>CBDANB010000007.1:0-1294440 GCA_965197395.1 Vicinamibacterales bacterium | reverse complement strand
GTCGCTCACGCGGTTTGAGGAGAACATTCGCAAGCCGTGGGGGATGGTGCTGGTCACCGGCCCGACCGGCAGCGGGAAGACGAACACGCTGTATTCATCCATCTCGCAGGTGAATGCGCCCGACACCAACATCATCACGGCCGAGGACCCGGTCGAGTTCAACGTGACCGGCGTGAACCAGGTGCAGATCCGCGAGGGGATCGGCTTGAACTTCGCTGCTGCCCTGCGGTCGTTTCTCCGGCAGGATCCCGACGTCATCCTCGTCGGTGAGATCCGCGACTTCGAAACGGCAGAGATCGCGGTCAAGGCGGCGCTCACTGGCCACCTCGTGCTCTCCACCCTCCATACCAACGACGCGCCGAGCACGATCAACCGGCTCATGAACATGGGCATCGAGCCGTTTCTCGTCGCGAGCTCGGTCAACCTGATCTGCGCCCAGCGGTTGGTGCGTCGCGTCTGCGCGAACTGCAAGGAACCCCAGGAAATGGCGCCACCCGCGCTCGTCAACATCGGGTTCACGGAGGAGCTGGCCGGTACCGTCGTGCCGCAGAAGGGCAAGGGGTGCGAGAAGTGCAACAAGACCGGGTACAAGGGACGCGTCGGCTTGTATGAGGTCATGGAAGTCACTGAATCGCTCCGCGAGCTCATTCTGGTTGGCGCGTCGTCGCTCGAGCTTAGGCGGAAGGCGACGGAAGAAGGCATGTTGACGCTCCGCCAGAGCGGGTTGCGCAAGATCGAGGCCGGCGTCACGACGGTCGAGGAAGTGACCCGCGAAACCGTGAAGTGAGCAGGGAGCCACTATGTCGACGACTCTTCCTGACCTCCTGAAGCGCACGGTCGAGCGCGAAGGGTCCGATCTGCATCTGACGACCAACTCGCCGCCGCAGATCCGGATCCATGGCGAGCTGCAGCGGCAAGAGGATCTGGAGCCACTGTCAGCCGCGGCGACGAAGCAGCTCGTCTATAGCGTGCTCACGGACGCCCAGAAGAAGCGGTTCGAGGAGTCGATGGAGCTCGACTTCTCGTTCGGGATCCGCGGCGTCGCGCGGTTCCGGTGCAACGTGTTCAACCAGCGCGGCGCCGTCGCGGCCGTCTATCGGCTGATCCCGGAGGAAATCAAGGGATTTGGCGATCTCGGCCTGCCGCCGGTCGTTGGCAAGTTCGCCGAGATGCCGCGCGGGCTCATCTTGGTGACGGGACCGACCGGCAGCGGCAAGAGCACCACGCTGGCCGCGATGGTCGACAAGATCAACACGGAACGCAAGGCTCACATCCTGACGATCGAGGACCCCATCGAATACGTGCATCAGCACAAGAGTTGTGTCGTCAACCAGCGGGAGGTCCACAGCGATACGGCGAGCTTTGCCCCGGCGCTACGCGCGGCATTGCGGGAGGACCCGGACGTCGTGCTCGTCGGCGAGATGCGCGATCTCGAAACCATCGAATCGGCGCTGCGAATCGCCGAGACGGGCCATCTGACACTGGCCACGCTACACACGAACTCGGCCGTCCAGACGATCAACCGCATCATCGACGTGTTTCCATCCCACCAGCAAGGGCAGATACGGACACAGCTCTCGTTGGTGTTGGAAGGCGTCTTGTGTCAAACATTGGTGGTGAAAGCGAACGGTCAGGGGCGGGTGTGCGCGCTGGAAATCATGGTGCCGACGCCGGCCATTCGTAACCTGATTCGGGACGACAAGCTCCACCAGGTGTATTCGGCGATGCAGGCCGGGCAAGAGAAGGTCGGGATGCAGACCATGAACCAGTCGCTGGCGACGTTGTGCATCCGCCGTCTCATCACGCTCAGCGAGGCGCTGGGGCACTCGTCGAATCGTGAAGAGCTCCAGGATCTGGTGGGCCGGGGCGCCGGCGTCGTTGCGGGCGCCGGGATGGGGCGTCCGGGCGCGCGCCCAGGGGCGGAGCGGCGACCCGGGGTCGTGCCGCGCCGCTAGCTGTCTTGACTGCTCGGGATGTGTGCGAATGAGTCGAGTTCAGCCGAAGACAGCAGCCAGCGCGGGCGCTTGGGGCGCAGCCCCATCTAGCTAGACACGAGAGGATGTAACTCATGAGCACGACATTCGCCTTTACGGGGCGCACGCGGCAGGGCCAACCGGTGAGCGGCGAGCGGGTGGCCGAAACGGCCGACGCAGCGGTGGCGGCGCTTCGTCGCGAGCAGATTCTCGTGACGAAGATCGACGCCGTCAAGCGGAGGGCGGCCGCAGCGAAGAAGGCCGCCAAGGGCGGCAAGGCGGTACCGGCCAAGAACCTGGCGATCTTCACGCGCCAGTTCTCGGTGATGATCGACGCCGGCCTGCCGCTGGTGCAGTGCCTCGAGATCCTTGGGAAGCAGGAGGAGGACAAGAACTTCGCGGCGACCATCCTCGCGGTCCGCGCCGATGTGGAGGGCGGCTCCGGGCTCGCCGACGCCATGGCCAAACACTCGCGTGCATTCGATCCGCTCTTCACGAACATGATCGCCGCCGGCGAAGCCGGCGGCATCCTCGACACCATCCTGAAGCGGCTGGCAACCTACATCGAGAAGAACGTCAAGCTGAAGGGGCAGGTCCAGTCGGCGATGGTCTATCCGATCGCCGTTGTGGTCATTGCCACTGTCGTCGTCGGGGCGATCCTGTGGAAGGTCATCCCGACCTTCGCGTCGCTGTTCGAGGGGCTCGGCGCCGTCCTGCCGCTCCCGACGCGTGTCGTCATCGCGATGAGCAACTCGCTCATCACCTTTCTGCCCTTTATCATCCTCGGCTTGGTCGGTGGGGCGTTTCTGTTCAGGCAGTACTACTCGACGGAGAGCGGCCGCCATGTCATCGACGGCCTGGCGCTCAAGGCACCCGTCCTCGGCGGCATCCTTCGCAAGATTGCCGTGGCCAGGTTCTGCCGCACGCTGAGCACGCTCCTGAGCTCTGGGGTTCCCATCCTCGAAGGGCTCAGTATCACCGCGAAGACCGCCGGCAACGCGGTTGTCGAGGACGCGGTGCTGACGACCCGGGCCGCGATCGAGCGCGGCGAGTCAATCTCGACCCCGTTGCGCGAGACCGAGGTATTCCCGGCGATGGTCACGCAGATGATCAACGTTGGTGAGGCGACCGGTGCTCTCGACACCATGCTCGCGAAAATCGCCGACTTCTACGAGGAGGAGGTGGACACGGCGGTCGCCGGGATGCTCACGCTCCTGGAGCCGATCATGATTGCGTTCCTCGGTGTCGTCGTCGGTGGCATCGTCATCGCGATGTATATGCCGATCTTCGATCTGATCAGCAGGCTAGCCGGATGATAGGCGCCGCCGCATCGGACATTCCGCTGCGGTCCAGGCTCCTGTGGCTGATCGGTCTCAGGGTCGTGATGGTCACGGTCCTGTTGGGCTCGGGCGTGTTGACACAGGTTCGCACGCCCGGGGCCTGGCCCATCAACCCGTTCTTCTTCGTTCTCGGCCTGACATACGCCCTCACCGTCGTCTACGCGGTGACGCTGCGGTTCGTCGAACGACAGCGGTGGCTGGTCGATCTACAGCTAGGGCTGGACGCCTTTATCATTTCGGCGCTCGTGCTCATGACGGGAGGGGTGCAGAGCTATTTCCAGACCCTGTACGCGCTCCCCATCGTCGGCGCCAGCATTCTCCAATACCGACGTGGCGGACTGCTGGTCGGCGTGCTCAGCACCGTGATGTACGGCGGGCTGGTGCTCGCGCAGTATTCCTGGACCTTCGGATTCGTCGATGTGGCCTGGCTGCCGGTCACGGCGCTGCCGCCGGTGCAAAACGCGCTCTTTACCGTGGGGCTCGATGCCGTCGGGTTTATGGGCGTCGCATTCCTGAGCGGCTATCTCGCCGAGCGGTTGCGGCGGGCGGATGCGCGGCTTGCCCACGCCTCGACACAGATCGCCGATCTGCAGGCGTTCAATCAGCACGTCATCGAGAGCCTCACGAGTGGACTGGCCACCACCGGTCCCGACGGGCGGGTGCTGACCTTCAATCCGACCGCGCAGGCGATCACGGGTCGGGCCGGATCGGAGGCCGTGGGTCAGCTCGTGTACGAGCTGCTGCAACTGCCGCCGGCATTCGTGGATGCCGTACGGTCCCGATCGGAGCACAGCTACAGGACCGAGGTGACGTACACCACCCCGGCGGGGAGGCAAATCGACATCGGCTTGAGCGCCTCTCCGCTCAACGTGCCCGGTGGCCAGGGGGGGCTCCTCTTCGTGTTCCAGGACGTGACCGAGACGCGACGGATGGAGCGAGTGGCGCGGTTACAGCAGCGACTAGCGGCAGTCGGCGAGATGGCGGCCGGAATCGCTCATGAGATTCGGAATCCGTTGGCCTCGATGTCGGGGTCCATCCAGATACTGCGCCACGATCTGCCCTTGAACAGCGAGCAGGCGCAGCTCATGGACATCGTGTTGCGGGAGTCCGATCGCCTCAACGAGACGATCAAGACGTTTCTCGCCTATGCCCGACCGCAGAGATTCGCGACGAAACAGCTCGACTTGCGCCGGGTCATCAATGACGCCGCGCTGCTGCTGCGGCACGGCTCGGAGGCCGGTGAGCAGCATCAGGTGGACGTTTCAGCGCCGCAGGATCCGGTGTGGTACGAAGCGGACGAGAACCAGATCCGCCAGATCGTCTGGAACCTGGTGACGAACGGGCTCCGCGCGATGCCCGAAGGGGGGCGTCTGGTGCTCTCGGTGGCCACCGCTGGTGACGGCGAGGTGGTGTTGAGCGTGTCCGACGAAGGCGTCGGGATTCCGGCGGACGAGCTCGACCGGGTGCTGCAGCCCTTCCACGCCAGCTTTGGCAAGGGCACGGGTCTGGGTCTCGCCATCGTCCATCGGATCGTGAGCGATTACGACGGCGAGCTCCAGATCACCTCGAAGGAGGGCAGCGGCACGACCGTCGCGATTCGCCTCCCCACGCGGCCGTCCGGTGCCCCGACGCCGGAGCGCGGGGCCGCGACTGTTGCCTCGCCGGGCACGTGAGAGCCGGATGACGACCCCCACACCAAGCGTCGCGCCGTCTCGCACCGCGAGAATCCTCGTCGTCGATGACGAGCAGTCGATGCGCGAGCTGCTGGAGATCGCGCTGAAGCGGGAGGGATATGAGGTGCTGGTCGCCGACGGGGGCCGGTCGGCCGTTGATGTGCTGAAGCGGGAGGCCGTGGACCTGCTCGTGTCGGACGTCAAGATGCCCGACATGAACGGGGTCGAGGTGCTCAAGGCCGCGAAGCAGATCGACAGCGAGATCGTCGGCATCATGATCACGGCCTACGCGTCCACTGACTCGGCGGTCAAGGCGCTCAACATGGGTGCCCATGACTACCTCAGCAAACCGTTCAACGTGGACGAGCTCAAGAAGGTCGTACGCAACGCGATCGAGCACCGCCAGCTCCGTGAAGAAAACGCCGCGCTGAAACGGACGCTCCGCACGTCGAGCAGCTTCTCGAACATCATCGGGCAGAGCGATCCCATGACGGAGGTGTTCCATCTCGTCGACCGCGTTGCGCCGACGAATAGCACCGTGCTCATCACGGGGGAATCGGGAACCGGGAAGGAGCTGGTCGCGCGCGCCATTCACGTCAACTCTCTGCGACAGAATCGTCCGTTTGTCGCGGTCAACTGTGGGGCGCTCCCGGAGACCCTGCTGGAGTCAGAGCTCTTCGGACATATGCGCGGTGCGTTTACCGGTGCGGACAGCAACAAGAAAGGGCTCGTCGAAGTGGCCGATCGCGGGACGATCTTTCTCGATGAGATCGGCGAGATGAGCCTCATGATGCAGGTCAAACTGCTCCGCGTCCTCCAGGAACGGACGTTCCGGCGGGTTGGGGGGACGTCGGAGGTGGATGCGGATATTCGTGTGATCGCGGCCACGAACCGCGATCTGGGTAGTCTGGTCTCGAGCGGGCAGTTTCGGGAAGACCTCTTCTACCGGATCAACGTGATTTCAGTGCACCTCCCGCCGCTGCGCGAGCGCGTCGAGGACATCCCGCTCCTTGCGGAGACGTTCGTGCAGAAATTCGCCAAGCAAATGGCCAAGCCAGTGCAGGGTCTGTCGAGCGGGGCCCAGTGGGCCCTGCGGGCCTACGCATGGCCCGGCAACGTGCGGGAGCTCGAAAACGTCCTGGAGCGTGCCGTGGCCCTCGAGCCGACGGAGACCATCCAGGCCGACAGCCTGCAACTGCAGGCTGCGCATGCGCGTGCCGCCCCAGACGAGACGCCGCCAGACGGGGCCGATGGCCACGGGCCGGAGATCCCGGACGGCGGCTTCGACCTCGAGCAGCACGTCAAGCAAATTGAGCGCGACTATATTGCCCAGGCGCTCGAGCGCGCCGGTGGCGTCAAGATGAAGGCCGCCGATCTCCTCGGAATGAGCTTCCGCTCGTTTCGCTACTACGTGAAGAAGTACAACCTGGGGTAAGGGTTCCCCCCAGGACTTGGGCTGGCGCCGGGGGGCGGCGACCTGCGGCTCGGGGCTCGCCCGCTTCCGGTCCTCAGTCGGCCTGCCGGCGTGAGGGTCAACATGCACGTGGTCGGGGTCCCTGACACTTATTGGCCGTGCGGACCTGACAATTAGTGTCAGTAGTCCGATTCGGCCGGCCACGGGGACCGGCCCAGGCGAAGACGATACCGTGTAAATATCTGTATATACGTCAGTTAACAAATAGCTTGATTCGTCGATCGTGTTGGCACGCCCGTTGCTGCTATACGGGGCAACGAGATTGAGTCATGAGAAACTCGAGCGTCAACGGACTCGGAACCGTCCCAGGGGAGAGAGCAATGAAGAAGCGCATGACGAAGAACGAAGGATTCACACTGATCGAGCTGCTGATCGTCGTGGCGATCATCGGCATCATCGCCGCCATTGCGGTGCCTGGGCTGCTCCGGGCGCGTATGTCGGGGAACGAGGCATCGGCCATCGGGTCGCTCCGCGCGATCAACAGCGCCCAGTCGACCTACGCCGCGAGCTGCGGGAGTGGTTTCTACGCGCCCACGTTGGTCAACCTCGCGGCGCCGCCGGCCGCCGGCACCGATGGCTTCATCGGCACGGACCTGGCCACCGATCCGTCGATCAAGAGCAGCTACACCATCACGTTGGCGGGCGGGGCGGCGGCTGCCGGCGCCCCCGCGTCGTGCAACGGGCTTGCGGTTGGTGCGGTGGCTTCGACCTACTTCGTCGGCGGCGCGCCGATGGCCGGTGGCGGCGTGCGAAATTTCGGGTCGAACCAGGGTGGGACCATCTACTTCATCAGCGGCGCCGCCGTGCCGGTGACGCAGCAGGGAGCGCCCGCCGGCTCCGCGCCGATTCAGTAGGGCCGACACCATCGAGTCGACCGGGGGATGCCCGCGCGGGCATCCCCTTTTTTTTGGCTATATCCGAGTTTCCCAAATAGCGTAAGCACCTGATATCCCAGTCTTTCCGGGGTAAATCGAGCGTTCGGCGTGTACAGGTCGACGGTGTTGACGCGAACATAGTTGTTCGCCGGTCGACTGCAGTCCGAGGACGCAGCGGTCCAGTTCGACATCACGCATGGGCCCCCTCCCTGGGAGCCATCTTGTCGCGCACGGACGGGCCCTGTGGAAGCTGACGGCGCCGTGGACGCACAGAACGCGCCCACCGTGCCTTGGAAAACGCTGTGCGTTTTCCACGAGCTCCCACAGGGCCTTTCCAATCAAATCACCCACGAAAAACCCCGAAAGGCCCCAAAATGGCGTTGGGAAACCCGGATAGACCCTTTTTTTTGGCTATACGGGCCGTGTCAACGTCTTTGAGACAACCTGGTTCAGCATTTACTGTAGCGACTCCACGCCATCGACGCGGTGCAACGACGACCGATCGAACGGCGGTGGCGGCCGGGCAACGACCGCATGCTGCGAGTCGTTGGGGGTGCCGGTCGTCGGTCCTGGGGCATCCTGGCGGGTCGTTATCGACGGCGGATTGATCCATACGGCGGTCGGCAAGGTTTCTGGGCGTGGTGGCCCGCTGACGAATCGCTCCGGATGCGCGGCGTAGGCCGCGAGGCGGGTGCGGTGACGCCGGTCGAGAGTCGCCGACGCGCGGCCGTAATGCACGTCGGCCGGCGTGAGATAGCTGAGGCCGCTGTGGTGGTGGGCGTCATTGTACCAAGCCAAGAGGTCGTGGCAGAGGGCGCGCGCGTGTTCGAGTGCGCCGAACCGCTTCGGAAACTCCGGCCGATACTTGAAGGTGCGAAACTGCGCCTCGGAGAACGGATTGTCATTGCTCACGCGCGGCCGCGCGTGGCTGGCCGCGATGCCGAGGTCGGAGAACAACAGCGCGACGAGCTTGCTGCGCATGGGCGCGCCGCGGTCGGCGTGAATCGTGAGCTGCTGCGGCCCGATGCACTGCTTTGCGCAGGTCTGCTCGATCAAGCGCTCGGCCAAGTGCGCATTCTCGTGGCGCGCCACCATCCAGCCCACGACGTAGCGGCTGAAGAGGTCGAGGATGACGTAGAGCGAGTAGTAGAGATACGGGACCGGGCCTTTCAGCTTGGTGATGTCCCAGGACCAGACCTGATTGGGCGCCGTCGCGACGAGCTCGGGTTTGACGTATGCCGGATGCCGCACCTGGTCGCGGCGCTCCCGCACTTCGTCGGCCGCGGCGAGCACCCGATACATCGTGCGCGGGGAGCAGAGGTAGGTCTGCTCCTCAAGCAACGTCGCATAGACTTCGGCGGGCGATTGATCGACAAACCGCGCGCTGTGCAACATGTCGCGGACGGCTCGCCGTTCGGCAGCGACCAGCGCGCGCGGCGACGGCGCGCGGGGCCGCCGGGGCGGCGGCGGCGGCGTGGGCCGGCGCCGCCGATAGAGCGACGCGCGGGACACGCCGATGCTCTGACACAACGCCGACGTCTCGCCCGTCGCCGTGACGGCCTCGATCGCGCGCATCAGTCGGTCTCGTCGGTGTCGAGGGGTTTCAGGGGGATCTCCAGGATCTCGGCAACTTTTTTTTGGAGGGCGATGATCGTCTCGGCCCGCTGCAGCTTCCGCTCGAGCCTGTGATTCTCGGCTTCCAACTGCTTCACACGCGGGTCGATCGGACGTGGGGTCGGGCCGCGCCGACGTCCCCGCATGTCCCGCAGGGCGCCCTGCTCACGCTGCCGTCGCCAGTTCGCCAAGTGCGAGCTATACAAGCCTTCTCGGCGCAGCAGCGCCCCCAGCTCGCCAGGCCGCTTGCACGCGTCCGCCTGCTTGAGAATGCGGAGCCGATACGCCGCCGTGAACCGGCGGCGCTGGGCTTTCGCCCGCACTTCAGGATCGGGTGCCGTCGCGGCTGACGTAGCGTTGGGGCCGAAGGCTCCGGTCGCCCGCCGGGCTCCCTCCGCCTTCGACCCCACGACCGCCTCCATCTCCACGGCTGGTGGCATGCGATTCATCCATCAAACCCTCCCCGCCCCTACACTAATCTCACTCGGAAGGTTGTCTCACCGATTATTGGCACAGGGGGATATCCGAGTTTCTCAAAGGGCGTAAGTACCTGATATCCCTGTCTTTCCTGGGTAAATCGAGCGTTCGGCCTGCACAGGTCGGCCGCTTCGATGTGAACATAGTCATTCACGGGTCGACTGCAGTCCGAGGACGCGGCGATCTTGTCGCATACGGATGGGCCCTGTGGAAGCTGCCGGCGCCGTGGACGCACAGAACGCGCCCACCGCACCTCGGAAAACGCTGCGCGTTTTCCACGAGCTTCCACAGGGCCTTTCCCATCAAATCATCCACGGAAAACCCAGAAAAATCCCGAAAGGCCCCAAAATAGCGTTGGGAAACCCGGATAGACCCTTTTTTTTTCGGTGACCGAAGCGTGAATCGAGGCGGCGGCGAGGCCTTGCCAGCAGCCTCGCGCCGCCCGCGACGTATTCCACGATCCCCCCTAGACGCCACTCCCGGGCACTTATTGGCCGTGCGGACCTGACAATTAGTGTCAGTAGTCCGATTCGGCCGGCCACGGGGACCGGCCCAGGCGAAGACGATACCGTGTAAATATCTGTATATACGTCAGTTAACAAATAGCTTGATTCGTCGATCGTGTTGGCACGCCCGTTGCTGCTATACGGGGCAACGAGATTGAGTCATGAGAAACTCGAGCGTCAACGGACTCGGAACCGTGTTCCCAGGGGAGAGAGCAATGAAGAAGCGCATGGCGAAGAACGAAGGATTCACACTGATCGAGCTGCTGATCGTCGTGGCGATCATCGGCATCATCGCCGCCATTGCGGTGCCTGGGCTGCTCCGGGCGCGTATGTCGGGGAACGAGGCATCGGCCATCGGGTCGCTCCGCGCGATCAACAGCGCCCAGTCGACCTACGCCGCGAGCTGCGGGAGTGGTTTCTACGCGCCCACGTTGGTCAACCTCGCGGCGCCGCCGGCCGCCGGCACCGATGGCTTCATCGGCACGGACCTGGCCACCGATCCGTCGATCAAGAGCAGCTACACCATCACGTTGGCGGGCGGGGCGGCGGCTGCCGGCGCCCCCGCGTCGTGCAACGGGCTTGCGGTTGGTGCGGTGGCTTCGACCTACTTCGTCGGCGGCGCGCCGATGGCCGGTGGCGGCGTGCGAAATTTCGGGTCGAACCAGGGTGGGACCATCTACTTCATCAGCGGCGCCGCCGTGCCGGTGACGCAGCAGGGAGCGCCCGCCGGCTCCGCGCCAATTCAGTAGGGCCGACACCATCGAGTCGACCGGGGGATGCCCGCGCGGGCGTCCCCTTTTTTTGTCGATGCTAATCTACGCGTGGAACGGGCCGGGAGGACCAGGGTGCGATGGCGTCGAGGGTCCGCGTGATGATCGGGGCGCCCTGTGGCTTCACGCTGATGGAGATCATGATCGCCCTGGCGGTCATGATGCTCATCGCGGCAATGGCCCTGCCGGGCCTCAACCGAGCCAGGGCCGCCGCAAACGAGTCGGCCGCCATCGGCTCGCTTCGCATCATCAACAGCGCGCAGTACTCGTACACGTCGTCGTGCGGCTTCGGATTCTATGCCCCCTCCCTCACGGTCCTCGGGACGGCGCCCGCGGCCAGCCCAGGCGACGGCTTCATCAGCCCCGACCTGTCGACCGATCCCTCGTCCAAGAGCAGCTATCTCTTGACGTTGACACCCGGGCCGTTGGCCTCCGCAGCCGCGCCGTCGTGCAACGGGGTGGCGGCCGGGAGCCTGGTGTGGACCTACTACGCTGGAGCCAACCCCATTTCGAACGGGGGCATCCGATTCTTCGGGATGAACCAGGGCGGGACGATCTACCAGGCAACCGCTGCTCTCCCGGTGACCCAGAACGGCGCGCCGCCAGGAAGCACGATTGTTCAGTAATCTCCCCCAGCGCCGCTGGCGAGGCGCACCGCTGTCGTCCGGGGCTCCTCCGGCCGACATCACGAGTGACGGCGTGTCTCTCGGGCCGGGTCTCCCGCGGCCGGCGCCGACTGCGCACTGGCTTGACGTCGCTTCCCGGAGCCTTTACAAGACTGTCAGATGCGTACACCGTGGGTCAGTGAACGAACGGAGGGTGCGACGGATGAGTAGCCGAGCTCGGCGCTGGATGACGGTCCTGGCGCTCGGCGGCCTCGTGGCCGCCGGGATCTCCAGCTACGTGCACGTGCAGATGGTGACCGACCCGGGCTACACGACGTTCTGCGACATCAACGCACGTATCAGTTGCACCGACGTCTACCAGAGCCGCTACGGGAGCCTCGCCGGAGTCCCGGTCGCCGTCGGCGGTGTGATCTGGTTCGTCGGCGTTCTCCTCCTTGCCTTCGCCGGCGCGACGGCCCCGGCGGCGTCGCAACCGCACGTGAGCGGGTATCTCCTCGTGTGGTCCACGGTGGGTCTCGCCGTCGCCATGTATATGGCGTACGCCTCGTTCATCGTCCTCCAGGTCGTCTGTGTGCTCTGCGTCATCGTCTACGTGGCCGTCGTCGGCATCTTCATCGTGTCGGGCATGGGTCCCTCGACGCCGGTCACGCGCCTCCCGGCCGCCGCGGTCGCCGATCTCCGAAGCCTGGCCTCCAGACCGGTTGGCCTTGGGCTCGTCGCCGCGTTCATCGTGACGTCGGCAGGCGCGACCGTGTGGTTCGCGGGCCTGGGCGACGCGCCGGCTATGGTCGCCGCCGTGCCGGGCGAGACCGCCGTGGCCGAGCCCCCGCCCGCGGCAGCGGCCGACCAGCAGAGCGAGTTCGAGCGGTTCTGGGAAGCCCAGCCTCGCGTCGATCTCGCGCTACCGGATTCGGCGCAGGACCCCGAGGCCAGGGTGGTGGTCGTCAAGTTCAACGACTACCAATGTCCTGCCTGCGCCAACACCCACCTCCTGTATGGACCGATCTTCGCGAAATACGCCTCGAGCCACCCGGGGTCCGTCGCTCTTGTCACGCTCGACTATCCACTTGACCCCGAGTGCAACGACGGGTCGCCGAACGGGCCGCACGACGCGGCCTGCGAGGCAGCGGTCGCGGTTCGCCTTGCGGATACCGTCGGCGCCGATGCGCGGCAGGAGATGGAGGAGTGGTTGTACGCCAATCAGGCGACCCTCACGCGCGAGACGATCGTGACCGCGCTGGCGGATCTCGCCGGCGTCGCCAGCGAGCGGTTCGATGCGGCGTATGAGGCCGAGGTCGCACAGGTCAGGCTCGACATCGCCAGCGGCGAACAGCTGCCGGTCGAGGCCACGCCGACCTACGTCATCAACGGTGTAGTGCTCAAAGGCGGTCTGGCGCCCGAGTTCTTCGACGCGGCAGTCGCCTACGAGCTCGCGCGCGCCGACGGTGCCCCTTAGATGGTCGGGCGCACGATCGTGGGGACAGAGGGATAGCAGCCGGGATGCGCGCCGTTCGCCTCGCGGAGCTCACCAAGGACTTCAAGGTGGGGTTTTGGCGTCCCCGCCCGTACCGCGCGCTCGACCGGGTGACGCTCGATGTAGAGCCAGGCGAGGTCATCGGCTATCTCGGACCGAACGGGGCAGGGAAGACGACCACGCTGAAGCTGCTCATGCAGCTCCTCTATCCGACGTCCGGTCTGGCCGAAATCTTGGGCAGGCCGGCCGGTGACGTGGCGGTTCGCCGGCGCATCGGCTTCCTACCGGAAACACCGTACTTCTACGACAACGTCACCGCGGAGGAGTTGCTCGTCTATTTCGCAGGGTTGTTCGGGTACACAGGCGCCGAGTCGCGCCGTCGCGCGGCGCAGCTCCTCGACCGCGTCGGCCTCGGCGCGGAGCGGCGACGGGTGCTACGGAAGTACTCAAAGGGGATGTTGCAGCGTGTCGGCATCGCCCAGGCGCTGATCAACGATCCGGAGGTTGTCTTTCTGGACGAACCCATGTCCGGCTTGGATCCGCTCGGACGCCGCGACGTTCGCGACATCATCTTGCGGTTGCGCGACGAGGGGCGGACGCTCTTCTTCAGCTCGCACATCCTCGGCGACGCGCAGGCCGTGTGCAGCCGCGTTGCGGTGCTGACGAAGGGCCGACTCGTCGCGTCCGGCCGCGTGGCCGACCTCGCGCTCGAGGTGCGCGGCTGGGAGCTCGTCGTGGCGGGGATCGACGCATCGCGCGCGGCCACCCTCGGGCACGGCGCCACCAGCGTGACGCGCGTCGCCGAGGGCCGCTACATGATCGAGCTCCCGATCGACCGCCCGCCCGAAGCGATCGTCACGGAGCTTGCCGGCAGCGGTGCGCGCATCGTCTCGCTGACCCCCCACCACGAGACGCTCGAGGACTTCTTCGTGAGACAGGTGACGGCCGCGGAGGCCACGCCCGACACCGGTCGCGCGTCC
Organism: Vicinamibacterales bacterium; assembly: GCA_965197395.1. Classification (GTDB taxonomy): domain Bacteria; phylum Acidobacteriota; class Vicinamibacteria; order Vicinamibacterales; family UBA8438; genus CAZYFH01. Next base: position 1,280,658 of record CBDANB010000007.1, on the reverse strand, counting down.
GCATAGCTACGGACTCACTCATGAGCGCCATCGCCAAGATCGCCGTTCACGTATTCCGGGATTCCGTTCGCGACAAGGTGCTCTACAACCTCGTCCTGTTCGCCGTGCTCCTCATCTCGGCCTCCTATCTCATCGGCCAGCTCACGGCGGGCCAGGACCTCAAGATCATCAAGGACCTGGCGCTCGGCGCGACCAGCGTCTTTGGCCTGTTCATCGCGGTGTTCATCGGGATCGGCCTCGTGGCCAAAGAGGTGGAACGTCGGAGCATCTACACCATCCTGTCGAAGCCGGTCCGACGCCACGAGCTCGTTCTCGGCAAATACGCCGGCCTCGTGCTGACGCTGGCGATCAACGTGGCGGTCATGGTCGCGGCGATGTACGCCGTGCTCGGCTACATGTCGTGGATCGAGACCGAAGAGTTCAAGCGGAGCTGGGAGGCGCCGGCGATGGACCCGGCGCTGATGAAAGCGGTGTTCCTGATCTTCGTCCAGTTGATGCTCGTGACGGCGATGGCGGTGTTCTTCTCCACGTTCTCGAGCCCGATGCTGTCGGCGGTGCTGACGTTCGGTCTCTACGTCGTGGGGCATTTCAACGCCGACCTCCGAAATTTTCAGGACGTCGTCGACTCGGCGCCTGCGGTCTATCTGGCGCGTGTCCTGTATTACGTGCTCCCCAATTTTGCGCCGTTCGACGTCAAGGCGGCGGTGGTCCATGCGCAGCCGGTGACGTTCGAGTACATGGCGTTGACGACCGGCTATGGACTGCTGTACATCGCCGCGCTGCTGGTGCTGGCGGTGCTCGTGTTCACTCGGCGAGATTTCAAATGACCGGCGACCAGGGCTCGGTGAACCGCGATGGGAGTCGGAGTGTGGACGGCCGCACCGCCTGGTGGGGCCGTCCCGGCACGGCCCTTGTGGCCGTTGGGGTGCTCGTCGCGCTCTTTACCTCGGTGCAGCTGGTCCGCGATCGGACGTACGCCGCCGAGCGTGCCCGCATCGAGATCTTGTATGTCCCGTCGGGCAACGTCCTCCAACGCATGGCGTTGTCGTTCGACACGCTGCTGGCCGACGTCTACTGGATTCGCGCGATTCAGAACTATGGGCGTGGCCGGCTGGCGGAAGATGCGGAGAAGGACTACAGCCTCCTATATCCCCTCCTCGACATCACGACGACCCTCGATCCCCGGTTCAACGTCGCCTACAGGTTCGGTGCCATTTTTCTCACCGAGGCGTTTCCCGACGGTCCGGGACGCCCCGATCGAGCCGTCGCCTTGCTTCAAAAGGGCGCCGCCAACATGCCCGATCGGTGGCAGTTGCTGCAGGACATTGGGTTCGTCTACTACTGGTGGCTGCACGACTACGAGGAGGCGGCGCGGTGGTTCGAGCGAGCCAGTCAGGTGCCCGGCGCGGCGTGGTGGCTCCAGTCGCTCGCCGCCAATACCCTGGCCGAGGGCGGCAATCGGAGCGCATCGCGAATGCTGTGGCAGCAGCTGCTCGAGTCGGCGGACAATGACTGGATCCGAAACGAGGCCGAGCGTCGCCTGGCCCAGCTCGACGCGCTCGATCAGATCGAGCTGTATGAGCGCGTCATCGAGGTATACCGCGATCGCACCGGGCGGCTCCCCGAGATCTGGGAGGACCTCGTCGCCGCTGGTGCGTTGACCGGGTTGCCGATCGACCCGGCCGGGCACCAGTATCTGCTGCTACAGCGCACCGGCCGGGTGACGGTCTCGCCGCAATCGCCGCTGTTTCCACTGCCGGACGATCCGCAAGCGCCAAGTCCCACGGCCCGATGAGCGAGCCGACGGGGGCCGCGCTGCTGGCCGTGTTCGGCCTCGTCGTTGGCAGCTTTCTCAACGTCTGCATCCACCGGCTGCCCCGCGGGGGGTCCATCGTCAATCCGCCGTCGCACTGCCCCTCCTGCGGGCGCCCGCTCCGGTGGTTCGACAACGTGCCGGTGCTCGGCTACGTGGTGCTGCGCGGGCGGTGTCGGGCCTGCGGCGAGCCGATCTCGCTCATGTATCCCGCCGTGGAGGTCGCGACCGCCGCGCTCTTCCTGCTGCAGTACTGGCATGTGGGATGGCAGCCGCTGCTCGTCGCCCGGGTGGCATTCAGCGGCGCTATGGTGGTGCTCTTCGTCATCGACCTGCGCCACAGGATCCTCCCGAACGTGATTACGGTCCCGGGGATTGTCGTCGGTCTCCTGGCAAGCGTCGTCGTCGAGCCGGGCTGGATCGATGCGCTGATCGGGGTCGCGGTGGGCGCGGGATCGCTCCTGGCGATCTCTGAGGCGTACTACCGGATTCGGCGCGAAGAAGGCCTCGGCATGGGCGACGTCAAGATGCTGGGCATGATTGGGGCATTTCTGGGATGGCAGCTGATGCTGGTGACGCTCCTGCTCGCGTCGCTGCTCGGTTCGCTGGCTGGTCTCGCCGTCATGGCGCTCCGGCATGGTGACGCCCGCTACGCGTTACCGCTCGGGTCGTTTCTGGCGATTGCCGCTATCGTGGCCACAGTCGCGGGAGAGCCGTTCGTGGTGTGGTACGCATCCTTCTACTGAAGGTTCGCTGGTGGCCCAATCCAATCCTCTCCTGCTCGTCTTCTTGCTCATCGTCACCGCGCTGAGCGGGGTGCTGTTGTTCTCGGTGCTCCGCCTGGGTCTGGCGACGCGCGCCGCGAATCGGCGGCAACGCGACGCGGGATCCGAAACCACCTTTCTCACGACCGCCCTCGAGCAGGCGGTTGCGCGGCTCCGGAAGCAAGAGCGGGCCACCGAGGAGCGGGCGGTGGCCTCGGAGCGGTTGAGCGAGCAGATTATCGCGAGCCTCGCGTCTGGACTGCTGGTGGTCGACGTCGGCGGCGACGTGCATATCTTGAATCCGGCCGGTCGGCGTCTTCTCGGGCTCACACGTGACGCTGACGGGTCGTTTCGAGAGCTGCTCGCGCCCGTCGCGAGTCCGCTCACCGGCGCCCTGGAGCAGTGCCTCGCCACGCGCCAACCCATCGGGCGCCGCACCCTGAAGCTCGACGCCGCGGCAGGTCCGGGCCGCGCGACGCATCTCGGCGTCTCGATCTCGCCGATGCTGGACGACGGCGGTCAGCTCTTGGGCGCGATCTGCCTGTTCACCGACCTGAGTGCGGTCATGGAGCTCGAGGAGCGCGTTCGGTTGCAAGACAGCCTCGCCAGGGTCGGCGAGCTCACCGCCGGCATCGCGCATGAGTTCCGCAACGGTCTGGCCACCATCCACGGGTACGCCCGCTTGATTGATCCCGGCAAGCTTCGGTCCGATTACAAGCCGTATGTCGAAGGTATCCGGCAGGAGACCGTCGCTCTCCGCGAGGTCGTCGACAACTTCCTGGCGTTCGCCCGGCCCGCGGAGCTCAGCCTGACGACGGTGAGCATGGCGAAGCTGGCCGAGCGGGCCGCCGACGAGGTCCGGGGTGACGTGACGCGGCGCGGCGGCTCGGTCGTGCTCAGCGGCGAGCTTGCCGATGTCGAAGGTGATGACGTGCTGCTGCGGCAAGCGCTCAGCAACTTGTGCCGCAATGCTGTCGACGCGTGTGCCGACGCTCAGGTCGCGCCACAGATCCGTCTCATCGGCACCGTGGATCGCGAGCATGGTGAGGTCCGGGTCACGGTCACCGACAACGGTCCAGGCATTGCCGCGGATGCACGCGAGCGCATCTTCCGCCCGTTCTTCACGACGAAGTCCTCAGGCACCGGCCTCGGGCTCGCGCTGACGCAGAAGATCGTCGTCACGCACAACGGTCGGGTCACAGCGGGTACCGCCGACTCGGGGGGCGCCAGGATGGACATCGTCCTCCCGCTCACGCCGGCCACGTGACGCCCCCGCCGGCGCATCAGCGCCGAGCGCGAGACCACGCGCGGCGTGGCAGTTCCTGCAGCGGCCCGCGGGTCACGACGAGGTACGTTCTGCCGTCGCGAGTCGGTCGATCCCCCCTTGCTTGGGTTGCGAGCACCGTCTCCTGTCGGCCCGCGCCTTGCACTGACCGGTCTTCGTGCCGCATCGGTCATCTCCCGACGGTTTCGCGCTCTTCGAAACGCTGATTGCCGCCACGCTGCTCATCGGGCTCGCGACCGGAATCGCGCACGTCGTGTCGATGACGCGGGCGGCGGTCGGGGCGGGTGGCGCGGACAGCACGTCGACGCTGCTGGCGGTCCAGAAGCTCGAAGAGCTCCGATCGCTTACGTGGGCGTTCGATCCGCGTACGGGCGGGCCGCGGTCCGACGTGACGACGGATCTCGCGACCGACCCGCCCACGGCCCGGGGGAGGGGGCTGCGCGACGCCCCGGCCACGGCCGCCGCACTGGACACCAACGTGGCGGGGTATGTCGATTTCCTCGATACCGGGGGTGCATGGCTCGGCACGGGTCGTGAGCCGCCACCTGGTACCGCCTACGTTCGGCGCTGGTCGGTCGGCGCGCTGGCGTCACCCGCCGGCGACGTGCTGGCGCTCCAGGTGCTTGTCATCGCGGTCGGCGCCGCACCGGTTGCGCCCGGGCGACCGCTGAGGCCATCAGATCCTGGAGTCGCATGGATTGCCACACTTCGCGCGCGCAGATAGACCGGCGGGAACGTGCGGGAGGGAGTCAGTGTCGTTGAAGACGGCGGTCGTGGACACTAGGCAAACCGAATGTTAGTGGAGCTCTTGATCTCGGCCGCGCTCATGCTGACGCTGCTCGGGATGGTGTTCGGGTTGCTGAACCCCGCGCACGGGGCCATCGTCTCGGTCCCTCAGACCGCGGACATGCACCAGCGACTGCGCGCCGCCGGCTCGCAACTGCATCGAGAGCTGCTCATGGCCGGCAGCGGGCCAACCGTCGGGACCGAACATGAGCACGCGCTGACATGGCTCCGCGCGCCGATTGTGCCGGGTCGTCTTGGGCGAGGTGCCGTGGTCAGAACGACGGCGAACGACGAAGCCGTGACGACGCTCCATGCGATCCCCGGCGCCGTTGGCGCGCGGCTCGCGACGACGGTGCCAAGTGGAGGCATGCGCGCACGGGTGACCCTCATGCCAGGCCGCGGGTGCCATCGGCCGCCGCGGTGCGGGGTGGACGCTCGGTTGATGGCCCTCGTGTTCGACGAGTCGGGCCGATCCGACATGTTCCGAGTCACGCGCGCCCGTCGTGACACGGTGTGGCTCCGGCATCTCGGTGGTGGTTCGGGGGCGTCCTATCCGCCCGGTGCCTGGGTGGTGCCGGTCCGGGTGCGTAGCTACTACCTCGACCGGCGGCGCGGGCAGCTTCGTGTTCACGATGGATGGGCCACAGACCTGCCGTTCATCGATGGCGTGGTGGACATCGGGTTCGAGTACTTTGGCGGTCCGCTCCCGACGGCGACGACGGTTCCGTCCGTGCGCCAGCGCGTCGTGGCGCCGTGCCTCGCCCGCGCCGCTTCCCCAGCGCCGCCGGGCGATCCCGCGCCGGCTGTTCGCGCGCTCTCCCCGGATCGTTTTGTGGATGGTCCCTGGTGCGGGGGAGGTGCCCCATTCGACGTCGACGTGTTCCGCATCCGTCGGGTGCGCGTCGAGATGCGTCTCCGCGTCGCGGAGGTCGCGTGGCGCGGTATCCGCGAGCCGCTTCTGGTCCCGCCGTCGGCCGCTCGCGTCCGGCCGGACGCGATTCCTGATCTCGCCACCCGCTTCGATGTTTCCCCACGGAGCCTGGCGACCTGGTGAGAATGACCCGTACCGACGGGATGGCGCTGCTCGTCACGATGATGGCTTGCCTCGTCCTCGTGGCACTCGTGGGCGCGCTCGTGCCCCTGGCGTCAACGGAGGTGTCGGTGGCATCGAATCATCGACGCGCGATTGAGGGGCTGTATGCCGCCGAGGCGGCCCTCGAGTGGACCGTGGCCGAGCTGGCGTCGAACCAGGCGAGGGTCTCGTGGCACGGAGTGCTCGGTGGAGCGGTCCGGTCGCGCTTCTGGGGGACGTCGCTCCAGCCACGCCTGGCAGATGGGTCGCGGCTGAGTCTGCCAGACGAGACAGCTCGACTGCGGCGCGACGGGTCGGGAGAGTACGGCGCCGGCCGGGGTCTCGCCTGGCGGCTGTTTGCGCACGGATCGCTGAGCGGCATCGTCGCGGTCCCGGCGGGGTACCCCGAGTGGATGCTCGCCGTCTGGGTGGCGGACGATGCCGCAGACGCCGACGGCGATCCGCAGCGCGACAGCAACGACGCGGTGGTCGCGCATGCCGCGGCGTTCGGCCCGGCGCGAGCGCATCGTGCGCTCCAGGCGACGCTCGTCCGCGTTGCCCCAGCGGAGCCGCCATCGGGCGCGCCGGTTCGCGACTACGTGCAACTGCTCTCCTGGGGTGTCGTGCGGTAGGTGAGGAGCGCCGCGCTGTCGCCTGGTCACGCCAGCGAGCCTGTCTACGCGGGCTGCTACACTGGGGACGCATTCCGCCAGTGCGTTCCCGACGATGACCGGCCCCACCAAGGCACCCGCTCCCTTGACCTTGATCGTCGAGGACAAACAGTCCCTGCGGACCATGCTTCGACATGCCCTCGAGGCGCACGACTACGCCGTCGTCGAGGCGGAGGATCAAGAGGACGCAACCGCGGCGCTTCAGCGACACCGACCGGCGGTCGTGCTCACCGATCTCCGCCTGCCAAAAGGCGACGGTTTCGGCGTGCTGCGCGCCGCCCAGGAGCTCAACGCCGAGACGTCGGTCATCGTCATGACGGCCTATGGCAGCATCGAGGACGCGGTCGCCGCGATGAAGGATGGGGCGATGGATTTTCTCGCGAAGCCTGTCGACCCCGACCATCTGCTGCTGCTGGTGGCGCGCGCGCTCGATCGTCACCGTCTGGCGACGGAGAACGTGGTGCTCAAGGAAGAGCTGGCCGCCAGGCGGGGGCTGCCGACGATCGTTGGCGACGATGCCGCATTGAAACAGGTCTTGGCGACGCTGCAACGGGCCGCTGACACGGACGCAACCGTGCTCCTCGGCGGCGAGAGCGGTACCGGGAAGGAGCTCTTTGCGCGAGCGCTCCACGCCTTCAGCGCGCGAGCGGACGGTCCGTTCGTGGCCATCAACTGTGCGGCGATACCGGACACGCTGTTGGAGTCGGAGCTGTTTGGTCATGAGAAAGGCGCCTTTACCGGCGCGGTCGCCCGGAAACCGGGCAAGTTCGAGGTGGCGCATCGCGGCACGCTGTTTCTCGACGAGATCGGCGATCTGCCGCTGCCGTTGCAGGCCAAGATCCTCCGCGCGATCGAGGAGCGCAGCTTCGAGCATGTCGGGGGCAACGTACAGTTGCAAGTCGATGTGCGCCTTGTCGCCGCCACGAACAAGGACCTCCGGGCGGCGGTCGCCGCCCGCCAGTTCCGCGAGGACCTGTTCTTTCGCCTGTCCGTGTTTCCGATCACCGTGCCGCCACTCCGCGACCGCCCAGACGACGTGCCGATCCTCGCACGTCACTTCATCCGGCGGTTTTGCCGCGATGTCAAGAAACCGGCGCTCGTGCTGGCGCCGGCGGCGGAGGAGGCGCTCCGGGCCTATGCGTGGCCCGGCAACGTGCGCGAGCTGCAGAACTGCATCGAGCGCGCGGTCATCTTGTGCGACGGTCCGGAGATCAAAGCGGGCGACGTCAACCTATCTGGGCTCGGCCTCACGACCGAGCGCGCGGTCAACCCGTGGGAGCACGCTGATTTGTCGGGCAGCCTGGCCGAGGCCTGCGGACGCGTGCAGACCGAGGTCGAACGGCACAAGATTGCGCAGGTCCTGCGAGACGTGGGCGGCGATCGGGGCCTGGCGGCCGACCAGTTGAAGGTCGGCTACCGCGCGCTCCTGGCCAAGCTGAAGGAGCACGGGTTGGGGTAGGTCTTTTAGGGTGTAGCCCCCTCTGAGTTTGGACTCACGCGCGCAGTCCGATGGCTCGTAGCGACCGGCTGAATTCTCGCTCGGCGACGTCGTCAACGATCTGGGTCGTCCCGATGCTGGTCGGCAGCACGACATGGAGCCGTCCCTTCACGACCTTCTTGTCCCGGCGCATGGCCGCGACCACTTCCTTGGCGGACAGGTCACTCACGGACGGGAGCGGGCCCAAGTGAGCGATCAACGTGGTGAGCATGTCCCGCTGGGATGCTGCGAGCACCCCGCGCCCGACCGCGATGTCGGCGACAGCCAGCATGCCGTAGCCGATCGCCTCACCGTGTCTAAAGCGCCGGTAGCGCGTGACCGTTTCGATCGCGTGACCAGCGGTATGTCCCAGATTGAGCACGCGGCGATGCCCGTGCTCCCGTTCGTCGGTCGCCACAACCCGGGCCTTGATTCGGCACGACGTGGCGATGAGCGGCACGAGCGCTGCGGGCGCACGGGCGAACAGCGCTGTCAGATCACGGCTGACCCGGTCGAACAGATCGCGGTCGGCGATCATGCCGTATTTGATGACTTCGTACAGACCTGCCCGAAACTCGCGTCGGGGCAAGGTGTGGAGGACCAAGGGGTCAGCCACGACGACGACCGGCTGATGGAACGCCCCGATGAGATTCTTGCCGAGTGCATGATTGACGCCGACTTTGCCACCGATCGCGCTATCGACCTGCGCCAACAAGGTCGTTGGCACCTGTGCCAGCGACACGCCGCGGAGCAGCGTCGCCGCGGCGAATCCGACCATGTCGCCGATGACCCCGCCGCCGACGGCAATCACGGTGGCGGCGCGGTCGGCATCGGCGCGAAGGAGCGCGTCATGAATCTTGGCGACGGTCTGCATGGTCTTGGACCGCTCGCCGTCCGGCACCAGCGTCGTGTGCGCCCCGCGGACCGCCTGTTCGACGGTTCGACCGTGGGCTCTCCAGATCGCGGGGCTTGAGACAAGGAATCGGCGGTCGCGTACGCCAGCCTTGTCGAGCAGCGGCCCGAGCCTGGCGAGCAATCCCTCACCGACGTGCACCTGGTAGGCGCGCGACGTCGTCGCGACGTCGATGCGGACGGGTTTCATCGTTTGCCCAGAATAGCACTACGCTCCCGACGCTATAGACTGTGCACGACGCGCAACAGGCACGCGATGACAGCCAAACAGCAATCCTTCGTCACCGAGATTACGCCACAGTCGCAGGACTTCTCGCGGTGGTACACAGACGTGATACGCCGCGCCGAGCTCGCGGACTACTCGCCGGTCAAGGGCAGCATGGTGATCCGGCCCTACGGCTACGCGATCTGGGAGTTGATGCAAGCGGACCTCGACCGGCGATTCAAGGCCACTGGCCACGTCAACGCGTACTTCCCCCTGTTCATTCCCGAGAGTCTGCTGCGGAAGGAGGCCGCGCACGTTGAGGGATTCGCGCCGCAGGTGGCATGGGTCACGCGCGGCGGCGACGAGGACCTCGAGGAACGACTGGTCGTGCGACCGACCTCGGAGGCCATCATTGGCACGATGTACGCAAAGTGGATCCAGTCATGGCGCGATCTGCCGATTCTCATCAACCAGTGGGCCAATGTGGTGCGGTGGGAGAAGGTTACCCGGCTGTTTCTGCGCACCACGGAGTTCTTGTGGCAAGAGGGTCACACAGCGCATGAAACCGAGGCCGAGGCCGAGACAGAGGCGCTGCGCATGCTCGCGGTCTACAAGGACTTCGCCGAACGCGAGCTCGCCATGCCTGTCCTCGACGGACGGAAGACCGAGAGTGAGAAGTTTGCCGGCGCGGCGCACACCTACTCAATCGAGGCGCTCATGGGCGATGGGCGGGCACTGCAGGCTGGGACCTCGCACCAGCTCGGCCAGAACTTTGCGAAGGTCTTCGACATCAAGTTCCAGGCCCGCGACAAATCGGTGCAGTATGTCTGGCAAACGTCGTGGGGCATGACGACGCGCCTGATTGGCGCCGTCATCATGACGCACGGAGACGACAGCGGTTTGATCCTGCCGCCACGTATCGCGCCGTTTCAGGTCGTGATCGTGCCCATTCCTCGCGGCAACTGGCGCGAGACCGTGTTGCCACGGGCGCAGGAGATCGCGTCGTCCCTGCGCGACGCCGGGACGCGGGTCTCGCTCGACGACCGGGAGGAGTACTCGCCAGGGTGGAAATTCGCGGAATGGGAGCTCCGGGGTGTGCCGGTCCGACTGGAGATCGGCCCCAGGGACATCGAGCAGAATCAGGTCATGCTGGTGCGCCGCGACACCCGCGAGAAGATGCCCACGCCGACGGACGGTCTCCCGTCGCGGATCGACGCGTTGCTCGGCGCCATCCAGGACGCGCTCTTCGAGCGGGCGGTTCGGTTCCGCGACGAGCACACGGTGCGTGTCTCGGCACGCGAGGACTTTCGCGCAGCGCTCAATGGTCGACCGGGCTTCGTCATCGCCCCCTGGTGCGGCGACGCGGGGTGCGAACAACGGATCAAGGCCGAGACCCAGGCAACGATTCGCAACATCCCGCTCGAGTCACCTGCAGCGTCGGGCCCCTGCGTTGAATGCGGTCAGGTGGGTCAGACCGACGCCGCCTTCGCCAAATCCTACTAGGGCACGAGCCGCGCGGTACCCGCCCGTACAAGACGCGAGGGCGCCCGGATCCGAGACCCGGGCGCCCTCGAGACGAAACTCGCGCTGTTACTCCGCTACCGGAGGCGAACGACGAGCGCGGCACGGCGGTTCAGGCGCCGTGTCTCTTCGCGCGCGTTGTCGTGCGCGGGCCGCTCTTCGCCGTAGCTGACGGTTCGGAGACGGTTGCCACCGACCCCGCGACTCGCAAGATACTGCTGAACCGCGTTCGCTCGCCGATCACCGAGCGCCACGTTGTACTCGTTCGTGCCGATGTTGCACGTGTGACCCTCGATCTCGATGGTGAGGTCGGAGTCATCCTGCAGCGCCGCCACGACCTCGTCGAGCACGCGCGCCGCGCCCGGTCGCAAGCTGTAGCGATCGAAGTCGAAGTGCACGTCCTCGAAGACGTACTCGCGCGGCGGGTCCGGCGCCGGCGCAGCTGGCGGCGGCGGCGGTGGCGGTCGGCGCGGCGGTGGCGGTGGCGGTGGCGGTGGCGGTGCCGGTGGCGGCGGTGGCGGTGGCGCCACGTACACGCTCACGCCCGGGTGATAGGTTAGTCGAACGAGCAGTCCGAACCGGTCGCCGGATGGCGTCGACTGGCCGACCAGCGACCGCGATTCGTGCCGTGTCGCCCAGCTCATCCCGCCGCCCAGCGCGACACCCCGTGGACCGTTCCATTGGAGCCCGAGGATGACATCGAGTGGGCTGCTTTGGAGCGAGCCGAGGGTCGACAGGCTTCCGTCGGCGCCGACCAGGGACTGAGTCAGTGTGATCGCGCTTAGCGGCCGTTCGCCGAGCAGTTCCCCGAAGAATCGAACCCGCCCGCGGACCGGCGCCCCGACCCCGACGCCCCAGCGCAGGCTGTGGGGGAGATTGATCGTCGACGGATCGCTCCGAAAGATGAAATCGTAGTGCCCTGCCAGCTCGGCACCGGCGAAGGCCTTGCTCATGACGAAACCGATGCCGCCGTCGGTCTGACCGGTCGTCGTTCCCGCCGCCTCATTGCCAGTTGGGAGCTTGACGAAGCCTCGGATCGCCATCGCGTAGGGCGCGCGGGTGCGCTCGGACAGGAGGTTGATCTTCGCGCCGACGACGAAATCGCCGATCTCGTTCCCGCTGAAGGCGTTCGTGACCAGCGGATAGCCCGTCACGAGCCCGCCGACGCCAATCTGGTTCGGCTGAAAAATCGGCCGAAGATCGCGGTCGATGCGCGTCAGGAACTGAAACGACCCGAACACCTCGACCCGGTCGCGTAGCCCTACCGCGAACGTCGCCGCAGCGGACTGGACCGCCGTGAACCCCTGCTCGCGATTGAACGTTGCGAGGTGCGCGCTGGCTGCGACCCGCCCGTGGCCGACGATCTCGGCGGTGGGCACGAACCACAATCCGGTGTCGCCGAGAAACGTCGATCCGGCCGGGCGAGTGTCGTCAGACTGGGCGGCCGCGGGGGATCCCAGCAGGCTGATGCAGGCAACGGCCGCCAAGCGGCCAAGCCATCGTCTCGTCTTCATGAGCAGCACGTCCCCACCAGAAAAAGGTAATGAAACCACCGTGAATAGTATGGATCCCAACGGACCAAGTCAACGAATCCCCGGCGGCGAGGCGGGCCGCTACGCTGATGTGTGCCGTCCGACAGACCGGCCCCGACCTCACTCGTCGACGCCGCGCTTCGCGAAGATCCAGGCGATCGCGATGCTCAGCCCGTAGAGCGCGAACGTCGGCAGGAACATCAGCGACCAGGTCACGGGGTCGCCGGTCGGGGTCAATACCGCTGCGAAGATGGACATGGCGAGGATCGCGTACTTGATGTTCCTGATGAGGAACCCGGGCGTCACGACCCCCATCCGGGCGAGAAAGAACACGATGGTCGGGAGCTGAAAGATGACGCCGCAGGCGAGCACGAGCTTGACGTACAGCGAGAAAGCCGGCTGGATACGCGGCATGAACGACAGGAAGTCGCTGCCGAAGCTGGCAAAGAACGCCCAAGCGACTGGAAAGAGTATGTAGTGCGCGAACAGCGCGCCCCCAATGAAGAAGCCGGTGGCAAGGACGACAAAGGGGATCGCGAACTTCTTTTCTTTGGCGTAGAGCCCAGGCGCGACGAAGAGCCACACCTGCCAGAGGATGACCGGCGTCGCGAGCATGAGCCCGGCGAGCGCCGCCATCTTGATGTTCAGGAAGAACGCCTCGGTCGGCTCGGTGAAGACGAGCGTTCCCCCGTCCGGCAGCACGTCGGTGAGCGGCTCCATGATGAACTCGAAGATGAAGCCGATGAAGCCGAAGCAGACGAGCACGCCGACCACGAGCGCGATGGTGGAAACAACTAGGCGTTTCCGGAGCTCATCGAGATGATCCAGAAACGACATCTTGCCGCCCGCGTCATCCGGCTCGACCGGATCGCTGGGGCGGGGAGTGTCGTCCTCGGGGTCGGGCGAGGCTTGTTCAGGAAACGGGGCCAGCGCCATCGGGGGTGGGCCTGCGGTGTTACGGCGTGGTGCCGGCGTCAGGTTCCGTGGAATGCGCGGTTGGGGCCGGAGCGGGAGCGGGAGCCGGCGTCGGTGCTGGATTCGGCTTCGGGCTCACGGCCGCGGTGTCGCTCTTCTTCTCGACGCGGATCTCGTCTTCGAGGGTATTCCGAAGGTCGTTCGACGCGCGCTTGAATTCACCGAGGCTCTTGCCGAGCGAGCGGCCCAGCTCGGGGAGCTTGCGCGGACCAAAGATGACCAGCGCGATGATTCCGATGATGATCATTTCCGGCACGCCGATAGGGCCCATGGCAGTGCTCCTTAGACTTCGCGCGAACGCGATCCGCGTCTCATAGCATTATAAACGGCGACAGCGGGCGGTCAAGCGTTCGGAGGTGCTCGGATCCCTCGAAGTCATTGCTGGACAGTAGCTTATCTGATACGATTCGCCAATGCGAGGTGTGACGAGTTTGGCCGTCGGTGTCGGCGCAATCGTCGTTTCGGCGATGGCGGGCGGGCTGTTTGGCGGCCGGGTCCTGGCGCAGCAGGACACGATGTCCCGCCACTACGACGCCTTTGCCTCCGCGTTGGCTGCCGTCGAGGCCAACTACGTCGACGACGTCGATACCGAGCGGCTCGTCTACCAGGCCATCGGGGGCATGCTCCAAACGCTCGATCCTCACTCGAACTTCATGGACCCGCGGTCGTATGCTCGACTCCGCGAGCGACAGGAGGGCCGCTACTACGGCCTCGGGATCTCGATCAACGTCATCGACGGGCGGATCACCGTCATGAGCCTGTTCGAGGGGTCCCCGGCGTACCGAGAGGGGATTCGCCGGGGCGACGTCATTGCCCGAATCGAGGGCGAGGACTCGATCGGGATGAGCAGTGACCAGGCGGTCGGCCGGCTGCGGGGGCCGAAGGGGAGCGCGGTCAATATTTCGATTCTCCGTGGCGGCTACGAGGAGCTGATTGACCTCGACGTGCAGCGCGACGAGATCACCATCCCGACGGTCGAGGCGGCGTTCATCGTCGCTGACCAGACGGGCTATGTGCGCCTCGGCGACTTCTCGGAGACGAGTACCGAGGAGCTGCGACAGGCGTTGGACCGGCTCAGCGCGGAAGGCCTGGATCAGCTCGTGCTGGATCTGCGTGACAACCCGGGTGGGCCGCTCGACCAGGCCATCAACGTGTCGGACCAGTTCCTGCCCCGCGGCGACATGATCGTCTACACGCGCGGCCGGATCGCCAATTCCGACCAGGATTACCATGGAGGTGATGAGAGCGACCTCGCGGGGCTGCCGGTCATCGTGCTGGTCAACAGGAATAGCGCCAGCGCGTCGGAGATCGTGGCCGGCGCGCTCCAGGACCACGACCGAGCGCTGGTGGTCGGCGAGACCACCTTTGGTAAGGCGCTCGTGCAGTCCATCTATCGCGTCAGCCACGGCGCGGGGTTGGCGCTCACGACCGCCCGCTATTACACGCCGAGCGGTCGCATGATCCAGCGTCCTTGGGACGGCACGTTCGACGAGTACCGGACGTACTTTCTACGTGAGCAAGAAACGCCCGCGCATGCAGCGGCCGATCGCAAGCTGACCGATGCCGGTCGCGAAGTGTACAGCGGCGGGGGGATCGAGCCAGACTATTTCATCGCGGGGCCCATTGATGGATTCGACCCGGCCCGGTTGGGCCGGCTCCTTGCCGCCCGCGCAGAGTTTGCGAGCTTTGCGGAGCGCTTCTCGGCCGCCGGCGACACGCGGATTAGCGTGGAGGGTCGCGACCGCGAGATCGTGAGCCGTGGATTCATCGTCGATGACCGCTTGATGGTCGCGTTCAAGGACCACGTCCGCAGCCGTGGCCTGACGGTCGATGACGACGAGTTCGCGGCCGATGCGGATTTCATCCGGGCCAAGATCCACTACGAGGTGGACCTCGCGCTGTTCGGTCAGGCCGAAGCGCGCCAAAACCTCTTTCGGAGAGATCCGCAGGCGCAGTACGCGCTGTCACTGTTCGACGAGGCGCAGGGGTTACTTCGCTTGTCGCGCGATCCCGGCCTCGTGGCCGCCCGGTAGACCTTGTCGCGCGATCTCGGCCTCGTGGCCGCCCGATAGATCGAGTGCCAGGGGTTGCGGTTCGCCGTCAGCCCTTGCTACACTGCGGCCGACGTTGGGTCTTGACCGTGACACGGGTGCGCGGTGGCCCGACGGTCGTCGCGACGCGGCGCATGACCGCGGCGCACTGCCGACGCGATATCACGACTCCCGAGTCGGAGCGTTCCCAGCCGCTCGACAGGTGAGGTTGCGAATGGACCTGTCTGTGCGGCCAGTGTTGTGTACGGCCTCTACCTTTGAGGGTCGATGCGCCTGAACCATCTCGAGATCGCCGGTTTCAAGAGCTTCCCCGAGCGCGCCCAACTCGCGTTCGATGGCGGCGTCACGGCCATCGTCGGTCCCAACGGTTGCGGGAAGAGCAACGTGATCGATGCGATCACGTGGGTCCTAGGCGAGCAAAGTGCTCGAAGCCTCCGCGGGGAGCGGATGGAAGACGTGATCTTCAGCGGCAGTGATGCGAGGCGACCGACCGCCGCCGCCGAAGTCCGGCTACAGCTCTCCGAGGTGACGGCAGCCCTCGCGGCGCTCGCCGGTCCTGCCGACGACGTGAGCGCCGTCCAGAAAACGGTCACTCACGCGGGAGGTAACGGCAACGGCAACGGCAGTGGACCCGGGAACAACCTCGGACACGGTCACGACGCGACCGCGGTCCCGCCCTCGCTCGGCGACCCCGCGTCCAGTCCTGTCGCGCAAACGGAGACCGACGACGACGAGTTCGCGCCGCCCCACATCAGCCGCGACATCGAGGTCGGGCGGCGTTTGTATCGCTCGGGGGAGAGCGAGTATCTCATCGATGGCCAGGTCTGCCGTCTGCGCGACATCCAGGATCTGCTAATGGACTCGGGTGTCGGCGTGAAGGCCTACGCGGTCATCGAGCAAGGCCGGATCGGGCAGATCCTCAGCGCGCGACCTGCTGAGCGCCGCCAGCTCCTCGAAGAGGCGGCGGGGATCACGAAGTACAAGTCACGTCGCCGCTCCGCCGAGCTCAAGCTCGAAGCTGCCCAGCAGAACCTGACGCGTGTCGACGATATCGTCTACGAGGTCGAGAAGCAGCGGAGCGCATTGAAGCGGCAGGCTGCCAAGGCGCGCCGCTATCGGCGTCTGCGCGACGAGCTGCGCCGTTGGGAGAAGGTGTTCTTTGCCAGGAAGAGCGACGCCCTGAAGACCGCCATCGGGGAGGCCGAGCGCCGCCTCGAGGAGGCGCGGGTGCGAGAGCAGGCGGGCGCCGCCCAGCTTGCTCGCCTGGAAGGTGACGAGGCACGGCTTCGGCTCGAGTTGGTCGAGGCTGACGAGTCGGCGACGTCGACGCGGGACAGCGCCCATCAGCGGGAGCTCGAACTCGGGCGCCGTCAGCAGCGCATTGCGTTCGACCAGCAGCAGGTGGCCGCACTCACCGAGGCGCTGACCTCGGGCGCGGGTGAGCTCGAGTCGCTTCAGCAGCGGAGCGGTCCTGTTCGAGGCGAGCTGACCGGCCAGCAAGCGGCACGCGCGCGATGTCTCGATGAGCATGACGCCGCTCGGCAGCAGGTGGCGGGGGACGAACGACGCTTTGCGGACGCGCAGCGCGCCATCGAGGGTCAGGAAGCGGACGTAGAGGCCGCGCGCAGCGAGGTGTACGCGGCGATCACCGCGGCGACGGCACTCCAGAACGTCGTGACCAACGCGGACGCCGGACAGACCCGGCTCCGGCAGGCGTTGGCCAAGCTCGAGGCAGAGGCGGCGGACGTGGCAACCGAGCACGCTCGGTACGATGACGAGCAGGCAAGGGCGGATGCGGGTGCGCGAGACACACGCGCGACACTTGAGGGCGTCCGGGCTGCGCGAGCCACGTGCGATGCGGATCTGGTGGTGGCCCGTGCCGAAACCGAGGCGCGGACCCGGGACGCGGGCGTGCACGAGCGAGAGGTTGCCGCTGTCCGTGCACGACTCGAGTCACTCGAGGAGCTCGAGGCCGGACGGGCCGCGTATTCAGACGCCGCCAGGATCGTGCTGGCGTCGGAGGACCGGATCGCGCACCAAGGCTCGGTCGTCGATCACCTCGAGGTCGGCGAGTCGGACGAATCCGCCGTCGAGGCGTGTCTGGGTGATCTGCTTCAGTATGTCGTCGTCCCCACCCGTCAGGCGGCGCTCGACGGCATCACGCTGGCGGCGGAGAAGGATGCCGGACGGTGCGGATTCCTTATCAGCGCCAATCACGAGCGGGGGCCCGAGACGGCGCCGCCGCATCCCACGTTGCGGGCACTGGCGGACGTTGTCGCCGTCCGTGGCCCGGGGAAGGCGGTCGTGCGCCGTCTGCTGCAGCGCCGCTGGCTCGCGCCGTCGATCGAGGATGCGTTGGCGGCGGCATCGGTCACCGACGATCCCATCGTCACGCGCAACGGCATCGTGGTTCGCGGCGCGTCGCGTCTTGGCGGTGGCGGCAAGACGGGCGCGCTCGGTCTGCTGGCGGCCAAGCGGGAGATTGCGACGCTACGTGCGAGGGCCGTGACCGAGGAGACGGTCCTGGCTCGCCTCCGCGAGCAGGTCGCCGAGCTCGAAGCCGCCGCGGCCCGAGCCAACGACCGGCGCGAGGCGTTGATGGCCGACGAGCACGCGCACGAGAAGACGCTGGTCGGTTTCGAGATGCAGCTCGGCCGGCTAGAGGACGAGCATGTCCGGTTGACGGAGAAGGACGCCCTTCTGGCGAGTGAGCGGCGGCAGGCCACCGAGGAGCGCGACGGCCTCGAGGCGAAGCAGGCTGAGGCGCGCGCGGCGATTGCGCGCCTCGAAGCGGACCAGGCTTCGGCGGAGGAGCGCTTCATGCGGGCGCAAGGCCGCTTGCTCGAGGCGCGCGAGTCAGTTGACGCGTTGGGCCAACGCGTGACGGTGGCCAAGGCCACCCACGCCGCGTTGGGTGAGCGGTCGACCGCGTTGGCAGCCGACGTGCGGCGACTCGAGGACCAAACGAGCGATCTGCGGCAGCGCATCGGCGCGCGCGAGGCGGAGAACCAGCGTGCCGTGGCGCGCCGGGGCGCGCTGCTCGCCTCGATGAAGGAGGCCGAGCGCCAGCTCGATGCCAATGTGGCGGCGTTCGATGGGCTCCGCCAGCAGATCCGGCTGGTCGACGAGCGGACCGACGGGCTCCGCGAGCGCATCGCCGAGCAAGGCCGCCACGTGCGTGACGCGCGGCATGCCCTCGAACACATCCGAACGGAGGTGGGCCGTGTGGAGGTGGACCACGCCACCGCCAACGCCGATCTCGCACACACGGCCTCGTCGTGTGCCGAAACACTGCAGGTCGATCTCGCGGACGTCATCGCCGAGGTAGCGCGTCTGGAGCAGGACGGTCCAATTGAGCCTGATCGTGCGCTACTGGGTGTCGTGGGTGGGGGCGCCGACGCCGCGGGCGCCGAGACCGACGAGGATGGCGGGACCGAGGAGCTGGTTGACGATGCGGGAGAGGCGGAGCGGGGGCCCGTGTCCGACCGGCTCGACGCGGCGCCCACGGTCGATGACATCCTGGCGCAGTTGCGCGCCAAGATCGACCGGCTCGGGCCGGTCAACATGATGGCCATCGACCAGTTCGACGAGCTCGAGGATCGCCACGCGTTCCTGACGACACAGCGACGGGACCTGCTCGACGCGATTGCCGCCACCGGTGAGGCCATCAAGCGGATCGACGTCACGACCCGCCAGCGGTTTCAAGACGCGTTTCGTGCGGTCAACGAGCATTTCCAGCACTCGTTTGAAACCCTGTTCGGCGGTGGCCGCGCGGGACTGGTCTTGCTCGACGAGACCGACGTGCTCGAGAGCGGGATCGACATCATCGCGCAGCCGCCCGGCAAGCGCCTACAGAGCATTCAGCTGCTCTCGGGCGGCGAAAAGGCGTTGACGGCCATGGCGTTGATGTTTGCCATCTTCAAATACAAGCCAAGCCCGTTCTGCCTGCTCGATGAGATCGACGCGCCGTTGGACGACGCCAACATCGGTCGTTTCGTGGAGATGCTCCGGGGCTTGCAGGATCGCACGCAGTTCGTCCTGGTCACGCACAACCGCAAGACCATGGAAATCGCCGACCGGCTCTACGGGGTCACCATGGAGGAGCCGGGCGTCTCGAAGCTCATCTCGGTCAAGATCAACTGAACGAGGACAAGGCCACTCGGTACCATCGGCAGAGGCGACGCAGCACCGCGCTGGGGGTCGCCGCCCGCGCGAGTCTGCTCGCGAGCCTGCTTGGCGCCGGGCTCCTGCCTGCGGCGCGGCTGTCGCTGGAGCACGTGGTGGCGGCCGTGGGCGTGCCGGTCGGCGCGCGCGCGGCGATGGTCGTCGTCCTCTTCGCCGCGGCACTGGGGGTCGCGTCAGAGGTCGTGGCCCTTCCGTTCGTCTGCCATACCGGCTTCCTGTTGGAACGACGATACGGGCTTTCGCGGGAGGGCTTCTCGGCCTGGGTGCGCGGCTACGCGCAGACTGCGCTCGCGCGATGGGTAGTCTGGGTCGCGGCCGTGGTGTTCGTCTATGTCGCGATTGATCACTGGGCGACGTGGTGGTGGCTTGCGGGAGGCGCTGCGTTTGCCGCGGTGTCCGTCGCGCTGGCCAACCTCGCGCCGGTCGTCCTCCTGCCGAAGGTGTTTGGCGTGCGGCCGCTCGGTCGACGACGTCTCGCGGACAGGCTCGAGGCCCTCGCGCGTCGTGCAGGCGCCCCGGTCATTGGCATCCACGAGTGGCGAGTCGGCGCCTGGACGTCACGGGCCAACGCCGCCCTCGTTGGCACCGGTTCGACCCGGCGTATCCTGCTGTCCGATACCCTGATTGAGGACTACAGCGACGCCGAGATCGAGGTTGTGCTGGCGCACGAGCTCGCGCACCATGTACACGGGGACATCTGGAAGATGATCGCGTGCGAGGTCGGCGTCGCGCTGCTCGCGCTCTGCGTCTCGCACCACGCGCTGACCGCGGTCTCGCCGGTGCTGGGGCTCGACGGGATCGGGGACGTCGCCGGGCTACCGGCGCTGGTCTTGTGTGTTGCCGGCGTCGCGCTCGCGGTCCTGCCGCTTGCCAACGTGCTCTCGCGCCGGCATGAACGCCGGGCGGATCGGTATGCGATCGAGGTAACCGGGAACCGCGAGGCCTTCGTGTCGGGGCTGCGTCGCCTCGGTGCGCAGAATCTCGCGGAGGCTCGCCCGTCGCGCGTCGCGGCATGGTGGTTCTCGTCCCACCCTCCGCTTGCCGAGCGTATGGCCGCCGCCCGCCGCTAGGCCCCTAGCGCCTTGCGGGCTCCCGGTTGCCGCGCGACCGTGGTGGACGCGATCGCCCCCCAGGTCCGCCGCGACCCCCCGGCCGTTGCCCGCCATCGCCGCTGGGCGCTCCGCCGCTCGGGGCGTCGGCGGACTCGGACGCGGGCAGCAGCGCCTTTCGGCTCAAGCGAACCTTGCCCGATGGGTCGACGTTGATCACCTTGACCAGGACCTGGTCGCCCTCATTCAGCTCGTCACGCACCTCCTTGACCCGGTAGTGCGCGATCTCCGAGACGTGCAGCAACCCGTCGATGCCCGGCAGGATTTCGATGAATGCGCCGAAGTCCGTGATGCGCTGCACCTTGCCCAGATAGCTCTTGTTCAGCTCCGGGCTTGCGGTCAGTTCCTCGATGATCGTGATTGCCCGTTGCGCCGAGGCTTCGTCCGAGGACGCCACGTTGACGCGACCGCTATCTTCGACGTCGATCTTGACGCCGGTGCGGTCGATGATGCTACGAATCGTCTTGCCGCCCGGGCCGATGACATCCCGAATCTTGTCGACGGGGATCTGGATGCTCACGATGCGCGGCGCGTGTCCCGAGATGGATTCCCGCGGTGCCGCGATCGTCGCGCCCATTTCTTGCAGGATATGGAGCCTACCGGCGCGCGCCTGCGCCAGTGCCTCGCGCATGATCTCGGTCGTGATCCCCGCGACCTTGATGTCCATCTGGAGCGCGGTGATGCCCTCGGTCGTTCCGGCGACCTTGAAATCCATATCGCCGTAGTGATCCTCGGCCCCCGCGATATCGGACAGGATCGCGTGCCGCGGCGCGCCGGCATCGCCAGCGCCCTCCTCCATGACCAGCCCCATGGCGATCCCGGCCACGGGCCGTTTCAACGGCACCCCCGCATCCATCAGCGCGAGCGCGCCACCGCAGACCGTGGCCATCGACGACGACCCATTCGACTCGAGGATGTCGGATACGACGCGTAGGGTGTAGGGGAACTCGTCGTCGCCGGGGATCATCGGCAGGAGACTGCGCTCGGCGAGATTGCCATGTCCCACCTCACGCCGGCCGGGACCGCGCATGAACTTCACTTCACCGACCGAGAATGGTGGGAAGTTGTAGTGCAGCATGAACCGTTTGAAGCTCTCGCCGTCGACCAACTCGATCTTTTGTTGATCATCGGCCGTGCCGAGCGTGGCGGTGACGAGCGCTTGGGTCTCGCCCCGGGTAAAGATTGCCGAGCCGTGCGTGCGCGGCAGCACGCCCACCTCAGACCAGATGGACCGCACCTCATCGAACCGGCGTCCATCCAGACGCGTACCGCGTTCGAGGACCTCGTTCCGCAGCACGGTTTCCTTCAGCTGCTTGAAGACCCGCTTGGCATCGTCCCGCTCGGTGCCCTCTGCGGGAAGCGACGCGAGTAGCTCGTCGAGCACCTGGTCGACCCGCGCGTAGTTTTCGAGCTTGTCGGGGACACGCATCGCCTCGCGCAGGGGCTCGATGACCTTGTTCGTGATCTCCTGAGCGCTGGCAGGTTCGGCCTCCGCCGTGACCACCGCCAGCTTGGGCTTGCCGACCGCCGCCGTCATCTCCTCGATCGCGCCCACGATGTCGCGGATCGCCTGGTGGCCGGCCTCCAGCGCACCGAGCACCACGTCCTCGCTGACCTCGCGTGCCCCGGCCTCGACCATGACGACCGCGTCACGGCTCCCCGCGATGACCAGATCGAGCGCGCTACGTTTCCGCTCGGGATAGGTGGGGTTGATGAGCAGCTCGCCGTCGATCAGGCCGACGCGTACCGCCGCGATCGGTCGCGCGAACGGAATCGGCGAGATCGAGAGCGCAGCCGACGCGCCGGTGAGCGCAAGCACGTCCGAATCGTTCTCGGCGTCGGCGGAGAGCAGCAGCGCGATGACCTGGGTCTCCCGCGACCACCCCTGCGGAAACAGCGGTCGGATGGGTCGGTCGATGAGACGACTGGTCAGGACCTCCTTGTCCGTCGGCTTCCCCTCGCGCTTGAAGAAGCCGCCCGGGATCCGACCCGACGCGTAGGCGTATTCGCGGTAGTCGACCGTGAGCGGCAAGAAGTCGATGCCCTCGCGGGCGGTCGCCGCGGAACAGGCCGTGACGATGACAACCGTATCGCCGTAGCGCACGGTCACCGCGCCGCCCGCCTGTTTGGCGATCTTGCCGGTCTCGATGGTCAGGGTTCCCCGGCCGACTTTTACTTGGGCCGTATGCATGACGTGTGACTCCCGTTGAAGGTGGCGCAGGCGACGGTGCTCAGCGAATCGTCAGGCGGGGAGGGAGGGCTACCAGCCCGTCGAGGGCCGGTGGTTCATCTCGCGCCTACTTGCGGATGCCGAGTCGCTTGATGAGGTCCGAGTATCGCTCGGAGCTCTTGCCCTTGAGGTAGTCGAGGAGTCGCCGCCGCTGGCCAACGAGCTGTAAGAGCCCGCGGCGCGAGTGGTGGTCCTTGGCGTGGACCTTGAAGTGCTCAGTCAGATAGCCAATCCGCTCGCTGAGGATGGCGACCTGCACTTCTGGCGAACCGGTGTCGCTCTCGTGCGTGCGATACGACCCGATGATCTCCGTCTTTCGCTCCTTGGCCAGCGCCACGTGTAACTACCTCTTCCTCTTTCGTTTATCGCGCTTTTGTCCAACCGAAAAAGCTTACACTAGAACGATCGCGGGATGCAAAACGCGGTCTCCGTCCGCGTCCGCGATGGCGAGCAGGTTGCCGGTCGAGTCGATGAGCTTGACTCGCGCTTGGCCGCCCGCTCCCGCGTTCTCCCAATCGCGATCCCACGACGAGAGGTCCGCGCGCGACAGCCGGTTGCCGTGTTTGGCCCGCCGGGTCCCATGGTCGGTCAGCACCGCGCTCGGCAGGTCGGGCAGCAGCTGCACGAGCGGTACGAGGTGGTCGGCGATGGGTGTTGACCGGCTTGTCAGTGCATCGACCGGCACCGCGCCGGTCAGGTCGAAGGCGCCGCTCCGCTCGCGGCGGAGCGTCTCCAGGCACCCCCCGCAGCCGAGTGCGCGTCCCAGGTCGTGCGCCAGCGCTCGCATGTAGAAGCCGGGTTCACACGTGACCCGGCAACGTAGGCGCTCGGTCGTGCGGGAGACGACTTCGAGCGCATGCACGGTCACCTCGACCGACCTGGGCGCGACCGGCTTCCGACGCCGCGCGAGTCGATAGGCTCGAACGCCGCCGATTTTCTTGGCCGAGAACGGCGGCGGGTGCTGTTCGAAGGTGCCGACGAACGACGCGATCGCCTCGTTGACGGTGGCGGAGGTGACCGCGTCCAGTGGGCTTGCGCCACCCTCGGACACCTGCTGAGACTGCGTGCCGGTCCTGTCATACGTGTCGGTCACGACACCGAGCCGGATGACCCCGTCGTAGACCTTCGGGCCGGCCGACAGCAGGGACGCCAACCGCGTGGCGCGCCCGACGACGAGGGGCAGCACGCCGGTCGCCATCGGGTCGAGGGTGCCGACATGGCCGACCCGACGCGTCCCGAGAGCGCGCCGCGCGCGCGAGACGACGTCGTGCGAGGTCATCCCGGCCGCCTTGTCGACGACGAGGACGCCGTCCACGCCGACGGATCGATTATCGGGCTGGCTCATCCGGCGCGGTGTCCAGGGCTCCGATGACGGCGGCAACAGCGCGAGACACAACATCTTCACGCGGCCCGTCGAGCGAGAACCCGGACGCATTGCGATGGCCGCCGCCGCCAAAGGACGCCGCAACGGCTCGCACGTCGATGGTGCCCTTGGATCGGAGGCTCACCCGCGCCGAGCCGTCGAGGAACTTGAACATGATCACGGCCTGGACGTCGGTTGCGGACAACGGCAGATTGATGAGCCCGTCCAGATCGTCGGTCGGACAGCCGGTCTGCCGGAGCAACGCATCGTCGACATGCAGCACCGCGACGCGCCCGTCGGCGTCGAGCGTCATGTCCGTGAGCAGCGCGCCGGTCAGCCTGAGTTTTCCGACGCTGCTCCGCTGATACAACTCGGCCGCCACGCCAGCGACGTCCACGCCGGCGGCAGCCACGCGTCGGCAGATCTCGAACGTACGGCTCGTGATATTCGCGTGGCGAAACGAGCCGGTGTCGGTGAGGATCCCCGCGTAGAGCGCGATCCCGATCTGCGGGGTCACCGCGACACCCAGCTCTGCCACGAGATCGTGCACCATCTCGGCGCAGGCGCACGCCGAGGGGTCAAACCAGTTGAGCGTCCCATACATACCGTTGCCGGCATGGTGATCGATGTTGATGACGAATTGGCGGTCGAGGCCCGTGACTTCGGTGCGGTCCAACGAGCTACATTCGAGGACGACAGCGGCGTCGTGGGCGCCGTCCACCGTGTCCGCGACCTCGATGGCCGCGGCGCCGGGAATCGTCTGCAACGAGTCCGGCGGCGCATCGTGGTTGACGATGCGCACCGTCTTTCCGAGCCCGGTCAGCGCATGAGCGAGCGCGAGCTGCGAGCCGATTGAGTCGCCGTCCGGGCGCGCGTGTGACGAAATCACGAAGCGCTGGCGT
Source organism: Vicinamibacterales bacterium (assembly GCA_965197395.1). GTDB lineage: Bacteria > Acidobacteriota > Vicinamibacteria > Vicinamibacterales > UBA8438 > CAZYFH01. The sequence goes on along the minus strand of CBDANB010000007.1, from coordinate 1,255,805 downwards.
TCCCGCAGTGCATCGACAATCTGCCGGATTGGATGGTCAGGGTTCGTTGGCATCGGTCTTCGCCACGTCGTGCGGGCCGTCGTCATCGCCATCGGCCGATCCGGTACGCGCCGCCTCGATCTCCTCGAACAGACGCCCGACTCGGGCCTGCTGCTCGACCGTATCGTCGTAGCGGAACGACAGTTCGGGGACGCGGCGTAGGCTGAGACGCTCGGCGAGTGCCCGGCGCAGGAACCCATGCGCGCGGCGCAGACCGCGCGCGGCACTGCGACGCGCCTGCTCGTCCGACATCACGGTATAGCGGACCTCGGCACGCTGGAGGTCGCGGGTGACGCTCACGTGGGTGATCGTCACGTCGGTCACGCCAGGGTCCCGCACGCCTCTCGTCAGGAGCGTGCTGAGCTCGACGCGAATCCGCTCCGCCACGCGCTCCATCCGAGTCCCGTGCGGCATGTCTCAGGCGCGCCCTTTGTGACCGGACACTACGTGAGCCAGTCGAGGTCGGACGCCACGATGGCGCCCGCGTTGCGCCGGTCGATCTCCGGTCAGGACACTCTCGAACAGCCGGTCGACGCCGTCTCGCGCAGTCGCCACGGCCACAATGCCCAGTCTCGCTCGCTGATGCAGGTCGTGATGGTCGAGCTCGGCGACGGCCACGTTGAGCTTGCGCAGCCGGTCCTTGATGCTGGCGAGTGACCTCCGCTTGTCCTTGAGCGATCGTGCGCCGGCGAAGTGAAGCTCGACGGACAGCATCCCGACGGCGGCCATCGATCCGGCGGGTTAGGCGACCGTTGCCGCGACCTTCTCGATCGTGAAGACCTCGATGACGTCGCCGATCTTGAGATCGCCGAAACGCTCGAAGGCGACGCCGCACTCGAAACCCGTCTTGACCTCGTTGACGTCGTCTTTGAAGCGACGCAGCGATCCGAGCTTGCCTTCGTGCACGACGACGCCGTCGCGAACGACGCGTGCCTGCGCATCGCCGGACCGAGTGAGGACCCCGTCCGTCACCATGCAGCCTGCGGCGGTGCCGAACTTGGGCACCTTGAATGTCTCCCGAATCTCGGCCTGCCCGAGCTGCTGCTCGCGGACGGTCGGCTCGAGGAGCCCCGCCATCGCCATCTTGATCTCATCGGTGACGTTGTAGATGACGGAGTGCTGCCGGATATCAACCCCCTCCCGTTCGGAGGCTGCGGCGGCGTTGCGGTCCGGCCGCACGTTGAACCCGATGATGACGGCGTTCGAGGTGGACGCCAACAGGACGTCCCATTCGCTCACGGCGCCGACACCGCTGTGAATGACGCGAATCTTGACGCGGTCGTCACCGAGCTTGGAGAGCGCGTCGGCCAGCACTTCGGCCGACCCCTGCACGTCGGCCTTGATGATGACGGGCAGCTCTTTGGCCTCGCCCTCGGACAGCTGGGCCTGCAACGATTCCAGTGTCACCCGCTGCCCGCGTCCCCCGAGTGTCTTTTCCTTGGCCAGGTTCTGCCGGAGCACCGCGATCTGTCTCGCCTTGGCAGCGTCGGCCACGGCCTGGAAGGCGTCACCGGGCTGCGGCAGTCCTGTCAGCCCAAGCACCTCGACCGGGTTCGATGGGCCGACTTCTTTGGTTTGCTCCAGCCGGTCATCAATCAGTGCCCGCACCCGCCCGACTTGAACCCCGGCGATGAAGTTGTCTCCCACGTGCAGCGTGCCATCTTGCACCAGGATGGTCGCCACCGGGCCTCGGCCTCGATCGACCTTCGCTTCCAGCACGGTGCCGGTCGCAGCGCGCGTCGGGTTCGCCTTGTGGTCCCCCATTTCCGTGACGAGCAGGATCATCTCGAGCAGACCGTCCAGGTTCTCGCGCTGCTTGGCGGAGACCGGAACGGTGACGGTCGTGCCGCCCCAGTCCTCGGGCGTCAGCTCTCGTTCCGCCAGCTCCTTCTTGACCCGGTCGAGGTTGGCGTTGGCCTTGTCGATCTTGTTGATCGCAACGATGATGGGCACTCCCGCCGCGCGCGCATGGTCGATCGCTTCCTGGGTCTGTGGCATGACGCCGTCGTCCGCCGCCACGACAAGGACCACGACGTCCGTCACCTTGGCGCCGCGCGCCCGCATCAGCGTGAAGGCCTCGTGGCCGGGCGTATCGAGAAAGACGACGCGGCGGTCGTTGACGGCAACCGAATAGGCGCCGATGTGCTGCGTGATCCCACCTGCCTCGCCGCCGGCCACGTTCGTTTCGCGAATCGCGTCCAGCAGGGTCGTCTTGCCGTGATCCACGTGCCCCATCACGGTGACCACCGGTGCGCGCGGAACGACGTCCTCAGGCCTCGCGATCTCGGCCTCGACCACGACCATCTCTTCCTCGAAGGACCGCATCTTGACGTCCGCCCCGAACTCGCGCGCGATCATCGTTGCGGTGTCCGGGTCGAGGGTCGTGTTGATCGTCATCATCAACCGCTTCTCGATCAGCTTCTTCAGCACGTCCTTGGCGCGCACCTCGAGCTTGTCGGCCAGATCTTTGACCGTCATGCCCTCCGCGAGCGTAATGGTGCGCGTGATGGGCGGCGGCGGTGGCGCGGGCGCCGGCGCCTGGCGAGCGCGCCGATAGGCCGACCGACGGCCACCAGGCCGATGATGGGGTCTTGGCGGTGGTCGATACCCGACCGCGGGTCGGGGCGGCAGCGGTCTGGACGACGGCGGGCGGACCGGCTGTGACGGCAATGGCCGTGGGCCGCCGAGCGGCGGTTGGCCCATTGGAGCCCCGATCCGTCCCGGCGCGCCAACACCCGTTCGCGTGGCGCCGGCCGGCGGAGCCGGCGCCGCGGCGACACGTTTCGGCTCCTCGACGCGCAATCGCAACGTGGGCGGAACGACCCGCCCCGTGGGTCGTGGTGCCATGGTCGCCGTCGATCGCGCGACGGGCGCGGCTGCGCGGGCCGGGGGCGACGCGGGTTTAACCGGCGGTGCCGGCGCGACCAAAGGAGACGACGTGTCCGGCGTGCTCGGCGCGGCCGCTGCCGCGGCGGCCGGTGGCGAGACCGCCGGGGGGGGCTCGGCGGGCTGCGATTCCTCGGCCGGCACAGGAGGAGGAGCCGGCGTCTTCAGGGCGGTTGGTGCGACGGGGGGCGCGTCCTCCTGCGGGGCAGGGACAGCCGCTGTCGCCGGTGCGCTGGCGTCCAGCGTTACGCTCACCGGTGCGCTGGCGTCCGCCGCGACCGCATCCGGTGCCTGCGCGTCCTCGGAGCCATCGGCATCAACCTCGGCCAGCGCTTCGGCTTCGGCCGCTGCGGCCCGTGCAGCCTTGGCTGCCTTCACGAGGCGGGGCGGTCCGAGCCGTGGCTTCGGCGGTTGCGCCGCTTCCTGCTTTGCGGCCGCACGCTTGCTGCCGCGCCGCGGAGCCGGCTTCTGCGCGAACAGCTCGCCGCCGGGAAGCTCGAGGCCGCGCTCGCGCGCGAGGCGCTGCGCGAATTGTCGAGCGACGATCTCTTCGATCGTGCTCGACGCGCTCTTCACCTCGATGCCGTGCTCCTTGCGCAGTGCCTCGATGACCACCTGGCTCGGGATGCCCAGCACCTCCGCGACTTTGTAGATCCGTATCGTGGCCACGTGTTCTCTCAGCGCCCGGTGTCGGGCCTTTCGGACGACGCGGCATCATCGCCGCCCGGCTGCGTCGCGTTTGTCGCCTGGTCTGAGGTCGGCGCGTCCTCGCCAGGCACATGACCCGCGTCCGGCTCCGCCGCGGGGGCCGCCGCCGGGTCAAGGGCGCTGTCACCGCCGGCCTGTGCCGCCGAGGCCTCCTCGGTCGCAACCGTCTCGGTTGTCGCCTCCTCGGCGGCGGCTGCCGCTGCGGAGGCCTCCGCCGCAGCCTGCTCGACCGCGGCCACCTGCTCGCGAACGGCCGCCTGCAGTTGCTCCGCGGTGGCCTCGTCGACGCCGGCCACCTCCGCGAGGTTGGCAGCCGAGGTCTCGAGCAAGCGATCCGCGGTGTCGAGGCCGGCGTCGCTCAGCTTCCGCAACTGCTCGTCTTCCAGCCCCGGCAGCGTCAACGTCGCCGCTTCCTCCGACATGCCCAACCCGTCGAACTGCGCTTCGACTTCGCGCCGTTTGTCTTCCTCGCTCTTGATGTCGATCTTCCACCCGGTCAACTTCGCGGCCAGGCGCACGTTCTGGCCTTTCTTGCCGATCGCCAGCGAGAGCTGCCTGTCCTCGACGACGACCTCGATGACCTTCTCGGTCTCGTCGACGATGGTGACGCGTTGCACCCTGGCTGGGCTGATGGCGTTCGTCACGAACAGCGCGGCGTCCTCGGACCATTCGACGATGTCGATTTTTTCGCCGCGCAGCTCGCGGATGATCGCCTGGACCCGTGTGCCTTTCATCCCGACGCAGGCTCCGACCGGGTCGACGTCGCGTTCGCGCGAATGCACGGCCACCTTCGCTCGGTCCCCGGCCTCGCGTACCGCACCCCGGATGGACACGGTGTCGTCGTAGATCTCCGGCACCTCCTGCTCGAAGAGCTTGATGAGCAGGACGGGGTCGGTCCGCGACAGGATGATCTGCGGGCCCTTTGTGTTCTTGTTGACCTCGCGGATGACGGCCCTGATCCGGTCGCCTGTCGTGTAGTTCTCCGCGCGCGATTGCTCGCGTCTCGGCAGCATCGCTTCGATGCGGCCCGCTTCGACGATGATGTCCCCGTTCTCGAACCGTTTGACCGTGCCCGCGACGACTTCGCCAAGTCGGTCGCTGAACTCCTCGTAGACGTTGTCGCGTTCGGCCTCGCGCACCTTCTGGAAGATGACCTGCTTGGCGGTCTGGGCGGCGATTCGACCGAGCACGTCAGTCGGTTTCGGGAACTCGATCTCCATGTCGACCTCGGCTTCCTCGCCATAGAGGTCCTGCGCCTCGGTCAGGGAGATCTCGGTGAGCGGATCGGTCACCTCTTCGACGATGTGCCGTACGGCGAAGAGCTCGACCTGGCCGGTGTCATGGTTGAACTTCGTGCGCAAGTCCTCCGTCGACTTGTAGTACTTGCGCGATGCCGTCAACACGGCGTCTTCAATGGCCGTGATGATCACGTCTGGTTCGATCCCTTTCTCCTTCGCCAGGGCCTCGATGGTTTGCTGCAGCGGATTGCTCATGACGTCTTTCCGGCTGGCATAGTCCGGCGCGGCCGGGCCTAGAACTCCACCTCGAGCCGAGCCCGGGTCACGAGCGCCCAGGGGATGCGATGCACCCGCCGACCCGCCTCGATCACGATTGCTGCATCACCGGGCATGACGCCTGGACGTGCGACCCCGGGCGAGGTCGCGGTCTCTTCCACGTCGGCGATGCGGCCAGCGAGGTGGCGCTGCCCGTCGACGGCCTCGGAGGTCACGAACTGAGCCCGGCGGCCTTGAAAGCGGCGGCAGTCGCCTGGGTGGCGCAGCGGTCGATCGAGTCCCGGTGATGAAACTTCTAGCGTGTAGGCGTGCTCGAACGTGAACTCCGCGTCGAGGACGACGCTGACATCATTGCTCACCCGCTGACAGTCGGCCACGCTCACCTCGTCAGCCTCACTGGCACCGGGACCGGTCGCGCCTGTGCCGGGCCCAGTGGCTCGGGGAGGCCGGCCTGCGCCGGGCCCAGTGGCTCGGGGAGGCCGGCCTGCGCCGGGCCCAGTGGCTCGGGGAGGCCGATCGATGACGACGCGAAGGACCCAACCGATCGATTCGCGGCGCAACTGCACGTCGAAGATCTCGAGACCGAAGTCCCGTGAGACGCGGCGAGCGATCGCCCGAACTTGGTCCAACCTGTTTTCATGGCCCACGGGTTGACCACGCTGAATCACGCCCCGAAAAAAAAAGTGGGCAAAAGCGCCCACTTCTGCGGACTTGGCGTCGACGTACCCACCTTAATATATCATGAGGGAAATCGCGCCGGCAACGGCCGGAGAGGCGCGGCGGCTATGGTGTGAGGCGATAGAGCATTCGCGGATACGGAATCGTCTCGCGCACGTGGTCGATGCCGCACAGCCACGCCACCACTCGCTCGACACCCATGCCGAACCCGGCGTGCGGGACGGTTCCGTAGCGTCGCAGATCCAGATACCACTCGAACGCTTCTCGCGGCAGTTGCTGTTCGGTGATGCGCTCGAGGAGCAGGTCGTAATCGTCGAGGCGTTGACCGCCGCCGACGATCTCGCCGTAACCCTCCGGTGCGAGCACGTCGACCGATAGCGACAGCTCCGGCCGCTCAGGGTCCGGCTTCATGTAGAAGGCCTTGATCGCGCTGGGGAAACGATGCACCGCGACCGGCCGGTCGAAGTGCTCCGCTAGGGCAGTTTCATCCGGTCCGCCGAAATCGCCGCCCCATTCGAACGGCAGACCGCGGTCCCGGAGTATCTGTGCCGCCTCGTCGTAGCTCACACGGGGAAACGGCGTTCGGACTCCCTCGAGGGGGGCCGTATCGCGCTCGAGGACCTCGAGCTCCCGCCGTCGAGTTTCGAGCACGCGTCCGACGATGGCAACGACCAGCGCCTCGGCGAGATCCGTGGCGTCGTCCAGCGTGGCGTACGCCATCTCGGGCTCGACCATCCAGAATTCCGTCAGGTGGCGCCGTGTCTTCGACTTCTCGGCGCGAAACGTCGGACCGAAGCAATAGACCCGCCCGAGCGCCATCGCGTTCGCTTCGTTGTAGAGCTGTCCGCTCTGCGTGAGGAAGGCCGTCCGGTCGTCGAAATACGCGACGGGGAAGAGCGTCGTGGTGCCCTCGCACGCCGCCGGGGTGAAGATCGGTGTGTCGGCCAGAATGAAGCCGCGGCGGTTGAAGAAGTCGCGGATGGCGTCAATGACCTCGTGCCGCACACGCAGAATGGCTTGCTGTCGCTCGGTGCGAATCCAGAGATGGCGGCGGTCGAGCAGGTAGTCGACGCCGTGCTCCTTGGGCGTGATGGGGTAGTCGTGCGATTCGGCGACGACCTCGAGCGCGGCCACATCGAGCTCGTACCCGCCCGGCGCCCGCTGGTCGGCCCGGACGGTGCCGCTGACGACGAGCGAGGTTTCCTGGCCGAGGTGGCTCGCACTCGCGAACGTCGCGCCGTCGACGGATGATTTCGACAGCACCGCCTGCATGAACCCGGTGCCATCGCGCACGGTGAGAAAGTGGATCTTGCCGCTCGACCGCCGTCGATGCAGCCACCCACGCAGGGTCACGACCTGGCCGGTGTGCCGCGCGACGTCTTCGATGTAGATGGTCACTGCCGTCATGCGATTCGTGCCCGTGGTTCCCCGGTTTCCGGAGTCCAGATGTCCGCAGTTCCGGAGACGATGCGGCCTACGTTCCCCGTTGAGAGTGCAGCGTACTACGAGCGGAGTTCGGGGAGGTACGCCGCCAACAGGTCACGGAGCCCGAACAAACCCTGATCGCGCGCGCAGCACTCGCGCAGATACCCCAGCGTGCGTGGCACGCCCTCCAGATAGCGCTGGTTGCCGCGCACGATGACTTGGTGGCCGAACGTGCCAAGCGCCTTCAGGTTGCGCTGCACCGCCATGCGGTCGAATCGCCGGCGGAAGGCGGCGGATGTCGCGGTGCTCGCCATCGCGCCGTAGTGGTCAATCAGGTGTTCGACCAGCGCCGGGTCGAGATCCACGTAGGAGTCGCGGAGCAGCGAGACCAGATCGTAGGTGGCGGGTCCCATCCGCGCATCCTGGAAATCTATGACGTGCAGTTGGCCGTCGTGCAGCATGAGATTCCGGCTGTGGAAGTCGCGGTGGCAGAGGACGCGCGGTTCGTCGGCCAGCGTGATCGAGAGGGCACGGAACGCGCGGGTCAGCGCCGCCCGCGCCGCGGTGCTGAGCGCGACGCCACGGTGTCCGATGAGGAACTCGTCGACGAAGAACTCGAGCTCCCAACTCAGCTTCTCCACGTCGAAGGCCACGTCGTACGGCGGATGGTGCGGGGACGCCAACCGGTTTCCCTCGTGTTGCAGCCCGCAGATGATGCGTACGGCTTCCTCGTAGCGAGCCATCCGTTCCGCCGCGGACGCGTGACGCAGATGCGCTTCCAGCGTCACGTCGCCCAGGTCGCTGACCACGATCACGCCGAGCCCGTCGTCCGTGGCCAGGACCGCCGGGACGGCGATGCGCATCGACTCGAATAGGCGCGCCACCGTCACGAGTGGGGCGGTCGCGGCGTCAATCGGCCCCGGGTGGACGATGAGTACGCGCGAGGCGACCAGGGGCGGGCGCACGCGAACAAAGGCTCGCGATGAGGCGTCGCCGGCCAGCAGCTCCAGCGTGGTGTCGCTGACCGGCCAGCCCGCGCGCGCGACGTATGCTCGTGCGCGGCGGAGCACATCGGGGGGGGGTGCGTCCGTGTGCGTCATGCGGGTGTGGTCCGGTTCCCGGAGTGCTCGGGCCAGATCGGCGACACGAGGAGGTCGCCAAGCCGCCGCTGGCCGGCCGTCGGTGCCGCGCCATCAGCCCTGACCACGACCTGTCGCTCGAGCCGCGACCCGGCCGGCAGCCGAACGCCGTCGCCGAGGACGCAGTCGTGCACGCGACATCGCTCCTCCACCACGACGCGGTCCCAGACGGCCGTCCGCGTCAGCGACGCGCTCGGGTGAATGGTCGAGCCGTCTCCAGCGGGGAGCGGATCGAGCGCCTCGACCTCGGCGAGCGCGAGGCACGCGTTGAGGTAATCACCGGGGGTGCCGACGTCCAGAAAGGGAGTCGCGACCGGGTGGACGCGCACGGCGCCGGGTTGATCGGCGATGAGCGCGTCATACACGCCGCCGACGCTCGATGCCGGGCGCCGCGCCGGTAGATCGGCAAACACCGACGCGTCCGCCATCTGCACGCCGACGAAAAGCGCCGCGGTCGCGTGCCCGGGCCGGGTGAAACTGTGCACGCGATCCGGATCATCGACGAGCACGCCGCCGTAGCGTTCGGGCGCCGGGTTGGGGCGGACCGCGAGCGTGACGGCGGCGCCCGTCCGTTCGTGGGCGTCGCGAAGCGCGTCGAGCGACAGGTCGACGAGGGTGTCGCCGTTGACGATGAAGAAGCGCGGGCCGAGCAACGACAGCGCCTGGCGCGGGCCGCCCGCCGACCCGAGGATGTCGGGTTCCCAGGAGTAGCGCACGGTGACCCCCGCGCGCGCCCCGTGGCCGACCACGCGGGTAATCGTCTCTGGCCGATGGTGCAGGTTGAGCACAACGTCGCGCACTCCCTCGCGGCCGAGCCATGCCAGCACGCGAAGGATGAGCGGGGTGCCGGCCACCGGCACCGCGGGCTTGGCTCGGGTGCGTGTCAACGGGGCGAGCCGTCGACCGATGCCGGCCGCAAGCACGATCGCCGGCGGGAGCGGAGCCTTCACCGCACTCAGCGACGCACGGCTTCGGGCGGTTTGGAGAACATCATCTCTGCTGCTGGCAGACCGCGCGCGCGGCAGTGCTGTACGAACAGCTGCCGATACGAGTCGACGATGTAGTCATCCGGCGTCCGTCCGAGCGCGGCGGCAAGCCTGGTGATTCCACCGCGGTCGCCCTCGAGCTCGACAAACGTGGCAAAAGGCGTTTCATCGACCGCGATGACCACGCCGTCACGTGCGAACTCCTCGCGGAACTTCTGATACCGGAACCAGATCACGAACCCGAGGCGCTCGAGCATGCGTAGCAGCAACATCCCGTCGACCACGCCAGTTTCGAGCTCCTCGCGCACCTTCATCAGATCCGCCCTGGGCGGACCCTTCAGCGTCACGGTCGCCGTGTCGCGATCGCCCTCGACACGAACGCGCAGCGTGATGCCCGCGCTCCGCAGGCGGCCATCGGGTGCGTCCAGGAGACGGTCGTCCTGGATGCGGCGCGATCGCACCGGCGACGCGACGAGCGCGGCGACGGCTGCACGCGCCTCATCAGCCGACGCAAACGCCAGCTTGACCTCACGCTCCACCGTGTCCGGCACTTGCGACCCCGTGGCCATCTTATCCTCAGAGCTCACGTGCTCACCCAAGGCAGCGCTGGGTCACGTCAGACGGCCGGGGTAGCTGCACCCAGCGAGTCGAGGCGCACCGACCTGTTTGCCAAAGACGAGCACTTTATGCGTGCTGCCGAGACCGCCCGGAATGAGGAGCGATTTGAGCGCCAGCCGACGCTTGAGCCCTGCGACGCCGTCGTCCTCGGCGGCGGCGAGATTGGCCGCGGCGCCGAGGCCGAGTAGAAAATACGTTTGGTCGAGCACACCAATCGTCTGCAAGCCCGCGCGTTCGGCGGTCCGCCGCACCGCCGTGAGATCGACGTGCGTCGTGATGTCGCGCTCACCGGGGTCAACGAGCCACGCGGGGGTGGCCGGGCCCGGGCTCACGTCGACCCGGTGCCGGTGATACGTGGTCAGCGTGCCTGCCGCGTGCGCGGCGGAATAGAGCTCCTCCGCTTCGTGGCCGTAGTCGATGAGCAAGAGGAACCCGCGCACCAGCGTGTCGGCGGCGCGTTGTACCCACGTTACCGTTGCGGGGGAGATCTCCGCGCGCCAGCCGGGCGCGAGCCGGATCTCCCACCGATCGATGTGGGCTTCGACCTCGGGGCTCGAGAGCGGTCCGAGCCGCTCCACCAACTGCTCGCCGGGGTTCGCGAGGTCGACGTAGACCTCTCGCAGACCGTCGTCCGTCATGACGACGATGTGGGGAGGGAAGGCGTCGAGCAGCTCGTTCGCGAAGATGACGCCGGTCGTCTCGCCGGCGAGATCCGGGTCCGAGGCGACGAGCTTCGCGGCATGCGGGCCGAGCGTCGCCGCCTGCGCGTCTCTCGCCGCCGCACTCCGGTCGACCAGCCGGACCCGAACGGCGTCGTAGAACGCGGGGTCGCTGGCCGCGGCTGCGTCGAGGATGTCTCGCGCCAGCCGGCCGCTGCCGGCGGCTGCCTCGACGAGATCGAAGGTGGTGTGGGACGGCGCCCCGGCAGTGACCAGTCGCCACATCTCGGCGAACTGGGACGCCAGCAACTCGCCAAAGAGTGGGCCGAGGTCGACGCTGGTGTGGAAATCCACGGCCCGACCGGAACGCTGGGCCGCGTGTGCGTAGTAGCCGAGCGTCGGATGATAGAGCGCCAGCTCGGCGTACGACGCGAAGGGCAGCGGACCCGACGCGCGGATCCGCTGCGCGATCACGTCGCGCACCGTCAACGTTATTCCTTGGGAACCTGGAGGAAGACCCTCGTCTCGCCCCGCTGGACCAGGAGGAACGCGGTGCGGCCGGACGCAACGCCGTTGAGCTGGGCCGTCGCTTCCGCCGCTGACGCCACCTCGACCCGATTCACGGTGACGATGACGTCGCCGGGCTGCACGCCGACCGACGCTGCCGTGCTCCCGCGCGCGACATCGACCACGACCGCGCCGGTCGTGTCACCAGGCAGGCGGAGGCGCGACGCGATTTGCGGCGTCAGGTCCTGCAGCGTCATGCCAAAGCCCTCGCTGATCTCCTCGGCCGCGTCCGCGACGGTGCGTCCCTCAGTCTCGAGATCGAGCTCGCCGATCGTGACGCGCAACGTCATCGGCTCGCCGGCGCGCACGACGTCGACCGGAACGGTCATGCCGGGTCGGGTCGCGACCACGCGTCCTTGCAGGTCCTCCACGTTCTCAACAGGGCTGCCGTTGAAGGCGACGATGACGTCGCCCGGCTGCATACCAGCATCGTCGGCGGGTTGGCCGTCGTTCACCTGTGACACCACCGCGCCGCGCGGCTCGTCGAGCCCGAGGTCCTCGTATCCATCCCGATCGACGTTCTGAATCCCAACGCCAATGACTCCGCGCGTCACCTTGCCGGTGCGGAGCTCGGCCAGCAGCTCGCGGACCGTGTTGATTGGCACGGCGAAGCCGATGCCGACGTTCGCCATCCGGTCGCTGACGATCGCAGTGTTCATCCCGATCACTTCGCCCCGCACGTTCAGGAGCGGGCCACCGGAATTTCCCGGGTTGATGGCGGCGTCCGTCTGGATCATCTCCGTGTCGCGACCACGGACGGGCTGAAACGGTCGACCGATGGCCGAGATGACGCCGACGGTCACGGTGTGGCCGAGGCTGAACGGGTTACCGATGGCCATGACCCAGTCGCCGGGCGCCATCTGACTGGAGTCACCGAATTGTGCGACCGGGAGCTCCCAGTTCGGATGCTCCACCAGCTCGAGGAGGGCGGTGTCGGTCAGCTGGTCTCGGCCGAGGACGCGTGCCTCGAACGTCTCGCCCTCCTCATCGCCGAAGAAGTCGATCTCGATCTTGGTCGCCTCCGCGACGACGTGGTTGTTGGTCATGATGAGCCCGGTGTCGTCGATGACGAAGCCGGTCCCGGCGGCCCGCACGGTCTCCTCCCGCGGCTGGCGCTGTTGTGGCGGCTGGCCGGGGCCAAAGAAACGGCGGAAGAACTCGTCACCGCCAAAGAAATCGTTGAGCTGGTTCGTCGTCTGTTGCGACTCGGTGCGGATGTTGACCACCATCGCGGTCTGCGCCTGCGCGATGTCGCGAAACGTCGTCGCGCCGATGTCGCCGGAAATCGGCGCACTGTTCATCGCCGGGATCTGCACGCCCTGGGCCGAGGACGCCGGCGTGAGGTTGAATCGCGACGCGATGACCATGCCAATGGCCATCGACGCCACCACGATCAAGACTCCGGAAAACAGCGTGGTCCTGTGTGTCGACATCGCTTCCTCCAACTAGATCCCAGCGGAACGACTACACGTACTACGTTACCGCAACCGCTTTCGCCACGGCTAGTCCCCTCACGACAAGAGCGAGACGACGTGGGCCTGCATCGGCCCGGTGACCGTTGCCTCGGTTGGCCCCACGTACATGTTCAACTCGGTTCTGACCCCGAATTCATCGAAGTAGATTCCCGGCTCAATCGTAAAGCCGGTCCCGTTCAGCAGCCGGCGGTCGTCGTGGGTCTCGAAGTCATCCATATGGACGCCGTTCCCGTGCACCGCTTCTCCAAGACTGTGCCCCGTCCGGTGCACGAATTGGGCCCCGTAGCCTGCGGCGTCGATCACCGTCCGCGCCGCACGATCGACCTCCCAACCGCACAGCGATCGCCCGGCGCGCACCCGATCCTGGACCAGCGCAACCGCGGCGTCGCGCGCGTCACGCGCGACGCCGAACGGTGTCGCGTATGCAGACGGCACCGTCCGACCGGTGTACCCCACCCACGTGATGTCGGCGAAGACGGCGCCCGGCCTGTCGAGCTTGCCCCACAGGTCGAGCAGCACGAGCTCGTCCGTCCCGATGGCCCGGTGTCGTGTCGCAGTTGGCAGATAGTGGGGGTTGCCACTATTTTCCTGCGCGGCCACGACGGGTGGCGAGTCGCTGACGAGCCCTTCGTCGGCGAACCACCCAACCATTGCACGCTGGACAGCGAGCTCCGTGAGCGTCCCATTCCCCACATCCGCGCCAATCTTCGCGAACGCGCGATCCTTGATGCGGTGAAGACGCGCGGACGCGTCGGTGTGGCTCTCGAGGGCCGCCGTGTCCCATACCGCCTCGAAGCGTTGTACAAGATCGCCGGACGAGACGACGGTTGCGCCCAGCGCCCGGATTCGGTCAACCGTGCCAGCGTCAACCCGAGAGACGTAGGGAATGGCGCACGCCGGTGAGTACTCCATCGCGACGCGGTTCACGCCGGAGAGCAGCGTGTCGAGTCCGCTTGCCAGCTCGTCCCGTCCCGCGTACAGATGGCGCTCGCCAGGCAGATGTTCGAGGCTGTCACGCTCGATGCGATGCACCAGGGCGCGGGGCGCCCCATCGGCCCGAATCAGGTAGTACCACCCGCGTGTGGTGAGCTTCTCGCTCCCCACCAACCCGACGACGCGACGTGCGATGGGGTTGGACCCATGAAAGTCGTACAGCAGCCACCCATCGAGACCGTCATCGCGTAGAGCGTCCTGGATGCCCAAGACGTCGAGTGTCGCGGTGGCCATGGATCACCAGGCAGGACGCCGCCGCCCCACGGCAGGTCTGGCGGCCGTGAAGAAACCTGCAACGTTAGACGACGAGCCGGTGCACCCGCAGGCCCCGTCACGAGCCACGTGTGCGCCGCTGTCAGCGAGCGTCCTCGGACTCGTCGTCCGATTCCTCGCCTTCCTCTTCCTCTGGCTCGGGCGGATCCTCGATCTCGTCGAACAGCGTGGCCTTGATGTCGCCGTTCTGATGCGAGAATTCGTAGTTGCTGCGGTCCATGGCTGCCACGCGCGGCACGCGGAGCTCGATGTCCAGGATCTGGCCAGACATGATCGGCTCGCGGAATCGCACCTGGTCGCCGGTCACGGTGTTGCCGTCGGCGTCGAACCAGAACTCGTCGACTGCGAAGCCCGCGATCGCGTTCTCGGCGAGGTTCTTGATCCGCATCGACGTGATGATGAAGCCACTCTCGCGCCGGGCGATCGGCTGCGTATACGCGATCTCGGCGAGGCCGCGCTGCGTTGGCACGAGCTTGACGCCCGAGCCGAGTCGGGAGGCCAGACGGCGCGCGGCCGCGGCCGCTGCCGGATCGGGCGGTGGGATGCCGGTCTCTGGGGCTGCGGCCTCCTCGGCCGGCGCGCCGCCGCAGGCGGCCGTCGCGGCGATCGTGACCATGACACCGAACACCAGCGCACGGCTCAGGCGATTCATCACATCTCCTCCAGGCTCACCACGGGTGAAGCGAGATTATAACCGGTTGGTCCCGGCGCCGGAAACCTCAACCGGCCGCCGAGACGCTCACATTTCTCCGTTCCAGTCCTCCGGCTCGGGGCTGGCGGACCGAAAGATTTCCAGGTGCCACTTCCCGCCGCCCCACGGCTCGATGACCTCGGCGGCGACGACGTCGACGAGGAGCTCGGCGAATGCACGCCCCTCCGGGTCGCCCTCCAGATGATACGCCGGCTCGTCCCAGGCGAAGCTTGGGTAGAGGATGAGGCTGAGGAAGAGGTCGTAACCGTCGTCCACGACGATGAGCTGGCCGCACGGCCGCTTCTGGGTCGAGTGATACACCAGGTACTTCTCCGCGCTATGGGCGCGGATGTAGCGTTTCAGCGCGAACTCGCGTGCGACGACATCCTCGACCGCAATCTTCTTGTCCCAGCAGTCGTGGCAATACTTCTCTTCACCGCGCGGCTCGGACACCTCCTTGGCACCGCACAACGCGCAACGAGCCTGGGCCGCGGACCGCGGAGACATGCGGTGAATCTTAACCCCAGAAGCGGATTCTGGGCGTAGTGGCCTGTATCACCGAATCAAGAGCGGGCGCGCCGCACGTGTTGTTTTGCACGCTGCGCGGAACTGTCGGTACGATGCCACCATGGATCAGCGACCGTCCCACCTGGGGATTCGGCATCTCGCGCTGCACGCCGTGGCGTTCGACGACATGAAGCGGTTCTACGTCGACCTGCTCGGATTCCGCGTCGAATGGGAGCCCGACGTGGACAACGTCTACCTGACGTCTGGCAGCGACAACCTCGCGCTCCACCGATCCACCGCCGGCAGCCCTGCGCACACGGCACTCGACCATCTGGGACTGGTCGTCCGGACGGCACACGAGGTCGACGCGTGGGCGACGTATCTCGATGATCAGGGTGTCAGCCTCGTCGCGACGCCCCGAACACATCGAGACGGCGCCCGCTCGTGTTATGTCCGCGATCCTGACGGCAACACGATCCAGATCATCTATCACCCGCCGATCAGCGGGGCGTGAGTCTCGCCGGGCTGGCGGACGACGCACCGGTCGCGGACGAGCGGAGCGCATCCGCGAGGGCAGGCCTGTACATCTCGTTCACGTACTGCTTCACCATTCGCCGTGCGCTGAAGCTCGGTGCAACGGTGCGAATCGCTTCGCGGACGATGGCCAGCCACCGTGTGGGGATCCCGCGGTCGTCACGATCGTAGAACGCGGGGACGACCGCGTCCTCCAGCAATCGATACAACGCCTCGGCGTCTGCGGCGTCAGCGGCCGCCTCGCTGGAGCCGATCGGCATGGCAGCCTCGATCGTCCACCCGTTCGCGCCGGTGTAGCCCTCTGCCCACCAGCCATCCCCAATGCTGAGGTGCGGCACACCGTTGAGTGATGCCTTCATCCCGCTCGTGCCGCTCGCCTCGAGCGGTTTCCGCGGGTTGTTCAGCCACACGTCGCACCCCTGCACGATGAAGTGCGCGACGTGCAGGTCGTAGTCGTCGACGAACGCAATCCGTCCGCCGAACGCCGCATCGATGGCTCCCCGATAGACCCGCTGGAGCAGGTGCTTCCCCGCCTCATCAGCGGGATGCGACTTGCCGGCGAAGACGATTTGGACGGGACGCTTGGCGGCGTTGAGGATGCCGGCCAGCCTGTCGGGATCGCGAAAGAGCAGCTCGGGCCGCTTGTAGCCGGTAAAGCGGCGCGCGAAGCCGATCGTGAGCGCGGCGGGGTCGAGCAGCGTCCCGGCCGCGACCACTCGACCGGTGCTGACGCGTTCGTCGGTCCATCGTCGCCGCGCCCGTTCCCGAAGGAACGCGAACAGATAGCTTCGCAGCGCGCGTCGCGCCGTCCAGAGCTCCGCATCCGGAATCTCGTGGACCCGGTCCCACACCGCCGCGTCCTCTTGTCGGTCGTGCCAGTCGGCGCCGAGATAGCGATCGAACAAGAGCGCGACGGTGGGCGCGACCCAGGTCCCGATGTGCACGCCGTTGGTCAGCGACCGCACTGGCCGTTCGGCGGCGGGGACCTGGGGCCAGATGGGGCCCCACATGTCGCGCGTTACCTCGCGGTGTACGCGGCTCACCGCGTTGGCGTGGTCGGCGGTCCGGAGCGCGAGCGCGGTCATATTAAAGAGCGAGCCAGTCCCACTGTCGTAGTGGCCGAGCGCGAGGAACGCTTCGCGGTGCGCGCCCAGGGTGCCCCAGCAGCCGGCGAGGTGGCGCTCGACGAGTTGAAACGGAAACGCATCGTGGCCAGCGGGCACCGGGGTGTGGGTCGTGAACACGGTGGTGCGCCGCACCTCGGCCACGGCTTCGTCGAAGCTGCGTCCCCGATCGGTCAGCTCGCGAATTCGCTGCAGGGCAACAAACGCCGCATGCCCCTCGTTCAGGTGCCACACGGCCGGGTCGGACCCGAGAGCCCGGAGCGCGAGCACCCCGCCGATGCCGAGAATGATCTCTTGCTGAACGCGAGCTTCGGCGTCGCCGGCGTAGAGCCGAGCCGAGAGCTCGCGGTCCCACGGCGCGTTTTCTTCGAGGCCCGTGTCGAGCAGGTAAAGCTTGGTCCGACCGAGACGGACCCGCCAGACCGCGACGGCAACCGTGCGGTTGCCAAGCGGCACGGGGAGCACGCACGGACGACCGTCGCGTGTGGTCGCGCGTTCGATCGGCGCGTTGGCCCAGTCGATCTGCTCGTACTCCTCCTGTTGCCACCCCTCTGCCGAGAGGTGCTGGTGGAAATAGCCCTGGGGATACATGAACCCGACGCCGATCAACGGGAGACCAAGGTCGCTGGCCTCTTTGCAGATGTCGCCGGCCAGCACCCCCAGGCCGCCGGCGTAGATCGGCAGCGACTGGTGGAGCGCGAACTCGGCGGAGAAGTAGGCGATCGAACGGCCCGGCAGTGCGCCGACCTCGCGGCGCCACCACGTGCCTTCGGCTGTCCGCGTCTGTTCGAGGTCGGCGAGGGCGCTGTCATAGAGCTCGAGGAACGGCGCGTCCTGCGCGACTCGCGCGAGTTGGTCTGCCGGGAGGAGTCGCAGCATGTGCACCGGGTTGTGCGCGGTCGAGCGCCAGAGAGGGTAGTCGAGGCGGCGGAAGACCTCACGCGCGTGGCGATTCCAGGTCCACCACAAGTCGTTGGCTAGCTCGTGCAGACGGCCGATACGCTGCGGCAGGTTGGCCATCGCTAGGCCTCGGTGACGAGTCGAGCAAACGTTGGCAGATCGATGTTGCCGCCGGAGACGACGGCTGCAATCCGTCCGCCGCCCGCGCGCCCGCTCAGTGCGGCGGCGACCGCGCACGCGCCGGCGCCCTCCGTGATGACGTGCGCGCGGGTAGCGATGAGTCGCATTGCCCGTCTCACCTCTTCGAGCGAGACCACGATGGCGCCATCGACGAGGTCGCGGAGCAGCGGCCACATCGTCGGGGTCACCGACTTCCCGCCGCAGCCGTCGACGAACGACGCACGCCACCCATCGAACGTTCGTGCGGTGCCGGCCGCGAGCGAGCACGCGAGCGGCGCGGCGGTCTCCGGCTCGGCCGCGAAGATCTTCGTGTCCGGCTTGAGCGCCCGCACGGCGGTGGCCACGCCGGCCAGCAGGCCACCGCCGCCAACCGATGTCACTACGGCGTCCACATCGGGGAGGTCCTCGACGAGCTCCAGTCCGATGGTCCCGTTGCCGCTGATGAACGCGTCATCGTCAAACGGATGCACGAAACACCCCGGCAGGCGGTCGGCGACACGCCGTTCGACGACATCCCAGCACTCGTCGTAACTCGCGGTGACCATCGTGGCGCCCAGACGCGCGATCGCATCGCGCTTGGTCTGCGGCGCCGCGTCGATGACCAGCACCGAGCACGCGAGGTCTGCGGCCCGCGCGGCGAGCGCCACGCCCTGCGCGGCGTTGCCCGCGCTCACGGTCCAGACGCCCCGCGACCGCTCGGCCTGGGTGAGTTGCCGGACGGCGTTGGACGCCCCTCGGATCTTGAACGAGCCGATCGGCTGGAGCGTTTCGAGTTTCAGATGGATATCGGTAGCGCCGGCGGTGGGTACTGCCGTGGCATCCAGGCGCACGAGCGGCGTGCGCCGCGCCACGGTGTAGATGTGGCGCGTCGCGTCGCGAATGGTGTCGAGGCTGATCTGACGCGGCATCGCTCGTCAGCTTTCCATCCACGACGGGGTCATCGCCCGACGAGGCCGCTCATCGCTCGCCCCATTTCAGCTTCTCGCGAAGCACGGCGAAGTAGTTGCGCGATTCAGCCCGCACGACGCGCAGCGCGCGCGGCGCCGCGGCGACGACGACCACGTCGCCGTCGGTGAGCTCGACGGTGAACTGGCCGTCGAAGCTCGCGACCGCCTCGCGGTGCGACCCCGCGAGGTCCGGCTGAATGGTCACGGGCGCCGCAGTGGCGATGACGATCGGTCGGTTGGTGAGCGTGTGCGGGGCGATCGGCGTGATGACGAGCGCATCGACGGCCGGGTGGACGATCGGGCCGCCGGCCGCCAGGTTGTACGCCGTCGATCCGGTGGGCGTCGCCACGATGATGCCGTCCGCGCGACTGGTCGTGACGAATTGGTCGCCGACCGAAATCGACATCTCGATGATGTTGGACCGTGCCGATTTCCCGATGACGACGTCGTTCAGGACGAGACGCTCGGCGGTCGGGTGCCCGTCGCGCAGGACCTCGGAGCGAAGCATCCGGCGTTGGTCGACACGGGCGTCGCCCGCGATCACCGAAGCGAGCGCGGCGTGAAGCTCGGGGAGCGTGATCTCGGTCAGAAAGCCGAGGCTCCCGCAGTTGACCGCGAGAATCGGCGTGTCAGGTGCGGTGCCGGCAATCCGGTGGGCGACGTCGAGCAGCGTGCCGTCGCCGCCGATCACGAGCGCGAGATCCGCGGCCGTCGGTAGATCGTCTTTCGCGCAGCGCGGATATCGGTCGGCGAGACCCGCCTGCTGCGCCGTGTCGGCCTCGACGACGCTCTCAATGCCGCGCGCGTCGAGCCAGGCGACCGCATCGCGGACAACCTGCGTGGCGTTTGGAGAGTGGGTCTTCGCGACGAGGCCAACCGTCGTGATTGGCCCGATGCGCTCGGGCGCCGTTGGTGCCGTCATCTTCTGGATGGGGCTTCTCCCCAAGCCCCCGCGACCGCTGCGCGGGGACCCCGAGTGCCCCGCTCCGCGGTCGCGAGGCGCGCTGTGCGCGCCTGCTGTCTCCCGCAACACTCAACTCGTTGGCACAGGTTGCGAGCAGTCAAGACAGCCTGGGGCGCAAGTGGAGAAAGAACTCCCGGTTGCCCTCGGCGCCGACGATGGGCGAGGGGGTCATCGCGACCCGCGTCAATCCTATCCGATCACCCGCCGCGGCGACCTGATCGACGACGCGGTGCTGGACGGCGGGATCGTGCACGACGCCACGCTTGCCGATCTCCGGGCGACCGGCTTCGAACTGTGGCTTGACGAGCACGATGATGTCGCCGTCCGGTGCGAGGACGGCGGGCACCACGGGGAGGATCTTCGTGACCGAGATGAACGACACGTCAATCGTCACCAGGTCCGCCCGTCTGAACGCCGGCGGAAGCCCGTCGGGGGTGAGATACCTGGCATTGACGCCCTCGAGCACGGCCACACGGTCATCCTCCCGGAGCTTCCACGCGAGCTGGGCACGGCCGACGTCGAGCGCCGCGACGGCGCGCGCGCCACACCGCAGCAGGGCGTCGGTGAAGCCGCCCGTGGACGCGCCGATATCGATGGCGACCCGACCGCGGACGTGCACGCTGAGCGCCTCGATGGCATGTGTCAGCTTCACGCCGCCGCGGCCGACGTACGGGTGGTCCGGAGTGACCAGCGTGATGAGGGCGGCGGTCGGCACTGAGGCCCCGGCCTTCGTGGCCACCTCCTCGCCGACGCGCACGTGGCCGGCGAGAATCAGCGCGCGCGCGCGCGCGCGGGTGTCGGCCAGACCCTGCTCGACGACCAGGGTGTCGAGACGCTTGCGTACCACCATCGGCTAGGGCTCAAGGCTCAGGGCTCCACGGCGGCCTGCGTCCGCGTCAATGTGATCGCGTCAGTACCCAATCTGCAATGTCCTGGAGGCGCCCGCCGAGATGGCCGGTCGCCAGCGCGTCCTTGGCGCCGGCGATCGACTGCGCGGCCAGGCGGCGCGACTCCTCCACCCCATAGTGGGCTGGGTAGGTCGGTTTGCCGGCCACGGCGTCCTTGCCGGCGGTCTTGCCGAGCTCCGCCTCGCCGCCCTCGACATCGAGAATGTCATCGACGATCTGGAACGCGAGACCGAGGTGCGTCGCATAGTCGTCAACCGCCGTCACCACGGTCGCCGGCGCTCCCGCCATCAGCGCGCCGGCGACCGCCGCGGCGCGAATGAGCGCGCCGGTCTTACGCGCATGCATCGCGCTGAGCGCGGTGCCGTCGAGCGCGCCGTCGATGGTCGAGAGCCGCTCGGCGCCCACGAGACCGGTGGCTTCGAGGTCGATCGCCTGGCCGCCCACCATCCCGACAACGCCCGACGCCTCGGCCACGCGATCGAGCGCGCGGACCTTTCTCGACACCACGTCCGGCTCATCGGTTCGCGGATATCGCGCAAGCACGCCGAACGCCTCGGTTAGCAACGCATCGCCCGCCAGCACGGCGATACCGTCGCCATAGATGACGTGCGACGTTGGGCGGCCGCGCCGCATGGTGTCGTCATCCATCGCCGGAAGATCGTCGTGGATCAGCGAGTAGGTGTGAATCATCTCGATGGCGCAGGCCGCCGGCATCGCGAGGTCGCACGCGTCGCGACCCTGGGCGGCAGGCATGGCCTCGGCCGCGGCGAGCGTCAGGATGGGCCGCAGACGCTTGCCGCCGGCGAACAGGCTGTAGCGCATGGCCTCGGCCATGAGCGGCGGGCAGGCCGGTTGCGCAGGAAGGAACCCCTCCAGCGCGGCGTCGATATCGGCACGTCGCGACCGCAGGTATCGCTCGAGCGGCACACGATCGAAGGTTGCCGTCACTCGTCCTCGTTCGCGGTGAGTGAGGAGGGTGCGGGGCGGGTCTCCCCCCGCTCGGTCACGACCTCGATCCGACGCTCCGCTTCTTCGAGCCGCGTGTGACAGTACCGGGACAGCTCGATGCCGCGCTCGAAGAGCTCGAGCGATTTGTCGAGCGTCAGCTGTCCGTCCTCCAGCGTCTTGACGAGTGACTCCAGCTCTGCAAGAGCCGTCTCGAAGTCGGTGATCGTCGGCTCCGTCACTCGGTCTTCCTGACGTCGCACTCGAGCTCGCCACGATGCAGCGTGACGCGGACGGTGTCGCCGACGGCGACACCCGCGCTGTCACGGAGGATGGACGTCCGGGTGTCGTTCCAGCAAACGGCGTAGCCGCGCGCGAGCACGCCCAACGGGTTGAGCGCATCCAGCCGCCCCGCGAGTCTCGCCAGGCCTGTCGTGCGCGTCGTACAGACATCGCCGACGCCACGTACGAGCCCTGTCCGCGCGGCCGTGAGACGCGCGCGAATCTCGGCGAGTCGCCGCCGGAGATCGAGCGCTTGCAATCGGAGGCCCAGTGCGTGCGCGCGACGCTCACGTCCGTTCACGGCCGCCCTCGCCGCACCGGCAAGACGATGTGTCAGCTCTCCTGTGTGCCGACCGCGCAGCACCAGCCGCGCCGGCCAACCCGCGAGGCCGGGTCGGCTCGCGACCGCCTGCACCCTGACGCGTCGGCGCTCGATGTCGCGTCGCACCCCGGTCGCGAGCCTGGCGGCGGCGCGATTGATGCGGTCGACCATGTCCTCCTTGCGCGTCACGACCATCTCCGCCGCTGCCGATGGGGTGGGCGCACGCAGGTCAGCGACGAAATCGGTGATCGTGTAGTCCGATTCGTGGCCGACGGCCGCGATGACCGGCACCGGTGATGCGACGACGGCGCGCGCCACCCGCTCATCGTTGAACGCCCACAGGTCTTCCATCGAACCGCCTCCCCGTCCGACGATGACCACGTCGATCCGCTCGACGCGTTGCAGACGTCCGAGCGCCCGGACGATGTCCGGCGCCGCGCCCTCTCCTTGCACGCGCGTCGCGCTGATCACCAGATGCGCGTTCGGATACCGGCGGCCGAGCACCTGAATGATGTCGCGCAGCGCCGCGCCGTCGAGCGACGTGACCACACCGATCTTACGTGGCAGCGCCGGTAGCGGTCGCTTGCGTGCGGCGTCAAAGAGCCCCTCCTCTGCGAGTTTGCGGCGCAGCTGATCGAAGGCCAATTGCAGCGCGCCGAGCCCTCGCGGCTCGAGATGCTCGGCGACCAGTTGGTATTCGCCCTTCGGTTCATAGACCCCGAGACGACCCCTGGCGACCACCTGCAGACCATCCTCTGCGCCGAAGCGGAGATATCGCAGCGCCGACCGAAACATGACGGCGCGGATCTGCGCACCACCATCCTTCAGCGTGAAATACAGATGACCGGTCTTCCATGTGCGGCAGTTGGAGATCTCGCCTTCGACCCACACCTCCGCGTAGCTCGACTCGAGCAGCTGGCGTATCGAGGACGTCAGCTCGGTCACGGTGTACACGCGACGGGGGATGCGCGGGCGGATCCCGGGCGTCGGATCAGGACCCGGACCAAGATCAGGATCAGGACCCGGGCGCGGCGTCGGTCCGGGATCGGGCTGGTCGAAGGGGAGGCGGTCGGTCACGGAACCGATACCACGTGGTGCGTGAGCGCCTCGACGTCGTGCGCCGACAAGTCGAGCCGCTCGATACCGTTCGCCAGGCCAGTCGCTGCGTCCGCCGTCACGATGACCGCATTGAGGTGTGGGTTCCCGGTCGCCGTGTCGAAACGGGCCGGCATCCCGTCGAGAAAACGTTTCAACGCCGGCCGGGTGTCGACGCCAATGACGGAATCGCACGGGCCGGTCATGCCGACGTCGGTGATATACGCAGTTCCCTCCGGCAGGATCCGCGCGTCGGCGGTCTGCACGTGCGTATGCGTCCCGACGACCGCCGTCACGTCGCCGTCGAGATGCCACCCCATCGCGACCTTTTCGGATGTCGCCTCGGCGTGGAAGTCGACGAGCACGACGCGGACGTCCGCGTCGGCGCGTACCGCCTCGATTTCGTCACGGACCACGTGAAAGGGATTGTCGAGGGGGTTCATGAATATCCGTCCCATCACGTTGATGACGCCGACCGCGATGCCGTCCGCCGTGCGCGCCACATAGCGGCCACGGCCCGGAACCCCGGCGGGGTAGTTCGCAGGCCGGAGCAGCCGCGGCTCCAGCTCGATATAGCTCAGCGCCTCTTTCTTGTCCCAGACGTGGTTTCCGGTCGTCATAACGCCGATGCCAGCGTCACGCAGCGCCTCGGCCGTGTCGCGCGTGATGCCGTTGCCGCCGGCCGCGTTCTCCACGTTGGCAATGACCAGATCTATCTCGCGACGATCAACCAGCGGCGGGATGGCACGCCGGGCGATCTCGCGCCCGGGTTTACCCACGATGTCCCCAACAAACAGAATGCGCACTTTCGACTCATGATCGCACATTCCTCATAAATCGTTCACATCAGACGCCCTACCTGGCGGAGTCCGACTTTATGCCTATGATATGAGTATATATAACTAATATTTTATACTTTACAACCAATAATATATTCGCTACGATCGGTTTACCTTTCCCCTCGACAGGAGGCGGCAGTCACACGAGCCGATGACCGACCAAGCCCATCCTCGACGCACGGACCTCGATGCGCGATCGATCGTGCCCGTGACCGACGACATCGGGGGTGTCGTGCTGTATATCGCTGGCGAGCCCGCGTACTACGTGCTCAATGGGGAGTGGTTCGAAGCTGTACCGGGGATCGGCGCGCCGTGGCCATCAGATCATGGGAGACAGCGCCCAACCGTTTCGCGTATTCTTGACGGCTATGAGTGAAGAAGACGGGCTGACCGAGGCGGAATCCGTAACGGACATCGACTCCGGCGCCAGTGCCGAACCGGAGCCGCCGGTCGAGCGCGACCCACTCCCGCCGATCGAAAGCCGCTTCCTCTACGTCGACGTGGCCGCGCAGCGGGCAAAGCAGCTGCGGCGCGGCGCGTTGCCGCGCCTGAAGCATCTCACACCCGATCCCGAGACCGGCGTGCGCCCCGATCCACAGAGCAAGCTCGAGCGAGTGGCGATGCGCGAGGTGGACGGCGGGTTGGTCCTCTATGAAGTGCCGGAGCCCAAGCCGCCCGGAAGCGGGGGCGCGTGACGCCGTTCGAGATCGCGGTCGGCGCGTTGCAAGGCCTGCTCCTGTCGACCGGGTTCGTGCTGTTCCTCTTCATCGGCTTCGTCTTTGTCTTCGGCTTCACGAAGTTGAAGTTTCGGTCCCAGCGCGATTCGCTCATCGTGCGCAACCTGTATGACGAGCAGAAACGCGGATTCGGATACCTGTCTCCGGACGCGCCTCGCGGGCCGGCGGACCAACTCCGGACCCCGGAGCTTCTGGAGCAGGCCGGCCGTAAGGATTAGCACACGATGGAGATTGTTGCCCTCATCGCGCTCCTCGTCGCCGGACTCGTGGTCGCCGGAATGGTGGTCACGATGCTGATGGTCCTGAAAGCTTTGGTCTGGCTCGTCCTGTTGCCGCTCCGACTCATCGGCTGGATGCTGCTCTTGCCGTTGCTGCTGGTCAAGGCCGTGTTCGGCGGCCTCGTTGGCGTCGCCATCGTTCCCCTTGTTGCGGCCGCGGGTCTCGTCGCGCTGGCCGTCACCGTCGTCCTTCCATTGCTTCCGTTGCTGCTGCTCGCCGCCGTCGTGTGGGGAGTCTTCGCCGTGCTCTTCCGCCCCGCCGCGGCCGCCTAGCCACGGGCTTCTCACGAGACGGGGTCTTCGCCCCCGAATCCCGCCACGGACGGTCGTTCGCGCCACCATGGCGCCGCACGCTCGAGCGCTCCGCCGAGTCGGAAGAGCATCGACTCGTCGAATGGGCGGCCGATCAGCTGGAACCCCGTCGGGAGCCCGTCCGCCGTCAGGCCAGCCGGCAGGCTGATCGCGGGTAGCCCGGTCAGGTTGGCGCTCACGGTGAAGACATCGCCGAGATACATCGAGAGCGGGTCGTCCGTGCGCTCACCGAGGGCGAACGCCGGCGACGGGGTCGTCGGGATGGCGACGACGTCGACGCCCTGGTCGGCGAACGCGACGTCGTAGTCACGGCGGATCAGGCTTCGCACCTGCTGGGCTTTTCGGTAGTACGCGTCGTAGTACCCGGCGCTCAACGCGTAGGTGCCGAGCATGATTCTCCGCTTCACCTCGGCGCCGAATCCCGCGTGTCGCGTCCGGTCATACATGCCCGCCAGCGAGGCCGTCGGCAGGCTGTCCGGTTCGGCCGGCGCCGCGCGGAAACCGAATCGCACGCCGTCGTATCGGGCGAGGTTGGCGCTCGCTTCGGCTGGCGCGACCAGGTAGTAGACCGGCACGGCATATCCGGCGTGCGGAAGCTCGATGTCGACCACGTCCGCGCCGAGCTCCGCCAGCCTGCCGAGCGCCGACTCGAACGACTGCCGCACGTGTGCATCGAGACACGCGTCACTCGCATCGAGGACGGCGCGCGGCACCCCGATACGCGTGCCGGCGGTCCCACGCGTCAGGTTGGCGTCGACGGGGGCGACAGGCGTATCGACAGACGTCGCGTCGCAGGGATCGGCACCCGCGATCGCCTCGAAGACGGTCGCCGCATCGGCGACCGTCAGCGTGATCGGGCCAATCTGATCGAGCGACGATCCAAAGGCGAGGAGGCCGTAGCGGGAGACGCGACCATAGGTCGGCTTGAGACCGACGACGCCGCAAAACGCTGCGGGTTGGCGGATCGAGCCGCCGGTATCGGAGGCGATCGAGGCCGGCGCAAACCGGGCCGCGACCGCAGCGGCTGCCCCGCCGCTCGACCCACCTGGCGTGCGGCTCGGTGCCCACGGGTTGCGGGTGGGCCCGTAGGCCGAATGCTCGGTGGACGACCCCATCGCGAACTCGTCGCAGTTGGTCTTACCGATCACGATGGCGCCCGCCGCGCGTAGGCGCGCAACGACCGTCGCGTCGTATGGCGGCCGGAACCCCTCGAGCATGCGCGACGCGGCCGTCGTTGGGTGACCGCGCGTGCAGATGACGTCCTTGATCGTGATGGGGACCCCGAGCAGTGGTCGATCGCGCCATTCGGCACGGCGCGCGTCGACCTCGGCGGCCCGAGCAAGGGCTTCGTCTCGGAGCACCAGGGTCATGGCGTTCAGGTATCCGTCAGCCTCGGCGATCCAGTCGAGGTAGGTCTGGCACACGTCGACGGCCGAGCGGTCGCCGCTGGCCACCGCGGCGCGAATCGTCGCGACGGTCCACTCGTCGGGCGCCGCGTTCGGCGGCATCAACCGATCACCCGGGGTACCCGAAAGAAGCCGGTGTCCGAGTCCCGGTCGGCTGGCGAGGCGTCTGGGGCGTTGGCCAGCGCATCACGCGGACCCAGCGATGGGCGCACCGTGTCCGCCCGTAGTGCGGACTCCGGCGCGCTTGGGCGCCAGCTCTCGGTCGTCCCGGTCGTATCGACGTGGCGTAGCCGCTCCGCGTAATCGAGGATGTCACCAAGCTGTCTGGTGAATCGCTCCGCCTCGTCCGCTGTGAGCTCTAGATGTGCCAGCGCGGCGATGCGCTCGACCTCCGCCCGCGTCAAGCGCTCGGCCATGCGCGGATCGTAGCACCCCGGCTCGGGCGCGCGGTACGGGGGGCATGCCATGATTGACGAGGTGTTTCGACTGTCCGTCACGTGTGCAAAAGAGACACGTCGCGCCGAAGCACGGCGCACAGCGTGGGAGCTTGGGGCGAAGCCCCATCTGGGTCAGGCCGGAGCGAGATGGATCGGTGTCGACGGCCAGGCGCGCACGGCGCGCCGTGCGGCCGCGGAGTGGGGCACTCGGGGTCCCCACGCAGCGGTCGCGGGGGCTTGGGGCGCAGCCCCATCTAGAGAATGACCGGTTCGCTCTTTGGTCGGTCGCGCGTCGAGGTGGACGCGGCGCTGTCGGCGCGAGAAGCGGTGGCGTGCCCGATGTGTCAGTGCCCGCCTCGCGCCATTGGTGTCGACTTCCAGGGGTTGTCGCTCGCGCGCTGCGCGCGCTGCGGGCTCGAATTCCAGCACCCCCGTCCGATCTTCGAGCAACTCGCGACAGCGGTCTACGGCGCCGCATACCATCCGGCTGCTGACCGCGCCATCGATCCCGCCCGGCGCCGACACTATGCGCGGCAACTCGCGACGCTCACGGGTCTCCTCCCCCCGCCGCGCCGCGCACTGCTCGACGTGGGCTGTGGAGCCGGGGCGTTCATCCGCTTCGCGGTGGACGACGGCTGGCACGTGGACGGCACCGATGTGACGCTGACGGCGGCGGCGCGGGATACGGGCGTGCGCCTCTGGGAAGGTGAGCTCCCGCACATTGGGTTCGACGACGCCACCCGCTTCGACGTTGTCAGGTTCAACCACGTGCTCGAGCACACGCAGAACCCGCTCGAGGAGCTCAGACGCGCCCGAGGGCTCCTCGCCGCCGATGGTATTCTATTCGTGGGCGTGCCCAATATGGCTGGATTGAGTCCGCGTCTGAAGAGCTGGCAGAGCCGCCTGGGTCTCAAGCGCCAGCGATGGAAACATTACGGCGCGCTTCACCACCTCTGGTTCTTCACGCCGGCGACGCTCACGCGGATCGTTGCCGCGGCCGGGTTCGAGGTGACGCGGGTAGAGACCCCGGTGCTCGAGCGAGCGGGGCGCCCGTGGTGGGTGACCGCCGCGATCAGGACGCCGCTCGAGGCCGCGCGTGCGGGCGGAGTGCTGGATCTGTATGCGCGAGCGACGTAGCCAGCCCACCGGGTGGCGCTCGGACCCCATTCGGCCGACAATAGGGAGAGTGCGTCCCGTCAACCGGAGAGGGCCGGACGCTGGGTGCCATGTCTGACGCCGACGTTCGCGAGATCGCGGTGGGGTCGGAGGGCCTGTCCGGTCGAGAGGCCGAGGCCGAGTACACGCTGGAGAACTCCGTCAAGTGCCCGCACTGCGAGGCCGATCTCGACGTGCTCAAGGTCGTACGATTGCTGCGCACCCGGGTGAACTTCACCTCGACCTTGCCGAGACGCGGGCGGGTGCTCGCCTGTCCGGAGTGCCAGAAGATCGTGTCGGCCGAACTGGCCGGCTTCGCCTGATCTGGGCGCCCCCGCCCTCAGCCGTCACCGATCCTCGGTCAAGGCTTCTCGCGCCAGCCCGTCGTCACCGACCGTGGGATGCGAGTGCGCACAGCGCTCGGTCGCGCACTTCACTCATTCGTTCGCGGCGTGGTAGTCCATCTCGCCGGCTTCGATCCGAATCGGTAGGCGATTCTCCGGCGGCGGCAGCGGACAGGTGGTATACGGGTTGAACGCGCAGGGCGGGTTGTAGGCCCGGTTGAAGTCGACGACGGTCACCCCGTTCGCCGGGGCGTCCGCGTACAGAAAGCGCGCCGCCGGATAGGTCTCGGTCCCGCTCGTCATATCCCGGAAGATGAACCACAGCCGATCGCCCGAGTCGATCGCCATCATACGCAGCGCGCGTCCGCCGACACGCAGCGCCACCGATCCGCTGCTCTGAAACACCTCGACGTCTCCGAGGATGTTCGGGAGCGTAATCGTTACCGGTTCGTCGTGCGGCACGTATCGGCCGCGCACGCGGTAGCGGTCGTCGACGGGAAACCATTGCAGTCCGCGGAACTGTCGGAGGATATCGCTGTCGCGGTCCCGCATCCGAATGGCCAGGCGCTCGCCGCTGTAATGCGCGAACAGGCTGAGCGGTCCCACCGTGATCGTCGGACGGTCGTTGCCCTCGAACGGCCACAGCCGCGCGGACACGACATCTTGTCCGTCTACCGACAGCGTGGTGCCCACGGCGGCACGCACCGTGATCCGCCCGTCGTCCAGGGTGACGATGCCCGCACGCTCAGGCCCGGTGCGGATCACAATGTCGTTGACTGGCGACGACCCGAAGCTGTTCTCGCCCTCCGTGAGGAAGAAGAGACCCGCGACCGTCAACCACCCGTCGTCGGCCGTGAGACGCGCCTCCCGCTCGGCGCGCCACGACTCGGTCTCCGCGACGTAGTCTTGCGCGGCGAGACCAACCGACAGCAAGATCGACAGGATCGCGACGGCGCACGACACAGCGATTCGGGTCACGCTCACCTCACGGGGGGACTCGAGGCCAGAATAGTAGAGTGGCTGTCGGCGGTCAACGCAGCGCGCGCGGCGTGCGACCTGCGCGACGACGCGTCTCGTCGACGGAATGGGCCGTGAGCGCGGCCACCGCCAGCACACGCGAACGGACGATCTCATGGGACCCCAGCGCCAGGAAGAGGCACTCGAGCCGCTACGGCCGGCCGCCGTCGCCGGTACGTGGTATCCGGCGGACGGGGGGGCTCTCTCAGCTGAGGTGGATGGCTACCTCCATCGCGCGAGCGAGAGTCGCCGGCCGCGTGTCCGTGCGCTCATCGCGCCGCACGCCGGGCTGATCTATTCGGGGCCGGTTGCGGCGCACGCGTATGCTGCGGTGCGGGGCGGGCCATACGACGTCGTCGTGCTGGTCGGCCCGTCTCACTTCGTCGGATTCGACGGCGTGTCCGTCTATGCGCGCGGCGCGTTCGACACGCCACTCGGGCCGATAACGGTCGATGCCGCGCTGGCGGCGCGTCTTCATACGCGATCTCCGTTGGTCGTACTCAACCCTGAGGCCCATGCACGAGAGCACTCACTCGAGCTCCAGCTGCCGTTTCTGCGGCGGGTCCTTCCCGACACGCCCATCGTGCCGCTGGTCGTCGGCTATCAGGTGCGCTCGACCATCCTCGCCCTCGCCGACCTGCTCGCCGAGACGTTGGCCGACACCAGAGCGCTGCTCGTGGCCAGCACCGATCTGTCGCACTATTTCGACGCCGACCGAGCAGCCGAGCTTGACGGGCGCGTTGCTGGCTTCGTGGAACGATTCGACGCGGATGGGCTGCTGACCGAGTTCGAGCGGTATCCGGAGCCCGAGCGCGGACGCTCGGTGGCCTGCGGGGGGGGAGCCGCGATCAGCGTGATGCGGGCCGCACGTGCGCTCGGCGCGACACGGGGCCAGGTGCTCATGCGCG
Source organism: Vicinamibacterales bacterium (assembly GCA_965197395.1). Lineage (GTDB taxonomy): Bacteria > Acidobacteriota > Vicinamibacteria > Vicinamibacterales > UBA8438 > CAZYFH01. The sequence continues at coordinate 1,225,013 of CBDANB010000007.1, read as the reverse complement.
CCGATTCCGGGGACGTGTCGGGTGACAAGCGGCAGGTGGTCGGATACCTCGCGGCCGTGATGGAGTGAGCGGATGGGTCTGTCCGACGCTGAAGGACGGCGTCTACTGTTGATTGCGCGCGGCGCGGTGGCCGCGAGACTCGACCACCCGCGACCCGACGGCACGGCGGACACCGGCGACGCCGACACACTGCGCCGCCGGGCTGGCGCGTTCGTTACGATCCACCTGGCGGGGGCGCTCCGCGGCTGCATCGGTCACGTCGACGCCGACGCGCCGCTGGCCGACATCGTCCGTCGTGTCGCCGTTTCCGCGGCAACCGAGGATCCGCGCTTCCCTGCGCTGTCGCGCGTCGAGCTCGCCGACGTCGTGTTCGAGGTCTCCGTGCTCGGCCCGCTGACCGAGCTCCGAGACGCAACCGCGATCGATGTGGGCCGCCACGGCCTGGTCGTCGACGACGGCGCGCATCGCGGTCTGCTGTTGCCGCAGGTGGCGGTCGAGTGGGGCTGGGACGCGCGCACATTCCTGGGCCAGACCTGTCGCAAGGCCGGTCTGCCGGAGGATGCCTGGACGCGCGGCGCCAGGGTGTGGACGTTCGAAGCCGAGGTGTTCAGCGAATCGGAGTGACCTGCGCGACAGGCCGTTGGTCGGGAGCCGTGGCGCCCTCATTCATCGCGGAGTCGTCGCAAGAGCGCGAGGTTCTCGAGGTCCTGGGGATCGGCGTCGGTCCCGGGCGGTTGGCCACGTCCGGCCTTGGGCGTCTCGAGCACCATCGGCATGTGTGCGAACCGCGGGTCCCGCAGCAGCCTGCGGAACGGCTCCGTGCCGATGCAGCCCTGTCCGATGTTGTCGTGGCGGTCGACGCGGCTGCCGAGCGGCTTCTTCGAGTCGTTGAGATGCACGACCGTCAGGCGATCGAACCCGAGCACGGCGTCGAACTCGTCGCACACTCGGCGATAGCCGGTCTCCGAGACGATGTCGTAACCGGCGGCGACCAGGTGGCACGTGTCCAGACAAATCGTCACGTGCGCCGCGTCGTCGAGGTCGTCGATCATCGCGCGTAGCTGCTCGAACCGATGCCCGAGCATCGTGCCCTGCCCCGCCGTATGCTCGAGCACCACCGGCGTGCGGCCTGTCTGGCGGGACTGCGCGTGGGCGATTCCTTCGGCGATCCACTTCACCCCGTCCTGTTCCGTGCCGGTCGTGTACGCCCCCGGGTGGAGGACGACGCCGGAGAGTCCGAGCTGGTCTCCCCGGTGGAGCTCGTCCTCCAGCGCCGCGATCGACCGCTGGCGCAGGGCGCGATCGGGCGCCGCCAGGTTGATCAGATAGCTCGCATGCGACACGATCGAGTCGATGCTGCTCGCGTGCGCCCTCGCGCGGAAATCTTCGATCTCCGCGTCAGGGATCGGCCGGGCGCGCCACTGGTTCGAGTTCTTCGTGAAGATCTGCAGGGCTTCGCACCCCGTCGCGACCGCGCGTTCGATCGCGCACGGCACGCCGCCGGCGATCGACATGTGCGCGCCGAGACGCGGTCGGGTCATGGGCGTCCACCCGGTCGGGCGGGGCCTTGCGTCACAGGTCGATCGTGAAGGATCATTGAGGATTCCGTCCGACGAGTCGACGGCATTCTAAACCCGGCGCTTACGTGCATCGCCGCTGGGGACCTCGCTGGTACAGACAGACCATGAGCCTCAACTCCTTTGGCACGCGCCAGGCACTGCCTGCCGGCGACGGTACCACCGTCGAGCTGTACAACCTCCGCGCGCTCGAATCCAACGGCTATCCCACCGTGGGCCGGCTGCCGTATTCACTCAAGATCCTGCTGGAGAACATGCTCCGCCGTGAGGACGGCGGTTCGGTGACGGCGGACGACATCGAGGCGCTCGCCCGCTGGACGCCAGGGCTCGCGGCAGAGATTGCCTTCATGCCGGCGCGGGTCCTACTGCAGGATTTCACCGGGGTGCCCGCAGTGGTCGACCTTGCCGCGATGCGTGACGGCGTCGTCCGGTTGGGCGGCGACCCGGGCCGCGTCAACCCGTTGCAACCGGCTGAGCTCGTCATCGACCACTCGGTGCAGGTCGATCATTTTGGTCGGCCCGACGCCATGGAGCTCAACGCCGAGCTCGAGTTCACGCGGAACCGCGAACGCTATGCGTTCTTGAAGTGGGGACAGGATGCGTTCGACAACTTCAAGGTCGTGCCGCCCGACACCGGCATCGTCCACCAGATCAACGTCGAGTATCTGGCCCGCGTCGTGTGCCGCGACACCTCGAACGGGCACACGCTCGCGTATCCAGACACGCTTGTCGGCACCGATTCGCACACGACGATGGTCAACGGACTCGGTGTTGTCGGGTGGGGTGTCGGTGGCATCGAGGCGGAAGCGGCGATGTTGGGCCAACCGATCTCGATGCTCATACCGGACGTCATCGGCGTGCGGTTGGTCGGAAGGCTTTTCGGGGGGACGACGGCGACGGACCTGGTCCTGACGGTGACAGAGCGGCTGCGACGCTACGGCGTCGTCGCCAAGTTCGTTGAGTTCTTCGGTCCGGGTCTCGCCTCGCTCACGCTGGCCGACCGTGCCACGCTCGGCAACATGTCGCCCGAATACGGATCGACGGTGGCCATCTGTCCGATCGATGGGATGACGCTCGATTACCTGTCGCTGACCGGGCGTCCGGCGGCGCAGGTTGATCTGGTCGAGGCGTACGCCAAGACGCAGGGCCTCTTCGCGACGGACTCGGATGACCCGGTCTACACCGACGTCGTCGAGATCGACCTCGGGACCATCGAGCCGTGCATCGCCGGTCCGACGCGTCCACAGGACCGCGTGCTACTGAAAAACGCGAAGCAGGCGTTTCGAGCCGTGCTCGACGAATCGCGCCCCGGATACGGCGTCGGGTCGTCACCGGCGTCGTCCAATGGCGACGGCGGCGCGGCCGACATCGATCACGGCGCGGTCGTCATCGCCGCGATCACGAGCTGCACGAACACGTCGAACCCGAGCGTCATGCTGGCCGCGGGGCTGGTTGCCCGCAAGGCGGCGGAGCGCGGGTTGCGGCCGCAGCCGTGGGTCAAGACGAGCCTGGCGCCGGGCTCGATGGTGGTCACCGAGTATCTCCGGGCCGCCGGATTGCTGGCGCCCCTTGCCGAGCTTGGTTTCGGCCTCGTCGGCTATGGGTGCACGACGTGCATCGGCAACAGTGGCCCGCTTCCGGACGACGTCGCGCACGCCATCACGACGCGCGATCTCATCGTGGCGTCCGTGCTGAGCGGGAACCGCAACTTCGAAGGACGGGTCCAGCCGCTCGTGCGGGCAAACTATCTCGCGTCGCCGCCGCTCGTCGTTGCCTACGCAATCGCCGGCCGCATGACCATCGATCTCACAACCGAGCCGCTCGGCACCGGTTCAGACGGGCGCGATGTGTTCCTCGCCGATCTCTGGCCCTCCGCGGGCGAGGTCCAGGCGGCCATGACGTCGGCGGTGAGGACCGAGCAGTTCACCGAGAAATACGCCGGCGTCTTCGACGGCGACCGCCGGTGGCGCGATCTATCGGCGCCGGGCGGCGACCGGTTCCAATGGTCGGACGACTCGACCTACGTCCAGCACCCGCCCTTCTTCGATGCGCTGTCGGCCCAACCCGCCCCGCTCGCCGACATCGAGGGCGCGCGCGTCCTGGCCCTGCTGGGTGACAGCGTCACCACCGACCACATCTCGCCCGCGGGCGCGATCCCCGCAGAGGGCCCGGCTGGGCGGTACCTGATCGCCAACGGCGTCGCCCCCACCGACTTCAACTCGTTCGGTAGCCGGCGGGGCAACCACGAGGTGATGATGCGGGGCACGTTCGCCAACATCCGCCTGCGCAACCAGCTCGCCCCGGGTACGGAGGGCGGGTGGACGCGTCATCAGCCAGGCGGTGAGCAGATGAGCATCTACGACGCCGGGATGCGTTACCAGGCGGAGGGCACGCCGCTGATCGTGCTGGCCGGTAGGGAATACGGCTCGGGCTCCTCACGTGACTGGGCGGCCAAGGGGACGATGCTGCTCGGGGTCCGCGCGGTGATTGCCGAGAGCTTCGAGCGGATCCATCGGAGCAATTTGGTGTTCATGGGGGTGTTACCGCTCGTGTTCAAGGAGGGGGACTCGGCGGCGAGCCTGGGTCTGACCGGGACCGAGTCATTCGACCTCACCGGCGTCGCCGACGGGCTCGCGCCCCGCAGCGACGTCCGGGTGCGCGCGACGGCGGTCGGTGGCGCGAGACGCGAGTTCAGCGTGACGGCCCGCATCGATACGCCCGATGAGCTCACCTATTTCCGCCACGGCGGGATTCTCCCGTACGTGCTCCGCCAGCTGGTGGCCTGACGATGGCGAGCGATGCACGCCGCCGGTGCGCGGCCGGGCGCGGCCCTTCGGGCGCCGCCGTGTTCGGAGTGGCTCTCATGGCCATGGTGATGACGATGACAGTCAATGAAGCCACGCACGTGAGTCCGGTGGAGACCGCAGCCGCGCAACCCGGCGACACCACACCACCCGCGCAAGTCGCGTGGGACCTGGTCGCGCTCTATCCGAATCTCGAGGCGTGGGCGGCCGACAAGGCGCGGCTCGGGGACCAGGTCAACGGCCTGTCGGCGTTTCAGGGCCGGCTGGGCGAAAGCGCCGCCGTGCTCCGGGAGGCGCTCGACGCCATCAGCGACACCACGAAGGCGCTCGAGCACCTGTATTCCTACGCCTTTCTCAAGTCCGATGAAGACCGACGCGTGGCAGACGCGCAGGAGCGGCGCGGCGACGCGGCGTTGCTGTTGGCCGAGTTCGAGGCGGTCACGAGCTTCGTCGCGCCTGAGTTGCTCCGCGTCGGTTCCGCGACGTTCGAGCGCTACCTGCGCGAGGATGCCGGGTTGTCGAAGCATGCGTTCAACGTGCGGGACACGTTGCGCCGGGCACCGCACACGTTGACGGATGAGGCTGAGGCGGTGATTGCCGGCACGAGCGCCATGCGCCAGGGGCCGGAGCGGATTTTCGCCATGCTGTCGAGCTCGGACATGCCGTTTCCGACCATCACGCTGTCGACGGGCGAGGCGGTGCGGCTCGACCCGGCCGCCTACGGCAAGCATCGCGCGGCGCAGAACCGTGAGGATCGGCAACGCGTCTTCGACGCCTTCTGGCAATCGTGGAAGGCGTATGAAGCGACACTCGGCCAGACCCTCGACACCCACGTCAAGGCGCACGTCTTCGAGGCAAAGGCCCGCCGCTATGACAGTGCGCTGGACGCTGCGCTGGCCGGGCCACACATCCCGATCGCTGTCTATCACAGGCTGATCGCTGCGGCCCATCGCCACCTTCCGTCGCTACACCGGTACTTTCGGCTCCGTCAGCGGATGCTGGGTCTCGACGACCTGCGCTACTACGACATCTACCCATCGCTCGTGGCATCCGATCGGGCGTTCGGCCTCGACGAATCGGAGGCGCTCGCCCTGGCGTCCGCGGCGCCACTCGGCGACCACTACACCGACCTGTTGCAGGAGGGGTTTGCCGGCGAGTGGATGCACGTCTACCCCCAACAGGGGAAGGCGCCCGGGGCCTACATGCTCGGGTCGGTCTACGACGGTCACCCATATCTGTTGCTGAACTTCAACGGCAAGTATGACGACGTGTCGACGCTGGCCCACGAATGGGGACATGCCGTCCACACGCTGCTCTCGAAGGAGCACAACCCGTACGAGACGGCGAGCTACGCTACCTTCACGGCGGAGATCGCGTCGACGACGAACGAGGTCCTGTTGCAGGAGCACATGCTCGCCCAGGACATCACGGACGAGGAGCGGCTCTTCTACCTCGGCACCGCGCTGGAAGCGGTGCGCGGGACATTTTTTCGACAAGTGATGTTCGCCGAGTTCGAGCTGAAGATCCACGAGCTCGTCGAGGTGGGAGAGGCGCTCTCGGGCGAGAAGATGACCGAGCTCTACGAGCAACTCGTGCGTCGCTATCATGGTTCGGACGCCGGCGTGCTGGACTACGACGCGGCCTACGCGATCGAGTGGGGCTTCATCCCCCACTTCTACCGCAACTTCTACGTGTTTCAGTACGCCACGTCGATCGCGGGTGGCACGATGTTCGCCGAGCGCTTTCTCAACGGCGACGAGCAGGCGCGCGACGACTACCTCGCCGTGCTCTCCGCCGGCGGATCACGCTACGCATACGAGCTGCTGCAGGACTACGGCATCGACCTCGCGACCGATGCCCCGTACGACGCGCTCATCGCCCGGATGGACCGCGTGATGGACGAGATCGAGCGGATCCTCGACCGCACGTCGCACTGACCGCCAACTAACCTGAGGCGTCCGGCCGACGTTGCCGCCGCTCCTGGCGGCGTTCCTCCATCCGCGTGCGCCGCTCGCTGCGGCGGGCCTGCGCTTCCGCCTCGAGCTCCGCGGCCCGCGCCTGTTGGTCGAGCGTGAGCAGCCGCCACACCTGGGCGAAGAGGGAGGCCTGCTGCACCGCGGCGTCGCCCTCGAGCGTCGCGAGCTGGGCTGCACGCGTTCGGATCTCGCCCTCGTTGACGACATCCGTCGTCACGGCATCGCGCAGCGCACGTCGCGCCGCGCGCAGTGGCTCGGCCGTCGTCTGGAGCGCCTCGCGATGCTGGTCCATCAGGGCACGGATCTGCGTGCGCTGGAACTCGTCGAGATCCAGACGTCGGAGCGGGGGCAGGATGCGCCCCAGGGCCGGGCCGCCGTTGTCGGCGTGCATCCGTCCGCCCCTCGGGCCCCGGCCTCGTTGTGCGGCGTCGACCTGGGTGTCGAGCGCCATCAGTAACATGCTCGCGGCGATCACGCCGACACCGACCGACGCCGTTCCACAGGCCTTCGTCGAACTTCTGTCCGTCATTGCGTCCTCCTTCGTTGTGTCTATCGACCCGGCACCCGGATGAAATATTCCCTGAGTTGCGAGCCTCGCGACGTCGGGCGAGTCAGGGAAGAAACGGCGGTTGCTCGAAGTCTTTGTCTGTACGGCGCTGACACGGAAGCCGCGGGGCGTGGCGCCTGTATGATGCGCGACAGCCTGTGACGACCGGCGTGCCGGGCGCGGTCATACCGTGGGACGCGATGCACGTGATGCAGACCGGAAGCTTGTGGAGGAGGCGAGGGCGGGTGACCTCCGCGCGTTCGAGACGCTCGTCGGGCGCTATCAAACGCGGATCGTGAACTATGCGCAGACGATGCTTCGCGACCATAGCGCGGCTGAAGACGTGGCGCAGGACACGTTCGTGCGGGCGTACCGCGCGCTGGCGCGGTTTCGCGGAGACAGCACCTTCAAGACGTGGCTCTACCGCATCGCCACCAACGCGGCCCGGACAGCGCTCGACCGGCGTTCCCGACGGGGGCACCTCGAAGGGTGGGTTCCGGTCGGCGACGCGGAAGCGGCGGATGCCGTCGAGGTGCCGTCGGGCCTCCCGGACGCCGAGGCGACGCTCGTTGCGCGCGACGCGATCGATCGGGCGCTGGCCACGCTCCCCGCTGATCTGCGCGTCGCCGTGATCTTGCGGGATGTCGAGGGGCTGGACTACAAGGAGATCGCGGCCATCACGGCCACGCCGATCGGCACGGTGGAGTCACGGATCTTTCGGGCGCGGCAACGGCTTCGGCCGCTGCTCAGGTCAGTCGTCGGCACCGCGCGACGAGCACACCGGGTGTGAGTGAGGCATGGTCATGAACTGCGACGAGGCGCGACCGTTCATCGTGCGGGACGCTGGCGGCACCGTCGACGGGCCCACAGGCGAGGCACGGGATCGCGCCGTTCGGCTCCACCTCGCCGCGTGCGCCGCCTGCCGTGACGCTCGTGACGCGCAGCGCGCCGTGAGAGTCGCGCTGGCCGCTCGACCCGACCGGGGCACCCCGCCGGACTTTGCCGCTCGGGTGATGGCGAAGCTCGAGCCGACAGCCAGCTGGCTCGACGCCGTGGACTGGCGCGCCTGGACGTTGCGCCTCGCGCCTGTGGCAACCGCGCTGTTCCTGGTCGCGGCAGTGGGTCTCCGGACGTCCGGTCCGCCGGATGCACCTCAACCGATCGAGTTCGTCGATCTCGTGACCGCCTGGAGTGATGATGCGCCAACGGATGCAAGGCCGGCTTTCATGCTGCTCTCGGGGGTCGACGTCGCCGCCGACGCGCTGCTCGACGCGGTCCTGACGGCCGACCCCGACGATCCGTTGGAGACGGTGCCATGAGCGAGGTGCCCGGGCGCGCCTGGGTTGGGATGTTCGTGGTCGCCGTGTTCCTGGTGGGTGTGGGCGCGGGGGCGCTCGTCACGCCCTGGCTCGTGCCGGGGCCACGGACGGGCCTGGGGCCGCCGGGCGGTCGAGGTGGGCCGCCGCCGCGGATGCTCCTCGAGCGGTTGTCGTCGGAAATGGAGCTCACCGACGATCAGCGGGTTCGGCTCGAGCAGCTCTTCGAGACGCGCCGCCAGCACTTTCGGGAGGTCAATCGGGAGGTGCGCGCACGCTTCGAGACCGAGCAGGCCGACTTCCGGACCGCAATCGCGGACATCCTCACGGCCGCGCAGTTGGAGGTCTTCGAGGAAGAGATCGTTCGACTCGGCAACGAGCGACGCCCCCCACGGCGCGACCGGCGCTTTGGTCCGGGACCGGCGGAGCGCGAGCGCGGCCGCTCGCCCCGGCGCTGAGCGGCATATCTAGACGGGGGCTACGCCCCCGGACCCCCCGCGGACGCTACGCGGGGACCCCGAGAGCCCCGCTCCGCGTCCGCGAGGCGCGCCGTGCGCGCCTTGGCCGGCGGTGCGCAGTCTCGTGTCCTACACCAGGAAACGGACGCGCGCCCGGTCGGGACTCACAGCGTCGCGGGAATCAACAGCATCGCGATGACGCTGGTGATCATGCAGACGATCGCCACGATGCCGGTGTAGCCCAGCACGTCTCCGAACTTCAGCCGCGTCACCGTCAGGATCGGGATCGCCCAAAACGGTTGGATCAAGTTCGTCGTCGAATCCCCGTAGGCGTACGCCAGCACCGTGGTCGTCGCAGACACGCCCAGCTCGCGGGCGGCCGGTAGGAGATACGGTGCCTCGATCAGCCACTTCGAACCGGCTGACGGCACGAAGAGGTTCATGAACCCCGAGTAGAAGTAGACGACCAGGGGGTAGGTCTCGGTGGTCGCGATCTCGACGAACAACGCGCCCAGCCAGCTTCCGAGCTCCGTGTTGTTGATGACGCCGAAGATGCCGGCGTAGAACGGAAACTGCAGAATGACGCCGGACGCCGTGCGCGCGCCGTTCCCGAACGCCTTCACGAGATTCGCCGGCCGCCCCTGCAGGAGCAGCGCCGAGACCAGAAACACCGCGTTGAAGGCGTTGATCGTCCAGGTGGCCCCGAAGCCGCGCGTGACCATCGAGTAGCCGAGGGGATAGCCGATCAAGATGGCGGCGAAGACGACCCAGCCACGATGCGATCCCATCTGCCCGGCGGGTGTGTCCGCCTGGTCCACCTCCGGCAGCGCCGGCATCATCTGATCGATCTGCTCGCTGGTGAGGGTCTGCGGCGTGCCGCGCGGGTGCAGCGCGACGACGGTCGCCAGCGCGACCGCCCCGATGATGACGACGTAGATCAAATTGAACGGAATGAGGAGACTCTCGGTCACAGGGATCAGGCGGTCAATCACGGGCTCGCCAGTGGCGGGTGCGATGAGTGGATTCCCGGGCGTGGCGAGAATGAGGGGCGCAGAACCCGAGAACCCGCCGTGCCAGACAGTACCGAGGCCGAGATAGGCCGCGGCAATCAAGACCCGGATATCGGCTTTCGGATTGCGCCGCGCGACGAACGGCACGAACAGCGCCGAGGCAACCACGCTCAGCGCCCAGTTCAAGTAGGCGGTGGTCAACGAGTAGAAACCGATGAGCGCAATTGCCTGGAGGGGGCGGTTCTTGTCTGGCAGACCGGCGAGCTTATCGAGCAGGGTGAACACCGGCCGAGATGAGACGCACGCGTGCGCCGCGATCATGGCGATCGAGAACTGCATCGCCAGCTCGAGCAGGGCCCACAGGCCACCGCCCCACGCGAGCACCGCCTCGTTGAGGCTTGCACCGGCGGCGGCCATGGCCAGCACGATGGCCACGACCGTCAGAATCATGCACACGACCCACGAGTCTGGGATCCACCGCTGCGTGAAGCGGCACAGCCGATCGCCGGCATCGCCGACGAAGCCGACCAGAGACGACGAGGATGCGGTGGACATGGCGAGGAAGGGCTGCAGGGTGGGCGCGACTCGCGCGCCCGTGCCGCCCCGCGGCAGCTAGGCGGTCGCCTGTGCCTCCGCGGGGTTCTTCGCCATCATCAGTGACAGCAGCGCCACGACCGACATGGCGGCCGCCGCGAAGAAGGCGAACTGATAGTTGCCGAACCGGTCGAAGAAGCTGCCTGCGATCACGGGTCCAACGAGACCCGCGATACCCCAGGCGGAGAAGAGCAGGCCGTAGTTGACGCCGAGGTGCTTCGTGCCGAAGAAATCGGCCGACGTCGACGCGAACACCGACAGCAGCGTGCCATAGCAGTAGTACACGATGACGATGAACAGGTAGAACCACACCACCTGCTCCCGGAACGTATAGAAGAGCGGCATCGCGATCGCGGAGATGAGGATCATCAGGCGCATCGTGTTCAGCCTCCCGAACGTGTCCGACATCCATCCCGAGAGCACGCGACCGCCCGCATTGCCGACCGCGCCCAACGTGAGACCGAGCGAGGCGGCCGCGACGCTCAGACCGGCCGCGGTCCCGAAAGGCACGAGCTGGCTAATCACCATCAGGCCAGCGGCGGCACCCAGACAGTACGCAACCCAGAGGAAGTAGAAGGTCGGCATCTTCACCATCTCGCCGGTCGGAATGTCGCGACTCGAGCGTGTGATGGCCACCTTGGCCTGTGCGGCGGGTGCCCAGCCGGTCGGCTTGTAGTCGGCGGGTGGGTTCCTGAGGAGCCAGGCGGCGACCAACGTGATCACGAGAAACGCGAGGCCGTACAGCTGCATCGTGGTCCGCCAGCCGTAGTCGGGGATCAGGATGTTGGTCGCCAGCGGTCCGAAGATGCCCGACCCCGCGCCGTAGCCACCGACCGCCAGACCGACCGCGAGGCCCCGCTTGTCGGGGAACCACTTAGAGCACACGGGGATGGGCACGGCATACCCGAAGCCGTTGCCGGCACCGGCCAGCGCGCCGAACACGACGTAGAGCCACAGGAGCGATTCCGTCTGACTGGCCAGGAAGAACCCGGCGGCGTACAGGACACCGCCGAACGCGGCGATGGGCCGCGGGCCGAACCGATCCTGCAGCAGGCCGGCCACGACGAACCACGAGCCGATCGACAGGATGGCGATCGTGAACACGACCGACGTGTCTGCGCGCGTCCAGCCGAACTCCTCTTCGATCGGCTGCACGAAGACGCTCCAGGCGTAAATGACCCCGAGCGCCAGGTTCATCAACACGCCACCGGCGAGGACGAGCCATCGGTTGCCCGCGGCTGCAGACGGCTGCGCTGATGCGGAGGTCGTGGGTGACTCGGTCGCGTCAGTCATTCGCGTGTCTCCTCGCGTGTCGCCTCAGTGAGAAATGTCCGTCGCCGGCGTCCTACTCGCAGCGCGGCGTCAGGTGCTGGAACGACGTGACGTTGAGACGCCACTCGTCCTCGTACCGCAGCTTCAGGCCCTTGACCTGAACCTTGTGACCGACGTGAGGCTCGACTCCGAACTCACCGACGCCAAGGAGCCGGTACTCCAGCGCGCCCAGCGCTTCGGCGCCGGAGCGCTCGATCTCGTCCTCGCTGGTGAACGCGGTGGCGGTCTCCGTACCGTCGGTGGCGCGCTCGAGCATCCACGGCAGATCGCCCGGGTCGTGCCTGAGATAGCCGACGACCGTCACGAGCTGCACCGCGTCTTGCCCGGAGGCCGTGGTGGTCGCGGCGACAGTCGCCAATCCGATAACGACCGCGGTGCTGACGGGGTAGCGCGACATGGGGGACGTGCGGAGGTTCTATCACGGCTGCGCGACGGGATCAACGCGCCTCGTGAGTGGTGGGGGATTCCGATCGGATTGCCGGGCGCATGTGGAGCACGACCGTAAGTTGTTGCTCAGTCGTGCTGTTAGGTCCTTGACGGGTTTCGCGGCCGGCTCATAATATAAGCTGGGCGGGGCCGTCGCCAAGCCGTCGCCAGGACCTCCGGTGACGGGTTGGAACGGCGGGACACACGAACGATGCGAATGACGCGCTTGGTCCTGGTGGCCGTGCTCATTATTATCGGCGTCCCGACCTACGCCGCCGGTTCGGCGCAGACCACGGTGGGTGGCGTCTGGGAGATCCTGCTCGACACGCAGACCGGAGAGACGCTCTGGACCGCGACGTTCGAGCAGGACGGCGGGACGTTGTCCGGCGAGGTCGACATCGGCGACCGCATGATTCTGCCGCTCAAGGGCACGATCGAAGGCGCAGCGATCGAGTTCGAATTCATCGTGCCCGACCTGGACGGCGACATGCCGATCAATCTGTCCGGCGAAGTCGACGGCACGAGCATCCGGGGAGACGAGGGAAGCTTCATCTGGTACGGCGCCGGCCGGTGGACCGGCACGAAGCAGTAGGGCGGCGGGTGGATTCCGTCTGCCCGGTATGTCTTTACGTGATCTGACGGGAGTCGGCATGACGTTCAACGTACGACGGCGGTTCATCAACGGCGTGGCATGCGGTTTCGCTGCGGTCTTCGTCGCGGTGACCCACGCCCCGGTGCAGGCGGAACAGGGCGGATCGGGCTCGATTGGCGGAATGATCGTCGACCAGAGCGGGGCCGTGCTCCCGGGCGTGACGGTGTCGGCGCAGGACGACGCCGGTGCGACGGTGGGTGTGACCGTGACCGATGCGCGTGGCAACTATGAGCTCACCCGCCTCGAGGCGGGTCGGTACGACGTGATGGCCACGCTGCCGGGATTTCGGGGCGAGCCCGCTGCCGTCACGGTGGGCGCCGGCACGAGCGAACACGACATCACGCTCAGTATCGCGCCGTTGGCGGAGACCGTGACCGTGTTGCGGACGGAACAAGATCTTGGTGCGGTGCCGCAGTCTGTCGCCGTCATTCAGCGAGCCGCGATCGAGCACTCGCAACGCAGGGCCTCACTGGATGAAGCGCTCCGCGGCATACCCGGCCTTTTCGTCCAAAACCGGCGCAACTACGGGCTCTCCGGCGGGATTGGCATCAGCATCCGCGCGCCGCAGCCGCGGTTCGGGTTGCGTGGGCTCGCGATTATTCAGGACGGCATTCCGATCACGACCGCCGACGGCACGACCGAACCGGGTAACGTCGACCTCGGGTCCGTTGGGCGGATCGACGTGGTCCGGGGCCCGAGCTCGGTGCTCTACGGCAACTCCGCCGGCGGCGTGATCAACCTGACCACGACATTCGACCCGTCGCGGCGTCTCACCATCACGCCCGACATCCAGTTCGGCAGTCACGGCTACAACCGGCAGCAAGTCAGGTTGGACGGCGGCAACGCCGGCACCCAGGTCATGGCCAGCGTCAGCCGGTTCGAGACTGACGGCTTCCGCGACCACAGCCACGCCGAGATCACCCAGGCCAACTTCGTCGTGAGCCACGATCTGACTGCCAGCACGGAGTTGCGCGGGGTGTTCAACCTGTACGACACCCCGTTTGCCGAGAGTCCCAGCTTTGTCAACGAAGAGGACGCGCGCAACAACCCGACGATGGCGCGAGGGCTCGCCGTGAGCCGGAACTGGGGCGAGGGGGCCAATCAGGGGCAGGGCGGGCTCACCGTGGAGCACCGCTTTAGCGAGTCGCAGCTCTTCCGGGCCACCGGGTGGGGGATGTGGCGAGACCTGAACGCCTCAGGGGTGTTCCGGATGGTAGAGCTTGGCCGGACCGGGTACGGGTTTCGGTCGGAGTATCTCGGGGCCACGCAGGTCGGTTCGACAGGTTTCGAGCTGGCGGCCGGGCTCGATATTGCATCGCAGAACGACGACCGGCGTGAGTTCGGGCAGGTTCCACCGAGCACGCCCGGCGGGATGTCAACCAACGGCGATCTGCGGGTCGACCAGACGGAGGACGTACTGTCGGCAGGGCCATTCGCCCAGATCAGCGTCGCGCCCCACGACCGTGTGCAGTTCACCGCGGGGGTCCGTTGGGATTACTACGATTTCAGTGCCGGCGACCGCAAGCTGGACGACGGCGACCAGTCGGGCAACCGGACCATGGACGCCCTGAGCCCCTCAGTGGGCGTGACGGTGGCGGCGGCACCCGGTGTGAACATCTTTGGTAATTTCGCCACGGCCTACGAGACTCCAACGACGGTCGAGCTGTCGAACACGCCGACCGGCGAGGGTGGCTTCAATCAGCAGCTTGATCCGCAGGATCTGCAGAGCTTCGAGCTCGGTGTGCGGGGGCTGATCACGCCGGCCCGTCTCCGATACGAAGTGGCGACCTATGTTTCCACCGTGGACAACGCACTTGTCTCGTTCCAGAACGTCGACGAGCAGACGTTCTTCCGCAACGCTGGCAAGTCGTCGCGCGACGGGATCGAGCTGCTGCTCGAGTGGGTACCGAACGCCAGCTTCGATGTGACCGTAGCCTATACCTATCAAGACTTCGTGTTCGAGGAGTTCGCCACCGGTGGCGACGATTTTGCGGGAAACGACGAGCCGGGCGCACCCCCGCATCGGGTCTTTGGCGGGCTCAGCTACACCGCGCCTTTCGGCCTGCGGTCCGGTCTGAATGTTCGGTGGGTCGACGAGTACGTCCTCAACAACACAAACACCGTCACCAACTGGGCCTACACGGTGGTCGATCTGCGGTTTGGCTGGGACGCCCGGTGGGGTGATACGGACGTCCGACCGTTCATCGGCATCGACAACCTGCTCGACGAGCGCTACAACTCTTCCGCCATCACCAACGCGTTCGGCGGGCGCTACTACGAGCCGTCGCCGGGCCGTGAGGTCTACGCCGGCATGACGTTCGGGTTTGGTGTCCGATGAGACGGTAGGCGTGAACCGCGTGCCGCCGCGCGCTGCGCGCGCCGCGCGCGTCGCGCGCGGCGCGCTGGCGGGCCTCGCGTGGATCGTGTGCGGTCTGCCAGCGGCCGCGCACGGGCAAACCGCGTCGCTCGATGGCCGCGTGACCGACGAGCAGGACGGCGCGCTCGTGGGCGCGACCGTCACGGCGGTGTCCGGACTGCTCCCGGGACCGGCGGTCGCCATCACCGATACCACCGGCGCCTATCGGTTCCCGGACCTCCCGGCCGGCGTCTTCACGATCACGTTCGACCTGTCGGGATTCCAGCAACAGCGTCATGAAGGGGTCGCGTTGCGGGCGGGGACCGCGCGCGTGCTGTCGGTCCGGCTCGCGCTGGCGCCGCTGTCGCAGCGGGTCGACGTCGTGGCAATGGCGCCCGTCAGCGGCGCCGGTGTCGACCGCGCGCGGGTGCCCGCCACGGTCGCGATCATTGACGGCGCGGCGCTCGACCGGCGTCGCGCCGTCTCACTCGCGCAGGGGCTCAACGAGCAGCTTGGGGCGGTCACGCTGGCGGACACGACGACCAACCCGTTTCAGCCGTCGCTGCGCTTTCGCGGGTTCACCGCCTCGCCGCTCCTCGGCTTGCCGCAGGGGGTGGCGGTCTATCAGAACGGCGCCCGCGTCAACGAGCCGTTCGGCGATACGGTCCAGTTCGATCTGATCCCGCAGTTCGCGCTCCGTCGGGTGCAGCTCACCGCGGGGACCGACCCGACCTTTGGCCTCAACGCGCTGGGGGGGTCGCTCGCCCTCGAGCTCAAGAACGGCTTCGATGCGCCCGGCTTCAGGGGCGAGTTCTCGGGCGGCTCGTTCGAACGAATCACCGGCACCGCCGAGGCCGGCGCCAGCGCCGGCCCGTGGGCCGTCTACGTCGGGGGGACCCGCTTCGACGAGACGGGGTGGCGGGCCGCATCGGCATCGGACGTGACGCAGGCGGTCGCCGATGTCGCCTACCGTGCCGGCCGTGTCGACGCCGGCGCCAGCTTCACCTTCGCCGACACGTCGCTGAACGGGAACGGGCCGGCGCCGGTCGAGCTGCTCGCCGCGGATCCACGCGGCGTCTTCACCCATCCCGACACCACCGAGAACCGTCTCGGGTTCGGTCAGGCCCGCTTCACGTATGCGATGGCCCCGAGGGTGAGCCTCCAGGCGTCCGCGTACTATCGCGACCTCGAGCGGCGGACACTCAACGGCGACGAGGCCGAGTTCGCACTGTGCGACACGGCGGCGCTGCCTGCCGGCGCGCCCGCGACCACATTGTGTCGGAGCCTTGCGGGCGATGGTCCGGCGATGACTGGTGACCGACCGGCGTCGGACGCGCTCGTCGACGCGGTGACGGGCCGATTCATCACTCTGGCAGACGCCGCGGGCGACGCGGCGTTCAATCGAACGCTGACCCGATCGACGGGATACGGCGGCACGGTCCAGGTCGTGGCCACGACCCGACTCGCCCAGCGCGACAACGTGTTCGTCGTGGGCGCCGCCACGGATCTCTCCGATGTCGGGTTTCTTTCCAACGGCGAGGTGGGGACGCTGACCGTGGATCGGACGGTCGACGGGTCGGGTCTGTTCGCCGGCGTCTATGGCCAGGCTCCGGACGACGAGTACAACGTCGGGCTCGACACCGACAACCTGGCCCTCGGGTTCTATTTCAGCGACACGTGGTCGGTGTCGGACCGACTGCACGTCACCATCGCCGGGCGTTACAACGATGTGCGGACGACGATCATCGATCGGCTCGGCACCTCGCTGAATGGCCGCCATCTGTTCTCGCGATTCAACCCGTCGGTCGGCGCCGTCTACGAGGCGTCGCCCACGGTGTCGGTCTTCGGGCGATACAGCGAGGCGAACCGCGCGCCCACCTCAGCCGAGCTCAGCTGCGCAGACCCGGCGGAGCCGTGCCGCGTGCCGAACGCGTTTGTCTCGGATCCGCCGCTGAAACAAGCGGTCGCCCGCTCGTTCGAGGTAGGCGCGCGCGGTCGCCTCGAGAGCGGTGTCATGGGCGACGTCGCGTGGGAGGTCGCCGGCTATCGCACCCGGATTCGCGACGACATCATCTTCGTGGCGTCGCCGCGTCTCATCGGCACCGGGTACTTCCAGAACGCGGGTGACACCGACCGCGTGGGCGTGGACCTGACGCTCAGCGGTCGCACGAATCGATTCGACTGGTATGCGAGCTACGCGGCAATCGAGGCAACCTTCGACTCGCCCCTCGTGCTGCCAAGCAACCCCGAGGTGAACGATGCCGCCAGCGAAGACGGGGAGCTGCGGGTGACGCCCGGAGATCGGATCCCCGGTATCCCGCGCCACAGCCTCAAGGCCGGAGTGCGACACGACCTCACGGGTCGCTGGGACGTGGCCGTGGAGGCGCTCGTCGCGTCGAGTCAAGTCTTTCGCGGCGACGAAGGCAACGACCAGTCGCAGCTCGACGGCTATGGCGTCATCAACCTCCGGTCGTCGTACGCGGTGAGTGATCGGTTGGAGCTCTTCGTCATGGTTCACAATCTTCTGGACCAGGACTACGCGACGTTTGGGGTGCTGGCCGAGGTGGAGATCGATCTCGACGAGGCGCCCGGCGCCGACGACCCACGCTTCGTCTCGCCTGGCGTGCCCCGCAGTGCGTTTGCGGGCTTTCGCGTCCGGTTTTGAACTTTGCTTAGACGGGGCTTCGCCCCGAAACCCCACGCGGGCGCTCCGTGGGGACCCCGAGAGCCCCACTCCGCGCCCGCGAGGCCCGCTGTGCGGGCCTTGGCCGTCGGCCTCCCTAGACGGGGCTTCGTCCCTAACGCCGCGGGCGCCTCAACGAATCCCGGCGAGCTGTTTCGCGTACTGCACGCTCGGATCGACGTCGTGCTGCCGCCAGATGGTCATCTTTTCCGCCTCGATGCTCCCCTCGGCGTGCACGGCGAGCACCGCCTGATACCCGGCGAAGTCGGTGGCGGTGATCTCGGCGATGAGGTTCATCAGACGTAGCCGGTCGGTCGCCGAC
This sequence comes from Vicinamibacterales bacterium, assembly GCA_965197395.1. Classification (GTDB taxonomy): domain Bacteria; phylum Acidobacteriota; class Vicinamibacteria; order Vicinamibacterales; family UBA8438; genus CAZYFH01. The sequence goes on along the minus strand of CBDANB010000007.1, from coordinate 1,206,960 downwards.
GCGCCCGCGGCGCCGAAATAGCGGTCGACCAGCTGCCGGACGCGAGGCTCCTCCAGATCCTCCGCAGTCGGTCCGGTCACGAGCAAGCCACCCGCGATGTCCTGCACCCACGCGAGCGCCTGATGGTAGTTGGTCGCGAAATGGAGCTTGGCGATGTTGATGAGCTCGGCGTTTGGCACGGCGATGCCGCCGATGACCTTCGACTCACGTGCCGCCTCCCGCGTCATGCCGCGGCAGATCTGCGCATAGCTGATGAGCTTGGCCAGCTTGTCACGCACGTGGCCGGCACCGAGGATGCCGTTGTAGTCCGCCATGAGGTGCGAGGCTCCGACGAACAGGTCCACCAGCGGGAGCTTGTAGCTGACCGCGGTGAACCGGTGAAACTCAACGAAGGTCTTGGCGAGCGGCCCGGCCATCTCCACCTCGCCGTTCAGAAACACCCGGTCCCACGGCACCTTCACGTCCTCGAACACCGTCAGCGTCTCCATCATCTTGTGGCGTGTGCTGATGGGGTTTTCGAACGCCGAGCCCTTCCGTCCGCCGTAGCCACTGGCCAGCATCGTGAGCCCGGGGGCGTTGGCCGGGACCGCGCACGCGACAGCGTAGGCTTCCTCACCGGATTTGAAGGCACGGGTCGGCAGGACGATGATCTCGTGGGCGTTGGTCGAGACCGAGGTGTGGACCTTCGCGCCCCGCAGCGTGATGCCGTCGTCGTCTTCGGCGACCACGTGGACGTAGTAGTCGGGATGGTCCTGATCGGTCGGTCCCTTGCCGCGGTCCCCCTTCACGTCGGTCTGCGCGACCGCGACGGCGAGGTCGTTGTCCCGGCAGTGCGCGTAGAACCGCTCGACGCGGGGGAGGTAGCCGGTGCCATGGGCCTTGTCCACGTGCGCAGCGATCAGGTGCAAGGAAAAGAGCGCGTCGGTGCCGATCTCCTTGATGAGCACGACCAGGGTTCCACCGATGGCGGTGGCCCGCTCGATGAGCGCGCTGCGCCGCATTAGATCATCGCTCGTGCGAGGAATCTGGTAGTAGCGCGAATAGGGGCCGTCGGGACCGTCGACGACGGCGAGCTGGCTCTCGGCGCGGTCGTGCGCCATCCGATAGTCGATGGCGGCGTGCTCGACGGCGACGCCGATCACCGGGTGCGTCGTCACGTCGTCGACCTTCGCTCCCCGGTAGTAGACCGCCCGCCCGTCGCGGAGGCTGTCCTTGTATTGCTTGGCCGTCATCAACGCCATCGGCGTACTCCCATCATGGTGATGCCACGCGTTCGAAACGCGCTATGGTGCCACCGGCCGGCAGAAAAGCCAAGCGGTTCGCAAGTGGCCTGGAGACCGGCGACACTGATATGCTTGCCTGCTTTGGGGTGCCGTCGCCCCGGGCTCACGGGGTTCCTAGCCGCACGAGGCTTCAGCGTGACGATGACTGTCGAGACCAAGCCGACGATTGATCGCGACCGCGCCAGTGAGGTGGTGCAGCGATTCCAGAGCGAATCGACCAAGTGGCTATACGGGCTCGACGACGCCGCGCGGATGCTGTCCTGGGCTTTTTTTACCCTGCTGCCATACACCGACAAGCTCAGCCAGGGGAAGCTGCTGCGCCAGCCCCACGTGATGTTCCGGGGTCCGACGGGCACCGGCAAGACCGACCTCGTCAGCGCATGCGCCATGGCCATCGACGCGAAATTCGAGCGCATCCAGGGGATGCCCACCTACATGCCCGAGGACATCCTCGGCTACGAGACCATCGTCGAGGAGGTCGACGGCACACGAAAGATCCATTTCAAGCCCGGCAAGCTGATGGCCCACATCGTCCTGATCGACGAGGACAACCGGCTGTCCGGCAAGACCAAGGCGGCGGTGCTCGAGGGAATGGAGGAGAGCTCCGCCACGCTGAGCTCGGACTACGGCAACCTCGCCGAAGGGAAGATGCTGCCGCTGTTCCCCCTCTCGGGGGACTTCAACGACATCGAGGGCCGACGGTTCTTCATGGTGATCTGCACCGAGAACATCTTCGGGGAAGAGGAAGGGACCTTCGCCAACCCAGTGGCGCAGCTCGACCGCACGACGCTCTCGATCAAGATGCTGGACCCAGACGACGAAGAGGACGAGATGAAGATCAGCGCCCACAACGTCGTCGGGAAGAAAGTGAAAAAGCTGACCGACCTTCACGAGGTACTCGATATCGCGGAGTACATCTTTCACAACGTGAAGATGTCTGACTACGCCCAGCAGTACAAGGTTCGGCTCATTCGGAACACCCGCCCCCACCGGGTGCAGGGCCGAGCGGCGAGAACAGTGAAGGAATACATCAGGGTGGGCATCTCGCCTCGCGTCCATTTTCACCTCGAGGCGGTGGCGCGCACGTTTGCGTTCTTCAACGGCGACACCATGATCACGCCCGACCACATCAAGGCCGTGGCCGAGCCCGTCCTTGCGCACCGTCTGGTGCTCCGCGAGGGGATGGAGTTCTCGGTCGTCAAGGAGGATCTCCTGTCGAAGATCGTTCAGGACATGGAGGTTCCTCCGTGGAAGTAGAGGAGGTCTACGCGCGCTTTCGAGACATCAAGCACGGCATCAAGACCAGGAAGAAATCGACCAGCATCCACTACGGGGATCACAAGAGCGGCTTCAAGGGCGCGGGCTACGACATCGTCGGCGTCGATCAGTGGCGTCCGGGTCAACCGCTCAAGGACATCGCGTGGACGCTCAGCCTCCGCACCTACCCCGAGAAGCTCTACCGGATCGAGCGGATGGAGCCGAAGGAGCTCCGAACGCTCCTCGTCGTCGACCTGTCGTATTCCACCCTCTTTCAGATCACGCAGGCCTCGAACAAGGCGCTGCTGATGCTCGACCTCGTCGGCAACATCGGGCTGACGCGCGCCAACGTTCGCGACCCGGTTGGCCTGCTGGCGTTTTCGGACCAAATCGAGCTGTACGTCAAGCCTAAGCTCGGTTCATCGCAGGTCTTTCACATCGCGCACCGGATCTTCGAGAAACTGGAGCTCGAGCGGCAGTTTCCCACGAAGCGCGCCGCCGATTTCTCTGTCGCCCTCAGGTTCATGGCGGCCAGACTGAAGATGCGCCATTCCGTCATCGTCATCTCTGACGTGGTGGACCTCGTCAACGACCAGGACGCCATCGACTTCAAGATGCTCCGCATGCTTGCGGCGAAGCACGATATGATGATGCTCATCGTGGACGATCCGGACGAGTTCCGGGTCAGGAGCCGTCTCGGCTATATCCGCATCTCCGACATGGAGACGGGGAAGCAGACAGTGATATCGGCCCGGAAGGCGGGTGCGATCCGCCGCGACATCGAGGAGCGCCGCGAGGCGCTGCAATACCGGTTGAAGCATCAGAGCGGTGTCGACTCGGTCGTGCTCACGCCCGACAATCACGCGGAGGCGCTGCCGAAGTTCCTCATCTCGCGTACGGCGCGGTAGCCGGATGAACCAGGTGAATATGAGTCAGGTGCTCGCGTCGCTTGGGGCGGTCGCTGCGCTCGTGTCCGGCCCGCAGCTATTGGCGCAGGACGCGCCGGCACGGGCCTCGGACGCGTCGCCGGTTCGCGTCGAGACACTCGAGGTGGAGCCGACGGTTGTCAAGACCGGCGACGTCATTACGCAGACCTATCGGGTGCGGTTCCCCGAGTTGATCAGCGAGGGGCGGGAGATCCTCATTCTCGAAGACCGCATGGTCCCCGAGAACCTGCCGATCCACCCATTCGAAGGGGTCTCGCTCGAGATCCACAGGAGCCAGGTCGACACCGAGCACATTTGGGACTTCGTCTACGGGATGCGGCTGATCGCGCCGGAGAAGGCCGTGTACGTCATCCCGTCGTTTGGCTTCTACTACCTGATGCGCGACCTTGGCGAGGACATCGAGGACGCGGAGATTCAGCAGGTCGATGGCGGGCAGGGGCTGGTCCGCTACGTGACCACGATGAACGACCTGCCGGTGCTCAACATCCGGGACACCATCGAGCTCGGGGAGTTCGGCGGCCGCGCCACGCTCTTCCAGACCGTCGCGTGGGTGGTTGCACCGCTCCCGTTGCTTGTCTGGGCCGTCCTGCTGGTCCGCCTCGCACGGCGACCGAAGGTCATCTCGCTGGAGGCGGCCAAGGAAGCGGAAGAGCTCGAGCGTCTCGAGGCGCAGATCCCCATTCCGCCGTCGATCTGGGAGGCCCGGCGCAACTTGCGGCGGCAACTCAAGGCACTGGAAGACCCGACGCTGAGCGGCAACGGCGCGGCGCGGCGTGATCTGGAGTGCGATCTCGTGATCTCGGCGCGCCAGTATCTCCAGGCCGAGCTGCCGGATCTCAACTCGGGCGACACGGCGAAGGACATCAGGGCACACGTCGATGGCCTCAAGGACGGTGCCCGCAAGGACGCGCTGTCGACGCTGGCGTCGCGGCTCGTGGCCTACCAAGACCGGCTCGAGCAGGATGATGGCGCGTCGATCGAGAACCCGGCCGAGGAGGCTGCCGTGCTTGACGCATCGATCACCGCGCTGCGGCCTCACATTCTTCTGTGGCGTGGGGTCTTGGGGGTCGTCGGACGATAGGACGTTAACCCGCCATGTTTCTGCCGTGGTCCGACTTCATCGCCTTCCTGACCACCAGCGTCGACGAGCTGATCGAGACGGAGTTCGCACAGGTTCGCTATGGTGACGTCGGCCTGGCGTTCTGGTTGACCCTGCTTGTCGGCATCGCGGCGGTGGCGACCCTGGCGCGACTCGCGCTCCGTCGACGTAAGCACAGTCGTCAGCATTCCGGTCACGTCGTCGACCCCAAACATCAGAAGCGGTTATGGGTGCGGGCGGCGCACACCTTCCCCAAGGTACTGGTGGGTGGAGCGTTGGCCTTGATCATCTTCGCGGCGGCGGACCCGTTTCTCACGGCGACGGAGGAAGTCAGTGGCTTCGTCGAGTCGCGGGTGCGTGTCGATCTCGTCGACACGTCGGGCTCGATGGCGTGGGAATTCCCCGAGACGGGCAAGTCGAAGGCCGAGGTCGCGCGTGATGCACACCTCCGGTTCCTCGACATGCGGACGGGCAAGAACGACCGCGTCTCGCTCTGGCTCTTCTCTACGTATCCCTACATGGTCGACGACTTCGTCCTGGATGACGAGCTGTACTACTTCCAGGTGTGGGATGCCCCGTATGTGATGACGCAGCGGCTAGACAAGGCGATGGTTGTGCCGCGCGACAAAGTACGAATCGTGCCGGCCGAGGGCGACACGAACATCATTCGACCCTTGCAGTCCATCATGAAGCAATTCGACCAGGACGAGGCCGCGCTCGGCGGGGGGACCAACCAGAACCGCGCGGTGCTCATCGTGACCGACGCGGCGGTCGACGAGTTTCCTGACGCGGAGTTCGCCGCGCTCAATCAGCGCAACGTCGTGCCCTACATCATTTACATCAACACGAGCGATGCGCGTACAGCGATGATCGGCCATCCGAGCACGCCGCGGCTCATCGAGATGATTCGCGAGTATGGCGGAGATTACTTCGACGTGACAGACGAGGACAGCCTGACGCTCGCGTACGAAGCCATCGATGAGCGGGAAGCCGTGCGGGTCGAGCTGCGCCATCGTGCGCTCAAAGTGCCGATCTATTCACGGTTCCTGCTGATCGCGATGGCGCTCCTGGCGGTCGGCATCCCGCTGGGGTTCGTTGCCGAGCTGATGTGGGGCACGGGACCGTAGGGGCAGACGCACATGAGATTCACGGATCTTCTCGACAAAGAGCACTCGTTCAGGTACCTCCTCGGCTTCGCCTTTGCCTTGCTGTTCCTGGCGCTCGTGGCGATCCCGTCGCGGGCGTTGGCGGGCTTTTACGGGCACCTCGACGGCCTCAGCGAGAGCGTCGAGCGTGGCGACTTCGAGCAAGCCGAAATCGAGATCGGCGACGTGACGGGCTTCTATGAGCGCAGCCGGGGATGGGGCATGCAGTGGTTCGCCGACTCCTACCTGTTCAGCGACGCCTTTCTCCAGCAAGCGTCCTATAACTACCTGACCGGCGACTATGCCGCCGTGGTGCGAGACCTCGCGGACGAGATCGATGACCCACGAGCGTCGCATCTGCTGGGCAGCGCGAAGTTCCAGCTCGCCCGTCAGCGGTATCGCGCCATTCCGGACGACAGCGAGACCGGCGAGGCGCAGAAACTTGCCATCATCCAGGAAGTGCTCGAGGACGTCAATGCCGACTACGAGCGGGCGCTGCGCAGTGATCTCAGCGGTCGCTTCGACTACAAGTGGAACTACGATCTGACGAGCGACCCCGAGGCGGTGCGACGGGCGCTCGAACCGCTTCGGGAGGTGGAACCCCCGCAACTCGAGCAGATGCGGGGCGAGGGAACGCCCGTCCGTCGTCGCCGCGGATAGGCGAGAGCGCTGACCGCGTGAGCCCAACGCGGCGCGACGCGTGGGCCACCGGTCTTCACGATCACGAATGACGTCGTGCGGGGTTTTGGCCCTGCGAGCCCCATGAATAGCCTGCAGGACGCACTACGCGAAAGCGTCGAGTTTCAGAACCCGGAGTTTCTCGCGGTCATCCCGATCGCCGCGCTGTTGTTGCTGTTCGGTCTCGCTGTCTTCCTCCTCCGTCTCCAGCTGAGGCCCGTCCGCACGCACGGGTCGTCGTATCCGCTCATCGGCCATATCAAGTTCTGGTTCGTGGCCATCGTGGCGATGGGCGTCCTGGCCGTCGCCGCAGCGCGCCCTTTCTGGGTCTACGGCGGCTCGAGTTTCAAGCGCGGCGACGTCGAGGTGGCCGTCGCCATCGACGCGTCGGCGTCGATGTGGGTCCGGGATCTCGGACCGTCACGCCTCCAGCTCGCTGTACGCGAGGTGCTCAATCTCTATACGCAGGACATCCTGACCCCGGGCGATCGCGTCGCGCTGTTCGTCTTCGGTACGACCGCGCTGCGGCAAGTGCACCTGTCCTCGAACGCGGAGCGGTTTATCGAGCAGGTGGGGCAGGTGTCGCCGCCGGCGTCCCTGTCGGGGGACGCGTTTCCCTGGGACAGCGATGTCGCGACCGCGTTCGAGCACATCTACCAGTCGTTGGACAACCAGGATCGCTTCGAGACCGGCGAAGACGAGTTCCAGCCCGAGGAGCGCTCGGATCGGCTGGTGCTGTTGTTTACGGACGGCGATTTTGCCGCCGACAACGCGCAGCTGGCGCGGTTGGATCAGGCGCTCTCCGAGTTCCAGCGCCGCGGACTCAAGGTGTATCCCGTCGCGGTCGGGTCGCGTACGGGCGTCGAGCTCGATGTCGTGCTCCAGGACTACGTCCGCGGGATCGACTATGACCAGACGCTCGAAGCCGACCTCGAGGGCCTACGGACCAGGCTGAACACCGAAGGTTTGGGCATGCTCGAGCAGCGCTCCGGCGGCCGGTCGTTCGTCCTCGACAGCGAGGGGATCTCCTCGGCGCCCTTCCTCCAGAACGCTGTCGACTCGCACCGCAGCATCTCCTTCCAGCTGATCCCCGGCGAGGACAAGCAGGAAGTCTGGCAGTGGGTCGTCACGATGGCCGTGCTGCTCTTCGTCGTGGCGATGCTGTTTTACTGAGTCGCGCGCGGGCTACACGCTCGAGGCTTAGGGCTCACCTCTGGGTGCCCGACCTGTTCTCATCGAGCTACGTCGTCGCGCGTGACCGGATCCTGGACGCCGCATCGGCTGTTCAGGCGACGACCGGCAGCTGCGAGATCGCCGCACGCGGTCCCGACGACGCGAGGTTGACGGTTGACGTCATCACCGTCGGCGCTCGCCGGCCGGCGAGGACGATCGTCATCTCGTCCGGGCTCCACGGCATCGAGGGCTTCGCCGGCTCGGCCGTGCAGCTTGCGTGGCTGCGCGATCTGGCTGCCGGTCGGGTGTCAGTGCCGGACGGCGCGGCGGTCACGATTGTCCACGCACTGAACCCGTACGGGTTCGCCTGGCGCCGGCGGACCGACGAGCATAACGTCGATCTCAACCGGAACTTCCTGGCCGACGACGCCGGTGAGGGTTACCACGGTGTCCCGCCGCACTACGAAGATGTGCACCGGTTGCTGAATCCAGAGTCGCCGCCATCACGGTTCGAGCCGTTCCGCCTCAAGGCGGCATGGGCCGTCTGGCGGCTTGGGCGGTTGGCCGCGCGGGCGGCAGTGGCGAGCGGACAATACGAGCATCCTGCCGGGCTGTTCTTTGGTGGCACCGGGCCGACGCAGGTGACCCGGTTGGTCCGCGAGCGGTTCTGGTCCTGGACACGCGGGGCGCGCGACGTCGTCCACGTCGATCTCCATACCGGGCTGGGAGCGTTCGGCGACTATCAGTTCCTCGTCGAGCCGGTGCAGGCCGCGCACCTCGACTGGTTCCGGACGCGCTTCGGCGCCGACCGGGTGGTATCGGTGGCCGGGAGCGGCGCCTACACGGCACGCGGCGTCATGGGCGCCTGGCTCGCGCGGGACGCCGGCGCGCGCCGGTACCGCTTCGTCTGCGCGGAGTTCGGGACGTACTCGATGCTGGGTGTGCTCGCGGCGCTGCGCGACGAGAATCGTGCGCACCGCCACTCGCAACCTGGAGATCCCGTCCATGCACGGGCCACGCGTCAGCTCATCGAGTACTTCTGCCCGGCCAGCCCGCGGTGGCGTCGGCTGACGGTGCGGGGAGGAATCGAGGTCATCGAACTGGCCACCGCGGCGTCGCGCCGCGCAGGCGAGTGACCCGGCGTCGTCACGCACCGGCGAGTGGCTTTCGAAGCGGAAGGGAGAGGATCCATGAGCGCTGCGGTCGGCCTCACGCTCGGCTTTTCGACGGACCTACAGGGCTTTCCACGGCTCGAGCCGCCGTGGTTCGGGAACGGAACCTGGAACAGCAACGACAGGGCCTGGTGGCACAACACGCTGCACGAGGCCGGGATCGCGCAGGCCGACGTCATTGCGCCGGTCACGCGGAGCGAGAACCCGAGGGGCGACAACTCCGGCCAGGCGTTCGGGATGGCGGTGCCCGGATTCGTCGATCCATCGAATCCGGCCCGGCGCATCGACCGGCGCGACGGGGCCGCCCTGCGCGAGGCATTCGACGCGTTCGACGCCGCGCGCACGCGCGTCGTTCTGCTCGAGGGGCTCACGGACTGGGAAGAGTGCGCCGGGTTCTACCGGTCGGATGCGTGGACGCATCGCGAACAGTATCTCGACATCGTGCGGGCACGCGGTGATCAGCTGCCCGCGCTGACCACGACGTAGTCAAGCGCGACGACGATTCAACGATCGTGTGCGCGAAGCTCGACGTAGGACGGGTGACCGAGGACCTCACCACGTTCGCATGCGAATGAGGGACCGTACGACCCGGCGCCGTCCGCGTCAGACAGCGATCTCGGGGACGTCGCCGCTCGTGTGTAGCTCGGGCTCGGTAGCCGCCCGGACCTCGTCGACCGAGACACCGGGCGCTCGTTCGAGCAAGTGCAGGCCGTCCGGCCTGACGTCGATGACGGCGAGCGAGGTGACGAGCTTGCTGACGACGCCCTTCCCGGTGAGCGGCAGCGCGCACTCGTTGAGGATCTTCTTGTCGCCCTTTTTTGACAGGTGGTCCATGACGATGAGCACGCGCTTCGCGCCCGACACCAGATCCATCGCCCCGCCAGGGCCCTTGACGACCGCGCCGGGAATCATCCAGTTGGCCAGGTCCCCCGACCGCGATACCTGCATCGCGCCCAGGATCGCCAAGTCGATGTGTCCGCCGCGGATCATCGCGAAGCTCTGCGCGCTGCTGAAAAAGCTGGCGCCGGCGACCGCGGTCACCGTTTCCTTGCCGGCGTTGATGAGGTCGGCGTCGATCTCGGCATCCGTGGGGTAGGGTCCGATGCCGAGCAGCCCGTTCTCGCTCTGCAGCATGATGCTGATGTCGGACGGGATGAAGCTCGCGCACAGCGTCGGAATACCGATGCCGAGGTTGACGTAATAGCCGTCCTTGATCTCCTGCGCGGCGCGTCTCGCGATGTGCTCCCGGTTCAACGCCATGTGATCGTCTTTCTAGTGGGCCGCTAGCAGCCCGTGGTGAAAGTCCCTGAATTAGATCGATCGCCAGAACCGATCTCGGTCTCTATACTCGGCCTATGGCGATGGGTAAGAAACGAAAACGCAACCGCCAGACGTCCATGTGGGTCGCGACGGCGGATCTCCCGCAGAGCGCCGGGCATCCCTTTTATGAGCGGCTGAATCGCGTGCTCGACGAGGCGGGGTTCGACGCCTTCGCCGAGGGGGAGTGCGCGAAATTCTATGCCGACGATGTGGGTCGCCCGAGTCTGGCACCGGGTCGCTACTTTCGGTTGTTGCTGCTCGGCTACTTCGAGGGACTGGACTCGGAGCGCGCGATCGCGTGGCGTGCGGCGGACTCGCTGAGTGTCCGGCACTTCCTGGACTTCGCGCTGCACGAGGCGCCGCCGGACCATTCGACGCTGTCGCGCACGCGCCGGCTGATTGACGTCGAGACGCACCAGGCAGTCTTCACGTGGGTCTTGCAGCGGCTGGCGGACGCCGACTTGGTACAGGGGCAGACGATTGGGATCGACGCGACGACGCTTGAAGCGAACGCCGCGATGCGGACCATCGTGCGCCGGGACACGGGCGAAGCCTATGAGGCGTGGTTGACCCGGCTCGCGGAGGCGTCGGGCATCCCCACCCCGACCCGAGCGGAGCTGGCGCGGTTCGACCGGAAGCGCACGAAGAAAGGGTCCAACGACGACTGGACGCATCCGCACGATCCCGACGCGAAGATCACGAAGATGAAGGACGGCCGGACGCATTTGGCGCACACCGCCGAGCACGCCGTCGATCTGGAGACCGGGGCCATCGTCGGCGTGACGGTGCAGGACGCGGACGACGGGGACACGACCACGATGGTCGAGACGCTCATCACCGCGGCCGACCACGTCGAGATGGTCCTGCCGGCCGGGGCGGGCATTGTCGAGGTCGTCGGCGACAAGGGGTATCACAGTAACGAGACCATGGTCGCGTTCCGGGAGCTGGGTATCCGCAGTTACGTGTCGGAGCCGGATAGGGGACGACGCAAGTGGACAGGGAAGGCGGCGGCCCAGCCGGCGGTCTATGCCAACCGCCGGCGGATTCGGGGCGATCGTGGGCAACGATTGCTGCGCCAGCGCGGCGAGTTGCTCGAACGGCCCAACGCGCATCTCTACGAGACCGGGCGGCTGCGCCGGGTGCATCTGCGGCACCATCCCAACATCCTGAAGCGTGTGCTCGTCCAGGTCTGCGGCTTCAATCTCGGGCTGCTCATGCGGCAGCTGACGGGCGTCGGCACGCCGCGCAGCCTGCAAGGCCGTGCGGCGGCCGTCCGTACCGCGCTGATCGGCCTCCTGGTCGAGCTATGGGACCGTGTAAGACCTTCCTGGGCCCTGACACTCCACAATCCGTTCGTGTCGGCGGACAACGGCGTCGCGACCGGTGAATACGAGCACTCGATCCTCAAGTTACGAATTAGCCCTTCTGCCACGGGCTGCTAGACCGGGCGCGTCTTGCGCCGCTCGATGACCTTTTCCGGGTCCTCGCCGACGACGAGGCGGTCGACATAGACACCGGGGGTGTGAATCGTGTGCGGGTCGAGGTCGCCCGTCGCGACGATCTCCTCGACCTCGGCCACGGTCACCGTCCCGGCTTCCGCCATCGGCGGATTGAAGTTTCGCGCCGTCATCCGATAGACGAGGTTGCCCTCTCGGTCGGCTCTCCACGCTTTGACGAGCGCGACGTCGGCGTGAAGCGCCGTCTCCAGCACGTGTCCGCGGCCGTCGAGCTCCCGGGTGTCCTTGCCGTCGGCCAGCGGCGTGCCATACCCCGTGGGCGTGAAGAACGCTGCGATCCCGGCTCCCCCGGCGCGTATGCGCTCCGCCAGCGTGCCCTGTGGGTTGAGCTCGACTTCGAGGATGCCGTCCAGGAACTGGCGCTCGAAGATCTGGTTCTCCCCGACGTAGCTGGCGACCATCTTCGTGATCTGCCGCGTTTCGAGCAAGACACCGAGTCCCACGCCGTCGACGCCGGCGTTATTGCTGATGCAGGTGAGGTTGCCGACGCCGGACTCCTGGAGCGCCCGCACGAGGTTCTGCGGCACGCCGCACAGGCCGAAGCCGCCGACCATCAGCGTCATGCCGTCGCGCAGCAACCCGTCGAGCGCGGCCGTCGAACTGGCGTAGATCTTGTTGACCACGGGCGTCTACGCCTTCATCGGGCCGTCGGGAACGCCGGCGCCCGAGCGAACGAAACGCGCGAGGTTGGACATGTCCTCGTCGCCAAAGCCTTGGGCGATGAGGGAGTCCTCGATCGTGGCGACGAGGCTGGCGATCGGCACCGGCACCTTGAACTGCCGTGCCGCATCGAGTGCGATCGCGAGATCCTTTCGGTGGAGTCGCGTTCGGAAGCCGAGCGGGTAGCTGCCGTTCAACATCTTGTCCGACCGGTTGTTCAGGATCCACGACCCGGCCACCCCGCCGCCAATCGCGTCGACGACGCGCTCGGGGTTCGCGCCGGCGCGATAGGCGAGGGTCAGCGCCTCGGCCAGCGCCAGAAAGGTGCCGGCAATCGCCACCTGATTGGCGACCTTGGCGATCTGACCGCACCCGACGGGCCCAATCCGCGTGACCTTGGCGCCGATGATCTGCAGGACCGGGTCGGCGCGGGCGAAGTTGTCCTCGGTGCCGCCGCACATGATGGTCAACGTGCCGTTGATGGCCCCTTCCGAACCGCCCGAGACCGGCGCGTCAACATAGCCGATGCCTCTGGCGCGGAACTGGTCGGCGAATCGCCGTGTCGCCTCCGGGGCGATCGAGGAGCAGTCAATGATCAGTCCGCCGTCCGCCAGCCCGTTGATCGCGCCCGTGTCGGGGTCGAGCAGCACGCGCTCCACGTCTGGCGTGTCCGACACGCAGCTGAGCACGATCTCCGCCTGCTGCGCCGCCGCTGCCGGATGCTCCGCCCGCGCCGCACCGAGTTTCTCGAGCGGTTCCTCTCGGGCGCGCGTGCGATTGTGGACGGTCACCTCGCACCCCGCCTTGATCAGGTTCGTGGCCATCGGTGCGCCCATTGTTCCCATGCCGAGCACGGCGATCCTCATGACGTCGATCTCCTCATCACACGCGCGCGTGCACGATGCCCCGGCCCGATCCCGGGCGGTTGGTCACGAGCGCGAGAAGCTTCTTCCAGTAGCGAAACGACGGAGTATAGACGGTCTCGACCTCGCTGAATCCGACGGATTGTAGCATCTGCGTCAGCGCGGCCAGCGTTGGCATTGCGCACATCTCGTAGGGTCCTTCTTTGGCGTGTTCGTCTCCGGGAAAGAACGGCACCAGCGGGTAGCGCTCGTGCACGAACGGGAGCAGCACGTGGGTTTCGCAAATGAGCAGTCGACGGGTGACGCCGGCGATTCGTTCGAGCGCGGCCAGCGGGTTGCGAAGGTGGTAGAACACGCCCAGTAGCAACACGAGGTCGAACTGGCCGATGTCGTCTGGGTCGAGCTCGTGGACGTCGGCGTGGCGGTGCTCGACGGCTGATCCGAGGCGCGCGCGCGCCGACAGGAACTCCTCCATCCCGAACCGATCCCAGGCGTAGCGGTCGACGGCCAGCACGCGGTCTGCTCCGCGCCGCTCGCACTCGAACGAGAAAAAGCCGTGCCACGCGCCGATGTCGAGGACGGACCAGCCGGTGAGGTCGTCCGGTATCTGCAGCAGTTGCAGCCGGCGGTCGAAACGCCGGCGAATCCGTGCCTCTCGGGACAGCGGCGAGGCGCCGCTGTCTGGCCGGCTGATGACCTGATGGGGTCGTTCGGACATGAGGGCTGCATTCGCCGGCCGCGGGACCGTGGAGGATACCACGCGGCGCGGCCGCCAACCGGTGTAGAATCCCGAAAACTGCGCGTGCCGGAACGCACCCGGCGGGTCATCGGGCCACGAGGGAGACGCCATGCACGACACGACAAGCCGAACACGGTGGTGGCGCTGGGTCTGTCTTGGCGCAGGCGGTGCCGTGCTCGCGATGACCGCGACGGCACCGGTTGCCGCGCAGTCGGCCTCGGGCGACGCACAGCCCGACCTGGCCGGTGTGTGGGACGGTGGGCCACGCGCGCGACCGGTCAACGGGCCGAACATGCCGTGGACGCCTGACAACTTTCCGGTCCTAAACGAACGCGCGCTGGCCTATCAGCAGGCCTTCGACGAGGCGCTGGCGCCGAAGTATGACTGCGTGCCGTCGACACCCCCGGCGCTGCAATACGACCCCTACATGATGGAGGTCGTGCAGTGGCCCGACCGGGTCATGTTCCGCTATGAGAAGGATGACCAGGTGCGGACCGTCTGGCTCGACGGACGCACGCCGACGCCGCAGGACTACAGCGTCCAGGGTGTCTCGGTCGGTCACTACGACGGTGGCGCGCTGCATGTCGTGACCACGCACTACACGTTCGATATCACCGGGTTCGACGACTACAACGGCATTCCGTCGTCCCAGTTGAAGAAGGTGACCGAGCGCTACTGGCGCGATGGCGAGGAGTTAAAGGCGACCGTCACCGTCGAGGACCCGATGTTCCTGCGGGAGCCGGCGTCGTATACGACCCAGTGGCTGCCTGGCTCCGACGGCTACAAGCTGCAAGCCTACGACTGCGATCCGGAAGCGGCGCGTCGCCCGGTGAAGTTCCTGGTTCCCAAGTATCGATGAGCGGCGGGCACGCCGTGAGCGTGAGGAGGATAACGTCGTGAAAGTGATGCTGTGGGTCGCGGCCACCGCCGTCGTCGTGACGGCGGCGATCGTGATAATGGATGGACCGGCGAACGCCCACCACGCCAGCGGGCCCTTCTACGACAACAGCAAGAGCGCGGAGGCGGTGGGCACCGTGACCCGTTTCGTCTTCCGAAACCCCCATTCGTTCCTTTACGTCGACGCGCCGGGCGAGAACGGCGAAACCGTCGCCTGGGAGATCGAGATGGGCGCCTCGGTCACGATGAGCCGCCGCGGGTGGACACCGGAGACCATCAAGGCGGGCGACCAGATCAAGGCCGTCGGTCAGCCGTCCCGTGCGCCCGGCACCTTCGGCATGTGCTGCGCAGAGCTCACCCGGCCGGACGGCAGTCCGATTCGGCCCTAACCTCAGAGCTCAGTCCGGCGGCTCGCGCGCGGACGCGTCGGGCCGCGGGTCGCCGTAGCCTGGGTACCAGTACCGCGAATGGCAGCTCTCGCACGCCATGTCGAGGTTGGTCCCCGAGACGAGGAGCGCGTCCACGTCACGTGCGCGCACGGCATCGAGCACCGAGAGTCCGGCGTCGTGGAGCCCATGCGCGAGCGCCGTCCAGCCGTCGCGGTCGTCCTCGACCAAGGTCTCGATGGCGTCGGGATGCAGGTCGATCCCCGGTAGGTCCGAGCGTGAACCGGGGGCGGCAATCACCCGTCCCTCGATCAGCAGCAGGTTCGACGCCTCCACCAGCGTCACGCCATGTCGCCGGAGCGCTGCCCACTCCTCGGCGGTCTCGGGTCGCGTCTCCACGACGCCGTCGGTGGTGACGTCCGTGACCACCGCATCCCAGATGGAGTCTGCCGCCGGATCGATCATGAGTCGCATGATGTCCTCGACGGTGGCGGTGGGTCGGAAGTCGGAAGCGGGCGCGTTCGCATCCCGCCAGCAGGAGACCGTCGCCGCGACGAGACAGGCGACCGCGACGAAGCGGCGTGCGGATTGGTGTCCCGATGGGCGCATGGTCACGGTCCCGCATTGTATGCGGTGGGGGGCGGCAGCAGGTGCGGTATGCACGGCGGGTGTATAGTCGAACCCTCTCCTCATGAGCGTGCCCCGTGTCGCGGCGTTCGCATGGCTTGCTGCCGGGTTTCTCGCCGGCGGCTCCACGGCGGCCGCGCAATCGTTCACGTTCGAGCGGTCCTTCCCGGCGACGGCGATGACCCGGCTGGACGTCCGGACCGATCGGGGCAAGATCACCGTGCGCGCCGGAACGGCCGCCGAGCTCGTCGTCACGACGTCGAGCAGCAGGATCAACGCGACGCGCCTGGGCGCGGGTCTGTATGTCCGGACCGGGAGCGGTCAGGTGACCGCTTCGTTTGACGACGAGGGTGATGCCGACGTCGAGACCGGATCGAGCGCCATCACCGTCGACGGGCTGCACGGCGGGTTCGCCGCCACGACACGGAGCGGCCGCGTGCGCATCTCCGGCAGACCGAGCCGGCCGTGGCGAGTCACCACGGGCTCCAGCGCCATTGAGGCCGAGTTCGTGGCGGATGCAGCGTTCAGCATCGAGGCTGTGTCTGGCTCAGGCTCGGTGCGTACCGACAAGCTCGAGGTGCAAGGGGAAGCCAGCAAAGGGCGAGTCGTCGGCTCGATCGCGGGAGGCGGCCCCGCCGTGGAACTCACCAGCAGGAGCGGGTCGATCAGGTTGACGTCGGCTCGCTAGCGAGCACCCGGCGCGCCAACACGACACGAAGGGGGCAGCATCATGAAGAGGCGGAGCGCGGTTGTACTGGCGATGGCGACGGTGCTCGCTGGAGCCGTCGCGTGGATGACTCTCCCGGGTCGCGCTGCTGAAGGCGGTGACATCAGCGGTGTGGTGACGAGCAGCAACGGCGCTGAGGCGGGCGTCTGGGTGATCGCGGAAACCGATGACCTCGCAACCCGCTTCATTAAGAGCGTCGTCACCGGAGACGACGGTCGCTTCCTGATTCCAGAGCTCCCCGCGGCCACGTACCGGGTCTGGGTGCGCGGGTACGGTTTGGCGGATTCCGCGGCGGTCGACGCCTCCCCCGGAGAGGTGCTCACTCTCGACGCCGTGGTTGCGGCCAGCGACGCCGAAGCCGCGAAGGTGTACCCGGCGAACTATTGGTACTCGCTGATCGAGCCGCCTTCCGCCACCGAGTTTCCGGGGACGGGGCCGGACGGGAACGGCATCGCCGCGACCCTCGCCCACCAGGGTCAGTGGGTCGACGTGCAAAAACAGGGGTGCATGCTCTGCCACCAGCTCGGCACCCGTATCGTCAGGGAGATCGACAACATCGATCAGTTCGACTCGACGTTGGCGGCTTGGGACCACCGGGTGCAGATGGGGCAGCGTGGCTCGCAGATGACCAACGTGATGAGCCGGTTCGGTCGCCAGCGGGGGCTGCAGATGTTCGCCGACTGGAGCGATCGGATCGCCGCGGGGGCGCTCCCGCCGAAACCACCACGCCCGCAAGGCGTGGAGCGCAACGTCGTCGTGTCGATGTGGGAGTGGGGCACTGCCATCGACTACATCCACGACGAGATCGCGAGCGACAAGCGGGATCCGACCGTCAACGCCAATGGACCGATCTACGGCGTCAACATCTCGAACGACGAGCTGGCCATTCTCGACCCCGTGACGCACCAGGCGACCAACCTGAAGGTGCCGATGCGGGTGGATCCATCGACTGTCCCAGGGATGATCGCCCGGTCGATGCCGGTGCCCTCGCGCTTCCACGGTGACACGTTGATCTGGAACGACCCGGCCAACCCGCACAATCCGATGATGGACCACAAGGGGCGTGTCTGGCTGACATCGGCGATTCGACCACGCGCCAACCCCGAGTGGTGCACGGAGGGTTCCGACAACCGGTTTGCCCAGTACTACCCGATCGAACGCGGCTATCGCGGCGCCGTCTATTACGATCCGCCGACTGAGCGCTTCGTCATGATCGACACCTGTTTCGGCACCCACCACTTGCAGTTCGCCGAGGACGACGATCACACGTTGTTCTTCAGCGGTGGCGGGTCGGTGATCGGCTGGCTCAAGACCGCGGTCTACGACGAGACCGGCGACGAACAGTTCTCGCAGGGCTGGTGCCCGACCGTGGTCGATACCAACGGCGACGGTCGGATCACGAAGCCGTGGAATGAGCCAAATCGGCGCGGGGCCATCGATGACGGGGGCTTCGACCCCGGCAGGGACACGCGTCTCGTGGTCGGGAGCTACGGCGTCGTCCCTGATCCACTGAACGAAACGGCCGTCTGGATCGTCTCCAATCGATTTCCCGGCCGGCTGACCTATATGGACATCGGCGACGATCCTCCAGAAACCTGCATCAGCGAGGTGTACGAGGTGCCGTCGGTGCTCGACTCGACCGTGCCGAAGGCGCGGACCGGGTTCGGCCCACGCGGGCTCGACATCGATCGATACGGCGTGATCTGGACGGCGCTGTCAGGCAGCAGCGACTTTGCGTCGTTCGATCGCTCGAAGTGCGCGGTGACGCGCGGACCCGAGGTGCTCGATGGACGCCACTGCGTCGACGGCTGGACGCTGTATCCGACCCCCGGCCCCGTGATTCCCGGAACCGACCCGCCGATGCGTGCCGACTACCACTACTACAACTGGGTCGACCAGCATAACGCGCTCGGGCTGGGCGCGAACGTCCCGATCGCGAACGGGTCCAACTCGGATTCGTTACTGGCGCTGATGCCGGATACAGGCGAGTGGATCGTGATGCGAGTGCCGTATCCGCAGGGGTTCTTCAGCCGCGGGCTCGACGGCCGGATCGACGACGCCAGCGCCGGGTGGAAAGGGCGGGGCGTGTGGGCCACATACGGCGCGGCCGTGACCTGGCACATCGAGGGCGGTCAGGGCGCCAAGCCGGGCATCGTGAAGTTTCAGGTCCGACCTCATCCGCTCGCAAACTGATTGCGGGGCTCGGGGGATGGCTTCGTCGCGCAGGTATTTCGGGTGAGAGATCCGACAAGCGACCGGACGTTTCGTGGTTGCCTTGCCGCGAGCCCTGTCGACCGGACATAGTGCATGGCGCTCGCCCCGATCGGCGAGGCAATGGAAGGAGACTCGACCGTCACATGAACGCGCGGGCAATGTTTGGTTATCCTGGCCTTGACGATCTCGTTTGTTGCCCTCGGTCAACAGCGCGTCAGGGCAAGCCACATCTACTTGGTCAGTGCGCTGGTAGCCGGTGTGGCCGCTGCTGCTGGAGTGACAGTCTGGCTTGTTATGCGCGACGACGACGACCCTTCAGCTTCTTCGACGACGGATCCTCCTACTACGGCATCACGCTATACACCCTGGCGTCCCATGCCAGCAATGGCGCAAACATCCTTCGATAGGATGTTTGGCACAGAATGGGAAGTCCCTATCGGGCAACCAGGTCTTGTCTGCCAGAAGCCCCGAGCACATAGCGCCCAGCTTGATCTGAGTGTTCTTGAAACCAGCCGGCAGGATGGTCGATGTCCTTCCCGCGGTCTGTTGAGCGACTGACTCGCGACCGAGTGTTTTGAATCGCCCGGCCCACTGCGCCGGATCACTTCGGTTGGCGAGTTGTCAGCTGCAGTTGTCGGAGCGGGGCCGGATTCGCAGAGGGTGGGGTAGTAGACTACAAGCGCCTTTGTCGAAACGATGACATCCGACCCGTGCGCATGTCCTCATCGGCGTCCGAGTCATCGGCGCAATGAACGGGATCAACACGGCTGGGCCCGTGGAGCAGCGGTCATGGGTGAGCCGTCACAAAAGTTGCGACTGCGGTTCTTCTTGGTGTTGGCGTCGGCGTGGTGGCACTGGTTGCCATCGGCTGCAGTTTTGCCGCAGACGCGGGTAGCCCGTGTTTCTCACCGTGAAGGGGATCCCTCCGGAGAGGCTGGCCACTCATGAGGAGAAGTCGTAGCCGGGGTTCGGCCCACCGGGCGAGCCCGCGGGTCTATCTCGTCGTGCTCGTCGTCATGACGGCTGCTGTCGCAGCCTTGCAGGCCGCGGATCTGAAGCCGCAGACCATCGAGGCATTCGATCGCTACGTCACGGTGACCGAAGCCCGCATGCAGGCTGAGCTCGCTGGGGAGGCGCCTTTTCTGTGGGTGGACCGGCTCGCGGATGATGAACGCGAGGACGCCTACGCGAGACTGCGGGCCGGCGAGGTCGTGGTCGACCGTTTGGAAACCCGGGCCGACGACGAGGAGATCAAGATCCCCGACGGCAAGATCCATCATTGGATTGGGGCCGTGCTGATCCCTGGGGTGACGCTGGATCAAACGATCGCCTTGATTGAGGACTACGATCGCTACGCTGAGGTTTACAACCCAGACGTCCAGCAGTCACGGCTCCTGGGCCGGGATGGGTCTCGCTTCCGGGTCTACCTCCGGCTCTTCAAGAAGAAGGTGGTCACAATCGTGCTCAACACCGAGTACGACGCGGAGGTCGTGCGCCTGGGAGAGACGCGGGCCCACGTGCCGAGCTATAGCACACGCATCGTGGAGGTCGAACATCCAGACACCCCGGAGGAACGCGAGAAACCCGAAGGGAGTGACCGCGGCTTCATGTGGCGCTTCTACAACTACTGCTCGTATGAGGCACGAGACGGCGACGTCTACATGCAGTGCGAGTCGATCACGCTCACGCGCGGGATTCCGTTCTTGCTGAACGTGTTCATCCGGCCGTTCATCAACGGCGTTCCGAAGGACGGGCTGACGTTCACCCTCGAGGCCACGCGCAAGCGCCTGACCGGCTGAAACACCGTTCCCAGCAGCCGACAGCGTTTCAAACCGCCCGAGTCCGCTTCTGCTTGGCTGGTTTCTGTTTGGTGCGAGCCCCTGGCGTCTTCGACCGGCGGCGCCGAAACGTCGCTCGCGCCGTCGCCGGCTCGATGATCAGGAAGGCGAGAAAGCAGCCGATGGCCACAGCGACGAGCAGGGTGGCCATCCCGGCCTCCGCGTCCGCGACCGTTCCTGCGGCACCCAAGAGCAAGAGGACAAACAGCGAGTCGGCCCCGCGGATCCACGCGGCGACGTGGCCGCGCTGAGCATTGAGCTCGGTGGGGTAGAACCGCGACGTAAACCAGAGGTGGAACCGCAGGTTGGCCGCCACACCCACGGCCGCCAGCGACCCGAAGAACATCAGTGAGCCCCACCCGCCGCGCGTCCACCCTCTGACCAGCCAGAGCGGATACAGCATCGCGTAGTACACCAGGCCGACGACCACCTGGTGGAACTGCCACCACCAGAGGGCGCTCGTCCCGGATGAGCGGGCGGGCTCCGCTGCCTTGGGTTGCGCAGGCGCGGCCGGTTGGGCTTCAGACTCGATCACATCGCGCTGCAGTTGCTCCAGTCTCTCGAGGAGCGTACGGGTGGATTGCGGGCGCTGCTCAGGGTCCTTCTGAAGGCACTGGCGAATGATCGGATCGAGCGCCGGTGGGCAAGACGAGCTGAGCTGCGCCACGTCCGGAGGCTCTGCTTCGAGAACACGCGCGATGGTTGAGGACGGATTCGCGCTCGTGAAGGGATGGATGCCAGACGCAAGCTCGTACAACAGCACCCCGAACGAAAAGATATCGGCCCTGAAATCCACCCCGGCCCCCCGGAGCTGCTCAGGGGGCATGTATCCAGGAGTGCCGAGCATCGCGCCGGGTTCGGTCAGCCGAGGTGTCGTGGTCGCGGCCGCGCGTTGTGGATGGTGAAAACGTGCCAGCCCGAAATCAAGGACCTTGACGCCACCGTCGGCGGTGCGAATGACATTCTCGGGCTTGAGGTCCCGATGGACGACGCCATGCTCGTGCGCGTCAGTAAGGGCGCGGGCGATCCCGACACCGGCACTCAGCAGCGGACCGAGCGGCAGTGGACCCTTGGACACCTCGTCGCGCAGCGTGGCGCCTGGCACGTACTCGCTGACGATGTAGAGGTTGTCTTCAAATTCCTCGAGGGCGTAGACGGTCGCAATCGCCGGGTGTGACAGGGCGGCGACCGCTCGCGCCTCGCGGCGCAAGCGCTCGCGACGCTGTTGGTTGTGCGTGAACTCCCGGGTGAGCGCCTTGATGGCCACCGGGCGTCCGAGCCGCGTGTCGTCAGCCAGATAGACGACGCCCATCCCACCCTGTCCGAGCTTCCTCGTCACGACGTATTGGCCGAGGTGCCGGCCCGCCATCACGTCGGCCGCCGCGTCGGCCCCGACGAGATGGGTCGGCGTGTCGATCGACCCGTCTGCCTGCGCGTGGTAGGCGAGCAGCGACGCCACCTCGGCGCGCAGCGACTCGTCGTCCCCACAGGCCTGATCGAGAAACGTCGAGCGGTGGGACGCCTCCTGCTCGAGCGCTTTGTGGAACAGGTCGCTCAGTCGGTGCCAGCGTTCAGGATCCACCGGCGCGCCCCTCGCGCATCTCCCGCCTCAGCCATGCCCTGGCCAGGGTCCAGCCACGCTTCACCGTAGCCGGGGACACGGCCAGCGCGTCCGCGGTTTCTTCGATGGTCAGCCCGCCAAAAAACCGCAGCTCGACGATTCGCGCACGCTGTGGCGCTGTGCGGGCAAGTCTCGTCAAGGCTGCGTCAAGCGCCTCTACCTCGGGTGGCTCACCGTCGTCCGCGACGAGCGCCTCGTTAAACGTCACCCGGAACCTGGACCCCGCGCGCTTCGCGGTCGCCTTGCCGCGGGCCCGGTCGACCAGGATCTGGCGCATGGCGATCGCCGCGACGGCAAGGAAATGGGTGCGCCCGTGCCAGTCCTGCTTCTTGTGTTTCGCCAATCGCAGGTACGCCTCGTGAACCAACGCTGTCGCCTGAATGGTCTGGAACCCGGCCTCTTGCCTCAGATATCCACGAGCGATTCGGCGCAGCTCATCGTAGACGACGGGGACCAGGCGCGCGGCCGCCCGCTCGTCGCCGCTGCTGGCCCGTTCGACCATGCGGACCACCACCTGTGCCGAGGGTCGGCTTGCCATCGTTGGGCCCCGGTCCCGGAGCCGAGAGAGACGCGAGGAGATTATGGCTCCAGCCTCGTGGCAGCTCAAGGGCTCCGGGCGCCACCTCGCCTCAGTTGGGTGACCCGTTTCGCCTGCCGATCTCGCTTTAGGGAGTGAGGAAGGGTGGTTGACAATGACCATAGCGACACAGTTCCTGGTCGGCGCGACGTTCGTTGGCGTGGTCGTCGTGGCGTGTGGCACCTCGGCACGGGCTCAGACTTCGCGTGATGGAGAGGGGCCAGGTACGGAGGTGACCGGCCTTCTGACCGGTTGGGGTGTCCACAAAACCCAGGGCAAGTTCAGCGGCGCCGACATGGTTCAGTCCGCGGGCGCAAGCCGAGGATCCGAAACCGGTAGCGCCGGGAAGATCTGCAGGAACCCCGTGTAGCAGAACGCGAACAAACCGAGCACGCCCATCGTGATCAGAATCTCTGGGATCCCGAGCGGCACGCCGTCACCGTGCCAGAGCGAGGGCGCAACGAGGATGAACCGCTCGAGCCACATCCCGATCAGCGCAATCGCGGCGACACTCATCAAACCCGACGGGTGCCGCTTGACCGCGCGGCTCAGCAGCACGACAAAAGGGATGACAAACGCCATCGCGAACACCGCCCACGCCAGCGGTGCCCACGCACCGTCCATGCGATGCGCGATGAACGCGGTTTCCTCCGGCAGGTCGCCGTACCAGATGACGAGATACTGCGCAAAGAACATATAGGCCCAGAGGATGCAGAAGCCAAACAGCAGCTTGCCGAGATCGTGGCGCTGGTTACGCCCGACGTGGCGCTCGATGCCGAGATGCGCGGGCCATCCAGCCACGACGACGGCAAGGAACGCGAGGCCGACGAACAGGTTGCCGATGAAGTAGTACCCACCCATCAGCGTCGAGAACCAGTGCGGGTCGAGCGCCATGACGAAGTCAAAGGCCACAAGCGTGAACACCCATCCGTACGCGAGCAGGACTGCCGGCGCCAGGCGATCTTGTGACCGCTGACTCCGCGCGCGTTCCACGTCGATCCCCTGCCATCCCTTGATGACGCGCTGCGACAGCCCCTCCGCGGCCCGCTCGCCCGACTCGTGGAGCATGCCGATGTCCGGCCGGAGCGAGCGGTAGACATACATGAGGCTGATCCCGGCCAACAGGACGAACGCCACGAGCTGGCGGGTCACGAAGAACGGCACGTTGAGCCAGGCAGCCTTGGTGTCGACGGGTTCGTGCACCCAGGGCGCCCACGCGGACACGCCGAACAGCAGGACGATGAGGAGCAGGAAGGCCACGGGCAGAAAGGCGGCCGTCGCTTCGGCGGTGCGTTTGAGGGGCCGTCCCCAGCGCGCGGATGTTGCCTGCAGGATGGCCGACAGCACGACACCCGCCTGCGCCAGGCCGGCGAAGAAGAGAAAATTGACCAGCAGCGCCTGCCAGGCCCGACCGCCGTTCCCGAGGAGGAGTCCGTACACGAAGGCCAGCGCTCCGATGATCCCGAGCGCCAGGTAACCGCGTCGGACGCCAACGGGCACGCGGACGCCGGTCACGGTCGATCCACTCCCGGCGGTGACAGCGTGCGGAGGTAGTGCACGAGCGCCCACCGCTCGTCGACGCTGAGCGCATCGGCGAAGCGCGGCATGTTCCGGCCGCCCTCGCGAATGATGCTGTAGACGAACCCATCCGGGTAGCTGCCGACGTGTGGCGCGGTGAGGTCGGGCATGCGTCGATAGAACGACGCGAGCTGCCCGTTCCCCGTTCCGCCGGCACCGTGGCAGAGGGTGCAGTAGGCGGCGTAGAGGTCGGCGCCTTGGGCGTTGACCTCGGCCGTGCGCGGCAGCGGGTTGGTCAGCTCCGTCCGGGCCTCGCGCCGGTTCATGATGCGCGGGCCGTCGACGCTCACGGCGTTGTCGGGAGGTGTCCGTGCGTCGGTCTGCGGGAGGACGACCGGGCCCGTCCACATGTCGCGAATCCAGGTCAGTGCCGGCACGGCGGCGCTTGCGACCACCAGCAGCACGCCGGTCATCAACGCCCTACGCATCGGATGTGATCTCCGTGGCGCCCGCATGCTCCAGCGCGGCACGGGCCTCGGCCTGCCGTCGTTCGTCGCACCGCACGAGCACGCCAAACGTGTCGTTCGAGAAGCGCGGGTCGTGGAGGGCCGGCTTGCTGAATCGCGGAAGTCCTGCCAGCAGGAGAAAGCCAATCATGCCACCGATGGCACCGAACAGGATCGTCAGCTCGAACGCGATCACGACGAACGGCGGGATCGAGATGAGCGGCTTGCCGCCGGTGATGAGGGGCCAGTCGTACACCGCGTAGATCGGCAAGGCGAATCCGGTGGCGCACCCGAGCAAGCCGCCGACCAGGGTGAACAGCCGGACGGGGCTGATCGATGCGCGTTCCGCCCGATCGATGTCGTGATGGGGCGCCGGGCCGTACGCTGTCGCGGCATCGACGCCGCACTCTCGCAACCCGTCGATGGCGCGAGCGGCCTGGGTCCCGTGGTCGAACACCCCGAGCATCGTGCGGCTGGCCATGGTCACACCGGCTCTGGCCACGCCTCGGCCGGGTCGGCCTCGGCCGGCACATGCGCGGTCTCCTTCATCTCGGTAAGAGACACCGCCGGGAAGTTCTTGACGAACAGCAGGAAAAGGAAGAAGAACAATCCAAAGCTGCCCGCGGTGATGGCCACTTCGACCCACGTGGGTTGGTACACGCCGGCCCAGTTGGCCGGGTCGTAGTCGTGCGAGAGCGACGCGACGATGATCACGAACCGCTCCAGCCACATCCCGATGTTCACGAAGATCGAGATGACGAACAACCAGACGAGGTTGGTCCGGATGCGCTTCCAGAACAGCAGGAGCGGGACGAAGACGTTGCAGGTGATCATCGTCCAGGTAAACGGCCAGTACTGGCCGAAGGCGCGATCGACAAAGGTTCCCCGCTCGAACGTGCTCCCGCTATACCACGCGATGAAGAACTCCGTGATGTAGGCGTAGCCGACGATGAGCGACGTGACGATGATCAGCTTGGCGAGGTTTTCGAAGTGCCGGATGGTGATGTACTCCTCCAGTTTCAGGAGGCGGCGGAGCGGGATCAGCAGCGTAATCAGCATGGCAAGCCCGGAGAAGATCGCCCCGGCGACGAAATATGGCGCGAAGATCGTGCTGTGCCACCCCGGCAGGATCGACACGGCGAAGTCCCACGACACGGTGCTGTGGACCGAGACCACGAGCGGCGTCGCCAGCGCGGCGAAGAAGCCGTACAGGGCGGCGTAGTGGATCCACTGTCGTGTCGACCCGCGCCAGCCAAGCGCGAGGACCCGGTAGATCGGCTTGCGCCAGTCGGTGCACCGGTCACGGGCCGCCGCGTTGTCGGGGATGAGTCCGAGAAAGAGAAACATCGCGCTGACCGTGAGATACGTGGTGAGCGCGAACACGTCCCAGATGAGCGGCGATCGGAAGTTGATCCAGAGCTGGCGCTCGTTCGGATAGGGGAGCATCCAGTAGAAGAACCACGGCCGGCCGATGTGGATGATCGGAAAGAGCGCGGCGGTCATGACGGCGAACACAGTCATGGCTTCGGACGCGCGCGCCACAGCCGTGCGCCATTTCGCCCGAAACAGGAACAGGACGGCGGAGATCAACGTGCCCGAATGTGCGATGCCGACCCAGAAGACGAAGTTGGTGATGTAGATGCCCCAGAGGATCGGGTGCTCGTACCCGGCGACGCCGAGACCCGTGCGCCACTGCTCGGCGAAGGCGTAGACGCCGAACCCGAGGACGGCGAGCACCAGCGCGAGCGACCCGATGTACACCGGACCAGGCGGCTGGAGCGTCCGAAGAATGTCAGCGTTGATCTTCGCGTAGCTCACGCTAGCCACGCGTCACTTTCTTCAGGTAGGTGATCGCCGGTCGCGTGTTCACCTCGTCGAGGACGCGATAGCCACGCGCGTCGGCTGAGAGACGCGAGACGCGGCTGTCCGGGTCGTTGAGGTCGCCGAAGACGATCGCCTCGGCCGGGCAGGTCTGGGCGCAGGCCGGCGTGACGTCGCCGTCCCGCATGGCGCGTTCCTCGTCGCGCGCGTGCTCGCGCCCTTCCTGAATCCGCTGCACGCAAAACGTGCACTTCTCCATGACACCGGCGCTCCGCGCGGTGACGTCCGGGTTCAGCTGCAGGTTCAACGGCTCGGGGAACTCGGCCTCGAACCAGTTGAAGCGACGCACCTTGTACGGGCAGTTGTTCGCGCAATAGCGGGTGCCGACGCATCGGTTGTAGACCTGGGCGTTCAGCCCTTCCTCCGTGTGATACGTGGCGAAGACCGGACACACCGTCTCGCACGGGGCGTGATCGCAGTGCTGGCAGAGCATCGGGAGGAACCGGGTATCCGGGTGTGCCAGACCGCCCGACGGCTCGACCGGGTCAGAGAAGCGCTCGATTCGTAGCCACGACATCGTCCGGCCGCGCCGCATCCGGTCGGCGCCCATGACCGGGATGTTGTTCTCTGCGTAGCAGGCGGCGACACAGGCATTGCAGCCGGTGCACGTATCGAGATCGATCGCCATACCCCACCGGTGATCCGGATGCGGATGGTCCGGGTGGAGGCTGACCGGAGGCTCCTCCGGGTGCACGTCGCCGGCCGCGAGTGCCGCGAGCGAGACCGACTGCGCGATCTCGCGGTCGTGTTGGTCGAATGTCGACTGCAGTCGGGGGATCGGTCGGCGGACATCGCGTGGTGCCGCGTCGACCCGGGTGCCGGCCCAGCGCACGCTCCCTGCCTCGGTGTCGGGCTCGGGGTCGAGGAGCCTGAGCGGATTGATGCCCCGTCCGCTTGCATATCGCCCGTAGTCCGTGTGCCCCTGGCCGATCGGGATAGCGACGATGCCGCTGCGCATCTGCGGATTCAGGAGCACCGTTGCGTCGACCGAGCCGTGATCGGACTCGAGCGTCACGAGCTGTCCCTCGTCGACGCCGATACCGGCCGCCGTGGCGGGGGTCATCTCGACCCCGTTGCTCCACACCGTCTTCAGCAGCGGGTCGGGAATCTCCTGGAGCCACGGTCGATTCGCACCACGACCGTCGTAGACGTGGAGCGACGGATAGACGACCAGCGTCAGCGCCCGTGCGCCGTCGCTGTTGCGTGCGTCGAGGCGAACGTCGCCGAGCCGCGGACCGAGCGCGACCACGTCTGGCTCGACCGTGTACCAGTAGCCACCGCGCCGGAGTGACGCGGCCCAGAACGCTTCGAAGTCGGGTTCATCGACGTCGGTATCGTCGGGCGTGGGCATGATCGCCCGCCACCCGTCTCGCAACACGCGATAGAAATCGCCCGAGGGGAGCGTCGCGGTCGCATCGTCTCCGGTGACCGCGCGCCCGGTCTCGAGCAGCACGTCGCCCAGGTGCCGCGTGTCGTACAGCGGGCGCATGACCGGCTGCATCAGCCCGTGCAGTCCAGTCGCGATATGGTCATCGCCCCACGACTCGAGCGGGGTGTGTGTCGGCAGCACGAGGTCGGCCCGGGCCGTCGTTTCATCGGGGAAATGTGAGGTGGCGACGACGAACGGTACCTGGTCGAGTGCCTCGGCGAACTCAGCACCACCGGGCATCGTGTACACCGGATTGACGTTGTGCAGGATGGCCAGCTCGACCTCGCCGGCCTGCATGGCGGCGCCCAGTTCGCGCATTTCCCGATACGTGCCGGCCTGGGACCAGCCCGCGTGCGGCGCGAAGCGAACGGTGCGGCCGACGTTCCCCGCAACGTAGTTGAGCAGGTTGATGCTGACCTGGGCCGCGGCCGCGTCCCACCCGGAGGCGGACACGCCGCCCCCGAGGGCCAGGGAACGCCCGGCGCCGGCGTCCGGGTCGGAGAAGGCCCGCGCCAGCTCGACAACGGTGTCGGCCGGAACTCCGGTGCGTCCCGCCACGTCTGCGGCCGACAGTCCGTCAACGAGGCCTGCGATTCGATCGAGGTCCTCGGTGTCCAGATCGTCGACGAGCACGCGTTGCTCGGCAACGATGGTGTGGACCATCGCTGCGGCGATCAGGCCCTCGACGCCAGGCTCGATCCCGATCCAGTCGTCGGCCTGGGATCCGGTCAGTGACAGGCGAGGCTCGATCTGCACGAAGCGCGACGGCGGGTCGGTACGCGCACGGCGTCGTTCCGCGTGAGCGCGCGTGTGTCCCACAGTCGACAGCCACGTCTCGAGGAAATCCGCGCCGAACGACACCACCAGGTCGGCGGCCGCCAGATCGTGATACGGGATGGTGTCGCGACCAAACGTCAGCCGATTGGCGGCGCGGAGAGCCTCGTAGGCGAACGGCTCGTAGCGCAGGCGCCGGGCGCCTCCAACGGCGCCGGCCCAGCGATCGACGAGCGCGTCGAGTGTGCCCGTCATCAGCGGCGTCACGATCGCGATGCGATCCGCCCGACCGTTCTCGCGCAACGCCGTAATGCGGTCAATCAAGGCTTGCTGCGCCACGTCCCAGCCGACCGGCTCCAACCGACTCCCACCGAGGCGTTCGGTGCCGCCGGCGCCCTGCCCCGTTGCCGCGTTCGCGGTTCGGCGCTGGAGTGGGCCCCGTAGCCGGTCAGGGTTGTACAACCCTTGCAGCGAGGCCTGTCCGCGAACGCAGAGCGCGCCTCGATTGACGGGGTGCTCGGGGTTGCCTTCCACCTTGACCGCGCGCCCCTCGCGAGTCCGTACCCGTGCGCCGCAACCGGCGGGGCACTCGCCGCACACCGTGGCGTACCACGTGGCGACACCTGGGATGACGTCCTCGGGCGGGACGACGTAAGGGATGATCTTCTCTGGCGCCACGGGTGAGCAGGCCGCGACAGCGGCCGCCGGCCCTGCGCTGCCCAGCACCTTGAGAACGGTGCGCCGGCCGATCCGGGCGCGCGATGTATCCATCAATCCTGACTCCGGACAGACGAGGACTCGTCGCTCGCGCGTCCACGCGCCAGCAACAACCTTGGTCGGCGACAGACGGTCCGGACGACGGTCATCAGTAATGACAGACCAGGCAGTCCCGTGATGCGTCGCGCGCCTCGTGACAATCCACGCACCATCCCATCGTGAGCGGCTCGACTTGCGCGGCGATAGCCATCCCTGTTACGTCGCCATGGCAGTGCGCGCAGTCGAGTCCGGCGCGCAGGTGCGCTTTGTGCGTGAACCGCACATAGTCCGGAAGGTCGTGCACGCGGAGCCACGGGATCGGTTCGCGGTTCTCCCAGTAGTCGAGCAGCTTGAGGATCTCCGGCCGCTCGCTCAGGATCGTGCGGTGGCAGCCGGCGCAGCGCTCGACCGAGGGGATCCCCGCGACGGGGCCCCGCCGGGCATACACGTGGCAGAACTCGCAGTCGATTTGATACTCGCCCGCATGATGGGCGTGGCTGAAGGCGATCGGCTGTCCCGCGCTGACCGCCGAGTCGTCGCCCGTTCCCGACCCGGCCTCGTCCGCTACCTGGGTGCGGGCGCGCATCACGACCGTCGCCGACGCGCCCCCCAGCATGGCGACCAGGACCGCCCCGGCCACTGGAAGCCACCACCGATACACGAGCAAGCGTACGGTCAAGGTTGGGAAAAACCGTTCCGAGCAGGTTGTCGAATCGCGCGTATCATACGCTGGCGGGTCGCGAGCCGCCAACAGTGGTCCGAGCCGACGAACGACTGCTAGAGTTGCCCCACCAACCTCGAGAACCGCAGCGTGTCTGGGGTAGACGTCTATCTCGTGCCCTTGGGGACCGACCGCTTCGAGCTGTATTGCGAGTCGGCCGAGGCGGAGGATGCCAGTGGAGACGCCCCACGGGGTCGCACCGGCGTCTATGCCCGATTTCGCGACATGATGGCCGAGGCGCAGGAAGAACGTCGCGCCCGGCGCCTGGAGTCCGTACCCGCCGACCCGCGCATTCGACAGCCATGGCTCGTGCGCGTGCGTAATGCCGTGATCTCGCGGGTGGCCGAAGCGATCGCTGAGCAACGCCTGCTCTGGTATCTGAGAACGCAGGCCGAAGCGGAGCTGGTCCATCCGGACGATCTCGACGGCGCCAGCGCGCTCGACACAGCACAGGCGACGTTGCAGCGTGACGCCGACCGGCACCGCAAATGGCTGATCATCGACGGACTGGTGGCCGCCGTGCTCGGCCCGTTACTCTTCTTCGTGCCGGGCCCGAACCTCATCGCCTACTACTTCACGTTTCGCGCCGTCGGGCATCTCCTCGCCTGGCGCGGCGCGCGACACGGGCGTGCCGGCGTCGGGTGGCGAACGCGCGGGAGCGGACCACTCGCCGAGCTCAGTCGGCTCCGGTCATGGCCGCCGGAGGAGCGAGCGCATCGCGTCCGAGACGTGGCGGCGCGGCTCGAGCTCGAGCATCTGGCGGCGTTCGTCGAGCGGATGGCCGCCGTGCGATAGCGATCCATCGCGACCCGCATCGGGCCGCCCGCGGCGCCGGCCCCGCCGCGGGCGCGTGCTATACTGCGCCGGTTTGGTCGCGCCTCGAATGCCCTGGCCGGTAGGCCGCCTCACCTCCCTCGTCATCATCGCGGTCTGGTGCTCGTGTGGTGCGGTGCCCCTGGTCGCGCAGACGAGCGGTGGAGCGCGTCCCGCTGGGTTGGCCAAGGCAACGGTCGGGTTCCTCACCGCCTACCGATTCCACTTGAACGGGATCCGCACGACGAACAACGGCGACAACAGCTTCGCGTGGGACACGGACATCGGTGCTGACATCGACGTGTTCGATCTCGACATCGTGCGCGGCAACGTGTTCACGAGCTTCGAGTCGATCGTCGGCGACGAGCGCCGAGCGGTCGATCCAAACCAGAACAACTACACCATCGATCTGTCGGTCTTCGTGCGTCTCCCGCGTGGCGAGCTCGGGACCACGTTTCACCATGTGTCGCGGCACCTCAGCGATCGCCAGAACCCCGAATCGGTCGCGTGGAACATGGTGGGCGTGAGCTACAGCGATCGGATCCGAATCGGCGGGTTCGAGATTGGCCTCGGCAGTCGAGTCCTTCGCATTGTCGAACGGTCCGGCGCGGACTACGAGACCGAATACACGGGCTCGATCCGGCTGATGCGCGCTGTCCATGACCGCGTCGCGATCATCGTCGACGCGGATGGCACAGCGGTCAGCGTCGACCCCGACATCTATGGTCGGCGTCGGCAATACGGCGGTCGTCTCGAAGGTGGCCTGCGCTTCCGGGGCGGTGTTGGCGCCACCGAAGTCTTCATCGGAAGCGAGCGACGTATCGATGCCGATCCGTTCGACCGCCGACCACTCCGCTGGATGCAACTGGGCTTTCGTTTCGTCGTCGGGTAACCGATCCGTCGTCGGGCCCCAATCTTGGGCGCGAGGAGTCCCTCTCCCACGGGGGCGGGCGTTGTGGAGCTCAGCGAGCGCGTGCCGACGCCCTAAGCGTCATCCATATGAGAGATAATCACGACATGCTGTGTATTCTGCCTGCGTTACGCACATCGACGCGTGTCCGCCGCGCCGCAATCGCGGCGACGGTCGCGCTCGCGATTGGACCGGCCGCCGTTGACACGGCCGTACGCCCGACGAAGCTCAACTATTCCCTCACGACGCTCGACAACGGGCTCACGGTGATCCTGTCCGAGGATCACTCGACGCCGATCGTCAACCTGCAGCTGTGGTACCACGTCGGGTCGAAGAACGAGCCGGCGGGGCGGACAGGGTTCGCGCATCTCTTCGAGCACCTGATGTTCAAAGGGTCGCGCAACGTCCGCTCCGATCAGCATCTCACGATGGTGTCGGGTGTCGGGGGCGATGGCAACGCCTACACCACCGAGGACGCCACGGTGTTCTTCGAGACCGTGCCGGCGCAGTATCTGCCCCTCGTGCTCTGGCTCGAGGCGGATCGGATGGCCACCCTCCGCATCAACCAGGGGACGTTTGAATCAGAGCGGGAAGTGGTGAAGGAGGAGCGGCGGTGGCGCTACGAGAGCGAGCCGTTCGGACTGCTGCCCGAGATCATTTACGACCACGCCTTTACGACGCATCCATACAAGCACACGGCGATCGGGTCGATGGCCGACCTCGAAGCTGCCGCCATCGAAGACGTGCAGGCGTTCTTCGACACGTACTACGTCCCGGAGAACGCGACGCTCACACTCGTTGGGGACTTCGCGTCCGACGAAGCGCTCCAGATGATCGAACACTACTTTGGACGCGTGCCGAAGGCGATGAAGCCGGTGCCGCGCGAGATTCCGCGCGAGCCGCCGCCGACCGGAGAACGGCGCGTGACGGTCGAGGCCGATAACTGGCCGTTGCCGGCAGTCGTGGTCGCGCACCCGATCACCTACGACGGTCATCCGGACGCGTACCCGTTGCACATCCTGAGCAAGATCCTGTCGGACGGTCAGAGCTCGCGGATTCACCGGCGGCTGGTCTACGAGCAGCAAGTGGCGGTGTCGGCGTTCGGACAACAGACCATCATCGAAGATCCCAACCTGTTCTACGCGGTGGCGCTCGTGCAGCCGGGCCGCACGCCCGAGGAGGCCGCCACGGCCCTCATCGCGGAGTTAAACGACGCCAAGGCGGAGCCGCCGAGCGACGACGAGGTCCAGCGGGCCAAGAACCAGTTTGCCCGCGATTACGTGATCGGTCGAATCACGAACGACCAGAAAGCCTCGCACCTCGCGCACGCAGCAGTCATCCACGACGACATCACAACTGCCGATGCGGAGTTCGATATCTTCATGAACATCACGAAGGACGACGTGCAGCGGGTGGCGCAAACCTACTTTCGGGACGAGACCCGGCTCGTGCTGACGATCCTCCCGCGTGGGTCTCGTGGCGGATCGCTCAGCGGGTCGCCGCGTGGGGGCGCGCGATGACCCGGGGGCTCGTCGCGGGCGTCGTCTGCGGTCTGCTGGTCGCGGCGCCCGTGGCCGCGCAGCGCGGCGCGGCGACCGGGCGGGATGCGGGCGGCGTCGATTGGCCGCGTGAGGATCCGCCGCCGCCGCTGCTCCAGCGCGACGTCATCTTCCCCGAGTACGAGGTGCGCACCCTCGACAACGGCCTGCAGGTGGTGTTCGTCGGGCACCACGAGCAGCCGGCCGTCAACGTGAGGCTGCTGGTGCGTGCCGGCGCGTCGAGTGATCCTGGAGGGACGCCTGGGATCGCAGCCATGGCGGCCCAGCTCCTCGATCAAGGGACAACCACACGGTCGGCGCAGGAGATCGCGCGACAGATTGACTATGTGGGCGGTGTGCTCGCTGTCGGCGCGGCCAGCGACCTCAGTTTCGTCAATACGGTCGTCATGAGCGACAGCTTCGACCTCGCGCTGGACCTGCTGTCCGACGTGACGCGGAACCCCGCGTTCGCGCCGGCCGAGCTCGAGCGCCAGCGGCAGCAGGTGCTCTCCGGGATGCAGGTGAGCTATGACGACCCTGGCTACCTCGCGAGCGTGGTGTTCAACCGCCTGGTCTACGGTTTCCATCCGTACGGCATGCCGCACAACGGGACCCCGGAATCGGTGCGGACCATTGGCCGAGACGATCTCGTCACGTTCCACGCCGCTCACTACATGCCCAACAACGCCGTCCTCGCGATCGTCGGCGACGTGACGGCTGAAGAGGCGTTTGCGGGCGCCGAGCGAGCGCTGGGCGATTGGGCGAAGGGCGTTCTCCCGAGGGCGCCGACGGACGAGGCCCCGTCGCCGACCCGACGCCTCATCGTCGTCGACAAGCCGGGTGCGGTCCAGACGGCCGTCCGCGCTGGACATCTGGCGCTGCCACGCGCGCACCCCGACTTCCTGGCGTTCGATGTGGCGATCAAGATCCTCGGGGGCGAGGGCGGCAATCGGCTCGGCAGCGTGTTGCGCACCGAGCGGTCGCTGACCTACGCGGCGTCGGCCGACACGGCAGCGCGACGAAGCGCCGGCGACTTCATGGCCACGACGGATACGCGGTCGGTCGCGACGGCGGAAGCGCTGCGACTCACGGTCGACGAGATTGCCCGGCTGCAGCGCGAGCCTGTGACGCAGCGTGAGCTGCGTGGCGCGCAGGCCTATCTGGCGGGTAACTTTCCGATCACGCTCGAGACTCCGAACGCCATCGCCGTCCAGGTGCTCGAGGCCATCCTCTTCGGTCTCGATCTCGACGAGCTGGAGACGTATCGGGAGCGAATCAACGGCGTGACGGTGGGCGATATCCAGCGTGTCGCGCAGGCCTACTTGAAGCCGGGCAACCTCTCCATTGTGCTCGTGGGCGACGCCTCGACGTTTGTCGACGATCTCGCAGGGGTGGGATTCGATCGGTTTGAAGTGATTTCCCAATCGGAGCTCGATCTCTCGTCGGCCGATCTCAAGCGGCCTACCGGCGTCGCGCCGTAGGACACGGCGCGACCGCTGGCCCCACGGCGCCCTCTTTGCCCAGCATCCTGATCTCGTGCGGCGAGCCGTCCGGCGATCTCTACGCTTGTGCGCTGGCGCGCGCGTTGCAAGCGGCGGACCCCAAGACGCGGGTGTTCGGGCTGGGCGGCGAACGACTCCGCGAGAGTGGCGCCGACCTGGTCGCTGACTATCGCGGCGTGACGGTCACGGGGCTCTCCGAAGCCCTTGCGGTGCTCCCGCGGTCGTACGCCATCTATCGGCGACTCGTCGCGCGCGCCGCCGCAGAGCGGCCCGACGTGTTCGTGGCCATCGACTTTCCAGATTTCAACTTTCTACTCGCGCGCGCCATCCGATCGCTGGGGATCCCGGTCGTGTACTACATCGTGCCGCAGGTGTGGGCGTGGCGCCGTGGCCGGTTGCGCACCCTCAAACGGCTCGTCACCCGCGCGCTGGTCATCTTCCCATTCGAAGAGCCGCTCTTGCGCGACGCGGGGATTCCCGTCGAATTCGTGGGGCACCCGTTGCTCGAGCTCTCCGCGCCGACCCAGAGCCGCGAGGCGTTTCTGTCGGCGCACCGGCTCCGACCCGAGGCCCCGACCGTCGCACTTTTGCCAGGGAGTCGCCCGAACGAACTCGCGGCGATTCTCCCCGGGCTGACGCGCGCGGCGCGTGACATCACCGAGCGCGTGCCGGGAACGCAGTTCGTCGTCGCGCGCGCGCCGGATCTCGACAACGGGCTGTTTGCGCCGCTCGCCGGCCTCGCTGGCACGTCACCAGTGGTCGTCGAAGGACGGACGGATGACGTCCTGGCGGCCTCCGACGTGGTCCTGACCGCGTCCGGT
Organism: Vicinamibacterales bacterium; assembly: GCA_965197395.1. GTDB lineage: Bacteria > Acidobacteriota > Vicinamibacteria > Vicinamibacterales > UBA8438 > CAZYFH01. The sequence continues at coordinate 1,171,051 of CBDANB010000007.1, read as the reverse complement.
ACCGCGACGGTTCAGGCAGCCATTCACCAACGACCGATGGTCATCGTGTATCGCCTCTCGACACTCACGTATCGGGTGGTGAAGGCGTTCTCGCACGTCGACGACGCCGGGATGGTGAACCTGATTGCCGGTGAACGCGTCGTGCCCGAGCTGATTCAGGACGCGTTTACGCCGGAGGCGGTGGCGAACGAGGCGGTGAGCTTTCTGACCGACCCGGCGCGCGCGGCGCGAACGCGCGCGGCGCTCGGACAGGTGCGCGCGAAACTCGGCGCAGTGGGTGCGAGTCGACGGGCCGCGGAGCAGATCTTGAGCGTGGCCATGGGGTAGAAGAGGAATGACGATACGAGCTTGTTGGCGACGTGAGTGGTGGCCTGGCGCGGTCGCGCTGTTGGCGCTCGGGACGTGCGCGGCCACGGCGACCGCGTCCGACGATGCGGCGCAGGCGGACAGTCGGATTCATGAGGTCACCGTGGTGGCCGAACGGTTCCAGTTCACGCCGAGCGAGATCGAGGTCGCGCAGGGTGACACGGTGCGGTTGACGCTCCGGGCGGTCGACGTGCCGCACGGCATAGCGATCGCCGCGTTGGGGGTGCGGGCGGTCGCGCGGCCCGACCAGGAAGCGGTCACAGTGGAGTTCGTCGCAGATACGCCCGGCCGATACCCCTTCGCCTGCTCGGTGTTCTGCGGGAGCGGGCACGGTGAGATGCGCGGCGTCCTGACGGTGACCCCCGCCGGCGGGGCGGCCGTCCCGGACGGTCCGGACCGCGTCGCCGACCTCGAGGTCGACGTCGTCGAGCCGGACTTCAATCTGATCACGCTCCCGACGACACTCCGGCTGCCCCGGAACGCGTTCGCGTTTCGATTGACGCACCGCTTCTCGCGGCCGCTGGACGGCGGGCTGGGATACGGCAACCTGCTCGAGGACTTCTTCGGATTCGACTCGCCGGCGCTCATCGGGTTGGAGCTGCGGTACGGCCTCGCGCCCGGCGTCCAGGTCGGTGTCTACCGGAACAACAACCGAAACGTTCAGATCTTCGGGCGCTACAATGTGTTGTGGCAGCGCGACGATCCGGGGATAGGTCTCGACGCCTACGTCTCGGTCGAGGCGTTCGACAACTTCAGGTAGGAATACTCGCCCGCGGTCGGCGCCGTGTTCTCCAAGCGGTTGTCGGAACGGGGCGCGGTGTATGTCGAGCCCATCTGGATCGGCAACGCGAACAAGGCGCTGTTCCATCCCGAACCGGGGTTCGCGTCGAACGATGAGCACAGTCTGGTGTTGGGGCTCGGCTCGCGCATCCGGGTGCTGGACACCGTCTACGTGACCGGCGAGTACGTGCCGCGGCTCATCGGCTTCGACAACGGCGACCACCACGTGAGCGTGGGTGTCGAGAAGCGAGCGGGTGGCCACCTGTTCCAGGTGAACATCTCTAACGGGCTGGGCGCCACCCCCGCGCAGGTCGCGCAGGGGGCGGACAACGGCGATTGGTTCATCGGATTCAACATCACCCGCAAGTTTTATTAGCTAGACGGGGGCTTCGCCCCGAACCCCCGCGGGCGCTCAGCGGGCTTTGGGGGCTTTGACTTAGAATGCGTGGCTGACATCCGCCGCGCAACTGCAGGGGGACGCATGAGTCGTGTTGGGGCCTGGGGTGGATCCCGGCCGTGGGTCATCGTGGCGCTCGCCGTGCTGGGTGGTGTGGCCACCCCGCTCGGTGCCCAGACGAACACCGGGGAGATCGGTGGCGTCGTGCGTGACGAGACGGGCGGGTTGCTGCCGGGCGCGGTCGTCGTCGCCACGCACCCCACCAGTGGATTCATCGTCCAACGCGTGACCGATGCCGCCGGGCGCTTCTTCATGCCCGCGTTGCCAATCGGCGCGTGGGATCTCGCCGTCGAGCTCGTGGGTTTTCGCCGTGCGATCCAGACGGGGGTCGTGCTGGAGATCGGCCGCACGCTCGACCTGCAGTTCAGTCTCGACCTGGGTCAGGTGCGCGAAGCGGTGTCCGTCGTCGCCGGCGCTCCGATGCTGCAGACCACGACGGCAGAGATCAGCGATGTCATCCAGAACCGTGAGGTCGTCCAGATTCCGCTCAACGGCCGCCAGTTCATTCAGCTCGCGCAACTCAGTGACGCCGTTGTGATCCCACCAGGGGGCACGCGCGGCGCCGCGCTGCAGCAGGCGGGACCGCTGCCCAACGTCGGCGGCCAGCGCGCCGGTCACAATATCTACCTCCTCGACGGCGTCAAGATCACGGACGAGCTCTTCAACAACCTGGTCATCAACCCGTCGGTCGACTCCATCCAGGAATTCAAGATCCAGAAGTCGATGTACCCTCCCGAGTTCGGCGGCAAGGCCTCGGCGCTCATCAACGTTGCGACCCGGTCAGGGGCGAACCAGTACGGCGGCAGCGTGTTCGCTTTCGTGCGGGACGAGCGGTTCGACGCGCACAACTTCTTCGATACCCGGAGTGAGCCGGTTCCACCGCTCGACCAGGGGCAGTTCGGCGGCACGCTCGGCGGTCCGCTGTCGCGGGATCGGACGTTCTTCTTCGTGAGTTACGAGGGCCAGCGGACGAACCGCTCGTTGACCCAGACGTTCTCGGTCCCGTCGGTAGCTGTCCGGGGTGGCGACCTGTCGGGCTTTGCGCCGGTGTGCGACCCGCTCACGCGGGATGGGGCAACCGGGGCCTGTGGGTCGTACTTCGCCGGCAACCAGATCCCCCGTGACCGCATGGATCCGATCGCAGCGGCGTTTCTCGAGCACCTGCGGTTGCCGACCGGGGCGGGCGAGGTCCAGAACCTGACCGCGATCGAGACGCTCGACCGCCAGGTCGATCAATTCAGCGCCCGCGTCGACCATCGCTTTGGTCCCGGTGACCAGCTGTTCGTCCGCTACAGCAGCTTCGACGCCTACGACGTGCAGCCGTTTGGCACCAGCGTGCAGCAGGAGTCGCTCGTGCCCGGCTTTGGCCGCACGCTCGGGACACGCACGCACAACGTCGGGTCGAGCTATACCCACACGTTCGGCACCACCATGTTGAACGAGCTGCGATTCGGCTGGATGAGCGTGGACGGCGGGCAGGAGAGCGTGAACAGAGGCGTCGACTTCGCGGGCCTGGTCGGGCTGCAGGGGGTGACGCGGGACCCGCGCGACGTGGGGTTTCCGCAGATCAACACCGCTGGCTTCTACAGCGATATGGGCGACCCGACGAGCTTCGTCTTTCGACGGAACGAGCACTTCGAGATCTACAACAACTTCCTGATCGACCGCGGCGCGCACCGGATGAAGTTCGGCGGCTACTGGTTCCATCTGCGCTTCCGACCCGAGAACCCCGACACGGCGCGCGGCCGGTTCGTCTACACGGGACAGTTTAGCGGCAACCCGTTTGCGGATTTCCTGCTCGGCTATCCAGTGCAGGCCCAGTCCGGTATTGGTGGTCGCGGGGACGAGGACGCGCGCACGAACTGGCTGCATGTCTACGCGCAGGACGATTGGCGCGCGCGCGACAACCTGACGATCAACTTCGGGTTGCGCTACGAAATCAACCAACACATGACGGACACCGGCAACCGCCTCTCGTCGATCGATCTGTCGGTGCCCGGCGGCCGCTACGTGATTGCGAGCGACGACGCGGGCAACATCTCTTCATCGGCCGACGCGCTGCTGTCGCTCATTCCCATTCCGTGGGTCACCTCTGCCGAGATCGGGTGGGACCGCAGCTTGTTGCGGCCCAGCCGTGCGCGATTCGCGCCGCGCCTCGGCTTCGCGCTGACGACGGGTGGCGAGCGCCAGACCGTCATCCGCGGCGGCTATGGGGTCTACCTGAATCAGTGGGCGTACAGCGTGCAAACCGCGTTCACGCGCAACCTGCCGTTCTTTTTTCTGAAGCAGGTCGATGTGGCGGCGGGCGAGTTCGTCCCCCGTTTCACGACGGGCTCGGTCCTGACGAGCGACCCCGCCGGCAGTATCGGTGGCGCGATCATGGACCACGACTACCAGGTCGAGTACACGCAGACGTGGAGCGGTGGCATCCAGACGGAGACGGTGCCCGGCACTGTGTTCGAAGCGTTCTACATGGGGTCCTACACACGCGGCGCCGACAACGCGACCGTCCATAACGTGCCTGAGCCAGGCGCCGGGCCGATCAGCGTGCGCCGACCGATTCCCGAGCTCGCCGGGATCCGCGCCATCCGGTTCGACGGCACGTCGATCTACCACGCCGTCACCTTCAAGACGGCACGGCGGTTGCGGAACAACCTGGCCTTCGACGTTGCATACACGCTGTCGCAGTCTCGTGACGACGCGTCGAGCCCTGGGCCGACAGCGTTCGAACCCAACGTGCCACAGGACGTGCGCAATATTTTTCCGGGCGAGGTCGCGCGGTCGAGCTTCGACCACCGCCACCAGTTCGTCGGGAGCGGCACGGTCGAGTTTCCCCTGTTTCGCGGCCGGGGGGGGTGGCGCGAAGGAGTGTTCGGCAACTGGCGACTCAGCGGCATCGGCACCGTGCAGTCAGGAGCGCCCTTTACGGTCAGCCTCATCGAGGATCGCGCCAACATCGGGGCGGGGCCGGCGCAGCGGCCCGACCTGATCGGCGACCCCAATCTTTCTGGCGGTCAGCGCTCGGCCGTGCGGTGGTTCGACACCGGAGCATTCGCCTTGCAGAATGCCTTGACGTTCGGCAACGCGCCGCGCAACCCGGTGATCGGCCCTGGCTACGCCGTCGTGGATGTGTCGCTGCAGAAGGACTGGCTGGTCGGGGACGGTGAGCGCCTCGAGTTTCGGTGGGAGATCTTCAATGTCTTGAACCGCGCCAACTTCGACGTGCCGAACCGGTTTTTTGGCTCGCCAAACTTCGGCCGCGTGTTCAGCGCCCTGAACGCGCGCGAGATGCAATTCGGACTGCGGTATAGCTTTTGAGTGCGGGTGAGAAACCGATGCTGACCTCTGCCGCTGTCAAAGCCCGCGCTCACGAGTTCGGCTTCGACCTCTGCGGTATCGCGGCGCCCCTCGAGTATCGCGAGCTCGGGTACCTCGACGAGTGGATCGCGCGGGGCTACGCGGGCGAGATGCGCTACATGGCCCGATCGGCACGTCGCCGCGCCGACGTGCGCAACGTGGTCCCGACCGCCCGGTCCGTCGTCGCGCTGGCCACGGTGTACAACACCGACCGGCCGTACTCGACGGAGGTCGACGATCCCGACCGAGCGGTCATCTCACGGTATGCGTGGGGTGCCGACTATCACGACGTGCTCGAACAGCGGTGCCAGGCGTTGCTCGCGTGGATGCGGTCCGCGAACGGCGAGGCGTTCGACGCGCGGGTCTACGTCGACACCGGGCCCGTCCAGGAGCGTGTCTACGCCCAGTCCGCCGGTCTCGGCTGGATTGGCAAGAACACCTGTCTCATACACCCGGAGCTGGGATCGTGGCTGTTTCTCTCGGAGATCATCTGTAGCCTGCCGCTCGACCCCGACGGGCCGGCGCTCGATCAGTGTGGCACCTGCACCCTCTGCCTCGACGCGTGCCCCACCGGCGCGCTGCCCGAGCCGTGGGTGCTCGACGCCACGCGATGCCTGTCCTATCTCACGATCGAGCTAAGAGGCGACATCCCGGAAGAGCACAGGACCGATGTGGGCACGCGGGTCTACGGTTGCGACGTCTGTCAGGATGTGTGCCCCTACAACGCATCGCCCGTCGTGTCCGAGGATCCCGCGTGGCAGCCGAGCGCCGTGTTCGACGCCCCCAGATTGAGCGTGCTCTGGGAGACACCGGACAGCACGCTGGCGGGGGTGCTCGACCGGAGTGCGATGTCGCGCGCCGGCGTGCGCGGGCTGCGACGCAACCTGGCGGTCGCGCTCGGCAACAGCGCCACCGCGGCGTCCCAGCGCGCGGTGGACAGCGAGATCCAGCCTGCCGTCCATTCGCGTGCCGATCCTCTCGTCGCTCGACACGTCACGTGGGCCCGGAACAGGATCGGCCGCGCGGACGGCGCGGCGCCCGCGCACACGTGCGAGAATACGCCAACGAAGGCACGGACACCGCCCGATGACTGAGACACAGCCACCGCCCCCGTCGCTGGCGCCCTCGCTCCTCGTGTCGATGCCCCAGCTCTGCGATCCCTTTCACCACAGCGTGATCCTGTTGTGCGAGCACACGGAGGAGAACGCATTCGGTCTCGTGCTGAACCAGCCAACGGACCGACCGGCCGCCGACGCCGCCAGATTGACGCCGCCGGTGTCAGCCACGAGCAGTCTCGAGCTCTGGATCGGAGGGCCGGTCGAACCGGAGCGGGGCTGGATCCTGATGGGCGCCGCACCGAGTGACGCGGACTCCGTGCGCGTGTGTGATGGGATCTTCCTCTCGACCTCGCAGAGCCTGCTGCGACGGTTGCTCGAGGCCCCGCCTCCGCCTCGCACGCGGCTCCTCACGGGCTACGCCGGCTGGGGCGCTGGACAGCTCGATGCTGAGCTCGCCGCCTCAGCGTGGCTCTACTCGGAGGTCGACCTCGACATCGTCTTCAACACGCAGTCGACCGATATGTGGGAATCGGCTATCCGCCGTGTGGGTGCCGAACCGTCGCTCCTCCAGATGGGTGGCGGGAGCGTGCATTGAGGCGGCGCGTTCGACGGCGTCAGTCTTTCAGGCACTCGTTGAACCAGACGCGCGCGATCTCGGCTGATTCCTCAAAGGCCTCGCCGTAGATCTCATAGTGCGTGATCCCGGGAATCACCCGATACTCGGCCTGCGCGCCGTTGGCCTTCGCGCGCTGCACTGACAACTCACCCGCCTGGCGCCGATCGAACAGCTCTTCGTTCTCCGCGTCGATGACCATCAGTGGAATCGTGATGCGCGAGGCATCCTCGACCGGTCGGTAGCTGAGCACCTTGTCGAGATGTGCCCAGCCGTTGAGGTTGGGCGCCTTGTCGGTACGCTGGGGGATCGGCGCAATCTCACCTCGGGCCCGCCTGATCGCCTGCCGTCGGGCGTAGTGCTCGATATCGACGTCCGTGTTCTTCCACGAGACTCGCGCGAGGTCCACCGAGTCCGCGGCCGCGACCTGACCAACGGCACATGCCGCCCGCGGCTCGTTGGCGGCCACCCAGATGGCGTGGGCGCCGGAGTAGCTCGAGCCCCAGTAGCCGATGCGATCCGTGTCGACGTTGGCCTCGCCTTCGATGAAGTCGAAGGCCCGGGTGATGTCCAGGGTCTGATCGATCGGATCGATGACGCGTCGGATTTCCTGGGCAACGACCGAGACCTCGCCGTTGACGCCGCGTTCCGGCATGTCGCCAATCACCACGAGCTTGCCGTCGCTCTCGCCCCAACCTCGATAATCGAACGCCAGAACGATGAACCCGTCGGCCGCGAACGTCGCGGCGTTGCGGACGAGCGAAGCTTTTGTGCCGCCCCATCCATGACTCATCACGATCGTTGGGAGTGTGCCGCGCCGTGCACCCTGCGGCCAGTACAAGTCGCCGGCCATGCGGGTGCCCTCGCTCCAGATATCCACCGCTCGATGTGCGACGGTGTCGGGCAGCTGGAACGACTGTTGCGCCTCGACGACGACGGGGGCAGTCGCGCCGGCGGCCACGACGGCGCCGGCGAGGATTCCTCGAATAGTAGCTGCGCCCATCGCGTGCATGGCTCCTCCTCGGTATTGGGGTCCTGGGTTGTTAGTCTATCATCCTCTCACAAGGGGGGCGCATGGCGAAGAAGAAGGACGTGCTCAAGCAACAACTGATCGACGGTCTCAACGACGACCTCAATCTCGAGCTCGAGGCCGTTCTGCGTTATCTCTATCACTCGGCCGCCGCGACGGGGTTGCTGGGACACGAGCTCCGCGAGGAGCTGAAGTCGGACATCCAGGGCGAGCTGAATCACGCGGTGTTTCTCGCCGACAAGATTGTGGCGCTGGGCGGCGAGCTGACGATACACCCGCAGATGCCGAAGAATGCCCGCACCGCCAAGCAGATGATGTTGACCGACATCGCGGCGGAGCGGCGCGTCGTCGCCAACTACGCGGAGCGCATCGACCAGGCGTCCGCCTATGGCGACCGTGGGCTGGTGATCCGACTCGAGGACATGTTGGCGGAAGAAACCGACCACGCCGAGAACCTGGAGCGGCTGGGCCGGTAGGGCGTGGGGTCCGGACTCGCGCCTGTAGCCCCGAGACGAAGCCCCGTTACTCGGCCACGTTCTGGTAGACCACCCCGTCCTTCATCACGAAGCGCACCCGCCGCATGGCCGTGATGTCGTCGAGGGGGTTGCCCTCGACGGCTACGAGATCGGCGGCGAAGCCCGGCGCGATCTGACCCAGTGTCGCATCCAGGCCGAGCGCGCGCGCGGCGCGCGACGTGGCCGACACGATTGCGTCCATTGCATCTTGCCCGCCCTCTTGCACCCGCACGATGAACTCCTCGAAGTTGCGGCCATGCGCGCCGGCGACCGCATCGGTGCCGAACACCACCTGAACGTCGGGGTTCTGCCGCGTGCGACCGAACGTCGTCAACCCGATGCGGCGCGCGTCGGCCATGCGCGCGTAGCCATCCGCCGTGTAGTTCCCGATGCCGAGAAAGCGTTCCCGGTGTTCGTCGTAGTTGTCGTAGAGCAGGCCGAGATGCGGGTCGAGAAACGTGCCGTGGATGGCGAGCAGGTCGATGACCTCGGCATCGTAGCGGTTTCCGTGCTCGATGGAGCCGCACCCCGCGCGGACGGCCGCGCCCACGACCTCGCTGCCGTACGCGTGGACGGCGATGCGTAGTCCCTGGGCACGGGCTTCGTCGCACGCCGCCTCGATCTGGGCGTCGCTCAGCGCGCGTGTCCCGCCGTCGCGGATGCTGCCCGAGGCGAACATCTTGATCACGTCCGCACCGTCTGCTTTCAGCTGGCGGATCTCGGCTCGGATGGCGTCCGCGTCGCCGGTGCTGTCGGTCACGGGGCGAAGGGACGTCAGGACACGGGGACCGGGGATGTCGCCGCGCGCGATTGCGTCCCGGAGGGGCAGATCGATGGGACTGCCGAGGCTCTGCACTGTGGTGAAGCCCGCCATCAGCGTGCGATAGGCGTTCGCGACCGCATGGAGCATCGATTCGTCCGGTGTCTCCGGCGTCGTCGGACGATGCACGCGCCCGTCCGTATCGAAGTGGGATGCGAGGTGGACGTGCGTGTCGATCCAGCCAGGCATCAGCGTCAGATCGGACAGGTCATAAGTGACGGCGCCCCGGAGACCGTCCACTCGTGTGATCTCGCCACCCTCGATAAAGACGCGGGCGTTCCGGCGCGTGGCACCGGCACCGTCGATCACGAGGCCGGCGCGGATGGTGGTCGGTGTGCCCTGCGTCATCACCGGTGGTGCGAGCAGGAGCAGGAGAGACGCGGTCGAGATGAGCCGCCGGGAGATTCGCACGTCAGTCTCTGGCACTAGCGCGGCCGCTGATACATTCTCCGCATCGCGCGGTGCGCGACCCTCGTCTGGCGCTTGTCTTCCAGCCGAGCCAGTTCGTTGCGCCGTACATCGAGCGCCGCCCGCTCGTCCATCAAGCGATGGTAGTGCGCAAGTCGAATCGGCGGGAGGCGTTTCTCGTCAACCGCGCGTCGCACGGCGCACCGTGGCTCGGCTCGGTGTGTGCAGTCGCGAAAGCGGCACTCCGCGCCGAGCTCCTCGATGTCGCCAAAGGCCTCCTCCAGCGCGCGATCACCGTCCCACACCTGCAGCGCTCGCATGCCGGGCGTGTCGATGATGAGGCCGCCGTCCGGCGCCAGGATGAGTTCGCGATGCACGGTCGTGTGCCGCCCGCGGCCGTCGGATGTCCGAACCGTCCGGGTGGGCTGACGGGGTTGGCCGAGCAGATGATTGATGATTGTGGACTTGCCGACGCCGGAGGACCCGAGCAGCGCCACGGTGCGCCCAGGCTGCAGATAGGCGGCGAGCGAATCGACCCCGGTCTTCCGCTCGCAGCTGGTCAGATGGACCGGAACGTCGCCCGCCACCCTCCGAACCACGTCGACGCACGCCGCCGCGTCATCTCGCAGGTCTGCCTTGTTCAGGACGACGACCGGACTCGCGCCGCTGTCTGCGGCCGCCACCAGGTATCGCTCGATCCGCCGCGGGCTGAAGTTCTCGTCGAGACCGGTGACCAGCAGCACGACGTCCACGTTGGCGGCCACGACCTGACGTGTGGTCGGGTCGCCGCGTCCGCCACGGCCGCCCGCTCCGGCGGCCTTGCGGCAGAAGCAGCTCAGCCGTGGCAGGACGGCGCGAATAGTGGCGTGGGAGTCAGTCTCGGACACCTGGACCGCGACCCAGTCCCCGACCGCCGGCAGTGCCGCCAAATCGGCAGCACGGTGACGCAGGCGCCCGGTCGCCTCGGCCAGCAGCTCTCCCTGGGGCGTGTGCACTCGGTACAGGTGGTTGTGCTCGATCCCGACACGGCCCGGCACGACGTCCGGCTCGTCGAGCCCCTCGAAGGATCGAGCAAAGTACTCGTTCCAGCCGAGCTGGTCGAGGGTCGGGTTTCGCGGCACGAGCTGCTACGACTTGGGATCCTCGGCGCGGGTGATGCTGGTCACCGCGCCGAGCACGTATTCGAGCCGGATGCGGTCGCCCGGCTCGAGCCCGCGATCCATTGACTCCGGACCGACACGCGCCGTGCCGATGGCGCCGTCCGGGTCGTCGGCGTGGTTGTAATGCACATCCAACGAAAGTTGGCCGTGGATGCTGATGGGCTGGATCTTGCGGAGCAAGCCCTCACGCGATCCCCTGAGCATCGCTTGATCATACTCCGTGGGGGGAGTTTCCACGGCACGAAACGAGAGTGCCGTATTGTTTCGGACCGGCGGCAACGGCCCAGGCGCGCACGGCGCGCCTCGCGGGCACGGAGTGGGGCTCTCGGGGTCCCCACGGAGCGCCCGCGGGGGTTCGGGGCAAAGCCCCGTCCAATTAGGTCGCGTCCCAGAGAAGAGGTGCCATCCCGTCGTACGTGCCGGCGTCGGCTGTCGGTGTCAGGTTGTGTACGCCGACCCCCAGCAGCCGCACCGTGCGGGTCCCGGCGTCGGTCCGTTCGAGCAGCGCGACGGCGCGCCGGGCCAGCGCGTCCGCGTCCCGCGTCGGGAGCGGGCTGGTCTCGCTCCGCGTAATCGTCGTGAAGTCACCGTAGCGCACCTTGATCGTCACGGTTCGAGCGAAGATCGGCTTCCGCTCGAGCCACGCCGCAGTGCGTCGCGCCAGGCGATCCACTTCGACCTTGATGACGTCCAGGTCCTCGAGGTCCTGCGAGTAGGTGTTCTCGGAGCTGCACGACTTGGCGGGCCGATTGGTCACGACCGGCCGGTCGTCGATGCCGTGCGCCAGCCGCTGAAGCCAGCCAGCCTGACTTCCCACGATCCGCGAGAGCGTGTCGACCTCGACACCGCGCACGTCCACCAGTTTGACGATGCCGTGCGCGCGCAGCTTACGCGCCGTGACGGGGCCGACCCCCCAGAGCGCCTCGACCGGCAACAGCTGGAGAAATCGCTCTATCCGCTCCCGGGGCACCACCGTGAGCCCGTCTGGCTTCTTCCAGCCCGACGCGATCTTCGCGATGAACTTGTTGGGCGCCACACCGGCCGAGGCCGTCAACCCGGTCTCCTCCGTGATCTTGCGCTTGAGACGCTTGGCGACGGTCGTTGCCAGCGGTTCTCCCCACGCGTTCTCGGTCACATCGAGATAGGCCTCGTCGAGAGAGAGCGGCTCCACCGCGGGGGTCACCGACCGAAATAGATTGAACACCTGATGCGACACCGCACGGTATTTTGCGAAGTTTGGCCGCACAATCACGAGATTCGGGCAGAGGCGCACCGCGTTCGCCATCGATGTCGCCGAGCGAACGCCGTACTCGCGCGCCTCGTAGCTCGCCGCCGCGACGACCCCACGCCCCTCCGGTCGCCCGCCGACGGCGACCGGCTTGCCGCGCAGATCCGGATCATCGCGCTGTTCGACCGACGCGTAGAACGCGTCCATGTCGACGTGTACGATGCGCCGACAGGGTGAAACCATGGCGAAAGTCTACTACGTGAATTACACTGGTAAATTCGGATCGAGACACGAAACCCGAGGCTCCTATGGTCAGTCGAGACGCAGCCCCGCGTGTGGTCACGGGCGCTGCTGGCACGCGGCGTGGGAGCCAGGAGAAAGCGACACCGGTTAGGGAGATGGCGGAGACCAAGAAAAAGAATCGGATAACGGCGGGCTCGTGGGAGGAAGCGCGCGCCCTCATATGGCGCTATCGGTACCGGCTCGCACTCGGCCTCGCGATGATGCTTGTCAGTCGCGTCGCGGGACTCGTACTGCCGGGGATGTCGCAGTTCGTGATCGACGATGTCATTCCGAACGGTCGCGCTGACCAACTGCTGTGGCTCGGTGCCCTCGGTCTCGGGGCCACCGTCGTCCAGTCGGCCACGTCGTTCGGGTTGTCGCAGGTGCTCGGCGTCGCGGCGCAACGGGCCATCACCGAGATGCGCAAGCGGGTAATGACGCACGTGTCGCGCTTACCCATCCGGTATTTCGACTCGACGCAGACCGGCGTCCTCATTTCCCGCATCATGACCGACGCGGAGGGGATCCGAAACCTCGTCGGAACTGGTCTCGTGCAGCTGATCGGCGGTCTGTTCACGGCGACTGTTGCGCTCGCGTGGCTCTTCTACCTGAACTGGAGTCTGACGAGTCTGACGCTCGTGATCCTCATCGTGTTCGGCAGCGCGCTGGCGGTGGCCTTCTCGAGGCTCCGTCCCGTGTTCCGGGAGCGCGGCAAGATCAACGCCGACCTCACCGGGCGCCTTGGGGAGACGCTGGGCGGCATCCGCATCGTCAAGGCCTACGCTGTCGAGAAGCGGGAACAACTCGTCTTCGCCAAAGGCGCGCATCGGCTGTTTCGCAACGTGGCGAAGGCCGTGACCGGGGTCTCGGCCGTCACGTCCGTCGCGACGCTCGTCGTGGGTGTCATCGGCGCGCTGATGATCGTGATTGGCGGACGGGCCTTGATCGATGGCACGTGGACCACCGGGGCGATGCTGCAATACATCCTGTTCACCGGATTGGTCATTGCGCCCGTCATCCAGATTTCGTCCATCGGCACGCAGGTCACCGAGGCGTTCGCGGGCCTCGATCGGATCCGGGAGATCCGGCAGATGGCGACCGAGGACGAGGAAGACGAGGGCCGCGCATCCGTCGACGACCTCCAAGGCGAGGTGCGCCTGGAAGATGTCTGGTTCGAATACGAGCCGGGTGTGCCGGTCTTGAAGGGGGTGTCGCTCACGGCCGCGCCCGGAACGACCACGGCGCTCGTCGGGTCGAGCGGGTCCGGGAAGAGCACGCTTATCAGTCTGGTCATGGCGTTCAATCGCCCCGTGTCCGGCCGGGTGCTCCTCGATGGCCGCGATCTCGAGTCGCTGCGGCTCAAGGACTACCGCGCCTACCTCGGTGTCGTCCTCCAGGAGAACTTCCTGTTCGACGGGACGATCGCGGCCAACGTCAGCTTCGCCAATTCACATGCGACTGCAGAAGAGATCCGCGAGGTGAGCAAGATCGCGCACTGCGACGAGTTCATCCAGGAGTTCCCGGACGGCTACGACACGATCGTCGGCGAGCGCGGCGTGAAGCTGTCTGGCGGCCAGCGCCAGCGGGTCGCAATCGCGCGGGCCATCCTTGCTGACCCGCGGCTGCTCATTCTCGACGAAGCGACCTCCAGCCTCGACAGCGAAAGCGAAGCGCTGATTCAGGACGGGTTGTGGGCGTTGCGGCGCGGACGCACGACGTTCGTCATCGCGCACCGGCTCTCGACGATTCAGAGCGCCGACGAGATTTTGGTGCTCGAGGGTGGCGAGATCGTGGAGCGCGGGACTCACGACGAGCTGATCGCGGTCGATGGACGCTACAAGCAGCTCCACGACAAACAGTATCGATTGGAGCGGAATCGGTTCATCAATCCGGGTGAGGACTTCACGCCGGAGCCGGTCGCCGCTGCGGCGCCCTCGGCACCGCGGGCCTCGAGCGCGTTGTAGCTGCGTCGGCTGGAGTGACAGGTCGTGGTCAACCGCTCACGGGTCGCCGGCATGACGCTGTCGTCAGCGGTCGTCGCCGGCGGTCTCATCGCCCCGACGCTGGTCGCATCGCGTGTGGCCACGGGCACGCAGGCGACAGGCGTCATCGTCGGGCGTGCGAGTGTGGACACGATACCGGACCGCAACATGGTCGCGGTGACCACCGACCAGGCGGTGTGTGGCGACGAAGTCGAGGATCGTGCCACCGTCGTCGACGCCGATGGCGGCCTCGCCAATGCGGTTGTCATCGTCACGGGTGTGCCATGGGCCGACGCGGCGGCGCCGATGCCGGTCATCAACAACAGCGGCTGCTACTTCGTGCCGCGCGTGCAGCTCGCGAAGACACGCACACAGGTCGATGTGCGGAGCGAGGACGATACGCTCCATACCACCCATGCGTATGATGACCGGCAACGGACGCTGTTCAACATCGCGATCCCGATTGCGGGTATGAGCATCACACGACCGCTCCGGCGCCCCGGTGTGATGCGCATCGAGTGCGACTCGCACCGGTGGATGCGCGGGTGGGTGTATGTGACGAACGACACCGGCGCGGTGACGGGATCGGATGGTCGGTTCGAGCTGTCCGGCATACCGCCTGGAACCTACGAGCTCACGATCTGGCACGAGCGCTACGCGGGTGCCCCACAACAGGTGACGGTCACTTCCGGGGGCACCGCTGAGGCCACCTTCACGCTCGAATAGATGCGGGCCTCCCATGCCAGGGGGGGCGGCCGCCTCAAGCTGCCAGGGGGGCGGCCGCCTCAGCCGGGTCGTTCGGGCTGCCATCGCAAGCCGACGTTGAGGATCCGCTGCAGCAGCTCTTCGTAGGTGAGGCCCGCGCGCTCGGCCGACTCGGCGAGGTCTTCGCCGAACGCCAGTTGCGGGTTGGCGTTGGCTTCCATCACATAGAACTGTCCGTCGGTGTTCAGCCGCAGATCCATGCGTGCATAGCCGCTCATCTCCAGCGCGCGATAGACCCGCTTTGCGACCTTCTGGATGCGCTCGGCGAGTCCGTTGGGCAAGTCCGTGGCCTGGGCCGTCTTGATGCCGTGCTTCTGCTGGTACTTCACGCTCCACTTCACCCGATCGGTGGCGATGCGATGAACCCCGTCCGGCATCTTGCTGAAGTGGATCTCCCAGACGGGAAACACGTGTAACCGTTCGCTTCCCATCACCCCCACATAGAGCTCACGTCCGTCGACGAAACGCTCGGCGATCGCGTCAGTGCCAACGGACTCGTGGATGAACCGTACCCGCTCCCGGAGCTTGGCGTCGTCGTCGACCACCGAGGCCTGGGCGATGCCGATCGAGGCTTCCTGCGTCAGCGACTTCACGATGACGGGGAACTTGAGTCGGCGCGGGCGCTTGATGGCCAGGCCGCGACGAAACACGGCCCACTCGGGCACGGGAATCCGATGATACGCCATCAGCTTCTTGGACAGCGCCTTGTCACGCGAGAGCAACATGCCGCGCGGATTGCAGCCCGTATACGGTAGGCGGAGCAGCTCCAGGTAGCTGACGACGTTCGTGTCGAACACGCCCACCTCGTGGAATGCTTCCATGAGGTTGAAGGCGATGTGCGGCTTGAATTCATCGACGGCCTGCCGGATGACCCCGAGGTCGTCCTTGACGCCCAGCGTGCGGACGTCGTGCCCCATCTCCTCCAGCGAGCTCGTGACGTCGAACTCGGTTTTCCATTCGACGGTCGCCAAGTCGTGCCCCGACGTGTCGTCGGGCGGCACCATGTAGTCGTGCATGAGTGCCAGGATGCGGAGCTTCTTCACAGAGCGACTCGGTGCCGGCCGCCGTGCAAGTAGTTCATGGTCTGCACGGTCAGCAGCACGGTGAAGTCGAGGGTCGCGCGGTCTTCGGGGGTCGTCAGCCGTAGGTTGAGCTGCTTGCAGCGGGCGATCATATCCTCGACGACCTGGTCGATCGTGTACTGATAGGTGGACGTCCACCCGCTCACGAGCCTGCGTACGTCGCGACGGATACGCTTGAGGAATTTCGCGGCAGGGGGGTTCCCGGCGAACTCGGGAGCGTCGGAGAACAGCCGCCGGAGGTCGCGGTCGTAGAACGCCGGATAGTCGATCCCGTAGTGCTTCCGCTTGCGCCGATAGTGCTGACCCAGCGTGTTCCGGATACGCGACAGCGGTTCCACGACCCGAGTGGTCGTGTCAACCGGTTCCCGTCGGGCCACATCGCGCATGAGCTCGTCCATGTACTCGAGCTTCTTGAGCGCGGGCCACTCGGCGTATCGCTTGCGCCACATCGCGTTTGGGGTGAGCCAGACCGCGAAGGTCTCGGCGAAGTCCTCGTCCGGGTGGCTCTGTGCGTACCAGGAATCGAGGTGCAACACGAAGCTCTTGCTATACGGCCGGGGCGTGTAGTACTCGGGGTAGTCCGTGGACGACTTGCCGAACAGCTTCTGCCGCCGGCGCCGCCGCTGCAGGCGGTACGCGTTGTCAATGGCGTGTCCGACCTCGTGACGAAGGATCCGCATGCACCACGCGCGGGTCCCACCCTCCACTTCGAGCATCTGGCTCATTTCGAGCCGCGACAGGCGTGGGTGCGCGAGGTAGAACGGCACCGCCACGCCGGGGACCCCGTCCGGCGTAAACCACTCGTCGGAGAGCCAGAAATGCGGGCGAAACGCGATGCCGCGGTCCCGGAGCTCCTGACACACCTCGGCGATGCGCGGTTCGAGCGGGGTCCCTTCAATGGTAACGTCGAGGTCGCAGATCCGGACGTCGAGCAGCGTGTCATCCGGCCAGCGGACCCACACCGGCTTCTTCCTGCGGGGGCGACGCGGCGGGTGTGCAGGTGGATCCGGCGCTTCGGGCATGACGACGCGGCACATTATACGGGGTAGGATCCACGTTCATGGGACCACAGTTCGTGTACACGATGAAGGGCCTCGGCAAGCGCTATCCGCCGGATCACACGGTGTTGCACGACATCTGGCTGTCGTTTCTCCCCGGCGCCAAGATTGGTGTCCTCGGCTTGAACGGTGCGGGCAAGAGCTCGCTGCTCCGGATCATGGCGGGCGAGATTACCGAGTTCGACGGCGAGGCGTTTCCCGCGGCCGGTCTCACCGTCGGGTATCTCCAGCAGGAGCCACAACTCGACGCATCAAAGGACGTCGCGGGCAACGTCAACGAGGGGGTAGCCGCGGTCCGCGACTTGCTCAAGCGATACGATCGGGTCATTGCCTCGCTGTCGGAAGGGCTCGTCTCACCCGAAATGGACGAGGCGCTGGAAGAGCAGGGCACGCTCCAGAACAAGATTGACGCGGCCGGCGCGTGGGACCTCGATTCCCGCGTCGTGATGGCGATGGAGGCGTTACGGCTGCCACCCGCGCACGCCGATGTGACGACACTCTCCGGTGGCGAGCGACGACGCGTCGCACTGTGTCGGCTCCTGCTCCAGTCGCCTGACCTCCTGCTGCTCGACGAACCGACCAATCACCTCGACGCCGAGTCGGTCGCCTGGCTCGAGCACTTCCTGGCGGCCTACAGAGGCACCGTCGTGGCGGTGACCCACGACCGGTATTTCCTCGACAACGTGGCCGGGTGGATTCTGGAGCTCGATCGCGGCGCCGGGATCCCGTGGGAGGGAAACTACTCGTCGTGGCTGGATCAGAAGCAGCAGCGGCTCGCGACCGAGGCAAAGCACGAGGCGAAGCGCGAGCGTACGCTCAGCCGGGAGCTGGAGTGGATCCGGATGTCGCCGCGCGCGCGTCAGGCAAAAGGCAAAGCGCGACTGAACGCCTACGAACGGCTGCTGAACGAGGACGCGACCCAGAAGATTGAAGCCGTCGAGATCTATATTCCGCCGGGTCCCAGACTCGGCGATGCGGTGGTCGAGGCGACGGACCTCGTGAAGGGGTACGGCGACCGTGCGCTCATCGGCGATCTCTCCTTCACGCTCCCACCGGCCGGCATCGTCGGTGTCGTCGGCCCGAACGGCTCAGGGAAGACCACGCTGCTCAAACTGATCACCGGTGAGGAGGAGCCGGACGCCGGCACGCTTCGGCTGGGCGACACGGTCCAGCTCGGCTATGTCGACCAGAGCCGCGACGCGCTCGATCCGGCGAAGACGGTCTGGGAGGTGATCTCCGGCGGCCTGGAGGAGATCACGCTCGCCAAGCGATCCGTGGCGTCACGTGCGTATGTCTCGTGGTTCAACTTCAAAGGCCGCGACCAGCAACGCAAGGTCGGCGATCTGTCTGGCGGCGAGCGGAATCGCGTCCACCTCGCGACGCTGCTGCGTGGCGGCGCCAACCTGTTGCTCCTGGACGAGCCGACCAATGACCTCGACGTCGACACGTTGCGCGCCCTCGAGGACGCCCTCGTCGAGTTCGCCGGCTGTGCGGTCGTGGTCAGCCACGACCGGTGGTTTCTCGACCGTATCGCGACCCACATCATCGCGTTCGAAGGCAACAGCCACGTCGAGTGGTTCGAGGGGAATTACGCCGAGTACGAAGCCGACCGGCGGCGTCGTCTCGGTGCGGCGGCGGACCAGCCCCACCGGATCAGATTCCGGAAGCTGACCCGGGTGTAAACCCACGCCCGGGCTCGCACCAAAACCTGAGCAACGCTTGCTCCGGTCTGGTGGTGCCCGTGCAGGTTCGGAAGGCGTGCTGCCCAGCGGGCGGCCCGGCTTTGGTCTCCCTCCGAAAACCGCGTCGTCACGGGAGCGGGGTGCCATCATGAGTCGCCGGGTTGCGGTGCCTCCGACGGTTTTCTCCGGGAGACCAAGCGCCGGACCGCCCGAACCTGCAGCGATCGCGGCCGCCGGCCCAACCGTCGTCTCGCGGGCAGGGCTGAAGCCCTGCGCTACTGACTGTCTGCCCACGTACGTGCCGTAGCGGCTGGCCTTCAGGCCTGCCGGTTTGCATGGAGAGCGAGCGAACGAACGGTGAGCGTTCACGGCAGCGGCACGAGGCGCCGGAGCTCCTCGAACCAATTTTCGACCACCACGATCCGGGGCATCGCTGAAGCACCGTCGTCCGTGGCTGCGCCGGACTTGATCATCAGAAACCGACCGTCCGGCGCCAGGTCATAGTGTCGGCCGAACTGGAATTGAAAGTAGGGTCCCTCGAACGCGACCGCGGACGCCCCCCCAGCGTCAGCGTCGGCTCGGTGCTAACGGAGACAACCATCATGCGATCGCCGCTCAGATCGAGGTAGAAGAGCTCGCTCCCGTCGGGTGACCACACTGGATCCCGGCCTCCCCCCGTCGAGATGAGAGCGGCCACCTCGTACGGACCGATTCGCGCGCCGGGTGCGAGCGGCATGGCGTCTACGCCTGTCTTATACACCTACTCGGTGTCATCCGCCTCGACGCGGGTGACGAGCAGGTGTCCTACTCCTTCGCTTCGCTGATTTCGAGCAGATGCCCGTCAGGGTCCCTGAAGAAGCAGCGCACCTCGGCGCCCCAGTCGAACGGCGGCGTCAGAAACGTCGCACCTCTCGCCTTGAGGGTGTCGTACGCCGCCTGACAGCTCGGGACGCGGATGGTCATCGCGTGACTGACGCGGTCGGCGTTGTCCGGGGCGGTGAACGAGACGCTCGGCTTGTCGGCCGTCGGCTCGCCCTCGGTAACGAGGAGCAACCAGCTCCCCTGAAATAGCAGCACGCATGACGTCCCTCCGTACTCGCGGTGCACTGTGGCGCCGACGACGTCGCGATAGAAATCGCGGGCGCGGTCGACGTCGCTCACTACCAGGATGTGCGTCAGCTCCATGCCGTCCAATGGAAACGTTTCGCTCATGTCTGCGTGTTCACCGGGCTGGGCATTTCTTGAACGTGCACGGCCGGGATTAGCCATCACGTGTCGCTCGCCGCGAGTGGATCCGGCAGACCATGTCACTGCCGATGCCGCCGATGACGAGCCGCTCCTTGCGGTTGCTCAACAGCGCCGCCGTCCACGGGACCGAGCCGCCGTCGGCGACGTTGACCATCGTCTTGCCGGCGTCCTCCACGTCCACGCTGAAGCAGACGTCTTGATAGTAGCCGCGTCCGCGCTGCCGGTCGGGGTCTTCCTCGTATGCGACGTCGGGGTGCCCGTCGGCGAGCGGCGCCAGGATGGTCTCCTCGATGCCGGACGCGAGCGTCGCGAACGCCGAGACCCGCACGCAGATCGGGACCGCCGCGCCTAGAAACGCCCGCAGTGACTCGACGAACACTCGGATCTGTTCGCGGATGGCCTCCAGCTCGAACCGATGGCTGCCCAGATCGCGATTGGCGCTCACGAGTGCGAAGAGCGCGAAGTGGGCGCGGAAGTCGGGCGCATCCACGGGCTGGGGCCGGAGGACGCGATGCCGCGCGGCAAGGTGGACCGCGTCCGTGGATTTCGCGCTGCGCTGGAGGGCAGTGCGTCGCCGGACGGCAGCTTCGAGGGCCAGGAGGTTGGTCGAATCTGACACGACCTCCGTGTTGCGCGCCGTCGCGACGGCCCAGTGCTGGGTCACCGGCGCGACCGCCGAGCAACTCCCGAGCGGCGCGACGGGTGCGAGGTCGATCCGCTCGAAGGCCGTAGGGAGACGGGCTTCGATGGCGCGTTCCCAGCGGGCGAGCAGGCCGGACGGGATGTCGGATGGGCCGACGAATCGGTTCGTGAGGTAATCGGCCAGCACGGCGGGGGCCGGACGCCGCTCGGCCCGACGCCGATACACGTCGAGCATGAGCGACTGCAGGTCGCTTCCCGCGAGGCGTTCCGCGAGCTGCGCCGCAAGCCCCGGCAGCCCGAGCTCGCGTTCGATGCGAGCGACGATCTTGTTCGACATGCAGGACACTAGCGCCGGTGCTCCGCCGCGATACGGCCCCATCCCTCGCGGGCGCTGGTCACCGTCGGTTGCCAGCCGGTCACCTCCTTGAATCGGCGGTTCGAGACACGCTGGCTGCGCATCAGCGGTTCGGATCGCCGGCCGAACACCAGCCGGACGACAATCCACGGCGGGATCATGAGCGAGCGCCGGCCGACGGCGAAGGCGATGGCAGTCGCAACATCGGCCCGGACGAGCGGCTCGTCGTCGACGACGTTGTAGACGCCCGCCAGCGCGCGGTCGAGCGCGGCCACCACCGCCGCTGCGGCGTCGTCGACCCAGATCTGTGGGAAATACGCGTCGTGGCGGCCAAGCAGCGGCGCCATGCCTTTGCGCGCCAACGCGAGGGCGTCGAGCGTATTCGGTGCCGTCGGGCCATAGAAATAGCCCATACGCAGGACGATACCGCGTCGGCCGGCGTCGGAGAAGCGTCCGACCTCGCGCTCGGCTGCCACCGTTGACTCGAGCATGCCGGCGGGCGCAATCTCGGTGTTGGTGTCGATCCAGTCGCGGCCGCGGTCGGGATACGTGAAGCAGACGCTGGGGTACACGAGGCACTCCACTCGTGTAGCTAACGCGGCATCGACGAGGGCGCGAGTGCCGTCGATGCGGATCCGGTCGTTTTCGACCCACGCGCGCCGCTTGCGCGCGTCGCTGGTCGAGGGGATCTTCGTGGCGAGGTGCAGCGCCGTCTGGCACCCGTCGAGGGCCGATTCGACGGTGGCCGAATCAAACAGATCGGCGCGGACCGGTGTGGCGCCGAGCTGGCGGAGCAACGGCTCGTTCGCGGCCGACCGGGCGAGTGCCCGCACATCGTGGCCGGCCGCGACGAGTTTCTTGACGGTGGGCCGGCCAAGCGTGCCGGTGGCACCGGTGACGAAGATGGCCACGACGTGGATCAGAGCGGCCAGTCGCGGAGGATCCGTTCCGTTTCTTCCACGTGGCTGCTCTCTGCGCGGATGAAGTCCTCGAGCTGCACCGCAAGTCCCTTGTCTCCGTATGCTTCCGCGTCCTTCGCGCGCTGCACGTATGCGTCCGTTGCGCGCTGCTCCGCGGCCACTACTTCCTCGAGCATCGCGCGATTCCCGTCGGGGAGCGGGACGTCGCGCGGCCGTGTCGTCGGCTGGCCGCCGAGTGACACGATCTTGTTGGCCAGGAACTGCGCGTGGAGCTGCTCGTCCGGCACTTCGGCGAGAAAGAACTGCGAGAGCTGCGGCCGATAGGGACCGGTGGCGCGCGCCGCGTAGACGATGTATTGAACGATGGCGCCGAGCTCGTCGGCGAGATCCAGGTTGAGCTTCTCGATGAGCTGGTCCTTGGTCACCGTCGCTCCTTGGTCACCCGTCGCACCTTTGTCACCGTCGCTGCTTCACCAGCGTCGTCACGTCAATCGATGATCGACTGATACACCAGCGTTCGCAGCTTGCCGTGGTCGTCCAGGCCGCGCGCCGGGATGATCTGCGTGAGATAGACGACCACCAACTCCTCCGCCGGGTCGACCCAGTAGGTGGAGTGATACGCGCCCCCCCAGCCGTACTCACCGACCGACGACGGCAGGCCCGTCGCAGCCGGGTCCTCCACGATCGAGAAGCCGAGGCCGAACCCCTGGCCTGCGCGGAACTCGATATCGCCGGTGTGGTCGACGGTCATCGACTCCACCGTCTTGCGGCTCATGAGGCGCGTGCCGTCCAGCTCTCCCCCGTTGAGCAGCATCTGGAGGAAGGTGGCGTAGTCGGTGGCGGTGGACAACAGGCCTGCGCCGCCGGAGAAGCTCCTGCGCGGGCCTTCAAGATACGCGCCCTGACCGACCATGTGGCCGGGGTTCGGCGCCGGCGCGATCCCGCCGTCGTCGGTCGAGGAGTAGACGGTCGCCAGTCGGCTTGCCTTGCCGTCGGGGATGTAAAAGTGC
Source organism: Vicinamibacterales bacterium (assembly GCA_965197395.1). Classification (GTDB taxonomy): domain Bacteria; phylum Acidobacteriota; class Vicinamibacteria; order Vicinamibacterales; family UBA8438; genus CAZYFH01. The sequence continues at coordinate 1,148,233 of CBDANB010000007.1, read as the reverse complement.
GTGTCAGTCAATCCAAGCGGCGCGAGGAGCCGTTCCTGGAGGAACGCCTCGAGCGTCCGGCCGCTGATCTTGGCGATCATCGCGCCGAGGATGTCGGTGTTGTAGCCGTAGATCCATCGCTCGCCGGGGTGCGCGTCAAGTGGGAGCCGCGCCAGCCGCGCCATTACCGCGCCGACCGGCTCGTCACGGTCGGCGAAGTACCATCCGGTGATGCCGGCTTCGTCCCATTTCTCGCCCGCGGGTCCGCTGCCGTAGCTGATCCCGGCCGTGTGGGTCAGGAGGTCGCGAATCGTGATCGGCCGCTTCGTGCCGACGACGTCGTAGCCGCCCCGCCCGTTCGGCTGCGCGACGGTCGTCTCCATGAACTCCGGGAGATACTTGCCCACCGGGTCGGTGATGAGCAGTTTTCCGTCTTCCTGAAGCATCATGACCCCGACGCTGACGAGCGCCTTGGTCTGGGACGCGATACGGAAGATCGTGTCCTTGGCCATGGCGGACCCCATCGCCTTGTCCCGGTGGCCCACCGCCTCGAGGTAGGCGACCTTGCCGCGGCGCGCGACGATTGCCACGGCGCCGGCGAGTCGGCCGTCATCGACGTATTGCTGGAGTGCCCCCGTCAGCCGCTCGAGGCGCTCGGGCGAGAGGCCGACGGTCTCGGGCTTGGCCGGCGTCAGTCCCTGTGCCAGCAGCGGCGACGCGGTGAGCATGACCGCGATCAGCGTCAGCGGCACGCGGTGCAGGAGTGTCGTTCGTCGAGTCATGAAGCACCTCGGTCGGTTCTCAACAGGTGAAGTCCAATGGCCAGGCCGAACAGGCCAACGCCAATGATATCGGTGACCGTCGTCGCGTAAAAGAGCAGCAAGCCGCCCGCGACGGCCAGCACGCGCTCCAGCGTCGTCGCCGGGCGGGTGAGCCATCCCCCCAGGCCCATGGCCAGGGCGCTCACGCCGACCGCCGCCGTGCCCACGGTTCGCACGATGTCGGCCAGCGGCGCGCGGAGCAGCACGCCCGCGCCCTCCGGGCTGACGGTGAAGGCGAACGGCACGAGAAACGCCGGCAGCGTGTATTTCCAGGTGAGCATCATCGTCCGGAACGGGTTGCCGCCCGTGATGGCGGCCGCCGCGAAGGGGGAGAGCGCCGTTGGCGGGCTCACTTCCGAGAGCACCGCGTAGTAGAAGATGAACATGTGGGCGGCGAAATCGGGCACGCCGACGAGTGTCAGCGCCGGCGCGATCATGACGGCGGCGATGATGTACGACGCGGTCACCGGGACCGCCAGCCCCAGCATCCAGACCGCGACGGCCGCGTAGATCACAGTCAGGAACAAGCTGCCGCCGGCCAACGCGACGATGATCCCGGCGATCTTGAGGCCGAGTCCGGTCAGCGTGACCACACCGACGATGATCCCCGCGGTCGCAGTGGTCGCCGCGACCGACAACACGCTGCGCCCGCCCGATTCGAGCGCGGCGATCAGGCGACGCGGCTTGAGGGCCTGCTCGGGTCTGATGAAGCTGAGCGCGATCGCCAGGAGCGTCGACAGGAACACGGCCCGGAACGGCGTCATCCCGGTGACGAGGAACACGACGATCGCCACCAGCGGGAGAAACTGATAGCCCGACCGCCGGGTGAGCTCGCCCACCGAGGGCACATCGACGTCGACCGCGGTCGTACCCAGCCGGCGGGCATCGGCCTCGATCATCAACACGATTGAGAAGTAGTAGAGGACCGCTGGGACGATCGCCATCACGATCACCTGTAGATAGGTGATCTGCAGGAACTCCGCGATCAGGAACGCGGCCGCGCCCATCGTCGGCGGCGCCATGATGGCGCCGATGCCGCTGGCCGAGAGGATGCCCCCGCCGACCTCGGGCGAGAACCCCGCACGGCGCAGCAACGGCCAGGCGACCGCACCGAGGGTCACCGTCGTGGCCACGCCGCTGCCGGAGACGGTGCCGAGCAGAAAGCCCGATAACGTGACGGTCCGTCCCGGGCCGGCCCCGGTTCGCGATCGGCCGAACGCCGCCATCGTCCAGGTAATAAAGAACTGCCCGGCGCCGGAATGCGCCAAGATGGCGCCAAAGATCGTGAAGAGGACGATGAACGTGGCCGCGACGTTTAGCGGCACTCCGAAGATGCCTTCGAGTGTCATGTAGAGCGTGCCGACCAATCGGGCGACATCGTAGCCCCGGTGCGTGAACAGCTCGAGGCCGACCAGCTCGAGCAGCGGGCCGTAGAAGCCGTACAGCAGAAAGGCGACCGCGGTCACCGGAAGGATGGGGCCGACGGTGCGTCGGGTGGCCTCGAGCACCAGCAGCGTCGTGCACGCGCCAAGAATCAGGTCGAGGGTGGTCGGTGTCGCGGCCCGGTAGACGAACTGGTCGAAGTCCACGATGGGCCACGCGAGCGCGACGACGGCGACGGCGATCAGCGTCCAGTCGAGCCAGGTCACGCGAGCCCGCCAGCGCGCATGCGCCGGAAAGACGAGGAACGTCAGCACGAGCGCGATCAGGAGAAAGCTGACGCGGTAGATCTGCGGCTGAATGATGGCGACGACCCAGTAGAGCGCGTAGAGCGACAGCCCGGCGGCGAGGGCGGTGGTCAGCCACGCCAGGCCTCCACTGAGGCTCCGAGTCGGGAGATCGGACTCGGGGTCCTCGTACGGGGCGTGCGCGGTCTCGGGAGCGGTCAGGGTCGGGCTCTCGCTCACGGTGTGCCCAGCGGACGGTCCTACTGGGACTCGGAGACGCCCTGTTCCTCGTAGTACCGAGCGGCGCCGTCATGGAACGGGATGGGCGATCCGACCATCGCGGTGTCGAGCGACAGGATGGCCGCCATCGGATGCACGGCGGCCAGCTCGTCGTGATAGTCGAACAGGACCCGCGTGATGTCGTACGCGAGCTGGGCGTCCATTGATTCATGGACGACCAGCACGTTCGACACGGCCACCACGGTGACGGTCTCCTCCATGCCGGGGTAGGTCGTCATCGGGATCGAGGCGTTGTGATAGAGGCCGTGACCGTACTGCTCCTGGAGCGTGCCGAGGAACTCGCCGTTCGGCACCACCTTGATCGTGCGGCCGGGCGTCGAGGCGAGGTCGAGCACGGCTCCGGTCGGGAGGCCGCCACTGAAGAAGAACGCGTCGATCTTGTCGTCCTTGAGCGCGTCGACTGACTGCCCCGATCCGAGGCTCTGTTTGGTGATGTCCCGCTCCGGGTCGACGCCGGCCGCCTCCAGGATGCGAAACGCGCTGATCTCGGTCCCGCTGCCGGGCGCCCCGGTTGACACGACCTTGTCGTGGAGGTCGGCCACCGTCTCGATGCCCTTCCCGGTGACCGACACGATGTGGTTGTAGTTGTCGTAGAGCACCGCGAGCGCTCGCATCGGAACCGCGCCGAAGTCCGCGAACGCCCCGCGGCTGTTCGCGGCGTCATCGATCGAGTCGGCCAGACCGAAGGCGAGGTCCGACGATCGGTTGGCGATGAGCTTCAGGTTGTCGACGGTGCCGGCCGTGACCTCCGCGGTGGCTTCGACGCCTTCGAGGCCGTCGCTGATGGCCTTGGCGAGCCCGCCGCCGTAGGGGTAGTAGACGCCGCCGGTCGTGCCGGTCGCGATAGACAGGCGCTGGGTCAATCCGCCCACCTGCGGCGGGGTGCAGGCCGCCGCGACCACCGCGAGCATAAGCGTCGCGACCCACGCGCCTCGGTGCCGTGCCGAGGTTGCCGACATCATCATGTGGATTCTACCGTCTTCCCGCTGTCTGCTCCCGACCACGACCCCGTCACGCGGGTCGTAGACCCCGCATTATGATCGAACGCGGGGATGAGGTGAAGCGCGAAATCCGCCTGGCGTGTGGCGCCGCTCTTGCGGGCGGCCTGCTGCTGGCCGCCGGCATGACCGGCGCGGCGCAGACGTCGCCGTCCCGTGTGGCTGATCTCCGCTTCGAGGTGCGCGTCGGCGACGGCATGCTCGCCGCGCCCGTGAGCGGCCGCCTCGTCGTCGCCGTGAGCCGTCCCGGTCGTCGCGAGCCGCGGCTTCGCATCGGTCGCGTGGCGCCGGACGCGACGCCGATCGCCGGCGTCGATGTCCGTGGCGTGGGCGTCGGGGACACGGTGGTCGTCGACGGGTCGGCGGCGGCGTTTCCCTACGCGACGCTTGCGGACCTGCCACCCGGCGACTATTTGGCGCAGGCGGTGCTCGACGTCAGCCGCGATCACCGTTCCCACGGCGCACCCGGCAACCTGTACAGCCAACCCCGCCCGTTTTCTGTCGGCGGTCCACCAGGACGCGCCGTCCGCCTGCAGCTCACCCAGCGCGTGCGTGAAGAGCCCGAGCCGGTCGAGACCGAGCACGTGCGATTCGTGCGGCTGCGCTCGGCCCGACTCTCCAGGTTCCACGGCCGTCCGTTCGACCTCCGGGCGGGCGTCATCCTCCCGCGCGGCTACGAGGACGACCCGGCGCGGCGCTACCCCGTGCGTGTTCGCGTCGGCGGATACGGCGACCGATACACCGAGGTCATGCGGCTCATGGGACCCGGATCCGCGTTCCGAGAGGCATGGCTCGCTGACGACATGCCGCGCATGATCCTCCTCCACCTGGACGGGGCCGGTCCGTACGGCGACCCGTATCAGGTCAACTCTGCCAACAATGGGCCATATGGTGACGCGATCACGCGGGAGCTCATCCCCCTCATCGAGACGCGTTTTCGGGCTGTCGGGGACCCGGACGCGCGCGTCATCGACGGCGGCTCGACGGGTGGATGGGTCGCCCTCGCCCTGCAGGTGTTCTACCCGGATTTCTTCAACGGCGCCTGGTCGTCCTGTCCCGACGGTCTCGACTTTCGTCGGCTGCAGTTGGTGAACATCTACGACGACGCGAACGCCTATGTCGATGAGCTGGGCCGCGAGCGGCCCGCCGCCCGCGACACGAGCGGCGACGTCCGCTTCACCATGCGGCAAGAGCTGGGGATGGAGTCCGTCCTCGGGCGGGGCGACAGCTGGACGAGGTCGGGCCGACAGTGGGGCGCGTGGAATGCGGTCTATGGACCGCGCGGCGACGACGGTCTTCCTGTGCCGCTCTGGGACCCGGTCACCGGCGACATCGATCACACGGTGACCGTGCACTGGGAGCGTTACGACCTGCGGCTGCGTCTCGCGCGCGACTGGACGACGCTCGGGCCCAAGCTGCGCGGCAAGATCAACATCTGGGTGGGCGAAGCGGACGACTACTACCTCGACGGCGCGGTGCGGCTCTTCGACGCGTGGCTCGACGACACGGATCCCGTGTACGACGCCCGGGTCGTCTACGGCCCCGGCCGGGGCCATTGCTGGGTCGGTCTGACTCCCGCGGAGATGATGCGCGAGATGGGCGCGCGGACCGGCGCCCGCCCGTGACGAATCCCCGAGCTTGCTTGTTGGGTACGTAGCGCAGGCCTTCAGGCCTGCGGGCCAGGCTGAAGCCTGGCCCTACTCGCTCAACGCGACACGGACGTCGCCGGAGGCGCATCGATGAGCCAGTGGACGAACCAGCTCCGGAGCCGCTCCAGGCGGTCCACCAGCAGCCACGGCTCCCCTGTGCGCGACAGTCCGTGCGACGAGCGCGGGTATCGCACCAGCTCCGTCGGCACGTTGCGCTTCTTCAGCGCCATGAACCACTGCTCGCCGTCGCCGATCGGGGTCCGGTAGTCGTTCTCGCTGTGGATGACGAGCGTCGGCGCGGTGACCTGCTCGACGTAAGAGATCGGTGAGAGTCGGCGATACACGTCGCGGGCCTCCCACGGGGTGCCGGCGAACTCGTGCTCCGTGAGCCACTGTACATCGGTGCCGCCATACCAGCTCTCCCAGTTGGCGATCGACCGGCTCGTGACCGCTGCGGCGAACCGATCGGTCGTCGCCGTCAGCCAGTTCGCCATAAAGCCGCCGTAGCTGCCACCCGAAACGCCGAGACGGCTCGCGTCGATTTCCGGATGTGCGTCCAGGGCGGCATCCACACCCGCAAGCAGGTCCTCGGCGTCCATCTCCCCCCAGGCTTCGCGCGTCGCGTAGGTGTACGCATGGCCGTAGCCGGTCGAGCCGCGGGGGTTCGCGTACAGCACGAAGAACCCCGAGGCGGAGAGCACGTGGAACGTGCGAAAGAAGGCATTGCCATAGGCACCGTGCGGGCCGCCGTGGATCTTCAGGATCATCGGATATGTCCCACCAGGCTCGAAGCCGACCGGCGCGACGAGCCACCCCTCGATCTGGGTGCCGTCCTCGACCGCCCACGTGAGCCGCTCGGCCGGCTGCCGAGTCACGTCGGCCAGCCAGCCGTCGTTGAACGACGTGGCCTTGCGTTGGAGGCTGCCATCGCCCCTGTTGGTGTAGACCTCCGCGGGCGTGACGGCATCCGACACGGTGTAGGCCATGACCTGTCCGTCGATCGAGGTCGACACGGACGCGACGTATCGGTCGCCGGTCGTGACCTGCCGGATCAGATCGCCGCGGACTGTCACCTCGAAGAGATGGCGGTTGCCGCCGGCGCCGGCCTCGAATCGCACGGCCGCGCCGTCCGGGGTCCACCGTGGCCGGCCCGGTACGAGGTCCCATTCGTTCGTGAGCGTGCGCGGCGGCCCGGCAAAGGTGCCGTTCGGGCGGAGGTCGACAATCTTGAGGTCGGTCGGCGATCCGCGGTCTCGCCGATACAGGAACGCGAGTTGCTCGCCGCTTGGGGAGACGGCCGGGGCGAACTCGCTGCCGGGGTTCGACGTGAGCTTGCGTGGCTCGCCGCCGTCGCGAGGCACGACATACAGATCCTGGGTCAGGTCGGCGCTCAGCTCATCGTGCTGCTGCTCGTCGCCTACGAAGAAGATCTGGCTCCCGTCGCCGGACCACGCGGGGTCCGAGACGTCGAACGGTAGCGAGGTGAGCGACACGGGGGCGCCGCCCGACGCCGGCACCACCGCCAGTTGAGTCATCGCCTCGGCGCTATGGTGGGGCAGGAGAGTGAGGGTGCCGTCCCGTTTGTAACGCATCGACGTGATGACCCGACCGTCGAAACGGCTCGCGTCGAGTGTCGTCGTAATCGCGTCCGGTGCGATCCAGCCGTCGCGGTTGGTGTCCGCATCCTCCGAGTGCGCGCCGGTCGCGGTCGCGTGCGTGAACGCGATCCATTCGCCGTCACGCGACCACACGGGCGCGGCCGTCACGCCGTCGATGTGATAGGCCTCGCCGCCGGGAGCCGTCACGCGCGCGAACCAGATGTCGTTGGCATCGTCTCCCCGGCGTGATCGAAAGCTCAAGACGCGACCGTCCGGCGCCCAGCGAGGCGACGATGCGTCGGTGGTCGGGTCGGTGTATCGCGTGGCCTCGCCGTCCGGGCGACCCCCGCGCAGCGGCTGCATCCAGATCTCGCGGTGACGCTCGTTGCTGGCCTCGTCGATGGTCGTGACCGTGAACGCCAGCAGGTCGCCGGCGGGGGAGACCGCAACCTGGCCGATGCCGACCTCCGCATAGAAGTCGCTCGGCGCGAGGCCGCGTTGCTGCGCCCCGACCGGCGCTGCCTGCAACGTTGCGATGAGCGTGACCGCCACCGACGTGCATCCGAGCGTGTTCCGGCTCATGATCATGGTGATGATCCTCCGCGCACGCAACATGTTGCCGCTGCCGGGGAGTCTAGCAGCCCCCTCGGAGACATGGCTGGACCGGTGCCATTCGACCGGTGTTGCGCGGTCGCCTATCTTAAACTTAGACCAACATGCTGGCGTTGCGTGTGCGTGCCGGGGCGCTCCTCGCCGCCGCGACCCTTGTCATTGTCGCGACACTCGGGGCCAACTCGCAGCCGGTCCGGGCGCGGCACGGGATGGTGGTCGCGCGGGAGCCGAACGCCGCGGCCGTCGGGCTGGACACGCTCCGCGCGGGCGGGTCGGCCATCGATGCTGCGGTGGCGACAGCGTTCGCGCTCGCGGTGACCCACCCCGCCGCCGGCAACATCGGTGGCGGCGGCTTCGCCGTCTACCGCCCCGCGTCGGGCGCGGCCGTCGCCTACGACTTTCGGGAGGCGGCGCCTGCGGCGGCAACGCCGGAGATGTTTCTCGTCGATGGCGTCTACGACGCCGACCGTCACCACAACAGCCACATCGCGGTCGGCGTGCCGGGTACCGTGGCCGGGTTGCACCTCGCCTGGACCGAGCACGGACGTCTGCCGTGGCCGAGTCTCGTCGAACCGGCCATCCGCCTGGCGCGCGACGGGTTTGTCCTCTCCCACGAACAGGCGGATTCGCTAGCCCGCGTGCTGCCGCGCTTCCGGCGCTATCCCGCATCGGTCGCGGCGTTTTCGGACGGCGGTGCTCCGTACGCGCCGGGCGACATGCTTCGCCAACCGGCGCTCGCCCGGACGCTCGAGCGGATCGCGGCCGACGGGCCCGCCGGCTTCTATGCGGGTGAGACGGCGGAGCTCATCGAACGGGAGATGCGCGCGCACGATGGGCTCATCACCCGCGCCGATCTCGCGGCCTATGCGGCGGTGGCGCGCGCGCCGATCCGTGGCACCTATCGCGGTCACGACATCATCTCGATGCCACCGATCAGCTCGGGAGGGACGGCGCTCGTCGAGATGCTGAACATCCTCGAGGGCTACGACCTCGAGGCCGCGGGTCACGGTTCGGCGACCAACGTGCATCGGATGGTCGAGGCGATGCGGCGCGCCTATGCGGACCGAGCCCGCTACCTCGGCGACCCCGCCTTCAATCCCGCCATGCCGATCGCACGACTGATCTCCAAGGAGTACGCTGACCGCCAGCGGCGGACGATCCTGAGCGACCGGGCGTCGGTGTCGTCACCCGAATCGTTCGAGTGGCCGACCGAAGGAGAAGAAACGACGCATCTGTCCATCGTCGATGCTGACCGCAATGCGGTCTCGCTGACCTACACGCTCGAACAGGCCTACGGTTCGAGTATCGTCGTCCCAGGCGCGGGGTTCTTGCTCAACAACGAGATGGGCGATTTCAACGGCGGGCCAGGCCTGACGACGACACGCGGGTTGATTGGCACGGCGCCCAATCTCGCTGCACCGGGCAAGCGGATGTTGTCGAGCATGACGCCGACGATCGTGGCGCGCGGCGGCCGGCTGGTCATGGTGACCGGTAGTCCCGGTGGCCGCACGATCATCAACACCGTGCTCCACACCATCCTGAATGTGATCGACTATGGGATGAACATCCAGGCAGCGGTCGACGCGCCGCGGTTCCATCACCAGTGGCTGCCGGACGTGATCTCCGCGGAGCGCTTCGGGTTGTCGCCCGATACCGTCGCGCTGCTCGAGGCCCGTGGTCACACCGTCACGACCCGCGCCCGCCAGGGTACGGCGCAGGCCATCTACTACGACGCCGACGCCGACCTACTCGAGGGCGCGGCGGATCGGCGCCGTGCCGGCAGCACGGCGCGCGGTTACTGATCCATGTCGAGCCGGACGCCTACCTACGGCGTTCCGTAGATGCGCTGGTAAGCCGCGTAGTTGGCCAGCACCTCGCGCACGAAGCGCCGGGTCTCGGAGTACGGGATGGTGTCGATGAAGACGTCCTCGCGTTGGTTCCGCACGGCCTGCCACCAGATGGCGACCCGATCCTCACCCGCGTTGTAGGACGCGACGACCGGAGGGAGGGCATCGTCGAACAGCGCCAGCAAGTCACCATTCAGCCGCGCCGCGATTGCCAGGTTGACCTCCGGTTCGGTGAGCGTCGTCTCATCGACCCCGCGCTCGGTGAGGATTTCGGCAACGCCCGCGCGGCGCGCAAGCGCAGTCGCTGTATATGGCATGACTTGCAGTAGTCCGATCGCGCCAACGGCAGACCGCGCGTTGGGGTCGAAGCGGGACTCCTGTCGCATCAGCGACAGCAACAAGACCGGATTCACATCGTGCGACGTCGCGGCCGCCTGGACCGCGTCCCAGAATGGGCGCGGGTAGACGAGTCGCCAGAAGTCGGCCGGCAGGTCGCGCGCGGGGCGTTCGAGGAACGTGCTGAAGTGGTTGACGACGATACGCGCGACGCTCGCGTACTGGCCGGCGTCGGCAGACGCCCGGGCGGCCAGCAACGCCAGGCCGCGGTCGCGTGACTGGCGCTCGAGGAGCCTCCGGAGGTAGCCGGCGGCGTCGGCCGTGAGGCCTGCGCGCGCAAGCGCCATCGCCGCCTTGAACTCGGCCCGCTGGCGTGACGCGCGAGTGAGAGACAGCGGCGGGAAGGTCGCCGGCTCCGGCGGCGGGCTTGCCGTGCCCGGCGTGAGTTCCTCGAGCCTGTCCGCCGCTCGCAGACCGTAGTAGTGATACGGACGACGACCCGCGAGTCCACCAAAGGCCTGCACCGCGCGGTCTGTGGCGCCGATTCGCGCATGTGCGACCGCGAGCCAGTAGGTGGCTGCGAGCGCAAGGTCGTCACTCGGGCGCCGGTCGACCAGGGCGCCGAGGTTGGTGACCGCGCGCTCGTGCTGTCCGTCGCGGAGTGCCGCCACCCCGGCGCGCCACAGCATCGCCCGCTGGTCGTCAGCCGACTGCGCCGTCTGAAACAGCTCGCGATAGAGCGCCAGGCCGCCGTCGACGTCGCCAACCGCGACGAGATAGGCGGCCAGGAGCGAGGCCGCACCGCGACGCTGCCCATCGGTGGCGCCGGGCACACGGCCCTCCCACAAGGCCAGCCCGAGGCTGCGGGCCCGCTCCGTGTCGGCCATCCGAACGGCCAGGCGAAAATCGGTCTGGCGGACCTCCGGCGTCAGCGTGCTCGACGGAAAGCGCCGATAGAACCCTTCGCACGCGGCGACCCCTTGTGCGTTGGCGCGCTGCGCATAGAGCGTCGCGATCCGGTCGGACTCGATGTGATCGGGGCGTGCCGCGTCTGGATAGGTCTCACGCCACGCCTCGATCAGGTCGAGCGCGGCGGGGAAGCGCGATGCGTTGCGGAGGCGGCGGGCAAGATTTCGATATTGGCTCTCGCTGAAGGGCCGGGGTGTCTCGCCCAGCGTGCGGGACAAGCGTTGTGCTTCCGCACGGGCCGTGACAAACGCGTCGGCGGTCCGATGCTCGAGCTGTGCTTCCCAAAGGGTTGCCATCGCCTCCGGCCGGTCGCCGGACGCCTCGAGCGCGCGAGCCAGACCGAGACGCGCGCGGTCAGCCGACGGGCCGCGTGGCTGCTGGCGGAGCACCCGACGGAAGTGATCTCCCGCCCGGTCGTGTGCGCCGGTGGCCGCGTACGCGGCTGCGACACGCAGGACCAGATCGAGGTGTCGCGCAGCATCCGACTGCATCAGCTCCGCGAGAAAGGGCTCGGCGGCGCCCGGCTGCTCGCCGCTGATGAGGCTCCCCACCAACGCACGTCGCGCGAAGGTCCGCATCCAGACCGCGCGGGTCATGACCACCTGCCACGAGGCCTCCGCTTCACGCGCGCGCCCAGCGTCGCCGAGCAGCGCCGACCGAAGAATCAGCGCCTCGATCGGCGGGGATTGCCCGGACCGCGTCTCCCGCTCTAATACTGCGAGCGCATTGCGCACCTGCCCGTCCCGCCAGAGCTCGACGGCGGCCGGGTAGGTGGGTCCGGGGAGGCGAAGGTCTTCGGTCTGCGCGCCGGCCGTCGCAGCTCCGCCGCCGACGAGACAGAGCCCGCACAGGGCGACCGCCAATCCCCGTTGGTGCGTCACGCAGCCCATATTGAGGACGTTTGTTGTGCCGCTCGGTGCAGCCTATCATGGCATCAACACCGTCATCTCCTTTGCCTTGAGCACTTAGCGAGGCCCACGACCCGAACGTCTGATCGAGCGGAGGTGGTCAGCCTGCGGACAACGCGCTAAAATATAGGGTTCCGGAACGCGTCGCGCGAGGAGTCAAAGCCACGTGAAAATCACACCAGGGAAACTTGCTGGCCTGAGGGCAGTATCGACGGATACAGGTACGATCGCGGCGGCCGCGATGGACCAGCGCGGGTCGCTGAAGAAGGCGCTCGCCAAGGCCCGAGGGCGTGGTGGTGCCACCGACGCGATGATGGAGGAGTTCAAGTCCGTCGTCACCCAGGTGCTGACCCCGCACGCGTCGGCGATTCTGCTCGACCCGCAATGGGGGTTGGAGCCGTCGAAGCAGCGTAGCCCCAACGCGGGGCTGTTGCTCGCCTACGAGGCGAGCGGATACGACAACACCCGGCCCGGACGTCTGCCCGACCTGCTGCCCCATTGGTCGGTGCGGCGACTGAAGGACGCTGGCGCGGACTGCATCAAGGTTCTCATCTACTACACGCCGTACGACCGGAAAGCCATCAACGACCAAAAACATGCCTTCATCGAGCGCATCGGCGATGAGTGCCGCACTCATGACATCCCGTTCTTTCTCGAGTTCGTGGGATATGACCACACCGGCGGCGACGAGAAGGGACCGGAGTTCGCGAAGCGGAAGCCGCAAGTCGTGACCAGGAGCATGGCGGAGTTCTCGAAGGAGCGCTACGGCGTCGACGTGATGAAGGTCGAGATCCCGATCAACATGAAGTTCGTCGAAGGGACCTCGAGCTACGCCGGGACGACGGTGTACACGAAGGACGCCGCGCTGGGGCTGTTCCGCAAAGCCGCCGCGGGGGCCAGGAAGCCGTTCATCTACCTGTCGGCCGGCGTCGGCAACGCCGAATTTACCGAATCGCTCGCGCTGGCGGGAGAGTCGGGCGTCGAGTTCGCCGGGGTACTCTGCGGACGGGCCACGTGGAAGGACGGGATTCCGGTCTATGCCACCGAAGGGGCCGATGCGTTTCGCGAGTGGCTCAAGACCGAGGGCCTCAGGAACATCGGCAACGTCAACGAGGGGCTCGGCGGTGCGACGTCGTGGTTCGGGGCCTACGGTGTCGATACCGACGCGCGGGCGACCGCGTAGCGCGGTGCACGACTACGACGCACCGCCCCCCGTGACCCGTGGCCCACCACTACCGCCCCGTGGTGCTCCAGGCGCTCGCAGGCCACGGCGTGCGACCCTCGCCCGCGACGCGGCCCGCGCTCGTGCACGAGTTCGTGAACGACCTCTATCGCTATGAGCTCCGCCGGCTTCGCGACCGGCACGTCCGCGGCGACATCCCAAAGAACGACTACTCGACCCGTGTAGTCGAGCTACGCAAGCGGTACATGCTCGTCTCGGTGCCGCTCCATCATTGGACGCTCTAAACTTGGACGGGGCTTCGCCCCGAACCCCCGCGGGCGCTTCGCGGGGACCCGAGGGCCCCACTCCGCGCCCGCGAGGCGCGCCGTGCGCGCCTTGGCCGGCGCGGCCCACGAGGTCATTCGGTGTGTGTGGCCCACGTGGTGGACGAACGGACGAGCGACCACAACCGTGGGCTATCTCCAAAGACGTTCCACTCCCTGTAACCGATGATTGGTTCGAACAGGTCAGGTACGGTTGGCGGCCGCATCGCGCCCTCGGGTGGCTGCCGAACGTAACGTTAGACACCGTCGGCCGAAGGATGGCCAGGCATCGACGGCACGGCACCTGGCTCGTCGCCACCCGCGACACTAGCGCGGGGAGTTGAGGCTCTTCATCGTCAGGCCGACGACCCCGTCCAGTCGCACGAGTGGCGGGCGCCACTGGCGAGGCGTCATGGCCGCGATCATTTCGCCGTGGGTCGGGGCCCCATAGGGGATCGGTCCCAGCTCGAGGTCGAAAGTCGGGCGGAACAGCTCGATCCCCGGCGCACGCGCGAACACGTCCACATACGAGGTGAGCCGCAAGAGTATTGCATCGTCCCCCGCCCGTGCGATCTTGTCGATCCGTCGCTGCATGCGCTCCAGCGACACCGGCAGCTCGGTCACCGGCCGCGCGCTTCCGGTGTCCGGCGCCTGCGCCGCGGCGCCCTGGGCATGGACACCGACGCTCGCGAGCGTGAGTGTCATCCCGATAGCGATGAGGGTTCTCGGCACGACGGGTTCACCGGTGGCAAGACGAACTTGACCCACCGTACGTGCGTCGTCGACCGGTGTCAAGCGAGTGTCCGCACGGAAGGCCGCGACAGATGGCCCGGACAGGGCACTCGGCCGGGTAGGATCAGCCGATGACCGCACTCGTCGCCGTGGCGGTTGGGTTGACCATTGCGCTCGGGCTGACGGCGTGGCGGCTGCGGTCGGCACACGCCCGAGTCGCCGCCGTGCAGGCCCGCCTCGCGGCGATGCTCGAGAGCCTGTCGGCCGGCCTCGCGGTCTGGAGTGCCGACGGCCGTCTGAGGGCGTGCAACGGCCGATTCCGCGAGTTTTATCCCGGTGTCCCTATCAAGCCGGGCCTCATGTTCGAGGATCTGATCCGTTTCAACGCGACGCGGGCGGTCGTGCTCGTTCCCGAGGATAGCCTGGAGGAGTGGGTGTCCGTGTGGACGGCACGCCTTGGCACGGACTCGTGCGAGACGTTGCGCACCCCTGACGACCGTTGGCTCGAGGTCCGGACGGTAGCGACCGCCGGCGGCGAGACCGTGCTCCTGTATATCGACGTCACGGATCGCCGCGCGAGCACGGCTGCGATCACCGACGACCGGATCCGCGCGGAACACCAGTCAGCGGGGCTCGCGCTCTTGGAGCAGGCGGTTGCGGTCGGCGCGGCCGCGACGTCCTTTCATGCGGCCGCCCGAGACGTGCTCGGGCTGGTCGCGACGTGGGCTCGCTGGCCGGCGGGCACACTCTATCTCGTGGCCGCGGATGAGACGCGGGCGCCGTCGGCGTCCGGGGTGTGGTACGTCGGCGACGACGCGGCCGCCGCGGCGCTCAGGGCGGCGGTCGACGCGTGCGGCGACGATCCCGACGACGGGCTCCTTCAGAGAGCCGTCCGCAGCGGTGAGCCGACATGGGTGACCAACATCGATGTGGATCCCCGTCTGTCGGACCGCCGTCGCCGGGCGCTCGCCGGCGTCCGCGGTCTGTGCGCGATACCTGTGAAAGCGGGGTCTCGCGTCGTCGCGGTGCTCGAGTTTTTCGCCTTCGACCAGTTGCTGCCCGACCCATCCGCGGCGCGCCTCGTCACCCGCGTCAGCGACCAGCTCGCGCGCGTGTTCGAGCGAGAGCGGGTATAAGATCAAACGGCTTTCATGGCTTCGGTCCGGCTTTGCATAGACCCAACTCCGGTACCCATGCCGACCCCAACCATGAACTGAGCGCCACCGCTGGTCATGTCCCACACGACCGCGAGCACGACGACCAAGACGAATCCGACCAGCCAGCCCAGAGCGGTGGCCCGCACCCAGCGCGTGAACAGCGTTGGATCAAATTGTTCGGGGCTGGCGTTCATCGGTAGCCCCCTCGGCCGTATGTCGGCCTAACGGCAGCGATCAGCGGCCGGCGGCAGCCGGTCCGCTGCATGCAGGTTAGGCGTTCCGTGCGGCTACGCTCCAAGGGGACCGACCGGCTAGTCCCGCTCTATTCCTTCGACCGTCGCGGATATCCTCGAACGAACTCCCACTGTCGCGCCTGTCGGTCCGATCACCCCGATCACGGCGTCGGGTTGGCGCCTTGCAGATACGCGAGGATTACCGCCGCGTTACGTTCCGGTGTCTCGGTCCCATCGACCACGACATCGGCTACCGCGCGCGTCGGTTCCACGTATCGCGCGTGCATGGGTTGGACGGTCTCGGACCACTGCGCGCGCACCGACGCGTATGTCCGCCCGCGCTCCCGCGTGTCCCGGGCGAGACGCCGCGAGAACGCGGTGTCGTCGTCGACGGCCACGAACACCGCGGTGCCGAACATATCGCGCACAGAGCGCCAGTGCAGCGTGAGGATCCCTTCGATGATCACGTAGCGGTCTGGCGCGACGCGCCGCGTGACGGTGGATCGCGCGTGACGGGCGAAGTCGTACGTGGGTTGGTCCACCGTCGCACCGGCGGCGAGATCGCGGAGGTGCGCGAGGAGCAGCGCGGCATCGACCGCCGCCGGTTCGTCGTAGTTGACGGCGGCTCGCGCCTCGGCCTCGGGCTCGGGGCGGTTCCAGTAGTACGCGTCGAGCGGGACGACGGGCGCCGGCGGGGTGGTCAGTCGTCGGGCGAGGTGGTGCGCAATCGTGGTCTTGCCCGAGCCCGACCCGCCCGCGATGCCGATCAGGTGGGGACGGCGCGTCACGTCGGCTGCCGCTCCGCGCGGAGCGCCGTTGCCACGCGGTCATGCTCGCGCTCGAGCTCCCGGCCGACCGCGGCGGCGCCGTCCACGGTTCCACGCTGGCCCACCTGCTCGAGCTCCGCGCTGATCGTCGCAAGTCGGACGGCACCCAGGTTCGCCGCGCTCCCCTTGAGTGCGTGGGCCGCGCGGCGCAGCGCGCCGGCATCGCCGCCGCGGGTTGCGTTGCGCACGTCGGCGATCCGGGCGGGCGCGTCGTCGAGAAAGAGGTCGATCAGCTCGGTGAGCACGTCCGGTTGTCCCGGGATGTGTAGCGTGCGCAGTGTCGCCACGACCGACGGATCGATCGGCGCGTCGTTCGGAGGCGGCATGGTCTGTGAGTCAATAGAAGCTGTCTTCAGACAGTATAGAATCGATGCGATGACTCAACGTGCGCCGTCCGCGCCGCCGGCCGGGGCGCACCCGGCGCCGGAGACCGGCGCCCCCGATCTCCGCGAGCATGGCGCGCCGGTGCGGGGCGAGCCGCAGACCCTCGAGCGCCGCCTCTTCGTGCAGCTCCACGTGTTCACGGGCTGCCTGGACATCGACCCCGTCGTGGCCAGCGTGCAGGCGAGTGGGCTCGATGCGGCGGTCTATGCCGACCTCAACGACCCACGCGGCGTCGGCGTGCTGATCATGAGTGAAGACCCGGCCGTGTTCGCCGACGCCGGTCGGGCGCTTCTCGTGGCGCCGCCCTTCACCGCCCTCACTCCGCGTCAGGACTTCACGATGATCGGGCGCACCTACGCGTCCGGGCGCGAGCCGGATCTGGCGGATTTCCTCCTGCGCAAGGTGCCGCGCAACGTGCTCAACCCCGACTACCCCTGGGCCGTCTGGTATCCGCTGCGTCGGATTGGCGCGTTCAATCAGCTGGCGCGGGCCGAGCAGGGCCGCATCCTCATGGAGCATGGCATGCTCGGTCGCCGGTACGGCGAGGCGGGTCATGCCGTCGACGTGCGGCTCGAGTGTCACGGTCTCGACCGTGACGACAATGAGTTCGTGATTGGGCTGATCGGACCCGAGCTGTTTCCCCTGTCCCGTCTCGTCAAGGACATGCGCTCGACACGTCAGACCTCGGAGTTCATTCAAGCGATGGGACCGTTCTTCGTCGGGAAGACGCTGTTCCAGTCGTCCCCGCCAGCGACAACCCCCTAGCGCGCCACTGCGCGGCACGCGCGGCAACGGTCCGCTCGTCGCCGCTCTGATAGGATCGCCGCCATGCTGAGCGACCGCGAGCAGCTCGACCGGCTGCCGCTCCCGGATACCAGCCCGCGTGGGTTGTTCCGCAGTTTCGGGCCGGGTCTGATCTTGATGATGACCGGGATCGGCACCTCGCATCTGGTGACCGCGCCTGCCGCCGGTGGTCGGTTCGAGTTCGCGCTCCTCTGGTGCATTCCGGTCGCCTACATCTTCAAGTACCACGGCTTCGAGATGGCCTTTCGGTTCACGAACGCGACGGGGCGGAGCATGCTCGACGCCTACGCCACCGCGCCTGGCAAATGGCCGCTGTGGTACGTGCTGGTCACGACCCTGATCCAGTGCGCGCTCGGCCAGGCGGGGCGTCTCGTTGCCGCGTCCGCCGTGCTCTACTTCGTCTTCAGCGAGTATCTCGGGCTGCCGTTCACGATTCCGGTCTACGGGTTTCTGCTCGGGACGCTTGCCGTCACGCTCCTGCTCGTCGGGCGGTACGGTGTCATGGAACGGGTCACCAAGGTGCTGGCCGGTCTGCTCTTCGTAACGATTGTGGGGGTCTATCTCGTCGAACCGGCTCCGCTTGGCGCGCTCGGACATTTCGTCCGTGTGGAGGTGCCGGCGGGCTCCTGGCTGATCATCGCGGCCTTCCTCGGGTTGCTACCGACGGGCATGGACGTCTCGCTACAGGCCTCCGAGTGGGGCAAGGCCAAGAAGGTCGGCATGGGACGTATCCGCGACCAGCTCGAGCGCACGGGGCTCGCCCCCGCATTCGACCCGATGCGTTCTGGAAAAGCGGACCTGGCGGTGGACACCGCGTCGTTGCCGCCACATGCGCTCGAGTATTGCCGGCGGTGGTTCCGCATCGGCCAACTGGATTTCGGTCTCGGCCACGTCGTGTCGTTCGTGATTGCATGCCTGTTTCTCATGCTCGCGGCGGTCTGGCTCTACCCGAGCCCGGTGGAGGGCAACGCCGTCATGGGAGAGATTGCGGGCATCTTCACCGAGAGCGTTGGCCCGGCGATGATGCTGGTCTTCGTCGTCGGCGCGTTCGCGGCGACGTTCTCGACGGCGTTCAACTATTTCGACGGGTGGCCGCGCGTGGTCGGCGCCTGCTGCCGGAACCTGTTTCGCGCCACGGCTCGGTTGCGCGGGATGGCGCGGGAGGATCTGGGGCAGGAGCACCGGCAGCGCTGGTATTCCGAGTTCAACATCTACCGTCTCACGATGTTCTACTCCCTCATCGCCTCAGTAGCGATCATCGCCGGCGTGCCGCGACCGGTGTGGCTGGTGCTCGTCGCCTCGGCCTTGGCGCTCTTCGTCGCGCCGGTCGTCTTCTTTCTCAACCTCTACTATTGCCTGACGGTGATTCCGCGGGCCGACCCCGTCTTCTACCCGTCGCCGGCGGCACGCGGGTTCGCGTGGTTCAGCTTCGCGGTCTTTACGGGTCTGACCACCATCGTGATCATGGCGCGGGTCTTCGGGGTGACGCTGTTTGGCGGATGAGCAGCCCCGCCTCGTGTCACGTGTCCGATCCATGTCGCGACAGACAGGGCCGGCGCGTCGGTGTCGGCGCCCGGTAGGGACCGGATGAAGATTTGTGTCATTGGCGCCGGCGCCATTGGCGGGTTCATGGCCGTGCGCCTCGCTGGCGCCGGGCATGACGTCTCGGTGATCGCGCGTGGGCCCCACCTCGCAGCGATTCAAGCCCGCGGGATGCGCCTGGTCGAGGCCGACCAGGAACTGGTCGCCGGTGACCTCACGGCGACGGACCGGATTCGCGATCTCGCCCCCCAGGACCTCGTGCTGCTGGCCCTCAAGGCGCATCAGATTGCCGCTGTCGTCGACGACGTGCCGGCGCTGTTCGGACCAGACACCGTGATGGTGACGTTGCAGAACGGCATCCCGTGGTGGTACTTCCAGAAGCTCGGCGGGGAGTTCGCCGACCGTGTCGTCGAAACCGTGGATCCCGGCGGTGTGCTGTTCACCAGCGTCGATCCGGATCGTGTCGTCGGCTGCATCGCCTACCCCGCGGCGACGGTCGCCGAACCGGGTGTCATCAGGCACATCGAGGGCAACCGGTTCCCCGTCGGCGAGCTCGACGGGTCGTCGTCGGAGCGTGTCACGCGCATCTCGGAGACATTGACCGGGGCGGGCTTCAAGTCGCGCATCGTGAGTGACATCCGATCGGAGATCTGGTTGAAGCTGTGGGGGAACCTGACGTTCAACCCGATCAGCGCGCTGACGCACGCGACGTTGGTGGACATCTGCCGGTTCCCGCTGACCCGCACGCTGGCCGCCGCCATGATGACCGAGGCGCAGGCGATCGGGGAGCGTCTCGGTGCGGGCTTCCGGGTGCCGATGGAGCGACGTATTGCCGGCGCGGAGGGCGTCGGCAAGCACAAGACGTCGATGTTGCAGGACGTGGAGGCCGGGAAGCCACTCGAGATCGACGGCATGCTGGGCGTGGTCGTCGAGCTTGCCGAGATGACCGGCGTCGAGGTGCCGACGTTGCGCGCGCTGTACGCGTGCGCGAGCTTGCTGAACAAGACGATTCAGGACGAGGGAGTCCGGATCGCCGGCGTCGCTCGGTAGCGGCCCGTGGTGAACGTCCGCCGGTTGAATGGCACCGGACGTTTACGGGCTGCTAGCGCGACGTTGCGAGTCAGACGACGGAGAGACCCATGAAAGCCCTGGAGGGAGTTCGTATTCTTGACATGACCCACGTCCAGTCGGGCCCGACCTGCACGCAATTGCTGGCGTGGTTCGGCGCGGACGTCATCAAGGTCGAGCGCCCGGGCACCGGCGATCCGACCCGCGGTCAGCTGCGTGACCTGGCTGACGTCGACAGCCTCTACTTCACGATGTTGAACCACAACAAGCGCAGCATCACGCTCAATACGAAGGTCGCGACCGGCAAGGCGATCTTCACGAAGTTGATCGAGGCCTGCGACGTCCTCGCCGAGAACTTCGCGCCGGGGGCGCTCGACCGAATGGGGTTCGCCTGGGAGCGCATTCAGGAAATCAACCCGCGCATTATCTACGCGTCGGTCAAGGGATTCGGCCCCGGTCCCTATGCCGACTGCAAGGTGTACGAAAACGTGGCACAGTGCGCGGGCGGCGGCGCCAGCACGACCGGGTTCGACGACGGGCCGCCGTTGGTCGCGGGGGCGCAGATCGGCGACTCCGGCACGGGGCTCCACCTCGCGCTCGGCATCGTGACCGCGCTGCTCCAGCGTGAGAAGACCGGGCGTGGACAGCGCGTCGAGTGCGCCATGCAGGACGGGGTGCTCAACCTGTGTCGCGTGAAGCTCCGCGATCAGCAGCGCCTCGCGCACGGGCCGTTGAAGGAATACCCACAGTATCCAAACGGCATGTTCGGCGAGGCGACACCGCGAGCCGGTAACGCGTCCGGTGGTGGTCAGCCCGGCTGGATCGTCAAGTGCAAGGGGTGGGAGACGGATCCCAACGCTTATATCTACATCATCACCCAGGCGGCCGCCTTCGATGGGTTGGCCCGGGCCATAGGCCGCGAAGACTGGCTCGACGACCCGGACTGGAACACGCCCGCGGCTCGGCTTCCCAAACTGGACGCGATGTACGGCGAGATCGAGAAGTGGACCCGGACGAAGACGAAGTTCGAGGTGATGGAGACGCTCAATCCGTTGAACGTCCCGTGCGGCCCGGTACTGTCGATGAAGGAGCTGGCCGAAGAGCCCTCGCTGCGCGCCACCGGGACGGTCGTCGAGGTCGATCACCCGACACGGGGTCCTTATCTCACGGTGGGCAACCCCATTAAGCTGTCGGCGTCGCCGGCCGACGTCGTGCGGTCGCCGTTGCTCGGCGAGCATACGGACGAAGTGCTACGAGAGGTCCTGGGAATGGACACGCTGCAGGTCGATGCGGCCAGACGAGACGGGGCCGTCTGAGCGGGTCGCGCACGAGGGCGACGATCCGGCGGCAGCGGGTTCGCGGAGACCCCGGCGCCGCCTGCGCCCGTTGCCACAACGCGATCCCGCGGAGCGGGCGGCCGTCGACTGGTGGGTCCGCGTCGTGCCGTTCGTGGTCGGGCTGCACGTCGCGTTGCTGCTGATCCTGCGCGCTCGCCCGGGGTACGTCGGCCTCTGGATTTGGTACGCGGGCCCGATCGTCCTCGCCGTTGCGACGGCGGTGCTGCTCGTCGGGTCGCTGCGCTCGGCCCGACGATGGAGGCACGGGGTCAACCGCTGGCACCTGCTGGGCTACGTAGGATTGATCGCGGTCATCTTCACGCTGCCCATCTACGAGGCGTATCCGTCGTCGTACGACGAGCGCCCCAGCCAGGTCCGGTTCCGGCTGCCCTTTGAGGTCCCCGCGACCGTGGCGTGGGGCGGCCCGACGGCCGCGGTGAACTACCACGTGTTTCTTCCCGATCAGCGGTGGGCGTACGATCTGCTCGTCACTCGTGACGGCCGGAGCCATCGAGCGGACGGCGCGGCGCTCGACGACTACTACGGCTACGGCCTTCCGGTGTACGCACCCGCCTCGGGACGCGTCTTTGCGTCGCATGACGGCGCGCCCGACGTGGGGATCGGGACGCCGCGATGGGGTCTGGCGGGGCTTGGCAATCACGTCGGCGTGGAAGTGGCCCCGGGCGAGTACCTGTTCATCGGTCATTTGCAGCCGGGGTCGGTCACCGCCAACGTCGGTGATCGGATCGTCGTGGGACAGTTGATCGGGCGCGTCGGCAACTCAGGCAACAGCAGCGAGCCGCACGTGCACCTGCATGTGCAGGACTCGACGCGCGTATACTTCGGAGAGGGCATTCCGTTCTACTTCCATCAGTACGCACACGCCGGCCGGGTCATCGAGCGCGGCATGCCCGAGGGCGGTCAACGAGGCGGGCGGTATGTGGGCCAGCTCGTCCGCCCGGCCACGGCCGCGGCGACCGTTCCGTAGCGCCAGTGATGAGCGCGGCGAGACAGGCTGGATGACGCTTCGAGTCACACTCGAATCGCGTGGCCGCCCGCGCGGCGGGTCCGCGCTCGGCGCGGCGGTCCTCATTGCCGCCGGCGTCAGCCTGGGGGCCGGTCGGGCACCGACCGTTGAGATCAGCCACCGCGCCCGCGCCCTGCACCCCGGCGAAGTTGTCGTGCTGGAAGTGCGGGCATCGGAGCCGTTCGCGTCGGTACGGGCGACCGCCTTCGGATCCACGATCCGGTTCTTCGCGGTCACCGCCGACGGGCTCTGGCGCGGCCTCCTCGGGATCGATCTGACGGCCGATGCGGGCAGCCATCCGGTCTCGCTCGTCGCCACCACGGCCGAGGGGGCGGCGGTTCAACGGAGCTACACGCTGGCCGTTGAGCCCAAGGAGTTCCCGACGCGTCGACTGACGGTCGCGCCCAACTTCGTCAGCCCGCCCCCGGAGGTGCTCGATCGAATTCAGCGCGAGGCGGCGCGGGTGGCGGCGATCTTTCGCGTCTCGAGCGCCGAACGGCTCTGGAGCGGCGGCTTTCTCGAGCCGGTACCGGGTGACGCCACGAGCAGCTTTGGGCGGCGGAGCGTCTTCAACGGTCAGCCGCGGAGCCCGCATAGCGGCACTGATTTCCGGGCAGGCGCGGGGACGCCCGTCCGAGCGCCCAGCGGCGGTCGGGTCGTGCTGACCGGCGATCAGTACTTCTCCGGGCAGGTCGTCATCCTCGACCACGGGTGGGGGCTCTATTCGTACTTCGCCCACTTATCGTCGATCGAGGTGACCGAGGGCGCCGTCGTCGCCCCCGGCGCCGTCGTCGGCAAAGTGGGTGCGACGGGGCGCGTCACCGGTCCGCATCTGCACTGGACCGTGCGGCTCAACGAGGCGCGCGTCGACCCGCTGTCGCTGATGGAGTTGTTCCCCGGCTAGACACTACGGCCATGTCATAGAAGCGCGGCCGGCGCCTGTCAGCGGTCGGCCGGCGCAGTTGACAGGTCCGTCAGGCTAATGGTCAACTGCACTGTCGCCGCATGGCGACGCCACAGGCGATGTGGCTGAGGCCGCAACTCCGGTGGGTCCTTCACGTAGGTCAGGTTGTCGCCCGTCTTCAGACAGAGGGCTGAGCGTCGCAGATGAAGAGAACGCTCCGGTTGGCGCTCTCGTTCGCACTACTCGTGGCCTTGGCGTCCTCGACGCACGCCGCATCCGACCGCTGGCCCCAGTGGCGGGGCCCCGACATGACGGCGGTGGTGGCCGATGATCCGCAGCTGCCGGAGACGTGGAGCGAGACCGAGAGCGTCGCCTGGAAGATCCCCATACCGGGCCTCGGGTGGTCGAGCCCGATCGTGTGGGACTCGAAGGTCTTCGTCACGTCGGTCGTCGCCGACGAACAGTACGAGGGCCCCCGGGCGGGACTGTACTTGCCGGAGACCGGCGCCGACACGCCGCCTGACCTGCCGCCGGGGACGCATCGATGGATCGTGTTGTGCCTCGACCGCGACAGCGGAGCGCTCGTGTGGCAACGAACGGCGCACGAGGGACCCGCCCGATCGACCGTGCATCCGAAGAACTCCTTCGCGTCCGCCACCCCGGTGACCGACGGGGAGCGCGTCTACGCACTCTTCGGCAACCTCGGCCTGTTCGCCTACGATTTCGACGGCCACCTCCTCTGGTCGCGTGATGTGGAACGCCACTCGGACCGGTGGGGTTGGGGGACTGGCTCGTCGCCGGCGCTACTCGACGATCAGCTTCTCGTACTGCACGACAACGAAGAGGCGTCGTATCTCGCGTCGTTCGACACCGAGACCGGCGCGGAGAACTGGCAGGCGGCGCGCGACGAGGTGAGCGCGTGGTCAACGCCGGTCGTCTGGAAAAACGAGCTGCGCACCGAGATCATCACAGTGGGCAAGAACAAGGTTCGATCGTATGACGCTTCGGGCAACCTGCTCTGGTATTTCTCCGGGCGGATGACCGACGTGACCATTCCGACGCCGATTCCCGGCGACGGCATCGTGTATGTCAGCTCTGGCTCCGCCGGCAACACCCATCGCCCGGTCTACGCCGTGCTGCCCGGCGCCGACGGGGACATCACGCTCGGTCCTAACCAGCGGGCCAACGAGTATATCCGCTGGTATCAGCCGCGCGTCGGGTCGTACAACCCGTCGCCGATCCTCTATCGCGGCATTTACTACACGCTCCACGACGGCGGCTTTCTCACCGCACACGACGCCCTGACCGGACGCACCGTCTACGACCGAGTGCGCATCGAGCCGGGTGCAACGTTTACGGCTTCGCCTTGGGCCTACAACGGTAAGGTCTTTGCGCTAAGTGAGGACGGCACCACCTACGTGATCGACGCGGACCCCGAGTACCGGCTGCTCGGCAAGAACGTCCTCGGCGAAATGACGCTCGCCTCGCCGGCCATCGCGGGCCGCACGCTGTTCCTCCGCACGGCGTCCCACCTCTACGCGATCCGGCGCTAGCCCGTAGTGAAAGTCCCGCGTCGCACAGAGCGGGCGAGGAGTCCGCCTGGCTCTCCAGGCGCCGCGCTCCGCGATATGCGCCACGAATTACTGTTACAGGACACTAGACATCCGAAAGGACGTCGAGCTTCCCCGTGCTGTTACCGAATTTCTCCATGGGAATCCCGAGCTTGCCCAGCAGGCTCACGTACAGGTTGGTGATCGGCGTGTCCTGGGGATACTGGAGATGGCGCCCGCCCTTGAGCTGACCGCCGCCGCCGCCGACCAGTGCGACCGGCAGATTGTCGTGGAAATGCGTGTTGCTGTCGCTGATCCCTGAGCCGTACAGGATCATCGAATGATCGAGCAGGGAACCATCGCCGTCTGGAGTCGACCGCAACGTCTCCAGGAACCTGGCGAACATCTGCATGTGGAACGTGTTGATCTTCGCCAGCTTCGCGATCATCTCGGGCCGGTTCTGGTGGTGCGACACCGGGTGGTGCGAGTCGGACACGCCGATCTCGGGATAGGCCCGGCCGCTGACTTCGCGTCCCATCATGAAGGTGCTGACGCGCGTCAGGTCGGCCTGGTAGGCCACGGCCAGCAGATCGAACATGAGCGTGGCGTGCTCGGCGAACGTGGCCGGGATGCCGGCCGGCTGCTCGACGAGCGGCAGCTCGCGGTCGCTTTGCTCCTCAGCCTTTTGAATGCGGCGCTCGATGTCGCGAATCGCCTCGAGATACTCGTTGAGCCGTGTCCGGTCGCTCGGATGGAGCTGGCGCCGGACCTGACCCGCCTTCTCGGTCACCGAGTCGAGAATGCTGCGGTTCGTCCGGAGTCGCTCGAGTCGCGCCGCCGGGTCGGTGGTCTCACCAACCCCGAACAGGCGCTCGAAGAGCGCGCGCGGGTCGTTTTCCATCGGCAACGGTGTTGTGGGCGTGCGCCACGCGATCGTGTTGCCGTACGCACAGGCGTAGCCGCCGTCACACGCGCCCAACAGCTCGACCGACTCGATGGCGAGCTCGAGCGAAGCCAACTGCGTCGCTTTGCCGAACTCCCGCGCTGCGATCTGATCCATCGAGATGCCCGCGTGGATGTCGGCGCCCTCGGTCTTCTTCACGTGCACGCCGGTCAGGAACGTGCCGGCCGCGCGCGCATGATCGCCGGCGCCTTCCCCCGCCCGCGGGAACGCGAGCTCGTCGGCGAGCCCACTGAGCACCAGCAATTGATCCCGAAACGGCGCCAGAGGCTGCAGAATCGGCGGGAGCTCGAACGCGGCACCCGTCGCGCCGGGCGTCCAGCTCGACATCGCCATCCCGTTCGGCACGTAGACGACCCCGAACCGGGGCACCGGCTTCGCGGCCGTGCGGCGGAGCGCCGCCGCCGCCGGCACCATGCCGTCGAGCAACGGCAGCGCGATCGCCGCGCCGAGGCCCCGCAGCACCGTCCGACGCGGCAAGTGCTTCTTGGTGATGATCATGGCTCGGGTGCCCCTCTCATTTGAAACGGCACGCTCTTGACGATCCCCAGTATGAGCGACGACCAGCGGTAGTCACCCGGCGCGGCCTCCCGCGTGATGGCGCGGACGGCCGGGGCGTCGGAATGCTCGAGGCCGCGGCCAAGGGCATACGTGAGCAGCTTCCGCGTGACGGTCGTGGCGAACTGACCGCGGTAGGTCTCGTTCAGCAGCGCCGCCCGAAACTCCACCGGGCCGGAGAACGCCGTGCCATCTGGCAACGTGCCCGACGCGTCGATCGCGGTGGCCGCGTCGCCCGTCTCCCGCCAGCGGCCGATCGCGTCGAAGTTCTCCAGCGCGAATCCCAGGGGGTCCATGCGCGCGTGACAACTGGCGCAGACGGGGCTCCGTCGGTGCTGCTCCAGCCGCTCTCGCACGGAGCGCGCGTGAACGCCGTCATCGTTTTCCTCGAGCGCCGGTACGTCCGCCGGCGGCGGCGGCGGTGGCGCACCCAGAAGGTTCTCCAACAACCATTTGCCGCGCACGACGGGCGACGTCCGGTGCGCATACGAGGTCACCGTGAGAATGCTCCCGTGGCCGAGCAGGCCGCGGCGCGCCTCGCCGGCGGTGACGCGCCGGAAGTGGTTGCCGTAGACGTTCGGGACTCCGTAGTGGCGGGCCAGCCGCGCGTTGAGGAAGGTGTGGTCGGCCCGCAGGAGGTCCAGCACACTGCGGTCCTCACGCAGGATGCTCTCGACGAACAGCTCGGTCTCTCGCTGGAACGCGTCACGGAGGTTGTCGTCGAATTCGGGGAAGGCCTCCGGATCCGGAAACACCAGCCGCATATTGCGCACATACAGCCACTGCCCGGCGAAGTTGCTGACGAGCGCCGTCGAGCGCCGGTCAGCGAGCATGCGGCGCACCTGCGCGTCGAGCACGGCCGGCTCGCGGAGCCGTCCGCGTTCGGCGAGATCGAGCAGCTCATCATCGGGAATGCTGCTCCACAAGAAGAAGGACAACCGCGACGCCAGCTCGACGTCGCTGACCGGATAGGCCGAGCCCGGGGCGCTCGTGACATCCCGCTCGACGCGAAACAGGAAATCCGGGTCCACCAGGAGCCGCTCGAGTGCCAGGCCGATGCCCGCCTCGAAGCCCTTCCTGCGGTCGGCGGCCCGATAGAAGCCGAGCAACGTCTCGACGTCCGCATCCGTGGCCGGGCGCCGATACGCGCGCCGGGCGAGCGCCGCCAGAATCTCCGTGGCGCAGCGATCTTCGTCATCGGGTCCCGCGGGCCGACAGACGAGTATCCGACGCCGGCTGGGGGTGTCCCCCAGCGCGGTGGCGTTGTAAGGCCCGATGATCTGAACGGTGTCGACACCCGGATCAGTGTCCTTGATCGAGCGGAACGCGAAGCTCGACACGGACGGGCGCGGGCGCAGGACGCCTTCCGGGGCCAGCGTGTCCTTCTGGAAGGCGACCCCGACGAGGCGGGTCCCGGCTTTGGCCGCAAAGCGGACCTCGAGGCCGGCGTCGGCCGTCATCTCGTATTGGAGACGAGCGAGGGCGTCGTCGGCGGCCGGCCCCTGCTCCTGTCGGAGGCGATAGTCGGGTGCCGGGTCCGTGTACTTGCCGCCGATGGCGAACAGCTCGAGTCGCTCGCGATCGAGGCGGACCTCGAGCTGATGGGGCTCCGCCAGACCTCGGATCTCGTCCATCCAGGTGCGTTGCAGCCGGATCTTGATGACGTACTCGCCGTCGACCGGGAAATGATGCCGAATCGCCACGCCGCCGCGCGTCCCGAATGGCAACGCATCGCTCATGCGGCCGTCCTGCACGAGCGTCGGGCGGACGCTGTACGTCTCGATGACAGGAAGCTGGGCCACATCCCCGACGGCTAGGCGACTGATCTTTGTGGCCGCGGACATGTAGCGTTCGAGCAGCCCGGGGGAGACGGAGAGCAGATCCGCAATCGTATCGAACCCGTGGCCCGACTCGTCTGCAGGAAGGAGCGACCGGCCGTCGATCTCCAGATGCAGCAGGTCACGGATCGCGTTTGTGTACTCGGTGCGATTGAGCCGGTGAACGGCGGCACGCCCGGGTCGGGGGTTGGCCGCCGCCGCGCGGTCGAGAGCGGTCTCCAGCCACGACGCAAGGGCCTCGTAGGTCGCGTGATCCGGTCGTGGTCGCCCAGTCGGGGGCATCGACCGGCTACGCAGCTTCTGCACGACCTTTTCCCACAGGTCTGGCGTGTGGTTTACCTGGTCCAGGTCGAGCCTATCGAGCGTCAGATCGGCCGTCCGCAGCCGTTCGTTGTGGCAGGTGACGCAGTAGCGATCAAGCACGAGGCGGTAGGGTGAGGCGCCCGCGGCCTCTGGCGCTGCCTGGGTCGGTGGAGCTGTCGTCTGCGCCGAGGGCGCACCAGGGGCCGCCGGCAGTACCGACGACATAGCGGTGAGCCTCGGCGCCTGCAGCGCGACGCCGAGCGCGACGGCCACCACGAACGTGAGACCGCTGACGATCGTGCGGAGCGCGAGTCCTTGCATTCGCCCTCACCCCCGGGGTCCGGAATTGCTTTCGATGCGGAGTGATTATACAATAACTGACCGTCCGCTCAACTGTCTACGACAAAGCAGCTTAGCGTCGCGCCTGATGGGAGGCGACCGATGCGTGCCATCGTCAAAGACTCGTGGGTCTGGGTCGTCGCGGCCCTCGTCCTGTCGCTCGCGAATCTCGGTGCTGGAGCCGATCTGCCGCTGGTCGACGCGGCGGAACATCGAGAGGCGCGTGTCGTCCGCGCGCTGCTGGCCGAGGGCGTCGACGTCAACACGCCTCAGGCGGACGGCGCCACGGCGCTCCACTGGGCGGCCCACTGGGATGATGGCGAGATCGTAGACCTCCTGGTTCACGCCGGCGCCCACGTGAACGCGGCGAACGACCATGGCGTCACCGCTCTGTCGCTGGCCAGCCTCAACGGCAGCCCGACCATGGTCGATCGGCTGCTTGCGGCCGGGGCGGATCCGAACGTCGCGCGCGCCACAGGCGAGACGCCGCTCATGACCGCGGCGCACACAGGCAACGTTGACGTGGTGCAGGCACTCCTGTCCCACGGGGCCGACGTCAACGCCACGGAGCCACGCCAGGGCCAGACGGCGCTGATGTGGGCCGCGTCGCAGAAGCATCCGGCCGCGGTGCGGGCCCTGATCAGGGGTGGCGCCGACATCAGCGCCCGCTCCGCAGGGGGATACACGCCACTGCTGTTCGCCGCGCGGGAAGGCTCGGCGGAGTCGGCGAAGATTCTCATCGACGCCGGCGTGGATGTCGACGACCCCGCCCCTAACGGCACGTGGGCGTTGACGCTCGCGATCGCCAGCGGCCACGAGGCGTTGGCCATGTTCTTCCTGTCAGCGAGCGCCGACCCGAACGCGCAGCTCGGCGGGTACGGCGCCCTGCACGCCGCGGTCGCGAGAGGCGCACCGGAGCTGGTGCGGGCGCTCCTCGCGCGCGGTGCGGAACCGAACGCCCGCTTGGCCATGCGCGCGCCCCCGGGCGGCTTCCGGGGCGGCGGCGATTCGAGCCGGGCGGTCGACGTGAAGGAGGCGACGCCTTTCTGGCTCGCGGCCGCGCACCTCAACGCCGAACTCATGCAGCTCCTCGTCGACTACGATGCCGATCCGCTGTTGACGACTGACAACGAGACGACGCCGTTGATGGTGGCAGCGGGGCTCGGCCAGTCTGACGCCTCGGCGAACTGGCACGAGAGCCGCGCACTGGATGCGGTCCGCTACCTGGTAGAGCTGGGCGCCGACGTCACCGCTATCAGCCGGGCCGGCATCACGGCGCTGCATGGCGCCGCCTATATGGGGGCAGACTCGGTCGTCCAATTCCTGGTCGATCACGGCGCACCGGTGAACGCGCAGGACCAGGAGGGGCAGACGCCGTTCCGCGTCGCGCAGGGTCACCGCGGCACCGGCTCGACGTTCATCGAACGGCAGGGCACGGCCGACTTGCTGCGCACGATCGGTGCCGATACCACGCTCGGGGTCGACCCTCGCGTCTCGTTTCGCGAGCGGGGCAACGAAGTGTTACCCACTCGGCCGTGAGGCACGATTTTGCACCAGAAGTCTGACTCGCGCCCAACCTCGGGTGCTCGGCCGCGCTGACGTGCAATCTGGTTGAATACCGTCCAAGATCGCCTATAGTTGACGAGTGTGCGCCGTCGCCGGCGCGCCCGACACGTTGTCGGACACGGGGGGAATTGCATGCGGTGGGTGTGCATGGGTGCGTGGGTTGTCGTCGGGCCGTCGCTCGCAATGCAGCCGCACCTGTATGCATCACAGCAAGAGACGCGGACGACGCCCGCGGTCGAGCGCACGGTCTACGACATGCGGAAGCTCGCGATGCCACCGGGCCTGTCCGACGCCGAGCTCGCGGGCCGGCGGCTGTTCACCCAGCGCTGTGCGATCTGCCACGATCCCGTGGGGCAACCGCTGAATCGCACCCCCGGCCCGTGGCTAGACCAGCGGACGGTGGCGCCAGGCGCGGAGGCCGGCGCACGTCAGATGATCGAGACCGGCTCCCCCCGCATGCCCGGTTTTCAATATGCGTTGCGGCCGGCCCAAATCGATGACATCGTAGCGTTCCTGAAGATGGTGACGTCCGACCAACAACCGGAGTAGCCAGACCGCTGCCGGGCGCGGCGGCGCGAGACAGCACCACGCTCCAGGTGTGAGATCTCGACGCACGGCGTGCGATGGGACCAGGAGGAGACCGTGGCGAGACAAAGCGTAACGGCGGGACGACGGCTCGTGTGTGGCGCGGGGATCAGTCTTGGCATCGTCGCGCTGGCGCTGTCGATGGGCGCGACACCTCTGGCCACGACGGCCGCGGTGCAGGGCGCTCAGCCGAGCTCGGCTGCGACGCTGAGCGGCATCACCTACGCCGCGGATGGGCAGACGCTCGAGGGCGTCGCGGTGTCGGCTCGGGCCGTAGACAAGACGTTCACCACGACGGTCTTCACCGATATCCGCGGCCACTACCTCTTTCCACCGCTCGACAGTGGCACCTACCGCGTCTGGGCGCAGGCCGTGGGGTTCGAGACGGCGCGAGCAGAGCTGACCGTGGCCGCGGCGCGACCCACCCGCCGCGCGCTGACCCTGACGACGATCGACGACTTCACCTCGCAGCTCAGCGGCGCGGAATGGCTCGACTCGCTGCCGGAGGAGACGTTCGCGGATCGGCGGATGAAGGAGATCTTTCGCGTCAACTGCACGGAGTGCCATTCCCCCAGCGTGGCGTTACACAACCGGTTCGACGAGCAGGGCTGGCTGGCGATCCTCGACATGATGGAGCAGTCGACGTACACCGGCTGGCTCGGCGGCACGCAACCCCCGCCCGGCAACTACGAGGCCGGCGGCGGCATCTATCGGGATCGCACCATCCGGTACCACAAGGCGGAGCTGGCGGCCTATCTGGCCAGGGTCCGGGGGCCCGAGTCGGCGCTCGAGTTCAAGCTCCAGCCGCGTCCGACCGGTGACGCCGCCCGTGTCGTCATTACCGAATACGACATCCCGGTGGATCGGTTCGGGGAGCTGAGCTGGCACGACGGCAGCGACTGGTCGGAAGGTCCGGGGTCGGGCATGCACGGCGCGATGGGCGGCCTGCACGACGTGATCGTCGACAACGACGGCAACGCGTGGATGACCGAATCAGCCGGGAACATGAACCGCACCATCACGAAGCTCGAGACCGAGACCGGCCAGGTGACCGACTTCAAGCTGACGCGCGGGGATGGCACGATCACCCGATCGTCGCACGGCATCGGCCGAGATCAGGACGGCATTCTCTGGTTCGATACCAACGGGAGCCTCGGCCGGATCGACCCGGCGACCGACACCATCGAGCTGCTGACCCCGCCGCGCGGGATGGGCAGCGGGGTCAGCGTGACCGTCGACGCCGACGGCGACGGCAAGATCTGGGGGGGCACGCGCTATGGCTCCATCTGGTTCGATCCCGACACGGAGGAGTGGAAGCATCTGCAGAACGTCACCCCGGCCGACGGCTTCACCTACGGCATGACGGGGGACGCCGACGGCAACGGCTGGTGGACCCAGTTCAACGCCGAACGCGTGGTGAAGGGCGACCCGCGGACAGGCGAGTCGACCGAGTTCATCATGCGTCCGCCCTGGATGGCTGACCGTGAAAACGTGATGACGCCGGCCGACCGCACGTTCTACGAATCAGTCGGGGCGTTGAACTGGGGCGGCATCAACTCCGTGCCTGGCGCGCAGGCCCCGCGCCGTCTCGGCGCGGATCGGCACGGCGACACTGTGTGGGTGCCGAACTACCTGGGCATGAACCTCGCGAAGATCAACATCCGGACGCACGAGACGACCTACTATCCGCTGCCGATCAACGGAAACCCGTACTTTGTGGTCGTCGACAAGAACCACCAGGTCTGGGCGAATCTGCTGAGCGATGACCGGGTGGTCAAGCTCGACCCGGCGACGGAGGAATGGACGATCTATCAGCTCCCGAGCATCGGGTGTGAAACCCGCAACATCGCCGTCGACGACATCAGGGGCGACATCTGGGTGCCGTGTGCGCGGACCAGCCGCGTCGCCCGCCTGCAGTTCCGGACGGCGGCGGAGGTTGCGTCTCAGTAGGGCGGGCGAGTCCAGATTTGTGACCGCTATTCCGCCAGTGGGTCTGGACGCATCTGGAACCGAACGATTTCGCTGGTCGCGCCTTTGCCGCCTTCGGTGTGCCAGGCCGCCATCGTGTCGTAGCTGCCCCACAGTGCGCGGCCCTTCCAGCCCGCCTCCGGATCGTCAATGCGCCCGTTGAGCCCTCGTGTGTAGAAGCCGAGCGGATACGGTACCCGCATGACCACCCACTCGTCGGTCTCCGGCACGAGCGCCAGCAACGAATCGGACCCGCTGCCGCTGGCAATCGGGATGTTCTCACCGAGGCCGAGCGTATTGAACTGATCGACCCAGTTGTAATAGTGGAAGTCGGCGTTGGCGGAGCCGACGACTCCTTGCATCCTGGGACCAGGCGTCTGATGCAGCGTCCAGCCTTCCGGGCAGTGCTGGCCGGTGGCGGTCGGTCCGTTCAACACGTGGCACTTCCGCCGATCGAAGCTCGCGAGGTGTCCGCTGCCGCTCAGCGCGGTCCAGATCACCCCGTGTCGATCAACGTCGATGCCGCGCGGACCGTAGCCCCACTTGCTCGGGTCGACGACCGGGTTCTCGAACGGCGGTTCGTAGACCTCGGTCTTGCACGACTCGGGCGGATGCGCTCCGAGCGTCAGACGGAGGATCGACCCTGGGAACTCGGTGGCCGGCCCGGACATCGAGCCACGCGTGATCCAAATGGACCCGTCGACCGGGTTGGGGATGATGCCGTATGCGAAGCCGTCGAGCCGGGTGTCCCGCGCGGGAACGACCGCCTCCCCGGGCTCGTTCCACGGCCGTGTGATCCCGCCGTCG
Source organism: Vicinamibacterales bacterium (assembly GCA_965197395.1). GTDB lineage: Bacteria > Acidobacteriota > Vicinamibacteria > Vicinamibacterales > UBA8438 > CAZYFH01. The sequence continues at coordinate 1,114,574 of CBDANB010000007.1, read as the reverse complement.
CCGTTGGTGTCGATGACCGTCGGACACCACCCTTGCGCCGCCTGCTCGTCGCCGGTTTCGTCGTACGGCTGCGTCCGAAGCCACCCCACGACGTTGACGTCGCCGCTGAACCAGAGGGTGTCATCCGCGTCCTCCGCGAACTGGAGATGATGCGTGCTGTAGCACGTGTCGACGAAGGCGAACCGGTCGGTCGTCGGATCATAGTAGGAGGTCTGCCGGGTGCTGCGCTCTATCGGGAAGTACGCCGCCGATGGGTGCGTCGACCCGTCTCTACACCACTCGGGATTCCCTGACGGACGAATCGCCGAGGTGAGCCAGACCCGCCCCTCGGCATCCATCATCGGGTTGTGCCCACTGGCTGCACCGTAGCCGGGCGCTTCGTCCCAGTACAGCGACGGCGCCGCGCCCGCTCTCTCGATGCTCCCGCTCTGCATCGCATCGCGCGTGGGAACCGCCATTCTGGCGCGCGCGGTGGGCGACCGGGTCGACCGATACGAAGTTGTCCCCGAGCACGCCGTAGACCGGGCCGTTCGCGTTCAAGCGCGGATTGCGCTTGTCGGTGGCGACGTTGTCGTGGACGTGCTTCTGCGACGACGACCAGCCCCACATCGTCAGGACCAGGTTTCGCTCCCGGCCATGGGGCCGTTGCGGCGACGCCGGCACCTCGCCCGCCAGAATCCGATCCGTCCAGTCGGCATACACCTGCAGCGTGCGCTGTCGGCCCATGCGGCCCAACTGCAGCACCATGCTGGACGCCGTCGCCCCGGTCCGCAGCCGGTGGGCCCACGCTTCGGCGGTCGATGTTTTCGTCCAGGGTCACACGGCGAAACCGGCTCCCGTAAACGCCCGGTATTCCATAGTGCCGCGCCAGGCGTTCGTCGACGAACGTGTAATTCGCGGGCCGCGAGATCGAGCAACTACGTCATCCGGGAGGCTACTCCAGAGGAAAAACGACAAGCGCGACGCCAATTCGAGGTCGCCGAGGCGATAGGGCGTCGCTGGCGCCACGTCGGGCGGGTCGGTCTCTAGACGGAACAGGAACTCCGGGTCGACCAAGATCCGGGTCAATGCCCGCTGAATACCGGCGTCGAAACCGCCGGTCTCCCGACCGGCCTCGTAGAAACCCACGAGCGTCGTCAGGTCGGCCTCGGTCACCGGCCGACGATACGCGCGTCGGGCGAGGGTCGAGAGAATCTCCCGCGCGCACGACGCTTCATCCGACGGGTCATCCGGCCGGCAGACGAAAATCTGGCTGCGGCTCGCCGTCTCGCCGGGACCGACCGATCTCTTCCGAGTGGGCCGAACATCTGCTGCGATCGATTCATCACCGCCTGCTCCGAACGCGCGCGTTCAACGAATGGGATGCGGTGACGTGCGCCTGCTGAACGAGGACGGGCACTCGGCCTCGAGGGAGAGACACGCGCGGCCCTCGTCAACTTGACAGTGCCGGGCTGGACGACTGTGCGACGAAGAAAGTCTCGTGGTTCGGCGGCTCTCGGGTGTATAGAAGGTGATATGCGGGGGGCTGAAACGTCAACTTGCACTGCGTGACCGCCCACTGCTGGAAGAGGGGAGAGCATGAGACAATCGAGGGTCATCGCAGCGTCCACGGCAGCGGCGGTCTGGGTCGTGCTGGCAACACCCGTACCCGCTCACGCCCAGGAGATCTCGTTAGCCGGTCGCGTCACGGATGCGACCGCTGCGGTCCTGCCGGGCGTGACGGTGACGGCGCGACACGTCGCGAGCGGCAACACCTTCATCGGCGTGACCGACACGTCCGGTGCCTACCGGATTGGCGCGCTCCGGCCGGGCGTCTACGACATCACCGCGGAGCTGCCGGGATTCTCCGTCGTGACGCAAGAGGCGGTCGAGCTGCAGGTCGGGCAGCGGGCGGGAATCGATTTCGAAATGGTCCTCGCCAGCGTCCAGGAAACGGTCACGGTCACGGGTGCGACGCCGTTGCTCGATTTGCAGCAGTCAAAAATGGGGGGGAACATCGACTCCCGCCAGATGGAGGCGTTACCGGTGAATGGCCGGGACTGGATGCAGCTCACCATGCTGGCGCCGGGGAGTCGCGTGAACGCGATAGCAGGCGACACGCCGCTTGGCAATCTTCCGGGGTCTTTTCAGACGATTGTGGACGGGCAGCAGGTGACCAACTCGATCACCTACGCGTCCATCGGGCAACCGAAATTCAGCCGCGACGCCATCGCCGAGTTCGAGCTGGTCAGCAGCCGGTTCGACGCGACACAAGGGCGGTCCGCCGGCGTCCTGGTGAATGCGGTGACCAAATCGGGCACCAATATGTACTCAGGGACGCTGTCGGGCTACTTCCGGGACGACCGCTTCAACGCGAAGGACCCCGTCGTGGATCGCGTGCTGCCGTATTCGAACCAGCAGATCAGCACGACGTTCGGGGGTCCGATCGTGGAGGACAGACTCCATTTCTTCGGCCACTACGAGGGCGAGCGCGAGCCGCTGACGATTGCCTTCAACAGTCCGTTTCCTCACTTCAACCTCGACGATCTCGAGGCGACGAGGACGCGGAACATGGCGGGGATCCGGGTCGACGGTCAATTGAGCCCAAGCACGCGCCTGATGGTGCGCGCGAGCGGATGGGTTGGCAAGGAACCGCCCCGTGGCCTCGGCGTCGAATCACCCGTCCGCGTTCTTCACCCAGGACGCGACGAGCGGTCAAGTCCTAGTCTCGCTGACCCAAACCAGCGGGCGGAGCGTCAATGAACTCAAGGGTGGGCTCGCCATCTACCACATCGACTGGGCGAACATCGTCCCGGGCGCCCCGCAGATCCTCCTTCGCGGCTACCAAATCGGCGGCACCGCTATCTACAATCCACTGCGCGAATACCAGAACACCTATTCGATTCGCGATGACTTCACCGCCCTCCGCGGTGACCACGAGCTGAAGATCGGCGGGGAGTTTCTGCTACCCTCCAACTTCCTGTATTGGGCGCAGGCTCGCTTCGGCGTGATCGATGCCACCGGCGGTCCGATCCCGGACAACATCGAGGACCTCTTCCCGGTCTGGAACGATCCCACGACCTGGAACCTCGCGGCACTCTCCCCGATCACGAGGTCGTATCAGCAGAGCTTCGGCACATACAACATCCATTGTTCCGAACCACGGGTCGAGAACTGCTATCGCACGAAGCCGGAAGTTGGTGTCTGGTTTCAAGACAACTGGCAGGCGACGAACGCTCTGACGTTGAACCTGGGGCTGCGTTGGGACTTTGCCCTCGACGGGCTCGCCAACGAAGTCAGCCTCTCACCGGTCCGCGAGCCACAGCCGCAGGAGTGGGGGAATTTTGGCCCTCGCCTGGGGTTTGCCTATAGCCTGAACACGGAGACCGTCCTTCGGGGCGGGTGGGGCATCTACTTTGCCGGCGTGTCCGACACGTTCGCTCACACCACCGTCGTCAACATTGTCGCAACGGCCCCCTCAATCCTCAACGATGGTCGGCCAGATTTCGCCGCGAACCCGTTCAACGGCCCCGCGCCGACGTTCGAAGAAGTCAAGCAAGGGCGTCAAGACATGCTGTCGGTCATCACGACCGGGCACACCCCGTTCAGTTATCAATCGTCGGTCGGGGTTCAGCGCCAGATCGGCGAGACGATGGCTATTCAGGCCGACTATGTGTGGCAGGGTGCGCGCCGCACGGAATACTTCCGGAACGTCAATCTGAGCTTCGACCCGGTCACGGGCGTGAACTTCCCCTTCACCGACATCAGCAAGCGGCCGTACCCGGACTGGGGAGTGATCCCGATGCGGATCATGGACGCGCGCTCCAATTACCACGCGTTGGAGACCGGTTTCACGAAGCGCTTCAGCGATCGCTGGCAGGCCTCGGCCACGTATACGCTGGCGGGTGAATGGGATTACCACCCGCTGCCGATAAACGAATTCGCCGGATGTGTGGGACCGGTCGACGGGCTGACGATGACCTGCGACGTCGCGTTCGATGTGGCGCCGGATCTTGGCGGCCAATACTCACTGGCGGGAACCGGACAACGGTACGGCACGGGCGACCAGCGACACCGGGGGGTCTTCAATGGCATCTGGGAGGTCGGGGGCGGCTTCCAGCTGAGTGGGCTGTATTCCTTCGGTTCCGGCCGACGCTACGCCACCAACTTCGGCGCCGACCTCCGTGATGAGGGCGGCGTGTTCGTGTCGCGGCGCCTGCGTCCCGATGGTGCGATCGTGGCGCGCAACCATTTCGTCGGCGACCCGTTGCACCGGGTAGACCTGCGGCTGCAGCAGCGGATTTCGTTCGCGGGTGGCGTCAGCGTTGACGGCATCCTCGAGGTGTTCAACCTCTTCAACCACGCAAACTTCGGCAGCTACGTGACGGCTGAAGCGAGTCCCGCCTTCGGCACGCCGTTCACGAACTTGAATGTTGCGTATCTGCCCCGTATCGTGCAGTTGGGGTTCCGAGTGGCGTTCTGAGCGGATCGGGGCGCTCGGCGGCGGCTCCTACACCCGGGCCGCTCCGGACGAAGACGCGGCTGTTCCTCGGCTCCCGCGGGCGCCGGGAGCTCGACTTCCGGAGGACGGAGAGCGGATTCAAAGAGTGATTTCGGACTGGCTCCCGTGGCGTGCTCTACATCAAGACGTCGATGTCGCAGGCCGCGGCTAGTTGCCGTGGGAGACCCCCCGGCTTTGCCGGGGCGGCCAGCAGCGTTTGACGTATCCGGGAGTCGCGTGAGGAAACTCCTTCCCGTGAGCCGCACAAGCATCACGAGAAGGAGTCCTCATGACGACGTACCGAAGTCTCAATCATACGAAATGGCACTGCCAGTATCACGTAGTGTTCATTCCGAAGTACCGGAAGAAAGCGATGTATGGAGGCGTCCGGCAGCAGCTGGGCGAGGTGCTGCGGCAGCTGGCGCGGCACCGCGAGAGCCAGGTGGAGGAGGGGCATCTGCTGCCCGACCACGTCCACATGTTGGTGTCGATCCCCCCGAAGTACTCGGTGGCGCAGGTGATCGGGTATCTCAAGGGGAAGAGCGCGATCCACATCGCTCGGGAGTTTGCGGGGCGGTCCCGGAACTTCGTGGGGCAGCACTTCTGGGCGCGCGGGTATTTTGTCTCGACGGTGGGCCGTGATGAACGGATCATCCGGGACTATATCCAGCAGCAGGAGCGAGAGGATCGGCGGCTGGATCAGTTGCCGTTGGACTAGAGCCGCCACCGTCAGGTGGCTCAAGTGACCGCGCAGCGGTCACGTCAGCCGCTTTGAGCGGCTCACAACTAAAGCCCCCGGCTTTGCCGGGGGATACTTACTGTCCTGTACGGTGATTCGAGTGCGCTGGTGGCAGGCGATCCGGTCGGATGCGGCTCCACGCCGGATCCCGGGCCGACGCAAGATGCGCACCATGAAGGCTCAACGATTCCCCGCGCTCCGCACGCTGTGCCTCGCGCTCGGGGCGGCGGGCACGGCTCTCGCTCAGGGCGGCACCGAGCAGGTCGGACAGGCGATCGAGACGCGCCTCGCGAAGGAAAGCATCGAGTCAGTGCAGGTGTCCGTTGAGAGCGGCATCGTCGTGCTCGAGGGACGGGTGCGCAATGTGTTCGCCAAGGACAAGGCGGTCGAGATCGCCCTCGCTCAAGCCGGCGTGGACGAGGTCCAGGTTGACCTCGACGTGTTCGCGGTGGAAGGTGACGAACAGCTCGGCGAGGAGATCGTCAAGCAGATTCGGCGCTACGGCCGGTTCACCGTCTTCGATGACGCCTCCGCGCACATCCAGGAGGGCCGCGTGACGCTCTTCGGCTTCGTGACCGAGCCCTACAAGAAGACCGACATCGAGAAACGGATGCACGGCGTGCCCGGTATCCGATCGTTCGCGAACGAGATCGAAGTCGCCCCGGTCTCCCCGTGGGACGACCGCCTCCGGCAACTGCTCGCCAGTCGACTCTACCGGGATTCCCTGTTCTCGGCCTTCGCTTCGATGCCGATTCCTCCGATTCACATTCTCGTGAAACACGGCAGAGTGCAACTCACAGGGGTGGTCAACAGCCAACTCGCGCGCCAAAAAGCGGAGTTCATCATCCGCGGGACGCTGGGTGTTTTCTCGGTGGAGAACCAGCTCCGATTGGGTAGCTAATGGGCAACACGATTGATCGCGATCAGGAGCGGAGCTTCAGATCGGAACCGCTCCAATAGAACTCCTCACGGCCGGAGCGGAGCGCGTGCCAGACACTTCGCTATTCAGGGTCTCAGGCTTGCGCCGCGGACGCGGCGACGCCTACTTATTCGGCTCTTCACCACTTTGAGTACAGCGGTGAGAGGTCACGCGGATGGCTGCAAGATGCAGAATCTCTTCCGGGTGGGCCGACATCTGCTGCGGTCGGCTCACCACCGGCTGCTGCGAACGCAGGCGTTCCTGGCGTGGGACGCGGTGACGTGCGGCTGCTGAACGAGCGCGGGCGCTCGGTCTCCAGGGGAAGAAACGCGCTGTCCTCGTTAACTTGACAGTAAGCCCTATTCCGCCAGTGGGTCTGGACGCATCTGGAACCGAACGATTTCGCTGGTCGCGCCTTTGCCGCCTTCGGTGTGCCAGGCCGCCATCGTGTCGTAGCTGCCCCACAGTGCGCGGCCCTTCCAGCCCGCCTCCGGATCGTCAATGCGCCCGTTGAGCCCTCGTGTGTAGAAGCCGAGCGGATACGGCACCCGCATGACCACCCACTCGTCGGTCTCCGGCACGAGCGCCAGCAACGAATCGGATCCGCTGCCGCTGGCAATCGGGATGTTCTCACCGAGGCCGAGCGTATTGAACTGATCGACCCAGTTGTAATAGTGGAAGTCGGCGTTGGCGGAGCCGACGACTCCCTGCATCCTGGGACCAGGCGTCTGATGCAGCGTCCAGCCTTCCGGGCAGTGCTGGCCGGTGGCGGTCGGTCCGTTCAACACCTGGCACTTCCGCCGATCGAAGCTCGCGAGGTGACCGCTGCCGCTCAGCGCCGTCCAGATCACCCCGTGTCGATCAACGTCGATGCCGCGCGGACCGTAGCCCCACTTGCTCGGGTCGACGGCCGGGTTCTCGAACGGCGGTTCGTAGACCTCGGTCATGCACGTCTCGGGCGGATGCGCTCCGAGCGCCAGACGGAGGATCGACCCCGGGAACTCGGTAGCCGGCCCGGACATCGAGCCACGCGTGATCCAAATGGACCCGTCAACCGGGTTGGGGATGATGCCGTACGCAAACCCGTCGAGCCGGGTGTCCCGCGCGGGAACGACCGCCTCCCCAGGCTCGTTCCACGGCCGTGTGATTACACCGTCGCCGTTCGTGTCGATGACCGTCGGGCACCACCCTTGCGCCGCTTGCTCGTCGCCGGTTTCGTCGTACGGCTGCGTCCGAAGCCACCCCACGACGTCGACGTCGCCGCTGAACCAGAGGGTGTCATCCGCGTCCTCCGCGAACTGGAGATGATGCGTGCTGTAGCACGTGTCGACGAAGGCGAACCGGTCGGTCGGCGGATCATAGTAGGAGGTCTGCCGGGTGCTGCGCTCTAACGGGAAGTACACCGCCGATGGGTGCATCGACCCGTCTCTACACCACTCGGGATTCCCTGACGGACGAATCGCCGAGGTGAGCCAGACCCGCCCCTCGGCATCCATCATCGGGTTGTGCCCACTGGCTGCACCGTAGCCGGGCGCTTCGTCCCAGTACAGCGACGGCGCCGCGCCCGCCCCCGCGCCGCCCCCGCTGTCCACCGCTTCGCGCGTGGGCACCGCCATCTGGCGCGCGCGGTGGGCGACCGGGTCGACCGATACGAAGTTGTCCCCGAGCACGCCGTAGACCGGGCCGTTCGCGTTCAAGCGCGGATTGCGCTTGTCGGTGGCGACGTTATCGTGGACGTGCTTCTGCGGCGACGACCAGCCCCACATCGTCAGGACGAGGTTGCGCTCCCGGCCATGGGGCCGTTGCGGCGATGCCGGCACCTCGCCCGCTAGAATCCGATCCGTCCAGTCGGCATACACCTGTAGCGTGCGCCCTCGGCCCATGCGGCCCAACTGCGTCACCATGCTGGACGCCGTCGCCCCGGTCCGCAGCCGGTGGGCCCACGCCTCGGCGGTCGAGTCGAACTCCTGCAGGTCGACCATCGGCATCTCGCGAGTCGCAAAGTTGCCGAGCTGATGACACAGCTGGCAGCCGTCCTTCAGTCCATCGATCCACTGCGCCTGCGTCCGCATGTTCGGGTTGATGCCGTTCGCCGCGGTACCCGGGAACGCGCTCGGCGGTGGAACCTCGATGAGCGAGTACCAGTAATCAGCTACCGCCCCCTGAGGGGGCGGTATGATGAAGGCCCCTCGGGGGCCTTCGATTAGCGATTTTCTAGCCGCTCTCGCGGCGTCTCCTCTGCTTGCGACCACCGGATGTAATCGCGGATCGCCTGTTCGGCCAAATCGACCGGGCCCACAGCAGCGCCTGCGCGTCAAATCGGAGCAGACGGAAGAACGCAAGTTCGAGACTACCGAAGCCACAGCAACCGCATTTGCAATAGCATCCACCGTGAGATTGGCTCTGCCACTCTCGTATGGCGGTCTCCTGTCTGAACTGGGGAGTTCATGACTGGAGACCGTCTATCTTCTTCGGCTAACCCCTACCACGGTCGAACCTTTGCGCGTCTCACCGCCATAGGCGGTGGCTTACCTGTCTTGAGTTAGCCGGATAAATCGTGGCGGCTTCCTGCGGCGTTGCCGCGGCCGCCACGGTGAGCGCCACGTCATCGCCCGGCCGCCCCGGCTGCTTGGCCGAATCGACGAGGCCGTAACCCCGCACCCACACGTCATATGTCGCGGAGGGTAGGTCCGGAATCAGGAACCGTCCCTCGTCGTCCGTCACGACGATCTTCCGGAACGCCGTCTCGAGGTCATTGGTTTCCGCGATGACCCAGACCCCCGGCTCTGCGCCACTCGGGCTCCGGACGACACCGCTGATGTCATCGCCTGCGGCCAAGGCCCGCCCGCCGACCATGGCGGCGCCGGCGGCCACGAGCACGCCCACCCCGAGCAGCTGTGCCGGCAAGCATCGGCTCCCCATCATGTCCCTCCTCCGGCGTGTCCCTCTTAGTGGACCCACCCGTTTCGCGCGGTCACGACTCGGCCCGCCTCATCTGAAACGGCGTGCTCTTGACGATGCCCAGGATGATCGACGACCAGCGGTAGCCCGCGGGCGCCGCCTCGTGCAGGATCCCGCGGATCGCCGGCATGTCGTAATACTCAACCCCACGCCCCAGCGCATAGGTCAGCAGCTTGCTCGTCACGGTCGTCACGAACTCCGACTCGCGCCCCGCCAACATCGACCGCAGCTCCGCCGGACCGTCGAACGAGGCCCCGTCCGGCAGCGTTCCCGACGCATCGATCGGCGTGCCCGCCTCGGTCGTCCGCCACTTCCCGATCGCGTCGAAGTTCTCCAGCGCGAAGCCGAGCGGGTCCATCCGCGTGTGGCAGCTCGCGCACACCGGGTTCGCCCGGTGCTGCTCCATCCGCTCCCGCATCGACCGCGGCGTCTCCGCCGCGTCCGCCTCCTCGAGGTCCGGCACATCGGACGGCGGCGGCGGCGGCGGCGCGCCGAGGATGTTCTCCAGTAGCCACTTGCCCCGCAGCACGGGCGACGTCCGCGTCGCATACGACGTCACTGTCAGGATGCTCCCGTGCCCGAGCAGCCCCTGGCGGGCACCATGTGTCGCCACCGACCGAAAGTGGCTGCCGTAGACGCCTGGCACCCCGTAGTGCCGCGCCAGCCGCTCATTGAGGAAGGTCGTCTCCGACGTCAACAGCTCCACCACCCGCCGGTTCTCCCGCACGTGGTGGTCAAACAGCAGCTCCGTCTCCCGCCGGAACGCCTCGCGCAGGTTGTCGTCGAACTCGGGAAACGCGTTGACGTCCGGGGCCACCGCCCGCACGTTCCGCAGATGCAGCCACTGCCCGGCAAAGTTGGTTGCCAGCGCCCCGGCGCGCGGATCGGCCAGCATCCGTCGCACTTCCGACTCCAGCACCGCGGGGTCTCTCAGGCGGCCCGCCCCCGCTGCATCGAGCAGCACGTCGTCAGGGAGGCTGCTCCACAGAAAGAACGACAGCCGCGAGGCGAGTTGCAGGTCCGTCAAGCGGTAGGGCGTCCCCGGTTCGACGTCGACGGGGTCGGGGACCATCCGATAGAGGAAGTCCGGATCGATCAGAATCCGTTCGAGCCCCCACCGGATGCCCACCTCGAAGCTGTCACCCTCCGCCCGGCCGGTCCGGAAAACGCCGAGCAGTGTGTCGAGGTCGGCGTCGGTCAGCGGGCGCCGGTACGCGCGGCGGCCGATCGCCGAGAGTATCTCGGTGGCGCAGGGCGCCTCGTCCTGACGCGTGGCCGGGCGGCAGCTGAAGATCCGCTGCCGGCTCGGGGACGCACCCAGCCCCGTCACGCCGAACGGGCCTTCGATCTCGATCCGCCCGACCCGCGTCTCTGCGCCCCGCACGCCCGCAAACAGCACGTTGGTCACCGGCAGGCTCGCCGGCGCCAGGCCTTCAGGTGCCGCCATGCGCTCGACGAAGGTGACGCCCAGCAGATGCGGCCCGGCCGTCACTGACAACCGGACCTCGAGAGGCACTTGCTTCTTCTGATAGCCCGCCGGTTCCTCGGGTGCCTCCGGGGCGGGCTCGAGCGTGAAGACATGCACTTGGACGCCGTCGAGCCGCACCTCGAGCTCCTCCGGCTCCTTGGGTGGGCGCACCCCGCCCCCGATCGCCGCGTGCGAAGAGATCCGGACGACGTACTCCGCGTCGAGCGGGAAGTGATGGCGGATCGCCGCCCCGCCCCGGGTGCCGAACGGGAGCGCCTCGCTGGCCCTCGCGCCCTGCGCGTCCATCAGCGAGACCGTGTAGGTTTCAATGCCCGGGCGGATCGTCATGTCGCCCACCGCGAGTCGACTGATGCGTGACGCGGCGGACATGTAGCGTTCCAGCAACCCCGACGACAGCCTCTGCATGTCGGCGTTGTTGTCGAAGCCGTACGCCATATCGTCGGCCGGCAGCAACGCATCGCCGTCCACCTCGACGGCGAGAAGGTCGCGGACGGCGTTCGCGTACTCGGTCCGGTTGAGCCGCCGGACCGTCGGCCGACCCGGGTTCGGATGCGCGGCCGCTACCTCGTCGACCGCCGTCTCCAACCACGAGGCGAACGCCTCGTAGGTGGCCGGCTCCGGCCGCGGTCGTTGGGGCGGGGGCATCGTCCGCGCCCGCAGCTTGACGAGGACCTTCTCCCAGATCTCCGCGTCCTCGCCGACCTCGTCGAGGTTGGCCGTCTCGAGCGACAGGTCAGCGGTCCGCAGGCGCTCGTTGTGACAGGTGACGCAGTAGCGATCGAGCACCGCGCGGTGCGCGGTCGCCGAGCCGGTGGCCTGGAGGCCCGCCGGCGGGGAACTGGTGGCCGGGCGGCCTGCGGCGTGCAGCGACGCGACGCCACCCAGCGCGACCAGCACCATGCCCAGCTGCTTCATCCATGAGTTCTTGGCCACGGCTCATCCTCGTTCTCTTGGCACTCGCTTGTTCGGATCGCACGCGCGTGGCGCCACTGCGCGCTAGTCCGCCAACGGGCTCGGTCGGATCTGGAACCGGACGATCTCGGTGGTCATGCGCCGGCCGCCCTCGGTGTGCCACACCGCGCCCGTGTCGTTGCTGGCCCACACCCCGCGACCCTTCCACCCTCCGTCCGGATCGTCGATCCGCCCGTTGAGCCCACGCGTATAGAAGCCGAGCGGATACGGCACCCGCATCGTCACCCACTCGCCAGTCGCCGGAATGAGCGCCAGGAGCGAGTCGGATCCCGTCCCGTTGGCAATCGGCACGTTCGCGCCCAGGCCGAGGGTGTCGAACTGATCCACCCAGTCGTAGTAATGGAACTCCGCGTTGGCCGAACCCTCCACGCCCGCCATCCGCGGGCCTGGCGTCTGATACAGCGTCCAGCCTTCCGGGCAGTGCTGCCCGGTCGCCGTCGGCCCGTTCAGCACCTGGCACTTCCGCCGGTCGAAGCTGGCCAGATGCCCGCTGCCGCTGAGCGCGGTCCAGATCACGCCCTGACGATCCACATCGATGCCGCGCGGGCTGTAGCCCCACCGGCTCGGGTCCACCCGCGGGTTCTCGAACGGCGGCTCGTAGATCTCGGCCGCGCACGTCTCGGGCGGGCGGCTGCCACGTACGAGGCGCACGATTGCGCCGGGCGTGCCGGGGCTCGCCACCCACACCGAGTCGTCCACGGGGTTGGGGATGATGCCGTACCTGAAACTCGTGTGCTCGAAGTTGGGGGCGTCGACGCCGGTGATGCGCGTGTCGTGTGCCGGATCAATCGGATCGCCCGGCTCGTTCCATGGGCGGGTGATGCGGCCATCGCCGTTCGTGTCGAGCACCGTCGGACACCAGCCCTGCGCGGCCCGCTCGTCGCCAGTCGCGTCGTAGTGCTTCGTGTTCACCCACCCGATGACGTCGAAATCACCGCTGAGCCACAGCGTGTCGACAGCATCCTCGGCGAACTGCAGGTGGTGCGTCATGTAGCACGTATCGATCAGGGCGAACTCCTCGGTCTGCGGGTCGTAGTACGAGAGCTGCCGGTTGCTCCGCTCGAGCGGAAACCACCGCACCGAGGGATGGTCCGAGTCCCGGCACCACGTGGGGTTCTCGCTCGGCCGCATCTGCGTGGTGAGCCAGACGCGCCCCTGGGCATCGAACATCGGGTTGTGACCGCTCCCGACACCCTCAGGCAGCGGCAGCGTGCGCGCACGATGCGCCACCGGGTCCACCACGACGAAATTGCCCCCGCCGATGCCATAGACCGGACCGTTCGGAAACAGCCTCGGATTCCGTTTGTCGGTAGCGACGTTGTCGTGGACGCTGCTCCGCGCCGACGACCACCCCCACATCGTCAACACGAGGTTCCGTTCCAGCCCCTGCGGCCGCGGCGGCGACGGTGGCACGGCGCCACCGCGGATCCGATCCGACCACTCGGCGAACGTCTGCGCGGCGCGCTGGCGCCCCATCCAGGTGAAATAGGTGTTCATCAGATGACCAGAACCGGCGACCTGCACGCGACTGTCCCACGCCTCTGCGGACGAGTCGTACCGGTTCAGGTCCGGGATGTCCCGGGTCGCCTTGTTGCCCATCTGATGACACAGCTCGCAGCCGTCCTTGAGCCGGTCGATCCAGTGCGCCTGCGTCCGAATCTCTGGACCAATCCCGTTCCCGTTCGGCCCGGTCCCGGGGAAGTCACTCGACGGCGGAACTTCCAGGAGCGAGTACCAGTAGCTGGCCGGGTAGATCTCCGCGGCCGCCTGGGGCGTGGGGGCGGCCCTCGCCACGAACGTCACCTCCGCGCCTGGGCGTGCTTGCTGCTTCTCCGAGTCGACGAGGCCATAGCCCCGCACCCACACCTCGTAGCCCGCCGCCGGCAGATCCGGCACCAGATACCGCCCCGCGTCGTCGGTGACGACGATCTTGCGGAACCGGGTCTCGAGATCGGTCGTCTCGGCGATGACCCAGACACCTGCCTCGGGGCCGTCGGGGCCGTTCACGACGCCGCTGATGTCGTCGCCGCCAGCAAGGGCCGGAACGTGCGCCGGCCCCAGCACACCAGCGAACCCGATCACTGCCGCGCCCACGAGCGTCAATCGCAGTGCGTGCCTCATCACTCGGCTCCTTCTCGTCAACCGCCAACGTCATCACGCCCGCGTCATTCGCCGTGCCGTGCGCCAGGACGCAGTCCTCCGAGCGTCCGGCAGGAGGTCGCCCGCGTGTCGAGCCGTTGGCGGGGCCCGTCGAAGGGGTCCGATCCGATGACGACGGAAGACCAGTTGCATCGGGCTCAGGTCGTTCAGAACGCGATCCGGATCCCGAGCTGGCCTTGACGGGCCTGATACTCGACGAGGGACGACGGCTGCGGTCCGCCGAAAGCCGCGCTCGCTTCGTCCGTCACCCAGTTTCCAAAGTTCCTGCGGTTGAACAGGTTGAACACCTCCGCGATGGCGTCGATGGATACGCCGCCGACGTTGAACCGTTTCTGCACCCGCATGTCGACCCGGTGCAGCTGGTCGCCGACGAACGAGTTGCGCGGTACGATCGTGCCATCGGGGCGCAGGCGGTTCGGAATTTCGGGCGCGGAGCCGGAGTTGCGCAGGTTGCCGTTGTAGGTGACTTCGCGGCGCTCACCCGAGGCGAAGAAATAGAGCCCGCTGAGCTGGAAGCCGCCGGGCAGCTGCCAGATGCCGTTGATCACCCCGCGGTGACGCTGATCGGGGATCGTCGCCTGGCCGCCGGCGGCCGACAGCGTGTACTCATCCCCGAAGTCCTGCACGACCGGGACCGGGAGCGGCGTATTGCACGTCCGCGTCACCCCGTTGAACGGGAACTCACACCCGGGGTTGAGCGGGACCGGAAAGTAGTTCCAGGTGCCCGAGAGCGTGTACGTGCCCGTCAGCTGCCAGTTGTCGCTGAAGCGCTTCGTGAAGGAGGTCTCCAGCCCGTGGTAGTTGGTATAGCTGTCGGTGAACCGCAGGACCGCGAGCCCCAAGTCGGGGAACGGTCGCGTGCTGCGGGTGCTGTACGGCATCGGCGCTCCCGTCACCGGGTCGAAGCTCACGTTGACGTTCCGGAAGCTCTCGACACGCTGCTCGTTGTTCCAGACGTAATCGGCCGACACGACCATCTCGTTGCCGAGCTGCCGCTGAACCCCGAGCGACGTCTGGTTCGTATAGGGCGTCCGCATCTGGTCGCTCGTGACCCAGGAGGTCGCGTAGTCATGCGGCAGCAGCCTCGCAGCCTCAAAGGACGGCACCGTCCCGGTGCCGAACGGGTTCGACGCGAAATCGGCTCGGCCGTCGTTGAAGAGCTCCGGCGCGACCGTATTCACCCCGCTGACGTAGGTGACGTGGCTCACGTGGTCGGTGACCCCCATGTAGTAGATGCCCCACCCGCCGCGGAGGACGGTCTTCTCGTCGGGGAGCGAGTAGGCGAACCCCAGCCGCGGCCCGAAGTTGAACCACTCCTGCCCAACGCCGCCCGGCTTGAATGGGAGCAGCGTGACCTCTTTCGTGTACGCGTCCGTGTAGAAATCCCAACGGAGGCCGAGGTTCAACGTCAGGTTGTTCGACACCGTCCAGTCGTCCTGGAACCAGGCCGCGTACTCCGGCTTGAGGCGGTTGTACTTGAAGTTGCCGATGCCCTGGCGCACCTGAAACGTGTGCGGCGACAGCGCGTCGATGTCCCAGGTCGACCAGTCGTTCCAGACGGGGAAGACCTCCTCGAGGTTTGGCGGGAGGCCGAGGAAGGCGAGGATCATGCTATCCCGGAAGTTCGGCCAGTAGAGGAAGTTGTCCGGGATCAACATCTCCCCGCCCAGCTTGATCTCGTGGTTGCCGCGCAGCATGGTGAAGTCGTCGCGAATGGAATACGTATCCTGGTATTCCCGGAGCGGAAACACGAAGATCTTGCCGGCGATCAGCCCGGGCATGATGATGAACGGGACATCCTCGAGCCCCGGCAGGCCGACCGAATCATAATGGAAGATGGCGAGGCCGCCCTTGATTGTATTGACACTGCGTCCCGTCGTCTGGGTCAGGGTCACGAAGGCCTGGCCCGAGACCCGCGTCACGTCCTGTTGCACGGACGGATGCTGCGTGGCACTCCCACCGGTTCTCCGGTCCTCGACCGATCCGGTCGTGCGGGCCGTCAACCGCGTCCGGTCGCTGAGCTGCGCGTCGATCTTGAAGCCGGCCTGCTGGACCGTGTCGGTGTGAAAGATATCCGGGATGTTGAAGGCCGGATAGGGCGTGTTCCACGACAGCGTCCGCGGCTCGCGCTCGCCTTCGTAGAAGCCGAAGAAGTGAAACTTGTCTTCTACGATCGGGCCGCCGAAGGTCATGCTGATCTGCTGGTTCTGATACTTCGGCGTGAAGCCGAGGACGTGGTCTTCCGCGTTGAGCGCGTTGTGCCGGAAGTAGCCCCCCACGGTGCCACTGAACGTGTTGGTGCCCGATTTGGTCACGGCGTTTATCTGGATGCCCTTCGACCGGCCCTGGGTGGCGTCGAACCGGTTGCTGATCAGCTCGAACTCGGCGATGGCATCGCGGCTGAAGCGCGGCTGCCCGATGCCCCCCAAGGTGAGGCTGGTGCTTACCTGCTGGCCGTCGAGGTTGAGCTGGAACCAGCCCGACGAGACGCCGAACGGGTTGTTCGAGACCGCGTTCGCGCGACTTCCGGGCGCGAGCATCGTGAGCGCCATCCAGTTCCGTCCGTTCAACGGCAGCTCTTCCATCTGGCGGCGATCGATGACGCCGCCGAGGTCGGACTCTACGAGATCGAGTAACGGCGTCGCACCCGTGACCGTGACCGTTTCCCGGACGCTGGCGAGGACCAGGTCGAAATCGATTCCCGCCCGCTGCCCGACCTGCAGCTCAACCGCCTCCTGCGTGACGACAGAAAAGCCGGGTAGCTCGGCCGTGATGTTGTAGACGCCCGGTCGCAAGTCGCCAATCCGATACCCGCCCGAGACATCGGTCACCCCGAGGAAGGTGTTGCCGCTCTCGACATGCAGGGCCGTGACCGTGACACCCGGCAGCACGGCATCTGTGGCGTCGCGCGCCGTGCCGGCGACGACGATGTCTTGGGCGTGGACCAGTGCCGGCGCAGCCAGCACGAGACATACCGCGGACGCGAGAAATGCTCTTGATCGACGATGCATTGGTCCCTCCTTACGTTTTCCGCGCACGAATATCAGCCGACGGCCAACACCTTCTACTGCGCGCCGTTGCGCATCTACGTCCTCTACCCGTCGGCGATGCGTTCACCAACAGTGACAACCCGCGGTTACTTAGGTGATTGCTCGCCTGCGGCGGCATCATCGCGGGCGCCAAGCCTGCGCAGCAAATCCCCGGTGCTCGTCCGAACGGTCACGTTGGCACTGCCGGCACGGAAACGGTCCGCCACCATCAGGGGCGTCTCTCCGCGAACGTTCGCCACGTTCACCTCGGCGCCCCGGTCGACGAGGTACTGGACCAGCGCGTCCGACTTGATGTGAGCCGCCGCGTGCAGCGCGGTGTTGCCGACCTCGTTCACCGCGTTGACGTCGGCACCGAGCTCCATCGCGAGCGCAACGCTCTCAAGGGTGCGCCGCTCCGTCACCAGGCTCTCGGCCTGATACCGGCCCAGACCGGCGGCCACCATCAGCGGCGTCGTGCCGTCGCTCGTCGTCAGGTGTGCGTCGGCGCCGAGCTCGGCGAGCAACCGCATCACCTCGACATCGCCCGCCATGGCGGCCAGGAGGAGCGGCGACGCGCCATCGAAGACCTTCACCCCCTGCTTATTGTGCTCGTACGACAACTGGCTGTAGCCGAACCGCGGCGGGACCTTCCGCATGCGGGCGTTCGGATCCGCGCCGTGCGCCAGGAGCGCCCGAACCAACTCGAGCTTGCCGGCCGGCAGCCCGCGAATCGCGCGCCACTCGTCTTCGCGCTCAGCGGCGATGCCGTTCGGTCCCGAAAGCTCCGTCTGCCACGCGCCCGCCGCCCAATGCAGGGGCGTGTAGTCCGGGCCTTCCGGCTCTTCGTCCGCCTCGGCCGCCGCGTCCGAATCCGGCTCCGGCGCGAAGGGGTCGCGTCCCTTCACAATCGGGCCCGCGTTCGGGTCCGCGCCCTCGTCAAGCAGCAAGACGGCGACCGGTACGTGGCCGCGTACGGTCGCCACGATCAACGCGCTCGTGCCATCCGGGGTCACCTGGTTCACGTCCGCGCCCGCGTCCAACAGGACCCGGGCCGTCTCGACGGTTCCCTCGCGCGCGGCGAACAGCAGTGGCGTGAACCCGTCGCGGGACTGGGCACCGACTTCGGCTCCCTGCCCGACGAGGACCCGCGCCACGTCGGCGTGGCGCCTGGATGCCGCCCACATCAGCGCCGTCTGCTTCGTGACAGGATCGGCCGCATGCACGTCCGCGCCGGCTGCCAGCAACGCCTCTACCGCGTCGACGCTCCCGGTGCTCGCGGCCCGCATCAGTGGCGTCTCCCCGCTCACGCGCGCGGCGTTCGGGTCGGCCCCCGCTTCGAGGAGCAGCGCAACCATCTCGCCATTCGCGTTGGCGCAAGCGAGCGAGAGCGGCGTGACACCATGCACATTCGCGGCCGTGACGTCGGCGCCGGCCCGAATCAGCAACTCCGCCGTGTCAAGATCATCCCTGTGCGCTGCCCAATGGATCGCCGTGGCGCCATCCGGTTGCGTCTCGTTCACATCAACCTGCTCGGCGAGCAGCGCACGTACCGCGTGTGCGTCCTGGCGCTCGACCGCCTGCACGAGACGCAGATCGTTGGCGAC
Organism: Vicinamibacterales bacterium; assembly: GCA_965197395.1. Taxonomy (GTDB): domain Bacteria; phylum Acidobacteriota; class Vicinamibacteria; order Vicinamibacterales; family UBA8438; genus CAZYFH01. The sequence continues at coordinate 1,096,221 of CBDANB010000007.1, read as the reverse complement.
AGCCGCCAAGGTGCCAGCGGCGGACAGCAGCAGAACCGTTCCCCAGCAGGCAGCGCGCATGGCGTGGGTACTCTGGGTACTCATGGGTCTGTCTCCCTCGACTTCAGCAAGACCGCACGCGACAACGTCACTCAGCCGACGAACCGGCTCGAAACACGCTACTCGCGCCCACCATATCACTACTCCCGACAATGGCACCACGCCGTTCATGCTGGCGGCCCGGGGGATTCGACCCTATTCCGCGGCCAACGCGATCAAGCCGACGGCGTTGCCCGTGCCATACGCTAGAACGAGGTACTGCTTGCCGCCGAGCATGTAGGTCATCGGCGATCCCGTCGGAGGCACGTCGAGCACCACCGAGTGTAACGTGGCGCCGGTCGCCTTGTCGTACGCATTCAGCACGGGTGGCGGGGTGCTCCCGGATCGGGTCGCGCTGGCGTTCCCGAAGTCGAGATCCGGCGCATCGCCGCCGCGGAGGCCGAGAAACAGCAACGTCTTGGTCACCAGCGGCCCAGTATACGACCCGCCGCCCAGCGGGCCGGGATCGCGAATGCCGAGGTCGATGACCTGCTGACGCGGCCCATCCCCCAAGGGGACCCTCCACTCACGCGTGCCCGCGTTGAGGTTGAACGCGCTCAATCGCGAGTACGGCGGCTTGAAGAGGGGGAGGCCCTGGGGGCCACGCAGTCTCGTCCCGCCAGCGCGGATGTAACGGAAGTCCGAGCGGCTTGGATCGGGCGTGTCCAGTTGGATGGCGTGCGGGCGCGTGTGTGACGGCACATACAGCCAGCCAGTCGCCGGGTCCACCCCAGCCCCCGGCCAGTTGGCCCCGCCCCCTGCGCCCGGCATCAGGATCGTGCCCTGCTTTCCACTGTCGGCGACGGTGGGGGGTTCGAAGAGGGGTCCGTAGACGAACCCATTCAGGATCTCTATCGCTTCCTGACGCAGCTCCGGCGTGAAGTCGATGAGATCGTCGATCGTCACCCCTTGGCGGTCGAAGGCCGGGGGCTTCGTCGGATGCGGCTGTGTGGGTGCTGTCTTCTCGCCGGGCACGGTCGACTGCGGCACCGGCCGCTCCTCGATCGGCCAGACCGGCTCGCCGGTGACACGGTCGAAGACATACGTGTAGGCCTGTTTCGTCACCACGGCCACGGCCTTGACCGGCCGGCCGTCGACCACGAGATCCACGAGCAACGGCGCCGCGGTCGCGTCGTAGTCCCACAGGCCGTGGTGGACGAACTGATAGTGCCAGACCCGCTCACCGGTCGTCGCGTCGAGACACACGATGCTTTCGGCAAAAAGGTTGTCACCGTGTCGATGCCCGCCGTACCAGTCGTTGGTCGGCGTGCCCGTCGGAACATAGACATAACCCAGTTCCGGATCGGCGCTGAGCAACCCCCAGGCATTCGCAGCCCCCGTGTCGCGCCATGAGCCGTTCTCCCAGGTCTCGTTGCCGAACTCGCCCGGTTGCGGAATCGTGTGGAATTCCCAGAGCTCCTCGCCGGTCCGCACGTCGAAGCCCCGCACGTCGCCGGGCGGCGCCAACTGGTAGCGTGGGCCATCGAACACCACCGATCCGATGACGACCACGTCACCGACCACGATCGGCGCCGACATCAGCTGATAGTCCCGGCGCGGGATCGGCCGTCGCAGCCCCTGGGTCGCATCGATGGCGCCATCCGCCCCGAAATCAGCGACCGGCCGGCCGGTCTTCGCGTCGAGCGCATAGAGATAGGCGTCGCCTGTCGGGAGAAAAACGCGCGAGTTGAGACCGTCGGACCAGTAGGCCACCCCACGGGCGTTGAATCCCGTGTTGGCGGGCGGATCCCCCTCCCAGGTCCCCGGGTCGAACACCCACAGCGTCTCGCCCGTTGCCGCATCGACTGCCGCAGCTTGACTCATCGACGTCTTGATGTACAGCACGCCGTCGACCATGACCGGTGTGGCCTTGAAGGCCCAGGGCAGCATCGGAAGGTCGGCGCGGTGGGCGGTCACGATCGCGTTGTCGGGCGAGTCCCACCGCCAGACGACGCTCAGCTGCTTGACCGTGTTGCCGTCGATCTGATCGAGCGGCGAGTACTTGGTGCTGCCGGGGTCGCCGCCATACGCCGGCCATCGCCCCTCGGGCGTCCCACGCTGAGCCCAAGTGGGGGCCGAGCCACACAGGGCGAGCGTCAGGAGGACAAGCGAAATGCGGTCTCGCATGGCGCTTCGTCGCGTCGGCGATGCTTCCGACTCGACTTCAGAATCCTAGTTGCCGTGGGAGACCCCCCGGCTTTGCCGGGGCGGCCAGCAGCGTTTGACGTATCCGGGAGTCGCGTGAGGAAACTCCTTCCCGTGAGCCGCACAAGCATCACGAGAAGGAGTCCTCATGACGACGTACCGAAGTCTCAATCATACGAAATGGCACTGCCAGTATCACGTAGTGTTCATTCCGAAGTACCGGAAGAAAGCGATGTATGGAGGCGTCCGGCAGCAGCTGGGCGAGGTGCTGCGGCAGCTGGCGCGGCACCGCGAGAGCCAGGTGGAGGAGGGGCATCTGCTGCCCGACCACGTCCACATGTTGGTGTCGATCCCCCCGAAGTACTCGGTGGCGCAGGTGATCGGGTATCTCAAGGGGAAGAGCGCGATCCACATCGCTCGGGAGTTTGCGGGGCGGTCCCGGAACTTCGTGGGGCAGCACTTCTGGGCGCGCGGGTATTTTGTCTCGACGGTGGGCCGTGATGAACGGATCATCCGGGACTATATCCAGCAGCAGGAGCGAGAGGATCGGCGGCTGGATCAGTTGCCGTTGGACTAGAGCCGCCACCGTCAGGTGGCTCAAGTGACCGCGCAGCGGTCACGTCAGCCGCTTTGAGCGGCTCACAACTAAAGCCCCCGGCTTTGCCGCTTTGAGCGGCTCACAACTAAAGCCCCCCGCCGGGGGATACTTACTGTCGCCTGGGGCGCGAGTGCCGAAATGCCGCGCCTCACGCTGGACCGTATCACATCCTGAGATCTGGTTGCGGGGGTGGGGCAGCACTTCTGGGCGCGCGGGTATTTTGTCTCGACGGTGGGCCGTGATGAACGGCACGGTAAGCCAGGACGTGAAGTGCTTCTCGGTCGCCCAGCGCCGCATGTCGAGGCCGATCTCAGAGACGAGCTTGATCGCACCGTGGGGGCCCACGCCGGGAAGCCAGCACTGCGGTTATGATAGAGTCACGTCTCGAAGCGGTCGGCGGGCCGTCAGCGTGTGCCGCGCCGTACCGCGCCGGGCTCGAGCGCAGCGAGGCAACCCGCCGAGGCTGCGCTCCGGGGCTACCGCTGGTCGTCCACCGGTCGCCCACCATCGTCGGCATCGTCATCGTCATCGTCATCGTCATCGTCAAGAGCTCGCCGTCTAAGAGTAAGGAGAGCCGAGTCATGATCGCCACCAAGAAAGCGATGCCGCGGCGGGCAGTGTTGCGCGGAATCGGGGCAGCCATCGCCCTGCCGCTGCTGGACGGCATGGTGCCGGCGTTTGCCGCCATCCGAAACACGGCCGCCGCGCCGACGAAGCGGCTCGGCGTCGTGTACGTGCCGATGGGCGCGATCATGGACCAGCTGACCCCGGCCACCGAGGGGGCCGGGTTCGCACTGACGCCGATTCTCCAGCCGCTGGCCCGCGTCCAAGACCAGCTGGTCGTCGTGTCAGGTCTCGACAACGAACCAGCAGTCGCGCTGCCGGGCGAGCCGGCCGGCGGGCACGGGCGCATTGGCGCGGCGTTCCTGACCGGTGTGCACGGCAAGCCGACCGAGGGAGCCGACTTCCGGGCCGGCACGTCGCTCGATCAGCTTGCCGCGGCGGAGCTTGGCAAGGACACGCAGCTGCGCTCGCTCGAACTCGGTCTCGAGGCGGCCGACATCGCCGGTGCATGCGACGTCGGTTATAGCTGCGCGTACGTCAATACGCTCTGCTGGCGGACGCCAACGACGCCGTTGCCGATGATGAACAGCCCGCGGGCGGTCTTCGAGCGCCTGTTCGGCGACGCCGACACCACCGACCCGGCGGCCCGGGCGGCGCGCCTCCGGAAGAACCAGAGCATCCTCGATTCGGTGTCCGACACGGTGGCCGAACGTACGGCGGTGCTTGGCACGCGCGACCGCGTCAAGCTCACCGAGTACCTCGACGCCATTCGCGAGGTCGAGCAGCGCATCCAGAAGGCCGAGGCGCAAAGCGACCGCGAGCTACCGACGCTCGAGCGGCCCACCGGCAGCATCCCGGAAGGGTTCGAAGACTACGCGAAGATGATGCTCGACCTGCAAGTACTCGCGTTTCAAGCCGACCTGGCGCGCGTCAGCACGTTCATGATCGGCAAGGAGCTCAGCGGCCGGACCTACCCCGAGATTGGCGTGGCCGAAGGGCACCATCAGGTGACGCACTCGACCGCGGATCCGGAACGGGCGGAGAAGCTGGTCAAGATCAACACCTACCACATGCAGTTGTTCGCCTATTACCTCGAGCGGCTGAAGGCGACCCCCGACGGTGACGGGTCGCTGTTGGACCAGATGACGATCATCTTCGGCAGCGGCATGAGCGAGAGCGACCAGCACGACCCCCACCAGCTGCCGATCCTTGTGGCGGGAGGCGGAGCTGGCCACATCAAAGGCGGCCGTCACCTCCGATATCCGGACGCGACACCGCTGACCAACCTCTATCTGACGGTGCTGCAGAGGCTGGGTGTCCCGGCCGAGCGGATCGGCAACAGCGCCGGGGTGTTCAAGGAGCTCTCGGACATCTAGACGTGGCGTCACAATCAGCCAGGACGCTAGCTCCTTGTGAGTGAGGTCGATGTCAGCAATCAACCTCTTGCGCTCGCGAGCACGGCGGTCGAGATGGCGAGCACGGCAAACGACGCGTGGAGCTGCAGCGTCAGCGTCAGTGTGGCCGCGAGCAGCGCGCTCCAGCCGAGATGCCGCTTGTCGCGTAGTCGGTAGGCACTCGCGAGGTGCAGCGCCGCCGGGAGAAACACGTACGCGGGCCACCCGCGACGAGAACGGCAGCGATGATGCGGAACGGTCGATGCACCTTCTACATGGAGCTTCGCCCCAAGCCCCCGCAACCGCTCCGTGCGAGGGCCGCTAAAAGGCGAGCCTCACGCCGATCCCAAGGTGGGTGCCACCCAGCTCGAGCGACGGCTGGAAACCGCCGTCCAGCTCGACCGACGAGGTGCCCCGGCTATATCGCAGGGTGAACGCCATCGCGATGTTATCGAGCACGCTCGAGTCTCCGAGGAAACCCAACTCGCGGAGGCCGTAGTACGACACATCGAAGCCGAGATTGAAGCCGAGAGCCGACCGGCTCAGCTTCTCGGTCCCGAACCCCGCGAGCGCTACCTCTTCGAACGGAAACCCGACTTCCACCGTGTCGATCGTGGATACCAGGTCGTGGCTCACGTCGAAGTAGGTCGGTCCGAGAAACCCTCGCACGAGCACCGCGTCCTTGAAGAGGTGCCAGTACTGGGCCTGCATGTGCAACGCCAGCTCGCGCCGTGTCACGCGGCCGGCCACACCGGTGGCGGTGCGGGGAAAGCCGAAGAAGAAGGGGTGCGGCACTTCGGCCTCAATCGCGGCCGACGTTCGTTTGTAGAAGTGGGACACCTCGACACCGACCGCGAATCGTTTCCACAGCCGGACGGCCGCGCCGGCATCGACCGCCGTGTCGGTCGTGATGTTGTAGCTCGCCCCGAACTCCCCGGCTTCCTGGAACAGCTCGTAGTCCACGGTGTTCTGGAACGCGTCCTTGACGAACTGCACGCCGAGGCTCGTACCGATGATCAGCCGCCGCTCGGACGGCGGGGTCGTCTGCGCCGAGGCTCCGGTGGCGGCCAGCACGATCCCGCACGCGAGCGCCAGCGCGCGACCACCCATTCCACACCACGAGCTGCTAGGCATGTCGTTTATCCATCCACGCATCGGCGCTCAGAAGACGCCGACCGCCGTCCACGCATCGGTGACCGCCCATTCCGCCGCGCTGCCCGCACCGAACAAGTCGCGCGCCGATTGGATCGTGGCCGCGCGCGCCGTGGCGAACGTCGCGTCGGCCGGGAGCATCAAGGTAAACGCTCGATAGAACACCTGCTCGATCTGGTCGCGCCGCGCCGAGCCGACACCGCTCACCCCCAGACCGGAGGTGCGATTGACGCCACCTTCGATCGCGAGATAGAAGGCATGGCCGGCGATCATCGAGTTCGTGTGCACGCCGCCGTTGTCGGAAGTGCCGGTGAACCGCTGCGTGTAGTGATCCGGATCGCCGTGCGAGCCCGGGTCGGCGAGTGACCGAATGCCGCCCGGCTTGAAAATGTCCTCACCCAGGAGGTAGTCGGCCCGTTCCGGTGCATGGCGGCCGCTCTCCGCCATGAAGAACTCGGCGCCGGTGCCGATGATGTCGGAGAACGCCTCGTTCAGGGCGCCCGACTCGTTCTGATAGATGAGCTGCGACGTGAACGCGGTGACCCCGTGCGCGAGCTCATGCGCGACCACGTCGAGTCCGGCCACAAAGAAATCGACCATCTGCCCCGTGGATAGCAGAAAGGCCCCGGGGGGAAATCCTTCGCCGAAGACCGTCAGACCGTTCGGACCGCAGTCGTGGCAGTAGAACGCGTTGAAGTGATACAGCAGGTAGATCTCGTCGGGCACGACGAAGATATCGGCTCGCCGGACCGGGTGGACGATGATGTCCATCGGGCTATCGTTGCCGTTCAACCCCCGGCGACCGAAGCGATCGAACAGATAATCGTACGTCCATCCGGCGCCGGAATGCCCATCGACGTTGACGCCGTCGCTCCAGTTGTTGTCCCCATCGGTGGCGAGGTCGCTCTCAAACAGGGGTGCGCCGGAGAACACGATGTCGTCCGTGCGTCGCCAGTCGCCGCGCATGTCGTATGTTCTGATGGCAGGGGGACGAAGCCTGTCGTCCGCCTGGAACACGCCACTAACCGGCCGGACGCTGACCTTCTTCAGGTCCCCTTTGACGCCCCGGCCTCGTCCCACTGCGCAGTCGGTGCATGGCAGCGTGGCGTTCTGGGTCTTCAGGTCGTTATATTCCCACACGATCGCACCCGTGTGCGCGTCCACGAAGCACATCATGACGGCGGACGACGCGAAGCCCCGCACCCTGCGCACCAACCGGTGCACGCCCGAGGGGTCACGAAAGATCATCAGCTCGGGCTCCGCGATCGACCGGAGGTCGACGCCGAGGTGGGCGGCGACGATGGCGCGCGCCGCCGATGCAGACACCGCTGGCGTGGAATCGAGCGTGATGCCACGGTGGATGCGCCCGAAGATCGAGACCGTAAGTCCGCGGTCGGTCTGACGCGTCATGCCGCCGCCGAAGACCGGAACGCCGTCGTGATGCTGGATCAACCGTTCGTGCACGCGCCCGGGGGTCAGGGTGTCGTTCTCGATGCGCGTGACCCGAAGCTCACCCGCCCGGAGCATGCCGTCGACGAGCCGGTCGGTCTGTCGGAGCTCGGACAGGTCGGTGGCGGCAATCGACTGCACCCCGTCGGACTCCTGGAGCGAGGGCCGGGTGGGTGTGAGGAGCAGGAGCAGCGCCGTGATGCCGACCCCGCTCTTGAGCCGTCTGGTTCTCTGCATGATTCCTCTGAGGATGCGAACCCCACGCACGCGGGTTCCCTCTGTCGACGCGAGGACACCACGAGTCGTAGGGGGAGCTCTAGAGGCCCGGTGGTCGCGGCCCCGCGTGGCTCGTGCACAGCGCGGCCTCGCGGGACACTCCTATCCTAAACGATTGCGGCGGCGCGGCGCATCAGCGCTCGCGCGGCCGGATACAATCGTGGACGTGGGGGTGAATACGCCACGTCGCATCCGGCCGTCGAGCGTGGTGCGTCTCGGCGCCGAGGTGGCGGTCATGCTCGCCGTCGCAGCGGTGGGGCTCGCCCAGCAGGTCGGGCCATCGCGCGGAACGCTCGTGGCGGTCGGCGGGCGCATGCAGGACCCGGCCATCGTCGAACGGTTCCTGGAACTCGCCGGCGGGACCGATGCGCCGATCGTCGTCATTCCGACCGCGGGGGGCGGCGAGCATTACGACCGGTCGTGGCCGGGATTACGGACCTTCGAGGTCGCCGGTGCGACCGGCCTGACGGTGCTGCACTCGACCGATCGTGAGGAAGCGAACTCCGCCGCATTCGTCCGACCTCTTCGCGAGGCGCGCGGTGTCTGGTTCGGTGGCGGCCGCCAGTGGCGACTCGCGGATGCCTATCTGCATACCGAGACTCACCGAGCTATTCGAGCCGTGCTCGACCGCGGCGGGGTCGTCGGGGGGTCATCCGCGGGCGCAACCATTCTCGGGTCCTATCTCGTGCGCGGGGACACGAGCGGGAACACCATCATGATGGGGGATCATCAAGAGGGGATGGCGTTTCTTCGCGGCGTCGGCATCGACCAGCACCTGCTCCGGCGGAACCGCCACTTCGATCTCATCGAGGTCATCCGGGCGCGTCCCGATCTCCTGGGGATCGGTCTCGATGAGGACACCGCCATCGTCGTGCAGGGAGATGAGCTCGAGGTCATCGGCCAGAGCTACGCGGTGATTTACGACCGCGAGCGGCAGATCGATTCCGGAGGATTCTTCTATTTTCTTGCGCCCGGGGACATATACAACCTCGCGACGCGCGAGGCGGTCCGCCCGTCGCCGATCGAGCGGCCGCTCGAGCGTGTCGTCGAGCGCGAGTGGCCGGAGTAAGAGGACGGAAAACAGGTGCGTCAGCTGGATCGAGCCTCTCGGATGACGGCCACGAGGGCCGTGACATCGTCGGGCTCGTTATAGAGGTGCGGCGCGACGCGGATCGCGTTGCCTCTCACCGACACACTGACCTGACGTCGCGCAAGCTCGCGCGCCAGGCTCGCGACGTCGAGGCCGGTTGGGACCCGCACGCCCAGGAGATGTGGGGCGCGCCACGCGTCGTCTTCGACTCGGCAGCCCAGCTCGCGGAGTTGCGGCACGGCGCCACTGAGCAGCTCACGCGTATACGCGGAGACGGTCTCTGGGCCCCACTCGACAACTTGCTCGAGCGCGGCGCACAGCATCGGCAGCAGCACGAAGTTCGACCGCTCACCCACGTCGTAGCGAATGGCGCCCGGCTGGTACTCATCGCGGTACCGTACGAGGCCCGCGAAATCCTCACTCCCTTCACGCGTGATCCAGTTCTCCTCGAGCGGGACGCCATCGTCGTACGCCGATCCGAAGAACGCCAGGCCGGCCGCATACGGCCCGGTCAGCCACTTGTATCCGGCGCATGCAACCGCGTCCGGACGGAGACGCTCGCAATCGAGCGGCACCGCGCCCACGGACTGTGTGCCGTCAATAACGAAACGCGCGCCACACGCACGCGCGCGCTGGCCGATCTCGTCGAGGTCGAATCGCGTGCCGTCGGTCCAGTGCAGCTGCGGGACCGTGACGAGGACGGTGCGACGGTCGATCGCCGCCACGACCGCATCGTTCCACGCCCCGGCTAGCGTGCCCTCCGTACGTGGGGCCGCCACGGCGCGCAGCTCGGCGCCAGCGTCCGCGCACGCACGGCGCCAGGAGTAGACGTTGCTCGGAAACTGCTCCTCGATCACGACGATGTTCTGGTCGGATTGCATCCGCAGGTTCTTGGCGACGGTGGCCATCGCGTACGAGACGGACGGAATGATGGCGATTCGCCGGTGATCTGCGACGTTGATGAGTCGAGCGAACAACCGACGCGCCGCGTCGCTGTGCTCGAAGAAGTCGGGCACCTGAATGCGACTCGGAGCTTCCAGCCGCTCGATGGCGGCCCGCCCGGCGTCCGCGACGCGCCTGGAAAGCGGCGCCATGTACGCGCAGTTGAGGTAGTGGAGCCCGTCGGGAAGAGAGAACAGGTGCTTGTATGGCGACGACATCCGATGTTGACCGGTCAGTTAGGTGTAGGGCTGGACGCCGGCCAGTCTGAGCAGCTCGCCCTCGTTGGCCGGGAGGACGCCAAGATCATTGCGCACCTTCGCCAGGAGGAGCAGCCCCTGCAAACATGCCACGAGGGCCTCCGCCGTCCGGTCGGGGTCCGCGACCCTCATCTCACCGCGTTCGACTGCCGCTCCGATTAGGTGCCGAAACGCCCGCGTTTCTCGGGCGAACTGGTCCTGGAGCCGATCAGCCGCGCCGGCGTCGCGCGCGCTCAGCTCCAGTGCGAGATTGCCAAGCAGCGAGCCGCGGACGCGGCCGCCGCTCTCAAGGCTCGCATAGTGATAGGCGAAAAGGTCCTGGAGGTATCGCCGGAGCTGGGCGAGCGGCTGTTCCGGAGGCGAGGCCTCCCACTCGGCGAGCAAGCCCGTTTCGTCCCAGGCGCCCGCAACCACCTCGAGCATCAGGTCACGCTTCGAGGCAAAGAAGTGATAGAAGCTCCCTTTGTTGACATCGGCGACAGAGCACAGCTCAGCGACTCCGACCGCTTCGTAGCCCCGCTCGTGAAACAGAGCGTGAGCGGCGTTGAGCAGTCGACGGCGCGCGTCGCTTTGGCGACCCACCGGTGCAGTGTATCATCTATAGTAGACCGTTCAAGTATAATGGAGTGCTTAAGACGTGCCGAGGACCGCGGTAGCAATCCAGCCTTTTCAGTGCTACGGAGCACCCGGGCACCGGAAGGTGTGGGCCGAGGTAATATTCGCTCACTCGAATGAGAGACATGCGGAGAAGACAGATGATCGCTGTCTGCCTGGGGGCGGCGATCACCGGGTGCGGCGACTCGCTGACGCCCGAGGAACGGGCGGAAGTGGAGCTCGTCGAATTGGCGCGGAGCATCCACCAACGGGTCCTGACGATCGATACGCACGACGACATCCCGCTCAACTTCGCGACACGTGACGTCGATCCCGGGACGCGGGGCGATCGGCAGGTCGATCTCCCGAAGATGCGCGAGGGCGGGCTCGACGCGGCGTTCTTTGTCGTCTACGTCGGCCAGACCGAGCGGACAACAGAGAACTACGCGCAGGCGGCAACCGACGCCATGATCAAGTTCGAGGCAATCCATCGCATGGCGGAGGACATGTACCCCGATGAGATCGAGATCGGGTACTCGGCGGATGACATCGAGCGCATCGCGGCGAGCGGCAAGCTGGTCGCGGCAATCGGCATCGAGAACGGCTACGTCATCGGCACCGACCTGTCGTTGCTGGAGACCTATCACGCGCTCGGTGCGCGCTACATCACGCTCGCGCATGGTGGGCACAACGACATCGCGGATTCGGCGACGCCGCAGGAGCGCTTGGGAGACGGTGACGCGGAGCATGGGGGTGTGAGCCCGTTCGGCGCCGAGGTGATCGCCGAGATGAACCGCCTCGGCATCATGATCGATGTCTCCCACGTGTCGAAACAGGCCATGCTTGACGCCACCCGACTATCTGCCGCCCCGGTCATCGCGTCGCACTCCAGCGTCGCAGCCTTGCACGAACACCCGCGCAACATGGACGACGAGCAACTGGAGGCGCTCCGGGCCAGCGGGGGCGTCTTGCAGACGGTCGCGCTCGGCGCGTTCCTCACCGAGGCCGCCGGCCGCCGGCGGGTAGCGTATGCGCGACTCCGCGCCGACTTCGGCATGATCCCCGGTCAGCAGCCGGAGGAGCTTGGCACGGAGCCCCACCTCGACTACGTGGGCCGTCTCGAGGCGCTCGACAAACGGTTTCCCGACGCGACCGTCGCCGACTTCGTCGATCACATCGACTACGCCGTGGGCCTCATCGGTCTCGACCACGTCGGGATCAGCTCGGACTTCGACGGCGGTGGCGGGGTCTCGGGGTGGGGTGACGCCAGCGAGACGTTCAATGTCACGCTCGAGCTCGTGCGCCGAGGCTACACGGAGGCCGAGATCGCGCAGCTCTGGGGCGGCAACCTGCTGCGCGTCATGCGAGAGGTCGAGCGCGTGGCATCCAATTAAGACGGGGGCTGCGCCCCCGAACCCGCCGCGCTGTGCGCGCCTTGGCCGTTGTGCGGCCATCGGCCTCCCGAGACGGGGGCTGCGCCCCCGAACCCCGCCGGGGCGGATCTATTCCGGGTCCGACGTCAGCGACAGGAACTCCGGGTGCGAATCGCCGAATGAGAGCCCCGCGCGATAGGTTGCCGCGTCACGGGCGAGCTCGAGCATCGACCAGGCCACGAACGCCGGGGCCCGATGCAGGGCGTCGACGTTGGTCAGGACGACGCCGACGTGCTGGCTGGGGCGCAGAATGGCCGCCGAGACGACTTGCGCGCCCATCGTCGAGAGATCGATCAGAGCAGCCGGGGCGCCATCGACCATGAGCTCCGCGCCATTCGGCATCTTGACCCGCCGCGCCCGACGAATCGGCCCCGGCCCGTGCTGCATCGGCTGAGCCATGTTGGCGAGCATGGCACCGCTCGCGGGTCGTGTCCGGCCAAGCGAAGACGAGCGGTCGGTCGAGAGTGTCCGGATCTCGACGTCCGACAGCGCGGGGTCGGACCGCAGATGATGCACGAGTGCCTCGCCACGGCTGGTGTTCGCGAACATTTGCTCCAGCACGACCACCTGTGGCCGGCGCCGTTGGATCACGTCGAGCGCATGCTGCGCGTCAGCGTCTGCGAACGCGAGTAGGTCCGTGGGCGCCGCCACGCACCCGGTCCAGCGGGTCAGCACGTCCTCGGTCGCGATGAACACCGTTGAGCTGTCGACGGGCGGTTCCAGCGAAGGCGTGTCGAAGGCGTAGCCCATGCCTCGTCTATCTAGCAAGGTCGACGCCAGGACGGTGCGGGCGGTCGACGGTGCGTTCGCGCGGCCGCGCCGGCGACTCCGCCGGCGGCACGTCGCGCGCACCGCGTAACGGTCTGACGATCTCGTTGCGCCAATCACAGTTCTGTCGAATGGGTCGCGTGCGCCGGGGCCGCACCAGCGGGGTTAGACTGCCCGGATGGTCACCCGCGCGGCGCTGACCCTACCCTCCGCGCTGGCCCCGGATGAGATGGACCGTTGGCTCGCGCCGGCGCGCGCGGGCGCGTTGGCGGTCTTCCTCGATTACGACGGCACGCTGACGCCGATCGTCGATCGGCCCGACGAGGCCCGGCTGGCCGAGCCGATGCGGGCGGCACTGGCCGATCTGGCCGCTCGGTGCCCCGTGACGATCGTCACCGGGCGGGACAGTGCCGTGGTCCGGGCGTTCGTGCTGCTCGACGCGCTCGGCTACGTGGGCAATCACGGGCTCGACATCGCCGGTCCGCCAGGCAGCGGGTTACGCCGGGAGCTCGCATCATCGTTCGTGCCCACGCTCGACGTCGTCGAGGACCGTCTGCGCAGCCTGTTGCGGCACATGGATGGCGTCCTCGTCGAACGCAAGCGGTTCAGCGTCTCGGTGCACGTGCGTCTCGTCGGCGCCGCTGACGTGCCGCTCGTGGAGGCGGCCGTTGCGGAGGTGGCCGCGGCCCACCCAACGCTGCGCCGCGAGGCCGGCAAGAAGGTGTTCGAGCTGAGACCCGACCTCGACTGGGACAAGGGCGCCGCGGTCGCGTGGATCCTGCGCGAGATGGGGGTCGATGCTGCGGCGGCGCTCTACATCGGCGATGACCTCACCGACGAGCACGCGTTCGCAGCCCTGGCCGGGGGGACGACCATCATCGTGGCCGACGACGATCGGCCGACATGCGCGCGCCTCCGGCTGGCAAGCCCGGATGGTGTGCACCGTGTCCTGAAATGCCTCGCGGCAACGCTGACGGGACACTAACACTAGCTGCGTCAGGGCGCGACGGGGTCGATGGGTGGCGGCCACCCCCGCTGCAGAAAGGCGCGCAGGGCCCCAAACGCCTGGCCGCGGTGACTCACCGCGGCTTTTTTCTCCGGCGAGACCTCCGCCAGCGTGCAGTCGAACGGCGGATAGAAAAAGATCGGATCGTAGCCAAAACCGCCCTCGCCGCACGGTGCGCCGGCGATCCGTCCGTTGACGACACCGATCGTCTCGAACACGACCCGGCCCTGTTCGGCCACCGCCACGGCGCAGACGAAGCGCGCGGTGCTCGTCGTTGCGCCCCGAGCCCGCAACTGCGCGTACAGCGCGCGGAACTTCTCGGGGTACGTCTCGCCGTTGAACCGCGCGGAGTGCACGCCCGGCGCGCCATCGAGCGCGTCGATCTCGAGACCCGAGTCTTCAGCAACCGTCAGGTGCGGCACGGCTCGCGAGTAATAGCGGACCTTGTCGCGGGCGTTGTCGGCGAACGTGCTGCCGGTCTCCTCCGGTGCCGGGACGCGAGCGTGCCGGTCTAGCGGTTCCACCGCGAGCGGCAGCCCGGTCAGCATCCGCTCGATCTCGGCGAGCTTGTGCGGGTTGGTCGTCGCGACGACGAGTGTCATGCCGGAGCGAGATGCGTGCCGACGACGTCGCGTTGCATGGCGACGAGCCGGTCGATGGCCGCGCCGGCGAGCGCCAGCAGTTCCTCGAGCTGGGTATGGTCGAATGGTGCGCCCTCGGCTGTCCCCTGCACCTCGATGTAGCGGCCCGCGCCGGTCTTGACGACGTTCATGTCGACCTCGGCTCGGGAATCCTCTTCATAGGCGAGGTCCGCGAGGGCCCGGCCGTCGACGATGCCGACGCTGATGGCCGCGACGTAGTCGTCAATCGGGAGCCGCGCCAGCACGCCTTTCTCACGTAGCGTGTGGAGCGCCAGCACGAGCGCGACGAAGCCGCCTGTGATCGATGCCGTCCGCGTGCCGCCGTCCGCTTGGATGACGTCGCAGTCGATCCAGATGGTCCGCTCGCCCAGGTCGGTCAGCCGGGTCACCGCGCGAAGTGATCGACCGATGAGGCGCTGGATCTCCTGGGTCCGTCCGCCGACGCGTCCTTTGGACGATTCCCGCGCCGACCGGGTCGAGGTCGATCGGGGCAGCATGCCGTACTCGGCCGTCACCCACCCTTTGCCGCTGCCCCGCAGGAAGGGCGGCACGCGTTCTTCCACGCTGGCGGTGCAGATCACTCGGGTGTGGCCGGCTTCGACCAGCACCGACCCTTCCGCGTGCATCACGTAGTGAGGCGTCAGCTTCGTCGGGCGCAGGTCTGCTGCGGCGCGTTCATCGACTCGAACGGTATCGACCATGGATGGCGGTATCTCCCGCGCTACGGATGACAGTCCACTAGCCGGCCTCCGAGGGGGGATCATCGTCGTCTCCACCCGGTTCCACGACCCACTTCGTGTTCGGCTCGAGGGGTTGACGGAGGTCGACATGGCCGGCCAGCGTGTCGACTTCCTGACCCTCGACCAGGATCTGGACGGCGTTGATCCCGGCGACATTGGTCGTCAGCGCGTTGACGATGGCATAGACCGTGAACAGCTCGTCGAGCGATCCGCCCGAGTGCGCAATCGTCACCTCTCGGCTGAGATCGACAAACGCGTTGCCGTCTCCCGCAATATAGATCGATCGCAGCCGAGTGCCTTCCGGGAATGGCGACATGAGCGGGTGCGGCGCCTCGGCGAGCTGTTGTTCGGCGATCGCACGCGCCGTGGCGCGTGTGTCGGCCCCCCGGGGGACACCGCGCTCGTACCCGACCAGCCCCATCCCGTCCTCGGCCACGTAGAACAGCGTGACGCTTGCGGGCGCGGCCGCGGCCCCACGGCCGGCCGCAGCGCCGGTGTCCGGCGCGTTGCGCGCCCCCTCCCAGGATCGAAGCAGGAAGAACGCGACGAGCCCAATCATGACCGTGACCGCGGCGACGGTGGCGCCCACCATTAGATACGGACGCCGGATTGCGGCGGGCCGGGATGCCGGTGTGCCCCGGAGTGTTGCCATGAGTCGATCAGCGCGCAGGCGGCAGCGGACTGGGGTCGATGGCGCGACGGTCGCCGCCGCCCACCGCTTCGGGACCGCTTGCCAGCGCGCGGCGCGAGCGCTCGAGGAAGTCGCGAAAGCGGAGCACGCTCGCCACGACCGCGTCCACGACGTCGTTCTGAAACGTCACCCCCGCGAGGTGCCGCTCCTGATCCGGGTTCGAGATGAATCCCATCTCGATAAGCACCGCAGGCATGTTGGCTCCCACCAGTACACGGAACGGCGCCTGCTGTATCGCGCGGGGACTCATCGGGACGCGCTGCCGGAGCTCGTCTTCCACAAGCTCGGCGAGCCGAGCCGACTGCTCGAGGTATCTGGCTTGGGCCATCTCCCAGAGGATCATGTCGATTTCTCGTGTGCCGCCACCGACGACCGGGATGAGCTGGCCCTCGCGCTCTGCCAGCTCGCGCGCCTCGGGGCCGTACTCGTCGATGCTCAGATAGAAGACCTCGGCACCGGCCGGGAGCGCGCTGACCGACGAGTTGGCGTGCAAGCTGACGAAGAGGTCGGCTTTGTTGTTGTTGGCAATGGCCGCCCGTTCGTCGAGTTCGACGACGCCGTCGCGGCTCCGCGTGAGGATGACCCGGGCGCCGAGCCGGCCTTCGAGCGCGGACCGCAGGCGCATGGCGACGCTGAGCGTGACGTCCTTTTCGCGCGTGCCGGCCGGACCGATGGCGCCCTCGTCGGACCCGCCATGACCGGCGTCGACGACGATGGTCCGAATCGCCGGGGCCTCGGCGAAGTCGGGCAAGCGTGCCGCATCCCCCACGGGCAGCGGCCGAGACCGGGCGCGGCGTGGTTCTGATTCGGGCGGGACCGCCGGTACGGCGTCCGTCGTGGCCGGCGCGGCGGCGCGCACGTCGATCACGAGCTGCGCCGCATCGTCTGGAGCCGGCAGGCTCGACACGCTATACGAGTCGTAGGTCGGGCCGAGCTCGAGCGACAGGCCCGGCAGGTCGGCGTCAATCCGAATGTCGCGGACGACATCCCCACGCGCCCGGGCGAGGCGCACAACGTCGACCGCATCGGCGTCAAAGCGGATCTGCAGGCGGCCCGGTTGCTCCAGCACGGTGTGGTTCGTGCCCGGGGTGATCTCGAGGCTCAGGCGCCCAGCGCGGGTTCGAGGTCGGTACCGTGCCGAGACGCGCGGCACGGATACGTCGCCAATCAGCACGAGTCCGGAGCGAGCCCGGACCTCCAGCCGCTCGGACGCGATCGGCGCCAGGGCGCGATCGATGAAGTCGACCGGCACCAGCCAGCGGCCATCGACCCGCCGTGGCGGTGAGGCGAGGGAGACCAGGCGACCGGCCACCGAGACGAGCTGCTGGTTTGCCGTCACGATGACGCTTTGGTCCCCGGAGCCGATCGTCAAGGTGCCGCCGCTGTCCTCACGAACGTCCAGCCGGAACAGGGCGGCAAGCGCATCGAGCGGCACGAGCTGGCGTCCGCGCACGTCGAGCGTGTCGAGGGTCCGGCGGCCGTCGGGGGAGATGATGGTCAGCGGCGCCGACGGCGATTGGCCCGACAGCGGAGTGTGGAATGCGACGACTGCCGACAGCACGAGAATCGTGTGAGCGCGCATCATGCCGGTCGTCTGGCGATCGACCGCACGCCACGCGAGTGGACGATCACCCGCAAACGATCATAGCACCGGGCGGCCGCACGTCTGTCGCCGTCAACCGCGCGCCCGTTTGCGACGTGACGCCGGACGGGCGGGCATCCGCTCCACGCTGGCGGACTTTTTCCTGGCATCGCTCACCGAGTCGAGGCTCTTCCGGAGCGCGTCCATCAGGTTGACGACCTTCGGCGGAGCCTCTTCGGCCGGCGTCACCACCTCGCGCCCGGCGACCTTGGCGTCGATCACCGCCCGCAGCTCCTCCTGGTACTGGTCGTGAAACTCCGTCAGATCGAGATCACCCTCGAAGGTGGAGATGACCTGACGCGCCAGTTGGACCTCGTCCGGACTGACTGTCTCCGGCAGCTGGTCCAATTCGTCGATCGCGTCCATCCGACGCATGTCGCGCGCGTGACGGAGCGTGTACATGACGAGGCCGCGCTCCCGAGGCTGGACCGCGACGAGGTACTCCCGGCCGTGCAGCGCCAGCTTGCCAATGCCGGCCTTGCCGACCATCGCCTCGCGCATGACGGCAAACGCGTCAGCCGCCACCTTGCCATCTGGGGCCAGGTAGTAGGGCCGCTCGAGATGCGCCGGATCGATGTCGGAGGCGTCAGTGAAGCGGACCAGGTTGATGACCCGAGTCGACTCGGGCCGCACCTTGGCGATATCGTCGTCCTGCAGGACGACGTATCGTCCCTTCTCGAACTCGTAGCCCTTGACCAGGTCGCTCTTGACCACCTCGGTTTCACACGAGGGGCACCATTTCTTCTGCTGGATGCGGCCCTGGCATTCGGCATGGAGCTGGTTGAAGCTCACCGTGCTCGCCGAATCGGTTGCGGGAAACACCCGGACTGGGATGTTGACCAGGCTGACCTTGAGATGTCCCTTCCAGGTGGGGCGTGCGGCCACGGCGAGCTCCTAGGATTAGATGACGGCGACGTGACGACAACCTACCAGAGTCACCCGGGACGGACAACCGCAGCGCGCGCGGGCTGGCGATCATGACGCCGTTGCCGGGCCCCCCCGTCCCCGATGCGGCGTACGCCCGCCTCATGCAGCCGCTGTGGGACTACCTGACGCTTGTCCAGGCACCGGCCCCCGCAGACGTCATCTTCGTGTTCGGCAGCCAGGATCTGACGGTGCCCGCGCGTGCCGTGGCACTCCATCGCGCAGGACATGCGCCGCGGGTCCTGGTGACCGGACACTACGGCCGGATGACCCGCGACGTGTTCCACCAGCCGGAAGCGCTCGTCTTTCGCGACCAGATGGTCGACGCCGGTGTACCCGCGGCGGCCATCGTCACGGAGTCGACCGCACGTAACACGCTCGAGAATGTGCGGTTCGGGCTCGCGGCGCTCCATCGGCGCGGCGACGCCGTGAAGAGCGCGCTGCTGGTCGCGAAAGGATTCGTGATGCGCCGCTGCGTCGCGACGTTTGCCGCCCAGGCGCCGGCGGTGCGTGTCCTCGCCTGCCCGCCGAGTGCGCGCTTGCGCGACGGCATCGACCGGACACCGCTCGCGTTTGCAGCGCGGCTCGTCGCAGAGCTCGATCGCCTCGAGCGGTACGGCGCCCGGGGTGACATCGTGCGGCAGACCCTCCCGCCAGCGATCCGCACGACCGCCGAACAGCTTCGCCGTCTGATCTCCGCGGCGCCGACGGCTGAGCGGTGAGGCTCACGGCTTCGATTCAGGCATCGACTCCATCCCGGGTGGGGTAAACCGTCCATCGGCAGCCGTCCATCCACCGTCGACGACGAGCAGCGAGCCGGTCACGTAACTCGACGCGTCGGAGGCGAGGAAGATGGCCGGGCCGATCAACTCGTCTGCATGCGCCCAGCGGCCCAGCACGCTCTTCTCCGCATACGCGTCGTACCAGTCCGCCTTCGCCTTGATCGGCTCGGTGAGCGGCGTCTCCACGACGCCGGGGGCGATGGCGTTCACCCGCACGCCAGACGACCCGAGCTCGGCGGCCGCCGCGCGGACCAGTTGCACAATGCCGGCCTTCGTGGCCGCGTAGACCGATTGACCGGGTTCCACCACCTGCGCCCGGATGGACGAAAAGAGCACGATGCTGCCGCGGCGTCGCGCGCTCATCAGGCGGCCCGCGGCTCGGATCACGTTGAAGCTCCCCTAGAGGTTGAGGCCGAACAGTCGTGGGTCGTCAGTCGTGCTCATGGAAGGCTCCTAACCCACTCTGGGGTTAGAGTGCCGCGCCGCGCGTACGCCGGCGACCGCGCTGCAGCCGATCCCCGCGGCGGCCAGCCCGATCATCGCGGGGGTGAATCCGGCGATCGCCGCGCCGCCCGTGGTCAGTTGCAGGGCGACGACCACGGACACCCCGGCGGCGATCGAGCCGATCGTTTCCGGGAGGCCGACCCGGCGCAGATACAGTCCGGCCAGTACCGGGATGAAGAGACTCACGGTGAGAAGGCTGTAGAAGAGCGATAGGGCACCGATGATGGTCTCGAAGACGAGTGCCACCGCCACCCCGAAGATCCCCCCGGCGATCGCGGCGCCGCGCGCGACGCGGAGCACCTGGGCATCCGACGCGCCCGGGTTGAGCGTGCGCCGATAGAGGTCCTGTGACAGCGATGTGGACAGCATGAAGAGGATGGCGTCAGCCGAGCTCACCTCTGCCGAAAACAACGCCGCCAGGCCGACGCCACCCAGGACTGGCGGCAGGGCGTCGCGTAGCAGCACCGGGAGCGCCTGCTCCTGAGCGGGCAGCTCCGGGAAGGCCGTCCTGGCCATCATGCCCAGCAGCACGGGCGCCATGGCGAAGAGGAGCAACGCTGCGGCGTTCAGGCCGACCCCGATCCGCACGGTGCGGTCGTCGCGGGCCCCGTAGATCTTCTGCAACAGGCCCGGTGAGACGACGAACGCGGGCCCCAGCATCGCCAGGTAGATCCACCCGGAGCCGCCGCCCCGCCAGAAGTTCCAGTAGTCGGGAATGGTCCCTGTCGTGTCGACGACATGGCCCCAGCCGCCGACCGCCGTCAGTGCAAAGGGCAACGCGATCACGAAGCCGCCCAACAGGACGACCAGCTGCACGAGGTTGACCCAGGCCGCCGTCAACAGGCCGCCGGCGGAGAAGTAGACGGTGACGACGATGCCGCCAACGACGCAGCCGGCCCACAGATCGAGCCCGGTGACGGCGCCCAGCACCCGCGACATGCCGACGAG
Source organism: Vicinamibacterales bacterium (assembly GCA_965197395.1). Classification (GTDB taxonomy): domain Bacteria; phylum Acidobacteriota; class Vicinamibacteria; order Vicinamibacterales; family UBA8438; genus CAZYFH01. The sequence continues at coordinate 1,075,603 of CBDANB010000007.1, read as the reverse complement.
CTGCCCGGCGAGGATCGCGAGCGTCGCAACCCAGAACAGCACGGCGATGGTCACACGCACTGGCTGACCGTAGCGGTGCTCGAGGAAGTCGCCCACGGTGCGGAAGTCGTACTGCGCCGCAAGGCGCCGCATCGCGGGTCCGACCCAGACGGCCAGCACGACGGACCCGATGCCAGCCGAGCCGACCCACCACCACACGCTCAGCCCGTCTCGATATGCCAGCCCCGTGGCGCCGACCGTCGATCCGCTCCCGATGTTGGCCGCGAGGAGCGTCGAGAAGAGCAGCACCGGGCCGAGCCGGCGGCCGGCGACGAAGAAGTCGGTCGAACCCCGCACGCGCCGCCCGATCCACAGTCCGATGCCCATGAGCACCGCGGCGTAGATCAGGAGGATGACGAGGTGCAGGCTCATCTGGAGGTATGATGGCGGGCCCGCCGCGATGATACCCGAGCGCGCGGGTGTTCGACGCAGGGGCCGCACGACCCGCGCGGGGGCCGACTGCACGAAGGAGGCCCCGGCAGATGATGGCGCGCGATGTCGATACGGTCCTCGAACGCGTCGACGCAATCGCCGGGGAGTTGGTCGCGTTCACGGCCGAGCTCATCGCGATCCCCGGCGTGAATCCGCCTGGCGCGGCCTACAAGGACTGTGCGCGTCTGATGGGCGAGACGCTCCAGCGCTTCGGCTTCGAGACGGACTACCACGCGGCCGACGGGCGGCTCTACGGCCGTCTTGGCGCGGATGCGAGACGAGCTGGCTCCGGTGTTCGCGCGGCGCCGGACCGCGATGCCGGTCGTGCCACCCGACGCACGCGCGGCAACGCCGAGCCCGTGGCGACGGCTCGCGACTCACCGCTCGTGACCGCGCTGGCCGACGCCGTGCGCGAGCATCTGGGCCGCGACGCCGAGCTTGTTGCCAGTCCCGGGACCTGCGACCACAAGCACGTGCGGCGTATCGCCGGCATCGAGCACTGTGTGGCGTACGGACCATGTCGACTGGAGCTGGCGCATCAGGTCGATGAATGGGTCGGCATCGATGACCTGGTGACGTCAACCAAAGTGCTCGCTGCCGCGATCCTGCGCCTGGTCTGTTCATTAGACGGGGGTTGCGCCCCCGAACCCTGCCGCGGGCGCTCCGCGGGGACCCCGAGAGCCCCACTCCGCGCCCGCGAGGCGCGCCGTGCGCGCCTTGGCCGTCCGACCGGCCTAATTGAACACCGCGCCGAGGAATCGCTCCACGGCGAACGTGCTGACCTGCCCGCACGGACCGCGGAACACGTAGTCACAGCCGTGCGTCGCCCAGGGGAGGCGAACGAGCAGGTGTGGCACGCCTTCCTCGAGCAAGCGCGCGCTGACGAACTCAGCATGAAATGGGGACACGTGCTCGTCGCGCAGTCCCTGGATGAAGAGCGTGGGTGGTGTCGACGCCGACACGAAGCCTGCAGGTTCCGCGGCGTCGTACTGGGCGCCGTGCGTGAGTGGTGGCCCTCCGAGATAGACATCGAGCACGCCGCTCGAGTCGACGACTCCGGGCTTCGCCGGATTCGCGTATCCCCAGCGAAGGGCGGCGGGTCCGTAGAACGAGACGACGCCCTTCACAGCGGGGTCGTCCGCCGTGTAGGCGGCCAGCAAGGCGATCTGGCCACCCGCGGAGCGTCCAACAAACGCGAGGCGCTGCGGATCGACTCCGTGCGTTTCTTCGAGGGTCCTCAGATACCGAACGGCCGCCGCCACATCCTCCTGCGCGGCCGGGAAGGGCGCGCCTGGCGCGAGTCGATAGCTGATGGCCGCGACGACGTAGCCTCGGGCCGCGAGGTAGCCGTTGAGCGCGGCGAGGTCGCGCTTGTCGCCCGCCATCCATGCCCCACCATGAATCATCACCACGATCGGCAGGGCTCCCTCCGCGAACTCCGGGCGATAGAGATCGAGCGTGAGCTCCGTGCCGTCGACCACCGCGTAAACATGCTCGTCGACGACCACGTCGTCTGACGAGACCCCGCCAATCAGACTCGGAAGCGAGATCGGCGCTGGCCGCGGATTATCACCGAATGCTGACGGCGGGGCGGCAGCACCGAAGCGGTCGATCATCACCTCGGGCAGCGATCGCCCAATCAGGATCGCCTGGGCGATCGGGCTGACGAGCAGGACGATGCCGGCGAGTGTGAGGCTCGCGGCCAGCGCGCGGCCGGGCGAGCGGCGCCACCCATAGAGCAATGGGAGCGCCAGGCACGCGAGCCAGTAGCCGCCCTCGCTCAGGAGTACGCTTGCCTGCCAGATGGCGGCCGTCGGTTGGGGCAGCACGGCGACCAGTCCCGCGGTCGCCACCGCGACGCCCGCGACGAGCCGGAGCGCCAGACCCGCCCAACCGCTTTTCGTTTGCCCCATAGCGACGGTCCTATCATGACGACAACGCGTTGTCGACGCCGGACCGTCATGACGCAACGCGTTGTCGACGCCGGACCGTCATGACGCAACGCGTTGTCGACGCCGGACCGTCATGACGCAACGCGTCGTCGACGCCGGACCGTCATGACGCAACCCGTTGTCGACGCCGGACCGTCATGACGCAACCCGTCGTCGACGCCGGACCGTCATGACGCAACCCGTCGTCGACGCCGCCCGGCCGCGCAGCCGGTCCGATCGTGCGGTGTGGTCGACGCGGCACGTGCAGTCCGCCCGGTGTTCGACGTGTGTTCAAGAATTGGCCAGCGTGGCCGGGATCGGCGGGCCAAAGGGTCGTTAGACGGTGCATCTGACGAACATTAGACGACTCTGGGAGACAGTGACAACCTAAGTGGTCCTGGGCCCGTTTCTTGCTCTCCTGCATGACGTGACCGGCTCTTTGAAGACCATTCTCGTCGTGGATGACGAGACGCCCCTTCGGCAACTGATCGGGCGTTTTCTGTCGGACAGTGGGTGGGTCGTCCTGGACGCCGCCAACGCGGACGAGGCGTTGCGCCTCGTCGAGCGATACAGCGATCAGGAAGCGATCGACCTCCTCGTGACCGACGTCGTCATGCCGGGTGGGTCGGACGGCTTCGTGCTGGCTGCGGAAGTGGCGCGCATTCGCCCCAGCATCAAGGTACTGTATATGTCCGGGCATTTCGAAGACCGACAGGCGGTGCGTCAGGGCCTCCGCGAGGCGGGACGTTACTTCATTCGGAAGCCGTTCTCGCGCGACGCCTTCCTGCGCACCATCACCAGCGCGCTCGAGACTCCAGTGCAAGCAGCGTCAGATGCGTTCGCAGTCATTCTCGGGCACCCCGGGATCGAGGCCAGGGCCATCACCGACACACGCCCGTCCGACGGTCCCGAGCGGAGCCTCCGGTACCGCGTGCGTCTCCCGATCCGCTATCGGTTCATCGGCGCCTCCGTGTGGGAAGGCGGCGTCACGCGAGACATCAGCCGGTCGGGGCTGTTCTTCGACGCCTCGTCGCCCATCGAAGTCGCGTCCTCCGAGGACGCCAGACCAGCCGTCGAGGTCAGGCTCGAGCTGCCCGAGAGCAAGCATGGCAGCGTCGAAGTGACCGGCCGCGGTCACGTGGCGCGGACCGCGTTGTGCGATGCGTTCGCGATGCCGACGGCAATGGCCGTGTCAGTCACCAACTACCACACCGACGTCCGAGCGCACTGACCGCCCTCGGCGCATCCTCCACTAGGCTTCCAGTAGGCTCGTTCTCACAGGAGGTCACATGGAGTGGGCCACGAACCCCGAGATCTGGATTGCGCTTGCCACGCTGACGGCGCTCGAAATCGTGCTGGGGATAGACAATGTCATCTTCATCTCGATCCTGTCGACCAAGTTGCCGCCGGAACAGCAGGCGTCGGCGCGCCGTCTCGGCCTCGCGGTGGCGATGATCGCCCGCATCGGGCTGCTGCTGTCGCTGGCGTCGATCATCCGGTTGACGGCGCCGATCTTCACGGTGTTCGCGCACGAGGTCTCGGGCCGCGACCTCACGCTCATCCTCGGCGGCTTGTTCCTGTTGGCGAAGGCCACGTACGAGATTCACGACAAGCTCGAGGGGGAGGAAGGCCATGCGTCTGACAGGGTGCGGGCGTCGTTCGCATCGGTCATCGTCCAAATCATGATCCTCGACGTCGTCTTCTCGCTCGACTCGGTGATCACCGCGGTCGGCATGGTGGACCAACTCGGCGTGATGGTCGCGGCGATCGTCATCGCTGTCGTGGTCATGTTGATCTCGGCCGAGGTCATCAGTCGGTTCGTGAACGAGCGCCCGGCGGTCAAGGTCCTGGCCCTGAGCTTTCTCCTACTGGTTGGGTTTGCGCTCGTGGCCGAGGGCTTTCATCAGGCGATCCCGAAGGGGTATCTTTATTTCGCCATGGGGTTTGCCGTGTTCGTCGAGGCGCTGAATCAGCGGGCTGGCGCGCGGCGCCACCCGGTCGCGTTACGCGCCGCGTATGTCGAGGAGAAGGGCCGGTAGCCATCGTCCGTTATGAACTACGTCGACACCTTCACCACGGGCTGCTAGGAGTCTGGGAGGGCGTCGTCAGCGCTCGTTCCGGCACGCGAAGCTCGAGGCGTCATTCGGGTCGCCGACACCGTCCCAGCTCGCCGTCTGCGGGTATGCGCACAACGGTCGCGTGCGCACAACCTCACCATCCTCGATGCGAGAGCCCAGAATCGTGTCCGGGGCGGTCCCATCTTCGACCCAGGCCTCGAGCGCCGGGAGCGCGTCCAGGCTGTTGTAGCCCGGGCCGCCAGAACAGTGACCCATCCCCGGCACCATGAAGAGACGGAAGAAATCTCTCGTTTCCGTCAGCCCCACGTCCCGGCCACGGTCGCCACCGATCACGGACAGCACATCCTCGTAGTAGTTGATCGAGCCGAGCGGCGAGATGTCGGGATCGCTCCAACCGTGATACACGATCAGCTTCGCGCCGCCGTCTCGCAGTTCGCGCAGATCGGGGTCGGCCGCGTCGAGTGAGGGCCCCACCTTGTCCAGCGCGTACTCGAGGTCGGTGTCGTAGTCGAACGTGCGGAAGTTCCAGTCCGGTTCCTCGAACACCATGTATTTGAAGAACCCGTCGGCCGCCAGCCAGTGGAGGCTGGTGAACGGATCGGCGCCCGTGACCCAGGCGCCCCACCCGCCTCCCGGGCCGTTCTCGCCACCGGGCACGAGACCCGGATAGATCACGTCGCCGGCTGAGTCGCGCGAGCCGGCCCAGATGGTCCGTACGGCCTCGACCTGCTTCGGCGTGAAGCAGGAGCTCGCAGGCTGACCGTCGCGGCACGTGAGGATGGCCGGGTCGACATCGCACGTTCGTGGATCGTCGATGACGCCATCTTCGAGCCCGTCGAGCGCGTCGCACGCGTTGTTGACGGCGTCGGCGAGCAGCGGCAGCTTCGCGCGAGGGATGTAGCTCTCGGGATCCCGAAGCGTGGCGAGCGCGTACCACAGATGCGCGCCGGCGTAGAAGCGCGTCCAGTCGTGGGCGGGATCGCCCGCGATGATGCCATCGAAGTCGTCCGGATAGCGTTGGGCAGACATCAGGCCTTGCTGACCGCCCTTCGAGCATCCCGCATAGTAGGCGTAGTCGGGTGCCCGTTCGTAGTACCCGCGCGTGATGGCCTTGCCGGCTTCGGCGGTGACATGGAGCGCGCGATGTCCGAAGTCGGCCACAAGGTCAGGGCGTCCGATGGCCCACGACGCGTCGAAGCCGCCGGTGCCCGGCCGCACGTGCCCGGTGTCGGTGCTGGCCGCCGCGTACCCGCGATTGAGCGCGCTCGCCATGCCTCCATAACTGATGACTCCCGCCATCCCGCCGTTGCCCGACACATGGAACTTCCCGTTCCAGCCGTCCATCGGCAGCCACACCTCGAACCTGACGGCCGGTTCGATGACGCCCTCGACCCGACAGAAGGCGGGCACGTCGAGAGGCGTGGTCGCGCCCGGCGGCGTGTAGCTGCCGCTCGTCACCGTCGCAGCACTCGTGAAGGTGGTGTCGGGGAGCACGAACCGCGCCAGGCTCCCGCACGTCGCGGCCTCGGCCGGCGCGACGGTGACGATGGCCGTCACGGCAAAGGCGGCGCCACATGTCTTGGCCTTCGTGGATTGGAGCAACCGCGTCATCACATCCTCCATCGCTCGCTGGTCCGTCTTCACGACCGGCACCATGTCGGACATCGGGACATCGTACACCCGCTGGTCACGCGCCGCGCGAGTGTGCGGGGGTGGGGGGGTGGGCGTCACTCACGACTGGTATCATTTTCATGCCTCCGTGGCTTGACGCCGGCCCGGCGATATCACGATGCATGCCTCTGGGAGATCTCGTTGCGGTATCTGAGGGACATCACCACCATCGCATTCGCGCTTTCGCTCTGTGCGTCGCTCGCGGCGGCACAGACCGAGACCCGGGCGGCCCAGCGTCCATCAGGCCAGCCGCCGGACGAGCAAGCGGCGGCCCCGGCGTCCGACGCGCAGGCAGCGTCGCCGTCCGCCACGGGCCTCGGCCTCGGTGCCGCGTTGTCGGTCAAACAGACGGCAGCCGTGGCGGTTGAGAGCGTTCCGGTGATGGACGGCCAGGTGATCGGCGATCCAGCCTGGATGGGGGCCGCCCCGGCGTCCGGGTTTCGACAGACCGCCCCCGACGAGGGCCAACCTGCGTCGGAGCGGACCGAGGTGCGGATCGTGTACACCGGCGACACGGTCTACATCGGTGTGGTGTGCTACGACCGCGACCCGTCGTCGATCATCATGTCCGACAGCCGGCGCGACTCGTCGCTTCGCGACAGCGACAGCTTTCAGCTCATTCTCGATACGTTCGACGATCAGCAGAATGGGTTCGTGTTCGGCACGACGCCGGCCGGGCAGGAGTACGACGGTCAGGTCATCAACGAGGGTGGCGCCCGCAGCTTCGGCGGCAGCAGCGGCGGCGGAGGGTTCTCCCGTGGCAGTGGCGGCGGCTTCAACCTCAACTGGGATGGGGCGTGGCAGGTGCGGACGGCGATCTCGGACGTCGGCTGGAGTGCGGAGTTCGCCATTCCGTTTCGCACCATCCGGTACCCCGCGCGGGCGCTCCAGGCGTGGGGGGTGAACTTCCAGCGCAACATCCGGCGGCGCAACGAGACGTCGTATTGGGCACCCCTGCCGCGGCAATACAACCTCTATCGGGTCTCGATGGCGGGACAGCTCACCGGTCTGTCGGCGCCAGTCGGTCTCACCCGCAACCTGCAGCTGACGCCCTACATGGTCGGCGAAGTGGTCACCCGCGACGCGGCACCAGACCGGGATCCGCGTGCGCTCGGTGATTTCGGCGTCGACATCAAGTACAGCGTGACGTCGGGTCTCACGCTCGATGGCACGTACAACACCGACTTCGCGCAGGTCGAGGTCGACGACGAGCGGATCAACCTCGACCGGTTCAACCTGTTCTTTCCGGAGAAACGGCCCTTTTTTCTCGAGAACGCTGGGGCGTTCGCCGTCAGCAACGGGGGCCCGGCGAGCGGCATGAACCTGGGACAGACCGATCTCTTCTTCAGCCGGCGCATTGGGATCGGCAGTGACGGAACACAGATCCCGATACTCGCGGGCGCGCGGCTCTCGGGGAAAGTCTCCGATGCGTTGACGGTCGGCTTCCTCAATATGCAGACCGAGGACGTCGGCAGCGTCGCGCCGGCGAACAACTTCACGGTCGCGCGCGTGCGTCGGGACTTGCCCAATCGGTCCAGCGTCGGGGGACTGTTCGTGAACCGTCAGTCGACCGGCCGTCTGGCGCACGCGGACGACTACAACCGCACGTATGCCGTCGATGGCCGGTGGGGCATCGGGCAGAACGGCATCGTACAGGGATTCGTGGGCCGCACCCAGACCCCGGGTCGCACGGGTCGGGACCATGCCTTGAGCGTCTCGGGGACCTACGACTCGGAAACATGGCGGATCATCAGCGGATACCAGGAGAACGGCGAGGACTTCAATCCGGAGGTCGGCTTTCTCCGGCGGACCGGGTTTCGGAAGCTCGACTTCGGTCTCAACAACACCTCCAGGCCGGAGGGGTTCCTCAAGTTGCAGGAGCTGACGCCGCACATGAGCTTCACGCGCTTCTGGAACTTCAATGGCACGATGGAGACGTCGTTTCTCCACATGCATTTTCAGGGCGAGTTCGAGGACAGCTCGTCGGCCGGGGTCTATTACGACGTTCGAAGCGAACAGGTGTTCAACGAGTTCACGATCTCGGGCATTCCGATCCCGGCGGGCCGATACGACTTCGACGAGGTCAATTATTCGTTCAACTACAACCGGTCTGCCCCGGTGAGCTTCGGGGTGCGGACGTCCGTGGGCGGGTTCTTCGGCGGCGATATCATCACGATCCGACCATCGATTCGCGCCAGGTACGGCGAGATCTTCAACATGTCGCTGAGCTTCAGCCGGAACGACATCGATCTGCCGATGGGGGGCACCATCACCAACCTGACGAGCGTCCGGCTTGCTTACAACTTCTCGCCGCGGCTTTTCGCCCAGACGCTACTCCAGCACAACGATAGCGCCGACCTCTGGTCGGTGAACTTCCGCCTCGGCTGGCTGCAGGATGCCAACACCGGCCTGTTCCTCGTCTACAACGAAACGGAAGGCCTCGGCGACTTCATCCCGACCGGCGCCGGCCGCAGCCTCATCGCCAAGTTCAGCTACCTCTTCGACGTCCTCGATTAATCAGATGGGGCTTCGCCCCAAGCCCCCGCGACCGCTGCGCGGGGACCCCGAGAGCCCCGCTCCGCGGTCGCGAGGCGCGCCGTGCGCGCCTTGGCCCGACGGGGCTTCGCGTCTTGGCTTACTCCGGCAGTGCGAAGACCCAGACGACGCCCCCCTGAGGGATGTGCGTCCGCTCGCCGCGAAATCGGTCGAGCCCGGTCTGCATCCGCTGCGCGTCGACGCCCCATCCCGATTGCACGGCGATGAACTGTCGGCCGTCGACGGCGTAGGACGACGGCACGCCGATCACGCCGGAGTTGGTGCGGATCTCCCAGAGCTGATCACCAGTGGCTGCGTCGAAGGCCCGGAAGAAGCGGTCGTTCGTGCCGCCCGCCAAGACCAGGCCCCCCCCGGTCGTCAGCACCGGCCCCCAGTTCTGCGACGCGAATTCCCGGCTCCATACCTGCTCACCCGTATCGAGGTTCCACGCCTGCAGCTCCCCGATATGGTCGGCGCCGTCCCGCAGCCTCAGTTCGGACCGCGCGCCCGTGAACGCGCGGCCGGGGGTGTACTCGACCTCGCGGCCTTCCATCGAGGTGCACAGGTTCTCGTTGGCGGGTATATAAAGAAGCCGCGTGTTCGGGTTGAACGCCGCGGGCGGCCAGTTCTTGCCGCCCGAAAGCGACGGGCAGAAGACGGCGGGTCGTCCGGTGCCGGGGGTGTGCTCCAGGTCGTAGGACGGCCGTCCGGTCTGGCGGTCGATGGCCGTAAACGCGTTCTGGTAGACGTACCGATGCGCGTCGACGAACCTGATTCCGTCGGCCTGTCGCTCGAGCAACCACAAGTAGCCGTTCCGGCCCGGATGCACGAGCGCGGGTATCGTCCGTCCATCGCGCTCGATGTCGATCAGCAGCGGGGAATCGATCTCGTCCCAGTCCCACGAGCCATTGTGGTGGTACTGGTGATAGCCCTTGATCTCGCCGGTGCTGGCGTCGAGCGCCAGGACCGAGTTGGTATACAGGTTGTCGCCCGGGCGCATGTCCCCGATCCACGGACCGGGGTTGCCGGTACCCCAGTACGTCTGGTTCAGGTCGGGGTCGTACGTCGCCGTGACCCAGACCGAAGCGCCGCCCGTGCGCCACGACTCGCCTGGCCAGGTGTCGTTGCCCGGTTCGTCGGGCGCCGGGACGGTATGTGTCTTCCAGACTTCGAGGCCGGTGTCGACGTCGAGCGCCGCGACGAACGCGCGAATGCCCAGCTCTCCGCCCGATGTCCCGACCATCACCTTGCCGTCGGCCACGAGCGGCGCCATGGTGATGTAGTAGCCGATGGCATGGTCCTCCACCGCCTGATCCCACACGACGTCGCCGGTCTCGGCGTCGAGTGCGACGACGTGCGTATCGACCGTGCCGATGAAGACCCGGTCGCCGTAGAGGGCCACCCCACGATTTGTCGGGTGCAGTTGCTGCAGGTCTTCCGGCAGCTCGCGCACGTACCGCCACAACAGGTCGCCGGTTGCTGCATCGAGCGCGAGGACCTGATTCTGGGGCGTGGAGACGAACATCCGACCATCGTTGACGATCGGCGGCGACTCGTGGCCCTCGCGCACCCCGGTGGAGAACGACCAGATCGGGCGGAGGTCGCCGACATTCTGCGCGGTGATCTGATCGAGCGGGCTATAGCCCCACCCGTTGTACGTGCGGCGATACATCAGCCAGTTATGCGGCTCGGGATTGAGCAGTCGGGCGTCGGTCACCGCGGTATACCCGCCGGGCTGTCGCGCGGCGATGAGCCCGGACGCGAGACCGAGGGCGAAGAGTGTCAAAGTGGTTGCCGGCGCAAGTCGTGAGCGTGTCACAGTCGCCTCCCAAGTCGTCTGCACCCCGTCGCAGGGCGCGTGTCGGTCTCGCCAGCGTGAACGACCGCCGCTCACCGCAGGGGCGCACAGCGCGCCTCGCGACCGTCGAGCGTGTCGGCGGTGCGTCACTGCTCGGCCGCACCGACGCGGCCGAGGAAAGAGCCGGCGGCGACCAGCGCACCGTCCACGATGTCGAGCGGCAGCGCCGCGAGGCGTCGCGTCGCTGGCCCGATATCGACGCGGGCGGCGTCGGCCGGATCGAATTCCGAGTCGTGGCATGGGCACAGGAGCATGCGAGGACCGGAGAGCCACTCGGTCACGTCGCAGCCCGTGTGGGAACAGACGCCGGAGTACGCCACGATGCCGTCGGCGGCGCGCGCCCGGGTCTCGTCAGCCAGATCCGCCGGATCGAGCCGGACCAGCACGACTTGATTGAGCCGCGAGCCGTCTCGGACGACCGCGGTCGTCGGGTCCATAGGGTAGGCGAACAGCTGTGGCTCGCCCAAGACGACATCATCCGGCGCGACCACCTGGCCCGCGCGCGCCCCGAGCGCGAAGACGAAGCGGTCGTGTGGCTGCGGCCGCGTCTGTGTGGGGTCGGGTTCCTGTGCGATCGCGCGAAGCGCGAGTGCCAGCGAGAGGCTTGTCGCGCCGGCGCGGAGCGGCAGTACCAGCGAGAGGCTCGCCGCGCCGGCGCGGAGCGGGAGTGCCAGCGAGAGGCTCGCCGCGCCGCGCAGGACCGCGCGACGACCAATGGGCCGCGTGCCGGGCGCTCGGGTATGCACGACTACACCAGGACCGGCTCGGCCGGGACGAGCTGGTCGAGCCAGTAGGCCTCGTCGTCGCGGCGGCGGATGAGGAAGCGGCCGAGGTCGTCCAGATCCTTCGCCTGGTGATAGCGGAGATAAATCCGCTCCTCGTCGACTGCCATGATCTCGACTTTGCCGGTCTCGTGCGACATGCAGTAGCGAGCGCGTCGCGCCAAACCCGATCCCTGCCGGAGCGCCTGCTGGAAGATCTCCCAGCCGCGCACGATTGGCACTTCGTACGGCTCGTTCCCAGCGGTCGGGCGTCCCTGGAACAGGTAATAGGGCGGGCAGCCGATGTAGGACAAGGTCGCGTACAACTCGGCGAGGACATACGGGTCGTCGTTGATGCCCTTGATCAGCGGGCATTGGTTGACGCAGACGACGCCGTTTCTGATGCACGCATCGATGCCCTCGATGGCCACGTCGGTCAGCTCACGCGGATGATCGAAGTGGGCCATCAAGTAGATGCGGTGCTCGGGCGTGGAGTACTTTCGGAACGCGGCCTGCAGCTCCTCGTCGCCGAGCACACGCCACGGGTCGAATGCCGGCATTTTGGAGCCGAGCCGGATGATCCGGACATGCGGAATGGCCCTGAGCGCTTCGAAGATGTCGACGAGACGTCGCGTGCTCATCAGCAGGGGGTCGCCACCGGTCAACAGGACATTGGTGACCTCGGGATGGTCGGCGATGTAGCGGAGGCCGTCGCTGATGTCGTTCGTGACCTCGTCGTTGTCGTCCATGAACAGCCGCTTGCGGAAGCAGTAGCGGCAGTAGGCCCCGCAGACCTCGTTGCACAACAGGAGCACCGTATCGGTGTATTTGTGCTGGACGCCGCGGGCGACGGTGACGCTCGCCTCGTTGCTGGCGTCGAGCCGTCCCCAGTCGATGAGCTCCTCGTCGCGCGGAATGATCAGCTGGCGGATCGGATCTTCGGGGTCGTTCCAATCGATCAGCCCGAGGTAGTAGTCATTCGCCCTGAACACGTACTCATCCGCAACCGGTTTCAGCCGTTCCCGCTCCTCGGGCGTCAGCTGTTCGATCTGGTCGAGACGCCGGACGTACCTCACCCGCTTCCGGGTGGTGGGCCGCGTCGGGGCGTTGGTCGGTGTCTGGGGCATAGACGCTCGTGTCTGACGCTCGGTTTCCCTTCGACGGTTCCGACTGACAGCGGGTCGGAGGCAGCCCGGTCGCGAATTTCACCCTCGACGACCGGATGGAGAACAGCGGGCTGAAAAGTATCGGGTACGGCTCGCCCGGATGCAAGCCCCGATCTGCCGTCGAGCGCTCCGGACAGGCCGCTGCGGGTTAAAGGCCGTATCTACAATAGGATACGTCTCCTAGACGCCGAAAGTTCCCTTCACGCAGCGTAAGTCATTGCATCGAAGTCAGATAAGGCGGCAACTAGTACTGTGTCACAACGAGATCATCGAACCGGACCTCGATCTCGTTCCAGACGACGAACCCGACCCGAGGCCCGACCGCGATGTCGAACGGGATCTCGCCCTGCTCGACGCCGTTGACGGAGAACGTGAGCCGGTTCCCGCGGCGCGAGAGCTCGAGCGTATTCGTCCCCTCGCCCGTGACGATGTCGGGTGACTCGATCGTTGGCGTGAGCTCCTCGGACGTGTTGGACGAGTTCCGGTCGATGCGGAGACGGCCGTCCATCCAGATCAGATACTCGAGGAAGTTCGCCCCGTTCTCGTGGCCCCAGAGAAGCCCAACCGGTCACTCGGGGTCGCCGCCGATCGTTTTGACGCTGCACGCGATGTCGAAATCGGCCGTCGGATCGAGGCCGACGTCCTGGACGACGTACTGCTGGCGCTGGATGATGGACTGCATCCGGAGCGCGCCGTCGCTGACTTCGGATTGGATCACCGGGCCGGTCTGTTCCCGCCAGCCCCGGCCATTGTCGTCGAACGTCTCGTTGAGGAGCACCGTCGGTGCCTGCGCGGTGGCAACGAGGACTCCGGCGAGTACGAGCGGTGGAACGGTGGATGCGTATCGCATAGCCGACCTCCAGGGACCGAGCGAGCCCATTCTATCGCCGGGCCGCGCGCGGGTAGTGGGCTAATAGCCCACTACCCGCGCGCTTGGGTGTTATTCCGATTGAGTGCTATAAACAGGCGATGACGAACAAGGTTTCGCGGCGCGACCTGTTGAAACAGGCGGCGGTGGCCGGGGCCGCCGCGGCCGTGCCCCTCGGATCCGCAGCGTGCGCCCCCTCCGTGTCGACCGAGCGGACGTGGGAGACCCTCACGGAGTCAGAAGGTGAGACGCTCGAGGCGATCGTCGCGCGTCTGATCCCGTCCGACGACAGTGGCCCGGGCGCCACCGAAGCTCGGGCCGCGCGTTACATCGACCGCGGTCTGGGCGGCGGGCTCGCGTCATCGCGCGAGGCGTACCGCGTCGGATTGGCCGCCGTTGACCGATACGCCGGGTCGTCAAAGGGCGGACGGTTCTCGCGGTTGACGGCCGACGATCAGGACGAGGTCCTTCGCGACATGGAAGACGATCGCGCGACGGGGTTCACCCCGAGCGCCGCCGCGTTCTTTGGGTTGCTCCGGACGCACACCGTTCAGGGCACCTTCTCCGACCCGGCGTACGGTGGCAACGACGGCTTCATCGGCTGGGAGCTGATCGGCTACCCGGGGGTCCGGACAGCCGTGACGCCAGATTTGCGGGTCTATCCGGGTTTGCCAAAGACGTTTAGCTGATGCAATGACTTGATTGCTGCATGTAAACACGGGCTTCATTCCCTCTGTTGATTGCCGTCGACAGGAAGGAGGAGAAGCCCGTGAGCAACCTGAAGTTGCTGCGCACGATCCTACGTCTCAAGAGTCTGAAGGTCACGCATGTTCGGTTCATGCATCGCGACACGGAGCTCCATCTGGCGGTCAAGCCGTACAAGAACGGCTGCCGCTGCCCGGCGTGTGGGCGGCGCGGCCGAATCGTGCACCAGACAAGCGAGCGACGGCGGTGGGAGGATGTGGCGGTCATGGGCCTGCGCATCGTGCTCTGGTATGCCCCGAAAGAGATCCAGTGCCCCACCCATGGGCGCGTGCAGGAGGAGATCCCCTGGGCGCCGGCCTATGCCCGCGTCACCTACCGCCTGGAGTGGCGCCTCTGCGCCCTGTGCCAGATCATGACGCAGCAGGCGGCGGCCGAGATCCTGCGGCTCCCGACCTCGACCCTGTCCAACCTGCTGCACCGAGTCATCACGCGGGTGCGCCACGGGCACAAAATCCGAGGCCTGACCACGCTCGGCGTCGACGAGATCTCCTACTGCAAGGGCCGCAAGTTCGCCACCCTCGTCTACGACCTGGACCGCGCGCGCGTCCTGTGGGTCGGCCCGGGCAAGGGCCGCGACACCATCGATCGCTTCTTCAACGACTGGCTGAGCCCGGGGCAGAAAACGCGGGTCGCCTGGGCCAGTTGCGACATGAGCCCCGCCTATATCGGGGCGATCACCGATCACTGTCCCGAGGTCACGCTCGTCCTCGACCGCTTCCATCTCGTCAAAGCGCTAAACCAGGCCGTGGACGAAGTCCGCAAGGAACAGTGGCGGGCTCTCGACACGCCGGGGCGCAAGGCGATCAAGGGGCTGCGGTGGCTGCTCAGCAGGCACTCCAGACACCGGACCAAGGGCCATACCCGGTTCCTCAATCGCTTGCGGAACTCCAATCGGCGCATTCATCGCGCCTGGGTGCTCAAGGACGAGTTTGAGCACTTCTGGAACTACCGCTATCGGGCCTCGGCGACGAAGTTCCTCAGACGCTGGATGACCGCCGCGTTGCGCAGCCGCATCCCGACGTTGCGCACGTTTGTCGGGACACTGCGGACGCACCTCACGCACATCATGGCCTTCATCGACAGGCCGCTGACGAATGCCGTCGGCGAGGGCTTGAATCGCATTATCAAGATCGTCAAGAACCGGGCGTCCGGTTATCGCCACCTGGACGACTTCGCCGACATGATCTACCTGACCGTCGGTGACCTCGATATTCCTGCGCACATTCCCAGCCACTTGCGTACCCTGTGAGCGACGTCAGAATGCCTATGCACCAGCATCATCAGCGCATTTCGTTAGTTGGGAAATTCGGATATAGCCAGATTTGCAGCGGATGGACGTGGCGCCGACAGCGCGGCAGGTCTCGGCGTACGACTTCCCGGCGTTCGCCGACTCGAAAGCTGGGAGGACGCATGGCGGTTGATCTCCCGAAGACCGACGTGGTCATCATCGGCCTCGGGGCGGTCGGCGGTGTGGCCGCGCTTCCGCTCGCTGAGGCCGGCCTTGACGTGGTCGGGCTCGAGGCCGGCAAGTGGCATTCCCGGCGTGACTTCGCGCCGGACGAGCTGTTCAACAACTATCGCGGGTGGCCGCACGCTGTACAAAAGGCCAACCGCGAGGTGCCGGTCCATCGCCGTAACCGGTCAGCTCCCGATTCGCCGCGCGGGTCGATCCATCCGATGATGAACGCGGTCGGCGGCACGACGCTGCACTACTGGGCGCAGAGCTGGCGGCTCAACCCGTGGGACTTCAAGGTGGTGAGCGAGACGACGCGGCGATACGGGGCGTCGCGTGTCCCGGCCTGGTCCACCGTCGAGGACTGGCCGTTCGGACTCGAGGAGCTGGAGCCGTATTACGACCGTGTGGAATACGAGGTGGGCGTGTCCGGCCAGGCGGGCAACGTCGCGGGAACGATCGACGAACGCGGCAACATTTTCGAGGGCGCGCGCCGCCGTCCGTACCCGATGCCGCCGCTTCGCGGTACCGGGTTCACGGAGATGATGGCCGACGCGGCGCGCGGTCTCGGCTGGCATCCGTTCGCCGGACCGGCGGCCATCAACTCCGAGCGCTACCAGGATCGCGCGGGCTGCGCGTATCACGGGTTCTGCAATCGCGGCGGTTGCCATCTCGACGCGAAGAACTCGACGGCGGTGTCGACGATTCCGCGGGCGCAGGCCACCGGACGCCTCGACGTCGTTACCGAAGCGCACGTGCGGGCGATCCGTGCGGACGGCGACGGGCGCGTCACTGGGGTCGAGTACGTGAAGGACGGCGAGACCCATGTCCAGCCGGCGGAGGTCGTCTTGCTGGCCAGCTATACCTACGAGAACGTCCGGCTGCTCTTGCTGTCGACCTCGGACGCATGCCCGAACGGCCTGAGCAACAACAACGGCCAGGTGGGCCGCCACTACTTGAGCCATGCGCAGGGCGGCGGCGTGACCGCGCTGTTCCCGCGTGACCTCAACCGCTGGTACGGTCTCCCTGCCCAGGGCGTCGCGATAGACGATTGGGCCGACGACAACTTCGACCACGCGGAGCTCGATTTCATCGGCGGCAGCAACCTGTGGATCTACTCGGACCGGCGGCCGATTGAGGCGGCGAGCATGAGCACGTTCGGCCGCGCGCCGCGGTGGGGGTCGACGTGGAAGGCGTTCATCAAGGAAAACGCCGACCGGTCGGTCGGGTCGTATCTCCAGAAGACGACGTTGCCCTACGAGGACAACTACCTCGACCTTCATCCGACCGTGACGGATCCGATGGGCGATCCCGTCTGCCGCATCACGGCCGACTACCGTGACAACGAGCGGCGAATCTCGACCTTCGTCCAGGACAAGATGGAGCGGTGGTTCCGAGAGGCGGGGGCCGTCGAGATCATCCGCGGAGGGCTCGGCACGATGGGCCCGTCGACACATGCGTACGGCGGCACCCGGATGGGCGACAACGCCGAGACCAACGTCGTCAATCGCTGGGGGTTCTCGCACGAAGTGCCCAATCTCGGCGTGCTCGGTGCGTCGGTGATGGGGACGAGCGGGGCCCACAACCCCACGCTGACCGCGCAGGCGCTGGCCTGGCGGACCGCGGAGCATCTCGTCGAGCACTGGGGTTCGATCGCCGGGTGACGGCCGGCGCTCAGCCCTGGGATCGCGCCGCCCACGAGTCCGGCGAGGCTATCTCCCGTCCAGGATCCGGTTCCATTCGTCCACCTGCTCCTTGTGCGCCGCCAGAAGCGAAGCAGCGTCACCCTCGATCACGATGGTCGTCATCACGTCGTTCTGCGCGATGGCATCGACGATGTCCTGCCCCGAAGAGACTTTGCCGAAGATCGAATGCATGTCGTCCAAGTGAGGGGTAGGCCCGTGCGTGATGAAGAACTGACTTCCGTTCGTGCGCGGTCCGGCGTTCGCCATCGACAATGTGCCCGCGGAATCGTGCCGCAGGGAGCGACTGAACTCGTCGGCGAACTGATAGCCGGGCCCCCCGCTCCCGGTGCCGGTTGGATCGCCTCCCTGAATCATGAAATTGGCGAGGACACGGTGAAACTTCAGCCCGTCGTAGTAGCCGCGCTGGGCCAGGTTGACGAAATTTGCCACCGTCAAAGGGGCCTCCGCCGGAAAGAGCGTCACGCGGATGTCACCCTTCGTCGTCGTGATGACAGCTGCTAGTTCATTCGCTTGAGTAGCCTCACTAGCCATTGCGGTCGGACCTCCACTGATACTGATAAGGGCGAGAACGGTGGTCATGGCACACAGCCTCATAACTTGCATGTGATTCCTCTCTTTGCCAAGAGTTCCCGGACCTACGGACGACCGCATTGTATCGATCGCCGGGCCGCGACTCCACCGGCTGCGTCGACCCCGCGGTGAAATGCACAGCGCACGACGGAGGGTATTCGGCGTAGTATCGGTTCCGTTGGGGGAAAGCACTGACATGACAGGAACACTGAGATCCTCGGCAGCCGTGGTCATCGCACCGGTTCTACTGGCTACTGGCGTAGCCTGCGGCGCTCGGCCGGCCGAAGAAGCGCCAGCGCCCGGTCTCGTGGACGTGCCGACCGATGCGCAGGGCATCAGTGGGGTGGTGCTCAATGGTGACCGGCCCGAAGCGGGTGTGTGGGTCGTCGCCGAGACCGACAGCTTGCCCACGCACTTTCAGCGCATCGTCGTGACCGACGACCAGGGCCGGTTCCTCGTGCCCGACCTGCCGGACGGCGCCTACGAGGTCTGGGCTCGCGGGTACGGGCTCCGTGACTCGAATCGGTCCGCGGCCGCTCCGGGTGAGCGCCTCTCGCTGGCGATCGGGGACGCCCGAACGCCTCAGGAGGCGGCGAAGATCTACCCAGCCAACTACTGGTTGTCACTCTACGAGCCACCGCCGGCCCACGCATTGCCGCTCGTCGGCAACGCGGGCCGTCAGTCACAGATCGAAGGCGAGGGCGAATCCGAGGCCCTGGATGATGACGAGGAAAGCAGCCAAACCGCAGGGGCGTTCCCGACCGCGGACCACTGGCTTGGCACCATGAAGCTGAACTGCATGCTGTGTCATCAGCTGGGACAGGAGATTTCCCGGATCTGGCTCGAACCCGACCACTGGGATGCCGTGTGGGACCGCGCCGGCATGGGCAGAACGGCCGACGCCCTCGGAAGCGACGCGCTCAAGACCAGCCTGGCCGACTGGGCGTCCCGCATCGCGGCCGGCGAAGTGCCACCACAGCCGCCGCGCCCGACCGGTGTCGAGCGCAACGTCGTCATCACGCAGTGGGCGTGGGGGCAGGAGCTCAGCTACATCCACGACAACGTCTCCACCGATAAGCGCGACCCGACGCTCTATCCGCACGGCAAGGTGTGGGGCATCGACATCGGCCAGAGCTATCTCTGGGCACTCGACCCGGTCACGCACACCGTGACGTCGCGCGAGGTGCCAATGCGTCACGGGCCCAGTCGAGACCCGTCACGGGAGGGGCGCATCCAGGGAAACACCAGCTCCCACAATCCGATGCTCGACGACCAGGGCAACGTCTGGTTGACGACCCGGATGCGCGGGCGTGAGACCCCCGGATGGGCGCACGACGTGGTCGTCGATACCGCCGGTGGCTCGTCGCGGCAACTCAGCGACAGGGACATGAGCTCGGGGCGGCAGCTCGGCTACTTCGACACCGAGCGCGAAGAATTTGTCCTGGTTGACACGGTGTATGGCACGCACCATCTGCAGTTCGACAGCCAGGGACGCCTGTGGACGAGCGGCGATCGCAGTCGGCTGGGCATGCTCGACCCGAGCAAGCTCGACCCCGAGCGCCCCGGCGAAACGGAAGCGCTGGCCCAGACCGCCTTCACCAAGATCGACCCGGAGACCGGACGCTCGGTTATGGGTGGCGGCTACGGCATCATCGTCAGTCCGAAGGACGACACCATCTGGCGGGCCGGGTATCCAGGCATTTTCGGGCAACCGCCGCTCCCGAACCTCGTCGGGAACCGCATCGACATGTTCGACCCGAAGACGCAGGCCTACAAGCAGTACGTCCTGCCCCCGCCGGCCTACGGACCACGCGGGATCGACGCGACAACCGACGGCACGTTGTGGTTCGGGACCGGCAGCGGGCACCTCGGTCGGTTCAACCCGCAGACCGAGGAGTTCACCTACTGGGAAACCCCGGGACCGAAAATTCGCGGGACCAGCGATGCGACCGGTAGCGCGGACTTCCACTACTACATCTGGGTCGACCAGTTCGACGCGTTCGGTCTAGGCGCGGACATGGTCATCCTGACCGGCACCAACTCGGACTCGCTGCTGGTGTTCGACCCGGCTACCGAAGGGTTCACGAAGTTGCGGATACCGTATCCGTTGGGAACGTTCACCCGTGGTCTCGACGGACGGATCGATGATCCCAACGGGGGGTGGAAGGGCCGGGGTCTCTGGGTGTCGAACAACACCGACGGGCTGTTGCATACAGAGAACCGGATGGGCTACATCAGCCAGATCCAGCTGCGCCCCGATCCGCTCGCGCCGTAAGCGCGGCGGGCGCCGCTACGTTCGAGGTCGCCACACGAGGGCGGAGCATCGCTGAGCGGGTCACGCGTCCAGCGCCTGGGCAAAATCCTCGAGCAGTTCGTCGGCGTCCTCGATACCCACCGACACACGGATCAGGTCATCGGTAATGCCGGCGCGCGCACGCTCGTCGTCTGTTTGGCCGAGGTGTGAGCTGGCGGCCGGTCGTACGACGAGCGTTTCGGGTCCGCCCAGGCTTGGGGCGTGGACGGGAATGCGAAGTCGCTCGATCACGCGCTCGGCGCGCTCCGGTCCGTCAACCGTGAACGAGAGCATCCCTCCGCAGCCGGAAAAGAGTGCCAGCGCGCGGGAGTGCGAGGGATCGCGCGGGAGCCCCGGATAGTTCACCCGACACACCTCGCGGCGCGAAGCGAGAAAGGTCGCCAACCGCTGGGCATTAGCGTTGTGCCGTTCCATCCTGAGGACCAGGGTCTTCAATCCACGTTCCATCAGAAAGCAGGCGTGTGGGTCCGCAGATCCCCCGAGGTGGACGAGCACGCGTCGGATGGCATCGACCTTGGCGTTGGAGCCGATCACGCAGCCCGCCACGATGTCGCTATGGCCGTTGAGATACTTGGTCGCGCTGTGGACCACAAGGTCGAACCCGATCTCGAGCGGGCGAAAGTTCACAGGTGACGCGAACGTATTGTCGATGATTGTCGTCAGACCGTGCGCGCCGGCGAATGCCACCACCGCGGCCAGGTCGCCGACCTCCAGCAGCGGATTCGAGATCGATTCGACGTAAAAGATCTTTGTGCGATCCGTGAGCGCCGACTCCCAGGTCGTCGGGTCGCTGGCATCGACCGCGGTGTAGTCGATGCCCATACGCGGCGCATCGTGATCGTAGAAGCTCTGCGAACCGCCGTAGAGCGTCCGCTGCGTGAGCGCGTGGTCGCCGGCACCCGCGAACGCCAGGATCGATGTGGTGATCGCCGCCATGCCGCTCGCGGTCACCAGCGCCGCCTCACCCGATTCGATGGTCGCCAACCGCGCCTGTAGCGTGAGGTGGGACGGCGAGTTGCTCAGCCGTATGTACGTGAGCGCGTCGTAGGTCGTCTCACCCGACATGACGTAGTTGGCGGACTGAAACAGCGGGGTGACGACGGCCCCACCAATGTGGGGCTGCGGCGCGCCGGCGTGCACGACGTTGGTATCGATCGTCCGAAAGCTGCGGTCGTAGTCGGTCACGGTCTCTCCTCACCCCTCAGGCTGAACACCACGACGGGCGCCCGCCCTTCGCCCGTCGGGTTCCACCTTATCCGACGACCCTGGCGCCGAACCGGCGCTCGATTTCCGGGTGACCGCACACGAGCGTGGCTGGCTCGGACGCGATCAACTATTGCGCGTTGCACAGTAGCATGCTACTGTGTGACGCACATGAGCAGCTTCGAGGAGCCAGGCGTGGTCGATTCGGCCCAGAGCGACCGGACGCCGCAGTGGCGCCGCGGCGTGTTGGAGCTCTGCGTCCTCAAGCTGCTTGGCGACGTTGCAAGCTACGGATACGAAATCGTGACGACGTTGAACACGCTCGGCCCCCTGGCCGCCGGCGAGAATACGGTCTACCCCCTGCTTCGTCGCCTCAAGACCGATCGTCACCTCGAGACGTTCGCTGCCGAGTCGCCCGCTGGACCGCCTCGGCAGTACTACCGACTCACGTCCAAGGGGCGGGAGCGACTTGCGGCGCTGGAACGGGAGTGGGCGGAGATGGTGGTGGCAGTCGATCGTTGCCTACGTAGAGGAGTGGCCGCGTGATCCAACGACATCCCGTCGTCGAACGCTATCTGACCTGCTTGGAGAGCGCCATCAACGAGTACGAGTTGGCGGAGCGACAAGAAATCACCGATGAGATCCGCAATCACATAGCCGAAGCCACGGCTGCGGGTCAGGGTCTTGCCGCGGTCCTCGAGACGCTGGGTCCCGCTGACGTCCTCGCGCGAGCGTATGCGGTCGAATTGGGCTTGAACCCGCGCGGGCGGCGCGATGTCGGCGCGCTCAGCAGATCCCCGGGGACCGTCGCCTCTGCGCGCATCCGCCGCCCCTGGTTGCCTGTCAGGTTCCTCTTGGCCATCGTGGCTGTAGGAAAGCGCGGCGTGTGGTCGCTCGGCAGGGGCTTGCGGGCCATCGTCGCTGCCGGACTGCATGGCGTCAGGGCGCTCAGCGGCGTCCTCCACGCCTCCGTCGTGGCAGGACTCCGCGGAGTCCGATGGCTCGCCGGACTTCTGAAGTCGATCCTCATCGCGGGCGCGCGCGGCGTGGTCGCGATCGGTGTATTCGTGAAAACTGTCGCTGCGGTGAGCGTGCGGTGCGCCAGGGCGCTCGGCCGACTCGTGACGACCATCGTCGCCGCCGCCATGCGCCGCGTGCGGAGCGTCCGCGGGGGTTCGGGGCGCAGCCCCGTCCAATTAATGATGGTGATGGTGGATCATCTCGTGCTCGGCCACTTCCTTGTCGCGGCGGACCTTGGCGGCCTGCTTCCGCGCCGACTTTAAGTGCATGTCGCGCGTGCCGTCCGAGCTGACGGCGAACATCGATAGCCGACGCTCGAGATCCTCGCTCTGGCACTTCGGGCACGACGGCGGTGATCCCTTGGGCAGCACCACCGCTTCGAACTCGTGGCTGCACCCACGGCACGTGTACTCGTAGATAGGCATCGTCTGCTCCCCGCCACATTGTATCTGTGTGAGGCCCCGCTCGACACCACGCTCAATCGGACCGGCACGCCGCCAGGTGCCCGCCGGCGAGAACTCACCGGCCCGAACGCACCGTGGGGGTCACCGCGCTAGCAGCGACCGCAGCAGCTCGGCCGGATGCGACGCGCGTACCCCGGTGAAGTCGTGGACCTGATGTCGGCACGAGGTGCCCGCGGCCACGAGGACCCCTCCGGGCTCGAGCGCTCGCGCGGCGGGCAGCAGTCGGCGCTCGGCGATCTGACGCGACACGTCGAAGTGCTCCCGCGCGTAACCGAACGATCCTGCCATCCCGCAGCACCCGGCGTCGAGCTCGGTGACCCTCGCGCCCGGAATCCGCGCGAGCAGTGCCCGGGCCGGGGCGACCAGACCAAGCGATCGCTGATGACAGTGGCCATGGAGCACCACCTGCGTCGGGCCGTCCCGCAACGCCAAGGCGGCGCGACCCGACGCGAGCGTGTCCTCGAGGAACGCCTCGAACGACACGCACGCATCGGCGACTTGCCGCGCCTCGGCCTGCAGCCGCCCACCGAGGAGCGCCGGAACGTCATCCCGCAGCGCGGAGAGGCAGCTCGGCTCGAGCACGACAATCGGCGTCCCCGCGACCGCCTCTCGATGCAGCCGGCGGGTCACGTCGGCGGCGCGCTCGCGCGCGACCGTCAACAGACCTTGTGAGATGAGCGGGCGGCCGCAGCAGGCGGACGGTCCGATCGTCACGCCGTGGCCGGTCGCCTCGAGCAGGTCGGCCGCCGCCGTCCCGATCCCCGGGTGGTAGTAGTTCGTGAACGTGTCGTTGAAGAGCACGACCCGGTGTGCGCCCTCAGCGGCCGGACGGTCCCGCCAGCGGGAGGCGAGCGTGCGCGAGGTCCACCGCGGCAACGGCCTTCGCCGATCAATCCCCAGCAGCCGCTCGTTGATCCGGCGCACCCAGCCGAGTCCGAGGCTCCGGTTGACGATCGGCGCGAGGCGGCTTCCCCACGCCGACAGCCCGCGGATGTGGCCGAGCACGCGGGCGCGCGCCGGCGTGCCATGCCGTGACCAGTAGCCCGCGAGGAACTCGCTCTTGAACCGGGCCATGTCGACGCCCACCGGGCACTCCGTCTTGCACGCGCGGCACTCGAGGCAGAGGTCGAGGACGTCGTAGACGCCGCGGTCGCCGAGGTCATCGCCGTCGAGGTGGCCGGCCATGGCGAGCCGCAGCGCGTTCGCCCTGCCGCGGGTGGTGTGCGCCTCGTCGCGAGTCGCCATGTAGGAGGGGCACATCGTGCCGGCCAGCGTCTTTCGGCAGGCGCCCACGCCGCTGCACATCTCGACGGCGCGTCCAAGCCCGCCATGCGCCGTGTAGTCGAAGAACGTCTCAGGGTTTGGCGTCCGATACCCGGCGCCGTAGCGGAGGTTGGTGGTGAGCGGCGGTGTGTCGACGATCTTGCCCGGATTAAAACGGCCGTCCGGATCGAACGTCCGCTTGATCGTGCGGAAGGCCTCATAGAGCGTCGACCCGAACATCTTCTCGACGAACGGGCCCCGGACGAGCCCGTCGCCGTGCTCGCCCGACAGCGCGCCGCCGTACTCCAGGACGAGGTCGGCAATGTCGTTGGCGATGGCCTCGAACTGTCGCACGCCCTGCTCGGTCTTCAGGTTGACGACCGGGCGGACATGCAGGCACCCGACCGACGCGTGCGCGTAGACGGCCGCCGTGGTCCCATGGCGTTCGACGATCGCGAGGAAGCGCTCGATGTAGTCGCGGAGCTGCTCCGGTGCGACCGCGGTGTCCTCGACAAACGAGATGCTCTTGGCGTCCCCCTTCATCGCCATCGACAGTCCGAGCGACGACTGGCGGAGCTGCCAGATGCGCGCCTGGTCGGCGGGGGAGACCGCGCGCGTCGTGTGTCTCGCGCCGTCGCGGGCGGCGACGTCGGCCTCGAGACGCTCGAGCCGAGATGTAAGCGCGCCGGCGTCGTCGTCGTATAGCTCCACGCACAGGAGGGCGCCCGGGTTGCCGTGGAGGACGGCCCGCCGCATCGTGTCGAGCGCCGGGTTCTCGCGTGCATGGTCGAGGATGGCGCTGTCCATCACCTCGATCGCCGATGGACGGTGCGTGAGGATGCCTGGTGTCGCGCCGAGCGCGTCGAGCAGGTCGTCGAACTCGATCGTCAGCACCGCCTTGGCCTGTGGCAGCGGCACGAGGTTAAGGCGCGCCTCGACGACGATGCCCAGCGTCCCCTCGGACCCCACGATCAGCTTGGCGAGATTGAACGGACGGGTACGGTCGACGAACGCGTCGAGGTTGTAGCCGCCCACACGCCTGAGGATCTGTGGGTAGCGGCGGTTGATCTCGGCCGCCAGCGCGCCTGCCTGGTCGCGGACAGCGCGATAGCAACGTGCTTCGAGCGCGTCACCGTCGCAGGCCAGCTCAAGCTCGGCCGCCCCCAGCGGTCGTAGGTGGGCGATTCCGCCGTCGGACAGCGCGACGTGCAGGTCGAGCACATGGTCGATTGTCTTCCCGTAGATGACGGACCGCGCGCCGCTGGAGTTGTTGCTGATCATCCCGCCGATCGTGGCGCGGTTTGCCGTCGAGATGTCGGGCGCGAACCGCAGTCCGTGCACCGCGAGCTGGGCGTTCAGCTCGTCGAGCACGATCCCCGGCTCCACCCGCACCCAGCGCTCCTCGACGTTGACCTCGAGCAGGCGGTTGAAGTACTTGGAGGTGTCGAGCTGGAGGCCGGCGCCGATCGCTTGCCCGGCCTGCGAGGTTCCGCCGCCCCGCGCGGTGATCGAGGTCCCGTGCCGGCGGGCGCACGCGATGGCATGCACCACGTCGTCGCGCGATCGCACGATGGCAACGCCGAGTGGCTCGATCCGATAGACGCTGGCGTCTGTGGAGTAGAGCGCGCGTGAGATCTGGTCGAAGCGCACTTCACCGTCGAGCCGCGCTTCGAGATCATCACGCAACGCCTCGCTCATGCGGCGCAGTATAAACGCCGGCGTATCGCCGGCGGCCAGGGGACCTCGGGCCGAAACGAGCGCGGAACGGACACGGTGGTGCACTACCAGAGCGTGGCAACAAGCGTGGACGATGCGATCGCGCGGTCGCGGGTGACAAGTGGCAAGTCGAGCAGTCGCGCCGCCGCCACGATTAGCGCGTCGAACGGGTCGGTGTTCGGGCGGTGCTCGTCGGCGAGGAGCACTTGTTCGACGCCGAGGTCGACCGGCTGATAGGCCGGATTGCTGAACAGGTCGTCGGCGAAGGCGGCGAGGGGTCGCTGGAGATCGATCCGCCTGCGTCGCGCCAGCACGCTGATTTCCCAGAGGACCGCGACCGGGACGTACGTGATGGCCGCGCGTGCCTCGCAGGCGGCGAAGTGCGCGGTGGCGCGCCGGCCGAGACGCTTGTCGCGCCCCGCGTGAAAGAGGAGCGCGTGGGTGTCACAAACAGCCGCAGCGAGACGACGAGCCATCACGAGCGCGGCTGTCGGCGCTTGCGCTCGTACCGGGCCCGTCGCTCGTACACGGTCGCGTTGCCGCCGGCCGACGCGTGAAACAGCGAGCGGAGATCGCGATCCGCAGTGGTCGGGTCGAAGCCACGGAGGTCGACGGTGCCGACCACCGAACGACTCGCGGCGCTCGCACCATGTCCGCTCGCCCGCGCTTCGCCAACGATCTCATCGACGATGCGGCTGACGCTGCGACCTGGACCTGCTTGGGCGCGTAACCACAGCAGGTTGTCGGCGTCAAGAGTCACGGACACCGGCAGTCTGGACATACGATGAGTATATGACATAAATATGATGAAGGTAAGCTCAAAGTACCTGGTGCGCGGGGTTCGGGGCGCCGTCGCAGGACGGTGGCATACTGTGACCCTACGGCGCGAGGGCTCGGCTCGGCAGGGGGCCACGGTCGTGATCGAGGCGCCGAGCGACCACCGCGAGTACGACGCCTAGACGTTCACCGACGCGCGCAAGGGGCGGGTGCTCCGGCAGTATCGGAAGGTCCGATAGGAGCTGGTACGCATGGCACATCGCGGCGGACGGCATTTCCTCCAGATCCCGGGCCCGACGAATGTGCCCGAGCGGGTGCTGCGTGCGATAGCCCGGCCGACCATCGATCACCGCGGCCCGGAGTTCCGTGCCCTGGCGGGCTCGGTGCTCGACGACCTGCGCGCCATCTTCGGGACGGCTGGGCCCATCGTGATCTACCCGGCCTCCGGAACGGGGGCCTGGGAAGCGGCGCTGGTCAACACGCTGTCAGCAGGCGACCGGGTGCTGATGGCGGAGACGGGGCACTTCGCGACGTTGTGGAAGGCCATCGCCGACAAGCTGGGGCTCACCACCGAGCTCATGCCAGGCGATTGGCGACACGGCGTCGACCCGGCCGCGGTGCAAGCGCGGTTGGTGGACGATTCAGCCCACGCCATCAAGGCCGTCTGCGTCGTGCACAACGAGACGTCGACGGGCGTCGCGAGTCGGATTCCGCTCGTTCGCCGCGCGATTGACGGCGCCCGTCATCCCGCGCTGTTCATGGTCGACACCATCTCGTCGCTGGCGTCGATCGACTACCGCCACGACGAGTGGCAGGTCGACGTGACAGTCGGCGCGTCGCAGAAGGGGCTGATGCTGCCGCCCGGTCTCAGCTTCAACGGGGTCAGTGACCGGGCGCTTGCCGCGCATGCGACGGCATCACTGCCGCGCAGCTTCTGGGACTGGAGCGACGTGCTCGCGGCGAACCGGAAGGGGGTCTTTCCGTATACCCCCGCCACCAACCTGCTCTACGGCCTGCGTGAAGCGCTCGACCTGCTGAACGATGAGGGGCTGGCGAACGTCTTCGCTCGCCATGACAGGCATGCAGAGGCGACGCGTCGCGCGGTAAACGCGTGGGACCTCGAGATCCTGTGCGCGAATCCCGACGAGTACAGCTCGTCGATCACCGCCGTGATGATGCCGGCGAGGCACAATGCAGGGATGCTCCTCGACCTGCTGCTGGACCGCTTCGATCTGTCACTCGGGGTGGGGCTATCGAAGCTGGCCGGCCAGATCTTCCGGGTCGGTCATCTCGGCGACCTCAACGACCTCAGCTTGCTGGGCACGCTCGCCGGCATCGAGATGGGACTGCAGGTGGCGGACGTGCCGCATCGCGCCGGCGGTGTCGCGGCCGCGACGGGGTATCTCGCCGCGTGTGCGGGTGCGACCGCCGCGGTCACGGCAACGTAGAGCAAGGCTTTAGCCTTGCCACGCGGGCCTGAAGGCCCGCGCTACGACTTTAGCCTTGCCTCGCGGGCTTGAAAAAGCCCGCGCGACGCTCAATCCCGCAGCGCGAAGACGAACATCCCGTTGCCGGACGCCACGGCGACGTACTGCGTGCCGTCGACCGCGTAGCTGATCGGCCCGTTGGCGATCATCCCGCCGAGCGTCGTCTTCCACAGCAGCTCGCCCTCACGCGCATCGAGGGCGTGAAAGTACCCTTCGCGACCGCCGGTAAAGAGGAGGTCGGTGGCGGTCGTGAGGATGCCGCTGCTCGTGACGTCGGTCATGTCGAACTTCCACTGCTCTTCGCCCGTCGTCGGATCGATGGCGATGACCGAGCCGGTGCCGTTCGCCTCGGTCCACGTGTTGATCGGCCCCCGCGCGAGGCCCGGGATGACGCTCGAGGGATCCGGCGGCGCCGGGCGGCCGCCGAGGAAGAGGCGGCCTTCCTGGTATTCGGCCTCCTGGGCCTCGAAGACCGAGCCGTAGCCCTCCCACGCCGACAGGTAGAACAATCTGGTCGACGGGCTATACGACGGCGAGTACCAGTTCGTGCCGCCTTGCACGCCCGGGAACGTCGTCACCCCTGGCGGCTGCGGCGTCATGATCGGGCGGCCGGTATCGGTCAGGCCCTCGGCCCAGTTGATGTCGATGTACTCCTGGCCGTTGATGAACCGGCCATTGGTCCGATCGAGCACGTAGAAGAAGCCGTTGCGGTTCCCCCACAGCATGAGCTTCAACGTGCCGCCGTCCTGGGCGGGGTAGTCGACCAGCACCGGGACCTGGACGGCGTCGTAGTCATACGGATCGTTCGGGGTGAACTGAAAGTGCCACTCGAGCGCCCCGGTATCCGGGTTGAGCGCCACGACCGAATCCGAGTAGAGGTTGTCGCCCGGTCGCTGCTCGGGGTTCCAGTCCGGACCGGGGTTGCCGATCCCCCAGTAGATCAGGTCCACGTCGGGATCGTAGGACCCGGTGATCCATGCCGAGGCGCCGCCGTATTTCCAATCGTCGCCCTGCCACGTCTCGTGACCCGGCTCGCCGGGCCCGGGAATCGTATAGAACTTCCACGCCTCGTCACCCGTGGCCACGTCATAGGCCGAGATAAACCCGCGGATGCCGTACTCACCGCCCGCGATCCCGACGACGACCTTGTCCTTGACCACGAGCGGTGACAGCGTGAGCGCATAACCCGCGCCCGGTTCGGCGACGCTCGTCTGCCAGATCGGCTGCCCGCTGATCGCGTCGATGGCGATCAACTGGGCGTCGATGGTACCCATGAAGAGCGTGTTGCCGAGAATAGCGACCCCTCGGTTGACCCGGCCGCAGCAGGGGCGCGACTCTTGCGCCGGCGTGTACTCGTACTCCCAGAACACGCGGCCGAGCTTGGCGTCGAGTGCCACCACGGTGTTCGGCGCCTCGGTCAGATACATGATGCCGTCGACGACGAGTGGCGTCGTCTGGAACGCCTGCAGCGACTGGGCCTGAAACACCCACTGCAGCTCGAGGTCGCCGACGTTGTCGGCGGTGATCTGGTCGAGCGCGGTGTGACGCTGGCTGGCGTAGCCGCCCGAATAGGTCAGCCAGTTCTGGGGCTCGTCGGCGGCGTTCAGCAGGCGTTCGAACGTGACCTGCGCGGAGACGGTGAAGGGGAGCATCAAGAGGATCAGTGCCAAGCCGGTCACGCGCCCACGGTGTGCTAACGCCATATCAGTTCATCCCTCTCAGGCTCAAGAGATACGCGAGGACGTCAGCTCGTTCCTGCTCGGTCAACGTATCCTCGTACGACGGCATCGACGACGCGGTCAAGACGGTGAACTCGCGGAGGTCGTCTTTGACGAGCGAGACGAGCCGCTCGTTCTGGTCGATGAGCTGCACGGTATAGGTATCTTCGTTGAGTCGCCGGCCAGTGTAGAGCGTGCCGTCCCGGGTCACGGCCCGCACCGGCCGATTGAGCGGCACCATGGCCTCGGTCGGGTCGACGAGCGACGTCGCGAGCGCGCCGGCCGTGCGGATAGCCCCGATGCTGCTGAGATTCGGTGCGACGTGCGACCCCTCGCCACCGATGCGGTGACACCGGGCACAGTCGCCCTTGCCGGCGTAGATCGTTCGGCCGCGCCCGGCGTCGCCCATCGCCACGTCACTCAAGTCGAGATCGCCCATGGTGCGCAGATAGGCGACCAGCCCGGTCAGCTCGGCCTGGGTGTAGTCACCGGGGGGCATTGCGGTGTCCGGGATGCCCCTCCGGATGAGAAACATCAGCTCCTGGTCGGACTCGGCCGATCGAAACTGGCCGGTCCGGAGATCGACACCGGGTACCGCGTCGCCGTTTCCGTGGCAACTGATACACGTCTCGCCGTAGACTCGCATCCCGTAGTTGATGTCGGGCTGGGAGTACTGGCCCACGTGATCCTGAGCGGCGAATCGGCCGCCGGCGGCCAAGAGCAGAGCCACGAACATGCCGGCCAGCGGTAGGAACGAGCGCGTTCGAAGCACGAGAGCCTCCTGGAGGTGTCGCAGTCCGTCGTGAACACGGGCCGCTTGGGCTGTCAGGTCAGTGACGCTATTCTAACGCTGTCGATGGCCAATCGCTCGAGCGCGGGGTCGCACGTGACGTTGCTGCTGGCAGCGACGCTGGGCGGTGTGCCCGGCGCCGCGCTCGCGCAGCAGCCGACCCACCACGTGCCGTCGACGCCGGCCAACGTCGTCTGGGGGTGGTTTCCAGTCGATCGCGCGCCGGTGCTGACGATCGCGTCGGGCGACACGGTGGGCATCGACACCCTCACGCATGCCGGGAGCATTCAGGCCGAGGATCCGGAGCGCTATCTGGGTACGTTCGGTGTGGCACCGCACGAGGTGCTGCAGGACGTGCTCGAATTCTGGGAATCGAAGTCCGATCGACCTCGCGAGGGTCGGAGCGCGCACGTCATCACCGGTCCCATCTACATCGACGGCGCCGAGCCGGGTGACATGCTGGAAGTGCAGATTCTCGACCTCGCGACCCGCGTTCCCTACGGCATCAACACGACCGGCTCCACGAGCGGTGTCTTCGGCCCCACGTATCCCGGCACGTCTGTCGACGATGTGCCGATGGACATCCCACGGGTTCAGCACTTCATCCGAACCGCAGTGGTCGATGGACGGGAGGTCGCGCTCTTCTCGGAAGACATCCAAGTGCCGCTGGCGCCGTTCATGGGGGTGATGGCCGTCGCGCCCGCCGACCCGACCGTGGGGCAGCCCGGCGTGACGGTCGCGGGAGTGCAGGGCTCGCGCCCACCCGGCGCGTTCGGTGGCAACCTCGACGTGAAGGACCTGACCGCCGGTGCGACGCTCTATCTGCCGGTCTTCCACCCGGGCGCGCGCTTCTATGTAGGTGATCCCCACTCGGTACAGGGCGACGGCGAGGTGAGCGGCACGGCGATCGAGCAGTCGCTGAGCGGGACGTTTCGGTTCGTGGTCCACAAGGGCCGGGCGATCGACGGGCCGCGCGCCGAGACCGGCACGCATCACCTCTTGATGGGGATCGACCTCGACCTGGATCGCGCGCTGCGCAAGGCCGTCGTCGCGGTCGTCGACTATCTCGTTACGGAGCAGGGGCTCACACGCTCGCAGGCGTTCTCGCTGGCCAGCATCGCCGTCGATTTCCGCGTGTCCGAAGCCGTCGACCTGACGCAGGTCGTCACCGGGTTCGTGCCGAAGAGCTTGTTCGGCGATCCGTAGCGCAGGGCTTTAGCCCTGCCCTGGCGGATCACTCCGGCAGGGCGAACGAGAAGATCGCGTTGCCCGCCGCGATCGCCACGTGTTGCTTGCCGCCGACGGCGTAGCTCATCGGGCCTGCGTGTACGCGTCCCCCGACGTTCTTGTGCCAGAGCTCTTCGCCGCTGAGCGCATCGAGCGCGAAGAAAGATCCGTCCGCGGTGCCGCCGAAGACGAGATCGCCGGCCGTCGACATCAGCCCGGACGTGGTCCGGGGGTCGACCTCGAACTCCCACTGGAGCTCGCCGGTCTGCGGCGAGATGGCGCGCACCGCGCGTACGTAGCTCTCGAGCGGCTCCGGTGATTCGCCTCCACCGGCCCGGTAGCTGCGCCCCTGCTCGTACTCCGTCGGCCGGATGAAGTACTTCGTTTCGGCGTCGTAGGCCATCACGTAGATCAGGTCGGTACGCGGACTGTAGGTGGGCGACCACCAGTTGGATCCGCCGATAATGGGCGGCGAGACGATGGTGCCCTCCTCGCTCGGCTCCTTGCCGGGCAGGAGGATGGGCCGCCCCGTCTCATCGAGGCCCTCGGCCCAGGTCTGCTTCGCGTACGGCTCGCCGAGCAGGAACTCCCCGGTTTCGCGGTCGAGGACGTAGAAGAACGCGTTGCGGTTCGGGAACAGCATCAGCTTGCGCGGCTCGCCGTTGAACGTCGTGTCGGCCAGAATCGGGATCTGCGTCGAGTCCCAGTCGTGGATGTCGTGGGGGGTGAACTGGAAGTACCACTTCATCTCGCCCGTGTCGGCATCGAGCGCGACCACCGAATCCGAGTAGAGGTTGTCGCCCTCGCGCACCGTGCCGTCGTAGTCGGGGCCGGGGTTGCCCGTGCCCCAGTAGATGAGGTTCAGCTCGGGGTCGTACGACCCGGTCATCCATGTCGCCGAACCGCCGGTGCGCCACGACTCGCCCGACCACGAGCGGTTGTCCGGATTGTCCGGTCCAGGTGTCGTGTAGAAGCGCCATTCCCGGGTGCCGGTCTCGATGTCGTAGGCGTCGACGAACCCGCGGATGCCGTACTCCCCGCCGGCCACCCCCGTGAGCACCTTGTCGCCGACGATCAACGGTGCGGCCGTCTTGCTGTAGCCGTTCAGGGTCTCCGCGGCCGCGCTCTCCCAGACGACGTTGCCGGTGCGGGCGTCGAGCGCGACCAGGTGCGCGTCGAGCGTGCTCATAAAGACGCGGTCGCCGAGCACAGCGACGCCGCGATTGTTCCGGCCGCAGCAGAACACGACTTCGTCCGGCAGCTGATACTCGTAGCGCCAGTACGGCCGCCCCGTGCCGGCGTCGACGGCGATCACCGTGCTCGGCGACTCGGTGATGTACATCACGCCGTCGACCACGAGCGGCGTCGTCTCGGCCCGGTCGAGGGTGCCAAGCTGGTAGACCCACTGGATCTCGAGCCCGGCGACGTTGCGTGCGCGCACCTGGTCGAGCGCGGTGTATCGTCGGCTTTTGTAGTCGCCGGAGTACATCAGCCAGTTCTCCGGCTCGTCGACGGCGTTGACGAGCCGCTCGGCCGTGACCGGGTTGAACGGCGGCGCCGGTTGCTGATTGCCGTCCTGCTGCGCGGCGGTCGGGGTGGCAGAGGCGAGCACGAGCATCGCCACAGCTGCCAGATGTGTCGGGGTCATGAGGTCTCGCTTTCGGCTTCGGGAATCGATGCGATTATATGCGCCAGGAGGATTGCCGATGCATCAACGACCCAGCAGTGCGGCCGGCCGGCGGATCGTGGCGACAGTGGTCGCCATCGTGGGCGCAATCGTGTGCGCGCCAGTCCCGGTCGCGCAGGAGACACCGCCGCATCTCAGCTCGGTGGTCGGCAAGCTGTCGAACGGCGACCGCGTCTTCGGGGTCAGCACCTACGACCTGTCGCTGGAGAACGCCCGCTCGCTGGCCCGGTCCGACATCGACTACGTCTACGTCGACATGGAGCACGGGCCAATGGACTTCGCCGCGCTCCAGGCGTTTCTCCTCGGTATGATCGACGCCTCCGCGATCGCTGACGCGGGCCGTGTGCGGCATCGCGTCACCCCGCTCGCGCGTCTGGCGCCATACGGCCGCGAGTCGTCGCACTGGGCCGTGAAGCAGGCGCTCGACATCGGGCTGATGGGTGTCATTTTTCCGTCCATCGAGACGGCCGAGCAGGCGCGGAACGCCGTGCGCGCCATGCGCTATCCGCCGCGCCGCGGATCGCCCATCGCGGAGCCGCGTGGGCTGCGCGGGTCGGGGCCGGCCGCCGCCGCCTGGTTCTGGGGGCTATCGACCGCGGACTACATGTCGCATGCCGACACTTGGCCGCTCAACCCGGAGGGCGATCTGGTGGCCATCATGATGATCGAGTCGGCCGAGGGCCTGCGCAACGCCGAGGCTATCGCGGCGGTGCCTGGCGTGGCGGGGTTCTACGTCGGTCCGAGCGATCTCTCGAACTCGCTGGGAGTGCCGCGAAATGACCCGGAGGTCGAGCGGGCGATTCAGACCATCGTCGACGCCTGTCGGGCGAACGACATCGCGTGTGGCATCACCGCGAGCGCGCGTGACATGCCACGGCGCATCGCGCAGGGCTTCACGATTCTGGGCGGCGGACGCGCGGGCGGCGGACTGCCGGCCTCGGTCGCCGCCGCGGTCCGCGCCGGCCGTGCGGTCCGGAACTGACCCTATACTCCCGATATGAGCACGGACACCGATCCCGTCGCGGCCTATCTCGCGACCTTCGAGCGACTGCGTGCGAGCAAACGCTGGACGACCAACGCGGTGACGTTTCGCTTCGTCGCGCTGACGTTGGGCGCGGCGGGTGCCGGCGTCACCTACGACCGGCTCGACGCGGCGGCGACCGGGCTGCGGAAGCGCGCGCGCTGGACGAGCCCGCTGAAGTCGGAGATCCGCTACGTCGTGGCCGCGATGATTCTTCGGCGCGGTCTGGATCCGGCCAGGATCCACGGGCGGGTCTTCGAGACGCGCGACGCGTTCAAGGCGCACAAGATCCCCAGCCGCGGCACCGGTCCGACGCTGGCGGCGTTGCTGCTGGCGCTCCACGGTGAGGGGCGCGTGGTGCCGAAGCGTACGCTGGTGCGACTGGCGCGCATCTACCGGCGATGGCGGAAGGACCACTTCTGGCTGACGAGCGCGACCGATCTGCCGGCCGCGGCGCTGCATGCGGGGCGGGAGACGTCGGTCGAGCTCGTCGCCGCAGATGTGGAGCGCGCCTACACCAGCTTGCGCGGCGCCGGTTTCTCGCTAGGCAACATGCTGCAGCTCGTCTCTCACCTCCTCGCCGTTGATCCCCGGGGCACCGATACGGCGGTGCAGCGGTTCTCTCGTGTGGCCGATCGCCTGAAGCGGGCCGGCGAACGGGTCAACTCGGGACGCTACGACGAGATCGCCATGCTCGCGTTGAGCCAGGAGTCGGCCGCGCGCGTGGTCGATCGTGTGCTGCGGTATCGGGACCGCCTGCGCGCGGCGAAACCGCGGCCGACGAAGGGCGAGGCGTTTTCGCTCGCCGCCGGCATCACCCTCGCCGAAGACACCGAGCGAGCTGGGGAGCGGAGCGCCGGCGACCTCGCGGCGCTCCAGTCGATTCAGGCCATCCTCGACGCGCAACAGGCCGTGGTGATGGCGTCCGCGATCGCAGCCACCACCGCGGCCAATGCGGCCGCGTCCGCCTGACGGGACCGAGCTACGGCAGTGCGAGGGCGATGTACTCGCTTTCCATGTCGTCCCAGCCGACCGTGACTACGATGTACTGCGTCCCGTCGACCATGTAGCTGATCGGCGCGGCGGTGGCGCCCCCGGGCAACGCGACCTCCCCGACCCCGGCGCCCGTGGCCTTGTCATAGGCCCGGAGGACCTTACCGCCGCTCCCGGCCGGCAGGAACGCGGCGCCGAGGTTCGCCCCTTCGCCGAGAAACACCAGGCTCTTTGTCACCAGCGGCGCGGCGCGCCCACCCTGCCCGAGTGGCGGAAGGTCGAGGTGCTCGATGGCCGGATGGTCGCGCGGCCCGTCACCGTTCGCGACCGACCAGAGGATCTCCCCCTCGTTGAGATCGATCGCGACAAGGCGGCCGTAGGGCGGCTTGAACAGCGGCAGGCCCTGCGGCCCCGGAATGTGACGCGCTTGCTTCATGACCCAGTCGACGTCCGACCGTGGGTGCTCGGACCGGGCCAACCCGACGACGGTTCCGCTGTGGACCGACGGGATGTACATGATCCCGGTCTCGGGGTCGACACCGGCACCGTTCCAGTCGGTACCGCCGACCAGACCGGGCACCACCATCGTCCCCTTTGTGCCGCCCGGTGATTCGTCGATGAGTGACGGCGGGGTGAAGAACGGGCCCCAGACGTAATCGTCGAGCATGGCGATCGCTTCCTGGCGCAACTCCGGCGTGAAGTCGATGAGGTCATCGATCGTCACGCCCTGCTGGTCGTAGGCCGGCGGCTTTGTGGGAAATGGCTGCGTCGCGGCGTACCACTCGCCGGGAACGTCACCCTGCGGCACGGGTCGCTCCTCGATCGGCCACACCGGCTCGCCGGTGACACGGTCGAAGACGTACGTGTTGGCCTGCTTGCTGGTGATCGCGACCGCCTTGATCTCCCGTCCGTTCACGGTGATGTCCGCCAGCGTCGGTGCCGCCGGGAAGTCGTAGTCCCAGAGGCCGTGGTGGACCGCCTGGAAGTGCCAGACCAGCTCACCGGTCCTCGCGTCCAGGCACACGAGGCTCTCGGCGAACAGGTTGTCGCCCGGCCGGTGCCCGCCGTAGTAATCGCTCGTCGGGGTCGACAGCGGTAGGTAGACGTAGCCGAGCTCCTCGTCGGCGCTCGGTGAGGCCCACATGTTGGTGTTGCCGGAGTACTCCCACGATCGCCGATCCTCGCCGGGAGCGGCGAGCCACGTCTCGTTGCCCGGCTCGCCCTCGCGCGGAATCGTGTGAAAGATCCAGAGCTGCTCGCCGGTGCGGACGTCGAACCCGCGTACGTCGCCGGGTGGCATCTCCTTCAACGCCGGCATCGTGTGGCTGACGATATCGCCGATAAACGAGCCGATGATGATGACGTCGTTGACGACGATCGGCGCGGACTGCCAGCGAAAGGTGACGACCCTCGCGTCGTCAAAGCCCTGAATCAAGTCGACCTGGCCGCCGGCTCCGAACTCGGCGATGCGTTCGCCGGTCTTCGCGTTCAACGCGACGAGGTCGGAGCCGAGGACCGCGAGGACGCGAGCGTCGCTTCCGTCGGACCAGTACGCCACGCCTCGTTTCGCGGACCCTCGTTCCGTTACCGGGTCACGTCCGGGTGGCATGTCGTACCACGCCACCACACCGGTCGTGGCGTCGAGCGCGGCCACCATCCCGAGCCCGGTGATGACGTAGAGGAGCGCGTCCACCATGAGCGGGGTGTTCTGTGATGCGCCCGGCGCGCGCATCGTATTGCCCTGTCGCGTGACGAAGGGAATCGTCGACTGCCGCCAGGCGATCTGGAGATCCTCCACATTGGTCGCGTCGATCTGGTCGAGCGGGGAGTACTTGCTGCCTGCCTTGTCGGCGGCATACGCCAGCCACTCGCCGGTCTGACCGGCGGCGGTGGGCGCGAGCGGGGGCGCCAGGATGAGGGCGAGCGCGCCCGTGAGCACGATGCCGAGAACCGCCGACTTCATCATGTCGAGCCTCCTTGCCGGACGCCTGGAACCGCGTCGTCAGTTCGTGTCTCCGGTCCATCGGGACCGGAGCGCCTCGCGATCCACCACATCACCACCGAGGACGACCTCCGCGATCCGCCGGGTGTTCGTGATGTCGTCGAGTGGATTCGCGTCGAGGACAATGAAATCCGCTCGGGCGCCCACCCGCAAGCGGCCGGAGTAGCTGAGCCCCAATCGGTCGGCCGAGCGGCTTGTTGCCGTGACGATCGCCTCGAGCGGCGTCAGCCCCGCCGCCACCATCAGCTCGAGCTCGCGGTGCGCGGAGAATCCGTAGAAGTGATCCTGCACGCCCGAGTCCGAGCCCAGCACGAGCGATGCGCCCGCGGCCGCGAGCTTTGCGAGGCTGCGTTCCATCGCCGCGTACGATTCCGCCGCGCGTGTCGCCGACTCTGGTGCTCGGCGGGCGAAGGCGTCCGTCGCGCGCTCCAGCACGGCTGGCGACACGGTGCGTGCGAGCAACGGTTCCGTCAGCCAGTCCGGCGGCGAGGCGTGACGCCCGCGCTCGGAAATACCGAGGTTGGGCATCACGAAGACGTTGCGCTCGGCGATCGCGGCAACGAGGGCCTCGTCCATCTCGCGATCCCGCACGAGGTGTGCGAAGCCATCGACGCCGGCCTCCACCAGGTCCTCGGCGTCGGCGTGGTAGAAGACGTGCGCGATGACCGCGAGGCCATGCGCGTGGGCCTCCTCGATGATGGCGCGATAGTACGTCGGGTCGAGCTTCTCGACCGAGCCGCCGCGGTCGTCGACCCAGATCTTGATGAAGGCGACGCCCTGCTCGGCGAGGTCCTTGACGAGCTGCCGTCCCTCCTCCGAGCTCGTGACACCGAGCGCCGACCCACGCAGCGCCGCCGCGCCGGGCCCGGCATTCGGTGCGGCAAGCCCGCGCCCGGCGGTGAAGAGACGCGCGCCGCCGAGGACCCCCGCGGCTTGATCGCGTCGGATATCGATCCACAGGTCGCCCGCGTCCGTGCCGAGCGACACGATGACGCCGACGCCGCAGTAGGCGTATCGCTCCAGGTGGTCGACCACGTTGTCGCGGGTGTAGTTGGCGGCGTCGTACGTCAGACCCCGCTGGAATCCGACATGGCCATGCAGGTTGACCAGCGCCGGGATGACCGTTTTGCCGGTGAGGTCTACACGGGCGCCACCGTCGCCCTGCGCCAGCTCGCCCTGCCGCCCAACCTCGGTGATGACGCCGCCGTCGACGAGAAACGCCGCCGCGTTTATGGGGCTGGAGGTGTCGCCGGGGATGAGCCGTGCCCCTTCGTAGAGGACGGCGGTGGCCGAGGTCGGCACCGGCTCAGGTATCGGCTCACCCGCGCAGGCGGCGATCAGCGCGAGGCCGACGACCGCGACGGCGAGGTGACGCCGGCGACCGCGGTCCCGCTGCGTCGGCGCTCCGGCATCGAGGGGGCGACAGGACTGCGCCACAGGATCGCTCCGCCCCGGCGCGCCTAGTTCGCGAGCGGGTCGGGGCGCATCTGGAATCGAACGATCTCGCTCGTTCTCCCCTTGCCGCCTTCGAGGTGAAACGTCGAACCGGTGTTGAAGCTCGACCAGACGCCGCGTCCTTTCCACCCCGCGCCGGCATCGTCGATGCGACCATCCAGTCCGCGACTGTAGAAGCCGAGCGGGTATGGCACACGCATGATGACCCACTCCCCGGTGTCCGGCTCGAGGGCGAGCAACGCATCGGACGTGGTCCCGGTGGCAATCGGGGTGTTCGCACCGAGACCGAGCGTGTCGAACTGATCGACCCAGTTGTAGTAGTGGTAGTCCGCATTCGCCGAGGCGTTCTCGGTCCCCTTGAGCTTCGGACCTGGGGTCGGGTAGAGCGTCCATCCCACCGCGCAATGCTGGCCGGTCGCCGTCGGCCCGTTCCGCACGGCGCACTTGTCTCGGTCGAAGCTGGCGAGGTGGCCACTCCCGCCGAGCGCCGTCCAGATCACGCCGTTGCGGTCGACGTCGATGCCGCGCGGGCCATACCCCCACTTCATCTCGTCGACGTCGGGATTCCCGAACGGCGGCTCATACACCTCCGAGAGACAGGTCTCCGGCGGGTTGTCACCCAGCTCGAGTCGGATCAGTCGCCCCGGCACGTCGAATCGCCGCGAGATCCACACCGACCCGTCCGGGTGCGGGATGATGCCGTAGGCCCGCTTGTACTTATCGAGGCTGCCGATACGGGTGTCCCTCGCCGGGTCGATCTCGACGTCGCCCTGGGCTGTCGGCTCGTTCCAGGGCTTGGTGATGCGCCCGTCGCCGTTCGTGTCGATCACAGTCGGGCACCAGCCCTGCGCCGCCCGCTCATCCCCGGTCTCGTCGTAGAGCCGGGTGTTCAGCCAGCCGATCGCCTCGGTCGAGCCACTCAGCCAGAGCGTGTCGTCGGCGTCGTCGGCGAACTGCAAATGGTGCGTGAAGTAGCAGGTGTCGACCAGCACAAACGATTCGGTCTCAGGGTCGTAGTAGGACACCTGGCGCGACTCGGCGCGATGCTGAATCGGGTAGTACGTGGCCGACGGGTGGTCTGATCCCTCCAGACACCAGTCGGGGACGTCGTTCGGTCGCACGTACTGCGTGATCCAGACACGACCCTTGTCGTCCACCATCGGGTTGTGTGCGCTCCGGCTCTCGAGTCCAGCCGGTCCCTCGCCGGCCCAGTAGAGCGATGGAATCGCCGTCGACGACCCCTGATACGAGTCGCCGCGGGGCTGCCGCTCGACGCGGGTGTTCAGGTCCATCCGGACCGACCGGTGCGTGCGCGGATCCGTGATGACAAGCCCCGCTCCGCCAACGCCGTAGATCGGTCCATTACCGTAGAGCGTCGGGTTGCGCTTGTCGGTCGACACCTCGTCGTGCACCATCCCGCGCGGGTGGCCCCACCCCCACATGCTCAGGACCAGGTTGCGCTCCTTCCCTTGCGGTCGCGGCGGCACCGGCGGCAGCTCGCCCGCGGCGATCCGGTCGCTCCACTCCGAGTAGAGCTGGAGCGCACGTGGGCGGCCGATGCGGTTGATCTCGGCCGCCATCGCGGGGCCAGCGCCGCCGGCCTGAATCCGATACTCCCAGGCGTCGGCGGTCGAGTCGAAGTCCGCCAGATCGAGCATCGGCATCTCCCGCGTCGCCATGTTGCCGAGCTGATGGCAGAGCTGACAGCCGTCCTTCATTCGGTCGATCCAGTCCGCCTGGGTGCGCATCGCGGTGCCGATGCCGTTGCCGCGCGGCCCCGTGCCTGGAAAGTCGGTAGCCGGGGGCACCTCGAGCAGCGAGTACCAGTAGTTGGCCGGGTAAATCCGCGCTGCCTCTGCCGGCGTGGCGGCGGTCTGCACGCCCAGATCGAGCCGGTCGCCGGGCCGCGCCGCGGTCTTGTCCGAATCCACCAGGCCGTACCCGCGCACCCACACCTCGTATGAGGCATCGGGGAGGTCGGGGACCAGGAAACGCCCGGCGTCGTCGGTCACGACGATCTTGCGAAACCCGGTGTCGAAGTCGTCGGTTTCGGCGATGATCCAGACGCCTGCCTCGGGTCCCGCCGGCCCGTTGACAACGCCCTGGATGTCGTCCCCCTGGGCGGCGATCGGCGTGCTCACCCACGCGGCGGCGACGGAGAGCACCGCGGCCACGCAGACATATCCGACGACACGAAGGGTTCCACGCATGTTCGCCTCCCGCACCTTAGGTTCGCCTTCAGGGTGTTACCGGAATCGTGCGGCAATGGTGGCTCCCGGCAGGCCGGGAGTCAAGCATCGCTCCGCAGCAGGTCCGCGTACCGCTGCCGCAGATCGCGTTTCAGCACCTTGCCGCTCGGGTTCTTTGGCAGCGCGTCGGCGACGACGACACGCTTCGGGATCTTGAAGCCGGCGAGATGCGCGCGGCAGTGGGCGACCACCTCGTCTTCGGTCACCGCCTGATTCGCCCGTGGCACCACCACGGCAACGACTGCCTCGATCCAATACGGATGCGGCAGACCGATCACCGCCACCTCGGAGACCGACGATACGCCGTAAATCGTCTCCTCGACCTCACGGCTCGCGACGTTCTCGCCGCCCGATTTGATCATGTCTTTCTTCCGATCGACGACCGTGATGTAGCCGTCGTCGTCGACGGTCGCGAGGTCGCCGCTGTGAAACCACCCGCCCTCGAACGCGTCGCGGGTTTTCTCGTTGTCGTTGTAGTAGCCGCGGAGCAACTGGGGTGACCGGTGGACGATCTCGCCAGTCTCGCCAGGCGCGATCGGACGCCCGGTGTCGTCGACGACGCGCGTTTCGACGTTGAGTGTCGCTCGCCCGGCAGACCCAGCCTTGCCCACCTGGTCCTCGGGCCCGAGCACCGTGGCGAGCGGGGCGATTTCCGTCTGACCGTACAGGTTCCAGAAGCGCGTCTGCGGGAGGCGCTGGCCGAGCTCGTGCAGCACCTCGACCGGCATGATCGCCGCGCCGTAGTAGCCCTTGGCGAGCGACGAGAGGTCGTGCTGGTCGAACAAGGGCGAGCGAAGCAACCCGATCCAGACCGTCGGCGGCGCGAAGAACGACGTGACACGGTGGCACTCGATGAGCGGCAGGACGACGTCGGGCAACGGTTGCGCCACGATGACGCCGCTGGACCCGAGGTAGACGGAGGGTCCGAGGAAGACATCGAGCTGTGCGCAGTGGTAGAGCGGCAGCGCGTGGAGGACGACGTCGTCCACGCGCATCTCCCCGTCGATGATGCAGCTGACGTATTGCCAGATGACGGCGTCGTGGGTCAGCACCGCACCCTTCGGGCGCGACTCGGTGCCGCTCGTGTAGATGATCTGCGCGACGCTCCCGCTGTCGAGGTCGACTGTTGGTTCGACGACCGTGTCGGTGACGAGGTCGTCGTAGGCGATCCAGCCGCCGGACGGTGGATCGGTCACGTCGCCTGGGAGCCGGACCCGCCGTTCGACGGTCGTGATGGTTGCGGTGGCCTCCACGGCGGTCGGGACGAACTCCTCGGACGCGCACAGCATGCCTGCACCGGAGTGACCCAGGATGAAGGCGACCTCCTCGGCGTTGAGCATGAAGTTGATGGGCACCAGGACGGCGCCCACCCGTGCGACGGCGAAACGGAGTGCGGCGAACGCGTGCGAGTTGCGGGAGAGGATTGCCACGCGATCGCCCGGCGCGACTCCGTGAGCCGCCAGCCCGTGTGCGAGCCGGTTGCAAACGACGTCGAAGTCGGCGTACGTCCAGGCGACGTCGCCGCACGTAATCGCCGGCTTGTCGGGCAGGCGGGCCGCGGTGCGCCGCAGCAGGTCGCCGAGCGTCTGCCGGTGAATCACGCCATCCATAGATCGGCAGATTGGGGACAACGGCTACGGCGCGGTTGCGAGGCCGAGCGCGACCGCGTTCCGGCGAATCCGCTCATCGAGCGTGACGACCGTGATCGATCCCAAAGCTGCGCCGAACGTGGCCGCGGTGGACAGGTGGATTGCGTCGAGCGTCCGGACGGGCTCGACCGGAAACGCCGTGCGCGCTCGCGCGAGCACCTGGCCGGTCATCGCCAGCACGCTCCACCCAGCGACCGCCGAGTCAAGAAGTTGCCGTGCGGCAAGCTCGTCAGCTCGACCGATCGCGTCAGTTGCGACCGCCCTCGTCATCACGCGCGCGCACTCGACCGCCGTGAGCGACGAAGAGACGACCCGCTCCGCCCCAGCGAGAACCTGCCGCACCTCTCCTTCTGGCGGTTCACCCAGGAGCCAACTCAGCACGGCGCTCGTTTCCGCGTATGCAATCACCGCTCCGCTCGCTCGGCGTCCAGTAACGTCGCGCCGGTGCCTGGACGAGCCGAGACCGGCGACTTCACATAGATGGAGGGGTCATGGCCGCCCAGAGAAAGACCGCCTTGGTCGGCCAACCGGCGTAGCTTGCGATCCGTTGGCGACTCCGGTTCGGCCGGCGCCGACGGGGCCCGCATTTCCGCGACGACGCGCCCCCGATCGGTGATCAGCAGGACCTCGCCCGCGCTTGCGTCCCGCACGAACTGGCTCAACCGTGCTTTGAGCTCACGAATGCCGACAGCTCTCATTGCTTTTATTGTAGTCACGTGAGACTACATTGCCAACCGACCGGCGCCCGCGGGCGCTCCGAGGTCAGGCGCCGGCCCGCAGTCTCTTCAGCAGCTGGATCTGCCCGGCGTGATAGAGGTCGTGCGCCGCGATCCCGCGGATGAGCGCGAGGGTGCTGGTCTTGCTGCCAGCCGAGGCGCGCGCAACAACGCGAGCATCTCTCGCCATGCGGCGTCTGTCGGTGGGTCCGGCGTCGGAAGCTAGTCGCTGCCTGGTAGCGCGAACCGGCCGCGCCGCGAGTGTTGGCATGACCTTGGGACCCGGCTGCTACGCGTAGCGCAGGCCTTCAGGCCTGCGAACGGGCAAGGCTGAAGCCGTGCGCTACGTACGACAACGAACTGCGCGCTGCGCTCTACGGAACCGGGACGCGCGCCTTCAGCTCCTCCACGATCTTCGCTAAGCACGCAAGACGTCGATGTCGCGCTACCTACCGGCGTCGTCCCCTTCCGGCTGAACCCACGCGAGGCCGTCGATCTCGCCGAAGTGCCGGTCGAACGAGAGGAGGTCCGCCCCGGTTTCCATTGCGTGAGCGGCGATCCAGATATCGTTCGTCGGAATCGGTCGCCCCTTGGCGCGGAGGGCGGCCGCAATGCGCCCGAAGCGTTCCGCCGTCCCGTACGTGACCGGCACCAGACCCACGAACGCG
This sequence comes from Vicinamibacterales bacterium, assembly GCA_965197395.1. Taxonomy (GTDB): domain Bacteria; phylum Acidobacteriota; class Vicinamibacteria; order Vicinamibacterales; family UBA8438; genus CAZYFH01. Next base: position 1,031,351 of record CBDANB010000007.1, on the reverse strand, counting down.
TTGTCCAAGAAGCCCTCAAGGCGTTTCCGGTTGCGCTCGTATCGCGAGCCGTGACGGAAGCCGAACAGCAGCTCGCCAACGACGATGGTAGATACCAACACGCGCTCGGCGCGCCGAATCCGGGACACGACGCCGGTGTGGCCGCGCATGAACGCGGAGTACGTGTCGGTGTCGAGCAAGACCCTCATCGCCACAGACCGGAATCGATGTCCTCAAAGGCGGAAACGGCCGTCATGACCGCGTTCTCTTCGGAGGTTGACCACGTGCCGATGAATCGATCGAGCGCGTCCCCAACGACCGTGGCCGGCTCCCCGACCGGCTCGAGCCCGGCACCTCTGCGCATCAACCGAATCGCCGCCCGGTTCAGCGAGATGTCATGGCGCTTGGCGTACGCGCGCAGGCGGCGTTCGAGCGCGCGATCGAACCCCCTGACCGTGAGCTGGGTCATGTGCCTGTCTTGTCAGATAGAGTCTCGAGTGAGTCATTATGAATCACATGTGAGAGTTTCTGCAATTTTCCGGTAGATGCGGCACGCCGCTCCATCTATGATGCGAGACGCTCGGCGGCTCGCCGATGGAGCGATCGTGATCGACAGACGCACCGTTCTCGGCACCGGGGCGATGGCCGCCGTCGGCCTCGGCCTCGGCGGGTGCGTGCGTCGCGTCGCAACGATGCGCGCCGTCGCCGACACGCGGCTCGCGTTCAGCCTCGCGCGAGTCCGCGCGTCGTGGGACCGCGTCATCCGCACCACCGTTGGCTTGCGCCCGCACCGGCCGTCCGGTTTCGTACTGCGACTCGACAGGCTCGACGCGAAGACCGTCATCCACGACTACGGTCACGGCGGCTCCGGAATGTCGCTGTCGTGGGGCTGTGGCGCGGTGGCGGCCGATTGGGCGTTGGAGCACGACTCCCGCCGGGTGGCGGTTCTCGGCTGCGGCGCGGTCGGGTTGACCGCGGCCCGGCAGCTCCAGCGGCGCGGCTTCGACGTGACGATCTACGCGGCATCGGTGCCGCCCGACACGACGTCGAACATGTCGCTCGCCGGCTTTACGCCGACCTCCGGGCTCGTCGACGACGAGCGTCGCACCGATGTGTGGGACGCGCAGTTCCGGCAGGTTGCCGAGATCTCCTATCGACAGCTTCAGTTGTTGGTCGGGAACGGCTACGGCGTGTCGTGGATCGATTCCTACGAGATGATGGACGATCTGCGCCAGCCGCGCCGCGACGGCGATCGCCCGCCGCTTCTCCCGGATCATCTGCGGACACGCCAGGTCGTGCTGGAACCGGGGGAGCACCCGTTCCCCCTCCGCTATGCGACGCGGCAACCGTCCCTCCGCATCGAGCCGTCGATCTATCTTGACGCCCTGGTCCGCGACGTCCGCGACGCGGGCGGGCGAATCGTCATTCGCACGTTCGACAGCCCGCGCCACCTCATGACGCTCAGCGAGCCGATCGTCGTCAACTGCACCGGCCTCGGGTCGCGCGACCTGTTCGGTGATGCCGAGTTGATGCCGGTCAAGGGGCAGTTGACGCACCTGGTGCCGCAGCCGGAGGTGAACTTCCGGACCTCGGGTGGGATCGGGCCGGCCGACGACGTCGGGATCGGGATTCATATGATGCCGCGGTCGGACGGCATCGCGCTCGGCGGTACCGCCGAGCGGGGCGTGTGGGCGCTCGAACCGAACGAGGCGGCCCGCCAGCGGGTCGTCGACGGCCACATCGCGCTCTACTCGGCGATGCGCGTCTAGCGCCGGAGGGTGCCCACCGTAGCGCAGGCCTTCAGGCCTGCGAGGCGAGGCTGAAGCCTCGCCCTACGTTGCTCATCGCGAGGTCTACGGCCGCCCGCGAAGGTCGAAGAGCGGCTCCGCGACCGTCATCCCGGCGCGATGTTGCGCGACCGCCGCGAGCACGTTGGTCAGGGCCTCCGGCTCCGCCTCAGCGACGTCGAACCGCTCTCCGGGGTCGACATCGAGGTTGAAGAGCAGTGGCGGGTCGTGGAGCGTCCGCGCCGATCCGAGCGCGTATCGCCCTTCCGTGATGAAGTGCACCTTGTATGCGCCGAGGCGAAACGCGAAGAGCTCCCCCATCCGGTAATAGGCCATCGTGCGACGTGGGCTCGCTCCGGCGTCGAACAGGACGGGACTGAGGTCGACCCCATCGATCGGCCGATCATCCGGAATGATGCCGCCGGCGATCGACACGACGGTCGTAAAGAGATCCATGCTCGATCCGATTTCCTGGGTCACACCGGCCTCGATCGTGCCCGGCCACCAGAAGATGCCTGGCACACGCATCCCCCCTTCGAACGTTGTGCCTTTGCCGTCGCGGAACAGACCCGTGGTCCCCGCATGCGTCTCGAAGCTGAGCCACGGGCCATTGTCGCTGGTGAAGACGACCAGCGTGCGGTCGGCGAGGCCGGCCGTCTCGACCGCGTCGACGATTTCTCCCACGCTCCAATCGATCTCCTCGATGACGTCCCCATAGATCCCCGCCGCGCTGCGATCGCGATACGCGTCGGAGACGAAGAGCGGCATGTGCGGCATGGAGTGGGGCACGTACAGAAAGAAAGGCTCGTCCCGATGCTCGCGAATGAAGCGCACCGCCTCCTCTGTGTACCGCCGCGTGATCGTCGCCTGCTGGGCGGGACGCTCGATCTCCGTCTCGTCACGCATGAGCGGGACCTGCCAGTAGTCGGCATCCGGGTTGAAGTACGCCGTCCGGCTGTCGAGCCCGTCGGGCAGATTCCAGTCCATGTCGTTCGAGTACGGGATCCCGAACCAGGAGTCGAAGCCGTGGCGGGTCGGGAGGTACTCGGGCAGGTGGCCGAGGTGCCACTTGCCGACGATACCGGTCGCGTAGCCGATGTCGCGGAGTGCTTCGGCGAGCGTCACCTCGTCCGCCGGCAGCCCCGCTCGCGAGTCGGGAAAGAAGACCCCGGTCCGTCGACCAAACATCCCGCTGCGCAGATGCAGCCGGCCCGTGAGGAGCGCCGCGCGGCTGGGCGAGCAGACCGGCGCCTGCGCATAGAAGCTGGTCCAGCGTTGGCCTTCGGCGGCCAGTCGGTCGAGCGCCGGGGTGCGAATCGTCGGATGCCCGTAGCTGCCGAGGTCGCCGTAGCCGAGGTCGTCGGCCGTGATGATGATGACGTTGGGCGGCTGGGGCTCGGTCGCCTGCTGCGCGGATGCGCTGGCCGGGGGCAGGACGAAGAGCAGCGTGAGCGCGGTCGAGCCGCCCGCGGCGATTGCGCGCATCGGCTAGTCTCCGCTCGCCGGCGCCGAGGCGCCGAGCTTCGGAAAGAACCGGCCAGTCTGCCGCATATACCGGCGGTAATCGTCGCCGAAGCGCTTGACGAGATGCGCCTCTTCGATCGTGGTCCGCGCGACGATCAGCGCCAGCGCGATCGCTCCGGTCAGCGCGATGAACCAATTGGCGGTGGTGAGGGCGTTCGCGAGCATGCCGCAGAAGGCGGTGGCATAGAACGGGTGGCGGACGAAGCGGTACGGGCCGTGCGTGACCAGTGTGTGTGCCCGCCTGGTGACGACGGTGTCGGTAATGTTCGTGCCGATCGTGCGAAACGTCCAGATGCCGAGGGCGAGCGTCGGCACGCCGATCGCCACCCCGACCCAGCGCAACGCGGCCGGCAGCGGCGCCGAGGACCACGCCATCCATTCGGGGTTCACGATGAACACCACCAGGCCGCCCATCGCCGCCAGACCGAACGGGCGGAGCGTGAAGAGGATGAACAGCCCCTCTTGGCGGCGGTCCAGCGGCTCACGGGTGGCTTGTGAACGAATACGGTGGTAGAGGCCGATCGGCACGAACACGGCCATCCCGAGCGCGAGGATGAGGCGGAACGTCTGGTCGTCAGCCACGGTCAGGGCTCTCGGGTGCGGTGAACGCCCATCCGCTGGGGGTCATGGCTGGTTCTGGCTGTCCTCCTCCATCAGGTAATCCCAGTGGCGACCGGCCTGCGTGAGGATCGGCGAGAGATCCTCGGCCAGCAGGTAGCCGTCATCGACCAGGGCGAGCGCGGCGGCCGACACCTGACCGAGGTAGGCCGCGCGGCTGGCGTAGCGCTCGGCGATGGAATGGCGGGGGTCACCCGTTTGATCGCCGTCGGCGCGCGTGCGCGGGAACGGAATATAGGAGCCCTGCATGCTTGACAACACGTCGGTCGGGCCCGATTCGGCGCGGAACAGATTCCATCCCGTGTAGGTGGCGAGCGGCACGGCCACCTCCGGCATCATCAGGCCGCCGGTCTCGTTCCCGTCGCCGTCGACCCTCGGCACCATCACCGGAAACGCCGAGATCACCTCCGGCGGCTGCACCGTGACGATGCCCCGCGTCCTGAACTCCGGTCCGTACACCGCCCGGTAGGCGAGGTGCGGATTGGCCGGTTGGCCGACGCCGGGGAGGTCGGGGAACCGGAGGTCGTCCGGCATCACGAGGTCGCCGTCGGCGACCCGGGGATAGACGCTCGCGGGCGGCGCCGCGTCATCGTCGACCCAATCGTCCATCGCCAGCAGCAGGCGCCGGAGGAACCAGGAGTAGTCGTTCGGGTTGCTCAGCTGCTGCCCGCTCGTGTGGCGTGGCGGAAAACGGCCAGGGCCGTGCTGTCCGCCGGCAAAGGAGTAGATCCGCACGTTGTCCATCAGCGGCGCGTCCGCCGACCCGTCGAGCGTCGTATGGATGAGGGAGGCAGCCCGGCCCCAGTACTCGTACGACGAGTTCGTGTAGAACACCTTTGGCATGTGCTGCGGCTGGATGCCGGCCAGCAGGCCGTCACGCATGTCGGTCACCGGGTCGCTCTGGACGACGTCGGCGAACGGAAAGATGTCGCTGGGATACAGCTTGTTGAGAAAGGGATGTCCGTCGCGCGAGGGCTGGGCGAAGCGATGGTTGAAGCTGCCCCGGCCGCCGCCCGCCACGTGGGCCATCACGCCATCGAACGCCCGGCGGTCCGCCTCATCCCGGTTGAAGCCGTGATAGAGGAACGTCCGGAGAAAGCGCCCGCTCTGCGACACGCCCCATGCGACGGCGTGGTCGATCGCGCCGGCCGGGAGCGACAGCTCCGGTGAATCGCCGTACTTCATTTGTGAGATCAGGTCGCGGACGGCGGCGGGCCCCAGGCCGACCAGCGCGGGATCCTTCGCCACGTAGACGATGTCGTAGAGCTTGTGCGGCTCGAAGCCGCCCTCGAGAAAGACGCGAGTCGCGTCGTCGACGACCGTCCCGTTCTCCTCGCGGTGGGCGAACCGCCACTGACTCCGCGGCACGACGCGACGTGCCCGATCGACACCGTCCCGGACGGTCATGACGTTCGCCGGATCGTTCGGGTCGGCGACGGGATACGCGATGTGGTTCCGGTCGGCGAGCGAGCGGTCGTGCGCGCGTTCGGCCACCACGACTTCGCTTCGCACCAGGCCGGTGATGGGGTTGCCGTCGTCGGTGGCGATGGGGGGATACACGCGCATCCGTCCGCCTTGCAGCGGCACGTCGAACTGCCATCCGAGCCAGAGCAGCGTGAAGCCGTTCCGCAGGAGAAAACCGTCGCCCATCTCCTCGGCGGACTGAGGCGCCCGGCCGCCAGCGGCGTTGTTGAAATAGCCGAGCATGCCCTTGCCGCCACGATTGGAGACCTCGTAGAGGACGGTGCCGTTGCCGCGACCGGGGTCCTTTGGCTTGATGAGGTAGAAGTCCGATCGGAACTCGACCTTGCCGCTCGCGTTGCGCGGCGCCAGCCGGATATCAGTGATGATGCCGTTCGCGGGGTTCGCCGGGTCGACCTCGAAAAAGATCGTCCCCGACAGTCCCTCGTAGGGTCCAGCGAGGCCGTACGCCTGGCCGCCGGCGATGTCCACGCGGCTGTCCACCTGAATGCGGACGACCTCGGCCGAGGCCGTCCCCATCCCCGTCGTCAAGAGCAGCACTGTCGCGAGTGCGGATGCCGTGCGAGTCATCAGGTCCTCCTTCACCGGTCCCACCAGTGCGACGCGAATGCAGGTTCGCGTGCGATCGAGTAGTCGATCCAGCAATCGAGCACAGCCCGCGGGTCCGACGGATCGTGTGGCTGGCTCCACTCGGTGAGCTCCACCATCGTGGTGCGCGACGGCGTCGCGCTGCCCGCCACGGCGGCGACCCTCGGGTCGAGCGCACGGAAGATCTGGTCGCGCGCGTCTTCCAGATGCAGCGCTGTCTCTCGGTCGCCCGTCCTTGCCAGCGCGCGGTCGAGCATGCCGTCGATCGCGCGTAGCTCGCCGCGGATGAACGCCCGCTCGTCACCACGTACCTCCTGGGCCCCGGTCAACTTCCGACTCATCGTCGACAGATGCAGCCGCTGGAGGTTACGCCGATAGGCGTCGACCGTCACCGTGCCGGCGCTCAGCTCGCGCCAGATGCCCTGCCGCACGCTCGCGAGGAACTCGGTCGGCGCATAGGCGGCCTCGCCTTCGAGCGCCTGTTGCTCGACGAGCCGGGCCATGCGCGACGAGCTGAGCAGGCTGCCGAGGACGCGCCCTTGCGCCGACGCGATGCGTTCGAGTGCACCCGTGGCCTCGATGCGCCGCAAGATGTCGGGGTCGATGAGGAACGCCGGCGTCTCGAACGCCTGCGCGTTGAGAAAGGCCACGGCTTCCGCCTGACGCGCCTTGTCGATCATCACGAAGCGCACGCCGTCCTGCCCGCCGTGCTTTTGCTGTGAGTCGAAGCCGCCAACGACAGCCGCGACGTGGTTCATCTCGAGCGCCCATTGGGCTACCACGCGGCCATAGAGCTCGTCGAGCTGGTCATATGGCTGACCGGCCTCGGACGTCGCCGTGAGGAGCCGGTCGGCAACGCGCTCGAGGTTCTTCAGCCCCAGTGCGGTCGCCTCGACCGCATCGGCGTCGCCGACCGCCTCGGTCAGCTCACCCGGATCGGCACCGCGAGAGTCGGCGGTCGTGAACCGGTACCACGGGGTGTCGTCCTGCGCGCGCGCCCATTCGTCGAGCTGCGGCAGCTCGTCGTCCGGCGTCGCGGCGTTCGTGATCGGCGCGTATCCCCACATTGTCGCCCACCGGTCGTAGGGACCGATTCGCGGGATCAGGTCGGCGGGCGCGATCCCGTCCTCCGGCTGCGCGACGTAGTTGAATCGCGAGTAGTCCATCAACGTCGGTGTGTGACTCATCGTCTCGACCCAACTGGGGTCGCGCACCTTGTCGATCGGATACATCGAGCTGGCCTTCATGTTGTGCTGGAAGCCGAGCGTGTGACCCACTTCGTGCGCCGCGACGTAGTGCAGCAGGTCGCCCATCAACTCGTCCGGCAGGGGCAAGGTGCGTGCCCGCGGATCGAGCGGCCCGGCTTGCACGAAGTACCAGTTGCGCACGAGGTTCATGACGTTGTGGTGGAACTGGATGTCCGATTCGAGAATCTCGCCGGTGCGCGGGTCGTGGATGTGCGGACCGTAGGCGTTTTCGACCGACGAGGGGAGCCACCGGATCACGGAGTAGCGCGCGTCCTCCGGGCTGAACTCCGGGTCCTCCTCCGGCGTGGGCGCCTCACGGGCGAGGATCGCGTTGCTGAACCCCGCCTCCTCGAAGGCCGCCTGCCAGCTTTCGACGCCCGCCTTCAGATAGGGGACCCACTTGGCCGGCGTCGCGGCGTCGATCCAGTAAATGATCGGTTTGACCGGGTCCGACAGCTCGGCCGACGGGTCCTGCTTCTCGAGGCGCCACCGGGTGACGTAGCGACGCTCTGTCGCGCGATGCTCTTCGCGGCCATAGTCCCGCTGTCGGACCGAGAAATAGCCGACCCGCTCGTCGAACAGCCGTGGTCGCATCGGGTCCTCGGGCAGCTTGACCATGCTGTAGTGGACGACGACGCTCGCGCTGCCGGGTCCCATGCCGCGCCGGCGCGGCGCGCTCGGCGTTCGGCTCGCGCTCGGACTGGGCGGCGGCGCGGTATATGTGTGCGTCGCCTCGACCTCGAGGTTGCGCGGAAAGGCGTGCACCGAATCGACGAACGACCGCCGTCGATCGAAGCCGCTCGCCGACAACACGGTGCGCGCGCTGAACTCGGGCACCTCCGTCGCGAAGAGCGACGTGACGTCGACGACCGGCGCGCCGCCATCACCGACCGCCTCGATGTCGAACGCCTTGAGGATCGCGTCGTTGTTGGCCGCAGAGACGGCCTGCGCGATCGGCTGCTCCGGGTCGGCGACGATCTGGTACGACACGCTCCGGAGCAGTACGCGATCGCCCCGGCGTTCCCAGCGGACCACGCGGTTACCGAGCGGTTGCCCGCCGAAGCCGACACCTGCGGTCGTGCGCGCGATCTGACTCACCCAGAGGAACTCGGCGTCGAGCTCCGCCACCGGGATCTCGTAGAAGACCTTCTCCTTGACGCGGTGGACCGTGAAGACCCCGTCGTCGGAGACCGCGTCGTCCGTGATGACCTCGGCATAGGGCTTGATGCCCGAATCATCGTCCTTGTCGTCGTCCGGGCTCTCTGCGGGTTCCGTCGCTTCCTCGTCCTCGGTCGCCTCGGATGGCTCGTCTGGGTCCGGCGGCTGTTGCGGCCGTTGGGCCGCTCCGGGCGCGGCCATGACGACGAGCAGCACGATGAGTACGACAGGTGTCAGCCAGCGTGGCATGGGGAGTTCCTCCGGAACTGACGAGGCACGCCGACGAGAGAGACCCGCCGTGCCCGACGGGTGGTTTCCCAGGCGACTCCGGGAATCGGGCCCACGCGCACGCCCACGCCCACGCCCACGCCCACGCGCTAACGCGCCGGCTGGCTTGCGCGCTGCCGGTCGAGCGGATCGACCGTCAGCGTCCATGTGAGCGGGACCGACGCGGGATCGAAGCAGATCCGGTCGTCACACGCTTGATAGTCGAGCCGACCGGTCAGCGTCAGCGCATCGAGGCCGGCCAAGGTCTCCGACGCCTCGGGTGAGGCTTCAACGATCACTTCCTGCACGAGCGTGAACCGGTCCTGGTATACGGGCACCCGCTCGTCGAGCGGCTCAAAGTGGTACACCTCCGATGCCGGGTACTGGGGTGGCAGCAGCCGGATGAAATCCGGTGTGTCCAGCTCGAGGCGAAGTACGCGGTACCCGAGGTCGTCGGCGCCGGGCGCGTAGACGTGCATGCCCGTCGCAGGGGTGATCTCGAGGCCGAGGTGGAAGCGGGTGCCGACCGTGATGTCCGGGTTGCTCTGGTACGCGTTGATGGCGAGGTGCGCGGTTTCGCCCTGGGTGCCCGCGATGGGCGACACCGGCGTGCCGAGCTTGAGCATGATGTTCGCGGCGGTGTTGCGCTCGCGATAGAACTCCTCGAAGAACCGCGACGTCACGCGCCCTTCGCGGTCGACGATGAACGTGCCCGGATAGGGAGTGCCGACGATCATCGGGTTGGCGCCGAAGACCGAGACGTATTGCTCCACGTCGGCCTTGACATCGGGATCGTCCGCGCGCGGCCCGACGCCTTCCTCGGCCACGGTGTTGTAGATGCCGAACGCCCGGATGACCGCCGAGTCGTCGTCGGAGAGCAACGGGAGCGTCGCGATCCCCTTCCGCTCCGCGAACGCCGCGAGGACTTCTGTGCTGTCGTAGCTGATGGCCGCAGCGCCAAGCCCCTGCGCCTCCAGCTCGTCAAACCGATCTTGCAGCTCCACGAGCTGCGCTTTGCAATACGGTCACCAGTCCGCCGATCGGTGAAACAGGATCATCGCGCCCCGCTCACCCATGATCGACTCGAGCGTCTGGATCCGGCCGTGCTGATCCGGCAGGCTGAAATCCGGCACCCGTTCGCCGACCTGCGGACCGAGCGACGAGACGTCAATCGGCTCGCGTTCTTGCGCTTCGATCGATGTCCCGAGCATCATGACGGTGACCGTGACAACGACGGCCAACGGCATGCGCCTCATGCCGCAGATCGTAGCACGACCGCGGGCCGCATTCGCCCATCCACGGGCTCCTAGTGTCCCGTAACAGTGGTTCGCGAACAGTTGTCATGCTGGGTGTGCAGCCAGCGTTCGCCGAGCAAACCGGGCGATGCTCGCGAGGATGTCGTCGGCACTCTTGGTCCAGACGAACGGCGTCGGTTGCTCATTGGTCACCTCGATGAACTCTTGGATCGCGCGTTTGAGGGCCGCGACGCTCCGGTGGGCGCCGCGGCGAAGCTGCTTCGTCGTCAGCGCCGCGAACCAACGTTCGACCAGGTTCATCCAGGACCCATAGGTCGGTGTGAAGTGCAGGTGGACCCGCGGGCGCTTGGCCAACCAGCGCTGAATGATCGCGGTTTTGTGCGTCCCGTAGTTGTCGACGATCAGGTGCACGTCCAGGTCGGCGGGGACGTGCGCGTCGATCGCATCGAGGAACCTGCGGAACTCGATCGAGCGATGCCGCTGGTGCATTTCGGCGAGCACCTCGCCCGTCTTGACGTCGAGGGCCGCAAACAGCGAGGTCGTTCCGTGCCGCCGATAATCATGCGTGCGCCGCTCGGCCTGCCCGGGTTGCATCGGCAGCAGGGGGGCCGTCCGATCCAACGCCTGAATCTGCGATTTCTCGTCCACGCAGAGCACAAGGGCATGGTCCGGCGGATTCACGTACAGCCCGACGATATCGCGCACCTTCTCGACCAGCTGCGGGTCTGGCGACAGCTTGAAGGTCTCGCTGCGATGCGGCTGCAATCCAAACGCCTGCCAAATGCGCTGGATGGTCATGTGACTCAGGCCCGTCGCCTTCGCCATATCGCGCGTGCTCCACTGCGTCGCCCCGCGAGGCGTGGTTTCCAGGGTTGCAATCACCACCTGCTCCACCTGCGCATCGGTAATCCGCCGAGGCGTGCCCGGACGCGGTTCGTCGATCAGTCCCTCCAGGCGATCGCGCACGAAGCGTGTGCGCCACTTGCACACCGTGGTCCGCGAGACGTGGAACCGTTTGGCGATGCTCGTCGTCGAGCGGCCGGCGGCACACGCCAGAATGATGCGGGCGCGCCGCGCCACCTGCGGGGCACTGCGCGACCGGTGGGCCCACGAGTCGAGCCGTTGCCGTTCGTCGTCACTGACGGTCACTGTCACCGGGGCAGGACCTCTCACGTGCACCTCCTGCGAGGAATACGTCGAGGCACCATAAACCGTTTACTTATTTATGTTACAGGACACTAGCCATCCGGCGCGTTAGAGCTGTAAAGGCCATGTCCGAGAGCGGCGGTAGGGCGTATCGCGGAGCCAAGAACCTCGTGGTCTGCTCTGACGGGACGGGGAACAGCGGCGGCAAAGCGCGCGGCACCAACGTCTGGCGCCTCTTCAACGCGGTCGACCGGCATGGGGCCGCTGACGCTGACCCTCAGCCGCTCGAACAGCGCACGTTCTACGACGACGGCGTCGGGACCGACATCCTCCGATGGGCGCGGGCGCTGGGTGGGGCGTTCGGGTGGGGGCTCAGCCGTAACCTCCGGCAGCTGTACACCTTTCTTGTGATGAACTACGAGAAGGGCGACCAGGTGTTTCTCTTCGGCTTCAGCCGCGGCGCCTTTACCGTGCGGTCGCTCGCCGGGATGATCTGTCGCTGCGGGCTCCTCGACCGGGAGGCGTTTCTCGATCTGCCTCCGGGGGAGCGCCAGCGGGCGCTCGTCCGCATCCTGCGAGCCTATCGGAGCGCCAAGGTGATGCCTGCTAGGGGCGAGGGAGAGACCCCGGAGGAACGAGCACACGCCGTTCGACGAGCCTTGGCGCTCGACGATCTCCCGTTCCGCGCCGCGTGCATTCCCATCCACTTCATCGGTGTGTGGGACACCGTCGACGCGGTCGGCCTGCCCTTCGACGACGTCAAGGTGGTCGACTGGATCTGGCGGAGACTCTTCAAGCGTCGCTTGTGGGGCTTTCATGACCGCACGTTGAGCACGCAGGTGCATCACGCGTATCAGGCGCTGGCGCTCGACGACGAGCGGCGGACGTTCCATCCGAACGTCTGGGACCACGAGAACGCGTCAGCCGACCCGGGTGCCGTTGCCGCGCGGGCGCGCCCCAATGGCGTGACGTCCGGCGCGCCCGCGACGCGGGCAATCGAGCAAGTCTGGTTTGCGGGCGTCCACTCGAGCGTCGGCGGCGGGTACGCGAAGGACTCACTGTCGCTCGTGTCGCTCGACTGGATGATGGGCAAGGCCGAACGCCATGGACTTCGTTTCGTGTCGGGACGGCGTCAGGAGTATCGGGACGCGTCTGACGCCCAGGGACGTTTGTACGATTCCCGGACCGGCGTCGGCGCGTTCTACCGGTATGCGGCTCGCAACCTCTACGAGCGGCCGGCGGATCCTCCCCCGGACGACGCGGGACTACTCAGGTTGTTGCGGTACACCGTGCGGAAGTCCATCCGGCCCGAGACGGCGGCTCTGCCGACGCCTCACATCCACGCGAGCGTCTTCGAGCGAATCGCGCGCGGGACCGACAACTACGCGCCGAAGGTCATTCGCGAAGGGCACGAAATCGCCTGGACCGACGGGGGTCCCTTCGCCGCCCAGGACGCCCCGCGGAACGGAGCTCGTTGATGGGAGATCCGAGATGACGCCGATCGTCTCCGCCGCGCCGGCACCCGAGGTGAGCACGCGGCTCGGTGAGTTCGATGCGCGCCGCAAGCGGTTCTACGCGCTGTTCGTCACGTTGCTGGTGTTCTCGGTTCTCGCGCTGTTGCTGGTCGCGGTCGTCTATCCGACGGACGGAATCGAAGCCCGCCTTCCCGAGTCGCTATCGGCGGTGATGGCGCTCTTGCTGCCGGGTCTCCCAACGCTCGTCCTCGAATTCGCGGAAAAGTATCCGTGGACCGTGCTCACCGTCGGCGTGGCGATCTGGCTGATCCGGCGGGCGAGCCACGTCGTGAAGGACGCGGCTCAGGAGTACGCCTTTCAAGCGTGGCGCCGCACGCCAGCCGCCGGCAGTGGTCAGGTGCTGGGCAAGATGCCGCCGCGCCGCGGCCTGCTGTGGGCGCCACCCCGCCGCGCGACGCTCGGTCTCGCGGCCGTCCTCGGTCTCCTTGTCGTTGTCAACACGTTGTCCCCTCAACGAGCGATCGTCCGGGCCGACGTCGCGACGTCGTCCTGCGTCGGCGCACAGGGTGACTGCCGGCTCGCGCCCGGCCAATCGGTCGTAGTGACCGTGCGTGCGGGTGAGCCGCGCAACGAGACCGGCGTGCTGCTCGAGGCGGGGGAGGGCTACACGGCGCGTTTCGTCGGGCTGGCTGGGTGGCGCGACGCGCACCTGGAGCCGGAACCCGAGGGCTTCGCGTTCGATCGCGACGTCCTGAGCTTTCGCAAGTTCTGGTGGATGGAATGGCGGCGGCCCCATCCGCCAGGCCGGTGGTTCCAGCTGGTCGGCCGGATCGATCGCGACCCCGACGTCTTTCCGATTCTCGACGCGGATGACGCTTCGACGCCGTTCACGTTCACCGCGCCACGCGATGGCGAGCTGGTGCTCCTGGTCAACGACGTGCCGTATGAGAACAACGCAGGGGTGATGACGATCGAGATCTCGCGGCCGTAACGCCTACGGCGCGGGTGCGAGGACGGCGAGCATGAGCAACCGCTCCGTGCCCGTATTGCGGATGCCGTGAGGCGCACCCGCCGGCGCGACCAGCAAGACACCCGCTTGCATCCGCACGCTCTCGTCTGCCAGCAGGAAGAGCCCTTCGCCCTCGATGACCTGATACACCTTGTCCATGTCGTCGTGCGCGTGCAGCGCGTGCTCCTGCCCTGGCTCGAAGGCGTTGAGACCCACCATCAGCCTGTCGGACCGGAAGATCGTGCTCTTGCCCATCTTGTCCGGCGCGTAGATGGCGTGCTCGCGGAGGTGGATCGGAGTGGGGTGCTTCATGCAGGTCATGGTAGCCCGGGTGTTGATCAGTGATTGGGCGTCAGACCTAGGGAAGCACGTCGCGGGTGCCACGCCGGCCAATTTGACTCCAGGCCACCATTCGATAATAATAAACAGACGGTCGGTCTATTTATAAGGCTATATCCGAGTTTCCCAAATAGCGTAAGCACCTGATATCCCAGTCTTTCCGGGGTAAATCGAGCGTTCGGCGTGTACAGGTCGACGGTGTTGACGCGAACATAGTTGTTCGCCGGTCGACTGCAGTCCGAGGACGCGCGGTCCAGTTCGACATCACGCATGGGCCCCCTCCCTGGGAGCCATCTTGTCGCGCACGGACGGGCCCTGTGGAAGCTGACGGCGCCGTGGACGCACAGAACGCGCCCACCGTGCCTTGGAAAACGCTGTGCGTTTTCCACGAGCTCCCACAGGGCCTTTCCAATCAAATCACCCACGAAAAACCCCGAAAGGCCCCAAAATGGCGTTGGGAAACTAGACCCATTTATAAGACACGATGCCACGAACCGTTGACGAGGCGGCGCACGCCAAGCGACGCGAGGCGTTTCTGGACGCCGCCCAGCGGCTGATTGAGACGAAGGGCTACGAACGGATGACGATCCAGGACGTGCTGGACGATGTCGGCACGTCGAAAGGGGCGTTCTACCACTATTTCGATTCGAAGCAGGCGCTCCTCGAGGGTCTCCTCGTCCGTCTGGTGGACGCCCTCGACGGGCCACTGACCCGGTGCGTGAACGACGCCGCGCTCCCGACGCTCGACAAGCTCCGCCAGTTTTTCGCCGCCATAGTGCGCGTGAGCACGGAGCAGCGGGAGCTGGCGCTCGCGATGCTGCCGGTGTTGTTCTCCGACGAGAACGCCATCGTCCGCGAGAAACTGCGCGCGAGAATACCGGAGCAGCTCGCGCCGCTGCTCGGGCGGATCGTCGAGCAGGGGATCGAGGAACGCGTGCTCGCCGCGCGCGACGCTGAACAGGTTGGCCGGGTGGCGATCGGGCTCCTGCTGGACCTCGACGACACGCTCTGCCGAAAGCTGACGACGCCGGAATCCGGCAGTGCCGACTGGCAGTTCATCCAGCGGACGCTCACCGCGTACATCGACGCCCTTGAACGCGTGTTGGGGGCACCCAGTGGGTCGCTGGTCTTGATCGATGCGGCGGAGTTGCAGGAGTGGTTCGACGTATCCACGAACGACAGCGGTCACCGCGGTGACCGCGATTCAAAAGGGGAACAGCGATGGCAGCGTGTAAACGAATGACGCGCCGACTAGCGGTGCTCGTCATGCTCCTGTGCGTGGCGACGGCGGGTTCGGCCCAGGCACAGCCCGACCCGCTCGACATCATCAACAAGGTCCAGGACCTCTACCGCGGCGACTCGAGTCACGGCACCGCGACGATGGAAATCGTGACCGAGCATTGGTCGCGCGAGATGACGATCGAGTCGTGGTCGCTCGGCGAGGACCATTCCCTGATCCGGATTCTCGCGCCCGCCAAGGAGGCGGGCAGCGCGACGCTGATGGCGGACGACGACATCTGGAACTACCTCCCGAAGGTCGACCGGACCATCAAGCTGCCCGCCGCCATGATGGGCGGCTCCTGGATGGGGTCGCATTTCACGAACGACGATCTCATCCAGGAAAGCCGGTTGGTCGACGACTACGACATCGAGCTGACGTTCGACGGGGAACGCGACGGCGCGCGCGTGTGGGAGGTCACGCTGACGCCCAAGTTCGATGCGGCCGTCGTCTGGGGACG
Source organism: Vicinamibacterales bacterium (assembly GCA_965197395.1). Lineage (GTDB taxonomy): Bacteria > Acidobacteriota > Vicinamibacteria > Vicinamibacterales > UBA8438 > CAZYFH01. Next base: position 1,015,737 of record CBDANB010000007.1, on the reverse strand, counting down.
TATCGAATACATCATCCGCCAGGCCGACGCGCTCCCCGCCAGCGTCCTCTACTACGACGAGGACGGCGAGCTGGCCCGCTCGATGGAGTGGAGCGAGTACGAGAACATCGGTGGCCGCATGATGCCGAGGCTGATGAACATGCGCCCCGCTGACAAGCCGGAGGAGCGCACGACGTTCCGTTACGAAGAGATGGAGTTCGACGTCGACGTCGATGAGTCATTCTTCTCCCTGCGCACGCTCCAGAGCCGGAGATGACCCGATCTAGCTGTCCCGACTGCCGTGAGCGCTTGCGTCGAAGCCCATCTGGGGCCAAGGCGCGCACGGCGCGCCTCGCGGCCGCGGAGTGGGGCTCTCGGGGTCCCCACGCAGCGGTCGCGGGGGGTTTGGGGCGAAGCCCCATCTGATTATGGAAAATCCCTGGCCTCGGATCGGCTGGCGCAACCTCGCGCGCCACCGCAAGCGGACGGTGCTGACCGCGCTGGGGTTGGCGGTCGGCTACTTCGCGGTGATCTTCATGATCGGGTGGGCGGAGGGTCTCACGGCCGAGATGGTCGAGAACGCGACCGGTCTCGTGAGCGGTCAGATCGAGATCCACGACGACGAGTACCGACCCGAGCGGAGCCTCTACGACACGATCGGTGGTCGCGATGGCACCGACATCGCTCGGCTGCTTGACGGGGTCGCTGCCGATGCCGGGGTGGTCGCGGTGGCGCCGCGCGTCTATGCCGCCGGGCTCGTCAGCTCCGGCGAGTCGACCTCGGCCGGCATGCTGATGGGGATCGATCCCACGCGTGAGCGCACGGTCAGTCGGTTTCTCGACGAGCTGGTGGACGGGGAGCTGCCCGAGTCGGGTCGCAACCAGGTGGCGGTCGGAGTCGAGATGGCGCGGCAGCTCGAGGTGGGCATCGGCGATGAGGTGGTCGTCGTGGCGCCGGGGGCCGACGGGTCGATGGGGAACGACCTCTACACAGTGGCGGCGATCTTCCGGACGGGGATCGTGGAGCTCGACGCGGCCCAGGCGGTGATGCCGCTCGCGGATCTCCAGACATTGATCACGCTGGACGCCGGTCGGATTCACGAGATCGCCGTGGCGACCGACGGTCCGTGGGTCGCTGATGACACCGCCGGCCGCCTTGTCTCGGCGCTGGCGCCCGGCGATCTCGCCGTCGAGGTGGCCTCATGGACCGAGCTGAACCCGGTGATCCTCGATTTCGTCGTCCTGATCGATTCCTTCTATTTCCTCGTCTTCGTGATCGTTTTCGGCATCGCCATCTTTGGCGTGGCCAACACGATGCTGATGGCGACGTACGAGCGTCGGCGCGAGATCGCCGTCATGCTGGCGCTCGGCGCCAAGCCCCGCTCGATCGTCAAGACCGTGCTCTACGAGGCGGTGGCGATGGGCGGCGTCGCCTTGGTCTTCGGGTTGGTGATCAGCCTGCCGCTCATGTTCTGGTGGAACGTCGCCCCACCTGATTTGAGCCGGCTCTACGGCAACATCTCGATGAACGGCGCGCTGATACGCCCTGTGCTTCGCGTCGAGTGGAATGTGGCGATCTGGGTGTGGGGCGCGGTCGCGCTGGTCGTAACGGCGCTCCTGGCGGCGCTCTATCCTGCCGCGCGCGCGGCGCGTGTCCCGCCAGCTGACACGCTCTCTGGACTCTAGGCAGATGACACAGCAACGGCCCTCGATGCACATCGGCGTCATCCTGACCCTCGCGCTGCGCAATCTCCGTCGCAACCTGCGCCGCACGATCCTGACCGCCACAGCGTTGATTCTCGGCGGCGCGATGCTCATGTTCGCGCTCATCCTGGGGGACGGCACACACGAGCAGTGGATCGATTCCGGCGTGAGAACCGGCAGCGGCCACGTGACAATCGAGCACCCCGAGTTCCGGCTTAGCCGGAAGATCGAGGACCGTCTACCGGCGAAAGCGCGCCCGGCGGTGATGGCGGCGCTCGAATCTCCGGAGATCGCCGAGCGGGTCACCTCGGTGTTCAGCCGCCTCACGGTCAGCGGGCTTGCGAGCTCCGCTGCGGGCGCGCGACCGGCGCAGATCCTCGGCGTCGACCCGGTCGCCGAGGCGGCGCTCAGCCCCCTCGACGAGCAGTGCGTCGAGGGTCGCTACCTCGCGACGGATGATCGGCTGGCCGCCTACGTCGGTGCGGGGCTGGTCGACAGCCTGGAGCTGCGCCTCGGCTCGCGCCTCGTCCTGACGGCGCAGGACGCGAAGAAAGACGTCGCCGGACAGCTTGTGCGCGTCGTCGGGATCTTCCAGAGCGGTATCCCGGAGCTCGACAATGCCGTGATTCACGTTCCGATCGCGACCGCCGGCGAGTGGCTCGATGCCGGCGACGATGTCACGAGTGTCGGCGTGATGGTCGACGTGAGCACGGCGGTGCCGGGGGTTGTGCGCGAGCTGCGTCAAGCGCTCGCCGAGCCAATCGCGCGCGGCGAGGCGGTCGTCATGGGGTGGCGCGAGGCAATGCCCGCGCTCCGCGACGCGGTCCTGATCGACGAGTGGGGTGCTTACCTCATTTTCGGCATCCTGTTCGTCATCATCGGCTTCAGCATCGTCAACACGGTGTTGATGTCGGTGCTCCACCGCAACAGGGAGTTCGGTGTGCTCCAGGCGCTCGGCCTGACACCGCGTCAGACCGGCGCGGTGGTGCTGGTGGAGGGGCTGCTGTTGACCGCCACCGCGGGCATCGCCGGCGTCGGGCTCGGGGTGGTCATGACCTGGTTCTTCATGGCCGACGGTCTCGATCTGGCGCAGATCGCCGGCGAGCTCAGCGAGATGCAGTTCTCCGGTGTGGCGATCGATCCGGTCATCTACCCGCAGTTCCGGCTGTCGCGGCTGGCCCAGTCTGCGGGGTGGATCATCTTGATTGGTGGCATCGCCTCCATCTATCCGGCGGTTCGCGCGGCCACGATCGATGTCGCCGAGTCGATGAAGTTCGAGCGGTAGGAGAGACATGACCGAATCCACACTCGCGAGCCCGGTGGCGACGGCACTTGATCCGACCTCGGCGGCTGGCGAACCGGCCGTGCGCACGGAAGGCGTTTGGAAGATCTTCCAGCAGGAGGCGGAAGAGGTGCAGGCGGTGCGCGACGTGAGCCTCACGATCGCGTCCGGTGAGTTCACGGCGCTCGCCGGACCGTCCGGCTCCGGGAAGACGACGCTGCTCAACCTGATCGGCGGTCTGACCCGTCCGACGCGCGGCCGGATCTGGGTGGCGGGCGACGAGCTGAGCGAGATGTCGAACGAGTCACTGGCTCAGCTCCGACTGGAGCAGATCGGGTTCATCTTCCAGGCGTACAACCTGTTGCCGGTGCTCTCCGCGATGGAGAATGCCGAGTTCCCGATGCTGCTCCAGGGGGTCCTGGCCGAGGACCGCGCGGCCCGCGTCCGCGAGCTCTTCGAGCGTACGGGGATCACGGGGCTCGAGGACCGGCGGCCGGGCAAGCTCTCCGGCGGGCAGCAGCAACGCGTGGCCGTGGTCCGCGCCGTGGCGAGCAAGCCTGCGCTCGTCCTGGCCGACGAGCCGACGGCGAATCTCGATTCACACTCCAGCGAGGCGCTGCTCGACTTGATGGCGGAGCTCAATCGCGATCTCGGCGTCACCTTCGTCTTCGCCACGCACGACGATCACGTCATGGACCGGGCGCGCCGGCTGGTCCGCATGGTCGACGGTGCGATCGACTCGGACGAGACACGCTCCTGATGCATCGCGTCGTCGCCGCCGTGCTCTCGGTCGCCTGCTGCTGGGCGGCCGGCGGTGCGACACTCCACGCGCAGCCGAGCTGGCTCTCCGGGTACTTCCAGACCGCGCCGCTCTTCAGCGGCGCCACGAAACTGACGCCGAGCAACGCCAGCAATTTGAGCCGGTTCCGCCTGTCGATCGAGCCGCAGGCGGGACCGTTCTCGCTCGAGGTCGCGTACGAGCATGCCGTCAGCTTCCGCCAATTCAACGTCGCCCCGGGGTTCGGGCTCGGCGGCGTGCAGGGTGGCGCGGAGTGGTGGGAGCTGCAAGGGACCATCACGAGCTCCGGCCAGGAGCACGTCGTCTGGCAGCATCGGTTCGACCGGCTCAACGTGGGACTGAGTCCGTCCGACACAGTTGACATCCGGTTTGGGCGCCAGACGATTTCGTGGGGCACGACCAACTTTCTCTCGCCAGCCGATCCGTTCATCCCCTTCATCCCGACCGATCCCTTCCGGGTGTATCGGGCCGGCGTCGACGCCTTTCGCGTGCGTGTCTACCCGGGGCCCCTCAGCGAGATCGACGTTGTCGTGCGCCCGACCGACACCGACGTGGGGGAGGAGGTGACCGCACTCGGGCGCGGCCTGACCACCGTGAAGAACTGGGAGCTTTCCGGGTGGGGCGGCTCGCTCTATGGCGACGTGGCGGGCGCCTTCGGGGCCGCCGGCGGCATCGGCGCGTGGGCCATCCGCGCCGAGGCGGTCATTCGCCAGATCGACGAGACCATCGTCGGCCGCGGCACCATCGGCGTCGATCGGGCGTTCTTCTTTGCGGACGGGCGGGCGATTAGCGTCGCGTGGGAGTACCAGCGCGACGGGCTCGGTGCCACCTCGCCCGGCGACTATCTGTCCATTCTGCAATCGCGAGAATTCCGGCGCGGTGAGTATCAGGTGTTCGGCCGGGACGAGACCATGGTGAGCGGGTCCATCCAGCTCAGCCCGCTCTGGACCGCGGGCAACTTCGTGCTGTGGAACCTGAACGATGGGAGCGTGCTCGTTGCGCCGAACCTCGCCTACTCGGCCGGCGACAACACGGCGGTCGCCGGCGGTCTCTACTTCGGGTTCGGCGACACGGAGATCACGGAGGCGCGCCCGCTGCCCTCGGAGTACGGTCTCGCCGGCATCACCGGCTTCATGTCGGTGAGCTGGTTTTTTTAGAATTAGACGGGGCTTCGCCCCGAACCCCACGCGGCCGCTCCGCGGGGACCCCGAGAGCCCCACTCCGCGGCCGCGAGGCGCGCCGTGCGCGCCTTGGCTTGACGCGGCAAGCTAGACTGTTCGGCGTTTTCTCATGGCCGAGTATCTCGACACCCTCGTCGCGGCCTGGTCGAGTCCCACGCTCGTCGCGGTCATCGCGTTCAGCGTCGTCATCCTCGCCAAGGGGGCCGACGTGCTGGTCGACAACGCGGTGGTGTTGTCGCGCCGATGGGGGGTACCGCGCGTCATCGTCGGAGCGACGATCGTCAGCCTGGGCACCACCATGCCGGAGGCTGTCGTCTCGGTGTTGGCGGCGCTCCAGGGTCGATCCGAGATGGCGCTCGGCAACGCCGTCGGGTCGATCATCTGTAACACCGGTCTCATTCTCGGCATCGGATGCCTGATCACGCCGCTCCCGCTGGACATGCGCGTGGTCAACCGCCAGGGGTGGGGGAAGGTGGCGAGCGGCGTGCTCCTCGTTTTGGTCTGCCTGCCGATGGCCGACCCGTTGTCGGCGTTCGCTTCCGGGGGGACGCTCCGGCAGGGCGCCGGCTGGGTCTTCGTCGGACTCCTGGTGCTCTACCTCGTGTGGTCGGTGCAGACGGCACGCACGAGCGCCGCGACCGAGGAAGGCGGCGAGGCGGAGCGTCACAGCGTGGGTCGGGCGGTGCTCGGCCTCGCGGTCGGTCTGGCGCTGGTCATCGTCGCATCGGCGTTTCTCATTGCTGCCGCCGCGGAGCTCGCCGCGCGACTCGACGTGCCGCCGAGCATCATCGCCGCGACGCTGGTGGCGTTCGGCACGTCGCTCCCCGAGCTGACGGTCGTTGTCACCGCGGCGCTGAAGGGCCACGGCGAGCTCGCCGTCGGCAACGTGATCGGCGCCGACATCCTGAACGTCCTGTTCGTCGCCGGCGGCGCGGCGGCGGTGACGACGGGTGGGCTCATGGTGGACCCCGTCTTCTTCACGACGCACTTCCCGGCGCTGCTCTTCCTGCTCGTGGTCTTTCGCACAGGAATATGGACGGCCCGCGACGAGACGCTTGGACGCCCTGTCGGCTTTGTCCTGCTCGGCACGTATCTGGCGGTGACCGTAATCAGCTATCTGGTGTCCGGGTCGCCCCCCGGCAACTAACGCACGGCGATGACGATCTTGCCTTTGTGGTGTGCTGCTTCGAACCGTCGGAGCGCTTGGGGCACATCACGCAACGGGTAGGTCTCATCGATCGACGGCACGATTTTCCCGGCTTCCGCTAGCTGAGTCATGTCATCGAGTCCCTTGTTGGGCTTCAAGCCAAGAATCCGAATGTGCTTGTTCCTGGTTGCCGCAATCCACCGTCCGAACAGCAGGCATTGGAACACTCGAGGCATTGATCCGCCGACCGTGACATACGTCCCGTTCGGACGTAGTGCGCGCGCGTACGCAAAGGGCGAACGAGTCGTCTTTACATCGAGAATCAGGTCGTAGCTGAGACCGGTCTTGGTGAAGTCTTGCTGTGCGTAGTCGATGACATGGTCACAGCCAAGCGAACGCAGAAAGTCCTGTTTCGCCGCGCTGTCGACGCCGGTCACTTCGATACCGTGCAATTTGGCAAGTTGTAAACCAATCGGGCCGACGCCGCCACCTGCGCCGTTGATGAGGAGCGTTTGGCCTTCGCGCATCTGCGCTATGTCACGGAGCGCCTGCTGGGCCAACATGGCTGCGTGGGGTATCGCGACGGCCTGCTCGTAGGTGAGCGTCGCCGGCATCTGCGCCACTGATGCTTCGCGCGCGCACACATACTCGGCGAATCCTCCAAACCCACTCTCGCTGAGATCCACGTAGACGTCGGCGCCCGGCTTCAGGTGGTGCACGTCTGCGCCAACGGCTTCAATTCGTCCAGCCACTTCGGCGCCCATGATGCGTATCCTTGGTCGCAGAAGACCGAGGAAGGCCCGCATGAACAGCGGCTTGCCTTTGAGAAGCCCCAGATCCCAGTCGTTCACGGCCGACGCGTGGACCGCTATCAAGACCTCATCAGCCTTGGGACGCGGCTTGTCGACATCTCGCAGCTCGAGATCATCGAGAGTCCCGTATCTCGTGAGTACGATCGCCTTCACACGCCGATTATGAGGGAGGTTGAACGGCTAGCGGCTCGTCTCGTGAGAGAATCGTTCGTCCGCAGGCGGCGGCCCGAGGACCCGGCTGCCGGTGTGAGGAGGATGCGCATGCAGACGCGACACTACAATCAGTGGGTGAGTGCGGCAGCGCTGGTCGGGCTGTGTCTCCTGGTGCCTTCGCTGTCGGCCGGACAGACGCCGGCTGGCATTGCTCCCGAGCGCGACCTCCAGGGCGTGTGGGACTTCCGGAGCGCCATTCCGTTCGAGCGACCTGACGAGCTGGCCGGGAAGGCGACCCTGAGCCCGGAGGAGGCATCCGCGTTCGAGCAGGAGCGCGTGGACGCGCAGAACGTCGACAACTGGCGCGATGAGAATGGCCGGCTGCCGGTATCCGGTGGCTACAACAACTTCTGGTATGACCGCGGCACGTCGATCGGAGAAGAGCGACGCACCGCGCTCGTCGTCGATCCGTCGGACGGCAAGCTTCCCGCGCGGTCGGAGGCAGCACAAGCGCGCGGTCAGGCGCGCAGGGCACTGCTGGGCCGGGACGCCCACGGGCCAGAGGATCGCGGCGCGTTCGAGCGCTGCATTATGGGCTTCAACTCCGGTCCGCCGATGAATCCGAGCGCGTATAACAACAACATGCAGCTGTTTCAGACGCCGGACCATGTCGTCATCCTCAACGAGATGGTGCACGACTCCCGAGTCATTCCGCTCGACGGATCGGCGCACCTGCCGAATCATGTCCGCCAGTGGAAAGGCGACTCCCGGGGACACTGGGACGGCAATACCCTGGTGGTCGAGACCAGGAACTTCACCCGCAAGACCAGTTTCCGCGGCTCGGGGCCGGACATGAGCCTGGTCGAGCGCTTCACGCGTGTCGACGCCGACACGCTGCGGTATGAGTACACCATCGCCGATCCTGCCTCGTATGCGCAGCCCTGGTCGGTGCGGGTCGACATGCGGCGCTCGGACAGTCCGTTGTTCGAGTACGCCTGCCACGAGGGCAACTACGGCATGGAGAACCTGCTTGTCTCGGCGCGCGCGCGCGACCGCGCGGTGCGGTAGTGTCTGTGCCCTGTGGCTTGCCGCCGTCGGTCCCGCGACGGCCCAACCCGTCGTCGCGGTTGTCTCTCAGGACGTCGCCGAGCCGCCGCGCACGACGATCGACGGCCCCCCGCCTCCGACACCGCCGGCCGTGGTCCGCCGCGACGAGCAGGGGCGGGCCACCATTCGAGCCATCGAGCTGACCGAGCCTCTTCGCATCGACGGACGGCTCGACGAGCGCGTGTATCAGGTCGTCCCGGCGATCACCGGCTTCATCCAACAGGCGCCCGACGAAGGGGCACCGGCGACCGAGAAGACCGATGCGTGGATCCTGTTCGACCGGACGCACGTGTACGTGAGCGCGCGCGTGTGGGATTCAGCCCCACCCACCGAATGGGTGGCGAACGAGATGCGGCGTGACACCACCCAGCTCCGCGACAACGATTCGTTCTGGGTGGCATTCGACACGTTCTACGATCGACGCAACGCGGTCACGTTCCATGCCAGTCCTCTCGGTGCGTTCGGCGATTTCCAAATCACCAACGAGGGGAATCCGAACAGCGACTGGAATCCGGTGTGGGACGTGCGCGCCGGGCGGTTCGACGCTGGGTGGACCGTTGAAATGGCGATCCCGTTCCGCTCGCTCCGGTATCGGCCGGGGCCGGCTCCCGTGTGGGGTGTCCAACTGCGGCGCAACATCCGGCGCAAGAACGAGCGAGCCTTCATCACGCCGGTGCCGATCTCCGCCGGGCGCGGTGGCATCTTTCGCGTGTCCGTCGGCGCCACGCTGGTAGGACTCGAGGTGCCGGAGGACAGCCACAACGTCGAAATCAAGCCGTACGGCATCGCGGGGGTGACGACCGAGCTCACGGCCAGCCCGCCACGGAGGAACGAGGGCGACGGCGACGCCGGCGTCGATGTCAAATACGGCATCACGCAGAATCTGACCGCCGACTTCACCTACAACACCGATTTCGCCCAGGTCGAGGTCGACGAGCAACAGGTCAACCTCACGCGGTTCAACTTGTTCTTCCCGGAGAAGCGCGAGTTCTTCCTCGAAGGCCGCGGCATCTTCGACTTTGCCCGGCCCGGTGGTTCGAGCCGGCGGAACAGCGCATTGCGGCCCGAGGGTGGGACCACGAGCGGGAGCTCCTTCGGCGGCGGGAATGCCCCGACGCTGTTCTACAGCCGGACGATCGGTCTCCAGGGAGGTGCGGTCGTCCCGATCGTCGGCGGTGGCCGCGTCACCGGCAAGGCTGGTGCGTTCGACGTCGGGGCCCTGAGCATCCAGACGGGTGACGACGCGATCTCGGGCGCCGAGACGACGAACTTCACGGTTGTGCGTCTCAAGCGCGACATCCTCCGTCGTAGCAGCGTGGGCGCCATCTTCACGAACCGTTCGGTCTCCCTCGTCGGTGACGGCTCGAGCCGGGTGTACGGCGCTGATGCCACGCTGTCCTTCTACGAGAACATCAGTCTGCTGGGGTACGTGGCCAGGACCGAGACCCCCGGCAGCAACGGCGAGGACACGAGCTACCAGGGCCGCTTCGATTACGCCGGCGACCGCTATGGGTTCCAGGCCGAGCACCTCGTCGTCGGCGACCGCTTCATCCCTGAGGTCGGCTTTCTCCGACGAGACAACTTCCGGCGAACCTACACAACGGCTCGCTTCAGCCCCCGCCCACGGTCGCTCGAGGCGATCCGGCAATTCCGTCTCGAGGGCAGCGTCGACTACATCGTCACCGCCGACACCGGGATCGTCGAGACACGACAGTCGCAGGTCGGGTTTGCCACCGAATTCGAGAACAGCGATCAGGTTGGCATCAACGTGGCCGACAACTACGAGTTCGTGGTCCGTCCGTTCACGCCGGCGCCCGGGGTGACATTCGCCGTCGGTGGCTACCGCTTTCGCGACGTCGAAGTGACCTACGCGCCCGGCGCACAGCGGCGGGTGACCGGGAGACTGACCGTTCGGGCAGGAAAGTACTTCGGCGGCGACATCCGGTCGATCGGCTTCAGCCGCGGCCGCGTCGAAGTGACGCGGCAACTCTCGCTGGAGCCGATCGTGTCGGCCAACTGGATCGACGCGCCCGCGGGGTCGTTTCGGACCGATCTGCTCGCCTCGCGCGTGACCTACACGTTAACGCCGCGGACGTTCTTCAGCGGGTTGGTCCAGTACAACTCGAGCACGGACACGATCAGTAGCAACATCCGGCTGCGCTGGGAGTACTCGCCCGGCAGCGAGCTGTTCGTGGTGTACACGGAGGAGCAAGACACCGATCCGTTGATGCCGACTCGGTTCGCGGCGCTCCGGAACCGCGGCTTGGTGGTCAAGATCACGCGGCTGTTCCGTCCCTAGACGGGGCTGCGTCCCGACAGAGGCCGTCGTGTCCGTAGGCCCTTACAACACGCTCCGGCCGACAGCCACCCGCTTTCTGAGGAAGTTCGTGCGGCGCGCTGGCGGTAGCGCGAGTCGCCGTCGAATCAGCTCGATCAGACCCCGATCATTCTCGCGAGCGACGGCGGCGAGTTGTGCGCGACGTGTTCTTTGCTTCCGCAAGAGTCGCCTCCAGAATCTCGAGCACGGCAAGATCGCGGGGCCGGCGGGCCGCGCGCTTGCTCTTGATGATGTCGGCCAGCGCCGCTACCAGGATCGGCACTCCGCCGATGTCGATGCGGGCCGCTCGGTCCCTAACGCCCTCGAAGGAGCGCAGGCCATGGATTGTGCCCATGAAGTCGATCTGCAGACCGTCCTCATCGCGAACCACGCGATACAGATCGGATGCCGGGTAGTACGGGCGGAGGATGACGGCGCCAAGTCCGCGGGATACGGCCTTCAGCTTGGCCAGGTTCCTCGACGTCTTGCGAAACAAGAAATCGAAGTCGACAGTGGTGACCGGCGCCCCCTGCAGCGCGGCTCCCGCGTTCCCGATCAGGACGGCTTCGAGACCGGCCTTCTGCATGCGGCGTCCCACTTCAGCGAGCAGTGGGGCGGCGTCCATTGAGCAAGTATAGACGCGGCGCTCTGGGGTTAGGCGTCGGGGAGCGCGAGCGCCACCCACTCGCTCGGCATGTCGTCCCAGCCGACCGCCACGACGATGAACTGCCGGCCGTCGACCATGTAGCTCATCGGTGCGCCGCTCGCGCCGCCGGGGAGCTCGATCTCCCACACGTTCTCGCCGGTCGCCTTGTCGTAGGCGCGGAACATCTTGCCGCCGGGGCCGCCGTACCACTGCGGCAGCGTCGTCACGCCGGTGTTGCCCCCCTCGCCGAGGAAGACCAGTGACCGGGTGACAAGCACGGCCGAGCGTCCACCCTGGCCGAGCCAGGGCAGGTCGAGATGCCGGATGGCAGGGTGGTCCCGCGGTCCCTCGCCGTTGGGCTTTTGCCAGACGATCTCCCCAGCGTTGAGGTCGATCGCCGTCAGCCGGCCATACGGCGGCTTGAAGAAGGGAAGCCCCTGCGGTCCGACCGCCGCGGTGTACTTCTCGCGTACGAGCCGCATGTCCGCCCGCGGATGGGCCGAGCGCGTCAGCGCGATGATGTTCTGGCTGTACGCCGACGGGACGTAGAGCATGCCGGTCTCGGGGTCGAAGCCGGCGCCGCTCCAGCTTGCGCCGCCGGCCGTGCCCGGGCTCTGCAGCGTCCCCTTCTTGCCGCCTGGGCTGGGGTCGACCACGATCGGCGCGGTGAACATCGGTCCCCACTCGTATTGTTCCAGCAGCGCGAGCGCTTCCTGACGCAGCGCCGGCGTGAAGTCGATCAAGTCATCGACCGTCACATCCTGGAGATCGAAGGGCGGCGGTTTGGTGGGGAAGGGCTGCGTCGGCGACAGTCGCTCGCCGGGCACGGGTGAGGCGGGTACCGGCCGCTCCTCGATCGGCCACACCGGCTCGCCGGTGGCCCGGTCGAAGACGTAGGTGAACGCCTGCTTGCTGACGAGGGCCACCGCCTTGACCTCGCGGCCGTCGACGGTGATGTCCACGAGGTTGGCCGACGCCGGGAAGTCGTAGTCCCACACCCCGTGATGGACCGCCTGGAAGTGCCAGATGCGCCTGCCGGTCCGGGCATCGATGCAGACGAGGCTTTCGGCGAAGAGGTTGTCACCCGGTCGATGACCGCCGTAGTAGTCATTTGTCGGTGTCGAGAGCGGCAAATAGACGTAGCCGAGCTCTTCGTCGCCGCTCGGGATCGCCCACATGTTGGTGTTCCCGCTGTATTCCCACGACGCCCGGTCGCCCTCGGGGTCGATGCCCCACGTGTCGACGCCGAACTCGCCTTCGCGTGGAATCGTGTGAAACGTCCAGAGCGCCTCGCCGGTCCGCACGTCGAACCCGCGCACGTCGCCGCGCGGCGACTCCCGATTCGCTGGGAGCTGGTTCGTCGTGATGTCTTGAACAAAAGACCCGACGACGATCACATCGTTGACCACGAGCGGTGCACCGTTCCAGAAGTAGCCAGGGAACGGGCGGAGAAGCCCCAGGCGCAGGTCGACCTCCCCGGCCTCGCCGAAGTCGAGATACCGTTCGCCGGTGAGCGCATTGAGCGCCACGAGCTTGGGGCCCAGCGTCGCGATGACCCGCGCGTCATCGCCGTCACTCCAATACGCAACGCCGCGTGTCTGCCGCACACGGTCCGCGCCCTCTGGCGGTGTGTCGTTCCACACGACCTCGCCGGTCGTGGCATCGAGCGCCGCGACCGTCCCCAGACCCGTGCTGACGTAGAGCAGGCCGCCGACCATCAGTGGCGTGTTCTGCGAGCCGACCGGACCACGTGTCGTGTCGCCGTTCCGGATCGCGTCCGGAATCACCGGCTGGCGCCACACGATCTCGACGTTGGCCACCGTGTCCGTGTTGATCTGATCCAGTGGGGCGTACTTCGAGGCAGCGTGGTCCGCCGAATACGCGCGCCATTCGACGGTCTGGCCGGCAACCGCGCCGCGGGGGATGGCGACCGTCGCCAACGCGAGGCCGAGCAGGATGACACGCGTGGCCACCGGACATGCGGGCGAACACGGCATCTCGGACTCCACTTCTTCGAATACCGGCCAGTCTACTCAATGTGCGGTTGCCGGGCATCGTCGACACCGATGCCCCGCCAGGCGGCGCCATCGTCGACACCGATGCCCCGCCAGGCGGCGCCATCGTCGACACTGATGCCCCGCCTGGAGCATCATGATGTGCGGAGGGTGGTGCCGGTCCGATGAACCACGGGCTACTCGGGACGCTGGCGGTGCTCGCACTCACGTGCGTGACGGCGCTCTCGGCGCAATCGCGATGGGGCGGTTGGGGGCAGCGCGACATCCCGTACGACGGCGAGGTCACGTTCGTGCGGCTGCGCTGGACGCGGGGCACCTTTGGTGTGCCGACCTTTCAACGGGGCATCAATGCGTTCATGCACGAGTTTCCCCGCGCCGAGCAGAACCTGATGGGGGTACTGGACGACGTCACGCACATCGATGCGAAGACCGACGGGAGCCTCATCTTGCCGCTCGACGACCCCGACCTCTTCAAGCACCCCATCGCGGTCATGTGGGAGCCAGGCTTCTGGGTGATGACAGACGAGGACGCCGCGCGACTGCGCGCGTACATGCTCAAGGGCGGCTTCGTGATCTTCAACGACTTCGAGCTCGATGCATGGGACAACTTCGAGGCCCAGATGGACCGGGTCATGCCCGGCGCGCTCTGGCTCCCGCTCGACGGAACGCACCCCATCTTCGAGTCGTTCCTGCGGGTCGGCCAGATCGACTACCCGCATCCGCGCAACCACCACCTCTACGGGTTCACGCCTGAGTACTTCGGTCTGTTCGAGGACAACGATCCAAGTCGGCGGCTGATATCGATCGCCAACTACAACACGAACCTGGCCGAGTACTGGCAAATGGCAGGAACGGGGTTCTTCCCGATCGACGCGGAGAATGTCGGGTTTCGGCTCGGCGTCAACTACATGTTGTACGGGCTGACGCATTAGCGCCGGCGCGATTGCTCCGATTGAAGGCTCAAGGCTTAGGGCTTAGGGCCGGACCAGTGAGCTGCTCTGAAATCTCCCAGCGCCCACTTCGCATTGACGGGCCTGGCGCGCCCGCCGTGCGGTTACTGCTGGCCCGTGAGCGGCGGCGTCGCCGGCGGCGGTCTCCGGCGGTGGGTGGCCTGCTCGTAGGCGTACGCGAACCCCAGGAGCAGCGGCTCGGTAAACGGGCGGCCGAGGAGCTCGAGGCCCACCGGCAGGCCATCGGCGGTGAGCCCCGCCGGCACGGTGACGGCAGGGAACGCGAGGATCGGGCTCAGATACCGATTGTTACCCAGTCCGTACGCATCCGTCGTCTGCGCGTTCGTGAGCGCGTCAGGCGCGATCACGCTCGGTGGATGGTCGAAGGTCGCGTAGACGAGCGCGTCGAGCTTCTGGCTCGCCATGACATTCAGGACGTGCTGCCGCAGCCGCTCCTTCTCCTGCAGCACGGGCAGGTAGCCGTGGTCGTCGACCGTGCGGCCGACGCTCTCGATCAGGCCACGCGCGCGCCACGGCGTCACCGTGCCCGAGAGCAGGATCTCCCGAAGGCTCTTGACCGGGGCGTTCGGATGTTCGGCCAGATAGGCGTCGGTCGCGGCTTCGGTCTCGAAGGAGTTTCTGGCATAGGCGGCGTGCACCGTGTCGAGCTCGGGAACGACGACCGGGTCGACCACATCCGCGCCGAGCGCAGAGAGGTCGTGAATCGCGCGGTCGATCACGGCCCGGACCTGCTGGTACTCGTCCGAGGCTGGGTCCGCCTTGGGATCCATCGGCTCGCGCACGACGCCGATGCGCGCTCCGTCGAGCGCGTTCGAATCGAGCCCGGCCGTATAGGAATCCGGCATCCGCCCCACGGCGTGCGCCGTGATGGGATCGTGCGGATCGAAGCCGGCGAGGACGCCGAGCAGGATGGCGGCGTCCTTGACCGTCCGAGTCATCGGACCCAGCGTGTCGGTCGTGGGGTTCGCCGGCATCATGCCGTGTCGGCTCACCAGCGGCACCGTGGGCCTGAGGCCGACGAGGCTGCTGACGGCCGCCGGCCCGCGAATGGACCCGCCGGTGTCTTCGCCGATGCCGACCGTGCCGAAGTTGGCGGCGACGCCGGCACCGGTGCCGCCCGACGAGCCGCTGGGGTTTCGTGATGGATCGTAGGCGTTGCGGATAATGCCAAACGCCGACCCGACATACCGCGACGCGAACTCGCCCATGTTGGTTTTCGCGAGGATGATGGCCCCAGCGTCTTTCAGGCGGGTCACGATGGTGGCGTCCCGTCGGGGGACGAAGTCTCGGAAGAGCGCGGAGCCGTACGTCGTCGGCATGTCGCGCGTTTCGACCTGGTCTTTCAGGAGGACCGGGATGCAGTGCAGCGGCCCGACGAGTCCAGAGCCCGCGAGGGTCGCATCGAGCCGCTCCGCGTCGCGGAGCGCGGCGGGGTTCACCGTCTGGATGGTGTTCAGCGAGGGACCGGTCTTATCGTACACGGTGATGCGGTCGAGATAGCCCTGGACGATGGCCCGGCAGCTGATCCGCCCTGAGGTCAGCGCCGCGTGAACGTCGTCGATCGTGGCCTCGACGAGCTGGAACTCCTGCGCGCTGGCCACGCTCGACGCCAGGAGCATGGCCGCCACGCCGGCAGCACGGCACGTTCTGACAAATCTGGCCACTCCCGTCACTTGCCTCGTTCGATACACCGCGCACCCATCGCATCGTCGCGCCAGCGCCGCATCATCTTACATGCACGCGCAATCCAAGCGATGGAAGATGCACGATAGTTGGGGTGACACCTCCGAGAGATCCCGCGGGTGCGTCGCGTAGCGACGCGCGAGCGGCCCGTCGGTGAAGTACTCGATCCAGCCGGACGAATCGACGACGGTCAACAACCGCTCCTTCTTCTCTCTGACGCCGGTCGTGCGCATACCCTTCAGGAATCCCGCAGGGCCGCGATCGGCTGATCCGGGACCAGTGTGATCACGCTGCTGCGCGCAATGACCTGCACGACCTGCAGACTCTCGAGGCCCACCTCGGTGCGAACGGGTTTGGGAATCACGACCTGGTACTTGGATGAGACGACCGCCTGCGCCATAGGAAATATCCTACGAATGTGTGATCGATAGAAACGTCGTAATACACAACAGGCGGGCGTCCACTGTCGCTCAGCGAGATCAGACGGGCATTACTGGTTCGGCAGGAGACGTCGCCGTCCGTCATATCGCGCACGTGTGGGCCCGATCCCACAAACTGCCACTCGCGGTTCCGGTGGCGTAGGCAGAAACTGCGTGGCTGCGCGCCTCGTCGCTTGAACACTCCCCAGTTTCGCTCGTTGCGCGGAGTGGCATGGGCTCTGCGCTCCGTCGGGTGTGCCGACGCCATCGACGACATACCAACCACGGCAGCCCGCGCGCGGCGTCCTGTATCAAGTGGTGCGCGATCACTTCGAGACGTTTCGTGTGGAGGCAGCCGACCTCCGCGCCGGCGAGGGGTTGCCCGGCTTCGTCGAGCAGGAGTTCCGCGACTTTCTTCGGTGCGGGTGGTTCGGCGGGGGCTTCGCGCGGTTTCGGTGCAAGGGATGTGGGTTCGACCGCCTCGTGCCTTTCTCTTGTCATGGGCGCGGGTTCTGTCCGAGCTGCGGCGGACGGCGCATGGCCGAGCGCGCGGCGCACCTGGTCGACCAGGTGCTCCCGAGGGTGCCCGTGCGGCAGTGGGTGCTGAGTCTGCCGCCGGACTTTCCGAGAGCCTGCAGTTCCTCTCCAGATACAGACGGTGTTCTCCAGCCACGTAAGTCGATGACAATGCTTGGCTATATCCGAGTTTCCCAAATGGCGTAAGTACCTGATATCGCTGTCTTTCCGGGATAAATCGAGCGTTCGGCCTGTACAGGTCGGCGGTTTTGAGGTGAACATAGTGGTTCACCGGTCGACAGCAGTCCGAGGACGGGGCGGTCCACCCCCTCCCTGGGAGTCATCTTGTCGCACACGGACGGGCCCTGTGGAAGCTGACGGCACCGTGGACGCACAGAACGCGCCCACCGCGCCTTGGAAAACGCTGCGTGTTTTCCACGAGCTTCCACATGGACTTTCCCATCGAATCACCCACGCAAAACCCCGAAAGGCCCCAAAATGGCGTTGGGAAACCCGGATAGACCCCAATGCTTGACTTATTAGCCATGGAACCGGCCAAAGCTGCACCGATCCCTGAGAGGAACCTCAAAGGCTTTGGCGGTGAGTGAGGTGGATGGAGGCTCGTCTGGAGCAACACTACGACCAGATTCTCAGCAGGAGACGGTCGGCTCTCATCGAGGGTTGACATCCAATCTGACACCCACACGAATGGATTCGGCCCTCCGAGTCGAGTGTGTCCGGGCGACCCGCTGAGCTGCTGTGCCCGTTCTTGTGTCCGCTCTATGTGTTCGGAGCGATGCCGAATAGGAGGGGTGACTCCGAATCCACCGAGGTGACATCCTGAGCTTGCCTGGGTTGGGTGGACACCCCACAAGGCGCGAGAATGCGCCGGGAGGTGTTCATGGCCCAACGGAGACGACGACGATTCACGGTGGAGTTCAAACAGGAAGCGGTCCGGCTGTGCAAGCAGGGTGACCGCAGCATCGGCCAGGTGGCACGGGAGTTGGACCTGACCGAGTCGGCGTTGCGGCGATGGGTGCAGCAGTACGAGATCGACCACGGCCACAATCCGACCGGCGCGCTGACCACCGAGGAACTCGAGGAACTCCGAACGCTGCGCCGCGAAGTGCGCGTCCTGCGAGAGGAGCGAACGATCTTAAAAAAGGCGGCGGCCTTCTTCGCGAAGGAACAGGCGTGAGGTTCGCGTTTGTTCATGCGGAGAAGGCCACCCATGCGGTGCGGTCTCTCTGTCGGGTGCTCCAGGTCACCCGCAGTGGCTACTACGCATGGGCGAAGCGCCCGCCGAGCCGACGGCACCGTGAAGACGTCCAGCTGACAGCCCGGATCCGGGCGATCCATGCCGCGAGTCGGGGGACCTACGGAAGCCCGCGGATCTACGAGCAGCTCAGGCAGGACGGGTTCACCGTTGGCCGGGAGCGAGTCGCCAGACTGCTGCGGGCCATGGGCCTGATCGGCCTGCCCTGCAAGCGGTTCCGGCGTACCACGGACAGTGCCCACCAACATCCGGTTGCGCCCAACGTGCTCGCCCGTGACTTCGACGCCGCACAGCCGAACGAGCGCTGGAGCACCGACATCACCTACCTCTGGACGTGGGAGGGGTGGCTGTATCTTGCCGTCGTGCTCGACCTGTTCTCGCGGCGCGTGGTGGGGTGGGCCATCCAGCCGCACCTGCGGGCGGAGCTGGCGCTCGAGGCGTTGCACATGGCGCTGGGGAGGCGCGTCCCAGCGGCCGGCCTCGTCCATCATTCGGACCGAGGGTGCCAGTATGCCGCCGACGCGTACCAGCGCGTCCTGCACGACCACCAGATCGTCTGCTCGATGAGTCGGAAGGGCGACTGCTGGGATAACGCCGTCACCGAGAGCTTCTTCGGGACGCTCAAGACCGAGCTCATCCACCGCCAGCCGTGGTCGACGCGACGCAGGACCAAGGACGCCGTCGCGGAGTACCTCGAGGGCTTCTATAATCCCCACCGCCTGCACTCGTCCCTGGGATACGTCAGCCCCAACACCTTTGAAAGGAGGCATGCTCGACAGGTGCAGTGTGCAGCATAATCAACCTGTCCACTTTTCCCAGGCAAGATCATAACACGAACCGATGACCGCTCTTGCTCACGTAGCCCCCTTCGATTAACACCTTCTTGGCCCGGTGAAAGGTGCGCTCGTTGACATCTGGAAGCGAAGACTGCCACTGAGCGCTCGTCGCCCCATCCTTCGTGAATCCTGACTTTAGAGATTGGAAGGCCTTTTGCTGCGCGTCGCTGAACGTGCGTGGTGGGGCTTCGTCGTTAGTAAGCTCCAGAACACATCCCCCGCCGCTCTGCACCATGCGGACGTTGAGCGACGCGAATCTCAACGCGTCCTTTTGCTTCTCGCATGACAGACGCAGTAGATCGTCGGTTCGCGTGAACTGCATCATCGAATCGCAAGCCCCACGGAGTGCCGTGCTGCCCCGCTCGTACTTCTCCTGCTTGTCCATGTGATGCACCAGAACCACGGTGGTGTCGAACGCCGTCCTCACGCGATCGGCGTTGCTGATGAGGAGACCCATGTCTTGCGCCGTATTCTCATTACCGCCAGGCATGCAACGTGCGACGGTGTCGAAAACGACCATCGACGGTAATAGTTCGCGTCTTCGTATGGTCTCGATGAACGCCGTCGTCTCCCCAGTGTCGAGCAGATTGACAGCGGTGGGAAACGTGAAGAGCCCTATTGCTTTATCGGTCGGATACTTGAGAGTTCGTTTCCAAGCGCCGACTTTCAACTGGAGCGTTAGAGCGCCCTCGGCGGCCACGTAGACCACCGGCCCTTGCGCCGTTTGCGCGCCTAGCCAGGGTGATCCCGTCGCGATGCTGCATCCCAGGTGATCTTGCCTGGGAAAAGTGGACAGGTTGATTATGCTGCACACTGCACCTGTCGAGCATGCCTCCTTTCAAAGGTGTTGGGGCTGACGTATCCCAGGGACGAGTGCAGGCGGTGGGGATTATAGAAGCCCTCGATGTACTCCGCGACGGCGTCCTTGGTCCTGCGTCGCGTCGACCACGGCTGGCGGTGGATGAGCTCGGTCTTGAGCGTCCCGAAGAAGCTCTCGGTGACGGCGTTATCCCAGCAGTCGCCCTTCCGACTCATCGAGCAGACGATCTGGTGGTCGTGCAGGACGCGCTGGTACGCGTCGGCGGCATACTGGCACCCTCGGTCCGAATGATGGACGAGGCCGGCCGCTGGGACGCGCCTCCCCAGCGCCATGTGCAACGCCTCGAGCGCCAGCTCCGCCCGCAGGTGCGGCTGGATGGCCCACCCCACCACGCGCCGCGAGAACAGGTCGAGCACGACGGCAAGATACAGCCACCCCTCCCACGTCCAGAGGTAGGTGATGTCGGTGCTCCAGCGCTCGTTCGGCTGTGCGGCGTCGAAGTCACGGGCGAGCACGTTGGGCGCAACCGGATGTTGGTGGGCACTGTCCGTGGTACGCCGGAACCGCTTGCAGGGCAGGCCGATCAGGCCCATGGCCCGCAGCAGTCTGGCGACTCGCTCCCGGCCAACGGTGAACCCGTCCTGCCTGAGCTGCTCGTAGATCCGCGGGCTTCCGTAGGTCCCCCGACTCGCGGCATGGATCGCCCGGATCCGGGCTGTCAGCTGGACGTCTTCACGGTGCCGTCGGCTCGGCGGGCGCTTCGCCCATGCGTAGTAGCCACTGCGGGTGACCTGGAGCACCCGACAGAGAGACCGCACCGCATGGGTGGCCTTCTCCGCATGAACAAACGCGAACCTCACGCCTGTTCCTTCGCGAAGAAGGCCGCCGCCTTTTTTAAGATCGTTCGCTCCTCTCGCAGGACGCGCACTTCGCGGCGCAGCGTTCGGAGTTCCTCGAGTTCCTCGGTGGTCAGCGCGCCGGTCGGATTGTGGCCGTGGTCGATCTCGTACTGCTGCACCCATCGCCGCAACGCCGACTCGGTCAGGTCCAACTCCCGTGCCACCTGGCCGATGCTGCGGTCACCCTGCTTGCACAGCCGGACCGCTTCCTGTTTGAACTCCACCGTGAATCGTCGTCGTCTCCGTTGGGCCATGAACACCTCCCGGCGCATTCTCGCGCCTTGTGGGGTGTCCACCCAACCCAGGCAAGCTCACGATGAACACACCAACACCAACGATCACGGACCTGAAGGCTGAGCTTGAGCGGGCGAAGGCCGATCTCGCCGCAGAACAGGCGGAATGGACCACGGTCAGGCGCCGTCTCGACCCGGCAGCGCATCGCCGACGCAACGAACTCGCGGTCACGATTCCAGCGCTGGAGCAACAGGTCGAACGCCTGACAGCTCAGATCGACGAACGCACCCGACGAGATGCGGCGCTCGCGGTACTTGAGGGACAGGCGGGACGCCTTCGCTTGGTGGTCGAAGAGGCTGTGGGCAGCTTGACTGTGGAGCTGCCAAGCGACGATGACCTCATAGGCGTGCTCGCCTTGACGAATCAGTTCAACCTGTTAGCTCAGATCATCAAGCAGCATGGCGGAGCGCCACCGCCACCAATCAACGCAAAGTTCAAGCTGCGCAAGGCGTTTCAGCGTTTGCTATCGCGCCTCGTATTCGCGGCTCGGAACCCTAGTTCGCGGCCCGACCCAACGGCGTGGACCAGCGAGCTCCAGATCCTGACCACAGCGGCATCGAGCGCGGAGCAAGGGGAGGCGCAGCCATGACCAGCGTGCCATATGTGTGGCCAACAGCACTCTCACTCGGCGCGGGAGCAATGCGGTGCTGGATTCAGGTGGCCCGCACGGGCAGGTGGAAGTCGAAACGGTACGGGAGGTTCTCGATCACGAGACAGGACCTCGAACAAATGCTCGGGAACTTCATGACCGTCACGCCTATCGCGCCGACGCAGTTGCCGATCGACTACGACCACCTCGCGATGGACCCGAAGAGACCCGGTGACGGCGTTGCCGCAGGGTGGATCACGCGCCTTGAGTTGCGCGGCAGTGATGGCGAACTGTGGGCTGAAGTGGAATGGACGCCAGACGCTGCGGCCAAGATCAGGAGGTGCGAATACCGCTACGTCTCACCCTCGTTCATCAAGGACTACGTCTGGAAGAACGGCAAGAACATCGGGACGACGTTGGTCGCTGCGGCGATCACGAATCATCCGTTCCTGGAAGGCATGGCGGCGATCACACTGGCGACGGGGCTCGATGAGCTTGCCATCCCGCTGGCCACTGGAAGGAGGGACTCAATGAAACTCGGGTTCCTCACACAAATGTGTGCACGATTCAGCCCCCAGCAGGTCAGCCACGCCGTGGAAAGAGGCTGCGGATGTGTTCGTGCCCGCGAATCAGCGGTGAAGTCGTCTATCGCTCAGTCGACGGCCGCCTGCGCGGGCCCCGCTTTTGGTGGGGGGCCTGCTCGACGGCAGCCGGTCCCACCTCAAGGTGCTGAGGCGCTGGCATTTACAGGGCGACGAACCATGAACACTCGTGGAACGCGGCCTGGACTTTCGCCGACGTTTTACCGCTGGGCCGAACCCTCGCTGACTGTTCAGCCCCTTGGCACTGGCAGGCCCCTCGCGATTTCCGCCGTGTACCGTGGGCCGGACTTTCCGAGAGCCTGCAGTTCCTCTCCAGATACAGACGGTGTTCTCCAGCCACGTAAGTCGATGACAATGCTTGACTTATTAGCCATGGAACCGGCCAAAGCTGCACCGATCCCTGAGAGGAACCGAAACTCGGACAGCGCGTCACGATCCGCAACGATACGAAGTTCGGCGGAATGACCTTGGAAATCGAAGAGGCCGTGGGGCAGGGCGATGACGAATTCGCGAGGCTTCGACGCCTGGATGGCCAGCGGCTTCCTGGATGGTACCGCGTCACGCAGCTCGCTCCGGCGTCTGCTGTGAACAATGCGGACGCCACACTGCTGGCGTTTTCGAAGGAAGTTGTCGAGGACGACGGTCTTTCGCTCTCAGAGGCCGTTCGTCGAGTCACCACTGAACATCCTGCGTTGGCCGCTGCCTACTTGGGGCGTCCTTCGGGCACGCGCGTCGACTTGCAGCGTAGCGACGCTGACGACGAGTTGCGCGCGCTGGCGTGGGCGCTCTCGCGGTCACGGCACATCGCGCGACCTGGCCGCGAAATATCATGACGCCATTGGTCAGCGACTGCCGTGACGCCGCCGCGAGTGCTGGACGTGTTCCGACGCCTCCGGTGGATCGACGGCACGCCCTTGCTCAACCACATCGAGCCGTACCGTCGGCGCAATTTCACGTTGTTCTTCGACGAGCGTGACGAGAACGAGCGGCCGCGTTACAACCTTGCACTGTCGGGCCGAGCGAAAAAAAACGGCTATATCCGAGTTTCCCAAATAGCGTAAGCACCTGATATCCCAGTCTTTCCGGGGTAAATCGAGCGTTCGGCGTGTACAGGTCGACGGTGTTGACGCGAACATAGTTGTTCGCCGGTCGACTGCAGTCCGAGGACGCAGCGGTCCAGTTCGACATCACGCATGGGCCCCCTCCCTGGGAGCCATCTTGTCGCGCACGGACGGGCCCTGTGGAAGCTGACGGCGCCGTGGACGCACAGAACGCGCCCACCGTGCCTTGGAAAACGCTGTGCGTTTTCCACGAGCTCCCACAGGGCCTTTCCAATCAAATCACCCACGAAAAACCCCGAAAGGCCCCAAAATGGCGTTGGGAAACCCGGATAGACCCAAAAAAACTGGAAGTCCGCCGATCTTGTGCTCGCCTGTTTCTTCGCCGTCATGAGCGAGTCGCCGCAGGGGTCGCAGGTGTACATACTTGCGAACGATGAAGGGCAGGCGCTCGACGACCTCAGCCTGTTAAAGAAGCTGATCGCCGCCAACCGCGCATTGAAATCGTTCCTGAGAATCAAACGGAACGTCATTGAACGAACCGACGGTGGCGGATTCATCACAGTGTTGCCTGCCCAGGACGTCACAGGCGCCCACGGAAAGACGTTTCGCCTGTGCGCCTTCGATGAGATCCACGCCTATCGTGACTGGGGCCTCCTCGAGGCCATGCAGTTCGACCCGACGCGTCTCGACGCGCAGATGTGGATCACGTCCTACGCGTCGATGTTCCATAGGCCCGGTGTCCCCCTATATGACATGTTCCGCGTCGGCAAAGCTGGCACCGACCCAAGGATGCTGTTCGATTGGTGGGCGGCTGACTATTGCACGGCATCAGATATTGAGCACTTGACGCCGGAGGAGCGGGCAAACCCATCAAGGCAGTCCTGGGCGGACGAGCACTACTTGGAACAGCAGGCGCATCGGTTGCCGGCACACAAGTACAGGCGGTTGCACTTGAACTTACCGGGCCTCCCGGAGGGGTCGGCCTTCCAGCCCGGCCCCGTCATGGACGCGATCGCTCGCGGCGTCACATTGCGCCCGCCGGAGGTCGGCGTCGACCACGAAGCGTTCGGCGACATGAGCGGCGGCAGCTCGGACGACGCCGTCATCGCCATCGGTCACGAGGACGCTGAGGGACGCGCCGTCGTCGATGTGCTCCTCGACCAAGGTCAGCATCCACCCTTCGACCCCAACAAGGCCGTTGAACGGTTCGTGCGCAAGTTGCGCGAGTACCGAATCTCGCGGATCACGGGCGACCGCTATGCCGGCCTGACCTTCCGTGCGCAGTTCGAGAACGCCGGCATCACCTACGCGGTGGCAAGCAGGACGACCTCGCAGTTGTACGAAGCCCTCGAGCCGTTGTTAAACAGCCAGGCCGTCGTGTTGCCTGACGTCCCGCGATTGGAACAGCCACTCCTCGGACTGGTCTGGAAGGGCGGGAAGATCACGCACCAAAACGGCGAGCATGACGACTACGCGACCGCCACGGCGGGCCTCGTCACCGCTCTGCAGGCGCGCCGGTCGGCGATGGCACCCGAGTTGATCTCGCTCTGCCTTGGTGCCGGCGATGGGCAACGAATGATGCCCCCAGAGTGGTGATCGTGAGTTTCACGAGCCCATCGGACCGACGACAGCCGTCAACGAGGACCAAAGGCGCTGTACGCACCTGTCGCCGATGTCGTGGGCGCTTCCCGTGGACGGTCGGGGAGCAACGGTTGTATCAGCGGCTCGGCTTCACGCCGCCTACGCATTGCTGGCCGTGTCGGAGGCTCAGGCGCCTAGAACGGGCGATGCATGGGCGCGCGGCTCCGGACCCCTACGATCCCGGCTGGCTGGATGCCCTGCGCGCCCGGACACGGCGCACGGGCGAAGAGCCGAAGGAGACGTCTCGCGAGAATCTACCGCCGCACAGCGAAGAGTCGGCATGAGGACTTTGGCCAGTGTTCATAGGCCGAAACGCGGTATAATAGGCGGAGCGTCGGTCGTGTTACTAGCACGAACCGACGCCCCTAAACCGTCAACCGGGGTAAGCGGTCGACGGCCTGCCCAATCGTACATCCACGATCAAGCAGTCCGCCGAACCCCTTCCCTCCTGTCGTGGAGGTGACACATGCGGGGCAGTCTCAGAAACGCTACAAGGGGAGTTGGTCGATCGTGCTCGACCTTGGCTACCGAACCGATCCGGACACCAGCCGCCGCACGCGCCAGCAGAAATGGATCACGGTGCGCGGCACGAAGCGCGACGCAGAACGCCGACTGGCTGAGCTGGTCACCGACACCAACAAGGGCACGTTCGTCGAACCGAGCAAGGTCACGGTCGGCGAATGGCTCGACATCTGGCTGGAAAAGGCCATCAAACCACCAAGGCGGACGCTCCGGGCGTACGAGACGTACAGGAGCGCCATCACCAGGCATCTCCAGCCGAAGCTCGGCGCGATCCGGCTTCAGGAGCTGCATGCGCTCGACGTAGAGCGGTACCACGCCGACCTCGGGCTTGCTCCGGCTACGGGAGAGAAGCACCATGCGATCCTTAACAGCGCCCTCAAGGCTGCCGTCCGTGCCGACCTCATCCAACGCAACGTCGCGCCGCTGGCCGAAAACAGGCCGCACGCGCCGGAGGGCCACGAGGACGTGCTGGCGAATGTATGGGAGGCACACGAGGCCAGGCTGTTCCTCGCCGCCGCGAAGGCCGCTGGACCGCAGCCGGCCGCGTTCTATTCGTTGGCGCTGGACACCGGCATGCGCAAAGCCGAGTTGTGCGGCCTACGCTGGTCGGATCTTGACGCTGCGGGACGGCTCACCGTGCAGCGGCAACTCGTCAAACCGGGCTCGCCGCCGCTCTACGGGCCAGTGAAGAACAAGGCGCCACGGATGCTGGAACTCGCAGTTGAGACGTTGCGCCTGCTCAAGAAGCACAAGGCGCATCAAGCGGAGATCAAGCTCCGGAACCGGCAGCACTATCACGACCACGGGCTGATCTTCGCGAAGGAATGGAATGACCTCCAGCGGCACCACGACGTACTCGGGAACCCGCTCCAGGTCAACAACCTCGGGCAGCGCGAATACGCACGCCTCCTGAAAGAATCAGGCGTGCGACGCATCAAATTTCACGGGATGCGCCATACGTGCGCGACGTTGCTGCTCCAGGCGGGCGTACCAGCCCACGTCGTCCAGAAGCGACTTGGGCACAAACGGATCGAGATGACGCTCTCGATCTACGCGCACGCGTTGCCGTCGATGCAGCAGGATGCTGCCGAGCGGTTGGGAGCGATCCTGCACGGCTAAGCATGTACGAGCCCGTTGGGGGACGAGTACTGTGGCTACGGAAGGTGTTTCTCAATGAGACTGCGCACACCCAGAATCATTGCAACCACTTCGGTCTGTGTGATGTCAGCGAACTTGCCGTGATCGGCCTTGTTCCTCGTGTCGCCCCACGCAATGACGTGTTTACTCTCTGACCGCGATATGAACTCGATCTGCTTCGATGGTTGGTAAAGCGCGGCTTGCAGCTTGGATATTGTCGACGTTTGAGAATCGTAACCGACACCGTGCGCCTCGCAGAGGCGTCGGAGCGCATCTTCAAGCGCAGCACCTGCTAGGAAAGCCGCGATCGCGAGCTGAATGAGTTTCTGGGACGAATCCCTGTTCCGCTCGGCTGCCTGAGCTTGTCCCTCGGCCAAATCCAGAATGTCGCCCTCGATTTCACCAGCAATAGTGAGCCGTGGGCTCTTGAGAGCGCCCTCGTCATAGAGCGCCACTACAGTCCTCGCCGCTGCCCGCGCTTTCTCGTAATGCCGAGAATTAACGCTGTTTACGAGAGCGGCCATCACTGGGTGACTGCCGCCAAGTGTGTCGTGGATGACGGACTGTGCCAGGCAGGCAGCCTCGTAGTACTCCGTCACGCCCTCATCGTCATCAGCCAGGCGACGGATTCGATCAATGCGCGCCCGGATAGCCGCCGTGTCACCAGATTCCATCGTAAAGGAGAGTAGGACTGCCATCGTACACCGGGCCGCCCCCCCCCTCTCCAATTTGGTGGCTCACCACGCAACAGGCGGATCGAGATGACGCTGTCGATCTACGCGCACGCGCTGCCGTCTATGCAGCAGGATGCGGCGGACCGCTTGGGGGCGATTCTGCACGGCTAAGTAAGTATCCCCCGGCAAAGCCGGGGGCTTTAGTTGTGAGCCGCTCAAAGCGGCTGACGTGACCGCTGCGCGGTCACTTGAGCCACCTGACGGTGGCGGCTCTAGTCCAACGGCAACTGATCCAGCCGCCGATCCTCTCGCTCCTGCTGCTGGATATAGTCCCGGATGATCCGTTCATCACGGCCCACCGTCGAGACAAAATACCCGCGCGCCCAGAAGTGCTGCCCCACGAAGTTCCGGGACCGCCCCGCAAACTCCCGAGCGATGTGGATCGCGCTCTTCCCCTTGAGATACCCGATCACCTGCGCCACCGAGTACTTCGGGGGGATCGACACCAACATGTGGACGTGGTCGGGCAGCAGATGCCCCTCCTCCACCTGGCTCTCGCGGTGCCGCGCCAGCTGCCGCAGCACCTCGCCCAGCTGCTGCCGGACGCCTCCATACATCGCTTTCTTCCGGTACTTCGGAATGAACACTACGTGATACTGGCAGTGCCATTTCGTATGATTGAGACTTCGGTACGTCGTCATGAGGACTCCTTCTCGTGATGCTTGTGCGGCTCACGGGAAGGAGTTTCCTCACGCGACTCCCGGATACGTCAAACGCTGCTGGCCGCCCCGGCAAAGCCGGGGGGTCTCCCACGGCAACTAGCAATCCCACGGACCACGGTAGATCTCGACTCGCACGCACTCCGATGCTGGCATCGAGGGGTCGGCGCGGCGCTCCGAGCTGGTCGTCTGGCTGGAACGAGTAGTGACTCAGTTGGCGGCGGGGAGCGGCTCGAGAACTTCCTTCTGTAAATCGTGAAGAACGCTGGTAAGCGTGCTCAGGTCGTCGAGCGGCAAGGTAAGCTGAACCGACCTGCGCCTCGGTGGGACGATGTCGCCTTCGTGGTCTTCATACCATCTAAGGAGTTCACGCCGCAGGGCTGACGTATCGCCAGCCGTGATCAACACGCTTGAGTCTTTGTCGATCTCTTGTGGCACGTCGATTTCTGGAAGCGTACGCTCCTCTTGGTCGATGACGTCGTCCCAGAAACCCAGCGCCAAGACCGACTCAACGAGCTGCCCAACGGTGACTGTCGGCAAGTTCCCTTGCTGATTTGCTACCACTCGGAGAGCATCGTTGAGTGGTGGTGCCATGTCGCAATCGCTACGCTCTGCGGACTCGCGCTCGATCA
Organism: Vicinamibacterales bacterium; assembly: GCA_965197395.1. Taxonomy (GTDB): domain Bacteria; phylum Acidobacteriota; class Vicinamibacteria; order Vicinamibacterales; family UBA8438; genus CAZYFH01. The sequence goes on along the minus strand of CBDANB010000007.1, from coordinate 987,305 downwards.
AGTCCACCGTTGGATTCCCACGATCAATCATCGCGAGAATTGAGTGACATACATCTCTGCCATCACTGCCTTCAATCCGCTCCGTCGCGACAAAAACACCTCCGCGATTGCCTTGGGCTTGGCCATAGATCACCGACGCGCTCTGGCTCAGATTGCTTCCAACGTTCACTGCGAGCGTGGCGAATTGACCGAGGAGCGCGTCAATCCTCGAGTTCACAGAACCGAATTGCTGGTAGTTGAAAAAGAAATTCCCTGATAAAAGAATGCCGCCGGCCGCCAGAATCAGGGTCATCTTGATCTCGAGCGTACGGAGGCGGTCGAGTATCTTCCGAATGATCGGGGAATAGCCACGCTGACTACCCCCGTCGGTCACATCGCCACCGCTGTCACCACTACCGGTGCCCACAGAGGATGTGTCCGCCCCGTCAGACTCGCGCAACTCTTTCGCTCGGTCGTCGGCCGACTGTGTCACAAAGGCTTCCTCAAGAAGGACTGGTTACGGCTCGGTTTGATCAAGCCGGAAGGCTACCGTGCACGTCAGTGCGCCAACCGATCCGCTGTGTGCACAAGAAACGCGCCGCGATTTGTCGCCGGGGCCCCACCCCCACCGTCGCGATGAGCGAATCGGTCTGGCGCCGTCCGCCATCGTGGCGTTCGAAAGGACCGCGACCCGTACGACGAAAGCGGCGACCGGCGACGCCAGCCCGCGCGTCGATGGATTCGCTCTCGACCTCGACGTGGTCGGCGGCTCGATGTGCACATGCACAGTTACGGTCTTCCAGCCGTTGCTCGCCGCTGATCCTCGCCCATCTCGCGTGCATCAGGTGATGATGCTCTCGTGGTGCCCAGTTCCCCGCCCAGCGACTGTGTGGTCGCGATGCGTGGATATCCTCGGTCCCAGACGACATCGTGTTCCGAGCAAACAAACGTCAGAGCCTCGATCGTCCGTGACGAAGTCTACTGCGTCGACGCTCTTGGGCTCGTACTCGAAACGGTCAGCAACTCGTCCTTAGTACCGCCCGTCACAACCGAGTACCGTCGAAGCATGGGCACACCAGCCCCGCCATATCGATATCGAATTCATCTGCAAGAACCGTTCATTCAGAATGCCGGTCTGACGACGAGCGACCAGTGCGTTCTGCATCCGCCGCACTCAAGCGCCCCAACTTTCTGGCAACTGGCTCCGCCCAGTTCGGCCGAAGTTATAACCCAGCGGAGCCTTAATCGGCAAGTGAGATTCCTAACGCTTTTTGTATCAGGCACTTGCGGATTCCGTTGCGAGAGTCCCAACATGGATGCTGACGTTGGCCGTAAGCCAGATTCAATATAACGTACGGTTCAGTCTGCCGGGCTTTTTCGAGTTGCGGGAGGAGAACACTGTTCCGCGCCAAGTCGTAGCCCCGGCGGATCCTCGATCCGGCAACGAAGCCTTCCCAGCGACCTTGACGTCGTGAAGCTCCCCAGTCAGTATACTGACTTCTGGTGCGAGCCCGTCTTCAAAAGCAGTTCTGGCCCCTTGCCTGTGGCTCGGTTTCTTGATGCTCGGAATCAGAACGGCGTTCCGTACCCAATGGAGTCTCGGACGCGGAGGTTGCACAGTCAAGGACGAGTTTTGTCATTCCAGCGGAAGCTGAAGCGACTGCCAGTCACGTCCGCCTGAGTCAACCTGTCGGCCTCGCTGCCTACAACACGTCACGTTTCGGGTCTCCATGCAACGCCTCAACCCATGGTTCGCAGCGAAGGACGTTCGCGGTTGGCGCAAGCGATTGTGATCTTGCCTGGGAAAAGTGGACAGGTTGATTATGCTGCACACTGCACCTGTCGAGCATGCCTCCTTTCAAAGGTGTTGGGGCTGACGTATCCCAGGGACGAGTGCAGGCGGTGGGGATTATAGAAGCCCTCGAGGTACTCCGCGACGGCGTCCTTGGTCCTGCGTCGCGTCGACCACGGCTGGCGGTGGATGAGCTCGGTCTTGAGCGTCCCGAAGAAGCTCTCGGTGACGGCGTTATCCCAGCAGTCGCCCTTCCGACTCATCGAGCAGACGATCTGGTGGTCGTGCAGGACGCGCTGGTACGCGTCGGCGGCATACTGGCACCCTCGGTCCGAATGATGGACGAGGCCGGCCGCTGGGACGCGCCTCCCCAGCGCCATGTGCAACGCCTCGAGCGCCAGCTCCGCCCGCAGGTGCGGCTGGATGGCCCACCCCACCACGCGCCGCGAGAACAGGTCGAGCACGACGGCAAGATACAGCCACCCCTCCCACGTCCAGAGGTAGGTGATGTCGGTGCTCCAGCGCTCGTTCGGCTGTGCGGCGTCGAAGTCACGGGCGAGCACGTTGGGCGCAACCGGATGTTGGTGGGCACTGTCCGTGGTACGCCGGAACCGCTTGCAGGGCAGGCCGATCAGGCCCATGGCCCGCAGCAGTCTGGCGACTCGCTCCCGGCCAACGGTGAACCCGTCCTGCCTGAGCTGCTCGTAGATCCGCGGGCTTCCGTAGGTCCCCCGACTCGCGGCATGGATCGCCCGGATCCGGGCTGTCAGCTGGACGTCTTCACGGTGCCGTCGGCTCGGCGGGCGCTTCGCCCATGCGTAGTAGCCACTGCGGGTGACCTGGAGCACCCGACAGAGAGACCGCACCGCATGGGTGGCCTTCTCCGCATGAACAAACGCGAACCTCACGCCTGTTCCTTCGCGAAGAAGGCCGCCGCCTTTTTTAAGATCGTTCGCTCCTCTCGCAGGACGCGCACTTCGCGGCGCAGCGTTCGGAGTTCCTCGAGTTCCTCGGTGGTCAGCGCGCCGGTCGGATTGTGGCCGTGGTCGATCTCGTACTGCTGCACCCATCGCCGCAACGCCGACTCGGTCAGGTCCAACTCCCGTGCCACCTGGCCGATGCTGCGGTCACCCTGCTTGCACAGCCGGACCGCTTCCTGTTTGAACTCCACCGTGAATCGTCGTCGTCTCCGTTGGGCCATGAACACCTCCCGGCGCATTCTCGCGCCTTGTGGGGTGTCCACCCAACCCAGGCAAGCTCAATTGCGGCGCGAGTACGTGAAGACGACCCTCGAGTACGTTCAAGCGAAACACCCCCGTCTGCTTGACACGAGTCGCACGCGCGAACCGGACAACCCAACTAAGCAGCTTCTTCGCCTATATGGGAGACGCGGCGTCGCTCTGAACATCCAGGAAGAAGATCTTAGTGCGACTTTGCGAGAGAGACGACTCACCCACGACAGAGCCCGACGTGAGTTGGCATCTGTGTTGAACGCCGTCCTTCAAGAGCAATCGCTTCGAGACGTAACCGTCGTTCATTTCCTGCGATTGGCTCACATCTCTCGCGACGCGTTCTATCGAAAGTTTAGGTCAGGCTTGCCAGGACTCTTCTGCTATTGGGGCGCCTCACAGCTGGACGACTTCACTCGGTACACGCGGGAAAAGATCGATGTTTCCCGCGACCAACAGCTGAGTCCTGCGCAGATATTGGAGAAATGGACAGCCTGGTACTCGGAGTTTCTGATGGCGTCCCCGTTCGGGCGCCTGCAAATACCCGCGTACATACTGTGGGAAATAGACAACGTCGGAGTCTCCCTGACGCGACAACTGTCGGACGCGAGCGAACGGCCGACGAAGCGTCTCCAGAGGGAGCGCTCCCTTGAGGACTTCACCGCACACGCGGCCGAATTGCACCGGGCAGGCACCCGTCTGATTCACGCTCTTAACGTTCTGTTCCGTGCCTCGCCCGGTCGAGACGAGTCGGGGACAACTGATGGAGAGATGTCAGCCTGGGAGCCCGCCCTTCACTTCTGGCAGTCCGTATCAGCAAGTGTAGTTGCGGTCGGCGTTATCGAAGCAGAGGTGCAGAGTGCCAGTGCAACCAGTCGAACGGCTAGAATGTGGAAGCAACAAACGCGTTTCACAAACTGGATCTGAACGCTTCGGTTTCACGGTTCACCATCGCCGGTGCAGGTCGGCTTAGTCGTTCCCGTCGAACAACAGATCCTGGCTCGGCATGCTCAAACAGCTAACCAAAAGCGGTTCCTCTCACGAATGTATGCAAGGAGAGTAAGTCCTCTCAGCGTTTAAACTGTGTAGAATCAGCCACTTGCGAGAGTCAGCAATGACCCGGTATCTAAGACGTGGATGCGGGGGCCTGGACCGCCGGCTGCACTTGAGGGCGCGTGGTACCAGGCCGCCAGCTTTCGAGGCGGTGGAGGGAAAGCTCCGGGCGCGCGATGGCCATCGGGGCGAGTCAGCCGCGAGTTTCACCTGGCTGCATGATCGTCACGGCGTAAACATCTTCGTATCAGCATCTTACGTCGGAACAGGCTGCCGCCGAGCAGGCCCCCCACCAAAAGCGGGGCCCGCGCAGGCGGCGGTCGATTCAGCTATGGAAGCCCCTGAATCCGGCTGGTTTCTGGCCTATTCCTCATCTTGAGGCCGACGCGTGATCGGCGAGATCATTCCAGAATCGTGCATACATTTGTGTGAGGAACCCCAAAAGCTAACGAACTCCGCACCACAAGGCAGCGTCAGCCGGACTGGACAACACGGAGAATCGCGGGGAACCCCAAAAAAACGGCCTGAAACGGCACGACACGACACTCGGCAACACTCATCCTGCCGAATCCCCCCTTCCGCACCAGCCTTCGCTCACCTTGACGGTCACGGCGTCAACTGGCGGGCCAGTCCGACGCTCGCGTGAAGCTGGTATGATTCAGGTCCGGAGCGAGCGCACGTGGCGAAAGACGATCTCATCGACATCCAGGGCCTGGTCACCGCCGTGCACAGCGGCGGCCTGTATCGGGTCGAATCCGACACCGGCCACGAGGTGCTCGCGCAGCTCAGCGGTCGGATGCGCCGATTCCGGATCAAGGTCGTCCCGGGCGACCGCGTGAAGGTCGGCGTGTCACCCTACGACCCGACCCGCGGCCTGATCACCTATCGCGAGCGCTAGCCGCGGCCTGATCACCTATCGCGAGCGCTAGCGCAGCGGCGCCCGGCTACGGCGCCCTCCAGCCTCCACCCAATCGCGGTCAACGTCAGCGCACCGGTTGACGCGCGGACCGCACAACATCAAGATGAGCCCACCTTGGCCGCGTCGAACGAAGCCACAACCTCGCCTTGGGTGCGTGGCGCCTGGATCGTCAACGTTACCCTGCTCGCCGCCGCCTGCCTGACCGTCTGGCACGTCACGATCCTGTGGCTCTACCGCGACCGGCTCGGGTTGCTCGGGGGTGGCCTCTTCGGGATCCTGGCCTGTGTGCTCGCCGGCCGGGCGCTGGCGCGGCGCGTCGCGCCGCCCGCCCGGCGTGCCTTGATGCTCCATGCGTCGCGCCTGGACGGCATCGGCATCGCGTTCATCGCGTTCCTGCTCTTGCTGCTCGCGCTCTTTCACGTCGGCTTCGACGGCGTTGCGTCCGACGGGCGCTCGTACTTCGTGCAGGTCCGGTCGCTGGTCATGGACGGGGATCTGGAGTTCACGAACGAGGCGGAGGCGTTCGGTTCACATGCGGCGCGGCAATACGCGTTCGGCGCGCCGCTGCTCTGGAGCCCCTTCTTCCTTCTCGCGCACCTGTGGCTCATCGCGGCCAACCTGCTGGGCGCGGATCTCGCCGTCGACGGCTACGCCCTGCCCTATCAACGCGCGATCGGTCTCGCGACGCTGCTCTACGGCTTTGTCGGACTCGTGCTCGTCTATCGTGTGGTGCGCAGCTACTTCCCGAAGGGCCTGGCCTGCCTGTCGACGCTCGGGCTGTGCGGCACCTCATTTCTCATCTGGTATCTCACGGTCGAGAATTCGATGGTCCACGGGGTGTCGATGTTCGCGACCACCCTGTTCCTCTTCCTCTGGCATCGGTCTCGGGGCCGCCTGACGCGGGCAGGGTGGGTGTGGCTGGGCGCCGCCGCCGGGCTGATGGCGACCGTCCGGTGGCAGAACGCCCTCTTTCTCGTGCTGCCCGTCGGCGATCTGCTGTGGTCCGCGTGGGCGTCGCGAGGACCGAGCGTGCGCGATCGCCTCCGCGCCAGCAGTGGCGACGTCGCGGCGTTCGCGGCGTTCTCCCCGCAACTCGTCTTCTGGAAGGCCGTGTACGGGACGTGGACCTACGTGCCCGTTCGCGAACACGCGTTCGAGCCGTCATGGGTCCCGCCCTACGTGACCGACGTGCTCTTTTCCGCGAATCGAGGGCTACTGTCGTGGAGCCCGGTCGTCATCGCGGCGCTGGTTGGTCTCCTGCTCTTCGCACGGCGGCAGTGGCGGGTGGCCGTGGTGCTAGGCTCCGGCTTCGTTGGCCAGCTGTGGGTCAATGGGGCGGTCGAGATCTGGTGGGGCGGCGCGGGGTTCGGCGCGAGGCGCTTCGCGAGCTGCGCGCTCGTCTTCGCCATGGGACTCGCCGGTCTGCTCGCCACGCTCCAGCGGCGCCCCCTCGTGGCGCCGGTCATGGCGATGTTCGCACTCCTCGCGTTCAACACGGTGTTCATGGTCGGCTACCGGAGCAGTGCCTTGACACCAGTCGAAGGCGTGACGTTCATCCGGGTGGTCGAGGAGTTCTACGAGCGTCTCGGCAACCCCTTCTCGCTCCCGGCCAGCGCTTATGTGGCCTGGCGGTACGACGTCGGGTTGCCGGTCTATGACCGGATCCGGGGGCGGACCTACGACACCCTGGCGATCGACGTCGGCGGGGCGGAAGATGACCGATTCCTCGGGCACGGCTGGTCAATCCGGGAGCAGCATCCCCGCTTCACGTTTCGCTGGGCCGACGCCGACACCTCGACCGTGTTGGTCCCACTGAAGACGAACGCGGATGACTACGTGTTGGAGCTCGAGTGTGGGCCGTTTGCCGTGCCGGGATTCCCGCCGCAAACGGTCGAGGTCCACGTGAACGACCTCCAGGTGGCGACGCTGACCCTGCGCGAAGGCATGCACACCTATCGCGTCGACGTGCCGTCACACACGCTGCGCCCGAACCTGAACCAGCTGCGGCTCCGGTACGGCTATGCCGTGGCGCCCGCGAGCCTCGGCCTCTCGACCGACCCCCGCCGCCTCGCCGTCCGCGTCGCGACCATCCGACTCGTGCGGCAGCCAACGTCGTAGCCGTCGCGCCGCCGCGTGGGTTCAGGCGCGAGCAAACTTAGGCGCCGCGGCATGGCTCGCCGCCAAGGCCACGGACAGCTCGACGGCGCGATACGGCTTGTGCACGAAGGCGACGGCGCCGGCATCGAGCAGGCGTTGGGCGGCCGTGTCATGCCCATAGCCAGAGCACAATACGACGCGAAGGTCGGGGGAGATTCGGCGGAGGGCGTGAAAACACTCGTTACCGTCCATCTCCGGCATCACCATGTCGAGGAGCACGACGTCGACATCGTCGGGCTGCGTTGAGCAGTAGGCCACAGCCGTCGCGCCGCTCGGCACCGTCACGACGTCGTATCCAAGACGTCGCAGCACAGCGGAGGCCGCCTGACGGACCGGTTCCTCGTCATCGACGACGAGGACCCGCCCAGAACCGGCGACGAGGCCGTCGGACGCGCCGGGGAGGGCGTGGACCTCGGCATGCTCGGCAGCGACGGGCAGATAGACGATGAATGTCGTGCCGCGCCCGTCCCGCGAGATGAGCTGGACGAAGCCGCTGTGGTTTCTGACAATGCCGTAGACCATCGCCAGCCCCATGCCGCTACCTTTTCCGTCGCCCTTCGTGGTGAAGAAGGGCTCGAAGACACGGTCCTTGATGGACGTCGGGATCCCCGCCCCCGTATCGGCCACCGCGAGCCGTACATAGGAGCCTGGCTCAGCGTCCGCGTCGAGCCGCGCTTCGGATTCGGTCAGCCTGACGACATCGGTCGTGAACCGCAACTCGCCACCGCCGGGCATCGCGTCACACGCGTTGACTGCAAGATTCAGGATGACCTGCTGGATCTGGTCCGGGTCGCCAAGTACCGACACGTCCGCGACCCGTAGGCTATGCGCGATCGAGATGTTCTTGTGCGTGGTTCGGCCGAGAAAGCTCAACACCTCGCGCAGCGTCGCGTCGACCCCCACGTGTGTGTGCTGCAGCTTGCCTTTGCGCGCAAACCCCAGGAGCTGCTTCGTGAGCTGCGCCGCACGCTGCGCCGACGCCTCGATCTGGTCCGCATACGCGTAGACCGAATCACCGGGCACCGATTCCATCTTGAGAAGGTCGCACGACCCGATGATCGGCGTCAGCACGTTGTTGAAGTCATGGGCGATGCCGCCGGCGAGCGTGCCCACCGCCTCCATTTTGAGTGTGTGCCGGAGTTGCGCCTCGAGCTCCGCCTTGCGGCGCGTCTCCGACTCGAGCGCGCGATTGGCGGCAACGAGCTGTCCCGTGCGCTCGGCGACGACGCGTTCGATCTGTGCCTGCCGGCTCTCGGCCTGGAGAAGAAGCGCGACCGCGACGCCCGTGAACAGCAGCCCGGCCAAGAGCACCGCCCACGGCTGCCAGGTCTGATGGAGCGCGCTCAATGCCATCGTGGGGACGAAGTCGAAGACCAACGGTACGCCGGCCACGCGAATCGTGGTCTCCCAGTGCGCCTGTCCTGGCGCCGTTGGCGCGGCCCCTTGTCCGCCGCTCTCGTAGAGCAGGCCGGGCACCGCGGCGGCGGCCGCGTGGACGCGGACCTCGACGGCCTGATCCTGTAGCCCCGCAAACGAGTCTGCGATGATGTCCGGCAGGCTAAACGCGCCGAAGGCGACCGCGCCGCGGTCCGCACATGTGGCGTCGCGGGTCCCAGCGGGCAGACCAGGACGAAGGGGGCGGAACACGAGGAATACCGGTGCGCTCCGCGGACCAAAGAAGCGGTCAGTCTGCGCGGCCTCCGGCTCGCCCGACGCGCACGCCGCCAGCAACGGCTCGCGTGTCGCCGGATCCGCGGTGAGATCGAGCCCCACGCTGGTCGCGTACCGTGCGCGGGGCTCGATGGCGAACACCGGGAGGTAGTCGCTGCGGGCGCGCGCCGCCCCCACCTCGCCGTCGGGACCACGTTCTCGGACGCGATATTCACCATCCACAACCGCGCGTGCGAACAGCTCGTAGGCGAACCGCCCACTGTCGACCACGGTCGAGACCCACCCCAGCGCGCGCGTGCCGGGGTACTGCGGGAGCGTCGCGTCGACCCACAACCTGAACGACCCCATGGCGCTCCGGTACGGCTCGATCTGTCCCAGCCAGTAGGCCACGTCGCCGGGGGGTGGCGCCGCCTCGTCGCCCTCGCCGCCATCCTGTGAGACGAACGCCGACATCGTCTCCAGCAACCGGAGGTTGTGCGCCACACCATCGCGCACGGCGCTCACGACGTTCCGGGCACGACGCTCCAGATCCAGCTGGAGCTGTTCACCCTCAACGTTCCGGGCCCCGGCGAAACCCCAGGCCGAGCCGATGGCCCCGATGAGCGCCACCAACACCGGTACGTACCACCGGGGCATCGCCGGTCGCACCTGTGGTCGGCGCGCTGCGCGCTGGTCCGCGGTCATAGTCGCAAATGCCCTCTGACCATCTTAGCCCTTGCGGTCTCGGCCCGCCGCTCGGCCCACACGGGAGCCAGGAGCCCAGTCGCCGTCTCCCGGCACGACCGTCGACGAGCGCGCGGGCCGTCTGGATGCGTGTGGCGGCCTGTAGTAGCCTTGGTAGGGTCGAGGCCTGGCGCGGTGGCCCGTAGGACTCCCCTTGGCTGTGTCCGGGGTTTCCCCCTTCGTGCCCGCATAGGGTCATCCGTGGCTCCGTTTCCAGGCCCCGCCTCGTCAAACGGAGCGTGCGGATTTCCCGCACTCCGCTTACCTGCCGGCTTCCCGTCAAGGGCTATGGGACCTATCGAGTGGCACCCGCTGTCAGCGGGGGGACCACACGACGGACTCGGTACGCGTTGAACAGACCGAGCACGTCATACACCCACCGCCGACTCCACCGGTGCCACCCAAAACCCTGGCGGTTCCGGGCACGCATCAAATGACGCCGAACCTTCTTCTCCACCCAGCTTTTCACAAACGAGAAGCACCGGCTCGAGTGCCCGACGGCGAAGTAGGTGACCCATCCCCGTAGAACCGGGTTGATGAGAGTCACCACACGGTCGATGGGCTGGGACCGATGGCGTCGGAAGATGTCCTTCAGCTTACGCAGGAGCGCTGTACGGGCTTTCACCCGCGGCGTGTAATGCGCTCGCCACGTGCCAGTACGGCTGCGAACCCGACGGAACGCGAAGCCGAGGAATCCGAAGCTGTCCCCACGGGCCAAGTCGATGGTCTGACTCTTCTCCTCGTTGATCGTGACCTGGAGGTTGGCGAATTCCTCCCGGAGGCGTCGGTCCACGGCCGTGAGCAACCAGTCATGCCGGCGGTAGGCATCCACCAAGATCACGAGATCATCGGCGAAGCGCGCATACTCGAGGTATGTGTACTTCCCGTTCCGCGTGACCTCCTTGGCGCGCTCGAGCATCCGGTCCACCTCGTTGAGGTAGAGGTTGCTGAGCAAGGGTGAAATCACCCCGCCTTGGGGAACGCCCTTCTTGCCCGACGCCTTCAGCATCAGCTTCACCAAGCCCAGCACGTCCGCGTCGTTGACCCGTCGAGCCACCTTCGCCAAGAGCAGGTGGTGCCGCACATTGTCGAAGTAGGCGGCAAGGTCCACGTCGATGACGCGGGTCTTGTATTGCACGATGCCTTGGGCGACTCGCTGCACCGCTGCATGCGCCGTCCGCTGGGGCCGATAGCCGAACGAACCCGGTTGGAAATCTGCCTCGAAGATAGGTTCCAGGATGAGCTTGAGGGCTCCCTGGACCACGCGGTCGCGGATGGCCGGTATCGACAGCACGCGGACCTTCTTGCCGCCGTCCTTCGGTATCGCCTTCCGTCGATTGCGCATGGGACGATACGTGCGGGTAACCAGTTCGGCCCGCAACTGCTCAACAAACCCTGCCACCCCGTCCGCCTCGATGGCCGCGAAGGTGACCCCGTCACTGCCAGGGGCCCCCTTGTTCGCTTTGGCCAGTGAGTAGGCCGCGTGGAGCGTGTCGGTTTTGCAGACGTGGGCGTACAGGCCCCAGAACCGCCAAGACGGTTCAGCCTTCGCCTTGACGTATATCCTCCGTCTCAGGTCTTGCAGCGTGATGGGCGCCTTCGTCATCTCGCCCCTGCCTTCCATGTTGCCGGAGGTGCTGCCGAGACAGCAGGGCTCCTTCGCTCCACGGGCATTACCCCGCTTCTGTGCTACTACAAGCCCCTCCGCCACCCTCTCGTCTTCGGTCGACTTCCCGGGCTGCCGGTTATACGACCTACCTAGCTCTGCCGATTTCGCGACAGGACGAGGAGGGCTTCTCCAGTTGCTCGACGCGTCCTTGTCATCGTGCCGTCGCTCCCACCCCGCCGGAGCCACGTGCCGCGTCAGCCAGTGTGCGACACGTGATGCTGCCTTCGCCCAATAGTCGGGGGCTCGGCCTCCGGGGCCATGACTTTCGGGGCCACCTCTGCGTTCACATTCGTTACGGCCCGATGACTCGCTGCCACCCCATGGGTGGGTCGTCGATGGGCTTCAGAGCCTCGGTTTCCCTCCTCCCTGCCATCCAGGCTACGGAGCTCCTGGCTCTTGCTCCGGCGGGACTGTCTCCCGCTGAACGCGCCAGCCTTTGCTGGACGCACGGCGACTCCTCTCTGTTTCAAGACCCGCTTTGTCGACACGCGCCCGACCCACCCGTTTCTGGGAGCGCCTCTACGCGACGCCGGCTCGCGAAGCTGCGACGGTTACACTCGCGTTTACGGCGGCCACCCTCGTCGCCACGTATCCGCTGATCCGCCATCTCGGGCAAGCGCTCCCGAACGGTCTTGGCGACTCGCTGCTCAACGCATGGATCCTGGCCTGGGACGCGGATCGGTTGCTCGTTGGCCTGCGCGGGCTCTGGGACGCGCCGGTGTTCTTCCCTTATTCGAGCGCGCTCGCCTACTCGGAGCACTTGCTTGGGATCGCCGTGTTCACCGCGCCGCTGCAATGGGCGGTTGGCAACCCGGTGCTGGTCTGCAATGTCGCCTTCCTCGCGTCGTACGTACTGGCGGGGGGTGGGATGTACTTGCTGGCGTTCGCGCTGACCGGCAGTCGCCCGGCGGCGGTCGTCGCCGGCGTCGCGTTCGCGTTTCACCCGACCCGGGCGGACCACATCTCGCATCTGCAGGTGTTGATGAGCGGCTGGATGCCGATCGGGCTCTGGGCGCTACATCGCTATTTCGGGACCGGATCGCGCATCGCCCTGCTCGGGTTCGTCGCAGCGTTCCTACTACAGGGTCTCTCGAACGGCTATTACCTCTACTACTTCGTGATCCCCGTGGCGGTCGTCGTCGGCTGCGAGTTGCTGGTGGCGGGGCGCGCGCGGCTGTCTGCACTCGTGGATCTCGCCGTGGCGGCGGCGCTCATCCTCGTCGTGCTCGCGCCGGTCGCGCTTGCCGGCCTGCGGGCGCGCTCCTCGAGCTCCCGTTTGGGGCGAACGAACCCGCCACGACGATGCGCTATATGTATCGTACGCTGGAGCATCAACATCCCATCGTCAACGGTCGCAGCGGCTACGTGACGCCGCTCGTCTACTATCTGCGTCATCCAACATCGCCTCTGCGGGATCCGTCTCAGTTACCGGACGCTGTCCGGGGACTTCGCGCCCTTGGTGTCAAGTACATCGCCGTGCACGCCGATGGCTATCTCGACGCAACAGATGCAGCGGCGACGCTCGCCGGCGTGAGACGGAGCGCGGACCAGATTGTCGCGGCCGTGGAGTTCGGCGCCACCACGATGTTCACCCTCGAAGACACCGGTGCGTCGGACGTAGTCGCGCTCGACGAGACATCGCTCACGGCCGTTGCCGAGCACGCGTTCGAGGCTCGCGCTTCGCACATGGATCATCGCCTCGACCTGGCGTTCGACGGTGACCCGGACACGCGCTGGCTGAGCGGGCAGGCACAAGCCGGTCACGAGTGGATCGAGTGCGTGTTCGACGAACCGAGCGACATCGGTCGTGTCCGGGTGCAGATGGCAAGTCGCAGCCTGGGAGACTATCCACGGGACTTTCTCATCGAAGCTGCCGGGGACGATGGCGAGTACCGCCAGCTGGCGCGCCTGCGCGGGCTGCCGGCCCTGATGCAGGGTGTGATCGACGGCGGTGAATCGCCCGCCATCGACGTGACGCTGCCGCCCAACCTGACGCGCACGCTCCGACTCCGGCAGACGGGACAGGCCGCGCCCTGGTACTGGTCGATTCACGAGCTGGCGCTCTGGGAACGGTAGAACAGGGGTACGCCGAGGCCGGCGCTATACTGCCACGGCGGCTCGATGTCATTCCATCTGATGCTCCGAGTACCCTCCCGGCGCCCAGGCACCGTGGCTCGATGGCTGACTGTTGTGGCGCTACTCGGTTCGGCCGCCTGCGGCGGCACCCCGGACGGCGCCGTCGACTACGACTTCCTCGAGCGTGCCGAAACGACGAGGCGATTGTGGACGAAGAGATCGCGGATCGCCTCCGTCGACTCGGATATATCCGGTAACACGCCCATGGCCATGACAGCCGCGTTCGCTGGTCCTCCTATTCAACGCAGCGCCGCACTCGTGGCGTTCGTGCTCGCCGCGGGACATGCGGCCGCGCAGGGCGACGACTCGCCAGGTCTCGGGCCGCCGCCGGTCTACGAGAGGCTGCGCGAGGCGCGTCCGGAGGCCGTCGGGCATGTACGTGACGGCCGCTTGCGATTCGACCGCTTCGAGCTCGAGCTGACCGACGGCGACCTCTATGTCGTGCCCGTCGGTGACCGCACGCCGATCGCGATCTATCAGGGCCGTGGACGAGTCCGCGCGTACCCGCCCGACGGGATCGAGCACCAGCAGATCGCAAAGATCCTCGATGAGGACATCCTCGACGAGGAGTTCGACCGGTGGGTCTTTTGGTTTACCGACGACCTCGACGATCGGTTGCGGTCGCTGGCTGACGGCACGCCCGGGCGTGAGATCGAGAAGGCCGCCGACCTGCTCGAGGATCGCCGCAAGGCGCTCCTCGAACACCAGCTGGTCAATCCGGACAGCCGCGTCCTGACCGCGCTGTGGCGCGACGACGCGGCGCTGCCCGCGGAGTCCCGACCCTACTTCTACGGCGAGATTCACGGCCGTGACCACGACTGGTTTTCGATCGAGATCGAGCCCCGCGAGATCGAGGAAGTCCGCGTCGCACGCTACCACCGTCGTCAACGAGTGGCCGACGTCTGGATGGGCACGCATGCCCTGACCGATTTCGACAGATCCGCGGCCGAGGAGGCCTTCGCCGGCTTCCCACGTGACCCGGAGGTGGCAGGCCCCGCGGACCCCGACGGCGACGACGACGACGAGTGGGACTTTCGCGATTTCGGGCTTCCACTCCGGCCGCGCCAGCCCGACCATGAGGGCTGGACGCCGCGCGTCGCCATTTCCCGAACCGACGTCGACCTCGCGCTCGAGGGCGACGGTGACGCCACGGCGAGCGTGGCGCTCCTGATCGACGTCCTCGAACCGCTCGCGACCCTGCGCCTGCGGATCTCCCAGGTGGTCGAGGTGACGGATGTTCGCTGGCGACCGGCCGCGCCGCCTGGCGCGGAAGATGTCCACACCGTCGCCCTCCTGACGTCGCCTCCCGCTAACAATGACGCCGTGGTGCCGGTAGACGAGCCGCTGCCGCTCACGGGGGAGCCGGTCCACTTCGTCCAGGAACGACACAACCGCCGCACGGACGAGGACCGTTACGAGCCGTGGGTGACCGTGCTGTTGCCACGATTGGTTGCCGCAGGCGAACGCTTCGTGCTCGAGCTCGCCTACGAGGGCGAGCTCGTGGAACGACTGCCCCGCAGTCGCAACCTCTTGGTCAAGGACACGACCTACTGGATTCCGACCCACTTCCACAGTCGCTTGCGCCGGTTCGACCTGACGTTTCGGACGTCGGACGGCTACCGGGTGGCGAGCGGCGGGGCGCTCGTCGAGGAGCGCGTCGAGGACGACACGCGCATCATGCGGTGGGTGACCGATCGGCCGGTGCGCGGTAGCATGTCGTTCCAATACGGCCGATTCGAGGTCGAAGCGTTGACACTCGACGGCCTGCCGCCGATTGCCGTCTACGCGAACCGCAATCACCTGGGGTTTGCTCCCGGCGCGCGTGCGAGGACGATCGAGGATCTGGCGGGCGCCATCCGGACCTACACCGACTACTTCGGGCCCTATCCGTTCGACTCGCTGCTCGCCACCGAAACGCCGACCTACGGCGGACAGGCGTTTCCCGGTCTCGTCCTGCTCACGTTTCAGGCCTTTGGCGGGTTGCACACCGGTGAGGAAGCGGCGTTCAGGGCGCACGAAGTGGCACACCAGTGGTGGGGCGCGGGCGTCGGCTGGGAGCATTACCGCGACCAATGGATATCGGAGGGATTTGCGCACTACGCAGCGGCGATCTATGCGCTGGTCGGTCGGAACGACGAAGAACAGTTTCTCGAAATGCTCGACGCCTGGCGCCTCGACGCCCTCGGCGAGGTCAATATCGGTCAGGGCGTCGGGCTGAAGTATGGTTTTCGACCGGAGGTCATACAGCAAAGCGACGGCCACCGGTCCGGCGCGATCGTCGCCGGCTACCGGCTCCAGACCGCCGACACGCCGATGGACTACCGGCTGCTCGTGTACGAGAAAGGCGCCTTCATCTTGCACATGATTCGCATGATGCTGATCGACCTCGACACCGGCAGCGACGAGCCGTTCCGGAGGCTGCTCCGTGACTATGTGCGCGCCAACCTCGACGGCGTCGCCACGACGCGCTCGTTCGAGGCCGCGGTGACGCGAGCGGCGGGCGAGCCGATGGATTGGTTCTTCGACCAGTGGGTCTACGGCACCGACGTGCCGACCTACCGCCCGGATCTCGAGGTCTCTCCGCTCCTGGACGGAGGCGCGCCGTTCGTGCTGCACGGGACGATCCGACAAGAGGACGTCCCCTCGGGCTTTCGGATGCCGGTCCCGATCCGCGTGGTCTTCCGCGACCACCCGGCGCAGACCCATCGTGTGTGGGTCGATGCCGACGAGGTCGATGTCGAGATCCCGCTGCCGGCCGAACCCACCGACATCGAGGTCAACTACCATCACGCGGTCCTGGCGCGCTTCGACTAGGAGCAGGGAGCACCGCTTCTTGACATCCATGCCACGACCGCCGACAATCGCACGCGGCATGCACGTGGGCCATGCCGACACGCTCCCGCGGCACGGACCACACCCCAGGGACGCTCCTTAGCGCATGCTCGACGCCAGCGCCGTACGCGCCTACATCGACAAGCATCGCCTGCGGCGGCAGAGCAACAAGGTTCTCCACGGTCACCCGTCGCCCGTGTTCTGGCTCGATCGCGACGTCTCGATCCCGGCGATCATGAGCCGGCGCGAGCAGTCCACCGAAACCGTCCGCAAGCGCATCAACCTGTACGTCGGGACGCCGTACTGCCTTCCGACGGCACCGGACCGGTGCGGGTTTTGCCTCTTCCCCAGTGAGGTGTACAAGGATCGGCGCCAGCTGGATCGGTATCTCGACTACTTGAAGCGCGAGGGCGAGATGTTCCGTCCTCATCTGGGTGATGCGGAGCTGGCGAGCGTGTACTTCGGCGGGGGGACGTCCAACCTGTACAAGGCCGACCAGTATGAGATGCTGATGGACATCGTCCGCGGCGTCTTCGACGTGCCGTCCGACATCGAGGTGACGCTGGAGGGCATTCCGCAAACGTTCAGCCACGACAAGCTGGCCGCCATGAAGGCCTGCGGCATCAACCGCATCAGCATGGGCGTGCAGCAACTCGACGACGAGCTGATCAAGTTCAGCGGGCGCCGGCAAACATCCGACCAGGTCTTTCGCACGATCGCGTCATGCCAGGACTTGGAGCTGCCGGTGAGCGTCGACCTCATCTTCGGATGGCCGAATCAGACGATTGACTTGATGCTCAACGACCTACGAGCGATGGTCGCGACGGACATCAACCACGTGACGCACTACGAGCTCAATGTCGCGGGTCGCACCGATTTTTCGAGACATCGGCGCGCCGAGCTCCCCTCCACCGCGCAGAACCTCGACATGTACCGTTTGGGCAAGGAGTTCCTGGAGGCCAACGGCTTCCACCAGGTGACCCCCTACGACTTCGAGCGCACCGGCGCGCTCCCGAGCAGCTACCTCTATGAGGAGTTGTTTCGACGGCCGTTCCGCGAAGACGACGGTCACCTGATTGGCTACGACGCCTGGGGATGGGGGTTCGCCGGCATCTCGTTCTTCTTCGGCACGCCAACCGCCCCCGGCTGGGCGTATATGAACCATGTGCGTGTCGACCAGTACTTCGACGACCTCGACGCCGGCCGGTTCCCGGTGATGCGTGGCTTTCACTACACGGAAACCGACCTGCGGCTGCATCTCCTGTTCCAGGAGCTTCAGGGGCTTTCGGTCAGCCGCTCGCAGTATCGACGGCTCTTCGGGCGGGACCTCCTGGCGGATCACCGCATTGTCTGGCGCGTGCTCGAGGACATCGGATGGGTCGCGACCGACGACGACCTGGTGACGGTCGAAGGCGACGGCGCGTTTTACCTCCCCATCGTGCAGAATCTGCTGGCGATTGAGCGCGCGGAAGCGATGCGCAAGGAGCGCGGCGCGATGGCCGACGTCGCCTAACCCCCCAGGGCTCACTTGGGTCACCACGTGAGCCCTGGGGTTAATCTGACGCCTGCTCGACCATCTTGGCAATCGCCAGCGTGCGCTTGGCCGCGGCGATGACCGGTCGCTCAATCAGCTTGCCGTCTACGAGCAGGACACCGCCGTCGTGCTTCGTATACGCGTCGACGATCGTCCGCGCCCACTCCACCTCCGCCGCCCCGGGCGAGTACGCGTCCTGAATGACCGCGACCTGGGTCGGGTGAATGGCCGCCTTGCCGCCGAACCCGAGCGCCCGGGTACGCCGGCACTCCGCCTCGAGCGCGTCAAGCGCCGGCACATCCATGAACGGGGAGTCGAGTGCGCCGACACCAGCGAGCGCCGCGGCCACGACGACGCGCGAGCGCGCGTATAGGACCGCGTCCCAGTCGACGGCGCAGCCGACGTCGGCGGAGTAGTCGATCGCACCGAAGAACACCGCCGCCACGTTCGGTGACGCCGACGCGATCTCCTCCGCCGCGGCCAACCCGCGGGCGGTCTCCACCATGGCGATCAACGGCAGATCCGGCACGGCTGACGCCAGCGTCTGCTCGACCGCGCGTATCTCGTCGGCGCCGCCGCACTTGGGCAACATCAACGCATCCGGCCGGATGCCGCCGCGACGCACCGCGTCGAGGTCGACCTGCCCGAGATCGGTCTTCGGATCGTTGATCCGCAGAGAGACCTCCGTCCCGGTCGGCGTGCGGTCCGTCAGGAATGCCAGCGCCGCGTCGCGGGCCGCCGCCTTGGCGCTGAACGAGACGCCGTCCTCGAGATCGATACAGACGGCATCCGCGCCCGTGGCCAGCGCCTTTGGATACCGGTCGGGCCGATCGGCCGGAACGAAGAGCAGGCTGCGCCGCACGCGGAACGGTGACGCCATGAACGTCCTCGGCTCCTACACTGCCTGCGCCACGGCGTCTGCGGCGAGCGAGGCGGCCAGGCTCCGGACCGAGCGAGCCGCTGCCAGCTCGTGCAGCTCCGCCAGCGCGGACGCCGCCGCCGCCTCGGAGACCGCGCGTCGCGCGCAGGCCGTGAACTTGGCGTCGCGCTCGGTCCGCGATGCTGGACGGTCCGGATAGCCGCGTGCGCCATTGGCGGCGCGCTCGAGGACACGCCCATCGACCAGTCGCACCGAGACGCGGGCCTCGGTCAACGGTGGCGCCTCCCGCCCCAGCGTCTCGTCGACCCGCATCGTCACGCGTGGCACGAGGCGTTGGACCGTTGGGTGGTGCATCGCGTCCGGTGCGAAAGTGTCAATCCCGACACGACCGAACGCCAACGCGGCGGCCGCGCAATAGTGGAGGCTGAACTTCCCCTCGAGTCCCGTCGTCGGATGGTCGTAGATGAGGACGGTCGGCGTGACAGCGTCGACGGCCACGTCCACCGCGGAGACTGCATCCGCCTCGAGGCCATGCTCGCGTCGGAGATCGATCAGCGCGTCAATCGTGGGATGGGTCGCCGCGCACGACGGATAGAGCTTGACGGTGATGCCGCCGTCGATGATTTCCCATCGCTCCCCGAGGTGCGCGCTCGCCTGGGCCAGATCGCGCCCCTGGCTCCGCATGGCAACCAGGAAGCCCTGCGGGCCGTCGATCGCGCGCGGCGAGGCCGTGAGCGACTCGCGCGCGAGCAGCGCCGCCAGCACGCCGTTGCGCGCGGCGAGTCCGCCCTGGAGCGGTTTGACCATCGTGCCGAAGTTCTCCTTGAGCCCGGACGCTTCCGACGCCGCGACCGACAACGCGCGGCCCGTGGCCTCCGTGTCAAGGCCGAACACGCGCGCCGCCGCCGCCGCGGCGCCGATCGTGCCGATGGTCGACGTGCCGTGCCAGCCCTGCTCGTAGTGCGACGGGTTCATGACCGTGCCGAGGACGGCCTCTACTTCGAACCCGACGACATACGCGTCCAGCAGCGCGGCGCCCGACGCGTCCACGGTCTCGGCCGCCGCCAATGCGGCGGCCACGAGCGGGGCGCTCGGGTGGGCGAGCGTCACCCAGCACATATCGTCGAAGTCGAGCGCATGCGCCGCCGTGCCGTTTGCCAGCGCCGCCCACGTCGCGGTCGTGGCAATCGGTGTCCCGATCACACTCGCCCGTCCGTCGCCTCCCTCGGCCCGGGTCACCCGCTGGACGATGGCCGCCGACGGCTCGCCCGCGCCAGCCAGCATCACCCCGAGCGTGTCCTGCACGGCATCGCGCGCCGCCTGGCGCGCATCGTCCGGAACCTCGGCCGTGGTCACGAACTCGGCCAGCGTCTCAATCGCGGTCATTCGTCAATTACCCCTTGGCATTCACGGTCCTAACAGCGCTAGTTGCCATAAAACGACGCGATCTCCGCCAGCCGCCGCCCAACGTCCTCGCCGGAGATCCACCGCCCGTTGACCATCACCCCCGCCCGCGCCGCGAGGTTCGCGATGTCGTCGAGCGGGTTCGCACTCAGCATCAGCAGGTCCGCGCGCCGGTCGACGGCGATCGTGCCGAAGTCGTCGTCGGCGCCGAAATACTCGGCCGGCCGCCGCGTGGCGATCTCGAGCACCTCATACGGGGTCATGCCGAGATCCACGTAGAGCGCCATCTCGTGGTGCATCGCGAATCCGGGCACGCTGAACACTTGCGGCGAATCGGTCCCAAGGGCGATGTTGGCGCCACCGTCGTGCAGCGCCTTGAGAATGGTGCGGCGCAAGGCGGCCACCCGCCGGTTGGTCTCGATATCGGATGCGCCGAGACGCATGTCGACCGCCTGCCGCCACCGATCGACCGTTTCCGGCGGCATGTACTGCACCTCGGGCCGGTCGGGCAACACGTCGACCGAGCCGCGGTCGTTGAAGAACGCCGTCTCCCACAGCACCATCGTCGGGACGACCCAGGCGCCGGCCGCAACGGTCGCATCGACAAGCTCCGGAATACGCGACTCGTCGACCTGATCGAGCAAGAGACCGACACCGGTCAGGCCGCGCTCGTCCTCCGCGCGTGTGTCCTCCGACGCCAACGCCTCGACGTAGTTGTCGAGGTGGTCGATCGACGCCTGCCCCCGCGCCAGCGCATGCCTCAGGCCGACGAAGTCCGAAACGTGCCCCCCGAACGGGATGCCGATCTCCGTCGCCGTGTCCGCGAGCGCATCGAACGCCTCAGGTGACAGCCCTTCGTGCGTCTTGATCAGATCGAAGCCGGACACCTTGTACTCGCGCGCGAGCTGCGACGCTTGCTCGGGGGTGGTGACGCTGCTGCCGTTCATCGACACGCTGCCGAGAAACAGGCGCGGTCCGAGCAGCAGCCCGCGGTCGATCTGGTCGCGCAGCGCGAATTGCGACCGATCGCCCTGCATCCCGCGAACCGTGGTGACGCCGTTGGCCACATAGAGGAAGAGGAGGTTGCCGATGTCCGCGTCGGTCGAACGCGGGCTTGGGAGATGGCCGTGCATCTCGGTGAGGCCCGGAACCAGATACCGGCCCTCGCCCTCGATGAGGTCGACCCCCTCGGCCGGCTCGAGGGTGCTCGACGGCGCGATGGCGGTGATGCGGCCGTTCTCGACGACCACGATGTGGTCCTCAAGGATGCGCTCCGTGTCCATCGGCACGACGTTGACGTGGACGAACGCGAGATCGCCGTCGACCACTGTCGGTGGCTCGCCCCCGCACGCGACGCAGGCGGCGGCGAGCGCCACGGCCGCCGCGACGCGCGCGGCAGCCCTGACCCGCGCGGCTGCCGAGTGACCCACGCTACCCCTCGCTCCCGGCGGGCCGGATGGTCGCGACCGGAGGCACATGCCCGCGTCGATACACCATGAACGTCCGCTTGAACGTCAACACGATCGTCCCGTCCTGATTGAAGCCATCGGTTTTGACGGTGACGATACCGACGTTTGGCCGCGACTTCGACTCGCGCGTGGCGAGAACCTCGCTCTGCGAGTAGATCGTGTCGCCCTCGAAGACCGGAGCCGGCAGCCGCACCTCGTCCCACCCGAGATTGGCCATGACGTTCACCGACAGGTCAATCGTCGACTGGCCCGTGACGAGCGCCAGTGTGAACGTCGAGTCGACGAGTGGCTTGCCGAACTCGGTCTTGGCCGCGTACGCGTAGTCGAAATGGATCTTGTTCACGTTCTGGGAGAGCAGCGTGAACCACACGTTGTCCGTCGCGAGCACGGTGCGGCCGAGCGGGTGGCGATAGACGTCCCCCACCTCGAAGTCCTCGTAGACACGGCCGGTCCACCCTTCTTTGATCGTCATGTCTTCAGTGACCTCAGCGCGTCAGAATATCACTTGTCCTGACCTAACCCCGGAGCTCACTTGTATAGCCTTTCGTAGGGCCAGGCTTCAGCCTGGCCCGCAGGCCTGAAGGCCTGCGCTACGTACGCAACACAAGCGAGTGCCGGGATCAGATAATCCCTGCCTCCCGCCACGCGCCGATCGTAGCGGTGTCGTACCCGAGCTCGTCGAGGATGTGATCGCTGTGCGCGCCGACAGCGGGAATCGGGTCCATCCGCGGCTCGACACCCTCGATGGTTGCGGCAGGAAGACTTGCCCTGATCGCGCCGGCGGCCGACTCCACGTCGCGCCAGCGATCGCGCGCGGCGAGCTGAGGATGCGCGGCGAGCTGCGCCACCGTGTTCATGCGGGCGTTCGCAATTCCAGCGGCGTCGAGCCGATCGACGATCGCGCCGGCGGAGAGCGGGGCGAAGACCGCTTCGATCTCGCGGTCGAGCGCGGCGCGATGCTCCACCCGCTTCGCGTTCGTCTCGAACCGAGCGTCGACGGCGAGATCCGGCTGCTCGAGGACGCGCGTGCAGAACCTGGCCCATTCACGCTCGTTCTGGAGCCCGAGGAAGACCGTCTCGCCGTCGGCCCCGGCGAACGGCCCATACGGCGCGATCGCCGCGTGGCGGGCCCCGCTTCGGGGAGGCGACGTCCCCCCGTACATCGTGTAGTAGAGCGGGAAGCCCATCCACTCCGTCAGCGCCTCGAGCATCGAGACCTCTATCCTGGCGCCCACGCCGGTTCGCTCCCGTCTGAACAGCGCGGTGAGCACGCCGCTATAGGCGTACATGCCCGCGGCGATATCGGCGACCGAGATCGACGACTTGACCGGTTCCGCCTCGGTGCCCGTAATCGAGACGAGCCCCGACTCGGCCTGCACGAGCAGGTCATACGCCTTCTTGTCGCGATACGGGCCGCTCGCGCCGTATCCGGAGAGATCGCAGACGATGAGGCGTGGCGCGGCCGCGCACAACGCAGCCGCGCCGAAGCCGAGACGCTCGGCGGCACCCGGCGCCAGGTTCTGCACGAACACGTCGGCCGCGGCAATCAGCCGGCTGAGCACCTCGCGGGCTTCCGGCCGCTTCAGGTCGAGTGTCAGTGACTCTTTCGACCGGTTGAGCCAGACGAAATGGCTCGACAACCCCTTGACCGTTGAGTCATAGCCTCGCGCGAAATCACCGACGCCCGGGCGCTCGACCTTGATCACGCGCGCGCCGAGGTCCGCGAGCTGCCGCGTGGCGAACGGTGCGGCGACCGCTTGCTCGAGGGCGACGACGGTCACCCCGTCGAGCGGACGCGCCGGCGTGACGGTCACCCCGTCGAGCGGACGCGACGGCACTAGAAGGACCGGGGGAGGCCGAGCACGTGCTCGGCGAGATACGACAGGATGAGGTTCGTGGAGATCGGCGCCACCTGATAGAGACGGGTCTCGCGGAACTTCCGCTCGATGTCGTAGTCCTCGGCGAACCCGAAGCCACCATACGTCTGCACCGCCACGTTCGCCACCTCCCACGAGGCGTCGGCCGCCAAGAGCTTGGCCATGTTCGCCTCGGCGCCGCACGGCTGTCCGGCGTCGAACAGCTCGGCGGCGCGCACACGCATGAGGTCGGCCGCCTCGATGTTGACATGCGCGCGGGCGATGGGAAACTGGATGCCCTGGTTCTGGCCGATGGGTCGATTGAAGACGACCCGGTCGTTCGCGTACTTCACGGCCCGCTCGATGAACCAGCGCCCATCGCCGACGCACTCGGCGGCGATCAGAATGCGCTCGGCGTTCAGGCCGTCAATCAGATAGCGGAAGCCGCGCCCCTCCTCACCCACGCGGTTCTCGACCGGCACCTCGAGGTCGTCGAAGAAGACCTCGGTCGTCGCGTGGTTCATCATCGTGCGGAGCGGCCGAATGGTGACGCCGTTGCCAACCGCGGTTCGCAGGTCGACGAGGAACACCGACAGCCCCTCGGTCTTCTTCTTGACCGCGTCGAGCGGCGTGGTGCGGGCGATGAGCAGCATCAGGTCCGAGTACTCCGCACGCGAGATCCAGGTCTTCTGTCCGTTGACGATGTAGCGGTCGCCGTCGCGCACCGCCATCGTCTTCAACTGCGTCGTGTCGGTACCGGTCGTCGGCTCGGTCACGCCAAACGCCTGGAGGCGCAGCTCGCCGCTCGCGATCTTCGGGAGATACTTGCGTTTCTGCGCATCCGAGCCGTGCCGCAGCAGCGTCCCCATGATGTACATCTGCGCGTGACAGGCGGCGGCGTTGCCACCGGACCGGTTCACCTCCTCGAGGATGATGGACGCCTCCATCACGCCCAGCCCCGACCCGCCATACGCCTCGGGAATCAGCGCCGCGAGATAGCCCGCGTCGGTCAGCGTTTTGACGAAGTCCTCCGGGTAGGCCTCGGCCCGGTCCAGATCGCGCCAGTAGGTATCGGGGAAACGCCGGCACAGCTCGCCGACGGCGTTACGGAGATCTTGGTGCAGCTCGACGTTCGATGCGGTCGTCACGGTCCTCCTTCGGGCTCGCAGCCCGGATTGCTGCGCACATTTTGTCTTCTGCGACCGATACCTCGCAACCGCCTGGCCGGTCCCAGGCCGAGACCGAGACGATTCGCCCTGGCCGGTGGCATAATCGGGCTGCCTATCCCCAATGCTGAGGGCGAAGACATGACGATGAACTGGACTCGACTCGCAGCCGTCTCGGTGCTGCTCGTGGGCGCGGCGGGCGCGACGTCGAGCGCTCAAGACCAGGGCTATGTTCCAGTTACCGACGCGATGCTCGAGAACCCCGACCCGGCCGACTGGCTCAGCTGGCGGCGCACACTCGACGGCTGGGGCTACAGTCCACTGGACGAGATCAACACGGCCAATGTCCACCAGCTGCAGCTCGTCTGGTCTTGGTCGCTGGGTCTCGGGCTCTCGCAGGCCGCGCCACTGGTGCACGACGGCGTGATGTTCATTCCGAGTCCCCGCAACGTCGTGCACGCCGTGGACGCGGTGACCGGGGATCGAATCTGGGAATACAGCCGCGAGTTCGAGGCATCGGACGCGCTCGACGCCGTCGGGGCCGGCATGCGCACGCGCTCGATTGCGATCTTCGGCGACAAGATCTACGTCAACACGTCGGACGCCCATATCGTCGCGCTCGACGCGCGGACGGGTGAGGTCGCGTGGGACGCCACAGTCGGCGACTACACACTCGGCTACCGGTATACCAGCGGACCGATCGTCGTGAAGGGAAACATCGTCGCCGGCATGACCGGGTGCCAAAACTACAAGGGTTCCTCACACAAATGTGTGCACGATTCAGCCCCCAGCAGGTCAGCCACGCCGTGGAAAGAGGCTGCGGATGTGTTCGTGCCCGCGAATCAGCGGTGAAGTCGTCTATCGCTCAGTCGACGGCCGCCTGCGCGGGCCCCGCTTTTGGTGGGGGGCCTGCTCGACGGCAGCCGGTCCCACCTCAAGGTGCTGAGGCGCTGGCATTTACAGGGCGACGAACCATGAACACTCGTGGAACGCGGCCTGGACTTTCGCCGACGTTTTACCGCTGGGCCGAACCCTCGCTGACTGTTCAGCCCCTTGGCACTGGCAGGCCCCTCGCGATTTCCGCCGTGTACCGTGGGCCGGACTTTCCGAGAGCCTGCAGTTCCTCTCCAGATACAGACGGTGTTCTCCAGCCACGTAAGTCGATGACAATGCTTGACTTATTAGCCATGGAACCGGCCAAAGCTGCACCGATCCCTGAGAGGAACCACTACAAGAACGACGTCTGTTTCATCTCCGCGCACGATGCCGAGACCGGTGAGGAGGTGTGGCGCACATCGACCATCGCCCGCCCCGGCGAGCCGGGCGGCGACACGTGGGGCGATCTTCCGCTGACGTATCGTGCCGGCGGCGATTCGTGGATTCCCGGCAGCTACGATCCGTCGACCGGCCTGACCTATTGGTCCACCTCACAGGCCAAGCCGTGGGCCCGCGTCTCCCGTGGCACGGACGGGGATGCGTTGTACACGAACAGTGTGCTGGCGCTCGACCCGGAGACCGGCGCCCTCGAGTGGTACTACCAGTTCGTCCCAGGCGAAACCCACGACCTGGATGAGGTGTTCGAGAGCGTCCTCATCGACCGCGACGGACGGCGTTCGCTCTTCAAGATGGGCAAGATGGGCATCCTCTGGGAGATCGACCGGACGACCGGCGCCTTCGTCGCCGCGCACGATCTCGGCTACCAGAACGTGATCGACGTCGACCCGCAGGCGGGCGAGGTGACGTACCGGCCCGGGATGATCCCGCAAGCCGACGTCGAGCTCGAGTTCTGTCCCGATCTGCTGGGGGTCCGGAACTGGCGCGCGAGCGCCTATCACCCCGACACCCAGGCGCTCTATATCCCCATCCACCCGACCTGCGTCTCGGGGATGTTCACCGAGCTCGAGCGTCAGGAAGGCAACGACTACTACGCCGACCGCGGGTTTCTCCAGCGGCGGAGCACAGTCCACCCAGCGAGTGAGGGCCACCCCGGTCACCTCATCGCGATGGACATCAACAGCGGCGAGCTCATGTGGCGGCATTCGATGACCACGCGTCCCGGGTCGGCGGCGCTGACAACAGGAGGGGGCCTCGTGATCGCCGCCGACACCGACCGGCATCTCTACGCCCACGACGCCGCCACCGGCGATGTCCTGTTCCAGACCCGGCTGCCCGCCTCGGTGCAGGGGTTCCCGATCACCTACGCCGTTGACGGCCGGCAGTACCTCGCGGCTCCGGTCGGGGGTAACCGGTCGAACGCGATCTACGTGTTCGCGCTGCCCGCCCGGCCCTAAGAACCCACAGGCTCCGACATGCCCAGAGCCTTCGATCGGCGCGAGTTCCTCACGTCGAGCGCCGCAGGCGCGGCGACGTTCTTAATGGGCCGGCCGTCGTTTGGACAGCCCACCGATCCTACGAACCTGAGCATCGCGGAGGCACAGCGCCTCATTCGCACGGGCGCACTCTCGCCGCTGGAGCTGGTCGAGGCCTACGCGTATCACGCCGACCTCCTCGCCGAGAAGCGGGATCTGTATGACCCGAGCACGCTCGAGCGCATCGAGCGCGGCGCCCAGGTCGCCGCAAGCGACTACGCCGACGCGCTGTATCAGCTCACGCTCGTGAGAAAGGCGATTGCGGCGGTGTTCGAAAACGTCGATGTGCTGGTCACGCCGACCCTGGTGCAGCTGCCGGTCAGCATCGAAGCGGCGCAGCTGTCGCCGGGCGAGATAACCGGGATCCTCGTGCGCAACACCGCGCCCTTCAATACGTATGGCATACCGGCGATCACCGTCCCGTGCGGCTTCAGCCGCGAAGGGCTGCCCATCGGGTTGCAGCTCTGTGGCCGCGCCCTCGGCGAAGTCGACGTGCTCGCCCTCGCGCACGCATACGAGCAGGCGACCCCCTGGCACGACCGCACACCGCCGATGTGAGCGGCAGGCAACACCGTGGGACGCCTTCTACTCCTCTTCGTCTCCATTCCGGTCATCGAGCTGGTGCTGCTGATCGAGATCGGCCAGCGCGTCGGGACTCTGGCCACGATCGGACTCATTATCGTGACCGGTGTCGTCGGCGCGTCCCTGGCCCGACAGCAGGGTCTCGCCACACTGGGACGTGCTCGGGCGGATCTCAACGGGGGCCGGTTGCCGGCCGAGTCGCTGATGGACGGCGTGCTGATTCTCATCGCGGCGGCGGTGCTCCTCACGCCAGGCGTGCTCACCGACGCGGCCGGCTTCCTGTTGCTGATACCGGCCTGCCGCCGCTGGCTGAAACAGTGGCTGAAGCGCAAGTTCGAGCGCGCGGTCCGCGCTGGGACCGTCAACGTGACGCCGTTCGGCGGTTCGCCGGAACCGGGGCGGGCGCCGATGAAGAACGTGACGCCGCGCCGACCGGGGCACGAATCTCGATGACGGGTGTGCGAAGATCTGCAGCTCTTCGTCCGGCTAACAACGCACGACGCTTGGACCGCATCAGGTTACCGAGACGGTGTGACCACATTTTTGTATACTTGTAGTCACATGTATGGTCTGGTGCTGGAATGGACACCGTAGGGATTCGCGAGCTCAAAGCGCAGTTGAGCCGACATCTGAGACGGGTTCGATCGGGAGCTCGCCTCTTGATCACCGACCGCGGACGCTCGATTGCGACCATTAGTCCGGTGGAGCCGACCGCTGACGTCAGCTGGGCGAGCCGGATGGTCGCCGAAGGCAGAGCGCAGTGGGGGGGCGGCAAGCCCGCCGGATCGAATCCGCCAGTTTCGGTCGATCCCGACCGGACGGTGTCGACCGCCGTGCTCGAGGATCGGCGGTGACGCTGTATCTGGATACGAGCAGCCTAGTCAAGCTCTATGTCGATGAGCCGGAGACGGACGTCGTGCGGCAACTGGTTAACGACGCGACGATTGTGGCGACGTCACTGATTGCCTACCCGGAAACCCGCGCCGCGCTGGCGCGCCGGCGTCGAGAGGGGGCACTGCCCGCGTCCGCGTTCACGTCCGCGAAGCGAGCGTTCGAGGCGGACTGGCACACGTGCCTGGCCATCAGCGTGTCCGCATCACTCTGTCGAGAGGCGGGCCAACTGGCGGAGCGCTACCGGTTGCGGGGCTACGACAGCGTTCACTTGGCATCGTTCGCGGAGGTCGTCCGACACGCGGGAGCCGCTGAGACGAGATTCTCGAGTTTTGATGACCCGCTCAATCGGGCGGCACGCTCGCTGGCCCGCGGCCTCGCGCGTCCGATGTGATCGTGCCCGCGCTTCCGGAGAGTGCCGCTGCCGCGAGGGATGTCCGTCCCGCTCGTGGTCCGTCACTCGCGAAACCGTGGCGGCGCACTGGACGATCGGCACTTCGCCGACGGCGTGCGTAACGCACTGCGGACCGACCTGTCACGGATCCCCGGACTCAACCGTGATGTCGCCCGGTGTCGTCGAGGAGTACCGAGATGCGCCAAGTCGGGCGTCGATCGACATGCCCTCACTGTCGGGATGTGGTGCCCTTCGTTTCCGGGAAGGTGCCGTCAGGGGGTGATCCTCCGATCGGGGGCCGCCAGAGCACATCGATCGCCCACGGGAGATCCAGCCGCTCCCCGTGCCAATGAGGGGTCGCCGTGCGCCCGTCGATCGTGATGCCGGATGCGGCGAGCCGAGACGTCTGTGGTGCCAGCGCGACGCCATCCCAACGGGGCGCAGTCGGAGTCGCTGGCAGTAGACGACCGTCGGGCCGGTAGAAAAGGGCGTCACCGTCGTCGCGCAGCGTGATCGTGAACCCCGCTTCGTGAACCGTGCGGTGGTGGCGCCGGCAGAGCAGTACCAGGTTGTCGAGGCTGGTCGCACCACCCTTCGCCCAGTGGCGGATGTGGTGTGCATCGCAGTACTTGGAGCTGCAACCAGGGAAGCGGCAACGGCGGTCCCGAGCGGTGAGGGCCCGACGGAGGGCCGGCGGCACCGTCCGCGTCTTTCGGCCGACATCGAGTGTGCTGCCATCACGACCGTGACGCATCCGGACGGTCGCCGCGTCGCAGGCTAGCCGTCGGGACGTTTCCGCGGAAACGTACGGACCATTCTCCAGGGCGGATTGGCCCGGCGCATCGTCGTTCTCCAACACCCCTTCGTCGACGTGGACGACGACCTGATATCGATCGCCCGCGGTGCCACGGTCGAGATCGGCTGCCAAGGCGCTCTCGGCTATGAGGCCGAGCGCGTCGGCACGCCGCTGCTCGCTCGTCACCTCCTCGGTGTGAGGATCAGTCTCCGCCGCGTCCTGCCGCAGCCGCTCGCTCGCCGCCTCGAGCGCGCGGACCACGAGCGCTCCGGCCTCCGGTGACAGCCGTGATCTTGCCTGGGAAAAGTGGACAGGTTGATTATGCTGCACACTGCACCTGTCGAGCATGCCTCCTTTCAAAGGTGTTGGGGCTGACGTATCCCAGGGACGAGTGCAGGCGGTGGGGATTATAGAAGCCCTCGAGGTACTCCGCGACGGCGTCCTTGGTCCTGCGTCGCGTCGACCACGGCTGGCGGTGGATGAGCTCGGTCTTGAGCGTCCCGAAGAAGCTCTCGGTGACGGCGTTATCCCAGCAGTCGCCCTTCCGACTCATCGAGCAGACGATCTGGTGGTCGTGCAGGACGCGCTGGTACGCGTCGGCGGCATACTGGCACCCTCGGTCCGAATGATGGACGAGGCCGGCCGCTGGGACGCGCCTCCCCAGCGCCATGTGCAACGCCTCGAGCGCCAGCTCCGCCCGCAGGTGCGGCTGGATGGCCCACCCCACCACGCGCCGCGAGAACAGGTCGAGCACGACGGCAAGATACAGCCACCCCTCCCACGTCCAGAGGTAGGTGATGTCGGTGCTCCAGCGCTCGTTCGGCTGTGCGGCGTCGAAGTCACGGGCGAGCACGTTGGGCGCAACCGGATGTTGGTGGGCACTGTCCGTGGTACGCCGGAACCGCTTGCAGGGCAGGCCGATCAGGCCCATGGCCCGCAGCAGTCTGGCGACTCGCTCCCGGCCAACGGTGAACCCGTCCTGCCTGAGCTGCTCGTAGATCCGCGGGCTTCCGTAGGTCCCCCGACTCGCGGCATGGATCGCCCGGATCCGGGCTGTCAGCTGGACGTCTTCACGGTGCCGTCGGCTCGGCGGGCGCTTCGCCCATGCGTAGTAGCCACTGCGGGTGACCTGGAGCACCCGACAGAGAGACCGCACCGCATGGGTGGCCTTCTCCGCATGAACAAACGCGAACCTCACGCCTGTTCCTTCGCGAAGAAGGCCGCCGCCTTTTTTAAGATCGTTCGCTCCTCTCGCAGGACGCGCACTTCGCGGCGCAGCGTTCGGAGTTCCTCGAGTTCCTCGGTGGTCAGCGCGCCGGTCGGATTGTGGCCGTGGTCGATCTCGTACTGCTGCACCCATCGCCGCAACGCCGACTCGGTCAGGTCCAACTCCCGTGCCACCTGGCCGATGCTGCGGTCACCCTGCTTGCACAGCCGGACCGCTTCCTGTTTGAACTCCACCGTGAATCGTCGTCGTCTCCGTTGGGCCATGAACACCTCCCGGCGCATTCTCGCGCCTTGTGGGGTGTCCACCCAACCCAGGCAAGCTCAGCCGGCCGCGGGGGAGGCCAAGGATGAGAAGCGACGATACGAGAGGCGGGAGCTGCGGACCTGGGTCGACGACGATGGGATGGTGACAGCTCGGCAATCGCGTCGCCGAGCTGTTCGATCTCCTGTAGCCTGCGGGTTGCCGCTGGAGGGATGGAAGCGCCGAACGGAGTTCGTGGCAGGGGTTCGTCGTCGATCATGATCCATGATAACCCCTTGTTTTTCAAACGCTTGAGAGCTCGAATGGTGGCCGAGCGTCGTCCAATCCACCGTCGGCATCGAATCCTCCGGCTCGACGCCACCAATGGGCGGACAGGCCCTCACCAAGCGTAATTCTGGTGGCGACCTCGACCACGGGCAACCTCCCTCGAGAAACCTGTCAAGCAAAAAATGCGGAAACCGATCGAAAGTGCGCCACGTCCACCCCCCGAGCGAGCCCTCAACGTGCGCTCATCGCCACGCCTCTATAATCGGTCCACGTCGCCTCGGTAGTACGTGCGCGAAGGCGCGGTGGAGCGGCCGTGCGTCGTTCGTAGGGCGGGGCATCAGCCCCGCCGACCTCGAGCTTTGGGCCGCCACGACAGATGGCTCTCAACATCGGCGACCGCATCGGGCACTACGAAGTCATCGCCCTCATCGGGGAGGGCGGGATGGGCCAGGTCTATCGCGCCACCGACACCCAACTCGGCCGCGATGTCGCTTTGAGGATCCTGCCCGACGCCTTCGCCGCCGATCCTGATCGGGTCGCCCGGTTCCAGCGCGAAGCACAGGTCCTGGGGTCGCTAAACCACCCCAACATCGGCCAGATCCACGGCATCGAGGATTCGGAGCCTTCGACCGTGGAGGGGACGGGCTCAGGCCAGGCGGCGGTCAGGGCACTGGTCCTCGAGCTGGTCGAAGGCCCGACGCTAGCCGACCGCATCGCGCAAGGCGCGATGCCAATCGAAGACGCGCTGCCGATCGCGAAACAGATCACCGAGGCGCTGGAGGCCGCGCACGAAGCCGGGGTGATCCATCGGGATCTCAAGCCCGCCAACATCAAGGTGCGGGATGACGGGACGGTCAAGGTCTTGGACTTCGGGTTGGCGAAGGCGCTGAACACGACACCCGAAAGCGATCCCAGTCAGTCACCGACTCTCACCGCCGCCGCCACGCAGATGGGCGTGATCATGGGGACGGCGGCGTATATGTCGCCGGGGGGCAGCCGATGATGCTCTGCGAAGTAGCCGTGGCGGCCGGAGCCAGTTGGGGGGAGGACGACGTCATCTTCATCGGGCAATTCCAGGGGGGGCTCCTCCAGGTGTCGGCGAACGGAGGGGTCCCCGAGGTCGCTACGTCGCTCAGCCTCGACGAGGCCACGTCGAGCAGCGCCTTCGCGCACCGCGATCCCGAGGTCCTTCCCGGTGGGGCCGCGACGCTGTTCACCGTCTATCACGGGCCGGTGGACAGCTTGGCCGAGCTGGCTGTACTTGCTGCCGACGCCGAAGCGCCTCGTGCCTGTCGACTGATGCCTCTCGCGAGCGGCACCACCCTCGGACGGTACTCAGTCACCAAGATCGGGTCGGACGAGAGGGCCCTGCGTTGGGGGTAACCAAGCGCTCACCCGTGATGGCTGCGCCACCAGCCGTGACAGAGGGTCCGTCCGACGCGACCTCGCCGGTCCGACCGTTCCTCAAATGGGCCGGCGGCAAGCGCCAATTGCTGCCACGGCTGCGGGCGTTCTATCCTGCGGCGTTCGGCGCTTACCACGAGCCGTTCATCGGGAGCGGCGCCGTCTTCTTCGACTTGGTCGCCTCGGGTCACCTGGACGGACATCATGCGAGGCTGACCGACAGCAACGTCGACCTCATCGGCTGTTACAGTCGTGTCCGAGACGAGACCGAGACGGTCATCGCGCGACTCAGGCGCCTGGCGGCCGCCCACACCCGCGATCCGCACGCGCACTACTACCGGACGCGCGACCGCACGTTCAACCCGGCGAGACAGCAGCTTCTCAATGGCGGTGGGGACGGGGCCCGCGCGTACCCCGCGGACCTGGCGGCGATGCTCATCTATCTCAACCGCACCGGCTTCAACGGCCTTTTCCGCCTGAACGCCAAGGGGATGTTCAACGTCCCCCTCGGCCGATATAAGAATCCGAAGATCTGCGACCCGGACAACCTGCGCAAGGTGGCACGGGTGCTCTCCCGTCCGGGCGTGTCGGTCCGCTCTGCACCGTACGGAGAGACGCTCGATTCCGCCGACCCGGGCGACTTCATCTATTTCGACCCACCGTACGCGCCCCTCAGCGCCACCGCGCGGTTTACGTCCTACACGCCTCAGGGTTTCTCCCGGGACGACCAAGTGCGACTCCAACAGACAGTCGTGCGTCTCGCCGACCGGGGGTGCTGGGTGCTCTTGAGCAACTCGACGGCGCCGGACGTCGCCGCGCTCTACGACGGCAACGCCGCGGCCGAACGGGCAGGCCTGGCGGCGCACAAGGTCCCTGCCAGACGAGCGATCAACTCCGTCGCCCGGCGACGCGGTGCGGTGATGGAGTACGTCATCACCAACATCCCCGAACAAGCGCAGCGGGACACACCGTCGTGGCGGTGACCCCCGGCGTCGACCGGCTGCTCGCCTCGGGCGCGCTTCGAGGCCAACGCGTCGGCCTGCTGTCGAACCCGGCCTCCGTGGACGGCAACCTGCGCCACATCGCCGACCGCATCGCCGAACGGCCGGATGTCACGCTGGCTGCGTTATTCGGCCCGCAGCACGGGTTTCATGCCGACCGCCAGGACAACATGATCGAAACGCCCGACGCGCGCCACCCGCGTCTCGACGTGCCGATCATCTCCCTCTACTCCGACACCCGCGAACCGACAGCCGACATGCTCGACGGCCTCGACCGGCTCGTCATCGATCTGCCCGATGTCGGCACGCGCGTCTACACCTATGCCTACACGATGGCCAACTGCCTGCGCGCGGCGCGCCGCAGCGGCCTCGGCGTCATCGTCTGCGACCGGCCGAATCCGATCGGCGGCCTGGACGTCGAAGGACCTGTGCTGGATCCCCGGTTTGCCTCGTTCGTCGGTCAGTTCCCGATCCCCCTCCGCCACGGCATGACGATGGGCGAGCTTGCCCGCCTGTTCAACGAGCACTTCGCCATCGGCGCGGACCTCGAGATCGTCGCGATGGACGGGTGGTCGCGCGACATGTATCACGACGACACCGGCTGTCCGTGGGTGATGCCGTCACCCAACCTGCCGACGCTCGACGGCGCCATCGTCTATCCGGGCTGCGTGCTGCTCGAGGGGACGAACCTCTCGGAAGGACGCGGCACGACGCGGCCGTTCGAGCTGGCCGGCGCGCCGTGGATCGACGGAGTTCGGCTGGCGACCCGCTTGAACGACCAGTCGCTGCCTGGCGTCAGCGCACGCGCGGTCACGTTCGAGCCGGCCTTCCAGAAGCACACCGGGCAGACCTGCGGTGGCTGCCAGCTCCACGTGACCGACCGGAAGGTCTTCCGGCCAGTGCTGACGGCGATCGCTCTGATCGCGGCGTGCCGTGAGCAGCGCGCCGACGCGTTCGCGTGGCGTGAGCCGCCGTACGAATACGAGCGAGAGAAACGCCCGATCGACATCCTGTCCGGGTCGGAACAGGTGCGCACACAGATCGACGACGAGATCGCCCCGGCCGAGATCGCGGGGAGCTGGGAACAGGAGCTCGCGGCCTTCGAATCGATCCGGCGCCGCCATGTGCTGTACTGACGTGACACGCCAGACGACACCGGAGATCACAGATGGACGACACCGTTCGACGACAGCTCATCGACCGCTACACGGACGGACCCCGTGTCGTGGCCAACGCCCTTGCCGGCGCCACTGACGCCGAGCTCGATGCCCACCCGGCGCCGGGGAAATGGTCGGCGCGGCAGATCGTCCATCACCTTGCCGACAGCGAGATGACCAGCGCGATCCGGGTGCGGAGGCTCGTCACGCTCGACCGCCCTGCGATTCAGGCGTATGACCAGGAGGTCTTCGCGGAGCGGTTGCATTACGACCGGCCGATCGCCGCGTCGCTCGAGGCGTTCCGGCTGGCGCGGGTCACGACCGCCGAGGTCCTCGAACGTCTGGACGACGCCGACTGGCAGCGAGCGGGGTCGCACCCCGAGCACGCGCGCTATACGGTCGAGGACTGGCTCCGGATCTACGCGGCGCATGCGCACGATCACGCGGACCAGATCACGCGGGCGCGCGCGTCCGCCGCGCGGTGATACGATTCGCGTGACCCGCCGCGACGGGGCTCCGATGGCGCAGGCTCAAGGACTGCAGTTCGACCACTCCGTCGTGATCACCGCGGCTCCGACCCAGGTGCTCGCCGCGTTCTTCGATCCGGTCGCCCTGGCCATCTGGTGGCACGCCGTGCGCTCGGTCACGACCCCACGCCCGCTGGGCATCTACGCCATTGAGTGGGACACCACGCCGTTTCAGGATGATGTCCTTGGCACACTGGGCGGCGTGTTCTATGGCACGGTGATGGAGTTTCGCCACGGACGGGAGTTCTTCCTCGCAGACGCCTACTGGCTGCCGCCCGAAAGCGATCCGATTGGGCCGATGGCGCTCGAGATCAGCTGCCGGATCGACGGTCCTGCCACGCGCCTCGAAGTACGGCAAAGCGGAGCGCAAGACAGCGCGCGATGGCAGCGGTACTACGACATCATCGAAGCGGGGTGGGTGGATTCGCTCGCGTCGTTGAAGCAGTATCTCGAGCAGGGCGCCGAGCCTCGGCTGCCGCTTCGTGGTATCGCCCCGCGCGTGTGATCGTCCGCCATCCATCGCCCGCTCGGAACCTGCATGCCAGCCAACCGGGTCGTCATCGTCGGCGGTGGTGTCATCGGGTCGAGCATCGCCCTTCACCTATGCCGCGACCGTCGTCAGTCGGTGGTGACCGTCGTCGAGCGCGATCCGTCGTATCGACGTGCGTCGTCGTTGCTGGCTATGGGCGGGATCAGGCAGCAGTTCAGCTCGGCGCCCAACGTCGCGCTCGCCCAGCACAGCGTGCGGTTCTATCAAGACTTCGACCAGGCGCTGCGCGTGCCAGGTCACGAGCCGCGCGCGCGGTTCCGACAACGCGGTTACCTGTTTCTCGTCAACGACGCGCTCGCCACGCGCTTTGAGGAGCGCGTCGAGCGGCAGCGCGAGCTGGGCGCCCGGGTCGACAGACTGGCGGTGGACGCGATCCGGCGCCGCCTCCCGGACCTCGTCCTCGACGATATCCGCTTCGGGGTCTTCGGCCCGGATGACGGCTACGCCGACCCGCGCGCGGTGCTCGCCGGGTTCCGGCACGCGGCCCAGGCCGCCGGCGCGGCCTACGTGAGCGGCGCCGTCGCCGAGGTCGTGCGAAAACGGGATGAGGCAAGCGGCGTGAGACTCAAGACCGGCGAGGTCATCGACGCCGGCGCCGTCGTGAACGCCGCGGGACCCTACGCGGCCACCGTCGCGACGTGCGCCGGCGTCACGGTGCCGGTGGAGCCGGTACGCCAGCAGCTGTTTCGCTGCGCGCTGCCGCGGACCTGGCCATACCGCTTTCCGGTCGTGATCGACCCGACGGGTGTCCACTGGCGCCACGAGGACCCAGACGAGACGTCCGTCCGCGACCGCATCATCGTGGCCCGCACGAAGCTCGACGAGCCGCCGGGCGAGAACTTCGTGTGTGACATGAGCCGATGGGACCGCGAGTTTCGGCCGCCGCTGGTTGCGCGACTGCCCGCGCTCGAGGAGGCCGAGCTCCTCGACGGCTGGGCGGGACTCTACGAGATGACGCCGGACCACAACCCGGTGCTCGGCGAGCACCCCGACCTGGCCCGGTTCTACGTCGCGAACGGCTTCAGCGGTCACGGCCTCATGATGGCGCCGGCGGTCGGCGCAGCGATGGCG
This sequence comes from Vicinamibacterales bacterium, assembly GCA_965197395.1. Taxonomy (GTDB): domain Bacteria; phylum Acidobacteriota; class Vicinamibacteria; order Vicinamibacterales; family UBA8438; genus CAZYFH01. The sequence goes on along the minus strand of CBDANB010000007.1, from coordinate 950,338 downwards.
GAGCTCGTTCGACACGACCGGACGACGAGCTTCGACCTTGCGCCGTTCGACCCCGGGCGCTTCGCGCGCGGCGCACCGTTTCACGATGAGGCAATGGTGTAGACCACTCGATCCGACAGGCATCGGCCGAGCAGCCGTCCAATGGGCGAGCTGCCTATCAGCAGGCCTGCGCCGAGTGTCACGGTCCCAGGCTCCAGGGGGGCGCGCACGGCCCGGCCCTAAGCGGTGTGGCCTTTACCAGTGTGTGGGGTGAGTCGACGTCCGCACATTGGAAGAGCGGTGGAGCCGCGAGCAGCGGGCGCCATTCCTGACCTCGGCGGTCACCACGGCAAGCGGGCTGGTGTTCGTCGGCGATGCCGACCGGTACTTCCGGGCGTTCGACGTCGAGACCGGCGACGTGCGGTGGGAGACCCGCCTCGGCCATGCCGCGCACGGTTACACGATCACCTATGCGATCGACGGGAGACAGTATGTCGCGGTGCCAACCGGGCTCGGTCTGCTTCGCGGGCTCACGGCGAGTCTCAGCCCGGAGATCTTCACTCCTGAGACGGGCAACGCGCTCTTTGTGTTCGCGCTGCCGGACTGACGGGTTGTCAAAACCGCTGCAGCTCGACGAAGTTGGCGTCGGCACGCGCCAGCTCGTCGTGCACACGAACGAACGCGACCGCCTCGCCGGCGGACACCGTGCCAAGCGCGACGAGCTCCTGCTTGAGAGCGCTCGTCGCCAGCTGCTCCGTCGCGACCACGATTGGACCAACACCACGAACCAGGGCGAGCCGCCGGGCCACGGCCGTCTGGTCGGTGACCGCGTGAATCGGGATGTGGGGGCGCAGTGCCGCGAGCTGCCTCGCGGTCGCGCCACTCCGAGTGACGGCGACAATGGCCGAGGCCTCGGCAGTCGCCGCCAGCTTCACCGCCGCCTCGCACAACGCCCGACCGTGCCGATGGCCGACCTCGCCTCCAACCGCGACGCTCGGCGGCGATCGCTCCGCGTCGCGGATCACCTCGTCTAGGGTCTGAACGGCCAGCGCCGGATACGACCCGACCGCCGTCTCGCCAGACAACATGATCGCATCGACGCCGTCGCCGACCGCGTTGGCGGCGTCGCTTACCTCCGCGCGCGTGGGCCGCGGCGCGCGGCGCATCGTATCGAGCACCTCCGTGGCGACGATCACCGGTACCGCTGCCGCCCGCGCGCGACGCGTGAGGTCTTTCTGCACGCGCGGCACCTGTTCGAGGGGGATCTCGAGTCCAAGGTCGCCGCGCGCCACCATGACGCCATCGGCGGCATCGAGAATGTCGTCGAAGCGGTCGACCGCCTGGGGGCGCTCGATCTTCGCGATGAGCGCCACATCGGTGACGCCGGCGCGGTGGGCGACCTCGCGCGCGCGCCGGAGATCGTCCCCGGTCTGCACGAAGCTCAGGCCCACGAAGTCGACACCGAGCGTGAGTCCGTACTCGAGGTCGGCGACGTCCCGCTCCGTCAACGCCGACAGCGGGAAGTCGACGCCCCGCGCGCTGATGCCCTTGCGCGCGCCGAGCGCGCCCCCGTGCTCGACGCGTGTCACGATCTCGGAGCCGTTGCTCTCGACGACCCGGAGCGCGATCCGTCCGTCATCGAGCATGAGCTCGTCGCCGGGGCTGACCGCATTGGCCAGAGGTGCAAAGGTGGTCGAGACTCGGTCCGCGCTCCCGAGGAATTCACCGGTGGCAATGCGGAGCGTGGCCCCAGTCGCGACATCGACGCTCGGACCGTCGGCCAGCGCGCCAATCCGGATTTTCGGGCCCGCGAGATCTTGCAGCACCGCCACGATGCGCCCGGCGCGCGCCGCCCGCGCGCGCACGCGCTCCCACATCCGTCGATGCCCCTCGCGCGTTCCGTGCGAGAAGTTGATGCGAAACACGTCGACGCCGGCAGCCAGCAGCGCGTCGATCTCGGAATCGGCTTCGGTTGCTGGTCCGATGGTCGCGACGATCTTTGTGTGGCGCACCGAGGTCCTCCGCCCGCCTACACTCTACAATCGGCCCGGACGGGCCCCAACTGCACCCCAACAACGGAGCCACCCGCTATCCATGCTCTCCATCACGGAGATCGCCGTCGCACTTCGTCGCGGACACGTCACCGCCACCGATCTCGTCGAGCGCTGTCTTGCCGCGATCGCGGATCGCGACCCCGCGTTGAACGCGTTCATCGCCGTGCTCGATGCCGAGGCGCGAGCCCAGGCCCGCGATGCGGATGCAGCCCTCGCCGCCGGGCCCGCACGAAGCCCGCTCTGTGGCATCCCGTTGTCGATCAAGGACGTTTTCGATGTCCACGGTCACCCGACGACGGCGGCCTCTCGAGCGCGAGCCGGCCACCGAGCCACCGGCGACGCGCCGGTCATCGCACGTCTTCGCGCGGCCGGCGCGGTCTTCATCGGTAAGTGCAACCTGCACGAGTTCGCCTTCGGAACGACCGGCGAGGACTCGGCGTTCGGGCCAACCCGGAACCCGCACGCGGTGGACCGGATCCCGGGCGGGTCGAGCAGCGGATCCGCCGTGTCGGTCGCCACCGGCATGGCGCTGGCGTCGATTGGCTCCGACACCGGTGGCTCGATCCGAATTCCGGCCGCCGCGTGCGGCGTCGTCGGCCTCAAACCGACCTTCGGCGAGCTGGACTGCCGGGGCGTCGTCCCGCTGGCCGGCACGTTGGACCACGTCGGCCCGCTCACCCTGACCGTGGCCGACGCGTCGCTCGTGTATCAGGCCATGCTGGGTGCCCACCCACCCGCTGGCGACGCCACCCCGGCGGTGCACGGCGCCGCCCCGGTGCGCCTCGGCGTTCCCCGCCGTTACTTCCTCGATGTGGTCGACCCGCTGATTGCTGAACGGTTCGATGCCGCGGTGGCCCGCTTGCGATCGGCCGGGTGCGCGATCGCCGACGTCGATATCGCTCATGCGGCCGACACCGGTGAGGTCTACCGGCACACGCAACTGCGCGAGGCCTACGCCTATCACGCACCGATGCTCGAGGCCCGCGGTCACGACTACTCTCCAATCGTGCGAGCCCGCCTCGAGATGGGCCGCGACGTCTCCGTCGGCGATTACGCGCGCGCCCAGCCAATACGGGCGGCGCTTCGCGCAGAGGTCGACGATGTGCTCGCCAAGCACGACGCGCTTCTGCTGCCCACACTCCCTATTAGACCGCCACGGCTCGGGACGGAGCGCGTCACCGTGGGTCGGGTGAGCGCTTCGGTCCGCGCGCTCACCCTGCGACTGACCCAGCTGTTCGATCTGACCGGCCACCCGGCCATCTCCGTACCGTGTGGGACCGACCAGGCGGGTCTTCCCGTGGGGGTACAGCTGATTGGTCAGCGCGACAGGACGCAGGCACTGCTGGACCTGGCGGCCGCGCACGAGTCGGTGATCAGGGGACGGTAAACGTACACCCCAGCGTCGGGAGGCTACGCTTGCGCGGATCCTGAGTCGTCCGCGCGTCCTTTGAGCTCCGCGTAGCTCGTACCCGCGGGCGCGTCGGTCTCGACCGGGAGTCCGGCCTGGGCCCACCCCTCCTGTCGCACCTGCCCGGTGGCCGGATCACGCGCGCCGCCAAACCCTCCGGCGACATTCGTCACATCGGTGTAGCCGACCGACGCCAACAACTGGGTGGCCTGGGCTGACCGCCCACCCATCTGACACCCCAGCAGCAGCTTGGCGTCGACCGCGTACGTCGCCTGCATGACCGTCAGGAACTCGGGGTTCGGCTGCATCCGGCCACTGGCGGAGTCGAAGTGCAGCAGGGGCACGTTGTGCGCTCCGGCGGGATGCCCCTTGTCATATTGGCTATATCCGAATTTCCGGCTATATCCGAGTTTCCCAAAGGGCGTAAGTACCTGATATCCCTGTCTTTCCTGGGTAAATCGAGCGTTCGGCCTGCACAGGTCGGCCGCTTCGATGTGAACATAGTCATTCACGGGTCGACTGCAGTCCGAGGACGCGGCGATCTTGTCGCCATACGGATGGGCCCTGTGGAAGCTGCCGGCGCCGTGGACGCACAGAACGCGCCCACCGCACCTCGGAAAACGCTGCGCGTTTTCCACGAGCTTCCACAGGGCCTTTCCCATCAAATCATCCACAAAAAACCCCGAAAGGCCCCAAAATAGCGTTGGGAAACCCGGATAGACCCGAATTTCCCAACTAACGAAATGCGCTGATGATGCTGGTGCATAGGCATTCTGACGTCGCTCACAGGGTACGCAAGTGGCTGGGAATGTGCGCAGGAATATCGAGGTCACCGACGGTCAGGTAGATCATGTCGGCGAAGTCGTCCAGGTGGCGATAACCGGACGCCCGGTTCTTGACGATCTTGATAATGCGATTCAAGCCCTCGCCGACGGCATTCGTCAGCGGCCTGTCGATGAAGGCCATGATGTGCGTGAGGTGCGTCCGCAGTGTCCCGACAAACGTGCGCAACGTCGGGATGCGGCTGCGCAACGCGGCGGTCATCCAGCGTCTGAGGAACTTCGTCGCCGAGGCCCGATAGCGGTAGTTCCAGAAGTGCTCAAACTCGTCCTTGAGCACCCAGGCGCGATGAATGCGCCGATTGGAGTTCCGCAAGCGATTGAGGAACCGGGTATGGCCCTTGGTCCGGTGTCTGGAGTGCCTGCTGAGCAGCCACCGCAGCCCCTTGATCGCCTTGCGCCCCGGCGTGTCGAGAGCCCGCCACTGTTCCTTGCGGACTTCGTCCACGGCCTGGTTTAGCGCTTTGACGAGATGGAAGCGGTCGAGGACGAGCGTGACCTCGGGACAGTGATCGGTGATCGCCCCGATATAGGCGGGGCTCATGTCGCAACTGGCCCAGGCGACCCGCGTTTTCTGCCCCGGGCTCAGCCAGTCGTTGAAGAAGCGATCGATGGTGTCGCGGCCCTTGCCCGGGCCGACCCACAGGACGCGCGCGCGGTCCAGGTCGTAGACGAGGGTGGCGAACTTGCGGCCCTTGCAGTAGGAGATCTCGTCGACGCCGAGCGTGGTCAGGCCTCGGATTTTGTGCCCGTGGCGCACCCGCGTGATGACTCGGTGCAGCAGGTTGGACAGGGTCGAGGTCGGGAGCCGCAGGATCTCGGCCGCCGCCTGCTGCGTCATGATCTGGCACAGGGCGCAGAGGCGCCACTCCAGGCGGTAGGTGACGCGGGCATAGGCCGGCGCCCAGGGGATCTCCTCCTGCACGCGCCCATGGGTGGGGCACTGGATCTCTTTCGGGGCATACCAGAGCACGATGCGCAGGCCCATGACCGCCACATCCTCCCACCGCCGTCGCTCGCTTGTCTGGTGCACGATTCGGCCGCGCCGCCCACACGCCGGGCAGCGGCAGCCGTTCTTGTACGGCTTGACCGCCAGATGGAGCTCCGTGTCGCGATGCATGAACCGAACATGCGTGACCTTCAGACTCTTGAGACGTAGGATCGTGCGCAGCAACTTCAGGTTGCTCACGGGCTTCTCCTCCTTCCTGTCGACGGCAATCAACAGAGGGAATGAAGCCCGTGTTTACATGCAGCAATCAAGTCATTGCATCAGCTAAACGTCTTTGGCAAACCCGGATAGACCCGTCATATTCGGGAACGGACCGCACGTCCACGTAGGTATGGCCCTCACCGGTCTGGAGCGCGTATGCCTGCTTCACATCAACGTGTTTCACGCTCATCGGTCTTCGGTCTCCTCCAGGCATAGTAGCATTGCCGGTCGGTACCGTGATCGCTCGCCTCTTTCACGCGTGGGAACGACACCTCGTCGCCGTGACGACCGATCGCGTCGTGCGACCGTTCGACTGGGGGCTCGACTGGATCGGGTCGAACGGCAGCGGCGCGATCTCGCCCGCAGAGGTGCTGCGGCGCTGGACGCGGGAGGTGATGACGGACACCGACCGGTTCTTCGCCGCACCGCCGACCACGGAGTACCGGCTCGACGACGACTGCCTGCGTTTTCCGAGCGCGTACGAGACCCCGCACAGCGCAAACAACACGGTCTACGCGCGCTATGTGCCGAGCGCCGGGGGGCATCGGCCCACCCGACGCGCGGTCGTGGTCCTCCCCCACTGGAACGCGGACGCGGACAGCCATATGGCGCTGTGCCGGATGCTGGCCAGAAACGGGATCAGCGCGCTGCGTCTCAGCCTGCCGTATCACGACTGGCGGATGCCACCGGAGCTCCAACGCGCTGACTACATCGTGAGCGCCAACGTCGGCCGGACCATCCAGGTATGCCGTCAGGCCGTTGTGGATGCGCGTCGCGCCATCGATTGGTTGCAGACGCGCGGATACGAGCGGATCGGCGTGCTGGGGACGAGCCTCGGGTCGTGCCTGTCGATGCTCACCGCAGCCCACGACACGCGTGTGTCAGCCGCTGCGCTGAATCACATCTCTCCGTTCTTTGCCGACGTCGTCTGGGAGGGCCTGTCCACCGCTCACGTGCGGGCGGGCCTCAACGGATCGATCGACCTGCCGCTGCTCCGCGAGTTGTGGCGCCCGATCAGCCCGGCACCCTATGTCGATCGCCTCACGTCGACACGCGTGCTGCTCGTCTACGCGCGATACGATCTCTCGTTCCCGGTGAGGCTCTCGCGCGCGCTGGTTGACGACTTCAGAACACGCAGCATGGCCCCCGAGGTGTTCGTGCTACCGTGTGGCCACTACAGCACGGGCATCGCGCCATTCAGCTGGGTGGCGGGGTTCGCGCTCGTGCGGTTTCTCAGGAAGAGCCTGTGAGGTCGGCTACAAGAACCGCAGCAGACCTCTGAGCGCTTCGTACAGGAGCCCGGCGAGCTCCCGCACCACGGGCGTGATGTCCTGCTCGCTCACCGCATCGGCAACCGTCACCGGTTCCGTGAAGAGCAGCCAGACGGTGGCCACGGCGAGCGTGGCCGCGAGCAGGCCCGCAATACCGACGAGGCTCATCCCGTATCTGACCAAGGACATGGCGACCGGAGGGGCTAGTTGCCGTGGGAGACCCCCCGGCTTTGCCGGGGCGGCCAGCAGCGTTTGACGTATCCGGGAGTCGCGTGAGGAAACTCCTTCCCGTGAGCCGCACAAGCATCACGAGAAGGAGTCCTCATGACGACGTACCGAAGTCTCAATCATACGAAATGGCACTGCCAGTATCACGTAGTGTTCATTCCGAAGTACCGGAAGAAAGCGATGTATGGAGGCGTCCGGCAGCAGCTGGGCGAGGTGCTGCGGCAGCTGGCGCGGCACCGCGAGAGCCAGGTGGAGGAGGGGCATCTGCTGCCCGACCACGTCCACATGTTGGTGTCGATCCCCCCGAAGTACTCGGTGGCGCAGGTGATCGGGTATCTCAAGGGGAAGAGCGCGATCCACATCGCTCGGGAGTTTGCGGGGCGGTCCCGGAACTTCGTGGGGCAGCACTTCTGGGCGCGCGGGTATTTTGTCTCGACGGTGGGCCGTGATGAACGGATCATCCGGGACTATATCCAGCAGCAGGAGCGAGAGGATCTGGATCAGTTGCCGTTGGACTAGAGCCGCCACCGTCAGGTGGCTCAAGTGACCGCGCAGCGGTCACGTCAGCCGCTTTGAGCGGCTCACAACTAAAGCCCCCGGCTTTGCCGGGGGATACTTACTCTTGAACGACGGCGAACGCGAGGTGTGCGCCTTATGCGTTCAGACGAATGTGGCTGTGCGTCGGTTCGCCCAAAACCGACGTCGACTGTGAGTGTATCAGCGCTCGACCGGCGCGCCGAAGCCGAGCCCGCCGAGCGATGGCCGCACCTCGTCCGGAGCGCCGACCACCACGGCGACGAGTCGGTCGGGGTGCAGATGGCGGGTGGCCGCCTGGGCAACTGTGTCGACATCGACCGACGCAACACGTCGCGCGAAGTCGTTGTATTCGTCGTGAGGCAGGTCGAACAGCGCCAGGCGGGCGGCGGCACGGGTCAGCTGGCCGGCGGTCTCGAAGGTGCGAGCGAAGCCGCTGGTGAGCGCCGCGCGCGCACCGTCGAGCTCGTCTGCCGTGACCGGCCTCGTGTCTCGGATCGCCGCGATCTCCCCGACCGCCTGGTGGATGGCGTCGGTCGTGACGGCCGTCTTGACCGCAGCCTGCAGGGTGAACGGCCCACGGCCACGCCGGCAATCGAATGCGGTGTGGGCGCCGTAGGTGTATCCCTTGTCTTCGCGCAGGTTCAAGTTGATCCGACTGACAAACTGTCCACCAAGCACCATGTTCAGGACCAACAGCGCGTGATAGCTGGGCGAGCTACGAGCGGCGCCAAGGTGCCCGAGTCGGATCTCCGATTGCGCCGCGCCGGCGCGAGGGACGAACACCATCCGATGTGGCGGCGACGGTGGCGCCGACGGCGTCGTCCCTGCGACGGCGTCCGGCCCGGCAGGTTCGGCCATTGTGCCTAGCTGGTCTTCCGCCACCTCCCGGAGATGAGCCGAGTCGGCCCCCGACGCAATCACCGTCCACCCACGGGCGTCGAAGTGGCGCGCGTGGAACGTCTTCACGTCATCGACGCTGATGACCCGCAGCGACGCTTTGGTTCCGATCGAGAGATGCCCGTACGGATGAGAGCCGTAGATGGCGTGAAGATAGGCACGGTCCGCCACGACCGCCGGTACCTGCTTCACCTGGGCGAGACGGCTGAGCCGCAGGCGCCGGACCCGCTCGACCTCCGATGGGTCGAAGCGCGGACGGGCCGCGATCTCGACGAGCAGCGCGAGCGCCTCGCGCGCATGGCGCGCGAGGGCAGTGACGGACACCACGGTGGCGTCGCTCGTCACCTCGGTGCCCAGGCCGCCACCGATGCGAGCGAGTGCGGCGTGGAGCTCGATACCCGTGCGATCGCCGCTGCCGTCGTCGAGCAGATCGCCGGTGAGCGCCGCCAACCCGGGGCGGTCCGGAGGGTCGGCGGCCGATCCGCTGCGGAGCAGCAGCAGCCACGTCACGAGGTCCGTCTGTCTGTGATCGATCGTCCAGAGCCGAACGCCATTCGGCAGCATGCCCTGCTCGATGTCGGGGAAGCGAAACGCCGGCGCGGCGCCGACGGCCGGGAGGCGGGAGCGGTCCACACCCATCAGCTCGTGGTCACCGGTGTCGAGCCGGGAAGCGCCGCGGCGGCCGAGCCGGTTGGCACGACACTCAGCGCCACGCGCGGGGATGACGCGAGATGCGTGGCGGCCGCCGCACGCACGTCGGCGATCCCGGCGCGCGTATACCGCTCGAGGTCGGCGGCGAAATACCCAGGTGTGCCGACGTAGACGTTGTAGGCGTTCAGCTGGTCGGCCTTGCCGCCGAAGCCGCCGACCGACTGCCGGCGGTGGGCGAAACCACTCTCGACGCGGGCGCCCGCGCGCGCCAGCTCATCCTCGCTCGGACCGTCAACGGCAAGGCGGTCGAGCTCGTCGGCAATGACCTTCTCGATATCGGTGAGCGTGGCGCCCGGCGCCGCGGTGGCCGCGATCGTGAACAGCCCCGCGATCTCGCGGGACTCCTGCCCTGCGGCGACATCGGTCGCCAGTTGGCGGTCGTGCAGCAGCGCCCGGTGCAGTCGCGACGACTTGCCGCCGGCCAAGACGTCACTCAGGAGATCGAGATCCGCATCCCCAGGGCCGAAGAGCGCCGGCGTCGGCCACGCCAGGTAGATGCGGGGCAGCTCGACACGATCTTCGAGACACAGCGACACGGGCGACGACATCGCCGGCGGGGCCGGCGGCGCGATGGCCACCTGCGCCGCGCCTGGCGGGATCTCCTCGAAACACTGCCCGGCCAGTGCGAACGCCTCGTCCGCACCGATGTCGCCGGCGATGGCCAGCGACGCGGTGCCGGGGTGGTAGTGCGCCGAGAAGAACTCGCGGACGTCCTCGAGTGTCGCTGCCTCGAGATCGGCAGGGGCGCCGATGGTCGGCCAGTGATAGGGGTGTGACGGCGAGTACACCGCGGCAAGCAGCGCCATCGACGCGAAGCCATACGGCCGGTTCTCGTAGTTCTGACGGCGTTCGTTGAGCACCACGTTGCGCTGGGTCACGAACTTGGCTTCGGTCAGGGCCGGCAGTAGATATCCCATCCGGTCGGACTCGAGCCACAGCGCACGCTCGACCGCCCCGCGCGGGATCACCTCCCAATAATTCGTGCGATCGGCGTTGGTCGACCCGTTGAGCGCGCCGCCGACTTCCTGCAGTGGTCGGAAGTACCCTGAATCGTGGTGCGCGGATCCCTCGAACATCAAATGCTCGAACAGATGGGCGAGACCGGTCCGTCCCGGATGTTCGTTCTTCGAGCCGACGTGATACCAGACGCTGATCGCGACGATCGGGCACCCGTGGTCCTCGTGAACAATCACGTCGAGCCCGTTGGCCAGCCGGCGCTTCACATATGGGATCTCGACGGTCACCGCGGCGCCCCGTCGCCAACCATCTGGACCACGACGCGACGGCGACGCGGCCGCGTGTCGAACTCCGCCAGCACGATCTGCTGCCACGTCCCGAGGTGCACCTGTCCGTTGCTGAAGGGGAGCGTGAGTGAGGGCCCGAGCATCGCGGCGCGTACATGACTCGACCCGTTGTCATCGCCCCAGCGCTCGTGATGCGCGTAGGGGCCATGACGGGGCGCGATGCGCTCGAGGGCCGTCCCGAGGTCGGCCGTCGCACCGGGCTCGAACTCGATGGTCGTCACGCTCGCCGTCGACCCGACCACCGCGACCGTGACCACGCCGTCGGACACCCCGGAGCGGGCGATCGCGTCGCTCACCTCCGTCGAAATGTTGCGCACGTCACCCTGACCGGTCGTCTCGATATCGCAGGTGGTCGTCGCGACCATGGGGACCGTGATTGTACCGGAGCGGCCCACCCGGTGACCGCTATTGATTCACCGGATACAGGCCACTAAGATCTGGAGGCTCATGGACATGACCACGCGCATGGTGCGCCGCGCCTCCAAGGCCTCGCTCTTCGTCGGCTGTGCGATCGGGATGATGGTCGCGCCGATCGGTGCCCGGCAGGGCACCCTCCTGTTCGACCCGCCGCCAGGCTGGATCGCGGAGGATGCCCCGTCGCCGATGCGTGTGGCGCAGTTCACGCTGCCAAAGGCCGACGGCGACGCTGAGGACGCCGAGTTAGTGGTCTTCTACTTCGGCGGGGGCGGCGGCACGGTCGAGGCCAACCTCGAGCGTTGGACGAACCAGATGCTCCAGCCGGACGGCCGGGCTTCCGCCGACGTCGCCACGACAACGAGCTTCCTCGTCGACGAGCTCCCTGTCACGATGCTCGATGTGCCCGGTACGTTCTCCGCCGAGGTGCGGCCCGGCTCGGGGATGCGCTACCACAAGCCCGGCTTCCGAATGACGGCGGCGGTCGTCGAGACACCCGCCGGTCCCTATTTCTTCAAGCTCACCGGACCCGCTCGCACCGTCGAGCGCTGGGCCGACCCGTTCGCCGCCCTGCTCGAGTCCGTGCGGTTCCAATAGGCTGGCCACGGATCTGCCGCAGAGCGCGGGGCACCCGTTTGACGGACGGCTGAATCGTGTGCTCTACGACGCGGGCTTCGACGCCTTCGTCGAGGCGCAGTGGGCGAGATTCTATGCCGGCGCCGGGCCCTTATGTCGGCTGCTGCTGCTCGGTTACTTCGAGGGCCTGGACTCGGAGCGTGCGATTGCATGGCGCGCCGCCGACTCACCGTGCATCCGCCAGTTTCTGGGCTATATCCGAGTTTCCCAAAGGGCGTAAGTACCTGATATCCCTGTCTTTCCTGGGTAAATCGAGCGTTCGGCCTGCACAGGTCGGCCGCTTCGATGTGAACATAGTCATTCACGGGTCGACTGCAGTCCGAGGACGCGGCGATCTTGTCGCCATACGGATGGGCCCTGTGGAAGCTGCCGGCGCCGTGGACGCACAGAACGCGCCCACCGCACCTCGGAAAACGCTGCGCGTTTTCCACGAGCTTCCACAGGGCCTTTCCCATCAAATCATCCACAAAAAACCCCGAAAGGCCCCAAAATAGCGTTGGGAAACCCGGATAGACCCAGTTTCTGGACTTTGAGTTGCACGAGACACCGCCGGACCATTCGACGGCGTCGCCGACCCGGCGCGTTCCTGACACGGCTGACCCAGACCTCCGGCATCCAACGACGATTGGACGCATCCCGACGATACCGACGCGCGCAGCCAAGCGGACTTAGAATAGCCGCAGTTTCACCATGGCTTTGACCGTCGGCTCCCGCCTCGGCCATTACGACGTCACCGCCCTCATCGGTGAAGGCGGGATGGGGCAGGTCTATCGCGCCACCGACACGCAACTCGGCCGCGACGTCGCGCTGAAGATCCTGCCTGACGCCTTCGCGGCGGACCCCGACCGCCTCGCCCGGTTCCAGCGGGAAGCGCAGGTGCTGGCAAGCCTCAACCACCCGAACATCGCGCAGATCCACGGCATCGAGAAGAGCGACGACACCCAGGCGCTGGTCCTGGAGTTGGTGGAAGGGCCGACGCTCGCCGACCGGATCGCCAAGGGGGCGATCCCGCTGGATGAGGCGCTGCCGATTGCCAAGCAGATTGCGGAGGCGTTGGAAGCCGCGCACGAAGCGGGGGTGATCCATCGCGACCTCAAGCCCGCCAACATCAAGGTGCGGGAAGACGGGACCGTCAAGGTGTTGGACTTTGGGCTGGCGAAGGCACTTGACACGACACCGCAGGGTGATCCGAGTCAGTCGCCGACGCTGACCGCCGCCGCCACGCAAGTGGGTGTGATCATGGGGACGGCGGCGTATATGTCACCGGAGCAAGCGCGAGGAAAGCCCCTGGATAAGCGGGCTGACATCTGGTCATTCGGTGTCGTGGTGTTCGAGATGCTGGTTGGGCAGCGGCTGTTCACCGGAGAGACTGTCTCAGACGTACTGGGGGGTGTGCTTCGCATCGACCCTGACTGGAGCGCGTTGCCATTCGCGACACCGGAGCCGGTGCGGCGACTGTTGCGACGCTGCCTGCAGAAGGACAACCACCACCGGCTTCGAGACATCGGCGACGCTCAGATGGAACTGGATGACGCACTCACCACCCGTGCCAATGGCGCGGCCTTAAACGCACCGGTCACGACGGTAGCTGCTTGGCGGCAGGCGCTTCCTTGGGTCAGTGCATTCCTCTTGGTCATGACCGTCGTCCTGACGGTCCGGACATTGAATACGGATCCCGCAGAGACACCACGCCTTGGCCGTTTTGCGCACGTGTTGCCGGAGAGACAGGCATTCTCGAGAATCGGCCGCCCGTTGGTCGCCGTGTCACCCAACGGCGAGCGGTTCGCCTATGTTGCCAACGGCCAGCTGTATGTTCGCGATCTGGACGAGCTCGCCGCCAGGCCCGTTCCGGGAACCGACGAAGATCCCACCACACCTTTCTTCTCGCCTGACGGAGAATCGATTGGGTTCTGGTCCGGGACCGACCGCCAACTAAAGCGCATTCCGGTCTCGGGCAGCACACCGGTTGTGTTGTGCGACGCGGCAAACCCTTTTGGGGCGAGCTGGGGTCGAGATGACGTCATTGTGTTTGGCCAGACGACGGGCGTCATGCGCGTCTCAGCGAACGGCGGCGTCCCCGAGCTGTTGGTCGAGACAGAACCAGGTGAGCAGGTCCACGGCCCCGAGGTATTGCCGGACGGCAGGTTGAATCGCCCCGGGTTCTCCGGAGAGCTCATTAGTTGACTCCGGCCATTGTGGCTGGCGCTTCTTGTGCCCGATAGTACTGCTGTTCGTACTCGGCCGGTGGCACGTCGCCGATCGACGTCAAGAGCCGCCGGTTGTTGAACCAGTCCACCCATTCGAGCGTCGCAAACTCCACGGCCTCGAGATGCCGCCACGGGCCGCGCCGACGAATCACTTCGGTCTTGTACAGCCCGATCACCGACTCAGCGAGGGCGTTGTCGTACGAGTCACCCACGCTCCCCACGGACGGCTCGATGCCCGACTCGGCCAGCCGGTCCGTGTAGCGAATGGAGAGATACTGACCACCCCGATCGCTGTGGTGCACTAACCCGTCAGGTGCCGGCCGCGCATACAGGGCTTGCTCCAACGCATCAAGGGCGAGGTCGGTGCGCAAGGAGCTGGAGACGCGCCAGCCTACGATGCACCGGGCAAAGACATCGATGACGAACGCCACGTAGACGAAGCCGCGCCAGGTCGCCACGAAGGTGAGGTCCGCCACCCAGAGTGCGTTGGGGCGCGTGGCCACAAACGTGCGGTTGACCAGGTCGGCCGGCCGCGGGGTGGGGTCAGGACAGGTCGTCGTGGTGAACGCCCGGCCCCGAACGGCGCCCCGCAGGCCCAGCTCCCGCATCAGGCGTTCGACGGTGCACCGGGCCACGGCGATCCCCTCACGGTTCAACTGGCGCCAGACTTTGTACGCGCCGTAGACCGCGAAGTTCTCGTCGCGCACGCGACGGATCTGATCCTTCAACCACGCATCGCGCTGCGCGCGCCCCGATCGCAACCGGGGATTGGCCTGCCACGCTTTGTGCGCGTAATACGTCGACGGAGCAATCGGCACCACGGCGCTGATCGGCTCGACCCCGTACGTTTCCCGCTGCGCATCAATGAAGGTCACCATTACCTCGGTCGGCGGTCGAGCTCCGCCTGTGCGAAATACGCTGACGCTTTCCGCAGGATCTCATTCGCCCGCCGGAGCTCGCGGATCTCACGCGCCTGCTCCTTCAGCACGGCCCGCTCGTCCGTCGTCAGCCCCGGACGGCGTCCCTGATCCCGCTCGGCTTGGCGCACCCAATGCCGCAGCGTCTCCGACGTGCAGCCGATCTTCTCGGCCACGGATCGGATCGCGGCCCACTGCGAGTCGTGCTGGTCTTCGTGCTCAAACACGAGCCGCACGGCGCGGTCCCGTACTTCTGGTGAGTACTTCCTCGGTCTTCCCATGGACTCCATCCTCCCAAGATATGGAGCCTCCGGGAAACCCGGGGCGATTCAGGCTGAACCGTCTTGGCGGTTCTGGGGCCTGTACGCCCACGTCTGCAAAACCGACACGCTCCACGCGGCCTACTCACTGGCCAAAGCGAACAAGGGGGCCCCTGGCAGTGACGGGGTCACCTTCGCGGCCATCGAGGCGGACGGGGTGGCAGGGTTTGTTGAGCAGTTGCGGGCCGAACTGGTTACCCGCACGTATCGTCCCATGCGCAATCGACGGAAGGCGATACCGAAGGACGGCGGCAAGAAGGTCCGCGTGCTGTCGATACCGGCCATCCGCGACCGCGTGGTCCAGGGAGCCCTCAAGCTCATCCTGGAACCTATCTTCGAGGCAGATTTCCAACCGGGTTCGTTCGGCTATCGGCCCCAGCGGACGGCGCATGCAGCGGTGCAGCGAGTCGCCCAAGGCATCGTGCAATACAAGACCCGCGTCATCGACGTGGACCTTGCCGCCTACTTCGACAATGTGCGGCACCACCTGCTCTTGGCGAAGGTGGCTCGACGGGTCAACGACGCGGACGTGCTGGGCTTGGTGAAGCTGATGCTGAAGGCGTCGGGCAAGAAGGGCGTTCCCCAAGGCGGGGTGATTTCACCCTTGCTCAGCAACCTCTACCTCAACGAGGTGGACCGGATGCTCGAGCGCGCCAAGGAGGTCACGCGGAACGGGAAGTACACATACCTCGAGTATGCGCGCTTCGCCGATGATCTCGTGATCTTGGTGGATGCCTACCGCCGGCATGACTGGTTGCTCACGGCCGTGGACCGACGCCTCCGGGAGGAATTCGCCAACCTCCAGGTCACGATCAACGAGGAGAAGAGTCAGACCATCGACTTGGCCCGTGGGGACAGCTTCGGATTCCTCGGCTTCGCGTTCCGTCGGGTTCGCAGCCGTACTGGCACGTGGCGAGCGCATTACACGCCGCGGGTGAAAGCCCGTACAGCGCTCCTGCGTAAGCTGAAGGACATCTTCCGACGCCATCGGTCCCAGCCCATCGACCGTGTGGTGACTCTCATCAACCCGGTTCTACGGGGATGGGTCACCTACTTCGCCGTCGGGCACTCGAGCCGGTGCTTCTCGTTTGTGAAAAGCTGGGTGGAGAAGAAGGTTCGGCGTCATTTGATGCGTGCCCGGAACCGCCAGGGTTTTGGGTGGCACCGGTGGAGTCGGCGGTGGGTGTATGACGTGCTCGGTCTGTTCAACGCGTACCGAGTCCGACGTGTGGTCCCCCCGCTGACAGCGGGTGCCACTCGATAGGTCCCATAGCCCTTGACGGGAAGCCGGCAGGTAAGCGGAGTGCGGGAAATCCGCACGCTCCGTTTGACGAGGCGGGGCCTGGAAACGGAGCCACGGATGACCCTATGCGGGCACGAAGGGGGAAACCCCGGACACAGCCAAGGGGAGTCCTACGGGCCACCGCGCCAGGCCTCGACCCTACCGACCGTGATGGCCGGCCACCGTTTTTCGCTGGCCTCCTGCGTACGTGTCCCCGCCGGCTCAGGGGCGACGGCCTGACGGCCAGCTCCGACCGCGGAGACGTGGGCGGCGACACTGACGACGAGGACCGACGCGGCAAAAAACCGATGTCGGTGGCTCACCGCTACTTCGCCAGGGGGTCGGGGCGGATCTGGAACTTGACGGCCTTCTGCCGGGTACCGGGGCCACCCTCGAGATGCCACGCCGCATAGTTGGAGTAGCTCGACCAGAGCCCCTTCCCTTTCCAGCCGGTCGTCGGGTCATCGATCCGGCCGACCGACGACCGCGAGAAGAAGCCCATCGGATACGGGATGCGCAGCGTCACGAACTCACCTGTGGCTTGCACGAACACCTCGAGCGAGTCGGTGTTGACCACGCCGTACACCGGCGTCTCCGAGCCGAGACCCAGAACATCGTGGTGGTCGATCTGGGTCAGGTAGCTTTCGTCGGAGTTGATCGGGAATGGCGTGTTGTCGAACGTCGGCTTCTCCATCCGATGGAAGGTCCACCCTTCGGGACAGCTCTGTCCGGTGGCCTCCGGCCCGTTCGTGACCGAGCACCGGCTGTGATCGAACGAGGCAAAGTGTCCGCTGCCCCGCCAGTCCTGCCAGATAATCCCGTCGCTCGTGACGTGCAGGCCACCGCTCCCGTACGGCGGCGGATCCTGGATGCTGGGCGGCGGCATGTAGACCTCCGCGATGCACGATTCCGGGGGGTTGTCACCGAGCTCGAGTCGCACCAGGGTGTTGTCCGTCGGTCCGTTGTCGGAGCACCAGACGCTGCCGTCCGCGGCGTTCACCGCCGGCGAGTAGCACCCGTACGCGACGCGATGATCTCGTGTCGGGTCGACCGGCTCGTCGGGCTCGGTCCACCCGGGCGAGATCACGCCGTCGCCGTTCGTGTCGATGACGGTCGGGCACCACCCCTGGGCCTCCTCGGCGTCCGACGTCTCGTCCCAGACTTCGGTGTCGATCCACCCCACGCCCTCGCGGAACCCGTAATAGAACATCTCGTCGTGTCCCAGCTGGTTGTGGTCCGCCGAGAAACAGGTATCGAGCTCGCTGAACGCCTCGGTCTCCGGGTCGTACATGAACACCTGGCGCGTGCCCCGCGGCACCGGGAAGTAGTCCGCGAACGGGTTAGACGCGTCGGTGCAAAACGCCGGCTGCTGGTCCGCGCCCCGGACCCGGCCCGTGAGCCACACACGCCCGCCCCCATCCATCGCCACGCTCCGCGGATCCGACCGCCGCGCCCAGATCGGTTCGTCGCCGTAGTACGGCGATGTCGGCGTGTCGGTCAGGATCTCCGGGGCGTTCGACGGAATGTGAATCACGTCAGCGCTGTGCGCGACGGGGTCGACCACGGCCAGGATGTCGCTCGGCTGTACCACGCCGTAGACGAGCCCGTTCGCGTTCATCGTCGCGTCACGCACGTCGGACGGCGTGCTGTCTGTCCGGCCGTCGTGCTCGGTCCCCCAGTCCCACAGGGTGACGACGACGCTACGCTCGACACCCCGCGGCCGCGGCGGCACCTGGCTCGGCGCCTCGCCGGACGCGATCCGGTCGGTCCAGTTCGCGAACATCTCCCGCTGCGGCCCGAGCCGGCGGAACATGCCGCTCATCCCGGCACCCATCGGCCCCATCGTCACCCGCCGGTCCCACGCATCCAGATGCGAGTCGGCCTCGCTCAGAATGCCGCCCGGGATCTCCCGGGTCGCCCTGTTCCCGACCTGATGGCAATTGAGGCAGCCGGTGACGGAGCTGCCGAGCTCCCGCTGCGAGTGCTCTCCGTCCGGAAGCTCCATCATCGACAGCCACCACGCCGCCGGGTAGACCTCGGCGGCCGCGAGCGCGTCCGGGGCGACGACGGCGTCGAGATCGAGCATCTGCCCCGGCGCGGCCGTCACCCGCGCGGAGTCGACCAACCCGTAGCCGCGCACCCATACCTGGTAGCTCGCCTCCGGCAGGTCGGGCAACACGTAGCGTCCCTCGTCGTCGGTCGCGACGATGCGGGTAAACCGCGTCGGCAGATCGGTCGTCTCCGCGATCACCCACACGCCAGCTTCAGGACCGGCCGCGCTGGAGACGACGCCCCCGATGTCGTCAGCGTCAATCTCGATGCCTGTCGGGATGTTCGCCATCTCGTCGCAGCTCACGAGCGTGGCGATCGCACCGGCCGTTCCAACCGCGATGAGCGTTGACCTGATCCGTGCGTTCATGCGTCCGCCTCCTCAGTGGCCCTGTGTCACCGCCGCCCGCGGCGCTATCGGAGATCCTGAAAGAACGTACGGAGATCCGCGACCAGCAGCTCGGGCTGCTCCATCGCCGCGAAGTGCCCGCCGCGCGGCATCTCCGTCCAATGAACGAGGTTGTAGCTCGCCTCGGCCCATGTCCGAGGCGCGATGAACAGCTCGTACGGGAAGATCGCGGCGCCGGTCGGTACCTCGATGCGACCCAGCGCCCGCGAGGCAGCGGCGTTGCCGCTCTCGTAGTAGAGACGGGCCGAGGACGTGGCCGTCTCGGTCACCCAGTAGATCATGATGTTGGTGAGTAGCTCGTCCTTCGTGAAAATCGACTCCGGGTCGCCACCGCAGTCGCACCAGGCACGGAACTTCTCGACGATCCACGCCGCCTGGCCCACCGGCGAGTCGTTCAGGCCGTAGCCGACCGTCTGCGGTTTCGTCCCCTGGATTTGCGCGTACCCGTTCTCGTCCGTGGTGTAGAACGTCTGGCGTGCCTGCGACCGCTCGAGCTCCTCGGGCGGCACCCCGGCTGTCGGGTCCTCCATGTCCGGCGGTGGACCGGCGACGACCATGTTGATGTGCATCCCGGCCACCACGTCCGCATGGTTGAAGGCGTGCCACTGGCTGACGATGCTGCCCCAGTCGCCACCCTGCACCCCGTACCGGTCGTAGCCGAGCCGAGCCATCAGCTTGGCGTTCGTGTTTGCGATCTGCTCCGGCCCGAAACCCGGTGCGCGCGGTTTGTCCGAGAAGCCATACCCGGGCATCGACGCCGCGACGACATGGAACGCATCCTCGGCCTGTCCCCCGTGCGCCACGGGATCGGTCAGCGGTCCGATAATCTTCATGAATTCCACGATGGAACCCGGCCACCCATGCGTGATGATGATCGGGAGCGCGTCGGCCTCCGGCGAGCGCTGGTGGATGAAGTGGATGTCGAGCCCATCGATCACCGTCTTGTACTGGTCGAACTCGTTCAGCCGCGCCTCTTGCGCCCGCCAGTCGAACCCGTCACGCCAGTAACCAATGAGATCTCTGACATACCCGAGCTCGGCGCCGTAGTCCCAGCCGACACCATCGAGCTGGTCCGGCAGGCGTGCATTGTCGAGCCGCACCTGGAGGTCTTCGAGCACCGTGTCCGGCACGGCGATCGTAAACGGACGCACCGCCGTCGGATCGACCGGAGTCTCGGTCGCGGCGTCCGTCTCGGGCTCGTCCATCGACCCGCTCGACTCGCTCGCGGGCGCCCCGCACCCGATCGTCACCGAGAGGGACATCGCCAGCATCACTCGTCTCACCACGTCTCTCCTTGCCTGGTGGGTCCGGTCCCCCTGCCTTGGGGGCCCCGCCGCATGCCCATGACAGAGCGGCGAGCGCAGCGCCGCTGCAGGGTGATCCTATACGGAACCGGGAAACCTGGCGGCGCTGGCCCCAGCAGCTGTCGCCCGGAATATTGAGGATTCCGTATTGAAAATCCTGCCCCGACCCGACTAGGATTATGGTCAATCTATAGGGTCTATCCGGGTTTCCCAACGCTATTTTGGGGCCTTTCGGGATTTTTCTGGGTTTTCCGTGGATGATTTGATGGGAAAGGCCCTGTGGAAGCTCGTGGAAAACGCGCAGCGTTTTCCGAGGTGCGGTGGGCGCGTTCTGTGCGTCCACGGCGCCGGCAGCTTCCACAGGGCCCATCCGTATGCGACAAGATCGCCGCGTCCTCGGACTGCAGTCGACCCGTGAATGACTATGTTCACATCGAAGCGGCCGACCTGTGCAGGCCGAACGCTCGATTTACCCAGGAAAGACAGGGATATCAGGTACTTACGCCCTTTGAGAAACTCGGATATAGCCAATCTATAGGCATGACAGTCGAGGCGGTCTCCAGATGATGACGTCCAACTCTAAGCCAGTTTCGTTGGTGTTGCGGGCCTTGCTTGCGGTGATGGTCGCCGCGGTGACGTTCGTCGCTCCGGCCGCCGCAGAGGCGCCCGAGGCGGACGTGACCTACACAAAGGACATCGCTCCGATCCTCCAACGGAGCTGCCAGCAGTGCCACCGCCCCGAGTCGGTGGCGCCCATGTCCCTCCTCACCTACGAGCAGGCGCGTCCCTGGGCGCGGGCGATGAAGTATCGGACCGACCGCGTGGGCAAGCCGGACGTCATGCCGCCCTGGTACATCGAGAAGGACATCGGCATTCAGGAGTACAAGGGCGACTTCTCGTTGAGCCGCGAAGAGATCGACAAGATCGCGACGTGGGCGGACAACGGTGCGCCGCGCGGTGACCCTGCCGACCTCCCTCCGGCGATCGAATACACCGACACCTCGAGCTGGCAGATTGGCGCGCCCGACCTGGTGCTCACGTCTCCGGAAGTCGAGATCGCGGCGACCGCACCCGACTGGTGGGGTCCGATGGGCGAGGTCGAAACCGGTCTGACGGAGGACCGCTACGTCTCCGCGATCGAGATGCGCGAGGTGAACACCTCCGAGGGCGCGCCGGAGCGCGACACGATCGGAGGCCTCTACGTCATCCACCATGCGCTCATGACACCGGTCGGCCCGGACGGCGTCCCGGTGGCGTCGGCGGGGTTCTGGCCGGTCCATGAAGTGGGCCGCAATCCGGACGTCTTCCATCCCGACTCCGGCAAGCTGCTGAAGGCCGGCTCGAAGGTCCTCTTTCCGTCATCGCACATCCACTCGAACGGACGCCACACCCGCGCGCATCTGGAAATCGGGTTCAAGTTCCATCCGAAGGGCTACGAGCCGGAGCGGACAGTGCAGATCATCGGCCCGGCGACGCTCGATCTCGACATCAAGCCGATGGAGGCCGACCAGAAGTTCGAGGCGTTCAGCACGCTCATGGAGCACACGAAGATGACGGTGTTCGAGCCGCACATGCACGCCGCCGGTGTGCGGATGTGCCTCGACGCGATCTTCGAAAACACGATCGAGACCCTGAGCTGCTCCGGCTATAACCACAGCTGGGTGCGCGTCTACACATACGAAGATCACGTGGCGCCGCTGCTGCCAAAGGGGACGATCCTGCGGATTACCGGGTACTTCGACAACACGCCCACCAACCCCAACGTCTCCGACCCGCGCAATTGGTCGGGTCTGGGTCACCGGTCGATCGACAACATGATGATCAATATCGGGCAGGCGGTCTTTATGGACGACGAGGAGTTCGCGCAGGAGGTCGCCTTGCGACGGGAGCAGCTGGATCTCGCCCCAGGCGAAACCGTGACCGGCTGCCCCCTCTGCGGCTACAGCGAGATGCCGGCGCTCTCGGTGGCCACGGACGATAACAACGACGAGGGTCAATAATGACGCCGCCGTCGCGAGCGACATACGCGTGCTTCGCCACGGTTGCCGTACTGGCCATCCTCGTCGCCGGCGCACCGGCCGAGGCCCAGGTGCGCTCGTCCGCCGGCGGTCAATCCGTCGCCCTGGCGTATGAGGGATGGGAGCAGAACGACGACGGATCGTTCAACTTGCTGTTCGGGTATATGAACCGCAACTGGCAGGAAAAGCTCGACGTCCCGATCGGCCCCGACAATCGCATCGAGCCGGGCGGGCCGGATCGAGGGCAACCGACGCATTTCCTGCCGCGTCGCAACCGGCATGTCTTCAGCATTCGTGTCCCCGACGACTTCGGTGACAAGGAAGTCGTCTGGACGCTGACGACTCATGGTGAGACAACGAGCGCCTACGCAACGCTGCACCCCGACTACTTCCTGGACGACGTCGCGATCATGAACAACAACGGCGCCGGCGGACCGGCGGGCGGCATGTTCAACATCTTCGGGAACGAACGGCCGATGCTCCAAGTTGAAGGCGACGCGGCGGTGCACGCCACCGTCGGACAGACGATCACCCTGTCGGCGCGTGCCACGGATGATGGCGTGCCAAAGGCGCGGCCAATGCCGCCGCCGCGGCCGGGCAGGACGCGGAGCGCCTCGGGGACGCCCAACAGCGCGAGCGGGCTACGCGTCGCCTGGTTCGTCTACCGCGGCCCCGGCGACGTGGCGTTCGACCCACCGCAGTTCGAGGTCTGGGAGGACTTCCGCGAAGGGGCGAACTCGCCGTGGGCATCAGGGTGGATGACGCCGGAGGCTCCCGAAGACGGCCAATGGGTGGTTCGGGCGACCTTCGACGATCCTGGCACCTACGTGCTGCGCTGCCAGGCCCATGACGGCGGCCTCGCGACGCACGAAGACGTCACCGTCACGGTGAGCGGCAACTAGCGGCGCTCGCGACCGAGCGACCGAACGGCGAGATAGAGAGTCCCCATCCGCGTCTCCTGCACTTCGTTCGCGACGTAGGCGTGCTCGGCCAGCGTTTCGAGCACTTCCCTGGATTCTCCGGTCCGGAAGGCGACGTACCAGATGCGCGCCGGACGCGTGTCGTTCACGAAGCCGTCGACGAGCCGCGCGGGAGCGGTCGCTGACGGCAGGTGCAGCGTCCGCTCCCGCATCACCTCGGCCTGGACCGCGTTCGAGCTGCGGGTGGTCGCTGACAGCTCGACCGGCCACTCCCCGTAGAACGCCGTCAGGTTGACACCGCTGGGCGAGAGGATGATCCCGTCGCGTGGTGTCGCGGCGGCCACAAGATACCGAACGAGGTGCACGTCGTTGACGGGCCAGTACTCGGCGCGAACGGGCCGCGCCAGTGCGAATGCCGCAATACTCAGACCGACCACGGCGCGCGCCAGCGAGGCGCGGGGCAGCCACGCGGTCACGGCGTGAATCCCGAGCACGAAGAGACAGATCGCCACCGGGAAGGCAAAAATGTCGGTGCGGCCGGCGCCGAGCGGATAGATCGATAGACTGCTCGCGACGAGAAACGCCGCGTAGAAGCCGGCGGCGACGAGCCCGAATGGGCGAGTCTGACGGCGCGCGAGTAGCCAGACGAGACCGAGGCCAACGATCGGGAGTGGCCACGAGACGGTCTCGGGATTCCAGTTCTCCACCTGGCGCCAGCTCGGCAGGCTCGCTTCGATCAGGGCGCGACCCTGCTCCGTCAGAAACGTCCAGGCCGAGCCGACCGAGCTCGCGTCGATGAAGCCGGCCCGGAAGTCCGCCATGACACGGGCGTTGCTCCGCCCGCGCAGCAACACATACGCCAGCAGCGCGATCGCGTTGTAGCCCGCAGCCGCCAGCAGGACCATCAGCGCGCGTCGACGGTCGCGCGACCACGAGCGTGCGGCCGCCACAGCGCTCAGATTGACGATCGAAAAGCTCGCGAACACCGATGGCACCGACACGAAGATGCCCATCCCGGCCATGACCGAGACCAGCGCGAACCGACGCGCGTGAAGCGATCCACCCGCTCGGACCCATGTCGCCGCCAGCAGCAGAAGCGCCGTGACCAGGAAGTCGATGGGGTACGGATGCACGAAGATGCTGTAGTGCGTCAGCAGCGGGTTCAGCGCCACGAGCGCCGCGGCGAGCACGACGAGCCCGTCATCGCGTGTGAGGTTCCTCACGACCAACGCCGTCACCGGGATTCCCACGAGCGCGCAGGCGAACGGGACGAGCTGCAGCGACCATTCGGGGTCGTCGAAGAGCCGATACATACCCCATAGCGCGGCGAAGACCCCCGGCGCCGCGTGGATCGGGATCGTCAGCATCGTCCAGAAGTCGTCCCCGCGAATCATCGCGCCCCACACGAGGTCGTCGCTCCAGAGCGACTCAGGGTTCCAGCCCTCGAGACGCGCAAGACCGGCGCGAACGACCACAGCCACCACAACCAGGACGAGACCGGCGCGCGCGAGCCGGCCAAGCGGAAGACGCGCGGCGAGCTGCGCCGCCGCCGCCCGGCTGACGCGCCACAGCCGGAACACGAGTAGCGGAAGCGCCACCGCGAACGGCGCGAACCACAACGCGACCACGACGGAGCGCAGGAAGGTGACGGCGCGTGCCAGCCGAAACTCGTACGCGGTTGGCCGCGTGTGGAACACGTGGTCGCCGGCGAACGGGCGATGCCGTCCGCCGGCCGGCGCCCAGCTGACGTTCAGGGCGTAGGCGCCACCGTGTTGCTCGAAGACGACGTCCAGCTCATGAGGTCCGGCTTCGAGGTCCAGTGTCCGGGTGACCGTATGCATGCCTTCCGCGGGATTGCGGAGCAGCACGACCTGGCCATCGACACTGACCTCGACCTGGTCGTCCCCACCGGCGCGCACCTCGACCGTCTGCTGCCGGGGCAGGAACCAGAATCCGCTCCAGTGCGCGCTGAAGAACCGCCGCGGCAGCTCCGGCCGCGCCTCCAGCACATCGAGGCTCACCGCCGACGCCACATCGCGCAGGAGGATGTCGCCGCGCAGGCCAACCTCCGAGTGCACGGTCCGATTGAGGCCAGTCTCGGCGGCGCTCCGCCGGTGCACGATCACGAACGCGCCGGTGATCACGAGGGCGCCAACCAGATACGCAGCCATCCACCGTCGGACTCCGGCGCTCTGGGTGGGGAGGATTTGATCGCCGGACGGCTGGCCGCGACGCGCGGAACGTGGCATATTGTGGACGGACCGTGAGGGGCTCTCCCTATTGTGAGGAATCCGCCCCGCGCGATACAACACGGGACACGATTGGAGGCGGGGATGAACGCTCGCGTCACGCGCCTGGTTGGCGCCCATGTGCTCTCACTCCTGGCCGCCACGTCATTTGCGAACGCCCAGGATCTCCGTCTCGTGACCGCCGCGGCGGAGAACGATGCCGCGACCGTGCGCGCGTTGCTCGATGAAGGCGTCGACGTCAACACGCCACGCGCCGACAGTGCGACGGCGACGCTCTGGGCGGCGCATTGGGACAACCTCGACGTGGTCGACCGCCTGCTCGCGGCAGGCGCGGACGTGAACGCGGCTGATGACCACGGCGTGACGCCACTCGAGCGCGCCGCCGAGAATGCGGGCGTAGAGATGGTCGTCCGGCTGCTCCGAGCGGGCGCCGACGCGAACACCGCGCAGACGAGCGGGCTGACGCCGCTCATGACCGCCGCGCGGACCGGCAGCTCTGACGTGGTCGCCGCGCTGCTCGATCATGGCGCGAACATCAACGCCACGACGACGGCGACAGGGAGCACCGCCTTGATGTGGGCGGTCACTGAGCCCCATCCCGAGATCGTCGGCCAGCTGCTGGATGCCGGCGCCGACCCGCACGCGTCCACGCGGAAAGGGTTCACGCCGTTGCTGTTCGCGGCCGGCAATGGCGACATCGCAATGGCGGAGATCCTGATCGGCGCCGGGGTCGACGTCGATGAGAGCGGCAGCGACGGCACGCAGGCGCTGGCGTATGCGATCGCGGCCGGCCAGGATGCATTTGCGCTCTTCCTGCTCGAGCAGGGCGCCGATCCCAACAGCTCGATGGCGGGGATACACGCGCTCCATGCCGCGGCCGGCAGCGTCTCGACCTGGCTGAATGACTGGTCGCGAACGCATGGCCACGGCGGGCGATACCTCAGCGGTGGTTTCGGCCGCAACCCGCTGCCGCCGGGCCGCCGCCTGCCGCTGGTCCGAGCACTGCTCGAACGGGGCGCCGACCCCAACGTGCGCATCACCACGTCGGCGATGTTCATGAACTACATCGGGTACCCGACCAAGGGCGCGTTCGAGCCGTTTGCGTGCGGCACCGGCGATCTCCGCGGCGCCACGCCGCTCTGGGTGGCCGCGCACACGGCCAACGGCAGCTCCTACCGATCGGCTACTGGTCGCGCGGAAGACCACGCCGAGATCATCACGACGCTGCTCACCGCGGGCGCCGACCAGACGCTGGCCACCGACGACGGCACGACACCGTTCATGGCCGCGGCAGGGCTCGGGCTCCCCACGTTTCGCCCGCGCGAGCCGCGCGGGATCCGGTCACCCAGTGCCGAGGCGGCGGTGCGGGTGCTGCTTGATGCCGGCGCGGAGATCAACGGCGTCAACGAGGCCGACTTCACGGCGCTCCACGGCGCCGCGTTCCGCGGCCTCAACGAAGTGATCGAATATCTCGTCGCGCAGGGCGCCGACATCGACGCCCGCGACTTCCGCGGTCGCACGGCGTATCGGATGGCGGAAGGATCCAAGCAGTCGTTCCAGTTCCAGGCGTGGCCGGAGACGGCTGAGCTGCTCGCGTCTCTCGGCGCGAACACACGGCTCGGAATCCCCGGCACGGTGCAGGAGCGGCTGCGCGACGTGCCAGTCGACGCCACACAGGACTAGTGCGACGGTGGTGCACTAGTGCCCCGTACAGGCCATTCGTAAACCGCCTTCCGATGTACGGCCGGCCGATCCGCCTGCTCCCGCGGCTTCTGGCATGCGTGGCGATTCCAGTGCTGGTCGTCTGCGTCTCGACCCTGTCGTCCGGCCAGGCGAGGTCCGACCCCGCTGACGCGACGCCGCCCGACATCCTGGTGTCGCGCCAGTTGGCGGCTTCCGAGGGACTTGCGCTCGGGGACATCGTGCGTCTGTCGGCGGATCCGTCCGGTGGCGACGCGCACGCGTTTCGCATCGTCGGCACCTACGAACCGACACCCGATCCAATGCGCGTGACCAGCGCGCGATTGGAGGCGCGGCTCCATCTCCCGGATCTGCTCGCGCTCACCGCGGACCCGACCGACCCACTTTCCGAGGAGTCGGTGAACGCCATAAACGTGTCCCTCACTGACGCGGATGATGTCCGGGGCTTCGCCCGCGACCTGCACACGAAGGTCCCGGGGCTCATCATCCGTCGCACCGCACGGGACGCGGGTCCGTCGAGCCCGTTCGCCGTCATCGAGCGCTTTCATTTGGCGGTCGCCGTGGTGACGGTGATTGCCAGCTCGTTGTTCCTGCTCGCGCTGATGGTGATGCGTGTGGAAGAGCGCCGCGAAACGGTCGGCCTCCTGCGGCTCATTGGTGTCAAGCGCCATCGCGTACTGCTGAACGTCCTCGTGGAAGGCCTGCTCATCACCATCGGAGGCGCGATCTTTGGCATCGTCCTCGCGGTGGGACTCGAGGATGTCATCAACTGGTTCTTTCAGCGACGCTACGACACGTCGCTCGTGTTCGTCCGGATTACGCCGACGGTCACGTGGCGATCGGTCGCGCTTGCGGTGCCCATGGGGCTGCTTGCCAGCGCCGCGGCCTCGTGGGCGCTGCTGCGTCGAAGCGTCCTCAGCCTGGTGCGACGATGACCTCGCTCGCGTTTGCGTGGCGATGCCTGGTCCGCCAGCCGGCGCGCGCCGTGCTCGCGATTCTCGGAGTGGCGGCGGTCGGCGCCTTGTTGTTCGACATGCTGCTGCTGTCGCGCGGGCTCGTGGTCTCGATGGAAAACCTGCTCGACAACGTCGGCTTCGATGTGCGCGTCACGGCGATGGACGGGATCCCGTTCGCCGGCCCCCGGATTCCTGATGTCTCACACGCGGTCGCCGCCATCGCCGGGCTATCCGAGGTGGACCGCGTCGTGCCGATGCGACTCGGCAATACGTGGATTCTCCATGATGAGCGTCGCAGCCGGCTCGCGACGGTCATCGCCGCGCCCGCCGCGGCGAACGCGGGATGGACACTGGTCGCCGGTAGCCACCTGGACCAGGTCGAGCGTGGGATCACCCGACCCCTTCTCGTCAGCCCGGGGCTGGCGGAGACCTACGAGTTGGGTCCAGGCGCTGGGGTCACGCTCCGCGGTGCCTGCGACGAGTACCGGTCCGTGCTGCCGACAGTCGAGTTCCGCGTGGTCGGGATTGCCGAGTTCTCGTTCGACGGGGAATCGGAGCTCACGGTGGCGATGAGCCTCGACGACTTGCTCAAGACCTGCGCCGAGGAACCGCACGATGAGGCCGACGTGGTGCTGGTCGCCTCGCGAGGCGCCAGCGGCGCCGACGCTGCCGCGTCGGCCATTCGGCGTCGGGTACCAGAGCTGTATGCTTCCACCAACGCCGAGTTGATCGATCGGTTCGGCCAGGACGGCCTCAGCTATTTCCGACAGATCTCGACGGTGCTGTCATCGGTCACCCTGTTTTTCGGCTTCCTGCTCGTCACGACCCTCCTGACCGTCTCGGTGAATCAACGAATGGCGGAGATTGCGGCGCTGCGCGCGCTCGGGTTTCCCCGCCGGCGAATCGCCGCCGACCTGCTGTGGGAGTCGGTCGCCATCGTCGGCGCCGGCGGGGTGCTCGCCCTCCCGCTCGGCGCCGCGCTGGCCGTCTGGCTGGACGCGATTCTGCGTTCGATGCCAGGGCTCCCGGCCGGGCTCCATTTCTTCGTCTTCCAGCCATACGCGCTGGTCCTGCACGTCGGGCTCCTGGCCGCGACCAGCGTGCTGGCGGCCGTGTATCCCGTGCAGCTCGCCACCCGTTTACGGATCGCCGCCACGCTTCGCGACGAGGTGGTCTCGTGACGCCGCCTCCCGTTATCGAAGCCCGCGACGTGACGAAGGTCTTCCCGATGGCCGCGCGCTCGGTCACGGCGCTGCGCGATGTGTCGCTACGGATCGCGCCGGAGGACTACGTCGCGGTCGCCGGCCCGTCCGGCTGCGGCAAATCGACGTTGCTCCATATTCTTGGATGCGTCGAGCCGCCATCACGCGGCGCGCTGCTCTTCGATGGACGCGACGTCAGCGCGCTCTCGGACGCGGAACGGAGTCGCATCCGGTTGGCGAAAATCGGCTTCGTGTTCCAGCGGTTCTTCCTGCTGCCGATGCTGACGGCGTGGGAGAACGTCGAGCTGCCGCAGGGGGAAGCTGGCGCGTCGCGGTCGGCGCGCCGCCGTCGCACCGACGAGTTGCTGGAGTACGTCGGTCTCTCGGACCGCGCGGAGCATCGACCCGCCCAGCTCTCTGGCGGCGAGATGCAGCGCGTGGCCATCGCCCGCGCGCTCGCGAATCGACCGGCGCTGCTGCTCGCGGACGAGCCGACCGGTGAGTTGGATGCGGCCAGCAGCGCTCAGATCGCCGACCTGCTCGACCGGGTGCACGCGGACGGCAGCGCGGTCGTCGTCGTCACGCACGACCAAGCGCTCGCCGCCCGCGCCGACCGCGTCATTGCCATGCACGACGGTGCGATTGCGGCGGCGGAGACCGTCGCCCGATGATCATCGGTCTCGCCTGGCGCTCGCTCCGCACCCACGCCGGTCGCAGCCTGGTCCTCAGCGGGGGTTTCGGTTTGGGCGTGTCGGTGATCGCCATCCTCCTCGGCATCGGCGAGGTGATGCTGGAGCAAGCGGGCGCCCCAGCGCTCGCCGGTGGCGGCGATGTGGTGATTGCCGGCACGGTCGGCCGGGTGGCGAACGCGCGGTCCATTCTCGGCACGACACTCGACGTGGCGCCCCTCGGTGACCGAGTGATTGCCGCGTCGCCGACGACGCGGACATCGCTGTATCTCGTCCGCGACGGGCGGACCGTGCCGATCGCGGCGCGAGGCGGCATCCCCAGCCTCGAGCGCGCACTGGACGACGACGAAACCGCTGGCGTCGCCGCCTGGGTCGACGCGCGAGGCGACACCGCATGGACCGCACCCGACCCCGGGGACGTGCTGCGCGCGATGGACCGGTTTCATCCGATCCCGGATGTCCCGGAACGCGCCGACTCGTGGGCGGAGTGGCTGTACTTCAACGGCCGCGCGGGCGCGACGCGGTTTTACCTCACCTTTCTCATCGGCCCTGAGCGCGCACCCGGTCGTCGCGTCGCCGGTGTGCGTCTTCAGCTCGAGCACGCAGGCCAGCGTCAGTCGTACGGCGAGACGGCAGAGGTCGACGCCGCCCGCGTGCTCGCCGACGCACCGGACCTCACCATTGGAGGCAACCGTGTTCGGCTCGAGGGTCAGCGCTATCGGATCACGCTCGACCTTGCGCGGCTGGCCAATTCGCCCGGCGGGCGCGCCACCGCGCTCGCCGGTCGTCGCGCGGTGGCGGACATCGTGCTGGTGCCCGACGCCGGTCGGTCGCTCCCCCCATTCACCATCCGGGGCGCCCGCGGCTGGTCGACCGGATACGTCGTACCCGCGATGTCGGCGACGCTGGATGGATCGATCGAGGTCGGCGGCACCACGCTATCGCTCGCGAACGGTAGCGGCTATCACGATCACAACTGGGGCCACTGGGACGGGGTGTCATGGCAGTGGGGGCAGGTCGCGGGCGACGGCCTGTCCT
This sequence comes from Vicinamibacterales bacterium, assembly GCA_965197395.1. Classification (GTDB taxonomy): domain Bacteria; phylum Acidobacteriota; class Vicinamibacteria; order Vicinamibacterales; family UBA8438; genus CAZYFH01. The sequence continues at coordinate 919,589 of CBDANB010000007.1, read as the reverse complement.
TCGTGTACGGCCGCGTGCACCCTCCGGAAGACGCCGCAGATCCGACACGGATGCCAGGCTTCCTGGTCGCGCTCGGGCCGGATGGCCCGGTGGCATACTCGACCAACGTGTCGATCGAGGAAATCGACGCACCGGACTCGGTCACGCCGCGTCACATCACCGTTCGTGCTCGGAGCCGGGCACTGGACCTCACGATGGAGCTCGAGATCGAGAATGCCGTCGTGACGCAGATGGATCGCGTCGCGTTCGGCAACGAACTCGACTTTCATCAGCTCCGCGCGTCCTATCAGGTGAGCGGGCACGTCGGCGACAGGGCGGTCGACTTCACGGCCGCCGGCGCCGCCGAGACGTTCCGCGGACGCGAGACACGGCAAGTTTCGGACCCCGATTCGTAGCAAGCGCCGGTCGCGCGTCACGATAGCAGCAGACGAAAGTCGGACGGTACGCGTCGTAGCGCGTTCCTGGGGGACAAGGTAGTAAGCTACGGACCAGGATCGCGCTGCAGGAGGACTGACATGGTGAATCGTGGTTTCGGTCGTGTGCTCTTGGTAGGGACGGGCCTGCTCGTCATGGCGTTGGCCCCCGTGGCGGCCACCGCTCAACAGTCGGCCGGCGCCTGGACCGCTCCACGAACGGCGGACGGCCAGCCCGACCTGCAGGGAGTGTGGGATTTTCGGACCCTGACCCCGCTCCAGCGGCCGGAAGACCGCGCCGAGCAATCAGTGCTGACGCCGGAAGAGGCCGCGGAGATCGAGGCCAACGCCGTGCAGAGCGCCATTGACGCGGATGCCCCGAGCGAGGTGCGCACGGAACCGCTCCCCGCGGGCGGCGACGTCGGCGCCTACAACAACTTCTGGTTCGACCGCGGTGCCGGAGTCGTCGACGATCACCGCACGTCGCTGATCGTCGATCCACCGGATGGACGCGTGCCGTCCGCCCGGCCGGGAGTCTCGCAACAGGGCGGCGGCGCGGACGCCGCCGCGCCCACGCGACCGGTGCGATTCCGCGTCGGCGGCATCGGGACGGATGGTCCGGAAGACCGCGGGCTCGCCGAGCGGTGTCTTATCGGGTTCAATACCGGCCCCCCGATCGTGCCCGCGGGCTACAACCAGAACCTTCAGTTGTTCCAGGCACCGGGCTACGTGGCGATCCTCAACGAGATGGTGCACGACACGCGCATCGTCCCGCTTGACGGGCGTCCCCACCTCGCGGACGACATCCGCCAGTGGATGGGTGACGCGCGCGGCTATTGGGATGGCGACACGCTGGTCGTGGAAACCTCGAACTTCACCGACAAGACCGCGAGCTTCAACCCCTCAGTGGTGAGCGCGGTGGGCAGTGGCACCACCCTCCGTCTGACGGAACGCTTTTCTCGGATCGACGACGACACGCTGCTGTACGAATACACGGTCGACGATCCAACCACATTCACCCAGGCGTTCACCGTCGCCCTGCCGATGAAGCGGGGCGGAGCCCCGATGTTCGAGTACGCCTGCCACGAGGGCAACTACGGGCTGCTCAACATGCTGGCAGGGGCACGGGCGGAGGAACGGGAAGGCGCACCCTAGCAGCCCACGACGGGCCAGGCCGTGATGCGGCGAGAGCGGCCAAGGCGCGCACGGCGCGCCTCGCGGGCGCGGCGCGGGGCTCTCGGGGTCCCGCGGAGCGCCTGCGGGGGTTCGGGGCGAAGCCCCGTCTAAATCAGGAGCCCTCGGAAGACGCCGGGGCAATGTAGCTCCGCCGGGCGCGGGCTTCCCTGCCGCGGCCGGTGATGCGCACCTCGAGGCTGTGGCGCTTGCCGTCCCGCACGGATGGCGTGAATCCCAGCACGTACTGGCTGTGCAGCTCCTGCGAGACGCGGGTAAACGTCGGACCGAGCTCGTCGGTTTCCTCGAGGAGGAAATAGCCGCCCCCGGTTTCCTCCGCTAGCCGCCGCAGGCTGCGGTCGGGACGGGTCCGGCGCACACGACGGCCATCGAAGTACTCGACCTCGAGACCGATCGAGTAAATCATCACTTCCTCGGCGACGGCGCGGTCGAGGACATCCCGCCATCCGAGCTCGCTGGCGCTGTCCTGGCCGTCGGTCAGCAGGAGGATCACCTTGCGGCCGTCGACGTCGAGCAGGGTGTCGAGGCTCGCCTCGAGCGCGTCGAAGAGACGCGTTTCGTTGCCGAAATCAAGCCCGCCGAGCTCGTCAATCAACGCGTCACGATCACCGACGAACGTCGACGGGACCACCTCGATCTTGTCGTTGAACGCGCCGACGCGAGCCCGGTCGTCGGGCAGCATCCGAATGAGGAACTGCTCGGCGCCACCCAGAATCAGATGCATGACGTTGGTCGTGCTGATGCTCGTATCGAGCATGACGACCACCGTGATGGGCCGCACGTCGTTTTCGAACAGCGTGATCTCCTGCGGCTGTTCGTCGTCGAAGATGGCGAACTCCTCCTGCCCGAGATCGGGGACGAGTCGTCCCGCGGCATCGGTGACGGTGACATAGAGGTCGACCAGCTCGGTGCCGGTGCGAAACAGTGGCGGCTGCTGCTGCTGCCCGCCCACCAGTATCGGTACGGACGCGACGCCGAGCGTGACGACACCCGCCAGAAACGCTCTTCTGCCCTTCATCTCTCTACCTTACCTCGGCTGCCATGCGGGCGTGCCTTCTTCCCACCGGTTGTCGGTCAGGGGTCGTTGCCCGGTCCCGTCAGCTCGCATGATGAAGAGCTCGCCGTAGGGTTGGGGAATGTCTGCGAGCGGCGCTTCGTCCTTGAAGCCGAGGCGCGAGCTGCTGAACAGGATGTGCTCGCCGTCGGCCGACCACGCCGGGTGCGAGTCGTTGCCGGTTGACACGGTGAGCTGCCGCAGGTCGGTACCGTCGGGCCGGATCGTGTAGATGTCGAAATCGCCGTCGGCCAGCCGGCTGAACACGATGCGACCGCCGTCCGGCGACCAGACAGGAAAGTTGTCGTATCCTGTCGTCAACGTGCGAACGGCGCCGTCGGCGAGGTCCACGACACGCAACCCACCCGCCGTGTCCGTCCAGAACCGATAGACGACCTGCGTCCCGTCTGGCGAAAAATCCGGGAACCCCGCGTTCCCGGGCCCCGTCGTAATCGGCCGCGCGTCGGAGCCGTCCGGCCTGACGACCATCACCTGCGCCGGCCGCACCCGATCGTGAAAGTAGTTCCCGGCGCCGAACACGATCCACTGCCCATCGGCCGACCACTGGGGCGCCATCGCCGAACCGCTGGCGCGATAAATACGCTGCGGACTCGTGCCGTCGGTGTTCCACACGGCCAGCTGCGTGCGATCGTCCGGCCGACCCCGCCGCGTGCGTTCGCTCAGGACGAGCCGACGCCCATCTGGCGACACCGCCGGAAAGCCGCTCGCGTAGACCAGCTCGACGTTTGGATCCGAGCTGGCCAGCCGCTCGCCCGGTGAGCGCGGTTCGGCAATCGTCGCGATGGGTCCGGTCTGATAGACCACGCGTCGGCCGTCACGCGACCAGGCGGGGTTACCGATGTCTCCAGCGCGACCGGTCTCACCCGAGCTGAAGGCCAGCGTCGCGGTCGGCCCCGACTTCGCCAGGTAGCCGATGCGATCCGGTCCGAGAAACTGCGGTGACAGTTTGAGACCCGGCCCAGACGCATGCTCCGTGCGGGCGCCGGTCGTCGCGTCGACAGACACGATTCGTGACTCGACAGAGGCCTGGTCGGGGAGCCAGCGCGCGCGAAACGTATCGGCAACCGCCACCTCGTAGAACACCACACGCCGGCCATCTGGTGACCACTTCGGCGACCCGGCGAGGTGTCCGGCGGACGAGAGCGCGCGGGCCTCGCCGCCGTCGACGTCCATGACATACACGCTCGCCGCATGCACGTGCTCCCAGCGCCCAGCAGCCATCCGAAACGGCGTCCCGCGGTCGGACGAAAACGCCAGCCTCTGTCCATCAGGGGACCAGCTCGGCCGGAAGTCCCCGCCCGAGGCGTTCGTGAGATTGCGAATTCTCCGGGTCTCGAGGTCGAGGATGAAGATGTCGGTGGTGCCGCCGGCGCGCGTCGATACGAAGGCCACGCGGCGACCGTCGGGGGACAGCGCGGCCTGATCGTCGAACGCCTGGTGCTGTGTGAGGCGCTCCAACTCCATGCCGTTCGTCCGCACGCGAAAGATGTCCGCCGACCCATGGCGCTCCGACGTGAACACCACCCATTCGCCGTCGTCGGAGATGGAGGCGTTGTAGTCGCGCTCGAAACCGGCGACCAGCTTGCGCGGGTTCGCGCCATCGGCATCGGCAATGAACAGCTCCGACTGCGTCGGGCTCCACTGGTCGACGAAGATCCGATCCTTCGCGCCCACCGTCGTGCCGACCAGGTTCAGGGCGAGCAGCACGACCGCGAGGCCGAGTCGAGGGCGTGTCGTCTTCATCACTGCCTGCAGTATCCTAATTAGACGGGGCTTCGCCCCGGACCCCACGCGGGCGCTACGTGGGGACCCCGAGAGCCCCACTCCGCGTCCGCGAGGCGCGCCGTGCGCGCCTTGGCCGTGTGCGACGGTCCGCAAAACTGCCTGCAGTACCCTAATTAGACGGGGCTTCGCCCCGGACCCCACGCGGGCGCTACGTGGGGACCCCGAGAGCCCCACTCCGCGTCCGCGAGGCGCGCCGTGCGCGCCTTGGCCGTGTGCGACGGTCCGCAAAACTGCCTGCAGTATCCTAATTAGACGGGCTTCGCCCCGGACCCCACGCGGGCGCTACGTGGGGACCCCGAGAGCCCCACTCCGCGTCCGCGAGGCGCGCCGTGCGCGCCTTGGCCGTGTGCGACGGTCCGCAAAACTGCCTGCAGTACCCTAATTAGACGGGGCTTCGCCCCGGACCCCACGCGGGCGCTACGTGGGGACCCCGAGAGCCCCACTCCGCGTCCGCGAGGCGCGCCGTGCGCGCCTTGGCCGTGTGCGACGGTCCGCAAAACTGCCTGCAGTATCCTAATGCGGTCGACAGCCAGCCATGAGCGAGTTTCTGGCGAACATGTTGGTCCAGAGCGAGGCGCGCGAGCTCGCCGTGTACTTGCTCGCCAACGTCCCGGGCCTTCCGCCGATATCCCAGGCCATCCACATCCTGGGCATTGCGGTCGTCATGAGCTCCATCGTCATGGTCAATCTCAGGTTCCTCGGCATGGCGGTGCCGGGCCAAAACGTCAGCGAGATGATCCAGCGGCTGATGCCGTGGGCCTGGTGGGCGCTGCCGATCAACGCCGTCACCGGTCTGCTGTTCGTCGTGGCGCGCCCCGTCCGGTATTTCTACAACCCGGTGTTTGGCATCAAGTTCTCGCTGATGCTGCCGGCCGTCGTGCTGGCGTTCATCGTCTATTGGCTCAACAGGCGAGACGCGGGTTTTTGGGAACGCACGTTGGTGCGCCGCAACGCGGCGCGCGTCATCGCCGCGGTGTCGCTGCTCCTCTGGGTCGGCGTCGTGCTGGCTGGACGGTGGATCGCGTACGCTGACTATCTCTTCGTTCCGGAGTTCTGACCGTCTCGTCGTGCTTGAGTAGAGGACCGCGCAATGCCTTCTGCCGAGTTCTGGGAATGGGTGCAAGGATGGCCGCTCTCCGAGCACATCGGCTTCACCTGGTGGTTTCCGCTGCTGGAGTCGATCCATGTGCTTGCGATCGGGATCCTCGTCGGATCGATCCTGATGGTCGATCTCCGCCTGCTCGGCGTCGCCGCCCGACGCTATCCGGCGAGCAGGATGACTCGCGAGCTCGTTCCGTGGACGTGGGGTGCTGTGTGTATCGCGGTGGTGACCGGCACCGGCCTGTTCATGACGCGGGCGACGGCGTATGTCGAAAACCCGGCCTTCCAGACCAAGTTCCTCCTGCTCGTGCTGGCGTTCGCCAACATGGCGCTGTTTCAGTTTCGGACGTTTCGTTCGGTAGAGGGTTGGGACACCGCCCCGGCCACACCGCTCGCCGCCAAGGTGGCTGGCGCGACATCCCTCATCCTCTGGGCCGGTGTCGTCCTGGCCGGACGCTGGACCGGCCACATCCTGTAGGTTCGCAACTCACGTGTGTCGACGCCGCGTGGGCCCTGAAACCCCAGAGCTCACGTGTGTTGCGTGTCGTAGCGCGAGGCTTTAGCCTCGCTGGGCAGGCCTGAAGGCCTGCGCTACAGGTTCAACACACGTGAGTTGCGGGCATCGAGGTCCCGCTGCGACCAGACCGTGTCACGTCTGGACCGCGTTTGCCAGCACGATCGCCAGGCCAACCGGCTCCGACCCCTCGTTTCGCCACGAGTGATCGGTTCCTCGCTCGATGATCAGGTCGCCCGCCTTCAGCCGCACCTCTTCCTCGTCCACGAGGAACATGACCTCACCGTTGAGGACGTAGCAATACGCCACCCCCGGTGTCTTGTGGAACCCGATCCGATTGGTCAGATCGGGTTTCGGGTCGGTCGATGGGGGTAACGCGGCGACAAAGAAGCGGGTCTCCCCGGTTGGATGGCTGAAATCCGACCGCTGCTCTCCGCCTGGCGCGGGACCGAGCGGCTCATCCGCCGTTGTCGACCACACGTCGCTGATGGCGACCGTCTCGTCGACGGCGATATACGACTTCCCGGCCGCGTTCTGCCCGGTCGCCACCCGCCGGATCCGCCCGCTCTTCACCGGTTGCACCGCACTCTGGCCCGCCACGGCGACTCCCGCGAGCGGTCCGAACACACCGGCCGCCAGCGCTGCGCCGCCGATCGCCGAGCTCCCGAGCATCGCCCGACGTCCGATCAACCGCCGCCCATCGTCGGACCCGTCTGCCCCACGCGTTGCCTTGGCCATCTCCGTCTCCTTGTCTTCCGAACTGTGGACCTTCAACCTCGAAACCCTGACCCGTGCCTATGCAGGAACGATGGCATCAATCCACTCGGCAATCTTGCCGTCCTTGACATAGAACACGCCCGCGACGCGGAACGCGTTCCGCTCACCATCGGCGTTCGTGAGGTAGTCGACCCTCAGGTTCGCGACCATCGGACCGGCCGCGAACGTCTCTAGCACCTCGAACTCGATCTTCCGCATCGTGCCGAAGCTCGCTTCGAGCTGCTCCCGCATGGTCGTCCGACCCGTGGCCGCATCGCCGTCCTGCGAGAAGCGAAAGACGACGTCGTCCGTCAGATACGAGGTGATCTTCGCGGGATCATGCGTCGCCCACGCCGCAGAGAAGTCGTTGACGACCTTCACGTTCGCCTTCTCGTCCATCGTCAGCTCGCGCGAGCCCGACTGCGCCCCCAGCGCTAGCGCAAACGGCGCCGCCCCACCCGCCGCCAAGAACTCTCGTCGTGTCGTTGCCATCACGTCTCCTTCATCACCCTCACCGTGAAGCTCACCTGAGTCGCTACCGTAGCGCAGGCATTCAGGCCTGCGAGGCACGGCTGAAGCCGTGCCCTACTCCTTACAACGTCAGCCCACGCCGGGTCAGCGGCACGCGCGCCTACTCCGCCAGCGGATGCGGCCGGACCTGGAACTGCACGATCTCGCTCGTCATGCCCTTCCCGCCTTCGTTGTGCCAGTTGAACGCGTCGTAGCTCGCCCACACACCGCGCCCCTTCCACCCGGCGTTCGGATCGTCGATCCGCCCGTCGAGGCCGCGGGTGTAGAAGCCGAGCGGATACGGCACCCGCATGACGACCCACTCATCCGTCTCCGGCAGCAAGGCCAGCAACGAGTCCGACCCGGTGCCGTTCGCCATCGGGACGTTGGCCCCGAGCCCCAACGTATCGAACTGATCCACCCACGCGTAGTAGTGGAAGTCGGCGTTCGTCGCGCTCGTCACGCCCTTGATCTTCGGCCCCGGCGATTGATACACGGTCCAGCCTTCAGGGCAATGCTGCCCGGTCGCCGTCGGGCCGCTGGTGACCTGACACTTGTCGCGGTCGAAGCTCGCCAGGTGACCGCTCCCGCTCAGCGCCGTCCAGATCAGCCCGTTGCGATCGACGTCAATCCCGCGTGGCGTATAGCCCCAGCGGCTGGGGTCGACCGCGTCGTTCTCGAACGGCGGCTCGTAGAGCTCGGTGATGCAGGTCTCGGGCGGGTTGTCACCCGGGTCGAGCCGGATCAGATTCCCCGGCATCGGCCACGGTTTCGCGAACCAGACCGAACCGTCGGTCGGATGCGGAATGACGCCGTAGTTGAAGCTCGAGACCAGGGTGTCTCGGCTCGGATCGGTCACCTCTACCCCGGCGGCCCCGAACACGTCACCCGTGTCGGGCGGCTCGTTCCACGGCTTCGTGATCGTGCCGTCGCCGTTCGTGTCGAGCACGGTCGGGCACCAGCCCTGCGAGGCCCGCTCGTCGCCGGTTTCGTCGTAGAGCTTCGTGTCCAGCCAGCCCACGACCGGCAGCTCGCCACTGGTCCAGAGCGTGTCGTTCGCGTCGTCGGCGAACTGCAAGTGATGCGTGCCGTAGCAGGTGTCGATCAGCACGAACTTGTCCGCCGTCGTGTCGTAGTACGACAACTGGCGCCGCGAGAAGTTCTGCTCCACCGGGAAGTACTTCGCCGAGGGGTGATCGGAGCCCTCTAAACACCACTCGGGGTTGTCGGCTCCGGGACGAATCGATTGGGTCAGCCAGACACGCCCTTTGTCGTCCATCATCGGGTTGTGACCGCTGCCGCCACCGGCGCCGGGCGGTCGCGGCTCGTTGCCCCAGTAGAGGGACGGGATCGATTCCGACGACCCGACGTACGAATCACCCCGGGGCTGCCGTGGGATTCGCCCCGGGAGACCCAAGACCGTCGAGTGGTTGGCGCCGGGATCCGTGACGGTGAGCGACTGGCCACCGACGCCGTAGAGCGGACCATTCGCATACAGCGTCGGGTTCCGCTTGTCGGTCACGATCTCGTCGTGCACCATTCCGCGCGCCGTACCCCACGCCCACATCGAGAGCACGACGTTGCGCTCGGTGCCTTGCGGGCGCGGCGGCATCGGCGGGACTTCGCCGGCCAGAATCCTGTCGGTCCAGTCAGCGTACATCTGGAGCGCCCGGCCCCCCATCCGACCCAGCGCGTTCAGCATCGACGGCCCGCTGCCGCCGGCCCGAATTCGATGCTGCCAGGCCGCCAGCGTCGAATCGAAGTCCCGCACGTCGAGCATCGGCATCTCGCGCGTCGCTTTGTTGCCCATCTGGTGGCACAGCTGGCAGCCGTCCTTCAGCCGGTCGATCCAGTGCGCCTGCGTTCGCATCCCCTCGTTGATGCCGTTGCCCCGCGCGCCGGTGCCGGGAAACTCGTCTACGTCCGGAATCTCCAGCAGCGAGTACCAGTAGTTCGCTGGATACACCTCGGCCGCTTCCCGCGGCGTCGCCGCGGCTTTCGCCATCAGCGTCAGCTCAGCGCCTGGCCGCGCGGCGGTCTTGTCCGAGTCGACCAGGCCGTAGCCGCGCACCCAGACCTCGTAGCCGGCCGTCGGGAGGTCGGGCACCAGGAACCGGCCGTCGTCGTCGGTGACAACGATCTTGCGGAAGCCGGTCTCGAGCTCGTCCGTCTCGGCAATCACCCAGACACCCGCCTCGGGCCCGGTCGCGCTCCGTACCACGCCCCGGATATCGTCGGCGCCCGCGGCGACCTCCGTCTCCGACAGCCCGAACACGCCGCCGGCAGCGATCGCCGCGACGCCGAGCAGCACCGCCAGTCGTTGTGCCACACCCATGCTCGCCCCCTTACAGTTGGTCCCGGATGTCGGTCTCGCCATGCCCCAGTCCACGGCTGGGGTGTCATCGTTGCGCGGCCTCTGAACCGCGGGATTTATCGTCGCTCACCAGCTCGCGCAGAAGCACTTCGGCGTCGGTCCCAGCCGCCATCGCCAGCGGTGTCTGTCCCCGCTTGTTCTCGACGTCGACGACGGCGCCGCGTTCAACCAGGAACCGCACCAGTGCGGGCGACCCCGTCGTCGCCGCGCCGTGCAGCGCCGTGTTGCCGGCGTCGTTGACGGCGTTCACGTCGGCACCGCCGAGATCCCAGACGAGCTGTGCGGTCGCGAGCGCCTTGTCGGCCGTGACACTGCTCTGCGCCAGGCTCCGTCCGACGCCTGCGGCGACCATCAATGGTGTCGTGTTCCGGTCATTGGGCACGAGCGGGTCGGCCCCGACCTCGAGCAGCAGGCGCATCACGTCGAGATTGCCGGCCATGGCCGCCAAGAAGAATGGCGTGCCCCCCACCGCACCGCCGCGCCCGCCAAAACCGACCCGCCCGGGCGACCTCGTGGCGCGCGCGTTGGGATCGGCGCCGTTGGCAATGAGCGCGCGGATCAGCTTCAGCTTGCCGGCGGGCACGCCCGCCAACGCCCGCCACTCCTCGTCACGGTCCGTCACGATCCCGGCCGGACCGGTCAGCTCGGTTTCCCACAACCCCGACGCCCAGTGCAACGCGGCGAACCCGGCGCCGTCGGCGTTCGGATCGGCGCCGTGCTCCAGCAGCCAGATCGCGAGCGCCGTGTGGCCCCGAATCGTGGCGACGAGCAAGGCGCTCGAGCCATCGGCGGCCGCCTCGTCGAGCGTGGCCCCCGCGTCCAGCAGCAGGCGTGCGCTGTCGAGGTCGCCCTCGCGGGCCGCGAATAGTAGCGGTGTGAAGCCGCGCCTCGACCGGGCGGTCATATCCGCTCCGTGCGTGATGAGCGCGCGCGCGACCGACGGATGTCGTTCCGACACCGCCCACATCAGCGCCGTCTGATCTTCCTCGGGCTCCCGCCGGTTCGGATCGGCGCCGGTGGCCAGCAGCGCCGACACCGCGTCGGCGTTGCCCGTCCGCGCACAGGTCATGAGCGCGGTCTCGCCACTCCAGAGCGCGACGTCCGGATCGGCTCCGGCCTCCAGTAGCGTCGTAACCAGTCGGGCGCTGCCGTTGGTGCAGGCCAGCGAGAGGGGCGTGACCCCGTGATCGTTGGCGGCGTTCACCCGCGCGCCCGCGCGAATCAGTCTGCGCGACGTCTCGAGGTCGTCAGCGTAGCTCGCCCAGTGCAGCGCGGTGGAGCCGTCGGGTTCGGCGTCGTTGACATCCACCTGCTGTGCGAGCAGGGCCTCGATCCGCTGGGTATCGAGCGCCTTGACCGCGTCGATCAACGGCTGGTCACTTGGACTGGCCGCTCCGAAGCGAGGCGCGGCGAGCAGGACCACCCAGACGAGGCAGCGAGTTACGCGCTGTCGCCCCGCGACCCGACGAGTCCAGCAGACCATGCCGGCTGATTCTCCCACGGGAGCCCGAACCGGGCCAGTGGTTTTCGAAAATCCGGCCTTTCGGACGGCCGCGCTTCTACGCTATATTCAGGCTCGTAGTGGCCACTTGCCAGACGGCGGCATGGGCTGCGGCGTGCGCGTTCGCTGGGGGCGTGGTCTGGTCGCCCGTAGGTGTGCCGGTCGCTGCCTCGGCGCCCTCCACCGCTGAGCAGCAGAGCGCCACTGCCGACCGCGACGCGGTGCCGACGTATCGCGCGGTACTCGACCAGTACTGCGTGACGTGCCACAACTCCCGTCTTCGCACGGCCGATCTGACGCTGGACACCGCGACGCTCGATCCGGTCAGCGCGGATGCCGAAGTCTGGGAGAAGGTCCTGCTCAAACTGCAAACGCACACCATGCCGCCGCCCGGCCGCCGCGCGCGACCGGACCCGGTCACCTACGACGCCTTCGCATCCTGGCTGGAAGCGGCGCTCGACCGAGCGGCCGTCGACGCGCCGGATCCCGGGCGGCCCTCCGCCCATCGGCTCAACCGCACGGAGTACACGAACGCCATCCGCGATCTCCTGGCGCTCGAGATCGACGGGACGGCACTGTTACCCGCCGACGATCTGAGCTTCGGTTTCGACAACAACGCGGCTTTGTTGAACGTTTCGCCGGCGCTGATGGAACGCTACGTCTCGGCAGCACACAAGATCAGCCGTCTGGCGGTCGGCGACCTCGGCCAGCGCCCCGTGATCGAGACGTATGACGTCGCCCGGACCCGCGTGCAGGACACACGAGCCAGCGAGGAGCTGGCGTTTGGATCGCGCGGCGGATTCGCCGTGCAGCACTACTTCCCCCTCGACGGCCAATACGTGCTGAGCGCCCGCCTGCAACGCGACATCATCGGCAACATCTACGGCCTCGCGCGCCAGCAGCGGCTCGAGATCCGCGTCGACGGCGAGCGGGTCGCCCTGTTTGCCGTCGGTGGCGACCTGGAGTGCCTGACGCGTCGCCAGGGGGGCTCCAGCGCGTGCGTCGACGCGGACGAGCACCTGACGGTGCGGGTCCCGGTCAAGGCCGGGGCGCGGCAGGTGGGCGTCGCGTTTCTCAGACGCACGCTGGCACCCGAGGGTGTCACGCCGCGTCGCCTGCCGGTCGGGAACTTCATCCTGAGCTTGACACGGGATCTCCCCGCGTCCGAACGCATGGGGGTGGCGAGCATCGCGGTCGACGGCCCGCACGGCCCGGTGGGTGCCGGCGAGACGGCGAGCCGCCGACAGATCTTCACCTGCCGGCCCGCAGACGATGCCGCGTCCGATGACGCGCCGTGCGCGCGCGAGATTCTCTCGACACTCGCTCGCCGCGCCTATCGTCGGCCAGTGACCGAGGCGGACGCGACCACGCTCGTCGGCTTCTACGAGGCGGGCCGGCAGAGCGGCGGTTTCGACGCGGGCATTCAGCGAGCGCTGACGCGTATCCTCGTCGACCCGGAGTTCCTCTTTCGAGTTGAGACCGACCCGCCCGACGTCGCGCCGGGCACGCCGTATCGCCTCAGCGACCTCGAACTAGCGTCGCGTCTGTCGTTTTTCCTGTGGAGTAGCGTCCCGGATGACGAGCTGCTCAGCGTCGGCGCCGAGGGCAACCTGGCCGAACCGGCCGTCCTCGAACGGCAGGTGCGTCGGATGCTGGCCGACCGCCGCTCGACAGCACTCGTGACCAACTTCGCCGCGCAGTGGTTGCACCTGCGTAACATGCGGCGCGTCACGCCGGATGTGAACCAGTTCCCCGAGTTCGACGACAATCTCCGGGAGGCATTCCAGCGAGAGACCGAGCTGTTCGTCGCGAGCCAGCTCGGTGACGACCACGGCGTGGGCGACCTGCTGACCGCGAACTATACGTTCGTCAACGAGCGGCTCGCGCGCCACTACGGCATTCCCGGCGTCTACGGGAGCCGGTTCCGCCGGGTATCCGTGGACGAGGACGGTGGGCGTGTTGGCCTGCTCGGTCACGGCAGCATCCTGACCACGACGTCGCATGCGACCCGGACGTCGCCCGTGCTGCGAGGCAAGTGGGTGCTCGAGAACATCCTTGGCGCGCCACCGCCCCCACCGCCGGCCGACGTGCCGGCCCTCGAGGAGAACCACGACGCGGAGGCGCCCCGCTCCGTGCGCGAACGACTCGAGCAACACCGGGCGAATCCCGTCTGCGCGAGCTGCCACGCGCGGATGGACCCGCTCGGGTTCGCGCTGGAGAACTTTGACGGGATCGGCCGGTGGCGAACCAGCGATGGCGGTGTGCCGCTCGACACGTCGGCGACGCTCCCCGATGGCACGGCGTTCGACGGGCCAGCCGACCTTCGCGCGCGGCTGGCGGACCGACGTGAGGCGTTCGTCAGGACAGTGACCGGCAAGCTCCTGACCTACGCGCTCGGTCGCGGGGTCGAGCACTACGATCAGCCGGCCATTCGCCAGATCGTGCGAGACGCCGGCCCCGACTATCGGTGGTCCTCGATTATCCTGGGCATCGTCCGGAGTGTGCCGTTCGCGATGAGGAGGTCCGAGTCATGATCGTCCTGAAGAAGGCGCTCCCCCGCCGTACGGTGCTGCGTGGGCTTGGCGCCGCGGTCGCGCTCCCGCTGCTGGACGGCATGGTGCCGGCCTTCGCCGCCCTTCGCAACACCGCGGCCGCACCGACACCTCGTCTGAGCATCCTCTACACGGGGAACGGCGCCGTGATGCCGGATTGGACCCCCGCTGGGGAGGGGCCCGATTTCGAGCTCAGCCCGATCCTGGCGCCACTTCGACCGTACCGCGATCGCGTGCTCGTCGTAAGCGGCCTCGACAACGAGCCGGGGGCGAGGCGCCCGGGCGAGCCGGCCGGCGGCCATGGTCGCATCAGCGGATCCTTCCTCACCGGTGTCCATGTGAAGCCGACCGAAGGGGCCAACTTCGAGGCGGGCGTGTCGATCGACCAGATCGCGGCACAGCACCTTGGGCGGCACACGCAGCTGGCGTCACTCGAGCTCAGCCTCGAGTCGACCGAGTTCGCCGGCGCGTGCGATGCCGGGTTCAGCTGCGCCTATATCACGACGGTCTCGTGGCGCTCGCCGACGACGCCGTTGCCGATGGAGAACAACCCGCGCGCCGTGTTCGAGCGGCTCTTCGGCGACTCTCAGAGCACAGATCCGGCCGCACGTCGAGCGCGCATCGAGACCGATCGCAGCATTCTCGATTCGGTGGCCGACAAGGCGGCCCATCTGAGGCAACGGCTCGGCGCGCGCGACGGCGCCAAGCTCGCCGAGTATCTCGATGCCGTGCGCGATGTCGAACGACGCGTCCAGATGGCAGAGGCCCAGAGCGGTCGCGCGCTCCCGGTCGTCGACCAGCCGCCCGGGGTGCCCGCGGACTTCGAGGAGTACGTGAAGCTGATGTACGACCTCCAGGTGGTCGCGTTTCAGGCCGACCTGACGCGTGTCATCACCTGCATGCTGGCGCCGGAGCTCAGCTCGCGTGCCTACCCAGAAATCGGTGTCGCCGAGCCGCACCACGCCATCTCGCACCACCAGAACAAGCCGGAGAACCTCGCGCAGCTGACCCGAATCAACACCTATCACACCCAGCTGTTCTCGTATTTTCTCGAGAAGCTGCAATCGACACCCGACGGAGACGGCAGCCTGCTCGACCATCTGACTATCGTGTACGGTCGCGGCATGGCCGACAGCAACGCCCACACCCCGATGGGGCTGCCGCTCCTGCTCGCGGGCGGCGGCGCCGGACAGCTCGCCGGGGGCCGGCACGTTCGGTATCCCGACGGCACCCCGCTGACGAATCTCTATGTCAGCCTGCTGGGCAAGGTGGGGGTGCCGGTCGAAACGATCGGCGACAGCACCGGGAAGCTGAAGCACCTGTCTGGCGTCTAGGCGCCGGTGCATCGACCTCGCGGCGGACACGTTTGTGGTCCGACGTGAAGTCGATATACCGGCCGGTCGGCACCGCCATGAGGGCCACCCGATCGAGGGGCGTCAGATTGTCGACGAACGCGCCCGCGGCACGCATCACGTGGCGGCCCTCGCCGTCGACGACACTGACGTCGATTCTCAATGGCGTCGACGCCGCTCCGAAACGTCGGCTGCTGCTGCGACGTCTGCGCTGAGACGACGGCGGTCGCGACAGCGGCCAGACCGAGCCCGGCGAGACCTAGGCGGATCACTCCTCCCGTGTCCACCCCTACCCTATCGCGAAGGGTCGCTCGTCGAGTCACTCGTGGAGGCCGGCATCCGGTACGGCCGGTGGGCCAGGTAGACACCCACCCGCTGCTCGATCGGTGCGGCGTGCGATTCGAACCCGGGCGTCGCGCGCGCGCGGGCGGCCGCCTCCCGTGCCGTCGTGATCGCCAGCTCGAAGCGACCGGCCGACGCGTACGCGGCTGCCAGCGTGTCGAGCATAATGGGGTGCTCGGCGCCGAGCAGCGCCTGCGCCCGCTGCGCCAGCGCCGTCGCCTCGGCCGCGTCGCGAAACGCCGCCTCGGCCGACGTCGCGCGCAGCCACGCGAGCTCGACGAGCGCCCGCGCCTGGTTCGGATCGTGCGCGAGCGCCTCCTGATACGCCGCGACCGCGGCCTCCAGCTGGGCGTCGGCCATCAGCGCGCCCGCCAGGCCGGCGTGCGCCGCGGCATAGGTCGGCTGCAGCTCGATTGCGCGCCGGTAGGCGGCGGTCGCCTCCGTGGCCTGTCCCTGCGCCTGGAGCGCGGCGCCGATGTTGTAGTGCGCGGCGGCGTGACGCGGCAGGAATTGAATCGCGAGCCGGTAGTGCGCGACCGCGTTCAGCGGGTCACCGACGGCGTCGAGCAGCGCGCCCAGGTTGTTGTGGGCCTCGCCGTAGGTCGGCTCGAGCTCGATCGCCCGCCGGTACGCAGCGATCGCCTCCGTGGCCTGTCCCTGCGCCTGGAGCGCGGCGCCGATGTTGTAGTGCGCGTCCGGGTAGTCGGGCGCGAGTCGAACCGCCTCGCGCAGCTCGGTCAGGGCGGCCTCCCGTTGCCCGACGTCGAGATACCGGACAGCCAGGGCGGTCCGGCTTTCGTGATCGCTTGGATCACGACGGAGCCGCGCCTGGTAGCCAATGATCTCGTCGCGCGCCTCTTTCACCCGCAAGTTCCCCGTCAGCACCTCGCGGTCGCCCGGGTGGATGGTGAGCACCTGGAGCAACAGCTGCGCCATCTCGTCGGTCGACCCTGAGCCGAACCGCACCGGCTGGGGCGGGTCGTGCGGGTTCGTGGGATTGGCGGCGGAGTTGTCGTACACGTAGCGCATCTCGAGTCGCGTGGCGGCTGGCAGGTGCACCGCCTCCGTGTAGCGGTACTCGTCCTGCCAGTTGACATCCCAGTCGTCGATGCGCAACAGGGTCCGCTCCGTGCCGTCGGGCAGCGTCGCAGTCGCATGGATTTCCTTGCCGAGGTAATGCGCATGCGGATAGATGGCAAGGACATCGACGGCAACCGGGAGGCGATACCTGTCGCGGACGACGTGGGCCGCTTCGCCCGCGGGGATGTCAATCGTCAGAGAATTGAGCACGACGGCCACCGGCCGGAGGGTGGCGGGCGTTTCCGCGAAGTACAGCCCAACCTCCGGCTGCACCGTCGTCGGCGTCGCCCCAGGGAGGAGATGAAGCTGCATGACGAGATCGGTACCCGGAACGAGCGGCCATGAGAGGCTGTCTGGCAGCGCGTTGGGCATCCTGCCGGGCGCCCAGCTGAGCACGTGCCCGGGAGGGAAGCGGGCCGACTCGACCATGAAACCGCCGTAGCCCGGGGCCGGGTCCGCGTCATCCTGGTCACGTGAACGGCCGGTTGAATCGATCCTGATGTTGGCGTGGTGGATCACGCTCGAGCCGGGCCGGATCTCGACGCCGCGGACCCAGCGCACCTCGTCCAGCGGGATCGGCAGCACGAACTTCCGGTAGACGTCCGCAGTACTTTCGGGGCGCGTGTACGGCTCCTGCATTGGCACGACAAGATCGGGCGTCCCCCATTGCCAGCCGTCGGCGATGTCGGGTGAAACGGGTCGGGCGTCGGGCGGTCCCTCGGGCGCGCCGGCCGCCGCCCAGCGCGCGATGAGGTCGATCTGCTCGTCGGTCAGCCGCCGCTCGCCCTGGAACGCCCCTCGGGGCGCAACGGGCTTCCACGGCGGCATCGCCCGGCGACCCGTCGCCGACGCAATGGCCGCCGCGTGCTCACGCGCCGGCTCGTAGTCCAGCAAGCTGAAGGGTCCGATGCCGCCCGCGTGATGGCACGACACGCAGTGCTCGAAGAGAATCGGCGCGATCGCCTCAGTATAGGTGACGGGCTCCTGGGCGGCCGCGGCGACCGGCCAGGCGGCCATCCCCACCGCGAGCGCCAGCAGCCCGCAGTGCATGCGCCGTGCCGCACCGAGACGGCGGTGAATCTGAACAGCGACGGGCGCATTCGCGGTGCAACGGACGGGCACACCGGCAGTATAATGCGGGCCATCCCGTCGAAACGAGCGGGAATCCAGGGACCCCGAAGAGAGGAGTCGACTCATGCAAGCCAAGTTGCGGCGAGCGACGCTCGCGAGCGTCGCGTTGATCGCGGTCGGAAGCCTCCTGTGGCTCGCCAGCGCTGCGCCGTCTGCGGCCAGTGACGACATCAGCGGCGTCGTGCGGAGTACGAACGGTCCGGAGGCCGGAGTCTGGGTGGTCGCCTCGACCGAGGACCTCGAGACCGTCTTTCGAAAGATCGTCGTCACCGACGACGACGGTCGCTTCCTCGTGCCCGATCTGCCCGACGCCAGCTACAAGGTCTGGGCACGCGGCTACGGCCTGGTCGACTCAGCCGCGCAGGCGGCACGACCCGGTGAGCGTGTCGAGCTGAACCCCACGGCGGCATCGAGTCCCCGTGAGGCAGCGGCGATCTATCCGGGCAACTACTGGTACTCGCTCCTGGAAGTCCCGACGACTGACGAGTTCCCCGGCACCGGGGAGAGCGGCAACGGCATCGGACGAGAGATGCGCCAGCAGGCGCACTGGGTCGACCGCTTGAAGGACGGCTGCCAGCTATGTCACCAGATGGGCAACTTGGCGACACGGGAAGTGCCCAACCTCAGCGACTACGACTCGACGCTGCACGCCTGGGACCAGCGGGTGCTGATCGGCTCGGCCGGCGCCGGCATGAACGCCGGGATCAACCGGATGGGTCGTGACCGATCCCTCGGTCTGTTCGCGGACTGGACGGACCGGATCTTGGCAGGCGAAGTGCCGCCCGCGCCGCCTCGGCCGGAGGGCGTCGAGCGCAACCTCGTCCTGACCCAGTGGGGCTGGTCGACCGATCGCGGGTTCATCCACGACGAGATCGCCACGGACAAACGAAACCCGACGCTCTATGCCAACGGCCCCGTCTATGGCGTCGACATGCTTGGCAAGCTCGTGATCACCGACCCCGTCGCGCATCAGTCGTTCGACCTCGAGATCCCGACTCGCGTGTCGATGGAACAGCGGGGCGCGGGTTACGGTGCGCCGACGGCCGAGCCCGTGCCCTCGCCGTATTGGGGAACGGAGGAGATCGCGCGCACGGGACCGGCCAACCCGCACAACCCGATGATGGACGCGAAGGGCCGTGTCTGGATGACCTCCACGATCCGGCCGCGCGAGAACGCGTCGTGGTGTCAGGAGTCGGACCACCCCTCGGTCACACGGTTCCCGCTCCAGCGCGCCGGCCGACAGATGTCCTACTACGACACCGAGAGCCAGACGTTCGTGCTGATCGACACCTGTTTCGACACGCATCACCTGCAGTTCGCTGCCGACGACAACGACACGCTCTGGATCAGCGGTGACAGCAATGTCGTTGGTTGGATCAACACGAAGCTGTTCGACGAGACGGGTGACGAGCGCGCGTCGCAGGGGTGGTGTCCGACGATCATGGACACGAACGGCGACGGCACGATCGGCGAGTACACCGAGCCGAACGAAGCGCGCGACCCGACCAAGGACGCGCGGATCAGCGGCTTCGCCTACGGCATCATCCCGAACCCGGTCGACGGCTCCATCTGGATCGCGCGGCCGTATCCGAATCCGGTACCGGGCGAGCTGGTCCGGCTGGACCCCGAGACCTGCCTGGCCGAGCGCTATGAGCCGCCGTTCGAGACCGATGCGGTTCCACCGAGCCAGTGGGGACACGGGCCGCGTGGGATCGACGCCGATCGGGACGGCCTCATCTGGACCGCGCTGGGCGGCAGCGGCCACCTGGCGAGCTTCGACCGGACTCAGTGCCAGGTGCTGAACGGCCCCGAGGCGACCGGCCAGCACTGCCCCGAGGGCTGGACGCTCTATCCCACGCCCGGACCGCAGATGAAGGGCGTCTCGGCGGCCGGCAGCGCCGACTTCCACTACTACATGTGGGTCGACCAGTTCGACACGCTGGGGCTCGGCGCCAATGTCCCACTGGTCAACGGGACGACGTCTGACTCGCTGATCGCGCTGCTCCCGGAGAACGGCGAGATGGTCACGCTCCGGGTCCCGTACCCGCTCGGCTTCTACACACGCGGTCTGGACGGCCGGATTGACGACCCGACCGCCGGCTGGAAGGGTCGGGGCGTGTGGGCGAGCAACGACACCATCGCGAACTGGCACAACGAAGGCGGCAAGGGGATGACCAGCGAGATTATGCGGTTTCAGATCAGGCCGCACCCGTTGGCAGAGTGAGGCGGTCACTCGCACGCGCCTGATGGATGGCCGGGCGGCGCGCCGCCCGGCCGCTCTCCGAACCGAGGGAGACTCGATGCAGAGTCGGCGACGCGTGGCGCTCGCCACGAGACGTTCCTTTGAATGACGCCCGACCCCGCTGTACGATTCGGGGAACGGGCGTGCCTGCGCAGGGTGCGGAGTCTCGTCGCGGTCGGATGATTCGCCTGGGGCGCGTTCGATGAATCCCCAGGCATGACTGGTAACTCAAAATGCAGATCCAACGAATCTCGGCGTCGTTGCTCCCGCTGTTGATTGCGCTGACTGGTGCCAGTCTTGCCGCCGCCGAGCGCGACGCCCCACTCCCGACTGCGGCGCAGGCGGGCGACCACGAAGCGGTGTCCCGCCTCCTGGGGGAGGGGACCGACGTCAACACGCCCAGCCTGGACGGCACCACGGCGCTCCACTGGTCGGTGTACCGTGACGACGCCGACCTGGCTGGGCTGCTGCTCGAGGCGGGGGCGGATGCGAACGTGGTCAACCGGAACGGCGCCACGCCGCTAACGCTCGCCTGCACGAACTCCAACCCGGACATGGTCGAACGGCTGCTCGACGCGGGAGCGGATGCCAACCTTGCGCCGACGGGTGAGCCGCCGCTCATGACCTGCGCGCGGACCGGACAGGTAGGCGCGGTCCGGGCCCTGCGTGCCGGTGGCGCCGACATCGATGCGGCCGACGGCTGGCGCGGCCAGACACCGCTGATGTGGGCCGCGGCGGAAAACCATGTGGCAGTGATGAACGTGCTCCTGGAGGGTGGCGCCAGCGTCGATGCGTTTTCGAACGGCCAGTTCACCGCGTTGATGTTCGCGGTCCGCCAGGACACGCGCGATGCGGTGCGGCTGCTCATCGACGCCGGTGCCGACGTCAACCTGGTTGCGCCCGAGGAGCCGGACGCCACCCGGAGCCGGCGGAGGAATCCGGTTGCCGGGAGCCTGCTGAGCATAGCGATCAGTAACCGTCACTACAGCGTTGCCGGCATGCTGCTCGACGCCGGCGCCGACCCCAATGCGAGCAACGCACGGGGCCGCTCGGTTCTGCACGATCTGGTGGCCTCGCGGTCGCCGCAGCGGCATCTCGGCAACGTCGTCGTCGCGTTCACGGGTGAAGATCCGACGCAGCTCGGCAGTCTCGAGCTCGTCGAGATGCTGCTGGCGGAGGGCGCGGACCCGAACGCGCGCACGGAGCCGGTGCCGATCCTCCACGAGCGCTGGACGGACGAGAACATCTACAGTGCGGGTCGCCCGCTGATGGACAACTTCGTCAACATCGGCGGCGCGACACCATATCTGCTGGCCGCCCAGGCCGCCGACGTCGATGGGATGCGCCTCCTGGCGGCGCACGGCGCTGATCCGCGTCTCGCCTCCTACTCCAACAATACGGCCGTCATGCTCGCGGCCGGGGTGGGCCACGTCGAGGGATCGCGGCGCTTTCGGCCCGAGCAGGACGCCCTCGAGGCGGTCAAACTGGGACTGGCCGAAGGCGTCGACGTCAACGCCGCCAACGCCAACGGGCAGACGGCGCTGCACGGCGCGGTCTACCGGGCCGCCGACAGCGTCATCGAGCAACTCGTCTCCGCTGGCGCAAGAACCGACCTCAAGGACGAGCTCGGACGGACGGCGCTCGACCTCGCCGAACAGGGGTTCAATCAGGTCGCCAGCCTGATTCGGCGCGAGCGCTCCGCCGCGCTGCTCCGCGACCTCGGCGCCACCCCGAGCAAGCAGGACGAGCTGAATCGGTTCGCCAGCAACGCCAATCAGTGATCATGACGTCGGGAACCAGTGCGCCGTGCCAGCTGTTCGACTGGTCGGAGCCCATGCAGTGAGTCAGATTTCTTCTCACGGCGGCACGGCATGGCGTGAGGGCTGGTGTCTGCTGGCCGCGTGGCTCGTCAGCGCCGCGTGGCTGTCGGCCGCTCCGGCGCCGGAACGCGCCGCGGCGTCCGCCGCTGACGACCATGCGGCGGTGCTGCAGCGTTACTGTGTGACCTGCCACAACGAGCGGTTTCGCATGAAGATGAAGCGGCCCAAGACGGACGAGTTGGCCGTCGCGGCAGCAGCCGGTCCCTAGCGAACCGGTCACGGCAGAGTCGGCACCGTCGGTTTCTCCGAGGAGAGAAGATGATCATCACGAAGATGGCGTTGCCCCGGCGGACGTTCTTGCGCGGTGTCGGCGCGACGCTGGCGCTGCCGCTTCTGGATGCGATGGTGCCGGCGCTCTCGGCGGCAGCTCGGACCGCGGCCGCCCCGGTGCGCCGGTTGGCGTTCACCTACATCCCGAACGGCGCGATCAACGACAAGTGGCGACCCGCGACGGACGGCACGGCGTTCGATCTTCCGGCGACGCTCGCATCGCTCGAGCGGCACCGCGACCGTCTCCTCGTGTTGTCCAACCTCGAATCGCGGCCGGCGGAAGCGGCCGAGGGCGAGGGCTCAGGCGACCATGCCCGGGCCAGCGCCGTCTGGCTGAGCGGCATCCACCCCAAGCGGACCGAAGGGGCCGACGTGCGCGGCGGGAAGACGATCGACCAGATCGCCGCGGACGAGCTGGGGCGCGACACGCAGCTACGTTCACTGGAGGTCGCCGCCGAGGACTTCACTGCCGTCGGCGGTTGTGACATCGGCTACGCCTGCAGCTACGTCAACACGCTGTCGTGGCGCACACCGACGACGATGCTCCCGATGCAGACCGACCCGCGGGTCGTCTTCGAGCGGTTGTTCGGCGAGGGGCTCGGGGCCGAAGCGCGCCGGCGCCAACTCAGCCAGGACCGAAGCATCCTCGATGCGATCGTCGGCGAGGTCGACCGGCTGCAGTCGCGCCTCGGGGTCGCGGACGCCGCGCGCGTGGCGGAGTATCTCGATAGCGTCCGCGAGGTGGAGCAGCGCGTGCAGAAGATGGAGGCGCGCGTCGGGGAGCACATCGAGCTGCCGACGATGCCGGTTGGTGTGCCCGAGCTCTATGACGACCACGTGAAGCTGATGTACGACCTGCAGACGCTCGCGTTCCAAGCCGACATCACGCGTGTCAGCACGTTCATGCTCGCCCGCGAGGCGTCGACGCGCACCTACAATCACATCGGTGTGCCGGACCCGCATCACGCCATCTCGCACCACGGGAACGACCCGGACAAGGTCGCCCGCGTGGAGAAGATCAACGCGTATCACATGAGCCTGTTCAGCCATTTCCTCGACCGGCTGCAGGCGACGCCAGACGGCGATGGCACGCTGCTGGATCACTCGTTGCTCATGTATGGCGGCGGCATCGGCAACGGCAACCTCCACCAGCACCAGGACCTGCCCTGCCTGCTCGTGGGTGGCGCCGGCGGTCGGCTCAAGGGCGGTCGTCACATCGTGTATCCGGAGAAAACGCCGTTGACGAACGCGCTCCTGTCGATTCTTGACAAGGTCGACGTGCACCGCGACAGCGTCGGCGACAGCACTGGCCGGCTGGACCACATCTAACCCTAGGGGCCACCGGCTCGGCGGTATCGGTGAGGGCGGGAGCAGCGCGTGGCTCCCGCCCTTTCTTTGTGTGGGTGACGAGATGTGTTCCGGCGCCAGGTTATCGCGTTCGTTGTAGGTCGAAATGATGATCAGGACGTCGCGGTCAGTCGGCATGTTCGAGGACGCACTCGCCGTAGTACTGCTCGGGCCGTGACGTGAACCCCGGCAGCGAGACGGTTGTGTACTCGTGGCGGGTGTGGACCGCCATCAACTTCCCGTCGCGTGTCTCCTGGTTGAAGATGGTGGTCGAGTACAGGGGCCCGGCCTGAAACATCTGGAGAAAATGCAGGTACTCGCCCGACAAGCGTGTGATGATATGCGAGGCGCCAAACGGGCCGACCGCCTCGGCGGTCGCGTCCTCGATATCGATGGCCTCGAAGCGAAACGAGAGGTCGGCGGCCGTGACATCGGCGCCGGGGTCTCCGTCCGTCCAGGTGCCGGACGCAATCAGCGGAAACGTACAGGTCGCCGTTCTCGCGGTTGCCAGCCGATCCTGCGCGCGGGTAAGGGGCGTGGACGCCGCGAGCATCACCCAGGCGATGACGAGCGCCGCGGGCAGCGCGATGTGGCGGTTCAAGGACATGTGTTCTCCTGCCTGATGTGGTGCCTCGTGGCTGGTCTCGCCGCGAGCAGCACGTCCACGGGCATCATATGCCAGCGGTCGATGCCCCGCGATTTGACCGCGGCTCCGCGCCACGGGATAATCGGCGTCCGCGGACCAGGCGCCGACCGCTCTCTAATGAAAATCGCACCCATCGTCGCGGCGCTCATCATGAGCGCCACCTTCGTCACCGGACGGCAGGCCGCTCACGACGCCACGCGGATGGCCCGCCTTGAGCGGCTCTTCCCTACCGCGACGACCTTCTCACCCAAAGGCGGCTCGCCGCCGCATATCAAGGCCTACATCGACGACCCGAGCGGCGGCGGCCAGCGCCTCACCGGACTCGCGTTCCTGACGCGCGACCTCGAACCGCTCGAGCGCGGCTACGATGGTCCGATCCAGATCCTGGTCGGTATGGACACGATCGGAGCTCTGACCGGCGTCGTCGTCGTCGACCACAACGAGCCGTATGGCTACTTCTCGATCGATATGCCGGAGTTTGCCGCGCAGTTCGATACAAAGAGCATTCGCGACCGTTTTCGGGTCGGGCGCGACATCGACGCGGTATCGCGAGCGACGATGACCGTGACGAGCGCGTCCCGTGCCGTCAGGAACAGCGCCCGCCGCATCGCGCGACAGTTTCTCACTCCCCCCGGGGACTCGAAGTGACCGGGACCCTGGCCCGCGGGCTCATCACCGCCGTCTTCGTATCGATCGCGCTCACCACCACCCTCGACGCGCTGCCGGAAACCGCGTCACTCGGCACGATTGGCGCCCAACCGGAGGCCGCACTGGAGCCAGACCCATGGGGGTTCGATGACGAGGAGGACGAGGAGACGTGGGGCACGCTGCTGGCGGATCAGGCGACCGACCTGTCGCTGTTCGTCGCGTTCGCGACGTTCGCCATGGTGAGCTTCTTTCGCAAAAGCGTGGCGCTCAAGTACGTCACGCTGGGAGTCGCCGTGCTCTACCTGGGGTTCGCGAAGAGCCAGCTCATCTCGGTGGTCAACCTCTTCAGTCTCCTGACCGGCAACCTCCCGGTGTTCAAATACAGCGTCGCGTGGTATCTGTTCGCCGGGTTCACGTTGCTTTCGACCGTCCTCTGGGGACGCGTGTATTGCGGCCGCATCTGCGCCTACGGCGCGCTCACGCAGCTGCTCGACCGGGTCGTCCCCACGCGGCTGCGGTTCGACGTGCCGGCCTGGCTCGAGCAGCGGGCCGCGAAGGTGAAGTACGGGTTGTTGGCGGCGACGCTCGTCTACTTTTTCGTGACGTCCGATATCTCCGCGTACCGCTTCGTGGAGCCGTTCTGGATGTTCACCGGCCAGGCAACGACCGGTCTGTGGGTCGGCCTGGCACTGCTGCTGGTCGCCACCGTATTCGTCAGAAACCTCTACTGCCGCTTTCTCTGTCCCGTCGGCGCCTTCCTGGGCCTGCTCTCCAACCTGACGGTCTTTCGCATCAAGCGCTGGTCGGAGTGCAACACGTGCAAGATGTGCGAGAAGACGTGCCAATGGGGGGCCATCGATGGACCGAAGATCGTGATGACCGAATGCGTCCGGTGCGATGACTGCGAGCGGCTCTACCTGGATCAGGCGAAGTGCCCGCACTGGATCATCCTCAGACGAAGGACGTCCTAAACCGCCCCGGGCGTTCACCACGAAGTGCCGCCGATCGCCCGCGTCGACTACCGCGGACTATCAGGGAGTGACGCTGGCAGCTCGTCTGCACCAAGCGCGCGCAGGAGCTCCCCGGTGCTGGTGCGGACCTGGACATTGCCGCTGCCCGCTCGGAAGCGGTCGGCGAGCATCAACGGCGTCTCGCCGCGCTCGTTCGTGACGTTGATCGTGGCCCCGCGGTCGACGAGCAACTGGACCAACCGGTCCGACTTGATGTGAGCGGCCGCGTGCAGGGCCGTGAGGCCGGCGTGATGTGAGCGGCCGCGTGCAGGGCCGTGAGTTCCCGGATCTGCGCCACGCCCCTCGTCGCCACGTGGCCGGCGTCGGTAGCCGCGGTGACGTCGACCTCCGAGGCGACGAGCGCCTGCACCGCGGTCGCGTCCCGACGCTCGGCGGCCTCGATGACACGGAGGTCCTCCTGGGCGGCCGCCAGTTCGCTTCCGGCGACCAGCGACAGGACGGCGCCGATGAGGAAGGGTGTTCTTATCATTCTCCGGCTCAGTTTTGCGCCTCGCACCTGTTATCCGTCGTAGAGCACGGCTTCAGCCGTGCTTCGCAGGCCTAAAGGCCTGCGCTACAAGTCCGTCAGCTCCGCAGCGCTCGCCGCATCGCCAGCGTCAGATGGCGCACACGCGCTCCCGACGACGGCTAGCGCGCACGCGAGGGCGGTCAGAATCGATCGGCGCCCCAGTTGGGTCTCGCCCGTCATCCGCCGGCGCCCTCGGTGAGCGTCGTGTATCGGTTTAACGCCACGTCGGTCCAGGTCTCGATCTGCCCGCTCGGCCACGTGACGCGAATGCGCGGCATATCCGTCGACCCGCCGAGACCTATGAGCACGCGGGGATCGTTCGCCGACGCATAGCTCCCGTCCGCTCGCGCCCGGCGCCATAGCGGCGTGCCGTCGGCACGCTCGATCGCCACTCGCGTTCCGAGCATATCACGCGCCCCGTCGGCGCCAACGAGCCGTAACCCGAGCCAGCTCTGTCGGTTACCGACCGTGTTGAGGAGGAGCCGCACGGGCCCGGACGCGTTCGCGACAACGACGTCGGTATCCCCGTCGTTGTCGAGATCGCCGAAGGCCGCGCCGCGGCTCACCTCCGACAGCGCGAGCGCCGGGCCCGCGGCATCGGTCACATCGGCGAACCGTCCGTCGCCCAGGTTGCGGAACAGCTGGTTTCGTTGTTGCAGCGGGAACGGGTTGTCGGCACCCAGTGCATCGAGGTCTTGCGTGACGAAGCCGTTGGCGGACAGGATGTCGAGCCACCCGTCGTTGTCGTAGTCGAACCAGGCCGCGCCGAAGCCCGTGTACGGCAGGCTCGCCAGCCTGATCCCCGAGCGCGCGCTCTGCTCCTCGAACAGACCGGTGCCACCGTTCACGTAGAGCGTGCTGCCCTGCCCGGTCAGATCGGTCATGAACAGATCCTCATCGCCGTCGTTGTCGAAATCGCCGGCGTCGACACCCATGTCCGCCTTGCGCTCGCCGGACACCCCGAGTGCCGTGCCCGACAGCAGGGCCGTGTCTTCGAAGGTCGCGTCGTGCCGGTTCAGCCACAGCTGATTTTCCTGCTGGTCATTGGCGACGAAGAGGTCGATCCACCCGTCCCCATCGAAGTCGGCGGTCGCCACTCCGAGCGCCGGCCCGAACGCCCCCGCCAGTCCCGCATCGGCCGTCACGTCGGCGAACGTGCCGTCTCCACGATTGCGGTAGAGCCGATCCGGCGCCGGGCGATAGCGCTCGGGTGGGCAGTAGTCCACCTGTCCAGACTCGCCCTCACAGGTGAGGTGCCGCTCGATGCTGTAGATCAAGTAGTTCCCGACGAACAGGTCCAGCCAACCGTCACGGTCGATATCGAGGAACGCCGCGGGCACCCCCCAGCCCGGGTCCGCCGTGCCGCTCTCACGCGACACATCGGTGAACGTGCCGTCGCAGTCGTTATGGAACAGCTGATTCGGGCCGAAGTGTGTCAGGTAGAGATCGACGCAGCCGTCGTTGGTGAAATCGCCGGCCGCCACGCCCATGCCGTAGTGGCGCGCATCGATCCCACTGGCCTCCGTCACGTCGGTGAACTCGAGTGTGCGCACACCGTCGCCACCGACCTCGGGGTCATTCCGATACAGTCGACCGCCGAGCGACGGTCCGCTCCGCTGTGTCGCGGGGGCCTCATCCTCCGCGGCCGGACTCAGCATCTGGCCTTGCACCAGGTAGACGTCGAGGTCGCCATCGCCGTCGTAGTCGAAGAGCGCGACGCCGGGCCCCATGATCTCGGGCTGATAGAAACGCCCGGACCGGCCGTTGACGTGCACGAAGTCGAGACCGGATGCGGCCGCGCGCTCGACAAAGGGCGGATCGGCTGCTGGTGGCGCCGTCACCTCGGTCGGATCGTCCGTGCGTAGTCGGTCGGACGGCTCGCCCGGACCCGCCGCGCAGCCACTCAGGCAGCCCGCCATGAGCAGCACACGCGGGACGATCCGGCGCGTGATTGGCCGTCCGCTGCCCGGATCGGCGTCGGTGGAGCGTCGCATCGTGCAGCAACTATAAATCGGATCCTTGGGCTCCTTCGATCGTCAGTGGGCTGTCTGCGTCGCCGCGTGTCGCAGGGCCGGCACCCTCCTGGGCATTGCTGTCGTTGCCATGATCGGCTGCTCGGGTGATCCATCGGGCTCTGGACGGAACTCCGAGGCGAGCGGCATCGACGCCCAGGGTCACGGCATGGGGTCGCGACCGGGGACGTCGACAACCACGGCTGGATGGACATCTACGTCGCCAACGACGGCCGCGACAACCTGCTGTGGATGAACCAGGGCGACGGAACGTTCACCAACCTGGGCCTGTTGTCGGGGGCCTCGCTGAGCGAGCACGGCACACCGGAAGCCAGCATGGGCGTCGACGCCGGCGATTTCGATAACGACGGCGATGACGAATGGCCGCGTTCGGTC
The DNA here is from genome assembly GCA_965197395.1 of Vicinamibacterales bacterium. Taxonomy (GTDB): domain Bacteria; phylum Acidobacteriota; class Vicinamibacteria; order Vicinamibacterales; family UBA8438; genus CAZYFH01. The sequence continues at coordinate 890,929 of CBDANB010000007.1, read as the reverse complement.
AATCGCCACGCAGCTGGACATCAGTCAACACACCGTGCGAAACCATCTGCGATCGATCTTTCGCAGGCTCGGCGTTCATTCACAGGAAGAGCTGATCCGCGAGCTCGCGCGGCGCGCCTGACCCGGACCGGACCTCGACTGCGCGTTCCTCAGTACACGGCTACGGTCCACTCGTGTCCTGACCGCTCCCTTCCATCAAGGTCTGCCACTGCTCCACGTCGAGGTCGGTCCACTCCTCGATGCGACCGCTCGGCCAAACGACGCGGACCCGTTCCACGTCGGTGTACTCGCCGAGGCCGACGAGGACGCGTGGATCGTGGGCGGAGGCGTACCCGCCGTCCGTTCGGGCGCGGCGCCACAGCGGCGAGCCGCCGCTCGGAAAGACACCGATGCGCGCGCCCAGCATGTCGCGTGGCGGACTCCCGCCCACGAGACGCACGCCGAGCCACCGGTTGCGGTTCCCGATATTGTTGCGCAGGAGGCGGACGGGGCCCGCGTTGTTGGAGACGACGACGTCGGTGTCGCCGTCGTTGTCGAGATCGCCAAAGGCCGCGCCCCGGCTGACCTCAGAGAGCTCGAAGACCGGCCCGCGCGTTCCGTGACCTCGTCGAACCGCCCGTTGCCCCGATTGCGAAATAGTAGCTGGTTGGGCTCGTGCAACGGGTGCGGGTCCTTCGCCCTCACGAGGGAGGCAACGGCGGCGACCGCCCCATTGACGGCCATGATGTCGAGCGCGCCGTCGTTGTCGTAGTCGAAGAAGCGGGTGCCGAATCCGGTCGCTGGCAAGCCAGCCGTCGCGGTCCACGTCAACGAACGACGCGGAGATGCCCCACGCGGGCTGCTGCGTTCCCGCGTGCGCGGAGACATCGGCGAAGGTCCCATCACCGTTGTTGCGGAACATCTGATCGGGCCCACGGCGTGTCCGATACAGGTCCACCCACCCGTCGTTGTCGATGTCCCCCGTCGCGACACCCATGCCGTACGAGCGCACCTCGAGGCCGCTCCCCTCGGTGACATCGGTGAACCGCACCGTCCGCGAGCCATCGGCACGCACCTCGAGGTCGTTGCGATAGAGGCGATCGGTCAGCAGCAACGGCATCTGCGGCGGCAGCACGGCGTCGGCCACCGTTTTGCCGGCACCGAGCATCTGTCCCTGCGGCACGTACACGTCCAGGTCGCCGTCGTTGTCGTAATCAAACAGCGCAACACCGGGGCCCATCATCTCCTCGAAGTAGTACTCGCCGGAGATGCCGTTGAAGTGCAAAAAGTCGAGCCCCACCGCCCGAGCCTCCTCCGTGAACCACTCCGTCGCGGACTGGGCGGACGGGCGAGCCACGTCGACGACCCCGGTGTGCAGGCCCCAAAAGAGGATTGCGGCGGCGGCGGCGGCGGCGCCGAGGCGAGGCGCGATCACTGGTCTCTTCGTGGAGGTCGACTTTGTGACGTTCGGGACCTCAGGCAACACTCGGCAGTGCGCGAACGCCGACGACCGCAGGCCGATCCACGCCTACCGCTCGCGATGATCTTCAGGAGCGAGGAGCCCTACTGCGCCGGACCGTCCAGCTTCGCCACCACGTCGGGAGGAAAATCAAACAGGATCCGGCGTGTAAGCTCGTGAGCCTACGGGATCAAGGCGCCCCACAACCGGACGCCGGGGTCCGCCCGCCGTTTGCTACAATGCAGTCTTCCTAGCATGACACCGTCCCCGGTCCCTCGTTGCCACCGTTTCAGGAGGTATCCATGACGGATCGATCCCTCGCAAGTGTCGGAGTCGGTGGACTGGTCGCGGTACTTGTCGCGTTCGCGCCATCCGTCGCGGCGGGTCAGGACGCGTCGTTGCGGACGCCGGACGGTCATCCCGATCTGCAGGGCGTCTGGAACTTCTCGACGGCGACCCCCATGGAACGCCCCGCGGAGCTGGCCGACAAGGAGACGCTGACAGCCGAGGAAGCGGCCGAATGGGAGCAGACCCTCGCCACCCAACGGGCAGGGCTCGAATCCGAGCTCGAGACCGCGCCGCTCGAAGCGCGGGTCGGCTACAGCCTCGCCGTCTGGTTCGAGTGGGGTGACTCGCTCGACGAGCGCCAGCGGACGTCACTCGTCGTCGATCCGCCGAACGGACGCATCCCGGCCGTCCGACCGAAGGTCGAGGCAAACCGTGAGCTGACGCGCATCCTTCGTGGACGGCACGCGCAGGGTCCCGAGGATCGCGGTTTCTCCGAGCGCTGCTTGCTCGGCTTCAACTCGGGACCGCCGATGACACCGAGCGCCTACAACAACAACATGCAGCTCTTCCAGACGGCCGACCACGTCGGCATCCTCAACGAGATGGTCCACAACGCGCGCATCATTCCGCTCGACGGACGGCCCCATCTGCCGGCGGACCTCCCGCAATACGTCGGCGACTCACGGGCGAGCTGGGAGGGCGACACGCTGGTCGTCGAGACGCGAAACTTCCTCGGCGAAACGTCGCTCGGGGGTTCGAGCTCGACGTTGCACCTGGTTGAGCGGTTCACGCGTCGCGACGCCGACACCTTGATCTACGAGTTCACCGTCAGCGACCCGACGACCTGGGCGCGCCCCTGGACCGCCCAGGTCCTCATGACGAAGAACGACGAGCCGCTCTACGAGTACGCGTGCCACGAAGGCAACTACTCCATGGCCAGCTCGCTCTCGGGCGCCCGCGCCCTCGAGGCAAGGGAAGCGGCCGCGACCCAGGACCAGCAGGAGAACTGACATGCGTCATCCAACTTTCTCGACCGTTGCCACCGGCCTCGGGTGCGTCGTCCTCCTCCTCCTCGCGCCCACGCTCGCGACGGGCCAGGACGCGGTGCCCCGGACGCCGGATGGCCAGCCCGACCTGCAAGGCGTCTGGAACTTCTCGACCGCGACGCCGATGGAGCGTCCCGCGGACCTCGCCGGGAAGGACACGTTGACGGCGGAGGAAGCCGCGGCCTGGGAACAGGCGCGCAACGACCGGCGCGCGGCGAACGAGTCCGCGAACGAGGAGGCCCCGCCAGGCGCAAAGCTCGGGTACTCCGTGCGGGTCTGGTTCGAGGACGGCGTCACGCTCTCCGACCAGCGGACGTCGTTGGTCGTCAATCCACCGGATGGACGCATTCCCGCCGCGCGGCCGAAGGTGGAGGCCGAGGCGGCGCTACGTCGCATCCTGAGGGACCGGCACGCGCACGGGCCGGAGGATCGCGGCAGCTCGGAACGGTGCCTGCTCGGCTTCAACTCCGCGCCGCCGATGACGCCGAGCGCGTACAACAACAACGTGCAGCTCTTCCAGTCGGCCGACCACGTCGTCATTCTCAACGAGATGGTGCACAACGCCCGCATCGTCCCGCTGGACGGACGTCCCCACATGCCGGCCAACCTTCGCCAGTGGGTGGGTGATTCGCGTGCGAGCTGGGAAGGCGACACGCTAGTCGTCGAGACACGGAACTTTCTCGGCGCAACATCGCTCCGCGGGTCGAGCGCCAACCTTAGATTTACTGGCCGCTTCTCACGTCCACTAACCGCCCTTCGACGTCTTACCTGATGGGCTTCGCCCCAAGCCCCCGCAGGCGTCGGAACATCCGGGAAATTCGCTGGCGCGTGGTGGGTCTGCGCGCGATGTGCGCGGCCGGCCCTACCTGAGCTAACCTGAAGTCGAGGTGTCGATGCCGCCGCTGTTGCTGCGCGCGCTCGTGTCCGGGTACTTCCTCCTGCTCGTGAACGCGGCGTATCTGGCCGCGGTGCCGAGCCCGTCGCTCTGGTACTTCACGAACGTCGCGGTGCATCCGGCGCTCGGCCTCGCGCTGGCGCTCGCAGTGGCGCCGCGTCTGCTCCGCCGTCGCTGGGTCCCCGCACCTCTCTGCATGGCGGGGCTCGCCGGCCTCGGCCTCGGACTGCTGCTCGGGCTGGTGGTCGCCGTCGTCGGCGCGACGCGGGCCAACGCTCCGGTCCTCTACGCGCACATCGGGCTATCAGTCATCGGCTCCGGACTGCTTGCCGTGCACCTGTGGCGCGCCGTGGAGGGCAGCCTGCGGGTGATCTGGGGCGTACGGGCCGCGGTCATTGCGGTTCTCCTCGTGGGGCTTGCGGCCCCAATCGTGCGCGCACGGGGGGAGGCGGCGTGGCGCGAGGCCCACCGCATCACGAACCCGGGCACGCCTCCGACCTCGATGGAGGGCGAGGGCGCGGGCCCCGACAGCCCGTTTTTTCCGTCGTCGGCCGACACCAACGTCCATGACCTGATTCCGGCCGACTTCTTCCTGACCAGCGAGTCCTGCGGACGGTGCCACGCCGACATCTACGAGCAGTGGAACTCCTCCGCCCACCACTTCTCGTCGTTCAACAACCAGTGGTATCGCAAGTCGATCGAGTACATGCAGGATGTTGTCGGCACCCAGCCATCGAAGTGGTGCGCCGGCTGCCACGACCACGCCGTGTTCTTCAACGGCAGGTTCGATCGCCCGATCAGGGAGCAGATCGATACGCCCGAGGCGCAGGCGGGACTCGCGTGTACCTCGTGCCATTCGATCGTGAGCGTGCGCAGCACGATGGGTCAGGGCGACTTCGACATCGAGTATCCGCCGCTGCACGACCTCGCGGCCAGCGACAACCCGGTACTGCAGACCACTCACGACCTGCTTCTGAATCTCGCGCCCGGTCCACACCGGACCACGTTTCTGAAGCCGTTCCACCGCGAACAGAGCGCGGAGTTCTGCTCTGTCTGTCACAAGGTGCACCTCGACGTGCCAGTAAACGAATACCGCTGGATCCGCGGATTCAACGAATACGACAACTGGCAGGCGTCCGGCGTATCGGGCCAGGGAGCGCGGTCGTTCTACTACCCGCCAAGCCCGCAGACCTGTCGGGATTGCCACATGCCGCTCGTCCCCTCGGACGACCCGGCGGCGATGGACGGGCTCATCCGGTCGCACCGTTTCCCCGGCGCCAACACCGCGATCCCGTTCGTCAACAACGATGCGGAGCAGCTGAAGGTGGTGCAGGACTTCCTACGCGACGGGCAGGTCTCGGTCGACGTCTTCGGCGTGACGCGGGTCGACGAGGCACCGCCACCGGCGTCGACGCGTCGGCGCGCCACGGCCGAGCCGCGGCTGTCGAGCACGTTCGCCGTCGGCGAGGAGTCGATGCGGTTCGGGGCGGCTGGGGTCGCGCTGACCGGGCCGCCTTCGGAAGTCCTGGCGCCACTCGACATTGTCCCGGTCACTGTGCGGCGCGGCGAATCGGTCCGCGTGGAGGTCGTCGTCCGGACGCGCAAGGTCGGGCATTTCTTTCCGGGCGGGACGGTCGACGCCTTCGATGTCTGGGTCGAGTTCGAGGCGGTCGATGAGCGGGGGCAGGTGCTGCTCCATAGCGGCGAGGCGGCGGACGACGGCGCCGGACCGGTCGACCCCGGCGCCCACTTCTACCGCAGCCTGCAGCTCGACGAACACAGCAACCCGATCAACAAGCGGAACGCCTGGATGACGCGTTCGGTGGCGTATGTGCGGCTGATCCCGCCGGGCGCTGCCGACACGATCCACTACCGGCTGCAGGTTCCCGACGACGCGGGGGACCGCATCACGCTGCGCGCGAAGGTCAACTACCGGAAGTTCGCCTGGTGGAACACGCAGTGGGCGTTCGCCGGGGTTCGCGACGCGTCGGAGACGAATCCGCCGGTCGGCGCCGCCTATGACGACGGCGTGTGGAGCTTCACGGGCGACACGTCGGATGTGTCGGGTCAGATCAAGGCGATCCCAGACATCCCGACCACGGTGATGGCCGAGGCAGAGGCGTCGGTGTCGGTCATCGACGCTGATGCGACGCTGCCAGACGTGACGTCACCGCTCGACCCATCGACGCGCGAACGATGGAACGACTACGGCATCGGCCTCCTGCTGCAAGGCGATCTGAAAGGCGCTGGGGCCGCCTTTCGGACGGTCATGGCCATCGATCCGAGCTATGCCGACGGCCCCACGAGCCTCGCGCAAGCGCTCTTGCAGGAGGGCGACGTCGACGCGGCGATTCCGGTGCTGGAGAGCGCCCTCGACGTCGCGCCCGATCTCGCGAGGACGCACTTCTTGCTCGGGACCGCGCTCAAGACGCTGGGGCAGTACGATGAGGCGTTGACACATCTACAGGTTGCGCACGAGCAGTATCCGCGCGACCGCGTCGTGCTCGGTCAGATTGGCCGCATCCAGTTCCTCGACCGGCGCTTCGACGAGGCGATCGCGACCTTTCAAGACGTGCTGTCGATCGACCCCGAAGATCTCAACGCGCACTACAACCTGATGCTGTGCTACCGCGGGGCAGGCGACACGGTGATGGCCGAGCGCGAGCAGCTCCTCTACGAGCGGTTCACGGCGGATGAGGCATCGCAGGCCATCACCGGATCGTTCCGGCGCGCGTCCCCGGAGGACAACAACGAGCGGCAGTCCATTCACGAACATCGACAACCGGCGCCGGCCACGGTGTCCGACGAACAGGCGCAGGCGGCCTCGCAGAACTGAGCATGGCACGCGTCGTCGCCTTCGTGGGCCTCGCCTTCGTACTCACCGTCGCCGCGGGAGGACAACCAGCGGAGTTCGCCGACGTCACCGAGTCCGCCGGCATCACGTTCGTGCACACGAACGGCGCCTTTGGCGAGAAGTATCTCCCCGAGACGATGGGCGCCGGCGGCGTGGTGCTCGACATCGACGGCGACGGGTGGCAGGACGTTCTCCTCGTCGACTCGTCACACTGGCCGGGGCGCGGCGGCGACGCGACCCATCCGGTGCTCTACCGGAACGATGGCGACGGCACGTTTACCGACGTCACCCGGGGTTCGGGACTGCTCGCGGTCGAGATGTACGGCGTGGGTGGCACGGCGGCCGATTACGACAACGATGGTGACGTCGACATCTATCTGACCGCGCTCGGCGACAACCGGCTGTTCAGGGGGGCGGGCGACGGCACGTTTGTCGACGTGACCGCGGAGGCCGGCGTCGCGGACGGCGGGTTCTCCACCAGCGCGCTCTGGTTCGACTACGACAAGGACGGCCACCTGGACCTCTTCGTGGCGAACTACGTCGAGTGGACCATCGAGACGGATCTGTTCTGCCCGGGGCCGCGTGGCGGCGAGAGCAAGTCCTACTGCACGCCCGAGTCGTACACGGGTCAGAGTCCGACGCTCTACCGGAATCGCGGCGACGGCACGTTCGAGGCGGTGACCGCGCGCGCGGGACTGTCGAACCCGGCGTCGAAGGCGCTCGGCGTCGCGATGCTCGACTTCGATGGCGACGGCTGGATGGACCTGTTCGTGGCGAACGACACCCAGCCCGACCAGCTGTATCGCAACGGCGGCGATGGCACGTTCGAGGACATCGGCGTCGTCGCGGGTGTGGCGTACAGCGAGGCGGGGGTTGCGAGGGCGGGGATGGGTGTCGACGCGATCGACTACGACGACTCTGGCCGACCGAGCCTCATCGTCGGCAACTTCTCCAATGAAATGATTGCGCTCTTTCACAACGAAGGCAACGGCCTGTTCATCGACGAGGCGCCACGGTCCGCCGTCGGCCGAGGATCGCTACTGGCCCTCACGTTCGGCTGCTTCTTCTTCGACTACGATCTCGACGGCCGGCCGGATATCTTCGCGTTGAACGGGCATGTCGACGACCTCGTCGAGGAGGTGCAGTCGCGCGTCACCTACGCGCAGCCGGCGCTGCTGTTCCGCAATATCGGCGAGGGGCGCTTCGAGGACGCCACCGCCGTGGCGGGTCCCGCGCTGGCGCACCCCGTGGTTGGCCGGGGCGCTGCCTACGGCGATCTGGACGGCGACGGCGACCTCGACGTGCTCGTCACGGAGAACAACGGTCCCGCGCGCCTGCTCCGGAACGACACCCGTGGCACGAACAACGTGATCCGCGTCCGCACCATCGGCGTCGACTCGAACCGCGACGGCATTGGCGCCCGGGTGGAGGTGACCACCGGCGGGAATACGCCCTGGCAGATCGTCAAGACGGGATCGAGCTACGCCTCGCAGAGCGAGCTCCCGGTGACGTTCGGTCTGGGGCGCGCGACGACGGTCGAGGCCGTGCGCGTCCTCTGGCCCAGCGGGACGATCGACCGGGTGGCGTCTCCCGACGTGAACCACCAACTCACGATTCGCGAGGGCGACGGCTTGGTCGACGCCACACCACTCGCGCGCTGGGGACGATGATCGACCGACACGCCGCGCCCGCGCGGGGGACGATGATCGACCGACACGCCGCGCCCGCGCGGGGGACGATGATCGACCGACACGCCGCGCCCGCGCGGGGGACGATGATCGACCGACACGCCGCGCGCGCGCCGGGGACGACGATCGGCCGGAACGCCGCGCGCGCGGCGATGATGCTGGTCCTGGCCGGCGTCGCGTGCGGCGGTGATGACGCGGTCCAGCTCGGACCGCGTGAGGACGCCCATCGCGCCAACAATCGCGGCATCGCGCGCCTGGAGCAGTTCGATTACCCCGCCGCGGCGACGGCGTTTCGCGACGCGCTCGGCCTCGACGATACCCTGGCCATCGCGCGCATCAATCTTGCCCTCGCGCTCTATTACGACCAGGACTTCGAGGGCGCGACGATGGCCGCGACCGAGGCCGCGAGTCAGCTGCCGTCGTCGCCGCAGCCGACGTATCTGCTCGGGTTGATCGCGCGCGCGGAGAACCGCCCAGACGACGCGCTCGGCTGGTTCGCCGAGGTCCAGCAGCAGGACCCGGGTGACGTCGGCACCAACATCTACCTCGGACAGATCCACCTCGAGGCACGCAACTACGTCGACGCGGCCGAACGGCTGCGCCTCGCCGTTGCCGAGGAGCCGTATAACATCACCGCCGCTTACAGCCTCGGACTCACCCTCGCGCGGAGCGGGGAAACCGACGAAGGCCAGCAGTTGCTGGAGCAGGCGCAGGCGCTGCGTGCGACCGGATACGCGGTGACGTTCGGCGCCGGGTATCTCGAGGCAGGCCGCTACGCCGAGGCGATCGCATCGACCGGCGCGGAACCGGAGCTCGTCGACCGCGCACCGCCGTCCGCCACCTTCACCGTGACGCCGATCGCGGCTGACCTCCCGCGGGGGGTGGCCGCGCCGTCACCGTTCGGGCGCCGCTTCGGGGCCGACGAGCTGACGGCGGCGGGGTCGCGCGCGCTCGCCGCCTCGCTCAGCGGCGGGGTCACCCCGATCGATGTGGACACCGACGGCGATCTCGATCTCTTCCTCACGTCGGCGGAGGGGCAGCAGCTCCTCCGCAACGACGGGGCGGAGACGTGGACCATCGTGACCGCGGAGGCCGGCCTGGGGAGCGCACCGCCGGACACGGTGCCGATCGGGGCGATCGCGGCCGACTTCGACAACAACGATGCGCCCGATCTGTTCGTGCTGCGTTACGGAGGCAGCAGCCTGTATCGGAACGACGGCAACGGCCGGTTCACGGATGTGACGGACGCGGCGAGCTTCCCGCCGTATCCGTATCTCCCGAGCTCGGCGGCGTTCACCGATATCGACCACGACGGCGACGTCGACATCGTGATTGCCGGCTGGGCCGATCTCGACGCCACCCGTGACGCGGTCGGGGACGCGGGCGCCGTCTTTCCCGGCGAGTTCGCACCCGCGCCGCTGTCGCTGCTCCAGAACAACCAAGATGGCACGTTCACGGAGATCACCACCGACGCGCTGCTCGAGTCGCGCGGTCACGTCGTCGCGCTCGTCCCCACCGATTTCGACAATCGCCGCGACATCGATCTCCTCATCGTCAATCGCGATGCGCCGCCGCGGCTCTTCACCAACCTTCGCGATGGGACCTTTCGTGACGTGGCGGCCGAGGTCGGGCTGGCGGGCCTCGACGGAAGCGACCCGGTCGCCGCGGTGGCGGCCGCAGACCTCAACAAGGACGACTACCCGGATTTCTTCTTCGCCCGCGCCGGCGGCGGGCTGTTCGCGCTGAGCGATGGACGTGGCGGCTTCACGACGACCCCCGCGCCCGATGCCACACGGGCGGCGACCGCCGCACAGCTGCTCGACTACGACAACGACGGCCTGCTCGATCTGGTGGTGTGGTCCGCCGACGGTCCCAGGCTCGTGCGCAACCTTGGACAGGAGTGGACGGACGTGACCGACGCCGCGGGGCTCGGTCCGATCGACACCGCGGTCTTCAGCTCCGCCCATACGCTCGCGGTGTCCGACTTCGATGTCGATGGCGACACGGACCTTGTCGCCGCCGGACCGCAGACGGTGTCATTTTTCGGCAACGCCGGAGAGTCGCCCAACCGATCGCTGCGTGTCCAGCTCGCCGGGCTGGCGAGCAACCGGCTGGGCGTCGGGGCGAAGGTTCAGCTGCGCGCCGGCAGCTTGAGCAGCAGACTCGAGACCTCGGCGGCCGCGCCGGCCGTCGCGCCGGCTGACCTCGTATTCGGCCTTGGCGAGCGTCCGGGCGCGGATGTCGTGCGCCTGCTCTGGCCGTCGGGCACCCTCCAGGCCGAGGTCGCTGAGTTGCCCGAGGGCAGCGAGCCCACTGGGCCAGCAGCGCCGCCCGCCCTCATCTCTTCGCCCCTCTTGGTGCGGGAGCTCGACCGCAAGCCATCCTCGTGTCCGTTCCTCTATACGTGGAACGGGACGCGGTTCGAGTTCGTGACCGATTTCCTCGGTGGCGGCGAGATGGGGTACTGGCACGGCCCGGGCGTCTACAACACGCCCGACCCCGTGGAGTACGTGCGGATTCGCGCGGACCAGCTCCAGCCGCGCGACGGTGTGTTCGAGCTGCGTGTTACAAACGAGCTCGAAGAGGCGTTTTTCCTCGATCAGGTCGAGCTCATGGTGCTCGCGCATCCGCGCGACATGAAGCTGTTTCCCAACGAGGGGATGACCGATCCGCCGAAATCGTTCCGGATGCATGCCGTCAAGGACCTGCGCGCGCCGGCCGGCGCGATCGACGACGGCGGGCACGACGTGAGGGAACGGATCGCCCAGCTCGACCGGCGCTACGCCGACGGCTTCGCGCTCGCGCCGTTCCGCGGCCACGCCGAACCGCACACGCTGACCCTCGATCTGGGAGACGCCCCACGGCCCGCCGTGCTCCTGTTGACCGGGTGGACCGACTACGCGTTCTCGAGCGACAACGTCGCGGCACATCAGGCAGGCGTGACGGCCGCGGCGCCGTCACTCGAGATCAAGGGCGGCAACGGACGGTGGCGCGCGGCCAACGCCAGCATCGGCATTCCGGTTGGCCGGCCACAGACGATCGCCGTCGATCTCTCCGCCGACCTCCGCGCCGGCGAACGACAGGTGCGCATCGTGACCAACATGCGCATCTACTGGGATCAGATCCTCGTCGGGCGTGGCACGTCGACTGAACACGTCCGCATGACCCGGCTGGAGCCGCGCAGCGGGACGCTGCGCCCGCGCGGGTTCTCGGCAGAGTTGCGACCAGACGACAGCGAACCGCCCATCTACGACTACGCGCGCGTCACGCCGGCCTCACCGTGGAAAACGATGACCGGTCGCTACACCCGCGCCGGCGACGTCCTCGACCTGCTGACCGGCTCGGACGACATGTTCGTCGTGACGCGCGACGGCGACGAGGTTGCGATCGAGTTTTCCGCGACAACGCTCGAACCACTCCCGGACGGATGGACGCGCACCTTCCTCCTGCGGGCCGACGGCTTCAGCAAGGAGATGGACATCAACTCCGCGAGCCCCGATGCCGTCGAGCCGCTGCCGTTCCACCGGATGACCAGCTATCCGTATGGCGAGGGCGAGCACTACCCGGAGACGTCCGAGCACCGGCGGTATCAGGAGACGTACAACACACGGGCCGTCGTCCGCTCGGTGCCGCTCGTCGAAACCGCGCGCTAGCGCGGTCGACCGGAGGGGAATGTGGAGCACATCCGGTATGCCGTCGCTGCCTGCCAGACCGACCTGGTCAATCCGGTCGACCGGCGCCAGATGCGCTCGAGCACCGACCGCATGTTGAGCATGGTCGACTCGGCCGTCGGCGGGAGCGCGCCGTTTCTGCCGGTGAAACTGGTCGTCTTTCCAGAGTTCGCGCACGCCGCGCCAGTGTTCCCGACCGTCGCCGAGCTGCTGCGCACGCTGAGTGTGCCGGTCCCGAACGAGCATACGGAGCGGTTGACCGAGAAGGCGCGCGAGCACGGCGTCTATATCCAGAGCGGGTCGATGCTCGAGGAGGACCCGAAGTGGCCCGGCGCCGTGTTCAACACGACCTGCCTGATCGGCCCCGGCGGCATCCTCTATAAGTACCGAAAGGTGAACACCTGGATTCCATACGAGGTGCACACGAGCCCGCACGATCTGCCGGGCTACGACGAGCCGCTGTTCCCCGTCGCGGAGACACCGATCGGTCGCATCGGCTGCGCCACCTGCTACGACTGGCTGTTCCCCGAGGTGCTGCGCCAGTTGACCGCAAACGGCGCGGAGATCCTCGTGCGGGTCTCGGCCTACATGGATCCGTGGGGCGCGACGGAGCCGATGGCCTGGTGGACGCTCGTCAACCGCACACGGGCGCTGGAGAACCTCGCGTACGTGGTGGCGGCCAACCAGGGCGCCAGCCTTCGCCACTACCCGCCGTATTCCTGGCCGGGCGGGTCTCAGGTCGTGGATTTCGACGGCCGCCTCCTCGCGGAGGCGTCACCGGGACCGGGTGAACGGATCGTCGTGGCGCCGGTGGATGTCTCGGCACTCCGTCACGAACGAGAGACGCGTGTCGGACATCACATGCTGGCGCACCTCCGGACCGAGGCATACGAGGTCTATCGCACGTCGTCGTATCCGGCGCGCGTCGACCAGACCGTGCCGTTGTCGTACGAGGAGAACGGACGGCGGATTCAATCCGCGAAACAAGCGCTGACCCGCCGGTGGCCATCCGGCGCGCCGACGAGCCCACTCCCGAAGTAGCCCGACGTCAGCAGGAGGAGTCCAATGATCCCGAGGCTCGAATCCGTGGCAGCCAGCCTCGGCACGACCGACATGCTGTTGCCGCTGGTCCTCGGCGACGTGTCCGATGCGCAATCGCGCCAGCGCACCCGTGACGGCGAGGGACCGTCGATCGCCTGGGAGGTCGGCCATATGTTGGCTTACCGATGCCAGCTCATCCAGCTCCTCGGCATTCCGAAGGAGAGTCCCTTTGTCGCGGCATTCTCGACGACGAGCGCGACGGATGGGTCGGACTACCCGACGGTGGCGGAGTTCCGGGACGGATGGGAGCAGACCCGATCGGAGCTCCTGCAGGCTCTGGACGTCGCGACCGAGGCGACGGTTCGCGGCGCGGCGGCGGGTCCCGGGCCACACGCGGGACGTTCAGTGCTCGACGCCGTCGCCTTCTTCGTGTTTCACGAGGCGTATCACATGGGCGCCCTCGGGGCGGTCCGCAAGTCGATCGGCCTGCCCGGTCCCGCGGAGCTCGTGATGGCGCAGCGGGCCAGCTGACCGCCGGACGAGCGAACGCGACCCTCCCGGCGTCGTAGCGCAGGCCTTCAGGCCTGCGTGGTCAGGCTGAAGCCTTGCCCTACGAACGGCGACCGCAGCCAGCAGCTAGCTCGCCTGGGCGGACGCGTGGATCGCGAAGGCGGCGCCCTGCGGATCCATGCACTTGGCAACCCGATCACCGCCCGGCACGTCCATCGGTCCGTTCAGCACCTGGCCGCCGAGCTCTTTCACCTGGCCGACTTTTCCGTCGACGTTGTCGACGTGGATGTAATGCAACCACTCCGGCGGTCCCGGCTGCCCGGCCGGTTTCTTGAAGATGCCGCCCATCGAGCGCTCCGTCGAGCGGCCGAACAGCTGATACGTCCCGTCGGGCCCCATGTCCATCGCGTCGGTCTTCACCCAGTCGAACAGGCCGACGTAGAAGTCGCACGCCGCCGCGGGATCTGGCGTGGCAAGCTCGTTCCAGGAGAACTCCCCCACCTGCCACGGCCCGTCGTGTCCGATCGGCTCGGCCGCCGTGTGGCCCCCGAACATCGCGAGCACCGCCGCACGGCGGGATGCATCGGCGGTCGAATGCAGCGGCACGTGCACCATGGGTTGGTAGCCCCGCTCCGCGCCCGCGAGGCGCGCCGTGCGCGCCTTGGCCGTTTGCCGACGGTCGATAACAAGTACGAGATTCTCGTTTCGGCCGCAACGGCCGAAGTTACCCGAAGAGGCCCTTCTGCGGCACGGCGGTCGTGTCAAGCACAACGGGTGGCGACCGCCGATTCACCTGTTACCAGCTACGAGCAGGTCGGCGGTTGCTGCCTCCACCAGGTCGGTCTCGAGCATGACCCAGTCATACGCCTCGCGCTGCTTGCGAGGGAGCAGCGACGTGGAGATCTGACCGAGCGTGCGATCGATGAGGCGGATCGCCTGGCGCAGGTCGGACTCCTCGACCGCGGTCATACCGCGTTCGGCCGCCAGCGCCTTGGCCGTCCAGATGGTCATTGGCACCGAAAGAAGGAATCTGAGGGTGGCCTCGACGAGCGGCAGCTCGTCCTCGCCCGCGATGAGGAACTTCTGCCCGACGATCTTGGCACAGAGGAAATCCCGGAGCGGGGCGCAGTCATTCTCGGTGAACAGACCGGTGTCCACCGACGCGATACGTTCGAAATCGACCTCCAGCTCGACGCCGTCCACGTGTGGCCGGCCGGCGCGGTCCCGATACCGCCGCCCGGCCCGTTCGCGCGCGTCGCGCACCTGCGCCTGCTCCACGGATGAGAGCGTGTGGAACGACGCGGGCGCGGGGTTGAGCGCGAGAGAGAGCCACTGGTAAAAGATCGCCCGCTGCGTCTTGTCCATCACCGCCTCGAGGGGCGCGCCGCGCACCTGGAGCGGGATGCCTTTCGCCATGGCGACCCGCAAGGCCGACGCGGTCGGCTGATCCGGATCCCCCGTCGTCGCCAGCCGCACGAACTGCAGGACGCAGCGCACGCGCTCGATCAACGTCAGCGAGGCGTCCTTCAGGAACTGCAAGAGGTGGTGCTCGATCTGCCAGACCAACGCACCGTCGACCCGCACATTGGCTCGCAGTTCGTGTTGGCGCGTGTCGGTGAGATCCCGCGACGCGAGCAGACGGGTCCACTCTCCGAGACGCGTCCCGATCGGCGCGCCATCGCCCTGGCTGACCGAGCGGCAATAGAACGAGACGTCGACCGACGCCCGCTCCCCCATCGGATAGAAGCTGAAGGGATACAGGCGACACAGGAGCGGCTTCGCCCCCTCGCCGAAGTGCTGGTGGATCCGACACTGGTTCTCCGCGCCAAGGTAGACGCAGGCGCCGTCCACTCTGCGGGCCAGACGCTCGCGCCCCCGAGACGCGTCGCCACCGACCGGTTCCACCACGCGGGCGCCGTCCAGGTCCGCCTCGCGCCCGTGCCATTCAAGGGCCGCGAGCCGGTCGCGCTCCCCAGGCCCGACCAGGACGTCCCAGGACCGACAGCAGTCCCCGCATTCGGTGCAGGAAAAGCAGACCTCCCTTGGATACTCAAGTGGCGGTGGCATGACGTTAACCCCAGAACTCACGTGGGGGTTCTGGGGTTAGGCGAGAGTCGACCGCTCGATCGACGACCTCCGATCGTACGTCGGATTGCGGATCCTGCACCATCCGCTTTTGGTACAATTCGCGATCGTGCATCTGTATGTTCGGCGCCTGTGCGGCGCGGCGCTCGCGCTGCTGCTCTCCGTCGCCGGCCTGTCGGCCAGCGCGCGCGACCTCCCCCTGATCGCGGCAATCAAGGCCCTGGACGCCGAGAGCGTGCAGACACTGCTGCGGGAGCCGGCGTTCGGGTCCAAAATGAGTATCCGGTGCGGCACGAACCAGATGTCGCACTTCTTGTAGACTGTCGGCACACGACCAAGGCGCGCACAGCGCGCCTCGCGGTCGCGGAGTGGGGCTCTCGGGGTCCCCACGAAGCGTCCGCGTGGGGTTCGGGGCGAAGCCCCGTCTAGTTACAGAGGAGGATCCACATGAGTCATAGACATCTTGCCGCGGCATGCATGGTGATCGCGGCCCTGGCACTCGTGCCCGTGTCGGTGGCCGGCCAATCGACTGACGCCCCGGCGCCCCGCCTGCCGTGGGGGCAACCGGACCTCCAGGGCATCTGGGATTTCCGCACCATCACACCGCTCCAACGACCTGAGGAGCTCGGAGATCAGGAGTTCCTGACCGAGGAGGAAGCGGCGAGTGCCGAGCAAGAGGCGGTGGACCGCGCGATCCGCTTGTTCGAGGCGGACCGCCGGACGACCGAGGCGGGCGGGAACGTCGGCGGCTACAACAACTTCTGGATGGACCAGGGGACAAAACCGATCGAGACGCGACGCACGTCGCTGATCATCGATCCACCGAACGGAAGACTGCCGGCGCTGACCGCTGAGGGACAGCGGCTGGCCGATGCGCGCCAGGCGTATCTGGCAGATCATCCCGCGGACACCTACCTGGATCGGAACACGTCCGACCGGTGCATCGTGGGATTCAACGCCGGACCGCCCATCACGCCGCTCGCCTACAACCAGAACATGCAGCTCTTTCAGACCGAGGACTACGTGGTGGTCTACACCGAGATGGTGCACACGCCGCGCGTCATTCCGCTCGATGGTCGTCCGATGCTCGACCAGACCATCCGCCTCTGGGTCGGGGATTCGCGTGGCCACTGGGAGGGCGACACGCTGGTCGTCGAGACCGCGAACTTCAACAAGCAGCGGGAGTGGATCCCGCTCGGCGGGGCGGGGGCCCCGGGCACGAAGTCGACAGAGAGCATGACGTTGGTCGAGCGGTTCCAGCGCCTCGACGACGACACGCTCCAATACACTTTCACGGTGACCGATCTGAACACCTGGGCGGATCCGTGGACCGTCGAGCTGCCGATGCGGCGCACCGACGCGCCGCTGTTCGAGTACGCCTGCCACGAGGGGAACTACTCGATGCCGGGCATCCTCGGTGGCACGCGGGCGGACGAGGAGAAAGCCGCCGCGGGCTCACAACAGTAGAGCGACCGATCAGCGGGTATGGCGGTCCCCACCGGGGGACCGCACGAGCCGTCACAGCCGACCCCGACCACTCGGGGTCGGCTTTCTTTTTTTGTGTGGCGTCTCCTGGGGCCCGGCGTCGTGCCCCCCGGGACCGCGAGCCGTCGATCCTGCTACAAGCCCAGTGGCTTCACATAGTCACCCAGAATCAACCGTGCCTGCCGCGCCTGGCCCAGCGCAGCGACGCGACGACGCATGCCGAACGCGAACGCCGCGCCTACGACGACCCAGAGCAGAACAATCGCCCACTCTTGGGGCCAGACCAGCGACGACGGACTGCCCGGCATATAAAGCAGGATGAAGAACGAAGTGGTCGCCACGGCCAGCCATCCGACGAGGGTCGGCGCCGGCGTTCGATAGGGCCGGTGCAGACCCGGATGCCGGCGACGGATGACGAGGAAGGACACTGCTACCAGCAGATATGCCACCACGGTCGCCAGGGAGCCGGCGTCGGTCAGCCCGACCAGCCAGACCATGACGGCGCCGGCGCCGAACGCCAGGATCGAGCCGAGGGCGCCGGCTCGCTGGATCATCTCGCCCGCCAGCACGACCCAGCCCCAGCCGACCATCGCGCCGAACGCGATGGCCAGCACGTCGCGCCGGCTGAGTATCCTGCGAAGCTGAACCGGGACGTCGGTCATGCCGACACGCATTATCGTCCCTGATCGCGGAGTGCGGTTATCCTTGCGCTCATGAAGCCCCTCGTCGCCGTGGTCGCGTGGATCAGCCTCGCCGGGGCATCGATCCCTGTTGCGGAAGTCAGCGTGCAAGTCGAACGCCCCTTCGTTTTCTACCGCGTCTGCAATATCGAGCCGGGCCAGGACGATGCCGCCGCGGCCCTGGCCAACGCCATGGTCGACGTCGCCAGCAAGAAATACCCCGCCGCCGAGATGTCGGTGACGATCGGTCGGTGGATGACCGGGTTTCAGAACGTCTCGGATCCCGTCAACCAGATCCGCTTTTCGGAACAGCACCTCGATCTCGAGACACGGGACGCTTTCACCGATGTGCTCCAGGCCGATGAGGATTTTCTCGTCCTGCTGGAGAAGACCCGGGACCTGATCGACGTCAGTAGTTGCGTCGAGTCCCGGTTCCGCGCGCGTCCCTAGTTGCCGTGGGAGACCCCCCGGCTTTGCCGGGGCGGCCAGCAGCGTTTGACGTATCCGGGAGTCGCGTGAGGAAACTCCTTCCCGTGAGCCGCACAAGCATCACGAGAAGGAGTCCTCATGACGACGTACCGAAGTCTCAATCATACGAAATGGCACTGCCAGTATCACGTAGTGTTCATTCCGAAGTACCGGAAGAAAGCGATGTATGGAGGCGTCCGGCAGCAGCTGGGCGAGGTGCTGCGGCAGCTGGCGCGGCACCGCGAGAGCCAGGTGGAGGAGGGGCATCTGCTGCCCGACCACGTCCACATGTTGGTGTCGATCCCCCCGAAGTACTCGGTGGCGCAGGTGATCGGGTATCTCAAGGGGAAGAGCGCGATCCACATCGCTCGGGAGTTTGCGGGGCGGTCCCGGAACTTCGTGGGGCAGCACTTCTGGGCGCGCGGGTATTTTGTCTCGACGGTGGGCCGTGATGAACGGATCATCCGGGACTATATCCAGCAGCAGGAGCGAGAGGATCGGCGGCTGGATCAGTTGCCGTTGGACTAGAGCCGCCACCGTCAGGTGGCTCAAGTGACCGCGCAGCGGTCACGTCAGCCGCTTTGAGCGGCTCACAACTAAAGCCCCCGGCTTTGCCGGGGGATACTTACTCTTGGTGCCGGGGTCCGCTCGTTCGCGCGTCGGCGAAAGTCCAGGCCGCGTTCCACGAGTGTTCATGGTTCGTCGCCCTGTAAATGCCAGCGCCTCAGCACCTTGAGGTGGGACCGGCTGCCGTCGAGCAGGCCCCCCACCAAAAGCGGGGCCCGCGCAGGCGGCCGTCGACTGAGCGATAGACGACTTCACCGCTGATTCGCGGGCACGAACACATCCGCAGCCTCTTTCCACGGCGTGGCTGACCTGCTGGGGGCTGAATCGTGCACACATTTGTGTGAGGAACCTTAGGACTTTTGGGTCAGTCATGCCGTTCGTCTCAGTTCTTTCTCGTGTAGACCTCGCCCTATAGTAGGGCCGCTGTCTTGGAATCTGGAACTCACCGGATACGAGAGAGGATGATGATGAACGCTGTGGGACCTGTGGGACGCGAAGCGTTCCAAGCACCTTGTGGGAATCCGCGCTCTTGGCGGATTTCCACAGGTGCGGCAGGTTCCATAGCGGCGCGCGTACGTTAACTGGGCTGGATGAACACGGAAAGGAAACGCGCACCGCCTCCGCTACGAATCAACCTCGCCCACCGCAGCAACGGTTTGGCATGGACGTTCGAGCGGAGACGGCGCTTTGGTCCGACATCGCATACTCAGATGTCGTCCGAGTGTGACCACTCAGGACTCTACTATAGGGCTTGCGCAGGACCAAGGCCACGTGCGTGTTCCCCGAAGGGAGGCGCATGCGGACTGACGACGACGTGGTGGCCTACATCGGATTGGACTGGGGCGATCAGCGGCACGCGATCGCGATCCAGCCGGCCGCCGGCGGCCGGCTGGAACACATTGAGCTCGAACAGCGGCCCGACACGCTGCACGCCTGGGTGGCGCAGCTGCGGCGGCGGTTCGGGGGCCGCCCGGTCGGGATTGCCATCGAACAACGCAAGGGCGCGGTCGTGCACGCCCTGCTGCAGTATGAGTTCGTGGTCCTCTATCCGATCAACCCCAAGGCGTTAGCGCGCTACCGGGAGGCCCTCCACCCCAGCGGGGCCAAAGACGATCCGACCGACGCCGCGCTCCTGTTGGATCTGCTGCGCTCCCATCGCGCCCAGCTCCGCGCGTGGATGCCCGACACCGTGGAGGCCCGCCGGTTGCAACTGCTCTGCGAACACCGCCGGAAGCTCGTCAATCACCGGGTCGCCCTGACCAACCGGCTTACCAGCCTGCTCAAGCAGTACTTCCCCCAGGCGCTTGACTGGGTCGGCGCGCTCGACTCGCGGCAAGGCTGCGACTTTCTCCAGAAGTGGCCGACGCTCGCCGCCGTCCAACGGGCGCGCCCCGCCACCCTGCGCCGGTTCTATCAGCAGCACAACTGTCGCCAGGCCGCGGTGATCGCCCGTCGGCTTGAGCAGGTCGCCACCGCCCGGCCACTGACCACCGACCCGGCGATCGTCGACACCCTCGCGCTCGCGGTCCAGAGCTACGCCGCCCAACTCCGCCCCCTCCTCGAGGCCATTGACGCCTTCGATACGCAGATCGCCGCGGTCTTCGCCACGCACCCGGACCAGGCGCTCTTTGCGAGTTTCCCCGGCGCCGGGCCGGTCTGCGCCCCGCGCCTCACGGCGGCCTTCGGCACCGACCGCACCCGCTGGGCCGCCGCGACCGAGCTGCAGACCCACGCCGGCATCGCCCCCGTCACCGAGCGCAGCGGAAAGAGCTGCTGGGTGCATCACCGCCTGGCGTGCCCGAAATTCCTCAAGCAGACGTTTCACGAGTATGCGGACCAATCGATTCGCTTCTCGACCTGGGCCCGTCGGTACTACGACCAGCAGCGCGGCCGCGGCAACTCGCACCACGCCGCCCTGCGATCGCTCGCCTTCAAGTGGATGCGGATTCTCTTCCGGTGCTGGCAGGACCGTCGGCCGTACGACGAAGCGATCTACCTCGACGCATTACGCCGACGTGGGTCCGCGCTCGTCAAAGATTTTGCTTGACTGAACAACTCAGATGTCCATACCGCCCGCGCCAAGCGGGGTTTGGATCTCGTACGGGCCGAGGGTGGTGCCGGGCTGGAGAGGCATTAAGGATCGAGCCCGAGAAGGTGCGCTGGGTTTCGCCGCGCCATCATGTCGATGTCGCCTTCGTTGATTCCTTGCTCGCGCAACGCGGTGATGAACGCCTTCAGGCCGTCAGTTTGCAGCGGGTTCAAGTACTGGCCCAGGTCTGATGAAACCAGGAAGTGCTGCGCGCCGATGGCCCTGATGACCTCCACGTAATCCTCGAGTTAGCTATTTACTTGACTCAGGCGCCCCCAACATCTAGTGTCCCGTAACAGTGGTTCGCGAACAGTTGTCATGCTGGGTGTGCAGCCAGCGTTCGCCGAGCAAACCGGGCGATGCTCGCGAGGATGTCGTCGGCACTCTTGGTCCAGACGAACGGCGTCGGTTGCTCATTGGTCACCTCGATGAACTCTTGGATCGCGCGTTTGAGGGCCGCGACGCTCCGGTGGGCGCCGCGGCGAAGCTGCTTCGTCGTCAGCGCCGCGAACCAACGTTCGACCAGGTTCATCCAGGACCCATAGGTCGGTGTGAAGTGCAGGTGGACCCGCGGGCGCTTGGCCAACCAGCGCTGAATGATCGCGGTTTTGTGCGTCCCGTAGTTGTCGACGATCAGGTGCACGTCCAGGTCGGCGGGGACGTGCGCGTCGATCGCATCGAGGAACCTGCGGAACTCGATCGAGCGATGCCGCTGGTGCATTTCGGCGAGCACCTCGCCCGTCTTGACGTCGAGGGCCGCAAACAGCGAGGTCGTTCCGTGCCGCCGATAATCATGCGTGCGCCGCTCGGCCTGCCCGGGTTGCATCGGCAGCAGGGGGGCCGTCCGATCCAACGCCTGAATCTGCGATTTCTCGTCCACGCAGAGCACAAGGGCATGGTCCGGCGGATTCACGTACAGCCCGACGATATCGCGCACCTTCTCGACCAGCTGCGGGTCTGGCGACAGCTTGAAGGTCTCGCTGCGATGCGGCTGCAATCCAAACGCCTGCCAAATGCGCTGGATGGTCATGTGACTCAGGCCCGTCGCCTTCGCCATATCGCGCGTGCTCCACTGCGTCGCCCCGCGAGGCGTGGTTTCCAGGGTTGCAATCACCACCTGCTCCACCTGCGCATCGGTAATCCGCCGAGGCGTGCCCGGACGCGGTTCGTCGATCAGTCCCTCCAGGCGATCGCGCACGAAGCGTGTGCGCCACTTGCACACCGTGGTCCGCGAGACGTGGAACCGTTTGGCGATGCTCGTCGTCGAGCGGCCGGCGGCACACGCCAGAATGATGCGGGCGCGCCGCGCCACCTGCGGGGCACTGCGCGACCGGTGGGCCCACGAGTCGAGCCGTTGCCGTTCGTCGTCACTGACGGTCACTGTCACCGGGGCAGGACCTCTCACGTGCACCTCCTGCGAGGAATACGTCGAGGCACCATAAACCGTTTACTTATTTCTGTTACAGGACACTAGCGTACGGCCCGGTGGAGGATTATCCGCGAGATCTCGCCGAGTTCGAGCGGCGATTCGCGACCGAGGAGGCGTGTCGCGCGTATCTGGAGCAGCTCCGGTGGCCAGAGGGATTTCGGTGCCCGCGCTGTGGCGAGACGAAGGCGTGGCCCGTGCGGCGGCGCTAGTGGCAGTGCGCAGCGTGCGCCCACCAGACCTCGGTGACGGCGGGCACCATCTTCCAGGACACGCGGACCCCGCTGCCCACGTGGTTTCGGGCGATGTGGTGGGTCACGAACCAGAAGACTGGGGTGAGTGCCTTGGGGCTGCAGCGGACGTTGGGCCTGCGCAGCTACAAGACGGCGTGGACCTGGCTCCACAAGCTGCGTCGGGCCATGGTGCGCCCGGGCCGCGATTGCCTCACGGGTCGGGTCGAAGTGGACGAAACCTACGTCGGCGGCGTGCACCCGGGCCGGCGGGGCCGGCAGACCGAAACCAAAGCGCTGGTGGCAGTTGCCGTCGAAGTCGCGCGTGGCCGGCTGGGCCGCATTCGGTTGCGGCGCCTCGTCGACGCGTCCGGGCCGAGCCTGACGGCGTTCGTGCAGGAGGCCATCGCGCCGGGCAGCCTGGTGCACACGGATGGCTGGTCCGGCTACGACCCGCTGGACCGCCATGGCTACCGGCACGAGGTGACCTGGCTCCAGGGCCACGCCCAGTCCCCGTCGCAGCTCATGCCCCATGTGCATCGGGTGGTGTCTCTCCTCAAGCGGTGGCTGCTGGGGACCCATCAGGGCGCGGTCACGCACGAGCATCTGGAGTACTACCTCGACGAGTTCACCTTTCGATTCAACCGGCGCCGCTCCCGCAGCCGCGGCAAGCTGTTCTATCGTCTCGTCCAGCACGCCGTCGCCATCGACCCGGCGCCCTACGAGTCGTTGGTCAGATACGCCCGAATGCCGTGATCTGGCGACCACAACATCTTGGGGTCACCTGAGTTAAATAAATGGCTATATCCGAGTTTCCCAAATAGCGTAAGCACCTGATATCCCAGTCTTTCCGGGGTAAGTCGAGCGTTCGGCGTGTACAGGTCGACGGTGTTGACGCGAACATAGTTGTTCGCCGGTCGACTGCAGTCCGAGGACGCAGCGGTCCAGTTCGACATCACGCATGGGCCCCCTCCCTGGGAGCCATCTTGTCGCGCACGGACGGGCCCTGTGGAAGCTGACGGCGCCGTGGACGCACAGAACGCGCCCACCGTGCCTTGGAAAACGCTGTGCGTTTTCCACGAGCTCCCACAGGGCCTTTCCAATCAAATCACCCACGAAAAACCCCGAAAGGCCCCAAAATGGCGTTGGGAAACCCGGATAGACCCAAATAAATAGCTAACAATCCTCGATTGTGAAGCGGCGCCCCCCAGGATGAACGAGCTCCATGATCGCGCCTTGATCCGCTATGCGCTGCACCTGAGCCCGCGTCGGGTTCTGCGACAACACGTGGGTGATGAGAATGTTCCCAACGCCCCGCCTTCTCGCTTCGGGTAAGAGGAGCAAGACCTCCTCGGGCGAGGAATGACCCATTGCCAGGGCTCCTAGCCGAGCGCGATGCCCCGTTCTTCGAACGCCTCAGCCGCCAACCCACCCGCGTTGACCGCGGCGGGCCAGCCGGCATAGAACGTGAGGTGCAAGATGATCTCCGAGAGCTCTTCGGGGGTGACGCCGTTCTCATCGAGCGCTCGTCTGATATGGCCCCGCAACTGATTCGTCGCGTACAGCGCTTGTAAGGCGGCCACCGTAACCATGCTCCGGTCTCGTTTGGAGAGTTGCGTCCGCTCCCAAATATCACCGTAGAGAAGGCTGTTTCTCAACTCCCCAAGCCTCGGGATCGCCGCATAGGCGCCTGTCGTGTACTCCTGCGAATCGCCGGATTCGACCCACGGCGAAGCAGGCGGGCTGGCCGGCAAGCCCCGTTCCCGAAACACCTCTCCCGCCATTCTGGAGGCGTTGACCCCCGTCGGCCACCCTGTATAGAACGACACGTGCACGATCACTTCTTGGATCTCTTCTTGGGTCAGACCGTTCTCGAGGCCGCGGTTGAGATGTCCCCGCAACTGGTCGCGGTACAACGCCTGAAGAGCCGCGATCGTGATCAAGCTGCGGTCACGTTTGGAGAGTTGCGACCGTTCCCAGATCTCGCCATACACTACGGTGCTTGTCAGCTCCCCTAGCAAGGGAGCAGCTGCGAACGGACTCCCCGCCCGCTGCTGCGTCGACGTGGCGACCTCAGTGGCGTCGGGCTGGCTCTGGCCATCGGCGGTGCATCCCGCGGCCCATGGGGTCGCCAGGAATGCGAGGATCGATAAGATAGCGGCTGATCGGTTCATGGTTTGGTCCTCGTTGCGTTGACGGTGTCTAAATCCGGCGTCCTGGCTAGTCCCGTAGTGGACGTGAATCAGCCTGGCTGGCGGTTCGCGCCTCAATACTGGACAACCCCGCACCAGAACATCGTTTCTCCTCGCGTGTCGACATCAAGCTTGGACTTGAACGACAGCCTACCGTCGTGTTCGATATCGTACAGAGTCAGAGCGGCAGGAATTGTTTCCAAACGACCTTGGGTGCGGATTCTTCCAGGTGACGTGTTTGCAGCGATCAACGTTCGTCCGTCAGAGGGCAGTGCCATCGTCCTGACAGCAATGCTGTGGGTGTCGATCGTTTGGATTAGTGTCGGCTCACCGGTTTGCGGATCAATCGAGAACACCGCGATCGTGTTTTCGGTAGAGATATAACCGGAAGTTGTGGATCGGCAGCGTGAAGAAGGCGGCGTATCCTTTCGCGTGACAAACGCGAAAATGCCGGCTGGTAGGCCGGTGAAAGGAGACGCCACCCATGCTGAAGGTACTCGACACGGCCGCGGAAACGGAAGAGGGGACGGAGGAGCGGACCCTCGATGAGCTGGCCCGGGAAGGGGCTCGGCGGATGCTGATGACGGCCCTGGCAGCCGAGGTCGCGCAGTATGTGGAGACGCACCAGGCCGCGCACGACGAGGCAGGTCGCCGGCTGGTGGTCCGCAACGGCCGGGGCAAGGCGCGCAAAGTGACGTGCGGCGCAGGGACGCTCGAGGTGCAAGCGCCCCGCGTGAACGACAAGCGGGTGGATGGGGCGGGTCAGCGTGAGCGGTTCACCAGTCGCATTCTCCCGCCGTACATGCGGCGCTCTCCCAAGGTCGCCGAGGTGTTGCCGATTCTGTATCTGCGCGGGTTGTCGACGGGGGACTTCCGCGAGGCGCTGCCCGTGCTGCTCGGGGACGACGCGGCCGGCTTGAGTGCGACTAACATCGCGCGCTTGACCGCGGTGTGGGAGGCCGAGTATCGGCAATTCCGCCAGCGGGACCTGGCCGCCTGCGACTACGTGTATGTCTGGGTGGATGGCATCCACTTCAACATCCGGCTTGAGGACGACCGGCTCTGCACGCTGGTGATGATCGGGGTCCGGCCCGACGGGACCAAGGAGCTCGTCGCGCTCGAGGACGGCTACCGTGAGAGCACGGACAGTTGGGCGGAGGTGCTGCGTGATCTCCAGCGCCGCGGCCTGCAGGCCCCCGTGGTCGCGGTCGGCGACGGCGCCCTGGGCTTCTGGGCGGCCGTCCGGGACGTCTGGCCGGACACGGCCGAGCAACGCGACTGGTTCCACAAGCTGGGCAACGTGCTCGACAAGTTGCCGAAGCGCCTCCAGCCGAAGGCGAAGCGCGTGCTCCACGACATCCTGGCGGCCGACACGCGAGAGCAGGCCGAAGAACACCTCAAGGGCTTCGTGACCGAGTACGGGGCCAAGTATCCGAAGGCGGCGGCGTGCCTGGCGGCTGACCGGGAGTCCCTGCTCACCTTCTTCGCGTTCCCCGCTGAGCACTGGATCCACCTGCGGACGACCAACGTCATCGAGTCGCCCTTCGCGACCGTCCGGCTACGGCAACGGGTCACCAAAGGTGCGGGCTCCCGCACGAAGGGGCTGCTGATGGCTTACAAGCTGCTGGACATGGCGCAGCATCGCTGGCGGCGCCTCAACGGCGCACACCTCTTGCCGCTCGTTCGTGCGGGCGTGGTCTTCGTCGACGGGGTGCAGAAGGAACGCAATACCGCGGGGAATCGGAAGGAGGCCGCCTGATCACGCCGAGCGCCGATCCACAACTATTGACAATATCTCTTTTCGGTACCATTCGCCACTCTCTCGCCCTGAAACACTTCTGTACCCCGGCCCCGGTTCGCGACGTACAAGATCCTGCCATTCGTTGGATGCATGCGAATCGACGATGTTGTCTGCCCTCCTCTCGATGTTGATGGCGAGGCTAACGTGGTGCTGACAAACACGGGCTCTTCCGAAAGCGTGTCGTCAGCTCGAATGCTGTAGGTGTGAAGCAGGTTTTGGGCTTCCAAATCTACGTAGACCCATCTTCCAGTGGGATGAAAGTCGGCGTGCCGAACGCGGTATGCCAAGCCCTGGTTGGGCGCCACCGACTGCTTGTTGGTCAGCTGGCCGTTCTCGAAGCCATATATATACAGAGCTCCTGGATCCTCCGTTCTCATGCCGGGGACCGGTTCGTTGCCCCGCGTGATCAGCAGGACCGCACGATTCGTGGGCATGACGCGAACGCCGTGAGTGCGTATTCCGCTGAAGTTGAACACGGATTCCGAGGATCGTGAACGCCGATTCCGACGAAGGTGAACGCTCGTCGGAGCGAAGCGACGTGTGTCGGTCAGTCTCCTTCCATCGTGGTCGTCACGGGTCTTGGATATCCTACTCGCGTTGTCGTGTTTGTGCATGCAGATGATGACCCTGTGGAGCCTGTGGGCGGCGCGCCGTGTGCGCCGTCCAAAGCGGTGTGGGAAACGCGTGCCCTGGCGCCGCTGTCCTCCTGGGCGCCCGAACGCGTTTTCCATACCGCTGGCAGGATCCATAGGCCTCGGCCTCGAAACGACCGACGAGGATGCCCTGAGAGGCGATTGCTCGACCTCGCCCTACCTGTCTACCCCCCGTGGCAGCCGCCGGTCGGCCGGGTGCTGATCACGGCGTGGCCTGCGGCGGTGGCGTCGGGGACGCGTTCGTGCGCCGCATCGAGGAACCCTTCAGCTCGAGGCGGTGCGCATCGTGGAGCAGCCGGTCGCAGATCGCGTCGGCTTGGTTCGGGTCCCCGATCCCGGCATGCCAGTCGGTCACGGGGAGCTGGCTGGCGATGAGGGTGGAGGCCCGTTCGGCCCGGTCTTCGATGATCTCGGTGAGGTCGCGCCGCTCGGCGTCGCGCAGCGGCGCGAGCAGCCAGTCGTCGATCGCGAGCAGATCGAGCTTGGCGAGGCGCGCCAGCAGCCGCGTGTAGGACCCATCCCCCCGGCCGACCGCCACCTCGTGCAGCACGCGCGGCATGCGGACGTAGCGCGCCGTGAAGCCGCGCCGACACGCCCGCTCGATGAAGGCACAGGCGAGGAAGCTCTTGCCGATGCCGGTCGGCCCGGTGATCAGTAGGTTGTGGCGCTCGGCGATCCAGGCGCAGCTGCCCAGCGTGAGGACCTGCTGGCGGTGGAGTCGGCGGGGGTGGGTGAAGTCGACCGCCTCAAGCGCGGCGGTGGCATAGCGGAGCTTGGCCGTGTGCAGCCGTCGCTGGAGCTTCCGTTGCTCGCGGGCGGTCCACTCGGCGTCGACCAGCAGCCCGAGGCGGTCCTCAAAGCTGAGCGTGGCGGCGTCATCGCTGTGGAGCGGCTGCTGGACGGCCTCGGCCATGGCGCTGAGCTTCATGGCGTGCAGTTTCTCGAGCGTCTGTTCAATCAGCATCGGTCTTCCTCGGGGGTGGGCGGCGCATAGTAGGCGGCGCCGCGGATGTTGGCGTGCGTGGGCGTCGGGGTCGCCTCCGGCGGGGCCTCCAGGGGCAGGCGGTCCTGGGCCGAGGCGAGGATGTTCTTGATGGTGCGATAGCGGTACGAGCCGAGGGCGACGGCGCGCGCGCTGGCGGCCTCGAGCCGTGCGTCGCCGTACGTCCGGCCCAGGCGCATGATCCCCAGACAGGCGCGATAGCCCTGCTCAGGGTGCGGGCGGCGCTGCAGGATCTCGGCAACGAGCCGCCCCGTGGCGGGGCCGGTCTGCTCAGCCCAGCGGATGAGCCGCGACGGGGTCCACTCGGCATGCGCCCGGTGGGCCCTGGGCATGTGCTCCGGCTTGGTGGAGGGCTGCCCGTCATAGCGCCGACGATGCGACGTCAGCGGCCGACCCTTGTAGAACAGCTCGACGGTCGTGGTGGTGTACCGCGCCTCGACCAGCTCGTGGATGAGTTGGTACGGGACGCTGTAGGGGTGCCGTGCGACCTCGACGTGGTAATCGATGTTGACGCGGCAAGGCTTCCACTGCGCCACGACGTAGCGAGTGGCGGGGAGGGGCTGGAGTGCCGGGCGGTCAAGCCGCGCATAGAGCGTGCGGCGGCTGACCCCCAGCTTCTGCAACGGGCGGTCGTTGAGCTCGTCGAGCAGGGCGCGGATGGCCACGTTCAGCGCGGCCAGGCTGAAGAACGTCTCGTGCCGGAGGCGGGCGAGAATCCACCGCTGGGCAACCAGGACGGCCGCCTCCGCCTTGGCCTTGTCGCGGGCCTTGTAGGGGCGGGCGGGGACCACGACGGCGCCGTAGTGCGCGGCGAGCTCCTCGTAGGTGCGATTGACGCCGGGCTCATAGCGGCAGGACCGCGTGATGGCGCTCTTCAGCTGGTCCGGGACCCAGAGGCCCGTCGCGCCGCCGAAGTACGCGACCATGCGGGTGTGCGCCCCGACCCAGTCCGGCAGCTGCTGGCTGGCGGTCGCCTCGGCGTAGGTGTAGCTGCTCGCCCCGAGGACAGCGACGAAGAGCTCGACCGGCCGTTCCTCGCCGGTGCGCCGATCAACGACCGTGGGCCGTTTACCCGAGAAGTCGATGAAGGTCTTCTCGCCGGCCCGATGCACCTGACGCATCGACGGCCGGAGGCGCCGAGCCCAGCGCCGGTAGATCTCGCAAAACTGGCTGTAGCGGTAGCCGTCGGGATGGACCTGGGCATACTCCTGCCACAGGAGCTGCAGCGTGACCCCGACGCGCTTGAGCTCACGGTGGATCTCCGCGCAATCGGGCCGGATCCGGTCCCGCATCGGCGCGGCCCGCGGAAACAACCGGGCCTCGAGCGCCGTATCGTCCAGCTCGGCCGGCACTGGCCAGCCCACCCCGCAGGCGGTCGCCCGCTGCAGATAGAGCGTGACCGTGCCGACGCCGATCGCGCAGGCGTGCGCCACCGCCCGGTGGCTCAGGCCCCGGTCGTGCTTGAGTCGTAGAACCTCGCGGATTTTCCTCATCGATAGCCTCGGTACTGGCATCGCGGCGTCCTCCTTTCGGGAGACGCAGCGTGCCTCACCTCGCTACCGACGAGCGTTCACAATCACCGGAATCGGTGTTCACGATGCCCGGAATCGGTGTTCAACTTCCCGGAAACCGTGTTCACGTTCGCCCGGAATCGGTGTTCAAGATCCTCCGGAATACGCAGTGAGCATAGAATCCGACGTTGAGGGTCGCTTCTTGTTCGATTTGGTCGCCGATCGACCCATCAGTATTGAGACGATGAACTGAAATCCCACTCGGCCCACTGTATGCCGATATCAAATACTCGCCGCGGTGGTCGACAGTGATGTAGATCGGCCGATGTGCCAGTTGGACGGCCCCTCCGAATGGTCTGAGGTCTCCCAACGAGTTCACGTGGAACGCGTTCAGATAGTGATGCCTCACGGGACTTGTCGACGTGCGTTCATCGCTGCTTGCGACGTAGAAATACCTGCCAGAAGGATGCGGCCACGCCTCTTGCACCTGAGCGGGAAGGATTAGGGGGCGGGGCTCTCGAGCCAGAGTGTTGCCGTCATGACGAATCCTGTAGAGCCGGGCGTCCACGCTGGCATAAACGGCTCCGCGCGACTGTCGTTGGGCGGCGGCCGTTCCGATCGGGCCGAGCGCGACCCAGCCGGTTGCGCCCGCTAGCAACGCATTGAACCGACGTCGATCCAACATGTGCGCACCTCCAACAATGAATGGGTGGAAGAAGACGCGTCCCGGTCGAGCTCGTGTCACGGGCGCGGTACACCTCGGCCATGCCGCCTTGGCCGTCTGGGCGGTGACGGCGTACGGGCCAAGGGTGGCGCCTACTGAAACTGGCATGCCGCTGATGACGTGCTCTCAGTCCTGATTCGCGAACTCCAGGTACCAGTGCTGCACCACGACGATTGACGACGCAACCTCGCCGCCCACCTGGGCGAACGCCGATGAGCTCGTCACCGTCCGCAGCCACCTCGTAGAAGCCCGGGAACTCCTCGGGGAGGTCGAGGAGCACGTCCGCCGTCCCAATGCGGACCTCCGGATCGGTTGACACTGGGACGATCACGAGCTGCCGCCCCGCCGTGTAAAGGATCCTGTCCCCATCAGCGGCCCAGCGCGGGGTCTGCCCTTCGTCGAGCGATACCTTCCACCGGCCCTCGCCGCTCGGGAACACCGTGAGATACACGCTCCGCTGGCCGGACTCGTCCACAGTGTACGCGGCATATCGCCCGTCAGGGGACACCGCGATCCACGCCCTCGGGATGTCGCGGATTTGTAGCCAGTGGTCAGGCGGCCGCCACTTCTGCGACGAGCCACCGGCGGGTGGGCGAGATCTCCACAAGCCAGACCCGACGCTACGCGACCGGTCGTTGGTCGGCACAGATTTCATCCTCAACTTCGAGTTCACCGACGGGAAGTGGAAGCACGGGCGGATCTACAACCCGGAGAACGGCAAGCAGTACAAGGCCGATCTCGAGTTTAAAGACGGCGTGCTGAAGGTACGAGGGTGGATCGGAATCCGCTGGCTCGGCCGAACCGTCGAGTGGACGCGCCTCGACTAGCGGGTGTACAGCGGCTCGAGAAATGCCGGTCCGCCGAACTGCGCCATCTGTCCGCGAATCCAGGCTTGGCGCTCGCGCACGTAGTCAGACGGCTCGTCCACGCGCAGCCGCTTCGGACTCGGCAGTACCGCGGCCAGGAGGGCAGTCTGCGGCGCGGTGATCGCAGCGGGCGTCACGCCGAAGTAGTGGTCGCTGGCGGCCGTAATGCCGTAGATGCCGTGCCCGAACTCGGCGACGTTGAGGTACACCTCCAAGATCCGCTGTTTCGGCCACCACGTTTCGATGTACAGGGTCAGATAGGCTTCGATCCCTTTCCGGAAGAATCCGCCGCCTGACCAGAGGAACAGGTTCTTGGCCACCTGCTGCGAGATCGTGCTGGCGCCGCGGCGGCGGCCGCCACGTCGCGCTTCCGCCCACGCGTCCTGGATGGAGTCGACGTCGAAGCCGGCATGGTCGAGGAAGGTCTGATCCTCGGCGGCGATGACGGCCAGGGCCGCTTCGGGCGCGATGCCCTCCCACGCCGTCCACTGGTACTGTGGCGCCTCGGCGCGCATCCAATGCCCCACCATGAAGGCGGTGGTCGGCGGGGCGAGCCAGCGGAGCGGCAGGACGAGCAGCGTGGGCACGACGATCATCCCCACGCCGACGCCGACCAGCGCCACCCGGATGCGTCGACGCCTCATCGTCCGTTCGTCCCGCCCTGAGCTAGTGTCCTGTGTCAGTGGTTCGCGAAATAAGTCGTTGCGGCCTGGGCATCGGCGGTGCGCTGCGCGAATCGCGCGATGCTCGCGAGGATCTCATCGGCTGTTTTGGTCCAGACGAACGGCTTCGGATCGACATGATGCGCGTCGATGAACTCCTGAATCGCGGCTTCGAGTTGCGCGACGCTGCGATGGGCACCGCGACGCAGTTGGCGGGTGGTCAGCGCGGCGAACCAGCGCTCCACGAGGTTGAGCCACGACCCGTAGGTCGGCGTGAAATGCACGTGAAAGCGCGGACGCTTGGCGAGCCACTTCCAGATGATCGGCGTCTTGTGCGTGCCGTAGTTGTCCAGAATGAGATGCACGTCGAGGTCGCTGGGCACGGCCGCATCCACCGCGTCGAGAAACCGCCGGAACTCGACCGACCGATGACGGCGATGGAACTGACTAATCACACGACTCGTTTTGACATCGAGGGCGGCAAACAACGACGTCGTGCCATGCCGCTTGTAATCGTGGGTGCGCCGCTCGACTTGGCCTGGACGCATCGGCAGCAACGGTTGGGTCCGATCCAGCGCCTGGATCTGGGACTTTTCGTCGACGCACAGGACGACCGCGTGATCGGGCGGATCCATGTACAAGCCGACGATGTCGCGGACTTTCTCGATGAGCAAGGGGTCTGGCGACAACTTGAACGTCTCAGTGCGATGCGGCTGCAGGCCGAAGGCGCGCCAGATGCGATTGACGGACGAGGGACTGATGCCGCTCGCCTTGGCCATGTCGCGGACGCTCCAGTGCGTCGCGCCGCGCGGGGTCGTCTCCAACGTGCGAATGACAATGCGCTCGATCTGGTCATCCGTGATCGTGCGCGGCGTGCCAGGTCGTGGTTCATCAAACAGGCCGTCCATTCGCTCCTCAAGAAATCGCGATCGCCACTTGCACACCGTCGTCGCCGAGACATGCAGGCGCCGGGCGACGGCTGTCGTTTCACGCCCCTCGGCGCACGCCAGAATGATCCGGGCGCGCCGCGCAGCGTCCGGTGCGCTCCGCGACCGGTGGGCCAGCGAATCCAATTGCCGTCGTTCGTCCGCGGTCAGCGTCACGGTGGTTCTGGGACGTCCTGTGCGCATCGCTCGTCTCCTTACAGAGCAATACGCCGAGACCCCATGACTTATTTCACTTATTTCTGACACAGGACACTAGAGCCGCTGCAGGATGCCCTCGCGTACTAGTCGCGACACCAGGGTCAGCTTGCCGGCGTCGTCGAGACAATCGGGAAGGTCGGCCACCGTGAACTCGGGCGTCGTGGTCACGAACTGGATAGCGGGTCCGACCGCCATCGGAAGCCGCAGCTCCTGTCCGCCGAACAGGAGACGGCAACCGTCATCATCATGCCGGCTCTCGACGACCAGATCGGGACGATGGCCAATGCGCGATGTCGGGACCAACGGCTCGGCGTCGAGCCGGCGGGCCAGCAGGTCGGTCATCACCGGCATGTTCGACGCGAGCACCTCGTCGTGCAGCCGTTGCCAAACCCGCTCGCCCTCGAGATTCGACGCGACGACGGAGAGCTTGTCGCGGACCAGGCGCGCCCGTTCATCCGCGGAGCACGCATCGCGCGCGAACGCGGTCGGCAGGTTCTCTCGAAGCGACGCGTCATCGAGCGCCACGGCCGACACGCTCTCGATGAGAAAATCGGCCCAGGTGAACGCCGTGAGCCCGAGCGTGATGTGGATCGAGGCCTCATTGCTCGATCGCGCCGCGTGCATGACGCCGCGTGGCAGATAGACGACGCTGCCGGCGCTCAGCTCGAACTCCGACACGACGCTCCCGGGCGACCCGCCATCCGGCTCGAACCGCTGGCCGCGGAGCGGCAGCGTCGGACCACCGTCGTAGATCGTCCAGTGCTTGCGGCCCCGCACCTGCAGGACGAAGACATCGTGCGTATCCCAGTGCGGCCGGAACCCCTGGGCGTGTGGTGGTGTGACGTAGACGTTCGTTTGCACGCGTGACGCGAATCGCTGCCCGAGGGCCACACAGAGACGAGCCAGGGCCGGGATGCGGCGATGGAGCTGTCGATAGACGATGGTGGCTCCCTCGTCGAAGCACCGCGCGACGCCGAGTGGCTGGACGCGGCCGGCGTCGTTCGCGTAGTCGGAGACCGCCACGTCGGTGTCACCGCGCACGAGGCCGATGTCGGGGTGGGTCGCCGCATGGCTGCCGAGAACGGTGTCGAGGTCAGCGACCCTCAGGACCGTCCGGAAGTAGTCGGGGTCGGACCGGGCGACGTGGCAGAGCTTCCGCTCGT
The DNA here is from genome assembly GCA_965197395.1 of Vicinamibacterales bacterium. Taxonomy (GTDB): domain Bacteria; phylum Acidobacteriota; class Vicinamibacteria; order Vicinamibacterales; family UBA8438; genus CAZYFH01. Next base: position 856,748 of record CBDANB010000007.1, on the reverse strand, counting down.
AGTACTCCGCCTCGAACGAGGCGACCGGCAGCGGATCGATCAGCCAAGCGAAGCTGTCGGTCATCCCCTCACCTTGACAGATTCGCGCACCGGCTCCAAGATGCCCGACATGACGAACGACAAGGCGACGAACGGGACACGACCGGATGCGAAGCTGAAGCTGCGGGACGAGGACATCGTGTCGCGTCGAGTCAATCGCCGCTCCTTTCAGGCGGGCCGTGGCGGCTGGATCCATCGCGGTCGGCGCTGCGATGACGGCGGCCTGTCCGGGCGGCAGCAGCGACGGCGCCGATTCGGATAGCCAGGAGTAGGCGTCTCCCTGCGCCAGCTCGTCTTCTGGATTCATCTCGGGGTCGGTCTAGTCGCGGCGCTGGTCATCCTCATGATGGCGGTGACCGGCGTCATTCTGACCTACGAGGCACAGCTCAATCAGTGGGCGCGCGCTTCGTATCGCGCTACGCCATCCCGTGGCGCCTCCCCGCTCGACCTCGAGACACTGGTCGCCCGCGCCGTGAGCGACCGGCCGGCCGGAGCGACCGTCACCGCCGTTGCCGTCGACGCCGATCCACACAACCCGTTGGTCGTCCAGTCCGAGTCCGGCGACCGTTACGTCGACCGGTACACCGGCGACATTCGGGGCGACGGCAACACCCGCACCTGGCGCTTTCTGCGCGCCACGATGTACATGCATCGCTGGTTTGCGCTCAATGGTGACGTCCGGATCGTAGGACGCACGTTCACGGCGACGGCCAATCTCGGATTCCTGTTTCTCATTCTGAGTGGCGCCTACCTCTGGTGGCCACTTGCCTCCACGCGGTCGGCATGGCGGCAGGCGCTCTGGTATCGCCGCGGCCTCCGCGCCCGCGCCCGGGACTTCAACTGGCACAGCGTGACCGGCTTCTGGGCCGCGGTGCCACTTGCCATCATCGTCGCCAGCGGCGCCGCGATGTCGTATCAGTGGGCAGGCAACCTCGTCTTCCGAGTGGTGGGCGAGTTGCCGCCACAGGGGCCGATCGTCACGTCGGCCGAGCCGGTGATGTTCGGCGAAGTATCAGCGGTCGGCGCCGGCAGCGCGCGGCCGTCGCTTGACACGTTCGTCACCGATGCGGCGACCAGCGCGCCCGATTGGCGCACCATCACGCTCGCCCTATCCGAGGACGGGCGCGGTCCGGTGCGGGTGACCGTCGACCGCGGAAGCGGTCGGCAACCCGCCCTCAGCGAGGACGTTCTTTACGATCCAGGGACCGGTGAGGTCATCGGTCGGGGCGGTTACCCGACCTACGGCCGGGGGTTGAAAATCCGTCGCTGGCTCCGCTACGCCCACACCGGCGAGGTGTACGGCGTCGTCGGGCAGACGGTGGCCGGCGTGGTGTCGCTGGCGACGGCGCTCCTCGTTTGGACCGGGATGGCGATGGGCTGGCGGCGCTTCGTGAAGCGCGGTCGGCGGGAGTCATGACGAGGCCGCGCGGTCGCGCGCGATGGCGTGCATCTCGGCGGCGGCATCGGTCACCGCCATGGCGCGCTCCCGTCCGTGCATCAGGAAGTCGCTCCCGATGTCATGGAGCGTGCAAATGTGCGGGTGATTCAAGGCGGCGACGGTGCGCTCGAACCGTTGTTTCAGATCGGGATCGGCAGCACCACGTCCATGATTCGCCACAGCACGGGCGTCTGAGTCCACGGCGTTCCCGGCAAGCCCAGCATATTGCCGATATGGACGAGCCCGCCGTACGCGAAGATGGCGGCGAGCACCCGCAGATAGATGCTCGTCCAGGGTCTCGTAACCGCGTCAACAAGAAGAGGACTGAGCTCCATGCTCAACTACCGGCGCACCGCGTAGCCCTCCGGGATGTGGGCTGATTATGCCACCGGCTGGGGCTGATTACGGCCTCGGACGGGCACACGGTAGTGCAACGAGCGGATAGAGGGACGGGGAGGCCGCTGGGTGAGCAGCTGGCCACGGCGTTGATGGCGTCGTTCTCGACAGTCGACGACGAATGGCCCCGTTGGGCCACGCGGATCATGGCGAGCCCGATGTTCGTCCCGGAGTGTTGCTGCTCGCACGCCAACGGGCTGCTAGGAAGCGGGTAGGATAGGCTGGCTGTCGTTTTGGAACTCGGCCTGGCACTCACGAGAGGACGTCATGGTGGAGACCTTCGATCCGCATCACGAGGATCCCGCCCGCGGCTTCCTGGTCTCGGCGTGGGTTCCCGCGAACACGATCGAGCTGGCGAAACGGTGGCGGTTGCCACGGTTCAGCTACACGCATGTGAGCATCGTGGCGTGGATCGTGGTGCTCATCCTGTGGCAACGACCGTCTCTGTTGGGAAGCTACGACAGCGATGAGCTGCGGCGCGCGTTGCCGGTCTGGGTCGCACTGTTCGGCGGGCTGTCGTCGCTGGGCGTTATCTTCATGCTCTATGGTCGCTGGGCGGCACGGCGTTGGCGCGCGACCATCGACTGGCGCAACGATCGGGTGACGATTCAGCGGATCTCGAAGCGCATCGAATTCCCCGTCTCCGCCATCGACGGCGTCGAGCTCCGCGGGTGGTGGCACGAAGGGAGAAAGACGGAGAACACAAGCGGTGGCGCACGCCGTCACGACTTCTTCCTGTTCAAGGTCGTCCTGCTTCTCACCGATCAGGCGACCGGCAGCCGCCGAGCCGTCGCCCTGATGGAGCCCGAGTCGGACCGTGACACGAAATTCTCGGTCGAGTCTCGGGCGCGAAGGGGGACGGCCTTCCCTGAGCTCGGAGAAGACTCTCTCAGCGACGATCTCCGGGACCCGGTCCGAAAGTTCCTCAGGGACCAAGGGCAGGATCCGAGAGACGTCATGGTAATTGTGCGGCAGCGTGAGCGTCTCGATCGCTTTGCCGCGGCTCTGGCGGGAGCCCTGGACGTCACGTATCTGCCACTGGTGGGCTGGCAGGAGCACGGCGTTGCGCGACCCGAGTGAGCAACGGCCCAACAAGACAAACGCCAACCACTTTCGTGTGACCGACCCGAGCGTTTGGACGCGGCCGTGGCGCGCCATGGTGCCGTGGCGCGCCTCCGAAGGGGCATGGATCAGGGCACAGGGCGCGTTCCTCTAGTTCCTCGAACCAATTCACGACCGACGTTGGGGTGGTTCAGCGAAGCGAGGACCTTCGCTTCGCGCTCGAAGCGCGCCAGGCGATCGGGGTCGGATGTGAACGCCTCGGGCAGGATCTTCACGGGCACGTCGCGGCCGAGTTCGGTGTCGGTCGCCCGATAGACCTACCCCATGCCGCCGTCGCCGATGAGGGCGGTGACGTAGACTGCCAGATCTGGCGACCTCCCGAATGCGTGCAGCAAAACCCCCTGATCGGGAGACACCCGAAAGCGCGTCACCTGAGGCATCTCCGGCTGCATCATCCGCCACACAACAAGACCGGACAACGGGCTCCCTATGACCAGTGTGCCAAGCGCTGGCGGAAAGGCCCGTCGCCAACCAACTCGCCCCGACCCGGCGCGGCGAGCAGTAGACGTGGCCCCCTCTTTGTCGAAGGCACCCGACATCGCCAGACGGACGTCTGCAATGTCGTGCACTCGTTCCTTCACGTCCTTCTCGAGACAGCGACGGAGATAGACCCGAAGCACCGGCGGTACGGCGGACGGCAGGAGAGTCCAATCGGGCTCTTTCTGGAGCACGCAGGACAACGTAGTTGATACGTCTTCTCCTTCGAAAACCTTCTGCCCCGTGAGCATCTCCACAGTAACCACTCCAAACGCCCAAAATGTCTGCGCGCTTGTCAACTGGCTTCCCGCGTGCCTGCCCGGGGCTCATGTATGGCCGCCCTCCCCGATGAGGGCGGTCACGTTGTAATGGCCGAGGCGGTCGCCGGTTGTCAGAGGCATCGTCGGTCTAGTACTTAATGACATAAATAAGCGTTACTATGATAGGCTGTCGCATGCCGCGACCGCCCACGCCGATCACGTTGACTGCGGAGGAACGGAAGACCTTGCAAGCATGGCAGCGCGCTGGGTCGACTGAGCGGCGGTTGGTTGAACGAGCACGGATCATCTTGCGGGCGGCCAAAGGCGAGGGCACCGATGCGATCGCCGCGGCGCTCGACACACGGCCCGCCCGGGTCTCGAAGTGGCGGCGGCGGTTTGCGCGTCAGCGGTTGCCTGGCTTGGTGGACGCGCCCCGACCTGGACCATCGCGGCGCTACGATGACCGCACGGAGCGGCGCATTTTGGCCGGGTTGGACCAGCCGCCGCCTGAGGGGCACGCGACCTGGACCGGCAGCCTGCTGGCGGAAGCCCTGGGCGACGTGAGCCCGCAACAGGTGTGGCGTGTGCTGCGGCGGCACGGTATCTCGTTGCGACGGCGGCGCAGTTGGTGCATCAGCACGGACGCCGAGTTTGCGCCCAAGGCCGCGGATGTCGTCGGCCTGTATCTCCATCCCCCAGAGAATGCCGTGGTCCTGGCCGTTGACGAAAAACCGCAGATTCAGGCGCTGGAGCGGGCGCAAGGGTGGCTCCGGTTGCCGTCCGGAGCCGCGGTGACGGGCTTCGCGCACGGCTACACGCGGCATGGCACGACGACGCTGTTCGCCGCCTTGGAGGTCGCGACCGGCTTCATCACGGCTCGACATTACTGGCGCCGTCGGCGGCGCGAGTTCTTGGACTTCATGAACACCCTGGTCGACCTCTACGCTGGTTGGGAGCTGCACGTCATTCTCGACAATCTCCATACGCACAAGCCCAAGCATGACCGCTGGCTCCGCCGCCATCCCAACGTGCACTTCCACTTCATCCCGACGTACAGCTCGTGGCTGAATCAGGTCGAGGTGTGGTTCAGCATCCTGACTCGTCGGGCGCTTGCAGGGGCCAGCTTTACCTCCCCTCAGCAGCTGCGGGCCGCTATTGACGCGTTCGTGAAGGTCTACAATCCCAAGGCGACACCGTTCGAGTGGACGAAGGAAGTCGTGCATCCGACGCGCCCGTCTCATAATTACGCTCATTTACGAGACTAAGTACTAGGTCGGCTTGACCTTCAGGATGCCGAGCTTGATGAGCAGACCGGTGAAGTCATAGATCCGCCGTTCGTGCACGATGTGGTCGTCCTCGAGTGTCTGGAGGAACACGCCGCGAAACTTGACCCGTTTCCCCGTCGCCGGGAGACCCAGAAACTCGCCTTGATGTGTCCCGGAGGCGTGGAACGCTAACGACACTTCGGACCCCGCCGCGACGATCCCTTCCGGGGCGAACTCGAGATCCGGGAACGAGGCGAACCAATGGCGGCATCCCTTTTCGGGTTCCTCACACAAATGTGTGCACGATTCAGCCCCCAGCAGGTCAGCCACGCCGTGGAAAGAGGCTGCGGATGTGTTCGTGCCCGCGAATCAGCGGTGAAGTCGTCTATCGCTCAGTCGACGGCCGCCTGCGCGGGCCCCGCTTTTGGTGGGGGGCCTGCTCGACGGCAGCCGGTCCCACCTCAAGGTGCTGAGGCGCTGGCATTTACAGGGCGACGAACCATGAACACTCGTGGAACGCGGCCTGGACTTTCGCCGACGTTTTACCGCTGGGCCGAACCCTCGCTGACTGTTCAGCCCCTTGGCACTGGCAGGCCCCTCGCGATTTCCGCCGTGTACCGTGGGCCGGACTTTCCGAGAGCCTGCAGTTCCTCTCCAGATACAGACGGTGTTCTCCAGCCACGTAAGTCGATGACAATGCTTGACTTATTAGCCATGGAACCGGCCAAAGCTGCACCGATCCCTGAGAGGAACCCCTTTTCGATGGCGTCACGACCCTTGTGCGTTCCGACACTCGGACTCTCAACCGTGGCATCTACGGTGTAGAGCTTCGCGAGGGCCTCTGCGTCGCGTGCCTGCTGGTACTCAACGTAGCGGTGGACGAAGGCCTGCACCTCCTCGGGCGTCGCGGTGCCTCATCGTGCGGATGACGTCGCGGGATGACCGAGGTCAGGGCCATGTGTCTACGTCCGTGGCGGTCCAGCCTCAGCTCTCACGCTGTCCGGGAGCCAGGCTGCGGACCGCCTCCTCTTCAGATCCAAAGATCTGGAACACCTTCGCCAATTGGGCGATCGTCATCATCTGCTCGACCCGCGCCGTGAGGTTCGCCACGTGCAGTGTGCCACCCTGCTTGCGCATGGTCACGAAACCACTGACGAGCTCGCCGAGACTGGTGCTATCCATGTACGACACCGCGCCCAGGTCCAGCACCACCTTCCGCTGCCCCGCGAACCCATCGTTGTCATCGTGGCCTTTATCGGCGGACGGGGCCGTTGCTGCGGCCACCCGAACACGACGCGAGCGCGGGATCCGGGGAAACGGTGACGCCCACATCGGCGATCAGGCCCGAAAACAGGGGTGTTTCAGGGCCATTTGAGAGCGGCGAACCGTTTCGGGTAAACGGTTTCAGACACGGGCAGATCGGCCGATCTGACACCTGCCATCGGCGCCGACCCGCGGTCGGCGACACGTCGCTCAGACGACGCCGTGCGTGATCGCTCGACTGAACCCACACCCCGTCGTGGATCGGGGAGAACGTCGCGCGAACGCCGTCGCCCGACGTCATGAACGCCGTCTTAACTCGCCATCCGCGCGCGTCGCCCCGCGTCGGGCGACCGTCGCCGACGGCGTCGCGACGATCGATGCGCTGATCGCCATCTGACCACCCGAACACGACGACGGTCGGGCGTCAGCTGCGGGTGATCGTGACGACGTGATCTGCGATCGCTTCCGCGTCTTGTTCGGATGAGGTTTCGTGCGACCCCGGCATGTTCGACTCGTGGGTCGTAGACGAAGGCCCCTCGCCCACGTGGGTTGCGTTTGACGCGGAACTCCGCGCCGCCCACCCCCAGAGTGTTCGGCTCGACGTGCTGGATCACCGTCGACCGTGCCTCGCCGTGCACGAACGCCTCTGGCACAGACGCCGCATCATCTGACGCCGCGCGCTGCCATCAGCGCTTAGTCCGCACCTGCGGGCGCAACCGTCGCGGGTCGCTGACCGGACGGGTCAGGGGCACATCCGGCGGACACACCCAGGGTCAGGACCGCGATCGACACGACTCGCGTCACCCGCGGCCTTCGTCGTGCTCGTTCCCTTCCCTTCATCCGGTCACTCCATCCTTACGCCGCCCCCAATCGCAGGATAGCTACGTAGCTATGGTTGAGACAAGCGCGCGCTCGTCAGGATGCGGGCGTGAAGGACCTGCGCCCGGCGCTGGGCGCGAGAATCCGGGAGCTGCGCCGCCGCCGCCGTCTATCGCAGGAAGGCCTTGCCGACCGAGCCGGCCTTCACTGGACCTACGTCAGCGACTTGGAGCGAGGCCAACAGTCGCCGACGCTTGATGTGGTGAATCGCCTCGGCCGAGCCCTCGGGGTGACGTTGGCGACGTTCTTCGCGCCGCTCGACGTGCCCTTTCGCTTGCGATTTCGCAAACGGCGCTCAGATACCCCGTAGCCTTGGGGCGTCAGGGGCTACCCTGCCACGAGGCTGCTCTGGCCTGGCACGCGACCCACGCGACCCGCTCACGCAGCTCGGCGTCCGACAGCTCGTCCTGCGTGGCGTGCCAGGCGTTGCCAAGTTTCTGCCCGCGGCGCTGACGCCCCGCCTTCCGCTCGATGACCCCCTTACGATACCGAGTCATCCAGAGGAAATGGACCGTCAGGCCGCGCGCGTCCTCACGCAGGACATACGGCGTCAGCTGCGCCCCGTACAGTTGCCGCGCCTCGAGCCCGACGCGATCCGCATAGCCGGTTCGCGCGCGCACGCGCACCCAGGTCGCGAGATACGCCTCCCATCGGTCGAGCCGATCGAGCATCTCAAGGATGAACCAGTACAACTGTTGCCGGTGCGCCGCAAACTCCCGCCGACTGAGGCGTGCGTGATGCCGCTCAGCGACGCGGAGCAACAGCAGCCCAGCGTCGAGCCCAGCCTCATACGATCGCGTCTCACGCACCGCCTGAAACAGGCACGCCCACGTCCAAGCCCCCATGATCGTGCGGTAGGTGTGGAGATCACCAAGGCTCTGCAGTGCGGGGGCGTCGCGCCCGCGCCGACCCACGACCGTGCTCACGATGGCGCCGGCTCGGCCACGCAACAAGAACTGGACCTGCGTCTGCACGTCACGCGCGAACCGTGCCGGCCGGTGGGGATCACGGCCGTACAGGTGGGGGAGGACGTCGAGCGCTGTGGGGTCATGAGCCCGGGACGTGTCCTCCGAGGCGCGCTGATCGCTCGACGCCGCATCCCGCTTGGGACATTCTCTCGCCGGGCGCTGTGGTCGCAGGTCGGGGAGGTCAAACGTGACGGTAGTCTTCAACGCCCCAGTGGGCATGCGCCGCGTGGTGGCGCGAGGATCGCTCCGGCCACCTAACGGCGGTCGCGTGGCGCGGGCCCGCCGATCCGGTCGGGCGAAGGGGAGAATGCGGCCCGTTTGTGCACTCACCATGACGCCAGTCCCTCCGATCGCCGCGGTTGACGCGTACGCGACGAGTCGATGTCTCCGCCGCGCGCACACCGTTAGCGCTGCCCTGATCCGGTTAGCGCTGCCCTGATCCGGCGACCGATGATAACGGCTGACGGCCCATTGCGTGGGGGCCGAGGAATTCCATCGGGCCGCCGAGAGGCGGTGGCCGCGGTCGAACAACTGCTGCGTCCCACCCTGCGGTGACCTAGTGCACCGTCCCCTTTTTGGCCTTCGCGTCCGCCGCATGGATCTTCTTCGCGTGCTCGACCAGCTTCTCGACCCGGAACACGAGCTCGCGCTCGCTGAGCTCCGCGTACAGGCCCTGGTCGACTGACGAGTCCGCTACCCGGAACAAACCAAGCAATCGCGCTCGGTGCATCGAAACGCGAATCGCGGCGCGGCACGCTGGCACGTCGCCGCTCTCGATGGCCGCATCGAGGACGCGCAGGATCCGGTCCATCCGCTCGAGCTCGAGGTCGCGCAGCCGCTCGGCCTCCTGTGCTGTCGATTGGCAGACCGCCTCGAGCTCGGCGGCGACATCGTCGAAGGCCGTCCCGACTGAGACGTTGAGCTGGTTAGCGATCTGTCGATAGTTCGCTCCCTCGACGCGAGCCGCCATCGCCTCAGCCCGCCGGTGCGCGATCCGCTCTGCCTCGCCGGGCGGCCGTGTGGCAGCCCGCTTTCCTGGCTTCGTCTTCTTCGACCGAAGTTGGCGCGCGCCGCTTTCTGGCACCTTCGGTTTCTTGCGTGGCGGCATGCTTCGTACCCTCGCTTTCCTGTTCAGCACTACAGCGTTTACCGCCGTGGGGGTCCGTGTCGATAGCCTCCGTTATGAAGTCGGCCAGCGGGTCGTTCTCGGATTCGTAGTCGCGCGTGGCGTCGCGTACGACGGCCGGCGGATGGAGGCCGCGCGCGTGGTACCGCACGGCGCCAACGACGAGCCAAGTGAGCGCGGCGGCCCGGTGTGTCGGCTCGCACTGCAGCGTCGGCCGCAGGTCGCGGTCCTCGCGGCCGGCGAACGAGACGGAGAACGGAACCCTCAGCACGCGCGCCCAGAAAGCGGGGCTTTCGTCTGTGACGCGCGGCTTCTGATTGCACGACAGCCACAGTTTGCAGCTCGGCTCGCACTCGAAACTGCGCTCATACTTGTTCGCGACGCGCATGGGGTCGCCACCCGTGATCTGCTTGATGCGGTCGTGGTGCATGCGGATCGTGTCGCCGGATTCAGACGACATGACGAACCGCTTGCCCGGCAGCACGGCCAGGTCATAGGGCGCCCTATCACGGCGCAGGTCGAAGACCGAGGCTGGCAGCTCCAGCGCGTAGTCGCCGAGTGCACGCCGGATGGTGTGCAGGAGAGTTCCCTTTCCGTTCCGACCGGACCCGTCTGCGAGGAACCAGCAGTCGCGGCGGGTGTCTCCCGTCGTGGAGTAACCGGCGGCGACCTGCACGAAGTCGATGAGCGCGTCGTCGACGAGGATGGCGCGGAGGGCCGAGTCCCACAGGTCGGATCGAGCCTCGGGGTCGTACGGGGCACCGGCGGTGAAGGTGATTCGGTCGTCGCGGCGCCCCTCACGAAGGTGCCCGTTCCGCAGGTCCACGACGCCGTTCTCGACGCCGGGCAACCACGGGTCGGCGTTCCAGCCTTCGCCCGTGTCGGTGATCGGACGGAGGTCCCGCGAGAAGGCGAGCATGCTTTGCAGCGCGTTGCGGCGTTCGAGCCGGATGGCCGCCTTGAAGGTCGCCTCGCGGCGATCCCGGTCGGGGATGTCGACGGCATCCTGCTGCCAGCTGCGCGCGAATTTGAGCGTCAGGCGTGTGATGGCGGCGTCGGCATCGGGCTTCCAGCGGTGGGCGTCCCACACCAGCCACCGCCCGCGGCGGTGGTCGTAGCGGACGTTGGCCCCGTGCAGTCGGGCAAACCGCTCCGCGGCTCCGGCCTCGGTGAGGCGATCATGGTGCGACGGGCCAACGGTCACAACGACGGGGGATCTCTTCCGCCGCGGGCACTCGTTCGCCTGTCGAACCTGAGGACTCCGGGGCCGTACATCCGCGGTCCCGATGGTCACGCGGCGTCCCGTCGCTGCTCATCACGAGGACCGGCCCCCTGGCGCAGACGCCGAAGGGCCTCGAGTGCGCGTCGGTATTCGGCACGGAGTCGATCGATCGTGCCCTGCTGTTGGTGAAGCATTGCAATCGCGGCGTGCAGAGCCTCCCGGAGTTGCGCGCACTGGCGGGCCAGCTCGCGCTCGTTGTTGGCGAGTTCCTCGATGACGCCGTCGCGGCTGTCCCTCCTCACTTCTTCGCCTCCGCGCGCTCAGTGATCTACTTCTCGATGTCAGTCGCGCTACGCGACCCGCGCGGAGCGAGATCCGGATTCGAGACGACCGACGATCGCGTCCCAAGCGGCGCATCGACCGCTAGCTGTTGTCACTGCGTCACCTGTCATAGGGCCGATCGTGCCGGCGAGATGCCGGGACCTCAGACTGGGTCAGAACTCGCCGGATTTCGTCCTGAGGTACACGAATGGCGCGCCCCAGCCGAAGGTGTCCAACCCGACGCTGGGCAATCCAGGCCCGGACCGTGTGAACCGACAGGCCGAGTTCTTCCGCGGCTTCTCGAACGGTTCGAGGACGATCGCTTCGATGCATGCAGGGTCCCCTTCTCAGACCCATTAACAATATGGCTTGACAGTGATACGTGTCAATGTATATTAACTGTAACTACGTGATTTGTCCGTAACGCTACAACGCTATGCCGAAATCTGAGACTCGATTACTCAAGTTCCGGTGGAAGATGCCGCAGGAGGGATTCGAGTGGGTCGACTACGAGTCTCCCCTCCGTGACCTCGCAGAGGCACGGAAGGTGTTCAAGGCCCGCCGACTCAGGCCCAAATCGCAACCTGGAAGACGACGACGCAAGTACGTCGAGCCGCTGCGCGAGCCCTCCTTGTTCAGAAGATTCGCGGACCTTTACCCGGTCGATGAGGCACGGGTTCTCGAATTTGCCAACACGTTCGGCGACCTCGGGAAGGACCCCCTCGGCGAGACGCTGGCCGTGTGGAAACGCGGGGTGTGGAGCCTGCGTCGCGCCGTGAAAGAGTGGGATGCATATCGAGAAGGGGTGTTCGACTCCTCCTCGGACCTTTTTTTATGGGACGACTCGGGACGCGATGTGCCGCTGTCTCAGGCAGAGGACTACATCCTCCGGCCCGATGAAGACGACGAAGACGAGGCGGCTCCAGCTGCTCCGCCGGATCTTGACAGAGACGAGGCCGCTCTGCGAGGGCTCAAGCACGAGGTCAATGCCAACCTCAGAGAGGAGGGCGTAGACCCTCTCTTGATGGGGGGACCTGATGATGACCGTCTCCGACTGCACCTGGTACCCAGGAATCTGCTTGCTGCACTTTGGTTGCAACTTGCCGAAGCCATTGACAGGGAACGCGACTATCGTCGGTGTGAACTCTGTGGCAAGTGGTTCGACATCACATCGGATGACGCTGGAGCTCGAAAGATGTTCTGCTCGAACGCGTGCCGATCCAAAGCCTATCGCCAGCGGATCGAGCGTGCGCGCAAGCTTCGACAAGGCGGGGCGACGCTGAAGGACATCGCGGCGCAACTTGACAGCACCGTGAAGACAGTTCGGCACTGGGTAAGTGGGACCGGTCGGCAGTAACAGGAGGTACCAATGCTCTACCGACGCGGCAGGGTTTTCTGGTTCGAGTTCACGGTTGGAGGCCGTCGCTACCGCGAGACGACCCGCACCACGGGCCGAGCACTGGCCGCGAGCGTCGAGAGAAAACGACGGCGTGAAATCGAGGAGAACATCAACGGGATTCGTCCTCGAGTGCTCCCCCCGCTTTTCTCGGACGCCGCTGATGAGTACTTGACGCGGAAAAAGCCGAGTTGGGCTCCGAAGACCTACGTCATCGAGAATACGAACATCGAACACTTGAAGTCGCACTTCGGACGACTGCTCGTCACCGACATCACAGACCGTGACATCTCTGAATACAGCAGGCGCGGCAAGATGCGGAAGCTGCCCCCAAGACGATCAACAACGAACTCGGCACAGTGCGAGCGATTCTCCGTCGTCACCGACTATGGGCGCAGCTCGCTCCCGATGTCCGAATGCTGCCGGTCCGCGCCAACGTTGGCATAGCCCTCGCGCCTGATCAGGAAGAGAGACTGCTCAAGGCGTGCGCGGCCAGTCGGTCGCGGTCCTTGCTTCCGGCTGTCACGCTAGATATTCAAACCGGGCTCCGTAGCGAGGAATTGCGGTTCCTCCTGTGGCACCAAGTGGATCTACTGACCAGGGTAGTCACGGTCGGGAAATCCAAGACGCCGAGCGGTGAAGGTCGAGTCGTTCCGCTGAACAAGACAGCCACCAAGGCGCTCTCGACCTGGGCACAGCAGTTTCCAGATCGCAGACCCGAGCACTATGTGTTTCCAAAGCGAGCGGGTGGGTTTCAGTGGGAACAGCGAGATCTCACAGGTGTACGGCACCGATCCGACAACGTCCATCGGATCCTGGAAGGTGGCGTGGACGTCCGCTCGCAAGACAGCCGGGGTTCACTGCCGATTCCATGACCTCAGGCACACCTGCATTACGCGACTGCTCGAGCGGGGAGTGCCTTTACCGGTAGTGGCAAGCCTGATGGGTTGGAGCCCCGCGACGACGGCACGCATGGCGAAGCGATACGCGCATTTCGGAGACTCGGCGCAGAGGCGAGCTATGGAGACGCTTGACTCACCCGCCGCACCCGCGAGCGCGGCATCCGACGAACAGGAAACTGTTCAGTAGCAACGATCAGCGGTGGCTCGCCCAAGCTACGGGACAGGCACGAGGCGCTTCGACTCCTCCGCCCAGTTGAGCACCACCAGTTGCGTGTCGGTGGCGCGATAGACCTGGCCCACGCCGCCCTCGCCGATGTGGACGGTGACGTCGTAGCCCGCTATGCGCTCGAATCGCATTTGATCACGCCAGAAACTGACCCCTTCAGGGTACAGTTTCTTAGGAATGGCCAAGGCGGTCACCGACGGTCAAGCCCATTGGTCTGTCTATCGGGTGGTAAGACGCAGCGACAGGTCATTCTACGTCGTGGCCACGGCCGGCTCCGCCGCTTCCTCAGGATGACGTTGCTAGGCGTGTCAGCGCTTTCTGCTGGGACTGCCTACCCGTGAGGGCGGCTGCGTTCCTTGGTCGGCGGGAGCAGAATCGGGGCAGGCGCGCGGAGCTCGCCACGAGCCCTTTTCCTGGGACGATTGTCGCCAGTTCCTACGCTCGAACCGCTGCTTCAGATCGGGGTCGGCGGCGACGTGCTCGAGAAGCACCTTGATCGCGACGGTGCGGTCCAGCCGTGTGTCGCGGGATGGAGACCTCGCCCTATACCGCCTTCGCCGATCTTGGCGCTGACGGAGTACGGGCCGAGGATGGTGCCGGGATCTAAGGACATCAATCACCAGAAGGGGGCGCTGATGAAACGGCCGACCCCACAGAATCCCCCACAGTCGGGGACGAAGGGACACCCTGGAAACCGTAACTCCTAGAAAAGAGGTTCCTCACACAAATGTGTGCACGATTCAGCCCCCAGCAGGTCAGCCACGCCGTGGAAAGAGGCTGCGGATGTGTTCGTGCCCGCGAATCAGCGGTGAAGTCGTCTATCGCTCAGTCGACGGCCGCCTGCGCGGGCCCCGCTTTTGGTGGGGGGCCTGCTCGACGGCAGCCGGTCCCACCTCAAGGTGCTGAGGCGCTGGCATTTACAGGGCGACGAACCATGAACACTCGTGGAACGCGGCCTGGACTTTCGCCGACGTTTTACCGCTGGGCCGAACCCTCGCTGACTGTTCAGCCCCTTGGCACTGGCAGGCCCCTCGCGATTTCCGCCGTGTACCGTGGGCCGGACTTTCCGAGAGCCTGCAGTTCCTCTCCAGATACAGACGGTGTTCTCCAGCCACGTAAGTCGATGACAATGCTTGACTTATTAGCCATGGAACCGGCCAAAGCTGCACCGATCCCTGAGAGGAACCAGAAAAGATTGGCTCCTCAGGCTGGACTCGAACCAGCAACCCTCCGGTTAACAGCCGGATGCTCTGCCAATTGAGCTACTGAGGAACACTCAGGAGCGCGCGGGCGACTCGATGGACGTCGTGTGAAACGGCCATCGAACCGTGTTCGATCCTATCACTTCTTCCCGGACTTCGTGGCTCGCTCGGCCCGGGCGCGCGAGCTCGCGGTGGCCCTGAGCTGCACGAGCGCCGCTACCAAGCCGAGCGCGACCCAGCCGACGGCGAACTCCACCTGACCCGTGATGGGCGCCAGCGGAAAGACGAGTGACATGTCGCCCGTCGCAGCCGCCACCGCGGCGCCGTTTCCGGCCAGCGCCATGCCGCCGACGACGGCGGTCCACGCCCCGATGAACGATGTGCCGACGATCAGCACGTAGCGGCGGACCAGGAGCGCAACGAGCGCGCCAAGGACGGAGGTTGCCAACAGCACCCCGAGGTGCGGGTCGGCGTCCAGGCTCAGGTTGAGCGCGAAGGCCGCGAGCCCGGCGCCAAAGAGCGCAACGCCCGCCAGATAGATCGCAATGGCGAGCACCGCGCCGACGAGCCCGGACCCGACGGTCACGAGCACGGCCTGCCAGGTCTCAAGCGGTTCGACGAAGAGCGTGGCGAGGATGACCCCGCCGACAAAGCCGTAGACGGCGAGGAACGTGCGCAGCAGCCGATACCCGAGGAAACATGCCAGCAATCCCCCGCCGAGTAGAATGATGGCCACGGGAACGTGGAGGGAGACCGCCGGCATGGCTGGCTGATTATGCCAGCGTCCCCTCCCACGTGTCGTGATCCTGCCTGATGAACCCGCCGCCTTCGCCGGCCGCGCGTCGCCCCCGCTTGGGCGGCGTCCTCTTTGCCCTCGGCGGCCTGGCGCTGTTCGTCTACTTCGTCGAACGTGCCGGCATTGGCGACGTCGCGGACGGGATCCGGCGAATCGGTTGGGGGTTCTTGCTCATTCTCGGCCTGTCGGGTCTGCGTTTCGCCGTGCGTGCTGCAGCCTGGATCGGCTGCATACCCGCTGGCCACGGCCTCACGCTGCGCCACGTGGTGCCGGCCGCGCTGGCCGGCGACGCGCTGGGCAACCTGCTGAACGTCGTGGTGGGAGAGCCGGCGAAGGCGCTCTATCTCCGCCATCGAGCGCCGCTTGGTCGCACGTTGCCGGCCCTCGTCGTCGAGAACCTGTTCTACACGCTGTCGACGGTGGTCGTCATCGGGGCGGGCGGCGTCGCGCTCGTTCTCCTCGTCCAGGTGCCGGGCGGCGGCTGGCTGGCGACGGGCATTCCGATCGCCACGCTTGCACTGCTCGTGGGGGCCGCACACTGGATCATCTGGTCCGACACGCGGGTCGTGAGCACCGGTCTGTCGTGGCTGGCGGGACATGGGATCGCTGTGCGCGTCTTGGCGCGCGCAGCGGCGCTGGCGCGCGAGGCGGAAGTGCGTCTCCAACGCGATTACCCGCGAGCGTGGGGGCGGCTGCTGGTCGTGGCGGCGCTCGAGCTGTCGTTTCACGTACTGGCGATCCTCGAGGTCGCGCTCGTGCTCGGACTCATCAGCGATCGACCGGTGACGCTGATGGACGCGTTCGTGCTCGAGGCGGCGAATCGCTTCATCAACGTCGTCTTCAAGGTCGTGCCGATGCGTCTCGGCGTCGATGAGGCGGGCACCGCGATGGTCGCCGACCTGCTGGCGTATGGCACAACGGTGGGCGTCACGATGGCCATCGTCCGGAAGAGCCGGATGCTGTTCTGGACCGCGATCGGCGTCGGCGCGTTCGTGCGCCGCGGTCTGTCGGTCGCCGACGTGCTGAGCACATCGGCCCGCGAGGTGGCGATCGTGGTGATGGCACGGGCACCGCGCGGGGCGCGTCCCCCGAAGTCGCGGCTCGCTCCGACCATCGCTGGGGACGACGAACGCCGGCGCCTCTACACGGCGTTCCTACGGGACACGCTCGCGAAGGCGCGGTCACTCGACGGCGTCTCGCTCCGCGTCGCCTTCACCCCCGACGGCGGCCGGGACGATGCCGAGACGCTGGGGATTACCGACAGCGAGCTGCTGTCCCAGCGGGGCGACGACCTCGGCGCGAGAGAGCGTGGCGTGTTCATCGACCTCTTCGCTGCCGGGTTCTCGCAGGTGGTGATGATCGGGTCGGATCTGCCCAATCTGCCGGTGGATCATCTGGCTCGCGCGATCGACCTCCTCGAGGATCGCACCGTCGTCATCGGACCGGCCCGGGACGGCGGGTACTATCTGCTCGGCTTGACGGCACCTAGCGACGGGGCCGTCCCCGACCTTTTCGACGGGATCCGGTGGGGCACCGGATTCGCCTTCGACGACACGGTCGCCGCCGCGGGCCGCGCCGGTCTGACGATCGCCCTCGTACCGCCCTGGTACGACGTCGATGATGAAGCCGGGCTCGAGGCCCTGCGACGTGATCTCGACGACCCCGGACGCGAGGCACGCGCCCCGGCGACGGCGGCGGTGATCGACGAGATCTTCAAAAGCGACGCTCGACAGCGCGGCTGACGCCCCGCCCTACCGACCGAGAGCGCGCGGAACGACTCGCCGCCCCGCCGACCACGCGCGTGGCCGAGGATTACACCTCACGGCGGCCTTCCATCGCCTTGTGCACCGTCACATCGTCGGCGTACTCCAGGTCGCTCCCGACGGGCAGCCCCATGGCGATACGCGTCACACGGGTGCCGAACGGCTTGAGCAGCTTGGCGAGATAGATGGCCGTTGCCTCGCCTTCGACGTTGGGGTTCGTCGCGAGGATGACTTCGTTGATCTCTCCGGCGCCAACGCGCTGGAGCAGGCTCTCGATCTTCAGATCGTCCGGACCGACGCCCTGGAGCGGGGACAGCGCCCCCATCAGCACGTGGTAGACACCGTTGAAATCGTTGGTCTTCTCGATGGCCGTCACGTTGGGCGGGTCTTCAACGACGCAGATGACACCACGATCGCGGCCGTCGTGGGTGCAGTAGTAACACGGGTCGGCGTCGGTGATGTTGTGGCAGACGGAGCAGTAGGTGATCTGCTCTTTGACATCACGGACGGCGTTCAGGAGGGCGTCGACCTCATCGCGAGGCTGGCGGAGGAGATGGAAGGCCAGTCGCTGAGCACCCTTGGCACCGATGCCCGGGAGCCGCTGCAGCTGTTCGATCAGCACGGCGAGCGGCCCGAGCTGGGTCATCCCGTCAACCCGGGGATCTTGAGCCCGCCCATCATGCCCCCCATCTTGCCGGCGACCGCTTCATCGACCTTGCGCTGCGCGTCGTTGATGGCCGCGACAATCAGGTCCTGCAGCATCTCGACGTCGTCCTTCGAGACGACGTCCGGGTCGATCGTGATCCGTCGGATCTGCTTGACGCCGTTCATTACCACCGTCACCATGCCGCCACCCGCCGTCGCCTCGATCTCGGTGTCGGCGAGCTCACGCTGCAGCTGCTCCTGCATCTGCTGCGCCTGCTTCATCATCTGCTGGATGTTCATGGGGACTCTACGTTCTACCGGTTCCCGTGTGCCAGGGTTGCACCGTTCCCAGCGCTAGATCTCCTCCACCTTGTCGATCTCCGCGGGAAAGACCTCGAGCATCGACTGGACCACCGTGTCGCTCAGTGCCCGGGCGCGCAGCTCCGCGGACCCGTCGTCCGCCGGGCTTTCCGGCGGCGCGGCCTCCGCCACCGGCGCTGGGTCTGCCTCCGCGGGCGCCGATGCGACGTCGGTCTGCTCGGAGACCACCGCGACCTTGCGACCGACGAGGTTGGCGATGGTCGCCTCCAGCCACGGCTGGTTTTGCTCGAGCTGACCGGCGAGCGTGCGTTGGGCGCTCGTAAAGGTAAAGACCATCCGGTCGCCTCGCAACTCGATCTGCTGCGCCTGCGCGACCACCGTCCCGTAAAAGAACTTCTTGGTCCGCTTGATCTCCGCCAGCACCGCGGCCCTCGGATCACCGCTCGCCTCGCCGGAACCGGGCACGGGTGCAGCCGACGCCGGTCTCGCCTCCGGTGCCGCCGTCGCGCGCTTGACCGGCGGCCGGCGGGCGGCAGACCGCGCTGGCTGGCGAGTCGACGGCGTCGGACGTGTAACCGGCGCCTCGCGACCACCCCCACCGCTCTGCCCCGTCGGAGGGACGACGGCGGCCGCCCCCTGCAGCAGGTCGGTGAGCGGCACGAGCTTGCGAAGATGCATCCAGCGGAGCAGCGCCATCTCGAGGTGATACCGGGGCATCGCCGCGCTGCGAATCTCGAATTCCGCGCGCGCGATGACGTCGAACGCACGGAGCAGATCCTCGCGTGAGAACCGTGCGGCAAGCGCCACGAGTCGATCGCGCTCTCCCTCGGCCGCGATCTCCGGGTCGCTGGCGCGCGCCGCATCGATGCCGATGGCCAGCAGGTCGCGCACCGCGCGTGACAGCTCGCGACACACCAGCCGCAGGTCGTACCCTGCCTCGATAAACTGCCCCGCCAGCTCGAACACCACGCTGGGGTCCTCGTTGGCCACCGCCTCGACGACGTCCAGCACCGGGTCGCGCCCGATGAGACCGAGCACGGTCGACACGTCCTCGACGCTCATCGCCTTCCCGGCGAACGCGATGACTTGATCGAACGCGCTCTGCGCGTCGCGCATGCTCCCGTCGGCCGCGCGCGCGATGAGACCGATGGCCGCGTCGTCGATCGTGATCGACTCCGCGGCGGCAATCTTCGAGAGCTGCTCCGCGATGAGCTGGCGGCCAATGGTACGAAACTCGTACACCTGCGATCGGGACAGAATCGTCTCCGGGATCTTCCCGAGCTCGGTGGTCGCCATCATGAAGGTGACATGTGGCGGCGGCTCTTCGACCGATTTCAGCAGCGCGTTGAAGGAGTGGCTCGACAACTGATGGACTTCGTCGATGATGAAGACCTTGTAGCGGTTCCGTACCGGCGATGTGGACAGCCCGGCAATGATGACCTCGCGGACATTCTCTACCTGCGTGTGTGTGGCGGCGTCGATCTCGAGGACGTCGATGTCACGTCCTTCCGCGATCTCCGTGCACGCGTCGCAGGTGCCGCAGGGATCGGACGTCGGCCCGTTCACGCAGTTCAGTGCCCGAGCCAGGATACGAGCGGTCGTGGTCTTTCCCACACCGCGCGGGCCGGCGAACACGAAGGCCTGCGCGAGCCGGTCGTGCGTCAGGGCGTTGCACAACGTCTGCGTCACGCCGCGCTGGCCGACGACGTCCGCAAACCTCTGTGGGCGATACTTGCGCGCGAGCACCTGGTAGGTCATGTCGACTGCCGGACGTCACCGCGAGACGCCGAACCGGTGTGCTGAACGCCACCCTCTGGTTCGGCCACAGCCGTGTGGTCGGTGGTGGACCCCACCGCGACCCGGAAGAGCCTGCGGCACATGTCAGTGACTACTTAGCGCTGCTGCCTTCCGGCCCTGACGCGGTTCGTAGGCTGAGATTGCACAGGGTCCGGGCCGCGGCGCGACCCGCCACCGGGCTCGGCGAACGTCCAGTCTAACCCCAAAGCTCACTCCGGGGTTCGTCGTCCCTCTCGGGCGAATCAATAGCCAGTGACCGGGCGGGATGGACCGGCCGCGTGACCGGGGTCGCGTACGCGCGAGTGGTAGAATGACAATGAGGCCACTCCACGGAGAGATGTCCGAGTGGTTGATGGAGCACGCTTGGAAAGCGTGTGTAGGGGTGATCCTCCTACCGTGGGTTCGAATCCCACTCTCTCCGCCACCCAGTCGCCGCGGTGCTCGCGCTCCGGGATCGCTCGGGGGCAACCCCGCGTTTTCCGCGGATTTCAGGCGATTTCGGCGCTGGCGGAAGGGGCACCGAGAAGCAAGCCGCGTCCGGAGCGAGGTGGCGACCGGTGAGCGGGCGAGCGTCTCGCGAGCCAGGTTCGGTGGTCCGGGTGTCGGTCGTCGGCAAAAAATCGTCGGCCCCCTCCGGCGTGAGTCGATTGCCTGCCGGCGGCTCAGCACGGTAGGCTGGCCTGGGGGGCGGCGTCGCCAGGACTGACGGTGCTCGCCGGTTCGCAGAAGACGACTCATGACCGACGGGGGACCTGAGTTGGCGGCCATTGAGGCGATGGATCTGGCGGCGCTGCGCCGTGCCTGGCGCCGCCGGCATGGGATTCTTCCGCCACGGCTCAGCCGCGATCTGCTGCGCCGGGACCTCTCCTACACGCTCCAGGAAGACGCGTCTGGCGGCGTGAGCAACGCGACGCGGCGGCGTCTTCAGACGCTCGCCAAGGCCGGTTGCGTCGCCTCGGAGCAGGGACCACCCGTACGCGCCGGCACCCGCCTGGTGCGGGCCTGGCGCGGCCGGACCTACCTCGTCACCGTGACGGACGATGGCGTCGTCTATGACGGCGTGACCTCGGGCACCATGACCACTCGAACCAGGAGGTCTGAGAAGCCGAGATGACCGAGCGGTGGGGCGGCGCCCGGCGAGCGGCCGACGGACCGGGTGGGGTATCGCGCGGGCTGGTGACCCGGATCGCCAAGCTGGAGCTACGGATGCCTCGTGACCGGGAGGCTCGGTTCTCGACGGAGCCCTTGCGCGCGACCAGCGCTCGGAGAACGCGCTGGCCGAGATGTTACAGGACTTGGTGAAGACGCTCAGGAAGGTGCAGGAGTCCTCGGATACCGGGATGGATCCCGGCAAGTCCCGGAATATCCCGGACAAAACTTTTGCGGGACGGCCGGCTGTTGCTGGATCCGGAGTTGCGCCGGCGCGAGTCGGCATCTCGCGTATCTCGGATAGTCTCGCATTATCTCGGATCAAAACTTTTGGGTCTATCCGGGTTTCCCAACGCTATTTTGGGGCCTTTCGGGGTTTTTCGTGGATGATTTGATGGGAAAGGCCCTGTGGAAGCTCGTGGAAAACGCGCAGCGTTTTCCGAGGTGCGGTGGGCGCGTTCTGTGCGGCCACGGCGCCGGCAGCTTCCACAGAGCCCATCCGTATGCGACAAGATCGCCGCGTCCTCGGACTGCAGTCGACCCGTGAATGACTATGTTCACATCGAAGCGGCCGACCTGTGCAGGCCGAACGCTCGATTTACCCAGGAAAGACAGGGATATCAGGCACTTACGCCCTTTGGGAAACTCGGATATAGCCATAAAGATGGGTCTATCCGGGTTTCCCAACGCCATTTTGGGGCCTTTCGGGGTTTTTCGTGGGTGATTTGATTGGAACGCCGGGTTTCCCAACGCCAACTTTTGGGGCCTTTCGGATTTGAAGGCCCTGTGGGAGCTCGTGGAAAACGCACAGCGTTTTCCAAGGCACGGTGGGCGCGTTCTGTGCGTCCACGGCGCCGTCAGCTTCCACAGGGCCCGTCCGTGCGCGACAAGATGGCTCCCAGGGAGGGGGCCCATGCGTGATGTCGAACTGGACCGCTGCGTCCTCGGACTGCAGTCGACCGGCGAACAACTATGTTCGCGTCAACACCGTCGACCTGTACACGCCGAACGCTCGATTTACCCCGGAAAGACTGGGATATCAGGTGCTTACGCTATTTGGGAAACTCGGATATAGCCAAACTTTTGATCGCGGGCAGGAGCTCAAGGTAGCACATCTACAGCCTCGACGGCGGCCAGACGCTGCTCATCGGCGACGTGCTCGCCGCGAATGACATGGGCTCCGCCAATTGTCCCACCGTGGCGATCACCGACAACGTGCCGGATCAGGCAGCCCTCGCGCAGGTGGTCGCCGACCCTAACTGTTTCTCCTTCCAGGAGATCGCCCCGGGCGGCTTCACCCCGCGGTTCGGCGGGAACGTGACCGACATGTCGGCGGTTGCCGGCTTGCGCCGGCTCGCGGCCAACGGTCTGACCTGGGACGCCAGCGCCAATCAGCTACCGCCCCCTGAGGGGGCGGTATGATGAAGGCCCCTCGAAGGGGCCTTCGATTAGCGATTTTCTAGCCGCTCTCGCGGCGTCTCCTCTGCTTGCGACCACCGGATGTAATCGCGGATCGCCTGTTCGGCCAAATCGACCGGGCCCACAGCAGCGCCTGCGCGTCAAATCGGAGCAGACGGAAGAACGCAAGTTCGAGACTACCGAAGCCACAGCAACCGCATTTGCAATAGCATCCACCGTGAGATTGGCTCTGCCACTCTCGTATGGCGGTCTCCTGTCTGAACTGGGGAGTTCATGACTGGAGACCGTCTATCTTCTTCGGCTAACCCCTACCACGGTCGAACCTTTGCGCGTCTCACCGCCATAGGCGGTGGCTTACCTGTCTTGAGTTACGGCGCCCACCAGTCGGACTTCTTCTTCAACAACACCGTCAACGCGTCGCTCGGCCCCGACACGCCCCGCGACTTCAACCCGGGCCTCTACCGGCAGGAGGAGGTCGGTCTCAACGTCGACGTTGCCTATGCCGCCACCGAGATGGTCAATGTCGCGGGCGGCGCCGAGTGGCGTGATGAACGCTTCGAGGTCGGCGCGGGCGGGCGGCCGTCGTGGGAGGTCGGTCCGTACGCCGCGCAGGGCTTCGTCCCCGCGTCCAACGGGTTTCCCGGATTCGCCGACTATACGGCCGGCACCTGGACCCGCGGCAACGTGGCGGTATACGGCGACCTCGAACTACGGGGACTCGATGACCGGTGGACGGTCGGGGGCGCCGTCAGGGTCGAACACTTCGATCTCTTCGGCGCCACGACGAACGGCAAGCTGTCGGCCCGCTACGGGCTGAGCGGCGCCGTCGCCGTGCGCGGCGGCGTGAGCACCGGGTTCCGCGCGCCGACGCCCGGCCAGCAGAACGCGATTAACGTGCAGACGGAGCTGAACGCCCAACTGGAACTGACCGACAGCGCCACCGTCCCTTCCACGTTCGCGGTGGCGGCGAGCCACGGCGGCGCACCGCTCCGGCCCGAGACGTCGCGCAACACCACGGCCGGGCTGGTGGTCGATACTGGCCCGTTCACCGCCACGGTCGACTACTTCCGCGTCGACGTCTCCGATCGCCTCGCCCTGACGCAGACCATTGCCACGGGCCCGAATGACCGCGCGCTCCTGCTCGCGGACGGCATCACCTCTGCCGGCACCCTGACCATGTTCCGGTTCTTCACCAACGACTTCTCCACCCGGACGCAGGGCATCGACATCGTCGCCACCTACACGCCGCCCGCCCTCGCTGGCCAGACAGTCTTCAGCTTCGCCCTGAACCGGACCGACACGGCGGTGACGGCATTCAACGCGGATCTGCTCAATCCCGGGGATATCCTCGCCCTGGAGCAGGGCGTGCCCGAGACCCGCTGGAACGTCGCGATCCAGCAGCGCGCCGGGCGCGTCGGCCTGCTCGGCCGCCTGCATTACTACGGCTCCTGGGTCGACGTGTTCGACGCACGGCAAGTGCGGGGTGCCAACTCGCCGGTCCTGGACGGCCGGTACATCGTCGACCTCGAAGGCTCGATCTCGCTCGCGGACGGTGTCACGCTGGCGGTTGGCGGCCAGAACGTGTTCGATGTCTTCTCGGACCGGAACGACCTGCTCGCCGACGTGCTCGGCGTGCCCTACAGCCAGTTCACGCCGTGGGGTTTCAGCGGCGGGTACTACTACGCCCGCGTCAACTACCGCTGGGGCCGCTAGGAAGCCTCGGGGTGAACGTCTGCTCGTCCGCCGGTCGTCGGACGTCGTGGATGCGATCATGCGCCCGCGAGGAGGTCGAACCGATGACCGCGAACAACGGCATGCGGCTGGTGCATCCAGGAGCGATCCGCGCCCAGGCCTCCGTTCAGGCGTGTCTTCGATTGGAAAAGGCTCCGGCTTGCGGTCGTCGACATCCGTATCTGATAATGCGCATCACTTGACGACCATGCTCCGAGAGCCATGGACGCGCCGCGCGCTGATACTGTTCGCGCTGCTGCTCGTGATCGAGTCAAGACCACCTGCCTGGGCACAGGTCGCCACGACCGGGAACATACGTGTCGTGGTGACCGATCAGGTCGGCCTGTCGATCCCAGGCGCCACGGTCACCGCGTCGGCGGAGGACACCGCAACCACGCGCGTCACGGTCACTGACCGCCAGGGTCTGGCGGAGCTCCGTGCCCTTCAGTCCTCCGCCCAATACGTGGTGACCGTCGAGCTGGAGGGCTTCCAGATGACCCGCCAGGCCGACGTCCTGGTCCGCGTCGGTCAGACAGACAGCGTCGACCGAGATGACCTTGACGGTCGGCAACGTGACCGCGACCGTGGTGGTCACCGCCGCCTCACCGGTCGTCGACGTGACGAGCGCGGTCGTGGCCGAAGACATCACCCTCGACTTGACCGAGGCGGTCCCGAACATCCGCGACACCGTGTTCGACGGCGGACTGTATACGTCGCTGGCCGGGTCGTTGTCCGGACTCACGGCCGGCGGGCTGATCGCGGGGGACTTTTTTCGACCCGACGAACAGCAGTGACTACACCGGCTTCATCCGAGCCGTGGACGGGCTGTCGAACCGGGCGGCGTTCTAGCGCTCTATGACGGGAATGGCGACGGCACGAGTTCTCAGGGCGAACTCGGCGCCAGCCTCATCTACAACAGCACGGCCGATAATCCGCACGGCGCGATCAACTACGACCGACTGGTCCAGACGGCGGCGGGCACATCAGGAGACCGGCTCTCACGGGCTGAGCGTCTTCCTGGAGGAACGTTCAACGTAACCGACTGCCTGTCAGTCAACCTCGGCGTCCGCACGGAACGATTCGCGCACATCGCGACCGACGGCACGAACATCTTTACCTTCGGCTGGACGCTGGCGCCGCGCTCAGCGTAGCGTACGACCCGTCGGGCACCGGCCGGCAGCGGATCAGCGCGTTCTACGGCAAGTACTACGATCCGATCCGGAACAACCTGACCAACTTCGCGGGGACCCTCAGCGGGTCGATCCGCGAAGAACAGGTCTATGTGAACGACCAGTGGGTGACCTACCGCGTGCGGGGCGGCCCGGAGCAGGCCGACGCGTTGTTCGCGCCGACCACGAAGACGCCATGGACCGACGATGTCCAGCTGAGCTACGAGACCGACCCACTCCCACCACAACGCCACTGGCGAAGACGTCAGGCCCTCCATAGCGAACAAGACGGCCGTTTGTCTCGACACAGGTCAGTACATCATGATACGTCTTGATGCGTGAACCTTGACGTAATCAAGGTGCGCCGCGGCTTCGGGGATCGTCGGAACAATTCAATCTGTGCAGACGGGCGGCGCTTCGTACGCCAATCCCAGTAGCCGGAAGTAGTTCTCACCCAAGGCGATGTTCCGGAAGGCGGCATCGGTTAGGTACCGATTGATGCGGCTCGTGACCTCCAGCTCCGTGCGATAGACGTTGAGATCCTTGTCGCGCGAGGCCAGAAAGTCCGTACCAGAGAGAATCCGCTCGGAGTACGCATTCAAGAACGTCACATACACCGCCCTTTTTCCCCCGTCGGAGAAGTAGGTGTCATCAAGCACCCGCCAGGAGATGTCCAGCATCAGATTCGGGTGGCGATCGAGCATCGCGGTCATCAGCTCCACGTGCTGGGCGGCGTCCAGGTCGGTGAGTTCCCGGGACAGCCCCATGTGCACCCAGACAATCGGATTCTCGGGATACAGGCGCATGACTTCTTCCATCAACGGCACATAACGGGTCGGGTTGTCGTTGTTGCCAAGGTCCGAATGGATGGCGAGCGGGATGCCCCGCTCCCGCAGAACGTCCATGAAGGCCGCCCATTCGCCGATCGCCGCCACGGGGACCGGCGCGCGCCCGTTGTCGAACAAGGCCTGCTTCACCAGGTTGACCTCACCCATCCAGGTGAAGACGCCGGGATACTCCTCTTCCAGGAGCGCCATGCCGGGGAGAATCGACTCCGGCCGTGCCAGGTCCGGGAAGGACATTGAGAGCGTCAGGTGAACGCCAGCCGGAGCCTTCGTTACGAAGTTGGCGGCGTTGACGAAGTCGTTCTTCAGCGTCGGCACCACCAGCGTGCCTGGGCAATCCAGGTAGTAGGTGCAGGCGGAGGACGCGGGGAGCATCTGGCCGATGCCGTAGACGTTGGCGAACAGCACGCCGGTCTCGGCGAAGAACTGCATCACCTCCTCGAACGGGATGGCTTGGCCGCCGAACGGCCGGAGATGCACGTGGGTGTCGACTACCGAGGTTTCGGGCTGCGCGGACCGGTCGTAGCACGGCGCATCGTCGGTCCGGAATGTCTCCAGCGTCGGCCTCGGGGAAGCGTCGGCGAGCGGCGCGGGCGCTGAGACGCAGCCGGCGGCTCCAGAGACGCTCAGGGCGATGATGGACAAGACGGCGGTCTGGCGCAGAGACAAGGTGTTGGTGTCCACTAACCGCATCGCGCAGCGGGCCGGTCAGCGCCGCGCCCAGGCTCCGCGGGTCCGCCAGTCTTGCAACCCGCTCCGTCATTTGTAATCGACAATACGTTGAGCCATCCGCGTGTCGAGCTTGCGATGGGGCGGGTCCTGGCGGTGTACAAAAACGGCCCGCCCGACGAATAATAATAAAACAACCCTCGCCTTGCAAACTCCTGGAGGGGCTCGCACCATGCCCGACTAGTGAGCCGATACACCGACGTCTATCGGGAGGTCGTCATACATCAAGGGCGTCTCGAAGAACGTGCGCGACATCGTCGAGACGCCTTTCACCCGTGGCCGAGCCGACCGCGAAACAACAGCGCCCACACCAGCAACCAGAGCGCCACCGCCCCGGCGCTGATGCCGAGCACCACCACCGGATTGTAGGCCAGCGCCAGTGGAATGGCGGCGCTGGTCCACAGCCCGCCGCCCATGAACGGCTCGTGCATGAGCTGCTTGTATCCGAAGGCCGAGGTGGCGTCGGTGTCGCCTTCGGGATCAACGACGCGCAACAGCAGGAGCCCGGTGGCGGTGACGCCCATCGACTGCCCCATCTCGGCGATCGAGCGCTCGAACCACGAATCCGCTGGCAGGAGGCGGCGCGCCAGCCACATCACGCAGAAGACGTTCCATAGCACCCCGGCAACAACCAGGATCGCCAGCGGCACGAGCCCGCCGAGCACTACCTCCAAGTTGATGGTCGAGATCGCAGCCACCACCAAGAAGTCCATGGCGGTGCCCGAGAGGCGCTGCATGAGGCGATGGTCGATCGGATTGCGCTTGGTGAAGTTGGCGAAGAAGAGCTGCACCACCAGACCACCGATCATGCACAGCGGAAAGAGCGGGAAACTATCAAAGAAGGCGCGACCGTCGGCGCTCGGAGGCCGTCCCAGGAGCTCGACGCGCACCAGGCCGCTGTGGATCAGGTAGCCGATGAAGACACCGAGACCGATGATGGCGAGATGGAAGCCGAGGCTGTCGATCGACGACGCCGACACGGTCTGGCTCCCGGCGCTCGGCCGCTCGGCCGGTTCGTAGACACCGACGAGGCTGCTTTCGGGCAGGTCCTCGATGCGCTTCAGCTGCCGGGTGTAGCCGCGGCGCGCCGCCCAGTTGACGAGCGCCATGCCGACGATGATGGCGAACAGGACGCCGCAGGTCGCCGACGTGAGGGCCAAGTCCGTACCCTCGGGCCAGGCATAGGCGTCGAAGACCGGCTCCAGACCGGCGGCGGTGCCGTGACCACCCTCGAAGCCGACCGGAATGATGGTGCCGATGGCCCCCGGGACGCCAAACATCGGCGTCAGAAGCAAGATCGCCATCCCGAGGCTGACGACGTACTGGCCCCAGGCGACGATCTGGCCGTACGCCAGCTGCGGCCCGGCGATCCTCCAGATGCGTCTGATCGGCGGAATGAAGACTCCCAGGAAGAGGGCCGAGAAGACGATGTTGATGAGGAATCCTGGTAGCCGATTCCAACCCGCCGTCGTCGCTGCTGGAAGGGAGCTGCCGATCGTCTGCACGAGCACCAGCCCGAGCAGGCCCCCGATCACCGATGCCGGCAGGTAGAGCTTCTGGAACAGGCGGATCTCGACTCGCAGAATCTTGCCGACCACCAGCAGGATGCACAGCGCACTAAAGGAGAGGACGATGTTCATCGGATTCGGTTGCGAGTCATCGAGTCAGTTGTGCGGCATGGTGCGTTCAAGGCTACGAGACTATAGAACGATAGGGCACTCGCTACAAGGAGGCCATACCTCCGATCCAAGACGCTGTACGATAGGTTCCACATGCTGCCGAACCGGTGGCGCAAAGGAGGCAGTGGGATGCGCGGAAACGACACCGTCATAGCAGAGTTCAACGAGGCGCTCCGTGAGGTTGCGGCCATCAAGCCACCAGAGCGTGGCAGCGCGACCAGTGGCGGGAGCTGCCCGACGTTCCGTACGCCCACGTCTGCCTCACCATGCCGGATGTGCTCTGGCCGGTGTTCCAACGGAACCGACATCTCCTCCACGCTCTGCCCGTCCTGGGCGCGCAGGTGCTGCAGCAGTGGGCGCGGCGGAAATACGGCAGCCGGCTGATGATCGTGGTCATCCCCCACACCTTCGGCCGCCACCTGAACTTCAACTGCCACCTGCACATCCTAGCTAGTGTCCGAGGGCGGCCTCCGCGAGGACGGCACGCAATGGCGCGCCCGAGTCCGGCTCGACCGCAAGGCGCTGATGCCGATGTGGCGCTACGCCGTCATCACCTTGCTGCGGGAAGCCGAGCGGGCCGGCGTCCTGCTGGTGGACCGGGACGGCCGGCGGATGCGCTGGGCTCGCCGCCTGTCACCCGCCAGCCAGCCCTCGCCGTGAACTGACCCGCCGTCTTCCCCCTTCTGGTTCCTCACACAAATGTGTGCACGATTCAGCCCCCAGCAGGTCAGCCACGCCGTGGAAAGAGGCTGCGGATGTGTTCGTGCCCGCGAATCAGCGGTGAAGTCGTCTATCGCTCAGTCGACGGCCGCCTGCGCGGGCCCCGCTTTTGGTGGGGGGCCTGCTCGACGGCAGCCGGTCCCACCTCAAGGTGCTGAGGCGCTGGCATTTACAGGGCGACGAACCATGAACACTCGTGGAACGCGGCCTGGACTTTCGCCGACGTTTTACCGCTGGGCCGAACCCTCGCTGACTGTTCAGCCCCTTGGCACTGGCAGGCCCCTCGCGATTTCCGCCGTGTACCGTGGGCCGGACTTTCCGAGAGCCTGCAGTTCCTCTCCAGATACAGACGGTGTTCTCCAGCCACGTAAGTCGATGACAATGCTTGACTTATTAGCCATGGAACCGGCCAAAGCTGCACCGATCCCTGAGAGGAACCCCCCTTCTCAAACTGATTCGCTGCCCAAGCGCGAGAATGCCTCCGACGGTCTCCGCAATCCGTCAGCTTCCAGAGATTTGACCGCCCCCCCCGGACACGAGGCTCGTCCGTCTTACCGCCCATGCTTCACGACCGTTGGGATCGTCCCCGACAGCATGAGGCTGCGCACCTCACCTCGTTTGGCCGACGATGCCCGACTTGGGCCTGAGCGTACCGAGATATGAGTTTTGAGCTTCCTATAGAACAAGAGGTTGAGCTACGTTGTCGGGGCTGCGGCGTGGAACAACCCACCACCCGCGTGGCTGTCGCGTCCGAGCAATAGCGGTCCCTGAATCGCCGTGGCGAAGTCGACCCCGAGCTTCGCCTTCGGTCGTCCACCGCGCGGGCCCGCCGCGACATCGAGTATGGCAACGGTCGTAGGCGCGGGAAGGCCGCGGCGATGGCACTCACCAACCACATCCGCTTTGACCATCGCCGCCGGATCTTCCTTCCTCTTGAGGTTGCGCGTCGCCGCGTACATGGTCACACTGATCCACGTTCTTGACGGACCGATCAATGGGTCGCCGTCTTTGATCGTTTCCGGGACAAGATCGAGGAATGAGTCAAGCCCATTCTTAGTTGAAACTCTCCGCGGCTCCTGATTGCTCATTACGCCGCTTCCTTCTCTGAGGGCGTGGTATCGATCTTCAGTTCTGCCTTCAACGCGACCCGAAGCATGGGAAGGTGACGGTAGCCCATCACCTTCCGCAACCGTGGTTCGATGTCCAGGAGCGCAGCGGCCAGCCAGCGGTGCCGTTGACTCGAGTTCTGCCAGTGATCGACTTTCGCACAGCGTTCTTCGACGAGCGCATTGACGGATTCCAGCCCGTTCGTGGTCTTCAGCGAGCGCCCCAGCACGCCGTATAGCCCGAGGCGGTGGAGCGTCAAGGTCTCGTTCAGTCCTTCCGCTAAACTGCGGGCCGCTGATTGATTCCGGTGCTCCAGCTCACGATGGAGTGCCGTGAGGGCGGTGACGGCTTCGTCGTATGTGGGACGGTTGTACGCCCGTTGGAGGCGTTGCCGCCACGACGCGTGCTCGCGTTTGGCCAGGTAGCTCACCACGTTCTCGCGCTTGTGCCACTGACACCGTTGGACCAGGGCGCGGTGGCGGAAGGCTTTCCGGACGGCCGCTCGGAGTCCCTTCCCGCCATCGAGGACTACCAGGAGGCCCTGGGAAACGTCGAGGCCGCGCTCGACCAACGACCGCAGGAATGGGGTCAACACCTTTTCGTTCTCCGTGTCCGTCTCGACGAACCCCAGGAACCGTTTCTCCCCCGTCAGCGTGATGCCCAGCGCCACGACCATCGTCGACTCGGCGAACGTCTTGCCGTCCAGCACGAGGGCCACGACCTCCTCCCCGGAGAGGTCCCGCTCCTGGAGCTCGCGGAGCTTGGTCGCGCTGGCCTGGATAAAGGCCCGGGACACCGTCGACCCCGACAGCCCGATCGCCCCAGGAATCGCCTCGGCCGCCGCCTCGTAGTTGCGGCAGGAGATCCCGTACAGGACGCGCCTCAGTAGCAGGTCGTTGGCCTCGCGATCGCCGTGCAACGCCGCATACGAGCGCAGCGGCACCTCTGGCCCCGTGACCTGGCGAATCCGCGGCACGCGCATCGGCACGCGCTGCCCGGCCAGACCCACCGTCCCGGGATTACTGCCGTGACGGCGTCCCCCCAGCGAGGCGTCCTTGCGGGCGTACCGCGCGCCCGCCAGCGCCGTCACCTCCTCGTCGAGTACCTCCTCGACGTGCATCAAGCCCAGCGGGACCAAGGACCGGATCAGCTCCACCTTGGCGTCGAGTTCCAATGCGCCGTAGTCCGCCCGGTTCATGACGTCGACCGAACCCAACGTACGACCCTTCTTGCGCTTCCTGACCGATCGTAGGACACTGCTCATCTCGGCTCCTTTCTCTCGTGGCGTGATGGTCGTCTTGTCAACGTCATCAAACCACCGGGGTTGGAGCCGCTTCAATTTCCAACTAAGTTTCGCTCACACTCCGAGGAATCGGCCCAGGCGTCCGGCGCGCAGCTCCCTGAGAGCATGGACCACCTCGTCGCACCGACCGCTGTCGTCCCGCCTCGGCTTCACTGTCCGGTCAACAGCCCAAGGCGCGGCAGCGATGAGCCTCATGATGCACTCGTCGTTGCCGCCGCCCCCGTCGGCCGCGAGGAATACATGGGCGTGATGACCGGATCGATCCGCACCGCCGTCTGGTTCGTGCCCTGAGAAAAGCCGGTCGACGCTGCCGACATCGTTGCGGGCGATGGCCATCAGGGCGCGCCGTAGCGTATCTGGACTCCTTCCGCAAGAACTTTCTTTTGATCATCTAGTCATCGCGACGGCACAAGCATCAGACTGCAGTCGTATCTTCGGCCCCTGAATGGAACGCTCAGTGTTCCGGGCCAGGATGGAAATCCGCGCGCGGGGATGTCAATCGCACGTTCGGCCCCTCACGGCCACGCTTTGGTCGACGTGTCCCCGCGCCGGTCTGACCGGTGTGCCATCCGTACTCGCGGCAGTCCTCCTGGGAAAGAAGTGAACGGTTGACCGTGCCGCCTACGCGGCGACCGGCCCCTCGACGACAAATGGCCGGTTGTCTCGCCACACCCGCCAGACCATGCGCGCCAGGCGGTTGGCAATCGCGGCCGTGGCGATATTCGACCCACGGCGCTCCGCGACGGTCCGGGCCCAGGTCCGGAAGGGCGACGGCTTGATGGGGTGGAGGCTGTGCGAGAGGGTCCCGCGCGCAGCGTGCATCAATAAGGTGCGGAGATACTGATCCCCTTGCTTTGTGATGCCGCCCAGCCGGCGGCGGCCGCCACTCGAGTGCTCCCGCGGCGTCAAACCCAAATAGCTGGCAAAGTGGCGCCCGGTTGGAAACCGCCGGACATCGCCGACGCAGGCCGCGAGGGCCGTGGCATTGAGTAGCCCGATGCCGGGGATCGTGCGCAGCAAGGCGACCTGCGGGAGTTGCTCGGCGACTGCGGCGAGGTGGCGTTCGAGGTCCTTCAGGCGATTCGTGAGGACGAAAAGCTCATCGCACAGTTCGCGAGCACAGTCCGCAGACTCATCGGCACGGGGGGCTCGGCATCGGCAATGAGCGCCGAGACGCGCGGCACGACGTGGCGCGGGCCAACCGGGATCGTGATGCCAAACTCGCGCAGCAGCCCGCGCAGCGTGTTGAGCCGGGCCGTCCGGGTCCGCAGCCACGTGGTGCGAATCCGATGCAGCGACGCCACGGCTTGCTGCGTCTCCGACTTGATCGGCACCGCATGGATCTCTTCGTTCCGCGCCGCCTCCAGCAACGCACGGGTATCGGTGCGGTCGGTCTTGGTACGGCGGACATACCGGCGGCTCTCGTGCGGCGGGAGTAGTCGGACGGTGTGCCCGAGTTGCCGAAGCGCCCGACCCCAGTGATGCGCCGAGCCGCAGGCCTCCAGCAAGACCGTCGCTGCGGGCTGGTTCGCAAAGAACGGGAAACCGCGCGCGACTCAACCGATGTTCCTCATCGACGCGGCCGGGTTTACGCGAAATGGCGACTTGAAAGACGGACTTGGCGACGTCGACGGCGATGGTCGTATGCTGCATCTGGACTCCTCCTTCGCTGTGGCCCCTCGAGGCCGTTTCATGATTGGCACGATGATGCCGCATTAGCGGGAGGAGTCCATCCCATCACACGTACGAGCAAGACGCAGTCGTCAGCCGCGATCCGGTTCGGCGTCTCCAGCTTGAATGCGACGACGTCGGCGTGTTCCGTCACGGGCACCATCAGGCCGAGCCCGCAGAACCGCCCATCGCCGATTACGAGCGGTCCCGCAATCGCCTCCGCGAAGCGTAGCTCGACGTGCCACAGCGCGTGCTTCGAAAACCGGGAGCCTTCCGCAAAGCGCTCGGCCCGTACGCCGCGATGATGGAACGGCTCACGCCGCACACGAATCCCGATTGGTTTGGCCCGCACGCCAGCGTGACGCAGCGCGTGTACGACGGCGCCAGCCGCCAACGCTTCCTCCCGATGCCTTTCGGCTGCGGGTTTCTTGGCCAGTCCGTCGGTTCCGATGCGGCGGCGCGGGGCGCTCGGCAATACGACGGCAGTGATGCTGCGGAATGCGCGCGCGCGCGCGCGCCGCATAAAACGATCCGCCATTCGGGAATCGTCCGTCGATGTGATTCGGCTTGACCGTGCTGTTCCAGTCTGCGGATCGCAGGGTTCGAGTCCGGCGAACGCCCATTCGAGATCGTCGGCGCGGATCGGACACTCCGCAGGAATCTCGACCGTGATCCGGCGAATCGACGGATCGGTATGCATGTATCCGATGGACGGAATCGGGATCAGCCTCACGCGCTACGCAAGGTCTTGAGGACCGGCGCCGTGGGGGTCTTGTTCTCCTCAAGTTGCTCCAACGATTGGCCGAGGATCTGCGGGACCGCGCGGAAAACCGGATCTCAGCAAGGCCTTCATCGAGGCCACCGCTTCGCCGCATGAAGTCACGCTCGTCGATGCCACGCTCGGTGGCACAGGCTGGGATGACACTTGAGCCGACGGCGGATACACTGACCTGACGGTGCGGAAGACGCTGTATCTCGCGAATCCCTACGGTTTCTCCACCCAACAGAGAGCGGGGCCGCTGGCGGCCCTCGTCGCCGCCCTGACGACGGTCGGCGCCGAGGTATGGGAGCCGTTTGCCCGCAACAACCAGATCGACACGATGACCGCTGGCTGGGCCTATCGGGTCGGGCAGGCCGACCTGCGTGACGTCCGCGAGGCCGACGGGCTGTTTGCAGTGGTGAACGGCTGCCCGCCGGACGAGGGGGTGATGGTAGAACTCGGCATGGCGGTTGCCTGGAGCAAGCCGACCTTCCTGTTTCGGGACGACTTCCGCCGTTGCACGGACAGTGAGATCTATCCGCTCAACCTGATGCTGTTCACCGGTCTGCCGGAGGCGGGCTGGGAGGCGTTTTGGTACGGCGCGGTCGAGGAGATCGCCGATCCCGACAAGGCGCTGGCGCGGTGGCTGAAGGGCGGCGTGCGGCCCTGAACCGCGTGCGTCGAACGGAGCCCCGGCCACATCAGGGCGCGGAAGCGAGGGTTCGGCGCGGCGCGTCCGGCATAACCCCGGCCACCGTGCTGGCAAGCCGGACATCGCGGGGCACCGCACCAACGAGGCGCACATCGTGCTCACCGCCGCGAGTGCCATCCGCCGATACCGGCCGGGGCTACGTGCAGCACCGGTTTTCGAATACCTGTTTCGCCGTGCCTATGAAGGTGGTCGCGCGCCGCTAATAAAGTTCGTCCCGACCACTCGCGGCTTCGGCGGCATCGATCTCGGCGGCGTCGGCGCCGGCGATCTGATCCGCCAGCACCTTGCCGTAGGTGGGATAGCTCGACCGATCGATTTGACTGTCGACGTCCCACAGGCGAGCCCGGATCACGGCCTTGGCGCAATGGAGGAAGGCTTCCTCCACTGTGATTCTCAGGCCGGACACCGGTACTTTCCCGCGCACCGCCAACGGCGCTAACACGTCCGCATCGGTGACGATATCCGCCGTGCCGTTGATCCGCAAGGTCTCGGTCATTCCCGGAACGAAAAATAGCAGTCCCACATACGGCCGCTCCACCAGGTTCTGCATCGTGTCGATCTGGCGGTTCCCAGGCCTGTCCGGCAAGAGCAAGGTTTTCGGGTCCACCACTGCAGCCAGCAATCCCGGCGGGTCTCCCCGGGGCGAGGCGTCGGCCCGGCCGTCCGCTCGGGCGGAACTGATGACGTAAAACGGGGACAGCGCGATGAAGGCCCGGCAGTGGACGTCCAGGTGATCCAAAACCTTCAGTCCGGCTTGTGCCTTCGGTGGCGGATACAAGGTGCGCAACTCCGAAAGGTTGGTTATCGGCATGTTCGAACCTCCGGATGAAATTGGGCGCGGCGCCGGGGTGCCGGAAAACGATAGCACGAGATCGCCCAGGTGGAGAACCGTCCCTCGCGGTCCCGTGGCACGTGCAACTCCAGCTTCCCGATGTGCGTCACCAGGCCCCGGCTGTAGTAGCCGGCGCGATAGCCGAGCCGCCCCGCTGTCCGCTCGCCGGGACGGGCGCCCAGCGGCTCGGTCATCTCCGCTTCCAGCACTTGCTGCAGGGGCTTCGTGCATCAATCGTTTCAGCAAGTCGCCGTCCTGGCCGATCAGGGCTTCGATTCCCGTGGACTTCGCGCTACGCTTGCTTCGAGTGGTCATGGTCTAACTCCTTGTGAGTGAGGTCGATCTGGTTAATCAACCTCTTGCCATGACCGCTCTTCTTCTTCAAGCGGTTTTGCACACTGTTCGGGACACTACCGTGGGGCCAGGATGAGGGGGGTCACGGCGACCACGCGTAGTTGAGCCGCGCGTAGGAATAGGCGCCGTTGAAACCGAACGGCGAGAACTGACCGTAGTAGTTACCCGTGCCCTCGGCGGCCCGCGGGTTAATCTGCGGGTAGGTGTTCAGGAGGTTCTGGGCGCCGACCGACAACGTGACGGCATCGCCCATCGGGATGCCGAACTCGATGTCAAAAAGGGGGTCTATCCGGGTTTCCCAACGCTATTTTGGGGCCTTTCGGGGTTTTTCGTGGATGATTTGATGGGAAAGGCCCTGTGGAAGCTCGTGGAAAACGCGCAGCGTTTTCCGAGGTGCGGTGGGCGCGTTCTGTGCGTCCACGGCGCCGGCAGCTTCCACAGGGCCCATCCGTATGCGACAAGATCGCCGCGTCCTCGGACTGCAGTCGACCCGTGAATGACTATGTTCACATCGAAGCGGCCGACCTGTGCAGGCCGAACGCTCGATTTACCCAGGAAAGACAGGGATATCAGGTACTTACGCCCTTTGGGAAACTCGGATATAGCCCAAAAAGGCCCTTGCCCGCGTACGGCTCATACAGGGGGGACAGATTGGCGTCGCCGAGCGTGGCCGCCGCCCAGGCCCTGGCGTCCTCCCGGTCCCAGTACCTGCCGTAGGAATTCAGGCGCGTGAGCAGGCTCCACCGGGGCGCCGTGTGGGTGACGGCGACGTTCCACCGCGTCTCCGGCAACCCGCGCTCGAGCGCGCTGCGGCGGTCGGCGTCAATCGTGTCCGACGTGCACGCCGTGACGTTGGTCGAGGTGTAGTTAAAGACAGCGCTGAAGACGGTGCCGCCGCCGAGTCCCGGCGGGGCGTAGGTTGAGACGAGGTCGATGCCCTGGGTCCGGGTCGCGAAGTCATTCACGAAGAGGTTCCTCTCAGGGATCGGTGCAGCTTTGGCCGGTTCCATGGCTAATAAGTCAAGCATTGTCATCGACTTACGTGGCTGGAGAACACCGTCTGTATCTGGAGAGGAACTGCAGGCTCTCGGAAAGTCCGGCCCACGGTACACGGCGGAAATCGCGAGGGGCCTGCCAGTGCCAAGGGGCTGAACAGTCAGCGAGGGTTCGGCCCAGCGGTAAAACGTCGGCGAAAGTCCAGGCCGCGTTCCACGAGTGTTCATGGTTCGTCGCCCTGTAAATGCCAGCGCCTCAGCACCTTGAGGTGGGACCGGCTGCCGTCGAGCAGGCCCCCCACCAAAAGCGGGGCCCGCGCAGGCGGCCGTCGACTGAGCGATAGACGACTTCACCGCTGATTCGCGGGCACGAACACATCCGCAGCCTCTTTCCACGGCGTGGCTGACCTGCTGGGGGTTGAATCGTGCACACATTTGTGTGAGGAACCCACGAAGAAGCGGAACTTCTGGAGGTTGGCCGCCTCGGTAAATCCGGCCGCGATCAACGAGGCGGTTTCATCCGCCGTGAGCGAGAAGTTCTTCGTGATGGTGAGCCGATCGGAGACATTGATCCGGAAGTAGTCGGCGGTGAAGACGAAGGGTCCGGTGTCGATGACGAAGGTGAGCGAAACTTAGTTGGAATGTGAAACGGCTCCCACACCCTGTGGTTTGATGACGTTGATTGAAGACGGACATCACCCCACGGAGAGAGGAGCCGAGATGAGCAGTGTCCTACGTCCGGTCAGGAAGCGCAAGAAGGGGCGGAAGTTGGGCCCGGTGGAGATCATTCGCCGCGAGGAGTACGCCGAGCTGGCGCTCGACGCCAAGGTGGAGCTCATCCGGGCGCTGGTCCCGAGTCAAGCCTATTCTTAGTTGAAACTCTCCACGGCTCCTGATTGCTTACGCGGCTTTCCTCTTCGACGTCGTCGTGTTGATCTTCAGTTCTCGCTTCAACGCGATACGGAGCGTGGGCAGGTGACGGTAGCCCATCACCTTCCGCAGACGTGGTTCGATGTCCAGGAGAGCGGTTGCCAGCCAGCGGTGGCGTTGGCTCGAGTGCTGCCAGTGATCCACCTTCGCACAGCGTTCCTCGACGAGCGCATTGATGGACTCGAGACAGTTCGTCGTCTTCAGCGACCGGCCCAGCACCCCGTACAGCCCGAGGCGATGCAGCGTCAGGGTCTCGTCCAGCCCTTCCGCCAGACTGCCGGCGGCGGATTGGTTCCGGTCCTCCAGCTCACGATGGAGCGTCTCGAGCGCACCCAGCGCCTCGGGGTACGTCGGGCGGTTGTAGGCGCGCTGGAGGCGCTGGCGCCATGAGGCCTGCTCGCGCTTGGCCAGGTACCTCACCACGTTCTCGCGCTTGTGCCACTGGCACCGGTGGACCAGGGCGCGGTCCCGGAAGGCCTTCCGGACGGCTGATCGCAGCCCCTTACCGCCGTCGAGGATCACCAGCACGCCCTGGGAGACGTCGAGGCCCCGCTCGACCAACGAGCGCAGGAACGGCGTCAGCACCTGCGCGTTCTCCGTATCCGTTTCGACGAAGCCCAGGAAGCGTTTCTCTCCCGATAGCGTGATGCCCAACGCGATGACCATCGTGGCATCGGCGAACGTCTTGCCATCCAGGACCACGGCCACCACGTCCTCACCGGACAGGTCCCGCTCTTGGAACTCTCGGAGCTGCGCCGCGCTGGCCTGGATGAACCCTCGGGACACCGTCGACCCCGACAGCCCGATGGCCCCGGGAATCGCCTCGGCGGCGGCTTCGTAGTTGCGGCACGAGATTCCATACAGCACGCGCTTCAGCAGCCGGTCGTTGACCGCGCGATCGCCCTGCAACGCCTCGTACGACCGCAGCCGCATCTCGTTCCCCGCGACATGGCGAATCCGCGGCACGCGAATCGGCACGCGCTGGCCGGCCAGCCCGACCGTCCCGGGATTGCTGCCATGACGGCGCCCGCCGATCGCCGCGGCCTTGCGGGCGTCGCGTTCGCCCGCCAGCGCCGTCACCTCCGCGTCGAGCACCTCCTCCACGTGCATCAAGCCCAGGGGGACCAAGGACCGGATGAGCTCTACCTTGGCGTCGAGCTCCAGGTCGGCGTAGTCCTCGCGGCGGATGATCTCGACCGGACCCAGCGTGCGACCCTTCTTGCGCTTCCTGACCGGACGTAGGACACTGCGCATCTCGGCTCCTTTCTCTCGTGGGATGATGTCCGTTTCTCAACGTCATCAAACCACAGGGTGTGGGAGCCGTTTCACTTTAGAGGAAGGCCAACTAAGTTTCGCTCACCTTCGCTGGTCCCGCTGGGGTTGATGCACGTGGAGGGCCTGAGCCAGTTGCTCGGCCTGGTCGTTCAGGTCCGCGTCGAGCAGGGCGTCGATCCCGTGGGCCCCGGCCGCGCGGTGCCCGACCCCCGCGAAACGCCGCCGCCACGTCCCGAACAATATGGGGCAGTGCCCCATATCGATTCAGGTATTCTTCCCATATGCCCCTCGATCGTGCGAAGGCATGGCATCCCCCGTTGTCCAGGCCGAGGCACGAGTTCGTATGCCGGTAACGAGGCGTCCCCGTCCCCGACCGGTCCCGGCGCGCTGCAGGCGCCGGGCCCCGGCCCCTTCGCACACCGCCCGGCGGCGTTGGTCATCGGAACGGCGGCCGTGACGACCGTGCTGCCTGAGATCCCGCCCGAGACGCTGGCCGAGTGGCAGCGCGTGGTCGACCTGACGGCCCGGCTCGCCCGGGTGCCGGCGAGCCTGATCATGCAAACCGAGCGTCCGACGCACGCGGTCCTGGTGAGTAGCCGCACCGAGGGCAACCCCTACGCTGTCGGGCGCGAGTACGATCTGCACGCCGTGCTCTAGAGGGTGAGCGAAACTTAGTTGGAAAGTGAAACGGCTCCCACACCCTGTGGTTTGATGACGTTGAGAGACGGACATCATCCCACGAGAGAAAGGAGCCGAGATGCGCAGTGTCCTACGTCCGGTCAGGAAGCGCAAGAAGGGTCGCACGCTGGGTCCGGTCGAGATCATCCGCCGCGAGGACTACGCCGACCTGGAGCTCGACGCCAAGGTAGAGCTCATCCGGTCCTTGGTCCCCCTGGGCTTGATGCACGTGGAGGAGTTGCTCGACGCAGAGGTGACGGCGCTGGCGGGCGAACGCTACGCCCGCAAGGCCGCGGCGATCGGCGGGCGCCGTCATGGCAGCAATCCCGGGACGGTCGGGCTGGCCGGCCAGCGCGTGCCGATTCGCGTGCCGCGGATTCGCCATGTCGCGGGGAACGAGATGCGGCTGCGGTCGCACGAGGCGTTGCAGGGCGATCGCGCGGTCAACGACCGGCTGCTGAAGCGCGTGCTGTATGGAATCTCGTGCCGCAACTACGAAGCCGCCGCCGAGGCGATTCCCGGGGCCATCGGGCTGTCGGGGTCGACGGTGTCCCGAGGGTTCATCCAGGCCAGCGCGGCGCAGCTCCGAGAGTTCCAAGAGCGGGACCTGTCCGGTGAGGACGTGGTGGCCGTGGTCCTGGATGGCAAGACGTTCGCCGATGCCACGATGGTCATCGCGTTGGGCATCACGCTATCGGGAGAGAAACGCTTCCTGGGCTTCGTCGAAACGGATACGGAGAACGCGCAGGTGCTGACGCCGTTCCTGCGCTCGTTGGTCGAGCGGGGCCTCGACGTCTCCCAGGGCGTGCTGGTGATCCTCGACGGCGGTAAGGGGCTGCGATCAGCCGTCCGGAAGGCCTTCCGGGACCGCGCCCTGGTCCACCGGTGCCAGTGGCACAAGCGCGAGAACGTGGTGAGGTACCAGGACACTGCGCATCTCGGCTCCTTTCTCTCGTGGGATGATGTCCGTTTCTCAACGTCATCAAACCACAGGGTGTGGGAGCCGTTTCACTTTCCAACTAAGTTTCGCTCACCCTCTTCCACAGTTGCGCAAAGACGGACTCGTTCTCGTTGGTGCGCTCACGCGTCGTGTGCCGACGGAGGAGAAACGTTTCGGTCAGCCGCAAGACCTCTTCGAACGTTTTGTCGTTACACCCGGCAGCCCGTACTGCCATCAGGAAGCTGTAGCTGGGCTGAGCACGAATCAGGCGGAGGTTTCGCAGCCGCCGATCCAGCTTGGCGACCCCGGTAGCGCACATTACCAGTTGGCGATACACGCGAGCGCGAGCGACCAGGTTCTCAAGAAAGGTTGCAAATGACACGCGCGGTACGCTGACGGTGCGGCTTTCATCGTCTTCATCTTCGCTGTTCTCGTCAGCGGCCTCGTCCTCGTCGACGGCGGCGTCATCGATCTCGTCAGAGTCGTCGGCGTCGCTAGGGTCGACGTAGTGACTTCGTTCCGGCAGGGACTCCGCCTCTTGTACCTCACGCATGAATGTCGTTTGAAACTCATCGACGACTTTGGCTTTCGTGACACGCCTCGCGAGGTGCGCCATCATGCACTGGTGAAAGAAGGCGTCGATGGCAATGCCGTCCAACTCCAAAAGTACCTGCGCCCAGCGAGCTCTCGCGAGATCCAGCGCGGGCGATCCAAACTTGGCGGCGTGGCCAAGAATAAAGGGTTCCTCACACAAATGTGTGCACGATTCAGCCCCCAGCAGGTCAGCCACGCCGTGGAAAGAGGCTGCGGATGTGTTCGTGCCCGCGAATCAGCGGTGAAGTCGTCTATCCGCTCAGTCGACGGCCGCCTGCGCGGGCCCCGCTTTTGGTGGGGGGCCTGCTCGACGGCAGCCGGTCCCACCTCAAGGTGCTGAGGCGCTGGCATTTACAGGGCGACGAACCATGAACACTCGTGGAACGCGGCCTGGACTTTCGCCGACGTTTTACCGCTGGGCCGAACCCTCGCTGACTGTTCAGCCCCTTGGCACTGGCAGGCCCCTCGCGATTTCCGCCGTGTACCGTGGGCCGGACTTTCCGAGAGCCTGCAGTTCCTCTCCAGATACAGACGGTGTTCTCCAGCCACGTAAGTCGATGACAATGCTTGACTTATTAGCCATGGAACCGGCCAAAGCTGCACCGATCCCTGAGAGGAACCGAATAAAGTTCTTGACAATATCGGTAGCACTCAATCGAAGGCCGCGGTTGTTGATGGTTTCGAATAACTTGAACGCGTCTTTGGCCTCGCTCACGTCGAGACGGATGATGACAGCCTGATTTTTGAGCCGGTACAATAGACTGCCTGCCTGTTCGAGAGACAGATCTGCAACCCGTGTTCTCAGCAAGTCGAACGCCTGCAGCAACCGAGGGTTGTCAACCGGCTCGGTCAGATCGCCGTTGGCGTGCCGGGCGAACTGCTTGGCATCCAGGGAGTCGAGCAGGATCTTGGGCTGAGATTCCCCGCCCAGCGCTCTCGCGTTCAGCAGGCGCACTAGGTCTCGTGCGTCGTCGACCTGGCTCTCTGACTTCAGGCGATCGAGCAGGCAGTGCAGCAGGATGCCGATCGTCGTGAGCCGCTGCTGACCGTCTACCAGCTCCAGCTGGTTGACCCCGGCGGTGTGGTGCCCGGCGAGGCAGACGATCGTGCCAAATAAATGTGAGTCTGCGGCTTCGAGGATCTTCAAGTCGTCCCAGACGTCCTGGACCTGATGCTGCTTCCACGAATACCG
Organism: Vicinamibacterales bacterium; assembly: GCA_965197395.1. Lineage (GTDB taxonomy): Bacteria > Acidobacteriota > Vicinamibacteria > Vicinamibacterales > UBA8438 > CAZYFH01. Next base: position 814,140 of record CBDANB010000007.1, on the reverse strand, counting down.
TCGCTGGTAAGCCGGAATCACGTACTGCTCGTTGTCGGACCCCAGGAGTCGGGAGATACTCAGCGATGTCGGCGTGATTTTCATGACGGACGGCGGCCTTCACTCCACCCTGAACACTTTCATCCGGTATTTCGCTTGCCTTCGCCGGAGAGATAGGATGAAGCGGCTGGTCAACCCCACGTGGTAGCTTGCGCTCCACAATCGTTAAACGCGCTCAAGGCGCAATGAGGGAGACCAGCCATGGAGCATATTGGCATCGACGTCCACAAGAGGGAAAGTCAAATCTGCATCCTGACACCCGAGGGCGAGATGATCGAGCGACGGATCCAGAGTACGCGGCAGCAGTTCACCAAGTGGTTCGCCGGCCGCGCGCGGGCGCGCGTGTTGCTCGAGGCAGCGACCGAGAGCGAATGGGTCGCGCAGACGCTCGAGGCATTGGGCCACGAGGTCATCGTGGCCGATCCGAACTACGCGCCGATGTATCCGGAACGGCGGCGGCGCGTGAAAACCGATCGGCGGGATGCCCGGATGTTGGCGGAGGCGGCCCGGCTGGGCTCGTATCGCCCGGCCCATCGGACGTCGGCCGCGCAGCGCCAGGTGCGCCGCCAGCTCCTGGTGCGCGACCTGCTCGTGCGGGCGCGGGGGCGCACCATCGCCCTCGTTCGCACGCTCGTGCGCAGCGAGGGGCTGCGTGTGCGGGCGGGGGATGCCGACCGATTCGGCTCCTATGTGAGCGCCCTCGACCTCCCAGCCAAGTTGGAGACGGCGCTGCAGCCGTTGCTCGCGCTGTGGGACCAGCTCACCGAGCAACTGGCCGCCATCGATGCCGAACGGGCCACGACCGCCGCGGCCAACCCGGTGGTGCGGCGACTGACGACGGCGCCGGGCGTGGGCCCCGTCATCGCGACGGCCTTTGTCGCGACCCTGGATGAGGCGGGCCGCTTTCGCGGCGCCCATCAAGTCGAAAGCTATCTCGGCCTGGTGCCCAGTGAGGACAGTTCAGCGGACCGCCACCGCCGCGGGCACATTACCAAGGCGGGCAATCCGCGCATGCGCTGGTTGTTGGTGCAAGCGGCCTGGGCGGCGCTGCGGTCCCGCCGGGCCGACGCCGCCAGCCTGAGGGCCTGGGCCCACCAACTCGCCCAGCGGCGCGGGTCACGCATCGCCACCGTGGCGCTGGCCCGCCGGTTGGCGGGGATCTTGTTCGCGATGTGGCGCGACCAGTCGACCTTTGTTTGTCGTCACGGCCCGGTGGCCGTGACCGCGTCGTCCGGTCGCCCCAACTGAGCTGACCTCCGCCGTCGGCGGGTGTCTCGGGTCGCAGGATAGGTGGGTGAGCACGTGAAGGTGCTTGGTCGCACGTGAGGCCGCCAGGGAGATGGTGCCACCCCCCTTTCGTATCGTCTCGTGCGCCGGCGATCAGAGCATCGCCCTTGTCGAGCGCGAATAGAAGGATGACGCAACTCGCGGCTGTCGCCCGGTGCGTCTACTCGTAGTGAAACCGGCGACCCGGCCGGGCTGCACGTTGGAACGTCGCATTCGTGACCCGTTCGCGCGCGCACCCCTGGATGGTTGAGGGGGGCGCCGCACGCTCACTGGAGGTGTGTCTGGATAGTAAACGGGCTTCTACGAACACCGGGGTAACTTGACAGGCCGCTTCATAGAAGCTCCTTAGATACCCCGGATTTTCGATTTGGCTGTGGTGCACGTCGAGCCCGACGGGCTGGGCGATGTGAGCATCGCGTTGTCCCGACGTTCTCGTGCGATGCGCAAGGCGCAGTCTACACCGACGGCGGGCAGCGGCGTTGGTGCATGAAGACCCTGCGGGGGTGAGGCGGTTTGGCCTGCACTTCTCGTGACCCTCCGCAGGAGCCACACTACAGGGATGCAGTCGAAGGTCCATCCCACGTACAAGACGAAATATCGCGTGGCGAACTGGCCGGCCTACAACCGGGCCCTCGTTCGCCGCGGCGATGTGACGGTGTGGGTGTCCTCGGAAGCGATCGCTGCCTGGACGGCCAGCCGGAGCGGCCGGCGGGGTGGGCAGCGGCGCTACTCGGATCTCGCCATCGAGACCGCTCTGACCCTGCGGCTCCTCTCCCATCTCCCGCTGCGCCAGGCCGAAGGGTTCCTGCACGCGCTGTTCGGGATCATGCGTCTCGACCTCTCCGTTCCCGACTAGACGACGCTCTCCCGGCGCAGTCAGCATTTGAGGCGCCGTCTGCGATCGCCGGTCCCGCCCGACGAGGGCCTCCATCTCGTGCTCGACAGCACGGGGCTGTCCCTCGTCGGGGCAGGGGAGTGGGCGACCGCGAAACACGGTGGCCGCGGCCGGCGTGGCTGGCGGAGGCTCCACCGTGGCGTCGATCAGTCAGGCGCGATCCTCGTCCACACGCTGACCGAGGTGACGGGGGATGATGCGACCACCGCCCTCGATCTGCTCATCGCGGTCGAGGGCCCTCTCGTGCGCGTCACCGCGGACGCCGCCTCTGACACGGTCGCCATCGACGAGACCGCCAGGGCGCGCGGGGCGACGGTCGTCGTCCCACCGGCCAGGACGGCGAACGTCTCTGGCCACAGCCCGCGGTCGCCCGCGCGGGATCGAACGATCCAGTTGGGAAAGACACTCGGCCGGCGCCGCTGGAAGCAGGTGTCAGGGCACCATCGTCAGAGCCGGGTGGAGAACACGTTCTTCCGATACACGTCCATTATCGGAGCTGGCCTCCGGGCCCGGAGCCCAGCCGGGCAGGGGAGTGAGGTCGTCCTCGGCTGTGAGATCTTGAATCGGATGACCGTCCTCGGTCGACCCGTGTCGTATCGCATCGGCAGGTGAGGATTCTGTCGGTGGGCATCGTGCGGGCCAGTCACGATTCATGCAACAACGCCACGGTCCACCCCGATGCGGGCGACGGCCGCCCTGTGGGCGTGGCATCTGGTTAGACAGTTGCTATCTGCCGGGGCTATCGTTGGGGTGAGGCCAAGATGCACAACGAATTCACAGCCGTATTTGAGCGCGAGGGCGATTGGCATGTCGCGTACTCCCCAGAGATTCCTGGAGCTAACGGTCAGGGTAAGACAAAAGAGGAAGCCCGCCAGAGTCTGAGGGACGCAATTGCGCTGATCCTTGAGGATCGCCGCGAGGAGGGCCTTCGCAGCGTGCCCGCCGATGCCGAACGAGAAACGGTCACGGTGAAGTGAAGCGGAGCAGTTTACTGCGTCATTTACGCCGACACGGCTGCTTCCTGAAACGAGAGGGCAGTGCTCATTCTCTCTGGGCGAATCCCACCACGGGCGCCGTTGAAGCCGTACCCAGACACACGGAGATTCCCAACATGCTCGCCCGCAAGATCTGTCGGCAGCTGTCGATATCCGAGGTCGGCTAGAGCGGATTTCATGAGGTCGTAGCGACCGAATAGCCGCAATGTCGAAAGTAGTTGCGGCATTCGGCTGGATCAGAGCCGGGCACGGCGGCGCCAATGGTGTTCCACAGGACCTCCCGTGTGCGACAGCGGGCCCTGCGCAAGATCGCCTTCAGCATCGCAAACGCCAGCTCAATCGGATTGAAGTCAGGACTGTCTTTCGGCAGAAACCAGAGTGGCGCGCCGACGGCTTCGATCGCTCGTCGCACCGCGGGGCTCTTGTGACACGAGAGGTTGTCCATGATGACGATGTCGCCAGGCGCGAGCGTTGGCGTCAGGACCTGCTCGATGTAGGCCAGAACACTGGCGCCGTCGATCGGGCCATCACACACGGCCGGCGCGGTGAGGCCTGTCACGCGCAACGCCCCGAGAAACGTCGTGGTGTGCCAGCGGCCATCCGGCGTGTGGTCGGGGACCCGGGCGCCGGACAGCCCGCGGCCATAGCGGCGAATCAGATCGGTCCGCACACCACTCTCATCGAGACACACGAGGCGCGCGGGATCGAGCGTCGGCGCCGCGGCGCGCCAGACCGTGCGGACGCGGCGGACGGCACTGTCAAGGTGACGTTGAACGGACAGGCTCGGCCGCTGATGGGGCGATGATGCAGCCCTCCGATTCAGACACACGTCACCTCCCGCCAGACCCCAAAGGCTCGCGTGCGCAACAGGCGATGGTGGACGGCTCGCAGGAGGTGACGACCGACACGAAACAGATTCAACACGACGCCGTGCACCGACAGGAACCGTTGCGCCTGCGCAGCAGAGGTGAACCTCCGCATCTGTCGCTCACGCTGGCGGGTCGGTTGGTGCGACACGTCCGCCCGATTGTTCTCGTATTGCGGCGTGCTGTGCCTCACTGAGGGCATGACCGTGCGGTGCGCCGCGGCATAGCTGCGTAGCGTGTCCGTGATCAGACGCCGGGGTTCACGGCCTTGCCCTTTCAGGAGCGTGCGGAAGAACCGCGTCGCAGCGTGGCGATCGCGTCGTGACTGCACGAGGATGTCGATCAGGTCACCGTCCTGATCGACGGCTCGCCAAAGATACTGCCGTCGGCCCTGAATATTCACGAACAGCTCGTCCAGAGACCAGGTGTCACCCAAGCGCCCGCGTCCGCGCCGCAGCCGCCGAGCGTAGTCGGGCCCAAACGCATGACACCAGTGCCGAATCGTCTCGTAGGTCACGGTGACGCCTCGCTGGGCCAGCAGATCTTCTGCATCGCGGAAACTGAGACAGAAGCGGTGATAGAGCCACACGGCGTGACTGATGATCTCGGGCGGGAATCGAGAGCCGTGATTCATCGGGCCGCCCTGCTGGTCCGCCCCGGTGGCAAGACGCGGTTGCGGATGACCGACAATCTCTCGACGCGTCAGACGTTCACCCGCATTGCCAACGCCCTCGCGAGCGGCTGAGTTTTTGACGCATTAGGGTTGAAGATATGGTAAAGCAGGATGTTGTACCGGAGGACGCAGCGCGTGCATTGCGGAGATACTTCTTCATCGCCGTAGGGTGCGGTGGCGTGTCTTTAGTTGTTGCAGGTAGTTTGTTTGGAGGGAACGAGGAGTCTGGATTTCAGCGCTTCGTGTTCTATCTGTTGACGCTTGTTGTGCCGGTAGGGCTGATGGGGCTGTATATCTATTACGGGTCCATTCGTCATGGAGAGAATAGCCATCAATTCGCCGGCTATATCCGAGTTTCCCAAATAGCGTAAGCACCTGATATCCCAGTCTTTCCGGCGAGAGCCTGCAGTTCCTCTCCAGATACAGACGGTGTTCTCCAGCCACGTAAGTCGATGACAATGCTTGACTTATTAGCCATGGAACCGGCCAAAGCTGCACCGATCCCTGAGAGGAACCTCTTAGGTTCCTCACACAAATGTGTGCACGATTCAGCCCCCAGCAGGTCAGCCACGCCGTGGAAAGAGGCTGCGGATGTGTTCGTGCCCGCGAATCAGCGGTGAAGTCGTCTATCGCTCAGTCGACGGCCGCCTGCGCGGGCCCCGCTTTTGGTGGGGGGCCTGCTCGACGGCAGCCGGTCCCACCTCAAGGTGCTGAGGCGCTGGCATTTACAGGGCGACGAACCATGAACACTCGTGGAACGCGGCCTGGACTTTCGCCGACGTTTTACCGCTGGGCCGAACCCTCGCTGACTGTTCAGCCCCTTGGCACTGGCAGGCCCCTCGCGATTTCCGCCGTGTACCGTGGGCCGGACTTTCCGAGAGCCTGCAGTTCCTCTCCAGATACAGACGGTGTTCTCCAGCCACGTAAGTCGATGACAATGCTTGACTTATTAGCCATGGAACCGGCCAAAGCTGCACCGATCCCTGAGAGGAACCAGATTACTTGACCGTTGTAGGAACACACGTGACGGCCATAGATACCGGTGTGGGTAAGACGGCGAAGATTCTCGGTGAACAAGAAAAGAGCTTTGCAGAAAGCCTAGTGAGGCAGAGGACAGCGGTCGAGACGACCGTAAAGTCATTAGAAACCATTGCGTCGGGTTCTACAGAACTAGTGGCGTCATTTGGTCAACTCAAAACGCAGGGGGTGGCCGCCTCGACAGCTTTGCAGCTCGTGAGCCAGTCAGTGTCTCAGGTGGGCCGGGCCGCAGGAACTCGCCGCGGCCGTCGCGACAGCCCTTGAACGCGACGCCCTCGGGGCCGGCTCGATCGCCCACATCCTCGAGACGCGTCGGCGCCAGCGCGGCCGCAAGCCGCCGCTGCCGTTGGCGCTGCCGGATCGGCCCGGTGTCCGCGACCTCGACGTCCGGCCCCATCCCTTGGAGAGTTACGATGCCCTCAGCCGACGCGACCCCGACGACCCTGACGAGTGACCTCCGCCGCCTCGGGCTCCCGCGCACGGCCGATGACCTCAACGACGTCATCGCCCGCGCCACCCGCCAGCGCTGGAGTCCCACCGTCCTCCTCGAGCACGTCGTCACCGCGGAACTCGAGGACCGGAGTCGCCGCAGCGTCGAACGTCGCCTCAAAGGCGCCCGCCTCGGCCGGTTCAAAGCCATCGCCGATTGGGACTGGGCCTGGCCGACCGCCCTCGACCGCCCGGCCCTCGAACGGATCCTCGCCCTCGACTTTGTGGACCGCCACGACAACGTGCTCCTCGTCGGCGCGCAAGGGCTCGGCAAGACGATGCTGGCCAAGAACATCGTGCATCAGGCCGTCCTGGCTGGGCACTCCGCCCTCTTCGCCACCGCCTCGGACCTGCTGCTCGATCTCAATGGCCAAGAGACCGCCCGCGCGCTCGAGCGCCGCCTCCGACACTACGCCCGGCCGTCGCTCGTCGCGATCGACGAGATTGGCTACCTCGCCTACGATGCCCACGCCGCCGACCTCCTCTTCCAGATCGTCAGCCGGCGCTACGAGCACCGGTCCATCCTCATCACCACGAACCTCCCATTCAAGCGCTGGGACACCATCTTTCCCAACGCCTCGTGCGCGGTCGCATTGATCGACCGCCTGACGCACCATGCGGAGATCCTGGCGATTGAAGGGGACAGCTATCGCCGGCGCGACGCCGAGCTCAGCCAGAAACAACGACGGAACAAGGCCAAGCGGCGGTGATCGCCACGGTCGACACCGGTTCAGATTTGCGCACTTCTAGACGAGCGCGAACACTGTCGTCCCGGCACGGCCACCAGGGTCCAAGCGTCGCCCAGTGGAAGTGGTACACTGGCCCGCTCCGAGGAATGCCGCATGGCCGAGAGGCGATTTTGGGCCGACGTCAGCCGCTACTTTGACGAGGCGAGCGCACTGGGGACCTACTCCCCCGGCCTCCTTGATCAGGTCAAGCGCTGCAACAGTCTGTATCGCTTCGACTTCCCGGTTCGCCAGGTCGACGGGACCATCGAGGTCATCCGTGCCTGGCGAGCCGAGCACAGCCACCACCGCCTGCCGGTAAAGGGTGGCATTCGATACAGCCCCGACGTGAACGAGGACGAGGTCATGGCGCTCGCGGCGCTCATGACCTACAAGTGCGCGATCGTGGATGTGCCGTACGGCGGCGCCAAGGGTGCCATTCAAGTCGACACGAGTCGGTACGACCTCGACCAGATCGAACGGATCACGCGTCGGTACGCGCATGAGCTGATCAAGAAGGACTTCATCGGCCCGGCAGTCGATGTCCCAGCGCCCGACCTCGGCACCGGCGCACGAGAGATGGCGTGGATCGCCGACACCTATCGGGCCGTTCGCCCCGACCAGATCGACGCGCTCGGGTGCGTGACGGGCAAGCCGGTCTCGCAAGGCGGCATCCACGGCCGCGTGGAAGCGACGGGGCGCGGCGTCTTCCTCGCCCTTCGCGAAGCGCTCACCGTGGGGGAGGACCTGGCCGGGCTCGGTCTGTCAGAGGGACTCGACGGCAAGCGGATTGCGGTGCAGGGCTTCGGCAACGTGGCGTACTGGGCCACCAAGTTCTGCCGGGAGGCCGGGGCCATTCTCGTTGGGGCTGCAGACCGCTCCGGGACCGTCGCCAATTCGCGGGGTCTCGATGAAGACGCGCTCGTCGAACACGTCCGGGCGCATCGCGGCGTCGCGACGTATCCCGACGGCGAGACCACACCAGACACTCGGTCGGTGTTCGAGCTCGACTGCGACATCCTTATACCGGCGGCCGTGGAATGCCAGATCACCGAGGACAACGCGCCGCGGGTCCAAGCCCGTGTCATCGTCGAAGGCGCCAATGGCCCGACGACGCCGGAGGCTAACGCGATTCTCCGTGAGCGCGGCGTCTGGATCATCCCCGACGTGTACGCCAATGCCGGCGGCGTCATCGTTTCGTATTTCGAATGGCTGAAGAATCTGTCGCACGTGAAATTCGGTCTGCTGGAGCGCCGTTACCAGGCGAGCGCCGACCATCGACTCCTCAAGGCGATCGAAACGACGACCGGCAAACACATTGGTGACCAGGAGCGTGATCAGATCGTTCAGCCTCTCGACGAGCGCACGATCGTCAACTCAGGGCTCGAGGAGACCATGGCCGCTGCCTACCATCAGATTCGGGACACGATGCACCGAGTGGACGGCGTCCCGGACCTTCGCACCGCGGCCTTCTATCTGGCGATCGAGCGGATCACCCAGTCCTACCGCGAGCTCGGGGTGTTCCCGTGATCATCATGAAGTTCGGCGGCACATCGGTGCGCGATGCCGAGGCCATGTGCCGGCTGACCGACATCGTCGCGCGAGAGACCCGTCCCCGCTTGGTTGTGGTGTCAGCCCTGGCCGGTGTCACCGACATGCTCGTCGAGCTCGGCTCCGGGCGCGAGCTCGCGGCCGGCTCCGTGACGGTATTCGCATCTACGCGGCCACGTCCAGCCCGCCGAGGTCGCGTCTCACCCGGGCGGGGCTTCGATAGTCGTATTTCTGGCTATATCCGAATTTCCCAACTAACGAAATGCGCTGAGGACGCTGTGTCATCACGGTTTCGACGTCTCTCACAGGGTACGCAAATGGCTAGGAATACGCGCAGGAATATCGAGGTCACCGACGGTCAGATAGATCATGTCGGCGAAGTAGTCCAGGTGGCGATATCCGGACGCGCGGTTCTTGACAATTTTGATAATACGATTCAGGCCCTCACCGACCGCATTGGTCAGGTGTCTGTCGATGAAGGCCAGGATGTGCTCGAGGTGAGTGCGAAGGGTGGCGACAAACTGACGCAAGGTGGGGATTCGGCTGCGCAGGGCAGCGGTCATCCAGCGTCGGAGGAACTTCTCTGCGGAGGCACGATAGCGGTACGTCCAGAAGTGCTCAAACTCGTCCTTGAGCACCCACGCGCGGTGGATCCGTCGATTGGAGTTCCGTAGGTTATTCAGGAAGCGGGTATGTCCCTTGGTGCGATGTCTGGAATGCATGCTGAGCAGCCACCGCAGCCCTTTGATCGCCGTCCGCCCCGGCGTGTCAAGGGCACGCCACTGTTCTTTACGGACCTCGTCCACGGCCTGGTTCAACGCTTTCACGAGATGGAAGCGGTCGATGACCAGGAAGCTCCGGGAGCTCCAAGACCGGGACCTGGCCGGCGAGGACGTGGTGGCCATGGTCCTGGACGGCAAGACGTTCGCTGACGCCACGATGGTCATCGCGCTGGGCATCACGATGTCCGGGGCGAAGCGCTTCCTGGGCTTCGTGGAGACGGACACGGAGAACGCGCAGATGCTCACGCTGTTCTTACGGTCGCTGGTCGAGCGGGGCTTGGCCCTCGCCCAGGGCCTGCTGGTGATCCTCGATGGCGCCAAGGGGCTGCGGTCGGCCGTGCGGAAGGCCTTCCGCGGCCGCGCGCTGGTGCAACGGTGTCAGTGGCACAAGCGTGAGAACGTGGTGAGCTACCTCGCGAAACACGAACAGGTGGTGTGGCGTCAACGCCTCCAGCGGGCGTACAACCGGCCGGACTATGGCGAGGCCCTCGGTGCGCTCAGGACGCTTCACGGCGAGCTGGACGAACGAAATCAGTCGGCGGCCAGCAGCCTCGCCGAAGGGCTGGATGAGACCGTGACGCTCCATCGCCTCGGCCTGTTTGGGGTGCTGGGCCGGTCGCTCAAGACGACCAACGGCCTCGAGTCCGTCAATGCCCTCGTCGCAGAACGCTGTGCGAAGGTCGACCACTGGAAGAACTCGAGCCAACGTCAACGCTGGCTCGCGACCGCGCTCTTGGACATTGAACCCCGGCTACGGAAGGTGGCAGGGTACCGCCATTTGCCCACGCTCCGTGCCGCGTTGAAGCGAGAGCTGAAGATCGATACGACGACCTCAACGAAGGAAGCCGCGTAAGCACCGGTCAGGAGCCGTGGAGAGTTTCAACTAAGAATGGGCGTCTTCGTTTAGCGGGTGATTCTACTGCGTCGGGAGGTGGAAAGCCGCGGGGACAATCGGACGTGGCGCCCGCAGGAGCGTGGTGAAGAGGTCGTCGAGATCGACATGGCGTTGACGCGCGGTGCGGATCACACTCGCGAGGATTTCTTGGGTCCGCGCGCCGCGGGGCGTGCGATTCCCGCCACAGATCTTGCGATTGACGACGGCGGGACGGAGGGCGTGTTCTGCGCGCCAGTTGGTCGCGTCCACATCGGAGGCCCACAAGAAGGCGAGCACGGCCGGGCACTCGCGGTCGAGATGGGCGGCGAAGCGCTGGGCCGCCGGCAGCGTCGGTGCCGAGTCGATGAGCCGGCCCAAGTGGGCGAGCAGGCGCCCATGAGCCACGGCGAGGCCATGATCGGTGATCGCGTGCGCATCACGCCGATCGCGGAGCGCCAGGGCGTCGGTGAAGACGACCTGCACGCGGCCCGCCCAGGGGCTCCGCGGATGGTCGGCGCGGAGCGTGCGACACCGGCGGAGCAGATGCGCCAGACAGCTCTGGTGCCGCGCGGCGGTGAATCGGCGATACGGCGCCCACCCGTCGCGGACCAGGACACCGGCGAAGTCCGCGCCCAGGATGGTGGCCGCGTCGTCAAAACCGCGCCCGGGACGAATCGCATACACGGTGGTCTCTGGCGTCGCGAACGCCCACAGCCAGTGCAACACGGCGCCGACGCGCCAGCCGGGTTCATCGGGACTGACGACGGGACTCCCGCGGATCTGGGTACACAGGGCCCCGTAGGCCGGGGCGGCCACGCGCGCTGCGCGCTGCAGGGTCTGGACGAGGCCGCCCGGCGTGACTCGGAGCCCGAAGCGGTCACGCAGCAGCGTCGCGATCTTCTCGAGCGATACGCCGACGTGCTTGTGCAAGAGCACAATCAGGGTCACGGCACGGGGCCCGAGGTGCACATTGGCGGCCCCCACCGCGTCGGACGTCTGCAACGGATGCCGGCCCTGGACGCGGCGGCCACAGGCGACGCAACCGCCGATGTGCACGTCGAAGCGCCGGACGATCGGCCGCACGACGGGCAGATCTTCTTGATACTGCGGGGCGACGCGGGTGCGTTGGATCGCGCCGCCACAATCCGGGCAGGCGGCGCTAATAAGTCAAGCATTGTCATCGACTTACGTGGCTGGAGAACACCGTCTGTATCTGGAGAGGAACTGCAGGCTCTCGGAAAGTCCGGCCCACGGTACACGGCGGAAATCGCGAGGGGCCTGCCAGTGCCAAGGGGCTGAACAGTCAGCGAGGGTTCGGCCCAGCGGTAAAACGTCGGCGAAAGTCCAGGCCGCGTTCCACGAGTGTTCATGGTTCGTCGCCCTGTAAATGCCAGCGCCTCAGCACCTTGAGGTGGGACCGGCTGCCGTCGAGCAGGCCCCCCACCAAAAGCGGGGCCCGCGCAGGCGGCCGTCGACTGAGCGATAGACGACTTCACCGCTGATTCGCGGGCACGAACACATCCGCAGCCTCTTTCCACGGCGTGGCTGACCTGCTGGGGGCTGAATCGTGCACACATTTGTGTGAGGAACCACTTGTTGCACGTGGCGTGGGGGATGTCCTGCACGCGGCGGCAACGAGGATCACTCTCGCGAACGGCTGAGGAGTCGTGTGCCATGACGAACCGTCCATCGAACACAAGACCGTGTGCGCTGCAGCTGGATCCGGCGAACGCCAACCGCGGCACCGCCCGCGGCTGCCGGGCCGTCGAGCGATCCCTGGCAGCCTACGGGCCGGGCCGATCCATCCTGACCGACCAGCACGGCACGATCATCGCGGGCAACAAGACGTTTGAGCAGGCGCGTGCCCTCGGGATCCCGATCCAGGTCGTTCTTCTGGTCGCCCGAAGAATTCGAGGCGCTCGTGCAGGCCGGCGAGCGAGGGCAGGGCGACGAGAACGCGATGGTGACGCCGCGGGCCACCACCATCCAGCCCGGTGAGCTGTTCGCGCTCGGGACGCCGCTGGCCGCGAAGCATTCCCTGGACCGCCGGACGGTGCTCCAGGCACCGTGGTACAGGGCTCGCTGGCAGGACCAGGTGCGGTTGGCCACTGACCAGAACGTGAAGGCCGAGTTCCAGAACACGGCACGCGGCGTGATGGTGGCCACCTCGATTGGCGGGGCCGTCACCGGGAAGGGCGGGGGTCGCATCGTCGTCGATGACCCGCACAATCCCACGCAGGTCGAAAGTGACGTGCAGCGAGAGGCCGCCCGGACGTTCTTCAGCCGAACGCTCTCGACCCGCCTCGACGACAAGCGGCACGGGGCCATCGTGGTCGTGATGCAGCGCCTGCACGAGCACGACCTCGCCGCGTTGTGTCTCGACCTCGGGTTCACCCACGTGCGCCTCCCCGCCGAAGCCGAGGAGCGCACGGTGATCAGCTTCCCGCGGAGTCACCGGACGGTCATCCGAGACGAGGGGGACATCCTGTGGCCGGCCCGGGAGGACCGGGACCAGATGACAGGGAAATAACAGGGAATTGGGTGATTTTCAAGGCCGATTGAGCCATTTATCGACGTGAGAACCTTCACTGGTTCAACGAAATCAGCTACCGCCCCCTGAGGGGGCGGTATGATGAAGGCCCCTCGAAGGGGCCTTCGATTAGCGATTTTCTAGCCGCTCTCGCGGCGTCTCCTCTGCTTGCGACCACCGGATGTAATCGCGGATCGCCTGTTCGGCCAAATCGACCGGGCCCACAGCAGCGCCTGCGCGTCAAATCGGAGCAGACGGAAGAACGCAAGTTCGAGACTACCGAAGCCACAGCAACCGCATTTGCAATAGCATCCACCGTGAGATTGGCTCTGCCACTCTCGTATGGCGGTCTCCTGTCTGAACTGGGGAGTTCATGACTGGAGACCGTCTATCTTCTTCGGCTAACCCCTACCACGGTCGAACCTTTGCGCGTCTCACCGCCATAGGCGGTGGCTTACCTGTCTTGAGTTAGCCACCATTTCCCTGTTCCTGGCGAACAGGGAATTTCCCAACTTGGCAACAGGGAAACGCGTAGGACAGAACAGGGAATTGCGGTGAGCGATCAGGGAACTGCCCCCAGGCGGGTGATGCGGGTTCGAGGGGTGCTGCGGGTACGACGGGAGACCGCCCTTGGTTTCGTCTGCCTGAGCTGTCAAGACCGAAGTGAAGTGTCCGCAGATCACCGAAATGAGATGTCCCCTGTTCACCGGTTTACGTGTCCAGTTATCGAAGATGAAGCGCTTGTGGGAATGTGGGCATCTCGCGTGGCGAGATGTCCAAGGTCCGCAGGACCGGCATTTCCACAGCGCCGTCGGTCGGTCATGCTGAGGCCTCCGCGTCGACGGGAGCGGCTTTGGCCCGCCGGCCCAGCAACCCGGCTTTTTTCTGGTTCCTCTCAGGGATCGGTGCAGCTTTGGCCGGTTCCATGGCTAATAAGTCAAGCATTGTCATCGACTTACGTGGCTGGAGAACACCGTCTGTATCTGGAGAGGAACTGCAGGCTCTCGGAAAGTCCGGCCCACGGTACACGGCGGAAATCGCGAGGGGCCTGCCAGTGCCAAGGGGCTGAACAGTCAGCGAGGGTTCGGCCCAGCGGTAAAACGTCGGCGAAAGTCCAGGCCGCGTTCCACGAGTGTTCATGGTTCGTCGCCCTGTAAATGCCAGCGCCTCAGCACCTTGAGGTGGGACCGGCTGCCGTCGAGCAGGCCCCCCACCAAAAGCGGGGCCCGCGCAGGCGGCCGTCGACTGAGCGATAGACGACTTCACCGCTGATTCGCGGGCACGAACACATCCGCAGCCTCTTTCCACGGCGTGGCTGACCTGCTGGGGGCTGAATCGTGCACACATTTGTGTGAGGAACCTTTTTTCTTTTCCCGCAGCCGATAGCTTTCGCCTTTGATGTTGACCGTCGTCGCGTGATGGAGCAGGCGGTCGAGAATCGCCGTCGCCAGCACCTGATCGTTGAAGACGTCGCCCCAATCGCCGAAGCTCTTGTTGCTGGTCACGATCAGGCTCGCCCGTTCGTAGCGGCGGACGAGCAACCGAAAGAACAGGCTCGCTTCTTCCCGGGAGAGCGGCAGATAGCCGAGTTCGTCGAGGATCAGCAAACGCGGGTAGACCAGTTGCTGCAGCGTTCGCTCGAGCCGGTTCTCATGCCGGGCGCGCACGAGCCGGGTCATCAGCGTCTCGAAGGTCAGGAACAGCACTGAGAAGCCGGCCTCGACCGCCTTCACGCCGAGCGCGATGCCGAGATGCGTCTTGCCCACCCCGGGCGGGCCCAAGAGCACGACGTTCTCGGTCCGCTCCAGGAAGCTGAGGCCCGCGAGTTCGCGGATGACCTTGCGGTCGATCGACGGCTGGAAGGCGAAGTCGAACTGGTCGACGGTCTTGACCCACGGAAAGCGGGCTTGTTTGAGCCGATTCTCGACGCCGTGCTGATAGCGGCCGCGCCATTCCACGTCGAGCGCCTGGGCGAGGAAGGCCTTGTAGTCGAGGTCGGCCTTGCTCGCCTGCTCACAAACCGGGTCCAACTGGGCCTGGAGATGCTCCATCTTCAGGCGTTCGAGGAGAGTCGCTAACTGCTGATCAGCGACAATTAGAATTCCCGCCTGGCGACAATTAGAAATGCCGGTGTGTCGACGGTCGGCACCAGTCCAAACTCTGGCAACGAAAGGAGTTTGGCTTGGTTACAAACCGTCAGGTGAGGAAGCTGATGACGTTACTGCATCAGGAGGCCACGCTGTCGACGGCGGCCGCGAAGGCGGGGATGGACGAGCGGACGGCCCGGAAGTACCGCCGGTTGGGGACGCTGCCCAGTGAGGTGCGGCAGCCGCACGACTGGCGGACGCGGCCGGATCCGTTCGCGGGTGTGTGGGACGAGGTACGGGCGAAGCTGGAAGCGACGCCGGCGCTGCAGGCCAAGACGCTGTTTGCGGACCTGCAACGGCGTCAGCCGGGGCGCTTTCAGGACGGCCAGCTCCGCACGTTGCAGCGCCGCATCAAGCGCTGGCGCGCGCTGGCGGGGCGCCCGAAGGAGGTGTTCTTCGAGCAGCGGTATGAGCCGGGCGCCCTGGGGCAATCGGATTTCACCTACATGACCGGCCTGGAGATCCGGATCCAGGGCCAGCCG
This sequence comes from Vicinamibacterales bacterium, assembly GCA_965197395.1. GTDB lineage: Bacteria > Acidobacteriota > Vicinamibacteria > Vicinamibacterales > UBA8438 > CAZYFH01. Next base: position 798,767 of record CBDANB010000007.1, on the reverse strand, counting down.
TTCGATCACTTGCTGTACCACTTTGTGTTGCCGTATTCGAACTGGGAGTGGGGGACGGTGTGCTTCACCGAGAGCTTCGAGAGCCTGAGTGCAGGCCTGCAAACGGCCCTGTGGAAGCTCGGCGGTGCCCCGCACGCGCATCGGACGGATCGCCTGAGCGCCGCGGTGCACCAGGAGATTCACCCCGCGGTGTTCACCCGGCGGTATCGCGCGCTGCTGGCGCACTATCGGATGGACGGGCAGCGGATCCAGGCATCGAAGCCCCATGAGAACGGCGACATCGAGCAGCGGCATCACCGGATCAAGGAGGCGGTCGACCAAGCGCTGCTGCTGCGCGGCAGCCGGGACTTCGCCACACGTGCGACGTACGAGACGTTTCTCGGGCAGATGTTCGAGACCCTCAATGCCGGGCGCCGCACGCGCCTCCAGCTGGAACGGCCGCAGCTGCGGCACTTGCCGCTCGGCCGGCAGGACGCGTGGAAACGGGTGGACGTACGCGTCACCGGCGGCAGCCTGATCCGAGTCGCGGGGAATCGCTACTCTGTGGACAGCCGCTTGATCGGCGAGCGCGTCCAGGTGCGCGTGTGCGCCGATGAGCTCCAGGTGTGGTACGCGCAACGCCACGTCGAGACGGTGCCGCGCCTCCGCGGGTCGGGCAAGCACCGGATCCAATACCGGCACATCATCGATTGGCTGGTGCGGAAGCCGGGCGCCTTCGAGCACTACCGGTACCGCGACGAGCTGTTTCCCACGACGCAGTTCCGCCTGGCCTACGATGCGCTGCGCCAGACCGCCACGGGCGCGCGGGCCAGCCAGACCTATCTGCAGATCCTCCACCTGGCCGCCCAGGAGAGTGAAGCGGCTGTGGACGCCGCCTTGGGCCACCTGCTCCGCGCCGGCGCCGTGCCCACCGTCGCGGCCGTGGACGCCCACCTCGCGCCGAACACCCCGCCGGTGGTCGACGTGGAGATCCCGGCGGTCGCGCTCACCGCCTATGACCACCTCTTGGAGGCGGTGGAGGAGGTGCCATGGTAGTGAATCCGACGGGCGAGCTAGAGCAGCATCTGAAGGAACTGCATCTGCCCACGATGCGGCAGTGCTACGGCGAGCAGGCGACGGTGGCCACCCACGACTCGTGGACCTATGAGCAGTATCTGCACGGGGTGGTGGCGCTGGAGGTCGACGCGCGGCGGCAGAACCGCGTGGCGCGCTATCTCCGCGAGTCCCGGCTCCCCCCGGAGAAGAGCTGGGACGCGTTTAACCGCAAGCGGTTACCCCGCAAGATCGATGTGCAACTCAACACGCTGCGCGACGGGGCGTTCATCGACCGCCATGAGAACGTCCTCGCCTTCGGCAATCCGGGGAGCGGGAAGACGCACCTCTTGTGCGCCCTCGGCCAGGAACTCATCCACCGGGGGCATCGGGTGCTCTTTGCCACCTGCAGCCTCTTGGTCCAGGAGCTCTTGGTGGCCAAGCGCGAGTTGCGGTTAGCCCGGCTCCTGAAACGGCTCAGCAAGTTCCGGCCGCTCATCATCGATGACCTCGGCTACGTCCAGCAGGAGCGCGAGGAGATGGAGGTGCTGTTCACGTTGTTGGCAGACCGCTACGAGCGCGGGAGCGTCATGCTCACGAGCAATCTGCCGTTCTCGAAATGGGAGCAGATCTTCAAGGACCCCATGACCACCGCCGCGGCCATCGACCGGCTCGTCCATCACAGCATCATTCTGGAACTGAACGTCCCGAGCTATCGACTCGAGCACTCCAAGAAAACCAAGGGCAAGGCCGCCACCGCGGCCGCGACGAGGCCGAACCCATGATCTGGAGGCCGGGCGGGCAACGCGACCCGCGAGGATGCCCCAGGAGACGATTGCTCGAGCCGGGCCATACCCCAGCACCCCCCTGCTCGGGAGGATCGAGGGTGCTCCCCGGCGCCGCGGCGCCGCGGTGGGGCCCTGCCTCCGGGAGCGGACCAAGGAGGCTTCGCATCTTTTCTTACGGGTCCGCTCCGTCCGCCAGGGCCCCACCGCAGGGAGCAACTTCTCAGCCTTGACCGAGAGAGGCTGACGGATTAACAACCGGGAATTCTAATTGTCGTCGACCGGAAAGAATGAGGTTCCTCACACAAATGTGTGCACGATTCAGCCCCCAGCAGGTCAGCCACGCCGTGGAAAGAGGCTGCGGATGTGTTCGTGCCCGCGAATCAGCGGTGAAGTCGTCTATCGCTCAGTCGACGGCCGCCTGCGCGGGCCCCGCTTTTGGTGGGGGGCCTGCTCGACGGCAGCCGGTCCCACCTCAAGGTGCTGAGGCGCTGGCATTTACAGGGCGACGAACCATGAACACTCGTGGAACGCGGCCTGGACTTTCGCCGACGTTTTACCGCTGGGCCGAACCCTCGCTGACTGTTCAGCCCCTTGGCACTGGCAGGCCCCTCGCGATTTCCGCCGTGTACCGTGGGCCGGACTTTCCGAGAGCCTGCAGTTCCTCTCCAGATACAGACGGTGTTCTCCAGCCACGTAAGTCGATGACAATGCTTGACTTATTAGCCATGGAACCGGCCAAAGCTGCACCGATCCCTGAGAGGAACCAAGAATGATTGACGCCGGACAAACTGCATGACGTCACCTCCTCGTAGACACGGAGAGGCCGGCGTTCGACTTCAAGGGCTTGGCGCCACAGCGCCGTGTGGTGCGCCGGCACGGTCACCCACCCCTGCGTGATGGGCTGGAGCCGATGCTCGGCGACGGGGGTGTCACCGTCGTAAATGCGCACCACGCCGTCGAGCGTGATCCGTACCGTGACCCGGCGGCCGACCAGCGGGGCCGGGACGCTGTAGCGATTGCCACGGACCTCGATGTAGCAGTCCCAGCTGACCTGCCGACTCTCCCAGTAGGAGGTGTCATAGCGCTGGACCGGGAGCGGCCGCAACGTCGGTGCCTCCCGCGCGAACCGCGCCGCCACCACCTCGTGGACCGTGCCGTGCACGCGGGGGTCGGCTTCCTCGCGGAGCCACTGCTCGGCCTGCTGGTTCAGGTGGGCCCAGCTGTCGAACGCGCGGTAGCGGACGAAGAAGTGGTGTTTGACGTAGCCGACCATCCGTTCGTCCTTGCCCTTGGTGCGGGCGCGGGCCGGTCGACACGCCCGCGGGACAAACCCGTAGCGCTCGGCCAAGTCCACAAAGCGGGGGTTGAACGTCGCCCCGGCACGGGGATGAGCGAGCACCGCGCACTTCTGGTTGTCGACGAGGACTTCGGCGGAGACTCCGCCAAACCACTCGAACGAGCGGATCAGCCCTTCGTAGGTATGCTCGGCGTCTTCACATCGGGTGCCCCAGAAGTGGAACCGGCGCGAATAGCCCAGCGTGTTGACGAGGAAGTGGACGACGGTCGCCTGGCCGCCGACGACCGTCTCGATCTCGCCCCAGTCGCACTGCAGCTGCTGACCGGGCGGCGTCTCAAACCGGACGGTCGCCCGGCCGGGTCGCAGCGCTCGTTTCGGGCGGATGTAGTCGCGCAGGATCGAGATCCCGCCGCAGTATCCTTGTGTCTGGAGCTCGCGAAAGATCACCACCCCGTTCCACACGCCCTCAGCCAGCAGCCGGTCGACCTCCGCGCGATAGGCGTCCAGCAGGCTCGGCCGACGCTTCGGTCGCGCCGGCGCCGCGCCACCCCGGGTCAGTGCCCGCTGCACCGTCTTCGGGTGCACGCCCACGGTTTCGGCGATGTCCCGCTGATAGACACCGCGCTGCGCCAATGCTTGAATCACCATGAAGTCCTCCTTCGCCAGCATCCGTCCCTCCTCGAGCTTCCACACTCTGTGAAGGGACATTCTCGCTGGCGTTTGGGGGACCTCTCAGATCGGTGTTGTGCGGACTTCTACCATCGGTCCTGACAGAGCCACCCACAGGCCCCGTTCAAGCAGGTGCACCCCCAGTCATCATGCTGTCTCCGCGCCTCCGCACCGTCTCCGCTTCCCTGTCGGGTCCCGTGTCGATAGACGCTCACCCGGACCCACCAGCCGGTGTGGTTCCGCCTCGGGTCAGTCCGAGCGTACCCATGGCGAGACCTGACACGCTTTATATCGAAGGTTCCTCTCAGGGATCGGTGCAGCTTTGGCCGGTTCCATGGCTAATAAGTCAAGCATTGTCATCGACTTACGTGGCTGGAGAACACCGTCTGTATCTGGAGAGGAACTGCAGGCTCTCGGAAAGTCCGGCCCACGGTACACGGCGGAAATCGCGAGGGGCCTGCCAGTGCCAAGGGGCTGAACAGTCAGCGAGGGTTCGGCCCAGCGGTAAAACGTCGGCGAAAGTCCAGGCCGCGTTCCACGAGTGTTCATGGTTCGTCGCCCTGTAAATGCCAGCGCCTCAGCACCTTGAGGTGGGACCGGCTGCCGTCGAGCAGGCCCCCCACCAAAAGCGGGGCCCGCGCAGGCGGCCGTCGACTGAGCGATAGACGACTTCACCGCTGATTCGCGGGCACGAACACATCCGCAGCCTCTTTCCACGGCGTGGCTGACCTGCTGGGGGCTGAATCGTGCACACATTTGTGTGAGGAACCATATCGAATATATCCGTTTGGTATAACGTATTTAAGCGCTATGGTCAAAATTCTACATGGGACCCTCACGAACACCGCTAGATGCCACTGATAATCCCGGTGTCCGTCAGATTGCACCAACGCCCCCCGGCGCGCGGCCATGAGAAGGGCAAGGTCGAACGCCAGATCCAGTACCTCCGCCATGCCTTCTTTGCCGCGCGGCCGTTTCGCGACCTCGACGACCTCAACGCGCAGTTTCGCCGCTGGCGGGACGACGTCGCGCATCAGCGGCGCCACCCCGACCTGCGCGACCGGACCGTCGCGGAGGTCTTGGCCGAGGAACAGCCGCGGCTGCTGTCGTTACCCGCGCACCCCTTCGAGACCGACCTGGTGCGCGCGGTCCGCTCCGGCAAGACGCCCTACATCCGCTTCGATCGGAACAGCTACTCGATTCCGCATACGCACGTGCGCCGCCCCCTGACGCTCGTGGCTCGACTGGGCCGCGACGCAGAGCAATCTTGACCGAGCCATCTAGCTCCTGCGTGAGCGGGGCAGAGCGTTTTGAGCGGTCATACGACAGTCGTGCTTGCGAAGCCGATTGATCAGGAGGGGGTCCTGTACCAGCGCCGTGCCTTCTCGGCCCTCCCCTTGTTGGTCAGGCAGGCTGAGGCGGGACGAACGGTTCTGTCAACTTGACTGACCTTCGGTCCTCGCTACTGATCTGTCGGTCATCGCCCGCCGGCAACTCGTACGGCAGCCAGCTGACCGGATGGGCCGTGACCCAATAGGGGCCTGCTGTCACCACGGCCCGTCACAGTCCTGTCCGCCCACCCGGGCCAGCCCGCAGGCCGCAATCCGAGGAGGCCACCCGTGACCAACCGGATGACCACGCCGCCCGATACGCGGAAGGTGATCGTCGGCGTTGATACGCATACGCATGTCCACGTCGCGGTGGCGATCGACAGCTGGGGGATCCGTCTGCGCGATCAAGCGTTCGTCGCTGACTCGGGCGGCTACCAGGCGCTGATCACGTGGCCCGAGACACACGGGCGGATTGAAGCGTTTGGCATCGAAGGCACCGGCAGCTATGGCGCCGGCCTGGCACGGGCGGTGCGCCGAGCGCGGCATCGGGTCGTGGAAGTGAATCGGGGCGACCGGCGCACGCGACGCGCCGCGGGCAAGTCCGACACCATCGATGCCGAGGTCGCCGCGCGGTCCGTGTTGGCGGGTCAGTCGACGGCCATTCCCAAGACTGTGGACGGCGCCGTCGAGATGATGCGCCAGCTCAAGATCACGCGGGATACCGCGGTGAAGGCGCGCACCATGGCGATGAACACGCTGAAGCAGATCATCGTGCACGCCCCGCCCGTACTGCGAGAAGCCCTTCACGACCTCACCGATCACGGCCTGCTCACGCGCTGCGCCGGACTCCGACCGGGCCCCATCGATACGCCCACTGCGTCCGCCAAACACACCCTCCGGGCGCTCGCCCGCCGCTGGATGGCTCTCACCGAGGAAATTGCGATACACGACCAGCACCTCGCGCGCCTCACGACCGAGACATCACCGACCCTCCGTGAGGGCTTTGGTGTGGGCGCCCACACCGCGGCCGAGCTGTTGATCATCTTCGGCGATAACCCTGACCGGATTCGTTCGGACGCCGCCTTCGCGACGCTCTGCGGCGCGTGCCCGATCCCGGCCTCGTCCGGGATGACCACCGGCCGGCACCGCCTCAATCGAGGCGGCCACCGACAGGCCAACGCCGCCCTCTATCGAGCCGTCATCGTCCGCATGCGATTCCACCAACCAACCCGCGACTACGTCGCCCGACGCACCGCCGATGGCCGGACTAAACGCGAGATCATCCGATGCCTGAAACGCTTCCTTGCGCGAGAGATCTACCAACGCGTCATGACAGACTTCCGCACACGCCAAGCCGTCACCCAGGCCGCTTAAAACGCGTGTCTTGACATATAGGGGCGTCAAAACCAGGGGTCTATCCGGGTTTCCCAACGCTATTTTGGGTAACAATATACTTGACTGACCACGCCGGTTAAGATACGATCTGAAGCATGGACGCACCGAACACGCTACTCGAAGCCATCCGCTACTTCTCCAACTTCGAGAACTGTCGTCGGTTCATGATGGACCTTCGCTGGCCGGACGGCAAGGTGAGATGCCCCCAGTGCGACTCTGACCACGTCGTCTATTTGGCCAAGGCTCGCGTCTGGAAGTGCTACACCAAGCACCCGCGCCAGAAGTTCTCGCTCAAGACCGGAACGGTGTTCGAGGATTCCCCGCTCGGGCTCGACAAGTGGCTGGCGGCGGTATGGCTCATCGTGAACTGTAAGAACGGCATCAGCAGCTACGAGGTAGGCCGCGATTTGGGCGTCACGCAGAAGTCCGCGTGGTTCATGGGGCACCGGATTCGGCTCGCGTTGCAGGCCGGCTCGTTAGACAAGCTGGCCGGTGAAGTGGAAGTGGACGAGACCTTCATCGGTGGCAAGGCGCGGAACATGCACATTGCCCAGCGGAAGCGCCGGATCACCGGGACCGGAGGAAAGGACAAGACCGCCGTCATGGGCGTACTGGAGCGAGGCGGCAAGGTCAGAACCGCCGTGGTCCACGACCGGAGGAAGAAGACGCTCCACGCCGAAGTCAAGAAGCACGTTGAGGCTGGCTCGGCACTCTACAGCGACGACCTGCGCTCCTACGACGGGCTCGAAGGGCAATACGCCCATGCCGTCGTCAACCACGCGGTCAAGTACGTCGATGGGCGCGTCCACACCAACGGGCTGGAGAACTTCTGGTCGCTGCTCAAACGCGGGCTGAACGGAACCTATGTCAGCGTCGAGCCCTACCACCTGCACCGCTACCTTGACGAGCAAGCCTATCGCTACAACAACCGCGAGAATATGAACGACTTCGACCGCTTCCGGTTGGCCACGACGCAAATCATTGGTCGGCGCCTGACCTACGCGGATGCCAGCGGCCAAACGCACACGCCGGTGTTGGTTCGCTAATGAAAAGAAGGGTTCCTCTCAGGGATCGGTGCAGCTTTGGCCGGTTCCATGGCTAATAAGTCAAGCATTGTCATCGACTTACGTGGCTGGAGAACACCGTCTGTATCTGGAGAGGAACTGCAGGCTCTCGGAAAGTCCGGCCCACGGTACACGGCGGAAATCGCGAGGGGCCTGCCAGTGCCAAGGGGCTGAACAGTCAGCGAGGGTTCGGCCCAGCGGTAAAACGTCGGCGAAAGTCCAGGCCGCGTTCCACGAGTGTTCATGGTTCGTCGCCCTGTAAATGCCAGCGCCTCAGCACCTTGAGGTGGGACCGGCTGCCGTCGAGCAGGCCCCCCACCAAAAGCGGGGCCCGCGCAGGCGGCCGTCGACTGAGCGATAGACGACTTCACCGCTGATTCGCGGGCACGAACACATCCGCAGCCTCTTTCCACGGCGTGGCTGACCTGCTGGGGGCTGAATCGTGCACACATTTGTGTGAGGAACCAAAAGAAGCGGCAGGGGCGAGGGAAGCGAAGGATCGGCTAATGAACGTTCAGATTCCAGAGGGAACACCACGCGCCTGGGTTTCGTTCTCGGCTGAGATTATTCCGCACACGACGGAAAGTCTGATAGCTGTAATGACGAATCTAGCGAACGTAAAGGTTGAGGAGGTCAACCTCTTGCTATCAACGGCCGGAGGGAGCGTCATGCATGGCATGACGCTCTACAACGTGCTCAGGGCTCTTCCATTCCGTCTAGTCACGCATAATGTTGGGAACGTAAACTCAATCGGAAACGTCTTGTTCTTGGCTGGGGAGACGCGCTACGCTTGCCGGCAGGCAACCTTCATGTTCCACGGCGTCGGTCTTGATGTCAAGACTGGAACGCGGCTTGAAGAGAAAGTACTAACAGAACGCCTCAACTCAATAATCGCCGACCAGAAACGAATCGGGGCGATCGTCCAGGACCGAACGGCGATCAGTTCTGGAGATGTCGAAGCCCTCTTCCGCGAGGCCCAAACCAAAGACGCGACATACGCCGCTAGCTGCGGGATTATTGATGAGATACGAGACGTTCAAATCCCGCAGGGCGAGCCCGTAGTCTCGCTTGTATTCCAGCGATAGTGCGTCGTTCTCTAGGTCTTGATCCATTGTCCGACTCCTTTAGAGGAGCTATCTGTTCTGAGGGGAGCCGTTCTTATGTGTCGTGTTTCGCTTGAGAAGTTTATGACGTTTCAGAATAGTATTCTTAGGAACAGAAACAATCACCTTCATGGCTTGCCTGAACCGATCGAATGCTTCAGGCCCTTCGCGTATGGCGCTCGCCTCTAATTTCATCGTGCTCTCTAGTGAATGATTTTCTGGGGCGCTTGTTCCGGGTGATAGAAATGGTGGATGGGGACGTGAGGGAACTTCCTCGTCAACTGACTCAATAGGCGGCGGCTTACAGTCGCCTGGAAGCACTTCACCTCGACGGTTTCATTGTAAATCATCACCGTCTCTTCGATCCCGCCACGTCCCTCGCGCGTGGATACATCAACCTTGTGTCCGCGCAACACGTTAACGACGGTTTGCGCGGACACGACACTGTCAGACATCTCACGCCGCGCCGGGTGCCGGTACCGTGAAGTACTCGATGGCCGAGAAAGGCAACGACGCCCTAATGGACGGATCCTCGAACTTATACACGCCGATGTGGGAATACGTGTGACTGGAGCCAGGCGCCTCCTTGAGTCCCTGCCACACTTTCGCCGGGGCTGGCGCCAACACTTTCTCGGCAGTCCCGAAGATCTTCAGATGTTCGTGGATCGTGGCACCAAGTCCGCACTGAAACCGCAACCGCACGTCCTCAAGGCTACTGCCGTCAGCAGCGTAATCAATCTCGTAGCCTTGAGCGAACCAGCAATCATCTTCTTGCGTGATCCGTACGTGGAGATTCCAGAGACCGGTACCAATCACGCCGCCAGTGTCAACTTCGGCATAGACAGTCGCCGGCTTCGCCTCTATCTCCTTTTTCGCCATGTCTCATCGCAGCCACCAATCGGCACCCGGGCCGACGCTCTCAGCAGCGGTGGCTAGCCCTCCACGTGCTATGCTTATCAGAGAAACTGCTTACGTGTCAATAATTTACGGCGGTCTTGCCTCTCGTGTGATACGCGCAACGCGTATCACACGTAGGCAAGTGTAAGCTCTACGAAACAAGTGCGTCAAGTGCGCTCAGACGCTCAGACCATACCAGAAAACGAGGACGACCCTGCCAAGGTTGATTCAGGCTAGCGGCCGCGGGGGTGGTCCGTCAAGTATATTGATGCCCTAAATTGCGCCCACCCCGCCGGCTGGCGGGGCGACCGCGCGGGCGGTGCCTCACACGGTGTTGATGTCAATGAGGCGTTCCAAGCCGGCAAAGTCGCCGCGCTGAGTTTCTGCGTACGGAGTCTTCCTCGAACGCGTGTACAAAAAGGGGTGGTACGCCCGGCAGGATTCGAACCTGCGACCCTCGGCTTAGAAGGCCTATCGTGGGGACAGCCCTGTGAAATGAGGCTGGATTTGGCCGAAAACCCGGGTCTCATCGGTTATGGTCAGGCGGTTATCCGAGGACTCCTGCACCTTCCTGAGCGTCTTCACCAAGTCCTGTAACATCTCGGCCAGCGCGTTCTCCGAGCGCTGGTCGCGCGCGAAGGGCTCCGTCGAGAACCGACCCTCCCGGTCACGAGGCATCCGTAGCTCCAGCTTGGCGATCCGGGTGACCAGCCCGCGCGATACCCCACCCGGTCCGTCGGCCGCTCGCCAGGCGCCGCCCCCACCGCTCGGTCATCTCGGCTTCTGAGACCTCCTGGTTCGACTGGTCATGGTGCCCGAGATCACTGACGTCGATCAAGAGTGTTGAAGCGGGATATTGCGGGACTTGCCGGGATCCATCCCGCATACGACTGTTGTTCGCCCACGACGTGCGGGACGAGAATCGCGGCGAGACGGGTTCGCTCGAGACTGCCCCCACCGCCATTTTTGCACCCCCAACGCTCGTTCACGCTGGGTCGCCTGACGCACGCGCCGCGTTCGTGAAGAACGCCATACTGCCTCGCGTCTCGCAGGCCAGTCGCGGCAACGCGTCGTTTGCCGCGAAACGCGACGCGAGGTCGCCGGCGGTCCGGGGCGCGGCAATGAGCCCGCCTCGGTGGATCTCCTGAAGATAGCGGTTGGCAAGCCGTCGGCCGGGAGCCGCGACGAGGCTGGTGACGAAGAACGCGCCGTCCGACGCCAGCACCCGACGCAGCCTGGTGAGCGGCTCGACGGGGTCACGGAATTCGTGCAGCGCCGCAGGGAACGACACGGTCGAAAACACACCGTCACGAAACGGCAGATCGTGGATGTCCGCGTGGAGCAGGGTCAGATGGCTCGGAACGCTCCCGCAGATCTGCTCGATCCGGCGGCGCGCGCGTCGCAGCATCCCGAGCGAGTAGTCGAGGAGCACGACCTCGCGCGCGCGATGGCCAGCAAACAGGTTGGCCGTGAATGCGAGCGAGCCGCAGGCCGCATCCAGCATGACGCCGTCATCACGCGAGATGATCGCGCGTCGTTCGAAGTCGATGTAGGCGTCGGGCGTGGTGCCCCAGATCACTCTGTTGTACGCCCGTGTCGCCACCACCCCGTCGTAGAACGCCGCCACCGCCCAGCGGTCGTAGGGTCGCCGCGGGCCGACGCCGGGCAGCGCCGACACGATTCCGCGGTCCACGTCACGGAGCGTGCGGTCGTCACTCAGGAGCGATGCGATCGTCATTCCCCCACCATTCGGCTCGGGATCCCGTTGGCGCGACGCCAAGGCCGGCGGGCGGTTCGGCGAGGACGCGGAATGCCGCCAGCATCTCGGCGTAGGAATAGTGTGCGTTGCGCCCGCTCGGGTTGGGCACGACGACGGTGGGCACACCCGCAAGGAGATCCGGTTGATACCCGATGCTCACGGCCCGACGCGCGGGGCACAGCTGCCGCGCAACCGTGACGCCCACGAGCGCCACGACTCCTGGCCGCCAACGACGCAGCTTCGTCAACAGGCGTGCTCGCCCCGCCGCAAAGTCGGCCGCCTCCAGGTCGCCGACGCCACGAGTCGGGCGCAACGCGAGATTGGTCAAACCGAATCCCCACTCGACCATGCGCGCGTCATCGCGCCAGGTGAGGCGCTCGGGCACGAGGCGCGCGTCGTGGAGCAGCCGCCAGAAGCGGTTCGCGTGCCCCGCGTAGTGATGCCCCAGGGCTGCCGACCGCAGCCCCGGGTTGATTCCCACGAACAGCACGCGCAGACCAGGCGCGATGACGTCGGGGAGCCCCCCGAGCGGCAGGCGTTTGCGGCTAGAATGACCCCCCACAGTGGCTGCTCCGTTCGCGATTCGCACTCAAGGAGCCGATGTCATGAAATGGCTGTTCAAGGAAGAGCCGACCCATTATCCCTACGACGAGTTCGTCGCGGACACGCGTACGGTCTGGGAAGGTGTCCGCAACCCGGTCGCCCAGAAACACCTGCGCTCGGTCAACAAGGGTGACGCGATCTTCTACTACCACACGGGCAAGGAACGGGCCGTCGTCGGTATCGCGAAGGCGGTGACTGGCGCCTATCTCGACCCCAAAGACGAGACCGGGCGGCTGCACGTCGTGGACATCGTGCCGCAAAAAAAGCTGAAACGTCCGGTCACGCTGAAGGAAATCAAGGCGAGTCGCGCGTTCGCCACGTTCGTCCTCACGCGCGTCCCACGCCTCTCCGTCATGCCGGTGAGCGACAAGGAGTGGAAGGAGATCGAGCGGCTGTCACGCACCGCCGCGCCGTAGCGCAGGACGGCGGCCGACCTGGCCGCGCGAGAGGCGGCAATCTTGATCCTGGGGACGTTACCTAGCCGCCGTCGTTACCACAGCTCCGTTTTGTGTGCCTTCTCAGGGTACCGGTGGGCCCCAGCGGGTATTGTCAAGTTGGCGACTTCCGGCGGATCGACCCCGGACATACTGTGGCCGAGCGCAGCTATGACCTCAGCATCTTGGGGATCACGTTAGGGTGTTCGCCCTCAACTTGACAGTGCCAGAGCGCGAGTCCGTCGACGACCACGGTCGGCTGGCGCCCTCGTTCAGCGCCAGCGACCGCTCGAGGCCGATGAGCACCAGGTCGGGCAACAGGACATCGAACATCTGCTCGCGCTCGAACAACCGCGACAGGCCCCCGGTGCCGATCACCAAGGCCGGTTCGCCCGGGAACGCGTGGTCGCGGATGTCCTGCGTCAAGCCTCTCACGGCCGCTCGAGTACCGAAATAGAGGCCCGACTGGATGCTTTCGACCGTCGATCGACCGACGAGCGTGGAGGCTGGAACGATTTCGACGGTCGGCAGGCGCGCCGTATTCTTCTCAAGCGCTTCCATGGCAATCCGCAGCCCCGCCAAAACGATCCCACCGAGGTGGTCACGCGGGGCGCGTACGACGTCGACGGTCGTGGCGGTCCCGAAGTCGATGATGATGAGATGGCGATCAGGGTACAGGTGCGTGGCCCCGATGGCGTTCGCGATACGGTCGGGCCCCACGTCGAGCGGGTTGCGATAGCGGATCTGCAACCCCGTCTTTACCCCCGCCTGCAGGATGAACGGATCGAGCCCGAAGTACTTGCGGCAGCAGCTTCGCAGCGAGTAGATGACATCAGGCACGACCGAACACAGCGAGATCTGATCGACCCTCGACGGATCGGCGCCGTTCTCGCGCAAAACGCTCCGCAGGAAGAGCCCAAACTCGTCCGAGGAGAGCGACGGGACGACGGTCTTCCGAAACCGGAGCGTCAGCTCCTGATCGTCGAACACGCCGCCGAAGATCTGGCTGTTGCCCACATCGAGGGTCAGAATCACATGTGGCCTCCCCGCGGCACGTTATCGATCAGCCGCACGTCACCGAGCCGCACGGCTCCCAGCCGTCGGCCGTCCCGGTCCTCGACGTAGTCCACGACGAAGCCGGACGCCTGCAGGTCGCGGGCCGCCGCCTCGGCTGTCGATGCCGTCGACAGGACTCGGTGCAACACCGACGCCCGTGCCCGTTGCTCCGCGTGGAGGCAACGGTTTCGGGAGCTGACTGCCAGACCGTCCGACTCGCGGACAGTCCGACAGGCGACAATCGTCGTCGGGACGAAGAACGCCTCCACCATTCCCCGGACGAGCGTCAGCTGCTGCCAATCCTTCTCGCCGAAGTAGGCGCGGTCGGCGGCGATGATCTGCAGCAGCTTGAGGACAACGGTCAAGACGCCATCGAAGTGTCCCGGCCGGTGCGCCCCTTCCATGACGGTGGAGAGGTCGGTCTCCGTGACCCGGTATCGGTAGCCGTCGGGATAGAGATCCGACTCGCGCGGCAGGAAGACGAGGTCTGCGCCTGCGTCCCTGAGCGTCGCCAGGTCCACCTTGAGGGTTCTCGGGTACCGCGCGAGATCGGTCTGGTCGTCAAACTGCGTCGGATTGACGAAAATGCTGACGACCGTTCGATCGTTCTCCGCCCGACTGCGCCGCACCAGAGACAGATGCCCGTCGTGGAGCGCGCCCATCGTCGGGACGAACCCGAGCGTTTGGCGCGCGCGGCTCAGGGCGAGCCGCTCGCCGCGCCACCTGCTGGGCGCCTCGACGATCGTCATGAGTAGCTCTCTTCGGCCGCGGGAAAGTGGGCCTCCTTGACGTCAGCATCGTACCGATCGAGCGCATTCGTCAGAACGCGCTCGCCGTCGATGTATCGCCGCACAAATCGCGGGGTGTGGCTCGTGTCCACACCCCAGAGATCCTGCAGCACGAGGACCTGCCCGTCGGTGCCCGCGCCGGCCCCAATGCCGATGGTGGGCATCTGCAGCTCCGCGGTGATACGGGCCGCGAGGGGCGCCGGCACGCATTCGAGAACGATCGAGAAACAGCCGAGGTCCTCGAGGGCGTGCGCCTGTCGACAGAGCCGCGTCGCACTGGCATCGCTCCGGCCCTGGACTCGGAAGCCCCCGAGCTGGTTCACCGACTGCGGGGTGAGGCCGATGTGTCCCATGACGGGCACCCCGGATCCCACGATGTGCCGGATGACGTCCTCGTGACCATCCACCCCTTCGAGCTTCACGGCCTGCGCGCCGTTCGCCGTCAGCGCACCGACGGCCGTCATCGCGGCCTGGAGACCCTTCCTGTACGACAGGAATGGCAGATCAGCAACCAGGAATTTGTCCCCGACAGCCCGAGCGACGGCGCCGGTGTGCACCGACATCAGTTGCACGGTGGCCGGGAGCGTCGTCGGGTACCCGTGCATCACCATGGCGACGGAATCGCCGACGAGCACGGCATCGACCTGCGACTGCGCCACGAGTCGAGCCGACCAAGCGTCGTACGCGGTGACCATCGAGATCCTGCGCCCGTCCGCTTTGAAACGAGCGAAGTCACGCACGCTGTTCATAGGCCCTCACGAAGGCGGCATAGACCGCTTGGAACGGATCCCCGTCGAGCGTCCGTAGGTTCGAAGCCATCGTGTCGCTGTCCCCGCGGGACAACGGACCGGTCAGAGCTCGACCGGCGTCGGCCATCACGTTGGCCGTCACCCGGGCCAGGTAGGGGTACGCAGCCGACGGCGGAATGTCGAAGCGCTGCTGGAGCTCGTCGAAAAGCTTCGCCCACAGCAGCGTTGAGAAGTTGCCGGCCATCACACAAAGCGTGTGGTAGTAGGGACGATCCGCCGCCGGAATCGAGAATGAGGGATTCGGAAGACCGGGCAGGAGGTCCGCGAACAGCGTACCTCCAGCGTCGAGCACGAAGGGGATCGCCTGGTAGTCGGCGAGGGTGTACAGCTCGGGACCGAAACTCATCAGTGGGTGTGCCGCTTCGGCGACCGGTGTCACGAGACTCCCGGAGCAATGCACCAACCGCTTGCTCCGCAAGTCGGGCCACGCCTCGATGAAAGGGACGACCGCCGCGTCAGGAATGAGGATCAGAACCGTGCGACACGCCGCGAGCGCATCGGGTGGAGCGGGAACCTCCGACCGCCGAGACCAGGCACGGACGGAGAAGCCAAGCAAGTTGAAGTAGTGAAGAAAGTGGCGAGCGACGCGGCCGTTCCCTACGAGACCGAACGGGCTCGCGTCGAGCGCAGGTACCTGTCGCATTGATCAGGTCCTCGAGAAACCGCCGCGGAACGAAACACACCGGTCGCCGTTCTCAAGAATCGGCGCCGTGATTATTCTAGCGTGAACTCCATGCCGTGTGCGGCTGCGCTGGCCCGGCGCCCGTGACCGAGGGATCGGGCCGCGTCGCCGCCAACGGCGTCCAAGATCACCGCGATCGACGTCGTCACTCAGTGAACCGTCACCGCCCAATGGGCCGACGGTGGGGATAGACGGACTGATGGCTCTGCTCGTCGGTGACCGCCTCGGCCATGACCACGTCACTGCCCTCATCGGCGAGGCTCGCTGAACCACCCGAACATCGCGCAGATCGACGGCATTAGAGAAGGCGTAGTCGAAGGCCGCCGTGTGCTCGTCCTGGCGTTGGTTGAGGGGCGGTCGGGGGCGAGCGAGAATGATCCTCAGGGAGGAGGTGTCGGCGGCAGGTCCTCGCGCCGGCTCTCCAGACCGAGCACCAAGTCCGGGCCGTAGGCCGAGGCGGGCGACTGGTAGCCCTCTCGCGTATCGCCCGCCTGGACGCGGTGCGCGATCTCGACCCCCGTGAGCATCGTCATCTGATACCCGCTCGGGGTCTCGAGCCGCGAGCGCGCGATCTCGCCCGACTCGGCCTCGACCTCGACCACAACGTGTGCGCGGCCGGCTTCCCGTTCCTCGTCGGTGGGACCTTCGGGCATCCGGTCGATCCGACGCTTGAGGAAGCTCTGGACCGGCCGCATTGCGAGCAGCGGCCCAGCCACGCGCGCCGCCGTCATCATGGCGCCCAGCCCGCTGCGTGTCTGCCGGTGCTCGGCCTCCGCCACCTGGCCCGCATACACCTCGATGTTGGGGATGCCCGTCGAGTGCCAGGCGGTGACCACATCCCCCATCGAAATCGCGACGCACGCGACCGAGCCGCGGCCAAAGTCGAACCGGTGCGTGAGGCTGCCGGCCGACAGTCGGGTGAGCACGCCGTCGCGCCGCACGATAAGGCCTTGCGACAGGAGCTCGACGCCGCTCTTCAGGCTGCCACGCGTCGCGGTACCGCCGGCGTGGCCGAGGCCGATGCGTAGCCGGCGCGGGCGCGCGACGCGCGATGCCACGTGCACCGCCAGGCAGTCGCTCGGCACGACGTCGAAGCCGACGCCCGGGAGCAACATCACCCCGGCGGCGCGGGCTCGGGCGTCGAGTGACTCGGCCAGCTCAAAGATAGACACGTCACCGGTCACGTCCAGGTAGTGAGCACCACGCTCCAAGCAGGCGTCGAGCATCGGCCGCGCGGTGGCGGAATAGGGCCCGGCGGCGTGCAGCACGCAGCGCACGTCTCGCAGTCCCTCGGAGAGAGCTGCGACGTCGTCGAGCGGGAAGGCGCGGGCCTCGGCGCCGAGCGCGCTCGCCAGCGCCTTCACCTTCTGGCCATGACGCCCGGCGATGATCGGAGCGAGGCCGCGCTCGACCGCGCGTCTCGCGAGTAGCTTCCCGGTATAGCCGGTGGCTCCGTAGATCAGGAGTCGGTCGGGCATAAGTGGCGGCTCCGTGGCGCGCGCCTTCGCCGCCGCGACCGTCGGCACCGTACGGGCCGAGCGCGTGAGACGGACCGATGACGGCGCCGACAGCATGGCTCGTTTGTCGACATTATAAGAGCACAACGGTATTGAGTTGATCGCCTCTATCACCTTTCGACGTACCGGAGCGCGCTTCAGGAACAGTTAGCGTGCGGGGCGGTAAAGTGGATGTCGATGGCTCAGTCCCACGATCGTCTCGGCGGTGGCATAATCGGCGTGTTCTACAAACTCCCATTGGGAGGACCGTGCACTGGCCGGCGACGGCGTGCGACTGGGCGCATCCTTCAACTCGCGCCTGGCGCTTCCGACCTGGCTGATGCCTACACGGTCACCACCCAGATCGGCGCGGGCGGCATGGGCGGGGTCTACCGGACATAGGAGATTACAGATGCTCAAGAAGTGCTTCGCGGCGTGCGTCGGTCTGGCGGCCGCGTTCACGCTCATCCCGCCTTCGGTCCTGGCCCAGTCGGCCGGCAACGGGATGCCAACGCGGACGCCCGACGGCCAACCGCACCTCTCCGGCACCTTCACGTTCCGCACGTTGACGCCGATGCAGCGGCCGGCCCAGTTCGAGGGGCTGGAGACCTTGACCCCCGAGGCGGCGGCCGCGTTCGAGGCGTCTGAACGAACACGGCAGAACCGCGACCTCTTCGACCCCGAGAAGGGGCAGCCCAGCGCCGGCTACCAGCCGAGGTCCGACGGTGGCGTGCTCTCCTACAACGAGTTCTGGTACGAGCGCGGCGTCGAGCTGACCGCGGACAAGCGGACGTCGCTCATCATCGATCCGCCAAGTGGACGGTACCCACCGCTGACCGAAGAAGGACGGCGGGCCGGGCAGGAGCGGGCCGCCTACCGGCGGGAGCACAGGTACGACTCGTACGAGAACCGGAGCCTGGGTGACCGCTGCATGATGTTCGGCAAGTCGGGCCCACCGATCCGGTCGGGCGCCTACAACAACAACCTGATGATCTTCCAGACCGCCGACCACGTCGTCATTCTCACCGAGCAGGCCCGCATGGCTCGGATCATCCCGCTCGACGCCATCCCCAAACCGGCGTTCGAGCAGCTCGTCGGCGTCTCACGGGGCCACTGGGAAGGGGAGACGCTGGTCATCGAGACGACCCAGTTCCGAGATTGGGGTGACGGGCGGCACGGCCCCAGCATGCACCTGGTCGAACGCCTGACCCAGCTCGACCCCGACACGGTCGCCTACGAATACACGGTGACCGACCCGTCGGTGTACACCGCGCCGTATACCGTGATGATGCCGTTCCGACGCACTGACGGCCCGATCTTCGAATACGCCTGCCACGAGGGCAATATCGGGCTGTATGGGATCCTCGCGGGCGCGCGGCGGCTGGAGCGTCAGGGACGCGAGCTGCGTCGGTAGTCCACGGCAACCGCGCCCCCGGTCATGCGTCGTGCGGCGGGATCGACTTGACGGGGTCATGACGGTCGAGGACACTTCGCAAACACGGGCCTTCGTCGAATGGGAGGCGGTGACGTGTGCCTACTAATAAGGATGACGGGAGTCCTGCCACAGCTAAGCGCTCCGCTCGTCAACTTCACAGCCAACACACGCGCCCTCTTTGGCGCGAAACATCGCAAAGAAAACTGTCCTGAAACGATACAGTCCAGGACGTTTTCTCAGGAGTGCCGTGGCACCTCTTATGATGCTTGTCTCAGATTGGGGGATCACAGGATGAAATATCGTCTTTGTTTAGCGGGTCCTCTGTCGTAACGGCGCCAGACTTACAGTTTCGTACTTGTACTTTTCCCGCGAGTCTGCCATAAATCTCGTGTGGGAGACGAGCCTGCGCGCCGGACCGGCAAGGACCGCGACGATCTGATCAGGCGCCAACAGGAAGACATTGCGCGTCTGCGCGAGGAGTTGGTGCGGGCGGCGCGCCAGCACCGCGCCATAGAACGCGCGCGCGACCGATTGCAGCAGCAGAATGCGCGCCTGAAGCAACAACTCGACATGGCGCGGCGCGCGGGCTTTCGGCAGGCGGCGCCGTTCGCCAAGGACCGGCCACAGGGCCGGGGTGGGCGGCCGGGACGGCGCGCCGGCATCCGGTATGGTCGCCGGGCGCGCCGCGTGATTCCCTCGCGCGTGGATGTGACCTACGCCGCGCCGCTCCCCACGGCCTGTCCGGACTGCGGCGGCGCGATCCAGCGCACCCGCGTCGCCCCGCAGTATCAAGAAGATCTGTCCGCGGTGCGCCCGATCGTCCGGCGTTTCGACGTGCACGTCGGCTGTTGTGTCGCCTGTGGCCGGCGTGTCCAGGGCCGGCATCCCTTGCAGACGTCCGATGCGTTGGGGGCCGCCAACGTGCACCTCGGGCCCCGCGCCGTGACCCTCGTCGTGCTCCTGCACAAACACGTCGGCGTGTCGCTTGAGAAGATCGCGACACTGCTGCGTGACCGCTTCGGGCTCCAGGTGACGCCGGGCGGCCTCGCCCACACCCTGCATCGCGCGGCGCGCATGGCCACGCCGGCCTACGGCGCGCTGTGTGCCCAGATCCGCGGGAGTCCCGTCGTCAGTCCCGATGAAACCGGCTGGCGTGTCGGCGCCGTGTTGCACTGGCTGTGGGCGTTTGCGACGCCGGCGACCACCGTGTATGCGATTCGCCCCGGGCGGGGCTTTGACGACGCAGCCACGATCCTGGGCGCGGACTTCGCCGGCGTGCTGGTCCGCGATGGATGGGCGCCTTATCGCCGCGAATCCAGGTGAATTGGTGCAAGCACTTGATGCCACAACCGGAGAACTGTTGTGGGAGTACCGTAGGCAACGGACACCTACCGAAGACAATCCAACAGGAGCTTCCCCTGAACGCATGCACCGTAACCTGTCAATTTATCAGGGTTCCTCACACAAATGGGTTCCTCTCAGGGATCGGTGCAGCTTTGGCCGGTTCCATGGCTAATAAGTCAAGCATTGTCATCGACTTACGTGGCTGGAGAACACCGTCTGTATCTGGAGAGGAACTGCAGGCTCTCGGAAAGTCCGGCCCACGGTACACGGCGGAAATCGCGAGGGGCCTGCCAGTGCCAAGGGGCTGAACAGTCAGCGAGGGTTCGGCCCAGCGGTAAAACGTCGGCGAAAGTCCAGGCCGCGTTCCACGAGTGTTCATGGTTCGTCGCCCTGTAAATGCCAGCGCCTCAGCACCTTGAGGTGGGACCGGCTGCCGTCGAGCAGGCCCCCCACCAAAAGCGGGGCCCGCGCAGGCGGCCGTCGACTGAGCGATAGACGACTTTCACCGCTGATTCGCGGGCACGAACACATCCGCAGCCTCTTTCCACGGCGTGGCTGACCTGCTGGGGGCTGAATCGTGCACACATTTGTGTGAGGAACCCACAAATGTATGCACGATTCTGGAATGATCTCGCCGATCACGCGTCGGCCTCAAGATGAGGAATAGGCCAGAAACCAGCCGGATTCAGGGGCTTCCATAGCTGAATCGACCGCCGCCTGCGCGGGCCCCGCTTTTGGTGGGGGGCCTGCTCGGCGGCAGCCTGTTCCGACGTAAGATGCTGATACGAAGATGTTTACGCCGTGACGATCATGCAGCCAGGTGAAACTCGCGGCTGACTCGCCCCGATGGCCATCGCGCGCCCGGAGCTTCCCTCCACCGCCTCGAAAGCTGGCGGCCTGGTACCACGCGCCCTCAAGTGCAGCCGGCGGTCCAGGCCCCCGCATCCACGTCTTAGATACCGGGTCATTGCTGACTCTCGCAAGTGGCTGATTCTACACAGTTTAAACGCTGAGAGGACTTACTCTCCTTGCATACATTCGTGAGAGGAACCTTTATCAGGACAACATTTACCTCAACACAACCGACGCACATGTAGTTGCCATTGATGCTCGCACGGGCGACGAAGTGTGGGATTCTAATATCGGCGGAGACGCTGGGTATCAATTTACCAGCGGCGCGATTATCGCTGATGGCAAGGTCGTTTCAGGACTAACGCGCTGTGGCGTTTATCGCGACGACACCTGCTATATCGTGGCGCTTGATGCAAATAACGGTCGAGAACTATGGCGCACGTCGACGGTGGCACGCCCAGGCGAACGCGGTGGCGATTCCTGGGGAGACCTTCCTGTTATGTTTCGAGCAGGATCAGATGCGTGGATACCCGGTAGTTATGATCCTCGGGCAAAGACGCTATTTTTTGGGTTCCTCTCAGGGATCGGTGCAGCTTTGGCCGGTTCCATGGCTAATAAGTCAAGCATTGTCATCGACTTACGTGGCTGGAGAACACCGTCTGTATCTGGAGAGGAACTGCAGGCTCTCGGAAAGTCCGGCCCACGGTACACGGCGGAAATCGCGAGGGGCCTGCCAGTGCCAAGGGGCTGAACAGTCAGCGAGGGTTCGGCCCAGCGGTAAAACGTCGGCGAAAGTCCAGGCCGCGTTCCACGAGTGTTCATGGTTCGTCGCCCTGTAAATGCCAGCGCCTCAGCACCTTGAGGTGGGACCGGCTGCCGTCGAGCAGGCCCCCCACCAAAAGCGGGGCCCGCGCAGGCGGCCGTCGACTGAGCGATAGTCCTGCGCCCCAGGGTTTCCTTGGACACTTGATTGCGAGAGAGTACTCGCAGGAGGAGTGTCGAAATGGGGAAGCCAGATCAAGGTGCGGCGGCGGCGGAGGGAGCCCGGAGGGCGACCGGAGATGCTGCCGGGAACGGCCGTGGGGGACGGTTTTCGGCCCGGCGCAAGCGCGAGACGGTGCTGCGTCTGCTGCGCGGCGAGGATCTTGAGTCCGTGTCGCGGGAGCTGGGGATCACGGCGGCGCGGGCCTCGCAGTGGCGGGATCAGTTTCTGGCCGCAGGCCAGGCCAGCCTGAAGAGCCGGGCGCCGGACGCCCGGGACGAGGCCAATCGTCGGCTGCAAGCCAAGATCGGTGAGTTACTGATGGAGAACGAACTGCTCTACGCGAAGGTGGACCAGTTGGAGGCGGCCGGCCCTTTGGCCCGGCGGAGGTCGAGGCGATGAAGGGCGCCCACTCGATCTCCACGCGTCGGGCGTACGGCGTGCAGCGGGTCTGCCGCGTGTGGCACCGCGCCCGCTCCAGCGTGTATGCGCGGCGGCAGGCGACGACGTCCCCTTGCCGGCGCGGGCCGGTCGGCGCCGCCCCGGACGACGTCCTGGTCGGCCATATTGGCCGCATGCTCGAGGCGTCGCCGTTTCATGGCGAAGGGTACCGGAAAGCCTGGGCGAAGCTTCGGGTCGAGGGAATCCGCACGTCCCAGGAGCGGGTGCGCCGGTTGATGCGGGAGCACGACCTCCAGGCCCCGCACCGCGTGGGCCACGCGCACGGCCCGAAGGCGCACGACGGGACCATCACCACCGAGGCCCCCGATGTGATGTGGGGCACGGACATGACGACCACGGTGACCGTGAGTGAGGGCGCGGCCTTCGTCTTCGTGGCCGTCGATCACTGCACAACCGAGTGCATCGGCCTGCATGCGGCCAAGCGCGGGACCCGATTTGAGGCCCTGGAGCCGATCCGCCAGGGCGTCCGCGAACGCTTCGGTGAGATCGGCGACGGCGTGGCCCGCGGGCTCCGGCTCCGGCACGACCACGGGTCGAACTATCTGGCCGACGACTTTCAACAGGAGGTCGCGTTCTTCGGCATCGAGAGCTCGCCGAGTTTCGTGCGGGAACCCGAAGGCAACGGCGTCGCGGAACGCTTCATCCGCACGCTGAAGGAGAATCTGTTGTGGGTGCGGAGCTTCGACACCATCGAGGAGCTCCGCCTGGCCCTGCTTGCGTTCAAGCGAACGTACAACGAGCAGTGGATGCTGGAGAAATACCACTATCGAAGTCCCGCTCAGGTGCGACGTGACCTCGTCGGGCTGGACGCGGCAGCGTAGATGCGAATACCGTCAAACCACTGTCCAAGAACCCTGGGGCGCTACAGGCACGCCCAGGCGAACGCTGGCGATTCCTGGGGAGACACAGTCCTGTTATCCTTTCGAGCAGGATCAGATGCGTGGATACCCGGTAGTTATGATCCTCGGGCAAAGACGCTATTTTTTGGGTTCCTCTCAGGGATCGGTGCAGCTTTGGCCGGTTCCATGGCTAATAAGTCAAGCATTGTCGACTTACGTGGCTGGAAACGACCGTCTGTATCTGGAGAGGAACTGCAGGCTCTCGGAAAGTCCGGCCCACGGTCGGCGGTCGCGAGGGGCGCCAGTGCGAGGGCTGAACAGTCAGCGTGGGTTCGGCCCAGCGGTAAAACGTCGGCTCCAGGCCGCGACGAGTGTTCATGGTTCCGCCCTGTAGATGCCAGCGCCTCAGCACCTTGAGGTGGGACCGGCTGCCGTCGAGCGGCCCCCCACAAAAGCGGGGGCCCGCGCATCGCTGAGCGATAGACGACTTCACCGCTGATTCGCGGGCACGAACACATCCGCAGCCTCTTTCCACGGCGTGGCTGACCTGCTGGGGGCTGAATCGTGCACACATTTGTGTGAGGAACCATTTTTTGGAACCGCACAAGCGAAACCATGGGCGCGGTCCGTTAGAGGGACCGATGGAGATGCTCTCTACACCAATTCGACGCTTGCGCTCGACCCTGGTACAGGCGAACTGAAATGGTATTTCCAACATCTTCCTGGTGAATCACACGATGCGGACGAGGTGTTTGAGCGTATCCTGGTCGATTACGATGACCGCCAATCCGTCTTCACCATGGGCAAGATCGCCGTGCTCTGGGAACTCGATCGCGAAACCGGGCAGTTTCGTGCCGCTCACGACTTAGGCTACCAAACATTGGTAGATATTGATCCAGTAACAGGAAGAGCTGAATACCGTGAGGGCACGATCCAAGACATCGGAGAGGAAATACATTGGTGCCCAAGTACGTCGGGTTTCAAAAGTTGGCGCGCCATGTCCTACAACCCAGATACCGAAGCATTCTATATTCCGCTGATACTAAATTGTGAAACGGGAACCTTTGGTCCCGTCGAGAAACGGGAAGGTGGCGGTGGATCGGGGCCTGTGCGTCGCACCAATCATTTTCATCCCCGCAGTCCGGAGCACATCGGCGAATTTGTCGCGATGAGCATGAGGACCGGTGAAGTATTGTGGCGACATCGCACCCGTACACCAGCGAATACAGCCGCGCTTACCACCAGCGGTGGATTAGCTATCATGGGAGACTGGGACCGCCACCTGTATGTTTACAATGCAAGATCTGGAAAGATCCTGTGGCAAACCAGATTACCGACTTCGGTTCAAGGGTTCCCTATTACGTATGCGGTGAATGGGAAACAATATCGGTTCCTCACACAAATGTATGCACGGTTTTGGGTAGTGGAAGGTCCGCCATGCAGTGGTAGAGGTTCCGGATGTAGGTCGTGGCGGTCCTGAAGCCGTAGGCCCTGTGAATGATGAGCTTCGCTTTGTTGTTCAACCCTTCGACGGTGCCGTTGTCGATGGGCAGCCGGAAGTAGTTGAGGATGTCGTCCTCGTGGCGGCGGAGCAGCCACGCGAAGTCGCGCATCGGCGGGAGGCGTGAGTGCGTCGCCCACCAGAACCACCGCTTCAGGTAGCGCTTCGCCCACCCCGCGCGGCGGTAGCTCCAGAAGTGCGCGAAGAACTCTTTGAGGAGATAGGCGCGGTTGATCTTCAGATTGAGGTGTTCGAGCTCGCCCAGGCGCCGGTGCTGCGTCTCGGTGAGATTCCAGGGGTTCTTCAACCAGATGAACCGGGTCTTGTGCATCAGCGCTTTGTGTGCCGGGCCTTTCTCGCGAATCTCGTCGCGGCGGACCTGATCGACGGCCGCCATGAGATGACTGACGATGTGGAATTTGTCGAACACCAGCACCGCGTGGGGCGCCCGGACCCGGATCACGTCGATGTAGGGCTGCCACATATCGCAGCAGATGCCGGCGAGCGCCACAGTGCGCTCGGGGCCAAGGAACGCAAAGAACGCCTCGAGGGTCGCCTGGCTGCGTCCCTCGCCGCTCCAGAGCAGCCGCTTCCGGGCCAGGTCGTACACGTTGGTGACGTAGACGTGCCCCTTCTTCCGCGAGATTTCGTCGATGCCGATATGGGTCACGCCGGTGAGGTCGCGGTGCGCCAACCCGTAGGCCACGGCCGCCTCGACCGCTCGCTCCACCGTGCCCCATGCGCACCCGAACAGCGTGGCCACCTGCTGCCACGGCAACACCCGCGTCCAGGTCGCGATCGTCACCAGCAACGCACGCGTGAACCGCTGCCGGCCCACCGCCCAGGGCAGCGCTTCCACATGCACGCCCCGGCACCGCACACACTGGACCCGTCGCGGCGCGTAGACGAGCGTCACGGGAATTCCCCACAGCGGGACATGGCGAAAGCGTCGGACCCACCGGGTGCCCCGATAGCTGCCCCGCTGCTCGCACTGACCACAACGCGGCGCATACCGCCCGTCGGGGGCCAACTCCGCTGCCAATCCGCCGACGTCGCCCGTGACCCGCAGCACCCGAAACCCTTGCAATTCCACCGTTGCCTTCACCAGACTTTCCACGAGCATGAGTCTCCTCTCAGATACCCAGGTAGCGTTGCAACTCCTAAGTACCTGATGAGACTCATGTTCTTCAAACCGCAGCCCTACTCAGCCCGCATACATTCGTGCGACGAACCACAATATCTTGCCGTGCCTGTCGGCACCGGAGGGGCAAGCTGGAACAATTTGGTGCCCAGAGACCTGACACCGGAAAAACGGCATCCACCCACCGGAAACGGGGTGTTTGTATTCGCCCTGCCCTAACGGGGTCACCGGGAATTTGACACTGGTGTTGGACAAGTTCATGCTCACCGAGTCGCGAAAGTTTAGGCGAGCGCACCCGTCAAACACCTATCGGCAATTTCGACGAGGGGACCTTGATGGTCATCGAAGCTATCGTGACCGCTTCAGCGCTTGGCTTGGCGCTGCTTTACCCGGTCACCAGGATACGCGATGGGCGGCTTCGCGCGTCGGCGATCGTCCTGGTCCTGTTGCTGTGTACAGCCGGTGCATGGGCGGCGATGGACTCGCGTAAGCCGCCCTTGAAGGAAGAGGACATCACCGATCGACCCATCCAGACGAGTTCAGACGGATACGTTTCCTCGCAAGCGTGTCGGGCGTGTCATCCAAAGCAATACGCCACCTGGCATGCATCCTACCACCGCACCATGACGCAGGTGGCCGCACCGCAGACGGTTCTCGGCGACTTTGACACCCAGAGCCTCGTGGTGGAAGGCCGGACCTACGGAGTCGAGCGGCGCGGCGACGAGTTCTGGGTCGAGATGGAAGACCCCGACTACACAGGCGCTGCACATCCGCCGCGCATCAAGCGGCGCATCGTTATGACCACCGGCTCGCACCACATGCAGCATTACTGGTATGCGACCGCCGACCGGCGGACGCTGGGGAAGTTCCCATTTGCTTACTTGTTGAAGGACCAGAAGCGTTGGATTCCGGATCAAGACGTGTTCTTGAGGCCCTATTCCAGCCATCCCGTTTCGGGCACCGGCAGTTGGAACTGGGCCTGCATCCAATGTCATGCAACACACGGCCAGCCAATGCTCGCCAGCATGGACACGCGAGTCGCCGAGCTGGGGATCGCGTGCGAGGCATGTCACGGACCCGCAGAGGAACACGTCCGAGCGAACCGCGATCCGAGACGCCGCTATCACCATTACCTGAGCTCCGACCCGGATCCGACCATCGTGAACCCGAGCAGTCTGGGCCACAGGCGCTCCTCGATGATCTGCGGCCAATGCCACGGCAACTATGTCTACCTCGAGGCCGAGCGCCAGAATCTTGAGAAGGGCGGGTTCAGTTACCGGCCGGGCGAGGACCTGACAGAGAGTCGATTCAGCGAGCCGACAGAAGGCATCAGGACAACCGTCTTTACGGATCCAGACAGTTATTGGTCAGATGGGATGGTGCGCGTCTCGGGTCGGGAATACAGCGGGCTCCTGGAGACGCCTTGTTACCAGAGGGGCACGCTATCCTGCCTCTCGTGCCATACGATGCATCGCTCGCCGGACGATCGAAAGCCCATCAAGCAATGGGCGGAAGATCAGCTCAAAGTCGATATGGACACCAATCAGGCGTGCACACAGTGCCACGAAGGTTTCCAAGGCGAGTTGGACCTGACCGCGCATAGCAACCATGCCGCCGACTCGGCGGGCAGCAAGTGTTACAACTGCCACATGCCCCACACCAGCTACGGCTTGCTCAAAGCGCTCCGCAGCCACAAGGTCAGCAGCCCCAGCGTGCAGGAATCCGTGACCATCGGTAGGCCGAACGCGTGTAATCAGTGTCATTTGGACAAGACACTGCACTGGACTGCCGAACAGCTTGAGCGGTGGTACAACATTCCGCAGCCTTCTTTAACCGAGCAGCAAGAGTCGGTCGCGGCGTCCATCATCTGGGCACTGCAGGGGGACGCAGGCCAACGCGCCCTCATGGCGTGGAGCTTTGGATGGGAAGAAGCTCGCTGGGCCTCCGGCGAGGATTGGATGCCGCCGTACCTCGCGGCGTTGCTCGCGGATCCCTACCACGCCGTGCGGTTCATCGCGCTCCGTTCGTTGCGGCGGTTCACGGGGTTCGAAAGCTTTGAGTACGAGACCGTCAGCCCCCCGGATAACCCCGACCTGTCGGCGGCAGGGTCACGTGTGATCAAGACCTGGTCCGAACGCTACCGCGGGCAGCCGCCGCGGCAGGAATTGCTCATCGACGCGACCGGCGCGATCAACCAAGAGGTTTTCCGCCGCCTGATTGAACTGAGAGACCAGAGGGCCGTTAGCCTGCAAGAATGAAGGTGGCGAATTCCATGGTCCACATAGAGGACTATACACGCCGTCACTTGCGTATCGGGTGGTGGTCTGTGCTTTGCTTTCTGACCCTGGGGATCGCGCTGGAGACAATGCACGGCTTCAAGGTGCGGTGGTACCTCGACGTCGCCAACGATACCCGCCGGCTGATGTGGACACTCGCCCACGCCCACGGCGTACTGATCGGCGGGCTTCACGTGGCCTTCGGTCTGACGCTGCGGGCCCTGCCCGGCCAAACCGGCCGATGGCATCACGTGGCCTCACCATGTCTGACGGGAGCCGGCGTCCTCTTGCCCGGAGGCTTTTTTCTGGGGGGACTGATCGTTTACGGTGGTGATCCGGGGCTGGGTATCGTACTGGTTCCCGCTGGAGCCGCCTTGCTGTTCGTGTCAGTGTTGCTGACGGCCAAGGGGGCTACTTCGGGGGACAAGTCCACGCCGAAGGCGAACGACAAGGCGCGGATGAAATCGGTCCAGAGCCCCAAACGAAAGAACCGGTAGTTTCGGATCTTGTTGATTCCTGGAGCCTCGTCTCCTTGGCAGACTCGATTTTCGCTTCCCCCACGCCGGTCATCTGCGCACTGGCGACCGCCACCTCGGACAGCTCCTCCGGTAAGCGGCCTTACTGATCGCCTTCGTCGTTGTCGGTCGTTCGCTCTCGCTCGGCGGCCATCTCTTCGTACTGCTCGTCGGTCAGATACGTCGTGCCGAGCCAGATGTGCGACATCTCGTCGACGCCGCGCTGCCCGAAGACGACCCACTGGTCGGGGTCGGGGTTGAGTGGGTTTGCCGCGGTGTTGTCCCAGAGCGAAGTGATCAGCAGCATCGTGCCTCTGGGCAACAGCGGCTTCACGTGCTCGGCGAAGAGATACGAAATCTGCCAGAAGTGGTCGTAGCGATCGACCTTGGCCAGCATCTCCCGAGTGCCGTCTGGGTAGATCGCCTCGATGGACTGCTCCTTGCCCCGCATGTGCATGTGCGGCCGGAAGCTGTGCATGAGCACCGGGCGGTCGAGGACGTGGATGCCTTGCTGCGCCTTGAACGAGTGAGGCGGAATCACGATGTCGCCGGCAAACGGCATGTCGCCACCCTGGTCGGCCGTGAACCGCACCTCGCCCTGGGTCTCGAGTGACGGTTCCTCGCCTTTCGGGTAGAACCACAACCCGACCTCGACGACATCATCAGGAACCGGTACGTCGATCGGGAAATAGTGCAGGTTCCAGTTGACGACCCCGCCCGGCTCGATCAGCATCCCGACGTCCTCCGGGAAGATGTCGCCGGGCTTGCCGACGCCATACCGCCCCAGCGGCTTCATGGAACCTTGGCCATCAGCACCCTGCTGCATCAGCTGGGCGTGGCCGTGATGGACGACCTTCGTGCCGAGCGGATACGCCGGCTTGAACTCCGAGGCCTTCACCCAGCGCGGCTCGGTCAACCCCTCGAAGTCCAGAGCAGGAGTCCACCACTGGTCCTGGGCGTTCGGCTTCACGCTGTACGGCGCAGACTCGACAATCAGATCGGGCGGTCGACCCAGCTCCGCCGCGAGGGTCCACTCGCCGCCCTTCGGCCACTCGATCGGCGGCGGCAACTTGGCCGGGTCGCCCTCAGGCGCCCCCGCGTCGACCCAGCGCGTGATCGTCGCGATCTCGTCATCGGTCAGCGAGATGTCGTTCTTGTATTCCTGGATGCCAACGGTCCGGTCGAGATGCCACGGCGGCATCATCAGCTGCTCGACCCGGCTCTTGATCGTGAAGGCGTGGCGTCGGGACGTTTCGTAGCTCAGGAGAGACATCGGTCCGATGCCGTCCGGTCGATGACAGCCGCCGCACTTCTGCTGCAGGATCGGCGCGACGTGCTCCGCGTAGGTCGTCGCGCCCTCGTGCTGGGCAGCCGCTGACACAGGAATCAGGAGGATAGCGCCCAACAGCAGTGATGTGCTCTTTCGCATGATGCGGTCCTCACTCGACGAGAGCCCCCGCCGAGCCCTGATGTCTACGGCCTTACAGTGACTGTGACATACCCGTTGGTCCAGCAGCAATGGAATTCAAATCCCCGCGTGGGACGCGACGGACCAGGATCGTTGATCGCCTGCACGCGCAGGACATACTCGCCGGGTGCGGCGAAGCTTGCGGTCGTGGTTCCGGTTCCGTTCGGCTCGCTGACAAGGACTTCCGATGCGCCGAACATCACCTCGCCAGGCCCCTGATGCTTCGTCCAGCCGAGCCATGTGTCGGACTCGGGGTGCTCGACCCACGCCGTGAGCTCGAGCGGCGCGCCGACGGAGACCGTCCGCGGCTCCCCGCTCAGGCCGTTGCGGCCCTGGCCCTCCGGTCCGTCGGCGGCCAGTCGCAGCACCGGTGCGACCGCACCACGCCCGGGCGACGTCCGCTCATCGAGCACGTAGTCGGGGACCAGGTGTCCCGGCACCGACAGGTCCTCCCCCTGGGTATCGAGCGTCCAGACGATGCGCCGATCGCCGAAGTCGGCGGGCACCCGCACGGTGAAGACGCACCAGTGGTGCCGGTACTTCTCGGTCAATGTGGGATCGGGCACCGGGTCGAAGTGTGTGGGTTGGACGCCATCGAACTCGGACGGTTCGATCACGTTCGCCGGACCCAACGGGACGTCGAATGACTGCTCGGTATTGAGATTGAAATACCCAAAGCAGATGCTGAACGTTCCGTCGCCATTGGCGTACCAGCCGTCGTAAAGAGGGATCACCGGCTGGCCGGACGCTCGAAGCGACATCTCGCTGAAGGGGCGCTGCCGGAACGGAATCTGCTGGGCGGCCGCGGAAGCCGAGAGGCTCAGCACACACGCAGCGGCGAGGACCTGTCTCAGGATCGGTTTCGCCATGGAACACCCTCTCTGTTGCGTCAAGATAGAGCACGGTAGTGAGGTTTGACAAACAAATGACGAACGGAAGGTCACTCATCGCGACGGGATCTGACTCTTGCGACCCACGGAACCACGATCGCGGCGGCGGCCAGCAGCAACAGCGCGCCTGACAGCGGGCGTGTGAAGAGCACCCAGACATCCCCATCGGAGATCGCGAGCGCGCGTCGAAGCTGTTGCTCGGCCAGCGGGCCGAGGATCAATCCGATCACTGCCGGGGCGACCGGAATCTCGAGACGACGCATGGCGAAACCAATGAGCCCGATGAGATACATCAGTCCCACGTCGAACACCGACCCGTTCAAGCTGTAGGTGCCGACCGTCGCGAACAGCACGATCCCGGCCGAGAGGAGCGGCCTTGGAATCGCCAGCAGCCGTGCCCACACTGGTGCCAGCGGCAGGTTGAGCACAAGTAGCATGACGTTGCCGACGTACAGGCTCGCGATCAGGCCCCACACCAGCTCCGGTTCCGAGACGAACAACAGAGGTCCCGGCTGCAAATTGTGCTGCTGGAAGGCAGCCAGCATGATCGCCGCCGTCGCGGAGGTGGGCAGACCCAACGTGAGCAGTGGCACGAGCACACCGGCCGCCGACGCGTTGTTGGCCGCTTCGGGTCCGGCGACACCCTCGATCGCCCCGCGGCCGAACTCCCCGGGGTGGCGCGACAGCTTCCGTTCCATCCAGTACGACAGGAAGGTCGGAATCTCCGCTCCCCCAATCGGTAACGCCCCCAGCGGAAAACCCACGAACGCGCCCCGCAGCCACGGTTTCCAAGATCGACGCAGGTCCTCGCGCGTCATCCAGGTCCAGCCACCCACGCGTGATGCCGTGCCGGTATCTGGCGGAGTGGCGGCCATCAGAAGGACCTCGCCGACGGCGAAGAGGCCAATGACAACGACGACGACGTCGATGCCGTCCAGCAGATTCGGGATGCCGAACGTGTAGCGCGCCTGTCCAGTTTGCAGGTCGATCCCCACCAGGCCCAGTGCGAGCCCGAAGAACAGGCTCACCAGTCCGCGAATCGGGGTGGCTCCGAGCACCGACGAGATCGTCGCGAACGCGACGAGGATCAGCGCGAAGTACTCAGCGGGGCCGAACCGGAGTGCGATCTCGGCCAGTGCCGGCGCGGCCACGGTCAATCCCACGACGCCGAGCGTCCCAGCCACGAACGACCCGACCGCGGCCGTGGCCAGAGCGGCAGATGCCCGGCCGGCCTTCGCCATCTGGTGTCCGTCGATCGCCGTCATGATCGACCCGCTCTCGCCGGGTGTGTTCATGAGGATCGAGGTGGTCGACCCTCCGTACATGGCACCGGCATACACACCGGCGAACATGATGAACGCTGCCACCGGCCCCAGCTGAAACGTGACAGGCAGCAGCAGTGCCACGGTGAGGGCCGGTCCGATGCCAGGAAGAATGCCAACGATGGTTCCCAGCACGACCCCGACGAACGCCCACAGGAGATTCCCGTCCGCCGCGATGACCGCGAATCCCTGGAGGAGTGCCGAGGTCGACTCCATTGACCGATTGGCTAAGCCGGGGCTCAGAACAACGATTCAACGAACCTGGCCGGCAGGGCCAGACCGAGGCCGCGCGAGAACGCCACGTAGACGACGAGCGACAAGAGCACCGACACCGTGGCATCACGGAGGGGGAGGCTGTTGGAGAAACCCCGCGCGACGAGCCAGAACTGGAGGCTGGCCGCTACGATGAAGCCGGTGCGTCCGACCAACGCGAGAAACAGCAGGCACGCCAGGGCGAGCAGGGCCAACGCATCCCACCGGATGGGAGCGGTCGCGTGTACCTCGCTACGTGATCGACGTCCTGAGGCAGCCACCGCCAGTGCGACACCCAACGCCACGAGTCCCAACGCCACACCGTAGGGAGCGGTGCGCGGACCGATCCGGTCGTAGCCGAACCCAGTACTGATCTGCAGCGCCCCCACCGCGAGGAGGATGCCCAGGATGATGACAGCGCCAGCGAGCAGTAGGTCGCGCCGTGCGGTCACCGCGTCAGCCCAATCGACTCGAGCACGTCGGCCGCGCGAGCACGCTCGTCGTCCAGGAACTCCTCGAACGCCCGACCCGATTGATACCGATCGATCCAGGCGTATTGGGTAAGAGTGGCTTGCCAGGACTCCGACCGATACATGGCGTCGATGCGAGCCGTCCACGCCGCGCGTTGATCGTCCGAGAGGTCCGGAGGTCCAACGACACCGCGCCAGTTCGTCAGGGTCAGGTCCACGCCTTGCTCGACGAAGGTCGTAATCGGACGGCCCGGCAAACGGGTCTCGCTCGAGATGGCGAGGGCCCTGAGACGACCCGCTTCGATGAACGGCACCAGCTCGCTCAGACCATTGATTCCCGCGGCTACCTGTCCGCCAAGAATAGAGGCGATCGATTCGCCGCCGCCGGAATGGGGCACATAGTTGATCGTGGTTGGGTCCATGCCGACCCGGCTCGCGAGCAGACCGGCCAGCATGTGGTCGGTGCCACCGGCCGATCCCCCTGCGATCGCGAACGCTCGCGGATCTTGTTTCCAGGCGTCCAGAAACGCGGAGAGTTCTTCGTACGGTGAGCTCTCGGGGACCACCAACACTTCGTAGTCGCCGGTCAGCCTGGCGATCGGCGTCGTTGCCTCCAGGGATACAGCCGACTCGTTCGTCAGGACCGCTCCGACCATGATGAGACCAGTCACCAGCAGGACGTCGCCGCGACCGGAGTAGGCGTTGACAAACTGCGCCAATCCGACCGTGCCCCCGGCACCGGCGACGTTCACCACGCGGACATTGACGCCAGCTTCACCTTGCTGGAGCGCGGCCTGCATTGCGCGGGCCGTTTGATCCCACCCGCCACCGGGAGCCGCCGGCGCCACGATGGTCAACACGTCTAACGACGTACCATTCTGGCCTGCACACGCGACGGTCAACGCGAGCAGCGCGACGCAGAGGAGTCGTTTCACCTCAGGCTCCCCTCGATCGCGTAGCGTACCAGTGCACAGAAACGGTACATGCCGTGCACGAACTTCCCATAGGGCAGCATGAGGAAGAGGCCCGCAACGGCGCCGAGGTGTACGCCCAAGACTGGTCCCATTACCGCCGATTCACGCAAGGCGAGCACAAGGAATCCGGTCAGGCTTGTCTCGAACAGCAGGACGAGGAACACGAGATCCATACCGAACTGAGCCTGGTCGTGCCGCTCCGGCGGCCGGCGTATCTTCAGCCACAGCAGCCCGACCGGTCCCGCCAGCAGACCCGCGCCACCCACAGAACCGAGCAGCACCGGAACGCTGATCACGGGGTAGGGCGCCACCCAACCGATGACGTTGTGGTAGAAGGCCGCCACCGAGGTCGCGGCGAAGCAGAGCAGGAACCCGTAGAACGTGCAGTGATGCCACCAGCGCCGGAGTCCTCCCTCATCTTCGTTGTGGCGGGGACCCAAGTAGCGCAGCGTCAGGACATCTCGGAGCGCCTGTTTCACCGCTCCTGCCCCGGGAGCTTGCCCCGAGGCGCCGTTGAGATCGTGCCAGCATCGGTACAACCCGACCAGCAGGGCCGTCGCCGCAAACGCTCCCATCACTCCGAAGAGACTGATCATCGCCGCGTGCGACATGACCTGATAGAAGGCGCCGTCCTCGACGCCGTGTGCCACCAGGAAAACGTCCGCTCCAGACAAGACACCCAGGACCAGTGCGAAGAGAACGGGGGCCAGAACCGCGCTCAGCCCCAACGCAAGACCGCTTCGCTCGAACATCCCTCCAAACCACGCCGGCCACGCGTAGCCCCGATAGGAGGAGCGTCTAATGGCAGCGAGCGTGCGGGGCACGTCGACGCCAAAGGCGTGTGGCGGGGCGTACTGGCAGGCGTCGAGACACTCGCCGCAATCGTGGCAGAGGTTGGCCAGGTAACGCAGATCCAGCTCGGAGAAGCTCAGGTGGCGTTCGATGGCGGGGAACACCGGGCAGAGCCCTTCGCAATAGCGGCAGGCGTTGCAGATGCGGGCGACGTGGTTTCCCTCCCGGACCAGGCGCAGGGGGAGCATCCGGCTTTGTGACGTCACGCCGCTAGCCTCGAGCACTGAGTGCCGCCTCCTCACCAGCTTTCCTGCCAAACACAGTGCCGATGGACATGCCGAGCCCCGCGAGGTATCCCTGTCCCAGGATGTTGCCGGCCATGATTTCGCCCGCGGCGAAGAGGTTCTTCGCTGGGCTCTCGTCCTTCCAGATGATCCGGGCCCGCTCGTCAACGACCACGCCGAGGTATGTGAAGGTGATTCCAGGCCGTAGCGGGTAGGCGTAGAAAGGGGGGTGGTCGATCCGCCGCGCCCAGTGGCTCTTCGGAGGAGTCAATTCGCCTGTCGCGCAGCTGTCGAGAATTGTGTGGTCGAAGGTGCCCGGTTGGACCGCGTCATTGTAGCTTGACACGGTTCGTTCCAACGCCGCCGGTTCGAGCCTCAGCTTGGCGCCGAGTTCGGCTATCGACGCCGCTTCGACCGGGGGCAGCATCGGCGGGATGAACAGGCCCAATGCGCGCGCGTCGAAGATGACGAACGCGGTTTGTCCTGGCTGCTGGGCGACGAGCCGCCCCCAGATCGCATACCGCTTCGGCCAGAGGTCCTCTCCTTCGTCCCAAAACCGTTCAGCTCGGGCGTTGACCACGATGCCAAGCGGGATGCAGTCCACGCGCGTAACGATACCCCCGTCGAAGCGAGGCGCTCGACCGTCGATCGCGACCGCGTGGCACTGTGTGGGATCGCCCGTCGTCTTGGCGCCACGGTTCATCAGCGCTCGAAGGACGCAGCCGGTATCGTACGGCGTCCCTCTAATGAGGAAGTTGTCGGCAGCCTCGCCCCACGCCTCCTTCAACCAATCCAGATTGGCCTGGAAGCCACCCGACGCCGCCACAAAGGTCCGGGCCCTGACCACTTCCTCGCGACCCTTGCGAGCCACGACCGCGTGCTCGAACCGGCCGTCGTCGATACTCAGGTCTCGAACCTCTGCGTCGTACTCGATCTCAACGCCGAGGCGCTCGGCCGTCCGATAGTAGGCGTTGACCAGCGCTTTGCCGCCACCGAGGAAGAACGCGTTGGTATGGGAGAGATGCAGTGTGCCGCCGATCGACGGCTGGAAGCGCACCCCCTGGCTGGTCATCCATTCGCGGCAGCTCGCCGTCCCGGTGATCGCCATCCGAGCCAGAGCCTCGTTCGTGCGGCCGCCGGTCACGTCCAACAGGTCCTGCCAATACTCCTCTTCGAGGTACGAGCCGGTCATCCAGTGCGACGGGCCCGCGTGCATGCAACGCAGGTCGCGGGTGTGCCGGCTGTTGCCACCGCGAAAATGTCTTGGGGCAGACTCGAGTAGCAGGACGCTCGCGCCAGCGGATCGAGCCGAGATCGCCGCACACAGCGCGGCGTTACCGCCGCCAGCGACGAGCACGTCGAATACCTGGGCTGGGTCCATCGGTGCCCTGATACTATGCGTTTCCACTCGTGGCTTCCGCAGTACCAGACCATTTCCGCATCGAAGTAGAGGCCACGATTCCGGTTACCGGGCTGGATCAACGGGTGGGGAGTTGCGTGGGGCTCTCATAGCGGCTAACGTCGGTATATCGTGATTCACAGCGAGATGGTGCCCCGCGCTCGGATCATGGGCCCAGGCAATATCAGACCGCTAGATTGGGAGGAGACGGCATGACACGTCGTTTCATCGTCTTCACGATTGCGCTGACGGGCGCCATCCAAGTGGCTGGCTCAAGCACCGGTTCGGCCCAGGGTGGGCAGCCAAGTTTGGCCCAGAGTGGGCAGCCAGAGGTCACGTTCACGAAGGACGTCCTGCCGATCCTGCAGCGGAGCTGTCAGAGCTGCCACCGCGCAGGTTCGATCGCTCCCATGTCCCTGGTGTCATACGAAGAGACACGGCCGTGGGCCCGTTCAATCAAACAATATGTCGAGTCACGAGAAATGCCGCCCTGGTACATTGACCGGCGGATCGGGATTCAGCATTTCCAGGACGATCCGTCACTGACCGACGAAGAGATTGCGACGATCGCGGCATGGGTCGACGGCGGCGGACCCCGGGGGAACCCGGCCGATGCCCCGCCTCCGGTTGAGTTTCTCCATCCGAACGAGTGGCGGATCGGCGAACCCGACCTGATCGTCTCCCTTCCGGAGCCGTTCATGCTTCCAGCAGACGGTCCAGATCTCTTCCCGACTATTCACGCCGACTCCGGACTGACTGAGGACCGCTACATCAAGGCGGTCGAGGTCAAGCCGGATGCACGGAGCCAGCAGGTGGTTCATCACCTGGTCACCTACATGACCGAGTTTGATGAGGACATCCCGAGGGGCGGGTTCCTCAACGAGTATGCGGCTGGAAAGAATGGCGACATCTTCCCTGACGGCACGGGGCGTCTCATCAAGGCGGGAACACAGATCCGCTTCAACCTGCATCTTCACCCGTATGGGGAGGAAATACCGGTCATGGCGAGCGTGGGTGTGAAGCTGTATCCCAAAGGTTACGTTCCGAAGCACACCCTCATCAGCCAGCATATGGGCGACGATGACGATCTTCTCATTCCGGCAGGCGAGAAGAACGTGCGGACTGACGGGTACACGTTGCTCACAAGACCGGCCGTGATCACCGCGTTCCAGCCGCATCTGCACACGCGGGGCCAAGCCCAGTGCATCGAAGTGATCCTTCCGCAGACCGACGACGAAGGGAACGTGCTCCTGCAGAGCCCTGGCTCGTCTCCCGCACCGCTGATGCGCCAGCTGACGCTGAGCTGCGTGCCAAACTGGCGTTACATGTGGCACATCGTCTACAACTACGCGGAGGATGCCGCCCCGGTCGTTCCTGCGGGCACAGTCGTTCACATCACCACGTGGCATGACAACTCGCCAGCGCTCAGAGTCAATCCCGACGCCCGCAACAACATTGCTTACGGGCAGCGGACTATCGACGAAATGTCGTTCGCCTGGGTCAGCTACTACTACATCGATGAAGACGAGTACAAGGCCCGGCGCGCCGAACGAGCGCTGACATCGAACAACCAGTGACGGAGCCCCTGACAGATCTGCGACGCTCGGCGAATTTGCGACGCTCGGGGAACGATTGACCCGACGACCCGTGAAGACGTCAATCCGGTACCCGTTAGCCCAATGACCAGGTGGCACCAGGCTGCGTGCGTGCTGGTCGTGATGACGATTGCGGTCGCTTACCAAACGACATACAGCCAGCAACGCGACGTCCTCGACGTACTTTTGGGTGACACGCAGATCCAGTACAACCGGGGGCGGCACGTCGCGCCGATTTATGAAGGATGGTTCCGAAACCCCGACGGCACCATCGACATGTGGTTCGGGTATCTCAACCTAAACTGGGAGGAAACTCTCCACGTCCCGGTCGGCGTCAACAACCGTATCGAACCGGGAGGACCCGACCAGGGGCAACCGGCTGTCTTCGTACCACGGCGTCGCACGGGCAGCGCCTACTCACGTCGGGAAGCGTCAGTCTTTCGGGTGCGTCTGCCGAGCAGTTGGAACCAGGATGACGAGCTGGTCTGGACGGTGACAGCGCACGGAACGACTGACCGCGCCGTAGGCCTTCTGCTACCGGTCTACGAATTGAGCCCTCCAGCCGACGGGAACCGTGCTCCGACCGTACGCCTCGAAAGCAGCGCCGCGAGGGTCAGCCTCTCCAACACGGTCACGCTTTCGGCGACAGTCAGTGACGACGGCAAACCGGAGAATGGACGCGACCGAGCAAACGTCAGATGGGTTCACTATCGAGGCCCAGGTCGTGTGACGTTCGACCCGGCTCTCTTGCCGCTCCCCGCGGATACGCCGCCGGGCACGGACGTCGAGGCCACAACGACAGCGGCCTTCTCCGAACCTGGAATATACGTGCTGCGTGCCGAGGCGAATGATGGAACCGTGAACCAAGGCGGAAACCCGATCGTTCCTTCGACAACCCCTGCACTCGCAACGGTCGAAGTGACGTCTCGATCCGCCCAGAGGCCGTAGCCAGCGCCCGTTACCGCACCTATCGGGTCGAAGATAGCGGCCCCGATCGACCGAGGACAATCCTCATGCGACGTCACCCTATCGTCGCTCGTAGCGCACTACCTGGCGGGGTCCCACTTCTGCGCCAAAGATGATGCCGTCGTCGGTGGCGGCAACCCCTTCAGCCGCGCTGCTGCCACGTGTGGGTGCCGGGTCCGGGATGAAATATCTCACGGACCCGTCCTTCGCGCTTCCCACCCGGATCCCGCGACTGAACGGGCTCGGAGGACCGCCATAGTCGGGACGATCGGTGCTCGATTCGGAGTCAGCCACGTAGATGGTGTCGTTGGCGTCGATGTGGATTCCGCTCGGGCGTCCGAACTGGAACCAGCATTCCAGGAAGTTGCCATCCTGGTCGAAGAGCTGAATGCGGTTGTTGTCGCGATCGCCGACGAAAAGCCTGCCCTGGGAGTCGAGCTCTAGGGCGTGAAGGCTCGAGAACTGGTTGCTCCCGCAAGGTCCAAAGCCAGGTACACCCCACTCCTTGATGTACGTGCCGTTCCGATCGAACTTCACGATGCGCTCGTTCGTGCCCTCGGCATGTCCGTCCGCCACGAAGATGTCGCCGTTTCTGCCGACAACGACATCGGAGGGCGAACTGAACGTGTTCGTCCCCCTACCTGTCACCTTCTTCGTCCCCAGTTCCATGAGGACTTCACCGTTCGGATTCAACTTCGTGACCTGTTGACCAACATTCCCGCCCGCCCCTCTCCCATCCGGCGGCAGCGGGTCAGTCACCCAGACGTTCCCGTCCAGATCGACGTGTATGCCGTGGGGGAAAGCAAACATCCCCGCGCCGAAGCTCTTCAGGAACGTGCCACTCGCATCGTACTGGAGGATCGGATCCAGATCCGAACCAACGCAGGTGTTAGAACCGCATCGATCGATAATCCAGACGGTACCGTTCGTCGGGTCGACGTCGACCCCGGCCGTGGAACCCCAACTGCGACCGCCAGGGAGCGGCAGCACCTGCCCAACCCAGGGATTCGGGAGGTTGTTGGTAGGTTCCCACCACCGTGCCGTGGGCGTGTTGCGGTTCTGCGCGGGCAGTCCCATCGGCCAGGCCACGACCACCGCAGCGGCGACAAGAAGCCAACCTGCTCTTGCGTGCAACATCGAATCCTCCGCTCAGATAGACGGTCCGAACCACACGGAAGCTGGGCATACCCCGGATCAGCCGCGACATCAGGAACGCAGACCTGAGCCGAGCACGCCGACGCACTAAGCGAGGCATAGCCATGAGCGACGTCACTGCTCTTGAGACGTCGATGATCGGCCAGTGAGCCCGTGCTGACCGAGAAAGTGATCGATCGTCCGAAATACCGCCAGGGTTTGATCGAGATTGAATCGACCATGACCACCACCAGGCACGGTATGCAACTGATTCGGCACACCGACCGCATCGAGTCTCTCCTTCAACTGCACGGCGTGGGTGTGCGGAACAAGCGGATCAGCATCGCCGTGAATCGTCAGGATTGGCGGTAGACCGACCCGCACGTAGGTCAACGGCGACACGCGTTTCGCGATTTCCAAGCGATTTGGCAAGGCCCCCAACCAGCGCACCGCGCCCGACTGCATGTTCGGGCCATCAAGCAGATCGGCAACATCCGTAATGCCGTACCAGTTGATGACCGCCGCCACTTGGATTGGGTCGTCAGCGGGGCACGTGCGATCGAGACCAGCCGACGGCGGAATCATGCCGGTCGTCAGGGCCAGATGGCCACCTGCCGAGTGGCCTGTCGTCACAATTCGGGCGGTATCGAAGTTGTATGCGTCGGCGTTGTCGACGACCCATCGCAACGCACAGAGGCAGTCCTCGACGGCCGCCGGTGCCGGGGCAACCTGACCGAGACGATAGCCGACGTTGACGACCGCCCACCCTCTCTCGAGATATGGCAGCAGTCGAAGGACGTTCGCTTCCTTCGCGCCGCCCGTCCAGCCGCCACCATGGATGTAGACCAGCACGGGCACGGAGCCGCTTACGTTCTGAGGCAGATACAAGTCCAGCTTGCTGTCACGGTTACTGGCGACGTGGTATGTCAGGTTCGGAAGGACCCGATATTGGTTCGACAGGTGAGCCGCAAAC
Source organism: Vicinamibacterales bacterium (assembly GCA_965197395.1). Classification (GTDB taxonomy): domain Bacteria; phylum Acidobacteriota; class Vicinamibacteria; order Vicinamibacterales; family UBA8438; genus CAZYFH01. The sequence continues at coordinate 757,698 of CBDANB010000007.1, read as the reverse complement.
GCCGATGTCCGGGTGTCCTGAGCCGCTGCTTGCCCAGGTGCCGTCACGATCGTACACAGGGCGATGAGGGCGAAGCCTCTAGCTCGTGTGTCCATCGTTCCTCCTCGGCGGGGCGGCTCTCGCGGAGCTAACAGCCCGTGGTGAAAGTCGCGCTGCATTCGACCGGCGCTGCATCCCGCCTGACGGCTGTGCTCATCCGGGAGTATTCTCCCTCTTCGCTGTCAGCCAGGCGCATCACCGGTCTCGGTGCCGAGCGGGACTGTGCTCATCGGTCAAATACTGGGAGTATTCTCCCTCTTCGCGCCTTGTCAGCCAGGCGCATCACCGGTCTCGGTGCCGAGCGGGACTTTCACCACGGGCTGCTAGTCCCCTTGATCTTTGAGGTTCCTCTCAGGGATCGGTGCAGCTTTGGCCGGTTCCATGGCTAATAAGTCAAGCATTGTCATCGACTTACGTGGCTGGAGAACACCGTCTGTATCTGGAGAGGAACTGCAGGCTCTCGGAAAGTCCGGCCCACGGTACACGGCGGAAATCGCGAGGGGCCTGCCAGTGCCAAGGGGCTGAACAGTCAGCGAGGGTTCGGCCCAGCGGTAAAACGTCGGCGAAAGTCCAGGCCGCGTTCCACGAGTGTTCATGGTTCGTCGCCCTGTAAATGCCAGCGCCTCAGCACCTTGAGGTGGGACCGGCTGCCGTCGAGCAGGCCCCCCACCAAAAGCGGGGCCCGCGCAGGCGGCCGTCGACTGAGCGATAGACGACTTCACCGCTGATTCGCGGGCACGAACACATCCGCAGCCTCTTTCCACGGCGTGGCTGACCTGCTGGGGGCTGAATCGTGCACACATTTGTGTGAGGAACCAAAAAGTCGTTGGTCATCTGGGGCCACCGTGGACTTGAACGGTGCGCTGTCCGAACCGCTTCACCTTCGCGAGAATTTCGTCGGCTGTCTTTGTCCACTTGAAGGGTTTGCCCTCGTCGTTGTGGGCGTCCACGTAGGCGTAGATGGCTTGGCGCAGCGCGTGCGGGCTGGAATGTGATCCGCGCTTGAGGGCGTGTTCGGTGAGAAGGCCAAAGAACCGCTCGACGAGGTTGAGCCAGGCGGAGTAGGTCGGCGTAAAGTGGAACTGGAAGCGCGGGTGGCGGGCCACCCATCGTTTGACCAACGGGGACTTATGCGCCGAGAGATTGTCGAGGATCACGTGGACGGTGAGGGCGGAGTGCACCCGCTCGTCGATCTCGCGCAGGAAGCTCACGAAATCCCTCGACCGATGCGGCTTCTTGGTTTGCGCCACGACCTGGCCGGTCGCGACGTTGAGCGCCGCGAAGAGGTCCACCGTGCCATGGCGGATGTAGTTGTGCGTCTGGCGTTCGGGGCGACCCAGGTCCATCGGCAGAATCGGCTGCGCCCGCTCGAGGGCTTGAATCTGAGGCTTTTCGTCGAATGACAAGACGACGGCGTGGTCGGGTGGGTTCAGGTAGAGGCCGACAATGTCCCGCACCTTCTCGATGAACAGCGGGTCGTCGGAGATCTTGAAGGATTCCACGACATGCGGCTGCAACCCGAAAGTGCGCCAGATGCGGCCCACGGTAGAGGCGCTGACGCCAGCGTGCTCCGCCATCTTGCGGGTGCTCCAGTGGGTCCGCCCCTTCGGCTTACTTTCCAACGTCGTGACGAGGATCGACTCGACATCCGCATCGGACAGGGTCCGTGGGGCTCCGGGCTTGGGCTCGTCGTACAGCGCGTCCACGCGACCTACCCTAAACCGCTGTCGCCACTTGCCGACCGTCACGTTCGAGCAGCGCAGTTTCGCCGCGACCGCCACGTTCGATTCGCCACGCGTGCTCCTCAGGACGATCCTTGCCCGCAAGGCCACGTGCCGATTCGTTCGGGCGCGCCTGGCGAGCCGCTCAAGTTCTACGCGCTCTGCGGCGGTGACTTCCAATCTCGCTTTGGGCCGACCTGTTCTTGCCATGCCGCCCAATACATCACAGCCGACACACTATTTGAAGCTTTTTCAGACACAGGGGACTAGCCGGCGGCCTGCAGAAAGTCCATCATCCGCTGTTCGACGAATTCTGCAAGGGGCTGGATGAACAGGAGACCCAGCACCCACACCAGGGTCAGGCCGCCGCAGAGCCACACGTAGGTTTTGTTCTTCATCTCAGCTGGTCCTTGGCGCCATTTCGAAGAACCACACGTCACCATCCGCCACACTCTGTTGCATCGGCGCCACCCGAGCCTCTCCACCCATACTGCGCGCGACGCCCGCGATCACCGATGGATCGGTCACGCGAATCAACTCGCGTTCGTAACGCACCCCGTTGATGCGCGCCACGGCGAGGTTGCTGCCTTCATCCACCCGGAATGCCCACTCCTTCCACAGCCCGCCGAAAAACGTGCGCATGCAGCAGGATGCCACGTACACCTTGCCACCGCTCTCCCACACACTGAGACGGCGGGAACTCATCGGTTCGTTGGTCTGCAATTCGATCGTGGAGACGTCGTTGACAAACGACCAGTCGGGCTCGGCGCCCTCGTGCAGGGCGCCCGACACCAGTTCGCCCCCGGGGAACAGCACCGACGGTCCGTCCGCGTTCTGGTGTTTCAGCTTCAGCGTGACGAGAGTGACCACGAGGAGCAGGACGAGGAGTCCCGCTATTTGCGAGATGACTTTCAGCATGTGCCTCTCCCTCCGGGGCTGATAGTACACCCGTTCAGGCACGGTCGACCGCTACGAGCTGGAACAGCGGGTTAAAACCCCTAAGTGCCTGATGGGACTCATGTTCTTCAACCCTCAGCCTCTCACGCTGCCCATACATTCTTGTGAGGATTCCAATTGTCCAGTTGGTTTGTGATCGGCTAGAATTATGCGACGTGGGATCCGCTCGGTTTGGATTCCTCGGGAGACGACATGATGAGAATCGGGCTGCCGCTGATCGCAACGTGCCTTCTCGCGCTGCCAGTCCTCACGGCGCATCCACGCGCGGCGGCAGCGCAGCAGCCATCGAACAGCCCGCCCGGGAGCCCATCGCACGGGGCGGTGATCGATCAGTACTGCGTCACCTGTCACAACGCCACGCTTCGCACCGCCGGGGTCGTGCTCGCCGGGCTGGATCTGTCGAACGTGTCCGCCGACGCGGAGACGTGGGAGCGAGTGGCTCGCAAGCTGCGAGCGCGTGAGATGCCGCCGGCGGGCCGGTCGAGACCGGATGACGCGACCTACGACGCCCTCACGCGGCAGATCACGACGGCGCTCGACCGCGCCGCGGCCGCCGCGCCGAATCCGGGCCGGGGGCCGCTCCATCGACTCAATCGCACCGAATACGCCAACGTGATTCGAGACCTCCTGGCGCTCGAGATCGATGTCTCCAGGCTGCTGCCGCCGGACGATTCGAGCTACGGCTTCGACAATGTGGCCGACGGGCTGACGGTCTCGCCGCTGCTCATGGAGCAGTACCTGGCGGCGGCGCAGAAGATCAGTCGCGCGGCCGTGGGGAGTCTCGCCATCCGACCGGTCACGGAGACGTACCGCTCCGCGCTCGACGACACGCAGGACGACCATCTCGACGGGTTGCCGTTCGGCACCCGTGGTGGTCACCTGGCCCGGCACTACTTCCCCCTCGACGCCGAGTATGAGATCAGAGGCCGCCTGAAGGGGTCAAATAATTACGGGGGCATTCGGGGGCTCGCCGAGCCGCACGACATCGCTGTGAGCGTCGATGGCCGCCGCGTTGGGCGCTTCAGGATTGGCGGCCCGGACATGGATGATCAGATCAGCGTTTCGACGGTGACGGCGGCGAACAAGGCCTTTTCGGCAGATGAGGTGCTGCGACTCCGCCTGCCGGTCACCGCCGGGTATCATTCCGTCGCCGTGACGTTTCTCGGGCGGCCGCGCGCACTGGTCCAAGACCTGCAACGGCCGTTCCTTGCCGGCTTTCGGGCGGGTCGGCAGACCGCGTTGCCACACGTCGATCGCATCACGGTGAGCGGGCCCTACGATCCGACCGGCCCCGGTGACACCCCGAGCCGCCGACGCATCTTCGAGTGTCGGCCCGACGCCGCCCGCGAGGCAGCGGGGTGCGCGAAGACCATCATCTCGACGTTGGCCCGGCGGGCCTATCGTCGGCCGGTGACCGACACCGACATCGACGTGCTGCTGCCGTTCTACACGATGGGTCACGACGAGGGCGGCTTCGAGGTCGGCATCGAGACGGTGCTGCGCCGCATCCTCGTCGGCCCGGAATTCATCTTCCGCGCCGAATCCGATCCTACGGACATCGCGCCGGACACGGCGTATCCGGTGAGCGACCTGGAGCTGGCGTCGCGGCTGTCGTTTTTCCTCTGGAGCAGTGCGCCCGATGACGAGCTGCTGGAGGTGGCTGCGAGGGGGACCCTCCGGGATCCTCGAGTCCTGGAGCGGCAGACGCGCCGGATGCTGACCGATCCGCGGTCGGCGGCGCTGGTGGACAACTTCGCGGGGCAGTGGCTGCATTTGCGCAACGTCTCGACCGTGCAGCCGACGCCGTCGGAGTTCCCGGATTTCGATGACAACCTGCGCCAGGCCTTCGGCCGGGAGACCGCGCTCTTTGTCGAGAGCATCATTCGGGAGGACCGGAGCGTCATCGACCTGCTCGACGCTGACTACACGTTCGTCAACGAGCGCCTGGCGCGTCACTACGGCATCCCCAATGTGTACGGCGATCGATTCAGGAGGATCCGCGTCACCGACGAGCATCGTCGCGGGCTGTTCGGGCACGGCAGCGTGCTCACCGTCACCTCGCATCCGGACCGCACCTCGCCGGTCCTGCGTGGCAAGTGGATTCTCGACAACATCCTGGGCGCGCCCCCGCCCCCGCCCCCGCCCGACGTGCCCGAGCTCGTGGAGGCCGCACCCGGCCAGGTGCTCGCGATGCGGGAGCGCATGGAACAACACCGCCAGAATCCGGTGTGCGCGAGCTGCCACGTCCTGATGGACCCCTTGGGCCTCGCCCTGGAAAACTTCGACGCGACGGGGCAGTGGCGCACCTCTGAAGGGCGGTGGAACTCCTATGGAGGCACGACCCCCATCGACGCGTCAGCGTCGCTTGCCGACGGCACCACGTTGGCCGGCCCTGCTGGCCTCCGAGACTGGTTGTTGAGCCGCCGCGAGGAATTTGCGGCGACCGTCACCTCCAAGCTCCTGACGTACGCCTTGGGGCGCGGGGTCGAGTACTACGATGCGCCGACCATTCGCACGATCCTGCGTGAGTCGGAGGACAGCGAGTACGCCTTCTCCGCGATCCTGACGGGCATCATCAAGAGCGTGCCGTTCCAGATGAGACGGTCAGCGCCGGCGTCCGTGACGTCGACGGCGAGTCGGGCGACCCGGTGAAGGAGCAGCAGACGCGACACGACACTGCGACGATGAGGGACAGAACCATGATGAATACAGGGATGTCACTGCCGCGGCGCACCTTTCTTCGGGGGGTCGGTGCAACCGTCGCGCTCCCCTTCCTGGATGCGATGGTGCCGGCGTTGAGCGCGATGTCTCGGGTCGCGGCGCGTCCGGTCACCCGGTTGGGCGCCATCTACGTGGGCAACGGCGTGATCATGGCCGGTCTGACGCCCAAGAAGACCGGGCACGGCTTCACCTTCACGCCGACCCTGAAGCCGCTGGAGCCGTTCCGGGACCGCGTGGTCGTGGTGTCCGGCCTGGATTCTGATCCAGCCGAGTCACATGGCGACGGCCCGGGCGACCACGGGCGCGCCCAACCGGCATGGCTCAGCGCGGCGCACCCGAAACGCACCGAGGGCAAGGATATGCGCGCCGGCAAGACCATCGACCAGGTCGTCGCCGACGCCGTGGGCGGGGAGACGCAGTTGCGGTCGCTCGAGCTGGGGGTGGATAACACCGCGATCGTCGGGACCTGCGACACCGGGTATGCCTGCGCCTATACCAACGGGATCGCGTGGCGGACCCCGACGACCCCGCTTCCGATACAGATCAACCCTCGGGTGGTGTTCGAGCGGCTGTTCGGCGACGGCGGCACGCCAGAAGAGCGGCGCGCGCAAGCGCGCACCAACAAGAGCATTCTGGACTCGGTCGTCGTGGACGCCGAACGACTCCAGACGCGGCTCGGGCACGAGGACCGCAGCCGGGTGCGCGAGTATCTGGACGCCATTCGAGAGCTCGAGCGGCGCATTCAGCGGGTCGAGGAGCAGGCCGACCAGAATCTGGAGGTGCCCGAGGCGCCGGTGGGTGTCCCCGACCAGATCGACGAGCACATCCGCTTGATGCTCGACCTGCAGGTGCTCGCGTGGCAGGCCGACATCACGCGCGTCTCGACGTTCCTGCTCGCCCGAGAGATCTCGGGGCGAACCTACGGGAACATTGGCATCCCGGAGGCGCACCATGGGCTGACGCACCACGGGGGCGATCCGGCGAAGATCGAGCGGGTCGTCAAGATCGATACGTATCACATGAGCCTCGTGGCGCACTTGCTCGAGAAGCTGCACGCGGTGCGTGACGGTGACGGGACGCTGCTGGACCACAGCCTCATTCTGTATGGCGGTGGCATCGGCAACGGCAACGCCCATGGTCACACGAACCTCCCAGCCGTGCTTGTGGGTGGAGCGGGCGGCCGGCTCCGAGGCGACCGGCACCTGATGTACCCGGCCGGGACGCCGCTGGCCAACCTCCTCCTGACCATGGCCCACAAGGTCGGGGTCGATCTGGAGAAGATCGGCGACAGCACCGAGGTGCTGAGCGAGGTCTGAGGGTCGGTGACCCGTCCCTCGCTCCGGTGACGACACAGCGTGTCGGGGTGGCCGCGCGAACGCCCTGTAGGAGGCAGACATATGCGCACGACCTGCATCTGGGCGTCGCTCGTGCTGCTGGGATCCCTCGTCGACGCGCGCGCCGCCCAAGGCGATGCGCCGCTGGTGAATGCGGTCCGCGCGGGGGACACCGCGGCCGTGCGCGCCCTGCTCGCACAGGGGGCCGACGTCAACGCCGCTGAGGCGGACGGCACGACGGCGCTCCACTGGGCCAGCTACCGCGACGATGCGACAACGGTCGAGTTGCTGCTCTCGGCCGGTGCCGATGTCGAGGCGGCGAACCAGTACGGCGCGCGGCCGCTGTCGCTGGCGAGCGCGGGTGGCTATGCACAGACGCTGGCGGCCCTCCTGGCGGCAGGCGCCGATCCGACGCGGATGACGGCGGGCGTGCCACCGATCCTGTCCGCGGCTCGAACGGGCAACGTCGAGGCGGTGCGGGTCCTGGCCCGCCACGGCGCGGATGTCAACGCGACGGAGACGCTGCGCGGGCAGACCGCCTTGATGTGGGCAGCCGCGGAGGACCATCCGGCGGTCGCTCAGGCCCTCATCGATCTCGGTGCCGACGTCCATGCCAGCTCGGACGGTGACGGGCTCGAGCCCAACTCGAGCGACCCAACTTATGTCGTCCACGTAACGTTCGACCTGCGCAATCCCGAGGGAGGCTTCACCCCGTTGGTGTTCGCGGCGCGCCAGGGCGCCCTGGAAACGGCTCGGGTGCTCGTGGCGTCCGGCGCCAACGTGCACGAGACTGCCCCGACAGGCAGCAGCGCCCTGTTGATCGCGATCAACAACTACCATTACGAGCTCGCCGCCTTCCTCGTCGACAGTGGTGCAGATCCCGCCGCGACTGACCCGGACGGCTACACCGCCTTGCACGCGGCCGTGCAAGCAGAAACCCCGCGCCCGTGTCAAAACAGGTGCATATCCGGATTCCGGGTCACGGGCCAGATGGATCGCGTCGCGTTCATCAGGTTCCTCATCGCCCAGGGCGTCGATCTCGATGCACGACTCGCGCCGGGGAAGCCTCGGGAAGCAACCGACCTCCGCCCGACAGCAAGCGATCGTTTCATCGACTTCACCGTGAGTGTGGGCGGGGCCACGCCGTTCGGGTTGGCGGCTTTTGCCCTCGACGTGGAGGTCATGCGGCTGCTCCTCGACCACGGCGCTGACCCTCAGATCACCACGGTGGAGGGCACGACGGCGCTGGCGCTGGCGGCAGGCCTCGGCTACAACGACCAAGGCTCAGACCCCAGCGGGCGGCAGCCCCCCGATGCACAGGTGCTGCAGGCCATGACGCTGGCGCTCGACGTGGGGATCGACCCGACTCTCGCGAACAAGCACGGTCAGACGCCACTGCACGGCGCCGTCTACAGAGGCTTGCTGCCCGCGATTCAGCTGCTGGTCGATGAAGGGGCCAGCATGGAGGCGGGCGACGCTGTCGGACGCACGCCGCTGAAACTGGCCGAGGAAGGGTACTACCTCCAGGCCTCGCATCTTCGGCGCGACGAGGCGGCGGCTCTGCTCGCCAGGCTCGGCAACGATACGCCGGAGGCCGCTCGCCTCCGCCGATTGAATCCGACGCCCGCGCCATCCGGCGCGGACGGGCACGACGGCGGCAGGTCGTTAGGGTCCGTAAGGAAATAACAGTGGCATCTCTGGGCGTCGAGGCGCCCGGCCGAGGGGTGACCGCGCGAACGCACTGTAGGAGGTGGACATATGCGCACGACATGTATCTGGGCGTCGCTCGTGCTCCTGGGATCCCTCGTCGACGCGCGCGCCGCTCAAGGCGATGCGCCGCTGGTGGAGGCGGTCCGCGCGGGGGACACCGCGGCCGTGCGCGCCCTGCTCGCACAGGGGGCCGACGTCAACGCCGCAGAGGCGGACGGCACGACGGCGCTCCACTGGGCCAGCTACCGCGACGATGCGACAACGGTCGAGCGGCTGCTCTCGGCAGGTGCCGATGTCGAGGCGGCGAACCAGTACGGCGCGCGGCCGCTGTCGCTGGCGAGCGCGGGTGGCTATGCACAGACGCTGGCGGCCCTCCTGGCGGCAGGCGCCGATCCGACGCGGATGACGGCGGGCGTGCCACCGATCCTGTCCGCGGCTCGAACGGGCAACGTCGAGGCGGTGCGGGTCCTGGCCCGCCACGGCGCGGATGTCAACGCGACGGAGACGCTGCGCGGGCAGACCGCCTTGATGTGGGCAGCCGCGGAGGACCATCCGGCGGTCGCTCAGGCCCTCCTCGATCTCGGTGCCGACGTCCATGCCAGCTCGGACAGCGACGGGCTCGAGCGCAGGCGCAACCCAGAAATAAAGCCTCTTACAACGTTCGACCTGCGCAACACCGAGGGAGGCTTCACCCCGTTGGTGTTCGCGGCGCGCCAGGGCGCCCTGGAGACAGCTCGGGTTCTGGTGGCGTCCGGCGCCAACGTGCACGAGACTGCCCCGGCAGGCAGCAGCGCCCTGTTGATCGCGATCAACAACTACCATTACGAGCTCGCCGCCTTCCTCGTCGACAGTGGTGCAGATCCCGGCGCGACTGACCCGGACGGCTACACCGCCTTGCACGCGGCCGTGCAAGCAGAAACCGAGCGCCCGTGTCAATTAGGGTGCGTATCCGGATTCCGGGTCACGGGCCAGATGGATCGCGTCGCGTTCATCAGGTTCCTCATCGCCCAGGGCGTCGATCTCGATGCACGACTCGCGCCGGGGAACCCTCGGGAAACAACCGACCGCATGGCGGTTTCCACCGATCGTCTCATCGACCGCACGGTGATGGTGGGCGGGGCCACGCCGTTCGGGTTGGCGGCTTTTGCCCTCGACGTGGAGGTCATGCGGCTGCTCGTCGACCACGGCGCTGACCCTCAGATCACCACGGTGGAGGGCACGACTGCGCTGGCACTGGCGGCAGGCCTCGGCTACGACGACCGAGGCTCAGACCCCAGTGGGCGGCAGCCCCCCGATGCACAGGTGCTGCAGGCCATGACGCTGACGCTCGACGTGGGGAACGACCCGAATCTCGCAAACAAGCACGGTCAGACGCCACTGCACGGCGCCGTCTACAGAGGTTTGCTGCCCGCGATTCAGCTGCTGGTCGATGAAGGGGCCAGCATGGAGGCGGCCGACGCTGTTGGACGAACGCCGCTGAAACTGGCCGAGGAAGGGTACTTCCTCCAGGCCTCGCATCTTCGGCGTGACGAGGCGGCGGCTCTTCTCGCCAGGCTCGGCAACGATACGCCGGAGGCCGCTCGCCTCCGCCGATTGAATCCGACGCCCGAGAGCAGCAGCTCGAGAGGCACGGCGGCGGCAGATCGTTAGTCTGTGATCGGCTAGCCGTGCTTGCACGGCTAGAAGTGTACGAACGGGATGATTCGCATCCCGGAGGCGCACCATCGCTCCGGTGACGACAGCGTGTTAGGGGTGGCCGCGCGAACGCACTGTAGGAGGTGGACATATGCGCACGACATGTATCTGGGCGTCGCTCGTGCTCCTGGGATCCCTCGTCGACGCGCGCGCCGCTCAAGGCGATGCGCCGCTGTTGGAGGCGGTCCGCGCGGGGGACACCGCGGCCGTGCGCGCCCTGCTCGCACAGGGGGCCGACGTCAACGCCGCTGAGGCGGACGGCACGACGGCGCTCCACTGGGCCAGCTACCGCGACGATGCGACAACGGTCGAGCGGCTGCTCTCGGCCGGGGCCGATGTCGAGGCGGCGAACCAGTACGGCGCGCGGCCGCTGTCGCTGGCGAGCGCGGGTGGCTATACACAGACGCTGGCGGCCCTCCTGGCGGCAGGCGCCGATCCGACGCGGATGACGGCGGGCGTGCCACCGATCCTGTCCGCGGCTCGAACGGGCAACGTCGAGGCGGTGCGGGTCCTGGCCCGCCACGGCGCGGATGTCAACGCGACGGAGACGCTGCGCGGGCAGACCGCCTTGATGTGGGCAGCCGCGGAGGACCATCCGGCGGTCGCTCAGGCCCTCATCGATCTCGGTGCCGACGTCCATGCCAGCTCGGACAGCGACGGGCTCGAGCGCAAGCGGGGCAAGAGGGCCAACCAACAAGCAACGTTCGACCTGCGCAACTACGAGGGAGGCTTCACCCCGTTGGTGTTCGCGGCTCGCCAGGGCGCCCTGGAGACGGCTCAAGTTCTCGTGGCGTCCGGCGCCAACGTGCACGAGACTGCCCCGGCAGGCAGCAGCGCCCTGTTGTTCGCGATCAACAACTACCATTACGAGCTCGCCGCCTTCCTCGTCGACAGTGGTGCAGATCCCGGCGCGACTGACCCGGACGGCTACACCGCCTTGCACGCGGCCGTGCAAGCAGAAACCCCGCGCCCGTGTTCAATACAGTGCGTATCCGGATTCCGGGTCACGGGCCAGATGGACCGCGTCGCGTTCATCAGGTTCCTCATCACCCAGGGCGTCGATCTCGATGCACGACTTGCGCCGGGGAAGCCTCGGGAAGCAACCGACCTCGACGCGATTAGCGATCGTCTCGTCGACTACACCGTGAGTGTGGGCGGGGCCACGCCGTTCGGGTTGGCGGCTTTTGCCCTCGACGTGGAGGTCATGCGGCTGCTCGTCGACCACGGCGCTGACCCTCAGATGACCACGGTGGAGGGCACGACTGCGCTGGCGCTGGCGGCAGGCATCGGCTACGACGACCGAGGCTCAGACGCCACCGGGCGGCAGCCCCCCGATGCACAGGTGCTGCAGGCCATGACGCTGGCGCTCGACGTGGGGAACGACCCGAATCTCGCAAACAAGCACGGTCAGACGCCACTGCACGGCGCCGTCTACAGAGGTTTGCTGCCCGCGATTCAGCTGCTGGTCGATGAAGGGGCCAGCATGGAGGCGGGCGACGCTGTCGGACGAACGCCGCTGAAACTGGCCGAGGAAGGGTACTACCTCCTCGCCACGCGTCTTCGGCGTGACGAGGCGGCGGCTCTTCTCGCCAGGCTCGGCAACGATACGCCGGAGGCCGCTCGCCTCCGCCGATTGAATCCGACGCCCGGGAGCGCCATCACGAGAGGCACGGCGGCGGCAGCAGATCGTTAGCCCGCTCCCCACGCTCGCCTCCTCCTTGTTTGCAGTCGTGCTCTGTCTGGTCGTGGTCGCGTCCGTTTCAGCTCGGCCGAACCAGCCGGTCCAGACTCGACTCCTAGAGAGGCCGCTGCGGTTGCGTTACCCGAGGGACCCTTCGAGTTGGTTGTGTGCCAGAGAGCTACGCAACCTTGGGAGACCTAGAATGCTTCAACGTTGTCTTGTCGCATCAGGCGTTCTGGTTGGCACGGTCGCGATCATGCTGGTCGCGCAGGGACCAGGCACGGTCCGTGCCCAGTCCTCGGCCGAGTTCGTCCCCGTCACGGACGCGATGCTCGCGGACCCCGCTCCGGCGGACTGGCTGATGTGGCGGCGCACGCCCGACGGCTGGGGCTACAGCCCGTTGGACCGGATCAACCGCGCCAACGTCGGCGAGCTGCGCCTGGTCTGGAGCGCGGGCTAACGATCTGCCGCCGTGCCTCTCGCGGTGGCGCTCCCGGGCGTCGGATTCAATCGGCGGAGGCGCGCGGCCTCCGGCGTATCGTTGCCGAGCCTGGCGAGCAGAGCCGCCGCCTCGTCGCGCAGAAGACGCGAGGCGAGGAGGTAGTACCCTTCCTCGGCCAGTTTCAGCGGCGTGCGTCCGACAGCGTCGCCCGCCTCCATGCTGGCCCCTTCATCGACCAGCAGCTGAATCGCGGGCAGCAAGCCTCTGTAGACGGCGCCGTGCAGTGGCGTCTGACCGTGCTTGTTCGCGAGATTCGGGTCGATCCCCACGTCGAGCGCCAGCGTCATGGCCTGCAGCACCTGTGCATCGGGGGGCTGCCGCCCGCTGGGGTCTGAGCCTCGGTCGTCGTAGCCGAGGCCTGCCGCCAGCGCCAGCGCCGTCGTGCCCTCCGCCGTGGTCATCTGAGGGTCAGCGCCGTGGTCGACGAGCAGCCGCATGACCTCCACGTCGAGGGCAAAAGCCGCCAACACGAACGGCGTCGCCCCGCCCAGGCTCACGGTGTAGTCGATGAGACGGTCGGTAATATTGTTGCGGTCGGTTGCTTCCCGAGGCTTCCCCGGCGCGAGTCGTGCATCGAGATCGACGCCCTCGGCGATGAGGAACCTGATGAACGCGACGCGATCCATCTGGCCCGTGACCCGGAATCCGGATACGCACCCAGTCGAACACGGGCGCGGGGTTTCTGCTTGCACGGCCGCGTGCAAGGCGGTGTAGCCGTCCGGGTCAGTCACGGCGGGATCTGCACCACTGTCGACGAGGAAGGCGGCGAGCTCGTAATGGTAGTTGTTGATCGCGATCAACAGGGCGCTGCTGCCTGTCGGGGCCGTCTCGTGCACGTTGGCGCCGGACGCCACCAGAACCCGAGCTGTCTCCAGGGCGCCCTGGCGCGCCGCGAACAACAACGGGGTGAAGCCTCCCTCGCGCTGGCGCACGTTGAACGTTGCTTCGTCTTCGTTCCTCCTGTCCTTCTCGCGCTCGAGCCCATCGCTGTCCGAGCTGGCATGGACGTCGGCACCGAGATCGAGGAGTGCCTGAGCGACCGCCGGATGGTCCTCCGCGGCTGCCCACATCAAGGCGGTCTGCCCGCGCAGCGTCTCCGTCGCGTTGACATCCGCGCCGTGGCGGGCCAGGACCCGCACCGCCTCGACGTTGCCCGTTCGAGCCGCGGACAGGATCGGTGGCACGCCCGCCGTCATCCGCGTCGGATCGGCGCCTGCCTCCAGGAGGGCCGCCAGCGTCTGCGCATAGCCACCCGCGGCCGCCAGCGACAGCGGCCGCACGCCGTACCGGTTCGCCGCCTCGACATCGGCCCCTGCCGAGAGCAGCCGCTCGACCGTTGTCACATCGTCGCGGTAGCTGGCCCAGTGGAGCGCCGTCGTGCCGTCCGCCTCAGCGGCGTTGACGTCGGCCCCCTGTGCGAGCAGGGCGCGCACGGCCGCGGTGTCCCCCGCGCGGACCGCATCCACCAGCGGCGCATCGCCTTGGGCGGCGCGCGCGTCGACGAGGGATCCCAGCAGCACGAGCGACACCCAGATGCATGTCGTACGCATATGTCGGCCTCCTACAGTAGTGCGTTCGCGCGGCCGCCCCGACACGCTGGTGTCACCGGAGCGAGGGACGCGTCACCGACCCTAGCAGCTAGCAGCTAGACCTCGCTCAGCACCTCGGTGCTGTCGCCGATCTTCTCCAGATCGACCCCGGCCTTGTGGGCCACGGTCAGGAGGAGGTTGGCCAGCGGCGTCTTGTCCGGGTACATCAGGTGTCGGTCGCCTCGGAGCCGGCCGCCCGCTCCACCCACAAGCACGGCTGGGAGGTTCGTGTGACTATGGGCGTTGCCGTTGCTGATGCCACCGCCATACAGAATGAGGCTGTGGTCCAGCAGCGTCCCGTCACCGTCACGCACCGCGTGCAGCTTCTCGAGCAAGTGCGCCAGGAGGCTCATGTGATACGTGTCGACCTTGACGACCCGCGCGATCTTCGCCGGATCGCCCCCGTGGTGCGTCAGCCCATGGTGCGCCTCCGGGATGCCAATCATCCCGTAGGTTCGCTGCGAGACCTCTCGGGCGAGCAGGAACGTCGAGACACGCGTGATGTCGGCCTGCCACGCGAGCACCTGCAGGTCGAGCATCAAGCGGAGGTGCTCGTCGACCTGGTCGGGGACACCCACCGGCGCCTCGGGCACCTCCAGATTCTGGTCGGCCTGCTCCTCGACCCGCTGAATGCGCCGCTCGAGCTCTCGAATGGCGTCCAGATACTCGCGCACCCGGCTACGGTCCTCGGTCCCGAGCCGCGTCTGGAGTCGGTCGGCGGCCTCGACGACCGAGTCCAGAATGCTCGTGTCGGTGCGCGCTTGCGCGCGCCGCTCTTCCGGCGTGCCGCCGTCGCCGAACAGCCGCTCGAACACCACCCGAGGGTTGATCTGGATCGGAAGCGGGGTCGTCGGGGTCCGCCACGCGAGCCCGTTGACATAGGCGCAGGCATACCCGGTGTCGCAGGTCCCGACGATCGTGGTGTCATCCACCCCCAGCTCGAGCGACCGCAACTGCGTCTCCCCGCCCACGGCGTCGGCGACGACCTGGTCGATGGTCTTGCCGGCGCGCAAATCCTTGCCCTCGGTGCGTTTCGGGTGCGCCGCGCTGAGCCAGGCCGTTTGGCCGCGTGCGTGGTCGCCCGGGCCGTCGCCGTGTGACTCGGCTGGATCAGACGCCAGGCCGGACACCACGACCACGCGGTCCCGGAACGGCTCCAGCGGCTTCAGGGTCGGCGTGAAGGTGAAGCCGTGCCCGGTCTTCTTGGGCGTCAGACCGGCCATGATCACGCCGTTGGGCACGTAGATGGCGCCCATCCGGGTGACCGGACGCGCCGCGGCCCGAGACATCGCGCTCAACGCCGGCACCATCGCATCCAGGAAGGGGAGCGCGACGGTTGCACCGACCCCCCGCAGAAAGGTGCGCCGCGGCAGTGCCATCCCGGTATTCATCATCGTTCTCTCCCTCATCGTTCTCTCCCTCAGCGGTGCGTTGGGTCGGGTCGCATCTCCTGCTCCTTCACCGGGTCGCCCGACTCGCCGTCGACGTCACGGACGCCGGCGCTGACCGTCTCATCTGGAACGGCACGCTCTTGATGATGCCCGTCAGGATCGCGGAGAAGGCGTACTCCCTGTCCGCCGACTCACGCAGGATCGTGCGAATGGCCGGCGCATCGTAGTACTCAACCCCGCGCCCCAAAGCGTACGTCAGGAGCTTGGAGGTGACGGTCGTCGCAAATTCCTCGCGGCGGCTCAACAACCAGTCTCGGACGCCAGCAGGGCCGGCCAACGTGGTGCCGTCGGCCAGCGACGCTGACGCGTCGATGGGGGTCGTGCCTTCATAGGAGTTCCACCGCCCTTCAGAGGTGCGCCACTGCCCCGTCGCGCCGAAGTTTTCCATGGCGAGGCCCAAGGGGTCCATCCGGGCGTGGCAGCTCGCGCACACCGGATGCTCGCGGTGTCGTGCCAGGCGCTCCCGCATCGGCAGCGCCTGGCCGGGGGCGGCCTCCTCGAGGTCCGGCACGTCGGGCGGGGGCGGGGGCGGGGGCGCGCCCAGGAGGTTGTCGAGAATCCACTTGCCACGCAGGACCGGCGACGTGCGGTCCGGATACGAGGTGACGGTGAGCACGCTGCCGTGCCCCAACAGCCCGCGACGATGCTCGTCGGTGACGCGGACCCTCCTGAATCGATCGCCGTACACATTCGGGATGCCGTAGTGACGCGCCAGGCGCTCGTTGACGAACGTGTAGTCAGCGTCGAGCAGGTCGATGACGCTCCGGTCCTCCCGAATGATGCTCTCGACAAAGAGCGCGGTCTCCCGGCCGAAGGCCTCGCGCAGGTTGTCATCGAAATCCGGGAACTCCGACGGTGTCGGCTGCACGCTCGAGACGTTGCGCAAATGCAGCCACTGCCCCGCGAAGTTGTCCACCAGCGCCGCCGCCCGCGGATCGGTCAGCATCCGCCGCACCTGCTGGTCCAGCACCGTCGGGTCGCGCAGCTGGCCGCGCGCCGCGACGTCGAGGAGCGCGTCATCCGGCATGCTGCTCCAGAGGAAAAACGACAGCCGCGACGCCAGCTCCAGGTCGCTCACCGGATACGCCGTGTCCGGCGCGATGTCCGCCGGATCGGATTCGGCGCGGAAGATGAATTCCGGATCGACGAGGATGCGGCGCAGCACCGTCTCGATGCCGACCTCGAAGCCGCCCTCGTCGTGACCCATCGTGTAGAACGGCAGCAGCACGTCGATGTCGGCGTCGGTCACCGGCCGACGATAGACCCGCCGGGCCAACGTCGAGATGATGGTCTTCGCGCACCCCGCTGCCTCGCGGGCGGCGTCGGGCCGACACGCGAAGATGCGCCGGCGGCTCGGGGTGTCACCGGGGCCGGTCGGATCGTAGGGCCCGCTCACCGTGACGCGATCGACGTGTGGCAACGCGGTCTGCCGACCCGCCCGAAAGCCGGCAAGGAACGGCCGTTGCAGGTCTTGGACCAGTGCGCGCGGCCGCTCGAGAAACGTCACGGCGACGGAATGATACCCGGCGGGGACCGGCAGGCGGAGTCGCAGCACCTCATCTGCCGTAAAGGCCTTGTTCGCCGCCGCGACGTTCGACACGCCGATCCGCTCATACATGTCCGGGCCGCCAAGATTGAAGAGCGCAACGCGGCGGCCATCGACGACCACTTCGATGTCGTGCGGCTCGGCGAGCCCCCGAACGTCCCGAGACGGGTACGTCCGCTTCAGGAAGCCTCTGATCTCATACTCGGCGTCGAGGGGGAAATAGTGCCGGGCCAGCTTCCCGCCACGGGTGCCGAACGGCAACCCGTCGAGATGGTAGTCCTGCGTGTGGTCGAACAGGGTGCGGTACGCCTCCGTGACCGGTCGGATGGCGAGACTCCCCACGGCCGCGCGACTGATCTTCCGCGCCGCCGCCAGGTACTGCTCCATGAGCAGCGGCGAGACCGTCAGCCCGTCGGCCACATTGTCGAAGCCGTAGCTCGAATCGTCTGGCGGGAGCAGCCTGGAGACATCGATCTCGAGCGCCAGGAGGTCTCGAATCACGTTGGCGTATTCGGTGCGATTGAGTCGATGGAGCGCCCCCCGGCCCGGATTCGGCGCGGCGGCTGCGGCGCGGTCGAGCGCCGTCGCGATCTGCCGCGTGAGGGCGTCGTAGGTCGCGTCATCTGGTCTCGACCGGCCCGCCGGCGGCATCTCACGCGTTCGCAGCTTGCGAACCACTCGCTCCCACGTCTCCGCGTCGGCGGACACGTTCGACAGATCCAGCCCGGCGAGCACGACGCCGGCGGTGCGAAGCGTGGCGTTGTGACAGGTGACGCAGTACCGATCGATCACCGCCCCGTGCGACGGGCTCCCGGGCGGGCTGTTCGATGGCTGCTGCGCTGCCGCCGCGCGTGGATGCGCCGTGAGGACTAGCAGCGCGAGAAGGCACGTTGCGATTAGCGGCAGCCCGATTCTCATCATGCTCTCCTAAGGACCGGCGCGTCCACCTCGTCGACGGCCCGCGCCCCGCCAGGGGACGCAGGCCGTCGATTGACGCTAGAAGTTGAGCTGCGCGCCGATCTTGGCGAACCTGGCCATCATGACCTGCGACACGTTCTGCCAATTGGGCCCGAACGTGTTGTTGAGGCCAAGTGTCGCGCTGCTATTGAACACGTTGTAGACGTCGAACATCAGCCTGAATTGGGGGCCGCCACCGAGTGGGAAGATCTTCGTCAGACGCAGGTCCAGCTGGGTGAAGCGGTCGGCGAACAGCGTGCCGGGTTCAACCAACTCGACGGTCGTCGTCCGTGCCCCGCCCGCAAGGGATGTCCGGTCGGGCGAGATGAAGTTGACCCCGCTGCTCGGTGCCGCCCAGCTCGCCGTGATCGGGATGCCTGGCTGGTTCTGAAAGAAACCTGCCACCTGTATGTCATAGGGCAGCGTGTAGGCCCCGCTCAGCTTCCAGGCGGGCCGGAAGAACGGCGGGGTGACGTCGCAGTGATGTCCAGCCGGCCGTAACAGGTCGGGGTTGGCGCCTTCGTTGGCATCCCACCCGCCGCCTGTCCCACGTACGGCGGCCGGGACCAGGGTCGGATTGTCGACCCGGGCATCGCAGTCGTTGAACCGGGTACGGCCCATGCTGACCCCACCGTAGACGAACAGATCGCTACTGACCCGCGAGTTGATGGTGACATCGATCCCGTCGTACACCTGTTCCATCGTGCGACCGAGCTGATCCGCCAGCCGGATCTCGTTCTGCTGCAGGCCGAACTTGGACGGATTGATGTCGTAGAGCCCGCAGATCTCGTTCCCCCCGCCACCCGGCAGCCGCGGGTCGGCCGGCGCCGTGACACAGAATTCGTCGAAATCGCTCGGGTCGGTCAGCACGTTGTCACTCAACGAGAAGTTGCCGTTCACGCGCCGCCAGTACGACAGCTCGAGGGCCGTCTGGGGCAGGAGCTCGTGCTCGACTCCGAGCGAATACTCCCAGTTGTACCGGCGGTTGCCGAACCCGCTGCGCACCTCGTCGTCGAAGGTCGTCGCGAGGGACGACCGCCCGAACGTCGAAACGTCGAACGGCCCCAGCTCGCTCTCCTCGGGGAAAAAATCGCCGTTCGTATCGCTCCAGCTGCGGAACGTCGCAAACCCCGATGAGGCGATGGGATTCAGATTTTGCGCCATCCCGATCGTGTCGCCCCGCATGTAACGACTGATCGAGCCTTTGACGGCGGTCCTCCCGTCGCCGAAGAGGTCATGCGCGACGCCGAGCCGCGGGTTGATGTCCGACCAGTTCTGGGCTTTCGGGACGCCGGCGAATTGGCGGTGCTGCACCCAGGTGCCGGGTGGGTTCACCCCGGGCCCCCGATTCATGAACGCGGACGTGTCCTGAAACGGGATATCCGCTCGGAGATAGTCAAACCGCACACCCAGGTTCAGCGTCGTTCGGTCGATCGTCCAGGTGTCCTGCGCGTAGATCCCGAGGTCGGCCGTCAGGTTGACCTGCTGCGTGAAGGGCGTGGCCCACGCGATGATGCCTATGGGGTTGCCTCTGAACAGCATCAAAATGCTGTCCGTCGGCGCGTTGAGACTAAAGTTTTGCTTCCAGGTGCCATTGTCGAGGGTAAAGCCGACCTTGAACGCATGCGACCCGGTGACATACGACATCGCGCCTTTATACGCACCGTGCCTGTCGTTATAGCGGTTGACGACTTCGCGCGCGCGGAAGCGAACCCCGGTGGTCAACTCCCGGGCGGCGTGAGCAATCGGTGCGCCCGCCTGGGGATCCGTCGCGATGGTCGTCACATTCGCCGCCGCACCGGCCTCGAAGAGGAGCCGACTGCCCACCGACCCGGTCCAGCTGGCCGTCCAGTGGTAGCTCAGCGGAGTGCGTTGGTGAAACTGCCCCTCCGGCGGGCGAGTGCGACTCGGGATCCCGTTCGGCAGATCCCGGGGCTGCCCGTTGAAGTACACGGAGAACTTGTTTGCCTGGTTCGCCTGATACGTCAACCGGAGGGCGGCGCTCTGGAGGTGGCGCCGGTGGAAAGCGCGCTCCCGCGACAGGTCGGGCTCGTAGACGTAGTCGAGCGGGTCGATGTCAAAGAACGTATCGGCCGCGCGAGTCTCGAGAGTCCAGTCGCGATACGACCCGTGGAACCAGAGCTTGTCTTCAACGATCGGCCCGCCAAAAGACCCGTGGGTGTCCCACATCCGCTTAACACTGTCAACCGCGCGGAGACCGCCCGCGATCAAGTCGTCAGTCAGGTTCTCCCCCTGCATGGAGCTGTTGGCGAAATTCGCGAAGACGTCCCCACTGTAGGTGTTACCGCCCTGCTTGGGAATGATGTTCACGGCGACGCCGCCACTCGCATTCTCGGCCGAGAGCGCTCCCTTCTCGAAGGACAGCTCTTCGGTCATGGCGTCATTTGAATGAGTCACCGTGCAGGCATAGCCACACGTCAGCATGCCCATGTTCATCCCGTCCATCTTACGCATGCCGTCTCGAGCATCACTGCCGTGCACAGAGAGATACGCATGGTGGCCCGGGTTGGCCCCGCCCACATCTTGCACGGCGGTGGTGACAGCAACCGTCGTGACGCCGATCTGTGCCCAGTCCTTGTTCATCGGCAGCGCATCGATGACCTCGCTGGTAATCACCTGACGCTCCTGCACGCGCTGGACGTCGACAACCGGCGACTCACCCGAGACCGTGATCGTCTCTTCAATCGTCCCGATGCTGAGCTCAACATCCACGTTGGCGGTGAATCCCGCCGAGAGCACGATCCCCTCGCGGATCACCGTCGAGAAGCCCGCCAACGTGTACGTCACGCTGTAGGTCCCGGGGCGCAGCAGGGTCATGGCGTAGCGGCCCTGACCGTCGGTGAAGGCCACACGAGAACCCTCGATCATGACCGGGCTCGAGACCTCGACGGTCACACCGGGCAGGGCACCGCCGGTCGTGTCAGCTACCTCGCCGGCAATGCCGCCGCCCTGAGCGACCACCACCGACGGAAGGAGTAGAAGGCACACTGCACCAACGAACGATGACTTCATTCGGTTCCCCCGCTGTGAGTATGAGCGCTTGAGACTTCTCCGCGCTCTGTTTGACTGCCCACGGCCGGCAGCTCGATAACGTGTGTGAACCCAGACAAACATGTCCAAAAGGATCATGCGACTCTCACTGAGCCCACCGACCACATGCCATGAACTCCCCAACTATAGCCGTAAATGCAGGAGAGTCAAGGCCTTGCGGGTTCAACATCAGAAACCTGACAACGGCCTCAGAGGATCTGCTTAAAGCCTTCATCCAGAGTTTGTTAGCCACCTTCGGACAAGTAATTGTTCGTCTTCGTCGCGCGATCCGGTAGCATCTGGGCCGGAACACAGAAGAGGAGAAAGGACGCATGACCGACGACCGAAGGCTCGTCCGTTATCCGCATCGGTTGAAGCTGGCGGCTGGGGTGCTGGCACTGGCCGTGCTCGTCGCGTGTGGGGGAGGCGCGGCCCCAGCGCCCGACGCCGACATGGCGATGGCGGCGGAGTCGGATTCGTCGATCGGAGGTGCGCAGGTGCGGGACGCGGAGATGCGAGACCGAGATGCCGAAGCGGCCGCGCGGGAGGCGCTGGAAGCGTTCATGACCGCGTGGAACACGGGAGACGACGCCAATCTGCGCCGGGTGTTGCATTTCCCGTTCGTGTCGGTAGCGGGCGGCGGGGCGCTGGTTATCGACCGCCGACCCGAAGACTTCTCGCAGGGGTTCGACCAGATGCGGGCCAGTCAGGGGTGGAGTCGCAGCTCCTTCGACTACGAGTCGTACACCGTCGTCAAGTCATCGCCGGACAAGGTGCACGCCGAGATCGACTTCAGCCGTTACGGGGCTGACGGCGCGGCGTATATGACCTCGCGTACGTTCTACGTTCTGACGCGGCAAGACGACCGCTGGGGCATCCAGCTTCGCACCCGCGCCGCTTCTCCTGCCGACCTCGGCCCGGACGAGCGGGCCGAGATCGTGAGCGATGCCCGCCAGGCGGTGCTGGATTTCTTCACCGCTTGGAACACCGGCGACGTCGCGGGCACGCTCGGGACGTTGAATCACCCGCATCTCTTCATGACACCGCGCGGGTTTACGGTGGCCGAGACCGCCGACGATGGGCCGCATCCGGATTTCGACCGGATGCGACAGCGTGAGAACTGGCACATGACCACCATCGATGCGTTGGAGGCGAGCATCGTCACGCGTGACAAGGTGCACTTCGAGCTACCGACGTTCACGCGCTGGCACCCCGACGGCATGCCCTACTTGACGGTCCCGGCCCTGTGGATCGTGACCCGCGCGGGGGACCACTGGGGCATCCAGGTGCGCTCGCTCATGGCGGCGACCCTGGATGCGCGTCCGTGAATCTGACGTGGCGCCGGGGGTGACGACAACTCGCGCGGGAAAGTGCAGAATGTCCGTAGAGACAGCGCCCATGCGCACCGCACTCACGCCTGTCCTGTTGCTGCTGCTGACCGCGTCGACCCTGCAAGCCGACCCGCTCGATTGCGACATCGGTCAGTACGCGCCAACCGCTGGCCTGACGGCCGCGATCGAGGGAGACGGCGGAGACGAGACCCTCGCCGTGACCTGGCAGGGCGCGGCTGGATCGGAGCTGCTCTTGCGCCTGGCGGTCGAGCAGAAGCAGCCGATCGTGCGCCAGCTCGCCATCCGCCACGGCGGCGACGCGTGGGCGACCATCGGTCGCAACCTGCGGCCGGAGTTCAACGTGACGACCGGCCGGCGACGGATCACGGAGCAGCAGCTCAACCCGCTCCGACTGCTCGGCGTCGACATCACCCCCGAGATCATCGAGAAGGAGAAATGGAACGCGTTCTGGGATGCGCCGCTGGTCGTGCCGGGACGTGGCGCCGCCGATCCGGCGTACCGGCGCACCCCGGACGAGATCGGTCACGCGACCGCCACCTACGACGCGACCAGCTGCGCGGTCGAGACCGACGGCGCGCGGCTCGTGATCACCTTTCCCGGCCTGTCGATGGGGCTCTTTGTCGGTCAGCTCGAATACACCGTCTTCAAGGGGACCAATCTGGTCCGACAGGTGGCGGTGGCGAAGACCGATGAGCCATCGGTGGCGTACAAGTTCAGTGGCGGGCTGACCGGGTTCTCGACGGACACGCAGCGGGTGCGGTGGCGCGACATCGGTGGCGACTGGCAGAAGTACGCGTTCGGCGGGTCGGCCAATGCCAGCCCAGTCGCGTTGCGGGCGCGCAACCGGATCGCGATCGTCGAGGGTGACGCCGGATCACTCGCCGTCTTCCCGCCGCCGCACAAGTTCTTCTCGTCGCGCGAGGTCGAGATCAACCTCGGCAGCGTCTGGTATCGGAAGGACGACGAGGCGTCGTTCTCGGTCGGCATCCGCCAGGCCGACCGCGACGAGGTCTACCGGCCGATCGGGCTCGACGACGAGTGGATCGAGGCGCGCTTCAGACAGGGGCGTAACTTCGCGGACGCCAACTTCGCGCTCTACAACGCCCCGCCCGGGAGCTGGCAGCGGATGCCGGTCTTCTTCTATCTGAGCAATGCGGCGGCCGAGGAGGCGAACGACGCCGTCATGGCGTTCACGAACGGCGACCGCTACCGTCCGCTGGCCGGCTACCAGGTGATGCTGACGCACATCCACCCGCCGTTCACCATGGAGCTGGCCGACCAGGGGACGCTCGACTTCCTCTCGCCGTGGATCCCGGCGGTTCGCGCGCGCGGCGTCAACATCGTGGCGATGTCCGACTTCCATGCCGACGGCCACATGACCGACCCGGGCCCGATCCGCCTGGCCGAGCAGCAGATGTATCTGGAGGCGTCGCGGCGCCACTCGGACCGCGACTTCCTGATCCTGCCGTTCGAGGAGCCGCACGACCACCTGCTGCCGGGACGCGGCCACTGGAACACGTTCTTCCCCCGGCCGGTCTTCTGGACGCACGTCCGCCAAGAGGGGCAGCCGTTCGTCGAGGATCATCCGGAGTACGGCACCGTCTATCACGTCGGGAGCGCCGACGACGTCATCGAGATGGCCCGGAGCGAAAACGGGTTCGTCTACATGGCGCATCAGCGGACCAAGGGCTCGACCGGCGTACTCGAGGCGTTTCGCGACTCGGACCACTTCCGGAGCGCCGAGTTCCTCGGCGCCGAGTATCGGCCGAACGTGCCGACGGATCTCTCGACCAAGCGGATGCTCGAGTATCCCGGGCTCGACGCGATGGACGACATGAACAACTGGACGGCGAACGACGGGATCCCGCCGAAGGTCCTGATCGCGGCGACCGACAGCTACGCGAAGGGGCCGGCGGACGACATCTACCCGACGTCGTATGTCAATTACGTCCGGGTCGACCCGCTGCCCCGCTTCGACGACGACTGGAGCCCGATCACACGCGCGATGCAGAACGGCGACTTTTTCGTCTCGTCGGGCGAGGTGTTGATCGAGCGATTCGCCGTCGTCGGCGCCGGCGGCGGCGCCGGCGACCAGCGGACCGTGGAGGCCGAGCTCTCGTGGACCTTCCCCCTCGACTTCGTCGAGGTGGTCTGGGGCGACGGCCACACGACCGAGCGGGAGATCATCTCGACCACCGACCTCCCGCCGTTCGGCCGGAAGGTCTTCACCATCCCCTTCGACGCCAGTGGGAAGAACTGGGTGCGCGTGGCGGCGTGGGACGCCGCCCGCAACGGCGCCTTCTCGATGCCGGTCCGCCTGCAGGCGCAATAGACGCTCCGTCCGACAGTGATCTCACCGATCGATCTCCGCGAGCGCGGCCCGGTCCTCGTTGACTTCGACGCGGCGCAGCTGGCCGGACAGGGGTGCACGGACCTCGGTAACGCGGTCGGTCACGTTGACGACGAGCGACTCTGATCGGCCCGACCGGTACCGCAACGTGACGGTCACCGGTACGTCGAAGATCTCTTCCTGCGTCTGCTCGAACCGCAAGAGGACAGCAGCGCGACTCTCCTGCGCCCCGCCGCGCGTCTGGGTGGCGGCGGCGACATCTCGCTGCTGTGTGCCGTAGCTGAACACGAGCCGAGGCAGTGCGGTATCGTGAATCCAGCGCTCGAAGAAGCGTTCGAGCGACACGCCCGCCTCCGCCTCGAACGCCCGGCGCAAGTCATCCGTGCCGGCCTTGGTGAAACGACGCTCGCCGTAGAACCGCCGAAGGCCCTCGAAGAACACATCGTCACCGATCAGCCGTCGCAACATGTGCAGCACGAGGGCGGCCTTGTTGTACACGAGCGCACGGAATACCCGCACGTCCTCTTCGAGATGACCGAGCCGAAACCCCAGGTAGATAGGACCCTCATCGGAGGATCTCATTGCCCACCGGTGCATCCTCTCGACGACGTCTAGGAAGGCCTCGTCGCCGTTCTCGCGCTGCTCATTGAGGGCAGCGAAGTATTGAGCCAAGCCCTCGCTCAGCCACCGCTCGTGGTAGTTCTTCACGCCGATGGCCTGTCCCCACCACTGGTGGGCCACCTCGTGCGCCAGAAAGAACGAAGACGACCCAATATTCACAGGATCGTTGCGCCAGGAGGCCAGATGCGCGTAGCGCGGCAACGGGCGGTTGAGCATGGCGAAGTAGGCGGGGCTATGCCCGCCCGGCAGAAAGGAGTCCGTCACCGCCAGGGTAAAGGTGGCGAACGGAACATCGCCGACGAGCGAAGCGTAGAAGCGGACGATCTCGGCCGTCTGCTCGGAGAGACGCTCGAGATCCTCTCGATGACTCGGATTGGTTGCCACCGACAGCGCCACGCCGCTGTAGAAGGTGCCGGGCCCGGACCTGCTGACCGCGGCCATGGCGCCCGGGTCGAGCGTGACACTGCTTTGAGGTGTCGTCTGGCCGACGAACTCCGAAATCACACTCGCCAGGTACCGAACCGGTTGACGTGCCAGGAACGTGTACCGCCGCTGCTCTGCTCCGGCCGACGCGACCTCGGTCATGTCCCCACTGGCCACCACGCCGAGATCGCTCGGAACAGTGAGTCGCATCGTTGCCGTCGCGGAGTCCGTGACCGTGGACTGCGGATACCAGTAGCTCCGGTTGCTGTACAGATACTTGGGCGCTCCAGACCCATGGCTCAGCATCGCCTCCAGCGCTCCTCTCGGCATGCCGGGACGCTCGTGGCCGAGAAGATTCTCGTCCAGCGTCTGGCCCGGTAGCAGGCCGCCGTAGGCGACCTCGAGGGTCAAGACGCTGCCTTCGGGCAACACCACCGGCAAGTAGATGATCACGTTGTCGACACCGGCCTGCCGGAAATGAAGCAACGGACCGAATCGCGGAGATCCGATCGATCGGACTTCCAGTTCCCCGGCAAGACGCAGCGTCAGGTCAGACAGCGGTTCCCCGCGCGGTCGGATCCGAAGCGTCGCGCGCCCCTCGATCCAACAGCCCCGGAGAACAGGCCGCGCTATGAGGGAGCCGCGCGCCGTTCCTCGTGGCTCGAACGATGCCTCTATCTGGTAGTCAAGGACGTCGTAGCGCGTTCCGGCATCCTCGTCGTAGTAGAACCCTCTGGCGGCGAGCTTGTCCGGCGAGGCGTACCACGAGATTGTGCGCTCGTTTTCCGCATCGAATACCCAGATGTCCTCGTCGCTGTTACCGGACTGTGAGTACGTGAGCGCGCCGAATCGTCGCGTCTCGACATTGGCGAGAAAGTCTCCGCGCGCTGGTGCGAGGGACCACGGCTCGTCGCTCAAGTCACCGAGCTCGATGCTGAACGTTTCGTTGATGAATCGCTGGAAGACATCGGTGGCGCGACGCAGGTCTTCCGAGACGACCGGCCCCTCCGTCAGGGCGCTCATGGACAATCGCGAGGTCAGATCTGCGGGATTGAGGCGGACGAAGGCCTCGCGAAACCGCGTCCGCAGAACGTTCTCCCCGGAGAAGATTCGGACCTGCCCACGCTCGGCTTCGGGTGCCGGCTCGAACACCATCTGACCTTCACCGAGCAGCACCGCAGCAGTGACACCCTCCAGGTTTCTGGCGAAGAAGACCGTGCCACGCTCAAGCGTCAACTCCAGGTCTTGCGACGCAATCACGAGGTCTTCGGCCGTGAATTGCGACTGCGAGTCCAGAGTCAGATGGTACAAGCCATCAACCAAGGTGAGCTGGCTCTGGGTCACGATGGACCACTCTGGACCGGCGCGGGCAGCGGCGGCTGGGGATTCGAGGTCGGGGTCCACGAGAGCGAGTTCCCAAGTCACCACGCGAGCGGCGGGGCCCGTCTCGATCAACGCTTCCACGATCAACCCGAAGGGCTCGCCCGGAACAACATCTTCGAGCGGCGTCCACGCACGCGGCCGGAACGTGGCGCGAGTGATACCCGAACGAATCTGCTGGCGGGCAAACTCCAGGGCCTGTTCACGGTCGCCCTCGGGAGCCATGAGGGCAAGATAGCGGGACGGATCACCAGAGGCGACGGTTACCTCGAGCCGTTGCACGAGAGTGTCGATGCCGCCAGGTATCGTCTGCGCCTCGGCCGAATGACCGACGAACACACCCATCGTGACGACGACAGCGGACGTCAGCTTCATGTGCTTCACCCGCTCTGCCAGTGTGCCCTGACGGTGAGGGCAGCGTGACGCGCGTCTCAACTTACCTCGATCCTTGTTTCGCCGCTTCCTCCTGAACGCGAGACCCCGCGAGGATGTTTGTCAGCCCGTAGTTCCCTTCGTGACACGCATACTCGAACATCGGACCCTCATTGAGCGTCATGGGCAAGGAGCCCGTCCAGGGTCTCGTCCACGTCTGTGGATCGGTGACCGTGAACTCGTAGTCGAGCGTGGTAGGACCAGTGCGCGTGAAGCGTTCCACCACATGCAAGGCTTCGCTGAGATCGGCGTTGAAGTTTCTGATAAAGGCGGTTCCTCACACAAATGTGTGCACGATTCAGCCCCCAGCAGGTCAGCCACGCCGTGGAAAGAGGCTGCGGATGTGTTCGTGCCCGCGAATCAGCGGTGAAGTCGTCTATCGCTCAGTCGACGGCCGCCTGCGCGGGCCCCGCTTTTGGTGGGGGGCCTGCTCGACGGCAGCCGGTCCCACCTCAAGGTGCTGAGGCGCTGGCATTTACAGGGCGACGAACCATGAACACTCGTGGAACGCGGCCTGGACTTTCGCCGACGTTTTACCGCTGGGCCGAACCCTCGCTGACTGTTCAGCCCCTTGGCACTGGCAGGCCCCTCGCGATTTCCGCCGTGTACCGTGGGCCGGACTTTCCGAGAGCCTGCAGTTCCTCTCCAGATACAGACGGTGTTCTCCAGCCACGTAAGTCGATGACAATGCTTGACTTATTAGCCATGGAACCGGCCAAAGCTGCACCGATCCCTGAGAGGAACCATAAAGGCTTTGTTGTTGAAATTGGTGGTCTCGACGACGAGCGTCTCGCCCTCCCAATGGCCACGCGAGTCCCCGGCATACTGGCGAATGGCCTGTGTCACATGCGGGCGCCCGTCCAGGGGGATGAAGCGAACGTCGTGGATGTGTTCTTGGAGAATCGCCACGTAGTCCGGGTTCTGGACGAAGTGATAGTTGTTGTTGTACCCAGTGGGTAACGAGGGGATCCCCCGGTACCAAATGCACCGATCGCTCAGGTCGAGTTGGTCCCAGGAATCGGCTGGAAGGCGTCCGCCCCTCACATCGGCGAGCCGCTGCGCCTCGGGCGACGTCAGCTTGGTGTGCGCCGCTGGCGTCAAGGGAGGCAGCCTACCGTCCGGCGGGTCGACGATCAGCGACGTTCGCGCCAACCTGCTGCCCCGCTCAGTCCAAAAATTGTTATAGGACCCGGTCTCCCCCGTTCCTGGGGTCACACCCCGCTGTTCCCGGGCTCGAGCTCCTGCCTCGTCCCGGGCCGCGCGTTCGTCAGCCGTCAGAAGCTGTTGTCCCCCAAGGTCGTCGGGCCGCTCCAAGGGCGTTGTGGTGGCGTTGTTCCAGATCCCTTGCAGGTCCGGATCGCCCCACGGCGTTCGGGGCGACAAAGTGGAGCTCGTCGACTGCGCAGCCGCGCCAATTGGCGTCAGCGCTACGACCGCGATCACCGTAAACGTCGCCGCCAGACGTCGATGGCTCATCGGATACCTCCACCACCCGCCTTCCAGCGGGCATCCTTCTACACGCATGATCGCCCACGATGGACCCCTGGGCAACCTTCTGTTTACCTGTGTCGGGGGGCAGAGCACCGTCACTGCAAGTGTTTCTGGAACCAACTCAACATCGCGGAACTAGCGATTCTCCCGCCTTCACCGAGATAGCGCCCGTGCGGGGCCCCCTCGATAACGACGAACTTGGTTGTCACGCCGAAGTCATTGAGGGCGGCATGCATCAACTCGCTGTTGCTGATGGGTACCACCTCGTCAGCGTCACCGTGGACCAGAAGCACCGGTGGATCGTCGGCAGACACGTGGTTGACTGGGGACAACGCGGCGGCTAATGCCGGGTCAAAACCCCAAGCTGGGGACCGTTCACTCAGGCCTGGCCGAGATTCTATCCCAACTCGTTCCTGTCGGACTCTCACGGCTGAGGGCGCCATGTACGCGACGACGGCGGAAGGGCGAAACAGCTCCGCTCCATCTGCTGTCTTGTCGTTGAGGCCCACCAAGAGTGACAGGAGACCGCCGGCGCTGCTACCAAACACACCGAAGCGGTCGGCATCCACTCCAAAACGGTGGGAATTGGCACCAATAAACTGCATCGCTTGTACGACATCACTGTATGCATCAGGCACTTTGTACCGGGGACTGCTGCCGTGCCGCACGGCGAAGACGGTAAACCCCGCCTCCACGAGGGGCATGAACCTGAATTCGTAACGATCCTGCACTCGGAGCGTCGAATTGAATCCAGCGCTCACCAAGTAAGCCACACCAGCGCCATTCGCTTCACCTTCGGGCTGATAGATGTCCATGACCAAGGCCATGCCGTCCTTGTGTCCGTACACGATGTCCCGTTGGATGTCAGCCTCGACAGCAACTGCGAAGCTGCTCGTGATCACCAGGGAAAGGACTACTGGAGCCAGTCGCATATCGTGCTCTCCACTTCTTCAGTTGTAACTGGTTACCGGGTTAACACGTCCATACCGCGGATGCGAAACATCTGCTCGGTGAGGCCGTCCGGGACGCGCGCGGAAGCGACGGTCGTCGACATCGACGCTACTGATCGGTGGCCCGATACCAGAGGGGCGAGGTCCAGGCGCGCTCCTGAATCTGCCACGGCACGTCAGGATCGGCGCACGCCGTGGGACGCTGGTCCGGGGGGACGGCGGCGCACTGCCACGCGTTCCAGCGACAGCTCGGATTCTCCAGCACCCGCGCGTAGTAGACCGCCGACCGTGACGCATCGAAATCGGGGTCGGTCCAGACGGCGCACAGCGACCCCGCCCCGTCGCCCTGGCGTTCGCACGTGTCCCTCGAGACGCTGGCGCCGTTGTCGGCGTTGCCGGCGACGTCGTAGACCGTTTCGTAGAACAGGCCGTCGTCGCCGACCCAGCCCTTGACGATCTGAATGCGCTGGAGTGGCGTGCCCGGATGGTCGCTGGTCCCGGGGTCGGCGAGCGCCGTCACGAAGAGCCGCGGCGCCGTCGCCCCGTCGCGGGGCGGCAGCACACTGCCCATCGGCACCCCGGTGTCGTAGGCCTCGGCGATCATGTCGCGACTCGAGCACAGGTCGGGGAGATCCCAGCCCCCGAACAGCCGCACCTGGATCCGGACGCCGCTCGTCCCGAAGGTCTCCTTGCGGCGCATGGCGTCGAACAGCGAGTCCCGGGAGTTCTCTTCGGCCCAGACGCCGATCAGCCCTCCGGGATTGCGAAGCTTGTGCGGCGCGTAGGCGGGTGTCGTGAGCCGTTTCTCGAGATCGGCGTCGACGTTCGAGTTGTGGCCCTGGTAGTCGTACTCGTCGGTATCGCCGGGAGCGCCGTTGTGGCCGTCGGTGCTGCCGATCAAGCCGAGTTGCAGCGGGTTGATCCCCAGACGCTCCTCCTGGGCGAGTCCCTCGATGAGCGCGTACCGGACGAAGTCGAGCCGCGACTGGCAGCCCTGGCCCCGCAGAGCGCCGGCGCCGACGCCGTCTTCGCAATCGGGCGGCGGCAGGCCGTCGATGAACCGCACCTTCTCGAAGTCGCAGAGCTCGTCCTCGCCCCCGACCACGCCCCACATGCCGCGCCGACACTCGGATTCGCCCTTGGCCTGCATCATCTCCACGAGCGGCTCCATTTCGGCCCGCAGCGTGGCGCGGGCGCGCTGCTGATCGATCGACGCGTTGCCCCAGTCGAGGGTGAACATCTGCCCGTTGGAGATGTTCGGGTTGTGCGGGATGGTCAGCGCCTCGCACCCGGTGCCGGTGTCGTTGCACCGCTGCTTGAGTCTCGTCCAGAGGTCTTCCGGCTGCGCCGCGTCGATCCAGGAGATCGGCAGCTCGGGCGCGATCTCGTTGCGGAGGATCACGTTGCGGTGCACCTTGGAGAGGTTCGGCGCCCGGCTGTACTCCCACGCGTGGAACGTGGTGAACGCGCAGTCGCTGGACCGGTCGTAATGGCGCTCGGCCGCGGCCCGGGTCTCGCCCCAGGCGGTCACGAGCCCGTCGCGACAGCGGCGGCCGTCGTCGCCGCAGACGACGGGACCACGCCCGGCGCGGCGTTGTTCGCCCCAGGCGGCGCGCTCGGCGTCGGTGCCGCCGGGCCGTGCGCCCCGGCAGGCCGGTTCGTCGTAGACCGGTGACGACGGGTCGGTGCAGACCGCGACTTCTCCCAGCCACTCGGAGTGATCCGTGACGGCGGCGAAGTCGAGCGGGCGAGCCAGGCTGGCGGTGCGGGTCGGGCGGCCCTGGTCGTCGAGCGGACTCAGGCCGATCGCCTCGCCGCGGGCGAACCGGTAGGCGTCGTCGGGTGTCTGAAAGCCGCCCCGACCCAGCGCATCCAGCGAGAAGGCGGTGTGCGTGTGCAGGTCGCCGAAGAAGGCTTGACGGAGCGGGTCGCGGTGGGTGCACGGCTCCCGCAAGGCCGGGGCCGTCTGCGGCGCGGGGGCGCTCGGCGGGGTCCACTCGACAGAGGTCACGGTGGGCGGGCGTCCAGCCGGCGACTCGCCGGCCGGACCGCAGGCGAGGGTGACGAGGGTCGCCACGCAGACACCGAGTTGGACGGTCTTCACCCCAGACTCCTTTCTCGGGACGTGTCGGCCGGTTTCCGACGACACGCCCGGCGGATTACCCCATCGACACGATCCGCTCCACGACCCAGTAGGCCGACACTATGCCGATGACGTAGATCGGCAGCTGGACCGCGGCGGCCGGCACTGGGACCCGCGTGGCCCGGAGGAGCTGCAGCAGCGTCATCAGCAGCCCGACGATCAGGAGCTGGCCGATCTCGACGCCGACGTTGAACAGCAACAACGCGATCGCTCGCGCCTGTTCTGGGAGTCCGATTTCGGCGAGCGCCCCTGCGAAACCGAAGCCGTGCAGCAGACCGAACCCGAAGGCGATCACCCAGGGTGATCGCGCCATCAGGGAGCGCTCGGCGTCGACCCCGCGCGTCAGCTCCACGGCGAGAAACAGAATGCTCAGCGCGATGACCGCCTCCACCGGTCGCTGCGGCAGCGCCAGCACGCCGAGGGTCGAGAACGCAAGGGTAATGCTGTGCGCCACCGTGAAGGCGGTGATCACCTGCACCAGGTGGCGCGGGCGGCGCACGAAGCACATGAGGCCGACCACGAAAAGGAGGTGATCGAGCCCGAAGAGCAGGTGCTCGACGCCAAGTCGTAAGTAGGCAGGCACGGCCAGGGCCTTGCCGGCGTCGGGAGACAGCGTGACCCGTGGCGCCTCTGGCGTGAGGAGGAGATTATGCGTGTCGCCGTCGAGCAGGCCCACGCGGAGCATGACGTCGGTCAGCGTCCGCGGCAAGCCGGCGATTTCCAGCTCCGCCCCCAACAGCCCGTCCTCGCCGCAGACGAGCACCCACCGCTCGAGCAACGCGGAGTCGGTCAGCTCCGGCAAGGCCCGCTCCCGCTCGTGACACCACGCCGGAAACCTCGGATCGAGCGGAAGGCGTCTCGCCAGACCGGGCTCGGAGCCGGGTATCACCGGCTGCTTCCATACCACCTCGAAGCGTCCGGCGGACAGTTCGGTGAGCTGGAGATAGGCGGGCCGCACCTCGTGGGCGACGGCGGTCACCGGGAGGGCACTCGCGGCGACCCACGCCAACACCTGCCCCCGTGCGCGCCGGACTGGATCTCTCACCATGTTCACCGTGTCGCCGGCTCCGCGCGGCTTACCGCCGGCTGCCGCACCTGATACCGCTCCCGCACCGCCCGCACGGCGGCCCGGTTCTGCTCCCGGCGCCGCGCCTCGATTAGATCCGCGACGACGCGCCCGCGGACGTCGTCGAGCGCCGGCATCCGGGCGTCGGTGCGGCTGGTCACGCGGACCAGGTGCGTGCCGAACGCGGACCGGATCGGACCGTGCCAGTCTCCGGTCGGGAGCGTCGTCATCGCCTCCGCGAACTGTCCGCCCAGCAGCTCCGCGATCTCCTGGTCCGTGCGGTCGGCATAGTCCCGACGCAGCATGAACGGGTCTCCGAGCTCCCGCCAGGCGTCCCCGTCTCCCTCGATCCCGCGCAGCAGGGCAACCGCGTCGCCGGCTGGATCGGCCCTCCGCTCGTCGTTCAGAAACACGTGCTCGAAGGTGCTCCGCCGCGGCTCGCGGTACCGGTCGGCATGGGTCGTGAGGTACTCCGCGACCTCCCCATCGGTGGGCGTCGCCACCTCGGCGGTATCCTCGAGCATGAACGTCATCTTCTGGGCGAGCCGCCTGCGCACGATCGGGTCGTCCCGGTCGAAGCCCAGGCGCCGCGCTTCGCGATAGAGGATCTCTTCCTCGACGACCTCGTCCAGGAGCCCCTGCCGCTCCTCGGCAGTCGGCGGACGGCCCCACTGGGCCGTCCAGCGGTCGCTGATCCGAAGGACCTGCTCCTCGGTGACCTCGATGACGCTGGGGGGAGAGGCGCCGCGACTCAGTCCGTAATCGAGGGCGAACATGCCGCCGCCCAGCAGGAGGAACACGACGAGCGGGTCGCGGCACCAACGTGGCATGGTCGCTCAACGCGCCGTGTAGGCTTGGCTGACCCCGGTGCGGCCGTCGCCGGCCGGGCTGGCCAGCAGCGCCAGCAGCGACGCCCAACACGCGACCGATTTCGTCATGACCACGTCCCGGACGCCCGGCTCGGGCGCCCTGTGTCGAGTCCGCTGCGCCACAGTCTCGGTCGTCCCGCCCGCCCCGTCAACCTCGGGATGCGGTGAGCACAAGGAATTGCAGGGCTTGGGGCATTGCCAGAGGCTACTTGCCCGAGCTGGCCCGCGCCGACCTTGCCTCAGCCACTCGCGTGCCTTCGGCCGCTTCTTGGCACCATACGGGGTCGCGCGTCAGAAGCGGAACAGCCGGGTGACCTTGACGACGAAGGCGCGGTTCTCGATGAACGGCGTGCCGCGTAGCGAC
Organism: Vicinamibacterales bacterium; assembly: GCA_965197395.1. Classification (GTDB taxonomy): domain Bacteria; phylum Acidobacteriota; class Vicinamibacteria; order Vicinamibacterales; family UBA8438; genus CAZYFH01. The sequence goes on along the minus strand of CBDANB010000007.1, from coordinate 723,303 downwards.
GTGTCGCGTGTGTCGTTGTAGACCACGAAGAGCTCACTTCCGGTGGATACTCCCAGCGGAGCCGGAGGTTGGTGCTGAGCGAGTTGCCCGCTGAGCTGTATTGCACGAGGCCGCCAAAAAACATCCGCGGCGTGAACGTGTAGGTCACGCGGCTTTGCACGAGCGTCGCGGTGAATTTCCCTTCCGGCAGGTTGATCCGGTTGATGGAGATGCTTGGCTCGAACGAGAACTGCGGCGTGATCTCGATCCGGCCTCGGCGGTAGCCGTAGGCCGTGATGTTCCCGCTGAAGAACCCGCCGCGCTGGATGGAGAACGTGCCCGAGAAGCGACGCTGCGTTCCCATCGAGTACGACGCGAAGTAATCGCGGAAGGCGTAGGCGCCGACCGGGATGGTGACGTCCGTCGCAATGGGGAAGGGCTGCACCAGTAGCTCGTAGCTGTCCTGGACATCGACCCCGATCCGGTCGCTGTTCTCCAGCTCTGCCTCGAAGCGGGCGAGGGCGATTCGCGTCTCGACCTGTCCTGCCCCGTTCTCGATGTAGTCGAGGCTGGTTTCCCACGTGAACTGCCGCACGGCGCGAATCGACGCGGGCCGAGGACTGAACCGCGCCAGCGTGAAGGTCCGCCGGAAGTCGTCGCGACGCAGGAATCCCACCTCGGGATTGAAGTTGTCACCGACGAGCAGATGGTCGAGCTCGAAGCCGTAGCGGTCGCCCGTGTAGGCGAACTTTCCCTGATAGCTGGTGTCGTCCCCCTCCAGGCCGGGCGTCCGCGTACTGGCGTAGTAGCCGTTGAAGTTGACGTTGTCGTAGAACGAGAAGAGCGCGTCGAGGCCGTAGGCCTCGTTCGACCCCGGGCCCGCCGTGGAGACGGAACGGCCGGTGAAGATCCCCCCGATCCGGCTGCGCCGCAGGATGTCGCGCTTCACACGCAGCACGGTGAAGTTGGTGCCGAGCGCGTTCGCACTCGGCGCAGCGTCGGTCTGGATGTTCACGGCCCCGATGCTGAACTTGCCCACTTTGCCGGTGAGCCGGCCGCCGGCCAGGATCGGCACCGTCTGCCCCTGCTCCAGACCGATCCGGCGACTGAAAAAGACGGTCGGGACGTCGCCGCCGCCAAGGAAGCCGCCCCCGCCTCCAGGTCGGCTTGTACCACCGGGTCCCCCACGAAAGATCCTGACTCCTCGCCCGAAGTCGAAGATCCCCCGTCCTTCGAGGAAGAACTCCCGCTTCTCGGGAAAGAATAGGTTGAACCGCGTCAGGTTGACCTGCTGCTCGTCGACCTCGACCTGGGCGAAATCCGTGTTGTAGGTGAAGTCCGCCGTGAGGTTCGCGGTCACGCTGTACTTGACGTCGACGCCGACGTCGCCGTCGCCGTCATTCGAGATGCGCGGGATCGCGTTGACGTCGGTGGCGAGCGAGCCGATCGCGTATGGTTTGATCTCGAACGTCCGGTTGCCCGGCGGGACCTCGACGCCGGTCAGCGTGCTGGCTGCCGACACGCGCATCTCGCCGGGGACGGCGTTCACGGGGACCGGTGTGAGATAGGTCGCTTCGGTCTTCCGGCGAACACTGCGCCCAAGCTGCAACCCCCACATCTGCGACGTGCCCGGCCGAAAGCGGAGGGACTTGAAGGGGATCGCCATCTCGACGGTCCACCCGCCGTCGAATCGACCGGTCCGGACGTCCCAGATCGGGTTCCAGTCGAGGTTGGGATTCCCCTCATCCGTGATCTCGTAATCCAGGAAGCCACCGATCGGGTTAACCATGAAGGCCACGCCGTTGCGCCGATCGTAGAACGTGTCCAACATCACGCTGAAATAGTCGTTCTGGGCGAGCTGGGGCGAATCGCGCTGCATCTCATTGGCGATCAGCTGCTGGGGCGCCGAGTCCCACAGGCGTGCCGACACATAGAGGTGTTGCGCGTCGAAGAAGACCCACGCGTCGGTCTCTTCTGTCGGGGCCGCGCCCTCGTCGGGGAGCTGCTGGATGAACCCGCCGACCAGCAGCACCGTTTCGTAGACCCCTTCGTCGAGCGTGCCGTCCAGCTGCAGCGGCTCCGTGAGCCGGACCGCCCGGACGGTCGCGCGTCCGGCCGCATCGCGCGTGAGGGTCTCAGGCGCAACCGGCGGCGGCGGGCCGTCGATGACGGTGGGGACGGCGGCAAAGCCGGCCGTGCCCGATACGTTGGCCACGGCGGGTGCGGGGACGGCTGCTGACGCGGCCGGCCGAGGCGCCACTCCCACGGCTGCGGTCTCGCGGCCCTGCGGCGCGCGTACCGCGGCGGACGCCTCCGACGCGGAGGCCTCGGTCATCAGCCCCTGCCGCAGATCGGTGGCGAGTCGGTCCTGCAATGCGAAGAGATCCGTCACCGTGCCGTCGACGATCGCCGTGTGCACGACCGTAGCCGTCGCCACCTCCACGACGCGCGCCGTGATGCGCATCCGGTCGCCCACCCGCTGGTAGCCGCCACTGACGACCCACTGCGCGCCGAGGAGACGGCCAGCGGCACGCTCTGCCGCCCCAGTAATGCCGTCTGCGCTGCTCACGTTCTCCAACGCGCCCGAGACCGCCTGACGCCCCACCACCGACAAGTCGCCGACACGCCCCAGCTCGGCGGCGAGGGCTTCGGCGATGCCAATGCCGATCCAGTCGTCCGGCGTCGCTCCCGAGATGTTGGAAAACACGGCGATGGCAACGCTGCCGTCGGCGGCGTCTGCTGGCGCCGACTGCGCAACCCGGACCGGTCCAGGCGCAGTGGGGCGAACCTCCGTGCCGCCCCCAGCCGCCGCTGCCGTCGACACCGAAAGCAGCAGGATCGTCTCAGCGATGATCATGGGGACCCGTAGGAGCTTACTGGGAGGTCCTCCACATCACGAAAGCTGAGGCTGAAGCGAAAGTACAGCCAGACGGCATGGGCGATGATGTCGGGCGGGCGCCGCAGCTCCGCCGGGGAGAGTTCGTCCTGGGGATGGTGCCGCCGGTTGCCGAGCCGCCGCCCGGCGCGCTGGGCCGCGAGTTTCCACTCGATCACCGCTTTGCGCGGTGTGACCCTCCTGGAGCCAGCGAAAGGATACCAGCAAGGGACAAAATAGGTACAATAAAATAATCTATGTATATAAGTTACTTAATAGCAATAGTTTAAAAATGGCGGAGAGGGTGGGATTCGAACCCACGTGCCGGTTACCCGACAAGACGCTTTCGAGGCGCCCCCGTTACGACCACTTCGGTACCTCTCCGTTTGGTCGAGAGCTGGGCGTTTCGCCCGACTCGTCTAGAGTAGCCGGTCCGCCCGGTGGACGGCCAGCGCTGACCGCTCAGCGCTCCCGATCGTGACGTCGTTCCTCGAAAAACGCCTGCATCACACGCCGGCATTCGTCCGCGAGCACCCCCTCGACCACCGTCACGCGGTGGTTCAACGCGGGATGGTCGAGCGCGCGCATCACGGACCGCACAGCGCCAGCCTTGGGTTCGCGCGCGCCGAAGACCAGTGTCGGGACGCGGGCATGGACCAACGCGCCAGCGCACATGAGACACGGTTCGACCGTCACGTACACGGTCGCGCCCACCAGCCGATAGTTGCCCCTCGTGCGCGCCGCCGTCCGGAGCGCGACCATCTCGGCGTGCGCCGTCGGATCGGCGTCGCCGATCGGGCGGTTGAAGCCCGCACCAATCACCCGACCGTCGTGTACGACCACCGCCCCCACCGGAACCTCGCCACTGCGCGCGGCCTGGGCAGCCTGCGCAAGCGCGTCGCGCATGAAGGGCTCGTGTTCCTGCACGGCGTACTCAGTATCTGGAGAAGGCATGACGCCGGCGAACGCGGAGCACCCAGGGCTGGCAGCTAGCGTGGCCAGGTCGGTGGATGTGCCGTGTACTCCGAGAACGACTGAGACCCCGTGTCGCGATCAGACGCGACCGGGTTGTCCACCGGCCACTCGATGCCCAGCGATTCGTCGTTCCAGCGGATCTCCCCCTCCCCGTCGGCGGCGTATGGGGCGTCGACCTTGTAGAGCACGTCGGCCGGCTCGTCGCCGAGGACACAGAAGCCGTGCGCGAAACCGGCCGGCATCCAGAGGAGGCGGCCGTTCATATCACTCAGCTCCGCCGCCACGCTGCGGCCCAACGTCGGGGAGCTGGGCCGGATGTCGACGGCGACGTCCCAGATCCGGCCACGGGTCACGCCAACGAGCTTCCCCTGCGGGGGCGCGTATTGATAATGAAGCCCCCGAATCACGCCTGGCGCCGACCGGGAGTGGTTGTCCTGGACAAACGCGGTGGGGAGCCCATGCTGCCGAAAGCGGTCGAGATGAAACCGCTCCGTGAAGAAGCCGCGCCGGTCGCCGTGGACCGCGAGCTGGACGAGTACGAGCCCATCAAGCTCCAACGGTGTGACGGCGAACGCCACAGAGGATGCGCCGCTGGAGGTCTCGCGCGCCGGACGGCCGGGCGTGAGCGTCGACTCATGTGTCATCGCGACGGATCCATCCGCTTCATCGCTCAGCGATCCGGATAGGGCTGGAGGTCCAAGGCGTCGGTCGATGGCGTATCCGGCGTCTGGCGACGCGATGCGAGCTGATGGGTCGACGCGGCGGCGGGCCGGACGATGGGTCGGCGGGCATGATCGCCCTCGGGTCGCGACATCGACATCCAGCCGTGTTCCTCGGCAAGCTCCTCGACGACGGCGCGCACGCCGGTGTCGACGCGGCCGAGATGGTAGAGCGCTCTGGCCAGCCAGGCCGCCCCGATCGCAGCCCCGAGACTGGTCGCCAGCACCAAGGACAACGTGAAGGCGAATCCGACTCCGCCGACCCACGCGGCGACCTTGACGAGGCCGGTGGCCGTCATGCGACGGTGGGCAGCGACGCGCAAGAGACACCGGCCACGGACATGCTCCTCGACGAGGGTCCGCAGGTCGAGCCATTCCCAGCGACCGACCGCCACGGCGATGTCTCGGTCGTGTTGCCAGCCGTCGTGCACGTCGACCGTACGTCCGACACCGCCGGTCCGCAATCGGCTGGTGAGCTCGGTCAGGAACTCGGTCCGGTCGACCCAGTGCTCGCTCCAGAAATCGAGTCGGGGGCGGCCCCCGCGGAGCAGCGAGAGGGCGCGCCGGATATCGATCGGCCGACTGAGTGGCGCCCGCGCGCCGTTCGCGCCCACCGTGCCTGCGCGTCGCGTCTGCGGGGGCGACAGCCGGCCGCGCAGGCGGCCCCAGGCCCGCCCGATGGGTTGCACGAAGTGCAGACCCGCGATGCCGAGCCGGTAGAGGACCCGACTCGGCGCGTGTGGCAACCGACCGATGTTGGGGAGTCCTCGTATGTCGGTCTGCCAGCCATACATCAGACACCGACCGGCGGTGGTGGCGAGACCGAAAGCGGCGGCGGCGAGCAGGCTCAGCGCCAGACCATCGCGCTGTGCCAGCAGGCCGATGCCTCCACCGACGGCAAGAAGCACTGAGAGCAACTGCCATTGAATGAGATGCGGAAGCGACGCGAGCGACGGGATATGCGTCGAGTACACCGACGGAAACGCCGCCGTGCCCCACGGACCGGCGTTGACGCGCACGCGGGAGACGGACTTGATGAACGGCAGCTGGCTATAGATGCGCCCGCGCCACCGCGCGTGACCGTCGAGAAACCGTTCCGGGTGGTGGTCCATCAGCCGCGTCTCGGCCTCACCGTATCCTGCCTGCTGACGCCAATAGGCCCGCACCGTCTGACGGTGGTGATGCCAGACCAGCGCGCACGGCGCGAACCCGATTCGCTGACTCCGCGCTTGCAGCCGCCAGCACACGTCCACGTCGTCGCCGGCTGTCCGGTACGTCGAATCGAATCCCCCGATCGCCTCCAGCGCCTCGCGTCGATAGGCCATGTTGCAGCCCGGGACGTGCTCCGCGATCTGGTGGTCGAGCAATACGTGGGTTGGCCCGCCGGGCGACCGCGCGACGCACTGGGCCAACCAGGGATCATCGGCCGGCACCACGTTCGGCCCGCCCGCGCCCACCACGTCCGAGCGCAGGAACGGTTGGATCAGATAGGTCAGCCACTCGGGATCCACACGGGCGTCCGCGTCTGTGTACGCGACAATGGAGCCGGTCGCGTGCTCAAGGGCGGTGTTGCGCGCCGCGCTGAGCCCGCAGTTTGCGGTGTCGATGACGGTCACGTACGGGTACCGGCGAGCGATGGCTCCACTATCGTCAGTTGATCCATCGTTGACGACGATCACCTCGTAATCCGGGTAGTCCAGCGCCGCAAGTGACACGAGACACTCGTCGAGGGTCGCGGCCGCGTTGTACGCGCAGACGAGCACGGACACCTGTGGCCACCCCCGCCGGCGCTCGTCCGGGAACCCGGCCTCCGCGTACTCGCGCGACACGCCAAGCAGCGCCAGCTTCGGTCGCCGCGCGACGTCCGTCAGGCCGAACTTCCAGTCGTCGATGGCATGACCGCCGCGCCACCAGTCGTCCGTCCACGAGAATGCCACCGTGCCGCACGCGCCTTCCTCGAAGGCGGTGCGGATCTGCATCGTGGTGAGATCGGCCTGCCCCTGTTCACCCTCCCGCACGCTGTCCGCGCCCGTCTCGGTCAGGAGCAACGGGCGGTTGCCGGCGACGAGCTGCAGGTGCGACAGATACGATCGCAACCCCGCCTGCCGGTGAAGATAGAGGTTGAACGCGCAGACATCGAAGAACGGGAGATTGAGGTACTCGGTGGGTGGGTAGTTGACGTAGGTGAGCAGCACCTCCGGCGCGACGGACTTCGCGGCGTCGTAGAGATCTCGCAGAAAGCGTTCGATCCGCTCGGTGCCGTGCCAGCGCACGACGCCAGGTGGGATCTCGTTTCCGACCGCCACGAGCAGTGTCGCGGGATGCCGGGCGAGCTCTCGCACTTGGCGGACGACGTCGTGACGAATCGCACGTGTGAGCTTCGCGTCGTCCAGGAAGGCGACGTGCTGCGACCACGGCACGCCGGCGAACACACGGAGCTCGTGTCGGGCAGCTTCGTCCAGCACGTCACGGCCCGGCACCGTGTAGGTGCGGACCGTGTTGAACCCGAACTGCGACATCAGCTCGAAGTCGGCCGCAACCTGCTCGGACGCGGGAAACTGGTACCCGGCCGCGTCGGGCGCGAACGTGCCATAGGCGACGCCCTTGATCAGATATCGGTCGTCACCGACGTGAAGGAATTTCCCGGAGACGCCAGGAGGACCGCCGGGAGCTGTTGAGCCGGGCATCTTCGTGCGCGGACGGACCGATCGCCGACGCCGCCGCGATCGGACGGCGACGCTCAAGCGACCTGTATTCTAGCAGCCCGGGGTGCGATAGCTGGAAAGAGCGATTATGGCTGGGCGACCTCGTCGATCCAGACCCGGATCTGCCGGTCGTTCTCGGTGACGCGCACGATGTCGCCACGCAGGACGCTCAGCTGCTGGATGGCCGCGCGGATGTTCAGCTTGTCGCTGTCACCCGAGAGCAGGGCATCGACGACGGCGACCGGGATCTGGACGTCGACGGTCTCGTCTCCATCGCCGTTCCGGTCCTCGACGCGAATCTCGATGTTGTCGCCGGTGCGTGCGACCCGCACGGTCTCGTCATCCTGCTCGATTGTGATGAACTCGGTGTCGCCGACGGTAACGAGCTCCTGCCACAGGCCGCGCATGGCGCTCACGCTGACCGGCACGCCCTGCTCCGCCAGCTTCAACTGGCCATCGGTCATGACAGTGTCCGGCACCAAGGCAAGCAGCGCCTCGGCTGCCGAGAGCGGCAGGTTGAGGTTCATATTCTGGGTATCCGCGCCATCCCCGGTGATCTCCACGTGGATCCACGGCTGCACATCGTCTTGCGCGACCGTCGCGCCGACTCCAAGGCTCAGCACGGCCACGGCGACAAGCACCGCGCAGGATGCGCGGGCGCGGAAGGTCGCCGACGAATGGTTGCCCAACATACGATTCCTCCCAGGGTTCCCGGTCTCGGAGCGCCGGTCTCGGGTGCCGGCCCTGCAAACCTATACGAAACACGGCAGACCGAGGTTCAAGAGACGGCCGGGGGTATAATCCGGCCTCCCATGCGGCTCGTGCGCGGGCTCGCCGCGCAGGTCGGCGTCGTTGCGGTGATGCTCGGTGGCCTCGGCGCACCCGCCGGCGCCCAGGAGCGCGTCACCCTCCACACTGACGTCACGTTCTACGGCGACAACACCGAGTTCTTCAATCCGTTTCGTGACGGCGAGACGCTGTTTGGCACGGCGGCGATCGTCGCGGTCGACGTCGAGCTGAACGATCGCGTCACGTTTCGCGGCGGCATCTTCACCAACCATCGGTTCGGTTCCGAGCGGTTCGCGGAGCAGGTGCGCCCCGTGTTCAGCCTGACCGTCGAGAGCGGGCCGTCGCGATTCGTGTTCGGCACGCTGGACACCATGCCGGAGAGCGATGTGATGGGCCCGGATCTCGTCGGCCCGCACCGTCTCTTGCCGGCGCTGCAGCGGGAGACGCTGGCGTTCACGCGGCCCTACGAGGCCGGGCTCCAGTGGCAGCTCGACGGCGGCCGTATCGAGCAGGATGCCTGGGTCAACTGGCAACGACTGAACACCGACGCGCATCGGGAACGATTCGACGCAGGGCTCACGGGACGGCTGCCGCTCGATACGCCGATCCCGATGGCGGTTGCGTATCAGCTTCACCACGTGCACGAGGGCGGTCAAGTCTTCGATACCGGTCCGGTGAGTGACAGCTTCGCCGCCGGACCCGGGTTCATCATCGAACCGCCGGTCGGACTCTTCGACAGGACGACGGTCGAGAGCTACATGATGTGGTCGAAGCAGGTGGCCGATCGCGCGGTCGAGGACGGCGCGAGCCATGGCCACGGCCTGTTCGTCCGGGTCGCGGCGGAGAAGGATCGCTGGCGCGGCCACGCCGTGTTCTGGGGAGCATGCGCGTGGCTCAAGGTGGAGGGCGACGAGAACTACGGCTCCCGGCGCCAGGACGGCACGGTGTTTCGGCCGACGCGGCACTATGGGGAGCTCGGGTTGACGCGCATGCTGTACGAAGACGAGGGCGTGACGCTCGAAGGCTCGATGCGGCTCCATCGCGTGGAGCGGGACTACAACTATTCCTTTCGCGTCCTCGCGCGCGTGAACTTCGACTTCCCGCTGCTCACGCCGTAATCCAGGCGGGGGCTGCGCCCCCGAACCCCGCCGCGGACGCTACGCGGGGACCCCGAGAGCCCCGCTCCACGCCCGCGAGGCGCGCAGAAGCGCGCCTTTGGCCACGACCCGACCGGGCTGCCGGGTGCTACGCTATACGCTGCAGTCGTGCCCCGGGATACGCCCGATGAGAACCGCCTCCCTCGTGCCGATCGTTGCGCTGACCCTCGTCGCATGGGCGGTTCCGACCTCCGGCGCCGCGCAGCGCCGGGTGGCATCGCTCGACGCCCAGCGCGGCATCGACGCGAACCCCCACACCACGGCCGAGGACATCGCGGCGGGCGCGCGCGCGTTCGCGTCGCGCTGCTCCGTCTGCCACGGCCCCGACGGCGCGGGGAACCGCGGCCCGGACCTCACGCGTGGGCGCTTCCGGCACGGCAACACCGACGGCGCGCTGTTCAACAACATCCTGAGCGGCATCCCCGGGACCGGGATGCCGTCGGTCCGGTTGTCGGACAAGGAGATGTGGCAGATCGTCGCGTTCGTGCGGTCGCTGAGCGGCGCGTCCGACGAGCCGGTGGTCGGCGACCCCGCGGCCGGACGTCGGCTCTTCGTGCGCGCGGACTGCAGGCGGTGTCACTTCGTCGGTGGCGAGGGCGGGCGCCTCGGCCCCGACCTGAGCGAGGTCGGCTGGATGCGGTCCACCGCTCACCTGCGCGCCTCGATCCTCGAGCCGGGTGCGGACATCGAGGAGCGGTATCGCCAGATCGCGGTGACCGATCTCGACGGGCGCGAGACGCGGGGCCTGCTCTTGAACGAAGATGCCTTCGCGCTCCTCATGATCGACAGTCGCGAGCGGCTGCGGTCGTTCTCCAAGTCGGAGCTCCGCGACATCGAGCGGCCGGCCGCGTCCCTGATGCCGAGCTTTGCCGGCCGGTTCGGCGACGGCGAGGTCGACGATCTCGTCGCCTACTTGTCCTCACTCCGACGGTGACATTCATGCGCCATGCTTCCGCCCATTGTTGTCTCTGTATCCTGCTCGCTCTGGCCCTGTGGCCGGCTGTCGCGCGAGCGCAGGTCACGGCCACGCAGCTCGCCGACGCCGACCCCGCGAACTGGCTGATGTATTCCGGCCAATACCACGGCCAGCGCTTCAGCCGGCTCGATGAGATCAATCGCGAGACCGTGGGCCGACTTCGCCTGCGGTGGGTCCACCAGATTCCAACACTGGGACAGGTGCAAACCTCGCCTCTCGTCGTGGACGGCGTCATGTATCTCACGACACCCGACAACGAGGTGCACGCGCTGGATGCGGGCACCGGCCAGGTCTATTGGACCTATCGCCACCAGCCGGCCGAGACGCTGACGCTCTGCTGCGGCAAGCAGAGCCGCGGCGTCGCGATTCTCGGCACCACCCTGTTCATGGCGACGCTCGACGCCCATCTCGTCGCACTCGACGCGACAACGGGCAACCGGCTGTGGGACGTCAAGGTCGCGGACCATCTGGCGGGCTACAGCATGACCTCGGCTCCCCTGGTCGTCGGCGACATGGTCGTGGCCGGCATCGGGGGCGGTGAGTACGGCATCCGCGGCTTCGTCGACGCCTACGACGCGGCGACCGGCGAGCGCCGGTGGCGGCGGTTCACGATTCCCGGACCGGAAGAGCCCGGCCACGACACGTGGGCGGGCGATTCGTGGAGGACCGGCGGGGCGTCGACCTGGATGACCGGCACGTATGACCCGGCGCTCAACCTCATCTACTGGGGCGTCGGCAACCCCGGGCCCGACTGGAACGGCGAGACACGGATCGGCGACAACCTCTACTCGGACAGCGTGATCGCCATCGACGCCGACACCGGCGAGATCCGGTGGCACTTCCAGTTCACCCCGCATGACGTCCACGACTGGGACGCGTGTCAGATCCCGGTCCTCGTCGACACCGTATGGCGCGGCCGACCGCGCCGGCTGATGTTCTTTGCCAACCGGAACGGCTTCTTCTACGTCCTCGACCGCGAGACCGGTCGCTTCCTGCAGGGCACGGAATTCGCGACGCAGACGTGGGCCCAGGGACTCGACGACAGCGGCTACCCGATTCGCGTGCCGGACATGGAACCGTCCGAGGGCGGCACACTGGTGTACCCGGAAGTGACCGGGGCCTCGAACTGGTGGTCGCCGTCCTACAGCCCCGACACCGGCCTGTTCTACACGATGGCCTATGACGGGGGCGCGCTCTACTACACGGCTGACGCCGAGTACGAGCCGGGCAAGCTGTTCGTCGGCGGCAGCTACACGCGGGACCGACCGGTCGACGAGTTCATCAGCGCGATCCGCGCGATCGATCCGACCACGGGACGCCGCGCCTGGGAACACCGCGTGCAGCCCAAATCGATGGCCGGTGTCCTGTCGACGGCCGGCCAGCTGATTTTCGCCGGCACGGTGACCGGCAACTTCCTGGCGCTCGATGCCGAGTCGGGTGAGGACCTGTGGCATCTCGACCTTGGCGGTGAGATCATCGCGGCACCGATCACCTATCGCAGCAATGGCCGCCAGCAGGTCACGATCGCCGCGGGCCACGCGATCTTCACCTTCGCGCTGGACGACGCCGATTGATCCCCGCGCGCGTGCGGCGATGGCGGCTGCGCGGCCGTCTTCTCCACCGTGCCTGGCGTTACCGACTCAGAACCGAGGCCGCGGAGGTGGCCTTTCTCCGTGCCCATGTGTCCGCCGGCCAGGTGGCGGTCGACGTGGGCGCGCACCGCGGTGCCCTCACGTACTGGATGCTCACGGCCGTCGGCCGCACGGGGCGGGTCGTGGCGGTCGAGCCGATCCCGGAGCTCGCGACGTATCTGCGACGGCTTGGCACCGAGGGTGGTTTCGACCGGTTGCGCGTGGTCGAGGCGGCCCTGTCGAGCACGAGCGGAACGACGACGCTCCACGTCCCGTCAGCCGGGTACACCGGCACGGCGAGTGTCGTGGCGCAGGCTGACGGACACACACCGGTGTCGGTCCACATGACCACGCTGGATGCGTTGTGCGCGCACCCGGACGCACGGCCGGTCGGCTTCATCAAGTGCGACGTCGAGGGACACGAGCTCGACGTGCTCGTCGGTGCGGAGCGGGTGCTGCGCGAGGACCGCCCGGTGCTCCTGGTGGAATCAGTCGACGACCGGCCGACCGCGGGGCAAACGGGGCGGGTGTTCGACCACCTGCGTGGACTCGGGTACGACGGCTGGTTCTTCGAGCACGGGCGACGCCGCTCGATTGACCACTTCCGCGCCGACGTTCATCAGGCTGCCGCCGAGGGAGCGTGGCACGTCAATTTCGGGTTCGTGCCGCGGCCCTGACAACCGCTCGATCCGCCGCTAGCTCTCCGGCCCGCTCCTGAGCTCGAGAAACCGCGCGGCCGAACGAGGCGGCACCGCCTCGCGTGCAGCGCGATGGCGGACGACCTTGCCGAGACACGTGAGCTGGCCCGCGGGCAAGTTGCCGAGCTGTTCCGGGAGATGAAAGGTCAGCTCGATGATGCTTTCGACCGGCACCTGTTCGCCGGATTCGAACAGGACCCCGGTATCGCTGACGTCCTTCGTCACACCGCGCTTCCATCCTTGATCACCGGACCGCCGATACAGCGCCGGGAGCGCGGTCACGAAACGGGTCGCGCGGGCCGAGTGCGAACTGGTCATGACGGTCCCCCTTCCGCCGGACGTCGCGTGCCACTTGCGGGTTCGGCGGATCATAGCCCTCAAAAGCGGAAGAGGCGGTTGATCTTCACGATGAAGGCGCGGTTCTCCAGGACCGGAGCGCCCCGCAGCATCGTGTCACGCTGGTCGGTGTAGACGACGAACAACTCGCTGCCCGGCGAGTACTCCCAGCGGAGTCGCAGGTTGGCGCTGAGCGTGTTGTTGCTGGAGTTGTATTGCAGCAGGCCGCCGAAGAACATCCGGGGCGTGAATGTATATGTCGCGCGGGTCGTGGCCAGCGTAGCCGTGAACCGGCCCTCCGGCAGCTCAATCCGATTGACGGAGACGCCCGGCTCCACCGACAGTTGCGGCGTGACCTCGATCCGTCCCCGGCGATAGCCCGCCGACGTGATGGTGCCGCTGAAGAACCCACCCCGCTGGAAGGAGAAACTGCCCGAGATGCGTCGCTGCCCCCCCATCGAATACGACAGAAAGACGTCGCTGAAGCCGTAGCCGCCGACCGGAATCGCCACGTCGGACGAAATGTAGAACGGCTGGAGCAGCAGCTCGTAGCTCTTCTGGACATCGATCCCGAGACGATCGGTGTTCTCTAGCTCGGTGCTGAAGCGCAGCTGCGACGTTCGAGTCTCGAGCTGGCCGGCGCCGTTGAGGATGTAGTCGACGCTCCCGGCCAACCTGAACTGTCGCACCGCCTCGATCGAGCTGGGTCTCGGACTGTATTGCGCCCGCACGAACGTGCGCCGGAAATCGTCACGTCGCAGGAAGCCGACCTCGGGGTTGAAGTTGTCGCCGACCAGCAAGTGGTCCACCCGGACGCCGTAGAGGTCGCCGGTGTAGCTGAACGCCGCCTGATAGCTCGCGTCGTCGCCCACCAGGCCTGGCGTGCGCGTACGGGCATAGTAACCGTTGAAATTCACGTTGTCGTAGAACGAGAAGGCTGCGTCGAGACCGTACACCTCGTTCGATCCTGGCCCCACTGACGACGCGGACCGTCCGGTGAAGATCCCGCCGATCCGGCTGCGCCGCAGGATGTCGCGTTTCACCCGGAGTACCGTGAAGTTGGTCGACACGGCGCCGACGCTGGGTGCGTCGTCGGTCTGGATGTTCACTGCGCCGATGCTGAATGGCCCGACCTTCCCGGTGAGTCGGCCACCGCCCAGAATCGGCACCGTCTGGCCACCTTCCAACCCGATGCGGCGGCTGAAAAACACGACCGGCGCGCTGCCGCCGCCAAAGAAACCGCCCCCGCCCGAGGGGCGTCCGCCGCCACCGGGGCCGCCACCGCCGCTACCAAAGCCGCTCCCGCTCCCGAAGTCGAAGATCCCGCGGCTCTCGAGGAAGAACTCACGCTTTTCTGGAAAGAACAGGCTAAACCGCGTGAGGTTGACTTGTTGCTCGTCGACCTCCACCTGGGCGAAGTCGGTGTTGTAGGTAAAGTCGGCCGTGAGATTCTCCGTCACCGCGTACTTGACGTCGAGTCCGAAGTTACCGTCACCGCGATTCAAGATGGCCGGCGAAGTGTTGAGATCGGAGGCCACCGACGAGATCGCATACGGCTTGATCTCGAGGTTGCCGCCGGCTGTCGGCGCTTCGAGGCCGACCAGCGTGCCGGCAGCCGAGACACGGAGCACCCCCGGGAACGCGTTTATCGGGAGGAGGGTGAGATACGAGTACTCGTTCGTCCGCATGACGTAACGCGAAAACTGGACGCCCCAGATTTGCAACGCGCCCGGGCTGTAGCGAAGCGACTTGAAGGGGATCTCCATCTCGACGGTCCAGCCGCCGTCGAAGCGGCTCGTCCTCCGAGCCCAGACCGGATTCCAGTCGCTGTTGGGGTTGCTCTCGTCGGTGATCTGATAGTCGAAGAAGCCGGCGATGGGGTTTACCATGAAGCCGACCGCATTGCGCCGGTCGTAGAAGGTGTCGAGCAGGACGGCGAAGTTGTCGTTCCTGATGAGCTGGAACGAGTCGCGCCGCATGTCGTTGGCGACCAGCGCCTCCGGCACAGAGTCCAAGCACCGCGCCGCGACATAGACGTTCTGGCTGTCGTAGAACACCCAGACCTCGGTCTGCTCCGTCGCCGCCGCGCCGTTGTCGGGCAGTTGCTGGATGAACCCGCTGACCGGGGCGACGTCCTCATAGACCGCCTCGTCGAGTGACCCGTCCAGCCGCAATGGCTCGCTGAGACGCACGGCCCGTATCGTGGCGCGGCCTTCGGCGTCGCGCGAAATGGTCGCCGGCGCCAGGGGCGGAGCTGGGCCGTCGATGACGACGTTTGGCGCCAGCGGTGTGAACCCGCCAGTGGCGGCACGAGCGGCCGCCACCGGTGGACGTGGTGGCGTCGGATCGGCCTCCGGGGAACGCTCGCCCCGCGCGGGGGGAACGGCCACGTCCGCGGATGACGGGTCCGACGCCGCAGCCTCCTCCGGGGACGCCGGTGTACGGGCACGTGCGCCAGCCGCCGTCGCGACCCCGAGGCCACCCCCGGACAGCCCGCCGGCGAGGTCCGCCGCAACGCGATCCTGCAAGGCGAAGAGCTCGCTCTCCTGGCCGTCCACCCTGGCCGACCGCACGACCGTGGCGGTCTCGACGTCCACCAGCCGCGCGGTGATACGGAGGCGGTCGCCCATCCGCTGGTACCCACCGGAGACGACCCACCGCGCCCCGACGAGACGACCCGCCTCCACCGCACGCCCGTCGGCGGCGGCGCGATCCCCCGCGGTCAGACGATCGAGCGCGGCCGACACCGTCTGGTGCGCCGTCACCGACACCCCGCCACCCTGCTCGAGGTCGGTCGCCACGGACTCCGCGATACCCGCCCCGATCCAGTCATCCTCGGGCACCCCGGTGATATTGGTGAACGGGAGGACCGCGACGCTCTCCGTGGCTGCTTGCGCGGTGTTCGCTTGTCCGCTCACCGTGGTTCCGAGTCGAACCGCAGGCAACGCCTCCGCGGTGGGAAGCGTCACTACGAGAAGCCCCGTTGCCGAGAGGATCCCCAGAGCCTTCGCGCCGCGACCCAGGCCGAACCGTGGTGGTGTCATACAGATGCGCTCACCAGAGCTGCCGCTAACATCCTCGCGGCGGACCAACAATAATACGCTGCCGGCTTGGAGCGCGTTTCTCACGGTGCGGCAGTCGGCTTTTTCCGTTCATGCAGGCTGACGGTCTGGTCGGGCGATGCATCACCCGAACGATGGCCACTGCGATCCGGCGGGCACCACCACCGCACTGGCCACCGGCGCGCGTCAGGCGGGTGCGGAGATCAGCCGATTCAACCGCGTGACGGACCTGTCGCGCACCCGGGGCGGCGAATGGAACGTGCACACGGAGCAGGGGGACATCACGGCGGAGATCGTCGTGAACGCGGGCGGGCTCTGGGCCGACCGGATTGCCGCCATGGAGCATCGACGGGGTGGCGTGGGAGTGGGCGAACTGGTTTGCCCCGGAGGGGGTGGAACCGGGGGACCGGCTGTCGTTCCGCCGGAACACGAACTACTTCGAGCACGTCGGCGCCGAGTGCGGCGCGGTCACGATCGAGAACGTGACGAGTGGCCACGGCGTCCTCTCGGTCGTGGGACTCCGATCACGAACCCTGCTCGCCAGGCTGACGGACACGGACTGGTCCTCCGCGCGGTTCCCCTGGCTGTCGTGGCGGGACGTCCGCATCGGCAGCATCGCCGCCGGCAAGAAAGCCGACTTTGTCGTGCTGGACGAAGACCCGTACGCGGTGCCGCTCGACCACGTCAAGGACATCCGCATCTGGGGCACCGTCTTCGAGGGTCAGGTGTATCCGGTGGAGGCGGCGGGCGGCACGCCGTGACCGACGGATGGTCGACATGACCGGCCGCGCGGTACTGCAGCGGCGCCTGAGCCCGTGGCACAGCGGCGCCCTTGCGCTCGGCTGCGTGATCGGGTGGGGCTGCTTCGTGCTGCCCGGGGACTTCCTGGTCCGCGCCGGGCCAATCGGGGCGACGATCGGGATCGTCGGCGGCGGCCTGCTGATGGTGCTCATCAGCTGCAGCTACGGCGTGATGGTGCCGCGCTTCCCCTCCGCGGGGGGCGAGTTCGTCTACGCGTACGCCACCAAAGGGCCGCATCACGCCTACATCTGCGGCTGGTTCCTGACGCTCGGCTACCTCGCTATCGTGCCACTCAACGCGACGGCGTTGGCGCTCCTCGGCAAGTTCATCTTCCCCGACCTCTTCGCGCGAGGCTACCTGTACTCGATCGCCGGCTTCGATGTCTTCGTCGGCGAGATCATGCTGGCGTCGGCCGCGATCGTGGTGTTCGCGTGGTTCAACCATCGCGGCGTCAAAGTCGTCGGCCAGGCCCAGCTGCTGTTGCTGTTCGTCATGGTCGCGGCGGTCTTCCTGGTGGCGACGGGTAGCGCCATCGACACCGGGAGCTCGCTGGCGCACATGCGGCCGCCGTTCGCGCCCGACCGGTCCGCGGTGAGCGGCGTGCTCGCGATGGTGGCGATCGCCCCGTGGATGCTCAGCGGCTTCGACACCCTCCCGCAGGCCGCCGAGGAGTTCGCCTTCTCTCCCGCGCGCGTGTTTCGCCTGATGCTGCTCTCGATCGTGGCGGGCGTGCTGCTCTACCTGACGGTGCTGCTGGCGACCAGCGTGCTCATGCCATGGCCGCAGCTCGTCGCCGCCGCTCCCGAGTGGGCAACCGGCTACGCCACCCAGCGCAGCCTGGGGCCGATCGGTCTCGCCATCCTGACGGTGGCCGTCCTGATGGGGATCTTCACTGGGATCAACGGGTTCTTCATGGCCTCGAGCCGCCTGCTCTTCAGCATGAGCCGCGCGAAGATCCTCCCTCCCTGGTTCGGGCGGCTCTCCCCGACGCATGGCACGCCGTCGAACGCGATCCTGTTTGCGGCCATGGCCTCCCTCCTCGCACCGTGGTTCGGGCGGCAGGCGCTGCTGTGGGTCGTGGACATGTCGGCGGTTGGCATCGCCATGGGATTCCTGTACACCTGTCTTGGAGCCGCCGCGCTGGCACGAGGACAGCCCCTGGCGTCGCCGGTCTGGGGCGGCCGCGGAGTCGCCGTGGCGGGAGCGGTCGTCTCGGCGGGCTTCATCGCGTTGCTCTGCATACCCGGCACGCCGGCGTTCATGGCGGCGCCCTCGTGGATCGCGCTGGCGGGATGGATGACGCTCGGGAGCGTCATCTACGTGACGCGGTTTGCCGCTCTCGGGCGAATGAGCCGCGCGGAGCTCGATTACTTGATCCTCGGCGACGGTCGTTCCGACACGCCGACATAAGGACCCGAGGGCTCAGCACCGGTGACGAGGAGAACCGACAGGCCGGCGGCGATGAACACGGGCACGGTGCGAAAACGGGCGTGGGTGCCAACGGCGAGCCTGCTCGTCGGATCCGTCGCACTCGCCTTTATCGGAGCCGAGGCGGCGGTGCGGCTGATCCTGCCAGTCGGGATGGCGGAGATCGCGTGGGGCACGGTGAGGCTGTCCGACAACCCGACGCTGATGTACGAGCTGCAGCCCGGAGTCTCGGACCACAATCGATTCGCGTTTCGCGGGCGTGAGCCCTCGCGTGAGAAGGCGCCGGGCGTGTTCCGAACGGCGATGCTGGGAGACTCGATCGTCTACGGCCACGGTCTGGCCGACCCCGAAACCATTCCGAGCCAGCTCGAGGCCATACTCGACCACTCCACCACGCCGGCGGAGGTGCTCAACTTCGGCGTGCCGGGGTACAGCATCATCCAGGAGGCGGAGCAGGTTCGCGTCAGCGTGCTCGGCTTCGAACCGGACCTCGCGATCCTCGTCGTCTGCCTGAACGACTGGGATGCCCTCACGCTCGAGTTTCAGGCGCTCCTCGCGACGCGCGACTCCCGGATGCGGTTTCTGTCGCTGTTCGACGGTCCGGACACCTCGGGAGTCAGACGGTGGCTGTATCGCTCACATCTCGTTCGGTTGACGGAGTATCAGATCCGCCGTCACGTCAGCGGGCTGGGGCCCGGGTGGGGACGGTATCAACTGGGTTCCGACGACGAGCGGCTCGCCGGCCAGTCGTCAGTGCTGCGTCGGATCACCGACTCGCCGTTCTACCCAGCTCACTTCGAGCGGCTGTCCCGTGCGTTGGCCGACCGGGGGATCCCATTGCTGGTCATGCTGGCGCCGTGGAACGTGGAGGGGGGCGACGAACTCTATGCAGAGCGACTGGCCGAGTTGACGGCGCTCTGTACCGGCAGCCTCTGCACCCTCGTCGACTTTCTCGCGACGGTGAGAAACGACCGCGGGATCCGGTTCGAGTCCGAGGAGGTCTACGGCGCTGACCAGGTGCACTTCACGTCGCCCGGAGCGACGGCTGTCGCGCGTTTTCTGCGCCCGCACGTGGAGCACTTTCGTTGACCTCGACCCGGGTGACGCGTGGGGCCCCGTGCCGCCGTCGCCCGGGCTGACGATCGGTCTCCTCTAGTCCCCTTGATCTTTGATTTCTTCAAAAAGTCGTTGGTCATCTGGGGCCACCGTGGACTTGAACGGTGCGCTGTCCGAACCGCTTCACCTTCGCGAGAATTTCGTCGGCTGTCTTTGTCCACTTGAAGGGTTTGCCCTCGTCGTTGTGGGCGTCCACGTAGGCGTAGATGGCGTGGCGCAGCGCGTGCGGGCTGGAATGTGATCCGCGCTTGAGGGCGTGTTCGGTGAGAAGGCCAAAGAACCGCTCGACGAGGTTGAGCCAGGCGGAGTAGGTCGGCGTAAAGTGGAACTGGAAGCGCGGGTGGCGGGCCACCCATCGTTTGACCAACGGGGACTTATGCGCCGAGAGATTGTCGAGGATCACGTGGACGGTGAGGGCGGAGTGCACCCGCTCGTCGATCTCGCGCAGGAAGCTCACGAAATCCCTCGACCGATGCGGCTTCTTGGTTTGCGCCACGACCTGGCCGGTCGCGACGTTGAGCGCCGCGAAGAGGTCCACCGTGCCATGGCGGATGTAGTTGTGCGTCTGGCGTTCGGGGCGACCCAGGTCCATCGGCAGAATCGGCTGCGCCCGCTCGAGGGCTTGAATCTGAGGCTTTTCGTCGAATGACAAGACGACGGCGTGGTCGGGTGGGTTCAGGTAGAGGCCGACAATGTCCCGCACCTTCTCGATGAACAGCGGGTCGTCGGAGATCTTGAAGGATTCCACGACATGCGGCTGCAACCCGAAAGTGCGCCAGATGCGGCCCACGGTAGAGGCGCTGACGCCAGCGTGCTCCGCCATCTTGCGGGTGCTCCAGTGGGTCCGCCCCTTCGGCTTACTTTCCAACGTCGTGACGAGGATCGACTCGACATCCGCATCGGACAGGGTCCGTGGGGCTCCGGGCTTGGGCTCGTCGTACAGCGCGTCCACGCGACCTACCCTAAACCGCTGTCGCCACTTGCCGACCGTCACGTTCGAGCAGCGCAGTTTCGCCGCGACCGCCACGTTCGATTCGCCACGCGTGCTCCTCAGGACGATCCTTGCCCGCAAGGCCACGTGCCGATTCGTTCGGGCGCGCCTGGCGAGCCGCTCAAGTTCTACGCGCTCTGCGGCGGTGACTTCCAGTCTCGCTTTGGGCCGACCTGTTCTTGCCATGCCGCCCAATACATCACAGCCGACACACTATTTGAATCTTTTTCAGACACAGGGGACTAGCCGAACGCGTCAGTGAACGCCCTGCGCTGCTGCACGCTGCCGAGCATGATGAGCTGCGCTCTCGCCTCGAGCTTCATCGACGCGCGGAGGCTCGTGTTCAGCTGGCCGTCTTGCTGCACCGCCACCACGCTCAGCCCGGTGCGGGACCCGATCCCGCTCTCCGCGAGTGTCTTGTTCCTCAACGAGGACGGCAGCTGCACCGAGAAGAGGTCGACGTTTTCGCCCAGCAGCACGAGCTCGTGCCCCTCGAGGAGCGAGACGACCGCTTCCGCTCCGAGGGACGCATAGCTGAGCGCGAAGTCCGCCCCCGCGCGGTGAATCGCTTCCAGATTGCGGCTGTGTGTGATCCGGCTCACGATTCGCAGATCTGGCTTGAGTCGCCGGCAATAGACGGCAAGATACACGTTAACCGCATCGTCATTGGTGGTGAGCAGCACCGATGGCGCTTCCTCGAGCCCCGCCTTCTCGAGCGCCTCGCGCGCGTTGGCGTCGCCGACAAAGGCCTGGTCCGCGACATCGCGCAATCGCTCCAGCGCCGATGGGTCCCGCTCGAGCACATGGACCTGAAGGCCCTTACGTTTGAGCGCCCGTGTCGCGGCCGCGCCCACCGCGCCGGCACCGATCACTAGGGTTGGCCCTTCTGGCGCGGACGCGGCCTCGAGCAAACCGTCGAGCGCCGTCAGCTGCGCCTCCGTGCCAACGACCACCACGATGGTCCCATCGGTGATCGCGGTATGGGGAAACGCGGGCATCAACCGCCCGCGCTGCCAGACGCCGACCACGTTCAGACCGGTCCGCTCCCGCAGCCGAGTGTCACGCACCTGGAGGCCCGCGAGCGGCGTATTACGCGCGGAGAACTCGGCGATGGTCAGCCCTTTGAAGGTGCCGATGACGTCGGTGTTGCCAAGGCCGGCGCTGACGCGATTGGCCAGGTACTCGCCGAGGCGGACCTTGAGTGGCAAGACGTGCGTGCACCCGCTCAGCTCGAGGATGTCGGTCGAGTCCTCGTGCTCGACAATGCCGACGATCGTCACGTCGCTCGACACTTCACGGACGGTCAAGGTGATGTTCGTGTTCGTCGTGTCCTCTCGGTTGGCGAGCAGCAGGCGGGCCTGCGGCGCCTGGACGCCCTCGTAGGTCGCACGACTATCGAGCTCGCCGGTGACCACTGTCAGCCCATCGCTCAGCAGGTGTGCCGCCGCCGTGGGGTCGGGTTCGACGATGCAATACGGGATCTGCTCAGCCTCGAGTCTCTCGACGAGGCTCCCGGCAATCTCGTCATGGTGAGCGATGATCACGTGATCGTGGACGGTCGACGGCAATCGGCGCGGCGCACGGAGCCGGACCTGCGCTTCGAGCCACGGCGCGTAGAAGAAGCGGATGAAGGTGAAGGGCAGCACGACCAGCAGCAGCACGACGCCCGAGACGAGCACCACGAGACTGAACAGGCGGCCTATGTCGCTGTAGAAGACCACGTCGCCGAAGCCGAGCGTGCTCATCGTGATGAGCGTCCAGTAGATGCCGGTGATCCATGAGTGAGACTGCCCTTCTACCTGCACCATGATCAGCTGGAAGATCGCGGCGTAGAGCAGGATGACCCCTGCTAGAAACGCCCCGTATCGCATGAGCGCCATGAGATCTCGGCGCATTTCGCCCTTGCGGAAGATGTAGGCGAGCTCGCTCGGGGGGAATGTCATGTCGGAACCCCGCAGTATAAAACCCATCGCACGAACGCGGCGAAGCACCGGGGTGCCCGCTCGCGCGGGGTGCGCGGAGTCAGGATGTGCCGCGGCGCGTGACGAGGTAGGTGGCGAAGCTGCCGAGCCAGTGTCCCCCCTCGTAATGCTCGCCCGTGACGGCCCCGAGACCGGCGGTGGCGTGTTGCGCCGCAGCCAAGAGAAGCGCCGGTCGCCGCGTATCGCTGCTCGGTAGCCCGGCTGCCATACCGTCTAGCATCCACGCGCGGCTCAGATTGAGCCCATCGAGGTGCGCCAGCTTGCCGTCGCTGCGATCGGTCACGATGGCGGGCGGCAGCCAGGCCGACCCTGTGGCCTGGTTCGTCGGGATCGACGGGAGGAAGTCTCCGAGCCACTCGGCGTAGCGAGCCGGCGGCATGACACGACGCATCAGATCGGCCTCGGCGAGACAGGGCGAGAGAAAGTCCTGCCCGGACGGTTCGTAGGCGAGCGGACACGCCGTGTCGCCGCTGTAATAGCGCTGGACGCGGCGTTCGAGAAGCCGGCCGAGACGGTCGTCACCAGCCACGCGCGCCCAATCGAGCACCAGGCCAAACGCGAACGCCGTCTGCGAATGCTCGCCGCTCCGGATCGGATAGGTCAGGTTCGGCACCCAGGCGGCAATCCGGTCCGCGGACACGGCAGCCAAGGGCTCGAGCGCGGCCCTCCAGCGGGCGGCGTCGTCATCGTCATCGGCGTCCGTCCATTCCCGAAGCTCGGCGTCGAGCTGGAGCAGCCACGCGAGGCCGTATGGCCGCTCGAACGTCGCCCGGCCTTCCCCTTCGAGGTAGGTCACCTCCGCGGCGACGTTGGTTGGTGTGAGGCTCCGGCCGAGCGCGGCGCGGGCAGCCGCGACGAACGCCGCCCCGGGATAGCGCCGTGCCAGCCGCGCGAGCAGCCAGTGGCCGTGGACCGACGAATGCCAGTCATAGCAGCCGTAGAAGACGGGGGTCAGCAGGCGTGGCGGCTTCGCGTCGCCATCCTCGGTGAGCACGTGCGCGATCTTGTTCGGGTACTCCTGGTGGACGCAGGCGAGCGCGAGATCCGCGAATCGCCCCGCGGCGTCTTCGTCGAACGGCTGCGCGTGTGTCGCCGCGGCGGTTGAGATGACGGCGACGACAACCGCGATGGAGGCGACTCGAGTCCGCACGCTCGACCACGCTAACGCGGGTGGCACCGTCGGTTCAAGCGCGATCGCATCGCCCGTCCCATGCAGCGGCACTTTCACCACGGGCTGCAAAGGCCTACACTTGGCGGACGGCTGAGGAGACAGACCCATGACCACGCGCCCGTGTCGTTCCGTGCCATTCACGCGTCGCGGCGCACTGCGGCTTCTCGGCGGCGCCGGGGTCGGGCTCCTGGCGGCTCGATGCGGTGCTCCCGAGGGACCAGCGACCTCCGTCGCGGATTCGCCACTCGAGGCACCGGGGCGCAGTCCAGTGACGTTCCCCGACGGCGCGATCATTCGTACGGTGCTGACCGACGTCGACCCCGAGGCGCTCGCACATGGGGCGACGCTGTTTCACGAGCATCTGTCGTTGTCGGATCCGATACCGCCGTGGGTCCCCCAGTCCGACGACCCGATTGCGGCGCTGGGGTCGTTCACGACCGACCTCGACCTGATGGCCGACGAGGTCAACGCGACCGCCCAAGAGGGCGTGAGCTGCATCGTCAGCGGTGGCACCAGAGATCTTGGCCAGAGCTTCGAGCGGTTGCAGACGCTGGCCGGACGGACCGACATGCACATCGTCGTGGCCAGCGGCCTCTGGACGCAGCCGCGCTATCCACCCGATATCGCGGACAAGTCGGAAGACGAGGTGGCCGAGGACTTTCTGCGTGAAGCCACAGCGGAGCGGTGGGGCGCCATCGGCGAGATCGGGTCGTCGATGACGATGCACCCCGATGAACAGAAGGTCCTGCGTGCATCGTGTCAGGTACATCTGCAGACTGGGCTCCCGCTGTTCACACACACACCGCACGAGGGATGCAGCTCGTGCGCCGTCGAGCAGCTCGACATCATCGAGTCGATGCAGGTCGATCCGCGCCTCGTCTGCATCGGACACCTCGCCGACATCACCGACGACCCGACGGCGGAGACACACAAGGCCCTGGCCAGACGCGGCGCATTCCTCGGGTTCGATACGGTCGGCCACCAGATCACACAGGGCGATGCCAAGAAAGTGGCGATGATCATGTCGGTCATCGACGCGGGGCTCGAAGACTCGGTGCTGCTGTCCGCGGATTTCGCGGCCGAGCAGGAGCTGAAGGCGAACGGCGGCGCAGGGTACTCCTCCGTGGTCACGGTGTTCGCGCCGAAGCTCCGGTTCGCCGGCGTACCGGAGGAGACGATTCAGAAGATCCTCGTCGACAACCCACGACGGTTTCTGGCGTTCGTGCCAAAGGACGCGTAAGAATCCTCCCCGGACGCGCTAGGAGAGAGAGCGCGACGATGAAACGCACCTTCTGCCTCGGAATCCTGACCCTCCTCGGCGTCATCCTGACCGTGACGAGCCACGAGGCCCGGCAAGACCGCGCCAGCCTCGCGCTCCGAGAAGTGGCCGACAACCTCTACATGCTGGGCAATGCGCCGTCCGTCGAAGGCATGGGTGGCGGCGGCAACACGGCGATCTTCGTGACCAACGACGGCGTCGCGCTCGTCGATACGAAGATCAATGGCTACGGGCAGGACATCATCGCCGAGGTTCGTGGGATCACCGATAAGCCGATCACGACGATCATCAATACGCACACCCACTTCGACCATAGCGGCGGGAACACCGAGTTCCCCGACACGGTCAACTTCGTGGTGCACGAGAACACGCGGGCCCAGATGGCGCGCAGGCGCTGCGAGCCGGTGACCAACTGCGACGCCTTCAAGGGCGAGAACGCGAAGTACCTGCCGAAGACGACGTACGCCGACCGGCTGTCGCTCTTCAGCGGGGTCGACCAGATCGATCTCCACCACTTCGGCCGCGGTCACACCGACGGCGACACGTTCGTCGTGTTTCGTGAAGCGCGGACGCTGCACACGGGCGACATGTTTCAGCGCAAGGGAATCCCATTCATCGACGTGCAGAACGGCAACGGGAGCGCGACCGAATTCGGCGAGACGCTGAAGAAGGCGGTCGCCGGCATTCCCGACATCGACACCGTCATTCCGGGACACAACCCGGTGCCAGTCACCTGGAGCGACTTCGTCGACTTCAGCGGCTTTTACAACGACATCGTGATGAAGGCCCAGGAGGGGAAGGCGGCCGGTCGCTCTGTCGAGTCCGTCGCGAGCGCGTATTCTGTCCCGAGCCAGTACAACGACTTTCAGGCGCCAGAAGCCAGCCTCGAAACGACCGTGCAGTACGTTTTCGACGGACGGTAGTGTCCAGCGCTCGACCGGGCTGGCTTACAGAATCCCCAAGCCGCCGAGGAGCACCAGCGCCACGGCGGCCGGCACGATGAACTTGATCAGCGGTCTCCACGCGTCAGTGACTTTGATGCGACCGCTGCCGATGTTGGTCTCGTCGCGAAACGCGGTCCACTCCCACGACCGGGACCGACATCAGAAACCATAGTGCCGCGACGATCCCCACGCCGCGGCGCCGACTCCACCCGAGCGAATCGCGCGGAACGGACCCCATCACCTCGAGCACCGCGATCACCGTCGTCAGCCCCGCGATCAAGAGCAACACGAGAAAGACCCCACCGAACACCAACCCTCCCGGCATCTGCTCGAAGAGCGCCGGCATCGTGACAAAGAGCAGCGTCGGACCACGCCAGCCATCTGGGTATGATGGCTCGGACATGCAGGTGGCGACCACGTTCCTGGTCGGCGTGATACCCTAGGCAGTCCGTTACGGTTGCGTTTCGGGCTCATCGACCGACCGCGCACTCGAGATGGCGCCGCTTCAGCTTGCGCTCGACGTCACGCCTCGGGAACGGCTTGCGCTCACCGACGTCCGCGGACATGCTGCGGCCGTGGTTGGCGACGGGCTCGACCGCTACTCCCGTTGCCTGTACAGCTCGCTGCACACGACCGCGGGATACCTGCCGCAGAGCCTCCACACACGACTCGCGGGCGGACCGCGCGGCATTACGTCCTATCTCGACGTGTATCGCGCGCTCTTCCCGGAGCGCGGCGGTTATCGCCACGACCAGCTCGGTGAGCGCACGGAGCTCACGGCTGCACAGCGTCTCAGCGAGCCGCTGAACGGCGATTCGCATCTCAGGTTTATCCTCGGCCGGTTACGGGCCTGTGTCTCGTATCGGGCGACGCTCGACCCCGTGTACTTCGTAGATCTCGACGGCGTGTGCGGTGGCACGCCGAGGCGTCGCACGACAGTGCTGGTGGGCTACGACGAAGAAATCGAGGTCGCGCGCACCAGCCTCCCAGTCCCGGTGTCCGCGCACCCTATCGAAGCGGTGAGCTTGAAGGATCCCCGATACGGTCTGCAGGAGCACCTCAGGAGCTTCATCGCCGAGCACGGGGCCGGGAAAGGGCGCTTGAGGCTGGAGCTGGCATCAGGCGAGCGGCACGCGTGCCTGACGGTCAATGAGTACGAGACGCTCCTGATGCGCCACGACCTGACAGCCGTGCTTCGTGAACCGTTTCGGTTCGCGGCGGAAAAGGCACGCAATGTCTGGAATGACCCACTCGCCGTGCCCCAGAAGGCGTTCGCGTACGCCAGATACGATCTCGTGCAGGCACTGAATCAGCTCGTGGACGGCCTGGGACTTCCCACGTCCCGCATCGAGCAGTGGGTGGCCCGGGCGCTGGCGGTGCCGGCCGATCGCGTCTTCGGCGTGAAGCGCTCGATCGACCTCCTCGTCTCGGACGAGAATCCCACCGGCCGGACCGCAATCGTCGAGGGCACCTACCAGAGCCCCATCCTCATTCAGTGGCGTGCGGCGGCCGAACGCGCGCGAACGGTCAACGTCTCACTCACGCAGTTCACCTGACGCGGGCGCCAGTGTGGGCGTTCACCTGACGCCAGCCGTCAGTCTGGCCGGTCATGTCCCGTCAGCTTCGTGAGGAATTCGACGATCGAGTCGAGGCCCTCGGGCTTGTAGAACAAGTGCGCGCGATGGCGGGTGACCATCAGTCGCTCGTCCTCTGTCAGGACGCCACCGGTCAACACGATGGCCGGTATGGTCGCGAACTCGGGGTGTCCTCGCAGATGCTCCAGCACCTGGAGTCCGGACCCGCTCCCGGGCAACCTGACGTCGAGAATCACGGCGCCGAGGCGCGTGCGCCGAATCAGATCGAGCGCTTCAGTCATCGTCCCGGCTGCCACGGACTCGTACCCGTGCGCCGCCAAGAAGCGTCCTAACAAGTCTCGCGCGGTCGCTTCGTCATCCACCACAAGGACGCGCAGGTTGGGCACTTCCTCACCCTCGACGACCTCGTGAGGCGGGGAACGTCGTCACCCTGCAGTATGCCACGCGCAGCCCTGGGGTCAATCCGACCAATCGGGAGCCGCGACCCACTCGGACTGGCAGCCCGCGTGCGACACCTACCGCCGAGACGCTCCTCAGAGCTATGATGGCGCTCCCGCGGCCGACCCGGGCAGAAGCGGACGCATGACGATCGAGCACCTCCCCGTGCCCACGGAACAACGCCTGCGCGTGTTTCTGGAGGCGACTGCGGCGACGACAGGGGAGGCGGTCACGGGCGAGGACCACTTCGCTGAGGTGCATCTACCCCAGGGCTTTATCTGGACGAGGGGCGAGTGCGGTCAGGGCACGTACAGCGCGACCGCCGCCGGGGTCTCGGTCGCCTCGGAGAACACCAACTGGATCCTCTACGGCTTCGATTGGTCCAACGCCTGAGCGGACATCCACCACGATCGCGGCACCCAGTACCGGATCGCGAGAGGCCACCAGGTGGAGCCCGTGACGACGCTCGAGACCGTCCTGCGCCGGGATCGCGCGATCGTCACCGTCGGCCTCGTCGGAGTGGCGGCGCTCGGCTGGGCGTACCTCCTGTATCTGGCCGACGACATGTCCAGCATGAGCATGAGCGCCGACATCGCCATGCCATCGACCGAGACGTGGGGGATGGTCGATCTTGCGCTGTTGTTCGTCATGTGGGTGGTCATGATGGTGGCGATGATGGTGCCCTCAGCTTCGCCGCTCATCCTGATGGTGGCGTCCGTCAACCGGAAGCGCCGCGAGCGCGCCGACCCGCTCGTACCAACGGGACTCTTTCTGGCGGGGTATCTGCTGGTCTGGACCGCCTTCAGCGCCGTCGCCACCGGCGCGCAGTGGGGATTGCACACCGCGGCGTTGCTCTCACCCGGCATGGTGGGCACCAGCCCGGTGTTGGGTGGCGTACTGCTCCTCGCAGCGGGGATCTTTCAATTCACCTCACTCAAGCAAGCCTGTCTGAGTCACTGCCGCTCGCCCGTGGGGTTCGTGCTGGGCCACTGGCGAGAGGGCCGCGGCGGCGCGCTGCGCATGGGCATCGAGCACGGCCTGTTTTGCGTCGGCTGTTGCTGGGTGTTGATGGCATTGCTGCTCGTCGCAGGCGTGATGAACCTGCTATGGGTGGCCGTCATCAGCCTCTTCGTGCTGGCCGAGAAGGTGCTGGCGAAGGGCGAGCTGGTCGGCCGACTTGGCGGGGCGGCAATGCTCACCGCGGGCGTGGCCCTGCTGATCGTGGCGGTGTGACGCGGATGGCATGAGGGCCGTTCTCAAACAGGCTCCACCGTAAATCGGTGGAAGACGGTGCCCTGCTGGCTCACGAACTCCACCGTGGCCAGGTCCGGCCTCACCGTCAGGCGCCCATGCCCCGAGTCGGGCCAGTAGCTCCGGTAGCCCGTGATCTCCGGGCCGAACTTCCATGGCGCGCCGCAGCTTCCCGGCAGGGCGTAGTGGATGCCGTCGACGACCTCGTCGAGAAAGACGTGGTCGTGCCCGAAGAAGAAGATCTGCACGCCGAACTCGCGCATCATCTCGTGAAGGACGGCCTGCTCGCCAACGCGGGCGGCCCGCGGCCCGCCGCGGCCGTAGCGGGTCTCGAAGGCGTTCCCCGCGTTGCCTCCGACCGCGTGGTGGATGCACACGAACTTGAACGGGTGATCCGAGCCGGCGAGCACGCGCTCGAACCAGGACATCTGCGCAGCTCCGAGCGTCCAGTCCTCGATGCGCGTCACGTCGTCCAGCGGGCCCGGCAGCGGCCCGGCCGGCTCCGAGTACGTCTGGACGTTGAGGGCCACGAAGAGCACCGGCCCCCAGTCGAAGGCGAAGTAGTCCTCGTTCGGGCTCCCCCCTTGCCGATACGTCCGGTGATCGGGGTTCGGCGTGAACTGGCGGCGCACCGCCGCCACCAGATTCTGGCTCTCGTCGGGGAACTTCCCCGACTCGCCCTCCCAGTTTCCGATCAGTCCGAAGTGCGGACACGACGGGGAGAGCAGCCCCAGGTGGCGGCGGTACATGTCGTAGGCGAACCGGGCGCCTCGGTCGTCCGGCTGGGCCTGCTCACGAGAGGTGTACCAGGCGACGTTGTCCCCCAGCGCAATCATGAAGTCGGGCCGGTCTGCGGCAACGTTGCGGACGACGTCGTCGAGGATCGCGACCGGGAAGGTGTCCTCCGGGAACGATCCGGTGTGCGCGTCTGTGGTAAGCGCCGCCATGAACCCGACCTCGCCGACGCGCTGTGTGGTGAAGTTCCCAGCGGCTGCCGCGTTCGTCGGCGCCTCGCCCGGAGTCGCGAGCAGGAGCCGGTACTCATACGCGGTCGCAGCCTCGAGCCCCTCAACGCTCCAGGTCACGAAATCGCCCGCCGGCACCGCGCGATCGGCGCCGACCGCGGCCCACTCGGGATAGCCAACGGCCCTGGTGATGAGGCGGGCCGTCGCATCCGAGGCGCCGTTCCGGGCGTTCACGAGCAGCGAGGTCGACGTGGGTCTCGCCAGGAACGGGGGCAGGACCAGGTCCGGAGCAACGCGGCCCCGCGCACCCGGCCTGGCAACGCCGAGCGCGGTCAGGCCGGTCAGGAACGATCGCCGTGAGAGGTGCTCGGTCATACACGCGAGTGGGACGGCTGCCGATGGCGCCCGAGCGATTGCTGCGAGCTCACGGGGCTGGCTCGATCCGCAACAGCGCACCGTCGTCCTCGTCCGTCAGCACGTACAGGAGCCCGTCGGGCCCTTCGCGCACTTCCCGGATGCGTTGCCTGAGCTCCGTCAGCATTGACTCGCGCCGCAGCTCCTCTGTCTTCTCATTGAACACGATGCGCTGCAGGTGGCCCGTGCCCGGTATGCCGCCTTGGCGCAGGGACCCCACGAAGACATTGCCCTTCCATGCAGGGAATGCGTCGCCGGTATAGACGGTCATGCCCGCAACCGCGATGGCGGGCAGCCACACCACCAGTGGGGTCTCCATGCCCTCGTGCGTCGGTTCGTAGAGGCGCGCGCCTGAGTAGTCGCGTCCGAAGCTCACGACCGGCCACCCGTAGTTGCGGCCCGGCAAGACGATGTTGATCTCGTCGCCGCCGTTGGGGCCATTCTCGTGTTGCCAGAGTGCCCCGCTCTCAGGGTGCAGGATGAGCCCCAGCGTATTGCGATGTCCGAAGGTGTAGATTTCCGGTCGGTGGCCTTCGTGGCTCACGAACGGGTTGTCGTCCGGCACGGAGCCATCGTCGTTGAGCCGCAGGACCTTGCCGCGCAGGCTCATCGGATCTTGCGAAACCGTCGCCACCCTGCCGCCGGTGGACATGTAGACCTTGCCGTCGCGCCCAAACGCGACGCGGCCGTTGAGACCCGAGTTCCCTTCGTATGCCTCGGTGACGAGGAGATCTCGGACGTCGGTGAGCGCTCCAGCCTCGAGTCGGCCCCGCGCGAGCGCCGGCGCGCCCCTGCCGTCACCCACGGGCTTGGTATAGGTGAGATAGACGAGACGATTGTCGGCAAACTGGGGGTGGAGGGCGACATCCATCAGCCCGCCGTTGCCGTCGGTTCTGACCGCTGGCACGCCGGAAATGGCGTGCGACTCAAGCACTCCGTCGCGAACGATGCGGAGACGACCGGGTCGTTCGGTGACGAGCATGCCTTCATCAGGGAGGAACGCCATGGCCCATGGATGCGCGAGCCCTTTGGTCACGACGCTGACCCGGACCTTGTGCTGTTCGGCTGTGTCGAATACCCATGGTCCCGCGCCCAACGGCGGAACTGGCACGCCGACGGAGGGCTGCTCCTGAGCGTGGCTGACCGCGAGCGTGCACAGCAACAACGGCGCCGCAAAACGGACAGGGATGCTGACCTTCATGCGAACCTCCCGCGCGATCCGAACCCGTGGCGGTGCAGCATGATATCGGTGCTACCTCGCCCCTGCTCGCCTGGCACCCTCGGCCGCCCGCGCCTCGAGGTTGCGGTAGATCTCGAGGATGTGGCGGATGTCGTGGTTGCCCTCGTGGCAGGCGTACTCGAACATCGGTCCTTCCGTTTTCACCATCGGCACCTCGGCGCTCCACGAGCTCATCCACGTGATCGGGTCAGTGACCGTGAACTCGTAGTGGATGCGGTCGGGGGCGATACGCGTCAAGCGTTCCACGACATGCAGGGACCCGCTGGAACCTCGGTACCGCCGGCGTTCGGCGTAGTTCCTGGTTTCGATGACCAGCGTATCCCGCTCCCATCGGCCGCGCGAGTCGCCGGCGAACTGCCGGATCGCGTCGGCAACGTGCGGCCGCCCGTCCAGTGGGATGATGCGCGGGGGGTTGGCGGCCAGCTCGGAGAACACCACCACGTGATCTGGTGTCTGGAAGATCTGATGGATGTCGTTGTACGAGGGCGGAAGGATCGGCGGTCCCTCGTGCGCCCAGACGATGCACCGCTCCGAGAACGGCCGGGTCTCGTGGCTCTCGAAAGCGCTCGGCTGCCGGCTCGCCTCGGCTTCAGCCGTTCGACGCGCGGCGGCGGCCGGGGTCAAGACGGGGAACCGACCGTCGGGCGGATCCGTGATCAGCGACGTGCGTCGGCTCGACAGTCCTTTGGGCACTGGCGTCGTGAGCCAGATCGCGTTGTCGTAGTGGATGTGATGACGCTCCTCGCGCGTCCGGTCGGCCTGATACTTGTACCGCTCGATCTCCTCCGGATCCTCGATGTGCAGCAACTCGCGCGCCGCGGATGGGTCGACCCCCTCTGCGGTCAGCTGCCGCTCGAGTGCGGCGCTCTCCTCCTCTGTGAAGAACTCCTGCCCGGCCAGATGCTCGGGTCGCTCGAGGGGCGTGAAGGTCTGCGTCGTCCAGTAACCCTGGAGGTCAGGGTGTCCCCACGGCATCCGCGCGGTCTCGGTGGAGTCCGTGGCCGGCTGGGACGCTGTCGTCCCCGGAACCAGGATCAACAGGCTGGCGAGGGCGGTGAGCCGAGCGATCATGCCTCTCACTCCTCACTTCCCGGAAAACACGTACGAGCCGAGCCGCACGCCGACGAAGGCCAGCGCATGGCCTCTCCCGTGGAGTAGGGCTGTGCTGATTATGCCACCGGCCTGGGATATCGACAGCCGTGGTAGCTGGGTGCGGAACTGATCATGCCGTCAACTCTGCTACGTCGACCCCAACGTGACATGCCCAGCTCGCCGAGTCGCGACACAGACCGCCCGTAAGTCATCGAAAATAATGGCGCGCCCCGCAGGATTCGAACCTGCGGCCTCCTGGTTCGTAGCTTAACCCCGGTCCTGATCTCGCGGGTTCTTCGGTGCTGTAGCTTGGGTAACGATTACGGTGTTACCCGGTGTTCGGCGTCGAATTGTTGGCTATATCCGAGTTTCTCAAAGGGCGTAAGTACCTGATATCCCTGTCTTTCCTGGGTAAATCGAGCGTTCGGCCTGCACAGGTCGGCCGCTTCGATGTGAACATAGTCATTCACGGGTCGACTGCAGTCCGAGGACGCGGCGATCTTGTCGCATACGGATGGGCCCTGTGGAAGCTGCCGGCGCCGTGGACGCACAGAACGCGCCCACCGCACCTCGGAAAACGCTGCGCGTTTTCCACGAGCTTCCACAGGGCCTTTCCCATCAAATCATCCACAGAAAACCCAGAAAAATCCCGAAAGGCCCCAAAATAGCGTTGGGAAACCCGGATAGACCCGAATTGTTCACTCGCCTCGAGACGAGGACTCGCGAGGATCGCGATCTGTGCGGCTCCGCCACGGGTCATCGCGAGGGCTCGGCGCCAGGAGGGAGAAAGAGGTCGGGGTCCTGTCTCGAGGCTACTAGCTGATCTCTGAGGTTGTGAAAGCGAGCGTCCTCGCTAGCCAACGCAGCCTGTGAGGCTGCGTTGGCCGGTACTGCTCGCTCCAGAGATCGGTACGTAGTAGGCAATTCCGGATCGTCGTCGACCTCCCTCCCTGTCATCCCGGCCCCGGCTGGCGGAGGAAGGCCGGATGAGTCGGGACGGCTCCCAGGTCGTTCCGGCAGAGAGCGTTGCGGGAAAACGCGCACGTGCGCGTTTGGCAGCCATTCCCTGTGAGGTCTGCGGGGGCATCTTCACGCCGACACGGCCCTGGCACCGCCACTGCTCCGGGCGGTGTCGGGCAGCGGCGTCACGCCAGCGAGACGTCGCCCGGCCAACCGAGCGCCTGGCTCGGCTCGCGCCGGAGGACCCTGGGAGGCCGGAGTGAACAGCCCGGCACGTGCGCCGCCGTCCGTCCTGGCCTCTCGGTGGCCGTGGTGTCCTCACCCCGCCACGCCCGCGGTCCACACCCTCGCCGAAAGGGCGGGCGCTCATCGGGCGTGTGAGCAAAGAGGCCCGGCCTCGGGAGGTGGGATGAATCGAAACGGACCCGAGGTCGTCCCCGGATGAACTGAGCGCTGCTGGCCGAGCGCTACAGCCCGCAGATGCAGGACATGGTCGTCGCCGACGCCCGGTCCGTCTGGCTCCCGACCCTCTCGGTCGACCTGATGCGCAACAACGCGACGAGCCCGGCGGGGAGCTTCCTGGACGGCGCCGGGGACCAGACCGTCAACAAGCTGTTCGACAACGTGTTCGCCGTGACCCAGCAGCTGCCGTGGGCTGGCTGCACGTACACGGTCGGGTGGGACGGGTCGCGCGCGAGCACCACCAGCTTCTTCAGCTCATTCAACCCGATCCTGCGGTCGAACACGCGCCTGACCTATACCCAGCCGTTGTTGCGGAATTTCTCCATCGATACCGGTCGACAACAGGTGCGGGTGGCGACGGCGAATCGAGACATTGCCGACGTCGGGTTGCGCCAGACCATGGTGTCGACGGAGCGCAACGTGCGAAACGCCTACTGGGATCTGGTCTTCGCCATCTCGTCGCTCGAGGTGCAGCAGCAATCGCTCGCGCTTGCGCAGGAGTCGCTGCGGAACAACCGCACCCGCGTCGAGGTTGGCACGATGGCCCCCATCGACATCGTCGAGGCCGAAGCGGAGGTCGCGCGGAACGAGGAAGCCGTCATCGTCGCCGAAACGGCGATCGCCGAGGCGGAGGACGTCCTGCGCACGCTCGTGCTCGATCCGAATGCCCCCGACTTCTGGACCGTGCGCATCCGGCCGACGGACGCGCCGCTGCTGCGGACGCGCCAGATTGATGTGGACGAGGCCATCCGGACGGCGCTCGACCGCCGCACGGACCTGGATCAAGTGCGCCGGCAGCGGACGAACACCGACGTCACCATCCAGTATTTCGCGAATCAGCGGCTCCCGGACGTCAACCTGCAGGTCGATTACGCGCTGGCCGGTCTCGGGGGCACGCGCCTCATCCGCGGCGAAGGGTTCCTCGGCCCAGTCACCAGCCTGGAGGAACGTGCGTTCGGCGACGTGCTGGGCGACCTGCTCTCGAACACCTTTCCGACGTGGACGGTCGGGCTGACCATCGGCTACCCGGTCGGCCGGAGTACCGCCGACGCGAACCTGGCGCGCGCGCGCCTGGAGCGATCGCAGGCGGACGCCCGGCTGCAGGAGGCCGAGCTGCGCGTGACCGGCGAGGTGCGGGCGGCCGGCCGGCGCGTCTCCACCAACCAGCAGCGAGTGGACGCCACGCGGATCGCCCGCGAGCTGTCGGAACGGCGTCTCGAGGCCGAGCAGAAGAAGTTCGACGTCGGCATGTCGACGAGCTTTCTCGTCTTCCAGGCGCAGCGCGACTTTGCGCAGTCACAAAATAGCTGTCAGCGGGCGATCCTCGACTACATCAAGTCGCTCGTCGACTTCGAGGCGGTGCAGGACGTGCCGCTCGGCGGCGGCGGGCTGCGCACGGGCGCGCCGATCGGCGGCGTGGCGGGCGGCGCGGGCGTTGAACAGACCGAGCACGTCATACACCCACCGCCGACTCCACCGGTGCCACCCAAAACCCTGGCGGTTCCGGGCACGCATCAAATGACGCCGAACCTTCTTCTCCACCCAGCTTTTCACAAACGAGAAGCACCGGCTCGAGTGCCCGACGGCGAAGTAGGTGACCCATCCCCGTAGAACCGGGTTGATGAGAGTCACCACACGGTCGATGGGCTGGGACCGATGGCGTCGGAAGATGTCCTTCAGCTTACGCAGGAGCGCTGTACGGGCTTTCACCCGCGGCGTGTAATGCGCTCGCCACGTGCCAGTACGGCTGCGAACCCGACGGAACGCGAAGCCGAGGAATCCGAAGCTGTCCCCACGGGCCAAGTCGATGGTCTGACTCTTCTCCTCGTTGATCGTGACCTGGAGGTTGGCGAATTCCTCCCGGAGGCGTCGGTCCACGGCCGTGAGCAACCAGTCATGCCGGCGGTAGGCATCCACCAAGATCACGAGATCATCGGCGAAGCGCGCATACTCGAGGTATGTGTACTTCCCGTTCCGCGTGACCTCCTTGGCGCGCTCGAGCATCCGGTCCACCTCGTTGAGGTAGAGGTTGCTGAGCAAGGGTGAAATCACCCCGCCTTGGGGAACGCCCTTCTTGCCCGACGCCTTCAGCATCAGCTTCACCAAGCCCAGCACGTCCGCGTCGTTGACCCGTCGAGCCACCTTCGCCAAGAGCAGGTGGTGCCGCACATTGTCGAAGTAGGCGGCAAGGTCCACGTCGATGACGCGGGTCTTGTATTGCACGATGCCTTGGGCGACTCGCTGCACCGCTGCATGCGCCGTCCGCTGGGGCCGATAGCCGAACGAACCCGGTTGGAAATCTGCCTCGAAGATAGGTTCCAGGATGAGCTTGAGGGCTCCCTGGACCACGCGGTCGCGGATGGCCGGTATCGACAGCACGCGGACCTTCTTGCCGCCGTCCTTCGGTATCGCCTTCCGTCGATTGCGCATGGGACGATACGTGCGGGTAACCAGTTCGGCCCGCAACTGCTCAACAAACCCTGCCACCCCGTCCGCCTCGATGGCCGCGAAGGTGACCCCGTCACTGCCAGGGGCCCCCTTGTTCGCTTTGGCCAGTGAGTAGGCCGCGTGGAGCGTGTCGGTTTTGCAGACGTGGGCGTACAGGCCCCAGAACCGCCAAGACGGTTCAGCCTTCGCCTTGACGTATATCCTCCGTCTCAGGTCTTGCAGCGTGATGGGCGCCTTCGTCATCTCGCCCCTGCCTTCCATGTTGCCGGAGGTGCTGCCGAGACAGCAGGGCTCCTTCGCTCCACGGGCATTACCCCGCTTCTGTGCTACTACAAGCCCCTCCGCCACCCTCTCGTCTTCGGTCGACTTCCCGGGCTGCCGGTTATACGACCTACCTAGCTCTGCCGATTTCGCGACAGGACGAGGAGGGCTTCTCCAGTTGCTCGACGCGTCCTTGTCATCGTGCCGTCGCTCCCACCCCGCCGGAGCCACGTGCCGCGTCAGCCAGTGTGCGACACGTGATGCTGCCTTCGCCCAATAGTCGGGGGCTCGGCCTCCGGGGCCATGACTTTCGGGGCCACCTCTGCGTTCACATTCGTTACGGCCCGATGACTCGCTGCCACCCCATGGGTGGGTCGTCGATGGGCTTCAGAGCCTCGGTTTCCCTCCTCCCTGCCATCCAGGCTACGGAGCTCCTGGCTCTTGCTCCGGCGGGACTGTCTCCCGCTGAACGCGCCAGCCTTTGCTGGACGCACGACCATGTGTCACGCTTTCGTACAAACGGTACGCCGGCCCGTTTTCCGGGCCTCGATCGCCAGTTTTCGGCACCGTTTGTCCTAGATCGGTTTTTCACGCCCGGACGCGGGGCGGGGTGAAGCCTCCGAGGACTGTGGTGCCGTGGCGTCAGTTGTTGCCTGCCTGGTCCTCGACGGCCTCCTCCAGCTCGCTGAACGGCGCGACCGCTCCGTGGATCGGCACGATGCTGCGCACCTGCAGCCCCCGGTCCTGGACGCTCTGGAGCAGCGCGGCCGCAGTCGCCGCGAACGGGCCCCCGACTCCGGGAATGTACATGTCGGCCTGGATCAGCATCCGTTCCCTCGGCAGATACGCCGCCAACATCCCATCGCAATGCGGGTTGTCGCCCACTCGGTAGAGCTGCAAGACCCGGTCGCCGTCGCTCAGCTCGTACAGCTCGTCGCCGATCACCGTGTCGAGCATCAGCGCCGCGGGATTCTGCGCGAGGTGGTCCGCCACGATGGTGTGCTGGCGCTCGACCAGATCCTCGAAGAGCAACCGGTTGGTCTCGTGGGTGATCACCGTCAGGCCTTCGGCCACTGCGGCCCGCAGGCCGCCGGAGTGATCGAAGTGGTGATGCGTGTTCACGACGTAGCGGAGCGGCTTGTCGGGCACCAGTGCGCGGGCCTGCTCGATAACAGCGCCCGTCCGCGTGTCGTGCTGCGGCGCCTCGACCAGCACCGTGTACTCCGGGAAACCGACGAGCACGCTGTGATGGGACTGGCCAGCCAGCAACCAGACGTCGTCGGCCAGTGCCTCGACCGTCACGTTCGCGGGCTGAGTCTCCGGCTCGGCGGCCGACGCAATGCTCGCCGGAGCGGCCAGGTCACCGATCTCCCCGTTGACCGTTTGTGTCACATAGAGGTCGATGTTCGGGAAGGCGTCGAGCATGCGGGACGCTCTTTGCGGCAACCTAAACCCACCCCCGCCCCGATAGCCGCTGAACGACGTCGTGGTCACCGCGTCCCCGAGGTTCGCGTTGTAGGCCGTGGAGCTGATCGACGCCGGACGGCGCGTCTCCAGATCGACATGCAGCGTGAGCTGGATCCCGTCGGCGGTCGTGATGTCGACGACATCGTGACCCAACTCCTGGCGGAGGTTGCTCACGGTCGCTGCCATCCCCGCGTCTTCCGCCAGCGCCGCCTGGAGCAACGGCAGTGGATGGTGGTAATAGAGGGCGTGACGTTCCCGTGCGGCTACAGACCCTACGCGGCGCGGACCATCCCCTCCAACGGTGTAGACTACGTCGCCGTCCATCGACGCCACGGCACTGACCAGGGTCCCTACGACATTGGCGCTCGCGATCGCCACCCGCATGCGGTGGTTCACCAGGTCCATCTCGAGCCGATACGACTGGGCCTCCGAGGACGGGGGCTCCGAGTCAGGGGTCCTGTTCTGACCGAGCTGGTAGGTTGTTCCGTTTCCCTCCAGAGTCACCGTCGTCGCGCCCCGGACCGCCTCCACACCGCCAATCGCGTCCGCCGCGTCATGGATGACCTGCAACTCGGGTGAAGGCTGCGCGCAGCCGGTCAGGGCTGCGGCCACGACGAACAGCCAACACAGACATGGCTTTGTCATGATGGTGCTCCTTTCGTGCGGGTAACGCGCACCGCTGTCCGCCAGGTGGACGTAGGCACTGCGTGAAGTCGAGCTCCCGCTCCAGCACCGTTGCCAGCCGATCCGCGTCAGCCGCGAAGGCGTCGAGGAGAACTTCAGGGCGACGTCGCGGCCCAACTGCGTGTCGGTGGCACGATAGACTTGGTTCATGCCGCCTTCGGATGAGGGCGGTCACGTCGTAGCACCCTACGCGTTTGAACCGCATTTTAATCAGGCTAGAAATTGGCGAAGGGTCGCGGCCGTAGTGGCGCGTGCCAAAATCAGCGGTGCATCCGGGACCCGAGGCCGACCTACCAACTCGTCATGACACTAGACGAGCCCACCGGCTGTAAAGTTCTCGTGGCCGCGCTCTTGGCGACCGGCAGTATCATCGCCCCGCTGATGGCCATCCCACCTCGTGTCGCGTATCGAGGAGCGCCTTGATGCGTGAGACGCGCGACCATCCTCACCGCCAGCCCGCACACGCCGGGGTTCGTCCACCTTCAGGAGTCGGCGAACTGCAGCTCGGTTCTGCGGCCAACCCTGGGCGACGAGCTTGCGAATCTCGATCGACTGGAATGCGGCGTCCTGCGTGATCCTGCCGTCGCTCAGCGTGAGCCGCCACGGCTTCGTCACACCTTTGCCAATTGGTCGAGCGTGAACGATCTCCGCTGTCCGTAAGAACTCCTCTATGTCGTGTGGCGCAAGCGTGCCGCCGTCCTGTGCCAAGACCGGAAGCGAGATCAGAACCGCTGTGAGAACGGTGATGGTGCTGGCCACCCACGCCGCGGCAGCAGTCGGCCGGCGAGGAGCACGGCGGACGCGGGGTGTGTCGCTGAACATGAGACCGGAGGCCGTCAGGACGCTTCGAGGATTCGGCACAGGGCAGACCGTCTTCTAAGAGGCGGCAAGGTTCACTGAGTGGTGGACGCGACGCCCGGCTCCACTGAGGCCATGCGCGTTTCGGTGTAGATACGGGTGAGCTGTTCGCCTCGTATCTCCAGCGCGGATGCGCGGCCCCCAACATCCGAGCGCTTTTGGGTCCCTAATCTTAGTGCTGCTCAGGCGGCAGCGCGCGACCGCTCGGCGTCGATCCGCGCAACCGTCACGGGCCACGGCGCACATGACGCCAACGACGCCGGCCGCTCGGGAGGCGCTCCTCACGCGGCACTGCGCGCAGCAGTGGGACACCAACTTCCGCATGCGGGCCTTCTGTGAACGCCGTCAACGCCAAAGCGTCAATGGCGCGGCCGGCAGGCTGGAACGTTGGCGCCCGCTTTCGCCTGGTGCCGACCACCGAGGTGCTGTTCACGCCGGTGTTGGATCCCTATTTCCGGAGTGCGGCGTGGCTCCTGATGGGGGTCGTCGGGCTGGTTCTCCTCCTGGCCTGCACGAACCTGGCTAGTTTCCTGCTGGCGCGCGCACGCGACCGGCGGCGGGAGGTAGCGGTCCGGCTGGCGTTGGGCGCGTCGCGGAGTGTGCTGGTGCGACAGTTTCTCACCGAGACCACGCTCCTCGGTGTGCTCGGTGGTGGCGTGGGCCTCGGATTGGCGATATGGCTCCTCCGCATCCTCGTGAACGCCGATCTGCCGTTGCCGATGCCGGCGACACTCCACCTCGACCTCGATCTCGATGCGAACGTCCTGGCGTTCACGGGCGGCATCGCGGTCCTGGCGGGTATGGCGCTCGGGCTCGTCCCGGCGCTGCAGACGACCCGCCCGGACGTGGTCACGACGCTCAAGGACGAATCCGCCGGGGGCGGTCAGCCCGGACAGATCCGGTGGCGCAATGCACTAATCGTCACGCAGCTCACGATGTCGCTCGTGCTGCTGGTCGGCGCCGGGCTCTTTCTACGCAATTTTCGGCAGCAGGTGCTGGCGGTCGGTACCCGGGAGCTCGTCGCCAGCCGTGAGCCGGCCGCGCTGATGACCACCTTTTTCCCACCCAACCGGTACACGAGGGACGCGACCCAGCAGCTCGTGCGCCAGCTGCTCGACCGGTTCCGGGCGCTGCCCGGGGTGGACGCTGTCGGCGTGACGGCCCGCATGCCGCTCTCGATGATGGACGGTGGCGTGATCGGCTTTAACGTCGACGGCTACGATCCCCCCGTGGAGGAGGACGCGTTCACGGCCGAGTGGGCCGCGGTCGATCCCGCGTTCTTCGACGCCGCCGGCATCCCGATCGTCCGGGGCCGGCCGTTCATCGACACGGACGGGCTGGACGGGGCGCGGGTGGCGATCGTCAGCGAGACGATGGCGCGGCGCTTCTGGCCGAATGGAGGTGCCGTCGGCCGGGTCCTGCGCGATCCGGACCCGGACGATGCGGACCTGCGCGTGATCGGGGTGGCGGGAGACATCAGCGTGTCGCTGTTCAGCGAGGCGTCTGACCTGATGGTGTACGAGCCATACGCAGGGCGCAACAATCGCCAACTTACCTTCCTCGCGCGCACGTCGGCCGACCCGGAGCAGACGGCGCTCGCGCTGCTAGCTGCCGGTCGGGAGACCCAACCCGAGCTGATGGTGCTCGACACCAAGACGATGGCGCGGCACCTCGAGGGGAGTCGATTGGCCGCCCAGCTAGCCGCCTTCCTCCTGACGGCGTTCGCGGTCCTGGCCTTGGTGCTGTCCGTGGTCGGGCTCTACGGCGTCGTGAGCTACGCCGTCGCGTCGCGGACGCGTGAAGTCGGCATCCGGATCGCGCTCGGGGCGAGCGCGGCGGCCATCACCCGACTGCTCACCGCCAACGGGGTGCGGCTCGTGCTGGTCGGCAGCGCGATCGGTCTGACGCTCTCGCTCCTCGCGACACGGGTCCTGAGCGGCATCCTGTTTGGCATCGAGACCCTCGACCTCTTCACGTTCGTCGCGGCGCCGCTCGTCCTTCTGGCGACGGCGGTCGTCGCCTCGTACCTCCCCGCGCGACGCGCCAGCCGCGCCGATCCGGTCGCGGCCCTGCGCGCCGAGTGACCGGGGTTCCGGGTCGGATCGTGTCCGCTCTCAACTACCCCGAAAAACGCGGCCGATTCAACCGGTCGATGCAACAGTTTCCGCGAGTGTCACCGCCGGCGTCCGATAGCCCAGGGTTCTTGCGGGGCCCGGCGATCTGCTGCGGCGCATTGGCGTGCTACCGCCTGCGGTCCTCCACCCGCTGCGGAGAATGGCTCTATCTGCCGTTTGAACGCTTTTTCAGAGGGGATTCGCCGGACAGTCCGAAGGCGCGCCGGCTACGGCTCGCGAGGGCCGCAGGTCGCGTTTGCACGCTTGCTCACGCGAACCGCTAGCACGGACGCCCGGTCGCCGACTCGACGGCGATGGAGCGCACGTGCGACGTGATGACCCACTGGTCGCCGGCGAGGAACTCCATGCGCAGGCCTGCCTGATGCCCGGCGATCAACATCGACGCGACGTCTGACGATTAGACATCCGCATACATGACGCGCGTGACTTCCGCAGGATCGATGATGCACTCGTGCTCATGGAAGCCCTCCATTCTGACGCGGACACCGTCGAAGTCCGTGTACTCAGGATCTTGGAAGTACGCAAGGATCGCAGCGCGCGAGACCGTTGCCGTACCGAGACACCCTACCCCATCAGGAAGCTTCTCCGTGAACTTCATGGCCATCTCGCGACTCGTACTCCACGAGATTCCCGTGCGTATCCACCGCCGCACGCGGCGCTTCGGCTGCGAGAAACCGAGATGAGACCAGCTTCCCCGAAACACGGCGAGGGTGGGCGACCAGTCGTTCGGGATGGTCCCTCGCAGAGCGTTTGCCTCACGGAACAATCGGATCACACGTCGAAGCGACGGAGGTCTCGTCTTCAGCCGACACCATACGTACTGGAGGCAGTCGGCGCGTTCGCGGTCCGACATGAACGGAAACGCCTGCTCAAGAAACAGAAAGTGATGCCCCCCGAACGTTATTGTTGAGGCGAGAGCGTCGAGCGATGCGAACCAGTCTTGGCCCTTGACAGGCGTCGTCGAAGTTCAGCGTGAGCGCGTCGTTGACCTGGACGGCGGCGAAGTGGCCGGTGGGCCCGTCGTAGGCGAGGCCGAAGATGCGAGCGAAGAGGGTGGACGAGGCCTACTTGTCGGTGGACGG
This sequence comes from Vicinamibacterales bacterium, assembly GCA_965197395.1. Lineage (GTDB taxonomy): Bacteria > Acidobacteriota > Vicinamibacteria > Vicinamibacterales > UBA8438 > CAZYFH01. Next base: position 680,337 of record CBDANB010000007.1, on the reverse strand, counting down.
ACGATGGTGTGGTTGAGTTCCCTCGGTCCTCGTGGAGCGAGGCTGGGCACCCCCGCTGGGTCAGCTCCTCGAACCGGCGAAAACAGCGTTACCCTGGCTGGACCAGCCTGCCAGCACCCCGGGCGAACACCACGCTGAGACCGTAGAACGCCACGAGCCGTACCGCCGTAAGCGTGAGCGTGATCGGGTCATGCGTCGGGGTCAGAACGGCCGCAACGGTGACCACCAGCGCGATCGCGTATCCGAAATTCCGGACAAGGAACGTGCGGCTGGGCGGGCCCGCCGTGGGCTGGATCGAAGCCGAGATCCAGGATTGGCTGCGGTAACGGATCGTGGCGAGCCGCAAGACCTCAGACTGAGGACGTCCATGCGCGAGGCTCTCGAGGAATTCCGAACAGCGATTCGGCACGCCGGGCTGCACCCGCCGGAAGTGATCGTGCCGGACGGCAAGCTCCAGCGCTTCCCCAGTAACGGTACGCGCGCCGATAGGGCGGGCTGGTACGTCTTCTTCGATGACGACATCCCCGCTGGAGTGTTTGGCGATTGGCGCAGCGGCGTGTCTGAAACCTGGCGGGCGGACATCGGTCGCACCTTAACCGCGCAGGAAAAGACGGCGTGCCGGGAGCGCCGGGAAGCGCTGCGGCAAGAACGCGACACCGAGGATACCAAGCGCAGGGCGGAAGCGCGCCGGAAGGCTGCAGCAATCTGGCGGGGCGCACTGCAAGCGCCAAGTGACCACCCTTACCTGCTGAAGAAGGGTATCGGCGCCCACGAGCTTCGCGTCCGACGGGTCGCTCATCGTCCCCGTGCGAGAGGGCACGACACTGCAGAGCCTGCAATTCATCCGCTCGGATGGCGACAAGTGGTTTCTCGCCGACGGGCGTGTGCGTGGTTGTTACTTCGTGATCGGCAACGGCGGTGATGCACTCTGCATCGCCGAAGGCTTTGCGACAGGAGCGAGCCTCCATGAGGCCACGGGCTACGCAGCGGCCGTCGCGTTCAACGCCGGGAACCTGCTTCCGGTAGCAGTGGCGCTGCGCCTGGCAGCTCCGGGTCGACGCCTGATTATCTGTGCTGATGATGACGCGACCACTTGTGACAATCCGGGGCTGACGAAGGCGAGGGCGGCGGCATTAGCCGTGGGCGCGTCGCTGGCCGTTCCCGACTTCTGCGGTAACCGACCCGACGATGCGACCGACTTCAACGACCTCCACCGACATGCCGGACCGGAGGCCGTGCTCGCCAGCTTCGAGCGGGAGGTTGACGTTGCATCGGCCGGCGATCAAGAAGGCAACACTTGGCCGACGCCGAAACCCATTTTCGCCGAGCTCAAGCCCGTTCCCGCCTTTTCCAAGGCTCTCGTGGACGCGGTAGCGCGCGGGGTTGCTGCCCATCGTGGCGGACCACACTGTGGGTCGAGTCGCGATTATAGGGGCTGCTCGTCTTCGCGAACTGCAGCGATGTGATCAAGGATTCGACGGGCGCCTTTGCCGGACGACGTGGCCGAGCCGCCCCGGGCAGCTGCGGGGTCAGTGCCGGAATCGCAGCGAAACGCTTGTGAGCGCCCGGGCGTCCGTCTACGTAGGTCTGCGTCGTAGGCCCTGAGTCTGCAGGTCCGACCGGACCGCTGGCCATTATTGGTGGTTCCTCTCAGGGATCGGTGCAGCTTTGGCCGGTTCCATGGCTAATAAGTCAAGCATTGTCATCGACTTACGTGGCTGGAGAACACCGTCTGTATCTGGAGAGGAACTGCAGGCTCTCGGAAAGTCCGGCCCACGGTACACGGCGGAAATCGCGAGGGGCCTGCCAGTGCCAAGGGGCTGAACAGTCAGCGAGGGTTCGGCCCAGCGGTAAAACGTCGGCGAAAGTCCAGGCCGCGTTCCACGAGTGTTCATGGTTCGTCGCCCTGTAAATGCCAGCGCCTCAGCACCTTGAGGTGGGACCGGCTGCCGTCGAGCAGGCCCCCCACCAAAAGCGGGGCCCGCGCAGGCGGCCGTCGACTGAGCGATAGACGACTTCACCGCTGATTCGCGGGCACGAACACATCCGCAGCCTCTTTCCACGGCGTGGCTGACCTGCTGGGGGCTGAATCGTGCACACATTTGTGTGAGGAACCTTATTGGTATCGTGAGGGTCGACAGCAGCGGGAGGCGGCTATGAACGCCATGATCGCGTGGTTTGCGCGCAACACCGTGGCGGCGAATCTCACGATGGTGTTCATCGTTGTGAGCGGCGTCATCGCGGCGTTCACGGTTACTGAAGAGACCTTTCCGGAGATTGAGCTCGACCGAATCAACATTCAAGTGCCGTATCTCGGCGCCGCGCCTGAAGAGGTCGAGCAAGCGGTCTGTATCCGGATCGAGGAGGCGATCCAAGGCATCGACGGCATCAAACAGATCCAGTCGACCGCGTCCGAAGGGATGGGCACGGTGATGGTCGAGCTCGAGCTGGGCGCCGACGCGCGCAAGGTGGTCGACGACATCAAGAGCACCGTCGATGCCATTACCACGTTCCCCGTCGAAACCGAGAAACCGATCATTCGCGAGCTCACCAGACGTAACCAGGTCACGGATATCGCGGTGTCTGGCGATCTCGACCCGTTCACCCTCAAGGCGGTGGCGGAACGTGTGCGCGACGAGTTGACCTCGATCCCTGAGATTACCCAGGTCGACGTCGTCAGTGCGCCGCCGTACGAGATCTCGATCGAGGTGTCCGAGGTCTCCCTACGGCGGCACAATCTCACCTTCGACCAAGTCGCCGACGCCGTTCGCCGCTCGTCGCTCGATCTCCCAGGCGGATCGGTGCGCACGGAGAGTGGCGAGATCCTGTTGCGCACGATTGGTCAAGCCTATCGGGGCGAGGAGTACGAAGACCTCGTCGTCTGGACGCGGGCCGACGGTAGCCGGCTGCACCTCGGTGACGTCGCCACCGTGGTCGACGGGTTCGCGGAGACCGACCAATATGCGCGATTCGACGTCGAGCCGACGATGATGGTCTCCGTCTTCCGGACTGGGGATCAAAGCGCGCTCGAGATCGCCGCACGCGTGCATGACTACGTCGACGAGGCGCAGGCGCGCATGCCCGACGGCGTGACGCTCACGGTCTGGCAGGACGAGGCAGCGCGATTGGGCGGTCAGTTGACGCTGATGCTGCGCAACGGCGTGACGGGGTTCGTGCTCGTGTTCATCGTACTGACCCTGTTCCTGGAGCTGCGCCTCGCAGCCTGGGTGAGCCTTGGGATCCCGATCTCGTTCTTCGGCGCCATCGCGTTGATGCCCGGCCTCGACGTGTCCGTCAACCTCATGTCGCTGTTCGCGTTCATCTTGGTGCTCGGCATTGTCGTCGACGACGCGATCATCGTGGGGGAGAACATTTTTCGGCATCAGGAAGATCATGGGGAGGGCCTCCGTGGATCGATCGAGGGGGGCCAGGAGATCGCGAAACCAGTGGTCTTCGCGGTCCTTACCACGGTGGCGGCGTTCATGCCGCTGATGTTCGTGCCGGGCATGTTGGGCAAGATGTTCCGAGTCATCCCGCTCATCGTGATTCCGTGTCTGCTATTCTCGCTCGTCGAGTCGCTGAACATCCTCCCCGCCCATCTATCGCATATTCCTAAACGCGGGCGCCCAGGCTGGTGGCGGCGGTTCCAGGGGGCGTTCGCGACCGGCCTCAAGCGGTTCGTCCAGCGTGCCTATCGCCCCTCCCTCGAGTTTGCGCTGCGATGGCGGTATCTGACGGCCTCGGTCGGCGTGGCCACGATGATTGTGACGCTCGGCATGGTGCTGTCCGGTCGGCCGACCTTCCATTTCTTCCCGTCGATCGAAACGGATTTCATGGCGGCGTCGGTGACGATGCCGCAGGGCACACCGGTGGACGTGACGTCGGTGGCGGTGGAAAAACTCGAGGCGGGCGCGGCCCGACTGCGGCAAACCCTGCTCGAAGAGACCGGTCAGGACTATTTCCGCCACGCCGCGGCCACCGTTGGCGACCAGCCGATGGCGGGCCGGGGCGGGGGGCCCATGGGGCCGGTCATCTCCTCGGCGGCGGCGCACCTCGGCGAGGTCACGATCGAGCTGGCTCCCTCGGAGACGCGCCGCTACACCAGCGACCAGATCGGTAATATGTGGCGTGAGATGACGGGACCGATTCCGGAGGCCGTCGATGTCAGCTTCAACATGTCGATGATGGGGCCTGGCGACGATGTCGATGTCCAGCTCGCTGGCCCGAATGTCGACTCCCTGCGCGCGGCGTCGGAGGAGATCAAGCGTCAGCTCGCGGCGTACGCCGGCGTGTACGAGATTTCCGACTCGTTCCGAGCGGGAAAGGAAGAGCTGAAGCTCAGCATCACGCCGGCGGCCGAAACGCTCGGTCTGACGCTGCAGGACCTTGGCCGGCAGGTCCGCCAGGCCTTCTACGGTGAGGAAGCGCAGCGCATCCAGCGGGGGCGCGACGATATCCGGGTCATGGTGCGCTACCCGCGCGCCGATCGGCAGTCCGTCGGTGACCTCGAGAACATGCGCATCCGGACCCCCGACGGCGGCGAAGTGCCGTTCTCGCAGGTAGCGGTAGTCGAACCTGGGCGCGGCTTTGCCTCGATCCGGCGGGTCGACCGGAATCGCGCCGTCAACGTCACCGCCGCGGTGGATGCCAGTGTGACCAGCGCCGGCCAGGTCATCGCCGATTTGGAGACGCGCATCCTGCCCGAGGTGCTGGCCCGGCACCCGGGCGTGTTCTACACGTTGGAGGGAGCACAGGCGGAAATGACTGATGCCGTCGGCGGGTTGCAACGCGGGTTCGTGCTCGCCGTGCTCATGATCTTCGCGCTGCTCGCTGTGCCGCTGAAATCCTACGTGCAGCCGCTCATCATCATGAGCGCGATTCCGTTCGGGTTGGTCGGCGCCGTCTGGGGCCACTTGGTCATGGGGCTGGACGTGACGATGATGTCGACGTTCGGGCTCGTGGCGCTCACCGGTGTCGTCGTCAACGACAGCCTGATCATGGTCGACTTCATCAACCGCAAGAGAGACCTGCACCCAGACATCGGGGTTGCCGTCCGCGAGGCCGGCGTCAACCGCTTCCGGCCGATTCTCTTGACGTCGCTCACGACGTTCTTCGGGCTCGTGCCGCTGATGCTCGAGGGAAGCTTCGACGCGTCCTTCACGAAGCCGATGGCAGTCTCGCTGGCGTTCGGTGTCCTCTTCGCGACCTTCATCACGCTGATCCTCGTCCCAACGACCTATCTGATGCTCGACGACGTCAGGCGCACGACACGACGGCTCTTCGGGTGGGGGGAACCGAACGCCGTGCAGCTCCCGGACACCAGCACGGCGGCTGAGCGACCTGCGGCCACGCAGTCCGCAGAGGTCGCATCATAGCGGCCGGAAGTCGACGCAGTCTCACACGTCGCGCGGACTCGAACTCCATGATCGAGGCCTGGTGGCGCTCCCTCAAACACCAGTGGCTCTTCCTCCACTCGCTCGACAGCGTTACCACTGTCCGTCGCCTCGTGGCGTTCTACGTCGACGAACACAACCGCGTGCTGCCGCATTCGGCGTTTCGGGGCCAGACGCCGGACGAGATGTACGTCGGCACGGGGGACACGGTGTCAGCGGACCTGTCGTCACGCGCGGCCGCCGCACGCCGGGCACGCGTTGAGGCGAACCGTTCGGCATCCTGCGAGACGGGCCCGTCAATCGAGACGGCCGCATGACCACTGTGGGCCGACCGACCGACCACGGGCCCGCCGGTCCGTGCGTGTGGAGATGGTTGCCGGACGGACCGGACCGCAGTGATGCACGGGTAGACGGGCAGTATCCGGCGGCGGCGGCGCTCCTTCCCTGAGCCGCCCCCTGCCGTGAATGGCGAGAACTCGCGCGCCAAAGTCCAGAAGCTCCGTGGAAATAGCTCGGGCGTCCCTCAGCGTGGGCCTCGACGTGAACCCCGTCGGAGAGCCGGATGCGGCAAATCCGCATGTCCGGTTCGATGAGCGAGGAGGGGAACCGGAGTCATGGTATGGACTGAGGCACCGGCGCGCGCGAAAGCGGCCGGCCACCCGCTACTCCCCATACCTACCGCCACCGCGCCCTTCCCCGACTCTACCCGCGACTACCGCACGTAGCCGAGACTCTTCAACCGCTGGAGAAGTTCCTCGTCGCGGGGCGCCGTGTCCCCGGCGGGCGGGGCCGCGGCGTTTTGGTCGAATGCCGCCGCGGCCGCCGCCTTGAGGCGGAGGAACGCCGGGTTGTCATCGCCGCCGCGCACAGGCGCGGTTTCGTTGCGGTCGCGATTGATCGCGTAGAACGCATACGCCGGATCGGCCTCGTCGAGGTCGACGATAAGAGTGTAGTCTCGGCTCCGGACTGCAACATATCGACCAACGCTGCTGAACGCTATTCGGTCCTCGTCTTCGAGTGAATCGAGTGGCAGCAAGCTGCGCCCCTTGACAACATCAGGCACAGGGATTCCGAGCACGCTGAGGACCGTCGGGAGGATGTCCAGGTTTTGAACCGGAGCTGCTACCCGCCGCGACGGGACCCCCAACGCTTTCGGAAAGCGCACGATGAGCGGCACGTAGGTCAGTTCGGGGTGCAGATTCTTGTGCGCGTGACCGAAGCGTCCCCGGTCGCCGAACTCGTCCCCGTGGTCCGAGTTGAAGGCAATGAGTGTGTTGTCCCAAAGCCCGTGCTCTGCCAACCAATCGAACAGCACCCGCATCCCGTCGTCGGTTTCGCGGAGGTCGCTGTCGTAGAGATCGCGAATATACCGAAGCGTGGAGGGCGCGTCTGCCGCGCCGCCGTCCCACCCGTCGCCGTGCGACGACATCCAGTGGTTGATTTGGCGGCTGCCGATGGGCGTCGAATCGTCCCTGATGAAGGTGCTCGCGTGTGGGCTGCCGTGATCGTACGGCCAGTGCGGTCCCTGATAGTGCACAAATAGAAAGAAAGGTTGACCGGCCGCGCGCAGCGGCTCGAGGCGTTCGATTGCCGCCTCACTGATCACCCGCGCCGGCTTCGTTTCGGCCACCTCGAGGTAGGTCTCGAAGCCCTGGTCGAAGTGAAACCTAGCGCTCAGGTTGGGGTTTTGCACGATGCCCACGGTCCGGTATCCATAGCTGTAGAGAGTTTCGGCGAGCGTCAGCTCGGAGGGTCCCATCCGCATGTCACGCAGCTCCCACATGTGGCGGGACGTGAGCACCGAGGAGTACGACGGCCGGGTCCAGTTGTGCTGGGCTATAGCGGTCTCGAACAGCACGCCTTCGCGAGCCAAGCGGTCGAGCGTCGGCGTCGTTGGCCGGGCATATCCGTAGGCCGACACGTGGTCCGCACGCACCGAGTCCCACGTGACGTAGATCACCGAGGGTGGGCCCGGCGGTGGCGAGGTTTCGCAACTGCTCGCTCCGAGTGCGACGAGCAGGACTACCCCAGCAATGCCCAGTCGCCTACCGCGGCGGGGCGACGATGAGCCCGCGCAGCGACGGCGCTTCATGGCGCGACAGAGCCCATCCCACCTTCGCCGATGAGAGCGGTCACGTCGTCGGGGCCCGGGCGGGAGCCGATGATCAGAGACATCGGTTTGTGGGGCAGCACCCGCTGATTATGCCATCGGCCGGGGCTGATCACCGTCTCGGATGGGCAGACGGTGTGCGACGAGCGGACAGGAGGGGTGAATTCAATTGGTCGACGCAACGCGATAGATGATCATGCCAAGGAGGGATCATGGGTCGCGTTCGTCGAGCACGGATGTCGTCGGGGGAGGAGGCGGAGGTCTGGACCCGGTGGACACGGGGCGAGTCGTGTGTCGTCATTGGTCGGGCGCTCGCCCGAGACAGGGGGGCCGTCTACACGGTGGTGGCCCGGCGGGGTGGGATTCCGCCGCCCCCGCGGACACGATCCCGCCTGGCGCTCGGCGTCACGGAGCGCGAAGAGATCTCGCGCGGGCTCGCCCGTGGGGCGTCGCTGCGCCAGATCGGCCGGCGCCTGGGCCGGGCCCCCTCGACGGTCAGCCGGGAGGTGCGGCGCCATGGCGGGCGCCGGCAGTATCGTGCGGTGGTCGCCGGACGGGCGCGAGGTCTTCTACCTCGCCGTCCCGGGTCGACTCATGGTGACCGAGGTGCAGACCGAGCCCGCGTTCAATGCAGGCACGCCGATGGAAGCCTTCGCCCTGAATCAAAACGCGATGATCGCCGGCGGTCCTGGCCGACATTACGATCTCGCGCCCGCGGGGGACCGCTTCCTCCTGCGCACGCCTGCCACGATGGACGGCGAAGAGGACGGGGTGTTCTCCGGCCTGATCGTCGTGCAGAATTGGACCCAAGAGCTGCTCGAGCGGGTGCCGATCCCATAGCACGCTGTCCCAGAAACGGGTGTTTACGGGCCACCCGAATCGGCGATCCCGACGGCCCGATTCCCGAAGAAAACGGGCAGGCTCGAGGCGAAGACTCAGAGGGGTTTTCGGGCCAGCGCGCGCTGCAGCGTCGACCGAGGCACGCCGAGCACTCGGGCCGCCTCTCGGGTCGGCAGTCCTTGGACCCTGGCCAGCTCCGACGACGTGAATCGGTGGCGAGGTCGGCCGAGGGTCTGCCCCTGTTTTCGTGCCCGCGCCAGGCCCGCCTGCACCCGTTCCGCGATGCGGGCGCGCTCGAACTCCGCGATGGCTCCCAGGATGTGCATCTGCAAGCGGCAGCCGGCGTCGTTGCGTCGATACCCCCGGCCAAGCTCACAAAGGCCACTCCGAGCGCCTGGAGCTCGTCGAGCAGCGTAATCAGATGTCTCAAGTTGCGCCCGAGCCGGTCGAGCCGCCAGCAGATGAGCACATCGAACCGCCGACGGCGAGCATCTTGGACGAGCCGGTCGAGCGCGGGCCGGCTGTCCGTCGATCCGCTCACGCCCTCATCGACGTACTCGCGGGCCGTCCATCGCGGCGTTCGATGTAGCGACGCAGTTCGGTGAGTTGGTTTGCGGTCGTCTGCTCGAGTGTCGAGACGCGCGCATAGATCGCTGCGCGTCGTGGTCGACTACGTCGGGTCATCGTGGCCTCCTTGGCGCTCATGGCGCCCAGTGAGGCCGGCGGGGGAGGGCTACTAGAATGGGGCAGCCCGATCCGCCGGTCATCTCGGTGGACTGGGTCAGGCCCTGCGCCGCGTCATCAGCGCGACGTGGGGCCGCTTTCAAGTTCAAGATTAGCGCAATCCAGACCTAACCCCCCAAGGGTCGTGCGCGCGCCGAAGCGTACGAACGCCAAACGCGGGCCGTGCGTCTCAGCGCCCCCTCTTGTGCGCGCTCCCGTCCCACGATCGCGCCAGGAGGCGTTCAAACGCCACGGGGAGGTAACTCCGTGACGCTAAGCGGGCACCAGCGACAACCACGCTCTGATCGGCCATCCGATGCCCCTGGCGCCTGGCTCCACGCTCGGCCCGTACGAGGTCCGCTCCCAGCTTGGGCAGGGCGACATGGGCGTCGTCTACGAAGCCCACGACCCGCGTCTCAAACGCACGGTCGCCATCAAGTTGCTTCCTCCGGAGCTGACCCGCGATGAGGCAGCGAAGCAACAGTTTATACGCGAGGCGCAGGCGGCTGCGGCGCTGGACCACCCCAACATCTGCACGATCCACGAGATGAACGAGACGGCCGACGGCCAGCTCTACCTCGTGATGGCCCACTACGAGGGGGGAGACGCTCAAGAAGGATCGCACGGGGGCCGCTGACGCTGGACGACGCCATCGACATCGACCCAGTACCCTCCTAAGGGTCCCCATGATCATCGCTGAGACGATCGTTCTTCTCTCGATGTCGACGGCAATGTCGGTCGAGCTCGGCGCGGGGCCTCACCTCCCCGCGTCAGGAGCGGTCCGCGCTGCCCAGTCGGCGCCAGCCGCCGTCGCGGACGACAGCGTTGCCATCACCGTGTTTTCCAACATCTCGGGAGCCGCACCGGACGACTGGATCGGTACGGGCATCGTCGACGCGCTCGCGGCTGACTTGGAGGGTGCGGGCGGTGTGTCGGTGGTCGGGCGCCAGGCCGTGTCGGGCGCGATCGCGCAGCTGAGCGCGGAGGGCAGGAGCGTTGAGGCGACCGAGGAGACAGCGGTTGCCGCGGGCCGTCTCCTCGGCGCGCAGTGGGTCATCAGTGGTGGCTACCAGCGGCTGGGCGACCGGATGCGCATCACGGCGCGCGTGGTGGAGGTGGCGACGGCTACGGTCGTGCACACGGCGATCGTCGACGGCACGGTGACGGATCTCTTCGCGCTGCAGGACCGGCTGGCCGCCGATCTGAGGCGGGGCCTGACACCCGGCGGTGGGGCGGTCGCGCCACGCGTCACCGAGCCCGTGCCTGTCGACGTGGAGCCTCGGTCAGCGCCACGCAGCGAGCCAGCTGCCACCGGGCGCGGCGCAGGTTTCGCGGCGGCGCCCACCACGCTCATCGATGGCCCCCCGCCACCGGAAGCGCCCGAGACGATCGCGCGCGATGCGGCCGGACGCGCCACAGTGCGGGCGGTTTCGCTCACCGAGCCCCTGCGGGTAGATGGGGCGCTCGACGATGGCATCTACGAAATGGTGCCGGCGGTCGGTGATTTCATTCAGCAGGTGCCCGATGAGGGCGCGCCCGCGACGGAACGGACCGAGGCGTGGGTCTTCTACGACGCGCAGAATGTCTATGTGGGCGCGCGCCTCTGGGACTCGGCGCCCGAGTCGCAGTGGGTCGCCAATGAGATGCAGCGCGATTCGTTCCAGCTCATCCAGAACGACTATTTCAGCGTCGGGTTCGACACCTTCTACGATCGGCGCAACGGCGTCTCCTTCTTCGTCAACCCCATTGGCGGGTTCGGCGACTACGAGATCACCGATGAAGGGAGCCCCAACCTCGACTGGAACCCGGTCTGGGAGGTCAAGACCGGGCGGTTCGACGGGGGCTGGACCGTCGAGATGGAGATCCCGTTCAAGTCCATCCGCTTCAGGCCGGGCATTTCGCAGATCTGGGGGCTTCAGCTCGCGCGAAACATTCGTTGGAAGAACGAACGGGTGTATCTGACCCCGATCCCCATTTCCGGCGGGCCGGGGGAGTTCCGGATGTCGGCGGCTGGCACGCTGGCCGGCGTCGAGGTCCCGGGGGGCAACCGGACGTTCGAGATTAAACCGTACGCCATCGGCTCACTCGCCACCGACGTCAATGCGGTCCCGCGCATCTCGAACGATGGCGACGGCGAGTTCGGCTTCGACGTCAAGTACGGCGTGACCGAGAACCTGACGGCCGACTTCACCTACAACACCGATTTTGCCCAGGTCGAGGTCGACGAGCAACAGGTGAACCTCACGCGGTTCAGCCTGTTCTTCCCCGAGAAGCGCGAGTTCTTCCTCGAGGGCCGGGGGATCTTCGACTTCGGCCGCGGGGCTTCCTTTGGCGGTGGTGGGGGTGGTCCCGGCGGCGGGACACGCCGACAGGGCGGGGGCGGCTTCTTTGGCGGTGGCGACGTGCCGACGATCTTTTTCAGCCGGCGGATCGGGCTGGAACAAGGGCAAACGGTGCCGATCCTGGGCGGCGGACGGCTCACCGGCAAGGCGGGCAAGTTCAGCATCGGCGCCGTGAGCATCCAGACCGACGATGCGCCAGGCGTCGGCGCACTGGGCACCAACTTCACGGTCCTGCGGGTGAAGCGCGACATCCTGCGGCGCAGCCGCATCGGCGGTATCTACACCGGCCGGTCCGTCTCGACGGCTGGTCCCGGCTCGAACGAGGTCTACGGCCTCGACGCGGCGTTTTCGTTCTACGACAACGTGAACTTCAATGGGTACTACGCCCGGACGCGCACGCCTGGCCTCGAGGGGGACGACGCGAGCTACCAGGGGGTGTTCACCTACAATGGCGACCTGTATGCGGTCCAGGTTGACCATCTGCGCGTCGGCGACAACTTCAACCCGGAAATCGGCTTCCTGCGTCGTGACGATTTCCGGCGCACGTTTACCACGGCCCAGTACAGCCCGCGGCCTCGCGGGATTGCGGCGGTGCGGCAATTCACCTTCAGCGGCAGCCTCGACTACATCGAGAACGGGGCCGGCCAGGTCGAAACGCGGATCGCGCAGGCGCGCTTCCAGGCCGAGTTCGAGAACAGCGACCGGTTCGGCGTGGATGTCCAGGACAACTACGAGCTGCTCGTGCGGCCCTTCCCGATCGCGTCCGACGTCACCATTCCGGTCGGCGCCTACGCCTTCCAGGACGTCTTTGTGTCCTACTCCATGGGGGCGCAGCGCCGGTTCTCGGGCACCTTCTCCATCCAGCGCGGGGAGTTCTTCAGCGGGAACAACACGGCCTACGGCTACCGGCGCGGTCGGATCGAGATCACGCCGCAGTTCTCGTTCGAGCCGAGCATCTCGATCAACCGGATCGACCTCCCCGAGGGGCAGTTCACCGCGACACTGATGCAGAGCCGCGTGACCTTCACGTTGTCGCCGCGGATGTTCTTCGGCGGGTTGCTGCAATACAACAACAGCACCAATTCCCTCAGCACGAACCTCCGGCTCCGCTGGGAGTATCAGCCGGGGAGCGAGCTGTTCGTCGTCTACAACGACCAGCGGGACACGTCGCTGCGGGGCACGCCCTTCCTCGAGAACCGCGCCTTTGTCGTCAAGCTCACGCGGCTGTTTCGGTTCTGACGCGCGATCCCCGTCCGAGCCGCCCCCCCCAATCGAGGCCGTGATCAGGCCGGCCGGTGGCATAATCGGGCTGCCATTCCCCAACCCCGACGTCGAGAAGGAGTTGCTATGAGCACGAAGTGGCATCGTCGCGTGTTCGCCGTGTGCCTGCTCGTCAGCCTCGCGGGTACGCTGGCAGGCGCCCAAGACCGCGACTTCAGGCCGGTCACGGACGCGATGCTGCAAGACCCCGATCCGGCCGACTGGTTGATGTGGCGTCGGACACTGGACAGTTGGGGATACAGCCCGCTCGACCAGATCACGCGCGAGAACGTCGGCGAGCTGCGCATGGTCTGGTCGCGCGCGTTGACGACAGGCATGCAGGAGGGGACCCCGCTCGTGTACGACGGCGTGTTGTACATGCCGAACCCGAACGACGTCATCCAGGCGATCGACGCCGCCACGGGCGACCTCGTCTGGGAGCATCGCCGGGAGGTGCCGGACGACGTCACCGATTACCTCGTCGGCGCGTTCAGCGCGCTATCGCAGAACAACCGCAACGTCGCCATCTACGGGACCTCCATCATCGACACGAGCGTCGACGACCACGTCTTCGCGCTCGACGCGGCGACCGGGCGGCTCGTCTGGGAGACCGAGGTGCTCGACTACACGGTAAACCCGGCGATGCAAGGCTCGGGGCCGATTATCGCCAACGGCAAGGTGATCTCGGGGCGGAGCTGTGTCCCGAGGGGCGGACCGGACGCCTGCGTCATCACGGCCCACGATGCCGCGACCGGCCGGGAGCTGTGGCGCCGGCGCACCATTCCGGCCCCGGGCGAGCCGGGCGACGAGACGTGGGGCGACGTCCCCTTCGAGGAGCGGAAGCACGTCGGCGCCTGGATGGTGCCGAGCTACGACCCGGCGCTCAACCTCATCTACATCGGAACGTCCGTCACGTCGCCGGCCCCCAAGTTCCTGCTCGGGGGTGCCGACAGGAAGCACCTGTACCACAACTCGACGCTGGCGCTCGACGCCGACACGGGCGAGATTGTCTGGTACTACCAGCACCTGAACGACCACTGGGACCTCGACCATCCCTTCGAGCGCCTGCTGGTCGATACCCCGGTCTCGCCCGACGCGAGCGTCGTCAGCTGGATCAACCCGCGGCTGCAGCCGGGCGAGGTGCGCCGCGTGATCACCGGGATCCCGGGCAAGACCGGCGTCGTCTACACGCTCGACCGCGGACCGCGTAGGTGATCGGAAACCCGCTGACCGACGAGCCGAGGTTGATCTTGCGCCCGGATGCTGGCCACGACCGAGAACGAGGCGCCCATGGCGGGGGCTGACTCGTACCCGTGTTCTGGTGGGCCAGCGCGACATCGACGGCCGCCCAGGCCTCCCGCAGCACCGCCGTCACGTTCGCGTGCAGATGATCCGGGAGGTGGCCCAAGATGTTGCGCCGCTTATGGAGCTGACACCGTTGGATGGCGCCCAACGTGCCAAACACCGTGTGGATGGCCGAGGTGAGCGCCTTCGCGCCGTCGATCACGAAGAGTCGCGCCCGTTCCGGATCCAACCCGCGCTCGACGAGGTCGCGCAGCAGCGCCTTGACGACGCGGCTGTGTTCGGTGTGGCCTTCCCGCAGCCCCAGCACCTGCTTCTTGCCCTCTGTATCGATGCCGAGCGCGATCACGACCGTGTGGTCGCCCAGGACGATTCCATCGATCAGCACGATCGGGAAGTGGCGATCCCCGAGTGGCGTGGTGAGCCAGCGGGTCAGCTGCGTCGTCGTCATGGCGACGTAGCGACGCGAGACCGCGCTCTTCGACGTCGACCGCTCCGCGACCTCCTCCGGCAGGGTGTCGAGGCTCCGAGCATACTTCCGCGTGGAGATGCCGCAGGCCACCGCGTTCACCGCATGCGCATCCAGCGGGTCGCGGTGCGAGGCGAACCCGCTCCTGAAGACGGGATTTGCTCACTGTCCGGCGATGTCCGGATGCTCCACGCGTGACTAAAGTCCCTCGTGAGATGGACGCGATACGCCTGTCGTGCCGGGATACAGAAGGTCAGCGCATCGTCGCACGCGTAATAGCGAACCTCCAGATCCAGCGTGTCATCGGGCTGCCCCACCACGTCCACGAGAAACTCACGGGGGTCGGCGTCTGCGGGTTCCTCGGGATCCGCACCCACTCCGCGTGCGGGGGTCACCGTCACGCCAGGCGGCGCGGTGATCTGGAACTCCACCGGGTCCACCTCGTTGTTCCAGTGCACCCGATACAACGGGTCCAGGTGGAACCCGAGATACATCGTGCCCCCGCCGGTGGCCAACAGCTCGGGATCGCCTTCCGCGCGCAGCTTCGCGTAGAACGGCATCCCGTTGGCTTCCCGTAGAAGAACTGCACACCTTGCGGTGCGTAATCGATTTTGACCGTCTCCAAACTGGGGACGTTACGTAAGAAGGGCGGTCACGTGAGGCAGCCGAGCACGAGAACCGTATAGTGCTCCCGCGCGACCTCTCGAAGGTTCACGGGATCACCGCTCGCGTCGACGATCGTCAGATCGGGAAGCGGTTCACCGACGTCGGGAGCAGCAGCCAGAAACCGCTGAACCACGCGCGCCCGACCGTCCGCGACCTGATCTGAATCCGCCGGGGCGCAACCGGCGTGCAAAACGGCGGCGACGACAAGCAGCAGGGCCCAACGTCCGATCATCGCAGCGTCTCCGTTCTTGAGCCGTAGCAACAACAACCGCATAGTCCCTCCTCTCTCGTACAAGGCGATCCCACCAAATTCGACCGCCACCCCGTCGGCGAGCGTCACCGGCTCGCCCATGAGCGCCGCCTGCTCCGCGTCCAGCCGCTGGGCTACCAGCGTGTCCGCCCGCACCCACAGCAGCCACCCCGACGACGCGCGCGACGTCTGGTTGTCGGGCAGATACACGCCGGGGCCATCGGCGGAAATCAGCCGCGTCGGAGCACTGCCGTCCAGCGTGCCCAGATAGATGCATGCCATGTCCGGCGCGCCCTCTACGTAGAACAGAAACCGACGACTTGGTGACGAGCAGGTTCGCAGGCTTGATGTCCCGATGCACGATGCCCGCGCCGTGTGCTTCCACCAGCCCCTGCCCCACCTGCGTGGCGACGTCGATCGCGTCGTCCAGCGGCAGCAGCCCCCGTGCGATCCGTTCCTTGAGCGTCTCTCCTTCGTAGTGGGCCATTACGAGGTAGAGCTGCCCGTGGGCCGTCTCGTTGATCTCGAAGATGGTGCAGATGTTGGGGTGATCGAGTGCCGAGGCGGCTTGGGCTTCTTGGAGAAACCGCTGTTTGGCGGTGTCGTCGCGCGTCAGGTCCGGCGGCAGCTGCTTGATGGCGACCTGGCGCTTCAGGCGAGGATCCTGGGCCAGGTAGACGACGCCCATGCCGCCCTGGCCGAGCTGGGAGCGGATCTCATATGGGCCGAGAGTCGAGCCAGGCTCCAAGGACATCGTGAGGGCCAGATCATAGCCCGCTCGCGTACTGGACTGCGCCTCAGATGCCGCTCTCCGGCGTGGCCGCCCGCTCTGCGAGAGGGCGACTTCTCGACCCCCAAATCTGGGCGATCTCCGCGAGCGATCTCTGCGAACTCCGTTGGCGTCAGGGTCTCCCCGCCTACTGCGAGATCAGATCGACCAGCACGACCCCGATCGCCAGCACGAGCACGACGATCCCGATCCCGAGCCCGATCAGCGAGATCCACGCGGGGACGTGAACACGGGGCTTCTCGTCTGGCATCACGACGGCGACACCCCAGGAATCCGAATCGGTGGCTTCTCGACCCCCTTCCCGCAGCACGTGCAGACTCCGACCCTTCGATGCCGTGGATCTGCGCGATGTTCGGGTGGGTTGAGGCTGGCGAGGACCTGCGCTTCCCGCTGGAACCGGGCGAGCCGATCCGGGTCAGCGGCGAAGGCGTCGGGGAGAATCTTTAGGGCGACGTCGCGGCCCAGTTGGGTGTCTATGGCGCGATAGACCTGCCCCATGCCCCCCTCGCCGATGAGGGCGGTCACGTCGTAATGGGCGAGGCGGGAGCCGACTTCAAGTGCCATCAGTTGGTCTACCGGGTGGTCAGACGCCGCGACTCATTCTACGCCGCGAGCGCGCCGTCACTGCCGCAGTTTCAGACGATTTGTTCGGTGCTGTACCGCGTGCGTGGCGCCCTGCCTGAAGCGCACCTATCAACCGAACCGGAGGCGCCGGCTGCTCGTTGCGCCCGAATTCTATCGCTCGGGCTGGAACGGTCTCAGGGGGCTAGGTCATGGGTGGCGGGCTAGCGGGGCGCAACTCCACGTCCCGGACGAGGAGGCGCGGCCGCGGGGGGGGGGTGCGCGTCAGGTCAGCGCTTGAAGCACGACGTCGACGTACCGGATGGGCAGACGGCTGATCGCGGAAGTTCCAACGCCCGTGCTGAGGAGCATTCTAGCGCGCGGCGGCAACGTCACGCAGGCGCTCCTGTACCGTCCCGGGGATACCCAACGCGGCATTTGCGCCCAGGCCCTTGATGAACTCTGCAGTTTCCGGAAAGGCGACGAAGTGGAATGACTGTTTCGCGCCCTCGGCAAGGCGGTACGGCGTGCGACCGCGGAAGTCACGCGCGTTGATGTTCGCCCCTTGCTGTACGAGCAGCTCGATGAGCTCGTTGGCGCCAAGGTAAGCAGCACCGTGAATCGCCCTGAAGTCGGCCTCATTCGTGGCGTTGATATCAGCGCCCGCGTCGAGTAACACGCGAACAGCCTGCTCGGCTTCGAGGAGGCGGGAGCCCCGCCCAGCCGCCGAGATGCCACCAGCAGTCCCCCCGATGCGACCGAGCCCCGCGGCCACCATCAACGGTGTCGTGCCGTCCACCGTGGTCGCATGCGGGTCGGCGCCGGCGTCGAGCAGCGCCTGCATGACCTGGACATAACTGAACTCCGGCGCGTCCGCCCCCTCGGCGGCAGCCCGCTGACGGCTTCTTCCCCCGGCGGCCGCCGCCGCCACCCACAACGGAGTGGCGCCGCGGAGGTCGCCTGTGCCGTTGGCGAATGGCTCGAAGGCGCCCTTGGTCGGATAGCCAAGATAGGAGGTGAACATCGCCGTGTTGGTGATGCGGCTGTCTGCGTGAGCGCCGTGCTCGAGCAGCGCGTTGACAAGGGGGAGGCGCCGTCCTGGGTCGAGACCGCGTTCCCGGTACTGTCCGAAATAGCTGGCCCTCCCATGACGCCGGTACCATCCCCTCAACCACGTGCCGACGTTGCCCGCTGCCGCGTGCAGGGCCGGCACCCCTCCCATCGAGCCGTTCGGGTCGGCGCCTTGTTCCAAGAAGAACAATGCGACTTGATCTTGACCATTCACGATGGCAAACGGGAGCGCGTGGGTCCCATCTGCGCTGACCTCATTCACGTCGACCCCAGCGGCAAGCAGCGTCTTGATGGCATCGAGATCCCCGTTCCGAACCGCATACATCAGCGGCGTGAACCCCTTCACCGTGGTGACGCTGGGGTTGGCGCCCGCGTCGAGGAGCCGGTCAACAACGTGTGGATGACGCTCGGACACGGCCCACATCAGTGCAGTGCTCCGCGTGATAGTGGTCGCCGAATTGGTGTTCGCGCCGGCAGACAGCAAAGCCTGGACCACATCGATGCTACCGGTCCGCGCGGCGGTCATCAGTTGCGTGAGGCCGCTCGTCTGTGCGGCGTTCGCGTCCGCGCCCGCGGCAAGCAGTCTCTCAACCATCGCGAGACTCGCATTCTCGCCCGCCCGCTCGAGCGGGGTCACGCCGTGATCATCGGCGGCGTTGACGTCGGCGCCGGCTCGCAGGAGGAGGTCCACCATCTCCAGGTCGTCCCTGTGGGCCGCCCAGAGGAGTGCCGTCGCGCCGTCCGCGCGGCGGGCGTTGACGTCGACGCCGTCGGCGAGCAGCAATCGGACCGCCGCCGCGTCTTGATTCGCGGCGGCGCTGACGAGGCGTCGATCCTGACCGGCGGCCGTCGCGGCGCTGGCTAGCAGGAGCAGCGTGCAGAGGCGAGCGAGCAGGCCGACCCTGGGGCTCGTGGTTCTGTCCTTCCTGTTCAGAGGTCTCGACCGTCCCACTATAGGGGACCGACCGCCGGCCGGTCTACCAACGTTGGTCTCATCACCATGGCGCGCGCTCCTGAGCTTGCCTGGGTTGGGTGGACACCCCACAAGGCGCGAGAATGCGCCGGGAGGTGTTCATGGCCCAACGGAGACGACGACGATTCACGGTGGAGTTCAAACAGGAAGCGGTCCGGCTGTGCAAGCAGGGTGACCGCAGCATCGGCCAGGTGGCACGGGAGTTGGACCTGACCGAGTCGGCGTTGCGGCGATGGGTGCAGCAGTACGAGATCGACCACGGCCACAATCCGACCGGCGCGCTGACCACCGAGGAACTCGAGGAACTCCGAACGCTGCGCCGCGAAGTGCGCGTCCTGCGAGAGGAGCGAACGATCTTAAAAAAGGCGGCGGCCTTCTTCGCGAAGGAACAGGCGTGAGGTTCGCGTTTGTTCATGCGGAGAAGGCCACCCATGCGGTGCGGTCTCTCTGTCGGGTGCTCCAGGTCACCCGCAGTGGCTACTACGCATGGGCGAAGCGCCCGCCGAGCCGACGGCACCGTGAAGACGTCCAGCTGACAGCCCGGATCCGGGCGATCCATGCCGCGAGTCGGGGGACCTACGGAAGCCCGCGGATCTACGAGCAGCTCAGGCAGGACGGGTTCACCGTTGGCCGGGAGCGAGTCGCCAGACTGCTGCGGGCCATGGGCCTGATCGGCCTGCCCTGCAAGCGGTTCCGGCGTACCACGGACAGTGCCCACCAACATCCGGTTGCGCCCAACGTGCTCGCCCGTGACTTCGACGCCGCACAGCCGAACGAGCGCTGGAGCACCGACATCACCTACCTCTGGACGTGGGAGGGGTGGCTGTATCTTGCCGTCGTGCTCGACCTGTTCTCGCGGCGCGTGGTGGGGTGGGCCATCCAGCCGCACCTGCGGGCGGAGCTGGCGCTCGAGGCGTTGCACATGGCGCTGGGGAGGCGCGTCCCAGCGGCCGGCCTCGTCCATCATTCGGACCGAGGGTGCCAGTATGCCGCCGACGCGTACCAGCGCGTCCTGCACGACCACCAGATCGTCTGCTCGATGAGTCGGAAGGGCGACTGCTGGGATAACGCCGTCACCGAGAGCTTCTTCGGGACGCTCAAGACCGAGCTCATCCACCGCCAGCCGTGGTCGACGCGACGCAGGACCAAGGACGCCGTCGCGGAGTACATCGAGGGCTTCTATAATCCCCACCGCCTGCACTCGTCCCTGGGATACGTCAGCCCCAACACCTTTGAAAGGAGGCATGCTCGACAGGTGCAGTGTGCAGCATAATCAACCTGTCCACTTTTCCCAGGCAAGATCACCTTCGCCCCAAGCCCCCGCGACCGCTGCGTGGGGACTACAGCGGGGCGTCCGGAAACCGTCGGGGCTTCGGCCCGTCGTAGTGGTGCTTGGTCAGGTCGATGAGGCGCATCGCTTTCTGACGGCGCTGTTCTTCGATCGCGTGCGCGACGAACCCCGGCACCCGGGAGACTGTGAACAGCATCGTAGCCGTCTCGCCGTCGAGCCCGAGGTCCCCGCAGACCGCGGCGATGGCGCCGTCCGCGTTGAGTGACAAGGCGGCCTCGCCTGCGGCGGCGCGACGCTCGACGAGCTCCTGTTCGAGCGCGCGTGCGAGCTGGATGTGTCCGCCGTCAAGCTCGAGCTCGAACGCGAGCTGTAGGAGTCGCGCCGCGCGCGGATCGCGTGCGTGGAACCGATGGCCGAATCCCGGAGGCACGTCCGTGCCGGTCGGACTCCACTGGTCGAGCAGGCGCCGGGCGGCATCGTCGTGTGAGACCCAGTCACCTACGAGCGCTAGTCCTTCGTCAAGGAAGCGTAGACAGCTCTCGATGCTGCCCCCGCCACCCAGTGGGGAACCCAGCGCGAGCACCCCTGCGGACACTGCCGCTCGCAGCGGGGCGCCGGTGCCGGCCACGGTCCGGGCCGCCAGCGTTGACGGTGGGGTGGCTCCATGGTCGATCGACGACACGAGCAGCGCTTCCATGAGACGGCCGACTGCCGGGGATGGTCGCTCGCCCGCGAGCAGCAGGTAGATCGTCTCGCCAAACGAGAGCCGCCCCATGAGCTCGTCGAGCGCATAGCCGCGAATCAGGATGCTGTCAGGCTCGATACAGGTGATCGCGGTGCCCCAGTTATCCGCCGCGATGCCGCTGGGGGACGCGCGTTGCTGTGTGGACCGCTTCGCGCGAGGCGTCGAGGATCGTGGTGTCGAGCGTGGTTTGGGCATAGCGGCGTCTCATGCGTCTCCTCGCACTCCGTCGAGCGGGTCGACGAGTGCGAGATAGGGGAGGTGGCGGAAACGCTCATCGAGATCCAGGCCGTAGCCGACGACGAAGCCCTGGTCGACCACGAATCCCGTGAGCTCGATCGGCACGCTCGTGTGGCGTCGCGAGGACTTCGTCAAGAGGGCCACGGTGGTCAGGCTGCGCGGGCGCTCGCGCAGGAGCCGTTGCCGCAGCACGCCGAGGGTGGTCCCCGTGTCGACGATGTCCTCGACGACGACGACATCCCGGCCACGGAGCGGCATCTCCGGCTCCTGGATGAGCCGGGGCGCCCCCGGTGTCGTTCCGGCGCCATAGCTGGCGACACGGACGAAGTCCACCGTGACCGGTCGGCGCATGGCTCGGACGAGATCGGCCAGAAACACGAATCCGCCCTTGAGCACGGCGATCAGGTGGGGCGTTCCGTCCGGCGGGAGTCGCCGGTCCAAGTCGGACGCCAACTCGTCGACACGCGCGTGAATCTGCGCGGCGTCGTAGAGCGCGGTGGGCTCCGACGCGGGCGTGCCCGATTGTGGCTGCTGTCCCGTCATGGCCTGCAGCGCGCCACGGCCTATTCGTACCCGCCGTCGGCTTCGGCCTCGCCGTCGGCCGCGCCCGCCTTCGAACGGCTGACCTCGGCATCCCGTGCCCGCCCCTCGCCCGTCGCAAGCGCGGCCCGCTCGATGGCCTCCACTTCGAGCTGATGTGTCAGAAACGCCTTGCTCGCCTCGCCGAAATAGACCGACAGGTGCGGGAACGGGATCTCGATGCCGTCGGCGTCAAATGCTCGCTTGATGCGCCGGCGCAGCTCTCGCGCGACCATCCACTGCTTGAGGGGACGGGTCTTGATGCGGATCTTGATGACGACCGCGGAATCCCCAAACTCGCTGACCCCCAGGATCTCCAGGCGGTCCAGGATGTGGTCGCTGAAGCCCGGGTCGGATTCGAGCCCGCCCCCGACATCACGCAGCACGTCCGACACATGATCGGTGTCCTCCTTGTAGGCGACGCCGACGTCGATGACGGCGTAGGAGAAGTCGACCGTCTTGTTGGAGAGGGTCGTGATCGCCCCGTTGGGGATGACGTGCACGGTCCCTGACAGGTCGCGGAGCACGATCGTGCGGAGCTTGACGGATTGGACCAGTCCCGCCGTCCCGTTGATCTCGACGACGTCGCCCACGTGCACCTGGTCTTCGAGAATGAGAAAGAAGCCCGAGATGACATCGCGGACCAGATTCTGCGCGCCGAAGCCGACGGCCAGCCCCGCGATGCCGGCACCGGTGAGGAGCGGCGTGATGTCCATGCCGAGCTCCCGCAGAATCATGAGCGTCGCGGCACCGAACACAAGAACGTTGACCGCGTTCATGAGGAGCCCGCTGATGGTGTGGACCCGTTCCACGAGCTCGAGCTTGTCGGCATCACCGCCGGCGCGCTCCGTCACCGCGCGTTCGAAATGGGCACTCCCGAGGGCGGCCATGCGCACGGCGACATAGGCGAGCAGCGCAATCAGCACGATGCGCACGCCCTGTTGGAAGAGCCATTGGGTCAGTGCTTCGAGCGGCACGCCGACGGAGAGCTCGACACCGAAGAGGCTGAGGATGGGGCGGGTAATGAGCCCCAGGACACCAACAAAGACCAGGCCGCGGATGATGCGAATCGGTCGCCGCTGTATGGGGTCGCGAAACGAGACGGACGCCGCGTCCCCGGTCACCGTTCCCAGGATCATGCGCACGCCGCGCGCGGCCAGCTGGGCGACGACCAGCGCCAGGCCGATCGCGAGCCCCGCGCCCATCGTCACGTTGGGCCAGTTGACGGTATCGAACATGAGTCCTGCTACGGTGACCGCTCTGTGAGCCGTAGCGTCGCGTACCCGCCTGCCGGCGTCCACTGCACCCGGAGATCGGCCATCCGCTCGCGCGGTCGATGAAAATAGACCAGCGCCTCGACGTGGTCCGATGTCGCGGGGGCGATGATGTGGTGGGCGATGCCCGGCGCCTCGTGGAGCCTGCTCGTTTCGACCTTGACGATCAGCACGTCAAGGACCGACACGTGAGAACGCACGCGCCAGCCAGGTCCGCCCATCACGGGGCGCCCCGGCCGCCGGCCAGCCGCCGGCGGCGCCGGCCGCGCGAGTTCCCGCATCACGGTCGGCGCGGGAGGTGCAACGGCGGGAAGTGCGAGGGCGCGCGTCCACGCGCTCGTGGCGCTCCACGCAACCAGCCCGGCGATGACAGAGGCACCGAGTGTGAGCGTTCGCCCCACCATCAGCCTGGCGTGCGGTCCTTTCGACGTTCGGCGAAAGATCGGCGATCGCCGGGCAGGCGGCGGTCGATGCCGCCCCGGCGTTCAGTTGCATCGCCACCCGGCGGTCCGACGGGGTCCCGGCGCCGCTCGTCATTCAGGCGTCGCTCGTGCGCGTCCCGTCGCTCCGCCCCGGTCCGACGGTCATCGTCGTCCCCCGGTGCCTTCGGGGACGAGCCGTCACTGCGCACCGGAGCTGTTTTCCGTGACATCGCGCCCATGCTCGGGCAACGCGCGCACCCTGTCAAGAACCGGCCGGATGGGATACGCTGTAGCGGTGCCGCGAGGCACCCAACGAACCCGCGTATCGGCGGGGCCGCTTGCCGATGCGCCAACCAAGGAGTGAGGCACCATGAAGCGACTCTTCATCCTGACCGCGACGGTCGCGCTTGCCGCCTTCGGCGCGGCTGGGGCGACGGCGGCAGAGTTGGAGGCCGGCGACGATGCACCGCCCTTCGCGCTTCCGGGGAGTGATGGGAAGACCCACAGCCTGACCGACTACGAGGGTCGGACGGTCGTGTTGGCGTGGTTCCCCAAAGCATTCACCGGTGGTTGAACGGCCGAATGCAAGTCGCTGCGTGAATCCAGCGACCAGCTTCAGAAGTTCGATATCGCGTACTTCATGATCAGCGTCGACGACGTGGACACGAACACGAAGTTCGCCCAGTCACTCGATGCCGATTTCCCGCTGTTGAGCGACCCTGGGAAGGGCGTCGCCGAGGCCTACGGCGTCATCAATGACGAGCGACCGGTGCCGTTCCGGTGGACGTTCATCATCGGTCCGGAAGGCAAGATTCTGAGGATCGACAAGCAGGTGAGTCCTGCGAGCGCGGGCGCTGACCTCGTGGCCCACCTGACGCAGTTGGACGTGGCGATGAAGGAGAATCGGTAGTCCGCTCGGCGCGACGACAAGCGGCAAACAGCGATCACCGACTCGGCGGATGACGCCGGTGCGTCGTCCGCCGGGTCGTTCCCTCGCGCAAGCTACTCTGGCTTGGCCGGCTCCGATTTGTCGTCGACCTGAACCTCGTCCTTGAAGCCGCGAATCATCTGACCCATCCCGCGTCCCAGTCCGGAGAGGCGCTTCGCGCCGAAGACGAGGATCAGGATGAAGAAGATGATGATCAGCTCGGGCAGACCGATCGGACCCAGTAGCGCCAATGTGGTCATGATGTGACCTTCCTCCCGGGCAATGCGCGAGCCCGGGCCCTCAAGACGCTTTCAGGATATCACGGTCAGGCGGTGCGGTCGGTGCTCTGGAGTTGGCTCGGAGCGGCCTCCAGAAGCGCCACGAACCGCTGATCGGCCCGCACCGGATCGAAATCCGGGTCGACACGCGCCCGCGCCTTGTTGAGCGCCGGCAGATGCTGGCAGCTCTCCGCGAGGTGCCGGACGGCCCGGTCGGCATCGCCGCGGAGCGCCCAGAGGGCCGCGACGTAGTACGTCGTGTACGGGTCGCCCGCGCCGCGGGCGACTCGACTGTCGAAGGCTTTCACCGCCGCCCGGAAGCGTTCCTCGGCCTCGGTCCGTCGATCGAGTCGCAGGTAGGTCGCGCCAGTCTTGTAATCGAGATCGATGAGGCTGCGCTCCTTGAGGGCGTGATCGGATTGCACCAGCGCCTCTGCCTGCTTCGCATAGATCGCCAGCGCCTCGTCGTATCGGCGCTGGAGGTAATACACGTAGCCGAGACGCGTGTAGCCGCCCACGGCAACGAGCCCCTCGCGACCGGACCCCTGGCGCTCCAGTTGGTCGATGGCGTGAAGACAGGCCGCTTCCGCCTTCGCGTAGTCCCCGCGGATGGCGTAGACCAGGCCGAGCTGCTGATGCGCGTACCCCATTTCGGGGTTGAGGCGCGCGGCGTGTTCGAGATGTGCGATGCCCTCGTCGAGCTGCCCCTTGCCGATCCAGTAGGCGCGGCCCAGCGCCGCCTGTACCCCGGCGTTGTCGGGATCGAGTCGCTCGGCCTCCTTGATGGCGTCGATCGCCTCGTAGTAGCGGGAGAGCGACATCAGCGAGAACCCGAGCCACCGATGGGCATCGGTCAACTTCGGGTCGAGCGCGATCGCCTTCCGCGTGACCTCGATCGCCTGCTGTGAGAGATCCGGCAGGCTCAGGAACGAGCCCTTCAGGTCGTAGGCGAGCCCCAGGGCGGCCCACGCGGCTGCGTAGTCCGGGTCACGCGTGGTCGCCCGCTCGAGCATGTGGATCGCCCGGTCGATCGACTGCGGGCTGCCTTCCATCAGGTTCATCATGGCGCGCGAGCGATCCTCGTACGCCTCTACCGACTGCGTTTCCTTTCGCTCGATGGCCGCCACCTCGCTGTCATTCAGCTTGACGTTGAGGCCATGGCTCAGCTCGTAGACGATCTTGTCCTGCAGCTCGAAGATGTCGCTGATTCCGCCATCGATCTTGACAGTGCGGTACACCGTGCCCGAGGCGACGTCGACGACCCGTGCCGTGATCCGGATCTGCTCGCCCAGTCGCTGGTAGCCGCCGCTGACCAGCCATGTCGCACGCAGCTGGCGACCGACATCGATGGACACTCGTTCGTCGAGATTGCCCGCGTCGCTCGAGCCGAGATGGCGCAGCGCGTCGAAGACGCGTTCTCGACCGATGACGGTCAGCCCCCGGATGCTCTTGGCGTCGGCCATCACGGTCTCCGCGATCCCCGAGCCAATCCAGTCGTCGGACGGCTCCCGTGTGATGTTGGCGAACGGCAGCACCGCCACCGCGTTGGTCAGCGTCGGCCTCGCGCCGGCATCCCCGGTGGGGTCGGCAATCCGCCCGCTTCCTGGGTGGCTTCCGCTCTCGACGTCCTTCCGCAGCGTCCTCACGTCGACCAGGAGGTCGCGCGCCGACTGGTATCGGTCGGAGGGCGCCTTGGCCAGGAGCTTGCGCACGATGTCTTCGAGTCGCGGGGGCACGTCGTAGTTGAGACGCGCGAGCGCGGTTGGTTCGCGATTCAGGATCCGGTCGATGATCGCCGTCGTGTTCTCGCCGTCGAATGGGCGCCGGCCGGCGAGCGATTCGTAGAGCACGACGCCTAGCGAGAACAGATCCGACCGCGGGTCGACGACGCGACCCAACGCCTGCTCCGGAGACAAATAGGCGACGGTGCCGACGACCGTGCCGAGCCTGGTTTCGGCCATCGTCTCCTGGCTGGCGCTTTCGGCCATGTCGAGACCGGTCATCTTGGCGAGCCCGAAGTCGAGGACCTTGATCCGGCCCCGATCGGTCAGCATGAGGTTGGCGCTCTTGATGTCGCGGTGGATGATCCCGAGTCCGTGTGCCTCGTCGAGTGCGTCGGCGACAGGCACCGCCAGGTCGAGCACGTCGGAGATGGACAGCGGGCCGCGACGGAGGCGCTCGGACAGCGGTTGCCCGTCGACGAGCTCCATCACAATGAACAGGTCGTCCGCATCCTCGCCGATGTCATACGTCGTGGCGACCGCCGGCGAGCGAAGCAGCGACGCGGCGCGTGCCTCTTTCAGCAGGCGCGCCCGCCGGTCGGGATCCTTCCGATACCGAGGGTCGATGAATTTGAGGGCGACTTCGCGGCCCAGTCGCGTGTCGCGCGCGCGATAGACCTCGCCCATGCCGCCGGCGCCGAGCTGTTCACCGATCTCGTAGTGGGCGATCGTCGTGCCGGTGGTGGGCATGCGCGCGGAGCTTGCTGGGAGTAAGAACGCGTCCATGTTACTCTACCCGGCGTTTTCTCATTACCTGTTGGACGCCGCCGATGGCCGATACGTCGCAGGCTCGCCCACACCCCCCAGCCGACGCCGAGACGCGGTTCGATGCGATTCGGCGGAGGGTTGGGCTCGTCCTCGGGCCGATCGTATTCGTGCTGGTGCTGCTCGCCCCGTTCGAGCAGCTCTCACCGGAAGCACACCGGCTCGCCGCGGTCATCGCCCTGGTGATCGTGTTCTGGACCACGGAGGCGCTGCCGCTCCCGGTGACGGCCCTGCTCGGACCGTCGCTGGCGGTCGTGCTCCAAGTGGCGCCGGTGCGCGAGACGTTCTCGCCGTTCG
Organism: Vicinamibacterales bacterium; assembly: GCA_965197395.1. Lineage (GTDB taxonomy): Bacteria > Acidobacteriota > Vicinamibacteria > Vicinamibacterales > UBA8438 > CAZYFH01. The sequence goes on along the minus strand of CBDANB010000007.1, from coordinate 652,990 downwards.
CCAACCCGCTGATCTTCCTCTTCATCGGCAGCTTCATCCTCGCGCAGGCGCTGTTCGTGCACCGTGTGAACGAGCGGATTGCCTACGGCGTGCTGTCCTGGCGCTTCATCGGCGCGCGTCCCACACGCATCCTCATCGCCTACGGCGCGCTGGCGGCGTTTCTCTCGGCGTGGATGAGCAACACCGCGACAACGGCGATGCTCGTGCCGATCGGGCTGTCCCTGCTCGCGTTCATGGAGGGCGAAGGCAAGGTCCCCAAGGGATACGGGACGGCGCTCATGTTGATGACCGCCTACGGGTGCTCGCGAGGCGGGATGGCCACGCCGGTGGGCACGCCGCCCAACCTGATCGCCATCGCCATGATCGACGACCAACTCGACGTGCGCATCACCTTCGTGGAGTGGATGGTCATCGCGGTGCCCGTCACCCTGGTGCTGATGGGCATCGTCTTCGTGTATCTCAACTGGGTCGGACACACGGGCATCAAGGAGATCCCGGGCGCCGACCGGATCATCGCGGAGCGCAAGCGCGCGCTCGGTGCCTGGAAGCCGGGCGAGCGCAATGCCATCATCGCGTTCGGCGTGACCGTGCTCCTGTGGGTGGGCCCGGGGCTGCTGCCGCTCTTGCTGGGACGAGAGCATCCCGTGGCGCAAGCGGTGCTCGCCAGCGTGCCGGAGTCGGTGGCCGCGCTCACCGGCGTGGTCCTGCTGTTTCTCCTGCCGATCAGCGCGACCCAGCGCACCACGATCACCTGGAAGCAGGCCGCTCAGATCGACTGGGGCACCATCCTGCTCTTCGGCGGTGGGCTGGCGCTGGGCACGCTCTCCTCGTCGACGGGTCTCGCGCGCGTGGTGGGCGAGGGGATCACCGGGCTCGTGCCCACCAATGAGGTCGCGACGCTCACGTTCGCCGCCGCGCTTTTTACCGTGGTGCTGTCAGAGACGATGTCGAACACAGCGGCCACCAACATCGCCATCCCGATCGTGATCTCGATCGCCCAGGCCGCGGGTGTCGATCCGATGGTGCCTGCCGTGGCGGCGGGGTTGGCGGCGTCCGTCGCCGTCATTCTGCCGGTCTCGACGCCGCCAAACGCGATCGTCTACGCCTCGGGCAAGGTGCCGATCACGCAGATGATCAAGTACGGGATTCTGATGGATGTCGTGGCGGTCATCCTCGTCCCGATCATGGTGTTGTTGCTGATGTAGCGCGGCCGGCGGCACCCCGCACGCCGAAACCCTCAGTCATCCGGACCTGGCGTCATCGGCGCGACTACTGTTGGTTGCCGTCGTCGTCGTCGTTGTTGTTCTCGTCGTTGTCTTCGGCGACCCGCCTCTGCTCGAGGAGACGGTTCACTAACGCAGTCAGCTCGTCGATCTGCGACTGTTGACTAGTGAGAATCGCGGTGCCGTTGCCCGTTGATTCGCGCGCGCGCAGCGCCGCAATCTCTGCTCGGAGCGCGCTGATTGCTCCTTCCTGCCGGTCCACGATATCCAACAGCTCTTGCATCCCCTTCACCAAGAACGGTAGCGTCGGAGACGCATCGACTCGAAGGAACCCGTTCGCGCCCACCGTGACGTGGTTCGGGAAGACCTCCCGGAACTCCTGAGCGATGTAGTTGTAGTAGATGCGGTCTTCCACTCCAGGGTTGTCAGCCACGTACTGGGGACTATAGCGATACCTCACCGGCCGAAGCTGACGGATTCTGTCGAGCGCGTTCGTCAGACCGAAGATGTCGGTCTTGAGTCGTCGGTCGGATGTGACGTTCCAAAGTGTGCCGGCGGCGGACTTAAATCCGTCGCCATCGACAAAGAGATCGCCCTGGACCTCGAGTTGACGAGAGACCGGGACGCGCCCGATCCCGACCTTGCCGGTCCCGCCACTCTCAATCGTGAGCGCATCGATGGCGTTTGACACGTCGCGAAAGATAAAACGGTTCCCGTTCTCGTGAATGCCCCAGCGTTGGCCACCGGCGCCTCGTTCGAATATCAAGATCGGGTGTCTGGTCGTTGACGTTGGAAAGATGGAGCAGTCCTTCGAGCGGAGAACCGGTGCCAATGCCGATTCTGTTGAGGAGGGAGGCGTTGAGATTGAACATATTGGGATCGACTTCGCTCTCCATGCGCACGTTGTTGTTCAAGCCGACCTCATTGAACACGGTGGAGCCATCGATCCGCACCTCGCCGTCGACGTGGAAGTCGACGGTCGGGTCGACGCCGATTCCCACGAATCCTGCGTTGTTGTTCTGGATGTCGATGCTGTCGACCAATGACCAGAACGGCGTTCCGGCCGGCCCGGTCGCACCGGTGTCACCCTGCGCGCCTTGCGGCCCGGCATCACCCAACGCCCCTTGCGGCCCCGTGTCGCCCTGCGCACCGGTCGCACCGTCGTTCCCTCTGGGTCCCTGCTGCCCGGTGTCACCCTGGGCGCCCGCGGCACCCGTGACGCCAGTGGCCCCGTCGTTCCCGCTCGGTCCTTGCGGTCCGTTGTCCCCCAACGCCCCTTGCGGCCCCGTGTCGCTCTGCGCGCCGGCAACACCGGTGGCCCCGGTAGCTCCGGTCGGTCCGGTCGGTCCCGTGGCTCCGGTTGAACCCTGTGTTCCGGTGGTACCAGTAGGACCAACGTCGCCCATCGTTCCCGTCGGACCAGGGTCTCCCTGTGCTCCAGTGGCTCCGTCCATTCCGGTCGCACCTGTCGCGCCCGTTGGCCCCGTTGCGCCCGTTGCGCCACTGCCGCCACTACCAGGGTCGGCGAACGTAATCTCGAACGCGACGTACTGCGGGTTCTTGTTCATGACCGTCAGCAAGTAGTCCCCTGGTGCGAAACAACCACCCGGAATCACCACATCGATCATGGTGGGGCTGTAGCTTGCTACTTCAACAGGGACAAGGCCGACCGCCACGAACGGCTTCTTTCTTCCGAACCTCCCCTGGATCCACAGCTTCCCTTCTCCGTCGGTGCAGCGCTGCAGGACAACGGAGACGACCGGTCTTACCCGACTCCCTGAAGACGAGCTCTTGTCCTTCGACCCCCTCGGGCGTACGTCGGAATCCGACTTCTTGCTTTTGCCGCGCCCGCCACCTGCTTCTTCATCGTCATCATCGTCGCGGGCCAAGGCTGGTTGTCCCAGAGCCAGCACCAGCGCGAGAGGCAGTGAGATGAGGGAGAACTGGCGCGCGACCGACCAGCGGTCACGTGTTCTTTCTCAGGTTCCTCTCAGGGATCGGTGCAGCTTTGGCCGGTTCCATGGCTAATAAGTCAAGCATTGTCATCGACTTACGTGGCTGGAGAACACCGTCTGTATCTGGAGAGGAACTGCAGGCTCTCGGAAGTCCGGCCCACGGTACACGGCGGAAATCGCGAGGGGCCTGCCAGTGCCAAGGGGCTGAACAGTCAGCGAGGGTTCGGCCCAGCGGTAAAACGTCGGCGAAAGTCCAGGCCGCGTTCCACGAGTGTTCATGGTTCGTCGCCCTGTAAATGCCAGCGCCTCAGCACCTTGAGGTGGGACCGGCTGCCGTCGAGCAGGCCCCCCACCAAAAGCGGGGCCCGCGCAGGCGGCCGTCGACTGAGCGATAGACGACTTCACCGCTGATTCGCGGGCACGAACACATCCGCAGCCTCTTTCCACGGCGTGGCTGACCTGCTGGGGGCTGAATCGTGCACACATTTGTGTGAGGAACCCTTTCTCAAGACACCGTGCCTAACTTCGAATCACGGACTTGTGGGACATAGGCAGAATATGGAAACGGGGCCATGCCGGACCTTGGCCCCGTGGGTTGGAAGCCTTCGCGACGCCGAATCGGGGTATAGTAGCCGCCGCTCGGTGCCTGATGCCTCGACCGTCGGACATCTATCTCAGCATCATCATCCCTGCCTTCAACGAGGCGGCCCGGATCGAGCCCACGCTGGACAAGATCACGGACTACCTCGACAAACAGTCCTACAAGAGCGAGGTGCTTGTCGTCGCAGACGGCAGCACCGACCAGACCCTGCCGCGCGTGAGCCGCGCGGCTTTGTGGCGGCAATACATCAACCCACTCGACAACCGGGTCAACCGTGGCAAGGGGGCGGCAGTACACCATGGCATGCTGTCCGCCAACGGCGAGGTGTTGCTGTATTCGGACGCGGACCTTCCGGCGCCGATCGGTGAGGTCGGCCGTCTGATCGAGGCGCTGGAAGCCGGGGCGGACGTGGCGATCGCATCACGGCGCGTGGCCGAGTCGACAATCCGGATCGCCCCGCCGTGGTGGTCCAGCCTCGCCAGCGATCTATTTGGTGGCGTCGTCCGCGCGACCGTGCTGCCCGGCATTCGCGATGCCATGTGCGGCTTCAAGTTGTTCCGGCGCTCGGCGGCGTTCGACATCTTTCCGCGTCAATGTATCGAGCAGTTCTGCTTCGATGTCGAGCTGCTGCGGATCGCACGTCGACTCGGCTACCGCGTTGTGGAGGTGCCCACCGACTGGGGCAATCACCCGGTGAGCAAATTCCGGCTGGTTGTCGACTCCCTGCAGACCCTGGTCGACGTCGGGCGGATTCGGTACTACGACGCGCGCGGCGCCTATGCGGCGTCGCCGCCGCCACCGACCGACGCGACCTCCGAGTGAGCCGCCGGTGGATGCTGGCCAGGCTCGAGCGCCGCACGACGTCGTGGTCTTGGGTGGTGGACCCGCGGGCGCCGCGGCGGCACACCTGCTCGCTGCCTGGGGTCACTCGGTCGTCGTCCTGACCAAGCCAGAGTCGCACGACCCCACGCTGGCCGAGTCGTTGCCACCAAGCTGTATGAAGCTGTTCGGTGCGGTGGGCGTCGCGGACGCCGTCGAATCCGGCGGGTTTCTTCGGAGTCTCGGGAACACCGTCTGGTGGGGCAGTGGTCCACCGCGGACCGAGTCGTTCGACCGTGGCGCCACCGGCTTTCAGGTCCTCCGTCGCACGTTCGATCGGTTGATGCTCGCCGAGGCCGAGCGCGCGGGAGCAGAGATCCGGCGCGGCGTCACTGTTCGTGGCGTCACGCTCCCCCCAGCCGGCGACACCGACGGATGCGTGCGCGTTCGTGCCGAGGATGCCGGCGGGGCGCCGGTCATTGTTGACGCGCGCTCGGCGCTCGACTGCACGGGACGCGCCGGGGTCGTCGGCCACCGATATCGGAAGCGCGTTGCGGCCGGCGGTTCGACGCTCGCGCTCGTTGGCGTGTGGCGGCGTGACGACGACTGGCGACTGCCCGATGCGTCGCACACGTTGGTGGAGACCTACGCCGATGGGTGGGCATGGTCGGTACCGACATCGACGAGACGGCGTTACGTCACCGTGATGGTTGACCCGCGCACCACCAAGTGGGACCCGGGTGGTCCGCTCGGGGGCGTGTACAGCGCGCAGCTTCGCAAGACGACTCACTTCACGCGGCTGACCGCGGGCGCGCGTCTCGAAGATGCCCCATGGGCATGCGATGCGTCGCAATACGGGGCACGTGCGTTCGGAGGGACCGGGTTCCTCTTGGTCGGCGACGCGGCGACGTTCATCGACCCGCTGTCGTCGTTCGGCGTCAAGAAGGCCCTCGCGTCTGCCTGGCTAGCCGCCATCGCCACACACACGCGCTTGCAGCGACCGGAGCGCGAAGCGCTCGCGCTGCGGCTGTTCGACGAACGCGAACGGCGTGTCTTTGCCAGCTATCGGCGACAGGCGGCGACGTTCTTCGCCGATGTCTCGCACCAGAACCCGCATCCGTTCTGGTCCGACCGTGCGGATCCCTCGGACCAACAGCACGATGCGTCGGAGGATGAGGACCAGATCGATCGGTTCCGCCACGATCGCGACGTCCTGGACGCATTCGATGCGGTCAAACGCGCGGCGTCGATTCACCTCCGTGCCGCCGACCGCGTGCGGCGCCGCGTGCATCCGGCCGTCGAGGGCCGCGAGGTCGTCGCGGAGACGCGCCTCGTCATTGGTGACGGGCCCGACGCGTCCGTCGCCGTGCGGTACCTCCGCGGCGTGGATTTGCCAAGGCTCGTGGCGATGGCCGGCGCGCACCGACAGGTGCCGGACCTGTACGAGGCCTATCAGCGGGTCGGCCCGCGCGTCGCGCTCCCCGACTTTCTGGGCGCGCTTTCGGTGTTGCTCGGCAAGGGCGTCTTGCGCAACGACTCCTCCTAAGCGTATTCGACGGGACGCCGTGGAGTGTGTTACAACACCGTCACCCCGTTCCATGTCCATGGTTGCCCTGCGTGTCGCACTTGTCGTCGGGTTCCTGTCGACGGCAGTGTCCGTTCCTTCGACTGCGATGCAGGAGACCGCCGCCGAGGCGCCGGACGTCGGCATTCCGGTGACGAGCCCCGTCGTGCAGCGGGCGTGCGGCCTCTGCCACGCGTCTGACGACCGGGGTCGCATGACCCGCATCTCCTATCAACGCTCGACACCGGAGGGATGGGAACAGGTCATCCGGCGCATGGTGTTGCTCAACGACCTGGACATCTCGCCGGAGGATGCGCGCGAAGCGCTCAGCTATCTGGCAACCGATCACGGGTTGGCGCCAGAGGAGGTGCTTCCGGCCAGGTTCGAAGTGGAGCGGCGGATGGTCGACTATCGGTACGACGCCGATCCGGAGATCCAGGTCACGTGCAATCGCTGCCATTCCTTCGGCCGTGTCCTCACGCAGCGTCGAACCGAGGAAGAATGGCGGCTGCTGACGGCTATGCATCGGGGCTACTACCCCCTGGTCGACTTCCAGTCGTTCCGCCTGGGCGGACCGCCGCCGCCAGAAGAAACCGATCGGCGAAATCGTGTCGAGAAGGCGATTGCCCATCTGTCGACGGCGTTTCCTCTGGAGACGCCCGCGTGGACCGCGTGGTCTGCGAACATGCGCGCCACGCGGTTGGCGGGAACCTGGGCGATCGTCGGTCACGAGGCGGGCCAGGGTCCCGTGTATGGCGAGGTGGTCGTGACGCCTGTCGCCGGTGCGGAGGACACGTACGAGACGCGCACCCGCTTCTCGTATCCGGCACGCGGTCTGTCCGGCACGCGGACCGGGCGCGCGGTCGTCTACACCGGCTTTCAGTGGCGGGGACGGTCCGAGAGCGAAGACTGGCCGGATCTGCGCGAGGTGATGTCCCTGTCCCGCGACCGTCAGGAGTTGACGGGACGGTGGTTCACCGGCGCTTACGACGAACGGGGGATCGACGTCACGCTGCGACGCGTCGGCGCCGATCCGATCGTCACGGGCATCGCCCCTCGGGCCATCCCGGTGGAGTCTGGTGACGTGACCTTGGAGTTGTTCGGATCGAATCTACCGACGTCGTTGGACGCGGCGCGGATCGATCTCGGCGCTGGGCTGACCGTGTCCAGCGTCAGCGATGCGTCGCCCACCCACGCCACGCTCAATGTGCGCGTTGCCGCCGACGCGGCGATCGGCACGCGGGACCTGATCATGCTCGATGGCGTGACGGCTGCGTCCGACGCCGTCGTCGTGTTCGACGCGGTGCATCGTCTGTCGGTGCAGCCAGGCACCGGTGTGGCGCGGGTCGGCGGTCTCAACTTCCCGAAGGGGTACGTACGATTCGAAGCGCGCGCGTATCATGACGGCCCCGACAGGGCGGCCGACACCCCAGATGATCTGGACCTCGGCATGGTCGACGTCGACTGGCGCCTCGAGGAATACGCGGCCACGTTCGACGACGACGACACGTCGTTTGTGGGCACCATCGGCAGACACGGCGTCTTCGACCCGGCGGGCGACGGGCCGAACGCTGATCGGCACGGCAACCGCAACAACGTCGGCGACGTCTGGGTCGTTGCGACGCTAACGACCGTACCTGGGGGCGCGACACTGACCACTCCGCTTCGCGGGCGCGCGCACCTGCTGGTGACCGTTCCGTTGTACACGCGTCGCCAAGGAGGCGCGGACACGCCATGACCAGGCTTGCCCTCGGCGAGTGTCACGCCTTCGAGGCGGCCGGCCGTCAGGGAGGCGCCGACATTCCATGAGCCGACTCGCCCTCGGCGAGTGCCACGCCTTCGAAGCGGCCGGCCGACGGTTTCTCTATCTCGTGCCGAGCGCTGCGGTGTTCGCGCTCGACGCCACCTCGGCCGCCGTGGTCGATGCCCTCCGCGACGGGCCGTCGACAGCCGCCGATCTCCTGGCGCGTCTTGGCGATGGGTTCGACCCGCGGGCGGTCGAGGAGACGGTGGCGGAGCTGGCGGGCGCGCGTGCAGTCACGCGCGCGGAGTCTGGGCCGGTGCCGCGTCCCTCGCCAAACATCATTCCGCTGACGCCGATTCCGCTCTCCACGCTGGTCGTCAACGTGACGAACCAGTGCAATCTCAGCTGTGCGTATTGCTACGAGTACGGTGAGGACAAGATTGCCGAACCGGCGGCGAACGGAAGACCGAAGCTGATGACGGAGGAGACGGCTCGCGAAAGCGTCGAGTTCATGTTGCGGGCCTCCGGGACCAGCCCGGTCGCGCGGATGACCTTCTTCGGCGGGGAGACGTTGCTGAACTTCCCCGTGCTGCAAAAGACGATTCCGTATGCGCGCGCGCGCGGCGCCGAGCTCGGGAAACAGGTGGAGTTCAGCCTGACGACCAACGGGACGTTGCTCCGTCCCGAGATCATCGACTTTCTCGCCGACAACGACGTTGGTGTCACCATCTCGATCGACGGCCCGCGCGAGATGCAGGACACGTTTCGCGTCTTTCATGACGGGCGCGGCAGCTACGAGGTGGTCGCGCCGAAGGTACGCGCGCTCTTGAAGCGGCACCGGTCGCGGCCAATCGGCGCCCGGGTGACGCTGACCTCGCAGGTGCACGACGTCAAGCGCATCTATGACCACCTCACGGAGGAGATCGGCTTCTGGGAGGTCGGGTTCGCGCCCGTGACGACGTCTCCGGGACGCGGGCACGCGCTCGACGAAACCGGATTCGATGAGATGCTCGCGCAGTTCCGGGCGCTCGGCCACGAGTTTCTGGAGGCCGCGCTGGCCGGTCGCCGTCATGGCTTCAGCAACGTGCGTGACACGATCGAGGAGCTGCACAAGGGCGCGAGCAAGGCGCTGCCGTGCGGCGCGGGTCTCGGTTTGATGGGGGTCGCGACCGACGGCGACGTGGCGCTGTGTCACCGGTTCGCCGGGTCCGACGAACACAAGCTCGGCACGGTCCGCGATGGAGTCGACACCGACACCCAGCACTCGTTTCTCGAGCGCCATCACATCGATCAGAAGACGGACTGCCGGACGTGCTGGGCGCGGCCGTTGTGTGCGGGCGGCTGCTACCATGAGGCCTACACGCGGTACGGGACGACAGAGGCGCCGAACCTGCATTACTGCGACTGGATTCGGGGGTGGACGGAGACCTGTCTCGAGATCTACGGGGAGATCGCCGAGCGCAACCCAGCGTTTCTAGGGCAGTTCGATGACCGGAGTGTCTCTCCATCGTGAGGACACGAGGCAAGCCATGACCCATCTCACACCCATCAACCAGAAGGCGGTCCGGATCACGCGGGAGGTGGAGAGCGGCGCGGGGCGGGACGCAGGTCGGGTCGTGGCGCTCCAGGACGGGGCGGGGCCGCCACAGCAGCCCCAGGGACCCCACATCCCGTTGGGGTGCAGCTTTGTCTTCTTCCCAGGCTGGGAGGCGGATCAGAACGGCGGGACCGCCGGGTTGTGCCAGCCGGTCGAGCGGGATCTGTTCGACTGTCACCTGGGGTGCTTCTGGCCGGCACAAGTGCCCGACCAGATGAACCATGCGCCAGACTGGACGGGCAAGTGCGCGGCCGCTCAGAAGGACTGGCGAAAGGTGGATCTGATATTCCCATGACGATGATGCCCAAGGCTCAGGGCTTAGGGCTTAAGGGGGCGCGGGGTTCCGACAGAGTGCCGATGTCTCAACTGATGCGCGCTGTGGCGTGGTCGTTCCTTGTCGTGCTCGCCGCGGTGTCCCCCGCCGCCGGGCAAACCGCGCCCGCGGTGTCGGCTGGCGACGGGACGCTGTATCTCGGCGCGTTCCCGCAGCGCATCTTCGTGATCGACGAAGCGAGCGCTCGGGTGGTCCAGGAGATCGATGTGCCGCGCGGCGCACCGCGCAGCATGGTCCTCTCGGAAGACCGGTCACGCTTCTACATGCTCGATCCGTTGATGGAGCACGTGACGACGGTCAGCGTGGCCGGTCGCGAGGTGACGGATTCATTCACGCTCAGCGAGGGGAACCGACGGGTGCGGATCCGCTCGTTTCGTGTCGCGCCGGACGGGCGCACCGCGATTCTCCATGTCGATGCCGCCGTGAAGCTAGTCGATCGCTTCGAGATCGAGCCTCGCAAGCTGCTGCAGTACGACCTGGAGCGCCACGAGGTCGTCAAGGACATCCCGTGGCCGAACACCGACGCGATCGGGATTGGGGACCTCGTCGGCTCGCGCATGCTGTTCGCGCCGGACGGGGAGTCCCTCTACTACTTCGACCGGGATGTCCTGGTGCTCGAAACCGAGAACTTCACCGTCGTCGACCGGTGGGATTTGTCGGAGCCGATCGAGGACGGTCTGGGCCCGTTGCAGTTCGGCTTCGCCACCGATTTGATCAACGAAGAGCCCGGTTTCTTCACCGGTCTCTTTCGCATGCGTGACGCGGCGCAGAATCGCGACCTGATGGGTGTCGCCCGGATTGATCTCGCGAACCGGGGCGTGGACTTCTACGCGCTGGGCCCCTCCGAGCCGGTCGGCTTCGCGCTCGCGCCGGGACGCCGCAAGGCGTACGGCGTGCGGAGCGAGATTGGCAGCTACGAGTTCTGGACGTTCGATCTCGAGAAGCGGGCGCTTGGGCGACGGCAGCGTGTCGACGGGCGACCACGGATGGCGCTCGACGTGAGCTCCAACGGTCGCGTGCTCTACATCTCCTCGGCGGGTAACACGATCGATTACTACGACGCCGACTCGTTCGACTACCTCCACACCCTCACGCTCGACGGCGACATGACCGCCGGTCTCTTCGTGCTGCCTCCAACCCAATAGCCGCATCACAGTGAGGCCTTTAGGCGGGTACGGCTCGTACTCGTTGTGAACTGTCGGCACACGGCCAAGGCGCGCACGGCGCGCCTCGCGGGCGCGGAGTGGGGCTCTCGGGGTCCCCGCGTAGCGCCCGCGGGGGTTCGGGGCGAAGCCCCGTCATAGTGATGATCGATCCGCAGTTTCGCCGAGCCCTCGCCTACGTCGCGCCCTATTGGCGCCGTCTCGTCATCGTCGTCGTGCTGAGCTTTGCGAGCACGATGCTGTCGCTCTACCTCCCGCTCTTGTCCCGGGATCTCGTGGACGACGCGCTGTTGGGAGGGGACGCGGGCGCGCTGGTCCGCGTGGTGGCCACGTTCGCCGGCCTCACCCTGCTCGGGTTCGGTCTCAACCTCGTGAGCGGCCTGCGCTATACACGGATCTCGGCGGAGATCCTGTTCGACATGCGGGTCGCGCTCTACCAGCATCTGCAACGCCTGTCGCCTCGGTTCTACGCGCGCACCAGGCTCGGTGACGTCGTGTCGCGCGTCAACACCGACATCGGGGAGATCCAACGGGTGGCCGCGGAGGCGGCGCTGGCCTGGGTGGGCAACGTGTTGTTTCTCGTCGGCACGGTCGCGGTCATGGTCTGGCTCGACCTGCGGCTGTTCCTGGTCGGGATGGCGGTCCTGCCGTTCAGCACCTGGGCGCTCGTGCGCTACCGGCGCCAGCTCGAGGGGCGAGTCACCACGTTCCGGGAACGCAGCGCGGAGATCGGGAACTTCCTGATCGAGACGCTGCAAGGCGTCAGGCTCATCGTGGCGTCGAACGCCGAGGACCGCGAGGTCACACGTTTTCGCGGGAAGAACGACGCGTTCATCACCGCGCTGATGGCGATGCAACGGGCGACCTACCTGTCAGGCGGGCTTCCCGGGCTGCTGCTGTCGGGCGGCACGGCGGTGGTGTTTCTCTACGGCGGACAGCGCGTCATCGACGGCACGCTCAGTCTCGGTGACCTGGTGGCTTTCATGGCGTATCAGATGCGCCTGCTGGGTCCGGTGCAGGCGCTCATGGGTCTCTATGCCAGCCTCGCGGCAGCCACGGTCTCGCTCCGGCGCGTGCACGAGATCGCGGACGCGGCACCCGAGGTCGTGGAAGCCGTCGACGCGGCGGCGTTGGATCACGTGCGCGGGGCGCTCGTGTTCGACAACGTCAGCTTTTCGTTCGACCGGGGCGCGCCGACGCTCGAGAGCGTCTCGTTCGCGGTCGAACCCGGTGAAACGGTGGCCATTGTCGGGCCGAGTGGCACCGGCAAATCCACGGTTGCCGATCTCCTGCTCCGCTTGATCGATCCCGACACGGGCGCCGTGTGTCTCGATGGGCGAGATCTCCGCACGCTGACCCTGCAGTCGGTGCGCCGCCATATTGCGATGGTCGAGCAGGCGCCGTTCATCTTTCATGCGTCGGTGTCGGAGAACGTGCGATATGGACGACCCGACGCGAGCGACAGCGACGTGATTGCGGCGGCGCGTGCGGCCGGCATCCACGACTTCGTCGCGCGGTTGCCCGACGGGTATGCGACGACGGTCGGTGAGCGTGGCGCGGCGTTTTCGGCGGGCGAGCGCCAACGCCTCGCGATCGCGCGAGCGCTGGTCACCGATCCGCGCGTCCTCGTGCTCGACGAGGCAACCGCGTCCCTCGACCCGGTCGCCGAGCGCCAGGTCATTGCCGGGTACGAAGCGGTCATGCGGGGCCGGACGACACTCCTGATCTCCCACCGCTTCGAGCTCGCACGGCGCGCCGATCGGGTGGTGGTCCTCGACGGCGCACGAGTCGTCGAGACCGGTGCGCCGACCGCCTTGCTGGCGGCCGGTGGGGCGTTCGCGGATCTCTTCAAGACCGATGCGGTGCGGGCGGCGCCCCCAGTGTGATCTCGTCCGCCCCCGCGTCCGGCGTCGTCGTGGCGGTCGTCGACAGCGGCGTGCATGCGGACCACCCGCACATCGGGACACTTGCCGGTGGCGTCGGGTTCGACGAGGCGGGGGTCGCGCACGACGACTACACGGATCGGCTTGGGCACGGAACCGCGGTGACCGCCGCGATTCACGACCTCGCACCGGACGCGGTGGTGTGGGCGCTCAAGGTCTTCGACCATACGCTCGAGACGTCGCTCGAGGCGCTGGTCGCGGCGATTGATTGGGCGGGCGCGCACGACGTCCCGCTGGTCAACCTGAGTCTCGGCACCCGCGAGCCAGCGCATGCGGGGCCGCTCCGCGACGCCGTGGCTCGCGTCTCGCGGCGGACGGTGGTGATTGCCGCCGGGACCGACGACGGGGTGGCCTGGCTTCCGGGGACGCTCGACGGTGTGCTCGGCGTCGAGCTCGACTGGAGCTGTCCGCGGGGCCGCTACAGAGTCGGAGGCACGGCGACGGCTCCGCGTCTGCGGACGTCTGGCTACCCCCGACCGATCCCCGGCGTCGATCCGGAACGCAATCTCAAAGGCTTGAGCTTTGCTGTTGCCGGGATGACCGGGCTGGCGGTGCGCGCCCTCGCCGACACGGGCGTCCGCGGGCACGACGCGCTCATCGGCCAGTTGGTGCGACGCGCGTGCTAAGCTCGTCTCGCGAGGACGGCGGTGTTGCGGTTCTTCCTACGATTGCCTGGTATCAACCGGCTACACGAACGGCAGTGGCTCTTTCCGGTCCTCGTCGTCGTCGTCGTCGCCGGCGTGCTCGTACAGGGCGCCCTGCAGCGCACCGCGACGGCCCAGCGCGAGCCACCGCTGCCTGATACGGAGCCGGCCACCACGCTCCCCACTCCGGTCGTGACGCGCCCGGCGCTACGTGGCGATCTCGAGAAGACGCCGCTCACCTACTTCTCCGACTATTGGGCGCAGCTCGGCGAAGAAGCGCGCGATCACATCGTCCTGGTCGGGCCTGGGCCCACGCCGGGGTGCTCATCGAACCCGGCTTGGCCCTAGCCTCCATCGCGGCCGCCGAGACCATCCGTGCGGAGGCGGCGCGGATGAGTCTGGCGCGCGCCGCCGTCGAAGCGCCGTCGACCGATGGCGCCGAGGTGACGGCTCCGGACCTCGGCGGGGCGGGCGTGCGAGGGGTCGATCGGGAGGTCGGTCTTGCGCTCGTGGAGGTTCCGGAGACGACCGGCGCGTTCGCCGTCGGCAATGCGCGCGCGTTGCCGCCAGCGTCCTATGTGGGCGTCGTCACCCGGGATCTGGACGGCCGCGTGTCGATCACGCCCGGGTCACTCGTGTCGGTGGCGGGCGCCGGAGCAGTACCGGATGGGGTCGGCGACCTCGCCGTCACGACGCCGCCGGTGCCGCCGGGCGTGGTCGCCGCGGTTATCGACCTCGACGGGGAGCTCGTGGGCGTGACGTACATCGCACCGGACGGGCCGCGCACCCTCTCGGCGCGCGCGATGCGGCGCGTGGTCGACGGGATGGACACCGAGACGGCGTGCCGCGCCATCGACGTCGCGGCGCCGGCAGCCGGTGTGATCGATCTACTGGGCGTGGGGCGGGGACTTGTAATCGAGCGCGTGATGGCCCAGGCGTTCCTCCCGGTCCCGTCGCTCGAACCGGGCGACCTGCTCCTCGAGTGGGACGGCGAGGCGGTCACGACCGTCGAGGCGTTCGTCGAGCGCTACGACGCGCTCGGTCCCGGCACGCTCGCACGGTATCTCGTGCTGCGAGGTCGCCGCCGGCTCTCGGGCGGTACGCTGATTCCCGATCGGCGCTGTCAACCGGTGGAACAGGCGCCGCTTCGCCTGGTTCGGCTCGGGGTGGCCTTCGAGTGGGCCGAGTCCCCTGCGGGCGCGGGTTGGACCGTCATGACGGTGGCCCCTGGAGGCCCCGCCGATCTGGCGGGCGTCGTCGAAGCAGACCGTCTGATCGCGATCGATGGGACGGCTGCGGAGCGCCGGGACGATCGTCGCGCGCTCGAACGCCTGGCCGAACGCAACCAATCGATCCTCCTGACCCTCGAACGGGATGGTCGCGTCACCCTCGCGGCGGTGGCGCCGCCCGAGTAGCGGGTCGTCTTGGCCGCATTCCCAGACGTCCTGAGGCGCATCGGTCGCGCGTTGGAACCGATCGCGCGAACCTTCACGTCCCGTCTGCCGGTGTGGCGCTGGGCGCAGGTGTGGCTGCGTGCGTCGTTTCTCCCCGAGCAGAACTACCTCATCATCCTGGCGGTCGTCGTCGGCGTACTCACCGGGCTCGGGTCGGTCGCGTTCATCTACGTCCTCGAAACGGTCGCCGACCTGGCGCGGGGCCCGGTCGCCGACGCCTTCGAGCGCTTCGGAACGGCGCAGCTCGTCCTGCTGCCCGCGCTCGGCGGGCTCATGGTCGGGCCACTCGTGTACCGGTTCGCGCGGGAGGCCAAAGGACACGGCGTGCCAGAGGTGATGACCGCGCTGGCCACGCGGGGTGGCCACATCCGCAAGCGGGTCGTCAGCGTGAAGGTCATCGCGTCCTCGCTGACGATCGGGTTCGGCGGCACCGCCGGCCGTGAGGGGCCGATGGTGCAGATTGGATCCGCGATCGGCTCGACCGTGGGGCAGTGGACGCATCTGACGGCGAACGACGTGCGCACGCTCGTCACGTGCGGGGCCGCGGGCGGCATCGCAGCGACGTTCAACGCGCCGATCGCGGCCGCGGTGTTCTCGATGGTGGTCCTCATCGGTCGGTTTCGGACCGACTTCTTGCTCGTGCTGTTGACGTCGCTCAGTTCCTGCCTGATCGCCAGATACTTCCTCGGGAACTTCCCGGCGTTCATGGCGCCGGTCTACGACCTGGTGAGCCCCGCCGAGGTACCGCTCTATTTCCTGATGGGCACGTTGCTTGGCGTGACGGCGATCGGCTACGTGCGGCTGCTGTATTGGTCGGAGGATGTCTTTGGCAACTGGCGCTTTCCGGAGTATCTGAAGCCAGCCGTGGGTGGGCTCATGGTCGGGTTGGTCCTCCGGTTCTTTCCGGAGGTCTACGGTGCCGGTCTGCCGGCCATCGAGTCAGCGTTGTGGGTGCGCTTTTCCCCGGAGCTGCTGCTTGGATTGTTTTTCGCGGCGTTGGTCGCCAATTGCGCGACGCTGGGTTCAGGCGGGTCCGGTGGCGTCTTCGCGCCGAGTCTCTACATGGGCGCGATGCTCGGGGGGGTCTTTGGCTCGTTTGCCCACGAGCTGTTTCCGGAGTGGACGGCCGGGTCCGGTGCGTACGCGATGGTCGGCATGGCCGCCTTCTTTGCTGCGACCGCGAAGGCGCCGACCACGTCGATCCTGATCCTGTTCGAGATGACGAACGACTACCGCATCATGTTGCCGCTGATGGCGGCGGTCGTCGGCAGTGTCTACATCTCACACCGATACTCGCCGTTCAGCATCTACACGTTGAAGTTGCATCGCCGCGGTATCAGCTTTCCCTACGGACCGGACACGGATCGATCGCCGGCGAAGGCCCCGCCGCAGGCACCCACCGAACCGGCTGGCGCGTAGCAGCCCGCCGTCCTACGGCGCCTCTTCCTTGATCATGATCGCCTCGAGATCCTCGACCTGGGTCGACAGCTCCATGTCGCCGGTCGGGAACTCGTTGGCCTTGAGGAGATAGGCCACGATGTCGGTGTAGGCCCGCGGACTGAGACTCGCCGGCGCTCCCTGGGGCATCGTCGTCCGGATGGCGACCAGCATGTCGCCCACCGACAGATCGCTCCAGCGGAAATGAAATGGCGCCCCAATGAGTGCCGGTGCGATGCCGTCACCGAGCAGGTCGTCGAGGTGGCACTGCGCGCATTCCTGCTCATACGTGGCCATGCCGCGCGTGGCCTGTTCCTCGGAGAAGACGCCGTCCCATACGGACTTCTCCTGGGCCGCGCCATAGAGCGTGGCCACCACGATCAGCCCAAGGCTCGCCGCCGCCACTACGCCGTTTCGCCCACGTGCACTCATGATTACCTCGTTCGTCGTCGATGAACCGCCTCAAACCCGCATCACTATAGAACAGGACACTACCGCCCGTCGATCAGGTCGCCGATGCCGATTTTGTCGAGCACCGACCCTTCACCGCGGCGTCGCCCGCCCGTCTGCGGCGCGGCCTTGTAGATCCGGTCTGCCAGACGACTGAGCGGCAGCGACTGGAGCCACACGCGGCCTGGCCCGGCCACGTTGGCGAAGAACAGCCCTTCGCCGCCGAACAATGCCGTCTTGATCCCGCCGACGAACTGGATGTCGTAGCTGACGCTCGGCTGCAACGCGACCAGACAACCGGTATCCACGCGCAGCGTGTCGCCCGCGCCGAGCTCCACGAGATGCACGGTGCCCCCGGCGTGGAGAAAGGTCAGCCCGTCGCCCTGGAGGCGCTGCATGATGAACCCCTCGCCGCCGAAGAGCCCGACGCCGATCTTCTTTTGAAACGCGATGCCGATCGAGACGCCCTTCGCGGCGCACAGGAACGCGTCTTTCTGGCAGATCAGCTCCCCGCCGAGGGTCGACAGATCCATCGCGAGAATCTTCCCAGCGTAGGGGGCCGCGAAGGCGACCCGCTGGAGGTTGCCACCGCTATTCGTGAAGACGGTCATGAACAGGCTCTCGCCGGTCAGGAGGCGCTTGCCGGCGCCGAGGAGCGACCCGACCAGCCCCGCCTGTTTTCGCTCGCTGCCGTCACCGAAAATCGTCTCCATCTGGATGCTGTTCGTCATGTACATCATCGCGCCGGCTTCGGCGACCGTGCTCTCGCCCGGGTCGAGCTCGACCTCGACGTATTGCATCTCGGTGCCTTCGATCCTGAAATCGATCTCGTGCGCGGTGCGGCCCGGTGGCTTGGGGATGGCGTCCGGGTGGCTGCCGTCGAGCGCACCGGCGAGTTGCGGGACGTCGCGCAGGCGCGTCCACTCGGTCATGCCTGCGGTGAACAGATGGGTGTTGCCGTCGATGCTGCCACTGCGGATCATCGGCTGGATTTCAGACTCGGCTACGGGTCCGATCTGATGCCCGCCCCGAGCGACGTACCATTGCTGCTCTGCCATGCCACTCCTCCGCGTCTGACGCGCCGACCGCGCTGGTCCAAGACCATACTCCGAAACCAACTACGGAGCCCGCAGTGGAAGTCTCGGTGCCACGCGCGACTCCCACTGTGGGCTCCTACGGCTACCGACCGTGGGAAAACCGTGTGCTATCGTACGAGTCGTGAGCCAACCCGTCGTGACCGCGTCGCCGACGGATGGCCAGACCTGCGAACGGTTCCTCGAGGCCGTGTCGACGTTCGCCCGGGTGCACGCCGTCAAGCTTTATCGCCTCTCGGTGACGCTCTCCGACCCGCTGCCGGTCCTCCCGTGCCTCGACCACGAGGCACTGTTGCACGAGGGCATCTCGCCGCATGCCGCCGCGTACATCGAGGATCTCGACAACGGCGGCCCGCATGAGGTGGTGTGCGTTCCAGCGTCGCGCCGCATCGAGGTGGATACCGTCTCGACCGCGGGCGAGCACACAGATGCGTCGCACCAGCGGTTGCTGGCGAGGTTGCGGGACCTGTTTCCCGATCACGCCATCGTCGAGATCGGACCGTCGTGGCTGCGCGGCGACCGTCGCGTGGCCCGGGCGTGTCGCGCCCAGGTCCCGTTGCGGGACATCCTCGTCGCGCGAGATTTCGACCGGTTGCACCGCGCGGTCGAGCGCCTGGCCACCATCGGGTCGCTGATGGAGAAGCAGTCGCGCGTCGCCTCCTGGAGCGTGCGGACCGTGACCGGCCCGATGCTCGCGCTGGGCGGCTTCGTCTCCTATCAGGTGCTGGGGACGCTGGCCGGCCAGATCGGCGAGGACTGGGTGCAATGGTTGCGCTACGCGACGGTCGGTGGCCTTGGCGCGACCTTCTTGTATCTCGGACTCAAGGCGGTCCACCTCACCGAGATGGCGAACCGCGTCTGGAAGCGGTGTGCGGAATACGGCCTCCTGCTGGGCGAACGCGAGCGCCAGGAGATCGCCCCGTCGCGAATGCCTGCACCCGACCCCGTGCACGCCGCGCCGACCGGCGCCTCGCGATGACATGCCCGCGGACACGGTGTCGCCGAGGGCGGTCGTCTCGAATCGTCAGCGCATCAGGAGCAGGCCGAAGATGGCGGCGTTGATCGCGTGCGACGTGAAACAGAGCCTGCACGGGACGCGAGTCACGAAGAGCAACGTGTAGGTGAGGAAGATCCCCAGTCCCACCGTCACCAGGCTCGCGCCCAGGTAGAGCATCGTCCACGGCTGGTGGCTCAGCGCGCCGAGCGGCGCGCCAACGAGGATCGCCGCGTAATAGCCCTGGCCCAGCAGCGAGTTGGGTGGACCCAACAGGCGGGCCTGCGGCGTAAAGACGATCGACCCGCAGGTGGCGTCGTCCAACCGGCAGAACGCCGGGACCCAGCGCGTATCGGCCCGGCTCCAGCCGTAGGAGACGGCCGTGAAGTAGGTCGAGATGGCGAAGCCGACGACGGATAGCGCGATGAGCACAGCGACCATGATGAACCGTACCTGCCCTTACCCTACAGCTCAGCCATCATGGTCCCGCTGCTCCTGTGGTCGCTGACCCCCTTTGCCGGCGCGGTGTCGGGTGGCGACCTCGCGGCAACGACGCTGTCGCCCGGTGTCGCTCTCGCAGCCGGCGGTCGACACGTCGCGCTCGAAGTGGAGCTGGCGTTCACCGACGATCTTGCCACGAGGACGTCGGGGCCGCGAACGGCCGCGGTCATCGGTAGCGGCAACGTCCTCTACCGTCCCTGGCCCGCCGTGCCGGTCACGCCCTATGTCACCGCCGGCGGGTCACTCGCGCGTCTCCGCCGCGCCGAGCCCGGCGGCGTGGTCGACACCGCGCTGGTGGTTGGCTTCAACGTTGGCGGTGGCGGGTCGGTCGCACTCGGTGCGCGTCTTGCGCTGCGGGCCGACGTGCGGTTCGTGCACCTCGACGACGCGCCCAACTACTGGCGGTCGTACGCCGGGCTCTCGGTGCAGTTGACGCGAGGCGACTAGGGCACTCGTCACCCTTTACCAGAGCTCCGGCAAGAGCCGCTCGCGGCCGGGGGCCAACTGGACGTCGAAGGTCTTGAGCGTGATGTTGACGAAGTTGTAGTACGCGATCAGCCCGGCCAGGTCCATGACGCCCTTGTCACCGAACAGCTCACGCGCACGGGCGAACGTCGCCGAGCTGACGCGCTCGTCGGCGAGCACTTCTCGCGTGAACTGCACGATGACACGCTCGCGGTCGCCCAGTCCGGGAGTCGGTCCATCCAGTGCCGCTCGGCGCTTGACCACGTCAATGATCTCCGGCTCGAGACCGGCGCTCAGCCCGAGCGGCTCGTGCGCGCTCCACTCGTACTGACTCCGCACTTCCCGCGCGGTCGCCAGGATCGCCAGTTCGGTCAGCCGTTGATCTTTGTCCGTGCCGAAGCGCAGATAGGTGCTGGCTGGGAACACGTGCTCCGCCATCAGCGGGCTGTACAGCCACATCGCGACCGGTCCGCGCGGACCGTTCGCGTACCGGCTCTCGGGATTGATGATGGCGTCGTACGCCCGCTGGCCATCTTCGTCGAGCGCGTCCCGCGTCGGCAGCGGGAGGCGCGCCCACGAGTTGTTGCGGTGAATGTCCGAAGGAATGTCAGCCTCAGTGACGATTGGGGAGGCCGCAGGTGCCCGCGCCAGGGCGGCCACGGCTACCGGCTCCGGGCCGCCTGCATCATCCGCCGCACACGCGGCGACCAGCACACCACTCCAGACAATCAGCGATCGTTGCCATATCATGCTCAGCTCCCCATATCTCGCAGCTCTGGACTGTGGGGTCAAGTCCCACCGCCTGTCAACGTCCAAATGCCGAGCACCCGGCGACAGGTGCAGAACCGCCCCAGGTGGCAGACGGCCAGGTCGGTCGCGAGGCATGTGATCGCGTCCAGCGAACCGTCCACCGTTCCGACACCCAGCGTGACGTGCGGGTCGAAACGGTCTCGCGCCGCGTTCGCGGCGAAGTGCGTCACCCAGGCAATGTCGGCGTCGCGGGCGGGTTCGCCGTTGGAGAGAAACGCGGCGGCATCGCCCGCCGCGGCGGCAAGCGGCGCGAGCCTATCGATCAGCCGACGATGCAGATCGTGGAGCGCGGGCGTCTGCTCGATGACGAGCACCGTCGCGGTGGCCCCGTGGCGAAGCGTCGTCCCGCGCACCGCGAGCGGTGCGACGCCGCAAAGCACGTCCCGGACGGTGTCCTGCACCCCCGGCAGGTCGGCCGCGTGGACGAACTGCTGCACGAGGGTCACGTGGGGGAGGTGACTGTCGTCGAAGTGGAAGCCGTCGGGTGGAGGCGAGAGCCGGGCGTTGAGCCGCGTCAACGCCGCTCGGGCGTCGGGTGGCAAGAGGACGACAACGTCGAGGGCAAGCACTGGTGGACTGTGACGGTCCACTAGACCCGGGCGGCGGCCGGAAACTGCCGCGCGCGGTCGAGATGGCTCCGCCAGCCGCGCGACGGTGGCCGCACCGGTTCCCAGCCCTCACGCGTCAGTGTCGCCTGCACGTCCACGGTGCCTCTATAGAGCGACGCGTCATCGGGGAAGTCGTGCACGCGCCGCGTGCGGTCGGGATAGGTGACGACCAGGCGATGGCCGCGAGCCGCCCTCGCCGAACGCACCGTCAAGCGCTGCCTGCCGCCGTCCCCGCGCCGGGTGAAGTAAACCATGTTGGCCGTCTTATCGGCTGTCCCGCGCCCGCCGACAGCGGCGCGTGGCTCAGGTCGACGGGGGATCATCGGCCAGCGCCTCGCCCCCATCGTGGAGTCGCCTTGCCCGTGCGGGCCTGAAGGCCCGCGCTACGAAAGCTCCCCCGGCGCCATCACAGGTGAGCGCCAGGATTAGAATCGGCCATCGTGACGAGCGAATCGGTGATCCGTCGGATGACGCGGCTGGCGATGCAGCACGGCGCCGTGAACCTGTCGCAAGGTTTTACCGACGAAGCACCCGCGTATCCACTCGTATGGGCGGCCATCGCGGCGGCGCTCGGCGGGACGGACACCGGCATCCAACAGCTGGAGCGGACGACGGTCGCCGATGTCGGTCCCGGGCATCGGTCGCTGCGCGAGGCGTTGGCCACGCTCCAAAACCCGTCCGATACGCTCAACCAGTACTCATTCCCGTTTGGCCTTCCCGAGCTGCGGCGCGCCATCGCCGACTACACCGAGCGCTGGAGCGCCTTCTACCCGAACCCGGACGACGAGATCACCGTCGTGCTCGGAGCGACGGAGGGGTTGGCGGCCGTGCTGGGTGGGGTGGGCAAGCCGGGCGATGCGGTCGTCGTCGTCGAGCCGTTTCACGAGATGTATCCGGCCCAGGCCGGGGTCTTTGGTCTGCATCCGCGGTTCGTCACGCTGCGAGAGCGCGCGGACCGCACGGCCTGGACCCTGGATGGCGACGAGCTGAGGAGCGCCGCTGCGGGTGCGCGACTGCTCGTGCTCAACACGCCCCACAACCCCACGGGTACTGTCTTTTCGCTGGACGAGATGGGTCTCATCGCCGACGTCGCACGAGCGCACGACCTCGTGGTCGTCACGGACGAGATCTACGAGCACCTGGTGTTCGATGGCGCGCGCCACCGGTCGCTCGCCTCGTTCGACGGGATGCGAGACCGGACCATCGTCGTCAACTCGATCTCGAAGATGGCCAATGCGACCGGATGGCGCGTGGGGTGGGTGCTGTCGCCGCCGGCGCTGACGCCGCGGATCCGCGCGCTCCACGATACGCTCGTCATCCAGGCACCCACACCGCTGCAGAAAGCCGCCGTGACGTTGCTCGAGCTCGAGGACGCGTTCTTCGAGCGCATCAGGGACGGATACGCGGCAAAGCGCGCCGTCTTGCAGCGCGCCCTCGAGGCGGTCGGGTTTCGCATGACCACGCCGCGCGGCGCGTACTATCTCTTCGCCGACTACCGTGACGTGCCCGCGCTCGCCGGCCGAGACCCCATGGCAGCCGCGTTGGCGCTGATCGAGGGGGTCGGTGTCGCGGCGGTCCCGGGTGACAACTTCTATGCGGTGGCCGGCGACGGCGCGCGGTATCTGCGGTTCGCGTTTTGCCGCAGCATCGCGACGCTCGAGGACGCGGCCCGGCGTCTGTCCCTGTTGAACGGATAGAACCCGAACACCCGCGCGGACCGTCTATCGCGCGTCCGTGTGGTAGGGCTGCAGATGCCACTCGAGGAACGTCCAGATGCGGTTCCACGAGTCGCGCTGCTGGGGCGTGTCGACGCGCCGATAGCCGTCACGCTCGACGCGTCGGTTGAAGCGGTGACCGCCGCCGAACTGGTCGGTTGGAGGATTCCGGTAGACGCGTGTTTCCGCCAGATTCGGCTTCAGGTATTCGAGTGCGTGGATGAGCTGCTGCGCCTCTTCGAAGTTGACGTCGCGATCGTTGTCCGCGACATGCACGAGCAGCGGCGTCTGAAGCTTGTCGACGTGGTAGAGCGGCGACCGGTCGACGTAGATGTTGCGGCGCTCGTGCACCGGGCCGTCGATCCGTTCCTGGGTGACGAAGTTGCGGGCGTAGCGCGGCCCTTTGTAGGCCAGACGAAACACCAGGTTGGTGACCGGCACGAGCGCGGCGGCCGCCTTGAAGGGCGCCTGCTCGCGAAAGACGGTGTGGAGCGCGATGAACCCGCCGTGGCTCCACCCGATGACGCCCACCCGGTCCGGGTCGACGTGGGGAACGTGGGCGCGTAAGTAATCGACCGCCGTCAGGCAGTCCTCGATCTCGAAGCCGCCGTAGTCGATGGCCTCGTGGTGCAGGCGGCCGTAGCCCGTACTGCCGCGGTATTCGGGCGCGAGCACGACGTAGCCCCGGTCGACCGCTTCCTTGATGAATGGGAAGTAGCTCGGGTCGAAGTCGCCGTGCAGGCCGCCGTGAATCCAGACCAGCGCCGGGTGTCCGCCGACCCCGCGCGTCACGAGCGGCTCGAACAGGTAGAAGGGAATGACCAGGCCGTCGGCGTCGCTCGGGTAGGCGAGCTTCTTCATGCTCAAGACGCCGTCACTCAGGTCGCGTAGCGTCCGATCCCGCTCGAGCTTCCGCGCGCGGTCGAGCTCGTAGCGATTGACATCGGACTGCCCGCCAGCGACACCGACCGTGTCAGCGCCGAGCGTCAGCAGACACGCTGCCAGCACCAGGCAGCAGCCGCGCAATCCGGGACCGGCGTTCCAGCTCAGCATCGGCCGATTATACCGTTGGCGCGGCTGTCGACTTTTGTCAGGGGCAGGCGCAATTCGAACTTGTGGCCCACGGATTGTCCGGATTGAAGGCGCGGGCTGGGTGTTCTCGATATGACTTCATGGGACACGATGTGGCCGGCGCGCCGGCGAGCGTGCCTCAAGCACCGGTTTTCGAGTTGGCCCGGTTCTTGGGTACACACCACACAGGGAGATGTCACTGGAATCGCGAACCACCACGACGTTGCCGGCGCGTGACGCCTCGAGCCGGGCCCTGAGTGCGTCCGACTCCTCGACGGACCGGCGGGGCGCGCAGCGTCTGCCGGCCAGCGACCTACCGTGGATTACCGGCGTGCGTGTGGGCCATGTCGACGACGCGCAGATGATCAACGTTTCCTCGACCGGGGTCCTGGTGCAATGCCAGGCGCGGCTCGTGCCCGGGCAGGAAGCGATCCTGCAGATCGTCGGCGTCGAGAACAAGTTTCGGATCACGGGCCACGTCGTCCGTTGTGAGGTAACGGATGTGCGTGGCGAGCTGCAGTACGAAGTCGCGGTCGCGTTCGACCCCGATCCCTGTCCGCTGCCGGCCTCGATGCATCTCTCGACGGCCTGGGCTTAACAGCCCGCGGTGAAAGTCCTGCTGCATTCGACCGGCGCTGCCGCCCCGCAATGGCCGGCGCTGGACCATGATTCAGCGGGCAAACACTGGGCGTATTCTCCCTCCTCGCGCCTTGCGATGGCGGAGCGCGGCTTTCATCTGGTGGGGTGTGGGTGCGACGCAGGACGTCACCGCGCTAGGCTTCCTTCAGACCGGTTCGTCGTCCTCGTCCTCGTCCTGGGCCGCCGGCGTCGGCCGAAACATGCCCAGTAGCACGAACGTCGTCTGATCCTCGGTGTACCACAGATCAACGTGGGCGAAGCTCGCGAACCGGCGCGCGCGCTCCACCGCGAGCTCGTAGACGTCGTATTTCGCCTGCACCGACCCCGGCACGACCGAGAGGTCGTACTCGTGATCCTCAACGGCGGCTTTCGTGATCAGCACGTCGTTCGGGGCCGGCGCGACCCACTCGGTCGACACGTCGTTGGGCACGACCATGAAGGTGGACGTCGGGAACTTCGCCGTCCACTTCGTGCGGCGCCCGGCCTTTCGGCGATTCGGGCTCCGGCGGTCGAGCGCGCGCCGATCGGGCACGACGGTCGCCCCCTCGCGCCGGAACTTCTCGCGCATGCCACGCAGGCGCTCGTAGTCATGGCGCTGCACGATGAGGATGGGACGCGGCTTGGCCATCGGACGGCGGCCATTGTACTGGAGTTGCCGGCAAGCGGTTGCGCGTGTTCGGCGACCGTGCCCTGTCACAACCAGCGCACAGCCTCGCGGCCGCGGAGTGGGGCGCTCGGGGTCCCCGCGGAGCGACTGCGTGGGGTTCGGGGCGAAGCCCGACTACTTTTAGACCAACTCGGTGAGCACGTCGATCAACCGCGCGTGTTGCTCGTCGGTGCCGACGGTGATGCGAAGCTTGTCCATCAGAGCGTCCTCCGCGAAGTACCTCACGAGCACCCGTCGTTCGGCGAGGCCTTCGTACAGCCGCTGCGCATCACCGTTCGCGGGCCGGACGAGGACGAAGTTGGCCTGGCTGGGCCAGACGCGAAACCCGAGATCGGTCAGCGCGGCGCTGAGGCGGGCGCGCCCGCTGCGGATGCGTGCGACCAACGCGCGTGTATGCGCGGTGTCGCGAATCGCGGCTGCGCCGACCCGCGCCGCCACCGCATCGACGTTGTAGCTGTCCTTCACTTTGGCGAGCCCTTCGAGCAGCGCGGGATTCGCCACGGCGAAGCCGAGCCGTAGCCCTGCGAGCGCGTGGCTCTTCGACAGCGTGCGCAGAACGATCACGCGGTCCGAGCGCCGGACGAGCTCGAGCGCCGACTCGTCGGCGAACTCCGCATACGCTTCATCGATCGCCAGGACGCCGTTGAGACGCGAGGCGAGTGTGGCCAGCTCGGCGGTTGGCGCGGAGGTGCCGGATGGACTGTTGGGGTTGGCGACCACGGTCAAGGCGGCGTCGACGCGAACCAACCGATCGACCGGCAGCGCGTATGCGTCGTCGAACGGCACCTCGAGGACCGGCGCGTCCTGCATGGCGGCCAGGGTTCGGTACAGCACGTAGGTTGGCACCGGAAAGGCCACGGCGCGATCCGCCGCCGCGACCGCGCGCACCAGCATCGTCAGGATGTCGTCGCTGCCGTTGCCGACGAGGATCCAGTCGGGATCCACATCAAGCACGGCGGCCGCGCTGCGGCGGAACTCGTCTGCGTACGGGTGCGGGTAGCGCCGCAGCACGTCCGCATCGATCGCGCGGAGCGCCTCCAGCGCCTGCGGGCTCGGCGGATAGGGGTTTTCGTTCGTGTTCAGCTTGACGACGTCGGCGCCGGCGGGCGGTTGCTCGCCCGGCGCATAGGCCACGAGGGCGTCGATGGTCGGTCGAAAACGAGACATGACGGCAGCGACCGCGCCATTACGGCAGCGACCCCGCCATTGTAGAGCCCAGCGAACACATCGAGCGGCTCCGTGTCCTGCCTGCAACGCGACCCTGACAGGTATACTCCGAGGCGCCCTCGTCGTTCCGACGGTACATCGGGTTGGCCGGACGGGTGCGCGGGCCGCGTCCGCGGCCGGGTACGGGAGAGAGCATGACGAGGTTCACGCGCTCGGGCGCCTGCGTTGCGGCAATGAGCCTCGTTGGGGCGGCTGTCGCCTGGCCTGCTGCTGCGCAGCCGAGCGAGATGACGCTCGTCGACCTGCTCGACGTGCCTCGATTGAGCGACCCACGCGTGTCGCCGGACGGTGGCCAGCTTGTATATGTCCGGTCCGACGCCGACTGGGATGAAAACCGGCGCATCGGTCATCTCTGGCGCGTCGACACCGACGGCTCTGACACCGTTCAGTTGACGTATGGGGCGGGGGAACGCGCTCCACGATGGTCTCCCGATGGGGCCACGATTGCCTTCCTCGCCGATCGAGGCGAGGACGAGGACACGCAGCTCTTCCTCCTGCCGAACGACGGTGGCGAAGCGCGGGCCCTGACCGAGCACCCGACCGCCGTGTCCGACATTGCGTGGGCTCCGGGCGGTGAGACGCTGCTGTTCCGTGCGGCGGACGAGCAATCGACCGACCAGCACGAGCGAGAAGCGGTGCAGAACGACGTCTATGCGTTCGAGGAGGACCACGAGCCGCGTCATCTCTGGCGGGTCGACGTGCGCTCCGGCGAGACCGAGCGTTTGACGAGCGGCATCGATTCCATTATCGGCTACGAGCTCTCGCGCGACGGCACGCGGCTGGCGTATCACCGCGCGCCGACGCCGTTGTTTGGTGATGCCGAGCGCGGCGAGGTCTGGGTATCGGACGCGGACGGCAGCCGGCCGTTGCGGCTCACGTCGAATACGGTCCCCGAGTTCGGTGCGACCGTGTCTCCCGATAACGAGCAGCTGCTCTTCGTGTCGGCCTCCAACGCGCGGTTCGAGTTTTACTACAACGACAACGTCTTCGTCGTGCCCGCCGACGGTGGCGAGGCGCGTCTCGTCACCGACCGGTTCCCGCACGAAGTCGTCTCGGCTTCCTGGGGGGCGGACAGCCGGTCGATTCACGTCGTGGCCAATACCGGTGTGCGCAGCGAGCTGTTTCGCCTCGACCTTGCCACAGGGACCGCGTCGCAGCTCACCACCGGTGACCATGCGGTGCGCGCCTGGCGCTATTCAGCGTCCACGGACGGGCACGTCGTCCAGCTCGACACACCGACCCGCGCGGGCGACTTCTGGCTGCTGGAGGCCGGTGCCGGCGCCACGGCGCGGCGGGTGACCGACGTCTTTGGCGACCTCGCGCGCGACTACGCGCTCCCGCGGCAGGAGCGTATCGAGTGGGCCGGGGCGGACGGCGTCATGGTCGAAGGGCTCCTCTTCTATCCGCTCGACTACGAGCCGGGCAGGCGGTATCCGCTCTGCGTGCAGACACACGGTGGGCCGGCCGCGTCCGACAAGTTCGGTTTCCAGCGTCCGTCGGACTACGTGCCGGTCCTCACCGCGCTCGGCTACGTCGTTTTCAAACCGAACTACCGGGGCAGCACCGGCTACGGCGACCCGTTCTTGCGCGACATGGTCGGCGGCTACTTCCGCCAGTCGCACCTCGACGTGATGACCGGGGTGGATCATCTGATCGACCAAGGGCTGGTCGACCCGGATCGGATGGTCAAGATGGGATGGAGCGGCGGCGGCCACATGACGAACAAGATCATCACGTTCACGGATCGCTTCAAGGCCGCCTCTTCGGGCGCCGGGGCGGCCAACTGGGTCTCGATGTACGCGCAGAGCGACATACGGACCTATCGCACGCCCTGGTTCGGTGGCACCCCGTGGCAGGTCGACGCGCCCGTCGACGTGTATTGGGAGCACTCGCCGCTCAAGGACGTCGCCAACGTGACGACGCCCACGCTTTTTCTCGTCGGTGAGAACGATGCGCGCGTGCCGATGCCACAATCGGTCGAGATGCACCGCGCGCTCAGGAGCCTCGAAGTCCCAACGCATCTGTATGTGGCGCCCCGCGAGGGCCACGGGTGGCGCGAGCTCCGCCATCAGTTGTTCAAAATGAACGTCGAGTTAGACTGGTTCGAAACGTATGCGACCGGCCGGGCGTATGAGTGGGAGAACGCGCCGGGCGATGAGGAAGCGGGGGGACGGCGCGCAGCCGGCAAGCGACGCCCTAGCCACTGACCATGCCGGTCGTAGGAACACGGGAGGTTGCAAGCATGCATCGTCATATCGGCATTCGAGTCGTGGCCGTCATCCTCGCCGCGGGCGCGGTGGGGTACGCGCTGTCGAGCGCCGTCATCGCCCAGGAGACTGGCCAGGTGTATGCGTATGTCATGAGCCAGACGGGCCAGCCGGTCACAGACCTCACGGTCGAGGAGTTCTCCGTCACGGAGGACGACGTCGAAACGGAGATCGTGTCAGCGCAGATCGGGACGGACCCGATGAAGGTCGCCCTCCTGGTCGACAACGGGCAAGGACTCGAGGACGACATCACGCAGTTCCGTGCCGGTGCGAGCGCCTTCATCAGGGCGTTGCCCTTCGAGCATGCCGTCGGCATCTACACCATAGGCGGCCAGATCCAGCGGAGAACCGACTTCTTGACGGACAAAGCGGAGCTGCTCGACGCCGCGGGCGGGATTTTCCCCGATGGCGGCAACACGCGACTCCTCGACGGCGTCCGGGAGACCTGGGATCGACGGTACGAGGGCGACGAGGCGTGGCCGGTCATCGTGATCATCCTGACGGACGGGACCGAAGACAGCGCCTTCATGAACGACAACCGATTCCTCGAATGGATCAACGGCGTGAGACAGGGAGGGCTGATCGTCCACGTCATCCAGGTGACCACCCGCGGCGGGAGCCCGATGACCAATCTCGCACTCAACCTGACCCAGAACACTGGCGGGCGGTATGTGTCCATCGCGGCGGCAACCGCGCTGGACGGCGCGTTGACGACGCTCGCGACCGACATGGCGGCGCTCTACGAAGAGGCGTCGAATCGCTATCGTGTGGTGTTCGAGCGGGCCGATCCGCCCGGTGCCAGCATCTCGCTCAGCGTCTTGCGGCCCGGCGTCGGGGTGCGGCTCTTCGGCGATCGCAACATCGACCCGTAGCTGCTCGACCGGAGCCGCTGCGCATCCCGGCCACCGTGGGAGGGCAGACAGTGCAACCCAGGCCACGTGATCGCGTCGTGCGCGCGCGCGCGGTCATCGTGGCCGTGTGCCTGTCGGCGGTCGTCATGTCCACCGCCGTCGTTGCTCAGGAGCTGGGTCTCATCTATGTCTTTGTGATGGACCCGTCCGGACAGCCGGTGACCGACGTCACCGCGGAGGAGTTCGCTGTCGTCGAAGACGAGACGGAAGCGACGTCGTCTCGGCCGCGATCGGGACGGCGCCCATGAAGGTGACGCTCCTCGTCGATAACGGCATCCAGAGCGACCGGGTGATCAACCCGCTTCGGAACGCTGTCGCGGCGTTTCTTGACGCCTTGCCCCGCAGCACGCCGTCGGCCTGTTCACGATCGGCGGGCAGATTCACCGCCGCGTCGAGTACACGACCGACCGAACGGACCTGCTCGAGTCGGCGCGGGGGATCTTTTCCGATCGCGGTGCACCGCGCTTCCTCGAGGGCGTCAGGGAGAACTGGCAACGTCGCTACGACGATGAGGAGCCGTGGCCCGTCTTCGTGGCCATCTTGACCGATGCGCCCGAGTCGAGCGCCAGAAATGAGCGACCGACAGTACAACCGGTCGTCGGCGAGATCGTCGGAGCTGGCGTGATGGTGCACACCGTCCAGCTGACGGCGAACCGGCAGAGCAGCATGACCAACTACGCGATCCACCTGGCGGGCAGCACCGGGGGCCGGTATGCGTCTGTTGCCGTCGCGACCGCGCTGCCGCAAGCGCTGACAACCCTCGCGACCGACCTGGGCGCGCACTATGAGGACGTCTCGACACGCTACCGGGTCGTCTACGAACGTCCGGACCCGCCTGGCGCGAGCGTCTCCGTCAGCGTCGCGCGGCCGACCCTCGGCGTGCGGCTGTTCGGCGACCGGCGTCTGGATTAGCTTTAGACGGGGCTTCGCCCCGAGCCCCCGCGGGCTCCTTAGCGCAACCGTCGGTGGAGGGGCAGCCGGACGACGACCTCCTCCGTCTCGCCGACGGGTTCGACGACCGAAAGCCAGATCTGCTCCGCCGCGATGTCCAACGCCATGAAGCCGGGATGCTCATGTGCGAACAGCGTGTCATCACTGTGGCCGACGCCGGTGGCCTTGGTGCTCGACCCGAGTCCACTGACGAGCACGTAATCGGCGTGCCGCCCCTCCAGGATCTGCAGCCCGTGGTCGTGACCTGCGGCGTAGACGAGCGGTCCGACGTCTGGGCGGTCGCGGGCGGCGAACGCCGAGGCCAACGCCTCTCGCATCGCGCGATTCCCCCCGCCGATGAGATCCTGGTCGCTGCGAAACACGTTCCAGCGCAGCAACGGGTACAGCGAGCCGACGCCCGGCAACGGCAACCAGAGCCACCTGAGCGGATCCCACCGCGTGGTGGGGAAGAGGTGGTCTCGCCAGTCGAAGAACCCGCCGTGCGCGCCATGGGTGGCGAGCGGGTGATGAGCGACGACGACGACCGGAAGCGACGTGCCAAGTGCGTCGATCAGGCCGGTCACGACCGCCGCCGGTGTGGCGTATGCGCAATCGACCGTCGGCTTCTCATGGTCGTGGAGCCACCACTGCGTGTCCAGCACGACGAGTCGGGCGACAGGGGAGCCGCTCGCCGGAAGGTCCAGGACCTCCGGGCCCGGACAACCCCGATTCGGCAGGAACGCGGCTTCGGGTTCGACGAATGCCTCCTGGCGCATGATGGCGGCATGCCCCTCCGCGCCCCCATTGGCCCAGTCGTGGTTGCCTGGGACGAACACCGCCGCCGCCTCGCCCACCGCATCGAGCTGCCGCCGGAGCCGCTGGGCGGCATCCGCCTCGCGCGCCGACGTGACGCCCTCCGGGTAGACGTTGTCGCCGAGGAAGACCACGAGGGTGCGCTCGGGCGCCATGTCCGTCCAGCGCCGCAGGCTATCGAGCACCGGCTCCCTCGGCTGTGGCTCGCCGGCATCCCCGATCAGCAACAGGCTGAACGTGATGGTGTCAGCGGCCGGCCGCGCCGTGGGTGAGACCACCGGGTCGCGGTGATACGGCGTCGTGTGGCTGCATGCGCTCATCAGCAGGAGCACAGCGCCGACTGCGCCGGCGCGGCGAGTGGTGCGTTTCACGGTTTGCGACTACCGTAGCGCACTACTCGCGACACGACAATCGGTTGGACACCGATCCGGTTTAGTAGAGGAGCCTACGCCCTGTCTGGGCAGGAAAAGGTGGGCAAACATGAGCACGCCGACCCGAAATATGATCATGCCGCTCCCCGGATGAGGTACGCTCAGTTGTTTGGATGCCTCCCTGTACAGCGTAGAGAAGAGCGCGACGGGATGCGACGTAGCGGGATCCGCAGGCGCCGAGGCGTCGCTCCGGTCGTGATGCCGATGCGACTGAGGTCCCACGGGGCAGGTGCGCTCGCGTTCGGGTCTCTCCTCGCGCTCGCCACGCCTGGCGCCGCCGGCGAGGTGTCGACCTTCGGCCACGCGCCGACCGTTCCCGAGGCACAATCCGTCGCCGCTGCGACCGCGCCGCCGGCCGAATCTGTCGTCGTGGCGCCGTTCACCAACATCTCCGGTGCGGCGGAGGATAACTGGATCGGCGCCGGGATCGCCGAGACGCTGCGGGCTGACCTGCAGGCGCGCGGCCTCACGGTGCTCCAGGAGGCGTCAGATGCCGGGACCGCCGGCTCGGGTGCGGGCGAGGCGGACGCCGGAGACGCAGCCGCCGAGCGGGCCCAACGGCTCGGAGCGCGTTTGGTCGTCGCGGGCGGCTACCAGCGAGTCGGCGGCCAGCTTCGGATCACCGCACGACTCGTCGACGTCGCGTCGGGTGTGGCGCTGCACACCGTCAAGGCTGACGGCGCGATCGACGACATCTTCGGTCTGCAGGATCGCATCGTCGCGGCGCTTGTCGCCGGTCTCGGCGCGACCACTGGCGACTCGCGAGCCGAACGGCGGTCTGAAGGTCCCGCGCGCACGGCTTCGGCGTCTCCCACTGAGCCGGACGTCGCCAGCCTGCCGCTGGACGGGAGCGGGTCGGCACCTCGGCCGGTGGACGGCGTGAGCGGGGGCATCGTCGTGGGCGAGTCGGCCCCGCCGCGAACCGCGCCTGACCGAGGGCGGCGCACGGCCGCGCCGCGCGCGGGAGAGAGGTCCGGTGGCCTTGGGATCGCGAGCGAGGCGGGGATCCTGACCGGCCGACCACGGGTGAGCGCCATGCGCGCGTCGATCCCACCGCGGGTCGATGGCCGACTCGACGACGCCGTCTGGCAGGACGCGACACGCATCACCGAGTTCGTGCAGCAGCAGCCGTTGGACGGGGCACCAGCCTCCGAGCAGACCGAGGTCTACCTCGCCTACGACAGCAGCAACCTCTATGTCGGGGTCTACGCGCACTACACCGATCCGGTGCACATCCGCGCGAACCGGAGCGATCGGGACCGCACGTTCGCGGACGACACGATCACGGTCTTCTTCGACACCTTTCTCGACCAGCAACGCGCGTATGTCTTCTCGGTCAACGGCTACGGTGTGCAGGGGGACTCCATCCTCGACTCTCGGTCAAGCTCGTTCATGGGCGGCGGCGGCGGTGGTGGTGGGCCAGGACGTGGCGGCGGCGGAGGCATGGGCGCCATCGCAGGGGGCTTTGCGGCCATGCTCGCGATGGCTACTGGGGGCACCCCGCGCGGCGACACCACGTGGGACGCCCTCTTCGATTCCGGCGGCACGCTCGTCGAGGACGGCTGGACCGCCGAGATGGCGATCCCGTTCAAGAGCCTGCGGTATCCGACGCGACGCGGCGGCGACCCGCACCGGTGGGGGTTCCAGATCGTGCGGACCATTCCCAGCAAGGATGAGACCGACGTCTGGGCGCCGGTGTCCCGCGATGTGTCGGGGTTTCTGACGCAGATGGGTCTGCTCGACGGTTTGACGAATCTGTC
The DNA here is from genome assembly GCA_965197395.1 of Vicinamibacterales bacterium. Taxonomy (GTDB): domain Bacteria; phylum Acidobacteriota; class Vicinamibacteria; order Vicinamibacterales; family UBA8438; genus CAZYFH01. The sequence continues at coordinate 619,159 of CBDANB010000007.1, read as the reverse complement.
GACCAGTCGCAACCTCGAGTTCCTGCCGACCGCCACCGCGATCCAGTACGGCGAGCTCGACACCGGCAGTGGAGGGCTCGTCGAAGAAACCCAGCCGGAAGGCGCGATGAACGTCAAATACGGGGTCACCCCCAACATGACGTTCGACTTGACCTACAATCCCGACTTCTCGCAGATCGAATCCGACACGCCTCAGATCGAGGTGAACCAGCGATTTCCGTTGTTCTTCCCCGAGCTGCGGCCGTTCTTCCTGGAGGGCCAGGAGATCTTCCGCGTCCCCGGACAGGTCAACCTCGTGCATACGCGGACGCTCGGCGATCCCCGCTATGGAGCCAAGCTCACCGGGAAGGTCGGCAAGACGACCGTCGGGGTCCTCGTGGCCGACGACGAGGCGCCCGGCCGGCTGGACGACCGGAGCGACCCGGCGTTCGGGTCCACGGCGACGACGTTCATCGGTCGAGCCCGGTACGACCTGTACGCCGAGTCATATGTCGGCGTGATTGCTACCGACCGGGAGCATCTGGACGGCTTCAGCCGCGTCGCGGGCATCGACGGTCGGTTTCGTCTCACGCGGGCGTCCTCACTGAGCTTCGAGTACGCGGCCTCCCAGCATCGTGACCAGCAAGGCGCCGAGCTCTCGGGACCGACGTTTCATCTGAGATACAACCGGCGGGGGCGCAACCTCGCCTACTCGGCGTCCATCGACACCGTCGACCCCGAGTTCCGGACCGATACGGGGTTCGTGCGGCGCGTCGATACGCGCACGGCCCGGGCCAACGTCTCCTATCGTTGGTGGCCGAACAACTTGCTGATCAACTGGGGACCGAGAGTCAGCTACAGCCGCAACTACGACTTCGCCGGCGTGCTGCAGGACGAACAGAGCAGCGTCGGTCTGCAAGCCGGTTTCCAAAACGGAATCATCGTAACCAGCAACCTCAACCGCGACATGGAGCGGTTCCTCGGCCACGAGTTCTACAAAACCACCTATTTCGTCGGTGGCGGCGTGAACGCGAGCCGCAAAGTCGCCATGGGGACGATGTTCACCGGGGGCGACCAGGTCTTCTTCAGCGACACGCCGTTCCTGGGCCGGTCGGTCAACGCCACCATCTTCGCAGCGGTCCGACCGATCTCTCGCCTCAACGCCGACCTGTTGTTCATCTCGAGCCGCTTTCGCGATCCGTTCTCCAACGATCAGCTCTTCAACGTCAAGATCGGCCGCGCCCTGACGACGTACCAGTTCACCAACCGGCTCTCGGTCCGCAACATCCTCGAGTACAACGCGTTCACCACCCAGCTGGCGATCAACTTTCTCGCGACCTACCGCGTCAACTCCGGTACCGTGTTCTTCATCGGCTATGACGATCACTACCAGCGTGGCCACCTGATCGACGCCCTGCAGTACCCGGGCAGCCAGTTCCAGCAGACGAACCGCGCGTTCTTTACGAAGATCTCGTATTTGTTCCGGATGTAGTCCTGCGGCGATATTTCCTTCTTATAATCAGAACCGCGTCGTCGCATCAGGGGGTGGCCATGAACATGACGTGGAATCGATTCGTTCTCGCCAGTGGTGCCGCAGTGGCGCTCGCCACTCCGGGAATGGCCCGCGCAGCCGACTACCATCACGTGCACATCACGGCGGCGAGTCCGTCGCGCGCGGTCGAGTGGTACGCCGAGCACATGGACTGCGAGGCCATCGCCGACCGTACCGACGCCGCGGACTGCTACGGGGTCGAGGTCGTCTTCGTCCCGCAGCCGACGATGGGTGGCAGTCAGGGTACGGGCGTCGACCACATCGGATTCTCCTTTCGCGACCTGACGGCGAAGATGGCCGAGCTCGAGGCGGTTGGTGTCCGCGGGTCCGGCGTCCGCCTGCAACGGAATGCCGACGGCTCGACGCTGCGTGACGTGCCTGGCCTCTTCAAGCTCGGCTTCATCTTCGATCCCTGGGGCACCAGAATCGAGTTGGTTGAGGACCCCGACACCCTCGGATTCCACCATGTGCACCTCAGCGCCAGCGACCCCGACGCCACGCTCGCGTGGTACCGCGACGTGTTGGGCGGCGAGCCGGCCAGCCTGAAAGGGCGTCTCGATGGTCTACGGTTCGACGACGTCTGGTTCCTCGTGTCCGCCTACCCGGAGGGCGAGCCCGGGACCACCGTGGAACGCGCGATCGATCACGTCGGGTTCGTTGTCGAGGACCTCGACACAGCCGCGGCGGACCTCCGTCGCCACGGCGTAACCTTCGAGCGCGAGCCGGCCGTGCCGGAGGGGGGCCGCACCTCGGCGAAGCGCGCCTTTCTCGCCGGCCCGGACTACGTCCGTGTCGCTGTGGTCGAAACCGGCTTCGCCGGCGCCGAGGTGGACCTCGGCGCGGCCATTCTGACCACCGACGCCCTGGGACCATACGACGCGCCGCGCACCCCGTGGGGCGAGCCCGACCTGCAGGGCGTCTGGACCAGCAGCTCGGCGGTCGGCATTCCGTTCCAGCGGCCCGACGACGTCGCGGCGGCGGGCGAGCTTACGGCCGAGGAGGCAGTCGCGCGACACGAGGGACGGCTCCTCGGCGGCATCTGGGGCTACGAGCGCGAGTGGCGCGACACGACGCTCGGGTACGGAAGGAAAGGCGTCTCCACACAGGTCGCGATGGTGATCGAACCGCCCGACGGCCTGCTGCCCGCGCGGACGGCGCGAGGACAAGAGCTCGCGGCCGCCGCAGCCGAAGCGCGGGCGCGCCGCGCGGACAGTCCTCCAGCGGGGCCGGCGGACATGTCGACGTGGGTGCGCTGCATCACGCGGGGTCTCATTCCCATGCCGGGTGGCTACAACAACGGCCTTCAGATCGTGCAGGGACCCGGGTATGTCGCGATCACACGGGAGATGGTGCACGAGACACGGGTCATTCCGACCGAGCCGCGTCCGCCGGTCGGGCCGGCCGTGACGTCGTATCTCGGCCACTCGCAGGGGCGGTGGGACGGCAACACGCTGGTGGTCGAGTCGACCAACTTCAACGGCGGCGCGCCCGTTCAAGGGTCGAGCAAGGAGATGACGCTCGTCGAGCGCTACACGCGGATTGGCCCGGGCACCCTCGAGTACCGGTTCACGGTCGACGACCCGACGGTATGGACCCAACCGTGGACGGCGATGTTCCGTTGGGATCTGGACGAGAGCCAGTACGAGCTCGTCGAGTACGCGTGCCACGAGGGCAACTACGGCATGCACAACATCCTGAGTGGCGCGCGGGCACGTGACGCCGGGCAGGGTGGCCGGTAGGAGAGTGCCGATCCCGCCGCGCGGTCCTGAACGGGTTCAGGGTACGGTCCGGCATTGTCAAGTTCAGGCCACGGCTGGCAGAGTACCGGGATGACAAGTCCGGCACCGAGCTACCACGGCTATCGCTTCCCACCCGACATCATCGCCCACGCCGTGTGGCTGTACTTTCGCTTCAGCCTGAGTCTTCGTGACGTGGAGGACCTCCTGGCCCAGCGGGGCATCACGGTCACGTATGAGACGATCCGCCGGTGGTGCCGCACGTTTGGCCGCGCCTATGCCCGCCGGCTCCGGCACCGGCGCGGGCGCCTGGGGGACACGTGGTATCTCGATGAGCTATGCGTCACTCTGAACGGGCGCCCACAGTACCTGTGGCGCGCGGTCGACGAGGACGGCGACCTGCTGGACGTGCTCGTGCAGTCGCGTCGGAATCGGCGTGCAGCGATGCGGTTCTTCCGGAAGTTGCTGAAGCGGCACGGCTGTGTCCCTCGCCGACTGATCACCGATAAGCTCCGCAGTTATCCGGCGGCGTGCCGTGTGGTGATGCCATCGGTCGTCCACTGCACGGATCAGTATGCGAACAACCGCGCCGAAGTCTCGCACCAACCGACACGACAACGGGAACGCCAGATGCGGCGGTTCAAGTCAGCCGCCCATCTGCAGCGCTTCGCGTCGGTCCACGGCGTGGTGCAGAATCTCTTCCGGGGGGGGGCGACATTTGTTGCGGGCGGCCCATCATCGTGTGCTGCGAACGCGAGCCTTCGTCGAATGGCAGGCGGTGACGTGCGTCTATTAATACGGTGACGTGCGTCTATTAATACGGTGACGTGCGTCTATTAATAGAGGATGACGGGAGTTCGCCATCCCGCCCAGTTATGCGCTGCGCTCGTCAAGTTGACAGTGCCTGTTCCAGGTAATTCCCTCGGCCCGAGCGATCCCGGAAATGCTGACACCCTCGACTCTGAGAGCCACCACCGCGTCGAAACGAGCTCGTCGATGCTGAAGCCGGTAGTACGGCGTGCCCTTGGTCGAGGAGAATGTCTGGCCGCACGTGACACAGCGGTATCGACGGCGTTTCCCGGATCTCGTTCGGTAGAAACCGTGGCCGACGACGTTTTCCGGCACCGACCTTTCCATGGACCGAACATACGAGATTGGGACATCTGCGATTCTTCAATTCGGATGGGCCCTTGTCGACGAAAGACCTGCGTCTCTCGAAATCGGGCTCAAACTCTAGCACGCTGACGGGTTACCGGCTCGCCACCAACACTTATTTGCGGAAGCACCCGAACATGCCTCGATTGCCCCCCAGGAGCTCCCAATCGAGTCTCAGTCTGTCGGTGCGTACAGGTCACGCAGGCGTTGCTTCTCAGCGTCGTACTCGCGACGAAACTCGGCGAATTCGGCGGTGTCGAGGAGCTCAGGAGCGACGGGGCCCACGAAACCCAGGCCCGCGAAGCGCCCCTCTCGCAGCTGCCGCCGCAGGATCTCGATGGCTCGTTGGGTGTTGCCCAGATGCGCGTGGGCCCCGACGAGATACAGCAGCTGATACGGGCTCAGCTCGGTTCCGTCCAACGCCGTCAACGCTGCGTCCTCTTCTGCAGCGAACACAGCTTGCTCGCCAAGCATGGCCGCAAAGCTGGCCAGAAACATCCGCAACCCGATGCTGTCCGGGTCAATCTCGAGAGCGGCTTCCGCCAGTCCCCGGCCCTGTTGCCACAACGCTCGCGCCCGTTCTTGCGGTCCGTGCCGATCGTAGAAGACTCCGGTCTCGACGAGGTTTGTAAAGTCGAACAACGTCGCAAGTCCGAATGCTCCCGCCGCCGCCTCGAAGTGGTCGACAACACGGTCGTAGCGTTCACGTGCCCCGTCGATGTCGCCCAGACGCACGTGGGCGTGCGCGCCCAACCCTGTTATGTACGGGTCGGCGCCGAACTTCCGAACATAGCTGTCGGCTACCGCGGCCGCTTCCTCGAAGTCCTCGGAGTAGAACGTTCGAAGGACGGCGAGCCACGCAGCGTTCTCGTTGCCCGGGTCGAAGGCAAGGAACCGGCGCAGGAGCGACCCCGAGACCTCATCGAGCCCGCCTATGGTGTAAGCTTCCGCCGCAGCCAGTAGCGCCTCGGCGTCATCCGCGCCCAGACGCATCAGCTCCCTTGCCGGCCTCAGAACCTCCTCGATGTGACCGCGGTAGAAGTTGAGATGGGTCAGCCCTCGGGTGGCCCGCATGTTCGAAGCATCGAGCTGAAGCGCTTGCTGGAATGAAGCCTCGGCCCGGGAGATGTTGTCGCTGCCGCCGCCCCAACCGTTCCAGAACCGTTCCGAATGCACCGTGCCAATCCCGACGTGCGCCTCGGCCAGGTTCGGGTCGATCTCGATGGCGCGCGAGAAGAAATTGAACCCGAGCTCGGTCGATTCCTGGTCGCCCGCAAGCACGTAGTCGGCCCCTTGCAGGTAGAGGTCGTAGGCGTCAACGCTGGATGATTCAGCCTCTGCCAGCGTCGCGGCGGCTTCTCCGGTCAGTTCACGCCCCAGGCGAGCCGCGACGCCCTGCGCAATGCGGGTTTGCATGTCGAAGAGGTTGTTAAAGGCCTCGTCGAATTGGTCGGTCCATGAGATAAAGCCGGTCGCGCCTTCGACGAGGGAGACCGTAACCAACAGTCGATCGCCGGCGCTCTGAAAGGTGCCGGTGAGCACGGCATCGACGTTCAGTGTACGGGCCAGCTCCGTTGGGTTGACGGCGTTGGAGAACCGTACGGCCGTGGTGAAGGGGATCACCTGGAAGCCGGCCCGGTGGAGCCGTGTCGTGACCGCCTGTGCGATCCCGTTGGCGAGATACGCGGTATCAGGATCTCCACTGACGTTACCAAGCGGGGCAACCGCAACCGAGAGCGGTTCTGGAGTCGCGAATGGATTGAACAGCGTGCTGATCCACCAGACTGTTGCGGCGACAACCGCCACGATGACGGCCGCGATGCCGAGCCCGGCCACTCGCTGGCGGCCAAGACGTCGGGGCCAGGGGATGGCCCCGCCAGGAGCCTGGAGGGTGGATGCTACGGCGGACCGGGACGACGGATCAATGGCGGCGGTCGAGATGCGGGACGCCGTGGGAGGCCGGTCACTTTCCTTTACTCGCGCGAGGTCGGTCCGCAGCTCGTGCATCAGCTGGTAACGGTCGTCAGGGTCCTTGGCGAGCATCTTCTCCACGATGTGCTCGAGGAGCGGCGGGATGCTGCCGCGTCCGCCGCTCGGCACCGGCGGGGTGTGATGCAGGATCTGCGACGCGGTCTCCAGCGACGAGTTGGCGTGAAACGGGTTCGTGCCGGTCAGCATCTCGTAGAGCACGACCCCCACCGAGAAGATGTCAGACCGGACGTCGACCACATGCCCGCGCACCTGTTCGGGTGACATGTAGGCCACCGTGCCGTGCACCGTGCCGCTCTCGGTCAGCTCGGAGCGCGTTTCGACCGTGCCCTCGCGCGTCTCGGGCTCCACCCGCTTGGCCAAGCCGAAGTCGAGCACCTTCACGTGCCCGCCGGTCGTGATCATGATGTTCGACGGCTTCAGGTCGCGGTGGACGATCTGGGTCGTGTGGGCCGTTTCGAGCGCTTCCGCCACCTCCGAGGCGATCCGGATGACTTCTTTGAGGGGCAACTGGTCGGTTGCCAGGCGGTCTTTGAGCGTCTCGCCCCGGACATACTCCATGGCGATGAACGGCCGTCCCGCTTCTTCCCCGGTTTGATAAATCTTGCAGATGTAGGGGTGGTCGAGAGCGGCGGCGGCCTTGGCCTCACGGAGAAAGCGGCGGCGCGCCTCGGGCTGGCGCTGGAGCTCCGTGGCGAGGAACTTGAGGGCCACCGGGCGGTCGAGCGTGCGGTCCGTGGCGAGAAAGACCTGCCCCATACCGCCTTTGCCGAGCGGCGATTCGACCTGGTAGTCGCCAAACGCCGTGCCCGGGGCGAACAGCTCGCTGGGGACAACGGGCTGCTCGAGGAAGCCCTCGGCGGGTTCGCAGGCGATGAGGCTCTCCACTTCCCGGTGCAGCTCGGGATCCTCTGCAGCGAGCTGGGCAAGATACGCCGTGCGCACCTCGCCGGTGAGGGCGAGCGCGGCCGCCAGCGCGTCCTTTACCTCTTGCCAGCGTTCAGGCGTCATCACTATCGGCCGTCCGGGGACGCTCCCCGTCGAGTTCTCGACGGAGCCACAGCTTGGCCGCGTCCCACTCTCGTTTCACGGTCCCGGAGGACATCCCCATGATGCTGGCGACCTCGTTGACCGTGAGACCACCGAAGAAACGCAGCACCACGAGACGGCACTGACGTGGGTCCATCTTCTCCAGCCGATCAAGGGCCGCATCGAGGGCCAGCACGTCGACGTCGGTCGCCTCGGCCACGCCGAGCGCCTCATCGAGCTCGACTCGGGTTGCTCCACCGCCGCGCTTGGCGGAACGACGCTCTCGCGCATGGTCGATGAGGATCCGACGCATCAGGCCAGCGGCCGTGCCGAAGAAGTGCGCGCGGTTCTGCCACTGAACCCGGGTCTGGTCCACCAGGCGAATGTACGCTTCGTTGACCAGCGCTCCCGTCTGCAGCGTGTGGTCGGCACGCTCGCCCTGCAGCTTCATTTGCGCCAGGCGGTGAAGCTCCGAATACACGATCGGCATCAGCTCGTCCAAGGCATCGCGGTCGCCGTCGCCCCACGCCTTGAGCAGCAGCGTCACGTCGGATCCGGACTCGGGCGAGAGCTCGTTCGTCTTTATCTTCGTCATGGGCCGGATCGTGAAACGGAGTTTGGCACCAATCAGATGACAAGTAAAACGCCCCGATTCGGGCGTCGTGATCCGTTCACAGGTCGTTTTCCGCGTTTAGTATTAGAGGTGTTCCGTCTCGAGAATTGGTCTCGATTCGGGGAAGGAACTTGAGTAGGATGGATCTGACAGAGCGCGTCGCACCCAACCGACGAGAAGGGAAGGCACTGCATGAGAAGGCTGAGTGTCACGATCGCCATCTTGACAGTCTTGGTCCACCTAGGCGCCCCGGTGCTCGAAGCATGCGGCGCCAAGTTTCTCGTTGCGACGCGTATCGCGCGTTACCAGCGGGCGCTGTTTGCGGCCAACCCGGCAAACATTCTGGTCTATCAGCACAACAGCGAGGAGGAGGTCGTGGAGTTTGCGGCAGCCTTGCGCACGGTTCTCGAAGACGTCGGGCACACCGTCGCGGTCGTGACGACCGAGGGCGATCTGCAGAACGCCGCTCGAACAAACGACTTCAGCCTCGTGATGATGGCCCTCGATGCCGCACGGCTGCTGCGGGGCGACGTCGAGTCCTGGTCACCAGAATCCACGCTCTTGCCGATAGCGAAATACGCCACCAGACCGCAAGCCTCTCGCGCCCGGCAAGAGTTTGGGCGGGTGTTGAAGGTTCCCGCAAGGCGAAGCGAGGTCCTCTCAGCGGTTCACGACGCCGTCCGCGACTGAGGGGAGCCTACGGGCTGTGCGCGATGGCGCTGGCCGCGCTCGGCTGCGATGCCGCGCCGTCGACCACGGATCACGAGTCCCGTCAGTGGTATCACGCTCGTGTGACCACTGCTGTGGGTAACGACATTCCCTTCTTCCTCGAGCTTCCCCCTGCTTGCCAGGAGGACAGGGCGATCATCGCAAACGGTCGGGAGCAAATCCCGGTCGAGTGCAAGCGATTGGACGGGCGGCTCACACTCGACTTTCCAGTCTACGGCACCAGCATCGCAGCAGGGGTCGACGAGGAAGGAAACCTCGAGGGCAACTGGCACCGGCTGGGTGACGACGGGAGACCGTCAACCATGCGTTTCCACGCAGAGCCTGTTGGGGGCGTCGACCCCCGCAGCCGTTTCTTGCCCGAGACAGCCGACGGCGCTGCTTCACCTCCCCGCGTCGATCTGTCAGGGGAGTGGCAAATGGTCTTTGACTCCCACGGCTCCGCCATCGGGGTGTTCGACCAGACGCCCGATGGCGTGGTCCGTGGAACTGCTATCGTGCCTTCCGAGTACGGCGACCTCCGGTTTCTCGCCGGGAATGTCCACGGGACCCAGCTCTCGCTTTCCAGCTTCAACGGCCAGTACGCGTACTTCATGAGAGCAGACATAGAGTCAGACGGGACAATGACGGGCACATTCGTCTGTTGTGACGAAACCAGAGATACCTTCGTCGCGGAGCGCTCCGCGGAGACCGGCGTCGTCGATCCGCTCGAGCAGGTGCAGGTGATCTCGAGTGAGAGCCGTCTCGATTTCGAACCGCTCCTTGCGCCGCCATACGCCGGCAAGCCTGTCATCTTGGAAATCTTTGGCACATGGTGTCCAAACTGCAACGATCTCGCGCCGCTGCTCGCCGATCTGTATGAGGACTACCACGGCGATGGACTTGAAGTCGTTGCCGTCGCGTACGAGCTTTCCGAGAGCGAGTTGTACCGGCAAGAGCGGATCGAAGCCTATCGGGAGAAGTATGGTGTCGAGTGGGAGATCATCTTTGCCGATGCGGCGCCCGAGGAGCTGTTTGGCGCGGGTGCGGCGGTGCTGTCGCCCATCGGGGGCGTTCCCGTGACGCTCTTCTTGAACCGTGATCGCACGATCCAAGCGATCTATAGCGGTTTTCGAGGCCCGGCCACTGGCGCGTTGCACGAGAAGGCGACCGCGACCTTTCGCACGTTGACGGACGAGATCATGGCGACGAATCCAGGGGAACGCTAGTGGAAGGAGCTGCCGTATGCACGGCCGATCTGCATTCCTGACGAGCTTGGTATCGATGGGTCTTCTCTGCCTCGTCCCGACGTCAGTGCTCGGCCAGTCGGCGTTCCTCCCAGAGCGTGGAGAGGTCAGCGTTTCGATGAACTACCAGTGGTTCGACTCCAACGAGCATCTCCTGACGGGGGCTGTGACCGGTCCAACGCTCACCCCGCTCGAAACGTCCCTTGGCCTCGATTTCCAAACGAAGGTCACAGACGACCTGTTCCCGCAGGGCAGAACGACGACACAGATGGTGTTCGTTGATGCAGAGGTCGGGATTACCGATCGGTTCGCGCTCTCGGGAGGGTTTGCCGGCGGGGCACCGCGCTATGTCGGCCCGGTACCCACTGCCACCACCGACGAACAGTCAGTGGCACCCTGACTTTCAGGATGCCCGCATCGGTGCCCGATTCCTGGCCTTCGCCGCGGGCACGACATTCGTCACACCGTTCGCCACCGTCCAGTTTCCACTCGGTGACTACCCGATCATTGGCCACACGGCGCTCGGACTCGGCCTGAACGAGCTGCAGGTCGGGGCCAGTGTGGGCAAGCTTCTGTTGTTCGGGGACCAGTTGGCCTATCTCGAAGGCCGCTACAGCTACGGCTTCGTGGAGAACGTGCAGGTCGCGGGTGCCGGCGACGTCGCGATCGATCGGTCGGAAATCGCCGCCGAAGTTGGGTATTTTGTGGGGCCGCTGACGTTTCAATTCTTCACGACATGGCGACACGTTCACGGGGGGGTCGACCCGGTTCAGCTGGGTGGCAACTTTCACACGATCGGGTTTCACGGACAGGAGCTCAAGACTCGTGACTGGCGGATGGGCGGATCCGTCTCGCTCCCTGTCACCAGTTCGGTCTCGGTCTCCGTGTCATACAACGACTTGGTATGGGGTGAGCTGGTCGACGCTGCGCACGTCTTTAGCATGGGACTGGATTGGAACTTCCGGCTGTTCGGTGGTCTCGGCAGCGGGTTGATCAAAGGCGATGAGTAGGAACGACGATGAGGAGGCATCGTGCGAGTACCAAGCATCGTAGCCGTGATTGTGTTGGCGCTCTGTGGGGCGGCATGCTACGAGACGCCCCGAGCGCTGCCGATGCAACCGAGTCCGGTTGGCGGAGCAGGTGTGATGCAAAGGACATCCCTCCACGCGGTCCGGTGGCTCGCCCGCGTGTTGGAGCCCTGAACGATTCTTGTCGTCCAGGCGATCGGTAGAATGCTCCTGTTCCTTCGGACAACCTATGGCCCTGACCGTCGGTGACAGCCTCACCCATGACGACGTGACCTCCCGCTAGAAACCCGTCGTTCGGGTGCTCCGTGGCCTTCACGGCGCTCCGGGGGGTAGGGGGCCACCAGGGCGACACGAACGGCGCTCAGACGGTCGTCGCGGCGTAGAATGAGACGCGGCGCCTGACCACCCGATAGACAACAGATGGCCCTCCAGGTCGGCTCCCGGCTGGGGCACTACGACGTCACCGCCCTCATCGGCGAAGGCGGGATGGGCGAAGTGTGGCGCGCCCATGACACCCAACTGGGCCGAGACGTCGCCCTGAAGATCCTGCCCGACGCCTTCGCCGCTGACCCGGACCGGCTCGCGCGGTTCCAGCGGGAAGCGCAGGTCCTCGCCAGCCTCAACCACCCTGGAATCGCCGCCATCTACGGCACCGAGAAGAGCGACGACACCCAGGCGCTCGTCCTGGAGTTGGTCGAAGGCCCGACCCTCGCCGACCGGATCGCGAAGGGGCCGATCCCGCTGGATGAGGCGCTGCCGATCGCCAAGCAGATCGCCGAGGCACTGGAGGCGGCGCACGAGGCGGGGGTGATCCATCGGGATCTCAAGCCCGCCAACATCAAGGTGCGCGAGGACGGGACCGTCAAGGTGTTGGACTTCGGGTTGGCGAAGGCGCTCCAGCAAGACGCTGGTGGCGATCCGAACGAGTCGCCCACCGTGACGGCAGCCGCGACCGCCACCGGTGTGATCCTGGGGACCGCGGCCTACATGTCGCCCGAGCAGGCCAAGGGTAAGCCCGTGGATCAGCGGACGGATGTGTGGGCGTTCGGCGCTGTCCTCTACGAGATGTTGACAGGGCGGCGCGCCTTCGTCGGCGACGGTGCGTCGGAGACCATCGCGCGGGTCATCGACCGCGAACCCGACTGGTCGGCGCTGCCGGCCGGCGTGCCACCCCTTATTAGCGGCTTCTTGCGCGGATGCCTCCAGAAGAGCCCGAGAGATCGTATTCGCGACATCGGCGACGTCCGCTTGGCGCTCGAAGGGAGGTTCGAGACGCACGAGAGCGGGGGGTCGGCACCAAAAGCCGCGCCCGGCCTTCGGCCGTGGCAGCGGCCCGTCCCAGCGATCGGGATGGCCGTGGCAATCGGCGCGGTGGCGGGGCTCGCCGCCTGGGGACTGACTCGTCCGGGGCCCGGTCGCGTCGCCCGCTTCCCGATTCCGCTTGCCGCCGACCAGCGTTTCAGCGCCGTGGCACGGACGGTGGTCGCCATTTCTCCCGATGCCACCCGGGTTGTGTACACGGCGAACGGGCGTCTGTGGCTCCGGCCGGTCGGTCAGCTGCACGCCACGGAGGTCGAGGGAACGGAGGGGGCGGTCGGCCCTTTCTTCTCCCCTGACAGTCAGTCGATCGGCTTCTACGCCGACGGCAGCCTGCAGCGAGTGTCCGTCACCGGCGGCGCGCCGGTCCGCGTCACCGGCGTCGAGATCGAGGCCCCCGACGGGGCCAGTTGGGGCACCGATGGCATGATCCTTTACGGTGCCGGCAGCATCATGCGTGTGGCGGACTCGAACGGCACCCCGGAGGTGGTGATCCCGATCGAGGAACCGGAGGCGGCGCACGGGCCACAGCTGCTCCCGGGCGGCGAGTGGGTGCTCTTTACGGTCCGCTCCGGGGGAGCAGGATCGTGGGGTGGTGCCCAGATCGTCGTCCAGTCGCTGACGAGCGGGGAACGAGTGGTGATCCTCGGCGGACGGGACGCACGTTACTTGTCGACCGGTCATCTCGTCTACGCCCTCGATAACGTGATCTTCGCAGTGCCGTTCAATGTCGCCGCGCGTCAGCTCACCGGCGGACCGGTGCCGCTCGTCGAGGGCGTCAGGCAGGCCGGTGACACCAGCGGGGGTGCAAGCTTCAGCGTATCGACCGATGGCACCCTCGTCTATGTGCCGGGCACCGAGCGGGCAGGCGGCTATTCGCTCGCGTGGATCAGCCAGTCTGGTGAGACAACCGCGACGGACGCGCCGATCCGTGATTACGCCAGCATCCGATTGTCACCTGACGGCACGCGGGTCGCCGCCGACGTCGGTGACGGCAGACAGCGCGACATCTGGATTTGGCGGTTCGACCGGGGGCCCCTCACCCGCCTCACAACCGACGGTGTCAGCGACGAATGGCCCCTCTGGACCCCGGACGGCTCACGCGTGGTGTTCTGGTCGGCGCGAGAGGGCCGCGGGATGTTCTGGAAGAACGCGGATGGTGTGGGCGCGGTCGAACGGTTGAGCGGGCCCGACCGCCCATGGGGATGGGCTCCCGACGGCCGCTTGCTGGTAGTCCGAGCGCCAGGGGATATCGGTCTGCTCGCCATCGACGGAGAGCCGGCGGTGGAGATGCTGACCGCGACCGAATTCACCGAGCGGTATCCGGCGCTCTCTCCCGACGGCCGGTGGCTGGCCTACGCGTCCGATGAATCCGGACAGCCGGAGATCTACGTCCGACCCTTCCCGCGGGTCGACGACGGACGGTGGCAGGTGTCAATCGACTCCGGGTCGTGTCCGGCGTGGGCGCCGGACGGGCGGCGTCTGTACTACGTCATCGGTACGAACCGCATGATGGTGGCCGAGGTGGAGACCGACCCGACGTTCAATCCCGGCACGCCGACGCTCGCCTTCAGCGATGCTCAGCACAGCTTGTGCGTCGGTCAGGCTCACGGCTTCGACATCGCGGCCGATGGGCGGTTCCTCGTCAGAACCAGGGACCCACTGCCGGCCGCCGGGGACGATGCGTTCACCGGCATGATCATCGTCGAAAACTGGCACGAAGAGCTGAAGCGCTTGGTCCCGGTGGATTGATGTCGCGTGTGCTGATGGGCCTCGTGACGGAGCCTTCGGCCGCTTCAGCTCGCGAAAGTGGCTTGAAAGACAGCCGAGCTATTTCCACGGAGCTTCTGGACTTTGGCGCGCGAGTTCTCGCCATTCACGGCAGGGGGCGGCTCAGGGAAGGAGCGCCGCCGCCGCCGGACACTGCCCGTCTACCCGTGCATCACTGCGGTCCGGTCCGTCCGGCAACCACCTCCACACGCACGGACCGGCGGGCCCGTGGTCGGTCGGTCGGCCCACAGTGGTCATGCGGCCGTCTCGATTGACGGGCCCGTCTCGCAGGATGCCGAACGGTTCGCCTCAACGCGTGCCCGGCGTGCGGCGGCCGCGCGTGACGACAGGTCCGCTGACCCCGTGTCCCCCGTGCCGACGTACATCTCGTCCGGCGTCTGGCCCCGAAACGCCGAATGCGGCAGCACACGGTTGTGTTCGTCGACGTAGAACGCCACGAGGCGACGGACGGTGGTGACGTTGTCGAGCGAGTGGAGGAAGAGCCACTGGTGTTTGAGGGAGCGCCACCAGGCCTCGATCATGGAGTTCGAGAACTGTCGCTCCGTCAACGCCAAGACCCGGCGCAGGATTCCCGTCGTGATGAGTTCGTCGACCTGGGCGTTGACGTTCTTGACACCGGCGTCGGCTAGCACAACCGGAACGGCGTCTGAGGGCGTCGCGGCCCGACTGGCGTCGAGCAACACGGCCACACTGTTCACGGGCGCGAAGGTCTCGGCGACTCGCCACGCCAAGATCCGTCGCGAGAAGTTGTCGATCACGGCGTGGAGATACGCGCGGGTCCCGTCGAGCAAGCGGATGACGGTGGTGTCGATGTGCCACATCTCGTCGGCGCGGGTCGTGCGCAGGCCCACCTTCGGCTTCGCCGGATGCACCCGGAGCCGGGGCCGACGCCAGCCGTACGTCCGCACGAGGCGGTACCACGTCGATGGGGAGGCCCAGACCTTCCCGAGCCGCTGGGCGAGGACGGCCAGCGTGCCGGTCGGGACGTGCCGGAACGCCGGCGCGGTGACCAGCTGCTCGATCACGAGGACTTCCGATGGCGTCACCCGATGCGGCGACGTGCGCGGACAGGACGACTGATCGTCCAGCGCACACGCGTCCTGCCGCCGCCAGGCATGGAACCGACTCGGCGACAGCCGGAGGATCCGCAGCAGCGCCCGCAACGGGATGCACCCACGGGCCCGATCGACCGCACGCAGGATTCGCATCTTGTCGCGACCATCCGGCAGCCGCTCGTATGACAAGGTGAAACCGGAGGCCCTCAGCACCGCCAGCACGAGCCGCAACAGCGCCGCGAGCTTCTGGACGCGGCGCCGAAGGCGCAGGATCTCCTGGTGGAGTTCTTGCTCGTTCAGGTGAGTCACGTCGAGGCTGACGACGACCTCAGGTGCCCGGCGGAGCCACCCACGGGCAGTTGAGCGAGGGACGCCGAGATCCGTCGCGAGGGTCACGTCTCCGCTGCGGTGGACGAGGTCCCGGAGCCGGTGGTCATAGCGTTGCTGCGGACGGGCCGTGCGCGTCATGGCGACGACCATCGGCCCTCCGTTCGCCCCGCTCAACTCTCGAACAGAGGAGGGCGTCTCCCGGCGTCAGCTGGACCGACGTGGCGACAACTCGCGCCGCACAGTGCAGAATGTCCGTGCACACAGCTCTGTTCGATGCGACGGCCGACGGGCAGCGGTTCCTCGTGAACACGTTCGTTGAGGGAGCCGGTTCGTCCCCCATCACATGGGTGCTCAACTGGACGGCCGAATTGGAGCCGTGATCGTCAACGGGTTCGAGGAGCTAACCCAGCGGGTGCCAGTCCGCTAGCGCGGACGCTGGCCCTACGCGGCACGCCGCATCTCATACAAGGAGACACATCGATGCCCAAGGTTGTTGTCACAGCGCAGGTGGAAGACACGTTGACGTGGGAAGCCGGGTTTCGCACCCACGGGGATCTGTTCAGGAGTCAGACGGTCACCACGGCTATCGGCATGGGGATCCGCGAGGGCAATGAGGTGGCCGTCTGCCTTGAGCCGGCCAACCTCGACACGTTCCTGGCGGGTTTAGAATCTCCCGACACGGCGGCCGCCATGGTACAGGACGGCGTCAAGCGCGAGACGGTGAAGGTCTGCGTGATCGACAAGGAGTTCCAGCCGTAGTCCTCTACCGCCACCGCCACCGGTCTCGGGGGGAAACGGCCTGGCGGCTGTCTAACCACGCGGAGGGTCTTGATGCAGACACGAGTTGCCATGGCCGTGATCGCGGTCGCGGTCAGCCTCCTTGCGGAGGTGGCGGCACAACCGGCCGAACGCGAGTTACGCGACGTGTTTCAGTAGCTGGTGTTGGTTGATCAGGGGAAGTATGAGGCAAGCTGGGAGGCCGCCGCGAGCGTCTTCCGGCAACAGAGGTCGGTTGAGGAGTGGCGTGCCACACTCGCGGGGATTCCTCTGGTTCCGGTTCCGGGCACGCACCGCACGCGCGTTATTCGGCGCTCGGCCCAGACGACCCCGCCACCCGGCGCCCCCGACGGGACCTATTTCGAGGTGGAGTGGGAGGTGGCCCAGGTCAACGCGGACCGTGAGGTGACGCAGCTTGGCGTCGAGACGGTCACGGTCGTCGAAGAAGCGGGGGCGTGGCGCGTTGCCAGTTACTCCGCGCGCGAGCCCGAGTGAGACGGACCCCGGGACCGCGCCGACCCACCCATCGCGGGAAACACCGGACTTCGCCAGGACCCACGCAGCCAGTTGTAGACACACAGCGCGACGTCGCGATCACTCGGGTTGCCGAAGGGATGCACCTTGAGCAGGGCGTCATACGCCTGCTCGGGCGTCCACGTCGCGAGCCGGGTGTGCCACACCTCCATCACCGGGCCGATCTTGGCAGGGGATGGGGCACCGGCGAGTCGTAGCGTCCATGCGTGTGCGAGGGGTTTGCTGGCGCTACTGGAGCGTTACCCAGCAAGACGCGACTACCGGAGTCGAAAAAAACAGGAGGGCCAGGCACACCCAGACGACGCGCGACGTCCAGGTGGTCACCGGCTCTTCATCCGGTGAGGGTCGGTCGACGGGCGCTTGATCTGGCGGTGGTCGGTCGGTTTCGACGCGCCGGTGAAGCCCGAGCACCTCCTCCTCCAGGCGTTGGCGCAGCGCTTCGTTCGCGTCCGCCAGGGAGTCATAGCTGAGCCACGACGGGTCCACCAGGGGCATCGGATCGCCGTCGGTGAATCCGTCCGGCAACGCGACGAGGGTCCATCTGACCGCCGGGTGCCTCCGACGCCGCGGTCCACTCGTCGGGACGATGGTGTATGTCGCCACTAATCCACCTCGGGGTCGTCGGCCGCCTCCCAACTCCGACGCCGTGCCGGGGTCGCCCTACCTAGCGGCGGGGGATCGAAAGGTTACACCCAACGGCGGTCAGGTCAGTGTGCTCAAGACACACCTGATTGTCCCAGGGCCGTGAGCCGGTCAGCGGGGGCTGTAAAGTCAGGGCGCGGGTACTGCGTCAGCACCGTCGGTTTGGCCGAGCAAACGATCCACGAATACATCCGGCAGCAGGAAGCCGACGAGAAGAAGCAAGAGAAGCTCGAACTTCGCTAATCGAAGGCCCCTTCGAGGGGCCTTCATCATACCGCCCCCTCAGGGGGCGGTAGCTGATTCATAAAGAGGGTTCCTCTCACGAATGTATGCAAGGAGAGTAAGTCCTCTCAGCGTTTAAACTGTGTAGAATCAGCCACTTGCGAGAGTCAGCAATGACCCGGTATCTAAGACGTGGATGCGGGGGCCTGGACCGCCGGCTGCACTTGAGGGCGCGTGGTACCAGGCCGCCAGCTTTCGAGGCGGTGGAGGGAAGCTCCGGGCGCGCGATGGCCATCGGGGCGAGTCAGCCGCGAGTTTCACCTGGCTGCATGATCGTCACGGCGTAAACATCTTCGTATCAGCATCTTACGTCGGAACAGGCTGCCGCCGAGCAGGCCCCCCACCAAAAGCGGGGCCCGCGCAGGCGGCGGTCGATTCAGCTATGGAAGCCCCTGAATCCGGCTGGTTTCTGGCCTATTCCTCATCTTGAGGCCGACGCGTGATCGGCGAGATCATTCCAGAATCGTGCATACATTTGTGTGAGGAACCATAAAGAGAAAGGGTGGTGCCGAGGGGCAGAATTGAACTGCCGACACCATGATTTTCAGTCAACGCCCCACGCAATTCCCTGCACTTCCTTGAAACAGCTCCTAGCCCGTTAGCCCTTGCATTATAGGCTCAGTATTGGTGCAATGGGTTTCATCCGTTTGCACGAAGGCTCCGTACTGCTGCTACCCATACGCTACCCGCGCAGCAGCACCGTCTCCAGATGCCCAGCCAGAACCTGACCGCCCGATTGGTCGAAGGCTTGAAGCCGGGTCCGTCTCGGCTCGAATACTTTGACCGGGGCGTTCGCGGGCTCGCCCTGCGTGTCTCGCCGGC
This sequence comes from Vicinamibacterales bacterium, assembly GCA_965197395.1. Taxonomy (GTDB): domain Bacteria; phylum Acidobacteriota; class Vicinamibacteria; order Vicinamibacterales; family UBA8438; genus CAZYFH01. The sequence goes on along the minus strand of CBDANB010000007.1, from coordinate 600,576 downwards.
CGGCGGCAAGAGTTGGGTCCTCTTGTATCGGCACCATCGTCGGCCTCGGCGATGGACCCTTGACGATACCCGACGCTCAGTCTAGCCGCTGCACGGGAGCTGGCACGGGCTGGCCTCCGCGACGTCGAACGCGGCCACGATCCAGCCCAGGCGAAGCGAGTCGCGCGGGGGGCCATGACCTTCGCCGACTTGGCCGAGAAGTATCTCACCGAGCATGCCAGACCGCGAAAACGCAGCTGGAAGGATGATCATCGACTCCTTCGACGCGAAGTCCTGCCCCATTGGCGACACAGGGCCGCCAACGAGATCGAACGACGTGACGCCCGGGAGCTCGTCCAGGCCGTGGCGCTGCGCGGCGTCCCCATCGCGGCGAACCGCCTCCGGGCCCTGCTCCACAAGGTCTACGCCTTCGCCATCGAACAGGAGATCGTCGAGACGAACCCGATCACGCACGTCCCTCGGCCGGGTGTCGAGCGTCGCCGTGATCGGGTGCTCTCGGCCGAGGAGATCCGGACCGTATGGGCGAAGCTCGACGACGAGGCGCCACCGATGGCGGCCGCCTTTCGGCTGCGCTTGATCACGGCCCAACGTGGTGGGGAAGTTCACAACATGCGGTGGGCCGACGTCGACCTCGAGGCCGGGTGGTGGACGATCCCCGCTGAGCAGAGCAAGAACGGGCTGCCGCATCGTGTCCCGCTCACAGCCTGCGCCCTCACGCTGCTCCGAGCCTTGCAGGAGACGATGCAACCCCATGCCGTGCACGTGCTTGCCGGCGCGCGCGGGAAGCGCCAGCAGTCCGAGGCGGCCGCGCGATTGACGATCCCAGACTTTCGCGGCCATGACCTCCGCCGCACGGCGGCCAGTGCGATGGCGTCGGCGGGCGTGCCCCGGCTCGTCATCGCGAAAGTACTGAATCACGCCGAGCGCGACGTGACGGCCGTCTACGACCGCCACGGATACGATGCGGAGAAACGTAAAGCGCTTGAGACGTGGGCGCGCACGCTGACAGCCATCCTCGCGAACAAGCGACAGGTCGCGAACGTCGTGCCGATCGAACGAGGGCGCTGATGGCGAGGAAGCGGAGGACCCGGCAGCAGTCCTCAGTAACCACCGGTCTCGCAAGAAATGCCGAGCGCGCAGAGGTGAGCAACGAGACCGGGATGAGAGCCGTTCCGTCTGAAAGGTGCTTTCGCGCGCGCACCGAGCTAACGGCAGTGCTTCCGATCGTGTGTCCAAATGAGTTTGCGACACTGCTCAAGAACACGGAGAGTCTCTACCAAAGGCCGGAACGTGAAGCCGTCACGCGCCATGAGGCGGTACGCCAGGAGGTCTCGGTCTGGGCGCGCAGTGTGGACCTTGAGGCCGAATGGCTCGTCGATCGGGTAGCGTTTGGCTTGTCGACACTGCACGCACTTCAGGCTTCGCCAATGGGAGTACAGCTTCCACCGGTCGACCATCGCGATCCTGGTTGGTGGCAAGGCGCACGGATAGGCGATGGTGAGTTGGTTCGCCACGAAGTTCATCGAGCTACGCCGCCCTACGGTGGGATGTCGGTCCGTGAGCCGTCCGCGCGATCGGCGGAACCGCTCCTTGCGCCCGCTCCCGATTTCGTCATGATTGTGCTCCACATATTGGAGATAGAGAGTCGCCGGCGCGATCGGGTGCCGAGTCCGTCGGTGGATCGGATTCTTTTGCCGGTCTTGGCGTGGCCGGATGTCGAATCGCGCCAGCAATTCCAAGAACGAGCACTTCAACATTACGACGCGCGCGTGACCGCAGCCAGGGCTGCGGGGTTCACCCGGTATCGCGCGGCACCGGGATTGAGGCGCCACGTCATCTGGCTCCTGCAGAAGCGCGTCCTGCGACTGCGCCTCGAGGCGATCACGGATCTCGCGCAGCAGGAGCGAGATTCTCGGGATGCAAATCCACGCGCGCTGATTGACCCACGTTCTGTATCTCGCGAGATCAAAAAGCTTGAAAGGCTGCTGCCCCTGTAGCTTGACTCCGTTCTGCCCTCCCTCTCCGCTCCGAGCCTCTACCTTTTTTCGTCTAGCTTTTAGCGCTCGTCCCTCCTTTTTGGGTCGCGCTTTTGGTCCTCGACGCCAATGTAATGCTGGTTTCATGACAACCCACGAGCATTCTCGACAGAGCACTACGGCGCTCCCACATCGGACTGTAGTGGCGCGCACCGGGCTGTCGCGCGCCACCATCTGGCGCCTGCAGCGACGCGGTGAGTTCCCGCGTCCCATGCGACTGAGCCCTGGCCGAGTCGGCTGGCTTGAATCAGAGATCACCGCGTGGATCGCAGCACGCGCCGCAGCCCGCGAGACCTCCGGGTAGCTATTCCAGGGAGTCTCTTGACGGCTGAATTGCCTGCGGTCGGTTTCTCTCGCCCCCTTCACGAGTGGGCCAAAAAGGAGGCCCGCCAGACTGGCAGCCTCGCGGAGGCGGCCCGTGACGGTTGATGACTGTCAGAGTAGCCGCCATCGTGGTGGCGTGGTACAGCGTGCCACCGAGACGTTGCGGCCCCATCCGACCTACCAAGAGCTGTGTGGGCCGATCGCCTTGGGCCGAGTGCGCCGGGTGGCCCAGCAGCAAGGGCCGATCCGAGAGCCGCTGCTCACGACCGCAGAGGGCACCATTCTCGACGGGCACGCGCGGTGGCAGGTGGCGATGGATCGGCAGCAATCGAGCCTCCCATGCATCGAGTACTACGTGACCGACGACGAGGCCCTCCAGATCGTGATCCAGCATCACCGGGCATCCGAGGGCTTGAATAACTTCTGCAGAATCGTCATGGCCTTGGAGCTGGAGCCGTCCTTCAGGGAGCGGAGCCGTCGAGCGCGCACCACAACTGGCGCAGGGAAGCCGTCGTCAAACTTGACGAACGACGAGCACCGAGATGTGCGAAAGGCCATCGCGAGTGTGGCCGGCGTCTCGACCGGCAATGTGACCAAAGTGAAGCAACTCCTAAGCACCGTGATTCAGGAGACTCGGGCACGGCTGCTGTGGGGCGAGGTCAGTATCCATCGGGCCTGGCAGTGGAGACAGCTGTCCGTGAAGCAGCAGCGCGACGCCCTGTGGGGACATCGGAATCGCCACGACATCCGTCACACCATCCGCCGTCTGCTCAAGCAGCATACCGAAAGTCAAGGTGTCGTCCCGACGGGCGATCAGGTGCGAGCTGCGCTCGGCGCTCTTGCGACTCATGCCTTCCCAGGGACCGCCATCGTGGTCGCCGATATTCCAGGAAACGCCATCGTCGTCACGAGGGAGTGCTATGAAGACCTGCTCCGAAGACAGGCCAATAGCCAGCGTGGGCGTGCGACCGCTTAAGCGGATCCTGCGGACGAACCGAGAGGCGTGGGATCCCGGCGCCATAGCGTGGCGCGAGGCTGACATCGAGGAGTGGATCGCCCAGCGAGCGGGGGCTGACCGATGACTCGCCGCCGGTTCGGGCCCTCGAAGTACCGCGTGGCCGAACACGCCCACGGATTCAGTCTTGAGGCGGCGGACCGGCCGCGCGTGCAGGTGTTGTGTGGACCGACGTTCCTCGAAGTCGACGTGCCCAGCAATCCAGGCGGACCGGCGGAGCGACTCGGCTTCTATGAGTTTTACCGACTCAACGCGACGGTGGCCGCCGCTCTAATGCGCGAGTGGCAGCCACCGCAATGCGGGCGAACACCGTGGCGGGGACTTGAAGAGTGGGCGGTCTCCGCATCACGGAGCCATCAAGAGAGTGATCGAACGGTTGGTCAGGGCGCACGCTGGATCTGATCCTCCCGCCCGATCCGTCGACGTGGCGGCCATCGTACTCGGTGGGCTCGCGATATACGACCCGGCCGACATTACGGTGGCTGTCGCCGACGTTCCAGGGCGAGCCGTCGTGGTGACGCGAGCGTGCTACGACGAGCTGCTGGAGAAGAACACGCGATGACGCCTGCTCGCCCTCGACCGCTCAGACAGGTCTTGGAGACGCATCGGGAGGTGTGGGATTGCGACGGCACGCGTCCCGCCGTGCGTGAGTCGTTCGCCAAGGTGATCGATTGCGGCACCGAGGCCCTCGGTGCGGAGGTCTTCGCCTCTGAGGGTCAAGAGCGGGTCGTCTATCACACGTGCAAATCACGCGCCTGTCCGAGTTGCGGGCACCAAGCCACCAGAGCGTGGCAACGCGATCAGTGGCGGGAGCTACCCGACGTTCCGTACGCCCACGTCTGCCTCACGATGCCGGATGTGCTCTGGCCGTTGTTCCGACGGAATCGACATCTCCTCCACGACCTGCCCGTCCTGGGCGCGCAGCTACTGCAGCAGTGGGCGCGGCAGAAATACGGCATTCGGCTGATGATCGTCGTGATCCCGCACACCTTCGGACGCCACCTGAACTTCAATTGCCACCTCCACATCCTCGTGTCCGAGGGCGGCCTCCGTGAAGATGGCACCCAATGGCGCGCCCGAGCCCGGCTCGACCGGAAGGCGCTGATGCCGATGTGGCGCTACGCCGTCATCACGTTACTGAGGGAAGCCGCGCGGGCCGGCGTCCTTGATACCGACATGTCTCGCGTCGCCTTGCTGCGGTTACTCACCGACCAGTACGAACGGTGGTGGAACATCGACGTCAAGCGGTTCCGTAGCAAGAAGCAGTTCCTCGGCTATGCGGGCCGTTACGCCCGCCGCCCGCCCATCGCGCAGCACCGGTTCCGGACGATCACCCGTCAAGAAATCCGGTTTATGACGAAGGACACGCGCACGAAACGCACCGTCGAGACCACCTACACCCCGGCAGAGTTCCTGGCCACGCTCGCCGACCATGTGCCAGACCGCTACCGACACAACGTTCGCTACTTCGGGCTGCTAGCGCCTCGCGTGAAGTGTCAGACACACGATGCCGTGTTCGCGCTTCTGGGGCAGGAACGGCTGGGAAAGCCCAGGCGGCTGCGGTGGGCGACGTCGATGCAGAAAAATGCTTTGGCGTCGACCCGCTGGTGGACCGGGACGGCCGGCGGATGCGCTGGGCTCGCCGCGTGCCACCTGCACAACCAGCCCTCGCCGTGAAGTAACCGTGTCTTCGCCCTGCTCAAACTGATTTGCTGCCCACCCGCGAGAAAGCCTCCCCGCGGTCCCCGACTGGTCAGCCAGCAGAGATGTGACCGCCCTCCCTGGACACGGGCTCGTCCCGCGCACCCGGCACGCTTGATTGCGGCCGCTTGAGGCTGCGCCAAGTCACTCGCTTGGCCGACGATGCCAGACCCTGGCCTGAGTGCGCGCCGGGAAATGAGTTTTTGAACTTTCCCAAATAGCGTAGCACCTGATATCCCAGTCTTTCCGGGGTAAGTCGAGCGTTCGGCGTGTACAGGTCGACGGTGTTGACGCGAACATAGTTGTTCGCCGGTCGACTGCAGTCCGAGGACGCAGCGGTCCAGTTCGACATCACGCATGGGCCCCCTCCCTGGGAGCCATCTTGTCGCGCACGGACGGGCCCTGTGGAAGCTGACGGCGCCGTGGACGCACAGAACGCGCCCACCGTGCCTTGGAAAACGCTGTGCGTTTTCCACGAGCTCCCACAGGGCCTTTCCAATCAAATCACCCACGAAAAACCCCGAAAGGCCCCAAAATGGCGTTGGGAAACCCGGATAGACCCAGTTTTTGAACTTCCTATAGATCGAGAGCAGGTAGACGTGCGTAAAGACGCCCGGGCGGAGTCGATCTCTGGCCGACATGAGGTTGTTGCAGTGCCGGGCCGCGACGCCCTCGAGGCTGCCCCGAAGCCACGGATGGAACGGCACGTCCTTGTAAGCCTGCAGAAAGAGCGGGTAGAGGAACATCTCGCAGAACTGCCGGTACCCGGTCCACGGCTCGGCGGGGTCGGCGACTGTAAACGAACCGATGTCGATGAAAACCGGCCGCGCGCCGACCCACTGAACGTTGAACGGTGTCGAGTCCTTCAGCGTCATGCCCTCGTCGAGCGCGGCCCGTAACAGCTCCAGCTGTAGGAGCGCAGCGTCCCGCAGCATGCTAAAGCACCACTCATACGGATATGACACGATAGGGATGGTCTGATGCCGCAGCACCTTGACCCATGGGTCGGTGAGGGGTGGGTCGTGTGGACTCGTAGTGGGCTCCGTGGCCACGAGCCGACCCGAGTCCGTGAAGGCCTTGAAGAACTTGGTGGATGACAGCGATACCCGGTCGCGCAGCGCCGCCGAAGTCAGGTATCGCAGGACTTGCCCATTGCGTCGCAGAACCCGCGCGGCTGGATCACGAAACGATGTTGCGTCGAACTGACCGACCTCGGCAGCGGAAGTGCCTGTCACAACTAGGACTTATTGCCGTCATCTGGCAGTCGTCTGCGAAACGGCATCGTGAGGCTGCGCCAGAACACCTTTACGAGCACGCCGGCCGCTGCAGTGCCCCCAAGGAGCACCTGAAGCAACATGCTACCGCCAGGATCCAGATAGGCCGCAGCGGGCGCCTCGGCCACCAGCACCGTCAGCATCACGAGGAACACGAACCCTGCTGTCCGCCCCATGTTGAAAGCTCCCTGTCGGCAGAGGTGAAGAGGGCGCAGGTCCCCTTTCGCGCTGGCAACCGAGAAAGTCGCGCCTGGTCCAGTGCCCTGTCCCTACCCGTTCGCAACACATACTAGCCTGCTGCTTTCGGACTTGGCCAGTGGCCTCAGCCGGGATGCCAGGGTGGCATTCGCCGTTCCGGCGCTGAGCTTTCAGTACGGAAGGTCTGAGGTTCGAACGCGCGTGAGGGGACACCGCCGAGGATGGTTCGCAGGGGCCCCAGATCGACGCTCGCCTGAAGCTGGCATGATTCAGGTCCGGAGCGAGCGCACGTGGCGAAAGACGATCTGCTGTCACCCCGGCCCGTCACAGTCCTGTCCGCCCATTCCGGGCCAGCCAGCCGTAACCGAGGAGGCCAACCTGTGACCAACAGCATGACGACCCCGTCCGAGGTGCGAACCGTGATTGTCGGGGTCGATACGCACAAGCACGTCCACGTCGCAGTGGCGCTCGACACCCGGGGAATCCGCGTGGGCGATCAGTCGATCACCGCCGATTCAGGTGGGTATCAGGTCTTGATCACATGGGCTGAAACCCAGGGACGGATCGAGGCGTTCGGGATCGAAGGCACCGGCAGTTATGGTGCGGGCCTCGCACGGGCAGTCCGCCGGGCGGTCGACGCGGACGTCGCGCTGGTTCGCGCGACGATCTACCTCGAGAGACGGTTTCGGACCGCTCGGTGACGCACCAGTGCTGCCGGAGGGCGGATGGTCGGCGCGGCCAATCAACGAGCCGCCGCTCCGGGACGAGCGGGCCACCGAATAGCCAGGCCGTGCCACCTAGCGAGCAATGTCCGGGCAGCGTCGGCATGGCTCACCTGTGCCGATGGCTCCTGCTGGCGGTGATCGCGGCTCTCTCAACGAGTTGCGGCGAGAGTCCGACGAGCCCGTCGCTGTTCGGCGTCCCCCTTCCCGGCATGGCGCCGACATCTCGCCCAGAGGCGCATCGCACGGATTTCCTCAACCTCCCAGGTCTCAGGTCGACGTTGTTGCTTCCCGGACAGACCCATCTCCTCGAGCCTGCGCTCGCCACGCTCCAGACCCGGAACTACACCGACGTGTATCTGTACGTCGTCAATGAAAACGATTTCGGCGGCCCCGCGTTCAACTGGTATTCGGATCCGCAAGGCTATCGGGGGCTTCTCGAGACCGTGACCCGCGCGGGGATCCGGCCAGTGGTCTTTCTGGCGCCCGATGACGCGCCCAGCTTTCACACGAGTAGTGCATTCCTGCTCCCGATGATGTGGCAGACGTTCATCCCGGCCATCGACGATCTCGTGGGATCGTATGTCTTGGGCCTCGAGATGGACGAGTATTGGACGCGTGAAGAGCAGCTGCGCCTGGCGACCGCGCTGCCGACGTCGCGTCCGGTGTTCGCGCACTTCTCGAGCGGACGCCGTGAATCGATCTCGGACTATTGGCCGAGAATGCGCGCAGTGGGACTCCTCTACCAGTATCAGGACCCGAGTCGCGATGGCATCAGACGAGAGACGGCAGAGGTCGCCGGGAAGTTGGCCGAGGTGGGCAAGGTGGTCGTCGCGGCCGAGTATGGGCTCGGCCTGTCTGAGAGCGAGGCGCGATCGCTAGGCGATCTGGCCCTCAATCACGGCGCGATTGGCTATGGGAACGGCGGCACGAAATGACACCGCTCGCTCGGTGACTGCAGTGCAAGGGTCGACGATGTCCCTACAGCGCTCATGGTGACCGACGGATCGGCGCACGAGTGACGCGACGCGAACTGGTGGCCTCGACCACCACCCCCGACGGGGTGCGGCTCACCCTGTCGCTGCGCGCCGGGGACTACGACATCGAAGTCGACGGCCAGGGGCTGATGTCGACCCGGGCGCCGAACCCGTCCACTTTTCCCAGGCAAGATCACGTGGCCCTGAGGCGGGCCCACGATTCTGGTATGCTGCTCGCAGGACGTTGGGATGCCGCTCCCGGGACAACGGAGGCCGTCCTCAGAGATGGGGCCTAGGATGAAGATGCGCTTGCCACTCCCCGCCTTCGTCTTGTTCGGATGGCTCCTCCTCGAAGCCCCCGTGGACGCGTACCTCGACCCCGGCAGCGGCAGTATGCTGCTCCAGATTCTGCTCGGTGGGTTCGCAGCCCTCGGTGTCATCGGCAAGCTGTACTGGCATCGGTTGACTTCCTTGTTCCGCCGAAAGGGCCTCGAGACCGACGGTCGCTGAGGCTTCGGGCGGCTTCACGCGCCCATGCGGGTCACGACCGAGTCGCCCCAGCCTGAACCCGGGTCCTTTCGCGATCCCGACACGCGGGTCTACTGGCACCACGGCGAGGTCCTGCGCTACCTGAGCGCTCGGGCCCTCGCGGACTGGGAACAGCTTGCCGCCAGCGAGTTCTTCAAGCGGCTGACGGCTGAGCGCCGCGTCGTCCTGACGGAGCGCGTCGACGACCCCGAGGTTCTACCCTCCATGGACGGGAACTGGGCCGCCGTCTTGAAGCATGAACGGGTCCCGATGGTCTCCTACCCCTACGAGTGGCCCTTCAGCATGCTCCGCGATGCGGCACTCCTCCAGCTCGACGTGACCCTCGCCGCGCTCGGCGAGGGGATGACACTCAAGGACGCGACGCCGTTCAACGTTCAGTGGGTGGGCTCCCGTCCCACGTTCATCGACATCGGGTCTTTCACGGCGTATCGAGACGGCGAGCCCTGGGCAGGGTATCGTCAGTTCTGCCAACTGTTTCTGTTCCCGCTCATGCTCCAGGCGTACAAGAACCTCCCGTTCCAGGCGTGGCTGCGCGGAAGTCTCGACGGTATCGAGGCGGAACAGTGCCGGTCGGTGCTCTCTGCTCGGGACTATCTCAGGCCCGGCGTCCTGACACACGTCTATCTTCAGGCGAAGGCGCAAGCCCGCTACGAAGGCGCCGCGCACGACATCAAGGCGGATCTCCGTGCCGCGGGCTTCGGCGCCAAGCTCATCACACACAACGTGACCAGTCTCCGCCGCCTCGTCGAACAGCTCCGGTGGAAGCCGGCGCGGTCGACCTGGTCCAACTATCAGAACGAGCATACGTACGGCTCGGGCGACCTCGAGCGCAAAGTGGCCTTCGTGCGGCACGTCGTGGCGTCACGGCGCTGGCGCACGGTCTGGGATTTAGGGTGCAACACCGGAACCTACTCGCGCGTGGCGAGCGAGCAGGCGGACTACGTCCTGGCGGTCGATGCCGACCATCTGGTCATCGACCGCTTGTATCGGGCGCTCGAGGCGGAAGGCATCGCGAACGTCCTGCCACTGGTCTTCGATATCGCCAACCCGTCGCCGGGGTTGGGGTGGCGGTGTCGCGAGCGGGGGGCGCTCGCCGAGCGCGGTTCACCCGATCTCATCATCTGCCTTGCCCTCATCCATCACCTGGTCATCGGACGCAATATCCCGCTGGCCGAGCTGATCGAGTGGCTGTCGGGTTTCGGAGCGGAGCTGGTCATCGAGTTCGTCAGTCGCGAGGACTCGATGGTGCAGCACTTGCTGCGTCACCGAGGCGATCAGGAGTTCGACTACTCCCCGGCGATCATGGAGGAATCACTGGCGCGACACTTCGGGGACGTCACGAAGCAGACGCTCGAATCCGGCCGCCGGATTCTCTACCTCGCCAAGGCGGGCCATGACGCGTGATACAGACGTCGCGCCGCGTCTGGCCGCGTTGCACCTGGTCGCGCTCTGGAGCGTGGCCGTCGCGCAACCCATCTTCGACGTTGTCGGCCGCAACCCCGAGTTTTTCGTCGCGCACGCCGCCCGCCCTGCGAATCTCGTGGTTTTCGTCCTCGTGTTGTGCCTGGGGGGCCCGGCATGCGGTATCGCCCTGCTCGGCGTGGCCGGCTGGCTCGGTCGTGGCGTCCGGCAGATCGCGTTATGGACCACAGTCGGCGTGCTGATCACGGCGGTCATCTTGCAAGCGGTCAAGCTGCTCGCGGACTGGCCGACCGCACCGTCGGTCTGGGTCGCTGTGGTGACGGGTGGGTTGGCCGCCACGGCGTACCTCCGGTGGTCGCCCGTCCGCCTATTCACGACGTTTCTGTCACCCGCGGCGCTCGTGATCCCGGTCGCCTTCCTGCTGCATCCGGCGGTCTCGGGGCTTCTGACCGCAACGGATCCCGAACCGCTGGAGGATGTGGCGTTCGCCACCACGCCGCCGGTCGCGATGATCGTGTTCGATCAGTTGCCGCTCGTGTCCCTCCTGGATCGCGACGGTCAGATCGACGAGGCGCTGTATCCGAACTTCGCCTCGTTCGGCCGCGACGCGGCGTGGTTCCGCAACGCGAGTGCCCTCAGCGGCATGACCGAGTCGGCGGTTCCGACGATCCTGACCGGGATCAACCCGGCCCCCGGTCGTCTGCCGACGGCGGATGTCTATCCGAACAGTTTGTTTACGCTGCTTGCGGCGCGCTACCGGCTGCATGTGATGGAGCCGCTGACGACGCTGTGTCCGGAGACGATCTGCGACTACGAGCGACCGACCTTCGTCCGCTGGTTGGGGTCGGTGTTGCAGGATCTGTGGGTCGTTTATCGCTACCTCGTGCTGCCGGAGGCCCTCACGACATCCTTGCCGCCGGTGACGCAGAGCTGGAAGGATTTCGCCGCGACTGACGATCTCGTCGGTCGCTGGAACGAGTCTCGCACCGACAATCGCGGGCGTCTCTTCACCGAGCACCTCGACACCTTCCGCGCACGCCCGCCGGACGGCCCACCCCCGTTCTACTTCTCGCACGTCCTGATACCGCACGAGCCGTGGGTATATCTGCCCTCGGGCCAGACCTTCACAGCGAATGTTCGCATGGCGCTCGGGCGCGATGGGAAGTGGGCGGACAATGCATGGGCAGTCGCTCGGAGCTACCAGCGACATCTCCTGCAGGTGCGCTACGCAGACGCGCTCCTGGGCGCGTTTCTCCAACGGCTTGAGGACACCGGTCACTACGATGAGGCTCTGGTGATCGTCGCCGCCGATCATGGCGCGAGCTTTCAACCGGGCAGATCCTTCAAGATGCCGACCCAGGCGTCGTTCGCCGACATCGCGTCGGTGCCCCTCCTGATCAAACGATCGCGTCAGCGCGCCGGGCGCGTCGTGGACCGAAACGTGAGCATGGCCGATCTCGTACCAACGCTGGCTGCCGAGCTTGGTGTGACGCTCCCGTGGGAGACGGACGGGCTCAGCGTGTTCGACACCGGGAGCGAGCCGCGGAAGAAAGTGATCTTCTACAACGGCGGCCGGGATCGACTGGAGCGATCATCGAGCCTCGCAGACGCGCTCACCGAGGCGTGGCGCGGAAGTTCGCCCTCTTCGAGACGGGCGATCCCTACGACGAGATTCGCCTGAGCGCCCACGGCGATCTCGTCGGCCGACCCGTCGACGACTTTGCTGTGCGCGACGACTCGGGCCTCGAGGCGACGCTGGATTTCCCGACGTTGTTCGACGACGTCGACCCGCGCGCGGATTTCGTCCCTGCACACATCACAGGTGCGGTCGTGGCACGGCGCGAGTCTCCGGGTACGCCGCTTCTCGCGATCGCGTTGAACGGCGTCCTCGCTAGCGTGACGCAGCCCTATGCCTTCCGCGTCGCCGGCCGGTCGAACATGTGGGAGGTCATCGTCGACCCGCGCGCGCTGAATCAGGGAGCCAACGTCATCGAGGTCTTCGGGATCAGAGAAGAAGCTGACGGGGCGGTTTCGCTCGATGCGGCATACACGGGCACGGACCGTGCCGCGGCCAACCTCGTTCGGGACGAGGCCGCTCGACTCTGGGGCGTCACCCTCTCCGGCTTCTTCAACACCGAGTGGGCAGGCCCGCGCCCGTTCCGCTGGACGGACGGCGACGCGACCGTGTCGGTGCCGATCGATGGACGCGAGCCGCCCTCGTGGCTCTCGGTTGAGGTTGTCATGACGGGCAGTCAGACCAAACCGGTCGTCATCACCGCGAATGGATGCACGATCTTCGACGCGGAGATCCAAGGACGCTGGATTCAGACGCTATCGCTGGCCCCGTGCCCGATGATGTCGCCGGTGCTGGAGATCAAGATCATCAGCGAGGTGCACCCGGCGCGTGGCAGCGACCGCCGGAATCTGGGTGTCGCGATCCGCTCCCTCGAGCTCCTCGATTGGCTCAGCAACGCCCCGACGGCGAAGTGAGAGACGCGAAGCCGCTCCGGCGGCCAACAGAGTCGCGGCGCGCTACCCTTGGTGCGCGGGTCTTGTAGCGTTACGCGACGGGTTGCGCCCGCCAGAGACGCAACGGAGAAGACGTGCTGGGCGACGGAACGGTCCGCGCCAGCCGATGCGGCGCCTGTCCATCCCACCGAGGCTCTTCGCCCGTTCCTAATACGATTGTAGAAAGGGGTCGGCCTCCGAGTGAGTCAGCCCCTCGGCCTGATCATAGCCGCTCGCGTACCGGACTGCGCCTCAGATGCCGCTCCCCGGCGTACGCACACCTCCTGACGAGGTCGGACGCTCGCTGTGGACTCAAGGGGGCGGTATTCAGGCCCGGTCGAGCGGTGGCGACCATCAACCTGTATCTGGCACAGCTCCGGCACATGGTCAATTGGGCGGTTGGTCGTGAGCTTCTGAAGAAGTTGTTCGCGCCTCTCTCGTGGAGGGTCATCGCCTACTCGATCCCTCTCACGCTTCCCTTCCTGCCCGAGTCGTGGCGGAATGATCTTGCCTGGGAAAAGTGGACAGGTTGATTATGCTGCACACTGCACCTGTCGAGCATGCCTCCTTTCAAAGGTGTTGGGGCTGACGTATCCCAGGGACGAGTGCAGGCGGTGGGGATTATAGAAGCCCTCGAGGTACTCCGCGACGGCGTCCTTGGTCCTGCGTCGCGTCGACCACGGCTGGCGGTGGATGAGCTCGGTCTTGAGCGTCCCGAAGAAGCTCTCGGTGACGGCGTTATCCCAGCAGTCGCCCTTCCGACTCATCGAGCAGACGATCTGGTGGTCGTGCAGGACGCGCTGGTACGCGTCGGCGGCATACTGGCACCCTCGGTCCGAATGATGGACGAGGCCGGCCGCTGGGACGCGCCTCCCCAGCACCATGTGCAACGCCTCGAGCGCCAGCTCCGCCCGCAGGTGCGGCTGGATGGCCCACCCCACCACGCGCCGCGAGAACAGGTCGAGCACGACGGCAAGATACAGCCACCCCTCCCACGTCCAGAGGTAGGTGATGTCGGTGCTCCAGCGCTCGTTCGGCTGTGCGGCGTCGAAGTCACGGGCGAGCACGTTGGGCGCAACCGGATGTTGGTGGGCACTGTCCGTGGTACGCCGGAACCGCTTGCAGGGCAGGCCGATCAGGCCCATGGCCCGCAGCAGTCTGGCGACTCGCTCCCGGCCAACGGTGAACCCGTCCTGCCTGAGCTGCTCGTAGATCCGCGGGCTTCCGTAGGTCCCCCGACTCGCGGCATGGATCGCCCGGATCCGGGCTGTCAGCTGGACGTCTTCACGGTGCCGTCGGCTCGGCGGGCGCTTCGCCCATGCGTAGTAGCCACTGCGGGTGACCTGGAGCACCCGACAGAGAGACCGCACCGCATGGGTGGCCTTCTCCGCATGAACAAACGCGAACCTCACGCCTGTTCCTTCGCGAAGAAGGCCGCCGCCTTTTTTAAGATCGTTCGCTCCTCTCGCAGGACGCGCACTTCGCGGCGCAGCGTTCGGAGTTCCTCGAGTTCCTCGGTGGTCAGCGCGCCGGTCGGATTGTGGCCGTGGTCGATCTCGTACTGCTGCACCCATCGCCGCAACGCCGACTCGGTCAGGTCCAACTCCCGTGCCACCTGGCCGATGCTGCGGTCACCCTGCTTGCACAGCCGGACCGCTTCCTGTTTGAACTCCACCGTGAATCGTCGTCGTCTCCGTTGGGCCATGAACACCTCCCGGCGCATTCTCGCGCCTTGTGGGGTGTCCACCCAACCCAGGCAAGCTCAGGAAAGCATCCCTCGCCAGGATCGGCGGGGCACCCGTAGACCCGGCTGACCTGCTAGCACGCCTCATCGACGCGGCGTCGCAGCACTACTCTCCTGGGCTTCCCGGGCCATCGCAGGTGACCGACAATGAGCTCCGACGGCTGAGCATGCCGGTCCTGGCGGTCTTGGCCGAGAACAGCATCATTCACGACTCGGAACTAGGCGCGCGGCGCGGGCAAGCGCTCGTACGACACATCACGATCTCGGTAAAGGCGGGCGCGACGCACTCGCTGCCAATGGAATCCCCAGACGAGATCGGTCGAGACATTCTCGATTTCGCCGCCGACTCCGACCGATCCGAACGCGCGGCGACGGTTCACGGAGTCGCTCCGCCGCTCCCCGAATTATGATCGGCCCCTCGCACGATGGGGCTCGCTCCCGGCTCAACACGTGGCCGTATGAGATCCGCTCCCAGCTCGGCGGGGGCGGGATGGGCGTCGTCTACCTCGCGCAGGATCCGCGTCTTGACCGTCGGGTGGCGATCAAAGTCCTGCCGTCTGACCTGACCCGCGAGTTGACGGCGAAGCAGCGGTACCGGAGGGACGCGCTTTTTGCTCGCGATCGAGCCCAAGGCAGCGAGCGCCAATGGCGCGCCCCGCACTCAGAGAGGTCCGATAAAGCATGGGAGTCTTTCAGATCGCACTGATCGCGGCCACGTTGCTTTGTTCCTTGGTGGCAGGCTTCGTGTTTGCCTTCGCCGTGGTGGTGATGCCGGGCATCAAGGGCCTCAAAGACCGGGAGTTTATTCAAGCCTTTCAGGTCATGGACCGCGTCATCCAGAATAATCAACCGCTGTTTGTGTTCGTCTGGGTCGGTTCGGTTGTGGTGTTGGTGGTGTCGGCTGTGCTTGGCTTCGGACAACTGGATGCAGGTGGGCGTCTCCTCATTGTCGGCGCCACGCTGATCTACGTTTTCGGCGTCCAGGTGCCGACGCTGACCATCAACGTGCCGCTGAACAACAGACTGCAAACGCTTGATGTCGATGCGATGACCGACACATCGCGCAAGGACGCTCGTGCGGATTTTGAACCGCGTTGGATCCGATGGAACTCGATCAGGACGGCCTTAGCGAGCGTGGCGTCTGCTCTGCTGATGATTCTGCTCTTGAGACTGTGAAGTTGGCTAACAGTAGGCCCGCCTTTGCTTCTCTGAAAAGGACGAGGTAGCGACATGATCTGCGTGACTGGACCAGGTGGGACCGTGGGTAGCGAGCTCATCACGCAATTGGAATCCGCCAAGGCGCCGTTCCGCGCTGCCCATTTTTCGGGTCTATCCGGGTTTCCCAACGCTATTTTGGGGCCTTTCGGGGTTTTTCGTGGATGATTTGATGGGAAAGGCCCTGTGGAAGCTCGTGGAAAACGCGCAGCGTTTTCCGAGGTGCGGTGGGCGCGTTCTGTGCGTCCACGGCGCCGGCAGCTTCCACAGGGCCCATCCGTATGCGACAAGATCGCCGCGTCCTCGGACTGCAGTCGACCCGTGAATGACTATGTTCACATCGAAGCGGCCGACCTGTGCAGGCCGAACGCTCGATTTACCCAGGAAAGACAGGGATATCAGGTACTTACGCCCTTTGGGAAACTCGGATATAGCCCATTTTTCCCACGCGAAGGCGGACGCCGCACGCGCCCGAGGGATCGACACTGTGATCATCGACTACAACCGCCCGGAGACGCTTCGTGCGGCGTTGCAGGGATGCGACACACTGTTCTTACTCGGGCCAAACGTACTGAACCAGACGCAGTGCGAACTCAACGCTGTTGAAGCCGCAGTTGCGGCCGGGGTGCGACACATCGTGAAGCAGTCCGTCATGGGAGCGGCGGACGAGACGTATAGCCTGGCGAAGGTTCATCGGCCTGTCGAGAAGGCGATCGAATCGAGCAGCCTGACATGGACCTTTCTCCGCCCGAACAGCTTCATGCAGAACGTCGTGGACAATAGGCGAGATTAGAGACCCCCATCAACGGGCCACCGCCCCGCCGCCCGCCCGCGACGACAGTTCCGTGCGCTGCACGCCATCGCCCTTCATCCGGACGGCCGAGTGTTCGTGGGAGATCGCAGTAACAGCCGGATCCAGATCTTCGACCAAGCGGGAAACCACACTGCCACCTGGACCCAGTTTGGGCGCCCGAGCGGAATCGCCTTTGACGACCAGGGACGGATCTACGTTGCTGACTCCGAGTCGGACAACGTACAGAACCCAGGGTATGAAATGGGCATTCGCATTGGCGAAGTCGAGACGGGTTGGGTGAAGGAGTTCATTCGCTTCCCGTGGGCGAATCCCCACATCATTCCGGGGAACGGAGCGGAGTTCGTCGCCGTCGATAGCGAAGGCAACCTTTACGGAGGAGAGCCCGTTCCCAACCCCCACGTCAATGCCCGAACGCTCAGGAAGTACGTGCGAGTGCGGCCCTGAGCGATGGCTCGCCCCGACCTGGGGGTGTTCCTAAGACCCCCTGCTCGCCGCTGAGAATCCAGTTCCGACCAAGCGGTGCCCGCAATCAGCGATTGAGGCCCGGAATGTGGGCCTTCGGACGGTTGACTCCAAATCGCGACGAATAGTCCGTCTCATCTGCGACGAGGATGTATTGGGGATCAACCCGTCGCGGGCTGGGATCGGCTCCACGTGACTCGCCTACACGCAGGAGGTGTCATGCGTCAGGTCGCGATTCTCGGCGTCGTCATCTCGCTCGCAGGTGCCGCTGCCTGCGCCTCGCGCACTCCCGTGCCCGACAGGCTGTCTCCTACATCCCGGAACCGTAGGTCAACGCCCAGTTAAGCGCGGCGTCGAAGAGGCGATGGCCGTCTTCGGTCATCCGATGATACGTGCCAAGGTCGTTGTTGTTCTCGGTGAAGAGCGAGATGCGCAGGTTTGGCGAGGGCGAGCCGTCGAAGAGCGCATCGCCTGGGAGAATGAAGTAGATCGACTGCGCTTCAGGGTAGTCCGGAAGAGCGGCCACAGACTGGACCCCGGGTGCCAACACCTCATTCACGGCCCAGTTGATCTCCGCAGGGATGGTGTAGACGGTAACGCGGCCCGACAGCCCTGCCGCCAGCGGGTGTGAAGGATCCACGATGACGATATCGGTCTCGCCATCGATGGCGCCGAAGTGGCCGACTTCGACCTCACCGGTCGGCTCTTCAATGGTGCCCCCGGCACCTCCCTCTGGCGAGCCGGGATCGACACTCTGACCGTCCGGGTCCACGAATTGAAACTCATCCTGCAGGAACGCCTCCATGTTGATGATCGGCGTCGACGTTGCAGTGAGTTTCGTGCCGACCCCGCCAGAGTTCACCGACTCGGGAAGGATTATCAAGTCCGCCGCGTCGGCCGCCGCCTGCATTTCGGCCTCCTCGCTGTCATCAGGCATCATGGTCACCTGGTGTCCCAAGTCGAGACGCAGATGGAGCTCGAGCGAGCGGTCGTCAAGACTCGTGCATTTGGCATAGTTGCCGTTTTCGTCCCCGCAGACGATCAGGACGTTCATGTTACCTGGGGCCGCCTGCTGGCCGAATGCCGGCGGCGCGGCAAGAGCGATTGAGAGCCCGACAGCGCCGAGCGTCAACGCATGCTTTCTGTTCATTGCATCCTCCCTTTAAGTGTCGCCAGTTCGGCCGAGCAGTCCGGCCACGCGTAGCTCTTCCGGCGACAGTTCACCACACCGACGGAAGGCGGAACAAGGCTTCGTCACCGGCGGTAGGGTGTTCGGCTACGACAATGAGCGGGTCGCCAAGGGCCCGGAGGCCGCGGTCGTCCGCGATATCGACGCCCGGTTTGCGGCAGGTGCCGGCGCCGACGCCGTTGCCGAGACGCTGAACCGCGTGGGTGCACCGTCACCACCGGCACAGCAGGGACGGCCGAACGGCTGGTCGGTCTCGACGATTCGGGAAGTGCTGAAGCGCTTGACGCTGCCGATGGACTACGCCGATAACGTGGTGCTCGACATGGTCGAGGGTGAGATTCCTCGGCACCAAGTTCATCGATGCAGAGGTCAAGCCCAGATTACTTGACGGTGGCGGAAAGACAAGATATCGCGTCCCCAACGGGATTCGACCGGGTTTGGACAGTTGAGATCTGTACCGGTGTCCGCGCCGCGTAGTTGGAAAGCCTGGCGCTCCAAAAGGGGCCCACAGTTCGCGTCGGGCGGGCGGCGTAGCCGCGTCGTCTCCAGCGGGCACCGCCGAACCTTCGATCTAACGGTAGGATCCCGGCACGCCGTCATCCGTGTTGGCGGGTGACGGTTCAGGCCCGTTCGCGTGTTCAGGGCAGAGCTTCCGGCACGGACGCTCTGGACGCGTCCGCGCGAGTCGCCACCAGCAACCTCCGGACAGGGGCGCGATGCCGATAGATGTGGATTTCTGGATGCGAGTCGCATTCGTCGTCCAGTTAGTGAGCATGGGAATCGTGCGGGCCGTATACGCCGGTGCGACTCTGGGAGAGAAGAAGGGGCGCCGTTTCAGGGAACGTCCGGTCGTCGTCGTGGGCATGGTCGTGGGTGGCATCGCGTTCTACGTCGTGCTCTTCGCATACCTCTTCTCCTGGGATCCGCCGTGGCTGGACATCGGGCTCCCGAGCACCGTGCGGTGGGCGGCTCTAGCCGCTTCGCTGCTGCCCCTCGGCTTCCTCTTCTGGGTCTTCAAGACGATCGTCAAGGCGGGCGCCAAGTACGTGATCACGTTCGACGAGCAGAAGCTGGTGACCACCGGGCCCTATGCCCGCGTGCGCCACCCGATGTACAGCGGTGCGGTCGTGTGGGCGATGACCATGCTGCTCTACACCGACCACTGGGGCGTCGGCGGCAGCTTCCTCGGGTTCCTCCTATTCGTCATCGCCTTTCGTGTGCGTGCCGAGGAACGGGTGCTCATCGAACACTTCGGTGACGAGTACCGTACGTACATGGCGCGCACCGGGCGCTTCTGGCCGCGGACAGTTCGCCGGTCCGACTGACGACCTCCGCCTGAGGCTCACTAGCCTGCTGGTTGGGCAGGGGCTGGAAGACTTGGTTCCTCACACAAATGTGTGCACGATTCAGCCCCCAGCAGGTCAGCCACGCCGTGGAAAGAGGCTGCGGATGTGTTCGTGCCCGCGAATCAGCGGTGAAGTCGTCTATCGCTCAGTCGACGGCCGCCTGCGCGGGCCCCGCTTTTGGTGGGGGGCCTGCTCGACGGCAGCCGGTCCCACCTCAAGGTGCTGAGGCGCTGGCATTTACAGGGCGACGAACCATGAACACTCGTGGAACGCGGCCTGGACTTTCGCCGACGTTTTACCGCTGGGCCGAACCCTCGCTGACTGTTCAGCCCCTTGGCACTGGCAGGCCCCTCGCGATTTCCGCCGTGTACCGTGGGCCGGACTTTCCGAGAGCCTGCAGTTCCTCTCCAGATACAGACGGTGTTCTCCAGCCACGTAAGTCGATGACAATGCTTGACTTATTAGCCATGGAACCGGCCAAAGCTGCACCGATCCCTGAGAGGAACCGAAGACTTGGCGTCCCCAACGGGAGTTTTACCCTTTACCATGCGGGGCGCCGTGACGCCGACAGCCGCGTAGTCGGGCGCCACGTGCGCGGCTGAGTTGCTGGTGGCGTCCCGCTGGGACGTCCCAAACGGCTACCGGCTCGCCGGGCAACGTGCCTATGATCAGCCTGTTCTGCGTTCGCCAACCCGATAGATCAGCTGATGGCCCTCACAGTCGGCTCCCGACTCGGCCACTACAACGTCACCGCCCTCATCGGGGAAGGCGGCATGGGCCAGGTCTATCGCGCCACCGACACGCAACTGGGCCGCGACGTCGCGCTGAAGATCCTGCCCGACGCCTTTGCCGCGGACCCGGATCGGCTCGCCCGGTTCCAGCGGGAAGCGCAGGTGCTCGCCAGCCTGAACCACCCGAACATCGCGCAGATCCACGGTATCGAGAAGAGTGACGACACGCAGGCCCTGGTGCTGGAGTTGGTCGAAGGCCCGACGCTCGCCGACCGGATCGCGAAGGGACCGATCCCGCTGGATGAGGCGCTGCCGATTGCCAAGCAGATCGCCGAGGCGCTGGAAGCAGCCCATGAAGCCGGGGTAATCCACCGGGATCTCAAGCCCGCGAACATCAAGGTGCGCGACGACGGGACCGTCAAGGTGTTGGACTTCGGGCTGGCGAAGGCGCTCGACACGACGCCGGAGGGTGATCCGAATCAGTCGCCAACGCTGACGGCTGCGGCCACGCAGATGGGCGTGATCATGGGGACGGCGGCGTATATGAGTCCTGAGCAGGCCAGTGGTTCGACCGTAGACCGGCGCGCCGACGTCTGGTCGTTCGCGGTTGTGCTGTACGAGATGCTGACCGGCAAGCGCCTATTCGAGGGCGAGACAGCATCTCATGTCCTCGCGTCTGTGCTGAAGACCGAGCCGGATTGGACGGCGCTTCCCACCGACACGCCCGCCGTCCTGTGGCGTTTGTTGCGTCGTTGTTTGGCGAAGGACCGCAGGCAACGATTGCAACATATCGGTGACGCTCGGCTGGAGGTCACCGACGCGCAGACAGGCGCCGACATGATCGACGGGCGCGACGCCACCACTACTCGACTTCAGACCTGGCAGCGACCGATCCTAGCCATCGCCGTACTGGGCTTGATGGTCTTGACCGGCCTCGGGGTCTGGAGCGCAACGCGACCAGCGGACCCACCTCTGGAGCCGGTCCGACGATTCGCCCTGGACATCGGCCCGACAACCCCTATTCCTGCCGCAGGCATGCGCGTGATGCCCGCCTGGTCTCCCGATGGGACGCGGCTGGTTTATGCAGCCAACCTCGCCGGCACAACCCAACTGTATGTGCGGGACCTCGCCGACTTGGAGGCGCGACCAGTCGCCGGGACGGAGAACGTCCAGCAGTTCTTCTTCTCGCCTGAAGGTGACTGGATCGCTTTCTCGGCGGAGGAGTTCAAGAAGGTCTCGATGAGAGGCGGCAGACCCCTGACGCTGTGCTCGTGCCTCACGGCTGGCGGTGGGGCCTGGCTTACGGATGGCACCATCATCTTCCCGCGATCGACCTCGGGGGTCGCGTCGAGCTCTGGCCGTCGCGTCTCTGGGTTACCGCCCAGCCGTTCCGGATGCTATATCTTGTCAAGTGGCAGGGCTTCCTGCTGCTGGGCTGGCTGATCGCCCGCTGGATCCGGGGGGAAGTGCCGGCGCGGCGTTGGCTCGGCTGGCTGGCCCTTGCCGGCAGCAGCGGGGGGAGCCACGCTCCCGTCGCCTGCCTCTGCCTCCTCGCGGATCCGGCCCGGGTCTGGTCACAGCGCTACGGACCGGCCCTTCCAGCGCTGATCCCGTGTGCTGTCACAGTGATGACCACCGGTCTGCTGGTCGCGCTGGGATCGTTCGACGGCAGCGTGCTGGTGGCCCTGGCCGCGCTCGTGGTCCTGCTCCTCCTCCGGGCTCGCTCCGGCATCTGGAGGCATGCGCTGCCGGGGCTCTTGGTGTCACTCGTCGTGTTGGGGGCTGGATTCGGCCGCTCGAGCGTGCCCTTCGCCGCAACCGGCCTGGCGCCCGTCCTGAGCCTCGCCGATCTGCGCGGCGACGGGGTCGACGCCGCGCGCTGGGTCCGCGAGAACGTGGATGCAGACGCGGTCTTCGTCGCACCCCCCGACCTGGGCGAGTTTCGCCTCCTCGCACGCCGTGCGCTGGTGGTCGACTGGAAGGCGGTGCCCTTCGAGGAGCTTGCGATGCGCGAGTGGCGTGAGCGGATCCGCTTCTGCTACGGCGAGACTGCTTCCAGCGGCTTCGCCGCGCGGGACGAGATGGAGCGAGGCTACCTCAACGTGACGGACGCGAGGCTCGCGGCGATCCGGGACCGGTACGGCGCCCGGTTCGCGCTCCTCCACCTGGAGACATCGACCACGCACCCGGTGCTCTACGCTAACGCCACCTACCGGGTCGTGGCCCTTTGAGACGAGGCGCGGCTGCTGGGATGACGTGTGACGACTCCGCCACCATCATACCGGCGCTCAACCGCTTCTTCGTTTAGACCCTAATGTGGACAAGAGTGAGATGGTACGTGCGAGTTTTCGATAAAGCCCCCATCGGCCATAAGACACTAGCGGCCAAGGTCGAAATTCGTCCAGGAAGACGTTCGCGACGACATTGCGGTCGCCGATGCAGTTCAGGCCGCCAGTAGGATTTATCACCTGGCCGCCATGGTTCCGCTAACTCGGGCAGGCAAAGCGTTTCGAGATGTAAATGTGGGCGCAGAAAGGCATCTGACCCGGCGGCGAACCGGAGAGTTATACGCTAGCGACTTGTGGAGGTAGGTCCACTCAACGCGCGTCGAGGTGCTCCATGTCTGTTCGCAACCCAACCGTATCCGTAGCCGCTCTGCTCGTACTCGTCGCGTCCTTGGTACCGCAGGAAACGGCTGCGCAGAACTCCACGAACCCATATGCGATCGTCGAAGGGTGGGCAAAGCTGCCGAGCGGAAGGGTGATGGGAGCAGTCGGCAAAGCGAAGGTCGACCCCGACGGACGCCATATCTGGGCAGTTATCCGTTGCGATGCCGGGCCTGAGCACTTCGGATCGGAGTGCGTTGATTCAGACCTCGATCCGGTCTTGAAGTTCGATCCCGACGGCAACGTTGTCGAGTCCTTCGGCAGTGGAGTGTTCATCTGGCCGCATGGAATCGACGTTGACTCCGACGGCAACGTCTGGGTGACTGACGCCGTGAGCGATAACAACATTCCCGCGGGCGACGATCGGGGCCATCACGTCATCAAATTCAGCCCCACGGGCGAAGTGCTCATGACACTTGGCACGCCCGGAGAAGAGGGAGATGGCCCTAACCACTTCACTTCCCCGAGTGATGTGGCGGTCGCGCCCAACGGTGACGTGTTCATCGCGGACGGCCACAACGCAAACGGAAACAACCGAGTGATGAAGTACAACAGCCGTGGCGAGTTCCTCATGTCTTGGGGGGAAACTGGCTACGCCCCGGGACAGTTCCGTGCCCTACACGCCATCGCCCTTCATCCGGACGGCCGAGTGTTCGTGGGAGATCGCAGCAACAGCCGGATCCAGATCTTCGACCAAGAGGGAAACCACTCTGCCACCTGGACCCAGTTTGGGCGCCCGAGCGGAATCGCCTTTGACGACCAGGGTCGGATCTACGTCGCGGACTCCGAGTCGGACAACGTACAGAACCCAGGGTATGAAATGGGCATTCGCATTGGTGAAGTCGAGACGGGTTGGGTGAAGGAGTTCATTCGCTTCCCGTGGGCGAATCCCCACATCATTCCGGGGAACGGAGCGGAGTTCGTCGCCGTCGATCGCGAAGGCAACCTTTTCGGAGGAGAGCCCGTCCCCAACCCTCATCTTAATGACCGAACGCTCAGGAAGTACGTGCGAGTGCGGCCCTGAGCGATGGTTCTTGCTACCCGAGCACGTCGCTGCGGCCCCTGATCTGGTGCAGCGATAGCCAGCGTCGGAACGCCTACTGCGGCCCTCGCTGAGGGCATCCTCTCCCACTGCCGTTCACGCCGCAGATCCCCGCCAGCAACCGTTCAAACGGCAGCGAGAGCCATTCTGTGCAGGGCGGTGGAGCTATTCGCCGCTGACCGCTACAATCGCGGGGATCTGCCGTTCCCGGACAACTCATGGCCCTGACCGTCGGCTCCCGGCTCGGGCATTACGACGTGACCGCCCTCATCGGCGAAGGCGGCATGGGCCAGGTCTATCGGGCCACCGACACGCAACTGGGCCGTGACGTCGCGCTGAAGATCCTTCTATGAAGCGGCTTGTCAAGTCACCTCGTTGTTCGTAGAAGCTCACACGTCTCCGATACACCCTCCAGTGAGCGCGCCGTCTCCTCACCCAGCTGGTGGGTGCGCGCGAACGGGTTGGCAGCTCAGTGTCCCGTTCACGGGTCCGGACTCGGTCGCCAGGGTGTCAACCTCGTAGACGCACCGGGCGGAGGCCGCGAGGTGCGTCATCCTTCTATTCGCGCTCGACAAGGGCGATGCCTCTGATCGCCGGCGCAAGAGACGATCCGAATGGGGGGCGGCACCATCTCCCTGCCGGCCTCGCGTGCGACCAAGGATCTTCACGTGCTCACCCACCAACCCTGACACCCCGGACCTCAATCAGTTACCCGACAGCGCCACCGGGGACTTACCCGCCCGCCCCGGCCGGCAGCCCGACCCCGACGCGGCGCCCGTCATAGACCGTCTGGTCCCGCCACATCGCAAACAGGATCCCCGCCAACCGGCGCGCGACGGCCACGGTGGCGATGCGCCGGCCGCGGCGCGTGGCCAGTTGCTCGGCCCAGGCGCGCAGGCCCGCGGCCTCAGCCCGGCGGGACCGGAGCGCCGCCCACGCGGCTTGCACCAGCAACCAGCGCATGCGCGGATTGCCCGCCTTGGTGATGTGGCCCCGGCGGCGGCGGTCCGCGGAGCTGTCCTCACTGGGGACGAGGCCGAGATAGCTCTCGACCTGATGGGCCCCGCGAAAGCGGCCCGCCTCATCGAGGGTCGCGACAAACGCCGTCGCGATGAGGGGGCCCACCCCCGGCGCGGTCGTCAAGCGGTGCACCACGGGGTTCGCGGCGGCCGTCGCTGTGACCTCGGCATCGGCGGCGGCCAGTTGCGCGGTTAGCTGCTCCCAGAGGGCGAGCAGTGGCCGCAGCGCGGTCTGCAGCTCGTCGGGGAGCTCGAGCTCCTTCACATACGTGCCGAACCGGTCAGCGTCTCCCGCCCGGACCCGCAGCCCCTCCCGACGCACCAGCGCGCGCACCAGGGCGATGGTGCGTCCGCGGGTCCGCACCAGCAGGTCACGCACCCGGAGCTGGCGCCGCACCCGGTGCTGCGCGGCCGACACGCGATGCGCCGGGCGATAGGAGCCGAGTCGGGCCGCCTCGGCCAGCATCCGCGCATCGCGCCGATCCGTCTTCACACGCCGGCGCCGTTCGGGATACATCGGGGCGTAGTTCGGATCCGCCACGATGACCTCGTGGCCGCACTGCTCGATCGTCTGTGCCACCCATTCGCTTTCGGTCGTCGCCTCGAGCAGGACCCGCGCCCGCGCCCGTGCTTGGAACAGGGCGGTGAATCGCTGCCGCGTACTCTGAATCCGTCGTTCGATGATCTCGCCCTCTGGCGTGAGGATGCAGATTTGACTTTCCCGCTTGTGCACGTCGATGCCAATATGCTCCATGGCTGGTCTCCCTTGTTGCGCCTTGAGCGCGTTTGAAAATTGTGGAGCGCAAGCTACCACGTGGGGACGACCAGCCGCTTCATCCTATCTCCCCGACGCCTTCGCGGCCGACCCGGATCGCCTCGCCCGGTTCCAGCGGGAAGCACAGGTGCTGGCCAGCCTGAACCACCCGAACATCGCGCAGATCCACGGCATCGAGAAGTCGGACGACACCCCGGCGCTCGTTCTGGAACTGGTCGAAGGGCCCACCCTCGCCGACCGGATCGCCAAGGGGCCGATCCCGCTGGATGAGGCGCTGCCGATTGCGAAGCAGATCGCCGAGGCGCTGGAAGCCGCGCACGAGACCGGGGTCATTCATCGGGACCTCAAGCCCGCGAACATCAAGGTGCGGGAGGACGGCACGGTGAAGGTGCTGGACTTCGGGCTGGCGAAGGCGTTCCAGCCAGAGGCGAGCGGGGCCAGTGCGTCGGAGTCGCCGACGATCTCGTTGACGGCGGCGGCGACGCAGATGGGGATGGTGATCGGGACGGCCGCGTATATGGCACCGGAGCAAGCCAAGGGCAAGCCCGTGGATAAGCGGGCGGACATCTGGGCGTTCGGGTGCGTGCTCTACGAGATGCTCACCGGGCAACGCGTGTTCCGAGGCGATGATGTGTCCCTGACCCTCGCAAAGGTGCTGGAGGCGCAACCGACGTGGGACGCCGTACCCAGCGACGCGCCGGCGAGGATCGCCAAACTCCTGCACGCGTGCCTCCAGAAAGACCCCAAGCAACGTGTGCAGGCCGTTGGCGATGTGCGGCTGGCGATGGAGGGCGCGTTCGAGACGTCCGTGCCGGCTCCGTCTGAGAGCACCGTCGCCTCTGGGACACGCCAGCTCTGGCAACGGCCGGTTCCGGCGATTGGTATCGTGTCGGCGGTGGCAGCGATCGCGGCGCTTGCCGCCTGGTCGTTGACCCGTCCAGCGCCGGCCCAGCTTGCGCGCTTTGCGATTCCTCTCGCCGCCGACCAGAGGTTCGACCGCGACGACCGTCCACTGGTCGCCATCTCCCCGGATGGGACGCGGGTCGTCTATGGCGCCAACGGGGCGCTCTGGCTGCGATCGGTCGACCAACTGGAGGCGGTGGCGATTGCGGGTACGGAGAACGCCCGAGGGCCGTTCTTCTCGCACGACAGCCAGTCGATCGGCTTCTGGGCCGACGGTCAGGTGAGGCGAGTCGCGGTCAGTGGCGGGGTGCCGGTGACGATCACCGACGCCGCCCCCGACACCATCTTCGGTGAGCAACAAATCGTCAGCCTGGAGATCGATGGGGCCAGCTGGGGCGCCGACGACACGATCGTGTATGGCCACCGCACCAGTATCGTGCGAGTCTCGGCGGCAGGCGGGACCGCCGACGTCGTGGTGGCGCTCGAAGAGCCCGAGGCGGCGCACGGACCGCAGATGCTTCCGGGCGGCGAATGGGTACTCTACACGCTACGCTCGGACGGACCCGGCTCGTGGAACACGGCGGAAGTGGTCGCGCAGTCGGTGACCACCGGCGAGCGCCGGGTGCTGGTCGACGGCCGCGATGGGCGGTATGTGTCGACCGGTCATCTCGTCTATGCGCAGGACGACAGGATCGTTGCGGTGCCGTTCGAGCCCTCCCCTCCTGAAGTGACCGGCGGGCCGGTGGCACTCGTTGAGGGTGTGCGTCAGGCCGGGAACACCGGCGGGGCGGCTCACTTCAGTGTCTCGAACACCGGCGCGCTCGTGTATGTCCCGGCAAGGGACGGCGGGCCCCGTGAGTACCGACTCGCATGGGTCACTCGTGATGGAGATGAAACGCTGACGCCAGCCCCTCGCCGACGCTACCGCACCATCAGCGTGTCGCCCGATGGCACCCGCATCGCTGTCGACATCGGCGATGGGAGTCAGCGAGACGTTTGGATTTGGCGTCTCGACCAAGGCCCGCTGACCCGGCTGACCTTCGATGAGGGAGTGGACCGGGATCCCATGTGGACCCCTGACAGTGAGCGCGTCGTGTTCTACTCGTCGCGTGACGGCGGAGGGCTATTCTGGAGGGCCGCCGATGGCACCGGCGAAGTGGAGCAGCTGCTCGAGGCTGCCGAGCCGGTGGCTCCCGCGACTTGGACCGCAGACGGTCGACTGCTCTTCACCCGCGCATCTTTTGAAATCGGCGTAGGACTCAAAAGTGACATCGGCGTCCTCAACGTCGACGGCGACCGGACCGCGGAGATGCTCCTCGACGGGGCGTTTCCAGACCTCTCCTCGGACGGCCGGTGGCTCGCGTATACATCGGTCGAATCAGGCGCACTGGACGTTGTCGTGCGGCCGTTTCCGAACCTGGACGAAGGAAGATGGCAGATCTCGACGGGCTTCGGCTTCGGTCCGCTTTGGTCGCCGGGGGGACAACACTTGTACTTCGTGGATCCGGGGTCTGGCATCCAGGTCGTCGATGTCGAGACAGACCCGGCGTTCGAGCACGGCGCTCCGACGGTGGCGATGGCCAACACCGGATTTCTCGACGCGTTGGCGGCGGATCTTGGTCAGGTTCCCCAGTTGTACGATCTTGCGCCCGACGGGCAACGTTTCTTCATGAAAGTGCCCGCAGAGCAATCTTCAGACGGCTTCACAGGGATGATCATCGTCCAGCACTGGTTCGAGGAGCTCAAAACGCGCGTCCCCGTGAACTGACCCCATGCCTCTGCAGCCCGGCACCACCCTCGGCCCCTACACCGTCACCGCTCAGATCGGCGCCGGCGGTATGGGAGAGGTCTACCGCGCCCGCGACACCAAGCTCGACCGCGACGTGGCGCTCAAGGTGCTGCCGGACGCCTTCACGTCTGACCCCGACCGCCTTGCCCGCTTCGAGCGCGAAGCCAAAGTCCTCGCCTCGCTGAACCATCCCAACATCGGGCACATCTACGGGCTGGAAGAAGCCGAGGGCACCAAGGCGCTGGTCCTCGAACTGGTCGAGGGGCCGACCTTGGCGGATCGCATCGCCGAGGGGCCAATCCCAATCGACGACGCCCTCCCTATCGCGAAGCAGATCGCCGAGACGATAGACGATATTAGACGGGTCCCGTGGTTAACGTAAGCGGGCGGGCCGCGGTGGTCATCCGGATGATCATCGCCCGTTCGCTAAGGCCACTCAACTCCTCCAGCTAGATGCGGGACGTCCGCCGGCGTGAAACGCGTCGGTGGACACCTCAAACCCGGGTTTGGGTGTCCACCGAGGGAAACGGGCTAGCCTCACCGAGACGACAACTCGCGCGGCAAAGTGCAGAATGTCCGTGGAGACAGCTCGGCTGCTAGTGTCATGTAACAGAAATAAGTAAACGGTTTATGGTGCCTCGACGTATTCCTCGCAGGAGGTGCACGTGAGAGGTCCTGCCCCGGTGACAGTGACCGTCAGTGACGACGAACGGCAACGGCTCGACTCGTGGGCCCACCGGTCGCGCAGTGCCCCGCAGGTGGCGCGGCGCGCCCGCATCATTCTGGCGTGTGCCGCCGGCCGCTCGACGACGAGCATCGCCAAACGGTTCCACGTCTCGCGGACCACGGTGTGCAAGTGGCGCACACGCTTCGTGCGCGATCGCCTGGAGGGACTGATCGACGAACCGCGTCCGGGCACGCCTCGGCGGATTACCGATGCGCAGGTGGAGCAGGTGGTGATTGCAACCCTGGAAACCACGCCTCGCGGGGCGACGCAGTGGAGCACGCGCGATATGGCGAAGGCGACGGGCCTGAGTCACATGACCATCCAGCGCATTTGGCAGGCGTTTGGATTGCAGCCGCATCGCAGCGAGACCTTCAAGCTGTCGCCAGACCCGCAGCTGGTCGAGAAGGTGCGCGATATCGTCGGGCTGTACGTGAATCCGCCGGACCATGCCCTTGTGCTCTGCGTGGACGAGAAATCGCAGATTCAGGCGTTGGATCGGACGGCCCCCCTGCTGCCGATGCAACCCGGGCAGGCCGAGCGGCGCACGCATGATTATCGGCGGCACGGAACGACCTCGCTGTTTGCGGCCCTCGACGTCAAGACGGGCGAGGTGCTCGCCGAAATGCACCAGCGGCATCGCTCGATCGAGTTCCGCAGGTTCCTCGATGCGATCGACGCGCACGTCCCCGCCGACCTGGACGTGCACCTGATCGTCGACAACTACGGGACGCACAAAACCGCGATCATTCAGCGCTGGTTGGCCAAGCGCCCGCGGGTCCACCTGCACTTCACACCGACCTATGGGTCCTGGATGAACCTGGTCGAACGTTGGTTCGCGGCGCTGACGACGAAGCAGCTTCGCCGCGGCGCCCACCGGAGCGTCGCGGCCCTCAAACGCGCGATCCAAGAGTTCATCGAGGTGACCAATGAGCAACCGACGCCGTTCGTCTGGACCAAGAGTGCCGACGACATCCTCGCGAGCATCGCCCGGTTTGCTCGGCGAACGCTGGCTGCACACCCAGCATGACAACTGTTCGCGAACCACTGTTACGGGACACTAGGTTTCGGTCGCCTAGAGAGTGGATTCAGGGGCTGCCGGATCACCTGGCAAACAGAGAGAGACGAGGACCTGGTGCGGCCGGGAACCGTCTTTGTTTCGTTTGCTGTGTGCTCCGGTGGCCCCTTTTGTCTTTTAGGACTGGAACTTGGGGGGCGAGCACTGGGAGGGTCGCATGGAGAACCCACATCCGCTCGCGCAACGGCGGCGGGCCCGCCGCCTGAGTCTTCGTCGTCTTCACGACATTTCGCTGGTTCACTACTCGATCATTTGTCGCATTGAGCATGGCCTGAGGCCGACGGCTGACCAGCTCACCCGACTGGCGGCTGCGCTCGAGTGCACTCCAGCTGATCTCGATTACGCGGAGCGCTCGCGTGGCGGACCTTGACCGTTCTACGCCGTGGCTCAATGTGCGGGGTGCCGCGGCACGAGCTCTGTGCAGCGACGGCACGATCCTCAGGGAAGCCCGCGCCGGCCGTTTGCGTGGCTTCAAGATCGGCGGTCGCAGGTGTTGGCGGTTCCTGGCTGAGGATGTGGATCGCTGGCTGATGCGGCAGGCCGAGCCGGTCGAGTATGTGCCGCGCCTGCGCGATGTGAGGGCGCGATGAGCGGCGTGATGTCAGGCGTCGTCGACGAGGACCGCGCGCCAGACGCACGCCATAGCGAGCAGGTTCTGCTTGGCGCAATGCTGCAGCATCCCGCCGACATAATTCCAGTCATTCGCGAGCTGCGTTTACGCCCAGAGCACCTGTGGAGGGCCGACCACCAGAAAGTGCTGACAGAAGCGTTTAGCCTAGATGATCGCGGGGTGGTCCCCACTGTGTCGCTCATCAGAGAGGCGCTCGGCGACAAACTGGACGGTGGACACGCCTATCTCTGCGAGCTTTCCGACCACGGCATAAGGCTTCCAGGGAAGAATATTCGTGAGCACATTGATCGAATCCAGGCGACTTGGGCGGCACGACAGCAATGGGGGGCGATGGCGCGCTACAAGCGCGAGCTGTGTGACGACCCTTCTGCAGCTTTGAACGGCGGGCCAACGCGGCTCGCGGAGTCTCTGGACGACATCCGCCGCGAAGTCATGCAGCCTAGCGATAGCTGCGGACCGCTGGTGGATGATGTGACTCTGTTGACCGGTAGAGAACCCGAGGCGCTGGTTGACGGCCGGATTCCGGCCGGCGGCTTCGTGGTTGGGATTGGCCCACCGGGGACCGGTAAGACCTTTTTGAGCCTCGACCTCGCCTTATCCGTTGCCACGGGGCGGCACTGGCTAGACGTGAAGGTCGGTCGTCCCGGTCCGGTGATCTACATCGCGGCGGATGGGGCCGGGCTGAAGGCGCGAGTTCATGCTTGGAAGTCGGCGCACGGCTATCGCGACGACGAGCCGCTCGGGATGAGTATCTGGAACGAACCGGTGAATTTCTTGGGTCTATCCGGGTTTCCCAACGCCATTTTGGGGCCTTTCGGGGTTTTTCGTGGGTGATTTGATTGGAAAGGCCCTGTGGGAGCTCGTGGAAAACGCACAGCGTTTTCCAAGGCACGGTGGGCGCGTTCTGTGCGTCCACGGCGCCGTCAGCTTCCACAGGGCCCGTCCGTGCGCGACAAGATGGCTCCCAGGGAGGGGGCCCATGCGTGATGTCGAACTGGACCGCTGCGTCCTCGGACTGCAGTCGACCGGCGAACAACTATGTTCGCGTCAACACCGTCGACCTGTACACGCCGAACGCTCGATTTACCCCGGAAAGACTGGGATATCAGGTGCTTACGCTATTTGGGAAACTCGGATATAGCCAATTTCTTGGACCCTCGCGCAGTAGCTCGCTTTATCAAGGTCGCGGGGACGGTCGCCCCGACGTTGGTGA
The DNA here is from genome assembly GCA_965197395.1 of Vicinamibacterales bacterium. Classification (GTDB taxonomy): domain Bacteria; phylum Acidobacteriota; class Vicinamibacteria; order Vicinamibacterales; family UBA8438; genus CAZYFH01. Next base: position 568,509 of record CBDANB010000007.1, on the reverse strand, counting down.
TCGGCGACACCCTCGCGAGGTGTATGCCCGGCGGAGACGAGAACTCGGCGCGAGACATGGGGCTCCTCGTGGAGCACACCGACGAAGTTCGGCGGCGGGTAGGTTGCACGTTCTCGTGGGTCCATCACACGAACCGTGCGGGAACCGGCGAGCGAGGCTCGAGTGCGTTGCGCGGGGCGTGCGACACGCTGTGGTCACTGTCCAAGATGCAAGTTCTCACCTGCGAGAAACAACGCGACGCAGAACCCTTCCGTCGCGTGCGTTTGCGTTTGACGCCCTGTTACGGTTCGTGCGTCGTTGAGGTTGCGCCTGGACCCAACGCTGGCCAGCAGGCGAACGGAAGCGAACTGGAGGAGGCGGTTTTCAACTACGTGCAACAGAACCCAGGGCGGTCCACGCGGGCGGTCGCTAGTGGGCTCAATCGGAATCGGACCGGAGATATAACCGGAAGTTGTGGATCGGCAGCGTGAAGAAGGCGGCGTATCCTTTCGCGTGACAAACGCGAAAATGCCGGCTGGTAGGCCGGTGAAAGGAGACGCCACCCATGCTGAAGGTACTCGACACGGCCGCGGAAACGGAAGAGGGGACGGAGGAGCGGACCCTCGATGAGCTGGCCCGGGAAGGGGCTCGGCGGATGCTGATGACGGCCCTGGCAGCCGAGGTCGCGCAGTATGTGGAGACGCACCAGGCCGCGCACGACGAGGCAGGTCGCCGGCTGGTGGTCCGCAACGGCCGGGGCAAGGCGCGCAAAGTGACGTGCGGCGCAGGGACGCTCGAGGTGCAAGCGCCCCGCGTGAACGACAAGCGGGTGGATGGGGCGGGTCAGCGTGAGCGGTTCACCAGTCGCATTCTCCCGCCGTACATGCGGCGCTCTCCCAAGGTCGCCGAGGTGTTGCCGATTCTGTATCTGCGCGGGTTGTCGACGGGGGACTTCCGCGAGGCGCTGCCCGTGCTGCTCGGGGACGACGCGGCCGGCTTGAGTGCGACTAACATCGCGCGCTTGACCGCGGTGTGGGAGGCCGAGTATCGGCAATTCCGCCAGCGGGACCTGGCCGCCTGCGACTACGTGTATGTCTGGGTGGATGGCATCCACTTCAACATCCGGCTTGAGGACGACCGGCTCTGCACGCTGGTGATGATCGGGGTCCGGCCCGACGGGACCAAGGAGCTCGTCGCGCTCGAGGACGGCTACCGTGAGAGCACGGACAGTTGGGCGGAGGTGCTGCGTGATCTCCAGCGCCGCGGCCTGCAGGCCCCCGTGGTCGCGGTCGGCGACGGCGCCCTGGGCTTCTGGGCGGCCGTCCGGGACGTCTGGCCGGACACGGCCGAGCAACGCGACTGGTTCCACAAGCTGGGCAACGTGCTCGACAAGTTGCCGAAGCGCCTCCAGCCGAAGGCGAAGCGCGTGCTCCACGACATCCTGGCGGCCGACACGCGAGAGCAGGCCGAAGAACACCTCAAGGGCTTCGTGACCGAGTACGGGGCCAAGTATCCGAAGGCGGCGGCGTGCCTGGCGGCTGACCGGGAGTCCCTGCTCACCTTCTTCGCGTTCCCCGCTGAGCACTGGATCCACCTGCGGACGACCAACGTCATCGAGTCGCCCTTCGCGACCGTCCGGCTACGGCAACGGGTCACCAAAGGTGCGGGCTCCCGCACGAAGGGGCTGCTGATGGCTTACAAGCTGCTGGACATGGCGCAGCATCGCTGGCGGCGCCTCAACGGCGCACACCTCTTGCCGCTCGTTCGTGCGGGCGTGGTCTTCGTCGACGGGGTGCAGAAGGAACGCAATACCGCGGGGAATCGGAAGGAGGCCGCCTGATCACGCCGAGCGCCGATCCACAACTATTGACAATATCTCATCGGACCGACGTGACCGACGCTCTCGGGCATTTGCGGGACCGCTGCCAAGTCCGCTCTGACCGGGTCGGCAGGGCCGTGAGGTGGACTTGCTCGCCGCGGGGCGCCTAAGAGTCAACCTGAATGGCTTCGTGGCTCCGAGGCCATGCAGCGCCATACCAACCATGCCCTGGAGGTGGCTGCTTCTTTTGGCTCTATGGCTCACACCCGTAGGGTGAGGCCATGAGCCAACGCCACCACACCGAAGGCGCGCGTCGTGCCGTTGGGGAAGGAGCGGCGAGCCAGAACGAGGGTGAAACCAAGTCGCGTCGAGAGTCGAGCACATGACTCCCGGTCATGCGAGCCAGCGTGGATCGGAGCCGTAAAGACGGGGATAGCCTGTCCGGGGTCGGTGTCGTGTGCGACCGGATGTGCGACGGGATGCAGGATTCGCCTGCGTTCGGCCTTCGGAAGGCCGGACTCGCCGGTTCAGGATGGGGCGGAATAGCCGGCGCTCTTTGACAACTGAATAGTGTGAGAAACAGCCGGCCTGGCGGTGGCGCTGGGCCGGGTGCTGGGCTACGGCAGCGGGACTCGTGCTTTGAGTTCCTCGAACCAGTTCTCCACCACGATCATCCCGGTGAAGGCGTCCTCTCCGGCGGTCTGCTCCCCGCCGGGCTTTCGCATCAGAAAGCGTTCCCCGTCGGGTGCGAGATCGTAACGTCGGCCACCCCCACCTCCGGTGTAGATGCCTGTGCCAAAGACCTCTGTCGGCGTGCCGGGATTGAACGTCGGCTCGGTCCCCACCTCAGCGACCATCATCTGATATGACGCCGCGCGGAAGAACAGCTGCCGCCCATCCGGCGACCACACGGGATCAAAGGCTTGGACTTGGTTCGTCGAGATTTGCCACTTTCCATCGTCCATGTTCGGAAACGGCTGGACGTAAATTTGCGGCTCGCCAGACTCGTCCGATTGGTAGGCGAGCCAGCGGCCGTCCGAGGAGAGCGCCGGGGTCTCTTCCTCAAATTCCGACTCCAGCAGCATCTCCACCGTCCGGTCACCCTCGACGGTGAGCAGGCCGATATCTCCGGGCGCTTGCTCGAACAGTAACCGGCCATCGGCAGCCCACCCCCACGGAACGACAAGGTCCGTGCGTTCCAGAAGCTGCTCGACCTCGCCGGTCCCATCGGCCGCTTTCCAGAACAAGCCGCCGCCGTCTCGACTCGAAGCAAACACCACCCGCTCGCCGTCCGGCGTCCACAGGGGATAGTTGTCGTAGCTCTCATCGAACGTCAGCCGGGTCAGCGGACCTTGGTCGAAGTGCCAGATCCAAATGTCGGGGTTGTCGTCGTCCACGCCCGCCGCGACGCGAGTTCCGTCGGGTGACACGCGGACGTCACCGTAGGCGCGCGGAGGGGCGGCCGTCAGCGTTTCCTCGCCGGTGCGGCTGACCCACGCGAGGGAGACGCCACTGGCGCCGCCGCCCGTGTCCGGCACATAGACGAGCGAGCCGTTGCGCGCGACGCTGAACTGAGACGACCCGGTGCCAATCGTATCCGCGACGCCTTCGACCAGCGGCACCGGCCCGCCACGCACCTCACGCGCGTCGAGATCGAACGCCACTGCGAACACCACCCCGTCCAGGTCGTATACCAGATGCCCCGTCTCCACATAGCGCGCATCGTGCCCACCCTCGATCAGCGTCACGCGCTCTCCGGTCGCCAGCGACTCCATGACGATCTGCGCCTGCTCCCATGAGGTGACGCCAACCGGCTGCAGCGAGAACAGCACCCACTCGCCACCAGGGAGCATCTGTGGCCCGGTTGCTCGTTCCCCTTCCTCCATCGTGATGACGACCTCAGGCGTGCCGCTCGTTCCCGGCACGCGCCAGATGCCGTCCGATCCCTGGCCGTAGAGAATCATGTCGTCGGCACCCCAACTGGCGCCAAACGGGTTCGCGGCGTCGCCCAACGTCACCGCTGCCCCGCCGCTCACCGCCACCTTCTTCAGTTGTCCCGACGCATAGAAGCCGATCCACGCGCCGTCCGCCGAGAAGAACGGCTCGCGGGCGTTCCCGTCGGTGCCCGCCACGAGCACCGGTGTGACCTCGTCGAGCGACCTGAGCGACAAGCCGTCGGTCGTGTTGTAGACGATGTGACGACCATCCGGTGACACGGCAACGACATGCCGTCCGGGGCCGTTGAAGCCTGTCGCTCCCCGCAGCGGCACCTCGAAGCGCGTGATCGCTTGGGGAGCGGGACGCACCAGGCTCCAGACGGCAAGGCCGCCGAGTGCGACCGCCGCCAGCAAGGCTGCGGCAATGCCGGCAGGCCGCTGCCAAAATTGGCGCGTCGGCACGACCATCAGTTCGGCATTGGCGACCGCTGTCTCGAACGCGCCCTCCATCGACAGTCGCACATCGGCAATGTCGTGGACCCGCTGCTTGGGGTTCTTCTCCAGGCAACCACGCAAGAACGTCCCGAGCACAGGTGGCACGTTCTTCGGCAGTGCACTCCAATCCGGATCGCGGTCGATGACGCGGGCCAATGTCTTTGACACGTCGTCACCGACGAATGGCCTGCTCCCCGTCAACATCTCGAAGAGCACGACGCCGAAGGCCCACACATCCGCACGCTTGTCCACTTCCTTGCCACCGGCTTGCTCGGGAGCCATGTAAGCCGCCGTCCCGATCACCATCCCCATCTGCGTCGCAGCCGCTGTGAGGGAGATCGTGGGCGAGGCCGAGACGCCGGGGTCGCTGGCGTCCGGCTGAAACGCCTTCGCCAATCCAAAGTCCAACACCTTGACCGACCCGTCCGGCTTCACCTTCACATTGGCCGGCTTCAGGTCGCGGTGGATGATCCCCTGTTCGTGCGCGGCTTCAAGTGCTTCGGCAATCTGCCTCGCGATGGGAAGCGCGTCGTCGAGCGGAATCGGTCCTTGCGCGATGCGCTCTGCCAGGGTCGGCCCCTCGATGAGCTCGAGGACCAGCGCCTGGACGCCGTCCGATTCTTCGAGGCCGTAGATGCTGCCGATGTTCGGGTGATTGAGGGACGCGAGAACCTTGGCCTCTCGCTGGAAGCGGCCCAGCCGCTCGGCGTCATTCGCGAACAGGTCGGGCAAGACCTTGAGCGCCACGTCGCGGTCGAGCTTGGTGTCGCGCGCGCGCCACACTTCGCCCATGCCGCCCTTGCCGATCTGGGCGGCGACGTCGTAGACGCCAAGGCGAACGCCAGGCGTGAGAGGCATGAACTGGTGCCGATTATAGCGGGGTCAACGCGGGCAGGCGGCGTATAATAGACGGAGCGTCGGTCGTGAAACAGCACGAACCGACGCCCCTAAGCGCGTCAGCAGCGCCAACTGCCGACGGCCTGCCGCAGATTATCCCTCAGCGCCGCAGACCGACGGCTCCACAGCAAGGAGGCTGTATGAGAATCCGAACCCTACCCAACGGGCGCTCCGTCAACGTGCGAGACAACGGCGGCTTGAAGAAGCGGTGCGGTTGCCCCCGCCGTCAGTGGTCGAAGTGTGCCCATCCGTGGCACTTCGGCTTCAAATACGACGGCAAGGAGCATCGGTGGAGTTTGCACAAGGTCGCCAACAAACCCCCCGGCTACTGGATGAGCAAGAGCGAAGCCGAGGCGACTCGGGATCGGCTACGGGCGCAGATCCGCGAGGGCAAGTTGATCGACAGCGGCGCGCCGACGACCGATGCGCGGCTCACGTTCGGTGATCTTGTTGACCGGTATCTTGAACGGCATGTGCGGGTGCCAACCCGACGACCTGCCGCTCAGCAGATCATGGAATGGCACCTGGGCGTCCTGCGACGTGCGGAAGTGCCTGCCGCTGGTGGGACCACGGTCCGGCTCGAACACAAGCCGCTCACCGCGATCAACAAGGCGGACGTCGAGGCAATCCGTGATGGACGCCGCTCCCAGGCCAAGGCGTGCGCGTCCACCGATCGCGTGCGTCCCGGCTGCAAGGGCGGGGAAGTCGGCATCAACCGGCTATTGGCTCGCCTGCGGCATGTGTTTTCTTTCGCTGTGGCCGAGGGCTACACCGCCGAGAGCCCATTCAAACGGCACGGGGTGACCGTCGTGAAGCTGGACTCGCGCGCTGAGACACCGCGTCATCGGCGACTCGAACCTGGTGAGGAAGATCGACTGTCGCAGCACGCTGGCGATCACTTGCGAGCGTTGATCGTCGCGCTCTTGTTCACGGGATGCCGGGTCGGCGAACTGTTGAATCTGACATGGAATCAAATTCGTCGAGACGAAGACGGCAAGCCTCGGTGGCTCATGCTTCCAGCCTCGAACACCAAGACGTATCGACTTAGGCCGATTCCGATTGGCGCTCGGCTGAGCGCCGAACTAGAGATGCGCCAGCATGGCCCAGATGGCGCGGCCTTCGGCCCGAAGGCGTTCGTGTTCGGCAATCGTGTCGGAGAGAAGGTTAACTCGGTCAAGACGGCGTGGGCAGGCACCTGCCGCCGAGCGGGCATTAGCGATCTTCAGACTCGCGACTTGCGCCGAGAGTTCGCGTCTCGGCTCCGAGAGTCCGGGGCGTCCGATCATGACGTGCGTGACTTCCTCGGACACGCGAACATCACGACCACGAGCCGGTATCTCGCCAGCACGCCGCTGCGGTTAGAACAGGCTCTGGCGAACCTGGAAGCTGGAAACCGTCGCACATTCGTCGCACAAACGACAGATCAGCCGGATATTGCCACTACCGTGCGAAGTGCGGAACCCGTTGAAACGAAAGGAGAAAGGGTGGTGCCGAGGGGCAGAATTGAACTGCCGACACCATGATTTTCAGTCATGTGCTCTACCAACTGAGCTACCTCGGCCCGTGGGGGAAGCAACCGCTCCTGCTGCAACGACTTAGTAGCGCCGTTGGGAGCGGCGCGGCCTCTAACCATATTTCAGATCCATCCCTGCTTGCAACGCGCTTGGAAGACGTCCCAAGCCAACCCTTCCCACCGACGCTCACGGCTCGACGAAATGAAAGTCGGGCGGACCGTCTCGACGCGCGAAGAGCACGACGTCGGCGTCTTCATGCACCCGCCACTCGTGATGTGCCGTGCCGGGGACGATGATGTAGCTGCCCTCGGTGGCCGTGCGGCGAGTGCCGTCGAGGATGATGTCTACCGCGCCTTCCAGCACGACGACCGTTTCCGTATGGGTGTGCCAGTGCATGTCGAACCGGGAGCCTGCTGGAAACCGCGCGAGATATGTGACGCCGCCCGTCCCGGGATCCGTTGAGATGGGCGCGTTCCGCAGCCCGGCCGGGTATCGCGGGCGGTTGGAGGGCGGACCCCACTCGGCGGATCTCCAGTTCATCACCACCGGCGCTTCGCCGGCCGGAGATGGCTGCGCTCCCCCGAGCGCGGCGACGCCGGCACACAGCGCCAGTAGCAGCGCGACGCTCATCACGAGTCGTGAAGTCTGGGTCACGGTCCTACCTCCCGGGGCGCCATTGTAGAGCAAGGGATGACTGCGCGAGCCTGGCCGAACCCGCCCTGGACGCTCGCCGCCCAGGAGTTGGGTGGCTTGGTCTGCGTGTCGCGACTGTGCGAGACTCGTGGGGCGGCGGCGGTCGGCAGGGCTGAAGCCCTGCGCTACGACGGTTAATCTTGGAGTTTCGGATCATGCCCCAGTCGAAAGTCTGCGCGATCGTCGCGCTCGTCGGTTTGCTGGCCGCGCCGAGTGCGGCCCAGGAAGTCGGGGTCATCGAGCACGAGCTCGACAACGGCCTGACGCTGCTCCTCGTCCCACGCTCGGGCGATCCGAACATCTCTGCCGGGTGGGTGGCCAAGGTGGGCTCGGTTTACGAGCGACCGGGCATCACGGGCGTGGCACATCTCTTCGAGCACATGATGTTCAAGGGGACCGAGACGCTCGGCACCCAGAACATCGAAGAGGACCTGCAGATCATCGCCGAGCTCGACGCGCTCCGCGCGGATATCCAAGCGGAGGAGGTCGAGCTGAACCGCGCGTTCGAGCTCGGTCAGCTCGAGGACCCCTCGGATCCAGCGGCTCGCTCGCCACGGCATCAGGAGATGCTGACCGAGTTCGAGGCGCTGCTGGATCGCCAAAGCGACCTGCTGATCAAGGAGGACTTTTCGCGCGTGTATACCGGGCAGGGCGCATCCGGGCTGAATGCGATGACGAGCTATGACTTCACGATGTACATCGTGAATGTCCCGGCCAACAAGCTGGAGCTTTGGTTCTGGATGGAGAGCGATCGCCTCTCGAGCCCGGTGTTCCGGGAGTTTTACGCGGAGCGCGACGTGGTGTACGAAGAGCGGCGCATGCGGACGGATAGCACGCCGATTGGGAAGTTCCAGGAGCAGTTCGACGCGATGTTCTGGCAGTCGTCGCCCTACGGGTGGCCGGTCGTTGGATGGCCGAGTGATCTCGAGGGGGTGACCCGTGACGAGGCGCTGGCGTTCTTCGATACGTATTACGCGCCGAACAATCTCGCGATGGCGCTGGTCGGCGATTTCGACCCGGATGAGGCGGTCGCGTTGGCCGAGCGGTATTTCGGGGGTCTGGAACGCGGCGAGCGGCCGCCGCTCGAGCCGCGGACACGCGAGATGACCCAGCTGGCCGAAAAGCGCATGGTCGCCTACGCGGAGACGAACCCGCAGGTGACGATTCGCTACCAGTCGGTGCGTGACGGGCACGTCGACGAGCCGGCGCTCGTCGTGCTGGGACAGCTGCTCAATGGACGCACCGGGCGTCTGTACAAGGCGCTGGTCGAGGAGCAAGAGGTGGCGACGGGGGCGTCCGGTGGTCAGTCGGGCTTTCAGTTCGAGGGGATGTTCGAGTTGCGTGGGACGGCCAAGCAGGGGCGGACGCCGGAGGACGTGGAACGGGCGATCTACGCGGAGCTGGAACGGCTCAAGATGGAGCCGGTGAGCGAGCGTGAGCTACAGAAGGTCAAGAACCAAAACGCTGCCGGCAACTTCCGGAACCTGCGGAGCAACTTCGGGTTGATGATGCAGCTCCTCATCCGCGAGGGGAACCGCGGGTGGGAGCATATCAACACCGATCCTGCGCTCTACGACGCGGTGACCGCGGATGACATCACACGGGTCGCCAACACCTATTTCACACCCGAGACCCGCGCGGTCGCGATTTATTATCGCGACGAGAGCGCACCGACTGAAGAGAACCCGCTGCTGGCTGGGTTGAGCGACGAAGAGCGTCAGCAGATCGGACAGATGCGAGGCATGCTCGCCCAGATGACGGAGGAGCAGGCCAACCAGTTCCTCGCGCAGGCGGACCAGATGCTGACGCAGGCCCCGCCGGAAAACCAGGACATGGCGCAGGCGCTGATCGCGCTCGTCGAGCAACGCCTCGAGGAGCTCGGAGGTGGACGATGAGCACCGCCACGCGGCGCATGCTGATGCTTTGCGCTCTGCTCGTCGTCGTCGCGCTGCCGGCCGGTGCTCAGCAGATCCCGGCCCATCCAAATGACCTGACATTCGACTCGCTGACGTTCGAGCCACCGGACGCGGCGAGCCATCGCCACGTGTTGTCGAACGATGTCGTGGCCTTCGTGGTCCCGGACCGCACGCTGCCGCTGGTCACCGTGTCGGTCCTGGTGCGCACCGGCGACTACCTCGAGCCGTCGGACAAGGCCGGTCTGGCCGGTCTGGTCGGCAGTCAGATGCGCGCCGGCGGCACGACTGGGATGACGCCGACTGAGTTTGACGAGGAGGCGGCGTTTCTGGCGGCGCAGCTCGGCAGCAACGTCGGCACGACGATTGGGCGCGCCAGCGTCAACAGCCTGACGAAGGATCTGGACCGTGCCCTCGACCTCCTGTTCGACATGGTGCGCCACCCGCGGTTCGATCAGGATCGGCTGGAGTTGGCGAAGAGCCAGGTCCTGCAGCAGATGGAGCGGCGGAACGACAGCACGCAGAGCATCGAGGGACGCGAGTGGGGCCGTCTGCTGCGCGGGGCCACGCACTTCACGACGATGCCGACGACGCAGGCATCGGTCGCCGAGATTACCCGCGACGATCTCACGGCGTTCCATCGCGAGCACCTCCATCCGGGGAGCTTCATCTTCGCGATCTCCGGCGACGTCGAGCCGGACGAGATTCTCCCCAAGCTCGAGGCTCGAATGTCGGACTGGCCGGCACGCGCCGCCGCCGCGGGGCCGGTGCCGGTGCCGAACTACGAGCCGAGGCCCGGGTTGTATCTCGTCGACAAGGCCGATGTGAACCAGGGCCGGGTGTCGATCGGTCATCTGGGCACGATGCGGGACAACCCGGATCGCTACGCCCTGATCGTCATGAACGACATCCTGGGTGGCGGAGGCTTCAGCGCTCGTCTGCTCACCCGCATCCGCTCGGACGAGGGGCTCGCGTACGGCGCCTCCTCGGCGTTCGGGCTGGGCACCTATTACGACGGAGCGTTCCGCGCCAGCTTTCAGTCGCGTAGCGAAACGGTCGCGCGCGCGTCGGCCATCGTGCTCGAGGAGATCGATCGCATTCGGTCGGAGACGGTGACGGACGACGAGCTCAGTACGTCGATCGCGTCCTTCGTCGAGACGTTCACGCGCAACTTCTCGAGCGCCGCGTCGATCGCCAACCTGTTCGCCAACGACGAGTACACCGGACGCGATCCGTCGTATGTGACAACCTACCGCGAGCGGATCAGCAGCGTGACGGCGAACGACGTGCTTCGTGTGGCGCAGGAGTATCTGCATCCGGAGCGTCTGGTCATGCTGGTCGTCGGCAATCTCGAGGCGATCGAAGCCGGCGACCCGGACAACCCTGACTACACTCTCGACCGCCTGGTCGATGGGGCCCCGATGCGGATCCCGCTCCCCGACCCCTTCACGATGGAATACCCGTCGACGCCGTGAGCACTGGCCGGCGAGGACGGATCGGGCGCGCGCGCGTCTGGGTCCATGACGGCCCGTCCTTCCGTTTTCCCGAACAGCGTCTCGGTCGTCCGCCGACCGGCGTCTGCTTCTCTGGCGGGGGCACCCGATCGTTCGTCGCCACCATCGGCCAGCTGCGTGGCCTCGCCACCCTCGGCCTGCTGCCGCGGATCGGATACATCTCCGCCGTGTCGGGCGGCGCGTGGGCCGCGGCCGCCCACGCCTTCTACGCCGGACCTGGGCGGACGGATGACGACATCCTTGGCACGGTGGTCGAGCCGGAAGCGATCACCGACGTTGTCCTGGGTCCGGTCGATCCTGGTTATCTCGGCGTCGCAGCGACCCGCGACTTTCAACGCACCTTGGTCACGCTGGACGCCGATCCCAACGTTTCGCGGGATCGAGTCTGGGTGGACGCGGTGGGTCGGACGTTTCTCCAGCCGTTCGGTCTGTTCGAGGCGAGGCATCCGGGCTTCACGCTCGATGCGGCGACGCGGGACGCCATCGTCGCGCGCAACCCCGACCTGGCGAGCGGTCCGATGCATCTGGTCCGGAATGGGGCGGCGCATCCGTATCTGCTCGTGCACGCCACCCTCAACTGGCCGGCCGACGGGTCGCGCGAGCCACACAAGGTGGCCTTCGAGTATTCGCCGCTGGCCGTCGGCGCGCCGACGCTCACGACCCTGGAGGCGGCCGGCCGGCGGCGACGGATAGGTGGCGGCTTCATCGAACCCTTCGCGTTCGGGTGCCGCGCGCCGGCAGGCGCGCCGGGAACGGACGGGGTCGCCATCGTCGAGCTGCCCGAGTCAGGGCTCACGCTGGCGGACGCGATCGGTGCGAGCAGCGCCTTCCGCGTCTGGGGTCGCGATTTCGAGAACTATCCGCACGCCCGGTGCTGGCCGGTCACGGGGCGCGGCGGTGAGCCGACCGCCGCCGAGGTGTTGACCGACGGCGGGGATCTCGAGAACTACGGCCTCATCGCGCTCCTCCGCCGACGGGTCACGCGCGTCGTCGTGTTCATCAACACGGAGTGGCCGCTCTCGGCGGCGCTCGGTGTGACGGCGTGGCCCGACGACTCGGATCCCGAGCACCGCGCGATTGACCCGTTTCTTGCGCCGCTGTTCGGCGCCCCGAGCAACCGGTTTCCGCACAATCGTGTCTTCCCGGAGGCGGAGTTCGCGACGCTCGTACGCGGCCTGCAGGCGGCGAGGCGGGCGGGTCGGAGCGTGGCGACGACGCTCACCCATCGTGTACTGGCAAACGACCGGTGGGGCGTGTCCGGCGGATGGGAGACTCGGATCTGTTGGGTCTACAACGAGCGTGTGCCGGAGTGGCAGGCACGGATCCCGGCCGAGGTGCGGCGGCAAGTCGAGGCGGGTCAGGCGGAGCGCGCCGAGGGAGGCTTCGCCCACTTTCCGCACTATCGCACGCGGGGCCAGAACCCCGGATGTCTCATCCGGCTCACGCCGGAGCAAGTCAACCTGCTCGCGCATCTCGCCTGCTGGACCGTCACGGCCAACGCGGATGCGCTGCGTGACCTCTTCGAGCCGTAGACGGCCGATGTCGCCGGCACGCGGGGCATCCGATGGTCAAGCCGGCTTCTGCAGCAGGACGATGCGGTTGGTGTTGGTGCCCTTCTTCAGGTTGTCGACGCCCCAGCACTGCGAGGTCTTCGTGAACGTCTGGTCGTTGACCACGACCATGAGGGGGGTCAAGCCTGCCGTCACGGCTGCCGGTATGACGAGCGTCTCGAGAAAGAGCCGCCCCGCTCGGATCTCACCCACTTCAAAGGCGATGTGCCCGCCAGGCACGAGAATCCGCCTCAGCTCGGCGAAGACTTGCGCCATCCCAGCCTGCCAGTCGCGGGGCCGGGCGAGGTGCCAGATCTTGACCGCCGCCGCGTCGATGCCGTTGAACCAGCACCGCAGCCAGTTGTCGGTCTGATAGTCCACCGTGTCGAGGAACGGTGGGGAGGTCACCGCGAGATGGACCGACCCATCGGACATCTCCGGCGTATCGCTGCACGAGGCCGTGAGCAACACCGCGCCCGAGGCCGCCCGCAGGGTACGCTGCTCGTCGGGTCGAAGCTTTGCGAGCAGCGACCGGCTCTTCTTGAGAATCGCGCGCCGAACGTCGCGTGGCGGCGGGACCTGGCGCCGCGTGTCGTTGATCTTCCGTTGGGCGGCCACGGTGACCGCCTGGTTGGGCGGAAGGGTGTACACGGAGAAGAACCCTGGGGAATGGCCGGTTAGCCGGTTGGTGGCGACCATCCGAATCCAGCGGTCGACGCGATCCAGCGTGCGCGACGTCTCGCGCTCCAGCAGATACCGGCGGAGGTTGGTCACCGCCCGCAGGGTCGTCGCATGAAAGAAGACCCGCAGGTCGTCCCGGACGCCAACCGCCGCGTCGAGGTCGAGCGTGGCCAGACGGTCCTCGACCTCCTCGAGCGTCGGCGGATCGAGCCGGGGTGCCACCAGGATCGCGCTCAGCGGGTTGACGTCGCACCCGGCCGGGCGGCGGCCAAGCAGCGCCGCTTCGATGATGGTGGTCCCGCGCCCCATGAACGGGTCATAGACGAGCTGTCCAGGTTTGGTGAGGCGCTCGATGAAGAACCTGGGGAGCTGTGGCTTGAAACACGCTCGATACGAGACCTCGTGCAGGGAATGTGCCGCGCGTTGCCTCGAGGTCCAGAACTCGTTGACGTAGAGGGGGATGTCACACGCGGCGTCAGGGAAGGGTCGGACCGTGGTCGCCGTGCCGAACGCCTTGAAGCGCTCGACGTCGCCGCGGAACGCGTCGGTCATCGAGGGCCCGCGCCCGGCACGGTGAGGAAACAGATCCAGCTGATCCTGTGCCACGTCGGTCGACGAGTGTACGAGGAGTCGTGTTGGGGGTCTACTGCTTTCGCTCAGCGCGCGACGAGGGTCGCACGTCGACCTCCTGGTGCAGCGTCTCGATGACGAAGTCGCGCAGCGGTTGGTCCCGCTGCAGCGCGCGCATCTTGCACTTCTTCAGCAGGTCCTTCGGGAAGTTCCTGATGTTCAGCGCGGCGGCGTCGGTGACTCCCGACGAGAGCTTGGACACGAGCTTTGGCACTAATGTTACAGAGTAGACAGATGTAGTCTTGAATACATAATCAACGTATGATACTTATGTTACATAAGTATCGGGCAGGGTGCACGCCCCCATTAACGGTCGGTTTGTCTCCGCGGGCTGGACGCGGGGCCTGGGCGCACGCGACGTCTCGAGCGGCCGCCCGCGTTCAGTCCGCGAGCTCTTCGTTTTGATGTCACCTGTTGACGCGCAATGGCTCCCGCCGACGACGTGCTTGCCGACCGCACCCATCCGAGCCCTATCGTGCCGCGCCGGCAAAAGCCTCGCCGGCGTACGGCCCGGGTCCTGCTGATCTTCGCGACATGCGTGCTCGTCTTGAACGCGCTCGCCGGGGACCGTGGACTGCTGGCCACCGTAAGCGCGGGGCGGGCGCACGGCGCGCTCTCGGACGACATCGCGGCGATTCGCGAGGAGAACGCGTCGTTGCGCGAAGAGGTCCGCCGGCTGCGCGAGGAGCCGGGCGTGATCGAGGGCATCGCACGCCGCGAGCTGGGGCTCATCCGTCCCGGCGAGCGACTGTTTGTCGTGACCGAGGGACCAGCGTCCGAGACGGACGCCGCTCGCTGATCGGCGGGCCCCTGAGCCCTAAGCCCTAGGCCCTGAGCCCGGAGTCCCCACCCGCGGATATCTCGTCCTGCCGGTCGCGAAGACCCCAGAGGCCAGACCGATCGTGAGTCCCGCGGCGACGTCGAGCGGGAAGTGCACGCCGAGATAGACCCGGGACCCGGCAACCATCAGCGCGAGCACCCACAGCGGCGCTGACGCCGTCGGGACGACGCGCGTGAGCGCGTAGGCGCCCGCGGCCGCAGAGGCCGCATGGCCGGAGGGGAACGACGCGTCGGATGGGCGCAGGGCGGGGGACACCGCGAGGTGGGTATGGACGTCGAACGGCCGCGGCCGCCCCACGGTCGGTTTGAGCATCACGTGCACGATGCCCCAGGCGAGGAGCAGCGAAAGGGCCAGGCGCCATAGCGGGCCGGCATCACGCCGTCGCGCGGTCACAGCGACGCCGATGCCAAGCCAGACGAGACCGTACGACCCGGCGAGCGTGGTGGCGACCATGAGCACCGTCATCCACGCGGGGCGAGGCAACGCACCGATCCAAAGGAGCAGGTCGGCGTCGGCGTGCAGCAGTTGATCGAGCACGCTAGGCGGGTGCGGGTTCCGGTTCGGGCGCGGTCTCGGGCTCCGGTTCGCCTATCAGCCCGAGCTCCTGCCGGACGCGCCGCTCGATCACCGTGAAGAGCTCGGGCTTCTCACGTAACAGGCCCTTGACGTTCTCGCGCCCCTGGCCAAGCCGCTCGTCTCCATACGAGAACCACGCGCCGCTCTTCTCGATGATGCGTCGTTCGACCGCTAGATCGAGCAGGTCACCCTCGAGGGAAATGCCCTCACCGTACATGATGTCGAACTCCGCCACGCGGAACGGCGGGGCCACCTTGTTCTTGACGACCTTGACGCGCGTTCGTCCGCCGATCACACGGTCGGCGTCCTTGATGGCACCGATCCGGCGAATATCGATCCGCACGGACGAGTAGAACTTCAGCGCGCGACCGCCGGAGGTGGTTTCCGGGTTGCCGAACATGACACCGATCTTCTCGCGCAGCTGGTTGATGAAGACGAGACAGGTCTTCGATTTGGAGACGACGCCGGTCAGCTTCCGGAGCGCCTGCGACATGAGGCGCGCTTGTAACCCCACCTGGGCATCGCCCATCTCGCCTTCGATCTCGGCGCGCGGGACGAGTGCGGCGACCGAGTCGACGACGACGACGTCGACGCCCCCCGAACGGATGAGCATTTCCACAATTTCGAGCGCCTGCTCGCCGTTGTCGGGCTGCGAGACCAGCAGGTTGTCGAGGTTGACCCCGAGCTTGGTCGCATACGTCGGGTCGAGCGCGTGCTCGGCATCAACGAAGGCGGCGTTGCCGGTCACACGCTGGGCTTGCGCGATGATCTGGAGCGCCAGCGTGGTCTTCCCCGACGCCTCGGGACCATAAATCTCGACGACGCGGCCGCGCGGCACACCGCCCACCCCGAGCGCGTAGTCGATGCTGATCGAGCCGGTGGAGATGGTCGGGATTGGGGTCACGGCGCTCTGCCCCAGGCGCATGATCGACCCCTTGCCGAACTGCTTCTCGATTTGGCCGACGGCGATGTCGATCGCCTTGGCTCGCTCGCGTTCTATCCGCTCCGGGTTTGGCATGGTCGCTCCAGTCCAAGGGGTGGTTCTCAAACGTGCACACGGTTTCGCATTCTAGGTCCGTACCAGGGCCAAGTCAAGCGAAAATAGAACTTAAATGTCTTGTATAACCATTGTAATCAGTTATTTACGAGACGTCATACTTTCGCCCCTCGCGGAGGGTGTTCAGGATTGTCAAGCGGGTTCCTGGAATACGGGTGTAATTCCTGCGCCCTCGGGTCGGCGAACCGGGTGGCGTACCGGCTCGTCAGACTACACGGGGACGGCACGCACGCGAGCGGCGACGCCGGTAGACTCCTGCTAGCTGCATACGCTCCTAGCCGGGCCTCGTGGCGCTACGTGCAACGGAACGCAAGGACAGAGTCGATGGGCCTCAGAGACCTCTTCGGGAAGAAAGAGCAAGACAGGGCGCCGGACCCGATCGCCGATCTGGTCCTCAGCAAGCTCAGGGTCGGCTATCTGGTGGACTACGATCTGAAGACCTGGGAAGTGACGGGCTACTGCCGGTACGAATTCGACGGCGACCCCGTGGAGGAGTGGGAGATCACGGCGGCGGGACGTGAGAAGCGCTATCTGGAGCTGGCGGACGAGCGCTGGTCCCTCGCGGAGAAGATCGTCATCGGCGTCATCGAAGGCGACATCCGGAGCCAGATCCTTCGCGAGGAGGACCCGCCCAGCCGCATCGTCCACAAAGGGACGCAGTACTACCTCGACAATTCCTGTGCGGGGTACATGTTTCCGAACGGGGAAGGCAAAGGCGAGGAAGTGATCCGGTGGGAGTTCCTGGACGAGGACGAGGAGCGATTCCTGGGCATCGAGCGGTGGAGCGAGACCGAGCTCGGCGCCGCGACGGGCTTCTTTGTCGAGGACTACCAGTTCACGAACATCCTCCCAGGGGGCGGCACCGCGTGATGTCTTGCCCGGGAGTGGGCGCATCGCTGCTAGACTGACGTCGAACGGATCATCATGTCCGTGTGCAAGCGGGAGATGAGGATGAGGATGACGAGAAGCCAACGCTGGTTCGCGTGTATTGGGCTCTCGCTCCTGGTCGCGGGCTGCGCCGCCGGGAATCCGCTCGAACGATTGGAGCGCGAGCTCGACCGCTACCCGGAGTACACGGTCGTGCTCGCGGACATGCGGGAGGAGGGGACGTTCTCGACCGACTATTTGCACCAGTACCGGGTGACAACGGGTGAGCGCGAGAGTGGCTCTGACGAGCTCGTGTTCACGGAGCGCATCCGGGACTGGGAACGCGTCGGCCGCAACACCTATTCCCGATACCAGCCCTACCTCGGCATGGTCGTGCTCTCGAAAGGCCCGGATGGCAACGTCGATCGGGACCAGCATCCACCGGGCTACCAATACGTCGGCAATGACCGCTACGGCCAGTGGCGAGACGATGGACGAGGCGGATCGTTCTGGGAGTTCTACGGCCGCTATGCCTTGATTAGCCACATGATCGGCGGTTTCGGCCGGCCCATCTACCGCAACGACTGGAACACGTATCGCGGCAACCGGAACCGTGGCCAACCCTATTTCGGCTCGGGCGCGTATGGCAGCAATGGCACGGTCACGAGACAGAGCAACCCAAATTTCTTCAGGCGCCAGGAAGCACGGCAGCGTGCCCGGAGCCAGGGATTCGGCGATCGGGTGCGTGGTCGCATGACGGGCGGTAGCGCGCGGGGCCTCGGCAAGTAGGGGCAGAAAGGAAGCATCATGTCCTTGGACCAGATCCTCGCGGGCCTCATTTACCTGGTCGTCGTGCTCGTCCTTGTCGTCGTCGGCAAGTGGGTGTACGACGTGTTCCACCGCGGCTTTGTCCTGCGCACAGAGCTTCTCGAGAAGAACAACCTCGCCATGGCCCTCACCGTCGCTGGCTACTACCTCGGCCTGGCGATCGTGCTCGGCGGCGTCGTGTCCGGACCCGGGTCCGGCATGCTGACCGAGGACGTTATCGATCTCGTCGTCTTCGGGTTGGTCGCCATCGCCCTGCTCAATCTCTCCGGCTGGATCAACGACACGATCATCTTCTCGAAGTTCGACAACCAGAAGGAGATCGTGGAGGACCGCAACACGGGCATGGGCGCCATCGAAGGCGGCAACCATATCGCTGTCGGTCTGATCACCGCCGGCGCGCTCTCAGGTGAAGGCGGCTTGCTCAGCGGCGCGGTCTTCTGGATCCTGGGCCAGGCCGGTCTCATCGTCGCCGGCCTTCTGTATAACAGGATGACCTCGTTCGATCTGCACGAGCAGATCGAGAAGGACAACGCCGCGGTCGGCGTGGCCTTTGCCGGCGTCCTGATCGGCTTCGGGAACATCATCCGCCTCGCGGGCGAAGGCGACTTCGTGTCGTGGACACAGAACCTGAGCGAGTTCGGGTATTACGCCATCGTGGGGCTGGTGCTCTTGCCGCTGGTCCGGGTCTTCGCCGACAAGGTGCTGCTGCCGGGCGCCCGGTTGACCGATGCGCTGGTCCAGGACGTGCCTAACGTCGGTGTTGGGGCCATCGAGGCGACGACGTATGTCGCCGCGTCGATGCTGATTGGGTTGACGCTCTGAGCGCAGCCATCGGGCAGCCGCCCTGTTGATGTCACGCGCGCCCGCCTCGTCCGGCCGTGGCTCACTCCGTGGGACGCGCACTCACTCAGCGTCAAGATGAAGGACCGCCTCCGGATCTTCTGGGAGTTCGTCAACCGCGAGAACCTGCTGCGCCTGATGGGCATCATCGTGGTGCTCATCATCGTCGGCGCCCTCGGTCTCACCTACTTCGAGGACGATCGCGGTTTCGTCGATGCGCTGTGGTGGGCCATCGTCACGCTGACCACCGTGGGCTTCGGAGACATCGCGCCCACATCGCTCGGGGGACGCGCCATCGGCGTGGTCCTCATGTTCTTCGGGATTGGCGCGCTCGGCATGTTCACCGCGACGATCGCCGGCGTGTTCGTCGAGAAGCGACTCAGGAAGGAGCGCGGCATGGGTTCGTACGACCTCGAGGGGCACATCATCCTGTGCGAGTGGAACGACCGGACCCGCGAGATTCTGCGCGACCTGCGCGCGGACTCGCGTTCAGCCCGATCGCCCATCGTGCTGCTGGCCGACGTCGACACAAAACCGATCGAAGACGAGCACCTCTACTTCGTGCGTGGCGACGTGAGCGAGGATAACCTGACGCGCGCCTGCATCGCCGCGGCGGCCACCGTGGTCATCGTCGGGGACCGCCGGCTGGACTACATTGCACGGGATGCGAAAGTGGTGCTCTCGACCCTGACCGTGGAAGCGCTCAACCCTGATGCCTACTCCATTGTCGAGCTGGCCAACGAGGACAACGCGCGGCACTGTGAGCGCGCGCATGCCAACGAGATCATCGTGGGCGCCGAGTTCAGCAGCCGTCTCATCTCGAGCGCAACGCTGGATCATGGGATCACGAAGGTCCTCTCCGAGATTCTGAGCGCCCAGATCGGTAACGACCTCATCACCGTCCCGGTGCCCGCATCGCTCGCGGGGCGTCCGTTTCTGGAGCTGTTCTCCGAGATGAAACGCGACCGCGGGATGGTTGTCCTCGCGATCCAGCGGCACGGAAGCCACGAGGTCGTGACCAACCCCGACGCGGACGTCGCCGTCCACGCGGAGGACCGGCTGGTGGTCATCTCGGCACGGCCCGACCGCGAGCACGGTGCCCAGCCCAGCGCGTGAGGACGCTGCCATGTCGCTCCGCGCACGTATCGGCCGCTGGCTTCGGGCGCATAGGCCCAGGTTCGGCCCCGACCGGTGGCCGCGGGAGCGCGTGACCGGCCGTCGCTGGTCCCGCACGTCCACGAAACGCGAGCCGAGCACCGGCCCCGAGTCGCGGCGCTCGGCCCACACTGCAGGCCCGGCTCCTGATCCGGTCCTCGCCCGCTACTATGCTAATCTTGAGCTCCCCTACGGTGCCGGTCTCGACGCGGTGCGCGAGACGTGGAGGCGGTTGGTCAAGAAGTACCACCCCGATCTGCATTCAGCGGATGAGCACAAGAAGCGCATCGCGACCGAGCTCCTTCAAGGTCTGAATCGCGCATACGAAGAACTTGCCAAACACCTCGAACGTAAATAGAGATGGGGACGGGTTGTGAACACGAAATCACTCACGGAGGCGCGGTTTGATGTCTGAGAACCTAGATCGGGTCAAGGGCTATTTGCTCGACCTCGACCTCACGATCGTCACGGAGAACGAGTCCGAAGAACTGGTTGTGGTCGATGACGAGGACAACGGCATCAAGCAGTTGGTCATCGACTGCGAGCCGCCCATCGTCGTGCTGGAGCAGTTGATCGCCGAGGTGCCGGCCGAACCGGGCGACCTCTTCAAGCGTTTGCTGCAGATGAACAACACGCTCGTGCACGGCGCGTTCGTGCTCGATGAGAGCGGTGAGCGGATCTTCTTCCGCGACACCCTGCAGCTCGCCAACCTCGATGTCAATGAGCTCGAAGGCTCCATTCGCGCCCTCTCGTTGGCGCTCGCGGAATATGGCGCTGAGCTCCTCACGCACCTCGGCAAGTAGACCGCGTCCCACAGGAGATCAGTCATGGCCAGCATTTTCCAACGGATATTCAAAGTCACGCAGTCCGAAGCGCACGCCACGATGGATAAATTCGAGGATCCAATCAAGATGAGCGAACAGGGGATCCGTGACCTCAAGAAGAGCCTGCAGGCGTCGATGGTCAGCTTGGCGCAGGTCAAATCGCTCGCGATCCGCCTCCAGAAGGAGGCCGACGACCACAAGAAGATGGCGGCCGACTACGAGCGGAAGGCCATGCTGGTGCTCAAGCGGTCACAGGGGGGAGAGATCGAGGAGGCAGAAGCCGAGCGGCTGGCCACGGCAGCCCTGTCGAAAAAAGAGGAGTCCCTCCAACGGGCGACCACGGTCTCGGCGGATCAGCAGACGCAGCAGCGGATGGCCGACCAGCTCCAGACCAAGGTCGAAGAGCTCAAACGTCAGATCAGCAAATACGAGAACGAGGTCATCACCCTGCGCGCGCGCGCCAGAACCGCCTCATCCATGCGCAAGATCAACCAGCAGCTCGCCGGAGCCGACGCCTCGGGCACCGTCGCGATGCTCGAGAAGATGAAGAACAAGGTGCAGGAGGAGGAGTCTCTGGCGGAAGCCTATGGCGAGCTCAACGATGTTGGCGGCACCATCGACGAAGACATCGACAAGGCGCTCGCCTTGCCGTCAAGCACCGCGGCGACCGACTCACTGGCCGAGCTGAAGAAGAAGATGGGCATGTCGGCCTGATCCCTGTAGCTCACTCACCCGACGCCATGCGCGGGTCTCGTCTCGCCGAAGAGCCAAGACCCTAGTCCCGGGTTCGAGCCGTCGAATCTCCAGATCCACGCGTCCAGCACATAGTGGGTGGCCTGCGGCACGGTGAGCAGCGGGACGATGAGGTGCGCCCACGCGTCCGGCGTCGCGAAGGGCAGCGCGAGCTGACCGAAGGCGATCGTGTGCTCCTGCCAGACGAAGAGATCCCACAGGCCCTCCTCGAAGTAGGCCAACACCAGCAATAGCCCGACAAAGATGCCGGCGGCCGCCGGGTGATGGATCCGGTGCCGCCACGAGTGTTCGTCGCTCCACTTGCGGCGACCGTAGATCCAGACCAGGGCCATATACGGCACGCCGTGGGCCACCACGTTGGTGAGCGTGAAGGCGAAGTCGGAATTGAGCAGCACGATCCCCGTGTACCACACGCAGGCGGTCGAGGCGACGATCCCAACCTTGCCCCAGTTGACCGTGCCTCGTTGCCGGTAGATCTGCACCTGTCGCGCGAAAAACACCAGCATGATGGCCGAATAGACCCAGAGCGCGACGGGCGAGATCCACATCGGGAGCGACAGGAAATCCCCCTCGATGAACCACTCGAAACGGCGATCGGACGTGGCGTGCCAGAAGGCGAGGGGGTAGAGCATGGTGGCGTAGATCGCCATCTTGTCGAGGCGGCGATCCACGGGCGATCGTTCCCCGCAGCGGTGCCGGTAGAGCATCACGAAACCGAACTGCTGCCGCACGAAGTGAAACACCGCCACGTAGGCGAGCACGCGCCAGAAGACCAGCGATCCAAGGCTGTGGAGGACGACACCGATGGCCAGGCAGACCAGCGGCGTGAGGATGTACTGGGTGCGCCGGCGCGCGAGCTCCTCGGGATCCCAGTACGTGCGATAGAGCGATGCGTAGACATGCGCCACGTCGATGCCCACCACGAAGGCGAGCCAGCCCCAGAGCGGGACATCGGTGGCTCGCAGCGCGGGCACCGACAGCACGAGCAGGACCGCCAGCAGAGGCGGGCCGAGAATCAACCCGAGATCGAACCGGCGCGACACGATCCACGCCGCGTTGTCCGATCGGGACGCTCTCACCTCACGCGCCCTCCGCGGGGCCCAACGAGCTACGGTACGCATGGCCGACGTGCCGCATCAGGTCTTCCGCGGCTCGGACGCCGTGATATTGGGCCTCCTCGAAGAGTGAGAGCCCACTCATGTCCGAGTTGGCGAAGCGTACGGGGCCATGGGGGTCGGCGGCGTGGCGGCGCGTCTCTCCCCAGAGAAAGCCGGGAACCGGGCGAATCATGGCGTGGCCCCAGAGCATGATGTCGATGTTGGTGACCAGCGATTCAAGGCCCACGTGGGCCGGTGCGAGATCGCCGAGAACGATCGACACCCAATCGTCCCAGCTTCGTTCCAGCATCCAGCGACGCGCGACCTCCGGATTCGGCACCGCGAGCGGCATGTAGTACGTCAGCACGCTCGGTCCAGGCGCGACCCGCAGGTTCTGGTGCGTGGCCACCACGTAGCCCAGCGACAGGCTGTCGTAGATCACGTTGTTCCACGCGGCACCTTCAGGGAGCCGGTCGACGGTCAGGTTGGCGACCATCCAGGGGGCATACGTAAACCGGTCGATCTCCGGCAGTGTGTAGCCGTCGAGGACATGCGGGGCCGTGAAGCGGGGCAGGGCATAGATGACGCGTCGGGCCCGAAACCGCACGGCGCCATTAGTGCGTGTGTCGAGCACGTCCACCTCGACGCCCTCGGCCGACGCCGCCTCGGCGCTCGGATCGGCGGTCACCCGGATGCGATAGACCAGCATGCCCGAGTGCAGGTGGCGTTCGAGGTCCGTCAGCATGTGGCGGACGATGCGCCCGTTGCCTTCGGGCCAGGTGAGGTATTCCACCTCCGCGTCGCGGGAGCAGAAGTAGTGCCAGCCGGCCCACGCCGACGTCGTCTCCAGCGTGCATCCGTAGTCGTCCCGGCAGCAGTAGTCGACGTACCACCGCAGGCGCTCGGAGGTCCACCCGGCGCGGTCGAGATACTCGCGCATCGAGAGATCGTCGAGCGCGACAAGCTCCGGGTCGTCGCTGCTGAGGGCCATCGGCAGCGCAAATGCGGGGCGGCCGCGGGCATCTCGATACTCGCGATAACGGCGCATCTGCTGTTCGAACTCGGCGAGCAGCGCTCGGTCCTCCACCGCGACGGAGGAGCGTAGGAGCCCGGCCGCCGAGATCCCCTCCTGCCACCGCCCATCTATGAACAGTCGATCCTGCGGGACATGACAGAGGTGTCGCGGGTCGTAGCGCGGCTCACCGTCCGGGCCGATGTCGCGGACCATGCCCATGTCTTCCAGCAGCTCGCGCACCGCTGTCGATTCCGCGCTCGGTACGGGCAGATAGTGGGCGCCCCACGGGTAGGCGGAGACGGCGTTCTCGCCCCAGCGTGAATTGCCCCCGGCATCGGGTTCGAGCTCCAGGATCTCGAAATCGCGAAACCCGCTCTTGGCGAGCTTCCAGCCGGCCGACAAGCCCGCGATGCCGGCGCCGACGATGATGACCGGCACCTCCCGGGTTTCGTCGGGCTCGGGGAGATCGCCGGCACGCAGCCGGTGCCCCACGTTGTGCGATGCGCCGACGATCGAGCCACCGATCCGGCCGCTGTCGACCTCACGGTGCGCACGACAGCCAACCGTCAGGGCTGCGGCAACGCTCGGTCCGAGGCGTAGAAGATCGCGCCGGGTCAGACCGCGCGGCGTGCGCGGTGCCGTCTCCCCACTCACGGCGCGAACTGCCTCCAGCCCTCCGCGTGATATCGAACCAAGATCTGGTTGTTCAGGTGGTTGACCTCGACCGGGATCTCCGCCATGTCTGCGGGGAACTCGAAGAAGGAAGGCATGATCGTCGGGTTGAGAAAGCGCAGGTTGTCGGGGAGTCGGTCGGAGATGCGAAAGGGCGCATGGGTCGCGATCACGTAGCCCCATTCACCGAAGGATGGGATCGAGACGTGATACGGCCGTGCGTCGAGACCGGCCGCGCGCACCGTCTCGACCACGCACCAGAACGCACGACGGGCCAAGAGCGGCGACGAGCTCTGTATCGCCGCGACGCCGTCCTCGGCCAGGTGGGCGGCCAGACGAGCGTAGAACGTGGCAGTGTACAGCTTGCCCAGCGAGTAGTTCGAGGGGTCGGGGAAATCCACGACGATAAAGTCGTATTGGCGCCTGTCGTTGTCGAGCCAGACGAACGCGTCAGCGTTGACGACCTCCACTCGGGGCGATCGCAGCGCGTAGTCGTTGAGGGCGGCAAACGTTTCGTGATCTCTGAAGGTCTCCGTCACCGCCGGATCGAGGTCGACCAGCGTGACCTGCTGCACACGCCGGTCCTTGAGGATCTCGCGCACCGCCATGCCGTCCCCCCCGCCGAGCACGAGGACCTGCCGCGGCGCGGCCACCGCGGCCAGCCCTGGATGGACGAGCGCCTCGTGGTAGCGGTATTCGTCGAAGGAGGAAAACTGGAGCTCGCCGTTCAAGAACAGTCGCATCTCGCCTTGTGCGTTGGTCACCACGATGCGCTGATATCGGGAGGCGCGCGAGAAGATGACCGGGTCCTGATACAACCGTTGCTCGGTGAACGCCAACAACGTCTGTGAGAAGGCCAGGCCGACGAGGAGCAGCGCGCAGGCGGCGTAGGCCTGTACCGTGAGCATCGGTCGTCGATGCTCCGCACGAAACAGATGGCATGTCCAGATCGCCACGACGAGGTTCAGCACGCCAAAGACGAACGACGACCGCATCAACCCGACCCGAGGGACGAGCCACAAGGGAAAGAGCAGCGACGCCGCCAGCGCACCCAGGTAATCGAGCGACAGGACCTTCGAGACCAGGTCGCGGAATGGGAACTGATCTTCGAGGATCCGTAACAGAAACGGAATCTCCAGCCCCACCAGAATCCCCGTGACGGAGACCCACGCGTAGAGCACGACCCGGAACGCGTCGAGCTCGGAGAACGCGAGGAAGAGAACGAGGGAGGAGACGCCGCCGATGAGGCCGACCAGGATCTCGATTTGGATGAAGGCCGCGATGAGATCACGGCGGAAGTAGCGCGACAGGTAGGAGCCGACCCCCATCGCGAACAGATAGACGCCGATAATCGTAGAGAACTGGGTGACGCTGTCGCCGAGCACGTAGCTCGCGATGGTGCCGGCCAGGAGCT
The DNA here is from genome assembly GCA_965197395.1 of Vicinamibacterales bacterium. Classification (GTDB taxonomy): domain Bacteria; phylum Acidobacteriota; class Vicinamibacteria; order Vicinamibacterales; family UBA8438; genus CAZYFH01. Next base: position 542,948 of record CBDANB010000007.1, on the reverse strand, counting down.
CGTAGATCAGTCCGCAGGTGGCGATGGCGAAGACCGAGATGAGGAGCGCGCGGGTCTTCGATCGAGTGTCGTCCTCCGCGGGGTGCGTGGGCTCATCCATAGATCCTGTACGATGACGTTCGTCGGAAAATACCATAGCGGACCGACGTAACCCAGCTCTGGGGTTAGGACACGGTGATCCACAGCACGTCGACCCTGCGTTACCTGTTGCTGAGCGGACGTGCGCCCCTGGAGCCGTTGCGCATCTTCGAGTCTCGGCGCGTGCAATGGCTCGACCACTGGGTCACGTTTTACGCACTGGGCACGAGCCACGCGATACTGCTCGAGTATGGAGGTGCGGCGCTGACCGAGTTGCTCACCTGCGCTCCCACGGCGGCGCAGGCTCAGGTGCTCGAGCAAGGCGCGGCCAATGTGCCCTCGGCTGTGTCCAGGACGTTTGATTATCTGAGCTATCGCTGTCGCCTGACGCCGTTCGCCCTGTCTGGACGCGATCGACTCCCCGCCGGCTTCACCCGCCGGGATCAAATCACCTGCACCTATCGCGTCGAAGGCGAGCGTGAAGAGCCGGTCACGCACATCGGCTGGCGTCGTGGCGGGTCCAGGCTCACGGTGGGGACCGTCCACACGTATCCGCACGAGGGCCGGGGGGTGCGAAGCAACAGCACCTTCGAGCTCACCCCCCACACGCCATGCTGAACCTCATCATCAACGTGCTCGTGACCTCCGGGCTGCTCTACGCCCTCGCGTTGGCGCTGCCCGGCGTGCGCGTGAAGTCGTTCGCCACGGCGGTGACGGTCGCGGTGGTCTATGGCCTGCTGAACTACTTTCTGTTTTGGCTCATCGCGCTGATCGCCTTCATCCCGATGCTGCTGAGCTTCGGCCTGTTTGGACTGGTCATCAACGCGTTCCTGCTATGGCTCACCGACCGACTGATCGACGACTTCGAGATCGACTCGATACGCATGACCGTCGTCATGGCGCTGCTCTTGACGGTGGGGAAGCTGCTGTTGCAAGTCCTCCTGTGAGCGGGATCGAGCCGGCCGGTCGGTCAAAGCCAGGGCCGAGGTTCATCGGCGCATCGGCTACGGCGCTACAATGTTGCGGCGCCGTCGAAGGCAGCTACGCTCTCACCACTGGGGCTCGGGACGACCCGAGCGAGGCCGGCGTTCCGGCAGACGAGGGATCGACGTGAGAAGTCTCCGCTTTGCCCTGGCAGTGGCCCTCCTCGGCTCGCTGGCGTCCGCGGCGTCGCTCGCCCAAAACCAAGACCAAGACCAGGCCCCGGACACCAACGACGACCCGGCGGCGCTGACGCTCACGGTCGAGCCGGACACGGTGACCCTGGCGGTCGGCGAGTCCACGAAGCTCGCGGCCACGGTGCGCGATGCCGACGGCAACCGCGTCGACGACGTCGCCGTCGTGTTCTACTCGCGGGCTCGCCGCACCGTCGGCGTGACGCGCGAGGGACGGGTCGAGGCCCATCGGCCGGGGAACGTCACGCTCATTGCGCTCGTACCCACTGATCCAGATGACACGAGCCGCCGGCCCGATGCGCGGGTGCGCGTGGAGATTGCGGTGACCGTCCCGCGGCCGCCCGTCGAGCGTGTGGCGTTTCGCGACCTGCCCTCCAAGTTCTACATCGGCACCCGACCGCGCATCAGAGCCGATGCGGTCGACACGATGGGCGCGGAACGTGACGATGTGTCGATCGACTATGCGACCAGTGACCCGGCGCTTGCCGAGGTCGATGTGTTCGGGGTGCTGACGTTGCGCGTCGAGGGCGAGGTCGAGATCACGGCCACGGCGGGCGACGCCACCGACACGAGGTCGATCCAGGTCGAAGCCAACCCGCAGACCGTGCTCGAGCTCACCGCCAGCACGGACTCGGGCCGCACGGGCGACGTGATTCGGTTCACGGCGATTGCGAAAGACGCGCGTGGGCTCGCGCTGCACGGCGTCCCCGTGCTGTTCGCCGTTGGCGGCGAAACCGTACCGACGATCATCGCGGCGGGTGCGGCGGCGCACATCGACGCGGCCGGCAGGTTCGTCGCGGAGCGGTCAGGCATCTACACCGTCATCGCGACGGTCGGCACGTACACCGCGACGAAAACCGTGGCGATCGCACCCCGCGACCTCCGGCGCGACGTCGAGGTCGTGGGTCGGGGGAGGGTGGTGGACCGTCGGTCGTCGGATCTCTGGATCTGGGAAGGGACCGATGGGCGAGACTACGCGATCACCGGGACGTGGGGCGCCGATGGGCACGCCTATTTCTGGGACGTCACCGACCCCTCCGCCATAGAGAAACTGGGCGAAACGCAGGTCGACGCGCGCTCGGTCAACGACGTCAAGGTGTCGGCTGAGGGCGACATCGCGGTGATCAGTCGCGAAGGGGCGTCGGACCGCAAGAACGGCTTCGTCGTGCTCGGTGTCGGCAACCCGCGCGAAGGGGTGCCGGTGCTGTCCGAGTTCACCGACCAGTTGACGGGTGGCGTGCACAACATCTTCATCGAAGAGGACCACGTCTACGCGATGAGCGCGGGCCGCCGCTACGACATCGTCAGCATCGAGGACCCACGAAACCCCGAACGCGTCGGCCGATTCGAGCTCGACACGCCCGGGCACGGCGTGCACGACGTGTGGGTCACGGACGGCGTGGCGTTTTCCTCGAACTGGGCCGACGGCGTTGTTGCGGTCGACGTGGGGGGCGGCGGTCGCGGCGGCACGCCGGCCCGGCCGGTCGAGTTGGGCCGGTACGCCTACCCCAGCGGCTGGAACCACGCCGCCTTTCCCTACAAGAGCCAGTCGACCGGCGCGTTTTATCTCTTCGCCGGCGACGAGGCGTATCCGTATGGCGGCGTCAACCGCGAGAGCGACGGGGGTGGCACGCCGATGCGGACGGCGGGGTGGATCCACGTCGTCGACTGGAGCGACTGGGACAACCCACACGAGGTCGCGCGGTATCAAGTGCCGGAAGCGGGTTCGCACAACCTCTGGGTCGAAGATGACGTCCTCTATGCCGGCTACTACTATCCAGGTGGGCTCCGGGTCGTTGACGTGTCGGGCGAGCTGATGGGCGACTTGTACCGGCAGGGCCGGGAGATCGCGATGTTCGTGCCGTTCGACCCGGACGGCTACGTCGCGAACGCACCGTTCGTCTGGGGCCCGCAGCCGTTCAAGGGCAACATCTTCTTCACCGATTTCAACAGCGGGCTGTGGGCTGTCACGCTGGCGGAGCGCACCGGACCCGCGCGCATCATCGGCGAGCCGCGGTAGCCGCAAAAGAGTGACCAGGCCCGCCCATCTCGCGCCTGCCACGCTGGCATGTCTCGTAGCGCAGGGCTTCAGCCCTGCCGCCGTGCGCGCCGCCCCGGATCCGCCTCAACGCAGCTACTACGTGTATGTCTGCGCCGAATCGGATGACGAGGTCGCGATCGTGCGTTACGGTCCGGACGGCGCCGAGCTGGTCAAGACGGTGGCGGTCGGGAGCTATCCTGCCGAGATCGAGGGGCCGCACGGTGTCAGCGTCGACCCCGACGGCCGCCACTGGTACGTCTCGATCGCCCACGGCTTCCCGTTCGGGAGCGTGCACAAATACGAAACCGGGACCGACGCGTGGGTCGGCGATGTCACGCTGGGGCTCTTCCCCGCCACGTTGGACGTGTCGCCGACCACCGGCCTGATGTACGTCGTCAATTTCAACCTGCACGGTCCAATGGAGCCGAGCACCATCTCGGCCGTCGAGGTCGAGACGATGGCGGAAGTTGCGCGTATCCCGACCGGCGTCATGCCCCACGGGTCGCGTCTGAGCCGCGACGGGACCAGGCACTACTCGGTCAACATGATGAGCTTCGAGCTTGTCGAAATGGACGCGCTCGCGTTCGAGATCAACCGCCGGCTTCCCTTAGGGGCGGGCGTGCAGCCGACGTGGGTGACGGCGCCGACCAGGGACGGGCGTCTCTACGTAACGGGGAACAACGTCGCCAAGATCTTCGAGGTCGACCTCGAGACGTGGACGGTTCGCCGCACGTTCGAGACGGGGCGGGGTCCCTACAACCTCGATGTCACGCCCGATGGCGCGACGCTCGTCGCTACGTACAAGGGCGGGGCGGCGGTTGGCTTCTGGGATCTGGAAACCGGCACCGAGCGCGCACGGGTCGAGACGACGCGGACCATTCCGCACGGCGTGGCGATCACGCCGGACAGCCTCTACGCCTTTGTCACGCTCGAAGGCGTGGGGATCGAGCCGGGCACCGTCGAGGTCTTCCACGTGCCGACGGCCGAGCGGGTCGGTGTCGTCGATGTCGGCAAGCAGGCCGGCGGGATTGCGTTCTGGAAGGCCGAGGACTAAAGACCCTGATCGAAATAGGGCTATTTCGGTCAGGGTCCTAAGAGGGACGCCGCGTCGCCTGCGCTCGTTGGCCGGCTGGCCCCTGGCCGGAGAGCATGGAGCTGTCTCTTTGTTAGGATGCGCGCATGTCGCGCGGCAGATCTGTCCTGCGCTGGCTGCTGTGGTTGAGTGTTGGTGCGCTGCTGCTCGGCCGGGCAGGGACTGCCGTGACGACGCGCGATGGCACGCTCCTCTTCGGACCGGCTGTGTTTTCCGCTGTAGCTCTCATGTGGCTGTTCGTCACCCTTGCCATCGTCTGGCGGCGTCTGACGCGAACTCCCAGGTAGAACGTGACCGGTGGCGGTCCTGACCCGCAGGACACACCGGGAGACTGCCCGCTTCGCAGTCGCGATGGGCCTGTTCCGGGAACGCGCGCCTACGTGGCCGCGATCTGGATGAGGTTGCCGCAGCTATCGTCGAAGACGGCCGTCCAGACAGATCCGGCTTGGACCGGCGCCTGCGTGAACCGAACCCCCAATGCTCGAAGCCGATCGTATTCGGCCTGCACGTCGTCGACGGCGAACGAGGTGCACGGGATGCCGTCCTCCACCAAGGCCTGCTTGAACGGCCGCACGGCGGGATGGGTGTCCGGCTCGAGCAGAAGCTCGGTTCCGTCCGGGTCGGCGGGCGAAACCACGGTCAGCCAGCTCGCGTCTCCGAGGGGGATGTCGGTCTTTTTGAGGAAACCAAGCACCTCGGTGTAGAACGTCAGCGCCTTGTGCTGGTCGTCGACGAAGCTCGCGATGTTGATTCTCATTGCGACCCTTCCTTTCGGTCCTTTCGGCCACGACTCGACCAGCGGTCCGCGATGGTCTTGAGCGGCGCCGTGTCGATGTAGTGGAACTTGTATCTGCCGTCCCGCCTCGTGGTGACGAGGCCGGCTGACTCGAGTACGTCGAGATGCTGCGAGATCGCTTGGCGCGTCAATCCAAGTCCGTGCGTCATCGTCAGACGGGTGCAGAGCTCGAACAACGTCTGACCGTCGCGTGCCTGCAGCTCGTCTAAGATCGCCCGTCGTGCGGGCGCGTTCAGTGCTTCGAAGACGCTACTCACACACGGCGATCATAGGCAAGTGTCGACTTGCCTGTCAATCGGGATGGCGCGCCGTGTTCGAGTCGCGGGTCATGAGGGGGCGTCGTGCCCGCGACCTGGCTTGCCGCGCGCCGCGGCCGCGCGCACACGGAACGGGCCGGGACCGGCGCGGTTGTTGTCCGTCAACCGTCGGCCGACCGCGTGTAGATGTCGATCGAACTCGGGGCCTTCTTCCGAGGACGGCGGCTCGAGTGGTGACGGGAGCCGGAGGTAGAGGATGACCGCGCCCTACCCCCGCTCGACGGCGAGTGCCACGCCGTTCCCACCGCCGAGGCAGAGTGTCGCGATGCCTCGCTTCAGCCCGCGGTTCTTCAGGGCGTAGAGCAGCGTTGTGAGGATGCGGGCCCCACTCGCGCCGATGGGGTGCCCGAGCGCGACGGCGCCGCCGTTGACGTTGACCTTGGTCGGGTCGGCACCCAGCTCGCGGATCACCGCGACCGCCTGCGCCGAGAACGCCTCGTTCAGCTCGATCAAGTCGACGTCGTCCAGCGTCCAGCCGGTTTTCTGGAGCAGCTTCTGGACCGCTTCGACCGGGGTCATCAGCAGCCACTTCGCCGGCCGGCCGCTCACGGCCTGCCCGACGATCCGCGCCATCGGCAACAGCTCGAGCGCCGCTGCTTTCTCGGCCGCCATCACCACGACCGCCGCGGCGCCGTCATTGACACCCGGCGCGTTGCCCGCGGTCACGGTCCCACCATCCCGCTTGAACGCCGGTCGCAAGCGGCCCAGCGCCTCCGCCGTCGAGTCGGGCCGTACGCTCTCGTCGTACTCCAGGCGGATCGGGTCGCCTTTGCGGCGGGGGATCTCCACTGGCAGGATCTCGTCCTTGAACCAGCATTCGTGGATCGCGGTCGCCGCTTTCTGATGACTGCCCGCCGCGAACGCATCCTGATCCTCGCGGCTCACGCCGTATCGATCGACGACCGCCTCCGCTGCCAGCCCCATCGACCAATCCTCGATCGCGCACCACAACCCGTCGTGCATCATCGCGTCCAGCGCCTCGCCGTTGCCCATCCGCATCCCCGTGCGTGCCTGCGGCAACATGTACGGGCAGTTGCTCATCGACTCCATGCCGCCGGCCACGGCAACGTCGATGTCCCCCGTCGCGATGCCCTGTGCCGCGAGCATCACCGCCTTCAGCCCCGACCCGCACACCTTGTTGATGGTCAGCGCGCCGACGTGATCGGGGAGACCGCCGCGGAGTGCGGCTTGCCGCGCCGGCGCCTGGCCGAGACCGGCCGAGACGACGTTGCCCATGATGCACTCGTCGACCTCGTTCGGGTCGATGCCAGATCGCGTGACCGCTTCACGCACGACCCGGGCGCCGAGGTCGGTGGCCGGGAGACTCTGGAGCGCGCCCAGGAACTTGCCTGTGGGCAGCCGGACCGCGCTGACGATGACTGATTCACGCATGATGACGCCCTCTCGTGATGACAACCCGCTTCACGGTATCCGGTCCAAGCAGATCCCCAAGACGCGCGCTGATCACGCGAGTCGACCGCGCGGTCTCACGTCGCCAGTGCTCGGTGTGTGCGACGACATCGAGGGTGCCGTTGGAGCGTAGCCGGACCGTCGTGGCACGCGCCACCGCCGCGCCGACCGCGACCTCCCAGGCGCAGCGCACCTTGGCGGCCGACAGCGGCTGCCGGCGAAGTAAAGAACCAAGTGCACGCGTCGCGCACTGTTGGACTGGGATCATGAGGCCGACGTTCTCGGGTTCAGCGCGCAGGGTTCACGATGGACGCGACACGGTGCGAGGTGGATCCCGGACCCTGGCTGCCGTGCGTTCAGTCTATCATCGCGCCGTGCGGCTCGTGCTGGCATCGGCGTCGCCGAGGCGTGCGCGGTTATTGCGCGAAGCCGGGTACGACTTCGACGTCGTGCCCGCGGCACTGGATGAGTCTCGCCTCGATGGAGAGGCACCAAACGACTACGTCACGCGCCTGGCTGGCGCCAAGGCCGCAGCTGTCGCACCGCATTTCCCGGATCGAGTCGTCATCGGCGCCGATACCGTGGTGGTCATCGACGGGGCCGTGCTGGGAAAGCCGGCCGACGACGCGGCGGCCGTCGGCATGCTCGGTCGCCTCTCGGGCGACTACCATGACGTGCTGACCGGCGTGGCACTCCACCTCGGCGCGCGGGCGCTAGGCGGCGTCGAGGTCACCCGCGTGACCTTCGCGACCCTCGATGGCGCGCGCATCCGCTGGTACGTCGAGACCGGCGAGACCGGAGACAAGGCCGGTGCGTACGCCGTCCAGGGGATCGGATCCCGGTTCGTCGAGCGGATCGAGGGGTCGTATACGAACGTTGTCGGGCTTCCGATCCCGCTCGTGGACCGACTGCTGCGCCAATTCGGGGTGCGTTGACGCGAAGTGTCCGCGGAGGCTATTCTGAGTGCGATATTAGCGTGGAGGACGCTGCCGCATGCCCAATAAAGCGCTGAAGATTCTGCTGACCGCCGGCGCGCTGTCCGTGGCCTTCGTCGGCCTCGTGTGGACGACGATGCAAGACGGCACGCAGTTCTACGTCGAGGTGGAAGAGGTGATGGCCGACCCGGTCGATTGGGACGGCAAGGCGCTCCAAGTGCACGGCTACGCCGCCAACGTGCGGCGGCATCCCAAGAGCCTGGACTGGCGCTTCGAGATCCGGGACAGCGTCCACAACAGCACCCACATGGTCACCGCGGTCTACAACGGCGTGGTGCCGGACACCTTCGACAATCATGCGGAGGTCGTGGCGACGGGTCGGCTCGACGGTGACACGTTGCACGTCGACGCCGACGGCATCATGGCGAAGTGCCCGTCGAAGTACGAGGAGCAGCCGTCGATTGGCGACGACACCGGGTCCGGGGCGTATGTCTCCGGCGCGGTTGGTGCGAGCAATTGATCCCGCGCCTTGCATCGACAGCTCGGCGCGGCCCGGTGCGGGCCTGAAGGCCCGCGCTACAGCGAGCTCACGGCGGCTGACGACAACCATGCGGGCCCCTGACGGTCGTCCCCGCGGCCGCGCGCTTCGGGCCGTATAGCTATGGCCACATTAGGCACCTATACGCTGCTGGCCGCATTCGTCGCGTGCGCCTACGCCGCCGCCGCGGCGGTCGCGGGCGCCCGACGTCGCTCGACCCGCCTCGTCGACAGCGGGATCGGCGCCTTCTACCTCGTCACCGCGTTGATGACCCTGGCATCGGCGGTCATCGTGAACGCGTTCGTGACCCGGGACTACTCGATCCGCTACGTCGACCGGTACTCGGATTCCGTCCAGCCGCTCTTCTACCAGATCACCTCTTACTGGGGTGGGCTCGACGGCTCGATCATGTTCTGGGTGTTCCTGCTGTCGGTCTTCGGCGCGGTCGCCGTCCGCAGTAACCGCGAGCGTCATCGCGAGCTCGTGCCCTACGTCGTGGCGACCGTCGCCGTCGTGCAGATGTTCTTCCTGATGATCATGATCGTGAACAAGAACCCGTTCGCGACGTATCTGATGGAGACACCGGCCGACGGCCGCGGCCTCAACCCGCTGCTCCAGAACGCGTATATGGTGATTCACCCGCCCTCGCTCTACACGGGGCTCGTCGCCATGACCATCCCGTTCGCGTTCGGGATCGCCGCGCTCATCACCGGGCATCTCGACGATTCGTGGCTCCGCGCCGTGCGGCGCTGGACGATGTTCTCCTGGTTCTTCCTCTCGCTCGGGCTGACGCTGGGCATGATCTGGGCCTACGAGGAGCTGGGCTGGGGCGGCTGGTGGGGCTGGGATCCGGTCGAGAACGCCGGTGCGCTCCCATGGTTTCCGGCGACCGCGTTCCTGCACTCGGTCATGGTGCAGGAGCGCCGGAGCATGCTGCGCGTCTGGAACATCTCGCTCGTCATCATCGCCTTCACGCTGACGTTGTTTGCCACCGCGTTGACGCGGACCGGCATCGTGCAGTCGGTGCATTCGTTCGGTGAGGACCCCGCGCTGGCGCTGATGTTCGGCATCTTCATCAGCCTGGTGCTGGTGGTCAGCTTCGGGCTGGTCATCTACCGGCTGCCGCTGCTGCGCGCGCGCAACGAGCTGGAGTCGTGGGCGTCGCGCGAGGCGGCGTTCCTCGTCAACAACTGGATCCTGCTCTTCTCGGCGTTCTTCATTCTCTTCGCGACGATGTTCCCGACGCTCAGCGAGGCGGTGACCGGGCAGCGGATCACCGTCGGGCCGCCGTTCTTCAACAAGTGGATGATCCCGATCGGCCTGGTCCTGCTGCTGCTGACGGGCATCGGTCCGTTGCTGGCATGGCGCAAGTCGACCCTGTCCAATCTCCGGTTCCAGTTCCTGTGGCCGACCGGGCTCGCGATCGGCACCGCCGCCGTGCTCTACGCCCTCGACTTCCGCGTCTGGGTGTCGGGCATCTGCTTTGCGCTCTGTGCCTTCGTGGTCGGGACCGTGAGCCAGGAGTTCGCACGGGGCGCGGTCGTGCGTCGGGGCGTCACGGGCACCGACATGGTGACCGCGATGATCGGGCTCGTCATGCGGTCACGCCGACGGTATGGCGGCTACGTCATCCACTTGGGCATCGTGCTGATGATGCTCGGCTTCGCCGGCGCCGGCTACAAGCAGACGGCGCAGGTCTTGTTGACGCCTGGCGAGCAGGTGGAGGTCGGCCGGTTCGCCGTGCGGCTGGACCAGCTCAGCGTCCGGGACGACGGCCGCAAGGAAATGCACACGGCGACCGTCACGGTGTTCGAGGACGGCCAGAACGTCGGCCAGCTGCATCCCGGCAAGTGGTTCTACCGGAAGCACGAGTCGGAGCCGACGACCGAGGTTGACATGCGTCGCACGTTCGCCGAGGACGTCTACGTCGTCCTGGCGGCGTACGACATGGCTGACCAGTCGGCCAGCTTCCAGGTCACGGTCAACCCGCTCGTGAACTGGATCTGGCTCGGCTTCGCGCTGCTGGCCCTTGGTACCGGCGTCGCCCTGCTCCCCGAGAGTCGCGTCGCGTTCCTCGCGTCGCGCGCGGCGGCCGTGTCCGCGACCGGATCCGGCGCGACGACAGCGCTTCTCGTGATGGCGCTGTCGTTGGGCGGATTCGGCACGACGGCGCGCGCGCAGGTCGCACTGGACTCGTACACCACGACGAGCGAGCTCGAAGCGGATCTGCAGCGGGAGCTCGTGTGTACGTGCGGGACGTGCCCGCCCTACACGCTGGCAGATTGTCGGTGCTCGTCGCCGCCGACCTGGCGAACGGCGTCTGACGGCCGTCAGGTCCTGGTGTCCGCTGGGGCGGAATACATGCGCGGCCAGCTCAGGGAGCAGATCGAGCTCGGTAAGAACGGCGACGAGATCCGGCAGTACTTCATCGCAACCTACGGAAGCCAACAGCCACTAGGGGCGCCGCTCGATGAGGGCTTCAACCGGTTGGCCTGGCTGTTTCCATACGCGGTCGGCGCCACCTTCCTGGTCGGCATCGGCTTCGTGGCCGTCCGCTGGTCACGCCGGGACCCGGCCGAGCGCGCCGAGGCGGGGTCGTCGCCCGAGGTCGCCGACGCCGAGCTCGACGCGCGCTTGGACGATGAGCTCCGCGACCTCGACTGACGCACGCCCGTTTCGTCCCTGGCACTTTTTCGTCCTCGCCGGTCTCGTGGGCGCCACGATCGCGGTGTATGTCGTGCGTCCAGGTGACCCCGCCGCGGTCGTGCTCCTGATCGGGGCGGTCGGGGCCGGCGCCTATGTCGGCTACGCCCTCTATGGGACGGTGGTGCCTCTCGCGGCGCGGCAATACGCCGATCGCACGGACATGGTCGGCGGGCGGACGCGGGCTGCGCTCGATCGGGAGAAGACACTGGTCCTCCGATCGATCAAGGAGCTGGAGTTCGACCGGGCGATGGGCAAGGTCTCGGTGACCGATTTCAACGACATGGGGGGCCGGCTCCGGAGCCGGGCGAGGATGCTCCTCCGCCAGCTCGACGCCGAACGCGTCGGCTACCGCGACCAGATCGAGCGGGAGTTGGCAGACCGCCTTGCCTCCATAGGTGAGGAACGACAGGCGTTGCCCGAGCGCCACGCCTGCGCGGAATGCGGGACGAGCAACGAGCCGGACGCGAAGTTTTGCAAGGGGTGTGGGGCCCACATTGCGTAGTCCGATCCTCGCCGGTCGGTCGATGACGATGACATCCGCCGCGCGTGCCGTGGCGATCGGCGTCGCCCTCGCGGCGCTCGGCGCCGTGGTCTCGGCCCAACCTGACCCGCGACGCATGTCTGGCATCCCGCTCCCGGACCCCCAGCTCCCGGCCGGGACCATCTCGGTGCGTGTCATCCGCAGCCAGATGTCGAACAATGTCCCGGACCATCCGGTCGAGCTGCGCGAGGGCGATACCGTCGTCACCGTTCGCACCGACGCCGAGGGACGCGCGACGTTTCTGACGCTGAATCCGGGCGCGACGGTCACCGCCGCGACGGACCTTGACGGCGTCAGGATTGAATCTCAGCCCTTTCCGGTTCCCGGGCGCGGTGGCATCCGTCTCCTGCTCGTCGGCTCGACCGGGGATGCGGCGGGGGCCGATGTGGTCGCCCAGCCCGGACAGGTGAGCTTTGGCGCCGAGTCGCGGATCGCCGTCGAGCTGGGCGAGGAGTCCGTGACGGTGTTCTATTTCCTGGACGTCGTCAATTCGACCGAGGGGCCCGTCCAGCCCGACACACCGATCAGCATCACGATGCCGCCGGGCGCGCAAGCGACGAGCGCACTGCCCGAGTCGAGCGCGGGCACGCGGGTCGAGGGCCAGACGGTGACGCTCGATGGGCCGTTCGCGCCCGGCATGACACCACTCCGCGTCGCCTACGTGCTGCCGTATTCGGGTGACGTTGCGCCCATCACGCAGCCGCTGCCGGTCGATCTCGACGCGCTGCTGATCATCGTCGAGAAGTGGGGCTCTATGGATGTCGGGTCCGATCAGATCGCCCGGCGCGCGGACATGAGCCCGGAAGGCGCCGGCGATGTCACGTATATCTTCGGAGCCGGCCCGCAGGTGCCGGCTGGGGCGCCGATCGTGTTCGAGATCACCGGGTTACCGCACCATAGTCAGCTGCCGGCCACGCTCACGCTCGCGTTGGCGCTGGCCATTCTCGGCGCCGGCGTGTGGGGCAGCGCCGCGCCAACGACGAGCGAGACGACGGGGGACCGGCGGAGGCGTCTGGAGGCGAGGCGGAACAAGCTGTTCGCCGACCTCGTTCGCATCGAGCGGCAGCAACGCGGCGGCAAGATCGGTGCGACGAAATACGGGTCGCGCCGTGCGGAGCTGGTCGCGGCGCTCGAGCGCGTCTATCGCGAGCTCGACGACGAGCTCGCGCCCGTGGTGCTCAGCTCGCCGTCCCGCATGGGCGAGCGCTCGGTCGCGGGGCAGTCGGGCACCGCCGGATGAGCCAGCCCGCGGCGGCCTCGGACCCGTACGACTTCGACCAGCTCCGCGTTTCCAAGGCGTCCCGCCATTACGGCCGCCGGCGTGCGCTCCACCGTGTGTCGCTGCGGCTCGCCGCCGGCGAGCTCGTCGGACTCCTCGGCCCGAATGGTGCCGGGAAGTCGACGCTGCTTGGGTTGCTCGCGACCTTGATCGCGCCTTCCGCCGGGGTCATCCGATACGGCGACCGCACCGCCCGTGACGCCGGGGCGGGGCTCCGCGCGCAGGTCGGATTCCTCTCCCACGATCTGCAGCTCTATCCGGAGCTCACCGCTCGCGAGAACCTCGAGTTCTTCGCTCATCTCTACGGACTGTCGGACGTCACGGCGCGGGTGTCAGCGGCGCTCGACCGCGCGCGGCTCGCCGATCGCGCCGACGACGCGGTCATCGGCTACTCGCGTGGGATGCGCCAGCGTCTGGCGCTCGAGCGAACCCTGCTGCATCAGCCGCGGCTGGTGCTGCTCGATGAGCCGTTCACCGGGCTCGACGAGCGGTCGACGCGGGTCCTGGTCGAGCGCCTTCAGGAGCTGCGCGCCGCGCGCAACCTGGTGCTCCTCGCGACGCACGATCTCGACATCGTCGACGGGCTCGTCGATCGCGCCGTCATGCTTCGTCGGGGCCGCGTGGTCGAGCTGCCGGAGTCCGGTGGATCGCTGCGCGATCGGTATCGGACGGCGATGAAGGGCGACTGAACGCGCGACGCCCTCCCGCAAAGGCTCAAGGCTTCAGGCTTATGGCCGCGCGCCGTCACCGCCGCTAACGTTCAGCCCTAAGCCGACTCAAATGCGAGAGTTTTTCAGAATTGCCTGGCTCGTGACGCGCAAGGACATCCGCGTCGAATCCCGGAGTCGGGAGCTGCTGTACACGACGGCGTTCTTCGCGACGTCGTGCGTGCTCGTGTTCTCGTTCGCCTTCGTGCGTGGTGGGCGTCCGATTGCCGGGGCCGAAGCGGGCATCATCTGGGTGGCGCTCGCCTATTCGGGACAGCTGGCCCTCGCGCGCGCATTCGAACGGGAGCGGCATCACGACGCGTTGCGCGGTCTGTTGCTGGCGCCCGTGGAGCGCGCCGCGATCTTCGTGGGGAAGCTGATCGGTATCGTATTGTTGATGACGCTCGTCGAGGTCGTGGTCGTCTTCTTCGTCTCGCTGTTCTTCTCGACGTCCCTGCTCCAACACGGCGTCTTGCTCGCGGCGCTCATGGCGACGGGGACTGTCGGCTTCGCCGCCGTCGGCGCGCTCTTCGCCGCGATGCTCACACGCGCGCAGAGCCGCGCCGTGCTGCTTCCGGTGCTGCTGTACCCGATTACTGTGCCGGTGTTGATCGCCGGTGTCAGCGGAACGGTGGCCTTGGTGCAGCCTGAGCCGAATTTCGACCTGGCGCGATTTTGGCTCGCGCTGATCGTGTTCTTCGACGTGGTGTTCCTGACGTTGACGTTATGGACATTCGAGCCGCTCATGACAGAATGAGAGGCCAACCGGCTGTCGAGGCCGAAGCACGTCCAGCCTTGCGGGCTCCTAGTTGGACGCCGGGTCGAGAGGGGACGATGAGCAACCGGAGGATGGTCGCGCTGGTCATCGCGGGTGGGATGTTCGCTGTCGCGCCCGTGTACGTCGCGCTGGCGCCCTTCGAGGCGAGCATGGGCCTCATCTCCAAGATCGTCTACTTTCATGCGCCGGTCTGGTTCGTGATGTTCCTCGCGGTTTTCATCTGCGGGATCGCCAGCGGCGTGTATCTCTTCAAGGGGAAACCGGCGGCCGATGGACTCGCCGCGTCCGCAGCCGAGCTGGTCGTGCTGTTCGGCCTGATGGGACTGACGACAGGTCCGATCTGGGGGCGCGTCACATGGGGGACCTACTGGCCCTGGGACGTTCGTACCACGCTGGCGCTGATTCTTGAGCTGACCTTCGTGGCGTATCTGTTGCTTCGTAAGTTCGGGGGTCCGGGGTCGGAGAAGCTCGCGGCCGGTCTGGCGCTGTTCGGGATGTTCAACGTGCCGTTCGTCTACGTGTCGGTCAACGTCTGGCGGACGTTGCATCCCGAGACGACGGTAGTGCCAACTTTGCCGGTGTCGATGGCCGGCCCGTTCTGGTTCTGCGTGCTGGCGTATTTCGCGATGTTCTGGGTGATGCTCGACGGCCGCCGGCGGTTGGAGCACCAGCAGGCGGTGGTGAATCGGCTGCAGTTGGCGGTCGACGAGGAGTAGGTGCGAGATCGACGGGTGTGCGGCGGTGGTCGGATCGGCGCGTGGCGCGGGCACGGTCTTGCGGTCACCGTCGCTGTCGGCGTGTTCGTTTCCGTGCTCGCCGGCGCTGCGGTGGCGCAGCCCGACCAGCCGCCGATCGAGGAGTTCGTGCCGATCGACGAGCTGCCTCCCCAGGATCGGCTGCCGGCGGCGCCGTTTCTGGTTGCCGCTTATTCGATCGTCTGGATACTGGCATTCGGCTATTTCTGGCTCCTCTCGCGCCGTTTCTCGGACGTCGAGCGTGAGCTCGCCGACCTCTCGCGACGCATCGGTGACGATGCCGACAGCGAGCAGGCCTAGGGCGAAGCCCCATCTAGGTGAGGCCGTCATGCGGCAAACAGCGGGCATGTCGCCGACCATCGCCGGGACCGGCCAAGGCGCGCACGGCGCGGGGGATTGGGGCGAAGCCCCATCTAGACAATGCTTGGCATGACCGCCGGGCACGTCGTGTTCATCCCGGCCGTGCTGCTGTTCGGGATCGTGGTCGGCTGGATCCTTGGGTCCCGCGCCGCGGCGGATGCCTACGCCGCCGAGCTGCGCCGGCGCGAAGAGCGCGCGGCGCGAAAGGCGGCAGCCTCCTAGTGGACGCTAGCGCCCCACACCCAGACGTCGCGCCAGGGTCTCCGGCAACTTGGCGTCGATGATCTTCTGCTGCGCGACGTCCACCCGATACGGCACTCGCACGATCTCGACCTGCGCGGCCTGGTCGTCATAGACCGCGTAGGCGGCGCGCGGGTCGCCATCCCGCGGCTGGCCGACCGACCCCGGGTTGATCAAGTAGCGTGGCTCGCCTTCCAAGGCGACGACGGTGGGACCCGGAGCCCCAAGCTCCGGAACGACGACGTCGAGACTGGAGGCCGCGTTGCGACGCAGGAATGCCACGGGCAAGTGTGTGTGCCCGAAGAAGCAGATGCGTCCGGTCGCGGCATTCAGGGCGCGCGTCGCGTCGTCGTGGTCGAACACGTAGACATCCTCATCGAACGGCGTGCCGTGGCACACCTCCACGACGCCGTCCACGGCCACTGGCCCGCGGGGGAGCGCGGCCACCCGTTCGCGATTCACGTCGGTCAGCGCGTCCAACGTCCAGATAGCGGCTTGTGCCGCGACGTGGTTGAAGTGATGCGGCTCCTCGAGCCCAGAGGCGACCTTGTCGTGGTTGCCGCGGATGAGAACGTCTGGCTCGAGAGCGTACACGCGATCGACGACCTCGTTCGGGCTCGCGCCGTACCCGACCAGGTCGCCGAGCACGAAGAGCCGGTCATACGCCTGGCGCGGCGCCACCTCGAGCACGGCGTCGAGGGCCTCGATGTTGGCGTGGATATCGCTCAGGATGAGGGCGCGCATGACGGAAAGGCGACTAACCTTAGGGTCCCAGCCAATCGAGGATCCGTTCGACGAGCTCGCCGGCCGGCGCGCGGTTCGCGTCGAGCCGCAGATGTGCATGCCGGTAAGCCGTGCGACGGACGTCGAACAGCTGCCGCATCGACGCGCGGTTGTTGGCGAGCGGACGCCGGCCGTCGGTGGGCAACCGCTCGACCACCGTCTCGAACGACACATCGAGCCAGATGGAGGCGCCGTTGCGGTTGATGGCCACTCGGTTCACCGGATCGACAAACGTGCCCCCGCCGGTTGCCACGACGACGTGGCGCATCGGCAAAAGCTCCTGCAGCACGGTTCGCTCCGTCGCGCGAAAACGCTGTTCGCCGTGGCTCGCGAAGATGTCGGCGACGGTCCGATGCTCGCGCGCCTCGATTCGGTCATCCACGTCCTCGACCCGCCATCCGAGGCGCCCGCCGAGCGCCGCGGCGACCGTGGACTTGCCGGCCGCCATAAATCCCACCAGAAAGATCCTGTCCGTGCGCACACGACTCTCCAGCGGCCCTAAGCGTAGTCGTGACGCAACCCATCGAGCGTCGTGAAGAACCCAGGATACGACACATCGACCACGTCCGCGCCGACGATGCGGCTCGGCTCAGCCGCGGCCAGGGCTGCGACCGCAAAGGCCATCGCGAGGCGGTGATCCCCGGCCGCATCGACGGTTCCACCGGGCAGGCGGCCGACGGGGGCTACCGTGAACCCGTCGTGGCGCTCGCCGACGCGCGCGCCCAACTGGCGCAACCCGGCGGCGAGTCGGGCGATGCGGTCGCTCTCCTTGTGCCGGAGCTCGCCGGCGCCGCTCACCTCGATAGATCCGCCGTGAACCGCCAGCGCGCCAAGCACCGGGAGCTCATCGATCAGTGCGGGGACCTCTGCCGGCGAGATCACGATCGGTCGCAACGTCTCGTGCCGCACGCGGAGCGTCCCGACCGGCTCGCCGGCAGCGTCGCCGGTCACACGCACATCGACGCTCGCGCCGGCGCGGCGCAACACGTCGAGATACGCCGTCCGCGTGGGATTGAGGCCGACCGACTCGATCTCGATATCCGAACCCGGTAGCGCGGCGGCCGCCGTGGCCCAGAACGCAGCGGACGAGACGTCGCCCGGGACGGCGAGCGCCGCGCAGCGGAGCGCCGCGCCGCCGGCGATCGTCACGCTGGTGTCGTTCCGCTGCACCGCGACCCCAAAGCTCTCCAGGGCGCGCTCGGTGTGGTCGCGTGTCTGCGTGCGCTCGACCACGCGCGTCGAGCCGGTGGCGTGGAGCCCCGCGAGCAGTACCGCGCTCTTGACCTGCGCGCTTGCCACCGGCGGCGCGTAGTCGATCCCGCGCAGACGACCGCCGGTGATCGTGATCGGAGGGCAGCCGGCCGACGCGACGAGCGTGGCGCCCATCTGCGCGAGCGGCTCGATGATTCGGTCCATCGGGCGTCGCTGCAACGAGCGGTCTCCGGTGATGACCGTTCGGAAGGGCGTCGCGGCCAGGACCCCGGCGAGCAGTCGCAGCGTGGTCCCCGAATTGCCAGCGTCGAGTGGGCCGGCCGGTGGCGTCAGGGCGTCGAGCCCGCGGCCGGGCACGGTGACGATCAACTCCGCGCCGTCGTGTCCACCCGTGTGTCGTATCGCGACACCCAGCGATTGCAGACATTGGAGCGTCGCGCGACAGTCAGCGCCGTTCGCGTAGCCGGTGATTGTCGAGGTCCCGGTCGCCAAGGCCGCGAGGATTGCGTAGCGGTGCGAGATCGACTTATCGCCCGGCACGCGAAGCCGGCCACGCAGCGACCTCGCCGGCTCGACCGTCACCACGGTCGTCGCCGCGTCGGACATGCGCGAACTATACATGAGCGGTCCTGGCTTCACGCTTGCTCGCGCGCGCCGGCCGGGGTAACGTAATGGTCCTTTCACGCATGTCTGTCGCCGGCAACGTCATCCGCCTCGACTGCCCCAGCCACTTCGACATACTGGACCTCGTGCAGGTGTTGACTGACCAGCTAGGGCGTGTGGGCGGCCTTGACGCCGACTCGACGCATTGGGTTGGTGTCGCCGTTCGCGAATCGGTCATCAACGCCATCAAACACGGCAACAACGAAGACGACTCGAAGCGCGTCGTGGTGGAGTGCCGGCTGGAGCCGCTCGCGAAACCGACCACGCTCGTCGTGCGGGTCGTTGACCAGGGCATCGGCTTTGACCCCGTCGAGGTCGCCGATCCGCTGGCACCCGAGAACCTCCTCAAGTCGAGCGGGCGCGGCACCTTCTTCATGCGCAGCTTCATGGACGACCTCACGCTGCAGCGCGCACCGGAGGGTGGGATGGAGGTGCGGATGGTCAAGAAGCTGGTGTGACGCCTGCTGCGATTGACCCAGCCTTCATTGCCACCGCGGCCGAAGTCGTGCTGAGGGCCGGCCACACGCAGCTGGCGCATTTCGGCGCCGGGGTCGCCGTCACCAAGAAGGGCCCGATCGACCTCGTCACCGAAGTCGATCTCGAGATCGAACGCATGCTCCGGCGGCTCATCGGCGAGCGATTTCCCACACACGCCATCCTGGCCGAGGAGCTCCCGAACGACCCGGTGGCCGATGCTGCCGCCGGATACCGGTGGGTCTTCGATCCCATCGATGGGACCGTGAACTACGCCCACGGGTTGCCGTTCTTCTGTGCGTCGCTGGCGCTCGAGATCGACGGCGTCCCCTCGGTGGGCGCCGTGTACGACCCGGTGCGCCAGGAGTTGTATGCGGCGGAGCGCGGGATGGGAGCGCGGTTGAACGGCGCGCCGCTGCACGTCTCGACGGCCGATGCGCTCACCGACGCGCTGCTCTGTACGGGGTTTCCGTACGACGTCCGAGAGCATGTGGACGAGGCGATGGCGCTCTTTGGCGCGTTCGTGGGTGGGGCGCGCGCGGTCCGCCGCTTCGGCTCGGCTGCGCTCGACCTTTGCTACGTCGCGGCCGGCCGGCTGGACGGCTTCTGGGAGCGTGGTCTCCATCCGTGGGACACCGCGGCGGCTGCATTGATCGTCGACGAGGCCGGCGGTCGGGTCAGCGGCATGCGCGGGGAACCCTTCCAGACACAGGCCGGGAACATCGTCGCCTCCAACGGGCGTATTCACGAGGCGATGCTGGCGACGATTGGCGCGTGCGAATCCCGTTCACGAAACGGGACGGGTTGATACCCGACTGGGACAGTCCTCGTCGACGACTGCCGGTCCAGTGGCGCGCCGTCGTGCTCGGCCCCGAGGCTCCCCACCCGCTCTGGCGCGCGCCGCGCCTGTCCCACGCGCCGGCGTCATTGCACTGGTGCACTGGCATCGATCATGAAATAGACACCGTGGTGCGGCCAGCCTGCCGTACGATCCGCGGTGCATCCGGTTATGCGCCGCGCGTGGAGGGCGTCATGCTGCGGATGCGTGCCGGACGGGTCATCGCGATTGTCTTCGTCTTCTTCTTCATTCAGAGCCGACCCGCGACGGCGCAGCAGTCAGTCACGCTCGGCGCCGGGTACTTCGCGGTCCGTGCAGCCGATTCGCGCATCGACCACGACGCCGTGCTCGAGAACCAGACGCTCTTTGCGTTCGACCTCTCGGACTTCAACAACGCCACGTTCGGCGGGTCGTGGAACGTCGCGCTCGGCGAGTACTTCGAGACGAGCGTGGGGCTTGGGTACTACCGGCGAACCGTGCCGAGCGTCTACGACCAGTTCGTGAACATCGACGGCTCGGAGATCTTCCAGGAGTTCACGCTCCAGGTCGTGCCGGTCACCGCGACCCTGCAGGTGTTCCCCTTCGGGTTGGGCGCGGCGTTTCAGCCGTACTTCGGTGGCGGCGTCGGTCTGTATCGCTGGCGGTATAGCGAGGTCGGCGACTTCGTCGATTTCAGGGACTTCAGCGTGTTCCGCGATCGCTTCGTCGCTGAAGGCTCCGATGTGGGCGGTGTCCTCCTCGGCGGTGTCAGGGTGCCGTTCGGTGACCGGTACGCGGTGGGCGCCGAAGTGCGTTATCAGGAGGTGAACGGCATCGTCGGTATCGAGAACGATTTTCTCGAGGACGCGATCGACCTCGGAGGCGTGACCGGGCAGGTGACGTTGCAGGTGAAGTTCTAGACCCTACGACCTAAGACGCCTGTCGGGCGTCAACGCGCGCGGATATAATCCCTGCGCCCGTGTCTCGTATCGTTAGCTGGATTCAGGTCTTCGCCGCCTCCATCGGCGGCCCCGGCCTGTTCATCGTCGCCTTCCTCGACTCGTCTTTCCTGTCGCTGCCCGAGATCAATGATCTGCTCGTCGTGACGATGGTCATCCAGGACAAGGGGAGGTGGATGTACTACGCGACGATGGCGACGCTTGGCTCCATCGCCGGTTGCCTCGTGCTGTACGCCCTTGGCCGCAAGGGGGGTGACGCGCTCGTGCGCCGGCGCTTCGGCGGGCGGCGGCTCGAGCAGGCGATGGCCTTGTCACAGCGCTACGGCGTGCTGGCCGTCGTGGTGCCGGCGATCCTGCCGCCACCGGCGCCGTTCAAGGTGTTCGTCGTGCTCGCCGGCGTCTCCCGCGTCCCGGCCTGGCAGTTTGCCATTGCCGTGGCCGGTGGCCGAGGGTTCCGCTACTTTGTCGAAGCCGCGGTCGCCGTACGGTACGGCGACGACGCGATTGCGTTCATCCAGACCAACGGGCGAGTGGTGTCGATCGCGCTGGCCGTCGCGGTGCTCGCGGGCGGCATCGTCTACGTGGTCTGGCGCCGCCGGCGGGAGGCGGTATCGAGCGCCGATCTATAATCTGGTGCTCGTTCATGTCACCTGACATTTCGGTCGTCATACCCCTGCGGAACGAGGCCCCCAGTCTTTCAGAACTTCATCGAGAGCTGACCGAGACGCTCGGGGCGTCAGGTCAGTCCTACGAGCTCATCCTCGTCGACGACGGCAGTACAGACGACACCTATGGGATCCTCGCCGATCTGCACGCCGGCGATCCCCACGTACGGGTCATTCGGCTGCGACGCAACTTCGGGCAGACGGCGGCGTTCTCGGCCGGGTTCGCGCGCGCGCGCGGTCGCTATATTGTGACCTCCGACGGCGATCTGCAGAACGACCCGGCCGACATTCCCGCGATGATCGGCAAGCTGGATGAGGGGTACGACATCGTCTGCGGCTGGCGGCGCGACCGCAAGGACTCGTGGATTCGGCGGCTCCCGTCGATGGTGGCCAACTGGTTGATCGCCCGGACCACCGGAGTGCGGCTGCACGACTCGGGGTGCTCACTCAAGGTGTTTCGCAGCGAGGTCATCAAGCCGCTGCGCCTCTACGGCGAGATGCATCGTCTGATCCCGGCCATCGCGAGCGAACAGGGCGTGCGGATCGTGGAGATGGTCGTCCACCATCGACCGAGGCGGTTCGGCGAGTCGAAGTATGGCATTGGCCTGTCGCGAACGGTACCGCTCGTGCTGGACCTGGTGACGGTGAAGTTCTTGCTGAACTACTCGACCCGGCCGCTCCACATGTTCGGTCCGCCGGGCTTGCTGATGGGCCTCGGCGGTTTCGTCATCCTCGGGTATCTCGCGTACGTTCGGATGGTGGCGGGGCAAGCGATCGGTGACCGACCGTTGCTCCTGCTCGGTATCCTGCTGCTGTTTGCCGGTATGCAGCTCGTCACGCTGGGGCTGCTCGCGGAGATGCAGGCGCGGACCTACCACGAGTCGCAGAGCAAGCCGATCTACGTCGTCCGCGATGTCCTCGACGCGGCGGGCGCCGAGGATCCCGACCGGGCCGACGAACGCGACGTCTCCACGACAGCCCCGGCCTGACGCCGGGTCGTCGCCGCTGGTCATTGATCAGTGATCAGTGATCAGTCGAGCAGGCGTGTCGCGGCGAACACCCAGATGACGAGTCGAGTCTGCGGAGACGGCAGTGCGGCCGTCCGGTCGACCGCGTCGTCGCGATTCGTCCCAGGGTCCCACGTGGGCGTCGACTCGAGGGCCACCGGGATCCCGAGCTCCCACGCAAGCTGATCCGCCAGCCCCGCTCCCGACACGTGGTACTCCCCCCCCGCATGAAAGACCAGCGTATGGCCGTCGCCGACGAGCGCGATCGGGCTCTGCGGTTCGGTCGCCGCCGCGATCCACTCGCCGGCTGTGGGCTGGACGATTGCGCGAAACCGGAGCTCCTCGGGCGCCGGCCTCCCGCGTGGTCTTGTTGGGTCGCCCCCGGCGCCAAGCGCGACCCAGAGGTCGCCCCGGATGGGGCTCGAGTACCAGACGCGCTCGAACTGGCGAGCCGTGATGCCGGCGAGCGCCGGCGTCGCCGCGACCCGCTCGCCAATGGCCGCGGCCGCCACGACACACCCCGTGCTGGACCATCGGGAGTCTTGACGGCAATACAGGGGGCCCTCGGGATGAAACCGATCCCGAATGAAACGGCGCGTGAGGTCAAGGACGTCGACGCCGGCGTCTCCGAGACGCGTGTAGCGATCCCGGAGCGCGTGGTCGAGCCGCGGAACCGGAATCGGGACCTCGAGGTCAGCCGCGAGCCTGTCCGCATACACGATGCTCTTGGGCGGCACGGGGACGACCAGGAGGGCGGTCCCGGCGGCCTGGAGCTGGCGGTGCACGGAGACGACGGCCGACAGCGCATCGTCGCCAGCCGCGCCGTCGCCTGTGGCGCCAAGTCGCTCCAGCTCGTCGGCCGCGAAGTACCAGCCGTCGAGCCCGGCCACGACGGCGGACCCTTGACTGCCCGCGTTGGCGGCCAGCTCGGCGCACGCGGCCGCGAACCGCACGGCGAGCTGTGGGTCCAGAGCTGGCTGACACGCGAGTGTCATGAGCGCGAGGCAGATCGCCGCGCGGCGCGCGCGCCCGTGGCGCCACGCGCGTCCCCGGTTGAGGCCGACGCCGGCGGCGCCGAGATTGACCGCCATCTGGTCAGAAGGTACCATGCCGCGTCCTTTGTCGATGCGTTGGCCCGCCTCGAACACTCTCTCACTCGGGAGCGCTACGGTTTGCGTCGCGGCTCTCCTCTGGTCGTCTGCGTGCCAAGAGGGATCCGTCGTGCCGCCGCTCACCCCGTCGCCGTTGCCCTCCGACAAGGTCGGGGAGCTGGCGGTCGCATGCCCTCCGAGCGCGATGACGCAGTCGTTCGATGGTCAGGCGGTCCTGGTGGCCTACGGCGAGGCACTCGTGACCGGTGGGCAGGCCCCGGTCGAACAGAGTTGTAGCCCGGAGTCCGGAAGCGCGTTCGATATCGGCACGACCACTGTCGTCTGCAGCGCCTCAGATGCGTTGCAGCAGACCAGCGCCTGCAGTCTGTCGGTCGTGGTGCTGGCACCGCCGCAGCTTGCGGCGACGCGGTTCCTGGCCTTCGGTGACAGCTTGACAGCGGGGGTGGTCGCGCAACCGATCGCGGGTGCGGTGCAGCTCGATCCATTGCGATCGTATCCCTTCCGGTTGCAGATCCATCTGGCGCAGCGTTACCTGACACAGTTCATCGAAGTCATCAACGCGGGCCTGCCCGGTGAGCAAGCGTCCGAGGCGGTCTCACGGTTCCAGAGTCTCCTCGGAGTGCACCAGCCGGACGTCGTGCTGCTCATGGAAGGGACCAACGATCTCGACTTGATCTCGGGCAACGGGGCGAGCGCGGCGGCCAGCGCGATCGAGTCGATGGTGATTGCCGCGATCGCCGTCGGCGCGGACGTGTTTCTCGCGACGATTCCGCCGCAACGCGGTACCGGTTCAGCGGATTCCGTCCCTGGCTACAACAGCCAGATCCGGTCGATCGCCGCGCGACGGGGGACGCAGCTCATCGACGTCTTTTCGATCATTCAGAACGGCCAGTGCGCGGTGCAATCGGCGCGACGTGTCCAGTCGTCGCACGGCAACCCCGATCCCATGCCATGCCTCGGTGATGACGGCTTGCATCCGACGGCCGAGGGCTACCAGCTAGTGGCCGATGCGTTTGCGGCGCCGATTGTCGAACGCTATGACACGACGATCGAACCGTCGCTCGCCATGGCCGCCGTGCCGGGCGATGTCACGCCGGCCGCGCCGCCTGAGCGGCGGGTTCCTAGGGGTGGGCGATGACCCCGAGCGCGACGCGGCGTGCATGTGCATGCTGCCTCCTGGTCAGTGTCGCGGCGGCGGCGTTTGCAGCGCCCGTCGAGGCGCAGCCGCCTCCCAGCAGCGCCGGCGATCGTGCTCAACAGCCGCGCGCCGGGGCCCAGACGGACGAGCAGGCCGCCCCGAGCCCGTGGGGGCCGCTGAGCGGACGCCTGACGCTGCACGTCAACGGGGCCTTCCAGGCCGGCACGCAGTCGGTGCGAGAGACGCTGAGCGTTCGTGCCTATGGCGAGGACGCGACGTTTCGGACGCGGCAGGAGATCGAGGGCGGGTCGCTCGTCGATGTCGGTGGACGGATTCGGATGTGGCGGCAGCTGGAGGTCGGTGCGTCGTACACTCAGCTCAACGGAGCCGATGCCGCCGTCGTGAACGGGTCGGTCCCCCACCCGCTCCGGTTCAACCAGGCTCGCACTGTCGATCCCCAGACCTTCCAGCTCCTGCACCGGACCTTCCAGCTCCTGCACCGTGAGCGCGCGACCCATGTGTCGGCCGCGTGGGTCCTGCCCGTGCCGTTCGACGACCGCCTCGACATCGCGGTCTTTGGCGGCCCCTCGTTCTTCAGTGTCACACAGGGGCTTGTGACCCACGTCACCGCGCGTGAGACCGGTGGTCCGCCGTTTGCCACGGTCGCGGTTGCGGTCGACACGGGCGAGCACCGTCGCAACGGCGTCGGTGGTCACATCGGCGCCGACGTCACCTTCATGCCGACCGCGACCGTCGGGCTCGGCTTCCTCGTCCGCTACGCGGCGGTGTCCGTCACGCTCCCGTCGACCATCTCGCCGGCTGTCTCGCTGTCGGTGGGCGGGTTTCAGACCGGCGGTGGGCTGCGGCTGCGGTTCTAGAATTAGACGGGGCTTCGCCCCGAGCCCCACGCGGCCGGGTACAAAACTCCCGTTTCGTGCCGCATCTCAGCCTACCTGCCGGCGACACGCGGCGACAGCTCCATCGCGACCCCGAGGAAGCGCGAGTCACGCGACCCGCGATTCCGCAGGCGGGGCACGAACCCGTCGCTGGTCGTGACCGACAGCACGAAGTTCTGCGCGCCCCGCGCGTGCACCCCGCCGACCGGGAACGATAGCCGCGTCACCGCGTTCGGCGTCACGTCGGCGGTCTGGGTGTCGCCATCCACCGTCACCGTCACGCGGTTGTCGATGGGTGCCGTCAGCGAGATCTCCAGGCCGGCAAGTGGGGGCGCGACTCGGACGATGATGTCGGCCCGGGCGCGGCCCTTCACCCAGATGCCAGGTTCCTCCGGTCGGGTCGCGTTCTGATCGAGAAAATAGAGGAGCAGTGGCGGGTCGGTCGGGTATTGGATGCGCGACCGGCCCTGGTCGAGACGGATCGGGAGGTCGTTCACCATGGTCAGCTCGACCGGCAACGCGCGGAGGGGACCCTGCTCGGCGAGGAGCCAGGGGCGGTCGGCGGCCACGAACGGATCGATGAGGGCCGGCGCCGCGAAGAGGGCGCCGCCGACCCAGAGCACGATCGCCGGGGCGAGGGACCGCGCTGCCGGCAGCAGGAAGAACAGCGCTGGGTAGATCGCGAGGAAATAGCGGTTGCCGGGTGGCCCGCCCCCACCCGACCAGGTGTTGGGAAAGAACACCAGAAACCCCAACGCGGTCATGCCGACCGCGCCGGCGATCAGCACTTGCCAGGCGACGAGGTCGCGCCGCCGCCAGAGCGCCCACGCGAGGATGACCACACCGGGGAAGTAGTACGGCACCAGTCCGAAGTGACGGCCGACCATGAAGTACAGGGCGTTGTGGCCGAATTGCCGGACGAGCGCCGACGGGGAGCCTTCGAACGTGGTCGCCGCCGTGACCATCTCCGTGGCGCTCGAGCTGATGGATACGCCGAGGTCGTCGAATGCGGGCGCATCCGACTCGAACGGGAATTCGCCATAGATCGTCCGACGGTGGGCCCCGCCCTGATAGTTGAAGTCTCCGGTGATCGCTGCATTCGCCGCAAAACAGCCGAGGACCGCTGCGGCCCACACCGCGCCGATGACGGCGCCGTGCGCGTAGCGTCGGCGCCACCAGGCGAGCGCCACGACCGGCGCGATCAGCGGGGCATTCGTCAGCTTCGAAAACGTCGCCAGGCCCAGCAGGAGCGCCGCCACGAGGTTCGAAGCCGTGCCGCGCAGCCAGGCCGGCCGGGGAGGCGCGCCGGCGACGTCCTTGTAGAGCCAGCAAAAGTACGCGAAGAAGGCGAGGGCGAAGTTGAAGGTGTCCGAGGTGAGGTAGACGGCGTACAACGGCGCAATCGAGGCGGCGAGAAACCCGGACGCGATCAGCAACGCCGCCGGGCTCGGCAGTCGTGCGGAGGCGAACAGATACGCGCACACGAAGACCCCCGCGAGCAGGAGGACGTTGAGGAACAACAGGCCGTTGAGCCCGGCCAGACGCGTGAACGGGGCGGCGATCAGCGGATAGATGAAGGCCTTCGCAAAGAACAGCGGGTCGCCACGCGTGGCGGGTCCTTCGGCGCGTTTCAGGAAGATGCCTTCCGGGCCGCTCTGATAGGTGTGCCAAAAACGATCGAGGTCGGCCCGCTCGAAGGTGAGGTCGCCGTCGTAGGCGACGCTCTGGGCCATGGCGACGTAGGTCGCCTCGTCACCCTTGATGCCGTATGTCTTGGTGACGACGTTGACGGAGAGCGAGGCCGCGGCCAGGCCGACGAACGCCACGAGGACGATCAGGAGACCGGGATCTCGTGTCACCGACCACGACGCGTCGCTCGGCACGCGTTCGGGTAGCGGTGGCGCCGACTGCACGCGGGATACTATATCAGCGGGAAAGTGTTGAAGGGGCACACCTTGCGACGAACGCTCACCGCGCTCACGGACACGACGTTTGACGTCGTGGTCATCGGTGGCGGTATTTCGGGAGCCTGTCTGGCGCACGACGCCGCCCTGCGTGGACTGTCAGTGGCGCTGGTCGAGCAGGGGGACTTCGGTGGTGCGACGTCGGCCGCGTCATCGAAACTGCTGCACGGCGGTATCCGATACCTGCAGCAAGTCCGGTTCGACAAGGTCCGCGAGTCGTCCAGAGAGCGCAGGCGCCTCGCGCACATCGCGCCACATTTGATCCGGTGGGTCCCGTTCCTCGTGCCGACCTATCCCGGTCTGGCCCGTGGGCGGTGGTTCCTGGCCTCTGGCATGCGGCTCTACGCCTTGCTCGGCGGCGCCGCCGATCCGGTGCCGGGGCCGAACGCCCCCGCGTCCGGTACCTACTACGGCCGTGCGGAGCTGAGTCATCGGGCGCCGGCGCTCGCGGAACGCGCTGATGTGACTGGCGCCTTCGTGCTGTACGAATCACAACTCCACAGCTCCGAACGGATGACGCTGGCGTTTCTCAAGACCGCCGCGCAACACGGCGCCGTGGTCGCGAACTACGTGTCCGTCGAGGGGCTGCTGCGGACCGGGTCACGGGTGGTCGGCGTGCGCGCGCGGGACGTCGAGCGCGGCGATCCCCTCGAGATCCGCGCCCAGGTCGTCGCCAATGCCGCCGGGCCGTGGCTGCCGCGCCTCAACGATCGGTTCTCCGCGGGACCGCTCCGTCACCGGGTGACCGGCATGGCGCAAGGTGCCCACATCGTCACGCGCCAGATCATGCCCACCTTCGGCGCGGCGCTGTCCACCGGTCGCTCGTCGGGGGCACGCATCGATCGTGGCGGACGTCACGTGTTCGTTATCCCGTGGCGGGGACACTCGCTCATCGGCACGACGAACCGGCCGTTCGACGCCAACCTGGCACGCATCGGCCCGACCGACGACGACGTGCAGGATCTCATCGACGATGTGCGACGGGCGCTGCCGGCCGTCGGACTGACGCGAGCCGATGTGCGTCATGCGTTCGCGGGGATCTACCCGCTGACCGCCCGCCGCCTGCGCCCCGGGGTCTATCAGGGGAGCGGGGACTATCAGGTGCTCGATCACGGCGTCTCCGGCGGCGCCGATGGGATGGTGTCAGCGCTCGGTGCGAAATACACGACCGCCCGTCGATTAGCCGAACTGGCCACATCGACGATCTGCAGGCGACTCGACCGACGCGTCGATCGCTGCCGCACGGCCGAGACGCCGCTCGTGGGGGGCGCGATCGACGATGTCGCCGCATTCACGCGTGAGGCCGTCGACCGGCACGCCGCGCTGATCGATCGTGAGACGACCGAGCATCTCGTCCGGCACTACGGTACGGAGATCGACGCGGTCGTCAGCGCTGCAGCTGGAGAGCCGGACGGGTGCCGGCCGCTGGCCCCGGCGCGTGAGTCGATCGAGGCCGAGGTCGTCTTTGCCGTCGAGCACGAGATGGCACGTCAGCTCACGGACGTGCTGTTCCGGCGCACCGGCGTCGGGACGGTGGGACATCCGGGCGACGCGTGCCTGCGGCGATGCGCCGCCATCATGGGGTCCCGTCTCGGGTGGACCGACGCGATGCGCGACGACCAGATCAGCCACGCGCGCGCGCAGTTCCCGATTGCCGTCTCAGAGCCCGGGGGTTAGCCAGCTCGTGGTGAACGATCCGCTGCGTGTGCTCGTGATTGCCCCCACGCCGTTTTTCGGCGACCGTGGCTGCCATGTTCGAATCTATGAAGAAGCGCGGGGGCTCGCGCGGATCGGGATCGAGACCCGCGTCGTCACCTACCCGACTGGCGGCGACGTGCCGGACGTGGCGGTCACGCGCGCGCGTGCGCTGCCCGGTGTTCGCGCGCGCGCGCTCGGGCCCAGCGCGGGACGGCCGCTCCTGGACCTGGGTGTGCTCGGCGCCGCGCGTCGCGTGGCGCGCGAGTTTCGCCCTCACCTGCTGCATGGTCACCTGCACGAGGGGATTGCGATCGGGGTGGCGCTCAGGGTCGGCGCGCATCGACCGCTCATCGCCGATCTGCAGGGCAGCCTCACCGCCGAGCTGGCCGACCACGGCGTCGTCTCCGAGGACGGCGTGCCGGCGCGCGTGCTCCGACGCGTGGAGCGCTGGCTGGTCCGACGACCTGATCGGATCGTGACGAGCTCGCACCACGAGGTGGCGCCGCTCGTGGCGCAAGGCGTGGACCCCGAGCGGATCGAACCGCTGCCGGATGGGGTCGACCTCGAGGCGTTCCGGCCAGGCCCGCCCGACCCCGAGCTTCGCCGACGGCTTGGTGTGGACGGCAAGCGCGTCATTGGCTTCCTCGGTGTGCTGACCGCGTATCAGGGCGTCGACGCACTGCTGGAGGCGGCGCCGCTCGTCGCGCGGGCGCATCCGGACGCCCACTTCCTGGTGATGGGGTACCCGAGCGAGGCGCGGTATCGGGACATCGTTCGAGCGCGCGGTCTGGACGCGTTGGTGACGTTGACCGGGCGCGTGCCCTATGCGGAGGCCGCCCGGTGGCTCGGCCTCGCCGAGGTGGCGGTGTCGCCGAAGCGGTCGCTGACGGAAGCCAACGGCAAGCTGCTCAACTACATGGCGTGCGCGCTGCCGGTCGTGGCCAGCGACACCCCGATCAACCGCGAGCTTCTGGGCGAGCACGGCCGATACGCCGCCGTGGACGACCCTGGGTCGCTTGCGACGCGAATCGTCGAGCTGCTGGACGATCCGACTCGCGCACGGGCGCTGGGCGACGGGCTCCGACGGCGTGCGGCGGACCGGTTCGCGTGGCCGGCCCTCATCGAGCGTCTCGCCGCCATCTATCGGACGATGCTGGAGTAACTGCTCGGGGCTCCGCGCCAAACCCCGCGGACGCGGACGCCAGCTTGCTGCTAGAATCCCGCGCGAGTGGCTCACACGCACACCCCCGCCTCGACGGCGTTGTGGCAGCGCGTCCTCCTCGTCGTCGTCTCGCCGATCGTCTTTCTCATCATCTCCGAAACGCTCGTCCGGCTCTCTGGCGTCGACACTGACCTGGCGCGCAACGAGAACTTTGAGATCGCCGTACCGGTCTGGGCGCTCTCCGATGAGAACTGGGTCGACATCCAGCGCGGACGGCTGGAGCGTCCCCAGGGCGTTCCCGCCGCTGACGTGGCGTGGCTCCAGTATTTCGAGGAAGCGCGGTATATCCAATACAAGCTGAAGCCCAGCATCTCGGTCGCGGCCAGCAATCCGTTCAACGAGATCGAGATGCGGAAGGGGCCTGACGTTTCGACTCGAGTCAAACCGCGACGGGGTTCCGAACGGCCGAACTGAGCCCAAAGGCCGCCGGCGTGTTTCGCATCGTGACCCTGGGCGATTCGAGCACGTTCGGCTGGGGGGTCGATCCGGAGTACACGTACCAGCGGTTGCTGGAGGACCGCCTCGCCGATGGGACGACGGAGGTCGAAGTGCTCAACCTCGGCATGCCCGGGCATACCACGCGTCATGGGATGGCGATGTTCGATCACTACGCGCGCGCGCTCGACCCGGATCTCGTCGTGCTGCAGTTCGGCGCCAACGACGCGCGGCTGGTGCTCCAGAGCACCGACGAGCTACTCGCGCTCGACGCGACCTGGCGCGGCGCTGCGCGCAGCCGGCTGATGCGTCTCGCAACGTTCCGACTGATGCGGCGCCTGATCTTCTCCGCATTCGATCCGTTTGC
The DNA here is from genome assembly GCA_965197395.1 of Vicinamibacterales bacterium. Taxonomy (GTDB): domain Bacteria; phylum Acidobacteriota; class Vicinamibacteria; order Vicinamibacterales; family UBA8438; genus CAZYFH01. The sequence goes on along the minus strand of CBDANB010000007.1, from coordinate 511,787 downwards.
AGCATCGCGCGCACGGGCCGACCGGGAAGGCGACGCGCGCCGGTTGGTCCAGTCGGTGCCCCGCGACACGTATATGGGCAACCTGATCCACCTCGTGACCCAGGCGCGCGCGATCGGCGCCGAGGCCATGATCCTCGGCGTCTGTGTGCCATCCCCTGCCTACCTGCGCGGCATGCAATACGTGGCCGACACTGAGGGCGTGACGCTGGTCGACGGCGGCGCGCTCTTCCGCGACAAGCTCGACGATTTGCGAGCGCATCGGTTGTACGCTGACGAAGTGCTCTTCTACGAGGCGCTGTATGGCAGGTCGGCAATGGAGGCGAACTGGCGGCTCTACGTCACCACGGACGGTTGCCACCCCGGGCGCGCGGGTCATAGCCTGCTGGCCGACGCGTTGCACCGTGCGGTCGGCGAGGTCGGGGTGCTGGAACCACGCGTGCTGGAGTGAGGTGTTCCCTCCCAATGTGGGGTGGGCGACACACTTGGGTCGTGTCGGCACCGCCTCGACCGGCATCGGCGCGACCTACTCGCCGCCATGGTCGACCCGCTCACGATCTCGGGATCGAGGCTGTCGGCTCTCCCGAGCCTATACGCGGTAGCGACGACCTCACGACGGTGCGGGCAGCACCGTTCCCCGTGCGCCGCTCGGGCTGGTAGGAGCGACGATGCCGCGAGCGGTCGCGCCTATTCTGAGCGGGGTCCGAGGGTCCACAACGGCTCCACGCCGGCCGGCTCGGAATTGAACCATTCGTAAAGGAAAGGGATGCTCGTGAACATCAGAACGACGAAGGCGATGACGCAGGTAACCGCGTACCACATGAAGGCGCGTTCGCGATAGAGATGTTCCGGTCGTTGCGCCGGACTGTCGGCCAGGAGGCCGAGATGCAGATAGAAGGCGAGCAGGCCAAGGCCGATCGGCGCGAACAGAATCAGCTCCAGGTGGTACCGGACGATGAAGATGCCGCCAAAGAGCGCGCTCACCGATGCGTAGAGCAGCAGGCTGACGAGCAGGCGATCCTCGGTGTAGAAGCGGAAGGAACGCCGGTAGTTCCCGGCCAACGTAGCATCGCCGATGTGCCTGTATTCGGCGAGTCGCTTCGTGGCCATGAAGAAGGCACCAAGAGTCCAATAGGCAACGAGGAGTGACACGGGTGGCACGTGCGTGACGACAATCGCGAACCAGCCGAGTCCCAGGCGGATGACGTTGTTGAGCGCCTCCACCAGTACATCTACATACGGCCATTCCTTCGCCCGTAGCGGCGGTACGTTGTAGACGACTCCCATCATCCACAGCGCCAGGGCCATCGCCGCGACGTAGCGGTTCGTCGCGAGGGCGATGGACATCCCGACGATGGCGAGCGCAATCCACTCTGCGTAAGCGATAGCCGGTTGCACATCTCCAAGCGGTACGGGCCGGTTCTTCTTCACCGGGTGCAGGGCATCGCTGTGTCCGTCGAGCAGCTCGTTGAGCACATAGTTGCTCGAGGCGACCAAGCAGGTGGCCAGGAGCGCCGCGACGACGGACACGGTCGTGTGCCAACCAAGCGTGTCGGGGATGAAAAAGACGGCGAGGAGCGCTCCGAGGAGCACGAACACATTCTTGAACCAGTGATCGATGCGTGCGATTCGCACGTACGGCAGGAGAGACATGGGGTTTACCGCGCGCCTCGTCTGTACGAGGGCCGATTCGGAACAGCCAGCGCGGAACGTCGTTCACGCTGTGGTCGATGGGCCCACAAGCATACTCCGCGCGGCCCCGTGCGATCGGAGGGAGGCGCGAGACCCGTTGGCCACCATCATCCTGGTGGGGCGGCTACGTCGATCCCGCTCTCGACCGCAATCTGGCCACCTGAGGCCAGTATAGGGATTCGGCGCTGAGGCCGATAGTGAGGGCGTCGCTCGCCGAAGAGGCAATGCCATGACCCTCCCCCAAGTGCACACGATTCCCGCAGTCGGTCGAGCGCTGGCCCAGACCAGCAGTGTTGCCGCGACGTTGCAATGCCCGCATTGCGGCAGCTCAATGGCGGTACTGGCACGTGATCGCTCGCGGGAGTGGGTCGATGAGACCTGCCGTGTCTGTACGGGTTTGGGTCGATGGCCGGCTCCCGTACGTGATCGGCTCTCCCTCATTCTGGCGCTCGAGGTGCATGCGAACGCGGCCATCCAGAATGAGCGCGATGTGTGGCGCGGTGCATCTCGTGCTGCACGGTTCAACGTGCGTCTACCGTTGAAGTACCGGGTAAGCGGGAGTCAGGCGTCGGGCATGGGAACGAGCGTCAATATCAGCCGGTCCGGGCTCATGTGTCACACAACGCCCACTCGCGCACTACGCGAAGCGCTGTGCTTGAAGCCGACTGTCGACATCGTGTTCGACGTCCCTCTGCGCGCGGTCGACGATTCCTCCCGCCAAGTTCTTCTCAGAGGACGCGTTGTGTGGGCCCAAGCAGACGCTCATCAGTGCGACTGGGCTATGACGGTGAGCAACGACGTCGACGCTGCGAGGCGGCCATGACAGGTCTCGGACCCGATCAGCGGGACGGTCGCCATCGACGTCGCTCATCGGGCGCTCGACGCTCGGGACGCGCTACGACAATCCTTCGAGAAGCGAATCCGCAGCACACACGGCCGGGCCAGGCAGTGTCCCAATAGGCGAAGAGCCATCCTCAGCCCTCGTTGGTCGTACGTGTCCCGTCCACATCGAAGATCACCATCCGCGTTCGCCAGTCAGGCGTCCTGCCTGGTCCACGCATGCGCAGCCGAGTGTACGTCGCCAGATCGCTCTGGACCCAGCGCAGAGTGCGCGGACGCCTTGGGTAGATGTAACTTCTTGTCCCTATTCCCGGCGGATGCTGATCACCGCGAAGTCAGGCTCCGCGCCGAGCCGCCTGGTCGTTTCCGGTAAATCCGAATGTCGGGACCTGGTCGCGCGACGTCTCGGAAACCGGCATACGGGACGAAAAACGAATCCTGCAGGTCGAACTCGTTACCCTGTGTCGTACTACCGGATCCTTTGATGACCTCGGCCAGCTCGTATCGCTCGCTGACGAGCGCTGCAAGCGACGGTGAGACATGTCGGCCGAGCGGTGAGCTGTACAGGATGATCCAGTCAGTGTGGCCACGCTGCCCGGTGTCACGCTCGAGCGCCGTGCTCACCTGCGTCTCGGACCATTCGTCGTACCGGTCCCTGCGGTCGAACTGCACCTGTCCGTAAACGCCGCCGTTCTGCGCGATCGTGCTGCCCGCCGGCACGTGTTCGCGCACCCAGCGCGCCGCCACGACCCGACTGTCCGTGCGCGCCAAGAGACGGTCAAACTGAAGCAGCCTGGATGCCGACGGTACAAGGACGACGATGGTAAGTCCAACCGTCACAACCGCCCGCGGCAACGCCGGTCTTTGAGCAGTGAGCTGGCGTCCCATCCACACGATGCCGACGGCCGCAAACAGGCAGAGGAAGGGAACGACGGGTACCATGTATCGAGCGAACACCCAACGATAGCTCCCCATCACGGAGTAGAAGGCAAGGGGGAAAGCGCACAGGACCAGGGTGTGCCTCCAGTTCTTGCGTGCCGATGCGACGAGCCCCGCGAGGCTCGCCAGCAACAGCGGAACGCCGAGTCCGTATCGCAAGGTCCAGCTTGCATGGTGTGCCCAGCCGTAGCCGAGATCGGGAAAACCCGCGCCCGTCCGCAGCCCCTGCCGAATGGCCTGCACCGTTTCGAAGAACCGTTCATAGCCCAGGAGGCTGTACGGTGCCGCAATCAGGAATACCAACGCGAGCGGCACGGCGAAAAAAACGATGCGCTGGTCGAACGCCGCCCTCAGACGAGCACCACGACTCTTGAAGACATGCAGTGCCACATCTGCGGCAAACGGGACGCACACCAAGGCCGCGTTGTATTTGGTCGCCATCGCGAGGCCGCCCAGAGCGCCTGCCCCAACGAACGCCCGCCACCCCGGTTTCTGGTGCGCCCGCATGAGGTAGTGGATAGACAGCAGAACCAGCAACGTCACGGCCACATCCACCGTACCGAAATGGGAGTCGCGTGCATGCAGAAAGGCCAGCGCGAGGAGAAAGGCCGACACGACCGCTGTTTCCCGGTCGAATAGCCGAAGGCCCATGCGGTAAATGACGAGCACGGTCGCCGTGCCGAGGGCGGCGGACTGAATCCTGCTCAGCAGCAAGAAGGGTTCCCAGTAGCTGTGCCAGCTTGCCGCGACATCGATCGGCGCCTCGAAGCCTCCACCGATATACCCCCAGGCGTAGTAGACGGCGTACACGACCGTCAGCCCATAGGCGTACAGCGGTGGATAGATGAAGAAGTCGGGATCCAGGTGCCCCTGCATGAACCGTAGGGCCATCGCGATCGAGAACTCCTCGTCGGGCCGTGACCGCGTGTGCGGGAGACCAAAGTCGATGCCCCAATAGCGAGTGAGCGCCGCGATCACGAGTGCGGCGCTGACCAGGATCGTGACGGCGCGCGTGGACAGCGCGTCGACGTGAGACGACTCGGGTGGCACCACGGCGCGAGCGGTCGCTCGAATCGCCCACCGCACGATGAGCGCCAGCAGCAATACCAGCGGCACTCCCAGCCAGACCGTACGTGCGACTCCTCGTACGGCCACGGCACGTTGCGCCTGCGCGAGGCCGTCACTGCGAAACAGCCTGTCGGCAGGCAGCGGCCCCAGGTCCTGGCCCACCGGGGCCCATTGCACGTGGAGGGCGTGGCCGCCTCCGAGCAGGTCGTAGGTCACCGTCAGATCGTGGAATCCTGACGTAACAAAGAGGCGGCGGCTCGTCGGCTCCTCGTCGCGGGCGACGTTGTGCTCGACGACAGACTTCCCATCGAGGATCCACCGCACACGGTCGTCGGACCACGCACGAAGATCGATGGCCGCGTCCGCAGGAAAATGCCACAGACCAGCCCACGTCACGCGAGTGGGACGGAGGCCCCCATCGCTCGCGGCGTCGAGGCTGCTCAGCTCAATCTCGGACACCTGACGCTGGAAGGGCACCAGCGTCGAGGTCAAGGAGACGGACTGGGTCAGTCCGTGGTGTTGGGCCAACGCGCGATCGAGCGCGCAGGAGACGGTGGCCAGGCTCGTGCTGCAGACCGCATACAATCCCGCCGCTGCCGTCCAGACGAATCGTCGACGCATGCGTGTGAACCCGTGCTAGGAGCTCCGTCCCGCGCGCCACTGGCGCCGTCGCGGCCCGGCACTCGACGTCGTGTCGCTCCGCGCCTACTCGTCGCGATGGAAGTCGGGCCACTGGTCGTTCGCGGCCGAGTGCGTCAAACGCGTCGCGGTGGACCACGGCTGGTCGAGCTTCCACACAAACAGCTCGTAGTCGGCACGGTCGTGTTCGTGCCCCTCGGCTGCGGCTCCCCAGATCATCCATTCGCCGTCGGCGGTGATCCGCGGAAAGTACTCGTGGCTGTAGTCGTGCGGGAGATCCATCAGCACCGCCTCGCGTGGGTCGTCGAGTGACGCGTGCATCACATGTGTGCCGCCGCGACCTTCGCCGTCGATCCAGACCAGATGTCGACGTCCGGGCACCCATGTGATCTGACACGCACGCGAGCTCGAGAGAGGAAGGTAGGTGCCGGCGTTCAGATCGAGCACGCCCACGGTTTCTTCCGGCACGTTTCGCAGCGTGATGGCGATCAGGGAATCCGTCAGCAGCTCTGGCTCCTCAACGCGTCCGCTCGTGGGCGGGTCCCCGCCGTCGTGGAGCACTGCCTCTGACTGCGTGGCCAGGTCGTATCGGACGATGCGGTTCTGGCGAACGAACACCAACCCTGACCCGTCCGGCACCCAGGTCGGGTGGTAGGCCTCCCGGGCGACCAACCGCTCGTCCGTCCCATCCGTGCTGATCAGATACAGATCCCACGATTCGTCTTCGCGGAACGACACCCACTCGCGGTGGCTTCGCAGAAAAGACACTTGGGTGCCATCAGGGGAAAAGCGCGAGAAGAAATCGACGTGGGGATGGTGGGTCAACCGGCGCTCGGCGCCGGTTGTCAGGTCGATCAGATACAGCTCGTGATTGCCCCCGCGATTCGATGACCAGACGACGCGTCCTGAGACCTGCGAGCCGAGCTCCCGAAACGCGTCGCGTTCCTGGTCAGCAACGCCGGGCAACTGCGGAGGCGGCTCGGGCGGGAGCCATCGCGTGTAAATCCGTGTCGCTCCCGGGATCCACGACGCGACGGTCGCCGGCCCGTGCAGGGCGCTCGCGACGACGACCACGACTGCGACGACTGCGACGACGACGCCTGTCTTGTACATGGATCGATCCAACGCACCTTAGCACAGCGACGGGAGCCGGCCCGGCGCGGCCTCGAGTTGAATGGCTTGGCACGCGCGAAACACCGCGCGTAGGATGATCGGGTGCGGGGCGTCAGAGCCAACGTCGGCGTGTGCACCGGCGCGGTCGTTGCACTGCTGAGCGGGCCGCTGGGCGTGGTCGCCACCGGGGGCCCGTCGGCCCAGGACGCGGAGGCGCTCGTCACCGATCCGATTCGATGGGTGCGCGTTCCGGCTGGCACGTTCGAGATGGGCTGTGTGGCTGACGATCGCGAATGTCGTCCGTACGAGGTGCCCCGCCACAGGGTCACGCTCACCAGGCCATATGAGCTGATGGCCACCGAGGTGACGGTCGGTCAGTTTCGCGCGCGCGGGCGAGCTGTCGGCCAACGGATCCCACGACAACCGTCGTGGAACCGGGCTGACGATCGCCCGATGGTCAACGTCACGTGGACCGAGATGCGCGACTTCTGCCGGTGGGTCGGCGGCCGACTGCCGACCGAGGCCGAATGGGAACGGGCCGCGCGCGCGGGGCAGGACGGGCTGATCTACCCATGGGGGCCGGCGACCGACCTTGCGCGTGTGAACGCCCTGGGACAGGGCGAGGATGACACCTGGCGGTGGACCGCACCGGTTGGCTCGTATCCCCCCAATGCCTACGGCCTCTACGACATGACTGGGAACGTCTGGGAGTGGGTGGCCGACTGGTTCTGGAACAGGTACTACGCGAACTCGCCGCCGCTCGACCCGGCGTGGCTGAGCGAGGGCCGCGACCGCGTGGTTCGCGGGGGATCGTGGGACAGCGGGCCTCCCAACCTCCGTCTGTCCTTCCGGTTCCGGCTCTCGCCGACAGGTCGACACCCGCTGTACATCGGTGGTCGATGCGCCCGCGACGCCGCGTGACCGGGCGACGGGACTCGCGTGGACGCTCGTGCTATCGGAACACGGCGTCGATCTCGACGTCCCGTTCGACGCGGAGCGCCATGGCCGGGCCGGTGACGACGTTCCCGTCGACGACCCAATGCTGGAATCCGGTCTCGGCGTGCGCCGTCACCGTCATGGTCATCTCGGGAAAGTAGTAGCCGCTAAACTCGTTTGGCACGGGTCGGCCATCCACCGTCCCCCGACCGTTGCCGAGGCCGCGCACCCGCGCGTGCGCGCTGGGCGCCGTGTTCAGGTAGACCTCCGCGTGCTCCCGTAGCGCCGCAGGTCGTCGATCCAGGAACTGTTCCAGCAGGTCGAGATAGGCGAGGTCGTCGTCGCCCACCCCCATCTGTCGACCGACCGTCGCGTAATGGTTGAACCGCTCTCTGAGGAAGGCCGTTGTGAGGCGGTGATTCATGACCTCGACGAAGATCCGCTTGAAGTAGTCGCGATAGGCCTCGTCTTCCGCCAACAGGGTCGTTAGGATGGTGGCGCGCACCTCGCTCGCCCGCCAGCCGCGCGGCACCTCGGCCACGCGTTCCAACGTCGTGCTGAATGTATCGTGCTCCCATGGCACCGGCGCCCGCAGGTTGTAGTCCATGAAGGCGTGGTCCATGTCCCAGTTGATCCAGAACCAGCCACTGGCGGGCCGGCTCCGGTCGCGTAGTTGAGCTCCCTGGAACGCGTCCTCGGTCGCGCAGAAGAGGACGGAGATAAACCACCGCGTCAAATTGTCCAGATCGACCCGCTCGGCGACGGCTTCCATCCGAAGCGGCTCGAGCTGCTCCACCCAGGCGCGGAGCTCGTCATACGACCGGTTGTCGGTCGCGAAGTCTGCGTGGCCGAAACGAGGGATGAGCAGCTCGGGGATCATCGTGTCGCGCACCTGCTCGGTCAAGACGTACACGCCGCGCCATTCGCCGTTGAGGAACAAGCGGACGGGTTGGGTCCACGGCGCGTAGGCGCCGATGCGGCGCGTGATGTCGTACGCAAGCGGATTGACGAAATGCCAGACGCGGCCCGTCTCCTCCTCACGCACGTCGTTGTGCACGACCAGACGCCGTATCGGATCGACGCGACCGTCGAACAGCACGTCGTCCGGGAGCTGGGTGGCCCCGTATTCGCGTCGGAAGTAGAGGCGAAAGCTCTTGCGCGGCGACAAGACTCGCGTCAGGCCGCCGTGAATGCGGAGACCGACACCGCTAGCAAATCGCAACTGTCCATTCTCGTAGTACGACACGCTCGCACGACGTTCCCAGTCGCGACCGCGCTCTTGGACATTGGCGATAATGCCGTCCACGGGGTCCCAGAGCTCGCGATCGTCGATGGCGATGGAGAGCACCGGTAGATTGCGCGCCACTTCTTCCGGCGGTGCCATCCTCGAGCTGGGGGCGTCCTCGGGGGTCCGCTGGATGGCGAACCTCAGCTGCGGAAACGGCTCGAGGTAGCCCACGAGCCCACCTCCCATGAGCGCGACGAGCGCGACGACGACCACCCGGGTGACGACCTGGCGCGTCGGCGTTGTCGACCGGACATCGTCGCGCCAGGGATCGTTCATGTCGTCACACCGAACACCGAGAGATAACACGCGGCGTATTTCGAGAAGGAGCTGCGTCGGCACCCGAGCCGGAGGGCCGCCAAAAGCACTCGCGGCAGCTCGTCGGGCTCGCGTCCCTTGAGCTCGAGGACCGCATGGTCAAGCTCCCTGCGGCGCCGCGGCCCCAGCGCGGCCGGATTCACGGTCGGCACGTGCACGTGTCGGTCGAGGTTGATGCGCAATCGGCTCGCCGGGTCGAAGAACCGATGCCGCTCGTAGCGGACGACGAAGAGGGGCACGAGCGGTGGCAGCCTCACACCGTGGTCTCGGAGGAGGCGAGGCGCGTTGGCCACATCGGGATGCCACAGGGGTGCGCGGTCGAGCCAGGCCCCCTCATGGGGCGTCGCGATCCGAACCTTCGTGCGTGTCTGGCCGACTCGCTGCTTCACCTCCAGGAACGAGCCGGATGTCGAGACACTGCCGTCAAGCTCCGTATACCAGCGCAACCGGACCTTGGTTTTCAGGTAGTCGCTGTTGGTCTTCTCGTGCAGCGCACCGCGGTCCCGCGTGTCGTAGTACACGCTGGATACGACGCTGGCAGGATGGGCGCTATCGACGCGACAACGCTGGCGCAGCAGTGACAACAACGATCCGGCGCGGCCGGCCGCGAGCACGAACTTGGCTTCGCTCTGCACGCCGTCCGGCATCGACTCGATCAGGTTACTCCAGGGCGATTGAAGAAGATGTTGAACGTCGACTCATGCGCGATCTCGTCGAGATCGGAATGGAGTGTTCGCAATGCCGGCTCGTTGAGGTCCTGGAAGTTGTACGAGAGGACCATCTCGTCGTCATGCTTGGACACGCTCTCGAGACGCGCCTTGCCCACGCGCGTCGTCACCGCCCCCGCGATCGCCTCAGCGGTCGACGCGTAGCGTCCGGCCGGCACCGAGATCACGATGACGCCGTCCCGCATGCTGCTCGTAAAGATCCTGCCGGAATTCTGAATGAGCAGTGCGATGACCGCGACGAGGAAGATGACCCCGAGAAACATGATCTTCAAGGTTGCACAGGCAATCGCCGTCGCGATGGCCAGCATGATGAAGCCGACTTCCTCGGGTTCCTTGATGGGCGTCCGAAACCGCACGATCGACAGCGCTCCGAGTAGACCGAGCGAGAGCGGCAGCGAGAACTGGATACAGACGAAGATCGCCGTGATCGAGATGCCCAGCAGCGGGAACGCCCGGTGCACCTGGCTGCCGGTGGCACGGTTTCCGTAGAACTGCACGTAGAAGAAGGCAATGGCGAAGGAGGCCGCGAGCGATAGTCCCATCAAGAACAGAAACGCCAGCCATCCGATTTCCTGCATCGCCTGGGCGTCCCCGCCCATCAGCGCGGCGTAGATGTCGGTCAGCTGCTGGTCCATGATCTGCGGCGTCCATCTGTCGCCGGCGAGAAAACGCGTTCGATCCTATACCGGCCGTCCGCATACGTCGACACGGACCATCAGGTCGGCGGCACTGGCCGAGGTCGGGCGGGTATGATGGGTGGGAAAGTGGGTTCAAGCTCCGAATGGAAAAAGCGCGCAACCGCGGCAGCGGCGGTCACGCTCGGTGGGCTCGTGGCGATCGCGTGCGGCGGCAGCCCGTCGGCGCCGAGCGCAGTCGAGAGCCCGGCCCCGGAGTCGTATGAAACGGACGCGAGGTCGCCTCCCGCATCCCGCCTTGAGGCCGAGACGATTCTTGCCTTTGGCGACAGCCTCACCGAGGGCTACGTGTCGCTGGCGCCCGGCATCCTCCTGGCCGTCCAGCCCGGCAAGTCCTACCCCGCTCAGCTCGAAGCGCTGCTCCTGGCTCGGTTCCCGACCCAGGGGGTGCGCGTCGCCAACCGCGGTCGCGGGGGCGAAACGGCGGACACGGGGCGGAAACGGTTTCTCGGTGAATTCACCAGTGTCCAACCCGACGTCGTGCTCATCCTCGAGGGGACCAACGACCTCAGCCTCGCGTTCTTCAAGGCGGAGATCGACGGGACGGACTTCGACACCGGCGTCTTCGGCCGGATCGCCGAGGATGTTCGATGGATGGCGCGTACGGCGCAGGTGCGCGGCGCCTTCGTCTTCGTAGCCACGCTCCCCCCGGTCGGCGACGTGCGCGAGGCCAAGAACCCCGGTACGCGTGACGCGATTCGATCGACCAACGGGCGGTTGCGCACGATGGCCGGGGGGATTGGCGCCGGGGTGGTCGATGTTCATGCCGCGCTCTCCGGCGGCACGGGGCTCATCGGTGGGGACGGGCTGCACCCGACGGTGGCCGGATACGAGCGGATTGCCCGGGCGTTCTTTGATGAGATCACGCGTCGCTTCGAGACGACCGTCGGCACGTCGAGGCTCACTGGTCGTCCAGCGTTAGATGGCGGCCAGGCTGTCCCGTAGCCCGCGCTCGTCGTCTCCCATCTCCACCCTCCCGGTAGAATCATCGCCGTGCTACGGTTTCGTGCGCCCGTCGGGTTGCGCGCCGTGCCCGCTCGGCGAAGCGTCGTCGTCGAACGCCGGCGGGCTGAGGTGGACTTTAGCTACGCGGTCGGCGAGACCACCGATTACATCTTCAACGTCGACATCTACGCATACGGTGAACGCGCGCATCCGGCGCGACACCTCGGCTGGTGGCGCTTCGAGTTGCCGCCGCTCCATCGACGAGGCCGGCTCACCATGGCGTTCGAGCCGGTCGGTCCGGAATCGGTCGGCTTGACGGTCGCCGGCGCGTGTGTGCCGGCAACCGAGAGTTGGACGAACCCCGACTTCGCGTTCGATCCCCTCGGGGACCTCGAGCTCGTCATGCGCCGCCCGACCGGCGAGATCGTCAGGCTTGAGCCGGCGTTGCTGAAGTTCGTCGATCGCGACATCTTGCGCGCGTTCTACGTGCGGCAGCGACCGATGGGTACACCAGTGCTGCCGAAGCACCGTTTCTCCCCGAGTTGCACCAGTACAAGATGCAGCGTCTCCGCCGGCTCTTCGAGCGTCATATCCCCAGCGGGCGGGCGCTCGACGTTGGCTGCGGGCGGTCGCTCTTTGCCGACCTCGGCGTGCCATTCAGCTTCACGGTCGTCGCCGGTGACCTGAATTTCGACTCCGTCCGTGTTCGCGCCGGGGAGGTCCCCCAGCAATCCTGGGCCGTCTTCGATGCCGCGGCGGTGCCGTTTCGCGACGCGCAGTTCGACGCGCTGTTTGCCGGAGAGGTGATCGAGCACGTCCCGGACGTCCACCGCACCCTCCACGAGTGGTGGCGGGTCCTCAAACCGGGTGGCATCGCCATCATCACGACCCCGAACAAGGAGCGGTTGGTGGCCGTCGCCGACGGCCTGGAGTGTCCCTACAGCCGCGACCATCTCAGCGAGCTGTCCTACCGCGAGCTGACACGGGACGTGCTCCCCGCGTGCGGCTTCGAGTTCGTCGAACAGCAATGCTTGTATCTCGAGCTGTGGCTGCACAACGTCTTCAACGGGAACCGCGTGAAGGACCACCTGCAGCGAGAAGGCAACCGGGCGGATAACGTCGGAATGATGCGACGGCTGTTTCCGCTGGGGCGGTTCGCGCCGTGGCTCTCGATGGCGCTGATCGTCGTCGCCCGCAAGCGCGGCTAGCCGCCACGAGCGACTACTCGCCGGCGGGGTCGATGAGATACAAGCGGTCGTCGCCGACGGCCGCGACCAATCGCACGTCCCGGCGCTCGGCTGTGTCGCGAAGAATGACGTGGGTGCGCGGTGTGTCGCGAAACGCGGCGAGGTGCACGACCACGTATCGGACGCCGATCTCACGCAGCCGACGGATCGCGGGTTCAGCCGGAAACCCCCCCACCACCTCCGCCAGCCGGTCGAATCCCTCCGGTCGGTGACCACTGTAGCCGTTGACCAGCGGGCGCCAGTGCGCGGTGGACGACAGCATGTACACCGCGTTGGCCTGGAAGGCGGGGCCGCTGTAGATCGGGAGCTCCAGGACCCCGCCCGGTTCCGGGTCGGCCGCGATCGGACGGTAGATGGCCGAGATTCCGTCGTATCGTTCAAACGGAAGCGGCCCGTGAAACGCCTCGATGGTCACGAGGAGGAGGGCCAGGAGGCTCAGCGCGCGTGCGCGGCGCGGATACCGTTGGCGGAGGTGCGCGAGGCCGATGCCGGCCAACCCGGCGACGGCAAACAGGACGAGGTAGCCGAACCGCGCGACGGCACGGATGCCTTGCATGGGCGGCAGCGCATACACCCACTCGTAGATGGGAGTTGCCGGTCCGAGCGAGAGCACGACGCCGACCACCGCGATCGCGATCAGCATCGGTCGGCCCGCGCCCCGGGCGATGCGACCGCGCGCGGCACACGCGACGCCGCTCAACGCCAGGGCGATCACGCCGGGAAACAGGACTTCCGCCGAGCGCGTGTCGAAGATGCGATGGCTCCACGTGTCGTAGTGCAGGCGCGCGGTCGTCGTCAGGTAGCTCCAGGGTGTCGCGGCGTAGAGCGACACGGCGTCGAGCGACCGGCGAAAGGAATCGTCGCCACGCATTTGCGCGTACGGCCAAAGCAAGACGACAGCCAGCGCGAGCGTGACGGCCGCCACGCCGCCGAGCCGCGCGAGAAACGGCGCTTGCGTTCGCGTCGCCCACGCGCGCGCCCTGGCGACGAACGCCCCAGCCAGCGCCAACACCACCATCATCACCAGGTATCCCGAGGTCAACGCGGCGGCGAGGACCGACGCGCCCAGCAGGACGAAGTCTCGGGTGCGCGGCCGTTCCAGCAGCCGGTCGAGCGCCAGCACGGCCAGCGGGAGCCACTGGGCATGAATCGCCTGCAGGTGCGGGAGCCGCGTCATCGTGTGGGCGTTGAAGGCCAGCAGCGCTCCCGCCAGCGCCGCCGCCCATGGGTCGCCTGTCCATCGCATGACCAGCGCGTACATGGCAAGACCGGTCAGGACGAACCCGAGCAGGATCAGCACGTTGTAGGTGAGCACGGGTGAGGCGCCGAGCCAGATGAGCGGCGCACCCATCAGGCCAGGAACGACGAGGGGCTCGGACAGCGCCAGGGCATTGGGCGTGGGGTGAAAGGCATTGGCCTCATAGAGATGCAGAGGATCGGTGACGGCCTGGTGGGCGACCCACGCGATGGCCCACTCGTTCAGCAGCGTATCGGCGTTGTCGTTGCGTGAGAGCCCGCCCAGGTCGGTGACGAGCGGCCACGTGTGGATAGCTGCGAGCAACATCAAGACGGCGGCGACCGCGGCCCACCCTTCCTCGCGCCGACTGTACGTCGTCATGATGCCGGCCGGAGGTCGATCCGCACATGGCAGTCGACCCACTGACCGGTGCGGTCGGTTGGCTCGGGTGCGAACGCCGCGGTCGTGGTCAGTGTGATGGGCACGATCGCGCGGTCCGCGCGCGACACGCGCACGCGTTGCGTCTCACCGGGATCGAGCTCGAGTTCCGCCGTCCACCCGCCGGACTGGACGCGTATGGTGTCGCGCACCGGCGCCATGTTCGTCACGGTGAGATGCGGGATGCGATCTGCAGGCGCGACGACGAGGATCGTGCCAGTTGCGCGCCGCCTCACCCAGAAATGGTCCGCTCGTGGCACGGTGTTGTCGTCGAGGAAGAGCACATAGGCGCCTGCGGTCGCATCGATCGTCCAGACGCGCCGCACACCGTCACCGCGATCGATCCGATCGCGCCTGGGCACGACGTGCGTCGGTACGACCCGAATCTCTTGGACGTCCTCGACCGCCGCCGACGGTGGAAAACGCGCCCATACCGCCGGGAGGCCAACCGGCAAGGTAAACGATTGCGTCGTCGCGGCGGCGTCGTGACCGCCGGTCAAGAGGCCCCGCAATTCACGAAGGAAATAGGCGACCGACCACGGCGCCGCCACCCCGGCCTCCCGATACGCCACGTGCATCTCGTAGGTGCCCGCTGGGAGGTCGAACGGTCCGAACAGCACGTGGCCGTCATCGAGGTCACGGCGCTCGTCCGCGCGCGACCGCAACCAGCTCCGGGTAACGATGGCGCTGTCGTCGAGCTGGGCAATCGGCGCATAGGCCAGGCCCGACAGCCGCCCGCCGTCGTACGCCATCAAGAGGGAGTGGCGACCGGCGTTGGCGATCGTCCCGCGCACGGGTTCGGACATCCGGGGATTGCCGAGGACGCTGCCGATGACGAGCATGCCGACGAGGCCCAGCGCGCTCCCCGAGAGTGCGCCTGCGGCGTGCACCCGCCTCGCCGCCAGCCCACCCAGGAGGAGGCCACCGATGGCCGCGACAAGCCACGGGACCGTCGCGCCGGCGGGCGTGAGCCAGTCCGCCTCGAAGAAACTCGCCAGGGCGTGGGTCAGTGGTGCGCCACCAGCCAGGGCGTCGACGAGCCGGCCGGTCCCGTCCCCATTCTCTAGCAGCGCGGTCAGTCGATTCGACAAGAGCCCGGTCACGACGGCGATCACACTCCAGACGGCCGTCATACCCACGAACGTGCGACCGGTCGGTCCCGCGCATCCGGTCGATGGCGACGGCGATGAACGGCGCGACGAGCGGGACGACCGGGACGAGGAATCGCGCCGGCGCGCTCGAACCGCCCCACCACATGTAGACTTGCGTGACGGCGGCGAGGAACACTGCCGCCACGCCCACGTACCAGCATGCGGCCGTCCGATGCGCCGGCCCGCGAAGGACATACCACATGCCGACTGGCGCCAAGACGTACAGCGGCGTGAAGATCAACAGTCCGAATTCCTGATCGAACAGCAGCCCGAAGAGTCCCCGTGGCACGTTGCTCAGCTCCAGCCCACCCCCGCCGCCGTAGGCGATCGCCGGGTTGGGGTGTCCGTACATCACATACGAGGCGAACATCCACGCGGCGATGGAAGTGGCGATGGGCGCCAGGAACGCGACAATCGAGCGCCGGCTCGGCCACAGTTGGACAATCAACGCCAAGGTCAGACACGCGAGCAACGCCGCGAACTTCGTGTGGAGCCATGGCAGGTAGGCCAGCGCCGCGCCGCGCAACGCCCACCGACCGAGGGTCCCAGGTGGCCCGGTGCCCGACTCGGTCAGCCAGCGCGCGGCCCATGCGACGATCAGGAGCGCCGGCAGCTCCGGATAGATCATCCAGGCGTGCGGTACCAGCGGCACACTGAACGTCACCAGCACCCAGCCGATCAGCGACGCCGTCAGACCGGCGAAACGCCGCACGAGATCGAAGAGGGCAAGCGCCGCCAACGAGGCGAACAACGCCATCGTTGCGACGGCACCGCGGGAGCCCGCGAGCGCGTAGCCGGGCACGAGGAGAAACGGCAGACCGGGTGCGTGGATCGAGTAAATCACGTCATCGCGTCCGCGCCGGAGAAAGTCCGGGCGCAGCTCATCAGGGTAGAACGCCGCGTAGTCCTGCTGCTGGTGATTGTTCTCGATGCGCAGGTCGGCGTCCGCGACGAGGCTGTGCGTGACGATGAGATAGTGTGGCTCGTCGCCGCCCGGGGGCTGCGACCGTGTCACGGCGAACCCGAGACTCGACATGGCGATGGCGGCAACACCGAAGATCGCGAGGCGGCTCACCCGTGTCGGGCCGCGCCACGCGGTCCACACGAGGAAGGGCATGGCGACGCTGCCGAGCGCGGCGGCCGCGATGGCCCAGCGGAGCGGGCCGGCCAGCGCGACCAGAATCGGAAACCGCGTGCTCAGGCCGGGAATATACGGAATGGTCCAACACCAGAGGAGTCCGAGCGGCGCGGCCGCCCGGGCGAGTCCGGCCAGCGGCGTTCCGCGGAACCGGCGCGCGGCGGCCGCGACAGCCAGCATCCCCACGACTGACCCAGCGGCCGCGAGCCCGAGTGCGCGCCACGGGGCGAGCAGCGCCACCAATCGCGGACGGTCTGCGTCCCAATCCACGATGTGCAGCGAGGCGGGCAGGAGCCAGATGGCAACGGCGACCGCCCCGACGCTCGAACCCAGGAGCACACCCGGGCCGATGACGCCGCGCACGCGTGCGGTGACCCAGGGGTCGGTCGACTCAGGGGGGGGCGGCATCGTGTCTCATCCCCGGGCGCATGAGGTACAGCAGCGCGCAGGCGCCCAGACTGTACTCCACGACCTGGGAGACCGCGTGCGCGAGGATGCCGGACACGATAGCGTCCGAGCGCGCGAACCCGAGCTGGGTGAAGCTGAAGGCCCACGCCGCCTCGAACGTGCCGAACCCGGCGATCCCATGAATCGGGAGCGCCGCGGCGAGCTCCGCGCTCACGACGCCCAGGAAGACCCGAAAGAACCCCACGCTAGAGGCGTCGAGGCCGAGTCCTCCCATGATCGCCAAGACCAGAAAGTAGTAGCTCCCGAACTTGCACAGGCGCACGATCATGGACAGTACGAGCACGTGGGTGAAGATGCCTCGTCGCCAGGAACCCGCGAGCGCCTCGGCCGTCCGGCGGATCAACGCCGCGAGCTGCGCGCGCCGCCCGGGTGGACCGGCGTCTGGCGCGTCCATCCACGCTGCGACGCGAAGCCCGATGGGCGCCGCCGCGCGCGCGCCGACGTAGGCAACCAGGCCGAGTGCCGTCGCGGCCAGTGCGAGCCAGGGCCCCGACACGGCACCGCCGCCGCCGACCACGAGCACTGCGAGTAGCAGCAGGGGGGTCAAGGCGACGACGTCGAACGCGACGGCCAGCATCAGCGATGCCAGGCCGTCCTCGACGGGCCGCCCGGCGCGTGTGGTCAGCAGGTAGACATAGGACAGCTCGCCCAACCGAGCGGGCAGGAGATCGACGAAGAGGTTGCGTGCCAACACGATCCCGGTCAGGAGCTGGATCGGCGCGGACTGACCGAGCAGGACCCAGAACCGCAGCGCGCGGACGACGACGCCGGCGAGCAGTAGGGCCAGAAACATCCCCAGAAAACGGGGAGTCATGCCGCGTGCCGTCGCGAGGATGTCCGCCGGGTCGATCTGCGAGAGGAGGTACCAGAAGATGCCGGCGGTGATCGCGAGCGAGACCACCCACGGGCGCCAGCGTCTCATCGCGCTCGACCGACGCGAGGTCGCGTGTTCGACGCCGCACCGGGCGCGGGCGCGGAGGTGACGAGCAGCCCGTCGTGGGCGTCGCGCTGCATGCGGATGGATGCCGCTACCCCGACGCGGCCAACGACCCGCGGACGCGCACCACCGCAGCCGGTGACCCGGCGGCGACGGCGAAGTCCCCGAGATCCTTCGTGACGACCGAGTTAGCCCCCACGACCACGTCGCGTCCAATCGTGACGCCATCGAGCACCGACACGCCGGCGCCGATCCAGCAGTTCGGACCGATGTCGATGCCGCGCGACGGTCGGGTTTGGTCGATGATGGCGACGTCGGTGCGTGCCATGTCATGGCCTCCGCCGACGACATACGAGTAGGCCGCAAAGAGCGTGTTCCGCCCGCACGACACGCGGCTCGCGGAGAAAATGGTGCAGAACGCGCCGATGTTGACACCGTCCTCGAGCACGATGTCGCCGTCCTTCGTGTTGACGCTCGAGTGACGTCCGATGAACACGCCGTTGCCGATGGTGATGCCGCTGTTCGTCGCGCCCTTCGCGTCCAGCACACAGCCGTCGTCGATGACGACGTCGCTCCCGATGCGGATCTTGTGCGGGTGCCGCAACGTGACATCGACGCCGAAGAAAACGTTGCGTCCACATGCGCCGAGAAGCAGCGGGTAGAGTCGCGCACGCAGGAACATGCCGAGGGCACCGGGGATCCTGCCGGCGACCGTCACGGCCTCATAGCGGAAGAACGCGCCCCATCCCGGACGACCGACGAAGAGTTTCTGATACTTGTGCCGCTTGCTGCGTGACGCGTCGAAGATCTCACGCGGGACGTTGTCGATCTTCTCCGCCACGGCGAAGGAATTATAGCATTCGGGTTGCGACCGCCTGGCGGCGCAACGTGAGCATCGAGCCGTCCAGCACAGACGGTAACAACGCCGCGAGCATGGCTGCGTCGACGACGAGAAAGATCGAGAAAGCGTGCGTGCTCGACACACCGACCAGCCCGGCCAGAAAGACAAACGACGCTTCTTGCACACCGAATCCGCCGAGCGACACGGGCAACCTCGCCGACGCCAGCGCAATCGGAACGGTGGCCACCAGCAGATACATCGGCAGTGGTAATCCGAGCGCGATGGCGACAACGTAGGCGATCACGGCCGAGAGCAGGCTCTCGAGGACCGAGAGGCCGTAGAACACGGCGAGCACGCCGGGCGTGCGGCGATAGGTGCCGTATGCCGCGGCTGCCTGCCGCACCTTGGGCGGCGCGCTGACCCAACTCGTCGCCACGCGATCCGCCGCGAGCAACGAAGCGATGAACAACCCGCCGCTCACACAGAGGGCGACGACGAGCCAGGTGGTGAGGGATTGCACCCCGTAGGCCGTCACGGTCGTCGCCAGCAGCACGCAGCTCAGCAACGCAACGGATCCCATCGCGATGACGCCGAGCCCGCGTTCGACGACGATCGACGCCGTCACGTCGAGCATGCCGACATGCCTCAGCGCGAGGATCCGGACCGCGTCGGCCCCGACGGTCACCGGCAGCACCAGGCCATAGAGAGATGACGCGAAATACGACCGGACGGCGATCCAGAGACTCACCGACAGGCGTCGCGCGCGGAGGAGCAGCCACCACTTGTATGCCATGGTGAAGCGGTCAAGCGCGCTGAGCGCGACCGCTGCGGCGAGCGGGAGCAGGGCCGCGTCGGCGAGGAGCGTGCCGATCTCCAGCGGGTCGGCCACGACGAAGAGCAACACGCCCAGCAGTCCGAGGGTTACGGCTAGCCGGAGGACAAGCCCAGTCGCGCTGCGTAGGATGGGCATGCCGCTCTCGCGTTACGCCGCTCGGGCGGGCTCGCCCTCGACGTAGCGGCGATGCCAGATCGCCACGTTCATGAGGGCCCACAGTACGTGGTTGTGGTTGCGGACACGCCGCACGTGCTCGTCGATGAGCGTATTGACGTATCCGACGTGGAGGTGCTCCTGGATGAGCGGCGAGGTGTTGAGCAGCTCCGTCATGTAGCCTCGGAGCTCGCCTCGGAGCCAGGTCTTCAGCGGCAAGCTGTATCCCTGCTTGCCGCGCTCGAGCACGAAGGACGGCAGCAGACCCGCCATGGCCTTCCGGTAAATCGCCCGGGTGCGCAACCCGGGGAACTTGAACGACGGGGGGATGCGCGCGGCGAACTCTACCAGATGATGGTCGAGAAAGGGCACGCGCACCTCGAGACTCGTGGCCATCGACATCTTGTCCACCTTCATGAGGACGGAGTCGGGCATGGTCAGCCGCAGGTCCGTGTAGAGCTCACGTGACAGCCGGTCGACGTTGCCGGCGCGTGCCACGTGTCGGCGAATCGGTTCGAACGGGTCGCGCGTGATCCGGTTCAGGAACGCCGATGTGAACAGTCGCTCATCCTGCTCGGCCGACGAGAAGTACTGCCAGCGCAAGTGCCCGCCCTCCGCCGGCAACGCGGCGCCCTCGACGAATCGCTTGAGGAGGTTGATCGCGCCCTTCTTCTGCGGGCGGTCCGGCAGCCAGCTGACGACGGGCTCGACGAGGCCACGACGCACCACGGATGGCAGCCGCCCGTAGACGGCCTGCTCGATCTTCGACGCAATGAACCGGTCATAGCCGACGAAGACCTCGTCGCCACCCTCGCCCGACAGACAGACCGTCACGTCGGCCCTGGCGCGTTGGGACAGGATGTGGAACGGAATCGATGACAGGTCGGTCATCGGTTCGTCGAGGTGCCAGACGGCCTTTTCGATCAGCTCTGGTGTGATCGGGTCGATGATGATCTCGTGGTGATCCGTGCCATAGTGCGTCGCGGCGCGGCGGGCGTGCTCCCACTCGCTGAACGTGTCGTCGGCGTAGCCGATCGTGAAGGTCGGAAGTGGCCGGTCGCTCGCTTCCCGCGCGAAGGCGAGCACCGCCGTTGAGTCGAGCCCGCCCGACAGGAACACCCCGAGTGGCACGTCCGACATCAGCCGCTTTTCCACGGCCTCGCCAAACAGCTGTCGGATCGTGGTGACGCATTCCGACTCGGACAGGTCGGCCGGCTCGAAACGCACGTCCCAGTACGGCTCCACCGACAGCTGTCCGCTCGTGACCAGCAGGCGATGGCCGGCCGGGAGCTTCTGGATCCCCCGGAACATCGTGGCCGGTGCGGGCACGAACTCGTAGCCGACATAGTGATACAACGACTGCAGGTCGACCGCCGGTTGGACGAGCCCCGAGGCGAGCACAGCTTTGACCTCGGAGGCGAAGACCAGACGGGAGCCGTCCCAGCTGTAGTAGATCGGTTTGATCCCGAGGCGGTCTCGCGCGATCATGAGCGTCCGGGTCGTCGCGTCCCAGACCGCGAATCCGAACTGGCCGTCCAGCCAATCGACGCAGCGCTCGCCGTGTTCCTCCCATTCGTGGACGATCACCTCGGTGTCGCAGCGGGTCGCGAACCGATGCCCTGCCGCGGTCAGCGCCCGCCGGCGCGCGGCATGGTTGTAGATCTCGCCATTGAAGGCGACCCAGACCGTCCCGTCCTCGTTCGACAGCGGCTGATGCCCCCCCGCGAGGTCGATGATCTTCAGCCGCCGGGTCCCGAGGGCGAGCTGGCCGCCGTCGTGGACGCCTTCGTCGTCCGGTCCACGATGGACGATGGTCTGGAGCATGCGGGGGACGAGGTCCGGGCCGATGTCGACGTCCGGGCGCGTCTCGAGCACGCCGACGATGCCACACATTACAGATACCCGTGCTCCCGGTACCAGCGCGCGGTCTGCGCCAACCCGGTCGGAAGGTCCACCTTCGGTTCGTATCCGAGCTCCCGACGCGCCTTGTCGATGCGAAACGCGCGGTTTTGTCGGAACCAGTCCGCGCGGCGCCGGAACAGCGGCGGTTCGATGCTCAGCGGCCGGCAGACCGTCTCGCACGCCGCCGCGGCCAGCCACAACGGCGCGAACGGCAGGTGGAGAATCCGGATGTCGATCTCGAGGCTCGTCGCGACGGCGCGGACCAGGTCGTTGAGGGTGTAGTAGCTCGCGTCGCCGATCAGATAGACGCTGCCGCGGCCGGCGCCCTCGCCGGCCAGCTCGAACGCGTCCACCAGATTGTCGATATACAGCGGATGATAGAGCGTCTCGCCGCTACCGAACATCAGGAAGCGGCCCCGTTTCGCGGCGCGGAACAGGAACAGGAACCGCGCCGGATCTCCGGGCCCGTAGATCGCCATGGGGCGCAGCGTCGTGGCCGGCAACCCTTGCGCGACGAGCGCCGCAATCTCCTGCTCGCCCTCGTACTTGGTCCGCTGGTAGTAATCCTCCGGCGTAATGGGTGAGTCCTCATCGCCGGGCGGTGACTGGATGTCGCCGTGTACGCCCTGCGTCGAGCAATAGACGAAGGCGCCCACTCGGTGGCGGAGCGCTGCCTCGCCCATGACCCGGGTCCCGACCGCGTTCACCTCGTGATACACCCGATCGGGCAGGTTGATCTGTCGAAAGACCGCGGCCACGTGAAAGACGCGCTCGACGCCCTGCATGACGCGGTCGACCGTGTCGCTGGCGGTCACGCTCCCCAGAGTGATATCCGCGCCCATCGCCGCCAGGTCATCCGCGAACAGTCCTGGTGAGGTGTCGAGGACGCGCACGTCGTGGCCGCGACCGACGAGGCGACGCACGAGGTGGCTCCCCGTGAACCCGGTGCCGCCGGTGACGAGCACTCTCATCGTGTGTGGTCGAATTCCCGATCGCCGGTGCCGATCTCACCTTTGTCATCCGCCTGACAGCATCGTGGTCGCGGGGGGCCGCGGAGGGCGCCGGCATCGTCGGGCGGTGCGACGTCACGAGCCGGCCGGGCGGCGATCTGTCGGTGCGACGTCGGACAGTCGGGCAAAAACGGCCGATTGTACCACGCGGCCGCCGGTCGGACCGGTCCGCGCGCTCTCGTGCCGGCCGTTGCGGGTCGTCTGTGGCGCGGTTCTTGCCCTGACGATTGGGTCGCAGGGCTATCCATACTGACCGCAACTTCCGATAACGGCACGGGAGTGCACGAAATCGCAGCCCGGCTCACGCGGGCGCCCGGAATTGCCATGAGAAACAGCAACCTATCGTGCTCGACCCATCAACGAGCCTCCGCGGGACCGCTCTTGCTGCTCGCCGCGCTCGCCGCGGTGGTGGGGTGCGACACCGAGAAGAGCCGCAATCCGCTCAGCCCCTCCATTGCCGGGCCGATCGAGGGTGTCACCATCGCCGCGCCGACCCCGATCACGCCGGGCCAGGGGTCGCTGGTCCCGGTCGACAGCCAGCCGGTGACCCTGGTGTTTGCGAACGCCACCAGCACCGGCGAGCGCACGGTGTTCTACGAGCTGCAGGTCGCCACCGACGCCGAGTTCGGCGCGCCGATCCACAGTGTCGCCGACTTTCCCGCCAACCCGTCCGGGCAGACGAGCTATCAGCTGCCGATCTCGCTCGAGCCCGAGCGGATGTATTACTGGCGCTCGCGGGCCGATGACGGGGCGAACGCCAGCTCCTTCTCGGCAGCAGAGACGTTCGAAGTCTATACGCCGCTGACGATCGGCGCGCCCGTGCCGGTCTCGCCGCTTGGCGGCGCGGCCATTCAAGGGCGCACACCGACCCTCGTGGTCACCGACGCCGCGATTACGGGGCCCGCATCGAACGTGACCTACCGATTCGAGGTCGCGAGCGACCCGGGCTTTGCGAACATCGTGACCGTGCTCGAGGTGTCAGGCGGCGGCGGCGAGGGCGTGCAGGCGTCGGTCGGGTCGACCGGAACCATGCCTGCGGGGTTTGCCCCACCGAGGGGTCTGCGCCCCGCGCAGGGGACGACCGGCGAGCTCGACTGGAGCACGACGTATCACTGGCGCGCGCGTGCCAGCGCCGACGGTCGCGAAGGGCGTGTCACCGGTCCGTGGACCGATAGCGGCTCGTTTGTGACCGGGGTGCAGCCTGTCGAGATCGGTGCGCCGGCTCATGTCTCGCCGGTCGGCGGCGAGACGGTCTCGGCCAATCCCCCGACGTTCGTCGTGACCAATCCCAGCGTGACGGGCCAGGCCGGCCCGGTCACGATTCACTATCACGTCGCAACCGACGCCGCTTTCAATGAGGTCGTACACGTGTTCAGCGCGCCGATGTCGTCTGGTCCGACCACGACGACGGTCTCGGGCCTGCTCCCCGCCGATCAGCTCTTGCACTGGCGCATGTTCGCGACTGACGACACGACGACCGGCCCCTGGTCGGGCGGCCAGAGCTTCCGGACCCCGGCCGCGCCTCCGCCTCCGCCGCCCCCGCCACCCGGCGGTGGCGGCGGTGGAGGTGCCGCTGACCAGTTGAGCCTCGGGGGGGTCACGTGGCTCCACACAAACGTGAGCGGGTGGCCGAAGACCTCGACGGTTACGAGCACGTCGATCGGGGGGCCGCCCATCTGTATCAACCACACCAAGTCGGGGTCGTGGCCGGGCATCTCGTCCAGCGGGACTTCGACAACGGTGGCAGGCAACCCGTGGATCTTCGCGAAGGTTGGCGGCCAGTGGTACGGCGCGACGTTTGAGTGGTTGCGGCCGGGTCAGACGTGCAAGTCCATCTCGGCGACCGACCTCGGGCCTCACATCAAGAAGTCGCCGCTCGACAACTGGGTCCCCAAGTCCGGAGAGACGGTGGGCCTCATGGTGAGCACGCCGGCGCGGGTCGGTCCGGAGGGTCCGATCAACGAGCGCTCCAATGTCGTGCTGACGACCTGGCCGTAGTTGAAAGTCCGGGTCGGAGTCAGAACCGCAGGCGCACGCCGCCGCCCGCCTGCGCGCCACCGGCATCGATGCTCTGGACACCCACCGACGTGGTGAAGTCCACCGAACCGGACGCATAGCGGAAGAAGCCGCCCGCGCCCAGGACCTCGGTGAACATGTAGGTGACGTCCGTGCCGACGTTGAAGCCGACGCCGGTTTCCTGCGATGCCTGGGTCGCAACGGCGGCCAATGCGAGCGTGTCGAAGGGGTCGATTTCGGGGCCGATCGTGACGCCGGTCACGAAATCCTGCTCGACGCGAAACACCGACGGTCCGCCGAAGACGGCGATGTCGATCGCCTCTGTCACCGGAATCACATACACGGCCTGGAAATGAAATCCGACCTGCCGATGGGTCAGGTCGGCTCGCTGCAGCGCCGTTGGGCGCGGCGTGTCAAAGAAGAGCGGGTGCGGCACAGAGCCACTGACGGCGACTGCGCTCGTGCTATTGACGATGGTGACGCCGAGCGCCGCGGCGAGCCCCCGCCACACCCGTACCCCACCGGTGATGTCGATCAGACCTCCGCCGCTGGATGCATAGTCGTTGGTGTACACGGCGAGCTCGTCGTACAGCGGCGCGTCCAGCGCGTCCGCGAAACTCCGATCCCCCGATTGGAATCCACCGTTGAGGTTGAGGAAGCCGTTGCCGGTCCACTCCTCGTTCTGGGCCGAGGCGGCGCGAGGCAGAAGAATCCCGACGACGATGAGCAAGCACAGCGTTGCTCGGGTCAGGCGCGAACCGCACATCATCATCGGGACTCCAGTGCTGAAGGGAAGACCGCCGTGCGACGCGCGATCGTAACATACGCGGTGAGCCCATCCTGCCGCCGGATCGCGCGTTCGTCGACGCTTCCGCTATCATAGGTACCCTGCGGCCGCTTCCAGGCCCCCGGGCGGTGCGTCCGCCGATGAACTTCACTCGCGGCGAAGGAGTCGTTGGAGCTATGGCGAGAGCGAGATCTGTCGTTGGTGGATGGGGGCTCGCAGCGGTCGTGGCGCTGGCGCTTGGTTGCGACAGCTCGTCACCGACCGCGCCATCGACGACCCACGAGCCTGGGGCCGGTGGGCTCGGACCGACGCTGCTCGCCGAGTCGCCCGGTCCGGGAGAGGTGCTCCCGATCGCGTCGGCCCCGGATGGTTCCACGCTGAAGGCCGGCGCGCCCACCGCGGAGTCGCCGATCGGCGACGAGCTCGTGGACGATTCGCTGATGCCGACGCTGACAGTCGTCAACGCGGACGGTACGTTCGTCGCCAGCGACTTCGACTATCGCTTCGAGGTGCACACGCGCGACGCCGGCTCGGGACTGGTGGCCACGGTGGGGGCCAACGCGGTTCTGACGCACGCAGGCACCGTCGCCGGAGCGCCGGACGGGAGGACGAGCTACCACGTCCCGGTTCTGCTCGAGGAGGGTGTTGCGTTTCAGTGGCGCGCCCGCGCCGAGCGGGATGGGCGCTTCAGTCCGTGGTCGATCTGGGGGCTCTTCCAGACGCCTGTCCTCGCCTCGATCGACGCTCCGACCCCGCTGGATCCCGCGGACGACTCCAACGTGTTCGAGGTGCGCCCGGTCTTGCAGATCGGGAACGGCGATACGACCGGTGACGTCGGCACCGTCGCGATGACCTTCACGATCGCGACCGACCCCCAGTTCGTGAACGTCGTGGACACGGTGACCCAGAACGCCGGCGACCATGACCTGACGTTCGCGCCCACCGGCGCGGGGAACGTCGGAACGTTTCATCGCCGGGATCAGCGCACGAGCGTCAGACCGACCAAGGATCTGGCGTTCGAGACCAAGCACTGGTGGTATGCGCAGGCGGCGAGCGAGGATGGCCGTGTCGTCAGCGACAAGTCCGCCGTCTTCTCGTTTACCACGCCGAGCGAAAGCGGCGTGAGCGGCGCCGACGAGGTCAGCCTGGTCGGCGCCAACTGGCTGCACTGGGACATCAGCGCGTGGCCGATCACCTCGAACCTGACCGCCATCGAGTTCGGCTCGGTGTGTCTCCGGCACTCGATGAGCGGGCAGTGGCCCGCGATCTCGGCGGGCGGGACCATCGTCGAGGGCAATCCGGTCGTGATGTTCTGGGACGCGATCGGGCAAGCGCACATCGGCACCTACGAATGGAATCGCCCGGGCCAGGAGTGCAAGGACAGCATCAACGCGAACACCATCGGAGATCACATCAAGGTCCCGCCGGGTGACCAGTTCAGGCCCGTGCCCGGTGAACGGGTCTGCTTCGCGCAGGCGACGCCGCATCGGTTCGGCCCGCAGGGATCGGTCATTGCGCGGTCGCAGTTCCGATGCACCGGGTGGGGGCAGAACGTGGCGTTCAAGTAGCCGCGCCGCCCGCGGGTATCGCGCTGGGCGTATCCTTCGGGTCATGGCCCGCATCGCCATCGTCACGTCACATCCGCCGTTTGCCGCCGGTGGACACCTCGTCATCGCCAATGCGCTGCAAACGGTCCTCGAGCGGGCGGGGCACCAGGCCGCGGTTACGCTGACGCCTCAGAACCGGTTCGGTCGGCAAGCCGCGGCGTACCTCGCGACGTGGCTCACCGATCTCTGTGAGGCGTACGACGGCCGGCCGATCGATCAGGTCATCAGCTTGCGGTTTCCCAGTTACGCCGTGCGGCACCCGGCGCATGTGTGCTGGCTCAACCACCGTATGCGCGAGTACTACGACCAGTGGCCGCGCTTCAGCGCGCGGCTGTCCCGTCGCGCTCGGTTCAAGGAGGGCGCGCGCCGCCGATTGATCCACGCGGCCGACCGCCACTGTCTGACGCGCAACGTCACGCGGCTCTTCGCCCAATCACGGACGATCCAGGCGCGTTTGACGCGCTGGGGCGGGATTCCCTCCGAGGTGCTCTATCCGCCGCCGCCGCCCCGCGCGTATCGCTGCGAGGGCTATGGGGACTACCTCCTCGTGCCCTCGCGTCTCACGGCGCTCAAGCGACTCGACCTCTTGGTCGATGCGCTCGCCGAACCGGCGGCGTCCGGCGTGCGCTGTGTCATTGTCGGCGAGGGCGACGCCCGCGCGTCGCTCGCCGCGAGAATCGCCGAACGCGGCCTCATCGAGAGAGTCACGCTCGCGGGGCAGGTGAGCGAGGCGGCGCTGCTCGATCATCTGGCGCGCTGCCGGGGCGTGTGCGTGCCCGCGGCCCACGAGGACTACGGCCTGGTGACCGTCGAGGCGTTTGCGTCGGACAAGGCGGTGGTCACGTGCTCGGACAGCGGGGGGCCGGCCGAGCTCGTGACGCATGAGGTCAATGGGTTGGTGACGGCGCCGACCGCGCGGTCGTTGGCGGCCGCGCTCGGCCGCCTCATGGATGACGTGGTCTCGGCCGAACGGTGGGGCGCCGCCGCCCGTCGCCAGGTGGATGCGATGACCTGGGACCACGCATTGGAGCGGTTGCTCCTCGTATAAGCTAGTGTCCCGTAACAGTGGTTCGCGAACAGTTGTCATGCTGGGTGTGCAGCCAGCGTTCGCCGAGCAAACCGGGCGATGCTCGCGAGGATGTCGTCGGCACTCTTGGTCCAGACGAACGGC
The DNA here is from genome assembly GCA_965197395.1 of Vicinamibacterales bacterium. Taxonomy (GTDB): domain Bacteria; phylum Acidobacteriota; class Vicinamibacteria; order Vicinamibacterales; family UBA8438; genus CAZYFH01. The sequence goes on along the minus strand of CBDANB010000007.1, from coordinate 483,654 downwards.
GTCGGTTGCTCATTGGTCACCTCGATGAACTCTTGGATCGCGCGTTTGAGGGCCGCGACGCTCCGGTGGGCGCCGCGGCGAAGCTGCTTCGTCGTCAGCGCCGCGAACCAACGTTCGACCAGGTTCATCCAGGACCCATAGGTCGGTGTGAAGTGCAGGTGGACCCGCGGGCGCTTGGCCAACCAGCGCTGAATGATCGCGGTTTTGTGCGTCCCGTAGTTGTCGACGATCAGGTGCACGTCCAGGTCGGCGGGGACGTGCGCGTCGATCGCATCGAGGAACCTGCGGAACTCGATCGAGCGATGCCGCTGGTGCATTTCGGCGAGCACCTCGCCCGTCTTGACGTCGAGGGCCGCAAACAGCGAGGTCGTTCCGTGCCGCCGATAATCATGCGTGCGCCGCTCGGCCTGCCCGGGTTGCATCGGCAGCAGGGGGGCCGTCCGATCCAACGCCTGAATCTGCGATTTCTCGTCCACGCAGAGCACAAGGGCATGGTCCGGCGGATTCACGTACAGCCCGACGATATCGCGCACCTTCTCGACCAGCTGCGGGTCTGGCGACAGCTTGAAGGTCTCGCTGCGATGCGGCTGCAATCCAAACGCCTGCCAAATGCGCTGGATGGTCATGTGACTCAGGCCCGTCGCCTTCGCCATATCGCGCGTGCTCCACTGCGTCGCCCCGCGAGGCGTGGTTTCCAGGGTTGCAATCACCACCTGCTCCACCTGCGCATCGGTAATCCGCCGAGGCGTGCCCGGACGCGGTTCGTCGATCAGTCCCTCCAGGCGATCGCGCACGAAGCGTGTGCGCCACTTGCACACCGTGGTCCGCGAGACGTGGAACCGTTTGGCGATGCTCGTCGTCGAGCGGCCGGCGGCACACGCCAGAATGATGCGGGCGCGCCGCGCCACCTGCGGGGCACTGCGCGACCGGTGGGCCCACGAGTCGAGCCGTTGCCGTTCGTCGTCACTGACGGTCACTGTCACCGGGGCAGGACCTCTCACGTGCACCTCCTGCGAGGAATACGTCGAGGCACCATAAACCGTTTACTTATTTCTGTTACAGGACACTAGGCCACCATGCCGTATCACAGCGCGTTGGAAGCGCGCCTGGCACGGAAAGCCACACGGGCGATCAAGACGTTCGACCTCGTCGAAGACGGGGATCGCGTCATGGTCGGGCTGTCCGGCGGGAAGGACAGCTGGGCGCTCATGCAGCTTCTCGACGTGTTGCGCCGCCGCGCGCCGGTCCGATTCTCCCTCGTCGCGGTCAACGTCGATTCCGGGTACGACGGCTACCGGCACGAGGCAATCTCGCGCACCTGCAAGGCGCGGGGGTGGGAGTATCGGATCGAGCACACGTCGATTGGCAACATCATGGACGACGTGCTCGACGCCGACGCAACGCCATGTTCCCTGTGCGCCAGGTTGCGTCGGGGTGTGCTGTATCGAATTGCCGCCGACCTCGGCGCGACGAAGATCGCGCTCGGCCATCATGCGGACGACTTCATCGAGACGCTTCTGCTCAATCTGTTGTTTTCCGGATCGCTCAAGGCCATGCCGGCGCGGCTGGTCTCGGACGACAGCCGGCACGTCGTCATCCGGCCGCTCGTCTATGTCACCGAGGACGAAGCACGCGCGTATACCCGGGAGTGCGATCTCGAGGTCATCGGATGCTGCTGTCCGGTGTGCGGTGACCTGAGTCTGAAGCGCCAGCGCGTCAAGCGGTGGCTGATCGAGCTCGAACGCGAGCACGCCGGCGTGAAGAGCTCGATGCTCACGGCGCTCGGCAACGTCGCGCCCCGCCATCTGCTCGACACGCGGCTGAATCCCATCGGCGAGCTCCGTGCCGCGGCGTGCGCCGAGGTGTGAGACCGGGACCGCTCGTCCGGCTGCCCACTCACGGACCGTCATGCGAGCCGTTGTCCAGCGCGTGTCTTCCGCGGCGGTCATCGTCGATGGGCACGTCACCGGTCGGATTGGCCGTGGCCTCCTGGTCCTCGTCGGCGTCAGCCGCGCGGACGGTCCGCGCGACGTCGAGTACGTGGCGGGCAAGGTTCGAGACCTGCGCCTGTTCGAGGATGAGACGGGCAAGATGAACCGATCGCTCGGGGATATTCACGGCGCGGCCCTGGTGGTGTCGCAGTTCACGCTCTACGGCGATTGTCGCCGCGGCCGCCGACCGTCGTTCGATGCGGCGGCGCCGCCGGACGAAGCGGAGCCGCTCTACGACGCGGTCGTGCGCACCCTGCGTGAGGGCGGCACACCGGTCGAGACCGGCGTGTTCCGGGCCATGATGAACGTCGAGCTCGTGAACGACGGACCGGTGACCGTGCTGCTCGATAGCGCGCGAGCGTTCTGAGGTTAGCTTGGCCCGGCGGGAGCTTCTCGCGTTGGCGATCGGCGGAGAGTCGCTCCTCGTCGTCGTGGCACTCCTGTGGACCTGGCTCCGCGCCATACCCGTGCACGCGACCGGCGGACCATGGCAACGCGATGCGGCGTCGGGGTTGGCGGCGGCCGGGGTGCTGGCCGTCGTCAACTGGGCGCTCCTCTGTCGCGCGCCCGACGTGTCGGGCGTACGTGGGATCCGCCGTCTCTGTTGGGACACGCTGCGGCCGCTCTTTGCCACCGTTGCGCCGCGCGATGTCGTCATCATCAGCGTGGCCGCCGGTGTGGGCGAGGAGCTGCTGTTTCGCGGCGCGCTGCAGCCGGAGGCCGGACTCGTCGCGGCGAGCGTGGTCTTTGGTCTCCTGCACATGGGTGGGCGTGGCACGTTCGCGTTCGGCTGTTGGGCAATGGCGATGGGCGCCGCGCTCGGCTGGCTCGCCGTCTGGACGGGCGGCCTGTTGGCGCCCGTCGTCGCACACGCCGTGTATGACGCCGCGGCGATTGCGTATCTTCGGTGGGGATCCATCTGCGATCCGTTGCAGCGGGCAGAACTAGATGGGGAAGACGTTCGGAGTCCGACGGAAAGCCGTGGCAGTTAGAATCACAGAATGCGACTTCGATTGTTGACGGTGACGTACGTGGTCAGCCTCGTGTTGGCGTTGGCATCACCGCTTCACGCCCAGCAGCGCCCGCTGGCGACCGAGGACCCGGAGTCGGTCGGCGGCGGGGTCGTCCTCGTCGAGGCCGGCATCGACTACCTCCGCGAGCAGAACTACCCGGTCTCCGGGCTGACGGGCCATCTCACCAGCCTCCCGCGGGTGGGCATCAGCGTCGGTCTGAGCTCGATCGCCGAGCTGCAGCTCGATGGAATCTCGTATGACCGCCTCCGCGTGATCGAGGCGGCGGCCGCGCCGCTGTCCGGGGCGCTCAACGTCAGCGGCGACAGCACGTCGAGCGCAGCGGACGCCGTCATCGGGATGAAGCTGCGAATGCTGGGCGAAGGCGGCCGCCGACCGGCCGTCGGGCTCCGGTTCGCCACGAAGCTACCGAACGCCAGCAACGAAAGCGGCCTCGGGCTCGACACGATGGATTTTTTCGCGTCGCTGCTCGTGGGGAAGACGATTCAGTCCGTTCGCGTCGTGACCAACATCGGACTCGGCATTCTGAGTGACCCGACTCGGGGCGACCGCCAGAACGACGTGTTGACATACGGGTTGTCGATCGCCCGCGCAGTGGCGACCGGCGTCGAGATCGTGGGCGAGGTGGCCGGCCGCGCAAACACGCGGGCCGGAACGGCGCCGCCGGGGACGGAGAGCTCGGGGTTCATCCGGGTCGGCGCCCGCGCCACCCGCGGCACCGTGCGGTTCGACGGCGGGTTGATCACCGGCATGACGTCGCGGGATGCGAACATCGGCGTTACCGCGGGCGTGACGTGGGTGTTTCGCGCCTTCGAGGTGCCGTGAGCGGACCCGATGACGTCGGCTTTGTGAAGGCGCACGCCTACGGCAACGATTTCCTCCTCGTTGACGAGGGCGACCTGGCGCGCGCGGCCACGGATGCGGCGGCGTTCGCGCGCGTGGCGTGCCACCGGACCCGTGGCATCGGTGCGGACGGTCTCATCATCTTTCGACACACGGCAGACGGCGCGGCAATGACCCTGTACAACGCGGACGGGAGTCACGCCGAGCTATCGGGCAACGGGTTGCGGTGCCTCGCCGCCCTCATTGCCGAGACGCGGCGCGCCGCGCGATCGGTCGTCTCTGATGCTGACGCTGACGCTGATGCTGACATCGCGATCGCGACCGACGCGGGTCTTCGGACACTGGCGCTCGTCGATGACGCGGCCGGGCGGTATACCTTCCGGGCATTCATGGGTGAGCCGGCCGGTCTCGGACGACGAGAGATCGATGTCGGTGGTGAATCGGTCGCCGCGGTTGTCCTGTCGGTCGGCAATCCGCAGTGCATCGTGCTGACGCCCTCCCTCGACGACGCCCGGTTTCGACGATTGGGTCCGGCGCTGGCGACGCATCACGCGTTTCCGGCGGGGACGAACGTCGCGTTCGTCGAGGTCGAGCGGCCGAATCGTGCGCGCATCCTCGTCTGGGAACGCGGTGTCGGGGCGACGGCTGCATCCGGTACCGGTGCGTGCGCCTCGGGGGTCGCCGCGGCGGTCTATGGCGGGGCGAATCGCCAGCTGGACGTGGTGTCACCCGGGGGAACCCAGCACGTCGAGTGGCGGGACGACGGGATCTATCTGACCGGATGGGCCCAGATGACCATGCGTGGCCACTGGTGTGGCGGTGGCCCCGTCACGTCGCGGACCGACTGAAGCTTCAGCGTACTGTCGGTGCGGTGCGGGTGGCAGGGATTCACGTGGGAGCGCGGCCTGCGACCGTTCGGACGGCGTGCACGACGACCCAGCGCCCGGCACAAGGCTTGAAACGGCGATCGAGCAGATGAAACTGCTCGCGCCGCACGACCGCCCGCGGGAAAAGCTCGGACGGCTCGGCGCCGCTGCATTGGGCGACAACGAGTTGCTCGCCGCGGTGCTCGGCCACGGGTCGCCGCGCGAAGGCGTGCTCGATCTTGCCAACCGGGTGCTGGATCTCGCCGGCGGTGTGCACGGTCTGACCCGCGTGCTCGATGGACACCTGCGCCGAGTGACGGGCGTCGGGCCAGCCACCGCTGCCCGCATCCTCGCGGCGATCGAGCTCGGGCGTCGCACGCTGGATGCTCCGGATGAACGGATCCAGCTCGGCAGTCCTCGCGAGGTCGCGGCCTATCTGCTCCCGCGCTACGGCGCACGGTCCGTCGAGCAGTTCGGCGTCGTCTTGCTTGATACGAGGCACCGCGTGGTGCGCGTGTCGGTGCTGTCGGTCGGCACGCTCGACGCGAGCCTCGTACATCCGCGCGAGGTGTTTCAGGCGGCGGCGGCTGGCGGCGCGGCCGCGATCGTCGTGTTTCACAATCACCCATCGGGTGACCCGGCGCCCAGTCGAGACGACGTCCAGCTGACGACCCGTCTGGTGGAGGCGGGAGGGATCATGGGGATCGACGTGTTGGACCACGTCGTCCTTGCCGACGCGGCCTACTACAGCTTCAAGGAGGCCGGGCGGATGTAGGGCACCGCTATCCAGCGAATCGCGAGATAATCAGGCTCAAGGCTCAAGGCTTAAGGCTCAAAGCGCACGGTTCGAGGTGGACTCATTCGATGGCGCGCCGCGACGTGCGTGACAAATCCGCCAGCCTAAGCCCTAAGTCGGGATCATCAGGAGTATCCGCGACGTGGCACGTACGCTGTACCTGGACTGCTTCTCCGGCGCCTCCGGCGACATGGTGCTCGGCGCGCTGCTCGACGCCGGCCTTCCGTTCGACGGGCTGCGCGACGTGGTCTCCACGCTCCAGCTCGACGACGTCACCATCGCCGTCGACCGGGTCGACCGCTGTGGCATTGCGGCCACCAAGTTCCGGGTCGTCGAGGGGTCCGATGGAGCCCCGCTCGACCCTGTCCCAGGTTCGGTACACCGCCACGATCACGAGCTCGATCATCACCACGGAGTCGACGCGCACGACCATCAGCACGATGACCAGGATGGCGCGCACGACCATCAACACGGGGAGCACGCGCACGACCATCCCGGTCACGGACGTCATCATCACCGAGGACTGTCAGACATCGCGGCCATCGTTGAGCGCTCCGGCCTGTCTGCGGCCGCAAGAACCCGCGCCATCGGTCTCTTCACACGGCTCGCGGAGGTCGAGGCTGGCATCCACCAGATGCCGATCGAGCAGGTGCATCTGCACGAAGTAGGTGCCGTCGATTCGATCGTCGACATCGTCGGCGCCGTCTTCGCCTTCGAGTGGTTCGCCCCGGATCGCATCGTTGCCTCACCGCTCAATGTCGGCTCGGGGACGGTCCACTGCGCGCATGGGGAGCTCCCGGTGCCGGCGCCAGCCACGACGCGTCTCCTCGAGGGAGCGCCCATCTACGCCCACGGGCCCCGCGGCGAGCTCCTCACACCGACGGGCGCGCTGTTGGTGACCGACTACGCCTCGGAGTACGGCGCGGTTCCGTCGATGACGCTGGGCCCGGTCGGCTACGGCGCCGGCGACCGGAATCCCAAGGGGATGCCGAATGTGCTGCGCGTTCTGGTCGGCGAGACCGGCGGCCCCGCGCCGCTCGAACGGGTCGTCGTGGTCGAGTGCCAGATCGACGACATGAACCCGCAGATCTACGGCGTGCTGATGGATCGGCTCCACGCGGCCGGTGCGCTCGACGTCTTCTACGCGCCGATCCAGATGAAGAAGAACCGCCCCGGCACGCTCGTGACGGTCATCGCATCGCCCGATCGGCGTCAGGCGCTCTGCGATCTGCTGTTCGCCGAAACGACGACGATCGGCGTGCGGGTCTCGGAGACGAGTCGCGAACGGCTCGAGCGCGACCTCGTGGCGGTCGATACGCCATTGGGCGTGATTCGCATGAAGGTCGCGCGGCGTGACGACACGGTGCTGAACGCCGCCCCTGAGTTCGACGATTGCGTGCGGGTGGCCGAGGCGAACCGCGTGTCCGTGAAGCACGTGCAGGCGGTGGCCGCGAAAGCGTGGCTGGAGCGGAACCCGGAAACACGATGAACCCCGTCGAGGCCGGTGACTCGGGACGCTGGCCGTGGCAACGAGCATGTAGCGGGGCTTTCACCACGGGCTGCTAACGGACGAGCCCCAGCCTGTCACGCAGATGTCTACGTTCTATCTCACCACCGCGATCGACTTCGTCAACAGCCGGCCCCATCTCGGGACGGCCTACGAGAAGATCGCGGCGGATGTCATCGCGCGCTACAAACGCCTGTGCGGTTTCGAGACCCGCTTTCTCATGGGCAACGACGAGCACTCGCAGAACGTCTTTCAGCGTGCCCGGGAGCTCGACCTCGACCCGTTGGCCTACTGCGACCAAATGGAAGCCGCGTTCCGCGAGGTGTGGCAGCGGCTCGATATCTCGTTCGATGACTTCATCCGGACCACCGAAAGCCGGCACCGCGAAGGGGTCACGGCGCTGATCTCACGCATTGCCGAGGCGGGCGACCTCTACGAAGGCTTCTACGAGGGGTGGTATTGCGTCTCGTGCGAGGCGTTCAAGCAGGAGAAGGACCTCGTTGAGGGCAATTGCCCGATTCACGAACGGTCACCGGAGTGGATCAAGGAGAAGAACCACTTCTTTCGGTTGTCGAAGTACCGGCAGCCGCTGCTCGACCACTTCGCGGCGCATCCCGAGTTCCTCGAGCCCGACATGAGACGGAACGAGATCCTCCGACTGCTCGAAGCCGGCATCGACGACATCTCGATGAGCCGCACCGGCCAGTCATGGGGGATCCCGCTGCCGGACGATCCGTCCAGCGTCGTGTACGTCTGGGTGGATGCGCTGATCAACTACGCCTCGGCCGTCGGCTACGGCACCGATGACCGGCTGTTCGCCGCCTGGTGGCCCGCCGACCTCCACGTGATCGGAAAGGACATCACACGTTTCCACTGCGTGGTCTGGCCCGCGATGCTCATGAGTGCGGGGGTGCCGTTGCCACGGCGGGTCTTCGGACACGGCTGGGTGCACTGGCAGGGGCAGAAGATGAGCAAGACGCTGGGCACGGTCGTCGACCCGCTCCAGGCGGCGGACCGACTCGGTCCGGACCCGCTGCGTCTGTATCTGACCAAGGAGATTGCCTTCGGACAAGACGGCGACTTTACGTGGGATCGCTTCGAGGAGCGCTACAACGTCGACCTGGCGAACAACCTCGGGAACCTCGTGAGCCGCCTGGCGGCGATGGCCCATCGATACCGACAGGGCCGGCTGGCCTCACCCGCGCGCGAGGCGGGGCCGCTTGCTGACACGGCGGCGGCCGCTGTCGCGAGCTACCGGGGCGTCATGGATACGTGCGCGCTACATCGTGGTATCTCGGCCGCATTCGACGTGGTCGATCGCGCCAACGAGTTCATCGCGGCCGTCCAACCCTGGACGCTCGCCAAGGACCCCGCGCGCGCCGACGAGCTCGATCGCTGTCTCTACGACGTGAGTGAGGCGGTGCGCATCGCCGCGGTGCTCCTGCTGCCGGTGATGCCCGCGTCTGCGGCCGAGATCCTGCGGCGCGTCGGAGAGACGCGCGACGTGGACACGCTGCGGCTGGACCGTGACACAGCATGGGCGGCCGCCCCGGGGGCGACGCGGAGCATCATCAAGGGCGAGGCGCTGTGGCCGCGGATCAATGCGGGGACCGCGCGGGGGGCGGCGGTGGTCGGCCGGCCCGGTGGCGGCCAGCAAACCAAGGAGAAAGGCGCGACGATGGAAGAGCCAGACCAGACACCGGTCACCGACTCGGCGGCGGCCGCCGCACCGCAGGCGGACGAGCCGCGAATCGCGTTCGACGAATTCGCGAAGGTCGAGCTGCGTATTGGCCGGGTCGTGACCGCCGAAGCCGTCCCGAAGTCGAGAAAGCTCGTGCGTCTCGAGATCGAGACCGGTGCCGGCGTGCGTCAGGTCGTCGCGGGCATCGCGCGGTCGTATGCGCCCGAGACGCTGGTCGGACGGCACGTCGTCTTCGTCGCCAATCTGCAACCGGCGACCATTATGGGGATCGAGTCGAACGGCATGGTACTGGCCGCCACCGACAAGGACGGCGAGCCGGTGCTGTTGACGCCGGATGATCCCGAGCGCGCTCCCGCCGGATCAACGGTCCGCTAAAGCGTTTCTCCCGACGTCGCGGCTGCGCGTATCAATCCGACAGCCGGGGTCGGCCCGCCGGAAAGCCGCGCCTTCGCTGGCCGTAGCAGGCCGTGTACCGGATCATCGAGGTTGCAGGAGGAGCTGGCGATCGCGTCCGGGCTCAACGTGAGGACGATACAGCGAATCGAGAGCGAGGCCGCAGCGTCGCTTCAGTCAAAGAAGGCCCTCGCGTCTGCATTGGATATCGATGTCCACGACCTCGACTATGAGGAGACCCGTATGAAACGATGTCCAGAATGCGACTCGCATCACCTCTACGAGTACGAGGACTATATCGACACGACCACTATTGGCGGGGAGCTAATACCGAAGCTGGGTTCGGGGATCTTCGCATCCGCCAAGGTGCGTCCTGTGGTGTGCGCCCAGTGTGGATTCTTGAAGCTCTACGCGGCGCGGGAGGCCATTGAGAAGCTCAGCGCCTCTAAGCACTGGAAGATGGTCTGAACACGCAGAGCGTCGCCGGTCTTGACGGCATCCCGCGAGAATCGGCTGTCGCTCGAACCCGGCGGACGGCCAAGGCGCGCACGGCGCGCCTCGCGGCCGCGGAGTGGGGCACTCGGGGTCCCCACGGAGCGGTCGCGGGGGCTTGGGGCGAAGCCCCATCTAGACGATGATCGACTCTCACTGCCACCTGGCCGACGAGGCGTTTGCCTCCGATCTCGAATCGGTGGTCGATCGGGCCAGGACGGCTGGTCTCGACGCGGCCCTCTGCATTCTCGACCTGACCAACGAGGCCGAAGGGCCACGCGCCGAGGCGGCGGCTGCGCTCTGGCCGCAGGTGCGGTTCGCGCTCGGCATCCATCCGCATCAGGCGGCCCGGTTCGCGGAGACGCCGGCAGTCGTCGACGAGATCGTGCGCGCGGCGCTCGGTGGATGCGATGGGGCGCGGGCCATCGGGGAGATCGGTCTCGACTATCACTACGATTTCGCGCCACGCGCCGTACAGCAGGAGGTGTTCCGCCACCAGGTACGTCTGGCGCGCGAGCTGCGCCGTCCCGTGGTCATCCATACGCGTGAGGCGGATGACGACACGGTGGCCATCCTCCAGTCAGAGGGCGCCGGCGACGTCACCGGCGTGTTTCACTGCTTCACCGGCGACGCCGTGTTCGCCCGCCGGGCGCTGGACCTCGGTTTCTACGTCTCGTTCTCGGGGATCCTGACCTTCCGGCGCGCCGAGTCCATCCGTGAGGCGGCGGCGATGGTGCCCGCCGATCGTCTGCTCGTGGAGACGGATGCTCCGTATTTGGCCCCGGCGCCGTTCCGCGGCCGACGGAACGAACCGGCCTGGGTCGCCCGCGTCGTCGAGACGCTTGCCGAGGTCCGCGGCCTGTCCTTCGCGCAGACGGTTGACGAGACGACGGCGGCGTTCGAGACGCTGTTCAGCGAGGCGGGCTGAATGCTGCTAAAGGCTTGGCGCATTGACACTTGCAGCGCAAGTGTGGTCTGATCGAATCGCGTGAATCCAGTGCTCAAATCGTCGGCTCCCGCCGACCTGACACAGATCTTCGAGCCGATTCGGGCCGATCTCGATGCCGTCGAAGAGGCGTACGCGACCCACATCCAGTCCCGCGTCGAGCTGATTCCACAGATCGCTCGCTACATCCAGACGAGCGGCGGCAAACGCGTCCGACCCGCGCTGCTGCTGATGGCGTCCCGCCTCGGGGGCTACGGCGGCGATCGCGCCGTGCTATACGCGTCCGTGGTGGAGTTCATTCACACGGCCACCCTGGTGCACGACGACATCATCGATGAATCTGAGCTGCGGCGTGGGCGCCAGGCCGTGCACTCGCGCTGGGGCAACGACATCACGGTGCTCCTCGGCGACTACCTTTACATCAAGTCGATGGGGTTGGCGCTGACGCACGATTCGATCGACATCGTCCGGCTGTTGTGCGACGTGACGCTGCGTATGATCGAGGGCGAGCTGTATCAGCTCACCAAGGCCGGCGACGTCGATATCTCCGAGGACGACCATTTCGAGATCATCCGTCGAAAAACGGCGTACTTGTTCGGGGGCGCTGCCGAGATTGGGTGTCGCCTCGGCACCAGCGATCGCGATCACCAGTTGGCGCTGCGCGAATACGGTTTCAATCTCGGGATTGCGTTCCAGCTGGTGGACGACCTGCTCGACTTCACGGCCGATCAGACCGCCCTCGGCAAACCGGTCGGCGGCGACCTCCGTGAAGGTAAGGTGACGCTGGCCGCCATCAGCCTCCTCCAACGGGCCGGGGCCCATGGACGGGCAAGCGAGCTGATCCGATCGGTCGTCGACGAGCGCGCGGTCTCGACGGAGTCCTGGCGGGAGCTGTCGGCCTTGCTTCGGGAGCATCGCGCCATCGACTACGCGTATGGCAAGGCGGTAGAGTATGCCACCGCCGCCAAAGCGTATCTCGACGTCTTCCCCCCCTCGGCCGAGCGTGACGCACTGCTGGCCCTACCCGACTACGTGCTCGCCCGCGATCGCTAGTCACTCGTGTCCCCTCGCAAGTCTCCAGCGCGACACATCGACGACCTGCGCGCGCGGATTCGGCACCACGAAGAGCGGTATTACGCCCTCGACGACCCGGAGATCTCGGATGCCGAGTTCGACGCGCTGATGCGCGATCTCGCGGCGCTCGAGGCGGCACATCCAGCGCTCGTCACCGCGGACTCGCCGACGCAGCGGGTCGCCGGTCATCCCGTCGACGGGTTCGACACCGTCGTCCATGCCGCGCAGATGCTGAGCCTGGACAACGCATACGACGAGGGAGAGCTGCGGGCGTTCGACGAGCGCGTCAGGAAGGGATTGCAGACGACTGACGCGGTCGCCTACGTGTCCGAGCTCAAGATCGACGGGCTCGGAATCGCGCTCACCTACGAGGACGGCCGCCTCGTTCGGGGCGTGACCCGCGGGGATGGGCTACGCGGGGAAGACGTGACCTCCAACGTCCGTGCCATCCGTGCCATCCCGCTGCAGCTGACGGGCGCGCCAGTGGGCCGGATCGACATCCGCGGCGAGATCTACCTGCCCCGGGAGGCCTTCGAGCGGGTCAATCGCGAGCGGGCGGACGCCGGCGAGCCGGGGTTCGCGAATCGTCGTAATTCGGCCGCTGGCACGATGCGCACCCTCGATCCGGCTCTTGTCGCGCGGCGCGGCCTCCGGGCGTGGATGTATCAGATCGTGAGCGAGGGTCACGTGGCCTCGGAGGAGGGCTCCCAGCTGGATCGGTTGCGCGCGTGGGCATTGCCGGTCGAGCCGCACTGGCGCGTGTGTTCCGACGTCGAAGAGGTGCTCGCGTTCTGTCGCGAGTGGGCCGATCGCCGATCGTCGCTTGGCTTCGACATGGACGGCGTGGTGGTCAAGGTGGCGAACGCCGGCGACCGGGACACCCTCGGGGCGACCGCCAAGTTCCCGCGCTGGGCCATCGCCTTCAAGTTTCCGGCGGAGCAAGCCACGACCCGCGTGCTGCGTATCGAGGTCAACGTGGGGCGCACCGGCGCCGTCACGCCGTTCGCCGTGCTGGAGCCCGTCCGGCTGGCGGGATCGACGATTCGGATGGCGACGCTGCACAACGCGGACGAGGTCGCCCGGAAGGACATCCGTGCGGGCGACGTCGTGCTGGTGGAGAAAGGCGGGGACGTCATCCCGAAGGTCGTCAAGCCGATCGCCAGCGCGCGCGACGATCGGGTTGGGGGTCCGGCGCCGGCGCCGTTCGTCATGCCGACACGGTGTCCGGCGTGCGAGACACCGCTCGCGCGTGACGGGGACGAGGTCGTGTGGCGGTGTCCCAACCAGCGCTGTCCCGCGAAGTTCCGGCGCGCGCTCGAGCACTTTACGAGTCGCGGCGCGATGCGAATCGAGGGGGTGGGCGAGGCGCTCGCCGACCAGCTCGTGAGCAGCGGTCTCGTCGAGGGTTTCGCCGATCTCTATTGGCTCGACGCGCCGACACTCGAGGCGCTCGACCGGATGGGGAAGAAGTCGGCGGCGAACGTGCTGGCGCAGCTCGAGCGCAGCAAGACGAACGAGCTGTGGCGCCTGCTGTTCGGGTTGGGTATCCGCCATGTCGGCGCGGGGGTGGCGCAGGTGCTGGCTCGGGCGTTCGGTAGCCTTGAGGCGCTTGCCGCCGCGCCAGTCGAGCAGCTCGAGGCGGTGCCGGACGTCGGACCGGTGGTCGCGGCGTCGGTGCGGACGTTCTTCGACGAGGAGCGCACCCAGGCGTTGCTGGCCGCGTTGCGGAAGGCCGGCGTGCGACCCATGGCCGCAGGGGCGTCCGGCGTGCAGCCCCAGACGCTGGTCGGGCAGACGTTCGTGCTGACGGGCGCGCTCCCGTCGCGCTCGCGTGACGAGGCTCGACACGCGATCGAGATTCGCGGCGGAACGGTATCCTCCGCGGTGAGTAAGAAGACGACGTGGGTACTAGCCGGCGCCGACCCGGGGAGCAAGCTGGAGAAGGCGCGCGCGCTCGGCGTGCCGGTCATCGACGAGGACGAGTTCGCCAAGCTATTAGACTAGTCGCTGAGCGCGCGTGTGTTGCCCCATCGTAGGGCGCGGCTTTAGCCGCGCCGCAGGCCTGAAGGCCTGCGCTACGCACATGGCGAGCAAGTCGGGCGATTCATGAAGCACCGCATCCTGGTCATCGACGACGAGATCGCGATCCGCGATTCGCTCAAGATGATCCTCGAATACGACGGTTACGACACCATCCTCGCGGCGAGCGGGCAGGAAGGTCTGCTGCGTGTCGAGCGTGACAGCCCCGATCTGGTATTCCTCGACGTCAAGATGCCAGGGATGGACGGGCTGGAGGTCTTGCGCAAGCTCAGGGACCTGGATGAGCTGTTGCCTGTCGTGATCATTTCGGGCCACGGCACCGTGAGCACCGCGGTTGAGGCGACGAAGCTCGGCGCATTCGATTTCCTCGAGAAGCCGCTGTCGACGGAGCGCGTCACGGTGTCGATTCGCAACGCACTACGACAGCGCCAGCTCCGGACCGAGAATCGCGGCTGGCGGCGCGCCGCCGAGGTGCGGCACGAAATGGTGGGGGAGAGCGCCGCGTTGGCGACCATTACCGACGAGATTCGTCGGGCGGCGCCGGTGCGCAGCGCCGTCCTCATCCAGGGGGAGAGCGGCGTCGGCAAGGAGCTCGTCGCGCGCGCGGTACACCGCAACAGCCCGCGGGCGCGCGAGCGCTTCGTCCAGGTGAATTGCGCCGCCATTCCGGATGACCTCATCGAGTCGGAGCTCTTTGGGCACGAAAAGGGCTCGTTCACGGGAGCCACCGAGAAGCAGGTCGGCAAGTTCGAGCAGGCGGACCGCGGGACGATCTTTCTCGACGAAGTCGGGGACATGACCCTGAAGACGCAGGCGAAGGTGCTCCGCGTGCTCCAGGAAGGCGAGGTCGAGCGCTTGGGGTCGGCGCGGACCATGCGAGTCGACGTGCGGGTGCTGGCCGCCACCAACAAGCGTCTCGAGGACGCGATCGAACAGGGCGAGTTCCGCGAGGACCTGTACTTTCGCTTGTGTGTCATTCCAATCCGTGTGCCGCCGCTACGCGAGCGCGCGGAGGACATTCCCACACTGGTGCGGCACTTCGCATCACTGTTCGCGCGCGAGAACAACTTCAAGGCGAAGCAGTTCAGCGAGGGGGCCGTGGACGCCATGCGGCGCCAGCGGTGGCGGGGCAACGTCCGTGAGCTGCGCAACTCGGTTGAGCGACTCATGGTGATGGCGCCCGGACCCTCCATCGATGCGGACGACGTCCACGCGGTCCTCCGCGTCGACGAGCGCCAGGCGGCGGCCGGCGCCGCGCCGCCCACCGCGCGGACGCTGCGCGAGTTCAAGGAAGTCAGCGAGCGGGCGTTCCTCGTCGGTAAGCTCCGTGCCCTCGGCTGGAACATCTCGAAGACCGCGGAAGAGATCGATACCCCGCGTAGTAACCTCTATAAGAAGCTCGAGCAATACCGCATCAGTCAGGACACCGACGGCTGAGGCGGCGGGTTCTTTGACATTCCGTCGCAGTCGGCCGGACGACCGCTGCGCGTGGGTCACATGATGGTCCCCGCGGAGAGGAAAGTCCGAACTCCGAAGGGCAGTGCGCCGGGTAACGCCCGGTCAGGGTGACCTGAAGGACAGTGGCACAGAAAACATACCGCCCGCCGGAGCCCGCGAGGGCGAAGGCGGGTAAGGGTGAAAAGGTGCGGTAAGAGCGCACCGCGTTCGCCGCAAGGCGAATGGCAGGCTAAACCCCGCATGGAGCAAGACCAAATAGGGAGGCGCGATCAGGGCGGCTCGTCCGATGCCTCCGGGTAGGTCGCTTGACCCGGCCAGCGATGACCGGGCTAGAGGAATGGTCGTCACCAGGCGATGAACGCGCGTCATGCGCTATCGCGCCAGGCACAGAATTCGGCTTACGGCCCGGCTGCGGCGGAATCCGTTCGGGAGGAGCAGACACATGAGGCGACCAGTCGGGATCGCCGCGGGCGCGCTGGTGGCCGCCGCGGTCACCGTGTCGGTCATCGTCCAGGCGCAGCGCGGCGTGCGGCGCGCGGACGAGCCGGCGCTCACTGTCGAGGAATACGCACCCCGTTCGACGCTTGTCGTCGATGCCCACCCGGTGCCCCGCGCACGCTTTCCCGCGGTCGATGTGCACAGCCATCACCGGCCCGGGTTCTCCACGTCCCGCTGGCAGGAGATCGTGTCCGAGATGGACGCCTTGAACCTGCAGGTGCTCGTCAACCTCAGTGGCGGGTCGGGCCAGACCCTGGCGCGCGGTATCGAGACCATCGCCAGTAGCCCCGATCCCGACCGGATGGTCTTCTTCGCGAACCTCAACTTCGGCCGAGGCGTCACACCAGGCTTTGGCGAACGCGCGGCGTCCCAGCTGGAGCGGGATGTCGCCGCGGGCGCCGTCGGATTGAAGTTCTTCAAGAACTTCGGCATTGATGTGCGCGACGGTGAGGGTCGGCGCGTACCGGTGGACGACCCCGAGCTCGACCCAGTCTTCGAGGCCGCCGGACGCCTGAATATCCCCGTGCTGATGCACGTCGGCGAGCCTCAATCGTTCTACGATCCGGTCGATCGCTTCAACGAGCGGTGGCTCGAGCTCACGTTGCTGCCGAATCGACGCTTACCCGCCGACCGCTATCCCGGGTTCGAGACGATGATCGCGGAGCGTGACCGCCGATTCGCGCGACATCCGAACACCCGCTTCATTGCGGCACACATGGGCTGGCACGCGAACGACCTCGGGCGTCTCGGCGACCTGCTCGACCGCTTGCCAAACGTGTACGTCGAAACCGGGGCGATCCTCTACGAGCTGGGCCGCCAGCCCCGGACCGCCGGCGAGTTCTTCACGGCCTATCAAGACCGCGTGCTGTTCGGCAAGGATCGGTATGCGCCGGACGAGTTTCCCTACTATTGGCGCACGTTCGAGACACGCGACGAATATTTCGACTACTACCGGCGCTATCACGCGTTCTGGCAGATGTATGGCATGGATCTGCCTGACGACGTCCTGCGCAAGCTCTATCATCAGAACGCGCTCCGGGTCATTCCAGGTATCCCGCGCACGCAGTTCCCTTCCCGCTGATCCGCGTATGAGTCGCTACCTCGTCACGGGCGGCGCAGGGTTCATCGGGTCGCACGTCGTAGAGCGGTTGACCGCGCGCGGTGACGCGGTGCGTGTCGTCGACGATCTGTCGACCGGTCACCGCGACAACATCGAGCGGTGCGCGGGCGTCGAGATCATCGAGGCCGACCTTGCGGACCCCGGCGTCGCCGAGCAGGCCGCGGCCGGGATGGACGTCGTCATCCATCTGGCGGCCATCCCGTCGGTGCAGCGCTCGGTGCGCGAGCCGCAGCGGACGCATAGGGCCAACGTCGACGCGACCCATCGCCTGCTCGTCGCGGCGCGCGAGGCCGCGGTCACGCGGGTGGTGTTCGCGAGCTCATCCGCCGTCTATGGCGAGTCGCCGACGCTCCCGAAGCACGAGGAGATGCCGACGGCACCGAAATCGCCCTACGGGCTTCACAAGCTGATCGGCGAACGCTATGCGTCGCTGTTCTGGCAGCTCTACGGCCTCGAGACGGTGTCACTCCGATTCTTCAATGTCTTTGGGCCGCGCCAGTCGCCGGCCTCCGAGTATTCCGGTGTCGTCTCCCTGTTCATCGCGGCGTTGCTCGAGGGTCGTCAACCAACGATCTACGGTGACGGCGCGCAGACGCGCGACTTCACCTTCGTCTCTGATGTGGTGGACGGCGTGCTTCGCGCGTGCGGGGCGTCGGGGGTTGCGGGGCGGGTCCTCAACCTCGCGCGCGGGGGACGCGTGTCCGTCAACGACCTGCTCGCGTGGGTGTGTCGCGTCACCACTTCCACCGTTGAGGCGGTCCACGGCGACGCACGCGCCGGCGACGTGCGCGATTCCCAGGCTGACATCTCGCGGGCGCGGGCCCTGCTAGGGTTTGACCCGCGCGTGTCGGTCGAGGATGGGCTCGCGCAGACCGTCGCATGGCAGCGAGGTGTGATGGCGGCCCGGTGAGCTGCGTCTACGCAAGGATGCCTCGGATCGGATGCCCGTCGACGTCGGCGAGACGAAAGTCGCGCCCGCCGAACCGATAGGTCAGGTTCCGGTAGTCGAGTCCGAGGAGCGTGAGCACCGTGGCGTGAAGGTCGCGAACGGTGTGGGCGTGCTCGACGACGCGATACCCGTACTCGTCGGTCTGACCGTAGATGAACCCCTTCCTGAGTCCTCCGCCGGCGAGCCACAGCTGAATCCGTAGGGGTTGTGGTCGCAGCCATTCGTCCCCTGCACGAACGGGGTGCCCGGGTCTAGGTCGGGAGCATCAGCGGGTCGAAGTGAAAACAGGGGGGCCGTGCGGCCCCCCTGTCGGTGTACCTCTCGTCTCACGCGCCGCCGCAACGTCACACGCGCGTCGATGCTACTTCGATGCGGCGGCTGTGGCTCGCTCGTCGTCGCGCGCACCCCGCAGGATGTTCAGCATGCCGTAGTTGCCCTCGTGGCAGGCGTACTCGAACAGCGGCGCGCCACCCCGTTTCATCGGGATCTCCGCGCTGATGGTCGACGTAAACGTCTTTGGATCGTGTACCGAGTACTCGTAGCTCAAGGTGTCGGCATCGACGCGCGTGAATCGCTCGATGAGACGAAGGTTCGTGCCGGTGCCCATCGCCACCATGACACTGGGGTTGAAGCTGGCTGTCTTGTCTGTGAAGTTCGTCGTCTCGACGACGAGCGTGTCACCGTCCCAGTAGCCGCGCGAGTCACCCATCCACTGGCGCACGTCGCCAGGCAGATGCGGCCGGTCATCCAGTGGAATGATGCGTGAGTCGTGCACCATCTCGTTGAGGATGGCGACGTGGGTCGGTGTCTGGAACAACTGCATGTTCTGGTTGTAACCGCCCGGCAACATTGGTGGGCCCGAGTTGAACCCGAGGAGGCATCGCTCGGCGAGGCCGCGATCCTCGGGACCGTCGACACCCGCACCGCCGGCGCGGTACCGAATCGGACGGTTGCTCGGCAGATCCTCACCCAGCGACCCAATCTGATGACGTGCGTCCTGCCGGAGGGGCGGCACCCGCCCATTCGGCGGGTCGAGAATCAAGGACGTGCGCCGGTCGTCCACGACGCCGGCTCCCCGGTCGAACCAGAAGTTGTTGTAGCCGCCGACGTTCTGCCCGGCCGGCAACGGCTCCGTTCGCACCTCGCTCGGGAGATCCGCCTCGGCCGCGTTCGCGACCGACTGTGCCTCGATCTCCGCCGCCTCTTCCGCGGTCAACAACGCCTGCTCGGCGCGGTCGTCGGGTCGCTGCAGCGGCGTCAAAGTCCGAAAGTCCCACACACCCGACAGGTCTGGCGTACCGTCCGCCAGGCGCGGGGTGGAGTCCGACTGCGCGTTGGCAGCGATCGGCGCCAGTGCGACGATCGCGACCACGACGAGAGCAAACGTGACAAACCGATGGCTCATCGAATCCTCCTCGACACCGGGCCGGCGACCTGGCCGCCCGCGCGCGTGAATCATCACGGCCGCTGGCGCGGTGCGCCAGCCAGCCACACGTCTCAATACCATAAGACGCGGCGTCGCTGCCGGGCAAGGTCTTTCGGACGCTGCACCCGGATGTGCCGTCCACGTGACGCGTACGGGGTGCTAGTCCGTACAGTGAGGATGCCCGTGCCGTCCGTGGGGTGCACCCAACGGCGCTCGGCCAGCGTCACAACAGCGTATGCGTGTCCACCGGATGAAGGCCCTGATCGGCGTCATCGCCCTTTCGGCCGCGGTTACCGCGCTGACCGAGGCGCACACGCGCCAACCCGACCTCGCGCATCCCGATATCTTCCTCTTTCGTGCGGCGCTGGATGAAGACGATGACACCGCGGCCGCCGCCCTCGACGAGATCGCGGCCCACTGGCGCGACGGTTATACCGGCATCGTCCTGGACATCGTGAGGTTCCTCGTACCGCCGGGGCCAGGCCTGACGGCGGACGAACGTCGGTCCGCGCGCGTCTGGCAACGACTGATGGACTTCCTCGAGCTACGCACGAATCAACGGTTCGGCGGGTCGGCCGTGCAGGTGCAGCAGTGGATGTGGGATCAGTTGTATGACCCGCATCCCGACTACGCGTTCTTCAAGGGGGCCTGGTACGCGCAGATCGACCCTCGCTTCGAAGACTTCTTTCCCCCCGGCGCGAGGTCGACGATCCGGTTGGACGAGATCGATTGGGGCGGCGTGGGCGTCAACGGCATCCCGCCGCTCGTGTACCCGCCGCATGTCCCCGCACCCGAGGCGAGCTACCTCGACGACGAGCACATCGTGTTCGGCATCGCCGCCGGCGGGGCGACCCGCGCCTACCCACGGCGGATCCTGGCCCGCCACGAGATGGCGCTGGATCGGCTGGGTGGCACCGAGTTGACCATCGTGTACTGCACGATGTGCGGGACGGTCATTCCGTATGACAGCGTCGTCGACGGACGGCACATCGTCTTCGGCACGAGCGGTCTTCTCTTTCGGTCCAACAAGCTGATGTTCGACGAGGAGACGCGCAGCCTCTGGAACACGTTCGAGGGCGTGCCAGTGGTCGGGTCACTCGTCGGGAGCGGGATTCGTCTGAGACACCGCTCGGTCGTGACGACGACCTGGGGCGAGTGGCGGCGGATGCACCCGGGGACGACGGTCCTGTCGCTCGACACGGGGCATCAGCTCGACTACAGCGAGGGGTCTGCCTACCGGGACTACTTCTCGCACGACGACCTGTGGTTCGCCGTGCCCGAACCCGACGACCGCCTCGCGAACAAGGACGAGGTGCTCGTCATGCTTCTCGAGGACGCAGGCGGCGCTCGTCGTCCGCTGGCGGTGGCCGTCGAGTTCCTGGAGGCCCGCGAGGTGCAGATGGTGGAGCATGCCGGCCGGCGTCTCGTCATTGTCAGCAGCGCCGCAGGGGCCAACCGAGTCTACGACGCCGGGGCCGCGACCTTCGATCGAGTCGAAGGTGACGATGGGCTGATGGTCATCGATGCAACAGGGGCGCGCTGGCGGGTGACCGAGGACGCGCTCGTGCACACGGCGGACGCGACCCGTCGCGCGGCGCGTGTGGCCGCCCAACGGGCGTTTTGGTTCGGCTGGCACGCGCAGTTCCCCGACACGCGGCTGATCAAGTAACGGGGTCGGTCCATCGGTCTTCCGGCGTTGCCGCAACCAGCGGCCTCACCTTCAACATCGTCCCCTCCGTGTCGACGACCTCGACCGGTGTGTCCGGCTCGACGACGGACGCGCTATCCGCCTCGGCACGCCATAACTCGCCGCGTACCCGCACGTAGCCGCGCGGCGCGAGGCGCTCGGCCGCGGTGCCCGCCCGTCCGACGAGCCGGTCGATCGGTCGGGTGTCATCCACCTCGTATGCGGAGCGCAGCAGCGGGTAGAGGACCATGTCCTTGATGACCCAGGCGACGAGCACGCCGCCCGCCACCCACATCGGCACGCGTAGTGATGTGTACAGCCACCATCCGCCGGCCGCTGCGAGGATCCACCCGGGAATCTGAAACGCGGTATACCGCCAGAACGGCGAGCGGCGCGGCATGTGCACCATATAATCAGGTGGCTTCGCGGCCCGCAAGCCCCTCCCGACCGCCAGCGCGCCTGATGAAGATCACCTTCAACGGCTCACCCAACCCGACGCTCGGCGTCGAGCTGGAGCTGCAGATCCTCGACCCCGAGACCATGAATCTCGTCGGTGGCGCCCCGCGCATCCTCGCGGCCTCGAACGACGAGCACGTCAAGCCGGAGCTGATCGAATCGACGATCGAGCTGAACACGAACATCTGCCCCAACGTCGCGGCGGTGCGGCTCGAGCTGGGGGAACGGATCCGCGCTCTCCTCGCGGTGTGCGACGAGCTTGGCTATACGGTGGCCTGCGCGGGCACGCACCCGTTTTCGAAGTGGGCCGAGCAGCGGATTACTCCGGAGGATCGCTACCACCGGTTGGTCGACCGGTGCCAGTGGCCGGCGCGGCGCCTGATGATCTTCGGATTGCACGTTCACGTCGGGGTGCAGAGCGGCGAGAAGGCGATCGCGCTGTTCAACTCGATGACGACCTACCTTCCCCATCTGCTCGCGCTGTCGGCAAGCTCGCCGTTCTTCACCAGCGCCGATACCGGACTGGCGTCCTGCCGCGTCAAGATTTTCGAGAGTCTGCCGACGGCGGGGTTGCCGTATCGCTTCCTGAACTGGGCAGAGTTTCAACGCCTGATGATCACGCTGGTCAACGCGAACGCCATCGAATCGGTGCGCGAAATATGGTGGGACGTTCGCCCGCACCCGCAGTTCGGCACCGTGGAGGTGCGTATCTGCGACGGGTTGCCCACACTCGACGAGGTGATCGCCATGACGGCGCTCATCCAAACGCTGGTGGTCTGGCTCGGCGAGCAGTACGACGAAGGGACCTATCTCCCGCTCCATCGCCACTGGATCGTCAGAGAGAACAAGTGGCGTGCCGCGCGCTGGGCCACCGACGCCGAGATCATCGTCGACGAGGACGGCAACCTCGAGAAGCTGTCCGAGAGCCTGCTCGCGCTCGTCGAGACACTGGCGCCGGTCGCGAAACGGCTCGGGAGTCACGACGAGCTGATGCGGGTTCCCGACATGCTCCGCGTCGGACCGAGCTACAAGCGGCAGCGGCGCGTCTACGAGGAGACCGGCCAGTATCTGGATGTCATGCACTCGCTGGCGCGCGAGTTCCGGGAGAACGCCCCGGTGGTCGTGTGAGCGGTCGCGCTAGCCGTCTCGCGTGCTCCAGGCGGTCCAGCGTCCGTCGCGCCGGTCCAGCTTCAACGCCAGTCCAAAGCACGCGGATAACCGGGCGGCCGTGAGCGTCTGCTCGAGCGGCCCGCGGGCAACGATGCGCCCCGCCGACAGCATCAGGATGTGCGTGAACCGGGGCGGAATCTCGTCCACATGATGGGTCACCAGCACCACCGCGGCGGTGTCGTCATCGGCGACGCCAGAGAGCAGTCGCACCAGTTGCTCGCGACCTGTCAAATCGAGTCCCGCCGTCGGCTCGTCCAGGATGAGCAGCGCTGGGTCGTTGACGAGCGCGCGTGCGAGCAACACACGCTGGCGCTCGCCGGCCGACAATGTCGCGAATCGGGCGTCGGCGAGACCCGCGAGGCCGAATCGGTCCAGCAACGCCCCGGCGCGGGCACGATCCGCATCATCGTACTCATGCCACCACGGCGCCAGCGCGGCATGCCGGCCGGTCACGACGACGTCCGCTGCCCGTAGACCCGGTCGAATCATGTCCGCGAGCGCGTGGCTGGTGACACCGAGCCGCGTGCGGAGCGCGCGGACATCGGTCCGGCCGAGTCGCTGGCCGAGCACGTCGAGGCGTCCCCGGGTCGGATGGACATACAGGCCGGCCATCCGACACAGCGAGGTCTTTCCAGAGCCGTTCGGGCCGACAACGACCCACCGCTCGCCGCGGGAGACGCGCCAGTCGATGTCCGCCAGAATGGTGCGGCCGTCCCGCACGAAATCGACGCCGGTGAACGCGATCACCGAATCCGCCGTCATGAGCGACACTAGTTGTAGTGCCTGCGGCGGCACGGCCGCAAGAACAACGATATGAAGGGCACCCCCGTCGACGGCCCGCTGCTGGAGGTGCAGGCGCTCCGCGTCTCGTTCCCGACGGCCGATGGCATGCAACACGCGGTCGACGGCGTGTCGTTCGCGCTCCACGCGGGGGAAACGCTCGGCATCATCGGCGAGAGCGGATGCGGCAAGACCGTCACCGGCCAGGCCATCCTGCGGATCGTGCCGCCGCCGGGCCACGCGGTCGCCCGTGCCGTGCGGTTGGTCATCGACACGGGCACCGTCGATCTCATGCGCTGCGATCCCGACGGCGATGTGATGCGCGCGGTTCGCGGCCGCCAGATCGGCATCGTGTTCCAGGATCCGGCCACCCGTCTGACGCCAGTACTCACGATCGGCGCACAGCTGGACGAGATGCTGCGCCGTCGCACCCTCGACGCCGCCGAACGGCGGACGATCGCGCTCGAGATGCTCGACCGCGTCGGGATGCCGGCCTCGGGCGGCCACCTGGCGGCGTATCCGCATCAGCTGTCCGGTGGTCTCGCGCAGCGTGCGGCGCTCGCGATCGCGCTGTGCTGCCAGCCGCGGATCCTGATCGCTGACGAACCGACCACGGGGCTTGATCCCGTCACGCGCGGTGACGTACTCGCGCTCATCGCCACGCTGCAGGTTGAGCTCGGGATGGCGGTCATCCACATCAGCCACGACCTCACGGCGATCGGCCGCGTCTCGGACCGGGTAGCGGTGATGTATGCCGGCCGGATCGTCGAAGTTGGGTCTTCCGCTCGCGTGCTCGGCAGCCCGATGCACCCGTATACGGCTCGTCTGCTCGCCGCCAATCCCCCGATGGACCGGCGAGTCGAGCGATTCGACACGGTGCCCGGGACGGTGCCGTCCGGTGACGCGCGTTGGCGCGCTTGTGCGTTCGCCGATCGCTGCGACGAATTCCAGCATGGGGTGTGCAACGGCGCCACCCCCGCGCTCGTCGAGCTCGAGGCCGGACACGCGGTACGCTGTTTTCTTCACAGCTCCGCGGAGGAGCGGACGCGTGCCGGATGATGGCGGGTGGCGTGCGCCGGTCGTGCGGGTCACCGGTCTGTCGAAGGACTATCATCGGCGCGGCGTGGGCGCCGACACGCGCGTGCGGGCTGTCGACGACCTCAACCTCACGATCAACCGGGGGTGCACGCTCGGTCTCGTCGGCGAATCGTCGTGTGGAAAGACCACGCTCGCTCGCGCGATGCTCCGGCTGATCGAGCCGACCGCGGGGCGGGTCGAGCTTGCCATCTCCGAGACGCGCACTGTCGATCTGACCGCCCTCGGTCCGCGGGAGCTTCGCCACACGCGTCGATACGCGCAGATGGTGTTTCAAGATCCGTTGGGTTCGCTCAACCCCCGGCACACCGTTCGTGAGATCGTCACCGAGCCGCTCCTGATCCACCGGCTCACGTCGCCGGCGGAGCTCGAGACTCGCGCGCGTGAGCTCGCCGATCTCGTCGGGCTCGACGCTGCGCATCTCGACCACCGCGGGCCCGAGCTCAGCGGGGGCGAGCGCCAGCGCGTCGCGATTGCCCGCGCGATTGCGACCCGACCTCGGCTGCTCGTTGCGGACGAGCCGGTGGCGGCGCTCGATGTCTCCGTGCAGGGGCAGGTGCTCAACTGCCTGAGGGACCTCCAGGCCGAGCTCTCGCTCTCCATGCTGTTCATCTCCCACGACCTGGCGGTCATTCGGCAGATGGCCGACCGCGTGGCGGTCATGCATCGGGGGCGCATCGTGGAGACCGGCCCCACGCGGAACGTGTTCGAGCGCCCGGCTCACCCCCAGACGGCACGACTCATCGCCCACAGCCGGCGACCCCTCTATAATCAGGACGCTGGCGCGCGACCTCGGGACGATGGTCACGTGTGATCCTGTCGTCTCCGGCACCCGTGTGCCGGGTTGTCGACGGTCCAGGGTTCTGCAGGATGGCGCGCACGCGTGTTTCCCGTTCGGCGCGGTTCGCGCTTGCCGTGCCGGGCCGCTACCGTTTGCCCCGTGGGTCGCAGTGGCGTGACGTTCGGGTTGTCAACCTCAGCGACTCCGGCGTCCTCTTCCGGACGCCGGAACCCCTTACGCGTGGGGCCCTCTTCGAGATGATCGTCGACACGCCGATGCAGCTCGGCAACCTGGCGCCAGGCCGCTTTCGCTGTCTCGCACGCATCACGCGGACGGAGCCGGCCCTCACGTCGGACGATGGACATGGGGTCGCCGCCGAGTTCGTCGAGTTCCGCCCGGACGACTCGTCAGACGGATAACGGATTGGTTCAGCCGTTCGCGACTCGATCTCCGTACGGGACACGCCAGACGTAGCAAACCCAAGCGGTGGGATCAGCAGTGCAACGGATTGCCACCATCGACCGGCCACGGCCGCCCCGCATCCTGATCCGGCTCCCGAACTGGGTCGGCGACATCGCGATGGCGGCCCCGGCGGTCGATGCCGTTCGCGCGACGATGCCGACGGCCCATCTGGTCGGGATGGCGCGCCTCGCTCACTGCGATCTGGCCGCGCGGATTGCCGCGCTCGACGAGGTGATCGCCGCGCCTGCCCGTCGGGGCCTCTCGCGCGTCGCGACCGTGATCAGGGCGTCACGCCGTCTTCGGTCCGGGCGGTTCGATGCCGCCGTGCTCATGGTGCCGTCGTTCGAGGCCGCGTTCACCGCCTGGCTCGCGGGTATCCCGAGACGCATCGGGTCGGCGACGGACCGGCGGGGCGCGCTGCTGACCGAGCCGGTGGCGGTGTCCTCGGATCTCCACCGGTCGGACGGCTTCGCGGCACTGGTGGCCGCGCTCGGTTGGGGCGTCGCCGTCGACGAGCGGGCGACGCCGCTGGTGCTGACCGGTGATGACCGCGGGTATGCGGGTCGTCTATTTCGCGACCTCGGCTGGCCCGACGACGTGCGACCGCTCTTCGTCAACCCGGCCGCAGCCAAGACCCCGCGTGCGTGGTCCACGGCGCGTTTTCGTGAGCTGGCCGAGGTCCTGGGACGGACCGGGCGGCGGATCATTGTGCACGGCCGCCCGCCGTTCGACGCGCCACCCGACTGGGCAGCCAGCCATGGGGTCGCGCTGGTGAGCGATGCGACGCTGCCGCAGATGTGCGCGCTCCTCGAGCGGTGCGCACTCTACGTCGGCAACGACAGCGGGCCGGCGCATCTCGCGTCGATCCTGGGGGTGTCGACCGTCACCGTTTTCGGTTCGTCGACCGCTCGCCGCACGGGCCCACGTGAGTCTCGCGGTGTGTCGGCCGTGGCGGTCTCCGCCGGCTTCGAGTGCTCGCCCTGCCGCGAACGGTTCTTTACGGAATGTCCATCGCCGCCGTCATCCGATGGTCGACCGCCGTGCCTCGAGGCGATCTCCGTCGAGCAGGTGGTCGATGCAGTCGAGCGCGCGCTCGCCACTGCCTAAATCTAGGGGTCTATCCGGGTTTCCCAACGCCATTTTGGGGCCTTTCGGGGTTTTTCGTGGGTGATTTGATTGGAAAGGCCCTGTGGGAGCTCGTGGAAAACGCACAGCGTTTTCCAAGGCACGGTGGGCGCGTTCTGTGCGTCCACGGCGCCGTCAGCTTCCACAGGGCCCGTCCGTGCGCGACAAGATGGCTCCCAGGGAGGGGGCCCATGCGTGATGTCGAACTGGACCGCTGCGTCCTCGGACTGCAGTCGACCGGCGAACAACTATGTTCGCGTCAACACCGTCGACCTGTACACGCCGAACGCTCGATTTACCCCGGAAAGACTGGGATATCAGGTGCTTACGCTATTTGGGAAACTCGGATATAGCCAAATCTAGACGGGGCTTCGCCCCGAACCCCCGCGGGCGCTCCGTGGGGACCCCGAGAGCCCCACTCCGCGCCCGCGAGACGCGCTGTGCGCGCCTTGGCCGATTGGCGACGATGCGCCAGAGCACAATCCTCGTTTCGGGCCGCATATCGGCCCAGCTGATTCGACCGCTAGCCGAGCTTTGCTTTCAGCTCGTCCAGCTCTGTACGGAGACGCTTCACCTCAGCGGCCAGACTCGGCAGGCGACTCAGGTGCGCCTGCTGGGTCTTGAACGTCTTCAGCGGTCGGGCAGGCGTGCCCCAGAACACATCGCCCGCCGGTACGCGTTTCCGAGTCGGCACCCCGCACTGCGCGCCGACGAGGGCGTCGTCGTCGATGCGACACCCGTCGGCGATGCCGACCTGGCCAGCAATCGTCGCCCGGCGACCGATCGTCGAGCTGCCGGCGATGCCGGTCTGCGACGAGATCGTGGCGTGCGCCCCGATACGCACGTTGTGGGCGATCTGGCAGAGGTTGTCGATCTTGACGCCCTCGTCGACGAGCGTCTCGTCGAGCGCGCCGCGGTCGATACAGCTGTTGGCGCCGATCTCGACGTCCGCACCGATCGTCGTGCGACCGACCTGTCGGATCTTGACATGCCGGGTGCCGTCGAAGACGAACCCGAATCCGTCACTGCCGATCACGGCGCCTGCGTGAATGATGACCCGATCGCCGACATCGGTCGCCGGATACAGCACGACGTGCGGATACAGCACGCACTCGTCGCCCACTCGACACCCCTTGCCGATATAGCAACCCGGGTAGACGACCGATCCGCGGCCGATGCGGGCGCCGGCCTCGACGATCGTCCACGCCCCGATCGAGACGTCGCGCCCGACGTCGGCGCCAGCCTCGATGACGGCTGTGGCATGAACACCGGGCGGTCTCACCTCGTCGGGGATCAGCCATTGCGCCGCGCGCGCGAACGCGAGGCGGGGGTGCTCGACGACGATGTGGGTACGGTCGGGGAAGTTACCGGATGGAACCAATACGCACGATGCGCGGGTGGACGCCACCTGCTGTACGTGTTTCCCCTCGGCGTAGGCGAGGGTCCCTTCCGTGCCCCGTTCCAGGCTCCCGACGGACTGAATTGCCACGGATCCGTTTCCGTGTAGCGTGCCGCCGAGGAAGTCGGCGATCTCCTGCGCTGTCTTCATGAGTGTTCTCCACCGTCGTGTGCGCGGATCATCATACCGTCGGGTCAGATACTCCTAATTCATTAGTTGACAGACATGCCCACGGGTGTCTATAGTGGCGTCTTAAGGAATTAGGAGATGAGAAGGTGCACACATGCCGCGTAAACGGTCCGTCACGCTGACGGATGGAGAGCTCCGGTTGATGCGGGTCCTCTGGGACGCGGGACGGGCGAGTGTGAGTGAGATCCGTGCGGCGCTCCCGAAGCTCGGTCGGCCCGCCTACAATACGGTGCTCACGGTGCTCCGCATTCTCGAGGCAAAGGAATACGTCCGGCACGAGAAGAACGGTCGGGCGTTCGTATACCACCCGGTCGTCGGCCGCCAACGGGCGCAACGGCGCGCCGTGCGTCGGTTGGCTGGGCTGTGGTTCGACGGGTCACCCGGGTCGTTGGCGTTGAACATCCTCGAGCACGAACGGGTTGGCGCAGCCGAGCTGGCCCATATCAAGAAGTTGCTCGACGAAGGCGCGTAGAAGGGGCATGGGTTGGAGCTGCTCCTGACGTGGGTGTGGCAAGGCAGCCTCGTTGCGCTGGTCGCGACCGGCGTCCTGTGGGCTGTCCCGACGCTCAGCGCGGCCACGCGATACTACGTGTGGTGGGTCGCCCTCGGTGTCGTCTTGCTGCTGCCGCTGACCTACGCCCTCGCGGATGCCGCGGCGGTCACGGCGACCGGCCCGCGTGGACCGTTGGGGTCTGGTGTGGTGCCGCTGCCATCGGTGCCGCTCTCGGTGCTCGCCGGCCTCCTCATGGCGTGGGGTGGCGCGACCCTGTTCGGGCTCGCGCGGCTCGTGCACGACGTCCGGCGTTTGCGACAGTCGAAGGCGCGGGTGACGCCGATGCCCGCCGACGTGGAGCGGCGCTTGCCACGGTGGGGTGCGGCCCGGGACCACGGGCGCGCCGCGTCGCTCGGCCTGACGGACGAGGGCCGAGTCGCATCGGTCCTGGGGCTTGGCGCTCCGGTGATCGTGGTGCCGCGTGTCCTGGTCGACACGCTCACTGACGCGGAGCTCGACCAGGTCGTGCTCCACGAATACGCGCACGTCGAACGGCGTGACGATTGGGCCAACCTTCTGCAGGTGCTCGTGGCGGTGCCGTGTGGAGCGCACCCAGCCGTCTGGCTCGTCAACCGTGGCATCCGACGGGAGCGCGAGCGGGCCGCCGACGATTGGGCGGCCACACGTTGCGCTGGTCCGCGGGCCTACGCGCGGTGCCTCGCCAGGGTCGCCGCGACGGCGCATTGGCGTGGCGCGCCGCGGCTGGCGTCCGGCGTGAGCGGTTCGCGGGGTGTAGTTGCTCGTCGCGTGGCCCGGTTGCTCGACCCGCGTCAGAATCGTGCACTGCGGGCGTCGCGGCCCGCGCTGGTCGTGACTGCGGGCGCGGCGGGAGTCTTGATCACCCAGCTCGGGTGGCTCCCGTCGATCGTGGAGTTCGGCGCGTCGGGAGAGACCCTGGTCGCCCAGCTGCCCGAGCGCGTGTTTTTGCCGCCCGCGTCCGCGCGTGCGGCACGCGTACCGGTGCGGGTTTCGGGTGCGAGGCTGACCGCGCGACGTGCGACGGGGTCGCGCGCGGCGGTTGCGCGCCCCGAGCCGCCGATCGCCGCATCGCGGTTGCCAGTGCGCGTCGAGCTGGTCGCCCCGCGCGCACGTGCCGTGGCGCCGCTCCTCGTGGCGAGCCGTGGTCGCGCCCGTCCATTGGCCGCGCGGGGTCTTCCGCAGGCCGGGTTCAACCCGCTCGCGGGCAGCGTGGTAGGGTCGCGGCGAGGATTCGCTGCGGCCGGCATCCCCGCGCAGTCCCTGGTGACCAGCTCGTCGCCTTGGAGAACGCTGGGGCGGGCCGGAGCGTCTGTTGGGGTATGGTTTGCGGGGGCCGGTCAGGCGACGGCGAGCGCGTTCACCGGCGTCGGCGCGTCATTCAAGCGCGCGTTCACCGGCGGAGACTAACGAGAGCACTACCAGGCGGACGCGGCCACGCGTTCGTCGAGGACCTAGACATCGATGCAGGTACATCTCGTCAATCCTAGTCATATTTCGTTCGGGACGGCGGTCATCACGCCGCGGTGGCCCTACGTGCTTGCAGAGGCCACGCCGGCCGCCCACGGGGTGCCGTCCATCGTCGACGAGACGATCGAGGCGTACGAGCTGGACACCGTGCAGCCGGGCGACCTTGTCGGGGTCGGTATTCACACTGGCAACGCGCTGCGCGGATATGAAGTGGGACGCCGCGCCCGCGACCGCGGCGCAATGGTCGTGTTCGGTGGGGTCCACGCGACGCTGTATCCGGAAGAAGCGATTGAGCGCGGTGGCGCGCACACGGTGGTCAAGGGAGACGGCGAGGGTGTCTGGCCCACGGTGCTCGATGCGTGCGCGGCGGGCGTGCCGGAGCGCGTCTACGAAGGCGGGCATGTGGCGGGTGCGTCTTTTCGAAAGGGCCGCTGGGAGCTGTTGCCGCGGGATCAATACATGTGGGCGTCGGTGCAAACCGTCCGCGGATGCCCCAAGCACTGCTCCTTCTGCTCGGTGTGGAGGACGGACGGGCAGACGCCGCGTCAGCGAACGTCGGACGCCGTGCTCGAGGAGATCGTCGAGCTCCGACGGATGGGGTTCCGCTTCATCGTGCTCGCCGACGACAACTTCTACCCGGTGACGCTGGAAGACCTCGAGATGGCCAAGCGGCGCGAGGACGGCTCACGGCTGGCGGATCTCGAGGCGATGCGTGCTGAGCGGTTCGAGCTGATGGAAGGTTTGGCGCAGCTCCCGTCCGACACGGTGCTCTTTACGCAGATCACCATGGAGGCGGGGGAGGACCCGGCCTTTCTCAAGGCGATGAACAAGGCGCGGATTCGCGGCGCGCTGGTCGGCGTCGAGTCGGTCACACAGGAGGGTCTGAACGACGTGTACAAGGGCTTCAACGTGGCTGGCGACGAGCTGGTGTCCCGGCTCCGCGAGTTCAAGCGGCATGGCGTGCACGTGCTGGGGTCGTTCATCTTCGGCCTGCCAAGCGACCGGCACGACACGTTCCAAGCCACGGCGGCGCTGGCCCACGACGCCGACATCGACTTCGCCCAGTTCGTCACCCTCACCCCGTTTCCGGGGACGATTGACTTCCAGAAATGGGAGCAGAACGATGCATCCGCGGCCGAGGAGGTCGACGGTGTGCCGCTTAAACGCTACTGGCTCATTCCGCAGTCGGTGCGGCCGAAGATCTTTTCTCCGCACCCGACCATGACCGCCGAAGAGATCCGTCTGGGCGCGCAGTCGGCGTGGGATCGCTTTTATTCGTTGGGGAAGGTGTGGCGGCGTTCGTCGTGCGTGCGGTCGCTCAAGTCGCGCATGGCCTACGTGCTGGTCTCCAAGCTGTATCGCCAGATGTACGCCAACACCGGTATCGCGACCGACAGCGCGCGCGTGTCGAGGGCGGCGTCTTGGGCGCGGCTCATGGCTAAGCCGCTCCGGCGCGTCTTCGCCGGCCAGCCGATGCCGAAGCTCGAAGTGCCGACGTAGGGTCACGTCGGCTGAGCCCGATTCACGGCTCAGGTGTTCGGGCCTCGGGCTTCGGGCTTCGGGCAGAGACCTCGATTCGGAAATCCGCGATCTGGATCTCCTTCCCGTAGTCTGCGTAGTCGCCGTCCGTCCGTGCCTGCCGGAAGGCGCCCCACTCAATCTCGCGGTAGTGCGGTTGATCGCCGTCGGGTGTCGGGAGCGGCGCGCATCGGGCCTCGTACGACGGGTTGAAGAAGAACGGGATGCTGTAGCGCGGGTGGTCGCGCATCGGGCGCACGCGATGCATGGCGGCGGTGAAGCGGTCGTTGGACCAGACCTGCATCATGTCGCCGACGTTGACGACAAGTGCACCGGGAATCGGCTCCACGTCGACCCAGCGGCCACGCGCGCACACCTGGAGGCCTCCCACCCGGTTCTGGAGCAGGATGGTCAGGGCGCCGGCGTCGGTGTGGTGGTGCAGCGCCTGGGAACCGAGCGCCGGCGCCGCGTGCGCGGCGGCCGCGTCGAGCGGGTCCTCACGCGGGTAGTAGTTGAGCCGGGCGAAGCTCGTGTGGCCGCCGGCAAAATACGGCGCGAGCGCGTCGCGCACCACGCCGAGCGCGTCGGTCAACCGGTTGCTCAGGTCGAACGCAAGCCGCTCGCAGACCGCGACATACGCCAGCAGCGTCGGCCGGAGCGTCGGGAGCTCGTCGGGCCATCGATTCGACCCATCGACCGCGACCCGGTTCTCGGGCGCCGCATCGGGGAGGTCCGGCCGTTGCGCTCCGCCAAAGTCGAACACCTCTTTGAGGTCGCGACGGTTCTTGGTGAGCTCGCGGTCGTAGTAGCCGCGCGGGTTGTGCTTGGTGCGGAGCAGGCCGAGCTTGACCGACCGCGGCAGCGCGAAGAAGGCATGGGTCAGGGTCCACACCCTGTCGATGAGCGCTGGCGCGATGCCATGGCCGACGATCTGGAAGAACCCCCACTCGCGGCAGGCCCGGCCAATGCGCTCGTTCGCCAGCGGGCGCGCCGAACCGAGGTCGATGACGGGGATGCCTTCGGTCATCACGAGGCCGCGGTGCATGGCACTCTGGCGGCGGCGTACGGCCAAGGCGCGCATGGCGCGCCTCGCGGGCGCGGAGCGCAGCTCTCGGGGTCCCCGCGGAGCGTCCGCGGCAGGGTTCGGGGGCGCAGCCCCGTCTAAATCAGTCGAGCGCCAATTCGGTCGCCGACGGCGCGATGTCGACGCGCTGCTCGGTGCGCTCGCCGCCGAACTGCACGATGGCCCTGTACGCACCCGGCAGCACGTCGTCCAACACGAAGCTGCCATCGCGCTCCGCCACCGTCGCGTATGGCGCCGCCGTGATGACGACGCTCGCACCCATCGCCGGGTGAATGTCGCACGCGACCCTGTAGGTGCCGGCGACGTCGAAGTGGTGCTCGTAGGTACCGCCGAGCGGCGTCGAAATGTTGAACGCGGTGTCCTTGCTCTCGATGTTGTACACGCGGACGTTGTGCAAGACGTCTTCGCTGTTGCGGAAGTGTACGGGTTGTCCCGTGCCCGCCAGCAGGACAGGCGGGAGGAACTCCATCCCGAGCTGGTCCATCCTGACCGGCTCGGTCGGGGTCTCGAAGGACATCGCGGTCTCCGGCTCCAGGATGACGACGGTCAGGGAACCATCGCGCGAAACCGGCGCGTGACCCGTCACGGTCTGTCCGACAGCTGCACCGTCGGTCGCGGCGGCCTCGGTGGCCGTCGACGTTGCCTCGGTGGCCGTCGACGTTGCCTCGGTGGCCGTCGACGTCGCCTCGGTGGCCGTCGACGCCGGGTCGGTGGTCGCCTGGCCGTCAGTGGCCGCCGACGTGGGGTCGGTGACCGCCCGGTCGCGGGAGCAGCCCCCGACGCCAACCGCAATGCCGAGCGCGATGAGCGTGGCGCGGCGCATCAGTCTGTGTCGCATTCGCCTGTCTCGCATCACGCGGCCGGTGCCGCGTTGGACCACCCCATCATCCTGTGCAGCGTTGGACCGCCCCATTATAGAGAGGTCGGGGCGTAGAATACGGCCATGGGATGTCGAGCCGGCGTGATCGCCCTCGTCCTGACGGCCTGGCTCGTGCCGGCGGCTGCCCAGCGCGACCGGATCAACGCCGAGGTGGAACGAGCGCTACCGCGCGTTACCGAGATGCGCCACCAGATCCACGAGAACCCCGAGCTGGGCAACCGTGAGGTGGCAACGGCGGCGCTGGCCGCGGACCACCTGCGCGCGCTGGGGTTCGACGATGTGCGCACAGGCATCGCGCACACCGGTGTCGTGGCCGTGCTCCGCGGCGGTCTGCCGGGACCAGTTGTCGCGGTGCGCGCCGATATGGACGCATTGCCCGTTACGGAAGAGACCGACCTGGCGTTTCGGTCGACGAAGCGCGCCACCTATCTGGGTCAGGATGTCGGCGTGATGCACGCCTGCGGGCACGACATGCACACGGCCGTGCAGCTCGGTGTGGCGTCGATCTTCAAGGCGCTCCAACCGGAGCTGCCCGGCACCGTCGTCTTTGTGTTCCAGCCGGCCGAAGAGGGGCCTCCGCCGGACGAGGAGGGGGGCGCCTCGCTGATGCTCGAGGAGGGCGTTTTTGACGATCCGCGGCCCGAAGCGGTGTTCGGGCTCCACGCCAGCGCACACGTCGACGTCGGCAAGATCGCCTATACCCCGGGTGGTGCGCTGGCCGCGGTCGATCACTTTCGCGCCACGATCTACGGCCGCCAAGCACACGGCGCGGCGCCGCATCTGAGCATCGACCCGGTGGTCATGTCGGCGCAGGTGGTCACCGCGCTGCAGACGATACGGTCGCGCACGTTGTCCCCGCTGGCGCCGAGCGTCGTCACCGTCGGGATGATTCGTGGGGGGACACGTTTCAACATCATTCCCGGAGAGGTGCGGCTCGAGGGCACGGTTCGGACCTACGATCCCGACGTGCAGGACACCGTCGAGCGTCGGATGGGCGAGATCCTCGACGGCATCACCCGCGCCGGGGGCGGCTCGTTCGCGCTCGACTACACACGTGTCACACCGGTCACGATCAACGATCGCGCGCTGACGGACCGGTCGATTCCGAGTCTCTCCGCCGCTGTAGGGGACGACAACGTCGCGTTGGCCGAGCCCTGGATGGCCGGCGAGGACTTCTCGTTGTTCGCGAACGAGGTGCCCGGGTTCTTTTTCATGCTCGGGACCCTCGCACCAGGCACGACCTCGGGGGGGCACCACTCACCGACGTTTCGTGCTGACGATTCCGCCCTCCCGGTCGGCATGCGGGCGATGGCATTTCTACTTTGGGACTATCTCAGTCGATCGGCTGACTGAGATGCGCCGCCGGGGCGGCCCCGGACTGCCGCGAGTGCTGCCCTCGCCGCGCGCGTTGACTGGATCAAGGGTTGGCGCTAAAATAAGCGAGCTAAGTTGTAGGGAATCCGACAATTACGGGTGGGCAGACGCGTACAGTTGGGGGGGCTCAAATGAGAAGGACCTGTATTGGTCTGGCCGTGTTCGCGGCCGCCGCGCTGGTACTGTGGCCTGGCGTCGCTGGCGCGCAGGACGCGGAACCGACGTTTCATAAGGACATCGAGCCAATCCTCCAGCGCTCCTGCCAGGTCTGTCATCGACCGGACAACATGGCACCGATGTCGCTCCTGAACTATCAGGAGACGCGCCCCTGGGCGCGGTCCATCAAGAACAAGGTCGTGGCGCGCGAGATGCCGCCGTGGCACATCGATAAGAACGTTGGCATTCAGGAATTCAAGCAGGACCGGTCGCTGAGCGATCACGAGATCCAGCTCATCGCGACCTGGGTCGATGCCGGCGCGCCGCGCGGCAACCCGGCCGATGCGCCGCCGCCGATCGAGCTACCGGACTTCGGCGCGTGGGAGGTCGAGCCGGACGTGATCGTCACGTCGCCGCCGCACACCGTGCCGGCCGAGGCAGGTGACTGGTGGGGCGACTACATCGTCGACTCTGGAATCACCGAGGATCGCTACATCAAGTCGATCCAGACCCGGGCCGGAGATCTGCGCGTCGTCCACCACGCGCTGACCTACGCCGTGACCGACTCCGAGGCGCCGCCCGATGACAGCTCGAACGACTTCTTCCTGAACGAGTATGCCGTCGGGAAGAACGCCGACAAGTATCCCGAAGGCACCGGCAAGATGTTCGAGGCCGACTCGCGGGTTCGCTTCAGCTTCCACTATCACTCGGTCGGCGAGGAAGTCGTGGACCGGACCGAGCTGGGGATGGTCCTGTATCCCGCCGGAGAGGCGCCCGACAAGATCCTCTACTCGCGCCAGCTCGCGCAGGCGGGGGAGCTCGACATTCCCGCCGGGCAGATCACGCGGCACGACGGGTACGCCACGATGTATCTGCCGGGCCGGCTCACCGGATTCCAGCCGCACATGCACTTCCTCGGCAAGCGGCAGTGCCTCGAGTTGATCTATCCGAACTCGACAACTGAAATGGTCAGCTGCGCGAACTTCGATTTCAACTGGCACATCGTCTACAACTATGAGGACGACGCGCAGCCCATCTATCCGGCGGGCACGAAGCTTCACGTGATCAGCTACCACGACAACACCGAGGCGCATCGGGGCAATCTCGACCCGCTGAACTGGACGGGCGGCGGCAGCCGCACGATCGACGAGATGGCCTTCGGCTGGATCAGCTGGTACGACATGACCGACGAGGAGTACGCGACGGAGCTTGAAGAGCGGGCGGCCGACAACGATAACTAGCGTCTGGTTCGCGTCGATGGCAACGCGTTAACACAGGGCACTCTGCGAAGCGCTGGCTTCGTAGAGTGCTTTGTTCGTTTCTGAGGCAAGTCATGAGCGTCAATATTCGACTGGTGATGGCCGTGGCGATCTTGTGCGTGGGCGCAGCGAGCGCGGCGCACGCGCAGGTCAATCCCCGTGACGTGCCGATCGTCGCCCAGCCGCAGCAGCGGTTCGATGCCGGGCAGGACGTGCAGCCAATCTTCGAGGGCTGGACGCGGAACGACGACGGCAGTTACCTGTTCCATTTCGGCTACTTGAATCGGAACTACCGTCAGCAGCCGAGTATTCCAATCGGTCCGAGCAATTACTTCTCCCCGGGCGACGAGGACCGCGGCCAGCCGACGTACTTCTACCCGCGGACCCAGCGGTATCAATTCACGGTGTCGATGCCGGCCGGGGCCGGTACGGCCGCCGAGGATGGGGTCGTCTGGCACGTGACCGCCAACGGCAGCGAGCAGCTGGCGTACGGATGGCTGCAACCGGAATGGGAAATCGACGTGAACACGATTACGTCGAACGGGCGGACCGGGTTCGGTCGATCCAAGGACCAGCTCTTCGCCAATGAGGCGCCGTCGGTCACGGTGTCGGCGGCGACGACCACCGCACGGGTCGGCGAGCCAATCACGGTGACAGCGTCGATCACCGACGACGAGCTGCCGACACCGCTCGCGCCGCGCCAGCCGCGCACCAGGCTCCCGGCGCTGGTGCCGCCGGACGGAACCCCGAAGGCGCCCGACAACGTGCAGTGGTACTCGAAGCCGCGCCCGCCCCGGAACGGGTTGTCCGTGCTGTGGACCGTCTATCGCGGACCCGCGGACGCGACGATCGCGCCGCCGGACTATCAACGGTCCGTCGCGGAGGAAGAGACCGATGATCGCCCCGGTGGGCGTATCCCCGGGACGGCCCCGACCAACAGCGAGTCGACGTCGATCGACGGTGACGGTTGGACGTCCGCGCGGTTTGAGGCGACGGTGACCTTCGACGAGCCGGGCAGCTACACGCTGCGCGCCTGGGCGAGTGACGCGATGCTGATCGTGCCGGCCGACTTGACGGTCACCGTGCAGTAGGGCGCCGCCGCTGGGTGTCCCGTGGGTCACCGCGTGCCGGTGTCCCGGCGCGACGTCATAGTCTGCGGCGACTCCAGGCCCGCGCGGTCAGAAACACCGCCACCATGAGCAGCGTCGCCCCGACGGGCGCGATGAAGATTCCGACTCCCGGGTCCCCGCCGTAGAACGACACGCCGCCGAGAAAAAACCCGCCGGGCAGGAACACGGTCGCGCCGATGAGGCACGTCGACACGAGTGGGCGATGACGCGCGCCGACCGTGGGAGCGACCGTCACCGAGAGGCCATAGACGACGTGAACGAGTGCCAGGAGCGCGCCGTGCGCATGCGCGAGCGTCCACATTAGGCGACGCGTTTCGTTCGATGCGTCGAGGTAGAGGCCCACCTTGAACCCGTGGAACAACTCGAGCGTGAAGCCCAGCGTGAGGAACGCGAGGAGCGACCACCAGCCGAAGCGGAGGTGACGCCGCGCGTAGTCAGGCATGCTGTCGGCCGTGTTGGGCACTATTCTCGAAGGAACAGCGGGCGCGTGTCGCGCTCGCTGAACAAGCGCCGCATCTTCATGATGTCCAGAGACCCGCCCGCGCCGAACAGCAGCTCGGGGTCGCGGCGTCGCTCCGCGCCGGTCGCGCGTTCCCAGACGCGCAACGCCTCGACCGCGGCCGTCAACCTCGCGTCGCGTGCTCCCACGAAGTCGTAGTCGAGGTCGGCGTGATCGGGCAGGCCGCCGAGCGACCGCGCGGCGATGAAGCGTACGGCGTCGTACGGGTCCCCGAGGAGCTCGCCGAGGAATGGGGTCATCCAGTCGGTCCCGGCAGCGGCCTGCGCCGGCGGCCAGCCGTAGCTCCAGGCCGTAATCGCGCGCACGCCCGCGTCACCGCGCAGTAGCCACAGGAGCGAGGCGGCCACGGTGCGCTCATCGTCGTCGAGTGGCAAGGGGGGACGATCGTACCAGCGCGTCAGCCGCTCACCAGTCCACGCCAGCGTGCGGTCGAGGTGACAGAGGTTGCAGGCGTTCGGCCGGCCGGCGTCCACGGACTCGCGCACCGACGGACTGCTGATGGTGTGGCTGCGAACGGCCTTCAGCAAACCGTACGACGTGTACGGCATGTGGCAGTTGTAGCAACGGCTCCCGGTCGACTCGGGAGCGTGGTTCGTGTGGGCCGCCGGGTTCTCGCCGATCTCGGTGTGGCACTGTCCACACGCCGCGTTGCCCTCCATGCCCGCAGACACCTGATGCGTCTCGGCCCAGGTAGCGGTGGCCCGCGGATCCGCGTCGGTCTTGTGCATCGTGTGGCAGGAGAAACAGCTCATCTTCCGCGCGGCGGTCTCCGCGTCGACGTAGCAAGGCGAGTCGATCAGGCCGTTGTATTCGCGCCCCGACACCCGCACCATGCCGTCCGGCCAGAACGAGCCGCGCACGTAGTCGGGATCAGCGTCGAGCAGGCCGACCATGTCCGGCGAGTCGTCGTCCACGGACGGCTGCACCAGGAACCGCGTATCCCGGAGCGCGTCACCCGGCCGGTACGGTAGCGCACCGGCGTTTGCGCGCCGCTCGTCGTCCGTCGTCTCGAACTCCCAGATGCTGTGGCACTGGCCGCATACCTGCGACGAGCGTTCGGGGTCGAGGCGCGCCGGCTGGACGATGGTTGGGTCGGGGTCGTCGGTAAAGTGGCGCGCATAGCGCGCGACGGGGTTCGCGTGGGCACGGAGGTGCGCGTCGGCCGGTCCATGACACGATTCGCACGCGATGCCGAACTCGGTCACCGTGGTATCGACACGCTGATCCGCGATTGGCTCGGAGCCGAAGGGCGAATCGAACTGCGTCTTCCCGTGCGTCGTGTGGCACGCGATGCAGATCGCGTTCCAGTGGCCGTCCGTCGTCGCGACGCCTTGCCCGGGCGGATGCAGGACGACGGCGCTGCGCGGCGCCCACCGTTCGTCGGCGAGCAGATAGACCCCGGGGAGCACGTTGAGCGCGCGGTCGTGCCCGGTCGCGTACCAGTAAATGTTCTGATGATGCGAACCGGTGATCATCACGACCCGCCGTGTGATGCGCGGCCGCTCACCCCCGCGTCCAAGGTCTTCCCAGCCGGGGTCGTCGAAGGTCGCCCAGAATTCATCGCCGCGGCGCTCAAGGTGCATCGGGCGGCCGTGCACCGCCGCCACGACGACGTCGTCGAAGTCGGCACGGACGGTGTCCGGTCCGGCGACCTGCGTCATCGTGCGATGAAACGACCCGTGCCACGTCGCATACTGCGACGGGTGGCAGGCACGGCAGCTGTCCGATGAGACGAAGCCGTCCTCGGCGACCGCGATCGGTCGGTCGCCGACGTCGTCTTCCAGGGTGACTGGGTCCAGCGATAGGGCCGCGGCGAGACCGAGCGCCAGCGACGCAAGGACGAGGACGAGGACACCGACCGGCATCGTCGGACCGCGGTGGGCTTGCCGACGTGTCTGGGCGCGCCGTCTATCCATCCGAGGCGATTATAGACGTCCCCCGAATCGCCCTCCGCGGCGCGGCGTCTGATACGCTGTGGCGATTTCTTGAAGAAGGAGGAGTCGTGAACCGATCACTCATCGCCGTCGCGCTCGCGCTGGTCATGGCGCCGGTCTTCGCGCAGCAGCCGGACAACAGCAACGCCCCGGAGATCCCGTTCTTTTCCGTGCCTGACTACTTGAAGTACTCCCCGGAGATGAACCTCGGCGAGACCCTCGCCGTGGCCGAAAACTCCAAGGGGCACTTGCTCGTGCTGAACCATCCGGGCTCCGCGACGGTGGGTCCGCTCTACGGCAACGCGACGACCCAGCTCTTGGAGTTCGATGACCAGGGCAACTTCGTGCGCGAGATCGGCCAGGGTGTGTATGGCTTCGGCTACTCGCACTCGGCCCGCTACGACAGGTATGACAACCTCTGGATCGTCGACAAAGGGACGAACGCGGTCACGAAGATCAACCCGGCGGGGTATGTCACGCTGAACCTCGGACGGCGCCCCGAAGGGTATGAGCCGCCCGAGCACACCTCGCCGCAGGAGGCGCGCCACGTCGACGGGTATTTCGACGGGCCGACCGACGTGGGGTGGGATCAGGACGACAACATCTACGTCAGCGACGGCTACGTCAACTCACGGATCGCGAAGTTCGACAAGCACGGCAACTGGATCACGTCGTGGGGCACCTACGGGATGGAGCCAGGCCAGTTCCGGCTGCCGCACAACATGCAGGTCGACCGACAGGGCAACGTCTACGTGGCTGACCGCAGCAACCGTCGTATCCAGAAGTTCGACTCCGACGGCAACTTCATCAAGATGATCGTATTGAACGTGCCGTTCGACAAGACGCGCCAGCCGGTCCTCGGCAATGTGAACCCCAATGTGCCCGACGAGACGCAGCCCTGGACGCTCTGTATCTCGGGCGGGCAGACCCAGTTTCTGTTTGCCTCGGACCAGGAGCCGGGTCGCGTGTACAAGATGACGCTGGACGGCGAGATCCTCGGGTGGTTGGGTGAGTCGGGTCGTCAGCTCGGCCAGTTCAACTGGATCCACGGCATTAGCTGCCGGACCGAGGACGAGCTGTATATCGCCGACATGAACAACTGGCGTATCCAGAAGCTCCTGCTGAACCAGGGTGCGCCGACGTCGAACCAGCAGTAACGACAACTACGGGTGACGCCCGTCGTCCTGTGGGGCGGCGGGCGTTGCCGTGTACGGGAGTGTGCGCGGCTCGTTAGGGCAGCAGGGAGAGCAAGTCCGGGTCGAGGCCCTGGTCGACCCGATAGCGACGGTTGGCTTCGACGTCCGCGAACGTGCTGACGTCGCCGCCAGGCCATTCGACACGTATCGTCGCGGTGGTCTGGGTCCCAAGTCCGACGTGTTGCTCCTTGGGATGGACCGACATATAGCCGATGGTCCCGTGCACTTCACGCCAGACGCGGCCCCCGTTCGCGGTCGTGACCACGAGCCGGGCGCCAATCGCGTCCCGCGAGCTGCCCCGCGACGGGTCGCCGACCAGCTGCACGCTGAGCCAGTTGCCTCCCAGCCGCTCGGCGTTGTTCCGGTAGAAGACACTCGGTCCGTGATAGTTGCCCACGATGATGTCGAGGTCGCCGTCCCGGTCGAAGTCAAGATACGCCGCGCTGCGAGAGTTGCCCAGCAGGTCGACGCCGCTCTCTGGTGAGGCGTTCTCGAGGCGTCCGCCGTCGTTGACGAAGAAGACGTTGGATTCGCGCGTGGCCACCGGGATGTGG
This sequence comes from Vicinamibacterales bacterium, assembly GCA_965197395.1. Classification (GTDB taxonomy): domain Bacteria; phylum Acidobacteriota; class Vicinamibacteria; order Vicinamibacterales; family UBA8438; genus CAZYFH01. Next base: position 441,774 of record CBDANB010000007.1, on the reverse strand, counting down.
ACGTTGAGCCGCTGGTTGTCGTGCGGGTCCGTGTAATACGGGTTCTCGCTGCTGTAGACGGCGAACTCGTTCATGCCGTTGAGCACGTAGAGGTCGTCGTCGCCGTCGTTCTCGAAGTCGAAGAAGTCGGCGTCCCAGGCCCACCCGGTCGATGAGTAGCCGCGACCCACGAGATCGGACGAGACGTAGGCGAGGCCGTCCGGACCGGTCCGCGACAGGAACAGGTCGTTGGCTTCGACGACACGCATGTTGGCCAACTTCACCGGGTCGAACCGCGCCACCGTGTCCGCGTTTGGCAGGACGTAGGTCTCGTCCTTGTTCATCGTGACGATGTTCGAGATGTAGATGTCCGGGTCGTCGTCGTCATTGAGGTCGGTGATGCCGATGTTCATCGTGTACGAGGGCTTGTCGGTCCCGATGCGCTCGGCGATGTTCTCGAACGTGCCGTCGCTCCGGTTGCGGTAGTACGCGTTCACACCGAAATCGTTGCCGACGATCACGTCCTGCCAGCCGTCGCCATCCAGATCCGTGTGGGCGACCGCCTGGGTCCAGCCGGTGTTGTCCAGTCCGCTGCCCGCCGTCACATCGGCGAACGTCAACGTCCCGGTGTTGCGGAAGAGCTTGTTCGGCGAGCCGTTGTCGTTTCGCCGCTTGAGCGTGGGCAGCACGCCGTTAACGTAGTTCCCGAAGTACGTGATGTAGATGTCGAGGAGCCCATCCCGGTCGAAGTCGAAAACGGTCGCGGGCCCACCGACCATGCTGGCGCCGCCCAGCTTCGCCCGGTCGGTCACGTCAGCGAAGCGGCCGTTGCCGACATTGCGGAAGAGACGATGCGCATCGTCGACGTAGGTGATCAAGATGTCCCGCAGGCCGTCGTTGTCGAGGTCGGCAATGATCGGCTGGCGTGGTTCGCCCGGCAGGCCGGAGTCGGGCCGGCGCCAGTCGATCCCCGAGGTGGCGGTGACGTCGGTGAAGCCGCCTTCGCCGTCGTTGAGAAACAGGCGGTTGCCCCGGCCGCTGAGGATCAGGAGATCGGGGTAGTCGTCGCCGTTGAGGTCGTCGGCCGCGATACCCGCGCCCCCGAATGCCGGCGGGATGGTCAAGTTGCCGACGTTGTCGCCCGCCGGGAGATACGTGCGGAGCAGCCGATTGAGCCAGTCGGCGGAGCGATGGTCGACGTCGATGCCGATCTCGGCGGTGACATCCGTGAAGAACCGGTCAGTCGCGCGGCCTGGCAACGCGTCGGTGCTCGATTGAATCGTCGCGTCCGGCGCGTGGGCGGGGTCCACACGCGCGTGGGCGGTGATGCGATCCTGGAGGGCGCGCAGTCCGAGATTGATGTGGTCGGGATGCAGGCGACCGGCCCCGGCCTCCTTCGCCTCGGTGCCCACCATCCGCAGCACGAGGACGCCGAACTGCGCGATGTTCTCCGCCAGCAGCTCGGCCGCGAACGGGTCGGGCTCCAGCGTGCCGGTGAAATCGGGCGCCTCGAGGGCACGCTGCAGATACAGCCAATGCGTGCCGCTGTCCCGGAACGCATCCATGTCGTACGACTCGATCGCGACGCGTTGATCGCGCGGCAGCCTCGGAAAGAACAGCGCGTCTTCGTACTCGTTGATCTCGTGCGGCACGAACCGGTGCGCGTACTCGTGCACATCGTCTTCGCGAATGAGCGCATGCCCGTTTTGCGTTGCGACGGATTCGGCGCCGAGATAGAGGTCGACGCCGAAGTTGACGAGCGCCTGGACGAACGTGTCGCGGAACTCGACGCCCTGCGCGGCGTCGTCCGGCCAGGGGAGCCTCGCGAAATACACCTGGAGGTTGCGCACGAAGATCGTGTTCGCCACGTCGTTGTAGGTGGCGTACGAGTCTATTTGGTTCCTCACACAAATGTGTGCACGATTCAGCCCCCAGCAGGTCAGCCACGCCGTGGAAAGAGGCTGCGGATGTGTTCGTGCCCGCGAATCAGCGGTGAAGTCGTCTATCGCTCAGTCGACGGCCGCCTGCGCGGGCCCCGCTTTTGGTGGGGGGCCTGCTCGACGGCAGCCGGTCCCACCTCAAGGTGCTGAGGCGCTGGCATTTACAGGGCGACGAACCATGAACACTCGTGGAACGCGGCCTGGACTTTCGCCGACGTTTTACCGCTGGGCCGAACCCTCGCTGACTGTTCAGCCCCTTGGCACTGGCAGGCCCCTCGCGATTTCCGCCGTGTACCGTGGGCCGGACTTTCCGAGAGCCTGCAGTTCCTCTCCAGATACAGACGGTGTTCTCCAGCCACGTAAGTCGATGACAATGCTTGACTTATTAGCGTAAGTCGATGACAATGCTTGACTTATTAGCCATGGAACCGGCCAAAGCTGCACCGATCCCTGAGAGGAACCGTCTATTTTTTGCGCGATGATCTCCCGGATCACGCGAAAATCGGTGCTGGCCCCGGCGGACGCGGGGAGGGGCCGGCGCTCCGCAACCTCCGGGGTTGCCGACGCCGCCGCGAACCGCGCCCAACTCTCCTCCAGACGCATGGCCGTCAGCACGGACTCGTTGTCGAGTCGCGCGCGACGGTCGGCCAGTTGCAGCGCCCCGAGCGTGTAGATGTCGGTGAGATCCTTCAGCGCATCGACCGCGTCCGGCTCGAGGGGCGGGAGCCGGTCCGTGGCGGCGAGCAGCATCTCCTGCTGCACAGCGAGGACCGCGCGGAGCGCGTAGGCGACACTGGAGTACTGCCGCTTGTCGGTGGCGGTGATGACAATATCCGCCGTCTCCACCGGCTACTCATGCGAGGCGCGCTGACCCCGTTAGTCGGTCGCGAAACAGTAGAAGTAGCCGTTGCCCCCGGTCCCCTGCAGGTCCGACTGGCCGCACCCGCGCGAGCCGTGGGCCGAGTTCCACGAGGTTGGGTTGGCCCCGCCACCGTTCCGGTCGTGGTGGCCGACGAGCGCGCTCCCCTCGCCGTTGCTCGTCCAGTTGCCGCACGTCGAGTCGTCGCTGCCGGGCGCCATGGTTCCGTCGAGCTGCGACCCCGTCAGGATGTCGTGCATGTTGGGGTCGTCACCGCGCCCGTTGGTCATCTGCCCCTTTTCGTTCAACTGGGTCTGCTTGGTGAGGTTGTTGCTGTCGCTGTGCAGGTCGGCGACGGTGCGGGCGATCATGTCGCCACCGTAGTTGTACCAAGGTCCCGAGCCGATGCGGTCACGGGCGTTCACGCCGCCCGAGCCGGTCGTGCTGAGATACGCGCGCCACGTCTTGCCGCCGGCACCGGCCGCGCCGGCGAGCATCTCGCAATGGCGGTCGGCGCCATCGAGACCACCGAGATTCGCACCGTCACCCGGTCCCATGCTCGTCAAGAAGAAGCTCATGTTGGCGTCCTGCGTGAACGCCGGGTACGCGATCGCGAGCGCGAGCAGGGTGGCGACTCCGAGCAGTCGAAGCATCCTCATTGCGTTCTCCCCTCCCAGACCGTATCTTCGCATGCCCCGGGTTGGATGGAAACACTCTCGGGGTCGCCCCGACGTTGGATGGAAACACTCCCGGCCGGCTCGCCCCGACGCCGGAGCTCGCGATCGGCGCTAGAATAGCGGCGATGCGGCGATCCGACGTGCGCACCGCAACCTGCGTGCTGGCCGCCCTGATGGCGGCCCATCAGCTGTCGGCGCAAGATCCGCGCGCGATCCTGGATCGCGCCGTCGCCGACTTCGATGGCGGTCGGCTCTCCGAGTCGGTGGCCGGTTTCGACCGGGTGGCCGAGCTGGCGCCGCAGGCGGCTCCCCAGCTCTGGCAGCGAGGCATCGCGCTGTACTACGTCGGCCGATATCGCGATTGCCGTCAGCAGTTCGAGTCGCATCGTACGGTCAACCCCAACGACGTCGAGAACGCCACCTGGCATTTCCTCTGTGTGGCGCGTCAGGAATCGCCGGAGGCGGCGCGGGCGGCGCTGCTCCCGGTCGGCCCGGATCCTCGGGCGCCGATGGGGGAAATCTACCAGCTCTTCCGCGGCACGACCACGCCCGAGGCGGTCCTCGCTGCCGCAGGCGGACGGCCCCGCGCGCTGTTCTACGCACATCTGTATCTAGGGCTCTACCACGAGGCGCTCGGCGCCGACGAGGCCGCGCGCACCCACATCACGGCCGCCGCGGACGACCAGTACGCCGCCGCGGGCGGCTATATGCATATGGTGGCGCGCGTACACCTCGCCGAGCTCGATGGCGGCCGCTGAACCACGCCGGCGGGATTGATGGACATGCGGGCTCGAGACACGATCGGGGCGGCGTCGGGGCAACCCGGACCGGAAGGAGAGTGGGGCATGCGGCTCACGCGAATCGGCGGCGCGCTGTTGACCGGGTTGGCGGGGACCGCGCTCGTCGCGCACATCGGTTTCTCGCGGGGGGAGGCGAGCGCGCGACAGGCGGACGTCGCCATCGACGCCGATGACATCGGTGGCGTCGTCACCGGGCCGAGTGGGCCGGAAGCCGGTGTGTGGGTGATCGCGGAGACGATGGATCTCGCGACACGCTTCAACCGGATCGTCGTGACCGACGATGACGGCCGCTACGTGCTTCCGGACTTGCCCGATGCGACCTACGACGTCTGGGTGCGCGGTTACGGGTTGATGGATTCGGCGAAGACCGAGGCTTCGCCGGGCGATACCGTCAATCTGCGGGCCGTCGTTGCGCCGACCGCCGCGGCGGCGGCCCAGTACTATCCCGCAGGCTACTGGCTGTCCCTCCTCGAAGCGCCAGGGCCCGACGAGTTCCCCGGCACCGGACCCGACGGCAACGGCATTTCGCCAAATGTACGCAGTCAAGCCGAGTGGCTGCGGTCGGTGAAGTCGGGCGGCTGCACCGCGTGTCATGCGCTCGGCAACAAGGCGACACGCGAGATTCCACCCGAGCTGGGCGAGTTCGACTCGATGGTCGCCGCCTGGGATCGACGTATCCAGTCGGGGCAAGCCGGCGGCATGATGTCCGGTGGGCTGGACCGCATGGGCCGCCGCCGCGCGCTCGAGATGTTCGCCGACTGGACCGATCGGATCGTCGCGGGCGAGCTGCCCGAGGCGCCGCCACGGCCCCGCGGGGTCGAACGGAACGTCGTCGTGACGCAGTGGGACTGGGCCGACCCGAAGGCGTATCTTCACGACGAGATCTCGACGGACAAGCGGAACCCGACCGTCAACGCGAACGGCCCGATCTACGGCGCGCTCGAGGCAAGCGCCGACTACGTGCCGGTGCTCGATCCAGTCAACCATACGGCGCGTCGGGTGCCGGTGCCGGTCCGTGACCCGGACACACCCAGAGCCGCCGGACCGCCGACGGCGCCGTCACCGTATTGGGGCGACGAGGCGATCTGGAACAGTCAATCCAACGTGCACAACCCGATGCTCGACCAGGACGGGCGTGTCTGGCTGACGTCGCGCGTGCGCGGACCGGACAACCCACCGATGTGCCTGGAGGGGTCCGATCATCCGTCGGCGCGCGAGTTCCCCCTGGCGAGGTCGGGGCGTCATCTCGCCGTCTACGACCCGACGACGGAGGAGATGACCCTCATCGGGACCTGCTTCAGCACGCACCACCTGGTGTTCGCCGAGGACGCGCAGAACACCCTCTGGACCAGCGGCGGCGGGCAGGCCATCGGGTGGCTCGACACCAACCTCTTCCTGGAGACCGGGGACGAGGCGCGCGCGCAGGGGTGGACCGCACTCGTGCTCGATACGAACGGCAACGGGCGTCGCGACGCCTACACCGAGCCGGACGAGCCGATCGATCGTACGAAGGACCATCGGGTGCGTAGCGGGTTCTACGGTGTGGCGGTGAACCCGGCTGACGGCACCGTGTGGGGATCGTCACTCGGGTTTCCTGGCGCGATTCTGCGTCTGGATCCCGGACGCGACCCGTCGTCGACAGCCCTGACAGAGGTCTTCGAGGTTCCATGGGACAATCCCCGGGCGCCGATCCAGGGCTACTCGCCGCGTGGCATGGACATCGATCGGAACGGCGTCGTCTGGACGCCGCTCGCGAGCGGGCACATGGCCAGCTTCGATCGTCGCACATGCACCGGTCCGCTCAACGGACCCGAGGCGACCGGTCAGCACTGCCCCGAGGGGTGGACGCTCTATCCCGAGCCGCTCCCGCAGCTCAAGGGCCTGAGCGATTCGGGCAGCGCCGAGGGCAGCTACTACACCTGGGTCGACCAGTTCGACATTCTCGGTCTCGGTGCCAACGTGCCGATCAACACCGGGAACGCGTCCGAGGGGCTGCTTGCGCTCCGGGATGGGGAGTGGGTCGTCATGCGCGTCCCCTACCCATTGGGCTTCTACACGAAGTGGATGGACGGGCGGATCGACGACCCTGACACCGGCTGGAAGGGCAGGGGGCTCTGGGCGACCTACGGTACGCGCGCGCCGTTTCACACGGAAACCGGCAAGGGCACGCCGAGCAAGGTCGTGCAGTTCCAGCTGCGACCCGATCCGCTCGCGAAATAGGGGGACGACCAATGCCGACTAGGCACGCCGTCTTGCCGCTGTTGCTCGTGCTGATGATCGCCGCGCCGGCGACGGCGGAGGTCATCAGGGTCGTGATTACCTCCCGCGAGCCGTTTGCCGACGACGTGCAGGGCAAGGTGGGTCCGTACGAGCGGATTCGTGGTCGGGTCGTCTACGCGCTCGACCCCACCCTGGACGCGAACGCGCACATCGTCGATCTCGAACTGGCACCAACCAATGGCGAGGGACGCGTCGAGCTCTATGGCGATCTCGAGATCCTGGCGCCACGCGACCTGAGCCTGGCGCAGCCGACCGTGCTCTATGACGTCAACAACCGCGGTCGCCGTCTCTGGGGGGCCGAGGCGTTCTTTCTCCGTCACGGCTACGTTACGGTGTCGAGCGGCTGGATCGCCGAGGTGCCGGTCGGCCCGCGCCTGTTGCGGCTCGAAGCGCCCGTCGCACATGACGACGGAGTGCCGGTGGTCGGACGAGTGCGGGCGGAGATCGTCACCGACGTCGCCACCGACCGGGTATCGCTCTCGGACCGCAACCAGCTCGCCTATGAGCCCGTCCTCAGCGAGCTGGTCAACGCGACCTTGACGAAACGGCTCCACGAGGCCGACGCGCCGCAGTCGATTCCGCGCGCCGAATGGAACGTCGTCGTCGTCGACGGTCCACATGAGGAGGGCAGCGGCCTGATCGAGGGGGCCGTGGAGCTGGCCGGGGGGTTCGAGCCTGGGTGGATCTACGAGCTCGTCTACACGGCGCGCGGATCGGTCGTTCAAGGTGCCGGGTTCGCGGCGATGCGCGACGTGGTGTCCTTCCTCAAACACGATCGCACCGACATGAACCCGCTGCGCCAGGCAAACGGGGACCCTGTCGCGACGCGCGTCATCGGCGAGGGGCGGTCACAGAGCGGTCGCGCGCTCCGGATGTTCCTATACGAGGGCTTCAACGCCGACGAGCACGGCCGGCGGGTGTTCGACGGCGCCATGCCGGTGATTGCGGGAGGCGGACAGGGATTCTTCAATCATCGGTTCGCATCGCCGACGCGGACCGCGACGCAGCATGACGGGCATCTCTACCCGGTTGATGTCTTCCCGTTTGCCTACGGCGACGCGACCGACCCGTTCACCGGACGGACCGACGGTATCCTCCGGCGCGCGCGCGCGGCGAATGTGCTGCCCAAGGTCATGCACCTCGACACCTCCTCCGAATACTGGCACCGCAACGCGTCGCTCGTGGTGACGGATCCGACGGGTGAGCGTGACCTAGATGTCCCCGATGACGCGCGTGTCTACGTCTTCGGCGGTGCGCAACACAGCCCGGCGACGCGGCCGTCGGACCGCGGCCAGCTGCAGCCAAACCCGACCAACTACCGGCCGTTTCAGGAGGCGCTCTTTGTCGCGCTCGATCGGTGGATCACCGACGGCACGGCCCCTCCGGAGAGCGTCTACCCCACGATCGCCGACGGGACCCTGCGGGGCTGGGAGGCGGAGGCGGTCGGGTGGACCCCGATTCCCGGCGTCGAGTATCCGAGCGTCATCCAGCAGGCCGAGCATCTCGAGTACGGCGACGCGTTCGACGCCGACCGACGCATCGATCACCATCCGCCGCGCCGCACGGGACAGCGGTATCGCGTGCGCGTGCCGGGGTTGGACGCGGACAACAACGAGCGCGGGGTGCTCCGGATGCCGGCGGTCGAGGTTCCCGTCGCGACCTACACGAGCTGGAACCTCCGCCATCCCGCGATCGGCGCCGCGGACGAGCTCCTCGGCCTGACCGGCGGGTATGTGCCGTTTCCGAAGACGGCAGGCGACCGGAAAGCGCACGCCGATCCACGACGTGCCGTCGACGAGCGGTACGCGGGGTTCGACGACTACATCGCGCGGTACGAAGCCGCCGCGCGCCACTTGGTCCGCGACGGCTATCTGCTCGAAGAGCACATGCCGGTGGTCACGGCGGTCGCCGAAGGCCATCGGGCCGCGTTCACGCATTAGAGTGCAGTACCCGATGTTCGAGGTCACGGTCTCCCTGCACGATCGGTTCGTGACACGAGTGCGGTCGGTCGATCGCGTCACGATTGGCCGTGACCCGAGCAGCAACGTTCCGTTGCCCAATGTCGGTGTGTCCCGCCAGCATGCGGAGATTCGCCAGGTCGCACGCGCCTACGTGCTGCGCGACCTCGGAAGCACGAACGGCGTGACACTGAATGGCGAGGGCGTCACGTCCGCCGAGCTGACGTCCGGCGATCGCATAGAGATCGCCAAGTACGTCCTGACCTTTAGGGTCGCGGGAGTTGGGTTCACCGCCGCCCCATTAGAGGAAACCGTGCCGCTGGGCCTGAACGCGGCCGGAGCGCTCTCGATGCCGTATGGCGCCGCCGTGACGAGCGACCTCTACCATCGCATCTCGTGCGAGGGACTCGGGGACACGCCCGAAGACCACCGGATCTTTTTCGCGACGCCTGACGACGCGAGCGCCTCCGGCCGCGTGCCGTGTCCAACCTGTCACGCGGACGAGTAGAGGGACGATGAGTCAACCGCGCTGGTACGTGACGGTCGTGGCCCTTGGCCTCGCGGTCACGACGGGAGCAACGTATGCGCTCGGCCAGCGCGGCGGCGCGTTTCGCGCGTCGCGTGACCATCCCGCGATTGCATACACCGATGGGCCGGTCGACAACGCCGTGCGAGATCTCAACCGCCGGCTCGAGGAGGGCTCGCTCCAACTCGCCTTCGACGGGCGCAGCGGGTACCTGCGTTCGGTGCTGGACGTGCTCGGCGTGCCGGTCGAGTCGCAGGTCGCGGTGTTCTCGCCAACGAGCAATCAGGATGAGCTGATCTCGCCCGACAGTCCGCGCGCGATTTACTTTGCCGATTCGGTCGCGGTCGGGTGGGTGCGAGATGCCCCGCTATTGGAGATCGCCGCGCACGACCGCCAACAGGGCACGGTGTTTTATACGCTCCCGCAGACGCCGAGTGACGTGCCGCGGTTTACTCGAAACAACACCTGTCTCGCGTGCCACTTGTCGTGGGACACGCTCGGCGTGCCGGGGCTGCAGGTGCTCAGCATGGCACCGCTCCCTGACGACCCCAATGCCTACGCTTCCGGCTTCGTGTCCGACCACCGGAGCCGGCTGGTGGATCGGTGGGGCGGCTGGTATGTGACGGGCTCGCACGGCGGCGTGGCGCACATGGGCAACGTCGAGGTGATGGACGTTGAGGATCCCACCGCCACGTTCGGTGTGGTGCCGCCGGCCATCGACTCCCTCGACGGACTGTTCGATCTCGATGGGTACCCTACGGCGCACAGCGATATCGTGGCGCTCCTGGTGCTCGATCACCAGACCCATATGACGAACCTCATCACCCGGGTGGGCTGGGAAGCGCGCCGCGTGCTGTTTCGCGACGGAGGCCAGTCGACCGATGACCCACGGTTCGTTGAGCTGATGCAAGAGGCTGCGTCCGAGCTCGTGGACTACCTGCTTTTCGTGGACGAAGCGCCCTTACCGGACGGGATCACGGGGTCGACACCGTTCACTGAGACGTTTTCAGCGCGGGGGCCGCGCGACGACACCGGGAGGTCGCTTCGCGAGATTAGCCTCGAGGGTCGCCTTTTTCGCTACCCGTGTAGCTACATGATCTACACCGCTGCGTTTGACGGGTTGCCCGACCTTGCCAGAGAGGCCATCTACGCGCGGATCTGGGAGGTGCTCTCCGGCGCTGTGACTGAGTCGCCGTATTCCGAGCTGTCCCGGGCCGATCGGCAGGCAGTCGTCGAGATCCTGTCCGCAACCAAGCCGGATCTGCCTGGTTACTTCGGGTCGGTGACCCGCTAACCCTTTTCCTTGCTGACACCGTCCGGCGCGCCGTGTAAAATGCACGAAAGAAAGACGTAAGAAAGCCAGGAGGTCGGATGATCAGTGGCCTCGGTCGGGCAGCCCGAAGCGGGTTCGCCTGGAGCGCGGTAGCGTCTGTGACGGTGTGCGTCCCCGGTGCGCCCATGAGTGCCGCCGCCGCCGCCGCCGGTCCCCAGCAGCAGGCCGAGGCGGTCTCCGCCGTGTCATCCGAGCGCGCCCTGCTCGACCAGTACTGCGTCACCTGTCATAGCGACAGACTCGAGACCGGTGGGCTGTCGCTCGAGTCGGTCGATGTGACCGACATCGGTGCGCATCCCGATGTCTGGGAACGGGTCGTTCGCAAGCTGCGCGCTGGCGCGATGCCACCGCAGCCACGCCCACGACCCGATCGCGCGACCTACGACCAGCTCGTCACGTCCATCGAGACCGCGCTCGACCACGCGGCCGCCGAGACCCCGAACCCCGGGCGTACGGAGACCTTCCGTCGCCTCAATCGGACCGAATACCAGAACGCGGTGCGCGACCTGCTGGCGCTCGACATCGACGTCACGGCGTTGCTGCCGCGTGACGACGTCAGCTTCGGTTTCGACAACGTGAACGCCGGCGGCCTCTCGCCAACCCTCATGGAGCGCTACCTGTCGGCCGCGCAAAAGGTGAGTCGGCTGGCGGTCGGCAGTCATCTCCCCGCGCCTGGCAGCCGCGTCGTCATCGTGCCCGCCGATCGGACGCAGGAAGACCACGTGAACGGGTTGCCCTTCGGGACCCGCGGTGGCACCGCGGTGGCGCACACGTTTCCGGCGGACGGCGAGTACGAAATCCAGGTACGGCTGCAGCGGAACCGCAACGAGAACGTCGAGGGGTTGACCGAGCCGCACCAGGTGGAGGTGACGATCGACGGCCGGCGGCTCGGACTGTTCGCGATGGAGCCGAGCGAGAACAAGGTGTTACAGGCGAACGCGACGTACTACGCGGACGAAGGGATCGACAATCACCTGAACGTGCGCCTGGCGGTTACGGCGGGGCCACATGTGGTCGGGGCGGCGTTCATTAAGAAGAACTCCGCGCTGATCGAAACGACGCGCCAGCCGTATCACGCCCACTACAACATGGACCGCCATCCGCGGCAGCAGCCGGCGGTGCGCTCCGTGTCGGTCATCGGCCCGTTCGATCCGAGCGGGATCGGCGACACCCCCAGTCGCGATCGTATTTTCTCGTGTCGTCCCTCGACGGAACCGACGGCAGACACCACGGCCGCCGAGGAGTGCGCGGTCTCCATCATCGCGACGCTCGCGCGCCGCGCCTATCGCCGCCCCGTGACGGTCGAGGATCTCGATCAGCTGGTCTCGTTCTACCGCACGGGACTGACCCGGGGCGGGTTCGAGGCGGGGGTCGAGACCGCGTTGCGCGCTCTGCTCGCGAGTCCCGAGTTTCTCTTCCGGATAGAGCGCGATCCGGAGGGGCTGGCGCCCGGCACCGCCTACCGTGTCACCGACCTCGACCTGGCGTCGCGCCTGTCGTTCTTCCTCTGGAGCAGCCTGCCGGACGACGAGTTGCTGGCCCTGGCGTCGGCCGGCCGGTTACGCGACGGCTCGATTCTCGACGCGCAGGTGCGTCGGATGCTCGCCGATCCCCGTGCCGCCACCTTGACGACCAACTTCGCCGCGCAGTGGCTCCACCTGAGAAACCTGGACGCGGCGCGGCCAGACGCCCGGTTGTTCCCGGACTTCGACGACAACCTGCGGCAGGGGTTTCGCCGTGAGACGGAGATGCTCTTCCAGAGCGTCGTCGACGACGACCGCAGCGTCGTCGACCTGCTCACAGCCGACTACACGTTCGTCAACGAGCGAATCGCTCGGCACTATGGCATCCCCAACGTATACGGCGACCACTTCCGTCGCATCGCGTTGCCGGAAGGTAGTCCGCGTGCCGGCCTGCTCGGTCATGGGAGCGTCCTCACGGTCACCTCCTACGCGACACGGACATCGCCGGTGCTGCGGGGCAAGTGGATTCTCGAGAACCTGCTCGGCACGCCGCCGCCGCCGCCGCCGGCCGACGTGCCGCCGCTCGAAGAAAACAAATCCCGGCTGCACGCCGTCTCGATGCGCGATCGGATGGAGGCGCACCGCCGAAATCCCGCGTGTGCCGTCTGTCACCGCATCATGGATCCGGCCGGTTTGTCGATGGAGAACTTCGACGCAATCGGTCGATGGCGCGACGTGCAGGCGGGCGCGGCGATCGACGCGTCGGGAAGTTTGCCGGGTGGGGAGACGTTCGTCGGGGCCGCGGGGCTGCGCGGGGCGTTGCTCGACCGTCCGGACGTGTTTGTCGGCACGATGACGGAGAAACTACTCACCTACGCGCTGGGGCGTGGGCTCGACCATGCTGATGCGCCCGACGTCCGCGGGATCGTGCGCGCGGCGTCGGAGCACGACTATCGGTTCTCGTCGATCGTCCTGGGCGTGGTGCGGAGCGCGCCCTTTCAGATGAGGAGATCAGAGTCATGATCATCACGAAGATGGCGTTGCCACGGCGGACGATTCTGCGTGGCCTGGGTGCCACCCTGGCGTTGCCGCTGCTCGACGCGATGATGCCGGCCGCCTCGGCGCTGGCGCGAACCGCGGCCTCGTCGCCGAGACGCCTTGGCTATGTCTACATCCCGATGGGGATGAATCCGGTGGCATGGACGCCAACGGAGGTGGGCCAGCTGACGACACTGTCGACGTCACTGTCGCCGCTGATGCCCCATCTCGACGACGTGACGGTCGTGACCAACCTCGAGATCAACGAGGCGCATACGACCGGCAATCACGCCTCGGCGAACTCTTCGTTCCTGACGTGCGTGAAACCCAAGCGCACCGAAGGCAGCGATTTCGTCAACGGCACGTCGGCGGATCAGATTGCCGCCAAGGCAATCGGGGGCGACACGCCGCTCCCGTCGCTCGAGCTGGGGACGGACCTGATCGCGCAAGTCGGTAACTGCGACAACGGGTATGCCTGCGTCTACATGAACAGCCTGTCGTGGGCGTCGCCGACCGCCCCGAACCCGACGGAATCCGACCCGCGTCTCGTCTTCGAGCGGCTGTTCGGCGACGGGGGCACGCCGGAACAGCGGCAGGCCGAGCTCAGGACGAACAAGAGCATCCTCGACTGGGTGCTCGAGGACATGGCGAGCCTGCAGCAGCGGCTCGGGACCAGCGACCGCAACCGGGTGAGCGAGTATCTCGACACCGTGCGCGAGGTCGAGCGACGCATTCAGCGAGCCGAGCAGTCGGTCGCCGACTCACCGGCGAGCGATCTGACCCGACCGACGAGCGTGCCCGAGGCCTGGGAAGAGCACGTCAAGCTGATGTACGACCTCCAGGTCCTCGCCCTCCGGGCCGACCTGACGCGTGTCATCACCTTCCAGATGGCGCGTGAGGCGAGCACGCGGACCTATCCACAGATCGGCGTGCCGGAGCCGCACCATCCGGTTTCGCACCACACCGATGATCCCGAGAAGCTCGCCAAGCTGGCGAAGATCAATCAGTACCACGTCTCGTTGTTCGCGTACCTGGTCGAGCAGTTGAAGTCGACTGAGGACGGCGATGGGACGCTCCTCGACCACACCACGTATCTGTTGGGGAGCGGCCTGGGCAACCCGAACGTGCACAACCACAGCAACCTGCCAATCGTCGTGGCTGGTGGCGCCGGGTCGAGCATTACCGGAGGCCGCCATGTGAAATACGACGAGCTGACGCCGATGGCGAATCTTCACCTCACGCTCCTCGACGATGTCGGCGCGCACGTGGACGACTTCGCCGATAGCACCGGGCGCGCGGGTGCGGTGATCGAGCCGCTGACGCTGTAAGGAGGTCGGCATGCATCGGTTGATCGCAGGCGTGATCGTCGGGCTCGTGCTGTCGATGTCAGGTGGCGCGCGGGCCGCGGAGGTCGACGCCGGTCTGCTCGACGCCATCAAGTCTGCCGACGAGGCCGGCGTGCGCGCGGCTCTCGCGGGCGGTGCCGATGTGATGGCGGCCGACGCCGATGGGACGACGCCGCTCCATTGGGCGGTCCACACGAACGAGCCCGCGGTGGTCGAGTTGTTGCTCGGCGCGGGCGCCGATGCGCGGGCGGCGAATCGATACGGTGTCCAGCCGATCGCGCTGGCGTGCACGAACGGCAACGCCACGATCGTGTCACTGCTCCTCGATGCTGGCGTCGATGCCAACGCGACGCTGCCGGAAGGCGAAACCGCACTGATGACGGCGGCCCGCACGGGATCGCTCGATGTCGTCGATCTGTTGCTCGACCGCGGTGTCGACGTCAACGCGGCCGAGACGTGGCGGGGGCAGACGGCGTTGATGTGGGCGGCCGCCGAGGGACACACCCAAGTGATCCCGACGATGCTGTCGCATGGCGCCGACATCACGGCGCGATCGAGCAAGGGATGGACGGCGCTGCTCTTCGCCGTGCGCGAGGGGCGGATCGGCGTCGTGCAGACGTTGCTCGAGGCCGGCGCCGACGTCGAGGAATCGCTGCCGGTCGTGGAACGGCGGCGCCGCGGCGGGACCAGCGCGGAGCGCCCACCAACCGGGCTGAACGCATTCCTGCTCGCGGCCGCGAACGCCCACTACGAGCTTGCCGCACTGCTCGTTGACCGTGGCGCCGACGTGAACGCCGCGTCGCGGGGTTGGACCGCGCTCCACCAGGTGTCGTGGGTGCGCAAGGCCGGCGTCGCCGGGAGCAACAATCCAGCGCCAAAGGGCTCCGGCACGATGACCAGTCTCGACTTCGTGCGGAAGATCGTGGCTGCGGGCGCTGGCGTGAACGCGCGGGTGACCGTGCGCCCACCGGCCGGGATCACGCGTTTGAACTTCATCGGCGGAACGCCGTTCCTGCTCGCGGCGCGGACCGGGGACGCCGACCTGATGCGGCTGTTGGCCGAGCTCGGGGCCGACCCGCTCACGCCCAATGAAGACAACACGACGCCGATCATGGTGGCCGCCGGCGTCGGGACCTCGTCGCCTGGCGAGGATCCCGGG
Organism: Vicinamibacterales bacterium; assembly: GCA_965197395.1. Classification (GTDB taxonomy): domain Bacteria; phylum Acidobacteriota; class Vicinamibacteria; order Vicinamibacterales; family UBA8438; genus CAZYFH01. The sequence continues at coordinate 426,416 of CBDANB010000007.1, read as the reverse complement.
ACGGAGCCGGAGGTGCTCGAAGCGGTCATCGTCGCGCTCGATCTCGGCGGCGATCTGAACGAGGTGGACGACAACGGCGAGACCGTGATGCACGGCGCGGCGTATAAGCATCTCCCGTCCGTCGCGACGTTTCTGGCGGAGGCGGGCGCAGATATCGCGGTCTGGAATCAGCCGAACGCCAAGGAATGGACGCCGCTCCAGATCGTCGAGGGTGTGCACATCGGCATGAACATCCAGAGCAACCCCGCGACCGCCGAGGCCATACGTCAGGTGATGGAGCGCGCCGGCGTCTCCCCACCCGCCGGCCAGTAAGCCCTTCACGGACCGTTGGCGACCGGCGATTGAAGGCCCGCCCCGAAGCGAGGCAGTGTCCATCGTGAACCTCGTCATGCGCGAACCGACCGGGGGCGATGCGACGGCGCTCGCGCGCATCCTGTTCGACGCCTTCGGTGCGATCGCCGAACAGCATCGGTTTCCGCCTGATTTTCCGGCCCCCGAGACTGCGGCCGGGATGATCGGCGGCCTGCTGGAGCACCCTGGCTTCTACGGCATCGTGGCCGAGCTCGACGGCCGCGTCGTGGGCAGCAACTTCCTGGACGAGCGGTCGCACATCACTGGGCTGGGACCGATCACCGTCGACCCGGCCGTGCAGAATCGGACGGTCGGGCGTCAGCTCATGGAGCACATGCTGACACGGGTCCGGACCGACGGTCGTCCCGGCGTGCGGCTGCTGCAGGCGAGCTATCACAACCGGTCGCTGTGCCTCTACACCAAGCTGGGGTTCGACACCCGGGCGTTGCTGTCGAACGTCCAGGGGCAGCCGCTCGACCTCACGATTCCCGGCTGCGACGTGCGTCCAGCAACGACCGATGACCTTGCGGCGTGCGATGCACTCTGCGTGCGGGTGCACGGGCACGACAGACACGGCGAGCTCGTAGATACCGTGACGCAGGGGACGGCGACCGTGGTCGAGCAGGGAGGCCGAGTCGTGGGTTATGCCAGCTCGATCGGCTTTATCGGACATGCGGTTGCCGAGCACAACGACGCGCTCAAAGCACTGATCGGCGCCGCCCCGTCGTTCTTCGGTCCCGGGTTCATCCTGCCGACCGGCAACGGCGAGGTGCTGCGGTGGTGTCTGTCGCACGGGTTGCGGGTGGTGCAGCCGCTCACCTTGATGACGATCGGCGAGTATCAGGAACCGGCCGGCCCCTACATGCCGTCGATTCTGTATTAGCCGGCTTCACCCCCCGCGATCGTGATGGGCCCAGCCGGTGGCATAATCAGCCATCCGGGATACCCCCACAGAGGAGGGCCCATGCGTGCATCTGCGTCGGCGATGTTCCTTGCGACGTTGGCGTGCGCCGCATTCACGGTCGCAGCTGGGGTTCCCGCCCAGGCGCAAGTGGAGTCGCTCACGCCGGTCACGGACGCAGTCCTGCAGAATCCCGACCCGGCTGACTGGCTGATGTGGCGCCGTACGCTCGACAGCTGGGGCTACAGCCCGCTGGACCAGATCAGCAAAGAGACCGTCGGCGATCTACGCATGGTCTGGTCGCGCGGCCTGTCGGAGGGGAGCCAGCAGGGCACGCCGCTCGTCTACGACGGTGTGATGTTCATGCCCAACCCACGCGATGTCATCCAGGCGATTGACGCCGTCACGGGGGACCTGATCTGGGAATATCGCCGGGAGCGCCCGGATGATCTCGAGGACTTCGTCCCGATCTCGTCAGCCAATCGGAACATCGCCATCTACGGCAATCTGATCATCGACACGAGCTCTGACGACCACGTCTTCGCGCTCGACGCCGCGACGGGCCGATTGGTGTGGGAAACCCAGATCCTGGACTATACGAAGAACCCGGCCCATCAAACCTCCGGCCCGATCATTGCCAACGGGAAGGTCATTTCAGGTCGGGGATGCATGCCACAGGGAGGTCCGGACGCCTGCGTCATCACGGCGCACGATGCGTTGTCGGGCGAAGAACTGTGGCGCACACGCCTGATTCCTGCCCCTGGGGAGCCGGGGGACGAGACGTGGGGCGACGTGCCGTACGCGCAGCGAGCGCACGTCGGTTCCTGGATGGTGCCCAGCTACGATACCGCCTTGAACCTCGTCTACATCGGAACATCGGTCACCTCGCCCGCCCCGAAGTTCATGCTGGGCGGCGTCGATCGCAAGCACCTGTATCACAACTCGACGCTCGCGCTGGACGCCGACACTGGCGAGATCGTCTGGTTTTACCAACATCTCAACGACCACTGGGACCTCGATCATCCGTTCGAGCGGTTGCTGGTCGACACGGCGGTGGCGCCGAATCCGGCCGCGGTGAGCTGGATCAACCCACGACTGCGGACCGGTGAGGTGCGGAAGGTGGTCACGGGGATTCCCGGCAAGACCGGTGTCGTCTACACGCTCGATCGGGAAACGGGCGAGTTCCTCTGGGCGACGCCGACGATTACGCAGAACGTGATCAGCAGCATCGACGGCGCGACGGGGGCGGTCACGGAGAGCTCGGAGCTTGTCTTTACGGGCAGCGGGCAGGAGGTCCTCGCCTGCCCACACGCCAGTGGCGGAAAGGACTGGGAGGCCGGCGCCTATAGTCCGTTGACCAACATGATGTACATGCCGCTGCGGAATGTCTGTGCGCGGATGCTGGCGACCACCGCGGGCGACGACATCAGCAACGAGCTCTATTCGCTCGCCTGGCGCAGCCAGATTACCCCGGGAACCGATCAGGTCGGCACCGTGCAGGCGATCTCCGCCGAGACCGGTGAGATCACTTGGACATACGGTCAGCGGGCCGCCACCATGTCGCTTGTCGCGACCGGCGGTGGGCTCGTGTTCGGCGGGGATGTCAACGGGCGGTTCAGGGCGTTGGACCACGAGACCGGTGACGTGCTCTGGGAGGTCAACCTCGGCTCGTCGGTCAGCGGCTTTCCGATCGCCTTCGCCGTCGACGGACGGCAGTACGTCGCCGTGAGCACGGGCACCCCGCGCTTCCTCACGCTGACGCCCGAGCTACACCCGAGCGTTGGCAACAACCTCTTCGTGTTTGCGTTGCCCTAAGGTCTCGTGGAGTCTATGACCCTGCTGACTGGACTGCAGCCTGCCTGCTGATCATCATGCGCGCGATTCTGGTCGCGGTGGCGGTTGTTGCGAGCATGGGGCTTGCCTGGTGGGAGACGGCACCTGCCGCACCCGCGCCGCGGCGGGCGACCGTTTTCCCCGAGGCGGAGCTGGCGGCCCAGAGCCAACCGATCTTCCGCCGCGAGGACGTCCGTCCCACCGTGAAGAACCCGAGTGCCGCCGGGCGGGAGTTCTTCTTCACCCGGGCGGTCTACAGGGGCGGACGAGGTTGGGGCCGCCCGTCGTGGGCGACTGACTATCCGAAGGCGGACCGTCAGCTCCTGACCATCATCGACCGACTGGTCGATGTCGATGCGTACGAGAGGGAGAACGCCGTCCGACTCGACGACCCGAACATCCGCCGGTTCCCGTTCCTCTATGCGCTCGAGGTCGGCTACATGTACATGACCGAGCCGGAGGTGAACGGGCTGCGCGACTACCTGCTGGCCGGCGGGTTCCTGATGATCGACGACTTCTGGGGCTCTGCCGAGTGGGCCAACTTCGAGGCGGAGATTAAGCGAGCGCTGCCGGAGTACCCGATCATCGAGATCCCGCTCGACCATCCGTTGTTCAGGACCTTTTACGTCATCGATGAGATCCTGCAGGTGCCGAACATTGGTCGCGCGCAGGGCGGTCCGACGTGGCAGCGCGACGGGATCACCCCGCGCGTCCGAGGGATCTTCGACGAGCAGGGCCGGTTGATGGTGATGATCAACTGGAACACCGACATCGGAGATGCCTGGGAGTGGGCCGAGAGTCCCTACTATCCGCTACGGTATTCGACATACGCCATCGAGATTACCGTCAACGCGATCGTCTACGCGATGAGCCACTAACCCCAGAGCAGTGAGTTCTGGGGTTAGGTTCATGTTGACGCCGTCACCTGGGGATCGCGCTCCGACTGGTAGTGAACGAAGATCGCCGCGGTGGAAACGGCGCAGAGCAGGTGCCAGATGGCGTGTCCCTGGACCAGCGAAGCTGGATAGCACAGCGGCGCTCCTGTGTGCGAGAGGCGCCAGATCAGCAGGCCGATCAGGAACACGCCAGCGGCCAGGCCAAGCCAGCGAAGGTCGCGGCTCCCAGCGGGCTTACGAAATCCCGCCCACAACTCGAGACCAGCGAAGACCGGGATGAGCCACGCATACAGCGTGCTGCCCGCGAAGGGCAGCGTGCCCGTGAGCAAGGGGACCCCCAGTACCGCCACCAGCACCGCGTAGAGCCACGCGAACACGCGTTCCCCGCCACCGACCACGCGCACGGCGGCGTACGCGACCGGGAACGCGACATACAAGAGCATCGAGAGGACGTCAGTGGTTCCACCCCACGCCGTTCCGCTGCCGTGCATGGCCATGCTGCCGGGCCCCAACAAGACGACAAGGGCTGCGTACAGGATGGAGAGGCCGGCGCAGCGACCGATCACGTTGCGTGGCGGACCCGGGTCGGCGAGGTCGGCGCCCACTCGACGGGTAACCCAGAGCCCCGCCACGACGAAGCCCAGGTTTGACCACGTGTTGGCCGGTTGCTTGATGGCTCCCTCCCGGAACGCCTCGCAGAAGCCGGCGCCGGCTGCCGCAAAGGCACCAGGCCAGCCGACGACGGCGAACACCGACAACACGGAGAGCGAGAGAAGGGCCGCGCCCCCGGGAATCCACAGAAGACGGCTCGCCCGTGTGTGGCGCGGAGCTTCGAGCTGTCCCTTCCCTCGGGAAGGGAGGCATAGGAGAGGGACCCACAACACGCTCACGGGCACAGCATCGTCGGTCACCGCCAAGATCGGCGCGGGCGGGATGGGCGAGGTCTACAGCGGCCGCGACACGTAGCTCGACCCGCTCAGGGTTGTTCGGCCGTCTTCACCGGCACGTCGCGCAAGCGTTCCTGCAATGTCCCCGGAATGCCCAGCCGCGTGTTGGCGCCCAGTCGTTCGAGCAGCGCGGCGGTCTCCGGCCAGCTCTGAAACTGGAACGACTGCTTAGATCCTTCGGCCATCCGGTACGCGGTCCGTCCCCGGAAGTCTCGGGCATCGATGTCGGCGCCGTTCGCGACCAAGAACTCGATCACCTCGTTCACTCCACGAAACGCCGCGCCGTGGAGCGCCGTGAAGTCCGCCTCGTTCACGGCGTTGATGTCGGCACCCGCGTCCAGGAGCAGCGCGACCGCTGTCTCGGCACTTGGCGAGCGGACGCCGCGTGGCTCGCGCGGTGTATAGGTGGCTCGTCCGAGTCCCGCCGCTGCCATAAAAGGCGTCGTGCCGTCGTCGGTCGTCAGGTGCTGGTCGGCGCCCGCCGCCAGTAACGTCTCGAGAATCTCCGCGCTGCTCGACGTGCGACTCCCACCCACGCCGAATACCTGACCACCGGCGCCGTTCATGTCGTACGCGGCAACCCAGAGTGGAGTGGCGCCGCGCAGGTTGCCGGTGCCGCAGGCGAACGGCTCAAACGCGCCCTTCTTCGGATAGCCGATGTAGCTCATGATCATCGCCGACGTGATGATCCGCGCGTTGGGGTCGGCACCCTTGTCCAGGAGCGCCTTGACCAGCGGGAGCCGTCGACTGCCGCTCAGACTCGCGCGCCCGAAGCCAGCATAGAGGCCGCCGCGTCCGTGTCGCCGATACCAGTCGCGCATCCACAGACCGACGCTGCCCGACGCGGCGTGTAGTGCCTGCACGCCGCTCATCGAGCCATTGGGGTCAGCGCCCTGCTCGAGGAGGAACAGCGCAAACGCGTCCTGCCCACTGACGATCGCGAACGGCAGGATGTGCGTGCCGTCGGCGCTCGGTTCGTTGACATCCACACCAGCTGCAAGGAGGGCCTCAGCGAGTGCAATGTTGCCGGCCCGCGCTGCGAACATCAGTGGCGTGAACCCTTTGAGCGTCGAGGCGCGCGGGTCAGCGCCGGCGTTGAGCAGCGCTGTCACGATGTCAAGGTGTGGCTCGGCCACCGCCCACATCAGCGGTGTGCTGAGGGTCTCGGCCGTGGCCGCGTTGACGTCGGCGCCGTGGACGAGCAACGCGCGTACGACGCCGACGTTGCCTGTCCGGGCCGCGATCATCAACGGGGTGAGTCCGCTCGTCTGAGCGGCGTTGGCGTCCGCGCCTTCGGCGAGCAGCCTTTCGACCATCGCCGCGCTGGCGTTTTCGGCCGCCCGCTCGAGCGGGGTCACGCCGTGGTCGTCGGCGGCATTGATGTCGGCGCCGGCAGCGAGTAGTAGGTCGACAGTGGGAAGGTCGTCCCAGTGGGCTGCCCAGAGAAGAGCGGTGGCTCCGTCCGCGCGCGAGACGTTGACGTCGACCCCCTCTTCGAGCAGGGCGCGTACGGACTGCATGTCCTCGGTGGCAGCTGCGGTCACCAACCGTTGATCCTGCCCGGCTTCGGCGGGCAGCGCCGCGCCCACCGTCAGGGCGATCACGCACAGACGAGCACAGAGCACGACGTTGGCGTGCATTGCCTCACTCTCACCTCGACCCGCGGTCGGGCAGCCTGGGAGAGTCGATCGTCGCATCGGGCCACACTCCTCTCCGTACGCGTCCGTCAGTGTTTCTCTACCGTGTAATCGTCACGCGACCGTCGTCACTTTGTACGCGCAACTCGTACCCGCCGCCGTTCAGCTCACCGGAGATGCGGTGCCGTGAGACGTTGCCGCGGACGGTGATCGGCTGCTCGATCTCGGCGGTCCCGTCGTCGGTCTGCACGAGGACATCGGCCGCAAAGCCATCGGGCAGCGCCAAGGTCACGCGGCCGTCTTTGCCGCGAATCGACCAGTCCTCCTCCATCTTCGATCCGGCCTCGGCTCGGATGTCGACGGCGCCATCGTCCGTTCGGACGTGCAGGGCCGTGAGGACACCGTCCAGGCGCAGGCGGCCATCCTCCGTCCGCGCCTCGACGGTGCCACTGATGTGGCGGAGATCGAGGTCGCCGTCTTCGCCTTCGGCGGTCAGCTCGCCCGACGTATCGGTGACCACCATGTCGCCGTCCTCGACAGTCAGTGCCAGGCGCCCCTCGAAGCCGGTGACCGTGAGCTGCCCGTCATCGGTACGCACATTGGCCGAGCCATTGACGTCGGTGAGGTCGAGGTCGCCGTCGTCCCCGACGACCCGCAATTCACCCGAGGTATCTGTGACGAACACGTCGCCGTCATCGACGACGAGCACCAGCCGCCCTTCGACGTCGCTGATGTTGAGCTCGCCATCGTCGTTGCGGATATCCACGTCGCTCAGCCGAGGCGTCTCGATGTCGACGTGGACCCGCGGACTGCGGCCCCAGGAGAACCAGCGCCGGTAGGGGCGATCCACCTCCGTCGTGATCCGGTCGCCGTCCTGGTGGATTCGCACCTCGAGCTCGTCAGCGTCCCGACCCTCTCTCACGGTACGCACGCGCACCGTGTCGCCTTCGGAGACACGCACGGTCGTCCGGCCATCGGTGCTGTTCCTGACCACGATCTCAGGGACGCCGGTCACGACGAACCGCTGCTCCGACGTCTCCTCGCCACGAGACTCATCGCCGCGCGCGGCAACGACGACGGCTCCCGCGAGGACACACACCCCGACGATGCCTGCCGTTCGGGCCAATCGTGAGTCGGTGCACATGCGGACCTCCCTCAGTCAGTCGCTACCTGTACTACGCCTGTTCCGCCAGCGAGTTCCGCGGAATCCCGAGAACAACGTCGATCGATCGCCCAGGGGGCCCCACAGTGACCCGAGCACCTACGGCGCGGCGCAAGTGGAGGCGAGGCTGGCGACGACGGTGACGTTGAGGGCGTCCTGCGGACCTCGGATCAGGAACCCTTTTGTCTCGACGCGGTGGCCCTCGTGGGCCGACGGATCGGGGAAGACGTACATCAAACGAAACGACCCGCGGCCGGGAGCGGTCGCTTCGGCCTGGCTCAGCGCGTCACCGGCGGAGGCCGCCGGGTCGCGCGTGCGGACCGGATCGCTGGCGTCGCTGACGAGCCAGTCACCGTCGGGTCCCCGCGTCAGACAACCGACCACGTGCACCAGCGAGAAATCGGGCACTTCGTCGGGACCACCCTCGCCCTCGACCACGATGTCGGGGAGCATGCGCGCTTCGAGCTCCGCATCGCCCGCGGGCACCGCGTTCACCTCGAGGACGTAGGTGATGACGTCGAGGTACTCATCGTCCGCGAGTCGAGCCGCGTCGCCGGGCGGCATCGTCTTGGCGCGCTCGTAAAAGTGGTCGAGCGTCATCCCGCCCCAGTCGCGAATGAATGCGTCACCGGCCAGCGGTCGCGCGTTGGCGCCGAGGAGATCCTCGCCGTGGCACCGGATGCAGATGGCCTCGTACAGCTTCCGCCCGCGGGCGGCCTGTTCCACCGTGTAGACGCCGTCCCGGATCGTTCGCGTCGGGTCTGCCTGCGACGCCTCCGTCGGCCCGGACGCGGCACGGACGGCGCCCATCGCCATGCCAGCGATGAAGACGACCGTGGCGGTCGCCAGCGTCGCGGTCGGCGCGCGCCACCAGTGGTGGTCACGTGTTCGCATCACGCCTATTCTAGCGCGCTTCCGCGCGGACACGTCGCTTGTCGTCGATGCGTACGCGTGTCATCCTCGCGTGATGCGTGTGCTCGAGGAGTGGCTCGTCCGGCAGGGTGCGGGTGAGCAGGTTGCGACCGTGGCGGCGCTGGCGGTCAACGTCCTGATCGTGATCGCGCTCGCGTTCGTCGCGAACCTGGTCGCCAAACGGTTCGTCGTGCGCGGCCTCGTCGGTCTGGCCGGTCGCACGGTATCGCGCTGGGACGATGCCGTCATCGCCCGCCGCGTGTTTCATCGGCTGTCGCATCTGGCGCCCGCGCTGCTCATCTATCTCGCGGCCCCGCCGGTGCTTGCCGACTATCCAGTCTTGATCGAGGTCGTTCGACGTGCGTGCCTGATCTACATGCTGCTGGCGGGAGTCTGGGTTGTGGACAGCCTGCTGAACGCGATCGGCGACATTGCCCTCACCACGAGCGCCTCGCGCGAGCTGCCGATCAAGAGCTTCGTGCAGGTGGTGAAGCTTTTGGTCTACGGCGTCGCGGCGATCGTCGTGCTGTCGCTCATCGTCGGTCGGTCACCACTCCTGCTGTTCAGCGGCCTGGGGGCGATGACGGCGGTCCTGATGCTGGTGTTTAAGGATGCCATCCTCGGGTTCGTCGCGGGCATCCAGCTGTCGGCCAATCAGATGGTCGCGCGGGGCGACTGGATCGAGATGCCGAAGTACGGCGCCGACGGCGACGTGCTGGAGGTCGCGCTCACGACCGTGAAGGTGCAGAACTTCGACAACACGATCACGACGATTCCGACGTATGCGCTGATCACGGAATCGTTCAAGAACTGGCGCGGGATGTCGGAGTCGGGCGGCCGTCGCATCAAGCGCGCGATCAACATCGACATGCAGTCGATCCACTTCTGCGATGCCGAGATGCTCGCGCGGCTGGCCGAGATTCAGTACATGCCCGAGTATCTGGAGCAAAAGCGTCGCGAGCTGGCCGCCTGGGACGAGGCGCGGGACGGCGAGCGGTCGAGTCCGGCGAACGAGCGACGCCTCACCAACATCGGGACCTTCCGCGCCTACGTCGAGGCCTATCTGCGCCACCACTCGATGATTCAGCAGGACTTGACGCTGATGGTGCGCCAGCTTGCGCCGAGCGATCACGGCCTCCCGCTCGAGATCTACGTGTTCAGCGCCGACAAGCGCTGGGTCAATTACGAGGCGATTCAGGCCGACATCTTCGACCACATCCTGGCCGTGCTTCCGCAGTTCGGGTTGCGTGTGCATCAAGGCCCATCCGGCGGCGATGTGCGAGATCTGTCACGCGCGCTCGGCACCGATGCCGCCACCCATCTCGTGAAGGATTAGGCCGTTGTGCGGCACGGAACAAGAACTTCCGTACTCGCTGTGGACCGTGCGTCGTGTTCCGACCCCTCGACGATGCGTGCCAGGTAGCCTTGGGGCTCGCGCCTCGCTACAATGACCCGGTAGACGGCCGGCCCGCCGGGGGGGGGGGGGCGCCGGTTGATGGGGACTGACGACGCCATCTACGAGTACGCGTGCCACGCGGGCAACATCGGGATGGACGGCATCCTCTCCGGCCATCGCGCCGAAGAGCGGGAAGGTAACGCGAGGAGGATCGGATGACGACGACACGGCCTGACCGCAGGAGGTTCCTCAAGGAAACGAGCGTGCTTGCCGGGCTCGCCATGGCGCCAGGCGTCGTGGCCGTCGCGCCGCGCTTCGCGAGCGCCGCACCCGCGGCGGCGAGCGCCGATGACCACAACGCGCTCGAGCACGTGCTCTACGGCCAGCGCTCGCGCTTCGTGACCACGACGCGCGTCATCGAGGGCCGGAGCCACCCGGATCGACCCCCGCTGCGACCCACGCCGCATCGGCCCAGCGCGCGCACGCCGCTTGGCGAGTTGGTGGGGACCATCACACCGACGTCACTGCACTTTACGACCCAGCACCACTACGGGATTCCGGACATCGATCCGGCCGACCACAAGCTGATGATTCACGGCCTGGTCGATCGCCCGCTGGTGTTCTCGATGGACGAGCTGAAGCGCCTGCCGTTTGTCTCGCGCATCCACTTCCTCGAGTGCATCGGCAATCGTCCGAGTCCGCGGGCCGCGACCGTCTCCGATACGCATGGGCGGATGGCCTGCAGCGAGTGGACCGGCGTCCCGCTATCGGTGCTGCTTGACGAGGTCGGGCTCAAGAACACCGCGAAGTGGATCATCGCCGAGGGGTCGGACGGCGGCAAACACATCAAGAGCGTCCCGTTGCCGAAAGCGCTGGACGACGTGCTCGTGGCCTACGGGCAGAACGGCGAGCCGGTGCGTCCCGACCATGGGTTCCCGCTACGACTCGTCGTCCCCGGGTTCGAGGGCATCTACAACGTGAAGTGGTTGCGACGGATCAAGGTGGTCGAACAGCCGTATCTCTCGTTCCAGGAGCACTCACGCTTCCTGACCCCAAACCCGAAGACCCAGTTGGACAGCTACGACTTCGGGCCCGAGTCGGTCGTGACCTATCCGTCCGGGACGCAGCAGTTGGGCGGCCACGGCGCGTATGTCATCAGCGGGCTCGCCTGGTCGGGTGGCGGCGCGGTGTCACTTGTCGAGGTCTCGACCGACGGTGGACAGACGTACGCGGATGCCGAAATGGCCGGGCGGGTGCTCGCAAAGGCCCATACCCGGTTCTACCTGCCGTGGCGGTGGGACGGTCAGGAGGCGGTGATTCAATCGCGCTGCACCGACGAAAACGGACTGGTCCAGCCGAGCGAAGCCGAGTACGCGAAGTACTGGGGGCTCACCCGCCAGCAGCTCTACCGGACCATTCAGAGCCAACTCGGGCACTGCAACTGGATGCAGGCATGGCGCGTCAATCCCGACGGGCGTGTGACCAACGGGCTCCCGCCGGTCGAAGAGGTCTCGGATGTGCACGGCTAGCCGCGTCCGCGCGGCCGCGTTCATCGTCGCGGTCTTCTGGGGGACGGCGGCGATGGCGCAGCCGGCTGGATCTGCGTCGGGCCTCGGACGGGCGCCAAGCGACGCGGAGCTTCGGGCGTGGGACATCGCGATCGGACCGGCGGGCGCGGAGCTCCCGGAGGGCAGCGGCTCGGTGGGGCAGGGGGCCGCGGTCTTCGTCAACCGCGGCTGTACGAAGTGTCACGGTCCTACGGGCGTTGAAGGTCCGGCGGTGGTGCTGGTCGGTGGGGAGGTGACCTCCTTCACCAACTACTTCCCGCTCGCGCACTGGCCCTTCGCGCCGACGATCTTTAGCTACATCCGCCGCGCCATGCCCTACGACCAGCCAGGGCATCTGACCGCGGACGAGGTCTACGCCCTGACGGCGTTCCTGCTGAACCGGAACGACATTATCCCTGCAGACGCCGTGATGGACGCCGAGACGCTCCCACAAGTCGTGATGCCGCATCGCGCCGACTACACGGTGCCGGAGCCGTGGAAGCCAGGTACCCCCCGAGGCTTCAGGTTCGTTCCCTAGACGGGACTTCGCCCCGAACCCCCGCGGGCGCTCCGCGGGGACACCGAGGGCCCTACTCCGCGCCCGCGAGGCGCGCCGTGCGCGCCTTGGCCCGTTCCAGACAGTCCACAACGCGTCATAGATTCTCGTCGGGCCATGACGGCCTAATCGTCAGGGTCCGAGGCGTCCAGCGCCAGCCCGTGCTCCGCGCTGTACTGCCGGATCACGTCGAGCACCGTCTCACCGAGATCCTCCGCCTTGCGCGCGCCAATGCCGTGCACGTCCAGCAATGCGCGGTCGGTCGACGGCCGCCGCCGCGCGAGCTCGCGCAGGGTGTTGTCATGAAAGACGACGTAGGGTGGGACCCCGCGACCGCGCGCGATCTCGAGGCGACAGGCGCGCAGCGCTTCAAACAACCCCACATCGACCCCGTCCCAAGACGCTGCTGCTGACGTGCCGCCCGACTCGCGGCGCCGCCCGCGGTCGCGCTGGCGGACGGGACGTGGCTGCCGGTAGAGCACCAGCGACCGCTCGGCCCGGAGCGCGGCCAGTCCCTCGTCGGTGAGTCGCAGGGTCGGAAACGGGTCGCCCGCTCGCATGAGGAACCCCTGGGATGTGAGCTGATCGAGATAGCCGCGCAGCTCGGCGATCGGCGTCTCGGCCAGGAGTCCGAACGTGCTGAGCGTGTCGTGCCCGCGTGCTGACACCTGGTCCGTGAGCCGTCCGCGGAGGACGTCGATCACGTGGGCCACGCCCCAGCGTTGCCGGAGGCGTGCCACGGCGGAGAGGATTTTCTGCGCCAGCGTCACCGAGTCATCGACCGGCTCGAGCTCGTGGAGACACCAGTCGCAGGCGCCACAGTCCGACCCACCGTACGCTTCGCCGAAGTACTCGAGCAGCATCCGATGCCGGCATCGCGTGCCGCCCGCGTATCGCTCCATCTCCCGGAGCAGGGTCCGCGCGCTGTCCGTCAGCTCGCCGCTCGCGTCGAGCATCTGCCGCCACTTGGCGAAGTCGGCGGGCGAGTATGCCAGCACGCATTCGGCCTCGAGCCCGTCCCGGCCCGCGCGTCCCGATTCCTGCTGGTAGTGCTCCACCGACCGCGGGGCGCCGGCGTGCATCACGAAGCGCACGTCGGAGCGGTCGATGCCCATACCAAACGCGACGGTCGCGACGATGATGTCGATCCGCTCGTCCAGAAAGGCTTCCTGGTGGGCACGCCGCGTCGGGTCGGCCAGCCCCGCGTGATAGGGCTTCGCGCGATGCCCGAGCTCGACAAGCCAGGACGCGAGGGCTTCGACCTCGCGCCGGGACACGCAATAGATGATGCCGGCCTCGTGCGGGTGGCGATCGACCACACCCCGGATCTGCGCCTTCAGGCCTGCCCGCGGCACGACGCGATACACGAGGTTGGGACGGTCGAACGAGCCGACGAGTCGCACCGGGTCGCGTAGCGCGAGCTGCGTGACGATGTCGTCGCGCACCCGTTCGGTGGCCGTGGCGGTGAAGGCGTGCCACGCGGCGTCGGGCAGCGACCCACGGACCGCGGCGAGCTGGCGATACTCCGGCCGGAATTCATGTCCCCACTGGCTGATGCAGTGCGCCTCGTCGACGGCGACGAACGCCACACCCCAGCGCCGAAGCGAGTCATGAAAGGCCGCGCTGCCGTCGCCCGCAAGCCGCTCCGGCGTGACGTAGAGCAGCGAATATCGCCGGTCGTCGAGCCCACGCAGCACGGTCTGCCGCTCGTCCGGCGTGAGCGAGCTGTTGAGCGCGGCCGCGGGGACGCCGCTCGCCAAAAGGCCGTCGACCTGGTCCTTCATCAGTGAGAGGAGCGGCGAGACGACGAGTCCGAGCCGACCGCCTCCCGGACCATCGACGAGCGCGGGCAGCTGAAAGCAGAGTGACTTGCCACCGCCCGTGGGCAGCACGACGAGGCTGTCGCGCCCGTCGAGATTGGCCTGAATCGCGTCGGCCTGCAGTGGCCGGAACGCGCGATAGCCCCAGTACCGCGTGAGGATCTCCGTGAGCGCCGCGTCGGACATCACGATCAGACGGGGCTTCGCCCCGAACCCCACGCGGCCGCTCCGCGGGGGCCCTGAGAGCCCCACTCCGCGGCCGCGGGGCGCGCCGTGCGCGCCCGGGGCATTCTCAGACGGGGCTTCGCCCCGAACCCCACGCGGCCGCTCCGCGGGGACCCCGAGAGCCCCACTCCGCGGCCGCGGGGCGCGCCGTGCGCGCCCGGGCAGTCACCGGCATCCAGCCGAGCACGTAGCATGCGAAAACTATACCCACGCGTGGATGCGTGGGGCTCGCCGTCGCGCGACCATCGACATTGACAGGGAGCGAGCGCATCGAGAAAATGGCGAGCGTGAGAGGTGTGTACGTCGCGTTAACTGCGGCCGCGGCGATGTCGGCGGCGACCTCTCTTGTCTTGGCCACCGGTCCCGGTCAGCGGACGGCGGAGACGGCACCCGCCCCGGTCCCGGCACATCGCGCCCTGCTCGACCAGTACTGCGTCACCTGCCACAACGAACGGCAACACGCGCAGGGCGCGGTACCGTTTGCGTTCGACCCGCTCGACCTGACCCACGTCGGGTCGGACGCCGAAGCCTGGGAGAAGGTCGTCCGAAAGCTGCGGCTCGGCATGATGCCGCCCGCCGGTCGGCCGCGCCCCGACACCGCAGAGGCCGACCGGTTCGTGACGTGGCTGGAATCCGAGCTCGACCGGGTGGCGATGGCCAGTCCACGCGCCGGCCGGCCGCCGGTCCGTCGGCTGACCTCCGCGGAGTACATCAACGCCGTCCGGAGCTTGCTGCATCTGGACGTCGACGAGCGCTGGTTGTTGTTCCCGGCCGACGACGTGGACCAGCAGGGCTTCGACACCAACGGCAATGTGCTCTCCGTCTCGCCGGCGTTGTTCGATCGCTACCTCGCGGCGGCGAATCGCGTCAGCCGTCTTGCCGTCGGCGACCCGACGATTGGGCCGGGGTACGCCGCCGCGACCTACGGCACGCCACGGCTGCTGTATCAGGATGATCGTCTCGATGACCAGCCATTCGGGTCGCGCGGCGGGATGGCTGTTCGCCACTACTTCCCGCTCGATGGGGAGTACGAAGTCAGGGTCCGGCTCCGCCGGATGATCTACGACTACATCGTCGGGATGGGCAGGTCCCATCAGCTCGAGGTGCGGCTCGACGGTGCGCTGATCGAGCGGTTCGCGGTCGGCGACGCCGACCGGGTCGGCTATCCGTCCGCCTACAGCTTCTTCGGCACGATCCGGGGCGACCCCGCCTGGGAGGACTACGTATCCAACGGCGCCGATGCGGAACTCGTCGTCCGGTTTCCCGCGACGGCGGGGCAACATGTCATCGGCGTATCGTTCGTCGGCTCGCGTACCGAGCCGACCGGGATTCTCGAGCGCCGGCTGTCTGGCTTTTCGCTTAGCGGACTCGGCTTCTATCACGGCAACGCGGCCGTCGATCGCGTGGAGATCACCGGTCCGCGCCACGCGACGGGGCCGGGTGACACGCCGAGCCGGCGCCGGCTGTTCAGCTGCTATCCGACCCCGCAGGTCGACGAGCGGGAGTGTGCGACCGAGATCTTGGCGAGGCTCGCGCGCCGCGCCTATCGCCGCACCGCGGCCGATGCCGACGTCGCCACGCTGATGCCCTTCTTCGAGACCGGGCGGCGCGAGCGCGACTTCGAAGGCGGGATTCAGAAGGCGCTCGAACGCGTGCTGGTCGCGCCCGGCGCGGCCACTCACCTCAGCGATTTCGAGCTCGCCTCCAGGCTGTCGCTCTTCCTGTGGAGCAGCATTCCCGATGACGAGCTGCTGCGTGTCGCCGAGGCGGGGCGTCTTCGCGATCCGAGCGTGCTCGAACGCCAGACGCGACGCATGCTGGCCGATGCTCGGTCGACGGCGCTCGTCGACAACTTCGCCAGCCAGTGGCTCCAGCTTCGGCGCATCCGCGGTGTGGCGCCGGATGCCGACGTCTTCTACGAGTTCGACGAGAACCTGCGGGCCGACATGGAGCGGGAAACATTGTTGTTTCTCGGGAGTCAGCTCCGCGAGGATCGCGGGCTCCGCGAGCTGCTCACCGCCGACTACACCTTCGCGAACGAGCGGCTCGCACGCCACTACGGCATCCCCGGCGTCTACGGCGAGCGATTCCGGCGCATCGCGCTCGATGCCTCGGAACGCGGCGGCTTGCTCGGGCATGCCAGCCTGCTGACATTGACCGCCTATCCGACACGGACCTCGCCGGTCCTGCGAGGGAAGTGGGTGCTCGACAACATCCTCGGGTTACCGCCGCCTCCGCCGCCGGCCGACGTGCCGGCTCTCGAGGAGAACCACGGGGCGCGCGAGGTGCGGTCGGTCCGCGAGCGTATGGAGCGGCATCGCGCCAGCCCGGCGTGCGCCGGGTGTCATCGGATCATGGATCCGCCTGGCTTTGCGCTCGAGCACTACGATGCGATCGGGCGGTGGCGGGCGACAAACGAGGCGGGGGCACCGGTGGACGCCACGGGCGTGCTGGCCGACGGCACGGCGGTCGATGGTCCCGCCGCGTTCCGACGGGCGTTGGCGTCGTACGACGTGAGCTTCGTCAGAACCGTCACCGAGAAGCTATTGACCTACGCAGTCGGGCGTGACGTCGAGTACTTCGACCAACCGACGATCCGACGCATAGTGACGTCGGCCGCGGCGGACGACTATCGCTGGTCGTCCATCGTGCTCGGCATCGTCGGGAGCCGGCCGTTCCAGATGAGGAGTGCGGACTCATGATGATCACCAGGAAGGCGATTCCCCGCCGGCGCGTGCTCCGCGGCCTTGGCGCCACGCTTGCGCTGCCGCTGCTCGACGGCATGGTGCCGGCGCTCACCGCGCTCGGCAAGACCGCGGCCGCACCAGCGCTGCGGTTCGGCGCGGTGTATGTGCCGAACGGCATGGTCATGCAGAACTGGACGCCGGCGGCCGAGGGCGCCGCGTTCGAGTTGACGCCCATTCTGGCGCCGCTCGCACCGTTCCGCGACCGGCTGCTCGTGCTGTCCGGGCTCAACAGCACACCGCCGCCGGGGATCAATGGCGGGACGCACTCGCGGGCCGCGACGAAGTTCCTGACGGCCGAGCATCCGGGCGCGTGGAACCCGACGGCGGTCTCCATGGATCAGATCGCCGCACAGGTGCTGGGGCGGCAGACGCCGCTCGCGTCGCTCGAGCTCGGGCTGGAAGGCGCCAATTTCGCCGGCTCGTGCGACAGCGGCGGCTTCAGCTGCGCGTTTTCCTACACCATCTCCTGGGCAAGCGGATCGACGCCGCTGCCGATGGAGCACAACCCGCGCGCGGTGTTCGAGCGGTTGTTCGGCGACACCGACAGCACCGATCCCGCGGCGCGTAGCGTCCGGCGTCTGGAGCAGCGCAGCATCCTCGATTCGGTGCGCGACGATGTCGCGCGGCTGCGGCCCGCCCTTGGCCCGAGCGACCAGGTGAAGCTCGGCGCCTACCTCGATGCCGTCCGGGACGTCGAGCGACGGATCGAGATCGCCGAGGCGCAAGGCGACCGGGAGGTGCCGTTGCTGGAGCGGCCCCTGGGTGTCCCGTCGAGCTTTGCGGAGCACGCGAGGCTGATGTACGACCTGCAGCTGCTGGCGTATCAGACAGATCGCACGCGGGTCATCACGTTCATGAGCGGACACGAGCTGAGCGGTCGCACCTACTGGGAGATCGGGGTTCCCGATGCGCACCACCCGCTGTCGCATCACCGCAACGTGCCGGAGGCGCTCGAGAAGCTGACGACGATCAACACGTATCACGTTGAGCTGTTCGCGTCGTTCCTCGACAAACTGCAGGCGACCCCTGACGGCGATGGGTCCTTGCTGGACCACGTGATGCTCATGTACGGCGCCGGCATGAGCGACAGCAACGCCCACTCGCCCTACGATCTGCCGATCCTGCTGCTGGGCGGCGGCGCGGGCCAGCTGGCCGGTGGGCGTCACCTCGTCTATCCGGCGCGCACGCCGTTGGCGAACCTGCATCTGTCGCTGCTCGACAAGCTCGGGGTGGACGTCGATCGGATCGGGGACAGCACGGGGGAGCTGACGGGTCTCTCGGACCTGTAGATGAGGTGGTCTGACGTCCTGGGCCCAGGGGTCTCGAGCCCTTTGTCTTGAGCCCTGAGCCCTAGGAGAGAGAACGCACGACATGCGCACGACGGTAGGCGTGCTCGCCGTCTTCGGCCTTCTCGCGTGCTCAGCGGTCGACCTGCGCGCCCAGGGAGCGGATTTCCGGCTCGTCGAGGCGGTCAAGCGGCAGGATCGCGCGTCGGTGCGCCTCTTGCTGGAGCGGGGGCTCGACGTGAACGCCGCGCACGCCGACGGTGCGACGGCGCTGCACTGGACGGCCTATCTCGACGATCTGGCCACAGCCCGACTCTTGATCGCGGCGGGTGCGGACGCCTCGGCTGCGAACACCCACGGTGTTGTCCCGCTGTCCCTTGCCTGCACGAACGCCAACGCCGCAATGGTCGAGGCGCTGCTCGAGGCGGGGGCGGAGGCCACTGCCGCGGTCGACACGGGCGAGACCGTGCTGATGAGCTGCGCGCGCACCGGCGATCCGGCGGCCGTGACCGCGCTTTTGGCGCGCGGCGCGGATGTGAACGCGAGCGAGTCCGTCGAGGACCAGACGGCGCTGATGTGGGCCGTGGCCGAACGCCATCCGGCTGTGGTGGAGGCGCTGCTCGACCATGGCGCCGATCTGTCTCGCCGGTCGCGTGTCCGGCGCCTGGTGATCAGTCGTCGCCTGCAGTCGAATCTCAAGTACGGCGAGCTCGGCCGCCGCTACGGCACGGACGCCGAGGAGACCGATGTCGGCGGCTTTACTGCGCTGCTGTTCGCGGCACGGCAGGGCGATGTCGACTCCGCGCGCCTGCTCCTCGCCGCCGGCGCCGACGTCAACGACACCGCGCCAGACGGCGCCAGCGCGCTGCTCGTGGCGACGCACAGCGGTCACCGCGCGCTCGCCACGCTGCTGCTGGCCGAGGGCGCCAACCCGAACGCGTCGGCCGCCGGCTATACGGCGCTGCACGCGGCGGTCCTGACGGGCGACCGGGACGTCGTCGATGCGCTGCTTGCCGCCGGCGCGCGTCCCGACGCCCAGGTGACCGAGGCGACCCGCGTCACCCGCAACGGTCAGGTGTTGATGGTCGGCGAGCATCTGCTCGGCGCGACGCCCTTCGCGCTGGCCGCCAAGTTCGCCGAGGCCGGCATCATGCGTGCGCTGGTAGCCGCCGGCGCCGATGGGACGCTCCCGCTGCGAAACGGATGGACGCCGTTGATGCTCGCGGCGGGCGCCAGCTGGCGGTACGGCGTCTGGGATCGCCGAGATCGCGCGCTCGCCCGCGACGTCGCGTTTCAGGCGGAGCACACCGACGAGCCGGGGACCCGCGCGGCGGTGCGCGCGGCACTGGACGCGGGCGCCGATGTGGTCGCTGTCGACGGGGACGGCAATACCGCGCTGCACCACGTGGTCGACAAGGGCTTCGACGGCGTCATCGAGCTGCTCGTCGAGCACGGCGCCGACCTGAACGCGGCCAACGCGCGCCGCCTCACGCCGCTCGCGCTGGTGACGCGCCGGCGACAGGGCAACCGCGAGGCGGCCCCGGCGACCATTGCCTTGCTACGGGCGATGGGGGCGCGGGAGAGCGGAGCTCGGTAGCTCCGTGGTCGAGCTCCGAACCGGCTCGGCGGTGCTCGCCGTGTCGCCCGAGGCGGGCGGCGTCATCACCCGCTACGCGTCCGAGCACGACGGCGCAATCATCGAGTGGCTGCGACCGGCGGCCGCGGATGCCGTCGCGCGCCGTGCCCCCGGCGACACGTCGTGTTTTCCGCTGGTGCCGTTCTCGAATCGCATCCGCGACGCCCGGTTTCATTTTCGCGGCCGCCTCATCCAGTTGCCACAGAACTTTCAGCCCGAGCCACATGCGATTCATGGCCATGGTTGGCGCGCGGCGTGGACCGTCGTCGACACGTCGGACACCGGTCTGACGATCGAGTACCGGCACCCGGCCGGGGCGTGGCCGTGGGCCTACCGAGCCCGGCAGACCTTCTCCCTCGGCCGTGACGGGCTACGGGTCCGGTTCAGCGTGACGAGTGCGGCGTCTGAGCCGATGCCGGTCGGGTTCGGGCTCCACCCCTACTTCACCCGGACGTCCGGGGTGCGGGTCCGTGCTGCGGTCGGCCGGATGTGGCGCGCCGATGAGCGCAAGATGCCGGCGGGGCTGGTGACGCCACCGGCCGACCTGCGGATGGATGGCCGCGGGCTGAGCCCGGACGCCACGCCGCTCGACAATAATTTCGTTGGGTTTGGCGGCCGTGTCCAGATCGAGTGGCCAGAGTGGGACGCGCGGCTGCGCATGGCGGCCGACCCGGTCTATGCGTGCCTCGTGGTTTACACGCCGGCGGGACGTGACTTCTTTTGCGTAGAGCCGGCCACGAATTGCATCGACGCGTTCAACCTGGCCGACGTCGGGCGGACCGACACCGGCATGCTCGTCCTCCAGCCCGGTGGGACCGCAGCCGGCAACGTAGCGTTTATCCCTGAGGTCGGCGTGGTGGCTCGCTGACATGCCCCGCCGCACGGGCAGTCGTCGGGCTAGCCATCGACCTTCGTGAAGTACGTGAGCCCGCCGCCGCCTGGCACCATGTAGGGGCCGATTCGCGCGTTGAAACCGGACTCCTGACGCCAGGCGATGTAGGACTGCTGCAATTCCTTGGAATCCCAGATTTCGTAGAACACCACGTGACCGGGGTTGTCCTGGTCCACGTAGATATCGAAGAGGCGACAGCCTTCACGGGCTCGTGTGTCCGGTGCCGCTTCGATCATCAGCGCGAGGAATTCGTCGACCTTGGCGGGATCCACTTGAAGATCGATGGTCAGAAACAGTGCCCCATCCGGCGTGGACACAGCTTGCGTCTCGGCTGACGGCGCGGTGTTGGCCGCGACGAGCGTGGCGCAGACGAGGATCAGGGCCAGCAGTCGTCCATGTGGCATGTGCGCTACCTTTTCGAAGCCGAAACCGGATGGTGGATCACACGAGCCACCATCGTAACGTGTCGTGTTGGTTTCGCAAAGACGCGGCGCGATCGGTACGACGAAAGTGGTATGTTGCGCGATGATGATGGTGACAAGGGTGCTCTTCAGGGTAACGATCATGTCCATGGCCGTGTGGGCCGCCGGCTGCGGCGGGTCGAGCTCGGACGGCGAGGCGACGGGGGCCGGGTCGGAGGCGAACCCGCTCCTCACGCCGAGCACGTTGCCGTATCAGCTGCCGCCGTTCGATCGGATCGAGAACGCGCACTATCGGCCCGCCTTCGAGCGGGGTATGGCGGAGCATCTGACCGAGATCGACGCGATCATCGGAGTGACCGCGCCGGCGACGCTGGAGAATACCCTCGTGCCGCTCGAGCGCTCGGGCGAGCTGCTCACGCGTGTGGAGAACGTGTTCTACATCCTCAACTCCGCCGATACGAACGATGCAATGGACGAGATTCGCGCGGAGATCGCACCGAAGCTGGCCGCGCACCGGGACCGGATCCTGCTGAACGCGGAGCTGTTCGAGCGGGTAGGAGCGCTCTACGGCCAACGCGACGCGCGGGACATCGACGCCGAGTCGCGTCGTCTGATCGAGGAGTACCATACCGACTTTGTGCGCGCTGGCGCCGAGCTGTCCGAGTCCGAAAAGACGCGGATGCAGGAGATCAACGCCGAGCTGGCCGCACTGGAGACGACGTTCAGCCAGAACGTGCTGGACGAGGTCAACGCCTCGGCCATCGTCGTCGATTCACGCGACGCGCTCGCCGGCCTGTCGGAGGGCAGGATTGCGGCGGCTGCCGAGGCGGCCGTCGCGCGAGGGATGGACGGGAAATACGTGTTGGCCCTCTTGAACACGAGCGGCCAGCCACCGTTGTCATCCTTGAAGGACCGCGCGCTGCGCGAGCGGATCCTGACGGCGTCGCTGGCGCGCGGGAGCCAGGGTGGCGAATTCGACAACCGCGAGACCATCGTGCGCATGGCCAGGCTGCGCGCCGAGCGCGCGTCCATGCTGGGGTATGCGAACCACGCGGCCTACATCCTGGACCAGCAAACGGCGCGGAGCGTCGACGCCGTCAACGAACGGCTGGCAAGCCTGGCGCCGGCCGCCGTCGCGAACGCCACGCGGGAGAGGGCGGATCTACAGGCGATGGCCGCGGGGGCGGGCGAGGACCGCGACGTCGCGGCGTGGGACTGGGCGTTCTACACGGAGCAGGTGCGTGCCGCGCGATACGATTTCGATGCTGCCGAGCTGCGCCCGTACTTCGAGATGGGCAACGTGCTCGAGAACGGCGTGTTCTACGCCGCGACCCAGCTTTACGGGCTCACGTTCGAGGAGCGGACCGACCTGCCGGTCTATCAGGCGGACGTACGGGTCTTCGAGGTGTTCGACGTCGGGCGGGAGCCGTTGGGCCTGTTCCTGGCGGACTACTACGCGCGCCCGTCGAAACGCGGCGGCGCATGGATGAACTCCTACGTGACCCAGTCCGATCTCCTGGGGACACATCCGGTCATCGCCAACCATCTCAACGTGTCGAAGCCGCCGGCCGGCGAGCCGACACTGCTGACGTTCGACGAGGTGCGGACGATGTTTCACGAGTTCGGCCACGCACTGCACGGCCTGTTCTCGGCTGTCCGCTATCCGTACTTCGCCGGCACGCGCGTCCCCCGCGACTTCGTCGAGTACCCATCTCAGGTGAACGAGATGTGGGCCACGTGGCCGTCCGTGCTGAAGAACTACGCGGCCCACCACGAATCCGGAGACCCCATGCCCGCGGAGCTGCTCGACAAAGTGCTCGCGACCGCGCGGTTCAACCAGGGCTTCACCACGACCGAGTATCTAGCCGCCTCGCTGCTCGACCAGGCCTGGCACCAGATCACGGCCGACGAGGTCCCGGATGCCGACCGCGTGCATGACTTCGAGCGCGCCGCGTTGGCGGAGGCCGGTGTGGCGCTCGACGCGGTGCCGCCCCGCTATCGCAGCACGTACTTCTCGCACATCTGGAGCAGCGGCTATTCGGCTGGGTACTACTCGTACATCTGGGCCGAGGTGCTCGACGCCGACTCGGTGGAGTGGTTCAAGGAGCACGGCGGGCTGACCCGCGGGAACGGCGACCATTTTCGACAGCGTCTCCTGTCGAAGGGTGGGAGTGTGGACGCGATGTCGCTGTTTCGGCAGTTTCGCGGCGCCGATCCCGACATCGGGCCGCTGCTCGCGCGCCGCGGCTTGAACTAACTCAGAACTCAAGTGAGCTCTGGGGTTAGACCGCCCGGGTCTGTCCGGTCCAAGAGGCACGCACATGGCGCACACCGGGCTCTACGTGTTCGGCACATCCGTCTTGTGGGGGCAAGGACACGACCGGGCGACCAAGCTGCACACGCGTCTCGCGACGTGGCTGCGCGGCAGGCACAGACGCACCGTCTCGGTCAAGCACTTCGCGCATTCCGGGGCGGTGCTGGTCGGAGGCTCGCGCGCGACGCGTCTGCACGGCGAAGTGCCCACGCCGTTTCCATCCGTCCTAAGGCAGATCCGCCTCGCGCCGCCGCCCACCGAAAAGCGGGTCTGCGTCCTGGTCGACGGCGGCATCAACGACGTCGGCGTGTTCAACATCGTCAACCCGCAGTTCTCTCGAGCCAGGCTCAAGCAGAAGATCGCCCGCACGTGCCATCTCGACATGGGCACGGTGCTTGCCGCCATCGGGAGGAAATACCGCGGTGCGGACGTCTTCGTGCTCGGGTATTACCAGATCCTGGCCGATCGGATCAGTAGGCGCGCGGATCTCGTCGCGCTCCTGGATGTCTGGAATCTCACGGAACCGGTGAGTGTGGGACGGACCAACCTGGTCTCTCGGGCTGTCGAGAACAGCAAGCTGTTCCGCCACGAATCTGACCGGCAGCTCCAACGCGCTGTCCGCGAGGCCAGCCGCACGGCCACTGGCGCCATCCGATTCGTGCCGTCGACGTATCTGCCCGCGAATGGACTGTTCGGCCGCGACCCGCTGCTCTTCGGTCTTGGCGATCGGGACCCGCAGCTCGACGACCGGGTGCTTCCGTGCTGGCGGGCGGTCCGGCGGGGGAGAACCAAGTTCCACTGCTACCTGGCGGCTATCGGTCATCCCAACAGGCGGGGTGTCACGCGTTATCTCCGCGGTGTGAAACAGGCTGTGAACAACCTTGGACCAGGGGTATAATTCGTCGTTCCGACACCGCTACCGGTTGCCCCGCATGGGAGCGCATCAGATGACGACCCACAAAACACGTCGTGACGTGATCAAAGGCGGTCTCGCAATGGCGGGGCTCGGCGTCCTCGGTCTGCCCAAATGGGCGCTGCCCGCGCTCGCCCAGGGCGAGTCGCTCATGGAGTTCACCGATCTGCCCGACGAGATCGTCATCCAACGGACCCCGGATCGCCGGATCATCGACGTCCGCCACATCGACGGGTTCTTCACGCCGATCAACCAGTTCTTCACGACGCAGCACTATGGCCACCCCGAGATCGACACCGCGGTCTATCGCCTCCGTGTCTCCGGCCTGGTGGACGAACCGCTCGCGTTGTCGATCGCCGATTTGCGCGCCATGCCCAGCCGCGAGCTCGTCTTTGGCTTCGAATGCTCGGGCAACCGGGGTCCACTCAACGGCTTGTCGAGCAACGGGCGCTGGACCGGCGTGCCGCTGCGCGCGGTGCTCGAGCGCGCCGGCGTCAAGGCCGACGCTCGGGAGTTCGTGTTCTTCGGCGCCGACCATGGCGAGGAAGAAGTGGTGTTTCGCGGCAGCACGTACACGGTCGACCAGCAATACGGCCGCAGCCTGCCGCGCGACCGCGCGCTGTCCGACGAGCCGCTGCTGGCCTACGCGCTGAACGGCGAGCCGCTGACGGCGTTTCAGGGGCGCCCGCTGCGGCTGCTGGTGCCCGGCTGGTATGGGGCGCCCAACGTCAAGTTCCTCTCCGAGATTCATGTCCAGCACGATCAGTATCTCGGGAAATATCAGGCGCGCTGGTATCGCACGTTGAAGGGGGAGATGGTCAACGGCGAGATGAAGTGGAAGGAGACGGCGATCAGCACCATGCGGCTGAAGTCGTATATCGCGCGCGTGACCGCCACTGGCGGCGGGCACAATGTGTTCGGCGTCATCATGCACGACGGCACCCCGATCCGCTCGGTCGAGGTGAAGGTGGACGACGGCGCGTGGATGCCCGCGACGATCGATCCCGCGACGACGGGCGAGAAGTACTCCTGGAAATTCTTCAACTACGCATGGAACGGCGCGGCGCCGGGCGAGCACACGGTTGTCTCACGCGCCACCGACGCCAACGGCTATGTGCAGCCGACCGCTGAGGAGCTCGAGGTCAAGCACACGTTCCTCGAGCACAACGCACAGCATCCGCGCACGGTGATCATCGCGTAGTGCGGACTCTTCGAGGTGTGATCATGTCGCAAGCGAGTCGAATTGCAGTCATCGTCGCGGTGGCGGTCATCGTGGCGTTCGGCGCGGCGGTCGAGGCCGCCGCCCAGGTGCTCCAGAATCCGTATCGTCAGGTAGATGGCTGGGCCAAGCTGCCGGCCGGCCGGTCGATGGGCGCCGTGGGCGGTGTCACGACGGACGACGATGCCAGCCACATCTGGGCCGTGATCCGCTGTGATGCGACAGCTCCGGATCGATTCGGCAACGAGTGCCTCGACTCCGATCTGGATCCCGTGGTGCAGTTCGATCTCGACGGCAACGTCGTCACGAGCTTCGGCGGCGGGCTCTTCATCTGGCCGCACGGGATCGACATCGACTCGGAGGGCAACGTCTGGGTCACCGATGCGGTCGCCGAGGCGCGCACGCCGCCGGGGACGCGCGGGCACCAGGTGATCAAGTTCAGCCCGCGGGGCGAGGTGCTCATGACCCTCGGCACGCCGGGCAAGCCTGGGGGCGGCCGCGATCACTTCAACGCGCCGGCCGACGTCGTGGTCGCCGACAACGGCGACGTCTTCGTGGCGGATGGGCACGGCAACGAGACGAACAACCGCGTCGTGAAATTCTCGAAGGACGGGACGTATATCAAGGAGTGGGGTAAGACCGGCTACGCGCCGGGCGAGTTCCGGACGCTGCACGCCATCTCCATGGATAACGACGGCCGGATCTACGTCGGCGACCGGTCGAACAACCGAGTCCAGATCTTCGACCAGGAGGGCGAGTTCATCGCGCAGTGGACCCAGTTCGGTCGACCGAGTGGCGTCTTCTTCGACGACCACGGTAAGATCTACGTGGCCGACTCCGAGTCGGACGACCTGCAGAACCCTGGCTGGGAGATGGGCATCCGCATCGGTGAGGTGGCGACCGGGTGGGTGACCGAGTTCATCCTCTACCCCTGGGGCGACCCGCGCGACCCGGCCGGGAACGGCGCGGAGTTCGTGGCGGTCGACCGCAACGGCAACATCTATGGGGGTGAGCCCCGTCCGAGGCGGCTCCAGAAGTACGTCAGGGTGAGGCCCTAGCCAGACACGATCCCTGGCCGTACGCGCGCATACCCCATAATTCCCCGGTGGCTGGGCCGCTGGACGTCGCGTTTCTCGGGTGCGGCTTCATCACCGGGGTCCACAGCCGCCATCTCCAGCGCCTCCGTGGCGACATCGTCTGCAGCTATGCCAGCCGCGACCCGGCGAAGGCCGAGGCGTTCCGCCGGCGACACGGGGGCAGCCGTAGCTACGGCGACTACACGGCGGCTCTCGCGGACCCGGCCGTCGACGCGGTCGTGGTCGCTGTCCCGCCGCGATTCCATCTCGAGTTGACGCTCCGGGCGCTCTCCGCGGGTAAGCACGTGCTGGTCGAGAAGCCGGCTTACCCCACGACGGCCGACTTCGAGCGCGTGCGAGAGGCCCGCGACCAATCGCAGCGCGTCGTGCTGGTCGGTGAGAACGACCACTACAAGCCGCTCGCCGTCTGCCTGCGTCGTCTTCTCAGCGACGGCGTGATCGGCGATCTGGTCTTCGCGCACTTCACGACGCTGGTCAAGAAACTCAAGCCGCCGGACGACTGGCGCAACGACGAGAAGATGGCGGGCGGCGACGCGTTCTTCGAGGAAGGGATCCACTGGCTGCACCTGGCCAACAGCCTCGGACCCGTCATGACGTCGGCGCGCGGGTATCGGCCGTCGATCCCCCGGGTCGGCCCCGACACGCGCGCGAAGAGCATGCTCGTGGCGTTCCGGTATGACAGCGGGGGCGTCGGGGCGCTCTACTACTCGCGCGAGGTGCCGTCGCTGCTCCGCGGGCTCCGGGTGTCGAAGCTCTTTGGTCGAGACGGCATCATCACGTTCGAGTCGAACGGCGCGTTCGTGCTCGTGCGCGGCCGCGGCGTGCCCCGGCTGCTCCTGCCGGGGTTCCGCGACATGCGTGGGTATCAGGCGATGTATCGAGACTTCGTCGGCGCCATCCGGCACGGCCGCGCGCCGGAGATGAGCCTGGAGGCCGCGCTGGTCGATCAGCGAATCATGGACGCGATCTACGAGAGTCATGCCCAGGCCCCGGCCGCACCGAAACCGGCGGGCGCCTCGCCGCCCTAGCTGTCTTGACTGGCCGGATCTTGTGCACAACTACGACGTCATCATCATTGGCACCGGCGCCGGCGGCGGCACGGTGGCGCACGCGCTGGCCGCCACCTCCGCGCGGCTGCTCATCCTCGAGCGCGGCGACTTCGTGCCGCAGGAACCCGCCAACTGGGATCCGGCGGCCGTCTGGAAGCAGCTCCGCTACCGGACGACCGAGCGCTGGGTCGATGGCAACGGCAGGACGTTTCGGCCGTACACGCACTACTGCGTCGGCGGCAACACGAAGTTCTGGGGCAGCGTTCTCTACCGGCTCCGTCGCAAGGATTTCGAGGCGGTGGAGCACGTCGATGGGGTGTCGCCCGGCTGGCCCATCGACTACGCGACCTTGGAGCCGTTCTACGAGCGCGCCGAGCGGCTCTATCAGGTGCACGGCGCCAGCGGCATCGATCCGACGGAAGCGCCCCGGGGGCCGTTCCCGTACGCGCCGATCCCGCATTCGGACGAGATGACCCAGACGATCGAGCAACTGCGCGGGCAGGGACTCCATCCCTCGCCGTTGCCGCTGGGACTCCTCGACCCCGGGGAGCCCGACGGCTGCATCCTCTGCAATACCTGCAACTCGTTCCCGTGCCAGCGCCACGCAAAGAGTGAGGCCGAGGTCTGCTGCATCCGCCCCACGACCGCGCAACCCAACGTCACGCTCTGGACCGGGGCGCGCGCCCGCCGGCTGATGACCGACGCCGCCGGTCGCAGGGTCGAGTCGGTGGAAGTGGAGCGCGACGGCGAGACACTCCAGGTGTCGGCACCGCTGGTGATCGTGTCGTGCGGCGCCGTGAACTCGGCGGCGTTGCTACTGCGGTCGGCCAACGCACGCCACCCCGACGGGCTGGCCAACTCGTCTGGCCTCGTCGGCAAGCGATACATGGCGCACCTCGCGACCATGATGGGGGCGTTTCACCCCTTCAGGCGAAACCACACCGTCTTCCAGAAGACCGTGGCGATCAACGACTATTACCTCCAGGGGCCGCACGACGGCCACCCGCTCGGCCAGATCCAGTCGCAGGGTCGCACGCACGGCGTGATGGTGCAGACCGTCGTGCCGTGGGTGCCGAGGCGGGTGTGGGACGCCTGCGTCGCGCGCGGTGTGGACTGGCTGGCGATGTCCGAAGACCTGCCGCGGCTGGAAAACCGTGTGAGCGTCGAACCAAACGGGCGCATTCGTCTCCACTACCGCCCCAACAACCTCGTCGCCCATCGTCGCCTGGTGACGGAAATGAAGCGGATCCTCAAGCGTCTCGGCTTCTGGATCGTGGTCACGCATTCGCACAAGGCAATGAACACGACCCATCAGTGCGGGACGCTCTGCTTCGGGACCGACCCGCGGTCGTCGGTACTCGATCCGTATTGCCGGACGCACGACGTCAGCAACCTGTTCGTCGTCGACGCGTCGTTCTTCCCGTCGTCGGCCGCGGTCAATCCCGGACTGACCATCGCCGCGCAGGCGCTGCGCGTGGCCGACCATATCGCCGAGACCGACTTGAGGAGACTCGCATGAGAGCGCGTTCGTTCAGCCATTGCGGCATCACCGTGTCGGATTTCAACAAGGCCGCGCAGTTCTACTGGGACGTCTTCGGGTGCCCGCTGGTCGGCGTCTCGGAGGCGCCGCCGGAACGGGTCCGCGCGTTCTTTGGTGTCGACGCCGATCAGCCGAGCTGCAAGATCGGCTGGATCCGCGTGCCCGGCGGCGCCGTGATCGAGGTTTTCGGGTTCCTGCCGAATCAGGCACCCGTCGAGGTCCCCTGGAATCGCGTCGGCCTCACGCACATCTCGTTCAACATCCGGAACACGGAGCGGTGGTACGACTACCTGTTGCGGCAGGGTGTCGAGTGCGTCTCGACACCGGAGCGCTCCCCCAACGGGCAGACGTTCTTCTTTGCCAGGGACCCGGACGGCAACCTCATCGAGCTGATGGACCTCGGGTGGATGTACTACGTGGTCGGCTGGCTCCCGCTGAGCGGGTGGCTGTTCCGTCGCGGGATCCTGCCGTTCGGGAACGGGACGTCCGGTGTGAATCTCCGTCGGAGACGCGACGGTGGTCGAGAGTAGCGGGGAACGGTTGCGGGTACACTTGCGCGGTTCGGCGAACCGGAGGAGACACCCGAGGCCGTGAACACAGCACCTACGGCGGGAGATGCGTGGGCGGCGCTGTCCGAGCGCCCCTCGCCCACGCTCTCATGTGTCGCCACGCCGCGCTACATGGCCCTGAGCAGCTCGCGTTCGGGCCGGCCGACCACCGGGTCGACCTGTATGGGCTCGCCAATGTGGCCTATGAAGCGCTGGTCGGCAGCCCGACGGTCACGTCGTCCGAGCTTGACGCGATCACCAGGGAGAAAGAGAGGTTCGTCCTACCGCCGGCCACGCAGATCGGTTCGGGGGTGAGCGACGAGATGCACCAGTTTCTCCATGCCGGGCTCCAAGCGCGTCCTGAGCGGCGCGACGTGCCGCTCGACCGACTCGCCGGGTGGGCCTGAACGGTGGATTCGCGCGCCGCGCAGGGGGCGGCCGCCTCGCGTTTCGCAACCCCGACCCTTCGCGGTAGTATGGGCACGTCCTTGAATGTCCAACCCGCACGGAGGTCCCAGATGACCGATCGATTCCCGCTGTTCTCGGCGGCCGTGGTCGTGACCGTGTCACTCGTCGTGCTGCCGGGCGCCGCGCACGCCCAGGGCGGCGCCCAGGCCGAGGCGCCTCGGACCGCGTGGGGCGCACCCGATCTCAACGGGGTGTGGGATTTTCGGACGCTGACGCCGTTCGAGCGACCGGAGGACCTGTCGGACCAGGCGTTCTTCACCGAGGAGGAGGCCGCGCAGTACGAGGCCGATCGGCTCGCCGCGTTCGCCGTGCGCGATGACCAGGAGCCGGCGGATATCGTCGGCAACTACAACCAGTTCTGGTTCGATCCCGGCGACAGCGTCAGCGCGACCAACCAGACGTCGCTGGTCGTCGATCCCCCGACTGGGCGGGTCCCGGCCCTGACGCCCGAGGCGGATGCCAAGCGAGACGCGGCCCGTGCACGGCGCGAAGGCGTCAACCGGCACTCGCCGACCTACGGGGGGTTCGTGGAAGACCTGGGCCCAGGCATGTTCGCCGTCCGCTGCATTCTCGGCTTCAATTCCGGCCCGCCGATGACGCCGGGAGGCTACAACCAGAACGTCCAGCTCGTCCAGACCCCCGACTACGTCGTGCTGCTGAACGAAATGGTGCACAGTGCGCGTGTCGTCCCGCTCGACGGCCAGCCTCATCTGCCGGATCACGTCCGTCAGTGGATGGGCGATTCGCGTGGTCGGTGGGACGGGGAGACACTGGTCGTCGAGACCACGAACCTCCTCCGCGAGACGAGCTTTCGCGGTGGCGTGACCACCCCGCGCCTGCGGCTGATCGAACGTTTCACGCGCGTGAACGACGGGACGCTGATGTACGACGTCACGGTCGAAGATCCGGGCGCCTGGGCCGAGCCGTGGTCGTATCGGATTCCGATGGTCAAGAGCGAGTATCCGCTCTACGAGTACGCCTGCCATGAGGGCAACTACGGCCTCTATAACATCCTCGCGGGCGCGCGCGAGCAAGAGGCGGCCGCCGATGCGGCGTCCGGACAGCGATAGATGGCGAAGACGATGGAGGGTGTGATGCGCAGCCGAATTCCGACGCTCGCTTCGGTCGTTGGACTGGCGCTGACGATGACGCTGATGCTTGTGGCTCCGAGAGCCCAGGCGCAACCCGCCATCCCGCGGACGTCTGATGGGCGTCCGGATCTGTCAGGCACCTACGACACCGCCACCCTGACACCGCTACAGCGGCCGGAGGGCTTTGGCGACCGGCTCATCCTCACCGACGAGGAGGCGGCGACGGTGGAGGCGGATTCCACCGCGCTGAGAACGCTCTTCAACGTTGCGCCGTCCGGGTCGGACGAGCGGAGCGGGAACTTCGAGATCGCTAAGAGCGACCCGAATCGGGCGGCGCCCCCCGCGGGCGGCGATGGGTCGGGCGGCGCCGCCGGCAACGTCGGAGGCTACAACACCTTCTGGATCGACCGCGGCACGGGTGTCTTTCAGATCGACGGTGAGTGGCGGACGTCGATCATCACTGATCCGGTCAACGGTCGCCGGCCACCGATGACCGAGCAGGCGCGGGAACGCGCCGCCGCGCGTCGGGGTTTTTTCCGCGAGAACACCGGGACTGCCTACTGGCTGATCGAGAACGGTCCTGACGCGCCGGGTCCCTACGACGACCCGGAGATTCGTCCACTCGCCGAGCGGTGCCTGCTCGGGTTTGGGTCGGTCGGCGGTCCACCGATGCTGCCGGTCCTCTACAACAACTTGAAGAAGATCGTCCAGACCGAGGACCACGTGATGATCCTCGCGGAGATGGTTCACGATGCCCGCATCGTCCGGATGAACCAGGAGCATGCACCGGCGGCGATCCGGAGCTGGCTGGGCGATTCGGTGGGTCGCTGGGACGGCGATACGCTGGTGGTCGACACGACCAACTTCAACGACACGCCGGCGCTCAGCGGCGCGTCTCGGACCCTGCACGTGGTGGAGCGCTTCACCCGCATCAACGCCGATGCGCTCCTCTATTCGTTCACGGTCGACGACCCGACGATCTGGTCCGCACCGTGGAGCGGCGAGTATGTCTGGCCGGCGAGTGACACGCGCGTCTACGAGTACGCCTGCCACGAGGCGAACTACTCGTTCCAGGGGATTCTCGGCGGGGCGAGGATTCTCGAAGCCGACGCTCGCGGCGAGTCGCAGGACCCGGGGTCGCGTTAGTGCAGTGAACGTCCCGCGTCGGCGGACGCGTCCCTGCGTCGCGATCAGAAGCGCGAGATTGCTATTCGGAACCCCATGAACGGGCGGCGGGCGCCCGGGTCGCCGCCGCCGCGGACCGCGGCCCGCACGTTCTGCGCGCTGTCGGCGTACGACCCGCCCCGCATCACCCAGAGGGCGTCCACCCCGAGATCCGCACGGTCGTTCGTCTCGTCGTAGGGGTAGGGCTGGTAGGGGCTCCGCGTCCACTCCCACACGTTGCCGCCCATGTCGGCGAGCCCGAACGCGCATGCCGGGCATGGAGCGGCGCCGACGGCTCGCGTGCCGCTGCCGCTGTAGTTCGCCCCGTCTCGTCTTGGGGTGTTGCCCCACGGGTAGACGCGGCCGTCGGTCCCGCGCGCGGCTTTCTCCCATTGCGCCTCGCTGGGCAGGCTGACGCGCCAGCCATCACGGAGCAGGCGGCCGAGTGGTGGCGGCGTGTCGCGCCAGTCCCGGAGCGTCGCGTCCAGCCATCGACAGTAGGCGAGGGCGTCGGGCCAGGACACGGATGTCACTGGATGCGTGGGTGGTCCCCATAGCGCCGCGTCATCGGTCCCGAAACCGGTCGCATCGACGAAGGCGCGGAACTGCGCGACGGTGACCTCGAAGCGGCCGAGGAAGAACGCAGGCAGGTCGAGGCTGCCCTGGGCACGCGCGTCATTCCATCGTTCGTTCTCGAACGCGAGCGCGTCGACCGCGGGGTCGCTGCCCATGCGAAACGGGCCGGCGGGAATCTCGACGAACCCGAGGAGCGCGTCGTCCGGGAGAAACCACGCATCGGATCGAAACCCGTCGAGATCGTCCGGTGCGGCTATCGGCACGAGGGCCGCGTCCGCGGCGCCCGTATCCGGCGCTGGCCCACAGGCGACGCACGCGACGATGCCGAGACTCACGACCGCACGCGCGAGGTTTACTGTGAGTCGCATGCGTAGGTCCACCCGTGGGCGCACGCCCGCGCGTAGAGGTCTGGTTCCGGCAGGTCCATCAGGTTGCGGCCACCTTCACGGAGCAGCAACCGCAAGTCGAGCAGCTTCGGGTCGGCGCGCGCCACGATCTCCGTGTCCAAGAGGTTGACACACGCGGCCTGGAACCGGAGCTCACAGGCGCGCGCGAAGAACCCGCGCGCGCGTTCGTCATCGGCTTCCGTGATCGATCCTTCCGTGTACTGGGCGCCGAGCTCGTTGCACGCCCAGCCGGCATTGTCGCCGCAATAGGCGGATTCGATGTCGAGGAGGCGCTCGCACGCGCCGCGGCGGTCATCCGCGCACGCCTGTTGCCAGAACGGCACCGTATCCCCACGATGCGTGCCGTCCGTCGCGCCGATGGCCGTCATCGCGCCGAAGAACACCACCCAGATCGCCATGTGCGCGAGGTTGGCGCGCCGGGGC
Organism: Vicinamibacterales bacterium; assembly: GCA_965197395.1. Lineage (GTDB taxonomy): Bacteria > Acidobacteriota > Vicinamibacteria > Vicinamibacterales > UBA8438 > CAZYFH01. The sequence goes on along the minus strand of CBDANB010000007.1, from coordinate 392,441 downwards.
GCCCACGCCGGCCACCGCGGAAGGGATGGGATCGCGCTGACCAGGCGGTCGATGCGCGTCACGCTCAGGTTGAGGAGCGGCACGCAGAGGAGCTTGTCGTAGAACGTCGGGGCGCCGAGGGCGCCGAGGAGCGCGTAGAGGCCGAAGACGCCCAGGCCATAGAGCACGCCAAAGATGGTCTTGCCGAGCGGCGTCCGTGGCGAGGTGGACGGATCCGTCACGAGGAGATGCAGGCCGAGAAAGACTGCCGTCGGGATCTCCGAGTCGACGAAGTAGGGCACGCCCGTCGCCGCGCCATACAGCGCGCTCAAGCTGAACAGCGCCACGGCCGCGCAGCCGGCCACGAGCGTGATCGAGAAGAAGTACATGACGACCAGACCGACGAGGAAGAGGAAGAGGTAGATGTCCGGTGCGAGCGTCAACGTGGTCGCAATGTCCTGGCCCCGGGTGATGTCGGTCGTGCCGGTGGCGATCAGCACGAGCGAGCACAACCCAAGTGAAAACGCCGAGGGGTTGAAGATGTGTGTCCGTCGACCGTCGCGCTGCCACTGCACGAAGGCCTTGCCGAGAAACCCGACCGCGATCATCAGGAACTGCAGCGCGAACCAGTCGTCCCTGAACCAGAGAAACAAGTTCGTGCTGAAGATGATGGGGAATGGACCGAAGCCAACCACGTAGGTCTCGCGTCGCGACCAGGCCAGCAGCATGTCGAAGGCGTAGGCGAACGCGAGTTGGGCGAGCAGCAACCAGGCGTGGTCGTAAACGGGCCGCCAATACCAGCCCCAGTACGCGAACACGGCCAGCTGTGCGGCGGCTTGGACATAGTGCTGTGGACGCAGCTCCACGCGGAGCAATGGCCGCTCGGAGGCCCGTCGCGCTCGGACGAAGAGCGCGGCGTTCCAGACGAGGAGCGCCAGCGCGGCGCCCCAAAACGACCGCGCGAGCAGCGGGCTGGCCTGGATGCGCGGGACGAACGAGAGTAGGAGGATGACGGCGGTCAGCGCGAGCGGAACGCCCAATACCCGATGCCCGGATGCCGGGGCGCGCGTATCCGCGGCACCGGTCCGTCGCCGTGTCTCCCGGCGCGCTCGTTGTGCGGCGGACAGGCCTATCCTCCGAGTCGGTCGAACTTCTGCAGACGCTGCCCGACGTTGACCTCGGTCGTGTAGAGATTGCCGCGCGAGTCGATGGCGAGATTGTGCAACCGGTAGAAGTGACCGGCGTTCTTGCCGAGCCGGCCGAAATGATCGACGACGGACAGCGACGCCCGGTCGAGGATCCAGACGACGTTGTTGGTGCCGTCAGGGATGAAGAGCCAGCGCTGGTCCGGGTCCTCTGACAACGTGACACCCGAGACGGAGCCGCTCCCGAGCGTCTCCGTCCGCACGAAGGCCTCGGTCACGAACTGTCCGTCCTTCTGGAACACCTGCACTCGGTTGTTTGTCCGGTCGGCCACGTAGATGAGCCCGTCCCCGGCGATGGCCACGCCGTGCACCGGACTGCGGAAGTGTCGGATCGGGTCCGCGTCCGGGTCGTATGGCGGTAGCTCCCGATCGTCAGGTCGTTCCCCGTAGGCGCCCCAATGGCGTTTGTACGCTCCGGAGTCGGCGTCGTACACCACCATGCGGCGGTTGCCGTAGCCGTCCGCGATATACACCTCGTTCGCGGATGGGTCGACTGCGATGGATGCCGGGCGACCCAGATTCTCCGTGTCGTTGCTGCCACCGCTGCCGCCCGCCCGTCCGATCTGCAGGAGGAACTCGCCATCGCCGGTGAACTTCAGCACGTGGGCGTCGTCGGCGCCGTTCCCCGCGACCCAGACGTGTCCCTGCGGGTCGACGTGGATGCCGTGCTCGCTTTGGGGCCAGTCAAACTCGTCGCCCGGTCCCCCCCAGCCCCGCACGACCTCACCGTCCGGGTCGAACTCGATCACCGGCGGGGCCGGCACGCAGCACATACCCTCCTCGCCACGCTGTCGAGCGTCGAGTGTGCCTGGTCTGTGCACGATCCAGACGTGATCCCGGTCGTCCACCGCGACGCCGGAGACCTGGCCCAGGATCCAGTCGTTGGGCAGCTCGCGCGCCCAGAACGGGTCGACGCGGAACCGTGGCGTCGAGGATGGCTCGGTCGCTGCCGTGGGGGCAACGGGGTCCGGTCGCTCGTCCACCGGCGCCCCCGCGCCGGCGCACGCGGTTATCACGAGCGCCGTCACGACGACCAGGCATTGCGCCCCTGTTCGTGGGCTGTTCGCGCTGCGGGGAAACAGCCCGCTACTGGAGTGCATGTTTCGGGGCATAACGCCCCTCGCGGAACTCGCCGCACAGCTGACCGAGTAGGGGATGGTCGACCGGGTCACTACGGTCATCGGGCTCGAGATGGCGCTCGGCCACGTAGGTGGTGTGGGCTGCGCCGTCGACGAGCACGTGGTACCACGGCTGATCCTTGGGCGGGCGCGAGCGGGCGACCGTGTCGTACCACTCGTTCGACCCCTGAAAGGTGGCATCGGCGTCGAACACGACACCCCGGTAGTCGAACTTCCGGTGGTGGACGATCTGGCCAACGAAGAACCTGGCGTTGCGCTCCACAAGTGTCCCGGTCTTCCTCGGATCCGTGCCCTGGCTCGGGACAGTAGCATAATCGACGCCGGCAACCCGCCAGGCGCTTATAATCGGTGCCGAGGTGCCGCGATGACTTTCACACGACGCAAGGCGCTCGCCCTCTCGGGATCGGCGGTGGCCGGTTTGTCGCTCGGCGTGGTGCGACCGGGGAGCCTGCGGGCGGCGACCGGGCAGGCGCAAGAGGACTGGCCCGATGAGCTCGTGGAACGGCCGCTGCGCGAAGGATTTCCGGCCCCGCTCCCCCTCAACGCCGATGGATCGGCGCCGGAGCATCCGGAGAGCGCTGCCGGGCCCATCACCGACCCGCTGATGTGGCGTACCCAGGGACGCCAGACGCCCGAGATCGAGTACGACTACCGGGCGATGCAGATCAAGGTGGACACGCGCGGGCTCGCGCGCCGTACCGGCACGTTGCGGTTTTCGGATCTGGAGACGCTCCCGAGCGTGTCCCGGACGTTTCTCCTCCAGTGCGGCGCGCCCAACCCGCGCGGCATCGTCAAGTGGACCGGCGTCCGCTTCAGCGACTTCGCCGACATGCTCGGTCTCATTCCGGAGGCGCACTACGTCCGGTTCATCGCGTCCGATCGTTTCTACACCGACGAGCCGGTCGCCACGCTGCGTCATCCGCAGGTCCTGCTCGCCTGGTTGATGAACGATCGACCGATCCCGCCGCGGCACGGCGCCCCGTTGCGGCTCATCGTGCCGTTCCGGTACGGCAATCGGAGCATCAAGGCCATTACCGAGATGATGTTCGCGACCCCGGGTCTGCGGATGCCGCCGTTGCCGGCGTGACACGAGCGTTGCACACAAGTGGCGGGCGCCGCGTGTCGGACACGCGCGTCGCCTGCGAGGAGGAGTGATGAAGCGCGCGGGAGCCGGACTCATCGTTCTGGCCATCTTGTTGCCGGTCGTCGCGAGTGCCCAGCAAGTCGAGACCTTCGACTACTGGCAACACAACCGGGAGATGGTCCGGTATGGCCAGCAGGCGATCTTCATGTGCAACGGACTGTTCACGTCCGAACGGACGCTCGCGCAGGTCTTCGATCAGGAGCTCGCCTATCTCCCGCAACCCATCGGCACCCCACGCGGGGGCGACTACGTCGTCGACACCGAGCGTCGCGCGGTGACCATCGGGGCGGCCGGTGGCACGCCGCAGATGCGGGCGGCATTCCGCGAGGGGATCGGCTGTGTGATTCTCGCGCCGGACCAGACACTGGAGGACATCGACACGCTGCCCTCTCTCCACCTGCCGCTGCCGCCGGGTGATCCCGCATCCATCCCCTGGCCCGACGGCGACCTGAACGCCACGTCGGCCGTGCCGTCGCACGTCGACGCGGCCGCGCTCCACACGGCGTCCAATTGGGTGTTCCATCGAGAGTCTCCCGAGCAGGTGACGCTCAGCCTCATCGTCGTGCACGATGGGCAGATCATCCACGAGCGCTACGCGCCGGGGGTCGACGTCACGACCCGGACGCGTACCTGGTCGACGGCCAAGAGCATCGCCGGAACCCTGATTGGCATGCTCGTCGACGAGGGGCGGATGGCACTCGACGAGCCGCTCGGGTTTCCCTGGTTCCCGAAAGCGTCGGCGCCGTCACACGACCCGCGCGCGGCGATCACGCTGCGCCACGTGCTCAACATGTCGAGCGGGCTCGCGCCGGTGGACAACGCCGGACTCGAGTACGCCATCGGCTCGGGTCTGGCGTACTGGGCGGGCGCAAGCTCGACCAGGGGCGCGCGCAGCCGCGCGCTGATTCGCGAGCCGGGCACGAACTGGGACTACGAGAACTACGACACGCTGCTCGCCGTCTCCGCGATGAAGCAGGCGATCGGGAACGAGAAGGACTACCGTGAGTTCCCGCGGCGCGCGCTCCTCGACCGCATCGGCATGCGGAACACGCTGGTGAGCACGGACCGCTTCGGTGATTTCATCCTGAGCAGCCAGGTGTACACCAACGCCCGGGACCTCGCGCGATTTGGCCTGCTCTATGTGCAGGGCGGTGTGTGGAGCGGCGAGCGGCTGCTGTCCGAGGCGTGGATCGACTTCGAGCGCACGCCAGCCCCGGCGACGGCGGCGCGCGGCAACTTCTACGGCGGCCAGTGGTGGCTCGTCCCCGATGACCGCAGCGACGTGCCGCAGGATGCGTACTCGACGTCGGGCAACCGCGGGCAGTATGTCGTCGTCGTTCCCATGCACGACCTCGTCATCGTGCGCCGCGGGCTGGATTACGGGCGGCAGGGCTTCGATCGGTGGGACATGACGCGAGAGGTGTTGAAGGCGATTGGGAAGCGGCCGTCCGAAGAGTAGGGGAGCCGTCCCAGAGGGGCCAGTGGAGGAATGACGATGAGGTTGCTAGTGACGGCCATGGCCGTCTGTGCGCTCGCCACACCGGTGTCTGCGCAACTCGCGACGCCCGACGAGAACGGAATCACTTACGGGCACGTGCATCTCAACGTGGCTGACATCGAGGTGCACAAGAAGCTCTGGGTCGAGCACTTTGGCGGCGTCGTGGTCGAAAAGGGCCCGCTGACCGCGATCCGGCTGCCAAACTTCCTGATCGCGCTGACCGAGCGTGAGCCGACCGGTCCGATGCAGGGTTCGGTGCTGGATCACTTCGGGTTCAAGGTGCGGAGCACCGCGGACTTCCTCGCCAAGTGGCGCGCGGCCGGGCTGGAGGTGGGGCCGGAGTTCACCGGGGCCGAGGGGATGCCGAACGCCTATGTCATGGCGCCCGACGGGGTCTGGGTCGAGTTGCAGGAGGACCCGTCGCTGCACGTGGACGTTGCCGGCTACCACATTCATTTCTTTACGCCCGACTACGAGGAGCTCCTCTCGTGGTACGAGAAGGTGTTCTCGCTCGAGCGCCGCCCGCGCGGGAGAATCCAGTCCACGACCGACGTGCCGGGCATGAACATGAGCTTTGGCAACGCCGACGAGCCGACCGTCGCCACCCAGGGCCGGGCCCTCGATCACATCGGGTTCGAGGTCGACGACCTTGAAGCGTTCTGCCGGAAGCTCGAGGCGATGGGCATCGAGTTCGACATCTCGTATCGCGAAGTGGAGAGCGTCGCGCTCAAGATCGCGTTCATTACCGATCCGTCGGGCGTCTTCATCGAGCTGACCGAGGGATACGACGAATATTGAGGCGCCCGCCGCGAGGGCAACGACGGGATGGTGAACGCCCTGCCGGGCGCGCGCGCCTCGGAGGCGATCCGGGAGCGTCGCTCGCCGCAGACGCGTGAACCGCGCTGGTTGAGCGGACGTTACGGCGCGGCGAACCGTCCGATCCGGTTGCCGCCGCCAACGCCGCCCACCCAAATCTCGTCGCCGACCTGGATAGCGACCGTGCCGAGGATGATGCGGTCGTTCGACGGATACCGCACGATCTCCTCGGCGGTCAGCCGCTCGGGGTCCACCTTGGCGACCCGCGACGTCACGCCGTCGCATTCGCCTTGCCCGAGGCACGCAAAGATCGACTCGGGCGCGTTCCCGCGGTGCCCCGCCGCGAACAACGACCCGTCGGGGGCCCATCGCACGTTGTCGATATGGAACCCGACGTCCACCGTCTCCTTCTGGACCGGCGTCTGCCCGCGTGAGAGCCGGATCAACGACTGCGTGCCCCACCCGCCGATGTAGAACCACCGTCCGTCCGCCGACGCCTCGAGCCCGTTGGGGCCGGCCGTCTCACTGCCGGGCACCTTGGCCCAGCCGCCCGCGGGCTGCCACTCCCACAGCTCGCCCACGGGCTGATTGAAGTGGGTCACGGCGAATGCGCCACCTGGCAGCGCCGCCACAGAGTTGAGGCTCACCTCGTCGGGCGCCACGACGCAGCCCACCCAGGTGAGGGCGGGCGTTCCCCCGCGCGCATCGACTTCGAACACCTCGACCGACTCCCGTTCCCCGTGGCGCACCACGTACAGCGTGTGGACGTTGCCATCGCCGGGACGCAGGCTGAGGCCGTGCGGACGGAACTGGCCGCTGATCGGGCCCGGGCAGGCGCCATACATCGCGGTGTCGTGTCGCGGTCGCGAGGACGCGGCCGGATAGAGTGACGTCGTGCTGTGGTTGCGCGTGTCAGCCGCATGAAGGCGCCCATCATCCTCCATGCTCGACACCATAATCCACGGTGACTGCGGCAGCGGGACGAGGTCTTCGGGGCTCACGGGCCCACAGACGAACTCCACGTCGCCATCCGCCTCGCACTGCGCCGTAGCCGGGCTGGTCACGCCAAGGAGACACGCCACCGCTGCGAACGACATGAAGCACTTCGGCACTCTCATCAATCCTCCTGGGCCTCCCGGGTTGGGGTCGAAGCAGCGATTATGTCATCTGGCGCGGCGCGGCGACGCGTATAATCGGCCAACCCACTCGTGCCTATCTCGACAGCGGTCCTTCGTGTGCGTGCGTACGAGGCGCTGGCGCGCGGGCCTTGCCGGCACGCGGCTGCCTCCCACGCGGTCGGTGGTTGCGGGGTGCGTCGCCAGAAGAGACGGCTCGTGTGTCTGTTGGTCATGGCGCCCGCGATGGCCTCCGCCCAGGCCCGCGGGGACGTTCCGCGTACGCCGTGGGGTGACCCGGACCTGCAGGGTATCTGGGACAACCGAACGATCACGCCGCTGGAGCGGCCGCGCGAGTTCGCGCAGAAGGCGACGTTGACGGCCGCGGAGGCGGCGGCCTACGAGGCGCTGACCGCCGAGCGGCGAGTCAACGATCGGTACTACTGGGATCGCGGCACGACGACGGTGGAGGATCGTCGCACGGCCCTGATCACCGATCCCGCGGATGGACGACTGCCGCCTCTTACCCCCGAGGGGCAGCGGCGGGTCGAGACCGGGCGCCGACAAGGTGTCAACGGCGCCGAGGAGCGCAACCCGTCCGAGCGCTGCATTACGAGGACGCTGCCGCGCCTCCCCGGTCTCTACAACAACAACTTCCACATTCTACAGGCGCCGGGATTCGTGGTGATCTTCATGGAGATGATTCACCACACGCGCGTCGTCCCCCTCGATGGACGGCCGCATCTCGCGAGCGACATCCGGCAATGGAACGGCGATTCGCGTGGGCGCTGGGAGGGCGACACGCTCGTCATCGAAACGACGAACTTCACGGGCAAGACCAACTTCCGGGGGTCCGCCGAACGTCTGCATCTGGTCGAGCGGTTGACGCGCGTCGACGCCGGGACGATCGACTATCAGTTCACCGTCAGCGACCCCACCACATGGACCCGGCCGTGGACGGCGCGGATTCCGCTCAACCGGAACGCCGGCCCGCTCTACGAATACGCGTGCCACGAGGGCAATGACGGTCTCTCGGGCATCCTCCAGGTCAACCGCAACCTCGAGAACGCCGCGGCGCCAGTCCGTTGAGCGACCGGTGGGCCACTAGAGCGGCGGGGTCGTGGCGGTGGGCGCGGGGAGTGCCGGCACCTGGCGGAATGGCACGGCATAGCACGATCGGAGCCCTTCCCGAATGGTCATGCCGGCCGCGCACCCCTTCATCACCCAGTAGCTGACCAGCGGCAGCGTCAGCGCCTGATAGCCCACGCGGATGTCCCCGTAGAACCGGTCCGCGACGCGACGCGCGCACGCGACGTCGCGCGCGAGCACCCGGATCCGGGCGCGAAAGAGGTCCCGGGCATGCGCGGTGCCCGATCGCTCGCCGACGATCGCCTCCGCGGCCGCTTGACCGCTCTTGACGGCGTAGTAGATGCCCTCGCCGAGCACCGGCTCTGCGAGCCCGGCGGCGTCTCCCACCAGGAAGACGTTGTGGCTCCGCGGGCGATAGTTCCAACCACCGAGCCCGACGCGCTGGCCCACGAGGTGCGTGAGGGCGTCTCCGCCACTGCGGGCCTGGGCGTAGGCGCGCAAGCGTGCCGCGTCGGGCGCGACCGCCCCGCGCGACGTGTAGAGACCGACGTTGACGTGGTCTCTCTTGGGAAAGACCCAGCCGTAGCCGAACGGCACGACGCCGAAGTCGAGCGTGAGGTCGCGGGTGGCCCCGCCACCGGCGACCTGGCCTTCGAGCGCGAAGCCCCATGTGATGTCTGGGAACTCACCGGTCAGGCGGCGGACGGTGGAGTTGGCCCCGTCGGCCCCGATCAGGTAGCGGCAGCGCAGCTCTCCCCTCGGCGTGGTGACGATGACCCGACCGCCCCGTTGTCGTATGGCGCGAATCGCGCCGATTCGCTCGAAGCGCGCGCCGGCTTCGACCGTGCGTTCCAGCACGTAGTGGTCCAGCTCGGCGCGCACCGTCATGGCGGCGAGCAGGCGCCTGCCGGAGCGAACGGTCTGCTCGCCCGGCCCCCGGCTGATCACCAGGTTGGTCGTGACCTGTCTGAGCACGGGCGTCACTGGGAAACGGAGCGCCTGGAGCGTTTTGGCCGTCAGCGCCCCGGCGCACGGCTTGACGCGCGGGAAGCTGCGCCGGTCGACGAGGCAGACATCGTGGCCGGCGGCGGCCAGGTCGTACGCGGCCGCGCAGCCAGCCGGGCCAGCCCCCACCACGAGCACATCGGTTGTCATCTGGTCCGCGGGTGTCCGCGACTCGAGGTTCCGAGTCGCTCGATCATACGCAAAAGGACGCGGATGCCGCGAAGCCAGGTTCGTGCCCCGATCGGCACTCCCGGTGGCATGATTCGGCCCACGCTCTTTTCGGCGGAGGCGTCAAGGAAAGGGGACCATTGTGCCGCTCGAACCGGAAGTGGAAGCCATCCTCAAGCAGATGGAAGAGGCGGGCGCGCCGCCGATCGGGGAGATGACACCCGAGATGGCGCGTGAGGCGTTCGCCGGGCTGCTGCCGCTCCAGGGAGAACCGGAGCCAGTGCGCGCGGTGGAGAACCGCGATGTCACCGGGCCCGCCGGGACGATTCCCGTGCGCATCTACCGGCCGGAGGGCGTCGCCGAGCCCGCGCCCGCCCTCTTCTGCATCCACGGCGGCGGCTGGGTGATCATGGACCTCGACAGCCACGATCCGCTCTGCCGCGCATTGGCCAACGCCGCCAGGTGCGTCGTCGTGGCTGTCGACTACCGCCGTGCGCCTGAGGCGCGCTTTCCGGCCGCCCCCGATGACTGCTACGCGGTGCTGCAGTGGATGGCGCGGGAGGGTGCCACGATCGGCGTCGATCCCGCGCGTATCGCGGTCGGCGGCGACAGCGCGGGGGGCAACCTCGCGGCAGTCATGACGCTGAGGAGCCGCCGCGACGGCGGACCTGGGCTGGTGGCGCAGCTTCTACATTGCCCGGTCACGAACTACGACTTCGACACCGCGAGTTTCCGAGACAACGCCGAAGGCTACCTCCTGACAGCGGAGGCCATGCGGTGGTTCTGGGCCCACTACCTCGGAGATGACGGGGATGGCGCCGATCCGATCGCCTCTCCGTTCCGGGCTGACTCGCTCGCCGATCTGCCACCCGCGCTGGTCCAGACCGCGGAGTTCGATCCCCTGCTCGACGACGGGCGCGGCTATGCCGATCGCCTGCGGGAGAGCGGCGTCCCAGTGACCTACACCGAGTACGCTGGCGTCGTGCACGATCCTTGGCTGATGCTCGGCGTTGTGCCAAAGGGACGCAGGGCCATCGACGAGGCGGCCGCCTTCCTTAGAGAGCGCTTCGCGCCTTCGGAGTGATCGAGGACCCGCGCTTCTATCTCGCGGCAGCGGTCGCCGTGCTGATCGCGGGGATCGCCAAAGGGGGATTCGGCGGCGGGATGGCCGTCGTTGGCGTGCCGTTGATGGCGACGGTGGTGAGCCCCGTGCAGGCCGCCGCCGTGATGCTGCCGGTCCTGATGGTCATGGACGTCGTGGCGATCAGGGCCTACTGGCGACGCTGGGACCCACGTAATCTCTGGATATTGCTGCCGGCCAGCCTGATTGGCACCGCGCTTGGATTCCTGACGTTTCGTTTCTTTTCGGCCGATGGGCTGCGCGCGTTGGTGGGTGTAGTCGCAGTGGTCTACGCCCTTCGGTATGTCATCCAGCGCGATGCCGCCGCCGGTGCGCCGGCGCGTCGCGGCGCCGGTGTCTTCTGGGGCGCCACGGCCGGGTTTGCCAGCTTCGCGATTCACGCCGGCGGCCCGCCGCTCCAGGCGTACCTCCTGCCACAGCGCTTGCACCGCACGACGTTTCAGGCGACCAGCGTGCTCTTCTTCTTCGTGGTCAACTGGTCGAAGGTCGGACCGTACGCCTGGCTGGGTCAGCTGAACACCGACAACCTGCTCACGTCGCTCGTCCTCCTGCCGCTGGCGCCGGTCGGTGTCTGGCTCGGCCGGTACCTGCACACCCGGGTCAACGACGTGTTCTTCTTTCGCGTCGTGCACGCGTCGCTGTTCGTCATCGGTATCAAGCTGCTCTATGACGCGGCAGCGGCTCTCTAGCGCGTTGCGGCCACAATCGAGGCTCGGTTCGGCGCCGACCGGCACGACCGGAGTTAACATCGACGTCATGAAACAAAGGCACCGCGGATTGTCGAGCCGAGGACGGCGCCTCACGGCGGGCGGCGTCGTTGCCCTCCTGATCATCGGCGCCGTTGTCTCGCTGGCGCTGCCGTCGGCGCAGGGCCGCGCGGCGGGCCCGGGCTATCGGGTCGACCCCTTCTGGCCAAAGCCACTACCCACCGTCACCGACGGCGATGGCCTGGCGCACCAGTGGGTCACCGGCATGGTCGGCGCGAGCTGTATCGACTCCCACGACCACATCATCACCGTCAATCGCGGCTTCCTGCCCGACGGGCTGCTTCCGCAGGAGGGGTCCCACCGAGGCCAGAATCGCATCCAGGTGTTCGACCGGGAGGGCAGCCTGCGGCGCATCATCACCGTCGACCCGCCCGAGTACATGAGGGCAACACTGCGGGCCACCGACATCGATCTGTCACGCGATGCCGAGCAGCGGCACCTGCTCGTCGTCGATCTCGGGAGCAACCGCATCTGGATCCTCGAACGCGAGAGCGGTGACATCGTCGGAAGCGTTGGCGGGTCGGGTCACATGGCCGGGGAGTTCACCTTCCCGCACACGATCGTGACAGACTCGGATAGCAGCATCTACGCCGCCGAGACGCTTGGCGGGCGCCGGAATCAGAAGTTCGTTCGAACCAGCGACTGAGCGTGCCGGGGCGGCCCGAAAGCCCGCGCTACCCACAGGTCGGTACGTAGCGCGCGGCTTCAGCCGTGCGTTGGGCGGGCCTGAAGGCCCGCGCAACGGCCCGTTCGGCCGCTCCTACTGCCCGTCGACCGAGAACGCGAGCAGGAGGTTGCCCGGCATGTAGTTGGCGAAGCCGTAGCCGGAGCTGACGTAGAGCATCCCACCCGCGAGGGTCGCCCCGGGTCCGTTGAGCGACCCGCCGCGACCGGGAACGCCGTTCACGGTGTCGATGTCGCCCACGGTATCGACGTCCCAGATCACGTTGCCGGTATCGGTGGCGTAGGCGCGGATGTGGCCGTCCAGGCTCCCCGAGAAGGCCACCCCGGGAATGACCGTCACAGCGCCCGGCTGGGCCGTGTGGCATCCCTGGCGGTTACCGCAGGTGTCCTGAAATGGCGGGGCCTCCCAGACCACGGCACCATCGCCGATGCGCACGGCGGCCATCCCTCCCGCATCACCGGGGGCCTTCTCGAGAGCGTCAGAGATCGACGCGAATACCGTCTCCCCGTCGGAGGCGAACCCCCACTCGATGCCGCCGAGGATGCCACCGTCGGCGACCCGCGTCTCCCAGACGATCGCGCCGGTGTCGGGATCGAGGCGATACATCACGCCTGACTTCTGGCCTGCGAGCAACAGCGACCGTCCCCCGATCTCGGTGAGCACGATCGCGCTGCCGTAGTCGTGATCCGGACCGGCGTCCTCCGGACAGTTGGCGCGCGTCACCGGGTCGGGTGACAGGCACGCGCCGACCCAGGCGTCGCCCGGCGTCGTCTGCGAGACCCAGAGGACGTCGCCAGTATCCATCGCCAACGCCATGATCGCATCGCTGCGCGGCGACACCGGGTTCGAGTAGGAGTCGCCGGTAGCGACGTACATCCTGTTGCGATCCGGGTCGAGCGTTGGGGAAGCCCAGATGCCGACTCCCGACGGTCCCCACCGGGCGACGCCGGCGGAGTTGGTGCCGGTACGCACCGGCATCTCTTCGATCGCGAAGCGCTGCCAGATCTGCCGCCCGGTGCGGGCGTCGAGCGCCGCGATGCTGCCACGGAACGTGCAGCACTCGTAGGTCGGCGCCTCGGCCGCGCCTTCTTCGAGCGAAGCGACCGGCACGTAGAGGCGACCTCCGTGGAGCGCGGGCGCGCCGGTGATCCGCGCCTGGCGATGGTCGTCCACCTCGACCTGCCACCGTCGCTCGCCCGTCTCGAAGTCGACGGCGTACGCGTTGCCCGTCAGGTCACCGAAGAACGCGGTGGCGCGGCCGTCGGGTCCCGGCCCGACGGTGATGGTCGAGCGGACGCCCGCGTCGGTCTCGTGGGCCCAGTGAATGCAGCCCGTCTCGGCGTTCAGCGCGTAGACGACCCCGACGCTGGAGCCCACCAGCGCGCGGCCTCCGACGATCGTCGCCTGGAGGGACGCCATCGTGACGCCCGGGAAGCCGAAGGCCCACTTGAGTGAAAGGTCCGGCACGGTGTTCGCCGTCAGACCCGCCGCTTCAGTGGACTGGAACCTCGCGTTGCCGTGGTCTGGGCTCCAGCCATTCCAGCTCGGCCCCGCATAGGGGTCGCCTGGCGGGGGCGCGCCCGTGCCGCAATACGCCGTCCGGGGAATCTGGTCGAGCGGCGCTGCCAGCGATCCCGGCACGCTGCCGGACACGTACTCGGCAACGGCGCGTTTGTCTTCCGTGCTCAGCCCCGTCGCCTGCGCCGCCATCATTCCGCCCGAGAGCGCCTCGTAGATCCGCTCCGCCGGATATTCCCGGATCGGTCCAGCCGAGAAGAGCGTGGGGAGGTTGCCCTCGTGGCACCGGGCGCAGTTTCGCGCGTAGATGCGTTCGCCGTCCGGGCCGGCCTGTCCGGCGGCGGCCGTGGTGGCGCACGTGAGCGCGAGCACGAGTAAGACGATGACGCCGGTTTGCCGCATCTTTCCCCTCAGTTGGCTTGAGCCTGCTGCTCCTACGAGCACCAGTCTGGGTCGGCGCGGTCGAGCGAACCGTTCACAGACCCTGAACCGTATCGCCTTCCGCGGCGTCGCCCTCGACGAGACGGCAGATGGCCGACTGTGAGAGGACGCGGGTCACTTCGAGGACACCGACCGTATCGGTGATCCGGTCGAGCACGCGGCCACTGGCGTCCTTGATCTCGTCGATCACCCGGTGGACCTCGAACCGCTGGCCGACCTGGACGTCGAAGTTCTCGCCGCGGTCGATGAAGATGCCGCTGTCGCCGCGGCCGACGACCTGGCCGGCCGGCGTGACGGGCTGCAGCGCCGTGAATCGGTCGCCCTGACGGTTGATCTTCTCGACGACGTTCTCGACGGCCGGACGCAGCGATTCCTGGGCCACGCCGGCATCGAACTCACGCTCGATGCCTGCGCCCCGGAAGAAACCACCGCCGAACCGCTTGCGCCCCTCGCCCTCTTCGGCCAGCAGGATCTCTCCGGTGTTGGTGTCAACCAGTCGTACGTCCAGCCTGCTCTCGGCTTGAGATACCGACGCGCCGAAGCTCCGGATGCCGCCGGACACTCGCTCGATCGAGAACTGCGTGATCGAACCCGTGAGGATGAGCTGGGCACCCAGCAGCTGGCCGATGTGCGCCGCCGACGCCGCGGTCACCGCGCCACTGGCCCCGAGGTCCTGCTCAGCCAGAATGGCGTCGAGTTGTGCGCGCTCGATGACGCTGAAGATGTTGGCCTTGAACAACTGCGTCGTCAGTTCGTCGGCGGCCGCACGGCCGAGATTGTCGCCCCACCAGCTCCACGTGCTGTTGTTCTCGAAGTTCATGACCGCGATGCGGACCTTGCCGTTTTGCGCTTCGGCATCACCGACGCCGAACGCCCCCAGGGCGAGCGCGGTGCACAGGCACATCGCCTGGATTCGTCTCTTCATGCGACCTCCCGGGGGAGCCATCGGCGCCGTACGCGCCTAGCTCCACTATAGCAAACGGGTTTCGGCTCGTGGCGCCCGATGTCCGGCCCCGTGCCTTGGGGGGCGACGACCGCATCGCTGCGGGGACGCCGGTCACGCCGGCTGTATCAGCGGTCATGGGTTCGTTGGCTGGTGGGCCTCGAGAACTCGACCTGCCCCCCGCGCGCGCGGAAGGAGTCCAGCAGACGGTCGACCCGCCGGGTCAGCTCGTCGCCGACGAGCCAGCTCCGGCCGACGACGCGCAGCACGTGTGCGTCCCGCAGTCGGTGATCCACCTCACGGAACAGCTCTGCGGGAGTCGGCGCGTCGACCACGGCCGGCGGCTCGTGCTCCCACGGATCACCGTCCCACGAGTCGGCGCGCGCACCCCCCTGACCGGCCGTCGCCATCGCATCGAGGTAGCGCATGTAGAGCCGTTCGCACGAGAGCTCCAAGACCAGCGTGGTCCCTTCGGTTCTGAGCAGCAGGAAGTCGCGTCTGTGCACATTCAGACGGGGCTACGCCCCGGACCTCCGCGTGGGCAGTGCGCGCGTCTTACTCGTTTGTGTCGGTCGCGACGTCATGGGCGCTCAGGAACGCCCGAATCGCGGCGTAGATCCGCGCGTTCTCCGCCGCCGAGAACCCACCATGGCCGCCGCCCGGCACCGTGACCAGCTCGTTCGGCACATTGGCCGCATCGAGCGCCGTATGCAGGCGGACGCCGTGAACGTAGGGAACGATGGGGTCGGCGTCACCGTGCACGGTCAGGATGGGCGGCAGCCCTGACCGCACATAGGTCAGCGGTGACACCCGTGTCGCGATCGCCTCGCGTTCGGGCGCGCTGCCAAGCCATGCTTCCGTAAAGGACCCGGAGGGGCCGGGTGCCCGGTGAATCAGGTCGACGACGTCGGTGATCCCGTACCAGTTGATGATGGCGGCGACCTTCAGCTCCGCAGTGGACGTCGCACCGGTGGACCACGTGCGACGCCGGTTGCCGGGGCACTGGCGATCCAGGCCAGCCGACTCGGGTATCAGACCGGTCGTGAGTGATAGATGACCGCCAGCGGAGTTGCCGGTCACCACCACGCGGTCGAGGTCAAACCCGTATCGCTCGGCGTTCCGGTAGACCCAGCGCAGCGCGCACCGGCAGTCCTCGACCGCGGCTGGGGCGTGCGCGACGTCCGCCAGTCGATAGGCCACGTTGACCACCGCCCAGCCCATCTCCAGATACGGCAGAAAGGTCAGCGCGGAGCCTTCCTTGCTCCCGTTGGTCCAGCCGCCGCCGTGGAAGTAGATGAGCGTCGGCGTGGCCGCAGTCGCCGTACGCGGTTGATACACGTCGAGCGTGAGATCGCGGCCCCCGGCTCGCAGATAGGTGATGTTCGGCGCGATTCGGTAGCTGCCGGCGACGCGCACGAACGCGGCCGCGGCGTCAGGGAGCTGCGCGCTCGCGAGGTTGGGCGAGGTGACGCCCAGCAGGGTCACCGCGGCCGTCGCCGCAATAGAAGATGGTCTTGTCACAGGTTACGTACCTTTCCCAAATATACCGGGTCGCTGGTGGCATAATCGGCGCATCTCGCCGGTCGCGTGTCGCCTGCAGCCGACGCGCGAGCGCGATACTGCAGCCTACCAATGCGTACATCGACCATCAACTACAGAGTTGCCGATTTTCTGAAACGCTTCCCGCCGTTCGAGTTTCTGGACGAACCTGAGCTGCTCGAACTGGCGAGCCACGGTCGGGTGAAGGTGCTCCAGAGGGGGGAGGCGCTGTTCTGGGAGGGGCGTGAGCCCGGCCCGTTCGTGTTCGTCATCCAGCAAGGCACCGTGCGACTGGTCAACGACACCGATGACGGCGAGGAGCTCCGCGACATTCTCGGGGCCGGCGAGCTCCTCGGGGTGGGACGCTTCCTCGGTCGAGACACCTATCCGTACACCGCTCGCGCGGCCTCCGATGTTGTCGTCTACGGTCTCGAGGCACGCGATCTCGAGCGGCTGATCGACGTGCACAACGACGTGGCGCGCTACCTCGAGGCGACGGGGTCGGTCCGCGGTCGGCACGCGGGTGGCGGGCGCACGGATGACGCCGGCCCGAGACGGCAGTCGTGGATCGAGGAGACCGGCCCGGCGGGCACGGTCATCACGCGTCGACTGTCGACCTGCGGGCCCGGGACGACCATCAAGGCTGCGGCGCGACAGATGGCGGTCGAGGGACGCGACGCGCTGGTGGTCGTCGACGCCGACCGGCTGGCGCTCGGCGTGGTCACGACCGACGACTTTCGGGACCATGTCGCCACCGCGCGGGTGGCGTCGGACGCGCCCATCGACGCGATCATGCACGGGGCCCCTCCCACGGCCCCGCCGAATGGCCGTGTCGGCGACTACCTCCTCGTGATGATGCAGGCCGGCGTCGAGCTGGCGGCGGTCACGGCCGACGGTACGACCGGCACACCGGTCGAGGGGCTCGTCACGAGTCGTGATCTCGTGGTGCGACATGGCGCCGACCCGGCTGGTCTGGCGCTCGATCTGCGCCGCGCGCCGTCGTTCTCGGAGCTGGCCGCGCTCCACGGTCGGATTCGCGGTCTCGTCGTCGAGCAGCTCGTCGATGCTGCCTCTCTGGGCTGGCTGTTGCCGGCCGTGGGTGAGCTGCACGGTGCGCTGGTGCGGCGGGTCGTCGAGCTGGCAACCGCCGACTGTGTCGCCGACGGATTGGCGCCGCTCGAGCTCGACACGTGCTGGCTCCACTTCGGTAGCGCCGGACGACAGGAGCTCCTGACGGCCCACGACGTCGACTACGGACTCGTCTATGCCGACCCGCCGACGGGCGCCGAAACGCAGGCCCGCGAGCAGATCGACGCACTCACCGAGCGGGTGGGCGCCGGTCTGCGCGCGGCTGGGTTCCGCATGTCGTCGGGATCGCGTTCGGTCGACCCGGCGTCCTGGTGCCAACCACTGTCGGTCTGGACGGAGCGCTTCAGTGGATGGATCCACGACCCCGTGCGGCAACAGATCTACCAGGCGCGTGCGTTGTTCGACTTGCGCGGCCTTGCAAGGCCATCGCGGCTCGTCGGGGCGCTCCACCGCCACCTGGCCGCGGAGCTCGACCGGACCGACGCCTTCATCCCGGTGCTCGCGAACGACACGCTAGCCAATCAGCCGCCGCTGACCTTCTTCGAGGGGCTCGTGGTCGATGATGAGGAACGGACCGCGTCCCATCTAGACATCGTGCGGAGCGCACTCGGTCCGTTGACCGATATCGGTCGGGTGTTCGCCCTCGACGGGATGGACGTCGAGACGGTGTCCACGTACCGGCGGCTGGAGCAGGCGGCGGCGCGACACCCCAAGCACCAGGCGGTGGTCGAGGAGGCGGCCGAGGCGTTCCGGATCGCCCTGTTCTACCGGGCGCGGGCGGGCCTGAGCGCCGGCCACGACGGCGCGCTGATCGAGCCTGCCAGCCTGACGCGCTACGAGCGGACGGTGCTGAAGAGCGCGTTTCGCGCGGTGACCGGGCTTCTCGAGCTGACCGAGCACCGGTTCCTGCTGGCGCGCACGTGAGCGGGCCACCCACGGCCCAGGTCGTTCGCGCCTACCGAGCGCTGTTCGACGAGCCGGTGGACGACGCCGTGTCGTGGGACGACATTCGCTTCGTCGCAGTCGACTCGGAAACCACCGGGCTCGACCCGCGACGCGACAGCCTGATCACTATCGGTGCCGTGGCCGTCGTCGATGGCGAGATCAGGCTCGACGATGCGTTCGAGATCATGATGCCCGTCCGCTACAACACGGCGTCGGTGACCGTGCATGGCATCACGGTGGACGAAGCGCGCGAGGGGGTGCCCGAGCCCGACGCACTCGAGGCGTTCCTCGCGTATCTCGGCGCCGGAGTCATCGTTGGCCACCACATCCTCCACGACATCACGGCGCTCAACGTCGCCTATGACCGGCATTTCGGTCTGGAGCTGCAGAACCGCTTCCTCGATACGATGGACCTGACGCTGCATCTCGACCGGGACGGCGCGCTGCCCGAAGACGCGCGGATCGACGGGTTCTCGCTCGATCAGCTCTGCCAGCTGTTCGGCGTCGTGCCACACGATCGTCACACGGCCGCGGGCGATGCGTTCATCACGGCCCAGGTGTTTCAGCGGCTGCTCCGGCTGGCGCGCGAGGCGGGGCGACGCTCGATCGGTGCGGTGACGGAGCCGTTTCCGGTCCCCGAGCCGCCGCGCACGCGTCGCGCGTGATGCGACCCGACCGACCGCACTGGAGTCGCGTCCGGTCGAATCGGTAGAATGTGGACGCGCACCAGAGGGGATGGAGCGGCTCCGGTGCCAGCGGCCGGCGCAGCACCGCTCGACCCGACCCGAACAAGACACCCAGCATGGCGACGAGCCGAAGAGCGTTCCTCAAGACGACCGGAGTCGTCGGTGCCGCCGTGGTTGCCGGGCATCGCTCCGCAATCGGCGGGGTCGCCGCGCAGACGGCGTCGCGTCAGGCCGTGCAGACCGTCCAGACCCCCGTGCTCGAGATCGGCTACGAAGCGCACGGCCCGCGCGACGGTTTTCCGGTCATCCTCCTACATGGGTTTCCGTACGACGTACGATCGTGGGACGGTGCGATACGCCCGCTAGCCGATGCCGGGCATCAAGTGCTCGTGCCCTATCTCCGCGGCTATGGCCCGACGCGGTTTCGCGATCCGTCGGCGCCCCGGATGGCGGAACAAGCGGCGATCGCCCAGGACGTCATCGACTTCGCCGATGCGCTCGGCCTCGGGCAGGTGGCCCTTGCGGGGTTCGATTGGGGCAACCGGGCCGCCTGCATCACGGCCATCCAGCACCCCGAACGGGTGCGAGCGCAGGTCGCCATCGGCGGGTATTCCGTGCAAAACACGGTCACGCCGGGACGCCCTGCTCCCGCAGCCACGGAGGCGCGGCTCTGGTATCAGTGGTACTTCAACACCGAGCGCGGCAGAGCGGGGCTCGCGGCCAATCGCCGCGACATCTGCCGGCTGTTGTGGGATACATGGTCGCCCGGATGGCGGTACACCGATGAGGCATTCGACCGCTCGGCGACGTCGTTCGACAATCCCGACTTCGTCGACATCGTGATCCACTCCTACCGGCACCGGCATGGGAACGCGCCGGGTGAGCCGCGTTTTCTCGAGGCCGAGCGGCGGCTGGCGGAGCGGCCACCGATCCGCGTGCCCGCCATCGTGCTGCGGGGGGCCGAGAATGGATTCGGCCGACCCTCGCCAGATCCGTCGGGCGATCAGGCGAGGTTCACGGCGCTCGTCGCGCGACGGATCGTCGACGGGGCGGGCCATGACCTGCCGGCGCACCGGCCGGACGCGGTCGCGGTGGCGATGAACGAGCTGTTGGCCGTAGGCTAAGAATTCGAGGTGGAGTGGTGATCAGGAGTTCGAGACGGAACGCCGGCGCGCGGGCGCAGCGCTTCCTGCGCGTTGTTCTGGCCGGCGCGATGCTCACGACGTATCTCGCCGGGGACGCCTGGGCCCAGCGCGGCGCGTCGGGTCCCCCCGAGCACGCAGATGTCGATCCCGTCAACCATCTGCCCAACCCGTACGAGACCTCGCTGAATTGGGGGACGCTCCCGAACGGACGGACGTGGGGATCGGTCAGCGCGGTCCACGTGGACATCGACGGGCGGCACGTCTGGGCCGGCGACCGCTGCGGGACCAACTCGTGCGCCGAATCCGACGTGGATCCCTTCGTCAAGCTGGATCCCGCCGGCAACGTGGTCCAGAGCTTCGGGGCGGGGCTGATCACATGGCCGCACGGCATGGACGTCGACCGCGAGGGCAACGTCTGGGTGGCGGACGCCCGTTCGCCGAATTCGCGCGAGCTGGAGCGGACGCCGAACGCGCCGCGCAAGGGCCACCAGGTCGTCAAGTTCAGCCCCGAAGGTGAGGTGCTGATGGTCCTCGGCACGCCGGGTGAGCCGGGCGACCCGCCGACCCACTTCACCGAGCCGAACGACGTGCTGGTCGCCCCCGACGGCAGCATCTTCGTCGGAGAAGCGCACGGCGCTCAGTTCCTCGACGCGCCCGGCCCGAACGCCATCGGTCGCATCTCGAAGTTCTCCCCAGACGGCCGGCTGATCAAGAGCTGGGGCAGCTGGGGGTACGGAGACGGCCAGTTCCGCGCGCCGCACTCGCTGGCCATGGACTCACAAGGCCGCCTGTTCGTCGCCGACCGCGGAAACCGGCGCATCCAGATCTTCGACCAAGAGGGGACACACCTCGACACCTGGTATCAGTTCAGCCGTATCAGCGGCCTCTTCATCGATGCCAACGATGTCCTGTACGCTATTGACTCGGAGTCGGACGACAACTACAACCCCGGCGGGTGGCGAAAAGGGCTCAGGGTCGGGAGCGCCCGGACCGGCGAGGTGTGGTACTTCATCCCGGAGCACGTCTCGGAGCGGTCCTCGGGGATGGGTGGCTACGGGTCGATGGGTGAAGGCGTGACCGCTGATGCCGAGGGCAATGTCATTGCCGGAGAGGTGGGGCCGATACAGGGGCTCACGAAGTTCATCCCCCGCCTGATACCGTAGCCACTGTAGGAGGTCTGGTCATGGTTCTGTATCGTCGCGTCTGTGTCCATCAGGCACTCGTTATCGGCCTGCTCATCGGCGCCGTTGCGACGACCGCCGTCGCGCAGGCGGGACGCATCGTGGGGACCGTCGTCGACCAGGACGGCGGCCCGATCGAGGGCGCGGTGATTACCGCGACCGCGATCGGCCTGGTCGAGGAGCGAACCGCCGCGGGTTTCGAGACGACGAGCGACAACGACGGACGCTTCGCGATGATCGGGCTGGCGAGCGGACGCTGGCAATTCACGGCCGAGGCCGATCGCTATCAGCCGGTCGAAGGGCCGTGGCAGGTCTCGCAAGGTCGCAACATCCCGATTCGGTTCACGCTCGAGGCGGACCCGCTGCGCCCGCCGGCGCCCTCCAGCGGCGTGCTCGCTGGCCTGCCGGCCGATGAGCTCGAGGCGGCGATCGAAGCCGCCAATGCGCTCTTCGATGGTGGCGACTTCGACGCCGCGATCGACGGCTATCAGGCGGTGCTCGCGCAAGCGCCGCTGCTGACGAGCTTGCACCTGCAGATCGGCCACGCGTATCGCGAGAAGCAAGACGTCGAGCGGGCGCTCGAAGCGTATCGCGCCGTCCCCGCGGATCAGCCGTCGGGTGAGGCGGCGCAGGCGGCGATCGCCGAGCTGGAGGCGGGGGCCGCGCCCCGGTAGCGGACCCGGGTCCGGCAGGAGCGCAACGGCGGAGGCGGTCGTCGCACACGGCGGGACTCCCGATTGGCGGACTCGTACCAGGTCGTGCTGTGCAGGAGGTGAGATGAGCCATCGATATCGCGCGCCCGTGTTCATGGCGTCGGTCGTCCTCGTGATGCTGGCATCGTCGTCCGCCACCGCACAGGCTCAGCCGGCGGCGGTCGAGGGCGGGCCGCGCACGGCATGGGGAGATCCCGACTTGCAGGGCATCTGGAACAACGCCACGTTGACGCCGTTCCAGCGTCCGGAGGAGCTGGCCGACAAGGAGTTTCTGACGGTGGAGGAAGCGGCCGGCCTCGAACAGCGAACAGCCGATCGGAACGACGGACTGTGGAGCGCACCCGCGCGAAGGACCGAGGCGGGCGGCAACGTCGGCGCCTACAACAACTTCTGGATGGAACGCGGCACGACCGTCGTTCCCACCCGGCGGACGTCAGTCATCGTGGATCCTCCGAACGGTCGGCTGCCGCCCCTGACGGCCGCGGCGTCCGAGACGCTGACGTCACCTGAGGCGGCGCGGCTCATGGACGTGAGGCGAGGTAACCTGCCGGCCGATTCGTGGGAGCAGCTCGATCTTGGCGATCGTTGCCTGTGGTACCGAGGGATCCCGTCGTTCCCCACCGGTTACAACAACAACTACCACATCGTGCAGAACCCCGAGTTCGTCGCGATTCTGCAGGAGCACATCCACGATGTGCGTTTCATCCCACTGGATGGACGCCCGCATGTCGCCGGCGACATTCGTCAGTACGCGGGGGACTCGCGTGGCCGTTGGGAGGGCGAGACGCTTGTCGTCGAGACCACCAACTTCAACGACCAGGCCTTTATCAGAAACTTCAACGGCAACCTCAGCGAGGCGTTGCATGTGGTGGAACGCTTCACCCGCATCGGTCCCGAGACGCTCGACTACGAGTTCACGGTCACCGATCCGAAGACGTGGACGAGCTCTTGGAGCGGCTCCCTGCCGATGGCGCGCATCGATGGTCCGATGTTCGAGTATGCGTGCCACGAGGGGAACTACGGCCTGCTGAACATCCTCGCCGGGTCCCGCGCCGAAGACGCAGCCGCCGCCCGGTGATCGGCTCGGTCGGGGCTTCTGCGTACGCGAGGCGTTCGCAGATGCGCTGCGGATAGGTCCTGGGAAGTAGCGAGCGGACGGTTCAGAGCCGCGCTCCGTCTGCCAACCCGGTCTCGTCGACGGACACCACTGCGACCGTTCGGGCGTCTGACCCGATGACTGCCCGAGTCGGAATCGTCCGGTCGAACGTGACGAGACATCCGCCCTTCTTCTTCGCCAGCCCCAGGAGATAGACATCCGTAAGCGGTCGATGGCCTCCGACGACCGCTGGGTCGAAGAGCGAGGTGTCGCGCAGAGAGACGTCATCTGGCCAGAACTGATGGTCCGCGGAGGCACAGAAGGCCTCGAGCCGACTCACGAGATCGGGAACGCGATGCACAACGGCGCCGTACGTCGGGTTCGCCAGGACGCGGACGAAGCCGTTCTCAGTCATCGGACACGTCGCCAGGCCGGCGTGCCGGTTATCGGCGAGCCAGTCATGGGCGAGGTCGTGGTGGACGTGGTCTGGGTCGAAGAGCGCGACAAGGACGTTGACGTCAAGGAGTGATCGTCGGCCCATCTACTCACGCAAGTCGTTGACTTGTTTCATCGTCGGGCGAGGCGCGCCGGCTGGTCGGCGCGGCAGGACCGGAACACCGTTGCGCGTTCGCGTCGGGTGCCGGGGTTGCAAAGCGGCGCGGGCCAGGTTGGAGATCACGCGGCCTGCCGTCAGCTTTCGCGCCGCGCCCAGCTCCTTGGCCGCTTGGAGCACGTCGTCGTCGATGTCGAGGGTCGTCCGCACGTGGCATCATCACGCATCTCGCATCAGATGTCAACGTGCCTCGGGCTCCTGCGTTGGCCGGAACGGGCGCTCAGCGGGCGTCTAATCCGGAAGCGCGAGCGCGATCAGCTCCGGCGCCGCGGCCCCGCCGCCGCCGCCGACCGCCACCGCGATGTACTGCCTGCCCTCGTGGAGATAGGTGATTGGGTTGCCGTAGGGCACTGAGGGCAGCGTCACCGACCCGAGGTAATCGCCGTTGTCCTTGTGATAGGCGGTGATGGTGCGGGCCGATTCGACCTCGTCCGCCACATACCGTCCGCCCGAATTGACGACCAGCAGCGTCTTCGTCACGAGCGGTCCGCCGCCGTGCATGCCGCTGTGGCCGCCGAGCGCCGGCAAGTTCAGTTCCTTGAGGGCCGGATGGTTTCGCGGGCCGTCCCCATGCGGGCTCATCCAGGCGTGGTCGCCGGTGTTCAGGTCGATCGCCGTCACGCGCTTGTAGGGCGGCTTGACCAGCGGCAGCCCCCGCGGCCCCGGCACCGCCACCGCCCAGGGGTCGGTGAAGTACCCGACCGTCGCCGGTGGCGGGTATTCCACGAGCTCAACGGCCCGCAGTCGCGTTTGCGATGGAACGAACAGACGTCCCGTTTCCGGATCGACCGCGGTGCCCGGCCAGTTGATGCCCCCACCCGGACCGGGCGCCTGGATGATTGGCTTGGCCGTGCCGCGCACGGGTGGCGGCGCGAAGAGCGGCACCAGCTGCGCGCGCTCGGCGATGGCGACCGCCTCGGCCCGCAGCTCGGGCGTGAAGTCGATCAGATCGTCAACCGTGATCCCCTGCAGATCGAACGGCGGCGGTTTGGTCGGGAACGGCTGCGTCGGCGAGTACCACTCGCCCGGCACGTCACCGGCGGGCACCGCACGCTCCTCGATCGGCCAGACGGGTTCGCCGGTGACGCGGTCGAAGACGTAGGTAAACGCCTGCTTGCTCGACTGCGCGATAGCCTTGATCTCGCGTCCGTCGACGGTGATGTCCAACAGGTTGGCCGCTGTCGGAAAGTCGTAGTCCCACAAGCCGTGGTGAACCGCCTGAAAGTGCCAGACGCGCTCGCCGGTCTCCGCATCGACGCAGATGAGGCTCTCAGCGAACAGGTTGTCGCCGGGTCGCATCCCGCCATACCAGTCGTTGGTCGGCGTGCCGGTCGGGAGATAGACGTAGCCGAGCTCGTCGTCGACCGCGATGGTGCCCCAGACGTTGGTGTGACCGCTGTAGCGCCACGACTCGTTCTGCCAGGAATCGGCGCCGAACTCGTCGCCCTGCGGAATGGTGTGGAAGATCCACTTCATCTCCCCGCTGCGGGCGTCGAACCCACGCACGTGCCCTGGGTCCGCCTCCTTGTTTCGCAGATTCGTGTCCTGCACGATGCTGCCGACGATGACGGTGTCGCCCGCGATGGCGACCGGCTGCGAGTGGGTCAAGCGCGATCGGTCGACCGCGCGTCCGAGGCTGCCGCTCAGATCGACGGTACCGTCGGCGCCGAAGTCTGGGTAGAGCGCGCCGCTCCTGGCGTCCAGCGCGACGAGAAGCAGATCGTGCGTGGCAATGAAGATGCGCGCGTCGTTGCTTTCCTCGTCGTTCCAGAAGGAGACCCCGCGATGCTGCCAGCCCATGTTGGCTGGCCGGTCGAGCCGGTCGTAGGTCTGGGGGTCATACGACCAGACCAGCGCACCGGTGCCGGCGTCGACTGCCGCCACCTGGCCGAGCGCGGTGCTCGCGTAGACCAGCCCGCCCACCATGAGCGGCGTCGTCTTGAAGGTGCTCGGACGGATGTCCGGGCGCCGGCTCGCGACCTCGGTCGAGGTCGACGTCCAGCGCCAGGCGATCTCCAGGTCGGTGAAGTTCTCGGTCGTGATCTGATCGAGCGGCGAGTATTTCGTGTTGGCTGGGTCGGCGCCGAAGGCGCGCCACTCGCCAACGGGTGTGGATGACTGCGCCAGGGTGGATGGCGCCGAGACGAACACGCCCCAGGCAACTGCCACCACGCCGATCACGAGAGGTCGAAGTCGTCGCAGTGCGCTCATCGGAGCTCTCCTCAGTGTGCCGGCCATCTTACCAGTGGCGGCTATCGGGCTGACTCCCGCGCGGGCTGCTATGATTCGGTCGAGACGAGGCTGGGAAGCCGAGGGGGTTCAGATGCACACACGAGTTCTTAGGTCCATGAGCGTCGTCGCCGTTGTGTCGCTCACGGCTGTTCCGGTGGTCGCTCAGACCGCCCCGCGCACGGCGTGGGGTGAGCCGGACCTCCAGGGCATCTGGGATTTCCGTACCATCACGCCTTTACAGCGACCGGAGGACCTAGGCGACCAGGAGCTCCTGTCGGAGGAAGAAGCCGCCAATCTCGAACAAGAGGTCGTCGACCGGAATGCGGACCTGTTGACTCGTGAGGCACGGCGGACCGAGGCCACCACGAGCGTCGACAGGGGCGAGGAAGGAGCCCCCGGCTTCTACAACAACTTCTGGCTGGACCGGGGGACTCGCACGGTGGGCACCCGGCGCACGTCCCTGGTCGTGGATCCGCCGAACGGGCGGCTGCCGGCCATGACCGCTGCCGCCGAGCGACTGGCCGCTGCGGGACGGAGCTACCGGGACGCGCACCCGGCCGATTCCTGGGTGGACCGGAGCTCGTACGACCGGTGCATCCTGGGATTCAATGCCGGCCCACCGATTACGCCGGGCGGGTACAACCAGAACCTGCAGTTGTTTCAGACACCCGACCATGTCGTGTTGGTCACGGAAATGGTCCACACCGCCCGCGTCGTGTCACTTGATGGGCGTCCCGCGCTCGACAGTGACATTCGGCAATGGTCGGGCGACTCGCGCGGCCATTGGGACGGAGACACGCTCGTGGTCGAAACCGCGAACTTCCTGGCCGAGCGACGGTGGCGCGGGACGACGACCAACATGCGGTTGGTCGAGCGCTTCACCCGCGTCGACGCTGATACTCTCGACTACACCTACACGGTGGTGGATCCGGAGACGTGGACGAGCTCGTGGACGGCGTCGATTCCGATGCGCCGGACCGACGTGCCGATGTACGAGTACGCGTGCCACGAGGGGAACTACAGCATGCCCGGCATCCTGGCCGGGGCGCGGGCGGACGATGCGAAGGCCGCCGCAGCGACTCGGTGAATACCGCGAGCACACGCGGGGCGATCGTCGGGGTCGCGCTGGGACTGGCGGTGCTGTCGGCTCCGGCCGACGCGCAGATCGGCGGCAACCTCATCGGGTTTCCGCCGATCGATCTGCACGTCGAGATCACGACTGGGGCGGACGGCGCACCGGTGCTGTCTGTCGACGAGTTCCAACTCGTCACCGGCGACTATTATCGTCTGAACATCAACTGCCCCGACGTGACCGACGACCTGGCGGGATGGCGGGTCGAAGTCACCGGCCTGCTGTCGAACTCGCATCTGCGGGTCGTCAGCGTCGGCGATGTTGAGATTCACCTCCAGGGGCTGACGTTCCGTGCGATCGAGTGCGACGAGGTGGGATCGGCCCGCGTCAGCTTCGTCCCGCTCCGCCCGGGCACGTACGATCTCTATGTCGGCAACGTGCCGACGGCGGTCGGACGGCCCGCGGGCGAAGCCGGGGTCCAGACCGGCGGCAAGTATGTGATCGGTCGCTTTATCGTCGAGTAGACCCAAGCCCTAAGCCCAGAGGAGCACCATGCCTTCACCGTTGCGAATAATCTTCATCGTCCTTGTTGGCGCCGCGGCCCTGCTGACCACCACCCTGCACGCCGACGACTGGCCCGAGTGGCGTGGCGCGGGCCGCGAGGCCGTATGGACCGAGGACGGCATCCTCGAACGGTTTCCTGCCGGTGGGCTGAAGGTCACCTGGCGAACGCCGATCCAGGGGGGCTTCGCCGGGCCGGTGGTCGCGGATGGTCGGGTATTCGTCACGGATTTCGAGTTCCTGCCCGAGACGAAGGTCATGGACGGCACCGAGCGGATCCTGGCACTCTCCGAAGAGACGGGCGACGTGCTCTGGACGCACGACTGGCCGGCGGCGTATCGCAATCTCCAGCTTTCGTACGCGACCGGTCCGCGAGCGACGCCGACGGTGGACGGCGATCGCGTGTATGTCGCGGGGGGCAGCGGGAAGCTGCTCTGTCTCGAGACAGCAACGGGACGCGAGGTCTGGTCGCACGACGCGGTCGCCGAGTACGACACCACGATTCCGGTCTGGGGCGTGACGAGCGCGCCGCTGATTGAGGACGACCTAGCGATCTTCATCGTTGGGGGCGAGCCGGACGCGCTGGTCGTCGCGTTCGACAAGCGGACGGGCGCCGAAGTGTGGCGGGCGATCGATGTGGTCGCGGAGATGGGCTACAACCAGCCGGTCGTCTACGAGGCGGGCGGCGTGCGACAGCTCATCATCTGGCATCCGACCGCGGTCAGCTCGCTGAATCCCGAGACGGGCGAGGTCTACTGGGACGTCCCGTGGGAGGTGCCCATGGCCGTCACGGTCCCGACACCCGTGCGGAGCGACAACTACCTCTTCTTCTCGCAGTTCTACGGCGGGTCGCTGATGCTCCGGCTGGACACCGACCGGCCCGCGGCGACGACGCTCTGGCAGATCGCGGGTACCAGCGAGATGCCTGACGGGACGGCGGCGCTGCACGCGATGATCACGACGCCGATCGTCGAGGGCGACTACATCTACGGGGTCGACAGCTACGGAGAGCTACGCGGTCTGGACGCGGCGACCGGCGACCGCGTGTGGGTGAGCGACCAGATGACGGTGCAGCGGCGCTGGGGCACCGCCTTCATGGTGCGGCACCGTGACCGCTACTTCGTGAACACCGACGCGGGCGATCTCATCCTGGCGCAGTTCACACCGGAGGGGTATGTCGAGCTCGATCGGACGCCGTTGATCGAAGCGACGTCGCGCGCGGGCTATGGCCCGCGGCGGTTCGAGGACCGCGCGGTCAACTGGACGCACCCGGCGTACGCCAATCGTCACATCGTGACGCGCAACGACAACGAGATCATTCGGGTGTCGCTCGCCGCGGATGACTACTGAGTACACGGGTGTGGAGTCTGTCGGCGGGGCGGTGGGTACGTAGCGCAGGCCTTTAGGCCTGCCGCACGGCTAAAGCCGTGCGCTACAGACGTCGTGTAATGGCACTCGAAGCTGGGACTACCCTGGGGCCATACGAGATCGAGTCGCCCCTCGGCGCGGGCGGCATGGGCGAGGTGTACAAGGCCCGCGACACACGCCTCGACCGCACCGTCGCCATCAAGGTGCTTCCCGAGCATGTCGCTGGCGACTCCGATCTCAGGCAGCGCTTCGAGCGTGAGGCGCGGGCGGTCGCGGCGCTGAACCATCCGCACATCTGCACGCTCCATGACATCGGCCGGGAAGGCGACACCGACTTCCTGGTCATGGAGCACCTCGACGGCGAGACGCTGGCCCAGCGGTTGCAGCAGGGCGCGCTGCCGCTGGATCACGCGCTCGAGATCGCGATCCAGATCGCGGATGCGCTGGATAAGGCCCATCGGCAGGGCATCGTCCATCGGGATCTCAAGCCGGGCAACATCATTTTGATCCGTGCGGGCGCCGCTCGGGGGGGCGCGCCGCAGGCGAAGCTGCTCGACTTCGGGTTGGCGAAGCTGAAGCCGGCGGCGGCGGATCCCGTCGGTGGTACCGCGTTGCCGACCCAGGGCGCGACGCTGACGCAGGCGGGGGCGATCCTCGGCACGTTCCAATACATGGCCCCCGAGCAGCTCGAAGGCGGCGAAGCCGACGCACGGAGCGACATCTTCGCTCTCGGCACCGTCATCTACGAGATGGTGACCGGCCGCAAGGCATTCGAGGGGAAGAGCCAGGCCAGCCTCATCGGCGCGATTCTCAAGGACGACCCCCCAACGGTGATGGCGTTGCAGCCGCTCACGCCGGTGGCGCTGGGTCATGTCGTCGGCACCTGCCTCGCCAAGGACCCCGATGCCCGCTGGTCGACCGCCGGCGACGTCCTGCGCGCGTTGCGCTCGATCGGCGAACCGGGATCCAGTGCCGGGCCGGCTGCGCCGGCGCACGTCAGCGTTGAGGGAAAGGGCGGTGTCAGCTGGACGGTCGCGGCGGCCGCGGTGATGGCGACGGCCGTGGTGGCCGTCGCCGGGACGCTACTACTCCGGCCGCCGGTTGAGGACGCCCTCCAGGTCGTTCGCTTCTCGATGCAAGCGCTCACGGCGCCAGGGCAACGCCCGTTCGCCGTCTCTCCCGATGGCCAGCAGCTTGCGGGCTCTGTCCGGGACGAGTCGGGTCGGCTGATGCTCGGCCTCCGAGCCATCGACGCGTTGTCAGTCGTTTCTCTTGCCGGTACCGAAGGAGGCACGGATCCCTTCTGGTCGCCCGATGGTCGGGTCCTCGGCTTTTTCGCCGATCGGTCGCTGAAGGTCGTGCCGGTGTCAGGAGGCCCGGCGCGGACCTTGTGCGAGGTGCCGCCCGGTGGGGTCGGCACCTGGAGCGCCGACGGGATCATCCTCTACAGCACGACGGGAGCGATCGGCCCTCTGATGAAGGTCGCCGCCACCGGTGGGACTCCGGAGTCGCTCGGCCAGCCCGGCGGCGCCGGCACCATCGACTTCTGGCCGCACTTTTTACCCGACGGGCGCCACTTCCTCTATCTCAACATCGGCCTCACGCCCGGCAGCACGCCGGACGAGACCAACGGCGTCATGCTCGGGTCGCTCGACTCCGACGAGCGCCGCCTCCTGTTCCGCGCAAGCTCGCGCCCGGTCTATCACGAGGCGGGCTATCTGCTCTTCGTGCGCGGCGGCGCGCTGCTGGCGCAGCCGTTCGATACCGAGGCGCTCGAACCACGCGGCGACGCGGTGGCCGTCGCGGATGGCATTCAGTACTCCCCGCCTAACGGAAGGGCCGATTTCGACGCCGGCGGCAACGCGCTCGTATACAACGAGCGCAACGCAGCGGTGTCCGAGCTCGTGTGGCGCGATCGCGCGGGCACGGAGGTGGGGCAGCTGACGATGCCGGGCGCGGTACATACGTTCAGGCTGTCGCCCGACGGGCAACGCATCGCTGTCGCGGTGAGAGACCCTGGCCTCGGGACCTCGGACCTCTGGATTCACGATGTCACGAGAGACCTCCCGACCCGGTTGACGTTCGATCCCGCCACCGAGGGTTGGCCGGTATGGTCAGCCGACGGACGAGAGATGCTGATCGCGAGCGCGGGCGACGTCCTGACCCTCGCCGGGGACGGGTCCAAAGCACCCACAGGGCTGCTCACCAGCCCGTTCGCCGAGTTCAGCCCCCGCTTCTCTCCGGACGGCGGCCGGGTCGCCTACGTGTCGGATGAATCGGGTGGCAACGAGGTGTATGTCCAGCGGTTTCCTGGTCCGGGCGACAAGCAGCGCGTGTCGAGAAGCGGCGGTGCGTTGCCTGTCTGGCGCGCGGACGGCAGCGAGCTGTTCTATCGCGGCCGGGACGGCACGTTGTTCGCGGCGCCGGTCGCGTCTTCGACGTGGGTGAGCCGATCCTGCTGTTCGGTGATGCGGCAGGTGCGTTCGACGTCGCACCTGACGGGCAGCGGTTCTTGATGCGGGCGTCCTCGGCGGGCGATGCGTCCGACGAGCTGTTGGTCGTGTTGAACTGGTCGGAAGAGCTGGCTGAGGCCGCACCGGTCGACTGACTGCCGAGTGAATCGATCGCGAAGCCGACCGCTGCGGGCGGGGAGGACGACGTGAGCAAGTCGAAGATGCTTGGAGCCCTAAGACCGTCGGTTGCGTTCCTCGTGCTGCTGCTGGGCATGGCGGAGCCGACCGCAGCGCAATGCGAGCCCGTCGGTGAGATCCAGTTCATCTGCGATGTCACGAGCCCGGAGGACCTGGCCGTCGTGCCGGGTTCCGAGTGGGTGATTGCGTCGGGCAATCGGGAAGGCGGCCGTCTCCAGCTCGTCAGCGTGCGGGACAAGACGGCGACCATCTTGTTCCCGACGCCCGACGGACGTGCGCAGCTCGATCCACGGATCTACCCGTCATGCCCAGGTCCGCTCGACCCCGCGGGTGAGCGTGCGTTCCTGTCACACGGCCTGTATCTCCAGCCAGGTGCCGGCCCGTTCCACACCTTGTATGTCGTCCACCACGGCGTCCGGGAGTCGATCGAGGTATTCGAGGTCGACGCCGCGGCGACGCCGCCAGTGCTGACGTGGGTGGGATGCGCCGTTGCACCCGACGGTCTCGGCCTCAACGGCGTGGTCGCGTTGCCCGACGGCGGTTTTGTCGCCACGAGCCCGCGAACCGGCGATGTGTGGGAATGGCATACGAACGGGGGGTGGACGCGTGTGCCCGGGAGCGAGGATACGGCCCCCAACGGTCTGGAGGTCTCCGGGGACGGGCGTTGGTTGTATATCGCCGGCTGGCGCGAGCAGAAGCTCACGCGGCTGTCGCGCGGTCAGACGCCACCGTCAAAGGACGTCATCTCTTTGGCGTTCCGCCCCGACAACCTGCGGATGTCCCTCGACGGCACCCAAATCCTCGCCGCAGGACACGGCAACATTCAGGAGCCGCGAGAGCCGATGCGCGAGTCGTCGAACGTGGCGGCGATCGACCCAGGAACGCTGGAGGTCCGGCCACTGTTCACGCATCCCGCCATCGACGGGTTCGTGGCGTCCACCACGGCGATTCGGATCGGGGACGAGATGTGGCTCGGCACGCATCGCGGTGAGCGGATCGCCTATTTCCCTGCGCCGGAGTAGCGGCGCCAAGCGGAGCACACGATGTCGGGTGTGGGAGCTCAGTCACTCGGTCGAGGCAGACGTCGCGCAGGACGTCGCCTGGGCCTGGTGGACGACGGTCGACAACTGGCGTCGTCACGAGGGCGACGCGGTCGAGTCGATCACGCTCGATGGTCCGTTCGAGACCGGCGCGCGGGGGGAAACACGGATGCCGGGTCAACCGGCGCGCACGTGGCGGCTGGCCGAGGTCGAGGCTCCAGCGCGCGCGGTCATCGAGATGACGCTGGGAGACGCCACGCTCCGCATTGTCTGGACGTTCGACGATCTCGGGGATGGGCGGACGCGGCTGACGCAGCGGATGACGCTGGACGGACCAACGGCCGAGCAGCATGTCGCCGATCTCGAAGCCGGGTTTGCGCCCAACATCGGACCCGGCATGGAGAAGATCGCGCGCGCGATGGCGGGCGAGCGTCCTTGACTCTATGGGCGGACGTGGATCAAATGAGCTCGGGGGTTAAGACTGGCTCGTCCACTGTTCGACGTGCCTGGCGCGAACAGCCGGATCGCGGAATCTCACGATCTGCCAGACGCCGAGGGCGACGAAGAAGAGCGCGACCGGCGCGACGGCCAAGTTGCCGGAGTCCCGAAGAATCAGGGACAGCGAGAGGATGCCCAACCCGACGAACAGGGCGCCGGCGGTGCGCGGACGTCGCGGATAGCTGAGACCGGCCGCGACGAGGAGGCCGAGCCACACCGGTGCCAGAGTAGCGTCCATCTTGAACCTGCACCCGGGGTGCCGACGGTGCGCTATGAGTCTAGCCGTACGCGATCTGAACGGCACAGGACGATGAGGGTCGGCCCGCGTGTCCTCGGACTGTGCCTCTTGTGCGTTGCCGCGGCGTGCTTCCCGGCGGGCGAACCACCACAATCCGCAACGTCCGCCTCATGGTTCGAGGGCGCCCGACTCATCACTGGAGCGGGTGGCGCTCCGATCGAGCGCGCTGCGTTTCTCGTCGAGGACGGCGCCTTCGCGTGGGTCGGCCGACAGGGTGAGCGGGAGCCGCCCGACGGCGCCGCGCGCGTCGATCTGACCGGCAAGACAGTCATTCCCGCGCTGATCGATGCGCACCAGCACATCGGCCTCACCAACATCAGGGCCGGCACCCACAGCCCTGACCACTACACGCGCGACAACCTCGTCGAGCACCTCCAACGGTCGGCCTATCACGGTGTCGCAGCCACGATGAGCCTCGGTCTCGAGGCTGACGAGGCGCTCGCCTTCCGTCTGAGCGACGAGTTGGTCCCGGACGCGGCTCGCTTTCTCACATCGGGTCGTGGGATTGCCGGAGCACCGATGGCGGGTCCTCAGCAGCCGTATCGCCTCGCCATCCCGCGCGGCGCGCGCACCGCGGCGGAGGGCCGCGCGGCGGTCGAGGAGCTCCACGCGCGAGGCGTTGACCTCGTCAAGATCTGG
Source organism: Vicinamibacterales bacterium (assembly GCA_965197395.1). Classification (GTDB taxonomy): domain Bacteria; phylum Acidobacteriota; class Vicinamibacteria; order Vicinamibacterales; family UBA8438; genus CAZYFH01. The sequence continues at coordinate 358,422 of CBDANB010000007.1, read as the reverse complement.
GTCGATGACCGCGGAGACACCGTGCCGAAGCTCGAGCCGCCAGTCTACCGCGCCATCATCGACGCGGCGCACGCCCACGGCATGCGCGTCGCGGCGCACGTGGGGACGACGAGCGCCCTCGCGGACGCCAAGGACCTACTCCGGGCCGGCATCGACGGCTTTGCGCATACGGTGCGTGACCGTGACATCGACGACGAGTACCTGGCGCTGGTCGGACAGTACCCCGACGTCTGGACGATCCCGAACCTGCCGGGGTCACCCGTGACGCGGGACGATCTGCCGTGGCTGGGCGAGACGCTGCCACCGTTCGAGATCGACAACCTGCGGCGGGAGATCGAGCGTCGTGAGGCTACCGGGCCACCCGAGCCGGGCGATCAGTTTCCGCTCCAGTGCCGCAACCTGGCGCGCAACCACGACGCGGGCATGATCATCGGGATGGGCACGGATTCCGGCACGAGCGTCGCCTGGACCACGCACACCGAGCTGCGCGACATGGTGGCCTGCGGACTCAGCCCGATGGAGGCGATCGTCGCGGCGACCCGGACCAACGCCCGCATCCTCGGGCTCGATCGGCTTGGGACGGTAGCGGTGGGGAAGCGCGCGTCCTTTGTCGTGCTGAATGCGAATCCGCTCGACGACATCAACAACACCCGACGTATCGCGCTGGTCTATCTTGACGGCGCGGCCGTGGATCGCGAGCGGCTCCGAGCCGGGTTCATGAACGGCGTACGGTGATCCATCCTGGGGCAAGGCTGAAGCCTTGCGCTACGTACCGCCCCCGCTCTCGTAGCGCAGGCCTTTAGGCCTGCCGGATGTGCTTGGTCAGTGCGTCATTGCGTACATCAGGACGTTGATCCCGAGCGAGTAGCCGTCGGGCGCGAACGATTCGAAGTACCCGGCGTCCTCGCCCTCGCGTTCCCACGCATCCTGGATGTCGGTGTTGTGTGTCATCGCGACCATGATGCGGCCGTCGGCGTCGAAGATGACGCGGAAGTGCGGCTCCGCGCTGTCCCCGCCCCGCTCGGAGGTCCGCCCGCCCGAGCGTCGCCAGAAGTGGATGTTGGCGATCTGCGGTACCTCCCAGATGTTGAACATCGCCTGGAACAGCTCGTGGTCGAGCGGCAGGTCGACGATGGGGTATTCCGCCGGCGGCAGCACGCGGGCGATCTGGCTCGCCCACTGGTCCCACTCCCAGGATCCCCAGAAGTCGTCGGCCCAGAGAAAGCCGCCCTTGAGGAGATAGTCGCGCAGGCGGCTCGCCTCATCCGGCGCCAGCACCATTGACCCGACCGCCGACGCGATGATGAACGGACAGCCGAAGAGCGTCGTGTCGGTGACCGGGACGACCCAGTGGATCGGCTCGTTCTCCGCGTCGAAGTTGACGTCTGTGGCGGACATCTCCGACACGCGGATCATGAAGTTGATGTCGGCGAACGGGTAGTCGGTCGACCAGCGTCCCATGCCGCGACCGGTGTACTCGCTGGCGTACATCAGGCGGCAGAAGGAGAATCCCGCGTCGCGTTGGTCCGCCGGGCGAATGCGAGGCGGATAGCGGCCCCGGCCGTAGCCCCATTGGGCGAGCGCGGCGCCCGAGACCAGCGTCAGGACCGCTAGGACCGCAACCGCGCGCGTCATCGTCATGATCATGCGCCGAGAAGACATCCCGTGCTCCTCCCTCATCGGTCGAGCGGCCCCTCGCGATTGTGACACGACCGGTGATACCTGTCGCGCCGGGTAAAATGAACGCCATCTGGCGGTCGCGTCAGGCCGCAGTGCCGGTCGGCATCGTCATGAAAGGAGCAGACCGTGGCTTCATCCCGACGACGGTTTCTGATGAGCGCGGCGGCCATGGGCGGGGTCGCGTTATCGGGTCACGCGAAGGCATGGAACGACCCGCAGGGTCGGCCGGTCGGGCCGACACCCGGAGCTGCGTCACCCGTTGAGCTGCTTGCCGCGCACGAACGTGAGCATCTGGCGGTGGCGCCTGGTGGCGGCGCACCGGCCGCGCAGTCGGATCCCCCACTCCCGACACAGGCCGACGTCGACGAGTGGTATACGACGCGCCGGAACTGGGGCCGATGGGGCGCCGACGACCAGAAGGGCGCCATCAACCTCATCACGGCGGAGAAGCGCATCGCGGCCGCCGGCCTGGTGCGGACCGGCCGCACCGTATCCGTCAGCCGGGTCTTCGAGCCGACACAGCATTTCATCCGCAAGAGCGGTCGCGAGGGCTCCAGCGCCGGCGCGGTCGTCGACTACTACGGGTTCATCTATCACGGCGGGGTCGTCACGCACATCGATGCGCTGTGCCACATGTGGGACGACGATGGCATGTGGCAGGGACGCGACGCGGCTGTCGAGGTCGACACACAAGGGGCGCACTTCGGCGACATCACCGCATGGAAGGACGGGATCATCACGAAGGGCGTTCTCCTCGACGTGACGCGCCATCGTGGGGTGCCGCACGTCGAGGCGAACCGACCGGTGCACGGCTGGGAGCTCGAGGCGATCGCGGAGGCCCAGGGTGTCACGGTGGAGCCGGGTGACGCGCTCCTCGTCCACAGTGGGTGGGAAGCGTACACCGACGCCGGCCGGCCGGGCGGACCGGCGCGCCCCGGGCTGCACATCTCGTGCGCGAAGTTCATCCGCGACCACGACGTCGCGCTGCTCGGCTGGGACCTGATGGACGCGAGCCCGAGCGGCTACGACGTCGCGTTCGCCGTGCACGGTGTGCTGTTCAACTACGGGGTCGCGCTGCTCGACAACGCTGGGTTGGGGCCGCTGGCTGCTGCCTGCGCCGAGATGGGACGGCACGACTTCATGTTCATGGCGCTACCGTTGAACGTCGCGCGGGGGACCGGGAGCCCGGTCAACCCGATCGCGATGTTCTGAGCTCGGTCACGTCTGGGGACGCCCAGCTTGACGGTTCGGTCTAATCGATGAAGACGACCACCGTCGTCGCCGTCGTCCTGGTGTTGTCGTGGACCGTCACAGCCCCCCCGGCGCTTGCCGACACCAAGGTCGTCATGCTCGGCACCGGCACGCCCGTTCCCGATTTCCAGCGGGCGGGCGCCGGGGTTGCGGTGGTCTACAACGACAGGGCGTATGTCTTCGATGTGGGTCACGGCGTCGTCCAGCGCGCCATCGAGGCAAGCCAGCGACTCGGGATTGCGGCGCTGGCGCCGGTCAACATCGAGCGATTGCTGTTCACGCACCTCCACAGCGATCACACCGTGGACTATCCCGAGCTGGTCTCGAACAACTGGTGGCGGCGGTCCTCGCAGCTCCAGGTATGGGGTCCCCCGGGGCTGATGGCGATGACCGAGGGTGTGTACGCGATGATGGCCCCGGACGTGGGCATTCGCCTGGCTGGTGACCTGCCGATCGTCGGCAGGGACACACACAGGGTCGCCGCGATGGAGATCTCGGAAGGGCGGGTCCTGGAAGAGGACGGCCTGACCATCGATGCCTTCGAAGTCTTCCACGGCGACGGCGTCGTGGCGTTCGGTTACAAGGTAACGACACCGGACAAGACCGTCGTCATCTCGGGGGACACGACGTTCAGCGCCAAGCTCGTCGAGATGGCCACGGGCGCCGATATCCTGATTCACGAAGCGATCAGCGAGGAGGGCGTGGCGGGTCTGGAGCGGTCCTGGCAGCGGTACCATGCGGGAGCCCATACCCGGACAGGCGACCTCGCGCGGGTGGCCCGGTCCGCACGACCCACGTTGCTGGTGATCTCGCATGTGTTGTCGTACGACGCGCCGGTCGACACGGCCTTGACCGAGGTGCGCGCGCTGTACGACGGAGAGGTGGTGCTTGCCGATGATCTGGACGTGTTCTGAAGCCGGTTGGCGGCCGCGTCTGGCGGTGGCGTACGTCGTCGGATCTCTTGTTCTCGTTGGCATCTCGGGATGCGCCTCCGAACCCGAGACCGCCGCCGCGCAGGTGGGGGACGCGCCGCCCACCGCGGTCACCGATCTGTACGCCGGCTCACCGTATCTCCGGGAGCTGCGCAACTCACTGGTCTACGGTGAAATCTGGGAGCGCCCGCAGCTGGCGAAACGGGACCGGAGCCTGATCACCATCGCCGTACTCCAGGCGTTGGTCCGCGACGAGTTGGCGATTCATATTCCGCGCGGCCTCGACAACGGTCTGACGCCGGAGGAGATCTCGGAGATCATCCTGCACGTCACGTTCTACGCCGGCTGGCCCACCGGCGTGCAGGCGTCGCTGACAGCGGCCGAGGTGTTCGAGGCGCGGGGGCCGGCGCTAGGGGATCTGCCGCGAGCCGCGCCGATGGCGGTCGATCCGGATCTCGGCGCCGACCTGAGTCGAGCCTACGCATCCGTGCCGAGACTGGGCGCGCTTCGCAACAGCCTCCTGTATGGCGACATCTGGGAACGGCCGCTGCTCTCCAAACGCGACCGGAGCCTCATCACCGTGGCGATCACGCAGGCGATGTATCGGACGAACGAGCTCCGTATCCACATCGGTCGCGCGCTCGACGAGAACGGCGTGACGCCGCAAGAAATCTCCGAAGTGATCCTGCACGTGACCTTCTACGCGGGGTGGCCGGCGGCGGTGAATGCCGGCAGGCTGGCCACGGAGGCGTTCGAGGCGCGCGACGTGGCGTTCAGCGAGCTCGAATAGGCCGCCGCTTTGATGTGCGGCACCGAAGCGCTACCATGCCCTAAGTCATCATGGCGCCCATCGCCGTTGGCGCCGGGGGGGCTGTCGTAGCGCGGGCCTTCAGGCCCGCGTCGGCCGCGCCGCCAGCACGAGTTACGCTCGGCGCGGGAAACGATATGCGCACCACACTCCAGGGCTTCGCCGCGGTGTGGATCCTCTGCGGACTGGCGATCGCTGGTCTCGGCGCCGCAGACGACCATCGTCTCGTGGATGCGGCAAAGCGCCAGGACTGGCAGGCGGTCCGTGACCTCCTGCAGCAGGGGCAGGACGCCGATACCGCCCAGGCCGACGGCGCAACCGCACTCCACTGGGCGACCTACTGGAACGACGCGGCGACTGTCGGTCATCTGGCAGACGCCGGCGCCAACCTCGACGCTGAGAACGACTACGGGGCCACCCCGCTCTGGGTGGCCTGCGCCAACCGACATACCGAGAGCGTCACGCGGTTGCTCGACGCCGGCGCGAATCCGAACATCGGGCTGCGGTCGGGTGAGACGCTGCTCATGCGATGCGTGCAGACGGGCGACCCGGTCGCCGTGCGAGCCTTGCTCGCGCGTGGGGCCGACGTCACCGCCGCGGAGCCGTCGAGAGGGCAGACCGCCTTGATGTGGGCCGCTGCCACCCGGCATCCGGAAGCGACACGGCTGCTGCTTGCGCACGGGGGCGCGGTCGACGCCCGGACCGCGACCGTGACCGAGCTCCGGGGCACCGGCGAGCGCAGCACCACGAGTCCACAGGGCGCCACGTCGTTCGACGCGGGTGGCTTCACGCCTCTGCTATTCGCCGCGCGCCACGGCGACATCGACTCGGCGCGGCTCCTGCTGGATGCCGGCGCCGACATCGACGCCCCGGCCGCGGACGGCAACAGCCCCCTCGTCCTGGCAGCGATGAGCGCCCACGGACGGCTCGCGGAGCTCCTTCTCGCGCGCGGGGCCGATCCCGACGCCTCGGGCGCCGGCTATACCGCGCTCCATGCGGCGGTCCTGCGAGCGGATCCCGGCCTGGTGCGGGCGTTGCTGGCCAAAGGGGCCAACCCGAACGCGCGCCTGGTCAAGGGAACGCCCGTGCCGCGATGGACCTACCAATACGTCTTCACGCTCAAAGAAAAGGGCGCCACGCCCTTCATGCTCGCCGCGAAGTATCTCGAGCCCGGCATCATGCGGATGCTCGTCGCGGCCGGCGCCGATCCGACGTTGCCGCTGGACGACGGTACCACGGCGCTCATGGCGGCGGTGGGACTACGCCTGAACCGCAGCGTGACCCGACGCAGCCGGCTCATCGCGCCGGAGCTCGTGGCGGCAGAGTGGCGGAACGAAGACCGGGTGCTGGACAGCGTCAGGGCGGCTGTCGAGGCGGGCGTAGCGGACACCGTCAACGAGCCGAACCAGCGGGGCGAAACGGCGCTCCACGGCGCCGCGCGCCGCGGATTCGCGCGCGTGGCCACATTCCTGATCGACCAGGGCGGGGAGCTCGATATCGAGAACGAAGACGGCGTGACGCCGAGGTCGCTTCTTGAGCCGACGACCGCGGGCGCTCGGCTCCGGCAACCGGAGCGCGACCGGCATGCGAGGCGCTGACATGTCCATGACGACTGGCGGTCGGACGCTGCGCTGGGCGATGGTCGGTATCGGGGCGGCGGTCGTGCTTGGCACCGGCCCGATCGCGCTCCAGGCCGGGCGCCAACCGAACGGCGCCGGACAGGTCGGAGCCGACGCGACGGTGACACGCGCGCTGCTTGATGCCTACTGCGTCACGTGTCACAACGAGCGGATGCAGACGGCCGGCCTGACGCTCGACACGACGGACGTCTCACGCGTGGGCGACGCGGCGGCCACCTGGGAGCACGTCGTGCGCAAGCTGCGTGCGGACGCGATGCCGCCTCCGGGCCGACCCCGACCCGATGCCGAGACCGCGCGCGCGGTCGCCTCGTGGCTCGAGACCGAGCTCGACCGCTCGGCGCTGGCCGCGCCCGATCCTGGGCGACCCACCATCCACCGTCTCAATCGCGTCGAGTACGCCAACACGATCCGCGACCTCCTCGGTCTCGACGTCGACGTGCGCGCGTTGCTGCCGGCCGACGACGAGCATCACGGGTTCGACAACATCGCGGATGTGTTGTCTGTCTCGCCGACCCTGATCGACCGTTACCTGGCCGCGGCGCGCCGCATCAGCCAGCTGGCCGTCGGCGACCTGAGCCTGCGGCCGGTGGCCGAGACGTACCCGATCCACGGCGGGTTGGACCAGGACGGGGCCGTGAGCCTCGAGCTGCCGTTTGGCTCGCGCGGTGGCGTCGCGATCGATCACACCTTCCCGGTTGACGGCGAGTACATCGTCCGCGTGAGCCTGCGCAAGCAGGAGTACGGCTACGTGCGCGGCCTCGGTCAGCCGCATCAGCTGGACCTACGCCTCGACGGCGCGCGCATCGGCGCGTTCACGGTGGGCCGCGCGTGGGAGGAGGGCGAGCGACCGCCGATGGGGTATGCCGGCAAGTTCGACCAGGTCTACGACTCCAACTCGTTCCCGGCCTGGGAGGCATACGCGCTGAACGCCGACAAGGGCCTCGAGGTGCGCACGTCGGTGACCGGCGGACGCCACCTGGTGGGGATCTCGTTTGACCGGCGATCGGCGTTGCCCGAAGGCATCCTGCCGCTTCCGATCGACCGCTCCGCGTACTCGCACGGTCAGGACGAGATGCAGGTGGGCAACCCGGCCGTGTCGGTGGTCCAGATTATCGGCCCATACAACCCGACCGGCGCCTCGACGCTGCCGAGCCGTGCCAGGCTGTTCGCGTGCGAGCCACAGGGCGGGCCTGCGGCGGAGGAGCCGTGTGCGCGGACCATTCTCTCGACCCTGGCGCGTCGCGCGTATCGGCGGCCGGCAACCGATGTGGATGTCGAGACGCTGTTGGCCTTCTACCGGGACGGTCGTGCCGAGGGAGGCTTCGACGACGGCATTCGGTCGGCGGTCGAGCGGGCGCTCGTCGATCCGGAGTTCCTGTTTCGCATAGAAACCGACCCGCCCGACGCGCCACCCGGCACGCCGTATCGGATCAGCGATCTCGAGCTGGCGTCGCGTCTGTCGTTCTTCCTCTGGAGCAGCATTCCTGACGACGAGCTTCTCGCCGTCGCCGCCGCCGGGGAGCTCAGCGACGCGGTGGTGCTGGACCGTCAGATCGACCGCATGCTCGCCGATTCCCGGGCCACCGCGTTGATGGAGAACTTCGCCGGCCAGTGGTTGCAGCTGCGCAAGCTGCGCAACGTGTCGCCCGACACGGCGACATACACGGCCTTCGACGAAAACGTGCGCGATGCCATGTGGCGGGAGACGCAGCTGTTTCTCGAGCACGAACGGCAGAACGATCGCCCGGTCGTCAATGCGCTCCGGGCCAATTACACGTTCGTGAACGAGCGCCTCGCGCGCCACTACGGGATCCCCGATGTGTATGGCGTGCAGTTCAGGCCGGTGGACTATCCCGATGAGACGCGTGGTGGGCTGCTCGGCCACGCGAGCATTCTGACCGTCACTTCGTACGCGAATCGTACCTCGCCCGTGGTCCGGGGGGTGTGGCTACTGGAGAACTTCCTCGGGACCCCGCCCTCGCCGCCGCCACCCGACGTGCCGGGCCTGCCGGACGCCGGCGAGGACGACGCGCCCCGGACGGTACGGGCGCGGCTGGAGCAGCATCGGGCCAACGCCGTGTGCGCCAGTTGTCACCGTATCATCGATCCGCTTGGGTTTGCGCTCGAACAGTACGACGCCATCGGGCGCTGGCGAACCACGAACAAAGGCGGCACACCGTTCGACACAGGGATTCCGATCGACGCGTCGAGCACGCTGACCGACGGCACAGAGGTCCACGGGTTAGCGGGGCTCCGGGAGGTGATCCTGAGCCGCGACGATCAGTTCGTGGCGACGGTGACCGAGAAGCTGCTCACGTACGCGTTGGGTCGCACGCTCGAACATTACGACATGCCCACGGTCCGACGGCTCAGCCGCCAGTCGGCGCCGGGCGACCTCACCTGGGCAACGCTCATTTCAGCCGTCGCCAAGAGCACGCCGTTTACGATGCGGAGGTCAGAGTCATGATCGTCACGAAGAAAACGATGCCGCGCCGGACGGTGCTCCGGGGCGTGGGGGCCACCCTGGCGTTGCCGCTGCTCGATGCGATGGTCCCGGCGATGACCGCGCTGGCCAAGACGGCCGCGCGCCAGGTCGCGCGCTTTGGCACGGTGTATGTGCCGAACGGCATCATCATGGAGCAATGGACGCCGGTGGACGAGGGGCGTGCGTTTGAGTTCACGCCGATCCTGAAGCCGCTGGAGCCCTTCCAGGATCACCTGCTGGTGGTGAGCGGCCTCGACAACACCGGCGCCGCCTCTCGCACGGGGAGCACCGGCGGGCATGCGCGGTCGGCCGGGGCGTTTATGACCGGCATCGAGCCGCTGCAGACCACCGGCAGCTCGACGTTGCAGCTCGGCGTGTCGATGGACCAGATCGTCGCCGGCGCGATCGGCCAGCAGACGGCGCTCCCGTCGCTGGAGCTCGGTTTGGAGGGGACCGACACGGTCAACGGCGTCGGGACGTGCGATGTCGGCTACAGCTGCGCCTACCAGAACACGATGGCGTGGAGCAGCGCCAGCACGCCGCTGCCGGTCGAGGCGAACCCGCGCGTGGTGTTCGACCGTCTCTTTGGCGGCGTCGACAGCACCGACCCGGCGGCGCGCAGGGCCCGCCTGCGTCGACAGGGAAGTCTCATCGACTCGGTGCTCGACAAGGTCAGTCGGCTCGAGGGCGGGCTCGGGCAGCGTGACCGTGCGAAGCTCGACGAATACCTCCAGTCGGTGCGCGAAATCGAGCGGCGTCTCCAGAACGCCGAGACACAGGGCCGAGAGCTGCCGGTCGTGGCGTCGCCGGCGGGCATTCCGGTGAGCTATGACGAGCACGCCCGGCTGATGTTCGACATGCAGACGCTCGCGTTTCAGACCGACACGACCCGTGTCATCACGTTTCAGGTCGGGCGGGAGCAAAGCGGCGCGACCTATCCGCAGATCGGCGTCTCCGACTCGCACCACCCGATCTCTCATCACGGCGGCGACAAGAACAAGATTGCGAGTCTGCAGAAAATCAACACGTACCACGCCACGTTGTTCGGCTATTTCCTCGAGAAGCTGCGTTCGACGCCAGACGGCGATGGCACGCTCCTGGACCACGCCCTGATACTCTATGGCAGTGCGATCAGCGAAGGGAACTCGCACGATATCCGGAACGTCCCGATCCTGCTCGCCGGCGGGGGAGGGGGGCGGATCAAGGGTGGCCGCCACGTCAAGTATCCGGAGGCCACGCAGCGGCTCACGAACCTGCAGCTGACGCTCCTGAACGCGTTGGGGGTCGTCACCGAGGAGTTCGGCGACAGCACCGGCGAGCGGCTCCACGAGCTTTCGGAGCTCTCGAGCGCGTCGGCGTAGCGACGCGCGCCGTCTCGCGCCGAGGCGCGTACGTGGCGCAGGCCTTCAGGCCTGCGGGCCAGGCTGAAGCCTGGCCCCTAGGACGGCTGCGCGGCGGAAAAGCTCTGCGGCAGCGACCACCGGCCGGTGTTGACACGGCGCGCGCGAAAGTGCAGGATACGCTACGAACGTGACTTTCTCGATGACGACCTGGATGAGCGGACGCTCCGTTGCGCTGATCGCCGCGTTGTTGGTGATCGCGTCATTGACCGTCGGGGATCTTCAGGCCGCCGAACCGCAGCAGGCGCCCGCTCCCTCGCACGAGGCCGGCGCCGATTCCTCTCGCGCTCTCCTCGACCGTTACTGCGTCACCTGCCACAACGAGCGCGTGGTCGACGGGCGGGAGTCCGCCCGGTCTCCGCTGGCAAGTCAGTTACGCGCGGTCGGCCTGACGCTCGACACACTCGATCCATCGGACGTCGGCAGCGACCTGGAGACCTGGGAGACCGTGGTGCGCAAGCTGCGCGCCGGGATGATGCCGCCGGCCGGTCGTCCACGGCCGGACGCGGCGACACGGGACGCGTTCCTTGCGAACCTCGAAGCTGACCTCGACGCGGCCTGGGCGGCACGGGCGGAGGTCCCCCGCACGGCGATCTTTCACCGTCTCAACCGGGCGGAGTACGCGAACGTCATCCGCGATCTGCTCGCGCTCGACGTCGACGTCGACGCGCTGTTGCCGACCGACAACGCCAGCTACGGCTTCGACAACATCGCCGATGCCTTGGGCGTCTCGCCGCTGCTTCTCGAACGCTACCTGACGACGGCGCGCCGCGTCAGCCGCCTCGCGGTCGGCCGGTCGTCTATGCAGCCCTCGGAGGCGACCTATCTCGCCCCGCTGGATCTCACGCAAGACGGCCACGTCCCCGGACTGCCGCTGGGGACGCGTGGTGGCCTCGTGGCGACGCATCAGTTCCCGCAGGACGCCGAGTACATCTTCCAGCTGCGGCTGCGCCGATCGGTCATCGAGACGATTCGGGGTCTCGGGGAGCCGCACCAGATCGAGGTCAGCATCGACGGCGAGCGGGTGCAGCTCTTCACCATCGGCGGCGAGTTTGGTTGCGCAGGGATCCAAATCCCGTGCGGCACCGGCAACGTGCATCGTGGTGACCGCCGCGGGGATGCGGCCGCGCGTCGTGCCGCGACGCAGGATTACGCGATGTTCGCCGACAACGCGCTGGAAGTCCGCGTGCCGGTGACGGCCGGTCCGCACACCGTCGCAGTCGCGTTTCTCAAGAAGACGGACGCGGTGTTCGATAACATCCGCCGACCGGTAGAGCGCAGCTTCGTCGATCCCGTGGCGGAAGGATGGCGTCCGCCGCATCTCCGGAGCGTCACCATCAACGGCCCATACGATGCCACCGGACCGGGCCACACGCCGAGTCGCGAACGCATCTTCGTCTGCCGGCCGGCGCATGGAGACGAGGAGGCTGGCTGCGCGAAGCGGATCATCGAGACGCTGGCACGCCGTGCGTATCGCCGCCCGGTCACCGACGCTGACCTCCGGGCGCCGCTCGAGTTCTATGAGCTGGGTCGGGCGCAGGGGAGCTTCGACGACGGCATCGGCCGCGCGTTGCAACGCATCCTCGTGCACCCGGAGTTCCTGTTCCGCGTCGAGCGCGACCCAGTGGACAGCCAGCCGGAGACGACGTATCCCCTCCACGATCTGGAGTTGGCCTCGCGGTTGTCGTTCTTTCTCTGGAGCAGCATCCCGGACGACGAGTTGCTCGACGTCGCCGACGCCGGGCGGCTCTCCGAACCCGACGTGTTGGAGCAGCAGGTCCGACGGATGCTGCGCGATGAGCGGTCGCTAGAATTCGTGGGCAACTTCGGGGGGCAATGGCTGTATACGCGCAACATGCAGTCCGCGATCCCTGACCCGGTCGCGTTCCCTGACTTCAACGACAACCTGCGGCAGGCGATGCGGCGGGAGACCGAGCTGTTCTTCGAGGACGTCATCCGCGAGGATCGCAGCGTCCTGGAGTTCATCACGTCGGATACGACATTTCTCAACGAGCGTTTGGCGCGGCATTACGGCGTCCCGAACGTGTCCGGCAGCCATTTCAGACGCGTGACCCTGCCGGACGGAACGCGCGGCGGGGTCCTCGGCCATGGCAGCGTGCTGACCGCGACGTCGTATGCCAACCGGACATCGCCGGTGACGCGCGGGAAGTGGATTCTCGAGAACCTCCTCGGTGCGCCGCCGCCACCGGCCCCGCCCGACGTGCCCGAGCTCGAAGAGACGGCCGAGGGGGGCGAGGTGCTGTCGATGCGCCAGCGGATGGAGCAGCATCGGAAGAACCCAAGTTGCGCCGTGTGTCACGCGCAGATGGACCCGCTCGGTCTGGCGCTGGAGAACTACGACGCGGTCGGTCGCTGGCGGGTGCTGAGTGAGTCCAGCCAGCCGATCGACGCCACCGGGGTCTTGCCCGACGGGAGCGCGTTCGATGGGCCGGCGGAGCTCCGGGACGTCCTGGCAGAGCGGTCGGGGGAGTTCGTCACCACCATGACGGAGAAGCTGCTGACCTACGCCCTCGGGCGCGGCGTGGAGCTGGCGGATGCTCCGGTGGTGCGCCAGATTGTCCGGCGGGCCGAGAGTAGCGAGTACCGCTTCTCTTCGCTTATCATGGGTGTGGTAGAGAGTGAGCCGTTCCGAATGAGGAGATCGTTGCCATGATCATCAAGAAGTTGTCCCTGCCACGACGGACCTTTCTGCGGGGTGTGGGCGCGACGGTGGCGTTGCCGCTGCTGGACGCGATGGTCCCGGCCTTGTCTGCCGTCAGTCGGACGGCGGCGAACCCGGTACGCCGGCTCGCCTGCATTTACATCCCCAACGGCGCGTACCACGCGCAGTGGAATCCCGAGGGCACCGGCGCGGACTTCACGTTCTCGCAAACGCTGCAGCCGCTCGCGCCGTTTCGGGACCGTGTGGTCGTTGTGACCAACCTGGCCCACCGCAACCTCGAGTCGAAGGGTGATGGCAGCGGCGACCATTCGCGGTCGAGCGCCGGCTGGCTGAGCGGCGTGCACGCGAAGCGGACGGAGGGCCCTGACGTGCAGGTGGGGACTACGGCCGATCAGATCGCCGCGCGGGAGATCGGCCAGGACACACCGCTCGCGTCGCTGGAGATCGGCCTCGACAAGTCCGACATCCTGGGGCATTGCGATGTCGGGTACAGCTGCGCCTACATGAACAACATCTCGTGGCGGAGCCCGACGACGCCCAACCCGACGGAGCGCAACCCGCGCGCGGTTTTCGAGCGCCTGTTTGGCGACGGCGACAGCGCGGCGGAGCGGCTATCGGAGATGCAGATGGACCGCAGCCTCCTGGACTCGGTGACGGCGGATGTGGGGCAGCTCCAGAAGGAGCTAGGAGCGAGCGACCGGCGCCGGGTCGACGAGTATCTGGACGCGATTCGCGAGACCGAGCGGCGGATTCAGAAGACCGAGGAGTACAACAGCACGCAGGAGCTTGCCGTGCCGGAACGGCCCATCGGCATTCCGGAGGACTTCGCGACCCATGCGAAGCTAATGATCGATCTGCAGGTGCTGGCCTATCAGGCGGATCTCACGCGCGTCACCACATTCGCCTTCGGCCACGAGGCGAGCTATCGGACGTTCCCGGAGATCGGGGTAAGCGATCCGCATCACTCGCTGTCGCACCATGGGCACAACGACGAGAAACTCGCCAAGCTCGCCAAGGTGAACCACTATCACGTGGAGACGCTGGCCTATTACCTGGGCAAGCTGCAGGCGTCGCCGGAGGGTGACGGCAACTTGCTGGACCATTCGCTGCTCCTGTATGGCAGCGGCATGAGCGATGGCAACTTGCACAACCACTCGCCGCTGCCGATTGTGGTGGCTGGTGGGGCCGCGGGGCGGTGCAAGGGCGGCCGGCACCTGGCCTGTCCGCCGGAAACCCCCATGACCAACCTGCTGTTGAGCATGCTCGACATGGTGGGTGTGCGCGAGGACCGTCTCGGGGACAGCACCGGCCGGCTGACCGATCTGTAACACCAACATGTCTCGCGGAGCCCGCTCCGCCTGCGCGGCCGCGGTCGTGCTGCTGTGCGGGAGTCCGGCGGCCCACGCGCAGCTCGACACGCCGTGGCTCGTCAACCGGTGGGGCACCTGCTGCACCGGGGACGGCCGGTTCTTCAATCCCCGGGGCGTGGCGGTCGACGCTGAGGGCAACCTCTACGTTGCCGACACCTTCAACTACCGCATCCAGAAATTCGATCGGACTGGTGCCTTCCTGACGAAGTGGGGTGCGGACGGTACCACGGGAGACGGCGAGTTCTCGTACCCGTCCGGCGTGGCGGTCGATGCGGCCGGTCACGTCTACGTGGCCGACACCTTCAACGATCGCATCCAGAAATTCGACGGCGACGGCGCCTTTCTGACGAAGTGGGGCAGCAGCGGTAGCGGGGAGGCGCAGTTCCAGCGCCCGCAGGGCGTGACGGTCGATGCGGCCGGCAACCTCTACGTCGCGGATACGTTCAACGACCGGCCGCGCACCGACAACCGTCTCTACGAGTATGCCTGCCACGAGGGCAACTACTCGATGGGTGCCATGCTCCGCGGCGCGCGGCTGCTGGAGAAGGAATGGCAGGCGGAACACGGGCGCTAGTCCCCTGTGTCTGAAAAAGCTTCAAATAGTGTGTCGGCTGTGATGTATTGGGCGGCATGGCAAGAACAGGTCGGCCCAAAGCGAGATTGGAAGTCACCGCCGCAGAGCGCGTAGAACTTGAGCGGCTCGCCAGGCGCGCCCGAACGAATCGGCACGTGGCCTTGCGGGCAAGGATCGTCCTGAGGAGCACGCGTGGCGAATCGAACGTGGCGGTCGCGGCGAAACTGCGCTGCTCGAACGTGACGGTCGGCAAGTGGCGACAGCGGTTTAGGGTAGGTCGCGTGGACGCGCTGTACGACGAGCCCAAGCCCGGAGCCCCACGGACCCTGTCCGATGCGGATGTCGAGTCGATCCTCGTCACGACGTTGGAAAGTAAGCCGAAGGGGCGGACCCACTGGAGCACCCGCAAGATGGCGGAGCGCGCTGGCGTCAGTGCCTCCACCGTGGGCCGCATCTGGCGCACCTTCGGGTTGCAGCCGCATGTCGTGGAATCCTTCAAGATCTCCGACGACCCGCTGTTCATCGAGAAGGTGCGGGACATTGTCGGCCTCTACCTGAATCCACCCGACCACGCCGTTGTCTTGTCATTCGACGAAAAGCCTCAGATTCAAGCCCTCGAGCGAGCGCAGCCGATCCTGCCGATGGACATGGGTCGGCCCGAACGCCAGACGCACAACTACATCCGCCATGGCACGGTGGACCTCTTCGCGGCGCTCAACGTCGCGACCGGCCAGGTCGTGGCGCAAACCAAGAAGCAGCATCGGTCGAGGGATTTCGTGAGCTTTCTGCGCGAGATCGACGAGCGGGTGGACCCCACCCTCACCGTCCACGTGATCCTCGACAATCTCTCGGCGCATAAGTCCCCGCTGGTCAAACGATGGAGGGCCCGCCACCCGCGCTTCCAGTTCCACTTTACGCCAACCTACTCCGCCTGGCTCAACCTCGTCGAGCGGTTCTTTGGCCTTCTCACCGAACACGCCCTCAAGCGCGGAACACATTCCAGCCCGCACGCGCTGCGCCACGCCATCTCCGCCTACGTGGACGCCCACAACGACGAGGGCAAACCCTTCAAGTGGACAAAGACAGCCGACGAGATCCTCGCGAAGGTGAAGCGGTTCGGACAGCGCACCGTTCAAGTCCACGGTGGCCCCAGATGACCAACGACTTTTTGAAGAAATCAAAGATCAAGGGGACTAGCCGAAGTCGAAGCCGCAGTTTTCCGGCGCGCGGCGCCGGGCTCGCCGGGCCTCTGGAACGGTAACTTGGGCGTCGCGAGGTTAGGAAGCCGACCATGAAGACACGCATCCCTCCGCGGCTCGCGTGCTTTGCCGGGCTCGCGGCCTGCCTGATCGCCTGTGGAAGATCAGCGCCGCCCGCGAACACCGCGTCCAGCGACACAACACCCGGAAACGAGCCGCTCCCGAACATCGTTCTCATCGTCGCCGATGATCTCGGTCGACACGACGTCAGCTTTGAGGGCGGCGACATCGCAACTCCCAACATCGACCGCATCGCCAATGAGGGGGTGACTCTCGATCGCTTCTACGCGGCGCCAGTCTGCTCGCCCACCCGCGCCGGTCTCATGACGGGCCGCTATCCCATCCGCTTCGGTCTGATGCGCGCCGTCATCCTGCCCTGGCGCGACTACGGCCTCGATGTGACCGAGGTCACGTTGCCCGAAGTGTTGGCAAAGGCCGGTTACGAGCACCGTGGCATCTTCGGCAAGTGGCACCTGGGCCACTTCGAAAAGCGCTGGCACCCCTTGCGGCGCGGGTTCACCGAGTTCGTCGGCCACCTCAACGGCGGCGTCGAGTACTTCACCCACGAGCGCGAAGGCGAGCTCGACTGGATGCACGACTACGAGACGGTCGACGAAGAAGGCTACACCACCGATCTGACCGCCGAATACGCGGTGCGCTTCATCGACGCCCACGCCGGCGACGCGGCGCCCTTTCTGAGCTACGTCCCCTTCAATGCTCCGCACGGTCCCGTGGAGGCGAAAGACGAGGACATGCCCCTCTATGCCGACCTTCCTGCCCTCGAAGCGCCGCGCGGCTGGGAGGAGTCGACGGCCGGCCGGCCGCTCGCTGACGCAGACAGCCGACGCGAGACTCGACGCATTATCGCCGCCATGGTGCACGCGCTCGACGTCGGTGTCGGCCGTATCCTGCAGGCGCTGGAGGACAACGGCATCGCCCGTGACACTCTGGTGCTCTTCTTCAGTGACAACGGCGGCTCGGTCGGGGTCAGCGACAACGGCCCGTTCCGGGGCGCCAAAGGCAGCGTGTTCGAAGGTGGCATTCGCGTCGCCGCCGCGGCGCGCTGGCCCGGCGGGCACATCGCGGGTGGGCGGCAGGTCTCGACGCCGGTCTCCTACGTGGACGTGCTGCCGACCTTGATGGCGATCGCCGGCATCGCCGAGCATGGCGGCAAGCGCCTCGACGGTACGAACGTCCTCGACGTGCTCACGGGCGAGGACCCCACGCTGGATCGGGATCTCTACTCCTTCATCGCGCAGCTCGACCCCGAGCGTGAGCAAGTGGCCGTCTTCGAGCCCGAGTGGAAGCTCGTCGTCGTCGGCCCACCGCTGACGCGCCCCAGCGCGGCCGAGGCCTCGCGGAAGATGCTCTTTCGCATCGGCGAAGATGCGTACGAGGAGCATGACCTCGCCGCCGAGCATCCCGAGGTCGTGTCTCGCCTGCTGGAGAAGGCCGTCGCGTTTCGAGAACTGCAACCGCCGAACCCTGTGGCACCGTTTGACGAAGGTCGCGAGGGCTTTCGGCCACCCCCGAACTGGCAGTTTCCAGTTGACCCGTGAGTCGGGCGGGCGAGCAGTACCGACCGAACAGGACCGAATTATCGACCAGGTGAGGTATCCATGACGCCGACTTCCCAGGCCACCCGCATCCTCAGCCGCCTCTCGATCGCAGGGGTACTGGCGGCGGGCTGCACCGCAGAACCTGCGGTCGACAACCGCAACGCATCCACGCCACCTGCGCGACCGAACGTGGTTCTCGTCATGGCTGACGATCTCGGCTACGAGGCACTCGGCTCGTACGGCGGCGCGGCGTACGCGACGCCGGAGCTCGACCGGCTGGCGGCGTCGGGGGTGCGCTTCACGCACGCCTATTCGCAGCCTCTGTGCTCGCCCTCGCGGGTGAAGATCATGACCGGGCGCTACAACAGCCGTAACTACACATACTGGGGCATTCTCCCACCGGGCGAGGTTACCTTCGGCCACCTGCTCCGGGACGCCGGTTATGCGACCTTCGTCGCGGGCAAGTGGCAACTCGACGGGCAGGAACCGCGAGAAAACTTGGGCGAGGGCCAGCTGCCCGACGAAGCTGGCTTCGACGAGTACCTTCTGTGGTTTGTGGGCGGGAAAGGAAAGCGCTACGCCGATCCGCTCCTCTGGCGGACGGGAGGGGAGTCGATGGTCGTGGAGGACGGTTTCGGCCCCGATCTCTTTACGGACTTCATAGTTAGCTCGATCGAGAATCAGGTAGCCGAGCGTCCCGATCAGCCCTTCTTCGCCTACTACCCGATGGCCTTGACCCACCCGCCGTACGTACCGACCCCGGACAGCGAGGGTTGGGATGGGGATCGCTATGCCGGCGCCGTTTCGGATGGGGGGGTCATAGATGTGGGCGGCGGGGATCCTGCCTACTTCAGCGACATGGTTGCCTACCTGGACAAGTGCGTCGAGCGCATCATCCGGAAGCTCGAGGAGCTCGGGATCCGCGACGACACGCTGGTACTTTTCACCGCCGACAACGGTACCCCTCGGCCGATCACCAGTGAGATGGCGGACGGAACGATCGTCGTCGCAGAAAAGGGGCGACCGACCGATGGCGGCACGCACGTCCCGTTCATCGCCTCGTGGCCCCGGGAAATCGAGGGCGGCAGAGTGTCGGACGCGCTGATCGACTTCAGCGATTTTCTCCCGTCGCTCGCCGAGGCGGCGGGCGCTACTCTCCCCGAGGATCGGGTCATCGACGGGCACAGCTTCCTGCCTCTGCTGCGTGGTGAGGTCGAGGAGATTCGCGACTGGATCTTTACCGACTACGACTCGCGGATATCGCCAAACGCCAAGGCCGAGAGATTCGTGCGCGACCGCCGGTTCAAGCTTTACGCTGACGGACGTTTCTTCGAGGTCGCGAAAGACGTCCTGGAAGAGCGCCCGTTGCCGGAGGAAGAGATCACCGGGGAGGCGGCCGCCGCCAGGGCCGCGCTCCAAGCGGTGCTCGACCAGATGTCTGAATCGGGGTGACCGCCTGGTCGTCCCGCTCGTGACCGTCCGCGGTTTCCTTCGTTCCGAACCTCGAACACATCGAGAGGAGCCTTGCCGGAAATGCGCCCACTCCACCGCTTCTGTTTCAGCGTCCCGCTCCTGTTCTTCGCGGCCTGTGGGGACACTGCGCCTCCGCCTCCAGCCGACGAAGGTCCGGCGCCCATCGTCATCGCGGGCGCGATGCTGATCGACGGATCGGGCGCGGCCCCGATCGAGGACTCGGTTGTCGTCGTTCGCGGCGATCGCATCGAGAGCGTCGTCCCGCGTTCCGACACAGCACTCCCCGATGGCGCGGAGGTTATCGACGGCACGGGCAAGGTGATCATCCCGGGGCTCATTGACCTCCACTGCCATTACCGTGGCGGGTTAGAGGGGATCGCGCAGGCGTTCGGGACGCAGCTCCGGTTCGGTGTCACTACCGCTCGCAGCCTCGGTTCGGATCCGGAAGCCAACCTCGAGGTCATGGCCAGGGCCGAAGCTGGGGAGATCGAAGGGCCTCGGATCTACACGGCGGGCCTGGGCTTCTCGCATCCCGAGGATGGCCGGGGGCAAACCCCGGAGAGCGAAGACGAGGCTCGCGAGCAGGTGCGCGCGCTTGCGGCGCAGGACGTGGACCTCGTCAAGATGTGGGTCGACTCAGCGTTCGGCACCAGACCCAAGATCACTCCCGAGATCCGGGCGGCCATTGTCTCAGAAGCCGCCGCGCACGGCATGCCCGCGGCGGCCCATATCTACGATGGAGAAGACGTCAGGCAGCTCGCCGATATCGGGGTGACCGACTTCGTGCACAGCGTGCGGGGTGTCGAAGTCGACGCGTCCTTCGTCGAGTACGCGCGAGAGAAGGGCCTGTCGTTTTCGCCAGCCCTCGCCCAGGCCCAGCACTTTTGGTACCTAGTCGAGAATCCCGAGGAGCTCGACGATCCAGACCTGCGCGAGGCCTTGACACCGGAACGAGCCGATCAATTGCTCGGGCCGGAGGGTCGTGAGCAGATGCTGGCCACCTCCTGGCTCGAGGAGCGCCGGGCCGATTACGCGCTGTCCCAGAAGTTCATCAAGACCATGCACGACGCTGGTGTGATGATCGCGGTCGGTTCCGACAGCGGAGTCGGCAACGTCGCCTTCGGGTGGGGGACCCATCACGAGATGAGACAGCTCGTCGAGGCAGGTCTCACGCCGGTAGCGGCGATTGCCGCGGCCACGGGCAACGCGGCGCGCGTTCTGGAAGGCAACGATGCGGAGTTTGGAGTGGTCGCCGCCGGGAAGATTGCCGATCTCATCGTGCTCGGTGCCGATCCGACGTCCGATATCAGGAACACCCGGCGGATCGAGCGGGTGATGCAGGTGGGGCGCTGGCTCGATCGGTAGGCTCCCCGGGGCGGAGGGCCTCCGCGAGCGACCGAGCCGGGGTTCGGGGCAGAGCCCCGGGTGAGTAACGGCGCGCACAGCGCGCCCGCGACGGAGCCCCGACCTAGTTGCCGTGGGAGACCCCCCGGCTTTGCCGGGGCGGCCAGCAGCGTTTGACGTATCCGGGAGTCGCGTGAGGAAACTCCTTCCCGTGAGCCGCACAAGCATCACGAGAAGGAGTCCTCATGACGACGTACCGAAGTCTCAATCATACGAAATGGCACTGCCAGTATCACGTAGTGTTCATTCCGAAGTACCGGAAGAAAGCGATGTATGGAGGCGTCCGGCAGCAGCTGGGCGAGGTGCTGCGGCAGCTGGCGCGGCACCGCGAGAGCCAGGTGGAGGAGGGGCATCTGCTGCCCGACCACGTCCACATGTTGGTGTCGATCCCCCCGAAGTACTCGGTGGCGCAGGTGATCGGGTATCTCAAGGGGAAGAGCGCGATCCACATCGCTCGGGAGTTTGCGGGGCGGTCCCGGAACTTCGTGGGGCAGCACTTCTGGGCGCGCGGGTATTTTGTCTCGACGGTGGGCCGTGATGAACGGATCATCCGGGACTATATCCAGCAGCAGGAGCGAGAGGATCGGCGGCTGGATCAGTTGCCGTTGGACTAGAGCCGCCACCGTCAGGTGGCTCAAGTGACCGCGCAGCGGTCACGTCAGCCGCTTTGAGCGGCTCACAACTAAAGCCCCCGGCTTTGCCGGGGGATACTTACTATGCCGGAAAGGACGGGCGACATGGCCACATCGCGACGTCGGTTCCTGATAAGCGCGGCGACGTTAGGCAGCGCGGCATTGAATGGGCGAGCGACCGCCTGGCAGGGCAAAGCCGCGGGGCCTGAGGCCCCACCCGAGACCTTTTCACCATCGGCATTGCTCGAACGATACGAGTTGGAGTCGCCGCTCACGACCAGACCTCCCGCTGCGGTTGAACAGCAGGATCCGCGGATGCCGACGCAGGCCGAGGTGGATTCGTGGTAAACGGATCGCCGCAACTGGGGACGGTGGGGCGACGATGACCAGAAGGGGGCCGTGAACCTGATCACGCCCGAAAAGAGAGCCGCCGCAGCTGCCTTGGTGAGGAACGGGCGCACGGTGTCGATGAGTCGCGTCTTCGAGCCGTCGCAACACTTCTACCGCAAGAGCGCGCGTCCGGGCGGCGCCGGCGCGGTGGTGGACTACTACGGGTTCATTTACCACGGTTCGGGAGGAACGCACATCGATGCCCTCTGCCACATGTGGGACCGAGACGGCATGTGGCAGGGCCGCGATCCCGACGTGGAGATCACCACGCAGGGCGCAACCTTCGGCACCATCGACGCCTGGAGTGACGGCATCGTCACGCGCGGCGTCCTGATCGACGTGCCACGCCATCGGGGCGAGTTACATGTCACGCCGGGCAACCCGGTCCATGGGTGGGAACTCGAGGAAGCAGCCCGCGCGCAGGGCGTCGAGGTCGAGCCAGGCGACGCGTTGCTGGTCTACAGCGGCTGGGACGGTTTCGTGGCGGCCGGCGAGACGTATCCCGAGGGGCATAGCCCGGGGCTGAGTGTCACCTGCGCGAAGTTCATCCGGGATCACGACGTGGCCCTGCTCGGCTGGGACATGATCGATGCTCGGCCAGACCCTTATGGGTATGCCTTCCCGGTTCACGGCGTCCTGTTCAACTACGGCGTCCCGTTGCTCGACAGGCCGTTGCTCGAGCCGCTCGCTGACGTGTGCGCTGACGAAGGGCGGTACGAGTTCCTATTGATGGTGCTGCCGCTCAACGTGGCGCGGGGTACCGGCAGCCCGGTGAACCCGATCGCGATGTTCTGAAAGGAAATCTCCACATGCGCTTGAAATGGAAAGATCGCTCTGACGCCACTGTCTGCTGGCTTGTTGTCTGTGCGGTGTCGGCGTTGTGCGCATCCCAATACGCTGATGCGGCCCAGAACGACAATCCACGCAAGCCAAACATCATCATCCTCTTCGCCGACGATCTGGGCTACGGTGACACGTCGCTTTATGGCGGCGACATTCCCACGCCGCGCATCAGCGCTCTCGCGGAGGGCGGTGTCCTGTTCACCGACGGCTATGTCACGGCGCCGGTCTGCAATCCCTCGCGTGCCGGCCTCCTAAGCGGCCGGTATCAGCAGCGGTTCGGGCAAACCCTGAACTCGCAGACCGAGCCGCCGATCGGCTCCACGCAGGGATCGCTTCCCAGGTCGCCGACGACCATCGCATCCGCCCTGAAAAATGTTGGGGTTCCTCTCAGGGATCGGTGCAGCTTTGGCCGGTTCCATGGCTAATAAGTCAAGCATTGTCATCGACTTACGTGGCTGGAGAACACCGTCTGTATCTGGAGAGGAACTGCAGGCTCTCGGAAAGTCCGGCCCACGGTACACGGCGGAAATCGCGAGGGGCCTGCCAGTGCCAAGGGGCTGAACAGTCAGCGAGGGTTCGGCCCAGCGGTAAAACGTCGGCGAAAGTCCAGGCCGCGTTCCACGAGTGTTCATGGTTCGTCGCCCTGTAAATGCCAGCGCCTCAGCACCTTGAGGTGGGACCGGCTGCCGTCGAGCAGGCCCCCCACCAAAAGCGGGGCCCGCGCAGGCGGCCGTCGACTGAGCGATAGACGACTTCACCGCTGATTCGCGGGCACGAACACATCCGCAGCCTCTTTCCACGGCGTGGCTGACCTGCTGGGGGCTGAATCGTGCACACATTTGTGTGAGGAACCAATGTTGGATACGCGACCGGTGCGATCGGCAAATGGCAGCTGGGCATGGCCGATGGGCAACACCCGCTCGACCGCGGATACGATTATTTCACGGGCATGGCCAGCGGCATGGATTTTGTCGACCCTTCATGGCCAGACGTGCATATCGTGGAAGCGCCAGACGACAGCGGGCTTCGGTGCTCGGAAAGGAGTACGGGCTCACCGCGGAGCCGGAGCGACCCCCCCCGGCGCCTTTTCCAGGGCCGTGATCCTGTGGAACTGAACGAGTACCTCACCGACCGCCTCGCGCGCGAAAGCGTGGAGTTCATCGACCGCCACAAGGACGAGCCGTTCTTCCTCTACGTTGCGCACTACGCCGTGCACGTTCCGCTCGAGACCACGGACAAGTACTACCAACGCTTCCCGGGGGTCGACAACGAGACGAAGCGGGTCTACGCGGCCATGGCAAGCGCGCTCGACGACGCCGTCGGCGACGTGATGGATAAACTCGAGGCCGAGGGTTTGCTCGAGAACACGCTGGTTTTCTTTCTTAGCGACAACGGCGCCGCCCAGTACATCGACGCGGACGGCAAGCGCAATGCTCCCCTGACCGGCCACAAGCGCAACCTCTATGAGGGCGGCATTCGCATCCCGTTCGCCGTGCAGTGGAAAGGGCGCATCCCTGAAGGTCAGACCACCTCTCACCCCGTGAGCTCGTTGGATATCTATCCCACCGCGCTGGGCGCCGCCGGCGTGCAGGATGTGGATTCATACGGCCTAGACGGTGTGAATCTCCTGCGATGGCTCGAAGACGTCGAGGAAGATGCGCCGCACGACTATTTGTACTGGCGCTCGGGACCCAACGCCGCGGTCCGGAAGGGCAACTGGAAGCTCCTGAAGGGGGGCGACGACGTGGTTCGTCTCTACGACTTGTCGAACGACATGGCCGAGAGCCGAGACCTGTCGGCAAGGCATCCGGAGATCGTGAACGACCTGCAGGCCGCCTTGGAAAGATGGAATCGTGAGATGGCGCCGCCTCGTGAGGCCTCACGAAGCGTGACGACCGATTGTAATGGCGACGTCATTGAGTGGCACATATGACCATGACGCCCGACGCCTCACGGCATTCTGCTCCCTCCTCGCGCCTTGCCGGCCGGGCGCCGCGCGCCGGGATATATGCCACGAATTGCTGTTACAGGTCACTGCCGCTGCTGACTCTGATAGTCGTGATTGCCGCAGTGTCCGGATGCTCCCCGCCGCCGGCGGAAGACCCGGAGCCTTCAACGAAACCGAACTTCATCATCGTCTTTGCAGACGACCAGGGCTACGGCGATCTCGGCGTATTCGGGGCGACGGACTTCTCGACGCCGCGGATCGACCAGATGGCTCGCGAGGGAATGAAGTTTACCGACTTCTACGCCCAGGTCCTCTGCGGACCGTCTCGTACTGCCCTCTTGACCGGCAGCTACCCGATTCGCGTCGGCGAGTACGGCAACGAAAAGAACAGCTTTCCCTATGTTCATGAACAGGAAACCCTGCTGCCCGCGGTCCTCCAGCAGGCCGGATATGCCACAGGGATGATTGGCAAAGTCGACATCACACAACGTCGCCGCGGGTTCAAGCCTGAGCTCAACCCCGTCTGGCGTGGCTTCGACTACTGGTTCGGCGTCGTCGGTGCGAACGACAGCGGCAAGGTCGACTGGGTACACCGCAACGAAGAGATGGTCGAGGAGTATGCCGGCGTGGACGACCTGACGCGGCGGTACACCGACGAAGCGCT
Organism: Vicinamibacterales bacterium; assembly: GCA_965197395.1. Lineage (GTDB taxonomy): Bacteria > Acidobacteriota > Vicinamibacteria > Vicinamibacterales > UBA8438 > CAZYFH01. Next base: position 333,427 of record CBDANB010000007.1, on the reverse strand, counting down.
TGCCTTCATCCGAAGGAACGACGACCGGCCCTTCTTTCTCTACATCGCGCACACCATGGCTCACGTCGTACTCGGAGTCACGGAGCCGTTCAAGGGCCGCTCCGAGCGCGGACTGTATGGAGACGTCATCGAAGAGCTGGACTCCAGCACCGGCGAGATCATCGACCTCCTTCGTGAGCTCGGTCTCGACCAGAACACGATCGTCGTCTATACCTCGGATAATGGGCCGTGGAGCAACCACTCACTGCCGCAATACGTCTCCACCATCACCGAGCACGCGGGCTCGTCGGGACCATTACGAGGTGCGAAAGGAACCACGTGGGAGGGCGGCATCCGGGTTCCAACGGTGATGTGGGGCCCCGGGCACATCCCGGCTGGCACTGAAACGGGAGAGATCGCGTCGACGATGGACCTCCTGCCGACGTTTATCGCGATGGCCGGTGCGGAGCCACCGGCCGACCGCACGCTCGACGGCCGCGACATCTCGTCGCTGATGCTCGGAGAACCCGGAGCGACGAGCCCGCACGAGGCGTTCTACTATTACCGCGAGACCCATCTCGACGCCGTGCGCAGCGGTCCCTGGAAGCTCGTGTTCCCGCGTCCGGGGCGTGACGAATCGGAATGGCTGCTGTCCCGTGGCGGCGCGTTCCTGGGAGAGCTCCTCGAACCGGTGACGGAGCTTGAGCTCTACAACCTCGTAACGGACATCGGTGAACAGCACAACGTCGCGCCGCAACATCCGGAGGTCGTCGAACGGCTCACCGCACTCGCGGACCGCGCTCGCCAGGAGCTCGGTGACTACGATCGAATCGGCAGGGGAGTTCGGTTCTTCGAGGACGGTCCCCAATGGCCGCGCCGCCAACAGTGGCTCACGCACTAGATCGACACTAGCCCAGCGACGCCGGGGCGGTCACTGGCGCTCCTGCAGCTCGCGGATCTGGATCTCGTTCAGCAATTGCCCAGGACCCGGCGCCGTGGGATTCAGTCGACGAAGCGCTCTGGCGTACTCCCGCGCCCGGTCCCATTCGCGCCGATCCATCAGCAGTTGCGCGAGCACCAGGAGGATGTCCGGGTCGCCAGGATCGATCGCGCTCGCTTCTACCAGAGCGGCGTCCGCCTGTTCGAGACGTCCTAGCTGTTGAAGCGCCAGGCCGTAGTTGTACCGCACACGCGCCCGCGTGGGGATGAGCTCGGCGGCCCGTCCAAGGCTGGTCGCAGCCTCCTCCAACCGCTGCTCTTCGGCCAGCAGCAGCCCCAGCGAATAGTGGAGCTCCCCCTCCTCTGGGGTCCGGTCGATTCCTTCACGCAGCAGGGTCTCGGCCTCGTCGTTCCGGCCCTGCTGGTTATACAGGTTGACCAGGTTGAACCGGGCGGGCAAGAAATACGGGTCGAATCGGAGCGCCGTCTGGTACTCGCGTTCGGCCTCCTCGAGCTCGCCGTTCCGCACGTGAAGGACGCCTAGGTTCAGATGAGCTGCGGGCATGTCCGCACCCGCCATCTGCGCGTCGACGAATTCCGCTAGGGCTGCCTCGAACGACTCTCTCTGCGGCGCATCAAGTTCGGTGGCTGGAACCGACGCCAGGACCCGCGCGGCTTCGATGCGGACGGCTCGGATCGGATCGTCGAGCAGCGGGGCGAGCACTGCGACCCGGCGTTCCGGAGAGGCGAGCTCTAATCCTCCAACAGCGGTCGCCCGCACGAGCGCATCCTCATCTGTGGTAGCCGTCACGATCGCGTGTAGCCCAAGTGGGCCGTACTGGCGCAACTGCTCGAGGGCCGTCGCCCTCACGATCGCTGGCTGCGCCTGGTCGCCGGCCAAATCGACCAGCCCGGCTTCCGCTTCACGGTCCCCGGCGCGCGCCGGCGCAATCACCTCGGCGAAGTGTGGTTCTTCGGGTACCCCCCACCACGTTTCCGCGTGGGCGGTGGCCCACTCGGCCGACTCGTCGGTGTGGCACATCGTGCAGGCGTTTGGCGTGCCAAGGCTGACCGACAGGTCGGGACGGGGAACCCGGAAGCTGTGGTCCCGACGCGAATCCACCACCATGTAGAGCTGCGCGGGCATGTGGCAGTTCACACACTGGGCGCCCTCCGATTCCGCGTCGTGGAAATGATGCTCAGGCGAGTCGTAGCGCTTTGGCTGGAGCGTCGGGAATCGCTCGACTGGCGTCTCCCGGTGGCACTGCAGGCAGAGGGCGTTGCCTTCGGCGCGAAGACTCAGGCTGTGTGGCTCATGACAGTTCGAGCATCGCACCCCGGCCTGGTGCATCCTGGACTGGACGAACGAGCCCCACACGTACACCTCGTCGCGTATCTGGCCATCCGGATGATACAGACCATCGCGGAGCGTCGCTGGGCGAGAGTCGTCGAGAAACGGCCTTGCGTGGCGGTCGACATGATTGATTCGTAGACGCCGTGAGTGACAGCCGGCACAGGACTCGATCTCGTTCAGCGACTCAGCCGTGCCCAGGTCGACGACCAGGCCCGCGGCCGCTGCATCCGGGGCTGCTGCGTGTCCCTGATTTGCCCACTCAATGTGAGCATTCCCTGGGCCGTGGCACGCCTGACAGCCCACGTTGAGCTCGTCCCAGACGGTTCGGTACGTGTCCGTAACCGAGTCGTAGTTCTTGCGCAGGTTGGTCGAGTGGCAATCCGCACACATCACATTCCAACTCTGGTATCGACCCGTCCAATGCAGCGGGTCGCCAGGCCGGATGCGCTCATCGGGATAGAGGTGAAACCATTCATTTCGCTCGGCGTCCCACGCGATCGTCAGGCTTTGCAAACGTCCACCGGGAAACTCTGCCAGATACTGCTGGAGCGGCTCGACACCGAAGGTGTACTGGATCTCGAAATCGGCCAGTTCTCCGTCAGGTCCTTCCGTGTTCACGAAGAACCGTCCGTCCCTTGTGAAGAAGCGCGACGTGACTCCGAAATGAGTGAACGCGGCGTCGTTGAAATCGCCCGAGACCGTTTCGGCGGTGGCTTCCTGCATGGCGAGGTCGTGGTGTGAGCCCGACCACGCCTGATACTCCGGCTGGTGGCACGCGGCGCACGTCTGGCTGTCGACATACGCTACGCCCGTTTCACCGGCGCCACGCTCCTGACGCGGCGAGCGGTCAGACTCGCCCGACCAGAATGTGCAGGCGGAGCTCCAAGCGAGCGCCAAAACGGCCAAGCCACGGGTGAGGTTCCGAATGTCGCGCATTTCGATACAGTAGTTTCCGGCGAGGCACCGATGTCCTGAAGGCACTGGCGCCGGAGCCCGAGCGGTTCCGCCGGGCTGGCCGCCGATGGGGGGTGAGGACCGGACCGAGCCCTGCGCTACCGCCTCGTCACCTTCGAACCTGGCAGGGATAACTGGACGCTCTCGGTCGCTCGGGCCTGGTCGAAGGCTGGCACCGGTTCCGCGGTGCGGACCTGTTCGAGCCAGAACACGCCGTCGTAGGGCACGCTATTGCCGCGGGTCGACATGAAATCGACGTCGCCGTCACCGTCCATGTCACGGGGGACGAACTTGTCGAACATGCCCCGCGCGCGGCGCGAGAAGTCGTGGCGTATCCACGTCCCCTTCGGGTCACCGGGGTGCTCGAACCAGGCAAGCCGGCCGACGGCGTCATCGGCCGTCACGTCGCCATCCTTGTCCCGGGGTCCCTGGCTGTACGCGCCGGCCATCACGTCGGGGTTGCCGTCACCGTTGATGTCGGTGATGGCGAACCCCACCAGTACGTCCGGCTCAAAGTCGCCGATGCGATAGTGCATCCACGGTGCGGCCGGATCCTCAGGTTGTTCGAACCACGTCAAGGCACTACGGGACGCGCCGCCGCCGACGGCGACATCGAGACGACCATCGCTGCTGAAGTCAAAGAAGTCGAGGTTGAACCCGGTGACGGCGGGCGGTTCCGACCCTCCGATCTCGATCGGGTGCTCCTTGAAGCTGATTCCCTCACCACCCAGGTTCTCGAGCCAGAAGATGCGCCTCTCGTGACGCGAGCCGCCCAGGATGTCCAAGTCGCCGTCGCCATCGAGGTCGACCGGCTGCGAGTTGATCGGTACGACCACCCGCGTGAGCTCGTGCTCGACCCACTTCGAGCCGTCGAGCGGGTCCGGCGGCAACGCGAAATAGGAAATCGCGCTCTTCTCGGTCACCTCACGCCCGGGATTCTGGCCGCCCTTGTTCGGGGCGACCACTTCCGGTCGGCCGTCCATGTCGAAGTCGGCCGTGAAGACACGGATGTACGACCCCCGATTCTTGGTCATCGGAGGGATTACGCGCCGCCAGGTCGTCGTGCGAATGTCGGAGCCGGGGTTCTCGAAGTAGATCAGATGCGCCAGCTCGCACGCCGCGACGACATCGGGGAACCCGTCGCCGTTCATGTCGGCGATCGCCACGTCCTCGGCCGCCCCGGCTTCCTCCCCAACCGCCAGTGTCGCCAGCTCCCAGCCGTCCGGGTCAGCCGACCCGAAGGCGATCCGGATGTGCCCGTCGGCGACCCCGTCGTAGGTCGTGTCGGACTCGTGCACCGACACGATGTCGATGTGGCCGTCCTTGTCCAAGTCGTCAATGGCCAGGCCGTCGCTCCCGCTGATCGCCACCCCGCCAATGGCCTCATCGTCGATGATGTGTTCTTTCCAGGAGATGTAGCGTCCGTCCGCCGCCTGGGCGCGGGTGGGCGTTTCAGCCACGGTCATCAGGGCCGCCGCAGGCGGCATCTCCGCTGCGGCTGGCATCTCCGTGGCGGGCTCGGAATCTGCCGCTCCGCCGGCACACCCGGCAACCAGCGCCAAAGCCGTGAGAGCGAACCAGAGCGGTCGGGTCATGAGTCTCATCCTCCTGGGAGTTTCTCACTCCATTTTGCAGCACCTAGCGGTCGAATCGGTAGCAAAAACGGCCTCGGCGCTGACGCAGCGTCCTCCGTCTGCGTCAAGAACACCGGTTCAGACGTGAGCCCGGACAACCTGTTCGTTGAGCTCGATACCCAACCCAGGACCGTCCGGCACCGCGATTGTTCCGCGCAGAAACTGCTCGGGCGGGTCAAGGAGATCACCACGCCACGGTACCTCGTTCAACTGGTATTCGAGGATTTCGAAGTTCGCCATCCCCGCACAGAGCTGCACCGAGGCCGCGGTGGCCACGGGACCGCTCGGGTTGTGAGGTGACACGACGACGCTGTGCAGCTCGGCAATGGTGGCGATCCGGCGACCTTCGAGAACGCCGCCGCAGAACCTGACGTCCGGCATGATCACATCGACGGCACGCCCCTGACATAACGGTGCGAATCCCTCCGCCCCGAAGAAGGCCTCGCCGCCCGCGAGTCTCTGCGGGATGGCCTCGTGGATCGCTTTCGTGTCGTCAAGGCGCTCGGGCGCAACCGGTTCCTCGTACCACGACAGCTTCTGTGGCTCGAGACGGCGCGCCACGTCAATTGACAATGCTCGACTGAAGAGCCTGTGACAGTCGATTTTCAGTTTCACGTCCGGCCCGATTGCTGCTCGCATGGCTTCCACACACGCGATGCCCAACTCGGTCGCCCGCTCGACCTCCTCTGGCGAGGCGGAAAGCGACGGGAAGCCGTCGAACGGCCCTGCCTTGATCGCTCCGAATCCCTCCGCCACGGCCCGTCTCGCAGTCGCCGCAAAGCCAGCGGGTGAACGGTCCACGGTGAGACGGTTGATGTTCGCATAGACGGAAAGCTCGTCTCTGAGCTTGCCCCCCAAAGAGGTCATAGACAGGCGCGTCCAGCGCCCGGCCGACCAAGTCCCATTGCGCTTGTTCGAGGGCACTGAAGGCGGCGACCATACTCCGACCGCCCGACCGCGCTCGGTTCCATCCGCGGCGCCGGTACTGCTCGATGTCGAACGGCGACTCTTCTCGCACGAGCTCGAACGCGTCGGTCAGCTCCGGCAAGTCGGTCCGACTGCCGAGGGAGGCTTCACCCAGACCTGTGAGCCCACGGTTCGTATGCAGACGAACAAAGATCCAACTGGTCCGACGCGGCTTCCCCTGATCGTCAAGTTCGTGGACCCGAAGGATGGGCGTCTTGACCACAACCACATCCATCGACGTCACACGAAGGCTGCGCTGTGACGAAGCGGACTGGCGCACGAGCCGGGGCACCTCTGGCCACGCCGTGGCGAGGTACGGAGCCCCCAGCAGCGGCGGAAGCGACCCCATGAATTCCCGCCGGCTGACCGCCTGTCTTCGATCGTGATCGGGTTGAGTCATCAGATGCAGGCCGCCCACAGATCTCGCGGCGTCCGAACTTCACGCCGTCTCCTTGGGTCAGCCGTGAGCCCGGACCATCTGTTCGTTGAGCTCGATACCGAACCCCGGACGGCGCGGCACCGCGATCGTTCCGCTCATAAACTGCTCGGGCGGGTCAATGAGATCACCGCTCCACGGCACTTCGTTCCACTGGTATTCGAGGATGTCGAAGTTCGCCATCCCCGCGCAGAGCTGTACCGAGGCCGCGGTGGCCACCGGACCGCTCGGGTTGTGGGGTGACACGGCGACGTCGTGCAGCTCGGCAACGGTGGCGATCCGGCGACCCTCGAGAATGCCGCCGCAGTACTTGACGTCGGGCATGATCACATCGATGGCACCGGCCTGGCACAACGGCGCGAATCCCTCCACACCGAACAAAACCTCGCCGCCGGCAAGTCGTTGCGGGATGGCCTCGTGGATCGCTTTCGTGTCGTCGAGTCGCTCGGGGGCAACCGGTTCCTCGTACCACGACAGCTTCTGTGGCTCGAGACGACGCGCCACGTCGATTGACAACGCTCGACTGAAGTTGCTGTGACAGTCGATCTTCAGTTTCACGTCCGGACCGATTGCTGCTCGCATGGATTCCACACACGCGATGCCCAGCTCGGTGGCCCGCTCGACCTCCTCTCGCGGGGCGGAGAGCGGCGGGAAGCCGTCGAACGGCGCCGCTTTGATCGCACCAAATCCCTCGTTCACCGCGTGCCTCGCATTCGCCGCAAAACCATCGGGTGAACGGTCGGTGGTTGTGCGGTTGATGTTCGCATAGACGGAGAGCTCGTCTCTGAGCTTGCCGCCAAAGAGGTCGTAGACCGGTGCATCCAGTGCCCGGCCGACCAAGTCCCATTGCGCCTGTTCGAGGGCGCTGAAGGCGGCGACTATGGTCCGACCGCCCGATAGCGCTCGGTTCCATCCGCGCCGGCGGTAGTGCTCGATGTCGAACGGCGACTCTTCTCGCACGAGCTCGAACACTTCGCCCAGCTCTGGCAACTCGGTCCGACCGCCGACGGAGGCTTCACCCAGACCTGTGAGCCCGCGGTTCGTGTTCAGACGAACAAAGATCCAATTGGTCCGCTGCGTCACCTTCACCGCAAACACATCCATCGACGTCACATGAAGGCTGCGATGTGACGAAGCGGACTGCTGCACCACTCGGGGCACCTCCGGCCACGCCCCGGCGAGGTACGGTGCTCCCAGCAGGGGCGGAAGCGAGCCCATGAACGCGCGCCGGCTTACCGCCTGTCTTCGATCGTGAACGGGTTGAGTCATCAGATACCTCTGCTTGTTGGATGAACCGAGACGGGTTGCTCCGACAAAGGCGTCGCCTACCGCCGTCCTACATCCGGGCTCGCGTGCTAGCGTATCGGGACCCGCCAAAGGTCAGCTGCCGCTGCGCTCCCGTCGCGAGATCCAGCCGCCAGATCTCCCAGCTTCCCGTCCGGTCGGATTCGAACACGATGAACGACCCGTCGCGCGAGAACCACGGGTGGCCGTCGTTCCCCGGTGTCTTCGTGAGGTTCCGTGCTTCGCTGCCGTCGATGTTGGCCAGGTAGATCTCGTCGCCCTGCCCCTCCATGTTCGTCTGCCACGCGAGCCACCTCGCATCGGGAGAAATCGCGGCCCGACGATTGAGGGCGGTGTCGTCCGTGAGCAGGCGAACGGTGCTGCCGGCGCCGTGGCCGGTGATCGACACGAGGGCGACCTCCCGCGGCGAGATGCCCACGTTCTTTTCGTGCATCGCAATGAGGCCCGTAGGGGTGCGGAGGCCGTTGCTCGCAAGCAGTGGCACCTCATAGGCCCCTTCACCAAAGCCCGCCCACTGCGAGTGGCGCCCGCCACAGTCACGATGGTAGGCGAGTAGATCGTCGATCGGCGACAGTGTGGCGTGGTGCAGCGCGCAGCCGTCTTCCGCAGCGACCGTCTCTCGGTGTCCGGTATAGATGTTCTGCTTGATGAGACGCGCGTTGGCAGTCCGGTCCAGGACATTCGTCTCGAACTCGGCGAACAGCACATGCTCCTGGTCGGCGTAGAAAGACGGGTGGTCGTTGTACTTCGTGCCGGAGGTCAGCTGCCGCAACCCCGACCCGTCCGCGTCCATCACCCAGATCTGGGTGGATGAGTGAGCAGAAGCATACTCGGAGAGAGAGAGTATGGTGCTTTCCTCCGAAGCTCTTGCCGTCGACTCGCCCGTGGTCTCATCGAGGTGCGCGCGCTGGAACACGACGGGGTTGTCGTACCGCTCCTCGGCGCCCAGGCCCAGCGTTGTAGCGACGATCGTCACGACGATCAGCAGACAGGTGCCTGGCAGCCTCCCGCAGACGCCCCGGGGTCGGAATTTCATGACCGCCTCCTTGTCATCATCCGAGATCATCACCATCAAGACCATGCGAGCCGCACGCCTTGCAGACCGGGGCATGGCCCTCCTGATGAGTGAAGAGCTCATCAAACGCTTGATACGCTTACCGGGCGTCGATCTGTCGATATCTTAATCACTTCCGCGCAGCCTCAGCGGCAGCCTTCTCTTTGACGCGGGCTCCACCAAGAATGCCTGGCATGGAGTAATTTCCTTCGTGACACTCATACGGCTGCATCGTCAGGTGATTGCGTCTCATCGTGACCTGGGCGGTCCAGGGTCGCGTCCACGTCTTCGGATCCTCCGCCGTGAATTGGTAGAGGAGCGTGTCGGCATCGACTCGGGTAAACCGCTCGACGAGGCGCAGGGTCGCCGCCGAGTCTCTCCACCGGGTCTTGTCGGTGTAATTCGTGGTCTCGACGACAAGGGTGTCACCCTCCCAATGGCCGCGCGAATCCCCCGACCACTGACGAATGTCGGACGGAAGGTGCGGACGCCCGTCGAGTGGGATGATGCGAGCGTTGTGAATCATCTCGGTGACCACCACCACGGTGTCCGGCGTCTGAAACAGCTGCATGTTGTTGTTGTACGCACTCGGCGTCATGGGGGGCCCGGCGTTGAAGCCCATGAGGCACCGCACGCCCAGGCTGAGGTCCGTCCAGGAATCAAAGCGAGGCTCGTCGCGCCGAGACGCTTCCGTCGCGTCCGCTCGCCGCTGCCCATCCGCGGTCAAGGCCGGGATTTTCCCGTCCGGCGGATCCACGACGAGCGACGTCCGTCTGGTGTCCACGGTCCGCGATCCCCTATCATTGGCCCACACAAAGGTCGTGTCCACCCGCCCGCCGACCTCCGTTCTCTCGGGCGGCCGCGCCCAGAGCCCCGCAAGCCAGTCGACGGCCTCCTGTTCGAGCCTGGCGGCTTCTTCCTCGGTCAAGAACGCTCTATCGGCCAGCTCATCGGGCCGTTCCATTGGCGTGATGGAGCGGAAATCCCACGTGCCCTGGAGGTCCGGCTGCCCCCACGGCGTCCGGGGCACGTCGGTCTGGGCAACGGCCGGTTCCACCCCCCACGACATGACCGCGATTACCACGGCCACAGTACTAGATGACGCGAGAACTCGATGGCTCATCAAACCCCCTCTTCAATTTCAATCACGCGAGTATTACGCGAGCGACTGGAGGACCCTGGAGCATGCCATGGGGTCGCCTCGCCCCGTTCGCGGAGCAAACCGTCGGAGCAGGCCGTTGCAGAAAGCCGAAAAATGCGGCGTAGCGAGGCGTCCGCGGCGGTCTGTCGGCAGCAGCTCGCTGCCGGGACCACCCGATCGCCGCTCTTCGCCTGCCAGAGGCGTTGCTAGAACCCGGACCGCCGCGCGGGCGAACGCGTAGCGAGTCGAAGCCGCATTTTTCCGGCCTGCGGAGCCGGTTTGCAGAGCGAATGGGGCGAGGCGGCCTGTAGCCTCGGTGTCCTGATTACTTCCAGGCAACCTCTGCGGCGGCCTTCTCTTTGGCACGAGCTCCACCAAGAATGCCTGGCATGGAGTAATTCCCTTCGTGGCACTCGTACGGCTGCATCGAAAGGTGATTGCGTCTCATCGGAACCTCGGCGGTCCAGGGGCGCGTCCACGTCTTCGGATCCTCCGCCGTGAATTGGTAGAGGAGCGTGTCGGCATCGACTCGGGTGAACCGCTCGACGAGCCGCAGGTTCGCGGTCGAGTCTCTCCACCGGGTCTTGTCGGTGTAATTCGTGGTTTCTACGACAAGGGTGTCGCCCTCCCAGTGGCCACGCGAATCCCCCGACCACTGATGAATGTCGGACGGAAGGTGCGGACGCCCGTCGAGTGGGATGACGCGAGCGTTGTGAATCATCTCGGTGACTACCACCACGGTGTCCGGCGTCTGAAACAGCTGCATGTTGTTGTTGTACGCACTCGGCGTCATGGGGGGGCCGGCGTTGAAGCCCATCATGCACCGCACGCCCAGACTGAGGTCCGTCCAGGAATCAAAGCGCTCGTCGCGCTGAGAAGCTGCCCTTGCGTCCGCCCGCCGTTGCCCGTCCGCGGTTAAGGCCGGGATCTTCCCGTCCGGCGGATCCACGACGAGCGACGTCCGTCTGGTCTCCACGGTCTGCGATCCACTATCCCGGGCCCACACAAAAGTCTTGCCCACCTCTCCGCCGACCTCCGTTCTCTCGGGCGGCAGCGCCCAAAGACCGGCAAACCAATCGACGGCCTCTTGTTCGAGTCTGGCAGCTTCTTCCTCCGTCAAGAATGCTTTATCGGCCAGCTCATCGGGCCGTTCCATCGGCGTGATGGTGCGGAAATCCCACGTGCCCTGGAGGTCCGGCTGCCCCCACGGCGTCCGTGGCACGTCGGTCTGCGCCCCGGCGGGTACCGCCCCCAACGAGACGACCGCGACGACGGCCGCAACACTGAGAACTCGATAGCTCATCTATCCGCCCTCCTCTATCACGTGTGTTGAAGGACCTCTCCGGCATGTACCCAGCCGGGCGTTCGGCGCGGAGCCCCGGCCAATGAACGGCGCGCACGGCGCGCCCGCGAGGGAGCGGCGCGGGGCGGCGGGGCCCCCGCGAGCGACCGAGCCGGGGTCCGGGGCGGAGCCCCGGCCTAATTTACTGGTTCGTCGCACGAATGTATGCGGGCTGAGTAGGGCTGCGGTTTGAAGAACATGAGTCTCATCAGGTACTTAGGAGTTGCAACGCTACCTGGGTATCTGAGAGGAGACTCATGCTCGTGGAAAGTCTGGTGAAGGCAACGGTGGAATTGCAAGGGTTTCGGGTGCTGCGGGTCACGGGCGACGTCGGCGGATTGGCAGCGGAGTTGGCCCCCGACGGGCGGTATGCGCCGCGTTGTGGTCAGTGCGAGCAGCGGGGCAGCTATCGGGACACCCGGTGGGTCCGACGCTTTCGCCATGTCCCGCTGTGGGGAATTCCCGTGACGCTCGTCTACGCGCCGCGACGGGTCCAGTGTGTGCGGTGCCGGGGCGTGCATGTGGAAGCGCTGCCCTGGGCGGTGGGCCGGCAGCGGTTCACGCGTGCGTTGCTGGTGACGATCGCGACCTGGACGCGGGTGTTGCCGTGGCAGCAGGTGGCCACGCTGTTCGGGTGCGCATGGGGCACGGTGGAGCGAGCGGTCGAGGCGGCCGTGGCCTACGGGTTGGCGCACCGCGACCTCACCGGCGTGACCCATATCGGCATCGACGAAATCTCGCGGAAGAAGGGGCACGTCTACGTCACCAACGTGTACGACCTGGCCCGGAAGCGGCTGCTCTGGAGCGGCGAGGGACGCAGCCAGGCGACCCTCGAGGCGTTCTTTGCGTTCCTTGGCCCCGAGCGCACTGTGGCGCTCGCCGGCATCTGCTGCGATATGTGGCAGCCCTACATCGACGTGATCCGGGTCCGGGCGCCCCACGCGGTGCTGGTGTTCGACAAATTCCACATCGTCAGTCATCTCATGGCGGCCGTCGATCAGGTCCGCCGCGACGAGATTCGCGAGAAAGGCCCGGCACACAAAGCGCTGATGCACAAGACCCGGTTCATCTGGTTGAAGAACCCCTGGAATCTCACCGAGACGCAGCACCGGCGCCTGGGCGAGCTCGAACACCTCAATCTGAAGATCAACCGCGCCTATCTCCTCAAAGAGTTCTTCGCGCACTTCTGGAGCTACCGCCGCGCGGGGTGGGCGAAGCGCTACCTGAAGCGGTGGTTCTGGTGGGCGACGCACTCACGCCTCCCGCCGATGCGCGACTTCGCGTGGCTGCTCCGCCGCCACGAGGACGACATCCTCAACTACTTCCGGCTGCCCATCGACAACGGCACCGTCGAAGGGTTGAACAACAAAGCGAAGCTCATCATTCACAGGGCCTACGGCTTCAGGACCGCCACGACCTACATCCGGAACCTCTACCACTGCATGGCGGACCTTCCACTACCCAAAACCGTGCATACATTTGTGTGAGGAACCAGAAAAAGCTTCGGCGTAGATCCGCTCTTGGACACCGAAGGCCGGCGGATGCGTTGGACCCGTCGGCTGCCACCCGCGTCGGAACCAACCCTCGCCGTGAACTGACCGGCCGTCTTCGCATTTTCTCAAACTGATTCGCCGCCCAGGCGCGAGAACGCTTTCTCTGCGGTCTCCGAACCGTCAGCCTCCAGAGATTTGACGCCCCCCCCGGCCGGGTCGCTCGTCCCGCACACCGGGCGAAGGGTTCGCAGCCGCCGAAGATCGTACCCGGAGGCATGAGAGCGCGGGGACGGCGGCACCCTTCGCCGCACCCGGCCGACCATGCCCAACTCGCGCCTGAGCGCACCAGGAAATGAGCTTTTGAATTTCCTATAGATCGAGTCGAGCTCTTCGTCGAAGTGCTCCGAGGTCCGCTGCCGACGCGCCCAGGCGCGGAACGCCGCGCTCGGGTCGGTCGCGGCCAGAATGCGCAGCATCTCGTCGGCCGACATCTCCTCCAGCTTCGCCGGCGGCGGCAGGCTCCGGCTGTCCTCCACGTTGAGCGGCAGAAAGGCCTCGCCGTCGGCCCATCGCACGAGCACCCGGTCTGGCGGCTGTGGCGCGCCCCACTCGAGCACGATCTCATTGGGCCGTCCGGACTCGAGCCACGCCGCGTCCGTCAACAGCTCCCGTGGGTCCTGTCCACACGCATGCACACGCCAGTCCTCCGGAAGATGTGCTGGGTCCAGTCGCAGCGCGATCTGCCGACGCTCTCCGGCCCGATAGAGCGCCGCCAGGAATCCGGCCGGCAGCGTCGCGACAGGATCCTGCTCGTCTTCGTCCTCCGGTTGTGGCCCCCGCCACTCTGCCTCGTCCGGATCGTCGACAACTTCCAGCTCGGGCCAGATCGCCTCCAGTTGGCCGCTCGCGCGCGCGAACGCCACCCGGTCCACCAGCGTGAGCAGGTTCGCCTCCGCGTGTCGATGCGGTGTCACCCCCATGCCGGCACTGGTGAAGTTCGACGACCCGATCATCAGGGCCGAATAGGCGTCTGCGCGAAGGGCCAGCATCTTGGCGTGCCAGGGACGAAAGTTCCCGTCTTCTTCCCTCCGCAGCAGCTCCACAGTCGGCTCCGCCCGATACCGTGACGCCGTCTGAATCAAGCTGCGGGGCGCGTCCAGGCGACAGACCTGGCCGTCGTGGTCGCCCGGCACGCAGAACGTGATGCGGTGCCCGGCTCCCTTCGCCATCAGCTTGCACAGCGCGGCAGGGCACTGTCAAGTTGGCGAGCGGAGCGCATAGCTGTGGCCGGCTAGCGGACTCCCGTCATCCTTATTAGCAGGCACACGTCACCGCCTGCCATTCGACGAAGGCCCGCGTTCGCAATACACGATAATGGGCCGCCCGCAGCAGATGTCGGGCCACCCGGAAGAGATTCTGCACCACGCCGTGGGCCGACGCGAAGCGTTGCAGATGGACGGCCGACTTGAAGCGTCGCATCTGGCGCTCACGCTGTCGCGTCGCCTGATGCGACACCTCGGCGCGGTTGTTCGCATACTGATCCGTACAGTGGACCACCGACGGCATCACCGTGCGGTGCGCGGCCGGGTAACTGCGGAGCTTGTCGGTGATCAGCCGTCGGGGCACACGGCCTTGGCGTTTCAGCAACTTCCTGAAAAAGCGCACGGCGGCGCGCCGGTTCCGCCGCGATTGCACCAGAATGTCGAGGACGTCGCCGTCCTCGTCTACCGCCCGCCACAAGTACTGCTGACGACCGTTCAGCGTGACGAACAGCTCATCGAGGTGCCACGTGTCCCCGAGGCGCCCACGCCGGTGCCGGAGCCGTCGGGCATACGCGCGGCCGAACGTGCGACACCATCGTCGAATCGTCTCATAGGTGACCGTGACGCCTCGCTGGGCCAGGAGGTCCTCCACATCACGAAAACTGAGACTGAAGCGAAAGTACAGCCAGACGGCGTGCGCGATGATGTCGGGCGGGAATCGATAGCCGCGGTAGCTCGGTGCGGGGCTGCTCATCCCGGTACTCTGCCAGCCGTCGCCTGAAGTTGACAATGCCCGCCGCCTAGTTGCCATCGGCTCTTGCGGTGGGACCAGCGCGCGTATAACATCCGCGGCTCATGAACGTCATCTTCCACTATGCGGCAAGTCCTGATCTTGCCCGCCGGCTGACCGAACTCGACTCGCAAGGCCTCTCCGTTTCGGTTTGCGCCGAATCAGACCGCGAGACGTTCGCCGCACTCATCCCCCACACGGAAGTGCTCTGGCACCTGCTCGAGCCGGTCACCTCCGCCGCCTTTGACGCGGCGCCGAAACTGCGTCTCGTTCAGAAGATCGGAATAGGTGTCAACACGATCGATCTCGACGCCGCGAAGGAGCACGACGTCGCCGTTTGCAACATGCCTGGCACCAACAGTAATGCCGTTGCGGAGATGGCGCTGCTCTTGATGTTAACGACCCTCCGAAAGCTGCATCGGACGAACGCCGAGACGAGGGCTGGAAGGGGATGGGCGCTGCCGGTGGCCTGGCAGGACGGATACGGTGAGATCGCTGGGCGAACCGTCGGCCTCGTCGGGTACGGTGCCGTGCCGCGGCTCCTCGCGCCGGTGCTGAGCGCGATGGGGGCGCGGGTGCTGTACACCGACGTCATGGACCGACCCGACGCGGTCGGGGAAGCGCGCCGGCTGCACGAGCTCTTGAGCGAAAGCGACATCGTGTCCCTCCACGTTCCGCTCACTCCCGAGACCGAACATCTCATCGATGAGGCGGCCCTCGCCCGCATGAAGCCAGGGGCGATCCTCATCAATACGGCACGCGGCGGCCTCGTCGACGAGTCGGCGCTCCTCTCAGCGCTCAGAAGCGGGACGATTGCCGCGGCGGGTCTCGACGTCTTTGAAGCCGAACCCACACCGCCGGACAACCCGCTCTTCGACCTCGAAAACGTCGTGGTCAGCCCGCATGTGGCCTGGCTCACGCGAGAAACATTGGATCGCAGCATCGAAGTCGCCGCAGAGAACTGTCGTCGACTCACCGCCGGCGAGGACCTCATACACCGCGTCGTCTGAGTTCCGAAACACTCTTTTGGGGCCTGTCGCTGCCAACCCCCGCCCTCAGCCGTCGCCAGCAGACGGCAACCCTAGCGCGTGCCGAAGTTATCTGCGCGTCCGAGTAAACTGGAGCCTCCAATGGGCCTCACCAAGGACCTCGGCGAGCGCGTTGAGCTCGTATCGATGGACTCGCATTTCCACGACATATCGCTGGCGCTCTACCGCCAGGGGCAGGACGACGCGCCGGCCTACGTGGTGCATACGTACAGTCGGAGGGACGGCGCCGCGACGCGGGCCGAGGTGGTTGCCCGCACCATGGCCACGCTGGGTGGCGTCGAAGTCGATGGTTCACGGGTGCGCTTCCCGTGTGGGCAGGCGCACGAGCTGGCGTGTCGTCGGCTGTTTCTTGAAGCCTGCAAGGCGGACCCGTCGAGCGACGTCGATCCGAAGCCTCTCACGGTGTTTGACAAGAAATCCGACGGCAATGTGAGCCTCGAGAGCCTTGGCAGGGGCGTCTATCGGCTTGTGGGAGCCGAGGATGACGAAAAGCGGTCGAAGCGGCGGAGTGCCATCGGCGCTGGCCTGGTGAAACTCGGCGAGCTGACGTGGGTGGAGGGCACGGCTCAGGAGGTCGCGTTCCCCTGCCGGCACTCTCACGACAGACTGGTGGGCTTGCTCCTTGGCCGGGCCCTGAACGTCAGAGGAGTCGAGCGCGAGCAGCAGATGGCGGCAGCGCGTGGACAGCTGCTGGCCCCGAGCGCGCAGAAACAGTAGACGTGTGAAGCCTTGGGTACGAACGCGATGACTGGACGAGAACGGGTGCTGGCGGCGCTTCGCGGAGAGTCGGTGGATCGGACACCGGTCTGCAACCCCACATCGGTCGCGACCGTGGAGTTGATGGACCTCGTCGATGCGCCGTTTCCTGACGCCAACCGGAAGCCGGAGCTGATGGCGCGACTTGCCGCGACCGGCTATACCGAGCTCGGATTCGACACGATCATGCCGGTCTTTTCCATCATCCAGGAATCATCTGCGCTCGGCTGCAAGATGCAGTGGGAGCAGAAGGACAACTGGCCGACGGTTCGGATGCGAGAGCCGATCTGGGTCGAACCAGATGACATCAAGATCCCGCACGACTTCTTGACCCATCCGGATACGAAGTGTGTGACCGACGCCATCAGGATTCTCAAGAAGGAGTACGGCGACGAGGTGGCGGTCATCGGCAAGACGATGGGGCCGTGGACCCTCGGCTACCATTGCTTCGGCGTCGAGCCGTTCCTGCTGATGTCGTTGGACGACCCTGAGAAGACAAAGCTCTGTCTGGACCGGATGAAGCAGGCCACGGTCGATTATGGCCTCGCACAAATCGAAGCCGGCGCGGATGCCCTCACGATGCCCGATCACGCGACCGGCGACCTGGTCAGTGGCGAGTACTACGCCCGGTTCCTGCGCGACCTCCATATCGAAATGGTCGAGCGGTTGCCGGTGCCACTGATTCTCCACATTTGTGGGCGGACGCTCGACCGAATGGAGTACATCGCCCAGACCGGCCTGGCCGCGTTCCACTACGACTCGAAGAACCCGCCCGCTGAGGCGATGGCGATCGTGAAGGACCGGATCGCGCTGGTCGGGAACATCAACAACCCGGAGACGCTATTTGCGCAGGGACCGCCGGAGGTTCGCGCCGAGGTCTATGAGAACCTTGACGCGGGCGTGCCGCTCGTCGGACCTGAGTGCGCGATCCCGCTCCAGACCTCGATCGAGAACCTCAAAGAGATACCGAGAGCCGTGCAGGATTGGACGCGGGAGCGCGCTGCGTCTCAGTGACTTCGGAGGGGCCGCTGTTTGGGCGACATGGCTGATATCAAGGACATCGCGAATGACTTCGTGCGCCACGAGATCGAGGAGTACATCGAGCGGCCCGACGAGCGCGAAGACGTCGTCGCGACCTACGCGAAGATCAGTGAGAGGATGCAGGTGATCGGTGCCGCGCTGATTGACGGTCAGCACACCACCGTCGACGAGCTCACCGCGAAGGCGCTGGCTGACGGCGTGCCGGCACTCGAGGTGATGGACGACGGGTTGATTGCCGCGATGCGGATTGTCGGCATCAAGTTTCGCGAGAACTTCATCTACGTGCCGGAAGTACTGTCGTGCGCTAGGGCCATGAGGGCAGGGATGGCGCACATCGAGCCGATTCTCTCTGCGTCAGGCATCAAGCCAGTCGGTCGTGTTGTCATGGGGACGGTAAAGGGCGACCTCCACGACATCGGCAAGAACCTCTGCATCATGATGTTGCGGGGAACTGGATTCGAGGTCTTCGATCTCGGGGTGGACACGTCGGCGGATGAGTTCCTCGAGGCGATGGATGAGCACGACGCGACGCTGATGGGGATGTCCGCGTTGCTCACCACGACGATGCCGAACATGGCTGTTACGATCGAGGCGTTCATCGACGAGGGGATTCGCGATGACGTGAGAATCATGGTTGGCGGCGCGCCAGTCAGCCAGGAGTTCGCCGACGACATGGGCGCAGACGGCTACGGCAAAGACGCGATGGAATGCGTGGCGCTAGCGAAGCGGCTAGCAGCCCGTGGTGAAAGTCCCTGAATCAGATCGATCGCCAGAACCGATCTCGGTCTCTATACTCGGCCTATGGCGATGGGTAAGAAACGAAAACGCAACCGCCAGACGTCCATGTGGGTCGCGACGGCGGATCTCCCGCAGAGCGCCGGGCATCCCTTTTATGAGCGGCTGAATCGCGTGCTCGACGAGGCGGGGTTCGACGCCTTCGCCGAGGGGGAGTGCGCGAAATTCTATGCCGACGATGTGGGTCGCCCGAGTCTGGCACCGGGTCGCTACTTTCGGTTGTTGCTGCTCGGCTACTTCGAGGGACTGGACTCGGAGCGCGCGATCGCGTGGCGTGCGGCGGACTCGCTGAGTGTCCGGCACTTCCTGGACTTCGCGCTGCACGAGGCGCCGCCGGACCATTCGACGCTGTCGCGCACGCGCCGGCTGATTGACGTCGAGACGCACCAGGCAGTCTTCACGTGGGTCTTGCAGCGGCTGGCGGACGCCGACTTGGTACAGGGGCAGACGATTGGGATCGACGCGACGACGCTTGAAGCGAACGCCGCGATGCGGACCATCGTGCGCCGGGACACGGGCGAAGCCTATGAGGCGTGGTTGACCCGGCTCGCGGAGGCGTCGGGCATCCCCACCCCGACCCGAGCGGAGCTGGCGCGGTTCGACCGGAAGCGCACGAAGAAAGGGTCCAACGACGACTGGACGCATCCGCACGATCCCGACGCGAAGATCACGAAGATGAAGGACGGCCGGACGCATTTGGCGCACACCGCCGAGCACGCCGTCGATCTGGAGACCGGGGCCATCGTCGGCGTGACGGTGCAGGACGCGGACGACGGGGACACGACCACGATGGTCGAGACGCTCATCACCGCGGCCGACCACGTCGAGATGGTCCTGCCGGCCGGGGCGGGCATTGTCGAGGTCGTCGGCGACAAGGGGTATCACAGTAACGAGACCATGGTCGCGTTCCGGGAGCTGGGTATCCGCAGTTACGTGTCGGAGCCGGATAGGGGACGACGCAAGTGGACAGGGAAGGCGGCGGCCCAGCCGGCGGTCTATGCCAACCGCCGGCGGATTCGGGGCGATCGTGGGCAACGATTGCTGCGCCAGCGCGGCGAGTTGCTCGAACGGCCCAACGCGCATCTCTACGAGACCGGGCGGCTGCGCCGGGTGCATCTGCGGCACCATCCCAACATCCTGAAGCGTGTGCTCGTCCAGGTCTGCGGCTTCAATCTCGGGCTGCTCATGCGGCAGCTGACGGGCGTCGGCACGCCGCGCAGCCTGCAAGGCCGTGCGGCGGCCGTCCGTACCGCGCTGATCGGCCTCCTGGTCGAGCTATGGGACCGTGTAAGACCTTCCTGGGCCCTGACACTCCACAATCCGTTCGTGTCGGCGGACAACGGCGTCGCGACCGGTGAATACGAGCACTCGATCCTCAAGTTACGAATTAGCCCTTCTGCCACGGGCTGCTAGCGGGCGACGGGGAGAGCGATGGACAATAGGGCTCGCACGGCGGCAAATCCCTCGAGTGGTGAGAGAATCGACCCCCGCGAGTACCAGCAACGTCTCGACCGCATCACCGCGATCTTTTCCGACATGATGCAAACAGCGGACGCGCTGTCGACCCGGCGGTGTCCTTACAAGAACCGTTTCGATCACTGCACCGCCAAGTTCGGGTGTCGCAATCAGCGCGCGGCCACGATCGAAGGCCAAACCTACTTGTGCGTGGCTGACGACAAGCTCGACTACCGCAGCGCGTGGGAGACCATCTAATCAAGCATGGCGGCGAAGGGCTGCCGCTCGTAGCCAGCCGGACCATCTTCGACTACGCCGACGAGCTCGCGGTGCGGGTGCCGACGTCGTGTGGTCGGACCGGCATCTGTCATGAGTGCGTGGTCGAGGTCCACGCCGGCCACGAGAACTTGAGCCAGCGAACCGAGGCAGAGAGCTTCCTCGGCGAGACCTGCCGGCTGGCATGCCAGGCGGTCATCGAGCGAGTCGAGACAGACGTCGAGTTCTCCCTGCTCCGCAGCCAACCACAGATCCTGACGTCGTTACCGACGAAAGACGTCGAGCTCGATCCACGAGTACGGCGGGATGGTGACCGCGTTTTGTACGGAGACGACATCATCGATCGGTACCGCGGGCAGATGTACGGCCTCGCCCTGGATCTTGGCACCACCACGGTGGTGGCCGAGCTGGTCGATCTGCAAACCGGTGCCAGTCTCTACCTCTCGTCGTTCGAGAACCCGCAACGATTTGGCGGGAGCGACGTGATGCATCGTATCTCGTACGACGGCGGACCGTTCCGCGGCGAGCTGCACAAGGCGATTGTCAACACGCTCAACCAGGAACTGCGGGCGATGTGCGAGCGCCTCGAGTTTCCACGCCACATGATCTACGAGATCGTCGTGGTTGGGAACTCGACCATGCGTGATCTGTTCTTCGACCTCGACGTCCAGCCGATCGGCCAGCGTCCCTACAAGTCGATCATCGAACAGGAGGTCATCGCGGGCACTCGGGAGTCGACGATGCTGGTTGCCGACGCACGATCGCTCCGTTTGTGGGCGCACCCTCGAGCGAAGGTCTACGCGGCGCCACTCATCGCCAGTCACGTGGGTGCCGACATGGTCGCCGACCTCGTGGCGATTGACGCGCTGACGAGCACGAAGAGCTTCATGCTGGTCGATGTGGGTACCAACACCGAGGTCGTCGTGCGGCACAATGGACGGATGGCCGCCGCCTCGTGTCCGGCAGGTCCGGCGTTCGAGGGAGGCGGCGTGCGGTGCGGGATGCCGGCGGTCGACGGGGCGATCGAGTCGCTGCGCCTTGCGACCGGCGGAACGGGCACCGAATCCGACTACCGTGTGATTGGCGACGCTGAACCGAGGGGGTTGTGCGGGTCGGGTCTCATCGACCTGTTGGCCGAATTGCGGAGGCTAGACCGGATGAGTCCGAAGGGCGTCTTCACCGAGAAGGCACAGGAGCTCAGTATTGTCCCCACACATGGCATCTCGTTCACCAGGGAGGATGCCAGCAACCTCGCGCAAGCCAAAGCGGCCAACTACTGCGGCCAGCTGATCGTGATGCGTTCGCTTGGTATCGGACCCACCGACGTCGATTCGCTCTATCTTGCGGGCGGGTTCGCGAACTACATCGATGTGCCGAACGCGATCACCATCGGCTTCCTTGCACCGGTTCCGGTCGAGCGCGTAACCAAGGTTGGAAACGCTGCGCTCCAGGGCGCCAGAGAGTTGCTGCTATCGCAGAGCAAGCGCGACGCGATCGCAGAGATGATCACAGGCATCGAGCACGTCGAGCTCGAGACGACGCCCGACTTCTTCGAGGTGTTCGTGGAAGGATGCCAGTTCAATCCCATGCCTCGGCTCATGGAGTAAGACGTGGGACAGACCCTGCTCGAGGCGATCCGGGAACGCGTGCTGCTGTGCGACGGCGCCATGGGGACTCAGCTGCAGCTCGCGGGCTTGGAGCCTGGAGGGTGCGGCGAGGCCTGGAATCTGGATCATCCCGACCGGCTGCTGAAGATCCAGCAGGGCTATGTTGAGGCGGGCTCTGACTGCCTGCTGTCAAACACGTTCGGTGGGTGTCGCGTCATGCTGGAGCGCCACGATCATGGCGGCGACGTGGAGGCGATCAATGCCGCTGGCGTCAAGCTCGCGCGCCAGGCGTTCGGGGCACGACCCGGATTCGTGATCGGCGATATCGGTCCGTTCGGTGGACTGATGGAACCGTATGGCGACGTTCCCGAGCAGCGCGTACGCGAGGCGTTCGCCGAGCAAGCCACGGCGCTCGTGGAAGCCGGCGCCGACGCCATCATCGTTGAAACCCAGACGGCGCTTGAGGAGCTCAAGCTGGGTGTCGACGCGGCACGCAACGCGGGCGCGCCTTGCGTGATCGGATCGATGGCCTATGATGTGTCGCGGGACGGCTCTCGGCTGCGGACGATGATGGGAATCGGGCCGGAGCAGGCCGCCGAGTTCATGCGCGATAGCGCTGTCGATATCGTCGCGCTCAACTGTGGCAGCGGTGTCGATGTCACCTGGGCGGCCAAAGCGGTCGCGCTCTATCGCCAGGTGTGCGACATGCCGACGATGGCGCAGCCCAATGCCGGACAGCCGGTGCTCGAGAACATGAAGGTCGTCTACAAGCAGAGCCCGGAAGCCATGGTGGCTGAACTCCCGGCGTTGCTTGACGCGGGAGTTCGGATCGTCGGTGGCTGCTGCGGAAGTACTCCGGATCACATCCGCCTGTTCCGAAAGGTGATTGACCAGCATGCCGGATCGTGACCCGATCACGAACAACACCGCTCCGTCGATGTCTCGTCGCTCCTTCGCGCGGGTGAAGAGATCAGCCCGATCGTCCGAGAAGTCCGGAAGCGCGACCAGTTCATTGCCCCCCTCCAACGGCGCCTCTGGGCGCTGGCCCTCAACCTGTGGTGGAGCTGGGACGACAGTTGCGTCAGCCTGTTTCGCGAGCTGAATCCGCCGCGCTGGCGTGAGCTGGGGCGCAACCCGGTGGCGCTGCTCTCGGAGATGCCGCTCGACGCCTTCTACGGCGTCAGCGTGTTGGTCGTCCGGGGTGCTGGCAGGCTGGTCCAGCCAGGGTAACGCTGTTTTCGCCGGTTCGAGGAACTGACCCAGCGGGTGCCCCCGAACTGACTCGTCCCAGATCTGATCCGAGACAGACCCCGACCTCTTTCTCCCTACGCCCTGGTGCCGCGCGATCGGTGACGCGCGTGGCGTACGAGAGCCGACGTTCGGCCAGTCCATCAGGCCCGCCCGCTGGGCGGACTCGGCGTTGGACCCATCCAGGCGCAATGTCTCGGCGATGAAGGCGTATGGGGTCGGTGGAGGACGACACGAGGAGCCCTGTCTTGAGGGGGAACAAACAGCGAATACTACTCCGGGTAGCCCTGCCGCCTCGGATCACATGTTGGTCGCTCACGAGTCCTCAGCAGCGGCTGGCGAAGACCGGAGCTGACGGCCCCTGAAGCGGGACGATGTTGTGACGAACAAGCGTTTCGCGCGCTGGGCTGGCCTTCAGGTGTATAAGGGGGCCTTCCGGGGCCGGCAAATCAGAAATCCCGGTTAAGGAGGCCGTATGCGTCTGATATGTGCATTGGTGGTACTAAGTGCAGCGATGGTACCTATGTCGCCGTATGGCGCAGCAGAACGAGGGGCGCATTCAGGCGGCATGGAACCGTTCCGCGTCAGGCGGGCGAATATGCGAAGCCGTGGAACCGTTCCGCGTCATAGGCAATATCTACTATGTCGGCGGCCAATATGGCTCCTACCTCATCACCACGCCGGAGGGCCACATTCTCCACGACACGGGCAGCGCCGATATGCACGCGCTCATCGTCTCGAACGTCGAGAAACTCGGGTTCAACGTCCGGGACATCCGGATCATGATCTCGAGCCATGCGCATTGGGACCACATCGAGGGACACGCGGCTATGAAGCGAGTGACCGGAGCGCAGGTTGTTGCCCTCGGCGGCGACGCCGTGGCGCTCCAATCAGGCCAGGACAACTCGGCTATCGGGGCCCGAGACTGGGAGCCTGTCACGGTGGATCGCGTGGTCGAGGACGGTGACACGGTCACGCTGGGTGGGATGACGCTGCGCGCCCTCTGGACGGGGGGCCACACGCAAGGAGCAACGATGTGGATGACAACCGTCCAGGAGGGCGGGCAGACGTTCGACGTTGCCTTTCGTGGCGGCGAGATCCCGAACGACGGAGCCCCCCTCGTCGACAATCCGAGGCACCCAACCGTCGTGGAAGACACGCAACGAACCCTGCGCCGGCTCAAGGAGCTCGAACCCCCCGATCTTTTCCTGCACAATCACGCGCGGGAGACATACCCCGAGCTGAACCCGGATCTCCCTGTCAACCCGAACTGTGCGAGCTGCCTCGACGCTGAGGGATGGATGGCGATGGTGGCAAGCGTCGAAGCAAGATTTCAGTCTATGCTGACGGAACCGTAGACAAGTAGAACTTTCAGCCGGCGCCTGGCACCGAGACGCAGAGACGCTGTTCGAATCGAGGCTCGTCCCTTTGCCAATGATGTGTCGCACTGACGGCGAGCGACTGCTCATGATCAAGCAACCGGGCGCGACTACCCACGCCGGGAGCCAGTTGGAGATCGTGCTGGTCCAGCACTGGCTCCAGGAACTCAAACCGCGTGTGCCGGTGCCTTGACGATGGCTCTCCACCCCGGCACGACCCTCGGCCCATATTCAATCACCCCGAACTCGGCCACGGCGGGATGGGGGTCGTCTACACGGCGCAGGACCCGCGCCTGAAGGCCATGACGATGGAGAAACCGAAACCGTTTTGATTCATTCATTGACATCCAGAATCGGACCTCGCGGCGTTCGTTACGTTGCCTTGTGTCTCTGTCCAATGCTGACCGCCTGTGCGTCAGCGCCTGTCGAGTGGATAGATGTACCGCTGGCGGATCATGTCTACTTTGAAACCCGTCCTGCTTACCGGGCGGACCAGGTAGAAATTCCGGCTATATCCGAATTTCCCAACTAACGAAATGCGCTGATGATGCTGGTGCATAGGCATTCTGACGTCGCTCACAGGGTACGCAAGTGGCTGGGAATGTGCGCAGGAATATCGAGGTCACCGACGGTCAGGTAGATCATGTCGGCGAAGTCGTCCAGGTGGCGATAACCGGACGCCCGGTTCTTGACGATCTTGATAATGCGATTCAAGCCCTCGCCGACGGCATTCGTCAGCGGCCTGTCGATGAAGGCCATGATGTGCGTGAGGTGCGTCCGCAGTGTCCCGACAAACGTGCGCAACGTCGGGATGCGGCTGCGCAACGCGGCGGTCATCCAGCGTCTGAGGAACTTCGTCGCCGAGGCCCGATAGCGGTAGTTCCAGAAGTGCTCAAACTCGTCCTTGAGCACCCAGGCGCGATGAATGCGCCGATTGGAGTTCCGCAAGCGATTGAGGAACCGGGTATGGCCCTTGGTCCGGTGTCTGGAGTGCCTGCTGAGCAGCCACCGCAGCCCCTTGATCGCCTTGCGCCCCGGCGTGTCGAGAGCCCGCCACTGTTCCTTGCGGACTTCGTCCACGGCCTGGTTTAGCGCTTTGACGAGATGGAAGCGGTCGAGGACGAGCGTGACCTCGGGACAGTGATCGGTGATCGCCCCGATATAGGCGGGGCTCATGTCGCAACTGGCCCAGGCGACCCGCGTTTTCTGCCCCGGGCTCAGCCAGTCGTTGAAGAAGCGATCGATGGTGTCGCGGCCCTTGCCCGGGCCGACCCACAGGACGCGCGCGCGGTCCAGGTCGTAGACGAGGGTGGCGAACTTGCGGCCCTTGCAGTAGGAGATCTCGTCGACGCCGAGCGTGGTCAGGCCTCGGATTTTGTGCCCGTGGCGCACCCGCGTGATGACTCGGTGCAGCAGGTTGGACAGGGTCGAGGTCGGGAGCCGCAGGATCTCGGCCGCCGCCTGCTGCGTCATGATCTGGCACAGGGCGCAGAGGCGCCACTCCAGGCGGTAGGTGACGCGGGCATAGGCCGGCGCCCAGGGGATCTCCTCCTGCACGCGCCCATGGGTGGGGCACTGGATCTCTTTCGGGGCATACCAGAGCACGATGCGCAGGCCCATGACCGCCACATCCTCCCACCGCCGTCGCTCGCTTGTCTGGTGCACGATTCGGCCGCGCCGCCCACACGCCGGGCAGCGGCAGCCGTTCTTGTACGGCTTGACCGCCAGATGGAGCTCCGTGTCGCGATGCATGAACCGAACATGCGTGACCTTCAGACTCTTGAGACGTAGGATCGTGCGCAGCAACTTCAGGTTGCTCACGGGCTTCTCCTCCTTCCTGTCGACGGCAATCAACAGAGGGAATGAAGCCCGTGTTTACATGCAGCAATCAAGTCATTGCATCAGCTAAACGTCTTTGGCAAACCCGGATAGACCCGGATTTTGGGGTCTATCCGGGTTTCCCAACGCTATTTTTGGGCCTTTCGGGGTTTTTTGTGGATGATTTGATGGTTTCCCAAAGGCCAGTCTTTCTGTGTGAAGCTCGTGGACGCGAAACGCGCCGGTCGACTGCAGTCCGAGGACGCAGCGGTTTCCAGTTCGAGGTGCGGCATGGGCGCGTTCCCTGTCGTCCACGGCGCCGGGCAGCTTCCACAGGGCCCATCCGTATGGCGACAAGATCGCCGCGTCCTCGGACTGCAGTCGACCCGTGAATGACTATGTTCACATCGAAGCGGCCGACCTGTGCAGGCCGAACGCTCGATTTACCCAGGAAAGACAGGGATATCAGGTACTTACGCCCTTTGGGAAACTCGGATATAGCCCAAAATCCGAGGCCTGACCACGCTCGGCGTCGACGAGATCTCCTACTGCAAGGGCCGCAAGTTCGCCACCCTCGTCTACGACCTGGACCGCGCGCGCGTCCTGTGGGTCGGCCCGGGCAAGGGCCGCGACACCATCGATCGCTTCTTCAACGACTGGCTGAGCCCGGGGCAGAAAACGCGGGTCGCCTGGGCCAGTTGCGACATGAGCCCCGCCTATATCGGGGCGATCACCGATCACTGTCCCGAGGTCACGCTCGTCCTCGACCGCTTCCATCTCGTCAAAGCGCTAAACCAGGCCGTGGACGAAGTCCGCAAGGAACAGTGGCGGGCTCTCGACACGCCGGGGCGCAAGGCGATCAAGGGGCTGCGGTGGCTGCTCAGCAGGCACTCCAGACACCGGACCAAGGGCCATACCCGGTTCCTCAATCGCTTGCGGAACTCCAATCGGCGCATTCATCGCGCCTGGGTGCTCAAGGACGAGTTTGAGCACTTCTGGAACTACCGCTATCGGGCCTCGGCGACGAAGTTCCTCAGACGCTGGATGACCGCCGCGTTGCGCAGCCGCATCCCGACGTTGCGCACGTTTGTCGGGACACTGCGGACGCACCTCACGCACATCATGGCCTTCATCGACAGGCCGCTGACGAATGCCGTCGGCGAGGGCTTGAATCGCATTATCAAGATCGTCAAGAACCGGGCGTCCGGTTATCGCCACCTGGACGACTTCGCCGACATGATCTACCTGACCGTCGGTGACCTCGATATTCCTGCGCACATTCCCAGCCACTTGCGTACCCTGTGAGCGACGTCAGAATGCCTATGCACCAGCATCATCAGCGCATTTCGTTAGTTGGGAAATTCGGATATAGCCAAAAAACTCATGCGGCCCCGCGGTGGTAGAACTTGAGCAGCCCGCCAAGACGCTCACGGCACCGGACCGGACCAGTCGCGTGGAGTCACGGGGCTGCGCACACGCATCGACGCGTCCTCGCTCGGGAGCCGCAGCATGCGCGCCCGATCTTGTCGAAGGTGCTTGTCGGGCGCGTCACCATCACGCCGCTGACCGAACCGAAGCACTGGCAGCTGCGTGGCCAGGGGACGATTTAAGGGCTGTTCGAGGCGGTGCTTCCCCTAGATA
Organism: Vicinamibacterales bacterium; assembly: GCA_965197395.1. Taxonomy (GTDB): domain Bacteria; phylum Acidobacteriota; class Vicinamibacteria; order Vicinamibacterales; family UBA8438; genus CAZYFH01. The sequence continues at coordinate 305,713 of CBDANB010000007.1, read as the reverse complement.
TGGCGTCCCCAAGGGGACGAGATCCCTCGCGTAACCCACCTCCCGTGGTCTCCGTCGGCCTCGATTTCGACGGTGCGGTGCGACTCGGCCGTGACGCCCGACCGCCCCGATCACACGACATCGCGCCTATATAGAGGACGGCAGTCTTGGCCTGAGCTCCAGGCGTGCGGGCCAGGGAAGAGCCGACGGTCGCTAGCGCACTACAATGACCCTCGTCCCCGATGGCCCTTGCTCCTGGCTCGACGCTCGGTCCGTATGAGTCCCCAACACGGACACGTGGCTCTCGTTCGGGCCATCGCGCGTCAACCGCTATCAGGCCCCCGCCGGCAACGACTGACGTGAGACCACCACTGTGATGAACTCGGCGTGTGTCGCACAGGTAGGCTGCAACAATGCCGGGATCGCTGAGAGGGGCGCGGGCCACAGTGGGGGGGTCGTCGCGGGTTCGACCCCCTCCGCGCCGACCCGGTCTTCAAGCTTTCCTCCGCGCATGCACTTCCCGAGCGCCGGCGAAACCGGCGCGGTGCAATAGAGCGGGTGGTTCGGGACCGCGTCCGCCGCCGGCCGGCGGCGACCTCAGCCGGCCTGAGGCACTCTGTCTTCGTCGTACGTACTGGTTCCTCTCAGGGATCGGTGCAGCTTTGGCCGGTTCCATGGCTAATAAGTCAAGCATTGTCATCGACTTACGTGGCTGGAGAACACCGTCTGTATCTGGAGAGGAACTGCAGGCTCTCGGAAAGTCCGGCCCACGGTACACGGCGGAAATCGCGAGGGGCCTGCCAGTGCCAAGGGGCTGAACAGTCAGCGAGGGTTCGGCCCAGCGGTAAAACGTCGGCGAAAGTCCAGGCCGCGTTCCACGAGTGTTCATGGTTCGTCGCCCTGTAAATGCCAGCGCCTCAGCACCTTGAGGTGGGACCGGCTGCCGTCGAGCAGGCCCCCCACCAAAAGCGGGGCCCGCGCAGGCGGCCGTCGACTGAGCGATAGACGACTTCACCGCTGATTCGCGGGCACGAACACATCCGCAGCCTCTTTCCACGGCGTGGCTGACCTGCTGGGGGCTGAATCGTGCACACATTTGTGTGAGGAACCTACGTACTTACGTACTTCTAAAGAGGCACACCCATTGTGTCCGCGTGTCCAACGTGGGTGTGTCCACCGTGTCCACGTGTCCGATGTGCCCGCCGTGTCCGCCGTGTCTGGTGTGTCCATCAGGACCTCCTCGTCGTCTCTAAGGACGTCGTCGAGGCGTGCGCGTGAAGCCGATGACCTCCGTCCTCGGACCAAGAGACGCCACACCGGCCGGTTTTGGGGCTCTCTGTCGCTCCTGTCCGCTCGTTGCATACCGTCTGCCCATCCGAGCCGTGATTGCCCCGGCCGGTGGCATAATCGGGCTGCCATTCCCCAACCCCGACGTCGAGAAGGAGTTGCTATGAGCATGAAGTGGCATGGTCGCGCGTTCGCCGTGTGCCTGCTCGTCAGCCTCGCGGGTACGCTGGCAGGCGCCCAAGACCGCGACTTCAGGCCGGTCACGGACGCGATGCTGCAAGACCCCGATCCGGCCGACTGGTTGATGTGGCGTCGGACACTGGACAGTTGGGGCTACAGCCCGCTGGAACAGATCGACCGTGACAACGTGGGCGAGTTGCGCATGGTCTGGTCGCGCGGGCTCACGGACGGGTTCCAGTCGGGCACGCCGCTGGCCTACGGCGGCGTGATGTACATGCCGAACCCGAACGACGTCATCCAGGCGATCGACGCCGTGACGGGCGATCTCATCTGGGAGCACCGCCGGGAGGTTCCAGAGGATGTCGGCGACTACATCTTCGGCCTGTCGCAGAACAATCGGAACCTCGCCATCTACGGCAACCTCATCATCGATACCAGCGTCGACGACCACGTCTTCGCGCTCGATGCGGCGACGGGACGACTCGCCTGGGAGACCGAGGTCCTCGACTACACGGTGAACCCGGCCATGCAGGGCGCCGGTCCGATCATCGCCAACGGCAAGGCGATTTCCGGGCGCAGCTGTATGCCGAAGGGCGGGCCGGACGCCTGCGTCATCACGGCGCACGATGCGACGACCGGCCGGGAGCTGTGGCGGCGCCGCACGATTCCAGCGCCGGGTGAGCCGGGCGACGAGACATGGGGCGGCGTGCCGTTCGAAGACCGGAAGCACGTCGGCACCTGGATGCCGCCGAGCTACGACCCTGAGCTGAACCTCATCTACATCGGGACGTCGGTCACCGCCCCGGCCCCGAAGTTCATGCTCGGCGGTGTGAACAACAAGCATCTCTATCACAACTCCACGCTCGCGCTCGACGCCGACACCGGGGACATCGTGTGGTACTACCAGCATCTCAATGATCATTGGGACCTCGATCATCCGTTTGAGCGATTACTGGTCGATACCGCGGTGGCGCCCGATCCGTCGGCAGTGAGCTGGATCAATCCCCGGTTGCGGGCCGGCGAGACGCGGCGGGTCGTCACCGGCATTCCGGGAAAAACCGGGGTGGTGTATACGCTCGACCGGGCGACGGGGGAGTTCTTGTGGGCCACGCCGACCGTTACCCAGAACGTCATCGGCGACATCGACGGGGCCACCGGCGCGGTGTCGGAAAACTCGGAAGTGGTCTTCAGCGCGTTGGGGCAGGAGGTCTTTGCCTGCCCGACCTGGAACGGCGGCAAGGACTGGGAGGCGGGCGCCTATAGCCCCCTGACCAATACGATGTACATGCCGCTGCGGAACACCTGTGCCCGGATGATGGCGACGAGCACATTCCCCGACGACACCCCCGCCGCGCGGACGGAGAGCCGGTCCGAAGTCTATGCGGTCGCCTACCGTCACCAGCTGGCGCCTGGCACCGACAATGCCGGCACCGTGCGGGCGATTTCGGTGGAAACCGGCGAGACGGCCTGGCTCTATGAGCAGCGCACCGCGACCATGTCGCTCGTGGCGACCGGGGGTGGGCTCGTCTTTGGTGGAGACGTCAATGGGCGGTTTCGGGCGCTGGACCACGAGACGGGAGAGGTCCTGTGGGAAATCAACCTCGGATCGTCGGTCACCGGGTTTCCCATCACGTATGAGGTCGAGGGTCGGCAGTATGTGGCGGTCAGTACCGGCTCTGGAGGGACGTCGGCTCACTTTACCGGGTTGACGCCGGAGATCCGCCCGAGCTCAGGGAACAACCTCTTCGTGTTCGCCTTGCCAGAATAGACCGTCCACGCCGAGGTAGCGGGGCACACCCGTATAATCGCGCTGTCGGTGAGTGCTGCCGCCGGTACCCAATCCATGGCCCTCAGCGTCGGCGACCGCCTCGGCCATTACAACGTGAGGCTCTGTCAACTTGAGCATCGTGGGGCGTAACTGCCCCGCGACGACGCTCGAACACACGTCATCGTTCAGCAGGCACCGGTCACCGTCTCCCACTCGGCGAACGCGCTGGCGCGAAGCGCGCGGTGGTGAACCGACCGCAACAGGTGGCGGCCGACCCGGAACAGGTTGTGGACGATCCCGTGGACGGCAGCGAAGCGTTGCAGTTGGGCCGGTGACTTGAAGCGTCGCATCTGGCGCTCGCGCTGCCGCGTCGGTTGGTGGGAGACTTCCGCGCGATTGTTGGCGTACTGGGTCGTGCAGTGCGCGACGGACGGCATCACGGTGCGATGGGCCGCTGGGTAGCTGCGGAGCTTGTCCGTGATCAGCTGGCGGGGGACACGGCCCTGGCGCTTCAGCAGCAGGCGGAAGAATCGGACCGCGGCGCGCCGATTCCGTCGCGGTTGCACCAGGATGTCCAGGACGTCGCCGTCCTCATCGGCCGCTCGCCACAAGTACTGCTGCCGACCATTCAGTGTGACGAACAGCTCATCAAGATGCCAGGTGTCTCCGAGACGCCCGCGCCGTTGCCGGAGCCGGCGGGCATACGCCCGGCCGAACGTGCGACACCACCGTCGGATCGTCTCATAGGTGACCGTAATGCCCCGCTGTGCCAGGAGATCCTCGACATCACGGAAACTGATGCTGAAGTGATCAGCGACAATTAGAATTCCCGCCTGGCGACAATTAGAAATGCCGGTGTGTCGACGGTCGGCACCAGTCCAAACTCTGGCAACGAAAGGAGTTTGGCTTGGTTACAAACCGTCAGGTGAGGAAGCTGATGACGTTACTGCATCAGGAGGCCACGCTGTCGACGGCGGCCGCGAAGGCGGGGATGGACGAGCGGACGGCCCGGAAGTACCGCCGGTTGGGGACGCTGCCCAGTGAGGTGCGGCAGCCGCACGACTGGCGGACGCGGCCGGATCCGTTCGCGGGTGTGTGGGACGAGGTACGGGCGAAGCTGGAAGCGACGCCGGCGCTGCAGGCCAAGACGCTGTTTGCGGACCTGCAACGGCGTCAGCCGGGGCGCTTTCAGGACGGCCAGCTCCGCACGTTGCAGCGCCGCATCAAGCGCTGGCGCGCGCTGGCGGGGCGCCCGAAGGAGGTGTTCTTCGAGCAGCGGTATGAGCCGGGCGCCCTGGGGCAATCGGATTTCACCTACATGACCGGCCTGGAGATCCGGATCCAGGGCCAGCCGTTCGATCACTTGCTGTACCACTTTGTGTTGCCGTATTCGAACTGGGAGTGGGGGACGGTGTGCTTCACCGAGAGCTTCGAGAGCCTGAGTGCAGGCCTGCAAACGGCCCTGTGGAAGCTCGGCGGTGCCCCGCACGCGCATCGGACGGATCGCCTGAGCGCCGCGGTGCACCAGGAGATTCACCCCGCGGTGTTCACCCGGCGGTATCGCGCGCTGCTGGCGCACTATCGGATGGACGGGCAGCGGATCCAGGCATCGAAGCCCCATGAGAACGGCGACATCGAGCAGCGGCATCACCGGATCAAGGAGGCGGTCGACCAAGCGCTGCTGCTGCGCGGCAGCCGGGACTTCGCCACACGTGCGACGTACGAGACGTTTCTCGGGCAGATGTTCGAGACCCTCAATGCCGGGCGCCGCACGCGCCTCCAGCTGGAACGGCCGCAGCTGCGGCACTTGCCGCTCGGCCGGCAGGACGCGTGGAAACGGGTGGACGTACGCGTCACCGGCGGCAGCCTGATCCGAGTCGCGGGGAATCGCTACTCTGTGGACAGCCGCTTGATCGGCGAGCGCGTCCAGGTGCGCGTGTGCGCCGATGAGCTCCAGGTGTGGTACGCGCAACGCCACGTCGAGACGGTGCCGCGCCTCCGCGGGTCGGGCAAGCACCGGATCCAATACCGGCACATCATCGATTGGCTGGTGCGGAAGCCGGGCGCCTTCGAGCACTACCGGTACCGCGACGAGCTGTTTCCCACGACGCAGTTCCGCCTGGCCTACGATGCGCTGCGCCAGACCGCCACGGGCGCGCGGGCCAGCCAGACCTATCTGCAGATCCTCCACCTGGCCGCCCAGGAGAGTGAAGCGGCTGTGGACGCCGCCTTGGGCCACCTGCTCCGCGCCGGCGCCGTGCCCACCGTCGCGGCCGTGGACGCCCACCTCGCGCCGAACACCCCGCCGGTGGTCGACGTGGAGATCCCGGCGGTCGCGCTCACCGCCTATGACCACCTCTTGGAGGCGGTGGAGGAGGTGCCATGGTAGTGAATCCGACGGGCGAGCTAGAGCAGCATCTGAAGGAACTGCATCTGCCCACGATGCGGCAGTGCTACGGCGAGCAGGCGACGGTGGCCACCCACGACTCGTGGACCTATGAGCAGTATCTGCACGGGGTGGTGGCGCTGGAGGTCGACGCGCGGCGGCAGAACCGCGTGGCGCGCTATCTCCGCGAGTCCCGGCTCCCCCCGGAGAAGAGCTGGGACGCGTTTAACCGCAAGCGGTTACCCCGCAAGATCGATGTGCAACTCAACACGCTGCGCGACGGGGCGTTCATCGACCGCCATGAGAACGTCCTCGCCTTCGGCAATCCGGGGAGCGGGAAGACGCACCTCTTGTGCGCCCTCGGCCAGGAACTCATCCACCGGGGGCATCGGGTGCTCTTTGCCACCTGCAGCCTCTTGGTCCAGGAGCTCTTGGTGGCCAAGCGCGAGTTGCGGTTAGCCCGGCTCCTGAAACGGCTCAGCAAGTTCCGGCCGCTCATCATCGATGACCTCGGCTACGTCCAGCAGGAGCGCGAGGAGATGGAGGTGCTGTTCACGTTGTTGGCAGACCGCTACGAGCGCGGGAGCGTCATGCTCACGAGCAATCTGCCGTTCTCGAAATGGGAGCAGATCTTCAAGGACCCCATGACCACCGCCGCGGCCATCGACCGGCTCGTCCATCACAGCATCATTCTGGAACTGAACGTCCCGAGCTATCGACTCGAGCACTCCAAGAAAACCAAGGGCAAGGCCGCCACCGCGGCCGCGACGAGGCCGAACCCATGATCTGGAGGCCGGGCGGGCAACGCGACCCGCGAGGATGCCCCAGGAGACGATTGCTCGAGCCGGGCCATACCCCAGCACCCCCCTGCTCGGGAGGATCGAGGGTGCTCCCCGGCGCCGCGGCGCCGCGGTGGGGCCCTGCCTCCGGGAGCGGACCAAGGAGGCTTCGCATCTTTTCTTACGGGTCCGCTCCGTCCGCCAGGGCCCCACCGCAGGGAGCAACTTCTCAGCCTTGACCGAGAGAGGCTGACGGATTAACAACCGGGAATTCTAATTGTCGTCGACCGGAAAGAATGATTGACGCCGGACAGCTGAAGCGAATGTACAGCCAGACGGCGTGGGCAATGATGTCGGGCGGGAAGCGATAGCCGTGGGTAGCTCGGTGCCGGCCTCGTCATCCCGGTACTCTGCCAGCCATGGCGTGAAGTTGACAATGCCGTTCGCGGCGCTGATCCGGGCCCGGCGACCGACGCGGGACAGCTAGAAACGCTCACGCTTGCGGCACGCTCGCCCTTTGCTTAGAGTTCAACTCTGTCCACTATGTCGCTCACCCAGCGCGTCCTTTCGCCGATCGTCGAGGTCCGGAAGGAAGAAGCGACGTCCCTCCTCCTCATGTTCCTGTACTCCTTTTTCGCCATGACGTCGTACAACATCGTCAAGCCGCTGGCGACCGCCAAGTTCATCACGGGCCTCGGTGCCGACAACCTCCCCTACGTGCTGCTAGCGGCCGGGTTCCTGATCGGCGGGGTGATGCAGGTTTTTACGCGGCTCATCGCGCGTCTGCCGGTCCGCTGGATCATCCCCACCACACAGGCGGGCATGGTGGCGATGCTGGTCCTGTTCTGGGCGCTCTTTCAGGCTGGCCAGGACTGGGCCTCGGTCGCTGTCTATTTCTTCCGGCTGATCTTCGGTCTCCTGCTCATCAGCCAGTTCTGGACTCTCGCCAACAACGTCTACGACGCGCGTCAAGCGAAAAGACTGTTCGGCTTCATCGGCGCCGGCGCCTCGCTCGGCGGCCTGACCGGATCGGCGATCCTCGCTTTCACCGTCGAGCGGGTCGGGACGAACAACCTCTTGCTGCTGAGCGCCGGGCTGCTGGTGCTGTGTATCGGGATCGTCACGGCCGTGCTCCGCGCCGAGAATCTCGAGCTCACGGGAATCGCTTCGGCCGGCGAGGAGAAAGGGGTCAGCGCAGGCGATGCGGTGCGGATGCTGCGCGAGTCGAAGCACCTGCAGGTCATCGCGTTGGTGATCGGGTTCGCCGCCATGGGCGCGTCAATCATCGAGACCCAGCTCAACCTCGCGGCCGAGGCCTTCGAAGGCCGGGAAGCCGAGAGCGCGATCGGTGCGCTCCTCGGCACGGTACAGCTCTATACCTCGGCTATCGGCTTCGTCATCCAGGTCTGGCTGACCAGCAAGATCCACCGGTATCTCGGTATCGGGTTCGCGCTGTTGATTCTTCCGGTTGCGCTGGGGTCCACCGGGATCATCATCCTCTCGACGGCGGCCCTCGGCGCGGCCTCGAGCGCCCGGATCGTCGACACGTCGCTCCGTTATACGGTGGACAAAACGACTCGCGAGATCCTCTTCCTCCCGTTGCCGCAGGATCTGAAGTATCGGGCCAAGCCGTTCGTCGACGTCACCGTCGACCGGCTCGGCAAAGGTCTCGTCTCCATCCTCATCCTGGTTCTGATCAAGCCTTGGGGGTTCGGGCTCTCGTGGCACCAGCTGAGCTTCGCCAGCCTCGGCATGCTCGGGCTCTGGATCTTCGCCGCGATCAGGGCGCGTCGCGGGTATCTCGAGTCGTTCCGCGAGGCGATTGCCCAGCAGGGCGTCACACCGACCGAGGTCCATCTGACGCAGGGGCCGACCGTCGCCGACCTTTCGACCGTTGAAACGCTCGTCGAAGAGCTGGCGCGTCCGGAGGAGAACCGCGTGCTGTACGCCATCGACGTGCTCGAATCACTCGACAAGCGCAATCTGGTCACGCCGTTGCTGCTGCACCACGACTCCGCGGCCGTGCGGGCCCGAGCGCTGGCGGCGCTCGGCGCTGCGCGCTCCGAGATCGCCGAGCGCTGGGTGCCGGCGATCCAGCGGCTCGTGAAAGACCAGAGCCCGGAGGTGCGTACCGCGGCGGTCGGCGCCCTCGCAACCATCTACAACGAAGATGCCGCCGGCTTCGCCCGCTCGCTGCTCGACGACCCCGATCCCCGCATCGTAGCGACGGCCGCGGTCGTGCTGTCCGGGAGCGAGCAGGAAGACGACCAGGCGGCTGCCGAGCACGCGTTGTCCTCGCTTGCGACTGACACGCGCGAAAGCGCCGGCGCGGTGCGACGCGACCTAGCGGCCGCCATCCGCCAGGTCGGCAAGGGGCGGTCACGCGACCTGCTCGTTCCGCTGCTCCATGATTCGGACCCCGCGGTGGCCGACGAGGCGATGCGCAGCGTGCGAGCGATCGGCACAGATGATTTCATGTTCGCGCCGACGCTGGTCTCGCTGCTCGGCAACCGCCGCCTCAAGAGCGCGGCGCGCGAAACGCTCGTCGGCTACGGCGAGCCGGCCATTGACGTGCTGAAATACTTCCTGAACGACCCCGACGAGAACATCTGGGTGCGCCGCCACATCCCGGCCACGCTGGCCCGCATTCCATGTCAACGATCAATGGACATCCTGGACGAGACGCTGTCGACCGGCGACAGCTTCCTTCGGTTCAAGGTGCTCACCGCCACGGAGAAGCTGCGCCGCGAGCAGCCGTCGCTGACGTTCCAGAACGATCCGATCGAGACGCTTGCTCTCCGGGAGGGCCGCAGCTACTTCAACCGGCTGAGTCTGCGCCACAATCTGTTCGTGCGCGCCGCAATGCCGAAGGACTCGTTGCTGGCGCAGGCGCTCGACCAGAAGCTCGCCCGGTCGGTCGACCGCATCTACCGGCTGCTCGGCCTGCTGTACCCCTGGAAGGACATCGTGGCGGCGCGGTGGGCGATCGAGCGTGGCGACGCCCGCGGGCGGGCGGGCGCGCTCGAGTATCTCGACAATGTGCTGTCGGGTCAGCTCCGCCACCGGCTTGTGCCGGTTCTCGAGGATCTGCCGCTGGAAGAGAAGGTGCGGCGAGGCAACGTCCTCCTGAAGACGCGGCCGCGCGACGTCGAAGAGACGATGCTCGAGCTGATCAACGATGACGACCAGGTGGTGGCGGCCGCGGCGATCGACCTCGTCGGCGTTAAGGAAATGTGGAATCTGCGCGACGACGTGGAACATGTGCTCGCCCACCGGGACGTGGCCGATTGGTACGTGTTCGAAGCAGCTTCTTGGACGCTCGCGTCGCACACGTTGTCAGCCGCACGGCGGCACGAACGGTGGGTCGAGGCGCTGCCGGCCGCCGCGCTCGCCGATCGGATGCGCGGCTTGCAGTTGTTCGCGTCGGTCGGCGTCGACGAGCTGTTCCGGATCGCCGGTGCCGGCCACCAAGTACGGCACGAGACGGGGACGACCCTCTTTCGCGAAGGGGCCGCGCCTGAGAGCCTTCACGTGCTCCTCGATGGCGAGGTCGTGGCCACCGGCCGGCGCACCGGCGCGCGGGACATCGCATCACCGGCCGCACTCGGCTTCGAAGAGGCGCTCGATGGCTGCCTGATGACCGAGAGCATCAAGACGGCGGGCCGCGCCGTGACGCTGGCATTGAGCGCCGACGAGCTCCGAACGGTGCTGGCCGATAACACCGATCTCGTCCAGGGCCTGTTCCGAACGCTTGCCGAGCGCCGGGGAGCGCGACCGATTTTCATCAAGGGCCAGGCGACCGGCGACGTCGAGCAGCTGGGGGGCCACCAGCTCACGCCGGTGCAGAAAGGCCTAGCGTTGCAGCGTATCCCGTTGTTCGCGAAGACGACCGGGGGCGAGATGTTGCACGTGGCGGCGATCGCGACACAGCGCACACTGGACGAGGGGGCCGTCCTCGCCGACGAGACGGAACGGTTCGGTCTCGGGGTCCTGCTCTCGGGCGGGCTCGCCCTTCAGGCGGCCGACAACCCGCAGCCGGTGGCCCGCGCCGAGCCTGGTGACGCTATCGGGATGTACGAAACGCTGGGGGGAATCGAGAGCGGCACGCGCGAGCAGTTGCGGTTGGTCGTCACCGAGGCAGGCTCGGCGCTGCAGATCGACCGCGACGAGCTGTTCGACCTGCTCGGCCAGCGTCCCGACCTGCTCCAGCAGATCTTCGCGGCGATCTTCGACCGCGGCGCCTCGGACGCTGGTGCCGTGCACTAAGTGGCCACGTTCGTAAATGCGGTGACATTTGGTGCGTCACCGTGATTGCGAATCGAGCAGCCAGGCTGACGACGCTTTTCTTACTATCTCGAAACGGCACACGTAGGCATCGACTAGGATGTCGACCGAAGGAAGGTGCTGGGGCACCGGCGAATCCGATTGGCGCCCACTGATGATTGTGCCGGATTTCTTACCGTTCCCCTAGCAGCCCGTGGCAGAAGGGCTAATTCGTAACTTGAGGATCGAGTGCTCGTATTCACCGGTCGCGACGCCGTTGTCCGCCGACACGAACGGATTGTGGAGTGTCAGGGCCCAGGAAGGTCTTACACGGTCCCATAGCTCGACCAGGAGGCCGATCAGCGCGGTACGGACGGCCGCCGCACGGCCTTGCAGGCTGCGCGGCGTGCCGACGCCCGTCAGCTGCCGCATGAGCAGCCCGAGATTGAAGCCGCAGACCTGGACGAGCACACGCTTCAGGATGTTGGGATGGTGCCGCAGATGCACCCGGCGCAGCCGCCCGGTCTCGTAGAGATGCGCGTTGGGCCGTTCGAGCAACTCGCCGCGCTGGCGCAGCAATCGTTGCCCACGATCGCCCCGAATCCGCCGGCGGTTGGCATAGACCGCCGGCTGGGCCGCCGCCTTCCCTGTCCACTTGCGTCGTCCCCTATCCGGCTCCGACACGTAACTGCGGATACCCAGCTCCCGGAACGCGACCATGGTCTCGTTACTGTGATACCCCTTGTCGCCGACGACCTCGACAATGCCCGCCCCGGCCGGCAGGACCATCTCGACGTGGTCGGCCGCGGTGATGAGCGTCTCGACCATCGTGGTCGTGTCCCCGTCGTCCGCGTCCTGCACCGTCACGCCGACGATGGCCCCGGTCTCCAGATCGACGGCGTGCTCGGCGGTGTGCGCCAAATGCGTCCGGCCGTCCTTCATCTTCGTGATCTTCGCGTCGGGATCGTGCGGATGCGTCCAGTCGTCGTTGGACCCTTTCTTCGTGCGCTTCCGGTCGAACCGCGCCAGCTCCGCTCGGGTCGGGGTGGGGATGCCCGACGCCTCCGCGAGCCGGGTCAACCACGCCTCATAGGCTTCGCCCGTGTCCCGGCGCACGATGGTCCGCATCGCGGCGTTCGCTTCAAGCGTCGTCGCGTCGATCCCAATCGTCTGCCCCTGTACCAAGTCGGCGTCCGCCAGCCGCTGCAAGACCCACGTGAAGACTGCCTGGTGCGTCTCGACGTCAATCAGCCGGCGCGTGCGCGACAGCGTCGAATGGTCCGGCGGCGCCTCGTGCAGCGCGAAGTCCAGGAAGTGCCGGACACTCAGCGAGTCCGCCGCACGCCACGCGATCGCGCGCTCCGAGTCCAGTCCCTCGAAGTAGCCGAGCAGCAACAACCGGAAGTAGCGACCCGGTGCCAGACTCGGGCGACCCACATCGTCGGCATAGAATTTCGCGCACTCCCCCTCGGCGAAGGCGTCGAACCCCGCCTCGTCGAGCACGCGATTCAGCCGCTCATAAAAGGGGTTCCTCACACAAATGTGTGCACGATTCAGCCCCCAGCAGGTCAGCCACGCCGTGGAAAGAGGCTGCGGATGTGTTCGTGCCCGCGAATCAGCGGTGAAGTCGTCTATCGCTCAGTCGACGGCCGCCTGCGCGGGCCCCGCTTTTGGTGGGGGGCCTGCTCGACGGCAGCCGGTCCCACCTCAAGGTGCTGAGGCGCTGGCATTTACAGGGCGACGAACCATGAACACTCGTGGAACGCGGCCTGGACTTTCGCCGACGTTTTACCGCTGGGCCGAACCCTCGCTGACTGTTCAGCCCCTTGGCACTGGCAGGCCCCTCGCGATTTCCGCCGTGTACCGTGGGCCGGACTTTCCGAGAGCCTGCAGTTCCTCTCCAGATACAGACGGTGTTCTCCAGCCACGTAAGTCGATGACAATGCTTGACTTATTAGCCATGGAACCGGCCAAAGCTGCACCGATCCCTGAGAGGAACCATAAAAGGGATGCCCGGCGCTCTGCGGGAGATCCGCCGTCGCGACCCACATGGACGTCTGGCGGTTGCGTTTTCGTTTCTTACCCATCGCCATAGGCCGAGTATAGAGACCGAGATCGGTTCTGGCGATCGATCTAATTCAGGGACTTTCACCACGGGCTGCTAGCCTAGATGTTCGAACAGACCTCTTGCGACTGAGCCGCACGCTGACGGTGGGCCAACACCTAAGCTGCCGAATAGGCAAAAGGTTGTCAGGACTCCGGAGTCCGTTTGTTCAGGTCGCGTATCCTATGCCGTGCGCTACGACCCCGTTACGACGAAGGCAAGAACATCGCTCTCGTTTTGGCTACATCACGTGGTCGGGCGGGTCGGCCTCCCGTTCGATGCCGACGACCTCGTAGGTACTCCCGCGCGGGCGTAGGTAAATACCCACCCGCCGGTTCCACATCGGCTGATCCGCGCGGATCGCGTTGATCTCCGCCAGCAGGAAGAGGTTACTTCCCTCCCGGACGTCAGGCGCACTCGGCAACGGGATGATCGTGGACGAGTGCTCGCGCGCGTCTTCAGCGAGCGGCCGCACGCTGTCGGCATCATTGTCGTAGACTGACCAGCGCACCCGATACGTCGTCCCCGTCTCGGCGAAACCGTAGCGCTCGGAAAGGTTCGCGAATGCGAGTCCCGCCGGGGTCACCTCGAACTCGTCGATCGGATTCAGCCGGTTCATGTAGTAGCGGGCGCTCCTGCGTTGACGCTCGATCAACACCTCGAGGAAGTACTGCTCCTCGTTCGGGTCGCTGAACTGGCCAGTCTCGACGATCGCCCGGAGCTCGTCCGGGGTGAAGCGCATAATGATCTTGGCCGCCCAGAACGCATCGCGGTCGGTCATGCGCACGAACGCCGGATTCGGATAGTCGTTGCGCCACTCAGCGGGCTCGAAGTGCTCCGCTTCCCACCGCCCGACCGAGTCATACTCTGGAAAACTCGGCCAGTCGACGGTCCGATACTTCGGCGTGTGCAGGCCGAAGCTCTGCATGTTCTTCTTCACCTCATCAAAGTCGAGCCAGTAGTGAAAGCTTAAGTTCGGCAGCTGCAGGTCGACGCTCCCACTGCCGAACGTCGACCCGAAATCGAGCAGGTGGTGGCGAACGAACCGTCGCCCGTCGGCTTCCACGTAGCTGTCCTGCGTGTTGTGGGCGCGCGTGTCGTCGTGGTTCGTCCAGGCCGCGAACAGACGCAGTCCCCGGAGCTCGCGCCGGTTCTCGTGCAGGATGACATCGTTGGGGTCGTCGGACCGGGTGCCGTAATAGCGGAACGGTCCGCGGGGCCGGCCCGACAAGTATTTGCTGGCGGTGACCCGAACCCGGCCGTCGGCCAGCCGCGGCGTGCGCGTGAGCTGGCGCCGGAGGAACGACCGCGTGAGCGGCGTCTCGTCTTCGAACTCGTCCTTCATCACCGTGCCCGGTTCGATGGTGAGGCCCTTGTCGGGATCCACGGCGGCAATGTAGTTCTCCGGGGTGTTGTAGCCGAGCGCGTAGAACAGCTTGGTGCCGATCACCTCCGCGGCCGAGCTCAGCTCGGGCACGCCCACCGGGTCGACCTTGATGATGTAGCGATCGCCGCGGCCGTCGATGATCTGGAAGCCGGGTGTCAACCCGCCGATCTTGCTCTCGAACACTCGCCACGGCACGCTCATGTTCGCGCCGCCAATCGTCTCCACCAAGTAGAAGGGCACGACGCCCCCGTGTTCACCGACCGAGTGCGAGCTCCGGACGCGCAGGGCGAGGATGCGGTTGCGGTAGCCGATCGGAACGTGGGCCTGCACGTCGCCCACGACCCGCGTGAAGTCGAAGGTGTCGCTGTCCCGGTCGTTGTATCGGTGGGCGTCGACGCGGAGGGACACGCCGACGGAGGGAATGACTCCAGCGTCTCGCAAGTGGACTGCCGCAGACCCGCCATAGACGAAGAAGTCGGTTTCGGTCCCGAACCCGGGGGTCGCCAGTGGGTCGAATCGCGCGTCGAGGCTCACGCCGCTCTGGCCCGCCCCGGCCTCGGCGGTCAGCCACTGCGCCTGGGCCCCGAATTCCGCGAAGCGACTGGCGGTCGTCGTGACGCCGGCCTCGATGGTCTGATCTTGGAGCCGATACGTGGTGCGGTCGCCCCCGCTCGACCCGGTCCCCAACCCGAAATACCGAAGCGAAGTGAAATCGCGGAGCTGGCCGGTGATGTGCCCTTCGACCGGCAGCGAACTGTTGGACTTGGGAAAAATAGGCAGGCCAGTATCGACCGCCGTGTACCCGCGCGTGGAATACCGCCCGTTGGCGGTGAACTGCAGCAGCTCGCTGTTGTACCCGGCGATATAGCCCCCGCCGCCGACGAGCCCCGACCCGGATGGCATGCCGCCAAACACCGGTCGAAAGCCGCCAAACCCCTTCGCGAAGAGTCGGCGGGGGAGTCGCCACGTCTCGAAGAAGCGGACGCGTTCCTCGCCCCTCGAGACCGTGTAGGGCGCCAGGTTCCGGCTCTTTTCTTCTCGCTGGCGTTGGAGCCGCTCCGCGCGCGTGCGCGGCTCGGCCGGCTGCCCCTCTGCCTCCTCCTGCTGTTGCGCGTCACTTGAGCCCGGCCAGAGAGCCATTGCGTATTCCGGAGGATCTTGAACACCGATTCCGGGCGAACGTGAACACGGTTTCCGGGAAGTTGAACACCGATTCCGGGCATCGTGAACACCGATTCCGGTGATTGTGAACGCTCGTCGGTAGCGAGGTGAGGCACGCTGCGTCTCCCGAAAGGAGGACGCCGCGATGCCAGTACCGAGGCTATCGATGAGGAAAATCCGCGAGGTTCTACGACTCAAGCACGACCGGGGCCTGAGCCACCGGGCGGTGGCGCACGCCTGCGCGATCGGCGTCGGCACGGTCACGCTCTATCTGCAGCGGGCGACCGCCTGCGGGGTGGGCTGGCCAGTGCCGGCCGAGCTGGACGATACGGCGCTCGAGGCCCGGTTGTTTCCGCGGGCCGCGCCGATGCGGGACCGGATCCGGCCCGATTGCGCGGAGATCCACCGTGAGCTCAAGCGCGTCGGGGTCACGCTGCAGCTCCTGTGGCAGGAGTATGCCCAGGTCCATCCCGACGGCTACCGCTACAGCCAGTTTTGCGAGATCTACCGGCGCTGGGCTCGGCGCCTCCGGCCGTCGATGCGTCAGGTGCATCGGGCCGGCGAGAAGACCTTCATCGACTTCTCGGGTAAACGGCCCACGGTCGTTGATCGGCGCACCGGCGAGGAACGGCCGGTCGAGCTCTTCGTCGCTGTCCTCGGGGCGAGCAGCTACACCTACGCCGAGGCGACCGCCAGCCAGCAGCTGCCGGACTGGGTCGGGGCGCACACCCGCATGGTCGCGTACTTCGGCGGCGCGACGGGCCTCTGGGTCCCGGACCAGCTGAAGAGCGCCATCACGCGGTCCTGCCGCTATGAGCCCGGCGTCAATCGCACCTACGAGGAGCTCGCCGCGCACTACGGCGCCGTCGTGGTCCCCGCCCGCCCCTACAAGGCCCGCGACAAGGCCAAGGCGGAGGCGGCCGTCCTGGTTGCCCAGCGGTGGATTCTCGCCCGCCTCCGGCACGAGACGTTCTTCAGCCTGGCCGCGCTGAACGTGGCCATCCGCGCCCTGCTCGACGAGCTCAACGACCGCCCGTTGCAGAAGCTGGGGGTCAGCCGCCGCACGCTCTATGCGCGGCTTGACCGCCCGGCACTCCAGCCCCTCCCCGCCACTCGCTACGTCGTGGCGCAGTGGAAGCCTTGCCGCGTCAACATCGATTACCACGTCGAGGTCGCACGGCACCCCTACAGCGTCCCGTACCAACTCATCCACGAGCTGGTCGAGGCGCGGTACACCACCACGACCGTCGAGCTGTTCTACAAGGGTCGGCCGCTGACGTCGCATCGTCGGCGCTATGACGGGCAGCCCTCCACCAAGCCGGAGCACATGCCCAGGGCCCACCGGGCGCATGCCGAGTGGACCCCGTCGCGGCTCATCCGCTGGGCTGAGCAGACCGGCCCCGCCACGGGGCGGCTCGTTGCCGAGATCCTGCAGCGCCGCCCGCACCCTGAGCAGGGCTATCGCGCCTGTCTGGGGATCATGCGCCTGGGCCGGACGTACGGCGACGCACGGCTCGAGGCCGCCAGCGCGCGCGCCGTCGCCCTCGGCTCGTACCGCTATCGCACCATCAAGAACATCCTCGCCTCGGCCCAGGACCGCCTGCCCCTGGAGGCCCCGCCGGAGGCGACCCCGACGCCCACGCACGCCAACATCCGCGGCGCCGCCTACTATGCGCCGCCCACCCCCGAGGAAGACCGATGCTGATTGAACAGACGCTCGAGAAACTGCACGCCATGAAGCTCAGCGCCATGGCCGAGGCCGTCCAGCAGCCGCTCCACAGCGATGACGCCGCCACGCTCAGCTTTGAGGACCGCCTCGGGCTGCTGGTCGACGCCGAGTGGACCGCCCGCGAGCAACGGAAGCTCCAGCGACGGCTGCACACGGCCAAGCTCCGCTATGCCACCGCCGCGCTTGAGGCGGTCGACTTCACCCACCCCCGCCGACTCCACCGCCAGCAGGTCCTCACGCTGGGCAGCTGCGCCTGGATCGCCGAGCGCCACAACCTACTGATCACCGGGCCGACCGGCATCGGCAAGAGCTTCCTCGCCTGTGCCTTCATCGAGCGGGCGTGTCGGCGCGGCTTCACGGCGCGCTACGTCCGCATGCCGCGCGTGCTGCACGAGGTGGCGGTCGGCCGGGGGGATGGGTCCTACACGCGGCTGCTGGCGCGCCTCGCCAAGCTCGATCTGCTCGCGATCGACGACTGGCTGCTCGCGCCGCTGCGCGACGCCGAGCGGCGCGACCTCACCGAGATCATCGAAGACCGGGCCGAACGGGCCTCCACCCTCATCGCCAGCCAGCTCCCCGTGACCGACTGGCATGCCGGGATCGGGGACCCGAACCAAGCCGACGCGATCTGCGACCGGCTGCTCCACGATGCGCACCGCCTCGAGCTGAAGGGTTCCTCGATGCGGCGCACGAACGCGTCCCCGACGCCACCGCCGCAGGCCACGCCGTGATCAGCACCCGGCCGACCGGCGGCTGCCACGGGGGGTAGACAGGTAGGGCGAGGTCGAGCAATCGCCTCTCAGGGCATCCTCGTCGGTCGTTTCGAGGCCGAGGCCTATGGATCCTGCCAGCGGTATGGAAAACGCGTTCGGGCGCCCAGGAGGACAGCGGCGCCAGGGCACGCGTTTCCCACACCGCTTTGGACGGCGCACACGGCGCGCCGCCCACAGGCTCCACAGGGTCATCATCTGCATGCACAAACACGACAACGCGAGTAGGATATCCAAGACCCGTGACGACCACGATGGAAGGAGACTGACCGACACACGTCGCTTCGCTCCGACGAGCGTTCACCTTCGTCGGAATCGGCGTTCACGATCCTCGGAATCCGTGTTCAACTTCAGCGGAATACGCAGCCATCAGGAAAACGGGTCTATCCGGGTTTGCCAAAGACGTTTAGCTGATGCAATGACTTGATTGCTGCATGTAAACACGGGCTTCATTCCCTCTGTTGATTGCCGTCGACAGGAAGGAGGAGAAGCCCGTGAGCAACCTGAAGTTGCTGCGCACGATCCTACGTCTCAAGAGTCTGAAGGTCACGCATGTTCGGTTCATGCATCGCGACACGGAGCTCCATCTGGCGGTCAAGCCGTACAAGAACGGCTGCCGCTGCCCGGCGTGTGGGCGGCGCGGCCGAATCGTGCACCAGACAAGCGAGCGACGGCGGTGGGAGGATGTGGCGGTCATGGGCCTGCGCATCGTGCTCTGGTATGCCCCGAAAGAGATCCAGTGCCCCACCCATGGGCGCGTGCAGGAGGAGATCCCCTGGGCGCCGGCCTATGCCCGCGTCACCTACCGCCTGGAGTGGCGCCTCTGCGCCCTGTGCCAGATCATGACGCAGCAGGCGGCGGCCGAGATCCTGCGGCTCCCGACCTCGACCCTGTCCAACCTGCTGCACCGAGTCATCACGCGGGTGCGCCACGGGCACAAAATCCGAGGCCTGACCACGCTCGGCGTCGACGAGATCTCCTACTGCAAGGGCCGCAAGTTCGCCACCCTCGTCTACGACCTGGACCGCGCGCGCGTCCTGTGGGTCGGCCCGGGCAAGGGCCGCGACACCATCGATCGCTTCTTCAACGACTGGCTGAGCCCGGGGCAGAAAACGCGGGTCGCCTGGGCCAGTTGCGACATGAGCCCCGCCTATATCGGGGCGATCACCGATCACTGTCCCGAGGTCACGCTCGTCCTCGACCGCTTCCATCTCGTCAAAGCGCTAAACCAGGCCGTGGACGAAGTCCGCAAGGAACAGTGGCGGGCTCTCGACACGCCGGGGCGCAAGGCGATCAAGGGGCTGCGGTGGCTGCTCAGCAGGCACTCCAGACACCGGACCAAGGGCCATACCCGGTTCCTCAATCGCTTGCGGAACTCCAATCGGCGCATTCATCGCGCCTGGGTGCTCAAGGACGAGTTTGAGCACTTCTGGAACTACCGCTATCGGGCCTCGGCGACGAAGTTCCTCAGACGCTGGATGACCGCCGCGTTGCGCAGCCGCATCCCGACGTTGCGCACGTTTGTCGGGACACTGCGGACGCACCTCACGCACATCATGGCCTTCATCGACAGGCCGCTGACGAATGCCGTCGGCGAGGGCTTGAATCGCATTATCAAGATCGTCAAGAACCGGGCGTCCGGTTATCGCCACCTGGACGACTTCGCCGACATGATCTACCTGACCGTCGGTGACCTCGATATTCCTGCGCACATTCCCAGCCACTTGCGTACCCTGTGAGCGACGTCAGAATGCCTATGCACCAGCATCATCAGCGCATTTCGTTAGTTGGGAAATTCGGATATAGCCCAAAAAAGAGGTGTTGCTGACCGGCCGTCGGTCGGTTGCCTAAAGTGCGACCTTAATCTCAATCGAAGCCGCCAGCCACTGGTCGCCCCCCGGCAGTTCCCACTCGCCAGTTCCCGACGCGCCGACCGCGCCCTTGTGTACGTCCGAACCGGCCAGCGCAACGGCGTCATCCGTGAGGTTGCACGCCGATAGTGGAGGACCGCACCCGTTGGTGGGATCGCTGATGGCATCAGGGAACGAGACGATGTTGAATCGGATCGTGGTCGGCGCGTCGGCGAAGACGAGCGAGCCGGCAAGAAACTGTCGGGCGTCGTCGCTCTCGGCCACCGCCAGGCGGAGCACGCGCGAGCTAGCCCGGGTGGTCGTTACCACCGGCGCTGTCGGCGTGCTCGATGATCCTCGAGCGGTTCTCGTGGCCCCAATCGGTGCGGTGGTGTCAGCGTTGGAGTAACGCAGCACGGCACCGGCCGCTTGACGCGTGGTCCCCCAGCTGAAGTCGGCCTTCAATTCCGAGCCGTCGGCGATCTTGTAGAAGACGCTCAGCTGGCATGCCGTGCCTTCCGTGTCCGACCCGCACAACGCTCCGTTGAAGCCCTGCAACCCTGGGACGGCCGACCACCCCACGGGCCCCTGCGTGTTCGGGTTTGCCTTGACACCGAGCGTCGCCAGCAGGAGATCGCCCGCCGCGGTCCCCTGCGTGCTGGCTGGCACGGTGATAGAGAGCGAGGAGGCGCCGTTCCCTCCCGTCCGAGCCGTCTCGACCCCTTCGAGTGGCGGCGAGCCACACCCGACCAGCGCGCCGCAACCGAGAGCGACGACGAGCGCGCGGCTCCACTCCGTCGTGGCGCAGGCGGCCGATGGACGTGGGAATCGTCGGAAACCGGGCCAGTTCGACATGGCACCCCCTCGAACTACCCTGCCGGGTGGAAGCACAACGGCTCACGGCCGGCACTGGGACGGCACTGAACCGTCTCGTCGACTCCAGGGTATACGAGCGGCCTATGCCATGCTGGGCATTGTCAACTTGACGAACGCGGCCCGCGGCTCCCCTCGTGAAGCCGAGCCACCGTCCGTTCAGCAGGCACACGTCACCACGTCCCATTCAGCGAACGCGCGCGTGCGGAGCAGGCGATGGTGCACAGCCTGCAGCAGATGCCGACCGACACGAAAGAGATTCTGCACGACGCTGGCCTGAAGTTGACAATGCCAGGAACCACCCTCGGCCAAGGAAACACTGGTGTGGATGAAGAATTCTGGCCTTCAGTTAGACTGCCAGTGTATGAGGGTCTCGATCCGGGAGGCCAAGAAAATGGAAGTCTCGGTTGAAACGCAAGGCACGCGACTTCGTCGGCAGAGGGCTGTTCTCGCGGTTGTGCGCGCCGCCGCGTTCACTGCCGTCGGGCTAGCGGGATGCCTCGAGATGACGCCGCAGCGCAGTGCAGAAGAGGCCCGTGCTCAAGCCATCGTGGTCTCTGCCACCGCACTTTTGCGCGGGCACTTGGACTGGGTTGGGAGTGCGGCGTTTAGCCCGGACGGCACGCAGGTGGTGACGGTGTCTGGGGACGAGGCGTGGGTGTGGCGGGCGGATGGGACGGGGGCGCCGGTGGTGCTGCGCGGGCACGAAGGAAACGTCTTGAGTGCGGCGTTCAGGCCGGACGGTACGCAGGTCGTGACGGCGTCTGGGGACTCCACGGCGCGGGTGTGGCGGGCGGATGGGACGGGGGCGCCCGTGGTGGAGATCCAAGTCCCCTCGGCGTGGGCGGCGCCCGCCGGGTTGAGCGATTTCTCGGTCAGCGAAGGAACGCGGAGCCCTACGAGCTCCTGCGGCACATGACTGAGGAGTCGGACACACCGCGGCACCGTTGAAGTCTGACGGTTGACGATCCGCAGGTCGTCGGGCAGATTCGGGGGTGGTGGGGCGGAGGCGAGCGAATGAGCGATACCTACGAGTCAGCGCCGTCGATACGTTCCGGAACCATCAAGTTCGCGGTCAACGACTCGGAGCTCATAAAGGAAACCGAGAAGGACGGACGCCAAGAGAGAACGAACCTCGTCGATATCGCCTCCGTTCGCCTCATGCTGGTCCGGGGCATGGGGACGTGCATCATCAAAACCGGGGGCGGCAAGAAGATCGGATTCACCTCCAGGCATTGCAAGGGCTTTGGAGACGTCGAAGACCGGAGTGAAGCGTACAAGTCGTTCTTGACGACCTTTCACCGAAAGCTCAAGGGTTGCGGTGCCGATCCCGAGCTCGTTGCAGGGAACAATTGGGGAGTCGTATTCGGTCTAGTCGCTCTTCTCACCGGTGCCGGGTTGATCCTCTTGACCCCAGTTTCGCTGGTCGTGGATGATTTCAAACTACGATTCTTGTTGGCCGTAGTGGCGGGCGTAGTCTTGCTGCGCAACGGGCTCTCTCTGGTTCGAGGAAGAGCGTGCCCCTATTCGCTTGACGAGCTCCCGCAGCAGTTCATGCCTGGCGAGGGGTGAGCATCAGCAGGGACTTCAACCTCCACGCCTGCGATACGGCCCTCGACGCCGAGCTCCAGTCGTTGACGGCCACCGTCGAGCCCCCGACAAGGCATTGTCAAGTTCAGGCCACGGCTGGCAGAGTACCGGGATGAGCAGCCCCGCACCGAGCTACCACGGCTATCGATTCCCCGCCGAGATCATCGCGCACGCCGTCTGACTGTACTTTCGCTTCAGCCTCAGTTTTCGGGGTCTATCCGGGTTTCCCAACGCTATTTTGGGGCCTTTCGGGGTTTTTCGTGGATGATTTGATGGGAAAGGCCCTGTGGAAGCTCGTGGAAAACGCGCAGCGTTTTCCGAGGTGCGGTGGGCGCGTTCTGTGCGTCCACGGCGCCGGCAGCTTCCACAGGGCCCATCCGTATGGCGACAAGATCGCCGCGTCCTCGGACTGCAGTCGACCCGTGAATGACTATGTTCACATCGAAGCGGCCGACCTGTGCAGGCCGAACGCTCGATTTACCCAGGAAAGACAGGGATATCAGGTACTTACGCCCTTTGGGAAACTCGGATATAGCCAGGAAAACGACGAGAGGCAGAACGGTGCGCCAGCCGGTCATGTGTGCTGATCCTACCAGTCCGCACAGGTCCGCCGACGTTTCGGCGTGGGACGGAGCCCCGCCTCACCTACCTGCTACCGACCGAGATCACTGGCCCGATGAAGCGTGGCTCATTCGTGCTAGTGTCCCGTAACAGTGGTTCGCGAACAGTTGTCATGCTGGGTGTGCAGCCAGCGTTCGCCGAGCAAACCGGGCGATGCTCGCGAGGATGTCGTCGGCACTCTTGGTCCAGACGAACGGCGTCGGTTGCTCATTGGTCACCTCGATGAACTCTTGGATCGCGCGTTTGAGGGCCGCGACGCTCCGGTGGGCGCCGCGGCGAAGCTGCTTCGTCGTCAGCGCCGCGAACCAACGTTCGACCAGGTTCATCCAGGACCCATAGGTCGGTGTGAAGTGCAGGTGGACCCGCGGGCGCTTGGCCAACCAGCGCTGAATGATCGCGGTTTTGTGCGTCCCGTAGTTGTCGACGATCAGGTGCACGTCCAGGTCGGCGGGGACGTGCGCGTCGATCGCATCGAGGAACCTGCGGAACTCGATCGAGCGATGCCGCTGGTGCATTTCGGCGAGCACCTCGCCCGTCTTGACGTCGAGGGCCGCAAACAGCGAGGTCGTTCCGTGCCGCCGATAATCATGCGTGCGCCGCTCGGCCTGCCCGGGTTGCATCGGCAGCAGGGGGGCCGTCCGATCCAACGCCTGAATCTGCGATTTCTCGTCCACGCAGAGCACAAGGGCATGGTCCGGCGGATTCACGTACAGCCCGACGATATCGCGCACCTTCTCGACCAGCTGCGGGTCTGGCGACAGCTTGAAGGTCTCGCTGCGATGCGGCTGCAATCCAAACGCCTGCCAAATGCGCTGGATGGTCATGTGACTCAGGCCCGTCGCCTTCGCCATATCGCGCGTGCTCCACTGCGTCGCCCCGCGAGGCGTGGTTTCCAGGGTTGCAATCACCACCTGCTCCACCTGCGCATCGGTAATCCGCCGAGGCGTGCCCGGACGCGGTTCGTCGATCAGTCCCTCCAGGCGATCGCGCACGAAGCGTGTGCGCCACTTGCACACCGTGGTCCGCGAGACGTGGAACCGTTTGGCGATGCTCGTCGTCGAGCGGCCGGCGGCACACGCCAGAATGATGCGGGCGCGCCGCGCCACCTGCGGGGCACTGCGCGACCGGTGGGCCCACGAGTCGAGCCGTTGCCGTTCGTCGTCACTGACGGTCACTGTCACCGGGGCAGGACCTCTCACGTGCACCTCCTGCGAGGAATACGTCGAGGCACCATAAACCGTTTACTTATTTCTGTTACAGGGCACTAGGTTGACAGGGCCACGAACGACAGCCTGGAGGCTGACCAAGCGGCTCTCGAGAACGTGTCGGAAACAACCGCACAGAACAGACGTAGTGCCGTGCGCCGGGATCCGGACGAGCCTCGGCGATACGTAGATCTGGAACGCCGCGAGGACCGATTCATCATCTACGTTCGCGACACGCGCGAGCTCGTTGAGGCGTTAGACACACACACCCGCCAGTTGAGTTTTCCCGATACACCGGTCACGCGGACTGTCTATTTTGGGGACGTCGCGCGCGGGTTACCACCGGGTTTATCCATCAAAGGGCGCTCTTACGAGCGCGAGCGCCTCCCAGGACGCTGGGATCTGACCCCGGAATCCAGGTTCGAGCTCCTCGAGATCAAGCGCACGGTGGACGTCGAGTGGGATCGGCCCTCGTCGAAACGAAAACGGCGGTCGAGGAAGACCCCGAGCAGGCAGGAGAAAACACGCGACTCGATGGTTGAGATCCTCAAGCTGTCGGGTTCGATCCTTGGCCGCTCGGCCTATAAGTCGAAGCACCGCAAGTCCAGCATCACGCTCACGCGTCTCATGCAAGTCATCGGCGACCCCAAGTCGGCCCGCAAGACGATCGACAAAGATCTGTACGTCCACTTGCTCGAAACCGTTGGTCCATTCGAGGACTTCAGCTGGCTGCCGGTGATAGGAACCGAATATGAGCGCACGCACTTTGTGACACGGGATGAACACCACCGGGATGTGTTCCGCGCCACGCTCGACACGCGCGTGACGCATTATGCGTTCGATGAAAATGGCGGCGGTTACGTGGGCGTGCCCGTCGGCACTGAAGATTTTTCCCGCTTCGAGGTCAAACTCGACGAGGCGAGGCTCGCTGACACAGCGCTCGGCGATTGGCTGGACCAGATGATCGTGGCGTTTCGCGCGTTCAGGATCCCATCCAAGAAGTACCGCGGAATGACCCTGAGGTCCGTGTACCAGGTGCGCCGTGAGGGACTTCGCAACGAGTTACCGGGGTGTCGCGTCTACACGGAGTTTGCGAGCCGCCCCGTGCGCTACCGAGATCATGAGCACTATGTCAACCTCGCGCGATATATCCAAAGCTCGAAGGCGTTTCACCTCTACCGCGACGATCCACACCTCCTCGAGGAGCATGAGCACTATGTCGAGGGAAGCCACAAGGGCCTGTCGGTCACCATCAGCGGAAGCCAGCTCGATTATTGGCGGGATCGCGAGCTGATCGCCGAGAAACCGGCGATCTTTCGGGAAGATGCTCGGCCCGTGACGAGCGTGCCGCTCACCTCATGCCACGATCTCGACAACGCGACTGGGGTTGCCAAGATGAAGGAGCGAGAGTCCCACTACATCCGCTCACGAGGATTCCTGGTGGAGAACCGGAGATCCGGACGCGTGTACGAGGTCGGGCTCGAGCGGCGCATCCGCGGCGGCGCCCCGGCCATGTACTTCGCTGTCGTCGAGTACGTGGGGCGGGCCCGGGGCCGTCCGCGCTTCGACGAGGAGCCGATCATCAAGGACCTCACGTTGCTCTTTCGCTTCCTGCGCCGTGACCCGTTGCTGAAACCGGTCTGAGGTCTGTACGCCTAGTAGACGTCCGGAACCAGGGACTGGTCAGCGAAGGGCGTCCGCACGTACCCCGTTGGCTTCTGTCGTCTCGGGACCTTCAACGCCACGGGCTGCACCTTGTGATACGGACATGGAATGCGCTGTAGGAGATGATGGATGCAGTTGAGCCGGGCTCGTTTCTTGTTGTCGGCCTCGACGACGTGCCAGGGAGCGTGCTTGGTGTCGGTCGCCTTGAACATTTCGTCCTTCGCCTGCGCGTAATCGAACCATCGGGCCCGCGATTCGAGGTCCATCCCACTCAGCTTCCAGCGCTTGGTGGGGTTCTTGATCCGCTCCTGAAAGCGGCGCTCCTGCTCTTCATCGCTTACCGAGAACCAATACTTGGTGAGCAGGACGCCGGAGCGAATGAGCATCCGCTCGAACTCCGGGCAGGAGCGAAAGAACTCCTGCACCTCGTCCTCCCGTGCGAACCCCATGACCCGCTCCACGCCCGCCCGGTTGTACCAGCTGCGGTCGAAGAGCACGACCTCACCGGCCGCTGGGAGGTGCGCGACGTACCGCTGGAAGTACCATTGGGTCCGCTCCCGCTCCGTCGGTTTGCTCAACGCCACAACGCGACAGACGCGGGGATTGAGACTCTCTGTGATCCGTTTGATCGTGCCTCCCTTCCCCGCCGCATCCCGGCCTTCGAAGATGACCAGGACCTTGAGCTGTTTCTGAACGATCCAGTCCTGGGCCTTGACGAGATCTATCTGCAGCCTGGCGAGCTCCTTCAGATAGGCTTTGTTGCTCAATTTGTCGCGGGGCGTCGCTTTGTGCGCTGCGGCGACCATCTGCCCAGCTTGACCGGTCGACGATCTTGCTCGCTTGGCAGCCCTCTTTTTTGCCATGGTCAACCGACTTCCGTGTCACAGACCGATTTGGGATGGCTAGGCGAGGCGAGCACCCTGGTTTCAGGGGGGAGTCCCACGGAACGAGCCGATTATAGCTGGGATCATGGTCGACGCCAGACAAGGAACCGTGCCAGATAGGGGGGTGTTCGGTTACAGCGCCACATCGCTCTCATCATCTCTCAATCCGTGAAACGTATACCCGCGACCAAATCTCGCAACGTATTGTTATTCAGTGATTTACTACCACAAAGCGGAGGTAAACGTTTCATAGGAACGGTACCGAGGCAGTCTTCACGGTGCTAGATCGCTGATTTTCGGCACCGTTCGTCCAGGATCGATTTTTCGGCTCGCACGGCTCATCCTCGGGGCAGGGCGCGGTTCACAGGGGAGAATCGAGCCGCGTTCGCTAAGTTGACAATGCCCTGACGGGCCCCACTTCGTGTGGTTTAGACTCCGATAGTTCGTCATGGGGACTCCCTTTCGTGATGCTTTGGCGGCTCACGATCGGGAGTTCCTCATTCCATTCCCGGAACTGTCAAACTCTGGGTGCCGCCCTGGCAGAGCCGGGGTCTCGCCCGCAGGCGCTAGTTTCTTCTTGACGGGGCTGTTCTTTGATGGCGTTGACCCGTCGAGAGTTGTTGACCGCTATCGCCGCCGCCGGCGTTGGCGGTGCGCCCCGGCGGACGGCTGCCCAGGCTGGTCGGTCGGATGCGCTCCCGTGGGCCTCGCTGCGTCGCCAGCTCCAAGCGAGCTACCACGATCTGCGCCGGCACTTCGTCTTCGAGTACTACCCGTGGTACGCCAACACGCCGTTTCGTCATTGGCAGCAGTGGGGGCGGGTGCCGCCGGCCGATCTGGCTGGCACCAGCATGCCGCTCCTCGGCGCCTACGATTCCCGGTCAGTTGCCGTAATCGAGCAGCACGCCCGCTGGATCGCGGACGCTGGCGTCGGGGTGGTCGATCTCAGCTGGTGGGGAGTCGGGAGCTTCAGCGATGCTGCGGTTTCGGTCGTGATGGATGTCATGCGGGCGCATGACATCGAGGTCACCTTTCATCTCGAGCCGTACCGTGCGGACCGGGTGGAGCACCTTGCCGCCGATGTTCAGTACCTGCTCCGGGAGTACGGAGAGAAGCGTCGCTGGGACGGGTTCTACCTAAACCACCGGGCAGACGGACGCCAGGCGCCGGTATTCAAGCTGTTCGCCACCACCCTGCCGTCACACCAGATCGATTGCCACGGAGTTCGCCAGAAGCTAGCGGGATTCGCCGAAGACGACCGGTGGCGGTGGTCGACCGACCGGGTGCGGCGAGAGCTGGCCAGCACCTTCCCCGATGTCCTCCTCCTATCGGGCGACACTAGGAATCCGACGCGCGTCGCTGCTGCCGGCTTCGACGGATTCGCGAACTACGACCCGACGCTCACGCGCTCGCGGTGGCTCGACGCCGCGCTCGAGGCTTCACGCCTCGGTTTGCTGTTCTCGTTCAACGTGAACCCGGGATTCGACCTCATCGAGCGGCGGGATGTGGCGCCCGACGAGTGCTATCGTCCGACGCCGTTCGTGCCGACGACGCGTCCCCTCGACTGGAGTCTGGCCCAGGATCGGGAGTGGGCGGCGCGCCTCGCCGACCTTCGGATTGTCGAGACTTTCGGGTTCCTCACACAAATGTATGCACGGTTTTGGGTAGTGGAAGGTCCGCCATGCAGTGGTAGAGGTTCCGGATGTAGGTCGTGGCGGTCCTGAAGCCGTAGGCCCTGTGAATGATGAGCTTCGCTTTGTTGTTCAACCCTTCGACGGTGCCGTTGTCGATGGGCAGCCGGAAGTAGTTGAGGATGTCGTCCTCGTGGCGGCGGAGCAGCCACGCGAAGTCGCGCATCGGCGGGAGGCGTGAGTGCGTCGCCCACCAGAACCACCGCTTCAGGTAGCGCTTCGCCCACCCCGCGCGGCGGTAGCTCCAGAAGTGCGCGAAGAACTCTTTGAGGAGATAGGCGCGGTTGATCTTCAGATTGAGGTGTTCGAGCTCGCCCAGGCGCCGGTGCTGCGTCTCGGTGAGATTCCAGGGGTTCTTCAACCAGATGAACCGGGTCTTGTGCATCAGCGCTTTGTGTGCCGGGCCTTTCTCGCGAATCTCGTCGCGGCGGACCTGATCGACGGCCGCCATGAGATGACTGACGATGTGGAATTTGTCGAACACCAGCACCGCGTGGGGCGCCCGGACCCGGATCACGTCGATGTAGGGCTGCCACATATCGCAGCAGATGCCGGCGAGCGCCACAGTGCGCTCGGGGCCAAGGAACGCAAAGAACGCCTCGAGGGTCGCCTGGCTGCGTCCCTCGCCGCTCCAGAGCAGCCGCTTCCGGGCCAGGTCGTACACGTTGGTGACGTAGACGTGCCCCTTCTTCCGCGAGATTTCGTCGATGCCGATATGGGTCACGCCGGTGAGGTCGCGGTGCGCCAACCCGTAGGCCACGGCCGCCTCGACCGCTCGCTCCACCGTGCCCCATGCGCACCCGAACAGCGTGGCCACCTGCTGCCACGGCAACACCCGCGTCCAGGTCGCGATCGTCACCAGCAACGCACGCGTGAACCGCTGCCGGCCCACCGCCCAGGGCAGCGCTTCCACATGCACGCCCCGGCACCGCACACACTGGACCCGTCGCGGCGCGTAGACGAGCGTCACGGGAATTCCCCACAGCGGGACATGGCGAAAGCGTCGGACCCACCGGGTGTCCCGATAGCTGCCCCGCTGCTCGCACTGACCACAACGCGGCGCATACCGCCCGTCGGGGGCCAACTCCGCTGCCAATCCGCCGACGTCGCCCGTGACCCGCAGCACCCGAAACCCTTGCAATTCCACCGTTGCCTTCACCAGACTTTCCACGAGCATGAGTCTCCTCTCAGATACCCAGGTAGCGTTGCAACTCCTAAGTACCTGATGAGACTCATGTTCTTCAAACCGCAGCCCTACTCAGCCCGCATACATTCGTGCGACGAACCGACTTTCGAATCCAACCTCTGGCTGCAGACTCACCCCTGGTTCCGTAACGTCGACGCCGGGTTCTTTCTCACCTATGTCACGTCGTTCAACGAATGGCACGAGGGGACGCAGTTCGAGCCGATGCGGGCGCCAGCCGACTTTACGCCTGCTGAGCGGGCGGTCGGGTACCACAACCCCGACGACGGTTCCTATCGGTTGCGACGCTTGCGGGAGCTCGTCGGGCGACTCACGTAGCGCCGTTGGGGTCATTGGCCGCCCAGGCGGTACACCGCCGCGATCGAGAGTCGGCGTTGCCAGAACGGGTCCGGCGCGAACAGACGCCGGTAGTCGATCGCGATCCTCGCCGTTCCGCGCGGATGGATCGGGATGTCGACACCGCCACCGAGCTGGACCGCCCCGTGATGCTCGAAGAATTCGCCGGCGCTGACGACGGGGAACGACGACCGTGCTCTGATGCCGATCTGGCTCTGCCCACCGAGCACGTGGGCGAGCGGTCGGACCGGACCAACCTTCGTGGTGACACGCGCACCGGCCAGCGTGCCGAGCAGGCTCGCATCGACCTCGAGCCCCGCGACCTCACTGCCGTGCGTGCTGCGGTCGATGTCGACGACCACCGCCAACCAGCGGGCGGGGTGCCACCCTCCGCCAACCAGCCATCCGGCCCCGACGCCATCTACCAGATCTGCGGCCCCCACGGTCGTGAGGCCACCCACCAGCTCGAATCGACCGGGCTCCTGGGCGAGGCTCGGGACGCTCAGGGCGACCCAAGCTGCCGCAACGAGCGTCGCGCGCAGCCGCCGTGCAGCCGCCGACGGTGCCTGCCGAGCAGCGACCTCGCGAGATCGCGTGCCGGTGGATTCGTTGCCGCGCGTCGGCGAGGTCATCGGGACGGAAGGAGGATGAGGGTGGAGAGTCGCCGTTGTCAACTGGCGGCGAGAAGCAGTCAAGTTGATGGACGCGGCGCGAGGCTCGTCCGCGATGGCCGAGCTCGGCTAGTGTCGTGTCTCTAACGCTTCTTTACAATGACTCGGCCAGTTCGGTGCCCAAACAGAGCGATGAATCGCCCCGGGTTCTCCGGAGAGCTCATTAGTTGACTCCGGCCATTGTGGCTGGCGCTTCTTGTGCCCGATAGTACTGCTGTTCGTACTCGGCCGGTGGCACGTCGCCGATCGACGTCAAGAGCCGCCGGTTGTTGAACCAGTCCACCCATTCGAGCGTCGCAAACTCCACGGCCTCGAGATGCCGCCACGGGCCGCGCCGACGAATCACTTCGGTCTTGTACAGCCCGATCACCGACTCAGCGAGGGCGTTGTCGTACGAGTCACCCACGCTCCCCACGGACGGCTCGATGCCCGACTCGGCCAGCCGGTCCGTGTAGCGAATGGAGAGATACTGACCACCCCGATCGCTGTGGTGCACTAACCCGTCAGGTGCCGGCCGCGCATACAGGGCTTGCTCCAACGCATCAAGGGCGAGGTCGGTGCGCAAGGAGCTGGAGACGCGCCAGCCTACGATGCACCGGGCAAAGACATCGATGACGAACGCCACGTAGACGAAGCCGCGCCAGGTCGCCACGAAGGTGAGGTCCGCCACCCAGAGTGCGTTGGGGCGCGTGGCCACAAACGTGCGGTTGACCAGGTCGGCCGGCCGCGGGGTGGGGTCAGGACAGGTCGTCGTGGTGAACGCCCGGCCCCGAACGGCGCCCCGCAGGCCCAGCTCCCGCATCAGGCGTTCGACGGTGCACCGGGCCACGGCGATCCCCTCACGGTTCAACTGGCGCCAGACTTTGTACGCGCCGTAGACCGCGAAGTTCTCGTCGCGCACGCGACGGATCTGATCCTTCAACCACGCATCGCGCTGCGCGCGCCCCGATCGCAACCGGGGATTGGCCTGCCACGCTTTGTGCGCGTAATACGTCGACGGAGCAATCGGCACCACGGCGCTGATCGGCTCGACCCCGTACGTTTCCCGCTGCGCATCAATGAAGGTCACCATTACCTCGGTCGGCGGTCGAGCTCCGCCTGTGCGAAATACGCTGACGCTTTCCGCAGGATCTCATTCGCCCGCCGGAGCTCGCGGATCTCACGCGCCTGCTCCTTCAGCACGGCCCGCTCGTCCGTCGTCAGCCCCGGACGGCGTCCCTGATCCCGCTCGGCTTGGCGCACCCAATGCCGCAGCGTCTCCGACGTGCAGCCGATCTTCTCGGCCACGGATCGGATCGCGGCCCACTGCGAGTCGTGCTGGTCTTCGTGCTCAAACACGAGCCGCACGGCGCGGTCCCGTACTTCTGGTGAGTACTTCCTCGGTCTTCCCATGGACTCCATCCTCCCAAGATATGGAGCCTCCGGGAAACCCGGGGCGATTCACTTACCCTCCGCGGCGGCGAGATCCGCCGTCTCGCCGAAGACGTTGTCCCACATGACGCCGACATAGGGGGCGACCTCCCGCCGGATCTCGAATCGCACCCGCACGCCGAGCTCGAGATTGCTGATACCCGCTCCGATTCGCCGCGCCGCGTTCGCCTTCCCGTAGAGGTTCGTCTCGAAGCGCGGTTGGACGACGAGTCGGTTCGTCACCAAGAGCTCGTACTCCACTTCGAGCCGGGCCGCCGTTTGCCCACCCTCGCTCACATACCCCGTCGCTTCGATCTCGAACCAGTACGGTGCCAGTCCTTGAACGCCGAACGCCGCCCAGGTTTGTGCCTGGCCCGACCCGACATCCTGACGCACGCCCGCGACGATGTCCCACCACCGAGCAAACGCGCGACCGTAGAGCACCTGCGCCACCGCAGCTTGATCCTGTGCGTCACCGGTGCCGTCCGTGCGAATCCAGAGACGGTTCCGGTCCCCACCGACCCATGCGTGGGTCTCCCAATGCAGCGCGTTGTGCTCGGTTGTCTGCCACTCGATTTCGTCGAACAAGAAGAACGCATTGAGCGAGTTGCCGTGCGGCGGATGGGCCTCGATGTCGGGAAACGCCGCGGCGCGGTCGGCGTCGGTGAGCGGCGGGACCGGCGTGTTCGGCTCGCTGTCCTGTTCGGTTTGCGCGTCGGTCTGCTGGGCACGGGAGGCGGTCGGCGCGGCAACGACGAGCGCGACGCTCAGGAGCGCCACATCGAGCGCGTGACTCGTCACCGCGATACGAGTCACGCGGGTCATTCGCTCACCCGCACTTCCCGGAACATCCCCGCCTCCATGTGGTAGAGGAGATGGCAATGGAACGCCCAGCGGCCGAGCGCGTCCGCCCGCACGCGGAAGCTGCGTCGCGTCCCGGGTGGCATATCGACCGTGTGCTTGCGGAGATGGAATCGCCCGTCGTCGTCCTCGACACCGCGCTGGATGGATCGGCGTGAAAAACCGATCTAGGACAAACGGTGCCGAAAACTGGCGATCGAGGCCCGGAAAACGGGCCGGCGTACCGTTTGTACGAAAGCGTGACACATGGTCGTGCGTCCAGCAAAGGCTGGCGCGTTCAGCGGGAGACAGTCCCGCCGGAGCAAGAGCCAGGAGCTCCGTAGCCTGGATGGCAGGGAGGAGGGAAACCGAGGCTCTGAAGCCCATCGACGACCCACCCATGGGGTGGCAGCGAGTCATCGGGCCGTAACGAATGTGAACGCAGAGGTGGCCCCGAAAGTCATGGCCCCGGAGGCCGAGCCCCCGACTATTGGGCGAAGGCAGCATCACGTGTCGCACACTGGCTGACGCGGCACGTGGCTCCGGCGGGGTGGGAGCGACGGCACGATGACAAGGACGCGTCGAGCAACTGGAGAAGCCCTCCTCGTCCTGTCGCGAAATCGGCAGAGCTAGGTAGGTCGTATAACCGGCAGCCCGGGAAGTCGACCGAAGACGAGAGGGTGGCGGAGGGGCTTGTAGTAGCACAGAAGCGGGGTAATGCCCGTGGAGCGAAGGAGCCCTGCTGTCTCGGCAGCACCTCCGGCAACATGGAAGGCAGGGGCGAGATGACGAAGGCGCCCATCACGCTGCAAGACCTGAGACGGAGGATATACGTCAAGGCGAAGGCTGAACCGTCTTGGCGGTTCTGGGGCCTGTACGCCCACGTCTGCAAAACCGACACGCTCCACGCGGCCTACTCACTGGCCAAAGCGAACAAGGGGGCCCCTGGCAGTGACGGGGTCACCTTCGCGGCCATCGAGGCGGACGGGGTGGCAGGGTTTGTTGAGCAGTTGCGGGCCGAACTGGTTACCCGCACGTATCGTCCCATGCGCAATCGACGGAAGGCGATACCGAAGGACGGCGGCAAGAAGGTCCGCGTGCTGTCGATACCGGCCATCCGCGACCGCGTGGTCCAGGGAGCCCTCAAGCTCATCCTGGAACCTATCTTCGAGGCAGATTTCCGGCTATATCCGAGTTTCCCAAATAGCGTAAGCACCTGATATCCCAGTCTTTCCGGGGTAAATCGAGCGTTCGGCGTGTACAGGTCGACGGTGTTGACGCGAACATAGTTGTTCGCCGGTCGACTGCAGTCCGAGGACGCAGCGGTCCAGTTCGACATCACGCATGGGCCCCCTCCCTGGGAGCCATCTTGTCGCGCACGGACGGGCCCTGTGGAAGCTGACGGCGCCGTGGACGCACAGAACGCGCCCACCGTGCCTTGGAAAACGCTGTGCGTTTTCCACGAGCTCCCACAGGGCCTTTCCAATCAAATCACCCACGAAAAACCCCGAAAGGCCCCAAAATGGCGTTGGGAAACCCGGATAGACCCAGATTTCCAACCGGGTTCGTTCGGCTATCGGCCCCAGCGGACGGCGCATGCAGCGGTGCAGCGAGTCGCCCAAGGCATCGTGCAATACAAGACCCGCGTCATCGACGTGGACCTTGCCGCCTACTTCGACAATGTGCGGCACCACCTGCTCTTGGCGAAGGTGGCTCGACGGGTCAACGACGCGGACGTGCTGGGCTTGGTGAAGCTGATGCTGAAGGCGTCGGGCAAGAAGGGCGTTCCCCAAGGCGGGGTGATTTCACCCTTGCTCAGCAACCTCTACCTCAACGAGGTGGACCGGATGCTCGAGCGCGCCAAGGAGGTCACGCGGAACGGGAAGTACACATACCTCGAGTATGCGCGCTTCGCCGATGATCTCGTGATCTTGGTGGATGCCTACCGCCGGCATGACTGGTTGCTCACGGCCGTGGACCGACGCCTCCGGGAGGAATTCGCCAACCTCCAGGTCACGATCAACGAGGAGAAGAGTCAGACCATCGACTTGGCCCGTGGGGACAGCTTCGGATTCCTCGGCTTCGCGTTCCGTCGGGTTCGCAGCCGTACTGGCACGTGGCGAGCGCATTACACGCCGCGGGTGAAAGCCCGTACAGCGCTCCTGCGTAAGCTGAAGGACATCTTCCGACGCCATCGGTCCCAGCCCATCGACCGTGTGGTGACTCTCATCAACCCGGTTCTACGGGGATGGGTCACCTACTTCGCCGTCGGGCACTCGAGCCGGTGCTTCTCGTTTGTGAAAAGCTGGGTGGAGAAGAAGGTTCGGCGTCATTTGATGCGTGCCCGGAACCGCCAGGGTTTTGGGTGGCACCGGTGGAGTCGGCGGTGGGTGTATGACGTGCTCGGTCTGTTCAACGCGTACCGAGTCCGTCGTGTGGTCCCCCCGCTGACAGCGGGTGCCACTCGATAGGTCCCATAGCCCTTGACGGGAAGCCGGCAGGTAAGCGGAGTGCGGGAAATCCGCACGCTCCGTTTGACGAGGCGGGGCCTGGAAACGGAGCCACGGATGACCCTATGCGGGCACGAAGGGGGAAACCCCGGACACAGCCAAGGGGAGTCCTACGGGCCACCGCGCCAGGCCTCGACCCTACCGCACACGGTGCGTCCTGCGGTCGTCTGATCGGCCCGGTTGGGCAGACCGATCGGCCCGCGTGACCAAAGAGTGGTGAGCGCACTCCGCGACCGTCGCCTTGCTGGGGACCCATGCCCACTCGATTCTGGTTCGAGCGCCCGAGGTCGGACGACCGTCGAGGCCGCGGGGGCGTGGGGCCAGAATGGTCGACCGGTGTCCGGACCCCGACTCCACCGCCCGCGGCATCGCGGTCAACTGCCAAGACGGACGTCTACGAGAGGGCG
This sequence comes from Vicinamibacterales bacterium, assembly GCA_965197395.1. Lineage (GTDB taxonomy): Bacteria > Acidobacteriota > Vicinamibacteria > Vicinamibacterales > UBA8438 > CAZYFH01. Next base: position 270,163 of record CBDANB010000007.1, on the reverse strand, counting down.
CGCGGATGGGGTCTCCGACCCCGACGGGTCGGGTCCGGCCGCGCGCGTCCGCACCCGCGCTCCGCGCGCGGTCTCTCCGTTGGGCCTCTCGTGGCGGAGCGGTCGTGCGTTCCTGCGCGGGCGCCCATCGGTGAGTGAGCCGTCAGCGCGACGCGTGTTAGTCACTGGGCCAAAAGTGATCCTTGATCTCGAACTGGTCGGTCACGGCCCGCATGGAGCGCTCGCGCAAGTCCCGATCGTCCGCGCGCATTTCCTCGGCCGTCAGCTCGCTACTGGGCCGCGGCGCATTCAGCAGCCGGAGCGGTTCGTACGCGGCCAGCCGCGCCACGAGGTGGGCCGCCCCCGCCGCCGCGTTGATCAGGTCGTCCCGTTGGTGGGGGGGGTGGTCGATCGTGTCGCGCCCGCCATGGCCGGTCCGGCGCTCCAGGGCGGCGAGTTGGGTCAGGAGCTGCGCATCATCGAGGAGCTGGATGCGCCCGCTGTTGAGCACCGGCAGCAGTGCTTGGTAGAGGTCTGACTTCGGCCGGTCGCTCAGACCGTAGGCGATGCCGTGGCTGCGGAATTGCTCGCGCGGCCACTCGCCGGCGTAGCGATCTCCGATGACCTGCGTGATCCCATAGGTACGCAGCAGCGTGGCGAAGTCCTCCACGGTGCTGGCGGGCGAGAACGGCGGGCGGACCTCGCGGACCGTGTCGAGCACAACCATCGACGCGCCGTCGCGTGCCTCAGCGTGCGCGATCGCCAGCGTCATCGCATCCGTGCCACTGCCCCCCGCGGGGTCGGTAAAGGCGACATAGGACCGGTCCGCGACCGGCCGCAGCTCACGCCGGGCCGCGACCGTCGCGGCGGCCACGGCCTCGCGGCTCAAAAAGCTCTCGAGGTCTGACCGGAACTGGGCCCCGTGCTCCGCTGCCGCGGTGGGAGCATCAGTGGCGTAGGCGTCGTCGATGAATGCCTGCCGGACGGTCCGGTTCATGGTCCGCGTGTTCGCCTGCCACACGAGGACGTCACTGCGCCGACCAAAGTGCCCGTGGTAGGCCTTCCATGGCTCGCCCCGCCGGGCGTAGGAGGTCGAGATGGCCATCAACAGGGCACCGGGCACGGTGGCCATCGCCGGGCGGAGCGCGTTGCGGGTCCGACCTTTCGCGGTCAGCGGGCCCTCCGCTACGAGATGTCCCCCCAGCCAGGTCGCGACGGTGTCGAGTTCCAGATACCGATCGACCAGGTCCTGCTGGAGTTGGCTGAGCCCGGCGTCGCCCCCGAGATCCGCGACGATGGCTGTGCGCTGGTCGGCGAGCGTCGCCTGCACCGCGGCCTGCGCGGGGAGGGCGCCGCGAAGCTCAGACGTGCTACTCCGCCATGACCGCGACGCGGATGGGCGACCAGGCCAACCCGTCAGGCGCCTCGTGCTCTACGACCAACATCCGTCGATCGGTCAGTCCGTCGAGCTCAAACACCTGGATCGTGCCAGCATTGGGATCACTGGCGAATGCCATTCCGTCGTGGATCAGCACCCCGAAGTTGCCGCCCTGCGGTTCACCGTCGCGGAGCGGGACCTCCGTGATCATTCGGCGCGCCTCGACGTCCCAGAGTCTCAAATACTGTGGGACCGTGGAGCCCCCGCCACCATTGGGCACGATGGCGTGGCCATGGGGCCCCATCTCTATCCGACCGGCGAATGGCCGAGAATCGAGGGTCGCGATAACCTCGAGCGATTCTGTGTCCACCACGGCGATCGAGGTCTCGCTCCGGTTTGCCACCCAGACCTCGCTGCCGTCGGCGGTGACGTCCAGTCCCTCTGCACCAAGACCGGTCTCGATGACCACCGGGGCACGCTCCTCGTTGAGGAATATCACCGACAGGGTGCCCTCGGCACCTCGACTCGTCACATAGGCTCGCGAGCCGTCGGGGCTCAGGCGAACCATGTGTCCCTCACGGCCACCGGTTGGATAGGTTCGCATCACCGCCATCGTGTCGAGATCGATGAGTGCAAGCTGGTCGGAGTCCTGCATCGTTGCCACCGCGCGTCGGCCATCGGGAAGGAAGAGCGCAGTGTGGGGCCGAGAATTCGGTCCGAGATCGATTCGACCGACGACGGACGCGGTAGCGACATCCATTAGGACGATATGGCGGCCATGATTGCTCTCCGGGCCATACTCCGTGGTTAGCGCCAGTCGGCCGTCGGACGAGACATGCACCTCATGAGGAATCACGGGGCCGATTGGAACCCGGGCGACCTCGATACCAGTCGTCAGGTCGATAAACGAGACGCTCCCACCCGAGCGATTCGCGACGAGCAGGGTCCCATCCAACGCAAGCGAGGGCGCAGCCACGCCGATCCACATCAGCAGCGCCCAAACAATCGTCGGTGCAGGACTCTGTACAGGCGCGAGGCGGAAACCAACAGTCAAGGTCATGGCGTATACGGGTGGCTCGATTCAGCGACATGATAGCCAAGGACGACAGTGACGGGGCGCGCGTCTCAGACCGAGAGGATACGGATGTAGAATGAGGCCCAACATCGGTCATTCGGGGGAGGCCGCAATGCGGGGATGGGTACAGACGGCTGCCGTGTGCTTCTGGGTGGTGGTCGCCCCGATGGTGGTGCAGACGCCTCAGGCTGGCCAGCTCCCTGAGGACGTGCATCCTGCGTCGCGTAATCGCCTGCCGCTCGTCGATCGTGAGGAGCTCGATCCGAGCCGACGGGAAGCCTACGATGCGGCGATGCGAGCCCCTCGCTCAGGGGGCACCCCCACGGGTGCCGCAGCACTTCGGCTCCATGGTTCGGGCACCGACCTTCGGTTCTCCGGGCCCCTCGGCCGCCCATTGACCGAGCTGGCGATCCTGACGACAGCGCGCGAGCACGACCAGCCTTACGAGTGGGCGCTGCACGAGCTCGACGCGCTGGCGGTCGGACTGGACGAGCTCCTCATCGACATCGTGCGACATCGACAGCCGACCACGGCCGGCTCGATGATCTCGATGCGAAGGACGCTGCGCTGATCGCCTTCGCGCGTGAACTCTTCGGTGGATACAACGTCCGAGCCGAGACCTACACACGCGCGGAAACCGCGTTCGGGGTGCGCGATCTCGTCGACATCGTCGCCCTGATGGGGGCACACGCGGCGGACGCCGCCGTGCTGGCGGCGTTCGACCAGCAACTCCCGAAGGACGTCGAGCCGCGTTTGCCTCTGCCGTAGCGGTTCCACGAGATCGTCGCGCGTCCGCCAGTTGGTCCCGGAGCTGCAGTGAAGAACGAGCGTCAGGCATCGACGCAGGCTCACGTTATGCACACCACGCGTCTCGCCCTCGCCGCCCTGCTGCTTGCTGCCCCGGCACTCGCGCAGGTCCCCAACGATCCCTTTCCGGATCCGATTGAGGCCACCGAAGGGGTGATCGTCGTCGGGTACACCGAGTTCGCCACGCTGCCCGACGTCGAGGGGGAGCGGGCGCGCCCGATGCGCCTCGTCGACGAGCCCGGCGCGGGACGCCTGTTCGTCAACGACATGCAGGGCCCCATCTACACCATCAGCTACGACGGCACGGTGGCGCTCTATCTGGATATCAACGGGCCCGGGTGGGGGGTGCCGGTCGAGTTCACCGGGCGCGAGCGCGGCGTCCAGAGCTTCGCGTTGCACCCCCGGTTCAGCGTCCCGGGGACCGCCGGCTACGGGAAGCTGTACGCCTGGATGGACACGCGGGACAAGCAGCCCGAGCCCGACTTCGTGTCGGGCGGCGGGGGCGACGCCCACGACACGGTCTTGGTCGAGTTCGCCGCGCGCGACGCGCGGGCCGCGACCTACGACGGCGGGCCGCCGCGGGTGCTCCTGCGGGTCGAGCAGCCCTTCCGGAACCACAACGGCGGATACATCGCGTTCAACCCGCTCGCGTCGCCCGGCGACGGCGACTTCGGGAGGCTCTACATCGGCGTCGCCGACGGCGGCAGCGGGGGTGATCCGTTGGATCTCGGCCAGGACCTCGGCGCGGTGTTCGGCAAGATCCTGCGGATCGAGCCGCTTGGCTCCGACAGCCGCAACGGCCGTTACGGCATCCCGGCGGACAACCCGTACGCGACAGCCCGGAACGATCGCGCACTCGGGGAGATCTTCGCGTCCGGCCTCCGTAACCCCCAGGGTCTCGCGTGGGACCCGGTGAACGGCAACATGTTCGTAACCGACATCGGTCAGAACATCGTCGAGGAGCTCAGTCTCGTGACCGCTGGAGCCGACCTCGGGTGGAACAGCTGGGAGGGGAGCTTCCGCTTCATTAGCCGCCAGGCCGTCGACCTCGCCGACGCGCGCAGCGAGCCAGGGATCACCTATCCCATTGCCGAATACGGCCAGCTCGATCCGCTGCTCCAGCCCCGGTCGGCAGCTGGGGGCGTGATGGTGTACCGGGACGACGCAATTCCTCAGCTGCAGGACCACGTCTTGTTCGCCGATTTCCCGCAGGGCGAGCTCTTCCATCTTCCGGCGGACGACCTGCCCGACGGCGGGCAGGATGCGATCCGCCGGGTGCTCCTGCGGGACGGCGGCGAGACCAAGCGGCTCCTCCAGCTCGTCGTGGAGAAGACCGAGGAGCAGGGCCGGGAGCCGGCGGTCCGCGTCGACCTGCGCTTGGGCACGGGACCCGAGGGCCGGGTCTTCCTGATGAACAAACACGACGGCCTCATCAGGGAGATCGTGCCGTGATGGCCTTGCCGCTTCGATTTGGCTGTGTGGCGGTCGTCGTCCTCGGCCGCGGTCGTTCAGGACGGTCGTTTCCTCATCATCTTCTAAGCAGGATTCCAGTTCTAAGCAGGATTCCAGCATGCGCGTGAATCGATTGAGCCCGGTGGCCATTCGCTACGCATCAGCCGCGGCAGTGACCGCCTGGGCGCTCGGCGAAGCGCTGCTCCTGACCGGAAACGCTGGGCAGGTGCGAACCGTGACGGAGGGTGTGTATTCCGGCGAGCAGGCAACGCGCGGCGAACAGATCTACCAGGCTCAATGTGTGACGTGTCACGGCGACGCACTGGAAGGCAACGTGGGACCACCGCTGGCTGGCGACCTCTTTCTCGCGGTCTGGAGCGCGCGTCCACTGGTGGATCTCGTCGACAAGGTCGAGAAGACGATGCCCCTCGAGGCGCGAGAGCCTCTGGCTCGGCAGCAAGCCATCGACCTCGCGGCGTATATCCTCCAGGCCGGCGAGTTCCCGGCGGGACCGGCCGAGCTGAGCGACGCCCTGCTGCCGCAGGTTGCGCTCCCCGCCGCACCAGCCTCGCCCGCCACCGCCGCCGCGCCGGCCTTCGCGCCGATCGCCACCCTCGCACAGTTGATGCGGTCGATCACGTTTCCCGCCTCGAATGTGATTTTCAACGTTCAGGTGAAGGATCCCGGCGCCCAGGCGCGACCGCAGCCTGGCGCGAGATCGTTCGACTATGTCGAATGGGGGTCCACCGTGTATCCCGGATGGCAGGCGATCGATCTGGCGTCGCTCGCGCTCGCGGAGTCCGCCGCGCTCTTCCTGGTGCCCGGACGCCGGTGCGAAAACGGTAGGCCCGTTCCCGTGGATCGGCCCGATTGGAAGCAGTACACTGCGGCCCTCGTGGACGTCGCCCGGGCCGCGTATCGAGCGTCCCAGTCCAGGAGCGTTGATGCCGTAGCCAACGTCACCGATCAACTCGACGAAGCGTGCGCCAACTGCCACAAGGTATATCGCGACGCGGGTGCCGAAGGACGCGGGAGTGGAGCCGGCCGTTGTCGGTAGAGCGCTGGAGGAGGATGAACCATGCGCCTAATTCCAGTCGTCGCGGCGGCGTTGCTGCTGTCCGTTTCGGCGCCGGTGGTCGCCCAGGAGTGGATCGAGTTCGCGAACCGGGAAGATCGCTTCACCTGTAACTTTCCCGGTCAGCCCGACGTGACGGAGACCACCTGGGTCTCCGAATACGGGGCGGAGCTGCCGGCGCGCGTCTATCGCGCCGACCAGGGCCGGAGCCGCTACTCGGTGACGGTCGTCGACTACAACCACGCCCAACGCATCCTCACGGAGAGAGCCAAGGACTGCCCTCCCGGGGCGGAGCGATGCAGTGGGGGCGGTCTCACCGGTGAGGGATACTGGAGGCATGATGTGCGAGGCGCCCTCCTCTTTGCGACCTGGACGTTCTTCCAGAGAGACGCTGCGGTGACGCACCTGGGGTACAACTTCGTGGACCTCGTTGAAGGACATCAGTTACATCTCACCAACAACGGCGACCAATCCCGCACGTTCGTCTCGATCTACATGCACGAAAACAAGCTCTATGTCGCGGAGGGAACCGTGCCCGCGGGGTACCCGGAACCGGCGCTCTTCCAGCAATCCTTGGGATGGCTCGACGAGAACGGCATCTCGCTGCGCTATCAGTCGACCTACTCCAACGGATTTCCACCCCCGCCGCGCGTCGAGCGAGGGCCTCGGGAGGAGGGGCAGGGACGGATTGACGCGCCGGGGGCCGTCAGGTGAGGGAGGGTATACGGATGCGATCCAAACTGAGTCTTGCCGCCATGTGTGCGGTGTCGATCTCGTTGCCGGCGTGGGCGCACCATTCCCATGGCAACTACTCGGATACGTTTACCGACATCGAGGGTGTGATCACCGAAGTGCACTTGCTCGTCCCGCATTCGTGGCTCTACCTGGAGGTCACGGACGCCGATGGCCAGCCGCAAATATGGGCGTTGGAAGCCACGGGTCGCACCGGGCTCGAAGCCGTGGGGATCACGCGCGGCTACGTCCAGGCTGGCGACGCCGTCAAAGCGCGGTGCCATCCCGTCCGGGACGGCTCGAATGGATGTCTGCTCGGGTTCTTGAAGGCCGAGGATGGGTCCGTCAAGGATTGGGACGGCGGGAACGCGCCTCCCCCGAGTGATTTCTAGACCTTCCGGTCATCTGGCGTCACGGCCAACGATCGGGGGTGCCGGGTACACACCCAGGGCGTGGTACGCGTTGGAGTAGACCGTTCGATAACGAATCCGGTTCCCGTCCTCGTCGACCCACCCCAGCGATTGCTGAAACAAGCCCGGCTCCGGGTATCCCCTCGGCACCGTGCCTTCCAGGACGAACAGCTTGTGCTCGTGCATGCCGATGAAGGCGGAGGTGCGAGACTGATCGGCGTCGTTGGTGCGCTGTGAAACAATGTTGTTCTCGTGCCAGTTGACGCTGCCGGAGAGCCGCCACGGCGCGTCGATCGGGTTCCTTGCGAACCACCAGCTGAAGATCGTGTCACTGGCTGGGGGGCTCCCGTTAACGCTTGGACAGGCCGAGGTCAGGGCGACCTGGGGGGCTGATGCCACGATCATCTACTCGGTGGCGGGCGGAGGTCTCAGTGTGGTCTCGGTCGATGGCGGTGAGCCGGAAGCGTTGACCCAGCCCGACTACGTGGACAGCGGCTACTTCCATGCGTATCCCCAGCTGCTACCGGATGGAGACACGGTGCTGTTCACGGTGTGGAGCGGTGCGGGCGATCAACTGCGGGCAGCGGTGGTGTCGTTGGCGAAGAGGGACTGGAGGCCGGTCCTCTCCAATGCCAGTGGGGCGTTGTATCTCCCCACGGTGTGGAGCGGTGCGGGCGATCAACTGCGGGCAGCGGTGGTGTCGTTGGCGAAGAGGGACTGGAGGCCGGTCCTCTCCAATGCCAGTGGGGCGTTGTACACCGGTGACCTGGCGTTCCTATCTGCCGGGGCCGAGCGACAACTGGTGGCTCGACCGTTCGACGAACAGAGTCTGACGCCGCAGGGTACGGCGGTGGGCGTGCTGGAGGACGTCCGGTCTGCCGTGGGGGCGTACCGTCATGACATTGCGGTTTTCCGAACCGGAACGCTGGCGTACGTCTGGGGTGGCGGTGACGGCCTGGAACGACTGGTCTGGGTCGACCGGAGCCGCTGGACGTATCCACCGACGACTTTGGTCTTCCACGGATCTCTCCTGACGGTCAACGGATCGCGTTCGAGTCCGGCGACGGCCCGATCCACATCATCGACACCGAGCGCCCGAATCGACGGACGATCGTTCAGGAGGCGACGGACGCGATTGACCAGGTTGCGAACGATAGCAATCCCGTGTGGGCACCGGATGGGGTGTCCCTCACGTTTTCGTCGAATCGGGCGGGGAGTTGGGACATCTACTCGGTTCCCGCGGACGGAAGCCGTGCAGCGGATCCCCTACTCGCCCAACCGTACGACCAGCACCCGACATCCTGGTCGCCGGACGGCCAAGTCCTTGCCTATGTAGAAATCAATCCAGCATCGAGCTTTGACGTCTGGCTCCTACCAGTCGGCGGTGAGCCCGTCGAGTTTCTGGTATCTCCGTTTCCTGAACACTCGCCGCAGTTCTCCCCGAACGGTCGTTGGATGGCCTACGTGTCCAATCAGTCTGGGCGCGACGAGGCTACGTGAGGCACTCTCCGATACCGAGCGCGAGTTCCGGTGTCCACAGATGGAGGACGCGAGCCCAGATGGTCAGGCGATGGTTCTGAGTTGTACTTTCGCAGAGGCACTACGATGTTGGTCGTTGACGTAGCGGTCGAGCCTACGTGGAACACAAGGACTCACCGCACGCTGTTTGACCACCGGTACAAGCGTCCAGATCCCACGTTCATCACGTCGGAGTATGACGTCCATCCTGCTGACCAGCGGTTCTTGATGGTGACTGAAACCATGCCTGACGAGATCAGAATCGTCACCAACTGGTTCGAGGAGCTGACCCAGCGGGTGCCCGTCGACTGACAGGATCGAGACTCGTCCGCGGCGGCACGGGGCGTCATCCGCAGCAATGACGCTCAGCAACTCGACGGGCCGGTTCTGGGCGGCTCCTCCTCAATCCGCCGCAACGAGTCGGATTAACTCGGTCGCGGGATGATCGGCGCCCCACACGGAGCACTCGTGTCGAAGGACGACCTCATCGAGATCCAGGGCACGGTCATCGCCGTACACAGCGGTGGCTTGTATCGGGTCGAGTCCGATACCGGCCACGAGGTGCTCGCGCAGTTGAGCGGCCGGATGCGCCGATTCCGGATCAAGGTCGTCCCGGGCGACCATGTGCCGGACCAACGAGTTGGTCCCCCATCCGCCGATATAGAACCATCGACCGTCCGGCGACGAGACAAGTCCGTTCGGACCATTCCACTCACTGCCGGGCACCTCGGTCCATCCGTCATCGGGCTGCCACTCCCAGAGCTCGCCGACCGGCTGGTTGAAGTGAGTCGCCGCAAGCCACATAACGGCCTAGTGCGCCAGCGGGTCCGGCCGCACTTGGAACTTGAAGACCGGGGCTACTTGTGCCGTGCCGCCTTCCGCGTGGAAGGGCGCTCGGCTGCCCGATGTGGTCCAGATTGCCCGGCCTTTCCAGCCAGCACCGGGATCGTCGATTCGCCCGTCCAGACCCTTGCCAAAGAAGCTCCCCAGCGGATACGGCACGCGGAAGTTGTAGAACTCACCGTCCACCAGGGCGAGCACGCCCTCGGACAGGTTGCCGGTGGCCAACGGCACGTTTTCGCCGACACCCAGCAAATTGAACCGATCGGTGAAGTTGTAGTACGCGGATTCGGCGCTGCCGGAATCAACCGCACCCTGGTAGTTCGGTCCCGGGAACGGATAGAGCGTCCAGCCTTCGCTGCAATGCGTGCCCGTCGCGGTCGGTCCGTTGAGCGGTCCGTCGCATTGGCTGCGGTCGAAGCTCGCAAAGTGACCGCTCGACAACACCGTCCAGACGACACCGTTGCTGTCGACGTCCATACCGCGTGGGGAATAGCCCTGGACGGGAGCGTCCGGGTCATCCCACGGGACCTCGTAGAACTCCACGAGCGCCGTGTTCACCGGATCCTCGCCGGGCACGAACCTGACGAGTCCCCCGGGCATGCCCAGTGTCGACCCCCAGATCGATCCGTCGAGCGGACTCGGCGCCACGCCGTAATAGCCGCGCTCGATCCGCGTGTCCTTGGCGGGATCCATCGGCTCGCCGGGCTCGACATATGCGTCTCGGCGGCCGTTGCCGTTGGTGTCCAGGACCTGCACCGTCCAGCCCTGCGCCAACGCCTCGTCGCCGGTCTCGTCCAGCACCTTGGTGTCGAACCAGGCCACCACCGGGCCGCTGCCCGTGAACCACATCGTGTCATCGTCGTCGAGATTCAAATGGTGCGTTCCGAAACAGGTGTCCACGGTGGTCATTTCCCGGGTCGCGGGGTTCCACAGCTGCATCTGTCGATTACTGCGCTCGAGTGGGAATGCCCGAGCTGACGGATGGCTCGATCCTTCCTGACAGAAGGCCGGGGTCACAGCCTGACGAACCCTGGCCGCGATCCAGACGCGCGCCTGACGATCCATGGCAAAGCTGTGCGCGACGCTTTGGCTGTCCCAGATGACTTCGTCACCCCAGTACGGCGACGACGCCAGCGGGAGGGTCGACGCCGTGGTGGGCGTGAGCGGATCGCGAACCCGCAGCGACACCCGGCTCGCCACATGCGTGGTCGGATCCACCACCGGCACGTAATCCACGCTGTTCTCCGCGGCTCCGTAGACCGGGCCGTTGGCGTTGACGGTGGGATTGCGCTTGTCAGCGGAGATCAGGTCGTGCATGTACGCGCGAGGGTCGGCCCAGTCCCACAAGCTGACGACCACGTTACGCTCGATGCCCTGCGGCCGTGGCGGAGGCGCCATCGGGTACTCGCCCGCTTGGATACGGTCGGTCCAATCCGCGTACATCGCCAGGGCGGGTCCGCGCCCGACCTGGGCCAGCCGAGCCTCCATGTTCCCGCCCGCTTGGCCGGACTGGATGCGACGCTCCCAGGCGGCGACATGCGAATCGAAGTCACCGAGGGCCTCGGGGATCTCCCGCGTGGCCCGGTTGCCCAGCGCATGGCATCCGGTGCAGCCATCTGTGTTGACCACCGAACGGATCCACTCACCCTGGCTTTCGATGTTTGGCGAGATACCGTTGCCCTCCGGTCCCGTGCCGGGGAACTCGTCTGGCGCCGGCATCTGGAGCAGGGCGAACCAGTACAGAGCCGGGTAGTACTCCGCGGCGGCCTTCGCGTCCGGCGCGGCCACGGCCGTCAGGTTGAGCGTCTCGCCCGGCTCGGCCCGTCTCTTCTCCGAGTCCACCAGCCCATAGCCCCGTACCCACACGTCGTAGGCGGCTTGCGGCAGGTCGGGAACGAGGTAGCGTCCGTCATCGTCCGTCACGACGATCTTGATGTGCCGGGTGGGGAGATCCAGTGTTTCCGCGATCACCCAGACGCCGGCCTCCGGACCGTTCGGGCCGGTGACCACCCCCGCGATGTCATCCGTATCCATCGGGACCGCCGCGCCCGGCGGTTGGCCCGCCTGCAGTGCGACAAGCGAGACCGCGAGCACCGCCACGGTCGCGACCCCGATGCGTCTCAGAGAGAACGTGTTTCGTGGCATTTGGTATCTCCTTGTCCCCGATGAGATCAGCCGCGGACGCCGAACGGCTGACGCCGTCCACGGGCATTGTATGCCCGTGAACCGAGGTGGTTCTACCATACCCCTCCTGTTCACTGGTCTTGGTGCGCTGAGGTTGCAAGATCTCGATTCTGCAATTTGCCGACCGGACTTCCGACGGTGAGCCTTCGCAGCTCTGTATCTCAAGGCGGAGACAGCGAGGGTGTGCACGGATGCGAAAGGCAAGGTCCCTACGGGGGGGGGGGTGGGACAGTCGGCGTCCCCTTGGACCTACCGATACATCGCCAGCCACCGACGATCAATGCGATCCTTCAGCCACCAGGCGACGCGGCCCGACCACACCAGCCCGCCGCGGTAAGCCAGGGCGCGGCGGTTTCCGAGGTTGAGGATGCTGAGGAACACGTTCTGAGGGGTGAACGTCTGTAAAGGTCTGCCGGCGAGAAACGCGAGCAGGTTGTGTACGAGGATCGGTGCCTCTCGAACCGCGAAGACACCAATCTCGGCTAAGGGCCTGGGCGCGAAGTGCAGACAGTCGCCGGCGGCGAATAAGCCAGGCTCATTCGCGACCTGGAGGTGGTGATCGACGACGACCGCTCCGTCGGCATCATTGCACGCCAGGCCCGATGCGGCGAGAAACGCCGGCGCTCGCGGTCCGGTAGCCAACGCCACCGCATCAGCCGGCAGGACGTCCCATCGCCGAGGTGGATCCCGTCAGTGTCGAGCCGGTCCACTCCCGTTTCGTGGAACGCGATGCCCTGTCTGTCGAGGTGGCGGTGCAATGCCTTCCGCGCGCGGGCCGGCAGTTCTGGCGTCACCCCGCCGCGCCCGATGATCGCCACGGCGCCCTTGCCGCCGTTACGGGTCAGGCGGTGGTGGAAGCAGCACGCCAGCTCCGTGCCGGTGACCCCGGCACCGATGACAACAAGGTTCGCGGTGTGGCCGCGGGCGATCCGATCCTCGAGTCGGCTGCACAAATCGAACAACAGCCGCACTGGCTTCACCCGGTACAGATGCGGATGCTCACCGGGCAGGCGTGACGGATCACTGGTGCTGCCGACGTTGAGCGAGCACGCGTCGTAGGAGACCGTTTGACCATCCGCGGTGGTCACCGTTCTTGTCTCTGCGTCGAGGGCCGTTGCGGTGGTACGCAGGTAGGTGACACCGGCCTGTTTGGCGAGCGTCTCCACATCGATGCGGTCGAGCTCTGTGGATAGTCCCCGGCCACCACGCCGGAGGCGAGCCCCGAGTACCAGAACACCTCGGGCGCGATGACCGTCACTGTGTGACCCGCTGCCTGCAGTTGGGCGCATGACCGGATCAGGTGTAGATGGACGTGTCCTGCTCCGAGCAGGAGAATATGCGCCATAATCTGCACCCGCGGCCGAGGTGGCCGCCCAGAATGCCCCATATTATGATGGAGTTTTCGTGACCGAACGAAGCCCGTCTCACGCCCGTTCCCGCCTTGAGTCGCGATGCGTGCGTCGCCAGCCGGCTGGAGACACGCGATGAACGATTTAGAAATCCAGGTCACCGGCGGTCTCTTCGTTGCAGCCGCCTTCATGCTGTGGGTCGGCTGGACACTACTACCGGCCAAGATCGGAGCCTATTTCGTTCCACAGGATTTCGCAGCGGTGGGGACGCGGAGACGACTCTGGATCTGGCTGTATCGCCTGCATCTGTTCGGCTACGTCGTGGCCGTGATGGCGTTCATCGCGCTCGCCACGCTCGCGGCGGGTTCAGCGGGCCGCATCCTCGTGTGGCCCGCAGTCGGTGTGTTGGGCACCGCGCTGATCATGACGGCGCTCGCGGCCGCCTTCTACTATCACTTCGGCGCGTGGGGCTCGATCGACATGGAGGGGCAGGACGACGGGACCATCCGAGGATTCGTCGACTCGCTCCGCGTCAGCACTGAATACGTAACGTGCCTCACCCGCTTCGGGCGCGTGTTTCTCGGCGTCGGACAGATCGTCTTGATGGTCGGCCTCCTGCTACCGGACGCCATGTGGCCGACGTGGCTCGTCGGTGCCGGAGGCATCTTGGGCCTCATCGGCATGGGGCTCACGATGGGATTACCCGACGACTTGAGCCTCTATCGCCCGGTGTTTCACTTGAACGCGCTGTGGCTCGCGGCCATGGGAGTGGTGACTTTGACGCTCACCTGACCATCAAAGCCAGCAGGAGTGTTGCCCACCGAGCGGCTGGAAACTGGTTGAGTTCGGTCCCGCCCGTTTATGAGACGGCTTCTAGTCCTTCTTGGCGCTCCTTCCGTCACGCTCGACGAGTGCTTCGGCATCGATCGTGATGAAGACGTCGTTCCCCACGACGACCCCGCCCTTGTCCATGGCACCCTGCCAGCTCACACCAAAGTCGTGCCGGTTGATGGTGGTCGTGGCGACGAACCCGGCCCGGTGCAGAGGTCCCTTGTCGACGTTCACCGTCGACTGACCTGGCGCGGCTGGGTCGAACTGAAGGGTGCCGTGGATGTTCACAAAGTGACCACGCACCCAGGTCACCATTATGTGACGTGCCTTGAACACGGCGGCGGTATGTCCCGGCTCAAAAGTCCATCGTGGCATGCGCGTCTTCCGCCATCACTCAGGCAGGTACTCGACTCCGTAGCCCTCGCCCACCAGATTCAACGCCTTGATCACCGACGACGGGTCTCCAGGCGGCACCTTCATCTTTGCCAGCTCGTCAAAGAGTCCCTCGATTCCCGCGGGTGTAAAGAAGAACAGCATCTTTGCGGTCTCGGTCCCGTTGTTCCGAAACCGATGCTTGGCCCCTTTGGGGACGTTCAGATACGTTCCTGGCGCGGGCAGGTCACGGGGCCCCAAATGGCATGTCTACCCGGAGCTGGCGGCCGCTGGGCTCTGGACCACGCCGACCGACCTGGCGCGGTTCGCGATCGAGGTCCAGAAGTCCGCGATGGGTGCGTCGAATCGCGTGCTATCTCGCACGACGGTCCAGGCCATGCTGTCCCCCGTCGGCGTCGGGGACTTTGGCGTGGGGTTCGAGAGATTTCCCGGATGGGCCAAGGCTGGTATATCAGCCACGGTGGTGGCAATTGGGGATTCCGCTGCACACTGCTCGCGCACAAGGTCAAGGGTTACGGTCTGGCCATCATGACGAACGCGGACCAGGGCGGCGCCCTGGCGGCCGAGCTGAGTCGTCGCGTGCAGACCGCGTACGAGTGGGATTCACTGGCGCAACCGGTGCGCCGCGGTTACGCCGGGACCGCGCGGCCCGGCAGGTGAGGGACGTTCGAAGCTCGCACGCCGCATGCCCTCTATTTGGGACGCACTACAGTAAGTATCCCCCGGCAAAGCCGGGGGCTTTAGTTGTGAGCCGCTCAAAGCGGCTGACGTGACCGCTGCGGGACCGCGCGGCCCGGCAGGTGAGGGACGTTCGAAGCTCGCACGCCGCATGCCCTCTATTTGGGACGCACTACACTAGGGCGTAGCACGTCAGTACCGGCGGTGGTAGTTGTGAACGAGTCAGCACGCCCGCAGACGATTCTCGTGGCCGAGGACGATGAGATCCTCAGCCGCCTGATCGCGAGGTTTCTCGAGTCCCAGAGCGGAGTCACGACATTGCTCGCGCGGGATGGCGCCGAGGCGTTGGAGATCCTGGAGCAGCGGCGTGACGATGTCGACCTGCTGGTGACCGACATCGTGATGCCGAGCCCGGGCGGCTTCGAGCTCGCCGCGCTGGCCGTCGAGTGGTGTCCAGAGATACGCGTCTTGTATATCTCCGGGCGCTATGAAGACAACGTGCACGTTCGTTGGGGACTCAAGCAGAGTGGGCGCTTCTTTCTCAAGAAGCCCTTCACGCAGGATGCCTTCGTGGAGATGGTCACGAGGGCCCTCGAGCATTCCCCGGTTCGGCCCACCGACGGGTTCGCGTTCTTGCTGGGGTATCCGACCGTGACCGCGCGGGTAATTGCGCAGTGGGCATTGGCGGACGGCGGCACACGCGACTTGCGCTACGAGATCGAGCTACCCGTACGCGTGCATGTGGCCGACCAGGTCGAATCCACCGTCGGGGTCACGACGAACGTCAGCCGCGGAGGCATCCGCATCGTGACGAGCGGTCCGCTCCACGCGCCGTTTGTCATGGGAACGGACATCAAGCTTCGGATCGAGCTGCCCGGGCCCGGGAAGCGGATCAGGGCGGTCACCGCGATCGGGACGGTTAAGCGAATCGAGCGTCAGTCCGTGACCGGCGGCTCGACCATCGGGATCGCGGTCCAGCACTATCTCCCGGACGTTCGCCGCTGAGGGGTTCGGGGCGAAGCCCCGTCTAAGTTAGTAACGGAAGAGGTACTGGAGCTTCGTGAAGAACGCGCGGTTCGTCTGCTGGAACCGGTTTGGGTCGTAGAACGGATCAGGGATGCCGTCGCCGTCGACGTCGCCGTCCGGACCAAAGAGACGGTCGGCCTGCTGGTAGTGGTCGTCGTACCCCACGTAGAAGACCGTGCCGGCGTTCACCCGATAGGTGATGAGGAGATTGAGGCCGAACGACTTATCGAAGGTGTTGTACTCCGTGATGTTCCTGAACAAGAGGCGGTCGGTGAACTGATACGTGCTGAGCGCCCGGAAGATCTTGACGTTGAAGATCTCCGTGCCGCCCATCGTGGCAAAGCGGGCGGTGTTGATGTTGATCTGCGAGTTGAACTGCGAGATCGGTCGGATGTTGATGAACGAGAAGAGCCCGCGGCCGCGTCCGAGAAACGGGCTCGTCGGGTCGAAGAAGATCTGGTCGCCCCAGTTGAAGCCGCCACCCACCGAAAAGAGGCGGCTTGTGCTGATTCGGCCGAACGCCATGTAACGGTTCTTGTCGAAGTTGACGCCGCCAAACCGCTCCATGTCACGGTTGTAGCCGATGGCAAAGCTGATGTTCCGGGCGAAGTTGAAGTTCACCCCGGCCTGACGGTTTTCATCCTCGAGGACCCCGTCGAAGTTCCAGTTGCGTCCGTAGTTGACCTGGGGGCCCCAGCTGATCAGCCCGTTTTGCGGCCACCACGTGTAGGATCCGCCGCCGTCGACGCGGCGTTGGTCGACGCGTCGGACGAAGCCGACATCGGTCCGGAAGTCGGGCGACAGGTCGTAGCCGGATGCGAAGTAGCTGAGGTTGCGCCCGGTCTTGCGGAAGTTGACGTCGATCAGGTGCCCGGTGCTGTCGAGACCGTCAAGGTCGCGATGCTGCGAACTAATGGCGGTGAACCCCATCGAATGGGTGCTGCCGAGACGAAAATTCGAATCGAGACCCGCCAAACGACTGTGACCGTCGAGAAAGTCCCGGTTGGTGGCGATGACGCCGACGTGTGACTCCGAGTAGAGGTCGTACCGCAGGCGGCCAATAAACGTTTGCGCGGTCCGGTCGAACGCCGGATCGTTCCGATCGTCCACATTGCCGGGCGCCGCGTCGTTGGCGAAGAGCACCCCGACTGTCGTCTTGCCGACCTTGCCGGTCAGTTTGGCCCCGTAGTCCGGGTCGACGAGCGTCCGCGTGTGCACGAACGTCACTGGTGCCTGAACCGAAAAGATCTCGGCTCCCTCCAGGAAGAAGGGGCGGAGCTCCGAGAAGAAGAGGGCGAACCGCTGGTTCACCTCGATCTGCGGACGGTCTGACTCGATCTGCGAGAAATCGGGATTGACCGTGAAGTCGGCCGTCAGGTTGGACGTGACGCCGTATTTGAGATTGATCCCGCCCTCCGGCGAGGTGTCCTGCACGTCGAAGGTCCCGGTGGTGGCGTCCAACGATCCGAAGTTGATGGCCGTGACCGTAGGGAGGAACTCGAGGTTGCGGCTCGTCGAGAGATTCGCCATCCCCTCCAGTACGCCCATCTGCGGCAAGAAACCGGCCACGTCGCGCGAGATCGGCGACCAGACGTCGGTCTCGTTGTCCTTGTCCTGGATCTCCCTGACGATCTGAAAGCCCCAGCGGTGGGGCACGTCGCCCTCACGCTGCGGGTACCGGAGGCTCTTGAACGGGATCGCCATCTCGGCCGTGTAGCCGTCGTCAACGATCTGTGCGCCCGAATCGAAGAGCGCGTCCCACGAGCGGTCCCCGAACGGCGCGCCGCCGCTCCCGCCAGGGAAGCCCCCGCCGCCACCGCCGCGGCGTCTGCCGCCCCCGCCACCTCCAAATCCGCCACCGCGACGCGCGTTGATGATCTGGTCGCCCTGGACACCGTAGCCGTTCAGGTTGAACGAATACGCCCGCTGCTGATCGAGAAACGGATCGAAGTAGATCGAGATTCGATCGTCCTGGAAGGAACGATCTCGATCCACGCGGTTGGCGCGCATGATCGTCGGATCCGAATAGTGGAGATGAAAGGCGAAGTAGATGTTGGCGTTGTCGTACGCGATCCAGACTTCCGTGTCTTCTGTGGCGGGCGCGCCGTCGAGCGGTCGTGACTGAACGAAGTCGGTGATCTTGGCGGCTGAGCGCCAGACGGCGTCGTCGAGGCGACCGTCGATGCTTGGGCGATCCGTCGTGCGCGTCGGTCGCACGGTCGGCCGGCCGGTCAGGATGCCGGCGCCACTCGCCACGCCGAGGCGCGGTCCGCTGTCGTCGAAGTCGATGCCGCCGGTCACACTCTCCGAACCAAGACTGGGTGGTGGCGCGACTGCGGCTTGGGGGGGCGCGGCGCCACGGCCACGTCGGGCAACCTGGCGGCGGCGGGCCTCAGGGTCGCCCGCAGAGGGAGGCGCGGGTGCCCGGGCCGACGGCTCGTCTGGTCGGGTCGGGACTCCGTCCGCCGTCATCATGGGCGGCTGTCCGTTCGCTAACCCCTCGAGGCCCATCCCGAGCTCCCCGACGATTCGATCCTGGAGCGCGAAGAGCTCGTCAAGGCCACCATCCACTTTCACCGTCTGCGCGACTGAGCCGGTCTCGACCGACACGATCCGCGCCGTGATCCGCAGTTGGCGCCCAACGCGTTGAAACCCGCCGGCGACCACCCACGACGCGCCGCGGCTCCGCCCGAGCTCGCGTGCAACGGTCTCGTCGCCGGCATCGACGTCCTGGCGACGTCTCGGATCGAGGACGGACGCGCTACCGACGACGGATACCGCCGCGAGCGGATCGAGGTCGGCTGTCACGGTCTCGGCGATGCCCAGGCCGATCCACTCGTCCGTCGGGTCACCGGAGATGTTCACGAAAGGCAGGACGATCACCGCTCCCGGGTCGAGCGCAGCGGTCTCGCCTGACGCCAGGCGCTCGGTTTGCGCGTGGAGGCCCGACTGGATCGCGGTCAGCACGAGGCCGAGCGCGAGCAGGCGGACCGCGCCGCCGGCCACCCTGGACCCGCACCAATGCCGCCCCAACTGATACGTGCGCAGTGCCTGCCTCAATGTCGAAACGTGGGACGTGCGGCGCCCGGCCCCCACGGGCCTTGGCGCCGCCGGGTGGGTGGGGACACACCAGCACCTGCCGGCGCGATCCGCCGTCGTATTTTGATACGCTCCGGGCGCCGGGGCTGTTTACCTGATAATCGATAGTGTCACAGGTCGTCGGTTCGGGTCGGCCGGAGGGTGCTGCCATGTGATGGCCACGGTCTCCTAGGGGGCGACGGCGAGTCTCACGAGCTCCTTGCCCCGGAGCGCAAAGCGCGCCGCGATGTCGCTCGGGTGCGGCCGCACGAGGCCGGCCTCCTGCCAGTTGACGGGTGGCGGCTCGATCCAGATGCCGCGCGATCGCCCGGTATGAATGAGCATCGCGGGCTCGATCAGCGTGCCGAACGAGCTGTCGAGGTTCATGCGCGCGCCCCGCTCGTCGTCGATCTGCACAACTTTGCCCGGTGGAAGGGCGCCGGCGACGGGGGCGACCTCGTTCAGCACGTGCGTGGAGAGCTGGGCCCACTCGACCCACTTGTCGTTTCGCGCCCAGTGAATCGGCACGAGGATCAGGGACACGATGAGCGCGCCGGCGGCGGCGATGCGGCTCCGCGCGCGCGCGGAGCCACGTTCCCACAACGCGGTGATCAGGGCTGCCCCTGCGAGCGCGGCGCCGGCGGATGGACCGATCGAGAGCAGACTCGAGCGGGCGGGGAGCAGGACAGCGAGTGCGAGCCCGACCACCAGCCACAGGCTTCCCAGCAGCACCCATCGTCGCTCGTCGGCGCGTGGACGCGGCACCGCCACGGCCGCCAGCGCGAGCAGGACAACCACGCCGGCCGACAGGGTGCCGGCGCGGTCGAGGTAGGCGAGCAGGTTCAACGCGACGGACGCGGGCGCCAGCACGAACTGGTAAGACGACGTCGCGGACATCGGCGTCATCCCGCCCGCGGCCGTCCGCATCGCAAGGTAGAACGTCAGCACCACGAAGAGGGGCCAGCACTGATGGACGGCGGCCCGGAGTCTGCCGCCGAGTGTGGGCCGTGCGCCGCGCGACGTGTCCAGTGCGCTCCACAGCAGCAGCACGAACGGGAGCAGGACCGCGTCTTCCTTCGACAGCATCGCGACTAGGGTCCAGGCCACGGCGCGCCATCGACGCCCTACGACGAACGCGCTCGCCGCCAGCAGCGCGAACAACGTCACGAGCAGCGACGTACGGCCGCTGATCCAGAGCAGCGACGTGTTGATGCCGTGGTAGTTGAGGCACCAGAGTGCGGCAGCAACCATGGCCGTTTCCCGCCGCATGCCGAGCGCGAGCGCCAGGGTCCTGACAGCCAGGGCCGCCGCGAGCAGGAGCGCCAGGTTCGTCAGGCCGAACGCGAGCGGCGAGAGCCCGAACAGCCACCAGTCGACGGCGAAGCTCAGGCCAACCACGGGGCGATAGAAGTCGGCCGCTTCAGTGAACGGGGCGACCAGCGCGGCGACGCCGGTCACCTGGCTTGACGCGATCCACGCGAAATCGTCCTTGATGAAGCCGTGACCCAGGGCGGGGAGATAGATCACCAGGAGGACGACGAGGAGGCCCAATGCACCCCACCACTCGGTCGAATCGTGCCTCGCGCCGACGGTCGTGCCAGGGGGTTGGGTCATCAAGAGTGGCGCCAGGCGGGGGCCATGCTCCCGAGTCCGACGCCGCCGTCTGGATGATAATAGGCCGAGAAAAGTCAACGGCCGCGTCCGATCCGGTAGGATCGGCGTCACGGCAAGGGAGAAAGGACGCATGACTGATTACCGAAGACTCGCTGGGTGTCGGCTAGGGCTGGTGTTCGCATCGTTGTCGCTGGTCGCCCTCGTCGCGTGTGGAGGAGGGGCCGCCCCGGCTCCCGACGCTGACATGGCGATGGCCGCGGCGGACACCGGGCTCACGAGTGACCTCATGGACCGCCCCCTGCCGAACCCGACCGGAGAGGTGATGCTCAACTTCGCCCCGTTCCCCGGCGGCCGCGAATGGGGGTCGACCGCGGGCATCGACATCGGACCTGACGGGCACATGTGGGCCTACGACCGCTGCGGTGGTGGTCTCGGTGCCGGCTGCGACGAGAACCCCGATCTCGATCCGGTCGTCAAGTTCGATCGCCACACCGGGGAGATCCTGACCAGTTTCGGGGCCGGGCTGTTCGTGACCCCGCACGGGTTCCACGTCGCCGACGACGGCACCGTCTGGGTGACCGATTTCGCGGGCAACGAGGCGGGCACGAAGGGGCATCAGGTCATCAAGTTCAGCCCGGAGGGCGAGGAGCTGATGCGCCTCGGTACGGCCGGTCAGCCGGGTAGCGGCCCAGGCCAGCTCAATCAGCCGTGCGACGTGATCACCGCACCGAACGGCGACATCTTCGTCTCGGACGGCCACAGCGGCCAGAACCCGGATCCGCCAGACGGATCAACCGGACGCATCCTCAAGTTCGACAGCGAGGGCAACTTCATCAAGGAGTGGGGCGAGATCGGGTTCCGGCCGGGGCAGTTCCGGACGCCGCACGCGATGGAGTTCGACTCCGAGGGACGTCTCTACGTCGCCGACCGCGGCAACCACCGCATCCAGGTCTTCGACCAGGATGGAAACGCCATCCTGAACGACAACGGCAACCCGCTGATCTACATGAGCTACAGCCGGATCAGCGGACTGTTCATCACCCCGGACGACACGCTCTACGCGATCGACTCGGAGTCGCAGACGAGCAATCACCCCGGCTGGATGAACGGCGTGCGCATCGGGCCGGCCGGCGAAGATCGGCTGACCGGATTCGTCCCAGGGCACGTGCACGACACCCGCATCCAGCTCGTGGCGGGCGAGGGGGTCGCGGTCGACGCCGACGGCAACGTCTTTGCCGCGGAAGGCCCCGGCTCGCGTGCGACGGCCATGGGTGGCATCACGAAATACGTGGTGAAGTAGTACGAAAGGGGAGTGTGCGATGACGTCATCCGTATTGCGGTGGACGGCTGTTGCGGTCGTGGGCCTCGCGGTGGCCGTCGTCGGCGCGAGTCGCGCGCCCGCCGATCTGCCCGAGATGGATGGCGTGCCGACAGCCGCGGCCGAGGATGTCGGGATGTCGTCGAGTCGGCTCGAGCGGCTCGACCGGGTGATGCAGGGCTACATCGACCGCGAGGAGGTGTCCGGCGTCGTCACGCTGGTGGCGCGGAAGGGCAAGGTCGTGCACTTTTCCTCGCTTGGTGAGCGCGACGTCGAGCGCCGCGCGCCGATGCGACACGACGCGATCTTCCGCATCGCCTCGATGACGAAGCCGATCGCCTCCGTGGCGCTGATGATGCTCTACGAGGAGGGCCACTTCCAGCTCCGCGACCCCATCGCGAAATGGTTACCGGAATTCCGTGACATGCAGGTCGCGATCCCGGCGCCGGCCGACGAGCGGATCTCGTCGCGTTACAAGCTGATACCGGCCGCGCGTCCCATCACCGTCCAGCATGTGCTCACGCATACCGCCGGCCTGGCCAACACCTACCGCGGGTTGACCCAGACCGACTTCCAGGAGATGTCGGCCAGGACGAAGCCGGGTGACACGGTCGGCGACATGTTGAAGCGGCTCGCACGGCTTCCGCTGAACTTTCATCCGGGCGACCGGTGGGAGTATGGGCGGGCGACCGACGTGGTGGGCCGGCTGGTCGAGGTGATGTCCGGCCAGACGATGGACGCGTATCTGCGCGAGCGCATCTTGGAACCGCTCGACATGACGGACACGCACTTTCATCTGCCGCTGTCCAAGCTCGATCGGTTCACAGCGCTCTATCGGCCAGACGACGACGGCACGCGGGCGTTGGCCGAGGCGCCGACGGCCGAGAGCCGCTACGTGCGCGAGCCGCACGTCTACTTCAGTGGCGCGGGTGGACTGGTCTCGACCGTGCGCGACTATTTCCGCTTCCACCAGATGATGCTGAACGGCGGCGTGCTGGACGGGGTGCGTATCCTGAGCCGCAAGACGGTCGAGCTGATGACCGCCAATCACACCGGCGACGCGGGGATCTGGCTCGCCGGTCCGGGCTACGGCTTTGGCCTCGGCTATGCCGTGGTCACCGATCTCGGCCCGTCCGGGACGCCACGGTCAGAGGGCTCGTACTACTGGGGCGGCGCGTTCTGCACGGTCTTCTGGGTAGACCCCGAGGAGGACTTGATCGGCATCCTGATGACGCAGATGCGGCCCTACACCCATCTGAACATCCGTCAGGATCTCGTCACGATGACGTACCAGGCGATCGACGATTGACGGCGGGGTCCGCCGTCGGCCGGCCAGCCGTGCCCTTCCAGCTGCGGGACACAGAAGGGCGCGCACACACGCTCGAGGACTACCGCGGCGGGTCGCGCGCGGGCTACGCAGCGTACTCGGCGACGGCTTCCCGGACCACGTGATCGAAGAACGCCGCACCGACGTCCAGGACGCCTTCGTCGACGTCGAACAGCGGGCTATGGAGCGGCACGTAGGCGTCGCCGTCGGTCCGTGTCCCAAAACGGACGTAGCAGCCCGGTGTGTCGGCGAGGAAATACGAGAAGTCCTCCGCGCCCATACTCGGGTACTCCTGCTCGACGATGCCGTGATTGCCGACCACCTGCTGGGCGGCCCGACGGGCAATCCGCGTCTCGCGCGAGGCGTTGACAACCGCGGGTGAGCTTTCCCCGAGCTCCACCGTGATCTCCGCGTTGTGCAGATCGCCGAGCGCGCTTGCGGTGCGGCGCAGGCCACGAACGATCTCCTCCCGCGCATCGGGCCGAGTCGTGCGGATGATGCCGTCGAGCACCGCGTTGTCCGCGATGATGTTGGCAGCGCTTCCGGCATGCACCGACCCGATGGTGACCACGGACGGGTGCACAGGATTGATCTGGCGCGAGACCAGCGTCTGGAGCGCCGTGATGAGCAGGCCCGCGATGACGACCGCGTCGATGGCTTCGTGCGGGCGCGCGCCGTGGCCGCCGCGCCCCTGGACGTGAATGGTAAAGCGGTCCGAGTGGGCCGTGATGGTCCCCTCGACGACCATGATCTCGCCAAGGCGATAGTGCTGCGTTACGTGCCCGGCAAAGATCCCGTCAACCGGCGGGAGCATCCCCGAATCGACGACGGTCTGCGCGCCGTTGCCGCGTTCTTCCGCGGGCTGGAAGACGAGAAGGACTGTGCCTGGGGGGGGCTGGTCGCGGAGCCGAGCCGCGGCGCCGAGCACCATGGCCATGTGCGCGTCGTGCCCACATGCGTGCATCCGGTCGGGCACCTGTGACGCGAAGGGGAGACCCGTGCGTTCCGCGCACGGCAACGCGTCCATCTCGGCGCGTAGCGCGACGGTCGGACCCGTGCCGTGCCCAGCGAGACGACCGATGACGGCGCCACCCGGTCCGCCGTACGCATGCGGGATCCCCAACCGATCGAGCTCCGCCATGATCGCGCGGGCGGTGTCGGTCTCTTCGTATGCCAGCTCGGGGTGCTGATGGAAATGGCGGCGCAGCGCCACCATCCGCTCGACGACCTCCGTCACGCGTCTATTCTAGTGTCCTGTCACTCGTGGTTTGGCACGACGCGTGAGGCCATGCGATCGCCCGTCTACAACCGCAGAAGCCGGGGAAGGTCGTCGCCGAGCGCATGCTCCGCCTCGGATTGCGTCCGACCGAGCGCAATCACGTCCAGCTTGCCGTGCCGCTCGAGGGGACCCACGTTGTAGAAGATGAACTGGCCGTGTTGCCGGGGGTGGTCGAAGGCACGGTCGCCGACGGCAGCGATCACGTCCCCGAACGCGGCGCCGATCAGTGCCGGATGGGAGAAATCTTGAGCCCGATAGGGCGGTCGCGGACCACGGACGAGGCGATCGACCAGATGCATCGGTGTGCTGGTCCCGCCCCAGCGCCCATTGCACTCGGTGAAGTGGAGCTCGAAGTCGCCGCGCGGATCGCCCACGACAAGGTGGTCGAACGAACAACGACCGACGTAGCCGAGCCGCTGCAGGGCGCCGGCCACGCGTGCCCCGGCGTCCGTCAGTCCCGCATCGACGGATCGCGGCAGCGTGGAGGGCCGGCTGCCGACGAACACCTTGCGGTCGCCTTCCAGGATCTGCTCGTAGATCCCGTCGAGTCGTGGCGGACCGTGTCCCATGGGTGGCAGCCACCACTGGGTCGACGGCGAGGCCGCGGCGTCCTCCCACGCCACGACCAGCACCGGTTCGGTGCCCGGCCACTCGGTGCGTGTCAGGAAGGCACGGACGTGCTGCTCGATGGACGCGGTCTCGGCCGCCAGGGTTCCGGCGTCGAACACCTGGTTGCCCATGGCGGACGCGCACCGCGTCCGCTTGAGTCCGACGGCGCGATAGCGGTCGGCGAGATCTCGGAGGCGCGCCGCCATGCGGGCCGGCTCGGTCTCGACATGGGTCTCCGGCGACCAGCCCGGCCCCAGCACCGCGGCGACGAGCTCATCGAACAGCGCCTTGTCGTTGGCGATCCAGGTCACGGGCGGAGGGGCGCCGATGACGGTCACCGCGCGGTCCGCGCCCGTCGCGATGGCGGCAGCGAGAACCCAGACGTCCCCGATCGACATGTAGGGGTGAAGGACCAGGCCACTGTGGCGGGTGTGATCGACGAGGGTCGAGAGGGCCGCATCGGCCATGCAGGCGCGTGTCACTGCCAATGGGCCGGCATCGCCTCGCGGATCGACGAGCAGATGGGTCGGGACGCCGAGCCCCAGACGGTCGCGACAATACGACTCGTAGCGCGGATCGGTCGCCGTGACCGTGGCGTACAGGTCACCGTCAATCGCGCGCATCCTGGCGCGATGCTGGTATTCCTCAACGCCGTCGATGTCGACGAGAAACGGGATCGCGGAGACGTCTTCGAGGTGGAGGACCGGGGCGGGCGGCGATCCGGGGTGCCAGATCCGATCACGATACGGCGCGACTCGTTGGTCCAGATCGAGGCGATCCGCGATCCGCTGAACGGCGTCGGTCGACATGAGCGTCCGCCACGGACCGGTTGCGGCTCAGGATGAGGTGGGAACCGGCGGCTTCGCTGGCGCTGCGGTCCGCTGCTTGAGGCGATGCCGGCCGACGGCGAGCGCAGCCTCCGTGCGGGTCGGATCGATCGAGCCCTTGAAGTGGGCACCGTCTTCGATGGCCACGGTCTGGGCGACGATTCGGCCCTCGACGAATCCGCTCTCCCGAATCTCCATTTTCTCGGCTGCCGTGAAAGAGCCGTTCGCGTGCCCCAGCACGCTGATGGTCCGCGCCAGGATCTCGGCGGTGACCGCCGCGTGCTGTCCCACGGCGAGGCCGTGCTCCGGCACGGCGAGCTGCCCCTCGAAGCGGCCTTCGATGATGAGATGCTCGCCGGCGGTCAGGTCACCCTTGATGGTGATCGTCCGGCCGAGCGAGGTCACGCCCTCTGGCACGTCGAGGTCCGGAACCGGGAGGAAGTCATCGTCGTCTGGCGTGACGGAACGTGCCTGTGCCGGGTCGTTCTTCCACATACCGGTCGGTCACCGAGAGCTGGCCGGTTGGAGAGGGCAACGGGTGTCGAACCCGGCTCGCCAGCTTGGGGAAGCGATGGACCCAGTCGCCGCACCGCCAGAAGTATAGGGAAATCTCGGGGTTCGTGAAACCCGCGCGTGTTCGCAACAAGCCACCGGGGGCGTGGACCAACGTCAGACGAGCCCAGCGGACGCCACCGGGGGGCCGCCACACCGAGTTGACCGTAGATACTTTGCGGGGTAAAGTGCGCGATTAGGGAACCGATGAAACTTGATCTGGCGTTGCAACAGATTTCAGAGATCCACGGTCATCTCGAACGTAGTGAGGTGTATCGAGGGTACCGATCTCTACCGGTCGGGTTGACCGGCGTCTGTGCCTTGGTAGCCGCGGCCCTGCAGGCACGGTTCTTCCAGCCTGCAACACCGCTCGAGTTCGTGTGGTTCTGGGTGGGTGTGGCTGTCGTGTGCGGCGGGATCGGGGCCTGGGGGGTTCTCTATCACGTGCTCTACCGGGGGGATTCCGTCGCGCGGCGTCGTACGAGTCGGGTCGTGGGGCAGTTCCTGCCGAGCCTTGCGGCCGGGCTTGTCGTGACGTTGGGCCTCACCCAGGGTACCGGCGACCATATCGCCCTGCTCCCTGGTCTGTGGGCGATCACGTTCGGGCTCGGAGCGTTCGCGTCCCGACCGTATCTGCCTCGCGTCATCGGGTGGGTCGCGCTCTATTACGTGGGGGCCGGGGCCGTCCTGCTACAGATCGGTGGCGGCGGCGGCATTCCGTCTCCCGCTGGCATGGCGGTCACCTTCGGGATCGGTCAGATCGCGACGGCCCTCATCCTCTACTGGAATATCGAGCGGCCGGAGTATGACGAAGAAGCGCTCGTCTGAGCGGCCTGGACAGCACGCCTACGCGGGTCTGGACCGAGTGCTGCACGAGAAGGCCCGGCTCGGGATCCTCACCTGCCTCATGACGCGGTCGAAGGGGCTGGTGTTCAACGAGCTGAAGACGCTGTGCGCGTTGACCGACGGTAACCTGAGTCGGCATCTGAAGATGCTCTCCGACGCCGGACTGGTCGAGCTCTGGAAAGGCCAGGGACGTGGGCGTCCCCAGACGCTGTGCCGGCTCACGGACTCCGGCCGCGAGCGGTTTCTTCACTACTTGTCGGAGCTCGAGAGGGTCATCCGAGATGCGGTTCCGGAGCGTGTGAAGCCCCGGACCGCGAGGCGAGACCAGCAGGCGCCTGGCTGGGTGGTCGTCTAGCCCTTTTTTTGTTTGTATACTTTGCGACACAAAGTAACTGGAGGATCGATGAACGTGATTCGAGCCTCGGCCTTGGGCATGTGCTTCGGTGTTCGTGATGCACTCGCCGCGGCGCGGGCCGTGCCGGACCCGTCGCAGGTGACCGTTCACGGCGAGCTCGTCCACAACGCAGAGGTCATTCGCGACCTGCGCCGGCGAGGCTTCGCCCAGACCAGCGAGGAGGGAAGGGAGGGCACGGTTCCGGACACGGCACAGGTCCTCATCACTGCCCACGGGGTAAGCCGGGGTGAGCGGGGCCGCCTGGAGGCAGCCGGGAAACAGCTGATCGACACGACCTGCCCACTCGTGCGGGACGTGCACGTCGCGGCGCAGCGGCTGGCACGGGACGGCTATTTCGTGCTCGTGGTTGGGCGCCCCGGCCATGTCGAGGTGAGCGGCATCACCGGAGACCTCGATCGCTATGACGTGGTGGGTGGTCCGGAGTCCGTGCGTTCGTACGGCGAGCCCCGGCTCGGCGTGGTGTGCCAGAGCACGACCCCGCCGGATCGGGCACGTCTCGTTCTGAACGCCATTCGCGATCGCAACAGGGGGTCTCTCGTCCGCTACGTCGACACGATTTGTCGGCCGACACGGCTGCGGCAGGCCGCGATCGAATCACTCTTCGACCGGGTCGACGCGATCGTGGTCGTCGGTGGCCGCAATTCCAACAACACGAAGCAGCTCGTCCAGCGTGCCCGAGTCCGGCACGTGGCCGCGCTACACGTGGAATCGGCCCGCGAGCTCGACCCCGCGTGGTTTGCACGCTTCCGGGTGGTCGGGTTGACGGCCGGAACCTCCACGCTCGACCGGGCCGTCGACGATGTTCACCGCGCCCTCGTCAACATGGAGCCGGGAACGGTCACGCGAGGACGGCCGCTTCAGGGTGACGAGTCATGCGTTCGTTGCGGGTGAAACTGATCTTGCCGTCGCTGACGGAAGCGACGAGCCCCTTCTGGCGGCCCATCAAGTACTCGCTCTTTCCGCCGCTCGGTCTCGCCACGCTCGCGGCGTATCTCAATCCGGACGACGAGGTCAGCCTCGTCGACGAGCACGTTGAATCTGTGCACCTGGACGACGCGCCCGACCTCGTCATCATTCAGGTCTACATTACCAACGCCTACCGCGCGTACCGACTCGCTGACTGGTATCGCGCCCGGGGCGCCTTCGTGGCGCTCGGCGGCCTGCACGTGACCGCGCTCCCAGAGGAGGCGGCGGCGCACGCGGACGCCATCTTCCTGGGGCCTGGCGAGCAGACGTTCCCAGGTTTCTCCGTGACCTGCGCGAAGGGCATCCGAAACGCGTGTATCGATCCACAGCCCACAGCTGTGGGAAAACCCGGAGGGGTGGGTTCACGGTGCTGCGGCAAACGATGCGTCAACGGTGGCAAGCGAAGCTGCAGGCGGTGAAAACCGAACTGCGGCACCGCTGGCACCGGCCCGTGCCGGAGCAAGGAGCCTATTTGCGGTCGGTCCTGCTGGGGCATGCCCGGTATTACGCCGTGCCCCGGAATGGGCCGAGCGTGCTGGCGTTCCGTCACGCGCTCGTTCACCTCTGGTGGACGACGCTCGGGCGGCGCAGCCAGACCGCGCGGGTGCCGTGGTCCCGGATGGACCGCTTGGCGGCCCGGTGGCTCCCAACCCCGCACATCTGTCATCCGTATCCCGACCAGCGCCTGGCGTTTGCGACCCGAGGCAGGAGCCGGATGCGGTAGTGCCGCACGTCCGGATCTGTGGAGGGTTGCGCCTTGAAAGCTCGTGAGGCACAGGCGCCTGAAATGGCAACCGCGGCAAGGCTTAGCCAGCAGCCGCGTACCGAGTCTTGCGTGGCGTCCGGTAACGGCCGTTGCGAAGCGTAGGCAGGGAAACTGTAGGCCGGAACGCAAGTGAACGGAAAGATAGCCCCGAAATCGATCGTGGTTGGAGTGGCCGACCCCATCTCCCAAGGGGGAAGGCAACATCTTGCGTCGCGTGGTGGCGAGCGGCGGCAAGGCGCTTCCGGGGTTCGTACCGTCGGCATGCAGTTGAAGGGCCTCACGGGAACAAGGGAGGTCCGTCAGGTTCAAGCGGCGCTTGTAGGGTCCGACGAGCTACCAACGCGAGAACGACCCGATGACCTGGCGGAAGTCAGACTGGCTGATAGTACTCCGAGGTCGGGAGAGCCGGCTACATGGGGAAGCGGCCAGCGGAAACTGAGTCGTTCGAGGGCAACATGAGCGTCATGCAATGGACGAGAGGGCCTTCTATGCAAAGAGGAGAACCGCCTGTCATGGAAACGGGACTCGAACGGATAGCAGCCAAAGCTCGTTGTGAGCCGAAGGTGCGTTTTACTTCATTGGCGCATCATGTCACTCGGGACCGAATTTGGGGGAACCTCTGTGGAATGCCCTCGAAGACGGCGCCGGGCGTGGATGGGCAAACAGTGGAGGAAGCGCAGGAGGAGTTCGAGACGTGGGTCGAGCCGATGCTCCGGTCCATGCACCGCCGGGGATATCCGGCACCTGCCGTAAGGCGGGTGTACATCCCCAAACCAGGGAAGCGCGAGAAGCGTCCGATTGGCGTGCCATGTGTGGCCGACCGGGCGCTGCAGCGAAGCGTCGCCCACGTGTTGTCCGCCATCTACGAGGAGGACTTCCTGCCCTGCTCGTTCGGCGGGCGGCCGGGTCAAGGTGCCCATCACGCCCTCGCCACGCTCACGGAAGTGAAGCGGGGCGGAAGGTGAGCTGGGTCCTTGAGGCGGATTTGAAGAACTTCTTTGGGAGTCTGAACCACGACTGGTTGCTCCGCTTCGTCGAGCACCGAGTCGGCGACCCTCGCCTGCTCAGCCTGATGAGGCGCTGGTTGAAAGCCGGCGCCCTGGAAGACGGCGTGCATCAGCCGAGTGAGGAAGGCACCCCACAGGGCGGCTCCATTAGCGTCCTGTTGAGCAATGTGTACCTCCACTACGTCCTCGACCTCTGGTTCGAGCGCGTGGTGAAGCCCCGTCTGCAAGGCGAGGCATATATGGTCCGCTACCTCGACGACTTCGTGGTGTGTTTTCAGTACCGAGCCGATGCATTACGTGTCCAGGGTGTCCTGCGCAAGCGGTTGGCGAAGTTCAATCTGACGCTGGAACCGAACAAAACGAAACTGGTCGAGTTTGGCCGGTTCGCCGCAAGGCACGCACCGAAACGCGGGAGAAGACGACCGGAGACGATCTACTTCGTCGGCTTCACCCTGTACTGCACCCGGAATCGGGGCGGGGGATACAAGGTGGGGATTCGGACTGAGAAGTCCCGGGTCCGCCGCACCCTGGCGACGCTCCGTGACCTGATGCGGCGGATGCGGCACTTGCCGGTTCGAGAGCAGGCCCTGAACCTGAACCGCCTCTTGCAGGGGCACTATGCGTACTTCGGGGTGGCGGGGAACTTCCGCGCCCTGCAGCGCATAGGCCACGCCGTCGAGCGCTACTGGCGCAAGATGCTCAGCAGCCGGAGTCGCAAGGGGCACATCCCTTGGGACGTCTTTCACCAGATACAGGCGAGGCACCCGTTACAGCGACCACGTTTACGTCTCCCGCATCGGGAGCTGCAAGCACTCGCTGCGCTGTGAATCAGTTTGCGAAGAGCGGAGTGCGGGAAATCCGCACGCTCCGTTCTGTGGGAGCCGGAGGCGGGTGACCGCCTCCGGCGACCCGGTGGTGCCCAGCAATGGGCATTCCTACTCTAACTCAATTGGGGTTGATGCCGCTCGGCTGTAGCACCGAATTCATCGCACCACCCTATCGTCGACAGCACCATACGCCTCGGCGTGGCGTGAAGGAACTAGGGAGATCCCTAGTTGCCGTGGGAGACCCCCCGGCTTTGCCGGGGCGGCCAGCAGCGTTTGACGTATCCGGGAGTCGCGTGAGGAAACTCCTTCCCGTGAGCCGCACAAGCATCACGAGAAGGAGTCCTCATGACGACGTACCGAAGTCTCAATCATACGAAATGGCACTGCCAGTATCACGTAGTGTTCATTCCGAAGTACCGGAAGAAAGCGATGTATGGAGGCGTCCGGCAGCAGCTGGGCGAGGTGCTGCGGCAGCTGGCGCGGCACCGCGAGAGCCAGGTGGAGGAGGGGCATCTGCTGCCCGACCACGTCCACATGTTGGTGTCGATCCCCCCGAAGTACTCGGTGGCGCAGGTGATCGGGTATCTCAAGGGGAAGAGCGCGATTGAATCGCCCCGGGTTCTCCGGAGAGCTCATTAGTTGACTCCGGCCATTGTGGCTGGCGCTTCTTGTGCCCGATAGTACTGCTGTTCGTACTCGGCCGGTGGCACGTCGCCGATCGACGTCAAGAGCCGCCGGTTGTTGAACCAGTCCACCCATTCGAGCGTCGCAAACTCCACGGCCTCGAGATGCCGCCACGGGCCGCGCCGACGAATCACTTCGGTCTTGTACAGCCCGATCACCGACTCAGCGAGGGCGTTGTCGTACGAGTCACCCACGCTCCCCACGGACGGCTCGATGCCCGACTCGGCCAGCCGGTCCGTGTAGCGAATGGAGAGATACTGACCACCCCGATCGCTGTGGTGCACTAACCCGTCAGGTGCCGGCCGCGCATACAGGGCTTGCTCCAACGCATCAAGGGCGAGGTCGGTGCGCAAGGAGCTGGAGACGCGCCAGCCTACGATGCACCGGGCAAAGACATCGATGACGAACGCCACGTAGACGAAGCCGCGCCAGGTCGCCACGAAGGTGAGGTCCGCCACCCAGAGTGCGTTGGGGCGCGTGGCCACAAACGTGCGGTTGACCAGGTCGGCCGGCCGCGGGGTGGGGTCAGGACAGGTCGTCGTGGTGAACGCCCGGCCCCGAACGGCGCCCCGCAGGCCCAGCTCCCGCATCAGGCGTTCGACGGTGCACCGGGCCACGGCGATCCCCTCACGGTTCAACTGGCGCCAGACTTTGTACGCGCCGTAGACCGCGAAGTTCTCGTCGCGCACGCGACGGATCTGATCCTTCAACCACGCATCGCGCTGCGCGCGCCCCGATCGCAACCGGGGATTGGCCTGCCACGCTTTGTGCGCGTAATACGTCGACGGAGCAATCGGCACCACGGCGCTGATCGGCTCGACCCCGTACGTTTCCCGCTGCGCATCAATGAAGGTCACCATTACCTCGGTCGGCGGTCGAGCTCCGCCTGTGCGAAATACGCTGACGCTTTCCGCAGGATCTCATTCGCCCGCCGGAGCTCGCGGATCTCACGCGCCTGCTCCTTCAGCACGGCCCGCTCGTCCGTCGTCAGCCCCGGACGGCGTCCCTGATCCCGCTCGGCTTGGCGCACCCAATGCCGCAGCGTCTCCGACGTGCAGCCGATCTTCTCGGCCACGGATCGGATCGCGGCCCACTGCGAGTCGTGCTGGTCTTCGTGCTCAAACACGAGCCGCACGGCGCGGTCCCGTACTTCTGGTGAGTACTTCCTCGGTCTTCCCATGGACTCCATCCTCCCAAGATATGGAGCCTCCGGGAAACCCGGGGCGATTCAGCTGTGATGAAACGGGTCAGTTTTGACACCCGCCGGAGGGTCTCGTGAAAGTGGAGGATCAGACAACGCCCTGGCTGACGGTCAAAGAAGCCGCCTACAGGGCTCGGTGTGGCGTGAAGACCATCTACCGGGAAGTAAAGGCGGGAAAACTGATGGCTGCCCGTGTTGGTGGCCGTCGGGAACTGCGCTTCCTGGCTGACTGGATTGATGAATGGCTGCTCGATCAAGCATCAGTTCAGCCGTATCCGTGAACCGGCGTCACACGCCCACACAAAGGGCGAGAAAAGGAGGGCGAATGCCCAGACACCGCAACCACGGGCTACGCAAACGCTGCACCTGTGCCCGCAGCAAGTGGCCCAAGTGTCCCCATGGGTGGCACGTCAACTTCGGCTGGAAGGGGGTGAAATACCGAATCAGCTTGGACCGGGACTGTGGTCGGCACATCGCCGGGAAGACTGAGGCCGGGGCCCAGGCCGACCGCATACGTTCAGAGATTCGGGACGGGAAGTACTCGCCCGGACACGACGGTGCTGCATCAACAGAGAACCTCACACTGGAGGCCTACGCGGACGTGTTCATCGAGCGCTACTCCAAGGCGCGGCAGAAGATCACCTGGAAGAACGACCTAGGTATGGTGCAGAAGATCTCCGAGTTTCGATGCCGCAAGGGCAGTCGCCTCGGGGTCATGGCCATAGGCTCGATCACCGAAGATGATATCGAAGAGTTCATGAGTCACCTTCGAGTCCTTGGTCGAGCGGCCAGCACGAGAAACCAGTACCTGCAAATCATGAAGGCCATGTCCAACTGGGGCGTGCGGAAGGGGTACCTGGACCGTCCATGGATCGGGCCACTCTGTGATCTCAAGCGAGACCGCATAGCGCGGCGTCACCGACGTTTGGAACCGGCCGAGGAGGAACAGCTCCTTGCAGTCGCGTCGTCACGGCTTTATCGCCTTGTCGTGGCCGCATTGGAAACCGGATGCAGACAGGGCGAGCTGTTGAGCCTACAGTGGTGCGACGTCGACCTGGATCGGCGCGAACTCCGAATTCAGGCCAGGAACGCCAAGGACCGCGAGGACCGCCACATCCCGATCTCGACGCGGCTCATGGCCGTCTTGGAGATGGCACGGCATGATCCGGCAGGACGTGCGTTTGGTCGAGATGCCTACGTCTTTGGTGACGAAGTGGGCGGCCGGGTCCAGAGCCCAAAGAAGGCGGGTTCCTCACACAAATGTATGCACGGTTTTGGGTAGTGGAAGGTCCGCCATGCAGTGGTAGAGGTTCCGGATGTAGGTCGTGGCGGTCCTGAAGCCGTAGGCCCTGTGAATGATGAGCTTCGCTTTGTTGTTCAACCCTTCGACGGTGCCGTTGTCGATGGGCAGCCGGAAGTAGTTGAGGATGTCGTCCTCGTGGCGGCGGAGCAGCCACGCGAAGTCGCGCATCGGCGGGAGGCGTGAGTGCGTCGCCCACCAGAACCACCGCTTCAGGTAGCGCTTCGCCCACCCCGCGCGGCGGTAGCTCCAGAAGTGCGCGAAGAACTCTTTGAGGAGATAGGCGCGGTTGATCTTCAGATTGAGGTGTTCGAGCTCGCCCAGGCGCCGGTGCTGCGTCTCGGTGAGATTCCAGGGGTTCTTCAACCAGATGAACCGGGTCTTGT
This sequence comes from Vicinamibacterales bacterium, assembly GCA_965197395.1. Classification (GTDB taxonomy): domain Bacteria; phylum Acidobacteriota; class Vicinamibacteria; order Vicinamibacterales; family UBA8438; genus CAZYFH01. The sequence continues at coordinate 235,431 of CBDANB010000007.1, read as the reverse complement.
GCATCAGCGCTTTGTGTGCCGGGCCTTTCTCGCGAATCTCGTCGCGGCGGACCTGATCGACGGCCGCCATGAGATGACTGACGATGTGGAATTTGTCGAACACCAGCACCGCGTGGGGCGCCCGGACCCGGATCACGTCGATGTAGGGCTGCCACATATCGCAGCAGATGCCGGCGAGCGCCACAGTGCGCTCGGGGCCAAGGAACGCAAAGAACGCCTCGAGGGTCGCCTGGCTGCGTCCCTCGCCGCTCCAGAGCAGCCGCTTCCGGGCCAGGTCGTACACGTTGGTGACGTAGACGTGCCCCTTCTTCCGCGAGATTTCGTCGATGCCGATATGGGTCACGCCGGTGAGGTCGCGGTGCGCCAACCCGTAGGCCACGGCCGCCTCGACCGCTCGCTCCACCGTGCCCCATGCGCACCCGAACAGCGTGGCCACCTGCTGCCACGGCAACACCCGCGTCCAGGTCGCGATCGTCACCAGCAACGCACGCGTGAACCGCTGCCGGCCCACCGCCCAGGGCAGCGCTTCCACATGCACGCCCCGGCACCGCACACACTGGACCCGTCGCGGCGCGTAGACGAGCGTCACGGGAATTCCCCACAGCGGGACATGGCGAAAGCGTCGGACCCACCGGGTGTCCCGATAGCTGCCCCGCTGCTCGCACTGACCACAACGCGGCGCATACCGCCCGTCGGGGGCCAACTCCGCTGCCAATCCGCCGACGTCGCCCGTGACCCGCAGCACCCGAAACCCTTGCAATTCCACCGTTGCCTTCACCAGACTTTCCACGAGCATGAGTCTCCTCTCAGATACCCAGGTAGCGTTGCAACTCCTAAGTACCTGATGAGACTCATGTTCTTCAAACCGCAGCCCTACTCAGCCCGCATACATTCGTGCGACGAACCAGAAGGCGTGGGAGACAGCCGTACTGAAAGCGCACAGCCACAAGCCTGCATGGGTCAAGGGGAAGAACCGACTCGTGAGGGCGTCACAGATGGCCTACCAGGCGATTGACCTGCACTTCCACGACCTCAGGCACGAGGCAGGGTCTCGTTGGCTTGAGGCCGGCATGCCGCTCCATCACGTCAAGGAGCTGCTCGGCCACGCGAGCATCAGCACGACCGACACCTACCTGAACGCGGGGCGTGTGCATCTGCACGACTCGATGCGTCGAATGGAGGAGACCGCTAGCCGAAGTTGCACAAAAGTTGCACAAAACAACCCGATAGACCCACCGCCTTTGTGCAACGACGGCCCCAACGCTGCCCGTAAGTCCTTGCTAAACTGACTGCTAGCTCCAAGTGCGCGTGTAGCTCAGCTGGATAGAGCGACCGCCTCCTAAGCGGTAGGCCCCCGGTTCGAATCCGGGCACGCGCGCCACCTCTTTTCGGGGTCCATTCCGCCCCCTTGTCATCGCGGGGGCTCGGGGCGAAGCCCCGTCTCGTGAGGCCGGGAGCATGACGGCCGGCCACGGCGCGCACGGCGCGCCTCGAGGGCGTGGAGTGGGGCCACCAGCCCATGGTGCACGTACCGCTGCATTCGACCGGCGATGCATCCCGTCGCGCCGCGGTGCTCGTCAGTCACATACGCCCGGTATGCTCCATCCTCGCGCCTTGCGCGCCGGGCGCCTCGCCGGTCTCGGTGCAACGCGGACGTGCACCATGGGCTGGTGGGGGTCCCCACGGAGCGCCCGCGGGGGCTCGGGGCGAAGCCCCGTCTAGATCTAGAGCGCCGGCGGTTCGAATCTGATGTCGGGGGGCGGCGTGCCTGTGATGTCGCGCACGGCGTAGTGATTCCAGCCGAAGGCCTCCTTGATGGCCATGACCAGATCGAACCCGTATTGGACATCCTCCGGCACCGAGAAGTTGAAATCGTAGGGGAGGATCGCGTGACCTTCGAATTCCTCGTTCCAGGAACCAACGATATAGATGGGGGCCGGCAAAAGCGTCGACCCGAGCAATTCGCGCCAATCGCGACCGATGTACTCCTTCAGATGAAACTGTTGGATCCGCTTCATGAAATCCGTGTACCCACCGCGACCGATCTGGAGCGTCGGGTGACCCGGTTTGGCAAAACCCGGAGCAAGATTGGGCATGACCAACACGGGACGCGCGGTGTATCGGTTTCGCAGATACTGCAACGCCTCGTAGGTCTTGCGCAGGATCCCGAGCTGGTTCTGGATATACGAGTCGCTCATGAACAACGTCGCTTCGATGCCCTGCTTCAAGTTCGACGCGTGATGGTAGATATAGATCGCGTCGAACATGAGGCTCCGCTGGATGCGGTCATCGGCGATCCGCCCTTCGGTTGAGAGCACCATCTCCTCGCCGACGAGATACGGATACGCACCATAGATGTCGCGGAAGATCTCCCGAGTCTCTCGGAGGATCCGTTCAACGGCCTGAAACGGCGGGCCCGACACCGGGAACAGACCCCAGGTGTGGGACCCGAAGATGAACACGACCGGACGGTCGTCGAGTGTGAAGATGCGTGACGGCGTGTCGTCACGCACCTCGACGAGAAACCGTGCCATGTTCGCGAAGTCCTCTCGGAACAGCCGCTGCACGGTCTCCGATTGGAAGTCGATCCGGTCGCCGATGCGCGGGAGCGCGATGATGCTCTCGTAGAGCATCGCGATGTATCGCGTCCCGGCATTGGGTGCGGCCAGGAACCCCTTGCGGTAGTTGCTCTGGTTGTCCTTGTTCGCGCGAACGGGGATCCAGCTCAACGCGTCGACGGTCACGCCGAACTCGTTCTTCAGGTCGTGAAACGTCTCTTCGATCACGGGATCGAAGGAGACGTAGTTCCCACCCTTGAGGCGGGCGGTCTGCGAACCTGGCGGGCGATCTCGGAGGTTGTACCACCCGTAGTGCCACGCCACGGTGATCGGCCGCGCCATCGCCGGCACGGCATCTTGTGCATACTGGGCGATCGAGTGCCGCACGGAGTCGACGACGAGCGGGTCGACCGCACCGCGTCCAAACACGTCGGTCCGCTGGTCGAAGCCCGGCCGGGGCTCGAGGGCAAACCCTCGTTGTGCAAAGAGTGCCGTACGCGCGATCTCCTCATCGGTCGCACTCAGCTGCCCGTCGCCGTCGATGTCGGCGATGTAGGGAGGGAGCAGGACGGGTTCCTGCTGCGCACGGAGGCGCGGCGCGGCGGTCGCGGCGGCGGCGGCCGAGGCGGCCGCAAGAAACCGCCGACGGGACGGGCCCGTCGTGTCGCGTGTCGATCTCTTCACTACGAACGAACCCTAACCCTAAACCAGGATGTGGCGGCACTGCCGCCGACGTGCAGCGGGAGGACACGATCCGCAGCCGACGTTCGGTACCGAGCGTAGCATATCCACCCGCCCCTTCGCATCGTCGTGATCGGCATTTGATACACTGCTGGGGAGCGCCATCAGGCGGCGTTGGCGACGGTCCGGGCCTGACCGTCGTGCCGTGACGTGAAGCCTCGAGCGTGAGCGAATGCGTAGAACCGAACGACATCACCTCAAAGAGAACGCCCTGGCCGAGTGGATTGGCGATGTACAAGCCGGTCTGCGACGCGGTGGTCGAACCGCCGCGATTGCCGGCGGCATCGTACTGGCCGTGCTCGTCGCAACCGCCGCGGCGTACACGTGGCAGCAGTGGCAGTCGGCACGTGCGAGCGAGTTGCTGGCGGCCGCGATGACGATCGTCGACGCGGCGGTGGTTGCACCAACCGCCGAGCCCGAGGCCGCCGACGGCTCCGAGGCCGCCCCGGAACCATTCGTGCAGCCGCCCGGGAGCTATCCGACCGAGACAGCCAAGCTCGAAGAAGCCGTGCCCAAGCTGCTCGCAGCGGCCGACGCGTACCCCAGTCTCACGCAAGGGATTTCCGCACGCTATCGAGCCGCAGCGGCACTGAGCACGCTTGGACGGACCGATCAGGCCGACGACCAGTACCAGCAGGTGATCGAGTTGGCCGGCGATCAAATCTACGGCCGGATGGCGCGGCTAGGCCTCGCCGAGACGCATCTGAAGGGTGGCGCGTTCGCGGACGCCATCGCGTTGCTCGAGCAAGAGTCCTCGGGTGCGGATTCCGATGTGCCGCGCGATGCGGTGCTGATGCGCCTGGGTCGCGCCTACGATCTCGCCCAGCAGCCGACGGATGCGATCGCCGCGTTCAACCGGGTCGTCGACGAGTATCCGGCGTCCCCCTATGCCCAGGATGCCCGACGCGAAGTCGAGGCGCTCGGCGCCGGGCAATAGGCGCGTCGACCTTCCCGCCAGACACGCATGCCCGACGCGCTGGCCGCTCCCGCTAGCGAGTTCACCGTGGGCGTGGTTCAGATGTCCTGCGCCGCGGCCGCCGACGAGAACCGGGACGTCGCGGCGGAACGGGTGCGCGCGGCAGCAGGCCGCGGAGCTCAGGTCATCTGCCTGCCGGAGCTGTTTGCGACGCGGTACTTCTGTCAAACGGAAGACGCGCGGTGGTTCGAGCTCGCCGAAGCAATCCCCGGACCGTCGACCGAGCGCTTTACCCGCCTCGCCGCCGAACTACGCGTCGCGATCATCGTGCCCGTCTTCGAACGGCGCACGGCCGGGCTCTATCACAACTCCGCGGTCGTCATCGACGCTTCGGGCGACATCCTCGGCGTCTACCGCAAGATGCATATCCCGGACGACCCCCAGTACTTCGAGAAGTTCTATTTCACGCGGCGTCTACCGCAAGATGCATATCCCGGACGACCCCCAGTACTTCGAGAAGTTCTATTTCACGCCGGGTGACCTCGGGTATCGCGTGTTCGAGACGCGATTCGCAAAGATCGGCGTCCTCATCTGCTGGGATCAGTGGTACCCGGAGGCCGCACGATTGGCGGCGCTCGGAGGCGCGGAATTGCTTGCCTACCCGACGGCCATCGGCTGGCTTCCGGCAGATCGCGACACGGTCGGTGCGGCCCAACACGACGCGTGGCGCACGGTCCAGCGTGGACATGCCATTGCGAACGGCCTCTACGTAGCAGCGGCGAATCGTGTCGGCGTCGAGGACACCGCAGGCGAGCGCCTGGACTTCTGGGGGCGGTCCTTCGTCTGCGATCCACAAGGCCAGCTGGTCGCCGAGGCGTCGGGCCAGGCATCGGAAGTGCTGGTGGCATCCTGTAGCCGCACGACGCTCGAAGCGCAGCGGCGCGACTGGCCGTTCCTCCGAGATCGTCGGATCGATACGTACGGCCCCATCACCGAACGCTTCCTCGACAAGCCGGCCGGCCGCCCCGATCCATCCGCCAGATCGCCGGCCGGCCGCCCCGATCCATCCGCCAGATGACCCGCCGGTCGACCGGGCGTCGTCGATCCGATGAGGTCGCGTCCACTCCCGCGACTGGTGGATATCGAATGCCCGCGGAATGGCAGTCCCACCGTGCGACCTGGATGGTCTGGCCGAATAACCGCGCGGACTGGGAGGTAAAAACCTCGGCCATTGACTGGTGCTACGTCGAGATGGTGCGCCACCTCGTCCGCGGTGAGCGCGTGGGTCTCGTCTGTCGTGACACCGCGGTTGCGCACCGAGCGGAGGATCGACTGCGTCGTGGAGGGGTCGACATGGCGGCGGTGGATCGGTTCGTGGCGCCCACGAACCGATCATGGATTCGCGACACCGGCCCGATCTTCGTGACGCGTGCGATCGGCCGCGGCCGGCGTGACGTCGCCGCGACCGATTGGGGGTTCAACGGGTGGGCTCGGTATCGGGCCTGGGCGCACGACAATGCCCTGCCCAGGCGCCTGGCTCGCCATCTCGGCCTCCGTCGGTTCCCGGTGCGGGCCCGTGCCGGCAAGCGATGGCGCGCGATCGTGCTCGAGGGCGGAAGCATCGACGTCAACGGGCGTGGTCTGCTCCTGACGACGGAGGCGTGCCTGCTGGGTGCGGCGCAGGCACGCAACCCAGGCATGACACGCGTGGGGATCGAGCGCGTGCTGTGCGACTATCTGGGTGTCCGGCGCGTGCTCTGGCTTGGCGGCGGAATCGCGGGAGACGATACGCACGGCCACGTGGATGACATCGCCCGCTTCGTCGCGCCCGAAACGGTCGTCGCGGCCTGGGAGCCCGACACGAGCGATGTCAACCATGCGCCGCTGGCCGACAACCTGGCACGCCTCCGCCGCATGCGGGACCTCCGGGGGCGCCGACTGCGGATCGTGCGCCTGCCGATGCCGCGGCCCGTGTACTTCGAGGGCGACCGACTCCCGGCGAGCTACCTGAATTTCTACATCGCCAACCGGTCCGTGCTGGTCCCGACGTTCAACGACCCGGCGGACCGGGTCGCGCTGACCCGACTTGCCGGACTGTTTCGCACGCGCGAGGTGGTCGGCATCCATGCCGCCGACCTCATCCTCGGCCTGGGCGCCGTACACTGCCTCACCCAGCAGGAACCGGTGTCGACGTCGAACGGGTGACGGGTGGATGGCCTTCAAGGCAAAGCAGACGGCGATCGGCACGGCCGCGCTCCGGGCCATCGAGCACCACACCTCGCCGGAGCAGCGGCTGTGTAGCGACCCTCTCGCCAGGCCGTTGTGCGGCCGGTGGCTCGGCACCCTACTCTCGCCCTTCGCTTCCCGACACGTGCTCCAACCAATGCTTCGGTTACGGGAGCGCCAGCTACCCGGCGTGGTGGGTGTGCTCCTCTGTCGCTTCGCCTATCTCGACGACGTATTTCGTGACGCGCTTTCCAACGGCGTGCGGTCGGTCGTCATCCTCGGCGCCGGGTTCGACTCACGCGCCTATCGTCTCCCGGGGGCTGACGCGGTCATCGTCTTCGAAGTCGATCACCCCTCGGTTCAGGACATGAAGCGCTCCCGTCTTCGACGTCACCTCGGGACGCTGCCGTCCCATGTCCGATTCGTGCCGATCGATTTCGACACACAGGACCTCGCGGTGGCGCTGGCGGCCGCCGGGTACGAGCCGGCCACTCGCACGCTGTTCATGTGGGAGGGCGTCAGCCAGTACGTCTCGCGCGCGGCCCTCGAAGGCACCCTCGGCTATGTGGGCGGCACGGCCCCCGGCAATCAACTCGTCTTCAGCTACGTGCTCCAGCGCTTTATCGATGATCGCTCGGCCTACCCCGAACTGAGCCCGCTGTGGGACACCACGCGCAAGGGGGACGAGCCTCTTTGGAAGGGCGGTCTCGATCCGGAGCATCTCGCCGACACGCTGTCTCGCTTCTCTCTCCGCCTCAGCGAGGACATCGGAGCCCCCGAACACCGGACGCGCTACCTGATACCGAAAGGGCGGTCGTTGAGTGTCTGCGACATTGAGCGGATCGCCGTTGCCGAGGTGGTGCATTCCTGAGATGGCGCGATCGAGGCTCGCGCGAAGCCGCTTCGCCGGTGCCACGCGGTCGACGTCGGAAACGCTAGAAGATCTCGACGCGGTCTGTGTCGAATCGGTCGACGAGGAGCGGTTCGCCGTCGACGACGATCGCGCGCCCTCCGAGCTCGAACGCCGGCGCTCGGCGTGCCTCGAGCGCGTCGTGTGCCGAGGCTGCCAGCGCGCTCACCAGAATTGGCAACGCCAACGTCACATCCGCGTTGACCGTCACCTGCGCGGCATCAGCGGCGACCTTGCCCCAGCTCTGCGCCTCATCGAGGGTCGATCCGGATGCGCCCCCGAAATGGGGCACGTCGGTCACGATTTGCAGTGCGTACTGGTGGCCGTCGATCCCGGGGCGATAAAACCCGGCCTGGACGCTGGCCTGGTTGATGAAGTTCTTCGGGGTGCCGCCGCCGAGCACCACGGATGCCGTGCGTGGTCGCCGGATCACCAGGTTGGCCGACTCGATGATGTCGCCGATCACGTCGACCTGGCCCAGCTCCGCATGGCGCTGCCGGGCCTGCGACAGGCCCATCCCGATCGACGAATCAGCAATCGCGGGACAGAAAATCGGTACGCGCGCGCGATACGCCGCTGTCAGGATTCCATCTCGACCAGTGTCCTTCCAGAGATATCCACCGAGGTGATACAGGAGCTCGCGGGTCGTGTAGGGGCGCTTGCCGAGCGTCGTCGCGAAGGTGGCGATCCAGTTGTCGTTGTCGACGAACTCGTCTTCGTCCACGAACGTGTCGTAGACGCGGTCGATGTGCTCGGCCTGCAGCGCCCGATCGTCGGCCTTGTGCGACCCGATGAAATGCCGGCGCCCCCGGGTTTCGTGAAGGTCGTGATACAGGTTGGCGCCCGTCGAGACGAGGCAGTCGACGGCACGGCTGGTGATGAGCTTCGCAATGACGAGCCGCAGTCCGCCGGCGCTCAACGCACCGGCGGTGCCGAGGAAGATCAGCACGTCGTCAGCCAGCATGCGTCGCCAGACGCGGTGTGCGAGCGCGAGGTTTCGCCCCTGAAACGAGATGCGCTCCATCCGGCGCAGGATCTCGTCGGCCGGGTCGCCCGCCTGCGGCTCGAACGGCTCGACGGGCACGTCCAGGAAGCCTGACTTCTTGCGTGACGACTCGCCTTTGGCCATCAGTCTCCGACCTCGTCTCTGAGCTGCGCAAGGAACGCGAGGGCGTCGATGGGCGTCATCCGATCGAGATCGGCGTCACGCAACCGCTCCGCGACACGTGCGTAGCCGGTCGGGGGGCCTTGAAAGAGGCCGAGTTGCTCGCTCGCATCACTCGCCGGGCCGCTGAACGTCGGTCGAGCCCCGCGCGACAGCTCATCGCGTTCGAGGCCGGCCAGGATGGTCTTGGCCCGCGCGACGGTCGCCGCCGGCAGACCTGCGAGCTTCGCCACCTGGATGCCGTAGCTGCGGTCCGACCGGCCTGGTTCGACCCTGCGAAGAAACACGATGTCGTCGTGCCATTCCCGTGCCGCGACATGGTAGTTCACGACGCTCTCGAGGGCGTCCGCCAGGTCGGTCAGCTCGTGGTAGTGGGTGGCAAACAACGTCTTGGGCCGAGCCCGTCCGCTGGTGGCCAGATGCTCGGCGACGGCCCAGGCGATGCTCAATCCGTCGAACGTGGCCGTTCCGCGCCCGATCTCATCGAGGAGGACGAGGCTCCGCGAGGTGGCCGTGTGCAAGATCGTGGCGGTCTCCTGCATCTCGAGCATGAACGTGGACTGCCCGCGCGCAATATTGTCGGACGCGCCGACGCGGGCAAAAATGCGGTCCACGATGGGAACGGTTGCGTCGCGGGCAGGGACGAACGACCCGGCATGGGCCATCACGGTGATGAGGGCGGTCTGCCGCAAATAGGTGGACTTGCCGCCCATATTCGGGCCGGTCAACAGCATCACCTGGCTGTCGGTTCCATTGAGGGCCACGTCATTCGGAACGAAGGCGTCCCCCGTATGCCGCTCGACGACTGGGTGACGCCCGTCGGTCACCGCGAGCTCGTCGTCCTCGTGCACGCGCGGCTTGGTGTAGTTGTATCGGCTCGCGCACTCTGCCATCCCCGTCAAGACGTCGATCGCGGCCACAGACCGCGCCGAACGCTGAATCCGGGGCGCGTGGCCGACCACATCGTGCCGGAGTGCCTCATAGATGTCGTGCTCGCGCTCGAGCATCCGCTCGTCCGCTCCGAGGACCTGGCGCTCGTAGTCCTTCAATGCGGGGGTGACATATCGTTCGCCGCTCGCAATGGTCTGCTTGCGGTGGTAGTCCTCCGGGACGGCGTGCAGGTTGGACTTCGAGACCTCGATGTAATACCCGAAGACCCTGTTGTAGCGGACCTTGAGCGAACCGATGCCCGTGCGCGTTCGCTCCGCCGCCTCCATGCTCGCGATGGACTGCTTCGCGTCCCTGCTGATCGCGCGCAGCTCGTCCAGTTCCGCATCGACGCCGTCGCGAATGGCGCCGCCGTCGCGGACGAGAACTGGGGGCTCCTCGACGAGGGTGGCGGCGATACGGTCCCGCACGTCGGTCAGGTCATCAAGCTCCTCGAGCAGCGCGCGCAGCAGCGGCGCACGGGCCTCGCCAAGGCGTGCGCGCACGCGCGGGATGACGCCTACGGAATGACCTAGCGCCGCGACATCGCGCGGCCCAGCGGTGCGCAGCACGACGCGAGCGACGAGTCGCTCGAGGTCGTGCACGCCGCGAAGCGTCTCGCGTAGCTTGGCCCGATGGGTGCTCTCCACGGCCAGCTCTTCGACGGCGTCGAGCCGGTCGCGAATTGATGCCGCATCCACGAGCGGGCGCTGGAGCCATGCGCGAAGCAGCCGTCCGCCCATCGCCGTCGTCGTATGGTCGATGGTCTCCAAGAGCGAGCCGGCGCGGGTGCCGCCGGCGCCCGTCACAACCTCGAGATGCGTAAACGTCGCGGGATCGATCACAACGTGGTCCGCGTGTTCCAGGAAGACGATGCTGTGCAGGTGCTCGAGTTTGGTCTGCTGCGTGTCGCGCAGATACGCCACGAGTGCGCCCGCCGCCCGTATCGCGGTGGGATGCGTCTCGACGCTCAATCCGAATCCCTCGAGCGACTGGGTGCCAAGCTGGCTGAGCAAGGCACGGTGGGCCTGGTCGAGGCCGAGCGTCAGGGAATCGAGCGTGGTCGTTCTGGTGCCCGCGGCCCTGATCTCCGGCAGGAGCGTTGCGGTGTCCACATCGGCCGGCACGAGGACCTCGCGTGGGGACACGGCCGCCACCTCGTCCGCCAGCTCTCGGCCGGCGTTCACGCCGGCGTGCTCGGTGACCCGAAACTCGCCAGTCGACACATCGGCCGCCGCGACGCCATAGATGGGCGACCCAGGCTCGGCGGCCGGCTGTGGCACGATGGCCATCAGGAAGGCGGGCTCATTCGCGTCGAGATACCCTGCGTCGGTCAGCGTGCCCGGCGAGACGACGCGGACCACCTCGCGGCGCACCAATCCCTTGGCTTTCTTCGGGTCCTCGACCTGCTCGCAGACGGCGACGCGAAAGCCCTGCTTCACAAGCCGGATCAGGTAGGCCTCAGCCGCGTGATGAGGCACGCCGCACATCGGGATCGCGCTTCCACCGGTATCCTTCGACCGAGATGTCAACGTCAGCTCGAGGGCCCGCGCCGCCGCGACGGCGTCCTCATAGAACATCTCGTAGAAGTCGCCCATGCGGAAGAACACGATGGCATCGGGGTACCGGCGCTTCGCGGCAAGATACTGACGCATCGCCGGTGTCGCGGTGGCATGGTCGGCGGAGAGCGCTTCAGGCGCAGAGTCCATGGTGCCCGATGGTAGCATCCGGGCGACGCGTCATAGACGCGCGAAGCCCCATGAAGTGGCCGCGTGGGGCTTGGGGCACAGCCCCATCTGGGAGCTGTCTTGAGGGCCGGGATCACGTGCAGATGAATCGGGGTTGCCGCAGACAGCAAGGCGCGCACGGCGCGCCTCGCGACCGCGGAGCGGGGCACTCGGGGTCCCCGCGCAGCGGGCGCGGGGGCTTGGGGCGCAGCCCCATCTAAAGGATGCTCATTCTCGCGCTCGACACCAGCACCCGCGCCGGGAGCACCGCGCTCGCGCGCGACGGCGAGGTGGTCGCCACGCGGAGCGGCGAACCGACGCGCACGCACGGCGAGCGGCTCCCCGGTGACCTTCTTCGCCTGTTGGCCGAGGAGGGGCTGTCCCTGGCCGAGGTCGATCTGTATGCGGTCTCGTCGGGCCCCGGTTCCTTCACGAGCCTCCGCGTCGGGGTCGCCACCATCCAGGCGCTGGCATTCGCACACCGGCGACCGGTGGTGCCCGTGTCGAGCCTCGATGCGATTGCCAGAACGCTGAGAACCGCTGCCGCGGCGACCGACCTCCGGGCCGCGTGGATGGACGGGCAACGCGGCGAGGTGTTCGCGGCACTGTATGAGGGTACCGCGCACGGAGAAGCGACCGTGGCCCCTCCAATGGCTGGCACCGCGGTCGCGGTGCTCGATGTCTGGGCGCCCCGGTTGGTCGGCCGATCCATCTGCGTCGGGGGAGACGCGGTGGCCGCCACGCGCGACCTGCTCGAGGCGCGACTCGGATCACACGCCACGATCCTCGACGATCGGGGACCGCTCGCCCCGGTCATCGCGCGCATCGCGGCCGAACGCGCCGCCCGAGGCGAGACGGTCACGCCCGGCGCGATCCGGCCCGTGTATGTGCGGCGCCCGGATGCCGAGCTTGCTCGCGATCGGCGAGCGCAGGCAGAGTCTCGGACGTGACCCAGACGTCCACGTCGGAGTGGACCGTGGAACGTCTGTGCCGAGTGGATGAGCTCGCCGGGGTGTTGGCGGTCGAGGAAGCGTCGTACAACAATCCGTGGACGTTGGCCATGTTCTCGCGGGAGCTGGAGCGGCCGAAGATAGCGTACATCTTCGTGGTCCGTGGCGCCACATCCGGCGGCGGGGCGCCCTCGCGACCTGGCGAGACGGGGTGCATCGCCGGCTATTGCTCAATGTGGCTCGTGCGCGGCGAGGTTCACATCAACAACCTCGCGGTCGGTCCCGCGTGGCGTCGGCGCGGTGCGGCGCGGGCGCTCCTGCGGCGTGTGCTCAGCGAGGGGCAGCGGCTGGGCGCGCAGCGGGCGACGCTGGAGATGCGACGTTCGAACACCGTCGCACGCCAGCTCTACGCAGCCGCCGGCTTCGAAATGTCGGGCGTGCGGCCCCGGTACTACACCCACCCGACCGAAGACGCCCTCGTGCTCTGGTGTCGTCTTGAAACCGTACGGACCGTATGATACGTTGCCGCCATGCAGGGTCGGTCGACCTGCGTCATCCCATATCGGCGAACACGCGAGGAGGGCGAATGACCAGTTCGCGGCAGCTGCACGACATTCTGCTGCAGAGTGACGAGGAATTCCGCCAACTTGCCGAACAACACCACGAGCTCGACACGCGCCTCGGTGAGCTGCTCGGCCGTCCCTATCCGTCTGGTGTCGACGAGATCGAAAAGGCCACGCTCAAGAAGCGCAAGCTTGCCGTGAAGGACCGCATGGAGCGGATCTTGCGCCGTCATCGGTCACCGGCCCCCGGCAACGGCACGCCGGCCCTCGAGACGTCCTGATCGGTGCGCGCGGGCACGGCGCATCGATGAAAATCGACCGAGCGGGTGTCCCGTTCGTGGCCGCCGCCACCATCCCGGCCGTTGCGCTGTTTGTGTTCGGTCAGACGGGGTGGGGCGCCGCACTCGCGGTGGTCGGCGCGTTCTTTCTGTTCTTCTTCCGGGACCCCGATCGGCAGCCGCCCGCGGATCCCGACGTTGTCGTCGCGCCCGCTGACGGACGTGTGCTGCATGCCGGTACGCCCGAGTCAGGGGTCGCGCCCGCTGGGCGATGGCAGCAGATCAGCATCTTTCTGTCTCCGCTCGACGTGCACGTCAACCGCGCTCCGGTCGATGGACGCGTCGTCGACGTCCGCTTTCGACCGGGGCGATGGTTGCCGGCGTACGACGACCGAGCCGCGACCGAGAACGAACGGAGCGAGGTGTGGGTCGACCATGACGGCCAGTCCATCGTCTTTCGGCAGGTGGTCGGCGTCCTCGCGCGACGGGTCGTCTGCCGCCTGGCTTCGGGAACGGTCGTCGCGCGAGGCCAGCGATTCGGTATCATGAAGTTCGGGTCGCGGATGGATGTCTTCGTCCCCCAGGCGACCGTCGTCACGGTCGCCCGTGGCGATCGGGTCCGCGGTGGCGAGACCATCCTCGCGCGATTGCGTGCCGTCCCGTCGAAGGCGCGCGACGGAGGGTCATGAGCCGGGTCTTGTCGGTGTTCCAGCGGCCGGTGCGGCGACCGCGGAGGTTGCGCCGCGGTGCCTTCTTGCTGCCGAGCCTGTTCACGGTCGCGAACATGTTCTGTGGGTGGGCGTCCATCGTCTATGCCACGCGTGGCGACTTCGCGACAGCGGCCCCATTCATCGGCTTCGCCATGGTCCTCGATCTACTGGACGGTCGGATTGCCCGGCTGGCCGGCGCCACGAGTGACTTCGGGGAGCAGATCGATTCGCTCGCGGACGTGATCTCGTTCGGCGTGGCGCCGGCGGTCCTTGTCTTCGCGTGGGGTCTCGAGCCGCTCGGGCGTCTCGGCTGGGCGGTGGGCTTTCTCTGGTTGACCGCGGCCGCCGTGCGTCTTGCGCGCTTCAACATCCAGGGCAAGGGCGGGGACAAGCGGTACTTCATTGGTCTCCCGAGTCCGGCGGCCGCCGGCGTGCCGGCCGCCACGGTGTTCGCCTACTCGGAGGGACTCACTGGGGTGGGCGTCGCGTTGGTGGCCATCGTCGTCGTGCTGGCACCGGCCGCGTTGATGGTGAGCCGCGTGCGCTTCCGCAGCTTCGGCGCGCTCATTCCCGGCCGGCGGCGTTCGTATCTCACGCCGCTCGTGATCGCGGGCGTTATTTCCGCGATCGCCGCACAACCGCAGGCCGTGCTGCTGGTGATGGCCTACTCCTACCTGGTCTCCGGTCCGATCGGCTTCGTCATCGGTCGGGCGCGCCGCCGGTCGGTGCCGTCCGACGCAGCGTCGACAGACGAATCCCGTCCATCCGCCCGCACCGCGTCATAAACCAGAAGGGGCTGCGCCCCAAGCCCCCGCGACTGCTCCGCGGGGACCCCGAGAGCCCCACTCCGCGCTCGCGAGGCGCGCTGTGCGCGCCTTGGCTTATTCCGGTGGAGCTGCGCTCCAAAACCGTGCACCTGCTGGGATCCAGCACTCGCGCTCACGCTCACGCTGGTGCGTCGGGGATTGGAAAACGAAACGAGACGCTCGTGCCGTGCCCCTTGCGGCTGGTGACCGCGATTCGTCCGCCGTTGAGCTCGACGTTGCGCTTCGCGATCGCCATCCCCAGTCCGGTACCGGACCCTTTGGTCGAGAAGTAGGGCTCGAAGATCCGCGCCAGCGTCGCGTCATCCAACCCGACCCCGGCATCCCGGATCGTCAGCGTGACCTGCGTATCGTCGGCCGTCCCCTCCAGCTCGAGCGCGCCGCCGCCCGGCATGGCATGCAAAGCGTTCTCGACGACGTTGGTCAGCGCGCGGCCGACGAGCGTGCGGTCGAGCGCGAGCACCGGAAGCGAGGGTGGCACCGCGACCACCAGCCGCACCCGGTCGCCGAGGCCAACGCGATACGGGTCGATGACCCCGGCGACCAGCTGATCGAGCGCGGTCGGTTCGCGCTCGACGCGCGGCGAGCTCGCGTAGCTCGAGAACTCGGCGGAGATCTGACGCAACAGCCGTACCTGGGTCAGGATCGACGCGACACAGCTCTCGAGCACCGGGCTCAGCGGTTCGCCACGATCCGCATGGACTCGGAGCAGATGCTCGGCGGAGAGCTGAACCGGCGTGAGCGGGTTCTTGATCTCATGAGCGACCTGTCGCGCCATTTCGGCCCACGCCTCCAGCCGGTGGGTGCGCTCGAGGCGACCTCGCTGCTCCTTGAGATCCTCTGCCATGCCGTTAAAGGCCACGACCAGCCGTTGCAGCTCGTCCGCGGACCGGGCCGCCACCTGCGCGTCGAAGTCACCCCGGGCGATCCGCTGGGTGGCGCGGGTCAGACGCTTGACCGGGTCGGCGATCAGCTCCGCCATGTAGAAACCGCTTCCGGCGCCGAGCAACACCAGGAGCGTGACCCCGAGGAGGATGCCCCGATCCAGCTCTGCGATCTGCCGTTCGATCTCCTGCCCGCGCGACGCCAACGGAACCGTCAGGATCGCGTCCGGCCCGGCGGCCCGAATCGGCGTGGCCGCCACGAGATGGGTCAACGACCCGATCCGATCCTCCGCGACAAACGTCGGCGCCTGGTCGAGCGCGATGGCGTCGTACACCACGTCTGGCGTCCTGGTGGGGAGGAGACCGGAAGCAAAGAGATCACGCTCGCTCGTCGCGACGAGCTGCGGCCCCTCGAAAATGTTGACGTCCTGATCGATAACTTGACTGACAAACACGAGCGTGTCGTCGTTGATGACGACGCCCGGCTGGTCAGTCGCCTGCTGGAGCTCCTCGATGACGCGCTGGGCGACGACAGCGGTGCGCGCGGCACCGGCCTCGACATCGTTCCGTAGCTGCGCGGTGAAATAGCTCCGGATCAGGAAGGCCAGCACGATGACGGGGATGACGGCAATGGCCACGAAGGCGAGAAAGAGCCGGCGGTAGAAGCTGGTGCGGATTTCCCGCCAGAGCTCGGGTCCGAAGCGATAGCGGCCCAGGCCGAACGGCGCCGCGCACGTCAGCGCGGCGATCCACAGCAGGAATGCCAGCCCGACGAGCGCGGCCGTTTCAGCAAGCCGGACGAGGTGGTCGACGATGGTCGATACCGGATACCCCAGTGCGTAGATGCCGACGCGGTTGTTCACGAAGTAGACGTCGTAGTCTCGCCCACCCGAGCCGCGCCGCGCCCAAAACGGCTCGCGCGACGCGTAGACACGATCGAAGATCGTGTCATCGATCGGCCATCCGACCTGACCGGATGCGAACAAGGGGCTCAAATCCCAGCCATACGTCGCCAGGTCGACGTCCTGACCGACGCGGCCACGCAGTGGCGGACCGGGTCGAGTGCGTAGCAGCTCGACATACGGACTCCGCGACGTCATGAACGGTCGCGGCTCGTAGTCGAGCGCGACGTGGACGACGATGGCGCCGCTTGTCCGTGCGTTGCCCCCGCCGCCATCGTCGTCGCCGACCGGCGCTTCGCAGACAGCGCGCTCGGCATGGAGAAAGTTCCGCTCCTGAGATCCGAACGGCAGGACTTCGCCGAAGACGTCCCACTCGCACGCCGCGCCGAGGTGTTCTCGATCCACCGCCGCGTATTCCGGGATGTTGAGAGCGAACCGACTGAGCAGTGCGCCCCTCGGACCATACAACTCGACCGCCGACGTCAGGCGCTGCCGCGCGAGCTCGGTCTGTCGCCAGATGAGGAATGCCTGGTCCGTGTCGGGTTGGTTGGCGGGTAGCGGTGGTGCCGTGACCCCAACCATCGCGCGCTCGGTGAAGGCATCGACTTCGGCGAGCGCTTGCGTCAGGAAGCCAAGCAGGGCCTCGGGCTGATCCGCGGCCTGCTCGGCATATTGCGCTTCCACGACACGTCGCTTCGCGTCGATGCCGTAGTGCAACACCGACGGGTAGGCGAGCAGTGCCGGGACCATCATGGCCCCGAGCAGAATGACCATGCGTCCCGCTTGGGATCCATGGCGGAGCGATGGCCGGACGCGGCGCGCGGGGAGCGTGGCGCCGACACAGCCGGCGAGCATGGCCAGATAGGGCCACGTCGGGAGACTCGTGGCACCGGCCACGACCACACCGGGTATGGTCCAGGCACTCAGTGCGAGCGCAGGTGCTCCCGTCGCACGCCGTCCCCATCGTGCACGGGCCGCGAGCAAGACCGCCACGCCAATCCAGACCGTCGCCGCAGCCGTGAGCAGGAGCCCGAGGAGAAGACCAAGCCGCGCGGAGTCGACCGGTTGCAGCGAGGGATGCAGCACGTCGACAACCGTCCCCGCCACGGTGTCCTCGAGCAAGAGCTCGAAGCCCGCCACCACGAGCGCCAGCACTGCGCCCGCGCCCACGTCGGCCGCGAGGGACAGCGAGCTGGCGGCTCGGGCACGTCGACGTGGACGCCAGGCGAGGCGGGCGAAGTAGGTGAACCGTGTCATGGTCGCGGCCACGACAACCAGCAATAGCCCCAGCAACAGCAGATCCGCGGGGGAGCGGAGTAGCGTGGGAGCACGCAGCGACGCATACGCGTCGGAGGAGAAGACCCCCCATCGCGCCGGCCCCGGCGTGCTTGCCGTCCACCACATCGCCGCGGCGACACCCAGTGTCAGCGTCGCAAGGATTGTGGTCCAGAGGATCGCCCGCCGGCTCCGGAGCACGGCCGCGCGCGACAGCTCCGGAAGTGCCGCCAACGCGAGCACGAGAGCGACGACCGCCAGGAGCAGGTCACGCACCGCACGTCGCAGTTCGCTCCGCGACGCCTCGAGATCATCGACTGTGGCCTCGGCTTCGAGCAGCACCTGCCCGGCCGGGTCGTGTAGCACGAAGGCGCCGGGCGCTCGCGGGCCACCTCCCATGTAGCTCGTGCTGAGCCTGACCGGTCCGGCGGTCGAATCGAGGCGGAAACCGTCCGTGGCCGCGTCGAGGCCGACTGCGGACGAGAGCACCCACTCGGCGGCGACCGACCCCACGCGGGCGCGACTCGGCCCCACGCCCTCCCGACCGGGCACGTCGATCGGCTCGACGTAGACGAGTCGGAGACCCAGCGGGCTGGGAGTGACAAAGAACGCGGAGACCCCGACAATCCGATCACGTGGGATCTCCGACGGCCGACCGGCCCAGGCGCGAGCCATCCCGGAGCTGTCATACACCGTGAGCGCGGCTGGCTCGTCCGCCCCGCCCACGGCCGCGCGGGCCCGGTCAAAGAGCCGGCCAAGCGCGGTTCGGTCGCCGGTGAGCGCATCGACGAGAGACGGCGCGGTCGCAAGATTGATCGCGGATCGCTCCGTCGCCGAAACGATGCCCGCGAACTGCGCACGGACCCGGCGTTCCACGCGGGCTTGCGCGGACGCGATGGACGTCCCGAATCGCACGTACTCGCGTAGCCACCCTCCGACACCGATCACGATGGCGGCTGCGGTCGCGAGCACAGCAAGCCGGCGCCAGCGGGACGCGTCTACAGTCATCACGTTAGACGGGGCTTTGCCCCGAACCCCCCGCGGCCGCTCCGCGGGGACCCCGAGAGCCCCACTCCGCAGCCGCGAGGCGCGCCGTGCGCGCCTTGGCCGTCCTCATTGCCACACGGCCCCCGGAGACGGGGCTTTGCCCCGACCCCCCCCCGCGGCCGCTCCGCGGGGACCCCGAGAGCCCCACTCCGCGGCCGCGAGACGCGCCGTGCGCGCCTGGGCCGTCCTCACTGCGGCACGGCCTCCAAAGAGACGGGGCTTGCCCCGAACCCCTCGCGCCGTGAGGCCTCAAGCTGACTCGGAATACCAGCGGTCAGTGCAAAGTCGATGCCCGGCGCCGCGCCATGGGCAACGCGGTGCGCAGTGGCGGGTCGGACCGTCGAGGTGTGCTCCGGCGGGGACGGCTCGCACGCCGGGAGGACGTCCGCGGAGCACACAACCCCTCGCCATTGTTCACTGCGGTTCGACGATGAGCGTCTCGACCAGCTCCTCGCGCTCCAGACGATCGGCGAGCTGTTCGGCCGCGAGACGCCCCAGGTTGTCGCCTACGCGAACCACGTGAAGCCCGGTTGGCTCGTCATCCGGCGGCTCCACGACATACGCCTCGAACCCGGCATCGATCAATCGGTTGGCCAGCGCCTCGGCTCCGGCGGGACCTCGGAACGCACCGAGCTGAACGCTCCGACCGCGGGCCCGCGCAGCCCTAATGCCGGTGACGACCGGCGGCACCCACGCCAGTGGCGGGGCGTCGACGACGATCAGGTCAGCGAGCGTCAGAAGCGCGGGTTGGGGCAGAAGTGGGGCCGGCGGGAACGCCAACGTCAGACGGTCCGGTCCCACACCGCGCGCCAAGCCGACCACGCGCCCGTCGCCGGTGATCACGACCATGCGCGTGCCGACCGCCGGCAGTCCTGGGAGGGCATAGGGTTGCGCCCCCAGCTCCCCGGCGACCTCGTAGCGTCCGCCAGGTCGTCCGGTGGCCGCATCGATCATGAGGACCTCCGGCGACAGTCCGGCGACGACCAGCAGATCTCCAACCAGCGCCGGCCCGGCGGTCGGTCGCCCGGTGAGCGGCTGGCGCCACTGCTGGACCCCACTCGTGCGATCGAGCGCCCGCACGATGTTGTCGAGCGCCAGGAAGTACACGCGCTCCGTGTCGACGCTCGGAGCGCCGATCACGTCACCGCCGGTCCGCATTTGCCAGTCAACCGCGCCGTCGTCGATCGAGAGCCGATAGAGGTAATTGTCGGTCGACCCGACAAACAGGGCGTCGAGGGGGAGCAGGTCGCGCGGGCTTCCACCCAGCGCTCGTTCCCAAACCTGGCTCCCATCGGCGAGCTCGAACACCGCGATCCGCCCTTCTTCGACGGGAACGTATAGACGCCCGCCCGCGATCGCGGGGCGCATCAGCAACGTCCCGCCGAGGGAACGCCTCCACAACTCATGCCCGTCGAAACCGCGGATGACGACCACGTCACCGCTGGCGAGCCCCAGCACGAGCCATCCGCTCGTCCAGAGCGGGGGCGCGCTCACGGTGGAGCCGGTGTCGAGGGTCCAGAGCGCGCGCGCGTCGCCCGCACGAAGCCCGACGACCTCTCGATCGCGCGCGACGATGACGAGACCGTCACCGATGACTGGTGGGTGGTCGGTCGGCTGGGCCACGGACCAGAGGATGTCACCACGCTCGAGATCGACCGCCACCAACGAGCCGTCCCTGAGCGCGACATACGCTCGCGTCGGTTCGTACGCGGCTTCGTGATTAGGGCCGCCGCCCAAATCGGTGGACCAGGCGACTTCAAGCGGAAAGATCCGTGACGGCCCAGGTGGGGTGTCATCGTTGCCAGCGACCGTCGCTCCGCACAAGACGGCGAGCGCACCGGTCGCGATGCCGCGCGCCGTCGATGGGCGGCGCCGTGGATTGGCCGGGTGACGTCGAACGGTCGTGTGCCGAGCGGTCACATCGTTATAATATCGGCATTCGATCAACGTCCTTCCACGATCCCACCGATCACGAGCACCGAAGACCAACACTGGGCGTGAGCCATCAAACGATTCTGGTTCTTGATTTCGGTTCGCAATACACGCAGCTGATCGCTCGGCGCCTACGCGAGCTCTCGATTTACTCGGAAATCCTCCCGTTCAGCACCACCGTCGATGAGATCCGAGCCAAGCAGGCGGCGGGTCTCATCTTGTCCGGCGGTCCGGCAAGCCTGTCCGACCCCGGCGCCCCTCGGTGCGACCCCGCGATCTTTGGGTGCGGCGTTCCGGTGCTGGGGATCTGTTATGGCATGCAGGCGATGACCGATGCCCTTGGCGGGACGGTTGCGCGTGCGCCGGAGCGCGAGTACGGACACGCGACCATCAGCGTCGATGTTGAAGGCGGCCTGTTCTCCGGCGTGCCCCAGGAGCTCCGGGTGTGGGCCAGCCACGGCGATCTCGTCACGGCCGTGCCACCGGGCTTTACCGTCCTCGGAACGAGTGCCAACGCGCCTGTGGCCGCCATGGCCGAGCCCGACCGCGCGCTCTACGCGTTGCTGTTTCATCCTGAGGTCGCGCACACGGCGCACGGGACGGCAATTCTCCGAAACTTCGCGCGGCAGGTCTGCGGGTGCAACGGCGATTGGACGATGGCCTCGTTCGCGGAGGAGGCGACGGCACGTGTTCGGTCCATGGTGGGCGAGGACGGCCGCGTGGTGTGCGGACTGAGCGGCGGCGTCGATTCGACGGTCGCGGCCCTGCTCGTGCACCGCGCCATCGGCGATCGACTAACCTGCATCTTCGTCGACAACGGCGTGCTCCGCCGCAATGAGGCCGCGCAGGTGCGGGAACGGTTTGTCGAGAAGATGCAGCTCCCTGTGGTCTTCGAGGACGCAACGGACCTGTTCCTCGACCGGCTCGCGGGCGTCACGGATCCCGAACGCAAACGCAAGATCATCGGCGCGGCGTTTATCGAGGTATTCGAGGCCGTCGCCGCCAGATTGGGCTCGTTCGATTTTCTCGCGCAGGGCACGCTCTATCCGGACGTGATCGAGAGCGTCTCAGTCGTCGGCCCGTCCGCGGCCATCAAGAGTCACCACAACGTCGGCGGACTCCCCGAGCGTCTCCGATTCCGTCTCGTTGAGCCGCTACGTGAGCTCTTCAAGGATGAGGTGCGCACGCTGGGGCGCGAGCTCGGGCTCAAGGACGAGTTCGTGTGGCGCCAACCGTTTCCCGGTCCCGGTCTCGCGGTGCGTATTTTGGGCGACGTGACGCGCGACCGTCTCGAGTTGCTGCGCGCGGCGGATGCCATCGTGGTCGACGAAGTCCGTCGCGCGGGTTTGTATCGAACGCTGTGGCAGTCATTCGCGGTGTTGCTCCCCGTGCGGAGCGTCGGCGTGATGGGAGACGAGCGAACCTACGAGTCGACGCTCGCCATCCGGGCCGTCGAGAGCCGCGACGGCATGACCGCCGACTGGGCGCGCTTGCCGGCCGATCTGCTCGCGACACTCGCGTCGCGGATCGTCAACGAGGTCACCGGGATCAATCGGGTCGTCTACGACATCAGCTCGAAGCCGCCGTCGACCATCGAATGGGAGTGAGCCGCGCCGCGAGCCGAGTCGGTTTCTGAAGTGATGTGGGCGAGACGCACGCCTGAACGCTAGCGCGAGCCGAGACGATGTCCGAGTTCGTCCACCTGCACCTGCACACGGAGTACTCGCTCCTCGACGGCGCATGTCGCATCGGCGAGCTGTTGGATCAGGTCCAGAAGCTCGGGATGCCGGCGGTCGCGGTGACGGAGCACGGGAACCTCTTCTCAGCGATCGCGTTCCATGATCAGGCGCGGCAACGCGGGATCAAGCCCATCATCGGCTGTGAGGTCTACGTCGCCAACGGCAGTCGGCACGCCAGGAGCGGCATTCCAGGGGAAACCGCGAATCATCTGGTGCTGCTGGCGAGCAATCGGGTCGGGTATCACAACCTCATCAAGCTCGTGTCGGCCGGCTACACGGAAGGGTTCTACTACAAGCCGCGCATCGACAAGGAGCTCCTCGCCCAGCATGCATCGGGGCTCATCGGCCTCAGCAGCTGTCTGAAGGGTGAGGTCGCGACGCACGTCCGGCGGGACCAGCGCCGAAAGGCCACCGCGGCCGCCGCGTCGTTCCGCGACATCCTCGGCGCCGGGAACTTCTTTCTCGAGATGCAGTACCAGGGCATCGACGACCAAGCCGTCGTGAATGAAGGATTGCAGCCGATTGCCGCCGACCTCGGGATGCCACTCGTCTGCACCAACGACGTGCACTACCTCCGACAGACCGACCATCACCCGCACGACATCCTCCTGTGCATCGGGACAGGGAAGAACGTGCAGGACGAAAACCGCCTGCGCTATCACGGGGACCAGTTCTATCTCAAGACGGCCGAGGAAATGGCCGCGGTCTTCAGCGGCCATCCCGAGGCACTTCGCCACACCGTCGAGATCGCCGAGCGCTGCGACGTCGACCTCTCCGCCACTGAGCATCAGCTCCCCAACTTCGACGTCCCCGAGCCGTTCACCTTGAGTGAGTACTTCGCGCACGTCGTGCGGCAAGGATTTCAGGGACGGCTTCGGCGCCTCCGCGATCTCGCGGATCGCGATCTGCTCCGACATCCAATCGCGGACTACGAAGGTCGTCTCGACTACGAGGTCGGCGTCATCCAGCGGATGGGCTACGAAGGCTACTTTCTGATTGTCTGGGACTTCATTCGCCACGCGCGGGAACAGGGCATTCCAGTCGGCCCGGGGCGCGGGTCCGCGGCCGGGAGCCTCGCCGCGTATTGCCTCCAGATCACCGACGTCGATCCCTTGGAGTTCGACCTCATCTTCGAGCGCTTTCTCAATCCCGAGCGTGTGGAGCTGCCCGATATCGACATCGACTTCTGTGAGCGGCGCCGGGGCGAGGTCATCGAGTACGTCACACGCAAATACGGCCGCGAGAACGTCGCGCAGATCATCACGTTTGGCACCATGAAGGCGCGGGCCGTCGTGCGCGACGTCGGGCGCACGCTTGGGTTGTCGTACGCCGAGGTCGACCGCGTCGCGAAGCTGGTCCCGCACACGCTTGACATGACACTCGACAAGGCCCTGGCCGAGAACAAGGCGCTGCGGGACCAGCAGCAGCACGACGAGCGCATCAGCGAGCTGCTCGATGTCGCGCGCCGGCTCGAAGGGGTCACGCGGCACGCGTCCGTGCATGCCGCAGGTGTCGTGATTGCGCCAAAACCGATCACCGAGTTCGCGCCTCTCTACAAGAGCCAGAAGGACGAGATCACAACGCAGTGGACGTGGAAGGAGGTCGCGCGGGTCGGGCTCTTGAAGATGGACTTCCTCGGGCTCAGCACCCTGACGCTGCTCACCGACGCGGTGGCGGACATCCGCGAGACCGTGGGGACGGACGTCGCGCTGGACGCGATTCCGTTGGATGATGCAAAGACGTATCAGCTGTTTAGTGAAGGCCAGACGCTCGGCATCTTCCAGTTCGAGAGCTCGGGCATGCGGGAGACGCTGCGCAAGGCGAAGCCGCAGCGCTTCGACGATTTGATCGCGCTCAATGCGCTGTATCGGCCGGGACCCCTGCGCGGCGGTGTCATCGACGACTTCATCGCGCGCAAGCACGGCAAGGTCGACATCACCTATGAGGTGCCGGAGCTCGAGCCGATCCTGCGCCCCACCTACGGCGTGATTGCGTATCAAGAGCAGGTCATGCGCATCGCGAGCGACCTCGGCGGCTTCACCATGGGCGAGGCTGACGTGCTGCGGAGCGCCATGGGGAAGAAGAACGCGTCCGTCATGGAGGCCCAGCGAGATCGCTTCGTCAAGGGCGCGGTCGCGGGGAAGCTGTCGCAGGGAAAAGCGATCAAGATCTTCAAGCTGATGGAGCACTTCGCAGGGTATGGCTTCAACAAGAGCCATTCGACGGCCTACGCGCTCCTCGCGTATCACACGGCCTATCTCAAGGCGAACTACCCGGCGCACTTCATGGCGGCGCTCCTGACGATCGAGAGCCAGAACACCGACAAGCTCGCGACCTACCTGGGCGAGTGCCGCGAGTTGGGCGTGACGATTCTGCCGCCCGATCTCAACGCCAGCGCGCTCGAGTTCACGGTGACACCGGACGGCGTGCGGTTCGGCCTGGGCGCCGTCAAGAACGTGGGCGGGGCCGCCATTCAATCGATCCTCGGCGTGCGTGGCGACGCCGGTCCGATCGTCTCGCTCAACAAGCTGTGCGAGGACGTCGACCTGCGACTCGTCAACAAGCGGGTGCTCGAGAGCCTGGTCAAGGCCGGGGCACTCGATTCGCTGCTTCAGACCGAACCGGCAACCGACCACGCGCTCGGGAATGGCGCGGACGCCCGCCGCGCGCGGGCCCGATTGTGCGCCGCGATCGATCCGGCGCTCGAGCACGGTGGCCGGCGCCAACGCGACCGGGATGAGGGGCAGACGGAGCTGTTCGGCGAATCCGATGCCGGCGGACCCGATGGGGAGACGATGCGTCTACCGCAGGCGGCGCCGTGGACCGAGGCGCAACAGCTCGCGTTCGAGAAGGAGTCGCTGGGGCTCTATCTGAGCGGGCATCCCATCGATCGGTTCAGCGACGATCTCGAGCGGGCAGGGGTTCGCCGCATCGAGGCGCTCGTTGGTTCGGAAGCGTCGGTCACCGTGAGCGGGATCATCAACCAGTGCCGTCGTCTCCGCACGCGCAAGGGAGATCCGATGGCGGTCGTCAGCCTGGAAGACCGTGGCGGCACGCTCGAGACGGTCGTGTTTCCCGAGGCCTACGGCAAGTATGGGGCGTGGCTGGACACGGACAAGCTGGTGGTCGTCCGCGGCAAGTTCGAGCGTGATGAGGAGTCGGCGCGCCTGATCGCCGCGGAGGTGCGTCCCATCGAAGCGGTCCTGGGCGAGATCGGCCGACCCATCGCCATTCAACTCGCGGCGCCACCGGCCGACCGCGCGACCCTCGAGGCGCTCGCCGACGTGCTGAGCCGCCACCAAGGGAATGGTCGGGTGGCGCTCGACCTGGTGCTGCGTGGACGGGTGCCGCCGATCAGGGTACGTGCGCAACTAGTTGCGACGCGCGTCAGACCCTCGGAGCGCCTCATCGAGGAGATTGAGACCCTCTGCGGCAAGGGGGCGGTGTCGTGGGCCTGACGTTGCGGAACCGTCGGCGAAAAGCCAAGGCGCGCACGGCGCGCCTCGCGGGTGCGGAGTGGGGATCTCGGGGCCCCCGCGGAGCGCCCGCGGCAGGGTTCGGGGCGCAGCCCCAGTCGAATTGAAGATGCGCCGGGTCTGGCACCATCTCGACTGCGATGAGGCCGCGGCCGGGGCGCTCGCGGGCGAGCTCCGGCTCAGCGCGATGGCCGCCCGGCTGCTCGTGCAGCGCGGGGTGACCACCCCCGAGGCGGCCCTCCGATTCCTGAATCCCACACTCGATCATCTTCACGATCCATCACTGCTCACCGATCTCGACGTCGGCGTCGAGCGGATCCGGGCCGCTATCGCCCGCGGCGAACGGATTGCCGTGCACGGCGACTACGACGTCGACGGTATTACCTCGACGGTCATGCTGAGACGCCTGCTCGAACTGTTGGGCGGGCGAGTCGTCCACCACATCCCCGAGCGGCTACGCGACGGCTACGGCCTTCAGCCGGAAGCAATCGATACGCTGGCTGGACGCGACGTTCGGGTCGTGGTCTCGGTCGACTGCGGAATCCGAAGCCGGGCCGCCGCCGAGAGAGCGCGCGCACTCGACATCGACCTCATCATCACCGACCATCACGAGCCCGAGGCCACGTTGCCGCGCGCGCTCGCGGTGATCAATCCGCGTCGGCCGGATTGTCGGTATCCCGACAAGGACCTCGCGGGCGTCGGCGTCGCCCTCAAGCTCGTCCAGGCACTCTGCGCCCGCAGCGGCCGGACGGCGTGGCTGCCGGGGTTCGTGAAATTGGCGGCGATTGGCACGCTCGCCGACGTCGTCCCGTTGCGCGGCGAGAATCGTGTCATCGCGAAGCTTGGACTGGAGCGACTCTCCACGGGCCCGAACACCGTGGGGCTGCAAGCGCTGATCGAGGCGAGTGGTCTCGCCGGCCGGAAGATCGGCAGTGAGGATGTCGCGTTTCGACTGGCGCCGCGCGTCAACGCGGCGGGCCGCATGAGCACGCCCGATCTTGCGACTCGGTTGCTGCTAGCCACCCGCGGCGACGACGCCGCCGAGGTGCAGTCGCTCGCAGAATCCCTCGATGCCGAGAATGCTCGGAGACGCAACGAGGAAGCCACGATCGTGGCGGATGCCCGTCGTCGTATCGTCGCGGACCCTGCGATCGGCGCGCAGAACATCCTTGTCGTCTGGGCCGACGGCTGGCACCGTGGGGTCATCGGGATCGTTGCATCGAAGCTCGTCGACGCGTTTGCGCGGCCGGCTATCGTCCTCTCCGTGGACGGCGAGCGAGCCTACGGTTCTGGGCGGAGTATCCCCGGCTTCGATCTCCTCGCCGCGCTCGAGCAGTGTGCCGACCTGTGCGTCCGGCTCGGTGGTCATCGACACGCCGTCGGGATGGTCCTCGAGACCGAGCACCTCGACGCGTTCAGGGCGCGTCTCGTCGCCTACGCCAACGATCGTCTCGGGCCCGACGACCTCAGGCCAACGCTGACGGTCGACGGCTCGCTGCCGCTCAGCGCCATCGGCGAGACCTTGATTGGCGACCTCAATGCGCTGGAACCGTTCGGCGCCGGCAACCGGCGGCCCATCTTCCACGCCACGCCGGTCGAGATCGTTGACGGCCCACGTACCATCAAGGAGCAGCACCTCCGCATGACCGTCGGTCAAGGCCGGGCCCGGTTCCGCGCCGTGGCCTGGCGCGCTGCCGATCAGGCCACGCTCTACACGACCCATCGCGCCGGCCTGCACCTCGCGTTCTCGCTGGCCGAAAACACCTACCGGGGCGAATCGTACCTCGAGCTGTCGGTCGCCGACGCGGTGGCCGCCGTCTGACCTGCCTGCGGCGGCGCGTCCGCCACCGACCGCGAGCCGCGCGCCGGTCGTCGAGCGCCGGCCGCTTCAGTGGGGTAGATTGAAGGCAGACGTCGTGAGAAAGGAGTTGTAGCCGTCGATGGCAACGTGGCAGCGTCCCGCGCGGGTTGGACTGGCGGCGTTCGTCGTGGCGTTCGGGGTCGCCGTGCTGATGGGCATCCGGGATCGGGGCGTTCCCGCGCCGTCCGTGACCGTCGACCGGGACGACCCGGACGCGATCATCCAAAGCCGCGGCGCGCGCATCGTGCAGTCCAACGCCGATGCCGAAGAGCTGACCGTGGACGCGGAACGTCATGTCACGTACCCCGACGGCACGGTGCGGCTCTTCGGTGTGACCGTGACGGTCGCCGAGCGCGAGGATCGGGTCGGATTCACGCTCTCGGGGGACGAGGCGACCGCCGACGAGGAACAGGGGACGGTGCACATCGTCGGGAGCATTCGCTTCGTCACCGACGACGGGTTGGTCGCAACCACGGCCGAGGCCACGTACTCGGACGCCGACAGCAACGTGCGCATGCCCGGCGCCGCGTCCTTCGCACGCAGCTGGATGTCGGCGTACGGTGACACCGCACGCTACGACCGGCGGCAGGATCTGCTGCACCTGGAGCCAGCGGCTCGGGTCCAGCTCCTCGAGGCCGACGGGACAAGCGACCCCGTTGGCATCACCGCTGGCACCGCGACCGTGGCGCAAACGGACGGGTATATGCGCTTTGCGGGGGGTACCACGGTCCGGGTCGGTGGACAGACCATGGCCGCGGATGAGGCACACTCGACGTTGGGCGAAGGTGCCCACCTTGAGGCACTCGAGCTCGACGGCGACGCTCGCATCTCCGGTGACAACGCCGCCGCGGGCCAGCTCCGGCTGATGACGGCGCCCGGGATCACCGTTGTCTACGATGCGGGAAAGCCGGATCGCACGGAGCTCGTTGGCGGGGCGCGCATTGAGTTGTTCGGCCAGGCAGGATCCGACGACGGGGCCCGCATTGCCGCGCAGTCCATGGAGGTCCGGCTCGGGGCCGACGGCGGCGGTGTCCGCGAGGTGCGCGCGAGGGAGGAGGTTGTCGTGGAGCTGCCCCCGGAGCGCAACAGCGACCTCCCAGGTCCACGGATCAGCGCCGACGCACTGGAGATCGCCGGTAACGGCGACGCCGCGCTGTCCGAGGCTCGATTCGACGGCGCGGTTGTGTTCCGCGAACCGAGCGCGGGCGGCGGCGACGGGGAGGCGCGCATCGTGCGTGCGCAGCGGCTCGAAGCGCAACTCGGCGAGGGGCTGGTCGGGTTGGACGCCGCCCGCTTCATCGGTGGGGTGGGGTTCGAGGACGGTGCGACGCGCGGCGAAGCGGACGAGGCGCGCTATGAAGTGGCCGGCGGCACGCTGACGCTGATCACGTTGGGAGCGGCGGGACAGACTCCGCGAATCGTCGATCGGCGTGGGTCCATCCAGGCCGAAACCGTCGCCATTACCCTCGACGGGCACGAGATCGAGGCAACTGGAGATGTCGAAAGCGTGCTGCTCTCATCGGCCGACGACGGCGGCGATCCGTCTCGCGCCGACGAAGACGGTCGTGCGCGCCGACCGGGCCTGCTGGCCGACGATCAGCGGATCTATGTCACAGCGGGTCTCCTCGAGTACGACCCGGACCAATCCTTGGCTCGCTACTCGGCGACCGCGCCGGCGACGGCGCGTCTGTGGCAGGAGACCACCGAGTTCCAGGGCACGGCAATTACCCTCGACGAAGCCACCGGCAGTATTGGCGCTGAAGGCAACGCACGGTCCCGCTCCACGATCGTGCAGATCAACGACGAAACCGGTGAGCTCGAACCCACCATGACGACGGGCCGCGGCGAAACCGTCCACTACGACGACGAGACGCGGCGGGCCGTCTACAGCACGGATGCGGAGCTGGAGAACGATCGGGTGCATCTCAAGGCCGACACGATCGAGGTGTATCTGCACGACGACGCTCAAACGCTCGATCGCATCGTGGCTGTCGGCAACGTGGCCCTCGAACTGACGGGCCGCAAGGTGTCCGGCACGACGATGACGTACTACGATTCCGACGGGCGCTATCAGATGGAAGGTGAGCCGGTCCGTATCGTGGAGGAAACCGACGGGGGATGCCGCGAGACAACGGGTCGGACATTGACATTCTTCATCACCGACGAAGCGGTCACGATCGATGGCGACTCTGAGGTGCGGACCGAATCGGCGAGCGCGACGTGCGCCGCCGTGGGTGCCTTCTAGGAGACTCGGTCCGCGTACGATCCATGGCCACCCTCCGGACCTCGAAACTGACGAAGTCGTATAGCGGCCGGACGGTCGTGCGCGGGGTGAGTCTCGACGTTCGTCCCGGCGAGGTCGTCGGACTGCTGGGCCCGAACGGCGCCGGCAAGACGACGACGTTCTACATGGTCGTGGGCCTGACGTCCCCGGATTCCGGGCGCGTGCTGCTCGACGGAAAGGACGTGACAGACGACCCGATGTATGTGCGAGCGCGCAAGGGGATCGGCTACCTGCCGCAGGAGCCGTCGATCTTCCGTGGCCTCACCGTGGAGCAGAACATTCTGGCGATCCTCGAGACACTCGGACTGAAACGCGCTGAGCGACGGACCCGCGTCACGAACCTCCTGGCCGAGCTGAACCTGACGCCGCTGGCCAAAGCCAGGGCTCACACCCTCTCGGGCGGTGAGCGCCGCCGCGTCGAGATCACCCGCGCCCTCGTCATCTCGCCGTCGTTCATGCTGCTCGACGAGCCGTTTGCCGGCATCGATCCAATTGCCGTCACGGATATCCAGGAGATCATCTTCCACCTCAAGGAACGCGGCATTGGCGTGTTGATCACGGATCACAATGTACGCGAGACGCTGCGCATTACTGATCGAGCCTACATCGTGCACGATGGTGCGGTCTTCCGGAGCGGCACGCCTGCGGCGCTTGCGAGCGACGAAGACGTCAAGCGGATCTATCTGGGCGCGGATTTTCGTTTGGACTAAGATCGGAACACGAAGCACCGCGCGACGGCACGGTGCGCGAGCCACAATGGCGATCCAGCAGAAACTGCAAGCGCGGCTGTCGCAGAAGCTCATCCTGACGCCATCGCTCCAGCAGGCGATCAAGCTGCTGCCGATGTCGACCCTTGAGCTCGTCGACATGTTAAACCAGGAGGTGGTCGAGAACCCGTTGCTCGAGGAAGTGCCGACCGAGGAACAGCAGCAGACCGACGCCGCCGCGCAGGTCGAGAAGGCGGACCCCGACCCAGCTCCCACGACGGAAAAGCAAGACACGTGGGACGACGCCGACTACGAGTACTTCTTCGGCGAGTATCTCGACGAGGGCTACCGTCCGCGCGCGCCACAGGAGGTGAAGGAGCTTCCGCCGATCGAGAACACGCTCTCCAGCGGCGACCCGACCAGCGGCTCGTTATCCTCCCATCTGCGCTGGCAGTTGTCGTTTCAGACGAGTGACGAGCTCCTCCGGGAGATCGGGTCGGCGATCATCGGCAACCTGAACGAGGACGGATACCTCGTCGCGTCCGTGGACGAAATCGCCGCGATGGGGGAGTGGCCGATCGCCGAGGTCAAACGGGTACTCGCGCTTGTGCAGCGCTTCGATCCCGTCGGGGTGGCCGCACGGGACGTGCGGGAGTGTCTGCTGCTGCAACTCAAGCATCTCGGACACGAGGGTGAGCCGAGCGAGACCATTGTCCGAGATCATCTGCCGCTGCTCCAGAATCACCAGCTCCCGGAGCTCGGCCGTCGAATGGGCATGACGATCGAGGCGCTCAAGGAGCACATCGAGATCCTCCGACGGCTCGATCCGAAGCCGGGGAGCAGACTCAACCCCGTGGGGGCGCACTACGTGATCCCGGACGTGTCCATCGTCAAGATGGAAGACCAATACGTGGCCGTCTTGAACGAAGACGGCATGCCGCAGCTCCGGATCAGCCCGGTCTATCGCCGGATGCTGGACAAGAGCAGCAAGAACTCGGACGAGACACGCGCCTACGTCAAGGAGAAGTTTCGATCGGCGCTCTGGCTCATCAAATCTGTGGACCAGCGTCAGAAGACCATTCACAAGGTGGCGACCAGTATCATCCACTTCCAGCGCGAATTCCTCGATCGCGGCATCGAGCACCTGCGACCACTCGTGCTGCGCGACGTCGCGAACGACATTGGGATGCACGAATCGACGGTGAGCCGGGTCGTCAACAACAAGTACATGCATACGCCCCAGGGCGTGTTCGAGCTGAAATACTTCTTTCACAGCGGCATTCACAGCTCGTATGGCGAGAATGTTTCCTCGGTGACGATTAAACAGCGCATCCGCAAGATCGTCGACAACGAGGACTCGCGGAAACCGTTGAGTGACTCTCGTATCGTCCGGCTGCTCCAGGACGAAGGGCTCATCCTTGCCCGCCGCACGATCGCGAAGTATCGCGAAGAGCTCAGGATTCCCACATCAAGCCAACGCAAGGTGCTGTACTAGTGTCCCGTAACAGTGGTTCGCGAACAGTTGTCATGCTGGGTGTGCAGCCAGCGTTCGCCGAGCAAACCGGGCGATGCTCGCGAGGATGTCGTCGGCACTCTTGGTCCAGACGAACGGCGTCGGTTGCTCATTGGTCACCTCGATGAACTCTTGGATCGCGCGTTTGAGGGCCGCGACGCTCCGGTGGGCGCCGCGGCGAAGCTGCTTCGTCGTCAGCGCCGCGAACCAACGTTCGACCAGGTTCATCCAGGACCCATAGGTCGGTGTGAAGTGCAGGTGGACCCGCGGGCGCTTGGCCAACCAGCGCTGAATGATCGCGGTTTTGTGCGTCCCGTAGTTGTCGACGATCAGGTGCACGTCCAGGTCGGCGGGGACGTGCGCGTCGATCGCATCGAGGAACCTGCGGAACTCGATCGAGCGATGCCGCTGGTGCATTTCGGCGAGCACCTCGCCCGTCTTGACGTCGAGGGCCGCAAACAGCGAGGTCGTTCCGTGCCGCCGATAATCATGCGTGCGCCGCTCGGCCTGCCCGGGTTGCATCGGCAGCAGGGGGGCCGTCCGATCCAACGCCTGAATCTGCGATTTCTCGTCCACGCAGAGCACAAGGGCATGGTCCGGCGGATTCACGTACAGCCCGACGATATCGCGCACCTTCTCGACCAGCTGCGGGTCTGGCGACAGCTTGAAGGTCTCGCTGCGATGCGGCTGCAATCCAAACGCCTGCCAAATGCGCTGGATGGTCATGTGACTCAGGCCCGTCGCCTTCGCCATATCGCGCGTGCTCCACTGCGGGCTCTTCCGGCTTTCGGGTGGCTATCTCAACACCTCGTGGAGGACAAGCGTGGGTCGCGGTAGCATCCCACCATGCAAGACCGTGACTTGTACGCCAAGCTTCTCGGCCTCGAACCGCCGTGGGAAGTCGTCGATGTGGGCCTCTCGATGGAGGACCACTCAGTGCAGGTCTTTGTGGCCCTCCGGGCGGATGCGCCGGCGCCGTGCCCGGAGGGCAGCGAGCGCTGCTCGCGCCATGACACCCGGACGCGGTCGTGGCGGCACCTGGACACGATGCAATACAAGACCCTGCTCGTGGCGGAGATTCCCCGGATCGATTGTCCGACGCATGGCATCAGGCAGGTGAAGGTGCCCTGGGCGGCTCCCCGGTCTCGCTTCACCGCCCTCTTCGAGTGTCTGGTCATCGAGTGGCTGCAGCACGCCAGCATCAAAGCCGTCGCCGAGCTGCTCGCCCTGACCTGGGACCAGGTGGCGGGCATCATGGAGCGCGCGGTGGACCGAGGGCTCGCCCGCCGCAAGCGCTCGGTGCCCAAGGTCGTGGGCGTCGATGAGACCTCGTTCCAGAAGCGGCACGAATACGTGACCGTTGTCTGTGATCCCGTGCGGGCGGTGGTCCTCTTTGTCGCAGATGGCCGCTCGGCGGACTCGCTCAGCGGCTTCTTCGACCCGCTCACCACCGCCGAACGAGCCCGCATCGAGGCGGTCGCGATGGACATGTCGGGCGCCTACCTGAGCGCGGTCACCCGAGCGTTGGGGCCACACGCGCACGAGCGGATTGTCTTCGACAAGTACCACCTCGCCAGCCTGCTGGGCGATGCGGTGAACAAGGTCCGTCGTGACGAGCACAAAACGCTGCTCGAGAACCACGACGAGCGCCTCAAGGGCACACGGCATCTCTTCCTCATGAACCCCTGGAACATGTCGCGGGCACAGGCGGCCGAGCTAACGCAGCTCAAATCCAGCAACCTCAAGGTCGCCCGCGCCTGGGCCATCAAGGAAACGTTCATGGACGCCTTCGCGTTTCGCCAACCCCAACGGGCGGAGCGGGCGCTGAAGGCGGTGCTCACCTGGATGGCCCGCTCGCGCCTGGCACCCATGGTCCGAGTCGCACGGACCGTCCGACGACATTTCGCCGGGGTCATCAACGCCATCATCAGCGGCATCACGAACGCGACCGCCGAGGCCCTCAACTCACGCATCCAGTGGATCAAGAAACAGGCCGCAGGGTTTCGGAGCCGGGAGCGGTTCCGCAAGGCTATCTACTTCCATCTCGGAGGCCTGGACTTGTACCCGGATGAGGCACGTGCTCATGCCCACCCGAATCCCTGAAGCGCCCCACTGCGTCGCCCCGCGAGGCGTGGTTTCCAGGGTTGCAATCACCACCTGCTCCACCTGCGCATCGGTAATCCGCCGAGGCGTGCCCGGACGCGGTTCGTCGATCAGTCCCTCCAGGCGATCGCGCACGAAGCGTGTGCGCCACTTGCACACCGTGGTCCGCGAGACGTGGAACCGTTTGGCGATGCTCGTCGTCGAGCGGCCGGCGGCACACGCCAGAATGATGCGGGCGCGCCGCGCCACCTGCGGGGCACTGCGCGACCGGTGGGCCCACGAGTCGAGCCGTTGCCGTTCGTCGTCACTGACGGTCACTGTCACCGGGGCAGGACCTCTCACGTGCACCTCCTGCGAGGAATACGTCGAGGCACCATAAACCGTTTACTTATTTCTGTTACAGGACACTAGCAGCGTTGGGACATGAAAGGTAGCCGAAGCACCGCGGTTCGGAGCGCACCAGGCCCGCGGTTCATCGTGGTGACTGGGCTGTCCGGCGCAGGCAAGTCGGCCGCCATCCACGCGCTCGAGGACCTCGGGTATTTCTGCGTCGACAACCTGCCCACACCGCTCGTGCCGGCCTTCGCGGACCTCGTGGTCTCGGACTCGACGCCGGATATCGATGTGCGGCGCTCCGCCGTCGTCGTCGATCTCCGGGATCCCCGGTTCCTCGACGAGTTCCCACGCGTGCTGCGCGGCTTACGCCGCCGCACGCGGCTCGGTGCGATTGTGACGTTCATCGACGCGGCCGACGAGGCCCTCGTGCGCCGGTTCTCGGAGAGCCGCCGGCCCCATCCGATGGCCCGCGGTGGATCCGTGTTGGACGGCATCCTCGAAGAGCGGACACGATTGGCGCCGATCAGAGGCCTTGCGGACAACGTCATCGATACGACCGAACTGACGGTGCACGAGTTGCGTCGCGCGTTCACGGAGCTGTCGCGGGGGCGCTCCAAGATGCGACTCGTGGTCAACCTGGTGAGTTTCGGATACAAGCACGGCATACCGCTGGAATCGGATCTTCTGCTCGACGTCCGGTTTCTGCCGAATCCGCATTTCGTCCCATCACTCCGCCGCCACACCGGCCGCCATCGAAGCGTGCAGCGGTATGTCGACGGTTGCGACGCGACGAAGCTCTTTCTGGCGAAAGCCACCGAGCTGCTGCGGTTCCTGGTGCCACAGTACGCGCAGGAGGGCAAGAGTTACTTGACAATCGGCGTCGGGTGCACTGGCGGTCGCCACCGGTCGGTCGTCGTCGCCGAACGGCTACGTCGCCGGCTGACGGGACTCGACGGTGTGCGCCTACGCGTGAAGCATCGCGACGTGTTACAAGACGCGTGACTCACAGTTGCAGACACTCGCCGTCCTGCGCGCGACTCGCAGCGCGGTTCAGCGAGGCACAGGAGGGGGAGCCGTGGCCGATCCAGACGTCCAACGGGTCGATAAACCGTGGGGGTACGAGCTGCACTGGGCGAAGACCGACCGCTACGTCGGCAAGGTGATTCACGTCAACGCGGGACACGCGCTCAGCTTGCAGTATCACAATCTGAAAGACGAGACGATTCTGCTGTGGAAGGGGCGCCTGAAGTTCGAACTGAAGCAAGGCGATGACATGCGCGCGTGGGAGATGGCGCCCGGCGAACGGGTGCATGTCACGGCAAAGACCGTCCACCGGATGACCGCAGTCGAAGACTGCGACATCATCGAAGTGTCGACGCCAGAACTGGATGATGTCGTGCGTCTCGAGGACCGCTACGGCAGAGTGGACCCCGCGTCAACACCGGACCACTCGTAGCTGCCACGCACCGGGCTTGGGGCGACGCCCCATCTTGGAGAGGCCGTATGCAGGGCCACCACTGGAGGCCGGCCAAGGCGCGCACAGCGCGCCTCGCTTGGGGCGAAGCCCCATCCAAACTAGAAGGGGATATCGTCTTCCGTCAGCTCCGGAGCCGGGGCACCGCTCATCGCGGGCGCCTGCTGCTGCTCCTGGCGTTCCGGGCGGGGGCCGCCTCCGCCGGCGTCATCGCGGCGACCCAGCAAGACGACACGGTCGGCGCGCACCTCCGTCGTGTACTTGGTGTTCCCGTCACGGTCATCCCATTTCCGCGTCTGAAGCCGCCCTTCCACGAAGATCTGACGCCCTTTGAGCAAGTACTCCTGGAGCGTCTCGGCCTGTTTCCCCCACAACACGATACGATGCCACTCGGTCTTTTCCTGGCGCTGACCTGATTTGTCGTTCCAGATCTCGGTCGTCGCCAGGCTGAGCGTCGCGACGGCGGCGCCGCCGGGGGTGTAGCGCAGCTCCGCATCGCGCCCGAGGTTGCCCACAAGAATCGCCTTGTTCACACTACCCATGACACGAGCCTTTCACCGCGAAGGTTGATTCAGGCGGTCAAGCGCCTGCTGGGCGAGCGCCGCCATGTTGCTCTCGGGGTAATTCTTGACGACGAGCTCGAATGCCTGGCGCGCGCGGTCGGGCTCAGCCAGTTGATCGAGCGCCAGTCCACGCTTGTAGGAGGCCTCCGGCACGATATCGCCATCCGGATAGTTCAGGAGCACGCTCTCGAACGCATCCACGGACTCCGTAAACTTGCCCTCCGCGAAGTGCGTCTGCCCGATATAGAACGCCGCGTCGTCAGTCAGTTCCGAGCGCGGGAAGGTCTTGATATAGGCCTCGAACCCCTGGAGCGCCAACGCCCACTGCCCGTTCGTATAGTCGGCCCACGCGGTGTCGTACATACGCTGAGGTGAGACCCCGGCACCGATCGGCGCCGGCGCGGCCGCCGCCGCGACGGGGACGTCCATCGGAAGCCCCGTTTCGGGGTCGGTCAGGAGCTGGGTCAACGGGGGCGACGCCGGTGGGATCGCAATCCGAAGCGCCTCGACTTCCTGTGACAGCGACGAGATGCGCACGTTGGTATCGTCGAACTTCTCCCGAAGGACGCGTACCCCGGTCGACACGTTGTCGACCAGGAGGCGTTGATCGGCGAACGCCCTCCGCACGTCATCGCGCTGGGCGTCCACCTTGGCGGACAACCCGTCCAGCGCCTCGTTGATCGCGCCCATCATGAGCTGCAGCCGGAGCGAGTGCTCCTGCAGCATTCGGATGTCCGCCATCAGCTGTTCATGCTCCCGATCGGCGGACTTCAACGGCACGAGTCCCACCAACAGCACGAGAACTGCGACCAGGGCAAAAAAGCGCATCATATGGCAACCTTTCGGTCTCGCCATCACGATATTGTACTCCCGTCCAACGCGGAACACGAGCGTCCCGGCCGGCGTCGCGAGCCACTATCTCGACGTGATCACGAAGTGGGCGCGGCGATTCGACGCCCAGGCGCCATCATCATGACCGGGATCGAACGGAAACTCCTTGCCGTAGCTGATCGTTCGCAGCTGCGCGACCGGCAGACCGAGCTCGACGAGATACTCGCGAACCGCAAGCGCCCGCCGCTCACCAAGACCCAGGTTGTACTCCGGCGTACCGCGTTCATCGCAATGCCCCTCGATGGTCACGACCCACGTAGGAAATCGCTCGAGCACGCCGGCGTTGGCTTCGATGATCGACTGCGCCGCCGTGTCGAGGCCAGAACTGTCGTAGCCGAAGAACACCGGTTCGAGCGGTGACTCGCGATTGAGCTCTTCGAGCGATCGCGACTCGAAATCATCCTCGCCCGCGAGCGGCGGCGGGGGAAGCGGAGGCGGTTCGGGTAACGGCGGCGGACTCGGCGGGGCCGGGTCGACACTGCGGGCGCCCGGTGGGGGCGCCGTGGGCTCCGGCTCGACCGGCGGTGGGTTACGCACGCACGATGCGCTGAGCAGAGCGACGACGATCGCCCCGGCAACGACATGGCCGCGGTCGGCCACCGCGTGAAGGACGCCGCTGTGCACGCTTCGCAATGAACACGTCACCGTCGTGTACCTCTCTCTACCTGGACCAACTCGGCATCTCGTTGTTGCCGGTACTCGTGATGCGGCGCAGGCCGCTTCCGTCCCGACCGATGAGCCATAACTGCTTGGCCCCGCTGCCGCGTGTCGACGAGAAGACGACGTGCCGCCCGTTGGCCGAATAGCTGGGGCTCTCGTTCGTGCCGAGTCCAAACGTGAGTTGACGCCTCTCGTTGGTCGCCAGGTCGACGACCTTGATATCGAAGCCGGGCCCGGTCCGCGACGCGTACGCGATTTCGTTGTAGGGGGCCGGCGACCAGGTCGGGCGATCGCAATAGGACTCGAACGTGATGCGCCGAAGCCCGGTGCCGTCGACGCCGACGACGTAGATCTGGGGCGAGCCGGTGCGGTCGGAGGTGAACGCGATCTGATGGCCTTGTGGCGACCACGTGGGGCTGGTGTCGATGCTCGGGTGATTCGTCACACGCCGCAGGCCGGTCCCGTCCACGTTGCTAATGTAGAGTTCGGGATTGCCGTCACGGTTCGAGTTGTACGCGACCTGACGTCCATCGGGCGAATACGCGGGCAGCCAGTTATGGACATACTCGCTGCCCCCCATGGGCGATTCGAGCCGGCCTTCGTAGATGTGCGAGATGGCGACGTCCTGCGGTCCATCGCGATACGTCGTGTAGGCGATGGCTCTCCCGTTCGGCGCCCACACCGGATTGATGTTGAGCGAGCGGCCGACCGTCACGCGTCGGACATTGGCGCCGTCATAGTCGGCGATGTACACCTCTTTTGTTCGGCGGTTCTCGACCAACCCGAGCACCGATTCGCTGTCGCGGTCGGAGACGAACGCGATCCGCGTGCGCGCGATGCCCTCGAGACCGCGCTGCTGCCGATGGATTTCATCGGACAGCTGATGGGCATAGACCCGGGCGTTACGAATCGACCCGGAATACTCGACGCCAAACGCCGACTCGAGCGAACGGACGTTGAACAGCCGTGCCTGGACCCGAATCTGATCGTTCGGCAGCGAGTTGACGGTGCAGCTGACAACCCCGTCTGCACCCAGCTCCCGCCAGGCGTCGAAGGGCAGGTCGGTCAACGTGCGGGAGCGCGGCACCGTGCGATAGGTGTCCCGCGCCAGCATGCGAAACTCGCGCTCGAACTCGAGATCATCCCAGAGCACCTGTGCGATGGTCTGTCCGACCGCGACGAGATCCGCCTCGGCGTCGGGTGTCAGGCAGTCGGGCACGGCAAAGCGCGGCGGCGCGCCGATCCGATCGCCAATGGTCAGATCGACCGCCGATCGTTGTCCCGACAGACGATCGGAGGGCTGTTGCTGGGCGACGAGCAGCGCACCGCCTGCGAGGAGTGTCAGACAGACGAGTGTGAGCGATGGAATCGGCGGGGTCTTCGGCTTCGGCTTCTTCATTGTCGATACTCGAACGTGAGACGCACGATCAGCCGGTCCTCCGGATAGCGCGACGGCAGCGGCTGGATCTGGCGTGTGAGGAGCACGGCGCGCTGAGCGGCAAGATCGAGGGCCACGTAACCGCTCCCGTGGTCGACCCCGACATCTTCGATCACACCGCTGCGGGGAATAGCGAACCGCACGACGACCGTCCCTGGAACACGCTGGTTACTGTCCCATCGACGCTCGATCAGCTCCAGCATCGTCGCGAGATACTCCATGCAACAGAAGTCGCTGATGCTGAGCTCCCCGCCGATGCCCCCGAGCCCGCCGGTGGAGAGCCCGATGCCGAGCCCCTCGACCCCGGTGTCGGCCATCGTCGAGCCTTCGACTGCCTCGGGACCCGTCGTGGGGGTCCGGCCGCGCGCCGCCTCTGGCGTCGTGTCGACATCGACGACCGGCTCGGGCCGCCGGCGTGATTCCTCCTCGGGCACCGGCAGGATCATCTTCGGTGGCGTGGGCGTCGGCGGCTGCACCCACTCCGGTCGGCGTGCCTCATCCAACGTCACCGCTTTCTGTACCGGCCGGCCGCCCATCGGCGTCAGGCCCCCTTCACCGGGGCCCTGAGGACCGCCGAGCCGCAGCGTCATGATGTCGAGCCCCTCATCCGCTGCCTGGCCCGAGAA
Organism: Vicinamibacterales bacterium; assembly: GCA_965197395.1. GTDB lineage: Bacteria > Acidobacteriota > Vicinamibacteria > Vicinamibacterales > UBA8438 > CAZYFH01. Next base: position 195,225 of record CBDANB010000007.1, on the reverse strand, counting down.
CCAGCCGGCCGGGCCCAGCACCACGCCCGCGATCACCAGGGCGTGCGCGCCGAGCGACAACAAGAGCGTCTTCCGCAACCCCTCGGGATTGCGGGCGCGTTCGACCAGCACCTGGGAGGCCGCTTCCCTCATCGGTCCCGGGGTATATCCAAGACGAGGCCAATTTCCTGGACGCCGGCCTCCTTCAACAGATCCACCACGCTGATGAGCTCCCGATAGGTGATCTCTCCGTCGGCACGGAGGAACAGCTCCTTCTCCGTCCGATCGAGCATCTCGAGGCGCATCCGTTCCGCCACGGCAGCCACCTGCACGGTGTCGTCGCCGACCTGCACGACCCCTTCGGTGCGAAACGCCAGCGGCACTGTGACGAAGAGCCGCTCCGAGACGAGCGGATCGGCGCGCCGCGACTCGGGCAGGTTCACGGCAATACCGCGCTGCATCATCGGCGCGGCGACCATGAAGATGATGAGCATGACGAGCATGACGTCGACGAGGGGCACGACGTTGATCTCCGAGAGCGACGTGCCGACGTGACGGCGCCCACGGCGACGTCTGGTGCTGGTGTTGTGGCCCCCTGCTGGTTGGACGGTTGGCATGGTGGAGAAGTCGGGTCAGCCCGAGAAATTTCGCTCGGCGATGTTGAGAAACTCGAGCGAGAAGTCGTCGATCGTGGACGCGACAACCTTCATTCTCTGGGTCAGGTGATTGTAGAAATACACGGCCGGAATTGCGGCGAAGAGGCCCGCCGCCGTGGCTACCAGCGCGTCTGCGATTCCTGGTCCCACGACCGCCAGGTTGGTCGACCCCGTGTCGCCAATGGCCCCAAACGCGACGATGATGCCCACCACGGTGCCGAACAAGCCGATGTACGGCGTGAGGCTCGCGGTGGTGGCCAGCACCACCACATGGCGCTCAAGCTTGGTGACCTCAACGTTGGCGGCGCGGAGCAGTGCGCGATCGAGAGCATCGAAGCTCCGCAACGCCGGCCGCGCCGGTGGTCCATTCGGTCGGGCCGGACCGTTGGACGTCTCTGGTTGACGCAACTGCGCGTTGAGCTCCACATAGCCCGCCTGGAACACGCCGGTGAGTGGGCTTGCGGCCAACGACTTGCAGACTGACTGCACCTCCGAGAACTTGCTGCTCTTGCGGAAGACCTCGACGAAGGTCGACGTCTGCGCCTCGACGCGTCTGAATTCCCAGAGCTTGTACAGAATGATCGCCCACGACGCGATCGAGAACAACAGCAGGATGCTGAGGACCCCGCGCGAGAGCAGGGACGACTGTTCGATCAGCCCGATGATGCCACCGCCGAAGCCCCCCCCAGGCTCGCTCGCGCCGGGCGCCTGGAGAAGAGCAAGGGCATAGTATCCAGGGATACGCACCTCACCCTCCGTCACGTAGACACTGACGCGCCGCTGGGAAGGCGCGGGTAGGGCCGAAGCGTACCATGGAGCGTGGATGCTGTCAAACGTATGATACGATGGAAGTTCCTACCTGTGCACGGTCCCGGAGTCCGCTTTTGGCAACCTATACGCCACCTTTCCCACGCACATGATTCGCTTTCTCCACATCAGTAACCTCGCGATCGTGGACGAGATCGAGCTGGAGTTCGAGCCCGGCTTCAACGTTCTGACGGGAGAGACCGGAGCGGGGAAGTCGATCATCGTCGGCGCCCTCGGGCTACTGGTTGGCGAACGTGCGAGCGCGTCCCTCGTGCGGGCTGGCCAGGACAAAGCCATCGTGCAGGCGACCGTCGACATCCCGGGCGACGGCGAGACGGTCATCCGGCGCGAGATCTCGGCACGGGGTCGCGGTCGGACATTTGTCAACGATACGCTCGCCGCGGCAGCAACGCTGAAGGAGCTGGGGGCCCGACTGATCGACCTCCACGGCCAGCATGCGCATCAGTCCCTGCTCGACGCCGCGACCCACGCGGAGGTCGTCGATGCGTACGGCGGAGCACTCCCCCTCGCGGCACGCGTCCGCGATCGCTTCGACCGGTGGCGCGTCGCGACCCGCCGCCTCGCACAATCGCAGCTGGGTGAGCAAGAGCGCGCCGCTCGTGGCGAGCTGGCGCGGTTTCAGTTGTCCGAGATCGATCGAATAGCTCCCGAGCCCGGCGAGGACGAGCGACTGGTATCCGAGCGTAGCCGCTTGGCGAACGCGGAGCGTCTGCAGTCGCTGTGTCGCGAGGCGCACGCGGCGCTCTACGAGCGCGATGACGCGATCCTCGCCGCCCTTGGCAGTGTGTGGCGCCAACTGGACGAGCTGGCGAGGCTCGACCCAGACGGCTTCGACGCCTACATAGCGGCTCGTGAAACGGTGGATCCGCTCCTCGAAGACCTGGCGATGTTCCTGCGATCGTATGCCGCCGGGATCGAGGCGTCGCCGGCGCGGCTGGCCGAGGTTGAAACCCGGCGTGCGGAGCTCGAGCGGCTCAAGAAGAAATACGGTCAATCCCTCGACGCAGTGCTGACTCGGCGAAGAGCGCTGGCGACAGAGGTTGAGGTCACAGATGGGGGCGACGCCCACCGCAATCAGCTCGAGCGGCAGGCGGCGGCGGCACGAGACGCCTTTCTCCGCGTCGCGCGCCAGCTCTCGAAACGGCGCGAGCGACACGGTCGGGCCCTGGGCCAACAGCTGGCGCGCGAGCTGGCCGCCCTCGCGATTCCGCACGGACGCATGGAGGTGCGTGTCGAGTCTGAGCTCCCCCAGGAGCGGTGGACCGAGCGGGGGGTGGACGACGTCGAGCTGTTCTTTTCGGCCAACCCTGGTGAGCCAGTTCGACGACTCGTCGATGTCGCGTCTGGCGGCGAACTGTCGCGCGTGATGCTGGGGCTCAAGACGCTGGCCTCGACCGATGCGGTGGGGAAGACACTCGTCTTCGACGAGGTGGACGTGGGGATCGGTGGAGCAGCGGCGGATTGCGTCGGGGCCCGCCTGCAGCACCTCGGAGCGACGCTCCAGGTTCTCTGTGTCACGCACGCGCCACAAATCGCCGCGGCGGCGACGGTCCACCATCGCGTATCAAAGGAAGTCCGCAACGGACGGACGCGAACGGTTGTCGAGCGACTCGGGCCCAACGAGAGGGTAGAAGAGCTGGCTCGCCTGATGACCGGCCGCGTCTCCTCTGCTGCACTAGCCAGCGCTAGAGAATTGCTGGAACGCAAACAAACAACGAAAGACGAAAGCGAAGGGGCGAAAGCGAAGGGGCGCCGGGTTGGCTAAGACATACTGCATCGAGACATTCGGCTGCCAGATGAACGTGCACGACAGCGAGCGGCTCGCTGGCCTTCTGGAGCAGGCGGGGTACGAGTCGGCGACCGCGCCCGAGGAAGCCGACCTGGTCGTCGTCAATACGTGCAGCGTGCGCGAGCGGGCCGAGGAGCGGCTCTTCGCTCGACTCGATCAATTCCGCGGTCGTACGCCAGCCGAGCGACCCCTGATCGCGGTGACGGGCTGTGTCGCTCAGCAGGAGGGCGCACGCATCCTTACCCGGGCGCCGATGGTAGACGTCGTGGTCGGCACCCAGGCGATGACGAGCCTGCCTCGACTCGTCCAGCAGGCGGCGCTGGGTGTCGGCCCATCCGTGGATCTCGATCCCCGCGACGAGGTCTCCTTCCCACTCGGCATCGCTGTTCGGCAAGACCCCGTTAAAGCCTTCGTGACCATCATCGAGGGATGCAACGAGTTCTGTTCCTTTTGTGTCGTCCCGTACACGCGCGGTCACGAGCGGATGCGCCCCGCGGCCGATATCGTCGCCGAGGTCAGCCAGGCCGCGGCGAGCGGACGCAGCGAGATCCAGCTCTTGGGACAGATCGTGAATCACTATCAAGCCCCAGATATGGAGGGCTGCGATTTTGCGGGCCTCCTCGAGCTGGTGAGCGCCCAGCCGGGGGTACGCCGTATTCGTTTCGCCAGTCCGCACCCCCGATATGTCACGCCGAGGCTCATTGCCGCTATCCGCGACCTCCCCGGCGTGTGCAAGCACCTCCACCTGCCGGTGCAGTCGGGGTCGACACGCGTGCTCCAGGCGATGCGACGAAGACACACCCGAGACGACTATCTTCGACTCGTCGATGACATTCGCCGGGCTATCCCGGGTATTGCCCTATCGACCGATATGATCGTTGGGTTCCCCGGCGAGACGACCGAGGACTTCGCGGCAACGTTGTCGCTCGTCGCGTCCGTTCGATTCAACAGCATGTTCTCGTTCAAGTACTCGGTGAGGCCCAAAACGCTGGCCGAGCGTCGCTTGAAGGACGACGTCGATGAGGCGGAGAAGGGTCGGCGCCTGGCCGAGCTTCAGGCCATGCAGAAAGACATCCAAACAGCCGTGCACGCGAGACTGCTCGGCCAGACGGTCCGGGTTCTGGTCGACTCCACGAGCCGCCGTCGCCCCGAAGAGTTCTCGGGACGAACCACGGGGAACACGGTCGTCAACTTCCCGGGGGAGCCAGAGTGGCTGGGCCGACTACTGGATGTCACGATCGAGCGGACAGGACCGAACAGTGTCTGGGGTCGCGTCGCCTAGGAGAATCCAATGCAAATCGAGATGACGATCAAGGGGCTGATGGTCGATCCGATCACCAACATGCCAATCGTCATCCTGCGCGACGATGATGGCGAACGAGTCCTACCGATTTGGGTGGGTATCTTCGAGGCCAATGCCATCGCGTTGCAGATCGAAAACGTCGCGACGCCCCGACCGATTACCCACGACTTGCTCCGCAATGTGATTCAGGGTCTGAAGGCGGCGGTTGAAAAGATCGTCGTCTGTGATTTGAAGGAGAACACGTTCTATGCGCTCATCCATCTTCGACTCGGTGGGGAGCTCGTCGCGATCGACGCCAGGCCGAGCGATGCGATCGCGCTCGCGCTCCGCGTGCGCGCGCCGATCTACGTCGAAGACACGGTGATCGATAACGCCAAGAGCATCGACTTCGCCCCGGACGCTGGCGACTCGGAACGACTGACCAAGTGGCTCGAGAGCCTCGACCCAGAGGACCTCGGCAAGTACAAGATGTAACGCGACGACCCTTCCTGGCCTTCGTACCGTCACCGCAATGTCGGCCGGCCGACAATCGGCGAAACACACTTTAGATCATAAGGTTACGGCTATTTAGAGACCGGGCAGTCACCCCACAATGCACACCTACTCGTCATTGCCTTGACACCCCCGCGGAGCACTCCGTAGAATACCGGCCAATACTCGTGTGGCCGCTGACCTCGGTCTCATGCCTCGCAAACGTTGATCGGCGCGCTGGCGCCCCCCGATGATTGTCGCCATCGCCAACCAAAAAGGCGGTGTTGGCAAGACCACGACGGCGATCAATCTCGCCTCCGCGTTGGCCTTGCGGGGCAAACCGACCCTGCTCATCGATCTCGACCCCCAAGGGAACAGCACACTCTCGTTCGTCGAGCGCGATCAAATCGACCAGACCGTCTACGACGCCATCGCTGACTCGAACTGTCCGATCTCGGACATCGTCCTCCCGTCGTCTCAGGACAACCTGTGGGTCGCTCCGGCACGGATCGCGTTGGCCAAGCTCGAGGCGCGGTTGGTGGGGGAGCTCGATGCGCATTTCCGACTCAAGGACCGTTTGGCGGCGGTTCGTGATCAATACCCGTACATGGTGATCGACTGTCCGCCGACCCTCGGGTTGTTGACAGTAAACGCGCTCGTCGCGGCGACGCATCTGCTCATCCCCATTCAGTCCTCGTATTTCGCGCTCGAGGGCACCGATGACCTCTTAGAGACCATCGAGAAAGTCCGGGGCCGGGCGAACCCGTCGCTTCGCATTCTCGGCGTCCTCATCACGATGCACGACAAGCGGACATCGCTGGCAAAGGACATCCAGGTCCAGATTCACAAGGTGTTCGGCACCAAGGTCTTCAAGACGGTCATCTCGAAGAACGTGAGGCTGGAGGAGAGCCCGGCGTACCGGGAGTCAATCTTCAGCTTTGCGCCCGACTCCAAGGGAGCGACCGACTACTACAGCCTGTGTGAGGAGGTGATGGACCGTGCCTAGGAGGGGGTTGCCGCAAAGCGTTCGGATGCGCCACGACGCGCACTATGTGGAAGCGCTCGCGGCCTCGTCAGGGGCGCCGGTCGGGCGCCTCATTCCCATCGAACAGGTTGATCCGAATCCAGATCAGCCGAGGCAAGTGATGGGCGATTTGTCCGAGTTGATGGCATCGATTGCCGAAAAGGGCATCATCGAGCCGCTGATTGTTCGGCAACGGGGAACTCGGTATCAGATCATCGCCGGTGAGCGCCGATACCAGGCGGCCGTGCAGGTTGGCGTTACAGGCGTCCCCGTGGTGATCCGTGACGTCGACGACGGCGAGCTGATCGAGATCGCCCTCATTGAGAACATTCAACGGAAGGATCTGACCCCATTCGAAGAGGCTGACGCGCTGCACGCACTGGCTGATCGATTCGACTATACGCACGAGGAACTTGCCCGCCGCCTCGGAAAATCTCGAACCTCCATTACCGAGACATTGAGCCTGAACGCGATGCCCGAAGAGGTCAAGAGTCTCTGCCGGCTCGCGGACATCACCTCGAAGTCGCTCTTGCTCGAGATCGTCAGGCAAGGCGACCCCGAGAAGATGATCGCGCTGGTCGAACAGGTCACCCGGGACGGCGACGTGACCCGAGCCAAGGTGCGCGAGGCGACGGCCCAGCAGAAGCCGGCCAAGGGCGGCCGGCCGAAGCCCTTCGTCTTCAGCTACGCCGCACCCAATAAGAGCTTCAAGCTGCGGCTGGCGTTTCGGAGAACGCGCGTGCCGCGCGACGAGCTCATCGAGGCACTCGAAGAGATCCTCGCCGGGCTGCGTGCGGAATCCTAGATTTCCTTCAAAGTTAACATAACACCCCTTATCAGACACAGAAGTCCAGGGCGATTTAGCGAGAATTTCGCTCATTTCTGTGTCCGATGAAGGGGGTAAGCGCTCTTGGGGGCTCGGCCGCGATTCAGCCGATTCGTTGGGTGGCCGACGGCGTTTCTGTCGACGAGGCGGCCCTGCTGCTCGACGCGCAGCGCCTCGAGCTTGGCTACCGTGGCCTGTATCAGCCGGCCCAGGCCCGACCGCAGGATGGGACGCTAGGCCACCCGGTAGACATCCTGGATGATTGAGGTGGCGTGGGTCGGCATCCACTCGCGGACCGCAGAGGGATTTGGCGAACCCACTCCCGACCGATAGGATCGGGATAGACACACCCGGGCCATGCTGAAGATCACCGACCGCTACATCCTGCGTGAGATTCTCGCGCCGTTCGGCCTGGCGCTGCTGGTGCTGACCTTCCTGCTGATGCTGCCGCCCATCATGGACTACGCGGAGGACCTCATCGCCAAGGGGGTCGATGGGGTCACCATCCTGAGGATCATGGCGACGCTGATCCCGCAGGGACTCGGCATCACCATTCCGATGGCCTTGCTGATTGGGGTCCTCATGGGGCTCGGCCGCATGTCGACCGACCGAGAGACCGTGGCCTTGCAGGCGTGCGGCGTCAGCATCTATCGCATGCTCGCACCGTTGGCGCTCCTCGCCGTAGGCGCCGCCGCCGCGACCTGCTACACCATGGTCGTCGCCCTCCCGGACGCCAACCAGGCGTTTCGGGAGATCACGTTTCGCACGGTTGCCAACCAGGCGGAGGGTGAGGTGAAGTCGCGCGTCTTTTACGACGCCTTTCCAAACCGCATGCTATACGTCCGCGAGGTCTCGGCCACGGGCCACGGATGGTCGGATGTCTTCCTGGCGGACACCAGCAACCCCGATCGGCCGGACGTCGTCGTCGCGGAACGCGGGCGCGTGGTCATCGATCGTGAGCAACGCCTGGTCGACATCGTCCTGCACAACGGCACGCAACACGTCTCGGACGCGACGGATCCGACCGCCTACGAGGAACACCGCTTCAAGGAGCTCACGATTAGCCTCGACGCCGAGTCGGTGTTTCCTCGTGCGGGGCCCCAGCGGGGACTCGCCGAGTTCACCGTGCCGCAACTGCGCGCCGAGGCCGCCCGGCTTGGCCAGCTCGGGCTCTCGTCGCATCGGCCGGTCATGGAGATCCATCGTAAGTTCTCCATCCCGGTTGCCTGCCTCGTCTTCGCGCTGATCGGCCTCGGTCTGGGTGTTACGAGCCGCAAGGACGGCAAGCTGGCGAGCTTCGTGCTCGGCATCGGCGTGATCTTCGCCTACTACGTCGTCATGTACACCGGAGAAGCGTTGGCCAAGGGCGCACTGGTGTCGCCCCACCTGGCGATGTGGCTGCCCAACATCGTGCTGGGCATTGTCGGGCTCGGGCTCATCCTGTGGCGCTCGCACTCGGTCGAGCGGCGCGTCGCGATCCCGCTGCTGTCGCGTCGATATCGCCCGCCGACGGTCGAGGCGACGAAGGTCGAGCGACACGACTCCCCCGCGCATCTGATGACCGTCCCGAGGGGCGGTCTCGGAAATCTCACGCTCCTCGACTGGTACGTCGCCAAGCTGTATCTCCGGTGGGTCATGGTCTCGTTCGTTGGTCTGCTCGGCATCTTCTATATCTCGACCTTCATCGACCTGTCGGACAAACTGTTCAAGGGACAGACCAGCGGCGCCATGTTGCTCGAGTATTTCTGGAATGCCACGCCGCAATTCATGTACTTCGTCCTGCCGATCTCGGCGTTGGTCGCCGCGCTCATCACGATCGGCCTGATCACCAAGTCCAGCGAGCTGACGGTCATGAAGGCATGTGGGATCAGTCTTTATCGGACCGCGCTCCCGATCTTCGCCCTCAGCCTCGCGTGGAGCGCGTGCCTCTTCGTGCTGGGTGAAAGCGTCCTCGCCCACTCGAACCGGAGGGCCGAGGCGCTCCGGCATCAGATTCGAACCGGGTCGATGGAAGCGTTCGACGTGCTCAACCGGAGATGGGCAGTCAGCAGCGACGGCGCAATCTATCACTATCTCTATTTCGATCCGGACACCACCGAGCTCAGCAATCTCTCTGTCTATGAGTTCGAGGGACGCCCCTGGCGACTCAACCGCCGTACGTTCGCCGCGCACGCCATCTTCGCCGACGAGTGGAACGGCCGCGACGTCTGGGTGCGGGACTTCCCCGCCACGGCGTCTGGCCCGGCCGTACCATATGCGTTTGCGGCGTCGCAACCGCTGCCCTTCGTCGAACCTCCGACGTTCTTCCAGACGGAGCGTCCGGACGCCGAGCTGATGACCTTCGCGGAGCTCGAGCGATACATCGACGAGTTGGGTGCGAGGGGCTTCGACGTCGTCGACCTCGCCGTCGATCTGCACCGCAAGACGTCGTTTCCGTTCGTGACGTTCATTCTGACGCTCATCGCCGTGCCGTTCGCCGTCACGACCGGGCCGCGCGGCGCCCTCTACGGCGTCGGCGTCGGGATCGCGCTGGCGTTCAGCTACTGGGTCATTCTGAGTGTCTTCGCCGCCATCGGTAGCGCAGGCTTGCTCGGGCCCGCTCTCGCGGCATGGGCCCCCAACGTCCTCTTTGGCGGATCCGCGGCCTATCTGCTGCTCAACGTCAGAACCTGACGGAACCCGTCGACGAACGGCCAAGGCGCGCACGGCGCGCCTCGCGGGCGCGGAGTGGGGCTCTCGCCGATCCTAGGGGTGTCACCCTAGATCGACGGGGGTCCCCACGGAGCGCCCGCGGCGGGATTCGGGGGCGCAGCCCCCGTCTAACGAATGAGTCGTGGAGCGATCACCGACAGCGTCCCGACGGTCCCGGGCCGTGTGTTGACCGCATCCACGACCACCATCACGCTTTCCACCCGCCTGAGATCGGGCTGGGGGGCGAGCGTCGGCGTCACCGGGGTCAGCTCGGTGAAGCGTACCTGCACGGACCGCATCTCGGGTCCGGCGTAGAACGACCGCCGCCAGCGCACGTCGTCTCGTCCTGCCACCCGCAGCTGCACCGATGCCCGGACAGGCTGGTTCGCGACGACATCAAACGCGAGATGGTCGTAGTCGACGAGCGTCCCTGCAGTGACCTCGTACACGGCGGCGGCGTGCGGCCCCGGTCCGTCGCCGAGCTGATACCGCAAGCGCACGCGCGTGCCGACGGTGTCGACGTCGGCGACGGTGCCGGTGTCCTGCTCGGCGTGCCAACCGTCGCGTGTGAGCGGGGCCACGGCCGTCGGAGCCGTCGGCGGCGTGACGGCCACCACCCTCTCGCCGACGTAGATCGGATTGCCGACGATCCAGGGTACGGGGGGGGTTCCCGGCGCGTCGGGCAGATGTACCTCGACGCGGTACGCCGCCGCCGGCGCGCCCGCCGTGACCTGGTACTCCATGTCGGCCGGCGCGCGCGCGACCGGGCGGCCGTCGCGCATCAGCACCATCTCGGTTCCCGGAGGGCCACCCACCCGAGCGCGAAGCGACACCGGCCCCGTGGCGCCCACGTGCCCCCCCATCTCGACAATCTGCCCCTCGTGTGCGGCGTGGTAGCGAAAGAAGACCGGGCCCGCCAGTGCGTCGATCGCGGTGAACGTGCGACCGGCGCGCATCGCGGACACCAACGCCCGTGCGTCGTTCATTGCATCGCCGTGCCATGCGCGGGCCAAGCCAACACGCACCGCGAACGCCCGAAACAGCGGTTCGTAGCCCGGAAAGCTGACCGCCAGCGCATCCTCGTAACCGTCCTCTCCGACACCGGTCGCCAGCCGCGCGTGGGCATCGATTCCACCAATCCCGACGACGGGACGGACCGCGGTCTGAGCATCCCACCGCGCCAACGCCGCGTCCGGGCGGTCGAGCAACCTCGCCAGGCTCTCCGGCGCCCTGAGCCAATATCCCATCGCCGCGAGCGCCAACGCGGCGACGCTATCGTCTCGCCATTGGCTGTCGCCGTTGATCCACTCCACGCCGTCCACCGGCAGATTCCAATCCTCCCAACGGAGCGCGGGCTTTCGCGAGGCCGGGTGCGCCACCACGCCGAACCCTCCCAGCCGCGCCACGTCCTCGACGACCCCGTGCGCGTCGCCGCCAAGGGGATAGGGCACAACGGGTAAGCCAAGTGCAATGTAGTGACCGCTGTCCGTGCTGATCTCCACCGCGTCGACACAGAGCACCCCGTGGTGATACGCGGGCGAGCGCGGCGGACGTGTGCCGTCGCCGTGATCCGTCAGGATGACGAAATCGAGGCCCGCCCGCCGGGCCGCCTCGGCGATCTCCGTGACCGACCCGCTCCCGTCCGAGCGATCGCTGTGCACGTGAAACGCTCCACGCACGACGACCGCCTCATCGTCGGAACCCGGCGGGTCGGGGACGACCACGACCCGCGCCGGCGGCGGCAGCACCAGAAACAACAAAACGGCGGCCCCAATGGCCGCCGTCGCCGTGATCGCGAGATAGCGTGTCGCCGGACGCGACATGGAGGACTATTATCCGATCAAAGCCCCGCCGCCGCGCGCAATCCCTCTGCCTTGTCCGTGCGTTCCCAGGTGAACTCCGGCTCACTCCGACCGAAGTGCCCAAACGCGGCGGTCTGGCGGTAGATCGGGCGGCGCAGGTCGAGCGTCTCGATGATCCCCTTCGGCGTCAACGCGAACTGCTCACGGACCGATGTGCTGATCGTCGCTTCGTCGACCTTGCCGGTGCCGAATGTCTCGACGAGCACCGACACCGGATCCGCCACGCCGATCGCGTACGCCAGCTGGACCTGGACACGGTCGGCAAGTCCCGCCGCCACGCAGTTCTTGGCGATGTAGCGCGCCATATACGCGGCCGACCGATCGACCTTCGTTGGATCTTTGCCCGAGAAGGCGCCGCCGCCATGCGGCGCCATCCCACCATACGTGTCCACGATGATCTTCCGACCCGTCACGCCGGAGTCACCGTGCGGACCGCCGGTCACGAAACGTCCCGTCGGATTGACGTAGACCTTCGTGCGGTCGTCAATCAACGCACCGGGCACGACCGCCCGGATGACGTGCTCTTCGATGTCACGACGGATCTGGTCCGTGGCGATCTCCTCGCTGTGCTGGCTGGACACGACAATCGCGTCGATGCGAACGGGCCGGTCGTCCGCATACTCGACGGTCACCTGCGACTTCCCGTCGGGTCGCAGATACGAGAGCCGACCGTCTCGACGGACCTCCGACAGCGCCCGCACCAGGCGATGGGACATCATGATCGGCAGCGGCATCAGCTCTTCGGTTTCCGAGCAGGCGTAACCGAACATCATCCCCTGGTCCCCGGCGCCACCCGGATCGACCCCCATGGCGATATCCGGCGACTGGCCGTGCAACGCCGACAGCACCGAGCAGGTGTCCGCATCGAACCCAAACTTTGCGCGCGTGTATCCGACGTCGCGGACTGCCGCCCTCGCGACATCGCTGAAGTTGGCCGTGCAGCTCGTGGTGATCTCGCCCGCCAGCACGATCAAGCCCGTCGTCACCAGCGTCTCGCAGGCGACGCGACCGGTGGGGTCCTGGGCGAGGATCGCATCGAGGACCGCATCCGACACCTGATCCGCGATCTTGTCAGGGTGCCCCTCCGTGACCGATTCAGAGGTAAAGAGGTATTGGCCTGTCCGGCGCATGTTGCTCCCTGTGTTTCATTTGCTCGGGGCTTCGCCCCGAACCCCACGCGGCCGCTCCGCGGGGACCCCCGTCGATCTAGGGGTGGCACCCCTAGGATCGGCGAGAGCCCCACTCCGCGCCCGCGCAGCGCGCCGTGCGCGCCTTGGCTGCCGCAGCATCACAGCCTTCCCCAGCGACCTGTGCCGGCGGGCGAACCGCTAACAATAGCAAAGCGCCGTTTCCAGGGTCAATCAGGCACGGGGGTGGAACTCGTCGTAGACCGCTTTGAGACGCGCTTCGAGAATATGCGTGTAGATCTGGGTCGTCGAGAGATCCGCGTGACCCAGGAGCGTTTGAATCGACCGGAGATCGGCGCCCCGTTCCAGCAGGTGGGTGGCGAACGAGTGGCGCAGCACGTGCGGGCTCAGCTCTGGAGACAGCCCGGCCAGGCGGGCCAGTTTCTTGAGGATCTTCCAGAAGCCGACGCGGCTCAATCGTCCACCGCCGCGCGCGTTCACGAACAACCACGGAGACGCCTTGTCGCCAAGGAGCACCGGTCGCCCGGACGCGACGTATCGACGCACCCAGTCAACGGCGGTCGCCCCGATGGGAACCAGTCGCTCCCTCGATCCCTTCCCGAGGCACGTCAAGTGGCCCGCCCCAAGGTTGAGATCGCTCGGACGGAGCGACACCAGCTCGGAGACACGCATCCCGGTCGCGTACAGCAGCTCGACCAGCGCCCGGTCGCGCACGCCGATCGACGTCGTCGTGTCCGGCTGTTCGATCAGCCGGTCGACATCCTCGAGCGACAGAAACTTGGGGAGCGCCGGCCACGACTTCGGGGCTCGCACATCTTCGGCCGGATTGACGGGGATGTGCCCATCGGTCATGAGGAAACGGTAGAAACCGCGTATGCATGCGACCGTCCGCGCGACCGAGCGTGGAGCGAGCCCCGACGCGCGGCGGTCGCGCACGAAATGCTCGAGATCCTGTCTGGTGAGCTGGTCGAGCCGCTGTCGACCCGAGTCCGCGAAACGCGCCAGGCTCGTCAGGTCCCGCGCGTAGCTTTCGATGGTGTTGTCGGCCAGTCTGCGTGCCACGCGAAGCTCGTCGAGATAGGCGTCAGCGAGCTCGGTATTGGCACGCGCGCGGGCGGTGCGGCGCTCGGCCACGGTCCACAGTAGCACGATGGCCAGGCCGGCCACGGTCCACAGTAGCACGACGGCCAGGCGGGCCGCGTCTTCCGGTGTGTGAACACGAGACGGTGGAGACGCACGCCCGCTAATCCATGGGCGATAAAGAGTTACGGTGCCTCGCGGCATTGCGACGCTGTCACGGCACGTTGTATACTGGCGGCATCGAGCGCGCGCTCCCGAGTCCGATGTTCTGTTCGATCGACACCTCCGCAAAGATAGGTTCATGGCTTCACGCTTGAATGTGCTTGCCGCGCTGAGCGGCATGCTGATCGCCGTGTCCGCCTGCGCGACACGCTCGGCGCCCGACGTCACGTCGGCCGCACCCCCGGCGACAGCCGGCGATCTCACCGCACAGCTCGCACCATACGTCGAAGCGCAGCAGGCGTTGGCTGCGGATGACTTCGCCGGTGCAAGGGTTGCGCTGGAGTCCTTGCTCACGGTTGCGGACGACGTCACGCGCCCACTCACCCGGATCGCAGCGGCGGCGGACAGCATCGAGACGATGCGCGCCGAGTTCAAGCCCCTATCGGAGTTCCTCGCGGCGATGGATCTCCCGCCCGGGTACGCCCGGGCGTACTGCCCCATGTACGACGGGGGGTCCAATTGGGTGCAGGTTGACGGACCAGTGCGGAATCCCTACTACGGATCGACCATGTTGACCTGCGGCGTCGTCGATGCCGCACCAGGGGCACACATGGATCACACGCCGCGGCATGGGGGAACGGTGTTCATGGCGCCCGACAGTTTTCACCACATAGAGGGCGCCTACCCGGAGGGCGGCCGCTTCCGCGTCTACGCAAGCGACAACTATCGCGAGCCGGTCGACGTGAGCCTATGGATGGGACGGGCGGTCCTTGAGGAGGAATACGACGAGGCGACGGACGAGTTCAGCGAAGTGGTCGCGTTCCCTTTGCTGCCGTCGCCCGACGGCGCCTATCTGGAAGCCGAGGTGGGAGACCTCGCCGTACCCGCCGAGATCACCGTCAAGCTGCAAGTGGTCGAGGACTTTCCGGAGGACCGATTCGATTTCATCTTCATGGAATTGTCGTCTACGGCCCGCGACGCGGCGCCCCTCTCGGTCGCGGATGCCGCCCCGGTGGCGGTGCCGTTGGCCGAGCGGATTCGCCCGCGGATCCCCGACCTCACGAGCGAAATCGTGACCGGCATCGGCGGCCGCAACCAGGAGATCGGCGACCTGGTGACGCGGGGTGCGTTCACGGAGATTTTCATCCCTGCCCTCCAGGCCAAGGAACTGGCGCTGGCGCTCAACGACCGGGCGATCGACCTGCCGGCGCGGGCGGGCAACGACGTGCGCATCGCAATCCGGAGCCTCGTGCGCGCTGCGTGGCTACTGGACTGGTACGGCGACCTGGGGAACAAACAGCAAGTGGGCGACGCCTACGCCATCTTCGTCGAGGCGGTCGACGAGATCAACCGCGTCTACGCGGCGGCCGACGCGCGATAGCCTGCGTTCGGCGCCGGTAGACGCGACTGGGAGACGCACATGCGGCGATACAGCTGGGGCGTGGTCCTACTGGTAGTCGGTTTCGCGGTGAGCACCGGCCCCGTGACTCGGAGTCACACACCGATCGCATCCCGGTGGAACTACAACGAGCACCTGTTCCCCATCTTCCGTGACAACTGTGGCTCCTGTCATCGGAGCGGCGGCATTGCGCCGATGTCGCTGGTCACGTATCAAGAAGCGTATCCCTGGGCCCAGTCCATTCGAGAGGAAGTCCTTGGATTGCGGATGCCGCCCTGGAAGGCCGAGGACGGCTTCGGCGACTTCAAGAACGGGCATGCGCTCCCGGCCCACGAGATGGACATGATTCTCGAGTGGTCGAGCGGCGGGTACCCGCAAGGCCCACGCGACAAACAGCCACAGCCGGTGTCCGCCCCGAGCGGGTGGTCGCTCGGCGAGCCCGGGCTCACGCTGACCATGCCCGAGGCGTTCGTGCTGGACGCCGGCACGAGCGAAACGACGCGCTTTTTCGTGCTGCCCTCCCGGGCCGATGCCGATCGCTGGATCGCCGGTGTCGACGTGGTGCCGGGCGCCGGCGCGGTCGTCCGCGGAGTGGGCGTGTATGTCGACGCGAGCGGTGCCGCGACGGCCCTCGATGCGACCGACACCGGGCTTGGGTTCGCGCCACCCATCGGCCAGCCCTTTCCCACGACTCCACCGATCGCGGTCTGGTCACCGGGTCAGCAGCGAGTCCTTCACGAGGGCGGCATCGCCCACCGTCTGCCCGCGGGCGCCGACATCGTGCTGCGGGTCCATTACAAGAAGACGTGGATCACCGAGGGAGAATCGTTCAGCGACCAGACGCAGGTGGGCCTGCATTTCCGAGACGGCGACGCGGCGGCGATCGAGTCGATGCTGGTGACGTCTCCGACGCCCATCGAGGGCCGTGACATCGTGTTTACCCACCCGATCGAACGCGACGTACGCCTGCTCGCGGTGTTGCCCGAGATCGACATCGAGGCGAAGGATGTCCAGGTGATGGCCGTGACACCGAGCGGCGACCGGGTGCCGATGCTGTTCCTACGAGAGCCGGATGCCGCGTGGCCGACACGCTACTGGTTCGAGGCGCCGATGGACCTGCCTGGCGGCACCGAGATCGAGGTACACGCCCTGCTTCGGCCCGGCGCCGACGCGACCCCGGGCACGTCGCTCCTGGGGACCGACAGCACGTCCCCCATCCGCCTGCTTGTCGACTACGCGAGTGGCGACCGGCAAGCGAACGACAACTGACGTACGCCATTGGCTGAGTCCGTGCCGATCGCGGACCCTCCTCGCGTTCCGCCATTCGCCCGGCACAACACCGAGTCTCCCACGCGACGCCTTGGGGAACTGCCCCGTCGGCGCACGACGTGGACCGCCGCGCTCTGCGCTCTCAGCTGCGCCGCCTGCGGAGTCGAGGCGCCGTCGCCCATCCCTGCGGTGACGCTCGCTGTCGTGAATGCGAGGGTCTGGACCGGCGACCCCGCGCGTCCCGTTGTCGAGGCGGTTGGAGTGTCCGATGGTCGCATCGCGGCGGTCGGAACCAGCGTCGCCGTGGCCGCGCTGGCCGTCGATGACGGTCTGATCGATGCCGGTGGGGCCATGATCGTGCCTGGCTTCATCGACTCGCACGCCCACCTCATCGACGCCGGTTACCAACTCCTCGAGGAGGGAGACCGCGACCCGGCCGTGACGCCCGTCGCCCGATCGATGCGTTCGGCGGATCGTGATGCCGCCGCACTGGACGCCGCACTCGACCACCTGGCGGCGCGGGGCGTCACGTCCGTCCACCACATGGGAGGCTGGTCGGACGTGGCGGCCTTCCAGGCTGCCGCGGCCAGCCGCAGCCTCACCGCACGCATCTACGCCGCGCTGCCGCTCGCGACGTGGCCCCGCCTGCGGGACGAGATCGCGAACGGCACCTTCGGCGGCCCGGACGGCCGCGGCAACGCCTGGCTCCGCGTCGGCGCCGTCAAGGGGTTGGTCGATGGCACACTGGATACGCGAACCGCGGCGCTGGACGAGGCCTATCCCGGTTCGGTCGGCGACCGCGGCATGCTGCTCTACGATGAAGACCAGCTCTATGGCTGGACCGCCGCCGCCGACCGGGCCGGACTGCAAGTGGCTATGCACGCCATCGGTGCGCGGGCCACCCACCTCGTCTTGAACACCTATGACCGCGTGATTCGAGAGAACGGCCGGCGAGACCGGCGGTTTCGAATCGAGCACGCCCAGCATCTCCGCGCGGCGGACGTCGACCGCCTCGGCCGTCTGGGCGTCGTCGCCAGCATGCAACCGACACGATTGCTGTACGACGCGTCGCTGATCGACGCGCTGGTCGGGCAGCATCGCGACACGACCGCTCTGGCCATCCGGTCGCTGCTCGACAGCGGCGCGCGCGTCACCTTCGGCACCGATTGGTTCTACTCACCGGTCAACCCCCTGGACGGGCTCTACGCCGCTGTCACGCGCCGGCCGCTCGACGAGCGCGGGACCGGCGGATGGATCCCGACCGAACGGGTGACGATTGCCCAGGCGATCGATGCATACACGCTGACTGGCGCGTATGCCTCCTTCGAGGAAGCGACGAAGGGCCGCCTCGTCGTTGGCCAACTGGCCGACTTCGTGATGCTCGACACGAATCTGCTGTCCGCACCCTCGCCCGACATTCGGGACGCACGGGTGCTGATGACCGTCGTTGACGGCCGCATCGTGTTCGATGGCCGGCAGGCCGCACCTGCCGCACCTGGCGGCCCCACAGCGCGACCCTAAGGCTCGACAAGGCAGGCCGAATCGTAGGGTAGGTACACCGCCGACGGCACACGGCCAAGGCGCGCACGGCGCGCCTCGCGGGCGCGGGGCGGGGCTCTCGGGGTCCCCGCGGAGCGCCCGCGGGGGTTCGGGGCGAAGCCCCGTCCAAGTACTAAATGAGCTCGTCCACCCGCATCAGCTCGGCATTCAGCAAAGCCGCACCGGCGGCGCCGCGCACGGTGTTGTGTCCGAGCACGACAAATTTATAGTCGAGCACCGGACACGGGCGCAGGCGCCCGACAGACACGGTCATCCCCCCGTCCCGATCGACGTCGAGCCGCGGCTGCGGCCGTGCGGACTCCTCGAGATAGAGCACCGGGCGCGGCGGCGCGCTCGGGAGGCGCTCGGACTGCGGACGCCCGGCGAACACGCGGAACGCCTCCTTCACGTCGTCGATCGACGGCTGGGTCTCCAGCGCGACCGACACCAGCTCGGTGTGACCGTGCACCACCGGCACACGCGTGGTCTGCGCGCTGACCGTGACCGCGTGCGGCGTCACGGCATCGTCCTCGAAACACCCGAGGATCTTCTGCGTCTCGGATTCCATCTTCTCTTCTTCGCCTGCGATGAACGGAATGACGTTTCCCAGAATGTCCAGCGACGCCTCGCCCGGATACCCCGCGCCGGACACCGCCTGCAGCGTCGACACCGTGACGGACCGCAAGCCGAACCGACAGAGCGGCGCCAGCGCCATCGTGAGCACAATCGTCGAGCAATTGGCGTTCGTGACGATCCGACCCGACCATCCCCGAACGCGTTGCTGCCGTGCAAGCAACTGCAAGTGGTCGGGGTTGATCTCGGGGACCAGGAGCGGCACGTCCCCCGCCATGCGATGGTTGCGCGCGTTGCTCACGACCGTGTGACCGGCCGACGCGAAGGCGGTCTCGACATCGCCGGCCACCGACGCATCGAGTCCCGAGAACACCAGGCTCGGTGCGCCGGCCGGCTCGCACGGGTGCACGACCATGTCGGCCACCGACGCGGGCAACACCGACGGGAGCCGCCACGGCGTCGCGTCGCCGTAACGCCGACCGGCGGATCGCTCACTGGCCGCCAGCCACGCCACGTTGAACCATGGATGCGCCGCGAGCTCGGCGATGAACTCCTGACCGACCGTGCCTGTCGCGCCGAGAATCCCGACGTCGAGTCGACCGTCCATTGCTCCCTACCCCGTCGACCCGGCCACCACCGGGTCGGTCTGTGGAAAAAACTCGTTGTGGACAGCACGCACGGCGTGGTCGACCTGGGCCGAGGCGATGACACACGCAACCTTCATTTCGGAGGAGCTGATGCAGTCGATGTTGATGCCCTCGCGCGCCAGGACGGCGAACATCCGCGCGGCCAACCCGGGTGTCGACGCGAGGCGCGAACCGACAATCGAGATCTTCGCCACGTCGCGCTCGACGGTCCCCGCACTCGCGACGCCTTCGGCCTTCCAGTGGTCGATCAGGGTGGCCGCGCCATCGGCGTACTCGGCATCGAGCACGAATGTGATTCGCCCTCGACCTTCGGAGCTTGCGCTCTGGATGATGAGGCGCACGCTAATCCCGCCCGCCGCCAGGTCCTGAAATACCCGGGCGGCCATCCCGGGTCTGTCCGGCACCTCCAGCAGGGTGACCTTGGCGATCTGCTTGTCGCTGCTGACACCAACCACGGCCGCTTGTTCCATCACCATGTCATCGCCTCCGCGAATCCACGTCCCCTCATCCATGTGGAAGCTCGAGCGCACATGAATGGGAATGCGGTACGCCATGCAGACCTCGGCCGCACGTGGGTGCAGCACCTTCGCGCCGCTCGAGGCCATCTCAACCGCCTCTTCGTAGCTGATGGCGCGCCACCGTGTGGCATGCGGGACCGTGCTTGGGTCGGCAGACATCACGCCGTCGACATCCGTACAGATCTCGCAGACGCTCGCGTCGAGCGCCGCCGCCACCGCGGCGGCCGTGATGTCGCTGCCACCGCGCCCGAGTGTCGTCACCTCCTGATCCTGGGTCACACCCTGGAACCCGGCGATGATCACGACGCGACCCTCGTCGAGCTCGCCCAGAATGCGCCGCGTGTCGATGGACTCAATCCGCGCGATGTTGAAGGCGCTGTCCGTCCGGATCCCGCACTGTGGAGCCGTCAACGAGACCGCGGCCATGCCCTTGTCCTGAAGGGCCAACCCGAGCAACGACACGGACACCTGTTCACCCGTTGACAGCAGGAGATCCATTTCCCGTCCCTGTGGCTGGCGCGCCACCTCGTGGGCGAGGGCCACGAGGCCATCGGTGGTCTTCCCCATCGCGGACAGCACGACCACGAGACGTGGGTGTTCCGGCATGCCCCGCGCGATGCGGTCCGCAATCGCGCAGATCCGATCCGCAGTCGCGACGGACGTGCCGCCGTACTTCTGCACGACAATCGGTTCGCGCGCGGCCGCACTCATCCGTGTGTCCCCTCCCGGCTCGCGGGGGCCACGGACCGGGCCGGATCACGCAGCTGCACACTCAGCTGGTGTAGGAACAGGCCGACGTCGGTCACGATGCCAACCGTTTGAGACGAACCCCGATCGGATAGTTTCGTCACGACCGCGGGGTTGATGTCAACGCACACGACCCGGACCCAGGACGGCAGCATGTTGCCGACGCCGATGCTATGGAGCATCGTCGACAGCATGACGACCATGGTGACGTCGCGGAGCGCCGCCGCGTATCTGTCCTGAGCGTCGACGAGGTCCATGATCGTGTCCGGTAACGGCCCGTCGTCACGAATGCTCCCGGCGAGCACGTAGTCGACCTCGCGCGTGATCGCCTCGTGCATGATCCCCGACCGTAGGACGCCGGTCGCGACCGCGGGGCGCAGACCGCCGGCACGGTTGATCGCGTTGATCGCACGCATGTGGTTCTTGTGGCCCCCCTCGACGGCGACACCGGCGTCGAGGTCGATGCCCAGCGACGTGCCGAACAGCGCGTGCTCGACGTCGTGCACGGCTAGGGCGTTCCCCGCCAGCAGCACGTCGACGAACCCCTGCTGGATGAGCTCGGTGAAGTAGGCGCCGCCGCCGCTGTGCACGACGACCGGGCCGGCCACGAACGCAATGCGCCCACCGGCCGCCTTCACATCTCGCATCATCGTCAGGACCTTGGTGACCGTAACCTCAACCCGTCGCTCGGTCGACACGTCGTTGGTCATGAACGCAAAGCCGAGCCGATCGCGTTCGCGAAATGCCGGCGCCACGCGGATGCCATCGACGCCGCACACGACCGCGTCGCCTGCCTGCACGTCTCGCAGCTTGCAGCAGGCTGCGCCGGTCGGGGTCACCACGACGACGGCGTCCATCCGCTGATCGCCAACCTCGAGCCACGCCCCGCCATGACGCACGTGGGTTCGATGGTTTGTCGTGGCGTAGAAATCGTCCGGCACGCATCCGTCCACGTCCGCCGCCTTCAGCACGACCTCGCGCTCCGGCGCCGGGTGGCAGCCGAGCGGCATCAGCTCTTCGAGCAACTGGACCAGGCGTGGGCGATCCGGCGCGGTCACTCGGAGTGTGAGCCGCGAGAACTCGTCGTTCGTCCGACCGATCTCGAACTCCAGCACTTCGAACGTCGCGCGGCGCTCGATGACCTTGTCGAAGATGGCGTTGAGCAATTGCGAGTCGATCAGGTGCCCCTCTGCCTCGACGATGACGCCGAGCTCCGGATGCGTCACTTCTGACCCTCACGCTGGTGCCGCGCGTCCTGCTCGGCGACGAAGGCCTCGACGTCGCGCAGTGATCGGGCGAGCCGCACCGGCTCGGGCACTGTCGCGGCCACCGCGTCGAGGGTCTTGTAGCCGTTCCCGGTGATGCACATCACCGTCGACTCGTCTTTCTCGATGATGCCCTCCTTGACCAATGTGATGGTCACCGCGAGGGTCGTGCCGCCGGCCGGTTCCGTGAAGATGCCCTCCGTCCGTGCCAGCAAGCCGATCGCATCGATGATCTCGCCATCGGTGGCACTCGCGCCCGACCCGCCGGTGTCGCGCACCGTGCGCAGCACGTGAAACCCGTCCGCCGGGTTCCCGATCGCGATCGACTTGGCAATGGTGTCCGGCTTGACCGGGTCGGGATGGTCGGCTCCCGACTCAAGGGCGCGAATCACCGGCGCGCACCCTGCCGCTTGAGCCGCGTGAATTCGCGGCAGATCCCCTTCCACCAGGTCCGCGTCCCGCAGCTCCTGAAATCCGCTCCCGATCCGCGGCAACAACGTCCCGCCGGCCACCGGCGAAACGACGTGGCGCGGAAATCGCCAGCCGAGCTGCTCCACGATCTCGAATCCGAAGGTCTTCGCGCCTTCAGCGTAGTAGCTTCGGAGGTTGATGTTGGCAAACCCCCAGCCATATCGCTCCCCTACCTGCGTGCACAGCCGATTGACGTCATCGTACGTCCCGTCGATCGCCACGACATGCGGTCCGGCGACGGCGGACCCCAGGATCTTGCCCGGCTCGAGGGTGTCGGGAATGAATACGTAACAGGCCAACCCGAGGCGCGCGGCATGCGCAGCGACACTGTTCGCGAGATTCCCCGTCGACGCACAGCCAAACACGGTGAACCCGAGCTCGACCGCCCGTGTCGCCGCCACCGACACCACCCGATCCTTATAGGACAGCGTTGGATGATTCACGGAATCGTCCTTGATCCACAGCTCCCGCATACCGAGCTCGGCCGCCAGCCGATCCGCGCGCACGAGGGGGGTGAACCCCGAATGAAGTCCGGTGCGCGGGTCGCCGTCGATTGGAAGCAACTCCCGATACCGCCACAAGTTGGGTGGCCGAGATGCGATGACCTCACGTGTGAGCACGCGGCGGATGGCGTCGCGGTCGTAGGTCACCTCGAGCGGCCCGAGACACTGATCGCAGACGTAGAGCGCCTCGGGAGGAAACGGGGTCTGGCACAACGAACACCGGAGGCCGGTGACGTAGCTCATGACCGACGCCGTCCTCGCGCGAGAATCGGCAGGCACAGAGGCCGTTGCGCGTGAAAGTCCAACGCCCCGATCTCGACAAGCGCGGCACTGACGGCCGTCGAACTGCACGACTCGAGCGTAACGACGAACGGAAGCTCGGCCTTCGACCACCCCGGTTCCTGCAGCACTGAATCGACGTTGACCCCATGCCGCGAAAAGACATCCGCCAGCGCGGCGATGATGCCGGGCCGATCGGCGACGATGAATCGGGCGTAGTGCGGCGCCATGAACTCGTGCTCGACGCGTTCCGCGCGGTCGATCCGCCAGTCGGCGGCCGCGTCTTCATGACCACGCGCGATCGATTCGAGGTCTGAGACCACAGCCACGGCCGTCGGGTCGCCGCCGGCGCCGTAGCCGGAGAACGCTGTTTCGCCACCGAAGGCACCCTCGACGACGACGACGTTCTGGTTCCCCTCGATGCGGGCCAGCGTGGAGGCCAGGGGGACGAGCGCGGGCATCACCGACGCCAGTACCCGACGATCGCCGCCCACAAGCTCCGCGCGTGCCACCTGCCGGATCGTGCATTCCAGCCGGCGCGCATACACGAAGTCAATCGGCTCGATCGCGCGGATCGACGCGAGCGGAATCGTCGTGGCCTCGATCTGCCGACGAAGTCCCACCATCGACAGGATCGCGAGCTTGGCCTGCGCGTCGACGCCGTCGACGTCCGCCGTCGGATCCGCTTCCGCGTATCCGAGCGACTGCGCTTCGGTCAGGGCGTCGGCGAACGACACCTGGGCCATCTCCATGCGGGTCAAGATGTAGTTGCAGGTCCCGTTCAAGATGCCAAGCACCCGGCACAGCTGGTCGCCGGCAAGGCCCTCGCGCACACCCCGCACGACGGGAATCCCCCCTGCAACAGCCGCTTCGAAGAGCACGTGGCACCGTTGCTCCCGAGCCAGCGCCATGAGCTCGGCACCGCGCAGGGCAATAACCTGCTTGTTCGCAGTGACGACTGATTTCCCGGCGCGGAGAAACTGTTGGATCCAGTCCGCGGCCGGGTCGACGCCACCGATCACCTCGATGACCACGTCGGCCTCGGACTCGACCACGTGACTGACCTGGTCCGTCCAGATGACATCCGCCGGCACCCAGTCGACTTTCTTGCGTTCGACGTTGCGGTTGGCGATATGGGTGAGGCGTAGCCGCGGGTGCGTGCCCCCGCACAGGATGCGGGCGACGGACTGCCCCACCGTACCAAATCCCACCAGGGCGATCTTGAGCGCTGACTGCATCCCTAAGTAAGTATCCCCCGGCAAAGCCGGGGGCTTTAGTTGTGAGCCGCTCAAAGCGGCTGACGTGACCGCTGCGCGGTCACTTGAGCCACCTGACGGTGGCGGCTCTAGTCCAACGGCAACTGATCCAGCCGCCGATCCTCTCGCTCCTGCTGCTGGATATAGTCCCGGATGATCCGTTCATCACGGCCCACCGTCGAGACAAAATACCCGCGCGCCCAGAAGTGCTGCCCCACGAAGTTCCGGGACCGCCCCGCAAACTCCCGAGCGATGTGGATCGCGCTCTTCCCCTTGAGATACCCGATCACCTGCGCCACCGAGTACTTCGGGGGGATCGACACCAACATGTGGACGTGGTCGGGCAGCAGATGCCCCTCCTCCACCTGGCTCTCGCGGTGCCGCGCCAGCTGCCGCAGCACCTCGCCCAGCTGCTGCCGGACGCCTCCATACATCGCTTTCTTCCGGTACTTCGGAATGAACACTACGTGATACTGGCAGTGCCATTTCGTATGATTGAGACTTCGGTACGTCGTCATGAGGACTCCTTCTCGTGATGCTTGTGCGGCTCACGGGAAGGAGTTTCCTCACGCGACTCCCGGATACGTCAAACGCTGCTGGCCGCCCCGGCAAAGCCGGGGGGTCTCCCACGGCAACTAGACGGGGCTTCGCCCCGAACCCCCGCGAGCGCTCCGCGGGGACCCCGAGAGCCCCACTCCGCGCCCGCGAGGCGCGCCTTGGCCGCGTGCCGACAGTCCACAACGAGTACGAATCCTTGTTTCGTGCTGCACAACGGCCTAAAGAAAAGGGCCATCACCCGGCAATGGATGATGGCCCGTGAGAATCACTGATTCGCGACGGCTACATCATCCAGCACCGGCCCGAGACCGGGTCGGAGGGGTCGACGTCGGCGTCAACTTCATGGTCGAGCAACGAACGGATACGAGACTGATGGTGCGCATGTGGGCCCGTAGGCTCTAGAATAATCGACAGTTATACCTTGTCCGTTTGAGGCAAGTCAAACTAGGCGCGGGGCCCTCCAGCGGCGAGCGACGCGCTTTGCGGTCCGACGACCGACACCCGCGGCCACGGTCCGGAGCGCCCGCAGTAGACCGAGGTCGGATGCCGACATCATCGAAATGGAAGGACCTGCCGACCGAGGCGATTAATCCCAACACGCTCGCCATGGATCGGGCGTCCACCGACGACCTCATCCGGCTCATGCTCAGCGAGGACCGCAAGGTCCTGGCCGCGGTCCAACGCGAGAAAGCCAAGATCGCGACGGGCGCCGACCTCCTGACCGCGGCGCTGCGGCGCGGCGGGCGTCTCATCTTCGTCGGTGCCGGCACCAGCGGTCGACTCGGCGTCCTCGAGGCCGCCGAGATGGTCCCGACGTTCAGCACGCCTGCGCGCCTCGTGCAGGCAATCATGGCGGGCGGGCGCTCTGCGTTCTTTCATCCGAAAGACGGCGCCGAAGACAACTATGACGAAGGCGGCCGGGCGGTCGCCAGACTTCGACCCAGCAGGAAGGACGTGCTCATTGGCGTCTCTGCGAGCGGGATGACCCAGTTCGTGCGTGGCGCATTGACGCGCGCGCGGCGCGCCGGTGTCAAGATCGTCTTTGTCACCTGCTGGCCGGGCACCGAGCTCCAGACCTTCGTGGATGTCGTGATCGCGCCAGCCGTCGGACCGGAAGTCATCGCCGGGTCCACCCGTCTCAAAGCCGGCACGGCCACGAAGATGGTGCTCAACATGCTGACGACCATTGCGATGGTCCACATCGGCAAGACCTACAGCAACCTCATGGTCGACGTGAAGACGGGTTCGGAAAAGGCGCGGGATCGCGCGCGTCGCATCATCACCACCGTGACGGGCCTCGACTACGACGCCGCGGGGCAGCTGCTGCGACGGGCCCGGTGGAACGTCAAAGCGGCGATCGTCATGGAGCGAACTGGCGACAGCTACGCCGCGGCGCTCGTTCGACTGAAACGAGCCAACGACGTCGTCAGGTCGGCGCTCGGGGAGGACGCCGGTGCGGCTCTCCCGCAGTCGCAGCGCGCGCGGTGATGAATGCACCCGGTCGATCTCGTCGTCGTCGCCGCCTACCTCATCATCACTGTCTGGCTCGGCAAGCAGCTGTCGCGAGGCCAGACCGGCGTACGCGACTATTTTCTGACCGGCCATCGCGTGCCCTGGTGGGCTGTGATGGGCTCGATCGTCGCGACCGAGACGAGCACGGTCACCCTCATCAGCGTCCCGGGCTACGCGTTCGGCTCCGATCTGACGTTCTTGCAGCTCGCCGCCGGGTATGTCGTTGGCCGCCTCTTCGTTGCGCTCGTCCTCATCCCGCCCTACTTTCGCGGTGAGTTCGTCACCGCCTATCAACTGCTGGCGCGGCGATTCGACCGCCGTATTGGCCGTGTGACCGCGGTGATGTTCCTCGCGACGCGCAATATCTCGGATGGTCTCCGGTTGTTCGCGACGGGCGTGGTGCTTGCGACCGCCGTGCTGACCCGCCCGGCCGGGCAGACCGCAAGCGCGGTCCTGACCGACACGGCGTCGGAGACGATGGTGCTGGTCGCCGCCACGACGTCGGAGACGATGGTGCTGGTCGCCGCCACGACGTCGGAGACGATGGTGCTGGTCGCCGCCGTCGCGGTCATCGCCCTGGTCACGCTCGCCTACACCTGGCTCGGCGGGATGCTGGCCGTCGTCTGGCTCGACGTGGCGCAACTCGCGATCTATCTCGGCGGCTCGGTCATCGCGGCGGCACTGTTGATCGGGACCATCCCAGGCGGATGGACCGAGGTGATGGCCAGCGGTCACGCCGCCGGCAAGCTCACCGTGCTCGACCTCACCTGGACACTCACGAAGGACTACACGTTTTGGTCGGCGGTCGTCGGCGGCGCGTTTCTGACGGCCGCAACGCATGGCACCGACCAGATGTTCGTCCAGCGGTATCTGTGTTGCTCCTCGTCTCGTGACGCCCGCCGTGCGCTCGTGGTCAGCGGCGTGGTCGTGTTCGTGCAATTCGCTTTGTTTCTCGCCATCGGCGTGATGCTCTGGGTGTACTACACGGCACACGCGCCCGGCCTGCTCGACGCGGTCGTGGTCGACGACCAGATCCAGGCCGACCGTGTGTTTCCGCTGTTCCTGATGACGCACCTGCCCGTCGGCCTGCGCGGTTTGATGGTCGCCGCCATCATCGCGGCCGCGATGTCCACGCTCTCGTCATCGCTCAACTCCTCCGCCGCCTCGACGGTCGGCGACTTTTACATGCCGTGGGCGGGACGTGGTCGATCGGACGCCGACTATCTCCGTGTCGCCCGTCGGGCAACCATCGGGTGGGGCGCGCTGCAGGTCGCTGTCGCGCTCGGGGCCATCCAGCTGTCGAGCCGGCTGATCGATGAAGTGCTGGCCGTCCAGTTCTTCACGGGCGGACTGCTGCTCGGCATCTTCCTGATAGGCGCCCTCACGACGACACGGTCGCCGGCCGCCGCCGCGACGGGCCTCGGCGCCGGCCTCGTGGCCACCCTCTCATTGGCCCTGTTCACAGCAGTTTCGTACCAGTGGTACACGCTCATCGGGTCGATGACGACGCTGGCCGTGGGGTGGAGCGCGCAGACGCTCCGCGCGCCGCACGCGAGGGACGGCGGCCATGGCTGAGTTGCACGCGGCAGGCGGGATCCTGACACAGGCGGTGCGCGACGGCGCATTTCCGGGAGCGGTTGCCGAGGTGGGTACCCACGAGGGCCCGGCGTGGGAAGACGCGTTCGGTACGCTTGACGCGGGTCCACGTCAGGCGTTCGGCACGCTTGACGCGGGTCCACGTCAAGCGTTCGGCACGCTTGACGCGGACCCGACGCGCGCGACAATACGGAGCACCGTGTTCGACCTCGCGTCGCTGACCAAGGTCATCGCCACCACCACCCTCGCCATGCGGGGAGTGGAGGCCGGCAGCCTGACGGTCTCCGACCGCGTCAACCACTGGTTACCCGCGTGGCGCGGGACGGACCGCGAGACGGTCACTCTTGCAGATCTCCTTGCGCACGCCTCTGGTCTGACGGCGCACCTCCCGTTTTTTCGTGACCACGTCGGCCGCGCCGACTTCGAACACGCGATCTGCACGCTGCCCCTCGAGTATTCGCCACGGACCCGCTCCGTGTACAGCGATCTCGGCTTCATCCTCCTCGGTTTCATCCTGGCCGACGGTGACGCGCAGCACCAGCCGATCGACCGGCAGTTCTCGGCGCTCGCGGACGCGCGGGGATGGGGCGAGCTTTGCTATCGTCCCCCCAGCGGGTGGCGTGCGCGCACGGCGCCGACGGAGGTTGACCCGTGGCGCGGACGATTGGCTGTCGCCGAAGTCCACGACCAGAACGCGTGGGCGCTCCAAGGCGTCGCGGGGCACGCGGGCCTCTTCGGGACAGCCGCCGCCGTGGGCCGTTTTGCGCGAGACGTGCTCTGCGTCATGCGTGGCGAGTCTTCACCGCTGGGGCCTCTCGTCTCACGCGTGACGATGACGGGGTTCACGGAGCCCACCCCAGTGCCGGGAAGCTCGCGCGCGCTCGGATGGGACACCATGCGGCCCACGTCCTCGTGTGGCACCCGCATGTCGCCCGTAGCCGTCGGTCATACCGGATTCACCGGCACGTCGCTCTGGATCGACCCACGCGCGGACGTGTACGTCGTCCTGCTCACGAACCGCGTCCACCCCACACGCGCGAACGATGCTATCCTCGCCGTCCGACCCGCGTTCCACGACGCCGTCATGGCGGCCATGGCCTAGCAACCACTCATGTCGTTGACGGCGCTCGACTGGATCGCCCTCACGCTGACGCTGGCCATACCGTTTGCCGTCGCGACCTGGTACGCGCGCCGCGCCGGCTCCAGCCTCACACAGTATTTCCTCTCGGGCCGGGACCTCCCCTGGTGGCTGGCAGGGACGTCGATGGTCGCGACGACATTCGCGGCGGATACGCCGCTCGTCGTCACCGGCCTCGTCGGCACCAACGGCATTGCCGGCAACTGGTTGTGGTGGAACGGGGCGCTCGGCAGCATGCTCACCGTCTTCTTGTTTGCGCGCCTTTGGCGCCGCGCCGGGATCCTGACCGACGTCGAGTTCGCGGAGCTGCGATACACCGGGCGGTCCGCCGCGCTGCTGCGTGGGCTCCGCGGCCTGTATCTCGGTCTGCCCGTCAACTGCCTCGTCATCGGCTGGGTCAACCTCGCGCTGGCGAAGGTGCTGTCAGTCACGCTCGGGTGGGATCGGCTCACCGGCGTGCTCGTTGGACTGACGAGTGTGAGCGAAACTTAGTTGGAAATTGAAGCGGCTCCAACCCCGGTGGTTTGATGACGTTGACAAGACGACCATCACGCCACGAGAGAAAGGAGCCGAGATGAGCAGTGTCCTGCGCAACGCATGATGTCCGCGCGCAACGAGCGCCAGGCCGTGCTCTCGACGCTCTGGTTCACCGTCGCCCACTACTGCCTCCGGCCATGGCCCTGGGTCCTCGTCGCGCTCGCCGCGCTCGTGCTCTACCCCGACCTGTCGGATCGCGAATCCGGGTACGCGCTCGTCATGCGCGACCATCTCCCGTCAGGGTGGCGCGGTCTCCTCGTCGGCGCGTTCTTCGCGGCATACATGTCGACCGTCTCGACGCAGCTCAACTGGGGAACGTCGTATCTGGTGAACGATGTCTACCGCCGATTCGTGCGCCCGACCGCGACCGACAGGCATCTCGTTGCGGTCTCGCGCACCTTGACGATCGGCGTGATGGCGGCGAGCGCGGTCGTGACGTTGTATCTCGACAGCGTCCAACAGGCGTGGGAGTTCGTGCTCGAGTCAGGCGCGGGCATCGGTCTGGTGCTGATCGCCCGCTGGTACTGGTGGCGCGTCACCGCGATATCCGAGATCGCGGCGGTCGTCGCGGCCTTTATCGGCTTCGTCTACGTGCAGGGCTGGACCGAACTGGTGTTTCCGGAGACCCTGCTCTACCTCGTGCCGTGGACGACGGTGTGCTGGCTCGGTGCGACATGGCTCACGCCGGCGGACCCCATGCCGCATCTCGTGGCGTTCTACCGACGTGCGCGGCCGGGGGGGCCCGGCTGGCGACGCGTCGCGGCCGTTGCCGGCGAATCGAAGCCTGCCACCATGACGCAGCCGCTGCTCCGCTGGGTGGCCGGCTGCGTGCTCGTCTATGGGGCGTTGTGGGGTTCGGGCGAGTTGCTGTTCGGATCGGTCGGGGACGCGACGCTGCCGATCGCCGTATCGACGCTCGCCGCGGGCTGGCTCTACAGAGAGTTGGCCAGCGAAGCGAGGTAGGGACCGCGACCGTCAGCGCGGAGAGTCGCCGCTCCGGCCACGGGTGCCGCCCGCGCCGGGGGATCGGTTCGTGCCCGGCTGACCGGCGCCACCGGTCCCGAATCCCTGACCCAGGCCCGCACCGCCCTGGCCAGGCTGCGCGAACGGTTGGGCGCCCGGCGCAGCAGCCCCACCACCCGGCTGCGCCGCCGCCTGCACCGGCATGAACACCCACTCGTTGTACCGCTCGCGACCGTTGTATTGCTTGAGCGATTCCTCAGTGCTCTTACTCACCACGCCGACGATGCCGCCCTGCGCCCCACTTGGCGCGGTGCCTGGACCTGATGAAATCTCGCCGAATCCCAGCGGTTGGGCCCCGTCGCCCCCGGTCTCGGGTATCCGACCAACTTGTTGACCCGGTGTGGCCGCCGTCTCCGGCGTCCCGCCAGCCTGCGCCATCTGCGCCTGGAGAATGAGCTGAAACTCCCCGTCCTCGGTCATCGGATCCTCGTAGATCCGCCGGAGATAGCGCTGCTCGACCAACATGTCGAGGTCAGCAGGGAACGCGCCGGCCACCTTCCGCTGATACAGCTCGATCGCCCGCGCGTACTGCTCGCCTCGAAAGATGAGCTCGGCCTCACGTTCCCGCTTTGCGGCCACGCTCCACACAGGCAGCGCCATCGCCATCATCAACCCCATGACGGAGAGGCTCACGAGCAGCCCCGCCATGGCGAAGCCGCGGTCACGAGTGCCGCGGACGCTCTGTTGCTGGTGTAAGTACATGCCGATAAGATTAATCGGTTCTAGCCATGTTAACACGGCTCACGACGACGAATTGGATGCGGCTTGCTGCGGGGCTCTGCGCAAGCGCGGCGCTCCTGGCTGCGGCCTGTGAGAGCGTCCCGCTCCTCGCCCCGACCGAGTCGACCATCGTCGTGTCGACGAACAGGGCCGATGGTCCGACGTCTGGCCTTCGGACTCGCGGTCATCACCTGGCAGTTCGGTCGGATCGCTAGAACGGCGACCGCCCTTCGTTGGTGCGCGGTGATCAGGGTTTGGAAGGTCGCGGCGGTTGCGGCTACGGCACGACCGTGACCACTACTTGGGCCGAGGTGCTCGTCGCGTCGATGGCTCTGAACGCAGTGACCTCAACCGTGAAGCTCTCTCCCGTCGAGGTCGGGTCGAGGTTGTACGTTTTTGGGACCACGTTGGCGCTGCCTGTCGTCGTGGTGCCGTCCCCAAAGTCAAAATCGTAGCGGTTGACGGCGGTGGTCGACGGCGTCACGGTGGCAGTGAACGTCACAGCGGAGCCTGATTGGGGTCTGCTGGGGCTAAACGTCAAATTGACAGAGAACACGCTCGGCGCGACCACCAAGGCGATCTGCGTCGAGCCGGTGTCACCGTCGGTATTGGTCACGGTGACGCGTGGCAAGACTTGCCCCCGGGTCATCCTCCCAATAGATGGAGAGGCCACCATCAGCGCGACCCTGGTCGAGCAGAGCGGCACCCCCGTCCACAACGGGACCCTCGTCACGTTCACGACCACGATCGGTGTGCTCGACCCCATCGAGGGGCGAACAAACGGGGGCACGGCGACCACCACCCTGCGGTCCGGGGGCCAATCTGGAACCGCGGAAGTCGGCGCAATTTCGGGAGGCGCGGTCGCCGAGCCGGTGACGATCCAGATCGGCGCCGCCGCCGCGGCGGCCGTGCTCCTGAACGCCACGCCCGGCACCGTCCCAGCGACGGGCGGCTCCGTAGCCTTGGTGGCCCGCGTCACCGATGCGAGTGGAAACAGCCTGCCTGGCGTGCCGGTGTCGTTCACCGCGTCAGCGGGCTCGCTCTCCGCCACCAACGACATCACGGACGGGAACGGGGAGGCGCAATCGACCTTGACCACGAGCCGCCAAACCGAGGTCACGGCCAACGCGGGCGGCCAAACCGCGACGGCCACCGTCGAGGTCGACGCTGCCCCGACGGCGACACTCAGCGTCACGTCGACGACACCGACCTCGGGTCAGCCCACCATCTTCTCCGTGACCGTGAACGCCGGCAGCAATCCGGTGACCGCCGTCACGCTCGACTTCGGCGATGGTCAGTCGCAGTCCTTGGGAGCCGCAACCGGGAGCACGTCGCCCAGCCACATCTACGATTCGCCGGCGACCTACATCGCGACACTCACCGTGGTCGATTCCGAAGGCCAGTCGATCGCGACATCGACGTCGGTCGTCGTCCTGAGCGCCGGCCCCCTCGATGTCACGCTCTCGACATCCGGGACACTCCAAGTCAATGAAGTGGTCACGTTCACCGCGACCGCGACGCCGACGTCCGGGACCACCACCATCGACCGATACGCGTGGAATTTCGGTGACGGCACGACCGTCACCACGAACGGCAATAGCACGAGCCACGTCTATACGTCGAGCGGGCTCAAGACGGCGAGCGTGACCGTCACCGCCGCCGACGAGAGCAGCGGAACCGGCGTCATCAACATCAATATCCAACCGGCCACGCCGATCAACGTCAACCTGACTGCGTCTCCGTCGCCCGCCACGGAAGACGAAGTCGTGCTGCTCACGTCCACCGTGACCGGCAGCACCGTTCCCGTGTCGAGTTACTTCTGGGAGTTCGGCGACATCGGCGGTGGCAGCTCGGTGACGACCACGGGCAACACCGTGACCCACGTCTATTCGACGCCCGTGTGGATCAAGTGACTGCGGTCACGGCGTCGATGGGGCTGACCGTGATACACCGCCGAGCTGAGACAGGTGAGGGATGTCGCCGCGGGCCGGACACGCCGACTACCAGTCGGCGTAGAGGGTCCCGTCGATCGCGGTACCCTCGTAGCCGCTCTTTACGTCGAAAATGCCTTGCGAGATCGGGTTGGCCGGGTCGAGGTCGGCAAGCACCGTCTGCCACGTATCGGGAGAGTTCGTGAACGGATCGTCGGGGACCGAGCGCAGATACCCATCGCTGACGAGGCTGCCAAGGCCGCTCGGATACTCCCCACGGTCGGCGTAGTACTGGTCGAGGGCGTCACGCATCCGAAACAGGTCTTCCTTCAGTACGGCCTCGCGCGACCGGACGATCGCCGTCCGGTACCCGGCCATCGCCATGCCGGCGAGAATCGTGATCAGCATGATCACGATGGTCAGCTCGACCAGTGTCCAGCCACCGTGGCCGCTCGGGCGGCGCCGTCTCACCAATCCCGATACCTCGTTCCATCGAGCGCCGTGCCCCTGGCCTGCGTGTAGACGTCGTAGACGTTGTCGCCGCCCCACGAGCTGGCGTCGGGGTCGTCTTGATACGAGCGAAGCCCCCACTCGCGGTCCCGTGTCAACGGGTCCATCGGAATGCGCCGCAGGAGCCGGAGCTTGCGTCCGGACGCGTCGTTGAGCAGCTCGACGCCCTCGACCAGCGTCTCGAGGTCCGGAGGATAGCCCTCGCTGCCTGCCTGAACCGCCGTCCCTCCGATCACACCGAGATCCACCGCGTCCTTGTACCCGTCGATCGCCGTGCGCAGCTCCCGCAACGCGCGACGCAGGTCCGTCTCACGCTGACGTTGAATCGTGACCCGGCTCAGCGGCACGATGGCGGAGGCGAGAATCAGGATGATGACCGTGACGACGAGGAGCTCGACGAAGGAATACCCGCGCGCTCGACGAAACCGGCGCATCAACGACACGTGCTCGCTGGTCGGTATCCGCGGCATCCCCGTAGGCATCATAGCAGCCGGGTGCGACCGCCCGTCCACATCACAGCCCGCCGATCAGGGGCTATCGCGCAGTGACGGTCGCGGTCCCGAGGTCGAGCGCCAGCGCGGCGCCGCCCGGGGTCAGTCCCATCCCGCTGAGCGAGAGCTGCGCGGTACCGGGGGCGATCGGCTCGAAGAGGATTGCCGCCAGCAGACCCGCGCCCGACGCGCCCGTGGGGTCGTTGATCCGGGACAGCGTGAGGTCGATCCGTCCGTTGATCGCGTCGACCTGCTGGGTGAACGCCACGTCGGTGCCGCCCTGACGAAGGAAGCTCCCCTCTTGCACCGTGCTGACACGGAGCACCGACGGGTTGTAGGCCACGCTCAGCGTGAGCGTCGAGAGCTGTGATGCGCCCGTCACCGAGATGGGGACCGTATACGGTCCGGCGCCCACGGTGAACTCCTGCCCGGGCGGCGTGATGAGGACCTGCGTGCCGGCCACCGGTTGCGGCTGGGGCGGCTCCTGGAACTCCGGGGTGTCCACGGGCTCGGTGAGCAGGTCGCGCACGTCATCAACGACCGCGTCGGGCTCGACCGCCGGTTCCGTCGGGGCATCCACAGCCGCGGGCGTCTCGGGCTCAACGTCCGCGGCGGCGGCGTCGGGTTGGAGCGTCTCGACGTCGAGCGGGGGCTCGGGCACGGGAGCGGCGGCATCTGGCGCTCCGGCTTCGGGTACCGGCGCGATCAGCGGCGGTGACCCGGTCAGCCCGATGTTGCGCTGCGTGCCAATGTGAATCGGGCTGAGATCTTCCTGCGTGATCTCGTGCGTCCGGACAATCCGGGGGGTCAGCAACATGACGATATCTGTCTGCTGCACGGACTCGTCGTTCGCCGAAAACAGCTGCCTGATGATCGGCAGGTTCAGAATGCCTGGGAAGCCACGCAGGAGCGTGCGATCCTCCTCCCGCAACAGCCCGGCCAGGAGATTCGATTCCCCGTCACGCAGACGCAGGCGCGTGACGACCCGGCGCGTGCCGAACGTCGGTAGTAGCTGTCCCGCGACGTTGATGCTCGGACCGACCGTGCTGTTCTCCACGTCGAGATCAAGAACGATCTCGTTCTCATACGTCACGCGGGGCGTCATCACGACGTTGACGCCAACCGGGCGATAGTTGAACGAGGTGAGCGGGTTGAATGCGGCCCCCCCGGCCGCGAGCGGCGTGAATGCCGTCGACGGTACCGGGATCTCCTCGCCCAGGTTCAGGGTGAGCTCGGTGCCCTCCTGGCCCCGCAGCTGCGGCTTGGCTATGAGGGTCGTGTGCGTGTCGGTCTCGAGGAACCTGACGACTGCGGCCGGCACCGACATGTAGAAATCGGCGGTGCTGACACCCTGCGAGATCGTGTTGAGATTGAACGGCGGCGGCGACGACACACCGGACGGCGTCGTCGACTCGTTCGGAGGCGCAAGCTCCGGGGAGAACACGGCGCCGAGGGCGTACTGCGTCAGGTCGAGGCCAAACTGCTTCGCCCGTTCCCGATTGACCTCGAGAATCTCGACGTCGATGATGACCTCGGCACGCGGTTTGTCGTTGGCGGCGATGACCTTCTCGATCACCCCCGCCACGGCCGTCGTTGCGCGGACAGTGATGGTATTCGCCTGGGCGTTCGCGACGAACTGGTGTTGCACGGCCATCTGGGGCACGCGGACAATCGTGGTCAACAGCTGCACGAGCTCTTCGACGGTGGCGTGCGACACGAAGAACGTGCGGATCACCTGCTCCTCGTACGCCGCGCGCTTTTGCGGCGTATCGGGAACGATGATGATGGTCGTGTCGTTGACCACCTTGTAGAAGAAGCTGTTGGCCGACAGGATTTGATCGAGCGCCTCCTCGAAGGTCACGCCGCCAAGCTCCACCGTGTAGGACCGGTCCTGGAACTGTTCGTCGTAGGTGACGTTGATCCCGCTGGCGTCACCGAGGGCATCCATAATGTCGCGGAGACTGGCATCCGTGAACGCGAGCCGCAGCGGCTCGCGTGAGGCCGGGTTCAGCAGCGGGGGCTGCGTTTCGAGCCGGGCCTGCGTCCGGAGGGCTTCGATGGGCGGCGGCGGTCGCGCCGCCTCGACGAGGTCGCGAATGGCACGCTCGAGGGCGCCCACTTTGACCGCGGCCATTCCGTTCGATGCGTCAAGCTCGCTGGCGCGTCTGTACTCCAGGAGCGCCCCTGTCAGATCGTCACGCGACTCGAGCTCCTGCGCGGCGGCGAAATGCACTTGCCCCGCCGTGACCATCGCACGCTCGAGCGCGATGCGGTACTCCGGGCGATCCGGGTCCTCCTGCATCGCACGCTGGTAGTACTCGACGGCGGCGTCCCAGTCGCCGTTCAGCGCGGCCGTTTCGCCCTGGCGAAACGCCTGGCCGGCGGTGCACCCGGACGCCAGCACGCCGCCCAACGTCAAGACGGCACCCAGACGGCACAGACCCGAGGTCCAGTCGCTACGACACACCGTGGCTCGCTCCAGACCGGGTGAGTCAGGATCCCGCCAGCCGAAGCGTCTGACGGCTCCCACCCTGCAGAAACTCGATCTCTATCGACGCGACGTCGATTCGAACGATGCGATACCGCCCCTCGATGACCTCGTTGACCCGCCCGTGATAGACGTAGTCGCCGTCACTCAGGACCGCGATGAGACCCACGCTCTCCGGCGCCTCGAGGACACCGATGAACTTCAAACTGGCCGCGCCCACCAGAGGGGCGCCACCGGATGGCGGTGCGGCCGGCGCGCGGTCGTCGGAACCGCGCCCCGCCGCGACCGGGGTCAACGCCATGTCGAGCGGCTCTCGTTCGCCACCGGCCGGTGTTCCGGGGCCGAAGCGAAACGGGTTGCGCGGGTCGTCCGCCGCAGCCGGCTTGTCGCCGGTCACCGCCTCGATCCGCACGTCGAGAGACTGTCCGTCCAATGTATCGGCAGGTTGGGGGGAGTTCATGCCGGGCCCGGATGGAGCACCGACGCCGACGTCGGGCGACGGGGCCTGCGGCCGGCAGGCGGGAGCCGAGAGTGCCAAAACGTGCAACACCGCGACAACGACCAACGGGCGCCTACGAAACATCCTGCTCGGTCCAATAGTAGGTGGCGAGTCCGAGCGTCAACACCTGCACCGAGTCGTCCTCCTCCCCTTCGCTCAGCACGATTTCCTCGATAACGATGAACTCCGGCGCGGTCTCGAGCGCGTAGACGAACTGCCGGATGTTGCGATACTCCCCCTCCAGGAGCATCGTCATGCGCAGCCGCGCCAACTGGCTGTCGTCATCACGGTCGGGGGCCGTGCTGCGGCGCTCCAGAATCAAGTGGTGCTCCGCGGCCAGGGTCGCCAGTCTCAGCGCCGTGATCCCACGCGCACCCGCCAGGTCCCGCGGCAGGATCTCCTCGTAGAACCGGCGCAGCTCGGTATCCGCCTGCGTCTTCCCTTCCAGCGTTGCCTGGGCGGCGCCAAAGCTCTGCCGCACCATGTCGCGGCTCGCTTCCGCACGCACCGCCCGCTCCGCTGCGTTTTGCACCTTGAGCGACCACGGATAGACGGCGAAGGCATACAGTCCCGCGTCGACGGCGATCGCCGCAGCGACGAGCAACACCAGGAGTCGTTTCTCGCGCAGGACGCGGGTCACGAGCGTCATGGCGACGCCCCCGTCTCCGGCAACGGCGCCGCTCCCCTCTCCGGAAGATATCGTCCTCGCAAGTCGGCGCGATACGTCCCCTCCTCCGTGATTTCCTCTCGACGCGCCAGCGTGTCGGCGAACGCCCCGGTGGCCTCCAGCCGCTCGATGAACTCGTCGATGTCGGCGACGCTCTTCCCGATGACCCCGACCGACACGGTGACGCCGAGCTCGCCGTGATCCGGGCGGATCGCAGTGAGCATCACGTCTGCCGGCAGCGTGCGCTCGATGCGGTTGAAGAACTCGGTCCAGGAGAACACCCGCTGGTCGATGAGCTGGTTGGCCTCGGATGCGGCGTCTCGGAGCGCCGCCAGCTCGGCGTCGCCGATCCCGCGACGAATCGCCGCCGTCTGCGCCGCGACACCTGCCGCGTCACGCTCGTTCTCATCGGCCGCCGCCGTCAGCTCCGTGTTGGACCGTGCCAGATCGACGAGCCGCACGACACACACCGCCAGCACGCTCACCGCCGCTATCCCGAGCACCGCGAGCGCGAGGTGCACGGCCCGCTCGTTGTAGAAGGGCCGCGTGGAGAGATTCGTCGTCAGCATGAGTGCCCCGCTCCCTACGCCCCGGCCACGAGGCGGTCGCGGACGAGGAGGCCGACCGGCGCAGCCAGCGCGTCGAGGAGTGCCGGATCGCCGCCCGTCGTATCCTCGACCGGCGCCCGCATCACCGTCGCGATGGACTCGAGACCGGTGTCCAACCGCTCTTCCAGCGCCCGCCGCGCCGTCCCAGGACCGCCACCGAGCACCTCCAGCTGCGGCTCCCCAGCCAGCAGCACCCGGCCGAACCCCGCACCGCCAAGCCGGTCCTGGTAATACATGGCGGTCTGATGCACGAGGTCGGCGAGGTTGCCGTCCCCCTCCGCGGGCCGGTTGCGGAAGAAGATGAGCTCCCCACCGCGGATGATGGCCAGCGTGCTGTATCCGGCCGCGACATGCACGAGCAGCCAGTCGGCCGCTTCGGCCCCGTTGGCCGCCGCCAGCGCCACGTTGATCACGTTAAAGCTCGCCAGATCAATGAGCCCCGGGTGTGCGCCCGCCGCCATGCACACACGCTCGTACTCCTCGACGACGTCGCGCCGCATCAGTACAATCACGAACTCGCGCCCACCCCCCTCGACCGCCGCGCCCGGCGTATAGGCGATCTGCGCGTCCTCCAACCGGAACGGCGCAGCCTTGCGCATTTGCCACCGGATGAGCTGTTCGAGGTCGGCCGTCCGCGACGGGACCTTGTCGAAGCGGACCAGCGAGACCTTTGCCGCGCTGTCTGGCACGACCAGCGCGACGCGCGATGGGCGCCGCGGGAGCCGATCGAGCGCCTGCCCGAGCGCGTCGGTGACCGCCTTCGCATCCACGATATTCGGAGCGGCCACTCCCGGCGCAAGCGCCCCGGCCGGCAGCTCGACCCGCGCGTGAGCGGTGATCGTCGGTCGATTCCGACTCCACGCCAGCTGCACCGCGCTCACGCCGTCGACAGCCAGCGCGATAGCCACGGTGGGGCCGGGCGTTGACAGCAGCGCGGGCAACCGCGCGGAACGCCTACTCAACGAAGGTCACCTTGTTGATTTCGTGTAGCGTCGTGGTCCCGACGAATGCCTGCTCGACCGCCGACTCGCGCAGAAAGCGCATCCCTTCCTCGCGCGCGGCCTTCTTGATTTCCGACGTCGGGCGGCGCGCCAGGATCATTTCGCGGATTCCGTCGCTCAGATCCAGCAGCTCGCAGATCGCGGTGCGTCCCTTGTAGCCGGTGCCACCGCACTCGATGCACCCGCCACCTTCGTAGAACGTATGGCCGGCAGCCGCCGCGGGGTCGATTGCCGCCTCCGCCAGCGTGCTCTCGCTCATCGCCGCGGGGCGTTTGCAGTCGGCGCAGATCGTACGGACCAGCCGCTGCGCAAGCACGCAATTGAGTGCCGACACGAACTGATACGGCTCCACACCCATGTTGAGAAAACGCCCGAGCACGTCCACGACGTTGTTCGCGTGCACGGTGGTGAAGACCAGATGGCCGGTGAGCGCGGACTGGATCGCAATCTGCGCGGTCTCGGGATCGCGGATCTCCCCGACCATGATCTTGTCGGGGTCGTGCCGCAAGATTGACCGCAGGCCCCGGGCGAAGGTCAATCCCTTGCGTTCGTTGATCGGAATCTGCGTGATGCCCCTGAGCTGATACTCCACGGGGTCTTCGATCGTGATGATCTTGTCCTCGGTGCTCTTGATCTCGGACAGTGCGGCGTACAACGTCGTCGTCTTGCCGCTGCCGGTCGGCCCCGTGACGAGCACCATGCCGTACGGTTCGGCGATATAGCGTCGAAAGCGCTGGAGCTCGTCTTGTGGGAACCCGAGGATGTCGAGGCGCAGCTCGCTGAACTGCTCGCTGATCGATTCCTTGTCGAGGATCCGAATGACCGCATCCTCGCCGTGCACGCTCGGCATGATCGAGACACGGAAGTCAATCGTCTTGCCTGGCATCCTCAGCTTGAAGCGGCCGTCCTGCGGGACCCGTTTCTCGGCGATATCCAGCTCCGCCATCACCTTGATCCGAGAGAGCACAGCACTGTGGTGTTGCTTATCGATCGGCTGCATCGCCGCCTGCAGCACCCCGTCGATGCGGTATTTGACGTGGACTGCGTCGTCCTGCGTTTCGACGTGAATATCGCTCGCCCGCCGCTGGATCGCGGTGTAGATCATCGAGTCGACAAGCCGGATAACCGGGCTGATGTCGCTCGTCAGTCGTTCGACGGTCAGGCTCTCCTCGCCTTCCTCGTCTTCGCGCAGCAGCTGGAGCTGGAAGCCCTCCGTCGCCTCGTCCAGCACGCGCTGCGAGCTTTCGCTCTTCTTGAGAATCGACTCGA
Source organism: Vicinamibacterales bacterium (assembly GCA_965197395.1). Lineage (GTDB taxonomy): Bacteria > Acidobacteriota > Vicinamibacteria > Vicinamibacterales > UBA8438 > CAZYFH01. The sequence continues at coordinate 154,392 of CBDANB010000007.1, read as the reverse complement.
TCGCCGAGGGCGTCCCGACCGTCACGGTGATCGGCGTGCCGAGCAACAGTGCCAGCTCGTCAATCATTGGCAGATCCGTCGGATCGGAGACGACGATCACCAGCGCCTGACCGTCGCGCCGGTGCGGGACAAAGCCATAGCGAAGCATCAGGTCGGCCGGGATCGCGCGGAACAGCTCCTGGTCGATATAGAAGTGCTCCATATCGACGATGTCGAGGCGGTAGCGCTCCGCGAGCTGGCGCGCGCGCGCGACCTCAGCGGCGACATCTGTCGTCGCCTCCGACGCACCAGCTGCGGCATACAGCTCGCCGGAGGCCTCGGCAGGCTCCGGGGTCGGGCTCGCGACGGCATCCGCGTGTTTGACGTCGGTCATGCGACGACGGCTCCGAGCTGAAGCAGCGGCCAGTACAGTGCCAGCAGCAGCGCGGCGATCACAATCCCCATCACCACCAGCAGCACCGGTTCGACCAGCGTCACGACGCGCGCCAGCGTCGTTTCGATCTCCTCATCAAAGAAGTCGGCTACGTTGTTCAGCATGTCCTGCAGCGCCCCCGTCGACTCGCCCACCTCCACCATCTTGACGGCGACCGTCGGAAACACCCCGCGCGCCGACATTGACAGGGAGAGCGCCTGCCCCTCGCGCACCTCCTGGGCGATCTGCGTCAGCTGGCGCGAGAAGTGCTGGTTGCCGACAGAGCGCGTTGCCACATCGATGGCGTTGACGAGCGGGATCCCGCCGCCGAGCAGTGTGGCGAGCGTGCGCGCGAGCTGCGACGTCGCGAACTTCGCCGCGATCGCGCCGACCGCCGGCACTTGCAACAGCACCCGATCGATCGTAGCGCGGCGGCTGGGCTGCTTGAGCCACGCCCAGAGACCCACGCCACCCGCGATACCGCCGGCGATGATGAACAGTATCGTCTCCCGCAGCGTCTCCGAGACCGCCGTGAGCGCACGGGTGGCGAGCGGGAGGTCGGCACCCATCCCATCGTAGAAGTTCCCGAACTCGGGTACGACGAGTAGCACGATGATGATGACGACAACCAACGCCAGTGTGAGGAGGATCGCCGGGTAGATGAGCGCCGAGAGCATCTTGCGCCTGACGCCCGTGACGAGACGCGCGTAGCTGATGAACCGTCGGAGCACCTCCTCGAGGCTGCCGCTCTTTTCGCCGGCCATGATCGACGCGGTGTACACGCCGGGAAACATCGCACCGTGGGCCGCGAACGCGTCGGAGAGCGCCGAGCCGCTCCGTACCCGGTCGTGCACGTCATCGAGCACCGACTTGAACACCGCGTTCTCCACGCGCTGTCGCAGGATATCGAGCGACTGCACCAGAGGCATGCCGGCGCGCAGCAGCGCCGCGAGCTCCTGGTTGAAGATGATGAAATCGCGGGTCGCGATGCGCTGCCGCTTCGGAAGCGTCAGCCCTTGCCAGCCGAGGGTGCCGCGCTGGCGCAGCGAGAGGACATAGAGACCCTTCTCCTCGAGGTCCTGGCGCAGCTTCGCCTCGTTGTCGGCGACATACACGCCCTCGAGAATCTCACCGGTGTCGGTTCCGAGTCGGCAGCGAAACTCCATAGGGGGCGGCGCCAGAACGACGGCATCAGCGTGTACGTTATCGGCTGGTCACCCAATTGGGATTATACCAGAGGGCCAGAACCCATTGAGACACACGGACTTATCTTGATCCGGTGGGAGGCGAAGCCGTGCACGGTAGCCGTCAGTGCTGGCCGACGGCTGCGTCCACGATCTCCAGCACGCGGCTCACGTACCGGCGGGTTTCGGGATAGGGGGGAATCCCGTGAAAACGACGCACCGTGCCCTCGCCGGCGTTGTAAGCGGCGAGGGCCCCCCGCGTCCCAAACTCCTCCAGCAGGGTCTTGAGATGGCGGGTGCCGGCGTCGATGTTTGCACTCGGATCGAACGGGTTGCCGACCGCGTATCGTGCCGCGGTCGCCGGCATCAGCTGCATCAACCCCATCGCGCCCTTGGATGAGTGCGCATTGGCCCGGTATCCCGACTCGACCTGGATCAGCGCGTGCACCAATCTGGCATCGACACCGTGACGCGCGGACGCACTGGCGACGATATCCGCGTACGGCTTCGCCGGCAGACGCGGCCTCGACACGCGGGCGGTCAGCGGATACGCCGGAACAGACGCGGCGTCAGACTCGATGCGCACGATGAGGCGCGGGTCGACGAGCATCTCCCCGCCATCGCGTAGACGGAGTCGGACCCCGCGCCCCTCGACCGCGTGACCCACGGTCGCCAGCACCTGCCCGGTCGTGAAATAGACGCGCTCTGCCTCGGGGGGCGCGGAGGTCGGCTGTACCAGCAGGCACCACACGACACCGCACCACGGCAAGGACCATCGGCCGGAGGGCATCCGCCCAACGTAACACACGTGCCGGCGACCGCGCAACGCTGGCGGTCGCGGCGGCGTGGGGCGCAGCCCCATCGGATCACGGCGCGCACGGCGCGCCGCGCAACCGCGGAGTGGGGCTCTCGGGGTCCCCGCGCAGCGGTTGCGGGGGTTTGGGGCGCAGCCCCATCTAAGTTGGGGCGCAGCCCCATCTAAGTTGGGGCGCAGCCCCATCTAGAATTCGCCTGGTTCGAAGAACGTGTAGAAGACCCGCGCGCCGAGCTCGCGCGTGTCCTCCGCCGAGCCATCGCGCTCGGCCGGAACGAAGGTCGGGGTCACGTGCAACTCGATGTCTACCGTCTCGGATGATCCAAGATCGTCGGCGCTCAGGATTCGCTCGACGTAGACACGATCGTTCGTCTCGACCACGATGTCCTCGAGGACTCGATCCGCGATCACGATCGACACTGTCTGTGGTCCGTCGAACATATCCGGCCGCCCCTCGAGGTCGATGACGAACAACGCGTCCGTGCCGGGATTGCGCACTGAGAGCACCGCGCGTCCGGTCGTCCAACGCCAATCGTTGCGGCCGTCCCCTTCGAACTCGGCCGGGTGCCAGCCCTCGCCCTGCACCATGAAGCTGCCTTCCGGTTGGGGCATTAGGGCCACGCGTGCGACCTGATACGCCTGCTGACCGAGGTCGTCCCCTGCCAGCGGCAATCGCTCGTTTGTCTCCCGCGAATACAGCCCAACGGCCACAAGTGCTTCGCCGATATAGGGATACATCGGAACCGTCATCCGACGCGTATACTCAACCCGCTGGCCTGGCTGCCAGGTCGAGGTCGGCACGGGCGGGTCGTGGTCTTCAGCCCACAGCAGATCCGCGTCGGTGTTCAGGAAATGCAGAAGCACCCGATAGTCTTCTGTCAATGGCGCGACGGTGGGCGCGACATCGAACCGGATACTAAGTTCCAGCGGACCTCCGAGCGGAACGGTCGCACGGCTCACGCCCAGGGTCGGTGTGGCGATTGGAGCAGGAGGGTCGGCACAGGCCCCATGGATCGACCAGCCGACGACGAACAGGCATGCAGTCGTGAAACGGCGACCGTGGATCACGCGACGCACCACCCCGAGACACTAGCGTGTTGCCGCAGCGAAAGCAATATGCTACGGTGCGTCGCGGCCCATACTCACCGTCGCCCACCCGTGGGAGCTCACGTCTCATGACACTCGAAGCGCTCGGCATGATCGAGACGAAGGGTCTGACCGGCTCGATCGAGGCCGCCGATGCCATGGTCAAGGCCGCCAACGTGGTGCTGATCGGAAAAGAGTACATCGGCTCTGGCTACGTCACCGTGATGGTCCGGGGTGACGTCGGCGCCGTCAAGGCCGCGACCGACGCTGGCGCCGCAGCGGCTCGTCGCGTCGGTGAACTCGTGTCGGTGCACGTCATCCCACGACCGCACGACGAAGTCGAACAGATACTTCCCGCGCCCAAGGACGCCTAGCAGCCCGCGTCCGGGTGTCCTTGCCTTGGCATGGTTGACGTGACGGCAGCGTCCGACCGAGATGACCTCGCCGTTCGCGAGGCAACGCGGCTCGCCGAACGGGCCAAACAAGCCCAGCAGCGCCTCGCGGAGCTCACGCAGGCGCAGATCGACGCGATCGTCGGCGCGATGGCTGGGGTGGCCGCCGACCAGGCCGAGCCGCTTGCAGCGGCGGCCGTCCACGAGACTGGCTACGGGGTCGTCGCCGACAAAGTCCAGAAAAACCTCTTCGCGGCCCGCACCGTCTACGACTTCATCCGCCCGATGGCGACGGTCGGTGTGATCGCCAGGCACGACGACCGGCGCGTGGTGGAGATTGCAGAGCCGTTCGGCGTCGTCGCGGCAATCGTGCCATCCACAAACCCCACATCGACCGCCATCTACAAGCTCCTGATCGCAATCAAGGCGCGCTGTGCCATCGTGGTCAGCCCGCATCCCGCAGCCGTTGGCAGCATCACTCGCACGGTCGAGTTGATGTCGCGCGCGGCCACCTCGGCCGGTCTGCCGCACGGGGCCATCGGATGCATGACGACGGTGACGCTCGCCGGTACCCAGGCCCTTATGAAGCGGCGCGAGATCGCCGTCATTCTGGCGACCGGCGGGCTCGGGCTCGTCCGCGCCGCGTACTCCGCGGGCAAGCCGGCATATGGCGTCGGACCGGGCAACGCGCCGGCCTACATCGAGCGGTCGGCGGACGTCTCGAAGGCCGTCGACGACATCATGACCGGCAAGACCTTCGACAACGGCGTGCTGTGCTCCGCCGAGAACTCCGTCGTCGTCGATGCCGCCATTGCAGACGACGTGCGGCGCGCGTTTCAGGCCGCCGGTGGGCACTTCATGGGCACATCGGAGAGTGCGAGGGTCGCGGCGGCGCTCGTGACACCGCAGCGACTCCCGAACCCTGCCCTCGTCGGCAAGAGCGCCGTCGAGATTGCCCGGCAGGCGGGCATCGACGTGCCGCCCGAGACACGGGTGCTGATTGCGCCCCTCACGGGTGTCGGACGCGATCATCCGCTGTCAATCGAGAAGCTCTGTCCCGTGCTTGCGTTCTATGTGGTCGACGACTGGCGCACCGGTTGCGAGCGGTGCAAGGAGATCCTCGGATACGGCGGTCTGGGGCACACGATGGCGATCCACTCTCGCGACGACGCGATCGTCCTCGAGTTCGGCCTGAAGAAGCCCGCGTTTCGGATCGTGGTCAACACGTCCACGACCCTCGGTTCGATCGGCTTGACGACGGGTCTCGAGCCGGCGATGACGCTCGGGTGCGGTGGCCACGGCAACATCACCTCTGACAACATCACGCCACGCCACCTGCTGAACATCAAGCGTGTCGCGTACGGGATCCGCCAGGCGCCGCGTCACGATGCCACCGGCGCGGCGGCGCCGCGACACCTACCTGCGGCACCGCGTCATCATGCCGCACCGGCTGCGCTCGATCCGCACGCGCTTGCCACGCGCATCGACGCCTTCCTCGCCGCGCGCGGCACGCGCGTCCGGGCGACCAGGCGCATAACACTCGCCAAGCCGGCGCAACCATCACCGACGGCGATACCGTCACCGACGCCGCCCGGCCAGCCAGTGATACCGTCAACGACGCCGCCCGCCACGGCGGCGGCGTTCGTGTGCGAGGCGGACGTTCGCGCGGCGATCGACGAGGATCGCTCCATCCTGATCGACGACCGAACGATCGTCACACCATCGGCGCGCGATCTCGGCACGACCCGCGGCGTGCTGGTGGAGACGGGGCTCACCGGACGCTGATTGGCCGGTTACGCCAAGACGCGGTATCTGGCGAGCGTCCAGACCGCAGACACGAAGTCCACCAATCGGATTTTCTTGCCTTCGGCCAGGCTCCGAGCCGCGTAGCTGATAGGAACCTCGTGGATGACGAACCCGCGTTTGAGCAACTTCGCGGTGATCTCGGGCTCGACGTTGTAGCTATTCGAGACGATGTCGATGTCGGCCAGCACGCTGCGGCGAAGCAGCTTGTAACACGTTTCCATATCCGTGAGCGCAGACCGAAAAAGCAAGTTCGTGAACCCGGTCAGAAGCCGGTTGCCGACCCAGTGACGCAGCGCCATCGGTGGGCGCGTGTTGGCCAGGCGCGAGCCGTACACGACGTCCGCCTGGCGCTCCTGCGCCACAGCCAGCAGCTTGTGATAGTCCGCCGGGTCGTACTCGAGGTCCGCGTCCTGGACGACCACATAGTCGCCGGTGACATGGCGGATGCCCGTCCGCAGCGCGGCGCCCTTGCCCCGGTTCGTGTCATGCAGCACGATGATCGGTCCGCTCCCGCCCAGCTCCGCCAGCACCTCGCGAGTCCCGTCCGTTGAACCGTCGTCCACGACGACCACTTCCGTGTCGAGATCGACGGCCGTCACTCGTTCCAGCACCGTTCGGATGGTGGCGCACTCGTTGAACACCGGAATGATGATCGATAACCGCATGTGACGCGTCCACACTACTCATTGCGTGCCCCATAACGGCCTCGTCGGGGCGACTGGGCGGCGTACATCATACCCGCCGGACTCGGCCGCGCCGTGACGCCCGCGGGCTGTTCGGGGAAGGGCGCAGTTCCCGGGCCGCGGGTCGTCCGACCGCATGGCAGGATCTGCACCGCGCGCCCGGCACCAGCGCCGAAACGCCTTGCCTCCTGCAGCTCCGCACGCTGGACCGTCCCTTGCTGCCTCTCACCCCGAGTTCACTTGGGTTGATGTGGGGTTAGGCCGGGTATCGTGCTCGCTCGTGTGCAATCGGCGACGCTCGACGGCGTTCACGCGTCGGTCGTTCATGTCGAAGTCGACGTCGGCCTCGGATTGCCGCAGTTCGTGGTCGTCGGTCTGCCCGATTCGAGCGTGCGCGAGAGCCGCGACCGCGTGCGCAGCGCGATCCGAAACTCCGGGTGGGCGTTCCCCGACCACCGGGTCACCGTCAACCTGGCTCCGGCCGACGTCCGCAAGACCGGCACCTCCTTCGACCTGCCCGTCGCGCTCGGCATCCTCGCCGCTTCGGGGCACGTGGAACCCGACGCGTTTCGTAACGCACTCGTCATCGGGGAACTCTCGCTCGACGGCGGCATCCAGCCAACGCCGGGCGTGCTCCCCGTCGCGATCGCCGCCAGCCAGCAAGGCATGCGACTCGTGGTGCCCACGGTCAATGCACTGGAGGCCGCCGTCGTGCCCGGCCTCGACATCGTCCCCGTGGACACGCTCGCGAGCATGGTCGAGGTGCTCGCCGGCCGGGCCCAGGCGATGTCGCGCCCCGTCGCGCCCGTCTCCGCTCGATCGGCGACGTGCGACTCCCCCGACCTCGCCGACGTCAAGGGTCAGATCGTCGCGCGACGCGCGCTCGAAGTGGCCGCCGCCGGACGACACAATATCCTCCTCGTTGGCCCGCCGGGCGCGGGCAAGACGCTCCTCGCGCGACGGCTCCCGAGTCTCCTGCCCGCACCGAGCTTCGACGAAGCGGTGGCCACGACGTCGATTCACTCTGTGGCCGGGCTGCTCGCGCGCTCGACCGGGCTCCTCGCCGCGCGTCCCTTTCGCGCACCGCACCACACCGTATCGGGAGCCGCGCTGGTCGGGGGCGGCAGCGACCCGCGTCCGGGTGAGGCCAGCCTGGCCCACAACGGTGTCCTTTTTCTCGATGAGATGCTCGAGTTCGATCGGCGGGCGCTGGAGGCGTTGCGTGAACCGCTCGAAGAGGGCGTCGTGCGGATCGCCCGCGCGGCGCGCACCGTCAGCTTCCCCGCTCGATTCCTGCTCGTGGGCGCGATGAATCCTTGTCCGTGCGGCTACCGCGGCGACTGTCGCCGACCCTGCCGCTGCACGCCCCACCAGGTTGAGCGATACCGGAGCCGGATGTCTGGGCCCTTGCTTGACCGCCTCGACCTCGTCGTCGAGGTGCCGGCGCTCTCCATCGAGGAGCTCGTCGGCGAGCCGACTGGAGAGGCCTCCGCGTCGGTCCGCACACGGGTTTCAGCCGCGCGCGCACGTCAGGAGGGACGCTTCGGTACCACGCCGCGCGTCAATGCGGATCTCGCGGGCCATGCGCTACGCCTGCATTGTGCCCTTGACACAGAGGGAACGCGACTCCTCGCCGCCGCGGCTCAGCGCTTGCCGCTGAGCGCCCGTAGTTACGATCGGGTGCTGAAGGTGGCACGGACGATCGCTGACCTCGCCGAGACAGATCGAGTCGACACGTCGCACGTGGCCGAGGCGCTCCAGTATCGGATGGCCGAGCGGCGATAGCATCGCGCCGTGCTGAGTGATTCGCCGTATGTTCGCCTCGCATGCATCGAGGCCACGCTATCTGCCGAAATATGGTAAAGTTCCCCTATTTTTTAGGGTTCAGCGCGGCTGCAGGCATGATCCCGAGACGCCTTTCATTTATCGTCGCGGACCGAGCCAGTGGTGTGATCCACCGCTTCGCGATGCCGGTGCGCCCCGCCGCGGCTGTGATCGCCGCAGTCATGGCGCTCCCGATCGGCTGGACGTTACACACCCGCTGGTCCGCGGAGGACGAAATCGCACATCTGCAGCTGCAAAACGCGCGGCTCGAGCTGGAGAACTCGAGCTACCGGGCATCGGCCACCGAGCTGACCGGCAACATCGCCTCGCTGCAGCTCGCCATCACCAATCTGTCGGCTCGCATCGGCCGCGGTGCCGGCGCGGACCGTTCGGTGGACCGCTTGCCGGAGCCGCTCCGCGTCGCCGCCGTTGGCCTTGGTGGCGCGGCTCGTGCGGCGCCGCGCCGCGAATTCGGCCTCCTGAGCGATCTCCTCGGCACCCTGGATCACCGACTTCGAGTCGTGCAGCATGGCGTGGCGCGGCGCGAGGCGCTAGCCGACGCCACCCCGACGATGTGGCCAGCCGACGGATGGCTCTCGGCAGCCTATGGCTATCGGAACGACCCGTTCACCGGTGAGCGAGAGTTTCACCCGGCTGTCGACATCTCCACGCGCCGGGGTCAGCCGGTCTATGCGACCGCGCTGGGGAGGGTGCTGGCCGCGAGCCGGCGCGGCAACTACGGCAATCTGATTGAGATCGACCACGGGTTCGGTCTCAATACACGTTACGGCCATCTTTCCGAGTTCGCGGTGCGTCCGGGCGACACCGTGCAGCGTGGGGACGTCATCGGCTACGCGGGCGACACGGGCCGCACGACGGGTTACAACGTGCACTACGAGGTCTGGGCCAACGGTCGAACCATCAACCCGCTGCGGCTCCTCCCCGAATCCCGTCCGGTCTCTGCGAACTAAGTGTAGACGGGGCTTCGCCCCGAACCCCCGCGGCCGCTTCGCGGGGACCCCGAGAGCCCCACTCCGCGGCCGCGAGGCGCGCCGTGCGCGCCGTGACTCAACGGGGCTTCGCCCCGAACCCCCGCGGCCACGAGGCGCCCCTTGGCGTCACGGTCGCGTAAAATAGAGTGGACGGGCTCGCCGGCACGCTCGGCTGCGCGCGGCCTCCAACACCCTGATGCTCGACACTCTGCTCGCCAAGGTCTTCGGCACTCAGAACGCGCGCGACCTCAAACGCGTGCAACCCACCGTCGCGGCAATCAACGAGCGCGAGGCCACCATCCGGGCGCTATCAGACGACGATTTGCGGGCCAAGACGGCCGAGTTGCGCGAGCACATCGAGCGTGGCGCCACGCTGGACGACTTGCTCGTCGACGCGTTTGCCGTCGTCCGGGAAGCCGGCCGCCGCGTGCTCGAGATGCGCCACTTCGACGTCCAGCTCATCGGCGGGATGATGTTGCACCGCGGCCAGATCGCGGAAATGAAGACGGGCGAGGGCAAGACCCTCGTCGCCACGCTGGCCGCCTACCTGAATGCGCTCGAAGGCAAGGGCGTACACGTGGTGACGGTCAACGACTATCTCGCCCGACGGGATTCCGATTGGATGGGCCGCATCTACCGCTTTCTGGGCATGAGCGTCGGTGTCATCCAGCACGACTTGCGCGACCCGGAGCGCCACGCGGCCTATCGATGTGACATCACCTACGGCACGAATAACGAGTTCGGATTCGACTATCTGCGCGACAACATGAAGTTCGAGACGACGCAGTTCGTCCAACGCGAACATCGATTCGCGATCGTCGACGAGGTGGACAGCATCCTGATCGACGAGGCGCGCACACCGCTCATCATCTCCGGACCGGCGGCGCAGTCGACGGAGCTCTACGCTGAAGCCGACCGCATCGTCCCGCGCCTGACCCCCGGCGCCGTGACGCAGGGCAACGTGCCTGCCGAACAGCGAGAAGAGCTCGAGTCCACGGGTGATTTCATCAAGGACGAGAAGCACAAGACGGTCTCCCTGACCGAAACCGGTATGGCGAAGGCCGAACAACTGCTCGGAAACCGGCTCCAGCCTGGCGGCCTGTATGACCCGGTCAACATGCCGTTGCTGCACCACGTCAACCAGGCGCTCCGGGCCCACACGCTCTTCGAGCGCGACGTGGACTACATGGTGAAGGATGGCCAGGTGGTGATCGTCGATGAGTTCACCGGCCGGCTGATGCCCGGGCGCCGGTGGAGCGATGGGCTCCACCAGGCAGTCGAGGCGAAGGAAAAGGTCAAGATCGAGCGCGAAAACCAGACCTTGGCGACCATCACCTTCCAGAACTACTTTAGGAAGTACGACAAGTTGTCGGGTATGACCGGGACGGCGGAAACCGAAGCGCCCGAATTCGCCAAGATCTACGACCTCGACGTGTTCGTCGCACCCACGAACCGTCCCCTCGTGCGGCTCGAGGAACCCGACGCCGTCTACAAGACGGCCAAGGAAAAGCACACCGCGATCGTCGACGACATCCTCGAACAACAAGAGGCGGGACGACCCGTGTTGGTCGGCACCGTCTCCATCGAGAAGTCGGAGACGCTGTCCGCCTTGCTCAAGCGGCGCGGCATCAAACACGTCGTGTTGAACGCCAAATACCACGAGAAGGAGGCCGAGATCGTCGCGCAGGCCGGGCGCCGCGGCACCGTCACGATCGCGACCAACATGGCGGGCCGGGGCACCGACATCCTCCTGGGTGGCAACCCCGAGCACATGGCGCGTCGTCAGGCACTGAGCGAGGAGGTCGCGGAACGTTTGCCGGCGGGCGAGCAGCGCTTCGTCGACGACGAGGAGTTCGTGTACTTCGTCCAGGACGGGTTCTACCGAGTCCCACGGACCGACTGGGACCGCCTGTTCACCCATTTCAAGGCGGAGACCGGAGCGGAGCACGAGGAGGTGATCGCGGCCGGTGGCCTCCATATCATCGGCACCGAGCGCCACGAAGCTCGCCGCATCGACAACCAGCTCCGAGGACGGGCCGGCCGGCAGGGAGATCCAGGGTCGTCCCGTTTCTACCTGTCGCTCGAGGACGACCTGATGCGCATCTTCGGGTCCGACCGCATTCAAGGGCTCATGACGCGGCTCGGCATGGAAGACGGCGTGCCGATCGAGCACAGGATGGTCACCAAGGCCATCGAGCGCGCCCAGAAGCAAGTCGAGGCGCAGAACTTCTCCGTGCGCAAGCACCTGTTGGAATACGACGACGTGATGAACAAGCAGCGGGAGAACGTCTACGCGCTGCGTCGCGAGCTCCTCGACGGCACGGTGACGCTCGAAGGTGATGAAGAAGTCGACAGCCGCGCCTACCTCATGACGCTCGCCGAGGGACTCGTCGACGAGAACGTCCAGACCTATTGCGGAGAAGACACCGAACCCGAGGACTGGGATACGCCCGCGCTCAAGCTCCGCGTCGGCGAGACGTTCGGGCTCGACGAGGACGCGCTCAGCGCGCTCGATCTCGACGATCGCAGCGCGGGCGAGATGCATAGCGCACTCTGGTCGACCGTCGAGCAGAAGTACGCCGACAAGGAAGAGGTCATCGACGCGAGCGTGCTACGCCGCGTCGAGCGCGACGTCATGCTTCAGGTCGTCGACTCGCAATGGAAGGATCACCTCTACGGCCTGGATCATCTCAAGGAGGGGATCGGGCTCCGAGGTTACGGTCAACGCAATCCGCTTGTCGAGTACAAGCGCGAGAGCTTCGAGATGTTCCAGGCCATGAAGGAGCGGATCGACGACGAAACGGTCCGCTATCTCTGGCGCCTGCGACCAGTCGTCAAGGGTAATGGAGAACGCGGTCACGCCGCCCAGCCCGCCATCCGCAGGGCAACACCCGTGTCGCTGAACCACCCGGCTACCGCCAGCGGAGCCTTTGCGGGCGGCGCGACCGCGTCGGGCGGTCCTCAACCGGCGCGGACCGGCGGCGATGACGCCGCCGTGAAGACGGTGCGTCGTCAGACGGCGAAAGTCGGACGGAACGACCCGTGCCCCTGCGGCAGCGGTAAGAAGTACAAGAAGTGTCATGGAGCCTGAGCGGATGGATCTCAAGAGCAATGCAGTGGTCGGACGATGGTCCGCCACAGAACTGGCAACGGCGCTGACCTTCGACGACGTGCTGCTGAAGCCACGGCACTCGCAAGTTCTGCCGAGCGCCGTCGACGTGTCGAGCCGACTGACCCGAAACATCACCGTCAATGTCCCTTTAATCAGCGCCGCGATGGACACGGTCACCGAATCCCGGATGGCCATCGCCATGGCGCAGCTCGGCGGGATCGGCATCATCCACAAGAACCTTGACATCCCCGAGCAGGCCTCCGAGGTCGACCGCGTCAAACGCTCGGAAAGCGGGATGATCGTCAACCCGATCACGCTCTCACCACGCAGCAGCGTGTATCAAGCGCTCGAGCTGATGAAGAAGTACCGGATCTCGGGTGTGCCGATCACCGAGGACGGACGCAACGAAGGACGACTGGTCGGTATTCTCACCAACCGCGACCTGCGGTTCCAGCGCGACGTCCAGCAGCCGATCTCGGAGGTGATGACCCGAGAGAACCTGATCACGGTCCCCGTCGGCACGACGCTCGCGCAGGCGGAGGAGATCCTCCATCGGCATCGCGTCGAGAAACTGCTCGTCGTCGACAAGGACTTCTGTCTACGCGGCCTGATCACGGTGAAGGACATCCAGAAGGCCATCAAATACCCGCGCGCCAGCAAAGACTCGCTCGGCCGACTTCGGGTCGGGGCCGCGGTGGGCATCGCGGCCGACACGATCGAGCGGACGGAGGCCCTCGTCGCCGCCCACGTTGATCTCCTGGTGCTCGACAGCGCGCACGGCCATTCGCAGAACGTGCTGGACATGGCGCGGCGCCTCCGCCGGGAGTTTCCCTCCATCGACCTCATTGCTGGCAACGTGGCGACCGCCGACGGCACGCGCGCCCTGATTGACGTCGGCGTCGACGCCGTCAAGGTCGGGATCGGGTCCGGCTCGATCTGCACCACACGGATCATCGCGGGCATCGGCGTCCCGATGGTGACGGCCGTCTCGGACTGCAGCGCGGCCGCGGAGCCCCACGGGATCCCCGTCATCGCCGACGGCGGCGTCCGCTACTCGGGCGACCTCACGAAGGCGGTGGCCGTCGGTGCGAGCGCCGTCATGATCGGCAGCCTGTTCGCCGGCACCGATGAGAGCCCGGGCGAGCTCATCCTGTATCAGGGACGCAGCTTCAAGGAATATCGCGGCATGGGATCGATCGGCGCCATGCGCCGGGGTAGCAAGGACCGTTACTTTCAAGAGGAGTTCGATCTCGCCGCCCCGGCGGATGACGGCCTACAGAAGCTGGTGCCCGAAGGAATCGAAGGGCGGGTGCCGCATAAGGGCACCGTGTCGGCGATGATCCACCAGCTCGTCGGCGGCCTACGCGCTGGCATGGGCTACTGCGGGACCGCCACCATTTCGACGCTGCAACGCGACGTGGAGCTCATCCGCATCACGCCGGCCGGTATCCGGGAGAGCCACGTGCACGACGTGGTCATCACGAAGGAAGCGCCGAACTACCGAAGCGAGTAGGTAGAGGAGACGTAGGTCAGAAGGAAGTAGCTCAGCACTCATCGCCCACGCGGTTCGCGCCGACGCGGCCGCCCGTCGTCGTCTCGCCGTCGACGCGAATCAAGCGCGCGTCGCCGCCCAGGTCGTCGATCCGCACATGGACCGCGCCCGGCATCGGCCGGGTCAACCGATCGGCCCACTCGACCGCGACGATGCCATCGCGGGCCAACAGATCCGAGAGTTCTTCCTCGAGCTCCCCCACGTCGGGCCCGCGCAGCCGATACAGATCGACGTGAAAGACGGGCCGCGGCCCGGCGTAGTGCTGGATCAGGACGAACGTCGGGCTGCTGACGTCATCCGCCTCTCCGCCGGCGCCCTCGACCAACCCGCGGACGAACGCCGTCTTGCCGGCACCGAGCTCGCCGAACAGCAACACCACCGCCCGCGGCGGGAGGCCAGCGGCGAGCTCCCGTGCGATCTGCCGGGTGTCGTCCTCCGACTGGCTGTCGTGCGTGTGGATCACGAACTCGTCAGTGCGGTGACCGCGGCGCCAAGCTGCGCGGCAAGGTCGCTCGCCGTCAGGGCTGTCTCCCCCACCCGCTCCACCGCCAAATCGCCGGCGAGGCCATGCACGTGCACGCCGACCGTCATCGCGGCCACCGGGTCGCGCAACTGCGCCCACCACGCCGCGACCACCCCGGTGAGCACGTCGCCAGTGCCGCCGGTGGCCATCCCCGGGTTGCCGGTCGGATTGATGAACACGGCGCCGTCCGGCGTCGCAAGGATGCTGCGCGCGCCCTTGAGCACGACGTGCACGCCATGCTCGGTCGCACACGCGCGGGCGTAGTCGATCCGGTTCCCCTGCACATCGGTGGTCGTCGTCCCGGCGAGCCGCGCCATCTCGCCCGGGTGCGGCGTCACGACCGTCTCGCGACCCCGACGCGCGCCGAGGACCGTCGGATCATCCGCCAGGACGTTTAGCGCGTCGGCGTCGAGCACGAGCGGACCCGGCGTTCGCTCAACGAGTCCCCGCACGAGCGCCCGCGGCCCATTGCCGACACCCAGCCCTGGCCCAACGGCGAGCACATCGGCCGGCAGCGCGAGCACTGCCTCGAGCGCGGCTGGCGCGACCGTCCCCACTTCTGTCTCGACGAGCGCCGCCGTCATGTACTCCGGCACCGAGGCCACCAGACGCGCCGACGACCTTGGGGTCGCCACGGTGACCAACCCGGCGCCGGACCGGAGGGCGCCGAGCCCCGCCAAACGCGCCGCGCCGGTCTTTCCCGGCGACCCCGCCACTAACACGACGTGGCCACAATCACCCTTGTGCGCATCGTGGGCGCGGACCGGAATCCGCGATCGCACGTGCGCCGGCGTCAGCAGCTCGAGCCGCGGACCCTCGAGGTCATCGATCACGCGCGCCGGAATCCCGATCTCGGCCACGACGAGCTCTCCAGCGTGGTCGGCGGCCGGCGCGAGCACGAGCGGGATCTTTGGTGCACCGAGGGTCACGGTCACGCGAGCACGGATGCACGCCCCAAGGACCTGCGGCGTGTCGGCCGAGACACCCGAAGGCAGATCGATGGACACGACGGGTAGGCCCGTCCCGTTAATGTCGGTGACGATCGCCTCGAGAAGCCCCGCGAGCGGGGCCGTCAGGCCCGTGCCGACGAGGGCGTCGACGACGAGGTCACACACGGCCACCTCGGGGCCGTGTCGCTCCCATGCCGCCGCGTCAGGAACCTCTTCCACCGACACGCCAAGCCGTCGCACGATATCGAGGTTTGTGCGCGCATCCCCACGAACATCAGCCACCCGACCGGCCAAGAAGACGGCCACCTCGAGGCCGCGCTGCGCCATCGCGCGTGCCACCACGAACCCGTCTCCACCGTTGTTGCCGCGCCCGCAGAGCACCGCCACGCGCGACAACGCAAGGTCTGCACATGATGCCTCGATCGCGGCGACGACCTGCCGCCCCGCGTTCTCCATGAGCACGATGGACGGAACGCCGATCTCTTCGATCGTCAGACGATCGGCAGCGCGCATTTGTGCAGCGTCCAGCACTCGCATGATCGGCGACCTGTGACGACCCTCCCGACTGAATTATGTTACGAATAGCGCATGCTCGTAGCCGTCACCGTCAACGGTGTCCTGACCGACGACCGCGGCGCGTCGATTTCGGTGTTCGATCATGGCTTCTTGTACGGCGAAGGCGTCTACGAGACACTCCGCACCTATCACCGCCGTCCGTTTCTCCTCGACCGACATCTCGCTCGGCTGCGCGCGTCCGCCGCCTCGATCGCCCTGTCCGTCCCGATGGACGACCTGGCCTTCGGCGCGTCGATTCGCGACACGATGGCCGCGGTCGACGGACCCGGCGAGCGCTATATCCGTATTCTCCTCACGCGCGGCGTCGGTGAGTTGAGCTACGACCCGGCCACCTGTCCCACGCCGACCGTCGTGATCATCGTTCGACCCCACGACGAGACGCCACCCGACGTCGCGGCGCGGGGTGTCACGATCGTGGTGTCCTCCGTCCTTCGCAATCACCCGGACGCGCTGAGCCCGCGGATCAAGTCGAACAACCTCCTCAACAACGCACTGGCGATGCAGGAGGCCTTGCGCGCCGGTGCGGATGAGGCGTTGATGTGCAGCTACACGGGCGAACTGGCGGAGTGCGCCCAATCCAACATCTTTCTCGTGCGCAATGGCGAGGCGTTGACGCCGCCCCTCGCGACCGGATTGCTGGAGGGCGTCACGCGGAATTTTGTCTTCGAGGTAGGCGTCGAGGTCGGGATCCCCGTGCGCGAGCAGACGCTGCGCGTCGCCGACCTGGAGACCGCAGACGAGCTGTTCCTCACTGGCACCACACGCGAGGTGATCGCGGTGACGAGGGTCGCTGACCGCGCGGTCGGCACTGGAGCACCCGGCCCCATCACACGTACGCTGGCTGCGGCCTTCTCCAGGATGGCGCGCGAGCGAACGATGACCAGCCGGTCAGACAACGTTTAGTCCGCACGCTCCACGTACGCGTCGACCGGCGGGCACGTGCAGATGAGGTGCCGGTCGCCGTGCACGTTGTCGATGCGGCTGATGGGAGGCCAGAACTTGTTGGCCTCGACAAAGGGCAGCGGGTACGCGGCGGCGCGCCGGCTGTAGGGATGCGGCCAGTCGTCGGCCGACACGTCGGCGGCGGTGTGCGGCGCGTTCCTGAGCACGTTATCCGCGGGATCGGCGCGGCCATCGGCGATGGCCTGGATCTCGTCACGAATCGAGAGCATGGCCTCACAAAACCGGTCGAGCTCGTCGAGCGGTTCGCTCTCAGTCGGCTCCACCATCAGCGTGCCAGGGACCGGGAACGACACCGTGGGCGCGTGGAACCCGTAATCGATGAGGCGCTTCGCCACGTCCTCCTCGGTCACCCCGGTTGTCCCCTTGAAGGGCCGCAGATCGAAGATCAACTCATGCGCCACCCGCCCATTCGCGCGTGTATACAGCACGTCGTATCGCGCCTCGAGGCGCGACTTGATGTAGTTGGCGTTGAGAATGGCCACCTTGGTTGCATCCGTCAGGCCCTGGCGTCCCAGAAGCCGAATATAGGCATATGAGATGAGCGCGACGCTCGCGCTGCCCCACGGCGCGGCGGACACGGCGCCAATCGCCTTGAAGGATGCCGATGTCGATGACGATGCCGCGCCCGAACCGACCACCGGGTGCCCCGGCAGATAGGGCGCCAGGTGCTTGGCGACCGCGATTGGACCCATCCCCGGTCCGCCACCCCCATGCGGGATCGCAAACGTCTTGTGCAAGTTGAGATGGCAGACGTCGGCGCCAATCCGCGCGGGGCTCGTCAGGCCGACCTGGGCGTTCATATTGGCGCCATCCATGTAGACCTGGCCGCCGTGCGCGTGCACCAGGGAGCAGATCTCCTCGATGGCCTCTTCGAAGACACCGTGCGTGGACGGATACGTGATCATGAGCGCGCTCAGGCGATCGCGATGCTCCAGCGCCTTGGTCCGGAGATCGTCGAGATCGACGTCACCGTGCCGATCACATTTCACAACGACGACGCGCATACCGGCCATCGCCGCGCTCGCCGGGTTGGTGCCGTGCGCCGATGCGGGGATGAGGACGACATCGCGGCCCTCTTCACCACGGTCGCGCTGATACGCCCGGATCACCAGCAGGCCCGCGTACTCGCCCTGCGCACCGGAATTCGGCTGCAGCGACACGGCGTCGAACCCGGTAATCGTGCAGAGCGCCTGCTCGACGTCCTCGAGCACCTGGCGGTAGCCGGCCGCCTGGCGCACCGGCACGAATGGGTGCAACGCCGCGAACCGCGGCCAGCTCAGTGGTCGCATCTCGGTCGCCGCGTTCAGCTTCATCGTGCAGGACCCGAGCGGAATCATCGACGTGTCGAGCCCGATGTCCTTCCGCTCCAACCGCTTCAGATAGCGCATCATCTGCAGCTCGGAGTGGTGGCTGTTGAAAACGGGATGCGTCAGAAACGGCGTGGTGCGGCGAGCCTGCATCGGTAGCGCTGGGGTCGCCGCGCCGCCGGCGTCGATTGGTGGCGGCGCAATCCCCGCCGCCTCGGCGAACAGCCGCTCTATCGCCGAGACCTCTTCCTCGGTCGTCGTCTCATCGAACGCGACCCCGACATCACCCGTCGCGTGATACCACAGATTGATCCGCGCCCGCTCGGCCAGCGGCCTAAGACCGTCGAGGCGCGCACCCCGGGTGGCCACGAGCCTGATGGTGTCGAAGAAGACATCGTTCCGCTGCTCAAACCCGAGCGCCACCAGTCGGTCGGCGAGCCCTCGCGCCAGACCGTGCACGCGCGTCGCGATCCGGGTCAGCCCATGGGGCCCGTGATAGACGGCATAGAACCCTGCCACATTCGCCAGCAGCGCTTGCGCCGTGCAGATGTTCGAGGTTGCGCGCTCCCGCCGGATATGCTGCTCGCGCGTCTGCAGCGCCATGCGATACGCGCGCCGGCCGTGAGCGTCGACCGAGACGCCGATCAGCCGGCCCGGCATCTGGCGCACATAGCGCTCGCGCGTCGCGAAGAACGCGGCGTGTGGCCCCCCGTACCCCATCGGCACCCCGAAGCGCTGCGCGCTGCCCACGACGACGTCGGCCTCGCACTCACCCGGCGGCTGGATCAGGGTCAGCGCCAGGAGATCGCTGGCAACCACCGCCAGCGCCCCCACCTCGTGCGCACACGTGATGATCCCGCCTAGGTCGCCAATGGCCCCGAACGCGTCGGGCGACTGGACGAGGACTCCGAACGTCGCATCACCGGCCCGGCCAATCGCCTCTTCGAGTGACCCCGGGTCGGTGACTTCGATCTCGATGCCGAGTGGCTCGGCACGACCACGGACCACCGCAATGGTCTGCGGGAAGCAGTTCGACGCGATGACGAACCGATTGGCCGCTCCGGGGCGCCGGGCCCGGATTCGATGCGCCAGCGTCATCGCCTCGGCTGCGGCGGTCGCTTCGTCGAGGAGCGACGCGTTCGCCACGTCCATCGCCGTCAAGTCCACGACCATCGTCTGGAAATTAATCAGCGCCTCGAGGCGCCCCTGTGCGACTTCCGCCTGATACGGGGTATAGGGCGTGTACCACGAGGGGTTTTCGAGCACGTTGCGCGCGATCACGCTCGGGGTGACGCAATCGTAGTAGCCCTGTCCGATGAACGACCGCCACGCCTCGTTCCGTTCGGCCACGTCACGCAGCCTGTCAAGGAAACGCGCCTCCGATTCCGCGTCCGGGAGCGCGAGGGCGTCCCCCAACCGGATGCCGGCCGGGACGGCCTGGTCGACGAGGGCATCGATCGACCGAGCGCCAACAGCGGTGAGCATGCGAGCACGGTCCGCCGGCCGCGGACCGATGTGGCGGTCCTGGAAGGACTCAGCCGCGGACGATGTCACCCAGTCGGGCTGGTCGTCGAGGGCCACGTCACCCAATGTGCGCGCCGTAGCCCGTCGCGTCGAGTAATGCGGTCAGCTCGCCAGTATTCGCCAGCCTGACGACGATCATCCAAGTGCCATGCGGGTCCTGATTGATGGCCTCTGGGTGGTCGGCCAGCGCGCGGTTGATGTCGATGACCTCGCCGGACACCGGGCAATACAGATCTGAGACGGCTTTGACTGACTCGACCGACCCGAACTGCTCGCCCTGGCTGAGCGTCCGCCCAACGTCCGGGAGCTCGACGTAGACGACGTCGCCCAGCTGCTGCTGCGCGTAGTCGGTGATGCCGACCCGGCCCTCGGCGCCGTCGACCCGAATCCACTCGTGGTCCCTCGTGTACTTCAGCTCTGACGGGTACACAGACTAGCTCCTCGCGCGTTTGTAGAAGGGCATCGGGACGACTCGAGCACGGAGGCGACGGCCACGCACGTCGATGTCCAGCTCGGTATCAGGCGCGCTCGCAGCGGTCGGGACATACGCCATGCCGATGGCCTTCTTGAGAAATGGCGTCTGCGTTCCGCTAGTGACCCGGCCGACCCGTTCGGCGCCGAGACAGACGTCATAGCCGTGACGCGCGATCCCCCGTTCGATCATCTCGAAACCGACCAGGCGACGCGTCACTCCGGTGGCCCGCTGCTCGTCGAGCGCCGCTTTACCGATGAACTCGTTCTTGTCCCAGCCGACTATCCATCCGAGTCCGGCCTCGAGCAGCGTTGTCGTCTCGTCCATGTCCTGGCCATACAACCGCATCGCCGCCTCGAGCCGCAGCGTATCGCGGGCGCCGAGCCCGGCCGGACGGAGCCCGCGTGATGCGCCGGCCTCGAGCAGGGCCATCCACAGCGTGTCGGCTGCCTGCGGTGCCACGAAGAGCTCGAATCCATCCTCACCCGTGTACCCGGTTCGCGAAATCGTCGCGCGCACGCCGGCCACCTCGCCTGTGGCGAACCAATAGTACCGGACGGCGTCAAGCTCCACGCCGGTCAATTCCTGGAGAATGGCGCATGCCAACGGCCCCTGGAGCGCCACGAGCGCGTAGCGCCGACTGGCGTTGACCGCGACGGCGTCCCCCACTGGCGCGGCCTCGGCCACGATCCACGCGTAGTCTTTGGCGATGTTCGCGGCGTTGACGACCATCAGGAAGTGGTCTGTCGCCAGACGATACACGAGCACATCATCGACAGGTGTGCCGCGTGGCGTCGTGAGGGCCGAGTATTGCGCCTGCCCGATCTGTAGTCGACTCGCGTCGTTGCTCGTCATGCGCTGCACCGCCGCGACCACGTTACTGCCCGCGAGCTCGATCTCGCCCATGTGGCTGACGTCGAACAGTCCCGCCGCCGTACGCACGGCACAGTGCTCGTCGCCAATGCCCGAATACTCGACTGGCATGTCCCACCCGCCGAACGGCATCATCCGCGCGCCGAGTGCGCGATGCCGAGCGTGAAGCGGCGTTTTCTTGAGGCTGTCGGGGGGGGCCTGGGTCATGACGGTGAAAAGCGGGTAACCGTACTATGCGCGTGCCAGTGGGTCAAGAAACCACGGCCGCGTGGGCGACCACGACGGGCGACATGCCCGGCGTGTGTTCGGAGTTCGCGTGGACATCGTTGTACTTCATAGCGCGCGATAGCCAGCACCTGGCGAGGAGGCGCGATGTTGCTCACGGAACGGACGGTGGATGGCGCGGTCGTCCTCACGCTCAGCGGCAGGCTCGTGTCGGACGGATCTCATCTCTCGCTCGACCATCAGGTCCGGCGCCTCGTGGACTCCGGATTCCGACGCCTGGTCCTCGACATGGCCGACGTGACGCAGGTCGATAGCACCGGACTGGGCGCGCTCATCCTGGCACGTGCCACGCTGCGGGGCGCCGGGGGAGAGCTGTTGCTCCAGGGTGTGACTACCCGCCTCCGGAATCTGCTGACGGTCACCCAGCTGCTGCCGGAGTTCGACGTGGCACCGGATGGCCCAGGATCGAGTATCGCAACCCGGCTCGGCGGGTGAGTCGGCGGGCGACGGCGCCCCGGCGAGCGCGCGCGTCGTGCGGGGCCGCACCTCACGCTGACGAGGGGCGTGGGTCGAGCAACTCGGTCAGCCGTTGGAGTGCGCGCTGCACCGCCATCCGAGCGGCATCCGGACTCGGTTTCTTCAGACGCGCGGCGATCTCCGCGTAGCTCCACTGCATTTCGATGCGGCTGATGACCAGCTTGCGGTCAGCGGGTCGCAGGCGCTGCAGCGCCGCACCGTATCGGGCATAGGACTCCCGCGCGATCGCCTCCTCGAGCGGACCGGTCGTCGCGTCCACCGGGTCTCGCGGCAACTCGACCGCTGTGGGTTGCCGTGACACACGGCGCATTTCGTCACGAATGCGGTTGATCACCGATTGGCGGAGATAGCCCTGGACGGCGCCGACATGCTGCGGTTCGAAGTACTTGAGTCGTTTGACGAACTGCAACGTGGCGTCCTGGACGATGTCGCCGGTGTCGAGATGGCCGCGCGCGTGAGACGGCAGTCGGCCGTGCGCCCACCGCGTCAACCGGGGAAGACACCGCTCGAGCAGCGCCTCGACCGCCGCGCGGTCGCCAGCCTTGCCCCGAACGACGAGCTCGAGTGTCGGCTCGTCGCCCTCAATCGACGGGCGCCCATCGGCGTACCCCGAATCAGCGGCGGCGTCCGGCAGGCTGGGTGGCTTGGGCTCGGTCATCTGCACGCTGATCATAGCCGTCCTCCCTCGTGAGATCTAACCGCTCCCCCGATCCGGAGCGCGCGTGTTGCCACGCGGCCCACAATTCGAAGTCGAAGACGCCATACGGCAGGACCCGCCGCTCACTCGGCGCGACGTCGGCGCGCCGGTCGAAGGGCCGTCCATGCAGCAAAGTCCACCACGACCGCCATCGAGCTGCGCTCCACCCATCCTCCCCCGCCGTCTGTCCCGGCTGTACACAGGCCGTACGCCGCCATCGCCCTCTATTAACGACCTCCCCCGGTGAACCGAACAGCTGCAGGTCACGGCAGCGGGACCGGGAATCCCTCACCGCAAGGATTGCGCCGCCTGCCTCGGCGCGGTACCGTCTACGCGGAGGCGGTCCGACGGCCGGGCCGTGGGATGGAGTGATCGGTCAGCGCGTCACCCACTATCGGGTCACCCGCCAGCTCGGCATCGGCGGGATGGGCATCGTCTACGAAGCCACGGACGACCGTCTCCCCCGGGATGTGGCGCTGAAGTTCCTGCCGGAGGACCTGGCGCGGGATCCGGACGCCACGCGCCGGTTCACGCGCGAGGCGCACACCGTTGCCCTGCTCAATCATCCGCACATCTGCACGATTTACGAGGTCGATGCGCTCGACGGACGACCGTTCATCGCGATGGAACGCCTCACGGGCACGACGCTCATGCTGCACATGGCGCGACACGAGCTCGCGACCGCGGAGGTCGTGGCGATCGCGGCGCAGATCACCGACGCCCTCGCCGCGGCGCATGCGAAGGGCATCGTCCACCGCGACATCAAGCCGGCCAACGTGTTCGTCGACGATGGCTGGGTGAAGGTCCTGGATTTCGGCCTGGCGAAGCGGTTCCAGATGGACGACACTGGCCCGCTGCCTGACGGATCGACGGTCCCGGGGCGCCCGATCGGCACCCCCAACTACATGGCGCCCGAGCGGATCCTGCAGCAGCCGCTCGACCCGCGCTGCGACCTCTTTTCGCTCGGCGTCGTGATCTACGAGATGGCGACCGGCCGCCTGCCGTTTGGTGCGGCGTCCGTGGCCGAAACGGTGACCAATGTCCTCAACAAGCAGCACCGGCCAATCCGGGATCTTGTCCCGAACCGACCGGGGACACTCGACGACGTTGTCAGCCGGCTGCTGGCGAAACCGCTCGCCGAACGGTACCAAACGGCCGAGGAAGTCCGCGTGGACCTCCTCGGTCTGGCCACAACCGGCCGTCCCAGCTCTCGAGGTTGATCCGGCGCTTGCGTCCCAGACAACGGACGTTGGCGGCCATCGTAGAACGACGCACCCTACCGCGCCTCTTGTCTCCCCCTCGCCGGTCCGTGGCTCAATGCCGACGAGCAGTCGCTACCACTTGACTTCGATCTGCTTAGGCTTGTTGTCACGCCCCGGAACGTAAAGCGTCATCTTTCGCGCTGACCCTTTTGGCTCGCCCGCTAGCCACGCCGCGCGGGCAGCCGTCTTGTCGTCATATGTGAGCACGACCGTGAAGGACCCCTTGTGTCCCACCTCTCCCATCGTGCTGAGGTCTACAGGATCGATTCCGGTCACGCTCGCGCGCTTCTTCCCGCCCTTATAGCCGGAATCATCGGGAACGTCGACCTTCCACTGGACGCTGCCGTTGCCGCCGAAATTCCCGAAAGGCATGGCCCCTCCCTTTCTTGAGTGAGAGCGCAACCAGCCAACCATTGACCGGTCATCGCAACACCAGATTGATAGTGGTTCGCTCGCGGAAGCTCTCTTGTCGTGCCCCGGGCAGGGCCGCAATCAGCTCGCCCACGAGCTCTGCGGCCGACCGGAACGCGAATTGCGCCTCGGCATCCCGTCCGAGACCGTCGAACGCACGGCCTCGCCAGAAGCGGACCTGCGCCAACAGCTCCCGGCCTACGTCTCGACCGCCGTTCTCTGGGACGGCAGCCAGGACGGATGCAGCGTCCTCCGGCCGATCGAGCCGCAGGTAGATCTGAGCCAAGTTGACACGGCACAGCGTTTCCAGAGGCAGCCGACCCATCTCCTCTGCATCATGGAGGCTCTCGCGCGCCAGCGTCTCACCTGCTGCGGCGTTACCGTTTAAGACCTCCAGCAGGCCGAGATACGATCGCGCTTCGACCGTTGCCGCGTCTGGATACTCCATCGCCCAGAACGTTGCCGCACGGACGAACTGCGCCCGGGCTTCCGCCAGTCGTCCCGCTTCGTATCCGAGCTCGCCCATCGCGGTGTGGAGCGCCGGCCGGAGGGCCTCGACATCCAGTTCCCTAATCTCCGACATCGCCGTTTCCAAGGACGTGCGCGCCGCTTCACCGTCCCCTCCTCGCATTTGGGCTCGCCCGAGCTCGACAAACGCCTGCGCCCGCGCTGGACCGATGGCTGTCTCCACCGCGCTTTCGAACGTCGCCCGTGCTGCACGGTAGTCTGGCAGCAGGAGATGCGCACGCCCGATGTCTACTGTGAGAGCGGCCACCTCGTCCCGTAGCTCCGACGTGCGCGCGATCGCCAGCGCACGGTTCAACTCGGTCAGCGCCTGACGTGGCTGCCCAGTATACCGATGGTACGCACCGATAATCCGCCTGGCGGCGACTTCGAAGTCCTTGTCGCCAAGACTCTCGTGCACGCGTGCAGCGTTCGTCGCACGGCGGAGGCCGTCCTCGAGGTCGAGGCCGTATTCGACGAGTGCTTCGGCCAGGTTGGTGTCAATCTCAGCGGCCCGGCGCTCATCGCCGTAGCGCAGATAGAGTTCCTGGCTCTCGCGGAGATACCGGACGGCGTCCTGACGGTTCTCGAGGTTGCCATGGGCAACGCCGAGGTTCATCAAGACGAGTGGCTCGAGCGCGCGGTTGCCGGCACCGCGACTCTCGACCAACGCGCGCTCGAAGAGCTCCAGCGCCCTTTCCATGCTGTCTGCGGTGGCCAACAGGCCGAGATAGTTGTAGGTCCTCGCTAAGCTGTACGCCGCGTTCTGCTCGTCGAAGATCGCTCGCGCTGCGTCGAGCTGCGCCAGTGCTTCCGGCCATCGCTCCCGGTCGCGCTGCAGGCGAATGATGTCCGCGAGACAGAGCAGGGTCTGTCCTTCCCCGCCGCGGTTCCCGATGGACCGATAGCGTTCCAGCGCGAGCGCACCGTGTGTCTTGGCCAACGCGTACTCGCTGAGACGCGTGTAGAGCACGCACAGCTCCTGATGAGGTCGAACCAAGCTGTCCGTGAGGCTCAGCGCGTCGTGGTAGGCGTTGACCGCGTCAGCGTTGCGGTTGCGTCGGCCTCGGAACCCAGCAAGCTGCATCGGCCAGTCAGGCTCGTCGGGATGCCGGTCAATCAGCCGGCCGTAGGCATCCTCAGCGGCCGCATCGTCTTGGAGGCTCTCCGCCAGAACGGCCTCAACGAAGAGCGCATCGTCAAGCGGCGTCTCCTCCATCCGCACCAGCTCGGCGGCCTGTCGTGCGGAGGCCTGCGCCTCGCCGTCGCGCTCAAGAGCAAGCTGGACACGACTGAGCCACGCGTGGACCATTGGATGCTGGGCATCTTCCTCAACGGCTCGCGTGAACGCTCGCTCGGCGGCGGCGAACTCAAGGGTGTCGTACGCATTGACGCCGGCCTCCAGTACGCGAACTGCCTCCAGCGTGCGAGGCCGGCTCCCAGCCGGCCTGGGGGTGTACGAACGCCCAGGACCGTTCTTCTCGAAATGGTCCTGAATGCCACCCGCCAGCTCAACGATGAGCTGGTAGGCGGTCCGCCTGGGGAGAGCGGACGCCCGCGCGTCCGTATCGACGAGGTCTGCCGACGTACTCGTTCGGGCGTCCCGGACCTCTGCCTCCGCGCGCCACCCGCCGCCGTCCGCAGTGAGCGTCGGCACAATGACGAACTCGGCGCCGACGCCTCCGGCCAGGACCTGCATCGCCTCGGGGTTCGAGACATCCCGCCCGTCGTCGATGAAGCCGCGCAGCGTCTCCAGCAAACGACGATACGGGACGACCCGCACGTTGGGCGAGCCAGTGAGCTGGGTCACCAACTCGTAGGTGAGTGCCATTCGATACTCGTCGAGGCTCGGATCGCCCGTCTCGTTCGAGACGGGCGCCACAGCGATCGGAATCCGCACCACCGGGCGACTCAACAAGAGGAAGGCGGTCACGCCGGCCAGCGCCACCGCGATCACACCGGCGACGATCGCGCGCTTCGCCAGGCGCCGCCGTGGTCGTTTCGTGCTCGCGTAGTCTCCCCCCGCCGCGACCGCCTCCGTCGCACCGGGCTGAAACTCGAGCGGGAGACTCCGGCCCTGCAGCTGACGCAACTCGCGGACGAGCGCATTCGCGCTCGCGAGACGCGTCTGCGGGTCCTTCTCGAGCGCCGCAGTCACCAACGCCTCGACCCCGTCCACCAATTCCGGCAGATCGACCAGCGACGGCCGCGCCTCGCGCACCGGTGGCGGTGTTTCCTGCTTGATGGCGTACATCGTCGCTTCCGGATACGCCCCGCGAAACGGCGGCTGCCCGGTCAGCATTTCGTAGAGCACGATCCCGAGCGACCAGACGTCGCTCCGCGCGTCGGCGTCGAGCCCCTTGGTTTGCTCCGGGGACATATAGGCGACCGTGCCGAGCGTCGACCCCTCCATCGTCAGACGGAGCGCGTCTTTGAACTTGGCAAGCCCGAAGTCGAGAATCTGGGTCTATCCGGGTTTCCCAACGCCATTTTGGGGCCTTTCGGGGTTTTTCGTGGGTGATTTGATTGGAAAGGCCCTGTGGGAGCTCGTGGAAAACGCACAGCGTTTTCCAAGGCACGGTGGGCGCGTTCTGTGCGTCCACGGCGCCGTCAGCTTCCACAGGGCCCGTCCGTGCGCGACAAGATGGCTCCCAGGGAGGGGGCCCATGCGTGATGTCGAACTGGACCGCTGCGTCCTCGGACTGCAGTCGACCGGCGAACAACTATGTTCGCGTCAACACCGTCGACCTGTACACGCCGAACGCTCGATTTACCCCGGAAAGACTGGGATATCAGGTGCTTACGCTATTTGGGAAACTCGGATATAGCCGAGAATCTTGACGCCGTCGTCCGTCAGGATGAGATTGCCCGGCTTGATGTCGCGATGAATGACACCCTGCGCGTGCGCTTTCGCCAGTCCCTCCGCCACCTGTGTCGCGATGTCGAGCGTCTCCTCGACCGGCAGCGGCCCGTCAGCGAGCCGGGCCTTGAGGGTCTGCCCCTCATAGCGGGCCATGACGATGAAGAGCTGACCATCGTCGGTTTCCTCGATGTTGTGAATCGTGCAGACGTTGCGGTGGTCAGTGGCCGACGCGGCCTGTGCTTCGCGGATGAACCGCTGCTTCGCTGTGTCGTCGTGGCTCCACTCGGGGGGAAGGAACTTGAGCGCGACACGCCGCTCGAGCCGCGTGTCCCGCGCCTCGTACACGACCCCCATGCCGCCGCCACCGAGCTTGGCGACGATTGTGTACTGAGAAATGGTCTGCCCGATGGTGACCGGTTCTGCCACGTGCTGGGGTCCCGACCGCGATCGCGTGATTGTACCTATAACCACGGCGGGGAACGTCACGCCGTTCGCCGGATCGCCATCACCGTCACGTCGTCCGTCTGATCGGTACCGGCCGAGTGCGCGGACACGTCCGCCACGATCGTGCGCGTCAGCGCGGTCAGCCGCGCCACGTCGATGGACGCATAGAACAGCGTTGCAAAGCGCTCGGGAGCGGTGCTGCGCCTCAGCAGGTCGTTCGCGCGCTCCAAGCACTCGCCCGGGGACACGCGCGCGACAGCTTGCCCTCGAAGGGTCGCCAGCACGCTCGACATCAGCAGCGCCGCTGATAGCCCCTTTCCGGCGACGTCGCCGAGATAACACGTGAGCGGCCCGCCGGTGGGATCGACCCAGTCATAGAAGTCGCCGCCGACCGATTGCGCGGGTCGGGTGATGGCGGCGACGTCGTAGCCGTCGACGACCGGAGGCTCGATCGGCACGAGCCGCTGCTGGATCTCCCCTGCCACCACCAGTTCCTTGTTCCACGCGTCCAGCTCCCGCTCCTCGTCGTAGAGCCTGGGTCAATCAGATAGTCGTAGAGCCTGGGTCAATCAGATAGATGGCACTCTGCTCGGCGCGCACGACCCGCCGTGCCCGGCTCGTGATCTTCTTGAGGATCCGGGTCGAGTCGGGCGTGCCGCCGATGTCCTTGGCGAGCTCGTTGAGTAGCACGAGCTCATCCACCGCACGCAAGAGGCGGGCATTCTCGCGCTGGAGCCACTCGAGATCCGCGGATCGCGGCTGAGACCCGTCAGGACCAGAGCGCCGGCTCCGATCGGCGAAGGCGCGCGACCACATCGCTCGGACGAAGCGCACGCTCGCGTTCGTGGCGATCGATCGCATCATTTTGGCCCCGCCTGATACCGTACGTCTGGGCGAAGAACCCGTACTCTATACAACGTAGAATCGGGCCAAACCGCACGGGGTGCGGTGTGCGGTCGAATCGCAGGTGGGTTTGTGTGGTGCTGCCGGGGAGCCCACGGCGCGCCCGCGAGCACGCCGTGGACGGCTCCAGCTACCGCGGGGTCTCGGCGTCCACGATCGGCACGGCCGGCTCCCGCAGCCCCGGGTGCCCTCCGTCGATCCGCTGTTGTGACACACGCGCCGCGGCCTCGAGCGCCAGCTCCTCGTCGGCACGCGCCCCGGTGAGCAGGTTGAGCATCCCGTAGTTCCCCTCGTGACAGGCGTACTCGAACAGGTGGTTGAGTGGGTCGCTCGTGTCGCGACGGGTCATGGGAATCGACACCGTGAAGGGCCGGGTATACGTATTCGGGTCCTCGACCGTGAACTCGTACTCGATCCGGTTCGCGTCGACCAGGTGGAACCGCTCCACCAACCGCAGCGTGCCCCCTGGGCCGCGGTGGGTCGTCTGGATGATGTGCGAGGGCTGATAGTCCCCGCCGTCCAGCCGGTTGTGGAACAACGCCGTTTCGACGACGAGGGTGTCCCCCTCCCACCGGCCCCGGCTGTCGCCCAGCCACTGGCGGATGCCGTCACCGACATGCGGGCGGCCGTCCAGCGGGATGATCCGCGTCTCGTGGATCATCTCCATCACGATCGCCACATGGTCCTCGGTCTGGAAGATCTGGTAGTTGGCGTTGTAGATGTTCGGGATCATCGCGATGGGCAGCGTCCGAGAAATGCATCGCTCCCAGCTGTTGCGGTCGAGCCACGAGTCACCTTCCCCACGCCCCGCGCGGGCGTTCTCACGGACGACGAGCCGCGCGATTGCGTCCGGCCGCAGCGGTGGGATGCGTCCATCGGGCGGATCGATGATAAGCGACGGCCGTTCGCGCCCGGTTGCCTGCTCGAGCCACCCGGCGCCGGTTCCGCCGGTCGCCTCGCGTACCGCCTGCTGCGCCGCATTGCTGCGTGCCTGCTCTTCTTCGGTCAGTCGCTCGAAGGGAATCTGGGTCGAGTTGTTCCAGACACCCACCAGATTCGGATCCCCCCACGGCGTCCGCGGGAGGGCGGTGTCTTCGCTCGGAGGAAGCAGCCCGGCGATGCTCGTATCAGCCCCCGACACGGATCGTGCCTCCTGTCCGCTGGCGGAACCGGGCACTAGCATCGCGGTCAGCGCGATGAGGGCGGCTACATGACATCGTTGGTTCATCTCGTCCTCCTCGATCCACTCAATCAACAATGGCCTGATACGCGAGTGTCGCAAGATCCTGGCGAATGTTCAGGTGGGTGTATGGGCGGAGCTGGGTCATCAGGATACCGATCAGCTCCTCCTCGGGATCGACCCAGAAGGTCGTGTTGAACGCGCCCCACCAGAAGTAGGACCCAACCGAATAGGGCATCGCCGCCGCACCCGGGTCGTCGACGACCGCGTAGCCCAGACCGAATGCGTAGCCGGGACCGATCAGCCAGACCTCCTTGTCGCCGATGTGGTTCATCGTCATCAGCTCCACGGTCTTCCGGCCGAGTATCCGCGCACCGTCCAGCTCGCCGCCGTTGAGCATCATCTGATGGAAACGGAAGTAGTCGCGTGCCGTCGAGACCAGCCCTCCCGCGCCGCTGAAGTAGCTGTGCGGCTCGCGGACGAACCGGCTCTCACGGGTCGGGCCTTCAGTCAGCACCAGCCCCCTGGCGTCATCCGGGCGGTAGAGCCCCGCAAACCGATTCAGCTTGGTCTCGGGCAGGTAGAAGTGCGTGTCGGTCATCCCGAGTGGCTCGAACACCCGCTCCTCGAGGAATCGGTCGAACGGGCGTCCGGATATCACCTCCACCAGCCGGCCGACCAGGTCGGTCGCCCGGCCATACTCCCATGCGTCGCCGGGATGAAAGTTCAGCGGCAGGGTCGCGAGCCGCGTGGCGAACGCGCCGATCGTATCCCCCGGTTCACGCTGTGACGCGATCTCGTCGAAGTCGGGCTTGGTGATCCCACGGTAGGTATTCGGCAGCCCGGCCGTGTGGGTCAGCAGATGTTGCACGGTGATCGGACCAGACGCCGCCACGGTCTTGTATCGACCGCGTCCCAGCTCCTGATACGTCGCTGGCGACGCCACCGCCATCTCGGCGAACTCCGGCAGCCACTTGGCGATCGGATCGCGGAGCTGAAAGTGCCCTTCTTCGTAGAGCATCATCAACGCCACCGACGCGATTGGCTTCGTCATTGAGGCGATGCGAAAGATCGCATCGTGCGTCATCGGCGCGCGCGCGTCGACCTCGCGGTCGCCGAACGCCGAAAAGTGCACGACCTTGCCGCGTCGAGCGACGAGCGACACAACCCCCGCGACGTCGCCACGGTCAACGTAGGCCTGCATCGCCTGGTCCAGTCGCTCCAGGCGCGTCGATGACAGGCCGACCTCCTCTGGCGCGGCGGTCGGCACGCCGTCCATCTCCGGGAGATCCGCCGGCGCACGCCCCGCCCCGATCGCCACCGAGACAACCACAAGAGCGAGCACCACCGCCGCCGGGCGCGTGCTCGCCATCCACGTTGGCGTCAGATCCATCGATTCACCTCGAGCTAGGCGACTCCAGTGCCCCCGTCATTGTAGGCGAGATGCCACTCGCCGAGTGCAACCAGCTCGGCGATCGATGCCGAACCGGCGTCTGAACGCGTTGAACCAGCCGATGACCTGCAGTACGCTGCCTGTCGAGGACGCAACGCCATGGTGACAAGACACAGTGACTCGCGCGGCCGCCTGATTGTGGCCGTCGTCGCCGGCGTGATCGCGGCATGCGCAGTCACGCGGCCCGCCGTGCACGCGCAGTCCACAGCGACGTTCATCCCCGTCACCGACGCGACGTTGCAGGCGCCCTCGCCCGATGACTGGCTGATGTGGCGACGCACGCTCGACGGGTGGGGCTACAGCCCACTCGACCAGATCGACCGGACGAATGTCGGTGATCTGCGCCTGGTCTGGTCACGCGCGCTGCACACGCCGGGCCGGCAACAGGGTACGCCGCTGGTGTACGACGGCGTCATGTACATGCCGAACCCGAGCGACGTCATCCAGGCCATCGACGCCGTGACCGGCGACCTCATCTGGGAATATCGCCGGTCGCTGCCCGACGATGTGTGCGAGTTCCTGATCCCCGGTGTCTGCACGACAAACAGAAACCTGGCGATCTACGACAACCTCGTCATTGATACCAGCGTCGACGACTACGTCTTCGCTCTCGATGTGACGACCGGGGATCTGGTCTGGGAAACCCAGATTCTCGACTACCGGGTCCACCCGGCGAACCAGAGCTCGGGGCCGATCATTGCCGATGGCAAGGTGATCTCGGGCCGGAGCTGTATGCCCAGCGGCGGCCCGGACGCCTGCGTCATCACCGCGCACGACGCGCGGACAGGGACAGAACTGTGGCGTCGGCGAACCATCCCCGCGCCGGGTGAGCCGGGCGATGAGACGTGGGGCGGCGTGCCTTACGAAGAGCGCAGGCACGTCGGGACCTGGATGGCGCCGAGCTACGACCCGGCGTTGAACCTCATCTACATCGGCACGTCGGTGACATCACCAGCACCGAAGTTCATGCTTGGCGGCACCGGGAACGCGCATCTATATCACAATTCGACGCTCGCGCTGAACGCCGATACCGGTGAAATCGTGTGGTATTACCAGCACCTGAACGACCATTGGGACCTCGACCACCCGTTCGAACGTCTGCTGGTCGACACGGCCGTACGGCCGGACCCGGTGGCGGTGAGCTGGATCAACCCGCGACTGCGGTCCGGGGAGACGCGTCGCGTCGTGACCGGGATCCCTGGCAAGACCGGCATCGTGTATACGCTCGATCGCGCGACGGGCGAATTCCTCTGGGCGACCCCCACGGTCACCCAGAACGTGATCACCCACATCGATGGTGCGACGGGGGCGGTGTCCGAGAATGCCGAAGTCGTGTTTGGGGGCATGGGACAGGAAGTGCTTGCGTGCCCGAGCGCGATGGGGGGCAAGGACTGGGAGGCCGGCGCCTACAGCCCGAGAACCAACACGATGTATATGCCGCTCAGGAATGCGTGCGCTCGGATGGCGGCGCTCGACGACGGAAAGACATCCCTCTACAGCCTGAGCATGCGATTCCAGCTGTCGCCCGGCACGGACAACCTTGGCACCGTCCGGGCAATTTCCGCCGAGACCGGCGAGACGTCCTGGACGTACGAGCAGCGAGCCGCCACCATGTCGCTCGCGGCAACCGGCGGGGGGCTCGTCTTCGGCGGCGACATCGCTGGCCGGTTTCGCGCGCTCGATGACGAGACGGGCGAGGTGCTGTGGGAAATCAACCTCGGGTCGCCCGTGAGTGGGTTCCCCGTGACCTACGCGGTCGACGGACGACAGTACGTCGTGGCGGGTACGGGCACCGGCGGTAACGCCACGCGCTGGAGCGCCATGACGCCGGAGCTACGACCCAGCAGCGGCAGCAATATCTTTGTCTTCGCGCTCCCGGATTGAAGCGCACCCACACGCCGAGTCGCTCCACGGGTGGCGCCCCCCCCTTTTCTACACACAGCGCCGAGGCTCGGCGCACTCACATACCATCGTCCACGATCACGTCTAGCAGCGTCGGGCCGTCGTGCGCGAGCGCCTCGCGGAGCGCGGTTCCGACCGCATCGGCCTCGGTGACCCGTAGCGCGCGCACCCCCATTGCGGCGGCCAACGCCGCAAAGTCGATCGGCGGATCCCTGAAGTCCATGCCGACGAAGCCCGTGAAGTCGTCGCGCGTGCGCACGCGTTGCTTGAGGATTCGATACTCGCGGTTGTTGGCAATGACGAACACCATCTGCAGCTTCAGGTGCGCCGCGGTCCAGAGCGCCTGGATGTTGTACATCGCCGACCCATCGCCGATGACCGCGACGAGTGGCCGGCCCGGCACGGCGAGGCGAATCCCGATGGCGCCCGCGATCGCGAAGCCGATCCCGCCGCTTGACAGACCGTAGTAGCTCCACGCGTCGCGATACGCCACGAGCTGCGGAAGCGCACGCGTCGACGTCAGCCCCTCGTCCACCACCACCGCGTCCTCGGGCAGGCTCTCGGCGATGCGAAGCATCAGCCCATCGGGGTCGAGGCGACCATCGGGGCGGGTCGCGAGTGACCGCGCCAGGGCCTCACGCTGGGCCGACCAGTTCCCCACTCGGATCGCATCGATACGGCGCGCGGCCGCGGCGGTCTGACCCGGGCTTCGACGCGCGCGCAGCACGGCAGTGAGCGCAGTCAGCGTCGCATCGACATCCGCCTGGATCGCAACCTCCGTCGGATAGTTCTTGGCCAGCTCGGCGTTGCGCTCGGCGATCTGCACGACCGGCAGCCCGGCGGGCAGCGGGGACACGGTGCCCGGCACGGACATACGCAAGAGGTCCGTCCCGAGACACACCAGCAGGTCGAAGTCAGCGAGGCGCCGCGAGACGTCGCGCTGATCGCGGCTGAGCATGCCGACATAGCAGTCGTGGCGGGAAACGAACGGTGCGGCGGTCGGGACCGTGTCCTGGTAAACCGCGGCGCCGAGCAGCTCCGCCAGCTCCGCCGCCGAGTCGAGTGCGCGGCGCATGTTCACGTCGTGTCCGCACACGAGAACGGGGTTGTCCGCCGCGAGGAGACGCTCCGCGAGCGCGTCCAGCGTCGCATCGGCGGGTCGATTTCGCGCGTCGACGCGGTTGCGCCGGCCGAGGTCGATCTCCGCGTCGTCATCAAGGACGTTGGCCGGGAGCGAGATGAACACCGGGCCGGTCGGCGGCGCCAGCGCGGTCTTGGCCGCGCGCCGCACCACACGTGGCAGGTCGGTCAGCCGCGTGACCTCGACCGCCCACTTGACCACGGGACGAGCGATTGGCTCGAGCGGTGCGTACAGCATCGGCTCGGTCAGGCCGTGTCCGACCTCGTGTTGTCCTGCCGTCACGATCAGCGGCGATCCGATCCAGTTCGCGTTGAACAACGACCCCATCGCGTTCCCGAGACCGGGCGCGACATGTACGTTGCACGCGGCCAAGCCGCCATGTGCGCGCGCATAGCCGTCGGCCATCGCGACGACCGCTGATTCCTGGGCCGCCAGCACGTATTGCATCTGCGGGAACTTCGGCAGCGCCGCCATCAGCGGCAGCTCGGTCGTGCCGGGATTGCCGAACAGATGGGTCACCCCTTCGTCGACCAGCAGCGAGAGGAAGGCGATGCTACCGCGCATGTCGATCTCGTGTGCGTTCACTGGACCGTTCGGGGCACGAGTGCCCCGTACGCGGCACTAGTAGTCGGCGGCGCGCAGCGACGCCCGGATGATCTCCTCGTCGTTCCGGTGCACGATGTGACCGTTGGCATACGCAGGATGAGTCCAGTTGACGGGGCGGTCAGTCCGGTTCGGACGGCCGGCCGCGGAGTGCGACGTCGGCTCGATGAGGCGCGTCCTGTCCAGCTCCACGTAGCCCTCCGGCGTGAAGCGCGCGAGCAGTAAGAAACCCTCGTCGTTGTTCACAAAGTAGCGGCCCCGGTGACGCACCATGAACGCGGTGCCCCAGCGTGCTTGCGCGGTCATGGCCGGGCTCATCCACACCCGTTCGCCGGTCCCGGCATCCAGCCCTCGCAGCTCGCCGTAGCTCCCCACGCCATAGACGTAGTCGTCCTCGATGATCGGTGTCGTAATGAGCGAGTGCAGACCGTCGGTCTGGTCCGGCATCTCGCTACGCCCCGTCCCCTTCCACAAGAGCGTGGCCGACGGGCGATCCTGGCTGAGCCGCATCATCATCGAGCCATAGTAGAATTGCGTCACCAGCAGATAGTCGTCGCTCATGACAGGCGTGGCGACCGACAGGCCGGAACCGGCCTCCCATACCTCTTCCCAGTTGATTGCACCGGTCTGTGGATCGAGCGACACCAGAGCGGCGGCGTGCCAGACGATGAGCTGGCGGGCACCACCCGCCTCGTAGATGACCGGCTGCCCGTAGCCCATCTCACCGACGACCTCGACCGCCCGCCACACCTCCGCGCCGGTGCGCTTGTCGAACGCGACGACAAGCGCGTCGGGCTCGCCGCCGACCACCGTGAGCAGCAGTTCGCCGTCCACGAGCGGTGCGCTGGCGATGCCCCAGGTGGGGACGCTCGTGT
Source organism: Vicinamibacterales bacterium (assembly GCA_965197395.1). Taxonomy (GTDB): domain Bacteria; phylum Acidobacteriota; class Vicinamibacteria; order Vicinamibacterales; family UBA8438; genus CAZYFH01. The sequence goes on along the minus strand of CBDANB010000007.1, from coordinate 118,347 downwards.
CGTAGTCGGCCACGTAATCCTTCTCCCAGACGACCCGGCCGGTCTCGACATCCAGGCAGAACAGCCGCCCGGTCGCGCCGACGACGTACACCCGGTCACCGTCGACGGTCGGGGTCGCGCGCGGGCCGATCGCATACGAAACCATCATCATCCGGTAGCTGGTGCGCCACTCGTGCGTCCACAGGACATCGCCCGTCCGCTCGTCCAGCGCCAGCACGCGTTCCGTCCCGTCGACCGTGCGCGAATCGGGGTCCTCTCGCCAGTCGGTGACGAACACACGTCCGCCGGCCACCGCCGGCCCGGCGTAGCCCGACCGGATCGGCGTGCGCCAGCTCACGAGCAACTGATCCGGCAAGTCCTGCACGATGCCGGTCTCATGCCACACCGCCAGACGGTCGGCCCCTCGCCACTGCGCCCAGTCAGCGGCGCTGCCAGACACGCCCGAGGTGAACGCGATCACGGCGACCCACACGATCGGCGCGCCCACCGGACGCTTCCCACGGCTGTCGTTCATCACTGATCCCCCGCGTTGGTCGGTCCTCGATTCGATCCCCTGTGTCGTCCGCCCCCCAGATTACGGCCAGAGCATCCGCCAATCGGCGAAGTACTCAGCCGTGCCCCATGCGATGCGCAGCATGCCCGAGGGAACGTCCCCGTCCTTGGCCGGAACATCCGGCTGCAGCGTCATCGCCAGGCTCTCCACGGGCTCGGCGAGCACGCGGTGACCGAGTGGGGTCTTCCCGAAATCCCAGGACGGGTCATAGTCGGTGCCCCATTGCCGGGTCTCTCGACTGACAATCAGCTCGGCGCCGTCCACCCGAGGCAGCATGAACAGCGTGTACTCACCACGTGGCACGTCGAGGCTGCCGAGCCGCACGTTGACATCGAGCGTCAGGCGGGTCGCCCAGTTCGCACCGAGGCGCCAGACCTGGTCGTAGGGCACCAGTCCGCCGAAGATCCTGCGGCCTCGCGCGTGGGGCTGACCGTAGTCGATCGTCATGCGGGACGGACCGGAGTGCGACGGTGTGCGCGTGAACCATCCAGTCGCGCCGCGCAACAATCGACCGTCGAAGGTCACACTCGTCGTCACCCGTCCGCTCGGTGCCACCGCGGGCCGGGGCGAGCCGTCCTGCGCGACGGGCGACCCCCCAAGCAGCACTGTCAGGACGGTCAGCGACACCAGGGTGAGACGAAGCGGTGGCTGTGACATGAGTGGCGGCGACGGGGCGACGGCCCGCGACGCGGTGAGGTGATTGTGGTGGAGGCGGTCGAGGCGGTCAAGAATCGGCACAACCGAGACGGAGGATGCGGCCCTTGGGCAGGTCGTCGTGAGCCGTGAGCAATGAGCAATGAACGGTATGATCGGGACGCATTGCCGTGCACCCGCCACATCGCGTCGAGCCCGAACCCGACCGTCCTGCACATCGTCGAGGTCGAGCCGACGCACGGCGGACACATATGATTCCGGATCGAGCAGGGGGAGAGATGGCCACGATCGAGCGCAGACCATTCGCCACGCGTGTTCTCCCGCGTGGCCTCGTCTTCATGCTGCTGATGTCGGTGGCCGCGACCGCGTTCGCGCAGCGCCTCACCGGGACCGAGAACGGCGAGTGGCGCTATCTCGGCGGCGATGCCGGGCACACACGGTCGTCGCCCCTGGACCAGATCAACGGCAGCAACTTCGCTGACCTCGAGGTGGCGTGGACCTGGCGGAGCGACAACTTCGGCCCCAACCTCGACTACTTTTCCCGGTCCACGCCGATCTATGTCGACGGGATGCTCTACACGGTCGCCACGCCGAGACGGCAGGTGGTCGCGATCGACCCCGCCACCGGCGAGACGCTCTGGGCTTTTCGCGAGCCGGAAACCATCAGGCACCTGCGCTCCCCGAGACAGGCCTACGGGAAGGGGGTCGCGTATGGCGAGGTGAACGGGCGCGGCGTGATCTACGTCACGAGCCCGGCGTTCTTTCTGTGGGCGCTGGACGCCAAGACGGGCCGGCCGCTGGAGAACTGGGGCACCCGGGTCCCGCTTGAGGGCTTTTCAGAATCCGGCACCATCGACCTGATACCGCCCCTCGTGGCCGACTGGGGGCGGTGGCAGGACCGGAGCGCGAGCTACGATCCCGACTACGGGATCCCGAGGGAGCTCGGGATGGTCACCGCCTCGGCGCCGCCCATCGTCGTGAACGGCGTCGTCGTGGTGCTCGTGGGTCACCAACCCGGCTACGGCCAGACCCGGATCGAGAACGTCCCCGGCGACATCATGGGATTCGATGCCGCCACCGGGGAGTTCCTGTGGAAGTTCCACGTCATCCCACGACCCGGCGAAGTGGGTCACGAGACATGGCACAACGACGCGTGGGAGTGGTCGGGCGATTTGTCGACGTGGGCACCCGCATCCGCCGACCCGGAGCTGGGGCTCGTGTATCTGGTGACAAACGCCTCGACCGTGCAGACCTACGCGGGCCATCGGCCCGGCGACAACCTCTTCGGGGGCTGCGTCCTCGCGCTGGACGTGCGCACGGGCGAGCGGAAATGGCACTTCCAGATCCACCGCAGTGACCAGTGGAACTACGACCTGCCGACGCCGCCGATGCTGATGGATCTGACGGTGGACGGGCGGCGTATCCCGGCCCTGATCCAGAACACGAAGCAGGGGTTGATCTTCGCGTTCAATCGGGAGACCGGCGAGCCCATCTGGCCCATCCGGGACCGCCCGGTGATTCAGACGGAAGTCCCTGGCAACTACACCTCGCCAACGCAGCCCTACCCGACCCGGCCGGAGCCGGTGGACCGCATCATCCTGGACGGACTGACAGACGAATTCATCATCGACTACACGCCGGAGCTGAAGCAGCAGGCGCTGGAGATCCTGAGGCACTACCGGGTCGGCGGTCTCTACGTGCCACCGCTGCCCGAGAACCACGACAACGACTTCTACAACAACGTCGGCTGTCTTGGGGGTGGGAACGTCATCCCCCACCCGCCGGTCGGGGATCCGAGCACGGGGATCATGTACGCGTCACACCGACGAGGATGCAACGCGCCAGGGTTCATGGCGCCCACAGGTGGCGTGGACGAGGACGACCCGAACTATGCCGTGCCCGGCAGGAGCGGCGCCACACCCAACAGCACGCCGACCACCGGCACCACGGTGGCGGCATGGTTGCCGGGCGGCTTCCGGGAGCCGACCGACGCGCAGGTCCCGTTCGTCTCGGTAACCGGACTGCCGCGCATCGACGGCTTGCGGCTCTACAAACCAATGGACAACCAGCTGTCCGCCTTCAAGATGAACACCGGCGAGCGATCCTGGTCGTTGCCAGTCGGCACGACGCCCGAGGTCATCAGGAACAACCCTCGCTTGCAGGGATTGGACATCCCCAATACGGGCGGCGCCGGCTTCTCGATCCAGATGGTCATGGGGGATCTCCTGGTCCAGACCCGATCGCTGAGCGAAGGCACCAGGCAGATCGTGCCCGACGCTCCGCTGGAGCTCCACGGCCGCGACAAGCTCACAGGAGAGATTCTGGGGAGCGTCGAGCTTCCGGCCCCGGGTCAGTACGGAATGATGACCTACCTGCACCGGGACAAGCAGTACATCGTGGTGCAGATCGGGAGCGTCCAGACGGGGTTTCCCGGCTCGCTGGTAGCGTTGACGCTGCCGTGACCGGCTGGGGCCCCCTCCAGCCAGTCACACGGGGCAGCTCTACTCCTGAAACGTCCACCGGCGTTTCTCGCCGCCCGCAGCCGCGTGCGCCTCCTCGACCGCGATTCTCGGGGTCTCGTCGTGTCGATACACCAGCACCCACTTGAGTGCCGCGCGATTCGCCTCGGGCACCGGGTACTCGTGGGTCGCCAACTCGGCCCCCTCGAAGACGTTGACTTCGCAATACTCCTCGGGCGCACAGAGCCCTCTGGCCTCTTCGACCCAGTCCTCCACCGCGACGCCGGGGCGCACCCAGGCCCCCCACGCGTGCGCCGTGACCCCCACGAAGTTCAACACCGGTCGCCGCTGAGGCTCGGTTTGTTGCGCCATGCCGTCGAGGCCGCCACACGCGAACACAATGGTCGATCCCATCAGCACGACTCGACTGCGCGTCAATAATCCGCTCATGGATATCACTCCGGTAGGGCGAACACGAAGAGGTTGTTCCCGAGACTCGGGCGCAGCTCCGGCGTCAGCACCAAAAGCCCGGCTGACGTTCCGGCGACGCCGGTGCTCACCGCGACGTATTGCCGGCCGCCGACCGCATAGGTGATCGGGAACCCGGTGACTGGGGAGCCGAGGTTGATCTCCCAGAGGACCTCGCCGGTGTCGTCGTCGAACGCCCGGAAGCGACCGTTCGCGTCGCCGCCGAACAGGAGACCGCCGCCCGTGGCGACGAGCGACATGGTCATCGCTCGCTGGTCGTGCTGCCACAGCGTCTCCCCCGTCTCCGCCGAGATCGCGCGCACGGTGCCGAGCTGGTCGAATCCTGGCGCGAACTGATTGCGCACGGCCAGCGCATACAACCTCGCTCCGATGTCACCCTCCCGCGTGGCCGTCGCCATCATCCGCGCACACGCGTTGCGCAACGGGAAGTACATCGTGTTGGTGAGCGGACTGTAGGCGCCGGCTTCCCAGTCTTTGCCCCCAAGCCACGTCGGACAGGCCAGCACTTCTTGACCGGTCCCGGTGAAGACCACCTCGGAGTTCTCCGTGACCGTTCCCGTGGCGCCGTCGATGTCGCTGATGACGTTCTGGGTGACCGTTGGCGTCGCCCAGAGGAATTCGCCGGTCTCCCGGTCCAGGGTGTAGACGACGCCGGTCTTCCCGGGAATGCCGGTGACGACCCGCCGCACGTCACCCGCCCGGAGGCGCGGGTTGATCCAGCTCACCGCCGCGGGGTTCGGAGCGACAGCGGTATCGACCAGCAAGCGCTCGAACGGATGATCGAGATCCCAGTGATCGTTCAGATGCTGGTAGTGCCACCTGATCTCGCCCGTCGCGCCGTCGAGTGCGAGCGTCGAGTTGTGATACAGGTGCTTGTTGTCGGTGCCACCGAGCAAGAACTTCGGGGCGGGCGAGGTCACCGATGTCCCGATGTAGACGAGATCCAACTCCGGGTCGTAGCTCGGCACCATCCACGAACCGACGTGCGTGCGTTGCTCGAACGGCACGCCGCCCCAGGTCTCGTCACCCGGCTCCCCGGGTCCGGGAATCATGCGCCGTCGCCACAGCTCCGCGCCCGTGTTCGCGTCATGGGCCGTGATGACACAGGCGTCAGGTCCGCCTTGGGGCATGCAGCTGCGACCCGACACCACCCTCCCGTTGGCGATGATCGGACCGGAGGTCTGATTCGCCGGGTTCACCTTGTAGTCGAGGATCTCGGTTTCCCAGGCCAGTTGACCCGACGTGGCGTCGATCGCGAACACGTAGTCGTCGACGCTGGTGTCGATGATCAGGTTGCCGTAGATGGCCACATTCCGGTTGGTTGCGGTGGCAAAGAGGTAGTCCTCCGCATCGTCGGGGATTTCCCGTCGATGCTCCCACAGCAGATCGCCCGTGACCGCGTCCAACGCTTGGATGATGTCGCGCGGGTTTGGCATGTAGAGGACGCCCTCATAGGCAAGCGGCGTGCCCTCCTGCGTGCCGGGCATCAACGCGCGCGACCAGACCATGCGCAGCTCCCCGACGTTCTCCCGGCTGACCTGGTCGAGCGGACTGTAGCCCCAGCCGTCGAGCGTGCGCCGCCACATCAGCCAGTCGCCGGGATCGGGATCCTGCAGCATCGCATCCGTGACGGGGGTGAAATCGCCGACCTGTGCCCGGGCGGGAAACTCGGCGGCGACGCTGAGCGAGAGAAAGGCGAACGTTGCAAGGCAGGCACGGGACATCGTCGACCGAGATGCACGCATGGACCCTCCTGGGGGTGTTCCGGGGAACACTCGGTTGATTATGCCACCGGCGCCGGCGCGCGCCCCGTCGAGCGGGAGATGGCGAGCCGGTGTCGCGTACGGGCCGCGACGGGCGCGAGCCGGCATCTGCATGCTGTCATTGGACGTATGTCCTGCGCGCGAAGACCGTTCCTTTCTCCCGAACCAGACCGACCTTGATGCGGTGGGTGCCCGGGGCCAAGTCAGGTGTCTCCGTAAACAGCACGTAATGCCCCACGAGCGCACCGGCCACCCGATCGAGCGCGCGCTGGGTGAAGAGGTGTGCGCGCAGGAAGAAGCCGCCGGTGTCCTCGGCCACCGCCTTGAGCCCAAGCTCAAATGTATGGGAGTCGGCGTTCGTGATGTCGAGGCAGAACACGGTTGCGCGCGCTGCGTACAAAGCGTTGAGAGCCTCACCGTAATCGGGACTCAGGTGCGCCCCGACGACGCCAAGCCCTCGCGTGAAGCGGCCGAAGCCATACCCGATCAAGACGACCGACTTCGATCCTGGCAGCGGCCCGAGCGCGTCCCCCACCAGACGCAGCGCTTCTTCGATGGTTGATGCCTCGCGCCCGCGCGCCTGGCTGAGGCGCGAGATCAATGAGAACTCGGACGACGGCTCGACCGCCGTCGCCGAGCGGAACATGACATCGTCCGCGAGCATCGTCCGGGCCGTATCGAGGTCGTCGGTGAAGTCGAGCCAGATCTTGAGATGCGAGTCGAAGGACAGGATGGCGACGCGGTCGCTGGACGTCAGGCCGGAAAACAGCCGGCCGCTTTCCTGCAGTAGACGCAGCAGCCCGATGGCGCGGCGACTCTCGAGGCTCTTCTGAACGACCAGGACGATGAAGCGGCCGGCCGCGTTCGGCTCGATCACACCGGCCAGCGGTGTCGACACCAGCGGCCCATGGTCGCGCGCGTCGCCCCCGATCCACTGCACTGACTCGACGCGAACCGGTTGCCCGCCGATTTCCACCTCGAAGTCACTCGGCGCAAGGCCGATCACCGGCTGTCCAGACCGATCGACCACGCGGGCGTCGACAACGACCCGTCCGACGTCGACACGTTCCACCAACGGAGGTTGCTGGACGGCCTGTCCGGTCGCGCCGAGCGCCAGAAACGCGGCGAGCGCGCCGAGCACCGCCACACGGCGGAACGCATCAGCGGGGGAACCGGACCTGTGATTGAATGAGCCGATGCGGCGCATGACGCCATCCTACGCCAGCGGGCAGGCCCGCGCACGGGCCGTCGGCGCTGCGCTCATCCTGCTCGGATTGGGGCGACCAGCTTCGGCCCAGCTGTCACCCCCGAACGACGCCGGCGTGGCGATGGGGCACCTGCACTACGTCGTGCGGGACGTCGAGGCCAACATGCGCTTTTGGACCCGACTTGGGGGCGACGCGGCGATGTTCGGCGACACGGTTGTGGTGAAGTTCCCGGACGTCCTCATCTTTCTCGACCACGGTGAATCCTCGGGCGGCACGGAGGGCTCAATCGTGAACCACATGGCCTTCAGGGTGCGGTCGCTGGACACTGTCGCGGCGGCCGGATTCGCAGCGGAGGTGTCGGGGTCGTCTTCAGGAGTCGCGAACGTGTTCACACCCGAGGGGGAGCGGATCGAGCTGTTCGACGACACGGCGACGAACCTCACGTTCACACTCGACGATGGGACCGTGGATCCAGTGGCTCGCCGGCACAACGCGCCGCTCGCCGTGCCAATCATCGCGCATCACCTCCACCTCTATCTCACCGAGGACCGTGTCGAGGAGGCCCAGCGCTGGTATGCCACGATGTTCGGAGGGATCTCGGGGATGCGCTGGCGCTACGACGCCGTTGATCTGCCAGGCATCAACCTCAACTTCTCGCACAACGCGGACGCGGGCGGTGCGCCCACCAGGGGGCGCATGCTCGATCACATCGGCTTCGAAGTGACCAACCTCGAGGTGTTTTGCCGGGACCTCGAAGCAAGGGGCGTGGTATTCGACCTGCCCTATCGTACGGGCCCGGAGGGCGTCGGGACCGCGTTCCTCACCGATCCGTGGGGTACCTCGATCGAGCTGACCGAAGGGCTCCGTGGCCTGTGATCGGACTGGCCGAGCGGTCATCAATCTGACGCATGGGGCGTCAGATGTCGCTTGAACCAGGCGACCATCGCCGCCGTGGCCTCCGCGCGGTGGTCGGGGTTCCGAAACGCGTGCGAGCTCTCAGGATGTCCTCCTCGTGTTCTGCACCACGGCCGACGAGGTCGCGTCCAGCACTCGAACGTCGGGTCAAGGCCGCCGGGCGCGACCCGGTCGACCTCGCCCCGCCCCCGCGACGCCGAGACTACTTGAGCGCCGAGTAGTCGGAGGCGCTCATCATGTAGGCCTCGATGCTGAGCGGCACCTCGTACTTCGCCCGTAGCGCGGTCCATTCCGGGTCGGCGGCGAAGTCGGCAAAGACCTGGTCCCGATGCGCGCGGTCGCGATAGGCCAACATCCACACCAGCGTGTTCGGATTGTCGAGCCGTTGCCAGGCCGCGACGATCTTCGCGCCGTGCTTCTCGAAGAGCGCGACCTCGCCCTCACGAAAGCGTTGATGCAGATTGTCGATACCACCCTTACCGTCGCGCGCCGGCTCGGCCGTGTACATCCGGAGCTCGAAGCAGCGCGAATCGGCAGCAACGTTACCGGAGAGCTCGGGTGGGAGGTGTCCGGCTGGGCCACAGGGTGGGTTGTCCTGGGCACTGGCGACGCCGCTGAAACCCAGGCCGATGACGAGGGCAAGCAGTAAGTATCCCCCGGCAAAGCCGGGGGCTTTAGTTGTGAGCCGCTCAAAGCGGCTGACGTGACCGCTGCGCGGTCACTTGAGCCACCTGACGGTGGCGGCTCTAGTCCAACGGCAACTGATCCAGCCGCCGATCCTCTCGCTCCTGCTGCTGGATATAGTCCCGGATGATCCGTTCATCACGGCCCACCGTCGAGACAAAATACCCGCGCGCCCAGAAGTGCTGCCCCACGAAGTTCCGGGACCGCCCCGCAAACTCCCGAGCGATGTGGATCGCGCTCTTCCCCTTGAGATACCCGATCACCTGCGCCACCGAGTACTTCGGGGGGATCGACACCAACATGTGGACGTGGTCGGGCAGCAGATGCCCCTCCTCCACCTGGCTCTCGCGGTGCCGCGCCAGCTGCCGCAGCACCTCGCCCAGCTGCTGCCGGACGCCTCCATACATCGCTTTCTTCCGGTACTTCGGAATGAACACTACGTGATACTGGCAGTGCCATTTCGTATGATTGAGACTTCGGTACGTCGTCATGAGGACTCCTTCTCGTGATGCTTGTGCGGCTCACGGGAAGGAGTTTCCTCACGCGACTCCCGGATACGTCAAACGCTGCTGGCCGCCCCGGCAAAGCCGGGGGGTCTCCCACGGCAACTAGTCTTTTCATGTCTCTCTCCCCTTCGATTGGAGTATGCGCCTAACGAGCCGATGGTGGTTGGACTATTGGCCGAGGATGGCGCCTAGGTCAAGCGGCATCCGGCCTCCGCGCCGATGTGGCCGACCCGTGGCGCCACTCTGCGACCCACCGAGCCATGGCGCCTAAGGTTAGTTCCGCTGGTGCCAACCTGAAGGGTTGGCTACGATGACCATGATCATGATGAAGACCCGACGTGACTTCCTAGTCAACTCCTCCAAGGGCGTGTTGACCGCGAGCGTCGCGCCGGCGCTCGGGATCGGCGGCGTCCTCGCCGCGACACACACAGGGACCGGGCTCGTGAGCGACCCACGCTATCTCGAGCATCGGCTCCCCGACAGTGGTGGCGAGCCGCATCCGGAGCGTCCGCTCAGGCTGGTGCGGATCGCCGAGGCGTTCCGGGCAAGCGGCGTCGAGCGCGAGCTCACGCCGCTACCGTTGCGTGCCGACCCCCTCCCGTTCATTCGCGCCCACCACACGCGCGACCACGTCGAGTCGGTCCGCCGCATCGAGGTGACCGGCACGGTCTCAGAGCTCGCGGTCGCGGGTGTCCTGGCCGCCGTCGACGCCGTCGTCGGCGGCCAGGTCCGCAACGCCTTCTGTGCCATCCGGCCCCCGGGGCACCACGCCAACAACACCGGACGTGAGGAGGGTTTCTGCTTCTACAGCAACGCGGCAATTGCAGCCAAATACGTCCAACGCGAGCACGGATTCGAGAAGGTCGCCATCATCGACTGGGACTACCACCACGGCAACGCGACCCAGAACGCGTTCTACACTGACCCCAGCGTGCTCTTCTTCTCGGCGCACGACTGGCGCGCGTACCCCGGCACCGGCGACCCGTCGCTCAGCGGGGAGGACGACGGCTCCGGCCTCAACATCAACGTGCACCTCGATTGCGGATCGAAGGACGCCGATATGCTCCGCCACTGGGATGCGGCCCTCCTGCCGGCCGTCAGTCGTTTCGCGCCCGACTTCGTCATCGTCTCCGCGGGTTTCGACAGCCGCATGAACGACCTGCTCGGGTGCTTCGACCTCACCGACGACGTCTTCCGTCGCATGACCCGCACGGCCATGCAGATCGCCGATCAGTACTGCGGTGGACGGCTCGTATCGTTGCTCGAGGGCGGGTACAACGTCGACGGCACCGCGCGCGCGGCGACCGCACACGTCGAGACACTGCGTGAGCGGGTGTGACCTCGTGCTTCAGTACGGCTTGGCTAGACCGTCGCTATGCTTCGCGCTGATAACGTGGCCCTCAAGGAGGCGACTGTGACCACACCCTGTCCTCGTCGGAGCCGATGGTCCGCAACCCGGTCACTGCTGGTCGTGATACTCGCCGTGCTCTGCGTCGTGCCGATCGTCGTCTCGACCGGCGCGCAGGTGCCGCCCGGCGTGCCCACGGACGTGGGTCTGTCCGCCAAGCGTCTGCTGCGGATCGACCGGGTCATCTCACGAGCGATCGAGTCGCGCCAGATCTCAGGCGCCGTCACGCTCGTCGCCCGTCACGGTCATATCGCGCACTTCGAGGCGCACGGCCTCATGGACATCGAAGCCAATCGACCGATGCGAACGGACACCATCTTTCCGATCGCGTCGATGACGAAGCCGGTGACCGGCGTGGCTATTTTGATGCTGGTCGAGGAAGGCAAGGTCCGACTGACCGATCCCGTCTCACGCTTCATTCCGGAGTTCCAGAACACCACGGTCGCCGTCCCAGTCGGGACGTCGGCGTCGAACAACGACGCGGAGGCGATCTACACCGTCCCTGCAAACAGAGAGATCACCGTGCGCGACCTCATGACCCACACATCCGGTCTGGGGAGCGGTGGCGCGGGCTCGAGGGAGGGATCCCGGATCGCGCCGAGGCGTTTCACTGATACGGTCGCCGAGTACACGGCGGAGCTCGGCTCGGCGCCACTCGACTTCCAGCCAGGCACGGCGTGGGCCTACAGCGGCCTTGCCGGATTCGACACGCTCGCTCGCATCGTGGAGGTGGCCTCTGGACTGACCTTCGATGAGTTCCTGAGGCAACGTATCTTCGAACCGTTGGGGATGCACGACACGGCGTTCAACGTGCCAGCCGACCGCACATCTCGTGTCGTGACGCTCTACGGTCGGACACCGGACGGTCTCGAGCGCCGCGATGTCCCAGCGTGGGTTGGAACGACGACACTCTTCTCCGGTGGCGGTGGGCTGTGGTCGACCGCCGAGGACTATCTGCAGTTCGCGCAGATGCTCGTGAACAGCGGTACGCTGAACGGCACACGCCTGTTAGGGCCGAGAACCGTCGATCTCATGGCGTCCAACCACGTGGGCGAGTTGTACGCGAAGAGCGGTCGGACGGGAGGACGCGCCGGCAAGGGCTTCGGCCTCACGGTCGACGTCGTGCTCGACTCGGTGAAAGCGCAGGAGCCTCGGGCGACCGGTAGCTTCGGGTGGAGTGGGGCGTTTGGCACCCACTACTGGGTCGACCGCTCAGCGGAGCTGACGGCCATCCTGATGGTGCAGACGCCGGGCGGACCGCTGCGAGCCGATTTTCAGAACGCCGTCATGCAGGCCATCGTCGAGTAGAGGCTTGAATAGCGACCCGACGTTGACCAACGAGCGCCGCCGAGAGACGGGTTGCGTCGGCGGTCGAATGTCGCTCGACTTCGTGATCGCCCCCCTTTACGCCCGCGTGTCTCCGCCGGGATGGTCGTCCGGCGGGCGCCCGGCGACCCCGGTGCGTTCGGCGTGGGGTCGCCGGTAACGCAAATACGCTTGTAGGGTGTGATAGCTGATCCCGAGAATCCGGCAGGCTTGGCGTTTGTTGTTGTCACAACGGTCGAGCACGAGCCGCGCGTAGCGGCTGCCCCAGGCGCGCATCGTGTCGTCTCGGGCCAGCGATGGCTGCAGCCGCTCCACGTAGTCTCCAGTGACTCGCGCCGGGAGATCCTCGAGCGTGATGCGCCCGGTCATCGACAGCGCCACCGCCCGCTCGATGACCCGCTGCAGCTCCCGAACGTTGCCGGGCCAGTCATACGCCCGCAGCGCGTCGGCGGCACCGGCCGACAACCGCACGTCGCCCATGGCCGGGTGGTGGCTCAGGAAGTGCGTGGCGAGGAGCGGGATGTCGGCGCGTCGTTCGCGCAACGGCGGCACGTGAATCTCGACGCCGCTCAGCCGGTAGTACAGGTCCGCGCGGAACAATCCATCCCGGACCATGTCGCGCAAACAGCGGTTCGTCGCCACAACCAGCCGTACGTTCAACGTGCGGGTGGCGTGCCCGCCCACGCGCTCGACGGCCATGTCCTGGATCGCGCGTAGCAGCTTGGCCTGGGCCGTCGGCGACAGATCGCCCACCTCGTCGAGAAACAGCGTCCCACCGTTCGCCAGCTCGAACTTCCCCGCGCGCCCACGCACGCCGGTCGCGGTCCTGTCTTCGATGCCGAAGAGCTCAGCCTCGAGCAGCGTCTCGACGAGCGCGGCACAGTTGACCGCCACGAAGGCGCCGCTTTGGCGACGACTCTGGAGATGGATCTCCCGCGCGACGAGCTCCTTGCCACATCCGCTCTCGCCCTCCACCAGGACGGTGAAATCGGTTCGTGCCATACGCGAGATCTCGTGGCGCAGCCGGATCATGCGCGTGCCGGTCCCGACGAGCGACGGCGCCGACGTGACGTTCTGCATGCGCGATTGCCTGTCTGCCGACACGACCGCAGACGCCGGTGGAGTAATCAATGTCAATGCCATGTTTCTCTCTCGACGTCGAGACGGGTCAAACGGGTTTCGACCGACCTGATCCCCAGCGTTTCGCCCGGACCCGGGTAGCGTCTACCCTCAGGTCGAGCCGCTGGTCATCGGCCTCACGGGGAGCGGGTAATCTTTGGGCCGTCTCGTTCGGGTGGCCGGCAGAAGTCGACCGACCGCTCGAACACCACCGCCCCTCGGCAACGAATCCCGGCCTCGGACGTGATCGTGACGATGCTCGCACGAGCGACCTGCCCGTTGATGAGCAGGTGCCCACGGTCGGCCAACAGCTGGAGCACCACTGCGCGGCCCGGCGCGAGGCGTGCGTTGGTCTCTATCAGCATCCCGCCAGACGACCAGTTGATCACGTCGACCGCTCGACCGGGCCACAGACGCGCGGCGGTGAGCCACGGCAGCGCGCCCAGTGGGCGCCGCAGCGTGCACCTGCGGTCTTCGGTCACGCCGTCTACCGCGCGCGCCATCGGCTCTCGTCGACATCAAACACCAGGACGCGGACGCGCCCGCTGATGCCGAGCACCCGAACCGCCGCTTGGCGACCGGTCTGGCTTCTCAGATACACCGTGCCGCTTGTCGCCGTACCGAGCGGACTCACGCTCACGATGTCGCTCCCACCAAAACGGACCGGATCGGCTCCGCCACCGGCGGGATCGCGTTCATTAATCGGCGGCACCGCCGGACCCAACGCGATACGCACACCGGGGAAACGGTCACCAACCCGACTAACGTCGTCTATGGCCATGTCGATCCCACGCACCATGTCGGCCTGACGCACACCGTTGTCGTTGCCGTCGACATAGGTCCGAAACCGATAGCCCTCGGCGTCCTCCACGAACCAGATGCCGACGGCGGCGCCCTGGCGGGCGGCGTGCGCGCGGGCGAGCCGGATCCGGCCTGCCACATATCGCGCCGCCCCCCGCAGCTGTGTAGCGTCCCGGCCGGTCGTCAGCATCGGCACGGAGAGCCCGACCAGCGTCGCGAGGAGCGCCGCCACGAGCAGCACCTCGACGAACGTCGTCCCACGCGACGTGTGCATGTGCCCCCCCAACACACGACCACGCGGAGCGCCGGTCGGGGACCGACGGCTCCGCGTGGCCGCTGCGGTTATCGACCCTTCGGGGCTCCGACGGTGACGAGCGCTCGCAACCGCAGGAAGGTCTTCTCCCCGATGCCGCGCACGTTCATCAGCTCCTCGATCTTCGTGAAGCCGCCGCTCTCGTCCCGATACTCGACGATGAGCTGCGCTGTCCGAGGACCGACACCGGGGAGCGTTTCTAGCTCCTCGACGCCAGCCGCATTGATATCGACCGGCGCTACCACCGCGGCGCCGATCTCTTGCCCAGGACGGGCCTGAACGAGGCCGCCGCCCGCCTCGGCGCCGACCACGAGCAGGAATCCGAACGCCGCCGTCAATGCGATTGCACGATGCATGAGTTCCTCCACGACGAGATGGCTGGCACTGGCACCGACGCGCCCCGACCCCAAACGAGCGGCCCCGCCTCGAATCAGCGGTTGCAGTGGAGGTCGGGCACGGCACCAGCTGCTCTCAGCGGGGCCGTCATCTCGAGGAGCAAGACCGGCGCCACACACGCTGCGTGGCGCGCGCCTGACGCAACTCGCTGGGAGGTTGTGAGTTAACCGGATCAGTCCGGTGGGGGCCCAGGTCTCACAGAGGCGCGGGCCTTGACGATCGTCGACGGCTGTTGTCAGCCGCCGGAGGTGCGCCGCTCGAGGCGGCGAGCGAGGGCGACGGCGACGGTGGCGAGCGGCAGCAGGATGATGAGCTCCCATGCGACGGATTGGACGTTGTGGATCCAACACTCCACGATCCACCATTCGCGACAGACCCGCATGAAGAGACTCGGATCAGCCACGTAGAACTCGTTGGAAAAGGGCCACAAGAGCATCACGCCGAAGGGCGCCCCCGGATCCGTCCCAAGCCAGTCGAGCAGGACGTGGCTGGCGTAGGCCGCCGCACCGACGAGGCCCATCCGCAGTCGCGCCACCGACACCGTCATCGCCATGGCCAGACCCGCAACCACCGTTGCGCCGATACTGTGCGTCGCGCTCCGGTGTACGCCGACCACGAAGTCGAGATCGGCGCACATGCCCAGCATCGCGAGGAGACTGATCGCGACTCCGGGCCCGCCCCAGCGTGCGCCAAAGGCGCTCACGCGCCGCGCTCGACCGGCGACGGCGCAGGCCGCGAAGCAACCGGCGGCGACACCGGCGACCGCGTGACCAATAGGTGTGGGCATCGCGGCGCATTGTAGGACAGGCGTCCGGGTCCGGGGGCCCCCTTGCCCGGACCGAGCGATCGCTCGGCCTGACCTTAGGCCTCGTCTGGGATCTCGATTTCCACAATGCCGTTCGTGATGCGCACCGGGTAGACCGTCACGGCGCGGTAGGCGGGTGGTGCCAGCCCCTGGCCATCGGCGAGACGAAACTGGGCGCCGTGCCACGGACACGTCACGATACCGTCCTCGCAGAGCCCCTCGGAGAGCGACCCGCCCACATGTGTGCAGCTGTCGTCGACGGCGTGCAGCGCGCCGCGGTCATTGAACACCGCGATGCGCCGGTCCCCCGCGAACACCTTCTTGCGCCGACCCGGGCCGAGGCTCTCGGCCTTGGCCACGGTCACAATCTGTCCCATGGCACCCGATCGTAACCGACGCCCACGGTCACTCGAGATCCGCCACCGACACATGTGTCAACTGGTGAGCGGCCGCGACCGCCGTGTGCGTCACCTGGCCATCGGCGACGTTGACACCCCTGGCCAACGAGGGATCCTCCCGCGCGGCGGTCCGCCACCCCTTATCGGCAATCGCCAGCGCATAGGCCATCGTGGCGTTCGTGAGCGCGTAGGTCGACGTGTGGGGAACCGCGCCCGGCATGTTGGCCACGCAGTAATGCACGACGCCTTCCTCGACGTATCGCGGCGCGTGGTGCGTCGTCGGGCGGCTGGTCTCCGCACACCCACCCTGGTCGACCGCTACATCGACGAGCGCAGACCCCGGCTCCATTCGCGCCAGGTGTCCACGGGTGATCAGCCGCGGCGTCTTCGCGCCGGGTATCAGGACGGCGCAAATGACGAGATCGGCGTCGCCGATGGCCCCCTCGATGTTCGCGGCATTCGACATCAATGTCGTGACGTGGCCTTGCACGACGTCCCGTACATAGGCAAGCCGCAGCGGGTTAACGTCGATGATCGTCACATCCGCGCCGAAGCCGACGCCGACGACGCAGGCGTTCAACCCGACGATGCCAGCGCCGAGGATCGTCACGCGGCCGCGCCGGACCCCGGAGACCCCGGGGAGCAGAATCCCCTTGCCTCCAGAGATCAGCTCGAGCGACGTCGCACCGGCTTGCACCGACAACCTCCCGGCGACCTCCGACATCGGGACCAGCAGTGGCAGCGTGCGGTCGTCGAGCTGGACGGTCTCGTAGCCGATCCCCACAACGCCGCGTTCGCAGAGCTCTTGGGTGAGCGTCATTGACGCCGCGAGGTGCAGATAGGTGAAGACCACCTGCCCTTCGTGCATCATCTCGAACTCGGGGTCGAGCGGCTCCTTCACCTTGAGGATGAGATCGCAGCGTTCCCATACGGCCGCGGCCTCGGACGCGATCGACGCGCCGGCTGCGCGGAAGACCCCGTCCCGGATCGAGCTGCCGGTGCCCGCTCCGGCCTGCAGCACGACTTCGTGCCCGTGCGAGACGAATGCCGCCACTCCCGCCGGCGTGATCGCGACGCGGCTCTCGTCGGCCTTGACTTCCGTCGGAATCCCTACGCGCATGTCATCTCCCGCAAGTAGCCCAACTGAACTCTGGGGGTTAGGCTACAATGTCGCGGTCCAACAGTCGGTGTGGCTCGATCTCCACGAGACGCAAATCACGAAGCGCGTCAACCACCCGAGCCGCGCGCGACCGGATCACGCCCATGACCATCACGACACGCGTCGTCGGTCACGTGACGGTGCTCGACCTCGACGGTCGGATGACCCGGGATGAAGGATACGGCGCAGTCAAGGCGCAGGCCGTCGAGTTGTTGGGGCAGGAGCGGACGAACTTCCTCCTGAATCTGACCGACGTCCCCTATATGGACAGCACGTGCGTCGGCGAGCTGGTGAGCGCCTTTATCACGGTGCGCAACAAGGGCGGGACGCTGAAGCTTTTCGGCGCGTCAGGACGCCTCAGCGAGCTGCTCACCATCGCCAAGCTGGATACGGTGTTCGAGGTCTTCGAGACCGAAACTGCCGCCCTCGAGAGCTTCGCGCGAACGTAAGGAGAGGCCCATACATGAGTACTGCGGTGCTGACCGTTCTGGCCTTGCTCCCGATCATCACGGTCGCGGTGTTCCTGGTGGGGCTCCGTTGGCCGGCCAGCCGCGCCATGCCGCTGTCGTATGCGGTGGCCATCGTCCTGGCAATCGCGGTGTGGCAGGTGCCGGGCGTGCAGGTGGCCGCTGCGTCAATCAACGGTCTCATTCTCACACTGAGGCTGCTCTACATCATCTTCGGCGCGATCCTGCTGCTGAACACATTGCAGGAAAGCGGTGCGATCAAGACGATTCGCCAGGGATTCACCGACATCACGCCGGATCGCCGCGTCCAGGTCATCATCGTGGCCTGGCTGTTCGGCGCGTTTATCGAGGGCTCCGCCGGCTTTGGCACGCCCGCGGCTGTGGCCGTCCCGCTGCTCGTGGGTCTGGGGTTCCCAGGCATGGCGGCTGTCATGGCCGGGATGATCATCCAGAGCACGCCGGTCAGCTTTGGCGCCGCGGGCACGCCGATTCTCGTCGGCGTCAACACCGGTCTGTCCGGCGATCCGGCGATCGCCGAGTACGCAGCGCAGCTCGGATACGCGCAGTGGACCGACTTTCTGGCCTTCATCGGTCTCAAAGTCGCCGTCCTCCACGCGATCGCCGGCACCCTCGTCCCGCTCATCCTCGTCTCATTCATGACTCGGTTCTTCGGCCGCAACAAGTCGCTCGCCGAGGGTCTGCGTGTCTGGCCGTTTGCGCTCTTCGCGGCGCTATCCATGACGGTTCCGTACCTAGCGGCAGCGTACTTCCTCGGCCCCGAGTTCCCGGCGCTTGTCGGAAGCCTGGTCGGGCTTGCGATCGTCGTGACCGCAGCGCGGGCGGGATTTCTGGTGCCTGGGCCCCACGAGGCCTGGGAGTTCGATCAGAAGTCGAACTGGCCGGCCGAGTGGACCGGCTCAATCGAGGTGAAGGATGTCGCAGACCGGAGCGGCTCGATGGGCCTCGTCAAGGCGTGGTCGCCCTATGTGCTGGTCGCGCTCCTCTTGGCGGTTACCCGTCTCTGGGCTCCGCTGAAGGCATGGCTGCAGGCCCAGACCATCGATTGGCCGAACATCTTGGGCACCGACATTTCGGCCAGTGAGCAGGTGCTGTACGTGCCAGGCACGATCTTCATCATCGCGTCCCTGGTCACACTTTTGCTGCACAAGATTCCCGGCAAGGCGTACGCGCGAGCATGGACCACGTCGTTCAAGGTGTCGGCCTCCGCCTCGATCGCCCTTGTCTTCACCGTGCCGATGGTCCAGGTCTTCCTCAACAGTACTGGGGGCGCCGCGGGCTACGAGCAGATGCCCATTGTCTTGGCCGACGGCGTCGCCGCACTGGTCGGAGGGGCGTGGCCGATCTTCGCGCCCTTCATCGGCGGCATCGGCGCAGCGGTTGCGGGGAGCAACACGGTCAGCAACATGATGTTCTCGCTGTTCCAATTCGGGATGGGCGAGCGGATCGCCGTCGACCCGACGTGGATCGTCGCGCTCCAGGCCGTTGGCGGCGCCGCGGGCAACATGATCTGCGTCCACAACGTTGTCGCCGCGTCGGCCGTGGTTGGTCTGCTCGGCCGCGAGGGCGCGGTGATTCGGATGACGGTCATCCCGTTCGTCTACTACGCGCTGCTCCCCGGGGCGGTCGGATACTTCATCGTCTCGTACTCGACCAGCGGGTTTCTGAACGCCGGCACGGTCCTCGTCGCTGCCATTGCGGGCACCGCCGCCTACATGATCGTGCGCCACGGCGGTCGACCCGCGGCAACGAGCTAGGCCGTTATGCGGCCCGGAATACGGCACTTGCGCTGGTGCCCCCCATCGAGGGCGCAGCCTCCGTCTAGTCCCCTGTGTCTGAAAAAGCTTCAAATAGTGTGTCGGCTGTGATGTATTGGGCGGCATGGCAAGAACAGGTCGGCCCAAAGCGAGATTGGAAGTCACCGCCGCAGAGCGCGTAGAACTTGAGCGGCTCGCCAGGCGCGCCCGAACGAATCGGCACGTGGCCTTGCGGGCAAGGATCGTCCTGAGGAGCACGCGTGGCGAATCGAACGTGGCGGTCGCGGCGAAACTGCGCTGCTCGAACGTGACGGTCGGCAAGTGGCGACAGCGGTTTAGGGTAGGTCGCGTGGACGCGCTGTACGACGAGCCCAAGCCCGGAGCCCCACGGACCCTGTCCGATGCGGATGTCGAGTCGATCCTCGTCACGACGTTGGAAAGTAAGCCGAAGGGGCGGACCCACTGGAGCACCCGCAAGATGGCGGAGCACGCTGGCGTCAGCGCCTCTACCGTGGGCCGCATCTGGCGCACTTTCGGGTTGCAGCCGCATGTCGTGGAATCCTTCAAGATCTCCGACGACCCGCTGTTCATCGAGAAGGTGCGGGACATTGTCGGCCTCTACCTGAACCCACCCGACCACGCCGTCGTCTTGTCATTCGACGAAAAGCCTCAGATTCAAGCCCTCGAGCGGGCGCAGCCGATTCTGCCGATGGACCTGGGTCGCCCCGAACGCCAGACGCACAACTACATCCGCCATGGCACGGTGGACCTCTTCGCGGCGCTCAACGTCGCGACCGGCCAGGTCGTGGCGCAAACCAAGAAGCCGCATCGGTCGAGGGATTTCGTGAGCTTCCTGCGCGAGATCGACGAGCGGGTGCACTCCGCCCTCACCGTCCACGTGATCCTCGACAATCTCTCGGCGCATAAGTCCCCGTTGGTCAAACGATGGGTGGCCCGCCACCCGCGCTTCCAGTTCCACTTTACGCCGACCTACTCCGCCTGGCTCAACCTCGTCGAGCGGTTCTTTGGCCTTCTCACCGAACACGCCCTCAAGCGCGGATCACATTCCAGCCCGCACGCGCTGCGCCAAGCCATCTACGCCTACGTGGACGCCCACAACGACGAGGGCAAACCCTTCAAGTGGACAAAGACAGCCGACGAAATTCTCGCGAAGGTGAAGCGGTTCGGACAGCGCACCGTTCAAGTCCACGGTGGCCCCAGATGACCAACGACTTTTTGAAGAAATCAAAGATCAAGGGGACTAGGTCACGCCGTGGGGGGGGTGATTGCCCGTCGCGGATGACCGCCGGCCGCGGCCAAGGCGCGCACAGCGCGCCTCGCCGGCGCGGAGTGGGGCTCTCGGGGTCCCCACGGAGCGCCGGCGGGGGTTCGGAGCGAAGCCCCGTCTAGGTAAGGACCCATGCGGTTGTTGCGTCTGGCAGGCCGATCCTCGGAAGGCGCCGACCCGCGGACCTTCACCGGCGACGCGCGCCTCACCCGCATGACCGGTGTGTCTGACACCCCGGCGGTCAATGCCTATCGCGTCGAGTTCCACCCGTCGGCGCGCACCGCCTGGCACACGCACAGTGGCCCGCAACTCCTGGTCGTGCTGTCGGGTCGATGCCGTGTGCAGCGCGCGGGAGGGCCAGTCGAGGTCGCCGAGGCGGGCGACGTCGTCTCGATCGAACCCGACGAACGGCACTGGCACGGCGCCGACCGAGAGGAGCCGATGACCCACCTGGCGATCAACATCGACGCGACGACGACCTGGCTCCACAAGGTCAGCGACGCGGAGTACGACGGCTAGTGTGACAGTCCCGCCGCATTCGACGAGGAGCCGCTGGTAGACGTGCCGCTGCGGTCGGCCGGCAAGGCATCCCACCTCGGCGTCGCGCGGACTCGGACCGCGGGATTCTAGCGATCGTGGCACGTGGTCGTCAGACGGCGGGGTGGGCGCTCGCAGTCGCGGCGGTCGCCGCGCTCGTGCTCGCGGCTCGGGCGCTTCCGCTCGAATCCACCCTTGCCACCGTGCGCACGTGGGTTGACGCGCGCGGCGCGCTCGGCATGGTCGCCTTCGGCGTCGTCTATGTCGTGCTGGTCCTCCTGCTTGTCCCCGGTGCCGCGTTGACGCTCGTCGCCGGCGCGGTCTACGGGATCGGTCGCGGGGTCGTCGTGGTCGCTGTCGCCACGTCGGTCGCGGACGCTATCGGTTTCTTGCTCGCACGCTACGTGGCGCGCCGCGCGGTCGAGCGGCTCATGGAACGCCACCCGCGCTTCAAGGCCCTCGACCACGCGCTTGCCCACGGCGGCTGGCGCGTGGTCGCTCTCCTGCGTTTGAATCCCGCGATTCCATACAGCGCGAGCAACTACCTCTTCGGCGCGACCGGCGTACGGTTTCTCCCCTATCTGGTGGCCAGCGGGCTCTTCACGTTGCCGGGAGCGTTCACCTACGTGTATCTCGGCTATGTCGGAGCCGAGGCTCTGGGTGGCACCGCGCGGGCGCTGGTCGAGTGGGTACTGCTGGTCGTCGGGCTCGCGGCGACGGTCGGCGCCGCCGTCTACGTCACGCTGCTGGCTCGTCGTTCGGCCGCGGAGCTGGAACGATCGCGCTAAGTCCTGGGGCCTCGGTGGTCGATCTGGCGACCGCCTACCATCCGCACGCCCGTCCTTCGTTCTGCTCGTCGAGCCAGGTCGCCAGCGGCGCGAAGTAATCGAGGACTGCGCTGGCATCCATCTCACGCGTCCCGGCGATCGCTTCCAGCGCGTCCGGCCACGGTCGGCTCGCCCCCATCTCGAGCATCGCGCGAAGCCGCGCGCCAGCGTCGGCGTTCTCGAAGATCGAGCACCGGTGCAGCGGCCCCTCGACACCCGCCACCTCACACAGCGCCCGGTGGAATTGGAACTGCAGAATGTGGGCGAGGAAGTAACGCGTGTATGGGGTATTGGCTGGCACGTGGTATTTCGCCCCGGGGTCGAAATCGGCCTCACTCCGCGGTGACGCGGGTCGGACACCCTGATACGCCTCGCGCAGATCCCACCATCGCTGGGTGTACTCGTGCGGCGCGATGTCGCCGGAAAAGACTTGCCACCGCCATTGGTCCACGAGCAACCCGAACGGCAGAAAAGCGATCTTGCTCAGGGCTTGGCGTAACAGCAGGCCGACGTCGTCGTCCGCGGCCGGTACGCGGCCCAGGAGACCGACCTCGACGAGGTAGTCAGGGGTGATCGACAACGCGATCGTGTCGCCAATGCCCTCGTGGAACCCATCGTTGGCGCTCGCGCGATAGAGCGGGTCGAGGCCGCCATACGCGCGTTGATAGTAGTTGTGTCCCAGCTCGTGGTGGATCGTGACGAAGTCCTCGTCGTTGACACCGATACACATCTTGATGCGGACATCGGCCTCGGAATCGATGTTCCAGGCGCTCGCGTGGCACACCACATCGCGGTCCGCCGGCGTCACGAACAACGACCGCTCCCAGAACGTGTCCGGCAACGGATCGAACCCGAGCGAGCTGAAAAACCGCTCCCCGTACCGGACCATATCGACCGCGTCGACCCGCTTGCGTTCGAGGAGCTGGGTCAGGTCGTAGCCGCCGCCCCGCGCGCGCGGTCCGACGATGTCATACGTGTTCGCCCAGCTCTGGCTCCACATGTTGCCCAGCAGGTGGGCCGGGATCGGCTCGTCCGGTGGGACGACCGCGGTGCCGTACTCTTCGCCGAGCTCGGCCCGCACGTGGCAATGGAGCGCCTCGTAGAGTGGGCGCACCTGGTCCCAGAGCCGCTCGAGCTCGGCGGTGAAGGCGTCGGGCGGCATGTCATAGGCCGACCGCCACATGTCGCCCACATCAGCGAATCCGAGCTCTCGCGCACCGGCATTGGCCAACTCGACGAAGCGCCCGTAATCCTTGCGTAGCGCGGGCGCAATCGCGCGCCACCCTTCCCATACCTCGAGCAGCTCGTCGGTGTCCCGACTCTCTGCGAACAGACGCTCCATCGTGGGAAGATCGAGGCACGCCTCCTCGCCCTCGGCGCAGTACTCCCCCTGGCCGTAGGTGCTTTCCATTCGCGCCATGATCTCGGCGAGCTCCTGTTGCAGCAGCGCGTCGGAGGGCGCGACGGCCGCAAGCGAGGTCTTGAGCAGCATCAGCTTGCGTCGGATCGCCTCGGACAGATCGAGCGAATCGAATCGGGCGGCCGCCGTCGCCAGCTCGGTGGTGGCTGCCATCAGCTCGGCGCTCCGCGCGGCCGCCATCGCGCTGGTATCGGCCGTGATGAAGTTCTGATGCACCCACGCCGCACGCTCGGACGCCTCCCACAGACCGAGCAGCCGGGTCTCGGCGTCGTTCACGAACGCGTCGGCGTCCGCGAGGGTCGGTCCCGGCTCGACCGACGTACAGGCAGCGAGGGCGACGCTCACGACAACGGCGGAGGCGAACCCCCGAGCCAAGCGACCTCGAGACATGATGGGGACTCCTCTGAACGGCGGCGTCACCGTATGACGCGATCGCAATGACGCGATCCCATTATAGGGGGTGAGCGAACGGGCGACTTTCATCGCGGGCTGCGAGTACACTGCCCGAATGACCGCCGCGCCGATGGTTCTCGTAGCCCCGCTGGAGCGCGTCGCAGGTCTGGTCGCGCGCCTCGATGCGGGAGCGGAGCTGCTGACGTTCGCGGACACGGATGCGCTCGACGCGCTCGCGACGATCACCGAGCGACACCCCTCCGTCATCGTGATCGAGCGGTTCTTCGCAGCGACACCGCGCGGTGCGGCGCTCATCAACCGCATCAAGAACGACGCCACGCTGTCCGGCGTGGAGATTCGTGTACTGTCCGACGATAACGACCATGTGCGCACCATCGCGACGGCTCCCCCTCGCGCGGGCGCCGACGACGGGCCGGTGTCGGGCGCCCCGTCGCTGGACTACCACGGGACGCGCCGGGCCGCGCGATTCACGCTCCGCGCTGGCGTTGACATCAAGGTCGACGGTGACCCCGCGACCGTGATCGACATGTCCAGCATCGGCGCCCAGGTCGTCCTCGGCAGAGCCCTGCGGCCGTATCAGCGCGTGCGGGTGTCGCTCGAGACGGCAAGCGCGGCCGTCCGCTGTCGTGCCGCCATCGCGTGGTGTCGATTCGAGCTACGGCCCGGTAAGGACAGCGGCGGCTTCTATCGCGCAGGTGTCGAGTTCGAAAGCGACGCGGACGCGCTCGATTCGTTCTGCCTCGAGCACGCCGAGCCCGTCGGGCCGGCCTGACCAATCGCAGCGGAGCGCCCGCGGGGGTCCGGGGCAAAGCCCCGTCTTAGATTGGAATCCAACGGGTGACGAGGGAGCCGGCGCGCACGATGGTGTGCGCACGGTCCGAGCCGGTCGACACGATACTGATCGGCGCCCCGCTCAGCTCCTCCAGGCGATCCAGATAGCGGCGCGCCTCGGCCGGCAGATCCGCCTCGCGGCGAACACCGGCCGTCCGGCCTCTCCCCGACCAGCCGGGTACGGTTTCGTACTCCGGAACACAGTCGGCGAGCCGATCGATGCTGGCGGGTGGATCGGACAGCCGCTGGTCACCACAGCGATATCCAGTGCAGATGCGGATCTCGCTGACGTCGTCGAGGACGTCCAGCTTGGTGACTGCAAGCGCGTCGATCCCGTTGACCCGCACGGCGTGCTGCACGATGACCGCGTCGAACCATCCGCAGCGCCGGGGCCGCCCGGTCGAAGCGCCGTACTCGCGCCCGGCCTCCCGGAGCCGGTCACCCTCGGCGCCTTCGATCTCAGTGGGCAGCGGCCCGGCGCCTACCCGCGTCGTGTAGGCCTTCGCGATGCCGAGCACGGACCCGATCGCCCCCGGGCCGATCCCAAGCCCGGTGCAGACGCCGCCGACTGTCGCATTCGACGAGGTGACGTAGGGGTAGGTGCCATGGTCAACGTCGAGCATGGCCCCCTGGGCCCCCTCGAACAGGATCCGCCGTCCCTCCCGCATCGCCGTCTGCAGATATCGCGACACGTCGGCCACGAGCGGTCGCAGCCGGGTCCACGCGCCGACAGCGTCCGCGTGCACC
This sequence comes from Vicinamibacterales bacterium, assembly GCA_965197395.1. Taxonomy (GTDB): domain Bacteria; phylum Acidobacteriota; class Vicinamibacteria; order Vicinamibacterales; family UBA8438; genus CAZYFH01. The sequence goes on along the minus strand of CBDANB010000007.1, from coordinate 93,085 downwards.
GCGCGCCAGTCGAGCGAGTTCCCCGCAACTAGCTGATTTCGGGTCTCGACGTTGTGGCGAATCAGGGCCGCCAGACGCCCCTCGGGGTCGCCATCCGCCAGGTCCCCAACCCGAACGCCCCGCCGGCCGGCCTTGTCCTCGTAGCTCGGTCCGATGCCGCGCGACGTCGTGCCAATTCGCCGGGACCCGAGTCGCTGCTCGGCCACCTGCTCGACATCCCGGTGATACGGCAGGATGACGTGCGCACGGTCGCTGACGATTAGCCGCCCGCTGGCATTCATGCCACGCGAGGCGAGCTCGTCGATCTCGACAAAAAGCGCGCTCGGGTCGATGACCGCTCCATTGCCGATCGCGCACGTCACCCCCGGGTGCAAAATCCCGGACGGGACGAGGTGCAAGACGAACTGCGTCCCGTCAACGAGCACGGTATGTCCGGCGTTGTGGCCGCCTTGCGACCGCGCCACGACGGAGAATCCCGGCGTGAGCAAGTCAACGACCTTGCCCTTGCCTTCGTCACCCCATTGCGCACCGACGATCGCGAGGTTGTCTACAGACGTCATCGTCATTCGCCCAAACGCTCGATGATACCAGAAGGCTTTTCGCGCACCCCGCGACGTAGGGCGGTCGTGCGACCGCGCGCTGCGCGCTGATGCGTCGCTCGCGACTGGACAACGCTCGACTGAGGATGTCAAGCGTCAAAAGATCTTTTTTCTCGACCGAGTTTCGATTGACAAGGCAGTCACCCTTTCTTAAGGTCTAGTCTCTTCATCCGCATCTCGCATAAAGGGACTCGCGTGATTCCGGAACGCCCACACATCGAGCGCCGAGTCCTGTCCGCACTGGACGCCGCGCCGTCGCGTATTCCGGTCGTCCTCGGCGGGTGCGGCAGCGGCCGCACGTCGCTGTTGATACGGCTCTCGCAGCTGCTTGGCGACGGGCGCAGTCAGTACATCGATGCCGAGCGCGTTGTGTCGACACCAGAGAGCTTCCTCGCAGCGGTCACCGCCGCCTCGCCCTACACGATTGGCGATGACCCGACGATGTTCAGGGGCGAGCGGCGCACCGCACGGGCCGCGTTCGACACAGTGCTCCGCTTCTTGTCCCAGCGCGGCCGACCGGAGACGGGTGACCCCACGTTCCTCATCGACGAGCTACTCGAATTGCGGACGTTTGAGAGCTTCCCCGGTCTCCGAGGTGTTCTGCGCGAGTTCCTGGAGGCGCTCAATCACAGCCAGAACCGGTTCGTGCTGACGAGTCGCTACGTGAGACGCACCCACCGGCTTCTCCGCGACGTACCCGAACGATTCGAGGTGATTCACCTCCCCCCGCTCTCGCCGGACGAGGTGATCGGCGCGCTTCGGTCGCGCGGCGTGGGCCGCGACGAGGCGGAACGGAACGATCTCGGCCGGATGGTGCACGCACTCGCGGATGGTCGACCCGCGTATACCGACGCCCTGGTCACCGCGCTGGCCACGACGGACGGCGCCAGCGCTGGCGACCCCGTGAGCGCGCTCGCCGCACTCCTGACGCCGGGCGCGCCATTGAGCTGGACCTGTCGGTTCTGCTATGAGTTACGGCTTCACCGCGCGCGCGGATACGGCGCGTTGAAGGCCATCCTGCTGGTCCTGGCCGAGGAGGAGCCGCTGACGCTGACGTCCATCGCGCACCGGCTTGGGCGCACGCCCGGATCGACCAAGGACTACCTGTCGTGGCTGGAGGACGTCGACCTCGTCACGGTCCGTCAGAAACGCTACAGCTACAGCGACCCGCTCATGCGCCTCTGGGTGCGACTGCATTGCCGGCCAGTGGCGCCGGACGACAGCGACCTGGCCCGCGAGGTCCAGGAGTATGCCGTCACGCGGCTCCCCTTCCTAGAGCCGGCCATGGCGGTGGCCGACGCGCCCGCCCAGGCGACGGTTCGTGAAACGCCGCCCGCGCGGAAGTCCTGGGGTCTGATCGAAATCGATTAGGTGTAGACGGGCTACGTCGGGTTGAGCCCGTCGAGCGCCCGCCGCGCGGCCTGCTGCTCAGCCTCTTTCTTGCTGCGCCCCTCGCCACGGGCGATTCCCTCGCCGCCCGCCCGCACCTCGACGGTGAACACCTTTCGATGGCCGGGCCCCGCCTCCGCGACGAGTCGGTACTCGGGGAGGTGCCGACCCCGAGCTTGGAGCCATTCCTGCAAAGCCGACTTGGCGTCCGCAGCGATCGCGTCCGACGCCCCACGGGACCGGACATCGTCCAACGCCGACCCGAACCCCGCCTCGATGAATGCGGCCGCCGCCGACAGCCCGCCGTCGAGGTAGATAGCCGCGACAACGGCCTCGAACGTGTCCGCGAGCAGCGAGGGCTTTCGCCGGCCACCGCTCTTCTCCTCGCCACGACCGAGCAGCAAGTAGGTGCCGAGGTCGAGCTGCTCGCCCAGGCGAGCCAGCGTCGGCGCCGACACGAGTGTCGCCTTGACTTTCGACTTCCACCCTTCGTCGTGCTCGGGAAACTCGCGGAACAGCAGGTCCGCAATCACCAGGCCGAGCACGGCATCGCCGAGAAACTCCAGTGATTCGTTGTCGGCTACCCCGCCGCTGGCATCTTCGTGCGCACGTGACCGATGCGTGAGGGCGTGCTCGAGCAGGCCTCGATCGGCGAACCGGTAGCCGAGCGCACCCTCGAGCGCGGCACACTCGTCGCGAATGAGGACGAGGCGCGCGTCCACCTCCTCTCGAAACTCGGCGATCACGCGCGCCGCCGCCCCCGCCATATCCGCCCCCACCGACAGGCGGACCTCGCGGGGCCCGTCTAGCGAGAGCGGAAGCATCGCGTGAGGCGTATCGGCGCTCTGCAACGTCTCGAACCCGTGGGATTCGAGCAATCCGCGAACGACGTGGGCCTCGATGCCGGACTGGGTGCGGAAGATGACGGTCAGGTCGTCCACGGCGTCAGACCGCGGCAGCCCGCGTGCGCGTGTGGACGTGCCGCGGGATTGCCGCGTCGACCTTCACGAGCACCATCGTCATGTCGTCGTGCTGGTCAGCGGCGCCGACGAACGCCTCGACGTCGTTGAGCACGTGCTGTCGGAGGTCCTCCGACGACAGGTTAGCGTGCTCCTCGAGCAACCGACTCAGGCGGGTTTCGCCGAACAGGTCCGATTCCTCATTCATCGCCTCGGTGATGCCATCCGTGAACAGTACCGCGAGATCGCCCCCCCCGATGGGCAAACACCGCTCTTCGAGCAGCGTGTCGAACTTGGCCTCGAAACCGTCGAGCCCCAATACCAGCCCGTCCGGGATCAGGACCTGCGCTGTGGCGGGCGCACCGCCCGGCACGAAAATAAGCGGCGTGTGGCCGGCCCGCGCATATGTGAGGGTCCGGCTGTCGAGGTCAACGACGGCATAGGTCATCGTGATGAAGCTCCGGCTATCCAGATTGGCCGCCAGGATTCGGTTGACTTCGATCAGGAGGCGCTTCGGTGACTCGTAGATCTGGCTCAGGCTGAGGATGAGCCCCTTGAGCTCCGCCATGTAGAACGCCGCCGACGTGCCTTTGCCGGACACGTCGGCCACGAGAATGCCCAGGCGTCGTTCACCCAGCCGAACGAAGTCGTAGTAGTCACCCCCGACCTCACGCGCCGGAATACACACCGCCGTCACCGTCAGACCCGGGATCGATGTCGTGTCGCGTGGCAGCAACGACATCTGGATCTCCCGCGCGATGCGCAACTCCTCCTCCAGGCGCTTCTTCTCCGCGGCCTGCTCGAGCAACCCCTCAACGCTGGCGGTCATCGCGTTGAACGAGTCAGCGAGCTCGCCGAGTTGATCGCGGGAGGCGATGTGAATGCGATGACGAAAATCACCCCGGCGGACACGCTCGGTGCCGGTGAAGAGCTCGTGCACGGACCCCGTAATGGACTTGGCCAGTGCCACGCCCATGATGAGGGCCGCGACCTGCATGACGAGGAACAGTCCCCCAACCGCGCCCAGCAGTACCAGAAAAATGTATCCGACGCTGACGTCGCCGATGCGCGCCTGTGTACCGAACACCCGCTGGTAGAAGGCCCGCGGCGGCACGCGGATGTCCAGGTTGATTGAGCCGGGGTCACCGGTGGTCCAATCGGTGCGCTCGAGGAACGCGACCCAGGCCAGTCCGTCAACCGAGGCAAACTCGGTGGGTGCGCCGGCCCCCCGCGTGCCGTCCAGACTGGACGCTGCGCCCGCCGGTGCGTCGGTCACCGCAATCGTCGCGTCCTCGACTTCGATGCCCGTGACCGCCGAGATGTTCGCGAGCACGGCGCCCTCCACCGGGATATCGACGAGCACGTCGCCGCCGCCGTCGACGCGGCGCGTGGCGCGTGCCACGAGCACCACGGTGTCATCGGTCGCATCGCCTGCGACCGTCACGATGCCGGAGAACCCCTGCGGAGCGACCCACGCGGGCACGTGGCCGGGTGGCGCCGCGTGGCGCCACCAACCGACCGCGACGTTCGGCACACCTGATCGCCCGAGGACGACCGCACCCAGCTCGGGGTAGTCCCGGCGCACGGCGGCTCGCCATCGCGCGAGGACGACCTCCGCGCTCGCTCCATCGGCGACCTCCCGACCGATGCCCTCCGCGATAACGCCGGCATCGGTGACGATGTCGTCCAGCTCGAGCCGCACGAGATACGAGCTGGTTGACACCATCGAGAGCGCACCCACAAGCACGAAGAACGCCGTGATGAGGAGCACGGGGATGAAGCCGACAAACACGTACGACAGGATCAGTCGTCGCCGCACGCGCCACAGCAACCGACGCTGCAGCCGGACGAGCAGTTGGATCAGGTAATAGCCGAGGCCAACGGCCAGCGCGAGTGACGCGGCCGTGTCGACCCAGCCGAGCGCGGGCTGCGTGCGTAGCCCAGACGGGAGGAGCAGGAGCTTGGTGACGAGCCCGAGCAGCAGGAACCGCGCCGGCCACGACGTGGCCAGTGCCCGAACGAAGCCTGGCGCCCGATCTCGAGCCATCCGCGCTAAGAAAATCCTATCAGATGCGGAAAGAACCGCTACTTGCCGAAGCGCGAGATCCCGGTGGAGACTCCGAAGCCAAGAAGAGCCAGCGCGGCACCGGCGCCGAGCCGCCCGACAGATGGAGCCACCGGCACCCGTGCGTAGTACCGAGGATGGACCTCAGCCACCATCGCCGGCGTGGTGAGCTCGACGCCCCGGACGACATCGCCGACCTGCGGAGACACGGATACGGCAAAGGGCCACAGCCCGAACACGGCACCCACGAGCAGCCCGAGCAGAAAGCCGAGTGTCGCGCGCCGGTACGTCGCGAGCAGTCGCTTGACGATGTTGCTCACACCGATGACTCCGACAGCAACACCAATCGCCAGTGGCACCAGTACGTGGAGCGTCTGTCCGACCACCGCCCACGCCCCGATGCGCGCGCCGTCGGCGGCCGCGGCGACCGCCTCCACGACCGGCCGGTATTGACCCAGGATGAGCAAGAGATAGGCGCCGGAGACACCGGGCAGGATCATCGCCGACCCGCCGGAGAAGCCCGCCACCATGCTCATGGCGTACGCGGTCCCACTGGGTCCCCCGTCGCTCGCGACGCGCTCCGGGTCGACCGCCGCGAGCAGCGCCGACACGCCAACGGCGACGACCGCGCTGAGGACGACGGAACGGTCGACGGGATGCACCATGCGCCACAGGATCGGAACGCCGCCGAGCGCCAACCCGATGAACAGGCTATACATGGCCCACTCGTGCTGATCGAGCAGCCCGCCGACCAGCTGGGCAAACCCAACGATTGCGACGCCGGCGGCCCCGGCCACACACACGAGCATGAGCACGACCTTCGGCCGAAACCGGAAGGTCGACACCTCCGCCACGCCGGCGATGAACTGCGGATACACGCCCACCGCCAGCAACATCGTCCCCCCCGAGATGCCGGGAATGAGGTTGGCCAGCCCCATGAGGGCCCCGCCCACCACGCTGCGCACGGCAAGCGCGCCGCCGCGAAACATGTCGATGTCCAGTGGCGTGTTAGTGGTGGCGGTGACGGTCTCAGGCATTGAGGCGTGCTCACGAACGGGAAACGCCCACCCACATCATGCGGCCTATCCCGTCGACTCCTTGATCCAGTTCAGATAGGCAGCGTTGCCATCGATGACCGGCGCGACGATGAACTCCGGAACCTCATAGGGGTGCAGCTGACGCAGTCGCGCCCAGAGCGCCTCGACCCGCGCAGCGGTCGTCTTGATGAGCACGAGTTGCTCCGATTCCTGCTCGACACGATCGCGCCAGCGATAGACCGACTGCACCGGCGAGTACAGCGTCACACAGGCCGCGAGACGTTCGTCGACCAGCGTTCTGGCGAAGGTCGCGACATCGGCTTCGGTCGGCAGCGTCGTCCACGCGATCACGAACTCGGCGTCCTTCACGATGATCTCCTCGTGTTCCGAGTGAGACGCGCGCGCCGGATGCGCGCCAGAGCATTATGCGACGAACGCCAGACCCGGACACGAGGTCAACGAACATGTCGTTGTGTGCAGTCGTGTGCCTACGACGCGCATCCCCGGTAATCCGCTGAGTCGCAGGTGCCGAAACAACAGTTCTACGACGCCGGCGGCTCGGTCGCGCCGGCCACGACGCCCGAACCGGGCGCGCTACATCCTCATGGCGCGATACGTCCCACGACACACACCCATCGCCCTTCCCAACCGGCTAGCGCGCCGTGCCCTGCGGCTCGGCCTGCTGTTCGTCACAGTGGTGCTGGTCGTGAATGCGCTGGTCGGCGAGCGCGGGTTCTTCGCCTCACTCGCCGCCCGTCGCGCGTACCATCGGCTCGCGACCGAGATGGACGCGATCAAAGTCGAGAACGAGCGACTTCGCACCACCGCGCGACGGCTCCGGGACGATCCGGACGCGATCGAAGCATTGGCCCGGCAAGAACTCGGTCTGATCCGGCCGGGCGAGACGGTGTTCCTGCTACACGACGACCCGGACGTGAGTGCAGATCCGGAGTAATCGACTCTCGCTGCCATTTTGACGGGCCTTTGGGGCCATGCTACCATCACGGGTTGAGTGCGGTGACGCGGGGTGGAGCAGTCTGGTAGCTCGTTGGGCTCATAACCCAAAGGTCGGGGGTTCAAATCCCCCCCCCGCTACCATTCGGCTGCAGGACGGAGGTAGACAATGCGACGCAAGCTTGCCGGCATCCTCGGCGTCTGGCTCCTGACGAGCGTGGCCCTCGTGGCCGCCGACTTCTGGGAAGAGAAAGACTTCATGTCCTGGTCGGACAAGGAAGTCGCGAAGATGTTGACCGACTCGCCATGGGCGAAGAAGCACACCGTCATGCTGGGCGGTCTCACCCCAGAAGCACCCGGCGGGCTATCCAGCGGCGCCCGGATCCCCCCCGAGTGCGGCGGCGAGCAGTTTGCGGGAATCCGGCGGTTTCCCGTGACGGTGGCCTGGAGTAGCGCCTTGCCGCTCAAGCAGGCGATGATCAGGGCGCAGGTCGGCGAGGGCGGCGAAATCCCCGCCGAGGCGCAGGAACTACTGGACCAAGAAGAATCCTTCTACACCGTGTCTGCCGTTGGCCTGCCGGCACCGTTTGCGGCGCTCCTGCAGATGAAGGACGCGGTGGAAGCCGCGACGATGCTGAAGCGGAAGGACGACAGGGAACCGATTCTGCCGGCGGATATCGGGTTCTTCCGCGAGTCGGAGCAAACGATACAGGTCGTGATTCAGTTTCCGAAGAGCGGCGTCCTCACGCTCGACGAAAAGGAAGTCGAGTTCATTACCAAGCTCGGCCCCGACAACGAGATCAAGAAGAAGTTCAAGTTCAAGGACATGATCTTCGCCGGCCAGCTGGCGCTGTAGCGTCTCGACGCGGTCGCCAGCATCATCCTCGCCAGAGCGGGCTCGGCATCGTCAGCCGCGCGGGGTGCGGTGTGTCGGTTGACACCGACGCGCTCTGACCGCCCCCGCACACCGCGACCCACGCGATCCCGTGAGAGGACGCTAGCATGCCTGTTCTCCCGAAGCTGCGGGGCACCGGGTTCCTTGTCGACGATGCCACCGCCGACGACATCGTCATCCCCGATGACATGGGGGAGGACGAGCGACTGCTCATGCGGTCGATTCAGGAGTTCGCGGCCCAGGAGATCGTACCGGTGGTGGACCGGATCGAGCAGCGCGACGAAAAGGTCATTCTTCCGCTGTTCCGCAAGGCAGCCGATCTCGGGATCTTCATGGCCGAGGTGCCGGAGGAGCACGGCGGTCTGGGCCTCAACGTGCTGGCGATCGCCGGTATGAGCGAGACCCGATCGGTGCTCGGGGGTCTGGCCTCCACCGTCTTCGCCCATCAAGGCATCGGCACCCTGCCGCTCATCAATTTTGGCACCCAGAGCCAGCGCGACAGATATTTGCCGCGCGCGATGGACGGGCGATTGATGGCCGCGTTCGCGCTCACCGAGCCGAGCTCCGGCTCGGATGCGATGAACATCCGCACGACCGCCGTCCTCAACGACGCGGGCACCCACTACGTCGTCAACGGCACAAAGCAGTGGATTACAAACGCCGGCTGGGCCGACCTCTTCATCCTCTTCGCCAAGGTGAACGGCAGCGACTTCACGGCCTTCCTCCTGGAGCGCTCCACGCCGGGGCTGACCGTCGGTCAGCACGAGCATCTTCTCGGCCTCCACGGCTCGTCCGTCTGCGCGCTGAACCTCGACGACGTGGCCATTCCGGTCGACAACGTCCTTGGCGAGGTGGGCAAGGGGCACAAGGTGGCCATGTGCACGCTCAACCTTGGCCGGATGAAGATGGCGGCCAACTGCGCCGGGACATCCAAGAAGGCGCTGGCGACCGCGACCGCTTACGCGACCGAACGACGCCAGTTTGGGGAGCCGATCGCGAACTTTGGACTCATTCAGGCCAAGCTCGCCGATATGGCCGCGCGGGCCTACGCCACCGAGTCCATCGCCTATCGGACGGCTGGCCTCGTCTACACCGCCCTGGAAGCGCTCGACGCTGCCGAGCGTCAATCCCTCGACGCCAAGCTCGCGACGCTCACCGAGTTCTCGGCTGAATGCGCTATCGCCAAAGTCTACGGGTCCGAGAGCTACCACGGACTCGCGGATGACACGCTGCAGATTTTTGGCTATATCCGAGTTTCCCAAAGGGCGTAAGTACCTGATATCCCTGTCTTTCCTGGGTAAATCGAGCGTTCGGCCTGCACAGGTCGGCCGCTTCGATGTGAACATAGTCATTCACGGGTCGACTGCAGTCCGAGGACGCGGCGATCTTGTCGCCATACGGATGGGCCCTGTGGAAGCTGCCGGCGCCGTGGACGCACAGAACGCGCCCACCGCACCTCGGAAAACGCTGCGCGTTTTCCACGAGCTTCCACAGGGCCTTTCCCATCAAATCATCCACAAAAAACCCCGAAAGGCCCCAAAATAGCGTTGGGAAACCCGGATAGACCCAGATTTTTGGAGGTAACGGGTTCAGCGAGGACTATCCCGCGGCCCAGATGTATCGTGATTCGCGCATCACACGCATCTACGAGGGGACGAGCGAGATCTGCCGGCTGAGCATCTCGAAGGCGGTCCTCCGCCGGATCGAGCGCGGAACATTGGAGCTCCCACCCGCCACACCGGCGGTGCCGGCGGTGGCTCCGTCCGGCGACCCCGAGTCCGCCACGGCGCTCTACGAGCATGTCCCCGCTCTGAGGGCCCTGTATCGCGACCTGCTGACGGAGCTCATCGACCGCTTCGGAGCACAGTCATTGTTGGGTCACGACATGCAGGGCTATCTGGGGAGCCTCGCATCCATCGCCATTGAGCTCTACGCGGCTGAGTCGACGGTGCTCCGCGTTATGAAGCTGGAACAGAGCCGACCGGGCGCCGACACCGGCTTCGCGCGCGCGTTGGCTCGGCTCGTGCTCGACCGCGCGGTCGTCAACATCGAGCGTGAGGCGACTGACATCCTCGGCGGCTTGCACGCCGGGAGCGCGCTTCGCGCCGCGCTCGATACGGTGCGCCTCCGATTGCCGCTCCCGCCCGACCGCATCGCGTTGCGTGCGCAGATCGCCGCCGCGTTGGTCGCACGCGGCGGGTCGCTCCCGCTGTTCCAGCGGGTGTGATGTAGACCGCGTACATGCGTGCGGGCCGACGGATGGAGATCCGCCGGCCCGCCCGAAGCACCCGAGTCCCCAGGTCTAGACGACCAGCGAGGGCACCTCCATTTCGCCCTTCCGGAACGCCACCAGAAACGCGTCGACGACCTTGGGGTCGAACTCGCTCCCGGAGCCCTTCACGAGAATCTCCCGAACCTCGAACGGCGACATCGCCTTGCGATACGGCCGGTCGCTGGTCAGCGAGTCGAACACGTCAGCGACCGAGATGATGCGTGCCTCGACCGGGATCTCCTCACCATGTGCCGGGTGATAGCCGGACCCGTCGAACTTGTCGTGATGAGACAGGATGATCGGCAGGATTCGTCGAAGTGACCCCCCGACCGGCTCGAGCATCGCAATCCCCTTCTCGACGTGCTTTTGCATCTCCGAGAACTCGTTCGCCGTCAGACGGGCCGCCTTGTAGAGAATCTGCTTGCTGATGTCGAGCTTGCCGATGTCGTGGAGCAGCGCGGCCGAGCGAATGTCCTCGATACGCTCGTTATCGAGTCCCAGATGCGCGGCGATCTTCGTCGCGTACACCGACACCCGATACGAGTGGTTTTCGGTGTATTTGTCCTTGGAGATGAAGTGCCGCAAGATCATCAGGATGCCGTGATAGGTCTCACGGAGCTCTCGCACCTGCGCGTCCTTGTACTCGTAAAGCGAGCCCATGAGGTAGCCGGTCACGATCAGCGTTCCACCCCACACCGTGATCTCGAGCCACTCCATGGCGCTGGCCACGCCGAGGCCGAAGAGCTCCGGGTTAAAATACCGGAGGAGCACCACCAGCAGTACGCTGGCGAGTGCCGTCAACGTCGCGTGCCGGCGGCCGTAGAGATACGCGGACACCACCGTTGGCAAGGTGTAGAACCCGAGCACCATACGCTGCGACGACACGGCGAAGTTCAGTAGCGCGGCGATGACGAACAAGGACAGCACGAGCCACAGTTCCTTGTTGACTCGCTCGAATTGCGTGCGCGCGTTGGTGGCGAACGCAGACGCCGGCGCTTGACCCGCCGGTGCGTCAAAGGCTTGCGCAGCCGTATTCATTGGGCGTTCCTCTCCCGCGCGAGTCGGGTCGGTTCCCGCAACCGAGCCTCGTGACGCGCTACGATCCCGTTTTGCAAGTTCTGGACCTGCATGTCGCCATGGAGCCACTGTCACTGTAACCCTCGCATTCATTTATAGTTACGTGTTCGAGGCAAGAATCGGGAAACGCAAAGGGCAAGCGGTGACTCACATTTTTCGACTGAGGGTGGTCCATTTCAGAACATCTGCCTCCGCACCGGCAATGTGGTTTCTCGGGCCACATCGCCAATTTCGTCGGTCACCACGCGGTGCGGCTTGATATAGTTGGCGCCGCCGATCGGACTGCTCGCAGCCTGTCGCGCACCGCGGGGTCGCAGCCTGTCGCGCACCGCGGGGTCGCAGCCTGTCGCGCACCGCGGGGTCGCAGCCTGTCGCGCACCGCGGGGTCGCAGCGTCGGCTCCGAGGGAAGGAGACGCAGAATGAAGTTGGTCACAGCGATCATCAAGCCCCACATGCTCGACGAGGTTCGTGACACGCTGTCACGCCTTGGCGTGACCGGTCTGACGACGACTGAGGTGAAGGGCTTCGGGCGACAGAAGGGACACACGGAGATCTATCGGGGCGCGGAGTACTCCGTTGATTTCGTGCCGAAGATCAAGCTGGAGATCGTCGTCGCCGACGACCAGGCCGAGTCGGTGGTCGACGCCGTGAAGACCTCAGCCCGCACCGGTCAGATCGGCGATGGCAAGATCTTCGTGAGCGACATGACCCAGGCCGTTCGCATCCGCACGGGTGAAGCCGGAAACGACGCGTTGTAGGTCCGGACTCACACCGCACGACAGGGCCACGTATCGGGAAGGAACCACACCCATGAAGCCGCTCAAATCGACTGCCATTTGCATTGGACTCGCCGCCGCGTTCGCCGTTGCCTTCCCGCGCATTGCCTGGGCGCAGGAGTTGAACTCCGGCGATACCGCCTGGATGCTCACGTCGAGCGTGCTGGTGCTGTTCATGACGATCCCCGGGCTGTCGCTGTTCTATGCCGGCCTCGTGCGGGCCAAGAACGTCCTGTCGGTCATGATGCAGTGCTTTGCGATCACCTGTTTGATCACGATCCTGTGGACGGTGTTCGTGTACGGACTCGCGTTCGGCGACGGCGGCGGTCTCAACGCCTTCATCGGCATGGGCAATGTCTTTCTCTCCGGTGTCGACGTCGACACGGTGAACGGCACGATTCCCGAGTCGGTGTTCCAGATGTTCCAGCTCACCTTCGCCATCATCACCCCTGCCCTGATGGTGGGCGCCTTTGCCGAGCGCATGAAGTTCTCGACGATGATGGTGTTCATGGCGGTCTGGGTCACGCTGGTCTACGCACCGATCGCGCACTGGGTCTGGGGCGGCGGCTGGCTCGGCGAGATGGGCGTCCTCGACTTTGCGGGCGGCACGGTCGTGCACATCAACGCGGGGGTCGCCGCCCTCGTGCTCTGCATCGTGCTCGGCAAACGCGAAGGCTACCCGTCGACCCCGATGACGCCGAACAGTCTCGTGCTGACCGTGGTCGGCGCGTCGATGCTCTGGGTCGGATGGTTCGGGTTCAACGCCGGCAGCGAGGTGGCGGCCGACGGTGTCGCCGGGATGGCGATGGCCGTCACCCATATCGCAACGGCCACCGCTGGCTTCACCTGGATGAGCATCGAGTGGATATCGCACGGCAAACCGAGCGCGCTGGGTATCGCCACGGGTGCGGTGGCAGGGCTCGTCGCCATCACGCCGGCATCGGGCACCGTGGGCCCGGAAGGCGCGATTGGTATCGGCCTCGCCGCCGGAGCCCTTTGCTACTGGGCGTCGAGCCGTCTCAAGAAGTCGATGGGCTACGACGATTCCCTCGACGTGTTCGGGGTCCATGGAGTGGGAGGCTTCGTGGGCGCCATCCTGACCGGCGTGTTCACCGCGGAGGCGTTCGGCGGCTCTGGGCTCGAGAACGGCATCGCGAGTCAGCTCGGGCTGCAGTTCATCGGCGCCGGGGCCACCATCGCCTACAGCGGCGTCATGACCCTCATCATCGTGAAGGTGCTCGACGGAGTCATGGGGCTGCGCGTCACGAACGAGGAAGAAGCCGGGGGCCTGGACCTGGCGCTACACGACGAGCGCGGTTTCAACCTGTAGCATCAGACGGGGATGATGCGCCGAGGTCTACGCGCGCGGCAATAGCCGCGCCGACGTCCGCGGTCGACGCCGTGCCACCCAGATCCCGGGTGAGACAGTCGCCAGCCGCGACGTGCGCCTCGATTGCCTGGACGACGGCGGCGGCGGCCTCTCGCTCCCCCAGGTGATCGAGCATCATCGCACCGGTCCAGATCTGCCCGATGGGATTGGCGATGCCCTGACCGGCGATGTCGGGCGCCGACCCATGCACCGGCTCGAACATCGAGGGGTGTGTCCGTTCGGGATTGATGTTGGCCCCGGGTGCGAGGCCGATCGACCCGGCGAGCGCGGGTCCGATGTCGGAGAGGATGTCGCCGAACAGATTGCTCGCGACGATCACGTCGAACCAATCCGGATGTTGCACGAGATGCGCCGCGAGGATGTCGATGTGGAACTGGTCCGTCCGCACGTCGGGATACTCGGCGGCGATCGCTCGAAAGCGCTCATCCCAGAAGGGCATGCTGTGAATAATGCCGTTCGATTTCGTCGCGGAGGTGAGGTGGCGTTTGACCCGCGTGCGCGCCAGGTCGAAGGCGTAACGAATCACCCGGTCGGTGCCGCGGCGGGTGAAGATCGCCTGCTGCACGACCAGCTCATTCTCGGTCCCCGCGAACATCCGGCCACCGACCTCCGAATACTCCCCCTCCGTGTTCTCCCGAACGACGATGAAATCGATGTCCGCCGGTGACCGTCCAGCCAGCGGAGTCCGGAGCCCTGGCAGGAGCCGTACGGGACGCAGGTTGACGTACTGGTCGAAACGCCGCCGGATTGGGATCAACAACCCCCACAACGAGACATGGTCGGCAACGCCTGGGTATCCGACCGCGCCGAGATAGACCGCGTCGGCGGCGCGCAGATCGTCGACGCCACCACCCGACGTCATCTTCCCCGTGTCGGCGTACAGCTCGCAGCCCCAGTCGAGCGCTGTCCAGCGCCACGCGAAGCCAAAAGCGCGCCCCGCGGCCTCCAGCACGCGTTGGCCTTCGGGCACGACTTCCGTGCCGATGCCATCACCCGGAATCACCGCAATGGAGTACGTCGTCACCAGGGCGTCCTGTATGCGCAGCAGGCGTGCACCACGGCAGCGCTAACGGGCGGCGCCGGCTGCCTTCAGCGTCGCGATCTCCTCCGTGGTGTACCCCGCCTCACGCAGCACGTCATCGGTGTGTTGTCCGAGAAGCGGAGCCGGCCGACCAGGCACGAGTGGGGTGTCCGACAGTTTGAGCGGTGTGCCCAGCGTCGAGATCCTGCCCAGCGTCGGGTGCTCCGTCTCGACGACCAGTTGCCGCGCCTGCACGTGGGGATCGCGCATCACCTCTTGGTAGTCGTTGATCGGGCCGCAGGGGATGTCCCGCGCTTCAAGCCGCTCAATCCAGACCGCGCGCGACTGCTCGACCGTCACCGCCTCGATGCGCGCCGCGAGGCTCTCCCGGTGGGTCACCCGGACGGAATCGCTCGCGTAGTCCGGGTCCGCGGCCCACTCGGGGTGCCCCAGCACCTCGCACAATCGAGCGAATAGGCGGTCATTGGCCGCGCCCAGCGTGATGTACCCGTCGGCACACCGGATTGCTTGATAGGGCGCGCTCATCCGATGGGCCGATCCGAGCGGCTGGGGCGCGTCACCGCTCGAGAACAGCTCGGTGGCCTCCCAGACGGAAAGCGCGACGCCCGCATCGACGAGCGAGGTATCGATATGCTGCCCGCGACCGCTCCGCTCCCGGTGATGGAGCGCCGCGAGGATTCCTGCGACTGCGAACAACCCGGCGCCAAGATCGGTAATCGGCACGCCGGCCTTGACCGGGGGTCGACCGGCTTCGCCGGTTACCGACATCAGACCGGACACGCCCTGGGCGACCAGATCGAATCCCCCCTTGCCGCGCGACGGTCCGGTCCGCCCATAACCGGAGATCGACGTGTAGATGAGGCGATCGTTGTCCCGTCTGAGATCTCCGTAGTCGAGCCCGAACTGCGCCATCACGCCGGGTCGGAAGTTCTCGATCAGCACGTCAGCCGATGCCGCCAGCCGCCGGAGCGCGGTCCGGCCGCCGTCCGTCTTCAGATTGAGCACGATGCCGCGCTTGCCGCGATTGACCGCGTTGAACGCCGCGCTGTCGTCGCCGCGAGCTCCGGCCATCCGTCGAGCCGAATCCCCAGCCGGCGCCTCCACCTTGATCACATCGGCGCCCATGTCGCACAGTAGCATTGCGCAGAACGGCCCGGCCATCACCTGCGTGACGTCCAACACCCGCACGCCGCTCAGTGCCTGTGCCATCGCGTTGCAGCCTAGTGTCGGGAGTCGAAACAGGAGGCGCTCATCGTGTCCACCTCGCACGTTCAATTCGAAACGAACGGCTCGCGCGCCGTCGTGACCTTCAACCGCCCGGACGCACGGAACGCCATGACGTGGCCGATGTACGAGGCGCTCGTCGAACACTGCGCCGCGGTCGACGATAACGACGCCATCCGTGTCCTCATCCTGCGCGGCGCGGGAGGACGCGCCTTCGTTGCCGGAACCGACATCGCCCAGTTCCGTGACTTTACGACGGCCGCCGATGGCCTCGCCTACGAACAACGCCTCGACGCGGTCGTGGACCGTCTCGAGGCGGTCTCGAAACCGACCATCGCCCAGATCGACGGGGTCGCGACCGGTGGCGGATGCGCGCTCGCAGCGGCCTGCGACCTGCGCGTCTGCACCCCGCAGTCGCGGTTCGGCATCCCGATCGCCCGCACGCTCGGGAACTGCCTGTCGGCCGCGAACCACGCGCGGTTACTCGACCTCATCGGTCCCGCGAGGCTCAAGGAGCTGCTGTTTACGGGACGCCTCCTGGATGCCGAAGAGGCCGCCGCCGCGGGCCTCGTGAACCGCATCGCCGCGACTGACTCGCTCGATGCGGTCGTGCAAGAATACGCGGAGACGATGGCCGCGAACGCGCCGCTGACCATTCGCGCGACCAAGGAGATGGTGCGCCGGATTCAGGCCCACCGACGCATCGCCCCAGACGCCGGCCGCGATCTCATCGTTCGTTGCTACACGAGCGCCGATTTCCACGAGGGCGTCGACGCGTTCCTGGCCAAGCGTGCCCCGCAGTGGACCGGCGCATGAACCGGTGGACCGTCACCGTCGGCGACAGTCCCGTAGATTCTACAAGTGAGGCCACAGGATGACCACGTCCCCGTCGAGTCTCACGCGCAAGCAGTTCCTGCGGTCAGTCGGATCACTGGCCCTGGGGGCGCTCGTCTCACGTCGCGTCATCGCCCGACAGCCAGGTGGCGAGGTGGAGCGACTCGAACGCATCACCCGGCTGCTTCGGGAATACGACAGCCAGGGTGACCATCGCACGGGATCGGCGGTCGACGCCGAGAGCGGCCGGTGGCTGGCCGACCAGGTGGCCGACGCCGGCCTCGAGCCGGAGATCGAGTGGATGGGGTTCTCGCGCCCCACCATCCAGGCCGCGTATGTCGAGGTGAACGACCGCCGGGCCGATGGCATCCCCCTGTTCGACGGCGGCATCACCGACGCCGTTGGCGTGCGCGGCCGCCTCGGTGCGCTCGGGGACAATGCCGACATCGGACTCGCACATGTCGGGCCACGTGTCGGTCCGGATCTTCTTGGTTACCGCCGGACGACATCGCACCAGGCCGCCGTCACCGTGACGGGCGGCCCGTCGAACGGCGTGCCCGAGGGCCTCGCGTTGATGAACGCGCCTGATTTCAAGGAGCCGTTCGGTCCACCCGCTACAGGTCGCCAGTCAGCATCGGCCCTGGCTCGACGCGGCGGCTGCAGCGGGTGCAGAGGCGCGGGTCGTCGCCCATGTGACCCGGCGATCCGAAGAGGTCTTCAATGTCACCGCCGCCCTGCTAGGCACGGAACCGTCGCTCGCGCCGCTGATCGTCATGACTCCACGCAGTGGCTGGTGGACCTGTGCCTCCGAGCGCGGTGGTGGCATTGCCGTCTGGCTGGAGATGATGCGAGCCATGCGGGCCGCCGCCCCGAGGCGCACGACCGTGTTCGTCGCGTCGACTGGCCACGAGCTCGGCCACTATGGGCTACAAGAGTTCCTGCGCACCCGCAGCAGACTCGTCACGAGCGCGGTCGCGTGGATTCATCTCGGCGCAAACTTCGGGGCGGCCATCGGCGGCCGCCCACGTCTCCAGGCCTCGAGCGTCGAGTTGCAACACGTGGCGCTCGATGCGTTGAGCGCCGCGGGTGCGCAGCCGGACCAGCTGCATCCGGTCGGCGAGCGGCCCGCCGGCGAAGCGCACAACATTTACGACGGCGGCGGACGCTACCTGTCGATTCTGGGCGGCAACGGACTGTTCCACCATCCGCAGGACCGCTGGCCGACGGCGGTCGACGTCGATCTGATCGCGCGCCACGCGCGTGCCTTCGCGGAGATCGGCGCCACACTGGCCAGTTCGTAGGGCCGGACGTCGCCACGCCTTCCGCGTGCCGTCCGGTCGATGCACGACACGACCGGTCTTTCCGCGAGGCACCCACGCGCGTGGTGAGGCACCACCGGCCCGCTTGATCTCAGACCGCGTGCCGCACGATGTCCGCGAGACGCTCCAACCCTGGACCAACCGGACCAGTCACATGCACGCGCAACACCCGTCGCGCGCGCTCCGACAACACCTCGCCATCGCCGTGCGCCTGGGCGGCCTTCACGACGCCAAAGGTATACGCCCGTCCTGGGACCGGGACATCGTCGGCGTCCGCGCAGGTCACCTGGAGGAACACCCCGGTCGCGGGTCCGCCCTTGTGCGCCTGTCCGGTCGAGTGGAGGAAACGCGGCCCGAATCCGACGGTCGTGGCGACCCGCCGAGCGTCACGCACGTCGTGCCGCAGTCGTTGGAGCGGGACCAGATGCCCCTCGCATCGCTCGATATAGGCCAGGACGGCTAAGTAATCGCCAGGACGCAGCTGCCCACAATGGGCGGCGACGATCGCCTCGAGCCGATCCGAACCGGCCGTGGCGCGGAGCCGCATCGCCTGACGCTCGTCCGCAAACGCCACGATCTCTCCGCCGTCGTAGGCGGCCCGCGCGATCGGCGTGTCGTCCGGCCACCGTCCCCGCTCCTCAAAGCGCGCCGTCACACGCCGTGTGGCGACCTTGCTCGCCTCGACATCCGGCTGGTCGAACGGGTTGATCCCCAGCACCGCCCCCGCCACCGCGGTCGCCACCTCCCAGCGGAAGAACTCACCCGCCAGATCGAAGCAGTCGTGAAGCGCCAGCCAGACCACGGGGTGTCCGGCCGCGGCGATCCGCTCCACCGCGGCGTCGTGTTCGGGATCAGGATCGGCATCCAGGCGGAGATACACGAACAGACGATCCGCCCCGTAGACGGCCGGACCCGCGAGCCGCTCGCCGTCGACCGGAATGAGCCCGATCCCCTGCTTGCCGGTCGACTCCGCGACGAGCTGCTCGATCCACGCGCCGAGATGACTGATGGCGGGAGACATGATCAGCGTCACCTTGTCTCGCCCGCGAAGACCGGCGACGCCGAGGGTCAACCCGAGGCGGACCCTGAGCTTGCCTGGGTTGGGTGGACACCCCACAAGGCGCGAGAATGCGCCGGGAGGTGTTCATGGCCCAACGGAGACGACGACGATTCACGGTGGAGTTCAAACAGGAAGCGGTCCGGCTGTGCAAGCAGGGTGACCGCAGCATCGGCCAGGTGGCACGGGAGTTGGACCTGACCGAGTCGGCGTTGCGGCGATGGGTGCAGCAGTACGAGATCGACCACGGCCACAATCCGACCGGCGCGCTGACCACCGAGGAACTCGAGGAACTCCGAACGCTGCGCCGCGAAGTGCGCGTCCTGCGAGAGGAGCGAACGATCTTAAAAAAGGCGGCGGCCTTCTTCGCGAAGGAACAGGCGTGAGGTTCGCGTTTGTTCATGCGGAGAAGGCCACCCATGCGGTGCGGTCTCTCTGTCGGGTGCTCCAGGTCACCCGCAGTGGCTACTACGCATGGGCGAAGCGCCCGCCGAGCCGACGGCACCGTGAAGACGTCCAGCTGACAGCCCGGATCCGGGCGATCCATGCCGCGAGTCGGGGGACCTACGGAAGCCCGCGGATCTACGAGCAGCTCAGGCAGGACGGGTTCACCGTTGGCCGGGAGCGAGTCGCCAGACTGCTGCGGGCCATGGGCCTGATCGGCCTGCCCTGCAAGCGGTTCCGGCGTACCACGGACAGTGCCCACCAACATCCGGTTGCGCCCAACGTGCTCGCCCGTGACTTCGACGCCGCACAGCCGAACGAGCGCTGGAGCACCGACATCACCTACCTCTGGACGTGGGAGGGGTGGCTGTATCTTGCCGTCGTGCTCGACCTGTTCTCGCGGCGCGTGGTGGGGTGGGCCATCCAGCCGCACCTGCGGGCGGAGCTGGTGCTCGAGGCGTTGCACATGGCGCTGGGGAGGCGCGTCCCAGCGGCCGGCCTCGTCCATCATTCGGACCGAGGGTGCCAGTATGCCGCCGACGCGTACCAGCGCGTCCTGCACGACCACCAGATCGTCTGCTCGATGAGTCGGAAGGGCGACTGCTGGGATAACGCCGTCACCGAGAGCTTCTTCGGGACGCTCAAGACCGAGCTCATCCACCGCCAGCCGTGGTCGACGCGACGCAGGACCAAGGACGCCGTCGCGGAGTACATCGAGGGCTTCTATAATCCCCACCGCCTGCACTCGTCCCTGGGATACGTCAGCCCCAACACCTTTGAAAGGAGGCATGCTCGACAGGTGCAGTGTGCAGCATAATCAACCTGTCCACTTTTCCCAGGCAAGATCACCCCGGGATTCTGCCGGATCGGCGTGTCGGCGCCGCATGCCTCCGCCATCAGCGCGGCACGCTCGCGTAGCCGCGTCACGTCGATGCCCATCACGGCCGCAGGCACCAGCCCGAACGGCGAGAGCGCCAAAAGCGCCCACCGATGCTCGGCACGCCGTGAAAAACGGCCCGGTACTGCTGCGCGAGGGCGAGCTGTTCGAGCGCCGAGCCCGGATCGGTGATCGCGACGAAACGCGACCCGGCTGTATCCGCCCCGTGCCGCTCCGCCACCCGCGAGAAGAAATAGCGTTCGAATACGGTCGGTTCGAGCGTCGACCCGGACTTGCTCGCCACGATGAACAGGGTCCGCGGGAGATCGAGCGCTCGCTCAAAGGTCCGCAGCTGCGCCGGATCCGTCGAGTCGAGCACGCGAAGATCCGGAGCGCCCGAGAGGTGTCCGAACGACCGTCGCAGCACTTCCGGACAGAGGCTCGACCCGCCCATACCGAGGAGCGCCGCATGGGTGAAGCCATCCCGTACGACCTCAGCCCCGAACGCCAGCGCGGTGTCGGGGTCCTCTCCCTCACGACTCGCCGCGCCGAGCCACCCCAGCCACTGAGCCTCATCAGCTCCGGTCCACAGCGACGCGTCACCCGCCCAGAGCCGACCGACGAGCCCGCCGCCGTCCCACTCCGCTGTCGCCGCCGCCACGGCCTCGCCGAGCGCACCAGGTAGCGACTCACGCCCAACCGACGCTGCCGGCGTCACGTTCCACCCCCTTGCCACCGGTCGATCGGCCCACCATTCCACCCTACACCAGGACCACGTCCCACCCGCCGGACGCCCGTCACCCGCGGACGATCGGTAGAATCGCCTCGTGTCCGCTGCCGACGCCGCCGACCTTGCCGCGCGCGTGCGGGCAGCCGCGCGGATCACCGTCATGACGGGAGCCGGGATCTCCGCCGCCAGCGGGGTCCCGACCTTTCGGGGCCCCGGAGGACTCTGGCGCTCCCATCGACCCGAGCAG
This sequence comes from Vicinamibacterales bacterium, assembly GCA_965197395.1. Taxonomy (GTDB): domain Bacteria; phylum Acidobacteriota; class Vicinamibacteria; order Vicinamibacterales; family UBA8438; genus CAZYFH01. The sequence continues at coordinate 71,897 of CBDANB010000007.1, read as the reverse complement.
CTGGCCACCCCCGATGCGTTCGCCGCCGACCCGGCCCTCGTGTGGGAGTGGTACGACTGGCGCCGGCAGACGGTCGCTCGGTGCCAGCCAAACCGGGGTCACGACGTCATCGCGGCCTGGAGCGAGCGCGTCCCGGCGTTCACGCTCATTACGCAGAACGTCGATGGTCTGCACGAGCGCGCCGGGACACGCGATGTCGTTTGCTTTCACGGATCCATCTGGCAGTTTCGGTGCGCGGCCGGCTGCCCCGCGTCCGGCGGCAACTGGTGGAACGACATGGTGCCGCTCCCTCACGTGCCGGTACGGTGCCCGCACTGTGACGGTCTCGCCCGCCCGTCCGTCGTCTGGTTCGGCGAGGGCATCGACCCCGCCGTCCTTGACCGCAGCCTCGCCGCGACTGAGTGCGACCTGTTTCTCGCCGTCGGCACCTCGGCCGTCGTCTATCCCGCCGCGTCGCTCCTCCACGAGGCGAAACGGCGCGGGGCCGTCACCGTCGAGATCAACCTCGAAGCGACACCCGCCTCGCCGCTCGTCGATCTCGCCCTTCACGGACCCGCAGAAATGATTCTCGACCAGGTCGAGGGGCTACTGCGGTGAGGACCGCACCCGCCGAGCCACCTCGTCCGCCAACCGCCTGAGCCCATCGCTCACGTGCACCGGGTACACGGCGGGATCTCGGAGTCGACGGACACCCACGGGCAATCGGCCTACGGCCGCGCCGGCCCGCTCGCGGAGCTCGGCGAGCGAGGGCGCCGTTCTGGTCCGCCGACCCTCTCGCATCACGCACTCGAGCAGTGCCGTGCCATCCTCGGGGCCAGGATCACCCTCAGCGCCCAGCACGTCACGGATGGCGTCCGCGCCGGACCCCACCCGCCAGACCTGCTTGCGGCCGGGCAACGTCGTCTTGTGGAAGCTCAGCTTCAGCGTCGGAGAGCGTTGCCCGTCGTGCTCCGTCTCGACCAGCTTGTAGACGCCGGCAAGTGCTGGGGCGTCGATCGACGTGGTGACGGACGTTCCGACACCGAACGCATTGATTGGCGCGCCACCTTCGACGAGCGCCGTCACGCGGTGCTCGTCGAGGTCGCCGCTTGCGAGGATGCGCGTGGCGGCCAATCCCGAGTCGTCCAGGACCTGGCGCACCTGCCGACTCAGGGTCGCGAGGTCGCCACTGTCCAGACGCACGCCGGCCGGTTTCAGTCCGGCCGCCGCGATCTGCCTGACGGCCTGCACGGTGTCGTACGTATCGACGAGCAGCACCGAGTCACCGCCATACAGGTCCATATACCGCCGGAACGCCTCCATTTCGGTCGGCTGACTCATGATCCAGGAGTGCGCCATGGTTCCCGAGACCGGGATGCCGTATCGACGCCAGGCGTCGACCAGCGAGGTGCCTGTGCCCCCGGCGAGATAGGCCGCACGCGCGGCCAGCAGCGCGGCTTCCGTGCCGTGGGCGCGACGCGCCCCGAATTCGACGACGGAGCGTCCGCGCGCCGCCTGGACCACCCGGGCCGCCTTGCTGGCGACCGCGGTCTGAAACAGCATCGTCGACAGCAACGGCGTTTCGACGATCTGGGCTTCTGGCAGCGGTGCCGTGACGCGGAGCAGCGGCTCCTGGGCAAACACCGGCGTTCCTTCTGGGGGCGCCCAGACCTCGCCGGTGAAGCGGAAGCCCGCAAGATAGTCGTCGAAGAAGGCCGCCGGGAGCCGCGCGAGGGCCGGGATTGTCCGAAGATGGGCGATCTCCTCGGTCGAGAAACGTAGCCGCTCCAGGAACTCCAGGGCCGGCTCCAGCCCTGCGGCCAGCAAATATCCGCGGTCGCGGGGCAGGTCGCGCACCCAGAGCTCGAACGTCGCCCGCCCCATGCAGTCATGGATGTAGTAGCCGCCCGCCATGGTGAGCTGATAGAGGTCGATCGAGAGCGCAGTCGGCATCGGCGGCGATGGTAATGTACTACTCGTGGGTGAACGTGACGACACCGTGCTCCTCGTCATCGATGTCCAGAACGATTTCTGCGCCGGCGGCGCACTTGCCGTACCGGGGGGCGATGCGGTCGTCGGCCCCCTGAACCGCCTCATCGACGCGTGCCACGCGGCACGCATACCTGTCTTCGCGTCGCGCGACTGGCACCCCCCGGTGACCGCGCACTTCAAGGACTACGGCGGCGTCTGGCCCATCCACTGCGTCGCCGGGACGGACGGGGCCGCCTTCCATCCCGAGCTGCGGCTGCCACCGGACGCCTGCGTCATCAGCAAAGGGGAGGCCCCGGGAATCGACGGCTATTCAGCGTGGGATGGGCACCTGACATCCGGCCGGTGTCTGGCGGCGGAGCTTCGGGGGATCGGAGTCGAGCACCTCTGCGTCGGCGGTCTCGCAACCGACTACTGCGTCCGATCGTCGGTGCTCGATGCGCTGAAAGACGGCTTTCGGGTCTTGTTGGCGACCGACGCCGTGGCCGCGGTCGACCTGCGAGCCGGTGACGGAAAGCGTGCCCTTGACGAGATGCGGTCCGCCGGCGCCGACCTCACGACGACCGACGACATCCTGCGATCGTTGACGGTCCCCGGCTAGGGCCAGGCAGGTGGGGCGCCGTCAGTTCCCGCTCCGCAGCGGGCTCGGGCCACCACGGAACGTCAACAAGTAATCCCGAATCGCCTCCATTTGACGCTCGCCGTCCTGGCCGAACTGCGGATAGAACGAGGTCGGCAGCTCGGTCCACATCATCGGCATTCGCGTGCCCGGCTGGATGGCCAGCGGCTCCCGCATCCAATCGACAATCCACTCCGGCTGTAAGCGCTCCCACGCCATACGCAGGTCCGGCGCCAGGTTGTCCGTCGGCTGATCGGCCGGGATTGTGTCGAGCACGTGACACTGCTGGCAGCGGAGCAAGTCGAACAACTCCCGGCCTTCGGCCGGCACCTGGGCCAGCGTGACCGGCTCGTCAGTGCGGAACGGCCCCACCGTGTCGGAGATGGCGGCGAAGTACTCGACGACCGTGTTCCAGTGTCCGTCGTCGAGGCCAAAGGTCGGCATCCGCACGTCGAGCCACGGGCGAATCGGAATCGGATCCTGAAAAAACGCAAAGAGCCATTCCGGCTTGACCTTGGCGCCCTCCGGCGTCAAGAGCGGCGGCGCAAGCGAGGGGTCGTCGAGCAGCTCCTCGTAGTCGCCGCCGTCAGCCTCGATCTCGTGACACCCGACACAATTCCGCCGCCGCACCAGGTTGCGCCCCGCCTGGAGCGCGTCGTGACGGGCCGACCGTGGTGCCCGAGCCGCCACCGGCTGTACGTCGCTCTGAAAGCTCGAGATCGCGACGGTGAAAAGCGTCGCCTCTTCGTCGCTCATCCCGAAGTTCGGCATCCGCAGCTTCTCGAGCGGCTGCAGCACACGGCTCTGGTCGAACGCGCGCGGGTCGCGCATCTTCTGCTTGAACCATTCGACCTTCGTGTGGGGGATGTCGTGCACGAAGGCGAAGTCGAGTCTCGGCAACAGCTTGCTGCCCTCCTCGGAGAGCTCGATTCCGATTGGCTGGACATCATCGCCAAAACCCTCAATCTCGTGACAGCTGTAGCACCCGTATCGCGCGATGACGCGCTGGCCGAGCTCGAGTTGGCGCTCGTCAGCCGACATCCCGTCCACCAGTTCCCTAGCTTCCGCGGACGGCAGGATGGAGCTGACATAGTCGATGAGCACGTCCTCCACGAACGCCGCGTCGTAGGTCGCTTCCGCCGATCGCCCTGCGGGGCCGGTCAGACCGACGAGGTAGGTCGCGACGTCGGCCACCTCCTGATCGGTCAGCCGCAGATCGGGCATGTAGGTATCGCTGCTGAAGTGCTTGGGGTCACGCACCCAGTCGAAGAGCCACTCGTATGTGGTCTTGTTCCCGATGTTCTGGAGCGGCTGGCCGAATGTCCGACGCGTGCCGGCCTCGAGACGCGTCTGCCCTTCCGTGATGTGACAGGCGAGGCAGCCGACCGAGTCGACGAGCGCTTCGCCCCGCTCCGCATCGCCCCGCGGCGGCGTGCCGACAGCGAACGCATGCTCTTCCGAGTTCGCGAAGAGATAGGCGACGGCGGCGTCGATCTCCGCCTCGTTTCGACGCGCGTCCTCCGGCAAGCTCGTGTTGGAGTTGTACCAGACGCGCGGCATCCAGGTGCTCTCCTTGACGGCCCGCGGGTCGCGGATCCACGTCGACACCCACTCCGGCGTCAACTTCGAGCCGATTTTCGTCAGACTCGGTCCGGGCTTGCGAAGGTCCTCGAAGCCGACCGTTTTATGACACGCGTAGCACCCGGCCCGCTCGTAGAGGCCGTAGGCCGTGTTCAACGTCCGCGCCTCCGGGACGAACACCGTCTCCTGGTGACACTTGCCGCACGACGCTTCGGTCATGTTCGTCGGCAGCATCGGGTAATCCCACAGGTGGGGCTCCTCCCACCCGTATTGCTCCTCCCAGGCGTGGGTCTGCTCCTCTCCCGTCGGCGTGTGCGAGGAATGCACGAAGCCGATCGACTGTCCCATCCCCTCATGGCAGACCGTGCAGCCGGTCGACGCCACCGTGTGCGGTGACGCGCTCCCGACGTAGGTCTCGAGGTTCGGATGCGTCCGGAAGGGCTGCGGATAGCCCTCGTACCCCTCCCGATCGATGGCCAGATGGCAGGTCGAGCAGCGGTCCATCTTGCGGACGCGTTTGAAGTTGACGTCGTCGACGATGTTCTCCGTGATGGTCTGATGCACGACCAGGCTCGGCGCAATAAAGTCGAGCATCGGAGCATTGAGCAGGTAGTCGTTGATGAGGTCGACCTCCAGGTCGGCCAGCCGATCCTCCAGCCGCGTTGTCTCGGTCGTGATCTCACGAATGGCGTCGTCCGCATCGGTCACGCCGCTCGTGAGCGCATTGCGCAGACCACGCACCTCGTCGCGCTCCGCCGTCACCCGCTCGACCTCCAGGCCCAGCTCGATCCACCGCTCGTACATGGCGTCAATAGCCGGCCGGTCCGCAGCCGCCTCCTCGGGATGCTCGGCCTGGACTTCCTCGAACGAGTACCGCGCAACGTCGTAATCCGCCTTCTGGAAGTTGTATTGCTGGGTCGCCAAAAAGAGATCGGCATCGAGCGCGCCCAGCTGGTTGTCGTATTCGTCAACCTGCTGTTGGTTGGACGCCAGCGCCTGCTCGGCCGTCGCGCGCTGGGTGCGCAGCTCCTCGAGACGCTGCAGGTCCAGGCCTTCCCGCGCCGCATCCAGGCTGAGCTGTGTCACCTCCGACTCCAGGGTCACGAAGCGTCGCTGATAGCCCTTCCACTCGCGATCGAAGTCGTCCCACACCATCCAGATGACCGTCGCGAACAGAAAGACGCTGGACGCGGCGAAGACGACGTTGAGGAAATCGACGTTATAGGCGTGTCCGACGCTTCTCTTGTCAGCCATGACCCTCGAGAACGGGCTAAATGTTGAGGAAGTACTCGGGAATAGAGACGATGTATTTCAGGTTGAACACCCACCGGCTGAACATCTTCAGCGGAAGCGACAGCATCATCAGGAAGAGCGTTGCCGCCACATAGAATCGCGGCCCGCCCAGCTTCTCGTAGTAGCGCTTGAAGACCGTCCTCGCGAGCACGACGGGGAGCACGGCGATGTAGCCAATCGTGATCAGGATCCCGACACTTTCTCGGATCAGGATGTTCTCCGGCAGTGCCTGACCGAGTCCCCGCACCCACACGTACTCGGATAGCTGGACGTTGGTCAACGCCTCCAGCTTGTGGATATCCCACACCTCGAATGGACCGAAGAAATTCCAATTCGGGCCGCGGAGAAAGGTGCCAAGGACGATGAGCGCCGACCAGAGCACGACGAACCCGAAGAGAAAGATGACGATCTCGGCCTTCCGCTCATTGAACGTGTAGTAGCCGTTCCCTTTTGGATTGGTGTCGATATACGGAATCGCCATCAGCCCGACGATGATGAGGCCGGGCAGAAGGACACCGGCCAGCCACGGGTCGAAATAGACGAGCATTTCCTGCAGTCCGAGGAAATACCACGGCGCCTTCGACGGATTCGGCGTATTGGCCGGATTGGCCGGCTGCTCGATCGGAGCCTCGAGGCCGATCGACCAGACGACGAGAATCGCGCTCACCAGAATCAGCGAGATCAACTCCGTATAGACCAGGTCGGGCCACACCCAGACACGGTCCGACTCCTGCTTCTCGATGACCTCCTCGCCCGCGGCCGTACGCTGGTCGTTCCTCACCGCCTCACGCATCGAGTACCACGTAAAGAAGATGACCAGGAAGATCAACGCGACGATCGGCACGTTGTCCGGCTTGGCGATGATCAGCGCGAAGTTCTCATCGAAGAGCCCCCACCCAAAGAACACCGCCAGCACGCCCATCAGACCGTATCCGACGGCGTTTCTCGCAAAGAGCTCCCGTTTCCAGATAATGGCGACCAGCGCGGCCACCGACAGGAGGAAGAACCACTTCGGGTCGGCGAAGATATTGATAAGGCCTTTGAGCGCGTCCATATTCAATGACCCCGAACGGTCTTTCTTCTAGAGCGGTCCCGAAATGCCGCCGTCCTTCCGCACCCGCCAGAAATGCACTGCCATCAGGAACCCGATGAGGAGCGGACACAGGACGCAGTGCAGGACGTAGAAGCGCAACAGCGCCCCCTCGCCGACGATCGTCCCGCCGAGCAGGCCGAAGCGGGCGTCGTTTGCCTGGTGCACGAGCCGCACGTCACCCAATGTGAGGAATGACGCGAGCGGCCCTTCATAGCCGGCGATCGGCGTTGCGCGCGCCATGTTCGACCCGACCGTAATCGCCCAGATGGCCAACTGGTCCCAGGGGAGGAGGTAGCCAGTGAACGACAGAAACAACGTCAGGAACAGCATGAGGACGCCGACGTTCCAGTTGAACTCGCGGGGCGGCTTGTACGACCCTGTCATGAAGACCCGGAACATGTGCAGCCACACCGTGATCACCATCGCGTGCGCCGCCCAGCGGTGCATCTCGCGCATGATGCCGAGCGGGACATGCTCTCGCAGCCCGACGATATCCGAGTAGGCGTACTCGAGCGTCGGCCGGTAATAGAACATCAGCAGCACGCCCGTGAACGTGAGGTGCAGAAACAGGAAGAAGCTCAACCCGCCCATGCACCACGTGTAGCGCATCCGCACGCCATGCTTCTTCAACCGGACCGGGTGGAGATGCAGAAAGACGTTCGACAGCATCACCAGCACCCGGTTGCGGTCGTTGATCGGCGCCGCGTGCCGGAAGACGGACGTCCAGACCTGTGTCTCGGTCAGCCAGTTCCATCCGCGCACCAGCGCGGGGTCTTGCGGTTCAACCGTTTTCGCGTCGGCCATATCTGAGCTCGGTCTCCAGACCTTCTACACTTGCAGGAACGCCCCAGACTCGCTCCACTGCCCCAGTTCTTCCTGGTACTTCTGCGCTTTGTCGATCATCATCTGGCCGTCTTCGGCCAGCATGATGGCCGCCCGCTCGAGCGGCCGTGGTGCCGGCCCTTCGAAGTTGATGCCGGTCGGCCGGAACCCGCTCCCGTGACACGGACACTTGAATTTGCTCTCCGCCGACAGCCAGTTTGGCGTGCATCCGAGGTGTGTGCACGTGACCAGCAGGGCGTAAAATCCGGGCGCCTCGTGATAGTCGTCAAAGGGCGTCCGAACGATCCAGACGCCCTGACGGTCCTTCCACCGCTCGTCGACTCCCTCGCCATACTCGTCAGGGAACCCGATGGTGAACTGCAGCGGCGGCTCATTGAGCACGTTTGGAAACATGAACCGCCCCGTCGCCGTCAGGCAACCACCCGTTGCGGCCGCGAAAGCCCCCCACGCCAGCCCCATCCAGCCTCGACGTCCCATGAGGGGCGATGTGTCATCCGCTGCCTTGGCGGCCTTCTTGATCACTGGCCTGGCGGCCGCCGCGCTCGTCGTCTTGCCGGCCAGCGCCGGATTCGGCGCCGGCGCGACGGGTTTCGGTTTCGGCGGCGTTTTCGGAGCGCCGGCCGGCGGTGTCACCGCGCCATCGTTGTCGGCCATCGTCGTCGTCTTCCTCGTCAGTCGGCGATCACGCCACGGCCTACCCGATCGCCGCTATTGACCGGCCCACGCCGCCTGCTCGGCGCGGATCAACGTCGAATCGTCTGAACCCAGCGCGTCCAACGTGCGGATCGCCACGTCCCGAACCCGGAGACTCGCGTCGTCCTCGCTGAGGATGCGAATCTCTTCACGCAGGTCGTCGACCCCGAGCGCCGCGACGGCGTCCAGGCCGCTCACGATCACCTCGCTCACGAGATCGACCGTGGCGTCCGTGGTCGGTGTCCGCGTCACCGCTCGCTCGACGTAGGTCCGGTCGAGCATGCGCCGCAGGATGGGAACCCCGTCCGTCTGCCCGTGACGCGCAAGGGCGACCGCCGCGTTCCACTGCACGTCTGTCGTCGGATCGTCGAGGCCGTTTTGCAACGTTGTCAGGGCGGCGTCGCCCGGCAGCGCGCCGAGGGCATACACCGCCATCTTCCGCACACCCGCATCATCCGAGCGATACATCGCCGCGATGTGCTCGACGCTCGCACCGTCGCCAATCGACGCCAGCGCCCAGATGACGCTGATCTGTGTCTCGGGGTCCGGGTCATCGAGCGCCGCGACGAGCTCGTCGGTCACACCCGCCGGCGGCGCCGCCAGCCGCCCAATGGCCAGGGCCAGATACTGCCGCACGCGCGGGTCGTCCCCTTCCGCGTCCGCAAACGTCTGCACGATGGCCGCGCCGAGACCCGGGTGCCGTGCCTCAACGTCCGGATCCGAGAGCAGACGCGCGAGCTCGAAGGCCGCTGGCCAGCGGCGTTCGCGGCCGCCGGACTGAACGTCGCTCAGATACTCCTGCGGGGTCCGCTCGGTCGTCACCAGCATCCGGAACCCGCCATACACGAGAACGACCGCGCCAACGACGGCGAGGGGGATCAAGAAGAACTGGACGGCCAGCGCGGGCGCTTTGGCGAGCGGGGGCGCGGGGACCTCTGGTTCGCGCTCTTGGAGCTTCTTCATCATCATCAGGGCGTTCCGCAGGGCACGGTCAGTGTTGCGTGCTCGATACCGCAACGGAGACGGGACGATTGAATTGTGATTATTTTCACAAATCGCCTCGCACAAATATCCATCGTCGTCACTGCCTCTGTCCGCACAGAATTACCTGGAGTTCCGAGGCCAACCATCCACGAGAGCGTCTCAGAGACGCCGCAGCGTACTACGAAGCAAGCCATATTTCAAGGGCGCCCCAGCTCACGCGGACCCATTACCGACACCCAGTCAATGAATTAGCGGAGGCTCTTCTAGATCTTCGGTAGCGTGACCACCTGCTGCGCCTGGTACTTCCCCTTCTTATCTGCATATGACGTGGCACACACCTCATCGCTCTGGAAGAACAGCACTTGCGCGATACCTTCGTTCGCGTAGATCCGCGCGGGCAGCGGCGTCGTGTTCGAGATCTCGAGCGTGGCGGTCCCCTCCCACTCGGGCTCGAACGGCGTGACGTTGACGATGATGCCGCAGCGCGCATAGGTCGACTTCCCCAGGCACACTGTCAGCACATCTCGAGGAATCCGGAAATACTCCACTGTTCGCGCCAGCGCAAACGAGTTCGGTGGAACGATGCACACATCGTCCCGCAGATCCACGAACGAGCGGGGGTCGAAGGTTTTCGGGTCGATCACAGTGGTGTTGATGTTCGTGAAGACCTTGAACTCATCGGCCACGCGGATGTCGTAGCCATAGGACGAGAGGCCGTAGGAGACGACCCCGCTCCGTACCTGGGTCTCGACGAAGGGCTCGATCATCCGGTGCTCGTTCGCCATGCGGGTGATCCACCGATCGGATTTGATGCTCATGGCGAACCCAGCTCGACCCCGCGAAAGAAATATCCAATCTCAAAGGCCGCCGTCTCCGGCGCGTCCGACCCGTGGGTGGCGTTCCGCTCGATCGAGGTGCCGAACTCCCGCCTGAGCGTGCCAGCGTCGGCCTGCGCTGGGTCCGTCGCACCCATCAACTGGCGCCATCGCGTGATCGCCTCGAGCGCCTCGAGCACGAGCACGACCGCCGGACCAGACGACATGAACGCTGTCAGGGCGTCGAAGAACGGCTTCTCGCGGTGAACCGCGTAAAACCCCTCCGCCTCCGCTTTTGACAGACGCGTCAGGCGCATGGCGCGCACTCGCAGGCCGTCGGCTTCGATGCGCTGCACGATGGCGCCGACGAGTTGCCGCTCGACGGCGTCAGGTTTGATGATGGCCAACGTCCGCTGCATGGCGGGGATTATAGCTGGTGTCGCCGGCGCATCGGCGACTCGCCACGATGCGGCCGCACGCAGACGCGAGCGACTGGGGCTCGTAGACCGAACGGTCAGACCGGTAGGCGCCTAGTCCCCTGTGTCTGAAAAAGCTTCAAATAGTGTGTCGGCTGTGATGTATTGGGCGGCATGGCAAGAACAGGTCGGCCCAAAGCGAGATTGGAAGTCACCGCCGCAGAGCGCGTAGAACTTGAGCGGCTCGCCAGGCGCGCCCGAACGAATCGGCACGTGGCCTTGCGGGCAAGGATCGTCCTGAGGAGCACGCGTGGCGAATCGAACGTGGCGGTCGCGGCGAAACTGCGCTGCTCGAACGTGACGGTCGGCAAGTGGCGACAGCGGTTTAGGGTAGGTCGCGTGGACGCGCTGTACGACGAGCCCAAGCCCGGAGCCCCACGGACCCTGTCCGATGCGGATGTCGAGTCGATCCTCGTCACGACGTTGGAAAGTAAGCCGAAGGGGCGGACCCACTGGAGCACCCGCAAGATGGCGGAGCACGCTGGCGTCAGCGCCTCTACCGTGGGCCGCATCTGGCGCACTTTCGGGTTGCAGCCGCATGTCGTGGAATCCTTCAAGATCTCCGACGACCCGCTGTTCATCGAGAAGGTGCGGGACATTGTCGGCCTCTACCTGAACCCACCCGACCACGCCGTCGTCTTGTCATTCGACGAAAAGCCTCAGATTCAAGCCCTCGAGCGGGCGCAGCCGATTCTGCCGATGGACCTGGGTCGCCCCGAACGCCAGACGCACAACTACATCCGCCATGGCACGGTGGACCTCTTCGCGGCGCTCAACGTCGCGACCGGCCAGGTCGTGGCGCAAACCAAGAAGCCGCATCGGTCGAGGGATTTCGTGAGCTTCCTGCGCGAGATCGACGAGCGGGTGCACTCCGCCCTCACCGTCCACGTGATCCTCGACAATCTCTCGGCGCATAAGTCCCCGTTGGTCAAACGATGGGTGGCCCGCCACCCGCGCTTCCAGTTCCACTTTACGCCGACCTACTCCGCCTGGCTCAACCTCGTCGAGCGGTTCTTTGGCCTTCTCACCGAACACGCCCTCAAGCGCGGATCACATTCCAGCCCGCACGCGCTGCGCCAAGCCATCTACGCCTACGTGGACGCTCACAACGACGAGGGCAAACCCTTCAAGTGGACAAAGACAGCCGACGAAATTCTCGCGAAGGTGAAGCGGTTCGGACAGCGCACCGTTCAAGTCCACGGTGGCCCCAGATGACCAACGACTTTTTGAAGAAATCAAAGATCAAGGGGACTAGCTGCCAGTGGTGAAAGTCCCGCTGTCACTACGGGCTGCTAGCGGAGCCCCTGCATGATCTGCTGCAACACGGCTTTCGGCGGCCGGACGCGATCCTGTGGCAGCGTGGCCAGGGGCTCATCGACCAGGTTCAGCACTTCGAGGAAGTCCGGCTTCGTCGGTTCGACGTAAATGAGGCCGGTCGCGAACTCGCCGCGGGCGCGTGTCTCGTGCAAGACCTTGAACGCCTGCAGCTTGTCGCACGGGTCGTACTCTTCCTCGAGCTTCCGAAGATAGAGCCTGGACCCATCGTGTAGCTCGACCTCCTGCGTGGTTCCGGGGTCGTAATCGACGTCGATATCCTCGAAGAACGGAACGAAATCGAGCTCCTCCAGCGGATCGTCGTGGCTCTTGGCGTACGCGTAGCTCTTCGTCGATCCCTCGTGATCGTTGAACGTCACGCACGGAGAGAGGACGTCGAGCATGGCCGTGCCGCGATGGCTGAACGCGGCTTTCAGCACGGCGGTCAGCTGTTTCTTGTCGCCTGAAAAGGACCGAGCCACGAACGACGCCCCCAGCTCGATGGCGAGTGCACACGTGTCGATCGCCGGCAGGTCGTTCATGACGCCGGTCTTCAGCGTCGAGCCGAGGTCGGCCGTCGGCGAAAACTGACCCTTGGTCAAGCCGTAGCACCCGTTGTCCTCGATGATGTAGATGATCGGGAGATTGCGACGCATCAGATGCACGAACTGCCCGATGCCAATGGCGCCAGTGTCGCCGTCGCCGCTCACGCCCACGGCGATGAGCTGTCGGTTGGCGAGAAGGGCCCCGGTGCCGACCGACGGCATCCGCCCGTGAACCGCATTGAACCCATGCGCCGACCCGAGAAAGTACGCCGGGCTCTTGCTCGAGCACCCGATACCCGACAGCTTGATGACCCGATCGGGGTCGACGCCCATGTCGAAACAGGCGTTGATGATGCGCTCGGAAATCGCGTTGTGCCCGCATCCCGCGCACAGCGTCGTCTTGCTGCCACGGTACAGCGCCGACTCGATCCCGATCCGATTAACTTTCTTCTTGCCAGGCGGTGGTGTTGCAACGGTGGCCACGTCGTTCCTCAGTGCGTCTCGATGGACGCGTTACTCGCCCCCGACGCCGGCGTTGCGCGGCACGCGCGACGCCGCCGCGCCGGTCTTCTCGACTCGATACCCTTCTTGAATCAACAGGCTGTCGGTAATAGTGCGCGCATCGATGGGGTTTCCCGAATAGTGGAGCACGCTGCGCAGGCGGCGCGCCAGCTCAGGCGCCAGATCGAGTTTCATGAGGCTGAGCATCTGCGCGTCGCGGTTCTGCTCGATGACGTAGACGCGCTCGTGACGCTCGATAAACGACGCGAGCGCCGTTCGGAACGGGTAGGCGCAGACGCGGTAGTACGAGGTCTGGATGTCGGCCTCGGCGCGTAGCTCGTCCCGGCTCTCCACGACCGCCCAGTGGGTCGTCCCGAACGCGATGAGGCCGATCGACGCCTTGCGGTTGATCTCCACCACCGGCGCCGGCACCCAGTTGCGGGCCGTCTCGAACTTGCGGGTGAGGCGGTCCAGGTTCTTCTGATAGTCATCGGGCCGCTCGCTGTACTGCGCCCACTCGTTGTGCCCGGATCCGCGGCAGAAGTAGGCCGGCATCGCGTCACCGGGGACGCTGCGGTAGGGCACGCCGTCACCGTCGACGTCGCGATAGCGTCCGAACCTCCCAATCCGTTCGAGCGTTTCCTCGTCGAGCACCTTGCCGCGATCCAAGGGCTTTGTCGGATAGTCAAAGGGCCGCGACATCCAGGTGTTCATCCCCAGATCGAGATCGCTCATGACGAAGACGGGCGTCTGGAACCGCTCGGCCAGGTCGAACGCCTCGATCGCCATCGAATAGCACTCCTCGACCGACGATGGGAACAGCATGAGGTGGCGCGTGTCGCCGTGCGAGAGAAACGCCGTCGCGAGCACATCGCCTTGGGCCGTGCGGGTCGGCAACCCGGTCGATGGTCCGACGCGCTGAATGTCGAAAATGACCGCCGGCACTTCGGCGTAGTAGCCCAGACCCGCGAACTCGCTCATGAGCGAGACGCCCGGGCCCGACGTCGAGGTCATACTCCGTGCGCCCGCCCACCCCGCGCCAATGGCCATGCCGATGGCGGCAATCTCGTCCTCGGCCTGCACGACGGCGAACGTCGCCTTGCCGCTCTTCTCGTCGATGCGATGCTCGCGGAGATACTCGATCAGCGCCTCGCACAGCGACGACGACGGCGTGATCGGATACCACGTCACCACGGTCACGCCAGCCATCAGCGATCCGATCGCCGCAGCCGCGTTGCCGTCAATCAACACCAGACCGTCGGTGGCATCCATCGGCTCGATGAAGAACGGATCGCGCTTCTCGAAATGTTGGTCGGCGAACGTGAACCCGACCTCCAGCGCCTCACGGTTCAGCGTGACCGCTTTCGGCTTCCGGCCGAGCTGCTTTTCGAGGGCGCGGTTCATCGCCTCCAAATCCACGTGGAGCAGGCTGGCCAGCACGCCGTCGTAGATCATGTTGCGAACCAAACGTCGCAGCTTGGCGTCCCTGCACACCCCGGCGACGAGCTTGTCGAACGGCACGGGGTACATCATCAGGTCATCGCGCAGGGACCCGAGCTGGAGCGGCTCGTCATAGACCACGCCGGCACCCGGCTCGAGCGACAGCACATCCTCCCGAGCCGTCTCGGCGTTCATGGCGACGAGAAAATCGATCTCCTTCTTCCGTGCGATGTAACCGTCCTTGTTGGCGCGGATCGTGAACCAGGTCGGAAGACCCGCGATGTTGGAGGGGAAGAGGTTCTTGCCGGAGACCGGCACGCCCATCTGGAAGATGGACCGGAGCAGCACCAGATTCGCCGTCTGGCTCCCTGAGCCGTTGACCGTCGCAATCTGGATGCTGAAGTCGTTGACGACCCGTTTGGTGGCTTGGTCCGGAGGAGCTTCCTGCAACGCGACGTCAGAAGGAGCCATTCATGGCCTCACCAATCGAACACGCACACCGTGGCACCATACAGGCGACCTCGACGTCGCCTCCCGCAACTGCCCATTATAGCACGACTTACTCACCTTCGGTGAGGGCTGCCTGTGCAGCCGACCCCATATCGGCGGGGCTCCTGACGACCCGGACCCCGGCGGCGGACAGCGCCGCCATCTTCGCGTCGGCTGTGCCGGTGCCCCCTGAAATGATCGCACCAGCGTGGCCCATCCGGCGTCCGGGCGGAGCGGTCTGTCCCGCGATGAAGCCGACGACCGGCGTCGCGAAGCCGTCGCGAATGAACGCCGCCGCCTCTTCTTCAGCCGAGCCGCCGATTTCCCCGATCAGCACGACCGCCTCCGTTTCGCTGTCAGCCGCGAACAACCGCAGCGCGTCGACGAACGTCGTGCCGATCAGCGGGTCGCCGCCGATGCCGATGCAGGTCGTCTGTCCCAATCCCAGCCTGGTCAGCTGGTGGATGGCTTCGTAGGTCAACGTGCCGCTCTTCGACACGATGCCCACGCGACCCTCGCGACAAATGTGTCCTGGAATGATGCCGACCTTTGCCCGTCCGGCGGAGATGACCCCTGGACAGTTTGGTCCCACCAGCCGCGTGGCGCGCCCGACGAGAAAGGTCATCACCCGAAGCATGTCCAACGTGGGTATGCCCTCCGTAATGCACACCACCAGGGGGATCTCGGCGTCGGCCGCTTCGAGAATCGCGTCCGCGGCGACCGGCGGCGGCACGAAGATGACCGACGCGTTGGCGCCGGTCTCACGCACGGCGTCCGCGACCGTGTCGAACACGGGCCACCCCTCGTGTGTCGTCCCGCCCTTCCCGGGGGTGACCCCGCCCACCACGGCGGTACCGAACCGTGCAGCCTGCGTGGCGTGGAACGTGCCCTCGCGACCGGTGAGCCCCTGCACGAGCAGCCGCGTCCTCTGATCGATGAGTACCGACATGGCTTACCTCAGATGGGGCTTCGCCCCAAACCCCCGCGACCGCTCCGTGGGGACCCCGAGTGCCCCACTCCACGGTCGCGAGGCGCGCCGTGCGCGCCTCCTGTCGTCAGTAACGCTCGACTCTTTCGCACCGATCCTGGCGATCGAGATAGCTAGGAGCCCGCAGCAAGCGCCACGACCTGCGTGGCCGCCTCATCCATGGTGTCAACCGTTGTGAAGTTGAGGCCGCTCTCGCGCAACATCGCTCGTCCCTCCTCCACGTTGGTGCCCTCCATCCGAATAACCACCGGGAGACGAACGTCGAGCTCTGTCACGGCTGCAATGACTCCCTCGGCCAGGACGTCGCACCTCAGAATCCCGCCGAAGATATTGATGAGGACCGCGCGCACATTGCGATCAGACAGGAGGATGCGGAAGGCGTGGCGAATCTGATCGGCGTTCGCGCCCCCGCCCACGTCGAGGAAATTCGCCGGCTCGCCGCCCGCGTGCTTGATGATGTCCATCGTCGCCATCGCGAGACCGGCGCCGTTCACCATGCAGCCGATCGTGCCATCCAGACGGATGTAGTTCAGCGAGTGCTTCGAGGCCTCGATCTCGAGCTCCTCCTCTTCAGCGAGGTCGCGGAGCTCCCGAAGATCCGCGTGCCGGAACATCGCGTTGTCGTCGAGGCTGACCTTCGCATCGAGCGCCACCACCAGCCCCTCCGCCGTCACCACCAGGGGGTTGATCTCGAGCAGCGTCGCATCGATCGTGCGGAACCCGGTGTAGGCCGCGAGGACGAGCGTGACGGCCTGCGCGACGCCCCCCCCCTCGAGACCGAGCCCGAACGCGAGCCGGCGCGCCTGGAACGGCAACAACCCGTGTCTGGGATCGACGGTCTCTCGCAGAATGCGCTCTGGCGTCTCGGCCGCGATCTGCTCGATGTCCACACCTCCGGCGGCACTGGCCATCACGACAGGCCGCGCGAGCGCGCGATCGATGAGGAGTCCGACATAGAGCTCCCGGGCGATGTCGAGGCCCTCCTCCACCAGCAGCCGGCCGACCGCTCGACCTCCCGGACCGGTTTGGGCGGTGACGAGCGTCATCCCCAGCATGGCCTCGGCCGCACGCTCTGCTTCTGCAGGTCCCGCCACCACTTGGACCCCACCTCCCTTGCCGCGGCCACCGGCGTGGATCTGTGCCTTGACCACGACTCGCCCACCGAGCCGTTCCGCCGCCGCGCGCGCCTCCGCTGGCGTAAAGGCCACCTCACCCCGAGGCACGGGCACCCCGAACCGTGCTAGCAAGCTCTTGGCCTGGTATTCGTGGATCTTCAAGGGGGGATCTACTCCAGGGGCCGGCAAGGTCCGGGATTCCTTGGATTCACGGTTGCAGGGTTCTGGAACGCTGCAACCGTCGGAACCACGCGCACGTCGCGTTACACCCCGATGATGCCAACGAGCTCGCGCACCGCCTCGGCGGATTTCTTCAACGCAGCGTCCTCCTCCTCTGTCAGCGTGATTTGCACGATCTCCTCGACACCCCGCGCGCCGAGCTTGACCGGAACGCCGACGAAGAGGTCGCGCACACCGTACTCGCCCTGCAGGAAGACCGAACACGGGAGGATCTTCTTCTTGTCCCTGAGCACCGCCTCGACCATCTCCACGACCGCCGAGCCCGGCGCGTAGTACGCGCTGCCGGTACCGAGGAGCTTCACGATCTCGGCGCCGCCCTGCGCGGTCCGCTTCACGATCGCCTCCACCGCCGCCGCATCCATCAGCTCCGTGATGGGAACGCCGGCCACCGTTGAGTAGCGGGGCAACGGCACCATCGTGTCGCCGTGCCCACCAAGGACAAAGGCGTGCGTGTTCTCGACCGAGACGTCGAGGGCCTGCGCGATGAAGGCGCGCATACGCGCGGAATCGAGCACGCCGGCCATCCCGATCACACGTTCTCGCGGCAGGCCGCTGACGCGGTACACGACCTGCGCCATCGCATCGAGCGGGTTCGTGACCGGCATGATGATGCAGTCGGGCGAGTGCACCATCACCTGGTCGGTCACGCTCCTGATGATCGCGTGATTCTTCGCCAATAGATCGTCGCGGCTCATCCCCGGTTTCCGAGCGAGCCCGGCGGTGATGACGACGATGTCGGATCCGGCGGTGTCGGCGTAGTCGTTGGTACCCAGCACGCGGGCGTCAGAGCCCTCGACCGGACAGGCTTCCAGCATGTCCAGCGCCTTGCCCTGCGGCACCCCCTCGAGGATGTCCAGCACAACCACATCGGCGAGCTCTTTGTCGGCGATGCTGCGGGCGGCGGTGGCCCCGACGTTACCGGATCCAACGACCGTGACTTTGCGGTCCATAGCCCCTCTCTCTACAGATTGGCGATCACGGCATCCGCAAACTCGGAGGTCTTCAGCTTGGTCGCCCCCTCCATGAGCCGCTCGAGGTCGTATGTCACCGTCTTCTGTTGGATCGTGCGCTCGATGGCATCCTCGATCCGTGCTGCCACCTTCGGCCATCCGAGATATCGAAACATCATGGCACCCGACAGCACGAGCGAGCTGGGATTGATGACATCCTTATCGGCGTACTTCGGCGCGGTCCCGTGCGTCGCCTCGAAGAACCCCACGTCGTCGCCGATGTTGGCGCCGGGCGCCAGGCCGAGGCCGCCGACCTGTGCCGCGCAGGCGTCCGACAGATAGTCGCAGTTGAGGTTGGACGTGGCGATAACGTCGCGTACAGGTCGAGCAGTTGCCGGATCGACACGTTGAGGCTCCGGATGCCGCCGCCCACAGGCGTCGTCAACGGGCCTTTGATGGCCACCTTGTAAGCCCTCGCGGCTTCGAGCGTATCGGACGGCAGCCAGTCCCCTGTCTGTTCCTTGGCTTTCTCGCCGGCCAGGACCTCGAACCAGACGACCCGTTTTGCCCCATCAAACGTCTTCCGTACCGCGGCGTCGAACACGCGGACCGATGCGCGCCAGATGTCGCGCCCGGTCCCATCGCCTTCGATGTACGGGATGATCGGATCGTCGGGCACCTCCAGCGCACCGTCTTTGCGCCTGACTGCGGTGCCTTCCGATGGTGCTGTGAGGTGTTTGAACTCTGGCATGTCACCGAACTCCGTTCCCGTCACTCGGAGCCGCGGGTGCAAACCCTTTAGGGCACGTCCCTGCGACGCGTTACAAGATCTTCAACAGAAAGTGTGGAAAACCTTGTGGAAAAACGTCCCGTGCGGTGCAGGCAAGCCGCGTCAAACGGGCCGTTCTAGCGATTTGCACCATCCTGGTGCGGGCCGGCCCCGACGCTCGCACGCCGTCGTCGGAACGGCGCACATTATACTGTAAGCTTCGGCGCGCCAGAACGACCGTCCCCATCCACGCACACGCCGCCGACTCCATCGATGAAGATCATCATCGCCGATCCGCTGCCCGCGTCCGCCACCGACCTCTTGAAAGCGGAGGGCTGGACCGTCGACGACCGGCAGGGTCGCTCTCCGGACGCGCTGCCCGCCGATTTGGCCGACGCCGATGCGCTCATCGTCAGAAGCGCGACCAGGGTCACCGCAGCGCTCATCGCGGCCGCTCCCCGGCTGCGTGTCGTCGCACGCGCCGGCACGGGCGTCGACAACGTCGACCTCGACGCCGCGAGCGGACGCGGCATCCTCGTCCTCAATGCCCCCGGAGCCAACAGCATCAGCGTCGCCGAACACACCTGCGCGCTCATGCTTGCCGCGGCGCGGTCGATCGCCCTAGCAGACGCGCACATGAAGGGCGGCCGCTGGACCAAGAAAGAGCTGCGCGGCGCCGAAGTCCGTGGCAAGACACTCGGCGTTGTCGGCTTCGGACGCATCGGGCGCGAGGTCGCCCGACGGGCACGGGCGTTCGAGATGACCGTCGTCGCCCACGATCCGTTCATTGCGACGCAGGCGGCGGCCGACCTCGGGATTCCCCTGGTCACGATGGACGAGTTGTGCGACCGATCGGATTTCATCACGCTGCATCTGCCCTCCCGCGACACGGCGCGCGCCCTCTTGGACCGCGAGCGACTCGGGCGCTGCAAACGCGGCGTGAGAATCATCAATACCGCGCGCGGTGACCTCATCGACGAGACCGCCCTGGCCGAGGCGATCCGATCGGGACAGGTCGGCGGCGCCGCGCTCGATGTCTTTCGCGAGGAGCCACCGCCGGAGACCACTCTGACCGGACTGCCGCAAGTCGTGGCCACCCCGCACATCGCAGGGTCCACGGCGGAAGCTCAAGAACTGGTCGGACTCGAAGCGGCGACGAGCGTGCGTGAGTACCTGCGCGACGGCGTCGTCCGGAACGCCGTCAACTACCCGTCGGTGGCCCCTGAGGAGTTCAAACGGCTACAGCCGTATCTCTCGCTCGCGGAGCGGCTCGGTGGATTGCTGGCGCAGCTCGCCAACGAGCGCGTCAACGCCATCGGGATGCGCTATTACGGCGCGCTCGCGCAGTCGAGCACCGAGATGTTGGTCGGTGCGGCCCTCGTCGGCTTGTTGCGGAACGCGTTGTCGTCCGCCGTCACGTTGATCAACGCACGGTCGGTCGCCGAGCAGCGCGGTCTGGAAATCATCGAGTCGCGCAGTTCCCGAACCCGTAACTTCACCAGTCTCATGTCCGTGAAGCTCCACACCAGCGACGGCGAGCTGTGGGCCGAGGGAGCGGTCTTCGAACCCGATAGTCCACGACTGGTTCGGCTCGATGGTGTCGAAGTCGAAGTGCCGCTCGAGGGCACCCTGATCGTGATCCGCAACAACGATCAGCCAGGCGTCATCGGTGAGGTCGGCTCGATCCTGGGCCGGCACGGGATCAACATCGCGACGTTCGCGCTCGGGCGCGGCCCTGCCGGCGCCGTTGGCGTGGTGAGGGTGGAGTCGTCCGCGGGCGCGGCCCCGGGCGTCAAGGTCAGCGCCGCCGTGATCGATGAGATACAGCGCGTGCCTGCCGTGATCGCCGCCGGCGTCGTCACGCTCTAACGCGGCCGTGCCAACCGCCGGCGTCGTCACGCTCTAACGCGGCCGTGCCAACCGCCGGCGTCGTCACGCTCTAACGCGGCCGTGCCAACCGCCGGCGTCGTCACGCTCTAACGCGGCCGTGCCAACCGCCGGCGTCGTCACGCTCTAACGCGGCCGTGCCAACCGCCGGCGTCGTCACGCTCTAACGCGGCCGTGCCAACCGCCGGCGTCGTCACGCTCTAACGCGGCCGTGCCAACCGCCGGCGTCGTCACGCTCTAACGCGGCCGTGCCAACCGCCGGCGTCGTCACGCTCTAACGCGGCCGTGCCAACCGCCGGCGTCGTCACGCTCTAACGCGGCCGTGCCAACCGCCGGCGTCGTCACGCTCTAACGCGGCCGTGCCAACCGCCGGCGTCGTCACGCTCTAACGCGGCCGTGCCAACCGCCGGCGTCGTCACGCTCTAACGCGGCCGTGCCAACCGCCGGCGTCGTCACGCTCTAACGCGGCCGTGCCAACCGCCGGCGTCGTCACGCTCTAACGCGGCCGTGCCAACCGCCGGCGTCGTCACGCTCTAACGCGGCCGTGCCAACCGCCGGCGTCGTCACGCTCTAACGCGGCCGTGCCAACCGCCGGCGTCGTCACGCTCTAACGCGGCCGTGCCAACCGCCGGCGTCGTCACGCTCTAACGCGGCCGTGCCAACCGCCGGCGTCGTGACACTCTAGCAGCCGTCAGGCTACGGCAATTCGAGACTCACGACGTCGCCTGCCGCATCCGTCAACTGCACACTGCGCGCGGTGATGGCGACCACCCGCAAGCCCCCGGCGAGCGCGTCGCCGGTCCTCGCCAGCACGACTTCGCCCATCAGCGACACGATGACCGTCCGTTCGGGACCGTCAGCGGTCTCGTGCACGGCAATCCCGACCAGCGTGACCGCCTGCGGCGCCGGCGATGGCGCCGTGACCGGCGCGGGGGCTTCCGGACTCGCCGCCGGCACGGACGGTGCCGGTCGTGACGTGGTGTGCGGGAGCTCGAACGGGTTGCGCATGGTCTCCCGGGGTACCGGTGCGTGGGTCACACGCTCGCGCAGCCGATCGACTTCGGCGGCGAGGTTGAGCGCCAGGAGACTCGGGGTGGTTGCAGCCGGACGCGGTGACGAGACCGGACCGGGATCCTCGCTGATCTGCCGCGTGCCGGTCGCAGCGGTCAGCCACCCGGCGACGAGCGCGGCGGCGCCAGCCATCCCGGCAATGCGAAGAAGCGTCTTCGTCGACATGACGTGAATCGACGCGGTGTCGATGAGCTCATCGTACTACGCCGCGCCGCTACGCCGCTGCACGGTTCTGCGCCTGGCGACGCTATGGTAATATCTGCCGTGCACTCGGTCGCGTCCCCACAGAAGCACACCCCTTCCCCTCCCGCCACCGCCGTCGCCATCATCCCCGCTCGGTATCACTCGACGCGATTGCCCGGGAAGGCCCTCGCCGACATCGCGGGTCGCCCGATGGTCGAGCACGTCTATCGCAGGACCGCCGCCGCCACCGCCGTCGGGAGCGTCCTTGTGGCGACCGATGACCAGCGCATCGCTGCCGCCGTCGCCGCGTTCGGAGGCGAGACGCGCATGACGAGCACGGTGCATCCAACCGGGATGGACCGACTGGCCGAGGTGGCCGGCACGCTCAGTTGTGACCTGGTGGCGAACGTGCAAGGCGACGAGCCCCTCATCGATCCGCTCCTGATCGACGCGGTGCTCGGTGCCCTCGCGGACGCACCGGAGGTCGGCATGGCGACGGCGCGCTGCCCGATCGTCGACCCGGCGGACCTCGACGACCCCAACGTCGTCAAGGTCGTGGTCGACGGCTCCGGAGACGCGCTCTATTTCTCGCGAGCGCCGATCCCACACCGCCGGGCGCCGGCTGTCACCGGCGCGCCGCTCGGATACAAGCACATCGGGGTCTATGCCTATCGACGCAGCTGTTTGCTCCGCCTCGCGCGCCTCGGCCCGACGACGCTCGAGCAATGTGAGCAACTCGAACAGCTGCGTGCGCTCGAGTCGGGCATCCGTATTCGTACCGTCGAAACCACGTCCGATCCGATCGGTGTCGACACGCCGGAGGACCTCGTCAGGGTGCGGCGGCTCGTCTCATCCCAACCCTAGGAGCCCGTGGTAGACATGCCCACACCACCTGCCGCGACCGCGGACCGCCAGGTCAAGTACATCTTCGTGACCGGCGGCGTCGTGTCGTCACTCGGGAAAGGCCTCGCCGCAGCGTCCATTGGATCGCTGCTCGAAGGACACGGCTATCGCGTGACGCTGCAGAAGTTCGACCCGTATGTCAACGTCGACCCGGGCACGATGAGCCCGTATCAGCACGGCGAGGTCTACGTCACGAGCGACGGCGCCGAGACCGACCTCGACCTCGGGCATTACGAGCGGTTCACCAGCACCGTGACCACGCGCAACCACAATTGGACGACCGGCAAGATCTACCTCTCCGTGATTCAGAAGGAGCGACGCGGCGACTACCTCGGCCGCACAGTCCAGGTCATTCCGCACGTCACGAACGAGATCAAGGACAGCATGCAAATCGTGGCCTCCCAGGAGGCCGTCGACATCGTGCTGGTCGAAGTGGGCGGCACCGTCGGTGACATCGAGAGCCAACCGTATCTCGAGGCCATACGCCAGTTTCGCCAGGATATCGGCCGGGAGCACACGCTCTACATTCACTTGACGCTGGTACCGTTCATCGACACCGCCGGCGAGCTCAAGACGAAGCCGACACAGCACAGCGTGCGCGACCTCCGGTCGGTCGGCATCCAACCCGACATCCTGCTCTGTCGAACAGATCGCGTGCTGCCGCGCGAGATTCGTCGCAAGATTGCCTTGTTCTGCGACGTCGATGAAGAAGCCGTGATCACCGCCAAGGACGTCTCCAGCATCTACGAGGTCCCGCTCGTCCTCGCCGAGGAGGGCCTTGACCGAATCGTGCTGAAGGGACTCAACCTCCCCCACGACACCCACGCCAATATGGAGTCGTGGCAGCGGCTCGTCGAGCGGATTCGGAACCCGACGGACGAAGTGACCGTGCACGTCGTCGGGAAGTACGTGGGCTACGAGGACTCGTACAAGAGCCTGAACGAAGCCCTGTACCATGCCGGCTTCGCTCATCAGCTCAACGTGCGCATCAAGTGGATCGAAGCCGAGGCGCTCGAGCTCGACGGTGGCGAGCATCTGCTGGACGACGCGGACGGCATCCTCGTGCCGGGCGGATTCGGCGATCGCGGCAGCCGTGGAATGATGCGCGCCGCCCGCGTCGCACGCGAGCGAAAGATTCCCTATTTCGGCATCTGCTACGGATTCCAGTGGGCGGCGGTGGACTTCGCGCGACACGTCTGCGGTCTCGAGGACGCCGACTCGACCGAGTGCAACGCGGATACCCCACACAAGGTCATCTACAAGCTGCGCGACCTGCTTGGCGTCGACGATCTCGGCGGCACCATGCGGCTTGGCAGCTACCCCTGCCAGCTCGCACCCGGCACGCGTGCGCACGAGGCGTATGGCGAGGCAACGGTCGCGGAGCGGCATCGGCACCGCTATGAGTTCAACCGGGAGTTCGAGCAGGTGCTGACGGAGCACGGGCTTCGCATCTCCGGCCACTCGCCCGACGGCAAGTTCGTGGAGGTCATCGAGCTCCCGGACCACCCGTGGTTCGTCGCGGTGCAGTTCCACCCGGAGTTCCAATCGAAGCCGCTCCGACCGCACCCGCTGTTCGCACGGTTCGTCCAGGCAACCTACCAGCACCGGGTGGCCTCCACGACCGGCGCCGAATCCATGGCCTAGTCCCCTGTGTCTGAAAAAGCTTCAAATAGTGTGTCGGCTGTGATGTATTGGGCGGCATGGCAAGAACAGGTCGGCCCAAAGCGAGATTGGAAGTCACCGCCGCAGAGCGCGTAGAACTTGAGCGGCTCGCCAGGCGCGCCCGAACGAATCGGCACGTGGCCTTGCGGGCAAGGATCGTCCTGAGGAGCACGCGTGGCGAATCGAACGTGGCGGTCGCGGCGAAACTGCGCTGCTCGAACGTGACGGTCGGCAAGTGGCGACAGCGGTTTAGGGTAGGTCGCGTGGACGCGCTGTACGACGAGCCCAAGCCCGGAGCCCCACGGACCCTGTCCGATGCGGATGTCGAGTCGATCCTCGTCACGACGTTGGAAAGTAAGCCGAAGGGGCGGACCCACTGGAGCACCCGCAAGATGGCGGAGCACGCTGGCGTCAGCGCCTCTACCGTGGGCCGCATCTGGCGCACTTTCGGGTTGCAGCCGCATGTCGTGGAATCCTTCAAGATCTCCGACGACCCGCTGTTCATCGAGAAGGTGCGGGACATTGTCGGCCTCTACCTGAACCCACCCGACCACGCCGTCGTCTTGTCATTCGACGAAAAGCCTCAGATTCAAGCCCTCGAGCGGGCGCAGCCGATTCTGCCGATGGACCTGGGTCGCCCCGAACGCCAGACGCACAACTACATCCGCCATGGCACGGTGGACCTCTTCGCGGCGCTCAACGTCGCGACCGGCCAGGTCGTGGCGCAAACCAAGAAGCCGCATCGGTCGAGGGATTTCGTGAGCTTCCTGCGCGAGATCGACGAGCGGGTGCACTCCGCCCTCACCGTCCACGTGATCCTCGACAATCTCTCGGCGCATAAGTCCCCGTTGGTCAAACGATGGGTGGCCCGCCACCCGCGCTTCCAGTTCCACTTTACGCCGACCTACTCCGCCTGGCTCAACCTCGTCGAGCGGTTCTTTGGCCTTCTCACCGAACACGCCCTCAAGCGCGGATCACATTCCAGCCCGCACGCGCTGCGCCACGCCATCTACGCCTACGTGGACGCCCACAACGACGAGGGCAAACCCTTCAAGTGGACAAAGACAGCCGACGAAATTCTCGCGAAGGTGAAGCGGTTCGGACAGCGCACCGTTCAAGTCCACGGTGGCCCCAGATGACCAACGACTTTTTGAAGAAATCAAAGATCAAGGGGAGTAAGTATCCCCCGGCAAAGCCGGGGGCTTTAGTTGTGAGCCGCTCAAAGCGGCTGACGTGACCGCTGCGCGGTCACTTGAGCCACCTGACGGTGGCGGCTCTAGTCCAACGGCAACTGATCCAGCCGCCGATCCTCTCGCTCCTGCTGCTGGATATAGTCCCGGATGATCCGTTCATCACGGCCCACCGTCGAGACAAAATACCCGCGCGCCCAGAAGTGCTGCCCCACGAAGTTCCGGGACCGCCCCGCAAACTCCCGAGCGATGTGGATCGCGCTCTTCCCCTTGAGATACCCGATCACCTGCGCCACCGAGTACTTCGGGGGGATCGACACCAACATGTGGACGTGGTCGGGCAGCAGATGCCCCTCCTCCACCTGGCTCTCGCGGTGCCGCGCCAGCTGCCGCAGCACCTCGCCCAGCTGCTGCCGGACGCCTCCATACATCGCTTTCTTCCGGTACTTCGGAATGAACACTACGTGATACTGGCAGTGCCATTTCGTATGATTGAGACTTCGGTACGTCGTCATGAGGACTCCTTCTCGTGATGCTTGTGCGGCTCACGGGAAGGAGTTTCCTCACGCGACTCCCGGATACGTCAAACGCTGCTGGCCGCCCCGGCAAAGCCGGGGGGTCTCCCACGGCAACTAGCAGCCCGTGGTGAAAGTCCCGCTCGGCACCGAGACCGGTGATGCGCCTGGCTGACAAGGCGCGAAGAGGGAGAATACTCCCAGTATTTGACCGATGAGCACAGCCGTCAGGCGGGATGCAGCGCCGGTCGAATGCAGTCACCCTGCTAGTCCCATGTGTCTGAAAAAGCTTCAAATAGTGTGTCGGCTGTGATGTATTGGGCGGCATGGCAAGAACAGGTCGGCCCAAAGCGAGATTGGAAGTCACCGCCGCAGAGCGCGTAGAACTTGAGCGGCTCGCCAGGCGCGCCCGAACGAATCGGCACGTGGCCTTGCGGGCAAGGATCGTCCTGAGGAGCACGCGTGGCGAATCGAACGTGGCGGTCGCGGCGAAACTGCGCTGCTCGAACGTGACGGTCGGCAAGTGGCGACAGCGGTTTAGGGTAGGTCGCGTGGACGCGCTGTACGACGAGCCCAAGCCCGGAGCCCCACGGACCCTGTCCGATGCGGATGTCGAGTCGATCCTCGTCACGACGTTGGAAAGTGGCTATATCCGAGTTTCCCAAATAGCGTAAGCACCTGATATCCCAGTCTTTCCGGGGTAAATCGAGCGTTCGGCGTGTACAGGTCGACGGTGTTGACGCGAACATAGTTGTTCGCCGGTCGACTGCAGTCCGAGGACGCAGCGGTCCAGTTCGACATCACGCATGGGCCCCCTCCCTGGGAGCCATCTTGTCGCGCACGGACGGGCCCTGTGGAAGCTGACGGCGCCGTGGACGCACAGAACGCGCCCACCGTGCCTTGGAAAACGCTGTGCGTTTTCCACGAGCTCCCACAGGGCCTTTCCAATCAAATCACCCACGAAAAACCCCGAAAGGCCCCAAAATGGCGTTGGGAAACCCGGATAGACCCATCTTTATGGCTATATCCGAGTTTCCCAAAGGGCGTAAGTGCCTGATATCCCTGTCTTTCCTGGGTAAATCGAGCGTTCGGCCTGCACAGGTCGGCCGCTTCGATGTGAACATAGTCATTCACGGGTCGACTGCAGTCCGAGGACGCGGCGATCTTGTCGCATACGGATGGGCCCTGTGGAAGCTGCCGGCGCCGTGGCCGCACAGAACGCGCCCACCGCACCTCGGAAAACGCTGCGCGTTTTCCACGAGCTTCCACAGGGCCTTTCCCATCAAATCATCCACGAAAAACCCCGAAAGGCCCCAAAATAGCGTTGGGAAACCCGGATAGACCCTGGAAAGTAAGCCGAAGGGGCGGACCCACTGGAGCACCCGCAAGATGGCGGAGCACGCTGGCGTCAGCGCCTCTACCGTGGGCCGCATCTGGCGCACTTTCGGGTTGCAGCCGCATGTCGTGGAATCCTTCAAGATCTCCGACGACCCGCTGTTCATCGAGAAGGTGCGGGACATTGTCGGCCTCTACCTGAACCCACCCGACCACGCCGTCGTCTTGTCATTCGACGAAAAGCCTCAGATTCAAGCCCTCGAGCGGGCGCAGCCGATTCTGCCGATGGACCTGGGTCGCCCCGAACGCCAGACGCACAACTACATCCGCCATGGCACGGTGGACCTCTTCGCGGCGCTCAACGTCGCGACCGGCCAGGTCGTGGCGCAAACCAAGAAGCCGCATCGGTCGAGGGATTTCGTGAGCTTCCTGCGCGAGATCGACGAGCGGGTGCACTCCGCCCTCACCGTCCACGTGATCCTCGACAATCTCTCGGCGCATAAGTCCCCGTTGGTCAAACGATGGGTGGCCCGCCACCCGCGCTTCCAGTTCCACTTTACGCCGACCTACTCCGCCTGGCTCAACCTCGTCGAGCGGTTCTTTGGCCTTCTCACCGAACACGCCCTCAAGCGCGGAACACATTCCAGCCCGCACGCGCTGCGCCAAGCCATCTACGCCTACGTGGACGCCCACAACGACGAGGGCAAACCCTTCAAGTGGACAAAGACAGCCGACGAAATTCTCGCGAAGGTGAAGCGGTTCGGACAGCGCACCGTTCAAGTCCACGGTGGCCCCAGATGACCAACGACTTTTTGAAGAAATCAAAGATCAAGGGGACTAGATGGGGCTGCGCCCCAAGCCCCCGCGCTGTGCGCGCCTTGCTGTCTTGAGGAACTCGACTCTTCGGGACGCGTGTCAGGCCCTTCTATAATGTAGTCGTGCGCGAGGTCGTCGTCGGTGACGTGACGGTCGGTGGTGACCAGCCGTTGGTGCTGATCGCCGGGCCGTGCGTGATCGAGAGCGCGCAGCACGCGCACGGCCTCGCGATCGCGATCCGCGACGTGGCGCGCCGATGCGGCGTGCCGCTCATCTTCAAGGCATCGTTCGACAAGGCCAATCGGACGTCGATGCAGTCCTATCGCGGACCGGGACTGCAGCAGGGCCTCGAGATCCTCGCACGGATCAAGGAGGCGGCCGGCGTGCCCATCCTCACCGACATCCACGAGCCTCGACAGGCCGCTCCGGTCGCGGTCGTGGCGGACGTCCTGCAGATTCCGGCGTTTCTGTCGCGTCAGACCGACCTGATTACCGCCGCTGCCGACACAGGGCGCGCCGTCAACCTCAAGAAGGGGCAGTTTCTCGCGCCGCAGGACATGCGGCATGCCGTCGCCAAGGCGACGAGCAATGGCAATCATGCGGTGATGGTCACAGAGCGCGGCACCAGCTTCGGATATCACAACCTCGTCGTCGATATGCGGGCGTTTCCGCAGCTCCGGGCTCTCGGCTACCCGGTCATCTACGACGTCACGCACAGCCTGCAGCTCCCCGGCGGGGGTGACGGCGTGACCGCGGGCCAGCCCGAGTTCATCGAACCGCTGGCCGCGGCCGGCGTCGCGGCGGGAGTCGACGGCATGTTTCTCGAGGTGCACGACCAGCCGTCGGTCGCCAAGAGCGACGGCCAGAACGCCCTCGCGCTAGAGCGGTTGGAACCCTTGCTCGAACGGCTCGTCCACATCAGCCGCGTGGCGCATCACGCCGCCCCGACGCGCGACTAGCGCGACGGTGTCCATGCCAAAGCCAGAGCCCGCACCCACCGGCGTCGACCTCGAGCTCGCACGACGGGTGCTACGGATCGAGGGCGAGGCGGTGCTGGCCCTCGTCGAGCGGGTCGACGAGCGTTTCACCTCGGCCGTCGAGCAGCTGGCCGACTGTCGCGGTCGGGTCATCGTGACGGGCATGGGCAAGTCCGGCCTCATTGCCCGCAAGATCGCGGCGACGCTCTCGAGCACCGGCACACCAGCCCACTTCCTGCATCCCGCCGAAGCGGTGCACGGCGACATCGGCGCCCTGCTGCGCGACGACGTCGTCGTGGCGCTCTCGCGGAGCGGCGAGACGCCGGAGCTACTGCGCCTGCTCGAAACGATCCGCCGTCTTGGTGCGCGTATCGTCGCGCTCACCGGGTCGCCGGCGAGCACGCTGGCGCGCGCAGCCGACGTCACGCTCGATTGCCGAGTCAGCGTCGAAGCGTGCCCGATGGATCTGGTCCCGACCGCCAGCACGACGGCCGCGCTCGCGCTGGGGGATGCACTCGCGATGACGCTGCTCGTCAGGAAGGGATTCCGAGAAGAGGACTTTGCGCATCTGCATCCGGGCGGCCAGCTCGGCAAGCGCCTGTTACGCGTCGACCGCCTGATGCACGCGGGGGACGACGTCCCGCGTGTCGACGAGGGCGCCCCGATGGCCGACGTGGTCGCGACGATGTCGCGGGCCGGCTTTGGCATGACCTGCGTGACGACCGGCGCCGGCGCGCTGGCCGGCATCATCACAGACGGCGATCTGCGGCGTCACCTCACCGGAAGCGAGAACCTGCTCGCCCTGACGGCTGGCGACGTCATGACCGCATCGCCGCACACGATTGCGACGTCCGTGCTGGCCGTCGAGGCCCTGCGGGTCATGGAGGAGCATCGGGTCACATCGTTGATCGTGCTCGATGACCACGGGCGTCTGGCGGGCCTGGTCCACTTGCACGACCTCTGGCGCACGCAGCTGTTCTAAGTCTTGATGGGGCCTGCGGCCCCAAGCCCCGCCGCCGGTCCTTCGCGGGGGCCCCGAGAGCCCCACTCCGGACCGGCGGGGCGCGCAGATGCGCGCCCGGTTGCCTTGGCAAGACAGGGGCACATTCGCCAGGGCTGCTAGTCTGATACGCGGTGACCGACACCCTGACGCTGCTCGCCACGATCGTGGCCCTCTTGGTCGGCCTCGCGGCCGGCAAGGCGTGGGAGCGGTATAAGCTTCAGGACGGCCGCTGGGTCGATCGACGCAAGGCTCGCGAGTCCCCGCACTATTTCCTCGGGCTCAACTTCCTCGTCTCGAACCAGATCGACCTGGCCAT
Organism: Vicinamibacterales bacterium; assembly: GCA_965197395.1. GTDB lineage: Bacteria > Acidobacteriota > Vicinamibacteria > Vicinamibacterales > UBA8438 > CAZYFH01. The sequence continues at coordinate 41,323 of CBDANB010000007.1, read as the reverse complement.
CGAAGAGCTCACAAAGGCAGCCGGGCTCGATTCCACTGCGCTCGAGATTCACCTCATCCTGGGCAACCTGCATCGCGAGCGCGGGCAGGTCAGCAAAGCCATCCAGCTCCACCAGAGCTTGCTGCAACGCCCAAAGCTCAGCAAACGCGAGCAGGCGTATGTCCTGCTCTGCCTCGGGCTGGACTTTAAGCGTGGGGGCTTCGTCGACCGCGCGTTTCAGGCGTTCTCCGAGGTCACCGAGCTGGACCCCGAGAGTCAGTACGCATTGCTCAACCTCGAGAAGCTCCACGAAGAGCAGCACCAATGGCGAGAGGCCCGCGCTATACGCAAGCGGCTGACTGACATCGCCGATGATACGGAACGGCCACGCGACCAGGCCATCCTCGCGTTTCTCGAGAACGAGCTCGGGCTACAGGCCGTCCGCGAGAACGACCCGCAACAGGCGATCGCGCATTTCACGGCGGCGCTCGATCTCGACGGCCAGGCCGTGCCGGCGTTGCTGAACCTCGGTGACGTCCATCTGGCCGCGGGCCGCCCGAAGGACGCCATTGCGATCTGGGAGCGGGTCATCCGCCATGCACCCGAACGCGCGTATCTCGCCTTCGACCGTCTGAAGGCCGCCTACACAACGGTGGAGGGTCCAGGCCGTTTCGACGATCTGTGCCGGCGTTTGATTGACGCGAATCCGCAGGACTGGCGGGCGCGGCTGGCGCTCGGCCGGCATCTCGCCGACGAGGGCCAACCGCTACGCGCCCTCGATTCGTTCTTCGAATCGCTGGTCCACAATCCGCATGCGCTCGCCGTCCATCAGGCCATCTGGCGCGCGCTGACGACACTCGACTTCGACCACGCGCTGGTTCGACGCTATGTCGAGCTGACGCGCGATGCGGTGTTCTATCTCGACCCGCATGTCTGCATGCGGTGCCGGTACCGGAGCACGGAGCTCCTCTGGCAGTGCCCCCAGTGCCACGAGTGGAACACGTTCGTCGAGGAACGCATCGCGCCGGCCGAGGACACGGAGGAGACACCGGCGTAGCCCCGGCGCGCACCGTTCGGTGCGCCGAACGAGCGATCGAGATGTTGCGAGTGGCGCTGACCGGCGGGATCGCGACCGGCAAGACCCACGTCCGACGGCTCCTCGGGGCCCGGGACGTCCCGACGATCGACGCGGACCGCCTGGCGCGAGACGTCGTTCAGCCAGGCCTGCCCGCTTGGCACGCGCTCCGCGAGCGGTTTGGCGACGGTATCTGCCAGCACGACGGAACGCTGGACCGCGCACGATTGGGCGCCATCGTGTTCGCCGACCCAAGTGCGCGCGGGGACCTCGAGGCGATCACCCACCCGCCCGTTCGGAAGGCCATCGACGACTGGTTCGAGGCCCGCGCGAAGGAGTCCGATACGCCCTTCGTCGTCGCCGACATCCCGCTCCTGTTCGAGACCGGCCGGGCCGCCGAGTACGACCGCGTCATCGTGACGGCGTGTCGACCGGAGACGCAGCTCTCGCGCGTGACGGATCGGGACGGGCTCTCGGAGGAGGACGCGCGGAACCGATTGGCGGCTCAGCTGCCAATCGACGAGAAGGTCGCGCAGGCCGACTTCGTCATCCGGACGGAGGGCAGCTTCGAGGAGACGGCACAACAGGTCGACGACGTCTGCGCCGCGCTGGCAGGTGGCACGTAATCAGCCCGCTCCGGCACCATCGAGCCCGGCCAGCCGCCCCGACGCCGGACCGCGTGTATCGCTCCGACAGCCGGGTCGACCTCGGGATCAAAGTCCTCCACCAGCCACACGTCTGACTGGTTCTCATAAACCGCGCAGACGAACTCGCGGCCGGCGACCGTGCTACAGCCGGATTCAGCGAAGAACGCTCGGAGCTCGGCGTTTCGACTGTGCTGGCCCTCGTCCCTCACACGGTGGGACGCAACGGGTGCTGCCACCGAAGCGCGGGGAACCGATCGAAGTCGGAATCGGTGGTCATCAGCGTGCAACCGTGCTCGATCGCTACCGCGGCATGCTGTGCGTCCGCGACGAGCTTGCCTGAAGCCCGGGATGCTCGACACAAGCTCTCGACAATGGTGAGGTGTGCGGGCCCGGGCGCGACGATCCGGGCGTTTGGCCGCCGGGCAAGCTCCGCGACAAAGGCGAACACCTCGTCGAGCGTCGACACACGGCTGAAGATACGAGGGTTCGTCGTGATCCGCACGAGGGCGCACAAGGCCAGGACCGAGAGGGCGAACGGCTCGGGTCCGGTCGCGACCTGAGTCATCCAGGCGGCGTACCTGTCGTGATCGGGTGTCGCATCCTCACGATGCGCGTAGACGAGGACGCTGACATCCGGAAGGACCATCAGCGTCGAGGCGCGAAGCCCGCCTCATCCTCCTCGGCCTCAACGCTCCGGGGACGGTCGAGATCGATGCCGGGCCGAGTTCCAACTCCTTTCACGGTGACGAGCCGAAACGGCGCCACGGCCTGCGGTGTGGGCCGCTTGACGAAATCGTCGAGCACTCTGGCGATGAACGCGCTCACGCTTACACCATGCTCTGATGCCCGGCGGCGCACTGTCGCGGCGAGGCGGTCATCGAGGGAAATGGTGGTACGCATATGCACAGCATAACATGTCAGAATACATGCATCATACGTACAGGGGAGTCTCAGCCGGGACGTCGCCGGGGCCGCGTGTATCGATCCGAACAGCCGTGGAGGCACGGCGACTCTCGAGGTGTCGCCGAAGAACGCAACGAAGCGCCCGGCCGGCGATCACGGTCTCTGTGATCCGTGGCCCTCAGACAACCCGTGGCGCACCTAGGCAGCCGCACACGTCGTCGCTGATCAGCCGTTGATCGCCGCACGGGTGATGAGGGGCAAGCAACGTGCGTTCTTCCGGCGGGCCGACCCGGCTGATCGGAGCGATACGCGGGGTCCCGGCGGCGGGGGTTCGCGATTGCCGCACGCGGCCAGGTTGAGCCGGTCAGCGCGAGCCTAGTCGTGCCTCTGCCGCGGTGACCGTGTTGGACAGGAGCATCGCGATCGTCAGCGGACCGACGCCACCGGGGACCGGCGTGAGCGCGCCGGCGACCGAGGCCACGGCCGGATGCACGTCACCCGACAACACATGGCCGCGCTTGTCGAACGCCGCCATCTTCTTCGACTCGACCCCGAAGATCTCGGCCACCTGGTCACGGTCGGTCAGCGAGCTCGTGCCGACGTCGATCACCGTCGCGCCCGGTTTGACGAACGCCGGTGTCACGAACGCCGGTCGTCCGATGGCGGCGACGAGAATGTCGGCCGTCGCCGCGATCGCCGGCAACTCGGCGGTCTTCGAATGACAGATCGTCACCGTCGCGTGACGATGGAGCAACAACAGCGCCATTGGTTTGCCGACAATGTCGCTCCGCCCGATCACCACCGCGCGCCGGCCCGCGACCTCGATCCCCGCCTTGTCGAGCATCACCATCACACCTGACGGCGTGCACGGCGCCAGCGATGGGCGCTTCTGCACCAACCGCCCGGCGTTGACCGGGTGGAACCCATCCACGTCCTTGGCCGGGTCGATCGCGTCGAAGACGCGCTGCTCCGCGTCCGCGCCCATCCCGCCGGGCAGCGGCGACTGCACGAGGATGCCGTCGACCGCGTCATGTCGATTGAACGCCTCGACGATGGCTAGCGCGTCGTCGAAACTGGCGTTCTCGGGCAAGCGTCGCAGGTCGGTCGCCATGCCGAGCCCTTCGCTCTGCTTGATCTTGCCGCGCACGTAGACCTCGGACCCCGGATCGCTGCCGGCGAGCAGCAAGCCCAGCGTCGGAGGGCGGCCCTTGGCGCTGGCGAAAGCCGCGATCCGCGGCGGCAGCGCCGCGCGTATGTCCGCTGCGACGGCGGCACCGTCCAGCAGGCGAGCCCGCGTGTCGTGCAGCGTCACGTCGTCCTCGTCTTTTTGTGGGGAGAAGCGTTGAGCAATATCGAGAAGTTTCGAGTTTACTCCGAGTTTCAGTAGAATGCCGCGCGACCACCCTATGCAAAACGGATCCAACCGCGGCACCTGGGGCTCACGCGCCGGCTTCATTCTCGCCGCGGCCGGGTCCGCTGTCGGGCTCGGCAACATCTGGCGGTTTCCCACACAAGTCGGTCAAGGTGGCGGCGCGGCGTTCGTCGTCGTCTATCTCGCCTGCGTCTTCCTGATCTGCGTGCCGATCATGATGGCCGAGCTGGCCATTGGCCGCCGCGCCCAGCAAAGCCCGGTGCGGTCGTTCGCCAAGCTACGGCCGGGCACCCGCTGGTGGCTCGTCGGCGCGCTCGGTGTGCTGACAGGCGCCGGCATCCTCTCCTTCTATTCCGTGATCGCGGGGTGGTCCCTTGCCTACATCTGGTTCACGGCGACCGGCGCCGTCACGGGAGACCCAGACGCCATCGGCGGCTTTTTCACCGGGTTCACGGCCAATGCCCCGGTCAACGTCGGGCTGGCGTTCCTGGTGCTCGCGGCCACGGCCGGTGTGCTCCTGGGCGGCGTGCGCGCGGGGATCGAGCGGGTCACCAAGCTCCTCATGCCGGGGCTCATCGCGCTCCTGGTCCTGTTGGCCGTGCGCGCGCTCACCTTACCCGGCGCCGGCGCCGGTCTCGCGTATTACCTCAGACCCGACGTCACGCAGCTCTTTGACATCAGCGTGCTCAGCGGGGCGCTCGGGCAGGCGTTCTTTTCGCTGAGCCTTGGCATGGGGACGATGATCACCTACGGCAGCTACCTCAGCAAACGCGACGGCATCGCGGGGTCGACGGTCTGGATCGTGCTCCTCGATACGTCGATCGCGCTCCTGGCCGGCTTCGTCATCTTCCCGTTTGGGTTCTCGATCGACGGCTTCGACCCGGCCGCCTCGGGCCCCGGGCTGGTCTTCACCGTCCTGCCGCGCCTCTTTGCCACCCTGCCCGGAGGGCAGCTCTTTGGCGCGGCCTTCTTCGTGCTGCTCACGATGGCGGCCCTCACCTCCACGATCTCGCTCCTGGAGGTGCCCGTCTCCCACCTCGTCGATGCGCGTCGCTGGTCGCGCGCCAAAGCGGTGTCGGTGGTCACGCTCATCGTCTTCGCGCTCGCCATCCCGTCAGCGCTGGCCAATGGCGCAGTCGGGGTGTTCAGTCAGCTGCCCGGACTCGGGCTCAGCTTCATGGACCTGATGGATTCCGTCTGGAACAACTTCTCGCTGCCGATCGGCGGGCTGCTGACCGCCATCTTCGTCGGGCGAGTGTGGCGGGTCGACCAGGCCCTCGAGGAGCTGCTGGCCAACAACGCGTGGTTCCCCGCCACCGGCCTCTGGAGCTTCTTGATCCGCTGGGTGTGCCCCCTGGCCATCCTCTCGATCATCGCCGCCACCGTCTACGCGATGTTGTGATGAGCCTGACCGACCGCATCCTCGCGTTGAACGACCTCGTCTGGCAACCGTTCGCGATGCCGCTCGTGCTCGTCGTCGTCGGTGGCCTCATCACGGTGATGACCGGGGTGGTGCAGGTCCGCCGATTCCCAACCGCCCTCCGGATGGTCATGGCCGGGGCATTCACCCGCGCGACGCCCGGGCGGGGCGACGGCACCATCACGCAGTTTCAAGCCCTGTCGACGGCGTTGGCGTCGACCGTCGGCAACGGCAACATCGGCGGGGTCGCCACAGCGATCCTGATCGGTGGTCCCGGCGCCGTGTTCTGGATGTGGGTGACAGCGGCGCTTGGCATGGCGACGAAATACGCCGAGGCGGTCGCCGGCGTCCACTTCCGCGTCAGACGAGAAAACGGCGAGCTCGCCAGCGGCCCCATGTACTACATCACCCGCGGTGTGCCGAACCGCCGGCTCGGGTCGGTGCTCGCCTATCTGTTCGCGTTCTTTGGCGCCTGCACCGCGCTGTTCGGAACCGGCAACATGGCGCAGTCGAACACGGTCGCCCGCACCTTCGCCGAGGCGGCGCGCACCGTTGTCGGGGTCGAGGTGCCGCTCTGGGTGCCCGGACTCCTCATCACGGTGACCGTTGGGCTCGTGCTGCTCGGTGGTATTCGGCGCATCGCCGCCGTCGCCGAGCGTCTGGTGCCAGCGATGATCGTCGTCTACGTGCTGGCCGCGTCGCTCTACATCCTGCTGAATTTGACGGCGATCCCCGCCGTTGTCGCGCAGATCGTGACGAATGCGCTCACGCCGTCAGCAGCGGTCGGCGGATTTGCCGGCGCCACGATGGCGCAGGTCATCGCCGCCGGGGTCAGCCGTGGCGTCCTGTCGAACGAGGCCGGCATGGGGAGTGCCCCGATCGCGCACGGCATTGCCAAGGTCGATCACCCCTCACAGCAGGGCGTCGTGGGGATCTTCGAGGTCTTCATGGACACGATCGTCGTGTGCTCGATGACCGCCTTCGTCATCCTGACCTCGGGGCTCTGGACCGATCCGGCCTATCAAGGCGCGAGCGGGGATCTGACCGCGGCCGCGCTGAGCACGTCGGTGCCGCTCGCGTCCATCCTGGTGGCGCTCTGCTCGTTCCTCTTCGGCTTTTCGACGCTGATCGGGTGGTCGTATTACGGCGAGAAGTGCGTGGAGTTCATGTTCGGGTCACGTGTCATCAGGTGGTATCGGGTGATTTTCACGGCGATGATCCTGGTGGGCTCGCTGGTGTCGGTGCCGCTCGTATGGGCCATCGGGACGCTGCTCAACGGCTTCATGGCCTTCCCCAACCTCATCGGGATAGCGTTCCTCGTGGGCACGGTACGCACGCTCACGCGTGACTACTTCGGGTCGTCTCCGAGCGCATCGACATAGGCGCGCACGCGCCGTCCCGGATCGCCGTGACGCACCAGATCGGCGATCACCGCGACGGCGGACGCGCCAGCGTCGAGGACGGCGTGCGCGCGCTCGAGCGTGATCCCGCCAATGGCCACCACCGGTCGCCCGCAGGAAGCGGCCCTTCGCACCGCCGACAGTCCAGTCGCCGTGTATCCCGTGTCCTTCGTGACCGTGCCAAACACCGGCCCGACCGCGAGGTAGTCGGGCCGCTCCGACTGGGCGGCCGCAATCTCGTCCGGGGTGTGCGTCGACAGACCGATGAATCCGTGTGGGCCGAGCTGGCGGCGGACGACGGCCACCGGCTGGTCCTGTTGCCCCACGTGCACGCCGTCGGCGCCGGCGATCCGCGCGACGTCCGGACGGTTGTTGACGATCACCGTCGCGCCGTATGGCGCGGCGCAATCGACGATCTGATCGCACCACTGCAGTAGCGCCCCCGTGGGCCGGTCCCCGCCGCGGAGCTGGAGGCACCGCGCCCCGCCCTCGAGATACGCACGGGCGAGGTCGACGACGCCCCACCCGTGCGCCGCCGCGGTTGCTGCGTCGACGATCGCGTACAGCGGCGAGAGGCGCATCGGTCGTCTAGCGACCACCGGTCAGGGCTCGACCCCCCGTGCGTCCGCGCCCGCCTCGACCATGAATCGCTCTAAAAACGCAGTGCTGAGATTCCCCGCGCGAAAGTCCGGATCGTCGAGTATGCGCAGGTGAAGCGGAATCGTCGTCTCGATCCCTTCGATGACGGCCGTCCGCAGCACCCGTCGCATCCGGGCGATCGCCTCCACGCGATCCCGCCCGTGTGTGATCACCTTCGCCACCAGCGAGTCGTAGTGTGGCGTCACCTCGCAGCCGGCTTCCATGGCGGTGTCGACCCGGACGCCGGGACCGTGTCCGGCCGGCACGCTGAACGCCGTGATCACCCCGGGCGTCGGCCGACCGGTGAGCGGGCTCTCAGCGTTCACGCGGCACTCGATCGCGTGACCGGACGAGGTCACGTCCGCCTGCCGCACCGAGAGGCCGCTGCCTGCGGCGATACGAATCTGCTCCTTCACGATGTCGACACCGGTCACCATCTCCGTGACCGGGTGCTCGACCTGCAGTCTCGCGTTCACCTCGAGGAAGTGGAGCTGTCCCCCCTCATCCCGGAGAAACTCGAACGTCCCGGCGTTGCGGTACCCGACCGCCCGCACGGCGTCGGCCACCTGCCGCCCCAGCTCCTCGCGTGCCGAATCGTCGAGCGCGACCGACGGCGACTCCTCGAGAATCTTCTGGTGTCGACGCTGGATCGAGCACTCGCGCTCCCCGAGCAGGATCAGCGCCCCGGTGTCGTCCGCCAGGACCTGGACCTCGATGTGCCGCGACGACGCGAGATGGCGTTCGAGATACCGCCGACCGTCCCCACATGCCGCCTCCGCCTCGCGGCCGGCGGTCGCCCAGGCCTGTTCGATTACGTCGGGTCCGTCGACCACTCGTAGACCACGCCCGCCGCCACCGGCGCGCGCCTTGATGATCACCGGGTATCCGATGCCGCGTGCCGCCTCGTGCAACCGTGCCGTTGTCTCGATCGGCGCGTCCGTCCCGGGCACGACTGACAGCCCCGCGTCCCGCATCGCCGCGCGCGCGCCGACCTTGTCACCCGTGAGGCGCAATACCGCCGAGGGCGGGCCAATAAAGGTGACGCCGCGCGCCGCGCATGCATCCGAGAGCGCGGCGCTCTCGGAGAGGAATCCATAGCCTGGGTGGACGGCGTCGGCGTGCGTCTGCACCGCCGCCTCGACAATCGCTGCAACGCTCAAATAGCTGTCGCCCGGCGGCGCGGGCCCGATGCACACGCGTTCATCAGCCAGCCGGACGTGTTGGGCGCGGCAGTCCGCGACGGAATAGACCGCCACCGGCGTGATCCCCAGCTCGCGGCACGCGGCGAGGATCCGGAGCGCAACCTCTCCGCGGTTGGCGATCAAGATCTTCTTGAACATCGGTAAGACTCGGCGCCGGTCGCGCACATCCCTCCAGAAACCGGCTCGCCTCGGAGAACACTGTGCTGCTTTCAGAGCAGGGACGCTTCGTCTCGCCAAAGGCAGACGGTTTCTTCCGGGACGTGCGCACCCAGCACCCGCTCTGGACGATTCCGCAGTCACCCGGTCTTGATCGCGAACAGCCGATCGCCGTACTGCACGGCCTGTTCGTTTTCGACGAAGACCTCCACGACCTCCCCATCATCCTCTGCGTTGATCTCGTTCATCAGCTTCATGGCCTCGATGAGGCAGAGGACCTGCCCCGTACGCACACGGCTCCCCAGCTCCACGAACGGGACGGCGCCCGGATCGGGCGCCCGAAAGACCGTGCCGACGATCGGGGCTTTCACGACGCGCACATGGACCGCCGCGTCATCCTCCCCAACGACGCTGGGATCGACCTCGGCGGATGCGGTCCCGCGCGCGGCCTCATCGGCCACGTCGGTCGAGGCGCCCGCGATCGCTCCAGCCGGGCGCCGCTTGATGCGGACGCGCGCACCGTCGCGCTCGACCTCGAGCTCTTCGAGATCGTGCTCGGACATCAGCCCGAGGAGCCGCGTGATCTCATCCAGGTCGGACAGCGCCATGATGTTGTTGCTTCGTCAGCGAACGTCGAGCTGTCGGGGCGCTTCGGTGAGCATCTCGCAACCGTCGGCCGTCACCAGCACGTCGTCCTCGATACGAACGCCACCCACCCCCGGCACGTAGACGCCCGGCTCGATCGTGAACACCATGCCCGGAGCCAGGATCACATCGGCACTCGGGTGGAGGGCCGCAGCCGCGCTGGACGGCGCCCGACCGATGCGCGGGAGCTCATGGACCTCTATCCCCAGGCCGTGACCGGTGCTGTGCCCGAACGCGTCGTCCAGGCCGTGCGCGGCGAGCGCGGTTCGCGCTGCGGCATCCACCTGGCTCGCGGCGACACCCGGACTCACGCTCCGAACGGCAGCCAGATGCGCGTCGGCGACCGCCTGATGAAGGCGCGCGGGCTCCGGCTCGGGCCTCCCGATGCACATCGTCCGGGTCAGGTCGAGACAGTATCCGTGGTGCACGCCGCCGAAGTCCAGGACCACCAGGTCTCCGTCGGCGAGCACACGTTCCGTCGGGTGCGCGTGCGGCAGGGCGCTGTTGGGACCACCGGCGACGATGGTCTCGAAGGCCGGTCGCTCGAAGCCGGCTGCGCACAGCGCCGTGTCGATATCGGCGGCAACCGCCCGCTCCGTTCGCCCGCGGCGCGCCAGCTCGCGCACCTGCTCCACCATCCCGGCGATCATGCCGCCTCCGGTGCGCAAGATCTCAATTTCGTGTTCGTCCTTCACCATCCGGGCGGCCTCAACGACGCCATCGGTCGCGACGAGCGCCGCGTCGACCGACCGGCCGAGCCATTGCCAGCGATGCACGCTGCAATGCTCGGCCTCGAACCCGACTCGCCCCCACCCCGCGTCGCGCACGACCTGCCGGAGCGTTTCCTCATAGGACCCCTCGACGTCCACCACGTCGATGCCGTCCGGACCGTTCCCGGTGGCGAAGAGCGTCGCAACCGCCGTTTGATAACGGAAGTCGACGATGAGCACACCGCCGGTGCGCGTCACAACAAGGATGCCGGCGCTGGCGCGCAGGTTGGAAAGATAGAAGAGGTGGGGAAGGTGTGTGACGACGAGCGCATCCACCTCGAGTCGGTCAGTGGCGGCCCGCACATGCCCAAGCCGAGCGGCAAGACGGTTCGGGTCGGCGAGACGTCCACCCGCCATCGGAGTGCCGACCTAATCCGTTGGCGGTTTCCGGCGCCCGGCGCGCCGCGCCACGACCGCATCCAGGAAACGTTGTAGCCCCGCGACGACCCGTGGATCCTCGTCCAGCGCCTCAGGTGCCAGGTCCAGCGCCTCAGGCTCCGCAGCCGACGACTCCATCTGGTCCGCCGGTGGCGACGGCGCGACCGCAAACTCCGGCGCAGGCGGTGGCGTCTCCGCGCCCTGCACAAGGATGGAGGCAAGGTCCGTCATCTCCTCCCCCGCCATCGTCGTGCCCGTCTCCGGGGCGCCGCCACCGATGTCCGCGACCCCACCGAGCAGGGCATCGAGGTCGGACAGATCGTCGGTCGTTCCTCCGTCCGCCGGGTCGCTCGACGCCGTTGCCTCTTCCGGGGTGCCCAGCAGCGGGCCGAGCAACGCTTCGAGCCCCTCGACCTCATCGGGCATCGTCGACTCGGAACCGTCGGTTCCCGTGGGAACCGCGGCACCCGAATCCGCATCGGCGATACCCGCGGGCGCCGGCTCCGCTGCCGGGCTCTCGTCGCCTCCGACCCGTTCGTCGAGCGCCGCGGCCAGGACATCGACTTCCGTGTCCTCCGTGGGTTCCTCGAGCCGTCGGTGGATATCGGCCAGCGCCCGGATTGCGGCGAGGTTCTCTGGTGCCTGACTGACGACCTCTTCGAGGTGTGTCCGCGCCTCCTCCAGCTCGTTGACCTCGACCAGAGACCGGCCGAGGGTCACGCGGGCGGACAGATAGGTGGGGAACCGTTCCAGGCCAGTGCGCGCCGTGGCGATCGCCTCGTCGAACCGACCCACCTTGCGGTACTCCTCCGCGAGCGCCGCGAAGGCCGGCGACGCGGGGTTCAGCTCGACGCGGCGTCGTAGCTCTTCGAGGCGGGTGTCTGGCATCGGTGCGTCGAACGGCCACGCCGCGGACTAGCTAATTGTGATTGTCTGCGTCGCAGTATCAGTATTGCCGTCACTGTCAGTGATCGTCAGGGTGATCGTGTAGTCGCCTGCCGCCACATACCCCGCAGGCGCCGGGTCGGAAGTCGTTGGGCTCGTGCCACTCGACGACGTTGTACCATCGCCCCAATCCCACGAGTAGTCAGTGATCGTCGCCCCGGTTCCCGGTGTGGATGCCGACCCATTCACGTTGATCGCCACGCCAGTGCCCGCAGCGCTCGGCGACACGGTGAAACTAGCTACCGGCGGATCCGCAGATACCGTTACGGACTGTGTCGCTGTGGCGGTACCCCCGCTGCTGTCGGTGATTGTCAGCGTGATTGTGTAGCTGCCAGCTACTGCATACCCGGCCGGCGCTGGGTCGGAAGCCGTCGGGGTCGTCGTCGTCGAGCTGCTGCCGTCCCCCCAGTCCCACGCGTAGGAAGTGATCGTCGCGCCCGTGCCCGGTGTGGAGGCGGAGGCGTTCACGTTCACCGCCTCACCGATGTCCGGGCCGCTCGGCGATACCGTGAAGCTCGCCGATGGGGCGTCCGAGTTGATGCTCACAGTTCCCGTTGTCGAATCGCTGTTCCCGAGACTGTCGGTAATTGTCAATGAGATCGTAATCAAGCCGCTGACGGAGCCTGCATAGGTGTGCGTAGTCGTGGCGCCGCTTGTGTTCGTCGTCTCGGTGCCGTCTCCGAAGTTCCACGCGTATTTCGTGATGCCCCCTGTGCCAATAATCGGTGAGACAACCTTCCGAGTGAGATTAGTGTAGGGGCGGGGAGGGTTTGATGGATGAATCGCATGCCACCAGCCGTGGAGATGGAGGCGGTCGTGGGGTCGAAGGCGGAGGGAGCCCGGCGGGCGACCGGAGCCTTCGGCCCCAACGCTACGTCAGCCGCGACGGCACCCGATCCTGAAGTGCGGGCGAAAGCCCAGCGCCGCCGGTTCACGGCGGCGTATCGGCTCCGCATTCTCAAGCAGGCGGACGCGTGCAAGCGGCCTGGCGAGCTGGGGGCGCTGCTGCGCCGAGAAGGCTTGTATAGCTCGCACTTGGCGAACTGGCGACGGCAGCGTGAGCAGGGCGCCCTGCGGGACATGCGGGGACGTCGGCGCGGCCCGACCCCACGTCCGATCGACCCGCGTGTGAAGCAGTTGGAAGCCGAGAATCACAGGCTCGAGCGGAAGCTGCAGCGGGCCGAGACGATCATCGCCCTCCAAAAAAAAGTTGCCGAGATCCTGGAGATCCCCCTGAAACCCCTCGACACCGACGAGACCGACTGATGCGCGCGATCGAGGCCGTCACGGCGACGGGCGAGACGTCGGCGTTGTGTCAGAGCATCGGCGTGTCCCGCGCGTCGCTCTATCGGCGGCGCCGGCCCACGCCGCCGCCGCCGCCCCGGCGGCCCCGCGCGCCGTCGCCGCGCGCGCTGGTCGCTGCCGAACGGCGAGCCGTCCGCGACATGTTGCACAGCGCGCGGTTTGTCGATCAATCGCCCGCCGAAGTCTATGCGACGTTGCTTGAGGAGCAGACCTACCTCTGCTCCCCGCGCACGATGTATCGGGTGCTCGCCGCGGCCGACGAAGTGCGGGAGCGCCGCGACCAGGTGCGGCATCCGGCATACGTCAAACCCGAGCTCGTCGCGACGGCGCCCAATCAGGTCTGGTCCTGGGACATCACCAAGCTGAAAGGCCCGGTCCCGTATCTCTACTACTCGCTCTACGTCATCCTCGACCTCTTCAGCCGCTACGTCGTGGGCTGGATGGTGGCGCGCCACGAGAATGCGCACTTGGCCGAGCGCTTGATCGAGCAGACCTGCGCAAAGCAGTGCATCGGGCCGCAGCAGCTCACGATTCACGCCGACCGCGGCGCGCCCATGCGCAGCAAGCTCGTCGCGCTGTTGTTCTCCGACCTCGGCATCGCGGCCAGCCACGCGCGGCCGCGCGTGAGCAATGACAATCCGTTCTCCGAGGCGCAGTTTCGCACCTTCAAGTATCGGCCGGAGTTTCCGAAGCGGTTCGGCGCACTCGAACACGCGCGCGCCCTCTGCCACGACCTCTTGGCTTGGTACAATGACGCCCACCACCACAGCGGCCTCAGCTATCTCACGCCGGCCGACGTGCATTACGGCCGCGCGTCGGCGACTCTCGACCGGCGTCACCGCACCCGCCTCGCGGCCTACGCCGCGCATCCGGAGCGATTCGTCAGCGGGCCACCACGCCCAGAAACCTTGCCGACCGCCGTATGGATCAATCCGCCGTCGATAACGACCCGCCAGGATGCCCCAGGACCGACGACCGGCACCCCCAACGACTCGCAGCATGCGGTCGTTGCCCGGCCGCCACCGCCGTTCGATCGGTCGTCGTTGCACCGCGTCGATGGCGTGGAGTCGCTACAGTAAATGCTGAACCAGGTTGTCTCAAAGACGTTGACACGGCCCGATGCTCGCGCCAGCCGACGGCAGCGACGCCGCGGCATCGACGGTCACGGTGCGGGCAGTCCCGCTCAGCGAAGCGGGCGAAATGGTAAACGACGCCGAAATATCGGCACCGGTACTCCCACCGCCGACTTGTACTTGCGTAGTGCCCGTGTTCGACTCACCGAAATCGTCCGTAACGTCGAGGATGACCACGTAGGTCCCTGCAGCGTCGTACGCGTGCGTCGCGTTCGCTCCCGCTTCGCTCAAGGCGGAGCCGTCGCCGAAGATCCATCGGTGGTTGACGAGAGTCCGGCCCGGGGCCGCCCTTGACTCCTCACCGCTGAAGAAGACGCCCACCGCCGGATCCTGCGGCGAGAAGGTAATCACGACAATCGGTCGGCCGTCGCCAACGGTCACGCCCTCGCTCGCGGTTCCGGTGGCCCCGCGATCGTCGGTGACGGTGAGCGTGACCGTGTAGATGCCCTCGATCGCATAAGCGTGTGTCGTTGTCCGACCGGAACCGGTCGACCCGTCGCCGAACTCCCACGCGTACGACGTGATGGGCCGACCCGACTCCGTCCGACTGGCGTCGAAGAAGATGGTGTCGTCGATGTTGGGCGCCTCCGGCGAGAAATCAAACGCCGCCTGAGGTACCGCCTCGACTGCAACTGGCACGGTCAGGGTCTCACTCGTGGCGCGACTGTAGGCGTCGGAGATCGTCAACTGGACCGGGTAGTTGCCGGACGAGTCGAAGATGTGCGTGACGACCTGGCCGTTACCCGTGCTGCCATCGGCGAAGTCCCACGCAAAGGAACTGATGATGCGATTCGGGTCGGTCACGCACGTCGGCGGTGCGCCACCCGTCACGTCGCAGTACTGCGCCGTGAACTGCGTCTGGTCCTTGGCGGCGGGCGGGTTAGGCGTGAAGGTAAAGCCCGCGAGGACGTTGAACAACGGAATCACGGTACCCGGCGGCACGAGACGGATCACGATCGTCCGCCCGACGGCGTTCGCGAAGTTGGGAACGTTCGGGTCGGACGGCGTGACCTGAATCGTCACCGTGCTGCCTGGGTCGGACGAGCCAGCAGGGTTAGCGGACGCCAGGGGCGCCGTGTACGAAAAGAACGCGCGGCCATCGTTCCCAGTCAGCACCGTCTTGTCGGGCCGAAGGCCTGTCAGGTTGCCAAAGTCGGTAAACTGCGCGCCGCTGGCGGTCTGGACGACGATCTGGATGAGGAGCTTGAGGTTGGCCGTCGGGTTTCCGTTCTCGTCGCGCGCCAGTACCTCGATTCTCGATTGGGCGGAGCCGTCGAGCGGGAGCACATCCGGATTCGCCTGGAGCGTCAACGAGATGCCGAGCTCGGACGGCCCGGACAGCGGCGGCTGTTCCGCACCGCCTTGCACGCAGGCCTCAATGCCAAGCAGACCGATAGCCACCAACGCGGCTCCTGCGAGCCGTGTGGATTGTTGCCACGCGGTGGGCTCTACTGACGGCATATCGTCCTTCTCTGGTCCTCTCGCGTTCGCAGGTCGCCGGAGGGACCGGCTAGCTCATCGGGTCGGCCCAATCGGCGAAGTTGACACCGATCGTGCCCAGGGCGGTCACCTCCGCGCCCGTCTGGTCAGTGGCGTAAAACGTGATCTCGGCGATCGTGTTGATGACGATCTGCCCGCCGCCGCCGATGAGCGTCCGGAGCGGCGGCTCCAGCTTCGATGACGCGCGGACCAGCACGAACTCGGCCGTCTGGATCCCGGATACCGTCGTCGACGTCACGGCGCCCCACCACGGATAGGGGACGTCGACGCCAGGCGTGTTCCGGCCGTCGCCGCGGACATAGCGGACGTGATACCGCCTGATCGTGATGAAGTTCGCGGTGGTCGGCGACGCGGGGTTCTCCGACGTGCCGGGGTCCTTGAACGAGATCCGCGTCGTGACACGGGCGATGTCGTCGAACACACCACCGAAGGTCAGCACGTCTGACTGCAGGTACGTGTTGATAGGGTCCAGGTTCGATCCACCCGCCGCTGCGCCGATTCGCTCGATGATCAGGTTGACGCTCGAACGCGAGCTCGTGATCGCGTCGTTGATGCACGACGTGAGCAGCGGGACACAGAGCCCAATGAGCGCGACCCGCGCAACCCGCGATGCCGCGCGGCGCCCAAACGGTCCGCGCTGAATGATTGACGTGGTTTCTCGAGTCATGGCTTTCGTTCCCAGCCATCGTCAGCGGACGATGTACGGCGTCAGGAAGATCAACAGCTCGTCGGTGTTCTCCGAATCGGTTTCGCGTCTGAACAGCCACCCCAGCAGCGGAATCCGGCTGAGCCCCGGCACACGGTCGTTTCGACGCTGGCGATCGCTTTCGTAGATGCCGCCAATCACCGTCGTGTCGCCGTTGGCCACCTGTACGGTCGTGATGGCCCGCTGCGTGACGATGGGCGGGATGCCGTTCACCGACTCGCCGAAGTTCGCAAAGTCGTTATCGATCTCAATCTGCATGATCACGGTGTCGGCCGCGGTGATCTGCGGCGTCACCGCGAGACGCAGCGCGGCGTCCTTGAACTGGACCGTGACCGTGTTGTTCGACACAGTCTGAATCGGGATCTGGTCGCCCTGAATGATGGTCGCCTGGACGTTGTTCTGTGTCGTGACCCTCGGGTTCGAGAGGATCTCCACGTCCCCGTCACCCTCCGCCGCCGACAGGACGACGTCCAGGTTCAGGGAGCCGTCCACCGCACCGAGAGTCAGGCCCAACGCCGACGTCCTGGAGGGCGCGCCGAGATCAACGGCCGTTCCCGTAGTCTCGGTCTCGAGCGCGCGTCCGTCGACGGGGAACGGGCCCTGCGAGCCGCCGACGCGGCCGGTCACGTTGCCGCGGTTTGGGAACGACAGCGGGGTCGTGTTACCGATGTCGGGCGCCACGCGGCCCGAGATGCCCCACTGGACGCCAAGCTCGCGCGCGTAGCTCTGCCGCGCCTGGACGATGCGCGCTTCGATCTCCACCTGCGGCTCTGGGCGATCGAGCGTTTCGATGAGCTCCTCCGCTGCGTTCAGGCTGTTCTGCAGGTCAGTGATGATCAGCGTGTTCGTCCGCACGTCGATCTGCACCTGGCCGCGCTCCGACAGGACAGCCTGCGTGATCAGGTCGGCGAGGTCGGCCGCGCGCGCGTAGCTCAACGGTTTGGCGAGCACCACCAGCGCGCCCGCGAGCGCCTGTTGCTCCGCCAGCTCGCGCCGTTGCTGCTCCTCGTCGGCCAACGCCGACAGCGGCGCGATGCGCACGACCGTGCCATCGACGTCGTAGCCGAGCTGATTCACCCGCAGGATGATGTCGAACGCCTGATCCCACGGCACGTCGACGAGCGCCACGTCGACGCTGCCCTGCACCTGCGGGTCGATCACGATGTTGAGCCCGCTGATCTCGGCGAACGTCCGAAGGACGGACCGGAGATCGGCATTCTGAAAGTCCATCGACACCGGACTGCCGGTGTATTGACGCCCACCGCCCAGCGTCTGTTGGGTGACCTGGGCGCGTGGCTGATTGGTGGCACCCCCGAGGTGGATGTATCGCGTCGTTGGCACCTCAGCCGAGAAACGGCGTGGGGCCGTCAGCCCCGGCCGGGGGATCTCGCCCGGGCTCGCCGGCGCACCGGCCGCCGCCGCGGCTGGCGGCGTCGCCGGCAGCGTGAGCTGGGTCCGGGATGCGGTTGGCCGTCTCGGTTCCGCGACCGCCGGGGCCGCGGACTCGGGGAGACCACGCACGACGGCGGGTGACGATTCGTTGCTCGGCGCTGCTGCAGGCAGCTCCGCAACGATCGACTCGGGGGTCGTCGTCGTCAGAGCCGCGAGCGGGTCAACGGGTGGTGCAAGAATGACCGTCTCCGGCGGCGCTGCCACCGCGACAACCGCGGCAGCCGCCGGCTCGGGTTGTCGTTCGGCGCTCTCCACCGCTTCGGTCGGCGTTGGCGACGCTGGCTCGGATTCGGCTTGCGTTGGCGACGCTGACTGAAGCTCGATGAGTGTGGCCGGCTCCGAATCCGGTTCGGGAGCCGTCGCCGAGGCCAACTCCGCCAGCAGGCCGGTCACCGCCGCGTCCTGCGCCGCGCTCACCGGGCTCGGTGCGCGCAACGCGGCCAATGGATCGAGCAAGATCGTGTTGGCGGCTACTGAGGCGGCTGCCTCTGCGTGGCCTGCCGGGCCTTCCGGCACAGAATCGAGCGTTCCTGTCGGTGAAGATGCCGCCAGTGCCGCGAGTGAACGCGGCGCTCCCGCCGGCTCGTCTTCGGCCGGTGGTGGCGCCACCGCCGTGATCGGATCGTCGAGCGGGAAGATGACTCGCAGCTCGGCGCTCGGATGCTCGAGGCCCTCGACGCGATACGGCGCAGCCGACTCGAGGTCGAACACGACGCGGGTGACCAGTGGTGCATGGCTATGCGGCGCGACCCTGATCTCGCGAATCGGTCCCGCATCGACGCGCGTCGCGCCGGGGACCTCGGACACCACCTCCGGGAAGTCGATCACGAGCCGAGGCGGAGCGTCCTCGGCCTCGTGAATGCGGCTTGGGGTCAGGATGCCGTTGGCCTCAAGTCGCACGACGACCGCCGACGGATCGAACAGTGTCTCGATCGCCTGCAACCGCGTCGCGGGCGCTCCGCCGGTCGGACGCGGTGCCTCGGCTGGCACTGGCGCCGCACGGTTCGGCGGGGCGGCGACGACCGCGGTGGCCGGGCCAACCGCGTCTTGGTCGAAACCGACACTGATGGTGCTCCCCGAGCTGCTGACCGAGTACGGCAACGGGCGACTGAGCTGGAGCCGAACGCGTGTGGTCAGGCCCCCCGCGCGATCCTCGGTCTCCGCGCTCTCGATCTCAACGTCGTCAATGGGGCCGCCACGGGCCAGGCGCATCCGCGCGCCCTCAGCGGTGACGTTGGGGAGCTCGACGACCACGGTGCGGTCGTCCGGCTGGTGCGTTGTATACGCGGCCGGCGCAGACGCCTCGATCAAGACCTCGAACGCCGTCCCTGCCACCCGCGAGCTGACCTCGATCAACCGTGCCGGCGCGGCTTCGTTCGCCGCGATCCCGCCCCACGGGCGAAGGGCAAGCGTCGTGGCGACGAGCGCGAGTGCGACGACGCGAGTGGTCGTCACCGGGCGTCCTCCACACCACGCAGCGGCCGGCGCACCTCGCGCTCCGTGACGAGCGACAACGGGTCGTTGACCTCTTGCATGAAGACCACGGCGTCCGTCGTGATCGAGCTGATAAACCCATCGAAGAGCTTGTCGTTGTCCCGCACGATGTACGTCTTTTCGTCGGGTGCCTGCAGAACGGCAAGATGCGCTCCGTCGCTCAGCACGATGCCGCGGAGCGCAACTTCGTTGATGCTCAACCCCTCGAGCCCCGTGGCCCGCTCACCCGCTGGCGGCAGCTCCGTCCCTCGGTTCAGCAGGCTGACGAAGGGGTCGCGCCGACCAGCCGGGTCATAGGTATAGACCTCGGCCGGCTCGACGGGCTCCGGTGCGAGTGCGTCCGCCGTCGGTTCGCTGGGCGGCTGTGGCTGCTGGGCTGGAGGCTGGAGCACGGTTGCGGACAACGCCGCCCCGGCTGCCACGGTAACAATCAGCGTGGCGCTGCACCACCGGTGATGCTCGGCTCGCCTGACGTCTACCTGCCGTCTCACCATCGTCATCAGACTCCGGGCGCCGCACCCGGTGCGGTCGGCGCGACCTCGTTCAGCACGAAGGTGGTGGCGGTGCACTCCGCCGTGATCGTGGCGTTCAGCCGTCCCGGCTCCAGCGAGCGAATCAGGACATCGCCGACGCTGATGATCCGTGGGAACTTGCTGACCCGGTCGAAGAAGGTGCCGAGGTTGTGATACGTCCCGGTCAGTTGCAAACGAATGGGCCACTCGGAGTGCAGCTGCTGTTGCGTGGTGGCCTGCGGCACGAACGCGCGAATCGTCAGGTTCGATTGTGTCGCCAACGTCTGCAGGCGTCGCAGCAGCTCCGAGGCGTCGCGCTGCTCCGGGAGCACGGCGCTGAGTCCGTCGAGCCGGTTCTGCAGCTCTTCGACCTCGGCCTGGAACTCCGGGAGTTGGTTCGCGGTTTGCTGGGCACGCTGGATTTCCAGGTTCTTTTGGGCCAGCTCTTGCTGCCGGATGGTCATGCTGTCCTGCTGCGGTACGGCCCAGTAGTAATAGAAGACCAGAAACCCAATCACCGCCACGAGAAAGAACGCGCCGACCTGCCCGTACCAGGGCAGCTTATTGAGGCCAAGTTCCATAATCTGTCACCGACTGGCCGCCCTGTAGCCCTCGGCAGGCGCGGCGCGTGGTGACGATGACGAAATCTACGGATGGTGGACGTTCTCCCTGTGCCCCGGAAGGGGCACTCAGGCGCCCTGGAACGCGCTATGAGCCGGGGAGCTGAAAGGTGGCCCGAAGCTCGAATCTGACCACCTCGCCCTGGCCCTGCTGGTCCTCCAGCTGGCTATCGACGAGCTCGACGGGTGGCGCGAAATAGCCTGACAACTCGAGGCTGGCGACGAAATCCGAGAGCGCCGTCAATGTGGTGGCACGGCCCTGCACGACGACCATCGTGGGCTCCTGGCGGAGCTCGGTCAACCACAGGCCGTCGGGCAGGCTGCGGCTGACCTCGTCCAGCATGCGCACCGGGCCCGCCTGCCCGCTCCGGAGCTGCTCGATGAGTGACACGCGCTGCGTCAACTGCGCGCGAACCGCATCGTGCTCGCGCACGCTGTCGAGGATTGGAGCCAGCTCCTGGATCGCCAGATCCGCCGCCGCGATATCCTGAGTCAGTTCCGCACCTTGCTCGCGAAGCGTCCAGAACCACCAGCCCATGCCGACCACGGTGACCACGACGATCGCACTGCAGCCGATCGTGACCCGTTGCCCGATCTCGATCCCGGCCCGCCGCTTGGTCCGATCGCGCTCGACCGCGAGCAGATTGATGCGAATCATCGATCGTCCACCCGTCTGAGCGCGAGCCCCACCGCCACGGCCGCGGTCGGCCCGACCTCGGCCCTCACGTCATCGGTGAGCTTCTTCCCGTCGACCGCCAGCTGCCGAAACGGGTCGAATCGTTCCACTTGCGATTCGAAGCGTTCTGCCAGCGCCTCGGCGAATCCCTCCGCGCGCGACGCGCCGCCGCTGAGGACGATCTGGTCGATTCGATCGGAGGCCGCCGTGGCCTTGAAGAAGTCGAACGTCTTCTGGATCTCGAGCAGGAGGTTCTCGCTGACGGCGCGCACGACGGGATCCGCGTCCTCGAACGTCGCGCCATCGACCGGCACGCCTTTCTTCAGCTGGTCGGCGTCCTCGAAGGTCAGGTTGAGCTCCTTCTGAAGCGCCTCGGTGTACGCGTTGCCGCCGATCGAGATGTCGCGCGTGAAGACCGACTGGTCGCCGTGAATGATGTTGATGTTGATCGCGCTCGCGCCCGCGTTGAGCAACACGACGACGGCCTCCCGGTCGATGCCGTAGTTCGTTTCATAGGCGTTCTGCAGCGCGAACGCGTCGACGTCGACGACCACGGGCACGCGACCGGCCTGCGAGATCACGCCGGTATAGTCCGCGATCTTCTCTTTCTTGGCTGCCACGAGCAGCACGTCCATAGTGCCCCGGTCGTCGCCGTCCGGCCCGCTGTCGAGCACCTGGTAGTCGAGATTGACGTCCTGGATGTCAAACGGGATGTACTGCTCCGCTTCCCAGTAGATCGACTCGGCGAGCTCGGTCTCGCTCATCAGGGGGAGTGTGATCTTCTTGACGATCACCGCGTTGCCCGAGAGCGACGCCGCGACTTCCTTCGTGCGGATGCCGTTGTTTTCGAAGACTCTCCGGATCGAATCAGACACCACGCTGCCGTCGATGATCGCGCCATCGACGATGCTGTCCGGTGGCACCGGCTCCGAGCCTACCGCCGCGACCTTGTAGCCGTTGCCAGTCGTCCGCAGCTCGACGGCCTTGATCGCGCTCGATCCGATGTCGAGTCCGACTAGCGATTTCTGACGTTTGAAGAACACGGCCTTACACCCAGAAGTGACTTATTCCTAACAACTTACGCTAGCAAACCGGCCCAGAGGTGTCAACGGGCATCGGCAAGCCGCCGTCATCCGCACCCCGACGCCGCGTGATGCGACGTGCAAGATGGGCGACGGTCGGATGCGGCTCCGAGCACTGCGTTGTATCGGCGAGACGACCGACCAGCACCAGTCGTCTCGCGCCGCGCGTCAGCCCGCGCGACGTCGCTTGTTCCCGCCGAACCGCTATCGCGGTCGGGTTGGCGTCTTGACATGCCGTCCTAATGCTTTGTAAGCTTTCGGTTTACGGCTTCTGGTCGGAAGGCGTCCGACCGTCTACAAGCACCGCCATGACTACCTTTGTCCCTACGCAGGGCGCGGTGGCGCGCTCGTGGCACGTCATCGATGCGAATGCCAAGGTCGTCGGGCGAATCGCAACCGTGGCCTCGCGCGTGCTCCAGGGGAAACACCGTCCGACCTATACGCCGTTCCTCGACACTGGCGATCACGTGATCGTCGTCAATGCCGCGAGCGTGCGCTTGACCGGACAAAAGGAACAGCGAAAACTCTACCGACGCCACAGCGGGTTCGAGGGCGGGCTCCGTGAAGAACGGGCGGTCACCGTCCGCCAACGCCACCCCGAGCGCCTGGTCGAGCTGGCCATCCGCGGGATGCTCCCCAAGACAAAGCTCGGCAAGGCGATGTATCGCAAACTGAAGGTCTATGCTGGCCCCCGGCATCCGCATGCCGCGCAAAAGCCGGCACCGCTCGAGGTGGCTTGAGATTGGCGGTCGAGTACTACGGGACCGGACGGCGTAAGAAGTCGACGGCCCGCGTGTTTCTTCGCCCGGGGACCGGCGCGTTCAACATCAATCAGATCGCTTTTGAGAACCGCTTTCCCACCGAGGCGCTGCGCACCCAGATCATGGAGCCGCTCGCGCTCACCGAGTCGGCCGAGAAGTTCGACATTCTCGCGACCGCATCGGGCGGCGGCGTGACCGGGCAGGCGGGGGCTCTCCGCCTGGGAATCGCCCGCGCGCTGGTCAAGTCCGACCCTGAGTTGCGTCCGCAACTGAAGAAGGCGGGCATGCTCACACGCGATGCGCGGGTGAAGGAGCGAAAGAAATACGGACTGGCCGGCGCTCGAAAGCGGTTCCAGTTCAGCAAGCGGTAGTCGGCCGTGTGCGGCACCAAGCGAGGATGTGCGTCCTCGTATGACCGCCGGCGAACCCTAGGCGCGCACGGCGCGCCTCGCGGGCGCGGAGTGGGGCTCTCGGGGTCCCCACGTAGCGCACGCGGGGGTTCGGGGCGAAGCCCCGTCCAAGATTGACAGGTATGGAGGTAGTTTGACGCCGTTGACCATGCAGGAGCTACTGGAGGCCGGTGTGCACTTCGGTCACCAGACGAAGCGCTGGAACCCGAAGATGAAACAGTTCATCTTCGGAGAGCGCAACGGGATCTACATCATCGACCTGGGCAAGACCGCCAAGCTGTTCCGGAAAGCTGAGGACTACGTCAGCGGGTTGGCATCGAACAGCCGCACGATTCTGTTCGTCGGCACGAAGCGACAGGCCCAGGACCTCATACACGAGGAAGCCCAACGCTGTGGGATGTTCTTCGTGAACCAGCGCTGGCTGGGCGGGTTGCTGACCAACTTCACGACCATCCAGCGTAGCATCGGTCGGCTCCGGGAGCTCGAATCCATGGCGGAGGACGGGCGATACGCCAGCCTGTCCAAGAAGGAAATCGCGCGCATCGAGAAAGAGAAACGGAAGCTGCACAAGAACCTCGATGGGATTCGCAAGATGTCGCGTCTGCCCGACGCCGTGTTCGTCGTCGACACGCGGCGCGAGAAGATCGCCGTCGACGAAGCCCGCAAGCTGAAGATTCCGGTCATTGGACTCGTCGATACCAACTGCGACCCAGACGAGGTCGATTACGTGATCCCGGGGAACGACGACGCCCTGCGATCGATCCGGTTATTCGTGACACGCATCGCCGACGCCGTCATCGCCGGTCGCGGGCTGAAGGAAGCGTCCCAGCCGGCGCGCGACAGCGACGACAGCGGTGGCCCGCCGGTCACATCCGCCCAGCCGGCGGCCGCGTCGGTGTAACCACCCCCTGGATTCCCCGAGACGTAGGACAGGTCGACGCGGCGGGAGATCTACGACATGCCAATCAGCGCCGCAGAGGTGAAAGCCCTTCGCGATACGACCGGCGCCGGCTTCATGGATTGCAAATCGGCCCTGACGGAGGCCGACGGCGACCTCGAGCGGGCCGTGACGATTCTCCGCACGCGCGGTCTCGCGCAAGCGGAAAAGCGCGCCGGACGGAGCACGTCTCAAGGTCTCATCGGTCACTACCTCCACCAGGGTGGCCAGGTCGGGGTGCTCGTCGAGGTGAACTGCGAGTCCGACTTCGTTGCCCGCACGGATGATTTCCAAACGCTGGTGAAGGAGCTCGCCATGCACATCGCCGCCGCGGACCCGACCTGCGTGCGGCGCGAGGAAGTCCCATCGGCGGATCTCGACCGCGAACGAGCCATCTACCGCAAGCAGTTCGAGGACTCGAACAAACCGCCGCCGATTGTCGACAAGATCGTCGAAGGCAA
This sequence comes from Vicinamibacterales bacterium, assembly GCA_965197395.1. Lineage (GTDB taxonomy): Bacteria > Acidobacteriota > Vicinamibacteria > Vicinamibacterales > UBA8438 > CAZYFH01. The sequence continues at coordinate 16,743 of CBDANB010000007.1, read as the reverse complement.
GCTCAACAGCTACTACGAACAGATCGTCCTACTCGACCAGCCGTCCATTCGCGACCCCAAGACAACGGTCGGGTCCATGGTCAGCGCGGCTATCGCGAAGCTGGGGGAGAACATCACGATTGCGCGGTTCGCCCGGTTCAAGGTCGGCGACGCCTAGATCCGCGCCGGCGACGCCTAGATCCGCGCCGGTGCTCGCCGGCCACTGATCTATGGTTCCTCTCAGGGATCGGTGCAGCTTTGGCCGGTTCCATGGCTAATAAGTCAAGCATTGTCATCGACTTACGTGGCTGGAGAACACCGTCTGTATCTGGAGAGGAACTGCAGGCTCTCGGAAAGTCCGGCCCACGGTACACGGCGGAAATCGCGAGGGGCCTGCCAGTGCCAAGGGGCTGAACAGTCAGCGAGGGTTCGGCCCAGCGGTAAAACGTCGGCGAAAGTCCAGGCCGCGTTCCACGAGTGTTCATGGTTCGTCGCCCTGTAAATGCCAGCGCCTCAGCACCTTGAGGTGGGACCGGCTGCCGTCGAGCAGGCCCCCCACCAAAAGCGGGGCCCGCGCAGGCGGCCGTCGACTGAGCGATAGACGACTTCACCGCTGATTCGCGGGCACGAACACATCCGCAGCCTCTTTCCACGGCGTGGCTGACCTGCTGGGGGCTGAATCGTGCACACATTTGTGTGAGGAACCTGATCTATAATTCCCGGCGGCATGACCACACCCGCGTATCGTCGCGTCCTCCTCAAGCTATCCGGCGAAGCGCTGATCGGTCGCCAGTCATTCGGCATCGATTCCGAGGTCGCCGACGCCCTCGCGCGGGAGATTGCCGAGGTCCGCGCGATGGACGTCCAGGTTGCCGTCGTGATCGGCGGCGGCAACATCTTCCGCGGCGTGGCGGCCAGCGCGCGTGGCATGGACAGGGCCACCGCCGACTCCATGGGCATGCTGGCCACGATCATGAACGCGCTCGCGCTGTCCGATGCGTTGGAGCGGCAGGGCGCCACCACACGCGTCGTCACCGCCATCGAGATGCGCCAGGTGGCGGAGCCCTTCATCCGCCGCCGGGCGCTGCGACACCTCGAGAAGGGCCGCGTGGTGGTCTTCGCCGCCGGTACGGGCAACCCCTACTTCACGACGGACAGCGCCGCCGCGCTCCGCGCGATGGAGATTCGCGCGGAGGTCCTGCTCAAGGGCACGAAGGTGGATGGCGTGTTCACCGAGGACCCTGTCACGGATCCGACCGCGACGCGGCTCGACCGGCTCACCTACCAACAGGTGCTCGAGCAGGGACTGAAGGTCATGGATTCCACGGCCATTTCTCTGTGCAAGGACAACGCCATGCCGATCGTCGTTTTCAACCTGCTGACGGCCGGCAACATCCGCCGCGCGGTCTGCGGGGAACAGATCGGATCGGTCGTATCCACCTGATTCACGACGATGCGCTGAGGTCCGTCGATGACCATCAACGACCCGAAGTCGGCCCACGCCGAAGCACAGCAACGGATGGACGGCGTGATCGAGCACGTGCGCCGAGAGCTCGCGGGTGTGCGTGCCGGGCGTGCCTCGGTCGCCATCCTCGATTCAGTCCAAGTGGAGGCGTATGGATCGCAGCTGCCGCTGAATCAGGTCGCCAGCCTGTCCGTGCCGGAATCCACGCTGATTGTCGCCACGCCCTTCGACCCCGGGCAGCTCGGGGCGATCGAGCGTGGCATTCAGAGCGCCAACCTCGGCCTGAACCCCAGCAATGACGGCCGGGTCATCCGGATCCCGATACCGACACTGACCGACGAGCGACGGAAGGAGCTGTCACGTCTGGTGCACAAACTGGCCGAGGAAGGCAGAAGCAGCATCCGCCAAATACGGCGCGACACGAACGACGCGCTCAAGAAGCTCCTCAGGAACCATGAGCTCTCCGAGGACGACGAACACCGAGCGCTGGACGACATCCAAACCGTGACCGACGTCCACGTGCGGAAGATCGACGAGCTGCAGAAAGTGAAGGACGACGACCTGCTGCAGCGGTAACCTCCCTCCGCCCGCTGGTGCATCGGTCGAGGCGGCCACCCCGGTGCGGATGGCACGGGTATGTCTGCCCTGATTCACCTCGAATGCGCGGTCCCCTGCGGTGCGGCGCCAGTGGACGCGTCGACCATTCAGCACCTCTGCTCGTGCGGTGCGCCGCTGCTCGCGCGCTATGACCTGACCGCGCTCGCCACCGACTGGTCCCGGGACTCCCTCCCCGGCCGTCCCGCCACGCTGTGGCGATATCACGAGGCGCTGCCGCCCACCGGCGACGGGCCGGTGAGTCTCGGCGAGGGATTCACTCCACTCCTGCGCGCCCGACACCTCGAAGCCACGCTTGGCCTCGCGCGCATCTACGTGAAGGACGAGTCTCCAAACCCCACCAACTCCTTCAAGGCACGCGGGCTCTCGGTTGCGGTCACCTGCGCGCGCCGGCTCGGCGCGACGACGCTCTCCGTCCCGTCCGCCGGGAACGCCGGCGATGCGCTCGCGGCGTACGCCGCGCACGCGGGGCTCGCCGCCCAGGTGTTCATGCCGCGCGATGTGAAACCACCGTTCGTGCGCGAATGCGAGCTCTATGGGGCCGAGGTCACCCTCGTGGACGGCCTGATCACCGACGCGGGTCGCGCCGCGGCGGTAGCCGGCGCCGCCGCGAACTGGTACGACGTCTCGACGTTGAAGGAACCATACCGGGTCGAAGGGAAGAAGACGCTGGCCTATGAGGTCGCCGAACAGCTCGGCTGGCGGTGGCCCGACTGGATGATCTACCCCACCGGTGGCGGGACCGGCATCGTCGGGATGTGGAAGGCGTGCGAGGAGCTCGAGCAGTTGGGATGGATGCCACGCGCGGGGCGCCGTCCGCGGATGGTGAGCGTCCAGGCCGAAGGGTGCGCCCCCATCGTGCGCGCGTTCGACGCGGGCGCCGATCGCGCCACACCGTGGGAAGGCGCGCACACGGCCGCCGATGGTCTGCGCGTGCCGCAGGCGATCGGCGACTTCCTGATCCTTCGGGCGCTCCGTGAAAGCGGGGGCACGGCACTCGCCGTGAGCGACGCAGCGATGATCGCGGGGATGCGAGAGCTGGGGCGCGCCGAGGGGGTCAGCGCCGCGCCGGAAGGGGGCGCGACGTTGGCCGCACTGCGACGCCTGGTCGAGCGCCGGGTCATCGAGCCGTCAGCGTCCGTCGTGCTGTTCAATACGGGCGGGGCGCTGAAGTATCTGGATCTGCTCCAGTAGCTCAACGTCAGAGGATTCAGTCCCCAAACGAGATACCCAGCGTTCGCGCCGTGCGTACGAGGTCGAGGTCGAGCGGGACGCGCTTGGTTTGCCCGACGATATCCGCGAGCGGCACCGCCACGAGATGCGGCGGGCGGTTGGCCACCATCACGCCGAACTCGCGACGCTGAATCAGCTCGAACGCCTTGCCACCGAAGCGCGACGCGAGGACCCGGTCGAAGCTCGTTGGCGTCCCGCCCCGCTGGAGATGACCGAGCACGACGGAACGGGTCTCCTTCCCCGTCAGCCGCGCAAGCTCCGTCGCGACCGCGGCACCGATCCCGCCCAGCCGCTCAGGACGAGCGCCACGCGCGGACTCGAGCACATGGGCCGTGCCGCCGGCCGGCACGGCGCCCTCGGCCGCCACCACGATGCTGAACCGCGCGCCCAGCTCATCGCGTCGCGCAATCGCCTGCGCGACGCGAGCCAGGTCAAACGGAATCTCCGGCATCAGCACGACATCCGCACCGCCGGCCACGCCCGCATACAGCGCGATCCACCCCGCATACCGGCCCATCACCTCGACCACCATGACGCGCGAATGGGCCTCCGCGGTGGTGTGCAACCGGTCGAGCGCATCAGTCGCGAAGCTCACCGCCGTATCGAACCCGAACGTGCTGTTTGTCTCTACGATGTCGTTGTCGATCGTCTTCGGCACGCCAACGAGCGGCATGCCCCGGGCGTGGAATTCGTGGGCGATGGCCAGCGTGCCATCGCCGCCAATCACGACGAGCCCATGCAGGCCGAGCTCCTCGAACGTCCGCAGACATTGCTCGGAGTAGTCGTGCGGACCGTCGCCCGACTCAGTAGAGTAGGCGAACGGGTTACCGCGGTTGGTCGTGCCGAGGATGGTGCCGCCGACTCGGATGATGCCGGTCACGTCGCCGGGTCCGAGTGTCCGGCGACGGCCGTGATCGAGAAGGCCGTCGAAGCTGTTCTCCAGACCGACACACTCGCAGGAAGTGTTCGCCGCCGACTTGACGACCGCGCGGATGACCGCGTTGAGCCCCGGCGCATCGCCGCCGCCAGTCAGGAGCCCGATCCGGCGCGGGAAGCGCGCGTCAACGTTCATGGCCGCGAGTATAGAACCCATCTCAGACACGCGCGTGTGACACGGGTTCTCAGCGGTCGGTGTCGCGACAGCCGGTCGAAGGCAGTAGTGTAGAATCCTGGCCTGGCGTCGGCGTGGCGACGCCAACCCCACATCGTCCGACGGGCCGCTAGCTCAGCTGGGAGAGCGCCGCGTTCGCAACGCGGAGGTCGTGGGTTCGAATCCCATGCGGTCCACCAGCCTTTGTCGCTTCCTCTTCTGGCTCGTGTGGACACTTTGTGGACAAAGTGAACGACTCCAATGCCGCTTGCTTCCGCGCCTCGGTCGGATGCGTGTAGCGCGCCAGCATCCGCGTCGACGAGTGGCCAGAGATGGCCATGACAGTGTAATCGTCGTATCCCGCCTCAATCATGCGGCTGAGGGCCGTGTGCCGCAGCGTGTGAGGCGTGACGTCCCGAGTCTGGATCCCGGCACGCTCCAGCGCACGTCGGAACGATGCCGCGACCGTCGTATAGGGCTTCCCCGTGCGCGGGGTGGTGAACACCCAGGTAGAGAGCGCCGGCTGTTCGGCGAAGACGTCCGCCACCGTCGCGCTGATGGGAATCCGTCGTGCGCGGCCATTCTTCGTCTTGAGAAACGTCAAGTAGCCTCCCTCACACTGCTCCCAGCGGAGTGTGAGGAGTTCCCCAATCCGGGCACTCGTAATGAGCGCCAGGATCACAATCCCCTGAAGTTTCCCGGCACAGGCCCGCAGCAACCGCCGCTGCTCGTCGAGTGACAGAATGCGCGTCCGCCGGTTGCCCACTGGCAGCCGCTTGACGCGGCGCGCTGGCGAGTCGACGAGCTTTCCCCACTCGACCGCCTTCGACAGGATCGACTTCAGCGTGTCGAGTTCGCGATGGACCGTCGCTGGCTGAATCCGCTTTGGCCGCCGCCGCTGCCCGTATGCCCTCCAGGTCCCTCGCAGGCGCTCTCGCTTGAACTGCTCGATGCGATGAGCGGTGAGTTCGTGCAGGAGCACCAATCCGAAGCACCGGGTGAGCGTGCGAATAATCTCCCGATCCCGCGCGACGCTGCGCTTGTGGAGTTCGGCGTGGTCGCGGAGGTAGACAGTCGCAAACTCGCGGAACGTGATGTCTGGCTGGCGTCGAACCCCGTGGCGCCCTTCCAGGATACGCGCGCACGCGCGTGAGGTCGGCCCCAGCCGCCCTCCGCGAGCGCGTGCGGCAGGGTGGCGTTGAGATGCACATGCGCCACGGGCTGGTTATCGGCGCCGTGTGCTGGGAGAAACAACAAACCGAAGGTCGTTGGCATCGAGAGTCCTCAAGCGAGTCGTGCGTGGGTCGTTGGGTCGGGACGCGGGCCGTCAGTCCGACCAGCCGGGTGGGCGGTCATCGTCTTCTCTGTCGACCTCGTAGTCGTCGTCGTCCTCTTCCTCTTCATCGTCGTCGAGGTCGTCGTCTTCGTCCTCATCGTCCTGGACGAGCAAGGCGTGGCGAAGCATTAGCCCCCCGGCGCCGCCATCAGGAACAGCAGCGCGGTGATCACCAGCACGACGCCCGCCACGACCACCCCGACGACCCAGGAGTTGTTGGTCCGCGTCTGGGCGAGGACCGGGCCCGGCAGGTCCCGCCCGCACCGCTCGCAGACGGTGGCGGCGTCCTGGTTCTCCTTGGCGCAGAACGGACACATCCTCATCGATCCACTTCTCAGCCAGCCGTGAGCAATTCCAGGACGTGCCCGCTGGGGTCCTTGAAGTAGACCCCCCGCCCGCCGTTCCAATCGTTGGTTCGCCCATCATCGATCCACTTCTCAGCCAGCCGTGAGCAATTCCAGGACGTGCCCGCTGGGGTCCTTGAAGTAGACCCCCCGCCCGCCGTTCCAATCGTTGGTTCGCCCATCGTCCAACGAGAACGGCCCGCTGCCATACGGGATGCCTTCGGCCTGGACCCGCCCGAAGATCGCGTCGAACTCCGCGTCGGTGACCTTGAACGCCAGGTGATGGCTGTCGAAGGACGTGGCGGTGTCGAAGTCGAGCGTGAGCGCGTCGTTGACCTTGACCGGGGCGAAGTGACCGGTGGGCCCGTCGTAAGACAGGCCGAAGATGCGGGCGAAGAAGGTGGCCGAGGCGTCTTTGTTGAGGGACGGGACAATCGTGTGATTGAGTTCCATCGGTCCGGTCAGTCGGCTGACAAGTGCTCGAACCAGCCGAGGTCATCACGGCTCCAGCTCGGCCGTCCAGTTGAGGACCCAAGTGATCGGCGCGGACAGTGCCCCTTCGACCATCGCATTGACCAGGAACCGCTCCCCGTCGGCCGTGACATCGTAGGAGTTTCGTTGCGGCGGGTTCTGCCGGAACGGCGCCTGGAAGAGCGCGCGTGGGTTTTCCCACGTCGGCACTTGACCGGTCGTCTCGATGTCAACTGCCATCAGCTCGTTGTCGAGGGAGAGGTAATACAGCTCCTGCCCGTCGCGCCGCCACCGCACATCGCGCCCCCCACCCGTCGAGATCTGAAACCTGCCGCCCGTGGTGGGAACGCGCTGCAACCATACCTCCCGCCTCCCGGATTCGTCAGACGAATAGGCCATCCAGCGGCCGTCGGACGACAGCATGCCGGTGGTCTCGAAGAAGGGCGTCTGCAGGAAGATCGTTGGCTGCTGATCCCCCGCCATCGGCAGCAGCAAGAGGTCCATGGAGGTGTCAGTGGCGAGGTTCGAGTAGGACACAAACGCGCCATCCGTGGACCAGTCGGCAGGCATAACGGCCGTGTCCGACTCCAACAGCAGTTGGGACGGAGTCGCTCCCGCGGCGTCCTTCTCGTAGAGACCGACTCGTCCCTCGCGCGCCGAGAAAAACACAATGCGTGTCCCATCCGGCGACCAGATGGGAAAGAAATCCGGCGCTGCATCGAAGGTAAACCGCTGCTCGTTGCCCCGAGCGACGTCACGGAGCCAGAGGTCGCCCGCTCGCTCGACGGCCATCCGCGTCCCGTCAGGGGACAGCGCCGGGTTCTGATAGTCCCCAGGCGTTCCCACCGCGCCACGGTCGGCCCCCGAGCGGTCTAGCCATCGCAGCTGCGTGAGTGCCGAGGCTCCGCTATCGCCCACGTAGGCCATGTCCCCCCGCTGGGAGGTCGCGACCAGGTTCCCTTGGAGAGAACCCGAGCTCACCGTCGCATCCGAGGCGATGACAGTCGGGTCGCCTGTGACCGCGAGGGTCGCGACGTCGAACGGTTGCGCCATCAGGATGTCACCACGACCAAACAGGAGATAGCCGGGAGCCGCATACTGGGCTTCGAGCGCTGACGTCAGCACCTGGACTGGCGCCTCGTCCGACGCCACGGAGGTGACGTAAGCGTCTCCCAGTCCAACCCCTGCTAAGACGGTGAAGAGCACGTCCTCACCGTTCGGCAAGAACTGCGGCCATGCATGGGTCAGCACCCCCTCCAGACCCGCATCGAGTGTGGTGACCGGGCTCGCCTCACCACCGCCGGCGGGGACCTGGAGCAATCCCCCCACCGCGCCACCGAACACGATCAGGTCATCGTCGTTCCACGTCCCACCCGTTCCGACCGCGGCCGCGCACAACGGTCTGTGGCGTCCCGCCCGTCAGGTCGATGGTCCGCAGTTCCGAGAGGGTAAAGAAGCCGAGGGAGCGCCCGTCGGGGGACCAAAATGGGGAGCCGTTGGCCCCCTCGGTGCCCGGCAGTGCCCGCGCCTCGACCGCATCGCGTGACCGCACCCACACCTGCGCTGCCGTTCCAGTCCCAGCGACATACGCGAGCTGACGTCCATCGGGCGACAGCGCAAGCCCGGACACCCCCCCGCCCTCGGCGACCACCGCCATCCGCGTGGTGACGGTGTCGGTCGGTGCGCGATTGACGTAGAGCACGGCGAGGGCAATCGCGACCATGGTCATCAACGCCAGCCCACCCCACGCCACTGGCGACTGGCGGCGCGGCCCAACGGCGGGCACGGCAACGGCTGACGCTGAACCACCCTCGGCGACCCACGCCAACTGGCGGCCCACGTCACCCGCCGACTGCCATCGATCATCGGGGTCTTTCGCCAAGCACGTCCGCACAACGTGATTCAGCGCCGGCGGTGTAATCGGTTGGAGGCTCGACACGAGAGGCGGGTTACTGCTCATGATCGCGGTGATCACACTGGCCTGACTCGCTCCCTCGAACGCTCGCGTGCCGGTGACCATCTCGTGAAGCGTGGCCCCGAACGCGAAGATGTCCGTCCGCGCATCGACCTCCTTCGCTTCCAGTTGTTCGGGGGCCATGTACTGCAACGTGCCCAGGATGGTTCCCTGTCCCGTCAGCCCGGCGCTCCGCGTCGGCATCCCCGACACGCCGACATCCCCGCCCCCCGGCTGCAACCGTGCCAACCCAAAGTCCAACAGCTTTGGCCCAGCCTTGGTCAACATGATGTTCCCGGGCTTTAGATCCCGATGCACGATCCCCTGCCGGTGCGCCTTGTCCAACGCGTCCGCGATCTGAATGGCGATCTGGAGCGCCTGATCGAGCGGCAGCGCGCCCTTGTCGAGCCGCTGCGCCAGCGTCTCCCCTTCGAGATACTCCATGACCAGGAAGTCCGTCTCGCCTTCCCGGCCAATGTCGAAGAGGGTGCAGATGTGCGGGTGGTTCAAGGCGGCAACGGTGCGGGCCTCGCGCTCGAACCGCTGTTTCAGATCGGGGTCGGCGGCGACGTGCTCAGGGAGCACCTTGATGGCGACGGTGCGGTCCAGGCGGGTGTCTCTGGCCTTGTAGACCTCACCTTGGCCTCCGGCACCCAGCGGGCTTTGGATCTCATAGGGGCCGAGGGTGATGCCGGGTGAGAGAGGCATGGATCAGGGCGGTGGTACCCTTGCGTTCAGCTCTTCAAACCAATTAAGCACGACGTTGATTTCGCGACTTGGACTGTCGACCGCATCCGCCTGTGGCGAGTTATAACCAGAAGTTGTGGATCGGGAGCGTGAAGCAGGCGGCGTATCCTTCCGCGTGACAAACGCAAAACTCCGGCTGGCAGGCCGGGGAAGGAGACGCCACCTATGCTGAAGGTACTCGACAACGACGGTGCAACGGAAGAGCAGGCTGCGGGGCCGACGCTGGATGAGCTCGCGCGAGAAGGAGCTCGCCGGATGCTGCTGAAGGCCCTGGCGGTGGAGGTTGCCCAGTACGTCGACACGCACGCCGAAGCGCAAGACGAGCACGGCCGCCGGCTGGTCGTGCGTAATGGCCAGGCGCGGGCGCGGAAGGTCACGTGCGGGGCAGGGACGCTGGAGGTCCGGGCGCCGCGGGTGAACGACAAGCGGGTGGAGGCGGACGGTCAGCGCCAGCGGTTCACGAGTCGCATTCTGCCGCCGTATATGCGCCGCTCGCCGCAGGTGGCCGAGGTGCTGCCGATTCTCTATCTGCGCGGGCTGTCGACCGGCGATTTTCGTGAGGCGCTGCCGGTGTTGCTCGGGGAGGACGCCGCCGGCCTGAGTGCCACCAACATCGCGCGGCTGACGGCGGCCTGGGACGAGGAGTATCGGCGGTTCCGCCAGCGGGATCTCACCGACCGCGACTACGTCTACGTGTGGGTCGACGGGATCCACTTCAATATTCGCCTGGAAGACGACCGCCTGTGCACGCTGGTGCTGATTGGGGCCCGGCCGGACGGGACGAAAGAACTGGTCGCGCTCGAGGATGGCTATCGCGAGAGCACCGACAGCTGGGCGACGGTGAATCGCCCCGGGTTCTCCGGAGAGCTCATTAGTTGACTCCGGCCATTGTGGCTGGCGCTTCTTGTGCCCGATAGTACTGCTGTTCGTACTCGGCCGGTGGCACGTCGCCGATCGACGTCAAGAGCCGCCGGTTGTTGAACCAGTCCACCCATTCGAGCGTCGCAAACTCCACGGCCTCGAGATGCCGCCACGGGCCGCGCCGACGAATCACTTCGGTCTTGTACAGCCCGATCACCGACTCAGCGAGGGCGTTGTCGTACGAGTCACCCACGCTCCCCACGGACGGCTCGATGCCCGACTCGGCCAGCCGGTCCGTGTAGCGAATGGAGAGATACTGACCACCCCGATCGCTGTGGTGCACTAACCCGTCAGGTGCCGGCCGCGCATACAGGGCTTGCTCCAACGCATCAAGGGCGAGGTCGGTGCGCAAGGAGCTGGAGACGCGCCAGCCTACGATGCACCGGGCAAAGACATCGATGACGAACGCCACGTAGACGAAGCCGCGCCAGGTCGCCACGAAGGTGAGGTCCGCCACCCAGAGTGCGTTGGGGCGCGTGGCCACAAACGTGCGGTTGACCAGGTCGGCCGGCCGCGGGGTGGGGTCAGGACAGGTCGTCGTGGTGAACGCCCGGCCCCGAACGGCGCCCCGCAGGCCCAGCTCCCGCATCAGGCGTTCGACGGTGCACCGGGCCACGGCGATCCCCTCACGGTTCAACTGGCGCCAGACTTTGTACGCGCCGTAGACCGCGAAGTTCTCGTCGCGCACGCGACGGATCTGATCCTTCAACCACGCATCGCGCTGCGCGCGCCCCGATCGCAACCGGGGATTGGCCTGCCACGCTTTGTGCGCGTAATACGTCGACGGAGCAATCGGCACCACGGCGCTGATCGGCTCGACCCCGTACGTTTCCCGCTGCGCATCAATGAAGGTCACCATTACCTCGGTCGGCGGTCGAGCTCCGCCTGTGCGAAATACGCTGACGCTTTCCGCAGGATCTCATTCGCCCGCCGGAGCTCGCGGATCTCGCGCGCCTGCTCCTTCAGCACGGCCCGCTCGTCCGTCGTCAGCCCCGGACGGCGTCCCTGATCCCGCTCGGCTTGGCGCACCCAATGCCGCAGCGTCTCCGACGTGCAGCCGATCTTCTCGGCCACGGATCGGATCGCGGCCCACTGCGAGTCGTGCTGGTCTTCGTGCTCAAACACGAGCCGCACGGCGCGGTCCCGTACTTCTGGTGAGTACTTCCTCGGTCTTCCCATGGACTCCATCCTCCCAAGATATGGAGCCTCCGGGAAACCCGGGGCGATTCAGAAGCGCCGGGGGTTGTCACAAGTGGAGTTGGCGCGACGCCTCGAGTCGAGCCAGTCGCGGGTTGTCAAATGGAAGCTGGCGATTCGTCTGTCTCAGTAGACCTCCTCGTCCGCTCGCTCTTTACCATTGGTGCCAGACCGAAAGGCCTCGCCAAGACGATTTCGCCAATTAGAGGGCAAAGTGGCGGTCTGAAGGCGACTGGTATCGCTCGGCCCGCGCCAGAGTGCGCTTCGCAGTGACCTGAAAAGAATGGAGGCGCCGCCCGGATTTGAACCGGGGATGGAGGTTTTGCAGACCTCTGCCTTACCACTTGGCGACGGCGCCGTCAGGCAGGACGAAGCACGGCTCGCGGCGAGGGGGAATGGAGCGGGAAACGGGATTCGAACCCGCGACTTCGACCTTGGCAAGGTCGCACTCTACCACTGAGTTATTCCCGCCCGTCTCGACACGCGCAAACCTACGGTACCACAGGGTTTGAGACCGCTTCAAGACACGCCCAGGCGCTCTGCTCGACGGCGAGCCGCCGATCGAAGGTAACGAGCGGGACTGAGAGCTCACGGGCCAGCCAGAGGTAGCTGGCGTCGTACGCGGAGAGCCCGGTGTCGACTGCCAGCCGCCAGACCTCCGCGAAGACGAGTGGTTCCCAGCGGAACCGCATGGCCAGCGCGATCCCCAATCCAAACTCGACACGCGGCGTTGACGCAGGGTCCCGTCGCGTCTTGACCGCAGCAACGTTCGTGACCTCGAAACGAAGAAGCCTCGGCGCGTAGAGCACGTTGCCCGTCAATAGCCGTTCAGCATCTTGCGTGCGCGCCTCCTGGAAAGCGATTGCCGCCACCACCGAGGCGTCGACTACGCGCGCGCTCATTACCTCGTGTCCCTCATGTGTCGGATGATTTCAGTCGACTCGTCAGGCCCCGGAGGCAGGCCGAGCTCCCTGATTCGTTGGGCCGCGTCGGCCACCGACAGGGCCGGTCTGGCGGCACTCTCCAGAATCACAAGCAACTCGCCTTGCAGCGATCGGCGATTGCGTTTCGCACGCGCTCGGAGACGCTCCGCGACGTCGTCCGGCACGTTCTTCACTGAGAGACTCACAGCCATTGGACGGTGCTGATATGGAGTCATAGTAGAACCATCAGCCAATCGCGTCAAATGTTCATGACGCCACGAACGCGCCCCGGATGATCTCAACGGACGGCCGACTGCCCTGCTCGAGTCGCACGCCGACGACATCGAATCGACACGGCCGATCGCCCCAGCCGGCTCGCATCAGATAGCTGCGTGCCATCGCGGTGACCTGGCGCTGTTTCAGCGAGGTCAGTGCGTCGAGCGGGCTGCCGCACCGAGCGGTCGACCGCGCCTTGACCTCGACGAAGACGAGGACGGCCCCGTCGCGCGCGACGATGTCGATTTCGCCGTACCGCGTGCGATAGCCGCGCGCAAGAATTGCGTACCCACGCCGACGGAGCTCGCGACAGGCCAGGTCTTCACCCTGTTTCCCGAGACGAGCGCGGTCGGCGGTGGGCACGTGGCGACCACGTGCAAGGGAGGGGCCGGTCTATTTCCGCTTCCAGCGGGTGCCTGTCGGGGTGTCCTCTAGCACGACGCCACGGGCATCGAGATCGTCGCGCAGGCGATCGGCTTCCGCGAAATCGCGACGCCGCCGCGCGGCGTGCCGCTCCTCGATGAAGCGATCGATCTCTTCCACCGCCACCGGAGGCGCCGCCTCCTCGGTCCGTCGCAGGGCGATAACCCCCAGCACGCGATCGAACGCGTCGAACGCCTCCCGCACCACCGGCACGTCGCCGCCTCCCAGCTCGCCCGCATCGATCGCCGCGTTGATGTCGCGCACCAGCTCGAAGACCGCACCGAGGGCGCCGGGGGTGTTGAGATCGTCGCGGATCTTCCCGGCGAATGCTTCCTTCGCGCGCACGACGCGATCGGCGATCGCATCGTGGCGACCGTCGGTGCTCACGGCCTCGAGCCGAGCCAGGCAGTCCATCAGTCGCCGCAGCGCCTCCTCGGCCTGCGCGAGACTCTCCCACGTGAAGCGCAGCTGTTTGCGATAGTGGGTCGACAGCAGGACGTAGCGAAGCGCCGAGGCCCGGTGACCTTCGTCGAGGATGTCGTGCACCGTGAACACGTTGCCGAGCGACTTCGACATCTTGACGTGCTTGTCGAGCAGGAGGTGCTCGACGTGCACCCAGAACCGGGCGAACGGCTGCCCCGTCGCGCCCTCGGCTTGCGCGATCTCGTTCTCATGGTGCGGGAAGACGAGATCGACACCGCCGGCATGGATGTCAATCGGCGGCGCGCCGAGCAATCGGAGCGCCATCGCGGAACACTCGATATGCCAACCGGGGCGACCGGGTCCGACGCCGACATCCCAACTCGGCTCTCCCGCCGATGAAGCTTTCCAGAGCACGAAGTCGCGAGCATCTTCCTTCGCGTACTCGTCCGCATCGACCCGCGCGCCCGGTTGGATTCCGTCATGATCAAGCCGCGCCAGCTTGCCGTAGTGCGGTAGCGTGGCGATCTTGAAGTACACCGATCCCTCGCTCCGATAGGTGTGGCCGCGCTCGTCGAGCGCCGCGATCATCGCCGCCATCGCGCGCAGGTTTTCGCCGTCCGTCGCACGCGGCGACTCCTCGGCCGGCTCCAGCCCCAGAGTGGCCGCGTCCTCGCGAAACGCCTCGATGTACTGGTCGGTATACGCGCGAAGCGACACATCAGCGCGCTTCGCGCCAGCGATGGTCTTGTCGTCGACGTCGGTGAAATTGATGACCTGGTGCATCGTGTAACCGGCCATATGCCGGAGCGCGCGTCGGAGCACGTCCAGACAGACGAACGTCCGGAAGTTGCCGATGTGTCCGCGCGCGTAGACGGTCAACCCGCAGGCGTACATCCGCACCGTGTTGTCGCGCTGAGGACTGAACTCGTCGATGCGCCGGGTCAGCGTGTTGTAGAGACGCATCAGCGGTCCGCGTGGAATGAGGCGGCTGGGCCGGTGGACGGTTGCCTACGACGCGGCCGGCAGCGTCCGTGCGAGCGTGCAGATGTCAGCGCCGTCCTCGCGGTCGAACTCGACACGGGTCATCACCCGCTGAATAAAGTCGAGCGGCGGGTCGTCCTCCCCCGCTTGACTGAGCGCGCGCTCGATATCCGTGCCATCGGCATCCCGGGGCCCATCCGGTCCCTGCCGACATCGGATCCGGATTTCCATCTCCGTCTCGCTGGTCCGGAAACTGACATCGAGGGTGGCATAGGGGCGCCCGGCGGCGCCGGTGAGCACTCGCTCGGTCGTGCGCTCGACGGCGCGCGTCAGGGTCGTCGCGTCGGATGCGGCGTAGCCGACGTACGCGATCAACCGTGAGGCGAGCTGGTCGAGCATCGGACGAAACCGCGCATCGCACGGCACGGTCAGGTCGAAGCGTATCGACGCCAGATCAAGGTGTGGCGATTCAGTCACGACGCCACTCGGTCACGGTCAACACCGGAATAACTATAGTGAAATCCGATCGAAGAGCGCCCGCGCTTGTGCGCAGTCTGCGGCAATCTGACGAGTGAGCGCTGCCGCGTCCGGAAACGGCTGTTCGTCACGCAGCCGTTGAATGAA
Organism: Vicinamibacterales bacterium; assembly: GCA_965197395.1. Lineage (GTDB taxonomy): Bacteria > Acidobacteriota > Vicinamibacteria > Vicinamibacterales > UBA8438 > CAZYFH01. Next base: position 1,741 of record CBDANB010000007.1, on the reverse strand, counting down.
TGCCAGCCGCACGTGCTGGCCATAGAGATCTCCATCGGCCCCGAAGACGTGGGTCTCGACCGTCCGCGCGCCCTCGTCCTCGAAGGTGGGTCGCACGCCGATGTTGGTCACCGACGCGTTGATGATGCCCTTCACCGTCGCCGTGGTGGCGTAGACGCCGTCCGGCGGCAAAAGCTCGTTGTCGCTCTCGAGGTTGGCGGTGGGAAACCCCTGGCCACGACCACGGCCCGCCCCCTTCACGACCGTGCCATCGATGACGTAGTGGTGTCCGAGCAGCGCGCCCGCCTCGTCCACCCGCCCCTCGCCGATCAGCCGCCGCAACCGGGTGCTGCTCACGACGAAATCCTTGTAGCGGACCGGCTCGATCTTCTCGGCACGGAACCCGTACCGGGCGCCGAGTGAGCGCAGCAGCGAGAAGTTCCCGCTGCGGTCACGGCCAAAGAGGAAGTTGGCTCCCACCCAAACGTCGCTGACGTGCAGCCATTCCACGAGTACCGTGCGCACGAAGGTGTCGGGATCCCAGCGTGAGAGCTCGGGCGTGAATCTGACGACGGCGGCCCCGTCCATCCCGGCAGCCGCCAGCGCCTCCAGCTTCTGCGCCTGGGTCATCAGGAGCGGCGGCGCGCGATCGGGGCGCACGACCCGCGGTGGATGCGGCTCGAAGGTCAGGACCGCGGCCGTACCGCCGCGCTCGCTCGCGTTCCGGCGCACGCGCTCGACGATCTTCGCATGGCCGCGATGCAGGCCGTCGAAGTTGCCCAGCGCCAGGGCGGTGTGCGTCCAGCCCGTCGGCGACGGGTCCTCAGGATAGTGAATGACTTCCACGCGCGATCCAGCCATCATAATCCACGGAGACACAGTCATGCGCAGACGCACACGGGTTCAACTCGCGGGTGCCGGTCTGGTCGCGCTCGCGCTCGCACTGCCGGCCACCGCGGCGGATGGTCCGCTGCTCGGGTTCATCGGCGATCGTTCCGCGGCGCACCGCGCGCTTGAGGCGCGGTTCGACAGCGAGCTGCGGACCGACAATCTCCGCGAGTGGATGCGCTACCTCAGCGGGCGCCCGCACCATGTCGGCGCACCCTTCAGCAAGGAGATCGCCGACTTCTTGGCGGCCCAGTTCCGCTCGTGGGGATACGAGACCGAGATCGAGACGTTTCACGTGCTGTTTCCGACGCCATTGACGAGGCGTGTCGAGATGACGGCGCCGACGCGATTCGCGGCCGCGCTGCGCGAGCCGGCGCTCGCGGAGGACGCGACCTCGGGGCAACGCGATGAGCAGCTCCCGAGCTACAACGCGTACTCGATCGACGGCAACGTGGCCGGCGAGCTGGTCTATGTGAACTACGGCGTCCCGGCGGACTACGACGAGCTCGCGCGCCGGGGAATCGACGTCGCGGGCAAGATCGTGCTGGCCCGCTACGGCGGGTCGTGGCGCGGGATCAAACCCAAGGTCGCGGCCGAGCATGGCGCCGTCGGTTGCCTCATCTACTCCGACCCGCGAGACGACGGCTACGCACGTGGCGATGTCTACCCTCAGGGGGCGTACCGCATGGACCAGGGGATCCAGCGCGGCTCGGTCGCCGACATGCCACTGTTTCCCGGTGACCCCCTGACGCCGAACATCGGCGCCACGGAGGATGCCCCGCGGCTGGAGCTCACGGAAGCGCCGACGCTGACCCGCATTCCGGTCCTGCCGATCTCGTACGCCGACGCGCGGCCGCTCCTCGAGGCGATCGGC
>CBDANB010000006.1:0-1145747 GCA_965197395.1 Vicinamibacterales bacterium | reverse complement strand
GCGTCGCTGATTGGTTGAATGCTGATGTTGAACGAGGGGACGACGGTCCGCAACTGCTCGGCCAGGTCCGTACTGCCCTGGCTGACGAAATCCTCGTTGCGGATGACGTCGATCGGCACGGCCGAGGCGGTCACCGACCGGGGCTGGGCGCGGGTCCCGACGACGACCACCTGCTCGGCAAGCCCGCCGACCGCCATCTCCACGTCGAGGGCGACCGTGGCGCCGCCGCGCACCTCCACCACCTGCGCGGGCGCGGTGAAGCCGGAGAGGGTGAACGTCACGTCGTACGTCCCCGGGACAAGTCCGCTGAACGTGAACTGGCCGGTCCCGTCGGTGACGGTCACCTGCGCGCTCCCCGCCGCGTCCTGCGCGTCCACGGTGACGCCGGGGAGAATGCCGCCCGTCGTGTCGGTGACCGTCCGGCGATCGTCGCGTCCTGGGCGCTGGCCACGCCGGGCGCAAACACGCCGACGGCAAACACCAGCACCAGCGCAAGAACAGTGTGTGGATGATGGTAGAAAAACCGTCGGACGCGGCCGTGCCGTTGCAGCTCAAGACAAGCCATCGGTATGCTCCTGTGTATCGTTAACGGAAGGTGAGCGAAACTTAGTTGGTTCCTCACACAAATGTGTGCACGATTCAGCCCCCAGCTGTAGCGCCCCAGGGTTCTTGGACAGTGGTTTGACGGTATTCGCATCTACGCTGCCGCGTCCAGCCCGACGAGGTCACGTCGCACCTGAGCGGGGACTTCGATAGTGGTATTTCTCCAGCATCCACTGTGTAGCGCCCCAGGGTTCTTGGACAGTGGTTTGACGGTATTCGCATCTACGCTGCCGCGTCCAGCCCGACGAGGTCACGTCGCACCTGAGCGGGACTTCGATAGTGGTATTTCTCCAGCATCCACTGCTCGTTGTACGTTCGCTTGAACGCAAGCAGGGCCAGGCGGAGCTCCTCGATGGTGTCGAAGCTCCGCACCCACAACAGATTCTCCTTCAGCGTGCGGATGAAGCGTTCCGCGACGCCGTTGCCTTCGGGTTCCCGCACGAAACTCGGCGAGCTCTCGATGCCGAAGAACGCGACCTCCTGTTGAAAGTCGTCGGCCAGATAGTTCGACCCGTGGTCGTGCCGGAGCCGGAGCCCGCAGGCCACGCCGTCGCCGATCTCACCGAAGCGTTCGCGGACGCCCTGGCGGATCGGCTCCAGGGCCTCAAATCGGGTCCCGCGCTTGGCCGCATGCAGGCCGATGCACTCGGTTGTGCAGTGATCGACGGCCACGAAGACGAAGGCCGCGCCCTCACTCACGGTCACCGTGGTCGTCATGTCCGTGCCCCACATCACATCGGGGGCCTCGGTGGTGATGGTCCCGTCGTGCGCCTTCGGGCCGTGCGCGTGGCCCACGCGGTGCGGGGCCTGGAGGTCGTGCTCCCGCATCAACCGGCGCACCCGCTCCTGGGACGTGCGGATTCCCTCGACCCGAAGCTTCGCCCAGGCTTTCCGGTACCCTTCGCCATGAAACGGCGACGCCTCGAGCATGCGGCCAATATGGCCGACCAGGACGTCGTCCGGGGCGGCGCCGACCGGCCCGCGCCGGCAAGGGGACGTCGTCGCCTGCCGCCGCGCATACACGCTGGAGCGGGCGCGGTGCCACACGCGGCAGACCCGCTGCACGCCGTACGCCCGACGCGTGGAGATCGAGTGGGCGCCCTTCATCGCCTCGACCTCCGCCGGGCCAAAGGGCCGGCCGCCTCCAACTGGTCCACCTTCGCGTAGAGCAGTTCGTTCTCCATCAGTAACTCACCGATCTTGGCTTGCAGCCGACGATTGGCCTCGTCCCGGGCGTCCGGCGCCCGGCTCTTCAGGCTGGCCTGGCCTGCGGCCAGAAACTGATCCCGCCACTGCGAGGCCCGCGCCGCCGTGATCCCCAGCTCCCGCGACACGGACTCAAGATCCTCGCCGCGCAGCAGACGCAGCACCGTCTCGCGCTTGCGCCGGGCCGAAAACCGTCCCCCACGGCCGTTCCCGGCAGCATCTCCGGTCGCCCTCCGGGCTCCCTCCGCCGCCGCCGCACCTTGATCTGGCTTCCCCATTTCGACACTCCTCCTGCGAGTACTCTCTCGCAATCAAGTGTCCAAGGAAACCCTGGGGCGCAGGAGGTGGGCGCTATCTGATCGACGAAACGACGGCGGTTACGCGATTCATATTCCCATGCAACGACGAAGCGCATGCGAAACAAGTAGGCTGGTTTTTTCACCATCTTTTCGTCGAAAGTGTGATCCAGGTGGCTGGGGAAGCAGAGATCTGGATGACCGAGAGCGGAGTCGGGAATCCGCGGTTGCATATCTGGCGTGCCAAAGAAGAAGCCTGACGACGAGTCAACGGTTCGCCCCGCGCTTGGCGACGACGACGCGCGGGTCTGGCTGCGAGGGAACGGCTACGGTGATATCGCTGATCAGATCGAGTCCGTGATGCAACGTTGGAGGGCTGAGGGCAAACGGACCCGCCGAAACTGGTGGGAAATACTGGCAGGGCACATCGACGGACAGCCGCGAGTCGCTGGCGGGGTCACCTTTCCGGTTCTACGCGTTGCAAGACGTAGACAGGGTCTTCCAAACGTTGCGACTGCGCTCTGTCGCAGTCCGAGCGAGCAGGCACCGCCCGTCCGGGTTAGCGCCCGCTGGCCCAAGAGTGGAGCAAATGGAGCCGCGCGGGTGGGGCGTGACGAACGAGATACGATACGCCGCATCCGGCAAGGCGTCCGGTCAGGCGCCATTCCTCGACAATTTCGCGCGGCCGACGTGAATCGGGTGCTGAAGATTCACTGGGCAGGCAACTTCCTCGCGAAGCATCGTGTGGGCAATCCAGGTGGGACGAATACTGAACTGTTCATGCAGATTCAGCGTGGACTTTATCGCCTGAAGTGACCCGGTGCATCCTTTTCGCTTGAACAAGATCACATCCCGAGGGTCCGCCTCGCCAGCTATCGCAGCTGAATGGGTCGCAAGTACATGCTGCGCCTCAGAGCTCCGGACCTCGGTGGACACCCAAAACCGGCCATCGATCGACACCTGAAAACCGGCCACCACACGTAGCGCGTTGAGGCGTTGACGTCGGCGGGGAACCGCGGTTCCTACGCCGGATGAGCAACGTCTTGAGCGAACACACACGACAGCAAGTTCTGGCGCTGGGGCGACTCGGGTGGTCGCTGCGACGCATCGAGGAGGCGACCGGCGTTCGCCGAGAGACGGCCAGCGGCTACCCAGCGTGTGGTACAGGGCGATTTCGAGACATCGATAGGTCCGAAAGCCATAGGCCTTTTTGGTGGTGAGTTTGGCCTTGTTGTTCAATCCTTCGACCGCGCCCGCTGAAATCTGGCCGCGGGCTTTGCACCAGTTCAACAACAAGGCGCGGTGCGTGCGCAGTGAGCGCGCGACCTTCTTCATCGGGTCGATGCGCGACCGCATCACCTGGGTACACCACCGGTCCAAGAACAGGCCCGCCCAGTGGGCCGATCGATACCGCCAGAACGGCTCGAAGTCTTCGCGCAGCAACATGCTGCGCACCGCTTTCAGGTTGAGGCGGACGAGATCCCGGAGGCGGCTCCGGTCCGCCGTCGTCCGATGGTCGCGGCGCCGCAGCAACAGCCACCGGGCCTTGGTCAGCCACGCCGGACGGCCCTTGTGCTTCAACTCGCGGACCTCTTCGCGCCGCACGGTGTCGATCGCTTTATTCATGTTGAGCGCGATGTGAAATCGGTCGGGGATGTGTAAGGCGGGGCCAGCTTTCTTGGCGACCACCTTGAGATACGGCTTCCACATGTCGCTGCAGACGAACTGCAGCGCTTGCGTCCGCGCCGCGCCGAACCAGCGGAAGAACCGCAGCACCGTCTTGACGCGGCGCGCCTGGCCGATCCACAGGAGCCGCGTATGCCCGGGGTCGATCTGGTAGACGAGGGTCAGGTAGCGGTGCCCATGCTGCCACTGGATCTCGTCGATGCCCACGGCCTCAATCCCCGTCAGATCCTGGTGCGCCCGGCCCCGGCCTCAATCCCCGTCAGATCCTGGTGCGCCCGGCCCCAGTCGACGGCCAGCGCCACGGCCCGGTAGACGCTCTCCCAGCTGGTCCGAAAGGTCGTCGCGACCTCGCGCCAGCTCAGGCGCTTCGCCCACCGCGCCAGGAACCACGCGTAGGTGGTCGTCAGCTGGTGCTTCCCCTCCGCCCACGGCACCTGCTCGACTCGCACGTGGCCGCAGGTCGCGCAGTCGACCCGGCGCATGCGATACAGGAAGAAGACGCGGAGACCCCAGAGCGGCACGAACTCGAACCACCGCGTGGCGAGCGTGTCGTACTGAGGGCCGCGGTGCCCGCAGCCAGCACACCGGGGGCCGTTGCGCAGGTGCGGGTAGATTTCGACCTCGAGCCGGAGCGTCGTCCCCTGCCCGTGCAGCCGCATGGACCCATACACGAAGCCGCGATACTTCTGAATCCGATTCAGGATAGTCTTGATCTGCATCCCGCTGTTCGCCTCCGAGCACAGTGGTGTCGTTTCGCAACCACCATTGTCTCAGGGTCGAGGCGGGATGCGTTGCGCATGGTGCCGCCCGGGCCCTATGGACGCTGTCGGCGCCGTGGACGCACAAACCGCGCCCACCGCGCCGTGGAAAACGCTGCGCGTTTTCCACAACCTTCCACAGGGCATCCCATCTACCAAGTCACCCACCGATAGGTTAAATCACCCACAGATTCTGCGGAGGAGCCCGAGATGTTATTGCGGTCGATATTCGCAACGTCGGCAACGTAGCGCTGGTTGCCGACGCCCATCGGCTGCCGAGGCGGCACGTTCGATCTTGTCGTGTCCACGGAAGTGCTCGAGCACCTGATCGAGCCCAGGGCCGCTCTGCATGAAATGTTCAGCGTGCCGTGGCAGAGGCTCGTGGCCCACCGCTCCCATGATCTCGACGTGGCCTGGCGGGTCAACGGTCTCGCGGCCCAGTCGGGGATCGAGCCATCGGGTCCGAGAGAAGCCACCAAATCCACTCGACTCGAGAAGTCTCCGCACTTGCGGAGCCGTCAGGCCGTACACTTCACCGTCTTTCATGCCTCGCTCGGAAACGGCAGAAGTAAGTATCCCCCAAATAGCGCACCTGATAGCTTTCCACGGGGTAAATCGAGCGTTCGGCGTGTACAGGTCGACGGTGTTGACGCGAACATAGTTGTTCGCCGGTCGACTGCAGTCCGAGGACGCAGCGGTCCAGTTCGACATCACGCATGGGCCCACCTCCCTGGGAGCTGATGGCTTGTCGGGTCAACGGTCTCGCGGCCCAGTCGGAAGCTGATCGAGCCATCGTGGTCCGAGAGAACGCCACCAAATCCACTCGACTCGGAGAAGTCTCCGCACTTGCGGAGCCGTCAGGGCCGTACCACTTCACCCACGAAAAACTTTCATGCCTCAAAATGCTCGGAAACGGCAGACCCAGTAAGTATCCCCCGGCAAAGCCGGGGGCTTTAGTTGTGAGCCGCTCAAAGCGGCTGACGTGACCGCTGCGCGGTCACTTGAGCCACCTGACGGTGGCGGCTCTAGTCCAACGGCAACTGATCCAGCCGCCGATCCTCTCGCTCCTGCTGCTGGATATAGTCCCGGATGATCCGTTCATCACGGCCCACCGTCGAGACAAAATACCCGCGCGCCCAGAAGTGCTGCCCCACGAAGTTCCGGGACCGCCCCGCAAACTCCCGAGCGATGTGGATCGCGCTCTTCCCCTTGAGATACCCGATCACCTGCGCCACCGAGTACTTCGGGGGGATCGACACCAACATGTGGACGTGGTCGGGCAGCAGATGCCCCTCCTCCACCTGGCTCTCGCGGTGCCGCGCCAGCTGCCGCAGCACCTCGCCCAGCTGCTGCCGGACGCCTCCATACATCGCTTTCTTCCGGTACTTCGGAATGAACACTACGTGATACTGGCAGTGCCATTTCGTATGATTGAGACTTCGGTACGTCGTCATGAGGACTCCTTCTCGTGATGCTTGTGCGGCTCACGGGAAGGAGTTTCCTCACGCGACTCCCGGATACGTCAAACGCTGCTGGCCGCCCCGGCAAAGCCGGGGGGTCTCCCACGGCAACTAGTACTAAAGGTCAGCTGAACCGGCGAACAGCTTGGCGCAAGTAGATGATTTGGAGAATCTCATCCATGGTGGGTTCACGGCCAACAGCCTTGGCGAGAAAGCTGGCCGCAACATCGGTGTCGTTAAACGGCGCGCTTCCGGCAGGATCTATGAGCGAGTCCACGTACCGAACCGCAGTCACAAGCATCTGAGCATAGTTCAAAAACGCCGTAGCCCGAGGCTCGCTCGCAGTAACACGATTTGAAATGTGGACGTCCATGAAAGCGGACGAAATGGCATCGAGAGCAGCATGAACAGCGTCGAGCACGCTCTGGACCGAGGCAAGGGTAGTCGGAGCTAGAGACTCCGCATCTGGATCGATCGCCAGGTTCAGATCCGAATGACTAATGCGTCGATTGCGCCAGTCACGTGCGAATCGAGCGTTCTCTTCCGCAATATCAGCAAGAGACTTCACCCGATCACGCAACGCTGGGTCGTCACAAACGTCCGGGAACCGATCACGCAACTCTGGGTCGTCGCGAAAGTCCGTGAGCCGTGTAACAGTGATGTTCTCCTTTTTGGTTCCTCACACAAATGTGTGCACGATTCAGCCCCCAGCAGGTCAGCCACGCCGTGGAAAGAGGCTGCGGATGTGTTCGTGCCCGCGAATCAGCGGTGAAGTCGTCTATCGCTCAGTCGACGGCCGCCTGCGCGGGCCCCGCTTTTGGTGGGGGGCCTGCTCGACGGCAGCCGGTCCCACCTCAAGGTGCTGAGGCGCTGGCATTTACAGGGCGACGAACCATGAACACTCGTGGAACGCGGCCTGGACTTTCGCCGACGTTTTACCGCTGGGCCGAACCCTCGCTGACTGTTCAGCCCCTTGGCACTGGCAGGCCCCTCGCGATTTCCGCCGTGTACCGTGGGCCGGACTTTCCGAGAGCCTGCAGTTCCTCTCCAGATACAGACGGTGTTCTCCAGCCACGTAAGTCGATGACAATGCTTGACTTATTAGCCATGGAACCGGCCAAAGCTGCACCGATCCCTGAGAGGAACCTCCTTTTTTCCGATGGCGGCAGGGTCGGTCAGCCGAGTGATGTGGAGCAACAGATCGCGCCAGAAAACTTGCTGCACATCCCCCATAAACGGACCACTAAACGTATTGATGAACTCGATATGAGCCGGGTCACCGAAAAGGCCCCGGTACTCGTTGAGCCTGACCCATCCGCCCGCCCAGTCGTACGAGACGCCGTGGAAGATGGCCCCAAACTTCTTGCCGAGCTTCTCCTGATAGTCGCGCTTCAGCTCATCGCTCATGTGGAAGACCTCGTACTGTCCAAAAAACTAGATCGTGGGGTTGACGGCCGGTCATGTATCACGCTGCTGACCGAGAGTCGTCGTGCAACATCCCACCGAGCCGCTGGCGGCCCGGGACGCGCCCACGGGGTGGCGGTGCCGTCGACAGCGGCAGGATCAGGCGATTGTCGAGCCCCTGGTGATTCCGTTCGTGGTGGTCGTGCGCGACGAACTCGCGGCCGGCGCGACGCCGCGAGCCCTCGCCGATCAGGACCAGGCGCGAGGCAGGAGTCCTTGATGGTGCGCACGACGCGCTCCGTGTAGGCGTTCAGGGTCGGCGCGCGGGCGGGGCGTCGGAGGGGGGTGACATCGGCCGGGGGGAGCGTGTCGCGCCCGGCCGGCCGGAAGCGCGGGTCGCGGTCATGGATGAGGACCCGGATGTGTCGCAGGCATCCGTCCTCGGCATCGGGGGCGTTCCGCATGAGCTGGGGGACCCCCGGCCCGTCGGGCTCGGCGCTGATGCCCGCGATCTGACCGCGGCGGCTGGCCAGGTGAATCAGGCCCAGCACGGTGAAGCGGGTCAGGCCGCGTGGCGTCCAGACCTCGACCGTGCAGCAGTCGGCGGCGGCGAGCACGTCCCAGTGGGCCGCGAGCAACTCCCGCCAGGTCGTGCGCTTCTTGCGGTCGGGGGCGGGTTCTAGGCCGCGCTCCTTGAGCACGTTGGCGAGGGGGCCCCGCGCGACCTGATGCCCGAGGTTGCCGCGGGCACCCCGACTACGGGTGTCGCCCCACTCGCGGTTCTCGGGGGCCATCCGGATCGCGACCGGTGAATACGAGCACTCGATCCTCAAGTTACGAATTAGCCCTTCTGCCACGGGCTGCTAGCACGGTGCGAATCACGCCGAGCGATCGGTCACGTTCTTGTCCGCTATCAACCTTGCTCATGATCTCGGAGCGGGGCCCCTATACCGGCGTGGCGATTTTCGGGGCCGTCGGGTCCGGCAAGACTTCCGCGTGTCCACGCGCCAGCGTGCCCGACAGGTAGATGAAGTCGGGGATGACCAAGGGTCGCGTCACACCAGACTTGGTGTAGGCCAGATGATCTCCACGCTGGCGGCTGAATACAAAGCCCTCTTTTTCGGTTCCTCACACAAATGTGTGCACGATTCAGCCCCCAGCAGGTCAGCCACGCCGTGGAAAGAGGCTGCGGATGTGTTCGTGCCCGCGAATCAGCGGTGAAGTCGTCTATCGCTCAGTCGACGGCCGCCTGCGCGGGCCCCGCTTTTGGTGGGGGGCCTGCTCGACGGCAGCCGGTCCCACCTCAAGGTGCTGAGGCGCTGGCATTTACAGGGCGACGAACCATGAACACTCGTGGAACGCGGCCTGGACTTTCGCCGACGTTTTACCGCTGGGCCGAACCCTCGCTGACTGTTCAGCCCCTTGGCACTGGCAGGCCCCTCGCGATTTCCGCCGTGTACCGTGGGCCGGACTTTCCGAGAGCCTGCAGTTCCTCTCCAGATACAGACGGTGTTCTCCAGCCACGTAAGTCGATGACAATGCTTGACTTATTAGCCATGGAACCGGCCAAAGCTGCACCGATCCCTGAGAGGAACCTCTTTTTCAAAGACGGCGACGAAGTCCCTGTAGTGAATAGGACGAATGGGGGGCATCTAGGCCGGCAGGTTGACGCTCAGCCGGTCGAGGGAGATGTGCTCCGGCGCCAGCCAGTGTCTCCCCTCGCGACGGTAACCAGCCTCCTCTAAAATCTCCGTTAAGGTCCCTCGTTCTTTGGACGTTTCCAACAACAGGCTGACCGCGTCCTGGATATTGCGGCGCGCGCCGGTCGCCGTATCTCCACAGCTCGACACGTCGAGCTGTGGCACGTACGCAATAAAGACGTCACCCTCCTTGAAGACGTGGACGGTGAACGACAGATCCTCGTTGTGAAGGGGATGTCCCTTGCGCTGTTGAAACTGAGCGGCGACTCGGTTCACGACTACGCAACCATTTCCGACGACTCGCCGAGCCCGAGCTGCGCGTCGCGCGCTCGGAGCGCCGCCACCAGCTGAGGCATGTCCTTGCAGCCGTTCACGCGCCGAAAGCCCGTGGTGGCTTCCAGCACCCCGGCCGCGATCCAGCGTAGCACCATCGCGCCTCCCCGCCAGCGCTTCACGTTGCGCTTGACGTGCCGCGTTCGGCTGAGACGGCTCTCGGCGGCGTTCGTGGTAGCCAGCGACCGCTGCAGGCGCTCGGAGAGGCCGAACCCGATGACCGTGAGCGTCTCGTCGAGCCCTTCCCGGACACTCGCGGCGGCACTCGGATGGTCTGCGTCCAGGCGGCGGGCGAGGTCTTGCAACAGCCGGCGGGCGGCCGTGACGTCGCGGTTCGTGTAGGCGCGGGTGAGGATCGCCTTCACCCATGGCCGTTGCGCCTGGGGCAGATACTCCAGCACATTGCGCTGCTTGTGGATCTGACACCGTTGGAGCACGGCGGCGGAACCGAACGTCTGGGTCACGGCCGTGTGGAGGGCCTTCGCCCCATCGAGGATCACGAGCAGGCTGCGGTCGGTGCGGAGGCCGCGGCTCTGCAGATTGGTCAGCAACCCCTGACACACGGTCGTGTTCTCGGTGGCGCCTTCCCACACGCCCAGGGCGTGTTTTTGACCGGTGACATCGATGCCCAGCGCGACGACGATGCAGTGGGTCCCCACGTGCACGCCGTCGAGCAGCAGCACGGCGAGGTCGAGCTCGGCGAGCGGGGTGGCCCGCCAGGCGTCGAGTTGTGCCTGCGTCTGGGCCACGAACCGCCGACTCACCGCACTCTTGCTCGTGCCCCGGGTGCGAACGTCCGGGCCCAGCGGCTCCAGGCTTCGGCCATACTGGCGCGTCGCCACGCCCACGAGCATCTGCTCAACGACGCGCCGGTTCAGCGGGTCGTCCCCGGCGAACGCCCGGAACGTGGGCAACGCGACCTCCTGGCCGTCGTGCCGGACGCGCGGGCGGCGCAGCGCCACCTTGCGCCCGCCCAGGACGACCTCACTAGGCGCATGGCCCGCCCGCGAGGCACGCCGCTCGGGTTGATGCGCATACCGGGGTCCACAGACCGCCACGCGGTCCTCCTCCAACATCGCCTCGAGGACTTTCAGGCCCGACGCGACGACCAACGCCTGCAGCTCGGTCTGCGTGTCGACCAGGATATCGACCAACGGCAGGTGCCGAAGCGCCGGCGACGATGATTGGCGACGACGGATGACTGTGCGAGACTTCTTCACGGCGGCTCCTTTCTGGGGGCTTCGGCCCCAGGTTTTTCCCACCGGCCGTATAGCACGACCAGCAGGGAGCCGCCGCTTCAAATTTCAACAGCTACCGGGGCATCCCCGTTGTGAACCTGGGCAGTCATTTCATTCACTTTAGTCGATTGGTTGCGTATTGGTGCTCCGGGGCCGACTGGCGCGCCAGCCCGTAATCGGCGATGAACCACTTCCCTGCCCTTGCGCTGGTCCGGCGTTTCCTGCACACTTATAAATATAGTAATGGGTCTTGCCTAGCTGAGGATCGTGAAATGATCCATAAGGCTAGGCATGACAATGAAAAACAAGTATGCGAAACGTGCAAGGATTTCCGCCGCCAAAATCCGAGAAGTCGTCCACTATTTCGCCATCGATTTGACAGCGCTCCAGGCGGCAGCACTGAGCGGTCTGAACCGCAACACCGTGAACCGGTTGTACCGGGCCTTGCGGGAACGCATGCTGCTGGCCTGTGAAGCGCAGCGCCCGCTATTCGGTGTCGTAGAGGTCGATGAGAGCTTCTTCGGGGCGCCGGGCCGGCGCGGGCGCGGCGCTTACGGCAAGACCGTCGTCTTTGGCATCTTCGAGCGTCACGGCCACGTCTACACCGAGATCGTCTCGGGGCCGTCAAACTCAGCATTCGCCCGTCTCTCCGCGTAATCGGTGTCCGTCTCCACGACGTTGCAGGTCGCGGCTCCCGAGATCGCCAACCGCACCGCGCCGTGCAGCTCCACGCCGTAGACCTCGAGGAGTAACTGCGCACGTGCAGTGGCGTCAGCGTCGGCGCCAGCAGCAGCATGAGCGATAGAACGCCGACGGGATAGGACGGAACGACGTATACCGAATTCTACGTTGCTGGTGTTCCCCAATAACGCTGCTGAAGCGGGCCGAAACCCCGATACTCTGCCAGGTGAACCTCCTACCGACCGCCGCGCTTGTCGTTCTTCCGGATGTGTAGCGGACGCACCGCCCGGCGCCGCCGGACGACAAACACCCGCGCGGCGGGGGCGGAATGCTGTTCCTGGTCTGCAAGACATAGAATCAGACACGGGATACGACACACGGCGGCGCGCGCCGAGCTGTTCGGTCCGGTTCACACAGACACGAGCGAGTCCCGAGGGTCTCGATGGCGTGCGATCGCGCAGGCGTCGGGATCCGTGTGTGCGTGATCGCCGCCCACCGGGACGCGCGCCTCCGTCCTCCCACGCCGGTCGGCCGGTCTCCCACGCCGCGCCACGTCGCCTCCTCACCATGCGCCGGCGGCGCGGCGTGCAGGGGCGATGGCCAGAGCCGCGGCGTGGCGCACGGTGCGGTGCCGCGGGGCGGGGTGCGGGACGGTGTTCCACATCTGTGGGTCCTGCTACCGGGGGCAGGCGTACTGTGGGGATCACTGCCGTGCGACCGCGCAACGCCGTCAACGGCGCCGCGCGAACGCGCGGCATCAGCGCAGCCTGGAAGGCCGGCTCGATCACCGGGACCGCCAACGGGCCTACCGCGCGCGGCGCCGCCTCCGGGGCGTGACGGATACACCTTCCACTCGGCCCCCTCGATCCACGACCATCGCCCCAGCCGTCAGACACGCGGCCCTCCGGCCCGTGTGCATCGTGTGTGGGCGCGTGTGGCGGGACGACGAGGGGCCACCCAGAGAGACAGGGCGGGGCGGGACGATGAAAGGAACGCGGCGATGGCGATTCGTGACCTGATGAACGTGGACGGGCTTCCGGCGTGTGGGGTGGACACCGCCGAGGAACTGAGTCAACGCCTCGTGCCGGGCGTGTACGTGCGCGCGCCGCGCGCCGTCCTGGCCGCGTGCGGGTGGACCGACACCGAGAACTCCGATTCCCAGGACATCGTGAACGCGGCCGACTGGCGCGACGAGCCGTGGATCGCCGAGGGCGGCGAGTAGCCATGCCCGCGCCGCGCCGCGACCGTCACCCCCTCGCCGCGCTCCGCCGCGCGTGCGCCGCGACGCTGAAAGACCCGCTCGCACAGGGCCGCGCGCCGCGGCAGACGCCGGGGACACCCGGCGCGCGCGTCCCCGTGGACCCACGCAACACGAAGCGGCCGGCCGCGCCGCACCAGACAAGGAGCTGAGCGATGGTGTGGGGCCGCAAGAAAGCACAACCGGACAAGCCGCGCTGGAACCAGGACGACTATCACAAAGACTTCGCCGGCCAGCTCAAAGCGCAGATCGCGCAGGGCGTCGCGCCGTGGCAGAAACCGTGGAAACCCGGCGAGCGCCGACTCCCCGAAAACGTCCAGTCCGGCAGGTCGTACCGGGGCGGGAATTCGGTCTACCTCAGCGTGACCCAAACGGCGAAGGGCTACAGCGACAACCGCTGGGCCACCTACAAGCAGATCAAGGACATGGGCGGTCAGGTCCGCAAGGGCGAGAAGGCCACCCACGTGCTGTTTTACAAGTTCGACGACGAGAAGGAGAAGCCGCAGCCGGGCGCGCCCGACACGCCGGCCAGCTCACCCGAGGGGAAGGCCGAGCGGGATGGCACGCGCCCGCCGATGGTCCGCTGCTACGCCGTGTTCAACGTCGAACAGGCGGACGGCCTGACGCTGGAACGGAAGGGCGACGACCGCAACACAGAGCCCGAGTGGAAGGCGCACCAGATGGCCGAGCGGGTGATTCAGGAGAGCGGGATCCACGTCGCCCACGTTCGCGGCGACCGCGCGTTTTACAACCTCCAGACCGACAAGGTGACGCTCCCGGAACGTGAGCAGTTTGCGACCGCGAACGGCTATTACCAGACCGCCCTGCACGAACTCGGCCACGCCACCGGCCACCCTGACCGGATGGACCGCGACACCTTGACACACGGTGCGGGGCACTTCGGCAGCACCGAGTACGCCCGCGAAGAACTCCGCGCGGAAATGTCCGCGATGATGACGGGTGAACGGGTCGGCGTCGGCCACGACGGCAGCCGTGGCGCGGCGTACGTCAAGGGCTGGTTGAAAGCCATCGACCGCCCGCTGCCGGCTGCACGCGTTGTTCGTTTAAAAGTGGTACTTCAGGCTGACGGTCAGTGCCTGAGAGCCGATGCCGGAGAATTCCAGCTCGTTGTTGAACGGCGTCACGCCGTCGGCGAGTACGCCCGCGTGGCTGCGAACGACGTTGTACACCGCCTCGTGGTCGATCTCGTCGAACCGGGTCCAGCGCAGCGCGGCGCCGAGGGTCGTGCGTTCGCTCAGCGCGTAGTCGACCCCGACGAGCGCTTGGTATCCGAAGAGGGTCGTGCCCGCGTACGTATCCAGGATGCTGGCGGTGCCTGCGGCGGCGCGCTTGGCCACGTTCGGCCAGTCCGGGTCGAATTCGATCTGCAGGTACTCCGCTTCAGGTTTGCGGATGAACTGGAGGGAGTAGTTCAACGCCGTTGCCGCCCAGCCAATGCCGGCGCCGGCGAACGGCGTCCAGCGCGAGTCGTTGAGAACGTCGTAGTACATATTGGCGAACACCTGGTGCGCCCTGTAGTCCCCAATCCATTCGAAGGGCGGCGCTTCGGTGCTCCACTCCGAGGTCTTGCTCAGCAGCGCGGTGCTCGTCGTGCCGCCGATCGGCGACTCGGCGCTGCCCAGCGATGCGTTGAGATACTCCATCTCGACCCGCAGCCTGCCGGTCCCATAGCCCACCATGAAGCCGGCGGTCGGCCCGGCGCCCAGAGTGAACGTATTGGCCGTGGTCCCGGGCGTGTTGTTGGAACATGCCGGATCGGCGGCGGGCGGACTCACCGAAGGTGGATACAACAGCACATCGCAGCGGGTCGGGTGGCTGACGTAGCGACGGGCCGACGTCACGACGGTGGGGAGCGCAACGCCGAGGTGCAGGCCCGCGTAGAATCCCTCGCGATCGTCCTGGGCGCCGGCTACATCCGGGATGCATGCCAGCGCAGCGCACAAGGCGGCGACAAGGGCGCCGCGCGAGCGACAGCGAACGTGACCGGAACGTTGCATGATGTCCATGATATTCGTCGCCCGATGTCGGTGACAGCAGCAGGGCGCGTGCTAGCGTCTCTAAGCCCTGGTCGACCTTCGCGAAGGCGCCGTCGACGGCCCGCAGGCGCGCATCCATGCTGCGCGCGTCCGTTTCACGTCGCTCCACGCGACCGTTCAAGTCGTCGATTCGGGGTGAGAGCCTACGGCTACGCCCAAGCCCTATCCATCCTGCTAAAGAACATCGATTCAATGCCCGCGTCACGTGCTCTCTCGCTTGGCTCCGAACCCTTGATGCTACAGACGGTCGAGGCTCTTCGACGTTTTCTCAGAGCGTGACCGTCGGACGTTTTCGGACAGCACTGACAGAGCGTGACCGTCCGGATCGCGTTGGGAAAGTCGCAGGCGGCGTTCGCCGCCCTGCTCGGTGTGTCAGCCGAGTCGTACCGGACGTGGGACGACGGAGACGGTGCGCTGCTGCCCACGGGCTCACAGTGTCGACCGCTGCAACGTCGAATCCTGGCAACACGAACCGGCGTGGTTCGCCGTGCGGCAGGGGGCAGCAGACCCCGTGCCAGGTCGTTGACACCCTCCAGGAGGATGACAAGGTCGGGCTCCGTGTCGAGAAACGTGCCAAGGAACCGGTCTTCTCCATCGGATGCCGTTTCGCCTCCGAGGCCACGGTTGGCCACCGACATCATCTGATTGGGGAATCGCCCTCGCAACAGCGCTTCGAGCCTGGCCGGATAGTCGTTCCCAGGCTGGACGGCCATCAGCATACTTGGAGCCGGTGAGACTTCGCCTTCGGTGAGGCTGTCGCCGAACGCCAGAACCGTAGAGACCGACAAGATCGTTTGCGGAAGCTCTGGGACGACAACGGCGATCGAGAAGGAGCACTGGGCGTCGGCGCCATCCGATCGCACGCAGGTTACCGTGTGCGTCCCGACCTCGAAGATCGAACCCGATGGCGGCGAGCAGACCGCGGTGATGGAACCTCCGGCCGTGTCGAGCGTGGGTGGCGCACACGTCACGGCGACTGGTTGGCCGTCCGGCGAGGTCGGCTCCACGTCCGCAGGGCACACCAGCGACGAGGGCGAAGCAGCAGGCGGAGCTATCCCGCTGGGGGCCGTCGGAGCGCGCCGATCGTTGCCGCAGGCTATGGTGAAGGCGACCGCCATGGCGGCCAGGCTGAGGGCCCAGATAAGACGCTTCATGGCAGAGGCAGCGCCGCCTCAACGCGCGGGCGCATTCGCGCCGTTCCAAATAGGGCCGGGCCCTCGACGCAACACACGTCCAGCGTCCAGCCCGAACCAGTACCGCCGGCTGATCACATCAGACGCTGCCTTCCACGCTGCCGCAGGTGCTTCGAGATCGAATGCCAGACGGGTTCCCCGCGGTCGGTTTCCCGGTGGCGCCTGGTTACAAGTTAGCGCTGCCCCTGTTAGTGTCTCATACTCGCTTCGTCGCTACCTGCCCCCAGAAGGATATTCCCGACTTCAAGGTCGCGCAGAAAATAAAGACGATGGGTTTTCGCGACAGCCCAACGGGCGAGCTGGTGTTCGAGGACTGCGAGGTGCCGGTGGAGAACCTGGTGGGCGAGGAAGACAAGAGCGTAGCGATTGTCATGGGCGGGCTCGACCTCGAACGCGCGATCGTTGTCTCCGATCTGCGTGGACATGGCCGAGCGCGCGCTCGAGCTCACGATCGACTACGCCAAGACCCATGAACAGTTGGGGCGGCCCATCGCTGTCGGTCCTGGTCGCCGATTCACCGTTCTGCCATGTCTGGCTCCCGCTAGATGAGCTGCCGACACCCCACCGCCGAGAACGGCATCATCAGGTTGAGGCCGGAGGTGGCAGGGCGGGCGGATAACCAGTCTCGCGCCGAGCTGACACGGATACGCATTCCCGCTCGAGGGAGCGGTCAAGAGTATGTACTCCTTACACACCGGTTGTTACGCCCTTGCCCCCGTGATATAATTGGTATAGGGTTGGTTTCTGGTCTCATTGTCAGCGACACACCTGCTAGATCGTAGATTCCCCGCGGCCATGGGTCGCCCCGTGCCCCTCTCCTGCCTTCCGCAACCAGTGAGCGCGCCGCAATCGCCCGCAACAAAACGACGCGTCGATTTCGTCCGTTCTCCCAAGGCAGCCCCCCTGTGACCGGTCTCAGTGCCAGAACACTGCTCTACAGGACGGTAGTCGCGTTTTCCGTCGTGACGCTGAACTTCTCCAGGCAGTTTGCTCTCCTGTTCGACGAGAGCAACCGCTTCTTCCTGCACTGGGGCCTGGCTCAAGGCCTGGAGTTGTTCGGTGTCGTCGTCTTTCTCTCGCTGCTTGCGGTCGGTCTCAGCGTTCTCGTAGACGCCGTGAACTCCAGACAGGCGACGATGGTTTTTCATCATGTCTTCGTGCTGTCGTTGGTGAGTGGTCTCCTCGCAGCCCATGACTTCTCTCCCCGTCCCAATGACATACTCCTCATCCTCTGGCTGTGTCTCCTGGCGGTCGTGGCGTTTTCGCTGCGCTACCCTGGACTCAGGCTCGTGAGACTCTCAAGAACTGTTGCCGTGATTCTCTCTCCCCTGGGTGTGGTATTTCTGATCCAGATGTTCCTGTTCTCGACTTGGAACGCGGATCCACTACCACGAACCACATTCCCGCAATCACGATCCGCCGAGCGTGGAAATCCCACCGCTCTGAAGTCGACATATCCAATCTTCTTCTTCGTCTTCGATGCGTGGTCATTTCGAATGAGCACGGTGAACGGTGAGTTCGAGCCGTATTTCGACAACCTGCGCCGCGTCACTTCCAGGGCCTTTGTGTTTCGCCAGGCCCAATCACCAGGGTCGAACACACGACGGTCGCTACCCAGGATCCTCTATCAGCAACAGATTCCTGGCGCGTCCTTCACGGCCGAGGATGACATCCTCAGATCCTGGTTTCGTCGGCGACGTGCCTCGTCCGGGAATCGGTCGAGTCTCTTCGACAGAGCTCACCGTCACGGTTATTCCACGGGACTGATCGGCTTCTACTTTCCATATCCCAGGATCTTCGAGCACGAATTAGACTACTATTATTCGACCTCAATGGGCACCGAGGGTAAGGATTTCGGAAGCAAGGTCTTGAAGGCCGTTGTCTACAACCTTCGCTACCTTAATGATCCGATCTCACAGCGTATCGATAGATCCCTGATTCGAAGGCTACATAGCCGAAACCAGTTCGAGTGGGGAAACACGCTCGTGGACGAGACGCTCTGGTTCCTGGAGCGAAGCACGTCCAGCACGTTCGCCTTCTTTCACATGCCGTTTCCGCACTGGCCTTACGTCTTCAATCCTGATGGCAGTTATTTCGGACATGAAGGTCGAGACTACCGTGGTCCTCGGGATGAGCGAGGCTATCAGCGAGGTCTTCAACACCTGGATGGAGTCATCGGGAAAATCGTGGATCAGCTGCAAAGCGCTGGGTGGTTCGAGAATTCCTTGCTCATTCTTACCGCCGATCACGCCTCGAGTTTCGAGTCTCAAGAAGCCAGGATACACGTGCCGCTGATCATCAAGCTGCCTGGCCAACAGCGGTCCCACGTGATCGACGCGCCCATCCGGAACAATCAGCTAGCCCCGATCATCGAAGCGGCCATGGAGGGCGAAGTCGACGAAGCCACGGTCGAGAAGACGATAAAGGGTTTCGTTGCAACTTTGGCCAGCGGGGCGGCTGGTAGTCTGAAGAGATCATGAAGAAGGCAAACTCCTACTGGTTCCTCTCAGGGATCGGTGCAGCTTTGGCCGGTTCCATGGCTAATAAGTCAAGCATTGTCATCGACTTACGTGGCTGGAGAACACCGTCTGTATCTGGAGAGGAACTGCAGGCTCTCGGAAAGTCCGGCCCACGGTACACGGCGGAAATCGCGAGGGGCCTGCCAGTGCCAAGGGGCTGAACAGTCAGCGAGGGTTCGGCCCAGCGGTAAAACGTCGGCGAAAGTCCAGGCCGCGTTCCACGAGTGTTCATGGTTCGTCGCCCTGTAAATGCCAGCGCCTCAGCACCTTGAGGTGGGACCGGCTGCCGTCGAGCAGGCCCCCCACCAAAAGCGGGGCCCGCGCAGGCGGCCGTCGACTGAGCGATAGACGACTTTCACCGCTGATTCGCGGGCACGAACACATCCGCAGCCTCTTTCCACGGCGTGGCTGACCTGCTGGGGGCTGAATCGTGCACACATTTGTGTGAGGAACCCTCCTACTATCGGTCAGCAGCGTGATACATGACCGGCCGTCAACCCCACGATCTAGTTTTTGGACCGTACGGGTTCATTCCGGTCGGGCGCGAAGGGGCCCTGCGACTCTATCGTGTCCGCGACCCAGCGGGACGGCGCTAGCGCTAGCAGTCCCGGGTTGCGGGATCACGCCGCGCGCTTGCGGGCCACGACGATCATCGCCATCGACCACCACGGGACGAAGCGGCCGAGCGGGAAGAGCTTCCGCATCAGTGGGACACGCTTCCGTTGATTGCCTTCCCGCTGCAGGAAGTCCTGTACGCGTCGGCCATTGAACAGGTTTTGCAGCCAGAGCTCGAGGTAGAGACAGGACTGTTCGGCAAAGTCGAAGCCGGCGGCCGGCAGCAGCTGTCGGGTCAGTTCGCGGTAGGAAAGCTCGCGCAGATGATCGCGGCTGTAGGGGCACTCCAGGCGGTCCGCCACAGCGACCAGACGCTCCCTGTTCGGCGTCGTGATGATCGCAACCCCGCCCGGCTTGAGGATACGCCACCATTCGCGTAACGTCGCCTCCGTGTTCGCGACGTGTTCGATCACCTCGCCGGCGAACAGCGCGTCGAACTGCTCGTCGGCGAACGGCACCGCTGCGGCGTCGAAGACGGCCCACGACTGGTGGGGCACGGCGATCGCGCGCGCGTGCACTGATTCGTAGTTCAGATCGCCGGCGTAGACCGTGAACGGGAACGTCGCGTCGATTTCGGTGAACAGGGAGCGGCCGCAGCCGACGTCGATGGCCCGTCCGCCGGCCGGGATGTACCGGTCGAAGAGCTCGCGCAGCCGGCCCAGTTTGTAGTCGTGCAGCTCGTGCAGGAACGGCGCATCGGTGCTTGCGGTGTAGCCTTCCGACGTGTACTGTCGAACGTAGAACTCACGGAGAATGTCGCGATCGGTGAACTTCAGGAGCACGGGCTCCATCCGCTGGATCTCACCCGAGCCAGAGCGGAGCACCAGCTGCAGATCACCGAGCGGGTCGAACGCGTAGTCCGGGTTGTGCCACTGATCCTGCGACGGCACAGGCGCGCCCCCCACCCGTAGCGTCATCGATTCCGCGCGGATCGGGTCGAAATCCATCTCGACCGAAGCCTGACCGGCGTCACGAGGCAGCTCGAACCGCCACCACCCCAGATGGCGTTCTGGGTGGACGTTGTCCATGTAGGCGTAGATGTCGATCGTGAAAATGTAGTCGGCGGGATCGCCCACGGTGTAGCGGAGGCCGAAGCAGCCGCAGCGCTGCTTCATGACCACGCTGCGTTGCTGCGGAGACACCCGCGCGCGGCGGCCGGTGATGGTGTCCCAGATGCTCATGGCTGATCGTCCGCCGGGCCCTCCGGGAGCTAATCGGGTGCTTGCGCCATTCGCTGTTGATCAGGCAGCCGATCTGTGTTCGTGCGGCCACGAGAACGATGACAGCGCGGCTGGGCTAGTTTGCATGAGCTGGACGGCACCGGGAACGCGTACGACCGCCACATGGAATGCGTAGAGCGCGGCCGGCGCCGTGAAGATGTCGCTCCAGTTCATTGGCGCGTTCACCAAGCCGGCTTGCATCGCTGGCGTCCGGGTCTCTCGACCGAACTGCAACGCCCTGTGCGGCCGGATGACATTGTAAGAGCCGCGCAAGAGGTCGACGTGCCCGTGGAGCTGGTCGGCGCCACGGGCGTGGCAGGGCGAGCGACGGCGCAAGTACGCCGAGCCTTGGCGAATCGTGCGGGTGAGACGCTCGATGAATGAGGTGTTCAGGGTCTCGGAATCCTCCGACTCCCACAGCGCAGCCTTCAGCCGACCCGCCAGGCCGATCCTCCGGCGCCGTTCGACTCGGACGACGCGATCGTTCCGCCGAGTCTTGAGCACTTGACCATAGACGCACGCCGACCCAAAGAGGCGCTCAATCACCCCAACGTAGTACTCGAACCCCTCGGTCGCGATCAGCGGGAATCCCACCACGCGTCCGCGGAGGATGACGTCGTTGAGGACGGCCGTGGCGTTTCGAGAGGAGCGGCGGCCGAGCACGCTCCCGGCCCATAATCGGGAACACACCTCGATGGCCGCACACAACCATGTGGCTCTGCTCTTGTTGCCGATGAACGTGCAGAGCTCATCAGCCGGCAGCTCAATGATTTCGAAGTCGCGCAACATCCGCTGGTTGAAGCGCTTCGCCGCTGTCGAGGCCCGCTCGAGCCATCGCGCGATGGTATTGTGGGAATGGCCCGTGACCCGGGCGGTCGCAGACATGCTCACACCCTCGACGCGCAGGCTCGCGACCTGGTCGCATTCCCTACGAGCGCAGCGAAGGCCGCTGTACGCTGTCCCCGTGTGCGTGCTGACCGTTCCCCCGCAGACCGTGCAGCGGTACCGCCAGCGTCGGCCCCACTTCGTCGGAAACGAGCCGTGGCCCACGATGTTGAGGCCCAGTTTTCCACGGTTGTCACACCCGCGCTTGGCGCAGGCCATCCCGTCGATCGCGTGCATCGCTCAAGTGTACCTGGGGGGAACCCGCGGTTTTCGCCCAAGATCTCGGAGGTGAAGGCGACCGATCAACAGCGACCGGCGCAAGCACCGCGGTGGGAGCAGTCTCGAGCGAACCCGTCTCGCGACGGTTTCCCGCCGGCTGAATCGCCGTCTGAGCCCGGCCTAGACACCCCTTATCGATCAGAGTCTTGAAGAATCGCTCTGGATTCGAACTCTGTATCATTACCCTCCCGTTCCGGGGAAAGTGGGTCCCGCGCCCTCCGTCCGTCGGAGGACTACACGTCAATGGATCGTCGGCTTATCAACTGCGATGGTCGAGAGAACCTGTTGGCGCGCTCGTTTGCAAGACAGCACCAGCGCGTGAAGCTCCTTCTCCGCGATGCGTGAGAACTCCCGCACCTTCCTGAATATACTCACCACTTCTTGTTCCGACGCCGGTGGCGCTGACTCTCTTTCCATGAGATCGAGGATGCCGTGCATCATGGTGTTGATCTCGCCAAAAACGGCGTCGGGAACTTCGGCAGCACCGAGTACGCCCGCGAAGAACTCCGGGCCGAAATGTCCGCGATGATGACGGGTGAACGTGTCGGCGTCGGACACGACGGCAGCCGTGGCGCGGCGTACGTGCAGGGCTGGATCAAAGCCATCGACGACGACCCGAAGGAGATGTACAAAGCGGCGTCGGACGCACAACAAATCTCCGATTACCTGTTGCGCCCCATCAGAGAACGGGAGCAGACCACCGAGAAAGAACATGGCGAGCTGGCCGAGAAATACTCGGCTGCGCGCAGCCCGCAGATCAGCCCCACCCCACCAGCCCCACCGCACGCCCACGACCGCGAGGCGAGCATCAGCCGCTAGGCGCTCACCATGTTCGACCGCTCTGATGTGCTCTGGCGAGACGACGCCCCGACGCCGGCCCCCAAGCCGGTGCGGGACGACGTGCGGACGGATGACCAGGCGCGCCAGGTCACAGGACGACCAGGCGCGCCCGGTCCCGCGCGCACCGACGACCGAGAGGCCCAGGACGTACCGCAATCGAAAGCGGCGCACGCCGCCTACCATCGCTCCCTTGCGCGTGCCGCCACGTGGAAAGAGACGCACGACCGCGAGCGTGCCTATGCCGAGCGGCGCGTACACGAAGTCCGCGACACGCAGACCGCCATCGACGCGCCCCCCGCACGACCCGAGAACCCCGCTGGCCGACTGGCGCTTGCGCCAGATGGAGCGGCAGGAAGCGCGTCAACCCATCCCCGAGGACCGCCCCGAGGAATGGACCGAAGGGCTGGACCGACCGCTCGGGAAAGACGGACAAGCCGCCTTTGAGCGGGTGCAGGCACGCGCCCGCCAAGCCGCCCAGGAACGCGGACCCGGCCCAACCCCGAACGAGGTTACAGCCACCCACATGCAGCACGCCCGCGACGATCAAGCGGCGTGGGAAGCCCGGCTTGCCGCGCTGCGAGCTGAACGCGGCCCCAAGCCCCAGGCCGCGCGCGCTGACGACCGACGAGAGCCGACGCCCCGTGCCCAGGTCGACGCGTTGCGCGACAAGCCCGCGCCGCACGCGCGCGAAGCGGCGAACGAATGGCAAGCCCGGCAACCGGACGAGGCGCACGAAGGCACGCGGCGCGCGCACCCGGCCCACGGCCAGGAGCCGGCCGAGAGTTTCACGAACCGACCGCCTACCCGCGATCCGATCAACGTGCACAGCGAGAGCGGCAGTGACAACCGGCCGAGCCCGGCCGAATCCGCCGATCCGACGACCAACCGGCCCGACGTGCAGGAACCCACGGCACCGCGCGAGCGGGAGCTGACCTCCGAACAGCGCGAAGCCCGCGACGACGACGACCGCCTCCGCGCGACCCAGGAACGACACGCGCCAGGTCCAGCACCGTCCGGCCCCGCAGATCGCCCAGCACCTCAAACAGGGTGTAGCGCTCGATGAAATGGCGAAACAGGAGCCACTTGGACGCGCGGTAGCGCTCAGCGATGGCGTCGTACGCAGGCTGCCCGGTCATGCCAACTTACACACCCCCCACACACTCGAGGACATGGGCGCGATACGACGACGTACACAGACCGAAATCGACCCCTTCACGAGGCAGGCGGGTTCGAACCGAAATCGCACGCCCAGCTTCATCGTAATCGATCGAGCGCGGCGATGACCTGCTTGTAGTCGCCAGTCCGCAGCGAGAAGTTGCTGGCCCAGTACTACTACTGACGGCGACCGATCAGCGCGATGGGGAAACGCCGTGCCGCCCGCCCACGAGCTACCACATCTCAGCGACACTGAATTTTTCCTGGTCTGCGCGGAATACACGCTGGCCCTGCGGTTTGGGGCCGAAGAGTTTCGGTGTGCCGCCTGGAACTCTCCCTCCGGACACCAAGTAGAGAAGCAGCCGTCTGCAACCGGATTATTGCCGAAACCCGCTCAATGGCTACTCAGCGGCGGGGCATAGGAGGTCAATAATGACCGCTGCCGAGCACAGCGTGGCAACCACACGAGTCGTCCACCAGGTAACCCACATACTCCGTCACTTCCACGCGCGATCGTCACCGCTGCGGCCGATCGTGATCTCGCCGGCCATGATCGACGCGCAGATCAGGAAAATACAGGCGCGATAGATGACCACGAACGCGGCGCCGTCGCCGCCGATATCCGGGCATCGTTGCGCTCGCGCATCGACGCCGTCCGCGTGTAGTCGTCCCTGCCCGAGGGTGTGAGACACGACACGGAGCGGCGGGTCTTCGAGGTCGATCGACCCCTTCAGGGGCGTCGACGAGTTCCATCCCTGCAGGGTGCGCAGCACGGGTCGGCGTGCGGTCGTCAGGAGGCGCCGTCAGCCAGCGCGATGCAGAGCGCAGGGCTGTCACACCTGCACTCCTGGCGGCATCGCTCAGTCACGGTCAAACTCCACCCGCCGATGAGTCGGTGAGATCCATTGTCGTCGAAGCCCGAGGGAAACGACCGCCGGGGCATCCGCCCGTTCGGGCCGGGGGAACGGGATCGCCGACGCGCGGACCATCAGAACGTGTACCGCATGGCCAAGCTAACGCCCACGAACGAGAGCGCGCCGTCAGTGCGGATGCGGAACGTCACCGGCTCGCTACCGTCGAGACGCAATTGCGACGGGTGGCTCCGGAGGCGCTCCCATTCGATGTCGTCGGCGGTGAAGCGGCCGAAGCGGACCCAGCGGACCTTGACGCCGAGCGAGACCGCATCCGACATGGCGTAGTCCACGCCGCCCAGCACCTGGTACCCGGTCAGTCGGTCGTGCAGCTCCGCCTGTTTGCTCGTGGTGGTGGCCGCGAGGGTCCGGCGGATCTCCGCCTCGTTCGGGAGGCCTGCGGCCGTGCCGATCGCGTCGGGGTCGGGGTTCCGCGCCCACAGGTCGCCGTAGTCCAGCTCGGTCCGGCCGATGCCGCCTCCGACCCCGACGTACGGGGTCAGACGGCTCCGACCGGAAAAGTCGACGTACACGTTGGCGAAGACGTGCTGCGACGAGATGCTCCCGATCCGGTCCTCGGCCCGCTGGATCTCGCCGTCCAGCTTCGCGAAGGTGGCGCCGGTCGCGCTCGCCAC
This sequence comes from Vicinamibacterales bacterium, assembly GCA_965197395.1. Taxonomy (GTDB): domain Bacteria; phylum Acidobacteriota; class Vicinamibacteria; order Vicinamibacterales; family UBA8438; genus CAZYFH01. The sequence continues at coordinate 1,120,815 of CBDANB010000006.1, read as the reverse complement.
CGGCGAGGTCTGGTCGTACGCCGACTCCCGATGGAACCACTCGGCCTCGACGCGCAGTCGCCCGCCGAACCGGTAGCCGGCCGACAGCCCCGCCAGAATGCCGGCGGCGCGGTCGTAGGTGGTCTTCCACCCCGCGCCCGACCCGCGGTTCGGATCGGTGCACCCGGGGACCTCCGCGAAACGGGGGTTAATGAACTCGTCGCAGCGGCTGGCCCGGTCGTTGCTGTTGCCGAGCAGCTCCACCGCCGGCGCGACGTTGAGCCCGATCTCCTGGCTCAGATAGAAGCCCGACGCCGGCTGCGCCGAGGCCGTGCCGGTGATCGGTCCGGCTCCGGCGAGAGCCAGCGCACACGCGCCGAAGAGCGACCTCGTGGTGCGCGTCGTGGTCATGTCCGTCTCGTCGTCCGCCGTCGGGGGCCGTGCCCTGTATTCCCCGCCGAATCTACCGGATTGCAGGGGGGACATTACCAGCACACGCGGCTCTCCAGACAGCCGGTCGTTCCACGGACGGCTCCCGTGGTCCATGGAATCCCATCCAGAACGCTCCGACCCGTACCCGTCAGGAGGCCGTCAGCCATCGCAACGTGGAGCGCCAGACTGTCACCCGACGCCGTCGCGGAGCTGCCCGACGACGACCGGCCGTTGCGCGACGGCGGGCACGGGCGCGTTGCGCTACTGAAAAACGGGCAACGTCGCGCCGGTCATCCTCGCCCAAGCGACCATCGGCCGCAGCATAGCGGTCTTCCCTTGGAGGCTCACACCATGCGCTGGTAGTGTAGTGCAATCCACGTCTCTGGCGGCAAACATCCGCTGAATCCGAGAGGCTCTGTAATACGTTCCCGCACTACTCGGCGAGCGCGAAGAAGCCGCCCACCGCCCGGTTCATCGTGTGCGGCCGGTCGACGCGCCGGTTCAGAAGAAGCTGTCTGACGACTGCGATCCGGTCGCCGCCGCGCGGCTGACCGTCCTTCGTTACGACGGTTGAGCAGAGCCATCCGCGAGCCGGGCGCCCACGCGGGCCGGGCGTGTCATGAATTGCACACGGAACGATTCATGACTACTATGCATTCTACGTAAGCCACTAAAAATAAGGGGATTATAAGTTTGGCTTGACACTATTCCCCGCCTGATCTACCCTTCCCTCGCCAAACACTTCGGTCGTCGTCACCGTCGGGTCGCCCGCGAAATAGAACACCCCATCCAGGGGAATACGCGGGACCTTGCATCGGACGACTGGGTGTTTGGCGACTGGCCCGGCGACCATTTCCGGTCGCGGGCGAAGGGAGCCACCATGTCAACACGTGTGCTCGCGATGCTTGTCGTCACCGCCCTCTGGGGTTGCGGCGGCTATTCTCCCGAACAGATTGAAGCTGGACGCGTCCGCACACGAGTCTTTGCAGCCTGCTTAGATGATGTGGCCGAGGGGGTAGGAACTGGTAGCTTCGATCCGAAGTATGCCGGGTGCGTGACCGACATCCTTGGTTGGAACGACGGCGATGGATTCAGGGAACTTCAAGCCGCTGGCTTACGCGTTCCAGTCATGGCTTTGATGGCGGAACGTGAACCGACCTTCCAAGATCACATTGATGAGGCGGCGACTGCGACGGATGCGGACACACAGCAGCGGGCATTGCTCAGCTACCAGCTGCTGCTGGGAGCCGCAGCGACCGACTTACGCGAATTGGCTGAATAGCATGCAGACCAGCGGCCCCGTGCACCTTACGGAAATCGTGGGCGATCGGTCTGGCTGTCGAAGAAGAGAGCATCCAGCGTGCTCTCAACAATGGGACGGTCAAGAACTGCACCTACCTCGATGAGCTCGCAGGCCCCACTATTGTTCAAGCGTGTGATGAACACACGTTGCCTTGCTGGATTGAGCGGGCGAATCCTGTAACCAGTCGCTATAATTTGATGGTTTTTGAGTCTGAATGTGACACGTTTCTCGTCAGCCTTTCTGGTTACCACAAGGATATCTTCTTTGTCCCGGAGGTAAACGTATGCCGTCTCATTCGAGAGGCTGTTTCTGGTGTCAACGTCCTTCTCGATCTCGTTACACAACACGTCGAACGCCGCTGCCGTTGAACAGTCGTCGCGAGCCAGCACCCAGTTAAGGCTTTCACGTTCTGGTTCCATATGGAGCATACTATCCCATGAGAAAACGCCCTGACTACGGCGACGCCACCCCGGAGGACCTCGCCCGTGCCCTGCTCAGGCCTTTGCGCGTGCGCCAGAGGGGAGACCGTTCGGGGCGGTCAGGTCGCGGTACATCAGGCGCTTCCCCACGAGCCCGGCCGCCAACGTCGCCATCTGGTCAGCCGTGTCCGCCCCACGCACGTTGTGCTTCCCCGCGAACTCGGTGACGTAGCGCTGGAGATGCTTGGGGCTGAGCTTGTGGAAGGTTCCCTTGTGCGCGCGTTTGAGCATGGACCAAAAACTGGCTATATCCGAGTTTCCCAAATAGCGTAAGCACCTGATATCCCAGTCTTTCCGGGGTAAATCGATGTTGTTCGCCGGTCGACTGCAGTCCGAGGACGCAGCGGTCCAGTTCGACATCACGCATCCTTCTCGGGCTGGGAGCTTGTCGGACGGTGGGAAGCCTTGGTGCGCGCGTCCCACGCACGTTGTGCTTCCCCGCGAACTCGGTGACGTAGCGAGCATGGACCAAAAACTCTCAATGCCGTTGGTGTGCGCCATGTCGCTGACGTACTCGCCGACGGAGTGTCGGACGGTGGCGTGGTTCGGCAGTCCCTCGTACCCGCCGTGGTCATCGGTGTAGACAGTTGCCCCTGGCGTCACGTGGCGTGCCACGAACCTCTGCAACGTCGGCGCGTCCGTGTGCTCGATGACGCGGGCGGTCACGCGGTTCGTTTTCCGATCCTTCGCGCCGATGACCGCCGTCTTTCCGACGGGCCCGCGCCCGGCGTGGAGCTTACTCCGCTCGTGCTTGTTGCGCTCTTTTCCCCCGACGTAGGTTTCATCGACTTCGACAGGACCAGCGAACGGCGGGACGGCCGGCCGTCCCCACGCTTCTCGTATGCGGTGCAACATGAACCACGCCGCCGGTTGGGAGACCCCGATATCCCGATGGAGTTTCATGCTGGACACACTCTTGAGGCTGGTGAGTTCGAGGTAGATCGCGACGGCCCACTTCCGCAGCGGCACCTTGGACCGTTCGAGGGCGGTGCCGGTGCGCACGCTGAAATACGATCGACAGTCCGTGCACCAGTAGGGCATAGGCTTCGCGTGTGGGACAGGCCGCGTGCCGATGCTCCCGCAGTGCCCACAGCACCGTCCGTGGGGCCAGACATGGCGTTCGAACCACGTCACGGCCGTCGGCTCGTCGGGGAACATCTGTCCTAATTCGAGAAGCGTGATACCCTTCCTGAAGGATTTTCCAGGGCCTCGATGTTTCGGCATGGGAGCAACCTTTCACCTGTAAATATAGGCTATTTGTGCTCCTGTGTCAAGTCAAACTTATAATTCCCAAAATTAGACCACCCGGCCCGGTGGACGGCGTGCCTGAGAGTGGCTGCACAGCCAGCAGCTTGCGAAGGGAGGCGTCAGGACGCCGGAGCGGCAGCGTCGTGGCGGGCGTGCTTGCTGTGTGCGAGGCGATAGCTGTCGCCGTTCAGCTCCAGAATGTGGACGTGATGGGTCAACCGGTCGAGCAGCGCGCCGGTCAGCCGTTCAGAGCCGAAGATCTCGGTCCATTCGTTGAAGGGCAGATTCGAGGTCACCAGCGTCGATGCTTGCTCGTAGCGCTGGGAGAAGATCTCGAACAGCAGCTCGGCGCCGGTCTTGGACAACGGCACGTAGCCGAGCTCGTCCACGATCAACAGATCCTGCTTGGCAAGCTGCTTCTGGAGGCGCAGCAGGCGCTTCTCATCCCGGGCCTCGAGCAGTTCGTTCACCAGCGCGGCGGCGGTGAGGAAGCGCACCCGATAGCCCTTCTGACAGGCCGCCAGCCCCAACGCCAGTGCCAGATGCGTCTTGCCCGTGCCGGAGTTGCCTAACGCCAACACGTGCTCTCGGCGGTCGAGATACGCCGAGCGCGCCAGCTCCAGCACCAGGCGCTTATTCAACGACGGGATTGCGCGGAACGCGAAGGTCTCGAGACTCTTCAAGACCGGGAACTTGGCGGCCTGGATGCGGCGCTCGGTGGCGCGCTGCTCGCGATCAAGCAACTCCAGCTCGCAGAGGCGGAGCAGATAGCGCGGACAGACCAGCCCTTCCTGGGCGCACTGCCGCGCCACTGTGTCGTACTCGCGCAGAAAGGTCGGCAGGCGCAGGGCCTTGAGCTGCGCGTCGAGCAGCAGGGTCGGTTTTGCCATCACTCGGCGCCTGCCCCCAGCAGCGCCAGGTAGTCCGCTGCCGCGGTCGTCGCGACGCGCGCGGCCGGGAGATGCGGATACTGCGCCAGGTCGAGGCGGGGCGGCCGGTGTTCGATGCGACACAGCACCAGATGCTTGACGGCGTCGAACCCGATCACGCCCAGGGCGAGGGCGTCCCGGACAGCGCCGCTGACGTGGGCGAGCCGAAAGTCTTCGAGCAGCCGCAGCACCTGCACGTACTCGCGCGTCCCCGCCTTGCCCAGCCGGGCCTCCAACAGACGCCGTAGCCGACCACACGCTTCCGGCAGCTCCCAGCCGGCTAGCGGCGCCGCTTGATCGAGCGCCCCGGTCTTGCGCTCCAGCAAGGCCAAGTAGTGCCGCGGCTCGAAGATCAACGCGTCCCGCTCGTAGCTGCGAGGATGGCGGGCGATGACGGTACTGCCGCACACGACCACGACGGTGTCCACGTAGCCCTTCACCACCACCTCGCGGTGGCCGTAGGCGGTCGGCACCGAGTAGTCGTTGCGGCGGTAGCGCACCAGCGACAACGACGTGGCCCGCGTCGGGCGCGTGTCGCAGGCTTCATACGGGACCGGCGGCAACGGCAACAACGCGGCGCGGTCGCGCGCGAAGCGCTCCCCGATCGTCTCGGTGTGCCGCCGTAACCGCTGCCCGCGCCGCGCGCGGCACTGGCGCTCCACGTCGGCGTTCAACGCGTCCCAACTGGCGACGCGCGGGACCGGCACGAAGAAGTTGCGGCGGGCGTAGCCGACCAGCCCTTCCACCTTGCCTTTGTCGTTGCCCTTCCCCGGTCGTCCGAAGCGATCGTCGAACAGGTAGTGCGACTGGAGTTCGCTGAAGACTTGGGTCCGCTGGCGCGTGCCGTCACCGAGCATCCGCGCCACCGCCAGCTTGGTGTTGTCGTAGACGATGCCACGCGGTACGCCGCCGAAATAATGAAACGCCGCGTTATGCCCGTCACAGAACGCCTCCGTCGTCTCGGCCGGAAACGCCTGCACGAACGCGTCGTCGCTGTGCGGCAGATCCACGACCAGGTCGTGCGCCTTGCATTCGACGCCGGCGACGACCACCAGCGCTTCACCGAAGTCGGCCTGGGCGTCGCCCGGCGGGTGCACGAGCGGCACGAACATCTCTTGCCCGCCCAGCTTCCGCCGGCGCACGTAGTCTTTGACGATGGTGTAGCCGCCCGTGAAAGCGTGCTCCGCGCGCAAGCGCTCCCAGATGCGCTTCGCCGTGTGCCGTTGCTTCTTCGGACGCTGCTGATCGTCGGTGAGGATCTGATCGATGACCCTGGTGAAGGCGTCCAGTTTCGGACACCGGATCGGTTTCGCCCGGCGATACCCGGGCGGCAGTCGGTCGCGCAGCATCTTGCGCACCGTCTCCCGGGCCAGCCCGAAGCGGCGCGCCGCCGCCCGCTCGCTCAACCCCTCCACATAGACGCTGCGCCGCACCTCCGCATAGAGCTCCACTCGATACATCCCTCCTGTGTCCCACAACACACTCTCGGAATGCTCGGTGGACCACTCGAGCGGTCTGGTTTTCTGCCGCCCTCAGGCGCTTCCAACCGCCGCGCTGTGGTCTATTCTTGCTCCGCCGTTCTCAGACTTCCCACGATGATCGCCGCGGCAGCCGGCTGAACCCCTATTTCGCCCGCTTCCAGGGCGACAATCAGCCCAAATCTGGCCGTCAGGCGATCGCAGCAGTCCCTCACGCGACCGACACGACTGACGCCCCGACTGATCGGCGTCGCCGTCGCGAGCCCGCCACCGTGCTCAAGCCTCGATGCTGCCGGATCAGCGACCCACGACTTGGACTTTTCACACGGTCTGGGTCGTTTGGGGCACACGGGCGAGGACGCCTCCCGGCCAGCGCCGCCGTGTGTCGTATCCCGTGTCTGATTCTATGTCTTGCATACGTCGAGCGTCTGGCCGCCGAGCAGGGCCACGCCAGTGCCCAGTCCAACCTCGGGGGCATGTACGCCACCGGGCGGGGCGTGCCGCAGGACCGCTGCTCATCAGGCGTCCACATCGTCAAAGATGCTGCGGTCACCGGAGAGGATGTCGGAGGCGGGCGCCTCCCCCAGACGCCGCTCTGGCCTCTCGTCGGAATCGTCTGGCGTGTGTTCCCGCAACCATTCCTGCACGTGTTTCGTTTCCCGATCGATCTTCTCGACAGCCGTCTCGTCATCGTCGAACATGGCCTCGAGTGTCTCGAACGCCTCTAGCAGTGGCTGCATGTGATCATCCGCCGATTCGTCCGACTGATGGTTGCTCTGCCACTCGTGGCGCACATCGTCGAGCCGAGGCAGCAACTCCGCACGAACACGGCGCTGCAGTTCGTCGAATTCATCCTCGCTGAACACGTGCCGCAATCGGTCGCTCTGCAAAGCATAGAAGTCTTCGCCGTCGAGAACGTACTTGCTCACGGCCGCAATGAACTTCTGCCGCGTCTCTTCCGGCAGCAATCCAAGTTCGTGGAGGCGCAAGGCCAGGGTAACTTCCGACACGGCATTGAGCATGAGACCAGGTTTGGCCACGCTGTCGAATATCTCGGAATCCTGCTTGATGTACAAAACCAGGAAGTCCTTTGAACAACGGAAAGCGAGAAACCACTGCAGGTCCCTTCTTGCTCCCAACTTGGACATCCAAGCTGTCTTGTAGTGTGCGGTCGTGGAGAATTCCTGAAGGCGCTGAAGCATCAACGGAAAGAGAGCTTTCGGAATCACCACCGCGCGTTCCAGCCCGACATCACCGCAAGTGACTTGCCCGATCAGCTCTTCCGTGGCAGCCCCCCCGACATAGATACCGAGCAACTCTGGATGCTGCGTCAGCAGTGATGCATATGCGTCACCGATGGTCGGGTGCTTGAACCTCCAGACATAGTCGCCCTCGGCGTCAATTCCCTGGACAAGGCTGCCGTTCAGAGCATCGAGCGCAGTGACGCAGTTGCCTAGGTTGCTGCCCAGGCGCTCCAGCGCTTCTCTCTCTGACTCTTGAAGTGCGATCGGACTCTCCAGTCTGTCATTCCTCATGTAGATCAGCGCGAGCGCGGCCTTGCTGTGCGGATCGAGACCTTGCAGGACTTCCTGCAGAAACTGCTCGCGCCTATCGACGAATTCGAGCAAGTAGTACCGGTCGATCCACAGCCCTTGCGTGAATATCGGATCGGCCAGCCGTCTAGCCGACTCCGGAATGAAGCGCTCGTGACTTGCAACCGCTTCGAGGTGAGGTTTGACCTGGGTCCGGAACTCCTGCGGCTGACGCCCCAGTTTTAGGTGGTTGTAGAGAATCTGCCGCTTCTCGTCGGGAGTCAGATCGTGGGCTATATCCGAGTTTCCCAAATAGCGTAAGCACCTGATATCCCAGTCTTTCCGGGGTAAATCGAGCGTTCGGCGTGTACAGGTCGACGGTGTTGACGCGAACATAGTTGTTCGCCGGTCGACTGCAGTCCGAGGACGCAGCGGTCCAGTTCGACATCACGCATGGGCCCCCTCCCTGGGAGCCATCTTGTCGCGCACGGACGGGCCCTGTGGAAGCTGACGGCGCCGTGGACGCACAGAACGCGCCCACCGTGCCTTGGAAAACGCTGTGCGTTTTCCACGAGCTCCCACAGGGCCTTTCCAATCAAATCACCCACGAAAAACCCCGAAAGGCCCCAAAATGGCGTTGGGAAACCCGGATAGACCCAGATCGTGAACGTCAATAACGACCTGGCTTTCGCGCAGTAGTGGAAACGCACCCTCTTTCAGATCATTCCTGGCACGGTTGTAGATGTAGTCGCGAGAGGTCATGACGACCTTGGCTCCCTTGCGGAGCATCGTCCGTATCTCCGGCAGGATGTGGTTCCACCCGTGAACCAGAGACGATTCGTACTGCATCACGCCAAATGCATCATCAAGCCACAAGAACTGGGAGGGCTCGTCAGGGTTCCAGTGCTCTTTGACCTTGTCAGGACTGTCGAGCTTGAGCGTAGAAGCGCCCCACTGGTCGAGGGCGCCCATCGCGAGCAGCGATGCGATAGTTGTCTTGCCGGCCGCCGGCTCACCAATCAGCAGTACGAACCCGTGCTTGTCGAGGGCTGCGGCCGACCGACGGTAGGCACCGGTGACAACTATCTTGGACAGGTCGTCCCGAAGCGAGGCAAGCAAGGCGCGCGCCTGCGAATATGCCCTGTGGTCGAGGATCTGGCTGAGGTCGCCTAGCCCATAGACCCTGGGCACGAGCATCCGCAGGCGTTTGCTGTCGTGAATCTGCTGGCATATCCAGGTTGAGCCGAAGAGGAGCACGTGTCTTGCACCGGCACCTTTGAACAGAGCCTCGATCTTCTCCGCTTGCCTGCCAGACAGGCGGCGTTCGTCAGGAGCACATAGCCGCAGCGGAGATATAACCGGAAGTTGTGGATCGGCAGCGTGAAGAAGGCGGCGTATCCTTTCGCGTGACAAACGCGAAAATGCCGGCTGGTAGGCCGGTGAAAGGAGACGCCACCCATGCTGAAGGTACTCGACACGGCCGCGGAAACGGAAGAGGGGACGGAGGAGCGGACCCTCGATGAGCTGGCCCGGGAAGGGGCTCGGCGGATGCTGATGACGGCCCTGGCAGCCGAGGTCGCGCAGTATGTGGAGACGCACCAGGCCGCGCACGACGAGGCAGGTCGCCGGCTGGTGGTCCGCAACGGCCGGGGCAAGGCGCGCAAAGTGACGTGCGGCGCAGGGACGCTCGAGGTGCAAGCGCCCCGCGTGAACGACAAGCGGGTGGATGGGGCGGGTCAGCGTGAGCGGTTCACCAGTCGCATTCTCCCGCCGTACATGCGGCGCTCTCCCAAGGTCGCCGAGGTGTTGCCGATTCTGTATCTGCGCGGGTTGTCGACGGGGGACTTCCGCGAGGCGCTGCCCGTGCTGCTCGGGGACGACGCGGCCGGCTTGAGTGCGACTAACATCGCGCGCTTGACCGCGGTGTGGGAGGCCGAGTATCGGCAATTCCGCCAGCGGGACCTGGCCGCCTGCGACTACGTGTATGTCTGGGTGGATGGCATCCACTTCAACATCCGGCTTGAGGACGACCGGCTCTGCACGCTGGTGATGATCGGGGTCCGGCCCGACGGGACCAAGGAGCTCGTCGCGCTCGAGGACGGCTACCGTGAGAGCACGGACAGTTGGGCGGAGGTGCTGCGTGATCTCCAGCGCCGCGGCCTGCAGGCCCCCGTGGTCGCGGTCGGCGACGGCGCCCTGGGCTTCTGGGCGGCCGTCCGGGACGTCTGGCCGGACACGGCCGAGCAACGCGACTGGTTCCACAAGCTGGGCAACGTGCTCGACAAGTTGCCGAAGCGCCTCCAGCCGAAGGCGAAGCGCGTGCTCCACGACATCCTGGCGGCCGACACGCGAGAGCAGGCCGAAGAACACCTCAAGGGCTTCGTGACCGAGTACGGGGCCAAGTATCCGAAGGCGGCGGCGTGCCTGGCGGCTGACCGGGAGTCCCTGCTCACCTTCTTCGCGTTCCCCGCTGAGCACTGGATCCACCTGCGGACGACCAACGTCATCGAGTCGCCCTTCGCGACCGTCCGGCTACGGCAACGGGTCACCAAAGGTGCGGGCTCCCGCACGAAGGGGCTGCTGATGGCTTACAAGCTGCTGGACATGGCGCAGCATCGCTGGCGGCGCCTCAACGGCGCACACCTCTTGCCGCTCGTTCGTGCGGGCGTGGTCTTCGTCGACGGGGTGCAGAAGGAACGCAATACCGCGGGGAATCGGAAGGAGGCCGCCTGATCACGCCGAGCGCCGATCCACAACTATTGACAATATCTCGTCGCAGCGACCCTCACGCACCAGTCGCGTAGTCTTGGCGAGCTCGTCTGAAAGAGCAGAGGGGCGAAGCTGGTGATTGGCTCGGCTCGTGAACTTGCACTGGATGACAAAGTGACCGCTGATGTTCTCGTTGCCCGTTGGATTCCAGGAACCGACAAACGCGCCGTCTCGACCACCGTCGTTGGAGTCGAGAAATGACTCAACGGACTGGCCAAGAATATCTCTCGCAATGGCGAGGCAAAGCTGTTGAAAGCTGTGCCAGCCGAGGTTGTGCAGGTCGTACATCGTTTAGGGTCTATCCGGGTTTCCCAACGCTATTTTGGGGCCTTTCGGGGTTTGGTTCCTCACACAAATGTGTGCACGATTCAGCCCCCAGCAGGTCAGCCACGCCGTGGAAAGAGGCTGCGGATGTGTTCGTGCCCGCGAATCAGCGGTGAAGTCGTCTATCGCTCAGTCGACGGCCGCCTGCGCGGGCCCCGCTTTTGGTGGGGGGCCTGCTCGACGGCAGCCGGTCCCACCTCAAGGTGCTGAGGCGCTGGCATTTACAGGGCGACGAACCATGAACACTCGTGGAACGCGGCCTGGACTTTCGCCGACGTTTTACCGCTGGGCCGAACCCTCGCTGACTGTTCAGCCCCTTGGCACTGGCAGGCCCCTCGCGATTTCCGCCGTGTACCGTGGGCCGGACTTTCCGAGAGCCTGCAGTTCCTCTCCAGATACAGACGGTGTTCTCCAGCCACGTAAGTCGATGACAATGCTTGACTTATTAGCCATGGAACCGGCCAAAGCTGCACCGATCCCTGAGAGGAACCCGGGGTTTTTCGTGGATGATTTGATGGGAAAGGCCCTGTGGAAGCTCGTGGAAAACGCGCAGCGTTTTCCGAGGTGCGGTGGGCGCGTTCTGTGCGTCCACGGCGCCGGCAGCTTCCACAGGGCCCATCCGTATGCGACAAGATCGCCGCGTCCTCGGACTGCAGTCGACCCGTGAATGACTATGTTCACATCGAAGCGGCCGACCTGTGCAGGCCGAACGCTCGATTTACCCAGGAAAGACAGGGATATCAGGTACTTACGCCCTTTGGGAAACTCGGATATAGCCATCGTTTACCTTGCTTTGCTCCGGTGGGCGGAACGCCCCATGCTTCTGGCGCATGAATAGGTTGACACTCTCAAGCATGAGATCTGCATCACTTCACACCGACGGCTGCGGCCGGTATCGCTCGACGTTGATCCGGTCTTCGTTCTTGCGCGCCTGGACGAGATCCCAAGTGGTCTGTCGACGCAGCCAGAACTCGGCATTGGACCAGCCCGCCTTCTCAAGTCGAATGGCCATCTCCGAGGAGATGGCCGCGTGGCCGTTCAGAACCCGCGAGAGGGTGTGACGGGCGACACCCAGCACCTTCGCCGCTTCGGTCACGTTCAAACCGAGCGGGTCCAGGCAGTTCTCGCGGATACTACGTCCGGGATGCGGGGGATTGCTCATCGCCATGTTGCTGCCTCCTGCTAGTGGTAGTCGATCAGGTCGACGTCGTAGGCATCGCCATCTTCGAAGCGGAAGATCACCCGCCAGTTGCCGGAAATTGCAATGCTCCAGTACCCCTTCAGTCTGCCCTTCAGCCGGTGAAGCCGGTAGCCGGGCAGGTCGAGGTCCGAGGGCTTGCGGGCATCGTCAATGTCCGCCAAGGCGAGCGCGACACGATCCGCCAAGTCGGGACCCACTCGGCTCGGATCGCTACGCTCGTACATACGCTTCAGACCGCGATGACGAAACCTTCGGATCATGAGGGAATGTACCTCGTGCCGGTACACATGTCAATTGGAAGTCTCATCGGACCACAGCGTGCAGCTGGATTTCATTCGGCCAGGCAAGCCCGTGGACAACGCTTACATCGAATCGTTTAACGGCCGGCTGCGTGATGAATGTCTGAACGTGCACCAGTTCACGTCGCTCGCCGAGGCGACAGCGATCATCGAGGCGTGGCGCGTCGACTACAATCAACGCCGCCCACACAGCTCGCTCGGACACCTGACCCCGAACGAGTTCGTCCGGCAACGTCAGGAGGATCGGGCCCTTGAAGGTGCGCCGCTCCAGTTGCAACCTGTCTCGTAACGGGACCAACGTCAGCGCCGACAGGATTTCGTCGGCCGCTCGCTAGCAGCCCGTGGCGAAAGCACCCATTCGTAGATCAATGGTCCCGTGCTCGTGGCGCCATGTCATCGGCGCGTCGAACGACGAGTCCGGTGGATCTGATACCCAGTGGTCCGGCAGAAGCCGCCAGAGGCGGCGTAATGATCAGCGACAATTAGAATTCCCGCCTGGCGACAATTAGAAATGCCGGTGTGTCGACGGTCGGCACCAGTCCAAACTCTGGCAACGAAAGGAGTTTGGCTTGGTTACAAACCGTCAGGTGAGGAAGCTGATGACGTTACTGCATCAGGAGGCCACGCTGTCGACGGCGGCCGCGAAGGCGGGGATGGACGAGCGGACGGCCCGGAAGTACCGCCGGTTGGGGACGCTGCCCAGTGAGGTGCGGCAGCCGCACGACTGGCGGACGCGGCCGGATCCGTTCGCGGGTGTGTGGGACGAGGTACGGGCGAAGCTGGAAGCGACGCCGGCGCTGCAGGCCAAGACGCTGTTTGCGGACCTGCAACGGCGTCAGCCGGGGCGCTTTCAGGACGGCCAGCTCCGCACGTTGCAGCGCCGCATCAAGCGCTGGCGCGCGCTGGCGGGGCGCCCGAAGGAGGTGTTCTTCGAGCAGCGGTATGAGCCGGGCGCCCTGGGGCAATCGGATTTCACCTACATGACCGGCCTGGAGATCCGGATCCAGGGCCAGCCGTTCGATCACTTGCTGTACCACTTTGTGTTGCCGTATTCGAACTGGGAGTGGGGGACGGTGTGCTTCACCGAGAGCTTCGAGAGCCTGAGTGCAGGCCTGCAAACGGCCCTGTGGAAGCTCGGCGGTGCCCCGCACGCGCATCGGACGGATCGCCTGAGCGCCGCGGTGCACCAGGAGATTCACCCCGCGGTGTTCACCCGGCGGTATCGCGCGCTGCTGGCGCACTATCGGATGGACGGGCAGCGGATCCAGGCATCGAAGCCCCATGAGAACGGCGACATCGAGCAGCGGCATCACCGGATCAAGGAGGCGGTCGACCAAGCGCTGCTGCTGCGCGGCAGCCGGGACTTCGCCACGGCACAGCTGCTCGAAGGGCTGCGACGGGATCGTCCGGACGACATCAGCCTCCTCGTCCAGCTCGGGACGTCGTACGTGTCCGGGGGGCGGGCTGACCTCGCGCTGCCGATCCTCCACGACGCGCCCCGCAGCATCCGCGCGGTCACGAACGACGGGGAACGCTCCTGGTCCGAGCCCAGCGGCACGCAGACGCGATGGAGGCCTTCCGCCTCGCGACCCGCTTCGATCCGCTGAACGTGACCGCGCTCGTGTCGCTGGGGATGCTGCACTACAACCGGGACGAATCGTCCGCTGCCTTCGAACACTTCGACCGCGCCCGGCGCGTCGACCCAACCGTCGTCGAGGCCCACGTCGGTCTCGCCATGGTGCACATGGAGCGGGGCGATCTGGAACAGGCTGAGGCGGCGCTCGAACCGGCGGTGCGGCTCGGCCCGAACCATCCCCAGCTGGCCACCGCCGCCGAGCGATTGCGGTCGTTCCGTTCGCGCTCCGGCCCGTCTCGCTGATGCAAGTGTCCTGTCCCGGTGGTGAAAGTCGCGCGTTGCGGACCACCCTCCAGCCGTGGGTCGGCGCGATGTGCCTCGCCCTCGCGGGCTGCGGCGCGGCGGCACCGGGCGAGCCGAGTGAAGGTTCGGCGGTGGTCCCCTGGTTCGAAGAGATCGCGTCCGCGCGCGGGCTCGTCTTCCGCCACGAGTCGGGGCATCGAGACCGACACTGGCTGCCTGAGATCATTGCCGGCGGTGCCGCCCTGTTCGACATGGACGGTGACGGCGACCTCGACGCCTATTTCGTGCAGAGCGGCGGCTTGGTCGATCCCCCCGACAGCCGAGCAGGCAACCAGCTCCTGGTCAACCTCGGGGAGGGGACGTTCAGGGACGTCTCCGGCACGAGTGGCGCGGATGACCGCGGCTACGGGATGGGCGTGGCTGCAGGCGATTACGACCAGGATGGCGACGTGGACCTCTACGTGACCAACGTCGGCCCCAACGTGTTACTGCGCAACGACGGGGCGGGTCGCTTCACCGACGTGAGCGTGCCAGCCGGCGTCGGCGACCCCGGCTGGGGCGCGAGCGCCGCGTTCGTTGACCACGATGCCGACGGCGACCTGGATCTGTTCGTGACGAACTACCTCAACTGGTCGGTGGAGACGGAGTTGACATGCCCTGGCCAGCAAGGCGGATCGGACTACTGCAGCCCGCTGACACAGCATCCGCTCGACCTGATGGTGTTGGCCTATCAGACCGACATGACCCGCGTGATCTCGTTCATGGTCGGCCGTGAAGAAAGCGGCGCGACGTATCCGCAGATCGGCGTCACCGAGCCGCACCACCCGCTCAGTCACCACCGAGACAATCCGGAGAAGATCGAGAAGTTGGCGAGGATCAACGCGTATCACATGCTGCTGTTCCGTGACTTCCTGGTCAAGCTGCAATCCACGCCCGACGGCGAGGGCTCGTTGCTGGACCATGTCATGCTCCTCTACGGCGGTGCGTTGCGGAATTCAAACAAACACACGACCGAGAATCTGCCGATCTTGGTCGCCGGGGGCGGCTGCGGAGAAATCCAGGGCGGGCGTCACGTGATCTGTCCGGAGGGCACCCCGTTGACCGATCTCCAGTACACGATGCTGCTGAAGCTAGGCGTCCCCGTGGAGAGTTTCGGCGGGACGACGGGCGCGATCCACGAACTGTCGCAGCTCTCGTAGGCCGCGATTCGGCTCGAAAACGCGAGTTCTGTACTCGTTTCGGCCCGCGGTGCCGGCCAAGGCGCGCACGGCGCGCCTCGCGGGCGCGGAGTGGGGCTCTCGGGGTCCCCGCGTAGCGTCCGCGGCGGGGTTCGGGGGCGCAGCCCCGTCTAGTTAGGAGGAGGCCGTATGCGGCTAGGCAACACGTCTGTGGCTACAGCGGCGGTTGCGTGCCTCTGGGTCGCCAGCGTCTCGGCGGGCGGTGCAGACTTCCCACTGATCGAGGCGATCAAAGACCATGACCACGAGACCGTGCGCGCGTTGCTGGAGCAGCAGGTCGACGTCAATGCCCGTGAGGGCGACGGGGCGACAGCGCTGCATTGGGCGGTCGAGCGGGACGATGTCGAGACGATCGAGGCGCTCCTTCGCGCCGGCGCCGATGCGAACGCCGCCAATGACTACGGTGTGACGCCCATCTCGCTGGCCTGCACCAACCGGAACGCGACGGTGGTTGAGAGGCTCTTGGTGGCAGGAGCGGACCCGAACGCGGCGACTTCAATGGGTGAGACGGCGCTCATGACATGCGCGCGGACCGGCAGCGTGGACACGGTGGCGGCGCTCCTCGACCATGGCGCGACCGTGAACACGAGGGAAGAGTCACACAGGCAGACTGCGCTGATGTGGGCCGCCGCGCAGGAGAATCCAGACGTCGTTCGGGTACTGCTCGAGCACGGCGCTGATGTCCGCGCGCGCTCGGACTTTCACTTTCTGCCAGTGAGTCTCGGGGACGGAGACCCCTTCGAGGAATCGGTGATGCAGCCCCAGCGGGGCACCACACCGATGTTGTTTGCGGCGCGGCACGGCCGCATCGAGAACGCACAGCTTCTCCTCGACGCGGGCGCAGACGTGAACGAGACGGCTCCAAACGGCGAGTCCGCCTTGGTGATGGCCAGCTTCAGTGGTCAGGGCAAATTCGCGGCGTTTCTCTTGGAGCGTGGGGCGAACCCGAACGCCGCCGACGCCGGGTACACGGCCCTGCACACGGCAGTGTCGCGGGGTGACCTGGACTTGGTGAAGGCGCTGTGCGCGCACGGAGCCGACCCGAACAGTCGCATCACACAAGGGAGCCGGCAGAAACGCAACGTCAACTGGTTTGCCTTGTCTGGATCGTTGGCCGGGGCGACTCCATTTTGGCTGGCGGCCAAGTATGCAGAGATCGACATCATGCGGTTTCTGGCCGCCAACGGCGCCGATCCGCTGCTCTCGCCGGAGAACGGGACGACGCCGCTGATGGCGGTCGCGGGCGACGGCTGGAATACGCAGCGAAATAACCGCCGCGACCAAGGTATAGGCGTTGATGCGGCCCGGCGGTTGGTGGAGGCCGGCGAGCAGCCGACGTGGGACGGGACCAAGTTGGCGCTCGAGTTGGGCAACGACGTGAATGCGACGGATCCTGACGGGAACACGGCGCTGCACGCCGCCGTGCGGCTAGCGTATTCGACGGTCGTTGAACTCCTGGTCGAGCATGGGGGGAAGCTGGACGTCGAGAACGACGATGGCAGGACGCCGCAGGATCTGATGTGCCGTGATGCGGCCGGACAACTAGTTCGTCGATCACGCGGTGTTGGCTCATGTCCGGATTCAGCCAGATAGTGACCAAACGTATCTGAGTACAGATACCTGCCGCAGTCGCCGGCCGCTTCAGTCACGTTCCCAGACGGGGCCATCATCCGGGCGACCCCTCGATCGTACAACGCGCCCCCGCTACGGCTGTTGTTCGATGACGACGCGGGCGAGACGTCCCAGATCGGGTCGGAGCTCGGCCTCTCCCGCCGGCATGCCGCCGACCGAGAGCATGTAGGCGATGACATCGACGTACTCTTCGTCGGTCAGCGAGCCGGGATTGTCCTCGGGCATCGTCGCTCGCGTGTATTCGAACAGGGTGGCCAGCGATCTCCGGTCCCAGTTACGGAGGAACCTCGCCCGCGCCAGGGGAGGCGTTGACTGCATGTCCGGATCGTCCGGAGCGCCATTCAATCTGCGCCCGTGACACAGGCCACAGGCCCCCGGGTACGCGGCCCGGCCGCGGTCCGCCTGTGCCTCGGTGAAGACGCCATCCCAGACGGACGCCTGGTCGCCGTCCGCATCGATCGCGTCAGGCACGGCGGTCGCGTCTGCGGTCGTCATTCCGCCAAAGCCGTTCGCCCACGCGTTACGAATGTATGTGGCCACGGCGGAGATCTCCGCAGCCGTCAGATCAGGGAAAGGCGGCATGGTGCCGGTGCCCAGCCGGATGGTGCTGGCGATCCGACCAGGGTTCCCGAGCCGATCGTTACCGCTCAGGGCCGGGAATGTCGGCGGATTCCCGGTGCCGGCGTCCCGGTGACACAGCGCGCAGCGGTCCTCGTAGAGCTGCTGCCCCTGCCCGAACACGACCGAATCGACCATCGGCTGCGCGACGGCAACGGTGGCGAGGAAGAACGTCGGACCGAGAACACCGACCACAATCTTCCACATCAGCGCGTTTCTCCGGTCTAGGCTGAGAGCAGGCCGTCGCGAGCCACGCGGCGACGCCGCCCAAGGCGCGCACGGCGCGCCTCGCGGGCGCGGAGTGGGGCTCTCGGGGTCCCCGCGGAGCGCCCGCGGGGGGTTCGGGGGCGCAGCCCCCGCCTAATCATGACCAGATGTCGGCGTCCGAGATTTCCACGTCCAGCGCCAGCTCCGCTCTGATCGTCACGTCGGCCGTCATCTCGCCATCCCGGCGAAACGGGACGTGGTTCGGTCCCGAGACGAAGAGCCGGTAAGCGCCCTTCGGAACCCTGACCTCCGCCACGCCGCGCTCGTCGGTCACCGCTCGGTAGGGGTGCATCACGACCTTGGCGCCTCTGACCGGCGTGTGACGTTCCGCGTCGACAGCGACGACCGTCACACGGCACTCCGGCGGGGGGACGACTCTCACACCAAAGCGAGCGGTGCCCTCGGCGTGCGGGTGCGGGACCTCCGCGCCGCAGCCCGGCGCCGTGGCTTCCCAGGAAAAGAGCCCCTCCGCGTCAGGCGCTGTGAGGTCGACCTCCGCGTAGTACAGCATGGCCGTGCCGGGCGCGGGACCGTCGCTCAAGGTGGCGGTTGCCTGCTTCTTTCCCTCGTGGTCGTGCACGTCGACCACCCACCCCTTAAGCCGGCACTCGGCGGGGCATGTGACTCCCAGCTTGATGCCGAAGCGCATCCCGCGCTCGACGGTTGGCGGTGCGCCCCAGATGACGACTCGGGTCGCGTGCGGCTCCGCCGGGACGCCGGCGTCAGACCGGTTCTTCGGCGGCATGCGTACCGGCGACGTAACCGTGAACGTGTCCCTTGCCCAGGCCATGCTTGTTGAGCCCCCCCACCGCCTCGCCGCCCGCATAGAGACCCGGAATGACCTGGCCCTGCATGTCGACGACCTGCTGCCGGCCGTTGACGCGAAGACCGCCATAGGAGTCGTGCCAGATCACCACGATCGAAAGCGCATAGAAGGGTGGGGTCGCGATGCTGTTCATCGGCGCATCCGCTTCACGCTCGAAGTCGGGATCGGCCCCGGCATCCACGTAGCTGTTCCATGCGGCCACGGTGTCGGCCAGGTGGGTGAGCGGAACCCGCTGGAATTTATTGCCCGCGGCGATCTTCTCGGCCAGCTCCTCGATGGTATCGGCCTTGAAGAAGTAGCCGTTGTCCGCTACGTAGGGGGCGCGGAGCTCCCACCCCGTCCGCTCGACCGCCTCCTGATCGAAGATCGCCCACAACGGTCCAGAGTAATAGTGGGGAGGCTTCGACCCCTCGTTGATCGCCAGCGCCGCATCGAGCCCGTGGTCGTGGCTGTACATCTCCCGGACCCACTCCTTCCGGCAGTTTCGCCAGTCGAGCGGCGTGTGCTCCAGCCCCCGGCCCGGGGCGCCACCGCCACCGGGATACCGGCTGCCCTGGGGCCGCGCGGGAAGACGGACTTCGTTGAAGAAGCGTTTCCCCACCTGATTCACGGCGATGAACTCCTCGAAGCCGACGCTGCCGACGTTGACGCCCGCGGATCCGCGGAAGCCGAACGTCGGGTGACCGGGCATCATGGTGGTATACGCGTCGCGGGTCCCGAGCCGGGTCGAGATGTGGAACGTCGTGGGATACGAGAGGTTCTGCTGCATGCCCGCCAGGTTGGCGCCGATCCTCAATCCCGCCGTGAGCGCGCTGGCGTCCTGACCATGCGGGCCCTGGAGGGCGTAGCCGCTGGTCGGGAAGGCCGGTTCCCGCATCGCGGGATAGAACATGCTGCGGACCTCGGGATTGCCCGCGTGGCCCCCGCTGGCCAGAATGACGGCCCGGCGGGCCCTGATGCTGACCGTCTCCCGTTGTTCCTCGACATTGCCGTTCTGCCAGTAGCTCTGCAGCAGCTCGCCGGTCTCGGGGTGATGGCGGGGCGAGTAGTGGGCTCGGATCCCCACCACCCGGCCCGCGAACGGCTGCTCACGGACGAGCTCGTCGAAGTGCCGATAAAACATGAACTCGACGCCCTTCTCCCGGGCCGAGAACTCCAGGGGCCGGGCGAGGGCCACCCCGTTACTGACGGCGTTGGGTCCGACCGAGCGACTCGCATCGTTCATCTGCACCGGCGCGAACGGACTCGTGCGCTCGGGATCGGCGACGCCGGCGTCTTCTGCGGTGATCGTCCCCGCCTTGATATCGGTGCGGTCGCCCAGCATGAGGAAGCAGCGCGCCCCCCGCGCGCGCGACAGGCCTCCACCGCCATGCGTACCGCTGACCCGCGTGAATCGCACGTAGTTATCGATCAGGAACTGTCGGGTCGCCGGGCAGTTCTCGGCCCACGAGCGCGCGAGCTCCCGCTCGTTGTAGCGGTACGGGCTCTGGGCCTTGGTGTCGAGGACCGACCAGTCGGTGAGGTCCGTGAACAGGAGGTCGACACTGTCGTCGAGCTCCTCCGGGGCCTCGGCCGGATCGACGGTGATGAAGCCCTCGTGGTCGCCTTCGCCCTTCATGTCCCGACGCTGGACCGGGTCGCCTCCGCCGAGCGAGAGAAACGCTCCGCTGTGCAACATCCGGCCGCCGGGGTCGAAGTTCGAGTCGACCACGAGCACGCTCGCCCCGAGGTCCCGCGCGCGGATGGCCGCCGTCAGGCCGGCGCATCCGGCCCCCGCGATGACGACGTCCACTTCGTAATCCCACGCCGTGTCGTCGGAGCCCGTGGAGGAAGCCGCGACCTGCGCGTCCGCCTGGCCCGGTCCCAGCAGGGCGCCGGCACCCAGCCCCGCCGCGGCTCCTGTCTTGACGAAGTCTCGGCGCGTGAGACCGTCCGCGTTCTTGCGCTGCGGATCATCCTGCCGCGTGTCGGTTGTCTTCGCCATGACTCGTTCTCCCCGATGGTCGCCACGGTTGAGCGGTCGCAGGCCGCCGTTGGGGCACTACTGCGCTCGCTTCACGAACTCCACGAAGGCCGAGGGGCGCTCACTCCAGAATCCCCGCCACCATCCGCTCGACGTGGGCGACCATCTCGTCCTCGACCTCGGGCGCCCAACCGACCGGCGAGGCGTATTGTATCTGGATGACCTGTGCCTGGTAGGCATTCAGCCGCACCAGCTCGCGGGTCGGGATGTACAGATTGTGCTCGACAGCGTAGACCCAGTTGTCGAGGCCCCAGGTGAGCCCGTTGATGTTGTGCTGGGTGTTGGCGACCGGGAACCCCGAGCACAGCGGTTCGCGCGTGTCGGCGATGCCGTCGCCATCGTCGTCGCGCAGGAAGAGGATGTCGGGCGGCTGGGTCACCAGGATGCCGTCGCGCCACGGCAGGACCGAGGGGGGCGTGGCATCAGCCTGCTCCCGGTCCCTTCCAGGTTCCCTTTGCCACCGCTGGGATAAACGTGTCGAGACCGTCGGGTCGGAACACCAGTGTCCGCCCCTGCTCGGCGCTCATGTAGGCCGTCATCAGCAACTCGACGACCTCGACGCCGTCGTCGAAGGTGACGTCGGGTCTCTCGCCCCGCAGGAACGCGCGGGACATGTGTCGGTTCTCGGCCGTATAGCCGTACTCGGCCGCCTCGTCAACCACGACCGGCATCAGCCCCACCTCGGCGTTCTGCTTCTCGACCAGGTCTTCCCCGGCCGCGCCGCGCACCTCCCGACTGAAGAACAGCTTCAAGCCGGTGTCGAGACTGTTGACCGACATCGAGTACTCGGGCCCGAGCAGCTCCATGCTCAGCCGCAACCCGGCGCCGACGTAGCTCCACGACGTGCTGGCCTCGCCCAGGAGCGTCGCGCCGTCGTCCGCACCGTACTCGACTGTGACGCTGGCGAAGTCTTCGGCCGGCCGGGCGCGGTAGTCGACCTCGTCCCCCATCGCCTGCCGCAGCCTTTTGCTGTAGGTGGGGCGGGTCCACTTCAGCGCGGCGATGTGTCCGGTCACGCGGCGTGGGCGAATAGACCCGCGCGGGGCGCCGGGCGCGGTCAGCAGATGGCGTACCACCTCGACCGAGTGGCACATCATGTCGTTCAGCACGCCGCCCCCCTGCAGGTCGCCGCGCCAGAACCACGGCATGTGGGGGCCGCTGTGCTCTTCGGCGGCGCGGGCCAGATAGGGCCGACCGGTCAGGGCGGCGCCCCGCCGCCAGACCAGCTCGCGGCCACGCGTCACGGCCGGCGCGAAGAGCTGGTTCTCCAGGTAGCCGTGGTGCAGATCGGCCGCGTCGACGAGTGCCCGGACTCGCTTCGCTTCGGCAACCGTGCGCCCCAGCGGCTTTTCGCACGCGACACCACGCAGGCTTGCGCCGGCACCGACGGCGCCGCAGATTGCCTCGGCGTTGGCGACCCGCGCCTGATTGGGTCCGCACAGCCAGATGGCCTCGATCGCCGGGTCCGCGACCATGGCCTCGATCGAGGGGAAGGCCCGGGCGTCCCCGACGTCGAGATCGCGCGCCAGCGCTGCAGCCGACTCGGCGTGCTCGCTCGCCGGGCTCCAGACCCCGCGCACGTCCACCTCACGCACGGCCACCATCGACTGGATGTGGAATCGGGTGATGAAGCCGCTGCCGATGAAGCCGATACCCAGTCGACCGAAAGACATGGTGCCGATGCTAGTGCCCTGTAACCGTGATTCGCAACATATCTCCCGGGCGGCGCATCTGCCGCTCGCGCTGCCGTGTCGGTTGATGCGAGACTTCGGCGCGGTTGTTCGCATACTGATCCGCGCAGTGGATGACCGACGGCATCACGGTCCGAGAGGCCGCCGGGTAGCTTCGCAGTTTGTCGGTGATCAGCCGGCGGGGTACGCGGCCTTGGCCTTTCAACACTTTGCGAAAGAATCGGATCGCCTCCGATTGCGCCGAGACTGCACGAGGATGTCGAGCATGTCGCCGTCCTCGTCAACCGCTCGCCAGAGATACTGCTGCTGCCCCTGAATGTTGACGAACAGTTGTGCGTCCAGCAAAGGCTGGCGCGTTCAGCGGGAGACAGTCCCGCCGGAGCAAGAGCCAGGAGCTCCGTAGCCTGGATGGCAGGGAGGAGGGAAACCGAGGCTCTGAAGCCCATCGACGACCCACCCATGGGGTGGCAGCGAGTCATCGGGCCGTAACGAATGTGAACGCAGAGGTGGCCCCGAAAGTCATGGCCCCGGAGGCCGAGCCCCCGACTATTGGGCGAAGGCAGCATCACGTGTCGCACACTGGCTGACGCGGCACGTGGCTCCGGCGGGGTGGGAGCGACGGCACGATGACAAGGACGCGTCGAGCAACTGGAGAAGCCCTCCTCGTCCTGTCGCGAAATCGGCAGAGCTAGGTAGGTCGTATAACCGGCAGCCCGGGAAGTCGACCGAAGACGAGAGGGTGGCGGAGGGGCTTGTAGTAGCACAGAAGCGGGGTAATGCCCGTGGAGCGAAGGAGCCCTGCTGTCTCGGCAGCACCTCCGGCAACATGGAAGGCAGGGGCGAGATGACGAAGGCGCCCATCACGCTGCAAGACCTGAGACGGAGGATATACGTCAAGGCGAAGGCTGAACCGTCTTGGCGGTTCTGGGGCCTGTACGCCCACGTCTGCAAAACCGACACGCTCCACGCGGCCTACTCACTGGCCAAAGCGAACAAGGGGGCCCCTGGCAGTGACGGGGTCACCTTCGCGGCCATCGAGGCGGACGGGGTGGCAGGGTTTGTTGAGCAGTTGCGGGCCGAACTGGTTACCCGCACGTATCGTCCCATGCGCAATCGACGGAAGGCGATACCGAAGGACGGCGGCAAGAAGGTCCGCGTGCTGTCGATACCGGCCATCCGCGACCGCGTGGTCCAGGGAGCCCTCAAGCTCATCCTGGAACCTATCTTCGAGGCAGATTTCCGGGTCTATCCGGGTTTCCCAACGCCATTTTGGGGCCTTTCGGGGTTTTTCGTGGGTGATTTGATTGGAAAGGCCCTGTGGGAGCTCGTGGAAAACGCACAGCGTTTTCCAAGCACGGTGGGCGCGTTCTGTGCGTCCACGGCGCCGTCAGCTTCCACAGGGCCCGTCCGTGCGCGACAAGATGGCTCCCAGGGAGGGGGCCCATGCGTGATGTCGAACTGGACCGCTGCGTCCTCGGACTGCAGTCGACCGGCGAACAACTATGTTCGCGTCAACACCGTCGACCTGTACACGCCGAACGCTCGATTTACCCCGGAAAGACTGGGATATCAGGTGCTTACGCTATTTGGGAAACTCGGATATAGCCAGATTTCCAACCGGGTTCGTTCGGCTATCGGCCCCAGCGGACGGCGCATGCAGCGGTGCAGCGAGTCGCCCAAGGCATCGTGCAATACAAGACCCGCGTCATCGACGTGGACCTTGCCGCCTACTTCGACAATGTGCGGCACCACCTGCTCTTGGCGAAGGTGGCTCGACGGGTCAACGACGCGGACGTGCTGGGCTTGGTGAAGCTGATGCTGAAGGCGTCGGGCAAGAAGGGCGTTCCCCAAGGCGGGGTGATTTCACCCTTGCTCAGCAACCTCTACCTCAACGAGGTGGACCGGATGCTCGAGCGCGCCAAGGAGGTCACGCGGAACGGGAAGTACACATACCTCGAGTATGCGCGCTTCGCCGATGATCTCGTGATCTTGGTGGATGCCTACCGCCGGCATGACTGGTTGCTCACGGCCGTGGACCGACGCCTCCGGGAGGAATTCGCCAACCTCCAGGTCACGATCAACGAGGAGAAGAGTCAGACCATCGACTTGGCCCGTGGGGACAGCTTCGGATTCCTCGGCTTCGCGTTCCGTCGGGTTCGCAGCCGTACTGGCACGTGGCGAGCGCATTACACGCCGCGGGTGAAAGCCCGTACAGCGCTCCTGCGTAAGCTGAAGGACATCTTCCGACGCCATCGGTCCCAGCCCATCGACCGTGTGGTGACTCTCATCAACCCGGTTCTACGGGGATGGGTCACCTACTTCGCCGTCGGGCACTCGAGCCGGTGCTTCTCGTTTGTGAAAAGCTGGGTGGAGAAGAAGGTTCGGCGTCATTTGATGCGTGCCCGGAACCGCCAGGGTTTTGGGTGGCACCGGTGGAGTCGGCGGTGGGTGTATGACGTGCTCGGTCTGTTCAACGCGTACCGAGTCCGTCGTGTGGTCCCCCCGCTGACAGCGGGTGCCACTCGATAGGTCCCATAGCCCTTGACGGGAAGCCGGCAGGTAAGCGGAGTGCGGGAAATCCGCACGCTCCGTTTGACGAGGCGGGGCCTGGAAACGGAGCCACGGATGACCCTATGCGGGCACGAAGGGGGAAACCCCGGACACAGCCAAGGGGAGTCCTACGGGCCACCGCGCCAGGCCTCGACCCTACCGTCCAGGTACCACGTGTCGCCCATCCGCCCGCGCCGGCGCCGCAGGCCCCGTGTATACACCAGACCGAACGTCCGACACCATTGGCGAAGCGTCTCGTAGGAGACGGTGACACCGCGCTGGGCCAGGAGGTCCTCCGCGTCGCGGAAGCTGAGACTAACCGATGGTAGAGCCAGACGGCGTGGCTGATAATGGCGGGCGGGAATCGGTATCCTTGGTAGCTCGGCGCGGGGCTGCTCATCGGCCTACACTGCCACCCGCAGCCTCAACTTGACAATGCCGAGACGCATGCTGCCTGCGCCACGTTGACGGTGACAGCCGCGCACAGGCGCTGGCACGGGCGCGTGGGACACTCAGCTGATGGACAAGGCCATAGGTGTTGGGATGAACAAGATCGCGACAGGGGCAGCCTCGCCTGTCCTCCTGATCGCCGGTTCTGCCGTGGTAGGCGGGTTCCAATCCGAGGCAGATCTCCTCGAGGACATCCTGCTATTCGCGGATACCGATGTGGCTGCAGTGTTTCATGCCATCGCGCACTATCATCCCCGGCTCGTGGTGGTCCAGCGTGACCTACTGCCCACAGCGCGCGCGGCAGAGATCATCGGCCGGATCCGCACCGATCCCGATCCCGCAGTATCCCACGTGCAGATCCGCGTGCTGTCCGACGTCCATGCCTACATTCAGCTCGTCCAGGATCGCGTGGGACTGGACGAGGCCATCGCGGCCCGTGGGGATCGGCTTCCTCCGGAGTACGACGGCCGGCGATTCGCGCGCCGGTTCCGAATGCGTGCGGGTATCGACGTGCGAGTTGACGGGACGGCCGCACGACTGACGGAGCTGTCTCAAACCGGCGCGCAACTCATCGTGCCGACACTCTTGCGACCGAAACAGCACGTTCGCATCCGATTGACCGACGACGGGGAGGTGATCCGCTTGCCTGCCACAGTCGTCTGGGCCTCCTTGGAGCCATCGCGTGGTTCGGGCGCGCCACCGGGATACCGAGTTGGTGTCAAGTTCATCGACGCAACCCCCGAAGGCCTCGAAGCCTTCGACGCGCGAAACCGACAGGACGATCGCGTCTGGCCTTGAGATCCCACGGTGGTGTCGCACCTTCGGCCGCGCGTATGCCCGCCGGCTCCGGCACCGGCGAGTCGAGAACGCTCTCTTCCGGTACAAGTCGATCATCGGCGATGCTCTTCGAGCCAGGACACCAGGTGGGCGAACGGTCGAAGCGCTGCTCGCGTGCAACATGCTGAATAGGATGACCGAGATGGGTCGCCCAGCTTCTTATGCCATTGGTCGATGAAGCACCGGTGGGTGGGACCGCGGCGTGCGACTTTCTATTCGTGCACCAACGCCGGTTCTCGCCGCCGCGGGCCACCCGGATAGTCCCAGGAACCGCGGGGGGTGTGGATCCTATCAAATCGGCCTATAATGGGCGCGTTTTCGGACGTTGACCGGTGGCGCCCCGCCACCTCCAGGAGGCAGGCATGCGTAAGGTCCCCACGGCGTTCGGTTCGGCGTGCGCGGCGGTCGTGATCGCCGGAATAGCGGCACTGGCGACCGGCCTGGCCGGGCACCCGATCCGTGCCGCCGGCAACGACATCGGCGGCGTCGTGACCGGCCCGAACGGCGCCGAGGCCGGCGTGTGGGTGATCGCCGAGACGGACGACCTCGAGACGACGTTCCGGAAGATCGTCGTGACCGACGACGACGGCCGGTTCCTGGTGCCGGATCTACCGGCCGGCGAGTACAGCGTGTGGGCGCGTGGCTACGGGCTGCTCGACACGTCGAAGCAGAGCGCGCGCCCCGGCGACGACGTGACCATCTCGGCGGCGGCCGCGACCACGCCACAGGAAGCGGCGTCGGTGTATCCGGCCAACTACTGGTATTCGCTGCTCGAGGTGCCCGAGCCCCACGAGTTCCCGGGGACGGGCGACGACGGCAACGGGATCGCGCGCGGGATGCGCAACCAGGCGCTCTGGGTGGACCGCCTCAAGGACGGCTGCCAGCTGTGCCATCAGATGGGCAATCTGCCCACGCGCGAAGTGCCCAACCTCAGCGACTATGACTCGACGCTGCATGCCTGGGACCAGCGGGTGCAGATCGGTGGCAGCGGCGGTGGCATGAACGCCGGTATGAACCGGATGGGCCGCGAGCGGTCGCTGCAGATGTTCGCCGGCTGGACCGACCGGATCATGGCCGGCGAGGTCCCCCCGGTCCCGCCACGACCCGAAGGGCTTGAGCGGAACGTCGTCCTCACCCAGTGGGGCTGGTCGAACCCCAAGGGTTTCGTCCACGATGAGGTGGCCACCGACAAGCGCAACCCGACGCTGAACGCGAACGGTCCCGTGTATGGCGTCGACATGCTGGGCGTGCTGACCGTCGCCGACCCGATGCGGCATCAGTCGGTCGAGCTCCAGATACCGACACGGGTGGACATCACGCGGCGGAGTCCCGAGTACGGGGCGCCGACCGCCGCCCCGGTGCCGTCCCCCTACTGGGGCACCGAGCCGGTGCCCCGGACCGGACCTGCCAACCCGCACAACCCGATGATGGACGACAAGAACCGGGTCTGGATTACGTCGTCGATCCGCCGTAGCGAGAACCCCGAGTGGTGCCAGGACTCGGACCACCCATCGGTCCAGAAGTTCCCGCTGAGCCGGAGCGGCCGGCAGATGTCCTATTACGACGCGACTAGCCAGAAGTTCGTGTTGATCGACACCTGCTACTCGACACACCACTTGCAGTTCGCCGACGACGAGAACGACACACTGTGGAGCAGCGGCGACTTCAACGTGGTCGGCTGGATCAACACCAAGCTGTTCGATGAGACCGGCGACGAACGCCGGGCACAGGGCTGGTGCCCGACGATCCTCGACACGAACGGTGACGGCGAGGTGGGGGACTACGTCGAGCCGAACGAACCGATCGATCCGACCAAGGACAAGCGTATGGACGGGTACGCCTACGGCATCATCCCGAACCCGGTGGACGGGTCGGTCTGGTTTGCGCGATCGCATCCGAACCCCGTGCCGGGGCAGATCCTGCGGCTCGACCCGGAGACGTGCATGACCGAGGTCTACGAGCCGCCGTTCGAGACCGATGCGGTGCCGCCGTCGCAGTGGGGACACGGCCCCCGCGGGATCGATGTCGACCGCAACGGGCTGATCTGGACCGCACTCGGCGGGAGCGGGCACCTGGCGAGCTTCGACCGCACGAAGTGCGCGGTGACCAACGGCCCGACCGCCACCGGGCAACACTGCCTCGAGGGCTGGACCCTCTACGCGACCCCGGGTCCGAAGATGAAGAACGTGACGGCCGGCAGCGCCGACTTCCATTACTACATGTGGGTGGATCAGTTCGACACACTCGGGCTCGGGGCGAACGTGCCGATCGTGAACGGCACCACCTCCGACTCCCTCATCGCGCTGCTCCCCGACAGCAGCGAGATGCTCACGCTGCGCGTGCCGTATCCGCTTGGCTTCTACACCCGCGGACTCGACGGGCGCATCGACGACTCGAACGCCGGCTGGAAGGGCCGCGGTGTGTGGGCCAGCAACGACACGTCGGCCAACTGGCACAACGAGGGCGGCAAGGGGATGACCAGCGAGATCGTCCGGTTCCAGATCCGCCCGTATCCCCTCGCGGAGTGACGCGGACACCCTGCTGAACGTCACCCGGAGATCGGCATCCGCGACTTCAAGACTACGCCGCTGATGGTCGGCGGCGTGGCGCCGACGGCGCGGGACGAGCACCTCGAGACTCGCAACGAAATCGCGAGCCTCGACGACGACCTATCGGCCGCTTCACTTGACACGGCTGGGAA
This sequence comes from Vicinamibacterales bacterium, assembly GCA_965197395.1. Classification (GTDB taxonomy): domain Bacteria; phylum Acidobacteriota; class Vicinamibacteria; order Vicinamibacterales; family UBA8438; genus CAZYFH01. Next base: position 1,092,130 of record CBDANB010000006.1, on the reverse strand, counting down.
CTCACGGAGGGTCAAACCGAAATGCGCAGATTTCAGCATGGCGTCGTCGTGGCACTTGCCGCCGGTGTTGTTGCGCTGATCACGCCCTGGGGCCTCGAGGGGCAAGGCCCCGAGCCTGGTCGTGGCTATCCCGCAGTGGACTGGCCGGTCGTTGGCGGCAACTGGTCGAGCTCGCGCCACTCCACGCTCACCGACATCACGACCGACACGGTCAATCGGCTGGGCGGCGCCTGGACCACGCGGCTCGAAGGTGGCGCGTCGTCGCGGGCGACCCCGGTCGTCAAGGACGGCGTCCTCTACCTGACCGGCGGGGCCAACGTGTTCGCCATCGACGCCCGGACCGGCGAGACCATCTGGCGCTGGCAGCCGAGCGACGACGAGGCCCGAAGGGTCCCGTCGTGGCAGGGCGCCGCGCTGGGTGACGGGCTGGTCTTCGTCGGGCTGCGCAGCGCGGAGGTGGCGGCGCTCCGCCAGGAGACGGGCGAGCTCGTCTGGGCCGAGCCGGTGGGCAGCGTGCCGCCGGAGGCGGGCGAGGCGGTCACCTCGGCGCCGATGTACGCGCGCGGCAAGGTGTTCGTCGGACTCGCGAACGGCGATGCCGGCGGGCAGGGGCGCGTCCTCGCCCTCGATGCCGCGACCGGCGAGATTCAGTGGACGTTCTTCGTCGTGCCGCGGCCGGGCGAGTTCGGTCACGACACGTGGCCGCAGGACTCCAATACCTGGGAGCTCGGCGGCGGCGGCGTCTGGCTGGTGGGGACGGTCGACCCCGACCTGGGCATGGTCTACTTCGCGACCGGCAACCCGGTCCCGATGTTCGGCGGCGAGATCCGCGCGGGCGACAACCTGTTCACCGCCTCGGTGCTCGCGCTCGACATGGAGACCGGCGAGCGGCGCTGGCACTATCAGGTGGTCAGGCACGACGTCTGGGACGCCGATATCGCCACACCGCTGCTGCTCTACGAGCACGACGTCGGGACGGGCGCCCCGCGCAAGGCACTGGCGGCGATGCGGGCCGATGGCCACCTCTTCCTCTTCGACCGGGAGACCGGTGAGCCGCTCTTCCCGATCGAGGACCGCGCGGTGCCGCAGGACGCGCATCAGCGGACCGCGCCGACCCAGCCGTTCCCGGTGACGGGTGAGAGCATCCTGCCCGATTGCTCCTATTGGCGCGACCGCGTGCCACCGCCGTTCGAGCTCAACTGCAGCGGCTTCACGCCGCCCTCCGTGAATGAGCACACCGTCGTGGCGCCCGGCGTGCCGGTCCCGTTGGTGCGGGTCTCGCCGATGTCGTTCAGCCCACAGACCGGCTTCATCTACGCGCAAGGCCTGGCGATCGTCGGCCGCGCGCGCCGCTTCGCGGATCCGTGGCTTATCAGCTACGATCCCAACGAGCTCACGCTCCCCGACCCGGTCGGCATCCTGGCCGCCGTCGACAGCCGAACCAGCCACGTCGTCTGGAAACACGAGGTGCCGTCGGAGGTGCTCGGCCCGATCGCCTTCACGAGCGGCCCGCTGACGACGGCCGGCGGACTGATGTTCCGGGGCTCCGCCGGCGGGCAGGTCGAGGCGTATGACGCGCGGACCGGCGAGCGGGCATGGACGTTTCGCACCAGCCCCGCCGGGGCGATGCTGCGGCCGGGACCGGCGAGCACGTACGAGCTCGACGGCACGCAGTTCATCGCGATCGCGATGGGGCCCGAGCTCTGGGCCTTCACGCTGGACGGCGCCGTCCCCGCTCGCGGCGAGCCGGTGCTCGACCCTTGGGTAGGCTACGAACGGCCTCACCCCGTCGCGCGCGAGACCGACACCATCGAGACCGCGACGCTCATCGAGGGCGTGGGGAACCTGGGCGGCCAACGATACGGGTTCGACGAGCACCGGTTTAACCCCGTGCGCGCGCTCGTCACCACTGGCGCGCGGGTGCGGTTCGTCAACAACGGAGAGATCGCGCACACCATCGCGGCGCGCGACGGGAGCTGGAGCACGGCGACGCTCGAGCCCGCGTTGTCGGCCTATATCACCCTCGACGACGCCGGCACGTTCCTCTATCACTGCACGGACCACCCGTGGGCGATCGGCCAGATCACCGTGGAGCCGTGAGCAGACAGGGGGTCGATATGGCTGGACTCGAACCAGCGACCCTCGGTTTAGAAGACAGCTCGCAATCGAAGGCAATTGCAGCCGACCTCGGTCAAACGGGGTCGGTTTTCTTTTGGTGTGGCCGATCGTGGCCGTCTGTGGTGCCGTGTTCTGGAAACTGTTGCACAAAGTTGCACACGCTGAGCGACGGTGCAAGCTCCTTCCGTTTCAACTTCCATCGATGCTGCGGTCACATTGTTGAACCAGGCGTCCTGAGGTAGAACACGGGGTCGGAGCAAGGGTAAGACACGACGGCGCAGGAGACCTTGCGGGCGATGTGAATCGCCCCGGGTTTCTCGGAGACCTCATTACTTGGGAGGATGGGGTCTATGGGACGTCCAAGTCGGTTTTCTCCGGAGGTGCGTGAGCGCGCGGTTCGGATGGTCGAGGAGCATCGCGCCACCCACGCGTCGGAGTGGGGCGTGTTGCAGTCGGTGGCGCCGAAGCTTGGCTGCATGGCCGAGACGCTACGGAAGTGGGTACGCCAGGCACAGCGTGACGCCGGCTATCGCCCAGGGTTGACGACGAGCGAGCGAGAGCGCCTCAAGGAACTGGAGCGCGAGGTTCGCGAGCTGAAGCGGGCGAACGAGATCCTGCGGAAGGCGTCCGCGTATTTTGCCCAGGCGGAGCTCGACCGCCGCGGGAAGTGATGGTTCGCTTCATTCACGACCATCGGGATCAGTACGGGGTCGAGCCGATCTGCACCGTGCTGCCGATCGCCCCCTCGACGTATCACCGCCATCGGGCGGCGCAGGTCGATCCGACGCGTCGCTCGGCCCGGGCACAACGCGATGATGCGCTGCGCCCGGAGATTCAGCGGGTGTATGACGAGCATCATCAGGTGTACGGGCCGCGCAAGGTCTGGAAACAGCTGCGTCGCGAAGGGGTCTGCGTGGCACGATGCACGGTGGGGCGGCTGATGCGGGCGATGGGCCTGGAAGGCGCGGGGCGTGGGCGCGCGTGGATCACGACCACGCACGCGGGCAATGGCAGCCGGCCCGCAGATCTCGTCGATCGCCAGTTCGTGGCGACCCGTCCGAATCAGCTCTGGGTCTCAGACTTCACCTACGTGGCGACCTGGGGTGGGTTCACCTACGTGGCGTTCGTGATCGACGTCTTCGCGCGGCGCATCGTGGGCTGGCGGGTGTCGGCCTCGATGCGCACGGACTTCGTGCTCGACGCCTTGGAGCAGGCCATCTACGCGCGCCGCGGCGACGCGCTGACCAGCCTCGTGCATCACAGCGATCGCGGCACGCAGTATCTTTCGATGCGGTACACGGATCGTCTCGCGGCCGCCGGCATTGCGCCATCGGTCGGGAGCCAAGGCGATGCGTTCGATAACGCCCTCGCCGAGTCGGTGATCGGACTCTACAAGACGGAGGTGATTCGACGACGAGGGCCGTGGCGCACGCTCGAGGCCGTGGAATTCGCCACGCTGGAGTGGGTGGATTGGTTCAACATGCGGCGGTTGCTGGGACCGATTGGAGACGTGCCGCCGGCAGAGTTTGAAGCGCAGTACTATGAGCAGGCCAAGGTGGCCTGATTCAATGAATCCAGTCTCCGAAGATCCCGGTACGGTTCATTACGAGCATGCTACTTATTTGGGCCACAGTTTGTAGATATCTTGGCTGTCAACTTGTACCGTACTAGGTTTCCGAGAGAGCAAGTGAGTTGAGTACCGGCACGTTGGCCCGCGGGGACTATGGGACTCCTCCTCGGCCATCGGCCCGACGGCCTCGCGAACCTGCGGGCCGTGACGCTGCTAACGTGGTTGGACATGGCCGCCGTGATCGCCGACGCGCGAGACTCTGTCGTGCGGATAGACGAACAACACTACGCCGACCGGGCTCTGACGTGGATGCAGGTAAAGGCTTAGTGGCGTAGACGATTATCGTCTCGGGAATCCGATTATCAGCCTAGCAGCCTGTGGCAGAAGTGGTGTTTCGAGTGCGAGTGACACGGTTTGATGACACCGTATCGAGGGAATGACGCACGGCGGATCGGGCGAATGGGAAGTCCCGGTCGCCCTCCAGCGCGTTGGTGCACGGTTCCTCCGCCGCCCTCCGGTAGGCGATCGCCGATCCGTTCGTCCTCTTGACGGCCGGCGGTGCACGATCTCGCCGTGAAGTCGAGGATTCATCCGAAGTACAAGACTAGATATCGCGTTGGGAATTGGCGGGCGTACGAGCGAGCGCTCCGTCAGGACGGAACCGAGCATGTCACGAAACCTCGGGGGGTTGCGGAATCTTCACCGAGTGTGCTCACGACTCAAGTGTCCAAGTCAGTGCTGCGACACCGCTCGCATCTCAACTTCGCAGACGGCCTGCCGGGGTCTCGCGCCTCTTCGCGGTCCAGGATCTCCGCCCGGAACTCGTGTCCACATCGGCGGCAGCGAGCAATAATGGTCTTCATCCAACCCCCGCTAGCTACATCATAATACGAGCATGTGGCCACAAGACGATGAACACGACGTGCTCTTGATTGACCGTGCAGCCGCGGCGCACGTCCCTCAGGACTCGGACGTGCGGGAGTGGGCCCTGGACAAGCGGGTGTTCATCTCGAGCTTTATGGCGGAACTTGGCGAGGAGCGCGCGGCCGTAGCCAATGGCGTTCGCTCGCTGGGTGCGAAGCCCGTGATGTTCGAGGAATTCGGCGGACGCGACGCGGATCCGTTGGACGCCTACCTTGGTGAGGTCGAGACCAGCCAGATCTACGTCGGCATTCTCGGCCAGAGCTACGGCAGGCCCCTACCTACACGCTTCTCTGCAACGCACACGGAGTTCCGACACGCCGAGCAGCAGGGGCTGCGGATGGCGGTCTGGGCGCTCGATACGCAGCATCGTGAGGGGCCACAGCAGTCGTTCCTCGACGAGGTTCGTGTATTTCACGTGGTCCCTGCGTTCCGTTCTGCTGCCGATCTCGAGCGGCAGGTTGGCGAGCGGCTTCGCGGTATCGCGGCGGAAGATCTTGCCCCGTGGACCAAGCTGGGCTCCATTGTTTTCCGGGCCACCATGGTCGTACACGCCGGAAACGAGATTTCCGTTACGGCGCGTGTCCAAAGCGATGACGTAGCACACGCTTTGGAGACCGCCGCTCCGAACGACTTCGGTGCGGGAGAGGAACACCGCTTCACATGGGCCGGGCGCTGTCGCCGTGTTCGAGTGGCGAGCGTCGGGAGCACTACGACGACCGCGCGTTCCAGGTTGATGCAGCTGCAATTGGAGATCGTCGATGGGCACCAAGACAACATGCTTGAGGTCTCACTCGCTGACATGACTCCAGACGACTTGACCGACGTGGCGCTTCGCACTGCCTTGTTCGGCGAACCGAACCCGTTGGCCAGACAGGACATGGACTTCATGGCCAAAATGCCGGACCCTCTTGGGCTTCTGCGCGAGGCAGGTGCGCCGGACGAGATCGTGCGTTCGCTCGCCGAAGTGATGATCATCGACGAGTTGGCTGGCTCCGGCCGGGCGGCCAGAGTGACGCAGTTCAAACTCGGAGCCTCCGTGGGAGGCTTGCGGAAGCTCGAACTAGAATGGGAACCGCGGCGCCGGTACGTTAACGAAAGACGCGGGCGCAGACACTTGGTAGAGGGACGGGTTCGACTCTAACATTCCGAAGTGGGCCGCCGCGAAACACGGTGGCGGCGGCCCGCGCGACTGGAGGAAGCTCCACCTTGGCTGCGATCGACCGGGACTTCGCCTCCCCCTGGAATCAGCTGTGTGGCGCGAACGTTTTGCTGATAACTAAACAGGAGGCTTGCGGCGCGATGCCAAGAAAGACATTTATTTCATATAAGTACAGCGAAGCACAAACAGTTCGGGATCGTATCCTGGAAGCTCTTGGTGCAGATGCAACCTACTACCAGGAAGAAACTTCGGACTCTCCCGATCTCACCGATACGTCGACCGAGAACATTAAGCAAACCCTGACGGACATGATGTATGACACCTCGGTCACGATTGTTGTCATCTCACCGAGCATCAAGCAAAGCAAGTGGGTCGATTGGGAGATTGAATACTCGCTGAAGGAGATTTCTCGCAAAGGCCGAACTTCTAAGACCAATGGCGTCATTGGCGTAATTCAGGCGGTGAACGGCGGGAGCGATTGGCTAGCCACAACAACTACTAAGAATGACGGCTGCACAGTTCGGAGCATCGCCGAAGCGAAGCTTTATCCGATTATCGCGGACAATCGTTACAACCAGAAGAAGAAGACCTACACCTGCCTGAACTGCAAGACGTACAGCCCACTGAACGGTTCCTATGTCTCCTTAGTCGATGAGTCAGACTTCATTGCCGATCCGGACAAGTACATTGAAAATGCGGCTCCTCCGCAGAATCTGTGGGCGATTTAGCCTATCGGTGGGTGACTTCGTAGCGTCCCATGCGCTGCAATCGCATCAAATCACGCCAGAAACTGTCCCAGAACGGTACAGTTTCTTAGGAGATGGGATGCCCTGTGGAAGCTCGTGGAAAACGCGCAGCGTTTTCCACGGCGCGGTGGGGCGCGGGTTGTGCGTCCACGGCGCCGACAGCTTCCATAGGGTCCGGGCGACACCATGAGCAACGCATCCCGCCTCGACCCTGAGACAATGGTGGTTGCGAAACGACACCACTGTGCTCGGAGGCGAATAGCGGGATGCAGATCAAGACTATCCTGAATCGGATTCAGAAGTATCGCGGCTTCGTGTATGGGCCCATGCGGCTGCACGGGCAGGGGACGACGCTCCGGCTCGAGGTCGACATCTACCCGCACCTGCGCAACGGCCCCCGGTGTGCTGGCTGCGGGCGCCGCGGCCCTCAGTACGACACGCTCGCCCCGCGGTGGTTCGAGTTCGTGCCGCTCTGGGGCCTCCGCGTCTTCTTCCTGTATCGCATGCGCCGGGTCGACTGCGCGACCTGCGGCCACGTGCGGGTCGAGCAGGTGCCGTGGGCGGAGGGGAAGCACCAGCTGACGACGACCTACGCGTGGTTCCTAGCGCGGTGGGCGAAGCGCCTGAGCTGGCGCGAGGTCGCGACGACCTTTCGGACCAGCTGGGAGAGCGTCTACCGGGCCGTGGCGCTGGCCGTCGACTGGGGCCGGGCGCACCAGGATCTGACGGGGATTGAGGCCGTGGGCATCGACGAGATCCAGTGGCAGCATGGGCACCGCTACCTGACCCTCGTCTACCAGATCGACCCCGGGCAGACGCGGCTCCTGTGGATCGGCCAGGCGCGCCGCGTCAAGACGGTGCTGCGGTTCTTCCGCTGGTTCGGCGCGGCGCGGACGCAGGCGCTGCAGTTCGTCTGTAGCGACATGTGGAAGCCGTATCTCAAGGTGGTCGCCAAGAAAGCCGGCCACGCCTTACACATCCTCGACCGATTTCACATCGCGCGCAACATGAACACAGCGATCGACACCGTGCGGCGCGAAGAGGTCCGCGCGTTGAAGCACAAGGGCCGTCCGGCGTGGCTGACCAAGGCCCGGTGGCTGTTGCTGCGGCGCCGCGACCATCGGACGACGGCGGACCGGAGCCGCCTCCGGGATCTCGTCCGCCTCAACCTGAAAGCGGTGCGCAGCATGTTGCTGCGCGAAGACTTCGCGCCGTTCTGGAGGTATCGATCGGCCCACTGGGCGGGCCTGTTCTTGGACCGGTGGTGTATCCAGGTGATGCGGTCGCGCATCGACCCGATGAAGAAGGTCGCGCGCTCACTGCGCGCGCACCGCGCCTTCTTGTTGAACTGGTGCAAGGCCTGCGGGCAGATTTCAGTCGGCGCGGTCGAAGGATTGAACAACAAGGCCAAACTCACCACCAAAAGGGCCTATGGCTTTCGGACCTATCGATGTCTCGAAATCGCCCTATACCACACGCTGGGGCACTTGCCGGAGCCAGAAAGCGCCCACAGATTCTGCTGAAGAGCCGAAAATGCCTTCGCTAAGTCCGAGAAAGCGAACGAATTCGAGCTGAGCAAACAACGCTAGGGATCCTGCAGCCGCCCAACAGGGCGCAAGGGTCTTTGTGAAGGCGCCCGGCCCTGGTTCTCTGTCCGCGGGCGACTGAGGCGGGGTAATGGGTCCGACCACGACGGAGCGGCCAGCACTCGACCACCGGCCGGCCCTCGTGGACTCTGAACTGGTGCAGGGGGCGCCGTGAGCGGCGGGGCTAGCTAGCCGTCCGCCTCCTCGCCAGACGGTCTGACTCGCTTGAACGATCCACGCGGCTGGTCGGCCTTGGCGAAACGGAAGACATTCTTGTCGACTATGCGGCGCAGCGTAACATCGACGTAGGTCGTCTGATTCGACGTCAGGATATTCTGCACCTTGAGTCCGTGCGAACGGAATTCGGCTGCAGCATAGTAGGAGAACCCGCTAGTCGGCCGGGCAACGATGCGCACCCCAAAAAGGCCATCTCGGATGCCCTCCATTTTGTTCGCGTTCAGGTAGTAAACTAAGTTGCTCGTGACGCGGTTGATTTGCCGATCCTGGAAGAACCCACCGGGGAGGGCATGGGGCTGATACTTGCTGCCGGCCAGAAGAAACACATCGAAGTCGTCCTTGGCGAACCTCTTCCCCGTGTCGTCGTGGACACTGAAGACGAGCATCGAGAAGCGGTCCTTCCCCTCCTGCTGCTGGTCTGTCAATTCATCGAGACGCTTGGCGGTCTCCAGGTAGGCCTCGCTTGAGTTGACTTGCAAACACTTTATGATCTCTTGGACAACCGGCGTGGTTTGTGCAGCCTCGTGCTTGACGCTGCGCATGATGCCCATCTGCTTACCCGAATGACTCAGGTTCTTGAACACGCCGAGGGGAACAGTCTTGGGCGCTCGCGGTCGCTTGGGCGTGGGATACAGGGAGAAGGTCAGCGGGGACTTGCGGACCACGTCCCGGCTTTGCACGAGGGCGATGTAGCGGTAGTTCATGTTAGCCCCGGCTACTCGAACGACACCATCCGATCCCGGTTCCACGAGATAGCTGTTCAAGAAATCGTAGAACTTGTTGTCTATGCCCTGGCCGGTGAGGACGAATGGATAGAAGCCCTTGCGTGCGCTGTCGTAGGACAGGAAGTTCTGATTCAGGATCCACTGTCCCTCGCCGCCTAGAGACAGCCAATCGAGCACGCGCTGTCCGGGCTCAACGCCGGAGAACCAAGACTGAATGCGGCCGACGCGCTCTTTGCCCAGGACCGCCAGCGCCGACCCATGATTGGCCGGGGCGAGCATCACCAAGTGCTTGAGCGGGCAGCTCTCGAGTTTTCTCGAGCCGTAGTATCGGTCCACCCAGTGGCGTACAACCGGTCCGCCAGTCGAGTGAGTAATGCAGGAGAACTCCTGTATTTCGGCATCGTTGTCTGGTAGATCTCGCAGCGCGCGATTGAGTGCGCGGGCAATGTCGTCCAGCGTCACCTCGTCATGGAAGCTCACGTAATTCCCAAGATACAGGTGCTGAATTCTCAGTTCCAGGCCGTACCTGGAGGCGACAGCACTCAACGCTGCTGGGAGCTCACCGTAGGTATCGGTATTAGTGACACTCCAACCGTGAACGAAGATCAGACGCACGACACTATTCCTCTCTTACATCCAAGGCAGATACCCATATCTGTGTCAGGGTAGTGGCTCGAAACAACAGACCGGACCAGCGATGAGAGAAGCTCAAGATTCCACTTCCGTCGCAGACTTCATGGTCCTTGGGCCGCAGGCGTGGGGTCCGGTGCTAGTCGCGAAGCTGTTCAGGGCAGGGCCAGCACTCGACGGTGGACCAGCCCTTCCGCTGCAGGATCGAATCCATTCGACGCTCCTCGCATTCGTAACCGTCCACTTCTACTCTCTAGGCAAGTAGCTTCTTGAGGTTCTCCCAATCCCACCGGTAGGTGCGTCCGCCGTTTGGTACCGCCCAGTCTGCCGAGCCGTCCTTGTATCCGATGATCTGAAATCGTGACTTATTGAGTTCATTCGCAACTTTGACCTCCTTCAGAACGCCTGAGGCCGTCTTCGTCTTTGGGCCCAACATGATGATCAATACATCGGCTCGGTTGATTGCAGCCGTCGCCTTCGCTAGCCAGTTTCTTTCTGGAGCTGCTTCTTTCAAGGAGTGATCGGCAACCTCGAACGGCGAATCTTCTAGCTTCGCTTGACCAATGAGAAAGTCGGTTCCTCACACAAATGTATGCACGATTCTGGAATGATCTCGCCGATCACGCGTCGGCCTCAAGATGAGGAATAGGCCAGAAACCAGCCGGATTCAGGGGCTTCCATAGCTGAATCGACCGCCGCCTGCGCGGGCCCCGCTTTTGGTGGGGGGCCTGCTCGGCGGCAGCCTGTTCCGACGTAAGATGCTGATACGAAGATGTTTACGCCGTGACGATCATGCAGCCAGGTGAAACTCGCGGCTGACTCGCCCCGATGGCCATCGCGCGCCCGGAGCTTCCCTCCACCGCCTCGAAAGCTGGCGGCCTGGTACCACGCGCCCTCAAGTGCAGCCGGCGGTCCAGGCCCCCGCATCCACGTCTTAGATACCGGGTCATTGCTGACTCTCGCAAGTGGCTGATTCTACACAGTTTAAACGCTGAGAGGACTTACTCTCCTTGCATACATTCGTGAGAGGAACCAGAAAGTCTTTCAAGACTTTGTCATTATCGAAATCGAAGCTCACAAACACCTTCTTCTTTGCCATATGGCCCATCTTTTTAATGGCTCCTCCGCAGAATCTGTGGGCGATTTAGCCTATCGGTGGGTGACTTCGTAGCGTCCCATGCGCTGCAATCGCATCAAATCACGCCAGAAACTGTCCCAGAACGGTACAGTTTCTTAGGAGATGGGATGCCCTGTGTGTAGCGCCCCAGGGTTCTTGGACAGTGGTTTGACGGTATTCGCATCTACGCTGCCGCGTCCAGCCCGACGAGGTCACGTCGCACCTGAGCGGGACTTCGATAGTGGTATTTCTCCAGCATCCACTGCTCGTTGTACGTTCGCTTGAACGCAAGCAGGGCCAGGCGGAGCTCCTCGATGGTGTCGAAGCTCCGCACCCACAACAGATTCTCCTTCAGCGTGCGGATGAAGCGTTCCGCGACGCCGTTGCCTTCGGGTTCCCGCACGAAACTCGGCGAGCTCTCGATGCCGAAGAACGCGACCTCCTGTTGAAAGTCGTCGGCCAGATAGTTCGACCCGTGGTCGTGCCGGAGCCGGAGCCCGCGGGCCACGCCGTCGCCGATCTCACCGAAGCGTTCGCGGACGCCCTGGCGGATCGGCTCCAGGGCCTCAAATCGGGTCCCGCGCTTGGCCGCATGCAGGCCGATGCACTCGGTTGTGCAGTGATCGACGGCCACGAAGACGAAGGCCGCGCCCTCACTCACGGTCACCGTGGTCGTCATGTCCGTGCCCCACATCACATCGGGGGCCTCGGTGGTGATGGTCCCGTCGTGCGCCTTCGGGCCGTGCGCGTGGCCCACGCGGTGCGGGGCCTGGAGGTCGTGCTCCCGCATCAACCGGCGCACCCGCTCCTGGGACGTGCGGATTCCCTCGACCCGAAGCTTCGCCCAGGCTTTCCGGTACCCTTCGCCATGAAACGGCGACGCCTCGAGCATGCGGCCAATATGGCCGACCAGGACGTCGTCCGGGGCGGCGCCGACCGGCCCGCGCCGGCAAGGGGACGTCGTCGCCTGCCGCCGCGCATACACGCTGGAGCGGGCGCGGTGCCACACGCGGCAGACCCGCTGCACGCCGTACGCCCGACGCGTGGAGATCGAGTGGGCGCCCTTCATCGCCTCGACCTCCGCCGGGCCAAAGGGCCGCCCGCCTCCAACTGGTCCACCTTCGCGTAGAGCAGTTCGTTCTCCATCAGTAACTCACCGATCTTGGCTTGCAGCCGACGATTGGCCTCGTCCCGGGCGTCCGGCGCCCGGCTCTTCAGGCTGGCCTGGCCTGCGGCCAGAAACTGATCCCGCCACTGCGAGGCCCGCGCCGCCGTGATCCCCAGCTCCCGCGACACGGACTCAAGATCCTCGCCGCGCAGCAGACGCAGCACCGTCTCGCGCTTGCGCCGGGCCGAAAACCGTCCCCCACGGCCGTTCCCGGCAGCATCTCCGGTCGCCCTCCGGGCTCCCTCCGCCGCCGCCGCACCTTGATCTGGCTTCCCCATTTCGACACTCCTCCTGCGAGTACTCTCTCGCAATCAAGTGTCCAAGGAAACCCTGGGGCGCAGGATGTGGAAGCTCGTGGAAAACGCGCAGCGTTTTCCACGGCGCGGTGGGGCGCGGGTTGTGCGTCCACGGCGCCGACAGCTTCCATAGGGTCCGGGCGACACCATGAGCAACGCATCCCGCCTCGACCCTGAGACAATGGTGGTTGCGAAACGACACCACTGTGCTCGGAGGCGAATAGCGGGATGCAGATCAAGACTATCCTGAATCGGATTCAGAAGTATCGCGGCTTCGTGTATGGGCCCATGCGGCTGCACGGGCAGGGGACGACGCTCCGGCTCGAGGTCGACATCTACCCGCACCTGCGCAACGGCCCCCGGTGTGCTGGCTGCGGGCGCCGCGGCCCTCAGTACGACACGCTCGCCCCGCGGTGGTTCGAGTTCGTGCCGCTCTGGGGCCTCCGCGTCTTCTTCCTGTATCGCATGCGCCGGGTCGACTGCGCGACCTGCGGCCACGTGCGGGTCGAGCAGGTGCCGTGGGCGGAGGGGAAGCACCAGCTGACGACGACCTACGCGTGGTTCCTAGCGCGGTGGGCGAAGCGCCTGAGCTGGCGCGAGGTCGCGACGACCTTTCGGACCAGCTGGGAGAGCGTCTACCGGGCCGTGGCGCTGGCCGTCGACTGGGGCCGGGCGCACCAGGATCTGACGGGGATTGAGGCCGTGGGCATCGACGAGATCCAGTGGCAGCATGGGCACCGCTACCTGACCCTCGTCTACCAGATCGACCCCGGGCAGACGCGGCTCCTGTGGATCGGCCAGGCGCGCCGCGTCAAGACGGTGCTGCGGTTCTTCCGCTGGTTCGGCGCGGCGCGGACGCAGGCGCTGCAGTTCGTCTGTAGCGACATGTGGAAGCCGTATCTCAAGGTGGTCGCCAAGAAAGCCGGCCACGCCTTACACATCCTCGACCGATTTCACATCGCGCGCAACATGAACACAGCGATCGACACCGTGCGGCGCGAAGAGGTCCGCGCGTTGAAGCACAAGGGCCGTCCGGCGTGGCTGACCAAGGCCCGGTGGCTGTTGCTGCGGCGCCGCGACCATCGGACGACGGCGGACCGGAGCCGCCTCCGGGATCTCGTCCGCCTCAACCTGAAAGCGGTGCGCAGCATGTTGCTGCGCGAAGACTTCGCGCCGTTCTGGAGGTATCGATCGGCCCACTGGGCGGGCCTGTTCTTGGACCGGTGGTGTATCCAGGTGATGCGGTCGCGCATCGACCCGATGAAGAAGGTCGCGCGCTCACTGCGCGCGCACCGCGCCTTCTTGTTGAACTGGTGCAAGGCCTGCGGGCAGATTTCAGTCGGCGCGGTCGAAGGATTGAACAACAAGGCCAAACTCACCACCAAAAGGGCCTATGGCTTTCGGACCTATCGATGTCTCGAAATCGCCCTATACCACACGCTGGGGCACTTGCCGGAGCCAGAAAGCGCCCACAGATTCTGCTGAAGAGCCTTTTTAATTAGATTGTGAATTCTCGTCGCTCATCCGGCGCAATCTTTAGCTCCGTGTAAAACGTCCTCGCAAAATCGACGTTCCGTCGATCTTGTTCCTTCAATACGCCAAGTCTCTCTGCTAGTTCGAGCGTTGCGCCGCCCGTTGCCGGAATCGAGATAATTGGAGCATTCTGATGACAGTGTCTAAACAAGGCATGCTCGTCGAGGATACCTTCCATGCCACCAATGAACACCGCCGCGACGAGGTCACTCCTCGAAAGCATCGCTGTTCTCATGGAACGGAGGCTTGCGTCTCGATCTCCTGATACCGCCTCGATATATTTCACGTTGGCAAAGCGGCGGTTTTCCTCCGGAAAGATGTCGTCAAAAAAGCGGGTCTATCCGGGTTTCCCAACGCCATTTTGGGGCCTTTCGGGGTTTTGCGTGGGTGATTCGATGGGAAAGTCCATGTGGAAGCTCGTGGAAAACACGCAGCGTTTTCCAAGGCGCGGTGGGCGCGTTCTGTGCGTCCACGGTGCCGTCAGCTTCCACAGGGCCCGTCCGTGTGCGACAAGATGACTCCCAGGGAGGGGGTGGACCGCCCCGTCCTCGGACTGCTGTCGACCGGTGAACCACTATGTTCACCTCAAAACCGCCGACCTGTACAGGCCGAACGCTCTATTTATCCCGGAAAGACAGCGATATCAGGTACTTACGCCATTTGGGAAACTCGGATATAGCCAAAAAAGCGGCTCTGGTACAGGACCACCGCTGAAGAATAGTCGACGCCAAGATCTTCGCACACGGCCCACACCATCGGCGTGATCGTTGGGTGTCCACCCCATACGATCAAACGACGCCCAAGCGCGACAGTAACGAACTCCCGGACGGCGCTCTGAATCAGAAACGGGTCTGCCGTTTCATGATAGGTGCCCCTGCCGACAGTCGGCACACTGGCCGACAAGAAGACTGCCCTCATTGCACTTCCCAACCCGCAAGATCCCAAGCCGCGTCGCTAGCCTTGATCCATCGGGCCGCTTGGATATTCGTGCCGAGCCACCTGAGATGGTCTAGCCATTGCGGATGAAGGCCGCAATGATCGTAGACGATGGCGACTGAGCGTCCAGTGGCGCAGTTAACAGCATTGTGCAGCGTTACGGATGTAGGGACACCAACTACAGGATAAGCGATGATGTCTGTACCGTTAGGTAGGGTCGCATGGACTGCGTTGTGAGGGCCGACCCTCGGTGGACACCCAAATCCGGCCATTAGTGGACAGTTGAAAACCGGCCATTTCCGATAGCGGCCTGAGACGTTGACACCGGTCGGGAACTGCACGTTCCTGCCCGGCATGAGCAACGTCTTGTCTGAAGACAAACGACAACAGGTCCTGGCGCTGGGACGCCTCGGTTGGTCGCTGCGGCGGATCGAAGGGGCGACCGGGGTCCGGCGTGAGACGGCCAGCGGTTACCTGAAGGCGGCCGGCCTGGTGGTGCGCGGCCGTGGCCGGCCGTCCGCTCGTCCGGCAAATCCGGCCATTTCGCCGGACGTGTCCACCGACCCTTCGCCGGCATCCTCGACCGACACGGCCACAACCGACGCCGGCCCCGTGTCCGGGAACCACCCCAGTCGAGCGCCGCGAGAGAGCGCCTGCGAGCCCTATCGCGAGCTGATCGTCGAGGCGGTTGGCCGGGGGCGCAACGCCATGGCCATCTGGCAGGACCTGGTCGATGACCACGGCTTTCCGGCGGGCTATGCGAGTGTACGGCGCTTCGTCTCCACCCTCCGGCAGCAGCCCGCCGTAGAGGCCCGGGTGGTCATCGCCACCGCCCCGGGGGAGGAAGCACAAGTCGACTACGGCGATGGACCGATGGTCCGTGACCGCGCCTCCGGCAAGTACCGGCGGACGCGGCTCTTCGTCCTGACGCTGGGCTACTCGCGCAAGGCCGTCCGGCTGCTGGTCCGCCAGTCGAGCACGCAGGTCTGGGCCGAGTTGCACGAGCGGGCGTTCCGGCGGCTGGGCGGCAGTGTCCGCGTCGTCGTCCTCGACAACCTCAAGGAAGGCGTCCTCACTCCGGACATCTACGACCCCACGCTCAATCCGCTCTACCGCGACGTGCTGGCCCACTACGGGGCCGTGGCCCTGCCGTGCCGCGTCGGCGACCCCGACCGCAAGGGTAAGGTCGAAGCCGGCGTCGGCCACGCGAAGAAGACGCCGCTGCGCGGCCTCCGCTTCGAGCGCCTCGACGACGCCCAGGCGTATCTGGACCGCTGGGAGCGGCGCTGGGCCGATACGCGCATCCATGGCACGACCAAGCGCCAGGTCGCCGCCATGTTTGCCGAGGAACGTCCGGCGCTTGGCCCGTTGCCGCTCGAACCGTTTCGCTACTACCAGTACGGCCATCGCACCGTGCATCTCGACGGCTGCGTCGAGGTCGCCGCGGCCTACTACAGCGCGCCGCCCGGCTGGATCGGCCGCCGCATCCACGTGCAGTGGAACGCGGCCCACGTCCGGCTACTCGACCCCCAAACCGGTCAGCTCCTCCGCGAGCACCTGCGCGCGCCACGAGGCTGGCATCGCATTGCCGATCAGGACCGGCCCGCCCGCACCCCGGCCAAGACCCTCGCCCTGCTCGCCGCCGCCAAGCGGGCCGGTCCGGGCATCGCTACGATCTGTGACCACATCCACCGCCACGACGGCGCCGCCGGCGTCCGCCGCATTCTCGGCGTCCTCGCCCTCGCCAGGAAGCACGGTCCCGCCGTCGCCGAAGAGGCCGCCACCGCCGCGCTTGAACTCGGCGTGCCCACCTATCGCTTCTTGCGACGCTACCTCGATCGCCGGCCAGCACCGCCCCTCTCGCTGCGCCAGGTCGACCCGCTCATCCGGCAACTGACCCTCTACCGCGATCTCATCGACCGCAGAACAGGAGACCCGTCATGAATCTCGTCGAACTCGATCAGGCCCTCCGCAAGCTACGCCTCTCCGGCATGGCCGACGTCCTCGATACGCGCCTGCACCAAGCCCAGACCGAGCAGATGGCCCCGATCGACCTCGTCGCAACGCTCGTCAGCGACGAACTCCAGCGGCGCCAGGACCGGCTGCTCGTCCGGCGCCACAAGCAGGCGCGCTTCCGTGACCCCGACCGCGCGCTCGACGGCTTCGATTTCGCCTTCAACAAGAAGATCAACCGCGCGCTTGTCTTCGAGCTCGCCACCGCGCGCTTCGTCGCCCAGCGCGAGGACGCGCTCCTGCTCGGCCCGCCCGGAACCGGCAAGAGCCACCTCGCCCAGGCCATCGGCCGGGCCGCGATCCAGCAGGGCTACCGCGTCATCTACCGCGAAGCGCACACCTTGCTCGAAGAACTCGCCGAGGCCACGCTCGCCGACACCCGCAAGGACTATCTGACCGAACTGACCCGCGTGCCCCTGCTCATCATTGACGACCTCGGCATGCGTAAGCTGCCGCACACCGCCGCCGAGGACCTGCTCGAGCTGATTATGCGCCGCTACGAGCGGGCCTCCACCGTGCTCACTTCGAATCGACCGGTCGAGGACTGGGGAAAACTGCTCGGCGACACCGCCGCTGTCACGGCGCTACTCGACCGGCTGCTGCATCACGCGCACGTACTCAAGTGCGGGCCGCGCAGCTGGCGCACCAAGGTCCAGACAACCTTGCGAACACACGACGTCATGAAGTAGAACTCAACTGCCGTCTCGGGACGCCCGAAATGGCCGGTTTTGCGGTGTCCACAAATGGCCGGTTTTGACCCGTCCACCGAGGCCCACCACGTTCCTGAACGCCCGCAGCGTCTTGCATCGTTAGCATCTTGCCGGCCCGGAAGCGTCCGTTCACCTGGCTGATCGAATACCCGCCGAATTGGTCGCCCACCCACGCAATGACGCGATCCAGATACGTGTTGTCCGACTCGTCCTGGCGTGGGTCGATTTGCGCTCTTAGCTTGCCGAAGCCGATTGCCAGCAGCTTCTTGTTGATCGTGTCGCGATAGAAAAGCGCGTCCAGCGCGTTGCGAAGAACCGTTTCGTTTGTTAGCGGTAGGAAGAACTCGAAAATGAGGACGGTCTGATACTCGGAACGCTCGTATTCGAAGGTTAGGCGGCGTTTCTGGCTAACGTGACGCCGGAACTTCGGCCATGTGCCGACGGTCCGAAACACGTCGGTCACACGATACTGCTGATGCTTCTGCTGTGAACGCTTCAGAATCGGCGGGATAGGCTGGACAAACGGCTCAAACTGTTTCGACCAGTAAGTTGAGATCGACTTCTCCGACCAACCCGCCTGCTGCTCCAGGTCGGCTCTTGTGAATGGGCTATCCTCACGGAAGTGCTCGCGGAGAAAGTCGAACGCTTCGCGCTGACGCTTCTGCTTATCCTTCTGGTCCACCATCCCTTTACGCCGTCCTCAGCATCGCTCGGAGTTCATTGATGGTGTATGGCGGATCTTGCCGATGAAGCATGGCGTGGCAGTTCGGGCATACAGGGCGAAGGTCCTCCACCGGATCAACTTCGTAGTCCCTCCCGACGCTCGCCAGTGGATGGGGCGCTGACTCTGAACCCCTGCGACGCGCCCGCGGTCGTAGGCGCACACCGCGCATCTGTGACGCGCCCTCACGGCCTGCGATGCTGGGAGTTGCGCCAGCAACAGCTCCGGTGCGGCTCTGCCGTGCTTGCAGCGATAAATGTTCGGCGGATCGACCACGGTCACAACCCACCCTGATTCGCCTTCGCGACGAACCCTTCCAGGGTCATTATCTCGACGTGGTCCGCGGATTCCAGGAATCGATCTAGGCCACCGCCGACGTAAAATCGGCGCAATTTCCAGCCCTCGCCGCCGAGCACAAGATACGCTCTTCCGTAGGGGCCGCGTGCTACAGCGTCCAGCAGGCAAATCACTTCGAACGGCACTTTCTGTTCGGCCGTTCCAGCGACCTGCTGCCATTTGACGGATACCAAGACCGAGCGCCCGTCCTTTTCCGCGACGGCATCGACGATATGTCGGCCACAACCAAGCCGGTCACCGATGACGACCTGCGGTCGATGCGAGTATCCGCCACGGTCCAGCGCGGGCAGGATCATCGCTTCCAGCACTCCACCGGTTCGCGTGTCTCCCGGCATGGTCGCGGCTAAATGTTGCGGGTCGCCAGCACTTCCCTCGCCGGTGTTCGGTCACCCGTGCAGCTGATCATGCGCGGGCCCGTCACGGGAGTAAGGGTGTAGCCGAGTCGGCGATACAGTTCTTCGATTCGGGCTGTCGCCTGGTTCGACAGGACGACGGGCCCGGAATGCTCCGCCAACCATTCAGCAGTTCTCACCTGCTCGTTCCATCCAAAACCGTCTTTCGAATACTGCCTGAACACAACGTCGTAGGGCGGGTCCGCGTAGACGAAATCGTCCGGTTCCAGCGGAATCCTTTCAAAATCCATGCTCGTGAATTCGAACCGTGCGAACGCGCCGATATAGTCGGCAAACTCGGTCCGATACTCCAGGCGCTTGTAGCGGCCGAACGGGACGTTGAATTCGCCTTTCTGATTGAACCTACAGAGTCCGTTGTAGCCGGTTCGATTCAGGTAGTAGAAAAGCGCGGCGGCTTCCGCGCTATCCGCTTTACCGCTCGTCACGAGCGCATTGAAGCGAACCCGATTCGCGTAGAAGGTTTCGGCGTCGTTTGTCATCACGATATCCGTCGTTAGCCCTTGCTTCAGCCAGCGGTAGAAGTTCACAACGTGCGGATTCACGTCGTTCAGCAGGGCCCGAGAGGGAGCGAACGCAATCGCCACCGCAAGACCGCCACAGAACGGTTCGACCAAGCGGCGCTGGCGATGACGGTCCCACCAGGGACGCAGATGCGGCACTTGCCAGCGCTTTCCCCCAGCCCATTTGAGCGGCGGACGCACCGCAGTCACTGCGGCAGAAGCTGGGCTTGTGCTGTCGCGCGCCGGTTCGGCTGTCGATCTTCGTGGCCGCGCGGGTTGCGGCATCTTCAGGCGGTTGGGCTGTTTGGAGTCGCGCTGACGAATCGGCGCAGAACCATCACGCGGCACTATAACACTCTGGTTAATGGTCATCGGGGACTTATAGGGCTATATCCGAATTTCCCAACTAACGAAATGCGCTGAGGACGCTGTGTCATCACGGTTTCGACGTCTCTCACAGGGTACGCAAATGGCTAGCCCGGATAATTCAACGAAGCGATCGATTTCAGTAGAAACACAAACGCCCCCGTGTGGTACAAAGGCTGGGCTGACAGACCTTTCGCCACAACGGAGGCGCTTGCGTAATGAGCGACACGGTATCACAGACTGTCCTCTTCCCGGATCTCTTCGACAAGCCCCTCGTCGCCACGTTCGATCAGCAGCACGCGAGCTCTGATGGTGGGGCCGTCTTGCTCAAGGCGGCGGAGCGGCAGTACGACGTGATCGAGGGGTTCGCCCAGTGTCTGGTCGACGCGCGGCAGCCCGGCAAAGTCCGGCATACGCTGGAGGATCTGCTGGGCCAGCGGATCTTCGGCATCGCATGTGGGCATCCCGATGCGAACGATGCCGATGGCCTAGCCGAGGACCCCCTCCACAAGCTGTTGCTCGGGCGGGACCCGATCACGGGCGACCCGCTCGCCTCCCAACCGACCCTCTCGCGGTTTGAGAACCACGTCGGGCGCGCCGCCCTCTATGGCCTGGCGCGGGAGCTGGCGACGAGTGTGGTCGAGCGGCATCGCCGACGGCGTCGCGGGCGGGCTCGGCGGATCACGATCGATCTCGACCCGACCGACGACGCAACCCACGGCGCGCAGCAGCTCACCTTCTTCAACGGCTCCTACGACAGCTGGTGTTACCTGCCGTTGCTCGCGTTTCTGACCTGCGACGACGAAGCCGAGCAGTATCTCGCCGCGGCCGTGCTGCGCCCGGGCAACGTCCCGGCCACGCAAGGTGCCGTGGGGGGGGTGCGGCGCTTGCTGGGGGTAAGAGGCCGGCTAATCGGATCGCGCGGTGTTTTCCGAATGATGTGCAGAATGCGATGAAGTCGCCGTGCCAGCGCGGTTATGCTGCACCCGCCGAAGTACTCAACGCGATCGGGATAGCGAACGGATAACGGCTCCTGCTGGATCAACGACGCCAGCCGCCGCGCTCGATCGTATACTCGCCGGGTGTTCGTCGGCAGAGATGGCGATCCTTCGGGTCCTCTGGTAGTGGGACACATGAGTCGCCACGTATCTCACCACCGTCGCGGTTGCCGTCCTCAGTCTCTCGGTGCTTGGTCCAGCGGTCCAGGCTCAAGACAAACCGTCAACACAAGAACTTGCCGACCTGCGCGCCAGCCCCGAGGCGGGCGAGGCCCAAGCGCAGTACACCCTCGGGGTGATGTACATCAACGGCGGAGGCGTCCCCAGAGGATGATGCCGAAGCGGTCGCCTAGTTCCGCCGCGCTGCCGTCACGGTGCTGCGGTGCCGGCAAGCATCGGCTTTTCGAGGACATGACTCGTCCGTCAGTCGTCACAGATGGAGCCTCAACGCCAGCTGTTCCCGAACCGTGTCCGGTAGCGGGATCCGCTCCGCGGTGGCGTCCGTCGAGCTTTCGTCGACCTCGTATTTCTGGGTCTATCCGGGTTTCCCAACGCCATTTTGGGGCCTTTCGGGGTTTTTCGTGGGTGATTTGATTGGAAAGGCCCTGTGGGAGCTCGTGGAAAACGCACAGCGTTTTCCAAGGCACGGTGGGCGCGTTCTGTGCGTCCACGGCGCCGTCAGCTTCCACAGGGCCCGTCCGTGCGCGACAAGATGGCTCCCAGGGAGGGGGCCCATGCGTGATGTCGAACTGGACCGCTGCGTCCTCGGACTGCAGTCGACCGGCGAACAACTATGTTCGCGTCAACACCGTCGACCTGTACACGCCGAACGCTCGATTTACCCCGGAAAGACTGGGATATCAGGTGCTTACGCTATTTGGGAAACTCGGATATAGCCGTATTTCTCGCCCATGACGATCTGGAACCAGCGCTCGCGATCGCGAACGACGCGATACATCTTCTCGTCCTGAGTCGCGGCAATATACGGCAGGTACACGTGGATCGACCGCTTGACCTGTTCTGCCTTGGAGCCGATACGGTCGACTCGCCCCGACCGCTGCTCCAGCGTCGAAGGGTTCCAGCAGAGATCGTGGTGGATCACGTGACGACAGTTCAAGTGCAGGTCGACACCCTCGGCCAGGACGCTACTCGCTACGAGAATCTCTGGAAAGAGCGGCGTGTTGAAGGCCAGCAACAGCCTGCGCCTGGTTTCATCTCGCACCTCACCATTCGCTAGCCGCACGTTGGGCAGCAGCATCGTACCTTCGGTCCGGGAAAACGACTCAGCTGGATCGGATGCCGAAAGCACGTCGTGCCCGCTGTGCGTACCGGTTTGGATCAGTCTCAGGGCCTGAACGTACTCCTCGCGTTCGCTGTCGATGCATCGCTCCGCCAGAAACGTGCAAAACTGCCTGATCTTGACCTCCAGCGCCAGGCCGTCAGCACCGACACAGCCGATCGCCTCGGCGAAAGCCTCGGCTGATTCGCGCTGCCCCAAGGGAAAGTAACGCGCAAGAAACGACGGTGTCCTCAGGAATCTGAGGATCACGTCGACGATGCCCTCGACAGCGTCGCTGTCAAATGTTGGGTACGATCGGACGATGTCTCGAATGGACCGCTCGACCTTGCGTCGAACCGGACTCTCCTGATCGAGAAGGCGCTCACCCAGCCGATCCAGCTCGGCCTGCACGGACGCCTCATCGGCTGTCGAGAGCTTCGTCGCGCCGAGGGCAAGAAACCGACGGTGCAGCGCCGAGGACACGTGCAGACGAAGCGCCCGTCCCGTGGCGCGATAGTGGCAGAAGATCACGACCTTCTCGCCGGTTTCCCAGAGCTGCACGGCACGTTCCGCGGTGGCCTTGATCTTCGGGTGGACGAACCGCTCAGCATGACGCCCGCGAGGCAACGCGCGGTCCAGCTCTTTCAGATACCAGGCCAGTTCGCCGGCGTCGTTATTGTCAGTTCCGGTTTCGTCCTCGTCCAACTCCAGCCGGCCGCGACGTGTCTCCAGATATGCCTCGAACGACGACGAGAGACCCTCGGCGAAGAGCGCTCTGCCGCTGGCGTGTGTCGCCAGGAGCGCCTGGGCCCGGCCCGCCAGAAGAAACGGCAAGAGCGCCTCCCCGCCGATCTCCAGGCCGTCCTGCCCCATACCGTCATCGAGAATCGCGTCGCCGGGAAGCACACGACGCCGTTGCGTGTCAGAATCCGGGAGTACCGTCACCTTCAGATGCCTTAGCACCCAGGGTGAGAGCGCGTCCTCGGCCGCGCGCATCTTGACTTCGGTCGCACGAACCTGTTCGGCAACCTGACCGACCACGCCACCGTCCGCCGTAGTTCGCGCCTCGTCCCACCATCGGTCCGGATCCAGGATGGAGCCATCCCGGGCCACCAGGTGATCTCGGGACAGTGTCCCCCACGCGCGGTCGAGCCTGAGAGCCGCTGCCTGGGCATCGTCCAGCAGGCGAGACAGACTCTGGAGTGCGGTCCCGAACTCCGCCCGACTCATGAGCGGCCGTCTCGCCGCCCGCCAGTTGACGCCCTCAAATCGCTCGAGGACCCTCACCAGCTCCTGGTGCCCGAGCTGGAAGGGCGTGGCCGTGAGGAATAGCATCCGTTCAAACTTGCCACCCAGCGCGCCCGCCGTGGTGAAGTACTGGGATTCCTCGGCAGCCTCGGGATCCACGAACAGGGAAGCTAGCCGGGTCGCAGGGTTCTTGACGTGATGCGCCTCATCGAGAATCAGGAGCGGTGACCGAAAGTTCGAACGATTAAGCGCGACGCGCCAGACGCCGTTCATCTCCCGCTTCAGAACCCGTCGGATCTCGACCAGCCGTGCGCGCACGTTCGCCGACTCGCGCAACGGCAGATCACGGAGTGCCTCGACGAGGCCGTTCAGCTCCGTACCGTCCATGGCATCGAGGGCCGCGGCTAGGTGCGTAGGAACCGGGTCGTCCGTGATCGATTCACGGAACGACTCGTGGGCACGGTGAATGACCTTCAGCCAGGACTCGCAAGGCCGCTCCAGCAGGTCCCCGAGCAGGCCGGGCGCACGGTGCTCGATGGATGAATCCAGACGGAGCAATCGACCCGCGAACCGATGAAATCTGGCACGCTGCTTCTGCAGCGACGACCGCCCCTTGAACGCGCGCTTGATCAGCGCCAGCTGCGCAAAGCCGTCCCGCAGGGAGCGGTGCAGCGCGCCGTGAGTCAAAAAGATGACGTGCGCCCGCCGGTCCACCGGATCGTCGAGCAGCTTCAGGAAGGCAACGCCCGCCTTGGCCGACTGCGCACGGATCTCCGGCGCTCGACGCAGGCACTTCTCCTGGAACAGCGCCCAGTCCTTGGGCCACTTGTCCTTCAGGCTCGACGGGACCATGACGACGACCGGCCCCGCGTCCGGCCGATCGATGATGACGGAAGCCGCCACGGCCATCGCGACGAACGTCTTGCCCATGCCGACTTCGTCGGCCAGCACGACACCCGGCTGACGCCCGAATCGCTTCAGGATCTCGACCGTCGCCGCCTCCTGGCGCCGACTGTCGTCTCTGGACACCCGATCGTTGGCCAGGGTGACGCACGTCGATGGAAAGGGTGCGAACGTCATCGCCCAGCAACCTCGAACGCTCGTTCGACGTACTGGCGGAGAGACGCTGAAGCCGCTCGGTTCACAGCACGTGGAACGGATCGAGCACCGTCGCCCCGGCGCGAAACGCCCGGACGTGTCTGGCGACGACCTCGGTGCCGGCGGCAACCGCCACGCGGTCGTGATACAGCTTCACCCACACAGGCCGGTAGGCGTAGCGGGTCGGAACCGAGTAGGTCACCCGGTCCGCCCGGACGTGCCCAAACGTGTCGACCACCCGAGGTCGCCGGCAACTTGGCCATGCGCGCCGCAGGTCTCATCAACCTCCACAACAACCCTGCCGTCAAGACGTCATAGGCGGCCAACGTCGGGGCGGGGACCGCGATCCGGGCCAGGTCCGCCCGGACGGTGGGGACCGGGCGGATCGCGGGCCGGGGGCCAGCCGCCCGCTGGCGCAACCGCCAGTACCAACTCGCCCGGCGCGCCGCCGGCAGTGATCGCTCGGTC
Source organism: Vicinamibacterales bacterium (assembly GCA_965197395.1). GTDB lineage: Bacteria > Acidobacteriota > Vicinamibacteria > Vicinamibacterales > UBA8438 > CAZYFH01. Next base: position 1,067,214 of record CBDANB010000006.1, on the reverse strand, counting down.
CCCACTCCTCAATCTCGTTCATCGCCCGCACGGACACCGTCTCGTGGAACCCGCGCGACGCGAACGCGTAATCCAATTGATTGACCGCGGTTTCCGGGCCGCTCCTCGCACGGTAGTACGTCGGCACGTTCTTCGTGTCCGGCGGTACGTCGTCTGGCGCAGTTTCCGCGCGCCGACCGTGCGGCGCCTGCGGACCCAGGAACTCCACCCCGAGCGCCTGCATCCGATCCCACACCGTGCGGTCCCGTTTCGGCAGCGATAACCTCGAACCGATCGCCCCGTAGAACATGTTCAGATCACCCGCAGCCAGGATCCTATGCGTCGTAGGGTCGGCGTGACCTATGAACGCGGACAAGTCCGAAATGATCCGATGTGCGGAGGCATCCGAGTACCCGACACTCCACCTGCTCTTGGTGGACGGATGAGGACTCAACCAGCGTGCATACATCGAGACGGCCACAAAAGCCTCTTCCTCATTGTCGCGCGGGATCACCCTCCCGGCGGCGATGGTGCCGATGCCACTGACGCCAATCGCATCCTCACCGAGGCCGCTGGTCGGTGGGACCTGTCGATACGGCTCGAGGGTGATTCGATCGGACAGCTTCACGACCAGCGGCCAGCGGTCGTACAATTGCCGGTTCCAGAACACCCCGTCCACGTATTCGATCCGGTCCGCCAAGTCTCCGGGCGGGCTTCCCGCCTCCTGCAAGAGCGCCACATCCGCCTCACCTTCGCTGGCCATCCGCACCAGTTCGCGCCACGGTTTCTCGCGCTTGTTGATGTTCCAGCTCACCACCTTGACCATCTGACCACCTCCGCATCCGCTCTCTCACCGCGTCACCACAGCCGCGTCTTTCGGCGGATCTCCTGGACGACCTGCTCCGATGACTTTGCCTGCCCATGGGGACCTTCTCCCGCAGCAAAGTCTCTCTTAATCTCACCGCTTCACGTGGTCCACATTGGGCTGAAGCCGCACATCCATGTTCAGGCCCCCCTCACGGGGGTATTGTCAGGGTAACTCTCCGCGCCGCGCACTGCCGAGCTGCCAACGCGTCGCTCCTGCGACCCGCGGCATCGCTTTCCGCCTGACATCATCAGCCACGCCGTGTCCGCCGCCACCCGTGTGTATGTGGCGGGAGCTGGCCACATAGCAGGTCAAGGCGTCGGCGGTCGGCGTGCCGCCGTCTGAGCCCCGGCGACGGGCCATGCCGCAGACGCAGATGTGAACCGCGCCAACAGTTGCCATCGAGGGGGCGCGCACCCGGCAGCTCGCGCACATTGGCAGCAACCCGTGGTCGTACTCGTCGAGACACGCCGTTCATGTGGCGATCTGCTCTCCGCACGGTCTCGAGCCGGGCGGGCTCGGCGATTGTTGATACTGGCCACTGAACGCATAGGCGCCAAGCTCGATTCGTCGTTGCACGATTTCCTTCGGCCCCTCGCGTGCCGGCCACAGCAGGTCGCCCATCTCGCGGGTGACGATCCGCTCGGACCGTGGAAAGTCGATGATGGTGCGGCGTTCCGCCTCAGCGGGTAAGCAGAGATGCGTGTACCCAAGATCGAGACACATGGCCGTCAGATCCTGGGCGTGGAGTCGCTGCATCACCAGCACTATGGCCCCGCGCTGCTTATCATCAAGCCGCGTCGACAGCGTTCGGAGGAAATACTCGATCACGCGCTCTCGTACCGCGTCGCTCTCGACGGCGAGGGGCGTGTGCGGGTCATCGACGACAATGCGGTTGCCGCCTTTCCCGGTGACGGTACCCCCGATGGAGGTCGCCACCATGCGCCCACGGTGAGTATTGCGATACTCCGTCTTCTCGTTCTGGTCCTGCATGAGACGTACCCGATCCCCACACAGACCGCGGTACCACGGCGCCAGGAGCAGCTCCCGTCGATCAAGGGAGAACTGGACCGCCAGCCGCTCACTGTGACTGACGAACACCCAGCGGCTTTCGGGCGACTGCCGCCACTCCCATACCGGCCACATCACCGACACGAGCAGCGATTTCATGTACCGCGGCGGGATGTTGATGACGAGCTGCTTGAGGTCGCCGACGGTAACCGCTTCGAGGTGCTCACAGATCAGATCAATGTGCCAATTCGGGAGAAACGGCGTCGTCGGCTCCAAGAGGGGCCACGCTTGCTCCACGAAGCCACGGAGCGACCGCCGGGCCCAGCGTTTCAGCTGTTCCGCTTGGAGCGCCGCCACGTACCGTCGGTCACCGGTCGTCATCGGGGCCCTCCTCCGCGTTCGGGGCAGCAGGCGTCGGCGCCGCGTCGTCACGCGCCGCGAGGAGTTCCTGTTGGCGGGTCAGCTCCGCCGCCAAGGCCTCGTCGCTGAGGGTGTCGAACGGCCCTTGACTGGCACTGACGTCGAGCTTCTGCGGGGCGTCCAACCCCCACAGCGTCCGCTGGTCAGCCAACGCCTTGCGAGCCAGCTCGAGATACCGGGGATCCCCGTGTTGCGTCTCGACGACCAGCTGGGCCACCGTCGCGCCGGGTGTCCCCGGACCACGGTCAGTCTTCCGCTGCACGCGGCGCGTCGCATCGGTCTTACTCGCGGCCCAGGCTCGGAGACTCTCCCGGTGCAGGTAGTCAAGGCGTAACGTCTGGCGCGCCTTCTGCCGTTCCACGCGGTCGACGAGCTCTTCCAAGGCCCGCTGTTCGAGCCGACTCAGGATCTTCGAGACGGCGCCCTGGGTCAGGCCCTCCTCCGCCGCGATCTCCCGCTGGCTGTGACCCTGAATCGAGCGCTCCAGCACCCGGAGCTCGCGAGCCTGAATCCGCGCACGCGGTTCGTGGCCCCCCTGCCCGCCGCGACCCGGCCCTGGTGTGCGCCCGTCACCGGTCATCGCCCACCTCCTACCACAGTCGCCGATTGGCCGGTGAACGCCTCCCAGCGTGACACCGCCACCTGGACGTACTGCGGATCAATCTCGAGTGCGACGCACCGCCGGCCGGTCTTCTCGGCGGCAATGAGTGCCGTGCCGCTGCCGCAAAAGGGGTCGAAGAGGGTTTCGCCTGGCTGCGTATGGTTCAGGAGGGGAATCTCCACCAGGCGCACGGGCTTCTGCGTTCCGTGACCGGTCGGCGCGTTCTCCCCTTCACGCAAGCCACCCACGGGGTTCAGGTTCGGCACCTCCCAGACCGTGGATTGCTGGCGGTCGCCGCACCACCGGGCGGTGGCACCGCGGCGCACCGCATACCAGGCAGGCTCGTGGCCCCAGTGGTAGTGGCCTCGACTGAGGGCGAACTGCTGTTTGACCCAGATGATCTGACTCCGCAGCTCGAAGCCAGCCGCTTCGAGCGACGCGGCCACGGTCGCGGCCCGGAGCCCCGCGTGAAAAACATACGCGACGTCCCCGGTGAACAACCGCCAGGCATCGGTCCAATCAGCACGGTCGTCGTTGACGACGCGGCCGACCGCGGTACGCTGGCCCGGATAGACGGCGTGTCGCCAGGCCGGCGTGTAGTCAACACCGTACGGTGGGTCGCTCACCAGGAGTCTTGGCGTCTCCCCGGCCAGCACGCGGGCGACGTCCGCGGATGCGGTGGCATCACCACAGAGCAAGCGGTGACGTCCAAGCGCAATCAAGTGTCCGCGACGAAAGGCCGTTGGCCCCGGAGCGAGGACAGCGTTCTCGTCAGTCTGGCCCGTGGTCGGGGTCGCGACCAGCGCCGCGAACTCCTCATCCGTCCAAAAAGTCGACAGGTCCACCCCTGCCTCGTCGAGGTCCCGGAGCACCGCCTCATCCCACTCGAGTCCGAGCTCAGAAACTCGGTTATCAACGACAGCCAACGCCTGTGCCCGGGCGTCCGACGCCAAGTCAAGGTCTGATCGCCGGACCGCAATGAGTTCAGAGCCATCGCTCTCGATCACCCGCAGTCCGAGCCCCTGCGCCTTCGCCTGCTCGACGGTCTTGTTGCCGGCGATGACGACGCCATGTCGATCCACGAGGACCGCACGGCCCGCTCCGTATGCTCGGAGGGAGTCGGCGAGCGCCTCGCGGCCACGCGCGGTCCCTCGATTTGGGTTGTGGGGATCGCTCGTCAGGTCAGATAGGGTCACCGGAACGGGTCGTGTCGGCTTGCTCTTCATCGTTCACCTCCGGAATGCCTTTGCTCCTCATGAGCAGGGCGGAGGTGCGTGATGCCCTCGGACGGGAGTCCGGTTGGATCACAGTCGGCCGGAGACGGCGGCGTCACGCAGCTTTAAGAAGGTAGCGCGTGAAGTGGTGCACAAAACCCGGTGGGGTTTTATCACCGCTGGAGACCTAGCCCCAGCGAAGTTTGGCGATATTCAACTGTTTCTGGAGATCTCGAACAGTGTGGTCAGGCAGATTGAACCGAAGGCTCAGCAGCACGCGGATAATCTCAGACGGCTTCCTCTTCGGCACAAGTCTCCGGAGTCGTGCCTCATCCGCATCAGCCAAGACGCGCGGTCGCACGAGACGGGATGCCAAGGCGAGAATCCTGTCTCCAACTTCCGTCACCGACTGCGGATCATCCTTGTGGCGAGCGCTGAGGATGCCGCGGACCTTCCGAGCGAGAACCTGTTGATGGTTCCACCCGCCCACGCCTAACTTCGCCGGCCGTCCTGGTAGCGCGGGCGCCAGCTCGCGCAAAGCGTTCCGGCCTCGAACCGCACCCACCGGGTGGGTACGCTCAACGCTGGCCAAGACGTCGTGAATCGTCTGAACCGCTCGCCTTCTCGCCTCTGCGTTTCCATCGTTGAATGTGTACTGGTCACGCATACGACTCCCCCAAGCCAGTCTGAAGACGACAGAATCGACTGGAGTGTACCCGCGATCAGTCTGACGCGCGAGCGAGCCTCATACCGTTGCGTCGTCGCCGTGCACGCCAGGCTCCATTCGTAGAAACGACACGAGTTGGGCGCTCGCTTGCCGCGTGCCGTGTCGAGTGTCCTCAGCCCCCGCACCACGTAGTCATCCAGGTACCACCGCCAACTGAAACATCCGGCTGAGCGCCGAGCTCCGGCCTCGTCGACCTCGCTCCACTGCAGGTCGAGGATCATCGAGCGGTGATAGCGTTCGATCTTGCCCTGCGTCATCGGGTGATACGGTGCCCCACGTGTGTGCGCGATCTGGTGGGTCTCCAGATAGTCCGCCAGCAGAGGTGGACTGAGAACGGCGGAGCAAGAATAGACCACAGCGCGGCGGTTGGAAGCGCCTGAGGGCGGCAGAAAACCAGACCGCTCGAGTGGTCCACCGAGCATTCCGAGAGTGTGTTGTGGGACACAGGAGGGATGTATCGAGTGGAGCTCTATGCGGAGGTGCGGCGCAGCGTCTATGTGGAGGGGTTGAGCGAGCGGGCGGCGGCGCGCCGCTTCGGGCTGGCCCGGGAGACGGTGCGCAAGATGCTGCGCGACCGACTGCCGCCCGGGTATCGCCGGGCGAAACCGATCCGGTGTCCGAAACTGGACGCCTTCACCAGGGTCATCGATCAGATCCTCACCGACGATCAGCAGCGTCCGAAGAAGCAACGGCACACGGCGAAGCGCATCTGGGAGCGCTTGCGCGCGGAGCACGCTTTCACGGGCGGCTACACCATCGTCAAAGACTACGTGCGCCGGCGGAAGCTGGGCGGGCAAGAGATGTTCGTGCCGCTCGTGCACCCGCCGGGCGACGCCCAGGCCGACTTCGGTGAAGCGCTGGTGGTCGTCGCCGGCGTCGCATGCAAGGCGCACGACCTGGTCGTGGATCTGCCGCACAGCGACGACGCGTTCGTGCAGGCGTTTCCGGCCGAGACGACGGAGGCGTTCTGTGACGGGCACAACGCGGCGTTTCACTATTTCGGCGGCGTACCGCGTGGCATCGTCTACGACAACACCAAGCTGGCGGTGGCGCGGATGCTCGGTGACGGCACGCGCCAGCGGACCCAAGTCTTCAGCGAACTCCAGTCGCACTACCTGGTCGACGATCGCTTCGGACGACCGGGGAAGGGCAACGACAAAGGCAAGGTGGAAGGGCTGGTCGGCTACGCCCGCCGCAACTTCTTCGTGCCGGTCCCGCGCGTCGCCAGTTGGGACGCGTTGAACGCCGACGTGGAGCGCCAGTGCCGCGCGCGGCGCGGGCAGCGGTTACGGCGGCACACCGAGACGATCGGGGAGCGCTTCGCGCGCGACCGCGCCGCGGTGTTGCCGTTGCCGCCGGTCCCGTATGAAGCCTGCGACACGCGCCCGACGCGGGCCACGTCGTTGTCGCTGGTGCGCTACCGCCGCAACGACTACTCGGTGCCGACCGCCTACGGCCACCGCGAGGTGGTGGTGAAGGGCTACGTGGACACCGTCGTGGTCGTGTGCGGCAGTACCGTCATCGCCCGCCATCCTCGCAGCTACGAGCGGGACGCGTTGATCTTCGAGCCGCGGCACTACTTGGCCTTGCTGGAGCGCAAGACCGGGGCGCTCGATCAAGCGGCGCCGCTAGCCGGCTGGGAGCTGCCGGAAGCGTGTGGTCGGCTACGGCGTCTGTTGGAGGCCCGGCTGGGCAAGGCGGGGACGCGCGAGTACGTGCAGGTGCTGCGGCTGCTCGAAGACTTTCGGCTCGCCCACGTCAGCGGCGCGGACCCGGGACTTCTCAGTCCGAATCCCCACCTTGTATCCCCCGCCCCGATTCCGGGTGCAGTACAGGGTGAAGCCGACGAAGTAGATCGTCTCCGGTCGTCTTCTCCCGCGTTTCGGTGCGTGCCTTGCGGCGAACCGGCCAAACTCGACCAGTTTCGTTTTGTGGTTCCTCACACAAATGTGTGCACGATTCAGCCCCCAGCAGGTCAGCCACGCCGTGGAAAGAGGCTGCGGATGTGTTCGTGCCCGCGAATCAGCGGTGAAGTCGTCTATCGCTCAGTCGACGGCCGCCTGCGCGGGCCCCGCTTTTGGTGGGGGGCCTGCTCGACGGCAGCCGGTCCCACCTCAAGGTGCTGAGGCGCTGGCATTTACAGGGCGACGAACCATGAACACTCGTGGAACGCGGCCTGGACTTTCGCCGACGTTTTACCGCTGGGCCGAACCCTCGCTGACTGTTCAGCCCCTTGGCACTGGCAGGCCCCTCGCGATTTCCGCCGTGTACCGTGGGCCGGACTTTCCGAGAGCCTGCAGTTCCTCTCCAGATACAGACGGTGTTCTCCAGCCACGTAAGTCGATGACAATGCTTGACTTATTAGCCATGGAACCGGCCAAAGCTGCACCGATCCCTGAGAGGAACCTGTTCAGATAGCGATTCTCTTCCAGCCAGCCCTCGTGGGTCTCGGCGCAGAGCGCACGAACCAACCGGAGGCAGCTGGCGGGATTGGGAAAGATGCGGACGACTCGCGTGCGCCGCTTGATCTCCTCGTTGAGCCGCTCGAGCATGTTCGTCGACTTCAAGTGCTTGTGGTGTTGGCGAGGCAGGCTGTAGAAGTTCAGCGTCTCGCCAATGTGCGCCTCGACCCCGTAAGGTCCAATTACTCGATCGGCTTGCAGACGGTCGTCGTTGCCGACGGATATCCGGGGTCGGAGGGCGTTGGTTCGGCGGCGCAGCCGCGGAGACGAGGTGGATCGCCTCGTTGGCGGTCGCGAGCGGCACCAAAAGCACACCGCAAGAGCACCGATGTCGGCGCGGTCTCATCGGCTGCTGGTCAGGGGCCGGCCGGTCGTAGTACTTCAACATCCCACCGAGGCGGTGTCGACAACGGATGGGGCCGTGCGGTCGGCCCGGTGTGGCTGGCGGAAGTATCAGCTGGTTGTCCAGGCCCTGGTGGTTCCGTTCGTGGTGGTCGTGGGCGACGAATTCGAAGACCGCGCGGCGCAGTGAGCGTTCACCGATCAGGACGAAGCGCTCCACGCAGGATTCCTTGATGGTCCGGACGAAGCGTTCCGCAAAGGCGTTCAGATTGGGCGAGCGCGCGGGCAGCCGGACCGGGGTCACGCCCGCCGCCGCGAGCGTGTCGCGCCCGGCGTCGGTGAAGAGCGGATCGCGGTCGTGGATGAGAAACCGCCTACCGCGGAGAAAGCCGTCCTCGGCATCGGTGGCGTTGCGCGCCAGCTGGGTGACCCACGGCCCATCCGGGTCGGCCGTGATGCCGGCGATCTCAACCCGGCGCGTGGCCAACTCGATCAGCACGAGGACCGTGAACCGGGTCAGGCCACGCGGCAGCCACACCTCCACGGTGAAGAAATCGGCGGCGGCCATAACGTCCCAGTGCGCGGCGAGACACTCGCGCCAAGTCGTGCGCTTCGTACGTTCGGGCGCGGGCTCGAGGCCGTGTTCTCTGAGGACCGTGGCGATGGCGCCGCGGGAGACGTCGTGCCCGAGATTGCTCAGGGCGCCGCGGATTCTGGTGTAGCCCCAGTCTCGATTCTCGGTCGCCATCCGCACAATCAGTTGCCGGATCTCTGCCATGACCCGCGGGCGGCCCGGCCCGCGGCGGTGGCTGCCGTCGTATTGCCGCGCGATGAGGCGACGATGCCAGGCGAGCAGGGTATCGGGGGTGACCAGCGTCTCAAGCTCACCGAGCGCGCGGCGACCGAGAGTCTTGGCCTTTGCCGCCAAGCGCCGCCGCTGCCCGTCCGTGAAACGGAGCCGGCGTGCCGGGATGTGTTCCCGCAGCACACGATTTTCTTCCTGGAGATAGTCGATGACGTCGCGCTGCTGTTGGTTGATCCAGCCGGCCACGGCGACGACGAGGAACTGCAGCGCCTGCGGAAACGGACACATACCGGCCGAGCGTAGCAGAGGTGAGTCGCACGTCACCCGTTTCAGCTCCAAACAGCGTCCAGACGGACACAGCTTTAGAATCAGCCTGTTAGACGGTGGTTCCAGTTTTTGGACAGTACGGGGAACCCGCGGTTTTCGCCCAAGATCTCGGAGGTGAAGGCGACCGATCAACAGCGACCGGCGCAAGCACCCCAGCCAGAACACCGGCGACCAGTTCACGCCGACATCGCCCCACGAGGGAGTGGGGGCGGTTTCCTGTGCGTGGACCGCGCGCGCGCCAGCGATGCCCGCCAACGCCGTGGCAATCAGGACAAGCCGGATCATCGCCGAGCCGACGATGATCATTTAGAACTCGTCGTACTGATAGTCCCTCAATAGCCGGTGTCCTTGTCGCCGAGCCATTCGTCGAGCTTCGACCAGCGTCGCCGTCCTGAAACGTTGCGCACGGCGATGGCGACAGCCTTCTTCTGTCCAACGAGCACAACCAGCCGTTTGCCCCGCGTGACGCCGGTGTAGAGCAGGTTCCGCTGGAGCATCACATAGTGTTGCGTCAGGACGGGGATGACGACGGCGGGATATTCCGAGCCCTGGCTCTTGTGAATGGTTGCGGCGTATGCCGGCACCACGGTGTCGAGCTCGCCAAAACCATACGAGACGGCGCGCCCGTCGAAACGCGCGGTCAGCTCGCCAGCATCGGGGTCGACATCGTCGATATAACCGATGTCGCCGTTATACACCTCCTTGTCGTAATCGTTTTCGATCTGCATCACCTTGTCGCCGGGCGCGAAGGTCCAGCCGAAGCGCTCGACCTTGCGCTCGCCGGCCGGATTGAGGGCGGCCTGCAGCTCGAGGTTGAGCGAGCGGGCGCCGACGCCGCCGCGGTTCATCGGGCACAGCACCTGGATGTCACGGACGGCATCGAGCCCGAAGCGCTTCGGGATGCGCGTCTTCACCAATGCAATGATCAGCGGGACCGCGGTGGCCGGATCGTCCGCCTGCATGAAGTAGAAGTCGCTCTCGCCCTCGGGCTTGGAAAGATTGGGTATCACGCCCCGGTTGATCCCGTGCGCGCTGGTGACGATCCGGCTGTGTGCCGCCTGACGGAATACCTCGGTCAGCCGCACGACCGGGACGGCGTCGGCGGCGATGAGGTCGGCCAGTACCTGGCCCGGACCGACCGAGGGCAGTTGGTCGATATCTCCCACGATCAGCAGCGCGGCTCCGTCGGGAAGCGCCTTCAGCAAGGCCTGCATCAGCAAGACGTCCACCATGGAGGTCTCGTCGACGACCAGCAGGCCGCAATCGAGCGGGTTGTCGCCGGTGCGCTTGAACGCCCCGCTCTTGGGATCGACTTCGAGCAGCCGGTGGATCGTTTTCGCCTCAAATCCGGTGGCCTCGGTCATCCGCTTGGCGGCGCGACCGGTCGGAGCACAGAGCAGCAGGGTCACGCCCTTGGCGGCCAGGATGCGCAGGATGGCGTTGACGATGGTCGTCTTGCCCACACCCGGCCCGCCGGTGATGACCAATACCTTGGAGCTCAGGGCCAGGCGAACCGCATCGGTCTGGCTCGCCGCCAGCGACAAGCCGGTCTTCCCCTCGACCCAGGGCAGCGCCTTGCCGGCATCGATATCCGGCCAGGGGAGCCGGCCGGCTGCGATCGCCAGAACCCGTTCGCCGATCGCCCGTTCGGCCCGGTACAGACCGCCAAGGAAGATACAGGGGGTTCCGGCCACCGTGTCCGCGACAACCGTCCCCTCGGCCAGTTCGAGGTCCAGCGCGGTCTGCACCAACGCATGCGGGACGTCCAGTAATGCGACGGCGAGCGGGGCCAGCTCTGCGGCCGGCAGGCCGCAATGACCATCGCCCATTGCCTCTGTGAGCGCATGGGAAATTCCCGCGCGAACCCGGATCATGGCGGTGTTCTCGATGCCGAGTTTCATGGCGATCGCGTCGGCGGTCTTGAACCCGATGCCGCGAATATCGCGGGCAAGACGGTACGGGTTCTCGGTCATGACCTGAACGGCATCCACGTCGTAGGTCTTGTAGATCCGCACCGCGCGCGCCGTGCCGACGCCATGGCTGTGCAAGAACACCATGATCTCGCGAACGATCTTCTGTTCCGCCCAGGCGTCGGTGATCCGCTGGGCGCGCACCCGGCCGATACCAGTCACCTCGCGCAGCCGTACCGGTTCGGCCTCAATGATCTCGAAGACCCGCTCGCCGAACGCCCTGACCATCTTCCCGGCATAGACCGGCCCGATGCCGCGGATCATGCCGGAGCCGAGGTATTTCTCGATGCCATCGATCGACGACGGCTCTGAGGTGCGCATGAAGCCTGCCTTGAATTGCTGGCCATAGGTACGGTCGTTGAGCCATTCCCCCGTGGCCGTGATCCACACCCCGGCCGAGACCACGGCAGCGTGGCCGACGACCGTCACAAGATCGCGATGGCCCCGAGCCTTGATGCGCAGCACGCAGAACCCAGTATCGGCATTGTGAAACGTCACTCGCTCGACGAGGCCGGCCAGAACCTCTTGCGCTGACGACTCCGGTTGTCGCGTCGTACGCGGCCCAGTCACAGAGACACCACGCTCCGGGTCGGCGACTTCAGTGCATACCACCGGCCGTCGCCTTCACTCAATGCTGGGGCGTCACACTACAGGCTGCAGCCGTGCGGTAGCGCTCGACCCTGATGTCGCCTGCGCGCATCCGGGCGCGGGCGATATCGTAGGACGCCTGCATCCGCATGAGCGTGTCCATCTTGATGCCGAAGGCCTTCTCGATGCGCAACGCCATGGTGCCCGTTGAAGAGCCGATGCCGAAGGTTCGCAGTGATCCCGACATACCAATCATGTGGTTGACCGCCGCGGTCTTCAACGTACCGGTTGATCGCGCTGATGATCTGAGCTCGTGTCAAACCCATGTTCCTCCGTTCGCGGCGGACGGAGTTCAATCATCCCCCGAGCCACAGCCTGAACTCCTTCTCGAACAGCCGTTGGCGCGGCGTCAACTACTTTTACCGGTCGTGTTGCCTTCCGAAAGAATGTTATCAGGGTGGCGATCACGTCAGACCGGAAGACCTGAACAGGCGCACTCTGGGGTTAAGCGACGATTCATTCGGCGATTTTCAGATCCGTATGCCGTGCCAGCGCACCGAAATCGGCGTCGTTGTGCAGAACCGGCGCATCGGCGCGAATGGCGACCGCGCCAATGAGACAATCTATCAACCTGCGAACAGTCTCCCCTTCCCGGCGACAGACGCGATACAGAGCGGCCGCATCCTCATAGTCCACCGGTCCGGTGGGAAGGACGGTCGCACGCGCGAGCAACCGGCGGAGGCTCATCAGATGCCGTTCGTCACGCGCCCCGGCGAGTACTTCCATCCGCACCGCATCGCAGATCGCAATCTCGCTTTCGAGCAACGCCTCGACACGATTGCAGGTCGTGGTCCCGGTGTCTCGAAGAAATTCGACCCACGCGGATGTATCGATCAAAATCACGTCGAACGACTGGTCCGCATCTCGTCGAGGTCGCCATCCCAACCGGACCCACGAAGCTGGCGAGCTTCATTAATGCCGAGGGGCTCCGACGCAAGCGCTCGAAGCGCAAAGTTGACCGCCTCGCGTTTTGTCGTCAGACAGTAACGGCGCATGACCGCCGCGCAGGCCTCATCGTCGATATCCATGTTCGTGCGTGACATACACCAAGCATACACCACGATCTGGAGGCACGCTGTCGCAAGCGCTCGGCGGTCACCTAAAACCGGCCACCTTACTTCACGGGATGGTGCAGGGAGATACCTTTTAAACTTGGGAGAGCGTGGAAAGCGAGTCCGAGCCGCGTGGGGGACGTACGTCCCCCATACGTGAGGGGAGGACATCCTGGGGGCAACATAGGGGGCAATTACGATCACGAGGTGATTTAATAATCTCTAAATAAAGGACTTATATAGTCAATGTGATTGACGCCGCCTCACCACTGTAGAGCCTTGCAGCCCGTCCCGCATCCGACTCGTTGGCATGTGTCCCAAAATCCACGCAGATCCTGCTCGCCAAATTTCCACGCAGCAGACCTGACCTGCCTGAGGTGTTTCGGACCAGCTGACGCTCGAGCGTCGCACGGGCCAGCACTGCTGGTGCGATACCGAGGCGATCGGCTCCGCCGCCGCGCGCGCGTCGGCCGGGCCAAGTTTCGCCGGGCTCACCTCTGCCGCCGCCCGTGGGGACGATCGGGTAACCCTCGCCGGCCCCGGAGGAGGGACGCGCCACGGCCCAGGAGCAGCCCCGCGAGGACCCACGCCGCCAGCGCCGGGAGGGTCGGGGGGGTTGGAGTCGGGGGCTCGGGGTCCGGCGGAGGCGGTGGCGCGACCCGCGGCGTGGCCGACTGCGACTGGGTGGCCGTGCTCGACCCAACGCTGTTCCTCGCCCGCACGCGGAACCTGTAGGTCTGGCCGTTGGTCAGGCACCGTGTAGCTGGGGGGCCGGCCCGCCCGTGGAGGTCCAGGTCCCGGACCCGTGACTCACCCCGGCTCGAAACCGTGCGCCTGCTGTTGCGCCAGCGGGCGGCTGGCCCCCGGCCCGCGATCCGCCCGGTCCCCACCGTCCGGGCGGATCTGGCCCGGATCGCGGTCCCCGCCCCGACGTTGGCCGCCTATGACGTCTTGACGGGAGGCCGCGCATGACGGCCGCTGTCCCCGAGCCCCCGCACCTGGTGACCGACCTCAAGACCTTGTGCCTGGCGACGATGACCGCCGAGTGGCGGCCGCTGGCCGCCCAGGCCACCCGCGAGCGCCAGCCGCCCGCGGAGTACCTCGCGCAGTTGGTGCACCTGGCAGTGACCGGGCGCCGCGAGCGCCGCATCCAACGCCGCCTCCAGGAGGCCCGCTTCCCAATGCGCAAGACCCTGGATGCCTTCCAGTTCGACGCGCAACCGGAGCTGGACCGCGACGCGATCCTGCAGGTGTGCGGCGGCGCCTTCGTCGCCGAGGCTGCCAACGTCGTGCTGGTCGGCGGCGTCGGTACCGGCAAGACCCATCTTGCCATCGCCCTGGGCATGGCCTGCTGCCAGCACGACTATCGGGTCCGGTTCCTGACGGCCGCCGAGTTGACCACGCGGCTCGTCGAAGCGCAGCAGCAGGGGCGGCTGGCCCGGAAACTCGACCACCTCGCCCGCTTCGACGTGGTCATCGTTGACGCGCTCGGCTACGTGCCGTTCGACAAGGCCGGCGCCGACCTGCTGTTCGGCTTCATCAGCCGCCGCTACGAGCGCGGGAGCCTGGTCGTGACGACCAATCTGCCGTTCGCCCGCTGGGCCGAGGTGTTCCTGGATGCGACCGCAGCCGCGGCCGTCATCGACCGCATCGTGCACCATGCCACCGTGCTGACGACCAACGGGGACAGCTACCGCCTCACGGCCGCCCAACGGAACCAGACGGCCCACGCTCGACAGAAGAAAACGTGTTGATGGGCACCCGTCGCGACGTGGCCGGACGGAGCGGAGCGACGGGAGGCCACGTCGCGACGACCACCCTACAGAGGGGTCCCTTTTCACGTTGCCACAAGGTCCCTTTTCTCCTTGCCATTTCCACGTGAGAGCCAGAGCCAAGCGGTGGCGCAGGGTGCGGTGCCGCGGGGCGGGGTGCGTGACGGTGTTCTACCTCTGTGGGTCCTGCTGGCGGGGGCAGGCCTACTATGGGGAGCGATGCCGCGCGACCGCGCGGCATCAGCGGAGCGTCGAAGGGCGGCTCGACCACCGGGACCGCCAACGGGTCTACCGCGCGCAGTGTCGCCTCCGGCGCGTGACGGATGCACCTTCGCCCGCGCCCCCTCGATCCACGACCATCGCATCACCCGTCGGGCGGCACGCAGCCAGCCGGCCCGTGTGCCTCGTGTGTGGGCGCCTGTGGGCGCCTGGGGGGCGTGACGACGAGGGGCCAGGCGCGGGTCACCCGCGAGACAGGGCGGCGCGCGCCTCGAAAGGCGGACGATGGCAATTCGTGACCTACCGAACACCGACGGGCTCCCGGCGTTTGAGGTGGACTGTAGCGCCCCAGGGTTCTTGGACAGGAGATATTGTCAAAAGTTGTGGATCAGCGATCGGCGTGATCAGGCGGCCTCCTTCCGATCCTTTTCCTTGGTACCGCGTTCCTGTTGCACTCCGTCGATGAACGGCACGCCTGCGCGCACGAGCGGCAGCAGGTGCGCGCTGTTGAGCCGGCGCCACCGCCGTTGCGCCATCTCCAGCAGCTTGTAGGCCATCAGTGGGGTGGGGCTGGCCGTACTTCAGTCAGCCAATCGTGGAAGGTGACCGGTCACTTTGTTCGCCTGTACCTTCGCCCCCGGTGGCCAGGCAGAGGGCACAATCGGCGAATTCTTTAGGAAAATGGCGCGCCCGGCAGGATTCGAACCTGCGACCCTCGGCTTAGAAGGCCACCGGTCTACCGGGGGGGCCCCCAACAGTGGCCGAGTTTGGGGAATCGGTTATCAATAGCGGTCATATTTTGTGTACCGCGGACTGTCCACACCCCCCGTGTTTCCTTCGAAAAAAGAAGGGATCGGCCTGCGCTGGGCCACTTCGGCGATGACCGATCCGGATGTGCGTTGACAACGCTCACATCCCACGACCCGACCTCACCTCGTCGTTGCAACCTCCGTCCGCGTAAGCGACTGACGTGTGGCGACTTGTTCCGGTTGAAGGCTCGCGTTCGTGACGAGACGTGAGCGGAGCTCAGCCCGGACCTGGGCAGGCACGTCAACGGTGATTCCGTTGGTCGCACGTCGAGAACTGTGGCCTTCCCTTGCGGGGCCCACTGGCGCGAAGCCGTGTGTCCACGACCACGGTCTCGCCTGGGAGATCGGTCGAGACGGGAGCCCGCATGGCCAGTTCGGGACGCATCTATCACGCGCCGAACGCCTGCTGGCGAGCCGGGTCGCTGACGGACGAGGCCGTGGCCACCACGGGCCGCTAACCCTTGATCATCTGGCGGCGTGGTATCTCGACGACTACCTGGTGCGTCGCCGCACCGTGGACACGGCGCGCGGGCGCGTGGCGAATCTACGGGCGACGTTTGGGGGACAGCCGGCGACGGTCATGACGACGGAGGCGAGTCGGTCCTATCAGCGGACGGGCCTGGCGGCCGGGGCCGCGGCGGCGACGGTGAATCGCGAGACCTCGGCACGCAGCCGGATGCTGCAGCTGGCGATTCGGGCTGGCGCGCTCGACCACCGGCCAGTCTGTCCGGAGCGATTGGAGGCACGCGGGCCGCGCCAAGGGTTCTTCGAATATGCGGACTCCGAAGCGGTCCGCCGGCACCTCCCACCCGCGTACCAAGATGTCCTCGACTTCGCCTACTACTCGGGCTGGCGGAAGCGTGAGATTCTGGAGCTGCGCTGGAGCGAAGTCGACGAGGGCGGGGGCGTCGTGCGCCTGTCGCCGGAACGGTCCAACACGCGGGTTGGGCGGGTGCTGCCGATTGTGCCGCCCATTGCCGCGGTGCTGGCCCGCCGACGGGCCCAGCGACAGGGAGAGGATCCCGTAGTGTTTCGGCGAGATGCGGTCACGGTCCGGGCCTGGCGGACGGCGTGGCCCGAGGCGTGTCGACGGGCCGGGGTGCCCGGGCGACTCCTCCATGATTGCCGCCGGACGGCGGCCCGGAACCTCGTCCGCGCCGGCGTCCCTGAACGGGTGGCGATGCAGCTGACGGGGCACCGGTCCCGGGCGGTCTTCGACCGCTACAACATCGTCCGCGAGGACGCACTCCATCAGGCGGGCGCGCGGCTGGTGGCATATGTGGCGGCGCAGGCTGCCCGGGCGCCGTCGCCGGCCGGGTCCGTCGCGCGCGACGCGTGGGCCGGGAGCGAGGCCCGCAGCCTGGGGGCCCGCCTATGAGCCCCCCTGATGCATTCGGCGCCGCCGACAGGAAGACGGTTGCGGCCGCACCCTCGAGGACCAGTTGCATCGGACACGTGACCACCTCTGTCTGGTCGCGGACCTGTTCGACTTGCAGGCGGTGGCCTCGGCGGCGGCGGCGGCGGCGGACGGGTTGTCGCCGGCCGCCTGTGCGGCGTTTCGCGACCTCTACCGGCAGGCGAGCGATGCGCTGCGCCGGACACTCGATCGGCTGCCCGTCGCGATCTTGAACCTTGAGTTGGAGGGCGCGGTCCCCCGGGACGGTGGCGCGGACGAGCTGCACATCCCGGCCACCGAGGCCAACGGCGGCCACTGCCGCTCATACGCCACGCGCGAGGGCCCGCGCAGGCGGCCATCCGCAGCCTCTTCCCACGGCGTGGCCGACCTGCTCAGGATTGAATTGTGTGGGCTCTTCCATGTCACAGACGACAACTGGGGTTCGCCGGCCCGCAGAGGGTCGAGACCCTGCTCGATCGGCCGTTGGGGGACTACGAGACCCAGTGGGGCTGACCGGCCGGCCGAGCCTCTCCATTGTGTACACCGCCTGCCGTGAGACAGTTCCCGAGACATGCGTCCCCGAGAGGCCCGCTCAGCGAGCGGTCCGTCGCAGCCAGATCGTGTCCCGGCGAGTCCCGTCACCGTCGCCGAGTCGGTCGCCTTCTTCGCGGCCTACGGCCTGACGAGTACGCCTGTCCGGCACGGTGACACGACTGGGCGGTTGCGGGGCTGGAGTCAACCGGGGCACGGCGTGAACCCGTCGGTGTTTGGCCGTGCCGATGATGTAGGTGTCCTCAACGGCACGGAGCCCACGGCCGGTTGGTTCTTCCACGACGTCGCCTTGCTCGCGACGTCCCATGCGGCTCGCCGCATCGCACGCCGCCTGTTGCCAGACACCGGCTGGCGATATGGGTGCCCCAGTCAGCCGGAGTCGCATGCGAACTACCTGGTTCCCAAGCCCCTTCGCACGCGCCAATACGTGGGGAGTGACGGCAGGGGCCTCATTGAGCTGCGCGGGCTGACACGATCGCGGATGCACACCCTCAGTGTCGCGCCTGGCAGCAGCCACGTCTCCGGCGAACCGATTCGGTTCTGCGAACCGCGTGGTGAGATCGGCCGGGTCGCCGACCCAGACGAGCTCGACCGCGCGGTGCAGCGCACGGCCGTGGCCGTCGTGGTAGCACGCGTGTGGCCCGCGGCCCCGCAGCACCGCCTCCGCGTCGCCCTGGCACGGGTGCTTCTCGAGCACGACGTGTCGCCAGAACACACCATGGCGATTCTCGCAGTCGTCATGGAGGTCACAGGGAGCGATGTCGCGGACGTGCAACCGGCGGTGCGCCGCACAGAGGCGGCGCTGCGCCTCGGCCATCCGACGGAGGGCGCGTCAACGATTCGCGAGGTCCTGGGACAGGATGTTGGTCAGCGGGCGCTGGTGGCGATCGCGCGCATGCTTCAATCTGGTGCGGTCGATGCCACGACGGGTGTGGTCATGGACGGCGGCCGGCTGGTCCAGATCGTGGACTGCGCGGAGCTGGCCCTCGTCCGGGGCGGCGCGCCGATCTACCAGCGCGGCGGCTCGCTGATCCGGCCCGTCAAGCTCCCTCACGTGGGCCACGCGTCCGCGGACGACGAGATCCAACGAGACCCGGAAGCGACCGTCCTGCTCGCCGTGCGCGAGCCGTGGCTGATGGAACAAATGAGTCAGACCCTGACGTGGTTTCAGCGACGGGGCGACGCGCTTGTCCGGGCCGATCCGAAAGCCCTCTATGCGCGCACGTTGCTGCATCGGGCGGAGTGGCGGTTTCCTGTCCTCGGTGCTGTCCTGACCGCGCCCACGCTCAGCCGTGACAGCCGCATCATCGAACAACCGGGGTTCGATGCAGCCAGCGGCCTGCTGCTGGACGTTAACGCGGGCACATTCCCGCCCGTGCCGGTGGCGCCCACACGAGACGACGCGGAAGCGGCCCTGGGAACGCTGCTCAGGCCGCTCCGAGGCTTCCCGTTCGTCAACGCGGCGCGCGATCGGTCGCCTTGTCGGCTCTCCTCACGGCGCTGGTACGGCGCAGCCTGCGATCGGCCCCGTTGCATGGCTTTGATGCCCCCACTGCGGGTACGGGCAAGTCGCTCCTGGCGGAATTGGTCGGTCTGTTGGCGACGGGCGTTCGGCCGCCGGCCCTGAGTCAAGGCAAGAGTGAAGGCGAGGATGAGAAGCGGCTCTCCACGATCTTGTTTGCGGGCGATCCGGTCATCCACATCGATAATTGCGAGCGGGCGCTCGTGGGCGACTTCCTGTGCTCGATGCTCACGCAGGCAGTGGTGCAGGCACGCGTGCTTGGCTACAGCGCGCGCCGTGTGCTCCCGTCGACAGCCCTCGTACTCGCCAGTGGCAACAACCTCACGTGCGTCGGCGATGTCTCGCGTCGAACGGTGGTCTGTCGGCTCGATGCCGAAGTCGAACGCCCCGACACCCGGGCATTCGATTTCGATTGTCACCAAGAAGTGCTCGATCAACGGCCGCACCTTGTGATCGCTGGACTGACCATCCTCCGCGCGTTCATCCATGCGGGACAACCCGTGACGCTGACGCCCATGGGCTCGTTCGATGACTGGGCCTGGGTCCGTGGGGCGCTGGTGTGGTTGGGGTGCGCTGATCCCGCCGACGGGCGCCAATCGAGTGTGGAGCGCGACCCTCGTCAGGCGGAGCTCTTTGCGGTGACGCAGCTCTGGAACCGGGCGTTTGGCAGCCGCGGCATGGACGTTGCGTCGATCAGCACGCGCACACATCCCGATGTGCTTGCGCTACGGGCCAAGCTGGTCGATGTCGCCTGCCGCGGGGGCACGTGGAGCGGGAGACGCGTGGGGTGGTGGCTCCGTCGACACAAGGACCGGGTGGTCGCTGGGCAGTGTTTCCACTGCGAACCTGGGGCGGATGGGCTGCGGTGGTGTCTGCATACCGTCACACCACCGCCGGGCTTGGGTCGCTGAGGGGGTTTCACGGGTTTCTCGGGTTTCTGTGGCCGAGGGCTGCGAGGACAACCGCGGGAGTGAGCCACGTTCAGCAACCGCCCGCGGGCCGTCGAAACAGTCGGACCGCAACACCACCTTCGATGCCTCGCCGACAGCGCTGGTGCACGGGGAATCGGATGGCTGCCCGGCCGTGACACCCACGACCCAGCATCTCGACCCACACCGTCCGCCGCTTGCGCACGCGCCATCCCGCGCGCTGTCGGGTCGCGACCTCCGCGCGCACCATCCCTGCAGCGTCGGTAGATCGGGCGGCCTACTGCGAGGTGAGCACCCCTCGCACATCACAGGGTTCGGCATCCATTCCGCGCGTATCCATGCGCGCATACTCACGAGCATGCCCCCTGCAGCGCTGGGAGGAGTCGCTCTGCGTGCTCAAGTAAGCCGGTGCGATCGACGCCGGCAGGGCAGAGCCGCGTGGAGACGATCCAGACGAGCGTGCCGTCACGTTCCTCACGGATGTCGACGGGGAACAGACGGCAGTCGATCGGTCGGTCTTCATAGATCTCACATTGCCCGTTTGCGAAGAACGCGCAGCCCACGGTGGACCGAATCTGTCGACAGACACCGTCGCCGAGATTGCGTGAGCACCTCCGTGCCTCTTGGTTGGTTCGCCGAGCAATCCGACGCGCCTCCTTGCCGAGCAGGACAGGGGCCTCGACCGCGCCACCATGCCTTACGCGACGACAGCCATTACCGCTGGCCGGACACGATTCACAGAAGCCGAGCGTGCCATCCGTGGCTGACCGAGTCCCGCTCACGTCTGTCGCTTCCATATGTATCGCCTGACCCGCCCCCCATGGTCGTGCCAGTGCTTATGAGAGAGCTGCACTCATATTGGACCCGTTGCACCCGCCAATTGAGACCGGTCTGACCGCCTCGGGCGCGGGCGGACGAGAGCCGAGCGCCTGTGCGGTCGCACCGTGTTGTACGCCCGGCGCCACCGCTCGATCAAGACCTTGGCTTCCGTGCGTGTGTAGAAGATCTTGCGGTCCAACAGTTCATCCCGCCACGTGCCGGTGAAGGATGCGACGGAGCCGTTCTCCCACGGGCTGCCCGGTTCGATGAACAACGTCTGGACGTCGAGGGCCTCAAGCCACAGGCGTACGAGCGCCGCCGTGAATTCCGATCCGTGGTCCAGGATATGCGAGAGATGACAGAAAGGGCGCCCTCACCCCCTCTCCGCATAGTCTCCGTGCCATCACCACAAACGCCCCGCGCAGGCCGATCCCTTCTTTTTTCGAAGGAAACACGGGGGCCAGGATCCCAGACAGCGAGGCCAGATCCGCGGACACGGATTGCCGGCGGTCGGGGTCCAGGAAGTTCGCGCGGCCATCGAACGTGAAGCGCGGCCGATAGGTCACGAGCGCCTCCAGCCGCACGGCGGACGACACGGCGTACCCGAGCCCAAGCTCGAGGCCCGCGACCGTGCCGACATCCCCCACCGACCGGTGCGGCGCGTCATCGCCGCCCAAGCCGCAGCCGTACAGTGCCGCCGGGGCCAGGCTCGAACAGTCCGCGTCGGTGAATTGACTGTCGGCCGGGCGGGTCAGGCCGATCCCGGCTCGCAGGTAGACGGCTTCAGCTGCGGCCGATCCGGGGAGCCGCCTCGCCGCCGCCGCACGTAACGCCACGGCCACGACGGGGGCCCCGTGGGGCCAACGCGTCGCTGCCCGCGTCAGGGAGTCAGTCATTTCGATGCGTCTTCACGTCGAGGCGTCTTCACGGCGCGGCGCTGTGTAGGGACGGTCAAGGACCGTGGTGGGACCACGTCGTCATCGCAGGGTTCTGGCGCACGGTCAAGTAGACGGTCCGGTGCCCCTCTAAGTCTGATACCCTGGAGGTGCAGGCACGACGAGGCGTTTCAATGTCACCCACCACCCCGACGGTCCGTCAGCCAGCCCGGCGCGGTCGTCCGCGCGTTCGCGGCGTGAAACGGTGGCAAGGTGAGGCGGTCGCCCGCGTGGTGCGCGACGCCCTCGCGGGGCGTGATGTCCACGACTGGGAGTCAGTCACGGAAGCGACGGCCGCCCTGCGGGCGGCGGTCGCGGCCCTTCGCGGCCGTCCGTTACAGGCGCCCGAGACCCAGCGCCTGCGCCGCCTCGTGGCCACCGCGAAACCCTCCGAGATCATGCGGGTGGTGCATCAGTTGAACGGCCGCATCACGGACCGGGTCGCTCGGGTGCTCGCGACGCGGTCCGACATCAGTGAGTTCATCTGGGCCTGACCGGCCGGCCGAGCCCTACGCTGTTGAATATCGCCTGGCCGTTGACCTTTCCCGAGAGGTGCGTCCCCCAGCGGCTGTGGTCCTCGCCGACCGACCGCTGGACGCATCCCGCCCCGCTCACGCTGAGCGGCAGGCCCGTGATGGGCGGTGGACGGATGATCGCATGGAAGACCCCCGGGCCGACGGTGCGGACGCTGTCCGACCTGTCGAGGGTGAGGCAGGGTGTGTCCACCCAGGGGGCGATCCCCAGCCGGACGGGCTCGGCCCGCCCGTCGGCGGAGACCGGGGACTCGCCCTGACGCCCACGGCTCGCTGACGTCGTCGGACCGAGACACGGGCCGTAGATGCCACCGTCCAGGTCTCCGTCGACGGCCCTCTGCTCGTTTCCCCCGGGGTCGTGGTCTGCCATGGCTAAGTCATCCGCCCGCTGGCATGCCTCGTCCAGAGCCGGCCCGTGACGCAGTGGATGATGCTTGCCAGTTCCAACGGCTCAGTGACGCTGTGTGCCGTCTGGCCGAACGGCCGAGTCAGCAGGATGGGTTTCGGCAGTGCGCGACCGTGTCGAGTCTGAAGCCCCTCCATGCACGCGAGGGCGACTTCAGGGCGCTGATGGCGCGCCTGGAGGCTGCGCCCATCACTCACCGCAAGAGTGCCGTCGCGGGGTGTGCTCCCCGGGCGGTTTAGTACGGGCCTCTGGTCACATGTCGCCGCACCCCCCCGCCGTCCCCCCTCAGCCCGGAAGGGTCGTGCGCCCCGACGCGAGGTCACAGCCTGGCGGCGCTCGCCACCATTGGAACGACTCGTGCGGTCCGTCGTGGCGTTCCGGTCCACGGACGACGAGCTCGCCGTGATGACGCACGCCGAAATGACGGCGCGTGTCCTCAGGATCGGCCGTTGCGCTGTGGGCCGCACGCTCAGCCCGCGCGAGCGGCGTCGTCTCCGCAGGCTCGCACAGTCAGCTCGACCCTGCGAGATCACCCGGGTGTTGTACCACTGGCGGGGCACTCTCACCGATCGCCTCGTGCGCACAGTGCAGCGACGCGAGGACATTCTGCGACTGCTCGCGACGCGGTCGGACATCAGCGAACTCGTTTGGGGCTGACCGGCCGGCCGAGCCCTTCCCTTTTTATTTTGTACATCGTCTGACCGGCGACACTTCCCGATGGGATGCGTCACCCAGCGGCCGTGGTCCTCGCCGACCGACAGCTGGCTGGACGCATCACGTCCCCGCTCACGCTGAGCGGCAGAGTCCTACATGGGAGGTGACGGATGACCCCACGGAACACGCCAGATACCCCGCTGCACACCCTGACCGACCTGACCCCGGACCCGAAGAATGCGAATCGGGGCACGCCGCGCGGGCGCGACGCCTTGGCGCAGTCACTCCGAGACTATGGGGCGGGCCGGGCGGTGCTCATCGATCGGCACGGCACCGTGATCGCGGGCTCGAAGACGGTCGCCGAAGCGCAGGCGCAGGGGGTGGGCTTGCGAGTGGTCGAGAGCGATGGCACCGAACTCATCGCCGTCCAGCGTCGCGACCTGGACCTGGCGACCGATGCCCGTGCGCAGGCCCTGGCCGTGGCGGACAACCGGGTGGCGGAACTGGACCTGGCGTGGGACGAGGCGACCCTTCGGGACCTCCACGCGGCGGGCGTCGATTTGTCGCCCTTCTGGACAGACGCGGAGTTCGCGGCGCTCGTCGCCGAGCCCCTGACGGGCCGCACCGCCGAGAACGCGGTCGTCGCGCCGGGGCCCACCGCCTTCGCGCGCGGAGATCTGGTCGCCCTGGGCCCGCACCGTCTGCTCTGCGGCGATGCGACGTCGGCCGACGATGTGGACCGCGTCTTGGCAGGGGTGGCCCCGGCCCTGATGACGACGGATCCGCCGTACGGCGTGCAGTACACGCCGGCGTGGCGTCACGACGCGTATCCCGAGCAACGGACCGCGGTCGGCACGGTCACCAACGACGATCGCGCCGACTGGACGGCGGCGTGGCGGCTGTTTCCGGGCGACGTCGCGTATGTGTGGCATGCGGGCTTGCACGCCGCGACCGTGGCGTCGAATCTGGAGACGGCCGGGTTCGAGCTTCGCGCCCAAGTGATTTGGTTCAAACAGCATTTCGCGTTGAGTCGTGGTCATTATCATTGGCGCCACGAGCCGTGCTGGTATGCCGTCCGGCGCGGCGCCACCGCCCAGTGGTGCGGGGACCGCCGGCAGTCGACCGTGTGGGAGGTCCCGAACCTGAATCCGGTCGGGAGCCCGTCGGGGCCGGAAGATGCCGTCACCGGCCACGGGACGCAGAAGCCGGTGCGCCTCTTCGAGATCCCGATCGGCAACCACGCGCAGCCGGGCGACGCCGTCTATGACCCGTTCGTCGGCAGCGGCACGTCGATCATCGCCGCGGAGAAGACCGGCCGCGTCTGTCTGGCGCTGGAGATTGACCCCGTGTACGTCCAGGTGGCGGTGTCGCGGTGGGAGGCGTTCACGGGCCAGTCGGCGGTCCGCCTGGGAGGGGCGCGATGACGCCCGCCCGGCCGGGCTCGGATCACGGTCGCGGGGGCAGGGCGGGCGCGAGCCGCGCGCGACGGTCCAGGCGCGCGCGCTGCGGGTCCTGGACCGATCGGTGGCGGGGCTGAGTCAGCGAGAAATCGCGGCCGCGGAGGGCCTGAGCCAAAGCGCCGTCTCGAAGATCCTCCGGCGCCTGGAAACACGCGCCTTGCAGGAACTCGTCGATCGGGTCGAGCAGCAGAAAGCGCGGCAGTCGCTGCGCCTCGATTATCTCTACGGCGAGAGCCTCCGGGCGTGGGCGGCGAGCAAGGCTGACGCGACCCGCCGCGTGCAGCGCACGACCCAGGCGGGCGCCGGGGGGGCGGGGGGGGCCACGGTCGCGCAACTCGTCGTCGAGACCCAACACGGCGACCCGCGCTATCTCGAGGTGGCGCGGAAGGTGTTGGCGGACCAGCGGCGCGTCTGGGGCCTCGATGCGCCCCAGAAGCTCGACGTCAGGGCCACCGAGGGGCCGTTCGACGCCATGAGCGACGCAGCGCTGGCCGAGGTACTCGCGCACCAGCGGCAGCTTCTGGCCTCGCTCGACACGGCCACGGACGTGCCGAGCGAGGGCGACGGGGAGGTCGAGGATGACTAAGGACGCCCGCTATCTCGCCGCACTCCAGGCCGAACAGCTCAAGCGGGTGGCCGAGCGGTCCTTCCCGGCCTTTGTCCGCCAGGCCTGGCCGATCTTGGAACCGACGACGGCGTTTTTGCCGAATTGGCATATCGACCTCGTCTGCGAATACCTCGAAGCCGTGACCGCCGGTGAGATCCGCCGCCTGGTGATCAACCTCCCGCCCCGCTACGGGAAGTCGTTACTGGTCAGCGTGCTGTGGCCGGTTTGGGAGTGGATCCGTCATCCCGCGACGCGGTGGGTCTTTACGAGCTACGCCGAGTCGCTCGCCGGGCAGCACTCCCAGGACCGGCGGACCCTGTTGCAATCGCCCTGGTACTGCGGGCACTGGGGGTCTCGGGTGTCGTTAACGAGTCCCACCGAGGCGTGCGAGTACTGGAACGCCCAGCGCGGCCGGATGCTGGCCACCTCGGTTGGGGCCGCCGTCACCGGCAAGGGGGGCAACCGGATTGTGGTGGATGACCCCCACACGCCGCTGGGCGCCGAGAGTGACGCGCAGCGACACCGGGTGATCGAGTACTTCCGGCGCAGCGTGGCGACACGGCTGGATGACAAGCAGCGCGGGGCCATCGTCGTCGTGATGCAACGGCTCCATGCGCAGGACTTGACGGCGACCTGTCTGGACCTGGGCTACACGCATCTCTGCCTGCCGGCGGAGGCGACGAGCCGGACGCCGATCACGTTTCCGCGATCGGGCCGCGTCGTGACCCGCGCGCCGGGGGATCTGCTGTGGCCCGCGCGCGAAGGGCCGGAGGAGATGGCGCAGCGCAGAGTCGAACTCGGGGCGTACGGCTTTGCCGGGCAGTATCAACAATCGCCGAGCCCGCGCACGGGCGGCCTATTCGAGCGCCGCTGGTGGGCATTCTACGACGACCTCCCGACCGGTGTCGACGCGGGGTAGTGGGCTATTTTGGCTCTCCCGTCAGTAAGTCCGCTGTGTCCCAAATGGAGTCCGTAATACCAAGGGCCATCGCAGGCGTCATGCGGAGGGAGCCGTGAATACGGCAGAAATTGTAATGCGCGAAGTAGAGCGCGACAGCCGCTTTCAGGTTTCGCAGTTTACGCGAGAATCCGAGCGTCAATCTGGTGAATCTGCGGATCTGCATCCGAATGGTCAAGTTGTTGCGCTCGACGTAGGACGTGCAGATCCGATCACGCCGTGGGCGGCCGACCAGTTCACGAATCTCAATGCCGGTTACGGTCGGCGGGCTGTAGCGACTCTCGTCAAGCGCGGCGCCGGCGGGGGATGCCCCGGTAGCTGTTGAAATTTGAAGCGGCGGCTCCCTGCTGGTCGTGCTATACGGCCGGTGGGAAAAACCTGGGGCCGAAGCCCCCAGAAAGGAGCCGCCGTGAAGAAGTCTCGCACAGTCATCCGTCGTCGCCAATCATCGTCGCCGGCGCTTCGGCACCTGCCGTTGGTCGATATCCTGGTCGACACGCAGACCGAGCTGCAGGCGTTGGTCGTCGCGTCGGGCCTGAAAGTCCTCGAGGCGATGTTGGAGGAGGACCGCGTGGCGGTCTGTGGACCCCGGTATGCGCATCAACCCGAGCGGCGTGCCTCGCGGGCGGGCCATGCGCCTAGTGAGGTCGTCCTGGGCGGGCGCAAGGTGGCGCTGCGCCGCCCGCGCGTCCGGCACGACGGCCAGGAGGTCGCGTTGCCCACGTTCCGGGCGTTCGCCGGGGACGACCCGCTGAACCGGCGCGTCGTTGAGCAGATGCTCGTGGGCGTGGCGACGCGCCAGTATGGCCGAAGCCTGGAGCCGCTGGGCCCGGACGTTCGCACCCGGGGCACGAGCAAGAGTGCGGTGAGTCGGCGGTTCGTGGCCCAGACGCAGGCACAACTCGACGCCTGGCGGGCCACCCCGCTCGCCGAGCTCGACCTCGCCGTGCTGCTGCTCGACGGCGTGCACGTGGGGACCCACTGCATCGTCGTCGCGCTGGGCATCGATGTCACCGGTCAAAAACACGCCCTGGGCGTGTGGGAAGGCGCCACCGAGAACACGACCGTGTGTCAGGGGTTGCTGACCAATCTGCAGAGCCGCGGCCTCCGCACCGACCGCAGCCTGCTCGTGATCCTCGATGGGGCGAAGGCCCTCCACACGGCCGTGACCCAGACGTTCGGTTCCGCCGCCGTGCTCCAACGGTGTCAGATCCACAAGCAGCGCAATGTGCTGGAGTATCTGCCCCAGGCGCAACGGCCATGGGTGAAGGCGATCCTCACCCGCGCCTACACGAACCGCGACGTCACGGCCGCCCGCCGGCTGTTGCAAGACCTCGCCCGCCGCCTGGACGCAGACCATCCGAGTGCCGCCGCGAGTGTCCGGGAAGGGCTCGACGAGACGCTCACGGTCATCGGGTTCGGCCTCTCCGAGCGCCTGCAGCGGTCGCTGGCTACCACGAACGCCGCCGAGAGCCGTCTCAGCCGAACGCGGCACGTCAAGCGCAACGTGAAGCGCTGGCGGGGAGGCGCGATGGTGCTACGCTGGGTCGCGGCCGGGGTGCTGGAAGCCACCACGGGCTTTCGGCGCGTGAACGGCTGCAAGGACATGCCTCAGCTGGTGGCGGCGCTCCGAGCGCGCGACGCGCAGCTCGGGCTCGGCGAGTCGTCGGAAATGGTTGCGTAGTCGTGAACCGAGTCGCCGCTCAGTTTCAACAGCGCAAGGGACATCCCCCGCCGGCGTACCGTTTATCGATTTGAGCGTAGTCGATGTCGGTCCCGTAGATGCCGCCCACGGCAGCCGGGTAGTGAACGAACCCGTCGGTACTCAGTTGGATGCGACCTGGGATACGGTCGCGCAATTGCAGCAAGAACTCGGTGGTCGTCCATGCGTTGCGCTTCCCCACTGCGTAAGCAGCGATGAGCTTGCTGGTTGGGTCGAACCCGACGAACGTATATTGATCGCCGAGTTCTGGATTCAACAGCCTGTCCTTGGGCGTCAGGTGGCGCTGTTTTTTGCCGACGAATGTCCAGATTTCGTCCGCCTCGATCTCCGTGCAGGGCAACCCCCGCAACCGCTGGTCCATGAGCGCCTCGCACTTTTCACCCGTCTCGACCAACAGACGCGCGATGGTCGTCTTGTGGACGCCCGTCATACGGGACGTAGCGCGGATGGAGCACCCTTCGAGCAGGGCCGAGAGAACGGCGAGTTTTCGTTCGGGTTTCAGGACGTTCACGGTGGCCTCCTATCGGAGACCCCCGTAGAGCGGTATACTCAGAATTGGCTTCACGGCTGCAATCCTGAACCTCTACGGGGCTCCGGGTTGCGGGATGCTCGACGTTGGCGCGTCGGGCATCCCAGTTATAATTTAGATGGCCCGGGGGGCCGGATTCGAACCGGCGACATCCCGTTTAGTAGACGGGCGTTCTCTCCCCTGAACTACCCCCGGGCAATCTTTCTTCTATCAAAATGGTACGTCGTCTTCCGTGAGTTCGTCTTTCTTCCACTGGTAGTAGGTCTTGCCATCGCTTTCGGTCATCTTCACCTCGTCCTGTTGCTCCAGCCTCTTCAAGGTTGTGTGGATGACTGCAAGCGGATTCTTGTATTTATCCAGTGGAAAACCTTCGCGTTTCAAACAGCTCCGCACAGCCGTAGGCCGAAAGAATTTGTCGCTGCTATTGAGCACGCCGCGAATCGCGTCAGTAATACCGATCGACTCCTCGTCGAGTTCCTCGCCGATCAGCGTGGCCAGGCTTATGACTGTCTCCCTAAGGGCTTCAGAGCGCACGCGATTCTCTGCCAAACTCGCTTCGAGCTTGGTTTCTTCATTCAGCAGGCTTTCGAGTTCCGTTCGGGCTGCCTCAAGGGGTTCCCTGTAGTTGTAAGTCATTAAGTTACATAGTATTTTACATGACGAGAACCAGAAATACAAGCATTGGTGCCAACATTAAATTACATTCTGGTAATAATGGGTGTAATTGGTCTCAAGCTATTGCAGACACGAGGCTTAAGATACTGGAACACCATAAGAAGATACGCCAGCTGCGGCGAGCGATGAAGATCTTTAGCGAAAAGTTGGAGCGTGGAGAGTCGTGGCCGGGAGAGTCGACGTGAGTTAGGTTGGCAGTGAGGTTCTAATTGTGGGTCATTCGTCACCGGAAATCAAAAGTAGCCCAGAGCGCCGGTGCAGGCTGGAATCGAGGCTGGAAGCGGCGATGACGGAACAGGACGTCCAGAATTGGCTAGATGAGTATGGGCGCGCCTGGGTCAATGGCGACCCAGACCAAGTGGTGACGCTGTTTTCCGATACCGCTACTTATCGAGAAACACCTTTCGATGATCCGATGAGAGGACGACGCGAAATACGGGAGTACTGGCAGAAGAACGCAGCGGACGCGCAGGAAGACGTCGAGTTTGCGTCGCAGGTCTGGGCGGTCGGGAACGATACCGCGATTGCCGGTTGGCAGGCCCGCTTTACTGAGAAGGCCACCGGCGTGAGGGTCGAGCTCGACGGAACGTTCAGGCTTGTGTTTTCAGGCGAACAAGGCGCCTTTCAGTGCACGATCCTCGAAGAGTGGTGGCATAGCAGAGAATCTTGAAGCCTGACCTCCCCACTGAGGTGGTCGGCAAAAAACGCGCCCATCTCAGATTTTCAAACTGTACCACTACCCGACGCGGGCATCCAGTCCTGGGATTTATCGGTGAAAGGCGGGCCCGGGCACGACTACGTGGTCGGCCTCGTGGCCGCACGTCGAGGCGCGGACATCTATCTGGTCGACCGCGTCAAGGCCCAGTGGTCGTTTCCCGAGACGCTGGCGGCGATCCGGCGGACGTGCCGGCAGTACCCATCCGCGCGAACGATTCTGGTCGAAGACACCGCGAACGGGCCCGCGGTGATCGCTACCCTCCGACACGAGATCCCGGGCATCATCCCCGTCCGGCCGCAGGGCGACAAGGTCCAGCGCGCGACCGCCTGTGCGCCGCGCGTCGAAGCGGGGAACGTGTACCTGCCGCGGCCGACCGGCCCGACCGGGTGCCGCCTCCCCGCGCGGGCGTGGGTCGACGATTTCATCGAGCAGCTGGCGGCGTTTCCCCTGGGGGCGCACGACGACGACGTGGATGCGTTCACCCAGCTGCTCCTACGCTGGCACCCGCGGCGGATGTCGCCCGAAATGGTGAGCCGCTGCCTGCGGGCGGGGAGTGGGCCCCTGCCGCCGCGCCCCTGTTTCTAGCCGGGATTTCCGTTTTGCCTGCCCCGGATGGCCATTTATACACCCGAGAGCCGCCGAGCCCACGAGATTGTGTTCGTCGCACCATCGTCCAGGTCCGAATGCCGTCACCCCAGCCCGCGCTGACGTGTCGCGGGCTGGAGGGTCCGTGCTTCCAGGGGATTCCTTCGACACCGCTCCTCATTTGTGTCCTCGCTTTGCCAAGCCGGCGTCCTTGCACTCGCCGCGCGTCAGCCTGCCGGGACCGGTAGCGCCCAGATCCGCTGGAGCATCGCCCCGAACAGGCGTCGGGTCAGGTGACTCTCCGCCAGGAACAGCCAGTAGTAGCGCGCGTGTTTTACCAACCGCCCGCCCGTCTTGACCAGGCGCTGCTGCAGGCTGGTCAATGACCAGCGCTCGATGCGCGTGGGAAGAACCAGCCGCCGCCACAGATTCCCCAAGTTGTACGCGAGTACGCTCAGCTGCAGCCGGACCTCGTTCGCTCGAAATCGATGGCACGACAGCCGCGTCCAGTGCGTGGCCTGCTTGCCTTCCTTGATCCATTGCTCGGCGGTGCCGCGCTTGTTGTAGAACCGCACGACGGCGCGATTGTGGATCGGGAGATTCGTCACGATGAAGCCGACGCGCGGGAACAGCTCGCCGACGTGGTGCTCGACTTTTGCCACGACCCGCCGGGGCGTGGTCCAGCTGTCCGCCTGGTACTGGAAGCTCTTGTACCGAATGAGCGGCTTGAGGCTGGGCCGTCCCGGTGACCGAAACAGGAGGTCTTCGATCGCCAGCTCCAAGTTCTTGTTTGCCGGTATCCGGATCGCGTACTGGACGCCGCGCGCCTCCAGCGCTTCGTAGATCGCCGGCCGCGCGAAGGCGGCGTCGGCCCGGAACGCGACGCGCTGTCCCTCGGCCTGCTGGCGGTCGATCTCGGGCACGAGCAGTTCCTCCCAGTCGTCCGCGCTGGAGACCTTGCCGGGTCGCAGCTTCGCCGCCACGCAGTCACCGTGATCGGTGAACAGAAACAGCGGGTGGTAGCAGACCGACGCGAAGTGCCCGTTGTAGGCGCTGCCTTCTTGCTGCCCATGCACCGGGCTCTCGCTGGAATCCATGTCGAGCACGATGCGGTCGGCTCGGTCGAACGTCTCCGCCTGTCCGATCAGGTCGCGGTTCACCGCCATCAACCCATCGAGGTTGTCATCACGGGTCAGTAGCTCGGTCTCGAACCAATGCAGAGTGGACGTCAGGGCTGCACGCCGGTCCAACCGCGTCGGCGACCCGATCAGACGAAAGGTCGGATCGGTCGAGAGACGCTGCGCGTCGTTGAGGTCTTCGTAGCCCGCCAAGCGGCTGTACACCGACTGCCGCAGGAGATCGGGCAACCGGAACTGCGTGTTCCGTCCGTGGCGAGCGTCGTGCAGGTGCGCGGCGATGATCCCCGCAAGGCCAAGGCGTTCATCCAACTCACGCACCAGGATCAGGCCGGCGTCGGAGGTGATGCGCGACCCCTGAAACGCGACCTTCAGAAATCCGTTGAACGTGAACTGAAAGGGCTCGGTCTGTAATTCACCCACTGGGTGTCACCCTCCGTGGCCTGCTTTTTCTCTGGAAACCCGCGACAATCAAGGCGTGACGACTGATCGGATGGCCAAAAGTACCACAGCCAAATCGGAAATCCGGGTCTAGCGGGTCGTCCCCACCCGCGGGGCGAGGGGTGACACGCGGGAGCGGCCTGGCGTCCCGCCGACGGGGGGGGACAGGTCCCGGACACCAGCCACCGTGACCGGCCGATTCCCGGCCGCACGACGGCGTGGCGATCCTCGGATGTGTGGGCCGAGGATCACCGCCACGCCAGGCCATGCCTCAGTGGCACTGACGCGGACATCGGCCTCACCGACCGACCGTCGCCCGATGCTCGGCGTCGTGCGCCCCCGGTCGCCGCGCGTCCCCGTCGCCCATGCACCATCCCCTTGACTGTGCCGGCCACCAGAGCGAATGTGGACGGACGCCGCCTACCCGCGGACGCCACCACAAGGAGGAACCGCGTCCATGACCCCGCACGAGACCGGCTCGACCGCCACGCCCAGTGCCCCCCGCGCGACGGCACCGCCGCCGCGCACGTTCGGCCCCCAGGGGCCGACCCTGGGAGACCTCATCGACGCCTATCTCCAGGACTACCAGGTCCGGCAGTTCCGGTCCCACAGCACCGCCCGCGGCCGCACCGCCCATCTCACCGCGTTCTTCGGCCGCGCCGCGCGGGCCGCCACGTTGACCACCTACCAGATCCGCCAGTACCAACTGACCCGGCGCGCCGCCGGAGCGGCCACCGGCACCATCAATCGGGAGACCTCGGCGCTCCATCGGATGTGCACGCTCGCCGTCCACTGGGGCTGGCTCAACACCGTGCCCGGCTTCCCCGACCGCCTCCGCGAGAATCCCCCCCGCCAGGGCTTCTTCGAGCACCCCGAATACCTCGCCGTCCGCGCCCACCTCCCCGCCCCGTGGCAGGACATCCTCGACCTCGCCTACTACTCCGGCTGGCGCAAGAACGAGATCCTCGGCCTCCCCTGGGACGAGATCGACAGGGCCGGCGGCGTCATCCGGCTCGCGCCCGCGCGCTCGAAGACGCTGGTGGGGCGGATTCTTCCCATCTCGCCGCCCATCGCCGAGGCCCTGGCGCGACGGCGAGCCCGCCGTGACCCCGCCAGCCCACTCGTCTTCCACCGCGACGGCATCCCCATCCGCCGCTGGCGCACGGCGTGGCGCACAGCCTGCCAGGCCGCTGGGGTGCCCACCCGCTTCCTTCACGACTGCCGCCGCACCGCCGCGCGCAACCTGATCCGCGCGAACGTCCCCGAGCGGGTCGCCATGCTCCTGACCGGGCACAAGAGCCGCGCCATCTTCGACCGCTACAACATTATTAATGAGCAGGAACTGCTCGACGCCGGGGACCAGCTCGTCGAGTATCTGGCGCAGCAGGCGCAGGCGGTGCCAGCCCGTCGGCGGCCCCACGCGGCCGGCACCGCCGCCCCGCGCACCGCATCACCTCTCCGCCTCGTACGACGCGGCACCGCGTAAGGATGCGCGAGCCTCCCGGCACCGGATCACGGCGACGGGCCTGGGGGCGGCGGTCGCCGGACACCGCCCACCCAGGGTGCCGCCCAAGATCCCCCGACGAGGGTCTCGAGGCAGGACCGAGCCCCCCAGCTCAACGCCACGCCCCACAGCCCGGCACACGGCGTGCCATCCCGCCGCCGCAGCCACACCCGCGACCCTGCCCCACACAGTCGCCCACATCGCCACGGATGGCACCAGTGGCCGGCACACGCACGGGAGTCCGCCACCCCTGGAGGGCGGGTACGCGACCCATGACGATTTCATTCCATTGCTGGTCACCGGGCATGTGTCCCCGCTTTAGGTGCTCCAGCACCGTGGCTTTGGCGATGTCGTATGTTTTGACCTGCAGCGCCCGCTTCCGATCTTGGGAGGCTCGTTCCGGGTCTTTGTTCCCGCGTCTGCGACCGTGGATGATGCCTGAGCGGAGACCGTAGAAGTCGCTGGTTGTGTTGCAACTGTGGCCGGCGGCGACTGGTAGCCTAAAGAGATGATGAAGAAGGCAATCCGACCGGCGATCTTCGTGGCGGCAAACGGAGCCAGCACTGATTTTGTGCGCCGTGCGCTGGTACCTGCGGTACTCGCTCTCGTTCCGCGATGTCGAAGAGCTGCTCAGCGAGCGCGGCCTGGAAGTGGACCACACGACAATTTGGCACTGGGTCCAGCGCTACGGTCCCGAACTGGAGGAACGGCTGCGCCGTCATCTCAAGCCAACCAAAAAGTCCTGGCGTGTCGATGAGACCTATGTTCGTGTCAAGGGCCGTTGGTGCTACCTCTACCGAGCCATCGATTCCACCGGCGCCACGATCGACTTCGTGCTCTCGGGGTGGCACGATGCCGCTACGGCCACACGCTTGTTCCGCAAGGCGCTGACTGATCCGTCGCATCCTCAGCCCCGCGTCATCAACACGGACCAGGCCCGTCTCTACGGCTTGGCAATTGCGGGGGTGAAAAAGGCAGGAATCCTGCGATGCCGTTGCCGCCACCGACCTGTCCAATACGTGAACAACATCGCGGAGCCGGATCATCGAGCGATCAAACGACGCGTGACGGCGAAGCAGGGCTTTCGTGCATTCCACGCGGCGCGGCGAACGATCCAAGGCTACGAGGCCATGCACATGATCCGGAAGGGGCAGGCGAGGAGGGTGAGCGGTTCGGATGGTCGGCGACAGATTCAGTTCATCAACAAGCTGTTCGGGGTGGTTGCATGAGACGGCGCCTGCTCGACCCGACCCATCGCTCTCCTGCCTCTTTTTGAAAGTTGCAACACATCCCCAGCGCGGGCATGTCCTTGCACCCTTTCACGCGTCGGAACCCGTTGGCGCCTTCGAGCACGGCCGCCCCGACCCAGCGGAGCACCATCGTGCCGCCGCGCCAGCGCTTCACGTTTCGCTTGACGTGACGGGTCCGGCTCAGCAGGCTCTCGATCGCATTGGTGGTGGCGAGCGAGCGCTGGAGCCGCTCGGACACCCCGAGTTCGAGGTCCTCGCAGAGTTCATCTTGGCGATGGTCAGCAAATTGCCGAGTCGCCGGCCCTGGCGTTTCGCCCGCACCTTGCGCTCGATGACCGCCTTGCGGTACTGCGTCGGCCAGAGAAAGTGCACCCAGAGCGCATCCCGGTCGCGGCGCATCACGTAGGGGGTCATGCCCATCGTCTCGACCGGTGACCGCAGATCCTCTGGAATGGTGTAGCTCGTGCGGGTCCGGATCTGTGCCCAGGCCGCCAAGTACGCGTCCCACTGGTCCAGCCGATCCAGCATCTCGAGCACGAACCCGTACACACGCACCATGTTGCCCTCGAACTCAGGCGGCGTTAATTCATCCCGGTGATCCTCGGTGAACCGGAGCAGTAGGAGACCCGCCTCGAGCCCCGTCTCGTAGGCGCGTGTCGCAATGACGGCTTCCGTGATGAACTCCCACGTCGGCTCCGTCATGATCCGCCGGTAGGTGGACAGATCCCGGCGCGCGGCCAGCCCCACCGCGCCCTGTCGTGACGCGTTGTCGCGCGCCGTCTCGTCGCCGACCTTCACGCCGAAGGCATGGCTCATCGGATCGTGTTCGCGCATCGGGCGCCGGGGACCGGTGGGCAGGTTGAGTGCCCGCAACCTTTACCAGTATAGTCCATCTTAGCGTCTCGGGACGCGAAGATGGCTCATTGTCGGGTGTGTCACGCGCCACTCGCTGCGCCCCGCTATCGGTACTGCTCGACAGCCTGTGCCGCCGACGGTCGCCGATCGCGACGCCGCAAGCGGCCGACGCGGGGGCGATGTGCACACTGTCGCCGCTCCTTCCGTCGCAGCCGCCGCGGCAATCGCTACTGCCGGTCCGCGTGCCGGAAGGCGGCCTGGCGACGGGCACACGCCCACGAGGACCCGCTGACGCTCCTGCGCCAGGACGTCCGGGCGAGGGGGCTGCAACTCAGGCCACCGCCAACGGCGGCCCCGTCGAGATGTCGTTGTGGCGGACCGGTCATGCTGATCACTGAGAATCATCCGCACGACTTGCTCACGGCGAAAGGGTGCCGCCGCTGCCTCACGCCAGACGTGCTGCGCTGTCGCCATGCGCATGCGGAACCGCCGCGCCGGGCCGGCTATCGAGCCTGCGTCGCGTGCGGGGCACAGATACTGACGGTGCGTCGGATAGGATCGGTTCTCAGTCTGCGGAACCGCTGAACGCTACCTCACCAGGAACGAGCTCGAAGGCGACCGACGTCGACGCGGTGTCACTCGTGAGCATTCGGCCTGCGCCACAGATCGTGGCGCGAAGGGGTCTGATCGCACTGACTGACCCCGCGCTTCTCTAATGGGGCCTGTCGGATTTCGACGGGAGATACGGCTTCAACGCTTCTTCACCTTTCCAAAGGCGTTCGACGAGGGTGAGCGAAACTTAGTTGGAAATTGAAACGGCTCCCACACCCTGTGGTTTGATGACGTTGAGAGACGGACATCATCCCACGAGAGAAAGGAGCCGAGATGAGCAGTGTCCTACGTCCGGTCAGGAAGCGCAAGAAGGGTCGCACGCTGGGTCCGGTCGAGATCATCCGCCGCGAGGACTACGCCGACCTGGAGCTCGACGCCAAGGTAGAGCTCATCCGGTCCTTGGTCCCCCTGGGCTTGATGCACGTGGAGGAGGTGCTCGACGCGGAGGTGACGGCGCTGGCGGGCGAACGCGACGCCCGCAAGGCCGCGGCGATCGGCGGGCGCCGTCATGGCAGCAATCCCGGGACGGTCGGGCTGGCCGGCCAGCGCGTGCCGATTCGCGTGCCGCGGATTCGCCATGTCGCGGGGAACGAGATGCGGCTGCGGTCGTACGAGGCGTTGCAGGGCGATCGCGCGGTCAACGACCGGCTGCTGAAGCGCGTGCTGTATGGAATCTCGTGCCGCAACTACGAAGCCGCCGCCGAGGCGATTCCCGGGGCCATCGGGCTGTCGGGGTCGACGGTGTCCCGAGGGTTCATCCAGGCCAGCGCGGCGCAGCTCCGAGAGTTCCAAGAGCGGGACCTGTCCGGTGAGGACGTGGTGGCCGTGGTCCTGGATGGCAAGACGTTCGCCGATGCCACGATGGTCATCGCGTTGGGCATCACGCTATCGGGAGAGAAACGCTTCCTGGGCTTCGTCGAAACGGATACGGAGAACGCGCAGGTGCTGACGCCGTTCCTGCGCTCGTTGGTCGAGCGGGGCCTCGACGTCTCCCAGGGCGTGCTGGTGATCCTCGACGGCGGTAAGGGGCTGCGATCAGCCGTCCGGAAGGCCTTCCGGGACCGCGCCCTGGTCCACCGGTGCCAGTGGCACAAGCGCGAGAACGTGGTGAGGTACCTGGCCAAGCGCGAGCAGGCCTCATGGCGCCAGCGCCTCCAGCGCGCCTACAACCGCCCGACGTACCCCGAGGCGCTGGGTGCGCTCGAGACGCTCCATCGTGAGCTGGAGGACCGGAACCAATCCGCCGCCGGCAGTCTGGCGGAAGGGCTGGACGAGACCCTGACGCTGCATCGCCTCGGGCTGTACGGGGTGCTGGGCCGGTCGCTGAAGACGACGAACTGTCTCGAGTCCATCAATGCGCTCGTCGAGGAACGCTGTGCGAAGGTGGATCACTGGCAGCACTCGAGCCAACGCCACCGCTGGCTGGCAACCGCTCTCCTGGACATCGAACCACGTCTGCGGAAGGTGATGGGCTACCGTCACCTGCCCACGCTCCGTATCGCGTTGAAGCGAGAACTGAAGATCAACACGACGACGTCGAAGAGGAAAGCCGCGTAAGCAATCAGGAGCCGTGGAGAGTTTCAACTAAGAATAGGCTTGACTCCGTTCGACGGCACGTCGTTCCCACTCCCGCGGGTCGGTGACGGCGAGTCGGAGACCGTCCAGGTCGACGTATGCGAGCGCTTCGGCCTCGACCGTTTCACTCCACGTGCGCCCGCACCCAGGACAACGAGCCGACAGGGCGATAAACGAAAACCCTTCCTCCGTCTCCTCCACGAGCTCATCTTTGATGACCGGGGCGCCGTCACACCGGGTGTGCGGAGCTGGCCCGGTTCGACCGGAAACGCAAGAAGAAAGGGTCCAACGACGACTGGACGCACCCGCACGATCCGGACGCGAAGATCACCAAGATGAAGGGCTATATCCGAGTTTCCCAAAGGGCGTAAGTACCTGATATCCCTGCCTTTCAGGGGTAAATCGAGCGTTCGGCCTGTACAGGTCGGCGGTTTTGATGTGAACATAGTCATTCACGGGTCGACTGCAGTCCAAGGACGCGGCGGTCCAGCCCGACATCACGTATGGCTCCCCTCCCTGGGAGCCATCTTGTCGCACACGGACGGGCCCTGTGGAAGCTGACGGCGCCGTGGACGCAAAGGACGCGCCCACCGCGCCTTGGAAAACGCTGCGCGTTTGCCACGAGCTTCCACAGGGCCTTTCCGATCAAATCACCCACGAAAAACCCCGAAAGGCCCCAAAATATCGTTGGGAAACTCGGATAGACCCAGATGAAGGACGGTCGCACGCACTTGGCCCACACGGCCGAGCATGCGGGAGACCTGGAGACCGGCGCCGTGGTGGGCGTCACGGTCCAGGCCGCCGACGACGGCGACACCACGACGATGGTCGAGACGCTCATCACCGCCGCCGACCAGGTCGAAGCGGTCCGGCCGGCCGGGGCTGGCATCACCGAGGTCGTCGGCGACAAGGGGTACCACAGCAACGACACGATGGTCGCGTTCGCGGACCTTGGGATCCGGAGTTACGTCTCGGAGCCGGATCGCGGGCGGCGCAACTGGAAGGGGAAGTCGGCGGCACGCGAGGCGGTGTACGCCAATCGTCGACGGATTCGGGGCGCCCGCGGGCCACGGCTGCTGCGCCAGCGCGGGGAACGGCTCGAACGCCCCAATGCGCATCTCTACGAAACCGGGCGCATGCGCCGCGTGCACCTGCGCGGACATCCCAACATCCTGAAGCGCGTGCTCGTGCACACCTGCGGGTTCAATCTCGGGTTGCTCATGCGCCAGCTGACGGGCGTTGGCACCCCGCGGAGCCTCCACGGCCGCGCGGCAGAGCGGCGCCTCCGCGCCGTCGTTTGGAAGCAGTGGTACCCGTCGAGCACGCGTTTCCGCGAGTTGCGGAAACGCGGTGTGAATGCGAAGGACGCTATCCTCACGGCTCGCAGCAATCGCGGCCCGTGGCGCGCCACTCGTACCGCAGCGCTCTGCAGGGCGCTTCCCGGCGCTTACTTCGACTCGCTCGGATTGCCGTATCTCGAGCGGTCCTGACCGCTCAACCGGCCGAACCGCCGACGCGGTTCGGCTACCGGCTGCTGGAGCCACACCGTTCCCCGCACACGCGGGGATGAACCGGAACCTCGGTGTTCTACTTCTCGATGGTGGGGCCGTTCCCCGCACACGCGGGGATGAACCGGAAATGGAGGAGGGCGTTGCTGTCCTCGCGGTCCGTTCCCCGCACACGCGGGGATGAACCGCTACTGGACCAGGTGCTGGCCGCCCACGCGGGCCGTTCCCCGCACACGCGGGGATGAACCGTCCCCCGATCGGTTATCGACAAGCCGATACGCCCGTTCCCCGCACACGCGGGGATGAACCGGTGTCCCGGAGAATAAACACACGGTCTGCTTCCCGTTCCCCGCACACGCGGGGATGAACCGCACGCATCGCCGGCGCGCACGCCCACACCTTTCCGTTCCCCGCACACGCGGGGTGTTGGTGGCAACTGTAAATTTCCCATTCGTGGCAACCGAAAACCGCACACTTGAGTGGTTGGCGGGCTCTGCCCTGCGTTCCACGATGTTGGCGAATCCAACAGCGAGGGAGCGGGGGGCAAATGCACGGATGGGAGACGAGGATGCTGCTGAGGCACTATCTGCAACGGGGTGTCTCGAAGGCCGCGTTGGCGAGACGCTTCGGGGTGAGCCGCCGGACGATCCACGAATGGGTCGAGACGGGTCAGTTGGACCGGGACCTGTCGTCAGGGGGTGCGCGCTACGCGCCACGTCCAGCCGTGCCCCACAAGCTGGCTCCCTACACCGGGATCATCGAGGCACGTCTCGAGGAGTTCCCCGGTCTGTCGGCGACGCGTCTGTTCGACGAGGTTCGCGCGGCGGGCGACCCCGGTGGCTACAGCCGTGTGCGGGACTACGTCCGCGCGGTACGCCCGCGCGAGCCGGTCGAGGCGGTGGTGCGGTTCGAGACGCCGGCGGGGCGTCAGGGCCAGGTGGACTTCGCGACGTTCACGCTGCCCTGGGGCCGCCGGCACGCCCTGGTGGTGGTGCTGAGCCACTCCCGGCTGCTGTGGCTGCGCTTCTACCGCCGGCAGACGATGGCGGTGCTGACCGAGGGGCTGGAGCGCGCGTTCGCGCGGTTCGGCGGTGTCCCGAAGGAGCTCTTGTTCGACCAGATGCGCGCGGTCGTGCTGTCGGACGGCCGCGTGGGCGGCGGCGAGCTGGTGTTGAACGCGGAGTTTCTGCGCGTTGCCGCGCACTGGGGGTTCCACCCGCGCGCCTGCCGGCCGTATCGGGTGCAGACGAAGGGCAAGGTGGAGCGGCCGATCCGCTACATCCGTGACAGCTTCTTCTACGGGCGCGCGTTCGCGAACGACGAGGACCTCAACGAGCAGGCGTCGCGCTGGCTGGAGGGCACGGCCAATGTGCGCCGGCACTCCACGACGGGCGAGCGCCCGGTGGACCGCTTCGAGCGGGACGAGCGTGAGGCCCTCGGTCCGTTGGCACGCCGTCCCTCCCAGCGTTGTGGCGTCCAGCCCGCCACCGAGCCGACCCGCCGGCGCGTGCCCGACACCGTCAAGGTGGAGCGCCGGTCGTTGCGGGTCTATGCGGACGCGGCGGGATGACGGCAACGGCGCGTGACCGGCGCGACCGGCTGCGGGCGATGCTGGCGGACCTGAAGATGCCCGGCGCGCTGGAAGCGGTCGACGGCGTGCTGGCCAAGGTCGACCGCGGGGCGGTGACGGCGGGCGAAGCGATCGAGCAGGTGCTGGGCGCCCAGATCGCGCTGCGCAACAACCGTCGCCTGCAGGCCGCGCTGCGCTCCTCGCGCCTGCCGGCCGTCAAGACGCTGGCGCAGTTTGATTTCACCTTCCAGCCGAGCCTCAAGCGCGAGCAGATCGAGAGCCTGCACGAGCTGGGATTCCTCGACCGCCGCGAGAACGTTATCCTGCTCGGCCCGCCTGGGGTGGGCAAGAGGCGCGCGCCGGATTCTCGGAAGCGCGTGGTCCGCCTGACCGCGGCCGTCAACGCCCTCAACGGCCGCTATGGACGCACTCTCATCGGCTACGGCCAGTGCGGCGAGCCCGGCGGCTACGTGGCGTGGTGCCGCTCGGTGCGAGCCATCTCCGACGCCTCGTCCACGAGTACGTCGAGCATTACCACCGCGAACGGAATCATCAGGGATGCGAGAATTAGCTACTTGAGCGAGCACCGCCGCCCGTCCGTCTGACAGCAGATATCAGACGGCGGGAGCGTCTCGGCGGACTGCTCAATTTCTACTATCGAGAGGCCGCGTGAATGGTCGGCCGAATTACGGCACACTACGAGGTCTCGTCAACGCTTTTCCTTTAAGATCTGGTATCAAGCGCAGATTCGCAAGTGAGGGCGCGGGAGGACCAGGGCGAGCCACGGCCATGGAAATCCGGCGATAGGGCGTCGGAGCGAACCCGGTCGTGCACCCGGGCCAAGGAGGGAGACCCATCGGTGTAGAGGTCGTCGGCCAAGTGTGACGTGCTGGGTGTTAAAGTCATGGACCATTGTGGCCTTCAGGTCCGGAATGACAGAGCCAGCCGGAGATGCCCGAGGTGGTCCCGCGCTTTTCCACTGCCGCCATGACTAGGGCGGTGCGGCGGGCATTTGATCCGTTTGCGAATACCGAGTGGGGTGATCTGGTCTCGATTCGAATCGGAGAAACCGCCCCCCGAAACGAACCCGCGTGAGGTTACCGCACCAGTCAGCAAGGACCAACGCGTCAGCGGATGAGGTCGAGAAGTCTGACGTGGCGCCTGAGAATCACCTGACTTGAAGACTGAGGGTCCCGTATGGCTGAAATCACAAAACCAGCAACTCGCGTCATCATCGAGGACTTCGCAACCGAAATTCGAACTAAACGAATCAAAACCGCGAAACCATCCAAGGAAGTAATCAACTTTCGCAGCGACTACACCGACAAGCACGAGAGAGAAGTGTGGCAGGTGCCAATCGAGTTGCTGCGCTTCCGCAAGGACAACGGGCGCATCGCCTCCGACGTGCTCGACCACGAAGGCCATATTGGGGTTCTCGCCGAGAGGGACGACGAGGCCCAGCACACTCTGGGCGGCTTCCTTCGAGGCAAAGATCCCGAAAAAACTGTGAGCCTGAAGAAGTCGATCATGCACGCTGGACAACAAGCACCTGCGATCATTACCTGCGACGGCTTTCTGATTAACGGGAATCGCCGAAAGATGGTGATTGACCAGCTGAAGTCCGAGTTTCCTGAAGACGAGAGGTACGCCTTCATGAAGGTGGTCATCTTGCCGGGCGAGGGTGATCCCGGCGGCCCACCAAACCTTGTTGAAATCGAGAAACTCGAAAATCGCTACCAGCTACAGAGCGATGGCAAGTCGGAGTACTACGGTTTTGATCGCGCCCTGTCAATCAAGCGCAAGATCGACCTTGGGCTCAGTATTGAGGAACAGCTGCGCGATGATCCTCGATACGCGGGGCTAACGAGCGTCAAGTTCAAGAACGAGGTGAGCAACTTTCAAAACACCTACCTCAAACCTCTGGAGTGCGTAGACAGGTACCTGAGACAGTTTGGCCGCGAGAGGCAGTATCGGGCTGTCTCGGCCGGCATCACCGATAAAGAAGGCCGGTGGCAATCGTTTGTGGACTACAGCGATACGTTTTCACGAGATTTCGAGAGCGAGAAGAAACGGATCGAATACGGGATCCAAGAAGAAGAGATAGGCGAGATCGAAGAGGCCGCCTTTAACATCATTCGCTTGAGGCAACTGCCGGACATGCCAAAGGCTCACATGATCATGAGGAGCCTCGCCAAATACTGTCGCACGCGTGACGGTAAGCGGGAGATCAAGACGATCACCCGCAAGGTTGAGCCACGGCTCTCCGAGACGGAGTGCGTTGACGAATCCGGGCATCCCCTGGAACGTGTCGCGGTGGACGCCAAATGGGCTGCCAAGAACAAACAGGCCATCGTCTATCACTTGAAGAAGGCTGTTAGGAGCCACGAGGTTCTGGCTGAGAAGGAGACACCCCTAACCCTTTTGGAGGCGGCCCACAAGAAGCTCATCCACAAGGACATGGACTTGTCCACGATTAAAGTGGGTGATTTCGACAAGGCTCGCAATCTAGCAACCCGGATTCAGAGGAGGGCAAGCGAACTTGAATCGGAGATCTACCAGTCGAAGAAGAACTTCAAGAAGCTGACCAACCAGGGGAAATGATTCGCCTATCGATCGAAGACGACCGGTTGGTGCTGGAAGCAACAGAGGATGAACTTGCGCCAAGGCACGACAGCCAGTTGGCTTTCTGGGGTTTCGCCACCGAGTCGCCCGAGAATCGGTTCGTCTCCTCGGCAGGTTCTGGACGGGATCTCGTGGAGAAGGTCTCCGGCTACTTCGCGAGCTGCAAATTCGCGGTCGAACTGGATGAAAGCGCGAGAGCTGCGGTGGCGGCGAGTGTCGACGCCAACGAGGCGCTCAGGGCAGCGCGGCAGTACGGACGCGCATTCAAGGAGGGCCAACACGAGCCAGAGGGATCACAAGAATTCTTCGCATTCCTTCAAAACAGCGTGCCGCGGCGGCTGAAGGAACACCAACGCAAGGCCGCCTTGCATCTCATTGCCACAGGGAATGCCGCGAACCTCTCGGTCCCAGGCAGCGGCAAGACTTCGGTCGTGCTTACCGTGTTTCAGTGGCTTCGGGAGGTCGACCTTATCGATGCGCTGTTCGTTGTCGGACCCCCAGCGTGTTTCGGCCCCTGGCGCACTGAATATGAAGAGACGTTAGGTCGTTCTCCCGCGCACGAGATACTCGCCGGCGGAGACGTCGAGGAACGGCGAGCCAAGTACTTGGTCAACCGAAAGTCTGTCAAGGACCTATACTTGACCTCGTTTCAGACCTTGCAACGCGATGTGAATCATGTGCGCCTGCTTTTCGGGCAACAGGATGTTCGCTTCT
The DNA here is from genome assembly GCA_965197395.1 of Vicinamibacterales bacterium. Lineage (GTDB taxonomy): Bacteria > Acidobacteriota > Vicinamibacteria > Vicinamibacterales > UBA8438 > CAZYFH01. Next base: position 1,023,203 of record CBDANB010000006.1, on the reverse strand, counting down.
TCCTCGTCATAGACGAGGCCCACTACATCAAACGCATCGACGGAGCCTGGGCCGTGGCGGCCCTGGAGGTGGCTCGCCTCGCGGATAGGCGTTGCATCCTCACCGGGACACCCTTTCCCCGAAGCTTCTCCGATGCGTTCAATCTGTTTGACGTCCTTTGGCCTTCGGCCCCCCCGATCGCACCAATCGACAGGACCCGGATCGCAGTATTCAGCGAGCAAGGCCAGGTCGACGAAGCCATTGAGGTCATGAACGATTCCGTGGGGCCACTTTTCTACAGGGTCAGAAAAGAGGACTTGGGTCTGGCTCCCCAGCAGTTTCATGAGCCAACGTTGGTCCAGATGAAGGAACACGAGCGATTTGTGTACGACTCGATCGTGGGCAGGATCCAGGCTGCCACGCCCGAAGATTACTTCCGAGATCTCGATACTGTGATGCGCTTACGCCGCGGGCGAATGATGAGACTCCGCCAGTGCCTTTCGTACACGACACTCCTAGGCACCGCGATAGCCGACTACGAAGAAGACCTGCTTGGGGGACAGATGTCAGTCGCGGACATCGTGCGACATTACGACGATCTTGAGACCCCTGGGAAACTCGACGTGCTCTCCGAGCTCGTGCGTAAGTTGTGGAGCGAAGGTGAGAAGATCGTGGTGTGGTCAAACTTCGTGCGTACGCTCGAAAAGATTGAGTCAACGCTTAGTAACCTGGGGATGGGGGTGGGGCTGATCTACGGTGCAACTCCAACGGAGGCTGCAAATGTAGGCGATGAGATGACGCGGGAGGGAATTATTCGAGAGTTTCTCCAAGTAGACAGCGCCATTGACGTTCTTGTAGCGAACCCTGCAGCTTGCGCGGAGTCGATCTCGTTGCACAAGACTTGTTCGCATGTTCGCGTTCGATGAGGACATTGAGGCCTATCAGCCCGTGGTGAAAGTCCCTGAATTAGATCGATCGCCAGAACGATCTCGGTCTCTATACTCGGCCTATGGCGATGGGTAAGAAACGAAAACGCAACCGCCAGACGTCCATGTGGGTCGCGACGGCGGATCTCCCGCAGAGCGCCGGGCATCCCTTTTATGAGCGGCTGAATCGCGTGCTCGACGAGGCGGGGTTCGACGCCTTCGCCGAGGGGGAGTGCGCGAAATTCTATGCACGCCGTCTACTACGACCTGTCCTACAACTGCGCACAGTACTTGCAGTCTCTCGATCGAATTCACCGCGTCGGAGGCTCGGAGGAAACAGTGGCCTGCTACGATTTCTTGCAGTACGCGGACACCATTGATTCCGACATTCTTGAGAACGTTCGCCAGAAGGCTGATCGAATGAGTCGGATTATCGACACGGAATACCCGATCTACGGATTGGACATGTTCGCGTTCGATGAGGACATTGAGGCCTATGAGCGAATCTTCCGCGGCCAGCGCGTTTGACGGCGTGACGCTTCGCGCGGTCGTCGGGTTGGTAGGGGCGACCCAGGCTAGTTCTTTAGGAACAGAGGAGCAGATCGAGAAGGTCTTTTCGAGACACGCGGAGGGATTCGAGCCTGCGCTCAACTTCTGCCGTCGCTTGGGCCTCGTCAGCTCGAGTGATGATTCTGCCCTGAGGGTAGCGGCTGAAGTGCCGAAAGCGCGGACCGATGATTTCTCAGAACACTTGCTTTACCGGCTCCTCCGAGCAAGGAATCCCTACCGCTCGGAGGTTTATCGTTTCCTCCGGCGATTCAAGGTCAAGAACGGTGAAGTGTCCTATACTTCGCCCGCTCAAAGACGATCGCAGGAACAAGCGACCCGCAACTTCCTTATGGAGTTGAAGTTGGTGTTCTACCGCGCCGATGGAAACGAACACGTCCTCTCGGGCCAGCATGTTTGGGTTTATTTTGCAGCGCGCGATTCGAACGGCAAGGCACCACCTGCGGCTCTTGACCTTGCGATTCGAGCGCGGAACGAATTAGGACATGCGGCCGAAATCGCGGTGATGACATTCGAGAGGAAACGTGTCGGGCCAGATCTCGCTGGGGAAGTGACGCACGTCGCACTCACAAATGTCGCGGCTGGATACGACATTAGGAGCGTCACGGCGGACCAAGGTTCTGGACGAGTACCTCGGTATATTGAGGGTTCCTCACACAAATGTGTGCACGATTCAGCCCCCAGCAGGTCAGCCACGCCGTGGATATTGAGGTAAAGGCCGTCTCGCCCAACACCTTCACTTTCTATTGGAGCCAGCGGGAGGTTGACGTAGCCAGGGTGCTCGGACAGCACTACTATCTCTACCTCCTGCCTGTCGATCAGCGCGGGGGGTTCGACCTTGCCTGGCTGAAGATGGTCGCCGATCCGCATGCTGTTGTGTTGGGCTCGTCCTCGCAATGGATTGTGGAGTCTAACGTCCGCAAGTGCGGTATGGCCGCGGACGACCGGGATTAAGGATCGTCTATGGTTGCGCGGTACGTCTCACCAACGCACAACGAGAACTCAATGCGCGCCAAGTCCCCATTTGGGTATTACGGCGCCAAACTCAGGATCGCTCGCAAGATCGTACAAGACCTCCCACCGCACAACGCCTGGGTTGAGGGCTTTTGTGGGTCGGCTGCCGTTACTCTGGCCAAGCCTCCAGCGGCCATTGAGGTCATCAACGATGCTGACGGCGAGATCGTCAACTTCTTCGAGCAGCTGAGGTGCAACTCGGAAGCCCTATGTCGCGCGATTGCGCTCACGCCGTACGCGCGCGAGGAGTTCGAACTTGCTCGAAAGGACGAGACAGTCGAAGACCCGCTGGAACGGGCTCGCAGATTCCTCGTTCGCTCCATGATGACTGTAAACGCGGCCGCCACTGGCGGTTGCAGTGGTTTCTCATTCTCCCAGTCGTACACGAGGGGTGGCCGGGAGGCGCGCGTCAACCGCTGGTACAACCTCCCGGAACGTCTTGAGAAGGCAGTGGAGCGGTTGCGGGATGTGCGAATTGAGAATCGAGACGCCCGTGAGCTGGTTGCGATGTTCTCCGACAGGCCCGCCACGTTGATGTATTTGGATCCGCCATACTTCACTAAGCGGGAACACGGCTACGCCATTGATGCGCGGGACCTGGAGTTTCATGTGCAGTTGCTGGAGCAGTGCAAGAAGGCGAGATGCATGCTTCTGATAAGCGCCTACCAAACTGAGACTTACGAGGAACTCCTCCGGCCGGAAGACGGGTGGGAGAAGCGCCTAATCGAAACCCAGACACGAGACACGACCGGATCGAGCTTTGCACGGACTGAGGTTCTTTGGATGAACGCTCGATTCGTGGCGGCACGCCGGACCGGAAAAGTGCCAGTGCGTCTGAGTAAGTTCGAGAGACGTGACAAGAAGCTCAACCCACGGAGGAGACCTTAGGTGGTCGAGGCCGGAGGGCGAGAAGTGGGGTGTTGTGCGACCGCAGCAGCCAGGACCAATTGAAGTACGCTCCAGGGGAGCAGAGCTAGGGCCGCCGCCTGTCGTGCCGTGAGATTGGCGGCGAGCCGCGAAGCGGAGTCTGGAGGAGAGTCAAGCCCATTCTTAGTTGAAACTCTCCACGGCTCCTGACTTACGCAGCTTTCTTCTTCGACGTCGCCGTGTCGATCTTCAGTTCTCGCTTCAGCCCGGCACGGAGCTTGGGCAGGTGGCGGTAGCCCATCACCTTCCGCAAGCGCGGTTCGATGTCGAGGAGCGCGGTCGCCAGCCAGCTGTGGCGTTGGCTCGAGTTCTGCCAGTGATCGACCTTCGCACAGCGTTCCTCGACGAGCGCATTGATGGACTCGAGACAGTTCGTCGTCTTCAACGAAGCAGGCGTTCGGCCACGCGGCGCTCCGTCGATCGCGTACTCTCCCGATACTCGCGCGCAGAAACCCCAAGAAACTCCGCTTTTGTTTGGGGAAAACGCGGCCCTAACGGGGCCAGACATGGCCAGCAAAGGGCACTGTCAACTTAACGAGTCCGGGCCAGAATGAGGCAAGTTGATCCCAGGATCAGGCTGCCGTCACCTGGGCCCACACGGTGAACGACCGTGCTCGCAACATCCGATGATGAGCCGCCCTGAGTAGGTGTCGACCCACGCGAAATAGATTCTGAATGACACCGTGGACGTGCAAAGAACCGCTGCGCGTGGTCGGATGACGTGAAGCCTCGCATCTGACGTTCGCGTTGTCGCGTGGGTTGATGCGAGACTTCGGCGCGATTGTTCGCGTATCGCCTCGTGTCATGGGTGACCAACGGCATGAGGTCCCGATGTGCGACACGGTAGCTGCCCAGCTTGTCGGTCACGAGCCGCACGGGTTCCTGTCGCTGACTCTTCAACAGTCGGCGAAAGAATCTCCGCGCTGCACGCCCGTCCCGACGGGGTTGTACGAGGATGTCGATCAGGTCACCGTCTTGATCCACCGCGCGCCAGAGATACTGGCGCTGACCGTTGATCGTCACGAAGACTTCGTCCAGGAACCACGTATCTCCGAGTCGACCCTGTCGGCGCTTCAACTGCCGAGCGTAGTCGGGGCCGAACTTCCCGCACCACTGGCGAACGGTTTCGTAGGACACGATGATTCCTCGTTCGGCCAGCAAATCCTCAACATCCCGGAAGCTCATGCAGTATCTGTGGTAGAGCCAGACGGCATGGCTGATGATGTCGGGCGGAAAGCGATGCCGATGGTAGCGGGGCCGGCGAGTGTTCATCCCGGCATTGTGCCGGGCGGAGAGTGAACCTGACAATGCCTGTTCGGCGACAGATTCAGTTCATCAACACGCTGTTCGAAGTGGCGGCATGAGACAAAGCCCGGCCGACTTGACCAGTTGCGCTCTTGTCGCTTTTTGAAGGTTGCAACACATCCGTTTCGTGCGCTGGGCGGCCTTCGGGTGAAGAAATGGGTCATCTGGAGCAGGCAAAACGGAAATCTCAGCTAGAATGGCACTCGTTGTGCTGGCCCAACTAATTGACCTCTACATGCTCATCGTGCTGGGCGCTGTCATCATCTCGTGGCTCAAGCTCCCGCCGACAAACACCGTCGCGATCGCGCTGCACCGGCTGACTGAGCCGGCCCTTGGCCCCATTCGCCGCGTGCTGCCACAGGTGGGCGGCCTCGACTTCTCGCCACTTGTGCTGCTGATCGCGCTGCAATTCCTCAGACGGCTACTCTAGCCCGCATTATTCGCGAAGGAGCCGATTCGAGTCTCCAGTGCGGATGAATCGTATCGCGACTGACGGATCGGACGACGCAGGGAGTGGATACCGGCCTGGAGTGCACGCGGGCGCGAGGATGCCTCTGGGCGCGGGGCCTGCCACGGACAGCTCCTCCTGGGGCGGTCCCGCACGAGCGAATCCGGAGGAGGGCGGGGCGCGCGTGGGTGCTATCCGGGCCGGGCGCCGAGCGCGAGTGCGATGCGTCGCCAGGCATGGAGGTCCGGCGTCGTCGGCGGCAGGTGCAGGACGATGCGGCGGGCCGAGCCCACGACGTGAGCGCCCAACTTGAGCAACCGGTCGCGCAGCCACGTCACCTGCGTGCGGGCACACGCGGTGTGCGCGGCGCGCAGTCGGAGTTCTGGCATCAACACGTAGGCCGCCGCGGTGAGGAGCACGCGCAGCTGATTCGCCCAGAAGCGACAGCAGCTCGTGCGGCCGATCTGGAGTCCGTCGTGGAGTTCCTTGATCCGATTCTCGATGTCGCCGCGCGCACAGTAGATCCGCTCATAGATGAAGCGCGGCGTCTGGCGCAGGTTGGTCACGACGAAGCGGGGGTTGTCCTGCGGCGCGCGGCCGGCGAGTCGCACGACTTCGGCTTTGATGACGACGCGGCGCGTGTGTCCCCACGTGCGGGCGGCATAGTCGACGTCGGTGTAGCCATGCTCAGTCTCACCGCTCGCCTCGCTCTGGACGCGCGCGGCGGCCATGGCCGGTTCGGCGTGGCGCACCAGAACCGAGTTTTTCGCCATCGCGACGACAGAGTCGAGCCTCGGCTCGGTGTCCAGGACGTCGAAGATCTCCGGGGTGGCAAAGCCCCCGTCGAGCCGCACGAGAAACCGCGCCTGGGGAAAAGCGAGGCGCAACAGCGCCAGCAAGCGCCGCAACCCCCCCACGGCACCTTGCGTGGCCGGGACGTTGCCCGGGCGCAGCACGGCCGCGGCGAGATACTGCTCGGCTTCGTCGTCGCAGGTCAGAAACGCGAGCAACGGCAGGTAACACCAGCTGTCGTAGGAGCCGTTGAAGAAGGTGAGCTGCTGCGCGCCGTGGGTTGCGTCGTCGGTCGGGTCGAGATCGATCGTGATCCGCCGAGCCCGCCCGCGACGCCGTCGGCGATGCCGCTCGACCACACTCGTCGCCAGCTCCCGCGCCAGGCCATAGAGGGCGGCGCGCCCGACGTGGTTCTCAAACCGCGAGAGGGTCGGTTGGGAGGCGAGCGGGTCGCCCGTGATCGGGTCCCGCCCGAGCAACAGCTTGTGGAGGGGGTCCTCGGCTAGGCCATCGGCATCGTTCGCATCGGGATGCCCACATGCGATGCCGAAGATCCGCTGGCCCAGCAGATCCTCCAGCGTATGCCGGACTTTGCCGGGCTGCCGCGCGTCGACCAGACACTGGGCGAACCCCTCGATCACGTCGTACTGCCGCTCCGCCGCCTTGAGCAAGACGGCCCCACCATCAGAGCTCGCGTGCTGACCCTTGCCCCGTTGGTTCGCCGGATGTCTTCTGTCAGCAGTTACCCGCTATCCTCCTGGCACCGGCAGCGCCCAGATCCTCCGCAGCATCTCGCCGAACAGCCGCCGGGTCAGATGCCCTTCCGCCAGCAGGAGCCAGTAGTACCTGGCATGTTTCACCAGCCGGCCCCCGGTTTTCACCAGCCGCTGCTGGAGACTCGTGAGCGACCAACGTGTGATCCGCGGCGGCAGGACGAGCCGGCGCCAGAGGTTGCCCAGGTTGTAGGCCAGGATGCTCAGTTGCAGGCGCACCTCGTTCGCCCGGAATCGATGGCACGACAGCCGCGTCCAGTGGGTCGCCTGCTTGCCTTCTTTGATCCATTGCTCCGCCGTCCCGCGCTTGTTGCCAGTCGGCGATCCAGGGCAAATGGTGGTATCGCGGCGATGTCGTGCTTCGTCTCGGAGACTCCGCAGAGCTGGTGCCGCCTGCAGGTTGTGGCAGCCCATCCGCTGCTTGTGCGCGGTGAGCGCTTCACGTTTCGCTTGACGTGACGGGTCCGGCTCAGCAGGCTCTCGATCGCATTGGTGGTGGCGAGCGAGCGCTGGAGCCGCTCGGAGCCGGCCGTTCTTCCAGTCCGACGAATGGACGGCGGCCGGTGGCCGCGCCCCGTTCGGAGATCCGTCCGACGAACGCGCGCCGTGTGCAGTCAACTTAACGAGTCCGGGCCAGAATGAGGCGAGTTGATCCCAGGATCAGGCTGCCGTCACCTGGGCCCACACGGTGAACGACCGTGCTCGCAACATCCGATGATGAGCCGCCCTGAGTAGGTGTCGACCCACGCGAAATAGATTCTGAATGACACCGTGGACGTGCAAAGAACCGCTGCGCGTGGTCGGATGACGTGAAGCCTCGCATCTGACGTTCGCGTTGTCGCGTGGGTTGATGCGAGCATCAAACCTGGACTCCAGCCCATGGATCCGCGCATCTAGGCGGGTCTCCATCCGTGCCATGGCATAAGTACTCCGCCACGTTCAATCAGGTAGTCGGCGGCCAGAATCCGGATCTTCTGCACGCCTACGGCAAGTGCCTGCTTTTCGAGTACGCCTACCGGCGGTTCCACGACGCGTTGTCGCGCGCCGTCTCGTCGCCGACCTTCACGCCGAAGGCATGGCTCATCGGATCGTGTTCGCGCATCGGGCGCGCCGGGGACCGGTGGGCAGGTTGAGTGCCCGCAACCTTTACCAGTATAGTCCATCTTAGCGTCTTGGGACGCGAAGATGGCTTATTGTCGGGTGTGTCACGCGCCACTCGCTGCGCCCCGCTATCGGTACTGCTCGACAGCCTGTGCCGCCGACGGTCGCCGATCGCGACGCCGCAAGCGGCCGACGCCCACGGAGCCGAGCCTAGTAGAAGCGTAAGCAGACGCGCGCCGCGCAGTATCGCCGGGTTGTTGGCCAGCTTTGCGAGTAGCGCCTCGAGACCTGGGTGGTCGGCAGCTATCAGCGGCTGGCTGGCGAGACGGAGCGCGAACTCCGAGAGATCGCGGTCCCGGCACACGTTGCTCCGGGCGGCCGCATTCACGAACCAGGCCGCGGTCTGACGCGCGGTGCCGTCTGCGATCGACCGATGCCGTAGGACAGTGCCGAAGTCGGTGTGCCTATCCACGTACGTGGATAGGGACTCGCGCGAGGATGGCGATGCCGGTTGTTCCTTGAATCGCGTTTCGGCTTTTGCCCAGTTCTTTCCGCACAGGACCGTGCGGAGGGCGTCCACCACGGCGTCGATCACCTGGCGATGGCGGACTCCGGCGAGAAACCCCGATAGCCTGGCGTCGCGCCAGAGCCCGAGCAGGCGGAAGGAACCTGCAAGCGCTTGAGCACTGCCGGGCAGTTCGCGGAAACGGGGCTCCACCCCTAGCAGCCCGTGGTAGAAGCACGGATTCGTCAATCGATGGGCATGTGTTCGTACCACCCTGTCACAAGGTCAACACGTGACGAATCTGGCTGATCGAGCGCGTCTCGCGCCCAAGAGGGTGAGACAAGGGTCCAGAGATGGCTGAGAGAGGCCATCAGGGCTTCGAACGCGGCTGCCGCGCGGCCGTGGAGGCTCCGCGGGGTGCCAACGCCCGTCAGCTGGCGCATGAGCAACCCGAGATTGAACCCGCAGGTGTGCACGAGCACGCGCTTCAGGATGTTGGGATGTCCGCGCAGGTGCACGCGGCGCATGCGCCCGGTTTCGTAGAGATGCGCATTGGGGCGTTCGAGCCGTTCCCCGCGCTGGCGCAGCAGCCGTGGCCCGCGGGCGCCCCGAATCCGTCGACGATTGGCATACACCGCCTCGCGTGCCGCCGACTTCCCCTGCCAGTTGCGCCGCCCGCGATCCGGCTCCGAGACGTAACTCCGGATCCCAAGGTCCGCGAACGCGACCATCGTGTCGTTGCTGTGGTACCCCTTGTCGCCGACGACCTCGGTGATGCCAGCCCCGGCCGGCCGGACCGCTTCGACCTGGTCGGCGGCGGTGATGAGCGTCTCGACCATCGTCGTGGTGTCGCCGTCGTCGGCGGCCTGGACCGTGACGCCCACCACGGCGCCGGTCTCCAGGTCTCCCGCATGCTCGGCCGTGTGGGCCAAGTGCGTGCGACCGTCCTTCATCTTGGTGATCTTCGCGTCCGGATCGTGCGGGTGCGTCCAGTCGTCGTTGGACCCTTTCTTCTTGCGTTTCAAGATCCGCTTCACCGTGTTCCGGGCGATGTGGTGGCCGAGGTTGGCGAGCGCGCCGCGGATCCGCGTGTAGCCCCACGTCGGATTCTCATCCGCCATCCGTACGACGAGTTCGGCCACCGCCCTGGGTGTCATCGGCCGTCCCCGACGCCGGCGGGCACGGCCATCGTACTGCTGGGCGATCAGACGCCGGTACCAGCGGAGAATCGTGTCAGGCGTGACGAGGCCTGCCACCTGACTCACGATCCGCCGGCCGAGTTTCTGGCCGCGCACTGCGAGTCGCCGGCGCTGGGCGTCGGTCAGACGAAGCGGTCGAGGACCAAGATGCTCCCGGAGGACGCGATTCTCCGCCCGGAGATAGTCGATGCGATCTTCTTGGTGGCGAGTCACCCAGCCAGCCAAGGCCAGCACGAGGAAATGCAGAGCGTGGGGCATGGCCGGAGGCTAAATGGCTCAGACACGGCCGGTCACCCACGTTGTCTCGGGAATTCACTCGCCTCGGCCGTTTTCTCGCACCATACGGGCTCGCGCGCGTGGACGATCCCGATCTCCTACAGGCCTTCGGCGCGCCCCCTCATTGAGGACTCCAGCCTCGACACGATGGCCACAGCCCGAGTGCGAAGCTTGATTTCCTCCGCGAAGAGCTAGGATGAGCGCCACTGTCTAGCCAGCTCGTATACATCACACTCTTTCATAGTGCTTATCAAATTCCTGCACAATGTTCGAGTTGTAGAAACGCTTTGAGGTGCCAGACTTCTTGGCCGGATCGAGATATCGGGTATTACAGAAGTCGTCGTCGGACTCCAGAGTCTGTCGAAGTCGGTGATATTTCCGGCTATATCCGAGTTTCCCAAATGGCGTAAGTACCTGATATCGCTGTCTTTCCGGGATAAATCGAGCGTTCGGCCTGTACAGGTCGGCGGTTTTGAGGTGAACATAGTGGTTCACCGGTCGACAGCAGTCCGAGGACGGGGCGGTCCACCCCCTCCCTGGGAGTCATCTTGTCGCACACGGACGGGCCCTGTGGAAGCTGACGGCACCGTGGACGCACAGAACGCGCCCACCGCGCCTTGGAAAACGCTGCGTGTTTTCCACGAGCTTCCACATGGACTTTCCCATCGAATCACCCACGCAAAACCCCGAAAGGCCCCAAAATGGCGTTGGGAAACCCGGATAGACCCATTTTTCCGGTGGTTCCTCACACAAATGTGTGCACGATTCAGCCCCCAGCAGGTCAGCCACGCCGTGGAAAGAGGCTGCGGATGTGTTCGTGCCCGCGAATCAGCGGTGAAGTCGTCTATCGCTCAGTCGACGGCCGCCTGCGCGGGCCCCGCTTTTGGTGGGGGGCCTGCTCGACGGCAGCCGGTCCCACCTCAAGGTGCTGAGGCGCTGGCATTTACAGGGCGACGAACCATGAACACTCGTGGAACGCGGCCTGGACTTTCGCCGACGTTTTACCGCTGGGCCGAACCCTCGCTGACTGTTCAGCCCCTTGGCACTGGCAGGCCCCTCGCGATTTCCGCCGTGTACCGTGGGCCGGACTTTCCGAGAGCCTGCAGTTCCTCTCCAGATACAGACGGTGTTCTCCAGCCACGTAAGTCGATGACAATGCTTGACTTATTAGCCATGGAACCGGCCAAAGCTGCACCGATCCCTGAGAGGAACCTTTCCGGTTTTCCTTAAAATTCGCGTACCTCAGAGGTGGACCCTATCGGCTGGACAGCTGATCGACATCGTTAAGTGGAATCTTCTGCGTCACATTCCCGTCAAGATGAGAGGGGGCAGAAGATGACGAAGAGGAAACGACGAAATCATTCACCAGTTTTTAGAGCCAAGGTCGCGTTGGCCGCACTACGAGGAGAGCGTACCTTGGCCGATCTCGCCGAGCAGTTCGAGGTGCACCCGAATCAGATCCAGGACTGGAAGAAGAAGCTGGTGGCGGATGCCGAGCATGTGTTCGGCGCCGGTGCGGTCGAGGCTGAGCATTCCGCGCAGGAGACCCAGCAGCTCCACGCCAAGATCGGTCAGCTGACGATGGAGAAGGATTTTTGGTTCCTCACACAAATGTGTGCACGATTCAGCCCCCAGCAGGTCAGCCACGCCGTGGAAAGAGGCTGCGGATGTGCTCGTGCCCGCGAATCAGCGGTGAAGTCGTCTATCGCTCAGTCGACGGCCGCCTGCGCGGGCCCCGCTTTTGGTGGGGGGCCTGCTCGACGGCAGCCGGTCCCACCTCACGGTGCTGAGGCGCTGGCATTTACAGGGCAACGAACCATGAACACTCGTGGAACGCGGCCTGGACTTTCGCCGACGTTTTACCGCTGGGCCGAACCCTCGCTGACTGTTCAGCCCCTTGGCACTGGCAGGCCCCTCGCGATTTCCCCCGTGTACCGTGGGCCGGACTTTCGAGAGCCTGCAGTTCCTCTCCAGATACAGACGGTGTTCTCCAGCCACGTAAGTCGATGACAATGCTTGACTTATTAGCCATGGAACCGGCCAAAGCTGCACCGATCCCTGAGAGGAACCGGATTTTTATCCAACGCGCTCGGTCGAGACCGGTGAGCGAGCGCCGAGCGATGATTCAAGCGGCCCACCCGTTGACAGTCACCCGACGCTGCGAGCTGCTCGATGTGGCGCGGTCGACGGTGTATTACCACCCCACCGGGATCCCATCAGAGGATCTGGCCCTGATGCGCCTCCTGGACGAGATCCACTTAGAGCGTCCGTTCTACGGCAGTCGCCGCCTTCGAGACGAACTCGAGACCCAGGGGCACCCGGTGAATCGCAAGCGGGTCCAGCGGCTGATGCGCCAGATGGGCCTGAGTGCCCTGTATCCGAAGCCGCGCACGAGCCAGCCCGGGGCCGGACACAAGGTGTATCCCTACCTGCTGAAGGGCCTGTCCATCGAGCGGCCGAATCAGGTGTGGGCGAGCGATATCTGCTACATCCCAATGGCGCAGGGGTTCATGTATCTGGTGGCCATCCTGGATTGGTACTCGCGCCGGGTCCTGGCCTGGCGTGTGTCAAACACCTTCGACAGCGACTTCTGTGTCGAGGCCCTCGAGGACGCGCTCATCCACTACGGACCGCCGGCGATCTTCAATACGGACCAAGGCGCTCAGTTCACGTCCCAGGCGTTTACGACGGTGCTCAAAGCCCATGCGGTGGCCATCAGCATGGACGGCAAGGGACGCTGGGTCGACAACGTGTTCGTCGAGCGTCTCTGGCGCAGCGTCAAATACGAGGATGTGTATCTCTATGCATACGAGACACCCGCCTCGCTCCGGGCAGGGCTGACCTGCTACTTTCAGTTCTACAACGGGCGACGGCGTCATAGTTCACTTGGTCGGCGGACGCCGGATGTGGTGTACTTCGACGCAACCAGCTTCGGCACGGCGGCCTGAAACACGATGGAGATTTCACTTAAGCCGCTGTCCAGGTTTCGGGGTCCACTTCTCTCCTCTTCAGCCGAGTTGTCAGGATCCTGTAGTCCCACGGGTACTTCTCCCGAATGTCCTCTTCGGACAAGCTCCAGACTTCGTTGGGCCGTGTGGCCAGCAGCTCGGGGCGCCGCGTAGTGGGGGCGGCGGACCTGGTCGCGCCGCTCCTTGACCTCGCCGGCCGCGTCCAAGAGCCGGTACATCGTGCGCGGCGAGCAGAGATAGGTTCCCTCGTCGAGCAGCGTCGCATGGACCTGCGCGGGGGCCTGGTCGAGGAAGCGCTCACTATGAAGCGTCTCGAGCACGGCCTGACGCTCTCCGGGATCCAGCGCGCGCGGGGGCGTCGGCCGCGCCGTCGACAGTCGCGCTGGGTGCCGCCGCCGATACACAGAGGCACGGGCGACGCCTAAGGCGGCGCACGCCGCCGCCGTCCCCATCGTGGGGCTTGCCGTCTCGACCGCCGCCATCAATCGTCCTCGTCGCTCGGCATCGGTTTCAGGGGGATCCCCAGCAGCTCGGCAACTTTTTTGGTTCCTCTCAGGGATCGGTGCAGCTTTGGCCGGTTCCATGGCTAATAAGTCAAGCATTGTCATCGACTTACGTGGCTGGAGAACACCGTCTGTATCTGGAGAGGAACTGCAGGCTCTCGGAAAGTCCGGCCCACGGTACACGGCGGAAATCGCGAGGGGCCTGCCAGTGCCAAGGGGCTGAACAGTCAGCGAGGGTTCGGCCCAGCGGTAAAACGTCGGCGAAAGTCCAGGCCGCGTTCCACGAGTGTTCATGGTTCGTCGCCCTGTAAATGCCAGCGCCTCAGCACCTTGAGGTGGGACCGGCTGCCGTCGAGCAGGCCCCCCACCAAAAGCGGGGCCCGCGCAGGCGGCCGTCGACTGAGCGATAGACGACTTCACCGCTGATTCGCGGGCACGAACACATCCGCAGCCTCTTTCCACGGCGTGGCTGACCTGCTGGGGGCTGAATCGTGCACACATTTGTGTGAGGAACCACTTTTTTTTGGAACGCGATGATCGTCTCCGCCCGCTGCAGGCGTCGCTCGAGCCGCCGGTTGGCCGTGTCGAGGGCGGCCTTCTCCCGCGCCAACTTCTTCAGTCGCAGATCGCCGGACGTCGGCTTCCTCCCCCGTTTCTTCGGCGCCAATCCCTGCTCGCGCTGTCGGCGCCAGGTCACGAGATGCGACGAGTAGAGCCCTTCTCTTCGCAACAGGGCCCCGAGCTCGCCGGGGCGCGTGCACGCGTCAACTTTCCGCAGGATCTCGAGCTTGTAGGCGGTCGTGAATCGTCGGCGGACGTGGCGGGCCGGCACTTCGGGGTCGGGTGGGACGGGCGCGACCTCGCGCTCGCCCGCGGAAGACCCTCCGCTACGGGGCGCCTCGCTGCGCTCGTCGCCCCTCCGCTCCGGCTCTCCCACGGGCGACTGGTCTACCAGCATCCTGTGAAGCATCTTCATCACGATCCTGACACCTCCCCGCCCTCAACACTAATTTCCGGCAGGGAACGTGTCTCATCTATCTTGGCAGGGAGGGTGCACCAGGAAGGGCGCGTGGGGGGCCGCCGCCCCAAGCTCTCCCCGCAGCAGCAAGCCGCGATTCGCAAGATGGTTGCGGAAGGCGAGAAGACGGCCGCCGCCGCCGCACGCCTCTTCAAGGTCCACCCCGCCACCGTCTCGCGTCTGCTCGCGCGGACTTCGACCCACAGGACCCGCGCCACATAATTTGCAAAGGGTCATGCCAGGAGGACGCATGAGCATCCTCGGTCTCCAACCAGAGGTCCCGCAGGTACCGCAAGGCCCAGTTGGACAGATTCTCACGCACGAGGGATACGCGAAAATCGCCCTGGTCGACCTCGGTCGGGAGGCCAGTGATGCACTGCGCGCATCGTGGCCCGCAGCGCGCCCGTTCCAGTCGGCCGGCGTGATCGAGAGCACCTGGCTGCCACCGCTTCTCGGCGCCGGCAGCACGGCCGCATCGTCTCTGCTCGCCGGCAACGTGTTCCTGGCGACCGTCAATCCCCAGACGCTGATGACCATCGGCACAGGGGTCGGATCGGCGGTCATGGGGTCGACCGGGGTCGTCGCGCAGGCGCCGTTCGTCGCTGCCAGCACCGCCCTGATACCGGTCGTGGCGCCGGTGTTGCTCTTCATGACCGTCTCGTCGGTGATAACCGGTGCGCGGCTCGACCGCGTGCAACAGGCCCTCGGCGC
Source organism: Vicinamibacterales bacterium (assembly GCA_965197395.1). Classification (GTDB taxonomy): domain Bacteria; phylum Acidobacteriota; class Vicinamibacteria; order Vicinamibacterales; family UBA8438; genus CAZYFH01. The sequence continues at coordinate 1,008,190 of CBDANB010000006.1, read as the reverse complement.
GCTGTCCAAGAACCTGGAGCGCGTGCGTCACCTCATGGAAGCCGAGGACTACGCTCGGTTCGAGAGCGCAGCCGAACAGATCGACGAAATCGGCTCGCAGTTTCGAGCACAGCCAGCGGTTCACCGACGGCATGAAGAGCGGACTCGTTTTGGCCAAGCGTGACGTCACGTTGCTGCGTCGCAAGTTCGGACACCTTGCCATAAGGGAGATTCGCTCGGAGCACGACGCCATGGTGGCCGTGTCCGACATCGATCTGTTCGTGCTGTCGAGTCTCACGGATCTCCGGGCCGACGCGCTCCGCCTGCATCTGACGCTTCAGGACGATCTGCACTACGTGGAGCGCCGCCAGGCGTTGCTACGCAGGAAAGTCGAACAGTGCGCAAGCACCTTCAGAACGCTGCTCGATCGCGATCCATTGACGACATTCCGACACCAGTTGCAGCAGGATCTGGATGAGCTGGGCCGGTTCGAGTCCCTGCCGTGGGGCCTGCCCGACACCGCGGCACACGTGATCCGAACTCTTGGAGGCGGGCGAAGCCTGAAGAAAAGAATCCGGGCGATCGACACCATCCGGGACAACAGCTTCGCCCCTGTCCGGTCGCGCATGGAGCGCTGGGTCAGCGAGCTTGAGTCGTCTGCTGCGGCGGCGCGCGAGGAGTCCATCGTGTTCTACCGGGAACGAGACGGCCGGCGGACCTTGAAGGCGTACCACACGCGGGACCTGCGACTGCAGCAGGCGGTGGCATAGGGCCAAAGGATCGGGTGGAACCGCGCGATCAGGTGCTCCACCTCGCGGTCGGCCCGCTCGACGAGCTCGCGGACGTGCAGAACCGTTCCTTTACGCAACCCCGTCCACGGATGGGCGCCGATCGGAACCGTTCACCGAAGAAATGGTGAGTCGTGAGCATCTTCGAACTTGAGAAAGACTGGATCGTGCAACTGCCGGAAACCTCTTTCAGTGCTGAGGGAGTCAAGGAGAGGCAGGACCTACAAAGAATTCTCAGATCGCGAATCGAGGTTCTGGACCCCGATTTACTGATAATCGCGGAGGAGTACGGAGACTGGGAAGAAAGCCGCCGTCGCATCGATCTGCTCGCCCTCGACCGGGACGCCAAGCTGGTTGTGATTGAGTTAAAGAGAACCGACGACGGTGGGCACATGGAATTGCAGGCGCTTCGGTACGCGGCGATGGTTTCGACAATGACCTTCACGCAGGCCGTAGAAGCCTATCGGGGAGTCCTCACACGCGAGGGCAAGGACGCCGACCCCGAGCAAGGGATTCTTGATTTTCTCGCATGGGACGATGTCGACGAGGAGCGCTTCGCCTCAGACGTTCGACTCCTGCTCGTCGCCCAGGACTTCTCGCGAGAGCTCACAACCGCCGTGATGTGGCTCAGTGAGCGCGACCTGGATATCCGTTGCATCAGAATTCGGCCTTACCGACTCGGCGACCGTCTGCTGCTCGATGTTCAGCAGATCATCCCATTGCCCGAAGCTGCCGATTACCAAGTACGGATTCGAGAGAAGGTCATCGCACAGCGTCATCGAGTCCAGGGTGAATGGACCGGCTACTTCTACGTCAACGTCGACGAAGGAGACTGGCGAAGCTGGGAGGATTTCCGCCGATCCGGTTTCGTGTCGGCCGGCGGCGGGCCTCGCTGGAGCAGCTCACTCCGGAAGCTGCAGCCAGGAGGCAAGATCTACGCGTATCAGAAAGGCGGGGATACGTTGGGCTAGGTGAGGTCGTGGCCGCGGCCGTGCCGGCCCAAGGACTTCACGGTCGGGGAAACCGGGACGCCGATACTCGACGAAGATCTCAGCCAGCCCGGCCTGAGCCGGAACCGATTCATCCGCACTGGAGACTCGAATCGGCTCCTTCGCGAATAATGCGGGCTAGAATCACCGAACACACTGGGTTAGCCTTCATAGCTTCGCCGGTCGCAGGAATCTCCTCCTTCCGGTGCACTAAGGGGTAATCCACCTTGACCGAGAGGCCGTCACCCTGTCTCTTGAGAATAAGGAGTATCGATGTCGCCTGCCCTTCCGTCGGCCAAGGAAACCCTTCCGCTCTCCGTTGACAACATGGGCTTCATGTTGGACCGCCTCGGTCTTGACTGTGCCCCTCTACAGTTTCTCCGCGAGCTCACGCAGAACAGTATCGAGGCCATCCTTCGAACATCCGCGAAAAATGGCGAAATTCACTGGGACGTCGACTGGAATCGCTTCGACCTGATTGGCGACGGCGTCTTCAAGTTGGCAGTGATTGACACCGGAGATGGGATGACAGGACCAGAGATGGTCAAGTACATAAATCAGCTGTCCTCGTCGATCAATCCTCAGTCCCATCAAGGCAACTTCGGCATCGGGGCGAAGATTGCGGCTGCCACCAAGAATCACGCTGGCCTGATCTATCTCTCCTGGAAGGACGGACAAGGGGCTATGATTCACCTCTGGCGGGATCCTGCCAGCGGGCAGTATGGGCTTCGTCAGTTTGAACATCCTGACGGGACATTCGCATACTGGCTCCCAATCGAATCCTCTGTGAAACCCGAACCCATCGTCGATCACGGAACGATGGTGGTGCTTCTTGGCTTGACTGAGTCGGCACAAACGATGGTTGCCCCTGCAGGCGCACAGAGTCCCTCTCGATGGATCGCGAAATACCTGAACACCCGGTACTTCACCTTTCCGCACGGAATCGGCGTACGAGCTCGGGAGGGTTGGGAGAACCCTCGAAGTGACGTCGACCGCAATCTGTCGAGGAAACTGACCGGCCAAGGGCCGTACTTGAACGAGCATGCTGAGTCTCACGGTCGGCTCGAAGTTGCCGGCGCAGTTGCGCATTGGTGGATTCTTCGAAACGAGTCAGCTCTCAGTCAGAACTCGGGATTCGTCAATTCGTCTGGCCACGTCGCAGCCTTGTACAAGGACGAGCTGTACGAGATCGAGACCGCGCGTGGGGGAGTAGCTCGGCTGCAGCAGTTTGGCGTGATTCTCGGGTATAACCGAGTCGTCATCTACATTGAGCCGATACCCGGGAAGCAAGACGAACTCACAACCAACACTGCCAGAACACAACTCCTGATCAATAGTGGTGTCCTACGCTGGGCAGATTGGGCGGCGGAGTTTCGAGACAAGATGCCTCAGGAACTCAAGGATCTTGTCGATGAAGCGGCAGCCGCGTCTACGTCGAGCGACCACAGAGACGCGATCCGCGAAAGGCTCAAGCAACTCGCAGACCTGTTTCGCCTAAGTCGGTACCGTCCGAGCCCACTAGGATCATTCTTGGTTGACGAGGAGACACCGCGACGCGGAGGTCGAGCACTCATTGAAGAACTCGAACGTCGAGGCCGTGGCGGACGACCTGGCGGCCGCGGCGGTCGCGCAGGAGACGTATACGCAGTATTCGCGACGGAGTCTGGCACGCCGGCTGACAAGGCCAGAACCGATCCGTATCCTGAGGTGATCTGGGTCAGCACCAAAGACTTGACTCGTGATCCCGGGTTTCTCGAGGACCGCGCAGCAATATACTTGCCCGAGCAGAACCTGCTCCAAATCAACGCAGACTTCAGGGTCTTCACTGACATGATTGATCGATTTGCCAAGCTCGAGATATTCCGGCGTATCCTTTCGCCGCGAAAATGCCGGCTGGTAAGTGGCCCGGGAAGGGGCTCGTGCTGATGACGGCCCTGGCAGCCGAGGTCGCGCAGTATGTGGAGACTCTCAACGGCCGGGGCAAGGCGCGCAAAGTGACGTGAGCGGTTCACCAGTCGCATTCTCCCGCCGTACATGTCTCTCGAGGTCTCTTGGTGCGAGGCGCTGCGGGCCGGGGACGACGCGGCCGGCTTGAGTGATCATCCGCGCTTGAGCGAGGTAGTTCGTGTGTATGTCTGTGGATGGCATCCACTCGACGACACGAATCGGGGTCCGGCCCGACGGGACCAAGGAGCTCAGGACGGCTTGGGCGGAATCTCCAGCGCCGCGGCCTGCACTGGGCGGCCGTCCTAGCTGGGACAAGTTCAGTCTCTCGAGGGTGCACGCGAATGGTCTGTCGAGGACATCGGACACGCCCTGTCAGAGGAAGCCCTTACATCGGCGGTCATGCCTAGATACCATGTGGACATCGCCATCCGTCGAGCCTTGGGAAGCAAATTCGGTGGCGCTTCAGGGATTCGGGTGGGCATGAGCACGTGCCTCATCCGGGTACAAGCACCAGGCCTCCGAGATGGAAGTAGATAGCCTTGCGGAACCGCTCCCGGCTCCGAAACCCTGCGGCCTGTTTCTTGATCCACTGGATGCGTGAGTTGAGGGCCTCGGCGGTCGCGTTCGTGATGCCGCTGATGATGGCGTTGATGACCCCGGCGAAATGTCGTCGGACGGTCCGTGCGACTCGGACCATGGGTGCCAGGCGCGAGCGGGCCATCCAGGTGAGCACCGCCTTCAGCGCCCGCTCCGCCCGTTGGGGTTGGCGAAACGCGAAGGCGTCCATGAACGTTTCCTTGATGGCCCAGGCGCGGGCGACCTTGAGGTTGCTGGATTTGAGCTGCGTTAGCTCGGCCGCCTGTGCCCGCGACATGTTCCAGGGGTTCATGAGGAAGAGATGCCGTGTGCCCTTGAGGCGCTCGTCGTGGTTCTCGAGCAGCGTTTTGTGCTCGTCACGACGGACCTTGTTCACCGCATCGCCCAGCAGGCTGGCGAGGTGGTACTTGTCGAAGACAATCCGCTCGTGCGCGTGTGGCCCCAACGCTCGGGTGACCGCGCTCAGGTAGGCGCCCGACATGTCCATCGCGACCGCCTCGATGCGGGCTCGTTCGGCGGTGGTGAGCGGGTCGAAGAAGCCGCTGAGCGAGTCCGCCGAGCGGCCATCTGCGACAAAGAGGACCACCGCCCGCACGGGATCACAGACAACGGTCACGTATTCGTGCCGCTTCTGGAACGAGGTCTCATCGACGCCCACGACCTTGGGCACCGAGCGCTTGCGGCGGGCGAGCCCTCGGTCCACCGCGCGCTCCATGATGCCCGCCACCTGGTCCCAGGTCAGGGCGAGCAGCTCGGCGACGGCTTTGATGCTGGCGTGCTGCAGCCACTCGATGACCAGACACTCGAAGAGGGCGGTGAAGCGAGACCGGGGAGCCGCCCAGGGCACCTTCACCTGCCTGGTGCCATGCGTCGGACAATCGATCCGGGGAATCTCCGCCACGAGCAGGGTCTTGTATTGCATCGTGTCCAGGTGCCGCCACGACCGCGTCCGGGTGTCATGGCGCGAGCAGCGCTCGCTGCACTCCGGGCACGGCGCCGGCGCATCCGCCCGGAGGGCCACAAAGACCTGCACTGAGTGGTCCTCCATCGAGAGGCCCACATCGACGACTTCCCACGGCGGTTCGAGGCCGAGAAGCTTAGCGTACAAGTCACGGTCTTGCATGGTGGGATGCTACCGCGACCCACGCTTGTCCTCCACGAGGTGTTGAGATAGCCACCCGAAAGCCGGAAGAGCCAATTCGGTTCGGCCAAGCAAGCTAGATCCGCATGACGCCGTCGTATAGTTGGGAACGGAGAGGTCGAGACGCATTATCCCGAACAGCGCGTGCAGGAACCCTTCGGCCTGGCGCAGCGGGAGATGGGAGATGAGCCGCAGGGTCAGAGCGGTCTCGATGGCGAGATCCGAGTAGCGCCGCTGCCCACCCCGCCGGCCGCTCCGGCTGGCCGTCCAGGCAGCGATCGCTTCCGAGGAGGCATTGACGCCCCTATATGTCAAGACAAGCGTTTAGGCTGCCTGCGTGACGTGTCTGCGCATGCGGAAGTCTGCCATAACACGCTGGTAGATTTCACGGGCGAGGAAGCGTTTGAGGCAGCGGATGATCTCGCGTCTGGTCCGGCCGCCAGCCGTCCGGCGGGCGACGTCGTCGACCGTCGGCTGGTGGAGCCGCATGCGGACGACGACCGTGCGATGGAGGGCGGCGTTCGCTTGTCGGTGCCCGCCCCGATAGAGACGATGCCGGCCGGTCGTCATCCCGGACGAAGCCGGGATCGGACAGGCCCCGCACAGCTTCGCAAAGGCGGCTTCTGAGCGAATCCGGTCGGGGTTGTCGCCGAAGATGATCAGCATCTGGGCGGCCGTGAGGGCGCCGACACCGAAGCCCTCCAAGAGCGTGGGCGCCGCCTCGGTCGTGAGGCGGGTGAGGTGCTGGTCGTGCGTCGCGATTTCCTCAGCCAGGGCAAGCCAGCGACGGGCAAGCGCCCGGAGGGTGTGCTTGGCGGCTGCGGTGGGCGTGTCGAGCGGGCCCGGTCGGAGGGCGGCGCAGCGCGTGAGCAGACGGTGATCGGTGAGGGCTTCTCGCAGGTGGGGTGGCGCATTCACGACGATCTGCTTCAGCGTGACCATCGCCGCGGTACGTGCTTTCCCGGCCGTATCCCGCGCGATCTTGAGCTGCCGGATCATCTCGACGACACCGTCCCCGGTTTTGGGGGTCGCGGTCGCTTGGCCCGCCAACACGGACCGGGCGGCGCTCTCGGCATCGACGGTGTCGGACTTGCCGACGGCGCGGCGCGTGTGCCGGTCCCCCCGATTCACTTCGACGACCCGATGCCCCGCGCGGCGGACCGCGCGGGCCAGGCCGGCGCCAGAGCTGCCGGTGCCCTCGATGCCAAACGCCTTGATCCGCCCGTGGGTGTCGGCCCACGTGATCAGCGCCCGATACCCGCCCGAGTCGGCGACGAAGGATTGATCGCCGAGGCGGATCCCTCGGGTGTCGATCGCCACCGCGACGTGGACATGCTTGTGGGTGTCAACGCCGACGATTACCGTCCGAGCCTCGGGCTGAATCAGTATGCTGGTGGTCACGGGTGGCCTCCTCGGGTGACGGTCCGCTAGCTGACCCGGGGTGGGCGGACAGGACTGTGACGGGCCGTGGGTGCAGGCAGGCCCCTATCGGGTCACGGCCCATCCGGTCAGCTGGCTTCCATCGGATGCGCCGGGGGGCAATGACCGACAGGTCAATAGCAAGGACCCTAGGTCAGTCAGGTTGTGGGTCAGACACCCAAATCCGGCCATTAGTGGACAGTTGAAAACCGGCCATTTCCGATAGCGGCCTGAGACGTTGACACCGGTCGGGAACTGCACGTTCCTGCCCGGCATGAGCAACGTCTTGTCTGAAGACAAACGACAACAGGTCCTGGCGCTGGGACGCCTCGGTTGGTCGCTGCGGCGGATCGAAGGGGCGACCGGGGTCCGGCGTGAGACGGCCAGCGGTTACCTGAAGGCGGCCGGCCTGGTGGTGCGCGGCCGTGGCCGGCCGTCCGCTCGTCCGGCAAATCCGGCCATTTCGCCGGACGTGTCCACCGACCCTTCGCCGGCATCCTCGACCGACACGGCCACAACCGACGCCGGCCCCGTGTCCGGGAACCACCCCAGTCGAGCGCCGCGAGAGAGCGCCTGCGAGCCCTATCGCGAGCTGATCGTCGAGGCGGTTGGCCGGGGGCGCAACGCCATGGCCATCTGGCAGGACCTGGTCGATGACCACGGCTTTCCGGCGGGCTATGCGAGTGTACGGCGCTTCGTCTCCACCCTCCGGCAGCAGCCCGCCGTAGAGGCCCGGGTGGTCATCGCCACCGCCCCGGGGGAGGAAGCACAAGTCGACTACGGCGATGGACCGATGGTCCGTGACCGCGCCTCCGGCAAGTACCGGCGGACGCGGCTCTTCGTCCTGACGCTGGGCTACTCGCGCAAGGCCGTCCGGCTGCTGGTCCGCCAGTCGAGCACGCAGGTCTGGGCCGAGTTGCACGAGCGGGCGTTCCGGCGGCTGGGCGGCAGTGTCCGCGTCGTCGTCCTCGACAACCTCAAGGAAGGCGTCCTCACTCCGGACATCTACGACCCCACGCTCAATCCGCTCTACCGCGACGTGCTGGCCCACTACGGGGCCGTGGCCCTGCCGTGCCGCGTCGGCGACCCCGACCGCAAGGGTAAGGTCGAAGCCGGCGTCGGCCACGCGAAGAAGACGCCGCTGCGCGGCCTCCGCTTCGAGCGCCTCGACGACGCCCAGGCGTATCTGGACCGCTGGGAGCGGCGCTGGGCCGATACGCGCATCCATGGCACGACCAAGCGCCAGGTCGCCGCCATGTTTGCCGAGGAACGTCCGGCGCTTGGCCCGTTGCCGCTCGAACCGTTTCGCTACTACCAGTACGGCCATCGCACCGTGCATCTCGACGGCTGCGTCGAGGTCGCCGCGGCCTACTACAGCGCGCCGCCCGGCTGGATCGGCCGCCGCATCCACGTGCAGTGGAACGCGGCCCACGTCCGGCTACTCGACCCCCAAACCGGTCAGCTCCTCCGCGAGCACCTGCGCGCGCCACGAGGCTGGCATCGCATTGCCGATCAGGACCGGCCCGCCCGCACCCCGGCCAAGACCCTCGCCCTGCTCGCCGCCGCCAAGCGGGCCGGTCCGGGCATCGCTACGATCTGTGACCACATCCACCGCCACGACGGCGCCGCCGGCGTCCGCCGCATTCTCGGCGTCCTCGCCCTCGCCAGGAAGCACGGTCCCGCCGTCGCCGAAGAGGCCGCCACCGCCGCGCTTGAACTCGGCGTGCCCACCTATCGCTTCTTGCGACGCTACCTCGATCGCCGGCCAGCACCGCCCCTCTCGCTGCGCCAGGTCGACCCGCTCATCCGGCAACTGACCCTCTACCGCGATCTCATCGACCGCAGAACAGGAGACCCGTCATGAATCTCGTCGAACTCGATCAGGCCCTCCGCAAGCTACGCCTCTCCGGCATGGCCGACGTCCTCGATACGCGCCTGCACCAAGCCCAGACCGAGCAGATGGCCCCGATCGACCTCGTCGCAACGCTCGTCAGCGACGAACTCCAGCGGCGCCAGGACCGGCTGCTCGTCCGGCGCCACAAGCAGGCGCGCTTCCGTGACCCCGACCGCGCGCTCGACGGCTTCGATTTCGCCTTCAACAAGAAGATCAACCGCGCGCTTGTCTTCGAGCTCGCCACCGCGCGCTTCGTCGCCCAGCGCGAGGACGCGCTCCTGCTCGGCCCGCCCGGAACCGGCAAGAGCCACCTCGCCCAGGCCATCGGCCGGGCCGCGATCCAGCAGGGCTACCGCGTCATCTACCGCGAAGCGCACACCTTGCTCGAAGAACTCGCCGAGGCCACGCTCGCCGACACCCGCAAGGACTATCTGACCGAACTGACCCGCGTGCCCCTGCTCATCATTGACGACCTCGGCATGCGTAAGCTGCCGCACACCGCCGCCGAGGACCTGCTCGAGCTGATTATGCGCCGCTACGAGCGGGCCTCCACCGTGCTCACTTCGAATCGACCGGTCGAGGACTGGGGAAAACTGCTCGGCGACACCGCCGCTGTCACGGCGCTACTCGACCGGCTGCTGCATCACGCGCACGTACTCAAGTGCGGGCCGCGCAGCTGGCGCACCAAGGTCCAGACAACCTTGCGAACACACGACGTCATGAAGTAGAACTCAACTGCCGTCTCGGGACGCCCGAAATGGCCGGTTTTGCGGTGTCCACAAATGGCCGGTTTTGACCCGTCCACCGAGGCCGCGGAGATTCTTTCGCCGACTGTTGAAGAGTCAGCGACAGGAACTCGTGCGGCTCGTGACCGACAAGCTGGGCAGCTACCGTGTCGCCCATCGGGACCTCATGCCGCTGGTCACCCATGACACGAGGCGATACGCGAACAATCGCGCCGAAGTCTCGCATCAACCCACGCGACAACGCGAACGTCAGATGCGAGGCTTCACGTCATCCGACCACGCGCAGCGGTTCTTGCACGTCCACGGTGTCATTCAGAATCTATTTCGCGTGGGTCGACACCTACTCAGGGCGGCTCATCATCGGATGTTGCGAGCACGGTCGTTCACCGTGTGGGCCCAGGTGACGGCAGCCTGATCCTGGGATCAACTCGCCTCATTCTGGCCCGGACTCGTTAAGTTGACAGTGCCATCGAACACGGCCCGCCTCTACCTGCTTCGTCAGAATGTTGCGTATGACCCAGACCCAGTCATCCAGATATAGGACTGAACGTCGATTAAGTCTCGTGCTCCGAGAGGCTTCAATGACTGCATCAGCAGTCGACTCATGTCGAGCAGGCGCGAATAGGTACCCCAGTTCGGAGTGGGTGTGTACAGAAGATCAAACCCAAGGTGTTCCGCCGCGGTCTTCGTCGCCTCCGGTTTGAGGAACATGAATCGGTCAGGGGCAGCGAGGAACGGGAGGAGCGTGACTATTGGCCATGTGAACACGCGGGCTCTTCCTTTTTCGGCCGGGAGTCCCGACACTGTCGCCGCGGTCTTGTCGAACAGTTCCGCATTCGTATCTTCGGCGCCCAGCAACCCGGAAATCGACTCAGCGTAACGGGTTGCAGCGGCAACATCCTTGAGCCCTTCTTTCAACGCCATCATCTCGTATGGTGACAGCATCTTCTTGTGGTGAACGGCCAGGACGATCTTGAGGATCCGTTCGACGATCGTAGAGATCTCACCCGCGCCGAGAAGCTTATCGAGTTGGGCGTCACCAAGCAGTTCGACAAATAGGAGATGTGCATCCCACTTGTAGTTTCGTTCATCGCGCAGGTACTTGGGGTCCGAAAATCTGCCCGGATAATGGCTGACGAACCAATCGAGAGCCTGTTCGTCTTTACTCATCGAAGCTCACGGGTTTATGCCGCGTCCCGCGGGATCTGTCCCCGCATGAAGCCTTCGATCGCCCCTTCAAGCTTCGCCATTCGCTCACGCAGATTCGCGAGCTCGCGATAGATGGCGGTGATGTCGCGGTGCAGGCTCAGGTGTGACGCCAGCACGCCAGCGCCGACACCCATCACACCCACCCCGACGCCGATGATCGCCCAGAACTCTGGCGACATCAGGCCGCCTCAGACGGCCCAGGCAGCGGCCTGGCGTCGCCCTCCGTTTGTGCCGCCAACGGACGTTGGTTCACAAACGGTAGCGCTGGCTGCTCTCTCCGAGCTAACCACTCATCGAGGGCCTATTGCGCGATTGCGGCTGGCCGGGAGACCGGTGGCGGTGACGGCCGACTGCAGGCGCGCGTGCATCTCGCCACGGAGACGAATCTCGAACCGATACGAGCGCGGTTTTGGTTTTCGTGGTGCCATACGTAAATCATACGGTATATCAACGGGACCGAACCGCAGTAATTCGCCCTCGGCGGCAAGCCGCTGTGCGGCTCACTCGTGAGGATCAAGTCGCCTTTGAGCATAGAGCAGGAGCGCGAGGGCATTGTCAGGTTAACTCTCCGCCCGGCACAATGCCGGGATGAACACTCGCCGGCCCCGCTACCATCGGCATCGCTTTCCGCCCGAAATCATCAGCCATGCCGTCTGGCTCTACCACAGATACTGCCTGAGCTTCCGGGATGTTGAGGGCGCCGTCGCCATGCAACGCCTGATACGACCGCAACGGCAGCTCGCGGCCCGTGACCTCGCGGACCCGCGGCACCCGAATCGCGACCCGCTGTCCCGCGACGCGCACCGTCCCGGGGTTGCGCCGTATCCCCCCACCCCCGAATCTCGTCCGGATGAGCGCCGTGACGCCGCGGCCGCCGGCCTAAAGCGCAAGCTCATCGACACGACCGGGAAGGAGCTCGTCGCGGAGATGGGTCGATGCATCGGCGGCGTATCCCGTGCGCCGCGCCTCAGAACTGGTAGCGCACGCCCAGCTTCATCGCAAGCGGATCGAGCGCGGCGATGACGCGCTCGTTATCGCCGGTCCGCAGCGAAAAGTTCGTGACCGCGTTGGAATTGGACAGGTTGTAGAGGTCGAGCATCAGCGTCACGCGGCCCCGCGCGCCGACGTTGAACGCCTTGTCCAGGCGCAGGTCCACCATCGTCACGTGCTCGGAGCGGTTCGCGGAGAGGTCGGTCAGGAAGATCGGCTGGTTCGTGCCGGTGCCCGGGATGTCCACGCGCTGGATCAGGGCGTACGGCCAGCCGCTCTGGTGCCGGAGGTTGGCGGCCAGGCCGACATCGTACGGCAGCGTATAGCGCGCGAGCAGGCGGGCGTTCCAGTTGGTCGTGGCCTGGCGTGCGTCCACGTCGAGGCCGTGGTTCTGCCAGATCCGGCCGTGGCCGCCGGAGCCGACCACCAGCGGGTCGGCGTAGAGCGGGCTCCGGGACTCGCTGGCCGCGGCGCGGAACTCATCGCGCCACTGGTAGTCGAAGCTGGCCTGCAGCAGGAAGCCGCCCGTGAAGCGCCGGTTTACCGACGCCTGTAGCGTGTCGTAGGTGGCCTCCATGCCGGGGAAGGCGGCGATCCGGTTGTCGATGAGCCCCGCCACGTCGTCCGGCACGCGCTGCACGTTGAGCGGCGCGCCAGTCAGGGCGTTCAGCGGGCAGTCCCAGGCGGGGTCGGCTACGCACGAGATGCCCCGGTCGGCCAGCAACGCGGCCTGCTGCGGCGCGTTCCAGATGCCGCTGTCGCCGCTCAGGTCCTTACGCACGTAGGAGAATCTGAGCGACGTGTCGGCCGCCACCTCGTGCTCCAGCGAGACGCTGATCTCGTCGACATACTCCGGCGCCAAGTCGGGATCCACGATCGTCCCCTGCGCGCGGAGCGCCGTGCCGGTGGCGCCCAGTTCGTCCAGCTTGGCACCAAGCTCAGCCGCACGGTCGTAGATCCCGTTCTGGTTCTGATCGAGGAAGGCGTAGCGGATCCACGCGACGCTGGCGGGGTTCGCATCCTCGTGGGCATCGGCCAGGTTCACGTAGTAGCGGCCGTAGTGGCCCTTCAGCACGGTGCGCGGCGCCAGCGCGAACGTCACGCAGCCGGTTTCGTGGGTCATTGACCGCGCGGTCGTGGTTGCGAACCTGCGAAAACGCTTGGCAGGGAGGTCCGCCGACAACGACGTCGACGCCTCCGGCCGCTTCAACGACCCGCGACCGGTTGGCCTCGTCGGCCAGATCACCGCAGACAGTCACGGCGTCCGGGAAATTGTGTGCGTAGGTGGCGCAGGCGTCGGGGTCAACATCCGTGCCAGCGGCGATGCGAAAACCGGCTTGCCGGAAGCCTTCAGAAAAGCCTCCCGCACACGCGGGGATGAACCGGAACCTCGGTGTTCCGTTCGCATGTCAATGGGCACACGACGCAAACGACGACGACAAGAAGCCCTCTGGGTCGCCACGACCGACTTGCCGCAGACGGTCGCCCACCCGTTCTATCGGCGAGTGAACGCCCTGCTGTCCAAAAACTGGAACCACCGTCTAACAGGCTGATTCTAAAGCTGTGTCCGTCTGGACGCTGTTTGGAGCTGAAACGGGTGACGTGCGACTCACCTCTGCTACGCTCGGCCGGTATGTGTCCGTTTCCGCAGGCGCTGCAGTTCCTCGTCGTCGCCGTGGCCGGCTGGATCAACCAACAGCAGCGCGACGTCATCGACTATCTCCAGGAAGAAAATCGTGTGCTGCGGGAACACATCCCGGCACGCCGGCTCCGTTTCACGGACGGGCGCAGCGGCGGCGCTTGGCGGCAAAGGCCAAGACTCTCGGTCGCCGCGCGCTCGGTGAGCTTGAGACGCTGGTCACCCCCGATACCCTGCTCGGCCTGGCATCGTCGCCTCATCGCGCGGCAATACGACGGCAGCCACCGCCGCGGGCCGGGCCGCCCGCGGGTCATGGCAGAGATCCGGCAACTGATTGTGCGGATGGCGACCGAGAATCGAGACTGGGGCTACACCAGAATCCGCGGCGCCCTGAGCAATCTCGGGCACGACGTCTCCCGCGGCGCCATCGCCACGGTCCTCAGAGAACACGGCCTCGAGCCCGCGCCCGAACGTACGAAGCGCACGACTTGGCGCGAGTGTCTCGCCGCGCACTGGGACGTTATGGCCGCCGCCGATTTCTTCACCGTGGAGGTGTGGCTGCCGCGTGGCCTGACCCGGTTCACGGTCCTCGTGCTGATCGAGTTGGCCACGCGCCGGGTTGAGATCGCCGGCATCACGGCCGACCCGGATGGGCCGTGGGTCACCCAGCTGGCGCGCAACGCCACCGATGCCGAGGACGGCTTTCTCCGCGGTAGGCGGTTTCTCATCCACGACCGCGATCCGCTCTTCACCGACGCCGGGCGCGACACGCTCGCGGCGGCGGGCGTGACCCCGGTCCGGCTGCCCGCGCGCTCGCCCAATCTGAACGCCTTTGCGGAACGCTTCGTCCGGACCATCAAGGAATCCTGCGTGGAGCGCTTCGTCCTGATCGGTGAACGCTCACTGCGCCGCGCGGTCTTCGAATTCGTCGCCCACGACCACCACGAACGGAACCACCAGGGCCTGGACAACCAGCTGATACTTCCGCCAGCCACACCGGGCCGACCGCACGGCCCCATCCGTTGTCGACACCGCCTCGGTGGGATGTTGAAGTACTACGACCGGCCGGCCCCTGACCAGCAGCCGATGAGACCGCGCCGACATCGGTGCTCTTGCGGTGTGCTTTTGGTGCCGCTCGCGACCGCCAACGAGGCGATCCACCTCGTCTCCGCGGCTGCGCCGCCGAACCAACGCCCTCCGACCCCGGATATCCGTCGGCAACGACGACCGTCTGCAAGCCGATCGAGTAATTGGACCTTACGACCGGGAGGATAGCGGGCGACCGCTGAACGACGACATCGGGCGAAGACACGGCGTAGGTCAGGGGGGTGTCGGAGAAATCGGCTGCTCAGGGCCAAAAACGTGCAACCTGAATGCTTCGATCCGGCCTGTGTTCGCTTTTGCGTCCAAATTCGTTTTGGAAGAGAGGGAGAACCTCCACAACGACGTTGGTGGAGGCCCAAAACGGAAATTCCGGATAAATATTGCGTGTGCGGCGCGTCATGGCTATCCTCACCCGTGAGGAGGATGGGTCGCGATGCCGAGAAGAAGTCCCTATACCATCGTGCTTTCGCCGCACGAGCGAAAGATTCTCGAGAGGCGTGCCCGAAAATATACGTTGCCATATTTCAATGTGATCCGCGCCAAGATGATCCTGCTCGCGGCCGACGGGTGGGCCAATGACCAGATCGCCGCGGCCGTGTCGGTCGGACGCGAGGTCGTCAGCCTCTGGCGTAAACGTTTCTGGTTCCTCACACAAATGTGTGCACGATTCAGCCCCCAGCAGGTCAGCCACGCCGTGGAAAGAGGCTGCGGATGTGTTCGTGCCCGCGAATCAGCGGTGAAGTCGTCTATCGCTCAGTCGACGGCCGCCTGCGCGGGCCCCGCTTTTGGTGGGGGGCCTGCTCGACGGCAGCCGGTCCCACCTCAAGGTGCTGAGGCGCTGGCATTTACAGGGCGACGAACCATGAACACTCGTGGAACGCGGCCTGGACTTTCGCCGACGTTTTACCGCTGGGCCGAACCCTCGCTGACTGTTCAGCCCCTTGGCACTGGCAGGCCCCTCGCGATTTCCGCCGTGTACCGTGGGCCGGACTTTCCGAGAGCCTGCAGTTCCTCTCCAGATACAGACGGTGTTCTCCAGCCACGTAAGTCGATGACAATGCTTGACTTATTAGCCATGGAACCGGCCAAAGCTGCACCGATCCCTGAGAGGAACCACGTTTCTTTGAGCAACGCCTGCCGGGCCTCGACGAGCGCCCCCGGCCCGGTCGCCCCCGGGTTTTTCCCCCCGGAGGTCGTCGTGCAGGTCAAGGCCCTCGCCTGTGAGCTGCCCGCCACCCGGGGGCTCCCGCTCTCACGGTTCAGCACGGTGGACCTCGTGCGGGAAGTGGAGCGGTGCGGCATCGTCGCGAGCATCAGCAATAAAACGGTGTGGCGGTGGCTCCACGACGATGCCATCCGGCCCTGGCGGTGCCGCAGCTGGATCTTCCCGCGTGACCCCGAGTTTGCAACCAAAGCGGGGCGCATCCTCGACCTCTATGCCCGCCAGTGGAAGGCCACACCCCTGCAGACCAACGAGTTCGTCATCAGCGCGGACGAGAAAACCAGCATCCAGGCCCGGATCCGCACGCACGCCACCACGCCCCCGGGGCCGCGCCGCGTCAGCCGGGTCGAGCATGAGTACACCCGCGGGGGCGCCTGGGCCTACCTGGCGGCCCTCGACGTAGTTACACCATGCGCGGTTGCGTGGCTGTGGCGACCAGTCCCGCCACAAGACTCGCTTCTTGCGCGGCTGGATCCTGGTCGGCACTGGCCACCGTAACTGAGGGACACTGTTCACACCTCAAGCGCCGTCTGTACGAGTTGACTGGGTGAGGAGGACAGCTGAAAATGGGGCAACATCTCTTGACCGATCGATTTTCCGGCTGACTCATCGCGTGACCACATGCCTGACCGACCACTAATTATTGTCCCGTTGGTTCCGTTGGTCCTGACCGTGTATCTGGCGATCGCCATGGTGTCTGTCACGGTCTGGGCGCAATCGGTGCCCTCTGCAGGGGACGATCGTCCGGGTGGAGTTTCGCTCGCCGCCGCCGGCGTTGCGGTCTTGCCGTTCGCGAATGTCTCCGGCGATCTCACCGACGAGTGGATTGGCGCGGGTATCGCCGAAACCGTCTCGGCCAATTTCAGCCGGCTTGGGATGTCGTCGGTCGTCGGCGCAGCGCTGGTCGACGGGCCAAACGATGACGGGCTGAGTCTGTTGGCCGATGCCCAGGCTCGGCGTGTGGCCCGCGATCTCGGCATGGCATGGGTGATCACGGGTGGGTTTCAGCGCGTCGGCGGTGCGCTGCGGGTCGTCGCCCGGATCGTCGAGGTTGCGACCGGCGACATTCGCCGCACCGTCACGCTCGATGGTATGGCAGACGAGCTCTTTATACTGCAGGATCGGATCGTGGTCGAGTTGAGTGCCGGCTTCGACCTGCTTGTCGAGAGCAACGATCAGCCGCGCGCGGCCGTGTTCGCGCAGCCACGACCACCGGGGGGACCGCCCTCGCTTGCGGCGTCGCCGCCGGGTGGCAGGACGACCGCTCTTGCTCCCACCCTCGTCGGGGGAACGGCCGGGTCGGCGCAGGCCGGAAGCGTCCGCGGCAGCGTTGTCGACCGGACCGGTCTGGTGCTGCCGGGTGTGATCGTGACGTTACGAGGCGACGGCATCCCACGCACCGTCGCGTCGGACGAGCGGGGAGACTTCGAGCTGGCCGGCCTCGCGCCGGACACCTACATGCTGACCGTGTCGCTGCCCGGTTTCTCCGACGCGACGGTCGATGGCGTGGTGGTGTCCGACGGGGCGCTGGAGCTCCCCCCGGTGGTGCTGCAGCTCGCCAGCTTTGGTGACACGGTGGTCGTGACCGCCTCGCGCAACGAGGTCCGACTGATCGATGCGCCGGTGTCGACATCGGTCATCTCGACCGCCACGCTTGAAACCACGTCGGCCCAGAACTACGGCGACCTCCTGCGCGCGACGCCGGGCGTCAATGTGATTCAGCTCTCGGCGCGCGACGTGCAGGTCACCAGCCGCAGCCCCGGCAACACGCTGACGAACTCGCAGCTCGTCCTGGTGGACGGTCGCAGCGCCTACCTCGACTTCTTCGGCCTCGTCCTGTGGGACCTGCTCCCGACCAACTTCGACGACGTAGAGCAGATCGAGGTGGTGCGGGGGCCGGCGTCCGCGGTGTGGGGCGCGAACGCCATGACCGGCGCCGTCAACATCATTACCAAGCCGCCACGGGAATCGGTTGGCACGACGGTAACGCTCAGCGGCGGGTACGTTGACCGGAACGACGGATCGGGCACCGGACGCGGAGCGGGCTCGCTGTTCGGCGCGAATGCGACCGTGACGCGGGCGCCGAGCGACCGGCTAGCGTATCGTATCAGTGCTGGCTACTTCACATCCGACGCGTTCGCTCGGCCGACCGGTCGGATCCCGGTGATCGACGACCCGCGGCAGCCCGGACAGACCGTGGGCGGAGCGTTCTACCCACTAGACTCGGCCGTCGCCGCCGTCGGGACCGGATTCGCGAACCGGGGCACCAGCCAGCCGAAGTTCGACGTACGGGTCGACCAGGAGCTGTCCCATGGCACCCTCACCTACGCGGGCGGCGTGGCCGGTACGGACGGGCTTATCCACAGCGGTATCGGACCGTTCGACATGCAGTCGGGAACCTATCTGGGCTACGGCAAACTGACCTACACGCGGGGCGGCCTGCGGGTCCAGTTCTTCACGAATGTCCTGAACGGCCAGGCGCCCAACCTGCTGCTGCCGGACCTTGCCACCGGGATGCCGCTGGAGCTGAACTTCAAGACGCAGACGTTCGACGGCGAGATCGGCCACTCGGTATTCCTCGGCAGCCGGAACCGGTTGAGCTACGGCGGCAACGTGCGCCAGAACAATTTCGACATCACCCTCGCGCCGCTCGGCGAGGACCGGCTCGAGATCGGCGCCTATCTGCAGGACGAGATCTTCTGGGACCGGTTCCGCCTGGTTCTCGGCGGGCGCGTGGACAAGTTCGGCAACCTGTCGGATCCCAAGTTCTCACCGCGCATCGCGTTCATCGTCAAGCCGGCTGAGAATCACTCCGTCACGCTGTCGTTCAACCAGGCCTATCGCGCGCCGTCGGTCATCAACAACTTCCTGCAGACGAGCATCGTCAGCCGGGTGGATCTCAGCGGCCTCGCGCCGCTGCTGCCGCCACCGCTGCAACCGGCTGTCGCGCAGCCGTTCCCGCTCATAGTCAACGCGGTCGGCAGCGACATCCCGATCGGCGGGATGTCCCAGGACGAGCTGACGGAAGAATCGCTGACGGCGTACGAAGTGAGCTATGCCGGCGTGCTCTCGCACGGGACGACGCTCGGCGGCTCGTTCTTCGTCAACCGGCGGGACGACGCGATCAACTTCACCGCCCTGCCGCCGAGCCTCGACCCGTATACCGCGACACATCCGCCGCCCGGGTGGCGGCTCCCGCCGGGCGTGCTGACGCAGCTGGCGCAGTTCGGGAGATTTCTGCCCCGCACCGCGTTCACCTACCTGAATCTGGGTCCGGTCCGCCAGACCGGCGTGGAGCTGTGGCTCGAGCAGCGGGTCTCACGGGCGGTGGCCGCGTCCATCAACTACTCGTGGCAGTCCGAACCGGAGATTCTGGACGATCCGAACCCGCATCTGCCGGCGGAGCTCAACCTGCCTCCGACGCACCGATTCAACGCCGGGGTGACGTGGAACGGGTCGCGGCTCCTGGGTTCCACGTCGGTGAACGCCGCCACCGACGCGTTCTGGAGCGATGTCCTCACGTCGGCGTATCACGGCCACACCGACGGGTACGCGACCGTGAACGGCAGCGTCGGGGTAAAGTGGCAGGGTGGCGCCGTCACGACAACCGTGAAGGTGACCAACGTGTTCAACCAGACCATCCAACAGCACATCTTCGGTGACCTGCTCCGGCGGACCGTGGTGGGCGAGGTGAAGTTCAAGTTCTGACTCGCGGAGCCACGGCAGAAGAGTCTGGCCTCTCCCCCACGTCTAGTCCCCTGTGTCTGAAAAAGCTTCAAATAGTGTGTCGGCTGTGATGTATTGGGCGGCATGGCAAGAACAGGTCGGCCCAAAGCGAGATTGGAAGTCACCGCCGCAGAGCGCGTAGAACTTGAGCGGCTCGCCAGGCGCGCCCGAACGAATCGGCACGTGGCCTTGCGGGCAAGGATCGTCCTGAGGAGCACGCGTGGCGAATCGAACGTGGCGGTCGCGGCGAAACTGCGCTGCTCGAACGTGACGGTCGGCAAGTGGCGACAGCGGTTTAGGGTAGGTCGCGTGGACGCGCTGTACGACGAGCCCAAGCCCGGAGCCCCACGGACCCTGTCCGATGCGGATGTCGAGTCGATCCTCGTCACGACGTTGGAAAGTAAGCCGAAGGGGCGGACCCACTGGAGCACCCGCAAGATGGCGGAGCACGCTGGCGTCAGCGCCTCTACCGTGGGCCGCATCTGGCGCACTTTCGGGTTGCAGCCGCATGTCGTGGAATCCTTCAAGATCTCCGACGACCCGCTGTTCATCGAGAAGGTGCGGGACATTGTCGGCCTCTACCTGAACCCACCCGACCACGCCGTCGTCTTGTCATTCGACGAAAAGCCTCAGATTCAAGCCCTCGAGCGGGCGCAGCCGATTCTGCCGATGGACCTGGGTCGCCCCGAACGCCAGACGCACAACTACATCCGCCATGGCACGGTGGACCTCTTCGCGGCGCTCAACGTCGCGACCGGCCAGGTCGTGGCGCAAACCAAGAAGCCGCATCGGTCGAGGGATTTCGTGAGCTTCCTGCGCGAGATCGACGAGCGGGTGCACTCCGCCCTCACCGTCCACGTGATCCTCGACAATCTCTCGGCGCATAAGTCCCCGTTGGTCAAACGATGGGTGGCCCGCCACCCGCGCTTCCAGTTCCACTTTACGCCGACCTACTCCGCCTGGCTCAACCTCGTCGAGCGGTTCTTTGGCCTTCTCACCGAACACGCCCTCAAGCGCGGAACACATTCCAGCCCGCACGCGCTGCGCCAAGCCATCTACGCCTACGTGGACGCCCACAACGACGAGGGCAAACCCTTCAAGTGGACAAAGACAGCCGACGAAATTCTCGCGAAGGTGAAGCGGTTCGGACAGCGCACCGTTCAAGTCCACGGTGGCCCCAGATGACCAACGACTTTTTGAAGAAATCAAAGATCAAGGGGACTAGTACTACTTTGTTAGATCCGCAGTTGCACCGATTTCAACGCTTCGATGCGCCTCAAGTAGTGCGGACGTTGAGCGAAGAGATAGGCCGTGAAGATCTCCTGCACGATCGCGCGCGCCGCTGGGAACGTGAGCCCGGCGAGCCGCCGCCGCCGCTCGGCCTGCAAGAAGTTGTAGGTGAGGGCCGTGAGGACGACGTGATGGTGCCAGCCGGGAAACGTGCGGCCTTCGAAATGGTCGAGCCCGAGATTGGTCTTCAACTCGCGGTACTGCTGCTCGATCGCCCACCGCTGATGCGCGAACCGGACGAGCTGCGGGAGCGCGGTCGTCGCCGGCCGGTGCACGAAGTAGTACTTGGTCTGCGGGGTCTGGCCGGTGTCGCGTTCGGCCAGCAGCCAGACCTCGGGAGCGAGCCGGCGCTCGCGCCAGGCGTGGGCGGGGGTCACCCGCAGGGCCACACACTGGACCGTCCAACGCCGGCCCTCGCGGCGGTTGCGCCAACTGATGCGCCGCCACCCGCGCTGCGCCTGGGCCGCGGCGGCAACCGTGGATGGCCGCACGCCCGCGGCCAGGTCCGGGCGGGTGCGCGGGCGCCCCAGCCGGCCGCTCCGCCGCCGCACGAGGCGGGGCCGCCCCACAAACACGGTCTGCGACGACGAGATCCCCACAGCATACGGGAGCCGGAGCCGGTGCAACAGGGCCCGAAACAGGCCGTTGTCGCCAAATTCCGCATCCGCCGCGACGCCGGTGATGGTGATCCCGCTCGCGCGGACTTGCCGAAGCAATGTCAGCGCCTGGCGCCACTTCTCCTGAAAGCGCACGCCGGCGGGAATCCGCGCCAGCTCGCGCGCGGCGTCGGTCAGCCACGCCTCGGGCAAGTAGAGCGCCGCACCCAGCAAGTACGCGCGGGCCCCGGTCCAGAGGGCGGCGGTGACGGCCACCTGACAATTGGCGACCTTCCCCAACGCGCCACAGTATTGGCGCGCCACCCCGACCGAATGGGTACCCTGTTTGGGAAAACTGGTGCCGTCGAAGATCAGCAGTCCCTCGCGTTCGGGGAGCCGCGCCCGCAGCCGTCGCCAGACGCGGTCGGCGCTCCAGGGCGAATCGGTGATGAAGTGCTGAAAGGCTTGATACGACCCGGGATCGGTCACACGCGCGAGCATCGCTTCCATCGACTTGCGCGCGCTGTCGCTGAGCAACCCATGGACGTACCGACGCAACGCCAGATGCTGCGCACGATGCCCGAAGCATTCCTTGAACGCGTCGAGCCACCGCATCAGGCGGTAGAGCTGGCGAACGGCGCGGCGGTCGTCCACTGCGCCGCACCGTACCAAAAACGTCCAAAAAGTACAATGTCCTCAAATCAGATCACTCGCGCGATCTCATCCAAATCGTGCGTTCTGACAAAGTAGTACTAGCAGGCTGCTGAAAAAGTCGGTGAAACAGGATCGACAGATCGATCCCGGCGTACTACCATGCTCCCAACACTGAAGGGAGCCCCATCATGCGCGGACACGATGAGCAGACCACCCACATGTTCAGCTATCTGTCGCCGGAACAACGGGTGCCGGCGGATCATCCGCTCCGCGCGATTCGGGCGCTGACGGACGAGGCGCTGCACACGTTGTCGCGGCGGTTCGCCGGCCTCTACTCGCAGACGGGCCGTCCGTCGATCCCGCCCGAACAGTTGCTGCGCGCCTTGGTGTTGCAGGTGCTCTACACCGTCCGGAGTGAGCGAACGGTCAGCGCCAGTATCTCTGGCGCGCGGTGGATCAAGACGGTGACCTGATCGACATCCTCGTACAACCCCGTCGGGACGGGCGTGCAGCGCGGAGATTCTTTCGCCGACTGTTGAAGAGTCAGCGACAGGAACCCGTGCGGCTCGTGACCGACAAGCTGGGCAGCTACCGTGTCGCACATCGGGACCTCATGCCGCTGGTCACCCATGACACGAGGCGATACGCGAACAATCGGGCTCTCCTAAAGGTGGGTCTATCCGGGTTTCCCAACGCCATTTTGGGGCCTTTCGGGGTTTTTCGTGGGTGATTTGATTGGAAAGGCCCTGTGGGAGCTCGTGGAAAACGCACAGCGTTTTCCAAGGCACGGTGGGCGCGTTCTGTGCGTCCACGGCGCCGTCAGCTTCCACAGGGCCCGTCCGTGCGCGACAAGATGGCTCCCAGGGAGGGGGCCCATGCGTGATGTCGAACTGGACCGCTGCGTCCTCGGACTGCAGTCGACCGGCGAACAACTATGTTCGCGTCAACACCGTCGACCTGTACACGCCGAACGCTCGATTTACCCCGGAAAGACTGGGATATCAGGTGCTTACGCTATTTGGGAAACTCGGATATAGCCCTAAAGTTCGTGTGGGTCGCAAAGGCGTCCCGACGGCAGGCGCTGAATCTGCAAGTGCTTGATTGTGTGGATCTTGGTCTTTGTTTAGCGGGTGCTCCGACGTAACAGCGCCAGACTTACAATTTTGTACTTGTACTGTTGCCACGAGTCTGCCATAAATCTTGTGTGGCAGTGAAGCGCGCGCGCCCGACCAGCAAGGACCGCGACGACCTGATCAGGCGCCAACAAGAAGAACTCGCGCGCTTGCGCGAGGCGTTGGCGCGGACGAGTCGCGAGCGCGACCACTTGACGCGTCAGAATGCGCGCCTGAAACAACAACTCGATGCGGCACGGCGCGCCGGCTTCCGTCAGGCCGCCCCGTTCGCACAAGATCGGCCCCAGGGCTGCGGCAGACGGCCGGGACGGCGCGCCGGCGCCGCCTACGGGCGTCGGACCCGACGACCCATTCCAGGGCGGGTCGATGAGACTTACGAGGCCTCGCTTCCCGCCGCCTGCCCGGACTGTGGCGGCGCGATCCAACGCACCCGCGTCGCCCCGCAGTATCAAGAAGATCTGCCCGTCGTGCGGCCGATCGTCCGGCGCTTCGACGTGCACATCGGCGGTTGCGTCGCCTGTGGCCGCCGCGTCCAGGGCCGGCATCCGTTGCAGACGTCCGACGCGGTGGGGGCCGCCAATGTGCACCTCGGGCCCCGTGCCGTGACCCTGATTGTGCTCTTGCACAAGCACGTCGGCGTATCGCTCGAGAAGATCGCGACGCTGCTGCGTGACCGCTTCGGGCTCCGAGTCACGCCGGGCGGCCTCGTCCAGACCCTGCAGCGCGCAGCGCGCGTGGCCGCCCCGGCCTACGGGGCCCTGTGTACCCAGATCCGCGGGAGTCCCGTCGTCAGTCCCGATGAACCCGGCTGGCGCGTCGGCGCCGTGTTGCACTGGCTGTGGGCGTTCGCGACGCCAGAGACCACCGTGTATGCGATTCGTCCCGGGCGCGGTTTTGACGACGCGGCCACCATCCTGGGCGCGGACTTCGCCGGTGTCCTGGTCCGCGACGGGTGGGCGCCGTATCGCCGATTCACCGCCGCGCGGCACCAGAGCTGTCTGGCGCATCTGCTCCGCCGGTGTCGCACGCTCCGCGCCGACCATCCGCGGAGCCCCTGGGCGGGCCGCGTGCAGGTCGTCTTCACCGACGCCCTGGCGCTCCGCGATCGGCGTGATGCGCACGCGATCACCGATCATGGCCTCGCCGTGGCTCATGGGCGCCTGCTCGCCCACTTGGGCCGGCTCATCGACTCGGCACCGACGCTGCCGGCGGCCCAGCGCTTCGCCGCCCATCTCGACCGCGAGTGCCCGGCCGTGCTCGCCTTCTTGTGGGCCTCCGATGTGGACGCGACCAACTGGCGCGCAGAACACGCCCTCCGTCCCGCCGTCGTCAATCGCAAGATCTGTGGCGGGAATCGCACGCCCCGCGGCGCGCGGACCCAAGAAATCCTCGCGAGTGTGATCCGCACCGCGCGTCAACGCCATGTCGATCTCGACGACCTCTTCACCACGCTCCTGCGGGCGCCACGTCCGATTGTCCCCGCGGCTTTCCACCTCCCGACGCAGTAGAATCACCCGCTAAACGAAGACGGATCTTGTTGGTCTGCGTCTGAGGATGTAGGCCCTGTGGAAGCTCGTGGAAAACGTGCGGCGTTTTCCAAGGCGCGGTGGGCGCGGTCTATGCGTCCACGGCGTGCACTGCTGAACAGTGACGCGATCACCGAGGCCATCCGTCCGTTCAATGGGCTAGTTTCGATTCATGCAACAACGCCAGCTTGAGAGAGTGGCCAAAGAACCGGACGCACCAGATGTTTGGAGAGTGGTTCGACCTCCAGATGTGTCCGGTGGTCGAGGATCTGCATTTGGATGAAGAGCTGGTCGAACTCGACTAGAGCCGGACATGCGGCGATTCCAGATTCGCGGCGGCCCGATATTCGGATAGGACGGGGTTGTACTACTTGATCCGTACGTACTTGGAGGAAGTACCTGTTTAGGCGTAGGAAAACTCCAGGAATCACAGGTTTTGTGGAAATCTCCCACGCGGCGCTGAGCGGCCCCAGGAGCCGCCTTTCGGCGTCCGACGGCCACAGTAAAGGAGAGCCGGGCCGTGTTCGCCCGTCACGGGGCATCCTCGACCCCGACATGAGACGCCACGGCGACTGACGGCGCTGGCTATCTATCCTCGGCTGGCCACGGACCAAAGCCGATTGGCCGTCGTGTTGGCTGGGACCCCTCGTTGCTGATCGCAGGTGTTGGTGCGTGCCACCGACACTCGACAGGAGGTCTACAGAGTGAACCAAAGCTCGGCATCGGCGGCGAATGGTCGATCACCGTAGGTCTTGGTATCAGGCGGCTAAGCTTAAGCCCTGCGACGCTTCCCAGCGAGGTCTCAATCTTTCCGACGCCTCCCATCAAGGTCCCAATCTTCCCGACTCCACAAAGCGAGGTCTCAATCTTTCCGACGCTTCCCATCAAGGTCCCAATCTTCCCGACTCCACAAAGCGAGGATTCAATTTTTGGTTCCTCTCAGGGATCGGTGCAGCTTTGGCCGGTTCCATGGCTAATAAGTCAAGCATTGTCATCGACTTACGTGGCTGGAGAACACCGTCTGTATCTGGAGAGGAACTGCAGGCTCTCGGAAAGTCCGGCCCACGGTACACGGCGGAAATCGCGAGGGGCCTGCCAGTGCCAAGGGGCTGAACAGTCAGCGAGGGTTCGGCCCAGCGGTAAAACGTCGGCGAAAGTCCAGGCCGCGTTCCACGAGTGTTCATGGTTCGTCGCCCTGTAAATGCCAGCGCCTCAGCACCTTGAGGTGGGACCGGCTGCCGTCGAGCAGGCCCCCCACCAAAAGCGGGGCCCGCGCAGGCGGCCGTCGACTGAGCGATAGACGACTTCACCGCTGATTCGCGGGCACGAACACATCCGCAGCCTCTTTCCACGGCGTGGCTGACCTGCTGGGGGCTGAATCGTGCACACATTTGTGTGAGGAACCCAATTTTTCCGATTCCTCGAAATACGGACAGCTCAGCGTTTGTCATAAGTCATTTTCTGGCTATATCCGAGTCGACGGTGTTGACGCGAACATAGTTGTTCGCCGGTCGACTGCAGTCCGAGGACGCAGCGGTCCAGTTCGACATCACGCATGGGCCCCCTCCCTGGGAGCCATCTTGTCGCGCACGGACGGGCCCTGTGGAAGCTGACGGCGCCGTGGACGCACAGAACGCGCCCACCGTGCCTTGGAAAACGCTGTGCGTTTTCCACGAGCTCCCACAGGGCCTTTCCAATCAAATCACCCACGAAAAACCCCGAAAGGCCCCAAAATGGCGTTGGGAAACCCGGATAGACCCATTTTCTCCGGCTCTTCAGCAGAATCTGTGGGCGCTTTCTGGCTCCGGCAAGTGCCCCAGCGTGTGGTATAGGGCGATTTCGAGACATCGATAGGTCCGAAAGCCATAGGCCCTTTTGGTGGTGAGTTTGGCCTTGTTGTTCAATCCTTCGACCGCGCCGACTGAAATCTGCCCGCAGGCCTTGCACCAGTTCAACAAGAAGGCGCGGTGCGCGCGCAGTGAGCGCGCGACCTTCTTCATCGGGTCGATGCGCGACCGCATCACCTGGATACACCACCGGTCCAAGAACAGGCCCGCCCAGTGGGCCGATCGATACCTCCAGAACGGCGCGAAGTCTTCGCGCAGCAACATGCTGCGCACCGCTTTCAGGTTGAGGCGGACGAGATCCCGGAGGCGGCTCCGGTCCGCCGTCGTCCGATGGTCGCGGCGCCGCAGCAACAGCCACCGGGCCTTGGTCAGCCACGCCGGACGGCCCTTGTGCTTCAACGCGCGGACCTCTTCGCGCCGCACGGTGTCGATCGCTGTGTTCATGTTGCGCGCGATGTGAAATCGGTCGAGGATGTGTAAGGCGTGGCCGGCTTTCTTGGCGACCACCTTGAGATACGGCTTCCACATGTCGCTACAGACGAACTGCAGCGCCTGCGTCCGCGCCGCGCCGAACCAGCGGAAGAACCGCAGCACCGTCTTGACGCGGCGCGCCTGGCCGATCCACAGGAGCCGCGTCTGCCCGGGGTCGATCTGGTAGACGAGGGTCAGGTAGCGGTGCCCATGCTGCCACTGGATCTCGTCGATGCCCACGGCCTCAATCCCCGTCAGATCCTGGTGCGCCCGGCCCCAGTCGACGGCCAGCGCCACGGCCCGGTAGACGCTCTCCCAGCTGGTCCGAAAGGTCGTCGCGACCTCGCGCCAGCTCAGGCGCTTCGCCCACCGCGCTAGGAACCACGCGTAGGTCGTCGTCAGCTGGTGCTTCCCCTCCGCCCACGGCACCTGCTCGACCCGCACGTGGCCGCAGGTCGCGCAGTCGACCCGGCGCATGCGATACAGGAAGAAGACGCGGAGGCCCCAGAGCGGCACGAACTCGAACCACCGCGGGGCGAGCGTGTCGTACTGAGGGCCGCGGCGCCCGCAGCCAGCACACCGGGGGCCGTTGCGCAGGTGCGGGTAGATGTCGACCTCGAGCCGGAGCGTCGTCCCCTGCCCGTGCAGCCGCATGGGCCCATACACGAAGCCGCGATACTTCTGAATCCGATTCAGGATAGTCTTGATCTGCATCCCGCTATTCGCCTCCGAGCACAGTGGTGTCGTTTCGCAACCACCATTGTCTCAGGGTCGAGGCGGGATGCGTTGCTCATGGTGTCGCCCGGACCCTATGGAAGCTGTCGGCGCCGTGGACGCACAACCCGCGCCCACCGCGCCGTGGAAAACGCTGCGCGTTTTCCACGAGCTTCCACAGGGCATCCCATCTCCTAAGAAACTGTACCGTTCTGGGACAGTTTCTGGCGTGATTTGATGCGATTGCAGCGCATGGGACGCTACGAAGTCACCCACCGATAGGCTAAATCGCCCACAGATTCTGCGGAGGAGCCTTTTCTCCCACGAGGCGTAATTGCGACGGCGGGATGCGACCCTATGCGCGGCGGCGACGCTGCGCGTTTTCCATGGGCATCCCATCTCACTGACAGCCCACCCTTCACCGTGTGGTAATTCAGGTCCGGCCACGCGCGCTTAATCTTTGGGTTATGTCTAGCTGAGCGGGTTCTTGCGTAGGTACTGTAGCAGGTATGTCAAGGGCGGAGTAAAACTAGACCACGGGCATGAGGCGGAGCCCGGTCGACTCGATCCATCGCGTTCTTGTCACTTTTTGAAGGATGCAACACATCCCCCTCGGCTCATCGCCCCCCGGCAGTCATCGCCCGATAAACGACGATGCCAGCAGGATGGCCTTCTCGTCGTCGCGCAGATACGTGTTTGGGTAAGACGTATACCCTTCCCACATCAGCGCGTCTCTGTCACAGGTCGGACTACCTTCTTCGCATCCCGGCGGGTGCGGAAGGGCACTGTCAACTTAACGAGTCCGGGCCAGAATGAGGCGAGTTGATCCCAGGATCAGGCTGCCGTCACCTGGGCCCACACGGTGAACGACCGTGCTCGCAACATCCGATGATGAGCCGCCCTGAGTAGGTGTCGACCCACGCGAAATAGATTCTGAATGACACCGTGGACGTGCAAGAACCGCTGCGCGTGGTCGGATGACGTGAAGCCTCGCATCTGACGTTCGCGTTGTCGCGTGGGTTGATGCGAGACTTCGGCGCGATTGTTCGCGTATCGCCTCGTGTCATGGGTGACCAGCGGCATGAGGTCCCGATGTGCGACACGGTAGCTGCCCAGCTTGTCGGTCACGAGCCGCACGGGTTCCTGTCGCTGACTCTTCAACAGGCGGCGAAAGAATCTCCGCGCTGCACGCCGGGGATGTCCCTTGCGCTGTTGAAACTGAGCGGCGACTCGGTTCACGACTACGCAACCATTTCCGACGACTCGCCGAGCCCGAGCTGCGCGTCGCGCGCTCGGAGCGCCGCCACCAGCTGAGGCATGTCCTTGCAGCCGTTCACGCGCCGAAAGCCCGTGGTGGCTTCCAGCACCCCGGCCGCGATCCAGCGTAGCACCATCGCGCCTCCCCGCCAGCGCTTCACGTTGCGCTTGACGTGCCGCGTTCGGCTGAGACGGCTCTCGGCGGCGTTCGTGGTAGCCAGCGACCGCTGCAGGCGCTCGGAGAGGCCGAACCCGATGACCGTGAGCGTCTCGTCGAGCCCTTCCCGGACACTCGCGGCGGCACTCGGATGGTCTGCGTCCAGGCGGCGGGCGAGGTCTTGCAACAGCCGGCGGGCGGCCGTGACGTCGCGGTTCGTGTAGGCGCGGGTGAGGATCGCCTTCACCCATGGCCGTTGCGCCTGGGGCAGATACTCCAGCACATTGCGCTGCTTGTGGATCTGACACCGTTGGAGCACGGCGGCGGAACCGAACGTCTGGGTCACGGCCGTGTGGAGGGCCTTCGCCCCATCGAGGATCACGAGCAGGCTGCGGTCGGTGCGGAGGCCGCGGCTCTGCAGATTGGTCAGCAACCCCTGACACACGGTCGTGTTCTCGGTGGCGCCTTCCCACACGCCCAGGGCGTGTTTTTGACCGGTGACATCGATGCCCAGCGCGACGACGATGCAGTGGGTCCCCACGTGCACGCCGTCGAGCAGCAGCACGGCGAGGTCGAGCTCGGCGAGCGGGGTGGCCCGCCAGGCGTCGAGTTGTGCCTGCGTCTGGGCCACGAACCGCCGACTCACCGCACTCTTGCTCGTGCCCCGGGTGCGAACGTCCGGGCCCAGCGGCTCCAGGCTTCGGCCATACTGGCGCGTCGCCACGCCCACGAGCATCTGCTCAACGACGCGCCGGTTCAGCGGGTCGTCCCCGGCGAACGCCCGGAACGTGGGCAACGCGACCTCCTGGCCGTCGTGCCGGACGCGCGGGCGGCGCAGCGCCACCTTGCGCCCGCCCAGGACGACCTCACTAGGCGCATGGCCCGCCCGCGAGGCACGCCGCTCGGGTTGATGCGCATACCGGGGTCCACAGACCGCCACGCGGTCCTCCTCCAACATCGCCTCGAGGACTTTCAGGCCCGACGCGACGACCAACGCCTGCAGCTCGGTCTGCGTGTCGACCAGGATATCGACCAACGGCAGGTGCCGAAGCGCCGGCGACGATGATTGGCGACGACGGATGACTGTGCGAGACTTCTTCACGGCGGCTCCTTTCTGGGGGCTTCGGCCCCAGGTTTTTCCCACCGGCCGTATAGCACGACCAGCAGGGAGCCGCCGCTTCAAATTTCAACAGCTACCGGGGCATCCCCCTGCACGCCCGTCCCGACGGGGTTGTACGAGGATGTCGATCAGGTCACCGTCTTGATCCACCGCGCGCCAGAGATACTGGCGCTGACCGTTGATCGTCACGAAGACTTCGTCCAGGAACCACGTATCTCCGAGTCGACCCTGTCGGCGCTTCAACTGCCGAGCGTAGTCGGGGCCGAACTTCCCGCACCACTGGCGAACGGTTTCGTAGGGCACGATGATTCCTCGTTCGGCCAGCAAATCCTCAACATCCCGGAAGCTCATGCAGTATCTGTGGTAGAGCCAGACGGCATGGCTGATGATTTCGGGCGGAAAGCGATGCCGATGGTAGCGGGCCGGCGAGTGTTCATCCCGGCATTGTGCCGGGCGGAGAATCAGCTACCGCCCCCTGAGGGGGCGGTATGATGAAGGCCCCTCGAAGGGGCCTTCGATTAGCGATTTTCTAGCCGCTCTCGCGGCGTCTCCTCTGCTTGCGACCACCGGATGTAATCGCGGATCGCCTGTTCGGCCAAATCGACCGGGCCCACAGCAGCGCCTGCGCGTCAAATCGGAGCAGACGGAAGAACGCAAGTTCGAGACTACCGAAGCCACAGCAACCGCATTGCGGCGAGGGCCGCCGGGGACAACCAGATGGTGATGTCGCCTCGACAGACCAGAGCGCGATCATAGGCGGCCCAGTTCTGGACGTGGTACTTTGTCTTGTACGTGGGATGGACTCTCGATTTCATCCATCCAGTCTGGTCTGCCCCCTCGCAACCTCACTCCGGATTCGTGCACCAACGCCAGCGAGTGGTGCACTACCAAGCCGTGCCGGAGACGACGCAGGCTGCGTGCGCGTCCCGAATCGTGCCGAGCCAACATGTCGCTCAACCAGAGGCTCTTCGATAGCCGCTTGGCGACTCCGATCAGCAGCCCATCTCCGGCGCTGCGTCCCCAAGGTCAGTCGAGCAGGTCGCGTAGAATGTCACCCGAGCCGCCACCGAGTGTCAACAGCGGCCGCGACATCTCCTGTTAAGGTATTGGACCTAAGTAAATGAAGAAACCTTCCCTTAAGTACGTTGGAGACCAATCGGTTCGCGCTCTTCTGGCGCGTTACGCTTGTCCGATTCCGTTTCATGCCGTGCGCACGCGGTTCCTTGGCAACATCGCGACGCCCAAGCTCGACGCCTCACCCGTCCAGACCATCAAGAGCCTTTGGGGTGGCGAACTGCCCGAGTTCGACGACATGGTGGCCGTCAATGAACTGTTCGAGGCCCTGATGAGCCTTTGGAACGCATTGGCAAAGCACCAATCGGCCATTAAGCCGTACCGATTGGTGAGGATGGCCGCCACGCCGGACCCGGACGACCTTCGGCGCTTGTGCCGCACACGCACGGAGGAGCTGGAAGGCTTCATCGACGGCCTGTTCGGTGACGAGGAGGTCATTGACCTACCCGAACGGGCCAACGAGGCCTTGGATAACCTCGGCGAGATCAACACCATGATGCACGGCATCCTCGATCTCATGGAAAGAGAGTCAGCGCCACCGGCGTCGGAACAAGAAGTGGTGAGTATATTCAGGAAGGTGCGGGAGTTCTCACGCATCGCGGAGAAGGAGCTTCACGCGCTGGTGCTGTCTTGCAAACGAGCGCGCCAACAGGTTCTCTCGACCATCGCAGTGGATAAGCCGACGATCCATTGACGTGTAGTCCTCCGACGGACGGAGGGCGCGGGACCCACTTTCCCCGGAACGGGAGGGTAATGATACAGAGTTCGAATCCAGAGCGATTCTTCAAGACTCTGATCGATAAGGGGTGTCTTAGGCCGGGCTCAGACGGCGATTCAGCCGGCGGGAAACCGTCGCGAGACGGGTTCGCTCGAGACTGCCCCCACCGCGGTGCTTGCGCCGGTCGCTGTTGATCGGTCGCCTTCACCTCCGAGATCTTGGGCGAAAACCGCGGGTTCCCCCCAGGTACACTTGAGCGATGCACGCGATCGACGGGATGGCCTGCGCCACGCGCGGGTGTGACAACCGTGGAAAACTGGGCCTCAACATCGTGGGCCACGGCTCGTTTCCGACGAAGTGGGGCCGACGCTGGCGGTACCGCTGCACGGTCTGCGGGGGAACGGTCAGCACGCACACGGGGACCGCGTACAGCGGCCTTCGCTGCGCTCGTAGGGCATGCGACCAGGTCGCGAGCCTGCGCGTCGAGGGTGTGAGCATGTCTGCGACCGCCCGGGTCACGGGCCATGCCCGCCATACCCTCGCGCGATGGCTCGAGCGGGCCTCGACAGCGGCGAAGCGCTTCAACCAGCGGATGTTGCGCGACTTCGAAATCATTGAGCTGCCGGCTGATGAGCGCTGCACGTTCATCGGCAACAAGAGCAGAGCCACATGGTTGTGTGCGGCCATCGAGGTGTGTTCCCGATTATGGGCCGGGAGCGTGCTCGGCAGGTCTCGCCTTCATGAGGCCGAACTGCTCATCTCCGCACAACACGACGTCGGCGTCCCGACGTGGCAAGATGTTTGCGATTTGGAAAATGCGCCACTTGAAGATGAACTTGTGCGGGTGCTTCGCGATTCCAACACGGCAAACGCGGTGTTGTGGGTTACGCCGGAGATCGGCACGTCAGATGTCGTGCGCAGGGTCGAAGTGCCGTTGATCCTCGAACGAGCCCGCCGCGGCGACGACTTTTTCGTGAAACCGGTTGCGGCTGGCGGCTTGAATTACAGCGCTGCAGCAACGCTGGTCGCCCCCAGCAACCTACTCGAATCACTCGATCGCTGGAACATGAATCGCGTGGGTTCCGATCCGCTGAACGCTCACGACGCCGCTGCAATCGCGGAGTCAGTACTGGCGTACCGACTCGCTCGGGCACACGCGACGCTCGCGCCGGGCAGACCCGTCCGGCTCAGGTTGTTCACACGCGCTCAGCCAGCGTTTGATGCGGCCGCAGCGTTGACAATCGATTGGTCCCATCATTTCGATGGCAGAATCTGCCGCGACGACAATTGGCGTTTGCATTGTCTGCCGGCCCTACGCACCGTCACAGGCTGTCTCCGGAAGAACGCTCCAGGCCGAGAAATCCTCGCCGAGGGACTCGCCAGCTTGCCGGCGGCGACAGCATTGGGTGTCGCGTTTCTTGCGCCCGGTGGTCTCAAAGGCGCGTGGCTCCAGCAGTTGCAAACTGGCGGCACCGAGGTGTGGAGTATTGAATCGCCGCGCCTCGCAAGTGGATTCTCCGCGCAGATTCGGAGCGGAAATGTCAGTGCCACCGACCTCGCTGTGCTGTTATCTGTGAATGGGGCCATTGAACGGTCTGTCGCCGCGACTCCGTCCGTACCGGCCTTCCGCGCGATCGTCGACGTCAAGGCAGAGCCTGGACATCCTCGGGCTCTCACGGCCGGCCAGGCCGTCGATGTGGTGTTCCTCACCATGGAATCAATGCGCCGCGCTCAACAGGCCCATTCAGCGACAGGTCGGGTTCATTTGTTTATGGCGGCCCCAGCAGGACTCTCTTTCATGCTGGGGCAGCTCCTCAATACGTTCGGCGAAATCCAAACGTACGAGCATCTCGCCGACAGGGGGCACTATCTCGCCGCGGCGCTCCTGCGCCCTTCGGACTAAATCGGCTAGCCGCTCGAAGTCCAGAAAGTGGCGGATGCTCAGCGAGTCGGCGGCGCGCCACGCGATTGACCTGCCCGGTTTCTTCGGACCAGTGATTACTGGAGAACAGCGCCGATCGGGGTTCTCAGTGTGTGTCCGTGTGCTTCCTGGTCAGCGCGAGCCGGCATCGCCGGCGAGCGCCCACCGTCATCCGAGCCAGTACTGCGCTGCACTTTGCACTCGGCTGGCGTCAGATAGTTTAGGCTCGAGTGCGGCCGCACCTCGTTGTCGTGCTGGCGCCACTGCTCGATCCCTACCTTCGCGTCCACGCGGTTCCGAAACCATTGGAGGCTCAGACACTCGTCGCGGAACGTTCCGTTGAAGGATTCGTCAGTCGCATGCTGGTCCGGCTTGCCGGGCTGGATGTAGTGGAGGGCCACACCGTGCTCTGTGCACCAGTCGACGAACGGCTGCGCGGTGAACTCGGGGCCGTTGTCCAGGATATGTAGGAGATGACACGAAGGGCGCCCTCACCCCATCCCCGCATAGTCTCCGTGCAATCACCACAACGCATGGAGGCACACATGAGACAGGATGAGAGGCACCACCCGTCAGACGATATCTTCGTGGGCATCGATCTGGCGACCCGCAAGATGGTGCACTACGTCGTGGCCGGGGCGGGCGGCATTCCCCCGGTGCCCCGGCAGCGCGCACGCCAGGCCCTGACCCTGGCCGAGCGGGAGGTGATCTCCCGCGGCGTGGCCCGCGGATCCCGTTCGTCTGCGGACTCTTCACCTTCGTCTTCGTATGGTCGATGTCGTTGACTGCCAAGAAGAGAGGTTCCTCACACAAATGTGTGCACGATTCAGCCCCCAGCAGGTCAGCCACGCCGTGGAAAGAGGCTGCGGATGTGTTCGTGCCCGCGAATCAGCGGTGAAGTCGTCTATCCGCTCAGTCGACGGCCGCCTGCGCGGGCCCCGCTTTTGGTGGGGGGCCTGCTCGACGGCAGCCGGTCCCACCTCAAGGTGCTGAGGCGCTGGCATTTACAGGGCGACGAACCATGAACACTCGTGGAACGCGGCCTGGACTTTCGCCGACGTTTTACCGCTGGGCCGAACCCTCGCTGACTGTTCAGCCCCTTGGCACTGGCAGGCCCCTCGCGATTTCCGCCGTGTACCGTGGGCCGGACTTTCCGAGAGCCTGCAGTTCCTCTCCAGATACAGACGGTGTTCTCCAGCCACGTAAGTCGATGACAATGCTTGACTTATTAGCCATGGAACCGGCCAAAGCTGCACCGATCCCTGAGAGGAACCAGAAGGGTTCCTCACACAAATGTATGCACGATTCTAGAATGATCTCGCCGATCACGCGTCGGCCTCAAGATGAGGAATAGGCCAGAAACCAGCCGGATTCAGGGGCTTCCATAGCTGAATCGACCGCCGCCTGCGCGGGCCCCGCTTTTGGTGGGGGGCCTGCTCGGCGGCAGCCTGTTCCGACGTAAGATGCTGATACGAAGATGTTTACGCCGTGACGATCATGCAGCCAGGTGAAACTCGCGGCTGACTCGCCCCGATGGCCATCGCGCGCCCGGAGCTTCCCTCCACCGCCTCGAAAGCTGGCGGCCTGGTACCACGCGCCCTCAAGTGCAGCCGGCGGTCCAGGCCCCCGCATCCACGTCTTAGATACCGGGTCATTGCTGACTCTCGCAAGTGGCTGATTCTACACAGTTTAAACGCTGAGAGGACTTACTCTCCTTGCATACATTCGTGAGAGGAACCTTGTGTGTAATGACTTCACGAGTGCATGAAGCATGGTGGGTCTTCCAGGCATCGACATTCGGAAGTGCTGACGCTCCAAGGTACACACCGCAACGTTGTTTTGAGACGTTCCCGTTTCCTAACGGTTGGAACGCCGATCCGGCCCTTAAAGCCGCCGGCCAGACCTACTACGACTTTCGCGCGCAGCTCATGGTCGAGCACGACGAAGGGTTGACGAAAACGTACAACCGCTTCCACGACCGGGACGAGACCGACCCCGACATCCAGAGGCTCCGGGCGATGCACGCCGCGATGGACCGCGCGGTGCTGGACGCCTACGGCTGGACCGACATCCCCACCGACTGCGCGTTCCTCCTCGACTACGAGATCGATGAGGAGACGTGGGGTAAGAAGAAGAAGCCGTATCGATACCGCTGGCCCCAGGAAGTCCACGACGAGGTACTGGCCCGTCTGCTCGACCTGAACCAAAGGCGGTATGCCGAAGAGGTCGCCGCCGGGTTGCACGCGGAGAGAGGCACCAGGGGGGCGGCATCCAAGAAGAAGACGCGGCGACATGCGGCCGTGCCGTCCTCGAACGTTACGCTGCCGCTGGACTGAAGACGAAGTCGAGGAGTCGTGACGTGAACAAGGCACAGCCATGAATGACGCCGCCGCGGTACGCAACCGCATCCTCGATGCTCTGCGCCTGGACCTGGTTGGGCCCCGACCCGGCGAGCTCGGCGACGCCGCCTACACCGCGGAGGTCCTCCCTGTCGCACCGTCCAGGTGGTACCTGACGGGCTTCTTGGTGCCCTACGAAGCGCCGGCCGATCAGCGGTCGGACGACGACAGCGATGACGCACTGGACCAGCTTGAGCGACCGGTGGAGGGCGACGACGACAACGTCCCCGAAGCCACCTCGGCCCGCAAGGCCTTCTTTCCCTCGTCAATGGGGCTCTCGGTGCTGGTGCCCCACGACACCACCGAGCTTCAGGTGCGGATCTCCTGGGCCGACTATGCCCCGATGGTCGAAGGGGAGGGCGAGGAAACCGAGGGTGAGTCTGGCGAGAAGTACACCGAGGGCAGCGGCACCGAAGGCGAGGGCGACCCGGGCAGACGTTTCCACGGGTGGCGGCGACTTCCTCGAGAGGCGGACGTGACGGTCACGCTCCAGGAGGGCGACCCGGCGTCGACGGACATCCCTGATGGCGAGGGCCTGAACGTGGTGGTGTCTGTCCGCCCGGTGGCCGACACTGACCTGGTCCCGGCCGACTCGCGGTCGGTCTCCGTTTTCCTGGTCAACCAGCGGCAACCGGCGCCCGACATGACCCGCGATGCGGCCTATGTCTTCCAGGCCGAGCTGTCGTTGCACGCCGAGCAGCCCTTCGTTCCCCGTCCCAACCTGCGAGGCCAGCACAGCGACGACTGGGACGAGAAGGTGGCCGACCTCCAGTACGCCGACGCCGTGGAGTACGCCGTGGGCCACAACATCTCGGCGGTGGCGGTGACCGACCAGGACAGCCGCTGTCGGCAGGTGCGGACCGCCTGGATGCCCACCGCCGATGTGGAGAAGGTGGTGTCGGCCGACCTCGCCGATGTGGAGTTGGGGATGGAGGCCCTGGCGGGCGCGGCGTCGGCCGAGGCCATCCGCGGCATGGTGCGGCCGATGATGACCGGCTACGCAGCGTGGATTGATGGTCAGCTCCGGCAACTCCCAGATGACGGGGTGCGGGCGCAGGTCAGCCGAGACCTGATGGCGCGGGCGGCGCGGGCCAAGGACCGGATTCAGGCGGGTCTCGACGCCCTAGAGCAGCCCCATGTGCTCAAGGCCTTCAGGATCACCAATCGGGCGATCTCCACG
The DNA here is from genome assembly GCA_965197395.1 of Vicinamibacterales bacterium. Lineage (GTDB taxonomy): Bacteria > Acidobacteriota > Vicinamibacteria > Vicinamibacterales > UBA8438 > CAZYFH01. Next base: position 970,743 of record CBDANB010000006.1, on the reverse strand, counting down.
GCCATTCGGCGGCGACACTGTCACGGCACTCACGATGCCGACCCCGCGGCTACGGCACCACCAGCCTGGCGGCCGTTCCAGCTCGCCTTTCTGCTCACCAACATCGCTGGCGTGGTCGACGGCGAGCACCCGGATCGCACGGTGGTCGACCTGCTGTTCTTTCCGACTGGTGGCGGCAAGACCGAAGCCTATTTGGGCCTCGCCGCCTTCACGATGGTGCTCCGCCGCCTGCGGGACCCGTCCATCCACTCGGCAGGCCTGTCGGTCATCATGCGCTATACGTTGCGGCTGCTGACCCTCGACCAGCTCGGCCGCGCCGCGACCCTCATCTGCGCCCTGGAACTTGAGCGGCAGAACGACGTGCCCACGCTCGGGTCATGGCCGTTCGAGATTGGCCTGTGGGTGGGGCAGACGGCAACACCGAACGTGATGGGGAAGAAGGGCGAGCTGAACCGCTACTCGGCCCGGGCGCGGACGGTCGCCTTTCTCAACGACGACAAGCGAAAGCCCTCGCCGATCCCGCTGGAGAACTGCCCCTGGTGCGGGACCAAGTTCCAGAAAGACAGCTTCACGCTGCTGCCCGACCCCAACGAACCGACCGACTTGCGGATCATGTGCGTCAGCCGGGGCTGTGCGTTTCACCCGCGGCGCCAGGCGCAAGGGTTGCCCATCCTAGCCGTGGACGATCCGATCTACCGGCGGCTCCCGGCCTTCATCATCGCCACGGTGGACAAGTTCGCCAACCTGCCGTGGATCGGCGAGACCGCCGGGCTCTTCGGCCGCGTGGAGCGATACGACGTCGACGGCTTCTATGGACCGACCCGGGCCGGCATAGGGCGGGCCTTGGAGCGGCCGCTGCCACCGCCGGACCTCATCGTCCAGGACGAGCTGCACCTAATCTCCGGGCCCTTGGGGACCATGGTCGGTTTCTACGAGACAGCCATCGACGCGCTGTGCGCCAACCCCGTGGGCCACGAGGGACCGCGACCGAAGATCATCGCCTCCACGGCGACGGTGCGTCGGGCCGAGCGTCAGATCCGCGGCGTCTTCGGGCGCGCCAATGTGGACATCTTTCCGCCGCCGGGTCCAGACAGACGGGACTCGTTCTTTGCGAAGACCGTGAGCCCGGCGGAGCGACACCCACGCACGTACGTGGGGGTCGCGGCCCAGGGAAGGAATCTCAAGGTTGTGCTGCTGCGGACGTATCTGGCGCTGCTGTCGGCCGGGCAGAAGGCGTGGCAGGAGGCCGGGGGGAGGCGCAACCCAGACAACCCGGCCGACCCCTATATGACGCTGGTCGGCTACTTCAACTCCCTGCGAGAACTCGGGGGCAGCCGCCGGATCGTCGAGGATGAGGTCCGCACGCGGCTCAGAGACTACGGCCGACGCCGGCGCCGCCTCGACATGGACCAGCACCTCTTCGCCGACCGCACGCAGTTCGCCGAGCCACGAGAGCTGACCAGCCGGGTCAGCACCAACGAGGTTGCCGACACCAAGCGGCGGCTCGACCTGCCGTTCCACGACAAGGAGCGGGTCGACGTGGCACTGGCCACCAACATGATCTCCGTCGGGCTCGACATCACCCGCCTCGGGCTCATGGTCGTCCTGGGTCAACCCAAGACCGCCGCCGAGTATATCCAGGCCACCAGCCGCGTTGGGCGCGACGACCAGCGGCCGGGCCTGGTGGTGACTCTGCTCAATGTGCACCGCCCGAGGGACCGCTCGCACTACGAACGGTTCGGGGCCTGGCACGAGAGCTTCTACCGGGCCGTCGAGGCGACTAGCGTGACCCCTTTCTCACCGCGAGCCATCGACCGGGGCCTCGCTGCGGTCACCGTGGCGCTCGCCCGCCTGGGGCACCGGGAGCTGACGGCACCTGGCCGGGCCGCCGCCATTACGCAGCACCGCAACGAACTGGACTTCGTTCTCGAGGCCGTCTCCCGACGGGCGGAGGGCCACGACAAGGCGCTGACCACGGAGGCACAAGAGGAACTGCGCCAGCGGGTCCGCAGTCGGGTGCAAGACCTGCTAGACACCTGGGAGAGCATCGCCGGCCGCAAGGGGGAACTCCAGTACCAGCGGGAGGTCGGGGTCGCGCCGCCGCTGCTCTTCAATCCACTGGATCCGGACTTGGAGCGACAGCCCCAGGAAGCCCGGAAGTTCGTGGCCCACCGCAGTCTCCGGGACGTGGAGCCCACGGTGAACCTGTGGCTTCGGAACCCGGACGGCCTCGAGGTGGAGGGCAGTGGCCATGAGTAAACGCCAGGCCAAGCACGTCCCGCCCACCGGTGAGCTCCGTCAGAGCCAACTGCTCACAACCTTCGGGCCAGGCTCGATGGTCGACCTCCCGAACCAAGCCGTCCTGATCGGGGGCCTCGACCATTGGCAGTTCGCCGAACGGAAACGGATCTATGAAGACCGCCTGGAGCGCCGCCTGTGCGATTTGCTCACACTTGAGGAGCTGACCCTCTACGAGCCCCCCGTTGATATCGACGACCCGACAGCACCCCGGTCGGGGGTCACGGCCTTCCTCTTCCCAGCGTGGTTCCTGGCCCAGGTGGAGGAGACCTACAAGGCCCCAGATGGGCGCCTGTACCGAGCCCGGCCACTGATCGCGTGGGACCGGCTCGTGCAGAATGGCTACCTGAATCGAGACCGCAAGATCGTCCCGGTCGTGCCGATTCGGTTCGTCCAAGCCTGTGTGAAGGGGCACATCAGCGATATCGACTGGTACGCATTCGTCCGCGAGACCTACACACATGACCGGGCCGGACAACTCTGGTTCGACGAGGGTGGTGCCGGGAACGACTTCACCGAGATCTATGTGCGCGACGAGCGGAACAACAACCGCCGGAGGCCCCTGTCCGACGCCACGGTCCCCGGGGCCCGCATCCTGGGCACGTGCCGCGGGCGTCAGCCCTGGCTCGGCCCTCGTGTGTGGCAGCCGTGCGAGGAGCCCAACCGCCTCCTCACCCGTTCGGCCTCGAACGCCTACTTCTCGCAGACGTTGAGCGTGATCCATATCCCCGACGCCGAGGCCGCACTGAAGGAGGCGGTGGACGCGGTGTTCGAGGACTTCCTCCAGTACTGCGAGGGCGTTGAGGACGTGACCCGCGAGCGCCGGAAGCAGCGGGTCCTGACCGCGCTCGAAGGCCACAGCGACGCGGTGGTCTGGGCGGACATCCAACGCCGAAGGGGGGGGGCTTCTGCCGAGACCCGCAGCATCAAACAGGCGGAGCTTGAGACACTGATGGCCTCACCCGACTCGATGGGTGAGGATGTCCCCGGTGGGGACTTCTATGCTCGGGCGCGATCCCTGGCCGGGCTCCCCGCCGAGTTCGAGGGTCGGCTCGACCGGGTCGTGCTCGTCCATCGACTCCGCGAGGTCGTGGCTCAGGTCGGGTTCACCCGCTTCGAGTCCGCCCTCCCGGACATCGACGGGGAGCTTTCTCTCCAGGTGGAGCTGGCCCCGCTGGCGCGGGAGACAACCTGGTTGCCCGCCATCGAGAACAAGGGCGAGGGAATCTTCCTGTCCTTTTCGGGTGACGCCATGGGACGCTGGTTGGCACGACCAGGGGTGCAGGCTCGGGCCGGGCGCCTCGTCGCCGGCTTCGAGGCATGGGTGGGACGTCAGCGGACCGGAGACGCGAAGTTCCCTGGGCTGCCCTATCTGATGCTCCACAGCCTCTCGCACCTCCTGATCACCGCGGTGGCCCTGGAGTGCGGCTACTCAGCCAGCGCCATCCGCGAACGGGTGTTCGCCGGTGAGTACGGCTACGGTCTTCTGCTCTACACGGGGGCCGGCGGGTCCGAGGGCACCCTCGGCGGCCTGGTCGATGTGGGGCGGGACATCGAGAGTCATCTCCAGCGCGCCCTGGAGCGTGGCCGCCTCTGCTCGAACGATCCGATCTGCGCCCAGCACGACCCCGCCAACCCGCACGAGGAGCGGTTCCTTCACGGCGCCGCGTGCCACGGCTGCATCCTCATCGCCGAGACGAGCTGCGAGCGGCGCAACGAGTTCCTCGACCGGGCGCTGGTGCTCCCCACGGTGTTGACCCCCGACGCGGCGTTCTTCGACGGGGGCGCTGGCTGATGTCGGCACTGCGGCGCCTGGGACACCCCAACATGGTCGGCCTGGCGGCGGCTCTTGCTGGGGGACGCATCGCACCACCTTTTCGCCGCAGCCAGTTACTGGGGCATGTATCCGACCAATGGCTGGATGGCGTCCTCGGCGAGCTGCAAGACCTAGCGGCGCACGGGATGACGCCACCGCATATCGCTCGGATGCTCCACGTGCTGGCCGAGGAGCGGGCCGCTGCCCAGGCTGTCGCCGACCGAGTGGAGCTCGTGTGGTCGGGCACCGAGGTCCTGGCGGCGACGAGCCGAGACACCGCCGTGGTCGTCCAGGAGCTGCTTCGCGAGGCCAGGGAGAGCGTCCTGATTGCCAGCTACGCGCTCGACACCGGGAGCAAGGCCCAGGGGCTGTTCGGGACTCTGGCCGACAGGATGGATGCTGAGCCGGATCTGAGGGTGCGGCTCTTCGTCAACGTTCACCGGAAACACCGGAACGACACCGCCGACGCCGTTCTCCTGCGGGAATTCGCGGACACCTTCCAGCACGACCTGTGGCCGGGCAAACGGCTCCCCGAGACCTTCTACGACCCCCGGTCCCTGGCGACCGAAGGCAAGACGCGCGCCTGCCTCCATGCCAAATGCATCGTCATCGACGACCACCGGGCCCTCATCACCTCGGCCAACTTCACGGAGGCCGCCCACAAGCGGAACATCGAGGCGGGCACCGTCATCACGGATAGCATCCTCGCTCGGGCTCTGAGGGCGCAGTTCGACACGCTCGTGGATCATGCCGCGCTAAAGCGCGTGCCGGGACTCCCCGGGCGAAACTGAGATAGACCGACGAATCACCATCGTGTGACGTCTCCCCCAAGAACGACGACAGGTTAATACTGGAGTACGGTGGCGCTTTGGGGGGTCCCCAGTCGGAAAGGACGGGACCGATGAAGCGTTCGAAGTTCTCCGAGGAACAGGTGGCGTATGCCCTGCGCCAGGCCGAGGCCGGGACGGCCGTGGCGGATGTCTGTCGGCAGCTCGGTGTGAGCGAAGCGACGTCTTACGTGTGGAAGAAAAAGTACGCGCACTTGGGTGTGAGTGAGCTGCGGCGATTGCGGCAACTCGAGGAGGAGAACACCCGGCTGAAGCGGCTCGTGGCGGACCTCAGCCTCGATACGCACATGCTGTCGGAGGCCCTCCGAAAAAAGTCTGACGCCCGCACGTCGCCGCGAGCTGGCCGGATGGTTCCAAGACACGTTCCAGGTCAGCTGCGTGCGGGTCTGCCGACTGGCGCCGTTCAGTCGCGCGGCCTGGTATCGGAAGAGTCGAGCCGAGGATCAGACGGCCCTCCGCCTGCGCATCCGCGAACTCGCGCACGCGCGTCCCCGCTTCGGGGTCTTGCGCATCTGGGTCTTGCTTCGCCGCGAGGGCTAGTTCGTCAACAAGAAGCGCGTGCGCAGGCTGTATCGACTCGACGGCCTGCAACTCCGCATGCGCGTGCGTCGTCGGAAACACCACGCGCTGCATCGCGGTCCCGCGCCCACGCCGACGGGGCAGACAGAGCGGTGGAGCATGGATTTCGTCCACGATGCCCTGGCCGATGGGCGGCCGTTTCGCATCCTGACGGTGATCGATCAGTGGAGTCGCCACAGTCCATTGCTAGAGGTGGCGGCGCGCCAGTCCGGGCAGACTGCGTCTCTTTCCCGGTGAGCCGGACCAGGCAGCCGTAGCGCGAGCGCCGTTCCACCAGGGTCGCGATATAGGAATTGCGCGAAGCAGCCCCGGCCGGCCGTCGTCGTTTGCCCATCGCCATCGGCGACAGTGTATTACGCAGGATCGATCGTGTCGATACCCTAGCAGCCCGTGGTGTCTTTGTTTAACGGGTGGTGCTACGGCGGCGGGGCTTGCAGCGCGGGCGGCACGCTGGGGGTCGGCGCCCGCAAGATCGTGGCGAGGAGCCCGGCGGGATCGAGCCCCCGTTGATGCGTGGTGCGGAGCACGGACGTGAGGACCTGTTGGGTCTGCGCTCCCCGGACGCTGCGGTTGCCGCCGCAGACCTTGCGCATGACGACCGTGGGGCGAATCGCGTGTTCGGCGCGCCAGTTGGTCGCGTCGATCGCCGGGTCCCCGAGGAAGGTGAAGAGGGCCGACGCTTCGACCGTCAGATGGGCGGCGAATCGCTGTACGGCTGGGATCGTCGACCGCGTGGTGGTGAGCAGGTAAAGACCGCGTTAGAAAGGTCTTAGAAGCTCACCAGGGGGCGCCGTAGACGCGAAGGCGTCCCGGATCGCTTTTCTATTTCCAAGACTGTTTCCGTCATTTGTCGCGCATCGGCTTCGTCCTTTTAGCCCAGCGCGGGGATGGGCGGATGGGTGGCGGTGCTTCATTCGGGCCGCGACTGATAGCGTTCTGCACGAGGTCAAATTCCTGGGTCTATCCGGGTTTCCCAACGCCATTTTGGGGCCTTTCGGGGTTTTTCGTGGGTGATTTGATTGGAAAGGCCCTGTGGGAGCTCGTGGAAAACGCACAGCGTTTTCCAAGGCACGGTGGGCGCGTTCTGTGCGTCCACGGCGCCGTCAGCTTCCACAGGGCCCGTCCGTGCGCGACAAGATGGCTCCCAGGGAGGGGGCCCATGCGTGATGTCGAACTGGACCGCTGCGTCCTCGGACTGCAGTCGACCGGCGAACAACTATGTTCGCGTCAACACCGTCGACCTGTACACGCCGAACGCTCGATTTACCCCGGAAAGACTGGGATATCAGGTGCTTACGCTATTTGGGAAACTCGGATATAGCCAAATTCCTGTCGAATTCGCGCGGCTCGTAGGACTGGAAACTCAACGCCACCTGCAACCCTTGGTCGTCCGTCCTTGTGACCTGCCAAGATCTCCCACCAATTCCTACGCGTTCGTTTGCCTTCTCTCTTCCAGCGAACCATCACACGTTCGATCCGGTCAGCAACGTCATCGTAGCCGTTCTCCCGAAGCCACACTCGCGCATCATCCTGTCCAGCAGCCGGTCGAACCGATACCCTAGCCTTGTCAGGCTTCTTCATTTGGCACGCCACTTATGGAGTGTCGAACGGCGCTGGTTCCTGCTCAGCGCGACCATCGGCATGGCGATGTGGAACGCGATCAACTCGATCGTCATCGGCGCGGCGACCTTTTCCGTCCTGTACGGCGTCGGCTGGTGGGCGTGGCGCGTGGACCCGCACATGCTCACCATCCTGCGCGAGTCCGTCCGATTCAAGACCCGGTACGACCCGGCGAAGTGGGCCGAGCAGCCGTGGTACATCGTCATCACCCAGGCCCGCCGGCTGACCCGATCATGACGACGACCGATCTCGACGTTGCCGACCACCACGCCGCCGGCGCGCTGGCCGACGAGCTGCCGTATTGGGGCTGGCTCCCCGACGAGGCTCACCAGATGACAAGGAGCCGTGGTGGATATCGGAAGGAGGCAAACCGATGACCAACGATGCTTCGGTAAAGTGATCGATCGGCACGAGGGGCGGAGCCAGTGTGCTAAAGTGCCCAAAAGGTCCTCTAAGTCTGTGAACCGCACCGTCATCCACCTGTTGCTCTCGGTCGTGCTGCTCGCGGCGTCGCCACTGCGAGCGCTGTGTTCCGACTCATGCGTGTCGGACACGGACGCGGTGCAGACCACCGGTCACGACGAGCCGGCCTGTCACGAGTCGCACGAATCGTCGCCACCGTCCGATTCCAACACGTCGGATGACGGGTGCCGGCACGGGGACGAATCCCCCGCGCGGAGTCTGCGTACGGCACATAAGCCGGTCGACCTGTCAGCAGATTCGCGGGCTCTCCTGCACGTCGCCCCCGCCGGGGTGCACGACGGGACCGCGATGACCCCGCGCGTGGGCGTGTCGACCCTGCCGTTCCACGCGGTTCCGGCCCCTCGGCGTTTCCCCACGCCGCTTCGGATCTGATCCTTTCCCGTCGTCACGCTCCAGCTTCCATTTTTCGAAAAGCGCCGTCACGCACCGAGCGTGACACCTCCGCCTTGGCGCCGCGCCCGTCGGCGCCAACTGCGGTGGATTGGAGCAGATGTGATGGAGGATCCACGAGACTTTCGGGCTCCGACCGTCTCCGCGACGTCACGCCGCACGTTCGTCAAGGGATTGGCAGTCGGGGGCGCCGCCGCCGCCCTCGGGCTCTGGCGCCCGTCGCTGTCGGCCTCGTCCGGCCGCGCGCCGACGCCGACGGATCTCGCCGGTACGGACTTCGACCTCACGATCGGCGAGACGCCGATGGACTTCACTGGGTCACCGCGGGTCGCCGTGACGGTGAACGGCTCCGTCCCCGCCCCCACGCTACGGTGGCGTGAAGGCGACACGGTCACGGTGCGGGTGGCCAACCGGCTGCGCGACGAGACGTCCATTCACTGGCACGGCATCCTGCTGCCCGCCAACATGGACGGCGTACCGGGGCTGAGCTTCGACGGGATTCGGCCCGGTGAGACGTTCGTCTACCGCTTCAGGGTCCGCCAGGGCGGCACGTACTGGTATCACAGCCACTCGGCGTTCCAGGAACAGCGCGGGCTCTACGGCGCGCTCGTCATCGAACCGCGGGACCCCGAGCCGTTCAGCTACGACCGCGACCATGTCGTGCTGCTGTCCGACTGGACGGACGAGAACCCGGCGCGCGTGTTAGCCAAGCTCAAAAAGCAGTCGGACTACTACAACTACCACCGGCGCACCGTGGGCGATTTTTTTCGCGACGCGCGCAAGCGCGGATTCGGCGCTACGGTGTCCGATCGCCTGGCGTGGGGCGACATGCGGATGCGCCCCACCGACCTGGCCGACGTCACCGGCGCCACGTACACCTATTTGATGAACGGTCACGCACCGGCGGGGAACTGGACGGGTCTCTTCCAGCCCGGCGAGCGGGTCCGGCTCCGGTTCATCAACGGCTCGGCGGCGAGCTACTTCGACGTGCGCATTCCGGGTCTGAAGATGACGGTGGTCGCGGCCGACGGCCAGTACGTCCACCCGATCACGATCGACGAGCTCCGGATCGGGACGGCGGAGACCGTCGATGCCATCGTCGAGCCGTCGGGCCAGGAGGCGTTCACGATCTTCGCGCAGTCGCTGGATCGCAGCGGGTACGCCTGCGGGACGCTGGCCACGCGCGACGGCTTGGCGGCGCCGATCCCGGACCCGGATCCGCGGCCGCTGCTGACCATGGCCGACATGGGCCATGCCGCGATGGGCGACGGAAACCATGTCGGACACACGTTGCCCGCGACGAGTGGTCCAACCGAAGGCGACGGCGAGCAGAACCATCCGGCGAGCGAGCGCGGCAACCCGCTGGTCGACATGCAGACGATGACGCCGACCTCGCGGCTCGCCAATCCCGGCATCGGCTTGCGCGACAACGGGCGCGACGTCCTGACCTACGCTCGCTTGCGGAGCCTCTTTCCCGATCCCGACGGCCGCGACCCGTCGCGGACGATGGAACTGCACCTGACCGGCCACATGGAGCGCTTTGCCTGGTCGTTCGACGGCGTCAAGTTCGCCGACGCCGCGCCGATCAGGCTGACCTACGGCGAGCGGCTGCGCGTTGTGCTGGTGAACGACACAATGATGTCGCACCCGATCCATCTGCACGGCATGTGGAGCGATCTCGAGGACGACGACGGTCGGTTCCAGCTCCGGAAGCACACCGTCGACATGCCGCCCGGCACCCGACGCAGCTTCCGGCTGCGGGCCGATGCGCTCGGCCGCTGGGCGTTTCACTGCCACCTGCTGTACCACATGGAAGCCGGCATGTTCCGGGAAGTGCGAGTCGACGAATGACGAACCGAGTGCTCGCGTTCGTGCTCGGCGCGGGCGTGGTGGTCGCCACCCTCGGGTGGCCGGCATCGTCTGACGCACAGCAGACGACCGACGCGACGACCGAGCAGGAGGACGAGCCCCGCACGCCCATTCCGCCCATCACCGACGCCGACCGCACGGCGGCGTTCCCCGACGTCACGCGCCACGCCCCGCACGGCGACGCGGTGCACGCCTTCGTGCTCTTCGACCAGGTGGAATGGCAGGCGGGAGAGCACATCGCCCGGGTCAGCTGGGACACCACCGGGTGGGTGGGCGGTGACCGCAACCGCCTCTGGTTTCGAAGCGAAGGCGCAGGCGCGGATGGCACGCTGGGCAGTGCCGAGGCGCATCTGCTCTACGGCCGCGCGTTCGCGCGGTGGTGGGACGTCGTGGTCGGTGTGCGACAGGATGTGCGCCCCGGGCCCGCCCAGACATGGGCGGCGTTCGGCGTGCAGGGGCTGGCGCCGTACTGGTTCGATCTGGAGGCGACCGCCTACCTCGGCGAACAGGGCCAGACGGCGGCGCGTCTTGAAGCCGAGTACGAGCTGCTGTTGACGAACCGACTGATCCTGCAGCCGCGGGTCGAGGTCGACCTCTACGGCAAGGGGAACCGCGAACGGGACATCGGCGCCGGCGTCAGCCACGTCGAGACCGGCCTACGCCTCCGGTACGAGCTTCGCCGCGAGCTTGCGCCCTATCTCGGCGTGCTGTGGGACAACGTCGTCGGCGACACGGCCGACCTGGCGGCCGCCGCGGGGGAGACACTGGACGGCGCGACGCTGGTCGCCGGGATTCGGTTCTGGTTTTGAGGTGTGCGAACCGGTCGTCCCGGCGTGGGTTCAGGGCGGACTCGCTTTGGCTCACGCGCAAGCACTGATGCAGGTCGCGGATGTCGCCTCGGCTGACCAGGGCTCGGTCGCTGGAGCCCCCAGTTCTGGACGTGATATTTCGTCTTGTACGTCGGATGGACTCTCGACCTCATCCATCCAGTCTGGTCTGGTCCCTCAGGAGGTCACACCAGATTCCTGCACCAACGCGTGTGCCGGGAAAGCCCGGTCAAGGGGGACAAGATGCCGTGATGTGATCTTCGAAACCTTGTTCGAAACCCTGTGGGTATCCAACTCCATCCGGCCAAGGTCGGCCACCAGCCGGAACCGAGTGATGCGTGGGCCTGGGGTGACCCGTGCTTGGCAGATCGGGCCGCAATCTGCATGGCCACAGTGCGAAAGCGACTGTCGTCTCCGCTGACATAGCTTTCAACCAGTGCCTTGATCTGCTGTGTGGTGGCCATCCGTGGACCTCAATCCAACAGCAGCGATGCGGCAGTGTCAAGCTGTTGGTGAGAGGATAGGTTCTGCCGCGGGTGAGGCGACGACTCATCCCGCCAGGCTCGTGTAACGGGCCGACGATTCACGCGGTCTCTCGTACGAGGCCCAGCGCCTGCGCGGCGACCGAGAGACCCCGTAAGGTGCGTTTAATGGGCCGAGGTCCGGTCAGTGCTGGTCGAGTCTCCCAAGTAATCTCAGGCCATGCCGCCTGCGCTACAGTTCCTCGTTCTCACGTTCGCTGGCTGGGGGAACCGCCACCAAGACGATCTGATCGCGTATCTCCGGGAGGAGAATCGGGTCCTCCGGGAGCACCTGGGCCCTCGGCCGCTTCGCCTGACCGATGCCCAACGCCGTCGACTCGCCGTGCGCGGCCAGAAACTCGGACGGCGCGTCTGGATGCAGGTCGCCGGCATCGTCACGCCTGACACGATTCTCCGCTGGTACCGGAGATTGATCGCCCAGACATACGACGGCAGCGCCCGCCGCGGTCGAGGCCATCGGCACAGGGGTCGGATCGGCGGTCATGGGGTCGACCGGGGTCGTCGCGCAGGCGCCGTTCGTCGCTGCCAGCACCGCCCTGATACCTGTGGGTGGCGAATTCGTAGGAATCCGACATCGTTCGATCTTCGGGTCCCGTGAGCCTGGAGTCCCCCGCGAAGTTGTCGCGATGGCATGAGTAAGGCGTGCAGCTGACGCACTGCCCTGCTGTGTCGCGATAGACGTCGAACGCGGGCGCGTCGACCCGCTCGCCACCGTCTTCGCTGGTCAGATGTCACGCCGCGATCGGCGTCTGATAGAGACCACGGCAATGCGCGTCCCATCGGTAGCGGTCGAGCCGTGCGACATCCTTTCGTATCGGGACGGGCGTCCGCCCGTCCAACGACGCATGGGCCCGATGCGCATTGTAGAAGTCCTGGAAGGCCACCAGTTTGTCTTCCAGGTCCGACGCAGACCAGAACAGCAGCTGATCCACGCATTCTCGTCGCAGCGTGCCGATCAACCGTTCGACAAACGGATGCGACAGCGGCACATACGGCACACTCTTTACCTCGGTCACCTGCAGCACCCAACGACGGTCGCGCATGTGAGCGTTGATGAATCGGGCGCGGACTGCGCTAACACTATCCCGTTTACTTGACAAAACCGGCCCGCTAGCTGTGACGTCGAAGGGCCGGGGGCGGCGGCGCGGCGGGCGGCAGCGGCCGAGCGGGAACTTGCCACAAGCGGCGCGGCGCTTGGCGGCGCACAACTCACGCCGGCTTTCAATGAGACGACCGGCGAAGCCTTGCCGGGGCCACCCGTCCCGTTGACCGAGGCCGAGGCCGAGCTGCGCGAAGTGTTGCGCCTTGAAGCCATCGAGCGGCGCACCCGGTCGCTGCGCTCCGCGCCGATTGCGATCACCTACCGACGCCCGGAGAGCGGCGGGCTACGCACGGCCGCGGCCGAGCCCACCGCGCCGATGGACGACCGCGCGAGTACTCCGCTCATCCCCGAACCCGTGATCGCGGCGAACGCCGCCTGCGACTGGCCCAGCGCGATCCGGCATGCACGTAGCGTACGGGGCTCCACGACGACACACCATGCCATCGGCGCCGGCCGTTGTGAAGCGCGGGGGTGGGGCTGGCCGTACTTCAGTCAGCCAATCTGTGGGGACGACCGGTCACTTGAGTCGCCTGCACCTTCGCCCCTGGTGCCCAGGCAGTGGGCACAATCAGCGAATTCTTTAGGAAAATGGCGCGCCCGGCAGGATTCGAACCTGCGACCCTCGGCTTAGAAGGCCCTGTGTCTGATCGGTTATCAATGGACGGTTATCACCCACGTCGCCTCGATGGTCTGGATCTCGAGAATTCGCGCCGATTCTTGCCACACTTCGCCGTTTCATCGCCTCACATGCGATAACCGATCGCCGCGACGATCACGTGAACGTGGGCCGACCGCACCCGGAGCCGGCCATGAGGAGCCCGGGTTCCCTTGGTCGCGTGCCGACTTCCGTCACCACGTCCTCCGCCTCGTGCGCGAGTACGTGCCGCGATCATGGAGGAGCTGCACACGATCGTCGACCTCAGCGATCCAGACTAGATTCGGCGTGACAGCGACGCCTGCGCCACGCGGTGGCAGCTTGAGAAGCCGTGGATCACGCGCACCATGCACCGTACCGTGCGTGTCTGGCCCCGGGCCCCGGCCATGCGGGCCAGTCGGCAGTGGGGCCCGTGCTTCCTCAGAACCAGCGCGAGGAGTAGTTGCCCGAGTAGCGGGAGCGCCGGCACCGGTTCGGGCTCCGGTTCTGGATCGGGATCGGGATCGGGGGAAGGCGTCGCGGTCGCCTCGGTGGATGCATCGCTTTCGCCGATGCTGTTCACCGCCCGCACCCGGAACGTGTAGGCCGTGCCGTTGGTGAGGCCCGTCACCGTGTTAGTTGGTGGCCGTGCTGCCCGTGGAGGTCCAGGTGCCAGAACCGGTGGGTGCACGTGGACGTTGGAGGCCGCACGTCAGCACCATGAATTCGTCGAGCGTGCATCGTACCAGGACCGTCGGAGCGCACATTCGTTTCCGCGCCGGCCTGCAGAGGAGGTGGTCACCATCGTGACCCCGGACAGGGGACCTGCCGGACAAGATACTTCGCATCATCGCTCCTCACTCCGGCAAGCCATTGACCTCGTATTGTCTGACGCTGAGGTGACCCTCCTGCTTGAAGTTGGCGAGCGCAAGCGACGCCACTTGGCGGGACACTCCGTCCATTTCGGGAGCACGAGCGACGCTAGGCCGCCGACTCTCCTGCTTCTTGGCTTTCCTGGCCGGCTTGGCCTTCCTAGTCGGCTTGGCCTTACTACCCGGCTTGGTCTTCCTTGCAGGCCTGGTTCTCTTGGCCGGCTTGGCCTTCCTCGTCGGCTTAGCCTTCCTAGTCGGCTTGGCCTTCTTTGCAGGCTTGGTTCTCTTGGCCGGCTTGGCCTTCTTGGCGGGCTTTGTTTTCCTGGCCGTCTTGGCTTTCTTCGGGCTGATAACGGGCTCCATGCCACGGCGATTGGCTTGTCCGGACGGTGGCCCGGGGCTCACATAGCCAAGGAAAATACCAAACTCGGCCCCACACCGAAGGTCACCACCGCATCTCGGTGACCTTCGGTGCCAGGGACGGCGGTATTGCCTAGTCCCTCAACGAAAAAGTGACCAGCGTGTGGCCCGAGATGACCGAGACATACTGCGTGCCGTCAACCATGTAAGTGACCGGTGCCATGACGATCTGTCCGCCCAGGCTCGCCTTCCACAGTAGCTCACCCGTGCGAGCGTCGAGCGCATGGAAGTGGCCCTCCCGACCGCCAGTGAACAGCAGGTCGGACGCGGTCGTCAGCATACCGCTGTCGCTGACGTCGAACTGATCGTACTGCCACCTCGGCTCACCTGTCTGCGGGTCAATGGCCATCAGGGCGCCGTGGCCGACCTCGTCCGTCCAGTTGTTGATGGGCGTGGTTCGCCCGATGCTGACACCAGGCGCATCCGGCGCAGGCGTGAGCACATCGAAGCCGCCGCCGAGGAAAGCCCGGCCCGGCTGGTATTCGGACTCCTCCGGCCTGTAGATCGTCGCGTAGTCCTCCCAGGCGGCGAAGTAGAAGAGGCCCGTCCGCGGGCTGTAGGAGGGTGGATACCAGTTCGTGCCACCCTGGTTGCCGGGCCACGTGGGAGCACCGTCCGGCTGAGGCGTCGGGATCGGACGTCCGTTCTCGTCGAGACCGCTCGACCAGTTGACCGTTACGAACGGCTCTCCAAGGAGGAACTCGCCGGTGACGCGGTCCAGCACATAGAAGTAGCCGTTCCGATTCGCCCACAGCATCACGCGCCGCGGCTCCCCGTTCCAGTCGATGTCGGCCAGAACCGGTACCTGAACGGAGTCGTAGTCGTACCCGTCGTTCGGCGTAAACTGGAAGTGCCATACGAGCTCACCGGTATCGACGTTCAGCGCCACCGCCGCATCCGAATAGAGGTTGTCACCAGGACGCTGCGCTGCATTCCAGTCGGGACCGGGATTGCCGATGCCCCAGTAGGTCAGGTTCAGGTCGGCGTCGTAGGACCCCGTCACCCAGACCGACGCACCGCCGTGCTCCCAATCGTCACCCTCCCACGTCTCGTGGCCCGGCTCGCCGGGACCGGGAATCGTGTAGAAGCGCCACTCCTCCTCACCCGTTTCGGCGTCGTATGCCACGACGTAGCCGCGAATCCCGAACTCGCCGCCACCCACACCAACGATCACTTTGTCCTTCACTGCGAGGGGCGCCATGGTGAGCGAATAGGCGAGGTTTACGTCCCCGACCTCTGTGATCCAAAGTGGCTGACCGTTGGTCGCGTCGATGGCGATGAGGTGCGCATCCAAGGTGCCCATGAAGACTTTGTCGCCGAGCACTGCCACGCCGCGGTTGTTGGCGCCACAGCACACGAGGTTGTTCGGGTCGTTCGTGTACCGGTAGACCCAGAAGACCCGGCCGGTGACTGCATCGACCGCCATGACGTCGTTGGGCCGTTGCGTGACGTACATGATCCCGTCGACGATGATCGGGTTCGACTGCCAGGCACCGAACACCTGATTCTGGAGCATCCACTTCAGCTCTAGCTCGTCCACGTTGGATGCCGTAATCTGGTCTAGCTGGCTGTGGCGCTGGCTCGAGTACGAACCGTTGTACGTAAGCCAATTCTCGGGCTCGTCGGCTGAGCTCAAGATCCGGTCGTACGAGACCTGCGCGGACAGGTGATGTGGCGTTAGGAGCCCTCCCAGGACGAAACCCAACAGCACCGCGCGTCGGACAGTTCTCATTGGAGGCCTCTCAGCGAAAGAAGGTACCCGATGACGTCGGCGACCTGGTCACTCGACAGCCTAGTAGGCTCCATCGTAGGATCGCGACTGAGCTCGTAGTCGACCATGTCGGACTTCAGGAGCGAGCGGAGTCTCTCCTCGGAATCGATCATCTGAACGGAGTAGGTGTCCTCGTTCAGCCGCCTCCCGCTGATGATCTCACCGTCGCGCATCACGATGCGCGCGGGTCGGTTGATGGGCAGTAGGGACCCGAACGGGTCCAGTAGCGTTCGCTGAAGCGCCGCGGGTGAGCGAATCGCACCGATGTCGCTCAGATCAGGGGCGGTACGGTGACCCTGCCCGTTCACTCGGTGGCACAACGCGCAGCCACCTTCGCCCGCGAAGACCGCCTCACCGCGAACCGCGTCACCGACCTTGACCGCGGTGCCGCTCGGATCGAAGCCGGCACGGATGAACGCGACGAGCGCGTCGAGCTCGGTCGCCTGCAGGTCGAAACCAGGCATCCGCTCGCCATCCACGCCCGTCGTGATGACCTGCCGGAGGTCCTCATCCGACAGCGGCCGACGGAACTGGCCCAACCGGAGATTCACGCCGTCCACGTCGCTGCCGAAGGCCCCATGGCACAGCCTGCAGTCTGCCACGTAGAGCCGGGATCCCGCCTCGATGTCGGCGCTGGAGTACGTGTGATCTCCAATGCTCTGGGCGAGGCCTGCTTCGGGTGCCCCCAACAGCAGCGCTGAGGCGAAGAGCCCAAAAAAAAGGGACTTTCGCGGGAAGAAACGCATGTGACCTCTCATCTGAATCGCATAGCGCGCGGCTAGTTGCCGTTCAGGCGCACGAATTTCTGGAGCCGGTGCCCTGTCTGGACCTCACCGGTATAGAGATTCCCCTGGGAATCGAAGTCCATGTAGTGGAGCCAATCGAATTGGCCCGGCTGGCCCCCACCCGTACCCCAAGAGTACACCGGCTCGAGCGTCGCCCTATCCAGGGCCCACACCTTGTTGTTGGCCGGGATTTCCGTTTTGCCTGCCCCGGATGGCCCCTTTATACACCCGAGGGCCGCCGAGCGCACGAAACTCTGTTCATCGCACAATCGTCCAGCTCCAGAGGCCGTCACCTCAGCCCGCGCTGACGTGCGACCGACTGGAGCCCCTGCTTTCAGGGCATTCCTCAGACACCGCTCCACACTTGTGCCCTTTCTTCGTCAGGCGGGCTTCGTTGCACTCGCCGCGCGTCAGCCTGCCGGGACCGGTAGCGCCCAGATCCTCCGCAGCATGTCGCCGAACAGCCGCCGGGTCAGATGCCCTTCCGCCAGCAGGAGCCAGTAGTACCTCGCGTGCTTCACCAGCCGGCCTCCGGTTTTCACCAGCCGCTGCTGCAAGCTCGTCAGCGACCAGCGCTTGATCCGCGGCGGCAGGACCAGTCTGCGCCAGAGGTTACCCAGGTTGTAGGCCAGCAGGCTCAGTTGCAGGCGCACCTCGTTCGGCCGGAACCGATGGCACGACAACCGCGTCCAGTGGGTTGCCTGCTTGCCTTCCTTGATCCATTGCTCCGCCGTGCCGCGCTTGTTGTAGAACCGGACCACGGACCTGCTCGGCAGGGTCATGTTCGTCACGATGAAGCCCACGCGCGGGAACAGCTCGCCCTGGTGGTGTTCGACCTTGGCGACGATCCGTCTGGGCGTGGTCCAGCTCTTCGCCTGATACCGGAAACTCTTGTAGCGCACCAAGGGCTTGCGGCTCGGCCGTCCCGGCGGACGAAAGAGGAGGTCTTCGATTTCCAGCTCCAAGCTCTTGTTCGCCGGCATGCGGATGGCATAGTCCACGTCGCGCTGCTCGAGCGCGTCGTAGATCTCCGGCTTGGCAAACGCGGCGTCAGCGCGGAACGCCACGCGCGTACCCTCCGCCTGCTGCCGGTCAATTTCCGGCACGAGCAGGTCGCCCCAATCGTCGGCGCTATGCACGTTCCCGGGCCGCAGCGTCGCACCGAGGCAGTCGCCATGTTCATTGAACAGAAACAGCGGGTGGTAGCAGACGGACTCGAAGTGCCCGTTGTAGGCGCTCCCTTCCTGCGCCCCATGCACCGGACTCTCGCTCGAATCCATGTCGAGCACGATCCGGTCGGCGCGCGTTGCCATCTCGGCCTGTGCAAGCACCTCCCGGTTCACGGCCATTAGCCCGACGAGATTCGTCTCTTGGGTCAGCAGCTCGGTCTCGAACCAATGCAACGTCGATGTCAGCGCCGCACCCCGGTCCCACATCTTTGGCGACCCGATGAGGCGAAATGTCGGGTCCGCCGACACGCGCACCGCGTCGTTGAGGTCCTCATACCCGGCCAAGCGGCTGTAGACCGACTGCCGCAGGAGATCCGCCAGGCTAAACTGTCTGTTCAAGCCCTGTCGGCAGTCGCTCAGGTGCTCTGCGATGAGCGTCTCCAGGCCCAGGCGTTCATCCAACTCGCGCACCAGAATGAGGCCGGCGTCAGAGGTGACGCGCGATCCTTGGAACGCGACCTTCAAGAAGCCATTGAACGTGAACTGAAACGCCTCATGCTGTAATTCACCCACAGGGTGTCACCCTCCGTGGCGGGGGTTCCCTACGTCGGAGCCCCGGAAATCAAGGCGCGCTGGACTGTCCTAGCCGTACGGTACCACAGCGAAATCGGAAATCCGGGGATACACCATGACCCGCGCCGAGTTCGAACGTCTCGTCGTTGAGGCGATCATGTTGATTCCTCAACGCTTCCGGCGTGAGATGCAGAACCTCGCGCTGGTGGTCGAAGAGGAGCCCAACGCGGAACTCCTCGCGGAGATGGAGATCGAGCCGCCGGAGTCGCTCTACGGTCTGTACCAGGGAATTCCGCTGCCGGAACGCACCTGGGAGCACGGCAATGCGCTCCCCGATTGCATCACGCTGTTCCAGCGTCCCATCGAAGAAGACCACGAAGCCGAGGACGAGATTCGCGCTGCCATCGGCGAGACCCTCATTCACGAAGTCGGCCACTACTTCGGGCTCAGCGAAGAGGAAATCGAGGAGATCGAGGAGCGGTACTGGCGGGGTGACACGCTCGGCGCCGATGAGGACGACAAGTGAAGGCACAGGAACAAGTTCAGTGGGAGCGAGTAGGCTTGGACATCGCCGTCCCGTCGCCTCCGCACATTTCCCTTCCCTGTGCGGCCCACCAGAGCGAATGTGGACGGACGGCCGCCGCCCGTGGCCGCCATCACAAGGAGGAACCGAGTCCATGACCCCGCACGAGACCGGCTCGACCACCGCCCCCGGTGACACACGCACAACGGCGCCGCCGCCGCGCACGTTCGGCCCCCAGGGGCCGACCCTGGGAGATCTCAGCGACGCCTACCTCCAGGACTACCAGGTGCGGCAGTTCCGATCCCGCAGCACCGCCCGCGGCCGAGTCGCCCATCTCACCGCCTTCTTCGGCCGCGCCGCGCGGGCCGCCACGTTCACCACGCACCAGATCCGCCAGTACCAACTCGCCCGGCGCGCCGCCGGGGCGGCCACTGGCACCATCAATCGGGAGACCTCGGCCCTCCATCGCATGTGCACGCTCGCCGTCCACTGGGGTTGGCTCGACACCGTGCCCGGCTTCCCCGACCGGCTCCGCGAGAATCCTCCCCGCCAGGGCTTCTTCGAGCACCCCGAATACCTCGCCGTCCGCGCCCACCTGCCCGCCCCGTGGCAGGACATCCTCGACCTCGCCTACTACTCCGGCTGGCGCAAGCAGGAACTCCTCGGCCTCACCTGGGAGGAGATTGACATGGCCGGTGGTGTCATCCGGCTCTCGCCGGCTCGCTCGAAGACGCTGGTGGGGCGGATTCTCCCGATCTCACAACCCATCGCCGAGGCCCTGGCGCGGCGGCGGGCACGCCGCGACCCCGACAGCCCGCTCGTCTTCCACCGCGACGGCATCCCCGTCCGCCGTTGGCGCACGGCGTGGCGCACCGCCTGTCAGGCGGCCGGGGTGCCGACCCGCTTCCTTCACGACTGCCGCCGCACCGCCGCGCGCAACCTGATCCGCGCGAACGTCCCCGAGCGCGTCGCCATGCTCCTGACCGGGCACAAGAGCCGCGCCATCTTCGACCGCTATAACATCATCAACGAGCAGGAATTGCTCGACGCCGGGGACCAGCTCGTCGAGTATCTGGCGCAGCAGGCGCAGGCGGTGCCAGCCCGTCGGCGGCCCCACACGGCCGGCGCCGCCGCCCCGCGCCCCGCGCCGTCCCTCCGCCTCGTGCGACGCGGCACCGCGTAACTGGTCGTCGCACTGAACCCACGTGATGGCAAGACACACCAGGCGTGCGTCGACTGCCTTCAAGAGAGGACAGTGCGGGACATGATCTGTGCAGTCATGGAAGGCGGGCGCGGAGCTTTCGAGCAACGGTGTCAACCGCCTCTAAAAACGTGAATTGGAGTGAGAGGGTCCAGCGGTCGCGGCCGACTTAGGAGCCGGCGACGAGCCGCACGAGGTCGAAGTCAGCCGTCGCCCCGTGGGGGGGCTGGTTGGCTTGGATGCAAAGGATCATCCGATGTACTCGCTTTCGGGCGGCAGCGTCGCCTCCAGGGTCCTTACTCGTGGCGCCAGTACCCGATGTAGGTCATTCAGGTGCTGCGCTAGCCATTCGTGCTGGCGCGTCCAGTCCACCTCGTTCTCGGGATCTACGTCATTCAAGTAGCATGCGACTCGGCAGTCACGTCGCGCCGGCAACTCTTCCCATTCGAGGTGGTACCCAAGTTCCCCTTCGATTGCCTCACGCTGCCCCTTCAGAGATGCGAGAAATCCCTTGGCCTCCTCTCCCGAGATATAGAGTTCGGCGCGGACCTTGTTCTTTGGACGAATCATCACTGCACTCAGCGTGAAGCCGGAGCGACCAATCGGATACCCCATCCAGGATTGGGGCTGTGGTTTCCGGTTTCCTGAGACGGGACCCCCCTGTGCCAATAATCGGTGAGACAACCTTCCGAGTGAGATTAGTGTAGGGGCGGGGAGGGTTTGATGGATGAATCGCATGCCACCAGCCGTGGAGATGGAGGCGGTCGTGGGGTCGAAGGCGGAGGGAGCCCGGCGGGCGACCGGAGCCTTCGGCCCCAACGCTACGTCAGCCGCGACGGCACCCGATCCTGAAGTGCGGGCGAAAGCCCAGCGCCGCCGGTTCACGGCGGCGTATCGGCTCCGCATTCTCAAGCAGGCGGACGCGTGCAAGCGGCCTGGCGAGCTGGGGGCGCTGCTGCGCCGAGAAGGCTTGTATAGCTCGCACTTGGCGAACTGGCGACGGCAGCGTGAGCAGGGCGCCCTGCGGGACATGCGGGGACGTCGGCGCGGCCCGACCCCACGTCCGATCGACCCGCGTGTGAAGCAGTTGGAAGCCGAGAATCACAGGCTCGAGCGGAAGCTGCAGCGGGCCGAGACGATCATCGCCCTCCAAAAAAAAGTTGGTTCCTCTCACGAATGTATGCAAGGAGAGTAAGTCCTCTCAGCGTTTAAACTGTGTAGAATCAGCCACTTGCGAGAGTCAGCAATGACCCGGTATCTAAGACGTGGATGCGGGGGCCTGGACCGCCGGCTGCACTTGAGGGCGCGTGGTACCAGGCCGCCAGCTTTCGAGGCGGTGGAGGGAAGCTCCGGGCGCGCGATGGCCATCGGGGCGAGTCAGCCGCGAGTTTCACCTGGCTGCATGATCGTCACGGCGTAAACATCTTCGTATCAGCATCTTACGTCGGAACAGGCTGCCGCCGAGCAGGCCCCCCACCAAAAGCGGGGCCCGCGCAGGCGGCGGTCGATTCAGCTATGGAAGCCCCTGAATCCGGCTGGTTTCTGGCCTATTCCTCATCTTGAGGCCGACGCGTGATCGGCGAGATCATTCCAGAATCGTGCATACATTTGTGTGAGGAACCAAAAAGTTGCCGAGATCCTGGAGATCCCCCTGAAACCCCTCGACACCGACGAGACCGACTGATGCGCGCGATCGAGGCCGTCACGGCGACGGGCGAGACGTCGGCGTTGTGTCAGAGCATCGGCGTGTCCCGCGCGTCGCTCTATCGGCGGCGCCGGCCCACGCCGCCGCCGCCGCCCCGGCGGCCCCGCGCGCCGTCGCCGCGCGCGCTGGTCGCTGCCGAACGGCGAGCCGTCCGCGACATGTTGCACAGCGCGCGGTTTGTCGATCAATCGCCCGCCGAAGTCTATGCGACGTTGCTTGAGGAGCAGACCTACCTCTGCTCCCCGCGCACGATGTATCGGGTGCTCGCCGCGGCCGACGAAGTGCGGGAGCGCCGCGACCAGGTGCGGCATCCGGCATACGTCAAACCCGAGCTCGTCGCGACGGCGCCCAATCAGGTCTGGTCCTGGGACATCACCAAGCTGAAAGGCCCGGTCCCGTATCTCTACTACTCGCTCTACGTCATCCTCGACCTCTTCAGCCGCTACGTCGTGGGCTGGATGGTGGCGCGCCACGAGAATGCGCACTTGGCCGAGCGCTTGATCGAGCAGACCTGCGCAAAGCAGTGCATCGGGCCGCAGCAGCTCACGATTCACGCCGACCGCGGCGCGCCCATGCGCAGCAAGCTCGTCGCGCTGTTGTTCTCCGACCTCGGCATCGCGGCCAGCCACGCGCGGCCGCGCGTGAGCAATGACAATCCGTTCTCCGAGGCGCAGTTTCGCACCTTCAAGTATCGGCCGGAGTTTCCGAAGCGGTTCGGCGCACTCGAACACGCGCGCGCCCTCTGCCACGACCTCTTGGCTTGGTACAATGACGCCCACCACCACAGCGGCCTCAGCTATCTCACGCCGGCCGACGTGCATTACGGCCGCGCGTCGGCTCGCGCGGGGCCCCCTCGCCAACGTGCGCGCGGCCCGTGTCTGGCTGTGGAGACGTCCCCTGAATGTCTTCATTGGGTGTGTCTGGCTGAGCAGGGTTTTTCCGCAGGTATGGTAAGCCGACATTGCAGAAAGGAACGGTTGTGCACCCCTCTGCCTCGTCCCGCGGCGGAGGAAGATTCAGGCGCCACGCTTGGCCCACACCTCCCGAGGGCGCTTCGTAGGATGCAGCACGCGGATCAGTCGATCCCCGGTCGATAGCGCCGCACCGCACCCCGCTCGACGTCCTCCCGGGTGAAGGCCACCGCCTTCATCTCGCCTCGCGCGAACATCGCTGCCTGATCCGCGTGGTGGGGTGTGTCTACCCGGCTACTCTGACCGTACGCGAGTACGGAGAGGGCGCGTGGCGGGCTCGTGAACTCGACGCCCAGGACCCAACCGTCGCCGCCCACCGCGCGTCGCCGTCCGTCCTCGTCGTCGCGAAAGTTGATGACGCGATAGCAGCCCAGCCGACCCGCACAGCCTCCAACCGGTACGTCCACGGCGCCGTGCCGCACGCGGTGGACTTCCCCCCAGGGAACGCCCACCTCACCGAAGCGCTCTTCGGTCTCGGCAACCGCGGCGGGAAAAAGGCGCGCCGCCAGTCCAGGGGCCACGAGCCCGCGTGGGGTCTCGGTCGGCGCCTCGCGCGACCAGGAGACCGCGAAGAACTCAACCTCCGTCGCCGGGTTCGTCGAATCCGCGCCGGCCTCCAGCGCCTCGGTGTAGCGCGTCCACCACTGCTCGAAGAGCACGCCGCCACGGCTGTCCGGCGCCACGCTGTTGTCCCACCCCTCGAGTAGCGTCAGGGCGCTCGCCACCGAGCCCGGGGTGACGTTACCGGTGTCCAGTGCACCCGCTTCGAGGGCGCTTCGTGTCGCGGTCACC
Organism: Vicinamibacterales bacterium; assembly: GCA_965197395.1. Taxonomy (GTDB): domain Bacteria; phylum Acidobacteriota; class Vicinamibacteria; order Vicinamibacterales; family UBA8438; genus CAZYFH01. The sequence continues at coordinate 946,953 of CBDANB010000006.1, read as the reverse complement.
AGGTCGTCCTTGACCCGGTCGGCGAGCAGCATCCGGTAGCTGTGCTTGCGCTGCATCACGTCCTCGAGCGAGAGCCGATCACCGCCGCCCACGAGCTGCTGCGCATGCTGACTGCGCAGCCTGAATTCGTGCGCTTCGAAATACGCGGGGTAGTCCGCGGGGTCGAGGGGCGATTCCAGGTTGGTGAGCCAGGGCCCGTCGTTTTCGTTGCGGAGATACCCGCCGACCGGATTCAGCAACTGCGGCAGGTCGTCCAGCTCGTGCAGCTCCGCCCAGACCTGGTCGCGACGCGTCACCGGCACCGCGCGCGTATCGTCGTACGGGTGCGGAAACCTGGGGATGGCCGCGTTCCAGAGATAGAAGATATTGCCCGCCGCGTCGGCGTACGTGAAGTTGGACCGCGGATGGGCGCGGAGCCGCATCGCCTCGGTCCATGCCTCCAGCGTGGTGGCCTGGATCATCCGGAGAAACTGCTCTCCTCCTCGGAACTCCCCGTCTTCGGGCGCGCGCAGCACGTAGATCCGGCCGTGGTCGCGGTGAATCACTGGGCCCAGGGTGGTGAACAAGCGCTCACGCGTGTCGAAGCTGTAGCCGATGCCGTTGCGAAACAGGCGCGTGAGCAGCTCGCGACCGACCGGGATCGACGCCCCGTCAAGGAGGTAGTGGTCGGGGCGATCCGGATCGACCTCCAGCGCGTAGACCTGGGCGTTATCGACGTCGTTGTTCGTGGTGGCGAATCCGAGGTGCGGATTGAACCCGCCGATGATGCCCAGCGGGGCGCCGATGCGAAAGTCACCGTAGAAGTCCAGCCGGCCGGGCACCACCACGTGCGCTTCCCAGTAGCCGGCCTCCCACGAGAGGTGTGGGTTGCGGAGCAGGATGGCCGCGCCGGACACGGTCCGGCTCGGGGCGAGCGCCCACGCGCTGGATCCCTCCTCGATGGGTCCGTCCGCGGCACTTCCGTTGACGTCGAGGAGTGGCGCCTCGGGCGCGCCGCTCAGCTGGCGAATCCATCGGCGGGCCTGACCCGCGCTCGGACGGTAGACGTTGAGCGCCGCGACGTCATACCCGGTGAAGGGTGACGTCACCCAGTCGGCAAACTCCTCCGGGTGCTGCGCCATGTAGCGGTTCACCCCGATGGCGAACCCCTCGTAGACGGCGCGGGTGTCCGGGTGGAGCGCCGGGTAGACCTCCATGGCTCGGGTGAAGGACGGTCGACTCGCGAAGTCCGAGTCGAGCGCGCCACGCCCTTCGTGGAGTGCGAGCTCACCGCGCGCGCGCAACAACCCGCGCGCAACGCGATCGCCGTAGTCCTCGGACTGCAGGTAGCCCAGCGCGTACCCGAGCGCGCGCAGGGTGTCGGCGTAGATGTGTGGCACGCCGTAGGCGGTCCGGATGACCTCGACCTGCCGAGGCAGCGCAGCATCGAATGCGTCCTGGCCGGACGCTGATGCCGTCCAGGTGACCGAGAGGCAGGTGACCAGCGCAAGTAGAATCTTCATGGCCGCTCAGGGGCGATTGTACCTGGGACGCCCGTCCGAACACGATCGGCCTGACGTGACGGGCGCACGTCCAGGTGTCGAGACAAACGGCCGCGCGACGGTCTTGAGATCGGCGGTGTCGCACAAGTGCATGACGACCCGGCCGCGCTCGCTCGAGTTGCGCTAGCATTTGCCGGGGACTCCTTACCGGATGAACACAGTCTTTATCGGCATCGTCGTCGTCGCCTTCCTCGTTGGCGGCTACCGCGAGTGGAGCTGGGTGCCCGGCTCGGTGGACAGCGTGTCCCCAATGGCCGCGCTTGGCACGGCGATGGTTGACGCGGCGGGCGGCGCGGTGACCCTGGCCATTGGGCTCGTGGGCATGATGGCGCTTTTCCTCGGACTGATGAAGGTGGCGGAGGCTGGAGGCCTGCTGACCATCATCGCCAAGACGCTCCGCCCGCTGATGGTGCGTGCCTTTCCGGAGGTGCCGGCGAATCATCCCGCGATGGGCGCCATGATTCTCAACCTGTCGGCCAACGCCCTCGGCCTGGCCAACGCCGCGACACCGTTCGGCATCCGCGCGATGCAGGAGCTCGACAAGCTGAACCGGGTCAAAGGGACGGCCAGCAATGCCATGGCGCTGTTTCTCGCCATGAACACCTCGTCGGTCACGTTGCTGCCCACTGGCGTGATCGCGCTACGCGTTGCGGCAGGTTCGCAGGACCCGGCGGGCATTCTTCCGACGACGCTCTTTGCGACCTGTGTGTCGACGACGGCGGCATTCGTTGCTGTGAAAGCGTACGAGCGGTTCTCGGCGGTCGAGCCGGCCGACGCGCAGGCCGAGATGTCGGCGGAGACACCCGTCCCCGCGGGCTCGGAGTCGCCGACAGTGGAACCGGTATCCGAGACACAGGTCCCCGAAGTGTCCGCCGAGGCCTCCTCCGGTGCGTATCCCGGCTGGGTTTCGGTGACGGCCCTCGCGGCCGTCGTGGGTCTGATCCCGCTGGCCGTCGTGTACGGCGAAGCGGTCTCGCCCTGGATCATTCCGGGTCTGATGGTCGTGCTGCTCGGGTTTGGCGCGGCCCGCGAGGTTCGCGTCTATGAGGTCTTCGTGGACGGCGCGCGCGACGGGTTCCAGGTGGCGCTCCGGATCATTCCGTACCTCGTGGCCATTCTGGTGGCCGTCGCCATGCTCCGTGCCAGCGGTGCGCTCGACATCATCGTCGGCTGGCTGTCCCCCCTGACCTCGGCGTTCGGCCTACCGGGCGATGCGCTGCCCATGGCCCTCATGCGACCGCTGTCCGGATCGGGCGCCTACGGCGTCCTGGCATCAACCATTCAGGATCCGGCCATTGGGCCAGACAGCTACACCGGCTATCTCGTGAGCACCTTCCAGGGGTCGACCGAAACGACGTTCTACGTCCTTGCGGTCTACTACGGCGCGGTCCAGGTTCGCCGGATCCGGCACACGCTGGCCGCCGCACTAACCGCCGACCTCGCCGGCATTGCGGGTGCCGTCATCGCGTGCAGCTACCTCTACGGCGGCCGATAGCTGAGCGGGGGACGCCTTCTTCTTCATCGCCGTACCGGCCGTCGACCAGAATCTGGCCCGTCTCTGGCGGCAGGACTGGCACTGGTGCTTGGCGTGCCGGGACTCGCGGGCAGCAGTGAGTGACATGGGCATCCTCCGGGAGCATGATTGTCTGGACCAGCGCTCGGTCCCGGAACGCCTTCCGGACAGCCGCGCCGTTCGCAGTCCCTTGCCGCCGTCGAGAATCACCAGGAGGTCCATTCTCCACATTCGACAGTCATGTTCTCGCGGCTGCATTCTACCGCTCAGGCGGGCCGCGCCCAGCAGTGGACGGGGTTGTGTAAAGGAACGGTTACGCACCGTCTAACCCTCCACCTATTTTCAATGGGTTAGCGGTTGCGACACTGTGTTGCGAAATCAAAAGGATGCGCGATACCTTTTCGCAAGGTTGATCGGGTACACCACTTCCCCAAGGATCGCTGTCTTTGTTTAGCGGGTGATTCTACTGCGTCGGGAGGTGGAACGCCGCGGGGACAATCGGACGTGGCGCCCGGAGGAGCGTGGTGAAGAGGTCGTCGAGGTCGACATGGCGTTGACGCGCAGTGCGGATCACACTCGCGAGGATCTGTTGGGTCCGCGCGCCGCGGGGCGTGCGATTCCCCCCACAGATCTTGCGATTGACGACGGCGGGGCGAATGGCGTGTTCGGCGCGCCAGTTGGTCGCCTCCACGTCGGGGGCCCACAAGAAGGCGAGCACGGCCGCGAACTCGCGGTCGAGATGGGCGGCGAAGCGCTGGGCCGCCGGCAGCGTCGGTGCCGTGTCGATGAGCCGGCTCAGGCGAACGAGCAGGCGCCCATGAGCCACGGCGAGGCCATGATCGGTGATCGCGTGCGCATCACGTCGATCGCGGAGCGCGAGGGCGGCGGTGAGGACAGCCTGCACGCGGGCGGCCCACGGGCTCCGCGGATGGTCGGCGCGGAGCGTGCGACACCGGCTGAGCAGGTGCGCCAGACAGCTCTGGTGCCGCGCGTTGGTGAAGCGGCGATACGGCGCCCATCCGTCGCGGACCAACACGCCGGCGTAGTCGCCCAGGATCGAGGCTGCGTCGTCAAAGCCGCGCCCGGGACGAATCGCATACACGGTGGTTTCGGGCGTCGCGAACGCCCACAACCAGTGCAACACGGCGCCGACACGCCAGCCGGTTTCATCGGGCGTAACGACGGGACTCTCGCGGATCTGGGCGCACAAGGCGCCGTAGGCCGGGGCGGCCACGCGCGCCGCGCGATGCAGGGTCTGGACGAGGTCGCCCGGGGTGACTCGGAGCCCGAAGCGATCGCGCAGCAGCAGCGCGATCTTCTCGAACGACACGCCGATGTGCTTGTGCAAGAGCACAATCAGGGTCACGGCGCGGGGCCCGAGGTGCACATTGGCGGCCCCCAACGCGTCGGAGGTCTGCAACGGGTGCCGGCCCTGGACGCGGCGGCCACAGGCGACACAACAGCCGACGTGCACGTCGAAGCGCCGGACGATCGGCCGCACCACAGGCAGCTCTTCTTGATACTGCGGCGCGACGCGGGTGCGCTGGATCGTGCCGCCACAATCTGGGCAGGTGGCGGGAAGCGAGGCCGCGTAGGTCTCATCGACGCGCCCCGGAAGGGGTCGTCGGGCCCGACGCCCGTAGGCGGCGCCGGCGCGCCGGCCCGGCCGTGTGCCGCGGCCCTGGGGCCGATCTTTCGCGAACGGGGCGGCCTGACGGAAGCCGGCGCGCCGGGCCGCATCGAGTTGCTGTTTCAGGCGCGCATTCTGACGCTTCAAGCGGTCGCGCTCGCGGCTCGTCCGCGCCAACGCCTCGCGCAAGCGCGCGAGTTCTTCTTGTTGGCGCCTGATCAGTTCGTCGTGGTCCTTGCAGGTCGGGCGCGTGCGCGTAACTGCCACACGAGATTTATGGCAGATTCGCGGAAAAAGTACAAGTACAAAATTGTAAGTCTGGCGCCGTTATGTCGCAGGACCCGCTAAATAAAGACGCATATACTTACAGCCGATTGTTGCGTTGACAACTTCCCTCATTGCAATTGGGGATGTCCCAGTAGCTGTTGAAATTTAAAGCGGCGGCTCCTCGCTGGTCGTGCTATACGACCGGTGAGCTAAACCGAGGTGAAAGCCTCGCCAGCAAAGGAGCCGCCATGAAGAAGCAGTCTCGCACAGTCCCTCGTCGTCGCCAATCGGAATCCCCGGCGCCTCGCCACCTCCCGTTGGTCGAGATCCTCATTGACACCGAGGCCGAGCTCCAGGAGTTGGTGGTGGCCTCGGGCCTGAAGGTGCTCGAGGCGATGCTGGAAGAGGATCGGGCCGCGGTGTGTGGACCCCGGTATGCACATCAATCGGAGCGGCAGGCCTATCGCGCCGGGCATGCCCCCAGTCAGGTTGCGCTGGGCGGCCGGAAGGTCGCGATCCGGCGACCGCGCGTCCGCCGCGACGGCACGGAGGTGCCGCTGCCCACGGCGCGGGCGTTCACGGACCCTGACCCGCTGAACCGGCGCGTCGTTGAGCAGATGCTCATCGGCGTGGCGACCCGCCAGTATGCGCGGAGTCTCGACCCGCTCGGCGCCGATATCACCACGCGGGGCACGAGTAAGAGTGCGGTCAGTCGGCGCTTTGTGGCCCAAACGCAAACGCAGCTGGACGCGTGGCGGGCGACGCCGCTCGACGCCCTCGACCTGACGGGGCTCCTGATCGATGGGGTGCACGTCGGCGGGCACTGTATCGTGGTGGCGCTGGGCATTGATAAAACGGGCGCCAAACACCCACTCGGCCTCTGGGAAGGGGCCACGGAGAATGCGACGGTCTGTCAGGGGCTGTTGACCAATCTCGCGAGCCGCGGGCTCCGCACCGACCGGAGCCTCCTGGTGATCCTCGATGGGGCGAAGGCCCTCGACACGGCGGTGACCCAGATGTTCGGTCGGGCCGCCGTGGTGCAGCGGTGTCAAGTCCATAAGGGCCGGAATATCCTCGAGTATCTCCCCGACGCGCAGCGTCCCTGGGTGAAAGCGATCCTCACGCGCGCCTATACGCACAGCAACGTCAAGACGGCGCAGCGTCTGCTGCAGGACCTGGCTCGTCGTTTGGACACCGACTACCCGAGTGCGGCCGCGAGCGTACGGGAGGCTCTTCCGGCTTTCGGGTGGCTATCTCAACACCTCGTGGAGGACAAGCGTGGGTCGCGGTAGCATCCCACCATGCAAGACCGTGACTTGTACGCCAAGCTTCTCGGCCTCGAACCGCCGTGGGAAGTCGTCGATGTGGGCCTCTCGATGGAGGACCACTCAGTGCAGGTCTTTGTGGCCCTCCGGGCGGATGCGCCGGCGCCGTGCCCGGAGTGCAGCGAGCGCTGCTCGCGCCATGACACCCGGACGCGGTCGTGGCGGCACCTGGACACGATGCAATACAAGACCCTGCTCGTGGCGGAGATTCCCCGGATCGATTGTCCGACGCATGGCATCAGGCAGGTGAAGGTGCCCTGGGCGGCTCCCCGGTCTCGCTTCACCGCCCTCTTCGAGTGTCTGGTCATCGAGTGGCTGCAGCACGCCAGCATCAAAGCCGTCGCCGAGCTGCTCGCCCTGACCTGGGACCAGGTGGCGGGCATCATGGAGCGCGCGGTGGACCGAGGGCTCGCCCGCCGCAAGCGCTCGGTGCCCAAGGTCGTGGGCGTCGATGAGACCTCGTTCCAGAAGCGGCACGAATACGTGACCGTTGTCTGTGATCCCGTGCGGGCGGTGGTCCTCTTTGTCGCAGATGGCCGCTCGGCGGACTCGCTCAGCGGCTTCTTCGACCCGCTCACCACCGCCGAACGAGCCCGCATCGAGGCGGTCGCGATGGACATGTCGGGCGCCTACCTGAGCGCGGTCACCCGAGCGTTGGGGCCACACGCGCACGAGCGGATTGTCTTCGACAAGTACCACCTCGCCAGCCTGCTGGGCGATGCGGTGAACAAGGTCCGTCGTGACGAGCACAAAACGCTGCTCGAGAACCACGACGAGCGCCTCAAGGGCACACGGCATCTCTTCCTCATGAACCCCTGGAACATGTCGCGGGCACAGGCGGCCGAGCTAACGCAGCTCAAATCCAGCAACCTCAAGGTCGCCCGCGCCTGGGCCATCAAGGAAACGTTCATGGACGCCTTCGCGTTTCGCCAACCCCAACGGGCGGAGCGGGCGCTGAAGGCGGTGCTCACCTGGATGGCCCGCTCGCGCCTGGCACCCATGGTCCGAGTCGCACGGACCGTCCGACGACATTTCGCCGGGGTCATCAACGCCATCATCAGCGGCATCACGAACGCGACCGCCGAGGCCCTCAACTCACGCATCCAGTGGATCAAGAAACAGGCCGCAGGGTTTCGGAGCCGGGAGCGGTTCCGCAAGGCTATCTACTTCCATCTCGGAGGCCTGGACTTGTACCCGGATGAGGCACGTGCTCATGCCCACCCGAATCCCTGAAGCGCCGTACGGGAAGGACTCGACGAAACTCTGACCGTGCTCGGCTTGGGGCTGTCAGAGCGCCTCCGACGATCGCTCGCCACCACGAACGCCATCGAGAGTCTCCTCAGCCGCACGCGCCATGTGAAGCGAAACGTGAAACGCTGGCGCGGTGGGACGATGGTCCTCCGCTGGGTCGCTGCCGGGGTACTCGAAGCGGCGAAGGGGTTCCGTCGGGTGAAAGGATGCAAGGATATGCCAGCGCTGGTGGCCGCCCTCCGGGCACGCGACGCACGGTTAGGACTCGGGGAGTCGTCAGAGATGGTCGCGTAGTCGTGAACCGAGCCGCCGCTGAATTTCAACAGCGCACGGGACATCCCCTTGCAATTGGTCGCGTGCCGACTTCCGTCACCACGTCCTCCGCCTCGTGCGCAAGACCGCCCGCGATCATAGAGGACCTGCACACAATCGCCGACCTGCGCGATCCAGACCAGATTCGGCGTGACAGCGACGCAGGCGCCACGCGGTGGCCGCGTGGGGGGGCAGGGGTGGGTCGATTCCACGCCTCGCGTGAGAGAGAGGTCCCATGAGGCTGGCGCTCGCACTGACATCTGCTCAGGCCGACCGCCTGCGGAAGGAAGCCGATCGCCTCGGTATCGCACCAGCCGTGCTGGTCCGTGCGACGCTCGAGGATCTCTGTGATCTTCCCGACGCTGGCTTCCGCGCCGCCGCTGAGCGCATCGTGCCGAAGAACCAGGAGCTGTCACTCGCTTCGCCTGATCAGGGCGTCGAGCACGTCGGTGTGTCAAGGGCGGACCAAAATCAGCTACCGCCCCCTGAGGGGGCGGTATGATGAAGGCCCCTCGAAGGGGCCTTCGATTAGCGATTTTCTAGCCGCTCTCGCGGCGTCTCCTCTGCTTGCGACCACCGGATGTAATCGCGGATCGCCTGTTCGGCCAAATCGACCGGGCCCACAGCAGCGCCTGCGCGTCAAATCGGAGCAGACGGAAGAACGCAAGTTCGAGACTACCGAAGCCACAGCAACCGCATTTGCAATAGCATCCACCGTGAGATTGGCTCTGCCACTCTCGTATGGCGGTCTCCTGTCTGAACTGGGGAGTTCATGACTGGAGACCGTCTATCTTCTTCGGCTAACCCCTACCACGGTCGAACCTTTGCGCGTCTCACCGCCATAGGCGGTGGCTTACCTGTCTTGAGTTAGACCACGGTGGCGGAGGAAAATTAGACCACCCGGCCCGGTGGACGGCGTGCCTGAGAGTGGCTGCACAGCCAGCAGCTTGCGAAGGGAGGCGTCAGGACGCCGGAGCGGCAGCGTCGTGGCGGGCGTGCTTGCTGTGTGCGAGGCGATAGCTGTCGCCGTTCAGCTCCAGAATGTGGACGTGATGGGTCAACCGGTCGAGCAGCGCGCCGGTCAGCCGTTCAGAGCCGAAGATCTCGGTCCATTCGTTGAAGGGCAGATTCGAGGTCACCAGCGTCGATGCTTGCTCGTAGCGCTGGGAGAAGATCTCGAACAGCAGCTCGGCGCCGGTCTTGGACAACGGCACGTAGCCGAGCTCGTCCACGATCAACAGATCCTGCTTGGCAAGCTGCTTCTGGAGGCGCAGCAGGCGCTTCTCATCCCGGGCCTCGAGCAGTTCGTTCACCAGCGCGGCGGCGGTGAGGAAGCGCACCCGATAGCCCTTCTGACAGGCCGCCAGCCCCAACGCCAGTGCCAGATGCGTCTTGCCCGTGCCGGAGTTGCCTAACGCCAACACGTGCTCTCGGCGGTCGAGATACGCCGAGCGCGCCAGCTCCAGCACCAGGCGCTTATTCAACGACGGGATTGCGCGGAACGCGAAGGTCTCGAGACTCTTCAAGACCGGGAACTTGGCGGCCTGGATGCGGCGCTCGGTGGCGCGCTGCTCGCGATCAAGCAACTCCAGCTCGCAGAGGCGGAGCAGATAGCGCGGACAGACCAGCCCTTCCTGGGCGCACTGCCGCGCCACTGTGTCGTACTCGCGCAGAAAGGTCGGCAGGCGCAGGGCCTTGAGCTGCGCGTCGAGCAGCAGGGTCGGTTTTGCCATCACTCGGCGCCTGCCCCCAGCAGCGCCAGGTAGTCCGCTGCCGCGGTCGTCGCGACGCGCGCGGCCGGGAGATGCGGATACTGCGCCAGGTCGAGTAAACGGGATAGTGTTAGCGCAGTCCGAGCCCGATTCATCAACGCTCACATGCGCGACCGTCGTTGTCTCGATCCATACGGCGCTGGTAGGCGGCGTAACGGAGAGATCGAACATCGGAAACCAAAAGCAGAATTCCCGGAATCGACGTTCGAATGGGACAATCTTCACTGGGCGTGTAGACCATGTAACGGTGCCAAGAAGGACCGGTGGAATGCGGCGGCTCCCATTCTTGATGCAGGCGCCGACCCTATCCGAGATCACCTTACCTATGAAATCAGAGCAAGCGCCGTGCGCCTGGTGCCTCGACAAGACTCGGAGAGGGCGGCCACGACCATCCTGGACGCCGATCTCAACCGGCGGGAACTTCTGTATGCTCGCATCCTGGCGTTTGTTGGAATACGAGGGTTAATCGACGAGATCACGAACAACCTCGCGACAGCCCATAACGCCAGGGCGCGCGTTGCAATAGACGAAGCTCAGAAGCTTTGCGGAGGCGAGTTCGGTTCGCTGATCGAATGGGAACTTCGGAAGGCCAAGCTCTGGCCCGCCCACGCTTAGGCAAATCGGGGCGATGGTGCCTGAATCTGGGAGCAGTGAACTCCTCTGGCCCGGCGACTGCCACAGCCCGACGGCAGACGCTGTTGGACAGATGACAGTCGGCTGAGCGCAAGTTTGCAGGACTGGCGCGCTAGTCCTGAGGTATCGACCGACTGTGGCGTTCTGATCCGGGGCACACACGGCGAAAGAATGACGGGAGGACGGCAGATGGCGGATGTTTGTATCGGCGACGGCGACGCCGCGGCCTGGTCACAATCACGAGACGGCTACGGACAGGAGCTTATTCTCGACCTGCACGGCTGCGACTGCGCAAGATTCACTCGTTCTGAACTCACACGATTTTTCGCTGAACTCTGCGACCTGATTGATATGGAGCGGTGCGACCTCCACTTTTGGGATGACGTCGATGTCGCTGAAGAGGATCAGCAGACTCACCCAAAGACGAAGGGAACCAGTGCGGTGCAGTTCATTCTGACGAGCACCATTGTTATCCACACACTTGACCTCATGAAGGCTGCCTACGTGAATGTCTTGGGTCTATCCGGGTTTCCCAACGCTATTTTGGGGCCTTTCGGGGTTTTTCGTGGATGATTTGATGGGAAAGGCCCTGTGGAAGCTCGTGGAAAACGCGCAGCGTTTTCCGAGGTGCGGTGGGCGCGTTCTGTGCGTCCACGGCGCCGGCAGCTTCCACAGGGCCCATCCGTATGCGACAAGATCGCCGCGTCCTCGGACTGCAGTCGACCCGTGAATGACTATGTTCACATCGAAGCGGCCGACCTGTGCAGGCCGAACGCTCGATTTACCCAGGAAAGACAGGGATATCAGGTACTTACGCCCTTTGGGAAACTCGGATATAGCCAATGTCTTCTCGTGCAAGGATTTCGACACAGACGAGGCAGCGGACTTCACGGCTAAATGGTTTAGCTCCACCGATTGGAAGGCAAGTGTCGTAGTTCGACGTTAGGACGAGGCGGATCGACAAAGGACATGGGACACAACACAGCTGTTTCATTGTTAGAACAACAGTGCGATGTTCCTTTAGTGTCGGGGCATGCGCGGTTATTGGCACATCTTCATCAGGCGTGTCTACAACATGTGGGCGACGGATGGGCGCCAATTAGGTTCGTCGTTACCTCCACCACCTCGTCCGTCTATCACTGCGAGTTTGCCACCGTGGCCGCCTCGGCGGAGTCGACTCGGGCACCGCTCAGCTCGATCTTCCAGTTCCGGCAGCGGCCCACCGAAAACATCGAAAGGTTCAACGTCGTTCTCCTGGTACCAACTGGCATCGGGGCGGAAATCGGAGGACACGCTGGTGATGCCGGGCCGGTGGCGCGCCTGCTGGCCGAAGTGTCAGATACGCTCGTCTTGCACCCGAACGTGGTCAATGCCTCTGACCTAAACGAGATGCCCTCGAACGCAATGTACGTCGAGGGAAGTGTCGTCACGCGGCTCCTCATGGGCGCAGCCGGGCTCTCGCCGGTGCGGTCGAATCGCGTGCTGGTCGTGCTCGACGCACACCGCGACGAGCTGTTCGTGAATGCGGCCGTGAATGCGGTGAGCGGCGCGAGAGCCACCTATGGGCTAACGTGTTGCGACATCGTCTGTCTTGATCCGCCGGTAAGGCTGGTTGCCCGTTATTCGCCGTCGGGCCGGGCAGCTGGACGGGTCGAGGAAACGGAGGGGCTGTACCGGCTCCTGGATGAGCGCAACGGCCAGTACGACGCGGTGGCGCTGTCGTCGATCGTCGATGTGCCGCCCGATTTCCATCAGGGCTACTTCGATGCCGGCGGTGACATGGTGTGGACGTGATGGGTCAGCCGATCGAGCAGCGCGCCGGTGAGTCGTTCGGAGCCGAAGATCTCGGTCCATTCATTGAAGGGCAGATTCGAGGTCACCAGCGTTGACGCTTGCTCGTAGCGCTGGGAGAAGATCTCGAACAGCAGCTCGGACCCAGTCTTCGACAACGGCACGTAGCCGAGCTCGTCCACGATCAACAGATCCTGCTTGGCCAGCTGTTTCTGAAAGCGCAGCAGGCGCTTGTCATCCCGCGCCTCGAGCAGTTCGTTCACCCTCCGGCTGGCGCGCTATTTCGGAACGACGCCACAGGTCTGGCTGAACCTGCAAAAGACCTACGAGCTGCGCCGGGCGGAGATCGCCGTGGGCCGTCGGATCACCACGTGCGTACAGCCCCGGCACACGGCGCCCTAAATTGCGTCATGGAGTGGGCGTGTTGAGGCTGAACATCACGAGCCGGAGCGTCGTGAGATGGTATCTCGGCGTGGCGTTAACGTTGACGGCCCTCAGCGGAATCCTGCACTGGGTGGTCACGCCGCCAACGGGCCTCGTTCGCACGTTCTATGCTGACGTTGGTTTTGCCGGCGAGCCGCTGTTCCAGGATCGCACCACGGAGGTCAGCCTCGCGTTTCTGGATGAAGATCCCACGCTGCCTCGGCGATTGTTCAGCGTGCACTGGCACGGCTTTTGGTACCTGCCTCACGCGCAGACGGTCGACTTGTACGCCGGCGCGGACGACCGTGTTGATGTCCTGGTGGATCGCAGACTGGTGCTCCGGCGCAACCCGGTCGTGGGCATGCATACGACTGGCGAGACGATCAGACTCGCCGCGGGCGCGCACGAGATCATCGTCCGCTATGAACAAGATCGTGGCGGCACGGGCCTCAACATCCAGCAGGCGGGCGAGGGGGGAGACCCGGGCCCGTTCTTGCCCACCCAGCTGTTCCCTCAGCGCCCAGACACGCAGGACTACCTCCTCGCGACCGGGACATCCTTGGTGGTCCGCTCGACCGTTGTCCTCTGGCTGGTCCTCGCAATAGGTGTACTCCTGGTGGTCACCGCGTGGGCCGCGGTACGTGTCTCGCCCTACGTCGCCAGGCCGGGGCGTCGTGCCCTCCACTCGTGGCGCACGGTTCAGGGTGTGTTCGAGCGCGTCACCGGCAGGACGATCACTCAGACCTGCCACATCTTCTCGCTGGCCGCGCTGGCGGTGGCGCAGCCGCTCTTCGACGTCGTCTCTCAAGAACCAGCGTTCTTCGTTGCGCGAAACACAACCGCACCCGGACTTGCCGCGATGGTGGCTGTCGTGTGCTTCGCGCTGCCGAGCGTACTCGTCGCGATCGAGTTCGCCCTCGCGAGGCTCAGTGCGGCCGTAAGTGGCGTCGCACACGGAGTGGTGCTCACCATGCTGTGGGCAGGGTTGCTGATGCCGATCATGAAGCGGTTCGAGGGGGTGAGCGCAGCCACGGCGATCGGGTCGGCGCTGCTTGTGGCCGGAGCCGTCGCGTTGGCCTATCGCAGGTTCGGCGCGGTTCGGACCTTCATGACCGCGCTGAGTCCAGCGATCGTCGTCGTTCCAGCGGTGTTTCTGATGAACCCGACCGTGCAGGAAGCCGTGGTCAGAACGGATGCCATGTTCGGTCCCGCGACCGTGACGAAGGCCCCCCCGGTCGTTGTGGTTGTCTTTGACGAGTTTCCGGTTAGCTCACTCATGGACCGAGACCACGGAATTGACAGAGTTCGCTATCCACACTTCGCGCGGCTTGCCGACACGGCGGGCTGGTATCCCAACGCGAGTACTGTGTCCTCCCAGACGGTGTGGGCGGTACCCGCCATCGCCACCGGCACGTATCCGCTTGAGCGAAACGCCGTGCCGACGCGGCGATATTACCCGAACAACCTATTTACGATGCTCAGCGCGAGCTATCGCATGACCGTGTTCGGCCGGTTTCAGCAGCTATGTCCGGCGAACCGCTGCACCTACGATCTTGAGGTGCAGGACAGTCTCAGTGGGCTGGTTGCTGACCTCAGCGTCGTCTACGCCCATATCATCGCGCCCGACTCGGTCGCGGCCCAGTTGCCTCCGATTCTCGGGGATTGGAGAGACTCGCGAAGATCGCGACGGCGCGGCGGTTTCGAAACGAGGGCGGAGAGCGGCGCCTGTTCGACCGGACGTCCGAGCTAGATCGATTCATCGAGACGATTACGTCCGAGCATGAAGGGCAGCTGTATTTTCTCCACACACTCACGCCGCACATGCCCTTCGAATACGTGCCGTCGGGGCACCGTTACGACGCTCCAGATTATCAAGGGCACCTGGAGGGCGGAGAGCGACTGTTTCTCAACAGCGACCCGTGGCTCTCCCGGGTTCTGCAGCAGCGTCACCTGTTGCAGGTCGGGTTTGCGGATCGGTTCGTCGGGAAGCTTCTGGACCGCCTCACGGCGCAAGGCATCTTCGACGAGACGCTGCTGATCATCACCGCCGACCACGGCACGAGCTTTCAACACGGGAAGCCTCGGCGCTCGTCGACAGAAGGGACACGTGCGGAGGTGATGCTCGTGCCACTCATCATCAAGTTGCCTGGGCAAATCACCGGCCATGTCAGCGACCAAAATGTCGAAACTGTTGACATCGTGCCGACGATTGCCAGCGTTCTCTCCACGACGGTCCCCTACGATGTCGACGGCCGGTCGATTCTGGATTCCACCCAACCACAAAGAGCGCACAAGACGTTCATACGACGCAACTATGACCGGGTGGTGTCCCTTGAGGAACACCCCCCGAATCTGGAAGATCGATATGTGGGCTTGGAGGAACGTCTCCGAGACTTCGAATCAGGGCTGTATGCGCTCGGGCCACACGCGTCCCTCGTCGGACGTTCACTCTCTTCTGTCGACGTGCGCACAGACAACGAGATCCTCCTCCACCTTGAGAATCTGGCGAGGTTTGACGACGTCGATCTCGAGGGACACACGTTGCCACTCTATGTTCGCGGAACGCTGGCAGACGGTCTCGCGGAACGGGTCAGTGTGGCAATCGCGGTAAACGGCAGTATTGTTGCGACGACACAATCCTATTTGGAGCAAGGTGTGTGGATCTTTACCAGCATGATTCCAGAAGAGGCGCTCACACGGGGTGCGAACGCGGTGAAGGTGTTCGTCGTAGATGGCGACGGGGACGAATCCGTGCTGAGGTTGGCGACGGAGAGCCACCCATAAGTGGAGTATCGGGCAGGATAGAACGGCTGCTCAGCGGCCAGCGCCCCGAGGTGACATGGGGCGATGCGGGGCCCCTGAGGGCAGCGGAATGACCCCAGCGGCGGGTGGTCCAGAGTGTGATCCTGGACGAGCGACATTTTCAGGATGGAGGGGGCACTGCTAGAGCAGGGAGTCCACACCCGGATGGGATTGCACAAACGAACGGTTTCGCAACCCTCTGGCCCCGGACATGTTTGCAAGGGCTTAGGCGTTGCGAAACGGTATTGCCGAATCAAGGTGATTGGCAACACCGTTCTGCAATTCGCGTTCACCACCCGTGGCGGCTAGTGACCACTCAGCAACTGCTTCGCGCATCGAGGATGAAATCGTAGGGCTGCTGGACGCAGCTTTGAAAAAAGCCGCCTGGGTCGATAAAATGTACACGCCCAGGCCGGGAGCCACGACGAGCGAGTGCACCGTACAAGAAGAGCGATCCCCCGGCTTGGGCACCACACCCATTGCGGCCTGCTTCCGCGAAACTCGCCAATCAGCCCTTTAACGTTTTCGGTGTTACGCGCACCTGCTGTTCTCCGAGCGCGGCCATGACGGCATCGCGCGCGAGACTCGGCCGCGTTCTCAATCAGCCGTACACTACACTACCCACATGAGCCCGCCGCAGAAGCGCTGCTGCCACTTCTGCTACACATCGTTCCTGATCCAGGACATCGAATCGGATGGTGCGGTACCGCCGCGTGTGATCGCTTGCACACAGTGCGGCAAGCGATGGCGCGAGAAGTCGTTCATCAGGGACGACGGCCGTCCTCACACCATCTTAGAAGAGGTCGATGATGATGTGAGGCTCACGACTCGCAGCTTGGTCGAGGACAACAAGACGCTAGAAAGTCAGTACCACAGTGTCGGGCGCCGCGGTGGTGATAGTCCCGTCGTGCGCCGTCGGCCCGTGCACGTGGCCCACGCGGTGTGGGGCCTGAAGATCGTGCTCCCGCATCAGCCGTCGCACCCGCTCCTTCGCGGTGCGGATCCCCGCGACCCGCAGCTTCGCCCAGGCTTTCCGGTACCCTTCGCCATGAAACGGCGAGGCCTCGAGCAGGCGGCGAATGTGGCCGACCAGGACGGCGTCCGGGGCGGCGCCGATCGGCCCGCGGCGACGACACGGCGCCGCAGACAGGGTCGCCTGACGCCGCGCATACACGCTAGAGCGAGCGCAGTGCCACACGCGGCAGACCCGCTGCACGCCGTACGCCCGACGGGTGGAGATCGAATGGGCGCCACTCATCGCGTCGACCTCCGCCGGGCCAAAGGGACGCCGGCCTCCAGTTGGTCCACTTTCGCGTAGAGCAGCTCGTTCTCCATCAGCAGCTCGCCGATCTTGGCCTGCAGCCGACGATTGTCCTCGTCCCGGGCCTCCGTCGCGCGACTCTTTCGCCCCGCCTGGCCCGCGACCAGAAGCTGATCACGCCACAGCGACGCCCGCGCCGCCGTGATCCCTAGCTCCCGCGACACGGACTCGAGATCCTCTCCACGCAGCAGACGCAGCACCGTCTCGCGCTTGCGCCGGGCCGAAAACCGTCCCCCACGGCCGCGCCCGGCGGCCGCTTCGGTCGCCCTCTGGGCTCCCGCCGCCGCCGCCGAACCCTGATCTCGCTTCCCCATCTCGACACTCCTCCTGCGAGTACTCTCTCGCAATCAAGTGTCCAAGAAAACCCTGGGGCGCAGGATAGCGCCTCAGTACCTTGCGGTGAGACCGGCTGCCGCCGAGCAGGTCCCCCACCAAAAGCGGGGCCCGCGCAGGCGGCCGTCGACTGAGCGACAGACGACTTCAGCGCTGGTTAGCTGGCACGAGCACATCCGCAGCCTCTTCCCACGGCGCGGCCGACCTGCTTGGGCTGAATCGTGCACACATTTGTGTGAGGAACCCTCTTTCTTGACTCTCCGCCGCGCGGCTTGTATCGCTTCATTCACGCGCTCACCACCTTCCGTTGGGCCGCCGACATGCCGACGATCGATTTCCGCGGCGAGCGTCGGCGCAACGCTACACACCGGGCGACGACCGCCCCGCAGGCGCGGCTGTAGCGGAAGTCCCTGGCGGTGAGGCCCCCTTGACGTATCTGTCCCATGTGCTGCTCGACAACCGACATGGGCTCGTCGCCCACGTCTGCGTGACGGCCGCGACTGGAACCGCCGAAAGGGCGGCGGCAGCCTGGATGCTCGAGGCGAGCGCGCCACCGGGGAGCACGGTCGGGGCCGACGAAGGGTACGTCGTAGCGCACGTCGTCAACGCGGTTCGCGCGCTTGCGGTCACTTCCCACATCGCGTACAAGGTCCACTATAGCGCCCTCTATGGCCGGACCACATACCACCCGGGTGAACTAGGTGGCTATATCCGAGTTTCCCAAATAGCGTAAGCACCTGATATCCCAGTCTTTCCGGGGTAAATCGAGCGTTCGGCGTGTACAGGTCGACGGTGTTGACGCGAACATAGTTGTTCGCCGGTCGACTGCAGTCCGAGGACGCAGCGGTCCAGTTCGACATCACGCATGGGCCCCCTCCCTGGGAGCCATCTTGTCGCGCACGGACGGGCCCTGTGGAAGCTGACGGCGCCGTGGACGCACAGAACGCGCCCACCGTGCCTTGGAAAACGCTGTGCGTTTTCCACGAGCTCCCACAGGGCCTTTCCAATCAAATCACCCACGAAAAACCCCGAAAGGCCCCAAAATGGCGTTGGGAAACCCGGATAGACCCAACTAGGTCAGCCAGCGGAAAGCGGAAGCCAGTCGCGCAGGTCTGCGGCTAGCCGAAGGCCATCGGCGGGGTGCGAAGCTGCATCATCGGGGCGGCGCGCAGACCGACTGGGTCGTCACCTTCGCCGCCGTTGCGTGCCACCTCGTGCAATTGCAGACCTTGGAGGCAACGTGTCCCTTATCGTTCCGGTCGGCGACGGCGTACCCCGCATGGGTGCCTGTTGGCATTCGGTCGCCATACACCGGCGCCCGGCAGGATGCGATCCAATGAATCGGATAATCGCTATCGTTCCGGGTTCTTCAGCAGTCTGCCATATAATGGGGTCTATCCGGGTTTCCCAACGCTATTTTGGGGCCTTTCGGGGTTTTTCGTGGATGATTTGATGGGAAAGGCCCTGTGGAAGCTCGTGGAAAACGCGCAGCGTTTTCCGAGGTGCGGTGGGCGCGTTCTGTGCGGCCACGGCGCCGGCAGCTTCCACAGGGCCCATCCGTATGCGACAAGATCGCCGCGTCCTCGGACTGCAGTCGACCCGTGAATGACTATGTTCACATCGAAGCGGCCGACCTGTGCAGGCCGAACGCTCGATTTACCCAGGAAAGACAGGGATATCAGGCACTTACGCCCTTTGGGAAACTCGGATATAGCCATAAAGATGGGTCTATCCGGGTTTCCCAACGCCATTTTGGGGCCTTTCGGGGTTTTTCGTGGGTGATTTGATTGGAAAGGCCCTGTGGGAGCTCGTGGAAAACGCACAGCGTTTTCCAAGGCACGGTGGGCGCGTTCTGTGCGTCCACGGCGCCGTCAGCTTCCACAGGGCCCGTCCGTGCGCGACAAGATGGCTCCCAGGGAGGGGGCCCATGCGTGATGTCGAACTGGACCGCTGCGTCCTCGGACTGCAGTCGACCGGCGAACAACTATGTTCGCGTCAACACCGTCGACCTGTACACGCCGAACGCTCGATTTACCCCGGAAAGACTGGGATATCAGGTGCTTACGCTATTTGGGAAACTCGGATATAGCCATATAATGGCAGGGTTCCTCTTGTTCGTCGCGCGGGGTGGGCTGCATGGCGGTGCCGCTCCCGTGGTCGATGAAGCCGTCGCGTCGGCGTTGCCGCGTGGCGGTCAGGTCAGGCCAGGGGCCTCGCCTGCGGGGGAGAGCTTGTGCCCAACTGTGTCCAGACTGACCGGCGCTTGGCGGTTTCATGGTCCTCACTGGACGGTCACGGGACATATTTCTTGGGTTCAGGCGAAGCGGCGGGCCGCGGCCGCTTGCGGTAATGGTCAAAAACGCTAGAGGTTCTCAGGGATCGGTGCAGCTTTGGCCGGTTCCATGGCTAATAAGTTCAAGCATTGTCATCGACTTACGTGGCTGGAGAACACCGTCTGTATCCGCGGAGAGGAACTGCAGGCTCTCGCTGCGAAGTCCGGCCCACGGTACACGGCGGAAATCGGAGGGGCCTGCCAGTGCCAAGGGTTCTGAACAGTCAGCGAGGGTTCGGCCCAGCGGTAAAACGTCCAGCCCGCGAAAGTCCAGGCCGCGTTCTTACACGAGTGTTCTTTCGATCGCCCTGTAAATCCAGCGCCTCGCAAGGTGGGACGGCTGCCGGCCCCCCCACCAAAAGCGGCCCGCTCGACTGCGGACGACTAATGGGGCACGAACACATCCGCGAGCCTCTTTCCAACCTGCTGGGGGCTGAATCGTGCTTTGTGTGAGGAGCTTTGGAGGCCGGAATCGTGAATAACAGCGCAAGCAAAAACGTGCCAGGGTATTGGTCGGGCGTCGCCTTGCTGGCTTAATCCTGGTCGGGCTCTTGTTCGTCGCGCGGGGTGGGCTGCATGGCGGTGCCGCTCCCGTGGTCGATGAAGCCGTCGCGTCGGCGTTGCCGCGTGCCGGTCAGGTCAGGCCAGGGGCCTCGCCTGCGGGGAAGAGCTTCTGGAACGGTTGGGGAGGCTTACCAGTGAGACCATCCACCCAATCGTAAATGGCGGATCCACCGAACCTCTGTGTACTTCTTCGCCGCTTCAGTAATCTCGAAGAGGCATGGAGGCATGTTCGCAGTCATGCGATTCGATCTCAATCGCCCGAGATCCGCGCTGAGGCTCGGCTCTTCGAGCAGTCGGTTACAGCCAAACTTAGGAGCGTTCAGAGCCGCCTTGGTCAAGACCGCTTCAAGTTTGAGCCCGCGCGAGGCATCACAATTCGACGAAAGGGTAAGACGCCCAGGCCGGTTGTAGTCGCGCCAATTGAGTCACGCATCGTTCAGCGAGCGTTGCTCAATGTCCTTCAAGGTATTCCCGCTATCAAGTCCGCTCTTCAAGCCGGCTACAACTATGGGGGTATTTCGGGTAGCGGATTTGGAGTGCCGGCGGCAATCGCAAAGGCGCTTCTCGCAGTTCGATCGTCGGGGTACTACATACGGACTGATATCAAGTCTTTCTTTATCGCGGTACCACGCGCGACTGCATTAGACGCGATCCTTTCGCATGTTGACGACCCGGGATTCGCCGCCATTTTTCGGAGAGCCACGCAGGTCGAACTTCAGGATGTCGAGAGACTCGGTCAGGACGTGGCGCTATTCCCGCTACATGACACCGGGGTGGCCCAAGGCTCCGCGTTGTCGCCGTTGTTATGCAACTACTTGCTCCGTGAATTTGACAAACAGATGAACGGGCGAGGCATCGTGTGCATCCGCTACATCGATGACTTCATCCTCTTCGCCAAGGACAAGAGCCAGGCGTTCAAGGCGTTCCGCAGTGCACAGAACGCGCTTAAGGCGCTCGGTCTAGAGGCATATGACCCGAACAATCCCGCTGAAAAGGACAAGGCTGACCACGGCCGCACCGACGGAACGGTTGACTTCCTTGGCTGCGAAGTGTCGCTGACGCGCGTACGGCCACAGCGAGAAAACTGGAAGAGCATCCTCACAAGAATCGAAGAGATATTCGAGGACTGTATTAAAGCGCTAGACAAGCCTGCTGAAGCAGTGCGCTTGCCAGACGGGAGGGGAACATATGCCGGTGCAATTCGCGCTGCAAGCAATGTTGTGCGTGGGTGGGGCAACACTTATTCATTCTGCAACGACGATCGGCTAATGCGCAATATCGACAGGCTGATTGACCAACGACTGGCGTCCTTCAGGAGTCAGTTCAACCATCGAATCAGCTCGCTGGGTGTCGATGATCGGCGTCGGGCACTCGGATTCTTTCTGTGGTTCCTCACACAAATGTGTGCACGATTCAGCCCCCAGCAGGTCAGCCACGCCGTGGAAAGAGGCTGCGGATGTGTTCGTGCCCGCGAATCAGCGGTGAAGTCGTCTATCGCTCAGTCGACGGCCGCCTGCGCGGGCCCCGCTTTTGGTGGGGGGCCTGCTCGACGGCAGCCGGTCCCACCTCAAGGTGCTGAGGCGCTGGCATTTACAGGGCGACGAACCATGAACACTCGTGGAACGCGGCCTGGACTTTCGCCGACGTTTTACCGCTGGGCCGAACCCTCGCTGACTGTTCAGCCCCTTGGCACTGGCAGGCCCCTCGCGATTTCCGCCGTGTACCGTGGGCCGGACTTTCCGAGAGCCTGCAGTTCCTCTCCAGATACAGACGGTGTTCTCCAGCCACGTAAGTCGATGACAATGCTTGACTTATTAGCCATGGAACCGGCCAAAGCTGCACCGATCCCTGAGAGGAACCCTTTCTGTTGGCCGACTGCAACAAAGACCTATCGGCTGATTCAGCTCGGACACTCGCAAGTGAACCACTGCATGCAAAGCTGTAGTGAGCCAACGGGGCCGCAAGACTTCATTGGCAATGAATTGCAAGGTGTGCGCGAGCCATGGATCTGTGTCTTTCGTGATGGAAAGCGAATCGACGCATCGAAGTCCGTGCCGAAGGGGCGGCCTTTGTCTTTGGGGTCTTTGATCATTGCACAACCGAGTGCATCGGTCTTTATGCTGCCAAGCGCGGAGCCCGGTTGAGGTCCTGGAGCAAATCCGCCAGGTTATTCGCGAACGCTTTGGGGGCATCGGCCCCGGCGTCGCGCGCGGCTTGCGACGACGGCGCGACTACGGCTCCAACTACCTCGTTAATGATTTCCAGGCGGGCGATGCCAGGATCGTTCACAACTTCCACGGTGTCTTTACCCGCCAGCTGCAATTTCCTCTGCTCGGCTGTAGAGAAAATCCCGCACCTCGCTGAGTAGGCCCGCTTCTTCGCCCCTCGCGTTTCGCAGCAGGACGTCGGTTTCACGTAGCGCCTTCCTGACGGTCATCCACGGAACGCTGTCATCCTCGGTTAACACGCGGTTGGCTATCCAGGCGCTGAGTTCGGTGGAGTGTGCCTGCGACAGGATCTCCGGGCGTTCGAAATAGATCAGACGATGGGCGAATTCGCCGAGCCGCGGGTCCTCGATCTGCGCGGCGAGAGCGGTCCGCTCGCCCCAGTCGGCCTGGTGAAACTGTCCCATGAGCGCCTCATCCGCTGCATTCGGAAAGCCGTCATAGATGCGCTGCTCAACATGCGCCGGTGGTTCCTTGTCCGCAAAGCGGAGGGCCTGAGCCTGACCGACCCGTGCCTGAAAATCAGGATCGCCCCGAATGACCTCCACACGGCGACGGCGTTCACCCGGCGGAATCTGAAGTGCTCTTGTGTTGTCCGGCGCGGCGTCTGCCGGCATCATGATCGGCTGGCGGTTAGCCCGTAGGAACCGGATCGCTTTAGGGCTGGCGTTCAGGACCGCGACCAGATCCTCGGCAGAGAGGAACCGATAGTCGTCGGGATCGAAAGACAGATCGAACACCGAGAGCTGTCCGGCATCTTTGGGATTCTGGCCGCAGGGCGTGACGAGCCAGGAATACGTCTTCCCAAAATAGCTTTCGGTCAGCGAGAACACCGATTTCGTCGCCAGATAGTCTTTGACGGCGTTCTTGGTGGTCGCGCGATCCATAGCTTTCCAGACGTCCGGCGCACGGTCCCGGATCAGGCGGACCATGAAAATAGTCGTCTCTACATCGGCCATCGCCTCATGCGCGTTGTCGCGGTTGTAACCATTAGCATGCGCGAGACGGTCGAGTTTAAACACCTGCCGCCCGCGATCACCGGTCGGGGCCACCATCGCGTCTGGTGCGTAGACGCTGACCGCGTGCGCCACGCGCAAGGCATCGGACCGCGCGTTTCCGTTCGTGTTCGTGAGATAAGGCGGATGCAGAGTCTGAAAGAGAGCCTGACGCAGGAGGTTCTCGTCGAATGACATCGAATTGAAACCCATGAACGTGGCGGGCGACCATGCGAGCAGCGTATCGCGAATCTGTCGGATCATTTCGTAATGGGACGGGAGGGCCGAATCGGTCAGCATCGCCGGGGTGACGTGGGTAACCTGGAGCGCGATGGGCGACGGGATGATGTGCGGGAGTAACCGGCACCTGATGTTGATACGCTCCAGTTCGTTCAGATCGTCATCCGTTTTGATCGCAGCGAATTGGAGGATTTGATCGAAGGTAGTTTCGATACCTGTCGTCTCTGTGTCATAGAACACGTAGGACATGACACCCCCAGTGAATCATTCCTGTCGAGTCAATCAACTTCCACCTCCGCTTGGTTCTCTCCGAGATGCGCGTCATGCCACCACGTGCCTGCGGGCCTCGCTGAGGTAGGCCGCCCAGTCGTCCATTAGGCGGCGCCGGCGCTCGAAGAGGTCGCTGCGCGCATAGGCCGCCTCCGTCGGGTTGCGCACCGTATGGGCGAGCGCGGCCTCGACCACTTCACGGGGTGTGTTTGTCCGCTCCGCGGCCCAATCCCGGAAGCTCGACCGGAACCCATGCGGTACGGCGGCAATACCGAGTTCTTTGATCAATTTCGACAGCGTCATGTCGGAGAGCGGCTTCCCGCGTGGACTGCGGAACACCAGGCCCGTGCCGTCACTGCGTCTCCGTGCGTCGTGCAGAATCTCGAGCCCCCGCCCAGAGAGCGGCACGCGGTGATCCCGCTTCGCCTTCATACGCGCGGCGGGGATGGTCCAGACGGCCGCGTCCAGGTCCATCTCGTCCCACGTCGCCAGACGCACCTCGCCGGACCGCGCCGCCGTCAGCACCAAGAGTTCAAACGCATCCTTGGTGGTGATCAACGCCTGGGAGGCTCGCACGGTCGCGAGAGCATCCGCCACCGCGCCGTGGGGCAGCGCCCGCATGTGTTGGACGACGGCCCGCTGCCGCCCGAGGGCCTGCCCGAGGGCGTCACCCGCCGGGTTGTCCGGCCGGTAGCCCATCGCCACCGCCCACTTCATCACGGCGCCAATCCGTTGCCGGACCCGCCGCGCGGTCTCCGGCTTGTCGTGCCAGATTGGGGTGAGGATCGCCAGCACGTCGGCCGTCATCACGTCGGACACAGGCACTGCCCCGATGCGCGGGAACGCATAGGCGCGCAGACTGCGCGGCCAGTCCCGCGCGTACCGCGCGTGCCGCCAGCCCGAGCGCTGCTGCTCCAGCACCACGGCGGCGGCCTCCTCGACCGTGGGGACGTGCTGGGCGTGGCGCTGCTCGGTCAGCGGATCCCCGCCCGCCCGCGCCCGCTTGCGGTGGGCGAACGCCACGTCGCGCGCCTCGGCCAGCGACACCAGCGGGTAGCCGCCGAGCCCCAGCATCCGGGCCCGGCCTCGAATGACCAGCCGTTGCACCCATCGCCGCGCCCCGGACGGGTCGACACGCAAGTTCAGCCCGTGGCCGTCACAGTAGAAGCCGGGCGGGGCGGTACGCACGAACACGGCACTCAAGCGATGCGTCAGGCGGCGCGACGGGTGCCGAGGGGTATCTGTCATCGACTAAACCACGTGATGTGTATCCACATTTCTGTATACAGATGAAATTCGGATGCGAGCGGAAGCGCCGGGACGATTTAAGGCGTCATCGGACAATAACCCATTTTTGCTAGAGAAAGTTACGTGGACGCTCATGGGACGTCACGGGAAGACGTCGGACACCGAACGATGGTGGATGCCGGGCGCGCCATTTTCCTAAAGAATTCGCCGATTGTGCCCTCTGCCTGGCCACCGGGGGCGAAGGTACAGGCGAACAAAGTGACCGGTCACCTTCCACGATTGGCTGACTGAAGTACGGCCAGCCCCACCCCGCGCTTCACAACGGCCGGCGCCGATGGCATGGTGTGCGCGTTGCGGCAGATGCTCACCGCCCAGTACGAACGGTGGTGGAACATCGACGTCAAGCGGGAAGCAAGAAGCAGTTCCTCGGCTATGCGGGCCGGTACGCCCGCCGCCCGCCCATCGCGCAGCACCGGTTCCGGACGATCACCCGTCAAGAAATCCGATTCGTGACGAAGGACACGCAGTACTGAGATCAGTACGGTAAACTCGCGAAGCCCGTTCTCGGCCGCGCGGGCGCGGCGTTGACGCACGCACTGAAGCGCGCGATCGTTCCTTGCGATGTATGTCCCGCGTGGAGATCTGATCATTGCGGCGGAAGTGCGGGGCGTCAGCGTACGAAAGGCCACCTATGAAATACTTGCGACAGATATCCACCGTCGCCGGCACGGTCCTCGCCCTTCTTGTGCTTGCGCCGAGCGTCGCCAGCGCCCAGGACGCAGCCATCGAAGGCCGGGTCACCGACACGACGGGCCTCATTCTGCCCGGTGTCACCGTGGAGGCGCGTCACGTGATCAGCGGTCAGGTCCGAACCGTCTCCACCGATGACGCGGGCACGTTCACCATCACCGCGCTTCAGCCCGGCACGTACGACGTGACGTTTACCCTGCCCGGCTTCACCACGGTCGTGCGCGACGGCGTGGCGATCAGCGCCGGGGCCACCACCACCCTCGAGGTGTCGATGTCGGTGCAGTTCCAGGAGCAGGTGGTCGTCGTCGGCAGTCGCGCGCAGCCGCGATCGGTGACCGAGTCCACAGTACCAATCGACGCCATCCCGTTCCAGGATGTTGTCCGCCAGGGCGCCACCACGCTCGACTACCAGTTGCGGACCCTGGTCCCCTCGTTCAACGTCGCCACGCATCCGATCAGCGACGCGGCCACGCTCGTGCGGCCGGCCAGCCTGCGCAATCTCGCGCATGACCATACGCTGGTGCTGGTGAACGGCAAGCGCCGCCACCGCTCGTCGGTCATTACCTGGATCAACGGCGTGTCGGACGGCGCGCAAGGTCCGGACCTCTCGACCATCCCAGCGATCGCGCTGCGGCAGGTCGAGGTGCTGCGCGACGGCGCGTCCGCACAGTACGGCTCGGACGCCATCGCTGGCGTGCTGAACTTCCTGCTTAAGGACGCCCGGGAGGGCGGCAGCCTGGAGTTCACCACCGGCGCCTACCGTGCAGGTGACGGCGACGCGTACACCGTTGCCGGCAACGTGGGCCTGCCGATCGGTGCCACCGGGTTTGCCAACCTGAGCCTCGAGTACGGCAACAGCGACCCGACCGACCGCAGCGTGCAACGCACCGACGCGGCGGCGCTCATCGCGGCCGGCAACACCGCTGTGGCCGACCCGGCGCAGATATGGGGGAACCCGACGATCGAGGACGATCTGAAGCTCTTCGGCAACACCGGACACCTGTTCGCGAGCGGCCTGCAGGTCTACGGGCATGCCAACTACGCCGACAAGAAGGTGACGGAGGGGTTCTACTTCCGGAATCCCAACACGCGAGCCAACATCTACACCCTCGACGGCGGCCAGACGCTGCTCATCGGCGACGTGCTCGCCGCGCACGGCATGGGCTCCGCCAATTGCCCCACCGTGACGATCACCGACAACGTGCCGGATCAGGCAGCCCTCGCGCAGGTGGTCGCCGACCCTAACTGTTTCTCCTTCCAGGAGATCGCGCCGGGCGGCTTCACGCCGCGGTTCGGCGGGAACGTGACCGACATGTCGGCAGTTGCCGGTCTGCGCCGGCTCACGGCCAGCGGCCTGACCTGGGACGCCAGCGCCAGCTACGGCGCCCACCAGTCAGACTTCTTCTTCAACAACACCGTCAACGCGTCGCTCGGCCCCGACACGCCGCGCGACTTCAACCCGGGCCTCTACCGGCAGGAGGAGGTCGGTCTCAACGTCGACGTTGCCTATGCCGCCACCGAGATGATCAATGTCGCGGGCGGCGCCGAGTGGCGTGACGAGCGCTTCGAGGTGGGCGCAGGCGGGCGGCCGTCGTGGGAGGTGGGTCCGTACGCCGCGCAGGGCTTCGTCCCCGCGTCCAACGGGTTTCCCGGATTCGCCGACTACACGGCCGGCACCTGGACCCGCGGCAACGTGGCGGTATACGGCGACCTCGAGTTGCGTGGATCCGACGACCGGTGGACGGTCGGGGGCGCCGTCAGGGTCGAGCACTTCGATCTCTTCGGCGCCACGACGAACGGCAAGCTGTCGGCCCGCTACGGGCTGAGCGGCGCCGTCGCCGTGCGCGGCGGCGTGAGCACCGGGTTCCGCGCGCCGACGCCCGGCCAGCAGAACGCGATTAACGTGCAGACGGAGCTGAACGCCCAACTGGAACTGACCGACAGCGCCACCGTCCCTTCCACGTTCGCGGTGGCGGCGAGCCACGGCGGCGCACCGCTCCGGCCCGAGACGTCGCGCAACACCACGGCCGGGCTGGTGGTCGATACTGGCCCGTTCACCGCCACGGTCGACTACTTCCGCGTCGACGTCTCCGATCGCCTCGCCCTGACGCAGACCATTGCCACGGGCCCGGATGACCGCGCGCTCCTGCTCTCGGACGGCATCACCTCTGCCGGCACCCTGACCATGTTCCGGTTCTTCACCAACGACTTCTCCACCCGGACGCAGGGCATCGACATCGTCGCCACCTACACGCCGCCCGCCCTCGCTGGCCAGACGGTCTTCAGCTTCGCCCTGAACCGGACCGACACGGCGGTGACGGCATTCAACGCGGATCTGCTCAATCCCGGGGATATCCTCGCCCTGGAGCAGGGCGTGCCCGAGACCCGCTGGAACGTCGCGATCCAGCAGCGCGCCGGGCGCGTCGGCCTGCTCGGCCGCCTGCATTACTACGGCTCCTGGGTCGACGTGTTCGACGCACGGCAAGTGCGGGGTGCCAACTCGCCGGTCCTGGACGGCCGGTACATCGTCGACCTCGAAGGCTCGATCTCGCTCGCGGACGGTGTCACGCTGGCGGTTGGCGGCCAGAACGTGTTCGATGTCTTCTCGGACCGGAACGACCTGCTCGCCGACGTGCTCGGCGTGCCCTACAGCCAGTTCACGCCGTGGGGTTTCAGCGGCGGGTACTACTACGCCCGCGTCAACTACCGCTGGGGCCGCTAGGAAGCCTCGGGGTGAACGTCTGCTCGTCCGCCGGTCGTCGGACGTCGTGGATGCGATCATGCGCCCGCGAGGAGGTCGAACCGATGACCGCGAACAACGGCATGCGGCTGGTGCATCCAGGAGCGATCCGCGCCCAGGCCTCCGTTCAGGCGTGTCTTCGATTGGAAAAGGCTCCGGCTTGCGGTCGTCGACATCCGTATCTGATAATGCGCATCATTTGACGACCATGCTCCGAGAGCCATGGACGCGCCGCGCGCTGATACTGTTCGCGCTGCTGCTCGTGATCGAGTCAAGACCACCTGCCTGGGCACAGGTCGCCACGACCGGGAACATACGTGTCGTGGTGACCGATCAGGTCGGCCTGTCGATCCCAGGCGCCACGGTCACCGCGTCGGCGGAGGACACCGCAACCACGCGCGTCACGGTCACTGACCGCCAGGGTCTGGCGGAGCTCCGTGCCCTTCAGCCCTCCGCCCAATACGTGGTGACCGTCGAGCTGGAGGGCTTCCAGATGACCCGCCAGGCCGACGTCCTGGTCCGCGTCGGTCAGATCAGACAGCGTCGACCGAGATGACCTTGACGGTCGGCAACGTGACCGCGACCGTGGTGGTCACCGCCGCCTCACCGGTCGTCGACGTGACGAGCGCGGTCGTGGCCGAAGACATCACCCTCGACTTGACCGAGGCGGTCCCGAACATCCGCGACACCGTGTTCAACGGCGGACTGTATACGTCGCTGGCCGGGTCGTTGTCCGGACTCACGGCCGCCGCTTCGAGCACCGGCAGGATCAGGCGGTCCTTGTCGCCGTTCGCGGCTTTCTTACTGACGATGATCCGCTCCAGTGAC
The DNA here is from genome assembly GCA_965197395.1 of Vicinamibacterales bacterium. Classification (GTDB taxonomy): domain Bacteria; phylum Acidobacteriota; class Vicinamibacteria; order Vicinamibacterales; family UBA8438; genus CAZYFH01. The sequence goes on along the minus strand of CBDANB010000006.1, from coordinate 917,847 downwards.
AGGACTCTGACCTTCGCACCACCGATCGCAACATCCAGCGACATAGCGAACTCCTCGTCGAAGTCCTCGAGTCCGTCCATCGTGACGACGACATCGAACAGCGCAACGCTTCGCCCCGCCAGCATCGGCGGCGTGGAGGCGGTCGGCGCCACGTAGACACCGCCCACGCGATCAAGTGCTGTTTTCAGCTTGGGGTCAGCGAGGTCTTTGAACCAGAGGTCGATGTCTTGCGTGACGGCCGGTGCACCCTGCAGCGCTGCCGCCGATAGACCGACGATCATGAACTCGACCCGAAGCCGCAGCAGCGCGCGCAGGAACGCCAGCTCCTTCTCAGTGAAGATCGAGGGCGCGGCCACGTAGCAGGCTCCGTCGCAATCGCTCCAACGGCTCCTCTTCCAGAAGCGCGAGTGTGTGCCAGATATCCTCGAACGAGGTGCCGGCATTGCGCTTCGCAAGGCACTGCGCCTTTCGGAGCATGGCGCGTGCCTTCCACTCTTGCGGCCCAGCCTCTGCGAGAAGCGCCGATGGCCGGACGCCGAGCGTTCCGGCCAGAGCGCCCACCGAGTGCGGAAGCACGGAGACCTTGCGAACCAAAGAGTAGTACGCGGTGCGGCTGACGCCCGCCTCGTCCAGCAGCGCTTGGAGCGAGATTCCTCGACTGGCGCAAGCCTTGCGAATCCGATCCGCATCCAGTCTCATGCCGCGAGTGTACTATATTTTAGTACATGCTCCGGGGCGATCTTTCGCGAGGGGTCGGGAGCAGACCGAATCGCGCGGACCTTGCCACAGCCCGGGCGCGGGAGCGAGCGAGGCTGGGCGGAAGTCTGCCCGGCGTGCGGAGCGGGCTAGCTGCCCTCGTCGTCCTCGACCTCGCCGCCCAGCGAGACGATCATCTCTTGCGCGGCCGCGATCAAGAAATCCGCTTGCGCGTTCGCGAACCGTTCTGGATGCGGTCGTTCTGGTCGGCGACGTAGATATGGCCGCCGGCATCCGCCGCGACACCGTGCGGACTCCTGAACTCGCCCTCGGCACTGCCGCTGGTCCCCCAGCTCGTCACGAAAACGCCCTCGCCAGTGAACTTTTGAATCCGGTCGTTGAACGTATCAGCGACGTAGAGGTTGCCGGCCGCATCGACCGTCACGCCCTGCGGGCGCTGGAACTCTGCCTCCCCGCTGCCGCTGCTGCCCCACTTCCGCAGAAAGACGCCGTCGCCGTCGAATTTCTGGATGCGATCGTTGAAGGTGTCGGCCACGTAGACGTGACCGGCCGCATCGACCGCCACGCCGGACGGGTACGAGAACTCGCCGTCTCCCGTGGTGCCGTCCGCACCCCACTTCGTCAGGAAGGCACCAGTCCGATCGAATTTCTGGATGCGGTAGTTGAAGGTGTCGGCAACGTAGAGGTTGCCCTCAGCGTCGACCGCCACGCCCCGGGGGTTGAAGAACCGGCCGTCCCCGGTGCAGCAGGTACCCCACCGGTTGACGAGCCACGGCGTGTCGAGCTGCGCGTACGCCGGCGGACTCCAGCACAGCAGCACGACCGCAGCCGCGCAGGCGGAGCGGGCTCCGCGAGACATGTTGGTGTTACAGGTCGGTCAGCCGGCCGGTGCTGTCCCCGAGACGGTCCTCGCGCACACCCACCATGTCGAGCATGCTCAACAGCAGGTTGGTCATGGGGGTTTCCGGCGGACAGGCCAGGTGCCGGCCGCCCTTGCACCGCCCCGCGGCCCCACCAGCCACCACAATCGGCAGCGGCGAGTGGTTGTGCATGTTGCCGTCGCTCATGCCGCTGCCATACAGGAGCAGCGAATGGTCCAGCAAGTTGCCGTCACCCTCCGGCGACGCCTGCAGCTTGCCCAGGTAATAGGCCAGCGTCTCCACGTGATAGTGGTTCACCTTGCCGAGCTTGGCGAGTTTCTCGTCGTTGTGCCCATGGTGCGACAGCGAGTGATGCGGATCGCTCACCCCGATCTCCGGGAAGGTCCGATAGCTCGCCTCGTGCCCGAAGGCGAACGTGGTGACGCGCGTCAGGTCGGCCTGATAGGCCAGCACCTGGAGGTCGATCATCAGCTTCGCATGGGTCGCGAAGTCCTCCGGAATGCCGATGGGCCGTTCCGGCACGGCAAGCTCCTGCGTGCTGTTGTACTCCTCGGTCTTCTGGATCCGCCGCTCGGTCTCGCGAATCGCGTCCAGATACTCGTCGACCCGGCGCCGGTCGCTCGCTCCTAGCTCCTTCTGGAGCTGCCCCACATCCGCCGTCACCGAGTCCAGGAGGCTGCGGTCCATCTGCATCTCCGATAGCCGCTCCGCCGCGCTGTCGCCGAGCGCGGGAGCGTCATGCTCACGAGCAATCTGCCGTTCTCGAAATGGGAGCAGATCTTCAAGGACCCCATGACCACCGCCGCGGCCATCGACCGGCTCGTCCATCACAGCATCATTCTGGAACTGAACGTCCCGAGCTATCGACTCGAGCACTCCAAGAAAACCAAGGGCAAGGCCGCCACCGCGGCCGCGACGAGGCCGAACCCATGATCTGGAGGCCGGGCGGGCAACGCGACCCGCGAGGATGCCCCAGGAGACGATTGCTCGAGCCGGGCCATACCCCAGCACCCCCCTGCTCGGGAGGATCGAGGGTGCTCCCCGGCGCCGCGGCGCCGCGGTGGGGCCCTGCCTCCGGGAGCGGACCAAGGAGGCTTCGCATCTTTTCTTACGGGTCCGCTCCGTCCGCCAGGGCCCCACCGCAGGGAGCAACTTCTCAGCCTTGACCGAGAGAGGCTGACGGATTAACAACCGGGAATTCTAATTGTCGTCGACCGGAAAGAATGATTGACGCCGGACATTCGAAACCAACTGATGACGTGGGGATCTGTCTCGGGAAGATCAAGGGCTTCTGCGATCCGCTTTCGAAAGCGGGTCTGGCCCCCGGCATTTTCGACATCGGATTCAGGTCTCACAAGCGTTTCGCCGGTCAGACTTGAAACGACTCCGCGGCTCAACTCGCGTCCAACGTGAGCCACCAGATATCCAATACCGGGCTCGTCGATGTCGTCAGCCAGTCTCAGACCGCGTTCGAACAGACCGGCTAAGTGCGGATCAATCCTCCGCAATTCTGAGGCCGTAGCGGCCTCTGTTGAACTGAGACGCCTGGGCCAAACCCCTGGGTCAGGAATACTCGCTGGTGTGCTGTCATCGGCAATCACTGCACGCTCCAGTCAGAATCTTGGGTCTATCCGGGTTTCCCAACGCTATTTTGGGGCCTTTCGGGATTTTTCTGGGTTTTCCGTGGATGATTTGATGGGAAAGGCCCTGTGGAAGCTCGTGGAAAACGCGCAGCGTTTTCCGAGGTGCGGTGGGCGCGTTCTGTGCGTCCACGGCGCCGGCAGCTTCCACAGGGCCCATCCGTATGCGACAAGATCGCCGCGTCCTCGGACTGCAGTCGACCCGTGAATGACTATGTTCACATCGAAGCGGCCGACCTGTGCAGGCCGAACGCTCGATTTACCCAGGAAAGACAGGGATATCAGGTACTTGCGTATTCCGCTGAAGTTGAACACGGATTCCGAGGATCGTGAACGCCGATTCCGACGAAGGTGAACGCTCGTCGGAGCGAAGCGACGTGTGTCGGTCAGTCTCCTTCCATCGTGGTCGTCACGGGTCTTGGATATCCTACTCGCGTTGTCGTGTTTGTGCATGCAGATGATGACCCTGTGGAGCCTGTGGGCGGCGCGCCGTGTGCGCCGTCCAAAGCGGTGTGGGAAACGCGTGCCCTGGCGCCGCTGTCCTCCTGGGCGCCCGAACGCGTTTTCCATACCGCTGGCAGGATCCATAGGCCTCGGCCTCGAAACGACCGACGAGGATGCCCTGAGAGGCGATTGCTCGACCTCGCCCTACCTGTCTACCCCCCGTGGCAGCCGCCGGTCGGCCGGGTGCTGATCACGGCGTGGCCTGCGGCGGTGGCGTCGGGGACGCGTTCGTGCGCCGCATCGAGGAACCCTTCAGCTCGAGGCGGTGCGCATCGTGGAGCAGCCGGTCGCAGATCGCGTCGGCTTGGTTCGGGTCCCCGATCCCGGCATGCCAGTCGGTCACGGGGAGCTGGCTGGCGATGAGGGTGGAGGCCCGTTCGGCCCGGTCTTCGATGATCTCGGTGAGGTCGCGCCGCTCGGCGTCGCGCAGCGGCGCGAGCAGCCAGTCGTCGATCGCGAGCAGATCGAGCTTGGCGAGGCGCGCCAGCAGCCGCGTGTAGGACCCATCCCCCCGGCCGACCGCCACCTCGTGCAGCACGCGCGGCATGCGGACGTAGCGCGCCGTGAAGCCGCGCCGACACGCCCGCTCGATGAAGGCACAGGCGAGGAAGCTCTTGCCGATGCCGGTCGGCCCGGTGATCAGTAGGTTGTGGCGCTCGGCGATCCAGGCGCAGCTGCCCAGCGTGAGGACCTGCTGGCGGTGGAGTCGGCGGGGGTGGGTGAAGTCGACCGCCTCAAGCGCGGCGGTGGCATAGCGGAGCTTGGCCGTGTGCAGCCGTCGCTGGAGCTTCCGTTGCTCGCGGGCGGTCCACTCGGCGTCGACCAGCAGCCCGAGGCGGTCCTCAAAGCTGAGCGTGGCGGCGTCATCGCTGTGGAGCGGCTGCTGGACGGCCTCGGCCATGGCGCTGAGCTTCATGGCGTGCAGTTTCTCGAGCGTCTGTTCAATCAGCATCGGTCTTCCTCGGGGGTGGGCGGCGCATAGTAGGCGGCGCCGCGGATGTTGGCGTGCGTGGGCGTCGGGGTCGCCTCCGGCGGGGCCTCCAGGGGCAGGCGGTCCTGGGCCGAGGCGAGGATGTTCTTGATGGTGCGATAGCGGTACGAGCCGAGGGCGACGGCGCGCGCGCTGGCGGCCTCGAGCCGTGCGTCGCCGTACGTCCGGCCCAGGCGCATGATCCCCAGACAGGCGCGATAGCCCTGCTCAGGGTGCGGGCGGCGCTGCAGGATCTCGGCAACGAGCCGCCCCGTGGCGGGGCCGGTCTGCTCAGCCCAGCGGATGAGCCGCGACGGGGTCCACTCGGCATGCGCCCGGTGGGCCCTGGGCATGTGCTCCGGCTTGGTGGAGGGCTGCCCGTCATAGCGCCGACGATGCGACGTCAGCGGCCGACCCTTGTAGAACAGCTCGACGGTCGTGGTGGTGTACCGCGCCTCGACCAGCTCGTGGATGAGTTGGTACGGGACGCTGTAGGGGTGCCGTGCGACCTCGACGTGGTAATCGATGTTGACGCGGCAAGGCTTCCACTGCGCCACGACGTAGCGAGTGGCGGGGAGGGGCTGGAGTGCCGGGCGGTCAAGCCGCGCATAGAGCGTGCGGCGGCTGACCCCCAGCTTCTGCAACGGGCGGTCGTTGAGCTCGTCGAGCAGGGCGCGGATGGCCACGTTCAGCGCGGCCAGGCTGAAGAACGTCTCGTGCCGGAGGCGGGCGAGAATCCACCGCTGGGCAACCAGGACGGCCGCCTCCGCCTTGGCCTTGTCGCGGGCCTTGTAGGGGCGGGCGGGGACCACGACGGCGCCGTAGTGCGCGGCGAGCTCCTCGTAGGTGCGATTGACGCCGGGCTCATAGCGGCAGGACCGCGTGATGGCGCTCTTCAGCTGGTCCGGGACCCAGAGGCCCGTCGCGCCGCCGAAGTACGCGACCATGCGGGTGTGCGCCCCGACCCAGTCCGGCAGCTGCTGGCTGGCGGTCGCCTCGGCGTAGGTGTAGCTGCTCGCCCCGAGGACAGCGACGAAGAGCTCGACCGGCCGTTCCTCGCCGGTGCGCCGATCAACGACCGTGGGCCGTTTACCCGAGAAGTCGATGAAGGTCTTCTCGCCGGCCCGATGCACCTGACGCATCGACGGCCGGAGGCGCCGAGCCCAGCGCCGGTAGATCTCGCAAAACTGGCTGTAGCGGTAGCCGTCGGGATGGACCTGGGCATACTCCTGCCACAGGAGCTGCAGCGTGACCCCGACGCGCTTGAGCTCACGGTGGATCTCCGCGCAATCGGGCCGGATCCGGTCCCGCATCGGCGCGGCCCGCGGAAACAACCGGGCCTCGAGCGCCGTATCGTCCAGCTCGGCCGGCACTGGCCAGCCCACCCCGCAGGCGGTCGCCCGCTGCAGATAGAGCGTGACCGTGCCGACGCCGATCGCGCAGGCGTGCGCCACCGCCCGGTGGCTCAGGCCCCGGTCGTGCTTGAGTCGTAGAACCTCGCGGATTTTCCTCATCGATAGCCTCGGTACTGGCATCGCGGCGTCCTCCTTTCGGGAGACGCAGCGTGCCTCACCTCGCTACCGACGAGCGTTCACAATCACCGGAATCGGTGTTCACGATGCCCGGAATCGGTGTTCAACTTCCCGGAAACCGTGTTCACGTTCGCCCGGAATCGGTGTTCAAGATCCTCCGGAATACGCAGTACTTACGCCCTTTGAGAAACTCGGATATAGCCAGAATCTTAGCCCCATGAATTTCAGGTCAGCCGTCGCGACTCGGCGTGCAGCTGGCCAGAGCGCCGGATTTTTTTCGTAGTGCCAGCCGTTTCTGCTTTGATGGAGGTAGTTCTGAGTCGTTCTGACTCAATGTGACGCGCGTTTGTCCCAATGAAACTGGGAATCATTGAGTTTTCGATAGATGTCGAAACGGCTTACGAATCAACAGGAGGGAGGATGCCGACGATCTGGGTCTCACTGAACTTCGACTTGCGCATGACCGCTCCTTTAACCGGAGCAGTCTACCATCGGCTGTCGCTCGATCGGGGAAGCTTACGGACCGGCGGCGCCCGGCGGCGGCGGATCAAGCCCAAGGTAGACTCTCCCGGTCGCAAACAGACCGTCTGGCACCTTTTCGTGGACGCCCGCTTGAAAACCGTCGGCTCTCTCCGTATCCCATGGCTGTAAACTCACGATTGACGAGGTCCACTGGGCGCGGCGTGACGCCACGCGAGGATCGGTCTGACACGCTTACTGCTGGAAAGATGTGGGCGGGGGCGATCGGCAGCACACACGAGGCGGGATCTGCCCTCTGGGGGGCCAGGATGATGGCCACGAATCCGGTCACGCTTGTCTGCTGGAATATCGAAAATAAGCATGCCTCGTGGCGGCTACTGCGCACCATGGAGGCAGACGTGGCACTGTTGCAGGAGGCGCGTCCCCCGCCGTCCGACGTAGGCATCTCCGCTCATGCCATCAATAATCCTGGGGCGTGGCCGGAGGGACGCATCGGCAAGGTCGCGGTCGTTCGTCTGAGCGATCGCGCCAAGGTGACGTTCATCGAGGAATCGTTCGCGACGGACCCGTACCTCCTCGCGGCCGCGCGAGTCCAGCCGCCACACGCCGAGGCGTTCATCGCCGTGTCGATTTGCCCGGCATACGAGTACCCGCATGCTGTCGTGCCTGGGAAAATGAAGAACGTGGACAGCTCGCTCCATCGCAGCATCTCCGACCTGTCGGCCTTCATCGGGCGGCCGCAGCAGCACCGTGTGCTTGTCGCTGGCGACTTCACGGTGACGCGCGGCCCGAGCACATACCAAAACCCTTACTGGAGCGCACGTGAACAAACCATCTTCGACAGGATGGACGCTCTCGGCCTGCAGTGCGTCGGCCCGGAGGCACCCCACGGTCGACAGGCGGATCCCTGGCCCGAGTGGTTGCCACAGGAAAGCAAGAACTTGCCAACCTTCCGCCGGATTGGGACATCGCCGGCGGACGCGGAGGCCCAGCTCGACTACGTCTTCGCATCGAAGGGCATGGTGGACGCCGTGCGCGTGCGTGCCCTCAACGCCCCGGACGAATGGGGGCCAAGTGATCACTGCCGGGTGGTTATCGACGTCGGATGACGCCGTCCGTCGTCGCGGAACGTGTGCCGCCACGGGCACACACCCGCCTCAAAGAGGCCCGATCATGGCGCTTATCGGGCAAAGATCTCCCATCACAACCCGGCCGCGCCACCGGCCGCGCTGATCAGATCCGAGACCTCCTGGAGACGTCTGCCCACCGCCTTGAGCACCGCGTCATACTCGGCGTGTGGCGGTAGATCAATAGGGACATACAGCGCTCCATCCTCCTCGAAACATTCCGAGGGGGCTTTTTGCTTAAGTGGCTCAAGCGCGCGGCGAATCTCGCCGAGTGAGCGCGATTCCTCTGAACGCCATTCTTCTTGGAAAGACAGCCACAGCGGCGTATCCGGATACGAGTCCCAAGCCCAGCACATGAAATCGATGCCAAACCATGCGGCGGCGTCGGCGAGAGACAGGTACCGACCGTAACTAGTGGTCGTCGGCCTGACTGAGCCTGCTGTGCTCGCGTATTCATGCTCGACCGCGCGGGTCGTGGCGTCGTCGACAAGCCGTTGCAGGCTCAACAACCGACGCGGGACCTTGCGGTCGAGTTCGTCCAGATGGAGCGGGTGGAAGTGGAATACGTTCTCAGTCTTCATCTTGATCAGCCCTCGCAGTTGCTGGACTGCGATCGTCGTGTGCGCGTCGGTGGCGCCATCGAGGCGTGCGAGCAGGTGCGCCCAACTGGTTAGCATCAGGTGCCGCCCGCAGACCGTCATGACGCTTCTGAACGCCGCCGGCTCAGACGCGGGACGCGGGCCGTCGGCTCCAGCCCGCTGGCGCAGCTCAGCCCAGAGCCGTTCGATCCTCGAGGCGGGCGCAACGACCACGAGCGCCTTGTGCGGCGGCAGCCGCTTCAGGTAGGCGGTGGGCTGCTGCTCGGTGAGTTCGGCCCAGAACTTCGCCTCGATGAACACGCATTCCTTGTCGTGTCGATCAAACCCAACGAGGTCGGGACGCGTTTGCCCCTCACTGACCTGGGTCCGCACCTCTTCGATCGGTCCGACCTCCGCGCCGCCGTCTCGCAACACATCCTCCAAGATGCGGCGAGTCTCCCTGGACTTCAAGATGTACCCGAGGGCCTCAACCGCAATGTCCTCGTGGCGAGAGGACAGCGTCCACGCGAGATGGGCCAGCAGCGTGTCGGGCTTGATCGTCTCCATCATTAGCTCGTTCTACTCACCCTTCTCTTCTCTTATCCCCGTATCGCCCGACCGAACCACGAAGTCCCTGCGGTCCCGGTACAGCGGCGCACGGTTGAGCACGACCTCGTCCTCGGTGGCGTCGAGGTCGATCTCGGCGCACGGCGTGTAGGGCCAGTACTTGTACTCGCCGATGAACAGGTATGTGGATGTCCGATTGAAGAATCGCCCCTCGATCCCCTCGCCATTCGCGATTCTGGCGCAGATCGCGGCAAGCAGCTCCCGCTGCTTATCCTGCTTGATGAGCACATACTCGTGTGGCCACGTCTCGCGGTACGTCACCGCCTCGCGCCACGGCGCGCGGGCGATCAACTCCATCAACTCCATCGTTGGTTCCCTCAGCACCAGTTCGATCGACCGGTATGGGACCGCCGTCAGTACGACCACTCCCCTAGCCACTCTCTAAATTGGCCAGCGAACGAGAAGTGGTCATCGGGCCGGTTGCGACACCACTACGCAAGTGTACTAACCCAGATCGTGATCAACCGCAACGGCTTTGCGGCACCAAGGTCACGGCTTCGGCATCATCCTGCGGGAAGACAGGATCCTCAGGCGTGCGCCGTCAGATCCTCTGGCTTCTCACTCGGCGGAGCCAGCTTCTGCAGCTCGCACGGCCTTGGCGACGACCTGGGCGAGCTCGTCGAGCTTTGGTATGATCGAGACGAGGCTGCCGCACTTGCCCTTCTCCTGAACGCCGGATCGTGTCCTTGGGCTCAGTCGCGCTCTCGTGGTAGGTACTAAGGCTATATCCGAGTTTCCCAAATAGCGTAAGCACCTGATATCCCAGTCTTTCCGGGGTAAATCGAGCGTTCGGCGTGTACAGGTCGACGGTGTTGACGCGAACATAGTTGTTCGCCGGTCGACTGCAGTCCGAGGACGCAGCGGTCCAGTTCGACATCACGCATGGGCCCCCTCCCTGGGAGCCATCTTGTCGCGCACGGACGGGCCCTGTGGAAGCTGACGGCGCCGTGGACGCACAGAACGCGCCCACCGTGCCTTGGAAAACGCTGTGCGTTTTCCACGAGCTCCCACAGGGCCTTTCCAATCAAATCACCCACGAAAAACCCCGAAAGGCCCCAAAATGGCGTTGGGAAACCCGGATAGACCCGGTACTAACGCCTCGTGACAGCCACGCGCCCTGTCCCTTTCCTCACGCTCGAAGACCCGAACGCCAAGATCAAGGGCTCCCGGGATCCCCTCGCCGCGCAGCCGATCTGGGCCGCGTTCGGCCGGCACGTCGTCACCAACCTCACCACGCAGAGCACGTCGGTGCGCGGGTTCACGACCCCTGCTACTGGGTCGCTACTTCGCCGCGGAGCTGGTCGACAAGGGAATGGCCAACAGGGATGACGGGCTGGACGTCTTCCTGCGCATGGAGCAGCTCTCGGCGTACGTCCGCCACGTCGCGCACGGGGTCGCGGGTGACATTCGCGGCATCGAGCGCGTCCGGAAGACGGTCGACGAGACCCCGAGGGCGTGTACCGATTCATGCCGACCGGCGCGGATGGATTCTCTCGGACCAGAAGGTCTACGGGCTGTGGGGGCTGTACTCGGTGTCGGCGCGAACGTCCGGAACTGATCCCGGAGGGCGACCTCGACGTCATGGCCGACTGACACCATTCCACCAGGATGGTATGGACTGCTAGGCCTCAGGCCGCCGTACACGCAGTTTTCGATCGGTGGCGACGACGAGACAGCCGGCCCACGTCGAGACATCTTCGACGGCAAACAGTGACCGGATACGACCGAACAGCGCGGTTCTGCCAGGGAAAGGAAGGCGGACCAGCAGCAGGCCACGGTGGGTTCCCGGCGTGTATCGGCGCATGTCAGAGAAGTCAAGATCCTGCGTGATCAAAAACCGGTCCGCCTGCTGAGTGGCTTGCCACACGGCGTGGTCATCATGTCCGGCGAGACGTTCGAGGATGACTGTATCGACGTCGTGGCCGAGATCCGTGAGCGCCTGGACGAGTCGGCCAGGTAGGTTCTCGTCGAGCTTGATCTTCACCGTTTGATGTGGGCCTCAGCCAGCGGAAGATCTTCCTGCGCGGAGGCTGCCGCGAACGCGATCGCGGCGCGGACATCATCTTCAGTGAGCGTTGGGAAGTCGCGGAGAATCCCTTCGACGGGGGCACCTTCCGCGAGGCTCGCGAGGACGGTCCGGAGCGTCACACGCGTGCCGCGGATTACGGCCTCGCCACCCACAATTGTGGGATCTCGCACAATGCGCTCCTGATAGTTGATCGCCATACTATCCCTCACACCTATTCTACCGTGACATGAACTGCATGGGTTCAGTCGGCCCTGCGCGCGGAGATCGCCGCGATGATGACCGGGGAACGGCTCGGAATTGGGCATGAGCCGCAGCACGGAACAGCGTACCTGCAGTCGTGGATTCAGGCGCTCGAAAACGGCTCGAAGAAGATCCGAGCCGCCGCGGTCGATGCGCAGCGGATCTCGGACTGGCTGATGGCGCGCGAAGTTGTCGCCCGTTCCGTGTGCAATTCATCCAGGTGGGCTCGGCTCGACCGTTACAACGAAGGGACGGTGGTCCGGATTCATGCAGGCTCTGGGAGAGCAGGTCACCCAGCCGGCGGACAGCCGGGGTCACCGAAGAGCCGAAACGCAACGCTGCGCAGGACGACACCCAACCGCGCGAACCGACGCGGTGACTCGCGGCCCGTGCAGCGCGAGCACGCAAGGACCTACGCCTTGAGATGTCCAGGCCAGGCTGCAAGGACGTCATCCACACCGTAAGAATGGCCGATTGTGCCGCGCAAGCGTGTGTGAAGCGCAAGCGTGTGATCCTGTCCCGGGCGCCAGATCACAGCCAGATCACAGCCCCGACCATAGTCCCCGCCGCCACCGACGAGCACACCGTGTCAATGGCAACCGAAAACTGCACACTTTTGGCAACTGAAAACTGCACGCTTCGGGGAGATACATCTCGGGCGGAGCGGACGTTCTCCCGTTGATGCTCGTCGGGCGTTTTGGGCTGGACGCAGGGAGCGGAGCGACCGGAGTCCTGGCCAAAACGCGCCGCGAAGCTGCGCAGCCGGCGGTCACGTTGCGACTCCCTCACGCTGCTGTTCCGACGCAGCCCGCAGCCAGTGCTGATGCTCCCGCATCCGGTAGCTGTTGCCCCGGATGTTGACGATGTGGCAATGGTGCAGCAGCCGGTCGATGAGCGCCGCCGCCATGATCTCGTCGCCGAGCACGTGTCCCCATTCCTCGAAGCCCTTGTTCGAGGTCAGCACCGTCGACGCCCGCTCGTGCCGGGCGTTGATCAGCTGGAAGAAGAGCACGGCGCCGTCCTGGCTGACCGGCAGGTAGCCGATCTCGTCGACGACGAGCAGCGCGGGATGCGTCAGCACGCGCAGCCGCCGGGACAGCTCACCCGCGGCCCTGGCTTCCATGAGCGAGTCGATCAGGCCTGCCAACGTCCCGTAGTAGACGCGTCGGCCGGCCTCGGCGGCCGCGATCGCCAGACTGATCGCCAGATGCGTCTTGCCCACTCCAGGCGGGCCGAGCAGGATGACGTTCTCGGCGCGGTCGAGGAATCCCAACTCGTGCAGGCTCTCGATCTGCTCGCGCTTGATGCTCGGCTGGAAGGTAAAGTCAAACTGCGCCAGCGTCTTGACGGCCGGCAGGCGCGAGGAGCGCATGGCGGCCTGCAGGCGACGGTTGTTGCGTAGCGCGATCTGGGCGTTGAGCACCAGCTCGATCGCTTCGCCCGCCGTCACCGCCCCGCTGTCGACCTGCGCCAGCACGCCGTCGACGGCTTCCAGGGCGCCGGGCATCTTCAAGTCCGCCAGCATCGCCCGCAGCCGGTCGCGCCGGTCACTCGCGGTCGCCGTCATCCCGCCGCCTCCGCGTAGACCCGCAACGAGCGGCGCTCCACCGCGATGGTGTCGGGCACGCGCCGGTGGGCCGGCTCGGCACCGCGGTGGACGCCGAGACGCTGGTAGGGACGGCGTGCCAAGGGACGCAGCACCGCACGCTCGTCCCGCTCGAAGCGGTCCACTGGGCGCTCGCCCGTCGTACCGTGCCGACGCACGTTGGCCGTGCCCTCCAGCCAGCGCGACGCCTGCTCGTTGAGGTCCTCGTCGTTAGCGAACGCACGCCCGTAGAAGAAGCTGTCACGGATGTAGCGGATTGGCCGCTCCACCTTGCCCTTCGTCTGCGCCCGATACGGCCGGCACGCGCGCGGGTGGAATCCCCAGTGCGCGGCAAAGCGCAGAAACTCCGCGTTCAACACCAGCTCGCCGCCGCCCACGCGCTGGTCCGACAGCACGACCGCGCGCATCTGGTCAAACAAGAGCTCCTTCGGGACACCGCCGAACCGCGCGAACGCGCGCTCCAGCCCGTCGGTCAACACGGCCATCGTCTGCCGGCGGTAGAAACACAGCCACAGCAGCCGGGAGTGGCTCAGCACCACCACCAGGGCGTGCCGGCGGCCCCAGGGCAGGGTGAAGGTCGCGAAGTCCACCTGGCCCTGACGCCCCGCCGGCGTCTCGAACCGAACCACCGACTCGGTCGGCTCCCGTGGACGCACCGCGCGGACGTAGTCCCGCACCCGGCTGTAGCCACCGGGGTAGCCCGCCGCGCGGACCTCGTCAAACAGCCGCTGCGCCGACAGCCCGGGATACTCCTCGAGACGTGCATCGATGATCCCCGTGTAGGGATCCAGCTTGTGGGGCGCCGGTGGTCGCGGCGCGTAGCGCGAGCCACCTGACGACAGGTCCCGGTCCAACTGACCCGTCTCGACCCACTCGTGGATCGTCCGGCGACTCACCCCGAAGCGTCTCGACAACTCCGCCTTCGAGACGCCCCGTTCCAGGTAGTACTTCAGCAACATCCTTGTCTCCCATCCATGCATCGGTGCCCCGCTCCCTCGTTGTTGACGTCGTCAACATCGTGGAACGCAGGGCAGCCCCCGCCAACCACCAAGGTGTGCGGTTTTCGGTTGCCACAAATGGGAACTTTACGGTTGCCACCAACACACCGGACACAGCAGCTGGTCAGCCACGTGGAGATTCACGCATGGAGGGGAGAACGAGGCGCGGAACGGAGATCAGGGCGCGGAAAGAAGTCAGGGGCACGAAGATCAAGCACGGGGGGAGACATCAGGTGACAGAGGGGAGATCGCGGCACTTGACGGAGATCAGAGCACGGAGAAGATCAGGGGCAACGGACGGAGATCAAGTATGGCAGGGAGATCGAGGTCACGGAGGAAGGATCACGGAGAATCAGGAAGACACGGACTGGGAGATCAGGCAGGGAGGATGCCGTGTGAGCTTGTGATCTGTCTCGGTCGCCAGATCACAGCCAGATCACAGCCCCGATCACACGTTCCTTTGCTCAAAACCCTTATATTTACTGACCCAACTGCACACTTACCATCCACCTCGGGACCATGTACGGGGTCAGGGAAAAACCGGGAGCGACCCTCCCGAAAACGGGTGGATCGCGGCCCCGGCGGGTGCGTGCTGATCACACGCCCCCGCCGACCCCGCTGGGGGTCGCTCCCGGTGAAAGTGTCCCTGCGGGAAGGCCGTCCTTCAACGGTCGTTGACGGAATCCGCGTCGGGCGCGATCGGCGGGCAGCTCCGCTGGTCACGCACCTGAACAATCCGATCGGCGACAGCGACCAGCGCCGCGCAGCCGGTATCACCGCGGGCGTCGTGGGATACGGCCGAATGAACGCCGCGCGGTCCGTCAGCGCCACCCCAGACGTGTCGGTGGCGCGGGATGCGCATGGCCTTCGTGCCTGAGGACGAGGTAGCCGAAGAGCCCAGGATTGCAGTGCGCCAGCCGGACGACGGGCGGGATGAACGGTATGACCCGCTTGGTGGTGACGGAAGCGTGCCGTCGAAGAAACCGGCTGCCGCGAACCTGACTACGATACGGCCGCCTGCGCCAGCCACTCGTCGAGCTTCGACCAGCGCTCCCACCCTTTCAGCGCATACTCGAACCGGTCGCACTCCTTCGCCAGCGCCTCGATATAGACCCGCAGCTCTTCGTCCTGCAGCGTGCCGCTCGGGACTTCGACGACACCGATCAGCCGGTCGTTGTCGTCAAAGGCGAACGTCACCAGCTCCTTCATGGCGTTGCGTCGCCAGGCGCGGTACGCGATGTCACGCCACAGACGCTGCTTTCGGGTGACCTCGGACGCGTTCACGGAGGTCTCAAAGACGGATCCTGGTGCGCCAGGCGGCCCCAGCGCGCCCCACTAGCCGCCGCCGGTGCCGGCCGCGACTGGGCGGGCTCCTCAACGACGACGTGCGGGCGGCGCGCCGGTGGCTTCTCACGGACCCGATGGCTCGATCCCAGACTGGGCCGCGAGACCGTTGACCAGCCAGGCCACGTCGGGATCATGGGAGAGGGGGGCCACGAGCACCGGCGGCGTCGCGGCCGTCGCACTCGCGCCCCGGTTGCCGCCTCCCACGGCCGTGCAGCCTCGCCACCTGGCAGGAAGGCCGGATGGCGCGCATCGTCGATGACACGGGCCTGATCGCCATCGGCGTCGACCGGTCCGTCTGGCTCGATGCACGCGGCGAGGACGGTCCTGGCCAGCGGGTCGGTCCCGTCCAGCGAGCATGGGTTCATGTTCCGGTCCGCCGACCCGTCGAACCGTTCCGGCAAATACTGCCAGTCGCAGACGCGGGTCTCGGTCAGCGAGCCGCTCGTCCGCCGGCCGCGCGGGCGGGTGGAGGAGCCGTCGCCGTGGTCGCGCTTGTCGTGCACGTTCCTGCCGGGCCGCACGGTGGGGCGGGAGCACCGGCTGAATTCGCGCTCCGTCAAGGTGCACTCGGCCGCCACTCGTGGCTCCCCACACATCGCCGTCCCTTCGCCTCCGCACATTTCCCTTCCCTGTGCGGCCCACCAGAGCGAATGTGGACGGACGCCGCCTGCCAGCGGCCACCACCAAGGAGGGACCTAGCCCATGACCCCGCACGAGACCGGCTCGACCGCCACCCCCGGTACCTCCCGCGCGACGGCACCGCCGGCGGGTACGTTCGGCCCCCAGGGGCCGACCCTGGGGGCCCTCATCGACGCCTACCTCCAGGACTACCACGTCCGGCAGTTCAGGTCCGTCAGCACCGCCCGCGGCCGGGTTGTTCATCTCACCGCGTTCTTCGGCCGCGCCGCACGAGCCGCCGCGCTGACCACCTACCAGATCCGCCAGTACCAACTCGCCCGGCGCGCCGCCGGGGCCGCCACCGGCACCATCAACCGGGAGACCTCGGCGCTCCACCGCATGTGCACCCTCGCTGTCCACTGGGGCTGGCTCGACACCGTGTGTCCGGCGTCAATCATTCTTTCCGGTCGACGACAATTAGAATTCCCGGTTGTTAATCCGTCAGCCTCTCTCGGTCAAGGCTGAGAAGTTGCTCCCTGCGGTGGGGCCCTGGCGGACGGAGCGGACCCGTAAGAAAAGATGCGAAGCCTCCTTGGTCCGCTCCCGGAGGCAGGGCCCCACCGCGGCGCCGCGGCGCCGGGGAGCACCCTCGATCCTCCCGAGCAGGGGGGTGCTGGGGTATGGCCCGGCTCGAGCAATCGTCTCCTGGGGCATCCTCGCGGGTCGCGTTGCCCGCCCGGCCTCCAGATCATGGGTTCGGCCTCGTCGCGGCCGCGGTGGCGGCCTTGCCCTTGGTTTTCTTGGAGTGCTCGAGTCGATAGCTCGGGACGTTCAGTTCCAGAATGATGCTGTGATGGACGAGCCGGTCGATGGCCGCGGCGGTGGTCATGGGGTCCTTGAAGATCTGCTCCCATTTCGAGAACGGCAGATTGCTCGTGAGCATGACGCTCCCGCGCTCGTAGCGGTCTGCCAACAACGTGAACAGCACCTCCATCTCCTCGCGCTCCTGCTGGACGTAGCCGAGGTCATCGATGATGAGCGGCCGGAACTTGCTGAGCCGTTTCAGGAGCCGGGCTAACCGCAACTCGCGCTTGGCCACCAAGAGCTCCTGGACCAAGAGGCTGCAGGTGGCAAAGAGCACCCGATGCCCCCGGTGGATGAGTTCCTGGCCGAGGGCGCACAAGAGGTGCGTCTTCCCGCTCCCCGGATTGCCGAAGGCGAGGACGTTCTCATGGCGGTCGATGAACGCCCCGTCGCGCAGCGTGTTGAGTTGCACATCGATCTTGCGGGGTAACCGCTTGCGGTTAAACGCGTCCCAGCTCTTCTCCGGGGGGAGCCGGGACTCGCGGAGATAGCGCGCCACGCGGTTCTGCCGCCGCGCGTCGACCTCCAGCGCCACCACCCCGTGCAGATACTGCTCATAGGTCCACGAGTCGTGGGTGGCCACCGTCGCCTGCTCGCCGTAGCACTGCCGCATCGTGGGCAGATGCAGTTCCTTCAGATGCTGCTCTAGCTCGCCCGTCGGATTCACTACCATGGCACCTCCTCCACCGCCTCCAAGAGGTGGTCATAGGCGGTGAGCGCGACCGCCGGGATCTCCACGTCGACCACCGGCGGGGTGTTCGGCGCGAGGTGGGCGTCCACGGCCGCGACGGTGGGCACGGCGCCGGCGCGGAGCAGGTGGCCCAAGGCGGCGTCCACAGCCGCTTCACTCTCCTGGGCGGCCAGGTGGAGGATCTGCAGATAGGTCTGGCTGGCCCGCGCGCCCGTGGCGGTCTGGCGCAGCGCATCGTAGGCCAGGCGGAACTGCGTCGTGGGAAACAGCTCGTCGCGGTACCGGTAGTGCTCGAAGGCGCCCGGCTTCCGCACCAGCCAATCGATGATGTGCCGGTATTGGATCCGGTGCTTGCCCGACCCGCGGAGGCGCGGCACCGTCTCGACGTGGCGTTGCGCGTACCACACCTGGAGCTCATCGGCGCACACGCGCACCTGGACGCGCTCGCCGATCAAGCGGCTGTCCACAGAGTAGCGATTCCCCGCGACTCGGATCAGGCTGCCGCCGGTGACGCGTACGTCCACCCGTTTCCACGCGTCCTGCCGGCCGAGCGGCAAGTGCCGCAGCTGCGGCCGTTCCAGCTGGAGGCGCGTGCGGCGCCCGGCATTGAGGGTCTCGAACATCTGCCCGAGAAACGTCTCGTACGTCGCACGTGTGGCGAAGTCCCGGCTGCCGCGCAGCAGCAGCGCTTGGTCGACCGCCTCCTTGATCCGGTGATGCCGCTGCTCGATGTCGCCGTTCTCATGGGGCTTCGATGCCTGGATCCGCTGCCCGTCCATCCGATAGTGCGCCAGCAGCGCGCGATACCGCCGGGTGAACACCGCGGGGTGAATCTCCTGGTGCACCGCGGCGCTCAGGCGATCCGTCCGATGCGCGTGCGGGGCACCGCCGAGCTTCCACAGGGCCGTTTGCAGGCCTGCACTCAGGCTCTCGAAGCTCTCGGTGAAGCACACCGTCCCCCACTCCCAGTTCGAATACGGCAACACAAAGTGGTACAGCAAGTGATCGAACGGCTGGCCCTGGATCCGGATCTCCAGGCCGGTCATGTAGGTGAAATCCGATTGCCCCAGGGCGCCCGGCTCATACCGCTGCTCGAAGAACACCTCCTTCGGGCGCCCCGCCAGCGCGCGCCAGCGCTTGATGCGGCGCTGCAACGTGCGGAGCTGGCCGTCCTGAAAGCGCCCCGGCTGACGCCGTTGCAGGTCCGCAAACAGCGTCTTGGCCTGCAGCGCCGGCGTCGCTTCCAGCTTCGCCCGTACCTCGTCCCACACACCCGCGAACGGATCCGGCCGCGTCCGCCAGTCGTGCGGCTGCCGCACCTCACTGGGCAGCGTCCCCAACCGGCGGTACTTCCGGGCCGTCCGCTCGTCCATCCCCGCCTTCGCGGCCGCCGTCGACAGCGTGGCCTCCTGATGCAGTAACGTCATCAGCTTCCTCACCTGACGGTTTGTAACCAAGCCAAACTCCTTTCGTTGCCAGAGTTTGGACTGGTGCCGACCGTCGACACACCGGCATTTCTAATTGTCGCCAGGCGGGAATTCTAATTGTCGCTGATCACACTCAGGGCATCCGATTCTTTCGTGCGGGCCGGCACTTGCGACAGCGTCGTCCAGGCGTTGCGAAGCGGCCGTCCGTCGACAAACTCCCAGATGTAGCGGTCGAAGCTGCCGAAGGCCTCTTGCACGGCGAGAAACGCGCGGGCGTTGGTCACCGCAGCGTTGATCTTCAACCTGTTGCGGATGATCTGGTCGTTGGTGAGCAGCCGCTCGATCTTGCGCGCGTCGTATCTGGCGATCTTTCGCGGATCGAACTGGCTGAACGCCCGGCGGTAGCCTTCGCGCTTCTTGAGGATGGTGAGCCAGCTCAGTCCGGCTTGAGCGCCCTCAAGCAGCAGCATCTCGAAGAGCCTCGCGTCGTCGTGCTGCGGCACGCCCCACTCGGTGTCGTGATACGCGATGTAGAGAGGGTGCGTGTCGCCCCACGGGCACCGTTTGCGGGTTGCCATGGTGCGTCACTAGCCTCCGGCGGGTGTCAGGCCGCGGGCGAGCTGCTCGCGCGCTTCGGTCACCTCGCGGTGAAAGACGAACAGGACATTAGCGTTGTCGGTGCGATCGGTGAAGTTGTAGATTCGGCCACCGCGTCGCGTGAGCCGGAGATTGTGCTCCAGATAGTCGACCTCGAACTGCTCGAGCTCGGCGAAGGCCAGTGTGAACGCATCGTCGTCATCAGTGTCGAACCTGATCCCGTCGAGGTCGGCCACCAGGACGCCCTCGCAGTCCCCGAACCGATGCTTGTGCACCACCGGCACGCGCGCGTTTAGTCGCACGACCTGGAAGCGCACGTCCACCTCGGTGAGGTTGTCCGCGTCGATCTCCACTTCCTCCAGCTGTGTCTCGTAGCCGCTCGCCGAGACATTGATGCGCCGCCGACCAGGTTCGACGTTGGAGGATTCGAACGGCGTGCGGCCGACGAACTGCCGGTCGATGAACACGTCGGCCGTCTCGATGTCGGCCGTCACGCGCAAACGCACGGGATCCGGCGCCACCGGGGTCGGGATCGCCGGCGCAGCCTCCGCCTCGGCGGGCTCTGGCGCCGGCTCGGGTTCAGGTGCCGGCCGCGGCCGCGTGGGTGGTGGCGCGACGTCGGCGGGCGCCGGTGCGGCCATCGGCCGCGCAGACACTTCGCTTCGGGACTCCGGTTCTGGGGGTGGCGGCGCGAACGACGGGCGCAGGACGTATATGCCGACCGCCGCGGCGCCGACGATCGCGAGCGCGGCGAGCCAGCGCGTCGGGCGTCGTGCGGGCGGCGCATCGGGGTCCAGCAGGCTCATCGGCACATGATACTGTCCGAGGAATGACCCGCCCAGTCGGTCTTCTGGTCTCGTGCGTCGTGGTCGGTGCGGTCGTGACGGTTGGGTCGCAAACGCCAGACGCGCCCTACGTCACGCCGCTCACGCTCGACGAGATGACCGGCAAGCAGTTGCTGCTCGACACGGATCGCGGTGAGATCGCGATCGATCCGCGGCCAGACCTCGCGCCGAATCACGTGGGCCTCGTGATGAAGCTAGCCGAGGAAGGCGCGTACGACGGGACCATCTTTCATCGGATGGTGGCGCACGGCATCATCCAGGGTGGCGATCCGCTCACGACGGACCGGCTCGCGCCTGCCGGCCGATGCGCGCGGGAGCCGTCCGGAGGGACTGCAGTGGACCTACAGGACCTACGCACGCTCGTCGACTACCACTATTGGGCTCGCGACCGGGTGTTGGATGCGGTGGAGCCTCTCGGGCACAACGAGCTCTGTCGGGATCTCAAAAGCAGCTTCGGATCGGTCCGCGACACGCTGGTGCACATCCTGTCGGCGGAGTTCGTCTGGTGCTCGCGATGGCACGGTCACTCACCAACCGAGCACCTGGCCGCCGACGAGTACGGGAGCCTTCCAGCGGTGCGAGCGCGGTGGGTCGAGCACGAACGCAAGGTGCGGGCCTTCATTGCGACATTGGATGACGGCGATGCCGACCGGGTCTTCGAATACCGTGTGTTCAGCGGTCAGTGGACGTCCTCGGTCCTCTCCGAGATGCTGCAACATCTCGTCAATCACGCGAGCTATCATCGCGGTCAGGTCACGGCGATGCTGCGCCAGCTCGGTGCCGCGCCCCCGAAGAGCCAGGACCTGATCACCTTTTATCGAGACCGCAGCCGCTGAGCGGTGCGCCACACTCGTCGATGTGTCTCTCGCGTCGCGACCGACACCGTTGCCAAGAGGTCGATGTCCCATGCAGAGACCGCGGGCGGCTACATCCGCAATAGCGTGTTCGCGAGTCTCACGTAGAGATCGACCGCCGCGTGCAACTCGCCGATCGACACATGTTCGTCCGCGGTGTGCGCGACGTGCACGGAGCCGGGACCCACGAGGAGCGGCTTGCCCCAAGCCGTCAGGAAGGGGATATCGGTCGTGAACGAGAAGACCTCGGTCTCGAAGTCGGGCACCGTCGTCAGCGTCACCGGCGGCACCGTCACGATGTTCTCGAGCGCGACGTGCGCTCGGAGCGGCACGAGGCTGTTCAGCACGTCGACGGCCGGTCCGACGGTCCGAAAGTTCACGTCGGCCTCCGCGACCGGCGGAACGACGTTGGGGGCGATCCCGCCGGACATCAGCCCGACGGTGTAGCTGGTCCTGCCGAGCGCTGGGTCCTCCGGCAACGGGAGGGCGCGCAGCGCGATCAGCGCGTCGAGCAGCTTGTCGATCGCCGATTCGCCGAGCTCCGGGTAGGCTGAGTGCGCGGCCCGCCCGCTAGCCTGGAAACGCACGCGATAGACGCCGCGTGTCGCCGCGCCGAGCCGGTTGCCCGTCGGTTCACCGTTGATGAGAAAGCGCGACGTCGAGGCGATGGTGTTCGCCGCCTGCGCGCCCTGACTACCGCGCTCTTCCCCGACGACGACCAGGAGGCCGACACGCGTCTCGCCGACGCCGCGCAGTCGTTCGAGGGCCACCAGCATCGCGGCCAGGATGCCCTTGGCGTCGCAGGCGCCACGTCCGTACAACCTGTCGTTTTCCTCCCGGCTCGGAAAGAACGGCGGCACGCAGTCGATGTGCGTGGAGAACACGACCTCCGGCTCGGTCCCGTCGATCGTCGCGATGATGTTGGCGCGGTGCTCGGCGACCGGCTGCTCGACGACGCCGTAGCCGCGGTCCCGCAGCCAACCGGCCACCCATGCCGTCGCGTCCGCTTCGCGTCCGCTGGTCGAGTCGATGTCGATGAGCGCACGGGCGGTGTGGACGAGCGTTACCGAATCCATGCCTCGAGCTCGGTGCGGGTGTCGGTCCGGTCGTCGCGGTACTTGACGATGACCGGTGTCGCCAGCGACAGGCCCCACTCGGGTCCGGGCGCCGCGGTCACGGCACGCGCGCCCGGCACGACGACGGCGCCCGTTGGGATAATCGTGGGTTGTCCAGGCTCCGGCTTGATGAGCCGCCGCTTGGGTAGGTCGTAGACCGGGGTTGAGCCGGTCAGGACGGTGCCCGCGCCGATCACGGCGCGTCTCTTTACGACGGCGCCCTCGTAGAGCCCGGTGTTGCCACCAACCAGCACCTCGTCCTCGATGATGACCGGTAGCGCGCCGACCGGCTCCAGGACCCCGCCGATCTGGGCACCCGCGCTCACGTGCACCCGTTCGCCGACCTGGGCGCAGGAGCCGACCAAGGCGTGCGAGTCGATCAGGCTGCCATCGCCCACGTAGCCGCCGATGTTGATGTACATCGGTGGCATGCAGATGACGCCGCGGCCCAGATACGCCCCGTCCCGCACGGACGACCCGCCCGGGACGATCCGGACCCCGGCACTCGTGTCGAGGGATCTCAGCGGCAGCGTGTCCTTGTCGAGAAAGGGCGCCTCGGTGCTCGGCGAGTCGTAGGCCACGATCTCGCCACAGCGGAAGCCGACCAAGATTCCCCGCTTGACCCACGCATTGACCCGCCAGCCGGTTGCCGCGTATTCATCGGGCTCGGCTGCCCGCACTCGACCCGCCGACAGCGCTTCGCGCAGCCGCGCGAACGCGGCGCGCGATTCATCGCGGTCGGCGTCGGCGCCCTGGTCGAACAGGCGCTGGATCTGTTCGGCGAGCTGCGAGTCAGTCGCGGTCATCGCACACGGGCGGTCAGGTCGGCGCGGGGGAGACCTAGCTGCTTGAGGACCTCGACGATTCTGGCCCGTGACGTCGGTCGGGGAGGCACCAGCGGCAGCCGGTACACCTCTTCGAGCAGGCCCAGCTCGGCCATCGCCGCCTTGACCGGGATCGGATTCGACTCGACGAAGTTTACCTGCATCAAGGGGAGCAGGCGCTCGTGCATGGCGCGGGCGGTCGTCAGGTCGCCGGCGAGTCCGGCGTCGACGAGCCGCGCCATGTCTGCCGGGGCCTCGTTGGCGGCCACCGAGATGACGCCGACACCGCCGAGCGCCATCAACGGGAGCGTGAACGCGTCGTCCCCCGAGAGCACGTTGAAGTCGTCCGGGACGATGCGACAGATCTCGCACATCTGCGCGAGATCCCCGGACGCTTCCTTCACGCCGACGATATTGGGAATGCCCGCCAGTCGGACGAGCGTGGCCGGATCGATATTGACCCCGGTGCGCCCGGGGACGTTGTAGACCACGATCGGCAGCTGGGTCGCGTCAGCGATGGTGTGGAAATGCTGATACAACCCCTCCGGGGTCGGCCTGTTGTAATACGGGGTGACGGAGAGCAGACCGTTCGCGCCGAGCCGCTCCAGATCGCGGGCGAGCTCCACGATCGAGCGTGTGTCGTAGCCCCCGGCGCCCGCGAGGACCGGCACCCGGCCAGCCGCCGCCGCGATCACCAGCTCGACGACCCGTAGCTGCTCGGACCGCGAGAGCGTGGGGTTTTCCCCCGTCGTGCCGCACGGCACGAGAAAATGCACGCCGCCCTCGATCTGCCGCTCGACGAGACGCGCAATCGCCGCCTCGTCCAGCGCGCCGGCGTTGGTGAACGGAGTCACCAGCGCCGGTCCGCAGCCTGTCCACCGACTTTGCATGGTCCGGTTTCGTCCTAGTCGAGTCCGAGCACGTCCCGCATCGTAAACCAGCCGCGGCGTCCCTTGACCCAATGTGCGGCTTCCAGCGCGCCACGCGCGAACGTCGACCGGTCGCGCGCCGTGTGGGTCAAGGTCAGCGTTTCGAAGGGCCCGTCGTATCCGACGCTGTGGGTCCCCGGCATGCTGCCCGCGCGCGTCGACGCAACGTCGATGCCGCGCTGGTACCCCGCGCCCCGCATCGCCGCCTTCAGCGCGAGCGCGGTACCGGAGGGTGCATCTTGCTTGGCGGCGTGATGACCCTCGTGAATCCACGCCCCGAAATCGTCGTGGCGGGCGAGCAGCGTGGCGCTGCGCTCGACGATGGCCTGGAACAGGTTGACGCCAAGCGAAAAGTTGGCCGCGTGGACGATGCCGATCCCCGCCGTCTCGGCAGCCTCGCGCACCGCTCGTTCCTGGCTGTTCCAGCCTGTGGTGCCGATGACGACGTTGATGCCCAGCGCCGCCAGCCTCGTCACGTTGGTCGCCACGGCGCTGGCGAGCGAGAACTCGATCGCCACGTCGACGGTGTCGAGCCGGGTGGCCGAGATGCCTGCTCCGTCGGCGTTCTCGTCGATGTCGAGTCGGTCGACGATGTGGCAGTCATACGCCTCGCTCAACGCGTCGATCGCCTTCCCCATCCGGCCGTAGCCGATGAGCGCCACCCGCAGGCTCATGATCGACGGTCCGGTTGCGTCCGATCGCGAATGACCTTGCGAATCAAGGCCGCCGCCCGGCGCCGCTCGTCCGCCGTGCGGAAGCCGAGCAGCGCCGCGTAGCGGGCCCCGACCACCTGGGCGGACAGGAAACGGACCTTGATCCCGGTCCACGCGATAGCGCTCGCGACCGCAAAGACGAGACCCGGCCGATTCGCGCCCTCGACGAGCAACACGGGGGTGGGGGAGCGGCTGAACCCGGCGGCACGGGCCACCAACCCCGCGCGCCTCCCGGCGCCGGGCAGTATCTCCACACTCGCGCGCGTCGACCGTCCCGGCACGTTCCGCTTGATGACGGCGCGGAGATCGATGCCGGCCTGCGCGAGCGGCTCCAGCACGGCGTCGAGCGCGCCCGGCCTGTTCGGGACCTCCGTCCGCCACAACACCACCCGCGCGATCTTGACGGTCATGTCGTTGGTATAACGGAACGACGGCGGAGAGCGTGACGCGATTATACCCGCTGGCTCCTATCGCTCCCGCTCATCCCGGTGCGCGGCGACGGAGTCGGCGTTGTATAGTCCTCACGCCACGGTCGCTCCGTGACCCGTTGTCGGGCGCCCAGCACGGAGGGAACGGATGGCGATACCAGCAACCATGAACGTCGTCGAGATCACCGCCCCCGGTGGTCCTGACACCCTCGCGCTGAAGACGCGCGCCGTGCCGGAGCCCGGCGCCGACGAGCTGCTGGTCAAGGTGGCAGCTGCGGGCCTCAACCGCGCCGACGTCATGCAACGCGAAGGCAACTATCCGCCACCCCCCGGTGCGTCGGACCTCCTCGGTCTCGAGGTGTCGGGCACGGTCGCCGCCATCGGGCCGGGGGTGACGGATTGGCGCGTCGGCGATCACGTCTGCGCGCTGATCGCGGGCGGCGGCTACGCGGATTACTGTGTCGCGCCCGCCCCACAGTGCTTGCCGGTGCCGGAAACGGTCACCGTCGTCGAGGCCGCGGCGCTGCCAGAGGCCTACTACACGGTCTGGACCAACGTCTTCGAGCGCGGGCGGCTGGCGGAGGGTGAGAGTTTTCTCGTGCACGGCGGGTCGAGCGGCATCGGGACGACCGCCATTCAACTGGCGCGGCGGTTCGGCGCCCGCGTTTTCGCCACCGCGGGCACGGACAACAAGTGTGCGGCCTGCGAGCGTCTGGGCGCCGAGCGAGCGATCAACTACAAGGCCGCCGACTTTGTGGTGGCCATCAAGGAGGCCACCGGGGGACGGGGCGTCGATCTGATTCTCGATATGGTCGGCGGTCCGTACCTCATGCGCAACCTGGACTGTCTGGCGATTGAGGGACGCCTCGTCGTCATCGCGCTGATGGGTGGCGCCCAGTCGGAGATCAACCTCGCCGCGGTGATGTCGCGTCGCCTCTTTGTGACCGGTTCAACCCTGCGGGCCCGATCGGTCGAGCAAAAGGCCGTCATCGCCAGCGCGCTCCGCAGCAAGGTGTGGCCGCATCTCGTCGCGGGGGATCTCCGTCCCGTCGTCCATGCGACCTACCCGTTCGCCGACGCCGCCGAGGCTCATCGGTTGATGGAGGCGAGCACGCATATTGGGAAAATCCTGCTGGTTCCCTGATGCGCGGCGGAGTCGCCCTACTTCCGGCCGGCGGTCATCAGCGTGATGTCGTGCTCGCGATGCTCCGTCGCGAGCATCATCAGCAAGTAGTCGCGCACGTGGCGCGTCGTGAGGAAGTTCTCGCGGACGTGCTGATGGCCGTTTTTCCCGATCGACAGGCGGAGGTGCTCGTCGCCCAGGAGCTCGATGACACGATTGGCGGCGCCTTCGGGTGAGTGTACGAGGAAGCCGGTCACGCCATTCAGGATCTGCAGTTTGATTCCGCCGACCGCGCTGCCCACGACCGGCTTTCGCTTCCAGAGTGCCTCGGTCACGGTGAGGCCGAAGCCCTCCCTGAGCGATTTCTGCATCACGACGGTCGAGCCGCGCACCAAGGCGTTGATCTCGAGATCGGCGAACGGCCGCAGCAGCAGGACGTGAATGTCCGGGTCATCCTGGGCGGCGTCGCGTACTTCCTGGAGGACCTTTTCGCCCTGGGGGTCGTCGCTTGCCCCACCACCCGCGAGGACGAGCTGGCAATCGTAGCGACGCTTGACGAGTCGATACGCTCGGATGACGCCGAGCGGATCCTTGAGTCGATCGAAGCGCGAGATCTGGGTGAGCACGGGCCGAGCCGGATCGATCCCATGTTTCTCGAGGACGGCGGTGACCTCGCTCTCCGGCAGGTCGCGGTTCTTGTCGGCGAGCGGGTCGATTGACGGCGGCACCATGAACTGCGGAATCGCGAGCTTTTGCGCGAACGCGGGCATCGAGAAGATCGACGCGTCGTACTGATCCACGAACGGCTTCAGGAACCCCCACACGGTCGGATCCGGAGTGGC
Organism: Vicinamibacterales bacterium; assembly: GCA_965197395.1. GTDB lineage: Bacteria > Acidobacteriota > Vicinamibacteria > Vicinamibacterales > UBA8438 > CAZYFH01. The sequence continues at coordinate 890,701 of CBDANB010000006.1, read as the reverse complement.
CACGTCGATGTGGCAGCGCCACAGCCAATGCCCGCCGGTTCCCTGCTTCTTGGCGATCAGCGCCGCCGGCTGCGGATCGTGAACCACGACGAAATCACCGTCGTTCCCGAGGTCGTGGAGGTTCATGTCGGTCGTCTGACGGTAGACGTCGAACATCTCCTGCGTGATGACCTCGGTGCCGCCGTGGAGCGCGTTGTGAAATGACTTGGTGACCTCGAAGAACGCCTGGTCGCCTTTCATCACGTCCCACGTCGTCTCAATGCCCAGATCACGGAAGATCGGCACGAGGCGCGTGAGCAGCTCGGCCACGCCGCCGCCTACTGATGTCGAGTTGATGTGCTGAAGGCGCCGGTGACGCACGCGATCGGCAAGGAGCACGAGCTCGTCGATCGCGGCCGACCCGGCCACCCGGCGATAATCCTCGAGGGTCGCGGTCATCGCTCGTCCGCACCCAAACCGATGATGGCCTGCTTGAGCTCATCCAGCGTCCGGCTGTAGGGGTTCAGCGCGTCGATCGCCTTGGCGAGGTCGTCGCGCCCCTGGTCCTTCAACCAGCGGGAGAAGTCATTCGTGCGTCGGCCGAGACGCAGTCTGGCCTCGAAGAAATGGAAGTAGAGCGATGCGTTCGAGATGAGTGGCAGTTTCGCGAAGAACTCCGGCACGTCGTGGGCGACGATGCCCGTCGGCAGCACGAAGCTCTTCGAGCGGCAGAATTGAAACGCCTCGTCTGGACGGCACTCGTATGTCGGCCGGTCGAGGCTGGCGACATACTCGTCGATGGTGGCGCCAATCGTGTCGCGCAGCTCGCGAATCGTGGTGAACGCGAGCAGGTCGATCGACGCGAGTTTCTCGGCGAGCGCCTCCTCGCGGAGCGTCTGCGACACCCAGATCGCAAAGTCGTTGTAGTAGACCGGCTTCTGGAAGTTGTGGGCGAGGTATTCCTGATGCGTATGGAAGAAGACCGACGACCCGGGCACCTTCGCCAGCGCCTGTCGCAATTCGTCGAGGGTGCGTGCCTTGACCCCGGTCAGTACCACGAGCCGAAGCTCGGTGTCGAAGAGAAAGGACTTCTGGTTCGGTTGACCCATGAAGACGTCCGTGCGGCCGGCCGGCCAACAGTATAGGACAGGCGATGGCGGCTACGCGTGGCCGGCGCCAAAGACGCGGTCGAAGTTGTCGGAGAAGATGGCCCGCTGCGCGTCATCGTCCACGCCGAGTGTGGCGAGCGTCTCGCGTTGCGCCGCGTAGACGGGCTGCTGCCAACCACGCGGAAAGAACGAGGAATCCGATCCAAACAGCACGCGTCCGGCCCCCACGACGTCGAGGGTCTGGCGAAACGCGTCGGCCAGGGTGATCGGTGCCAGAAACCGGGTCCAGGCGTTCGAGCTCGAGGTGTCGATGTGGATGTTGGGGCAGAGCTCGGCCGCCATGAGTGTTTCGCGGAGGAACCCCGCGCCGAAATGAGGGATGATCGTCGCGACGGATGGATACGCGGCGGCAACCGGCACGAGCGCCAGCGGATCGCCACGCCTGATATCGAACCGCGACGGGAGCCCGAGCTTCTTTCGCACGCCGACCGACAGCACCCCGCAATGGACGAACACTGACGCCCCGTGTGACGCGGCCTTGTCGAAGATCGCCGCGACGCGGTCGTCGTCGGGCGCGAACCCGTGCATGGCCGGAAACAGGCACGCGCAGCGCAGTCCCAGCACCGAGAACGCGTGCGCGGCACGCGCCGGCGCGTCCGGGGCCGTCGGGTCGAGCATGAACGAGCCGACGAGACGTGTGGGATGGCGCGCCACGGCGGCGGCGACGGATGTTTCGTCCCCCGGGACGCTCGCCATCACGGCGGCACGCGACACATCGTGCCGATCGAGCTCCGCAATCCACCGGTCGGCGAGCGTCTCAACCGAGCCCGGTGTCTCCCAGCCGAGCCGCGCCGGCAGGTCGGTCGCCGGGTCGTCGACGGTGAGCGCCGCCGGGTCGGTCGCCAGCGCCTCGAAAAAGCCGGCGGAGAAGAAGTGGCAGTGCGCATCGTTGACCATGGTCGTGCAGTATACTTTCGGCGCCCCAGGGGTGGACGACCATGGCAGCTGATAAGGTCGGTCGCAACGACCCGTGCCCGTGCGGGAGCGGACGAAAGTACAAGCAGTGTTGCGCCAACAAGGCGGAGGGCCGCTCGCGTCTCGGGATGTATGCCTTGATCGCCGCCTTGATCGCGATCGCGGCGGTCGTGGTCTACAACGTCACTGGCGAGCGTGGCGCCGGGCAGCGTCAGGTGTGGGACCCGGTTCACGGTCACTACCACACGGTGCCCTGACGGCCTCGCGTCGGTCCGGCATCACGGTCGGGCACATTCCTCCAGACACCTCTTCGCCTTCGGGAACACCGTGCAGCGCTCGGGGCAGTGCCGCTCCACCACGCTCGGCTAGCTGTCTTGACGGCCCGCAACTCGCGCAAATGAGTCAAGCGTTTTCTGAAGACAGCAAGGCGCGCACAGCGCGCCTCGCGACCGCGGAGTGGGGCCCTCGGGGTCCCCGCGCAGCGGTCGCGGGGGCTTGGGGCGAAGCCCCATCTAGCCAGTGATGCAGTACATCAACCTTGGTTCCACCGGGCTCAAGGTCTCGCGCATCTGCCTCGGCGCCATGACCTTCGGGTCGCCCACGTGGCGTGACTGGGTGCTGCCGGAGGACGAGAGTCGACCCTTCATCCAGCGCGCGCTGGAGGCTGGCATCAACTTCTTCGACACCGCCGACATGTACTCGCGTGGCGCCAGCGAGGAGATTCTCGGCCGCGCCCTGGCCGAGTACGCCACGCGCGATCAGGTCGTCGTCGCGACGAAGGCGTTTTTCCCGCTCACCGATGGTCCCAACACCAGGGGGCTGTCACGCAAGCATCTCCTCGACGCCATCGATGGCTCGCTTCGCCGTCTCGGGACCGATTATGTCGACCTCTATCAGATCCACCGGTTCGACCACGAGACGCCGATCGAGGAAACGCTCGAGACGCTGAACGACATCGTCCGCTCGGGAAAAGCGCGCTACATCGGCGCGTCGAGCATGTACGCCTGGCAGTTCGCGCAAATGCTCCACCTCTCGGAGCGACGCGGCTGGGCACGCTTCGTCGCGATGCAGAACCACTACAACCTCATCTACAGGGAAGAAGAGCGCGAGATGCTGCCGCTGTGTCGGGCGGAGGGCATCGGTGTCATTCCGTGGAGCCCGCTCGCGCGCGGCTTTCTAGCGGGCAACCGGCGCTCGTCGTCCGAGGATTGGGGTGAGACGCGCCGCGCGCGCACCGACGAGTACGCGCACCGGCTGTACTACGAGTCGTCGGACTTCGCGGTGGTCGACCGCGTCGTCGATCTCGCCGCCCGGCGTGGCGTGCCGACGGCCCAGATCGCGCTCGCGTGGCTTCTCCGTCAGCCGGGTGTCACGGCGCCGATCGTCGGCACCACAAAGCTCGACCATCTCGATGCGGCGGTCGCGGCGCTCGAGGTGACACTGGAAGACGATGAATGCCGGTTCCTCGAGGAGGCGTACGTGCCGCACCGGGTACGGGGGCACGAGTAGGCGACCATCGCCAGGCCAAAACCCGTAGACGAGCACCTCGAACCAGATCACGCGTCGTGGATCAGTGGACGGTGAGCCCGCTAGTCCTCCAACCGCTTCATTCCCCGTTCGAAGATGGAGCGCACCGTTCGGGTGACCACGCGGTAGCGATCCAGCAGCGCGGTCCCGGTCGCCGGGTCGATCGAAAGACGGCGTGCGATCGCGTCGAGGTCTGCGGGGCTCGTCGAGATCGTGCTCACGCTGGCGTCGGCCTCGATACGCACCGCGGTTTCGAGCGCGCGAAGAAACAGATGCGCGTCGCGCAGCGCCTCGGCATCGACACGGTCGACGAAGGACGTGTCTGGCCACGCACGCAACAGCTGTCGCGTGCCCACGCCACGGAACTCGTCGTCCCCTGGTCCTTCGCGAAGCTGCAGCGTCTGCACCAAGAAGTCGATGTCGACCAGACCGCCACGTCCGCGCTTGAAGTCGAGCCGATCACCCTGGGCCTCGTCCGAGAGCTCACGCTCAATCCGTGACCGCATGCGGCTCGCGTAGGCCGGAATCTCGCTCGACCATGTGGCGTAGACGAAGTCTGCCACCGTCGCACGGACCTCATCCGCGAACGCGGCGTCACCTGCCACAACGCGGCATCGTGTCCAGGCCATCCGCTCCCAGATCTCCGCGCGCTCGTCGAGGTAGCGGCGAAAGGCAACGAGCGGCACGGAGAGCGCACCCTTCTTGCCCTCCGGTCGCAGACGCGCGTCGAGCTCGTATGCCGACCCGAACGATGTCCGTGCATCGAGGAACTCATGCAGCGCGCGGATGAATCGCTGGTGCCGCTCGAACCGCGCGGCGTCGCCGGGATCTCCCCGATAGACGAACACCAGGTCGAGGTCGGAATGCACCGTGAGCTCGCGGCCGCCCAGCTTGCCGAGCGCGAGGACGACCCACGTGTCGTCGCCGGCGTCCGGCAGCCGCTCGGCGGCGGCTCTGTGCGCCGCCGTGTCGACCGCCACGTCGGCGATGGCCGACAGCTTGTCCGTGAGCCGGTCGAGGTGACCGACGGACAACCACTCGACGAGCGCCTTGAACTCCTCGATCGTCTTGATCCGCCGCAGCGGATCCCTCGACGTCTCCAGCGTCGCGTTAGGACCGGCCAGCTCGCCGAACGCCCTTCGCACCGCCGCGCCGAACGCGTCCGGATCGAGTGGCGGGATGACGAGCGAATCGAGTAGCTCCGGAAACCGCGCCAGTCGCTCTGCGAAGAGGTCACCGGCGTCGAGCACGACCAGGAGCCGCGCGCGCAGGTCGTCGCTTTCGAGCAGGCTGCGGTAGAGCGTCGCCGCCGCTCCCGAGCGATCCACGATAGTTTCGAGTCGCATCAACGCCGTCGGCGACGTCACGCCGCTCGCGACGTCTGGGAGGATCGATGCCAGCAGGTTGGCCAGCAGGTTGCGTGTGGTGGACCGTGAATGGGCGTGCGAGGGCAGGTCGTCGAGCGCGCGGATGGCCCTGAGGGCGTCGTCGGCGGCGGCGATGCCGCCGGCGCGCAGGTGGTCAATCGCATCGGACTCGCTCATCTCCCCGGCGAGGAGGCGGAAGAGCTGGCGAGCCTGGAACCCCGCATCGTCGCCGCGACGCTCGAGCAGACTCGCATAGATGTCGTGCACCCGACCGCGGTGACGATCGAGCTCGGACGTGAGGCGTGCAGTCGTCTCGAGTCCGGTGCGCCTGGCGAGAAGCTGGAGCTCTCGGTCGCTGTCCTTCAGACTGTGCGTCTGGGTCTCCTGCACGATCTGCAGCCGGTGCTCCACCTTCCGGAGAAACTCGTAGGCGGACTGCAGGTCCACGCGCACCGCCTCGTCCACGAACCCGAGCCTTTCGAGCGTGGCCAGCGCCGACAACGTGTTGCCGTCCCGGAGGTCAGCCGCGTCCGCTCCGTAGATCAGCTGGAACACCTGTGTGAAGAGCTCGATCTCCCTGATGCCGCCGCGACCGACCTTGACGTTGCGCTCGGTGGCCTCATGACGCGTGCGCTCGCGATCGGCACGCGCCTTGTAGCGCGCGAGCTCTTCGATCGCGGCGTGGTCGAGGTACTTGCGATAGACGAACGGGCGTACCATCTCGACGAAGCGTTCGCCCAGCGCGGCGTCGCCCGCGACGGGCCGCGCCTTGATCAGCGCGAACCGCTCGAACGTCTCGCCCATGCTCTCGTAGTACTGCGCGCACTGCGCCAGCGAATAGACGAGGCCGCCGCGCTGTCCCATCGGTCGCAGCCGAAGGTCGACCCGGTAGAGATAGCCTTCGGCGGTGTGTTCACCAAGCAGCGCGGTGAGTCGCCGCCCGAGCTTCTGGAAGCGCTCGTGGGACTTGCCGTTGTCCGGTTCGGCGGGCTCGTAGATGTAGATGAGATCGATGTCGGAGCTGTAGTTGAGCTCGCGTCCGCCGAGCTTGCCCATCCCGATGACGGCGAAGACGCCCGGGAGCGGATCCTCAGCGCCCAGCTCGCCCATCGCCACGCGTAGCGCGCCGTGGGCCACGGCGTCCGCGAGATTCGACAGCTGCTCGGTCGTGGAGCGGAGCGTGTCCTTGCCGAGCAGGTCCCGGCCCGCGATCCGGAGCATTTCGCGTCGCTGAAACCGGTTCAAGGCGTCGCGCCGTCGCGTGTCCGTGCTGTCCTCGCTCCAGAGCCGATCGAGCTCACGTTCGTACCCGATGCGGTCGGGCGGCGACCGATCGAGCTCTCCCTGGAGCCAATGGAAGTACTCGGGACTGCGGATCAGGATCTCGCTGAGAAACGGCGAGCTACCGAGGAGGACGGCGAGCACCTCGAGCGCTCGTGGGTCATCGAGCAAGTAGCCGAGGAAGGAGCTCCGTGGTGTCCTGGTCGCCATGTAGCGGCAGAACCCGACGAGGGCCGCATCGGGGTCCGGCGCCGCGCCCAGATGCTCGAACAGCGATTCCGCGAGCTCCCCTAGCGCGATACGCGTGGGCAGGTCTTCCGCCAGGTGCTGGAGGTGCCGGTCAGCCGCTTCCGGGTCGCCGAACCCGAATGTGCGGAGGAACCGTGCGGCCGCCTCCTCTGGGAGATCGCGTGCCAGGAAGACGTCCCGAGGCTGGACGGCGGACGCCGCGTCATCCGGCATATTTGGACGGGGCTTCGCCCCGAACCCCCGCGGGCGCTCCGCGGGGCCCCCGAGCGCCCCACTCCGCGCCCGCGAGGCGCGCCGTGCGCGCCTTGGCCGTCCCTCGTCGAACCGTCGATCGCTCGCCTAGATGTCGAAGTAGAGCGCGAACTCCCACGGGTGCGGCCGCAGGCGGATCGCATCGACCTCGTTCTCGCGCTTGTAGGCGATCCAGTTCTCGATCACATCGCGCGTGAACACGTCGCCCTTCAGCAAGAAGTCGTGATCGGCCTCGAGCGCGTCGAGCACTTCGGACAGGTCCGCGGGCGTGCTGGCGATCTTCGAGAGCTCCTCCGGCGGCAGGTCGTAGAGGTCCTTGTCGAGCGGTCCTGGCGGCGTCATCTTGTTCTGGATGCCGTCGAGGCCGGCCATCAGCATCGCGCTGAACGCCAGATAGCCGTTGCAGGTCGGGTCCGGGAACCGGCACTCGACGCGCTTTGACCTCTCGCTGCTCGAATATACCGGGATCCGGACCGCGGCACTCCGGTTCCGCATCGAGTAGATCAGATTGATTGGCGCCTCGTACCCCGGGACCAACCGGCGATAGGAATTGGTGGTCGGGTTGGTCAGCGCCAGAAGGGCGGGCGCGTGCTTGAGGAGCCCGCCGATGTAATAGAGCGCTGTCTTGCTGAGGTCGCCGTAGGTGCCGGCCTCGAAGAACTGGTTCCGCTTGCCCTTCCAGATGCTCTGGTGGACGTGCATGCCCGACCCGTTGTCCTGGAAGAGCGGCTTTGGCATCAGCGTGACGACCTTGCCGTGCTGGCGGGCGACGTTCTTGACGGCGTACTTGTACTTGAGGAGCTTGTCGCCCATGCTCACGAGCGAGTCGAACCGCATATCGATCTCGGCCTGGCCGGCGGTGCCGACTTCGTGGTGATGGACCTCGATCTCGACGCCGATCGACTCCAGCATAAGCATCATCTCGGTGCGGATGTCCTGCAGGCTGTCCATCGGCGGGACCGGGAAGTAGCCCTCCTTGTACCGCGGCTTGTACCCGAGGTTGTGCGACGCCCCGGCGCTGTCGGGGTTCTCGACGCGGCCGGCGTTCCAGAAGCCCTCGGCGGAGTCGACGTGGTAGAAGCCCTCGTTGTAGGTCTGGCCGAAGCGGACGTCGTCCAGGATGAAGAACTCGGGCTCGGGGCCGAAGTACGCTGTGTCGCCGATGCCCGTCGACTTCAGATAGGCTTCGGCCTTCTGTGCGATGTGCCGCGGATCGCGCGTGTACGACTCCCCGGTGATGGGATCCTTCACGTTGCAGATCAAACACAGGGTCGGGGCTGCTGCGAACGGATCGACAAAGGCCGTCGCCGGGTCCGGGAACAGCAACATGTCGCTTTCCTGAATCTGCTGGAATCCGCGAATACTTGACCCGTCGAAACCGATCCCCTCATCGAATACGTCCACGGCGAACTCCTTCGCCGAGACCGTGAAGTGCTGCCAGAGACCAGGCAAATCGACGAATCTCAGGTCTATGGCCTGAATGCCCTTCTCCTTGATGAGCGCCATGACATCTTTTGCTTTCATCCGGTGCCTCCCAAACTGTACGTGTTGACAACAAGGGTTTCTCGTTCTTCACGCGTACCAGCGTCGAACGGTGACTTCCGTCGACTCACACCACGTCCCGCTCGCCGGTTCGAATGACTCGGCTTTGCTCGACCGGTATCACGAACACGCGACCGTCGCCAATCTCGCCCGTTCGCGCGGATTCCATGATTGCTCGGATCGCCTCCTCGACGGCCTCATCCGGCACGACGACCTCGATCTCCATCTTGGGCAGCAGGCTGACCTCGTATTCGCTCCCACGATACACGGGCGAATGCCCGCGCTGCCGCCCGTGGCCGCGCACTTCCGTCACCGTCAGGCCCGCGATCGCGTTCTTGGCAAGCGCGTCCTTGATGTCGTCGACCTTGTTCGGGCGCACGATGGCCTTGATGAGCTTCATGGCGTCGGTCCGGGGCTCAGCGCGGTTTCCAGCTCGGCCCTGAGCTGCTGCTGGGCCGTCTCGGAGAGCTTCTGGCCGGCTTCGGTGATATGAAAGACGTCGACTGCACGGCTACCCTCGGTCGAGATCAGGACCAGGTCGATGTCGCACTGCCGGTTCGAGATGGCTCGGCTGACGCGATACAGGAGCCCCCACGCGTTCTCGGCGACGATTTCCACGACGGTGAAGCGGCGCGAGTGGTAGTTGTCGAAATGGACGACCGGACGAATGCGCTGCGTGCGTGAGGAGCCGGCGAGCGCGCGGGCCCGGCCGCGGAGCTTGGTATCGATATCGACTTTGCCGGCAACGACGTCGCCGAGCAACTGGGTCAGCGCCGATGCGGCGGTCCGATGGAGCCGCAGATACTGCTCGTGATCGGCGAACTGGAAAAGATCGAGGACGATACCGCCCTGGTTCGTCATGGCCTGACCGCGCAGGATGTCCATCCCGAAGTAGGACAACACGCCGCAGACGTCGGCAAAGAGCCGCGGCTGGTCGAACGCGATGGCGCTCAGCTCCCAGGCCGAGCCCGTCTCCTCGAGGGCGCAGTGGACCTCGCCAGGGCGAATGTCGCGGGACAGGCGCACGTGCCCGTAGATGCGTGCCCGGTCGACCAGCCGCAGATAGCGCTGCGGATAGCCTTCGAGAAACGTCGTGAGCTCATCCTCGGGGACATCGTTGGGACGCCCGGCCACGATCTCGTCGATCGTCGTCACCGTGTCGTCGATCACGTCGTCCCCGTAGCCGAGAGTCAGACGGTTGTACGTCTCGACATACAACCGCCATAGCAGCTCCTCCTTCCACGGCGTCATCACATCGGGGCCGACCGCCTCGATGTCGACGAGTGTCATGAGGCACAGGAGTTTGAGCCGCTGCTCCGTGCCGACCAGCCGCGCGAACTGCGTGACGACATCCGGATCGGTCACGTCCCGCCGGAAGGCCGCAAGCGACATCTGCAGGTGATGGCGGATCAGGAACTCGACGTCGGCGATCGCGCGATCCGGGACCCTGATCCGTCGGAGCGCGCCGACGGCCATCCGCACGCCCTCCTCCGAGTGGTTTCGGTTCGTCCACTTGCCCACGTCGTGAAACAGGAGGGCGAGCACGAGCAGCTCGGGGTTGGGCAGCTCGCCAAGGACGCCGCCGAAACGCTCCCGGCTCGGCGTGCGCGGCGTACCCAGGCGCTCGAGGTTGCGGATGGTCAACAGCGTGTGCTCATCGACCGTGTACTTGTGATAGAAGTCGCGGATCACGAGGCAGTAGATCTTCTGGAACTCGGGGAACATCCGTCCCAGCAGGCCGCTCCCATGCATCTCGGAAAGCCGGTCATAGAGACCGGGGCGTGGGCGCAGCACGCGCATCAGCCGGTCCCGCTCCTGGGTGGACGGGAGAAACCGCTCGGGCGCATAGCGCTCGCCGTGCCGTTCGATGCACGTCAACACCTGATCCGAGACGGGCAGCTGCGCGTCGAGCGCCGCTTCGAACGGGCGCAGCCACGTATCGGGGCGTAGCGACGCACACGTCCCGTCGGTGAAGCGGATGCCGTCCCACGCACGTGCCAGGTGGTTGCCGAGCGCGGTCGCCGTCGAAGTCGCCGGCGCCGCCAGCGAGTTCATCGCGGCCGCCAACGAGCGGGCGATGAGGCGCGCGTGATGGAAGTACGTGCTCATGAGGGCTTCCACCTGGCGCCGCGGCTCTTCGCCTGGGGACGCGAACAGCGTCGCCACCGTCTCCTGGAGCTCATGGCTCAGATCGTTGAGGTTCCTCCCACGTTCGAGATGCAGGATCGACCGAATGCGGAGCAGGAAATCCTCGGCCTCTTCCAGACGTCCACCGTTGCTCGTGGCGCGCGTGGCGTGGTCGGCGAGGCGCGCCAGCAACCGGATGGCGGTCGCGTCGCGCAGCGAGCCGGGAGCATCCTTGATGTCGGGCTCGAGGTGAAACACCGTCCGGTTGAACTGCGCGTGGCGCTGCGCGGTGAGCTCGAGCAACGCCTCGCGCATCGGCGCGCGCCAGTCCGACTCCTCGCCCAGGCAGGCGGCGAGGAAACGCTCGAAGACCCCGCGATCGCCCGCGAGGAACCGCGCCTCGAGGATGGCGACGAGGTACTCGGGGTTGTCGTCCTCGACGTGGTCGAAATCGCGGAGCTCGCGCACCTGGTGGCCAACGTCGAGTCGCAGATCCCAGAGCGGATGCAGCACCGATCTGACGAACCGTTCCTCGGCCGCTGCGATGGGCCCGCCAAAGACGACCATGAGATCGATGTCCGAGTGGAGGCAGAGTTGCCTCCGGCCGTAGCCGCCGATCGCCAGCAGTGCGACCGGCGTCGTGGTTTCGTCGAGCGCCGCGGCGTAGATGCCCTGAATCAGCTCGTCGACACGCGTCGAGTAGCGGTCGACCGCTGACAACCCCGCGTGCGCCAGACGCGCATCCGCGGCGAGCGCGGCACGCGCGGCGTCGAGTTGCGATCCCCAGTGCTCAGACGTCATGGCTGTCTCGGCGGGGTCGACGCAGACCGCGAACATGGTGGTTGTTGGCCTTCCGGTGTTCGATGTGACTCCAGCTCGACATCGGGCCAGGCGCGCCGCGCGCGGTGTTTTCACGACCCGCCCACCCGCCCGTCGCGTCGTAGAGCGCGGGTCTCGCCCGACAGCTGCGCGGATGCCGCTGTTCGACTGAGGGGACGGGCCTCGCGTCGAGGAGACGGTTGTGTAGCCGAAGCCGAGTGGGCTAGTACCCGATGCTGAAGCCGAACGATCCGACTACCTGAAACTGGTCACCGTCATTGATGGCCTCGAGGTAATTCCCGAGCGCCAGCAGATGCACGCCTCCGGTAAGCTCCCAGCTCCCCGCCGACTCGGGCACGCCGAGCGGGAAACTCCCGACCGCGCCGACATCGAAATACCCGAAGGTGTCATTGAAACCGGCACCATCCTCATAATAGTTGTTGAGGCTCACGCCCAACGTGACGGGGAACCCCACGGACGCCCCGCCCTCGAGAAGCTGCAGGCCCGGCTCGACCCCAAGCTCGAGATACGCACCTTCGCTGGCGCCACCGTCCGCCTGGCCGCTCAGCTCGATGGCGATCCCGACGTGCGGGGCCAGCGCGAAGCCGTCGAGCAGCTCGCTATCGTCCATGCTCAACGCCAGGCTGAGCTCATGAATGGTCCCGAACGAGTCGTTCGGGCTGAGATACGACGTGTAGGTGATGCCGGCCTCCCAGTTCTCGAGGCCAAGCGTGACGCCTGTGAAGAAGTCGGATTCGTACCACGAGGCGACATTGGCGGCCGGACCCTCGGTGCCGCTCGGGCCCGAATGCAGGCTGTTCCATTGCCCGATCGTCAGGGTCACGTCCGTGAGGCCCTCACCGTCCTCGAAGAGCGCGAACGACGCGTCCGCAAAGGGCTGCACGACGAGGCCCTGCCGTTCCTGCTTGATTCCGCGGAAGAAGTAGGCGTGACTGGCATCCACTCCCATCGACACCGAAAGCTTGCCGTCGTTGCCCTGCGCCTGTGCCGGCTGTGGCATCGTGATCAACGCCGCGCTCCAGAGCGCGACCACCGCATAGGGCCCAGCCAGCTTCGTCGAGTGCTCTCCGCGGTATGTCGCGCTGCGTACCGGATTGTCCGCCTGGGCAACCGACGTATCTTACAAGATCTTGCACCGCGTTCGATACGCGTTGAGGCGAGCCACGATGGTCCCTACTCGTGAGGGAGCGTAGGGCCAGACCCACACGACCGACGTCCGATCATCAGTATCCGAGACCGATGCCGAACGTCCCGATCACCTTGTTGTCTTCGCCGTTGATCGCCTTCAGGCCGTCACCGAATGCGAGGAACTGGACGCCGAGTGCGAGCTCCCAAGAGCCGTAGTCAGACGGAACACCGCTCAGGGGTACGCCGAGGCTTGCGCCGACGCTGAAGAACCCGAACGTGTCGTTGATGAACGTGAGGTTCGCGAGGGAGAACGCCTCGTAGTAGTCGCTCAAGCTCAGCCCGACCGCCAAGGGGAACGAGAGGCTGAGGTCCGTGTCCGCCACACCGAACCCGGGCTCCACGCCGAGCTCAAGATAGGTGCCTTCGTTCAATCCGCCATCGGCCTGCCCATCGACCTCGAACGCAAACGTCGCGTACGGCCCGAGCATTCCGTCGTCGTAGGCGAACCCGAGCGCCACTTCCTTGACGGTGCCAAAGCTCTGGTTCGGGCTCATGTACGCGGTGTAGGTCACGTCGATGCCCACGTCACCGGCCCCGAACCCGATGCCGGCGTAGAAGTCGGTCTCGTACCACATCTCCGGGTCGCCACCCTCGGCTGCCGAGTGCAGGCTGCTCCATGTGCCGGCCGTGATCGTCGCCTCGCCAAATGTGATGCTCCCTTCGAGGAACGGCTGAGCGATGAACCCGCTGGTTTCCTGGACGATGCCGCGGAAGAAGTACTCGGACGCGAAGTCCACGCCCGCACCCAACGCGACGGCGCCGGAGTTGGGCATGTCGCCGCCCTGGGCGGCCGCTTCGAGGGAGGCTTCGGCTTCGGCTTCGACTTCGGCTTCTTCAATCGCCGGTTCGATTTCGAGCACCTGGGCCGCTGCGGGAACGGACATCCCGAGCGCCACGAATGCGGCGAGCGGTAGTGAGAGCCAACGAGAGTTCCAGGTCTTCATGAGTACGCGCTCCTCCCTCGAGACGTGATGGTGGCTGGCGAGATCGACGTCCAGCCACGTTGCTGTGGCGGTCAAAAAAGCAAGAGACATGCCATGGCGATCCGGATGTGGTCCGGTGAGCCCACCACCGTTTGTCGCTGGTTTCCGGCCAGTCCATCGCTTTCACTCGATTCGGAACCTGCCGGTGGCCATTTTCTAACATACATAAATGTGGTTATTTGCTCGGACATCTTCATTTATGTCTATTCGTGCGATCCACGCCTGCAGCTAGCGGCGCGAGTTCGACCGGAGGGAGCACTGATGAGCCGCCAACAAAAACGTGGCCGCCGCATCCCACTGGGATACGGCGGCCTTTCCATGCGCACCACACGTCACGTGCGCGCAGCGAACCGATCGCGATCGTCGTTGTCGGCTACTGGTGAGTGATCTGGAAGCCGCCGTATGCCTCCATTCCATGCTCACCAACGTCGAGACCTATCCGTTCCTCTTCAGGGCTCACACGCACGCCCATCGAGGCCTTCAACAGGAAGAAGATCAACAGCGCGGCTGCGAAGGCGAACGCACCATACGCGCCGACGCCAACCACCTGCGTCATGAACGAATGGTCAGCGCTGAAGATGCCAACGGCCAACGTGCCCCAGATTCCACACGTGAGGTGCACGGAGACGGCGCCCACCGGGTCATCGAGGTGGGCGCGGTCGATTGCCAGCACGGACGCGACCACGATGACACCGGCGATGAGCCCAATGAGCATCGCTTCGTTGACGCTTACCACGTCGGCTCCGGCGGTGATGCCGACAAGCCCCGCCAGCGCCCCGTTGAGCACCATGCTCAGGTCGGGTTTGCGTTGCACCATCCACGACGTGAGCATCGAGCCGATGATGCCAGTGGCTGACGCCAGGCAGGTGGTCACGAACACCAGCGAGACGAGCGCCGGATCGGCGCTGAGGACCGACCCGCCGTTGAACCCGAACCACCCCAGCCACAGCAGGAACACGCCGATCGTGGCGAGTGGCATGCTGTGCCCCGCGATCGGTTTGATCTGGCCCCGGACGTATTTCCCGAGACGCGGGCCGAGCACGATGATGCCCGCGAGCGCGCCCCAGCCGCCGACCGAATGGACCAGCGTCGAGCCCGCGAAGTCGTAGAAACCCATCTGATCGAGCCACCCGCCGCCCCACTTCCACGAACCGGCGATCGTGTAGATCAACGCCACGTAGATGGTCGTGAAGATGAGAAACGACGTGAGCTTGATGCGCTCGGCGACGGCACCCGAGACGATGGTGGCCGCGGTCGCCGCGAACATCGCCTGGAAGATGAAATCGGTCCAGTAGGTATAGGCGCCGTCGGCGTAGGCGATGGTGTTGCCTTCGGCCCCCGGGTCGAGACCGAAGCCAGCGAAGCCGAAGAACTGGCCGATGGAGAAGTCGCCGGGATACATCAGGTTGAACCCCAGCACGGCATACGTGATGAGGCCGATGGCGATGACGCCCGTGTTCTTGAACAGGATGTTGACGGTGTTCTTGGCCTGCGTGAGCCCGCTCTCCAAGCACGCGAAGCCGAGGTGCATGATGAACACCAGGAACGTGGCGACGAGCATCCACGTGTTGTTGACCGTGAACAACTCCTGCGACGCCTCCTGGCCGAACGCGATGTCGGGCGCCAAGACGACAAGGAGCAGGGCCGCAGGCGCGGCCACGCGTGTGATCGATCGACGAGATCCATTCTGCATTGACGTCTTCCTCCGTCCTTCCCCGAGCTAGAGGGCTGCCGGTCCAGCCTCGCCGGTCCTGATGCGAACGGCCTGGCCCATGTCGCTGACGAAAATCTTCCCGTCGCCAATCTCCCCGGTCCGGGCGGAGGTCGTGATGGCCTCGATCACGGAGTCGACCTGGCCGTCGTCGGCCACGATATCGATCTTGACCTTGGGCACGAAGTCGACCGAGTACTCGGCGCCGCGATAGATCTCGGTGTGTCCCTTCTGACGTCCGAATCCCTTGACTTCGGTGACGGTGAGTCCCTGGATGTTGGCCTTCGCGAGCGCGTCGCGAACCTCGTCGAGCATGTGCGGTTTGATGATGGCCGTGATGAGTTTCATGAGTTGGTCTCCAACGAGTCCCGGAGCCGAAGCCGACTGCGGGATTCTTGAGAGCAAGACGCGATCCAGAACCGCACGGCGCCACCCGGTCGAAGAGGGATGCCAAAAGCCGGGGTGGATCACGTTGCCGGGGAGAACTGACGCTAGCTGTGACATACAAAAATGTAGAATAGTGAAGACACATTGACAATCACGTTGCCACCGTCAGCATCGCAATTCGTCCGCAAGTATGCGTACCGACCGCGGGGCGCTCGTGACCGCTGCGGTCATCGAACGATGTTGAGGAGTGGGAACGGACGGAACAATGGTCGTGCACTTCGTCGGACAGGGGGAAAACCCCTAGAACGACGTTATCGTCTGATCGTATCTATATAGAAACAAAAATGTAGGCACGAAGATCTACCGAAATCGTCGGCAATCGATGCCGTGTTTCTTCACCTTGTAGCTGACGATGCGTTCCGTCGAGTCGAGGAGTTTGGCGGCCTTGACCCGGTTGCCGCGCGTGGTCTTGAGCGCGTCCTGCAGGAGATCCTTCTCATAGGCGCCGACGGCGTCGGCCAGCGAGACGTTGGTGGTCGTCCCCGAGGCTTCCCCGGTCTGCAGCGAGGGCGGCAGGTGATGGGCATGGACGACATTGCCGTCGCAGACCAGCACCGCGCGCTCGATGGCGTTCTCCAGCTCCCGTACGTTGCCAGGCCAGTGATAGGCCATGAACATGTCGATGGCTGGGGTCGAGATGCGTTTGACGCTCTTTCCGTGCTCGACGGAGTACTTGTCGAGAAAGCTGTCCGCGAGGAGCAACACATCGGTCTTTCGCTCCCGGAGCGGCGGCACAAAAATCGTGAACACATCGAGCCGGTAGTGCAGGTCCTCGCGAAACGTCCCCGCGGCGATGGCCTTCTCGAGGTCGGCATTGGTCGCGGCAATCATCCGGACGTTGGCCTTGACGGAGGCGATGCCACCAAGACGCTCGAATTCCTTCTCCTGGAGCACCCGGAGCAGCTTGACCTGGGTCGAGAGGTTGATGTCGCCGATCTCGTCCAGGAAGACCGTACCGCCTTCAGCCAGCTCGAAACGGCCTTTTTTTCGGATCGCCGCGCCCGTGAAGGCGCCCTTCTCGTATCCGAACAGCTCGGATTCGATGAGGGAATCGGGGAGCGCCGCGCAGCTCACCTTGACGAACGGCTTCTTGGCGCGCGGCGAGTTGTAGTGGATGGCGTGTGCGATCAGCTCCTTGCCGGTGCCAGACTCGCCGCGAATCAGGACGGTCGTGTTGGTTGCGGCGACACGCGCGATCTGCTCGTAGACCTGCCGCATGGGCCCGCTCGTCCCGATGATGTGGGAAAAGTCGTAGCGCTGTTTCAACTCCTCCTTCAAGTGGAGGTTTTCGTCGAGCAGCCGCTGACGCTCGGCCTCGGCGGCCTGTTGGAGGCGAATCGCCTGACCAAACATGGTTGACACGACGCGACAGACATGCAGGTCGCGATCGTAGGTACGCGTCTTCTCGAAGGGGAAATCGACGTTCAGCGCGCCAATCGACTGTCGCTCGCCCGGGATCGGCACCGACATGAACGTGATCTCCGAGCGCGCCCCCTGCTGCCGTCGTCCGGTCCGGTGGAGAAACATCGGTTCCTGGCTGATCTGCGGCACGACGACCGGCTTGCCGCTGGCTACCACGCGCCCGGTGATCCCCTCGCCCATTTCCCACTCCGCGTGCCGGCCAGCGCCGGTCAGGCCGGCTGACGCCTCGACCCGCAACCGTCCCGTGTCCGGGTCGGCGAGCACGACCGCGCTGCGAATCACGCCGTAGTCGTGGTCCAGCAGTTCGAGTGCGCGCTGGAGACCGGCCCGCGGGCTTTGTGCGACGGTCAGCGCCTGGTTGATCTCGGCGAGGATCGCCAGCGGTCGGACGTCGTCGGCGAGCGTCTTCAGGTTCTTCATCGTCCGTGTCTTGGCGGCCCTGGAAACCATGGCCGAACCCGTTCCAAAGAACGTGCCAAGTCAGGGAGGGCAGGAACGGCGCTAGACAGGCGCCGGGAGGCTGGACGCGCCCATGAGATAGGCATCGATCCCCCGCGCGGCGCTCCGCCCCTCGGCGATCGCCCACACGATCAACGATTGACCGCGCTGCATGTCGCCCGCCGTGAAGACAGCCGGCACGCTGGTCATCCAGTTCGCATCCCGCCAGACATTGCCGCGATTGGTCAGCTGCACCCCGAGCTCGGCCAGCATGCCCGGCCGCTCGGGTCCCAGGAACCCCATCGCCAGCAGCACCAGGTCGGCGTCGACCTGAAACTCACCACCCGCGACGGGATCGAACGACGGCCGCCCGTTCCGACGGGTCATCTCGACTTTCGTGCCGTAGAGCTTCTCGACGCGGCCGTTCTGCCCGCCGCCGAATCGTTGGGTCGATACCGCGTAGCGGCGATCACCGCCTTCCTCGTGGGCGGCCGAGACGCGGAAAACGTGGGGCCATGTCGGCCAGGGATTGTCCCCGGCCCGCGCGTCGGGCGGGCGCGGCAATAGCTCGAACTGCGCGACCGATCGGGCGCCTTGCCGGTGCACGGTGCCGAGGCAATCCGCACCGGTGTCTCCGCCGCCGATGATGACGACATGCTTGTCCCGCGCCGTGATCGTGCCCTCGTCGGGGACCACGTCCCCCTCGCAGCGGCGGTTCTGCTGCGTCAGATAGTCCATGGCAAAATGGACGCCCGCGAGCTCGCGTCCGGGCACGTCGAGGTCGCGTGGCCAGCCGGCCCCGCCGGCGAGGAGCATCGCGTCGTGCTCGCGGCGGATACGGTCGGCCGGCATGTCGATCCCCACGTTGACGCCCGCGCGGAAGCGGACGCCCTCCTCCTCCAGGACCTGGAGGCGACGGTTCAGGAACCGCTTCTCCATCTTGAATTCGGGGATGCCATAGCGCAGGAGCCCACCGATCCGGTCCGCTTTCTCGAAAACCGTGACGGTGTGGCCGACGCCGTTGAGCTGGTCTGCAGCGGCGAGACCGGCCGGGCCAGAGCCGACGATGGCCACCGTCTTGCCAGTGCGCACGGCCGGCGGTGTCGCGCGAATCCACCGTTCCTCGAACGCCCGCTCGATGACCGCCAGCTCGATCGACTTGATCGCGACCGGCTGACGGTCGATCGCCAGCACGCACGATCCCTCGCATGGCGCCGGGCACAGCCGTCCGGTCCATTCAGGAAAGTTGTTCGTCTTGTGCAAGCGGTCGATGGCCGCCCGCCAGTTGCCGCGATACACGAGGTCGTTCCAGTCGGGAATCAGATTGCCGAGGGGGCACCCCTCGTGGCAGAACGGGATGCCGCAGTCCATGCAACGAGCCCCCTGCGCGCGGACGTCGGGTGCGGGATGCGGCAGATAGACTTCGCGCCAGTCGGTCACGCGCTTCGCCACCGGGCGGGTCGGCGCGGTCCGACGCTCGATGTCGAGAAACCCCTTCAGTTTTCCCATGGGTCCCGTCTACTGGGCGCCGATCAGCTCGCCGAATTCCGGTTCGCGCGACTCGGCACGCGCCCGAGCTTCGGCGGCCAGCACCCGCTTGTAGTCGCGTGGCA
Organism: Vicinamibacterales bacterium; assembly: GCA_965197395.1. GTDB lineage: Bacteria > Acidobacteriota > Vicinamibacteria > Vicinamibacterales > UBA8438 > CAZYFH01. The sequence continues at coordinate 871,651 of CBDANB010000006.1, read as the reverse complement.
TGACCCTGACGAATCGCCCGCGCGTCGACTCCCATTGATCGAGCACGCGTTCCGCCGCCGCGCTGCCCGTAAGCCGCGCGTGACGCGTGAGGAGGCCCCGCACGAGCTCGTCGTCGGCGTCGTCCAGCGAGTCGAGGTCGACCATCCCGGTATTGCAGTGCCCCTCGAAGTCGCCTTTTGCATCGAGGACGTACGCGATGCCGCCGCTCATTCCCGCGGCGAAATTCCGCCCGGTCGCGCCGATAATGACGACGCGGCCACCGGTCATGTACTCGCAGCCGTGGTCGCCGATCGCCTCCACGACCGCATGGGCACCGCTGTTACGAACGGCGAATCGTTCGCCGGCCACGCCTCGCACGAACGCCTCGCCGCTGGTCGCCCCATACAGCGCGACGTTGCCGATGATGATGTTGTCCTCGGCCGCGAACGTGGAACGAGCCGGCGGGTAAATGACCAGCCGTCCGCCGGACAGCCCCTTGCCGAAGTAGTCGTTCGCGTCACCCTCGATGGTCATCGACACTCCGCGCGGCACGAACGCGCCGAGGCTCTGGCCCGCGGAGCCTGTGAACTTGATGCGGATCGTGTCGTCCGGTAGGCCCGCGGCCCCCCATCGACGTGTGATGGCCGAACCCAGCATCGTGCCAACTGTCCGGTTGACGTTGCGGATCGGCAGGTCGATCTCCACGGGTTCACGCCGGTCCAGCGCCGCTGCGCTCATGTCGATGAGCGTGGCATCGAGCGCCCGGTCGAGCCCGTGGTCTTGTGGCCGCGTGCATCGGCGGCCGACGGTGTCCGGGACCCGTGGTTGATACAGGATGGACGTCAGATCGAGTCCCCGCGCCTTCCAGTGGTCGATGGCCCCTCGGACGTCGAGGCGATCGGTGCGCCCGATCATCTCGTCTATCGTGCGGAACCCCATCTCGGCCATCAGCTCGCGGATCTCCTCGGCCACGAACCGGAAATAGCGCTCCACGAACTCAGCCTTGCCGGTGAAATGCTCGCGCAGGTCGGGGTTCTGTGTCGCCACACCCACGGGACACGTATCGAGGTGGCAGACCCGCATCATGATGCATCCGGAAACGACCAGGGGCGCGGTGGAAAAGCCGTACTCCTCGGCGCCGAGCAGGGCGGCCACGACGACGTCGCGGCCCGTCTTCATTTGGCCGTCCACCTGCACCACGATACGATCGCGCAGGTCGTTCAGCACGAGCACCTGCTGCGTCTCGGCCAGTCCGAGCTCCCACGGCACGCCGGCGTGTTTGATGCTCGTCAGCGGCGACGCCCCCGTGCCGCCGTCGTGACCCGAGATCAGCACGACATCCGAATGAGCCTTTGCCACCCCGGCGGCGACCGTCCCAACGCCCATTTCGGCCACGAGCTTGACGTGAATCCTGGCCTCGGGGTTCGCGTTCTTCAGATCGTGGATCAGCTGCGCCAAGTCCTCGATCGAATAGATGTCGTGATGCGGCGGCGGCGAGATCAAGCCCACCCCGGGCGTCGAGTAGCGCACCTTTGCAATCCACGGGTAGACCTTGAAGCCCGGCAGCTGTCCGCCTTCGCCCGGTTTGGCGCCCTGCGCCATCTTGATCTGGAGGTCGTCCGAGTTGACGAGATACTCGCTCGTCACGCCGAAGCGGCCCGACGCGACCTGCTTGACCGCGCTCCGTCGTAGATCGCCGTTCGGGTCCGGAGTGAATCGTGCCGGGTCTTCGCCGCCTTCACCGGTGTTGGACTTACCGCCGAGGCGGTTCATCGCGATCGCCAGCGTCTCGTGCGCTTCCGCGCTGATCGACCCAAACGACATCGCGCCGGTCGCGAACCGCGGGAAAATCGCTTCCGCCGGCTCCACCTCGTCGAGCGGCACCGGCGCCGCGGCAGGCTTCAGGTCGATCAGCCCGCGCAGCGTCGCCCGGTTGCGACTCTGATCGTTCACGAGGGCGGCGTATTCTCGATACACGTCGCGCTGCCCGCTTCGGCTGGCGTGCTGGAGCTTGAAGACCGTCTCCGGGTTAAAGAGGTGATACTCGCCGTCTCGTCGCCACTGATACTCGCCGCCCGTGTCGAGCTCACCGTCCTCCCGGCCACGTGCAGGGAATGCCCGGGCGTGCCGCCGGATGACTTCCTCGGCCACGGTGTCGATGCCGATGCCGCCGACGCGTGACGCGGTCCAGGTGAAATGGCGCTCGACAAAGGCCTGGTCAAGACCGACTGCCTCGAAAATCTGCGCCCCGCGGTAGCTCTGCAGCGTCGAAATGCCCATCTTCGACATCACTTTGAGCACGCCCTTCGTGCACGCCTTGATGTAGTGACGGATGGCCTGGGCGAGCTCGAGGTCGTGGAGCTCACCGCCCAGCAGCAGCTCCGCGATCGTTTCGAAGGCGAGGTAGGGGTTGACGGCGGCCGCGCCGTAGCCGAGCAGCAGAGCCATGTGGTGGCACTCGCGCGCCTCGCCGGTTTCGATGATCAACGCGCACTTCGTCCGGCTGCCTTCACGCACGAGGTGATGGTGCACGCCCGCCGTGGCCAGGAGCGCCGGAACCGGGGCATGCGTGCGATCCACGCCGCGATCCGAGAGCACGATCAAGGTCGCGCCGTCGGCCACCGCCGCGCTCGCCTGCTGGCACATTGCCGTCATGGCCTGTTCCAGGCCCGCGGTGCCCGAGCCGGGGTCGAACAGCATGTCGAGGCTGGCGGCGTGGAACGCAGGGTCGGTCAGATGGCGGAGCTTCGCCAGGTCGTCGTTGTCGAGGACCGGGTCGTCGATCTTGATGTGGTGACACGACGCAGATTCGGGCGACAGGAGATTACGTTCGGCACCGAGCGTCGATCCCATGTCAGTGACCAGCTCTTCGCGGATCGCGTCCAGCGGCGGGTTCGTCACCTGCGCGAACAACTGCTTGAAGTAGTCGTAGAGCAGTCGGGAGCGGTCCGACAGCACGGCCAGGGCCGTGTCGGTGCCCATGGAGCCGAGCGGCTCGGCGCCGTGCTGGGCCATCGGGGCAATGAGAATCCTGAGGTCCTCTTCGGTATAGCCAAACGCGCGCTGCCGCCGGCGCACCGTGTCGTGCGATGGAGGCGGGGCGTACGGCGCGGCCGGGAGGTCGTCGATGTGGACGAGATCCGCGGTGAGCCACGCGGCGTATGGATGCTCGGCCGCGAGCTCGTTCTTGATCTCTTCGTCGTCGATGATCCGGCCCTGCGCCGTGTCGACGAGGAAGATGCGTCCGGGGTGCAGCCGTTCTTTCACCCGCACCGTCTCCGGTGGGATATCCAACACCCCGACCTCCGAGGCCATGATGACCATGTCGTCGGTCGTCACGTAGTACCGAGAGGGGCGCAGGCCGTTGCGGTCCAGCACCGCGCCAATCACCGTCCCGTCGGTGAACGCGATGGATGCCGGTCCGTCCCACGGCTCCATGAGCGAGGCGTGATACTGGTAGAACGCCCGGAGAGTCGGAGACATCGATTCGTGGTTCGACCACGGCTCCGGGATCATCATCAGCACGGCATGGGCCAACGGCCGCCCGGTCTGCACGAGGAACTCGAGCACGTTGTCGAAGCTGGCGGTGTCGCTCTGGCCCTCCCTGATCAGCGGGAACAGCTTGGCGAGGTCGTCGCCGAACAGCTCCGAGCGACACAACGCTTCACGTGCCCGCATCCAGTTGATGTTGCCGCGCAGCGTGTTGATCTCGCCGTTGTGCGCGATATAGCGATAGGGGTGAGCCAACGGCCATGACGGAAACGTGTTGGTGCTGAACCGCGAGTGCACGAGGGCAAGCGCCGACTCGACATCCGGGTCGGACAGATCCGGAAACATCGTCTCAAACTGGTCCGCGATGAGCATGCCCTTGTAGACGATCGTGTTCGACGACAAGCTGGCGATGTAGAACAAATGCCGCTCGGCGAGCCCCATGGCGTCGGCGTCGAGCGTCACGCGTCTCCGGATGACGTACAGGTCGCGCTCGAACCGGACGCGCGGATCGGGCCCACCGGCGCGCGCGGGACTGCGGCCGATGAAGATTTGACGGATCACCGGCTCGCCACTCCGCGCCGTCGCGCCGAGCGGCGTGTCGTCCGTGGGCACGTCACGCCAACCGAGGAACTGGTGTCCCTCGTCGCTCACGATGCGGGTAAAGAGCTCCTCGATCCGACGGCGCTCCGCCGGGTCCCGTGGCAAGAAGACCATCCCGACCCCGTATGCTCCCGCGTCAGGAAGTTCGATACCGAGCGTGCCGGCGGCTTTCTTCAGGAACGTATGCGGCAGCTGCAGGAGCATGCCGGCCCCGTCCCCGGTGTTGGGCTCACACCCGCAGGCGCCCCGATGCGACAGGTTGAGGACGACCTCGAATGCCTGCCGCACGAGCTTGTGCGACCGATTGCCTGAGACGTTGACGACGAAACCGACGCCGCACGAATCGTGCTCGTGCCGCGGGTCGTACAGACCCTGGGCCGGCGGCAATGCGCCGGGGAGCCCGCGGGGGAGAGGAGGAGACCCGCTCATCTGGTCAGCTCGCGCTCCGGCCGGAGACGGCGGCGCGCGATCGGCTCGTGCGGCCCGACTCGGCGCGGCGCCCGTGTCGTGCCGCCGGCCTACCCGATTGGCGACCAGCCGCGGCACCATTGGGGGCGCACAGCAGCTTGATGAACTCGGTGACGGCCGGGTTGAGGCGTCGCTTGCGGCGGTGGATGATGGTCAGGGGGCGGACGAACGGGGTGTCTCCGGCGGCGGTTCGCAGCCCGACTTTTACGAGTGTGCGCCGCTGTACCTCGCGTCTCACGGTCGGTTCGGGCAGGATGGCGACGCCGGCACCGTCCTCGATCGCCTGCTTGATGTTCTCGATGTTGTCGAACTCAGCCGCGACCTGTACATCGGCGTCATGCCGTCGGAGAAACCGGTCAATCTCCCGGCGCACGGGTAACCCCCGGTCGAACGTCACGAAGGCCTCACCGGCCAATTCTCGCGGTCCGAGCGCCGTCTTCTCCTGCGCGAATCGATGGGTGGGCAGGCAGGCGACCACCATCGTCTGGGTTTGCCAGGGGATCGCCGTCAGCTCACGCCCGGGGGTTGCAAACGAGATGAGGCCGAGGTCCGATTGGTCGTTGAGCACGCGCATGTAGATCTGATCCGGATGCATGTACTCGAGATCGACTCCCACGCCGGGTACCGATGCGCGGAACTGGTCGACATACTGGCTGAGATCGTGCAGCCGCACCGAGTAGATGGATGCGAGACGGACCGTGTACCCGGAGGGGTGCTGCCGTCGTTGCACGGCCTCCTCCAGCTCGTGATAGCGGTCGACGATCTCCTGACAGCCCTTGAAGAACAGCTTGCCTTCCGGCGTCAGCAGCCAGGGGCGCTTGGAGCGATCGATGAGCTGTGTCCCGAGCCGTTTCTCGATCTGACGGACGGCTTGGCTGGCCGCGGACTGGCTCACCGAGTTGGCCATCGCGCCGCGCGAGAAGCTCTGGTGACGGACCACGTCACAGAAGATATTGAGGGCCTCGAGGTGCATGGGCAGCCACTTTACCCACCAGAGTCACTAATGGCAAGTCGTCGCGATATTAATGGTTATGATTCAACCCATCCATTGTTGTGGGGTCGCCACGGAGGGTGGTAGAGGCACGTAAGACTCTTTAAATCATACAGTTACAACGATGCCAGAAAGGCAAGAAAGTGGGGCGAGTGCCCGAATGCTGCGGGCACTCGTCGTTGACCCTGCAAGCGGCCTTGCTGCCGGATTTGATACCCGGAGCCGCGACGTCGGGGAGGGAACGCCCGGTGCGGCACCCCTGGCGGCCAGCCTGCTAGCCGCCCAGGCGCTGCAGGAGCGTGGCCACTGGCGCGGCCTGCGGGACGGTCACACCGAGGGCGAGGCGGTCGTCTTCGCCGGTGTTCCTCGCGACTTCGCACGCCTGCCCATCGAACAGCGTGGTGGCGAACGCCACGAGCGTCGTCTCTATCGCGCGGGCCGTCTCATCCGTGTTCGGCGCCAGCAGGCGGTCGTTCGCGAACAGCTCGATCGCGTTCCCTCGAAACGTCACCGGCGTGTCGAAGGACTGCTCCATTTCGAGGAGTCGCGCGGCGCCGAGCAGCGTCCGGCACACGATACCGAGTCGATCGGCGAATGGTCCGTCGATCGGCTGTTTGCGCGTATAGACCAGGCCTGGCCGTCCGCCGCTGTCATCGATCGCGTAGTTCCCCTCGTGGGCCACGAGCACGACGCGGGGGCCGTCGGTGAGGTGCGCGTAGTCCGCGACGTCGATCAGAAGGCCATCGACGGCGCCGGTCTGGATCCAGCGATGGAAGACGGGGATGTACGCGTGCGGTGACACGACTACGTCCGCGTCGACGAAGAGCTTGAGCCCGAAGCGTTGCAGGCGGTCCATCTTAGACCCCCGCGGGCGCTCCGTGTGGACCGCCATGGGCTGGTAGCCCCGCTCCTCGCCCGCGAGGCGCGCCGTGCGCGCCTTGGCCGTTCGCTACAAAGGACGCTCTCGCTTCGGCCGGCATAAGGGCCTAAGAGCCTGGTGACTGGCGGGGGGCGGCGCGGGCCGACGACGGCAGATCGGCGACTGGTCGCGCTGCCAAGCGTGCCTGGCACGCGTGGCTCGCCTCGAGGAAGAGCTGCGCCTCCTCGACAAGTCGGTGTGCCGCCTCGGCGGATGCACACGGCCCGTTCTTGTGCCGCCGGAACAGATACATCGCGAACTTGCCACCGGCGTATTTGTCGAAGAAGAGCTCGGTGTCGAAGAAGCGTGTCCTGAACTCCCGCACGATCACGTCGGGGTCTTCGACGATATCGATGAACTCCGTCTTGATGAGTCCCTTCGCGGCGAGGACCATCCCGTCGTAGGCAAGCGCGTCCGCCTTCGCCGCATCGCCGGCCTCGAGCTGGAGCTGCGCCTCGAAGATCTGCGCTTCCGCAGCCGCCAGGTCGAACTCCGTCAGCGAGACCACCTCACCGGCGCACTCCCCGACCCCCATGTCGCCGAGGGTGAACTCTCGTGGGTCGCCCCAATCCGAGTAGAACTCCGGGCCATCGTCGTGGGCTGGTACGGGCACCAGATCGTCCAGCATCGCCTTGAGCGCGCGCTTGCCGATGCGCCGCGTGAAGTCCTGGAACGATTCCGTGCCCTCGCGGTCTCGGACGAAACGCTCCGTGATCCGTGCGACGACGTCGGGGATACGCTTCGAGGGGATCGCCCCCGAGGCCAGCCCGTATGCGCTGGCGTTGTCGACCCACTGACCGCCGAGCACGACCTGGAAGTGGGGCACCGTGTAGCCGCCGATGTTGCGGCTCACACCGTAGAACCCGAGGTCGGCGACGTGGTGCTGCCCGCAGGAGTTGAAGCAGCCGCTCATCTTGATCCGCAGCCCTTCGACCGCCGGATCGAGTCGGCCGGCGGTCGCTGCCAGCCCGGACTGTAGCTCCGCCGCCAGTCCGCGAGACGAGGCGATCCCGAGCTTGCAGGTGTCGGTGCCGGGGCACGCCGTGATGTCGGCAATGGTGCCTGCACCCGGCTGTCCGAGCCCGGCCGCCACGAGCTCGCCATACAGCTCCGGGAGGTCTGCGGCGCTGACCCAGCGCAACATGACGTTCTGTTCGACGGTCAGCCGAATGGCGTCGCCGACGTATCGCCGCGCGATGACCGCCAGCCGCCGCGTCTGTCGGGACGTGAGATCGCCCAGCGGCAGTGTGGCGGTGACCGCAGCGTATCCAGGTTGCCGCTGGTGGTAGACGTTGGTGCGGGCCCACTCGTCGAAGCCGTCGGTTCGGTCGCCGTTGAGCGGAGCTGCGGGCTTGAGCGGTGCTTCGACGAAGGCCGGAGCGTCGACCAGGTGCGCGGTCCAGCGGTCGTCCGGCGTCAGCGCCGCGCGTTCCTCCAGCACGAGCCGCTTGAACTCCTCGAGCCCGAGCTGCGCGACGAGAAACTTGATGCGCGCGCGCGCGCGGTTCCGCTTCTCGCCGAGGCGCGCGAAGACCCGCGCGATCGCCTGCGCGAGCGGCAAGAGCTCCTCGACCGGGAGGAACGCATCGAACAACTTCGCCTGATGCGGCACGGCGCCGAGGCCGCCGCCCACATAGGTCTCGAACCCACGCCGCTCCCGTCCGTCCTCGGTCCGTGTGACCGCGATCAGGCCGAGATCGTGCATCGAGACGAGACCGCACGCGTGCTGGCGGCACCCCGAGAAGGCGACCTTGAACTTGCGTCCGAAGTCCTGGGCGTCCGGATGGCCGAGCAGGAATCGCATGCAGGCCGTCGCGTAGGGCGTCACGTCGAACGACTCGTCGTGGCAGACACCCGCCAGCGGACAGGCGGTGACGTTGCGGACGGTGTTGCCGCACGCCTCACGCGTCGTGATCCCGACGGCACCGAGCCGCCGCATCAGGTCGGGCGTGTCGTCGATGTGCACGTAGTGGAGCTGCACGTCCTGCCGCGTCGTGATGTGGCAGACGCCGTCGCTGTACTCCTCCGCGAGGTCGGCCAGCGCATCCATTTGCTCGGGGGTCAGCGCGCCGAACGGAATCTTGATGCGCTGCATCCCGGGCGCATCCCACACCGTCTCGGGGCCCTTGGTCAGACCATGTGACGGGAACGCGAGGTGTTGCGGGCCGGTGCCGTCGTGCCGCTGCCCGTTGTCATACCGCTGGCCGTAGACGCCGCGTCGCAGACGCGTTTCAGCAAAGACCTTCTCGTCGATCTTGCCCTGCCGCCGCAACGCGATCTGCCGTTCGAATACCTCGATCTCGGTTGCAAGATCTTCCGGGATCCGGTCCGCCAGCTCTGTGGTCCACGTCACGTCGAGTCCTCGATTAGACGGGGCTGCGCCCCGGACCCTCGCGGGCGCTCCGCGGGGACCCCGAGAGCCCCACTCCGCGCCCGCGAGGCGCGCCGTGCGCGCCTTGGCCGTTCCGACGGTCCACGACGAGTACAAGAATATCGTGGCAGGGCCGCATATCGGCCTATTGTCCGAGCGCCACCGCGCGGACGGCATCCGCGACCTGGTCGTCAGCGCCGGTGCCCAGCGTGACGACATCGCCGATCACGATCGTGCCCGGAGCGTCGTCGCGGTCGATCGGCGCATCGTGAAGCCCGTCGAGTCGTCCGACCCATTGCTGCTCCTCGGGCAGCGACGCGCCAGTGATGACCGCGACAGGTGTGTCGGGTCGCCAGCCTGCGTCGAGAAGCGTCGCGGCGAGGCGCCCCCGCGTGCGGATACCCATCAGCACGACGACCGTCATCGAGTTGGGCGCGAGGGGGGCCACGAGCGGGCGAAACGCCTCTTCCGCGTGCCCCGACACAACGGCGAATCCGGACGACAGGCCGCGGTGGGTCAGGGGTATCCCTGCGGCCTGCGGTGCGGCGACCGCGCTCGTCACGCCCGGCACGACATCGAACGGAATTCCCGCCGCCCGCAGCGCGAGCGCTTCCTCACCGCCCCGGCCAAGAACGAATGGATCGCCGCACTTGAGTCGAACAACGCGTTTGCCCTGGCGGGCGGCGCGGATCATCAAGCGGTGCACGGTTTCCTGGTCGACCGCTTTCCGGCCGGCACGCTTGCCGACCGAGAAGCGCTGCGCGCGCGGGGCAAGCGCCACGATTGCGGCCGGCACGAGCCCGTCATAGAGCAGCAGCTCGGCGGCTTCGAGCCTCTGGGAGGCCTTCACCGTCAGGACCGCGCGGTCCCCCGGGCCAGCGCCAACCAGTGACACGAATCCCCGAGGGACCGGTGCCGTCTGGTGACCGCCCCTCGCCTGTGCTGGCGTCCCGTCGTCGCGGAGGCGCACCAGCGCGTCGAGGAGTTGCGGACGCCGCTCGAGGAACGGGACCCCTTCCGCGCGCCAGGTACGTCGCAGACGTATGGCTTCAGCCATCCAGCGCTCCAGCTGATCGGCCGGCATCAGCGCGTCGAGTCCCTGTCGGAGGAGACCGGCGAGCGCGGGCGCGCGGCCGTTAGTCGAGATCGCGAACGTCACTCCGGCACGTCGGACCACGCCGCCGAGATACAAACTTGCGTTTGGCGGATCGTCGACGGCGTTGACGAAAACCCGGCGATGTTCCGCGGCGTCGGCCACCTGCTTGTTGACCTCGGGTGTCGCGGCGGCGACGGCGAGCCAGACCCCGTCGAGATCAGCTGGCTGGAAGGGCCGGCGTGTGACATGCACGCTGGCCTGCTCGGCTGCGCCGCAGACTGCCGGGGCTATGACGGTGACGTCGGCGCCGGCGTCCGCCAATGCGCGGATCTTGGATGCGGCGACTCGACCACCGCCGACCACGACGACGCGCCTGCCCGCCAGTTTGAGAAAGGCGGGGAAGAGCGGCATGTCTAGGTGGCCCCGGGCCCCACGTGCACCGGGATCACCGGACCGTGGAGTCCGCACTCGGTCTTGGCGACGCCGCGCCAGCGCCCGGCCCGGTCGTCCTCTTCCGAGCCCACCTGGCTCGTGCAGGGTCGGCAGCCCAGGCTCGGGTATCCCTGGTCGTGCAGCGGGTTGTAGGGCACGTCGTGTTGGAGAATGTGAGCCCAGACGTCCTTCTTAGTCCAGCGCACGAGCGGATTCACCTTCGCGATCTCGAACTTCGCGTCCCACTCGACGACCCGCGCGTTCGCGCGCTGCGGCGTCTGCTCGCGCCGAATCGCCGTGATCCAGGCGTCAACCCCGCCGAGTTCCGCTTCCAAAGGAAACACCTTGCGCATCCCGCAGCAACGGTCCGGTTCGCGCTCCCACAAGCGGTCCCCGTGACTTAGCGCCTGGTCGGCGACCGACAGCTCCGGCTCTACGCCTCGCACCGTGAGCTCGTATGTCGTCTCGAGGCGACGCCACAACTCGTACGTTTCGTCGAAGAGCAGCCCCGTGTCGAGCGTGAAGACGTCGATCGGGAGCCCGTGCCGACCGATGAGATCGATGAGCACGCACCCTTCGGCGCCAAATCCGGTCGCGAAGGTCAGCCGACGACCGAACCGTTCCACGGCCCACGTCAGGATCTCCGCGGCGGACGAGTCCTCGAGACCATGGGCCGCGGCTTCGAGGTCACGGCTTGTGAGACCGGGGGGGGTGGTGGTCGCGGGATCGAGCATCACGGTAGCCATCAATCGAGCCTCATGCGATGACCGACATGCCGTCGCTCCTGCGGACGGCGTCGTCGGAGCTGTTTGTCGAGCCTGTGGTCGTCGGCCCAGGTGGCGTGACGGCGGGACGCCTCCCAAACCTCACTCGGTTCCATGCGCGCTCATGCAAGAAGTACAGCGCCATCTTCGCGACCGCCTCAAACGCGCCGACGGTGAGAGCGAGCGCGACTTCCCTGGTGAAGAGCCACACGAGCAGCGTCGTCGTCACCGTCGCGACGACGCGCCAGGAGACGGCCTTGACGATCGATCGCATGGGGCTTTCTTCGAACATGTGTCGTACCTGTCAAGAAAAAAGGCCCGGGGAGCGTCTGCCCCCCGGGCCTTCGGTCTTTCGCGTTTACCTGAGTGTGTCTAGTGTTGAAGTGCAGTCAACGCGGCACGACCGTCGGCGCAGGGGCCCGCATGGGCCTCCATACAACAGCAACAGGTAGCTCGCGCGCGTGACCGACTCATCTCAACGCACATTGTAACAGGCAGAGCACCGGACCCGTCAAGTTTGGATGGGGCTGCGCCCCAAGCCCCCGCCGTCGCTCGCCGGGGCCCAGGGCCCAGCGCCGCTCCGGCGAGGCGCGCCGTGCGCGCCTTGGTCGTGCCTCGACAGCGTAACTTGTCTCGTGTGCGCAGGTTTCGGCCAGCCGACGCGGCTACCTGACGTATCCGAGGCTGCGAAGGCGTCGGAGCTCGTCAGCGGAAAGCGTCGACGACAGCTCTTCGTCGGACGGGAGACGCGCGGCGTCGGTCTGCTGGCGCCAGCGGTCGAGCTCCTTGGCCAGTCGTTCGACCACGTCGGGGTTCGTCGCGGCGACGTCCTCGAGCGCCAGGGGATCGTCGTCGTGCCGATACAGCTCGAACTCGGCTGAGGGGTCATCCTCGGGCGTCTTGACGTTGCGAATGAGGCGCCACCCATCGAGCAACAGGGCATACGACTCGTGCTCGTCGTCCTCGCCCATGATGTGCTCCTCCGCCACGACAGGTCGGGCAATCCAGTCACCCGGTGTTGCGTCGCCGCCTTCCGGAGCAACGAAGAGCGGCGTGAGCGACTGTCCCTGGGCCGCCTCCGGCGTCGTCAAACCCGTGATCTCGAGAATCGTCGGCATCAGGTCGATCGTCCGGACCGTCTCCTCGACCACCGGACCCGATGGGATCGTGCCGGGTTGCCACAGCAGGAGCGGCACGTTGGTTAACTCCCCGTAGACCGAGTGGCCGTGCCACATCCGCCCGTGCTCATGGAATTCCTCGCCGTGGTCGCCAACAAAGGCGACGAGCGTCCGTCCGGTCAGACCCAGCGTGTCCAGGTGCTCGATCACGCGGCCGATCTCGGCGTCCATCCCCCGGATCGACCCGTCGTACCAGTCCTTCGCGTACCCGATGAACTCGCCCGCATCGACCTCGGCCGCGGCGAGCTCGTCCAGCGTCGCCATGCCCTGGTTCCGCATGAAGGGGGTCTCGATGTGCTCGCGCACCGCGGCCAGCTGTTCCTCGAATCGTGGCTTCTTCTCGGGTGCCGCCCACATCGTGTTGTACGGCGGGCGCGGCTCGAACGGGCTGTGGGGATCGAAGATGTGCACGAAGGCGAAGAAGGGCGTGTCCTGGTGCGCATCGAGCCAGGGGAGGAGCCGGTCGACGTACTGGCGCGCCGACTTGCCCTGTTTCTCGCCGGTGCGCGACGCCGCCTCGTGGAGGACCTCGAATCCCTGATGCAGGTTGGAGGATTGTCCGGTGAACGTGACCGACGAGAGCGAGAGGGTTGCGTAGCCTGCGGTGCGGAACACCTCCGCCAGGGTCGTTGCCGCGCTCGGGAGGCGGTCGGGCACGGTCTTCACCGTGTGGGACGCCGGGTACATCGACGTCAAGATCGACGGGGTCGACACCTTGGTCCAGGTCGCCTGCGAGATGGCGTCTCGAAAGAGCGCGCCCTCCGACGCGAGACGTGACAGCACCGGCGTCGTGTCGCGCGCGTACCCGTAGGCTCCGAGATGTCCGCGACGAATGGTGTCGGCCATGATCAAGACGACGCCTTGTGGCGGAGGGTCTCCCGTGGCCGGCTCGCCCGGCGGCGCTGTCCCATGATTCCGAATGGCCGGTGAGCCCCAGAGACCGATCGCCCCGTCACGCGGGCCGGTCAGACCGAGGTCGAGTGTCGCCTGCTGGCCCGCAAAGCGGTCGAGCTCGATGGGCACGCTCTGCCAGGCATCGGGGGTGGTGATGGTTCGTTCCAGCAGCGGGTTGCTAACGCCGGCGACGGTGATCCCGACCCGAAACGTGAGCGGACCCTCTTCGAACGTGCCGATCGCGAGATCCAGCCATGGGTCGTCGGGCAACGTGATCGGAAAGTGGATGGTCTCGGGCGCCTTGGCGACCAGCGACTCGTGGTAGATCTCCGCCAGGCCGTGCCAGCCGACGCCCGACGAAGTCTCGGCCAGATGCTCGCGCTCGAAGAGCAGCCGCACCGACGCGATCTCGAACGTCGCTCCAGCTTCGTCCGTCGGACGAATCGCGATCTGCCTGATGTCGGACGCGTCCGTGTTGCCCTCGTTGGGAATGCTGTACGTCCGCAGCTCATTGCCGGCGATGAGCGGCGTGTTGAGGCCCCAGTCTTCCGTGTCGAGCGTGTCGTCCTCGTCGAGGAGGTCGACCTCGAGGTTGGCGCCCGTCGACGCGCGCAGCTCGATCTCGACGGAGCGGAGACGGTCGTCCGCACCCGCGGCGCCGTCCCAGTCGACACGAATCACGGGCATCGCGCTGGTGGCTTCACCGGTCAAGAGGCCGTCGGCCACGCGCAGATTGGCGACGTCTTGCTCGCTCACCCAGCCACCCTGCGCCGGCTGCGCGTCCGGCCCACCGTCGAACCTCCACGCGGCGCGCGGGGCAAGCGTGAGATCTGGCGAGTCGATGACCTCGGTGCCGGCCTGGTCGAAGAGATCGACGAGCCGCTGGGTGGGCGACGTGTCTGCTGGACCGTCGCCGCCGCAGGCGACGACCGCGAGCCCGCAGGAGGTGACGGTCGCCATGCCGAGGAGCCGGATGCCGAGGGCTGCCATTGGATCTCCCCTTTCCCGCGATCACAGCTCGACGCCGAGCACACCCTTGAACGCGAAGCCGAAGGCCATCGACAGCACAAAGAACGCGACGAGCCAATCTATAGTCAACCCGAGGACACGTATATTGAGACCCGGGTAGCCGACCTCGACCGCCTCAATGACGTGGCCCCCGTCGATGGGGGGCTCCCCGGGATACAACAGCAAGTCCACCGCGCCGCGCCCCGTTCGCAGTTGTGATACGGCGCCCCATCCGGCGCCGGCGATGAGGTGCGTCTCGATCGACTCGTCGCCCACGTGTACCACGAGACGGTGCGTACCGGCGGTCGCGGCCCGCACGCGCCATGCGACTTCGCCCGCGGTGGGCATCCGGACGGCTGGCGTCTCGACCGTCACGCCCGCATCGACCTCGAGGTTGGCGGTCTCCGCAAGAGCCTCGGCGTCCCGGACGAGGGCCTTCACCACGGTCGGCTCACCGGGCGCAAGCGGGCGGACGGCGAACCGGAGGTTGAGCTGCGTCATGATGAGGAGCACCGGCACCAGGAGCACCACCAGCGGCACGAGCGCCAGCTTCATGTAGCGAAACGTGTCACCGAAGATGCGGCCCTGGAGCTTCAGGACCACGCCGATATCGCTCTGGAACAGCCGCACGCCGATCAGGTTGCCGCGAATCTGGTCACGCAGCACCTTGATCGTGCCCTGATCGGAGACCTTGCCGAAGATCCAGACCATCGCCACGCCGCTGATCAGCGAGATGAAGGCCATCGCCCAGATGGGGGGCAGACCGAGAAACGGCCAGCAGAGGAGGTCGAACAGCGGCGTGAGCGCCCGATGGATGAGATCGACGACGGTGACCACCAAGGGCTCCTAGGAGATGTAGCCGAGTCCCTTGAGCCGCTTCTTGATTTCCTCTTCCGAGTCGGCCCCCTCGAGCTGGGCGATCTCCTTCTCCAGCGCGTGGTTGATGAACTCCTCGACGTTCGAGTAGCCGGCAATGCCGGCGAACCGCGTGGCTTTCTCCAGGAGCGCCTTGTCGATCTTCACTTTGGATCCAAACATACGCCCACCTTTCCGACTCAGCGTCCGTCTTCGTAGGGCAAGGCTTTAGCCTTGCCACGCAGGCCTGAAGGCCTGCGCTACGACGCCATCCACAGCGCCGAACTCAATCCTCAATCGCGTCCTCGCCGATCATCTCCGGCAGCGGCGCGAGACCGAACTCATCCAGCACGGCAACGGTGACGTCGTAGAGCGCCGGCTGGCCGAGCGCTATGCGCCGGTTGGTGAGCAGCACGCCCGGCACCAGGCGGTAGTCGTTCTGGTGGTCACCGCTCCACGCTTCGTCGTTGTCTGTGAAGATCTCCCGGGGGAATTCCCCGAGGATGCTTTCATTGGATGACCGATAGCCCCGGCTGTAGCCGACGACGATGTCAGGCGCCTCGTCGACGTATGGTCCGCTGAGCTCCTCCCGCGAGCGATACACCAGCGCGACCGGGGATTGTCCGTTGCGGTCGTCTACCATTCCCAGCAGATCGGCCTCGAGTCGATCGAGCAACGCGTCGTATTCCGCTCCCGGCGCCACGATCCCGTCGTCCTCGCGACCCCGCAGGTTGACGTAGAGGCCCTGCAGTCCCAGCGCGTACGCGGTGGTCCGACTCCAGTCGACGTTCAAGAACAACGGCGTGAGCCCTTGCCGCGACGGGTCTTTGAGCGTCACATAGCCTTTCTCAGCCAACCACGAGTTCAGGTGGACCTTCCAATACCACGGGGCAAAGCCGTGGTCGGACATCACAATGAGCGTCGTCCGGTCGTCGCCGTCTACCTCCTCGAGGACACGGCCGAGCGCCTCGTCCATCTCCTCGTACAGCGTTCGGATACCGTTCGCCAGCATTTCGTCGTTCACGAACGCCGGGTG
Source organism: Vicinamibacterales bacterium (assembly GCA_965197395.1). GTDB lineage: Bacteria > Acidobacteriota > Vicinamibacteria > Vicinamibacterales > UBA8438 > CAZYFH01. The sequence continues at coordinate 855,567 of CBDANB010000006.1, read as the reverse complement.
GTCGGGGACCGAGAAGTGGTGGAGCATGTGGCTCCCCTGATCGACGCTCGAGAAGTAGAAGAAGAGCAGCCCTTCATCGAACGACTCCAGCATGTAGTCGAGTGCCCTACGACGCTCGCGGTAGATGAACTGCGACTGGTCCCAGAACTCTCGCGCCGTGAAGACACCGTCGAGGTAGGCGTCGGTATCCTCGGGCAACTCCTCCGTGTAGAAGCGGCCGATCGCGTCGGTGATCTCGCTGCCCCAATCGTCCGGCGTCGACACCGGCAGCATGGGGTTGGCCGGGTCGATCTGCAGCGGTGTCACGTAGAGCCTGAAGTCAGGTCGCACCTCCTGCAGGTAGAAACGCGCCGCAGCGCCGATGCTGACCAGATACGGAACGGCTTCGAAGTCAACGGGGATCCAGTCGCTCCACTCCCCCTCGTTGAGGACGAACTCGTCGTCCTGCACGACGAACTTTGCCGCCGGCGCCTCCGGGTCGAGCAGTACCTCGAAGTCGACGGTGAGCTCCGGATTCTCGTATTCGATCTCCGCGTCGGCGGCACGCGGCGCACCGTCGTCGCGCGGGAATCGGCGAACGGGGTTCGGCGGGCCGACGAGTTGGGCGCGTACCCGGTCGTTGATGACCTCGACAAGGTGTCCGCCGGTCCCGTCCGCCAGATCGTTTATGTTCTCCGGCGGGTAGTCGGTGTAGTACGAATACGTGCCGGATCCTCCGAGGACGTCCGGCGTGCCCATGCCGGAAAACGACCGGCCATCGGAGTCGACCGGAGGGAAGTTCATAGGCATCCGGAACACCGTCGTCGAGATGCCGGCGTCGTCCAGCAGCTCCCACAGGGCCGGTCCCTTGCGAAAGAGCTCGACACCACCCCCCGTCACCGGAATGTCCCACGACCCGACGGTCAGGCTTCGTCCGGTCGGGAGCACCCGATACGTCGGCGGATACATCTCAAGCGTTGCTGGTTCGCGGAGCACGAAGTCGAAGACGCCGTGGCCGCCGGGGTTCATCCCGGTGATGAAGTTCGACCATGCGACCGGGCTGAGCGGTGGCATGCTCGTCTGGAGGGGGGTGAAGTCGCCCTCGGACGCCAGCCGGCTGAAGTTCGGCAGTAGCCCGTCCTCCATGAACTGCGCGAGATAGGTCGCATCCATGCCGTCGATGCCGAGGACGATCACTCGACGGTCGCCCGGCGCGCCGGGCAGCCCACACGCGATGACGCCGACCAGGAGCGCGCCGACGGCGGTCAGGAAGCTGCGGCGCCGGTTCACGACTTCGCCTCGGCGTGTCGCGCCGTGGCCGGCGCCGCGACCGGGAGCGGCTCCGTCCGGGGCGGCGTGGCCGGCATGAACGAGGTGCCGTCGCAGTGCGGTTGCACCGGCACGCCAAAGAGGTCGAGCACTGTCGGCCCGATGTCCATGATGCTCGGTGTGGCGGTGGCGATCTGGCGGTTGCAGAAAAACATCCCGGGTACGTCCGGCGGGTTGAAGTTGTGGTCGCCGCTCCACGGCCGTACGTTGTCCTCAAGCACGTCCTCGCTCACGCCGCCGGTGACGGAGAGCCACCCGACGCGGTGTCCTGGGCGGCAACCGACGATGAGGTCCGGGGCATCGGCGACGTACGGACCGCTGTAGACCTCCGTCGCGTCATACACCTCTCGTACCGGGTGCGTCTGCTCCTGCTCGTCGTAGAGCGCCTTCAGTCCGTCCTGGATCGCGCGCTTGGTCGCCGCCGCCTCATCGCCGGGGGCCACGATGCCGTGGGCCTCGCGGCCCTGCACGTTGAGGTAGATACCGCCGAAGCCAACCGCGTAGGCCTTGGTGCGCGACCAGTCGACGTCCTGGAACATATCGGCGCCGGTCGGCCTACCGTTCTTGAGCGCCAGGAACCCGTGGGTATAGAGCCAACTGTTCAGGTTGACGCAGCGACGGAACGGTTTGAAGCCATGGTCGGACATGACGACGAGGACGTCGTCGTCCTCGAGACGGGCCATCGTCCGGCCGACCAGATCATCCATGCGCGCGTAGAGCGTCTTGATCGCATCGCGGTGTTTCGTGTCGCGACCGCGGTTCGCGGGGTGCGTGTCGTCGAGGTGCCGGAAGAGCATGTGCTGGACCCGGTCGGTGATATCGAAGACGCACACCACCGCGCCACGAGCGGTCTTGGCGAGCGCGTCGAAGAACATTCGCTCGCGTTCGTCGTGTATCAGGTAGGTCTGGTCGAGAAACGCATCTTCATCGACGACGCCCTCGTTCAGCGAAGACATGTCCTCGGCCACCCCGAGCGTGGAATAGCGACCCAGCGTCTTGGAGAGATAGACGGCGTACGTGAACGGATGGGAGATGGGCAACGCGGGCTTGTCAGGATCGATGTTGATCGGCGTCATATACAGCTTGACGTGCGGAGTGCACTCCAGGAGATAGAAGCGCACGATGCCGCGGACGGTGACGCCAGGCGCGGCCTGGAACCCGAGCTCGATCCATGGTGTGTAGGTGCGCCGCTTCAGGTCGTACGTCGCGTCGTCGATGGTCAGCGTGGCGTCGTCGCCGGTCACCCCGGCCCGCAGTTCGAGTGGCAGCTGCAGCTCGCCGCCACCGGCGCGCATCGTGTTCTCAGGCCCCGGGATGGCGCCTCGGGCCACACCGTCGGCGAGGGTCAGCGCGATTCGCTCGCCGTTCTTCATCGAGGCCGCCAGCCGGTCGGCCTCATCGGTGTCGCTGCTGAAGTAGAAATAGGTGCCCTGACTGCCCTTGAGGTCGGGGACGCTCATCGCGGACAACAGGACGCCGTTGAATTTCTCTGCGGGAAACGTAATCGGGACCCGGAGAATGGTGCTGAAGACCCCGTGGTCACCGAGGATCTTCCAGAAGGGCTGGCTCCGGCGGCCCGCCTGGATGAGCGGTTTCCCGAGCGGAATCCGGAACGGCCCCAGTCGCAGTGTGCGCTTCGGCGGGTCGACGCGCGCCGAACACAGCTCGGGGAGGTGCGACTTACGGTTGGGCACGAGGAAATCAAAGATCCGGTGCTTGCCGGGGTTGCATCCGGTCTGAAACGACGTCCACGCGACGGGTGACTCCGCGAGCAGCGTCGTCCCGAGCGGGCGAAAGGTCCCTCGATCGCGCAGGCGGGCGAGGTTCGGGAGTAGCCCTTCCGTCATGAACTGGTCGGTGAGCTCCGGGTCCTGACCGTCGAGACCGAGGATCACGACGCGGCGGACGCGCGCCGCCGCCAGCGCCCGGCTGCCGCGAATGCGCTGCACCACCCACCTGAGCGGCCAGGTCAAGAGGGTGAGGAACGCGAGAAACATCGTGAAGATGATGATGAACAGCGACGAGACGAAGGCGAATCCGGCACCGGGACCGACGTAGGCGAGCGCCGGCTCCGTCGCGCCCAATACCAGCAACAGCACCGCGCAGATGACTCCGCCCGTCGACCCGAGAACCCTGGAGCGCTGGAAGTCTGGAACCACTGGCATCGTCCTAGGCTCTGTTCCGATAGAGCGCGGTGTCCACGGCCGCGGCCATCGCCTCGACGTCGAGGTCGCCACCGAGGAATTGGCCGATCTGCCCGGCGACGACCGCCGGTTCCGACACGGCGCGCCGATGCTCCACATACAGCACCTCGCAGTTGACTCGGCTGGCGAGCTGGGTCTCGACCTTCTTCAGGTGAGCGGTGAACAGGTCGGCCAGGTCGGCATCATTGGTCTCGCCGGGCGGTTCGCCCCGGCGGTCGAGCATCTTCTGTTGCGAGGCGAGCACCTCCGGCAGACTGCGCCGCAGAAAGATGACCTTGTAATCGTAGGTCGACGGGAGGTGCTGCAGGAGAAACGAGATGACCTTGAGGCCCTTGCCGCGCGTGTCGGCCAGCCACGACGTGTCCGTCGTCTTGTCGAGCTCTTTGACCCGCTCGAGCTCGTAGTAGCCTTTGGGATTGTCCGCGTCGGCTGTGCGGAGCCCGTCGACCACCAGCTCGATCCCGCCCGCTGCCAGCATGCGCATCAACATCGAGGTGCCCGATCGGGGCAGGCCGGACACGATGATGATCGGCTCGTCGGCCGAACATGCGCCCCACAGGCGCTTCAGGAAGCTCATGACGGCACCGATGGTGGCCAGTTTCAACCGATTCCCCCAAGGGGTCAAGCGGTGAGGACACCGACGCATGCTATCCTCACGGGTTCTCCGGTTCGTTCGATCCGTTTCCTAGGAGTGACCTTGTGTCCGACCATCTCATTGCCCCGCATGGCGGGACGCTCGTGGACCTGTGTGTCGACGATGCGCGCGCGGCCGCCGTTAAGGCGGAGTCGCGCGATTGGCCGTCTCACGACCTGACGGCGCGACAGCTCTGCGACCTCGAGCTGCTCCTTACCGGAGCCTTCTCGCCGCTGACCGGCTTTATGGGTCAGAAGGACCATGAACGTGTGTGCGCCGATATGCGGCTCGCCGATGCCGGCGGCACACTCTGGCCGATCCCGATCACGCTCGATGTGTCCGAGGAGCTCGCCGGGACACTGAAGCCTGGGTTGAACCTGGCGCTACGCGACGAGGAGGGTGTGATGATCGCCGCCCTCGCCGTGGAGGACGTCTGGCAACCCGCTCGCGAGGCCGAGGCCGACGCGGTGTTCGGCACCGCGAATCGCGAGCATCCGGGGGTGGCCTACCTCCTCGACCAGGCTCAGCCGTTCTATGTTGGCGGACGGGTGACCGGCCTGCAGCCGGTGACCCACTACGACTACAAACTGTTGCGTCATCGACCCGCGGAGCTGCGAGCCGAGTTCGCCAAGCTGGGGTGGACGAAGATCGTGGCGTTTCAAACCCGCAACCCGATGCATCGCGCCCACCAGGAGCTGACGCTCCGCGCCGCGAAAGAGGTGGAGGCGAGCCTCCTCATCCATCCGGTGGTCGGGTTGACCAAGCCCGGCGACGTCGACCACTACACCCGGGTGCGGTGCTATCAGGCATTGCTCCACCGGTATCCGCGGAAGACCGCGATGCTGTCGCTGCTACCGCTGGCGATGCGGATGGGCGGTCCACGCGAGGCGGTGTGGCACGCGATCATTCGGAAGAACCACGGGTGCACGCATCTCATCGTCGGCCGTGATCATGCCGGACCCGGCAGCGATTCGAGCGGGACTCCGTTCTACGGTCCATACGACGCGCAGGAGCTGCTCCGCCAGCACGAGGCCGAGCTGGGCGTCGCGATGGTGCCGTTCAAGATGATGGTCTATGTCGAGGACCTCGATTCGTATGTGCCCGTCGATGAGGTCCCGGACGGCAAGCGCACGCTGAACCTGTCGGGAACCGAGCTGCGCGGACGCCTCGCCAAAGGCCAGGACGTGCCCACATGGTTCACGTTTGCCGACGTCGCGCACGAGCTCCGACGGAGCCACCCACCGCGGCACCGCCAGGGGTTCACGGTATTTTTTACCGGCTTGTCCGGGTCGGGAAAATCGACCATCGCGAACGCGCTCCTGGTGAAGTTCCTGGAGATGGGAGGGCGCCCCGTGACGCTGCTCGACGGCGACCTCGTCCGGAGGAACCTGTCGAAGGAGCTTGGCTTCTCGAAGGAACACCGCGACATCAACATCCGCCGGATCGGCTACGTGGCGTCGGAGATCACCAAGAACGGTGGCATCGCCGTCTGTGCGCCGATCGCACCCTATGACGCGGTCCGAAAGGACGTGCGCTCGATGGTCGAGCCGGCAGGCGGCTTCATGCTCGTCTTTGTCGACACGCCGATCGCGGTGTGCGAGGAGCGTGACCGCAAGGGTCTGTATGCCAAGGCCCGCGCCGGCATCATCAAGGAGTTCACCGGTATCTCGGATCCGTACGAAGAACCGCCTGACGCCGACCTCGTCATCGACACGACGGCGCTGACACCCGAGGAGGCGGCGCAACAGATCGTCCTGCACCTCGAAAAGGAGGGGTACGTCGGGGCGGAGGACGACGACTGACAGAGCGCATCCAGTGCGAGGCGGAGCGTGATCCAAAGAAGCACAGCGCACCCGGGCCGGTTCGCGCACGCCATCGCGCGGTTCGACGAGGCCAACGCCCAAGATCCGAACCGCGAGACCGTCGACGGCGTGTCGCGGCCGAAGGAGCTCGTCTACGCCCGTCGTATGACGGCCGCGCTCGAGCGGTTCGCACCCGGGGCGTCCGAGGCTGTCCGACTCGCAGTCCGCTGCCAGCACGTCCAGCGCTGGACGATTCCGCGGTCGACCTATCCCGACGGCCGCGACGGGTACCGGTCGTGGCGGACCGACCTGGGGGCGTTTCACGCCGAGACAGCCGGCGCGATTCTGCGCGAGGTCGGCTATGACGACGCCGCGATCGGTCGGGTCTCGTCGCTGCTTCGGAAGGAGCGGCTAAAAGCCGACCCAGACGTGCAGCTCCTCGAGGATGTGATCTGCCTGGTGTTTCTCGAGCACTACCTCGCCGACTTCGCGACGCAGCACGACGAAGAAAAGCTCGTGGATATCCTGCGGAAGACCTGGCGGAAGATGTCCGATTCCGGGCGCAGCGCCGCCCTCACGCTCGACCTCGCGCCCGAAGTAGCCGCGATCGTGGGGCGCGCAGTCGCCGCCGATCCTTGCCACTAGTGCACCGCCGTTGATATAAGGTCAAGCATGTGATCTAATGCGTGTGTGGCACACACACACCACGTCAGAACGACACGTAAACAACAGAAGATGCTGGAAGCCCTTGTCGCGCGCGCGAAGGAGCCAGCCGGGTTGGTGCGCCGCGCACGCGTCATTCTCTTGAGTGCGGCTGGCGAAGGAGGCGTGGACATTGCGTCGCGGCTCGACCTGTCGCCGGAAGCGGTGTCGCGGATCCGGCGCCGCTTCGTGCGGGAGGGTGTTGACGGGCTGTTTGACCGTCCGAAGTCCGGCCGCCGGGACCATGCCGTGCCAGCCGACACTGTTGAGGAGATCGTGCAACTCGCGCTGTCGCCCCCGCCCGCCGGGCGAAGCCGGTGGACGACCCGTCTCCTGGGCCACGCGGTCGGGTTCACGAGCGGCTGTGTGTCCGACGTCCTGCGAGCCAACGGCGTCAAGCCACACCTCACCCGCACCTACAAAGTGAGTCGAGATCCGGCATTCGCGGCCAAGGTCACGGATGTCGTCGGTCTGTACCTCCGCCCGCCGGAACACGCGATTGTGCTCAGTGTCGACGAGAAGACGTCCATCCAGGCCTTGGAGCGTACCCAACCGCCGCTCCCCTTACGAGCGGGCCGCGCCGTGCGGCACACGCACGACTATCGGCGGCACGGGATCGTCGATCTCTTCGCCGCCCTTGAGGTCGCGACCGGAAAAGTGACCCACCGCTTCAGCACCAGCCATACGGCGACGGACTTCCTCCGGTTTATGAAGAAGGTCGTCCGCACCTATCCGGGCCGTCAACTCCATGTCGTGCTCGACAACTCTTCCACGCACAATACGGAGGACGTGCGCGCCTGGCTCGCCGGCAACCCGCGCGTCCACTTCCACTACACCCCAACGAGCGCGTCCTGGCTGAACCAGATCGAAGGCTTCTTCGGAATCTTGGCCAAACAGTCCCTGTCGCTCACCGACTTCGCCTCGAAGCGGGCGCTACAGGATCATCTCGTCGCTTACCTACGCGCCTGGAACCGGCACCCTACGCCCTTCGAGTGGACCAAGCCGGCACGTGCCATCATCCGGTCGCACACGCGAATGCTTGATCGCATATCAACGGCGGTGCACTAGGTCCGGATCGAGCCGTCGTCGTGGTCTCGCGGGCCGGTCATCGCGGATCTCGAGCGCCAGAGCGCGGCCGCCGCGCTCCCAACCAGCGAGTGAAAGACTGCCGAGATGGCGCTCGGGATGGCGACCAGCGGATTGGCGAAATTCTGCTGCGCCAGGACCACGCCAAGCCCTGAGTTCTGCATGCCGACCTCGATGGCCACGGTGCGCGACGCCTGCTCGCGCCCCAGCCAGAGGCGGCCGGCGGCATATCCGAGCACGAAGCCGCCGGCATGCAGACACACCACGGCCAGGACAAGTCGTAAGCCCGCATCGATGACCTGTTGCCGGTTGCCCCCGATGACCGAGCCGACGATCAGGACGATGGCGGCGACCGCCACGAGTGGTGCCACGGGAAGGACCCGCGCGCACGCCGTCGGGAAGCGCCACTTGAGGAGCGCGCCGGCGGCCACCGGGACAATCACCACCTGTACCGTATCGAGCAACAGGCCGGCGGCGGGCACGTCGACACGATTGCCCGCGAGGAGAGCCGTCAGGCTTGGCGTCATGAGGACGGCGAGCAGTGTCGACGCGGTCGTCATCGTGACCGAGAGCGCGACATCTGCGCGGGCAAGGAAGGTGATGACGTTGGACGCGGTGCCCCCTGGGCAACAGGAGACGAGGATGAGGCCAACGGCGAACGGAGTGGGCAGCCCGAACAGTGCGCCGAGACCCCACCCCAGCGCCGGCATCAGCGTATATTGAAGCGCGACGCCGGGGAGGACGCTCGTGCGTTCGCGACCAATCCGGCGGAAATCGGCAAAGCCGATCGTCATCCCCATACTCAGCATGATGGTCGCCAGCCCGATCGGAATCAGTGGACCGCTGAACCAACTGAACAGGGTGGGTCGCAGAAGCGCGGCGCCGGCGGCGAGCAGCACCCAGAGTGGGAACGCGTTGGTGAGGGCGGTCAGGACTCGCACACTGCTGAAATTGTATGGGTTCCAACCCATGGACCAGTGGGAACCGCTGAACCTTGAAAGATGGAGCCGCAATGACGTTTCAGTCGGATTTGCTCAAAGGCAAGACCGCGTTGGTGACCGGTGGCGGCACCGGCATCTGTCGGGGCCTGGCGTTGGCGCTGGCCGCACACGGGTGCGACGTTGCAATTACGAGCCGCAAGGCTGAGCGCCTCGAACCGACACGCGCGGAGATCGAAGCCCAGGGTGTTCGCGCGTTCGCGGTGGCTGGAGACGTCCGCGATCCGGCGTCGGTCGAGCGGACGGTGGCTGAGACAGTCGAGGCGTTCGGCCGGCTCGATGTTCTCGTCAACGGCGCCGCCGGCAACTTCCTGTGTATGGCCGAGGATCTGTCGCCGAACGGCTTCGGCACGGTCGTCGACATCGATCTGAAGGGCACGTTTCACATGTGCCGGGCGGCGCTCCCGCACCTCAAGGTGAACGGCGGCGTCGTGCTCAACATCAGCGCAACGCTGCACTACTTCGGGACCGTGGCGCAGCTTCACGTGTCGGCGGCCAAAGCCGGGATCGACGCGCTCACGCGCGTGCTGGCCGTCGAGTGGGGCCCGCACGGGATTCGGGTCAACGGCATCGCGCCCGGCCCGATCGCCGACACGGAGGGCGTGCGGCGGCTCCTCGTCGGCGAGGCCAAGGAGCGGGCGGAGCAGATGACGCCGCTCGGGCGGCTGGGCGAGATCCAGCACATCTCGGACGCGACGCTGTTTTTGTGTTCGGACGCCGCCGCGTTTATCAACGGCGTGACGCTGGTCGTTGACGGCGGCCTCTGGCTCGCGTCGAGTCGGATGGCGGAGGCGTGGGCGGAGAGCGTGGGTGAGGCGGGGAAGGCGTAGCGCCCCCCCCCCCGCGCCCCCCGCGCGCACCGGTCGTGCACGTCCCTCCAGAAACCGCTACGCCTCGGGTGGCGGTCGGGCGGCTTCAGGGGCGGCCGGGGCTCGGCTTCGGACGGTTTCTTGCGGGACGTGCACGACCAGCGCGCACGACCCAGGGCGCTAGACCCGCTGGAGGTCTGGTCTCCAGTTCTGGGTCGCCTGCTTGATCGTCTTTTGATCCGCGTTCTCGTGTTGTCTGGAGCGGTCTGTCCGAGTTGCGGCGGGCGCCGGATGGCCGAGCGCGCCGCGCACCTCGTCGATCATGTCTTCCCCGACGTCCCCGTTCGCCAATGGGTGCTCTCGCTTCCACGCCGGGTGCGATACGTACTGGCCTGGGACCACGACGTGTATCCGGCGCCGCGGCGACCCGTCCGAGGCAGCGGGACCCGGGCCCTGTCATGCGCGACAGCACGGCTTCGATCTACACGCCGCCGTCCGCATCCGCGCCGGCTGCCGGGACCGACTTGAGCGTGTGATCCGGTAAGCCCTCCGTCCGCCCATCGCCGCTGACCGACTCCGGCTGACGCCGGAGGGCCAGGTGCGGCTCGCGCTCAAGCGACGATGGCGGACGGCACCACCCACCTCGTGTTCGACCCGACCGAACTCCTCGAGCGGCTGGCGGCCATCACGCCCCGACCGCGGATCAACCTGATCCTCTACTACGGTGTGCTGGGAGCACGGTCGGCGTGGCGGGCGCAGGTCGTCCCCACCCAGCAGAGCGGCGACGCCAACGAGGCGCCCGAGGACGCACGCACTCCCTCGAGCTATCTCTGGGCGCGCTTGATGCAGCGGAGTTTCGGCTTTGACGTCCTGGCCTGCGCGGGGCGTCCCGCATCGTAATGGGTATGGGCCTCACGGTCAGCCGCACGCTCGTCGAAGCCCAAGGGGGGCGATTGTGGATGACGCCGAATTCCGACCGGGGCGTCACGTTCCACGTCACCGTCCCCGCCGAGAGTCGCTCGAGGTGAGCGCGCCGAGCCCGGTCGTCTACATCGTCGAGGACGACGCCAGTGTCCGCCGGGCGTCGGAGAGGCTCGTCACATTAGTGGGACTCGAGGCCGAGGTCTTCTCATCGCGCCGGGACTTGATCTATAGGAAGATCAAGCCCTCATTTCTGATGGGCGCCAGTACGAGCTGGTCACGGTCTGGCTGCGCGAGACGACGGTCCTGACGCAGGCCAGCCACTCGACCGGTGCCGCTCAAGACCAGGACATCGGAAGGGGTCAGAACCGCGCGATCGGAGCAGGAGCTGTGGTAGGGGCGGTCAAATCTCTGGAGACTGACGGTCGGAGACCGCCGGGGAGGCGTTCTCGCGCGCGGGCAGCAAATCAGTTCTAGCGCCAATCGGCCCTGTGTTCGTGGATCCGCCGCCGGCGATGTCGGCGTCCTGGGCCGCTGTGTCGGAGAACGGACCTTACGTTAATGGAGGGGCACCCCGTCTCATGCTGACGCTGGTCGTTGACGGCGGCCTCTGGCTCGCGTCGAGTCGGATGGCGGAGGCGTGGGCGGAGAGCGTGGGTGAGGCGGGGAAGGCGTAGGGCTCGGGCTGTCCCCGGGCGCGCTGGACGTGCACGACTAGCGCGCACGGGATGTAACTCTCTACCTCGCCCTGAACGCTGTACGACGTCGCGGAGGTGAGCCCGGTTTCTGGAGGGATGTGCACGACCAGCGCGCACGAAGGAGGGCCTGCGGTAGAACTCAATCCGTCCCGCTCGCCACGTGCGTGGTGGCCGGTTTTGAAGTGTCGATCGATGGCCGCCCCGCTTTTGAGGTGTCCACCAGGACGTCCCCTAGCTTCTTGGTGAGGGAGTTGGCCCGCCGGCGCTGGGCCTCGTCGTCGCGGTGAAGCGCTAACCTGGGAACCGGCGTAGCCCTACCACGTCGGCACCGCCGGGAGATCGAGACCCGTCGGGCTGAACTCCAACGAGGCTCCACCCTCCGTCGACAACAAGCTCACCACGAACGGATAGAACGCTTCCAGCCGAAACGTCTCCACCGCGGACGCCCACGGGATGTCGCCGCCGGTGATAAAGCCCGCTGCGGCGAGCAATCCCGAGAGATCGGGAATGTCGGTGACGACATGAACCGCAACATCATTTCCGCCCCGCCCGTCGGTGATGAACGGCGGCTGGTGGTCGCCGTAGATCACAGTGACGAAGCCAGGGTCGACACGGTGGCGGAACGCCTCGAGCATTAACTCCCATTCATAGGCGAGCGTGACAAAGAAGTCCCGCTTCTGGCCCTGGGGCACCGTCAAGGCAAGCTCGACGTAGTCGGGCCGGGTCTCCAGAAACGACGGTTGCGGCGTCTCCAGCTCAGCGACGTTGTCGGTGATCCGCGGCGGCGGTTCCCACGCAAAGTGCGTCGACACGGTGGAAAAGTGGCTATATCCGAGTTTCCCAAATAGCGTAAGCACCTGATATCCCAGTCTTTCCGGGGTAAATCGAGCGTTCGGCGTGTACAGGTCGACGGTGTTGACGCGAACATAGTTGTTCGCCGGTCGACTGCAGTCCGAGGACGCAGCGGTCCAGTTCGACATCACGCATGGGCCCCCTCCCTGGGAGCCATCTTGTCGCGCACGGACGGGCCCTGTGGAAGCTGACGGCGCCGTGGACGCACAGAACGCGCCCACCGTGCCTTGGAAAACGCTGTGCGTTTTCCACGAGCTCCCACAGGGCCTTTCCAATCAAATCACCCACGAAAAACCCCGAAAGGCCCCAAAATGGCGTTGGGAAACCCGGATAGACCCGGAAAAGTGAAGGAGGCGTGGCGGTGGGTGCCGGCTCCAGTGTTTCGTGAACGCGTAGTCGAGCGACCACTGGTCGGGGATGTGGCCGAATCCGTAGGACGGACCGTCCCACGCGAAATCGCCGCGAACGATCACGTCGTCGTAATCGTACGTCGCGGCATTCCACAGGGAGGCGGGTTGCACCGCGAGCGTGTAGTACTCCTGGCTGTTCAAATACGCGATCAGGTGCGGGTACCGGCCGGCCAGTTGCCGCCACGCCAGGTACGTCGAATGGGCCTCGATCTTCAGCCCACTCAACGCCGACGCCTTGCTCATCCATGATCCGCCGCCGTACACCGGCGCGGTCGCGAACCGGCTGAACATCGGCAGACCCAAGGCATCCAGCTCGCCTTGCACGCGGCGCATCAGGCCCTGGCGCGCCGTCGCATAGTCGTCGTCCGCCCAGAACGTGGCGCCGTACGACTCGACCTCGAACAGGAGGATGTCCGGGCGGCGGACCGGCGTCGTCTCGGCCAGGCGGGACGCGGCCTCCACGGAAAACGCGTTCAGCGCCTCGACCGTGGCCAGCACGTTCTGCGACCGCTGCCAGTTGTAGTGCGCCCGTTTCGCGTGAAGCTGGATGATCGGGTCGTCCCGCTCGACGCCGAACCAGGCCAGCGACGCTCCGCTGTAGGCGTTGAGGACCACCCACGCGACGACGACGTGGCGCGTATCGAGGTGCGTGCCCCACTGCCACGCCCGGCTCGTGAATCGCACGACGAGCACGCCGAAGCCGACCGCGACGGCGATCACGACCGCGGTCAGCAGCATCTCCGCCCACCCCCAGGTGTCGAGCGCGAAGATCCAGGCGCTCTCGATCAGCAGCACATCGTCGAGGATCGCACCGGGCCGACCGAACAGGTTCTCGATCGAGGCGCTGTAGACCAGCAACGCGAACAGGACGAGGTAGGCGCCGGCGGCGAGCGCGACGGCGACCGTCCGGCGTGACACGGCGAGCTTGCTAGCCGCGATCAACGACGTACAGATGAAGACCCAGTCGGCGCTCACCCGAAAGATGTCCTTGTTGTGGCGCCGCACGAACAGCTGCATCACATACTCGTACGTGCTGCGCGGCAGGCCCGACCAGCTCCATTCGTAGTCGCCCCGCGGATGCCCCAGCGGGAAGAACGGCCAGAAGTCATTCTCGAACGAGCGCAAGAGGTACAGCGGGACGAACAACAGCAGGTTCAGCGCCGCGAAGGCCACCAGCATGCGCACCGTGGGCGGAAGCGGAGGCCGCTCCGTCCACAGACGGCGGTAGCGCGTCAAACGGATGCCAAGAATGGGCACTGCGCTAGCATAACGAGTGCGCGCGAAGACCGCCGTCGCCGGGGGGGTCCACGTCGCGATCGGTCTCGCCTGGGCCGTGCTCGCACTGCCACGCCACCTCGAGTACTGGCTCGTTGGCACAGTCGCGGTCGCCGGCTACTTCCTCGTGTTCATCGCCCGACACGCGGGTCACAACGCACCAACCGGTGCCTCCGCCCCCTCCGCCCGCCTCGGTCCCGGCACTGTCGTCACCCTGGCCCGTATCTCGTGTCTGTCACTGCTCTCTGGCTACCTCCTCTCACCGCCCACCCCGTCGCACCTCTGGCTGCTTGCCGGCCTCTACGGGGCGATCGGGATCGGTGATTGGTTGGACGGCTTTCTCGCGCGGCGGGCCCGGTATGAAACCGTCTTGGGCGCGCAACTCGACCTGCGCGTCGACATCCTCGGTATGCTGATTGCGCCGCTGGTCGCGGTGGGGGCCGGCCGTCTGCCCGCGTGGTATCTCGTCCTGAGCATCGCCCCGGTGCTCTTCCACGGCGACCTCGCCCGACGTCGGGCCGGCGGTCATCCCTGCTACGACGAGCGCCTGCCCCACAGCGCCCACACCCGTGCCTTCGCCGGCTTTCAGATGGCCTTGATCGCGGTCGCGTTCGTGCCCCTCTTCGACGCGGCGGTGGTGTGGGTGGTGGCGACGACGTTCATGATGCCACCGCTCGTCGCCTTCGTCCGCGACTGGTGCGTCGCCACCGGGCGGCTCGTGCCAGGCACCGCGAGCTACGATCGATTGATCGCGCGGACGCTCGTCGCCGCGCGCCGTGTCGCGCCCGCGCTGCTCCGGCTGCTCTTCGCCTCTGGCGTCCTCTAGATGGCGTTCCACACCGCTCGGCCGAACCCGGTCGGCATGATCGGAGCTGGCGCGATGCTGCTCGGACTCATCCCGCGCCTGTGGGCCCTCGCGTGGCTGGTCATGGTCGGGTTCGCGCCGACCGGTACACCGGTCGAGCTCGCGCTGGCGGGAACGGCGAGCGGCGTCCTCTTACTCGGCGGCGGGTATGGCTCGCTCTTGCAGCCCGAGGAGCGGTGGTTCTTCGGTCGTCACGGCGGTCAGGCCGCGACGCGACCGCCCGCCGTCCATACCACGACCCGGTACTGAACCAGCCCGCTCCGCAGGCAGCGTTGCAGCGCATCGCCGCCCAAGAGCGCCTGGAAGTACTTGCTCTTCCCCCACGCCCGCTTGCCCAAACGCACAAGCGGCGCCACCGCCCGGTCCCGGAGCCGGCCAAGCTCGAGGTGAGGACTGAGGTCGATGTCGCTCATGAGCTCGAATCCGTGCTGTCGCGCGATCCGATCCACCGCCGCGAGGGTCTCGACCGTCCCGGCATGCCAGCCGGTCTTGAACTCCTCGATGAGCGCACGATCGCGCGCTCCGGCCCAGGGGGCCGCGGCGCTGAGAAAGTCGTCGCATACCACCAGCCGGCCCCCCGGTCGCAGCACCGACGCCGCCTCCCGCATAAACCGCTCGGGGTGCGCGCAGTGGAGGAACGACTCGATCGCCACCGCCAGGTCGACCGGCTCCATCGCTGGTAGCTCCTCGAAATTGGCCTCGTAAAACTCAAGCGACTGAGCGGCCGGATGCGACGCGATGCGTTGCCGCGCCATCTCCACCTGGAGCGGGCTCAGCGTGACGCCGACGCCGGTCATATCGATGCGCTCGGCGAGGTAGATCAGACAGGCCCCAACCCCGCATCCCAGGTCGAGGACGCGGAGCGGGCTCGGCAGGGTCTTCGCTTGTCGCAGCACCAGCTCGTGCACAAAGTGGAAGGCGGCCCGACGATCGCGGACATCGTCGCCCCAGACCGCGCGATGAATCGCCCCCTCCGTCCCGCCTTGGCCGAGGGAGAGGAACCGGCGCGTGTTCTGTTCGTAGTATCGTTTGACTTCGTCAACGTGCACGCGTCGACGAGCGTAAATCGACGGGCGGGAATGACACAAGCCGCGCGCAGTCTGTCGAGCAGACTCGGGCTCGCCCGCTCGCTGCTCATTTACTACGGACCGTTCTGGCGGCGGCGCCGCATGGCGGGCTTCTATCACCAGTTCATCACCTCGGGCGACCTCTGCTTCGATATCGGCGCGCATGTCGGCAACCGCGTGCGCATCTGGCGGCGCCTCGGCGCGCGCGTCGTCGTGGTCGAACCGCAGCCGCACTGCCTCGATGTGCTGCGCTCGCTGTACGGCCACGACGCGGCGGTGACAATCCTCGCCTCGGCGGTCGGCGCGACCTGCGGCCGGACCACACTGCACGCCAGCAGCACGCATCCCGCGCTGTCGACCACCGACGGGAGCTGGGTCGACGAAGTGACGGCGGGCGACCGGCGGTTCGCGCCGATCGCGTGGGACACGCGGCTCGACGTCGACGTCACGACGCTCGATGCCATGATCGCCCGCTACGGCAAACCAGCGTTTTGCAAGATCGACGTGGAGGGCTCGGAGCTGACGGTCCTGGAGGGACTCAGCCGACCGCTGCCTGCGCTCTCCTTCGAGTTCCTCCCGGTGTCGACCGCGCGAGCCCATGCCTGTATCGACCGCCTCGAGAGGCTGGGAACCTATCGGTTCCGCTGGTCGGCGACCGAAACGATGCGCTGGACCTCGGCCGACTGGATCGACGGCGACGGTATGAAGGGCCTCCTGGAGGCGCAGCCGGCAGAGGGATACTCGGGCGACGTCTACGCGCGGCTCGCGGACTGACGCTCCCGCACGAACGCGGCGACCCGCGCGGCCGCCGTTGCCCAGGTCGGATGCTCCATCGCGCGGCGGTGTGCCGCGGCTCCCATCGCATGCATCCGTTCCGGCTCGCTGAACGCGCGCGTCAGGGTAGCGACGAACGCCATATGGTCGGTGGGATCGACCAGCAGACCGTGCCCCTCGTGACCGACCAGCTCGCGCGCAGCGCCGTCGCTCGACGCGATGACCGGGCAACCACAGCGCATCGCCTCGAGGCAGGCGATGCCAAAGCCCTCTTGCGGGGACGCCAGCACCATGACGTCCGCCCGCTCGTAGGCGGCGCGGAGCGCCGATCCTCGAAACTCGCCGCTCATCTGGATCCGTTCGGCGAGACCGAGCGTGTCGATCTGCTCCTCGATTGACTGCGCGTACCGCGCGTCGCGCTCCGTGCTCCCGACCAGCTCGAGCGTCCAGGGATGCCGGCGCACGGCCGCGAGCGCGTCCAACAAGTAGTGCACGCCTTTGACCGCCGAGAGGTTCGCCACCGAGAGCACACGGACCGGTCGTCCGTTCGCGACGGCCCGCGGACCATTCCCGCCACCACGTCCGAGATCGGGCCCCACCGACGGATACGCCACGATGCTCGGGATCGCGTGTCCGACCAGCGCCTCGACCTCGCGTTGGGTGAAGGTGCTGTTGACCACGCACCCATGCACCCCGCGCAGGAACTCCCGTTCGCTCTGTTTGCCGCGCGTCGCGTCCTCGCCAGTCGCGATGGTGTAACCGAGGTTGTGGACGATCGCGATTCGAAGCGGTCGATCGCGAGCGCCGAGGCTCGCGTTGATGACGTTCAGCACGGCATGGCACAGCTCGTCCTGCAACAGGACGTCGAATCGCCACGGGTCGAGACGCGCCAGTAGCGTGTCGACACTCTCCCCGTCGCCGGACGGCGCCCGGCGCTCCCGGAGCGTGAGGACGGTCGTGGTGGCTCCAAGCGCCGCGAGTCCGCGGAGCAGCTCCTGGTCGTAGATGTTGCCGCCGGTCCGCTCCTCCAGGTCGCCGTAGACGATCAGCCCGATGCGGACACCGGCAAGTGGCCCCACCGCGGTCGGGTGGCGCTGCACGGTCACCACTTAGAACCCCACGTAGCGTGGTACTCGCGCTTTGTAGTCTCCATAGGATGCTCCGAACCGGGCGGAGAGATGGCTTTCCTCCATCAAGACCCTGACGTGCATGTTCCAGACGTACGGTATCAATCCCACGAGCAATATGGTGCTCGGAAACAAGCAACAGAGCCCGAGATAGAAGAGGTACATGCCGACCAAGCCCGGATTTCGTGACCACCGGAACAGACCGGCGTCGTGCAGTGTGGCGCGGACCTTGTGCTGACGCAACTGCACTGAGGCCGTCAACGTCACCACGCGTCCGACCACGACGAGCGTGGCGCCGAACCCTCGGCTCCAGGGACCATCGAGCGCGGGCAGCGGCCAGAGCACGTCGAC
The DNA here is from genome assembly GCA_965197395.1 of Vicinamibacterales bacterium. Taxonomy (GTDB): domain Bacteria; phylum Acidobacteriota; class Vicinamibacteria; order Vicinamibacterales; family UBA8438; genus CAZYFH01. Next base: position 837,684 of record CBDANB010000006.1, on the reverse strand, counting down.
TAGCGGTCGCCAGACGGCCGCGACCGGCGGAATCAGGAACAGCACAACGCCGGTCGCGGTCGGCAGCCCGTAGACCAGCAGCTTGTGAGCGGGCGATGACAGCCGCGCGCGGGCGACGCGCGTGTCGTGGCCGGCCTTCTCGTCGGCGTCGAGCAGGAGCTGGTAGAGCGACGCCTCGCTCGATACCGGAAATCGCACGAGCTCGACCGCCAAGGAGCCGTAGGCGAGCAGCACCAGGATCGCCACTCCGTCGATCATGGCAACCACGCGGCGACGTCCACATGGCCCACGACGACGCGGGAGCGGTCCGCCTCGACATGCCTGAGGCGCCTCGTCAGCCAACTGTCGATGCTGGAGATCTCGCCGGGCGCCAGCTCTTTCGCCGCCGCCGCCCACCCCTCGATCAGGTGCCGCTGCAGCGCACGCTCCGTAGAGCCGATCTTCCAATCACTTCGCGCCGTCCGGACGATGTAGCCAGCATCTGCGAAACATCGCTCCGCGCACGCGGCGCCGGACGGTCCCGCGGCCGGTCCGCCGAGCCCCTTGTCTCGTCCTTGATGGCGGTTCAGGAGCTCGCGAATCGTGTCATCCTCGGGCTCCACCGGCGAGCAGGTCGAACGCCCGTCGTAGCTGAGGGCGAACAGCGCCGCGGCGCCGACCGCTCGGCAGTGGCCCGCGAGCGCACGGAGCCACGCCTCCGACACGAGGTCGAGCAGCGCGGACCCCGCCACGAGATGCCGGCCCCCAAAGAGCTCAGGAGTGAGCGCGCCGAGATCCAGGCACTTGGTCTCGACGCGGCAAGTCGAGGTCCCGGCCGGCGCCAACTGGAGCAGCCTCGGGTCGTGGTCGACCACCAGCCACGACTGTTGGCCGGGCAGGCGACCCGTGAGATACCGCACGTTGGACCCGGTGCCGGTCGCGAGATCGAGCACGTGAACGGTGTCGCACGCGCGAGCCGCCACGGTTGCGGCGACCTGCTGGGTCAGGCCGTCGGACCGCGCCGCGATGTCGGCCGGTTCACGCAGCCGCAGCCAGCCAGCGAGGGAGTCGTCCATCTGCGTCGGAATTCTAGGACGTATAGAGGTGGCGGTCGTGCTGCTCTTAGGGGCGGCTGGGGCTCGGCTTCGGACGGTTTCTTGCGGGATGCGCACGACCAGCGCGCACGACCCAGGGCGTTAGACCCGCTGGAGGTCCGGTCTCCAGTTCTGGATCGCCTGCTTGATCGTCTTTTGATCGGCGTTCTCGTCGAGCGCTTTTTTCACGAGCGTGGGGAGTTCGTCGTCACTGGCGAACCGAAGGGCGACACATTGTTGGGTCGTGAGGTCGTTGATGCGCGGCTTGAGGTCGTCGGGCAGCAGTGCCTGCATTCGCAAGCGCTCCTCGAGCCGGATCACGCGGTCTTGCGCCCCAAGCGCGTTGGCGCGGGAGAAGAACCCGATCATGACGAGTCCGAAGGCCACCACGAGCGCCATGACCGACTCGACGTGGAAGGCCTGAAATACGCGGTAGACCGAGTAGACCAGGTTGACGAGCAGTAGAGGCATCGTGACGAAGTGGTACATCGGCATCCACCGGGTGTGGTTTGCGTAGGATTGCGTATCGGCTATGGTTTCTCTCCTCGACTGATGATGAGCGGTTGAAACGCGGCTCCACTATACGCGATGTATGCTTGCGTTGGCCCAAGCTGGAGGAGCGTTGCGATGAGTGATCTAGCGGCGAAGCAATGCGTTCCGTGTCGAGGCGGTGTCCCGCCGGTGAAGGGCGCCGAGCTGGCGGCGCTGCGTGTGCAACTGGGCGGGACCTGGCAGGTCATCGAAGAACATCACCTCGAGAACATCTACAAGTTCGACGACTTCAGGCAAGCGCTCGACTTTACATCCCGCGTCGGCGAGATGGCCGAAGTCCAGGACCACCACCCGGACATCTATCTGACGTGGGGTCGCGTGAAGGTGACGATTTGGACGCACAAGATCGACGGCCTGACCGAGAGCGATTTCGTGTTCGCGGCAAAGGCGGATGCGTTGAGGTAGCCTACGCAGATGCCCCAGCTGACGGTCGACGGATACGGCACGTTCGAGGTGCCTGCAGGGAAACGATTGGTGCTCGCTGTCGAGCAAGATGCCGGCGTCGACATCATGCACGCGTGTGGAGGCAACGCACGCTGTACGACGTGTCGGGTCGAGTTCGTCGACCAGGAACCGGCGAGGATGACGGCGGCCGAGAAGACCGTTCTCAGTGAACGGGGTCTGACTGGGGTCCGGCTCTCGTGCCAGATTCTGTGCGACCAGGACATGACGGTCCGCGCGATCAGCCGGCTGGAAGGCACCGGTCGACCTGACCCGGGGGCGACGCCGGCGGACGACATCACGCCGCCGCCGGAGTGGGTGTAGCGCGGTCGGCGCCTGCGGTCACGGGGACCCTGGTCATCGGGGGTAACGCATTCGATGGTGCGTCCGCGATCACACCCAATAGGAGGGCTGCATGAGTCGAAACCATAACCTGAGGACGACCGTGCGGACGGCGGCGGTCGTCATGCTTCTTGGAGTCGGTAGTGGTGCTGCGGAGGCGCAGGTTGACGTCACGCCTGACCAGACGTATCTGCTCCTGGCCACGGAGAGCACCGGAACGATGGAAGAAGAGCTCGGCCAAGCGGCCGCGCTCGGGTTTCGCGTCGTGACCGGCGCGCCGACCTCCGGCAACGAGATGGTCCTGTTCCTGGAGCGGGCAGTTGAACCGCCAGATACGTATGCCTATCGACTGCTCGCGACGACACGAACGTCGACGCTACAAGAGGAGTTGGAGGCGGCGGCCGCGGAAGGATTTCGTTTCCTGTCACGAACACCACTCTGCAAGAGCCGAAGATTCGGGGGAGATGAAATCGTGGTCATCCTTGAACGGGGTCCAGAGGGTGTTCAGCGATACGAGTATCTGCTCCTCGCCACGTCCCGAACGTCGACGCTACAGGACGAGGTGAGCGAGGCCGTGGCGGCTGGCTACGTCATGTCATCGCTCGTGAGCTGCTCTGAGCACATTGCATTGATGGAACGGCAGGCGCCGTAACGCCGGAACGCGCGCCTCTTTAGTGTAAGATCCGGGGTTGATGACGGCCCAGACGACCCCGTTGGAAGACCGCGCCGTCGGTGCACGCGGCGCGCTCGATGCCTGGGTCCGTGAAGTCGTGGAGTGGCATTTCGATCCCGCGACGGGCTGTCCGTTCTGGCTCGAGTGGGCGGAGAAGGCCGGTTGGGACCCGCGCAGCGAGGTCGAGAACTTCGACAGTCTCCGCAAGTTCGGCCATTTCGAGGACGAGTGGCTTCGGGGCGGGCCCGTGCGCCGCTGGGTCCCGAAGGCGTTCGCCGATCGGCCCGTGTACGTCTTCGAAACCGGCGGGACGACCGGCATTCCGAAGAGCCGCGTCGCGATCGATGATTTCCGGACGGACTACGAGCTGTTCTCCGACACGCTGCCCGACGAGTGCTTCCCGAGGGGGGCGAACTGGCTCATGCTCGGGCCAAGCGGCCCGCGGCGGCTGCGGCTGGCGGTGGAGCACCTTGCCCACCATCGCGGCGGCATCTGCTTCTGCGTCGATCTCGACCCGCGCTGGGTGATCAAGCTCATCAAGAAGGGATGGATGGATCACCTCAAGGCGTATCAGGCGCACGTCATCGATCAGGCGGTCACGGTGCTGTCGGCCGGGCACGACATCAAGTGCCTGTTCTCGACGCCGAAGCTGATCGAGGCGCTGGCCAATCGGCTCGAGGGCGACGGGTCGAGCATCAAGGAGACCGGCATCACCGGCATCTTCGCGGGGGGCACCGAGTTCACGCCGCAATGGAATCGGTTCGCGCAGGAAGAGCTGCTGGAGGGCGTCTATATGACGCCGACCTACGGGAACACGTTGATGGGCCTGGCCGCGAGCCCGCCGAGCGGCGCGGCCGAAGGCTACAAGATTACGTATCATGCACCGCAACCGCGCGCCGTCCTTCAGGTGGTCGACCCGGACAACGCCGATCGGGTGATGGAGTACGGCGAGACGGGTCGCGTGATGCTGACGACGTTGACCAGGGAGTTTTTCGTCCCCCGGTTCCTCGAGCGCGACGAGGGGGAACGCGAACCCCCCTGCGAGATCTATCCCTGGGACGGTGTCAGCGGGGTGCGCCCGTTTAGTGCCCTCGGGTCGTCGACGACCGTGGGAGTGTACTGAAGGACGCGGGCGTCCCAAACACCTAGGAATCTGGATCCGGCAACCCGAGAGAGTGTCGAGTAAGGAGAAAGTTCAACTCATGCGATTCGAACAGCAAAGCAGTCGCCGTATGCTTCTGGCGTGTGTGGTTCTGGTGCCGCTTGTGGCCGTCGTGGCCTGCGGCGGGGGCGATATGCCGGCCGAGCCGGCCATGGAAGAGCCGATGAGTGAGCCGGCCGATGCGGCCCCGGCCACCGGCGGCGCGCCCCGGGTCTTCTTCGTCGCGCCCATTGATGGCGCGACCATCTCGAGCGATTTCGACCTCCAGATGGAGTTCGGGATCGAGAACTACGAGATCTCACCGGTCCCGGACGAGGTCGAGACTCCGCGGCCCGACGTTGGGCACTTCCACGTCGGCGTTGACACGGAGTGCTTGCCTGTCGGCGAGATCATTCCGCAGGGCGAGGGGTGGGTCCACTTCGGTGACGGCTCAAACACGTTCGCCTTGCAGGTCGAAGCGGGCTCCTACCAGTTGTCGCTCCAGCTTGGTGACGACGAGCACCGCACACTGGAAGGCCTCTGCGAATCGATCAACGTGGAGATCGCCGACGGCGTCTGACGCGCCGCGGACACAAGCCGATCGACAAGGGGAGCCGACACCGCCGTGATTCATTTTCCCGTCCTCCGCTGGGGCCAGCCGTATCAGAGTCTCGAGACCGAGCGCGTCGTGCACTTCGGCACCGGTGAGCCGGTTGCCGAAGTCAGTCAGGCCAACCCCGGGATCGTGGCGCGTGATATGCGGAAGGCGGCACGCGCGCGCGAGGTGTTACGCGACATTCCGGTCGCGGATCTCCTTGGCATGGTCAAGAAGGGCGCGGAGCTCTTCTCCTCTGCCGAGCTGCCGCTCGGCGACGGCAGTCAGACCCCGGAGGAGTTCGTCCTGCAGCAGTCGGCCACCACCGGTCTCCCGGAGCACATGTGCCGCATGAACATGGAGAAGCTGCGGTACGTGCTCGATCACATCGACGACATTCTCATCTCGCTGACACGCCGTTTGGATCCGGACATCCTGTCGCGTGGCTATGGCGAGGAGGACGGCGTCATGCGCAGCTATCAAGCGACGACGCCCGTGCTCGGGATGGTGCTGCCCTCGAACTCACCTGGGGTGCACAGCCTGTGGCTGCCCATCATTCCGCTGCAGATCGGGCTCGTGCTCAAGCCCGGGCCGCAGGAGCCGTGGACGCCGTGGCGTATGACCCGGGCGTTCATCGAGGCGGGGGTGCCCGGCGAAGCGATCGCGCTCTACCCCGGGCTCGGCGAGGTGGGCGCCGCCGTGCTCAACAACTGCTCGCGGAGTCTCATCTTCGGTGGCGCCGCGACGGTGGAGCAATACGCCGGGAACCCGGCGGTGCAGGTGCACGGGCCAGGGTTCAGCAAGATCCTGATCGGGGACGATGAGGCGGATCACTGGGAGCGGTATCTCGATCTGATGGTCGACAGCGTTCTCGTCAATAGCGGACGCAGCTGCATCAACTGCTCCGGTATCTGGACGCCGCGGCACGGCAAGGCCATCGCCGCCGCACTTGCCGAACGACTCGGGCCCATCGCGCCGCTGCCGCCGGATGACCCCGACGCCGCGCTGGCCGCGTTCACCGTTCCAGGCCAGGCCAAGGCCATCTCGGACGACATTGATGCCGCATTGACCGAGTCGGGTGTCGAGGAGGTCACGGCCGGGCACCATGCCAACGGGCGCCTGGTCCCGCGCGAACGGTGCGACTACGTCAGGCCGACCGTGGTCTACTGTCCGTCGCCCGACGTCGCCATGGCCAAGAAGGAATACATGTTCCCCTTCGTCACCGTCGTCGAGTGCGAGCAGTCCAAGATGATCGGCTCGATCGGACCGACGCTGGTCGCGACCGCCATCACCAGCGATGCCCCGTTTCAACGCGCGCTGCTCGACGCACGCAACGTCGATCGGCTCAACCTCGGTCCGATCCCGACGATCAAGCTCAACTGGCTCCAGCCGCACGAGGGCAACATCGTCGACTTCCTCTTCCGGCCGCGGGCGTTTCAGAAAGCTTCTTAGACAGCTAGTCCGGCGCGGAAGGGGCGTTCCCCTTGCTCGAAGTCAGCAATCTCACGAAGCAGTACCCCACGACCCGTGGTCCGCTGCCGATCTTGACGGATGTGTCGCTCTCCCTGTCGCGCGGCGACGCGGCGTCGATCATGGGGCCATCGGGGAGTGGGAAGAGCACGCTGCTGTACATCATCGGCGCGCTGGAGCCGCCGACAAGCGGCACGGTCAGGCTCGAGGGCGCGGACCCATATGCCCTCGGCGAACGCGAGCTCGCCGGCTTTCGCAATACCAAGGTCGGATTCGTCTTTCAGGATCACTTGCTGCTCCCGCAGTGCACCGTGCTCGAGAATGTGTTGGTGCCGACGCTCGTGAGCGATCCGAGCTCGGCTGTCACCGACCGGGCGGTGTCCTTGATCGAGCACGTCGGGTTGCGGGATAGACTCGACCATCGGCCTGCCGAGCTGTCGGGCGGCGAGCGTCAGCGTGTGGCCCTGGCGCGCGCGCTGATCCAGGAGCCGCCCCTGGTCCTCTGCGATGAGCCGACCGGCAACCTCGACCGGGATTCAGCCGAGGCGGTCAGCGCGCTGCTGTTCGAGCTGCATCGCGCACACAACAGCGTCCTGCTTATCGTGACCCACAACGCGGAGCTCGCGGCGCGGTGTTCCCGCCGCTACCGGCTGAACAACCACCAGCTGGAAGCGGAAGAAAAACGGAGCCCGACCTCATGACCCTGTCAGCGCTCGTCAGGCGCAACGTCACGCATTTCTGGCGCACCAACCTGGCCGTCGTCGCGGGGGTGGCCGTCGCGGTGGCTGTTCTGGCCGGCGCGCTCCTGGTCGGGTCATCCGTCCGCGCCAGCCTGCGGGCGCTGGCGCTCGAGCGTCTCGGTGCCATTGACCAGGTTGTCACCAGCCAGGGATTTGTCCGGGAAGAGCTCGCCGCCGAGCTCATGGGCGCGGATGGGATGTCCGCGGCGTTCAGCGGCGCTGCGCCGATCGTGGCGGTGGAAGGGTTCGTGACCCATCAGAGCAGCGGACGCCGCGCCTCCAGCGTCCAGGTGTACGGCGTGGACGAGCGGTTCTGGGCCTTCCATGGGCTCGAGCCTGAGGGCTATGCGCTGAACCGCAACACGGCGTTCGTCAGCGACGGCCTGGCCCGCGAGCTGGGGGCCGGGGACGACGACGCGCTGTTGATTCGGGTGGAGAAGCCGTCCGCGGTCCCAATCAGCTCGCTCCACGGGCGACGTGACGACGTTGGCCGCACGCTGCGGCTCGGGATAGGGCGCGTGCTGCCGGGCGGCGAGCTCGGGGAGTTCTCGTTCCGCCCGCAGCAGGGATTCGCGCGCTCCGTGTTCGTGTCGCTTGCCCGGCTACAGAGCGAGCTCGAGCAAGACGGGCGCGCCAACACCGTGCTCCTAGGTATTAGGGGTGAAGGGGCAGGCGCGAGGGGAGAGGCGGCGCCGCTCGCGACGGCCGAGGCGGCCGTGCGGGTCACGGCCCGACTCGACGATCTGGGGCTGCGGGTGCGCACGTTGGCGGACCGGGGTGCGTTCGCCGTCGAGGCAGCCGCCGGTCTCCTCAACGATGCCACCGCCACGACGATCGATGCCGCCGCCGACCAGCAGGGTTTGCGGGTGGAGCCCGTGCTCACCTATCTGGCCAACGCGTTGCGTGTCGGCGAACGGGTCGTTCCGTACTCGCTCGTGACCGCGTTCAATCTGGACCTGGTCAGCTCGGCACCGCGCGATGACGCCGCCGCGCAGCCACCGGTCGTCCTCAATGGCTGGGCGGCTGATAATCTCGCGGCGGCGGCCGGCGACTCGCTCACGCTGGAGTACTACGTCTGGGAGGATGAGGGCCGGTTGAGCACGCGCGAGACCGAGCTGCGCGTGGCGGATGTCGTGCCGTTGGCCGGCCCCGCGGATGACCGCGATCTCGCCCCTGACTACCCAGGCATCACGGAAGCGAGCAACGTTGTCGACTGGGACCCGCCGTTCGAGGTCGATTTGAGCTTGATCAGACCGGCGGACGAGGAGTACTGGGACGAACATCGGACTACACCGAAAGCGTTCATCCCGCTCGAGGCCGGTCAGCAGTTGTGGGCATCGCGGTGGGGACAGCTGACCTCGGTGCGGCTGTTCCCGGCCGACGTCGGCCAGGAGGTCGGCGCACTCGACGCGGCGCGCCAGCAATTCAGTGATGCCCTGCGGGCGTCGATCGACCCGCTCGCACTCGGGTTCGTGGTCTACCCCGCACGCGCCCTCGCGATCGAGGCGTCGGCTGGCGCCACGGACTTCGGCCTCTACTTCATCTACTTCAGCTTCTTCCTGGTCGTGTCGGCCCTGTTGCTGGCCAGCCTGTTCTTCCGGCTCGGCGTCGAGCAGCGGCTGCCGGAGCTCGGCCTGCTGCGCGCCGCCGGGTTCGACGCGCGGGCGATTCGGCGAGTGTTTCTCGGCGAGGCCTTCGTGTTGTCGGTGGCCGGGAGCGTGGTCGGTGTCGTGGGCGCCATCGGCTATGCCGACCTGATTATGTGGGGGCTGCGCACGTGGTGGGTGGACGCGGTCGGCACGACGCGGCTGGCGCTCCATGTGTCGCCGTGGATGCTCTCCGCCGGGGTCGCCGGCGGCATCGTCTCGGCGTTCGCCTCCATCGGCTGGACGCTCCGGGCATTGGCGCCCGCCTCGCCGCGTAGTCTGCTCGCGGGCGCGGTGGCGGAGGTCACCGGCGTGGTCGACGCGGCGGCCGTTGCGCCACCGACCCGGTCGCGCGCGTGGGCCATCGCCCTGGCACTGACCGTGCTCGGTCTCTTGCTCGTCGGTCTGGCGTCCATCGGGGTCCTGGCCGCGACCGCCGGCTTCTTCGGCGGCGGCCTCGTCCTGCTGTGCGCGATGCTGGCGTTCGCGTCGGCCTGGCTCCACGGCCGCCCGGCCCGCGACACCGCCGGTCGGTGGTCGCTCTCGCAGGTCGGTTTTCGCAACGCGTCGTATCGACCCGGCCGCAGCGTGCTCTGTATCGCCCTGATCGCGTCCGCCGCGTTCATCATCGTCGCGGTCGATGCGTTCCGAATTGAGGGCGGGGGCGTCGAGCTCGATCGGCAGTCGGGGACCGGCGGATTCACGTTGCTCGCGGACACGCTGCTGCCGATCGTGCACGATCCGTCGACCGACGTCGGCCGGGACGCGCTCAACATCGGCGACCTCTATGACGCAGCGGGGCCGCTCGCGGGCGTCGCGATGCAGCGTTTTCGCCTACGACCTGGCGAGGACGCGAGCTGCCTGAACCTCTATCAGGCCAAGGACCCGCGCGTCCTGGCGCCGACGGCGTCCTTCGTCGAGGAGGGGCGCTTCGCGTTCGGTCAAAGCCTGGCCGAGACCGCCGAGGAGACCGCCAACCCCTGGCTGTTGCTCGATCGCGTGTTCGACGACGGCGCCATACCGGCCATCGCGGACCAGACGTCGCTGAGCTACGCGCTGCATCTGGCGGTGGGTGACGACTTCGTGCTGAACAAGGACACCGATCGGCCGATCCGCCTCCGGATTGTCGCCGCGTTGTCGGACAGTATTTTTCAGCGGGAGGTCCTGATCGGCGAGCAGCAGTTCGAGCGAGTCTTTCCCGATTACGACGGCTACCGCTTCTTCCTCATCGACGCGGCGCCCGACCGAATCGCGGACGTCAGCGCGGCGTTCGAAGACCGCATGGCGGACTTCGGATTCGACGTCGTCTCCGCGAGTGAGCGGCTCGCGGCGTTCCATCGCGTGAACAACACCTACCTGGCGACGTTCCAGACCCTTGGCGGGTTGGGCCTCGTCCTGGGGACGTTCGGCCTGGGCGCGGTGCTGCTTCGCAACGTCCTGGAGCGGCGTCGGGAGCTCGCCCTCCTCCGCGCGGTTGGTTACAACGCGGGTCATCTGACGTTGATGGTGCTCGCGGAGAACGCGTTCCTGCTCGGCGCCGGCCTCGCGGCGGGCACGGTGTGCGCGTTCGTGGCGATCGCGCCCGCATGGCTCGAGCGGGGCGGCGGGGTGCCGCTGCTCTCGCTAGGCGGACTGCTGCTCGTGGTCGTCGCCACCGGCTTGTTGGCGTCGCTCGCAGCGACCGTGGCGGCGGTGCGGTCGCCGCTCCTGGCGGCGCTCCGGTCGGAGTAGTTGCCGCAGACGGTGGAGCCGATGTTCGAGACAGAGACACGTGATGGTAGGGAGGAGGAGCCGATGGTGGGACGGACCCGGGTCGGGGTCACCGGAGCCGTGTGTACGGCGGTCATTCTGTGCACCGCTGCGCTGGCGACAGCGCAGACCAAGCTTCTGCGCTTTCCCGACGTTCACGGTGAGCGCGTCGTGTTCAGCTACGCCGGCGACCTCTGGTTGGCGTCAGTCGACGGCGGTGACGCCCGCCGCCTGACAGCGCATCCCGGCGTAGAGCTGTTTCCGGCGTTTTCCCCGGACGGCTCGCAGATCGCGTTCACGGGCCAATACGACGGTGATGAACAGGTCTATGTGATCCCCTCGGCGGGCGGGGTGCCGGTTCAGCTCACCTACTATCCCGCGCGGGGACCGCTGGCGCCGCGGTGGGGCTACGACAACCAGGTCTACGACTGGAGCCCGGATGGTCGCGCCGTGCTCTTCCGGTCGCTTCGCTACAGCACCGATCTCTCGGATAGCCGGCTCTATCTCGCGTCGGTCGACGGCGGGTTGCCGGTGCCGCTCGCCATGCCCGAGTCGGGGGCCGGCGACCTGTCACCGGACGGGACCCGCGTCGTCTACTCGCCGCTGTTTCGCGACTTTCGCACGTGGAAGCGCTACGAAGGGGGATGGGCGCAGGAGCTCTACATCTTCGACCGCGAGACGCATGTCGTCGAACGGGTGACCACCCACCGGCGTGCCGATCGCGATCCCATGTGGATCGGCAACGCGATCTACTTCACCTCGGACCGGAGCGGCACGCTCAACCTCTACAGCTACGACATTGCCACGCGAGAGACCACGCAGCTGACCGAGAGCGACACGTGGGACGTTCGTTGGCCTGGCGACGACGGGGCGAACGAGATCATCTACGAGCTGAACGGCGAGCTCGAGATCTACTCTATCGACAGCGGACAGACCCGCCAGATCACCATTCACGTCCCGGACGACGGGCTTGCCACGCGCCCGTCACGAATCTCGGCGGCCAGCCTCATCGAGGATGCCGAGCTCAGTCCGAAGGGGGAGCGCGCGCTCTTTGTCGCGCGCGGTGACATCTTCACCGCGCCGATCGACCATGGCCCGACGCGCAACCTCACCCGGAGCTCCGACGCGCACGACAAGTGGGCGCGCTGGTCTCCCGACGGGCGCTGGATTGCCTTTGTCTCCGACGCAACCGGCGAGGACGAGGTCTACATCGTCGCGCAGGATGGATCGGACGCGCCGCAGCAACTGACCAGCGGCGGCGGCGCAATGCGCTACGCGCCCGAATGGTCGCCGACGGGGGACCATCTCGCCTTCAGCGACAAGGACGGCCGGCTGTTCCTGCTCGAGGTGGCCACGAAGGCGCTGATCGAGGTGGCGGATGAAGCGCGCGGGCAACTCCGCGACTACACCTGGTCGCCGCACGGTGGCCATCTGGCGTTCTCGATGACCGATCCCACCGACTTCAGCTCGGTCTATATCTGGAGTCTGTCGGACCAGGAGCTCCGCAAGATCACAAGCGACTACTTCCACGAATGGAACCCGGTCTGGGATCCGGCCGGTGACTACCTCTATTACTTGTCCGACCGACAGTTCGCCCCGCAGCTCGGCTCATTCGAGTGGAACTACCTCGTCGACCGCGAAACGGGGATCTACGCGCTGGCCTTGCGAACGGATGTGGCGCACCCCCTGCCGCCTGAGAGCGACGAGGTGGATGTCGAGGCCGACGACGATGCGACTGACGACGGCGACGCGGATGGGGACGAATCGGACGGCGACGCCGAGGGTCCGATCGACATCCACTTCGACGGGCTCGCCCAACGCGTCGTCCGGCTGCCGGTCGACTTCGACAACTACTCCGGCTTGAGCGCGGGTGATGGGCGCGTGTTCGTCATCCGCGGTGGGCCGCAGTACTACGGGCGGGGGGCCGACGTGCGCCCGGCGCTCCTGAGCTTCGCGCTCGCCGACCGCGAGACGGAGACGCTGGCGGACGGCATCGGCGGATACGCGGTCTCGGCGGACGACGAGCACGTGCTGGTGCGTGAAGGTGGCGACTGGAAGGTGTACCCGGCTGCCGGGGGCGACGCGAAGACCGTAGCGACGAGCGGCCTGATGGTCGACCGGGTGCCCGCCGAGGAGTGGGCGCAGATCTTCGACGAGGTCTGGCGGCGATTCCGCGACTTCTTCTACGTCGAGAACATGCACGGCTACGATTGGGAGGCGCTCAGGCGCCAGTACGAACCGCTCCTGGCGCACGTCGCGCATCGGTCGGACCTGAACTACGTCATCGGTGAGATGGTCGCCGAGCTCAGCGTCTCGCACGCCTACATCTCGGGTGGGGATTGGGAGACGCCGGAGCGCCCGGCCGTGGCGCTGCCGGGCGCGGTCTTCGAGCTCGACCGGCAGACCGGGCGGTATCAGATCGTCGAGATCTTCGCCGGGCACAACGAAGAGCCGACCTATCGTTCACCGCTCACCGAGATCGGCGTCGACGCGCGGGTCGGGGACTACGTGCTGGCGATCGACGGCGAGGAGCTGTTGGGCACGGACAACCCCTATCGGCTGCTCCGTCACCGCGCCGACCGGCCCGTACGGTTGACGGTGAACGCCGCGGCGACGGTGGACGGAGCGCGCGAGGTGACGTTCAGGCCGCTCACGGCGGAACGGAGCCTCCGGTATCTCACCGAGGTCGGAGCCAATCGGCGCAAGGTCGCCGAGCTCACCGACGGTCGCGTGGGCTATCTCCACGTCCCCGATATGGGGGCCGCGGGGATCCAGGAGTTCATCAAGTGGTACTACGGCCAGATCCGCAAGGAGGGCATCGTCATCGACGTGCGCGGCAACGGTGGTGGCAATGTCTCGGCCATGTTGATCGAGCGGTTGCGCCGGACCGTGCTCGGTACGCGCTTCGCACGGACCTTCGACACCCCGGACACGTATCCGTCCACCACGTTCAACGGTTATCTCGTCTGTCTCCTCGATGAAGACTCCGCGTCGGACGGGGACATCTTTCCGTATCGGTTCCGTGAGGCGGGGCTCGGTCCGCTCATCGGGAAGCGGTCGTGGGGAGGTGTCATCGGGATCACGAACCACGGCCCGCTGATCGATGGCGGTGCGGTCAACGTTCCGCAGTTCGGGACGAATGCCGCCGATGGGAGCTGGGTGGTCGAGAACGTCGGTGTCGAGCCCGACATCGAGGTCGACAACGATCCCCGGTCGGTCATCGCCGGTCGGGATCCCCAGCTCGAGCGGGCGGTCGAGGAGATCTTGAGAATGATCCGCGATAACCCGAGGCGTCTCCCGGAGCGGCCCGCCGCACCCGTGAAGACGCCATAGTGACGGCGCCCGCCGGCATGTTGCCCCCCGTCGCATCGAAGCGCCCGCATCGCCTCGAGAAGCACGGCGACGTGCGCATCGACGACTACTACTGGCTGCGCGAGCGGGACGATCCGGAGGTCATCGCCTACCTCGAAGCCGAGAATGCCTACCAACGGGCGACGATGGCCGGGACCGCGGCCTTCGAGACACGCCTGTTCGAGGAGATCAAGGGCCGCATCAAGCAGACCGACATGTCGGTGCCGTATCGCGAGGGGGACTACCGGTACTACCGGCGCGTCGAGGATGGCCGGGACTACAAGATCTACTGCCGGGCATCGATTGGATCCGAGGTGGAGGAGATCCTGCTCGACGTCAACGCAGTCGCCGCTGGTCACGAGTTCTGCGACGTGGGTGCGCGTCGCGTGAGCCCGAGCCAGCGTCTCCTGGCGTATGCGGCCGATACCGTCGGCCGTCGCCAGTACACCATTCGGTTTCGCGACATTGCGACCGGCGTCGAGCTCCCGGACGTCATCCCCGATGTCGCGGCCAATCTCGCCTGGTCCAGTGACAGCGCGACGGTCTTCTACACGCGTCAAGACCAGACCACCCTCAGGTCGTTTCAGATTTACCGCCATCGGCTCGGGACGGATCCCGCCGGTGACACGCTGGTGTACGAAGAGCGAGACGAGACGTTCAGCTGCGCCATCGGGACCAGCCGATCGAAGCGGCTGCTACTGATCGCGTCGTATCAGACCCTCTCGACCGAGTTTCGATTTCTCGACGCGGGTGATCCGACCGGCCAGTTCGAGGTGTTCCTGCCGCGCGCGCGCGGGCACGAGTACGACGTCGACCACTACCGGGGTCGGTTCTACATTCGCACCAATGCCGACGCGAGGAACTTCCGGCTCATGGAGACCGATGAGGCGCGGCCGGCCCGCCGTCATTGGCGCGAGCTCGTGGCGCATCGGGACGACGTCCTGATCGAGGGGTTCGAGCTGTTCCGTGACCATCTCGTCATCGAGGAACGGCACGAGGGTCTGACGCGGCTGCATGTTCGTCCATGGAGCGGCGGCGGGTCGCACGACGTCGCGTTCGACGAGCCGGCGTACGACGCCTACATCGACACCAACCGCGAGCCGGAGACGAGTGTGCTCCGCTACGGCTACACGTCGATGACCACACCCGTGTCGGTCTACGACTACGACATGGCGACGCGTGAGCGGACCCTGTTGAAGCGCGATGAGGTGGTCGGCGAGTTTGATCCCGCGGGCTACCGGACGGAGCGGCTGTTCGCGACGGCTGCCGACGGCAGTCGCGTGCCGATCTCCCTGGTCACACGGCGGGATACCCCGCGCGACGGCACGGCTCCGCTGTTGCTGTATGGATACGGGTCCTATGGGATCAGTATGGAGGCGGCGTTTCGATCGTCACGTCTAAGTCTCCTCGACCGGGGCGTGGCGTTCGCGATCGCGCACGTCCGAGGGGGCGAGGAGCTCGGACGTCGGTGGTACGAGGACGGCAGGCTCGGGAACAAGCGGAACACGTTTACTGACTTCATCGCCTGCGCAGACCATCTGGTCGCGGAGGGGTATACGGCGCCCGGGGGTCTCTTTGCCATGGGCGGCAGCGCCGGCGGCCTCCTGATGGGCGCTGTCATCAACATGCGACCCGAGCTCTTCCATGCGGCCGTCGCACAGGTGCCGTTCGTCGACGTTGTGACGACCATGCTCGACGAGAGCATCCCGCTCACCACAGGCGAGTACGACGAGTGGGGCGATCCGAACGAGAAAGGCGCCTATGACTACATCCGGTCGTATTCGCCCTATGACAACGTGGTGGCCGTGCCACGCCCGCATCTGCTTGTCATGACCGGCCTGCACGACTCGCAGGTGCAGTACTGGGAGCCGGCGAAATGGGTCGCAAAGCTGCGCGCGTTGAAGGCCGACGACCGGCGCCTGCTGCTCAAGACGAACATGGACGCTGGCCACGGGGGCGCGTCGGGCCGGGACCGCCAATACCGGGAGACCGCGATTCAGTACGCGTTCCTGCTCGATCTCGCCGGCCTCGCCCACTCGCGCCCCGCCGGCGAGTCCAACCTGGCGTCCCGCCCCGACTAAACCCAGAGGGCGAGCACGACCGCCATGATGTCAACGCTCGACCTGGGTCGAGAACCACCACGTGTTGCCGCCAGGATCCGTGACGCCGCCTGATGCACGGGTCATGACGCACAGTCCTCACAGTGTTCGCCCCGGATCGCCTTGACGCCTTCATTTGCGATGATCGGCACCATCACGAGCGCCGCGACCGGATCGGCCCACCACCAACCCAGGAACGCGTTGAGGATCAGGCCACTTAGGAGAATCGCAGAGAGATACGCGCACAACGACGTCTGACGCGAGTCGGACGCAAGCGCTCGGCTCTCAAGCGAGGATGCGACCTTTCTCTTCTGGTACGCGAGCCAGGGCA
This sequence comes from Vicinamibacterales bacterium, assembly GCA_965197395.1. Classification (GTDB taxonomy): domain Bacteria; phylum Acidobacteriota; class Vicinamibacteria; order Vicinamibacterales; family UBA8438; genus CAZYFH01. Next base: position 821,481 of record CBDANB010000006.1, on the reverse strand, counting down.
TCACGAGGAGTGACAGGGCGGCCACGGCGACCCCCGCAGCACTTGGCGACGGGGGTTCACGACGCAGCAACGCTCCGGCCGACTCATAGGCGACCCACAACGCGAGGAGCATGAAGGACCACCCGACGAGTGTGAGCGCCGCGTCTTCGCGGTCGGCATGTCCCGTTCTGTCCTGGAGACGCCACAACAGCGCGGCCCCCGAACCGCTCTCGATGGCGGAGTCCACGCCGAATCCGATCAGCGCGCTCGACCCAGCGATCACGCCGGCCCAGATCGAGACCACCGACTCGATCACGTTCCACCCGATCGTGAAGTACTCGAGATGCCGCCCCCGGCGAAGTGCGGTTGAAACAACCGCCGCGTCAGCGCCGGCGAGATGGGACAACACGGTCACGTCATTCACCCTGCTGGGTCCGGCGTCGCGTCGTCTGGATCCGTCGGGGACCAGGGCTCGTCATGACGTTCGCCTATGCGCCGTTTTCCTCTTCGACCCCGGCACCAGCCCATGGTCTGCGTCGCCGGGACCGCCGTTGCAAACCGGACGTCTGACCGACGTCCTGGTCGAGGCGCGCCTCGCACCGTCCTTGAGATCGGCTGAGTGTCAGCGGCCACATCCTTATAAGGCATTTCAACCCAATGCGTTATGTAGATTCCACGAGACCCGTGAGACGTCAACCCTATCGTAGCCCGGCCAATGTGCCGACAAGTGCAAAAGCGGGCAACGCGATGCCACAGGTCTTGTTCCTCGTCTTCATGCTGACCGGGGCGACGTCCCTCATCTTCCAGGTGGTGTGGACGCGTCTCCTGCTGTTGTCCGTCGGGACCACGCCGACTGCCATGAGCGTGGTGCTGGCCGCGTTCATGGGCGGGATGGCGGTCGGTGCCATCGTCGCGGGTCGCTGGCTGACCCGCTACGACTCGGTGCGCACGTATGCCTGGCTGGAGGGGTGGGCCGGGCTCTACGGGCTCGCGACCCCGGCGTTGCTGGCGCTGGTCGACGCCGCGCCAATCGGCGTGCAGATCGTGGTCGCGACGGCGCTGCTGCTCCCGGCCACGATCGCCATGGGCGCGTCGCTGCCGGTGCTGTCCCGCGCGCTGGGTGAGGGGGCCGACCGTCCTGCGGTCACCGTGGGATTCCTGTACGCGGCCAACACCTTAGGTGCGGTCGCCGGTCCGTTACTTGGCGTCTTCGCGCTCTTTCCTGTGCTCGGTTTGCATCGCACACTCGTGACCGCGGCGATCGTCAACCTCGCCGTCTGTGCGCTGCTGTTGGTCCTTCGCGCCGGTCGCCCGAGCGACGCGCTCGCACGCACGCCGCCCGTGGAGGACCGTGCGCTCGCGCGCACGCCGCCCGTGGAGGACCATGCGCTCGCGCGCACGCCGCCCGTGGAGGAGGGTGCGCACCCCGGAGCGACGGTGTTGGTGGCACTCGCCGGGTCTGGCGCGGCTGCGATGGTCTACGAAGTGGCGTGGAGTCGGACGCTGTCGATGGCGTTCGGGTCGTCCATCTACGGCGTGTCGATCATGCTGTCGATGTTTCTGCTCGGCCTGGCCGGCGGCTCGTGGATCGCGTCGCTGGTCTTGGCGCGGCTCCGGCGGCCACCCTCATCGTTGGCGCTCGCGTGGCTGCTCGTCGGGTCGTCGACGACCGCCTTCGTCAGCCTGCACCTCGGCCGTGTGTTGCCGTTCACGTTCCTCGAGCTGTTCCGCGAGCTGCCCAACTCGCCGGCCGGCGTTCACGCCATCCAGGTGATCTTGTCGTTGGCGTTGATGCTGCCGACGACACTCTGCCTCGGGGCGATGCTGCCGACCGCGGTAGCCATCGTCGGCGGCCGGAGTCAGGTGGGACGCTCGGTCAGCCGTCTGTACTCCGCCAACCTCCTCGGCTCCTCGGCCGGCGCCGTCGGGGCGTCCCTGCTGCTCGTCGCCAGCATTGGGATCGAGGCATCGGTGCGGATGGCCGCGCTGGGCGCGTTGTTCGTCGCGTTCGTGCTCGTGGCCCGCCAACCGCGCTTCCGGGTGGCCACCTCTGCGGGCGCCGCGCTCCTGGTCATGGTGATGCTGACGCTCGACGGTACCCCGGCCCGGCTCGCCCAGACCTTCGGCATGTATGCGGCCGCGCCGCAGTATGTGCCATATGACGCACACGGGATGCGGCAGATGCTGTCCGTGCACGAGCTTCTGTATTACGAAGATGGACCGACCGCGACCGTCGCGGTGCAGCGCGTCGACAAGTACCACCTGCTGAAGAACAACGGTAAGACCGATGCGTCGAACGGCGCGACCGACGTGCAGACGCAGACGCTAGTTGCCGTGGGAGACCCCCCGGCTTTGCCGGGGCGGCCAAGACGACGTACAACGGTAAGACCGATGCGTCGAACGGCGCGACCGACGTGCAGACGCAGACGCTAGTCGGGCATCTCCCCCTGATGGTGACCGACGCCGAACGGGTCGCAGTCATCGGGTGGGGCAGTGGGATGACGGCCGGCGCCGCGCTGACACATCCGGTCAACACTGTGGATGCCTACGAGATCGAGCCGGCGGTCGTCGAGGCGTCACGATTCTTCGAGCCGGGCAACGGGTCGCCGCTGCCGCACAATGGCGATCCGCTGGGCGATCCGCGCCTGACGATGATCCTCGGTGATGCGCGCGGCGAGTTACGCCGGCAGACCGACCCGTATGACGTGATCATCAACCAGCCCTCCAACCCCTGGCTCACCGGCGTCGCCAATCTCTTTACGCGGGACTTCTTCGAGCTCCTCGCATCGAAGCTCTCGCCGACCGGCGTCGTGTGCCAATGGTTCCAGACCTACGGGATGTCGGAGCAGGCAACGCGGTCGCTCATGGCGACGTTCCGCAGCGTGTTTCCGCACGTCGTCACATTCACCGACCGCGACCTCATCATGCTGGGGTCGTTCGAGCCGATCCGGTTCTCGGCGCCGCGACTCCGTGAGCGGTTCCGCAACCCGCGGATACGTGCGAGCCTGCGCTTCGCGTTCGTCGAGTATCCCGCTGACCTCATCGTCAAGCTTGGACTCGATGACCACGGCGTGGACGCATTTACGGCCGGCGCCCCGCTCAATACCGACGACAACATGCGAATTGAGCTTGTGGCGCCGCGCACGCTCTATACGGACCATCAAGACGCGATCTACGCGGCGCTCGCCGAGCACCCGGCCATGCCCCTCGATCTCGTGACCAACTACGAGTCGGAGGCGGAAGTGAGCCTCGAGCTCGCGGCGTCGTTCTTCACCGACGGACGCGATGACGTCGCGCTCGCGCACGCCGAACACGCGCTCGCCCTCGACCCGTCATTTGACGGTCTCAAGCTCCTTGGACAGATTGCCCACCGGCAAGGGGACACCGGCCGCGCGCGCAACGCCTGGAGTCTCGCGCTCGCCATGGGGGGTGACGCGTCCGGCCGCGCCTTCGTGCGCGGCATGCTCCAGTCACTCGACGCCGCGGTCCTCTCGAACTGACCTCGCCACTGTCTCCATTCTCGGCATACGATGAGTCCGACCTTCGAGGGAGACAGGTGCGATATCGACGACTCGCTGTGATGGTGCTTGGCATGACGATGCTGGTTGGTGACCAGGCCCTTGCCGAGAACTGGCCCCACTGGCGCGGACCGACACGCGACGGCGTGAGCACCGAAACCAATCTGCCGACCGACTGGGACAGGGAGACCAACATCGCGTGGACGTTGGAGCTGCCGGCTTGGTCGGGGTCGACCCCGATCGTCTGGAACGACTGGATCTTTCTCAATGTTGCGATCGACGACGAGACCATCGAGCTGTGGTGCCTCGACCGGGATACCGGGCGGCCGATCTGGCAACGCCACCTGAGCGACGGCAACCGCCGCGCGCGCAAGCAGAACATGTCCTCGCCGTCGCCGGTCACGGACGGCGAGCGCGTGTGGGTGATGACCGGAACCGGCATCCTCAAGGCGTTCGACGTCGAAGGAACAGAGCTCTGGACTCGCGATATCCAGGAGTCGTACGGCCGCTTCGGTCTGAACTGGGGGTATGCCTCGTCGCCACTGCTCCACGACAGCGCACTCTTCGTGCAAGTGCTACACGGGATGCGGACGGATGACCCGTCGTATGTGCTGCGGATTGACCGGGACACCGGCGAGACCGTCTGGCGGGTCGAGCGGCCGACCGAGGCGCAGCGCGAGTCGCCGGACTCGTATACGACACCGGCGCTGCTCCAGTATGACGGCATGACCGAGATTGTGATCACCGGCGGCGATGCCGTGACCGGCCACGACCCGGACAGCGGCCAGGAGCTCTGGCGTGCCGACGGGCTCAACCCGACGCGGAACGGCGCGTTTCGCATCGTCGCCTCGCCCATCGTCCAGGGCGAGATGATCTACGCGCCGACCCGCGTGGGACCGCTGCTCGCGCTCCGGGCGGGCGGCCGTGGTGATGTGCTCGCCTCGCACGTCGTCTGGTCCACCGAGGACGGTCCCGACGTGCCGACGCCGGTGACCGACGGCGAGTACTTCTACGTCGTGAACGACCGAGGCATCGTGTTCGTGTTCGACGCGCAAACCGGCGACGAGGTCTACGGCCAGCAGCGGGTGCAGACAGGGACCTATAGCGCCTCGCCCGTGCTGGCGGACGGCAAGATCTACGTGACGAACGAGCGGGGCACGACGACCGTGTTCACGGCGGGTCCAACGTTCGAGGTGCTCGCCGAGAACGTCCTCGATGACTACTGCCTCAGCTCGCCGGCGATCTCCGACGGGCAGATCTTCATTCGGACGACCAGCCATCTCTACGCGATCGGCGAACGCCGGTCCGGCTCCGCCGACTAGTTCGTTACACGATTCCCTTCGATCGGAACGAGCGGATGTCGTCGTCCGCATACCCGGCCTCGCGTAGGACGCTGTCCGTGTGCTCGCCCAGGAGCGGCGGCGCTGTGTGGATGCGGCCGGGCGTGTCGCTCAACTCGATGGGCAGGCCAATCATCCGGACGGTGTCGGCCGTCGGATGCGGACGGTCGACGACCTTGCCGCGTTCGACGAGTTGCGGATTCGTGCAGACCTCGGCGATGTTCCGAATGCGGCCACAGGGGACACCGGCGCCGCCCAGCAGGTCCATCCACTCCTGCACGGTCCGTCGCGCGGTGATCTCAACGATGATCGGAATCAGCTCGGTGCGGTGCTCGACGCGTTGCGGCGCGGTGCAAAAACGCGGGTCGTCGCGCAGGTCGAGGCGGTCGATGGCCTTACAGTAGCGCGCCCACAGCGAGTCGTTCGCGACCCCGAGGTTGATCCAGCCGTCCTGGGCGCGTAGCGTCTGATACGGGGCAACCGAGGGGTGGTCGTTGCCGCGCCGCGTCGGGCTCGTGCCCGACGCGAAGTAGCTCCCGGTGTTGTAGGTAAGCAGCGACGCCACCGCGTCGAGCATCGCGACGTGCACGCGCTGGCCGCGCCCGCTCGTCTGTCGCGCGTAGAGCGCGAGCACGATCCCTTGCGCCGCCATCGACCCGGACGTGAGGTCCGCAATTGCGGTACCGACCCGCGTCGGCGGGCCGTCGGCCTCGCCGGTGACGTCCATCAGTCCCGCCTCACCCTGAACGATGAGATCGTATCCGGGTCGACCGGCGTCCGCCCCGGTATCGCCGAAACCGGAGATCGAGCAGTACACGAGACGCGGATGGCGCGCCGCAACCGTGTCGTAGTCGAAGCCGAGCCGTGCCATCACGCCCGGTCTAAAGTTCTCGATCAGAACGTCGGCGCTGCCGAGCAGGCGCCAGAGAATCGCCCGCCCGTCGTCGGTCTTCAGGTCGACCGTGACGCTACGTTTGTTCCGGTTGACGGACAGGAAGTACGGCGATTCCCCGCCGAGGAAGGGCGGGCCAAAGGCTCTTGATTCGTCGCCGCGCGTCGGCTCCTCCAGCTTGACGACGTCGGCGCCCATGTCGGCGAGCATCATCGTGGCGAACGGCCCTGACACGACGCGGCTGAGGTCGATGACGCGAATCCCGTCGAGCGGCGTCATGCGGCGAGTCGGTCTGCGAGGTCGGTGAAATCGCGCACCTCGAGGTCGGGTTCGTGCGACGAGTAGCCGAACGGTCGTTGCCGGCGATTCACGTACACCGCACGCCCTTGGCGGCGAGAAATGGCGTGATGGTCTCGACGAGCCCGCGCTGCATGTCGACGATGGTGCCGTAGAGGTCGAAGGTCAACACCTGCACGCCATCTGGGAACGCCGGTGGCATCAGTCTCGGCGTGCCGCCGTCATGCGGCCGGTCGGAAATACAGCACCATCGCTGCGCCCACCGCCGTGATCACGAACCCGAGAAAGATCATCGGGTTGGGCGCCTCCTTCGGAGGGTGGATCGCCATCGACACGAGGACGTTCACCAGCGGCGCACCGCCGAAGACGAGCGGCATCACGTAGAACGGGCGCCCGCCGGTCATGAACGAGAAGGTGATGCAGGCAGCGCCGATGGCGCCGAGCGCGCCCGCGCCGGTCGCCCACGTCGTGCCGGTCGCGTTGAAGCTGGCGGCGGTCAGTTGACCCTGGACACCGAGCGTGATGACAGGGATCACGACCGCGATCAGAAAGTATGCGACGCCGACACACAGCAGCGCGCGCAGCCCGCTTCCGAGCTCTACTTGTCCCGTATGCAACGACGCGCCGTAGGCACCCCACGACAGGACCGCTCCGACCACAAACAACACCCACGTCATAGGTTGATCTCCTTGAGGTAGTGGAAAGCGTGTAGAACCCATTTCACACATGCCGCATGCGTGAGATGGGTCCCATTGTCCGGTGGGCGGCGCCCGGCTGGCAAGGTTGTATGCTTGACCGCGCATGACGCGTTGGGTCCTCGTCGTCGCTGTGGCCGGCCTCTATCTTCTCCATCAGGACGTCTGGTTCTGGGACGTTGCGCGACCGCTCGTCCTCGGATTCCTGCCGGTGGGGCTCGTCTATCACGCGGCGTACTCCCTTGCCGTCGCGGCGCTCATGTGGGTGCTCATTCGGTTCGCGTGGCCAGCGCATCTGGAGCGCGAGGCGGAGGCGGTCGATACGCCGGCCCCGCCCGGGCGAGACTCGTGATCCCCGCGTTGGTCGTCTTCGCGTATCTGGGTGTCGTGCTCTACATCGGCATCTTCGCGTTCCGGCGTTCGTCCGGTCCTGAGGGCGCCGAAGGGTACTTCCTCGCCAACCGATCGCTCGGTCAGTACGTGTTTCTCCTGTCGCTGTTCGGCACGAACATGACCGCGTTTACCATTCTCGGGTCGGCGGGTCACGCGTTTGCGAACGGCATCGTGACCTTCGGGCTCATGGGGTCGTCATCGGCGTTTCTCATCCCCGTAACGCTCTACCTGTTTGGCACGCGCGTGTGGTCGCTGGGCAAGCGCCACGGGTTCCTGACGCCCGTGCAGATGTATCGCGACCGCTGGGAGTGTGGGCACATCGGCACGGCCATCTTCGCGATGCAGGCGACGCTTCTCGTGCCCTACATCGTCATCGCCGTGATGGGGGGCGGCACGACGCTCAACGCCGTGAGCGCCGGCGTCGTCCCCTACTGGCTCGGCGGTCTCATCGTCGCGCTCGTCGTCATGAGCTACGTCTTCTTCGGTGGCATGCGCGGCACGGCGTGGGTCAACACGTTTCAGACCGTGTTGTTTCTCACCTTCGGGGCCGCGGCGGTGATCTTCATCAGCGTGAGCATCGGCGGTTTCCCCCAGGCGATGGAGCGTCTCCTGGCGTCACCGGAGACGGCGCCGCTGCTGACGCGCGAGCGCGTCCCGCCCAAGTTCTTCTTCAGCTACATGCTGATCCCGTTGTCGACGATCATGTTCCCGCACATCTCCATCTTCTGTCTCACGGCGCGCAAGATGGGGCAGTTCAAGAAGACCGTCATCTTCTATCCGCTGGCCATCCTGGCCATCTGGTTGCCGTGCACGTTTCTCGGGGTGGCAGCCAATGCCATGCGCGACGTGCCCGGGATCGAGGCGAAGCTGGAGGCGCGCGCCACGCTCGCCGGCGATCGGGACGCCCTGCCGGCCGAGGACATTGCCGAGCTGCAACGCGCGGCAGCCGGAGATGACGTCATCATCCTCATGCTCGAGCACTATGCCCCGCTGTGGCTGGCCGGGCTCCTCGGCGCCGGCATCATGGCGGCGGTAATGGCCAGCGACTCGCAGATTCTGGCGCTGTCGACGATGTTCACCGAGGACGTCTTCGCGTTCTACGGCGGCGCCAGCCGTTTCGGGCCGCAGGTGCAGGTGCAGACCGGACGGCTGTTCGTCGTCCTGATCGCGCTTGTGGCGTTTGTCATCGCGTTGCGCGCGCCGCCGGGCATTTTCGGCATCGCCGTCCAGTACGCCTTCTCCGGGTTTACGGCGCTCTTGCCCCTGCTGGTCTCGGCGCTGTTCTGGAAGGGGAGCACAAAATGGGGCGCGCTTGCCGTCGTGCTCTGGACGGCCGCCACCGTGACGGGCGTCGCGGTGCTTCAGGCGGTCGTACCGGCGCCGCCGCCGGGGACGGTGGTACCGATCTGGACGGCCGGTGGGGTCGATATCATCACGCGCACGCCGGGTGGCACGGACGTCTGGGGGTACATGCCCGTGCTCCCGATGTTGGTCGGCTCGACGCTGCTGATGATCGCGGTGTCGTGGTGGACGCCGAAGCCACGCGCGACGACCCTCGCGCGGTACTTTGCAGCCTAGTGCGTCTCGGCGCGGAGTTGGCGCATCAGGCCGTGGAGATCGCCGAGTACCCAGATGTCGGCGATGCGCCCGCCGCGCGTCTCGAATCGGGCCGCGCCCTCGTACGCGACCACGCGACCGGTGGCCGCCACACCGAAGAGCTCGCCGTCGTGCGTTCCTTGATAGTGAAGACGCGCGAACGCCGAGTGCCCGACCGCGTCGACGATCAACTCATCGATGCGGTTGTGAAAGTCCGGAAACGCGTCGTGAATCACGTCCATGTAGGCGCTGAAATCCGCGTGGCCAACCGCATGGCGCCCGAGCGACCCTCGAAACGTGACGTCGTCGGTGAGCAGCGCCGGGATCAGCGTCTTGTCGAACCGATTCCACAGCTCGTCATAGAAGCGACGGACCAGCGCCTCCGTGGTCAACGATCCTCACTCGTCGGTGCTGCGCTCGACCGCCTCCGCCACCTGCCTCCGGGGAATGACCACGTCATCCCAGAGGTAGCGACGGACGCCGGCTCCGTCCACAGCGAATGGAGCGCCTCGACATTGCCGGGTCCCGCCGGCCGCAGCGTCAGCCGTTTGGTGCGAATCGTGGCGTCAGTCTCGTGTGCCATCGCCCGTGTCGAGCATTCTGCGCGCGGCCTGGCGCGACTGGGCCTTGAACGCTGGTCGGACGACGATCCGTCCGCCCTCGAACTCGACGTCAACATCGCCGTCGTCCTCGATCTTCGCTCGCTCCATCAGCTCCTTCGGGATCCGGATCACCCGGCTGTTGCCCATACGGACGATACGCGTTCGAAAAGACACCTGATTAGATGGGGCTTCGCGCGCTGTGCGCGCCTGGTGTCGTCAGCACACTTGTCTCATTCGCACAAGATCCGGCGGTCACGACAGCTAGCGCAGCAGGAACGCCACGGCGACAATCGCCACCATCGACACCACCAGGGCGAGCTTGCCCGCCGTCCCGACGACCAGGCCGATCCACGCGCCGATGCCGGCCCGCGTCGCCTCCTCCAGGTTACCGCGGCTGTAGTATTCGCCGGCGACTGCGCCGACGAAGGGACCCACGAGCAATCCTGGCAGTCCGAGGAAGACGCCGAGCACCGTACCTGCGGCGGCGCCGGCGATCGCCCAACGGCCAGCGCCCGACCGCTTTGCTCCCAAGGCCGTGGAGCCGAACTCGACGACGTAGCACCCCACGGTCAACAGCACGAGGATCGCGACCGTCCCGGCGCCCGCGTGGGTGAAGCCGTCGAGCCACAGCAGCCAGACGAGGCCCACCAGCACAAAGGCCGCTCCGGGCAGACCCGGCAACACGGTGCCGATGACGCCGACGATCACGACGGCGACAGCCAGTGCGACAAGGAGCAGGGACACCTGGGGCAGCTAGGCGCGGGCAGCTGACGGTGAGGTGCCCAGGGTTCGCCGCGATTGCAGCACGACCTCGGTGATGACGAGCGGCACGGACCAGCAGATCCAGGCGGACGCCGTGAGCTGCTCCTCAAGCGTGCCGACACCCGCGACCTGCATGGCGCCGACGAAGACGCGGAACAGCACGAACGCGAAGGTTGTGACGTAGCTGCGAATCATCCACTCCTGATGCTGCGCGATCTGCCTGCGCCGAATGGCCACGTAGGCCATCCCAGTGGTGAGCAGCCACGCGACGCCCAGCATCGCGAGCGCGAGTCCGAACACCCATCCGAAGTCGGTCAGCACGGCCAGCCGGAAGGCCGCGATCGAGCCGAGGCCGACCGCGGTCATGTAGGCGATGCCCATTGTTCGGTGCAGCGCCATCCGCCGGCGCGCGAACCCGAGCCAGAGCTGGATCGGTCCGGTCAGCAGCGCGACCGTGCCGAACGCAACGTGCGCGAGGATCCAGCCGCGGCGCAAGTCGTAGCGACCGAGGAACTCCTCGTTGAACGTCAGATACGGGACGGCGATGAGCACCCAGAACACCAGCGCCGATACGAAGACGGCGCCGAGGCCCATGGTGCGCGCCGTCGACGGTCGGCGCGACGTTCCGGGCGCTTCGAGCGCGACTGCCGGTGTGGCCATCATCGTCTCCTTCCTATGCTGCGGTTACAGACGTCTGTCGAAATCCGCCGAGACCCGCGAATCGGGCCGCGTCGCCAAGCTCGTGCTCTATCCGGAGGAGACGATTGAACTTGGCGGTTCGTTCGCCCCGGCATCCCGACCCCGTCTTGATGTGGCCGCAGCCAGTCGCGACCGCGAGGTCGGCGATGAATGTATCCTCGGTCTCGCCGGACCGGTGCGACATGTAAGCCCCGTACCCGTGCTGCTGCGCGAGTCGCACGGTCTCGAGTGTCTCCGAGACGGTGCCGATCTGGTTGAGCTTCACCAGAATCGAGTTGCCGACGCCGCGGTCGATGGCCTGCCGGAGAATGGTCGGGTTGGTGCAGAAGATATCGTCGCCCACGAGCTCAATCCGGTCACCCAGCGCTCGCGTTAGCAGTTCCCAGCCGTCCCAGTCGTTCTCGGCGAGCGCGTCCTCGATCAGCACGATGGGATACTGATTGACCCAGTCCCGCCACAGCTCGACCATCTGCTCCGTCGACCGGGCCGACTGGTCCGACTTGAAGGCGACATAGCGCCCGTCTTGCCACATCTCGCTGGACGCCGGGTCGAGGCAGATCGCGATGTCGGTCCCTGGCCGATAGCCGGCGTCCTCGACGGCGCTGAGAATGAGCTCGATCGCGTCACGATTGTCCGCGAGATCGGGTGCGAACCCGCCTTCGTCGCCGATGCCCGTGGATTTGCCCTGGCTCTTCAACAACGCCTTGAGCGCGTGAAACGTCTCGATGCCCATACGCAGCGCCTCGGAGAAGGTGGGGGCGTTGTGCGGCGCGATCTTGAACTCCTGAAAATCGACCGTGTTGTCGGCGTGACGGCCCCCGTTGATGACGTTGAGACAGGGGACGGGGAGGACGGCCGCGGCGTCGCCGCCCAGTCGACGGTACAGGGGCACGCGCGTGGCGTGTGCGGCGGCGCGCGCTATCGCCATCGAGACGCCGAGGATCGCGTTCGCGCCAAGACGCGACTTGTTGGGTGTGCCGTCGAGGTCGCGCATGCGGCGGTCGAGTGACGCCTGGTCGTCGACGTCGTGCCCCGACAACGCGGCGTTGATCTCCGTGTTGACGTTGGCGACCGCCCGGAGGACCCCCTTGCCGCCGTATCGTGTGCCGCCGTCGCGAAGCTCGGTCGCTTCCCGCTCGCCGGTCGACGCGCCCGATGGCACCCGCGCCTCCGCTATCGTCCCGTCATCGAGATGCACGCGGGCCTCCACGGTCGGGTTGCCGCGCGAGTCGATCACCTCCAGCGCATCGATCGTCCGAATCCGCATGAGCGGTCGTATCTCCTGTTCGTCTTCGTCTTCGGCTTCCTCGAGGGATCGTAACAGGTGCCGGCGTCGGTGCCTGTTATGATCACGCTACCATGTGCCGCAACATCAAGACGCTGTTCAACTTCGAGCCGCCGGCCACCGACGAGGAAGTTCGTGCGGCGGCGCTCCAGTTCGTGCGCAAGCTGAGCGGCTTCACGAAGCCGTCACAGGCCAACCGCGGGGTGTTTGACCGGGCGGTCGACGACGTCGCCGTGGTGGCGCGTCAACTCGTCGACGACCTGACAACCGCGGCGCCGACGCGCGATCGCGACGAGGTCGCGGCCCGCGCGAGAGCCCGCGCCGCTGAGCGCTTCGGCACGCCCGCCTAAGGTGAGACCCGCTCGCGTCGACCTATCCGTGGGCGCGCGCCACGGCGTCGCTGAGCGTGACGCCGATGCCCGGGCCGTCCGGCACCGGGAGGGCGCCGGCCGAGAACCGCTCGGGTGGGTCGACGAGCTCGCTCCGCCACGGCACCTCGTTCCACTGGTATTCGAGGATGTCAAAATTCGGCATCCCGGCACACAACTGGGCCGATGCCGCCGTGCTCACGGGACCGCTCGGGTTGTGCGGCGACACGAGGACGTCGTGAACCTCGGCGATGGTCGCGATCTTGCGCAGCTCGGTCATGCCGCCGCAGTGTTTGACGTCTGGCATGATGACGTCCACGGCGCGCTCGCGGCAGAGCGGCGCGAACCCGGCGGTCCCGAACAGGAACTCCCCGCCGGCCATCGGCTGGGTAATCGCGTCGTGAATCGTTTTCGTGCCATCGAGATCGGTCGGCGGGACCGGCTCTTCGTACCACGACAGCTGCTGGGGTTCGAGTCGGCGCGCCACGTCGATGGCGAGGTCGACGTCGAAGTTGCTATGGACGTCGATCTTGAGCGCGACGTCGGGACCGATTGCCGTTCGCATGGCTTCGATGCAGGCCGTCCCGAGGTCCCTCGCCCGCGACACGTCGTCCGCCGGCGCGTCGAGTGAAGGGAATCCGTCGAACGGCGCGGCCTTGACCGCGCGGAAGCCGTCCTCGACCGCCTGCCGCGCCGTGGCGGCAAATCCGCGCGGCGAACGGTCGGTCGTCGCTCGATTGATGTTCGCGTACACCGGCAGCGAGCGCTGGAGCTCGCCGCCGAAGAGATCGTAGAGCGGCGCGTCGAGCGCCTTGCCGACGAGATCCCACTGCGCCTGCTCGATGGCGCTGAACGCGGTCGCCAGCCGGCGGTCACCGGTCCCGGCGGACCCCAATCCCCGCGCGCGGTAGCGCTCGATCTCGAACGGCGAGGCGTCCCGGACGAGCGCAAAGAATCGCTCGAGCTCAGGGAGCTCGGTCAGCCGCCCCATCGAGGCCTCGCCGAGCCCGGTCAGGCCGATGTTGGTGGCCAATCGCACGAAGAGCCAGTTCGTGCGTCGCGTCGCGCGGACGACGATCAACTCCATGCCGGTGATGCGGATCGCCCGTTCGGCCTGGCCTATCGTGAATCGGCCGGCGGCCGGACGCGCGATCGACCACGGGAGGCCGATCAGCAGCGGTAGCGCGCCGAGAAAGACGCGCCGAGTGCGAGTTCGTCCCATAAGCGCCTCCGCGCACGTGTGACGGCTATTCTACGCCGGTACCCCGGAGTGCCAGGGTCAGCGCGCGTGCCAGGTTGCCGCGGCGTCGCACCGTCACAGCCTCGAGGCCGTGCCAGGTTGCCGCGGCGCTTTGAGGTCGACGCGCGCCACGAGGCGGTCGTCGACCAGAAACGGCAGCACATAGTAACCCCACTGGCGCTTGGCGGCCGGGACGAAGATCTCGAGGCGATAGTCGAACCCGAACAGTCGGGCGAGGAGGTCGGTCGAGTCCCTGCGCGGCCAACACGATGCGCCGCGTCTCCCCCGCGGACAGCACCGTCGGCGTCACCTCCCCTCACCGTCTGCGACGACCGAGCGCCGCACCGGTGTGCGCAGGAGCGCGACATCGGTGGCAGGGAGCTCGAGCGTCGCGCCCCAGCGGGTCGCAATCCAGTTGAACGTCGCCGTGTCGTAGAAGCCGACGTGCGTCACGTCACGCGCGTAGCGCGACCCGTCGAACGGTCCAATGCTGCTGACCCACCTCGTCATGACGGCGAGCCAACCGCCGGGCACGAGCGCGCCGAACAGCCGGTCGAGCTCGCGGGCGGGGTCATGGAGATGCTCGATCACCTCGCTGGCCGTGATGAAATCGTAGCGGCGATCCCACACCGCGGCGTCCGGCGCGTAGAACACGTCATAGAGGTCGACGATCATGCCGGCCTCGCGCAGCATGTGAGCCAGCGCCGGCCCCGGTCCGCACCCGAAGTCGAGACCACGCGCGCCGGGCGCGATCCTGTCGAGCAGCGGCACGGCCAGCGCCGAGAGAAACCGCCGATAACCGGGATCCGAGGGATCGTTGTGATGCTGGTCGTAGCGCGCCTTCTCCGTCGCGGCATCCGGATAGTCCTCGCGCGCGACGAAGACGAGCGCACACCGATGACAGCGCCAGAAGGCGCGCCTCCGACCGTGGTGGTGGTGGGTCGGGCGGGGCGCATGACAGAGCGGGCAGTGAGGCGGTGTTGCCATGCGACGTCCGGGTGAGGGGAGCTCAAGAAGCCGGGAAGGCCACGTCGTCTTTCACCCGCCGCGCCTTCCAAAGGTGCCGCCGCTCCCCGGGGCCGGCCGCCAGTTGAACTGTGTGCGTGACACGTCTGCAAGGAGGGCGGCTGCGGTGTGGCGGTTCGCGGCGAACTGCCGCTGGTGGGATGTCAGCTCCGGGATGAGCCCGTCGGTCACGTCTGCTCAGGGCGTCGCCCCGCGTGCCACGACGGCCGGCGAGCGAATCCTGGCGCTCGTGTGGCACCCGGGACGCGCTCGTAGCGCGGGCCTTCAGGCCCGCGGGGTCGCGCCGCCGCAAAGTCGAGGCGAGGCGCGACGCTCAGTGGCTCATCGTGTGGAGCAGGACGTTGATGCCCAGCCCGTAGCCATCGGGAGAAAACTGTTCGAAGAACCGCGGATCGTCCCCCTCGCGCTCCCACGCGTCGGCCACATCGGTGTTGTGGGTCATCACGACCAGAAAACGGCCGTGCTCGTCGCTGATGGCGCGCATATGCGCGACCTCGCTGTCGGCGCCCCGCTCCGACGTCGTCCGACCGCGGCTCCCGTACCAGAACTGAATCGCGGTGATCTGCGGCACCTTCGTGACGTGGGTGTGCGCGCGAAACACCGGGTGGTCGAGCGGCACGTCCCGAATCGGATACTGCGACGGGGGCAGCACGCGCGCGATCTCACTCTCCCAGTGGCGCCAGGCGCGCGTGCCCCAGAAATCATCGACCCAGAGGAACCCGCCCTTGAGCAGGTACTCGCGCATCCGCGCGGCTTCCGCTGCGCTGAACCCGATGGTCCCGACGTCCGATGCCATCGTGAACGGGCAGTTAAAGAGCGCGTCGTCGGTCATCTGCACGACCCAGTGGTTCGGCTCGCCACGCCGGTCCGTGCTGATGCGAGTGGTGGTGAGGTCCTCGAGACGCAGCATCAGGTTGATGCCGGCGTAGGGGTAGTCGGTCGACCACCCCATGCCCAGCGGCTCCGTACGGACCTGGTCGTACATGATCTTGCAGAAGGCGAAGTCCCTGTCTGGGAATGACGGCGGCGGAAACCGCGGGGGCATGTTGCCTTCGCCGACGCCCCACCTCCACTGGGCATGGCCGACCGACAGCAGGCCGAACAGGACGAACGAGACGGCGAAGGCCGCGATGCGTCGCATCGTCATCATCATGTTCATGGCACGACGCCTACAGGATACCCCACTGCCTCGTGTCACGCGACGGTCATCGCGTATGATGGGCGCCGAACGCGAACGAGCCAGGACGAGACTATGACGGACACCAGCTTGTGTCGACACACAGTGCGCCTCGTGGCTGTGTGGACGCTGACCGCCGGGATGGCTTCGGCACAGCACGAACATGGCGGTGCCGGCACCGAGGGGCCAGACCTCCCGGAGAGCTTCAGCGAAGCGATGCCGCTGATGCCGTCCGCGCTCGGTGAGCACACCCACTCCATCTCCTCGTCGCACCCCCAGGCCCAGGCCTACTTCAACCAGGGGTTCCAGCTCATGTACGCGTTCGCCAAGGAGGAGGCGGCGCGATCGTTCCGCGAAGCGTGGACCGCGGACCCCGATTGCGCCATCTGCTACTGGGGCGAGGCGTGGGCGTGGGGGTCGTATCTCAACGGTCCGATGCGTCCGTTCGAAGCGCCGCATGCGTTCGCCGCGGTGCAGGCAGCGCTGGCCCGCATCGATCATGCGGATGCCACGGAGCGCGCCTACATCGAAGCGATGGCGGTGCGTTACGTCGAAGATTTCGACCCGGAGACGCGTCGCGACCAGGACACGGCGTACGCGGACGCGATGCGCGGGCTCGCGGAAGCGTACCCCGACGACTTGGATGCCGTGACGCTGTATGCCGACGCGCTGTTTCTCTTGGAGCCCCGGCGCGGCACGCGTGACCTCGACGACCCGAACGTCCAGCGGCTGCATGGGGTGCTGGAAGGCGTCCTGGCACGGAACATCCGGCACCCCGGCGCCTGTCACCTGTATATCCACGCCACGGAGTCGACGACGCAGCCGGACAAGGCCGCCGCGTGCGCCGAATACCTCGGCAGTGCGATCCCGGGCGCGAGCCACATCAACCACATGCCGTCGCACACGTGGAATGAGATTGGCCGCTGGGCCGACGGTGTGCGCGCGAACCTGAAGGCGTGGCACTCCGATCTCAAGGCCGAAGTGGGGGAAGGCCTGGCGATCTATCCCTCGCACAACCTCCACATGCTGCTCTTCGCGGCCTCGATGGACGGCCAGGGCGCGGTGGCCATACAGGCCGGCAAGGACTACGCCGCGCTGATGGATGACAGCGTGTTTCACGTGTTGACGCTGATGAGATTCGGTCGCTTCGACGACGTGCTCGAGGTGACCGACCGGCCCGAGCAGGAGGCGTCGGGCGGTCTGTGGGACTTCGCGCAGGGGTACGCGCACCTGCGGCAGGGTGACGTCGATTTCGCGCGTGTCTATCTCGACCGCGTGCTGGCGACCGCGGAGACCACGACGGCCCGCTTCCGGTTCGATTCGGCCAAGCTCCTGCTCGGCACTGTCGGCGCGATCCTCGAAGGGGAGCTCCATCGCGACGCGGGCGATCTGACGTCCGCCATCGCGTCGTTGGAGCGCGCGGTCGCGATCTACGACGACCTGGAGTACTCGGAGCCCGAACCGTTGCCGTTCGCGGCGCGACACTGGCTGGGAGCGGCGCTGCTCGAGGCCGGCCGTCACGCGGATGCCGAGCGCGTCTATCGTGAGGAGCTGGGCGACCATCCACACAACGGGTGGTCGTTGGTCGGGCTGCAGTCCGCGTTGTCGGGCCAAGGCCGGTCGTCGGATGAGGTCGACGCGGAGCTCGAGGCCAGCTGGGCCCGGTCGGACACCTGGCTACGCGCCTCGAGGTTTTGAACCGCGCGTCCCATCTCGGGAGGCCGGGATCGAGAACGTCGGCCAAGGCGCGCACGGCGCGCCTCGCGGGCGCGGAGTGGGGCTCTCGGGGTCCCCACGGAGTGGCCGCGTGGGGTTCGGGGCGAAGCCCCGTCTAAGGCCGAATGACGACGTGCGCGATCCGCTCGCGCTTCCAGGTGTAGGTCACGTGGACGCGGCCATCCCGCGTCTGGATCAGCGCTGGATACGAGAACTCGCCTTCGGCATCCTCGAGCGTCAGGAGCGAACGCCACATACGTCCATCGGTCGACTGTGAGAGGGCAAGCCGCTGCCGGCCGCTGGTCGTTGGGTTGTAGGCGAGCCAGTAGCGTCCATCCGCCAGTCGCACCGCGTCGATGCCCGCGCTCGGGTTCGGGAGCGCTGTCGCGGTCATCGGCGACCACGTATTCCCGCCATCCTCTGACCACGCCTCCGTGATGACGTTCTCACGGCTCCGGCAGAGCACCTGGATGCGCGTGGGCGAATGGATCAGGATGGTCGGCTGGATCGCTCCAAACTCGCCAGGGTCGTTCAGCGGAACGGACCGTCGCCACGAAGCTGGGGATGCGAGTGCCGCGAGGCTCCAGTCGCCGGGGCGCGCCGGCTCGAACCGCTCCATGTGGGCGACCCACCCGTCGTGCTCGGTGCTTGATCCCGCCAACAGCACCCCAGACTGGAGCACGACGGGTTTCGCCCGGATCGGGCCCAAGATGCCGTCGGGGAGTCGGACCGACTCTGTCCAGGTGAGGCCGCCGTCGCTCGAGGTGCGCACCTGCCCCCACCACTGTCGCGGGCTCGGGCCCACCTTGTAGAAGAGCAGGAGTGGGCCGGAGGGGGGCTGGACGAGCACCGGGTTCCAGCACGGATACCGTGCGCCCTCGGACTCGGCGCCGTTCGCGACCTCGACCGGCGGGGACCACCCCGCACCGTCGTGACGCGAGAGCCAGATCCCGACGTCGGCATGGCCCTCGCCGGTACCACCGAACCACGCCGCCACGAGCCCCCGTTCAGTCTCGACGATCGTCGAAGCGTGGGCGGACGGAAACGATGCCTCGGCGTAGATGTGCCCGGTGTGGACCACCGCGGTGGCCGGCGGCTGACCTGCGGCCATGGTCGCCGCCGACATCGCCGCGGCCAGAACGACGAGCGCCGGGCAGACACGCGTGTGTCTCATGCCGACTCGCGCGCCGGAGGAGATCTACTTCAACATCGAGTAGTCGGTCGGGTCCATGAAGACGGCGTCGACATTGGAGACGATACGCCCGTCGCGCTGCGACTCCTCTGCCACCCTCGACCACTCCGGATCCGCCCGGAAGGCGTCCCAGTTCGCAGCGGCCGCCTCTCGGCTCGGGTGCGAGATGATGTAGATCAGGGTGTTGTCGGACATCGGTGAATCTTGCGGGATCCAATAGCCGACGTTCTTCATGCCGTGCTTCTCGAAGATCCGCGTCGTGTGATCGCGGAATCGGGCATTCAGGGCATCCAGGCGGCCCGGGTGCGCGGTGTATGTCCGCAGCTCGAACACCTGGCCCGACTGCGCTTCGGCGACGCTCCCGAACTGCGCGAGGTTGCCGGCCGCGAAACCGATAGCGAACACCATGACGCCGGCGAGCAGGACACGTTTGTGCTTCAGCATGGGTCTCCTCCGACACGGGGCGGTTCGTGGACGCGATGAACTGCCGCCAATCATAGCCGCGTCCGCGCCTATCGGGAAGTGTAGCGGTCGATCAACCGTTGTCTATCACGCACGGTGAGCCGCATGTACTGCGGCGTATCCGACGCGAGCTCCGATGTTCGACACGGGCCGCACATGAGCGACGTGGGGTCGCGATTGTGGGTCAGCCCGAGCGTGTGCCCGAGCTCGTGGGCGATCACGTTGCGCGCGATGTTCGGGTTCCTGGCCATCGCCTCGCGATCGGATTCAATCGCGACGAAATGGCCTACGTGTCGCGGGAGGGGCCACGCGAACGACATCAGGTTCTGACGCGAGAGCAGCAGCACCACATCGGCCTCGATGTCGGTGATCTCCCCGGGGGGGTCGGGCTCAGATGGTCCGCCCCGGAGGCGGCCAGCGCGTTGGGAAATCGATCGCGCGTAGTTCTCCAGCGCGCGAGTGACCGGCGCGCCGATGACGATCTCCTCCACGAGCCGCACGTCGAGCCCGAGATCAGTCGTAGCTTCGTTCCAGAATTTGATCGCGTCGAGCGTCATCGGGAGGCGAATGTCATTTGTGTCTGGGCTGAAGATGCGAACCCGAACATCGGGACCCTGGGCGTGGCCGACAAGCGGTGCCAGCGCGAGCACGGCCAGGACGACCGCATGGGTAGCGCGAGGGAGTCGCAAGACCTGAGAGGCTATCACGGGCGAGACGGGCGGGGCGCACGGGCTGCGATGATGCGGTCGGTCACCGCCTTCGGGACGTGAGGCCGGCCAGCAAGCCCTCGAGCTCATCCGCGTGGACCGTGCGCGTGCGGGCCTCGTCCGCTGTTAGGACGCCGGTGGCGACGAGCCGGGCGAGTGATTCCTCGAGCGTGAACGAGCCGCTCGGGCGCCGATGGTGAGCTCCGGTCTCAGCGCGGGGCCGACACCTGGGTGTCGAGCAGATCGATCAACAGCTGCGCGCGTGCCAGCGGTCCATCCAGCTCGAGCAGATCCTGTCGATCGAGCGGGTCGATGTCGGCGTATTGCGCGATACCGTTGACGAGGTTTTCGTCCGGCAGTGCCCGTGGCGGGGGATTGGAGCTGGGCGCGATCGCCATGAGGAGCGTCGTGAGCTCCGCACGCTGTTCGGCCAGGGCCGCGCGGTCCGCGTCGTCGGTGCCCTCGGGGATCGCCTCGACCTGGGCCAGCCGGTAGGGCTGACTGTCATCCTCGCTCGTGACGCGAAACTTCACCAGGCCGTGGAGGAGGATGTTGTAGCGACCGTCGGGCAGTGCTTCGACGTTAGCGATGTGCCCCACGCATCCGGCCGCGTAGATCGCTGGTCGCCCGTCGTAGTCGGGCTCGAATCCCGGGCGCAGCATCACCATGCCGATCAGGCGGTCGCCCTTCATCGCGTCGGCCACCATGGCGCGATAGCGCGGTTCGAAGATGTGGAGTGGCCGCGTCATCGAGGGGAACAGCATCACGTCTGGGAGCGGGAAGATCGGAATCGTCGCCGGCAAGGTCTGCGCGGGCGGTTGGGCGGGCTGCGCGGATCCGTGCGCCGGCACGCCCAGCGATGCCGCGAGCCAAACCGTGCAGACGACGATCGGCAGCCTGATCGGCATGACTCCGCTCGTCCACTAGGTGGCGGCTGCGCTCGGTCCAGTGCCCGTCATCGCCCAGACCACGATGGCAGCGGCCACGACGTGCATCACCATCAGCACGACCACCGCGGTCACGCTCGCACCAGGAAACTGCGCGGCCGCCCCGTCGCTCCAGAGCCAGACGTCGGGCACGAGCGACAGCCCGAGCGCGCCAGCGGCCACGAGTCGAAATAGGCGGACCGGTTGATCGAAGAACCGACGGATCACCGCAAACGCGGCCACGCCGCCGATGACGCCGACGGTCGTGAAGAAGATCGTCGGCGCCGGGCCGATCAGGGGCGGAAACTCCGGGGGAATGGCGAGGGCGGCGTTCGACACCCACCAGATCGCCACGTTGGCGATCACGGACGCCGCGAGCGCCCCGAGTCCGAGCACCCATAACCCGGCCGTTTGCGTGGCATCCTTCGCCATCACCCAGGCTCCCTCTCCAGCGTCAACCTCTTACGCTACCGCCGAATCACACGTCGGCCAGCGTGAGTGGTCGTGGCTGCTGGCCATCCATATCGGTGAACCCGTAGTCTTGCGCGACCGCGGCCGCGACCAGCACACGGCCCGCCCAGCGAAGGGAATCCGGGTCGTGGGCCAGCGCGGCCACCGCGCGGCCGACAAACTCCGGACTCTCCGAATTGCTCAGGTCGAACACACCGGCCGCGAGCACCCCCTCCGTGCGCACCAGACCAGGATACGCCACCATGGCGATCGACGCGTCGATACCAACGACCCTTCGACCAGTCTTCGCGACCGCGGCGGCGAAGATGCCGGACCCGCTCGCGAGGTCGACGATGGCGCCGTCAGGCACGCGGTGGGCGGAGAGATACCGGAGAAGCCACCGGGCCGCGGCTTCCGGGATTTCGCGAAATCCAACGTGGTGCACGAACGCCAGGTCCTCGCCGTAGACCATGGGCGCCTCTAGAGGCGTGGCCCGTTGAGGGCGAGGATTGATCCGAACAACACGACGCCGGCGACATCGAAGAGCGGCACCGCCGCACCAGCCAGGCTGGCGGTCGGGCCAGGTGCGAGGAGGAGGGCGGCGGCCGTGAGGATGGCCAGACGC
The DNA here is from genome assembly GCA_965197395.1 of Vicinamibacterales bacterium. Classification (GTDB taxonomy): domain Bacteria; phylum Acidobacteriota; class Vicinamibacteria; order Vicinamibacterales; family UBA8438; genus CAZYFH01. Next base: position 799,534 of record CBDANB010000006.1, on the reverse strand, counting down.
AGACCGAGCGCCAGCGGATGTCGAAGCTGGCCGGCGATGCCGGCGGCGAAACAGGTTACCCCAAGCGTCGCAATGCTCACCGGCACCAGCATCGCCAGCCATCCGGCCGGCTCACCAGTCGCCGTCAGCATCAACAGCTCCGGGCGATACACGAACATGTACGGCAAGGTGAAGCCGACGAGCGCGAAACGGAACGCCGCGAACGCGGTTGGCATAATCTTCGTCCCGGCGATCGAGGACGCCGCGTACGCGGCCAGCGCCACCGGTGGCGTCACCATCGACATCATCCCGAAATAGAAGATGAAGAAGTGCGCCGCGAGTGGGACCACGCCCAGGTTGAGGAGCACCGGTCCGATCAGCGTGGCCATCAACAGGTAGCACACGGCTGACGGGAGCCCCATGCCCAGGATGATCGACGAGACCATGATGAGCACCAGCGCGAGAAAGAGACTCTGCTCGGCCAGCGGAATGATGGTTGCCGGCAACCGTGTCCCGACACCGGTCAGCGTCACGATGCCGATGATGATCCCGACGCAGGCGGCGGCGGCGACCAGCGGCACGACATTGCGCGCCGCCACGGCGAGGCCCCGAAGCGTGCGCCCCAGCTCGAGCCGGGTCGTCGGGTGCACGCTGCTCGTGAGGATGATCGCGGCGAGGGAGAGCGTGACCGCGCGGAACGCCGTGTAGCCGAGCACGAGAAACAGAATCAGGCTGCCGAGCGCGGCTGCGAACACGAGCCCTGCGGCGCGGTTATCGACCGCGTCCGAGGTCGCGGTCATCGGCGCGTCCGCAGTGATGCCCTGGCCTGCGACCGCCATGCGGCGCGCGTGGAGGTGCACGATGAGCAGCAACGACAGGTAATACAGGATGGCCGGGATGAGCGCGGCCCGGATGATCTCCAGATAGGTCACCGGCGGTGGGACCATCTCGAGCATCATGTAGGCGCCGGCGCCCATGACCGGGGGCATGAGCGCGCCTCCCGAGCTCGCGGCGGCCTGGACGCCGGCCGCCGTCACCGGCTTGAAGCCGGCGCTGCGCATCATCGGAATAGTGAACGTGCCGGTGGTTGCGGTGTTGGCAACGGCGCTCCCGGACAGCGACCCCATCAATCCGCTGCTGAGCACGGCGACCTTGGCGGGCCCGCCTGGACTCCGTCCAAACACGCGCTGGGCGAAGTCGACGATGAACCGGGTGGCGCCGGTGGCTTCGAGAAAGGCGCCGAAGATCACGAAGAGGAAGACGTAGGTGAACATGACGCCCAGCGCCACGCCAAAGATGCCCTGGGCGTTCAGAAACGTTTGCGCGACGATCCGCGGGACGGGGTACCCGCGGTGGGGAAACAGCCAGTCAGGGAACGCCGATCCGAAGTACGCGTAGAGAAGGAACGCGAGCGAGAGCAGCGGGAGGGCGAGACCCAGCGCGCGTCGGGCCGCCTCGATGACCAGGAGGAGTCCCACGACGCCGATGGCCGTGTCGAGCGCGGTCTCGAAGCCGGCCCGGTTCCCGAGCGACTGCCCGTCGATCCACCATGCCTCGAACAACGGATCGGTCTGCACGAGAATGAAGCCACAGCAGAGCGCGGCCAGCACCGCGAGCCACACGTCGGTCATGCGCGCCACGGGCCAGTGCTTCCACGATGGATGGGCCGGCAGGTTGAGGAAACACAGGACGAGGCCGAGCATCGCGAAGAGGGCCAGCCGGCTCTGCGGCGCCATCAGCGGATAGTTCACCTCGACCAGCGTGAACACACACAGCAGCACGCCGAGCGTGTTGCTGACCAGCTGGCGGCCATCGGCCGCGTTCGAGTCGGATGCAGGCGTCACGGAGTGGGCAAGGTCCAGATCCCGATCTCGCGGTAATAGCGGATGGCGCCTGGATGGAACTCCGTACCCGTGTCACGCACGACGTTGGCGGGGTTGATGGCGCGGCCGGAGGGATGCTTCTCGACGACGAGCTCGCGGTTCTCGTAGAGCAGGTTGGTCAGGTTGTAGATGAGATCGTCAGGCGCGTCCGCGGATGTGATGAGGTGCATCGAGCCGACGTCGAGGCCCTCGAACGCTTCTGCTTGCCCGCGATACGTATCGGCGGGAATTGTCGCCGCGCGAAAGAACACGTAGTCGTCGATGAGCGTCCGCCGTTCCACGTCGCCGAACGGCACGAACCGGATGTCCATTGACGCGGCGGCCTGTGTGATCGATGGGCTCGGCATGGCGCCGCCAAGGAACGCCGCGTCGGCGGACCCGTCGGCCAGCATGTCGACGGCCGCCTGCTGGGTCGCCTCGAGCGGCGAGAAGTCATCGTATGTGACCCCGTGGGCTGCCAGCAGTGGTGCGACGAAGTACTCGAACCCGGCACCCGGAACGCCAACCGTGACCCGTCGCCCCTTGAGGTCGGCGAGTGTCTCGACGCCCGATCCCGGCTGCGTGATGAAGAGCGCGACGTTGGACGCCAACGTCATCACCGAGCGGACCGGGTAGGCGCGATCCCAGGCCCCCTCGCCGCGGACAGCGAAGTAGGTGATCGCCGAGTTCGAGAGCGCAACGTCGAGCTCACCGCTCGCCAGTCGCCGGATGTTCTCCTGCGAGCCGCTGGTCGCCTCGGCCGTCACGCTGTAGCCGAACGCCACCCCTGTCTCGTTGACCGCCTCGGCCAGCGCACTGCCGATGACGAAAAAGGTGCCGCCGGGCGGTGCCGTTCCGGCACTGAGGAACTGGCGGGCCGGCGCAGCGTCACCGGTATCGCCGCCGCCGCTGTCGCCGCAGGCGAGGACCGTCGTGGCGACGGCAAGGGACGAGACGCACAACCACGTATGCCGCATATGAGTCATGAATCCAGAAACCTGGGACCCCGGAACCCCAGATCCTACTATGCCTTCCGCTCCGGTCCGAAGACGGACAGCAGGTGCCCGTCGGGGTCCCGGAAATTGGCAGCCCAGGAATCGCCGGTCACGTTCATCGGCTCGCTCAAGAACACGACGCCGCGCGTCTTGAGCTCGTCATAGGCCTCACGCACCCCGTCGACCGCGAGCACGACCTCCGAGGCGCCGGCAATCTCCCCAAGCTTCGAATGCGGTTCGCTCAGGCACAAGGTGACGGCACCCGTGTCAAGAAAGGCGAAGCCGGGCGTCTCGGACTTCACGCGAAAGCCGAGCGACTCCCGATAGAACGCCGTCGAACGCGGCATGTCGGACGTGCCGAGCATGATGTACTTGATGCCGGAGAACCTCACCGTCATCCCCCTTCGGTTGCGGGTTCGTCGACGATGAACCGTCGCGCCTTCATGTCGAATCGCGGAAGCGTGCCCGTCTCGACCGTCGTGACCGGCACTGCCAGTCCGAGCGCCGCGCGCAACTCGGCGGCCACGCGTGCGGCCGTCGAGGGGGCTGACGCCGACGCCGCGACCTCGATCTCCACCGACAGCGAGCGCAGCGACGCGGTCGATCGGACCATCGAACGATACTCGATCACGTCGTCGAAGGTGCGTAGCACGGACTCGATGGCGGTGGGGTAGACATTGACGCCTCGGACGTTGACCATGTCGTCGGCCCGCGCCATGACGCCGCCCACCAACCGGGCGAACGACCGACCGCACCGGCAGGGGTCGACGGTGCGGACCACCAGGTCGCCGGTGCGGTAACGGACGACCGGGCTGGCCGTCCGGCCAAGGGTGGTCACGACGAGCTCGCCCTGCTGCCCGTCCGGCACGGCGGCTCCGGTCTCAGCGTCGACGACCTCGATGACGTACTCGGATTCGTTAACGTGGAGGAAGCCGGGTGCGTCCCAGCATTCGAAGCTGAGCGGCCCGACCTCGGTCATCCCGTGGTGGTCGATGACGCGGGCGCCCCAGCCGTCCTCGATCCGGCGACGAGTGGCCGGAATGCTGCCGCCGGGTTCGCCGGCGACGATCAGCACCCGCACCCCGGACTGCTGCAGCCCACCGCCCCGCGTCTCGCGCCACACGTCGAGCAGGCGGAGCGCGTAGGTGGGGGTACAGCACACGACGGTCGGACGCAGTGCGTCGATGAGGGCGAGGCGAGGCTCGGTCGTCATGCCGCCAGCCGGAATACAGTGGGCGCCGAGCTGCACCCCCGCATCGAACGCCGTCCAGAACCCGAGAAAGGGGCCAAAAGAGAACGGGAAGAAGATCCGGTCCTCCGCCGTGACCGTGGCGGCGCGATATACAGCTTTCCAGCAGTCCAGCATCCACTGCCAGCTCTCCGGCGTGTCGAGCCAGCGCAATGGGCGCCCCGTGGTGGACGACGTCTGGTTGTAGCGAGTGTAGCGATCGAGCGGTTCGGTCAGCGCCGTGCCCCAGGGGGGCGACTGTGCCTGGTCGGCGATCAGATCCGTCTTCGAGGTGAACGGCAGTCGCTCGAGGTCGCGGGGAAACTGCAGCGAGTCGGCGCCGAGACCTGCAGCCTCCAGCTTGTGCGTATAGAACGGGTTGCGGTTGATGAGCGTCCGGACCAGCCGGGCGAGGCGCTCACTCTGCGCGACGACCAACGAATCGCGGTCTCGGCATTCGACGGCGGGCGCGCCGGCGATCGTGCGGGCCATCAGGACCTGTCCTCGCGGTCGGCGTCGGGCGCGGCCTCGAACCGCGCGGCGATCTCCGGTGGGATCCTGGTCGACTTCAACGGCTCGCCCGGGCGTTTCGCCACGCAGGCCACGGTAAGGCTGCCCGTCGCGATCGGCGCCCCATCCCGCGTGACGTGGGTCGCGTACCGAATGGTCTGCGCTCCGATCTCGGCGATTCGGATGTGGACCTCGAACTCGTCCTCGAAACGCAGGGGCCGATGAAAGTCGAACGCGGCGGCAACCCGCGGAAACCCGATGGTCGCGCCGGGCGGCGCGATGCTGAGGCCAGCGGCGCGCCACAGCGCATGCTCGGCCTCTTCCATGTACCGGTAGAAGCAGCTGAAGTGGACGATGCCGGCCGTGTCGGTTTCGTAGAACTGCACCCGGCGTGTCAGCCGGTATTCGCTCTGCACCCCGGTATTGTACGGCCGCGCCCGCCGTGGCCGTGCTAGGCCTTCGCGGGCGCTGCGTGGGACGACGTCCGCGCCGAGAACTCCTCGAGGGCGAGGAAGAGCGGATCGAGGTCGGCGAAGACGTTGCCGACCAGCGCGTCGACCAGCTGCGGATGGAGGTCCGGGTGGGCCTCGAGGAATGCCCGGAAGCTGAACGTCTGGTTGTAGAACGCCAGAACGAGCTGGCGAAACTGGTCGAGCGCCCAGCGGACCTGCCGACCGTAGTCGTCGAACGTCGCGGCGGTGATCGCGCCCGCGTTCAGGCCGGCATGGATCGCGTCGGCCGCCATCTCTCCGCTCTTGAGCGCCATGAAGACGCCGGTCGAAAAGACCGGATCGAGAAACGAGAACGCGTCCCCGGCGAGGCAGAATCCATCGCCGCCGACTTCGGTCGACCGGTAGCTGAACTCGCCGGTCACGCGCACCGGTTCGACGCGCGTCCCTGGCGCCAGATGGTCGCGGATCCACCGGCACGCCTTCGCCTCGCGGAGAAAGATCTCCGTTGCGTCGCGCGTGTCGCGGTAGAGATAGCTGGCATCGGCCACAACTCCCACGCTGACCGTGTCGTCCACCAGCGGGATATACCAGAACCAGCCCTTCTCGGGGATGTAGGCGACCGTCGTCGCGCCCGCGTCACGACCCGGGTCGCGCCGCGCGCCCTTGAAGTACGTGAAGATCGCGATCTTGTCGAGATCGGCGTCGCGCCGTTTCCACCCAAGCTTCGACGCCAGGACGGCATCGCGACCCGATGCGTCGATGATGGCGTCGGCGTACACCGATTCGCTGCCGCCGTGCCGGACGTCGGCCCGCACGCCAACCGCCCGCCCGCCCTCCGTGATGAGCTCTCGGACCGCGACGCCGTGGCGGATCTCCGCCCCCTTGGCGCGGGCGTTATCGAGCAGCATCCGGTCGAAATCGCTGCGCATCACCTGCCACGTCGTCGCGCACGGGTGCTCGATGGTCTCGAAGAAGTAGAACGGCTGCGACACCTGGCCGCGTGTCGACACGAACTGGACGCTCTGCTTCTGTGGGCACGCCTCCGCCTCGAACCAGTCGAGCACACCGAGGCGCTCGAACGTGAACCAGGTATACGGCATCAACGACTCGCCGATGTGATAGCGCGGGAAGGTGTTGCGCTCGAGAACCGCGACACGGCGGCCATGCATCGCCAGCACGGTCGCCGCGGTCGCGCCGGCCGGCCCACCGCCGATGATGAGGCAATCGTAGTGGGTGGGACCGGCGCTCATCGAAACACCATCGGCAGCACCTCGACGATGTCGCCGATCTTCACGCCCCGTCGAAGGATCTCCGTCCGTCGGCCGTAGAGTGTCCGCGGCTCGCGCATCCAGAACACGCCCATCATCTCGGGGTTCGGGGTGACGGCTAGAAAGGCCTTGGCACGGCTGCGATAGTCGAAGCGCCCGTCGCGCAGGATGCGGCCGAGCGGCACCTGGTTCCCGAGTACCTTGGCTCGGAGTCGTTGAGGGAACGCGTCCAGTCTCATCCTGATCGCACCCATCTCGACCGGGCGCCCGGCGTACTCCTGGACGAGCAGCACACGTCGGAAATACGAGCGGCCGCTGGTGAACGTGGATAGCGGCCGGAGGACGACCCGGCCGCCGAAGTGACGCTCGAGCGTCAGCGTCATGTCGTCGTCGTGGACCAGCAGCGACCGGTACGGCAGCGGGATGTCGTGCGGCGAGACTTCCTTCACCTTGGGGAGCGCAACGCCGGCGCGCGCGTAGACGAGATCGAGCGGGTAGAGCACCCCGCGGACGCTTGGCCGAGGGGCGGCCTGTCGCGCCGGTGTTGTCGCCCGAGTCGATCGGCGGGACTTGGCCATGCGTTGGACGCGTGTTACGTGTAGCGGATATCCGTGTGGGCGGGCAGGAAGAAGCGCGGCAACAGGCTGTCGACGCGGAGCAACCCCTGGCGCGACAGACGCACGATGTCGGCGCTCTCCTCGGTCACGAACCCGTCACGGGTCAACGAGGCAAACGGTGCGCTGAACCGCGAGCGCACATCGACCCCGTACTTGTCATGAAAGTAGTCCGGTCGGATGGAGCCGAGCTTGAGTTGCAGCACCAACTCGCGAATGAGCCGCTCATCCGCGGTCGGCCGATATGCGCGGGTGAGCGGCAGGCGGCCGTCATCGATCGACGCGGCGTATGGACCCCACGCGTCGGCATTCTGCATGTGCACGCCGTTGACGTGACCGAACGACGCCACGCCGAGGCCCGCGAGGTCGGCCCCTTGCCACAATCGGTCGCGATAGCGGAACGCCGTGTCGGTGGGTTCGCGCACGGCCGTGTACGCGCTGCCGACGGTGTATCCGGCGCGTTCAAGCGCAGCGAAGGCCTCGTCGACCCAGCGCCGCTTGGCGGCCCAGGGCGCGACGGCCTCGCCGAACTGTCCTGTCTGCTTCAGGATGTCGCTGCTGATCGTCGTGTTGTACGGCAGCTCCATCTGGTAGATCGTCACGCTGTCGGGTGCGAGGGCGATGGTCTTCTCCACGCAGGCTTGCCAGTTGGCGTCGCTCTCGCCGAGCATCCCGGCAATCAGGTCGATGTTGATCTGTGGGAACGCGATGGATCGCGCGAACTCGTAGGCGCGAAAGATCTCGGCCGAGTGATGCGCCCGCCCGTTGACCTCCAGGATGCGATCGTCGAAATTCTCGACGCCCAGGCTCAGTCGCGTGACACCCAGGTCGCGGATGGCTGCCAGTTTTGACTCGGTCAACGTGCCCGGTTCACATTCGAACGTGATCTCGCCCGCCGTGTCCCACGGCGTCACGCCGCCGAGTCGGTGCACCAGCCCGGTGAGCTGTCGGACCGAGAGAAACGACGGTGTGCCGCCCCCGAAGTAGACAAAGTCGAGCGGCCGGCCCGCGATGGCCGGTTGCGCCGCGTACAGCTCCCACTCTCGGGCGAGGAGGTCGAGGTAGGTCTGGACCTCGCTGGCGTTCCTGTCGGTGTAGACGCGGAAATAGCAAAAGTGGCAGCGCTTGCGGCAGAAGGGGATGTGCAGGTAGAGACCGAGTGGCACGTCGGCGGCCTCGGTCGTCAACGCCGGCCGCGCGTCCTGCTCGACCGCCTCGGTCGTCCACACGGAGAACGGCGGGTAGTTGGCGACGAAGTAGCTCCCGACCTCCGTGTCGGTCGACTCGGGCGCCGCGGACGGCGCGCTGTCACCCATCATTTTCAACTATACCCCCGCGCCTGGTCACGTCTCAGTGCGGGCTCAAACGCCCACGCTACCCGAAGCAATACAACACCCCGTCCTGCGATCCGATCACCACCTTGCCGTCGGCGATCGACGGCGACGCGGAGAGCGGCGCGCCGGTATCGAATTCCCAGAGCTTCTCGCCGGTCTCGAGGTCGAGCACATAGAGTCGTCCGTCCCCCGAACCGATGTAGACCCGCCCGTCGGCGGCCGCGGGCGAGGAGTCGACCCGCGCGCTGGTCATGAACGTCCAGAGCGCTTCCCCGGTCCGTTCGTCGATCGCGTGCACCATGCGATCGCGTCCGCCAATGACCACCTTGCCGTCGACGTTGAGGGCGGAGGAATAGAAGGGAAAGTGACGGACTGGATGCTCGTAGCGCCAAACGACGTCGTGTGTCGCGAGATCGAGGCCCAATACCTCGTTGTCGAACGTGCCGAAATAGGCCCGCCCGCCGCTGATGGCCGACGACGCCGCCGTGTAGGCGCCGGCCGAGAGGCTAACGACTTCGGTGCCGTCGCTGATGCGCACGCCGTGAAACGTCTCGTCGCACCCACCGAAATACGCGATGCCGTCGGCGATCGCCGGCGTCGCATGCACGTAGTTCTGCGTTTCCACGCGCCACAGACGCTCACCGGTCGTCGCGCCCAGGCCGTAGAGATACCCGTCATACGACCCGATCAGGACGCGATCCCCGACCACGGCGGGCGACGACTTGATCTCGCCCTCGGTGGCATAGGTCCACGCCGCTTCGCCGGTTGCAACGTCCACCGCGTGCAGCACGCCGGCGAGGTCACCGACGTACACCAGGCCGTGCCCCACGGCCGGCGACGATTCGCCGATGCCCATCTGTTCGCTGGCCCGATACCGCCACTTGAGCGTGCCACTCTCGAGGTCGAGCGCGATCAACTCGCCGGTATACGTGCCCACGTAGACGACACCGTCGACGACGGCCGCCGACGAATCGATGGACTCACCCGCCTCGAACGTCCAGAGGAGCTTCGGCTCAGCCGGCACCGATGCCGACGACGCCCCGGTGAGCGCGGGCGTGCCGCGAAACTGCGTCCAGGCACCGGCAGGTGCAGCGTCCGTCTCCCCCGGGCCGGCCTGTCCGCGTGCGGGCGTGGCGACCAGATGACTGCCGAGCACCACGACGCCCGCCGCGACGAAGAACCGATCGATCAGTACGCGCACTGGTACACCTCCAGGGCATCCCTGGCACCAAAGGGACGAGGATTAAAGGTCGCGGTCCACTGCTTGCCGGCATCGTCGGCGAGCTGTGGGAGATCGCCTTCCGGAACCCCCACGTCACGAAGCGCGCTTGGCAAGCCGGCCGCGGCAGTCAGATCGACGATCCATTCGGCGAGGCGTTCTCCCGTATTGCCATCCGACGGCAAGTGGTTGAGCGCCAACAGCAGGGGCAGATAGAGCTGGGGCGAGGTTGCCGAGTTCCAGCGCACGATATGCGGCAGCAGAATCGCGAGCGCCATGCCGTGGGTCGTGCGATACCGTGCCGTGAGTGGATTGGCGCATGCATGCGCGGCGCCGAGCATCGACTGTTCAATCGCCAACCCGGCGTAGAACGATCCGAGCTGCATGGCCTCACGGGCGTCGAGCCGTCTAGGATGTGCCATGGCGCGGGCGTAGTTGACGCTCAGCAGTCGCCAGGCCTCCCGCGACAGACAATCCGAGACCGGATTCCGTCGTGTCGTGACCGACGTCTCGACGGCGTGCGCAATCGCATCGAACCCGGCGGCTGCCGTGATGGGGGGCGGCTGAGACAGCGTCAACTCTGGATCGAGCACCGCCACGCGGAACGCCGCTTTTGGATCCCCACATGCCATCTTGAGATGCGTCGTCGAGTCCGAGATGACGGCGTAGCTCTGCCCCTCCGAGCCGGTACCAGCGGTTGTGGGAATCGCGATCATTGGCAGCATGGGCTCGCTGGCCTTCCCGTAGCCACGGTAATCGGCCATCGTGCCGCCGTTGGTAAGCAGGAAGTTCGTGCCTTTGGCGCAATCCATCGAGCTGCCGCCGCCCAAGCCGACGATGGAATCGACCCCGAGGGGTGCGGCGAAATCGCGCGCCCGCTCGATCATGGCCGTGTCCGGGTTGACGTCGAAGTCGTGAAACGTCGCGACGGCAATGCCGGCCCGGTCAAGCTCGTGCACGGCGCGGTCCGCGTGGCCGGCCTTCACGAGGCCCTGGTCGGCCACGAGGAGCGGGTGTCGAAAGCCCAGCTCACGAGCGAGCGGCCCCAGCCGACCGATGGTGCCCGCGCCGAAGACCAAGCGTGTGCGCAGCTCGAAATCGAACGGTTCCATCTCAGCGCGGCATCGATTCGACGACGGCGAGCGGACGGATCGGGCCGTGGCATCGCCGAGTCATGGAAGCGCGTCTCCAAGGAAGTGAAACCGAGCTACTCCGAGGCCGCAACCCTATGTTATCAATGATGGGCGCTCCGTGTACGAGGACTACTACCGCTTCACTCGCCATCCCTTCAGCCTCACGCCGGACCCGGAGTTTCTCTACAAGAGCGAGGCCCACCAGGCCGCGCTCGAGCAGATCCAGCGCGGCATCCGGCGCAGCGAGGGCTTTTTTCTCCTCACGGGCGACGTGGGCACCGGGAAGACGACGATCTGCCGGACGCTCGTCCAGCAGCTCGGGCGCAACGTATTCACCGCGCTGGTGCTCAATCCTTTCGTTACGCAGGAAGAGCTGGTGCGGGCCATCCTCCAGGATTTCGGCGTGGTCACGCACGAGGAGGCGCGCACCGGCGCCTTCGCGTGGGCCACCAAGCAGCAGCTGATCAACACGTTGAACGACTTTCTCGTCTCGCTTGCGCAGATCGGCGCGTCGGCGGTCGTCGTCGTCGATGAAGCGCAGAATCTGTCTCCGTCGCTCCTCGAGGGCATCCGGCTGCTGTCGAATCTCGAGACCGACGACCGGAAACTGCTGCAGATCCTTCTGGTCGGCCAACCGGAGCTCGTCACCACGCTCGAAGCTGACGGGATGCGGCAGTTGCGGCAGCGCGTCGCGCGTCGCGCGGAGCTCCGTCCTCTGACGCGCGAGGAGGTCGAGCAATACGTCGCCTACCGTCTGCGTATCGCGAGCGGGGCATGGGGCATCATCTTCAACGAGCGAGCGCTGGATCTCGTGTGCGAGTTCAGCGGTGGGATTCCGCGGAAGATCAACCTCGTGTGTGATCGCGCGCTCGAGGCTGGTTTCGCCGCGCTGGCGCCGGCCATCAACGAAGACCTCGTGCTCAAGGCGGCGGAGCTGTTGCAGCTGCGGCGGGAGGCGCGAGCCCCGCCACCCCCGAGGGCGCGCAAGCTGCCGAGCCCCTGGCGCCCGCGCCGAGCGTGGCGTCCGGGGCCGGTGGCGCCTGGGGCAACGCGCGCCGTCGTCGTCGCGGCGAGCGTCGCCGTCGGTCTCTCCATCGGTGTCGGGATTGGCGTCGGCGGTGTGCGGATTGCCGCGAGTTGGCTTCAAGCCGACGCGCCGCGGCCCCCGTCGCCACCGTCCCGTCAGGCGGCGCTCTCCGTTCCACGGGCGGTGGACTTCGGCCAGGCGATCCTCGGGTCGACCGACGTCGCGCAACCCGAGGAGTTCACGGTGCACGCGGCGCTGTTTCCGGATCGAGACAGCGCCGATGCGACGACGGCCATGTTGCGGGAGTTCGGGTTCCGGGCCGGGATCGGGACGGCGTCCGTGGCCGGGGTGCCGGTCGTCGTCGGGCCGTTCACGACGCTCGACGGCGCGCGTGTGGTCGAGGAGGATCTGCAGACGCGACTCCGGTTCCGCGACGCGAGAATCGTCGCGGCTCGCGCGCCATAAAACGCGGCCGTTGTGCGGTCGACGCGGGGTGGCCGACCCCGCGCGCTGGATCCGAGCCTACACGCGTCCGCTCACAAGCGAGTCGACGACGCCCGGGTCCGCCAGCGTCGACGTGTCGCCCAAATCATGGACGTCGCCCTCCGCGATCTTGCGAAGGATGCGGCGCATGATCTTGCCGGACCGCGTCTTCGGGAGCCCGTCGGTGAACTGGATCTTCTCCGGCGAGGCGTGCGGTCCGATGTCGTTCCGCACCGCCTTGACAATCTCGCCTTTCATCTCGTCGGTGGCGGTCTCGCCCGTCTTCAGGGTGACATACGCGTAGATCGCGTTCCCCTTGATCTCGTGCGGGTAGCCGACGACCGCCGCTTCGGCCACTGTCGGGTAGCGGCCGATGGCACCCTCGATCTCCGCCGTACCGAGGTTGTGCCCCGAGACGATAATGACGTCGTCCACGCGTCCGGTGATCCAGTAGTACCCGTCCTTGTCGCGTAGACAGCCGTCACCCGGGAAGTACCGGCCGGGGAAGCGGGCGAAATAGGTGTCGAAGAAGCGTTGCGGGTCGCCGTATATGCCGCGCATCTGGCCGGGCCACGACTCCAGGATGACGAGGATGCCGCGGACGTCGTTCCCCTCCAGGAGGTTGCCCTCGTCGTCGACCAGGGCCGGCTTGATGCCGGGGAGCGGCAACGTCGCAGAACCCGGCTTGGTCGGCGTGGCGCCCGGCATCGGCGAGATCAGAATGCCGCCGGTTTCGGTCTGCCACCACGTGTCGACGATGGGGCAGCGCCCACCCCCGATGACGTTGTAGTACCAGGTCCACTCGGGTGACTTGATCGGCTCGCCGACGGTCCCGAGCAGGCGCAGGCTGCTCAGGTCGTACTTCGCCGGGTAGTCGTCACCCTCCTTCATCAGCGCCCGCAGGGCGGTCGGCGCGGTGTAGATGGTGTTGACCTTGTGCTTCTCGCAGATCTGCCAAAACCGACCCCAGTCGGGGTAGTTCGGGACCCCCTCGTACATCATCGTGAGCGCGCCATTGGAGAGCGGCCCGTAGGTGATGTAGCTGTGGCCGGTGACCCATCCGATGTCGGCGGTGCACCAGTAGACGTCACCCGGGTGGTAGTCGAAGACGTAGCTAAAGGTGGTCGCCACGTAGGTCATGTAGCCGCCGGTGGTATGGAGCACCCCCTTCGGCTTGCCGGTCGACCCGGACGTGTAGAGGATGAAGAGCGAATCCTCGGCGTCCATCGGCTCGGGCGGGCAGGTCGCGTCCGCCGCCGCGAGCGCGTCGTGCCACCAGACGTCGCGGCCGTCGACCATCTCGACCGCGGCGTCGGTTCGCTTGACCACCAGAATCTTCTCGATGCTCGGCGTCTGCTCGACCGCCTTGTCGGCGTTCGTCTTCATCGCGATGTCGAGCTTCGCGCCGCGCACGCCGGTGTTCTGCGTGATGATCGCCTTGCACGCAGAGTCGTTGATTCGCGTCACCAGGCTGTCGGCGGTGAAGGCGCCGAAGACGATCGAGTGGATGGCGCCGATGCGGGCACAGGCGAGCATCGCGATCACCAGCTCCGGGATCATCTGCATGTAGATGCAGACGCGGTCCCCCTTGACGATGCCAAGGTTCTTCAGCGCGTTGGCGGCGCGCTGCACCTCGGCATGCAGCTCGGCAAAGGTGTAGGCCTTGCTGTCGGCTGGGTCGTTCCCTTCCCAAATCAGGGCGGTATCGCCCCCGCGGCCGGCTTCGACGTGCCGGTCGACGCAGTTGTAGCAGGCGTTCAGCTTGCCGCCGAGATACCAGGCGATCTCAGCTTTGTGATAGTCGTACTGGCGGACGGTGTGCCACTTCTCGAACCACGTGATACGCTGCTCGGCCTGTTCGGCCCAGAACGCCTCCGGATCGCTGACCGACCGGTCGTACAGCGCCCGATACTCGTCGAGCGATTTCACGGTGGCCTTGGCGGAGAACTCCGCTGGCGGGTCGTACACGGGGACGGCGTCGGACGTGTCAGACTTGTCAGCCACGGGCTTCTCCTGATTGGCAGTTCTGTGCGAACCCGGAGCATACCCTAGAGCGACCGTTCACCGCCTCCGCACCTTCCCCGAGGGGCGCGGCGGCAGGAAGCCAACATCATGCTGCGCCGGCGGGCAAGGGTCGCGCGACGGCTCAGGACGACCTGCTTCAGCAGGTGGCGATGGCAATGCGGCTCGACGATGCCCGCCGGGCAAAGACCGACCGGGAGATCTGAATGAGAACCAGCGCGACCTGTGGCACGCAGCGCAAGCAATCCGGCGGGCTTCCTCGTTGCCGGTCTTTCGCGAGCGATGACGCCAGAATGCCAAGGCGCGGGAGTCGGTGGCACGGCTGGATGGCAAGGACTGAACCGATGCGACCAATAGTGAGGCTGCTCCCGTGGGTGCTTCTGACGACTATGTGTGCGGCCTGTCAGGTCCAGTTGGACGATCTCCAAGACGATGCTCAAGACGCCCTCGAAGCAGTGCGTACACAGGCCATCGAGCTTGGCGAGCTTTCCGCTGAGGAACTGCGAGACCTGTGGGCCATGGAATACAAGACCGTCGAGATGACAACTGCCGATCTGGATTCGCTGGACGAACGGCTCAATGCCCTAGGAAAGGACCGTTGGGAGGCCTACCACGTCAGCAAGGATGGGGAGCGCCAGGTCTTCTTCTTCCAAAGGCGAAAATCAAAGGCGATTGCCTATCTGACGAATCTGCTCAAAGTTGGAGCGATTACTTTCTAGATCCTGCCGGCTCCCTCCCTGTGGTCAGCGGCCGTCCACGCCGACTACGCGCGCGCGAGATTCTGGTTCTTGATGGGAAGATCGCGTACCCGAATACCCGTCGCCGCAAAAATCGCGTTGGTGACCGCCGGTGCGATCGGCGGCACGGCCGGCTCGCCCAGCCCGCCGATGTGCGCATCGGACCGGATGAACTCGACGGTGATCCCAGGCGCATCGGCCAGGTGGATCATCTGATGATCCCGGAAATTGCTCTCCACGACCCGGCCCTCCGCGATCGAGATCTCGCCCACCATGGCGGCGGACAGCCCGAAGATGATGCCCCCCTCGATCTGCGCTGTCGCGGTATCCGTGTTGACCACATCCCCGCAGTCAACGACCGCGCTGACCTGACGGACACGGAGTCGTCCGTCCCGAGACACCGCCACATGCGCCACCTCGGCAACGATGGAGCCAAAGCTCTCAGCGATGGCAATCCCGCGCCCTTCGCCCTCCGGTAGCGAGGCGCCCCAGTCCGCCATGTCGGCGACGCGGTCGAGCGCCGCGCGAAAGCGTGGGTGATCGATCATCAGGTCGTGCCGGAATCGATACGGGTCCTGACCGGCCGCATGGGCCATCTCGTCGATGAACGATTCCTTGAAGAACCCATGCTGTGAGTTCAGCACCGAACGCCACGCACCCAGACGGATGGGGTGAGACGCGTCCCGTGCGTCCGCTCGCAGGTCCGCGATGGCATACGGCATGAAGACAGACTCGCGATCGCCGCCACCGGCATAGGAGGAGGCGACAGCGAGCGGTGTTCCGTTTGCGTCCAGCGCGCCGGAGAAGCGCGCCATCCCGGCGGGGCGATAGTAGTCGTGCTGGATGTCGTTCTCGCGGCTCCACACCAGCTTCACAGGCGTCGGCGACATGGCCTTGGCGATGCGGACGCCGAGATCGACGTAGTCGAAGTTGAACGGCAGACGCCGACCGTAGCCGCCACCCAGCTGCAGGTTGGTGAGGTGGACCTGCTGGTCATTCAGATCCAGGGCGTCCGCCGCCGTGGCACGCGCATTGAGCGGATCCTGGACGCCAGCCCACACCTCCGCGCGGTCGCTCTCGACGCGGGCCGTGCAGACCATCGGTTCCATCGTCGCGTGGGCGAGGAACGGCACGCGGTAGTCGGCGGCGATGACCTGGGCCGCGCCCTCGGGCATGTCCGGCGCCGAGCCGAGTGCCTCGTCGAACGCCGCGAAGATGGACGCGCTGGAGATGTCGCCATGGCCGGCGTCGTCGTATCGAGGCTTGAGTGCACCGAGCGCCTGACGGGCCCGCCAGTAGCTGTCGGCAACGACGGCAACTGCCTCGTCCAGTTCCACCACGCGCTTCACGCCTGGCATCGTCTCGGCCGGCCTGCCGTCGACCGACAGCAACTTCCCGCCCTGGACCGGCGCGATGTCGACCGCCGCGTAGAGCATGCCGGGCAACGTGAAGTCGATCCCGTAGACCGCACGTCCATCGACCTTCGGCGGAATATCGAAGCGGGGACGGGCGGTGCGGCGGATCGTGTAGTGGTCGGGATCCTTGAGGACGGGGTTGTCCGGCACGCGACGACTCGCCGCCGACTGCGCCAACTCACCAAAACTGGCACTTTGTCCGGACGCCGAGTGGGTGACGCGCGAGCGAGCGGCGGTGCACTCGGACGCGGGGACACCGAACCGCTCCGCCGCGGCGGCAATCAGCATCTCCTTGGCGGCGGCGCCGGCGACGCGCATGCCGTAGTGCCCCGTGCCGCGGACGGCCGTCGAGCCCCCGGTGGCCTGTGTCCCGAACCAGCGGGCCAGGCGGTAGGACCCGTAATCGATGGCGCGACCGAGCGCCTCGGGCACTGCATCACCGATGAACGCACGCAGCAGATACGCGTTCGCGTACTCGCCCAGCGCCGGGGCCTCTTTGATCCGAACGAGGTCCCACTCGGCCTCCAGTTCCTCCGCCGCCATCATGGCAAGCGCGGTCTGCGACCCTTGGCCCATCTCGCAGTGGGGTATCAGCACCGTGATGAGGTCGTCCGGCGTGAGAGTGATCCAGGTGTTGAGCTCGCCCTTCTCACCGGCATCGGCCGACACGACGCTGTGCCGGCTGGGTGAAAACGCCACCCCGGCGACCCCCAAGACGAACCCGCCGCCGACGAGCGACCCGGTGCCGATGAAGGCGCGTCGTGTCCACTTTCGCATTACGCCCCCCTCTCGCCGTCAGCGATGTCATGGATCGCACGGCGGACCCGCGCGAAGGTGCCGCACCGGCAGATGTTGGTGACGGTGGCGTCGATCTGATCGTCGGTGGGATGGGGGCGCTGCTCGAGCAGCGCCGAGACCGCCATGATCATCCCCGACTGGCAGTAGCCGCACTGGGGGACCTGGTGGGTGATCCAGGCCTGTTGCACCTTGTGTAGGGTGCCGTTGTCCGCCAGGCCCTCGATCGTCGTGATCGCCGTCCCCTCGGCCGCCGACACCGGAAACGTGCATGTCCGGACGGCGCGACCATCGAGGTGCACGGTGCACGC
Source organism: Vicinamibacterales bacterium (assembly GCA_965197395.1). GTDB lineage: Bacteria > Acidobacteriota > Vicinamibacteria > Vicinamibacterales > UBA8438 > CAZYFH01. The sequence continues at coordinate 782,150 of CBDANB010000006.1, read as the reverse complement.
ACCGCACGCCGAGATGCCGCAGCCGAACTTCGTGCCGGTCAGGCCGATCGTGTCGCGGAGCACCCACAACAGCGGCGTGTCTGGCTCGACGTCAACCGAATGGACCCGACCATTCACGGTAAGCGCGATTGCCATGAAAGCCTCCGATCAGAACGAGTATCGTCCGTCACTCAGCCACTGCTGACTTCTCGGCGCCGGGTGGCTGGCATTCGGTCGCACACAACATCCTAACTGCTTCTGTGTGCGGGGCGGATCCGCAGCCGGTGACCGCGGCGCCCTGGGATTGTCCCGAACCGAGTCCGCTATCTCATCGATGCCGGGCAAGGTGCATGAAGAGCGGCACGGTCGCGAGCGGTGCGAGTGGCAGCACGGCGAAGGCGAGCAGGCGGCTGCGTATGGGAGCCCAGATCCTCAAAAAGCCTCCGTCCGCATAGCCGTCCAAGCTCAGCAGCGTCGAGAACCCAACGAACAGGAACGGTAAGGCGGCGAGGGCGATCAGCAGGCTGCGCTTCTCGACAAGGTCTCGCCGGAACGCAGCGTAGAACAGATACGCGCACGCGGCGAACAGCATGAACGTGCCGATCCAGAGAACGGGGGGCGACATTGGCTCTAGGCGAGTGTCGTCAAACCCTGACATGACCCACAGAACGGCGCTGCCAACTCCCAAGAGTGACAAGAAAGCCGCGACGTTACCAAACCATTGGAGGCACCAGACGGCCGCGAGCGCCCCGCAGAGGAGGACCGCGGCGACGCCGAGGCCGCCGAGCCCGGTGTAGCTCTCGATAACCGTAGGCACGCCGGTGGAGTCCTCGACACCTGTGATCAACAGCACGGTGACGACATAGGCCAGGACAAGCGGGACCAGGCTGACGATCGAGCTGCGCAGCGCGACGACGACCCGTGCCGTGGCGAGCGTCTTCGTCGACACTGGACGAACGAACAGAAACGTCTTCTGTGGCCCGGTCTGTAGCCGATGGTTCTGAAAGAAGCAATACGCTCCGAACAGTGCCGCCGTAATCCCGAGCGCATTCAAGAACGCGACCGAGACCAGTCCGCCAGAGACGGCCAGCGTCATGCTCCATGCGGACCGCCCAATGCCCGGTCCGACCAGGGTGAGCACGAAGCTCCCGAGAAACAACGATCCGCCCAGCACGAGCACGGGCAGCATCCGCGCTTGACGCCGCCACTCGAACCAGCGCATCGCTTCCTCGGGCGACGCGAAGGGCGGACGGTCGACGTCGCGGTGACGGGCGAGCGTCGAGAACAGCCCGGTCGGGATCGCGCTGATGTCGGGACCGTCGCGACGGCGGATGCGCACACCGGCATACGCCACGAGGTACGAGCCCGCCAGCGTGGCGAGGACGCGTGCCGCCGTGTAGCGGCTCGCGTCGAAGGGCTGGGTCGGGAGCTCCCATCCGAGCCAGATGGCGAGGAGCAGGACGACCGGCTCTGCGACGAGCAACGCCAGGATGCCGTTGCCGCCGAAGGACCACGCGAGCGCCTGGAGCACCGCGAACATCGTTGTCGCGATCAGGAACGGCGTCCAGAACGCGAAATGCGCCTCCACGGCCTCGCCAAAGACCAAGTACTGCAGGCCCGAGCACCAGATCGCGACCACCCCCACGCACAGCAGCCCATAGCTCATTCGCCACGCGACCAGCTCGATGGTGCGAACCGGCAAGCGGAGGAGAAACGTCGGCATGGTCATCTTCAGGTCGCGCTCGTCGCTGTGGCAGTACAGCAACGCGATGCTGACGAGCCCGATCGGCATGATGACCATCTCGGGGGAGCCATCCGCGAAGGCCACGCGGCCCTCCCATGCCGCGATCAGGTACTGAAGCAGGCACAACACCGCGCTGAACGCTAGACCGACGAGGACAATCGGGAGCGTTCGCTGGAACTGCTCGCGGAGCATCGCCGTGGCGATCGCGAGGCTCATTCCCCCGCTCTCCGGGTGAAACCCGATGTCCGTCGCGACGCACGCGCGACAAAGATCTCTTCCAAGGTCGGGGTCGCCTCCTCCAGCACCCTCGCGTGCATCGTCGCGATTGCCCGTTCCACGCCCGCCCGATCGCCGTTGCAGAGGACCGTCCATTCGCGCTGCGCCCCGTGCACGCTCAGCGCCCCGTCGAACACCGGCACACGGTCTTGTGGCGTGTCGAATCGCACCACCAACCGGTGATGGGGCGCACGTCAGATTTGTGAGATGACCTCACCGGGCGCCCCAGGCTGCGGCGAGCGCCGGATCTGATCGCCGCTCCCAAAAGTCCTCGAAGCGGCTGCTCAGCTTGCAACAGCGCAGCGCGATGATCGCGTCGGCCCCGGCGACGGTCCAGTGCATGCCGGCGCGCTTGCAGCGGGTCCCGATCGCCGTCTTGCAGCCGGCCTCGACCACGGCAGTGGAGGTGCACAGGCCCTGGGCGCGGAACTTGGGGTACCGCATGCGGTGGCGGTGGCGGATGATGTAGTCGAGGCACTTGCGAGCCTCGTCGTTGGCTGCGGCGTGGACGCGTAGTGCCGCAAGCACCGCGGCGAGCTTGCCGTCGTCCAGCTCGTCGCGGCGCTGCTTGGCCCACTGCTCAGCCAGGTCAGTGCCGGCGCCGTAGATGGCCTTGGCCACATCCCACAGGTGCCCCTTGGTGTGATAGAGGTCGACGATCTGGATGGCGCCTGGGAACTGCTCGTCGGCGAGATTCCAGATCCAGGGGGCGCCATCGCCGAGAACGACGCGACGCCGGGCCTGGTCAAAGCCGCGGCGCCGGGCCTCGCGGTCCGCCCGCTGGGCGAACTCCGAGGCTTCGTCGTCCGTGTCGCGGCTGGCGGCGCTCTCGATGGCCGCCGAGTAGCTGACCGAGCCGGGGTCGCGCACGGGGATGCCGTCCGCGTCGCGCCCTTCGGCGCTCCAGACCGTGACCAGCTTGACCTCGCGCGTCTTGGCCGAGCCGTCGGGCTGCTTGCCCGCGCGGTCCACCAACTCCTCCTTGCGCACCGGCACGCCCGTGCCGTCCATGCCGAGATACATCGTCGAGGCTGACGGCGGCGACGGGTCGACCACCTGGCGCTCGTCCTGGGCGATCTCGCGGCCGAGCACCTCGGCGGTCCGCTCGACCTGCTTGGCCTCCACCCGCACGCCCGCGAGCTCGCCCATCAGCTCGCTGCCTTCGGCGAAGCTGACCATCGCCGCCGCCAAGCCCACCATGCGCGTGATGGCCGGCGACAGGGACGCGCCGTCCAGCCCAAGGGCGCGATCGCGCGGGCAGAATCCCGCCGCGCAGCCCGCGCAGTGGTAGTAGGCCCGATCCAGCGTCAGCTCGCCGAGCACCGATTGAAAGGTCTTGAGTCGCCGGCCCGCGTAGCGGGCGGGCGTGCCGCAGGCGCACGGCAACGTCGGTGCCGCATGGTCGGAGGTGTCGGCGTTGAGGCACCGCTCGACGGCCCGCGCCGCTACGTGCAGGGCCTTGCGTCGTGCCGTCGTCTCGATGGCCTCGAAGTCCAGGCCGTCGACGGCACCTGGCCCTAGGAGTGCCTCGATCTCAGCGACGACTTCCGCGTCGAAGGCTTCTTTGAAGCCCCCTTTTTGGCGCCCTCTTGCGAGGTCGCCTCGGCCGCTTCCAGCTGGGCATCCGCCCATCGCTCGCAGGCCTGCCAGTAGCCTTCGACTTGCTCCCGGAACTGCTGCCCGGCCTGCACTTGCTGGCGCACCACCCCCGCCTGCTCGGCGCTCACATAGCGTGACTGGGTCCGGCCGCCCTCGGCGCGCGTCAAGCTGTAATAGGGACCATGCCGTGCCTGGGCATCGTCGTGGCACCGGCAGCTCTTCTGCCCGCACTTCATGTACCGCTCGGTCAGGGACCCACGGCGCATCGGCTTCGGCTCGCCCAAGGCCGCAGCTGCTTCTCGTACGTCGCTCGGCACGTTTATCTTGGCCATACGTGTCTCCTACGGATATTATAGCCGTAGGAGACACGCGCAACTTCACTTTTAACAGCCGCAGCTCACTTTCGTGTCGTGCGCCCCCGGTGATGCGTCGCCTTGACCGTCTCCAACCGATCACAGAGGATGACCTGCCCCTCGGCGACCATCGCGACGTGATCGGCGACACGCTCCACTTCGTCGAGGAAATGGGAGGAAAAGAAGACGGTCCGGCCCTCATAGGCGACCGTGCGCACGATGGCGCCCAGGATGTCCCGTCGCACGACCGGATCCAGGCCTGACGACGGCTCGTCCAGCACCAGCAGCTGTGGTCGATGGGCCAGCGCGACCAGCAGCCCGGCCAGCGCCCGTTCGCCCCGCGAGAGGTGCTTCACCTTCGCATCCGGATCGAGGCGGAACATGTCGCGCAACTGCTCCGCATACTGCACGTCCCACTTTGGATAGAACGCCTGGATGTATCGAAGCAACTCGCGGATGCGCATCCACGTCGGCATCTCGCGATCCTCGGACAGATGCCCGATCTCGGCCAGCACGCCAACGGGGTCGCCCGCCGGGTCCTTGCCGAAGACCCGAACCCGGCCGTGTTGAGGCTTCAGCGCTCCGAGCAGATGCCTGATGAGCGTCGTCTTGCCCGATCCGTTTTCCCCGACGAGCCCAAAGACGCACCCCGCCGGCACGTACAGCGTCACGTGCTTCAACGCTTTCTTGCGCCGGAACGAACGCGAGAGATTCTCCACCTCGATGACGGCGTTGGATGGACTGTTCATGACGTCTACTCCTCACGCGGCGCACGTGCCCCCAGGGCGTCATGCTTGCGTCGCACGAGGTCGACGACCGCATCCACACCCACGCCCAGTTGCCTCGCCTCCGCCACGAGGCCGACCGCGCGTTCCCCCAGGATCCGCATCTTCTCTGCGCGGCTCAGCGGCGAGCCATTGTTCGCCACACGCGTGCCCGAGCCCGGTCGTGACACGAGCACGCCCGCGCCTTCCAGGTCGCGATAGGCGCGTGCCACCGTATTCGGATTGATGAGGAGCTCCTCGGCCAGACGCCGAATGGGCGGCATCTCGTCACCGGGACCGAGGCGCTCGGCGGCGACCAGGTACTTCACCTGATTGACGATCTGCCGGTAGATGGGCACGCCGTCATGCGGCGATATGTGAATCTGCATATGTGCAGCCGAAACGATTGTATTAATACATTAATACACTTCGGCTCGATGTCAAGGCCGGGGTCTCGCCGACGTCGAGGCTGCTAGACGTAGGGTGCGGCTGGAGGCCGCTTGGACCCTGGAATCGCGGACAACGGTGCCCTACACGTCCAGTCCCTGCGCGTCCTCCGCCCGATCCATGATGAAGCGGAACCGCGCGGACGCGTCTTTTCCCATCAAATCATTGATCACGCGGTCGGTCAGGATCTGATCGCGGACCTCGACGCGCAGCAGGCGCCGGGTCTTCGGGTTCAACGTCGTTTCCCACAGCACCGCGGGCATCATCTCGCCGAGCCCCTTGAAGCGGGTGATCTCCGGTGCCGCACGTCCATTCGTCGCCTTGGCGTGCTCGATGAGCCGTTGCTTGTGGTCGTCGTCGAGCGCCCACATCGTCTCCTTGCCGACGTCGACGCGGTACAGGGGCGGTTGCGCGAGAAAGACCTTGCCGTGCGCAACCAGCTTCGGGAGGAAGCGGTAGAAGAAGGTCAAGAGCAGCGTCGCGATGTGGTTGCCGTCCGAATCCGCGTCGGCGAGGATGATAATGCGCCCGTAGCGGAGCTTCCGGATGTCGAAGCTCTTCCCGAGCCCGCAGCCGAGCGCGGTCACCACATCCGACAACTCCTTGTTGTCGAGGACCTTCGCCAGCGACGCGCTCTCGACGTTGAGCACCTTGCCACGCAGCGGGAGGATCGCCTGACGGCGCCGGTCGCGGCCTTGCTTGGCCGACCCGCCGGCCGAGTCCCCCTCGACGATGAACAGCTCGCTGTCCCCCGCGGCGGTGCCGGTGCAGTCACTCAGCTTGCCGGGAAGGGTGAGGCGGTTCGCGATTGCGCCCTTCCGCGACACCGCCTGCTGCGCGACGCGGCTGGCCTCGCGCGCGCGGGCAGCCAGGATGATGCGTGCAACGATGGCCTCGGCGGCGCTGATGTTGTGGTTGAGCCAGTGCTCGAGCGCCGGCCGCACGGTCGAGTCGAGCACCGCGGCGATCTCCGGGTTGTTCAGCCGATCCTTGGTCTGCCCTTGGAACTGCGGATCCGGGATGAAGACACTCAGCACGCCCGTCACGCCCTCCCGGATGTCATCCGACGTCAGCGTGACGCCCTTTGGCGTCAGGCCATGGGTGTCGATGAAGTTGCGGACCGCCTTGCCGAGACCGGTGCGCGCGCCGGTCTCGTGCGTGCCGCCGGAGCTCGTGGGGATGCCGTTGACGTAGCTCCGCAGGTGCTCGTCGGTGGACTCGGTCCAGCGGAGCACCGCCTCGATCTTCGCTCCCGACTCGGTGTGATCTCTGGCGAGCACGAACGGCGCGTCGTGGACCGGAGTGTCGTTGCGTTCGCGGATGATGTGCTCGAGGTAGTCGACCAGCCCGTCGCCGTGCTGAAACACCTCCTGTGTCTTGCGCGTGTCGTCGTCGAAGACGACACGCACACCCTTGTGCAGGTAGCTGGCGATCTCGAGCCGCTCGCGGATCAGCGCGCAGTCGAACTCCGTCTTCGGGAAGACTTTCGGATCGGGTCGGAAGAACACGGTGGTCCCCGACCCACGCGCGCGGCCCAGCTTGCGGAGCTTGCTGGTCGGTGTTCCCTGCTTGAAGGACTGCTGCCAGCGGTGGCCGTCGCGGGTCGACGTGGCGACCAGCTCTATCGAGAGTGCATTGACGACGCTGGCCCCGACCCCGTGCAGCCCACCGGCCGTCCGATAGGTACGGTGCTCGAACTTTCCGCCCGCGTGGAGCGTCGTGTAGATGACCTCGAGCGCGCTCTTCCGACTCTTTAGGTGCTTGTCGACCGGGACGCCCCGACCATCGTCCGTCACCGTGATGGATGTGCCGTCCGCATGCAGCGTGAGGTGGATGGTGGCGGCGTGGCCGTTCATCGCCTCATCGACGGCGTTGTCGAGGATCTCCCACACGAGGTGATGCAATCCCGGTGCGCCCACCCCCCCGATGTACATGCCCGGCCGCTTCCGAACCGGCTCGAGCCCTTCGAGGACGGTGATGTCTTTGGCCGTGTACGTGCGCGGCATCGGGTGTCTCTCGGGTTACAGGGCCGAATTCTATCGTTCCTCGTCGAGTCCCGGGACCGATACCGCCGGACGGACGATGCGCGTGAACTGACCGCGCTGGAGGAGCTCACGCCCTTTGCCGCCGCGGCCGACCACCTCGTATTTCGCCGTGCTGATGTTTTGCGTGGCGCCCCGACTCGTCTCCACGGTGAGCAGCTCGCGGTCGCCGCTCGAGGCGACGAAGCCGAGGACGTGGTCATGTCCCTTTCGGAGCTTGATGAGCAGTACGCCTTTGCCGGGACCGGACAGGTAGTTGATCTCGTCCGCCGCGCAGATCATGGCTCGGGCCTCACGTGTGGCAGCGATGATGGTTTCCGACCCGGTGATCGAGGCCACGCCGACGATCTCGCTTCCCTTCGCTGGCCGCGCAAAGCGACGGCCGGCGCGGGTGCTCGGCTCGACCAGCGGCTCGAGCCCGAACCGGAGGGCATAACCGTCGCGGCTGACCGCCACGGCGTGTCTCGGCGGCTCCGGGCGCCTTCGGGTCGGCCGGATGACGCCGCACACCCGGGGATCGAGACTGAGCGTCGCCACGACGCGCTCGCCATCTTTGAGTTTGAACAGCCGCTGGATTGGCTCCCCGTAGCCGGTCGTGGCCGGCACGTCGATCAGGCGGCAGCTATAGGCGACGCCGAAGTTGGAGAAGAAGACCGCCGTCGACCGCGTGCTGCCCGCGATCGCAGCCAGCAGTGCGTCACCTTCACGAAGCCGCGTGGTCGACAGGTCGCGCACCTCCTTCTGGCGCTTGACCCAGCCGTCCTGTGACACGAGCACGACCGCGTCTTCATCGACGATGAAATCGTCCGCGCTGAACTGGATGTCGGCGACCGCGCTGTCGATCACGGTCCGGCGCGTGTTGGTCTTTGGGTCGGCGTAGGCGCGCCGCACGTCGACGATCTCCTCGCGCACGAGCGCCCAACGCCGGCCCTCGTCACGGAGCAGCCCGGTGATGCGTCGCGACCGCTTGCGCTTTGTCGCAAGCTCCTCGCGGATGATCAGGATCTCGAGTCGGGCCAGCCGGTAGATCTTCAACTCGAGAATCGCGTCGGTCTGGTCGGCGTCGAGCGTGAAGCGCCGCATGATCTGGACCGCGGCATCCGCCTTGCCGTCCGAGCGCCGGATGAGCTTGATGATCGCGTCGAGCGCGTCGAACACGCGTTCGAATCCCTCCAGGATGTGGATCCGCGTCGTCAGCGCCGCGAGCTCGTGGTCGAGGCGGCGCGTGACCACCTCGAGCCGGAAGTGGAGGAAGTGCCAGAGCATTTGGCGCAGGTCGAGTCGTTCCGGGCGCCCGACGTCCGGTTGCTCGGTCGGCACGAGACAGGTCAGGTTGACCGGGAACGTCGCCTGCAACGGCGTGTGCTTGAACAGATACGCCATCACCATCCGCTCATCCACGTCACCTTTCAGCTCGAGCGCGATGCGGACGTCCTCGGTCGAGACGTCCTTGACGTCGAGGAGCTGCGGCAACTTGCGAGCCAGGACAATCTCGGCGATCCGCTCGACGACCTGCGCTTTGTTGACGGTGTAGGGCACGCTCGTGATGTGGATGGTCTGCGACGAGCGGAACGACGGACCCTTCTCCCACGTCGCGCGCACGCGAAGCGTGCCGCTGCCGGTGCGATAGATCTGCTTGAGCTCGTCCGCGGTATTTATCAGGTGCCCGCCGGTCGGGAAGTCGGGACCCTTGATGTACCGGGCAAGCCGCGCGCTGCTGAGGTCGGGGTTATCGAGCAGCTTGAGCAGCGCAGTCGAGACCTCGCCGAGGTTGTGCGGCGGGATGTTGGTCGCCATCCCGACGGCAATGCCCATCGCGCCGTTGATCAGCAGGGTGGGAAGCCGCGCGGGCAGGACGACCGGCTCGGTGCCTGACCCGTCATAGGTGGCGCGGAAATGGACGGTCTCCTGTTCGATCTCCGTCAACAGCTCCGTGCTGGCGGGTGCCAACCGGCACTCGGTGTAGCGCATGGCGGCGGCGCCGTCGCCGTCGAGCGAACCAAAGTTGCCAACGCCTTCCACGAGCGGGTAGCGGAGCGAGAACGGCTGGGCCAGCCGAACGAGCGTGTCGTAGATCGCGGAGTCGCCGTGCGGATGAAAGCTGCCCATCACGTCGCCCACGACCTTGGCGCACTTCCGCGGCTTCGCGTTGCTCGTCAGTCGCTGCTGCCACATGGTGTAGAGGATGCGCCGCTGTACCGGCTTCAGGCCGTCCCTGACGTCCGGCAGCGCGCGGGACGTGATCACCGACAGCGCGTAGTTGAGGTAGCGCGCCTGCGCCGCTTCGTGCAACGCAACTACGGTGTCGCCGGCATCAGGTCGCGCGACGACGTCGATGCCGCCCTCCGCCGCATCGAGGAGTGGGGCACTCCGGCGTGTGCGCGTGGGTTTGCGTGTCTGTCTGACGGTGCGTTTGGCCATCGCGTGAGGTGCCTCCGACGTGCGTCGTGCGAAGCGGCGTCTGGGATGGCGCCGCGAGGGGGGCGTGACCGGCGGGGGACGAGGCGAGCGACTGTGTTGTCAGGCTACCACGGATCAGGCGGCAGGCTGCCGAGCACGCCGAGCAGCTCGGCCAGGACCATCGCGGTCGCGCCCCAGACGCGCTCCTCTTGTATGGCGAAATACGGCACGTGGTAGCAGCGGTCGCGTCGCCACCGCATGCCAAGCCGGAGGTTGCGCGGGTTCTCGAGGTCCGTCAGCGGGACCTCCAACACACGGCTCACCTCGGCGGCCGCGGGCCGAAGGCGCGGGGCGTCCTCGCTCAGGCCGAGCACGGGATGCAGCGCGAAGTCGCTCACCGGGATGTAGAGCGTCGACAGCGCGCCAAGTATCCGCACACCGGATGTGTCGATGCCGACTTCCTCGGTGGCCTCCCGCAGTGCGGCGTCCTGCACCGTTTCCGTCCCTTCGACGCCGCCGCCGGGAAGCGACACCTGTCCGCCGTGCTGCGTCAGGCGGCCGGCGCGCACGGTGAGCAGCACGTGCGGTGTGCCGTCGAGAGGGTAGAGCAGGAGGAGCGCGGCGGCCACGGCCGCTCCAGACGGGACGTGGTCAGGTTCCCAGCCGCGTCGCGGTCGCGGCGCCAGCAACAGGTGGGCATGCCGACCCGGGAGCGGTGCCGTCAGCGCGGTCTGGATCTGCGCCTCGATCTGATAGAGTGACGGGAACCCTGACGCCACGGTGTAGCTTACTGTGGCCCTCACCGACTCCCCCCCGCGTCCACGCATGAGCAAGAGCACTCGGCCGGCCAAGACGTTCGACCGCGCCATTGTCGACGGGCCGCTTGGCCGGGCGGTGTGGAAACTCGCGTGGCCGACGATGCTGCAGAACCTCATCGGCGGTCTCCAGGGCATCGTCGACCAGGCAATGGTCGGAAACTACGTCGGCCACACCGGCAACGCGGCGATCGGCGTCAGCATGCAGATCTTTCTCCTGGTGATCGTGTTCGTCGCCTCCGTGTTCAGCGGGATGGGCGTGCTCGTCGCCCGCTTCGCCGGCGCAGGGGACCACGCCAAGGTCAACCGAACGGTCTATCAGGCGTTCCTGACGGCCGTCTTCATGGCGCTCGGCGTGCTCGCCCCGATCGGGTATTTCGTGGCGCCGGCGATGCTCGACATGATCAACGCGGCGCCCGAGGTGCAGGTCGAGGCGCTGCCGTACATCCGGGTCATGTTCGTCTTCAGTATCGGGATGCTCATCTTTTTCATGATGAGCGGTGCGCTCCGCTCGGCCGGCGATGCGCGCACCCCGCTGCGCCTCGGCGTCGTGATGACCGTGCTCAACATCGTGCTGAACGTCATTCTCATCCGCGGCCTCGGTCCCATCCCGGCGTTCGGCACCGTCGGTGCGGCCATGGGCACCGCGATTGCCAGTGGGATCACCGGAGCCGCATTCCTCTGGCTGCTGTTTTCGGGACGGCTCGTGATTCACTTCACCCGGAGCATGTCGTTTGCGCCTGACTGGGGCATCATCCGCGAGCTGTTTCGGTTCGGGCTGCCCACCGGCTTTCAGGGCATCGTCATGAATATCGGTGGCGTCCTGCTGCTGCGATTCGTCGGCTCGCTTGCGTACAGCGCCGAGGCGCAGGCGGCCTACACCGTGGGCTACACGGAGCTCTTCGCGTTCATCACCTTCACCTCGGTCGGGTTGATGGGAGCGACCGCGGCGGTGGCGGGTCAGAACCTCGGCGCCGGCAAGCCGGAGCGCAGCAAGCGCGCGGCGCTCGTCGCCGCATCGATCGGCATCGGCGTGGCCTCCGTCGTCGGGCTGGTGTTTCTCGTCTTCCCGAGGCCGCTGTTCATGGTTTTTGGCATGGGCGACGGCGTGCAATTCGAGCTCGGCCGGCAGCTGCTGAGCTATCTCGCGGTGTCCGGGCTGTTCGTGACGGTCGCCCTGACCTATACCGGTGGCCTCCAGGGCACCGGCGACACGCGCAGCCCGCTCTACATCTCCATCGTCTCGCAGGTCGTCGTCCCGATCGGGCTCTGCACGTTCATCCAGGCCACACGCGGGCTCGCTCCGGCCGACATCTGGCTGGCCATCGTCCTCGGTCACATGATGCGCGCCACGTTGAGCGTCCTCCGGTTCAGGCAGGGGAAGTGGCGACAGATCACGGTCGATATCGGCGAGGCGCGAGCGTGAGGAGCGTGTGCCCGACGCGTTGAGCCCGTCCACGCTCGCGGCGCAGGCGCTCGGGCGGATCGAACCGAGCACCCGCTCGCTCGTGCCGCCGATCTACCCCTCCGCACCGTATGAGCGGGCGCCGGACGGGAGCTACCCGGGCGGTCATACCTACACGCGCGACCAGAACCCGACGTATGAGCCTGCGGAAGCCCTGCTGGCGCGTCTTGAGTCCGGCTGCGCCGCGCTGCTCTTCAGCTCCGGGATGGCTGCCGCCACCACCGTGTTCGAGACGCTGGATCACGGGGATCACGTGGTGGCGCCGCAGCAGATGTACTGGACGATCCGCCGCTGGTTGGAGGAGCGCGCGGCGTGTGGGCGGATCGCGCTCGATTTCGTGCCGAACGGCGATCTCGATGCCCTGCGCGCGGCGGTTCGACCGGGGGCGACGAAGCTGGTCTGGATCGAGACGCCGGCGAACCCGATGGGGGCGATCACCGACATCGCGGCGGCGGCCGCGGTCGCGCATGACGGCGGCGCGCGTCTCGTCGCGGATGGCACCCTCGCGACGCCGGTGCTCTGTCGCCCGCTCGAGCTCGGGGCCGACCTCGTCATGCATTCGGCGACCAAGCAGCTGAACGGGCACTCGGACGTGCTCGCCGGCGCGCTCGTCACGGCGAGGGAAGACGAGGTGTGGGCGCGCTGCGCACACGAACGCGCGTACCGTGGCGCGGTGCTCGGCCCGTTCGAGAGCTGGTTGCTGCTGCGCGGGATGCGGACGCTGTTTCTGCGCGTGCCCGCGTCCGCACGGAACGCGCAACAGGTGGCCGAGGCGCTGACCCGCCAGCCGTTGGTGACCGCGGTGTTCTATCCCGGCCTTCCCGATGACCCCGGTCACGGCGTGGCCGCGCGCCAGATGAGCGGTGGCTTCGGGATGATGGTGTCGTTCCAGGTCGCCGGTGGCGCGGGCGCCGCCCGGCGGGTCGTCGGCGGGCTCACGGTGTTCCGGAATGCGACCTCGCTCGGCGGGGTCGAGAGCCTGGCGGAGCACCGCGCGCCGGTCGAGGGACCCGGCACCAACGTGCCGTCCGATCTGGTCCGCTTGTCGCTGGGTATCGAAGACGCGGGCGATCTCATCGGTGATCTCGAACAGGCGCTTGCCGTCCTCGCTGACGAACGTTAGCGGCGCGTGGTTGAAGGCCCATGAGCATGAACGCGCCGGACCTGTATCGCCTCACCGGCGATGCCCTGGAGCGGCTTGCACTCGAAGCGGAGGGGTGAGATCGGAGATGGTTCTCGACGCGACGGCACGTGCGCGCACTGACGACGACGCGGTTCGGGAGCAAGTGGCCTACTATCGGGCGCGCGCGCCCGAGTACGACGACTGGTTCTATCGTCGCGGCGCCTACAATCGTGGCGGCCGTCACACCCGGCTCTGGCGTGCGGAGGTCGAGGAGGTTCGCGCCGCGCTCGTCGTCGCGCGGCCGTCGGGGAACGTGCTGGAGCTGGCCTGCGGGACCGGGTTGTGGACCCAACGGCTGGTTCCGTTTGCGAACACGGTGACGGCCGTTGATGCCTCGCCCGAGGTGATCGCGATCAACCGGGGCCGCGTGGCGCCGGCGACCGTCGACTACCGGGTTGCGGACCTGTTCACCTGGGAACCCGATCGTCGCTACGACTTCGTCTTCTTCGGTTTCTGGCTCTCCCATGTCCCGCCGTCGCGGTTCATCGCGTTCTGGAGCCTGCTCGCGCGCTGCTTGACGCACGGTGGGCGGGTCTTCTTTGCGGATAGTCGGTATCATCCGGACTCGACGGCGGCAGACCATGTCTCGGGCGACCCTCGATTGACCCGCAGCCAGCGGCGCCTACGCGATGGGCGCGAGTTCGAGATCGTCAAGATCTTCTACAAGCCGGACGACTTGGCCGCCCAGCTCGCGGCGTTGGGTTGGAGCGCGACGGTCCGAGGCACGGCGAACTTCTTCCTCTACGGCACGGCGTCGAGGGACCGCGCGTGAGACGAGGGTCTGCGAGCCGGGCGTGGGACCCGGAGGCGTGATGATCAGCTATCAGTTGACGGATTACGGCCAGCCCTTGAGACGTGTCGAGACCGAGCCGCCCGAACCGACAGGGACCGAGGTCCTGGTCGCGGTCGAGGCGTGCGGTGTGTGCCACAGCGACCTGCATCTGTCGGACGGCTACTTCGATCTCGGCGACTCACGCCGTCTCGACCTGACGATGGGTCGCGAGTTGCCGTTCACGCTTGGGCACGAAATCGGGGGGGTCGTGGTCGCCTGCGGTCCAGCAGCCGACCGCGTAGCGGTCGGCGAGCGGCGCGTCGTCTACCCGTGGATCGGGTGCGGCGCGTGTGACCGCTGCCTGGCCGGGGCGGAGCACGTGTGCCCCAAGGCGCGCTCGCTTGGCGTCGCCGTCGCGGGGGGGTTCGCCGATCACGTGCTCGTCCCGCATCCACGCTACCTGTTCGATGCTGGCTCGGTTGCCGTCACGACCGCGGCCACCTACGCCTGCTCCGGGCTGACCGCGTATAGCGCCCTCGCGAAAACCATGCGCCTCGGCGGCGAGTCGTCGGAGGTGCTGGTCGTGGGGCTCGGCGGGCTGGGCCTGGCCGCGCTCAGCCTCGCGGCGTCGCTCGGCGTGACGGCCGTGATTGGGGCTGACATCGATGAGCGTCGTCTCGAGGCCGCCCGCGCGCGCGGCGCCGCGGAGGTTGTGAACACGACCGCGCCAGACGCCGCGAAGCGCATCAAACGCCGGACGGGAGGCGGGGTCCGGGCGGCCGTCGACTTTGTCGGGTCGGCCCGGTCGGCGGCCTTCGCGCTGAGCGCGCTCGGGCGGGGCGGCATGCTCGTTGTCGTCGGTCTGTTCGGCGGCGCATTGCCGCTGTCGCTGCCGCTGTTGCCTCTCAAGCAGCTCACCCTGTGCGGGTCATATGCTGGCAGTCTCGCGGAGATGGCCTCGCTGATGACCGAGGTGCGGGCAGGGACGATTCCGCCGCTCCCGATCGAAGAGCGGCCGCTGGCCTCCGCGCAAGCCGCGCTCGACGATCTGCGCGCCGGGGAGGTGGTCGGCCGGGTGGTGCTGCGGCCCTGAGCCGTCCGTGGGTCTGCTCAAGGCTCAAGGTCTCTCCAAGCCCTAAGCCCTAAGCCCTAAGCCCTGAGCCCGAAGCCCGGGCTCAGTCTTCCCCCACGTGTTTCGATATAAACGCCCTCGCCTCGTCCCGAAGCCGCACGATCTCGGGCCAGTCGCGACCGTTGGCCTTGAGCGGTTCGCCGAAGGTCACGCTGATCGGGCCCGGGCGTAGCAGCCAGGTCTCCGCGGGCCAGATGTGCCGCGCCCCGCGAATCGCCACCGGTACGACGGGGCACTCGCTGTCGACAGCGGCGCGAAACGCGCCGAGCCGAAACGGCAGGAGTTGCGGCGCCACGTCAAAGGTGCCCTCGGGAAACACAAACAACGACTCGCCGGCGCCCAGAGGGGCCAGGATGTCACCCGCGCCCTCGATCCGCTCCGAGAGGTCGCGTTTCTCGAGGCGGATGTGTCCGCCCTTCCTGATGGCCATGCCGAGGATGGGATAGCGCGACAGCCGACCCTTGACCGCGAAGCGGGCACCGATGGGGAGGAGCCCCATCACCAGCGCCGGGTCGAGGAAGCTGGCGTGATTGGCTACGAGCACGCACGGCTCGTCCACGGGCACCCGGTCGCGGCCGGCGACCTCCACCCGGCATCCGGCGAGCGCGAGCACCAGGCGCGTCCAGCGGCCAACCAGACCATCGATCCAGCGGCCGGAAGGGCCAAGCGCCATCACGCTGAACGTGGGGAGTCCAGTGGCAATGATCACGAAGGCGACGTAGGCGGTGTAGAGGCCCTGCGCGCATGTACGTGCGCCGCGGGAGCCCGCGCCGAACGCAGCGGCGCCGAGCAGGCGGAGCCATTGCCCGACGACCGATGGCGGCCGTCGATCGATCCGATTCGCGACGAAGGCGTCGCGTGTCGCGGACCGGCGGATCTTGCCGCTCGAGGTCTTCGGCACCGACCCGGGCGGACCGAGCACCACGCGATCAGGCGCGAGACCGAGCGCATCGGTCACTCTAGCGATCACCGCCGACTGGATGGCGCGGCGCTCCTCGGCGTCGCTGGCTCGGGTTTCGGCCACGATCACGAAACGCTCGGTGCCGCGTGTCGGGTCGGTGACCCCGAACGCCGCGACGCATCCGGTGCGCACGCCCGAGACGTCGCCGACGATCTCCTCGACTTCGTGCGGATGGACGTTGCGACCCCCGGTGATGATGAGGTCTTTCCGACGTCCGGTCAGAAACAGCTCGCCATCGGCGACGTAGCCGAGGTCTCCGGTTTCGAGCCAGCCGTCGCGGCCGATGAGCTCGCCGGTGGCGTCGGGGTTCCGGTAGTAGCCGGCCGTCGCCGACGGTCCGCGAAAGCGGATGCGCCCCTCGCGGCGCTCGGTCGTTCGCGCCCCCTCCGTGTCGACCACCTGCACCTCATGGTCCGGCAGCGCGCGTCCACACGAGACGAAGCGAAGCGCCGTCGCGTCGCCGTCCGGCGCGGGCGCCGCGTGCCCGGTGCGTTCGAACTCCGCGCGCGCGATCCGATCCACACGCGTCGGGCGGCCGACGGGTGGCACCGCCAGACCGACGGAGCACTCGGCAAGACCGTAGACCGGGATCACGGCTCCCGGATCGAGGCCGTAGGGGGCGAAGCGTGACGTGAAGCGCTCGAGGGTGTCGGGCGACACCGCCTCGGACCCGTTGAGCAGCACGCGCACCGCGCTGAGGTCGAGGCCTTCGAGCTCCGCGTCGGTGACACGATGCGCGCAGAGGTCGTAGGCGAAGTTGGGCGCCGGCGACAACGTGCCGCGGTGGGCGTGCAGCGTGTGCAGCCACCGTGCCGGCCGCGCGAGAAACGCGAGCGGCGACATCAACGCGAGCGGCGTGCCGCAGTACATGGTGGCGAGCCAGGACCCGATGAGACCCATGTCGTGATAGAGCGGGAGCCAGCTGACCCCGACATCGTGCGGTCCGATTGCCAGGCCCGCCTGGATCGCGCGGATGTTCGCGAGGAGGTTGTCGTGAGACAGGAGAACGCCCTTCGGGTGCCCGGTGCTGCCCGACGTGTACTGAATGAGCGCCGGAGCGTCGGCGGCGACGCGACGCGGCGGTGCGCCGGTGTCGGCGGACAGCTTGTCCACGGTCGCCACCGTGGTGAGCTCGGTCGCCTGACCGACCAGCATGCCGGCCACGCGTTCGACTTCGGCGAACGTGATCATCACGCGGGCACCGGCGTTTTGGAGGATGCCGACCTGTCGACGCACGTACTCTTCAATCCGGTCTGCGCGAAACGGCGGATACAGGGGGACCGGGACGGCCCCTGCCATCAACGCGCCGAAGAACGCCGGGAAAAACGCCGGCTCCGTGCGCAGCATGATCGCCACGGTGTCACGATGCCGGATGCCGTGGTCCGCGAGGCCGCGCGCGACCCGGCTCGCCCCCTCCCACAACCATTGGTAGCTGAGCGGAGTTTCGTCTCCATCCTCGCCGCGCAAATGGATCTGGACGCGCTCGGGCGTGCGCTCGACGTGCCACGCGAGCGCCTCGACGAGAGTCTTCGCCGCCGCCGGCGGCACCGCGGCGGCATCCCGCTCGGTGCGCGCGGCGGGCACGGCATCAGCGGCGCCCGGGTCCGCGTGAGTGATCGCGAGCGCGAGATCGCGTGACGTCTCCGCATCGGCCATGGCCGCGTCGCCGAGGCGGACGCCGAAGGCTTGCTCGAGACGGACCAGGAGCTCGACCCGTTCCAGACTGCTAATGCCGAGGTCGCGCTCGAGGCCGTCGTCGAGCCGGGCGTGCGTCGGTGCGCCCGGGCCGCGCAGCTCGCCGACCAGCTCGGTCACGACCTCGAGCACTCGGTCCTCGACGGTGCTCAGGGCGGCCGTTGGCGGCGGTGTGGGCATGCGTAGCAACTGTAACGCACGCTTTTGGGCCCACGGCGGGTCGGGGCGGAGCCCCGTCTAGTCTTCCACGCGTCGGATCGTGGTGATGAGCACCGTCTCACGGGGCACATCGTCCATGTCGTTGGCGGTGTGCGTGGCGACTCCCCGGATGTCGTCGACGACGTCCATCCCCTCGCTGACCCGTCCGAACACGGCATAACCGAACCCCCGCTGGGTGGTATTGCGGTGATCGAGCGAGCCGTTGTCCTCCACGTTGATGAAGAACTGCGAGCTCGCGGAATTGGGTGCCGCCGTGCGCGCCATGGCGACCGTGCCACGCTGGTTCTCGAGCCCGTTGGTTGCCTCGTTGAGGATGCCGCCGCGCAGCCCATCCATCTTGCGCTCGAGATCCTCGGTGAAGCCACCTCCCTGGATCATGAAGTTTCGGATGACGCGATGGAAGACGGTGCCGTCGTAGTAGCCCGCCTGCACATAGGTGAGGAAGTTGGCCACCGAGACCGGCGCGGCGCTGCGTAGCAGCTCGACGGTGATGTCGCCCATCGATGTCTCGATGACGACCCGCGGGTTCGCTGGGGGCTCCTGCGCGAAGGCCCCGCCGGGCGAGCTGGCGAGCCACATGACGATGCACGCGGTGACGGTGAATCGCATGTGTCTCTCTTATTGCACGTTGACCGAGTTGATGATGACCGGGTCGACCGGGACGTTCTGATGCGGCCCCTGGTTCGTGACCGAGACCGCCGCGATCGCATCGAGGACCTCCAAGCCGTCGGTCACCCGCCCGAACACGGCGTACCCGTAGCCCCGCGGGTCGGTGCTCCGGTGATCGAGACTCCCGTTGTCGACCGTGTTGATGAAGAACTGCGCCGTCGCGCTGTCCACGACGGGCGTTCGGGCCATGGCAATCGTGCCGCGCTCGTTTTGCAGGCCGTTGGTCGCCTCGTTCTTGATCGCGTCTCGGGTAGCCTTCTCGCTCATGTCGGGCGTAAACCCGCCGCCCTGGATCATGAAGTCCTGGATGACACGATGAAAAATCGTCCCCGCGAAGAATCCGTCGTTGGCGTACGTCAGGAAGTTCTCGACGGTGATCGGGGCCTGGTCGCGAAACAGCTCGACCGTCATGTTGCCGAGACTCGTCTCGATGACGGCGACCGGGTTGCTTTGGGCAGACGCGTCGGCCGCGGTGCCACCGGTCATCGCAGTCAGGACTCCGGTAAGTAGCAGTGCGCGAGACGACATGTAGGGAGCTCCTTGCGGCCTCCGACGGCCGCGCAGCCAATGTTTATCCAATATCATGAATCCGGAATCCAATATTTCGGGATCTTCTTGGCCGGGTTGGACTGCGTTCCGCGGTGAGGCACTCGCGTGTCTCGCACGGTTCCAACGAAAGCTACGCCCAAAAGTCGGTCCCGAGTATGCATAATCTCCCACAGGCTGTCCACCCCTGCGCCCCACGCCTATGAAGCTGCTCGAACGGTTCCGCACACAACCCGAATGGCAGAGTGACGACCCCGCGATGCGCGCGAGCGCCGTGCGGGAGCTCGCCGACGGGGAGCAGGGGTTGCTGGGCGAGATCGCGCGCCAGGACGACGATCCGGGCGTGCGCCGGGCGGCGGTGGAGCGTTTGACGGACGCGGCCACCATCGCCGACCTCTTGGCGGCGGGCGCCGAGCACGACGAGGGGGTGCTCAGCGCGGCGACGACCGCCGCGCGAAACCTGCTGATTGGCGCGCCGGATGCGACGAACACCGATGCGGTCCTGGCGGTGTTGAGCGATGAACGCGACGTGGCAGCCGTGGCCAGGTCGGCGACGACCGAAGCGGTGAGCCGCGCAGCGGCGTCGCGGCTCACCGATGACAAGGCACTGGGCGCGATTGCGCGCCGCGCGAGGCACGCGGGCGTCGCGCGAGAGGCGCTCGAGCGGCTCGTCGACCACGACGAGCTGTTGGCGATTGCGTTGAAGGCGGACGACAAGACGGTGGCGCTGGCAGCGTTTGACCGACTCGTGGCGGGGGACAGCGCGCCCGCGCCAGGCACGCTGGAAGAGATCGCGCGCCGCGCTCGGCACAAGGCCGTGTCGCGCCGCGCCCGTGCCGCGCTGACTGCACGGGCGACGGACGATATAGAGCCACCGATCGTGGAGGATGCGGCTTCGGCGCTGTGCGAGGCTGTCGACGTGCTGCGCGCGACGAGCGATCTGGAAGCGGGCCGGCACGAGCTCGATCGCGTCGTTCAGCGTTGGGCGGCACTCGACGCACCCATCCCGCCGGCGGTCGCGTCACGGTTCGCCGAGGCGCGTCGGGCGGTTGAAGACCGATTGCTCGGACTCGAGCTCGTCGCGACCCAGACCCGGCAAGCCGACGCCCAACGGGCCGCCGCACTCGCGCCGCTCGTGTCCTTGTGCGAGCACGTCGAACAGTTGGACGGCCCGCTCGCACGTGACCGCGTCGTCGAGGCGCGGGCGCGCTGGGAGGGTCTGATGCGCGCCGACGCGGTCCAGACGACGGTCGACACGACCGACCGGGAGGAGCTCGCGAGGCGGTTCGCGGACGCCGGGGTCGCATGCGAACGTCGGCACGACGCGTGGGTAGCACGGTACGAACGGGTACGCCAGCTCGAATCGCTCATGAACGACATCGAGACGGTGGTGCAGACCGAAGACCTCGCCCAGATCAAGGCGCGGTGGCCGGCGCTGGACAAGACGTGGACCACCCTGATGGTCCGAGCGGCGGAGATACCGGCTGGCGATGCGGAGACGGCTGCGGTGGTCACGGCGCTCGAGCAACGCAAGGCCGCGGCGGAGGAAGCCCGGCGGGCGCAGTCGGCGAACGCGCGCGCCGACCGCCTCCGCCAGCAGCAGCACAACCTCGCGGCGCTCGACCGGCTCGCGGCCGCGGTCGATGCGTCGGTCGCGGACGATACGCTTCGCCTCGCGCAGGCGGAGCGGCAGCTTCGCGCTGCGCGCCAGGCGCTCGACGCGCTGCCGCCCGTGCCGACGCGCCATGACCGAGACGCAATGACGCAGCGGCTCCGCCGTGGACACTCTGCGCTGCTCGGCCGCGTCCGCGAGCTCCGCGATTTCGCCGACTGGCAGCGTTGGGCGAATCTCGGTCTCCAAGAGGCGCTGTGCCGGGAAATGGAGGCGCTGTCGGCCGCGCCACCGGACCGCCCTGAGCTGGACGATGCCCAGCTGGCGAGACGATTCCGTGACCTCATGGAGCGGTGGCGCCAGGTGGCCGATGTCCCAAAGGACAAGGGCGACGCGCTCTGGCGGCGTTTCAAGCAGGCGCACGACGCGGTCTACCCGCGATGCCAGGCCTATCTCGATACGCAGCGTGCCGCGCGGGCGGAGGGGCTCGCACGTCGGCGGGCGATCGTCGCGGAGGCGGAAGGTCTCAGCGCGTCCACGGATTGGATGAAGACCGCCCAGCGGCTGACGGCACTGCAGGCCGAGTGGAAGGCGCTCGGGCCGGCGCCCCTGAGGGACCAGCGCGCGCTCTGGAATCGATTCCGGACCGCCTGCAGCGGCTTCTTCACGCGCCGAAAATCCGATCTCGCAGAGCGCAAGAAGCTCTGGACGAAGCACCTCGAGCAGAAAGAGGCGTTGTGCGCCCGCGTCGAGGGACTCGGCACGGTTGAGGACCTTGGATTGGCCACGGAGGAGGTCAGACGCGCGCAGGCCGAATGGAAGACGATTGGGGCGGTGCGGCGGACACGGTCCGAGGCGGTGTGGCAACGCTTTCGTACCGCTTGCGACGCGCTGCTCGAACGGGTTCAGGACGGTGCGCGCGCGGCGGCCGCCGAGCGGATCGCCACGCGCGAGGCGCTCTGCGCCGAGCTCGAATCCCTGGCGGCCGCACGCGAGGGGGCAGGCGATGAGTCGCCGAGCGCGGCGCCAGCGTCGGACGTGCTGATCGACACCGTCCGCGACGTCCAGAACAAGTGGCGCCAGGCGGCCGAGGTGCCGCCCGACATCCGACGCAAGCTCGCAACGCGGTTCGGCCGGGCAGTGACCAAGGTGGTCGCCGCTCACCCCGAGGTCTTTCGAGGGACGGATCTCGATCCGGCACGATTTCTCAAGCGGCTTGAGGCCCTGTGCACGCGAGCCGAGGCGCTCGCGCCGACCGCCGCGATCGACGACGCGGGCGCCTCCCCCTCAGAGATTCTCGCGAAGAAATGGCGCGAGCAGCTCGCCAGCAACACGATGGGTAGCCGCGCCGACGACACGGCCCGACGACGCGCTGCGGTGGAGGACGTCAAGCGGTTGATGCTCGAGCGGCGCAAGCTCGGTCGGGTGTCAGGTCAGCACGCGCAGAAACTGGATGAGCGATTCCGGCGGGCCTGTGAGCAGGCGTTCCAGCAGAACCAGGCGTAGCGGCTCGCACGCCAATCACTTCAAGCAGCGTGGCTTTCGTGATCGCCTGTGTCATGGGTAGGGCGTAGACTAACAACGTTCTCTCGATGCACGGTTTCCATCCCCTGACGACCGAATGGTTCGCCGGCCGATTCGCCGGCGCGACCGAACCGCAGACCGCGGCGTGGCCGGAGATCCAGGCCGGTCGGGATGTGCTGATTTCGGCGCCGACGGGATCGGGGAAGACGCTCGCGGCCTTCCTCATCTGTCTCGACCGTCTCGTCGTGACCGCGACCGAGGCCGCGCTCGCCGATCGAC
This sequence comes from Vicinamibacterales bacterium, assembly GCA_965197395.1. Lineage (GTDB taxonomy): Bacteria > Acidobacteriota > Vicinamibacteria > Vicinamibacterales > UBA8438 > CAZYFH01. The sequence continues at coordinate 759,674 of CBDANB010000006.1, read as the reverse complement.
TGAGCGTCGTCTATGTGTCGCCGCTCAAAGCGCTCAGCACCGACATTCACAGCAACCTCGAAGTGCCGCTCCAGGAGATCTCGTCGCTGGCCGCCGTGCGTCACCGGTCGTTCTCGCCTGTTCGCGCCGCGATTCGCACGGGTGACACACCGACCTGGGATCGCGAGCAGATGGTGCGCACGCCGCCGCACATACTGGTCACGACGCCCGAGTCGCTGTTCATCCTGCTCACCGCCGAGCGCAGCCGGCGGATGTTGGCCACGACCGAGACCCTCATCGTCGACGAGATTCATGCCCTGGTCGACGACAAGCGTGGGTCCCACCTGGCGCTGAGCCTCGCGCGGCTCGACGATCTTGTCCAGAAAAACGGCGGACCGAAGCCCCAGCGAATCGGATTGTCGGCGACCGTCAAACCGATCGAGGACGTCGCCCGTTTTCTCGTCGGTTCCCGCGGCGCGCCGAAGGACCACACCGCCGAGCCTCCAGCCACGATCATCAACACGGGGCACCGCCGGGATCTCGATCTGGCGGTGGAGGTGCCGCATGAGGAGCTCGGCGTGGTTGCGACGAACGAGATGTGGGGCGAGATCTACGACCGCATCGCCGAGCTCGTGCGTGCGCATCGGACGACGCTTGTGTTCGTCAACACGCGCCGATTGTGCGAGCGGGTTGCCCATCATCTTCGCGAGCGTCTCGGCAACGAAGCCGTGCTCGCGCATCACGGCAGCCTGTCGCGGGTGCTACGCCAGACGGCCGAACGCGAGCTCAAGGACGGGAGATTGCGAGCGGTCGTGGCCACGGCGTCGCTGGAGTTGGGCATCGATATCGGCTCGGTCGATCTCGTGTGTCAGGTCGGCACGCCGCGGTCGATCGCCGTGGCGCTGCAGCGCGTCGGCCGTTCGGGCCACAAGGTCGACCGCACCTGTCTGCCAAAAGGTCGGTTCTTCGCGACGACCCGGGACGAGCTCGTCGAATGCGCCGCGCTCGTCAGGGCGATTGGTCGCGGAGCACTCGACGCCCGCGAGATCCCGCCCTGGCCGCGCGATGTGCTCGCTCAGCAGCTCGTGGCCGCCGCGGCCAACGAGTCGTGGACGGAGGACGATCTGTTCCAGTTGGTCCGCGGTGCGTTCCCGTACCGCGAGCTGCCTCGCGCGGAGTTCGACGCCGTGTTGGCGATGCTGTCCGACGGCATCACGACCCAGCGCGGCCGTGCGGGCGCCTATCTGCATCGCGACCGCGTGAACGGCGTCGTGCGGGGGCGGCGCGGCGCCCGTCTGGCCGCCATCACGTCCGGCGGCGCCATTCCCGACAACGCGAACTACCTCGTCGTTGCCGAGCCCGACGGCACGACCGTCGGCACGGTCGATGAGGACTTTGCGGTCGAAAGCATGGCGGGCGATGTGTTCCTGCTGGGGACGACCTCCTGGCGGATCCGGCGCGTCGAATCGGGTCGCCTGCGTGTCGAGGACGCGCACGGCGCGGCACCGTCGATTCCGTTCTGGCGCGGTGAGGCACCGGGCCGCACGCGAGAGCTCTCGGACGAAGTGTCCGAGGTTCGCGCGCGCGTTGCCTCGCCGAACGGCGACGCGGTGGTGGACCCGGTGCGCTTTCTCGTCGAGGAGTGCAGCCTCGATCGGTCCGGCGCGGAGCAGGTCGTTGCATATCTACGTGCCGGAGCCTCCGCGCTCGGCGCGCTGCCGACGACGGCGACCGTCGTGGCCGAGCGCTTCTTCGACGAGGGTGGCGGGATGCAGCTCGTGCTGCACGCCCCGTTTGGCGCGCGGATCAACCGCGCGTGGGGACTCGCGCTGCGCAAGCGGTTCTGTCGCAGCTTCAACATCGAGCTGCAGGCGGCGGCGACGGACAACGGCATCGTCATCTCGCTCGCGGAACAACACAGCTTCCCGCTCGAGGTCGTCTTCCGCTTTCTGCATCCCGACACGGTCGAAGAGGTGCTGACGCAGGCGATGCTCCCGGCGCCGATGTTCGGGGCACGCTGGCGGTGGAACGCCTCTCGCGCGCTGGCCATCCTCCGGTTTTTCGGAGGGCGCAGGGTGCCGCCGCCGATCGTGCGCATGCGCTCGGACGATCTGCTGGCATCCGTGTTTCCCGATCAGGCGGCCTGTCAAGAGAACCTGGTCGGCGAGATCCGGATCCCGGATCACCCGCTGGTCAACGAGACCGCGCGCGACTGCCTGCACGAAGCGATGGATCTCGACGGGCTCCGGCAGCTGCTGGCCGGCATCGAGGGTGGGACCATCACGACCCGGTCGATCGATACGGCCGAGCCGTCACCGCTCGGACATGAGATCCTCAACGCCAACCCCTATGCGTTTCTCGACGACGCACCGCTCGAGGAGCGTCGCGCGCGCGCCGTGCAGCTGCGGCGCACGCTGGGCGACGATGCCGGTGAGATGGGCGCGCTCGATGAGGCCGCCATCGCCGAAGTCGCGTCTGATGTGTGGCCCGTCGTCCGCGACGCGGATGAGCTCCACGATGCGCTGTTGACGTTGACGGCCGTGCCGCCGAATTCGGTCTGGCGCGAGTGGTTCGAGGAGCTGGTGGATGCGCGGCGCGCGATGACGCTCACCGTGCGCGGGGCGCCGTTCTGGGTCGCCGCGGAGCGCGTGGTGCTGGCGGAGGCGGTCTACCCGGACGGCGACGCCGACCGCCGCCTGCCGCCCGTCGAGCAGCTGGTACCCGAGGGCCGCGAGGCGGCCGTGGCGGAGCTGCTCCGCGGATGGCTGGAGTCGTCCGGTCCGACGACAGGTACCGACCTGGCGGTTCGGCTGGCGGTGCCGATCGATGACATCGCAGCGGGTCTCGCGCGGCTCGAGGGGGAGGGTCAGGCGCTGCGTGGCCGCTTTTCGGTGGCGTCGCGCACGCAAGGCGCCGAGGTCGAATGGTGCAACCGTCGCGTGCTGGCGCGAATCCATCGACTCACGCTCGGCCGCCTGCGTCGCGAAATCGAACCGGTGTCGACGTCGGTGCTCGTCCGGTTTCTCGCTCGCTGGCAGCACGTCGCGCCCGGCACGCAGATGCACGGCACCGGTGGTCTCCTGCAGGTGCTGCGTCAGCTGCAAGGCTACGAAGTGTCCACCGCGGCGTGGGAGCGCGACGTGCTCGCGCGCCGCGTCGTGGACTACGATCCCGAGACCCTCGACCACCTCTGCCTGTCGGGCGAGGTGATGTGGGGCCGATTGTCGCCCCATCCGGCCTTCGAGCGGTTGGACGCCGGTCCGACCACCGCGCCGAACAGCGGCGGTGCTGGTGCGCGCACGCGGCGGGTGCGGCCGACCCGGGTCGCGCCGGTGGCGATCTTCCTTCGCGAGGACTGCGCGTGGCTGATGTCGCCGTCGGCGCCGGCCGTCGAGGGCGACGCGGATTCGGTGTCCGTGCTGTCGCACCCGGCGCGGGACGTGCTGGAGGCGCTCGGCCGGCGCGGCGCGTCATTTCTCAAAGAGCTCGTGCGCGACACGGGCCGTCTCGCGAGCGAAGTGGAGGACGGGCTGTGGGAGCTCGTCGCGGCCGGCCTGGTGACCGCCGATGGGTTCGACAACTTGCGCGCGTTGGTTCACCCGAAACGACGGCGTGGCGAGGGACGGTATCGCGCGGCGCGTCCGCGCCACGCGGCGGGGCGCTGGGCGCTGCTGCGGCCGGACGTCGGAGACGACCTTGCACACGATGACGATCTCGCGGCGACAGAGCGGCGTGAGCACGCGCGCGCGGAAGCGTTCGCGCGCCAGCTGCTGGCGCGATGGGGCGTCGTCTTCCGGGATCTCGTGCGGCGCGAGACCAACACGCCGCCGTGGCGCGCGCTGCTCGCCGCGCTTCGGCGGCTGGAAGCGCGCGGCGAGATTCGAGGGGGGCGATTCGTCGCGGGTTTCATCGGCGAGCAGTTCGCGCGCCCGGATGCGGTGGAGCTGCTCCGCATCGTGCGTCGCGAGGGCGACGCGCGGGACGCCGTCGTCGTCTCCGCCGCGGACCCGCTCAATCTGGTCGGGATCGTCACGCCGGGCGCGCGGGTCAGTGCGCTGACGGGCGGTCTCGTCGACGTCCTTCACTCGGCCGGCCGTGAGCGTCCCGAGCCGCTGGCAGCCACCGCGCCCTGATCCCGGTCAGTATCGGGTAGAGTGATCGCGATGTTCGGATTCGACGTACGCGCGCCGCGTCGCGACGTCCACTGGTCGCGCCCTGGCCGGCACGGTGTCTGGCTGACGTGTGCGCTCCTCGCCGCGGTTGCCACTGGTGCGGCGCAACAGCCGCCGTCGCCTGACGAACCGGAATCCGCGGACGCTCCGGGCCCGCCGCCGGTGCCACCGGGGGCGCTGCGGCTCGTCAATTTCACGTGGCACAAAGGCCGCGTCGCCATCTGCGCCGAGGAGCCTGGCCCGGCCATTGAACGCGGCACGCGGCTCGTGCCCCGCACCCGGGTCTGGGTGCGCGACGGCACGAAGACGCTCCAGGTGGCGACCGCATCGGGGACGTGCGATCCCTCGTGGTCGCCCGACGGTGAGCGCGTGGCGGTCGTGGCGCCCGACGGACTGTGGGTGCTGTCGTCGGATCTGCGCACGACCACCCACTTGGTCGATACCCGGCATACCCAGACGCCGGCCAACGAGTTCGACCTCCGCACGCTCGCAGGCCCACAGTGGGCGCCCGACGCGTCCGCGATCGCGTTCGTCGTCTCGAACGGTGGGACCGCGTGGATCGAAGCCGTCAAGGTCCATACCGGCGAGCGATTCTTCACCTCTGAACCCGAAACCTACGAGTTTGCCTGGGAGTCGGACTCGCGCGCATTGCGATTTGGCTCCCGTGTCGTGCGTCTGCCGTGACGCCGCTGCGCTGCAGGCCACCAACGAGGGATTCGATGACTGGACGTGTGATCGCGGTTCTCCTGGCGGGTGCAGTGATGGCCTGTAGCGCACCGGCGCCCGCCGACATCGATACCCGCGCCGTTGTCGCGCGGCTCGCCGCGGATGAGCTCGAGGGTCGGCTGACCGGTTCCGCCGGCAGCCGGCTCGCCGCCGACTACCTCGTCAACCAGCTCGACGCCATCGGCGCCGAGCCGCTGCCGGGACAAGCGGAGTATCGACTGGCGTTCGCGTTTACGTCCGGTGTGAGCGATACGGGCACCACGCTCGAGGTCAGCGCGCCCGAGGCCGAGGCGACCACTTGGGGTGCGGGGGACGTCCGGGGGCTGGCGTTCTCGGATGCCGCGTCGGTCTCCGGGCCGCTCATCTTCGCCGGCTACGGGTTGTCGGTGCCGGAGACCGACGGGTTCAGCTATGACAGCTACGCCACGCTCGATGTGACGGACAAGATTGTTCTCGTGCTCAGATACTTCCCGGAGGACGCGGAAGGCGACGTGCGTGCCATGTTGAGCCGGAATTCAGCGCCGCGTTTCAAGGCCACCGCCGCGAGAGCGCGGGGCGCGAAGGGCCTGATCGTCGTCACCGGTCCGCGCTCACCGAACGCCGGCGAGCTGGCGGCGATGACCTTCGACAGCGCGATGGGCGATGCTGGCATCGTCGCGGCCACGGTTACCGGAGCGCTCGGCGAGGCGTTCATGCAGGGCGCCGGAGAATCGCTCGAGGACGTGCAGGCGTCGCTGGATACGGCGAACCCACACGTCACCGGGTTCGACCTGCCGTTCTCGGTGTCGCTCGACGTCAAACTCGAGCGTGAGGAGGGAACCGGATACAACGTGATCGGCTACTTGCCACCGGCCGTGGCCCCGGCCGCGGAGGTCGCGGAGCCGTACGTGATGCTCGGGGCCCACTACGACCATCTCGGGCATGGCCGCGGCGGCGACTCGCTCGCCCGGGCCGGGGAGTCTGGCGAGATTCACAACGGCGCCGATGACAACGCGTCCGGCGTGGCCGCCGTGCTCTCGGCCGGCGCGCAGCTCGCGCAGCATGCCGATCGCAGTCGCGGGGTCGTCCTCGCATTCTGGTCCGGCGAGGAGCTCGGCCTGCTCGGCTCGGCGGAGTTCGTCGACCAGGCGCCGGTGCCGATGGACGAGATTGCCGCGTATCTCAACTTCGACATGGTCGGTCGACTGCGCGACAACACGCTCACCGTGCAGGCGGTCGGCTCCAGCACGATCTGGACCGAGCTAGTGGAAGAGCTCAACGAGCCGATCGGGTTTGACCTGCAATTCGTCGCCGACCCGTATCTGCCCACCGACGTCACGAGCCTCAATGCCGCCGAGGTGCCGAGCCTCGCGTTCTTCACCGGGAGTCACGAGGACTACCACCGGCCGACCGACGACGCCGATACGGTCAACTACCCGGATCTCGACCGGATCGCCGCGCTCGGGGCGAGTGTGGCCGTGCGTTTGGCCTCACGGACCGACCCGCCCGACTTCATCAGGGTCGAGCGGAGCGTCCAGAGCGCGGGGCAGGCGACGATGCGTGTCTTCACCGGCACGATTCCCGACTACGCGCAAGAGGCGGACGGCCTGCTGCTCTCGGGTGTCATCGCCGGCGGTCCTGCGGAAGCGGCGGGCCTGATGGGCGGCGACATCATCGTCGAGCTGGCCGGCCACACGATCGGGGATATCTACGACTATACCTACGCGCTTGACTTGCTCAAGGTCGGCGAGCCAGCGATGGTCGTCGTCAATCGCGACGGCGAGCGGGTGGAGCTGGAGCTGGTTCCGGAGGCGAGAGAGTAGCGATCCGGCTACGCGTCAGTCTGCTCGACTCCCTGACGCGTTACGGACTTGGCCAGGTGGATGCCCGGTCGTCCGATACCCTCGGCATCCGGCACGACACCAACGAGTTGGAACCAGCTTCGGTTGAGTCGAGCGCTCAGGTTCTCGCGGGTCGGCGTGAGGGCGACCCGCAGTGAGGAGGATCAGAGCGGGTCGGACTGCGCGCCCTCTTGCAGGGCCCACAGCCGGTTCCGGGTCAGCACATACAGCACCCCGTCATGCACGACCGGCGTGCAGTAGACCGCGGCGCCCATGTTGTATTCGCCGAGCAGCTCCATCTCCTTGCCGGCGCGCAGCACGGCGATGTCACCGTCCTCGTCCCCGAGATACACCTTGCCGTCGACCACAAACGGGGAGCCCCAAACCGCGGCAAACGTGTCGTAGGTCCAGAAATGCTCGCCGGTGTCTGGGTCGAGCGCGTGTAGAAAGCCCGACAGGCTCGAGATGTAGAGCACGCCGTCGGCGATAGCGGCCGTCGACATCGTGCGATAGAAGTCCTCATCGCCGCGGTGCCAGACGACGTGCGTGTCGGTCACGTCGCCGGAGCCCGTTGCGTCGATGGCGAAGAAGTGGCCGGGCGCCTCACCGTGCTCGGGGTCCTGTCCGACGCCGATATACACTTTGTTGTCGTAGATCACCGGCGTCGCGAGGACGTTGTTCCGCGTCCCGCGGCCGCCCAGGATCCATTCGGAATCCTTCGGATTGCAGTCGAACTCCCAGATGACATCTCCGGTCGCGGCATCGAAGCTGTAGATGACGCCGTTGCCGCCGGGGAATATCACCTGCGCGCGACCGTTGATCTCGGCGTAGGCGGGGTTCGTCCAGGCGCCGTGGAGAATGTCCTCGCCGACGAGGACCTTTTCCCAGAGGAGCTCGCCCGTGTTCTTGTCGAGCGCGATGAAGTCGGGTGAGAACGGCGACGGGACGTTGACATGGCCTTCGTCCACCCCGTTGCTCGTGGCCGTGTAGAGGATGTCGCCGACGATCAACGGCGAACCGGTCGCGAGGTTGTGCGGGAAGACATCGAGCTCGCCGATCATGTCGTATGACCAGATGATGTCGCCCGCCGCCGGCCCGGTCTCGATTTCGTCCATGAACGGTCCGTCGTTCTCGCCGTCGGTGAACCCGCTGGCATCGAGGCAGACGACATGGGCCTCGTTCGAGACGTAGTAAATCCGGTCACCCTCCATGAACGCCGTCGAGCAGATGCCTTGCAGCGGCCAGTCGTTGACCCGCCCGGCGGAGAGCTTCGGGTGGACCATCTGCCAGATGAAGCTGCCGGTGGCCGCCTCGAACGCCATCACCACGCCCTTGTCGCCCTCGATCGCCGGGTCCCGCCGCCCCTCGTTGTTGGTCCCCACGTAGACACGGCCATCCGCCACGACGGGCCCGCCGTAGGCCTGCGACCCCACAGGTTGCGACCAGAGCACGTTGCCGCCGGTCTCAGCGTCCCATTCGGCGACGACGCCGGTGGCGTCCGATACCATGTTGCGCGACGGCGTGTTCCCGAACATGGACACCTCCTGTGCGGAGGCGATGCCGGTGGCCGCCAGCAGCGATGCGACGATGATCGTGAGCGCCTGTCGAGTCATGGGTTCTCCGTCACGCTGACGTTGTCGTAGTAGATGTCGATCGGCGAATACCCGATCAGGCCGGGGCTCCCTGCGCGCACGGGCTCCGGATCCTCGACGGTCACCGTCCAGTCCGCTGGTTCGGGTTCGCCACGCCGCCACACTTTGCCCCGGATGAGCGCGCGGTCATCGTCGGCTTCGACCAGGAGCTTGAGCGTGTACCAGACATCGGCCTCCCACTCGAACGAAAACTGCTCGGCCATACGGAGCTCCGCCGCCCACGAACGCACCTCAATCCGCTGGTGGTTGCCCTGCAGGTCCATCGTGTAGCCGCTGTTGATGAGCCCGATGTCGGGGCGCCGCCGGCCCTTCTGGGTCGACAGCACGTCGGCCTGCACCGTGTAGCCGGACATATACGAGGGGCCGAGATAGATCGCGTGCCGATGGATGCCAGTCCGCGAGGGTCCCTTGCGAAAGAGCTGCTCCCCGCCCTCGTCGATCGCCTGCAGGCTGCCGCCGCCGCCGATCCAGTACGGCGGGCGACCGCTCTCGAACGTCTCGGCCCACGGTAGTGGGGAGAAGATGCGGACACGGGCGGCGGCCGAGAGATTGCCGACTGTCGCGATGACACGTCCCGCCTGATTCGTCGAGTCGGGCGGTGACGTGAACTCGCCGTTCACGCGCAGGCGTGAACCGGTGAGCCCCTCCAGCGTCCACCTGGCGTCGCGCGCGCCAAGCGCCCGCCCGTTCGCGTCGAACGTGAGCACGCGGAAGTTGATGGTCTGGCCGGCCGCCCCGATGACCTCGGCTGGCACAACCTGCATGCTCGCCACGTCGCCACCGGCCGGCGTTTCGACGCCGAGCGACGGGGTCATCCCGGGCGAGGCGGCGAACGCTCGGTTCGCGTCGCCGATGGCGTAGACCCCGGATTCGGCCGTCACGTAAAGTCGGCCGTACGCGGGCGCGAACGAGCCGTAGATCTCAGCGTGTCGTCCGGCACCGGCGATCTCGATTGACTCGCTGTCGAGCACCGTGGCGCCGCCGGCACCGGGCTCGAGGATGTGGACGTTGCCGTTCACCTCGGTGACGTAGAGCTTGCCGTCGGCCCAGACCGGCGACGATTTGCCGACGGTGCCAACGCTGTGCTCCCACTCGACGGTGCCGCTCGCCGCCTCGACGGCGAGGAGGTTGGCGGAGTTGTCAATCACATAGAGTCGGCCGTCCTTGATCATCGGCGACGAGAAGCCGACCGCCAGCTCGTTGATGCGCCATCGCTCGCCGGTGGCGGTGATATCGCCGCTGCCGGTGGCGTCGATCGCGACGACGCGGCCCATCGTGCCCTCGTCGATATTCTCCTCGCTGTGGGCGACGAAGACAGTCGTGCCATCGATGACCGGTGAGACGTTGATGCCGCGCTTGCTCAGCTGGAACTGCCACACCTTGGCACCGGTTCTCGCCTGCAGTGCGTAGATGTGACCGTCGGCGTTGCCGTCGATAATGAGACGCTGGCCGTTGACGACGGCGACGATCGGGACGGACTGCGTGTTCATGTCCGCGGGGCGGCCACCCGGCGTCGAAATCCACTGCACTCGGCCGCTCTGCTTGTCGAACGCCACATACCGATGACTCGGCGGGCCGCCGAGATCGCCCCACAGGGAACCGATGACGCCGAGGATGAGACGGTCTTCGTCGATGATGGGCGTCGAGGTGCGCCCGCCATACCCCGACGCACGCCCGAGATCCTCGGCGAGCCGCCAGCTCCACACGACGTCGCCGTCGCGGTCGAAGCAATGGAGGTGGCCGTCGATGTTCAACGCATAGAGGTAGCCGGTGTCCGGGTCGCCGGTCACGCTGCCCCAGCCGACGCGGTTGAACGGCACCGTGGTGTTGACGACGCTGAAGCTGTGCTCCCAGAGCTTGGTGCCGTCTTCCGCGTTCCAGCAGGTGACGATCTCCTTCTTGGCGACGCCGTCGCCGGTGCGCCCGTTCGCACAGACCCGGCCGTCGAAGACCGCCGGTGTCGACCTCGCGACGTACTCCTGGAACCAGATCAGGTTCTCGCCATCGGTCGACCAGCTCGACACGAGCCCGGTCTCCTCGGAGACGCCGTTCTGCGACCGGCCGCGCCAGCTCGGCCAGTCGCTGGCGGAGGCCGCGCCGGCGATCAGGACCAGGCAGAGACACAGAATGGCCACGGACGCAGCTGAGCCGTGAGCAGCCTTCCTCATCCGGTCTTCCCTCGCTGAATGTTGAGCGTGCCGGCGTGTACACCGAGGCGCCGACCGAAAATCATAGCATGGGCCTCGCCGGCTATTCGCCAGGCGCCTCTCGCCTCACCCGGTCAGCGCGCCCGGGCGGGCCTAAAGGCCCGCGCTACGAGATCTCACTCGGCGCGAACACACGTGAGCGCCGGGATTACGACGCAAACATGCGCTGCGCTGCCCAGATGAGGCCGATGCCCGCGATGCCGGCCGACATCGGTATCACGACCCGCCGGCGATACCACGGGCGGGTTCTGAACCATCCCAGAGAGATCATCGCCCCGGCGATGACCAGGAGCTGACCCAGCTCGATGCCCACGTTGAAGCTCACCAGCGCCAGGAGACGCTCGTCGCCGGGGAGCCCGAGGGAACGCAACACGCCGGCAAAGCCGAGCCCGTGCAACAGCCCAAAGACGAAGACGACGGTCGGGCGCCATCGATGCAGCCGGTCCGTCAGCATGTTCTCGATGGCGACGTACGCGATCGACAGCGCGATGAGCGGCTCGACCACACGTGGCGAGAGCGCGAACGCGCCCAACGTGGAGAGCGTCAGCGTGAGTGCGTGCGCCAGCGTGAAGGCGGTCACTTGCCAGACGATCGGACGGAGCCGGGTGCTGAGCAGATAGAGCCCGAGCACGAACAGCACGTGGTCGATGCCGCGTGGAACGATATGCGTGAAGCCGAGCCCGAGATAGCGTCGTGAGACCGCTCCCGCGCTCGCGGGCGCGATCGGCCCGGTCAGCTCGAACGGATCGCTCCGTGCGCCGCGCTCGAGCACCGAGCGAACCACGACATCGCGCGATTCGTCGATGATGGTCAGGTGAACGACGGCGAACGACCGCGACGCGAAGAACTCCACCGACGTCGCGGCGGCGGGGATGGCGCCCGTCAGGCGCGCGGCGAGCCCCAGCATGGTGGGGATCTCGGCGTCATCCGCTCGGGCGGTTCCATAGTCGGGAAATCGGACCTCGAACGCCGCCGGCTCGCCGTCGAACCGCAGGCGAACGCGTCGGCTGAACAGCTGGCGCAGCCGGTCAATGCGGCGCTCGAGGTCCAAGGGTGGCAACCCGCGCAGCGTCGCAGCCAGCGCCGCGTCGTCAGCGTCCTGCGGGGCGCCCAGCGCGAGCGCATCGAGATCCACCACCAGATCGATAGTGAAGACCTGGTCGGCACCGAGCGTGAGCGTCGTTTCGGTAAAGGTGAGCGGATGCGCCGATGCCGCCACGGGGGAGGCGAGCAGGACGCCGGTCAGCACGACGCGGAGCATGGTCCCCACGCCGGCGATTCTACTCGGCGCGCCGGCGATTCTACTCGCCGCGCGCCGAACGCCGGGTGCGCGCTATTGGCGGAGCGTGACCCGATAGGGCCGCCCGCGCCGCAGGAAGTTGACGACCGTGTCCTGGGTCGTCTTCACGAGGGCCAACTGCTCGGCGGCCGCCTCGGCGGTGTCCACGTCGACGCCACCGACACGATAGATCACGTCGTTTTGGGCAAGTCCGGCGGTCTGCGAGATGCCCGGCGTGTCGAGCGTGGTGACGAGCGCGCCCTCGCGCACCTGGAGGTTGTCCTCCGCGGATCGGCTGGTCAGCGTCGCCGTCGGCTCGGCGTCACAGAGTCGGGCGCCGACGAGGGCCGCGTGCGCGTCGGTGTCCTCGGCGCAGGCATACAGCGCCGTGTCGTCCGGTTGCGCTAGACGCCCACTCGCCACCAGCGTTGCGGGGCCGGCGACCAGACCGCCCAGGACCACGACGACGACGACGACGATCGCGACGCCGTTCGCATGCGTCTGACGCATGTCGGGCCCAGTATACGTCCGCCCTCAAGTGGCTATAGCCACGCACACTGAAGATGTGCGCGACGTGCGCGCGCGGCCAGGCATATCGCAGTGACAGTGACCTCCTCGTGCACCGGCGAGAGGCCGAGCTCGAAGCGGAGCGTGACGGAGTCTCCGCCGACAGGCCGCCCGACGACCGGGCTAGCCGTCCGAGGCTTGTGCCAGTCTCTTCGTCGCAACGAGCAGATTACGCGTCTTTCCGTCCGCCGTCATTACGTAGTCCCACAGGACCGCTTCACGTTGAAAGCCAAGACTCCTGAAGACCGCTTGTGTCGAGGTCTGGTCGAGCGTCATCCTGGCGGTGAGCATTCGGAGCCCCAAGTCCGAGGAGATGGCCTCGATCTCGGCCGCGAGCACACGCGCCAGCCCTTGTCGCCTGGCGGCCGGCGCGATCTGGATCCGGATCTCGCCAAGGTGACGGGTCCAGCTCGTTGTGTTGTGGAGCAAGGTCGCCTCGCCCACGACCTCGGCCTCATCCAGCGCCAGCACCGTGATCGTGCGGCCCGACTCGATGTTCTGCACCCAGCGCTGGACGACGCTCGGCTCCGTGATGTTCACCCGGAGGAAGAGCAGGTCGTCCGGGTCGAGCGCGCGCGCGAACGCCAGGACCGCGTCGACGTCGCCCGGCGCCATGAGCCGCACCTGGACGGTGCGGTCATTCCGAAGGCGCACCTCGATCGGATACCGGCTCGCGATCTGGCCGGCGGCCTCGGTCATCAATCCAGACGCTGGTAGGCGCCGAGTGTCAGGAACGCGTCCAGGGTCTCTCCCGTGACCAGGCTGTCGAGCAGGTCGACCGCCTCGCCCAGGCGCCCGTTCGAGCGCCCGCCCAGCTTGTCGATTTCCTCGTCCCGCACCTGTTCGTAGAGCGCGAGGTCGACGGCTCGGCCGTCGTCGAGTTTCGCGTCGTTGTGGACCCACTGCCACAGCTGCGAGCGGCTGATCTCGGCCGTGGCAGCATCTTCCATGAGGTTGTTGATGCTAACGGCGCCGTTCCCGTCGAGCCACGCGCTCAGGTATTGCAGCGCCACGCTGATGTTGTTCCGGACGCCGCCCAGTGTGATCTGACCGCCGGGCACGTGTAGGGCGATCAGGTCACGGCCCGCCACCGTGGCCTCCGGCGCGCGATGCTTCTGATGGTCCTCGCTACCCAGCGCTTGCTCGAACACCGGGTGCGCGACCGGCACCAGGTCGGGATGCGCGATCCAGGTGCCGTCGAATCCGTCGCCGGACTCACGCACCTTGTCCTCGGTCACCTTCGCGAGCGCGACCTTGTTGACCTCGGGGTCCTTCCGGCTCGGGATGAATGCCGCCATCCCGCCGATGGCGTGCGCGCCGCGGCGGTGACAGGTCTGCACGAGCAGGTGGGTGTAGGCGCGCATGAACGGCACGGTCATCGACACCTGCACGCGGTCCGGCAGCACGAGGTCCTTGCGTGTCCGGAACTTCTTGATCAGGCTGAAGATGTAGTCCCACCGCCCGGCGTTCAGACCGGCCGAGTGCTCGCGCAGCTCGTAGAGGATTTCCTCCATCTCGAACGCGGCCAGGATGGTCTCGATCAGCACGGTCGCGCGGATGCTCCCGCGGGGGATGCCGAGTGCATCCTGGGCATGGATGAACACGTCATTCCAGAGACGCGCCTCGAGGTGGCTTTCGAGCTTCGGCAGGTAGAAATAGGGGCCGCTCTGGCGCGCGAGCGTCTCCTTGGCGTTGTGGAAGACGAACAGCCCGAAATCGAACAGGCTGCCCGAGATCGGCTGGCCGTCGACGAGGACGTTCTTCTCGATGAGATGCCAGCCACGCGGGCGGACGAGCAGCGTCGCGATCGAGTCCTTGAGCCGGTACTGCTTCGTCTCGGTTTCGAGGCTCAGCGTGCGGCGGACCGCCTCGATCAGGTTCTGCTGTCCTTCGACGACGTTCTCCCACGTCGGGGACAGGGCGTCCTCGAAGTCCGCCATGAAGACGTCCGCCCCGCAATTGAACGCGTTGACCATCATCTTGCGCGTGACGGGGCCGGTGATCTCCACCCATCGCCGCTCGAGGTCGGCCGGCGTGGCGGCGACTTGCCACTCGGCCGCCCGGACATCGGCGGTGTGGGGGAGAAAGTCGGGCTGGGTGCCGGCGTCGAGCGCGGCTTGTCTGGTGACGCGGTCGTCGAGCAGCGCCTCGCGTCGCGCGTTGAACGTCGCGTGGAGATCGGCCACGAAGGCCAGCGCCCCAGGGGTCAGAATGGCGTCGGACGACGGCGTCGGTTTCCCGGTGACGGTGCACGAGCTCTGCGTCGGCGGCATCCGCGGATCATAGTCTCTGCCTGTCGGCGCTTTCAACAGACCGGCCCGATGGAGGTCCCGCGGCCGAGTATGCTCTTCGAGGCGACCGCCGGTCCGCAGGGCGTTCACCCATGTTTCCCGATCTCCGTACGTTCATCGACCAGCTGAAGCGTGACGGCGACCTTGCCGTCATCGACGCCCAGGTCGATGCGAACCTCGAGGCGGCCGAGATCCACCGCCGGGTGATCGCGGCCGGCGGCCCGGCGCTCCTGTTCACCAACGTGGCCGGCGCCGCCTTTCCGCTGGTCACGAACCTCTTCGGGACGGCGCGCCGGGCGGAGCTGGCGTTCGGCACGCGGCCGCTCCAGCTCATCAAGCGCGTCGCCGAGCTGGCGGAAACGCTGATGCCGCCGACGCCCGCCAAGCTGTGGGCCGCGCGAGACGTGGCCGGCGCATTGCGTACCGTCGGCACGCGACGGCGTCGCCGGGGACCGGTCACGGACGTGGTGACCGATGACGTGCGGCTCGGCCAATTGCCGGCCCTGACGAGCTGGCCGGACGACGGCGGGCCCTTCGTCACGCTGCCGCTGGTCTACACCGAGCATCCGGACCGGCCTGGCCACAACCTCGGCGTGTATCGCCTCCAGCGCTACGACGATCGCACCACCGGCATGCACTGGCAGATCGGCCGGGGCGGCGGCTTCCACTACGCGGCCGCGGAGGCACAGGAGCTGCCGCTGTCGGCGACCGTCTTCCTGGGCGGGCCACCCGCGCTGATCCTCGCCGCGATTGCCCCGTTGCCGGAAAACGTCCCGGAGCTGCTGCTGGCGTCGCTGATCGCCGGGCGTCGCCTACCGGTCGTCGATGGCGTCGGGCCGCATCGTCTCATCGGCGACGCCGAGTTCGCGCTCATCGGGTCCGTCGCGCCCCACACACGGCGCCCAGAAGGACCCTTTGGTGACCACTACGGCTACTACTCATTGAGGCACGACTATCCGGTCTTCTCGGTCCAACGCATGGCCCATCGGCGCGATGCGATCTATCCCGCCACCGTGGTCGGCAAGCCGCGGCAGGAGGACTTCTTCATCGGCGACCTCCTCCAGGAGCTGCTCTCGCCACTCTTTCCGCTCGTGATGCCCGGTGTCGTCGATCTCTGGTCGTATGGCGAGACCGGCTACCACGGGCTGGCCGCCGCGGTCGTGCGACAGCGGTACGGCCGCGAAGCGATGGCGAGTGCGTTCAGGATTCTCGGTGAGGGACAACTGTCGCTGACGAAGTTCCTGCTCCTGACGGACCAAACGGTCGACCTGAAGGACTTCAGGCGGACGCTCGTCCACCTGATGGAGCGCACGAACGCGGAGACGGATCTGTACGTTTTCTCCAATCTCTCGATGGACACGCTCGACTACACGGGTCCGGAGGTGAACGAGGGCTCGAAGGGTGTCTGGCTCGGCCTCGGGCCGCCGGTGCGGACGCTACCGGCGGAGCCGCAGGTGGCGGAGGTCCCACGCGGCGTGACCGCGATCCACCCCTTCTGTCCCGGCTGCCTCGTCGTCGGAGGACCTGACTACGTGACGGAGCCGCGCGCCGCGGAGCGTCTGGCGCGGGACCCGGCCTTTCGGGAGTGGCCGCTCGTGGTGCTGTCGGACGAGCCGGCACGCGCGGTGGCGTCCGACATGAACTTTCTCTGGACCACCTTCACGCGGTTCGAGCCGGCCGCCGACATCCATGCCGCCGAGACCCGTGTTGTCCGCCACCACCTGTCGTACACGCCGCCGATCGTGATCGACGCGCGGCTCAAACCGTCCTACCCGAAGGAGCTGTCGTGCCGACCCGACATCGCCGCGCGGGTGACGGAGCGGTGGCGCGAGTATTTCCCGGACGGTGGGGTCGAGATGGGAGACGCGGAGAAGGCGTCGCTGAGTTGAAGCGGGTCGTCCGTGCGCGACCGCCCGTGAGCGCGGCCTCGGGGGGCCGGAAGGACTGACGGGCGCCGAGGCAGCGGGTGCCCGCCTCACATGACGCGCGCGCGGGTGGCCTCACCCTTCCGGCACGTGTGCGGCTATCGTACGTGGCACCACCATGGCAGCGTTGCTCGTAGCTTCTTGTATCCGCGACCTCTCCGACTCTCGTCTCCCCGCTTGACAGCTGGTGCTAGCCAGCATCCGCTCGCTGGGCTCCCGCCGACTGTCGCGTCCGGACCCGACCCCTTCCTTGGCTAGCAACTCCACGATCCGGGTGTGCTGACCGTTGAACGCGGCGGGATCAGAAGCATAGACGGTGAGGACTCCGAGAAGCGTGTCGTCTCGCACCAGTGGCGTGCTGAGGCACGTACGGAGTCGTGGCTCGCGCGTGTCGACCAGATCGCCCAGATCGAGCCCCGCATCCGAATTCACGATGGTCTGGCGATTTGCCCCGACCCATCCGGTCAGCCGCCCGCCGAGCGGTATGGTCACGCTGCGTAGAAAAGAGTGCTTCTCGCTGGATACGTACGACGGAACCAGCGCGTTCGTGACGGCTTTGTACTCGTACAGCACGCAGACGGCGCCGGGAGTCACCGTGGTCAGGTAGCGCGCGATGCCCTGGACGGTCTCGGTCAGGCACTTCTCACCGTCGGGGAGCGTCATACGGTCTTCACGCTCCAGCGCTGGCCGCTGCTCGCGCGTGTCCCCGGAGTGCGGCTCGCGATGCGTCGCTTGAGCGAACTCCGCCAGGGACACGCCAGACGTCGCCACGTCGCCCCCACTCGTCTTGGTCGAGTGGGCCGCGTCGGACGGCACCGTGGCATAGGTTTCGACGAATCGGTCAACGACGGTCGGATCGTACATCGTGCCTCGACGTGACCGGACGATATCGAGCGCCTCCTGGCTCGGGAGCCGGCGCCGGTACGGCCGATCCGAGGTCAACGCGTCGAAACAATCGACCACCGCGAGGATCCGGGCACCGATCGGAATCTCTTCGCGCGTGAGGCCATCGGGATAGCCGGTTCCGTCCCATCGTTCGTGGTGATACCGAACGATCGGGGTGACCGGGTACGGGAAATCGATGGTCGACAGGATGTCGGCGCCCACGCTCGCATGGGTCTTCATTCGATCGAATTCCTCGGGCGTCAGGGCGCTCGGCTTGTTGAGGATGTGTTCTGGCACCGCCAGCTTGCCGAGGTCGTGGAGGAGCGCTGCCGCTTCGATGGCCTTGATGTGGATCGCGTCGGTCACGCCGAGCGCCTTCGCCAGCGCGACCGCCTGCACCTGGACACGCTGGATGTGCCCGTGGGTGATCTGATCCTTGGCCTCGACCGCCAGTGCGAACGCTTCGATCGTCGAGAGATACAGCGTGTTCACCTCACTCAGGTGGGAATTCGTTTCTTCGACGCGCGCCATCGAGAGCCTCGATGAGGCGTACGACATCACAAGCAGCGGGATAAACACCGCCATCGCCGCGACACTGAGACGATCCGCGTTCAGCACGAGCAAGACCACGAAGCAGACGCTCGCGAAGTGATTGAGACACAACTGCGGTAACTGCTTGCGCAGGAACCGCGGCGGCGAGACCTTGGTCTCGAGCCACACCGCCGTCGCCAGGAGCCAACCGTTGAGCAGAAAGTAGCTCGTCGTCAGGACCAGCAACGGCAGCCAGAGCTGACCGAGTTCCACCGCCTGCCCCCACAGCGGCTCGACGCCCGCCAGCGCGTAGAACAACTGAGCCGCGACCCAGACCGACACGGCCGGCTCGGCGATGTTGAACAGCGTCCGATACCCGTTCTTGTGCCGCGCCCAGAGCGACACCATCAGCCCATCCAGCGCCGCGGTCAACGCTGCGGGTGCCGGGCCGAACAACAAGACCGATGCGAACACGAAGGTCTCGGAGACGGAGATGGTCGTCCGGATCGAGTGGACCCGGATCGCGAGAGGTCCGCTGAACAGCGTCAGGACGGCCAGGAGGAGCCAATAGTGGTGCGGCGGATCGACGCTGAGCTGGAGCAACGCGTAGATGATGACGCCGCTGCCCGCGGCTACAACGACCGAGACATACGCTCTCCCCGCGCGCGACAAAGAGAGGGCAGCCATCTCAGACGCTCGTGGAGACGGAGGAACTCGATAGTTCGCCGACCGCGGATGCGATGAGCGGTCGTCGAGCCTTGCTGCCGACGCCTGGTTTCCGTTGCCCGGCCGCGGGCCCGACCGACACCGCCGAGTGGTCGAGATGCTCGTTCACGGCGACCGTACGCCCGTCCAGCACCCGCCGCACCGCGCGAAGTAGCGCGTCGGCGGTAAACGGCTTTCGCAGCAACGGATCGCGGGCGGCGTGCAGGATGCCACTTCCGAAGAAGTCCTCGCTATAGCCAGACATGTAGAGGACCTTCGCGTGAGGTCCGGGCGGCAGGAGGTCCACCATCTCCTTTCCGTTCATGTCGGGCATGACCACGTCCGTCAGGAAGAGATCGAAGGGCACATCGGCATTGCGTGAGAGGGCCAGCGCTTCGTTAGGCGTGCCGGCTTCTCGGACGCTGTAGCCAACGCGCCTCAGGACGCTGGCCGCGAACGTGCGAACGGCCTCGTCATCTTCGACGAGCAAGACCCTTTCCTTGCCGACCGGCAGCGACGAATCGTGACGCGCGGTCGCCGGCTCGAGACGGTCGCCGGTCTGGGGCAGGTAGATCGTGAAGGTCGTGCCCTGCAGGGGGCGTGTGTCCAACGCGATATAGCCGCCCAGCTGCTTGACGGTCCCGTACACCGTCGAAAGGCCAAGGCCCGTTCCCTTCCCGATCTCCTTGGTCGTGAAGAACGGCTCGAAGACGTGGGCCCTGGTGGGCTCATCCATGCCACATCCGGTGTCGCTCACCACCAACGTGGTGTAACGCCCCCTGGGGAGCACGCAGTCTACGGCATCCGTGTCGTCCAGCTCCATGTTCGCTGTCTTGATCGCTAGCGTCCCACCCCGATCCATCGCGTCGCGGGCATTCACGGCCAGATTCACGAGAATCTGCTCCAGTTGACTGGCGTCCGCCTTGATGTGCCGTAGGTCGCTGGCTAGATGCGTATCGATGACGATATCGTCGCCGATCAGGCACTGGAGCATTTTCTCAACGTCTCGCACGACGGTGTTCAGGTCGAGGACGTCCATCTTGAGAACTTGCTGCCGGCTGAAGGCGAGTAGTTGGCGCGTGAGCGAGGCCGCCCGTTTGCCGGCCTTCCGGATCTCGTGAATGTCGTTCCAGATCGGCTTGCTCTTGTCGATCTGCATGAGGACCAGCTCGCTATAGCCGAGGATGGCCGTCAGGACGTTGTTGAAGTCGTGGGCGATGCCGCCTGCCAACCGTCCGATGCCTTCCATTTTCTGCGACCGAACCAGTTGGTGCTCGAGCTTCCGTCGCTCCGTGACGTCCTCCGCGGTGCCGACGATGCGCCGGACCAGACCGTCTTGGTCCTTGACCGGAAAGCCGCTGGCGTTGACCCAACGGGTCGTCCCATCGGGTCGCACCACGCGGCACTCCTCCTTAAACGTCCCCGTGAGCGCGTTCTCTCGTAACGCGTTCCGGACCCTTTCGCGGTCTGCTTCGTGGATACCGTTTGTCCAATCAGCGCGCTGTCCCGGCCCCGTGTTGAGGGGTCGTCCCCAGATCCGCTCGTAGGCCGGGCTGACATAAAGGAAATCCGCCGACTCCGCGTCCACCACCCACAACACTTCGTTGATGTGTTGAGCCAGCTCTCGGAATCGCGCCTCCGATTCCCGCAGCGCCGCCTGCGTCTCCGTCCGCTCGACGGCCACCTTCGAAGAGATGTACAAAATCGCGAGCAACGGGATCAACACGCCGACCGCCGCCACGCCGAGTTGGCCGGCGTTGAGCGCCAGAAGCAGCACTAGGCAGGCGCTGGCGATATAGCTGAGCGACAGGTGCAACGACTGGTTGCGCAGGAACTGCAAAGGTGTGACTTGCGACTCGAGCCAGGCCGCCGTCGCCGTCAAGAAGCTGTTCAGCAGAAAATGGCACGCCACCAGCGCGTGCAACGGGAGCAAGAGCGGCAGGACCTCCAGCGTCTGATTGAACAGCGGCTCGCCGCCGGTCAACGCGTAGAAGAGCTGGGCCGAGACCCACACCGAGAGGGCGGGCTCGGTGATGGCGAACACCGCCCGATGGAAGGTTCGGTTCTTCGCGCGGAGTGAGACGAAGACTCCATCCAGCGCCACGGTCGCGGTCGCCGGCGCCGGGCCGAAGAACAGGACCAGCGCGAACACGAACGCCTCGGAGGCGGAGATGGTGGTCCGAAGCGAGGGAATGCGGATGGCGAATGGCCCGGCGAACAGCATCAGAGCGGCCACCAGGAGCCAGTAGCCGTGCGGCGGACTGAGCGCGAGCTGGACCAGCGCGTACACGACGGCCACGCTGCCGGCGGCCGCGACGGCCCAGACATACGCTTTGCCCGCGCGCGACAACGGGATGACGGTCATCTCAGTGACTCGCAGCCCGTTCCGCGGCGCCAATCCTCGGCCAAGATCGACCACATGACGTGGTCGCGAGTGGCGCCGCTGCTGCAGGGGAAGCAACGGCGCAGCAGCCCCTCCGGCACGGCACCGAGCTTCCGCAATGCGCTATTGCCTCGGCCGTTCTCGATGGCCGATCGTCCTTCCAGACGCTGGACGCCGACGGTTTCGAAAGCGAACCGGGTGACGAGCCGTGCGCACTCCAGGAACAATCCTGTGCCCCAGAACGGGCTGCCCAGCGCAAAGCCCCATTCGGCCGTCTGGAACGTCGCCTCGAGCGGCCAGAGCTGAAACACGCCAATCGGCGTCTTGTGGCCGTGCGGTACCACGCCGAAGCAGATGTAGCGTCCGGCCTGGCGCGCCCGCTGGGTCCAGCCGATGAACCGCTCGAACTCCTCCACGGTCGCCGGGCCGGGTGAGAGATGCTGCTGGACCTCTGGCGCTCCCAGCATCGATGTCAGCGACCGCGCGTCGTCTGGCTTCAGGTCGCGGAGCAGCACGCGTGACGATGTCAGCACCGGGAGTTCCGTCCACCAATCCACCCTTCGCTGCGTGGAGAACCGCGTCGTCTGATCACAGGTCTCGGTCGAAGGTGAGCGCCCAGACTCGGCAGGCTCCAGGGCCGACCAGAGCGATTGCGCGAACGCTTGCCGACTCTCGCCGTGCAGGCCGGCCTGCAGCTCGACCAGCGCCGACCAGATCACCCCCCCGGCGTCGTCGAACTGATATGTCTGCGCAGAGCCGTCTTGGTAGCCGACGACCAGCTCGAAGCCAGGCTTGCCCGTGCGCTCGCGAATCTGCAAGGCGAGTCTCGCAGCGCGGCCATTGCCGTTGACGGGACCGGTCATGCGCGGTGCCTGCTGAACCGCTGGATTCCTGACGCGGAAGGGAGCGCGGCCGGCTGGCCGCGCTCCCTGCTGGACATTCACATGCGCCACTTCAGTACCCGAGCGTGACGGTCGCAGTGCTATTCGCGCCGCCCGTCACGCCGGCGAGGTCACCCCAGACGAGGCGGTCGCCCCACACAAGCCGATCGCCCCAGACGAGACGATCGCCCCAGACCAGCCGGTTGCCCATCACCACGTCCGTCAGGTCGCCCCAGACGAGGCGGTCGCCCCAGACGAGCCGGTCGCCCCAGACGATGCGCTGCGCCCACGCGGGGTCGTTCCAATAAATCGTGTCGCCCCAGACCAGCCGGTCGCCCCAGACGATGCGCTGTGCCCAGCTCTGCCCGGCGCCGGCGATGATGTCCGCCGGCGTCAGCGTGGTCGTGAGCCACCAGTCTCCGGTGCCTGCCGACGTGTTGATGGCGTTCGCCAGCCGGACGGCCCCGACGGCGTTCAGCGCGCCGGCGCCCTGTGTCAGTGCATCGAAGCCTTCCATCTCGAACGCCGTGAATTGCAGGATCGCCCTGACGGCGTTCGGCGTGAGGCGGTTGGCCGTCTGAGGAGGGGCGTCGTCGTCGTCGTCGTCGTCGTCTGCGGTCCCGAGCCCCTGGCTCGCCTCGAGCATGACCGCCACGACGCCACTCGTGACCGCGGCCGCCATGCTGGTGCCGCTCAGCCGCAGATAGTTCGCGCCATCGTCATCGTCATCGTCTTGCGCGAACACCATCAAGTTCGGATGGGTCGCGTAAAGCGAGCTCTCGCGCGCCGCCGTGGCGACCAGCCGGTGCGCGGGCGCCACGAGATCCGGCTTCGCGTAGGCGTCGTACCACGTCGGCCCGCGCGAGCTGTAGACCGGCACGACGTCGTCAGCGCGCGTGGCCGTGTAGTTCATGTCGACGGCCCCCACCGTGATGGCCGACGGCGCGTTGCCCGGCGACGTGATCCCCGCATACCCCGCCTCACCGGTCGTCGGGTCCTTGCCGTCGTTGCCTGCCGAGACCACCACGAACATGCCGGCTGCCACCGCCTGCTCGACCGCGAGCACCAGCGGATCGGTCGCCGCCGGCTCGTAGATCGGGTGGCCGAGCGACAGGTTCATGACATCGATCCCGAGCGCGTCCTTGTGCTGGACGGCGAACGCGATCGCCGCCACGACATCGCTCGTGTACCCCACGCCGTTCGCATCGAGCACCTTGAGGCCTATCAGGTGAGCCCTCGTCGCCACGCCTTCGAACTCCTCCTCGGACAAGTCGCCGCTGCCGCCGATCAACCCGGCCACGTGGGTGCCGTGACCGTAGTCGTCATACGGCGCCACGGCGACGCCTCCGTTCGTGAAGTCGTAGAAGGCCGTGATCCGTTCGCTGTTGATATCCGGAGACCTTTCAATCCCCGAGTCGACGACCGCCACACGGATTCCTCGCCCCTTCCACGTGGACCCTCCCGCCGTCACTCCGCCACCCGTTCTCAACCCAAGCGTGTCGCGGAGGACCGGACCGGCGGTGTAGAGTTCCTGACTCGCGCGCACCACGGCGTCAATCGAGATCTGTTCGATGTTGGGGTCTTCGGAGAGCGGACGCAGGTCGGCGGCCGCTACGGTGGCGGCGAACCCCCCGATGAGCGGATGGTCGGCACGCACGAGGCGCCCGCGTCCAGCCAGCCCGAGGGCGGTTGCCGCGCGCCGGCCCGGCTTCGTCTGGATGATCACGCGTAACGGCTCCGAGGGATCTCGGGCCGCCGCCTGACGGAGCGCGACATCGAGCTTCCGCTCGGCCAGGGCAGCCGGCGGCCCCTCGGAAGCCTGGGGTGGTGCCGATCGAACCGGCTGGGCTCCTCGCCCGGTCGCCCCAGGCTGTGGCGACGCAATCGCGGGGAGCGCCTGCTCGGCTGACCGAGCGCGAGCCGGAAGCCGTGCGCGCGCATACTGACCCGGTTCACCAACCGTGGTCCGAGGTTGGCGCCGCGGGCTGACGGGTGTCGTCGCTCGCCGGGGCGCGCGAACCTGGCGGAGGTCTGGTGCGACCTGTGCCGCAGGCGCGACCGTCGGAGCGGACAAGAACTGGCCGTGTGACGGCTGGTCTTGTGGAATCCAGTTCGGGAGCGAGGCCGCCAGCGCGAGCCCAGTCGTCAACAGGGCGCCGACAAGCGCGCAGCGGCTCCACGTTCGCGCCCGCGCGGGTCTGGACCGCTGCGTTCGACTGACTGACCGGTGCGGCACAACGGTACGCGTGCGTGGACACGCGAATAGCATTGCCTCGTTCCCCCTCGCGCCCAGATGGCTTTGAGCACCCGACGCGATGTGTAGTGGTAAGCAATTTCTGGACCAATTCTGTTGTTTTCAATAAGGCTCTATATTTAAACAACTTACGTAGATAATACGCATTGGGGAGAGTCGTCCTACGAGATGACGTGGTCTGTCTTGAGGCACCACACGTTCGACACCGGTTCGGCTGGGGAAAAAGTACGACGGGAGAGAACGGATACATCGTGAGTCATTCATGTGTACACAGAGTACTCCATTGTCTTTGTCTCATTTATGAACAGCGATGTCCCTATTTTGTGTACCGCACTAGATCCAGCGATCGAATTCCCGAGATGTGGCGGTCCGAGAGCGAGCGATAGATGTGCGCCCGCACCTCACGTGCACGGGTGCGCACGGCACTGTCATGTTACGGGCGTGGCTGACCGAGTGTGTCGACGAATCGCCACGCTTGCACGTGTCACGGATACGGATCGCGTACGTCCCGCAGCGTCCGGGTGCTCCGCCTACCGGCGTCTCACCGCAGGAGTCCAAGAGGTACCATCGTGTGTGCTCGTCGGGGGACTAGCGGTGTGAGTCGTCGGTTGCTCGCTCTCGGGACCATCGTGGTGTTGACGGTGTTGGGCTGTCGCAGTGTCGGGGGAGCTGTTCCCGAGGTGCGCGCCCTGACGCTCGCGCTGCCGGCCGCCGCGACGGCGGAGGACCGTCGAAGCGCGGCGGCGTTCGAGTCGATCGTCGAGGTGCTCTCCGGCGGAGCACTCGCCGTGGAGGTGGCTCCACCTGGCGAGGCGTGCGGCGACGCAACCGCTTGCCTGGCCGCGCTCCAGGCCGGGGAGGTCACGCTGGCGCCGGTCACGACGATGGCGCTGGCCGAGACGTTCCCGCAGCTCCAGGTGCTCGATTTGCCCTATCTCTTCGAGAACGCCGCCGTGGTCGAACGGGTGTTCGACGGTCCGTTCTATGCGCGGCTGCGGGACGCGCTCGTTCACCGCACGGGACTGCGGCCGATGGCCGTTGGCGCGGGCGGCGGGTGGCGTGTCCTGGCCAACGCACGGCGGGAGGTGCGGACGCCGGAAGACCTCCGCGGCCTGCGACTGTGGACGGCGGGGTCGTTGGTCGAGACCAACCTGGTCGAGGCGCTGGGCGGCACGGCCGACCGGCGGCCGCGCGCGGAGCTGGCAAGCGCACTCGCAGCCGGCGCGATCGATGGCATCACGACCTCCGTCGCCGATCTCGTGGCCCTCGGTCTCCGCGATCGCGTGCGCTACGTGACGCTCGACCGGCACAGCTATGGGTCGGTGTTCTGGCTGATCAACGACGCCGCCTATCAGGCGCTGCCGGAGGCCCTGCGCCTGGTCGTGCAGGCCGGGTGCGACGAGCTCGAGCGCTTGGGACTCGGGGTGCCCGCGGCGCGCGAGGCCGAGGCGGTGCGCGCGTTCGAGGCGGCTGGCGGAACCGCCCTCTCGCTGAACGGTGCCGAGCAAAAACGCTTCCTGATGGCGGCCGGTCGTGTCGCGACGGGATATGTCGAGGAACATGGCCCGGACTGGCTCGTCTGGCTCGAGGGCGCCATCGCCGAGGCCGAGCGAGAGATCGAGCTGGCGAGAGAGGGCCCGGACTGAGCCGGCCCAGAAGGCGTGCTAGAGCGGCCCAACGACCTCGGCGCGGTGCATCAGGCCCATCGTCCACCCGGTGTCGTCGTAGGTCCGCAGCTCCTCGCCGGGGAATGCCTGCGTGCCGAGGAGGATCTTTGCGAGGCGGAAGTACGGCTGGTCGCCCTTGATGACGAACGACCCCGTCGGGTAGGTCGCGCCACCGAGCACGACCTCGGTGTCGGCGCGGCCGATCTCGCGGAGGCCTGCACCGAGGAGGATGGCGCCCACGAGCGCCACCCCGACCACCCGCGGGCGGGGAGCATCCCTCATCCTTCCAACTCCTTGGCGATGAAGCAGATTCGAGGGTCGAGGCTGAGTAGACGCGAAAACGACGACCGTCTTCGCCAGAAACCCATTGAGATCTTACACGATAAGCCGTTATTATTCGCGTCTTTAGGGGGAATCGAGGGCCTTCAACGCCATGATTAACGTTGCCGCCATTCGGATGCAGCAGTTCGGGGTCCGGTTCTACCAAGCGTCTTTGACCGCGAGCGACATCGACAAGCTGGTGCGCTTCGAAGTGCTCAGCTACGGCGAGCAGCGCGAGCCGCCGCTCCGTGGCGGCAAGCGTCGCTCGAGACCGGCCAAGCTCAACTGGGATCTGCTCGAGCGCCGAATCGCGTCGAGTGAGCGCGCCTATCAGCGTCACATCATCCGACGCAAGATCGACGAGCTGGTGCAGTACTACGAGCAGTGCCGTCAGGCACAGGACCTCCCGTCGATTCCCGGCGCGGTCATCATCTCGTGCGACGAGCCGCTCCGTTTTGACGCGGTCGAGGACGGCTCCGAGCTGGGTCATCTGCGGGTCCCCGAGCGGGAGGGCATCCTGCGTGCCATCGACGGCCAGCATCGCCTGCTTGCGCTGCATGCGGACATCGAGCGGTTCGCCGGACAGTCGTTCGCCGTGCCGGCCGTTGTCTTCGATCGGCTGCCCGACGATCACCTGGTGCAGATGTTCGTCACGATCAACGCCAAGCACACCCGTTTGAACCCGTCACATTTGGTGTCGCTCTCCGGCCGGCAGCTCTACCGCGACGACAACCTGGCGGCGGCGCACGATGTGGTCCGCGCGCTGAACGACCGGGAGGGCTCGCCGCTGCACAACCAGATCAAGCTGCTCGGCGTGGGGCACGGCAAAGTCGCGCAGGCCCCGCTGGCCCATGAGCTCAAGAGGCAGTTCGCGAGCGGAGCGTTCGGCAGCGACCGGCGCGTGCGCGCGATGCGCGAGGACGCCGCGCGCTTCTTTGTCAACTACTTCAAGCAGACGGCCCAGGTGTTCGGCGCGGCGTGGAACGGTCGCAAGTACTCGATCAAGACGGCCTCGGCCCTCCGCTCGTTCATCCGCGTCGCGCCGGACGTCGTGCGGCGCCTCGACCAGGAGCACGCGGATCGGGCGGACTATCGGGCCATCGGCCGGGTCATTTCCCCATGGGGTCGTCGCATCGGTGACCTGCGCTTCGAAACAGAGGGGGCCTGGGGGATGCGCGAGACCACCGTGGACTCGCTGGCCAAAGAGCTTCGACTGGCGTTGCAATATCCGGAGGGCGTTGGGCTGTGACGGCTGCCCATGGGCGTGATCCGCAAGTACCGTATTCGTAAGTCGTGTTTCAGTCCTGTCGCCGTACCGACGGTCCGGCCGCAAGGGCGCTCCGTTTTTGCCGCGGACGCGCGCCGGTACAGCGCTTGCTTCGATCGTTCGCGGACGGTGGCCTGAAAAACGGCGTGGAGCCGAAAAGTGCTGGGGAGCCGGGCCACGGTTTCAAGGGGCGCCACAAAGGGTGGCGCCTCTTCTTTTTTGAGGGCGCGTTGTCCCGCCTTCCCTGTACGCTGAAGTGGCGTGCGCGTCGATCTGAATTGCGATCTGGGCGAGTCGTTCGGTCCCTACACCATCGGTGACGACCGCCACGTCATGGCGCATATCACCTCGGCCAACGTCGCCTGTGGAGCGCACGCGGGCGATCCTGGAGTCATGCGCGCGACCGTGCGCCTGGCGAGGAAGGCCAAGGTCGCCATCGGCGCCCACCCCGGCTTCGCCGATCGCGTGGGGTTCGGACGTCGCGAGATCCGGATGGATCATCGCGATGTAGAGGATCTCGTGCTGGTCCAGATCGGCGCGCTCGCGGCCATCGCGCGGGCCGAGGGGACCCGGCTGCGCCACGTCAAGCCGCATGGCGCGCTGTACAACATGGCCGCGCGCGACCGTGGGATGGCGGACGCGATAGCCCGCGCGGTGGCCAGCGCCGACTCCGGGCTGATTCTCATCGGGCTCTCGGGGTCCGCACTGCTCGAGGCTGGGCGTGCGGCCGGCCTGCGCGTCGCCTCCGAAGTGTTTGCGGATCGTGCCTACGATGCCTCCGGCGCACTAGTGCGGAGGACCGAGCCGGGCTCCGTGATCCAGGACGCTGCGCGGGTTGCCGAGCGCGCGGTCGCTATGGTGCGGGACCGGGCGGTGACTGCTCTTGGCGGGGAGGTCGTCCCGCTGGCCGCCGACACAATCTGCGTGCATGGCGACACGCTGGGAGCTGCCGAGCTGGCGGGCAGGCTCCGTGCCGCGCTCGAGGAGGCCAGCATAGACGTGACGCCGATCAGTTAGGCCGTTATGCGCCCGCGGGGGTTCGGGGCGAAGCCCCGTCTAGTTGCCGTGGGAGACCCCCCGGCTTTGCCGGGGCGGCCAGCAGCGTTTGACGTATCCGGGAGTCGCGTGAGGAAACTCCTTCCCGTGAGCCGCACAAGCATCACGAGAAGGAGTCCTCATGACGACGTACCGAAGTCTCAATCATACGAAATGGCACTGCCAGTATCACGTAGTGTTCATTCCGAAGTACCGGAAGAAAGCGATGTATGGAGGCGTCCGGCAGCAGCTGGGCGAGGTGCTGCGGCAGCTGGCGCGGCACCGCGAGAGCCAGGTGGAGGAGGGGCATCTGCTGCCCGACCACGTCCACATGTTGGTGTCGATCCCCCCGAAGTACTCGGTGGCGCAGGTGATCGGGTATCTCAAGGGGAAGAGCGCGATCCACATCGCTCGGGAGTTTGCGGGGCGGTCCCGGAACTTCGTGGGGCAGCACTTCTGGGCGCGCGGGTATTTTGTCTCGACGGTGGGCCGTGATGAACGGATCATCCGGGACTATATCCAGCAGCAGGAGCGAGAGGATCGGCGGCTGGATCAGTTGCCGTTGGACTAGAGCCGCCACCGTCAGGTGGCTCAAGTGACCGCGCAGCGGTCACGTCAGCCGCTTTGAGCGGCTCACAACTAAAGCCCCCGGCTTTGCCGGGGGATACTTACTTTTAGTGGACCGTGTAGGGTGCCGACAGCCCGAACGGGGCGATCGCGGCGTCGAACCGCTCCCCGCCGGCGGTCACCATCTGGTAGCTGCCGTGCATCGAGCCAAACGGGGTTCTCAGCCGGCACAGTGACGTGTACTCGTATGCCTCACCCGGTTCCAGCACCGGCTGGCGACCGACCACGCCCAGGCCCTTGACCTCTTCAACCGTGTTCGACGCATCGGTGATGATCCAATGACGGCTGATGAGCTGGACGGTGTCGGTCCCCTCGTTTTCGATGGTGACCGTGTAGGGAAACTCCCACCGGTCGCGCACCGGCTCGGAGCCATCGGCCGAGTATCGCGCCGTCACCTGCACGCGGACGCCCCTGGTGACGGCTTGGGACGTGAAGTTCGGGGGCGTGGTCTGGTGGTCCGGCACGCTTCACATATACCCCATTTCGAATGATCCCCACCAGCACGCTCCTCGGTGCCTACCGGACCGGCTTCTTCCCAATGGCGGTTGGTGGTCGCATCCGGTGGTTTTCGCCCGACCGCCGGGGCATCGTGCCGCTCGACCAGTTCCACGTACCGCGCCGTCTGCGGCGAATCGTGCGTCAGGGCCGCTTCGAGGTGAGCGCAGACCACGCGTTTCGAGAGGTCGTCGTCGCCTGCGGGTCGCGCACCGATCCGGCCGGCAACTGGATCGACGACGAGATCCTGGAAAGCTATACCGCGCTTCACGCGGCGGGCTCTGCCCACTCGATCGAGACCTGGTGTGACGGGTCGCTCGTCGGTGGTCTGTATGGCGTGAGCCTTCGCGGAGCGTTCTTCGGCGAATCGATGTTCCACCGCGTCACCGACGCCTCCAAGGTCGCCCTCTGCGCGCTCGTCGAACGGCTGCGCGCGCGTGGATACGTCCTACTGGATATTCAGTGGCTGACCCCGCACCTCGAACGGATGGGCGCGATCGAGGTGCCGAAGCGCAGATACCTCGAGCGGCTCGCCCAGGCCATGCAGGTGGATTGCCGGTTCGGGTAAGCGGGGTTGGATGGACGACCGACGATGTGTCCGACCGTACAAGCTTCCTTGACGTACGTCAGATCGAGATGGGCTGGATCTGCTGGATCCAATGGGAACGCCTAGTCGAGCGCCGGTCGGCCATCCGCGTTCGCCAGGTTCCAGCCCAGCTCGTGGACCCACTGCACGACGCGCGCCATTTTCTCGTAGTCCAGCGTCTCGGGACGATCGCGCTCCGTGTGGTAGTCCGGGTGAAGCCCCGTATGCACGAAGAGCGCGGGCACCCCGGACGCCAGAAACGGCCAGTGGTCGCTTCGGCGCAGCAGGTTCGAGGCGCTGTCGTCGTAGCGGAAACGGATGGTCACGTCCCCGGCATCGGCCGCCGCCGCCGCGCGCCGGAGGTCGTCGCTAAAACTGTAGCCGAGGACGTTGACCGCGTTGCGGTTCGAGGCCGCGGTCTGGGGCGGGAGGCCGCGAAAGCGCCGTCCGCCGCGCGCCGGCACCGCTTCGTTGCGGCCAATCATGTCCATGTTGAGGACCGCGACCGTGTCGGAGAGCGGTGCAAGCGGGCGTTCGGTGTACGCCCACGCCCCCAGCAGACCGCGCTCCTCGGCGTTCCACGCGGCGAACAGAATCGAGCGGCGCGGCCGGATCCCGGCACGTGCCGCACGGGCGTAGGCCTCGGCGATCTCGAGCAGACCGGCGACACCCGACGCGTCGTCGTCTGCACCGTTGAACACCCGCTCGCCGTCCACGCCCTCGTGGTCGAAATGGGCGCACACGATCACCCATTCATCGCGCAGCTCGGGGTCACCACCGTCGAGCAGACCGACCACGTTGTGCAGTGTGACGCGTCGTCGCGTGATCTCCGCCGCGACCTCGATCTGGGTCTCGATGGCGACTGCACGGAATCCGTCGGTGTCGGCGCGCCGCGCGAGCGATTCCAGCTCGGCTTGCGTCTCGGTGAGCGCACGCGCCGCGACATCGGGTGAGATCCGGACCACCGGAATCCGGATGGCGTCGACCCACGCGCCGAGCTCGTATGCCGGCACACGTCGCGGCTGGGCGGGCCAGATGGTGTCCATCAGCGTGCCGAGTGGCGTGCCGCTTTCGTGGTTGTGGACATCCGCGACGACGAGGACCGCGACAGCCCCGCGTCGCTGCGCCTCCAGCGCCTTCCGGCTCGTACGCCCGTGCTCGGACGCTACACGACCCTCGAACGGGCTGCTCGCGTCGAACTCGCCCGGTTCATGGCTCAGCAAGACGACGACGCGGCCGGTCACATCGACACCCGCGTAGTCGTCGTGGCCGAGCTCGGGCGCGGAGATGCCGAAGCCGACGTACACCAGTCTGCCTCGCGCGCGTGTCGACCCGCTGATTCGTTCGGGGAAGAAATCGCGTCCGAGCGTCATCTCCGCCGGAGCCTCACCCCGCACGCGTATATCGAGGGCGTGCGCGTCGTCCGCGTCCATCGCGGGCACGATGAGATCGAACGGCATCAGGTAGCCGTCGTCCGCGGCCGGAGACAGGCCCAGCCGCTCGAAGCGCGCACGAATGAACGCCGCGGCCAGCCGATTCTCCCGACTTCCCGCGAGACGGCCGCGCATGTCGTCCGACGCCAGGAACGCGACGTCGCTTCGCAGGTCGCTGGGGCGGATCGACTCGCGGTCGGGCGAGCCTGTCTGGGCGGTCGAGGAAACGGTGGTGCCCAGCAGCAGGGTGACGACGAGCAGCACGCCAGACGCAGCGGTTCGTGGGTTCATCGGCAGGGCGCGGGCATGGCGGCGACCATCCAGCGACGGCACGCGGGCGGCAATGCGGGCCGAGGAATTATCTGACGCATCGGGTTCCGGAACACTATCATTTCCCCTCGCAGGTCGACGATCACACGGGCTGCGCACAGGGAGGCTCTATGACAGCGTCGCGTCTCACAATCGTTGTGGTCGGGTGCGCGGCGGCTGCCTGCGCTGAAAGCACGCCGCGCGGCTTCGACGTCATGGAGAAGTCGATCCGGGAGCTCGGGGTCGCGCTCGACGACGGATCGGTGACGTCCGTCGACCTCGTGGACTTCCATCTCGCCCGGATCGATGCCTACGATGCGCGCGGGCCGGCGCTGAACGCCGTGATCACCGTCAATCCCAACGCGAGAGATCGGGCGGCCGCACTCGACGCCGAGCGCGCCGCCGGGACTGTGCGCGGACCGCTGCACGGTATCCCCGTCGTGGTGAAGGACAACTACGACACGGCGGACATGCCGACGACGGCCGGCACGCTCGGGCTCGCGACCTCGATGCCACCGGACGATGCGTTCCAGGTGCGCCGTCTGCGCGAGGCGGGTGCCATCGTGCTGGCGAAGACCAACATGCACGAGCTGGCCCGGGGGATCACCACGGTCGCGTCGCTCGGCGGCCAGACCCGCAACCCCTACGATCCGACGCGAAACCCCGGAGGCTCCAGTGGCGGCACCGGCGCCGCGGTGGCGGCGAGCTTCGCGACCGTCGGCATGGGCAGCGACACGTGCGGTTCGATCCGTATCCCGTCGGCACATCACGCCCTGGTCGGGCTCCGCGGGACGCGTGGTCTGGCCAGCGGCGACGGCATCATCCCGCTGTCGACGACCCAGGACATCGGCGGGCCGCTCGCGCGGTCGGTCGAGGATCTTGCCCTCGTGCTCGATGCGACCGTCGGGTTCGATCCCGCCGATGAGACGACGCGCCTGAGCGATGGTCACATCCCCGCCACCTATACGACGGCGCTCGTGAGCGACGGACTGGCGGGCGCCCGGCTGGGGGTCGTGACCGCGCTCGTGGGGGAGGGCAACGCCGATCGGCCGGTCCGTGAGGTCATCGAGGCGGCGGTCGAACGGATGCGCGAGATCGGCGCCGAGGTGATTGACATTGAAGAGCAGGAGGTCACGCCCTTGCTGGCGGAGACGTCGGTCATCGGGCAGGAGTTCAAGTTCGATCTCGATGCCTACCTCAGGGAGACGCCGAGTGCCTATGTCCGGTCGCTCGAGGACTTTCTCAGGACGGGTCTGTATCACGGCAGCCTCGAGCGCGGGCTGCAGACGTCGCAGGACGTCGAGTCATTGGAGACCGACGACTATCGGACTCGCATCGCCAAGCGGGACGACATCCGCGCGGCGGCCGTCGATCTTCTGGACGCGCACGAGCTCGATGCGCTGGTCTATCCGACCATTCGGCGGACCGCCAGACCGATCGGCGAGCCACAGCCGGGGAGCAACTGCGCCCTGAGCGCGCTCTCCGGACTCCCGGCCATCACGGTGCCCGGTGGCTTTGCCGAGGACGACATGCCGGTCGGCGTCGAGATGCTCGGGCGCCCGTGGGCCGAGCCGCGGCTCCTGGAGCTCGCGTATGCCTTCGAGCAGGCGACCCACCACCGGCGCCCGCCCGACTTCACGCCGCGCCTCGCGTCACGGCCGGTGCCACTCGAGGTCGACACCGTGCTGACGGCCGAGACGGGACTATCGGCCTTGGCCAGCCTCACCGTCGATCCGAGCACGCGGACGTTGCGCTATGCCGTTTCGGTTTTCGGTCTGCTGGACGACGACGTCCTGTCGATCGATTTCCACCGCCGCGGCGACGACGCCGAACGCGGTCCGATGGTCAGGTCGCTTGCCGGGCGCGGTTCTACCCGGACGTCAGGGCAGCTTCGGCTGACTGGCCGGGAGTGGCGGAGCCTCCGCGAGGGCCGACTCTATCTCGACGTGCATACGCTCGAGCATCTGGCGGGCGCCGTCCGGGTCGACCTCGCTCTTCCGAGTCGCTAGCCCCCGCCGGTTCCCGAGTCACACAGCGCACCTGGTCCGCGGCGTGCGGCCGCACGTGCGCACACGCCGGCGCGCTTGCGCTCAACCTCACGAAGGGTCACGTGTACAACGAGTTACAGCCTTCCACGGCGCTGGCACGCACCATGCGATAAGACCGGTCCGGGACCATGGGGACAGACAGCCAGACGGACGTCGACTACCGGACCGCTCGGAATAGCCGGACCGCCGCGGTGACGCCGCAGCACGCGGTGCTCATCGTCGACGATGAGCCGGCGCCACGCGAGCTCTTCGGCCGCTGGCTGAAGCGGGCCGGGCATACCGTCGAAACGGCATCATCTGCCGGGAAGGCGCTTGAGATCCAGTCCGAGCTTCGCGCGCCGGTCGTCGTCTGTGACATCCGGATGCCAGGCTATGACGGCTTGTGGCTGGCCGAGCAGCTACGCGATCAGCATCCTGAGACGGCCATCATCATGGTGACCGGCGCGCCGGACGTCGGGACGGCGGTGACGAGCCTGCGCCAGGGTGTGGCCGACTATCTCAGCAAGCCGTGCAGCGCGGACCGCCTGCGCCAATCGGTGCAGCGCGGGTACGAATGGCATCAGGCGGTCGTCGATCTGAGGCGAGGCCGGACGGTGGCGTCCGTTGGGGACCGGACGGTGGCGCTGCCATCGGGGGCCATCCCGGACGCGATCAACGTCGATTCGGCCGCGGCGCTCGACGGGCTGCTGGCGATGCTGGCGGCGCGCGACTCGAGCGCGCATGCACATGCCCACCGCGTCGCGGCGCTGGCCGCCGACCTTGCCCGGGCGCTCCACGCGGGTGACGCGATGCAGTCGACGATCGAGCGCGCGGCGCTCCTGCACGACATCGGGAAGACGGCGCTGCCCGAGGCAATCTTGGGTAAGCGAGGCTCACTGAGCGTCGAGGAGCTGAACATGGTGCGCCGGCACCCGCAGATCGGCCACGAGATGGTCTCTGGGCTCTGGCCCTATCTGGCTGGCACGGCGGAGATCGTGCGCGCGACCCAGGAGCGGTACGACGGGACCGGGTTTCCACACGGGATCTCGGGCGAGGCGATCCCCCTCGGAGCGCGCATCATCGCGGTCGCTGACGTCTTCGACACGGTCACCACCCCCCGCGTGTTCCGCGAAGCACGGTCAGAGCAGCATGCCATGAGCGAGATCGTCGCCGGCGCGGGTACGCAGTTCGATCCGGCGGTCGTCGAGATGTTTGAGATGGGGATGGCCGTTGTCGTGCACTAAGCGAGTGGTGGACAGAGAGAAAGGACCAGCATGATGTTGGGGGCAAATTGCGATTTACGGGTCG
This sequence comes from Vicinamibacterales bacterium, assembly GCA_965197395.1. GTDB lineage: Bacteria > Acidobacteriota > Vicinamibacteria > Vicinamibacterales > UBA8438 > CAZYFH01. Next base: position 724,342 of record CBDANB010000006.1, on the reverse strand, counting down.
TCCCCGTCGACGCGGCCGACGGCCGCATCGATCACCAGCCGCTGGTGCTGGTGGTCGACGACGACGCGCAGTTACGAAATCTGCTCGCGCGCTGGCTGCGCGCCGCGGGGTATCCCGTGCAGGTGGCTGGTACTGCTGAAGAGGCGCTCGTCACACAGCTCATGACTCCAGTGGCGGTGGCGGTCTGTGACATCGGGCTGCCGGGTGAAGACGGTGTCTGGCTGGCGACGCAGTTCCGCGAACGGTTTCCCGACACGGCCGTTGTCATGATGACCGGTGCGGCCGACGTCGATTCGGCGGTGGCGGGAGTGCGCCTCGGCGTCGTCGACTACTTGCGAAAGCCGCTCGACCGCGTCCGCGTATGTGCCGCCGTCGCCCGCGGCATCGGGCGGGATCACGGGTGGACGGCCCACGATCGGCATCCCGGCCGTGGAGAAACCGAAACGGGCAAGGAAGCGCCCCAGGCGCCGGGCATCGACCGGCTGCTCTCGACGATCGCCCGGTGTCATGCCGACGCAGTCGAGCGGACGCGTCGCGTCGGCAACCTGGCCATCGTCCTGGCGCGACGCCTCCGAATTCCAGACGCCGGGCTCTGCGTGATTGGACAGGCGGCGTTGCTCTACAAGCTCCGGTCGCTGGTGCCCGCTGCCGCCCCCGAGCCGTCGCGCTATGCGGCAAGCACGGAAGACGTCGTTGGCGGGGTCGAGGAGCGGTTCGATGGCCGCGGCCCTCGTGGGCTCAAGGGCGCGGCGATCTCACCTGGCAGCCGCGTGGTGGCTGTCGCTCACGCCTATGACGCGCTGCTCCAACCGGGCGACGACCAGCCTGCCATGACCCCGGGCGACGCGCTGGCGAGCATCGAGCGCGCGTCGGGAACGAGGTTCGATCCCCGTGTCGTTGACGTCCTCGCCGACATGATCGCCGGTCGGTCCCGACAACCCGCGCCGGCTGTGATGGTCTCGTGATCGAACCGGGGGAGCCGGAGTCGCGCCACGACAAGGAAGGACATCGAGATGGAATCGTCTGCGTTCGTCTCACCAATCGTCGAGTATTGCGGGACGCAGTTCCCCAAGACCTGTCCGGTCTGCCAGAAGCGGTACCCCGACTTCGAGACCTACCTCCAGCAGACGCAGGCGGTCGGCGCGCTCGTGTGGCACGGGGAACGTGAGGAGCACCCCATCCCGACGCTGTCGATGGCGAACTGCTCGTGCGGGTCCACGATGTCGCTCGAGTGCGGCGATACGCGGAGCGAGACGTATCGTGGCTTCATGGCGGCGCTTGCCTCGGATTCCGGAAGGCTCGGCGCCCCCCCGCACAAGGTTCTGGAAATGGTCCGCGACGAGATCCGCAAGGTGGCCTGTCTGCCAGTCGCCGCATCCTGACCGGCGTCGAAGATGCGGGCCGTCCGCGTTCGGGGGACGGGCGCGTTCGTTCGCGCGCGGCGAGGAGCACCAGGTGAGTCGAGAACGACCGATGCCGCCTCGGCTCACGTCGGCTCAGCGCCCTTCGGAGACGCAGCATTGACCTCTTCTCGCGGAAAGTACAGGGTCACCGTCGTCCCCTGTCCCGGCTCGCTCGCAATATGGCGCTTCAGGGATTCGGGTGGGCATGAGCACGTGCCTCATCCGGGTACAAGTCCAGGCCTCCGAGATGGAAGTAGATAGCCTTGCGGAACCGCTCCCGGCTCCGAAACCCTGCGGCCTGTTTCTTGATCCACTGGATGCGTGAGTTGAGGGCCTCGGCGGTCGCGTTCGTGATGCCGCTGATGATGGCGTTGATGACCCCGGCGAAATGTCGTCGGACGGTCCGTGCGACTCGGACCATGGGTGCCAGGCGCGAGCGGGCCATCCAGGTGAGCACCGCCTTCAGCGCCCGCTCCGCCCGTTGGGGTTGGCGAAACGCGAAGGCGTCCATGAACGTTTCCTTGATGGCCCAGGCGCGGGCGACCTTGAGGTTGCTGGATTTGAGCTGCGTTAGCTCGGCCGCCTGTGCCCGCGACATGTTCCAGGGGTTCATGAGGAAGAGATGCCGTGTGCCCTTGAGGCGCTCGTCGTGGTTCTCGAGCAGCGTTTTGTGCTCGTCACGACGGACCTTGTTCACCGCATCGCCCAGCAGGCTGGCGAGGTGGTACTTGTCGAAGACAATCCGCTCGTGCGCGTGTGGCCCCAACGCTCGGGTGACCGCGCTCAGGTAGGCGCCCGACATGTCCATCGCGACCGCCTCGATGCGGGCTCGTTCGGCGGTGGTGAGCGGGTCGAAGAAGCCGCTGAGCGAGTCCGCCGAGCGGCCATCTGCGACAAAGAGGACCACCGCCCGCACGGGATCACAGACAACGGTCACGTATTCGTGCCGCTTCTGGAACGAGGTCTCATCGACGCCCACGACCTTGGGCACCGAGCGCTTGCGGCGGGCGAGCCCTCGGTCCACCGCGCGCTCCATGATGCCCGCCACCTGGTCCCAGGTCAGGGCGAGCAGCTCGGCGACGGCTTTGATGCTGGCGTGCTGCAGCCACTCGATGACCAGACACTCGAAGAGGGCGGTGAAGCGAGACCGGGGAGCCGCCCAGGGCACCTTCACCTGCCTGATGCCATGCGTCGGACAATCGATCCGGGGAATCTCCGCCACGAGCAGGGTCTTGTATTGCATCGTGTCCAGGTGCCGCCACGACCGCGTCCGGGTGTCATGGCGCGAGCAGCGCTCGCTGCACTCCGGGCACGGCGCCGGCGCATCCGCCCGGAGGGCCACAAAGACCTGCACTGAGTGGTCCTCCATCGAGAGGCCCACATCGACGACTTCCCACGGCGGTTCGAGGCCGAGAAGCTTGGCGTACAAGTCACGGTCTTGCATGGTGGGATGCTACCGCGACCCACGCTTGTCCTCCACGAGGTGTTGAGATAGCCACCCGAAAGCCGGAAGAGCCCGCAATATCGACGTGACCCCCTGACGAGCGGGTGACGAAGCCGAACACCGCGCTCAGGCCAAGCCCGGCGCCTTGGCCAATCTCCTTTGTAGTGAAAAACGGATTGAACGCATTCCCTTTGACCTCCGCTGACATGCCTGCCCCGGTGTCGGTGACCGACACCCTGACGTAGTCATCGGCATGTCGTGGGTCGGGACGGGTTGCCGGGAACGCCCCGAGGCTGGTGTTGGAAGCCTTGATGGTGACATCACCCCGTCCACCCATCGCATCGCGGGCATTGGTGGCGAGGTTTATCATCGCGCTCTGGAACTGACCTCGGTCGGTCTTGATTGACCACAGCCCTGGATCGAGTTCGGTCTTGACGTTAATCCTCTCTCCGAGCAACGGGCTGACCAAATCGACGCTCTCCGAAATCAATTCGCTGGCCGGTTCAACCACGAACTCAGTGCTTTGCATGCCGACATCCCAGGCCAGTAGTCGCTCAGTCAGCTCTTGTCCGGACACGATGCGTTGTTCTGCCAACCGAAGCCATTTCGCTCGCTCGGATCCTACGACCTCTTTCTCCGCGATGTTGAGGCTGCCGAGGACAGCCTGGAGAAGGTTGTTGAATGCGTGGGCCACGCCCCCAGCGACCCGGCCCAGCGCCCCCAGTCGTTGCTTCTCGGCCAACTGCCTCTCTAGCCCGCGACGATCGGTCACGTCCTGAATCGTGCCGCGCGCCGAGAGAGGTGTGCCTGCCTCGTCGTACTCGACCTCGGACCGCACCTCGACCACTCGTTCCTTGTCGTTTGCTCGAACGATCCGAGCCTCGTACCGTACGTCGCGCTGACCTGCCGCAAGGGCGGCGTCGATCGCCTGCCGCGTTCGTGCGCGATCGGCCTCATGAAATCGGTCGAACATTCCTTCGGTCGTGTGGTCGAACTCCGTTCGCGTGAGACCAAAGATGGCGTAGACCTCGTCCGACCAGACAACCCGGTTGCTGTTGAAGTCCCGTGAGAAATTCGGCTATATCCGAGTTTCCCAAAGGGCGTAAGTACCTGATATCCCTGTCTTTCCTGGGTAAATCGAGCACCGCACCTCGGAAAACGCTGCGCGTTTTCCACGAGCTTCCACAGGGCCTTTCCCATCAAATCATCCACGAAAAACCCCGAAAGGCCCCAAAATAGCGTTGGGAAACCCGGATAGACCCAGAAATTCCCCAGATGCCCAACCCTCTCGGCGCGTTTGAAGTTGCGCACTGAGTCCGCCAGCTCTCGTTCCACCTCACGACGGTAAGCGATTTCGTTCTCGAGTTGCTTCGTGCGGAGGCTCACGTTGTGCTCGAGCTCTTGTCTGCGCCCCGTGCCGGTGAGCACGAGCGTGCCGAGCAAGGTGGAAGCCATCAGTCCACCGAGAGCAACTACCCAGCGGTCGTTCTCGGCTTCGGCAAAGAACAGCTCCGCGGGAACTCCAACTTGCAGCTCCCATTGCCGTCCCGCAACCTCGACTGGGTAGGTCCAGGACTCGATGAATTGACCGCTCTGTGGCGGAGTGAGCGTCGCTGATGGACGTGTCGGCCACATCGTGGGGTGAGCTTGCATAGAGGAGCTGCTCACCCTCGCGCGCAGTACGGTCCAGAATGCATAGATGGACACTGTCCGGCACAGCGCCCGACAACGCGACATCGACCATGTCGCCAAGGCGAAAGACCGCCGTGTGATACCCCTGGAGCGATCGCCGCCGGTCCCGATTGTCTTCAGAAAACCGAACATTCCATGAAATGGCTTGAAGCGCCGGGAATTCGATCAGTGTTTCTCTCGTCAGCCTTCGGTACGCCTCGGGCGACACGTTCTCGATTTCCCGAAAAGCGCTTTCGAGAAACGCCAGAGGCTTCAGGTGGTCCCGGACGGTCAACTCAAGGACAGTTGCAATGGTGTCGGCTCGCTCTTTGAAATCTCTGAGCTCCTTCTCTCGGTTGTTGGAATGGCTGTAGCTATACGAAAGGGGTACCAGCGCGAAGGCTCCCAGGAGTGTCAGCGTCACGGGCACACGACGCTGCCTCCAGAGGTCTGCGGGACCGAGTCCCCAGGCCAAGACCATCGGCATGAAGATGACAACACCGAGCACGTCGCCGACCCACAAACGTGCTGCCGTCTCGATCCAGGAGCCTGGCTCGACCGCGCCGCCGGCAAGCATTATCGCGGGTCCGATGGTTGCGCTGGTCAAGCAACACAGCGGACCGCCGAGCAGGAGCAGCGCGAGCACGTCCCTCATACCGGTGAGTCTGCTGGGGAAAGCGCCGTAGCGGCGCACAACGAAGACGCCGACAATGACTTGAACGCTGGCGCCCACGGCTATCCCCAGCGCCACTAACCGCTCAGCCGCCAACCCCCCGCCATCCAAACCGATCGTGTTCTGGGACACCACAGTCGACAGAAAAGATCCCAACAACACGCCGGGCCAGACCCGATAGCCAAAGAGCAGTGCGGCCCCGAGAGCGATGCCGGCCGGCGGCCAGACGATCCTCGTAGAGCCGAGCTCGATCACCAGTACGTGGCCAATCCACGCAGTCGCACAATAGACTGCGGCCACTACGACACTGATCCCCAGGATCGGCCACCGCTGCGGCAACGTGATGTCCGTTGGCGGTGTTGTGGTCACTCAGTGCCCCGTCGTGGATTCCGTGCCTCTTACGTTCCCGAGGTTGCGCATGATACGCGATTCGCAGGCGTGTAGCCGCACGTGGAGTCGCTCCGGCGCGACGAGCACATCACCGCGTCGAGAACGACCGACACGTCCAGGCTCCCCGAAATCAGGATGCGGTCGATATCCTGACCACCTACCGAACACCGAACGTCATCGACTCGCTTGTCGTCTGCTCCGTGACGAGGTCCCTCACCGTCACCGACACGCTGTAGAGTCCCGTCTCGAGATCGCTCAGGTCGAGCTGTACCGTGTCCGTCACCGCGTCGGTGGCCGGTCGGGTCACAACCCGGGAGGCGGTTCGCCGGTCTGCGCCGTCCGCCCGCGCCCGGGAGAGCGCGAACGACACGGAGCGACTGGCCAGCGAGTAGAGGGGAAAGAAGAGTTGTCCGACCGAGCTGCCGTAGTCGAGCACGCGGGACAGCGTACCGGAGTCGTCTTCGAGCGTCAGGATCTGCTCCTCCACCTCGTAGCGCGCCGCGCCTGACGCATCCGCCTGGAGGTGATACACGGAGAAGCCGATCTCGAACGGCGTGCCGCGCGGCACGACGCCACCGGGCAGCGGCATGCCGCGGTCCGGCGCCGCACCCACCGGGCGAGCCAGCCGCGTGTCGGGTGTCAGCGACAGGGTGAGGTCGCTGACGCCGAGAAAATCCGGGTGCACGTAGCTGGCCTCGTGTTCGACGGCGGCAAGACCGGTGAAGGCCGACTCGGGCTGGTGCACGTCGAGCATGACGTGGTAGAGGTCGGGCTCCACATCCCGCGCGCGGAGAACGCCCACGTAGCCGGTGAAGTCGCCGGAAGGCGGTGACCGGAGGGGAAATCGCTGCCGCACCTTATGGCGCACCGTCGACCAGTCGGCGTCGTACAACCGGGCCGTCGCCACGAACGAGGCGTCCTCTCCGAACGCGTTCGGGGGGAGCCTCGCGAGGTCGATGGCGAAGCTGATCTCCACCGCCGCCCGGCCGCCACTGTGTCGCGTCGCCGCCGAGACGGTCGTGGGCAGCGTGTTCTCTTCGCTGTAGTGGCTCGTCGAGTCGAGCCCGAGCGCGACGAGGGCGTCGCCGGCCAGCAGCCGGCTCTCGGCGCCGAGCAAGCTCCCCGCATCGTCGGCCGAGCGGATGGCCGCCGCTTCCCGGTAGAGCGTATGCAACCGGGCCCGGGTACGGTAGACGCGGCGAAGCGCGCCGAGCGACAGGTCGTCCAGCACTTGCGGATCGTCCGGCGCGTCGCCGGCCTCGTCCACTGCGATCGCCAGGTTTAGCGCCAGGCTCCACTCGCCGACCGTCGGGCGTTTGACGAAGTTGAGAACGAGCTCGCCGGTCTGGGGTCCGGTCAGCAGCCACGATTCCGACGGGTGGCCGGGGCTCAGAAACTCGTCGAGCACGACGCGACGCGCCGGAGCGCCGTGGCGGGTGAGGATCAGACCCCGGGGGTCGAGCCAGTATCTCGACGCCGACATCTCCTCGAAGACCCGCGCCGCGTCGAAATGGCGGAGCGTCGGCGACAAGGTGGCGAAGATCTCCGCGTCCGTGAAGAAGCCGCGACCCGTGGACTGCAACGGGTAGTCGGACAGTGCGTCGGCGAGCCGGCGGTAGTGCTCGCCAATTCTGGAGTTGTCCGGTGTCCCTGGCGTCGGGTCGCGCCGGGTCCAGAAGCGCCGGAAGAAGCTTGCCCGCTCGGTCTCTGGCTGCGACGCGAAATCGCGGCGCTCCTCGCGGGACGCGATGACGGCCACGTCCTGATACAGCACATCGGCCGCCGTCGCATCGAGGCGGTCGAGGAGGCGTGCGTAGATCTCCTGGCCCTGCCTGTCGTCGTCGTCCTCGAAGAACGCGCGGGCCAGCACCCGGTCGAGACGACTGCGGACGCCGGGATGGGCGTCGTCGCCGCCCCTCGGCGCCGCCTCGATCTCCCGCCGGGCCAGCTCGGGCTGACCGAGCCGCAGCCGCACCTCGGCGCGCTGCCGTACCGCTTCGAGGTCCGAGAGGTCGTCCAGGCGTTCGATGGCGGCCTCGAGCTCCGCCTCGTCCGGATTGAGGCCGAGCCACAGGTCGAACACGTCGACCGCGTGCGGCTCTGCGGCCAGCAGGGCGGCGAGCTCCGCGCGCAGGTCGGCGAAACGGACGGCGCGGTCCGTCCGGAGCTGCAGCAGCACCCGTGCGTAGCGCAGCCGCCAGGGGTCATCGGTGTGGAGCTGGCTCATGGCCACGTGCGGCTGCCCCCGTTCGACGAGCGCCGCCGCGATGCCGAGTCGCGCGAGCGGCGTGTCGACGACGGCTCGCCGGTAAGCCGCCTCGGCCGCCTCCCACCGTCCCATGGCCGTCAGCAAGTGCCCGGATTCGAGCCAGAGGGCGGAGCTGGGCGCCGTCAGCGCGGCACGCCCGATCTCCTCGAGGCGGCGCTCTCGTTGCGCGTCGTCACCCTTCGGAAGGTCGAGCAACGCCGCCAGGCGACCGGGCTCCAGACCGATGTGCTGCGCGTCGACGCGGTCGGCCGCCCCGATCAGGAGGGCGAGCGCCGCCAGCGTTCCGCAGAGGGGTCTCATCGCCGTGTGCACGGGGCCTTCGTTGCCGTCAGCGGGGCCGGATCCCCTGTATCGCGTCCTCGAACAGGTCCGAGTCGGCAGCGGCCAGCGACGCCAGCGGCGCGGCCGCGACCAGCTGTCTCAGATTGGCGATCCGTTCCTCGGTCGGCGGATGAGTCGCCAGCAGCGCCTCGAAACGGTTCGGCGCGTCTGGCTTCTGATCGAGCAGTCGCTCGAAGAGCGTCACCAGCGCGGCTGGGTCGCTTCCGGTGGCCAGGAGGATGTCGACGGCGAGCCGGTCCGCTTCCCGCTCGGCGTCCCGGCTGAGCTTGAGGCCGGCCAGACCGCCCGCCAGGTTCGCGCCGAGCGACGCGACCGGGTTGCCGTAGAGAACCGAGGCGACATCCAGCGCAAGCGACATCCACTGCCGACGCACGAGCCCGGTCGCGCCGTGTCGCGCGGCGAGATGACCCAGCTCGTGCGCGATCACCGCCGACAGCTCTGCCTCGCTCTCGACGAGCTGCAGCATCCCGACCGTGAGGTAGATGTGGCCGCCCGGGATCGCGAACGCGTTGGGCGCGTCGCTGTCGATCACGCGAAGGAAATAGGGGATGTCGTTCCGGGGTGACGCGGCGGCAAGCTGGCGACCACGGAGGTTGACGTACCACGTCAGCTTCGGGTCGCGCAGCAACGGCAGGTCCCGCTCGATGGCGTTCGACATCTGCTGGCCCAGCACGAGCTCCTCCGAGACCGACAGCGAGGCTGGTTCGCCGGCCACACCAGCTCCGGCGAGCGGGCCAAGCAGCAGGACGCCGGTGATCACCAGCGCCGCGCGGCGAGGTCGCGATGACGGCATCGGGCTCGGCTGCTCCATGCCATCACAATGAAGCATGGGTCATGCCAAGATGCGCGAGGCCGTAAGATTATATTTGTCAATACGTTAAGCAGGTTGACAGCTAGGCACGTGTGCGGATGCGGCGGAACCGCTCACGTCTTGTGCCTGCAGGCGCACATGCGCGCATCCCATCCGGCCAGGGCTTCGCGCGGAGCGCGCCGACAGGATCCTCGCCTAGCAGCCCGCCGGGCTCGGGTCGACGCGACGTCAGCCCAGGGTCCCCGGACGAGGTGTTCACGCCGCAAAGCCGGTCGATCGGACGACGTATAATGCTCCCGATCTCAAGGGGATATCTCACGAACGATCAGCAACACGACGCCGACCAGCTTGAGCGACTAGGGGAGATCGCCGCTCAGGGCGAGGCTGAGCTGCGGGAGATCGCCATCCAGGAAGCGACCGAGCTTGTGGAGCAGCTGACGCAGTCGCTCACCGTCCTCGGTCGAGACACGAGCGCGACGGATACCGTGGAGGTGGTCTTTCGCGCGGCGCACACGCTGCGTGGCGTGGCCCGGCAGATGGGCGGGGAATACGAGGGCGTCGACCTCGTGGCGACCGGGATGGAGGATCTCCTGGCCCCCTTGAGAAAAAGGGTTCCTCTCAGGGATCGGTGCAGCTTTGGCCGGTTCCATGGCTAATAAGTCAAGCATTGTCATCGACTTACGTGGCTGGAGAACACCGTCTGTATCTGGAGAGGAACTGCAGGCTCTCGGAAAGTCCGGCCCACGGTACACGGCGGAAATCGCGAGGGGCCTGCCAGTGCCAAGGGGCTGAACAGTCAGCGAGGGTTCGGCCCAGCGGTAAAACGTCGGCGAAAGTCCAGGCCGCGTTCCACGAGTGTTCATGGTTCGTCGCCCTGTAAATGCCAGCGCCTCAGCACCTTGAGGTGGGACCGGCTGCCGTCGAGCAGGCCCCCCACCAAAAGCGGGGCCCGCGCAGGCGGCCGTCGACTGAGCGATAGACGACTTCACCGCTGATTGCACGAACACATCCGCAGCCTCTTTCCACGGCGTGGCTGACCTGCTGGGGGCTGAATCGTGCACACATTTGTGTGAGGAACCAGAAAAAGAGACCAGCCTCTCCCACGGCAGGTGACCGCGGTGCTGTCGGAGTGCACGTCGGCGCTGGCGCGCATGACGCACAGCATTCAGATGGGCACTCCAGCACCGCGACCGCCGCAGGCTCTGCTCGATCGTGTGACGGAGCTGAGCCAGAACCAGGATCACTAGGCCGCACGCGCTGCCCCGGACCCTCTCGAAGACCCACAGATCCTCATGGACGTGAAGCAGCTCGGTGCGGCCTTCGTCGACACCGGGTTGATTGCATCCGACGAGCTCGCCCTCGTGCTCGAGGAGAACCGCAAGCACAGCGGGCAGGATCTGACCGCGACGCTCGTGCGTCTGGGGTTTGCCACCGAGCGCGAAGCGGCTCAGGCGCTGGCGGCGACGGTCGACGTTCCGTTCCTCGACCTCAACGAGCTGACGCCCGACCCCGCTGCGGTTGGCCTGATTCCGAGGCCGATGGCCGTCTCGGCTCGCGTCATCCCCATCGCCGTTCAGCACGGCGAGTTGATCCTGGCGATGGCCAATCCACAGGATATGCACGCCATCGACATGGCGCGCTTTGCGAGCGGGGTAGAGGTGAGTCCGCGGGTTGCCGCGGCGGGAGAGATTGCGGAGGCCATCGAGCAGCTGTACACGGTTAGCGACTCGGTCGACCAGATCATCAGAAACGTCGCGCACAACCAGGGGATTGAAATCGTCAATGGCGGCGAGGAAGAGGACGAGGAAGACACCCTGCAGCTGAAGAAGAAGAGCGAGCTGGCGCCCGTCGTCAGGCTAGCCAATTCGGTGATCTTCCAGGCCGTCCAGGCGCGCGCCAGCGACATCCACGTCGAGCCCAAGCAACACCACACCGCCGTCAGGAACCGGGTGGACGGCATGCTGGTGCCGTCGATGGAGTTTCCCCACTGGGTTCACGCGTCGCTGGTATCCCGCCTCAAGATTATGAGCGGGATGGATATCGCGGAGCGGCGCGTCCCGCAAGACGGCCGGATCTCGCTCAAGCTCGAGAGTCGGCGCATCGATCTGCGCGTCTCGACGTTGCCAACCAAATATGGAGAGAAGGTGGTCGTCCGCGTCCTGGACTCGACCCTGAACGTGCTGTCCATACGCGACCTGGGCTTCCTCCCCGACGACCTGCGTCGCGTGACGGGCATGCTGGGTGAAGGGATGCTGCTGATGGCCGGCCCCACCGGGAGTGGCAAGACCACGACGGCCTATTCGCTGCTGGGCGAGCTGGTCACGCGGGGGATCAACATCATCAGCGTCGAAGACCCGATCGAGTACGGGATGGAAGGGATGAACCAGGTGCAGGTGAATCCCAAGACCGGGTTGACGTTCGCCAAGGCGTTGCGCTCCATTCTGCGCCAGGACCCCGACGCGGTCTTCGTGGGCGAGATCCGGGACGGGGAGACAGCGGAGATCGCCATGCGCGCCGCCATGACGGGGCACATCCTGCTCAGCAGCCTCCACACCAACGACGCGATCTCCACCATCAGCCGCCTCGTCGACCTGGGAGTGGATGGCGTCCTCGTGGCGTCCTCGTTGGGTGGCGTGATCTCGCAGCGCCTCTTGCGCCTGATCTGCAGCCGGTGTCGGGAGCAAACCGAACCGGATGTGGAGACCGTCGGGCGGCTCACTCAGGTGCTCGGGGAGGGGCACCTGTCGTTTGCGCTGTATAAGGGCCGCGGATGCGCATACTGTCAGCACACCGGCTACCGGGGCCGGATCGGCGCGTTCGAGGTGCTGCGCGTCACCGGCGAGGTCCGGGAGCTGATCACACGGGGCGCCTCGGAGGCCGCCCTCCGCGAAGCGGCCGGGAATGCCGGCATGAAGCTGATGGTCGAGGATGGCCTGGAAAAAGTGAGGCAGGGGCTGACGACCGTCGCCGAGCTCGACCGCGTGGTCCTGATGCCGACGACGCATGAGCCACCCCCTGCCGCCGCGCGGTGCCCCGGCTGCCAGCAACCCCGCCATGCCGAATGGCGGCAGTGTCCATTCTGTGGCGAGCGCTTCCACGAGCCGCCGCAGGTGGTCGCACCGGCGACGCCGGCCGCGACCGTACCCTCCGAGAGCGATGACGAGTCGAGTGCCGAGGACGTGACCGAAGTGCTGCTCGTGGATGACGACCCGGAGCTGCTCGACGGGCTGTCGCGGTTTCTGTCCAGGCGTGGCATCGTGGTGCGCACCGCCGCAAACGGCAACGAGGCGCTCACCAGCATCGCCCGCGACAGGCCGCACCTCGTCATTACGGACGTCGTGATGCCGGAAATGAGCGGTCTTCAGCTGATCGAGCGACTGCGGAAGAACATCGCGACGGCGTTCATCCCGGTGATCATCCTGTCGCAGAAGAAGGACATCGACGATCAGGTGAGAGGGTTCGAGGTGGGGAGCGATGACTATCTCGGCAAGCCGTTTTCGCCGCCGGAGTTGTTGGCGAGCATCAGAGACGCGTTGAAACGGAACGAGCGCCCCCGGGGGCCCGTGGACGGGGGAGCAGGATGAAGAAGCGGCGTGTCCTGGTCGTGGACGATTCGCAGTTGGCGAGAATCCTGACGAAGCGCGCGCTTGGGGGCGATGACTTCGTGGTGGTGGGAGAAGCCGGGAACGGCAATGAAGCCATCCGACTATTTCGTGAACTCCATCCGGATCTCGTGATCTCGGACATCATCATGCCGGAGATGGACGGATTGGAGCTGCTCAAGGCGATTCTGGCGATCGACCCCCAGGCCAACGTGGTGCTCCTGAGCTCGGTCGGGCAGAGCATTACGGCACAGCAAGCCCTCGAGGCGGGCGCGGTCGCAGTGGTTGCCAAGCCGTTCAAGCCACAGGCGCTCCGCGCGACGGTGGACGCCCTCTCATTAGAGAACGGAGCGTCGTAACGTGACCGCCACCCTCACGCCACAACAGATAAGCGACCTGGCGGAGATCGGCAACATCGGTGCCGGCAATGCGGCCTCGGGGTTGTCCGAGCTGATTCATCGCAAGTGCGTCATCAGCATTCCCGAGGTCGCGCATCTCACGGTCCAGGGCATCAGGGAACTGTGCGACGCGAAGAACGCGCTGGTGGTGACCATCTCCCTCAGGATTCTGGGCGACATTCCCGCCGATGTGCTGGTGATCACGAAGCGAGCCAGTGCCCGACGCGTCGTCCAGTACGCGACCGACGCCCCAGTGCGCATCACACAGACTGACTGGGATTTTAACTCCATGACGGCGCTCAAGCAGATCGGCGAGCGCGTGACCGAGGCCTTTGCCCACGCGTTCAACGAGTTCCTCCAGTCCACGCCGACGTTGACGATGCCCGAGATCTTCATCGACTCCTGGCACGGCGGCCTCCAGGCGCTGTTCGAGCGCCTCTGCGAGGGTGAGGACGAACCCCTGGTGATATCCTCCGACTTTTTCGACGACGAGCGGACCTTCGACGGGCAGTTCCTGTGCATCATGAACGCGGCGGCCACCAACGAGGTCCTGGGCCGGCTCGACGCCATGCGTGACGCATGACCGCTCGCCGAACCACGTCGCCTGACGCGACGCGCGGACCAGAGCATGGAGCCGCACCGGGCCAGAGCCAGCGCGAGATGCTCGCACGGAGCGAAGAGCTCGCCACCACGACCCAGCTTCTTGCCGGCGTTGCTCACGAGCTGACCAATGCGTTGGCGGTCGTCATCAGTCACAGCTACGTACTGGCCGAGGAGATGAGCGATACGCCTGCGGCGGAGCAGGCGCTGACGATCACCAAGGCCGCCAAGCGCTGCGGGCGGATCGTACGAAGCTTGGTCACGTTGGCGCGTCCGCATCCGGGTGAGCGTCAGCGCCTCTCTCTCAACGAGGTCATCGAGGAAGCCGTGGAGCTCTGGACCTCTCCGTTCAAAGTCGCCGGTGTAGAGGTGCGTCTCGACCTTGCGACGGATCTCCCCGATCTCTGGGCCGATCCGCATCAGCTCCACCAGTTGCTGGCCACCCTCATCACCAACGCCCACCACGCGATGCGTGACACGCCGCCACCCCGTCGTCTCATGCTCGGGACACACGCCGACGCCTCGAGAGGGTGTGTGTGTCTGCGTGTCGGGGACACCGGCCCCGGCGTGCCGGCCGAGATCCGGCAGCGGATCTTCGAGCCTCGCTTCACGACCAAACCCCTCGGTGAGGGGACCGGTGCCGGGCTGCCGCTGTGCCGGAGCATTGTCACGGAGTGCGGCGGGACACTGAGGTTGGAAACACCGTCAGACGATGGAGCGGTGTTCGTGATCGAGCTCCCGGCGACAACCCGGGCTCCGGACGCTGTATGAGCGGCCGCTCACGAGCTTCACGTGACCGCGTTGTCAACGTATCGAAAGGCCTCACGCCAGGAGCCCAGCCAACCTGACAGCGGAACAGTTTGCTGATCTCAAGGAGGTCGGCAACGTCGGCGCCGGCAATGCCGCGTCCCGGATCTCCGATCTCACCCACCGCAAGTGCAGCATCGACCTTCCGCAGCTACACAGTCTGCAGGCGCACCGCATCGTGCAGTGCATGACCCAGGCGACCTCACGCCGGACCGACTGGAGCCTCACGCGGCGGATTCGGTGTCGTGGTGTCGATCCGTCGTCAAGGCGGCGACACACGTGAGCTCAGGGATCGCCGCGGAGCCCCGCCCGGGGCGTTGTTAGCTCTCCTCGCTAAACAACGCACTGAGTCGCTCGACTTCATCGGGGTCCCCGAACGTCGGCCGGCCGGAGAGGATGCCGGTCACGTTCTTGAACGCCTTACCGATGTGGGTGCCCGTGCCGTCGATCACGAATTCGCGGATGTCCTTCTCGTGCATCGACCCGCGCATCTTGAGCACGGTGAGGCCACGGCGCATCTCGCCGAAGATCTCCACGTATCTCAGCAGAATGATCGAGTCGGTCAGCGTGGAAATGTGCGCTTCCGTCGTGGACGTCCCCCCCATCAAGGACGTCGTGGACGTGAACAGCCCGGTGATCTCCTTGTGCTTGATGAACGCGCTCAGGCCGATGATGAATTCGCGGAATCCCCTGGGCGAGGAGACGCGCTCCAGCGCCGAGAGGCTGTCCACCGCGACACGGTCGGGTTGGAACTCTTCGATCGTCTCCTTGATCATAAGGAGATGCTCCTCGAGGAGGGCGACCTCAGGATACCGGCAGACGATCTTCAGGAGCCCATCCGCTTCCATCTGCTCGAAATCGACCCCCCACCCGCTCGCATTCCGGGTGAGCTGCTCGCGGCTCTCCTCGAAGGCGAACACGAGGCACCGGCCGCCGTTCTGTGCCGCGCCGGCAATGAATTGCGTTGACGTCAGGGTCTTGCCCGTGCCCGTGGCGCCGGACACGAGGATGATCGAATCGCGGAAGAAGCCGCCGCCGCACATCCGGTCGAGCTCGGGCACCCCGGAGGTCACGCGCACGTCCGACGACCGTTGCTGCAACTCGAGCGCCGAGAGCGTCAAGGTCGACCACAACGCATCTGCCGGGAGGAACTGGCGGACCGAAGGCGTTCCAGCCAGAGGTCACCCTCTTCACCGCCGCTTGGAATTCTGACGGGTCCGATAACCGCCGTTATGTTCCCGTCAGCGCGTTGACGGCCGACTGTCGATTCCACCTGCGTCAGGGGACCGAAGCCAGACTATGATCGCCCACCGATGTCCCTCGCTCCCGGCTCGACGCTCGGCCCGTATGCGATCCGCTCCCAACTCGGCCAAGGCGGCATGGGCGTCGTCTACCTCGCCCAGGATCCCCGCCTCGACCGGCAGGTCGCGATCAAGGTCCTCCCACCCGATCTGACCCGCGACGCCACGGCCAAGCAACGCTTCCTTCAGGAGGCGAAGGCCGCGTCCGCCCTCGACCACCCGAACATCTGCACCGTCTACGACGTCGGCGAGACCGACGACGGCCAGTTGTACCTCGTGATGGCCCACTACGAGGGGGAGACGCTCAAGGAGCGGATCGCCCGCGGGGCGCTGGCCTTGGACGACGCCATCGACGTCACCCCCGTACGCTTCCACGGGTCCCCATGATCATCGCTGAGACGATCCTGCTGCTCTCGGTGTCGACGGCCGTGGCGGCCGAGCGTGGCACGGCGCCTCACCTCTCCGCGTCAGGACCAGTCCGCGCTGCCCAGTCGGCGCCAGCAAGCACAGCGGACGACCGCGTCGCCGTCGTCGTCTTTGCCAACATCTCCGGGGTCGCGGAGGACGACTGGATCGGCATCGGCATCGCCGAAACCCTCGCCGCCGAGCTGGAGCATGCCGGCGACCTGTCGGTGGTGGGGCGTCAGGCGGTCTCGGGTGCGTTGGAGAGCGTGAGCCGCGCCGCCGGCATGGCTGGAGCGACAGAGCTTGCCGCCGGCCGTCTCCTCGGCGCGCGGTGGGTCGTCAGTGGCGGCTACCAGCGGGTGGGCGACCGGATGCGCATCACGGCGCGCGTGGTGGAGGTCGTAACCGCCACGGTCGTGCATAGCGCGATCGTCGACGGCCTGGTGCCGGAGCTGTTCGCGCTCCAGGACTGGCTCGCCGCCGAGCTGAGACGGGGGCTGACGGATGGGGGCGATGCGGTCGCGTCGTCGCGCGCGGCGAGCGCGCCACCCGTCGGCGCGCGGGCGCTGGCGCCCGAGACCCTCACGCGCGACGCGGCGGGACGCGCAACCGTCCGGGCGGTCCGGCTGACCGGGTCGTGGCGGTTGGACGGGGTCTTGGACGAGGCGATCTACGAGGAGGTGCCGCCGGTCGCGGGGTTCATCCAGCAGCTGCCCGATGAGGGTGCGCCGTCGACGGAACAGACCGAAGCGTGGGTCTTCTATGACGCGCAGAATGTCTATGTGTCGGCGCGCCTCTGGGACTCGGCGCCCGCGTCGCAGTTGGTCGCCAACGAGATGCGGCGCGATTCGCGCCAGCTCACTCAAAACGACTTTTTCAGCGTGGTGTTGGACACCTTCTACGATCGGCGCAACGGTGTTGCCTTCCTGGTCAACCCCATTGGCGGCTTCATGGACTTTCAGGTTTCCGATGAAGGGAACCCCAACATGGACTGGAACCCCATCTGGGATGTCCGGACCGGCCGGTTCGACGGCGGGTGGACCGCCGAGCTGGAGATCCCGTTCAAGTCGCTCCGCTTTCGGCCGGGCACGTCGCAGATATGGGGGTTGCAGCTCGGCCGACGTATTCGCCGGAAGACCGAAGCGACCTTTCTCACACCGGTCCCCATTAACGCCGTCCCGGGCGAGATGCGCGTATCGGCAGCCAGCACGCTGACCGGCGTCGACGTGCCGGAGGGCAACCGGACGTTCGAGGTCAAGCCGTATGCGATCGGCTCGCTCGCCACCGACGCCCGCGCGGTCCCGCGCATCTCAAATGAGGGCGATGGCGACGTCGGCTTCGATGTCAAGTACGGCGTGACCGAGAACCTCACGACTGACTTTACCTACAACACCGATTTCGCCCAGGTCGAGGTCGATGAGCAGCAGGTCAACCTGACGCGGTTCAGCCTGTTCTTCCCCGAGAAACGCGAGTTCTTCCTCGAAGGACAGGGCATCTTCGATTTCGGCCGGCCGGCCGGGGGGGGCCAGGGCGGGCCCCGCGGTGGGCGCGGAGGTGGGGGCTTCTTTGGCGGCCCCGGTGACGTGCCCGCGGTGTTCTTCAGCCGGCGGATCGGGCTGGAACACGGGCAGACGGTGCCGATTCTGGGTGGAGGCCGGCTCACCGGGAAGGCGGGTGCATTCAGCATCGGGGCGCTGAACATCCAGACCGACGATACGCCGGGCGCGAGCGCCGTGGCGACTAACTTCACGGTCGTGCGGGTGAAGCGTGACATCCTGCGGCGCAGCCGGATCGGCGGGATCTTCACCGGCCGGTCCGTCTCGACGGTGGGTCCCGGCTCGAACGAAGTGTACGGGCTCGACGCGGCGTTCTCGTTCTACGAGAACGTCAACTTCAACGGCTACTACGCCCGCACGCGCACACCCGGCCTGGAGGGCGACAACGCGAGCTACCAGGCGGCCTTCAACTACAACGGGGACCTGTACGGTTTCCAGGTCGACCACCTGCTCGTCGGGGACCACTTCAACCCGGAAGTCGGGTTCCTGCGGCGCGACGACTTCCGGCGCACCTTCACGTCGGCGCACTACAGTCCGCGGCCAGCGGCGATTCGCGCGGTGCGGCAAATTCACGTGGCGCGCCAGCCTCGACTACATCGAGAACGGCGCCGGCCAGGTTGAAACGCGGATTGCGCAGGCGCGCTTCGACACGGAACTCGAGAACAGCGATCGCTTCAGCATCGACGTCCAGCGCAACTACGAGCTGCTCGTGCGGCCGTTCCCGATTGCGTCCGACGTCACCATCCCGGTCGGCGGTTACGATTTCCAAGACGTCTTCGCGTCCTACTCGATGGGAGCGCAGCGGCGGTTCTCCGGCACCTTCTCCGTCCAGCGCGGCGAGTTCTTCAGCGGCCATATCACGACGGTTAGCTACCGGCGGGGGCGGATCGAGATCACGCCGCAGTTCTCTTTTGAGCCGAGTATCTCCCTCAATCGGATCGACCTCCCGGAGGGCCAGTTCACCACGACGCTCGTCCAAAGCCGCGTGACCTACACGCTGACGCCCCGGATGTTTTTCGGCGGCCTGCTGCAGTACAGCAACAGCACCAATTCCCTCAGCGCGAACCTCCGGCTCCGGTGGGAGTATATCAGCCGGGGAGCGAGCTGTTCGTCGTCTACAACGACCAGCGCGACACGTCGCTGCGGGGCACGCCCTTCCTCGAGAACCGCGCCTTTGTCGTCAAGCTCACGCGGCTGTTTCGGTTCTGACGCGCGATCCCCGTCCGCGCCGCCCCCCCCCGGCTTCCAGGCCCTCCTCCGCCGCATGCACTTCCCGGAGACGGCGGCCAACAGCTAACCCGCGCGGCCTCCCCGTCCCTCCTGTCCGCTCGTTGCACACCGTCTGCCCCGCCGAGGCCGTGATCCGCCCCGGCCGGTGGCATAATCGGGCTGCCATTCCCCAACCCCGACGTCGAGAAGGAGTTGCTATGAGCACGAAGTGGCATGGTCGTGCGTTCGCCGTGTACCTGCTCGTCAGCCTCGCGGGTACGCTGGCAGGCGCCCAAGACCGCGACTTCAGGCCGGTCACGGACGCGATACTGCAAGAGCCCGATCCGGGCGACTGGTTGATGTGGCGCCGCACACTCGACGGCTGGGGCTACAGCCCGCTGGAGCAGATCAACCGCGGAAACGTCGGCGAGCTACGTCTCGTCTGGACGCGCGCCCTCGGGCCCGGCAGCCAGCAGGGCACCCCGCTGGCGTATGGCGGCGCGCTCTACATGCCGAACCCGGGCGACGTCATCCAGGCGATCGATGCGGTGACGGGCGATCTCCTCTGGGAGCACCGTCGCGAGGTCCCGGAAGATGTCGAGGACTACGTGTTTGGCGGCCTGTCCGCGACGAACCGCAATCTCGCCATCCACGGCACGTACATCATCGACACGAGCGTCGACGATCACGTCTTCGCGCTCGATGCGGCAACCGGTCGCCAAGTCTGGGAGACGCAGATCCTCGACTACACGATCAACCCCGCGACCCAGACGTCGGGGCCGATCGTCGCGAACGGCAAGGTCATCTCGGGGCGGAGCTGCATGCCGGCCGGCGGGCCGGAGGCATGCGTCATCACCGCGCACGACGCCGCGACCGGCGCTGAGCTGTGGCGGCGGCGCACGATTCCGGCGCCGGGCGAACCGGGTGACGAGACCTGGGGCGATGTGCCCTTCGAGGAGCGCAAGCACGTCGGCGCCTGGATGGTGCCGAGCTACGACCCGGTGCTCAACCTGGTCTACATCGGGACGTCGGTCACGTCACCGGCCCCGAAGTTCATGCTCGGCGGCACGGAAAACAAGCATCTCTATCACAACTCGACGCTTGCGCTCGACGCCGACACCGGCGAGATCGTCTGGTATTACCAGCACCTGAACGACCACTGGGATCTCGACCACCCCTTCGAGCGGCTGCTGGTCGACACCGTGGTGGCGCCCGACCGCAACGCCGTGAGCTGGATCAACCCGAGGCTCCGGCCGGGCGAGCCACGGCAGGTGATCACGGGCATCCCGGGCAAGACTGGTGTCGTCTATACGCTGGACCGCGCGACCGGAGAGTTCCTCTGGGCCACCCCCACCGTGACGCAGAACGTCATCACGGACATCGACGGTGCGACGGGTGAGGTCTCCGAGAATTCGGAAGTGGTCTTTAGCGCCGAGGGGCAGGACGTGCTGGCGTGCCCGCACGCGATCGGCGGAAAGGACTGGGAAGCCGGTGCCTACAGCCCGCTGACGAACACGATGTTCTATCCGCTGCGGAACGTCTGCGCGCGAATGATGGCGACGCCTGAGGCTCCGCTCTATGCGCTCGCGATGCGCGGCCAGCTGGCTCCGGGCATGGATCAGGCCGGGACGGTCCAGGCGATTTCCGCCGAGACCGGCGCCATCGCGTGGACGTACGAGCAGCGGGCCGCGACCACGTCACTCGTCGCCACGGGCGGTGGCCTGGTGTTCGGGGGTGATGTGAACGGGCGGTTCCGTGCGTTGGACCAAGAGAACGGCGAGGTGCTGTGGGAGATCAACCTCGGCTCCCCTGTGACCGGCTTCCCGATCACCTATGCGGTGGACGGCCGGCAGTTTGTCGCGGTGAGCACCGGAACGGCTCTCAGCGCGACGATGCACCTTGGCTTGACGCCGGACCTTCGCCCGAGCAGCGGGAACAACCTCTTCGTCTTCGCGCTGCCTTAAGGTCGTCGCAAGGCCCATGGCTCTTACCGTCGGTGACCGCCTCGGCCATTACGACGTCACCGCCCTCATCGGCGAAGGCGGCATGGGCAGGTCTATCGCGCCACCGACACCCAACTGGGCCGCGATGTCGCCCTGAAGATCCCCGATGCCTTCGCGGCGGACCCAGTCTCGCCCGCTTCGAGCGCGAGACAACGCATACCCGTGCCCCCTCAGCGAATCCATGAGCGCTATACTCCAGCAATCCCCTTTCCTGGAGGTTGCCGATGAAGCCGCTACTGGTGTTGCTGGTGGTGTTGGCGTTCGTCTGCACGATTGCCGTCGGCACGGTCACAACCCTTCCAGCCAGTCAAACCCTGACCGGGCAGCTCAGCGACAGCACGTGCAGGATGTCGCACGACGCGATGGCCGGCCCGGCCGGTCTGACAGCGCGTGAGTGTGCCCGGGTCTGCATCGAGTACGGCGGTGACTATGTGCTCGTGACCGCCCTGCCGATCGCCAACCCAGACGTCCGAGGATTGCAGGAGCTGCTGGGTCAGCAGGTGCACGTGACGGGCGAACACACGGACGAGGCGATCATCGTTTCGAAGATCGAGTTGTCCGAGCCAGAGCACGGACGCCCGGCGTCGGTTGGTACCGGGCAGCTGAGCGACGCTCGGTGCGGGATGTCGCACGACGCGATCGCCGCGCAGGACGGTCTCACGGACGAGGAGTGCGTGCGGCTCTGCGTCGAGCGCGGCAGCGCCCCCGTATTGGTGACCGCCCTGCCGATCGCAAACCAGGACTTCCCAGGGCTGGAGGAGCTGCTGGGTCAACACGTGGAACTAACAGGCGAGCGGACAGACGATGCGGTCGTGGTTTCCGAGATCGAGTTGTCGCAATAAACGCACGGAAGCCAAGTACCCCCACCACTCGTGGCCCTGACCGTCGGTGACCGCCTCGGCCATTACGACGTGACCCGCCGTCGTGCGCGATGCGCGCTTTGGCGGGCAAGCCGCTAGAGGAGTCATGGCCCTCGAACCAGGTGCGCGAATCGGTCCCTATCAAGTTGCTTCCCTCATCGGGGAAGGGGGGATGGGCCAGGTGTATCGCGCGACCGACACGCAGCTCCACCGCAGCGTCGCGCTGAAGATTCTCCCCGACGCCTTCGCGGCTGACCCGGATCGCCTCGCCCGGTTCCAGCGGGAGGCGCAGTTCCGGGAGCCTGTGTCCTGACAAGAACCGTCGCGCCCCGAGTTTGAGATGAACCTCGTCATCATCGCATTGGTGCTCGTCCAAGCGACATTGTCGCCTCGCGAGCCGTACGCGTACTACAACCGGTTCACCGAGTTCGATCGTCATTTCTCGAAGTACAGCAAGCGGTACTTCGGGCCGGCATTCGACTGGCGCTACTTCAAGGCCCAAGCCATCGCCGAATCTCGGTTGCAGGAAGACGCCCGTTCGGAGGCCGGGGCCGTCGGGGTCATGCAAGTCATGCCGGAAACGTTCGAGGAGATTCGTCAGCGCAACCCGGCCATTCAGGGGAGCATCGAGCAGCCGCGCTGGAACATTGCTGCCGGCATCTGGTACGACCGTCAGAATTTTGTCGTCTGGACGGCGTCACGGCCCGTGGTGGACAAGATCAAGTTCATGTTCGGTTCCTACAATGCGGGGCGTGGCAACATTCTGAGGGCGCAGCGGCGTGCGCTTGCTGATGGTCTCAACGGGACACGTTGGTCGGAGATCGAGACCCGGCTACCGGAGGTGACAGGCCGGCGCAGTCGCGAGACGCGCCGCTACGTCAGACGGATCTTCGAGGTGAAGCCCGCCCTGAGGTAGGCGCACGCCAGAATCGAGGTGTGGATGGAGTTTTCGATCCTCTTCCTTAATTTCGCGTACGCACTACTGGGGGCGGTCTTCACGCTCGGCCTCATGGCCGCGGGTTACAGAGTCTTCGACCGGCTGACGCCGTTTGACACGGGAGTGGAGCTGCGGAAGGGCAACGTCGCCGTGGGTATCGTAGTCGGATCCATCTTCGTCGGCGTGGGCATCGCGGTCGGCCTCGTCATTGGAATGGGGTTGAATTAGACGTTGAGTCGTCGCTTGTCGGTCTGCGCCTGGAGCGAGCGGTCTCGATACGATCCAGACTCACCGGTAGACAGACTCATGGCCCTATCCGTCAGACTGATCGGCCATTCCTAAGAAAACTGTACCCTCAAGGGTCAGTTTCTGGCCGGATCAAATGCGATTCCAGCGCATGGGGCGCTACGACGTGACCGCCCTCATCGGCGAGGGGGGCATAGGCAAGCCGCTGGGCGCAGAGTTGAGAGGAGTCAACATGAAGACGATCGTGTCGATGGTCCTCCTTGTGGGTCTCGCGCCGGTCGCCAATTTCGCACAAGCGATGCCCTGCAAGAGTCTCAGTTCCCTCAGCTTGCCTGAAACGACGATCACGATGGCCCAGACCGTCGCTCCAGGGGCCTTGATCGTACCGGGGTTTTTCCGCCCCGATGCTTGGGCGGATCTACCGGACTTCTGTCGGGTGGTCGCCACGCTCAAGCCGTCCAGTGACTCGGACATTACGATCGAGGTCTGGCTTCCGTCAGAGGGCTGGAATGGGAAGTATCAGGCGGTTGGCAACGGGGGATGGGCCGGGTTCATCTCCCACGCAGGCATGGCCGAGGCGCTCCGGCGTGGCTACGCGACCAGCTCCACGGACACGGGGCATACCGGCAACCCTGGTGACGCCAGCTTTGCCTTCGGCCACGCCCCCTCAACCATCCAGGGGTGCGCGCGCGAACGGGTCACGAACGCGACGTTCCAACGTGCAGCCCGGCCGGGTCGCCGGTTTCACTACGAGTAGACGCACCAGGCGACAGCCGCGAGTTGCGTCATCCTTCTATTCGCGCTCGACAAGGGCGATGCTCTGATCTCCGGCGCACGAGACGATACGACGCGGGGGGCGGCACCATCTGCCTGACGGCCTCACGTGCGACCAAGCACCTTCACGTGCTCACCCACCAACCGACGACTCGGGACGGCCGAGATCAACGACGGGCCAGGACGACGTCCTACGGGGTCCGCGCCGGGGCCGCGGTGTGGCCGTGCGCCCCGTCAAACGTCGTCTGGTCGCGCCACATCGCGAACAGGATGCCCGCCAGCCGGCGCGCGAGCGCCACGGTGGCGATCCGTGAGCCGCGGCGTTTCGCCAGCTGGTCCGCCCAGGCCCGCAAGCTGGCGGCGTCGCCCCGTCGGGACCGGAGCGCGGCCCAGGCGGCTTGCACCAACAACCAGCGCATGCGCGGGTTACCGGCCTTGGTAATGTGGCCCCGGCGGTGGCGGTCCGCCGAGCTGTCCTCACTCGGGACGAGGCCGAGATAGCTCTCGACCTGATGGGCCCCGCGAAAGCGCCCGGCTTCATCCAGGGTCGCGACAAAGGCCGTCGCGATGACGGGGCCCACCCCCGGCGCCGTCGTGAGCCGTTGCACCACTGGGTTGGCCGCCGCGCTCGCGACCAGCGCGGCATCAATCGCCGCGAGCTGCTCGGTGAGCTGGGCCCACACGGCGAGCAACGGTTGGATCGTCGCCTCCAGCTGGTCCGGGAGCTCGAGGGCACTGACATACGTCCCAACCTTGTCGGCATCGCCCGCCCGGACGCGGAGCCCCTCGCTGCGTACCAGCGTGCGCACCAGCGCGATGGTGCGTCCCCGCGCCCGTACGAGCAGGTCGCGCAGCAGGAGCTGGCGGCGCACCTGGCGCTGCGCGGCCGACGTCCGATGGGCCGGGCGATACGAGCCCAGCCGGGCGGCCTCCGCCAGCATCCGGGCATCCCGCCGATCGGTTTTCACGCGCCGACGCCGTTCCGGATACATCGGCGCGTAGTTCGGATCGGCCACGATCACCTCGTGGCCGAATCCTTCGAGCGTCTGCGCGACCCATTCGCTCTCGGTCGCTGCCTCGAGCAACACGCGCGCCCGCGCGCGGCCGGCGAACCACTTGGTGAAGTGCTGGCGCGTGCTCTGAATCCGTCGTTCGACCATCTCGCCCTCAGGCGTCAGGATGCAGATTTGACTTTCCCTCTTGTGGACGTCGATGCCAACATGGTCCATGGCTGGTCTCCCTGTACGCGCCTTGAGCGCGATTGAGAATTGTGGAGCGCAAGCTACCACGTGGGGACGACCAGCCGCTTCATCCTATCTGCCCGAAGCGTTCACATCTGATCCCGACCGCTTGGCCCGCTTCGAGCGCGAGGCCAAGGTCCTGGCGTCGCTGAACCATCCGAATATTGGCTGTTGTGGATTCCACCTAGCCGGAGGTGCTCTCATGCGATTCGTCTCTCTTGTCGCGGTCGTCGTCGGGCTTGGCGTCGCGAACGCGTCCGCCCAGGATCCGTTCGCGGACGTGACGAACGCCCCCCGTCCATCCGAGTTCATCCACTGGGACGCAGAGTCGTTCGCCCGGTTCAAGAGCGAGCTCGAAGACCGGCTTCGGGAAGGGCCAGGGATCCTCGGTACGCCGTTCGCCGTCGTGAACGCGCTCCCCCGGGCGGATCATCGACGGCACGATGTGCAGATCATTCATCGAGGGGGGTACACCCAACCCGAGATCCACGAGACCAAATGGGATATCTACGTGGTTCTGGACGGGTCGGGAACCGCCCTGCTTGGCGGCGAGCGAGTGAACTGGGTGGAGGGGCTGCCGCGCGAGGAGCAACGGCCAGAGCTGAGTGGCGCGCAGGAGTTCCAGATCACGAAGGGCGACGTGCTGCATGTGCCCGCGCGTTCGTGGCATCAGGTACAGGTGGCGGAAGGAGAGTCGATCACGTACGCGCTGATCAACGTGCTCGAGGAGTAGCCATCTGACGTCGTACGTTCGAATCGGGATCGTGGTCGGGCTCGCGGGCGCGGCGGTGGCGGGATCCGGGCCTCGGCTCGGAGCATTACCCGTTCCGACGGCCGCCTCTTACCGAGGACGCCGCCGAACAGGTGGTGAACGAGCTTCGCGTGATCGTGAACTCGGCCTCGGAGCTGAGTGAGGCGCCGGCCGATAGATGAGCTTGCACCCCGGCGCCACCCTCGGCCCTTACAAGATTCAAGCCCCCCTCGGCGCGGGCGGCCAAGGTGAGGTCTATAAGGCCAGAGACACCCGCCTGGACCGCACCGTCTGCCCTGACGTGAGCCATGCACTGGAATAGGGGCCTATGGGTTCCTGGGCCAGCCGCGCCCGCCGACCCGCACCCGGCCGCCCGGGGAACGGGGCTGCGTGCGGCCCGTGAGAGAATGCCTCTGTGGATAGGCGGCGAGCCGGGCCCGCGCGCCGCACGGGACGCCAAGCCGGTCGCGACGAAGCGTTCCAGGCGGACCACAGGTGGAGGTAGGCGCGTCGGGTCGTCGGTTCAATCATGGTGATGGCGGCCGGGCGCATTCTGGTTCGTTCAACGGGTCTTCTTTTCCGGAGGCATGGCATGAAAAGGGAAATGGCACTAGGGATATTAGTACTGGGTGGCGCGCTGGTGATGTCGTGCGCGGGGGCGGAGGAGTCCGAGCCGGAGGCGGCGCCGCCGGCCGAGTCGCAGGCGGCACCGGCAGCCGACGCGCCGCTGGAGAACGTCGTGGAGGTGGAGCGGCTTGAGGACAACCTGTTCGTCCTCCGCGGCGGGGGCGGCAACTCCGCCGCGTTCATCACCAGCGACGGGGTCGTGCTGGTCGACACGAAGCTGGCGGGGTGGGGGCAGCCGCTGATCGACGCCATCGGTGAGCTGACGTCGAATCCCATCACGACCATCATCAACACGCATGCGCACTTCGACCATGTGGACGGAAGCGTGGAGTTCCCCGCCACGGTCGACTTCGTGGCGCACGAGAACACGCAGCGGCTGATGCGGGAGAACAACCCCGTGCGTGGGCTCGGTAGCGAGCCGCGGCCGAGCCCGTTCGACGGTGACGACGCCAACGGCATCCCGGAGCAGACGTTCACCGACACGCTGACGCTGGGGAGCGACGACGACCGCGTCGAGCTGCACTACTTCGGACGCGCGCACACCGGCGGCGACGCCTGGGTCGAGTTCCCATCGCTGCGGACCGTGCACGCCGGCGACGCATTTCCCAACAAGATGGTCCCCATCATGGACTCGAACAACGGGGGCAGCGGGGTCGACTATCCGGAGACGCTGCGGAACGCCTCGGCGGGCCTCACCGAGATCGACCGGCTCATCACCGGTCACGGCCCGGTCATGACCCCGACCGACCTGAGCGACTACGCCGAGTTCGTGGCGGGGTTCGTGAGCGACGCGCAGGCGGCGAAAGCAGCGGGCACGTCGGCCGCCGACTTCATCGCCGGGTGGGAGCCGTCGGGCAGCTTTGCCGACTACACGAAAGGCCCGGCCGAACGGCTGACGGTCTACGCGCAGGACGTCTACGACGCGACCCCGTAACGGCCGGCGCGCGGACCGGGAGGGGGTGGGCCGACGTTATGACCTGGCCCCTGACGGTCGGTTCCTGATGATCAAGCCGACGGGTGCTCCGACGGAGGATGCCGCGTCAGCTCCGTCTCAGATCGTTGTCGTCCAGCACTGGTTCGACGAACTCGAACGCCTCGTGCCACTGGACTAATGCCGCTTACCCCCGGCACCACCCTCGGTCCCTACGAGATCCAAGCCCCCCTCGGCGCGGGCGGGATGGGTGAAGTCTACAGAGCCCGCGATACCCGCCTCGACCGCACCGTCGCCATCAAGGTGCTCCCCGAGCACGTCGCCGCCGACCCCGATCTGAAGCAGCGGTTCGAGCGTGAGGCCCGCACCGTCGCCGCCTTGAACCACCCGCACATTTGCACGCTCCATGACATCGGCACCCAGGACGGCATCGACTTCCTGGTCATGGAGTATCTCGACGGGGAGACGCTGGCGCAGCGGCTGGACAAAGGCGCGTTGCCGTTGGATCAGGCGCTCCAGGTCGCCATCGAGATCGCGGACGCGTTGGACAAGGCGCACCGGCAGGGGATCGTCCATCGGGATCTGAAGCCAGGGAACATCATGCTGACCACGGCGGGGGCGAAGCTCCTCGACTTCGGGTTGGCGAAGTTGAAGCCAGTGGGTGGGGACCTCGGGGTGTCGGGGATGCCGACCCAGAGTGCGGGACTGACGGACGCGGGGATGATCCTCGGCACGCTGCAATACATGGCGCCGGAACAGTTGGAGGGCCAGGAGGCGGACGCGCGCACGGACATCTTCGCCTTCGGCATGACGGTCTACGAGATGGTCACGGGAAAGAAGGCGTTCGAGGGGAATAGTCAAGCGAGTCTCATCGCCGCTATCATGCATGTCGATCCCCCGACGCTGTCGTCGTCGCAGGAGCTGTCGCCGCACGCGCTCGACCGTCTCGTCAAGAAGTGTCTGGCAAAAGACCCCGATCGCCGCTGGAACAGTGCCCATGATCTGCACGACGAGTTGGTGTGGATCGCCGAAGGCGGAGGTCACGTTGTCGCCACCCCCGTCGAGGCCGCGCCGCGCCGCATTCGAGATCGATTCGTTGGCGCTGGCGCCGGGGCGCTCCTGGCGACGGTCCTTGCAAGCGTGGCGGCCTGGGTCATCCTGCGTCCGGAGCCGCCGCCCGTCACACGCTTTGAGGTGACGACGCCGGCCGAGGGCCCGTTGATCGTCAGCAACCGCGTGCAAAGCGTGTGGGAGCGAGATCGGCCCGCGTGCAAAGCGTGTGGGAGCGAGATCGGCGATCTGAGCAAACGGTGACACGCGGTCCCCTCAACCTGAGCCAGTAGAGTCACTTAGCCGCTGTCACCGTACGGTCGTCCCCAATGGGCAGAAACGGTCCGTTTACGGTAGATACCGCGCGCCCGGCGACGGACCACCCGGACGACGGTCGACGACGGCCGACCGTTGTCACGACGTCGTCGTGGTAGGAGACGAAGGCGACGATGTGCGGAACGAGTGTAGCGGCGCGGTCGTGGTCCCTCGGCCGCCATCGGGGCACCGACGTGTGGCACGACGCCGCGCGTGACGTTGCGCGCCGCCCCTGAGCAACGACGCGACGGCGTCGCGGGCGTCGTCCGCGCGCGACGTCGCGGACATACCTCGGACGGCGTTCGACGACGCGAGGTTCGACGCGACGCGTCGCGATCGGCGGTGTCGACACGACGCTCTGATCCACCCACGTCGCCCATTGGCGTCGTTACGTCGTCGCCGTCCCCTGAGATGACGACGTCGTCGATAACGATCGCCAAGGGGCGCCCGCTCTCCGAAGGGATAAGTCAACCCGTTAGACGGACCGTTTCGACCCATTGGGGGTGGCGGAACGGTGTCACGGAGTAAGCTGTTGAACCTGCTGAGGTTCTGCGGAGGTTGTGCGGACGGTCCGCCGCCGTATGCCGGATCGAGGCTCCGGCGTCCGCCCCTGGAACCCTGCCGAGGCAGCGAAATACACTGGACGCGCTTGCTTGCCGTGTCGACCGTGTTCTATTGCGCCTGGGCCTTCAAGCAGACGGTGGTCGTCAGTTTTCTGGCTATATCCGAGTTTCCCAAATAGCGTAAGCACCTGATATCCCAGTCTTTCCGGGGTAAATCGAGCGTTCGGCGTGTACAGGTCGACGGTGTTGACGCGAACATAGTTGTTCGCCGGTCGACTGCAGTCCGAGGACGCAGCGGTCCAGTTCGACATCACGCATGGGCCCCCTCCCTGGGAGCCATCTTGTCGCGCACGGACGGGCCCTGTGGAAGCTGACGGCGCCGTGGACGCACAGAACGCGCCCACCGTGCCTTGGAAAACGCTGTGCGTTTTCCACGAGCTCCCACAGGGCCTTTCCAATCAAATCACCCACGAAAAACCCCGAAAGGCCCCAAAATGGCGTTGGGAAACCCGGATAGACCCAGTTTTCTAGGGGTCCTGGCGTACTCGTTCTCCATCAGACGCAGCGTCAGAGAAACGGTCTGTCTGTCCCTGCCGTTTGCCATCCTGGTCGCCCTGACCTTCGCCCTCGGCGGACACGTCTATTTCGAGAACCTGTTCATGTCCAAGTGGGGACAGCCGTTCTTCGCTGCGCAGGCGTTCGAGATGCTGGTCCGGACGATCGGCCCCAACGCTTTCCTGTGCGTCTTCGCCGCCCTCGTCTGGGTGGCCGGTCGAACACGGCGGGACGGGCAAGGAGCTCCTCCCGGGGGCTTCGACGGGCCAAGGCGCCTTCTGGTCTGGGTCGCCGTGCTGGGCTGCCTCGTCGGGGCCTTTCTCTCGGGAAAGATGGGAGCCAACAGGAACCAATACTTCGTGGCCTATCTCGCTCTCAGTGCGCTGTCGATTCTCTAGCCGATGCGCCCCGCGGTCCGCTCCCCAGACCCGGCCCCGAGGGCCTCGGTCATGTCGGCCTCCAGCACCGCCTGGAGCGATTCCTTCACCAGTCGTTTCAGCAGCTCGCGGTCGCTGCTGACGAGGGCTTCGAGTCGGGAGGTCTTCGCGCTACGCTTGGCTCGAGTGGTCATGGTCTGACTCCTTGTGAGTGAGGTCGATCTCGTCAATCAACCTCCTTGCCATGACCGCTCGTTTTTCTCAAGCGTTTGGCACACAGGTCGCAACACTACCCGGTGCAACGCCACACCGCGACTGTCGCACGGCCGGCGCGCCAACGACTCGAATAAGTACCGTTAACCAAGGACCCGTCCAATATCGTCTATCGTCCTCAAGTGCGAAAGTTCGCGTTCTCAGCGGCTTTCTCCCGGCTGGACGACGTCAGGGGCGGTTGGGCGGATCCAAGGCCGGACCGTGTTCAGCACCTGCCGCGCCCGCTCGTTCGTGCCGAGCAGATCCGTGCGTTGCAAGAACTCGTCGAGGCGGTCCCAGCTCGAGAAGATTTCGTACTTGGAGACCACGTGTTTGCGGAGCAGGTGCAGGAGCCTCGCCTCGGGAAGCTCGCCTGGGTGCAGATCTTCCAACCTCGGGTCGTTTGGCATGTTGTAGCGCATGGGGAGACTCAGGCAGGGAATATCGAGATGGGCGATGGCCAGTGCCAAGGCGATCTGGGCCTTGTGATCGTGCTCGAGAACATCGTCCACCTTGTGGATCAGGGGAAGCAATTCGGGGCCCAGCGCCCGGATGCGGGAGGCCGGTGCGCAGATCACGCCGAAATTGAAGTACGGTGGGCAGTACCGGTGTCTCTTGTCAGTGCCCATCACGCCCCAACCGGTATGCTGATGCACCGCACGAACGGGGCCGAGGCCACAGGCGTCGTACACATCCTGCCAGCCTTTGCCCCGATTCACGAACGGGCTGACGTGCGCGATGAGCCCTGCGAGCGCCTGCGCCTCGAAAACGCTCGTCACCAGCTGGTCGATGGGACCGGCAACCAGGATGTCGGAGTCGAGCGCCAGCACGATATCGCACGCGAACTCGTGATTGAAGCGCGCGGTTCCGGTCGCGTAGTAGGAGTCGGCCGCGAACGCAGCCTCCGGAATCCAGCGGATCTCGATGCCATTCGGCTCCAGCCAGGGCAAGCGACCCGCCAAGCCATGGTCCGCCTTGCTGTCTCCGGTGGTGACGATCACAGGAGCGTCGCGGTAGCGCCCGCCGTATAGGCGCAACGAATGCGTAAAGCATCGAACCATGTTCAGGAACGTCTGGGTCGGGCTGATCGCGATGTGGATCTCAAGGCTCGGACGGCGGCCGGCTGCAGGCTGGCACATCATTTGTAGGTTCCTCTCAGGGATCGGTGCAGCTTTGGCCGGTTCCATGGCTAATAAGTCAAGCATTGTCATCGACTTACGTGGCTGGAGAACACCGTCTGTATCTGGAGAGGAACTGCAGGCTCTCGGAAAGTCCGGCCCACGGTACACGGCGGAAATCGCGAGGGGCCTGCCAGTGCCAAGGGGCTGAACAGTCAGCGAGGGTTCGGCCCAGCGGTAAAACGTCGGCGAAAGTCCAGGCCGCGTTCCACGAGTGTTCATGGTTCGTCGCCCTGTAAATGCCAGCGCCTCAGCACCTTGAGGTGGGACCGGCTGCCGTCGAGCAGGCCCCCCACCAAAAGCGGGGCCCGCGCAGGCGGCCGTCGACTGAGCGATAGACGACTTCACCGCTGATTCGCGGGCACGAACACATCCGCAGCCTCTTTCCACGGCGTGGCTGACCTGCTGGGGGCTGAATCGTGCACACATTTGTGTGAGGAACCCATTTGTAAACGTAGGTCGTGTATTCGTAGAGGCCGTAGTCGTTGCGAATAACGAAACGCCGGTTCAGCCGCCGGATTACGAATTCCGCAAGCCGGTCGAGGGGTAGGTGAAACAGGTCGTCCCGGGTCCAGTCCACTTGGGCGGACATCACGTTGAAGGCGATCCCGAACCGTGCGGGTTCGAACACTCGGGCGACTAGGCCGGCGAAATAGTCGAACATCTCATCGAAGGGAAGCGGTCCCTTTTCAGTGAAGACCCCGTTCATCACGGCGTAGTCGTACTCCGGCAGGATCCCGTCATCCTCCAGAATGTCGCCACAGATGTAAACGTTCTCCGGGTGCTTGCGCCGGCAGATATCGATCGCTTCCTCGATGATGTCGAGGCCGATGTACTCGATCTCGACAGATCGGTGCCTGTGGAGGTGCCAGACAGCAGCAGAATGGCCGGCCGATAACGCGACACGTTGGTCGAAAAGAGCAGCACCAGCATCCCCCCACCGGCGTAGAAGGCGGACAGCGAGCGTGCCAGGTACTCGGTGATCGGACCGCGCGGGAACGAGCCGAGCCCGAGCCATTCATGGATGGCTGCCATCCATGGCGTCGGGATGAACACGAAGGGCAGCGCCAACAGCGTCATCGCGCCGAGGAGACGTAGCAACCAGACGAGCGCCGTGTGTCGTGAGCCGAGGATGAGGCGTCCGTGAGATGCCATCCGCCGCTAGTCTAGGCCGTTATGCGGCGCGAAACGAGAATTTCGTACTCGTTGCGGACCGTCGAGAACGGCCAAGGCGCGCACGGCGCGCCTCGCGGGCGCGGAGTGGGGCTCTCGGGGTCCCCACGTAGCGACCGCGTGGGGTTCGGGGCGAAGCCCCGTCTAATTTAGATACAGACCGGCGCCCGGGCCGACCGGGAGCCCGAGCAGCATCCAGACGACCAGCATCACCGACCAGGCGAGCATGAAGACGACCGTGTAGGGGAGCATCGTGGCGACGACGGTACCGATCCCCGAGGACTTGTCGTAACGCTCGAAGAACGCGACGATCAGCGCGAAGTAGGACATCATCGGCGCGATGACATTCGAAGTGCTGTCGCCGATCCGGTAGGCGGTCTGGGTCAGCTCCGGCGTATAGCCGAGCAACATGAACATCGGGACGAACACCGGCGCCATCACCGCCCATTTGGCCGATGCGCTCCCCATGAACAGGTTGATGACCGACGACAGGACCACGAAGCTGAGCATCAGCGGAATACCGCCCAACCCGGACGCGCGCAGCGTTTCGGCCCCCTTGACCGCCATGATCAGGCCGAGATTGGTCCAGTTGAAGTACGCGACGAACTGCGCGGCAAAGAAGACCAGCACCAGGTAGGTGCCGAGCGTGCTGATCGTCTTGCCCATGCCGTTCATCACGTCGGCGTCGCTTGAGAACTTCCCGGCGCCCATGCCATACGCCACGCCGACCCAGGTGCCCCCGAGGAAGATGAACGCCACGATCCCCGACAGAAACGGGGACCGCAGGAGGCTGCCGGTGTCGGGGTTGCGAAGGAACCCGTCGGCCGGCACGGTGCCCCAGAGCAGGACGGCCCCGAACAGCGCAAACGCGATGGCGGCGAAGCGCAGCCCCCGCCACTCCGAGGCGGAGAGCTGATCGAGGGCCTCCTGCTGTTCCCCGCCACGATAGACGCCGAGGCGGGGGATGACGATGCGCTCCGTCACCCACGTCCCGGCGGTCGCGACGACGAACGTCGACGCCACCATGAAGAAGTAGTTGGCAGCCGGATTGACCCGGTAGCCGTCCTGGACGATGCGCGCCGCCTCTTCCGACAGACCGGCGAGCAGCGGGTCGATGGTGCCCAGCAGCAGGTTGGCGCTGTAGCCGCCGGACACACCCGCGAACGCGGCGGCGAGTCCCGCGATCGGGTGACGTCCCGCGCCGAGAAAGATGATCCCGCCGAGCGGGACCAGCAGGACGTAGCCGATCTCGCTCGCGGTGTTTGACAGCACACCGGACAGGACGATGACGAAGGTCAGCAGACGCTTGGGGGCCGACAGCACGAGCAGACGCAGTGCCGCCGCGATCAGCCCGCTCGCCTCCATGACGCCGATCCCGAGCATCGCCACGAGCACGGTTCCGAGCGGCGCGAAGCTCGTGAAGTTCGTAACCATCTCGACGAGAATCCGATGGAGGCCGGCAACGGTCAGCAGGCTGACCGGACGAATCGTCTCCCCCGTCCCGGGATGGACGACCTCGAGCCCGGTGCTGGCGGCAATCCCGGACAGGACGACGATGACGCCGGCGAGGATCGCGAAGATGGTGGCCGGGTGGGGCAACGCGTTGCCGCCCCGCTCGACCGTCGCGAGGAAAACCGACGTCCAGTTGTTGAGAAAGGCCAGGCGTTTCGCCATCTGCTTGTGTCGGTCGCACGCCGTGGGTTTGTGGGACGGTGCCGAGGGCGCGCGGACGCCGTGCTATCCTACGTGCCCGAACGCGGGATGATCCACCCTCGAATCCCCGCATCATGAGCGAGACCGCGTTCTCCAAGGGCAGTGCGCCGAGCCAGCGACTGGCGGCGAATTCGGTCGGTGTCGACGTGGCCTGCCGCCACGTCTTTCTCTGTTGTGACCAGACCAACCCGAAGTGTTGTGAGAAAGACGAGGGCTTGGCCTCGTGGGCATATCTGAAACGCCGTCTCAAGGAACTGGGGCTCTCGGAGCGCGGCGGCGTGCTGCGGTCCAAGGCGAACTGTTTACGCGTGTGCGAGGGCGGTCCGATCGCCGTCGTGTATCCCGACGGTGCCTGGTATCACCACTGCGATCCTGACGTGCTGGAGCGCATCATTCAGGAGCACGTCGTCGGCGGGCGTGTTGTCGTGGATTACCTGATTTGCCAGCGGCCGCTGGCCGCGCCGCTCGGGCGGCTAGATCCGACCGCATGAGCACGTCACATCCGGCTGCCGTTGCTCTCGCGGCCACGCTCCTCGCTATCGCGCCTCCAGCCGCATCCCACGCTCAGCAGTCCGCTGAGGTTGAGGAAGCACGCGAGCTCACAGCGGCCGGATACCCACTCGCACGCGCGCGGCGCGTCGCGGAGCCCCCGGCGGTCGACGGCGCCGTTCTTGGCGATCCCGCGTGGGCCGACGCCATACCGGCGACCGGGTTCGTGCAGAACACACCGGACGAGGGCCAGCCGGCCTCCGAGTTGACCGAGGTCTACGTCGTCTACACCGACGACACGCTGTACTTTGGCCTCGTCTGCTACGTGCGCGACCCGAGCACGATCATTGTGGCAGACAGCCGCCGGGACTCGTCCCTGCGCGAAACGGACAGCTTTCAGATCATTCTCGACACGTTTCAAGACGAGCAGAACGGCTTCGTCTTCGGCACGAATCCCGCCGGCGTCGAATACGACGGACAGGTCACCAACGAGGGTCAAGGGAGCGGCCGGTCAGGGGGATTCGTCCGTCGCTCCGGAGGCGGGGGGCAACAGCGCGGGTCCGGCGGTGGGTTCAATCTGAACTGGGACGGTGTCTGGCAGGTGGACGCGCAGATTTCCGAGATCGGCTGGACCGCCGAGATCGCCATCCCGTTTCGCACGCTCCGATTCCCCTCAGGCGATGGGCAGACCTGGGGATTGAACTTCCAGCGCAACATCCGGAGCCGGAACGAGCAGTCGTACTGGGCCTTGCTGCCACGTCAGTTCAATTTGCACCGGCTGTCGCTGGCCGGCGAGCTCCGGGGCGTCGAGGTTCCGCGGCAGCGGAATCTCAAGGTCACCCCCTACGTGCTCGGGGAGGCGGTGCGACGCGACGTCGCGACTTCCACAACGGCCCTTGGTGATGTCGGGGCCGACTTGAAGTACAGCGTGACGCCCAGCCTGACGGCCGACCTGACCTACAACACCGATTTCGCGCAAGTGGAGGTGGACGACCAGCAGATCAACCTGGACCGGTTCAACCTCTTCTTCCCGGAGAAACGGCCGTTCTTTCTCGAGAACGCCGGGTTGTTCTCGGTCGGGCAGCCAGGCCAACTCGAGGTGTTCTTCAGCCGCCGGATCGGAATTGGCGCGGGGGGCGAGCAGATCCCGATCGTCGGCGGCGGACGCCTGTCGGGCAAGGTCGGCACCAACACCAACATCGGCTTCCTGAACATGCAGACCGAGGCAGGGGCGAGCGGGGCCGCGGCCAACAACTTCACGGTGGCGCGCGTGCGGCAGGATTTCGCCAATCGTTCCAACGTCGGGGCGATGGTGGTGAACCGGTCGGCCACCGGGAGCCTGGCTGGAGACGGCGACGACAACCGCAGTTATGCGGTCGACGGGCGGCTGGGACTCGGACAGAAGGTCACGTTCTCGGGCTTCGCGGCCGACACCGATACGCCGGGCCTCGACAACGACGCGCATGCGTTCGCCGGGGCGGCGAACTATGACTCCGAGCGATATCGGTTCGGTGGGGGATTCTCCGAGGTCGGTCCGAATTTCAACCCCGAGGTTGGGTTCTATGCCAGGCGCGGGTACCGGCGCGTCGACGGGAGTGTCCGGACGGCGTTCCGTCCCGACAACTCCTGGGGGATCCACGAGCTGACCCCCCACGCGAGTCACTACACGATTTTCAACTTCGACACCGGCCAGCAGGAGACGCAATATACCCATCTGGACAGCACCATCGAGTGGCGCAATGGGGCGAGGCTGGCCACCGCCTTCAACATGACGAAGGAGGGCGTGCTGGAGGCGTTCGAGATCTTCCCGGGTGTCGACGTGCCCGTCGACACCTATGCCCACAACGAGGCGCAGCTACGGTTCAATACCAATCGCGGCGCCCCGCTCAGCTTCGAGATCCGGGCGGTCGCCGGCGGGTTCTTCGGCGGCGAGCGGGTGCAGGTGGGCCCGCAGGTGAACATGCGCGTCGGCGAGACCATCAATGCGGAATTCAGGTGGGACCGGAACGACATCACGCTCCCGAGCGGCGCCTTCGTGACCAACCTGTCCCGCATGCGGGTCAACTATTCGTTCACGACACGGATGTTCGTGCAAGCGCTGCTGCAGTACAACGACCGCGACAATCTGTGGTCGTCGAATGTTCGCTTCGGGCTACTCTCGGATGCGAACACCGGCCTCTTCATCGTCTACAACGACATCCAGTACTTCGACGACCTGCTTGATCCGCGGCGTGTGGCGCCGACGGGAACGGGCCGCACCCTCACGCTCAAGTACAGCCAGGTCTTCGACGTGCTGAACTGAATTTAGATGCCAGCCCCCGCGACCGCTGCGCGGGGACCCCGAGAGCCCCGCTCCGCAGTCGCGAGGCGCGCCGTGCGCGCCTTGACGTCCTCAGAACCCGCGTTACTCACCAAGTGACACGAATTGGCACTCCATCGGGGACGGTGAACAGATTTGCATCTCGTGTCCCATGTCGGAACGGTGGGTCTGAACTGTTGTCGTATCAATCAGTTACGGCATTGATGTCACGAGAAACCAGGGGTTGCGGCCGTGCTCTCTAGCGTGGACCCTCGACGCGGTCCGTGCTGCCGGTTCGCTTCAACAGACTCGAGAATAGAGACTTAGGCCTCGTCTGTCTGGCGAGTGCCGTTTGGCGCGCAATTTGCTCCCCATGTTGGCAGCACGGGAGTTGAAAAGATGAGTGCCGAAAACGAACGACACGGCGACTGGCTGCTTCAAACGGTGACCGAGCAGGTCGACAGCGAGGGCGAACGACCCTCGGCGCTGCATGACGTCTCGGCCGCCGAGGATGGCGATGGGGCTTCGCCCCGGGCGCAGTCGCCGTTGAGCTTCGACGAGGCCCGCGCTGACGATCTCGATGCGCTGTTGGCCCGCGCGGTCGTCGACGACGTGGTCTCGGCGCTCGTGCCGGACACGCGCGAGATGCAAGACCAAGATCAGGGCGAGGCGCTCAACACCGTCCCATCGAGCGTTGCCGATGATCGCGTCGTTGACGAGACGCTCTGGTCACTCGTGCGAGAGAACTGGCGGCGCGGAACGCCGCTGTTTGGCGATACCGTTCACTAGTGCCTCGCCATGTGACGCGTTCGCGGTACTGAGACGGCCCACCAGAGCCCGACCACGCCGTTGACAGCCGGCGTGGTCGGGTCCCTCCTTCTGCCTATTCGGCTACGTGTCGCATCCGCGCGTTGACAACCCGCTCCTGCACCGCTACAACAGCGGGTATGGACCTGTCTGGCGTCTTTGCCCCGATACCGACCAGTGTGCATGACGACGCCGTGGATGTGGCGGCGATCGGCCGCAACGTCAATCGATGGATGGCGACCCAGTTACGAGGGATCGTCGTCCTCGGGTCCAACGGCGAGGCCCCGCTCCTCGACGAGGCGGAATCGGATCGGGTGATCGGCGGCGCGCGCGAACGGGTGCCATCAGACCGCCTGCTGATTGCCGGCACCGGTCGCGAGTCGACGTCGGCCGCTGTCGCCGCAGCTCGACGAGCGGCGGCGCTCGGCGTCGACGCCGTGCTTGTCCGTACGCCGTCGTTCTTCAAGTCCCAGCTGACGGCTGAGGCTTTCGTCGAACACTACACCGCCGTCGCAGAGGCATCCGCGGTACCCGTGCTGCTCTACAACTTCACCGGGCTGACCGGCGTGACGCTGCCGGTCGAGGCGGTGTCCCGTCTGGCCGAGCATCCCAACATCGTCGGGATGAAAGAGTCCGGCAGCGACCTGCGGTACGTGGCCGCGCTGGTGGATCACACACCGGCGGGGTTCAGTGTGCTCGCGGGGTCGGCGCCGGCGTTCTACGTGAGCCTGCTCGCCGGTGCGGTCGGCGGCATCCTGGCGCTCGCATGCGTGGTGCCCGATCTGTGCGTCGCGCTCTACGAGGCGGTGAGAGCGAACCATCTGGCTGAGGCCCGCGACGTGCAGCGCCGGCTGACGCCGCTCGCCCAGCTCGTGACGAGCGCGCACGGCGTGCCGGGACTGAAAGCCGCCCTCGCCGAGTTGGGCTTCGAGGTCGGACATCCGCGCCGGCCGCTGCAACCGGCGGGCGACGATGCGGTGGCTGACATCCGAAGGGCACTCGCCGAGCTCGAGGCCGGTGTGGCGTCGTGACAGCGTCCTGGTACGCCGGTTGCAGAATCTTGTGGCGATGACACTGCGCGGCCAATACTGGCGCTTCGTCATGACTGCACGTCCTCTGCGGTGGACACGATGACCCGTCACCAGCCGATCGCCCCTCTTCTCGTGGTGGGCGGTCTCGCCACCATGGCCGCATGCGCGACGAACCCGGTGACCGGCAACCGAGAGTTCGTCACGATCAGCGAGGCGCAGGAGATTGCGATCGGTCGCGAAGCGGATGCCCAGATCAAGAGCGAGATGGGGGTCTATGAGGACCAACAGCTCCAACAATACGTCGAGGAGATCGGCCTCGCGCTGGCGGCGTCCTCGCATAGACCGGACCTCGACTGGCAGTTCGCCATCGTCGACTCGCCGGTGATCAACGCGTTCGCCCTCCCTGGCGGGTACATCTACCTGACACGCGGGATGATGGCGTATCTGAGTGACGAGGCGGAACTCGCCGGCGTCCTCGGGCACGAGATTGGCCACGTCACCGCGCGTCACTCCGTGCAGGCGTATAGCCGCGCCAGTGGGGCCACATGGGGCCTGTTGGCCGCGCAGATTTTCGTCCCCGCGATGCGGACACCCTACGGCGCGCCCATGGGGCTGGGTGACGCCGCGGGCGCCGGCCTCGGCATGCTCTTCCTGAAGTTCGGACGCGACGACGAGACCCAGGCGGATCGGCTCGGTGCGGAGTATGCGGCGGCGTCCGGGTGGGACCCACGCGGTGTCGGCGACATGCTGTCGACGCTGGCCCGCATCGCCGACACCACCGACCGCCGCGGCACGCCCAACTGGCTGTCGACACACCCCGCGCCGGTCAACCGCGTTGCCGGCGTGTCGCAAACCGTCGAACAGCTGCTGACCGCGACCGACGGCGCGACCCTACGCGTCGATCGCACGGGATACCTCGACCGCATCGAAGGACTCATCTACGGCGACAACCCCGCTGATGGCATCGTGCGTGGGAGCGAGTTCCTCCACCCCGCGCTCCGGTTCGCGCTCGCGTTCCCTGGCGGATGGGAGGTGCAGAACAGCGAGACCCTCGTTGTGGCCAAGCAGCCGGGTCGCGAGAATTACATGATTCTCAGGCTGGCAGAGAGCTCGCAGGAGGAGCTGCAGCGGATCGCCGAACGCGACATGATCGAGGCTGGCTATCAGCCGGAGCAGGGCACCCCATCGTCCATCAACGGCCTCGACGCGTATCTCGGCACCTACACACGCGAGGTCGATGACCTGGGCCCCCTCGTGGCCCGGGTGGCATATATCCGCGCCGGTCGGTCGGTGTATGTCCTGGGTGGGTTCGCGCCTGTGACGGAGTTCAGCTACGTCGAACGCGACGTGGACGCGAGCATCGGGTCGTTCAGGCAGCTCAGTCGTGACGAAGCGGAGCAAATCCGCGCCAACCGAGTCACCCTCTACGTCGTGCAGGAGGGTGACACCTGGCAGCGCATCGCACAACGAAGTGGGGAGGAGATCGTCTTGGCGTCGGACCTCGCCATCATGAACGGTTATCCGGTCAACGAACAGCCCGCGCCCGGCGATCAGATCAAGATTGTTGTTCCCGGCTAGTCCCCTTGATCTTTGATTTCTTCAAAAAGTCGTTGGTCATCTGGGGCCACCGTGGACTTGAACGGTGCGCTGTCCGAACCGCTTCACCTTCGCGAGAATTTCGTCGGCTGTCTTTGTCCACTTGAAGGGTTTGCCCTCGTCGTTGTGGGCGTCCACGTAGGCGTAGATGGCTTGGCGCAGCGCGTGCGGGCTGGAATGTGATCCGCGCTTGAGGGCGTGTTCGGTGAGAAGGCCAAAGAACCGCTCGACGAGGTTGAGCCAGGCGGAGTAGGTCGGCGTAAAGTGGAACTGGAAGCGCGGGTGGCGGGCCACCCATCGTTTGACCAACGGGGACTTATGCGCCGAGAGATTGTCGAGGATCACGTGGACGGTGAGGGCGGAGTGCACCCGCTCGTCGATCTCGCGCAGGAAGCTCACGAAATCCCTCGACCGATGCGGCTTCTTGGTTTGCGCCACGACCTGGCCGGTCGCGACGTTGAGCGCCGCGAAGAGGTCCACCGTGCCATGGCGGATGTAGTTGTGCGTCTGGCGTTCGGGGCGACCCAGGTCCATCGGCAGAATCGGCTGCGCCCGCTCGAGGGCTTGAATCTGAGGCTTTTCGTCGAATGACAAGACGACGGCGTGGTCGGGTGGGTTCAGGTAGAGGCCGACAATGTCCCGCACCTTCTCGATGAACAGCGGGTCGTCGGAGATCTTGAAGGATTCCACGACATGCGGCTGCAACCCGAAAGTGCGCCAGATGCGGCCCACGGTAGAGGCGCTGACGCCAGCGTGCTCCGCCATCTTGCGGGTGCTCCAGTGGGTCCGCCCCTTCGGCTTACTTTCCAACGTCGTGACGAGGATCGACTCGACATCCGCATCGGACAGGGTCCGTGGGGCTCCGGGCTTGGGCTCGTCGTACAGCGCGTCCACGCGACCTACCCTAAACCGCTGTCGCCACTTGCCGACCGTCACGTTCGAGCAGCGCAGTTTCGCCGCGACCGCCACGTTCGATTCGCCACGCGTGCTCCTCAGGACGATCCTTGCCCGCAAGGCCACGTGCCGATTCGTTCGGGCGCGCCTGGCGAGCCGCTCAAGTTCTACGCGCTCTGCGGCGGTGACTTCCAATCTCGCTTTGGGCCGACCTGTTCTTGCCATGCCGCCCAATACATCACAGCCGACACACTATTTGAAGCTTTTTCAGACACAGGGGACTAGTGCTCCACCACCCGCTTCGCTCCAATCCACCGTTGCGCCCAGTACCGCGCGCTGAGACGCTCGACGCGGACTTCACCGCGCCGGCTCGGCGCGTGCACGAACTCGTCGCCGCCAAGAGCCATGCCGACGTGGGAGGGCCCCGCCGCGGTCGTGGTGAAGAACACGAGGTCGCCCGGCTCGAGCTCGGACCGGCTGACGTCGGTGCCGACGTCGAACTGATCGGTGGCCAGACGGGGTAGGGCCACGCCGTGCTGTCCGTAGACGTAGAGCGTAAAGCCGCTGCAATCGAACCCCGACGGGCTGTTCCCGCCGTCGCGATACGGAACGCCTCGAAGCGAGAGCGCCGTTGACGTGATCGCGTAGGTGTCGGCTGGCTGCGGAATTGTCCTTGCGGCCGCGGCGGGTGTCGCATCGGGCGCGCCCGGTCGCGGAAACGGTTGCGGCGTGATCACCCCGCTGGTCGCGCACCCAACGGCCCCGGTCGCGCACACCAGGATCACGACCGGGAGGCGACGTGCGGCTCCACCGCTCATGCCTGCTGTATCGGATCGATGCACCTTGATCACCACGAGCCGTGCCGTTCGTGCGCGTCCACGGACGAGGTAACCCGCTTGTTCAAAAGGTGTTACGGCGCCGCGATGTTGACAGCGTCTCGGACGTCAGTGAGAATGACCACCAGGGCCATGGATCAGACGCTGCTGCTCAACGCGACATACGAGCCACTGAAGGTCGTCGACTGGCGTAAGGCGATCACCATGCTCTGTCAGGGCAAGGTCGAGGTGGTCTCGGAGTACGACCGGGAGATCCGCTCGGTCTCGGTGACCTTCAGACTGCCGTCTGTCATACGGCTGCTCCGATACATCACGATCAAACGTCGCGTCGACTACGTGCCGTTTTCGCGCGCGAACATCTACGCGCGCGATGACCACACCTGTCAGTATTGCGGCACCGGGTTCCCGGTCGGTGAGCTGACGTTCGACCACGTCGTGCCGGTGTCGCAGGGCGGTCGTAAGGACTGGGTGAACATCGTCACGTCCTGTATCCGCTGCAATCGGAGAAAGGGCGGCCGGACGCCGGCCCAGGCGAGGATGCGCGTCGTCAGGCCGCCGGCGCGGCCGACGCGGTCGCCGGTCGTACGTCTGACGTTCGGACTGCGAGACGCCCCGGACAGCTGGCGAGACTACCTCTACTGGAATGTCGAACTCGATGATTCGTAGGGTTGTCGCGGCACCGCGCCCAAAGTCCCCGTGACCGCACCCCGGATCACCTCCATTCATCCACCGTCGGCGGTCGAGG
Organism: Vicinamibacterales bacterium; assembly: GCA_965197395.1. Taxonomy (GTDB): domain Bacteria; phylum Acidobacteriota; class Vicinamibacteria; order Vicinamibacterales; family UBA8438; genus CAZYFH01. The sequence goes on along the minus strand of CBDANB010000006.1, from coordinate 681,218 downwards.
GCGGCCGGGTGACGATCGAGGGCTCCGACCTCCTGTCGGACGAGCAGCTGCCCGTGGTCCGTGTGGGGGAGAGGCATGCTCAGGTCCTGCATGCGTCCATCGACTCCGTGTCGGTGGTCGTCCCGGCAGGAACCGACGGTGGGCGCACCCCCGTGCGTCTGGGCGCCGCGACCGGCGAGACCGCCTTCCTCGAGGTCGGTCGTCCTGTCGCGACCGGACTCCATCAGGTGGACAACCCCGTCGTCGACGCCGAGGGGTCGGTGTACGTGACGTACAGCGGCGCGCGTGGCGAGCGATCACCCGTGTCGGTGTTTCGTATCCGCCGCGATGGTTTCCGAGAGCCGTTCGTCACTGGTATCACCAACGCTACATCGCTGGCGTTCGCCCCAGACGGCCGGTTGCATGTGTCGAGCCGGTTCGAAGGCGCGGTCTTTCGCGTGACCGAGGACGGGGAGTACGACACGCTGGCCGGCGATCTGGGCGTCGCGTGCGGGCTCGCGTTCAGCCCGGATGGCACGCTGTATGTCGGCGATCGTTCCGGGACGGTGTTCCGCGTGGCGTCTACAGGCAGGGCCACGGCGTTTGCGACGCTCCCAGCCAGCGTGGCGGCGTACCATCTTGCGTGGGGGCCGGATGACGCGCTCTACGTGACCGGTCCGACGCTGGCGTCCTACGACTACGTCTATCGGATCGACCTCACCGGCAAGGTCGATCAGGTCACCTCCAGCTTTGGGCGTCCGCAGGGGCTTGCGTTCGACGCGCACGGGTCGTTGCACGTCGTCGAGGCGCTGGCCGGCGTGAGCGGCCTCTACCGTGTCGATGACGCCGGGGCCGTCACGCGAGTCCTGGCCGCGCGAAGCCTCGTGGGCGTTGCATTCGATCCCCTCGGGGGCGTGATCGTCGCTTCCAACGACACTGCGTATCGCCTCGACTCCGTGCTAGGATGACGAGTTTGGGCCGCGCTGTCAGGCCCTACTGTACTGATGCCGCACGATTGCATCGACGTGCGCGGGGCGCGCGCGCACAATCTCAAGAACATCGACGTTCAGATACCCCGCGACCACCTGGTCGTGGTGACCGGGCTCTCCGGATCCGGCAAGTCGTCCCTGGCGTTCGACACCATCTACGCCGAGGGCCAGCGACGCTACGTCGAATCACTGTCGGCGTATGCCCGGCAGTTCCTCGAGCAAGTCGAAAAGCCCGATGTCGATCAGATCGACGGTCTGTCACCCGCCATCTCCATCGAGCAGCGCACGACGGGGTCCAACCCTCGATCGACGGTCGGCACCGTCACGGAGATCTACGACTACCTGCGCCTGCTGTTCGCGAACGTCGGTGTGCCGCATTGCCCATCGTGCGGGAACGAGATCGCCTCACAATCGGTCGAGCGCATGGTCGAGGGAATCTTGGCCGAGCCGATCGCGGAGCGCGTCAACGTGCTTGCGCCGATCGTGCGAGGGCGCAAGGGCGAGTTCAAGAAAGAGCTCGCCGCTCTTCGCGCTCGAGGGATGACCAAGGTGCGGGTCGACGGCAGCGTCCGGGCCCTCGAAGAGGAGATCAAGCTCGATCGGCGGAAGAACCACTGGGTCGATGTCGTCGTCGACCGTCTCCTCGTGCGGTCGGGGTCGGAGCGTCGCCTCACCGAGGCGATCGAGCTGGCGCTTACCCTGGCTGATGAAATCGTCATCATCAACACGCTCGAGGGCGGCGATCGGTTGCTGTCGCGGCGATTGGCGTGCATCGACTGCGGCATCAACATGCCGGAGATGACGCCGCGAGTCTTTTCGTTCAACTCGCCACACGGGGCGTGCCGTGACTGCCAGGGGCTCGGGGCGGTGGAAGATTTCGACCCGGCGCGCATCGTGCCCGACGAGACGAAATCGCTCACCGAGGGAGCCATCCAATCCTGGGCTCGCGGCGACCGCACGCTGGTGCGGGACGCGTTGCTCAGGTTGTCGCGGCACTTTGGCATCGATATGAGTGTCCCCTTCCGCAAGCTGCCGCGGAAGCAGCGAGACGTGCTGCTCTACGGGCCCAACGGTGGTGGCCGCCGGGCCGCCCGCACGGGCGCCAGGCGGCGACGCCGCGGGGCCACCGCGACGATCGATCCGTTCGGCGAGGGGTTCGAAGGTGTCATTCCCAACCTCCGCCGTCGGTACGAGAACGGCACGTGGGCGCAGCAGGAGGTCTTGGAGCCGTATCGGGCGATGCGTCCCTGTGTCAGCTGCAGCGGGCAGCGCCTGCGACCGGAGAGCCGCGCGGTGCGGGTCAAGGGACGCACGCTGGATGACTACGTGACCCTGCCGATCACCGAAGCCCTTGCCGCGTTCGAGTCGCTCGCGCTAACGGACCGCGAGGCGCTCGTCGCCGACCGCGTGCTTCGAGAGATCCGGGAGCGGCTCCGGTTTCTCCGCGATGTCGGCGTCGGATACCTCAGCCTGGCGCGTGGCGCCACGACCCTGTCCGGCGGAGAGTCGCAGCGGATCCGGCTCGCCACGCAGATCGGCGCCAACCTGACGGGGGTGCTCTATGTGCTCGACGAGCCGTCGATTGGTCTCCATCAGCGCGACAATCAATTGCTGCTGTCCACGCTTGGCCGCTTGCGCGACCTCGGGAACACCGTGGTGGTCGTCGAGCATGACGAGGAGACGATTCGGGCCGCCGATTACGTCGTCGACCTCGGACGCGGGGCAGGCGAACACGGTGGTCGCGTCGTGTTCCAGGGGCCGCCGGACGAGCTCCTGGCCGATGAGACCGAGTCGCTGACCGGCATGTATCTGCGCGGTGACCGCACGATTCCGACGCCAACCGCGCGGCGCCCCCCACTGAAGGGGCAGCTGACGATCCGCGGCGCACAGGCCAACAACCTCAAGAACATCGACGTCACGATCCCACTCGGCATGTTCACGGCGGTGACCGGCGTGAGCGGATCCGGGAAGTCGACGCTGGTCAACGACATCCTCTACCGTTCGCTGGCACGCGCGCTGTATCGGGCGAGCAACGATCCCGGCGCGCATGGCGGGATTGACGGGATCGACCTCATCGACAAGGTGATCCAGATCGACCAATCGCCGATCGGCCGCACGCCCCGCTCCAATCCAGCCACGTACACGGGGCTGTTTACGCATATTCGGGAGCTGTTCTCGATGCTGCCTGAATCGCGAGCCCGCGGCTACCGCCCTGGACGGTTCTCCTTCAACGTCAAGGGCGGGCGTTGCGAGGCGTGCCAGGGCGATGGGTTGATTGCCATCGAGATGCACTTCCTGCCCGACGTCTATGTGACGTGCGAGCAGTGCAAGGGGCGGCGCTACAATCGCGAAACGCTGGAGATCAAATACCGGGGCGTGTCCATTGCCGAGATGCTCGAGCTGACCGTCGATCAGTCGTTACCCCTCTTGGAGAACTTTCCGTCGATCGCCGCCAAGCTCCGGACCCTTCGAGACGTGGGGCTCGGATACGTCACGCTGGGCCAGCCTGCGACGACCTTGAGCGGCGGGGAGGCGCAGCGCGTCAAGCTGTCCAAGGAGCTGTCGCGCAGGGGCACGGGGCGGACACTGTACATCCTGGACGAGCCGACGACCGGCCTGCACTTGGAAGATACGCGCCGGTTGCTCGACGTGCTGAACAAGCTCGTCGACCAGGGCAACGCCGTTGTCGTGATCGAGCATCATCTGGATGTCATCAAGGCGGCGGACCACATCATCGATCTCGGGCCGGGTGGCGGCGACGCGGGTGGAACAATCGTCGCCGAGGGTACGCCGGAAGAGGTGGCGCGGGAGCCCGGTTCCGACACCGGGATCTTTCTGCGGCGTCTTTTTGGCGCCGACGGGGCCCGTTTGGCGTCGACCACTGAAACTGACGCGGGGGGGAAGCAGGCGGATGGCAATGTTTGACTGTGGTCATACAGCCTCACTTTTGTGCCCTTGGTGTGTGGCTGTTTGACCACAATCAGCTGATAGCTGCCGTGATGTCGATGTCGTGAAGAATCGTAAATCTATGTAAAATATGGTCTTGTGTGATACCCTCTCATTCGCTCAGCTGAGGAATCGATCTTGCTTTATTGAATGAGCGTCGTGGGAGCTACGCGTTCTGGCATGTTGACGCAGCAAACACTCAGGCGGTCGGTTTCCTGCTCTGGAATCGGATTGCACTCGGGTCGTAAGGTCACCCTTCGGCTACGACCGGCCCCTGCCAATCACGGCATTCGCTTCAGACGGCTCGACCTCGATGGGATGGAGGTGCCGGCGGCGGCAGAGCGCGTCGTCAGGATGAGCTACGCGACCGGTCTCGCGCAGGACGCCGCGTCCGTTGAGACCGTCGAGCATCTGCTGGCCGCACTCGTCGGTCTCGGGATCGACAACGTCACCGTCGAGATGAACCAGGCCGAAGTACCGATTATGGACGGCAGCGCGGCGTCCTTCGTCTACCTCGTGCACGAGGCCGGGGTCAAGACGCTCAGAGCGCCTCGCCGTTTCCTGAAGGTCGCTCGGCCGATTTCGCTGTCGCGCGGCGATAAGCGCATTGCGCTGTATCCGTCGGATCATTTCAAGGTCACCTACAGCATCAGCTTCGACCATCCGTTGCTGCGGCATCAATCCCGCACCGAGCGTGTGACCGAGGAGTCGTTCATCGAGGATATCGCCCCCGCACGCACATTCGGATTCCTCAAGGACGTGGAGCAACTACGTCAACAGGGACTGTCGCTCGGTGCGTCGCTGGACAACACGATTGTGCTCGGTGAAACGGGCGTGTTGAACAACTCGCTCCGGTTCGAAGACGAGTTCGTGCGCCACAAGATGCTGGACGTGATTGGGGACCTGGCGCTCGTCGGGTATCCACTGATCGGTCACCTGGTGGCGCATCGGGGCGGTCACGCGCTGCACGCCAGCTTTGCGCGCAAGCTCCTCGCCGAGACCGACGCCTGGCATCTGGTCGAGTCCCCGCTCGAACCCGCGTCTGCGCCCCGGGCCGATCAGGTTACCGACGCCGTTCCCGCCAGCTGAGAAAGCGACCCCACTCTGCGCCCGCGAGGCGCGACGTGTGCGCCGTGTACGTCGTAGCGGACCTACGCGACGACCCACAGTGGCGTGGTGGTCGTCTCCGATCCACACGCTTCGAACCAGTCGATGCCCTCGCTGACGAGGTCGAACTTCAAGGCATAGCGACCCGGGGCGTCGGGAATGGGCACGTCGATTGGCACATCGATGGAGGCGCCGGGGCCGAGTGGGCGCGGCAGCCGCGCGCGTGCGTGATCGCGATCGGTCACTTCGCCGCCGCTCTGGCAGAGCTGCGCGCCGAGGCGAACGAGGCGACGGCCAAAGGACGCCTCCGCGGGGAAGGTCCTGTTCGAGAGGTTGGAGACCCGGGCACTGACCCCCAGACGCTGGCCCGGGTGGCCGATCAGCGGCTGTCCGGGTTCGAGGCGCGGGATGACGATCTCGGCGCGCGGGGTAGCGCCCGGTATGGCATTCCCGAGGTTGTTGTCATCCCAGATCTCGTGTCGGATCCGGGCAAGGTCCCCGCCCCCAGGTCGAAATCGCCTCGAGAAAGCCTCTTCGGGATGGTCGGTGAGCTCCCACGTCAACCGGTCGGCGCCTAGGTCCGAGGCGAGCCGGCGGGCCAGGTCCATTTCCGCGTCGCTGTCGTTCCACTTGAACAGGATGTACCGCCAGTTGATGAACGGCACGTCCCGCGCGGCCCGGCGTTTCTCGTCCGCCATCACACCCAGATGGCGCAGTGCGGTTTCGAGATTGCCTCGCTGTCGGTATCTGGCGTAGTGCTCGGGAATCGCACCGTCGAGTGAGAACGTCACCTCGTCGATTCCCGTATGGACCAGGCGACGGGCGCGATCCTCGGTGAATGCCAGTCCATTGGTACTCGTGTAGAGATACACCTGCGGAAACCGCGTCTTGATGTACTCGCACATCTCCACGGACTGCTTGTGCAGGAACGCTTCCCCGTAGTTGAAGAAGTCAATGCGGACCAGCGACGGTCCCGCTTCGTCCACGACCCTCCGGAACAGATCGAAGTCGAGCATCCCCGCCTCGCGGGACCGAGTGATTCCAGTTTCCGGCGCGCAGCACGCCTGGAAGCACGAGATGTTGCACGCGGCCGTGCACTCGATGTACAGCCGAGACGGCATAGGACCGGCGTCGAGCGATCGCCGGGGCGGGGCGACGTCCGCCATGAGCGGCAGTTTCAGAGGACAGTCGCCGCAGAAACCGGAGCCACCGCCGTTGAGGTCGCGTCGCAGCCGCTCGATCGTGAGACTGGTCCACACCTGGCCGAGCGGCGTCGTCCGCGCGTCACCTAGGACGCGGGTTGCGTAGGGATCGGCACAGCCACAGACGACACGGCCGTCGCACAGCATGACGAGGGTCGACCACGGCCAGGAGCAGGTAAAGCGGTGTGCGAGGTGGTTCAGGGACACCGACGCGCTCACTTGCCGGTGATCTTGCGCATGTAGGCGCCGAGCTTTTCATTCTCGTACGTGACGGAGTTCAGGAACAGGCTCTCGACGAGGTATGCATTGCGGTCCGTCTCCGTCATCTGCTCGACGAGGTGGTGGATCTCTCCGAGCGTGTCCTCGAAGCTGTAGTCGAGGCCGTGCCGCTCGTTCAGCGTGCGGTACAGCGCCTCGAGCACGGCCAGCAGGTCGCCATCCAGTGGGACGTCGGTCCCGGCGCGGGTCTTGATCGTGCGCATGCTCATTCCCCAAAGCTCTGCACCGCACTCGCGTCATCCGGGTGCAGCTCGATGAAGTTGTGGGCGCCGGTCATCGTCAGCATCGTTTCGACACGCTTCTGCACGCCGGACAGCTTGACCCCCCCGCCGAGCTTCTCCGCCTGGCGATACAGATCCATCAGGCATCCGATGGAGGCGCTGTCCACGTAGACGACCTGGGACAGGTCGATCACGACGCGATGGTCGCCGCCGGTCAGTAGGCCTGAGATGGTGTCTGCGAACGCGGACAGCAACGGATACATGAGCTTTGCCTCGCCCACGCGGACGACAACAACCTCGCCTGTTCGATCGGTCGATAGATTCATTCGTGTGCTCCACTCGACGGTGTGTCCGCGGTGAGATTCGCTCGCTGTGCCACGACCGCATCGTGCTCCCGTTCGAGCTTGACGATTTGGCGGGCCAGCTCATGGCGACCGCGATTGATTCTGGATTTCACTGTGCCTTCGGGCAACTCGAGACGGGTGGCGATCTCCTGATAGGAGAGCTCCCGCAGGTCACGCAGCACGACGGCAGAACGCAGCGTTGTTGGCAAGGCCGTGAACGCCCGCCGGAGCAACGCACGGCGGTCCAAGTGCTCGAGTTGCTTCAGCGCGTCCGGTCCCTTCGCGAGCGGGGAAAGATCGGATGCGTCGACGTGGCGGTCGACCGTTTCCCGCTCCTTGCGCACGCTGCGGTAGTGGTCGATGCACAGGTTGCGACTGATGCTGATCAGCCAGGTTTGGAAGTTCGCGCGCCGGTCGAATGTGTGCAGGGCCTTGAAGATCTTGACGAAGATGTCCTGGGTGAGATCCTCAGCCTCGTCGTGCCGGCCGACGAACTTGTAGGCGACGTTGAACACCCTGCGCCGGTATTGGCTGACGATCGCGTCCCAGGCCTGCTGATCGCCCTGAAGGCAGGCCTCGATGAGCTGGTCTGTTGACGCTGGCTGGGCAGGCGGCGAGTCGACGGACATACGTGACGTGGCATCTTCGCATGCCTGACGGCAAATGGGAATGCCACCGTCACGGCGGACGGGACCAGTTGGCGTACAATGCCGCGTCCATCGGGCCGGCCAATGATTATGGACGCCAACTTTGCGTTCACGGCGGCGGCGGCGACGTGCGACGGGGTCGACCTGTCCGCAGTGGCGCGCGCCGAGGGTACCCCGCTCTACGTCTATAGTCGGGGCTGCGTCGAGCAGCGCTACACGGCCCTGGACGAGGCGCTCGCAGGTCATGCCCATCGGCTGCATTACGCGCTGAAGGCCAACTCGACGTTGGGGTTGGTCCGCATCATTCATGGCTTGGGTGGCGGCGTCGATGCCAACTCCGGCGGCGAGATCGCCGTGGCACTGCGTGCGGGTATCGCGTCGCGCGATGTGGTGTTCACCGGTGTCGGCAAGACGGAGGCCGAGCTCGACGAAGCCCTCGCGGTCGGTGTCGGCACCATCAACGCTGAATCCCCCGGGGAGCTCGGGCGCATCGACCGTCTTGCCCGCGCGCGAGGCGTTGCGGCTCGAGTTGCGCTGCGGGTCAACCCGGACGTCGACGCCGACAGCCCCCCCGGTATCTCGACCGGCCGCCGCTCGCACAAATTCGGCGTACCACTCGACCACGCGCGCGCAGTGTGCCGAGAAGCCTCAGCGCGCGACGGACTGCGCCTCGTCGGTCTGCACGCACATGTCGGTTCACAGATCACGAGCGCGGCGCCCGTGCGGCGAACGGCGGCGACCGTCGCGGCGCTGGCGCGCGAGCTGAAGGACGACGGGATTGCTCTCGAGCATCTCGATCTGGGCGGTGGTTTGGGAATTTCCTACGACGGCACGCCCGCGCTCCGAGTCGGCGAGTATGCGTCGGCGCTCCTCGACGAGGTTGCCCCAACCGGACTGACGCTGCTCGTCGAGCCGGGTCGGTGGATCGTCGGGCCTGCCGCCGTGCTCCTCGCGACGGTCGTGGACGTGAAGCCACAGGGTGACAACCGGCACTTTGTCGTCCTGGACGCCGGCATGAGCGAGCTGATGCGGCCGGCGCTGTACGACGCGTATCATCGCGTCGAGCCGCTCAGGCGTCGCCAGGGACCGGATGTCATCTGCGACATCGTGGGGCCCCTCTGTGAGACGACGGATGTGGTCGGACTTGGACGATCGATGCCGCTGCCTGATGTCGGGGATGTGGTGGCGGTGCGGGATGCCGGCGCCTACGGCTCGGCGATGGCCTCGAACTACAATCGCCATTCGTTGCCGGCCGAAGCCCTTGTCGCTGGTGATGGCTGGCGTCTCATCCGGCGTCGGCAGACGATTGACGATCAGCTGGCGCTCGAGACGTAGTGGACGGATGATGTCTGTAGCGCAGGCCTTCAGGCCTGCGACGCGAGGCTAAAGCCTCGCGCTACGCCCATGCTGATCGCAATCGAAGGCCTCGACCAGAGCGGCAAGGAAACCCAGGCGCAGCTGCTTCGAGACCGGCTGCGCTCTGGTGGCGCTCGCTCGCGCGTCGTGTCGTTCCCCGACTACGGCACCTCAATCGGCGAGGAAATCGCCCGCGCCCTGCAGGGTGAACGCGACTACGACCCGGAAGTGATGCAGTTGCTGTACGTCGCTAACCGGTATGAGCGAAAAGCGGATATCGAGCGGTGGCGGGACGCCGGTCTGGTGCTGGTCTTCGATCGCTACACCGCGTCAAGCGTCGCGTATGGCGAGGCCCAGGGCCTCGACCCGACATGGTTGACGGCGCTCCAGCAATTCCTGCCGCAACCGGAGTTGACGATACTGCTCGATATTGCGCCGGAGACGGCCGTCGAGCGAAAAGCGACGGGCCGCGACCGCTACGAGCAGGACCTGGCGCTCCTTGGACGCGTCAGGGACAGCTACCTCCGGCAGGCGAATGACCAGGGATGGTCGCGTGTGGACGGCCAGCAGCCAAGAGCCGTCGTCGCCGAGGAGATCGCGTTGGCGGTCGAGTCTCGGCTTGCGCAGCCGTAAGCGCCCAGACGGCGCGGGCGCCGGCGCCACGCAACACGGCCGCACACGCCTCGATGGTCGCGCCGGTCGTCATGACATCGTCGACGACCACGATCCAACGCCCGTTGACACCCGCCGACCGATCCCACGGCGATGACCATCTTCCCGCCGAGAGCGCGAAGGCGTCACGCACGCTGCGACGGCGCCCCGCGCTCGACAGTCCGACCTGCGGCGGTGTGGGCCGCACGCGTCGGAGCGCGTTGGACACGGGGACGCCGAGACGTGCCGCCAGGTCGGCGGCTTGATTGAACCCGCGGCGCCACCGTCGTGTGCGGTGCAGAGGCACCGGCACGACGACATCGGCGCGCGCGAGGATATCGGCACCCGCAGACCGCATCATGACCGCGAGCGGCCGCGCGAGGGAGCGGCGGCCGTCGTACTTGAACGCGTGGATGATGGCGCGCAGTCGCCCTCCGTAGAGACCGGCGGCACGGCGGCGGGTCACGGGATCACCGTGTGTGTGGCACCAGACGCAGCGCGACGCGGGACCGGTGATGCTGGTCCGCGCGATGGGGGCTCCGCATGCGACACACGCGCGAGCACCGATCAAGGCGACGCCGCGCCAGCACGGGGCGCACACGGCGCCGCACGTCGGTGCGGCGAGCGGTGTCTGGCACGCCGCGCACGACGGTGCCCATGCCACCGTGAGTACAGCGTCCGCGCCGTGGCGTACGCAACCAGCGAGGTCGATCACGCTCGGTCCCGTCCGCAGGCTCCACGGACGCGCGCGCGAACGCCGGGGCTACTGCTCGGCGTCCAGCCGCGGAAGCGTGTCGCTCGGGCGCGGCGGCTCGCACGCAATGCGGCGCGCGGCGCCCCACAGGCGCTCGAGGTCGTAAAACCGACGCGTGTCGTGGGTAAAGACGTGGATGACGACCGCGAAGCAGTCGATGAGCACCCACTCGGCGCGGTCGTACCCTTCCACGTGCGAGGGGCGGGCGTGACTGGCTCGAAGATGTTTCGTGACCTCATCGACGATCGCTCGAACCTGACGCGTGCTCTGTGCAGAGCAGATCACGAAGTAGTCCGTAAACGCGCTGCTCTCCCGCAGATCGAGCACGACGACGTCGAATGCCTTCTTGTCGTGTGCCCAGCCCACGAGGCGGCGCACCGATTCAGGTAGCTGGATGGACATGCAAGTCGTCAGCCACCCCGGCAGTACAGGGCGTGGCGTGCGATGTAGGTCGCGACTGCGGGCGGAACGAGCTCGTCGACCGGCCGCCCTCGGAGGAGTCGCGTGCGCACGTCCGAGGACGAGATAGACCGCGTCTGAGCGTCGACCAGCCAGATGGCGGTGGGTCCTTCATCGGCTGCCGGGATGATTGGTGCCTCCACCCGACGCATCCGTTCCGCGAGGTCGGGAAGACGGCGGCGGAGGTCGGAAGCGGCACAGCCCGAACGCGAGACGACGACGAAGTGGCTGCGGCTCAGCACGGCTGGGTAGTCGTACCAGGATGCGATGTCGGCGAACGCATCGGCGCCGGTGATGAAGAACAACCGGGTTGGCGCGTGCCCGGCGTGTGCCAGCCGTTGCAAGGTGAGTGACGTATACGACGGATCGCCCGAATCGAGCTCGATGTCGTTGATGCGCAGCTCAGGGTGTTCCGTCGCCGCGAGCGCTGCCATGGCGATGCGGTGATATGCGGACACGAGCGGTGCCGCCGCTTTGTGCGCCGGCGTGCGCGCGGGCACCAGGTGGATGTCGTCGAGTCCGAGTGCGTGCCGCGCCGCGGTCGCCGCATCGAGATGCCCGAAGTGTATCGGGTCGAAGGTGCCGCCGAGCACGCCAATCCGCTGCACGTCGCTCACTCGAGGACGGACGAGCGCGTCGCATCCGCACTCGCATGCACGGCCGCCCACATCGCGTGCTGCAGCGAGCGCACACCTTCGCCGGTGACAGCCGAAATGGGGTACAGGGGAATCGAGACCGCTTCCAAGTGCCGGCGGAGTCGGGCCAACCGATCGGGGTCATCGAGCGCGTCGATCTTATTGGCCGCCGCGAGCTGCCGCCTGCACGCGAGGGTGTCACCCGGCGAGGGGTCGGCCATCCCCCCGGCCGCCGGGAAGTGCGCCAGCTCCCGGCGTATCGCGTCGAAGTCGTCGACCGGTTCGCGGCCGCTCGCCGACGAGACGTCGATGACGTGAACCAACACCTTCGTGCGTTCGAGATGACTGAGAAAGCGATGGCCGAGACCGTGGCCTTCGTGCGCGCCCTCGATGAGCCCGGGCACGTCCGCCAAGACCAGGCTGCGCGTGTCGTCCATCTGCACCACGCCGAGATTCGGAGTCAGGGTCGTGAACGGGTAGTCCGCAATCTTCGGTCTGGCGGCCGACAGGCGCGCGATCAACGTCGACTTACCGACGTTGGGGAATCCCACCAATCCGACGTCGGCGAGCAACTTGAGCTGAAGCCGCAGGGCGCGTGCCTCGCCCGGACGACCCGGTTCGACGCGTCGTGGCGCGCGGTTTGTCGACGTCGCGAACCGCTGATTGCCGCGCCCGCCGTGGCCGCCCTCGGCTACACGGACCTCTTGCCCGTCGGTTGTCAGGTCAGCCAGCCTTACCAGCTGCTCGTCGTTCCGGGAGTACACCACCGTCCCAGGTGGTACCTCGAGCACCAGGTCGGCGCCGGTCCTCCCGGTTCGATTCGAGCCCTCGCCGTGGGCGCCGCGCTTTGCCCGGAACTGAGGATGGAACTTGAAGGTAACGAGCGTGTTGAGGTGGGGGCTGGCGCGGAGGACGACCGACCCGCCGTTCCCACCGTCGCCGCCATCCGGACCACCGCGCGGCACGCCCTTCTCTCGACGAAAGCTCATGCATCCGTTGCCGCCGTCCCCGGCCGCGACGTGGATGTCGACTTCGTCGACGAACATGCAGGGCGATTGGGGGCTATGGTTCGAGGGGCAGGACGCTGATGACGCGCCCGCGCGAGCCGTGGTCTTCGAAGCGGACGCGGCCGTTGGCTTTCGCGAACAGCGTGTCGTCCTTCCCGAGGCCGACGTTGAGCCCGGGCCGGAACCGGCGACCGCGCTGACGGACGAGAATCGCGCCGCCGGGCACGAGATTGCCATCGAACCGCTTGACCCCGAGCCGTTGGGCCTGGCTGTCGCGGCCGTTCCGTGAGCTGCCTTGACCCTTCTTATGCGCCATGATGATGATGATGATGATGATGATCTGCCCGGCGGTTCCACACCACGCCAGAGATTCTGGTTTCCGCCGTCATCACATCCTATCCCGCGTCGATTCGGGTGATGCGTACCTCGGTGAGCGCGGTCCGATGTCCGAGGGTCCGCCGCCACGCCTTCCGCCGCTTCTTTCGAAAGACCCGGATCTTCGGTCCCCGCGTGTGTTCGTCGACGGAGCCAATCACGCGGGCGCCCTCGACAAAGGGCGCGCCGGCCGTGAACGCGCCGCCCTCCCGGTCGACGAACAGCACGCGATCGAAGGAGACCTCATCGCCGACCTTTCCTTCGAGCCGGTCGACGGCGACGACACCGCCTTCCTCGACCCGGAGCTGTCGGCCGCCGGCTTGAATAATCGCGTACACACTCACCTCTCGCGCCGGCTGGGTCACCCGCTCGCGTGGCGGGCAACACCCCAAACACGCAAGCCTACTCTTCCCGCCACCGGCGTGTAAAGCGATCGGCCGGCCGGCGTGTAAAGCGATCGGCCGGCCGGCGTGTAAAGCGATCGGCCGGCGGTGGCACCGCGCGTGTAAAGCGGCGAGTCTTACTTGAGCAGAATGCGTGAGCCCCGGATACTCTGGTCGCTCAGCGCGCCGAGGAACGATGGCAGCAGGCGGTCCATGAGCTCGAAGTAGGAGGAGAGTGCGGGCGTGTTCGAGGCCGCGTCGTAGAGGACTTCCTCCCGATGCCGCTCTGTATACAGCGTCACGCCGGTGCGGCCGTCGATGAAGATGAACTTGGGGCTCAGCACGAAGCCCCGCCGGTCGCGGTAGGCTCGCACCGGCACGACGCGGCGTCGTCCGAACTCGTCGTAGATCTCGCGCTCCCGGGTCACCATCCCCGACCGCTGGTGCGGCGTGAAGTACACCGTGCCGGTCACGATGAGAGGATTCTGATGCTCCTCGCCGAGCTGCCGCCAGTAGCTCACGTTGGCGAAGAGGTGCTCATGCCCTTCGAGCTCCTCCTCGCTGAGCGTCGCCTCGGCCTCTTCGTCCTGATCCGACCCTGGGCCGTCTCCGTTGGCAGCGGCGGCTTCGCTGTCCCCGGTCCCGTTTCCGTCGCCATTGCCGCTGGCTTCCGCGCTGCTCTGATCCTGGGCAACAGTCAACAGATCGAGCACCTCGGCATCGATCACTTCCATCCGGGACTCGGTTCGTAGCTGACTGCGCAGCAGACGCGCCGTTTCGAGATTGGTATCCACGTCCTCGGTACCGCCGGTCATGAACCCAGCGATGAGGATCCGCTGAAACCGAGCCACGTCGAGCTTCGGCTGTAGCGGTGTCTCGATCGGCACCTCGTAGTAGCTGGCGCATGCCGACACGGCCAGCAACAGCGTTGCGCTAACGAGAGTCTTCGGCAACCCGGTCATGGATTTCCCTGAAGAGATCGTAGTTCTGCTGCATCATGAGATTGTCCGGTTCGAGATCGAGAGCCTTCTCGTAGGCCTCGAGCGCCGCGTCGAACCGCCCGTCCTGCTCGTAGGCGATGCCGAGGTTGTTCCACGCCGCCGCGTATCCGGGGTCCATCACCGACGCGCGTTCCCATCGGTAGATCGCTTCCTGCCAGAGCCCGCTGAGCGCGACCTCAATACCGAACTCGACCTGCGCTTTCGCGTCTTCGCGTTCGTCGGCCCCCGCGCTGGCCGTCAGGGTGGGGAGGAGCGCCGCAGTCAAGACGAGAGCGCACCGTGTCGTCACCATACTGGCTCGATCCGCCCGGGACCCTCTACCGAATATACCGACGGCGACCGGGCGGGCGCAAGTGTCGTGTCGGTCCGCCCTTGCAGAAGTAGCAAGAATTGTACCGCGGGTCGACCGGATCGGGTGCACTAACTGCGACCTTTCGCGCCGGTCACGCCGCGGCTACGCTGTCGCCGCGTTGGTGGCGCTCCGTGGTGTGTCCTCCCGGACATGGTGCGGCTCTTGCCGTGGACCGCGGTGTGGAAGCGATGCCGACGCCGGTGCTCGACGCGGTCCTGCTCTCTCTCGTGCTGACCCGTACTCGGCTGCGGGCAGCGCTTCTCCGCCACTGTGCGCCGGCCGACGAGGCCGACCAGCGTCGGACACCCGAGATCACGGTGCTGGCGGCACGCCTGCGCGACCCGCCGGCGGTACTCGCCGAGGCGCTGCCCGCGCTGCGGGTCGACGCCCGCCGCTTGCTCGACGCAGCGGTACGGCTCGGTATCGGCGTGATCAGCTGGGGAGAACGTCAGTATCCCCCGCAACTGTCGGTGATCGACGATCCGCCGCCCGTGCTCTGGACACGCGGCGCTCGGGACGTGCTGAACGCACCCGCGGTGGCCATCGTGGGATCCAGAACCGGGTCCCCATATGCCTGCGCGGTGGCCGAGCGGTTGGGATCCGACCTCGCCCGCCGCGACGTCACGGTGATCAGCGGTCTCGCGCGGGGCGTCGACGGTGCCGCCCATCGCGGCGCGTTGGCCGGCGACGGGGTGACTGTCGGGGTACTGGGCTCGGGAGTGGACGTCGTGTACCCCCGCGAGCACACGACGCTGGCGACGACGATCACCGCGCGCGGAGCGCTGGTGAGTGAGCTCGGCCCCGGGGCGCCTCCCCTCCCGCATCATTTTCCGCGACGCAATCGAATCTTGAGCGGGTTGTCCCGTGCCGTCGTGGTGGTCGAGGCGACCCCGCGGAGCGGGTCGCTGATCACCGCCCGATGCGCTGCGGAGCAGGGGAGGGAGGTCATGGCGGTCCCGGGCAACGTGCTCAATGGTCGCAGCGGTGGCGCGCATGCCTTGATCCGGGACGGCGCAAAGATCGTGGAGACAGCGGACGATATCTTGGAGGAGATGGGCTTGGCGCGGGTCGTCGAGGACGGCGGGCCGGTCCACGCGGAGCCGCCCGACCCGGTCCTGGACGGGATGGACGTCGGCGAGAGCATCACGGTGGGCGATCTGATCGCGAGGTCTGGCCTGGCCGCCCCGGTCTTGCTGACGCGTCTCACCGAGCTGGAGCTCGAGGGGCGCATCGGCCGAACCGACACGGGACAGTTCGTCCGTTTGCCCTAGTTGCCGTGGGAGACCCCCCGGCTTTGCCGGGGCGGCCAGCAGCGTTTGACGTATCCGGGAGTCGCGTGAGGAAACTCCTTCCCGTGAGCCGCACAAGCATCACGAGAAGGAGTCCTCATGACGACGTACCGAAGTCTCAATCATACGAAATGGCACTGCCAGTATCACGTAGTGTTCATTCCGAAGTACCGGAAGAAAGCGATGTATGGAGGCGTCCGGCAGCAGCTGGGCGAGGTGCTGCGGCAGCTGGCGCGGCACCGCGAGAGCCAGGTGGAGGAGGGGCATCTGCTGCCCGACCACGTCCACATGTTGGTGTCGATCCCCCCGAAGTACTCGGTGGCGCAGGTGATCGGGTATCTCAAGGGGAAGAGCGCGATCCACATCGCTCGGGAGTTTGCGGGGCGGTCCCGGAACTTCGTGGGGCAGCACTTCTGGGCGCGCGGGTATTTTGTCTCGACGGTGGGCCGTGATGAACGGATCATCCGGGACTATATCCAGCAGCAGGAGCGAGAGGATCGGCGGCTGGATCAGTTGCCGTTGGACTAGAGCCGCCACCGTCAGGTGGCTCAAGTGACCGCGCAGCGGTCACGTCAGCCGCTTTGAGCGGCTCACAACTAAAGCCCCCGGCTTTGCCGGGGGATACTTACTGCCGAGCAGCCCGTGGCCGTGAGTGGGATGCATCGGACGCCGAAAACCAGCGGGCCTTTCACCATGGGCCGCTCAAGGTGGTAACGTCAATAGGTCGACCAGGACGAGAAGAAATGGCGAAAACTCTTGTCGTCGTCGAATCGCCGGCGAAGGCCAAGACGATAAACCGGTATCTCGGCAACGATTACACGGTCGTGGCCTCGATGGGTCATATCCGAGATCTGCCGAAGAGCAAGCTCGGGGTGGACGTGGACGAGGGGTTCACACCTGCGTACGAGCCCATTCCAGCGCGTAAGAAGGTCATCAAGGAGCTGAAGGCTGCCGCGAAGGGGGCAGGTCAAATTTATGTGGCCACCGACCCCGATCGGGAGGGTGAGGCCATCGGCTGGCACCTGGCACGCGAGCTTGGCAGGAACAAGAAGACCAAGGTGGGCCGGCTCCGATTCAACGAGATCACGCGGCAAGCGGTCGTGGCGGCGCTCGACCACGTCGTCGACATCGACCAGCGCATGGTCGACGCGCAGCAGGCTCGGCGCGTGCTGGATCGGCTGGTCGGCTACAAGCTCAGCCCGCTGCTCTGGGACAAGGTGAGACGTGGTTTGAGCGCCGGCCGGGTGCAATCGGTCGCCTTGAAGCTCGTGTGTGATCGCGAGGCCGCGATCGATGTGTTCGAGTCGGAGGAATACTGGCACATCTTCGCGCGGCTGGCGGGAGGCGTGGCGCCGGAGTTCGATGCCAAGCTCGCCAAGAAGGGCAAGAGCGCCATCAAGATCGGGCGCGAGTCCGAGGCCAAGGCGGTACTGGCCGATCTCGAGGGCGCGACATACACCGTGACGTCGGTCGCGACGAAGGAGCGGAAGAAGCAGGCAGCGCCCCCCTTCATCACGAGCAAGCTTCAGCAGGCCTCCCGGTTTCCCGTCAAGCGGACGATGATCATCGCCCAGCAGCTCTACGAGGGAATCGAGATTCCCGGCGAGGGCGCCGTCGGTCTGATTACGTACATGCGGACCGATTCGACCCGTGTCTCGGAGCAGGCGATTACCGCTGTCCGCCAGCACATCGAGACGGCCTTCGGGCGCGACTTCGTCCCGGCGAAGCCGAATCGCTTTCGCACCAAGAAGGACGCGCAGGATGCGCACGAGGCCATCCGGCCGACCTCGATGGCGTACGACCCGGAGCGCGTCCGCGCGCACTTGTCGAAGGAGCAGTACTACCTCTACCGACTCATCTGGAGTCGGTTCGTGGCCTCCCAGATGCCGCCGGCGACGTACGACGATACGACCATCGACGTTGCCGCCGGGGAGTACACGCTGCGCGCGAAGGGCTCGATCCCGAAGTTCAGTGGCTGGATGTCGGTCTATGAGCGGGAAGCGGCTCCGGAGGTCGCCCCCGGACCCGGGTCCGGGCCTCGTGACGAACCGGACGCCGCCGACGCCGGCGTGACCGGGATCCTTCCGCCGCTGGTCGAGGGGGACCAGCTGGAGCTCAAGACACTGAAACCCGAGCAGAAGTTCACGCAGCCGCCGCCCCGGTTCAGCGAGGCGACGCTCGTCAAGGAGCTCGAGGAGAACGGCATCGGCCGCCCAAGCACCTACGCGTCGATCATCGGGACGCTCCAGGCGCGCGAATACGTCAAAAAGGTGGAGGGGCGCTTCAAGCCCACGAGGCTGGGCCGGCTCGTCACCGATCTGCTGAGCAGCAGCTTCGACGACATCATCCAGGTCGACTACACCCGCGACATGGAGGACAGCCTCGACAAGATCGAGTCGGGCGACGCCGACTATCAGGGCACGCTCGAGAGCTTTTACCGGAAGTTCAGCACCGACCTCGACAAGGCGTCGACGACGATGCCGAACATCAAGGCCGAGGGGTTGCCGAGCGACGAGACCTGCGACAAGTGTGGGTCGAAGATGATCATCAAGGTCGGCCGGTTCGGGATGTTTCTCGCCTGCAGCGCGTATCCGGAGTGCCAGAACACACGCGAGCTCGAGACGGCGGAGCCGACGACGGACGAGCAGGACGAGACGTGCGAGAACTGTGGGCGTCCCATGGTCGTCAAGCGCGGGCGGTTCGGGCAGTTCCTGGCGTGCAGTGGCTACCCGGAGTGCAAGACCACACGCAAGCTGATCACGACCGCGCAGGGCCTCGCCGCGGCGAAGCCGGACCAGCCGCTCGAGGAGCCCTGCCCGAAATGCGGCTCGAACCTGGTCATCAAGCACGGCCGGTTTGGCGAGTTCACGGCCTGTAGCGACTACCCGAAGTGTCGCTACGTGAAGCTGAAAAGCACGGGGGTGCCGTGTCCGCGCGACGGCGGCGATATCGTCGAGCGCAAGTCGCGGCGCGGCCGCGTGTTTTATGGCTGCAGCAACTATCCAGACTGCGATTTCACCGTCTGGAACAAGCCGTTGCCGGAGCCCTGCCCGCAGTGCCAGGCGCCGTTCCTGCTCGAGAAAATCACCAAGCGCTGGGGCCGCCAGGTGCTGTGCCACAACGACGACTGCGACTACGTGCGGAACGAAGAAGAGCTGGCTGCAGTCTAGTGCCCCATCTGAAAGACTGCCTAAGTACCAACCCTCTTAAATATGACTACGTATAAATATTGCGTGTGCGGCGCGTCATGGCTATCCTCACCCGTGAGGATGATGGGTCGAGATGCCGAGAAGAAGTCCCTATACCATCGTGCTTTCGCCGCACGAGCGGAAGATTCTCGAGAGGCGTGCCCGAAAATATACGTTGCCATATTTCAATGTGATCCGCGCCAAGATGATCCTGCTCGCGGCCGACGGGTGGGCCAATGACCAGATCGCCGCGGCCGTGTCGGTCGGACGCGAGGTCGTCAGCCTCTGGCGTAAACGTTTCTTTGAGCAACGCCTGCCGGGCCTCGACGAGCGCCCCCGGCCCGGTCGCCCCCGGGTTTTTCCCCCCGGAGGTCGTCGTGCAGGTCAAGGCCCTCGCCTGTGAGCTGCCCGCCACCCGGGGGCTCCCGCTCTCACGGTTCAGCACGGTGGACCTCGTGCGGGAAGTGGAGCGGTGCGGCATCGTCGCGAGCATCAGCAATAAAACGGTGTGGCGGTGGCTCCACGACGATGCCATCCGGCCCTGGCGGTGCCGCAGCTGGATCTTCCCGCGTGACCCCGAGTTTGCAACCAAAGCGGGGCGCATCCTCGACCTCTATGCCCGCCAGTGGAAGGCCACACCCCTGCAGACCAACGAGTTCGTCATCAGCGCGGACGAGAAAACCAGCATCCAGGCCCGGATCCGCACGCACGCCACCACGCCCCCGGGGCCGCGCCGCGTCAGCCGGGTCGAGCATGAGTACACCCGCGGGGGCGCCTGGGCCTACCTGGCGGCCCTCGACGTACATCGGGCTAAACTCTTCGGCCGCTGCGAGCGCACGACCGGCATCGCGCCGTTCGATCGGCTCGTCGCCCAGGTCATGACCCAGGAGCCGTACCGCGCCGCCCGCCGTGTGTACTGGATCCTCGACAACGGGTCCTCGCACCGCGGGGCAGCGTGCGTCCACCGCCTGCAGGCGGCGTTTCCGAACATCGTGCCCGTGCATGGCCCCGTCCATGCCAGCTGGCTCAATCAAATCGAGATCTATTTCTCGATCGTGCAGCGCAAGGTCCTGACGCCGAACGACTTCGCCTCGCGCGAGGCGGTCGCTGACCGTCTGTTGCGGTTCCAGGAGCACTACGAGACCATCGCCACGCCTTTCGAGTGGCGATTCACCCGGCACGACCTCACCGAACTGTTGAAAAAGCTCCACCGTGCTCCTGAATCGCTACCGTCGGCCGCGTAGCAGAATACGTTGCCGAATTTATGAACCAGAGTACTAAGGCTCATGGCTTAAGGCTTATGGCTTAAGGTCTCCTAAGCCCAGTACATTGCGATTTCGGTCGTAGGGCACGGCTTCAGCCGTGCCTCGCAGGCCTGAAGGCCTGCGCTACAGTTGGCTGATCAAGCCCTAAGCCCTCCATGATCACAATCATCGGCGGCGGGTTGGCCGGGAGCGAGGCGGCCTGGCAGGCGGCACGGCATGGCGTGCCGGTTTGCCTCCACGAAATGCGCCCGGTTCGGACGACGCCGGTCCACCGCACGGATCGACTTGCCGAGCTCGTATGCAGCAACTCGTTTCGCGGCGACAAGCTGGACAACGCCGTCGGCCTCCTGAAGGCGGAGATGCGCCAGCTCGATTCCCTCGTGATGCGCGTGGCGGACGCGACCCGGGTGCCGGCTGGCGGCGCGCTGGCGGTCGATCGTGAGCGGTTCGCGAACGGCATCACCGAAGCCCTCGCGGCCGAGCCCCTCGTGGCGATTCACAGGGAAGAGGTCGCCCGGATTCCGTCGACGACCGACCCCCGAGCACCGGTCATCATCGCGACCGGTCCGTTGACGTCAGAGCGCCTGTCGAGCGACATCAACGCGCTGGTCGGAACCGAGCAGCTGTACTTCTTCGACGCCATCAGCCCGATCGTGCATGCCGACTCGATCGACCACAGCCTGGTGTTCCGGGCCTCCCGGCAGGCCAGGACCAGCCGCGCGGCGGCCGCGCCGTGTCCGCCGGCTCACGACGGCGCGCCGGCCGCGTCGTGTCCGCCGGCTCACGACGGCGCGCCGGCCGCGTCGTGTCCGCCGGCTCACGACGGCGCGCCGGCCGCGTCGTGTCCGCCGGCTCACGACGGCGCGCCGGCCGCGTCGTGTCCGCCGGCTCGCGACGGCGGCGACTACGTGAACTGTCCGATGGACGAGTCGGAGTACGCGAGATTCTACGACGCGCTGACACACGCCGAGTTAGCCGAGGCACACGACCTCGATCGCACGCCCTTCTTCGAAGGCTGTCTGCCGATCGAGGTGATGGCGCACCGTGGTATCGATACGTTGCGCTTCGGACCGATGAAACCGGTGGGGCTCACGAACCCGGCGACGGGCCGCCGGCCCTACGCCGTCGTGCAGCTGAGGCAGGACAATCTGGCGGCCGACCACTTCAGCCTCGTAGGGTTTCAGACCCAGCTCAAATGGGGCGAGCAGCGCCGCGTGCTGCGCCTCATTCCAGGGCTGGCGAACGCCGAGTTCGTGCGATTCGGCATGATTCACCGCAACACGTATATCAACGCGCCGACCGTGCTCCTTGCCACCTGGCAGTCGCGCGAGCGGCCGGGGCTCTTCTTCGCCGGCCAGCTGTCGGGTGTCGAAGGGTATGTCGAATCGGCCGCGTCTGGTCTGATGGCCGGCCTGAACGCGGTGGCGTTGGCGCGTGGTGAGGCGCCCTCCGAGTTGCCGCGCACGACGGCGCTCGGCGCGCTGGCGTACTACGTCTCGCATGCCAACCGCGCCAATTACCAGCCGACGAATGTGTCGTTCGGCCTGATGCCGTCACTGCCCCGGCCACCTCGGGGGCGGTCGGCGCGCCGCCAGGCGATCTCGACCCGCGCGCTCGCCGATCTCGAGCGCTGGCGCGAAGCGCGGTGGGGGGCCGATGCAGCGACACCTGCAATCGTTTCTTGACTACTTGCGGCTCAATCGCAACGTGTCGCGTCATACGGCGAGGGCGTATGAAGGCGACCTGGCGCAGTTTCTCGCTTTCGCCGACGGAAGGCTCGGACGCGCGGTGCGCCCCGACGATCTCGATCACCGGCTGGTGCGCGCGTTTCTCGGAGAGCTCTACGCGCGGGGACGCGCGCGTGCGTCGTCGGCGCGCAAGCTGGCCGCGATCAGGTCGTTCTGTCGGTATCTGCGCCGTGAGGGTGACCTGGACCACGACCCGGGGGCGCTCGTGTCGACACCAAAGCTCGACCGGAAAATGCCGGCGCACCTCGACCTCGACGAGATCGGGGTGCTCCTCGCGGCACCCGACGCGGGGAGTCCACTCGGTCGACGCGACCGGGCGATCCTCGAGCTCTTCTATGCGTCGGGACTGCGGCTGAGCGAGCTCGTCGGACTCGACGTCGAAGACGTGAATCTGAGTGGCCGGCTCGTCCGCGTGCTGGGCAAGGGTGGGAAGGAGCGGATCGTACCGTTCAATCGGTCCACCGCCGGCGCCATTCGGGGCTACCTCCCCGACCGGCGGATGCTGATGGCGCGCGCGCCGGCGTCGGGGTTGCCCACCGTCGGCGCGCGCACGCCGGCGTCACCGTCGGCGCGCGCACGCCGGCGTCAGGGTTGCCCACCGTCGGCGCGCGCACGCCGGCGTCAGGGTTGCCCACCGTCGGCGCGCGCACGCCGGCGTCAGGGTTGCCCACCGTCGGCGCGCGCACGCCGGCGTCAGGGTTGCCTACCGCCGCGCGACCGCGCGCGAGACGGCACGATCCGCTCTTTGTCAACTACCGCGGCGGCCGGCTCACCGGGCGTAGCGTCGATCGAATCGTCCGCCGCTACGTGGCGCAGTCGAGCGCCAGGCTGGGCATCAGCCCTCACGCCCTGCGCCACTCGTTTGCGACGCACCTGCTGGAACGTGGCGCGGATCTGCGATCAATCCAGGAGCTGTTGGGGCACGCTCGCGTCACCACGACGCAGCGCTACACGCATGTGAGCGCGGCCCAGATTACCCAGCTCTATCGTAGGACTCACCCGAGGGCGTAGGAGCCGCCGGTCGGGTCCGACCTCGTCGGCGTGCCGCGCCGACCCCGTGGTAGCTCGATCTCGAGCGTCTTGATCTTGTAGTTCATCACGCGCGGGCTGATCGACAGTAGCTCGGCGGCGTCCTTCTGCACCCAGTTCGACATGCTCAGCGCTTCGACGACGGCTTGTCGCTCGATTTCCGCGAGGGGGATGCCCATCGGCGGGATCTTGACCGCCGTGGGATGCTCCTGCGCGCTGGCGCCCGTTGTCAGCTCGCCGAGACGGAGATCGTCCTGCCCGACCTGGGCCCCCTCCGTGAGCAGCACGGCGCGCTCGATCGTGTTCTCGAGCTCGCGGATGTTGCCGGGCCAGTTGTGCCGCTTGAGCAGCTTCTCAGCGGCGGGCTGGAGGCCATCGACCCGCTTGCGCAGCTCTCCCGCGAACCGCCGGATGAAGAAGTGCGCGAGCTCCGAGATGTCGTCCTTTCGCTCGCGGAGCGGCGGCATGTCGACGGACACGACGTTGAGCCGATAGTAGAGGTCCTCGCGGAACAGTCCCTGGGTGACCATGTCGGGCAGGCTCCGGTTCGTGGCGGCGATCACCCGCACGTCGCATTGGAGCGTCCGGATCCCGCCCAGACGCTCAAATTCGGGGTCTATCCGAGTTTCCCAACGATATTTTGGGGCCTTTCGGGGTTTTTCGTGGGTGATTTGATCGGAAAGGCCCTGTGGAAGCTCGTGGCAAACGCGCAGCGTTTTCCAAGGCGCGGTGGGCGCGTCCTTTGCGTCCACGGCGCCGTCAGCTTCCACAGGGCCCGTCCGTGTGCGACAAGATGGCTCCCAGGGAGGGGAGCCATGCGTGATGTCGGACTGGACCGCCGCGTCCTTGGACTGCAGTCGACCCGTGAATGACTATGTTCACATCAAAACCGCCGACCTGTACAGGCCGAACGCTCGATTTACCCCTGAAAGGCAGGGATATCAGGTACTTACGCCCTTTGGGAAACTCGGATATAGCCCAAATTCGTGCTCCTGCAGCACCCGGAGGATCTTGGCCTGCGTGTTGGGGCTCATGTCGCCGACCTCGTCGAGGAACAGGCTGCCTCCGTCCGCCTGCTCGAACCGCCCAACACGCTGCCGGTCGGCGCCGGTGAACGCACCCTTCTCGTGCCCGAAGAGCTCCGATTCGAGCAGGTTCTCCTGCAACGCCGCGCAGTTGACCCGCACGAAATTGCGCGACGCGCGTGGCGAGTTGTGGTGGATCGCGCCCGCGATGAGCTCTTTGCCGGTCCCGGTCTCGCCGCGGATCAGGCACGTCGTCGTGCTCTTCGCGACCTTGCGCACCACGTCGAGCACCCGTTGCAGCGCGCCGCTCGCGCCAACAATTCGGTTGAAGTCGTAGATGTCTTCCTGCGTGTGGCGGAGGTAGTCGATCTCATGCTTCAAGCGCCGATGATCGAGGGCCTTGGCGATTTTCAGCTCCATCTCCTCGATCTCGAACGGCTTCTGGACGTAGTCGAACGCGCCGATCTTCATCGCCTCGACCGCCGTATGCACCGAGCCGAACGCGGTCATCAAAATGACCGCCGATGTGGGGTGCATCGCCTTGGCGGTACGCAGCACGTCCAGCCCGTCACTCCCGCCCATCTTGAGGTCGCTGAGCACGACGTCGAACTGGCCTCGGTGCAGTTGCTGGATCGCCGCGTTGCCGTTGGCCGCTTCCTCGACCTCATGCCCTGCCTCCTTGAGCGCGCGTGTGAGGCCGCGGCGCAAGGAGTCGTGATCGTCGGCCACGAGAATTCGTTCATTGGACATGGGTTCTCCTCGTGCATCGCACAGTCGGGCGTTCGGTGCCGTTCTCAATGGACGCCGCGGTCACCACGGCGTGATCCGTCCTCGAACTCACCCGCGACCGGCAACGTGATCTGAAAGCGCGTGCCGCCGTCAGACCGCCGGCGCACGTCGATCCGCCCGTCGTGCGCATCGACAATCTTTCGGACGATGGCCAGGCCAAGACCAGAGCCCCGGGGCTTGGTCGTAAAGAATGGGCTGAAGATCTTCTCCGTGACGTCCAACGGGATACCAGGCCCGTTGTCGTCCACCTCGATGACGATGGACCCGCCGGTATCCGGCGTCTCCAGCGCCGCCGCCGGATCTTCGTCGCTCGGCATAAACCGGGCGGCCAGGGTGATGAGACCACGGCCGTCGAGTGCTTCGAACGCATTGATGAGGAGGTTGGTGAACAGCTGGCGGAGCTGCATGTGGTCGCCCTGGATCTCGGGGAGCGCGTCGTCGACGCGCGTGACGATGTCGACCTGTCCGCGCGTGCCGTGTCCATCGGACCGCACGATCGCGTCGCGCAGCACGTCTGGCACCGAGGTGCGTTCGACCTGGAGGCTGATGGGCCGGACGAATTCGAGCACTTCGACGACGATTGTGTTGGCCATCTTCGCTTCGTTGATGATGTCGGCCAGCAACTCCTGTGCATCGGTCGAGTCCGAGAACTGCCGCTTCAGCACGCCGGCCGTCACCTGGATGCCGGCCAGGGGGTTCTTGACCTCGTGCGCGATGGCGGCGGCCATCTCACCCAGCGCTGCCAGGCGGTCACGCAGCCGCTCGCGTTCCTCAATCCGCTCCACCCGGGTCAAGTCCTTGAAGAAGAGGGCTGCCCCCGACAGCCTGCCGGAGCGGTCAACGACGCGCGACAACGTGTAGCCGATGACCCGGCCCGACGCCTGGAGCCTGAGCTCCGCGCGGTTGGGCAGGTGACTCAAGTCGAACGCCGATGCGAGGACCTGGGCGATTTCTGGCGCGTCGCTGAGGACCTCACTGAACGGGCGGCCCACATCGGCGGTCTCCGGCGTCAAGCCGAGGATGCGATACGCGATGTCGTTGACGACGATGACGGTGTCGTCGGGCCGAATCGCAATGACCCCGTTGCGCATGCTCCAGACCATGTCCCGGTAGAACTCATCCCCAGCCTCGGGAGAGGGCTGGTCGGGCGGAGGCCTGAGTGGCCCCTCGGTCGGGTTCCGCTTGCGACTAGGTTTTGTCACGTGTGTCTCGTTGTCACCCATCAGAACGGGACGTCAGGTGACAATCTCGTGATCCCTGAGGCAAACGGCGTGCCTCGGCGAGGACGGGCTGCAGGCATTGGCGATGTGGGCCAGAGTCGCCGCTTCGCGTAAGCCTATATCTTACAGATGTGTTATCTGATGACGGTTTTGGTAGGTGAGGAATCGACGCGGGGCCGCCTATCGAGCCGTCCCCTCACACCGTCGATGCGTGCTCGGCGGCCTCCCGTTCGAGCGCCTCCCACTGGTTCATCAGGTCGCCGACTTCCCACATCAGTTGCTGGTGCTTCGCGGTGACCCGCTCGGCCGCCGACTCGTCGGCGAAGAACCCGGGCTCCGCCATTTGCATCTCGACCTCGCGCACGGCGTCCTCACGTTGCGCGATGCGGCGCTCGAGCTCGGCGATGCGAGCCTGCAACGCATCGAACTGCCGCTGGCGCCGGCGGGAGGCGACCTGTTCCCGCTTGTGGTCGAACGCCTGCCGCTTCGGTGACGACGACGCGCGGTCGGCCGCCTGCCGCGTCGGTGACGACGGCGCCCGGTTCCCGCCTCGGGATTGCGGTGTCGCCGTGGACGCCCCGCGCGGGCGCCGCGGCTTTTTGTCCTTCGCCGCGGTGGCCTCGGCGCGGCTCCACCGGAACTCCTCGTAGGTGCCGGGATAGAGCACCGCGTCGCCCCGACCGATATCGAGCACCCTGGTCGCCAGCCGGTCGACGAAATAGCGGTCGTGTGACACGAAGATCAGCGTGCCGCCGTAGTCGGTCAGCGCATCCAGTAGGACGTCGGTCGAGTCGATGTCGAGGTGGTTCGTCGGCTCGTCGAGCAGTAACGTGTTGGACGGGCGGAGCAGCATCCGCGCCACGGCTAAGCGGGTCCGTTCTCCGCCCGAGAGGACGCGCACGCGCTTGTAGACGTCGTCTTCGGTGAAGAGGAATCCACCGAGGATGTTGCGTATCGCCGGCACCATGTCG
Organism: Vicinamibacterales bacterium; assembly: GCA_965197395.1. Taxonomy (GTDB): domain Bacteria; phylum Acidobacteriota; class Vicinamibacteria; order Vicinamibacterales; family UBA8438; genus CAZYFH01. Next base: position 654,007 of record CBDANB010000006.1, on the reverse strand, counting down.
ATCGGCGACCCGGCGGCGAGCGTTTCGTAGACGGTGAGCGCGCCGTCGAGACGGGTGGCCTCGTCTTGCGCGAAATACTGCGTGACAACCTGGTGCCCTTCGGTTCGCGTGCCGCTGTCGGGCGGCTCGACTCCAGAGAGCATTCGCATCAGCGTAGATTTGCCCGCGCCGTTGGGGCCGACCAGGGCGATGCGATCGCCCCGCTCGATATGCACGTTGGCGCCCTCGAACACATGGACGTCGTCGTATCGCTTGACGATCTGTGCCAGCTCGATCACGGTCCGGCCGCTTTTCGCGCTGGGCGGGAACGTGAAATGGACCCGCTTCCGCTGGAGCGGCACCTCGATCGGCGTGACCTTCTCCAGCATCTTCACGCGGCTTTGCACCTGACGCGCCTTCGTTGCCTGGTAGCGAAACCGGTCGATAAAGACGCGCATGCGCGCGACCTCCTCGTCCTGGCGGCGTTTGGCTTCGAGCAGGCGCGCGAGCCGCGCCTCGCGTTCGACGAGAAAGGCGCTGTAGGTCCCGTGGTAGGTGGTCAGCGTACGCATGCCGACCTCCGCGATGGCGGTCACGACGGTGTCGAGGAAATAGCGGTCGTGCGACACGAGCACGACCGCGTGCGGGTACGCGGCCAGGTACTCCTCGAGCCAGTTCCGGGCGTCGAGGTCGAGGTGATTGGTCGGCTCGTCGAGCAGCAACAACCCCGGACGCTGCAGCAGGAGCTTCGCGAGTGCGATGCGCATTTGCCAGCCGCCGGAGAACGTGTCGGTGGCCCGCTCGAGATCGGTGGGCGCGAACCCGAGACCGCGGAGCACGCCGCTGACCTTGGCGTCGATGGCGTACCCGTCTTGAGCCTGAAAGGCATCCTGGACCTCGCTGTAGCGGGCCAGCATCGCGTCGTGTCGTGCGGTCGGGATCCCAGCGTCGCCGAGACTCGCCTCGAGATCGGCCATCTCGGCCTGGAGCGCCAGCACGGGCTCGAACGCCCGGCGTGCCTCTTCGAACAGCGTGCGCCCGCGGTGCGCCAGGCCGTCCTGCGGGAGGTAGCCGATCGTCAGATCGTTTGGTCGTGCGATCGCTCCATCGTCCGGTGCATCCTCACCCGAGAGCATGCGGAGCAGCGTTGTCTTGCCGGCGCCGTTCGGGCCGCACAGGCCGATGCGATCGCCGGCCTGGACGTGCCAGGTCAACCGATCGAAGAGCACGCGTTCGCCGAAGGCTTTGTGCAGGGCGGTGAGTTGGAGCACTGTTCCCGCGCCTCACACGTCCTGAATGAGCGGCGCGGCCTGGGCGGGCCTGAAGGCCTGCGCTATGAACGCGCCCCCGGCGCGGACACCGGAGAACGCCGGGATCATTCGCCCAGGGCCCTGGCGGCCACCGCCAGCACCTTGGGGACCTTGAAGGGCTTGGTCAGGTAGCCGGCCACGCCGAGGTTGGCCGCCTCGATCGCGCTGGCTTCGGTCGAGAACCCCGTGATGATAATCACGGGCAGGTCCGAGCTGAGCCGCCGCGCCTCGTGAATCACGGTCAGACCGTCCATCCCGGGCATCTTCAGGTCGGTGATGAGCAGGTCATAGTTGAAGAGCCGCATGCGCTCGAGCGCCGAACGGCCATCGGGTGCCACGTCGACGTCGTAATCCGCCAACGCGAGCGTCTTCGAGAGGAGGTCTCGGATGCTCTCCTCGTCATCGACGACCAGCACGCGTGGCCGCCCGACGGGCGGGCCGGCCCCGACATCGTTGGCTGGCGCAGCGGTCGACGACGCCGCGACGGCGGGCCGGACGCTGCGCGTGCGCTGGCTCTCGAGCCAGGCGTCGATGTCGCTCTTGCGAAACCGCCACTGGCGTCCGACGCGGACCGCAGGGATCTTACCTGCCTTGATGAGCCGATACACGGTCCGCAGATTGACCTGCAGATACTCGAGGACCTCCTCCGTGGTCAGAAACGCTTCGTCAATCATGCCCAGAAACCGGTTTCACTGTAGCGATTCTGGCCGAGCTTGTCACGCGACGGCGCAGCCAGGGGAGACGCAGGACGCGGCGGTGGATCTCGAGTTCGCCCACGGCGGTGGACGGTGGCGTTTGCCGAGTCACCGAGGCAGGCGACCGCTCGTGACGCATTTTCAGTTAAGCGTAATACTTTCATACGAAAAGAGTTAAGGCGATCGCCACCGAACGGCGACTGGAATGGCGCTTTCACCGTCTAATGGAGCAGGGGGTGCTCGCCCGGCCCCGGCGGCGCCGATGCAGACGACCGACGAGCAACTCGTGGCACTCGCGGCAGGCGGCGATACCGATGCGTTCAACCAGCTGGTGATCCGCTGGGAACGTCCGATTTATGCGCTGGCCTACCGGGTGCTCGGACGCGAGGAGGATGCGCGCGACGTCAGCCAGGAGGCGTTCCTGCGGGCGTTTCGGGCGATCAAGGGGTTCAAGGGAGAGGCGAAGTTCTCGTCGTGGCTCTACCGGATCGCCCTCAACCTGTGTCGCGACTGGATCCGACGCGAGCGGCGCGCAACGGTCGTACAGCCTCCCGACGATCTCGAGCAGCAGGAGCGGGGGCTCATCGACCCGGTGCGCGAGACCGCCGAGGATCTCATCGTGCGGCGTGACCTCGGCCGTGCCGTCGAGAAGTTGATGGCAACGTTGCCCGCCGAGCAGCGGACCGCCATCGTCTTGAAGGAGTTTCACGGTCTGACGTTTCAGGAGATCGCGGACCTCCAGGAGTGTCCGCTCAGCACCGTGAAGACGCGGTTGTATCAGGGGCTCAGCGTGCTGCGCGCTCACATCGAGCGCTGCGGCCTGAATGCGGCGGCCGCGTTGCCAGCGCACGGCCGAAAGCCCTATCCTCGGATAGCCCGGGAGCGATGATGGACTCAGTGCCTATCTGCGACGAAAAGGACACCCTCGTCGCCTATCTGTACGGCGAGTGCGAGCCGGGTGACCGGGAGCGATTCGAGGCGCACGTGCGTGCGTGCGAGAGCTGCGCGGCGGAGGTCGATGCGCTTGGGTCGGTACGGGGGGCGCTGGGGGAGTGGACAGAGCCTGGGCCGGCGCCCGGATTCGCGGTCGTGTCAGCGGACACGGATCGCGCGGCGCGGTCGTGGTGGCGTCGCTCGATGCAGCCAGCGTGGGGGCTCGCCACGGCGGCGGCACTGGTCCTCCTCGCGGCGGTCGCTATCGCCAGCGTCGAAGTTCGCTGGAGCAATGACGGTTTCGCCTTCAGGATGGGTTGGACGGAGCCGCCCGCCGCGGTTGGCCTGACGCGGGCGGACGAGGGTGGGGAACGAGCGCTCGCCGCGCCCCCCCCGTGGCGCGCCGAGCTGGCGGCACTCGAAGGCGCGCTGCGCGCGGAGCTCATCGCCGGACGGGTCGAGCCCGATCGCACGAACGCGCGTCCGGGGGTCGCGGCGGCGTCCGGACCGGCGGTCGAGAATGCGTCCGGCGAAGAGCTGCTGAGACGAATCCAGATCCTCATTGGGGAGAGCGAGCAGCGTCAACAGCAGGAATTCGCGTCGGGGCTCCTGACACTGGCCCAGGAGTTCGACCTCCAGCGGCGGGAGGATCAGCTGCGGCTTCAGCAGGAGTTCGGGAGTCTGGCGGACTATCTCGTCCGCGTCTCGGGGCGGTAGGAAATGAGGGCACGCATGGGGCACGGGGCACGAATCACGCCATTGCCACTCGTATTGGCAGCGTTGGTCGCGGCGGTGCCGGTCGCGGGGCAGCCGCCGCGGCCAGAAGCCGCACCTGAGGCGCGCGAGCAGACGCTGATGCACGAGCAGGTACAACTGCTGGAACAGGCGCTGACCCAAGCCGTGAACAGCAGCGCGCGCGCGGTCGAGTTGCAGCTGCCATCGTCTGCGCCCGGTCTCGTGCTCTTCGCGGGGCCGATTCAGGTGCGCGGTTTTCGGCTCCCCGACTACGGGCTCTTCTTCGACGTCGAGTTCCCCGTGCTCCGTCGCAGCATCCTCTGGTCGATGCAGCGGCTCGACCCGTTCGAGATGAACATGGACGCCGCGTTCGAGACCTTGCGCCGACTCCAACGCATGGGCGACCTGGGGTCGTCGCTGGAGCAGGCGCTCCTCGACGTGGAGCAGGGGTTCCGTTCGGCTACGCCCGCCTCGCGGGTCCGGTTTGGCGGACCGTTGCCCACCTCGGCTTCCCGGCGATCGGATCGAAACGGAGAGACGTCCGTGGCGCCGCAGGTGGCGAGCGCCGACGCTGGGGTCGACCCGCAGCGGGCCTATCATCAGGCGCTGCGCGTGTCGTTGACCGACGCGATCTTGTCCTACGGCGGCGCCGTGAGCGCGATGCTCGACGAGGACGAATGGCTCACCGTGGCGGCCCGTGACGTGCGCAGCGTGAGCGGTCGCGACGGTCAAATCCGTATCCGCGCCGGGGACGTGAACGCGCTGCGCGAGGGGCGACTGACCCGACCCGAAGCCCGAAACCGAGTCGAGTCCACCGGTTTCTGATCGATGCGCGCGCCTCGGCCAGACCGGCGGGCGCGATAGGTCTGCCGTCTGGGGGACGCGGCGCTGAGAGCTGTCGGTGGCTGACCTTTGGGGTTAAGATCCCATGATGCTGCAGCGCGACCGCCTTCGAGGCCTGACGATCGTCGTCGCCTGCTTCGCTGCGGGCTGCACCGAGCTCGATGTCCCACGCGCGCTCGACGTCACCGAGATCACGACCGGCTGGCTCGACGCCGGGTTCGATGACCTCGGTCGGAACAAGCTCGTGCCGACGATCTCGTTCCGGCTCGAGAACGTCTCCGACGATCGGGTGCGCACGCTGCAACTGAACGGCGTCTTCCGGCGCTGCATGACCTCCTACGAGGGGCAGTCGGCGCCGGTGTCCGAGGCCTCGCCCGCCGACCCGGCCGCCGGGACGTGCGCCGGCGAGGTGCAGGAATGGGGGAGCGCGCTGGTGCGCGCGGTGAACCGACGCGGCATGGACCCGGGCGCCGCTGTCGGCCCGTTCACGATGGAATCGGCCCTCGGTTACACGGGCGAGCAACCACGTGGCGACATGTTGCAGCATCGCGACTTCGTCGACGTCAAGGTTGAGCTGTTTGCCAAACACCGGGCTGACCAATGGGCGAAGCTGGGCGAATACCAGATCGACCGGCGGTTGCTGGCGCAATAGCGGCGCCGTTCCGCGAGGTGGACCACGGACCGCGCGCGCCCCGTCACGGTGCCTCGCTCTATCCCCGCCGCAGCGGTTGACGCCTCCCCCTCGCTCGATCGGCGGCTCGGGCCGCTCGACGGCGCCGCCATCATCGTCTCCAACGTCATCGGGAGCGGGATCTTTCTCGTCCCGGCGCTGATTGCACAGTGGGTTCCGAGCGTCGGCGCCATGCTGGCCGTCTGGCTGACCGGCGGGTTGTTGGCTTTCGCCGGGGCCATGGCGTACGCGGAGCTCGCCGCGCTGCGTCCCCGCGCGGGGGGTGAATACGTCTACCTCCGGGAGGCGTTCGGCAATCTGGCCGGATTTCTCACCGGTTGGACCTCCCTCGTCGCCGGCTTCTCGGGGGCGATTGCCGCGGGCGCCGTGGGACTGGCCAGCTACCTGGGGAGGTTCATCCCGGCTGCCGGCGACACGACCCCGATCGCCGAGCTGCCGCTGCCGTTCGTCACACTCACCGTGTCGCCGCAGTCGCTGATCGCACTGACCGCGCTCGCGGCGTTGACAGGTGTGCATGTCGCGGGACTTGGTCCGGGTCGGGTCATCCAGAACCTGCTGGCCGGGGCGAAGGTGGCTGTGCTCGTGGCGCTCGTGGCGCTCGGCTTCACGCTCGGCGACGGCTCGGCCGCCCATTTTACGATGGCGTCCGGACCGGTGACGCCGTCGCTCTGGCTGCTCGCGCTCATCCCGATCATGTTCAGCTTCTCGGGCTGGAACGCCGCGGCCTATGTCGCTGAGGAGATACGCGAGCCGGGTCGCAACGTGCCGATCGCGATGGCCGTTGGCACGGCGGCGGTGGTGGTCATCTATCTGCTCCTCAACGTCTTGTATGTGTATGCGCTGCCGATCGGCGAACTCGGGGCGGTCGACGTGCGTGTGGTGGATGTCGCGGCCGAGCGGCTGTTCGGGCCGCTCGTGTCCGCGCCGCTGGCCGCCGCGTCCGTCGTCATGATCGCGGCGAGCATCAGCGCGATGGTGCTCGCGGGCCCGCGCGTCTATTATGCGATGGCGCGCGATGGCCAGTTCTTCGAATCGGCGGCGCGGGTGCACCCGAGATTCCGCGCCCCGGTGACGGCGATCCTCGCGCAAAGCGCATGGAGCGGCGTGCTCGTCCTGGCCGGTACGTTCGACCAGCTGCTGCTGTATACCGGCTTCGCCGTCGTCCTCTTCTCAGGAGTTGCCGTGAGTGCGCTGTTCGTCCTGCGTTGGCGTCTGCCGTCCGCCGCGCGCCCGTTTCGAGCGTGGGGTTATCCGGTTGCGCCGCTGTTCTTCGTCGCGGCCAGCTTTGCGATGCTGGTGAACCAGGTCTGGCGCGAACCGGCGGCCTCGGGCGCGGGTCTTGTCGTGATCGCGGCCGGATTGCCGGTCTACGTAGTGTTTCGCAGGCGGGCGCGCGCGACTGTCGATTCGTGAAACGGACCCACGGACCCGGGACCTCGAACGTGGCACGCTGTAACCAGGGACACCCTGAACCCTGAACCTCGAGTGACGGTATGAGCAAGAGATTTCGCAGTACGACCGTTCTGGCCGTCAGGCACGCGGACCGCTCCGTGTTGGCTGGCGACGGCCAGGTGACCCTCGGCAATACGGTGGTCAAGCAGCAGGCGCGCAAGATCCGTCGTCTGTATCACGAACGGATTCTGGCCGGATTCGCCGGATCCGCGGCGGACTCCTTCGCGCTCTTCTCGCGATTCGAGGCCAAGCTCGAGCAGTATCGCGGCAACCTCGAGCGCTCGGTCGTCGAGCTCGCGAAGGACTGGCGGACCGATCGGATCCTGCGGCGGCTCGAAGCAATGCTCCTCGTGGTGGACGCGTCGTCGACATTCCTGCTGTCGGGTACCGGCGACCTGATCGAGCCAGACGACGGCATCGTTGCCATCGGATCGGGAGGCCCGTACGCAATGGCCGCCGCAAAGGCACTCGCCCGGCATACCGAGCTCGATGCACGCGCCATCGCCGAAGAGGCGATGGGTATTGCCGCCGACATTTGCATTTACACGAACGCCAGTGTCACGATCGAAGAGTTGTAACGGTGCCGATTTATCTCCCCGAATCGACGACGACCACCGTCGAAGCGCTTACGCCGCGGCAGATTGTTGCGGAGCTCGACAAGTTTGTCGTTGGGCAGGCGCGCGCCAAGCGCGCGGTCGCCATCGCGCTCCGCAACCGGATGCGTCGGCAACAGCTGCCGCCGGAGCTCGCGGAAGAGGTTGCCCCCAAGAACATCTTGATGATCGGGCCGACGGGCGTCGGCAAGACGGAGATCGCGCGGCGGCTCGCTCGGTTGGCCCAGTCTCCGTTCCTCAAGGTCGAGGCGTCGAAGTTCACGGAAGTCGGCTACGTGGGTCGCGACGTCGAGTCGATGGTGCGCGATCTGGTCCAGCTGGCCGTCGACATGGTCCGCGACGAGCGCATCGTCGAGGTGCGCGAAAAGGCGCGCTTCAATGCCGAGGAGCGACTGCTGGATCTGCTCCTGCCGCCACTGCAACCCGTGCCGACCACGGGCGCCGCCCCACCCGACCCCCAAGCCGCGCGTGACGCCGCCGGTCGGACGCGGGAGAAGTTCCGCGATCAACTACGCGCCGGCCAGCTGGATGCCCGAGTGGTCGAAGTGGATGTCCGGGAGAAGTCGTTCCCCAGCTTCGAGATCGTCACGGGGTCGTCCGTTGACGAAATCGACGTCAACATGAAGGACATGCTACCGAGCCTCTTTCAGGGCCGCAGCCGGAAGCGCCGAATGAAGGTGCCGGATGCCGCCGAGTATCTCGCGCAGGAAGAGGAACAGAAACTGGTGGACATGGACAGCGTTGGTCGGGCGGCCGTCGAGCGGGTCGAGCAGGCCGGCATCATCTTCATTGATGAGATTGACAAGGTCGCCGGGCACGGCGGCACGCAAGGCCCCGACGTCAGTCGCGAGGGCGTCCAGCGTGACATCCTCCCCATCGTGGAGGGGACGACCGTCAACACGAAACACGGCATGGTGAAGACCGATCACATCCTCTTCATCGCCGCCGGGGCGTTCCATGTGGCCAAGCCCTCGGATCTCATTCCCGAGCTTCAGGGACGCTTTCCGATCCGCGTCGAGCTCGAGGCGCTGGTCACCGAGGATTTCGTGCGGATTCTCACGGAGCCGCGTGGAGCCCTCGTCACGCAGTACACGGCGCTCCTCGCGACCGACGGACTCGACCTGGAGTTCACGACTGACGCGATTGCGCGCATCGCGGAGTTCGCGTCGCTCGTCAACGATCGCAGCGAGAATATCGGGGCACGGCGGCTCCACACCGTCATGGAGAAGCTGCTGGACGAGATCTCGTTCGAGGCGCCCGACATGTCCGAGAAGCGCGTCGTGATCGACGGCGCCTACGTCGATCGAATGCTCGCGGACATCGTCAAGAACGAAGACCTGTCACGTTACATCCTGTGACCCGCCCGCGCCGCACCCTGTCTGTCGTCACATGCTTGTTCACGGCAGCCGTGGTGGGGTGCGGCAAAAAAGGCCCACCGCAGGCCCCGCTGATCATCGTGCCGAGCCGGATCGCGCCGATCGACGTGACCCGACTCGACGACCGGGTGTACATCGAGTTCGACATACCGGATGCGAACTCGAATGGTGACCAACCCGCGGATATCGACCGGGTAGAGCTCTACGCGGTGACCACGCAGCCGACGCGCGACCGGCCACCCGAGCCGTTTGGCGACGACTGGCTCGACGCCGCGATGCTGGTCGCCACGATCCGCGTTCGCCCGCCGCGTCCGCCCGGCGCGCCGATCGACGAAGGCCAGGCGGACGCCGACGGCGAGGCGGTCGCCGTGGACGACACGCTGTCCGATCCTGGCTACGCCGACCAGGGAGAGGCGGTCACGATCGTCGAGCAACTGACGCCCGAGCTGTTCGTGCCCGTCATGGTGGGTGACGCGGAGGACGAGGACGATGAAGATGACGAGCCGGAGCATGAGCCACGCGCGCACGTCGCTCCGCTCGTTTCTCCGCGGGCGCCGCTCGCTGTGCTCAGGACGTACGTCGCCCTCGGGGTCACGCCGCGTGACCGTGACGGACCGAATTCGGCGATGACGGCGATCCCGCTCGTCGCTACTCCGGTTCCGCCGGCGCCACCGGTCGTGACCTATACGGAAACCGCGATCACGATCACGTGGGAGGACTCGCCGGCGGTGCGCCAGCCCATTCAGGAGGAGGCCTCGGCCGACGTCCTGGAGTCGGCGCCGATCCTCGAGGGACCCGAGCCGTCGACCTACCTGGTGTATGACATCGCCGGTCCGATGGCGGACGGCGAGAAGCCCGAGTCTCTCGCCGTGGCGCAGGAAACCACGACCTATACGGACTTCACCGTCGTGTTTGGCGAGACACGCTGCTATGCGGTGCGCGTGCAGGCGACACAGGACGATCTCGAGCTCCAAGGAGTCGAATCCCCGGCCACGTGCGTCATCCTGACCGACACGTTCGCCCCGGCTGCACCAACTGGTCTGCTCGCGGTCGCCGACGACGGCGCGATCAATCTGGCGTGGAACGAGAACACGGAACCCGACGTTGCCGGCTACGTGATCTTGCGCGGAGCGGCCTCAGATGCGACACTCCAACCGCTCGCGCCAGACCCGATCGTGCAGACGACGTTTCGCGACGACGTTGTCCAGGCGGGGGAGCGATACGCATATCAAGTACATGCGATCGACACGGCCGTGCCGCCGAACGTCAGCCCGTCGTCGGAGCGAATCGTTGAAACGGCCCGCTAGCCATGCGAAGCCCCCTCTAGGGAGGCCGGTTTCGGAACGATCGGTAACGGCCAAGGCGCGCACTAGATACAGATATGGACCGAATCCAGCGCGTCGAGGTCGACGGACGGCAACACCACGCACTCGAGCGCGACGGGCGGTGGCATGAGCTCGACGGCGATCTGTTCGGGACGTATCGCGCAGGGGCGACGCTTGGTGCCGACTCGCTCCGGGTGTTGGCGCCGGTCCGTCCGTCGAAGATCGTCGCGGTCGGCCTGAACTACCGCGACCATGCGCAGGAGATGGGGAAGCGGCTTCCGTCCGAGCCGCTCATCTTCCTGAAGCCGTCGACGGCCGTGATCGGTCCGGGGGACCCGATCGTCGTGCCGCCCGGTGCGGGGCGCGTCGATCACGAGGCCGAGGTCGGCATCGTCATTGGGCGCACGGCCCGCAACGTTCCTGCCGCTCGCGCCCTGGATCATGTGCTTGGGTTGACGTGCGTGAACGACGTCACGGCGCGCGAGTTGCAAAGCCGCGACGTCCAGTTCACCCGCGCGAAGGGTTTCGATACGTTCGCGCCGATCGGGCCGGCCATCGTCACCGGGCTCGACGCTGGCGCGCTCGACATCGAGGCGTCGGTGAACGGACAGCGCCGGCAGGCGTCGAATACCCGCGAGCTGATTTTTCCAATCGATCGCCTGATCGAGTTCATTTCGTCGGTCATGACCCTGCTGCCGGGCGATGTCATCGCGACCGGGACGCCGTCGGGCGTTGGACCGATCGTACCCGGCGACCGGGTCACGGTGCGCGTGGCGGGGATTGGCGAGCTTGTCAACGAGGTCCTGTCGGGCTGAAAGCGAGGGCGACCATGAAGCTGTTCGTCGATTCCGCGAGTGTCGCTGCCGTCGAGGCGCTCATGCCGCTCGGGATCATCGACGGGATCACGACGAACCCGTCGCTGCTCGCCAAGGCGGCCGACGGCGCCCATGACACGCTCACGCGGCTGTGCCAGGTCGTCGGCGGGCCCGTCAGCGCGGAGGTCGTGGCGACCGATGCGGATGGCATGATCGGCGAGGGCCGCCAGCTGGCCGCCCTCGACGAGCGCATCGTCGTCAAGGTGCCCTTCGGCAAGGCGGGCATCCAGGCGTGCGCCGCCCTCGCTGGCAAAGGCATTCGGGTGAACGTGACGTTGGTGTTCTCGCCCACGCAGGCGCTGCTGGCGGCCAAGGTGGGCGCCACGTATGTGAGCCCGTTCGTCGGTCGGCTCGACGATGTGGGCACCTCAGGCATGGGGCTCATCAGCCAGATCGTCGAGATCTACGAGAACTATGAGTTCCCGACCGAGGTGCTGGTGGCCAGCGTGCGCGGACCGATCCACGTCGTCGAGGCGGCGCGTATGGGCGCCGACATCTGCACCTGCCCGCCCAAGGTGATCGAGATGCTGTTCGACCACCCGCTCACCGACATCGGGCTCGCGAAGTTCCTCGCCGATTGGGAGAAGGCGCAGGCCGTCCGGGCCTAGCCGGTTGCCGCACGCATGGACAAACGGGCGATTCTCTCCGACTACGAGCGTCAAGCTGAGCAAGGCGGCGGCGCGGCGCGGCGGCAGCGCCAGCACGAGGCCGGCAAACTGACGGCGCGAGAGCGGGTCGATCTGTTTTTCGACCCGGGGTCGTTCCACGAGATCGACAAGCTCGTCACGCATCGCTGTCGCGATTTCGGGATGGAGAGCCAGCAGATCCCGGGTGATGGCGTCGTCGCTGGTCATGGCCTGGTCGATGGGCGTCTGGTCTACGCCTTTGCGCAGGACTTCACCGTCTTCGGCGGCTCGCTCTCCGAGACCAACGCCGCGAAGATCGTCAAGATCATGGATCTCGCGGTGCGGAACGGCGCCCCGGTCGTTGGCCTCAACGACTCGGGTGGCGCCCGTATTCAGGAAGGCGTCGCGTCGCTTGCCGGATACGCGGACATCTTTCTTCGCAACACGCTGGCGTCGGGCGTCGTCCCGCAGATCTCAGCCATCATGGGTCCGTGCGCCGGCGGGGCGGTCTACTCCCCGGCCATCACCGATTTCACGATCATGGTCGAGCACACGAGCTACATGTTCGTGACCGGGCCGGACGTCATCAGAACGGTGACCCACGAGGAGGTATCGAAGGAGGACCTCGGCGGCGCGATGACCCACAATGCGAAAAGCGGTGTCGCGCATTTCTCGGTGGCGACCGACCGCGATTGCCTGGCGTTGACACGCACGCTGCTCGGGTATGTGCCAAGCAACAATCTCGACGACCCGCCCCGCTCGGAGAGCGCCGATCCCATCGACCGCGAGGACGCCCGGCTCGACGAGCTTGTGCCGGAACAACCGAATCAGCCATACGACATTCTCGATCTCATTCACGCAGTCGCGGACGACGGCGCGTTCCTCGAGGTTCACCGGCACTTTGCGCGCAATCTTGTCGTCGGGTTCGCCCGCTTCGGGGGGCAGTCGGTCGGCGTCGTGGCGAATCAGCCGGCCCATCTCGCGGGCACGCTCGACATCGATGCCTCCGTGAAAGGCGCCCGCTTCGTCCGTTTCTGTGACGCGTTCAACCTCCCGCTCGTGACCCTGGAGGATGTGCCGGGTTTTCTGCCGGGGACCCAGCAGGAGTTCGGTGGCATCATCCGCCACGGCGCCAAGCTGCTCTTCGCGTTTGCCGAGGCGACCGTGCCCAAAGTGACGGTCGTGACCCGCAAGGCCTACGGCGGCGCCTACTGCGTGATGGCAAGCAAGCACATCCGCACCGACATCAACTTCGCCTGGCCGACCGCCGAGATCGCTGTCATGGGGCCGGAGGGCGCGGTCAACATCCTCTACAAACGAGAGCTGGAGACGGCCGACGATCCGGCCGCGCTCCGCCAGCAGCGCGTGCGGGAGTTTCGAGACAAGTTGGCGAATCCGTTCGTTGCCGCGGGCCGCGGATTCCTCGATGAGGTGATCGAACCCCGCACGACCCGGCCCCGCCTCATTGCCGCGTTGCGCAGCCTGGAGGGCAAGCGCGACCGGAATCCCGCAAAGAAACACAGCAATATTCCCCTGTAGCGAGCGCTTCGTGGGTCGGGATCGGCGGCCTGAAACCTTGTGAAACCGCACGCCCCCCTTGGGTCGAGCCCAGACGCGCGGGGTCGAAGGACCCGCGGCGGGCTTTCATCGCAGGCGGCTAGCCCCCAAGTGCTACACTGGTAAGTAGTTGCCAGCGGCGCCGGCCAGTAGATGTCGGCCTTCCTGTGAAAGTTCTCGTCGCCAACCGAGGCGAGATTGCGGTTCGTATCATGCGTGCGTGCCGCGAGATGGGGCTCGCGACGGTCGCGGTCTACTCGGACTGCGATCGGCTGGCACCCCACGTGCGCTACGCCGATGAGGCGGTCCCGCTCGATGCGGATGAGCCGGCGGCGAGCTACCTCCGCGTCGACAAGCTGATTGCCGCCGCCGAGCGGACCGGGGCAACCGCCGTCCATCCCGGGTATGGGTTCCTGGCGGAAAACGCGGATTTCGCGCGGGCGGCGGTGGATGCCGGCTTGCGATTCATCGGTCCGACCGCCGAGGTCATCGCGCTCATGGGCGGCAAGACGGCCTCGCGGGCTGCTGCGGCCGAGGCCGGGGTGCCGATCGTGCCGGGCACCGATGCGGCGCTGCCGGGAGAGACCACGGATGCGGCGTTGATCTCCGCCGGTCGCGCTATCGGGTATCCGCTGTTCGTCAAGGCGGTGGCTGGTGGTGGCGGCAAGGGGATGCGCCTCGTGCGCGCGGCGGAAGATCTTGCACACGCGGTCCGCGGGGCGCGGTCCGAGGCGACCACCGCTTTCGGCAACGGCGACGTCTACCTGGAGCGCTGCATTGAGCGCGGACGGCACATCGAGGTCCAGCTGCTGGCCGATGAGCATGGCACGGTCATACCCTTTGTGGAGCGCGAGTGCTCGATCCAGCGTCGTCATCAGAAGGTGATCGAGGAGACGCCCTCACTCGCCGTCGACGCGTCGACGCGGCGTGCGCTGGCCGATGCCGCCGCGGCGCTCGCGAGGGCGGTCGGCTACACAAACGCCGGAACGATCGAGTTTCTGCTCGACCCAGACGGGCATTTCTACTTTCTCGAGATGAACACACGCCTGCAGGTCGAGCATCCGGTGACGGAGATGGTCACCGGCGTCGATCTGGTGCGTTGGCAACTCCGCGTCGCCTGCGGGGAACAGCTCACGGTCGACCCGGAGCGTGCGCTCACACCGGACGGGCACGCCATTGAGTGCCGTGTCTATGCCGAGGATCCGGAGGCCGGGTTCATGCCGTGCCCAGGTCTGATTGCCGTCCATCGGCCGCCGGCAGGTCCAGGCATCCGCGTGGACGCCGGCGTCGACGCTGGTTTCGAGGTGCCCCTGTATTACGACGCGATGGTGGCGAAGGTCATTGCGTGGGGCAGCGACCGTAGCCGCGCGATAGCGCGAATGCAGCGCGCGTTGTCCGAGTACGAGATCGGCGGTGTGCGGACGACAGTACCGATGTTTCGATGGCTCCTCGGCCTCGACGACTTCGTCGGCGGCGGCTTCGACACGACGTGGTTGGATCGGGTCCTGGCCGCGCGTAGCGGCGCATCGTTCGGCGACGCGCCCGAGGACGGCGCGGAGACCGCGATCCTGGCGGCGGCCATTCACGCGGCGCTTGGTGTCGGCGCGTCCCGCGATCCCGGGGCCGATCCACACGCGTGGAGACGTGCCGCGCGGCTCGAGGGGCTTCGCTAGGGCCCATGCGCGTCGAGATCGAGTTGGACGGCCGGACGCGTGACGTGACGGTCGAGCGGGCCCCGTCGTCACCCGGGCGTTTTCGGGTGGGTTGGGACGGGACGACGCAACTGGTCGACGCGCGCGTCGTCGAGCGGCACGCAGGGAGCGTGACGCTCTCGCTGGTGCGTCTCGGCGACCGGGCCGCCAGTCATCAGGCGCGGTGTGTGACGACCCGTGACGGGGGCGAGCTGTTCGTGCACGTGGCGGGGTCGGTGTTTCGCGCCGTCGTCAACGGCGGACCCGCGAGGTTCGAGCGGGGTGGCGGTCGAGCGAGTGATGGCGAGGAACGCATCGTGGCGCCGATGCCGGGCAAGGTGGTCCGCGTGCTCGTCGAGCTCGGGGCACAGGTCGAGGCCCGCGAGCCGATCGTCGTCGTCGAGGCCATGAAGATGGAGAACGAGCTGGGCGCCACGCGCGCGGGGACCGTGAAGAAGCTGGCCGTGGCAGAGGGGGCCTCCGTCGAGGCCGGTCGTCTCCTGGCCATTGTCGAGTAGCGCCATGTCTGACGAGGAAGCGCACGACCCGGCGACGCCCGAGGCCGACACCGCCGCGGTGCCGGATTTGGAAGTGGCCGCCGACCCGGAGTCGGGCGGGCCGCCGTGGTGGCGCCGACCCTGGGCGCGACTGGGTCGCTACAGCCGCCGGACCGTGATCGTGCTCGTCGCCTTCGCGGCGGCCGGCGTCGTGTCGACGGTGACCGTCGATCTGGGGCCCGCCCTGCGCGCCCGAGCAGAGGACGCGTTCGCGACCTATATCGATCGCCCGGTCCACATCGGCCGGTTCGGCATGCACCTGTTGCCGGGCCGCTTCGTCATCGAGGACCTCGTCATCGAAGGGCTGTCGCCCGACGATCGTCCGTTCTTTCGCGGCGAGCGAATCGTCATCTCCACCGCCTGGCTCCCGTTGTTGCGGGGTGAGCTCCTGGTCGACGCCGTCGACATGCAGGGATGGCGCATGGTGGTCGAGGCCTTCGATGGCGGACGTCATACCTTTCCGCGCTTCGCCGGAGGCGACGACAACGAAGACGACGCGGATGACGACGTTGGAGCGGGCGCCGCGCCCGACCCGGTGCCGGCGGAACCGTCGGCCGACGCGGTGGAAGAGTCGGTACGCCGCTTCGTGACGACCGTGCAATACCTGCGCGCGCACGACGGGGAGTTCGTCTACGACGACCACGGTGCGCCGTGGAGCATTGTCGCCCGCAACATCGACTTGCGCCTCGCCAAGGCGCTCGGCTATGGCGGTCAGGTCTCGTTCAAAGATGGCACCGTGCAGATCGGCGACTTCGAGCCGATGACGACCGGCATGCAGGCGACCTACAGCCTCGACGGCGGACTGGTCGACCTCACCCGGATCGATCTCCAGATGGACGGCTTCGACGCGGCGATGATCGGCCAGGCCGATCTGCTGGGCTGGCCGGAGGGCACCTTTCACGTCGTCGAGTCGTCCATCCACCTTCCGACGATGAAGGACATCTTCTTTGCGGACGACGACTTCACGCTAGCCGGCGAGGCCGCGTTTGCTGGCACGCATCACCTCTTCGATGGTGGACGCGAGACGACCGGCACGTTCACGAGCGTGAATGCGCGGTTGCAGGGGCTCGACTTCCCGACCCTGGACGGCGACCTCATCTGGACACGAGACCGCTTCGAGGTGACCCGATTCGGCTCTGGCTTCTACGGCGGCGATCTCGATCTCACCTATGCCATGCAACCGCTCGGGGCGGAGACGCCTGGCTTCGGCACGCTCGATACGCGCTATCGAGGGGTGGCGCTCGACGACCTGCTTGCCGCCCTCGAGATCGTGGGCGCGCGGCCGCAGGGGACCGCGGCCGGGCGCACGTTGCTACGGTGGCCGCTGGGCCGGTTCGCCGATCTGAGCGGTGACGGCGAGCTCTCCCTCACGCCGCCCGAGGGAACGTCGCTGCTGCCGCGGGGGACGCGTCCGTCGGCCGGTGGCAACGGGTGGCGGTATGCGGTGGGCGCTTTCGATCCGGCGTCCGCACCGTGGCGGTTCCCGTTGGGGGGGGAGTTCACCTACACGTTCGGATCTGACGGGGTCGACCTTCAGCCGAGTTGGGCGGCCACGCCGCTGACGGCGATCGAGTTCGAAGGACGGACGGCCTGGGGGCGGGACTCGCACATGCCGTTCCGCGTCGTAAGCGCGGGCTGGCAGGAAAGCGACCGCCTGATGGCGTCGATCATGACCGCCTTCGGACGCCCGACGGGCGACATCGCGCTGGGCGGCCACGGCGCGATGGACGGCGTGATGCGCGGCGCGTTCCTCTCGCCGCGCATCGAGGCTCGCTTCGATGGCGATGACGTCCGGGCCTGGAATGTTGACTGGGGCCACGGGGAGGGTGACATCGTCTTCGAAGACGGATATCTCGACGTCGCCGACGGCGTTTTTCACGACGGGGTCGCCGGGCTTCAGGTCGACGGGCGCTTCGCACTCGGCCGGCCGCAGACCGCCGGCGAGGAGATCAACGCGCGATTCGGCCTGGTCGGGATGCCGGCGCAGCATGTGCGCGACGCGTTTGATCTCCAGGGTTACACGATCGACGGTCCGCTCGACGGCGACATCCACCTGTTCGGGGCCTACGGTCGTCCGCATGGGTATGGGACGCTCGCCCTAGGGCCCGGCGTGGCCTACGGGGAACCGTTCGACTCGGCGCGGGCCGGGCTCCGCTTCGAGGGGGACGGGGTCCGTCTCGATGGTTTGGATGTGCGCAAGGGCGACGGCCAGGTGACCGGTGCGATGTTCATACGGTGGAACGGCACCTACTCGGTCACTGCCGACGGCCGCGATCTCGACCTTGCGACGGTCCAGGTCGCCAAACGGCCTGGCACACCGCTGTCAGGCGCCCTGCGGTTCACGGTGACGGGGGCGGGGGCGTTCGACGAGCCCCGGTACGACGTGCGCGGCACGATGAGCAATGTGACGGTCGGCGGCGCCGCGGTGGGCCAGCTGACCGGCCGACTCAACGTCGACAACGAGGTCCTCCAGCTCGAGGTCGAGGGCGCCTCGCCGAGCCTTGCCGTGTCCGGATCAGGCCGTATTGCGCTGACGACCGATGCCGATGCCGAGCTGAGGTTCCGCGTCAGCAACACCACACTCGATCCGTTCATCCGTGCGGTGCGGCCAGATCTACCCGAGGCGACCTCCGTGGTCGCCAGCGGGACGCTGGCGGTGGAGGGACCCCTAGGTGACGCCGCGCGGTTGGCGGTGGACGCGACCATCGAGCAGCTCGACCTCGCGCTCTATGACTATGCCGTCGGCAACGATGGCCCGGTGAGGCTCTCGCTCGACGGCAACCTGGTCCGGCTCGACCAGATGCGGCTCCAAGGCGACGGCACGCAGCTCGAGCTGCGGGGAGAGATCGACCTCGACGATGGGGAGCTGTCACTCGAAGCGGAGGGTGGCGCGAGCCTCGGCATCTTGCAAGAGATCTTCCCCGACCTCCGTAGCACCGGGAACACGCAGCTCACGGCTCGGATCTCCGGGTCGTTGCAGGATCCCGTGCTGACTGGGGAGGCTCGCATCACCGGCGGCCGGCTCCGCCACTTCTCGTTGCCCCATTCCCTCGACGCCATCGACGGGCGGGTGGTCTTCGAGCCCGGTGGCGTCGTCTTCGACGATCTGACCGCGTCGTTCGGCGGCGGGCCGGTCGAATTCGGCGGGCGTCTCGGCGTGCAGGACTTCGCGCTCGGCGACCTCGCCATCACTGCACGCGGCACACAGATGGCGTTGCGCTACCCTGAGGGCATCCGTTCGACGGTCGATGCCGAGTTGTCGTTGCGAGGGTCGGTCGAAGAGCCGACGCTGGGCGGCACGGTCAACGTGCGTGACGCCGTCCTGCTCGAGTTGTTCGATCTAAACACGAGCCTGATCAGCTTCCAGTCTGGGCAAGCGCCGCCGGACGCGCCGATCGAACCGGCGCTGCCGTTGCGACTTGATCTGAGCCTTCGTGCGCCCTCGAGTCTGCGCATCAGCGACACCAATACAGAGGTCGTCGCCAGCGCCGAGCTGACGGTGCGGGGCACATTCGATCGGCCGGTGCTCCTCGGCAACGCCGACATCGAGCGGGGCCAGGTCTACTTCGAAGGCAACCGGTATCGCGTCACCCGTGGAAGCATCAGCCTGTCGAATCCGGTCGAGACGGAGCCGTTCTTCGACGTCGAAGTCGAGACCGACCGCCGCGTGCCCGGGCAGACGTATCGCATTACGGTCGGGCTCACCGGGACGATGGATCGACTGGCGTCACCGGAGCTGTCGTCGGATCCGCCGCTGCAGCAGTTCGAGATCATCGGGTTGCTGCTCGGCGACGTGCGCGACCCCCAGCAAGCGGAAATCCGAACGCTGCGAGCCCGGGAAGCCTCGCAACAGGAGCTTCTGCAGGCGGCCGGTGCCCGCTTTCTGACCAGTCCGTTCTCCACCGAGGTGGGGGGGGTCGTCGAACGATCGTTTGGCGTCGACTCGTTCGAGATCGTCCCGTCACTCGACGATCCGACGGCCCAACAGTCGACCCAGCTGATTCCAACCGCGCGGTTGCTGATCGGGCAGCGGATTTCCGATCGCGCGCACGTGACGTTCTCTCGGGCGTTGAGCGGGGCCAATCAGGACGTGATCATGATCCTCGAATACGACGCCAGCGACCGGCTGTCGTGGGTGCTCTCGCAGAACGAGGACCGGACCTACGCGCTCGACTTCCGGGTTCGTCACGCGTTCTGATGCGCCGGGGTAGTCTGGCGGCTGTCGTCGTCGCCTGCCTGGTCGCGACGTCCGGTCGTGCCGCGCCGCGCGACATCGACCGGTTTCTCGGCGAGCCCATCGTCGAGGTCCAGATCATGAGCGACGGCGTGCGCGTCGCGTCGGCGGCGGTCGCCGGGCTGGTCGAGACGCGCGTCGGCGAACCGTTGTCCATGCGCCAGGTGCGGGAGAGCCTGACGCATCTGTATAGCCTTGGCGGATACGGCGGCATCGGGGTCGGCGCCAGCGCAGTGCGGGGCGGGGTCGCGGTCCTCTACGAGTTGCGGCCGCTGGAGGTCATCGACCGCCTGGAGTTTAGCGGTCGGCGTGGTCTGTCCACCGACGACCTGCAGCAAGCGGTGGCCCGAACGCCGGGTGCGGCGTTTGGCGCCGACACGGTCGATGCCGTGGTCGAGCGGGTGCGTGCCTACTACCGCGCGCGCGGGTTCCTCGCCGCTCGGGTCGACCCACGCTTGGAGGGCCCGCGGGCGCGGCGCGTGCTCCGGCTCGACATCGATGCCGGACGCCGAGCCACCGTCGGCATGTTCCGGATCCGCGGGATTCCACCGTCTCGTGCCGGCTTCGGTCGCACCCTGACGCGACTCGGGTTGCGGGTCGGCATGCCCTATGACGGCGTCGAGTTCGATCGCCGGCTCGCGGACTACGAGCGCGAGCTTCGGCAGCGCGCCTTCTACGAAGCCAGCCTGCGCCACGTCCCCGAGTTCAGCGCCGACGGCGATACCGTCTCGGTGCTCCTCGACATCCAGCGGGGACCGCGCGTCACGGTCGCCTTTGCGGGCGACGAGGTCCCGGGCGCCGATCTCGCGCAGTTGGTGCCCGTCGAGCGTGAGGCCAGCGTCGACGAGGATCTGCTTGAGGACGCAGGTCGGCAGATCGTGACGCACTTGCGTGGGCTGGGCTACCGCGATGCCGCCGTGACGCACGAACGGTCGACCATCGACGACGATCTGTCCATCGTCTTCACCACCGCGCGCGGCGCGCTCTATCAGGTCGCCAACGTCGTCATCAGCGGGAACGAGAGCGTTGACGACTCGGTGCTCGCGCCCTTGGTCAACCTCGCTGCCGGCGACCCGCTGGTCCTGGCCGACCTCGATGCTGCACTGGTCGCCGTCGTTCAGCATTACAACCGCCTCGGCTTCGCCACGGCGGCCGTCTCGCCCGCATGCGACGAAATCACCACCGGAGGTGACACGGGGCCCGTGCCGGTCGCCTGCGAGCTGCAGATCTCCGAAGGCGTGCGGACGACGATTCGCTCGATCGCGTTCGACGGCGGCGACGCCTGGGGCTCGGACCTGCTCGCCGCGGCCATCGGCGCCACGGTGGGCGCGCCATATGACGGTCCCGAGATCGACGACGACCGCAGCGCCATCCTGGAGCTCTATCTCAACGAGGGGTACGAGCTGGCGACGGTGGCCGTCGAGCCGCAGTTCGGGGATGACCTGCGGGAAGTCGACCTCGTCTTTCGCGTGCGCGAAGGGCCGCAAGTACTCGTCGATCACATCCTCGTCGTGGGCAATCGGCAGGTGAACACCGAGACGATTCGGGGCGAGCTGACCCTCGCCGAGGGCGCCCCGCTCGGGCTCGACGACCTCGCCGAGACGCAGCGCCGTCTCAACGCGCTGGGCATGTTCCGGAACCTCGATATCCGCGAATTCAGCCATGGCCGGGACGACCGGCGTGATCTGATCGTCGAGGTCGAAGAGGCGCCTGCGACACGGCTCGCGTATGGCGGAGGGCTCGAAGTCTCGCAGCGGTTGCGCCGCGAGACCGACGTGGCCGGCAGTCAGGCCGTCGAGCGGATCGAGTTCGCCCCGCGCGGATTCTTCGAGATCGGCCGGCGCAATCTTTTCGGCCGGAACCGTTCGATCGACCTGTTCACGCGGGTCAGCGTCCGCCGGAAGAACGACCCGGCCGACCTGCTGCGGGCGGATGGCAGGACGGCGTTTGGGTTCAACGAATACCGAGTTCTCGGCACGTATCGGGAGCCCCGGTCGTTTGGCCTGGGCTGGGATGTGCTCTTCCAGGGCTACGTCGAGCAGGCGATCCGTCCAGGCTTCGATCTGTTCAGTCGCGGCATCACCGCGCAGCTGAGCCGCCAGGTCTCGCCGGTGGTCCGTAACACCCTGGCGTACCGGCTCGGGAGCAACGACACCTCCAACAAGGAGCTCAATCGGGAGGACGCAGACATCGTCGACCGCTTGTTTCCCAACGTGCGCCTGTCGTCGTTCTTGGCGAGTCAAGTGCGCGACACGACGGACGACCCGTTCGACCCGACGCGCGGCTCGCTCGTCGCGTTCGATACCGAGATCGCGGCGCGCGCCATCGGGTCGGCCGTCGGGTTTGGCAAGACCTCCGCGTCGGGGTCTGTGTACCGCGCCCTACCGGGGACCCGTCGTGTCGTCGTAGCAGCCGGCGCACGCATCGGGCTGGCCTGGGGGTTTCCCCGGTCGTTCGTCGTGATGCCGGAAACCCCAGGGCGCGCCGGGCCGCCGCCGAGCATCGTCGTGCCGCTGACAGATCCGGCGTTGCCGATCAGCGAGCGCTTCTTCGCGGGGGGGGATAGGACAGTCCGGGGGTTCGCCCTCGATCGGCTCGGCGACCCGGTGGGGCAAACGGGCGGCACGATCGATCACGACGGGTTCCCACAAGGAGGGAACGCGATGATCCTGCTCAACAGCGAGCTCCGGTTCCGCCTCACTGGCGCGTTTGGTCTGGTGACCTTTCTCGACGCCGGGAACGTTTATGATCGTGTACAGCACATGAGCCTCGCGCGCATCCGGGGCGGTGCCGGGTTCGGGGTGCGCTACGCCTCTCCGATCGGGCCAATCGCGGTCGACCTCGGGTTCAAGCTCGGCGAGCGGTATGTCTTCGGCAGTGACCAGAACAGCGACGCGTCGCCGACCCAGGAACCGCTCACCGCGCTCCACATCAGCATCGGCCAAGCGTTCTAGGCAGACGTCGCTGTTCACGTTCGTGGCGCGGATCCTGCTGACTGCCCTAGGTCTCTCGCTGGGCACACCGCCGTTCGTCTCTTCGGCGTCCACCGCGCAGAGCCTCGACCGGATCATCGCTGTCGTCTCCGGTCACGTCATCATGCTGTCGGACGTCCGGGCGTTTCTCGAGCTGGGGCTGATCGACGTCGACCCCACGGCGGCCGACGCAGAACAGGTGGCGCTCGAGCGCCTCATCGAGCGGCGCCTCGTGCTCGACGAGGTCGACCGCTACCGCGTGCCGCCGCCGCCGCCGGCGCAGATCGAGCGCGGCGTTGCCGAGCTCCGCCTGCGCTCGTCGCGGCCGGACGCGTTCACCGCCATGTTGGACCGGCTCGGGTTGGCGACGGACGATCTCCGGCAAATACTCGGCGATGAGGCGCGGCGCGAGGCGTATCTGGTCGAGCGCTTTGGCGGCTCGAGCCAGCTCACCGAACGGCAGCTGCGCGAGTATTACGAGGAGCGCGCCGCAGAGCTCACGTTGGACGGGCGACCGTTGACCTTCGACGAAGCGCGCGGCGCACTGCGGGAACAGCTGGTCGACGAGCGTCGCCGGGCGCTGGTCGCCGACTGGGTGGAGGGTCTGTTACGACGCGGGCAGGTCGTGCGGTTCCTTGATTAGACGGGGGCTGCGCCCCCGAACCCTGCCGCGGACGCTCCGCGGGGACCTACGGTGCGGCGCCGGCGAGCGCGAGCACGATCTGCGCGGCGTTGAAGCCGGCGTGGCTCACGATCGGCGCAACCGCGCTGCGGCGGATCAGATAGATCGCACCCCACGCGGCGCCTAGCCCCCCGGTGACCACGGCCGCGTCCCAGCCTTGAATCTGATGACCGAGTCCAAAGGCCACGCTGAACACCACAAGCCCCACCCAGCCGCCCCCGAGGTGCTGGTCGAAGCGGCGGAGGATGAAGGCGCGTTGGAGCTCCTCGCGAAACCCGCCGGCCGCGACGGCGACGGCCGCGAACATGGCCGCCCGAGCTGGCGTGTCGAGCAGCGATTCGAGCGGGTTGTTCGGCACGTTGCGCAGAGACGGCGCGAGCCAGCCGATGAGCGCCATACCCGCAACCGCCGCGAGTACCGCGACCGGAATCAGCAACAACCCCAACCGGGCCTCGGTACCGGGCGCGCGTGCGCCCAGGGCCAGTTCTCGCACGGACTCGCCGTGCGCGCGTAAGAAGTACGCAATCAGACCGAGCACAAGCGCCGCGTCGACGATGGTCAAGGTCACGACGAAGACAAACGACAATCCGCCGGCCTCGCCGATGGCCGTGAGGCCGGTGGCGCCGAGAACCACGGCGAGCAGCAGTTGCGTTGGGAAGCCGGAGCAGAGCACCACCTCGACCAGGGCGGCCGCCCTGTCTCTTCCCACGATCCGCTCCGGGATCAACCGGCTGTCCCAGTGCTCCCTGTCTGCCGGGGACGGTGCGGGGGCCGACGGCGGGGCCGCCGACTCGGGTGTCTCGCCAGATCCGATCATTCGATGGGACTCTAACACACGTGTTTTTGCCAGTCTGACAAGCGTTTTATCAATATCTTGCGGTTGACCTAAAAGGTGAACACCATATCTGGTGGCTTTCGATCTTGACAGCACTCAGGCAGTGGTCGCAATATAGCCCTCTCAGCGAGTCACCGGCGGTGTCGGAGAACCCCTCAGCTTCTCGCCGAATCGGGTCTGAGAGTTGCCGCCGGGTTTCCGCTGGCTGTCGTCACATGTTGCACCATCGCCTCGCGAACGAGGCGCCGCCGTGTCGGAGGTGAAGATGCCACGAGCCGCTGCTCACGAGTCCGAGACCCAGCAGCCGCACCCAGCCGCCAGTCCATCGAAGTCCCGCGCGCCGGGGCTCGAGTGTCTACGCGTCTTCAGTCGCGACGGGGTCGAACCGTTCGACGAGGTGGAGTGGGAGACACGGTCGGCGGTGATCGGGAACGAGCGTGGCGAGGTGGTCTTCGAGCAGCGCAATGTCGACATGCCGAAGCCCTGGTCTCAGCAGGCGACGAACATCGTGGTGTCGAAGTACTTCCGCGGCCAGCTCAAGACACCGTCTCGCGAGCACAGCGTGCGCCAGCTCATCGGCCGCGTCGTTGACACGATCGGCGGATGGGCGGGCGCTCAGGGCTATTTCGCCGGCGAAGAGGATCTCAGTGCGTTTCGCGACGATCTGAAGCACCTTCTCCTGCATCAGAAGGCCGCCTTCAACAGCCCGGTCTGGTTCAACTGTGGCTTCGAGCAGGCGCCTCAGTGCTCGGCGTGCTTCATCAACTCCGTCGAAGACACGATGGAGTCGATTCTGGGGCTCGCGAAAACCGAGGGCATGCTGTTCAAGTTCGGGTCGGGCACCGGCACGAACCTGTCGTCCATCCGATCGTCGCGCGAAGCGCTTGCCGGTGGCGGCACGGCCTCGGGTCCCGTGTCGTTCATGAAGGGGTATGACGCGTTTGCCGGCGTGATCAAGTCCGGCGGGAAGACCCGTCGCGCTGCGAAGATGGTCATTCTCAACGCGGACCATCCGGACGTCGTCGACTTCATCAACTGCAAGGTGGATGAAGAACGGAAGGCCTGGGCGCTCATCGACGCCGGCTACGACGGCTCCTTTACGGGACCAGCGTATTCGTCGGTGTTCTTTCAGAACTCGAACAATAGCGTGCGCGTTACAGACGAGTTCATGCGCGCCGTGCTCGACGATGGCGAATGGCAGACCCGGTCGGTCACCGACGGCCGTGTCATGGACACGCTTCGCGCGCGCGAGCTGATGCAGTTGATCGCGGAAGGCACCCATGTCTGCGGCGACCCGGGCATGCAGTTCGACACCACGGTCAACGACTGGCACACCTGCCCGAACACGTCGCGGATCAACGCGTCCAATCCGTGCTCGGAGTACATGTTCCTGGACGACTCGGCGTGCAATCTTGCGTCGCTCAACCTGATGCGGTTCCTCAAGGAGGACGGGTCGGGCGAGTTTGACGTGATGTCCTTCCGCGCGGCGGTGCGCACGCTGATCACCGCCCAGGAGATCATCGTCGACAACGCCAGCTATCCGACGGCCGCCATCGGGCGTAACAGCCAGGCCTATCGGCCCTTGGGGCTCGGATACGCGAACCTCGGCGCGCTGCTGATGTCGCGCGGCGTGCCCTACGACAGCGACGAAGGCCGGGACGTTGCGGCGGCCATCACGGCCGTGATGACAGGAGAGGCCTACGCGCAGTCGGCCCGGATCGCGCGCGACCACGGCGGACCGTTCGGGGGCTATTCGAAGAACGAGGAGCCCTTTCTGCGGGTCATGCGTAAGCACCGCGCGGCCATGAAGGACGTCGACGCGTCGCACGTGCCCGCGGACCTCTACGGCGCCGCGACCGAGGCGTGGGACGACGCCGTCGAGCTGGGCGAGGCGCATGGCTTCCGAAACGCTCAGGCCACCGTCCTCGCGCCGACCGGGACGATTGGTTTCATGATGGACTGCGACACGACCGGTGTGGAGCCGGACATCGCGCTCGTCAAATACAAGAAGCTTGTGGGCGGCGGCCTGATGAAGATCGTCAATCAGACCGTGCCCATGGCGCTCGTTCGGCTTGGCTATTCCGAGGAGCAGGTACAGGCCATCGTCGAGTACATCGACGACCACGAGACGATCGAGGGCGCGCCGCACATCGAGCCCCGACACCTCGCCGTGTTCGATTGCGCGTTCAAGCCGGCGAACGGATCACGTTCCATCCACTACATGGGGCATATCAAGATGATCGGCGCAACGCAGCCGTTCATTTCAGGGGCGATCTCGAAGACCATCAACGTCCCGACGGAGGCCAGCCCCGACGAAATTCAGCAGGCCTATGTCGACGCGTGGCGCCTCGGGACGAAGGCAGTGTCGATCTATCGGGATGGCAGCAAGCGAACCCAGCCCCTGAACACCGCTCGCGACGCGGTGACGGAGGCGGTGGCCGCGGTTCCCAGTGGGCCGGTGCGGCGCCGGCTGCCGGATGAGCGGCAGGCGATCACGCACAAGTTCGACATCGCCGGCCACGAGGGGTATATCACTGTCGGTCTATTCGAGGACGGGGCGCCCGGCGAGATCTTTCTGGTCATGGCCAAGGAAGGCTCGACGATCTCGGGGTTCGCCGACGCGTTCGCCCAAGCGGTCTCCTACGCGCTGCAATACGGCGTCCCGCTTCAGGCGCTCGTCGACAAGTTCAGCCATGTCCGGTTCGAGCCGTCCGGTCTGACGAAGAACCCGGACGTCCGTCTGGCGAAGTCCATCGTCGATTACATCTTTCGGTGGATGGCGACCAAGTTCTTCTCGAACGAGGCGCAGTACCGCGCTGGGGTCAACATCCGGGCGGAGTCAGAGGCGGAGCAATTGACGCTTGGCGCGACGGACCCCGGCGCGTCAGGTGCCCGATCGGATGGCCTGGGACAGACGGGCATCGGACGGCCGAGTGAGACGACCGCGGCGCCGCTCGCGATTCAGAACGACCAGGACGCGCCCCCTTGCTCGACCTGCGGCGCAATCATGATCCGCAGCGGCGCATGCTACAAGTGCGTCAATTGCGGCGCCACGAGCGGTTGCGCGTAGGATTCTCGACGTGGATGGGGACCCCGACTCGGTCCCTGCTGCTGACCGCCCTGGTCGCGGCATACGTTGCGGTGTTGGTCGCGGTGCCCAGCGGCCGGGTTCAGGCCGGGCTGGACGCGCCGCTTGACGGGCTGCTCGACCGATACGTCCGTGACGGTTTCGTCTATTACGCCGCGCTCAAGCTCGACCGACCGATTCTCGACCGTTATCTCCTCTCTCGAACAGACCGACAGGCAGGGTTCTACAGCTGGTCGCGCGAGCGGCAGATCGCGTTCTGGCTGAACAGCTACAACGCCATCGTCTTGCGGACGGTCATCGATCACTATCCCATCCGCGGCACGTCGGACGCCTATCCCGCGGTCAGTGTTCGTCAGATTCCGGGGGCGTTCGATGTCACCGAGCATGCCGTTGCGGGTCGCCGGCTCACGCTCGACGCCCTCGAGGCAACGGTGCTGGCGTCGTTCGACGATCCGCGTCTGTTTCTGGCGCTTGGGCGCGGCGCCGTCGGCGGCGGCCGTCTCCGAAGCGAGGCGTTCACGGCAGCGCTGCTCGAGACACAGCTCGCCGCGGTCGTGCAAGAGTTCGCGACGACGCCACGCGGTGTCATCCTCGACCGGCTCGGTGCGGTGCTGCGAGTGAGCCCGATCTTTGGCTGGCGCGAGGCTGAGTTCGTCGCCGCCTACGCCGACGGCAGCGGGCCGGGCTCCGGCCGTACGCCGTTGGAGCGCGCGATCGTGGCGGTCATCGCGCCCGCGCTCTTTCCGAGCGAGCGCGCGTTTCTCGACGACAACCGCTTCACGCTTGCCTATCAGGACTTCGACTGGCGGCTGAACGATCTGACGGGCGGGCGGCCCTAGCCTGTGGACCTTCAACTGACGGACAAGGTCGCGCTCATTACGGGTTCGAGCCGTGGCCTCGGGCTGGCGAGTGCTCGCGCGCTCCTCGCCGAGGGGTGCAAGGTGGCCATCTGCGCGCGCGGGAAAGCGCGCCTCGAGGACGCGGCGGCGGAGCTGCGCGAGGCGGTGACAGCCCCCGAGCGGGTTCTGGCCGTGTGCGCCGACCTGTCCGTGGGAGATGACGTGGCGCGTGTCGTGGGGCAGACGGTGGAGGCGCTGGACGGGCTCGACATCGTCGTCAACAACGTCGGGCGAGCGGGCGGCGGCGGCGTGGTCGAGACCACGGACGAGGAGTGGCACGCCGCGCTCGATGAGACGCTATATCCAGCCATCCGGACGTCCCGCCTGGCCGTCCCCCACATGCGACGTCGCGGGGGCGGTGTCATTCTCATAATTGCCTCCATCTGGGGCCGCGAATCAGGTGGGCGCATGACATACAACGCGGTCAAGGCGGCGGAAATCAGCCTGGCGAAATCGATGGCGTTGGAGCTCGCCGAGGACAACATCCGCGTCAACAGCGTCGCCCCAGGCTCTATCTCTTTTCCGGGTGGCTCATGGCACAAGCGCCAGCAGGAGGACCCGGAGGCGATGGCGGCGTTCGTGCGTCAACAGCTGCCGTTCGGCCGCTTTGGCCGAGCCGATGAAGTCGGTGCCGTTGTCGCGTTCTTGGCGTCGCCGCGCGCGAGCTGGGTCAGCGGTGCGTCCGTCACCGTCGACGGGTGCCAGAGCCGGTCATTGATTTAGATGGGGCTTCGCCCCAAGCCCCCGCGAC
Organism: Vicinamibacterales bacterium; assembly: GCA_965197395.1. GTDB lineage: Bacteria > Acidobacteriota > Vicinamibacteria > Vicinamibacterales > UBA8438 > CAZYFH01. Next base: position 625,287 of record CBDANB010000006.1, on the reverse strand, counting down.
TCGCTGCGCGGGGACCCCGAGTGCCCCGCTCCGCGGTCGCGAGGCGCGCCGTGCGCGCCTTGGCCGGCGGTGCTGAGTGGTCCTGTTCGTAATTACGGTGACGCACCGAGGGTGTCGAGGCGCCCACTCCGCAAGGCGCGACGAGAGAGAATACCGGGAGTATTTGACCGAGGAGCAACGCCGCGGAGCGGGATGCATCGTCGGCCGAATGCCACCGTAATTGCGAACAGGGCCACTAAGCCGGCCTCCCGAAGCGGGGGGCTGCGCCCCCGAAACCCGCCGCTCGAGTTCGTTTTAAATTCGCTTGTTGATCGATATTTGTTCGCCTGTTACCATCTCCGCCGGCATACACGACGATGGGAACAGCCAACAACGCAAGCCCCGACCGCGTAGATGATGCCAGCCGCAAGGACCGCGCCCTGGCCGAGGCCCTTCGTGCACTGACCATCACTCCCGGCGCCCACCCGACGCGTGACACCCGCGTCGCCGGGAACCCGACCGTTGCGGCATCGCGTGTCCTGCCGGCGACCCCCGCCGAGTACGGCCACTTTGGGTCAGAGGTGGACGCGCGGGTGCGGGCGGCGTTTGCGGCTGGGGGGATCGAGCGTCCCTACATCCACCAGGCCGAAGCCATCGACCATGCGCTGGCCGGGCGGCACGTCGTCGTCGTGACGCCGACGGCCTCCGGGAAGACGCTCTGCTACAACGTGCCTGTCCTGAACGCCGTCCTCGACGATGCGTCGCATCGGGCCCTCTACCTGTTCCCAACCAAGGCGCTCGCACAAGACCAGCTCGCCGAGCTGGAGTCACTGGCCGCACGGCTCGGCGGTGAGGGTGTGCCCGTCGGGGTCTATACCTACGACGGAGACACCCCGCAAGACGCGCGGCGCGCGATCCGGAGTCGCGCGCACATCGTGCTGAGCAATCCCGACATGCTGCACTCCGGGGTTCTGCCGCATCATCCGCGGTGGGCCAAGCTGTTCGAGAACCTCCGATACGTCGTGATCGATGAGCTGCACGCCTATCGTGGGGTGTTCGGAAGCCATTTGGCGAACATCCTACGGCGGCTCGCCCGTATCTGCAGCCATTACGGCTCCACCCCGACGTTCATCTGCTCGTCGGCGACGATTGCCAATCCCCGAGAGCTCGCCGAACAATTGACGGGCGTGCCGTTCGCGCTCGTCGACCGGAGCGGCGCGCCGCGTGGCGAGAAATGGTTCGTAATGGTGAACCCGCCTGTCGTCAACCAGCAGCTGGGCATCCGACGCTCGTATGTGTCGGAGACCCGTCGTCTGGCGACCGAGTTCCTTCGCCGTGGTCTTCAGATCATCGTCTTCGCCCAAAGCCGGTTGGCAACGGAGATCCTCACGACCTATCTCAAGGAGGACGCACGAACCCTGGAGCCGGGCGCCGCCGCCGTGCGCGGCTACCGCGGCGGGTATCTCCCGTTGCGCCGACGGGCGATCGAAAAGGGGCTCCGCGAGGGGCGGGTGCGCGGGGTGGTCTCGACCAACGCCCTGGAGCTGGGGATTGATATCGGCTCGCTCGATGTGTGCGTCATGGCCGGATATCCCGGCACGATTGCCTCCACGTGGCAGCGTGCGGGCCGCGCCGGTCGCCGGTCCGCGCGGTCAGCGGCTGTCCTGGTCGCGAGCAGCGCGCCGGTCGATCAGTTCGTCATTCGTCACCCGGACTTCTTCTTCGACGCGTCGCCCGAGCGCGGTCTCATCAATCCGGACAACCTCCACATCTTGCTCGACCACTTGAAGTGCGCGGCGTTCGAGCTGCCCTTCGGGCAGGACGAGCAGTTTGGTGGCGCGGACACGCAGGCGGTGCTCGGCATGCTGGCTGAGGAGGGGTTCGTCCACCGCGAGTCGGCCGCGGGCGCCGACGACGGCCAGTGGTATTGGATCCACGAGTCGTATCCAGCCGACGCGATCAGTCTCCGATCGATCTCGTCCGACAACGTCGTGGTGGTCGAGACGTCGAACGCGACGTCAGTCGTCGGAGAGGTCGATTTCGGGAGCGCCACCGCGACGCTGCACGAGAAGGCCATCTACATCGTCGAAGGACGACAGCATCAGGTCGACCGGTTCGACTTTGATGGCCGCAAGGCCTTTGTGACTCGGGTCGAGTGCGACTACTACACCGACGCGATCACGTACACGAAGGTGACGATTCTCGACGAGTTCGATACCGACGCCGCCCGAAGCCAGGGCTCCGGCGTGGACGCCGCCCGACGCCCCGGCGCCGGCGTGGACGCCGCCCGAAGCCAGGGCTCCGGCGTGGACGCCGAGCGCAGCCACGGCGAAGTGCACGTTGTCTCCCGCGTCGTGGGGTTCAAGAAGATCAAGTTCCACACCCACGAGAACGTCGGCTCGGGTGAGCTGGACCTTCCAGAGCAGCAGATGCACACCACCGCCTACTGGCTCACCCTGCCGGCGCACGTCCTGACGCGCCTGCCGTTTACACTCGCCTCGCGGCGAGATGGCATCGTGGGGCTAGGCCGCGCGCTGCGGAGTGTCGCGCAGCTGATCCTGATGTGCGAGCGGACGGACCTCGGGCTCTCCATCCATGGATGCGAGGCGCGAGGTGCGTCCGAGTCCCACATGATCTCCGCCCACGCCGGCGAGTCGACGCGTGAGGTCGACGGGGGTCACTCGCCGCGCATCTTCATTTACGACAACTACCCGGGAGGAGTTGGCTTTAGTGAGCCGCTGTTCGGGATGCACACGGAGCTGCTGGAGCGGACGCTTCGTCTCATCCAAGGGTGCGAGTGCCAGGCGGGGTGCCCCGCCTGCGTCGGGCCCGTCGAGGCGAGCGGTCCACAGGTGAAGGCCGTCGCCCTTGCGATTCTTGATGATCTGCTCCGCGATGGCCCCGATGGAAACGACACGCTGACCGCAGCCGAGCGATGACATCTACCTGCAGGCGCTCGGCCCGGTCTCACCGTGGGTCATGACGGCCCATCTGACGCTCGATCGGCTTCGCCACGCGCTACGGCACGGCGTCGCGCCACGCGGCGACAGCCCGGTGCCCCCGGCGGCGAGTCGTCTGGCGGCCCGCGCCGGGTTCGAGCGTCTGACCCGATTACCCGGTGTCAGCGAGGCGTCGTCGCCGCTCAGTCCGAGCGGCGCCAGCGAGGCGTCGTCGCCGCTCAGTCCGAGCGGCGCCAGCGAGGCGTCGTCGCCGCTCAGTCCGAGCGGCGCCAGCGAGGCGTCGTCGCCGCTCGGACCCTGCACGGTCGTGCGACAGTGCTGCGGCGCCGACGTCCGTTATGGGCGTCGGGCCATGAGCGGCTACGCCACGCTGAGCGGAACCGCGTTCGACGTCCTCGCCGGGCAGCCCGACCAGGGGCCCGGGCCGCGGGCGGGGCGTGTCGTGTTTCTCGATCTGGAAACGACGGGGCTCAGCGGCGGCGCCGCGACGGTTGCGTTTGTCGTGGGTCTCGGCTGGTTCGACACGGGCGCGTTTGCCACGCGGCAGTACGTACTCCGCGGATTTGCCGACGAGCCGCGTGTCCTTGCTGCGCTCAGCGGCGTACTCGGCGAGGCCCCGGCCCTGGTCACGTTCAACGGTAAGTCGTTCGATCTGCCGGTCCTCGAGTCACGCTGGGCGTATCACCGTATGTCCTCGCCGCTGGCAACGCTACCGCATCTCGACCTGCTGCACCCATCGCGGCGGCTGTGGCCGGGCGATGACGGCACGCTGGTGGGTCTCGAGCGCGCGGTCCTCGGTGTGCGACGCGTGGGTGACGTGCCGGGCGCGGAGATCCCTGGCCGCTACATCGCCTATCTTCGAGACGGCGATGCGCGGCACCTGGAGCCCGTGCTCGAACACAACCGACTCGACCTCAGATCGCTCGCCGGTTTGACGGGGTTGGCCTGCCGACTCGTCGACCACGGCGTCTGCGCGACCGATACCGCCGCGCAGGCACTGGGACTGGGGCGGATTCTCGACAGGGCGGGGCGCGCCGCGGAGTCGGCGGCCTGCTACGAGCGCGCCGCGAGCGACGACGGCGGGGCGTGCGATAATGTGTCAGCCGAAGCGCTCCGACAGCTCGCGCGTCGCTGGCGGCGCCAACGCCGCTACCGTGACGCCGCGCTGGCGTGGCGCCGGCTTCTCGACCTCTCGTGTCCACCGGCCGGCTGCCGACGCGAAGCAATGCTGGCCCTCGCCGTCCATCACGAGCATCGCACCGACGACCCCGTCGAGGCCTGGCGACTCGCTCGACGGGCGCTCCACCTGACGCAACGGCACGGCCACCGGCTGGCCATTGAGCATCGTCTCTCGCGACTCGAGCGGAAGCTGGAACAGCAGACGCGCGGCACCCTCGTGTAGAGCGGCCAAGGCGCGCACGGCGCGCCTCGCGGGCGCGGAGTGGGGCTCTCGGGGTCCCCGCGGAGCGCCCGCGGCGGGGTTCGGGGGCGCAGCCCCCGTTTAAGTCAGGATGCCGCTTTCGATCGGTTAGAGCGCTGCTGTTTCCGGCGCCCTGCGACCGTGACCTTGCCGTACTTCTTCGTGAAGCGCTCCACGCGGCCCTCGGTGTCGATGAGCTTTTGCCGGCCGGTGAAGAACGGATGGCAGTTCGAGCAGATCTCGAGATGCAACTCCGGCTTGGTCGACCGCGTGCGCCAGGTGGCACCGCAGGCGCACCGTACCTCGACGTCGTGATACTCCGGATGAATGTCGCCTCTCATAGGATGCCCCTCAACGGCAACCTCAACAGCACATTATAGCAGTCCTCGAATCGCGGTCCAGACCGAGTCGATACCCGTCCGGGTCTTGCTGGACGTCAGCAGCGCGGGTGGGGCCAGGTGCTGCTCGTGGTCGCGGCGCGCGGACCGCTGCAAGGCGCCGGTGAGCCGGTCTGCTTTGGTGATCACCGTCACGAGTGGATAGCCGCGGTCCCTGATCCACGCACAGGCTGCCACGTCGTTGGCCAACCCGGGATGGCGCCCATCGATCACCAGCACCACGCCAGCCAACTCGAATCCGTCACCGGCGGCCGGTCGCGGTGTGCCGGTCGCGGCCTGCTCGAAGAACGCGGCCGTCAACCGCTCGAAGTCCTGCTGCGCCGGGTTGCCGCCACGCGCGAAGCCGTAGCCTGGCAGATCCGCCAGTGTCAGCGTCAACACCTTCGACCGGGTGGTCGCGCGGAGGCGGACGGCGTAGATGTTGGCGAGCCGCGTCGTCCCCGGCCGGGCGCCGACGCGCGCGATCCGGCTCCGCGTGAGCGCGTTGACCAGGCTGGACTTGCCGACGTTGGAGCGCCCGACCAGCGCGACCACCGGCGTACCGGCCGCCGGGACGGTCGCGCCAGTGGCCACACTGGTCACGAACTCGGCGCTGAGAATCCTCACCGACGGGGGCTAGTGGGTGATCTGGTCGTCCGAGATGGGCTGCGCCGGCTCGTCCTGCGCCGGCAGGCAGGGCCTGAACGGCTCGGTCAGGGCGATCTTCAGAACCTCGTCCATCGTGTCGACCATGTATAAGTCGAGCCCGTCGAGCACCGCCTTTGGGATCTCCGCGAGGTCCTTCTCGTTGTCCCTGGGCAGGATGATGGTCTTGAGGTTCGCGCGGTGGGCTGCAAGGATCTTCTCCTTGACGCCCCCGACTGGCAAGACCTTACCTCGCAGTGTGATCTCACCGGTCATCGCGACGTCGCGACGTGTCGGGATACCCGCCAGCGTCGAGACGAGGGCAGTCGTGATGGTGATGCCGGCCGACGGGCCATCCTTCGGGATGGCTCCCTCCGGCACGTGCACATGGACATCGGTCTTCTTGTTGAATTCCTTCGGGATCCCGAATTGCTCCGCCTTGGCCCGCACGTAGCTCATCGCCGCCTTGGCCGACTCCTGCATGACATCGCCCAGCTTACCAGTCAGCGTGAGCTGACCCTTGCCCGGCATCAGGGTCGATTCGGTCAGCAGGAGCTCGCCGCCCGCTTCGGTCCAGGCCAGCCCGGTCGCGACGCCGATCTCGTTGCTGTCCTCGGCGGCCATCGGACGGTATTTGGGCACACCCAGGTACTCGCTGATCTTGTCGCCGGTGACGTCCGCCGAGAACTCCTTGCCGTCCTCGACCACCCTGCGCGCGACCTTGCGGCAGATCGACGCAATCTCTCGTTCCAGGTTCCGCACGCCCGCCTCGCGGGTGTAACGGCGAATGATGATCTCGTACGCGTCGTCGGCGAACACGGCGTTCGTGCCGGTGAGCCCAGTGGCTGGCAGGGTCTTCGGCAGCAGGAACCGTTTGGCGATCTCGATCTTCTCGAGCTCGGTGTAACCGGCCAGCGGCAGCACTTCCATCCGATCGCGTAGGGCCTGGGGCACCGTGTGCAGCACGTTGGCGGTGCAGATGAACATCACGTGCGACAGATCGAATTCGACGTCCAGATAGTGGTCCAGAAACGTGTTGTTCTGCTCCGGGTCGAGAACCTCGAGCAGCGCCGCCGACGGGTCGCCGCGAAAGTCCATCGACATCTTGTCGACTTCGTCCAGCAGAAACACCGGGTTGACGGTGCCCGCCTTTTTTATCATCTGGATGATCTGTCCCGGAAACGCGCCGATATAGGTGCGCCGATGACCGCGGACCTCGGCTTCGTCGCGCACACCCCCCAACGACAAGCGGACGAACTTGCGGTTCGTGGCGCGCGCGATCGACTTCGCCAGGGAGGTCTTGCCGACACCGGGTGGGCCGGTGAACGTCAAGATCGTGCCCTTCGGCTTGCGCACGAGCGACCGGACCGCCAGGAACTCGAGGATGCGGTCCTTGATCTTCTCCAAGCCGTAATGATCTTCGTTGAGAATCGTCTCCGCGCGCTTGAGGTTGCGGCTCTCGCGGCTCTTCTTGAACCAGGGGACGGCAATGAGCCAGTCGAGGTAATTGCGCGAGACGGTCGCTTCGGCCGACATCGGCGGCATGGCTTCCAGGCGCTTGAGCTCCTGGACCGCCTTTTCCTCGACCGGTTGCGGCATCTTGCTGTCGTCGATCTTCTTCCGCAGCTCGTCCGCCTCGTTGCCGCGGTCTTCCTTGCGTCCCAGCTCCTTCTGAATCGCCTTCATCTTCTCGTTGAGGTAATACTCCTTTTGCGCCTTCTCCATCTGCTTCTTCACGCGAGACTGGATCCGGCGGTCGACTTGGAGCTTGTCGACCTCGGTTTCGAGGATGCTGGCGATCCGCACGAGTCGCTCGAGCGGCGAGATGATCTCGAGCAGGTTCTGCTTTTCCTCGACGCCGACGACCAGGTGGGCCGCGATGGTGTCGGCGAGCTTGCTTGGGTCATCGACGCGCACCGCGGCAATCATGGCGTCGTATTGCAGGTTGTTCGACAGCTTGACGTATTGCTCGAAGAGCGAGATGACCTTGCTCATCGTGCTTTCCACGTCCTCGCTGGTCTCCGCCTGTTTGGCCAGCGCCTTCGCGACGACCCGGTAGAAGCCCTTGTCTTCCTTCCACTCGATGGTCCGCGCCCGGTCCACACCCTCGACCAGCACTTTGACGTTGCCGTCGGGGAGCTTCAGGCTCTGAACGATGTTCGCCACGCAACCCATCGTGTAGATATCGTTCGGGTTGGGGTCGTCGTTCGCGGCGTCCTTCTGAGCGGCCAGGAAAATCCGCTTGTCCTTCATGAGCGCGTGCTCGAGCGCGCGCGTCGATGACGGCCGTCCGATGACGAACGGCATCATCATGTGCGGGAAGACGACGACATCCCGCAGCGGCACGATGGGTAGCGTTTCGTAGACTTCCATGCGTTCAGGGATGCACCAGCCGGATCACCCGGCTTTCTCGATCAGGGTGATCGGCGTGTCTTCGGTGAGCACGGCATCGCGGGTGATCACACACTCGGTGACCTTCTTCTGGCCTGGCAGCGAGTACATGATGTCGAGCATCAGGTCCTCGATGATCATCCGGAGGCCGCGCGCGCCAATCTTGCGTTTGAGTGCCGATTCGGCGATCGCCTCGAGCGCGTCGTCGGTGAACCGGAGCTTCACGTTCTCGTACTCGAACAGCTTCTGATACTGGCGGGTGATGGCGTTACGCGGCGTCGTCAGGATGGTGATAAGCGCCGTCTTGTCGAGCTCGTGCAACGTGCCCTGGACCGGTAGGCGTCCCACGAACTCCGGGATCAACCCGTATTTGATGAGGTCCTCGGGCTCGACGTGCTGCAGCCACGAGCCGACGGTGTTCTGGTGCGACGCGCGGATATCCGCCCTGAAGCCAAGCGTTTTCTTGCCACGGCGTCGCTGGATCATCTTGTCCAGACCGACGAAGGCGCCGCCGCAGATGAACAGCACGTTCGTGGTGTCGATCTGGAAGAACTCCTGGTGCGGGTGCTTGCGACCACCCTGCGGTGGCACGTTGGCGACCGTGCCCTCGAGAATCTTCAGCAGCGCCTGCTGCACGCCCTCGCCCGACACATCTCGCGTAATCGACGGGTTCTCGTCCTTGCGGCAGATCTTGTCGATCTCGTCGATATAGATGATGCCTTGCTGGCACTTCTCGATGTCGCCGCCCGCCGCCTGGAGCAGCTTCAGGATGATGTTCTCGACGTCCTCGCCGACATAGCCGGCCTCGGTCAACGTCGTGGCGTCGACGATGGTAAACGGGACCGACAGCAGGCGGGCGAGTGTCTGCGCCAGCAGGGTCTTGCCCGTCCCGGTCGGGCCGATCAGGAGGATGTTCGACTTGGTGAGCTCGGCGTCGTGGCGGCCTTTTGACTGCTTCTGGATCTCGACGCGCTTATAGTGGTTGTAGACCGCGACGGCGAGCTTCTTCTTGGTTGTTTCCTGGCCAATGACATACTGGTCGAGAAACTTCTTGATCTCGGCCGGCACTGGCAGTGTCGACCGCAGCCCGCCCTTGTTCTCGAACCGGTTGTCGTCGGCGATGATGTCGTTGCAGACCTCGACGCACTCATCGCAGATGAAGACGGTGGGCCCGGCGATCAGCTTACGGACGTCGTTCTGATCCTTGTTGCAGAACGAGCACCGCAGGATCTCGCCCTCGCCGCTCTTCTTGGCCATTGAAATTGATATTGATACGTACGTCAGGCGCGCTGCCGAATCACGTCATCAATAATACCGTATTCACGGGCCTGATCGGCGCTCATGATGTAGTCGCGCTCCGTGTCCTCACCGATTCGCTGGAGTGTCTGCTCGGTGTGCGCAGACAGAATTTCGTTGAGCCGCGCGCGCATGCGCAGTATTTCCTTGGCGTGGATGTCGATGTCGGTTGCCTGCCCGCCCAGCCCGGTCATCAGCGGCTGATGGATGATGATGCGCGAGTTCGGCAGAGAGAATCGCTTGCTCTTGGCTCCCGCCGCCAGCAGCACCGCCGCCATGGATGCGGCTTGGCCGATGCAGTACGTCTGCACGTCGGGTCTGATGAATTGAATTGTGTCGTAGATCGCCATGCCCGCGGAGATTGAGCCACCCGGGCTGTTGATGTAGAGGGTGATGTCTCGGTCCGGGTCTTCGGCCTCGAGAAAGAGCATCTGGGCGATGACCAGGTTGGCCAAGCCATCGTCGATTGGCGCGCCGATAAAGATGATGCTGTCTTTCAGGAGGCGCGAGTAGATGTCATATGCCCGTTCGCCACGGTTGGTCTGCTCGACCACCATGGGGATCAATTGGTTTTGCGGTTCAGCCATGTCAACCTGCGCTCCGGTCGGACAGTCGTACGTATGGACAGGACGGTTGGGCGGGTGAGGAATCGATTTGGGACGCGGCTGGGGCTCCGCCTCAAGCGGTCACGATAGTAGCACGCGCCAACAGGAAGTCAATTGCCTTCTCCCGCCGCAACCCGGCCAACAACCGGTCGGCCCCGTTCTCCTTTTCGACCAGCGCACGCACGGCCGACGGCGTGCGTCCGCTCATCTCCGCTTGCCGCGCGTATTCCGCCTCCAGATCGCTGTCGCCGACGTCCAGCGACTCGCGCGTCGCGATCTCATCCAGGACCAGGCCGCCGCGAACCGCTTCAGTCGCTGCCGCGCGCTGCTGTTCGCGAAAGGCATCCCAGTCTACGTTGGCCCGGCGTGGGTCGATGCGTTGCCCGAGCATATGGCGCACGAGGTGCTCAACACGACGTTCGATCTCCACGGTCACCAGCGCGTTCGGCACATCGACGCTCACGCGTGATGCGAGCTGCCGGATCAGCTCGTCACGGACGTCACGTGTCGCATCCGCCTCTGCCTGCTGCTCCAGATCCGCGTGCACATGCACACGGAGCGCGGCGAGATCGCTGAAGTCGCCAAGATCCTTTGCGAGCTCGTCATCGAGCGCGGGCACCAACCGCTGGTGAATGCTCCGGACTTCGACGGCGTATGCGGCCTCCGCCCCCGCGAGCGCTGACACCGCATAGCTGTCGGGAAACGTCACCGTGAACTCCCGCGAGGCTCCCGGCTCCAGGCCAACGAGGTGTTCGTCGAAGCCGGGGGGGTTCTCGGGGCTGCCGATCTCTACGTTGACGTCGACGTGCCGTTCCGGGGCGGCTTCTGCGACACTGCCGTCAGCTGATGGCCGCCGGAGGCGTCGCTCGAGATCGAGCGTCAGCGTGTCGCCGGGCGCTGCCGGGCGGCCTTCGATCGGCTCGGAACGCGCCGCCGATTGCCGCAGCTGTTCGAGAGCCTTGTCGACTGCCTCGTCATCGACCGCGCCAGGCGAGCGTCGGAGCGTGAAGCCGTCGTAGTTGCCCGGATCGATCGGCGGCACCGTCTCGAAGGCGGCCGTGAACGTCATCGGCTTGCCCTCGTCGACGTCGACATCGCGGATCTCCGGTGTGGCGACCGGTGCGACCCCCCGCTCGCGCAGCGCGTCATCCACTGCTTGCGGAATGAGATCCTCGGCGACGTCTCGGAGGATCTGCTCTCGGTAGCGTGTGAGCACCAGCTTGGCCGGTACCTTGCCCGGTCGAAAGCCGGGCACTTTCGCCGACCGGCTGTATCGGCGCGAGAGGCGCTCGATGGCCTTGTCGACGATGGCGGCTGGGATCTCGACGGACAGCTCCTTGCGACTGTCGCTGAGATCGGTGAATGCGGTCTTCATTTGGAGATTGGACCGACCAGACGGCGGGGCCCCGACGTACAGTGTCCGAGCAGTGGTGCGAAAGGGGGGACTCGAACCCCCATAGCCTTGCGGCTACCGGATCCTAAATCCGGCGCGTCTGCCAGTTCCGCCACTTTCGCATCGGTGCGGCGACCGACGTCACCGGAACTCCACCAGCGTAGCATACGGTCCCTCTCACGGAAGGCGCTCGCGGCCTCGCATGGGATCGGGCGTGAGGCGCTTCCGTTGCGGCGCGCGTCGGGTGGCCGATGACCCGGACGCCGCGGTGATTCTGGTACTATCAAGCGGAGTCACGCCGTGATGCAGCCCCCAACGAAACCCTTGTCCTCGTTGTGGAGGGCCGGGTCCGGCCACGGCGCGCACGGTTCGGGGGTCCGGGGCGAAGCCCCGTCTACATAGGTCTAAGGAGCGCGCATGGGAACCCCCGGGCCGGCGCCCGGTCGCGTTGTCGACCGCCAGCAAGCGATTCAGTTCTACCAGCGGAACCGCGCACGCACCGAGGTCCTCTTTGACGTCCTGGACCCGGATGCGTACTACGAGCGCCCGATTCCTCTGCGGCACCCGGTCGTATTCTACGAGGGGCACATTCCCGCGTTCTCGGTGAACTGCTTCCTCAAGAAGGCATTGGGCCACCGAGGCCTCGACCGCGAGCTCGAAGTGCTGTTTGCGCGCGGGATCGATCCGAGCGACCAGACCGCAGCGGCGAAGGCGGCGATCGCTGAGTGGCCAACCCGCAGCGCCGTGCAGGAGTACTCCGGCCGCGCCGACACCGCGATACTCGGTGCGCTTGACTCGGCAACGATCGAGGGCGACAGCAACGCGGTCCTCCAGCGAGGGCAGGGTGTGTTCACGATGCTCGAGCACGAGGTCATGCACCAGGAGACGCTCCTCTATATGTGGCATCGTTTCCCGGTCGCGAGGAAGCGCCGCCCGGGCTCCGCGACGCGTCCCATCACCAATGGGGCGTCGCCGCCGAGATCCAGCGTCCGGATTCCCGCGGGACGGGCCACGCTTGGCGCGGAGATCGCCGACGTGCGTTTCGGCTGGGACAACGAGTTTCCCCAGCATGTCCTCGAGGTCCCGGCATTCGACCTCGACGTGCACGACGTGACCAACGAGGAGTACCGCTCGTTCGTCGAGGCCGGCGGCTACGCGGACCCGGCGCTGTGGACGCCGCGGGCGTGGGAGCGCCTGAAGAGCGATGGGCGAAGGCATCCACTGTTCTGGGAGCGGGTCGCGGACGAGTGGCACTGGCGTGGCATGTTCGAGACCGTTCCGTTGCCGCGGAGCTGGCCCGTGTTCGTCACGCACAACGAGGCGCAGGCGTACACGCGCTGGCGCGGCGATCGACTTCCCACCGAGGCCGAATTCCATCGCGCGGCGTACAGTGCGCCCGACGGTTCGGAACGCCCGTATCCGTGGGGCGGGGCTGAACCCGACCCGACGCGCGGCAACTTCGACTTCCATCACTGGGACCCCGTGCCGGTAGGGTCGTATCCGGACGGCGTGAGCGCCTGGGGGGTGCACGATCTCGTCGGCAACGGCTGGGAGTGGACGTCGACGGTGTTTGAGGGGTTTCCCGGATTCGCGGCGATGGCGTCGTATCCCGAGTACTCGGCTGACTTCTTCGACGGCGATCATTTCGTCGTCAAGGGTGCGTCACCGGCCACCGGTCGCGATCTCATCCGCCGCAGCTTTCGTAACTGGTTCCGACCGAGCTATCCCTACATGTACGCCACGTTCCGGTGCGCGCGCGACGCGTAGACGCCCCGGCCAGATTGCCATGCCGACGCCTGACGCCGCGAGTGGGGCCACGACCCTCGACGGGCTGGCGCGCGACGTTGTCGACGGTCTCGCCCGATCGTCAAAGCAGCTGCCGTCGAAGTATCTATACGACGCGCTCGGTTCACAGCTGTTCGAGGCCATCTGCGAGCTGCCCTGGTACAAGATTAGGCGTGGCGAGCGGGCGTTGCTCGAGCGAGAGCACGCCGCGATCACCCGCCGGATGGGCGACCCGGCGTCGTTGATCGAGCTGGGTGGTGGAAGTGGGGAAAAGCTCGCCATCCTCGTCGACGGACTGGTGGCGGGCGGCCGCTCGGTCCGCGTGCATCTCGTGGATATCTCACCCACCGCACTCGAGCTGTCGCAGCGGACGCTGTCCCGGCATGTGTCGGTCTCTCTCGCGCGCTACGAGATGGCCTACCTGGCGGGCCTCGATGAGGCGGTTGCCGGCCTCGACGAGGATCCGGCCATGGTGCTCTTCCTGGGGTCGAACATCGGCAATCTTGCGTCCGCCGAGGCCGATCAGTTCTTGTGCGACATCCGCGCGCGACTCCGCGCCGGCGATCTGTGCCTCCTTGGCGCGGACCTCATCAAGCCAGAGGCCGAGATGGTCCTTGCCTATGACGATCCCCTCGGCGTGACCGCCGCGTTCAACTTGAACCTGCTGGCCCGACTCAATCGCGAGCTCGACGGCGACTTCGACCTGGAGCAGTTCGAGCACCGCGCGCTTTGGAACGCGCACGAATCCCGCGTCGAGTCATTTCTCGTCAGCCGAACCGAACAAACAGTCTGTCTTGCCGCCGCCGGGTGCTGCGTGCGCCTCGCGGAGGGTGAAGCCATCTGGACAGAGAGCTCCCACAAGTACGAGCGGGCGCAGGTCCGCGCCATGGGCGAGACCGCGGGTTTCGGAGTCTGCGATCAGTGGATCGATCAGGATTCTGGGTTTGCTCTGACCTTGTTCGACGTGCCATGAGCAACGACGCGCGCGGACGGGGCGATGCGGGGACGCGGTTCCTGGTCTCGACGGCGAGCGTCGTGGTCGTCATCGCCGGGTTGCAGGCGGCGGCATCGCTCGTCCAGCCATTCCTCATCGCCGTGTTCCTCGGCGTCGTCGTCGTGCCCTTCATGAACTGGCTCCAGCGGAACCGCGTGCCCAGGGCGCTGGCCGTGCTGGCCACGATTCTGCTGGCCATCTCCATGGTCGGCGTGCTGGTGGCCGTGGTCAGCCGTTCGGTGACCCAGCTTGCCGGGTTGGATCCTGACGCGTATCTGGAGAGCCTCCAGGCGCTGGCCGGGCCGGTGGCTGCGGTCGCCACGCAGCTCGATCTTCCCATCGAGGAGTGGCAATCGGCGCTGGCGCCGTCCCTTGCCCAGGTCGGCGGTGTCGTCGGCAACGCGCTACGCGCGCTAGGTTCCTTGCTCACTAACACGTTTCTCGTGCTGCTGACGGTGATCTTCATCTTGGTCGAGGCGGCTGGATTTGGTGCGAAGTTGAAGGCCGCGTTCGGTTCCGAGGTCGACCATTTCGGGCCGCTGGGCCGCATCACGGCTCAGGTGCAGAACTACCTGGTGATCAAGACGGCCATCAGCGCGGCCACCGGTGTCGTCGTCGGCGTGTGGGTCTGGGTCGTCGGTCTCGAATTCGCGGTGCTCTGGGGCGTTCTCGCGTTCTTGTTCAACTTCATCCCGAATCTCGGATCGATCCTGGCGGCGGTGCCGGCGGTGCTGCTTGCACTCATCCAGCCCGACCTCGGTCCCGTCAGCGCGGCGGTCATCGCCGGCGGCTATCTGGGGGTCAACGTGGTGTTCGGCAACTTCGTCGAGCCGACGCTCATGGGCCGTCGATTGGGACTCTCGACCCTCGTCGTGTTCGTTTCGCTCGTGTTCTGGGGCTGGGTCTGGGGACCGGTTGGCATGCTCTTCTCCGTTCCCCTGACGATGGTGGTCAAGATTGCCCTGGAGAACACGGCCGATCTCCGCTGGGTGGCCGTGATGCTCGACGCCAACCCCTCGGCGTCGGCGCCGCGCGCCAAGGCATGACCGGCCGCCTACACGTTCCCGTCGCGTTGACGGCGAAAGTCCTTCAGGGCCTCGACATGCTTCACGTATCCCGCTCGCGCGGCGATGAATTCGGAATGCGTCAGACCCAGCTCCTTCGAAATCTGCCGGGCCTGTCCCTCCTCGACCACAGTAATCGACTCATCCGCCGCGGTCACGGCGAAGACGCACTCGAGCAGCTCGAACCGTTGCTGTGGTGACGACAACGTCTTGAACTGCCGCGTCACGACGTAGTTCTCCGTGCCCCCGAACAGGCGCACCTGGCTTTTCGCCATTTCGACCACGAGGACGGCCTGCGCCGCCGGGAGGTGTCCCAGCACCTTGACGATCTGGAGCATCTTGCTGGTTTCCTCGTCGCTGACATGCGAGTCGGCATGGGCGGCCCGCCCGAGCACGTAGGCGAATGCTGCGAGATACCGCGCCTTGTCTTCGGGCAGCGCCTCGAGCTCGCGGACGAGGCGCCGGACGATATCGCTCTCGGCTCCCGCATCCAGCTGCGCCGGACCGTCGTCGGTCCCGAGGCCGAGAAACTTCAGAATGGACATCGTGTCGTCGATTCACCCGTCGGCTCACGGCGCGTCGATCCCCCCCAGCGACTCCAGGAACGCTCGCGCCACGGCCGCCGGGCTGTCGCCGTTGCTGTCGACCGCAAGGTTCATGGCGCGCATGCGCTCCGCGTCGATCGCGCCGTCGAGCCGCGCAACGGCGCGCAGGACATCCGGCGCCTCCCGCGCGACACGCGCGGAGGCCAGCACCACCGCATCATACGGCGGAATCGCGCCACGGTCGTCCCTCAACACGCGCAGATCGTAGGCCGCGATGCGGCCGTCCGATGAGAACGCGCTGATGACATCAACGTCGCGTTGGTCGGCCGCCTGATACATGAGCGTCGAGTCCATCGTGCGCAACTCCCGGAAGGCGAGGCCGTACGTCTCCCGGATGGCCGTCCACTCGGGTCTCGCGAAGAACTCGTAGTCGCCGCCCATGACCAGTCGCGGCGCATGCGCGCGCAGGTCGCTGACGGACCTGAGACCGAGCTGCGCGGCGTCGGAGGCGCGGACTGCGAGCGCGTACGCGTTCTCGAAGCCGAGTGTCGCGACGAGCGTGACGCCGTGTTCGTCGCGCAAGAACTGTTCGACGGCGGCAAGCACGTCGGCACGCGGCGCGGTCACCTCGCCGCGGCCCATCTCGTTCGCCCACAACGTCCCGGAGTAGTCGACGTACAGGTCGATGTCGCCGGCATCGAGCGCATCGAAGGCCACGATGGAGCCGAGCGACTGCATGAGCCTGGTAGGTCGCGTCGTGTGTTGCTCGATCCATCCGGCCAGGGCGCTGCTGAGAATGTATTGCTCCGTAAACGTCTTCGCTCCGATCACGATGGGTCGGTCGCGCTCCTCGAAGAGCGGTGCCGCAAGCGTGATGGCCGCATAGACAGACAGGGCCACGAGCCCCGCGAGCGCGGCGACGACGGGACGGCGCCGGCGTGTGCGCATCCCCACTTCAATTGTCCGAATGAGGCCATCCAGCAGCAGGGCGAGCGCCGCGGCGGCGACGCAGCCCACCAGCACCGATGCATAGTTGCGCGTCTGCAAGCCGCTGAAGATGTAATTGCCCAGGCTGGTCGCACCCACCGGGGTCGACAGAGTGGCAATGCCCACGACCCACACGGCGGCGGTCCGAATGCCGGCGATGATGACGGGGATCGCGAGGGGGAGCTCTACCCGCGTCAGCTGTTGTCGCGGCGTCATGCCGACCCCGCGCGCGGCTTCGATCAGCGCCGGGTCGACCCCGGCGATGCCGGTCACGGTGTTGCGCAGGATCGGAAGCACCCCATAGAGCGTGAGCCCGACGATGGCTGGCAGGAAGCCGATGCTCTGGAGGTTGAGCGCCGCGAGTACCGGCACCATGATTGCGAGCAGCGCGAGGCTCGGCACGGTCTGGATGATCCCGGCGAGTGCCAGCGCCGGATGTTCGATCCATCGGATCCGCGTCGCCGCGATACCGAGTGGCAGGCTGAGCGCCGTGCTGATGAACAGCGCCAGGAGGGTGAGTCGCAGGTGCGCCGTCAGATACTCCGGCAGCAGCGCGAGCTGGTCACTCATGATGCGGTGCTCGGCCGGCTGCCATCGGACGACACGAGCCGGTCAAAGATGGCGGCCTGGCGGCGGGGTGTGCTCATCAGCTGTCGGACGTAGTCGTTGGCCGGCGCCGACAGCAGGTCGTGCGGGGTGCCGATCTGGACGAGCCGCCCCGCGTCCATCACCGCGACCTGGTCACCCAGCGTCAGCGCTTCCGTGACGTCGTGGGTGACGAACAGCGCCGTCAGACCGATCTCGCGTCGGATGCGCTGGAAGGAGTCCTGCAGCCGCTGCCGTGTCAGTGGGTCGAGCGCGCCGAACGGCTCATCGAGCAGCATGACGCGCGGACTCGCGGCAAGGGCCCGCGCCACGCCGACGCGTTGCTGCTGACCGCCGGAGAGCGCGTTGGGCCGACGGTCGCGCAGCTCGGGAGCGAGCTCGACAAGCTCCAGGAGCGCGTCGACGCGGCGGGCCACACGCGTTGCGTCCCAGCCGAGGAGCGTCGGGGTCACCGCGATGTTCTCGCCCACGGTCATGTGGGGAAACAGCCCGACTTGCTGGAACGCGTAGCCGATGCGACGGCGGAGCTCGTGCGACGCGATCTCGGCGGCGTCGACGCCGTCCAGCTGAACGGAGCCATGGGTCGGCTCGATCAGCCTGTTGATCATCTTGAGCGTGGTCGTCTTGCCGCAGCCGGAGCCACCCAGGAGCACGAGGAGGTCGCCCGGGCCGACCGTCAGCGTCAGCGCGTCGACCGCGAGGGTGTCGCCGTAGCGCTTGGTGAGTTCTGTGAGACGAATCATGACCGGCCGCGCGACCTTTGCCGAAGCGGGGATGGTCGCCTCGCGCAGTCCACTCGCGGTGTCACGACCCGTCCGGCCCGTCGTCCGAGGGGTCTTGCTCGGTTGCCGCGCGGATGGGTTGGTCGTCGGGGAGTGGTGGCTGCCAGCGCTTGACCACCGTGCCGTATGACCCGTCCGTCCGGTCGAGGCGCTGCTGCATGTGCGTCAGCTCCGCATCAAAGACCTCGAGACGGCGGAGAGAATCCGCCACACTCGTGCGGCCGCCCGTCGTGCTGGCTGGGGTCACCTTGGGTGTGGGGGAGCGTTCCCCACGCGCCGCCTGGTGCACGGGCGGCGTAGCGACGCGGTCGACGTTGCGTCCGTCGTCCGCCTGCCGGGGCGATGGAGACGCGGTGACCTCGGCGACGTCCTGTCGCATCTCCGTCCGCTCAGTTGACGGCGCTGCGCCGAACTGATCGAGATCCTGTCGCATCTCGGCGGTCTCGGCATGCTGTCTGGCGGCAGCGGGTGGTGGTTCGGGGGATGGGCCGGGGGGCGCCTGGCCGCCGGCCGGACTCGGCGCGTTGATCTCGGTCGACCCCGAGACCTCGACCGGCCTCTGCGGGCGGGGACGATTCTCTATCTCGCGCTCGACCCCATCGAGCCACGCTGTGACGTCCCTGCGCGGGCCCGGCGTCGCGTCGCGCGGCGACTCGGACGCGCCGGCACCGGCGGTGCGGGTCGGCTCCTGGGCTGTTCCCTCGCGTGGCGCCGGCTTCGGGTCCGTCTTTGGCTGCACGCTGCTGTCCAGCGCATCCTCGACGTCCGCCAGATGCGAGTCGAGCTCCGCTTGATCCAGCAGCTCGCGTGGAGCGATCGACTGGATCGGTTCCTGCTCCATCGGCTCGAGCGTGCGCGCCGGGATTCCCAGGGGTGTGCCCTGGTAGGCCAATGAGAGGAGCGTCCCGCGCCACACGTGACCGCAGTGGACGCACCGAAACCAGACGCGGAGCACGGCGGTGGACTTCTCATGCGCCGCCTTCGTCCCGCAGCTCGGACACGTGGTTTTCATCGCTCTCTTGCTGTGTCGGTCACTCGGACCCCGTTCTCCAGCGCTGCCGCGCCGTGGCGGGCGCGATCCTACTCGTCGTCATCTCCAGAGGCTCTCCAGATAAAATTGCATGGGTCGCAGGCGGAACCACGCCCGCATCACGGTCGAGACCCGTTCGTGCGCCGCCGTCACGCCGCACCGCGGGCACTTCGGTTTCATGGGTCAGGGTCGCTCCGACAGACGCGAAAGGGACGGGGCTGTGCGCTCGCTCCCGTCCCTTGGTAGACGCCGCCGCCAACGCCTCGGTCGCCACGCAGCCGGCGTTGAACGTCCGTCCGCGCCGTTTACACGTCCGACAGGTGCTTGACCGTCCCGGTGCTATCGCCCAGCCGCTCGGTAGGCGCACCCAGCTTTTCCAGCAACGACAAGTGGAGGTTGGCCAGCGGTGTGTCCTCCGCCACGCGCAGGTGGCGTCCGCCGGCCAGCGTGCCGGCCCCGCCACCCGCCACGAGAATTGGCAGGTTGACGTGCAGATGCTGGTTGCCGTCGCTGATTCCACAGCCGTACTGAATCATGACTTGGTCGAGCAGCGTCCCGTCGCCGTCGGGCGTCGCGTTCAGCATGCCCATGAAGTACGCGAGCTGTTCGATGTGATGCCGGTTCACCCGCGCCAGCTTGGCCATCTGCTCGGGTCGGTTCTGATGATGTGACAGCCCGTGATGTGGGTCGGGGATGTCCAGCTCGGGATAGGTGCGCGGGCTTACCTCGCGCGACATCATGAACGTGATGACGCGCGTCAGATCTGCCTGCAGCGCGAGGATCTGTAGGTCGAACATCAGCCTGGCATGCTCGGCGAACGTGTCGGGGATCCCACCGGTTGGACGTGCCAGCTCCGGGAGCTCACGCGCGCTCTGCGCCTCGGCGAGCTGGATGCGCCGCTCGATGTCGCGGATGGCCTCGAGATACTGCGTCACCTTGTCGCGGTCCGTGGGTCCGAGACTCCGCTGGAAGTCCGCCACCTCGTGGACGAGCGAGTCGAGAATGCTGCGGTCCTCCCGGAGACGGGCCCGACGCGCCTCGGGCGTCGTGTCGCTCGCGTCGCCGAAGAGTCGTTCGAAGACCGCCCGCGGCTGGTTTTCCATCGGGAGCGGCGTCGTCGCGTTGCTCCAGGACAGGGTGTTGCTGTACGCGCAGCTCCAGCCGGCCTCGCATGCGCCGATCAGCTCGTTCGGATCCAGCGAGAGCTCGAGCGACGTGAGCACCGTATCGGTGCCGAGCACGCGCGCCGCGATCTGATCCATCGAGGTGCCACCGCGGATATCCGCGCCCTCGGTTTTCTTCGGGTGGACCCCGGTCAAGAACGTCGCCGCCGCCCGCACGTGATCTCCGGTGCCTTCGCCCGGCAAGGGAAACGCCGGCGCGTCGGCCAGGCCGCTGACGACGACGAGCTGCTCCTTGAAGGGCGCGAGCGGCTCGAGGGTCGCCGGCAGGTCGAACCGAGCGCCCTGGGTCGCCGGGGTCCATGCATCCATGATCACGCCGTTCGGCACATAGCCGGTGAACAGGCGTGGACGCGGCGCCGCCGCGGTCTTCCGGACGGCCGCGAAGGCGGGCACCATGCCGTCCAGCAGGGGCAACGCCAGCGAGGCGCCGACACCGCGCAGGAAGGTCCGGCGGGGAAGCGATTTCTTCGTGATCATCATGGCGCTAGCGATCTCCTCATCTGAAACGGCGTGCTGCGGACGATCCCGACGACGAGTCCCGACCATCGGTAGTCGTCGGCTGCGGCCTCGCGCACGACCCGCCGGATGGCCGGCGCGTCGTAGTACTCGACACCGCGCCCGAGCGCGTAGGTCATCAGTTTTTCGGTGACGGTCGTCACGAAGTCCTCGGCACGGGCGACCAATGCATTACGGAGCGTCGCCGGCCCGTCCACCGGCGTGCCATCAGTCAACGTGCCGCCCGCGTCAATTGCCGTGCCGCCGTCGTTCATCGTGCGCCATCGGCCGATCCCATCGAAATTCTCGAGGGCGAATCCGAGCGGGTCCATGATCCGGTGGCAGCTGGCGCACACGGGGTTCGAACGGTGCAGCTCCAACCGCTCGCGCACGGAGCGTGGCGTCGCGGCCGCGTCGTCGTTTTCCTCGAGTGCCGGCACGTCGGGTGGAGGGGGTGGGGGTGGCGTGCCGAGCACGTTCTCCAGGAGCCACTTGCCGCGGAGCACCGGCGACGTCCGGTGCGCGTACGACGTGACGGTCAGGAGACTCCCTTTGCCGAGCAGACCGCGCCGCACATCGAGGTCACCGTGCAGTGCGACCCGTCTGAAATGGTTGCCGTAGACGTTGGGGATTCCATAGTGGCGCGCGAGCCGCTCGTTGACGAACGTGTAGTCTGCCGTCAGGAGCGCCGGCACCGCGTGGTCCTCGCGTATCTGACTGTCGAGGAACAACTCCATCTCGCGTGCCATGGCCTCACGCAGGTTCGCGTCGAAGTCACCGAACGCGTACGGGTCCGGGGCCACGAGCGCCATGTTCCTGAGGTAGAGCCACTGCCCACCGAAGTTGTCGACCAGCGTGGCCGCCCGTGGATCGGCGAGCAAACGCCGGACCTGCGTGTCGAGGACGCCGGGGCGGGTCAGCTCGCCGCGCTCCGCCAGCCCGAGGAGCTCGTCGTCCGGAATGCTGCTCCAGAGAAAGAACGAGAGCCGCGAGGCGAGCTCGACGTCGCTCACCCGATAGACGGCGCCCGCCGCCACGTCGGCCGGGTCGCGCTCGCGCCGGAAGAGAAAATCCGGGCTGACGAGAATGCGTCGCAACGCCATCTCGATGCCCGCGTCGAAGTCGCGTCCTCCGCGACCGGATTCGTAGAACCCGAGGAGCAGCTCGACGTCTGCCGCGGTGACCCGTCGCCGGTACGCCCGGCGTGCGAGCGACGAGAGAATCTCGGTGGCGCAGGCCCGCTCGTCCGTCTCGTCCGTCGGACGACAGGAGAAGATCCGCCGTCGGGCCGGCGTATCGCCCCGACCGGTCACGTCGTACGGCCCGCTGAGTTCGACGCTGCCGATCCCCGGTGTGGTCGTCTGATCGCCGGCGTACTCGTAACTCGTCACCGAGTACTCCGGTCGTCGCATCCCCTCGCGCACTGCGCCTTTGGCGACGAAGCTGACGCCGATCCTGGCGGGGCCCGCGGTCGCCGCGAAGCGGACTTCCTGACCGTCATCCACGACGTTGCGAAGGTCGCGGCGCCGCGGCGCGCCGTCGGTCTCGGTTGGGGCATCGGACGGGCCGCCAATCGCCAGCGTTTCCACTAGGGCGCCATCGAGTCGGATCTCGAGATCGTGCGGCTCGTGCAGCCCGCGCACGCGCCCGTCATACGTCCGGAGGAGAAACACCCTGAGGACGTAGTCGCCGTCGACCGGAAACTGGTGACGCACGGCGAGGCCCCCGCGCGAACCAAAGGGGAGGTCGTCGCTGACGCGCGTGTCCTGCTTCAGGTGCTTGTCGACCTTGAAGACCTCCGTCGTCGGCGCGAGTGACGGGTCTCCCACCGCCAGCCGGCTGATCTTCCGTGCCGCGCTCAGATACCGTTCGGTCAACATCGGAGAGACGGAGAGCACGTCGGCGATGTTGTCGAAGCCGTACCCGGAGTCGTCCGATGGCAGCAAGGTCTCGCTGTCAATCTCAAGCGCGAGCAGGTCGCGGATCGCGTTGGCGTACTCCGCGCGGTTGAGGCGGTGGATCGCCGGCCGGCGCCCCGGATCGGGGTTGGCCGAGGCGACGCGGTCGAGCGCTCGCTCCAGACGACCGGCCAGGGCGTCGTATGCGGCGTCGTCCGGCCGCGGGCGTCCCGCCGGTGGCATGGCGCGCGTCCGGAGCTTGCGGACGACCTTTTCCCACACCTCCGTTTCGGTCTCGATCTGACCCACATGGGCCAGGTCGAGAGCTTGCAGACTCAGATCGCCGGTGCGCGAGCGGTCGTTGTGACAGCCGATGCAGTAGCGGTCGAGCAGCCGGCGGGAGGCGGCGTCGTCGATCACCGGAGTCGGGACCGGTTGGGCCGCCGGCCGTGCGGATACCGCCAGGCTGCAGGCAAGCGCGAGAACCGCGGATGCCGTCGCCGGTTTCGACATGATCATTCCCGTAGCTGCGCGCACGGGTCCCTTGTAAATGCTTTCGTACACATGCATTATCGTGAGGCCCTTCGAGGGGTGTCAAGGAAGACGCATGACGCCGATGTCGAACCGCGTGTCCACCGTCGTCGGGGCTTCTCTTCTCTTGGTCAGCGTGGCCGCCAGCGGTCTGATGACCGCCGCGGATGTGGCGCTGATCGAGGCGGTCCGCGCGGGCGATCACGCAGGCGCGCGCGCGCTGATCGAGCAGGGCGCGAGTGTCAACGCGACCCAGGGCGACGGTGCGACGGCGCTGCATTGGGCGGCGCACCGCGACGATGCCTTTCTCGCCCGGTTGCTGCTCGAGGCGGGTGCGAGCGCGGGGGCGGCCGATGACCACGGCGTGACCCCGCTGTCGCTGGCCTGCTTGAATGGCAGCGCTGCGATGGTGACGCTCCTCTTGGACGCCGGGGCGGACCCGAACGCCGGGCGCACGTCCGGCGTCACGCCGTTGATGACCGCCGCACGGGTTGGCAACGTCGACGTGGTGCGGGCGCTGCTCGCCAGCGGTGCCGATGTCGCGGCGACCGAGCGATCCCGCGGACAGACGGCGTTGATGCTTGCGGTGGCCGAGAGCCACACGGCAGTCGCGCGAGTGCTCGTCGAATCGGGCGGCGGCGCGACGACACGCTCCACGAACGGGTTCACGCCGTTGCTCTTCGCCGCGCAACAGGGCAGTGTCGATATCGCGCGGATGCTGATCTCTGCCGGCGCGGTGGTGGACGAGGCCGCACCCGATGGGATTGGCGGCGACACCAACGCGCGCGCGCTGTTCAAGCCGGACACCGAAGCGACCGCGCTGATGGTCGCCATCGATAGCGGGCACGCGCCGCTGGCCTTGTTCCTGATCGAGCAGGACGCCGACGTGAACCACGTCGGAGCCGGCCGTGCGCCGCTCCATTCGGCGACGCAGCAGGCGATGCCCGAGGTGGTCCGCGCGCTCCTGGCGGCCGGCGCCGACCCGAACGCGCATCTCGAGAAGCCGATGCCGCTCCTGTCTCGTTACATCCGGCTGGATAACGGTTTGATGCCGACCACCATGGGTGCGACTCCCTTCTGGCTGGCGGCGAGCTACGGCGACGTCGAGATCATGCGTCTCCTCGTCGACGGGGGATCCGACCCTTTCCTCACCACGACGGAAGGGACAACGGCGCTCATGGTGGCCGCCGGCGCGGACTACGTCGAGGGGCAGGACAAATACGGGCAGCGTTCGTTTCCCGCGAACTACGAGACGTTGCAGCGGCGCGCGCTCGCCGCTATCACGCTGTGCCTCGAGCTCGGGCTCGACATCAATGCCGTCAACGTCAAGGGGCAAACGCCGCTACACGGCGCCGTCTACACAGGCGGGACCTTGCTCGTCCCGTATCTGGTCGAGCGGGGCGCGAAGATGGACGTGGTCAACAAGCGCGGACAGACGCCATGGATGATTGCGGCCCAGGGCGAGTATCGGGCTGGGTCGTTCTACCGCCACGAGGAAACCGGGCGGGTGCTCGAGGAGCTTGGCGCCGACACGTCGCTGGGCTTCGACCTTGGGCGCGACTTCGACAAGGTGCTGGACGCGTCCGACACGGAAGCGACCCGGTAGCCGGGCGCGATCGCGCGACCAGCCTCCAGGAACCCCGGTTGCAGTCACGAAACCCCATCCCCAGTCGTGTCCGACCGTGGAGATGAGCCGGGAAGCCCGCCAAGAAGAGAGGGTGTGATGTCAGCGCGATCGGCCTCGCTTGTCATCTGTCTGGTGGTGGTCGGTCTCGCCGGGGTCGCGGCCGCGCGCGCGCTCGGCGAGCAGTCCGGCGCCGAGGCCCAGCGTGAGGCGATGCTCGCCCGTGCCGCGGCGGCCGAGCTCGACACCGACTACGTGGCCCCACCTGGCGATCCGCTGTCGCACCACATCTCGGGGTTCGCCAAGACGCTCTGCTCGGCTGTCTTCGTCACCGGGCTCGACCCGGACTTCGCGGCCGAGAACGTCGGCTTCTTCAGCGGCCCGTACGAGCATCGTGCACGCGTGACGTCGCGCCACATCGATCGTGATTACCGGCAGGTGCACTTGACATTGCCCAACGGTGTCGTCCGTACCGCCAAGGTCAACGGTGATCATGGATGCGTCACATTGCCCGTCGGTGAGGACGACGTGCGCTTCGACCCGGTCGACATCGTGACGACGCTGCCGGATCCGGCCGCCGAGCCGTGGCCGATGGGTGACGTGCTGCCGCAGACGCCGCTACCCGCCGAGCTCGACCGACGCAAGATCGCGCAAGCCATCGACGCCGCGTTCGATCCCCCCGAGGGGTTGACGGCGGCATTCGTCGTGACCCACAAGGGGCGCATCATCGGCGAGCGTTACGGCGACGGCATCACGATGCATACCCCGCTCGAGAGCTGGTCGATGGGCAAGAGCCTGACCGCGACGCTGATGGGTGTCTTGATCGAGCAGGGCGTCTACGACCTGTGGCAGCCGGCGCCAGTCCCGGAGTGGCAGGCCGCCGGGGATCCGCGGCAGGCGATTCGTATCGCGGACATCCTCAGGATGTCGAGCGGACTCCGGTTTCGGGGCGTGGCTGATCCCGATCTCGACCCGTCGCTTGGCTATCCGGACCATCTCTATGTCTACACCGGCTCGGCGAACTCGTTCGCGTGGGCCGCGACGCGCCCGCAGCAGTGGCCGCCCAACACGATCGGTCGCTACCGCAACTCCGACCCCGTCCTGATCAACTACCTCGTGCGCCTCGGCGTCGAGGGACGCGGCGACGAGTATCTGTCGTTCCCCCAGCGAGAGCTCTTCGACCTGATCGGCATCCGCGGCATGGTGCTGGAGACCGATCCGTACGGGAACTACTTGCTGCAGGGCTACGAGCTCGCTCCCGCGCGTGACTGGGCGCGGCTCGGCAATCTCTATCTCCAGGACGGCGTGTGGAACGGCGAGCGGATTCTGCCGGAGGGCTACGTCGACTTCGTGAGCACCGTCGCGCCAGCCTGGGAGGCTGACGGCCGACCGATCTACGGCGGGTTCTTCTGGATCAACGGCGATGACCGCTATCCAGTGCCGCGAGATGCCTACATGATGTCCGGCGCTGGCGGGCAAACGACATTGATCATCCCGTCGCACGATCTCGTGGTGGTGCGGCAAGGGCACTACCGCGGGGCACGCGCCGGCGGTCAAGCGTTCCGCAATGCGCTGCGTCTACTCATGGAGGCGGTGCCCAGGAGCGGGTAGATCGGCGGCTTGGAATACGGTTCGCTGTGGTTGGCCCACGGTCTGGTCCGACCGTCGTCGGCGCGCGTGTCTAACAATAGAACATTTGTTCTATAATAGAACAGTACGCACCCTGCCTGCCGAGGTTGCGCACCGGCCGCCTCATAGGTTGCCCCCGCGTTGCGCCCGAGCAACAGCTCACGTTTGAACCGGCGCTCGAGCGCGGCGGCCTTCTTGCCGTCGCCCATCTGCTCGGGACGGATGACCTTCAGCGCGACGTCGACGCCGAGCTCGTTATCGAACGCCTCGTAGACAGCGCCCATGCCACCCTCGCCGACGAGCCGCGTGACCTGGTAGCGCGGGCCGAAACGCTGCCCGGGGGCCAGCACGGGCGTGTCGTCGACGGCACCGGCATCGTCGTCACTTGCGGTCACCGCGTCATCCATCGTGGCGGCGTCGTCCAGGTGGGTCGGTGCGTCGGAATCCGTGGAGGTGTCGAGACGGATCGCCTCGTTGGACACCGTGCCGGCCAGGTCGAGGTTGCCGGCGGTGACCGTCGCGCCGACGTCACCCAGCTGGGTTGACGCGTCCGACAGGTCGGTCTGGCACGCGGCGCACCGACCCGTTGTCGCGTCCGTCTCTGCGCCGCAATTCGGACAGATCATGGCATGGGACCCACACGCCTCGGATCGGCACCGAGGCCTAGATTATGAGGGCCGCTCGTGCGTCACACAAGGGACCGTACGGTGGGCCCAACGCTATACTGTCGATCATTCCGCGCAACGCACACACAACGAGACGCGCCGCGACACGCTGGTGGCTTGCCCTCGCCGTTGTCTTGCTCCTGACAACGCGCTCGACCGACGTCGGGCACGTGCTCCGTGGCCGGACCGGAACCGGTCACGAGCTGACAGAAGCGTGCACGCTCTACTTCGAGTTCCTGGGTCGCACCGGCGCCGGGCGGGACGAGACATTCGAGCAGGACCCATTCGGGATGGGCTATTGCGCGGGTCTCGTGCGCGGGGTGGCGAGCGTCTCGCCGGAGACGGTGTGCCTACCTGCCGGTCTCACCAGCGCGCAGGCGGTCTGGGCGGTCGTACAGTATCTCGGCGATCACTCGGCGTCGCTCTACGAGGCGGATGGTACGCTCGTGCTGCACGCACTCCGTGCGGCCTTTCCCTGCCGCTAGTTAGCGTCCTGTACGCAACGGTGACAGTCATTCGCACCGCAGCGCCCGCATCGGGTCGATGCGTGAGGCCCGCCGCGCCGGGATGGCGCCAGCGACCAGAGCGACGAAAGCCAGCGCGGCGACCGAACCGACGAGGACCGTCGGATCGTGTTCCTGCAGCTCGAAGAGCAGCGACCGCGCCACGCGACCCAGTCCGAGGGCGAGCGCGACCCCGGTGACGCCGCCGCCGACGGTCATGCCTCCGACCTGCCGCATCACGAGGGTGCGAACGCGACCCGCATCGGCGCCGAGGACCATGCGCAAGCCGATTTCCTTGGTACGCTGCGCAACCGTGTATGCCAGGACGCCGTAGAGCCCGATAGCCGCGAGCAACGTGGCCAGCACCGCAAACGCCCCCGACAGGATGGTGTGGGATCTCGCCCTTGACCTCGCTGTATTTGGCATTTGGCGCGAGGCCGACAATTCGGATATCCAGGTCGTCCGAGCGCCCGGAGCCCATCCACTTACCGACGGCCTCGGCACGAACACCTGCGGCCGGTTGCCAAGCGTCGTGCCCGCGAATCCGGGCGGCGCCACACCGACGACGGTCAGGGCCTGGCCGTTGACGATCAGGGGCGGCGACACCGGCAAACGACGTCTGCAGACGCTCGAGGTCGCGGAACATCGGGTAATGGACGAGGCTCATCGGAGGCTTAGACGGGCCGCCGGGCGGGAGTGTTGCCTCGTCGCGGCACTGCGTGCACAGACGTGCGCGGTCGCCGGGTGGGCGAAGGGTCGGGGTTCCTGGCCCGCGCGTGTCGCGCCGGCCGGTCACCGCATGTACGGCGCGGAATCAGTCGGCCGGTGTCCCGTCGACCGCGACGATGAAATTGACTTTCAACGCGCCGTCGCGGAGCTTCTTTGCCTTCTGGTAGCCATCCGAGTACCAGAACTCCTTGAGCGCGGCCATCGAAGCGAACTTCTCGATCACAATGCCTTCCGCGTACGGCCACGTGCCCTCGAGGACGGAGACCGTGGGATTCGGACGTCCGGCGATGACCTCGATACCGGCGGCCTGGGCCAGCGGCCCGGCGGCTGCGCCGTAGGCTCCCAGCTTGTCCGCGTCGAGCGCTTTGGTGCTCACGACGAGGTACGCAGGGGGCGCCTTGTCCTGCTGTGCGGACACGACACCCGCGACTCCGAGTCCTGCCACGAACGCGACCACCGCGATGGTTGCCGCGACCACAATCCTGCCTCGTCTGCCGGTCGGCTGCTCTTGCATCGACGTGTCCTCCCGCTTGGTGACGTCCTCGATGCAGAAGTATAGCCCGCTCATGAGTAGACGGGGCTTCGCCCCGAACCCCCGCGGGCGCTTCGCGGGGACCCCGAGAGCCCCACTCCGCGCCCGCGAGGCGCGCCGTGCGCGCCTTGGCCGTATCCGCCTCCTGCGCAGGAGGACCATGGCGTCGGCTTGGGTCGTTGTACGGCCTCCCGCAGACTGGGCTTCGCCCCACTCCGCGAGCCACGTCAGGAGTGCGGTGGACTCACGGCGAACAGCGTCACCAGTCCGAAGGCCGCGCCGATGAGGATCAAGAGAGCAGTTTCCATTCGCATACCTCACCTGTCAGTCGAGTGACGAAATCGAACGAGCGGTCACCGATGTCCTGGTGGGAACACGGTCAGCGCGCCGCGCCGGTCGGGCGCCGGCGACGCCGGCCGCGCGTCGACCGCGATGGTCGTCGGCGCACCGATGCCGAGCTCGATCCGTTCCCGTGCCTCGGTCCCGTCGGGGAACCGCTTCACGAGCTCACGCGTGCCGATGGGCAGCTCCACCGAGGCGAGCGGCAGGACCCCGATCGACTCGCCGTCCACGTGGATCTCGGTGCCGGCGATGCCGACGAACCGGACCGAGGTCGACGGCAACACCACCGTGTGAGCGGTCACCTCCCCCGGCTCCACGTCAAACGTGTGGCGCTCACGAAAGCCCAATCGCCGATTGGCGAGCACCGCGTCGTGTCGTCCGGGCGGGACGAGGAGGTGACCGTCCTCCGTCGTGCCGACCTGCCGACCGTCGATGGCGATATCGAGCTTGATGCGAGAAAAGACCGCGATCCACCCCGGGGAGATCGTCTCGTAAATCGTGACCGTCCGGTTCTCACGGACCGTCGGGGTGCGCCGGATGGTGCCAGCCGAGCTCGAGACGACGACCTCGTGCCGGCCAGGTGCCACGTCGAGGAGGAGCGGCGTCGATCCACGCGTCTCACCGTCGACCGCAACGCGCGCGCGAGCGGGGATGGAGTGGATCTCGAGCCGGCCAACCGAAGTGACCGCTTCCACCTCCGCCGTGGCGGGGAGGCTGGTGCGCGGAAGGGCGTCTGCGGGCGGCGCGCTCACGATAGGTTCGGTGACGACCCCGCCCATATCGAGGCCGAAGCCGAAGCCGTCGATCAGCATCACGAGCAGGCTCGCGGCTGCGGTGGCCAGCCAGCGCCGCACGCGGCTACGCGCGGGCGGCGGCTGGGATGCGGCCTTCTCCGACGTCGGTGACGGCCGTGTCTGTACCTGCCACAAGCTGTAGTAGTCCGCTCGCTTTGTCGTGGACGGCGGACTCTCGGGTGCGAGCTCCTCCGCGATCGCTTGGATCTCCTCACCGGCCCCGTGTCGGACCGAGGGCGACGTGCTCGGCCCGCTCTTCGGGTGCTCCGTCGTCGTCGCTCCGAAGACCGCAACCGTCCGGCGTCGAGGCCCAGGGGACGTTGCCGCGGGCGTCCCGGGGCTCACACGCGACGGCACTGTTGGGGCCGGTGTCGGCGTTGCGGCTTGCTCGGCCATTCGACGGAGATCCCCGATCTGCGCCTGCAAGTCGGCCAGCTCGGCCGCCCGGCGTTGATCGGACTCGGCGCGTATCTCGTCCAGCTGTTCCGAGAGCTTCTCGTCTGCTTCCGAACGAACGCGAGCGATTTCGGTCTCGAGCGCCTGACGCGCCGCCGCTTCAGCCACGCTCTGCGCCTCGCGCACCGCGACCTCTCGCAGCTCGTCGCCCCTGGCGCGGGCCTCGGTCAACTCCGCCAACGTGGATTCGGACGCCTCCCGATCGGCCTTCGCCCGCTCGGCGCTGATCCGGGCCTCGGCCTCGGCCCGGACACGTTCGACTTCGCCCTCTAGTAGCTCGGCCGCGGATCGTTGCGCCTCGCTGATTTCGTGTTCGGCGCTCAGCTTGAGTGCGTCGGCCTCCTCCTGGACGCGGGTCAGCTCCGACAGACGGGCCTCGTCCGCCTCGATCCGAGCCTTCCGCAACTCGACGTCGAGCATCTGCGCCGACTCGACCCGGACGCGTGTGAGCTCATCCGACAGCAGCTGCTCCGCTTCGTCGCGTACGCTCGCCAGCTCCGCGGCGGCTGTCCGCTGGGCGGCTTCCCGCGCCTCGCGAGTCGCCGAGTCTCGGAGCGCTTCCGCTTCGGCCTTGACGCGATCGAGCTCCTCGCGCCGGGCGCGCGCCGCGTCGTCACGCGCTTTGTCCAGCTCCGCCGAGAGCCGTTCTTCGGCTTCCATACGGACCTGGGCCAGCTCTTGCTCGGACTTGATGCGCGCCGCCGCCACCGCCTGTTCGCGCAACGCGTCGGCCTCGGCCCGAAGCTGGTTGAGCTCTGCGCGCCGCTGTTCGTCGGCCTCCGATCGCACCCGCTCGAGCTCGATCCCCAACCGGGCCTCCGCCTCGGCCCGCTTTGCTTCGGCCGCACAACGGTGCTCGTCCACGGTCGTCGCGAGGGAGGAGACTGGCGAGGTCGCCTCGGCGGGCGCGGGGTCGACCATGCTCGGCTCGCCCGGCCGCCACTGCCACGGGTCGTCCGAGCCGCCCTTGTGAGCGCCGCTCGCGACGTTCGACGCGTGGTCGCAGTCGCGGTCGACCGGACGGGTCGGTGCCGCGACCGGTGACCTCCCATGCTCGGCGACTCGGGCCTGTCGGTCCGCCGCCTCCCGCCGCAGCTCGTGCGCGCGCCGCAGATACTGGTCGACCTCCCGGGCGAAGACCGCCGGGTCGCACCCCGCGCTGCTCGTCTTGCGGCGCTTTCGCGAAAAGAACCTCGCCTTCGTCGTGCCGCCCGCTGCCCGAAGACGCGGGATCGTGAGGGTCTGCACGTAGGTTGCCTGCGGGAGGGTCCGAAGGTGCCTGATCAGCGCTTCCTCGTCGCCGGGGGACAGCAGCGCGGTCAGCAGGATGAGGTCGGGGACGGCCTCGCCGAGCGCGTCGATTGCGGCATCTCGCGACTCGACCACGGTGACCCCGGCCTTCGTGCGCGTGCCGATGATCTGTCGGAGGAGGGTCGCCTGATTCGGATCGGGCTCGATCGCAAGAACGAATGCGGCCATGGCAGTCAGGTTTTCAGCATGAGGCACAACAGCACCGTGCCGACGCACGCGAAGACGAACAAGGCGGCGTTACTCGCATGGAGCGCCTGGACGGCATCGAGGATCGACTCGCCGATGACTGCGGGTGACTCGATCGCGCCTCCCACGCGCGCCAGGAATCGGAGCGCCACGTGCTTGACCCGTTCGTCGATCGCCACCAGGAGCGCCGCGATGACGGCCAACCCCAATCCTGTGGCGAGAAGCTCACGGACACGGGCCAGCAGCGGCACCCCTCGTCGTGTGATGCGGTGTCGTGACAGCATCGCCCGCCGTCTTGCGTGAGCAAGCCACGTACCGATGCCACATCCCGCATCGACGCGACGACACAGCATGACGCTCGGCCGCAACGAAGCAGTCGAATCGTCGACGACCGCGGCGCGATCACCAGGCGGTCGACATCCCTCTGGACTCCTCGGATTACAACGTTCGCGATTCACGTACGAAACGTGTGTGCAGGTGTGCGCGGCCCTGCCGCGCGACGCGGGTCACGGAACTGTAACGAGACGTGCGCAAGACGTCGCTGGACGTGTTCCCGATTTCTTTCGCTCGACTCGTCCAGGGACCCGGGCACGTGACAGCCGACGTGCGAACGAGGCCCAGTTTCCTCGGGCCGGAACGTCCACCTCCCCCGACGTCGAGGGGTCGCTCGCAACCGATGGCATGAAGGTTGCGCAGAATGCGGCACCGTCGAGTTCAACTCGGACAAGGCGTCGCAATGCCGCGGCGCGGTTTACGGAGGCAACGATGATGACCCTCTTGCACAATTTGGCGAAGCCGATGATGCAGCGCGACGAAGGCCAGGACTTGCTCGAGTACGCGCTGCTCGTGGCGCTGATCGCGCTGGTTGCTGTCGGCGCAATCACGCTGGCCGGAACCAACGTGTCGGCGATCTTCACGCAGATTGCGAACGCGATCTAGCAGGGCGTCGTTCGGAACGGCGAGCGCTTCGTCTCCAGACGGGGTGGCGCACGTCATGCTCGCGCAACCCTGCCGGAAGCGACCGTCTGTTTCTCGGCCGGGCGTGCCCCGTCCACTCCGACCACGTGGTGAGCGACGGTCGGCATCGCCGTGACATGGAGGTCAGCATGGCCGTAAAGCGTGGGGCGAACCGATCGTGGCAGGCGCGGCTCGCCTTGGATGACGGGCAGGACCTCGTCGAATACGCCCTGGCCGCGGCACTCATCGCCGTCGTGGCGGTCGGCGCCGTGACAACGGTGGGACAAACGATCCTCAACGTCTTCTGGCAGGCCATTGCCGCTGCCCCCATCTAGCCACGACGTGATCGTGATGGCCGTCATCGCCGGTACCGGGACCGGCGCCATCATCGATATTCGCTGTCGGCGGATTCCCAACACCGTCACGCTGTCAATGGCGCTGTTGGGACTGTGCCTCGCCGTGGTCGGTGCCAGCGACGTGACCCTCCGATCGTCGGCGCTCGGATTGGCGCTCGGTTTCGGGCTGATGATGCCTGGGCATGTCTTCGGCGCGACCGGAGCGGGCGACGTCAAGCTGTTTGCGGCGACCGGGTCGATTGTCGGAGTCGGTCTGGTGTTCTGGGCGTTTTGCTGCACCGCGTTCGCCGGCGGGC
This sequence comes from Vicinamibacterales bacterium, assembly GCA_965197395.1. GTDB lineage: Bacteria > Acidobacteriota > Vicinamibacteria > Vicinamibacterales > UBA8438 > CAZYFH01. The sequence goes on along the minus strand of CBDANB010000006.1, from coordinate 591,940 downwards.
TGCTGGCGCTCGCTGTGGCATTCCGGCGTCGGCGATTGGCGGCGACCGTGCGTCGCGCGACCGGGCTTCTTGCCAGACCAGCCGACGTCAAGGACGCGATTGAATCGCCCGTCGCCGACAACCGATTCCCGTATGGCCCCGCGATCGCCATCGGGAGCACGGTGGCGGCGTTCTTGCAGTGAGGGTCGGCTCGCGAGTCGAGAAAGGAACCGATGACAGTGTGGCGAGACACTCGCGGAACAGCGCTTCTCGAAGCCGCGGTGACCATCCCGGTGCTCCTGCTGATCTCGGTCGGTATCTTCGAGTTCGGTCGCGCGTACCAGACCTGGCAGGTGCTGACGAACGCGGCGAGGGAGGGCGCGCGGATCGCGGTGCTGCCGAACTCCAACACGAACGGGGTCGAAACACGCGTGCGACAGTACATGCAGGACGGCCAGCAGATCGGAACGAAATTCGCTTACGTGGAGAGTTATCCGATCGGGTTCCTCTCACGAATGTATGCAAGGAGAGTAAGTCCTCTCAGCGTTTAAACTGTGTAGAATCAGCCACTTGCGAGAGTCAGCAATGACCCGGTATCTAAGACGTGGATGCGGGGGCCTGGACCGCCGGCTGCACTTGAGGGCGCGTGGTACCAGGCCGCCAGCTTTCGAGGCGGTGGAGGGAAGCTCCGGGCGCGCGATGGCCATCGGGGCGAGTCAGCCGCGAGTTTCACCTGGCTGCATGATCGTCACGGCGTAAACATCTTCGTATCAGCATCTTACGTCGGAACAGGCTGCCGCCGAGCAGGCCCCCCACCAAAAGCGGGGCCCGCGCAGGCGGCGGTCGATTCAGCTATGGAAGCCCCTGAATCCGCCTGGTTTCTGGCCTATTCCTCATCTTGAGGCCGACGCGTGATCGGCGAGATCATTCCAGAATCGTGCATACATTTGTGTGAGGAACCTCCGATCGAAGGGCAGAAGCCCGGACAGGTGTAACGAGGAACCGTTATGAATCGCACACGAATGATTCTCGTTCTGCTCATTGCCGTGACGGCCGGCGGCGTGCTCGCGTATGGCACGTATCGCTATCTGCAGACCGTGCCGGTAGAAACGGTGGCGCTGCCGACGGAACCGGTGGTGGTCGCCGCCTCGGATCTGACGTTGGGGACAGAGATACGTGAAGGTGATCTCCTCGTCATCGAGTGGCCGGAGGGGTCGGCGCCCGTTGGCGTGTTCTCGAGCCCAGACGAGCTGATCGGTCGCGGGCTGGTGGCGTCGCTCGTCAGCTACGAGCCGTTCACGCCAAAGAAGGTGGCGCCCGAGGGCGCCGGGGCGGGGCTGCAACCGGTCATCCCGCCCGGCATGCGTGCGATGTCGGTCCGGGTGAACGAGGTGATCGGCGTAGCGGGCTACGTGCTGCCGGGGACCTTCGTCGACGTCGTCGCGACCGCCAGCCCGACCAACCAGTTTGATCAGATGACGTCGAAAATGGTGCTGACGAACGTGCAGGTGCTGGGCGCGGGCACTCGTCTCGAGCAGGACGTCGAGCGCGACGAGCCGATCCAGGTGACGGTCGTCACACTGCTCGTCGATCCGGAACAGGCCGAGCGGCTTGCGTTGGCCAGCACCGAGGGAAAGATCCAGCTCGCGCTCCGCAACCCGCTCGACAAGGAGCACCCGTCGACCCCGGGCATCCGCCCAGCGACGCTACTGGCGGCTTCGCAGCCCGCCCGTCCACCGGCGCGGAGGCCGCGGGCGGAGCCCCGGCCCGCATCGCCGCCACCGCCACCGCCGCCCCCAACAGTCGAAGTGATCCGGGGTGACAAGCGCGAACGCACTGTCGTCGGATAGGAGTGAACGTCATGAAGCCCCGTCATCAGCACACGCATCCCGAACGCCGCCCGGTCGCCCCGTGGCTCATGGTGAGCGTCGTGGCCGCCCTGATCATGATCATGGTGGCGCCGCCGGGCGCCCAGACGTTCGATGGCGCGGATGTGCCACGGCGTGCTGCCGCGGCGAGCGCCGTCAGTTCGACCCGGATGATCGAGCTGCTCGTCGGCCGATCAACGGTGTTGAGCGTGGACCGGCCGATCACGCGCGTCGCGCTGTCCACACCCGACATCGCAGACGCGTTGGTCACCTCGACGAGCCAGGTGCTGGTGCACGGCAAGGCGCCCGGCACGATCTCACTGCTCGTGTGGGACGACCGCGGCGCCATCGACGGCTACGACGTCGTTGTGAAGCGCGACCTGAGCAGCCTCGAGGACCAGATGCGTCAGCTCTTCCCAGACGAACCGATCGCGATCGCGAGCAACGGAACCGACGTCGTCGTGTCGGGCGTCGTGTCGTCCGCGTATGTCGTCGAGAAGGCGGCCGCGGTGGCCGTCGGCCATGTCGAGACGTCCGACAACGTCGTCAACCTGTTGCGCCAGCCGGAGGGCGTTGCCACCAAACAGATCATGCTGCGTGTCCGGTTCGCGGAGGTCAGTCGCACGGCGGCCCAGGAGCTCGGCGTGACGTTCTTCACCGACATCCTCGGAAAGGACAACTGGGTGGGCCGGATCGGGACCCAGCAGTTCGCCGCCCCGTTCTTCGATACGGTGAGCCCGAACTTCGAAACGCTCTCGCAAGACGGAGATTTCAACGGCGGGCTGCGGTTCAGCGATTACCTGAACATCTTCGCGTTCAACGCGCAGGAGCACCTCGGGGCGGTCATCAAGGCGGCGGAGCAGCGCGGGTTGTTTCAGAGCCTGGCCGAGCCCAACCTGATCACGCAGAACGGCACCGAGGCGTCGTTTCTCGCGGGCGGTGAATTCCCCTATCCGGTGGTGCAGGGCACCGGCGCCCAAGGGTCAGTCACCATTCAGTTCAAGGAGTTCGGGGTCCGGCTTCGGTTCACGCCGACCGTGGTCGCCGGCGACCGGATCAAGCTCAACATCGAGCCCGAGGTGAGCGCTCTTGATTTCCGTAACGCGGTCACGCTCGACGGCTTCCGCATTCCCGCACTGACGACACGCCGGACCCGCACCGAGGTCGAGCTCCGCGACGGCCAGACGTTCTCGGTCGCGGGGCTGCTCGACAACACCGCGACGGAGTCGGTCCAGAAGATTCCGGGGCTGGGAGACATCCCGATTATTGGCCGCCTCTTCCGGAGTCGCGCGTATCAGAAGAACCGAACAGAGCTCGTCGTGATGATCACCCCCCACATCGTGCGCGAGGGAGGGGCAGGTGTCACCGATTCGCTGCCGGGCATGGCTCAGCCGTTCCTCGAGGGAGTCGCGGTGCCGCTGTCACCGCCACCGCCGGCGTTCACGACGTCCGGCGCGGGAGGCGGCATCGTGGCGCGCGACGGGTCGGACGGCGCATCGACGCCGGACCCCGTCACGGCCGGGCCGGTGGCGAGCGCGCCGACGAAGGCGGAGCGCAAGCAGATCCTCGAAGAACGGCGAGCCGCGGAGCGGCAGCGGAGGGAAGACGAGAAGGCGGAGCGCGCGCGGTTGGAGGAAGACGAGAAGGCAGCACGCGCGGCGGTCGAGGCGGAGCGCAGGCGGTTGGAGGTGGAAGCGAAGGCAGAAGGCGAACGACTCGAAGCGGAGCGACGGGCCGCGGAGCGGCAGCGGAGGGAAGACGAGAAGCAGGCGCGGGCGTTCGAGGAGGCGGAGCGCAAGCGGCTTGAGGCAGCGGCGAAGGCGGAGCGCAAACGGGTCGAGGTGGCGGCGAAGGCGGAAGGCGAACGACTCGAAGCGGAGCGACGGGCCGCGGAGCGTCAACGGAAGGAAGAAGTGAAGCGAGCGGAGGCGGAGCGCAAGCGGCTCGAGGCAGCGGCGAAGGCGGAGCGCAAGCGGCTTGAGGCAGCGGCGAAGGCGGAGCGCAAACGGGTCGAGGTGGCGGCGAAGGCGGAGCGCAAACGGGTCGAGGTGGCGGCGAAGGCGGAGCGCGAGCGGCTCGAAGCGGCGCGGAAGGTCGCGGAGCGGCAGCGGAAAGAAGACGAGAAACGGGCTCACGCGTTGGCACGAGCGGAGCGCGAGCGTGCCGAAGAGGAGCGGGAGCTCGCCGTGGCGCGGCAACGTCGCGCCGAGCAGCTGGCCCGCGAGCGAGCCGAGCGGCTGACGGAGCTGCAAGAGGTGCTGGACGAGTACCTGCCTCGTGTGAATGAGGCGCAACAGGCCGTCGATGCGATCGACGCGGAAGCGTCACAGCTTGTGGATCCCAAAACGGCCCAGACGGTCGTTTCCGAAACGTCACGGCCAGTCGTTCCCGAAGCGTCACGGCTGGTGATTCCGCTGCACCGCGACCAGAGGTCCGGGCGACGCTGATGACGATGACGAACCGACCACCGATGAGAACGGACCGCGGGTACCCGCGCCTGGCGGCCGACAAGCCTGGGATGTCGATGGTGTTCGTCGGCATGGGATTCCTGGGGTTTCTGGCGGCCAGCACCTTGGCGATCGACGTCGGGATGTTCATGGTCGCGCGGTCTCAGGCGCAGAACTCGGCGGACGCCGGCGCGCGGCTTTGGAACGCATGATTCGGGAAGAGTTCACCAATGGCTCATTTGTCGGCACTCATCACTAGCGGCGAACAGGACTTTCGCACCGAGGTGGCCCAGGTGCTCCGCGCGAGCGGTGTCCCGGTGTCGATCGTCGAGGAGCGGCAGAGCGGCGACCAGACGTCGCCGGACGTCGCGGTGGTCGACGTCCGCAACGACACCGCGTCGGGCGTGACGGCGATCGAGAGGATGCGTCAGCGCTGGCCGGAGGTCGCGATCTTCGCCGTGGCGGCGGCGAACGAGCCGAATGTCATCCTGCAGACGATGCGGGCCGGCGCGAACGAGTTTTTCGCATGGCCACCCGGCGAGTCATCGAGCGCCATGACCGACGGGGTGCGCGCCGGTATCGCGCGCATCACCGAGCGTCGCGCGAGCACCCGCGAGGGAGGCGACGCCGGCTCGTCGCGCATGTTCACGTTTCTGGGCGCCAAGGGCGGCGCCGGGACGACGACACTTGCCGTCAACACCGCGCTCGAGCTGGCGAAGCTGTCGAAGCAGTCGACCGTCATCGTCGATTTCAATCCGTTCGTCGGCGAGGTCGGGTTGTTCCTCGGTGTGCGGCCGAGGTTCACGGTGATGGACGCAGTCGACAACGTCCATCGGCTGGACGCGGATTTTCTCAAGGAGCTGGTCACAAAGCACAAGTCGGGTGTCGACATCCTGGGCAGCGCCGAACAGGTCGACCGTCCGAACGCGCAGGATACGGGCGCGATCGAGGAGCTCATCCGCGTCGTCTGCCGCACGTACGACTACGTTGTCGTCGACGTTGGCAGCGTGACGCGGGCGTGCGCTCAGAGCGCCGTCTTTGGATCCGACGCCGTCTTCATCGTGTCGAACCCCGACGTTGCGTCGATCCGCAATACCCAGCGGCTCGTGGCGCGGATTGGCCAACTGGGCGCCAACAGGGATCGCATCAAAATCTTGCTGAACCGGACGTCGTCGCAGCACGTGATCGCGCCCAAGCAGATCGAAAACGCGTTGGGCCAGCCGATCGACTACGCGTTTCCAAGCGACTACGGCGTGGTCTCGGAGGCACTCAATTCTGGCGTGCCGTTGACCTCGAGCAACCACTCTGAGCTGGCCAGCCAGTTCAGCCAGTTCGCCAAGCAGATCGTCTCCGGACAAGCGGACGGCGCCGCGGGCGAGACGAAGGATCGGCGCTCGGCGTTTCTGGGCTTGTTCTGAACGCGGGTGGCACGAGGCGCCGGAGCACCGGACAGGGAACGATGACGACACCGACGATGACACAGGCTCAGCCGGTCGGTAGTGTGACCGACGCACGGCGCGTGCAATACCTCGACCTCAAGGCCAGTATCCACCGCAAGCTGCTAGCCCGTCTGAACCTCGAGGCGCTCGCGTCGGCGGATCGCGATCGGGCAGAGGCCGAGATTCGGTCGCTCGCCGCGTCGTTGATCGCCGAAGCCGGCATCCCGCTGTCGCTGACGGAGCGCGAGGCGATCGTCGGCGACATCCTGGACGAGGTGTTCGGGTTCGGACCGCTCGAGCCGTTGCTGCGAGACCCGTCCGTCAACGACATTTTGTGCAACACCCACAAGCAGGTGTACGTGGAGCGCGGCGGGGTCCTCGAGTCGGTGCCGGGGGCGTTCCAGGACGACCAGCACCTCATGCGGGTCATCGATCGGATCGTGAGCGGGGTCGGGCGCCGCATCGACGACAGCTCGCCCATGGTCGACGCGCGGCTGCCGGACGGGTCGCGGGTCAACGCGGTGATTCCGCCGTTGGCCGTTGACGGCCCGCTGCTCTCAATTCGTCGGTTTCCGGCAGAGCGGCTCAAGGCGGAGACACTCGTGGCCCTAAGGGCGCTGACGCCCAACATGCTCGAATTTCTCAGACAGTGCGTGCGGTCGCGCCTCAATTGCCTCATCAGCGGCGGCACGGGTGCCGGCAAGACCACCCTGCTCAACATCCTGTCGAGCTTCATATCGGCGAAGGAGCGGATTGTCACGATCGAAGACGCGGCCGAGTTGCAGCTTCACCAGGAGCACGTCGCGCGCATGGAGACCCGTCCGCCCAACGTCGAGGGCAAGGGGGCGGTTCGACAGCGGGAGCTCCTGGTCAACGCGTTGCGCATGCGTCCGGATCGAATCGTCGTCGGCGAGGTGCGGGGCGGCGAAGCGCTCGACATGCTGCAGGCGATGAACACCGGTCACGACGGCTCGTTGACGACCGTGCACGCCAACACGCCGCGTGACGCGCTCGCGCGCATTGAAACCATGATCTCGATGGCCAACGTCAATCTGCCGGAGCGCGCGATGCGGGCGCAGATCGCCGCGGCGGTGCACATCGTCGTGCAACAGGCCCGGCTGAGTGATGGCACGCGGAAGGTCACGAGCATCGCGGAGATCACCGGCATGGAAGGCGACATCATCACGATGCAGGAGATCTTCAAGTTCGACAAGCTCGGCATTGGCCAGGACGGCAAGGTCGTCGGCCGGTTCATGGCCACCGGCGTGCGCCCCAAGGTCTGCGACCGATTGCGTACGGCGGGGATTCAATTGCCGACCAACATGTTCGAGGGCGTGATGGAGGTGCGGTGATGCTCGGCGTGATCGTAGGACTCGTCTTCGCGCTCACGACGGTCGCGATTGCCGGCGGGTTCCTGCTCGTGGCGCGCCGGTCGTCGAATCGTCGTGTCGAGGAGCGCCTCGAGGAAGTGACGTCGGGTGCGGATCAGGTTCCCGCCGCCGGCGCGGAGGCGAGCGAGCTCGTCAAGACGGAGGCCGCGAGCCCGCTGCCGCAGCTCGACGCGGCAGTACGGCAGACGGCGCGAGGGTCGGCCATCGAGCGGTGGCTGGAGCAATCCGGCTTGCGCATCAGCCTCAGTGCGTTGTTGGTGGTGACGGTCGGTCTGGCCATCGGCGGTAGCCTACTGAGCGCCACGGTGTTCCAGCGCGGTTGGGCGGGCGCGGCGGGGGCCGCCCTCGGCGCCATCCTGCCGATCGCCTATCTGCGCCACAAGCGCGGCGCGCGGATGGGGAAGTTCGAAGAGTATTTCCCGGAGGCACTCGAGCTCATGTCCCGGGCGGTCCGGGCCGGACACGCGTTCAGCGCCGGGATGAAGATGGCGGCCGACGAGCTCGAGGACCCGGTCGGTCCCGAGTTCCGCAAGACCTTCGACGAGCAGAACTTCGGGCTGCCGCTGGCGGACGCCTTGAACCACCTGGCCGCGCGTGTCCCATCGCTCGATGTCCGGTTCTTCGTGACCGCGGTGCTGATCCAGCGCGACACCGGTGGCAACCTGGCGGAGATTCTCGACAACCTGGCCCACGTGGTCCGGGAGCGGTTCAAGATCCGCCGCCAGGTCAGGGTGCACACGGCGCACGGCCGGATGACCGGCTATGTGCTGCTCGTGCTGCCCGCGTTTCTCGGCGTCGCGCTGATGTTCATCAACCCGGACCACATTAACCTGCTCTTCACCGAGCAGATGGGGCAATACATGATTATGGGGGCGATCGTGATGCAGGCCGTCGGGTACCTATGGATCAAACAGGTCGTCAAGATCGAGGTGTGACGTGACGGTACTGTTGCCCCTCTTGGCGTTTATGCTTGCGTCGCTCTTGATCGGTGGCGCGGCAGTGCTGTTGATGTCGTCGCGTTCGGCGGTCGCGGTAGACAAGCGACTGCGCGACGTCATGGGGGCGGCCGAAGACGCATCCGATGCGCGGGCGGGCACGCAGCGGGTGGTCAGTTTCCTCCAGCAGGTGGGGGAGAGGGTTCCCCGATCGACCCGCGAGCTGGGCAAGCTCCGCAATCGTCTCGTGCACGCGGGGTTCCGGCGCGGTGAGGCGCTGTCGGTGTTCCTCGCGATTCGCGTCGGGGTCGCCGTCCTCGGCTTTCTGCTGTGCGCGACGCCCCTGGTCATGCGCCCCAACCTGTTGCTCGGGCTCGGTGCCGCCGGCCTCGGCTATCTGCTGACTGGCATGGGGCTGGCCCGCGTGGTCAAGCGGCGCCAGCACAAGATCCGGCTCGCGCTTCCGGACGCCCTGGATCTGCTGGTCGTGAGCGTCGAGGCGGGATTGGGTCTGGACCAGGCGCTGCTGCGGGTCGGCCAGGAGCTGGCCTTCGCACACCCCGAGCTCGCCGACGAACTTCGACTAGTCAATCTGGAGCTGCTCGCCGGCACGGCGCGATCGGACGCGCTCCGGAATCTCGCCAATCGGACCGGTGTCGACGACCTCAACTCGCTCGTGGCCATGCTCGTCCAGACCGACAAATTCGGTACGAGCGTCGCAAGCTCGCTCCGGGTCTACTCCGACACCCTTCGGACGAAGCGACGTCAGCGCGCCGAGGAGGCCGCCGCGAAGACCGGTGTCAAGATGGTCTTCCCGCTCGTGCTCTGCATCTTTCCGGCGATCTGGATCGTGACCATCGGTCCAGCGGCCATCCGGTTCGTCAAGGTGCTCTTTCCGATCATCGAAGGGGGACAGTGAGCAAGCTGTCGTGGCCCGATCCGGGGGCGCTGCTGGTCGCCCGCGACGTCGACAACGGACGCGTGCTGGCGGTGTCCGTCACGACGGTCGCCACGCGCGTCGCACGCGCCGTCGGCCTCCTCGCGCGTCACCGATTCGCGACCGGCGAGGGGTTGTGGATCACGCCGTGCCGCGGGGTGCACACGTACGGCATGCGCTTTTCCATCGACGTCGTGGCGCTCAATCGATCGGGCGAGGTTGTCGACATGGTGACCGAGATGCGGCCGTGGCGCATCCGTCTGCCGCGTCGCGGCGCCGTTGGCGTGCTCGAGCTGCCGGCGGGGAGCGTGTCGCGCTGCGAGGTCCGGATCGGTCACACCGTGGCGCTCGAGGAGGCCGCGTAGCTCATGGCCAGCACGGCATCGCTCGTCGACGCTCCGCGGACCTGGTCGGACACGATCGTTCCGCAGGCGCCACCGACGCTCGAGGACACTGGCTTGGCCGACGACGACGTGTCGGGGCTGCTGCTCAAGATCCTCTATGCGGGCGAGGCGGCCGGCCGGGATCTGGCGGACCGCGTGTGTCTCCCGTACGGGATGATCGAGCCGGTCGTCGAGCATCTTCGCGCCGAGCATCTCATGGAGGTGCGGAGCGCGGTTGGCGCCGGCACGGCGGGCTATCGATATTCCCTGACGGACATGGGTCGCGACCGGACCCGGGCGCTCATGACTGTCTGTGGGTACGTCGGCGCGGCGCCCGTCCCGCTCACGCAATACCTCGAGTACATGAAGCACGTCCGCGCGGCGACCGGGCACGTCGACCGCGACCGGATCGTGGCCGGGTTCTCGGACCTGATCGTCACCGACGACATGATCGACCAGCTGGGGCCCGCGGTCAGCTCGCGCAAGGCCATGTTCCTTCACGGACCGCCCGGCAACGGCAAGAGCGTCATGGGACGGGGTATCGGTCGCGCGCTCGGTGGGGACGTCTACGTGCCACACGCACTCGACATCGATGGCCAGGTCATATCGCTGTTCGACCCGGTCAGTCACGTCGCGCTCGAGCAGGACGACGCCAGCCGGTTGATTCGTACGACGGAGGAAAGCGACAGGCGGTGGGTGCGGATTCGACGGCCCGTCATCACCGTGGGTGGCGAGCTGACGCTCGACATGCTCGACCTCAACTTCAACCAGCTCTCGTCGTTTTATGAGGCCCCGATGCAGTTGAAGGCGAATGGGGGCGTGCTCGTCATCGACGACTTCGGCCGTCAGCGGGTGCCCGCGCGCGAGTTGCTGAACCGGTGGATCGTGCCGCTCGAGGCAAGAGTCGACTACCTGACGCTCACGACCGGCCGCAAGTTCGAGGTGCCGTTCGACGTGCTCGTGGTCTTCGCGACGAACCTCGAGCCGAGAGCGTTGGCCGACGAAGCGTTTCTTCGTCGCATCCCCTACAAGATCCTGGCTCAGGATCCCTCGTACGAGCAGTACACGGCGATCTTCAAGCTGAACTGTGAGCGATCTCGGGTCGCGTTTGATCGGGCGGCCGTGGACTACCTGTATCGCCACTACTACAACACGCGGGGCATACCGGTGCGCGCCTGTCACCCACGCGATCTCATCGACCAGATCGTCAACCGGTGTCACTACAACAACCGCACGCCGGCGATTACCGAGGAACTCCTCGACGCCGCCTGCCGGGTGTATTTCCTGGATGCTCCGGTGACGCCCAAGACCGAGGCGTCGATGTGACGATGCCGGATACGGCCCGCGCGGTGGGAGCCGACGCCGCACCGCTCAACCGGGTGTCGCGGTCTACCGCGCCACGCCCCGCGCGCCGGAGACGGTCCGCGCCGCTCACCGGCGACCCGGCGGATGCGGTCGCGCGCATCGTCGTTGCCGGGTTGTTCCTTGGTCTGGTCTACCGTGTCGGGGAGAGCGTCGTCGACACGGGCCGCGTGACGGCGTTGTTGTTGCTCGTGAGCGAATCACTGGTCGTCGTGCTGACCTTGCTTCGGAGGCAAGCCGTCGAGGTCGATCGCCGCTGGTCGGTGCGCGTCGTCGTGGCCGCATCGGTCAGCGGGCCCATGCTGTTGACGCCAACGGCCGGCGTGGCGCTGCTGGCCGATGCGTACACGGTCGTCGTCTCGAGCGTGGGTCTCTTGTTGGTCGTCGTCGGCAAGATGTCGCTCGGCCGGAGTTTTGCGATCCTACCGGCCAACCGGGGCATCGTCTGCACGGGTGTGTATCGGTTGGTGAGGCATCCTATTTACGTCGGCTACGTGCTGACTCACGTGTCGTTCCTCGCGGCGCATGCCACGGTGTGGAACGTCGCCATGCTCGTGCTCGCCGACCTCGCGCTCGTCGTCCGCGTGCGGTTCGAGGAAGACACGCTCGCGCGGGACAGCACCTACCGTGCGTATCGTCGGCGTGTGGTGTGGCGCTTCGTGCCCGGTGTGTATTGACCCGGTGCTCACTCCGGCGGCAACGTGTGCCGCGCGACAAAGCGCTGCAGTTCCTCGCGCTCCCAGCACGACAGCTCCGAGAATGCCACGCCGACGCCCCGGCCCGGCGCCCGATTCCGGACGACCGCCGTGCACATGATCTCCGAGAACGTCGGCGGAAGCCTGAACCGGATGCGGAGCCTGGTGCCTTCCCGATAGTTGTCCGACATCTCGAGAAACGCGCCGCCGAACCCGACCGCGACGACCTGGCCATTCGAGCGGCCGCCACTCTCGGGCACAATCTCCACCACGAGACGCTCGTCATACTGGAGCGCGGCACGGGGAAAGCGCCGGCGTGGCTGGTATGCAGGAGTCGACGACGACGCGTCAAAGCCACCATCGTGCAGGTGGTATCCCTCCACGGCGACCGCGACCCGGATGAGCGTGCCGCGCCGGTCGTACAGTGTGCGCACCACGCGACCCGCAGCGCGCACGTGTGTCGGCGCGGAATCCGGCCGCTCCGCGGGCACGACGATCTGCAGGTCGATCGACGTGCCCTCGTTCGCGTCCGTGACGCGGTCCGCGAATGCTTCGCGATGCGAGTGAAAGAGGAGTCCGGAGCGGCTCATGTTCTCGGTCACCGCGTGATGCCACGTCGCGTCGTGCTCAAGGCGATAGCGGAGCGGCAATTGGATACTAAAACGCCGGAGTCGGGATCGCCCGCCGCGGCTCTCCTCCGGCGTCAGAGTGACCGGCACACGCGGCAGGCTGAGCAGCCACGTCAGGCCATCGGTGTCCAGTGGGGGGCCATCGTGGGGATCGGTCTGCATGCGGTATCCGGCGCGGGAAGCCTCCGGACACTGACTCGCAAAGGGTGTGCCGATGACGGATGCCGGGATCGACGCAGCTGGAGCCCACTGGAGGGGCGGTTTCCAGGTCGCCGATGGGTCGGACCTACCCGTCGACTGACAAGAGTGATCGCGAGACGACAGCATTGTCGATCGTCGTCTCGGGCTTCGCCACCGGTGCGCGCTGGAGACGTCAACGCGCTGCGTTCACCACGGGCTGCTAGCGCGACGCGTACCCGATCACCGTCGGCGGATGGTGCCGGTGGCTCTCGATGATGGACTGCGATGCGACGGTGGCGAGGTCACGGCGCACGTTGAGATGCGCATACGACGTGATCTGCATCATGTAGACCGCGAGCATGTCCTCGACGGGATCGACCCACGACAGCGTGCCCCACGCGCCGCCCCACATGAAGCTGCCGGGCGAGAGGTGCTCGTTTGCTTTGCCGGAATCGAGGAGGATTCCGTATCCGAGACCAAAGCCATAGCCGGCGCCGCGGATGTAGATGTTCTTGTCGCCGACGTGATTGCTGACCATCAGGTTGACGGTGCGCGGGCTGAGAATCCGCACGCCGTTCAGCTCTCCGCCGTTCAGCATCATCTGATGGAAGAGGAAATAGTCGGCCGCGGTGGAGCTCAACCCCGCGACCCCGCCGAAGTAGCGCGTCGGCTCCTGGAACGCCGGCGCGCGGAACAGCTCGAGGGTGTTCGCCGGTCCGGTCGGGCGGTAGACCGCCGCCACCCGGCCGACCTTCGCCTGCGGCACGTTGTAGTGCGTATCGTCCATGCCCAGCGGCTCGAAGATTCGCTGCCGGAGGAAGTCGCGCACGCTCATCCCTGAGATCCGCTCGACGAGCATCGCCACGTAATCGGTCGACGCCCCGTATTGCCACTCGTCGCCTGGATGGAACGCCAGCGGGACATCGGCGGCGTGATCGATCGCCTCGGCGACGGTATCCGCTTGCTCGACGCCAGGGCGCGCGGGGAAGCCGTAACTCGGCCGGAGATCGGGACTGAGGCTGAGGCCCGACGTGTGCGTCAGCACGTGGCGCACGGTCACGGGTCTCGCGGCCGCCGCGCGGGCCGTGCGCGCCGGTGTTCTCAGCGCGACCTGCTGGTCGGCGTAGGCTGGCAGCCACTTCGAGAGTGGATCGTCGAGGAGAAAATGCCCCTCCTCGTACAGCATCATCAGCGCCACTGAGACGATCGGCTTCGTCATCGACATGATCGTGAAGATCGCGTCCTCCGGCATCGCCTCGCCGGCCGCCTTGTCGCGCCAGCCTTGGGCCTCGAAATGCGCGATCTTGCCGTGACGCGCGATCAGCGTCACCGTGCCGGCCACGCGGCCGTCGTCGATGTATCGCTGCATCAGCGCGCTGACCCGGTCGAGCCGTGCGGAGGACATCCCGACCTCTTCGGGTGTCGCGCGTGGCAGGTCGGCCAGATCCGCTCCGCGCACGCCGGTGTTCGGGAGTAGCAGCGCGGCGGCGAGGACAGCACTGGTGGCGATGAGGACGCTGGTCTTCGATTGCATCGGCCACCTCTCTGGCTCCAGACTATTGCCGGCTGACCGACCGGATGACGACCGGCTCGTTCGGCACGCTGTCGGTGACCGGTGTGGCTGCAATCCGATCCACCACGTCGGTGCCATCGGTGACCCGCCCGAAGACGGCATAGCCGAAATCCCGCACCTCATGGTTGAGGAAATTGTTGTCGACCATATTGATGAAGAACTGGTCGGTCGCGCTATCGACCGCGTTGGTGCGCGCCATGGCCAGGGTATACTTGTCGTTGTCCAAGCCGTTGGCCGCTTCGTTCTTGATCGGGGCGCGCACAGGTCGTGGCTGCATGTCGGCCGTGAAGCGCCCACCCTGGATCATGAAGGTCTCGATCACCCGGTGGAAGATGACGCCGCTGTAGTGCTCCTCGTCGACGTAGGAGAGAAAGTTCTCGACGCTGATCGGCGCTTCTTCCTGGAACAATTCGACCGTGATGGCGCCCATGCTCGTGTCCAACACCACGACCGGGTTGCCCTGTGCGGCGACGCCCGGGCTCTGGACGAGGGTCAGGAGACACGCCGACGTGATAACAGCCAACGCTCGAAGCTGAATGACCATGGGCTCCTCTCTGTACTCGGGGGTACTGCCACGTGGCCGCGTGCCGACCGTGCGGTGCAATCCTAGCACCGCGGCACACCGATCGGTGGCGGCGGATGGCGGCTATTATTTGTCACTGGCCTGCGGACACTGGCGCGTCGGGTAGCGGCCAGGTCGGAGGAGGCAGCATGACCGATGCCCCATTGACGCTCCCCCTCGGCGACCAACGCGCCGCCGAACTGGCGACAGCGGGTGGCAAGGGGGCCTCACTCGTGCGACTCATCTCGGCCGGTCTGCCGGTGCCCGATGGTTTCATCGTCAGCACCGCCGCGTACCGACAGTACGTGCGCGCCAACGAGCTTGACGCCCTCATCGCGTCCGCTACCGCGGAGGTCACGACCGCCGAGCCCGAACGGCTGGACACGGCGTCGCAGGCGATTGGCGCGGCGTTCGGTCGGGCGCACGTGCCCGCCGAGGTCGAGCAGGCCGTCCTGGCGGCGTACGCGGGGCTCCCGGGTGACGCACCCGCCGTCGCGGTGCGCTCGTCGGCGACAGCGGAGGACTTGCCAGACCTCTCGTTCGCCGGGCAGCAGGAGACCTTTCTCAACATGCAAGGCGGCGCGGCGGTGCTCGACGCCGTGAAGCGCTGCTGGGCTTCGTTGTGGACGCCGCGGGCCATCGGCTACCGCGCGCAGCACGACGTCGAGACCGACGGTGTCGGCATGGCCGTCGTCGTGCAGCTGCTGGTGCCGGCGGAAACCGCAGGCGTCCTGTTCACGGCACATCCCATCAGTGGCCGCCGGGATCACGTGGTCATCAACGCGTCCTGGGGGCTCGGGGAGGCCGTCGTGTCCGGCCAGGTGACGCCCGACACGCTGGTTCTCGACAAGGCCGACCGGAGCGTGGTGTCGCGCGAGATCACCGACAAGGCGATCATGACCGTCCGCAGCGACGACGGATCGGAAGAGCAGCCGGTGCCGAGCGAGCTACGAGGACGGCCGGCGCTCGACGACGACGCGGCACTGGAGTTGCTCGCGCTCGCGGATCGCATCGAGGCGCTCTACGGGCGGCCGATGGACATCGAGTGGGCGAGGGCAGAGGAGCGCTTTGCCATCCTCCAGGCCCGCCCCATTACCGCCCTCCCAGAACCGTCCGCCGCCCCGCCGTCGAGCTGGGATGTTCCCGAGGGTTACATGTACTTCCGGGCCAGCTCGATCGAGCTGCTCCCGAACCCGCTCTCGCCGCTCTACGAGACGCTCGGCCTGCCGGCGCTGGAGCACGCGATGGACCGGCTGTTCATGGTGTTGTTGGGCCTGCGGGCGCCGTTGGAGACGTACGAAGCGGTGAACGGATACGCCTACACGGGGTTTGCGCTACGGATCCGCCCGATGCTGGGCATGCTGCTGCGGATGCCCCGCGCGATGATGGTCTTTCTTCGCGGCGGACCGACCCAATGGCGCACCGAGGAGCGGGCGCGGTATGCGGCCGTGGTCGCGCCCTGGTCGGACGGGCCGCTGGAGGAACGCCGCGCCGCCGAGTTGCTCGAGGGAGCACGGGCGATCGCCGAAGCGGGTGGCGACTATCTCGGCCTCGCGATGCGACGCACGATGCCAATGGCGATGACGGCCGAGCTGGGCTTCGCCGGTTTCTACGACCGCCTCGTGAAACGCAGGGACGACCCGCCGGCCACCACCTTTCTGTTGGGCCTGGACAGCGAGCCGATCCTGGCCGAGAAGTCGCTGTTCGAGCTCGCGTCGTGGAGTCAGGCGCAGCCGGGGCTTGCGGACTGGCTCGCCGAGACACCGACGGCATCGATCATCGACCATCTGAGCGAGTCTGCTCCCCCGGGCCTTGCGTCAGAATCCGATTGGCAGGCGTGGCTGGAGCGCTTCCAGGCGCATCTCGATCGGTATGGCGCCATGCTCTACGACATGGACTTCGTGCACTCCGTGCCGGCCGACGATCCGTCGCCGCTGATCGACACGCTCCGCTTCTACCTCGCGGGTGCGGTGGGCGACCCCGCCGCCAGGCAGGCGAAGCTCACGGCCGCGCGCGAGGAGGCGATCGGTCGGATCCGTGGTCGTCTCACGTGGGGTCCGCGGCGCAGGATCTTCGATCGGCTTCTCGGGTGGACGCTCTCGGCGCTCCCGATGCGCGAGGCCGTGCAGGCCGATATCGGGCTCGGCTGGCCTACGCTACGGCGGCTGCTGCGCGAGCTCGGTCGTCGGGCCGTGCCCGCAGGCGTGCTCGCCGAGCCCGACGATGTCTTCTGGATCACCGCCGAAGAGGCGGACGAGATCGCGGCGGCGCTCGACGCAGGTAAGGAGGCGCTGACGCCACGCGTCGAATCCGTTCAGCAGCGGAAGGCGCTGTGGCGAGGCCGCGCCCAGGTGACACCGCCCGTGGCGCTCCCTGTGGGTAAGAAATTCTTCGGCTTCAATCTGGCGCGCTTTATGCCCGCCGCCGTCGACGTCGCAGAGGGCGATGTCATCAAAGGATTGAGAGCACAGGCAGGTACGGTCACTGCCCGGGCTCGAGTCCTGCAGGGCCCAGAGGACTTCGGCAAGATGCAGCCGGGCGAGGTGCTGGTGGCGGCCATTACGACGCCGGCCTGGACGCCGCTCTTCGCCCTCGCGTCGGCCATCGTCACCGACGTCGGGGGCGTCCTCAGCCACAGCTCCATCGTCGCCCGCGAATACGACATCCCCGCTGTCCTCGGGACGGGCGTCGCCACCGCGCGCATTCAGGACGGGCAGATGCTTCGCGTCGACGGTTCGGCAGGCACCGTCGAGGTGATGGACGACTGAGCGACGACGATCGCTCGTGGGTGGCGGCGCGCGACCGTGGCTTCGGGTCCGCGACGTAGGGCGAGGCTTCAGCCTCGCCTCGCAGGCCTGAAGGCCTGCGCTACGGATATCGGTGGTTGGATGTGAGCTCGAAGTCAGTCGTCAGAGCGCCAAGAGGCCAAAGTAGATGAGGAGCGCGCTGATGATGGCGCCTTTTAGACCTCCGAAGCGCCACAAGGACAGGCTCGCGCCTACGTCGGTGGGATGGATCGTGTGGACGTAGGCTCGACAGGCGCCTGGGACCAGCACCGCCACGGCGCTGATCCCGACGAATGCCCAGCCAGCAACGGACAGGAAGAACGCCAGCGTGCTGTCCTGAGTCGCGCCTGCCCACGCCATCGTCACCCCGACGGTCAGCACACACGCGCCCAGCGTGCGGATCGGTCCGTTCGTCCCGATCGTCGCCTTGAACCAGCGTAAGGTCGCCACCGGCGCCACGAGCACGGAAGCCCTGAGGCAGAGAAACAGGCTCCCAACCGCAACGCTCACGACTCCGACCGTGCTCATGTTCGCCCCTTGTGCCGTTGCCGTGCGTCGGTGGGGCTACCCCCGGCGAAGACGCGGGCGCTCGCTCACACCGGCACCTCCTCCTTGCATGGGCCGGGGCTCATGATTTGTTCGATCAAATCTAATACTTTGATCGTTCAAAATACAACGAATTGCTCAGACTCCGCAAGGTCGTTGCGAATGAAAGGTGATAGAGCGACACACAAAGATGGGCACCACTGCATCGCCGGTCGGATTCGGTCCAAGCCCTCAGCCGACATGCCGACCGAGGTGAGCTTGCCTGGGTTGGGTGGACACCCCACAAGGCGCGAGAATGCGCCGGGAGGTGTTCATGGCCCAACGGAGACGACGACGATTCACGGTGGAGTTCAAACAGGAAGCGGTCCGGCTGTGCAAGCAGGGTGACCGCAGCATCGGCCAGGTGGCACGGGAGTTGGACCTGACCGAGTCGGCGTTGCGGCGATGGGTGCAGCAGTACGAGATCGACCACGGCCACAATCCGACCGGCGCGCTGACCACCGAGGAACTCGAGGAACTCCGAACGCTGCGCCGCGAAGTGCGCGTCCTGCGAGAGGAGCGAACGATCTTAAAAAAGGCGGCGGCCTTCTTCGCGAAGGAACAGGCGTGAGGTTCGCGTTTGTTCATGCGGAGAAGGCCACCCATGCGGTGCGGTCTCTCTGTCGGGTGCTCCAGGTCACCCGCAGTGGCTACTACGCATGGGCGAAGCGCCCGCCGAGCCGACGGCACCGTGAAGACGTCCAGCTGACAGCCCGGATCCGGGCGATCCATGCCGCGAGTCGGGGGACCTACGGAAGCCCGCGGATCTACGAGCAGCTCAGGCAGGACGGGTTCACCGTTGGCCGGGAGCGAGTCGCCAGACTGCTGCGGGCCATGGGCCTGATCGGCCTGCCCTGCAAGCGGTTCCGGCGTACCACGGACAGTGCCCACCAACATCCGGTTGCGCCCAACGTGCTCGCCCGTGACTTCGACGCCGCACAGCCGAACGAGCGCTGGAGCACCGACATCACCTACCTCTGGACGTGGGAGGGGTGGCTGTATCTTGCCGTCGTGCTCGACCTGTTCTCGCGGCGCGTGGTGGGGTGGGCCATCCAGCCGCACCTGCGGGCGGAGCTGGCGCTCGAGGCGTTGCACATGGCGCTGGGGAGGCGCGTCCCAGCGGCCGGCCTCGTCCATCATTCGGACCGAGGGTGCCAGTATGCCGCCGACGCGTACCAGCGCGTCCTGCACGACCACCAGATCGTCTGCTCGATGAGTCGGAAGGGCGACTGCTGGGATAACGCCGTCACCGAGAGCTTCTTCGGGACGCTCAAGACCGAGCTCATCCACCGCCAGCCGTGGTCGACGCGACGCAGGACCAAGGACGCCGTCGCGGAGTACATCGAGGGCTTCTATAATCCCCACCGCCTGCACTCGTCCCTGGGATACGTCAGCCCCAACACCTTTGAAAGGAGGCATGCTCGACAGGTGCAGTGTGCAGCATAATCAACCTGTCCACTTTTCCCAGGCAAGATCAAGGCCGCCTCCATCGGCGGGAGGCCCGAGGTCATCGGCTTCGGCGTCGGCACGGCGGCGTGGTCGGTCGAGGCACTCGGTGCCTGCTCCTCGGACGCGCCGCAGGCGGCCAACAGGCCGCAGAGCATCACGGTGGCAGTGAGCGAAGAGCGAGTCATCGGCGAACTCCTGTGTCAGTGACCGCTACGCGGTAGGCCGCGCGTAGACGGCGCGCGAGGGTGTAGAGCAGGGCGTCCAATCGGCTCGTGGGCAAACAGGTCGGGCAGGACCTCGAGGGCACTGAGCGATTGTAGGCAGTGCGCCCGCGCGTCGCAATTCTTTCCCGGTGGGGGAGTCACATCCCGCACGCTCTGCCTCCGGGGGCGGTAGCTCCACCCTTTGGCGACAAGGCGGGACCCGATCTGGGCGGTCAAGAGTCAGCACCGGGAGTTCTCAACTTCAGGCGTCAGTAACGCGGCTCAGTGCGAGTAGCTTTCGGACCGTGTTCAGGTTGCGCCCTGTGGCGTCCTTGGCAAACGGAAGCTTGAGCTTTGATCGGCCCATACCCCCTGTGCCAATAATCGGTGAGACAACCTTCCGAGTGAGATTAGTGTAGGGGCGGGGAGGGTTTGATGGATGAATCGCATGCCACCAGCCGTGGAGATGGAGGCGGTCGTGGGGTCGAAGGCGGAGGGAGCCCGGCGGGCGACCGGAGCCTTCGGCCCCAACGCTACGTCAGCCGCGACGGCACCCGATCCTGAAGTGCGGGCGAAAGCCCAGCGCCGCCGGTTCACGGCGGCGTATCGGCTCCGCATTCTCAAGCAGGCGGACGCGTGCAAGCGGCCTGGCGAGCTGGGGGCGCTGCTGCGCCGAGAAGGCTTGTATAGCTCGCACTTGGCGAACTGGCGACGGCAGCGTGAGCAGGGCGCCCTGCGGGACATGCGGGGACGTCGGCGCGGCCCGACCCCACGTCCGATCGACCCGCGTGTGAAGCAGTTGGAAGCCGAGAATCACAGGCTCGAGCGGAAGCTGCAGCGGGCCGAGACGATCATCGCCCTCCAAAAAAAAGTTGCCGAGATCCTGGAGATCCCCCTGAAACCCCTCGACACCGACGAGACCGACTGATGCGCGCGATCGAGGCCGTCACGGCGACGGGCGAGACGTCGGCGTTGTGTCAGAGCATCGGCGTGTCCCGCGCGTCGCTCTATCGGCGGCGCCGGCCCACGCCGCCGCCGCCGCCCCGGCGGCCCCGCGCGCCGTCGCCGCGCGCGCTGGTCGCTGCCGAACGGCGAGCCGTCCGCGACATGTTGCACAGCGCGCGGTTTGTCGATCAATCGCCCGCCGAAGTCTATGCGACGTTGCTTGAGGAGCAGACCTACCTCTGCTCCCCGCGCACGATGTATCGGGTGCTCGCCGCGGCCGACGAAGTGCGGGAGCGCCGCGACCAGGTGCGGCATCCGGCATACGTCAAACCCGAGCTCGTCGCGACGGCGCCCAATCAGGTCTGGTCCTGGGACATCACCAAGCTGAAAGGCCCGGTCCCGTATCTCTACTACTCGCTCTACGTCATCCTCGACCTCTTCAGCCGCTACGTCGTGGGCTGGATGGTGGCGCGCCACGAGAATGCGCACTTGGCCGAGCGCTTGATCGAGCAGACCTGCGCAAAGCAGTGCATCGGGCCGCAGCAGCTCACGATTCACGCCGACCGCGGCGCGCCCATGCGCAGCAAGCTCGTCGCGCTGTTGTTCTCCGACCTCGGCATCGCGGCCAGCCACGCGCGGCCGCGCGTGAGCAATGACAATCCGTTCTCCGAGGCGCAGTTTCGCACCTTCAAGTATCGGCCGGAGTTTCCGAAGCGGTTCGGCGCACTCGAACACGCGCGCGCCCTCTGCCACGACCTCTTGGCTTGGTACAATGACGCCCACCACCACAGCGGCCTCAGCTATCTCACGCCGGCCGACGTGCATTACGGCCGCGCGTCGGCGACTCTCGACCGGCGTCACCGCACCCGCCTCGCGGCCTACGCCGCGCATCCGGAGCGATTCGTCAGCGGGCCACCACGCCCAGAAACCTTGCCGACCGCCGTATGGATCAATCCGCCGTCGATAACGACCCGCCAGGATGCCCCAGGACCGACGACCGGCACCCCCAACGACTCGCAGCATGCGGTCGTTGCCCGGCCGCCACCGCCGTTCGATCGGTCGTCGTTGCACCGCGTCGATGGCGTGGAGTCGCTACAGTAAATGCTGAACCAGGTTGTCTCAAAGACGTTGACACGGCCCGATACCTTCCGGGAAATGGACGAAGGCTTCGCGACCCGAGAGCTCAACCTCTTCGCGACCGGGGGTTTCAATGTCGGCGAGCACGCTTCGTTGTGGAGCGCGATCGAGGAACATCACGAGCAGGTGATTAGGGGCCGCCTGCTTGAAAGGGTTGCGTTTTATGATTGCGGCGAGCTCGGCCGGCGTGCGGACAAATACGCCGACCGGCTTGCCCATTCTCGCCCGCAGGGCCGATTCGAGCTTCCGTCTCACTGTGCTCCTGTCGAGTCCGGACGAGAGGACGACGTTACCGCTTTGGATGTAGGTGGTGACTTTCGCGAAGCCGCAGTCTTTGCACAGTTCCTGGAGTTCGCTCATCGGGAGCTTACTCGTGCCACCGGCGTTGACGGCGCGCACGAAGACGATGAACACGGCCATTCATCCGAGTCTATTCGCAGTAGCTCCCGACTAAAGCCGAAGGGTGGCGTTACGGTTCGAATAGGGATCTGCGGACGACACGACCAACGCCGGCGTGTTTGCTGGCCGGGGCCCGTCGTCACTCTCTGGCGTCCCTTCTGTGCACTTCCGGGATTCGAGCACACCCTCAAGATGCTATTCTCCGCCGGGAGCTATGTGCAGCCTGCGCCGCGCCAGCGGGCTCGTCGTCACGGTCGGCCTGGCCGCAATCGCGAACCTCGGGGCGGTCCGTGCTCAGTCAACTCCAGCGGCTGACGCGGCGAGGGTGGACGCCGTCTTCGAGCGTTTCACGCCCCCCGGCTCGCCCGGCTGCGCCGTCTCGGTCACCCGCCAGGGTGCCATGGTTCACGCGCGCGGGTATGGGCTAGCCAATCTCGACGACGACGTCCCGATCACGCCGAGGTCGGTCTTCCACGTTGCATCCATCTCCAAACAGTTCACGGCCTTGGCCGTCCAGCTGTTGGTGAACGACGGGCGGCTGTCGTGGGACGACGATGTCCGCCGGCACGTGCCCGAGCTCGGCGGCCTCGACACGTCAATGACCTTGAGGCAACTGGCGCACCACACCAGCGGCCTCCGCGACCAGTGGAGCCTGCTGCAGATGGCCGGCTGGCGGTGGTCCGAGGCCGAGGTCGTCACCCAAACGGACGTCCTGCGCCTTCTTGCCCGCCAGCGCCGGCTGAACTTCGAGCCGGGCACCGGCTTCCTCTACAGCAACTCGGGGTACACCCTGCTGGCGCTCGTCGTGGAGCGGGTCTCGGGCGAACGGTTCCGCAGCTTTACGGCTCGCCGCATCTTCAAGCCGCTCGGCATGACACGCACGCACTTCCATGACGATCACCGGATGGTGGTCCCGGACCGGGTCTACGCCTACGCGGCTGACGATCAGCAGGGCTATCGCCTCGCCGTTTCCGACGTCGATACCGTCGGGGCCACGAACCTGTTCACCACGCTCGAGGACCTCGCGCTGTGGGAGCGTAACTTTCGGACGTTTCAGGTGGGCGGTCGCGCGGGACTCGCGCAGTTGCAGGAGCCGGGGACGCTGGCGGACGGGCGGCGCAGCAGCTACGCCCTGGGGCTGGTGCTTGGTCAATACCGCGGCGCGCTCACGGTGGGCCACGGCGGCACGTATGCGGGCTACAAGAGCGAGGTCATCCGATTTCCAAACCACGACGTGAGCATCGCGGTACTCTGCAACCTTCGATCAGTGGATCCGGCGCGCCTGGCCCGATCCGTCGCGGACGTGTATCTGACCGAGGCTTTCGCGCGCGCCCCCGGGGACGCGCATCAGGCACAGGTGACGACCACGACCGGCGACGCGGCGTCGGCAGGACTCGAGCTGACCTCGCTGACCGGCTACTATCGGAGGGCCGACAGCGATGTGCCCCTGCGCTTTGGCGTGCTCGACGGCGCGCTCGCCACTGTCGGCGCCCCGCGCGCCTTGACGCTCGCGCCCTTGGAAGGCGCCGGCGACCGGTTTCACGCCTCTGGATCGGAGGGCTCGACCGCCCGCTTCCTTCGGTACGCGGGCGCGATCAGACTCGAACTGCGCCAAGGGGGGATCGATCCCGCGGTCGTCTATGAACGCGCGCCGGCGTGGCGTCCGACTCGTGACGACCTCGAGACGTACGTCGGCCGATACGACAGTCCCGAGTTGGACGTGGTCTACAACCTGAGCATCCGCGGTGACCGGCTGGTGCTGTCGCACCGCTCGCTGGGGGCGATTCCGCTCGCGACCACATATCGGGACGGCTTCTCCGGAGGCGGGCTCTACCTCGCCATGACGCGCGACCCCCAGCAGCGGATCACGGGGTTGACCGCGAGCACCGAACAGGCGTGGAAAGTCCGCTTCGAACTTCTGGCACAGTAGTTGAAGCCACGTCATTGAAAACGATGAATAAGATGGTCTGAAGCTGACAATGCCGCATCCCAGGGATGCCGACGTCGCGATCAAGGATGGTGTTTCACGGGTCAGCGGAGAGGTTTTAATGAGAACAGTGATTGTCGCCCTCTTGCTTTTCTCGCTGTTGTCCACGAGCGCGCTGGCCCAGACTTCGTCAGCAGAATCCAACCCTCTCCTTGGCACCTGGACTCTCAATGTCGCAAAATCCAGTATCGACTACGCGCCATTGCCGCGAAACGAAAGGCGGACATACCGAGCCGCGCCGAACGACGGGATGATCTTCAGCGTCGAAGGGACTGACCGAGTCGGAGTTTCGTACGCCTACGGATCTACAGCTGCGATGGATGGAAGAGAATATCCAATGCCAGGAACTGGAACCCGCAACGGCGGTGACGCTGTCTCTTGGAGGCTCGTCGATCCCAAGACTGTCTATGCAGTCGTGAAGAAGTTAGGTGACGTCGTGAACCGAGTAGAGCTCGCGGTATCGAACGACGGCATGGTATTGACAATTACGGAGAACGGGACGGGCCCAGATGGGTCGCCGACGCATGGGGTGAGGATCTACGACAGGCAGTAGGTCCACCAAGCTCCGCTGTAGTTACGGTGCCTCCGCCCCTTGGCCGACCTTGATCGCGCACGCGGGCCCCGGTCACCGCGCGCACGCCAGTAGCGGGCCTGCTCGACTATCGTCCGGAGTCGACGAGCTCACGCGGGCTCTGCAGGCCCGGTGAAGGTGGCCTCGGCGAGGTCGAGCGTTTCGGAGCGGGCTGTCACTCGGCGCCGCGCGGACGTCGCCCCCGCTCTGCTCGACGACGGTCCCGTCCTATCCGATGCCGGGCGGGCGTCGTCCCAGCCCGCGAGGGAACCGCCACCTCCGGCGGGGGCGGGGTGTCGCAGGGGCCGGGGCGGTCCCCACGCCCCCACCAGCACAAGCTGGCCGGCCTCGAGGCGATGACCGTGGCGCGCCAGCTCGCGCACCAGCCAGGGCAGGGCGGAGAGTACATCGTCGGGCCAGCGGCGATCCGACCACGCATCGACACTCGCGCCGTCGAATTCCAGCGCGAGATCCACCACTGTTCCCGCCGGCGGGGGCTCGATGCCAGACGAGCGTACGACGCCGGCATGGATCGCGTTGTTGGCGATCAGCTCGGGACCGGTCGGGTCACGGCCTCGCAGCACCAGGTTGTGGAGCTCGACGGCCACCACGACCTGGGCAACCGCGGCCACGACTCCGGTCACCCCACGCACGTCGCGGCCCACGTCACGTCCTAGCGTGACGCCCAGCTCGGCCTCAACGGCGACGTTGGCGAAGTCCCCTTGTGACAGGGTCGCCCCGCTCGGATGCTGTTCGCTGGACCACAGGCGCCCCCACACGGGATGGGAGAGCCCGTTCCGGGCCTGATTGACGGGCGCCACGCAGCCAATCTTGTAGCCCACCACCTGCTCGTCCCGCGCCTCTCGCCGCTGGGCGACGCGTGACTGGAGCCGATAGGCCTCGTCAATCGACAGGTGGAGACCGTCGGCGAACGGCGTCCCCGGGGTGTGCCGGTCGTAATCGCGGAGCATCCGCGTCGCGAGCGTATCGAGGTCGAGCATTGCGCCCTTGTTCATGACCAGCGAGGGAGCACGCCAGCCCTCGGGCATTCTACCCGCGAATCGGGTATCGTCCTGCCATGTCCAGGCTCACAGGCATCGTCGTGCTCCTCGCTTGCGTCGCGTGTGGCGGCGAGTCGGCTCCCGAGCCGCCCGCCGAATTAGCCAGCACGTCAGGCTCGGAGACGGCCGTCGCGGCGACGACGCTGAAGCTCTATCTCTTCGACTGCGGTCACCTGGCCTTGGACTCGCTGGCCCGCTTCAGCATCGACGACGGCGAGACGGACGTGCGTGAGGTGATCGTGCCGTGCTATATCGTCGAGCACCCGGACGGCCGGATGCTCTGGGATGGCGGGCTGCCATCGTCCTACACCGAGCCGCCGAGTCATCGTCCCAACGCCAGGATCGACGTCCCGCTCGCCGACCAGCTCGCGGCCCTGGACCTCGGCTTCGATCTCGCCTCTCTCGACTACGTCGCCTTCTCGCACATGCACTACGACCACGTCGGGGTGGCCAACGAGATCGAGGGCGCCACGTGGCTCGTCCAGCGCCCCGAGCACGAGGCGATGTTCGCCCCCCAGGCGGACGGATCACCGGCGGAGCCCGAGCTCTACGCCAACCTGCGTGACGCGGAAACGATTCTCCTCGACGGCGATCACGACGTGTTCGGCGACGGGCGCGTGCGGATTCTGTCGGCCCCGGGGCACACACCGGGCCATCAGGTCCTGTTCTTGGACTTGGCTGAGACCGGCCCGCTCGTGCTCTCGGGCGACCTCTACCACTTCCGGCTGAGCCGCGAGGATCGGCGTGTCCCGACCTTCAACTTCGACGAGGCGAAGACGCTGGCCTCAATGGACAAGGTGGAGGCCTTCGTCGCCGAGACCGGCGCGACGTTCTGGATCGAGCACGACCTGGCACTGTTCGAGACGCTGGACAAGGCCCCCGCGTACTACGAGTAGGGTCGAGGACTCGGGCAGCCGGCCTACGGTAGGGCCAGCGCGACCCACTCGCCTCCGCCGGCCTGAGAGCCGACTGGCACCACGATGTACTGCTTGCCCTCGTGCATGTACGTCATAGGCGACCCCGTGCTGCCGGCCGGGAGTGTGGTCTCCCAGACCACGTCACCTGACACCTTGTCGTAGGCGCGGAAGCCTTTGCCGGCGCCGGGACCGCCGCCGGGCGGGGTCCTGATCATGCTCGGGTCTCCCTCGGTGACGAACAGCAGGCTCTTGGTCAGCAGGGTCATCGCGCGGCCGGGCTGGCCCAGCCGGGGCAGATCGAGGTGCGCGATGGCCGGGTGGTCGCGCGGGCCGTCACCGTTTGGCACCATCCAGACGTGTTCGCCGGTGTTCATATTGATCGCGGTGATCCGCCCGTAGGGCGGCTTGAGCAACGGCAGTCCCTGCGGCCCCGGGATCATCTCTCGGAGGCCCCGGGTGTAGCGCACGTTCATCGTGTCCGGGTTGCCCGGTCTCAGGTCGGCGCCGAAGGTGCCGGTGACCGAGGGTACATACAGCACGCCGGTCTCCGGGTCGTACCCGGCGCCGCCCCACTCGGCCCCGCCCACGACGCCGGGCACCTGCAAACTGCCCTTCCGGTCACCGTCGCCGTCGCCCCGAATCGAGGGCGGCGTGAAGATCTCTCCCATGGCGTAAGACGCCGCGATGTCGATCGCCTCTTCACGCAGCTCGGGGGTGAAGTCGGTCAGCGAGTCGACCGAGATGCCGTGCACGTCGAATGGCGCCGGTTTGGTCGGAAATGGTTGCGTCGGGGAGATCCACTCCCCGGGCGTCTCCGATCCCGGCACGGGACGCTCCACGATCGGCCAGACCGGCTCGCCGGTGACCCGGTCAAACACGTACGCCATCGCTTGCTTGGTCAACTGCACGACCGCCTTGATCGGGCGGCCGTCCACTGTGATGTCCATCAGTATCGGCGCGACGTTGTTGTCGTAGTCCCACAGGTCGTGGTGGACCATCTGGAAGTGCCAGACCTGCTCCCCCGTGTCGGCACGCACACAGACCAGACTGTTGGCATACAGGTTGTTCCCAGGGCGATGTCCGCCGTACATGTCATTCGTGGGTGCGCCCGTCGGGAGATACACGAGCCCGAGTTCTTCGTCGGCGCTCATCATCGTCCAGACATTCGACGTTCCCGAGTACTCCCACGAGTCGTCCAGCCAGGTCTCGACACCGGGCTCGCCAGGCTTCGGAATCGGGCTCCAGGTCCATCTGAGTTCGCCAGTCCGCACGTCATACGCGCGCACATAGCCGGGCCGCTGCTCCTTGACCGGTGGGTGGTCGTCCATGAGTGAGCCCACGATCACGACGTCGCGCACCACCAGCGGCGGCGAGATCACGAGATGGTCGATCAGCTCGGCCGTGTCGGCGTACACACGCAAGTCCACCTTGCCGGCATCGCCGAAATCCGTAATCAGTCGGCCAGTGTCGAGGTCGGTGGCCAGTAGATATGGTGCGTGCACTGAGAGAATGCGACGAGCGGACCCGCTGTCGTCTTCCCAGTATCCGACGCCGCGACTGGCCGTGCCCCGCGGGGTCTCATCGCCGAGGAACGGCAGGTCTTGAACCCAGATAGTTTGGCCAGTCGCCGGGTCAAATGCTTCGACCAGCCCGATGCCGCTCGAGGCATAGAGCACCCCGTCGATCATCGAGGGCGTCGACCGCAGATTGTTCGAATAGCGAAGCTCCGGCCATCGGGCCAGCACCGTTTCATCGACCGGTGGCCGGCGCCAGGCGATGTCGAGGTCGTTCACGGTGTTCGCGTTGATCTGGTCGAGCGGCGCGTACCGCGTGTAGCCGTTGTCGCCGCCCTGCACGCGCCATTCGCCTGTGGTACCTGTCTGGGCACCCGCCGGGCCGGCCACGCTCGAGACCAGCACAGCCACTGCAACCCGCGCGGCGCTTGCGGTATGCGATCGGTGTGTCGTCCTTTGTGCCATCCCTCACGTCCTCCGGTGAGCCAGGTCGGCACGCACGCCGCCACTCGCTGGTGGGCCGTATCCCCGCACCGCTCGTGGAAGCTCCAGCCGGGACGTGGCGTCCAGGCACCGGCTGTCGGCTGCTGGTTCGCCCGGCCATTCTAGCTCACCGCCATCGCGCGGCTTGCGCGTAGAGGTTAAGCGCCTGCCCCGACTTCTGCAGCGCGGTTCCCATTTCGTAACGTCAAACTTCTCGAACGCATCGAGGCCCTCTGCGGCGGAGCCGACGAGCTTGTCGACGTTCACTTGCTCGTCTCGAGTTCCTCGAACCCATTGAGGCCGACCTTCGTGCGGTCGCGTCGCTAATGCTCGTGCCGGCCAGGGCCTGCATCAAACGAGTGACAGGCGCCATGACAGAATCCTCTCTCCCTTCAGGGAAGACCGAGCGCCACCCACGCGGGTGGGTTTTGTAGGTCACCGACCGGGACCACGATGTACTGTTTTCCGTCGAACATATACGTCATCGGGCCAGAGGTGGCCCCCGCCGGCAGTTCGGTTTCCCACAGCACATTCCCGGTGGCCTTGTCGTACGCGCGAAACATCTTCCCGCCACCCGTGGTCGCCGCGACCGCATCACTACCCTCACCGAGAAAAAGGAGCGTCTTGGTGAGGAGGGGCGTCGGGCGGCCGGCCACACCGAGCGGCGGGAGGCCCAAGTCTTTCAACGTCGGATGGTTCCGCGGCCCATCGCCGTTGGGGACCATCCAGACGTGCTCTCCGACATTGAGATCGATCGCCGTGATGCGGCCGTAGGGCGGCTTGGTGAATGGCAATCCCTGAGGACCGGGAAATAACTCGGAGCCGGGCATCCGAGCCGCGAGTCCGACCAAGTATCTCTCGTCGGCGTACCGTAGCGTGGTTTTCTTCGAATCCGGGGGAAGGGCCGACGGCGCGATCGGAACAAGGGCGCGGATGAACGGGATCGTATGCGAGACCATGTAGATGATGCCCGTTTCAGGATCGAACGCCCCGCCGTTGAAATTCGTGGCCCCCGGTCCGGGTACGACGAACGTGCCCTTCGTGCCCCCAGGCTGATCGCTGATGAGCGAAGGGGGCGTGAAAGCTGGCCCCAGGAGGTACGGCTCGAGTAGCTCGAGCGCCTCGGCCCGCAGCTCAGGCGTGAAATCGATCACGTCATCGAGTGTGAAACCGTGCAGGTCGAACGGTGGAGGCTTGGTCGGAAAGGGCTGCGTCGGCCACGCCTGCTCACCCGGTACCGTCGACGGTGGAACCGGCCGTTCCTCGATCGGCCACACCGGCTCACCGGTCACCCGGTCGAAAACGAACAAATGTGGCCGCTTGCTCGTCTGTATCACGGCCTTGATCCGCTTTCCGCCGACCGTGATGTCCCCGAGGACGGGCGTCAGCAGGTCCAGGTCCCACAGATCGTGGTGGACCAATTGGTGGTGCCATACCAGCCGGCCGGTCCTGGCATCGAGGCAGACCAGGGAGTCCGAGAATAGGTTTTGACCGGGCCGGTGTCCGCCGTATGGACTGTTGTTCGGGGCCGACAGCCCGAGGTAGACATAGCCTAGGTCCTCATCCGCGCTGATCGGCGCCCAGGCGCCCATGGCGCCCTCGAACGTCCAGGCATCCTCGGGCCACGTCTCGCTGCCGAGCTCACCCGGGCGGGGCATCACGTGGAAGACCCAGAGAAGACGGCCGGTCCGGGCGTCGAACCCCCTGACATCTTCGGGAGCTGCCTCCTTCGTCACGCCGGCATCCCCGCCGCCGCCGCCGTTCCCGGCGATGACGATCACATCGCCGACGACGACGGGGCCGGCGGTCCACCTGTAGCGGCCGGCCCACGGGTTATCCAGCCCCTGGTGCAGCCGCACCCGTCCCTCGTCGCCGAAGGTCGGAACGCGTTCACCTGTCCCCGCATCGAGCGCGTAGAGATATTGGGTCTATCCGGGTTTCCCAACGCCATTTTGGGGCCTTTCGGGGTTTTTCGTGGGTGATTTGATTGGAAAGGCCCTGTGGGAGCTCGTGGAAAACGCACAGCGTTTTCCAAGGCACGGTGGGCGCGTTCTGTGCGTCCACGGCGCCGTCAGCTTCCACAGGGCCCGTCCGTGCGCGACAAGATGGCTCCCAGGGAGGGGGCCCATGCGTGATGTCGAACTGGACCGCTGCGTCCTCGGACTGCAGTCGACCGGCGAACAACTATGTTCGCGTCAACACCGTCGACCTGTACACGCCGAACGCTCGATTTACCCCGGAAAGACTGGGATATCAGGTGCTTACGCTATTTGGGAAACTCGGATATAGCCGAGATATTCACCCCGTGTCGAGAAGAGACGCTGGTCCGAGCCGTCGCGCCAGGAGGCCACACCCCGCGTACTCTGCCCGGTGACGCCCTGCAGGCCGCCCTCAGTCGGTTCTTGAACCCACAGTGTCGTGCCGGTCGCGGGGTCGAAAGCTTCGACTAGGCCGACGGCGTTCGGTGCATAGAGCACGCCGTCGATGAAAATCGGCGTCGCTCTGAGATTCGGGGAAAAGGTGAGCTCAGGAAACGCCTCCGTGAACCGGGTGTCCACGGCCGGGCGGTGCCACACCACGCGAAGCTCGGTCACGTTCTCACGATTGATCTGATCCAGCGGCGAATACTTCGTGACGGCCTGGTCGCCGGTATAGTGGCGCCATTCTTCAGCCTGCTGGGCGCGAACCTCGAAGCTTCCTGCGGCAAAGAAACTGACGGACAACCCCACGACCAGCCTTCGGCCGGACGCCAACGCGTGTCTAGCCATCCTGCGCCTCCTGCCCGTGAGGGTCAGCAACGTTGGGACGGATACGCCGGCTCAAGAGATCGACTCCCCCTGCCCGCCCCTGACGACGGAGCGCCATTCGGTCCGAGGAAGCCGAGTATCTGACCCGGCTCGACGCGAAACGAGACGTTGTCCACCGCGACGGTCGGACCGTAGCGGCGCCCCAGCTGGCTGGACCGTTGAGCAGGAGGCTACGGCGCTGGTGGAACTAACTGGGCGAGGTCCAGCTGGTTGGCCTGGTCGATGATCTTCGCATAGGCCCTGGTTGTGGCGGCGAGTCCGGCTTCAGGAATCGCCTCGGCCGTCTCGATGTTCGAGTGCATCAGCACCCCTGCATGCATCAACACAATCGACGGCACGAGCGTGCGAACCCTAGCGATCTCTCCTCCTGGCCCTCCCATCTCTGCCCATCGGGGAACCCCGAACTCGTCGAAGGCGCGATTCGCGATCGACACCAACTCGGACGAGCCGTGGATCCTCCACGTGAACGGTCCGAGCGAGTTCGTCGGCCGAAGCTCGGCGGCCCACCGATCCACGAGCGCCTGCGACGAGTGCTCGGCATTGATCAGCAGTGCGACACGCTCGAGCAATCTGCCCTCGTTCTCCAACAGCCAGACGAACCCAGTGCGGGCGAGGTTGTGGTGCCCGGGCGTGCCGATGACCTCAAACGTTCGACGACGCTGGCTCCTCGGGACCTGGGCGAAATACCGCATCAGTTCAATGGCAGTAGCCACTCCCGAAGCGTTGTCGCTGGCTCCCTCGAAAAAGGCATCTCGGTGGGCCACGATGACGATCCGTTCGGCGTCTTCTGCGGCGGCTGGAACCTCGCCTCGCACGCTGGCGGTCCTGAGCCCGTCCACGTCCTCCACCTCGAGTCGGAGCCTCACGCGCGCCGGCCGTTGGGGGGTGGCCTCCGAGAGCATTCGCTGGAGGATGGCACCGTCGGCCGATCCGAGAGCCAACGTGGGTACCGAGCTGTTGACTTCATAGAGCGCGAATTGAGGATTGCCCGGGAGTTCCACGACCACGAGGATAGCGGCCGCACCCTGGGCGTCTGCCCGCTCGATGGCGCCGCTCCTCCCGGCGGAGTGCTGAATGACACCAGGTCGGGGAATCGAGTGGATGACCACCGCCTTGCCCCGTACGTCCCGGCCCCGGAAGTCGGTTTCCATTCCCAGGCCAACGTCGACCAGCTCGACCTCGATTCCATCCGATGGAGTTCCCGGGGAGGCGTACGTTGGCCAGGCCGACGTCAGGGTGGCCATCTCACCAGCCAGTGCCGCCGATACCTCCCACGACCTCGGCATCCATTGGGGGGGGAGGTCGATCGGCTCCAGCCGTACGTGCTCTGCTCCCGCTTGACGAAGCTGGTCGGCCATCCACGATGCCGTGTCGGCGTCTGCTTCTGTGCCGAGGATCCGGCCCCAATACTGATGACCTGCGTCTCGATAGCGCCGCGCGATTGCGGCTTGCTCGGCGACAAGGCGTTTCATCCGGGATCCATCTACCACCTGATACGTTTCGTTGCCTGGTGCGAGCAGTCGCAGGTAGGACTCGTCCGAGGGAAACGCGAGCGCAGATGATTGGGCCGACTGAGCTGTGACGCGATGCATCCCCGCACCTACGGCCACCGTGCAGGCGAGAGCCACCGCGCCCAGGGGAGCGATCTTCATGGTCTGTCCTTGTGAGAGTGTGTTCTACGATCCCGCGTTCGGGGTCGGGTACTCGGGAGGTTCTTGCAACCGTCGTATCCCACAGGCGGAACCGTTCAGGGCCGTCGCGCGCAGCAGCGCTACACCGCGCCTCTCGAAGGCATCCATGTCCGAGCAGCGCACGTAGGTACGGCGCAGGTCGAGCTCGGCACCGCGTCCGATCCCGTCGTTGGCCAGCAGGGGTTGTACGTTGAGAAGCGAATCGTTATGGGCGAGCCCCAGCTCCCTGAGATTGGACAGGTTCTGCAGCGGACTGACATCGGTGATCGCGTTGTTATCGAGACGCAGCACAACCGTGTTCTGCAACCTGTCCAGCGGGCCGATATCCGTGATCGAGTTGTCCTCGAGAAACAGGTGCTCGAGGCTGGTGAGTCTGTTCAGCGCGCCGACGTCAGTGATCTTGTTGTTGGCCAAGCCGAGCTGAAGCAGCTCCGTCATGCCGCTGACCGCGCTGATGTCCGAGATCTCGTTGTTGTGGGCCCACAACAGTTTCAGCTTCGTGAGCCCTTTGAGCGGACTGATGTCGGCGATCTCGTTGTCGTAGATGCGCAGGTGAGTGAGATTGGTGAGCCCGGCCAGGGGACTGATGTCGCTGATGTTGTTGAGGTGAATGCGCAGTAATTTCAGTTCCGTCAATCCGGCCAGGGGGCTGAGATCGGTGATGCCATTGAACACCACATTCGGATCGCGGCCGTCGTCATAGGCCAGGAAATGTTCCAGCTGATACGGATACAGGCCGTGCACCTGCAGCCTGGTCAGGTTGGTCAGCCTGCGCAGCGGGCTGAGGTCCGCAATGGGATTCTCGCTGATGACAAGCTGTTCCAGGTTGGTTAGCTCACTAAGTGGGCTGATGTCACTGATCCAGTTGGTGTGGAGACTGAGAATCCTCAGACTGGTGAGCTCGCTCAGCGGACCGATGTCCGTGAGCAAGCGGTTGGTGATGCTGAGATTGGTCAGATTCGAGAGATTCTGGATTCCCTCCAGGCTCTCGAATGGTTTTTCAGGCGACGGTCGCAACGTGCCGCCGTACACAACAAACTCAGACTCAGAGGGCACGCTTAGCTGCGTCAGCTCAGCGACCTTGCCACAGGTGAGATGTTCCTCCGCCTCGACGGAGAGCGCGGCCCGAACAACTTCCTCCAGGTCAGAGTCGGCAAATGTCACGATGGCGGTTGCCGACTGATCGGTACAGTGATCAGAAGGCTCAAGTGCCTGACGCGACTGTGCTTCGGCTGCTGAAGGCAGCGCGAGGGTAAAGGCGACGAGTAGAAACGCACTGAGGGTGATGCCTTTCATATCGGTTGCTCCGTGATTAGGGGGCCTTTAGTCTATCAGTGAAATCGCGCTGGTCGCCTCGTCGCTGACTCCGACGACGGCGCTTGACGTTTGGCGTCCGTGCGTGCACTCTCGGCACGAGCGTATCCCGACCGAGGAGGTGGCCGTCCGTGAAGCGCGTGCACGCGAGATCGTTGGGTGGGTGGATGGCGTCGCTGCTGGCGGTCGCGAGCCTTGGCGCCGGCCCCCAGGCCGCGGACACACGCCTCGTCGAGGCGGCCAGGGCGGCGGACGCGACGCGGGTGGCTGCGCTCCTGAGTGAGGGGGTCGAGGCCGGCACCCCGCAGGCGGACGGCGCGACGGCGCTGCACTGGGCCGCGCACTGGGACGACGCCGTCATGGCGGACGCGCTCCTCGGTGCGGGCGCGGCCGTCAACGCGACGAATGACTTCGGCGTCACGCCGCTCTGGCTCGCGTGCCTCAACGGCGCCGACGCGATGGTCGAGAGACTGCTGACGGCGGGTGCGAGCGCGAACGCCGCGCTCCCCTCCGGCGAGACGGTGTTGATGACCGCGGCGCGCACCGGGTCCACCGAAGCGGTCCGGCTGTTAGCCGCCCATGGCGCCAGGCTGGATGCCCAGGAAGGCACCCGGGGACAGACGGCGCTGATGTGGGCCGTGGCGCAGCAGCATGCCGACGTCGTGAAGACGCTGGTCGAGCTCGGAGCGGACGTGCACGTCCGCTCGGTTCCACGGCCGCGGCGCATCCATACGCGCACCGCCGGGTTCAATCCGACCGGGGTGCGCGACGTCGTCCAAGGTGGCAACACCGCGTTGCTGTTCGCGGCCCGGGCCGGCAACGTCGACGCCGCGCGGCATCTGGTGGACGGCGGCGCCGATGTGAACGATGCGGCGCCGGTGGGCACGAGCGCGCTGGTGGTGGCGACTCACAGCGGCCACACGGCGCTCGCCGCGTTCCTGCTCGAGCAGGGTGCGGATCCGAACGCCGCCGAGGCCGGCTACACCGCGCTCCATGCCGCGACGCTGCGTGGCGACGACGTCATGGCACGCGCGCTGCTGGCGCGAGGTGCGGACCCGAGCGCGCCGGTGGTGAGAGGGAGCGAGGGCCGGCGCAACAGCCCAGACCACGTGCTCGAGCACGATGTCGTCGGCGCCACGCCCTTCTGGCTCGCCGCGCGATTTGCCGAGGCGGGGATCATGCGCGCCCTCGCGGACCAGGGAGCCGACACGCAGCACGTAATGGACGACGGCACGACACCGCTGATGGCAGCGACGGGCGCCCGCCGGCGCACCGAGCCTGGATTGGCGCCGAACCCGGTCGAGAACGAGCGGCTGGTGCTGGAAGCCGCGCGGGTGGCGATCGAGGCCGGCGATGACGTCAACGGGGCTGACGCCGAAGGGAACAGCGCATTGCACACCGCTGCCGCGCGGCGTCTCGAGAGCGTCGTCCAGTTGCTGGCTGACAACGGGGCCGACCTGAACGCCCGGAACGCCGAAGGGAAGACACCACTGATGATGGCGGGCGCCAGCGATGGCGACGACAACGGCACGCGCGAGTTGCTGATCCGGCTCGGCGCCAACGTCGATTAGCCGACGTCGGTCGGGGGTTCGTTCCCGTCGTGGGGCACGGCTTCAGCCGTGCCTCGCAGGCCTGAAGGCCTGCGCTACGTACGTCCTGGCCGTAGCGCGTGGCTTCAGCCGCGCGGGGCAGGCCTGAAGGCCTGCGCTACGTACGTCTGGCCGTAGCGCGTGGCTTCAGCCGCGCGGGGCTACACGCCGCTCAGCCGGTCGACGCTCAGCCGGCCGTCGCTCTCGCCCAGGCTCTCGACCGGCACTCCCAGCTTGTCCATCAGCGACACCAGGAGGTTCGGCATCAGCGGGTCGTCCGGATACCGGAGGTGCCGTCCACCGTCGAGCTGTCCCGCGCACCCCCCGAGCAGCAGCACCGGGAGATCGATCGGACTGTGCGCGTTGCTGTCGGACATGCCACAGCCGTAGAGCATCAGCATGTTGTCGAGCAGCGATCCGTCGCCGTCCGGCGTCGACCGGAGCTTCGCCAGATACTCGGCGAACAGCGAGGCGTGATACGCGTTGATCTTCGACATCTGCGCGATCTTCTCGGGGTGGTACTCGTGGTGCGAGAGCGGGTGGTGTGCGTCGGGGATACCGATCTCGGTGTAGGTTCGCGAGCTCACCTCGCGGCCCAGCATGAACGTCGTCACGCGCGTCAGATCCACCTGGTGCGCGAGTAGCTGCAAGTCGAACATCAACCGGACGTGCTCCGCGAACGTCCGCGGAATGCCCTCGGGCTGCGCCACCTCGGGCACGTCGCGGCCCTGCTGCTGCTCGGCCCGCTGGATGCGCCGCTCGATGTCCCGCACGCCCTCGAGGTACTCGTCGATCTTTAAACTGTCGGACGGCCCCACCTCGCTCCGGAGGTGATCGACCTTCTCGGTCACGGAGTCGAGAATGGAGCGGTCCCGCTCCGCCCGGGCGCGGCGAACCGCCGGATCGGTGCTGCCGCTGTCGCCGAACATCTGCTCGAACACCACGCGCGGGTTGTTCTCCATCGGCAGCGGTGTCGTGCGGCTCCGCCAGCAAATGGTGTTCGTGTAGACGCAGCTGTGGTTGCCGCTGCACTGACCGGCATTGGCCCGGCTGTCGATCGCGAGCTGCAGGGAGGCTAGCTCGGTCTGCCGGCCGTACTCCTGTGCCAGGATCTGGTCCATCGAGATGCCGGCCACCGGGGCGGTCTCTCCGGGCACGCCGGCGGCGCCGGTCAGAAACGTCGTGGAGGCCCCGGCATGGGCCGGCGTCCAGTACCCCCGAAGGCCCGACACCACGGTCATCTGGTCCCGGAACGGCGCCAGCGACTGGAGAATCGGCGTCAGCTCGAAGCCGCGTCCCTCCTCGGCCGGCGTCCAGTACTCCATGGCGATGCCGTTGGGCACGTAGACGACGCCGAAGCGCCGCCTCGGCGCGGCCGCCGTGCGCGACAACGCCGACGCCGCCGGCACCATCGCGTCCAGCAACGGCAACGCCACCGCCGCGCCCAACCCGCGTAACACCGTCCGCCGTGGCAACGACCTCTTCGTGATAATCATGGGTGGGTTCATCTCGCTCAGATTCGGTGACGCTCAACGACGCCGCGCGGACGACGCGGCCAGCGTCGGGTCCGCGGATCGCGAGCGCCGTCCCTGAAACGGCGCGCTCTTGACGATGCCGAGCACAATCGACGACCAGCGATAATCGTCGGGTGCGGCGTCCCTCAGGATCCGGCGCACGCTCGGGCGGTCGTAATACTCGAGGCCGCGTCCGACGGCATACGCCAGCAGCTTGTCCGTGACGGTGCCGGCGAACTCCTCGCCACGGCTGAGCAGCACGCGCCGCAGGCCCGCCGGACCGTCGAACTCCGCGCCGCTCGGCATGGTCGCCGACGCATCGATCGGCAGACCGGCCTCGCTGGCGTCGCGCCACTGACCGATCGCATCAAAATTCTCCAGTGCGAACCCCAGGGGATCCATCGGCGCGTGACAGCTCGCGCAGACCGGATTGGCGCGATGTTGCTCCAGGCGATCGCGCACCGACGCGGGCTCGCCTCCTTCACCACGGTCGGGCAACCCCGGCACGTTCGGCGGCGGCTCGGGCGGCGGCGCGCCGAGGATGCTCTCGAGCAGCCACTTCCCCCGCAGCACGGGCGACGTCCGGTTGGGGTGCGAGGTCACCATCAGGAGCCCACCGTGGCCGAGCAGGCCGCCCCGCGGATCGTCACCGCTGAGCGTCACCCGGCGAAACCGATCGCCGTAGACCCCCCGAATCCCGTAATGCCGGGCGAGGCGCTCGTTGACGAACGTGTAGTTCGCGTTCAGCAGCTCCAGCAGGCTCCGATCCTCGCGGATGGTGCTCTCGACGAAGAGCTCGGTCTCACGCCGGAACGCGGCGCGCAGGTTCTCATCGAACTCCGGATAGTCCGCCGACTCCCGCTGCTGCGACTCCAGATTCCGCAGACGCAGCCACTGGCTCACGAAGTTCTCGACCAGGGCGCGGGACCGGGCGTCGGCGAGAAGCCGTCGCGTCTGCTGCTCCAGCACCGCCGGGTCGCTGAGCTGCCCGCGAATCGCGGTCTCCAGCAGCTCCGCGTCCGGGATGCTGCTCCAGAGAAAGAACGACAGCCGCGAGGCCAGCTCGAGATCGCTCAGACGATAGGGGGTGCCGGGTGCGATGCCCGCGGGATCGCGCTCGATCCGGAAGAGGAACTCGGGGTCGACGAGGATCCGCTCGAGCGCGAACTGAATCCCCGCGTCGAAATCGCCGTCGCGCCGCCCCGACGCGAAGAAGTTCATCAGCGTCGCGGTCTCCTCGTCCGTCACCGCTCGCCGATAGGCTCGGCGTGCCAGCCGTCCGAGAATTCGACGGGCACACGACTCCTCCGTGCCATCATCAACCACCGACGCCTCGCCGGGCCAGCAGATGAAGATCTCGCGGCGTGTGGCCGTGTCGCCCGGGCCGTCGACGGTATAGGGGCCACCGATCGCCACCTGCTCCACCGCCGCGTCATCGTCATAGCGCTCATCGACGAAGC
Source organism: Vicinamibacterales bacterium (assembly GCA_965197395.1). GTDB lineage: Bacteria > Acidobacteriota > Vicinamibacteria > Vicinamibacterales > UBA8438 > CAZYFH01. The sequence goes on along the minus strand of CBDANB010000006.1, from coordinate 553,148 downwards.
GGCCGTAGCCCCGGTTGCGCGGCTGCAGCACCCCCTCGGATTCCGACAAGCGTCTCACGAAGGAGACCCCTACGACGCGCTGGCCGGCCTTCGCGGGGAAGCGGACCTCGAGCCCGGCATCCCCGGTGTTCATGTAGTACTCCCACTCGGGATCCCCGGCGATGTTCCCCGCGAAGCTCAGCGGCGCCATCTGCCCCCTGGCGTCGGCATCCCCGACCGGCAACCGCTCGACGAGCGCGCCGTCGACGCGCACGTCGAGCTCTTGCGGCGCGGCGAAGCCGAGGATGTAGTCGGAGAAGTTCCGGTGGAGGCGAACCCGGATCGTGTACTCGCCGTCGACCGGGAAATAGTGGCGAACCGCGACGCCGCCGCGCGACCCGAAGGACAGCGCGTCGTCCTGCCGGTCGTCCTGCACCAACCCGGGATGCACGCGGTAGCTGGTGACGACCGGACCGATCGGAGGGATGCCGACGGCGAGCCGGCTGATCTTGCGGGCGGCGGACAGGTAGCGCGACACCAGGTCGGGCGAAATCGAGAGCATCTCGCCGTTGTTGTCGAAGCCGTGCTCGAAGGTGTTGTCTGCGGGCAGCAGCGAGGCCACATCGACGTCGACCGCCAGCAGATCGCGGACGGCGGCGTGATACTCGGCGCGATTGAGGCGATGGAACGTCTCGCCGCGACCCGGGTCCGGGTCGGTGAGCGCGACCGCGTCGATCTCCGCCTCCAGCCAGGCGGCGACGGAACGATAGGTGGCGCGGTCCGGACGCGGGTTGCCGGCGGGCGGCATCGTCTGTGCGTGCAGCTTGACGAGCACCCGCTCCCACGTCTCCGCGTCAGCGGCGACCGACGCCAGATCCGTGATGTCGAGCGCGAGCCCGGCGGTGCGCGACCGCTCGTTGTGGCAGCGCACGCAGAACCGATCGAGCACCGCGCGCGTCGAGGCCGAGGAGGGGGAAACGGCGGGCGTCGTCACCTGGCCGGCAACCAGCGCCGGGCGACCGCTCGCGGCCAGCACACCGGCCAGCATGACGAGGCACCGAACGATGACGCGCGCTCCGTTCACGCTCCGCGCCTCCCCGTGCGTCCGATGGACGAACTCTCGCTCCGCACACCGACCACCTGACAACTCGCACAATCATACGCCGAAATGCAACCACCCTTCCGTCCGAGCGCCTCTGCCAGCGCCTCGGGCTCGTTGGGGCCAATGCGCAACCGCTTGCCGTTCTTCATGGTGAACTCGACCGTTCGAAACCCCGCCAGCCTACGTTACTCGAGTGCCAAGGCGACGAGGCCCATGTCGTTCGCCGAGCCGTACGCGAGCACGATGAACTGCTTCCCGTCCTGCATGTAGGTCATCGGCGTACCAATCGGCGGGACGTCCAGCTCGACCGCGTGAATCGTCTCACCGGTTGCCTTGTCGAACGCCAGCAGCGCGGGGGTCGTCGGAAACGCGCGCGGGCCTTCGGCGCCGTCGAAGGGCACGGGGTTGTTGTTGATCGGACTGAGCCGGAGGGTCAGGCCGAGGAACAGGAGCGTCCTGGTCAGGAGCGGACCGGTATAGGCGCCGCCACCGAGCGGCCCGGGATCGGGCACCCCGAGATCGATGACCCGGTGGCGCGGCCCGTCGCCGACCGGCACCATCCACTTCTCGGTCCCGTCATTCAGGTCGAACGCGCTGAGTCGCACGTAGGGCGGCTTCCAGAGCGGCAGGCCCTGCGGCCCTTGGAGACCCAACTGGTCCGGCTGGTATCGCATGTCCGACTCGGCCGGATCGGGGGGTGCGAGCTGGATGACCATCGGTAACGTGCGCGAGGGCACGTAGAGCCAGCCGGTCTCGGGGTCGACCGCGGCGCCGTGCCAGTTCGCGCCGCCGCCGAACCCCGGCATGATGATCGTCCCGCGCTTCCCGTCCCCCTCGACCCTGATCGGCTCGTACAAGGGCCCGTACGCGTAGTCCTCGAGAATCTCGAGCGCCTCGGCCCGGAGCGCCGGCGTGAAGTCGACGAGGTCGTCCTCCGTCACCCCCTGCCGATCGAACGGCGGGGGCTTCGTGGGATGCGGCTGCGTCGGCGCGTACCACTCACCCGGCACGCTGCCGCGGGGCACCGGTCGCTCCTCGATCGGCCAGACCGGCTCGCCGGTGACGCGGTCGAACACGTAGGTGTAGGCCTGCTTCGTCACCACCGCCACCGCTCTGGTCACGCCCGGGCGGCCGTCGACCCGGAGGTCCACCAGCGCGGGCGCCGCGGTCGCGTCGTAATCCCACAGCCCGTGGTGGATGAACTGAAAGTGCCAGACCCGCTCGCCGGTCGTCGCGTCGACGCAGACGATGCTCTCGGCAAAGAGGTTGTCGCCGTGACGATGGCCACCGTAGAAGTCGTTCGTCGGCGTGCCGATCGGCAAATAGACGTAGCCGAGCTCCGGGTCGGCGCTCAGCATGCCCCACGCGTTCGTCGATCCGGAGTACTCCCAGGACCCGTTCTCCCAGGTCTCGTTGCCGAACTCGCCCGGCTGCGGGATGGTGTGGAACTCCCACAGCTCCTCACCGGTCCGCACGTCGAAGCCGCGCACGTCGCCCGGCGCGTCGAGCATGTTGCGCGGCCGGTCCATGATGACCGAGCCGATGATGACCACGTCGCCGACGACGATCGGCGCCGACATCAGCTGGTAATCCTCGCGTGAGATCGGCCGGCGGAGTCCCTCCGTCGCGTCGATCGCGCCGTCGGCGCCGAATTCGGCGATGGGACGACCAGTGCTCGCGTCGACCGCCCACAGATAGGCGTTGCCGGTCGGCAGGAAGATGCGAGACTCCCGGCCATCGGACCAGTGCGCCACCCCGCGGGCGTTGTAGCCCATGTTCGCCGGCCGCTCGCCTTCCCAGACGCCCGGGTCGAACACCCAGAGCGTTTCGCCGGTCGCCGCATCGATCGCCGCGGCCTGTGAGAGCGACGTCTTGATGTAGAGCACGCCGTCGACGAGGATCGGCGTCGCCTTGAACCCGGCAGGCATCGACGGCAGCGTCGTCCGGTTGGCGGTCACGACGGCGTTGTCGGGGGACGACCAGCGCCAGGCCACCCGCAGCCGTTCGACGTTGTCGCGATCGATCTGATCGAGCGGCGAGTATTTGGTCGCGGCGTGATCACCGCCGTAGGTGGGCCACTGCCCCGGAGACGCGCCCTGTTGCGCTGCGGCGGTCGACGCCGCGCACAGCATCCCCAACACGATGGTCGTGAACCGGTGCGACATGGAGTGCCCCCAATCGGCGTGCGCGCAGCTGACGACCCGGCGTCACTCGAGTGTCAGGGCGATGACTTTATCACCTCGTCTCATCCTTGCGGCGGTTGCGCTGCTTCCTCTCCTGCAGCCGGACCCGGGTTCCGGCTTTTGTCGGGGAGACCACCATTTGTGCGACGATAAACAGCCAGCTTGGGTAGCTCAATGGGTCAGGAGTGTGGAAGATGAAACAGACGCCCACGTTGTGGATGGCGGCGTGGCTCGGCGTGGTGTCGCTTGTATGTGCTGCATCCCTTCAGGCGCAGGAGGCGGCCGAAGAAGAGTTCGTCCCGGTGACGGATGCGATGCTACGCGACCCCGACCCGGGCGATTGGCTGATGATCCATCGGACCTACGACCACCACGCCTACAGTCCGCTCGACCAGATCAATCGGGACAACGTCGGCGAGCTGAGGCTGGCCTGGATGCGCGCCATGGACAACGAGGGGCCGCAGCAGATCAGACCGCTCGTCTACGACGGCGTCATGTACATCGCCCACCCTGGCAGCGATCACCTGCAAGCCCTGGACGCCACGACCGGTGACCTCATCTGGGACTACGCGCGGCAGCCGCCTGACGATCTGCGGGAGTATGCCCAGATCGGCAACCGTACCCGCGGCCTGGCGATCTACGACACCAACATCCTCCACCTCGCCGCCGATGCCCATCTGGTCGCGGTCGACGCCCGCACCGGCGAGCTCAGCTGGGAGAGTCGACTCGCTGACTACCGGGACGGCATCACGCATTCCTCGGGGGCGATGATCATCGACGGCCGGGTCATGAGCGGCCGCACGTGCGGTGAGTCGGCGCGTTGCTTCATCGCCGCGCACGACGCGGCCACCGGGGAGGAAGACTGGCGCTTCTACACCGCGGCGGGGGCGGACGACCCGGGGGGGCAGACGTGGGGGAACGTTCCGACGGCGCGGCGCGTCCACGTCTCGCCGTGGGGGGTGCCGGGTAGCTACGATCCCGCGCTCGGCCTCGTCTACTGGGGCATCGCGGTCCCGATGCCGTATACGCGGATCATGCGGCACGGCACGTGGGATGTCGGTGACCGCACACCCTGCGAGCTCTACACCAACTCCACCGTCGCCCTCTCAGTCGAGACGGGCGCGCTGGACTGGTACTACCAGCACCTCCCGTGCGACGACTGGGACCAGGATTTCGTCCAGGAGCGGACGCTGATCGACACCATCGTCGACCCCGATCCCGGCGCGGTGCGGTGGATCAATCCGTCGGTGGCGGGGACTGCCCGAGAACGCAAGATCGTGGTGACGATGGGAGAACCGGGCGGTCTGTTCGTCAACGACCGGGAAACCGGGGAGTTCCTCTGGGCGACGCCGCTCCCCTATGACTCCACCGAGCGGTTCGTGATTCGGGACATCGACGTCGAGACCGGCCAGGTTCAGATCAACATGGACCTCGTCGCGAGGGCGGTCGGTGAGCAATACGTCATCTGCGGCCACAACGTGAAGGGATGGTGGTCGTGGTCCTACAGCCCGCGGACCGGGCTGCTCTATATCCCCATCAACCGGTCGTGTCTCAACCAAACGGCGAACGAACGGACGGCGACCGGCACCGGGCCGCGGTTCACGCAGCCCGAGCCGGGGTTGGAGGAGGACGGCGACCTGACCGAGCTGCGGGCCATCGACGTCTCGACCGGCCGCGAGGCCTGGCGCTACAGTCAGCGGGCCCCCAATGCCGGGTCGGCGCTCGCGACCGGCGGCAACGTCGTCTTCCACGGCGACCTCAATCGCCGCTTGCGCGCGTTCGACGCGGAGACGGGTGACGTGCTCTGGGAGACCATCCTCGGCAGCCAGATCACCGGGTTCCCGGTCACCTACCGGGCCGGGGGGCGCCAGTATCTCACCGTCCCGGTCGGCGGGGCGGCGATCTTCCAGATGCGCAACTACGCACCCGAGCTCGAGGCGCCGATCGGGAGCAACATGCTGGTGACGTTTACGCTCCCCGACTGATGCTGGCGAACGAAGCGTGTCAGGTCGCCGCAGAACCAAAGCGGGTAGGGTCCGAACGAGCCCGGGTTCCCGCAACCTGGCGCAAAGGCAGGCCATCCATGCAGAAGAGAGCCGGTCACCTCGCGCGCATCGGCGTGCTGAGCGTGTGTGTGGTCGCCACGTTACCCGACGGTCGCGACGCGGTCGTGCTGGCGCAGCCGGCGAACGCCACCCAGAACGGGGTCGTGACGGGTGAGCTCGTGATCGAGCCGCCGACCCTGATCAACCTCGGCTTCGAGTGGTTTATCCAGGGTGACGACAACCGGAACGCCGCGGTGCAGGTGTCCTACCGCGAGCCGGGCGAGACGGCCTGGTCGTCCGCGCTTCCGCTTCTGCGCCTCCAAGGTGAGCGCGTCTACGTGGGGCCGCACTTCGACGTCGTCTCTCCGAACATGTTCGCCGGGAGCATCCTCGACCTGGAGCCGGATACCGACTACGAGGCGCGGTTCGTGATGACCGATCCCGATGGCGTGACCGGCGAGGCCACCCGGATCGTGACCGTGAGGACGCGGGCGGAGCCGGTCCCCTACGAGGACGGGAGGGTGCTTCACGTCTACCCTCATGGCTTCGAGGGCACCAAGCGCGAACCGTCCTTCGAGGGGCTGATCTGCGCCTACAACGCCTCATGCGGCGGCGGGGACTTCGCCACTGCGGGGCGTCCGCGGGTGCGTGCGGGCGACACCATGCTCGTGCACGCCGGTCTCTACCGGTACAGCCATCTCGAGTACGGCACAGGATCCAACCGCGCGTTCCCGTTCGAGGGCACCTACTACCTGACGGCCGACGGCACGCCCGAGCGACCGATCGTCATCAAGGCCGCCGGCGACGGCGAGGTCGTCTTCGACGGCAACGGCAACTACGCCCTCTTCAACGTCATGGCGGCCGACCATACATACTTCGAGGGCATCACATTCCGCAACACGGAGTTCGCCATCTGGGCCGGCGAGCAGTTCATCGCGGGTTCGAAGGGGCTCACCGTCAAGCACTGCCGCTTCGAGAACGTCGGGGTCGGGGTCTTCACCAGCTACTCGGGGTCGAGCAACTACTACATCGCCGACAACTGGTTCTACGGCCGGAACGACCCGGACCGCCTCATCGGCTGGAGCGACGCGCCGCTGTGGGGACGGTTCGACGGCGTCGACGGTCAGGTCCATCCCCCTGTCATGGCTTCCTACGTGGCGGTGAAGGTCTACGGGCCCGGGCACGTCGTGGCCCACAACTACATTGCTGACTTCCACGACGGGATCAACGTGGAGACCTACGGGAATCCCGACGGCAGCGTGGCGTCCGGACCAGGAGCGCCCGACGGGCCCAAGTACCCGCCCCGCGAGTACTGGGACCGACGTCCGGTCGCGATCGACTTTTACAACAACTACATCACCAACTCCCACGACAACCCGATCGAGACCGACGGGAGCCTGCACAACGTACGTGTGCTCCGGAATATGTTCATCAACCACCCGTCGCACGCGTTCTGCAGCCAGCCGGTGCTCGGCGGACCCGTCTACTGGATCCGGAACATCGCCTACAACCTGCCGGGCGGCTCGAGCCGCTTCTTCGGCGCCGCCGGGGTCGTGTTCTACAACAACACCATCTTGTCGGAGACCACCGGGCTGCTGTCGAACACGCACTGGCGAAACAACCTGATTCTGGGGCAGAACGCGCCGGCCGACTTCCGACGGCTGCGGCCGAACCTGTTCGGGATCACGACGTTCACCAACTACACCTCATCCGACTACAACGGCTTCGGTCCCGCGCCGGACACGCCGCTGCCGTTCCGGTGGGAGAGCCCGCCGTTCGACGTGACCGCCGACTTCCGGGCCCCGGGTCACACCCCGGCGTTCGAGCTGCGCGAGTTCGCAACGCTCGAGGCCTACAGCGAAGCGACCGGACAGGACCGGAACAGCGTGCAGGTGGGATACGACGTGTTCGTCAACGTGCCCGCGCTCGATGCGCGGGACGTGAGCGCGCTGCAGCACGTCTACGACGTCGACGATCTCGACTTCCGGTTGCGGCCCGGCTCGGCGGCCGTCGACCGCGGGATGGTGCTGCCGACGGTGACCGACGGCTTCACGGGCAGCGCGCCGGATCTCGGAGCGCTGGAGGTCGGTGGCGCCGCACCGCGGTACGGGCCCCGCCGCTGACGCTCGTAAGCGCTCATCGGTCCAGCGTAGCCCCGGCCGGTGGGCGTTTGGTATAGTCTCACAGTCGCGATCGACGCGGCGTCTGGAGGAACCATGCGCAGAGCGCTAGTCTTGCTGGCGGTGTTGGTGAGCGGCGCGGTGTCGATCGTGATCGCGGCGCCTGTCGCCCAGGACTCTGTGCCCCCCATGGACCTCGAGAAGCTCGAGGACAACCTCTACGTCCTCCACGGCGGGTGTGGGTGCGGCAACTCGACGTTCTACATCACGGATGCCGGCGTGGTCATCATGGACACGAAGGTGGCCGGAACGGGCGAAGCGATCCTCGAGCAGCTCCGAACCGTGACGGACAAGCCGGTCGTGATGATCATCAACACGCATACGCACTTCGACCACACCGGGAGCAACGCCGAGTTCGGCGCCGTCGACCGGATCGTGACGCACGCCAACGCCAGGAACAGCCTGATGAGGGCGACCTGCACCCCGGCTACCAACTGCGACGCCTTCAAGGGTGACAACGCGAGGTACCTTCCCAACGTCACCTTCGACGACACGCGTACGCTCACGGTCGGCAGTGACCAGATCGACCTCCACTACTTCGGAGGCGGGCATACCGATGGCGATGCCTGGATCGAGTTACCTGCCCTCCGCGTTGCGTTGACAGGCGACATGTTCTCCCATAAAGGCGTGCCGTTCATCGATACCGACAACGGGGGTACCGCGCTGGGATTTGGTGACACGCTTGCCAATGCGACGGCCGCGCTCACGAACGTCGACACGGTGATCACCGGACACTTCGACGCCTTTCCCTTCAACGATCTCGTCCGGTATACCGAGTTCCACAGGCATCTGAAGGAATATGCGCTCGCCGGCATGAAGGCCGGGAGGCCCGCCCAGGAAGTCGCCGACGCCTACGAGGCTCCGGCGAACCTGAGCGACTTTGATGCGTCCGGCGGCCTGCTGAGCTCTTTCGTCCAGCTGATTTACGACGAATCAGGAACCCAGTAATACACCGACGTATAATATTGGCTATATCCGAGTTTCCCAAATAGCGTAAGCACCTGATATCCCAGTCTTTCCGGGGTAAATCGAGCGTTCGGCGTGTACAGGTCGACGGTGTTGACGCGAACATAGTTGTTCGCCGGTCGACTGCAGTCCGAGGACGCAGCGGTCCAGTTCGACATCACGCATGGGCCCCCTCCCTGGGAGCCATCTTGTCGCGCACGGACGGGCCCTGTGGAAGCTGACGGCGCCGTGGACGCACAGAACGCGCCCACCGTGCCTTGGAAAACGCTGTGCGTTTTCCACGAGCTCCCACAGGGCCTTTCCAATCAAATCACCCACGAAAAACCCCGAAAGGCCCCAAAATGGCGTTGGGAAACCCGGATAGACCCATAATATTCTATCGGGACTGAGTTCCGAGTGATCCCCGAGTGACGATGAGCGTCGTGCCTTCGGGGTACGCCATCCCCGGGGACGGTACGCGGCCGTGACGGTCCACGCGTGGCTGGAGGCTTCGATGACGTTATCCGCGTTGAGCCGATCGGCGGCACTGTCGATGGCCGGCGCGCTCGCGCTGGTGCTGTCGGCGGAGCTGCACGGAGCGGGCCCGCAGCAGCCGGGCTCGGGCGCGGCGGCAGCGGCCCGGTCCCCGCAGCGGCTGCTACTCGACCGGTACTGCGTCACCTGCCACAACGAGCGGCTGAAGACCGCCGGCTTGACGCTGGACGTCCTGGACGTCGACGACGCGACGGCCCATCCCGAGGTGTGGGAAAAGGTGGTGCGCAAGCTTCGGGCCGGCCTCATGCCCCCGGCGGGCCGGCCGCGTCCGGATCGCGAGGCGTACGACGGCTTCGCGGGCTGGCTCGAGGCCAAGCTCGACCACGCCGCCGCGCTCGATCCCGACCCCGGCCCCTCGACGGTGTTCCATCGCCTGAACCGCACCGAGTACGCGAACGCGATTCGCGACCTGCTCGCCCTGGAGATCGATACGACGGAATTGCTGCCGGCCGACGATGCGAGCTACGGGTTCGACAACATCGCGGCCTCTCTCCGGATGTCGCCGACGCTAGTCGACCGCTACCTGGCCGCGGCGCGCAAGATCAGTCGCGCGGCCGTCGGGAGCTCGGCGGTGCCGCCCGCTGTGAAGATCTATCACCTCCCACCCGACCTTCCGCAGGAGCGGCATCTCGAGGGGCTGCCGTTCGGCACGCGCGGCGGCACGCTGGTCCGGCATCATTTCCCGAAGGATGGTGAGTACGACATTCAGGCGAAGCTGGCGCTCGACATCGCGGACAACATTCCGAGGTACGACGAGTCGCACGATCTGGAGATCCTGCTCGACGGCGAACCGGTCGCGCGGTTCACGTTCGCCGGCGAGCCGGACCCCGATGAGGACCCCGAAGAAGATGAAGCGCTCAAGGCGGCGACGAACACCGCCGACCAGTCCGGCTACCGGCGGAACCTCGACGCGGACTGGCGCGTGCGCCTCCCCGTGACGGCCGGGGTGCATGAAGTTGCCGCCGCGTTTCTCGAGAATGGGCAGCTGCTGACCGAAGCGACGCGGACCAACACCCTTGCACGGCTCCGTCTGGCGCTGGTGGAGCCGTCGATGCGCGCCTACAGCGGAGGATACGCAAACGACGAGACGCGCTCGGGTCCCTACCTGGCGCACCTCACCGTGACAGGGCCGTTCCTGCCCAGCGGGCCCGGCGACACCGAGAGTCGCCAGCGCATCTTCACGTGCCGGCCGACCGCGCCGGAGGACGAGGGGCCCTGCGCGGCGCAGATTCTCTCGACGCTGGCGCGGCGCGCCTATCGGCGGCCGCCGAGCGAGGTGGAGCTGGATCGCCTGCTGACCGCGTACCGGGACGGCCGGCACGCGGCAGGGTTCGACGCGGGGATCGAGCGGGCGGTGCGGCAGCTGCTCGTCGAGTCGGCCTTCCTGTACCGCATCGAAGAAAGCCCGCGGGACGTCGCGCCAGATACGATCTACCTCGTCAGCGATCTGGATCTGGCCTCGCGCCTGTCGTTTTTTCTCTGGAGCAGCATTCCGGATGACGAGCTGCTCGACGTCGCGGAGCGCGGCCAGCTGCGCGACCCGGCGGTGCTGGAGCAGCAGGTGCGGCGGATGCTGGCGGACCGCCGGTCGGAGGCCTTCGTCACGAACTTCACCGGCCAGTATCTGAACCTGCGCACGTTGCCCGACGTGAAGCCGGATATGGAGCGGTTCCCGGATTTCGACGCGACCCTCCGGCACGCCATGCGGCGCGAGACGGAGCTCTTCTTCGAGAGCATCCTCCAGGAAGACCTGAGCGTGCTGGAGCTGCTGACGGCGGATCATACGTTCGTGAACGAGCGGCTGGCGGCGCACTATGGGATTCCGGCGGTCAAGGGGAGCCACTTCCGCCGGGTCACGGTCGGCGACGCCAGCCGCCGTGGGCTGCTCGGCAAGGGGAGCCTCCTCGCGGCGACGTCCTATGCCCATCGCACGTCCCCGGTGCTGCGGGGCAAGTGGCTGTTGGAAAACGTCCTCGGGACGCCGCCGCCGCCGCCGCCCCCGGACGTGCCGGACCTCAAAGAGGACAACGCCGAGGGCGAGGTGCTGTCGATGCGGGACCGGATGGTGCAGCACCGCGCGAATCCGGTGTGCGCGAGCTGCCATGCCATGATGGATCCACTCGGCCTGGCGCTCGAGCACTTCGACGCGGTCGGACGGTGGCGCACGCGGAGCGAAGCGTTCACGCCGATCGACGCGTCGGGCACGATGCTCGATGGCACCACCTTCGATGGCGTGGACGGGCTTCGAGAGGTGTTGCTGAGCCGGTCCGAGCTGTTCGTCACGACGTTGACCGAGAAGCTGTTGACGTATGCCTTGGGGCGGGGGGTGGAGCCTGGCGATGCGCCGGTGGTCCGGGGCATCGTGCGCACGGCGGCCGACGACGACTACCGCTTTCAGGCGCTGCTGATGGGCATCGTGAAGAGTCTGCCGTTTCAGATGCGGCGCTCGAGCGGGCCGCCGGCGGTGGCGGCGGCGCAGTAGCGGGGGCCGGTCCGTCCAGCCGGCATCGACGAGAAGGAGCTCGCCGTCATGTTCATTACGAAGAAGACGTTGCCGCGGCGGACGATCTTGCGCGGGCTCGGCGCGACGGTGGCGCTGCCGCTGCTGGACGCGATGGTGCCGCCGCTCACGGCGTTGGCGCGGACGCCGGCGACGCCGGCGCGGCGGCTCGGGTTCGTCTACGTGCCGAACGGGGTCGCGATGAACCCGGAGGTGAATCATTGGAAGCCGGTCGGCGAGGGGACGAACTTCGAGTTCTCGCCCATTCTGACGCCGCTCGCCCCCTTCCGCGACTACCTCACGATCGTGAGCGGTCTCGCGCAGCGGGCGGCGGAGGGATTCAACGAAGGCGACGGCCCCCACGCGCGCGCGAGCGCCGGCTGGTTGAGCGGCGTCCACGCGAAGAAGGCGCAAGGGGCCAACGTGCGGGGGGGGACGACGGTCGATCAGGTCGCGGCGGCCGTGCTCGGGCGGGACACGCGGTTGCCCTCGCTCGAGCTGGCGGTCGACAGCTTTTCCAGCAGCCAGGTCGGCAATTGCGACAACGGCTACGACTGCGTCTACCTCAACACGCTGGCGTGGCAGACGCCGACGACCCCGCTGCCGATGGAGCGACACCCGGCGGTGGTCTTCGAGCGTCTCTTCGGCGAAGGGGGCACGGCGGCCCAGCGGCAGGCGGAGGTACGGACGGACCGGAGCATTCTCGACGCCGTGACCGGGGACATCGCCGCCCTGCAGCGGAGGGTCGGGGGCAACGACCGCGCCCGGGTCGACGAGTACCTCGATTCGCTGCGCGAAATCGAGCGCCGGCTGCAGTTGACGGAGCGCGCCGCTGACCAGGAGCTGCCGCCGTTCGAGCGCCCCACCAGAATTCCGCTCGATTTCGCCGAGCATACGAAGCTGATGTTCGACTTGCAGTGGTTGGCGTATCAGGCGGACGTCACGCGAGTCACCACGTTCATGCTCGGCCGGGAGCTGGGCGGGCGGGCGTACCCCGAGCTCGGCGTGCCGGTGAATCACCATGGCCTCTCGCACCACCAGGACAACCTGGAGAAGATCGCGGACTTGGCGAAGATCAACACCTATCACGTTGAGCTGTTCGCCTACTTCCTCGAGAAGCTCCGGTCGACCCCCGAGGGGGACGGCAGCCTGCTGGACCACGTCGTCCTGCTGTACGGCTCAGGGCTCGGCGACCCGAACCAGCATTCGCCTTTTGACCTGCCGCTCGCGCTGGTGGGCGGCACCCCGCAGAAGCGAGGCCGGCACCTGCAGTATCCGGAGACCCCGCTGGCGAATCTGCTGCTGGCGATGCTGGACAAGGTCGGCGTCCGGGTGGACCAGCACGGCAACAGCACGGGACGGCTCGAGCTCGAACCGCTCTCGGGTGTGTGAGGGCGGATCAACGGGCCACGAAGACGACCGATGACCGATAGTTGGGCTGCTAACCCCAGAACCCACGTGTGTTGCGTGTTGTAGCGCGAGGCTTCAGCCTCGCTGGCAGGCCTGAAGGCCTGCGCTACAACTCAACACAAGTGGCCCCTGCGGGTAGGCGCTGGCCGACCAGTTGACGGAGGAGAGGGGCAGACGATGCGGACACACGCGGTGAGCCGGTGGACGGTGCTGGTGCTGGTGCTGGCGGTGTTCTCGCTCGGCGCCGCCGCGCGCGACGTGCCGCTCGTGGAGGCCGTCAAGGCGGGATCCGCGGGGACGGTCCGCGCGCTGCTCGACCAGCGGGCGGACGTGAATGTCGCGGAGGCGGACGGCACGACCGCCCTGCACTGGGCCGTGCAAGCGGAGGCGGCCGCGCTCGTCGGGCTGCTGATCGACGCCGGGGCCGGCGTCGGGGCCGCCAACCGCTACGGGGTGACGCCGCTCTCGCTCGCCTGTCTCACCGGGAACGCCGGCATCATCGCGCGGTTGCTCGAGGCGGGCGCCGACGCGAATGCGGCCGCGGCGGGCGGCCGGACGGCGCTGATGACGGCCGCGCGGACCGGGGACATTGCCGCGGTCGAGGTGCTGCTGGCCCACGGCGCGGAGGTGCACGCGACGGACGACACGCACGGCCAGACGGCGCTGATGTGGGCGGCCGCCGAGAACAACGCGGGGGTGGTGGACACGCTGGTCCGGGCGGGCGCGGACGTGGGCGCGCGCACCAAGCATGGCTTCACCGCCTTTCTGTTCGCCGCGCGCGCGGGACGTATCGAGGCGGCGACGGCGTTGCTGGCCGCCGGCGCGGACGTGGACGACGCCTTGTCGAACGGCGTCACGCCGCTGCTGCTGGCGATCATGAACAAGAACTTCGAGCTCGCGGCGGTCCTGCTGGACGCGGGCGCGGATCCGAACGCGGACGCCGTCGGGTGGTCAGCGTTGCACCAGCTCGTCTGGAGTCGGCAGTCCCCCGTTGGGTTCGACAACCCCGAACCGGTGCACCGGGACGACGTGCACGCGCTCGACCTCGCCCGGCAGCTGCTGGCGCTCGGAGCGGACCCGAACGCCCGCATCGCGAAAGAATTGAAAGACCAGCCGCGGCAACGCAGCACCGGGGGGACGGGCGCGACGCCGTTCTTTAACGCGGCCCGGGTCGGCGACGCCGAGCTGATGCGCGTCCTCGCGGAGCACGGCGCCGATCCGCTCCTGCCGACCGACGACAACACGACGCCGCTGATGACTGCGGCGGGCGTCGGTGTGTACCCCGGGACGGAACCCGGCACGAACGAGGAGGTGACCGAGGCGTTCACGTTCGTGCTCGAGCTGGGCGGCAACATCCATACCGTGAACGCCAAGGGTGAAACCGCGCTCCACGGTGCTGCGACACGGGGCGCTAACCCGATCGTGCAGATGCTTGTCGAGCGAGGCGCCTGTTTGGATGCGACCAACGACGCCGGGCATACGCCGCTGGCGATCGCCGAGGGCATCCGTCAATTGGTGTTCAGACCGCAGCCCGAGACGGCGGCTCTCCTCCGTCGGTTGATGGCGAGTCGCCCACCAACCCCGCCCGACCGGCCGCGTTGTGGCGGGATGGGACCTGTGGCTGATTGACCCGAGGGTCGTGACCATCACAATATCCAATGTATTGGATCCATGACTTTGGCGTATACAGATTCTAGTGTCCTGTAACAGAAATAAGTAAACGGTTTATGGTGCCTCGACGTATTCCTCGCAGGAGGTGCACGTGAGAGGTCCTGCCCCGGTGACAGTGACCGTCAGTGACGACGAACGGCAACGGCTCGACTCGTGGGCCCACCGGTCGCGCAGTGCCCCGCAGGTGGCGCGGCGCGCCCGCATCATTCTGGCGTGTGCCGCCGGCCGCTCGACGACGAGCATCGCCAAACGGTTCCACGTCTCGCGGACCACGGTGTGCAAGTGGCGCACACGCTTCGTGCGCGATCGCCTGGAGGGACTGATCGACGAACCGCGTCCGGGCACGCCTCGGCGGATTACCGATGCGCAGGTGGAGCAGGTGGTGATTGCAACCCTGGAAACCACGCCTCGCGGGGCGACGCAGTGGAGCACGCGCGATATGGCGAAGGCGACGGGCCTGAGTCACATGACCATCCAGCGCATTTGGCAGGCGTTTGGATTGCAGCCGCATCGCAGCGAGACCTTCAAGCTGTCGCCAGACCCGCAGCTGGTCGAGAAGGTGCGCGATATCGTCGGGCTGTACGTGAATCCGCCGGACCATGCCCTTGTGCTCTGCGTGGACGAGAAATCGCAGATTCAGGCGTTGGATCGGACGGCCCCCCTGCTGCCGATGCAACCCGGGCAGGCCGAGCGGCGCACGCATGATTATCGGCGGCACGGAACGACCTCGCTGTTTGCGGCCCTCGACGTCAAGACGGGCGAGGTGCTCGCCGAAATGCACCAGCGGCATCGCTCGATCGAGTTCCGCAGGTTCCTCGATGCGATCGACGCGCACGTCCCCGCCGACCTGGACGTGCACCTGATCGTCGACAACTACGGGACGCACAAAACCGCGATCATTCAGCGCTGGTTGGCCAAGCGCCCGCGGGTCCACCTGCACTTCACACCGACCTATGGGTCCTGGATGAACCTGGTCGAACGTTGGTTCGCGGCGCTGACGACGAAGCAGCTTCGCCGCGGCGCCCACCGGAGCGTCGCGGCCCTCAAACGCGCGATCCAAGAGTTCATCGAGGTGACCAATGAGCAACCGACGCCGTTCGTCTGGACCAAGAGTGCCGACGACATCCTCGCGAGCATCGCCCGGTTTGCTCGGCGAACGCTGGCTGCACACCCAGCATGACAACTGTTCGCGAACCACTGTTACGGGACACTAGATGTCCGTCTGTTACGACGTTAAGTGACACATACGGACAATTTAAGCCAAAGCGAGCCGGCGCGTGGTTTGCTCCCGTACGTCTTGGCGTCGAGCTTACTTCGAGCAAGTCGAGCTTGACTCCGAGTAGTCGATATGTGCTCATGTGACCTGGCCGTCGTGTGACTGGCCAACTTGAGGAGGATAAATGCGTTCATTCGCTTGTCGCTTCGCTGATCGGATTCCTGTCAGTAGTCGGATTGCTACTGTTCCCGGCAACCGCCGCCGCGCAGGCTGGTGGAGCAATATCGGGCTTGGTCGAGGACGCGACGGGCGGCCTCCTGCCCGGCGTGACGGTCGAGGTGGCGAGCCCCGTCATCATCGAGGGCACGATCGCGGCCTTCACCGACACCGCCGGCCGCTACACGATCATCAACCTGCGGCCGGGCACCTACACGGTAACGTTCACGCTGCCGGGGTTCAGCACGGTGATCCGCGAGGACGTGCTGCTGCTAGGCGACAGCGCCGTGCAGATCAACGCCGAGCTGCGCGTCGGGGCGCTCGAGGAGACGGTGACGGTGACGGGCGAGTCGCCGGTGGTCGACGTGCAGCAGGTGCGCCGCCAGGCCGTCATCACGCGCCAGATGATGGACCTGCTCCCGCAGGGGCGGACCTTGGACGCGCGGACCCTGCTGATCCCCGGCGTGCGCAACACGGGGATGGGGGAAGGCTCAATGCTTGCGAGCCAACATGGCTCCGACCGGTGGGACGCGCTGACGTACCAGGACGGGATGCGCACGACCAACGTCTCTTGGGACATCAGAAACGGGTGGGAGCTGAACGATGGGGCGACGGCCGAGCTGACGTTCGAGACCGGCGGCTCCCCGGCGGAGGTGCAGGTGGGCGGCGTGGTCCAGAACGCCATTCCGAAGGAGGGGGGCAACACCTTCTCCGGAACCACGTTCACCTACTATGGCACTGAGCGCTTTCAGGGCGACAACCGCACGGACGAGCTCAAGACGCTGATCCGGGCCGGCGACCGGCTGCGGTATGACATCGACTTCAACCCGGCCTTCGGGGGACCGATCGTGCAGGACAAGCTGTGGTTCTTCGTGTCCGCCCGCACCCATAACAACGAGTTCTACGTCGCGGACCAGTTCTTCAAGCCCGCGGGGTCGGTCAACCGCCTCGGGCACGACATCACCTACGGCCATGCGGGCGAGCAAGCCTTTGGGGCAACATACCGCTACAACGGGGTGGCGCGCTTGACCCACCAGGTGACCCCGCGCAACAAGTGGCGGATCAGCTTCGCGCGTAACTACCGTGACCATCCGTACTTCACCCCCTCGGCGACCATCCCGCCGGAGTCGACGAGTCACCCCCCCCTACCGACGGCCCACAACACGCAAGTGCGGTGGACATCGTCGCTGTCGAACCGCTGGTTGGTCGAGCTCGGGGCGTCGGAGTTTTACGTCCGCTGGCGCCACGAGCCGCAGCAAGGGATGTACGAGTTGATTCCGGAAATCGACTTCGCGACGGGCCAGGTGAGCGGGTCCACGCCTGCCCGTGGCACGCAGGGGGATCTGCGGTGGGCGACCAAGGCCTCGACCTCGTATGTGACCGGCTCCCACAACTTCAAGGCGGGCGTCGACACCACCTGGGGCAGCCTCAATCAGGACACCGTGTTCTTTGCCGACGTGCGAGCATTGTATTTCTTCGCAGGCAACCCGCTCCTGGTCCACGTGACCGGCGCCCCGTTGGGGAACTACGAAACCCAGATCCAGCGCGACGTCGGGGTGTACGCGCAGGATCAGTGGACGATCGACCGGTTGACGTTGAATCTGGGGGCACGGTACGACTGGTTCCGTGGCGGCGTGCCGCCGCAACAGGCCCCGGCGGGCACCTGGGTGGGGGCCCGTGACCTCCCGGCCCTCGATGGGCCGAGTTTTCACAATGGCTCGGTGCGGTTCGGCGTGGCGTACGACCTGTTCGGGGACGGCCGGACCGCCCTCAAGGGCAATGTGAACCAGTACATCTCGGCGGAGAATGTCCTGACCACGTTGGATGCCAATCCGTTCTGCTGCGACTCCAGGGTCTTCCCCCGCCAGGAGAACCGCGCCTGGACCGATCTGGACGGGAACGGGGACGTCATCGACAGAACCAACAACCGGATCCAGCTCGAGGAGGTGGGCCCCTCCCCGCAAGGCGCGGACTTCGGCACGTCCACCGACGTCGTGCGCCTGGATCCGAGTCTCCAGCGGGACGGCAACTGGGAGTACAGCGTGACGCTGCAGCACGAGCTGCTGCCGGGGCTCTCGGTGACCGGCGGGTGGTATCGCCGCGACTTCACCAACCAGTTCTGGACGGACAACCGGCTGCTGGGTCCCGAAAACTACACGCCGTTCACCTTCACGGGGCCGGTGGATCCGCGGCTGCCCAACGGCGGCGGCGAGCTCATCACCGCGTACAACCTGAACCCGAGCCATTTCGGCATCGGCAGGGACAGGTTGCTCGGCAATTCGGATCTCAACGACATTCGCTACACCGGCTACGAGGTGATCGTTGACGGCCGGCTGCCGAACGGCGGGTTCTTCGGGGGGAGCGTCACGACGGAGAAGACCCAGGTCGACACCTGTGAGGTCGACAACCCCAACCAGCTGCGGCACTGCGACCATGCCCGCCCGTACCAGTCGTTTTACAAAGTCCACGGGGCCTATCCGCTGCCGGGCGGCGTGATGCTCAGCGGCTTCCTGCAGGGGATGCCAGGTCCGGAGGATAGCGCGAACTTCACCGTCACGACGCTGCCGGATGGTTCCCGGCTCACGGGGGGGCAACGGATCACCATTGACCTGCTCGCGCCGGAGACCCTGTTCCTCCCGCGTCAGACGAACCTCGATATGCGTTTTTCACGGCAGTTCACCACCGCCGGGGGGATGTCGATTGTGCCGCTCGTCGACATCTACAACATCTTCAACGCCCACACGACGCTCGGCTGGAACAGCACGTATGGGCCGGACTGGCAGCGCATCAACCGGATCATGCGCCCCCGGTTCGCCCGCCTGGGCCTGGAGATCGAGTGGTGATGGTCGCGTGACCGCTCGACGGGGGCCCGATCTCCGGGCCGTCGATCGCGATCTGTGAGACGGGGCCGGCCTTTCCCGAGGGCCGGCCCCGTCCGTGCATGGGCAGCGCGGGCGCAGGCGAGAGCAAAGAAAAGCAGCGGCATGGGATTGGGACCGCGCGCACGACACCCTGCTCAACCGCGACGTCGCCCTGAAGGTCCTCCGCGACGCGCTCGCCGCTGACGCCGGATCGGCATGCAGCGACGGTCGTGATCGGGAGGTTTCCCCTCATGTCGACTGGCGACCACCGAGAGGCTTCTAACCCCGGAACTCACGCCCGTCGTCCACGATGGATTCTTCAGGCGTGGACGGTGCTGTTCGCGCTTGCGGTCTGCGCCCCGGTCGACGGTCAGCCGCCGGCGTCCCGCCCCCGTCCGCCGAGCAACGCGCGGATGGCGGAACGCCTCGAGGCGTTGGCCGCGGCGCCTGAATCCGCGTTTTTCAACCCTTTCGCCAACGCTGCGCGGCTGGAGATACTGCTCGGCATGCCGCCCGCCACCACCCCACGCGAGCAGGTGATCTACCAGGCGTCCGTTGCCGGGGAGATGCTCAGGGCGGGCCGCACCCAGGACGCGACGGTCGAACTCGAGCGGTTGCTCCAGCTCTTCGAGGCCGCCGGCAGTGAGGTGCCGAGCGACCTTCCTGACGGGTTCCAGCACGCGATGCGCCGCTCGCTCGGCATCGCGTATATGCGGCTCGCGCAGCGCGACAACTGCCTTCCGCCGAACCCGGCCGCGCGTTGTGCCCTCCCGATTGATCAGGCTGCCATACACCCGCATCAGGACAGTGCCCGGAAGGCGGTGGCGTTGTACGAGCAGATGGCGAAGGACGACCCCACCGACCTGACCGTGCGATGGGTGCTCAACCTCGCGTACATGTGGCTAGGCGAGCACCCTGACGGCGTGCCACCGGCGTGGCTGATTCCTCGGTCGGCGTACGGCTCACGCGCCGGGTTCGGGGGGTTCGTGGACATCGCGCCGACACTCGGCCTCGATACCGTCGGTTTGGCGGGCGGCAGTGTGATGGAGGATTTTGATGCCGACGGCGATCTCGACGTCATGGCGTCGTCGTGGGGATTGCGGGATCAGCTCCGCTATTTTCGGAACAACGGCGATGGCACCTTCGACGACGTGACGCTCGAGGCCGGGTTGGAAGGGATCGTCGGCGGACTGAATCTCGTCCACGCCGACTACGACAACGATGGCCTTGCCGACGTCTTCGTATTGCGGGGCGCGTGGTTGGATCAGCCGCACCCGAACTCGCTCCTCCGGGGGAACAGGGACGGGTCGTTCACCGACGTGACCGAGGCGGCCGGGTTACTGCGGGACGCTCCCACGCAGACGGCCGCATGGGGTGACTACGACAACGACGGCCATGTCGATCTCTTCGTCGGCAACGAGTCGCAGTTCGACTCCACCTATCCCTCCCAGCTGTTCCGCAACAACGGGGACGGCACGTTCACCGACATCGCCGACCGGGCCGGCGTTGCGGTGGTTGGCTTCGTCAAGGGCGTGGCGTGGGGCGACTACGACAACGACGGCCGCCTCGATCTCTACGTCTCGCGCTTCGGGGAACCGAACCAGCTGTTCCGCAACCAGGGGCCGTCGCCGAACGGGCGGTGGTCGTTCCGCGACGTGACGGCCGCCGCCGGTGTCGTAGAGCCACGGGACAGCTTCCCGACGTGGTTCTTCGACTATGACAACGACGGGTGGCTCGACCTGTTTGTGGCTGCCCCAGCCTCCATGAGTGTGGAGCTACCAGCCACTGACCGTCTTGCCGATATGACGGCGGAGTATCTCGGGCAGCGCCGCCCGGCCGCGCATCCCCGCCTGCATCGCAACCAGGGTGACGGCACGTTCGCCGATGTCACCGAAGCCGTGGGCCTCGACCTGGTCATGCCGACGATGGGCAGCAACTACGGCGACCTGGACAACGACGGGTTTCCCGATGTGTATCTCGGCACGGGCAATCCGCACTTCGAGATGCTCGTGCCGAATCGGGTGTTCCGCAACGCCGGTGGTACACGCTTCGAGGATGCGACGGCAGACGGATTCGGGCACATCCAGAAGGGCCATGGGGTTTCGTTCGGCGACATCGATCACGACGGAGACCAAGACGTGTTTATGGTCCTCGGCGGCGCCTTCGAAGGCGACGAGTCTCAGAACGTCCTGCTGTTGAACCCCGGCCACGGCCATGCGTGGATCACGGTGAGGCTGCGGGGCACCGCGTCAAATCGCCTGGCGATCGGTGCACGCCTCACCGTCGAGGTGGCGACGCCCGATGGAGATCGGGCGATTCATGCCACGGTCGGGAGCGGCGGCAGCTTTGGTGCCTCGACGCTCCAGCAGGAGATCGGGCTGGGTAATGCGACGATGATTCGACGACTGGAGGTCGTCTGGCCGGGCAGTGGGCGGCGCGACACCTATCGCGACGTTCCGCTCAATCGCGTGGTCCTTGCCCGCGAGGGCGCCGCGGCGGTGGAGCCGGTGGAGGTCCATCCCCTCCGCCTCGACTGAGACTAATCACGAGGGCCTTTCCACGCCCGGCCAGGAGATTCTCGAGCACTTGTCGAGTCCCCTCGACGAAGACCGAGACCAAGTGAGGCGCTCAGCTCCTTTGGGCATTCAGGCGCACGCGGGCTGGCTGCGCCGGGTCGCCGCCGCGGCCATCCTGCTGGGTGGCCTGCACCCCGGCGTGTCGGCCCAGTCCGCCGCGGCGTGGTTCACCGAGCGCGCCGAGGCCGTGGGGCTCGACTTCGTGCACTTCAACGGCATGTCGGGCGAGTACTATTTCGAGGAGATGGTCGGGTCCGGCGTCGCGCTGCTCGACTTCGACAACGACGGCGACCTCGACGTCTACCTCGCGCAGGGACGGATGCTCGGCGCGGGCAAGACGCTGGCCGACGCCGTGATGCCGCCGCAGATGCCACTGCCGCTGACCGACCGGCTGTACCGGAACGACCTCGAGGTGCGCGCCGATGGCTCCCGCACGCTCCGGTTCACGGATGTCACCGAGGCGAGCGGCCTCGACGTGCGCTCGTACGGGATGGGCGTCGCGACCGGGGACATCGACAACGACGGCTGGGTCGACCTGTATCTGACCACGCACGGGCCGGACCAGATGTTCCGCAACAACGGCGACGGGACCTTCACGGATGTCTCCACGCACACGGGCACGAGCCAGCCAGGGTGGAGCATCTCGGCCTCGTTCGTCGACCTCGACCGGGACGGGTGGCTCGACCTGTACGTCGGCAACTACGTCGAACACGATGAAGATCAGAAGTGCTTTACGACCCTCGGCGCTCGGGACTACTGCGGGCCGCAGGGGTTCATGCCTGTTCCCGACCGTCTGTATCGGAACCGTGGGGACGGGACGTTCGCCGACGTCACCGCTGCATCACAGGTGGCGCGCGACTACGGCCGGGCGATGGGGGTCGTGGCCGCCGACGTCGACGCCGATGGGTGGGTCGACCTCTATGTCGCCAACGACAACGGGGAGAACCAGCTCTGGATCAACCAGCACGATGGCACGTTCAGGAACGAGGCGCTGCTGGCGGGGGTCGCGCTGAATTACGCGGGGAGTCCAGAGGCCGGAATGGGCGTCGACGCGGGCGACTTCGACGCCGACGGCGACGACGATCTGTTCGTGACCCACGTCATCCAGCAAACCAACACCCTCTACGTCAACGACGGAACCGGCCTGTTCGAGGATCGGAGCACGATGTCGGGACTCGGGGCCCCGAGCCTGCCCTATACGGGATTCGGCACGCTCTGGTTCGACTACGACAACGACGGCTGGCTCGACGTTCTGGCGGTCAACGGGGCGGTCACCACCCAGCGTGTGGCGACGAGGGATCCGCAGGATCCGCATCCGCTGCACGAGCTGAACCAGTTGTTTCGCAATCTGGGCAATGGGCGGTTCGAGGAGGTCACCGCCCGCGCCGGCACGGTCTTCGAGCTTTCGGAGGTCAGCCGGGGTGCGGCCTTCGGCGATCTGGACAACGACGGCGACACGGACGTCGTCGTCACGAACAACGGCGGTGCGGTGCGACTCCTGCTCAACAACGTCGGCAACCGCAACCGGTGGCTCGGGTTGCGGCTCGTCGGCGGCAGTCCGCCCCGCGACATGTTGGGGGCGCGCGTCGGCGTCTTTCCGAGCGGCGGCCCGCCGCGGTGGCGGCGCGCGCGGACGGACGGCAGCTACGCGTCCGCCCACGATCCCCGCGTGCTCGTCGGCCTCGGCGCGGCGACGACGGTGCCGCGGGTCCGCGTCGTCTGGCCGGGCGGTCGGGTCGAGGAGTGGGCGGACCTCGCGGTGGATCAGTGGCTGACCCTGACCCAAGGGACCGGTCGCGAAGCACGGACCGGCCGAGAGGGCCCATGAGACGCGGTCTCGTCGCGCTGGTGGTCTCGATCACGTTGGGGCTCGTGAACGGCCCCGCGGGCGAAGCGCGCGCCGCGGCACGACAGGGGGAACCGGCGGCGCAGCCGCTGCTGCCGGTGGCGCTGCCCGATGTGAGCCGCCTGCACCCATCCGTCCAGCGGCAGCTGCGCGAGGCGCATGCGGCGCTCATGGCAGCGGCGCGGCGCCCCGACGTCCCGCCACCGGCG
Organism: Vicinamibacterales bacterium; assembly: GCA_965197395.1. GTDB lineage: Bacteria > Acidobacteriota > Vicinamibacteria > Vicinamibacterales > UBA8438 > CAZYFH01. Next base: position 529,654 of record CBDANB010000006.1, on the reverse strand, counting down.
CGCGCCGACGCCTTTGGCGAGCTCGGCACGCTGTTCCTGGCGATGGAGTTCATCGACGCGGCCGAGCGCTGCTATCGCAACGCGCAGCGTCTGGCGTCCGAGGACTTCCGCTGGCCCTACTACCTCGGACACGTCCTCAGGGACACCGGCGACCTGGCCGCGGCGGCCGAGAGCTTCGAGCGCGCGCGTCAGCTTCGCCCCGCCGACCTGGCCACGCTCGTGCGGCTCGGCCGGGTCTACCTCGACATGGCCCGGCCGGACACGGCCGAGTCGCCGCTGACCGAGGCGCTGTCGCTCTATCCGAACCAGCCGGCGGTCCGGTTCGAGCTGGGCCGGGCGGCCGTCGAGCAGCAGGACTACGCGCGCGCCGTGGAGCAGTTGACCGCCGCCTTGACGCTGGACCCCGAGGCCACCGTCGTCCACTATCCGCTCGCCATGGCCTACCGCGGGCTGGGCGATCTCGACAACGCCGCGCACCACGTCGAGCGTCGGGGCGGTCGCGGGACGGGTGGGCGCACGGCCGGCGTGGCCTTCAAGCTGCCGGATCCGCTGGTGGCGGCGCTGAACGGGGTGGTGGTGCAGAGCCCGCAGTTCCACCGGGACCGCGCCATGGATGCCGCCGCCGCCGGGAACTGGCCCGAGGCGGTGGCGAACTACCGGCGGGTCGTGGAAGCTGAGCCGGACGACGCGGACATGCGTGTGAACCTCGGCACCGCGTCGAAGCGGGCGGGCGATGCGCACGGTGCGCTGGCGCAGTACGAGGAAGCGCTGCGTCTCAATCCGCGGCTCGCGGACGCCTACTACGGCCTCGGCGACCTGCTCGAGCGCGGTGGTCGCGACCAGGAGGCCATCGAGCGGTACACCGCGGCCGTGACCGAGGACCCGACCTTCATCTCCGCGCGTCTCAGGCTGGCCGATGCGCTGCGTCGAACCGACCGTTTCGAGCCGGCGCGGTCGCAGTACCGGCAGGTGCTCGCGCGCGCGCCGGCTCATGCGGCCGCGCGGTTCGGTGAGGCGATGGCGCTCGTCCGTCTCGAGCGCTACGCGGCGGCGCGCGATCGCTTGACCGAGGCGATGACGGTCCGCCCCGACCAGCCGATGTTCCGGCTCGCGCTGGCGCGGGTGCTCGCCGCGGCGCCCGACGATCAGGTGCGCGACGGCGAGCGCGCGTGGGCACTGCTCGAAGCGCTGCCGGAGGAGCAGCAACACCCAGCCGTCTTCGAAACCATGGCCATGGCGCTCGCCGAGCTGGGTCACTTCGACCTCGCCATCGAATGGCAGCGCATCGCGATGTCGGCCGCGGCACGCGCCTGGCGATCCGACAGCGCGCAGCGGATGGCGGCCAACCTGGCGCTGTACACACGGCGCCAACCGTGCCGCACGCCGTGGCGGAACGACGACCCGGACCACCGGCCCGGCCCTCCGGTGGATCCGGGGCTGCTCGATCCGCCGGCGTCCCGGTGATGCGGAGTTCCTTACTTCGATCCCGTCTTCGCGGCTTGTGCGGCGGCCTTCTCTTTCGCTCGCGCTCCAGAGAGGATCAGCGGCAGGGAGTAGTTCCCCTCGTGACACGCGTACTCGAACATCGGAGCCTGCGTCGTCAACAGGATATTTCCATGGGGACGCCCGTCCAGATGGACAACGCGCAGGGTGTGCGTCATCTCGATGAGCATCACCACCTCCTCCCAGGAATCGGCGGGATCGACGGAACGCTCCGGCACCTGTCGCTGCCCTCGGCGAGCTACCTCAGCGCGCGCTGCAGCTCGAGGATGCCCTCGACGGACTCGCGCAGGCTGGCAATCTCCGTCAGGTCGGGATGCGCCTTCCCGGCGGCTTCCAACCAGTCTCGAGCCTCCGCATAACGCTCGAGGCCGACGAGCACGTTCGCACCCTCGATCCAGGCGTCCACCCGCCGGGGATCGATCTCGATCACGGAGTCGTAGTGCGACAGCGACTCTGCCGGACGCCTCATCACGCGGAGGGTGTCGGCCAGACGCAGGTGTGCCTCCACGTAGTCCGGATCCTGTTCCACGGCAGCCGCGAACCGTGCGTACGCATCTGCGTAGCGCCCTCTCGTCAGGTAAATGACGCCAAGACTGAAGTGCGCTCCCGCGTACTCGGGCGACGACTGCACGATTGCCTCGAATTGGTCGATCGCGGCGTCGACGTCGCCCATCAAGTGCAACGCCGTGCCCACCTGAAGTGCCAGCGCCGCGTTCTGTGGCTCCAGCTCGAGCCCCTTGCGAAACAGGGCCGCCGCCTGTTCCCACTTGCCGCTTCCGAGGGCTTTGACCCCCCGGAGCTGATAGGCGAGCGCGCTCTCGAGCAGCCCGTCGTACTCCTCCATCAACGGGTCGGCGAGGGTCGGATCGCCACCGCCCCGCTGCCGCAGGTGCGCGTCGGCTCGCGCCAGATCGCCGAGACCCCGATACGCCAGGGCCAGTGGGTAGTGGAGGCTCGTCGCCTGGGGCTCGATGCTCAAGGCCTGCCCGAGATACTGCACGGCGCGCGCATGGTTCTGTTGCGCCAGGGCCGCGCGTCCGACGCCGCCCAACACCGCGGCCGAGCGTGGCGCGAGCGCGAGCGCTTCGCGGAACAGACGGTCGGCGTCGCCCGGGCGACCGCGGTCGAGGTGGGTCTCACCAAGCCGGACGAGGGTCGGGAGGTCGGTCGGGCGAAGAGCACGCACGCGCTCGAACGCCGCTTGGGCCTCGGTGTGCTCGCCCCTGAGGAGACGCAACTGCCCGAGGTAGTAGGGCCAGCGCGGGTCGTCGGGCGCCAGCACCTGCGCGTTGGCCAGACTCTCCAACGCTCTGGTTTCGTACTCAGCCGCCATCAGAATCAGGCCGACCTCGCCGTGCGCACGGCCGAGCTCGCCGGGGGGGGGCTTCTCGCGGGCGAGACGCTCCAGTACGGCGTATCGCTCCCGCACTTGATCCTGTACGGCGTCCGGCAGCCGCGAGAGATCGGGCATCGGCACGGGCCGCACGACGCCGGCGGTCGTCGTCGCGCCGGCCCCCGATCCGACCGGTGAGGGAACGTCGCCGACCTGATCGCAGGCGCTGCCGAGGGCAGCGACGACATACACCGGCAGAGCAAGGCGTCCTATGCGAACCCGACGCCGGCGTCTCGTCATCGATCGCCCTAAACTACAGCCAGGCGCAGGCCACCATGTCGGCTCGCAATCGATAGCCGTGGTCGCTCAGCGCGGAGCTGCTCATCCCGATACTATGCCAGCCGTGGCGTGAGGTTGACAATGCCGTAGGTGCTGGCGCAAACGGCGCGCCGGCCCGTTTTTCTGGCCTGGATCGCGGATTCTCGGACCCGTTTGCTCAGGATCGGGTTTTCGGAGCCGCGTGGAGGTCCGGGGGGACGACCGATGGCCGTAGTTCCCTTCGTGTCGACGTGATGTCGAGGCTGTACTTCACCCGCAGCGGCCGTCCGTCCGCGAACAACGTCTTCAGGTCCTTCTCCGCCGGCAACACGGTGTCGACAGTGACAACCCGTCGCGCCCTTCCGTGGGTGTCCGGTGCGGACCGCGAGGCTCTTTTCACGCGATTGCGTCCCGGTCTATGATGACGGTCTTGGGAAGAAAGCCCAGAAGAGCGATGAGGAGGATCCGATGAGCCATCGATGTCTCGCGGCGGTCGTGACCGTGCTCGCGCTCGTGGCGCTGACGCCCATGTTGGCTACTGCACAGTCGACGAACACGGCAGCGCCGCCCCGAACGCCATGGGGGCACCCTGACCTGCAGGGTGTCTGGGACTTCAGCACCCTCACACCGTTGGAACGACCGGATGACCTGGCAGGGAAAGAATTCCTGACGGAGGAGGAGGCGGCCAACCTCGAACAGAAAGCCGTTGACCGCATTGAGGCCGATGCGCGGCCGGTCCCGAGTGCCCCGCCGCCCCCCGGGACCGTGGGGGCCCTCAACCTCTTCTGGTACCCCTCGATCACGAAGGTCGTCGAGAGCCGGCGAACGTCAATGATCATTGACCCACCGGATGGGAAAATCCCTTGGACGCCAGAGGGGGAAACCAGACGAGCCGCTCGCGCGGAGGTGCAGGAACGCCTCGCCCACGGCCCGGAGGACCGCACCATAGCCGAGCGTTGCATCCTCGGGTTCAACAGCGGACCGCCCATCGTTCCTTTGGCCTACAACAACAACATGCAGCTGTTCCAGACTCCCGATCACGTGGTAATTCGGACCGAGATGGTCAACGACGCGCGCATCGTCCCGCTGGATGGGCGTCCGCATATCGGCGAGGACATCCAGCAGTGGAGAGGCGACTCGCGCGCCCGGTGGGAGGGCAACACGCTGGTCGTTGACACCGCGAATTTCTACCACGAGACCTGGAATGCGGGATCGAGCCCGAATATGCATCTGGTCGAGCGCATCAGCCGCGTCGACGCCGACACGCTGCTTTACGAGTTTACGGTTGAGGATCCGACCACGTGGGCGAGCCCGTGGACGGCGCAGGTTTTCATGAAGAAGACGGAGGGTCCGATCTTCGAGTACGCGTGCCACGAGGGCAATATCGGCCTCCTCAACATCCTCGTTGTCGCGCGGGCGGAAGAGAAGGCTGCCGCAGAAGCCACCAATCCAGGATCCCGGTAAGTCCACACGCGTGACCGAGCAGCTGATCGCGTTGGCGGGCCGGGAGCGCAGGAGCTGCAGATGGCGATGACAGTCGGACGTCGGCTCACGCGGGTGGGGCGTGCGATCCTGCTCGTCCTGGCCGTCGCCCCGGCGGCCACGGCGGGACAACACGGCGCCGACGACGGCGAGTGGCGCAGCTACGCCGGGGACACCGGGAGCACGAAGTACTCGCCGCTGGCGCAGATCACCGCAGACAACGTCGGCGATCTGGGCGTGGCCTGGCGGTGGGTCTCGGCCGACGCCCGGTTCGATCTCGACGCGCTCAGCGCGCGCTATCCGGCGCTCAAGATCGCCAACGATACTCCCAACGTGAGCATCAACGGGCTCAAAGGCACTCCGTTGATGGTCGGTGACACGCTCTATCTCAGCACGCCGTTTTCACAGGTGGCCGCCATCGACGCGGCGAGCGGCGAGACGCGCTGGGTGTATGACCCGGAGAGCTACGCCTTCGGCATCCCGATCATGGTGCTCGGGTTCAGCCACCGCGGGCTGGCGTACTGGACCGACGGACAGCAGGCGCGGATCGTGTGGGCCACTGGCGACGCCAGGCTGCACGCCGTCGACGCGCGGACGGGCGAGCGGGTGCGCGAGTTCGGCGACGACGGCAGCGTCGACCTGATGCGCGGCATTCCGCGCGCCCGGCGCGACCCGCCGCCGATCAACTACTCGGTCACCTCGCCGCCGGTCGTCTGCAACGACGTCATCATCGTCGGCTCGGCGGTCTCCGACCAGCCGCGGTTCAAGGAGTCGCCACCCGGCCACGTCAGGGGCTTCGACGCGCGGACCGGCGCGCTGCGCTGGACGTTCCACACGATCCCCCGGCCCGGCGAGTTCGGCCACGACACTTGGCGAGACGGTTCGGCAGGCTACACCGGGAACGCCAACGTCTGGACGATGATGAGTGCCGACCCGGAGCTCGGCTACGCCTACTTGCCGGTCGGCAACGCCACAAACGACCACTACGGTGGGCATCGCCCGGGCGCCAACCTCTTCGCCAATAGCCTGGTCTCGGTCGAGTGTGCCACCGGGAACCGGGTCTGGCACTTCCAGCTCGTGCATCACGATCTCTGGGACTACGACCCGCCGGCGGCTCCCAACCTGGTCGACATCACCGTTGACGGGAGGCAGATCAAGGCGGTGGCGCAGGTCACCAAGCAAGCATTCACCTTCGTATTCGACCGCGTGACCGGCGAGCCGGTCTGGCCGATCGAGGAGCGGGCGGTTCCGGCTTCCAGCGTGCCGGGAGAGTGGACCTCGCCGACGCAACCGTTCCCAACGAGGCCACCACCCTTCGACCGGCAAGGTGTGACGGAGGCGGATCTGATCGACTACACGGCCGCGCTGCGCGCCGAAGCGATCGAGCTCCTGGACGACTACGTGCCTGGGCCGATCTTCACGCCGCCGTCGCTCATCGGCACCGGTCCGAACGACACGCGCGGCACCATCGCGCTTCCCGGCTACGGGGGCGGCGCCAACTGGACTGGTGCCGCGTTCGATCCGGAGACCGGTCTGCTCTATGTCTCGTCGACGACCCGGCCGATCATCCCAGCGCTGGTCGAGCTGGGCCCGGACCGCTCCAACCTGCGCTACTCGCGCGGTCGGATGCAACCACCCGGTGGGCCGGATGGACTCCCGCTGTTCAAGGGACCGTATGGACGGATCACGGCGATCGACCTCAACCGCGGCGAGATCGCCTGGCAGCAGGCCAACGGCCGTGGGTCACCGGCCATCCTGAATCATGCCCGGCTGCGTGATGTCGAGCTGCCGCCGCTGGGCGGCGGTCGCGACTTGCTGCTGCTGACGAGCACGCTCCTGTTCAGCGGGCAACAGGCACCAGGTGCGGGCGGCGGCTGGGTGCTGGCCGCGCGCGACAAGGCGACCGGCGTACTGCTGGCCGAGATCCCGCTGCCGGGGCGGGCCGTCGGTGCCCCGATGACCTACGAGGTCGGCGGCCGGCAGTACATTGCGGTGACGGTCCTCGACGCGCGGGACGGCCCACCCGGGCTCGTGGCGTTGGCCTTACCGTAAGAGCGTCGGTCCTCACCGCTCACCAAGCTGCGGGCGGCGGACCATCTGGCCAACCGACGACAGCTTCGGCAGTCGCTCACCCAGACGCGCACGAGTCTGAAGGCGGTTCAATCGACGTTGCGCTTTGTTGCGCCGAAGAGTGCCCGAAGCCGGCGCACGATCATGCTCCCCGACGTGGTGGCGACGGCTCGCTCACCCTCGACACCTACTCGCAGGTCATCCCGGCTCTCCCGCGGACGGCCGCCGCGATGGACGCGGTCCTGAGTGACTCATGACGGGTCGGGCCGTCTCCAGACGTCCATCTGCTTGGGCGTCAGTTAGGGCGTCAAGCCATCCAATGCGGACGGCGACAGTCTGAGATTCCCTAAGTAAAAGTGGTGAGCCGCCGGGAACTCAACCCCAAACCCGCAGATTAAGAGAGGCTGGGCGGTGTCCGCTGGATGCCGCCCTTTCGTGGTATCGCTCAGTCGAGGCCGCCTGCGCGGGCATTTTGGTGGGGGGCCATGGCTAATAATGCGGTCATCGACGGCTGAGAACAGTCTGAGGGCGACGAACCATGAACAGGCTCTAAGTCCGGCCCACGGTACAAAGTGGAACTGTTCAGCCGGCCCCTCGGAACTCCGTGGGCCGGACTTTCCGAAGCCTGTTCATGGTTCCCCCTGATAACCCGCAGCACACGTAAGGTTAGCCAGGAACCCCACCAAAAGCTGGGCCCGCGCGACTGCTGGTGAGCCGGCACGGGACACGGCCTCAAACCACGGTGTGGGCGCTGAATCGTGCCGCTGGATGCCGCCCTTTCTTTTTCCTTAGGAAATACGCACATCCGCGTCCGCTGCGTGCCGCCAAATCCGCCCGAATCCAACCGTGTGGCTGTCAGATTGGCTGTCAACGAAAGCGCCGGGTCCGTGCGTCTCATCTTCGCGTCGATGGAGGCTTGGCGATGGCGAGCGCATTATGATTCGCGTGCATGTTCCTCCCCGCTGGCTCGACCCTCGGCCCGTATGAGATCCGCTCCCAACTCGGCCAGGGCGGCATGGGCGTCGTCTACCTCGCGCAGGATCCGCGCCTGAAGCGCCAGGTCGGACAGCGTGGCGAAGCTACAGAACCTGAGAGTCGTCGACATATTTGCGAACAGCTCGCTGGTCGGCTACCGAGAGCCTGCATTCAAGTTCCACCACCTGTTAGGCATTCACCTGCCGATACGGATGAACGAGGACCTGCAGTACGTGGAACCGGAGAGGAACCGCGAAACGCTGAAGGATCTCGCGCGCGGCGTGATCCGGCTGATCGGCATCACGCTGGACAGCTATCGGGAGCTGGGCATTTTCGACGACGCCCTGATTGCCGTGATCGCCGACCACGGCCTGTGGACGCCAGTCTCGGAAGTGCGCATCCCACAGCACATCCTCGAGAAGCACGGAGAGGACCAACCGGTCGATACTGACCAGTTGCTGCACTGGAAGGGCACCCTCTTGCCTTTGGTCTTGATCAAGCGCGCCGGCGCGGAGGGGGAGATGTCGACCAATGATGCGCCGGTCGCGCTGGCCGACATTCCGAAGACACTCGTTACCGAAATGGGATTCGATGCCGGTTCGTTCCCCGGTGAGTCGATGTTTGAGGTGCAGCAGGATCAGAAACGCACGCGAGTGGTTTTCTACAGCACAACCGCCGAGAACCCCGCCTACTCCGCGCCGTACCGGAGCACTATGACGGAGTTCGAGGTCGACGGCTTCAGCTGGCACGACAAAGCGTGGAGGAAGACCGGCAGGATATACCCGCCTGGTGGGTGAAAGGCCCGTATCCGGCTCGATCTATAGGAGTTCAAAAACTGGTTCCTCTCACGAATGTATGCAAGGAGAGTAAGTCCTCTCAGCGTTTAAACTGTGTAGAATCAGTGCGAGAGTCAGCAATGACCCGGTATCTAAGACGTGGATGCGGGGGCCTGGACCGCCGGCTGCACTTGAGGGCGCGTGGTACCAGGCCGCCAGCTTTCGAGGCGGTGGAGGGAAGCTCCGGGCGCGCGATGGCCATCGGGGCGAGTCAGCCGCGAGTTTCACCTGGCTGCATGATCGTCACGGCGTAAACATCTTCGTATCAGCATCTTACGTCGGAACAGGCTGCCGCCGAGCAGGCCCCCCACCAAAAGCGGGGCCCGCGCAGGCGGCGGTCGATTCAGCTATGGAAGCCCCTGAATCCAGCTGGTTTCTGGCCTATTCCTCATCTTGAGGCCGACGCGTGATCGGCGAGATCATTCCAGAATCGTGCATACATTTGTGTGAGGAACCCAAAAACTCATATCTCGGTACGCTCAGGCCCAAGTCGGGCATCGTCGGCCAAGCGAGGTGAGGTGCGCGTGCGTCCGAGCCAGCAGGATCAGCGCGACATTGATGCCTGCCACGCTGACGACCAGGAGGGTCGCGACGAGCACGATCAACATCTGCGATCGAAACCCTCCGCAATGCGCCTCACGCAGGGGTCGCACCGACAGACCTGCCACTGTCCGTGCCGAGATGTTCGCGTTCGAGGCGCCCGGTCATGCTGGTGAGTTCCGCCTGTGCCTGTTGCGGCGTGGCCTCGGGGAGGCGGCCGATGACCCGCTCGACGAGGCGACTCCTCCGGTCCGTCATCTGGCTCACGGACGCGCGCAGCGGCAGCACGATCTCGCCACGGTCGTAGAAGTGCCAGAAGTCGGGTGGCAGGATGCCGACGACCGTATATCGTCCATTGCTGTCGGTCAGACCGACGGAGCCCTCGAGGTCGATGGTGGTGCCGATGACCTCGGGGTCCGCGTCGTAGCGCTGCAGCCAGAATCCGTGCGTCAAGAGGACGACGCGGTCTGTACCAGCCTCATACTCGTCGCGCGTGAAGAGTCGCCCACGGTCGGCCCTCGGTGCCGAACCGCGGCGGGTCGTCGCACTGGCGATGCGGACGGCTCTGCAGCCCGCGGTCGTTGGTCTCGCGCTCGGCGCGCTCGCCGCGCTCGGGGTGACTCGCCTCATGACGACATTGCTGTTCGAGGTGAGAGCCTTGGACGTCGTGACCTGGGTCGGAGCAAGCGCCATTCTTCTCACTGCCTGTACCGCGGCGGCGTACGTGCCTGGGCGGCGCGCAGCTCGCATCGACCCGATGACAGCACTCAGGGCCGAGTAGGCGGCCTTCGCGCCAGAGCGCAGCTCCTGTCAGACAATAGGTCCTGCGTGGTCGCCTTCTGTAGAGCGATCACTGTCCCCAAAATTGTTCCCATCAGAACCTCACTCCTCGTATTTGTACGGACTCCTCGTATTTCTCGAGGTGGCGCCATGTTGTTGACAGTGAAGAATTACTAAGGAAAACGCCGATCTCGCGGATCACCCGCAGCGCACCGGAAAACCGTCGCGGGAGTTATAACCAGAAGTTGTGGATCGGGAGCGTGAAGCAGGCGGCGTATCCTTCCGCGTGACAAACGCAAAACTCCGGCTGGCAGGCCGGGGAAGGAGACGCCACCTATGCTGAAGGTACTCGACAACGACGGTGCAACGGAAGAGCAGGCTGCGGGGCCGACGCTGGATGAGCTCGCGCGAGAAGGAGCTCGCCGGATGCTGCTGAAGGCCCTGGCGGTGGAGGTTGCCCAGTACGTCGACACGCACGCCGAAGCGCAAGACGAGCACGGCCGCCGGCTGGTCGTGCGTAATGGCCAGGCGCGGGCGCGGAAGGTCACGTGCGGGGCAGGGACGCTGGAGGTCCGGGCGCCGCGGGTGAACGACAAGCGGGTGGAGGCGGACGGTCAGCGCCAGCGGTTCACGAGTCGCATTCTGCCGCCGTATATGCGCCGCTCGCCGCAGGTGGCCGAGGTGCTGCCGATTCTCTATCTGCGCGGGCTGTCGACCGGCGATTTTCGTGAGGCGCTGCCGGTGTTGCTCGGGGAGGACGCCGCCGGCCTGAGTGCCACCAACATCGCGCGGCTGACGGCGGCCTGGGACGAGGAGTATCGGCGGTTCCGCCAGCGGGATCTCACCGACCGCGACTACGTACGTGTGGGTCGACGGGATCCACTTCAATATTCGCCTGGAAGACGACCGCCTGTGCACGCTGGTGCTGATTGGGGCCCGGCCGGACGGGACGAAAGAACTGGTCGCGCTCGAGGATGGCTATCGCGAGAGCACCGACAGCTGGGCGACGGTGCTCCGCGACCTGCGGCGCCGGGGGATGCGGGCGCCGGTGGTGGCGGTCGGCGACGGCGCCCTGGGCTTCTGGGCGGCCGTCCGGGATGTGTGGCCGGAGACGGCGGCGCAACGTGACTGGTTCCACAAGCTGGGGAACGTGCTTGACAAGTTACCGAAGCGCCTCCAGCCGAAGGCCACGCGAGCGCTGCACGACATCCTGGCCGCCGACACGCGGGAGCGGGCCGACGCACAGCTCGACGGCTTCGTGGCCGAGTACAAGGTGAAGTATCCGAAAGCGGCAGCGTGCCTGGCGGCCGATCGGGAGGCCCTGCTCACGTACTTCGCCTTCCCGGCCGAGCACTGGATCCACCTCCGGACGACCAACGTCATCGAATCGCCGTTCGCGACGGTCCGGCTGCGGCAACGCGTCACCAAGGGCGCCGGGTCTCGCACAAAGGGCTTGTTAATGGCCTACAAGCTGCTGGACATGGCGCAGCGTCGGTGGCGTCGTCTCAACGGCGCACACCTCCTGCCGCTCGTTCGTGCCGGCGTGGTCTTCGTCGACGGCGCGCAGAAGGAACGGAACCCCGAGGGGGATCGGAAGGAAGCCGCTTGATCACGCCGACCGCTGATCCACAACTATTGACAATATCTCCCGTCGCGGAAGCCCCTCGCAAGAGAGCCAGAAATCCCAAACGAGGTCGACGGCGAGCTCCGCTTCGTTAGTGATCGAATCGAACTTCTCCAACCAGGCAACGATACGCCCACCGGGGTTTTGGGCGATCCGTCACAGTCCTCAGGAGCTTGTTCCCCTCGGGGAGTGGGGTTCAAATCCCCCCTTCCGCACCACCTTGTTCGGAGTGTAGCGGGACTTTCAGCTAGTGGAGTAGCGGGACTATTCGCGAGAGGCGGTAGCCGAGCGGGCCGCGGACGGCCGACGAGGAGCAGGACAGATCGTTAGGTCGCGACTTCGGGCCTCCGAAACACGCGGCGTCCGCGGTTCACTTCACGGGCGAGCTTCAGCACTTGGGAGTTTCGCTCCGCTTTGTGGTCGGACCAACCGATGACGTTCGCGTGACGCGAGAAACGGCTGTCTGCCTCCAACGCCAGGCGCTGCGAACTCGTGAGGGCCGCTGGGCGAAAATCAGCGCGGCCGTGGAGGTTGGCACCCGACCGCGAAACGATGTGCGCACCGAGCCACCAAATTGACCGCGGGCGAAGGCATCCGATCATGGAGACCGACGTCTCGAGGCGACCCGTCTTCGGATGTGGGTGCGGCTTAAACGCGCCGTCCTTGGCTTCGACTCGGGGGTCTATGCGGATGTCATTCCGGCGGCGAAAGTAACGCGTAAGAAGCTCAGCCTGTCCGATGGCTCGGGTCGGTCGCGGGTAGAAGTCGATCCAGGCAAAGCGCAATCTCGCGAGGGGCCTCTGCACCCATCCACTCAGTTCCATATGAATCACTCTCGCCGAAGAGCCCCGCGTACGATAGCCGACCCGTTCCGCTAATGCTCACCGACACAACGTCTTCCCCGTCGTGCCAGCTAAGTGCCATCTCTCCGTCAGGATCAATCGATACGTCTGGCTGACGCGCACTGTCGGGAAGCGATCGAACGAACGCCATCGCATGGGCCAGAGCGCCTGGTTGCACCGGACGCCCTCCCTCGCCATCCCAGTTCTCTACCGCAGCCTCTCGGCAGGCAGCGTCGAGTCTCCGGATCCATGCGTCGGTGTCTGGTTCCACCGCCGTGGGCAGCGCGGCGTCAACGCCCGGATAGTAGAACGGCGCGGCCAGCTCGAGTTCAAAGTCCCATTCCTCGAACGCCACGATCTCGCGCAACGCGGACACGGAGGCGACGCCTCCCGTGATGTGGGCAGACGTGATCATCGGGATGCTGCTGGCATCGAAGACGGCGGTCGGCGCCGTCATCTTCACTCTCCAGTCGTCACCGACGACGCCTCCCGGCTCGCGCTCAGCCGGCAGACTTGAAAGGTTGGTCCACAGGAACGGCGGGGACAGCTCGTCGTCGTCGGCCAACGTCGAGATCCTCTCGACACTCATCGGATTCGACCCCAGGACTCGTGCATCGCCGGCGTCGTCAGGTCTGCGAAGCCGCGCACGATCCAGTCTCGGCCAACATCAAAAAACCCGAGCACGCCCTCGACGCCGTCTCCGATCGGGGCGCCACGGGCTGTCAGTGAGATCACGAACATATGCTGCCCATCAGACTTTCGCTTGCCTGGTTTCCCCTCGCACACCAACCGCCCGACGAAGGTCCCGTCGTCGCGACGGATCGGAAAAGTCACAGACGTCCGGCGTTGCTCCGGTATGGGCAAGAACGCAGTGGTCGGCCAATCGCAAATCGCCAACACCTCATCGAGGCGTCCGACGTGGGCCTCCTCCGTGGGAACGTGGTTGACATACGTGACATCGCAGCGACGTGTCACTGGAGCGCCCAAGCCGTGCGCAGTGGTGAACTCGCCGAAGGTCCGGAAGCGATCTTCGAACCGGGCACGCACCGACGGGTAACGCGGGTATTCGTCGTCGGCGCCTGTCTTTCGCCAGTTGTGGGCAAACACGTCCCGCTGAAGTTGTATGAGAGAGCTCCCATCGTCGCTTTTGAGCCACGTCCGCATCGGGGGCAACGCGTTCGTCACTGCTACCCCCTGCGTCGGACGGGTGCGAAGCCCCTCCGTCTCATCCGGGATCGCGAGCGGGGCCTGGTCCTCCGCGTCAGGAAAGTCGTCGGCCAGACGGCTCCAAAACAAGCCGCTGTGAGCGCTGGTATACCCAGCGATCGGGTCGAACCCGACAGACAGCGCCACCTCGACCACTGGTGGCGTCTTGAAGTCGGGCCTATCTTTGGACGGCGTCTTGGCCGCTGTCACATCGGTCACGTCGAGATTCTCGCTCGCACCCGTCAGCTACCACTGTATCAGGCGGGCGGTGAGCCCTTCGGAGGGGGCTCTAGTTGTGGGTGTATGCCGGGGAACAGAGCCCCGCCGTGGCGCCCGGGGGCGCCACCCAGCCGTCCGGCTTGGAGCAGCGCTGTCCATGGCGACCAAGAAGCAACGCGATTCTATGAGAGCCCCGTGACTTGGGTCAACTGGGAGAGAGACTCTGGGTAGTGGGCCACCCTGTTAGCCCAAGATACCTGCCATCCTCAACTTCCTGCGCCAGTGCCTACGACGGCGCGACACCCGGAATCCGCCTCGACGGTCGGCGCTCAAACTCCCGGCCACAGCACGGACAGAGTAGCGCCCCGGCTGCCCTTGGATCGGCTCAACTGGTGTGGCCGAGTCGCAATCGGGGCACGTGCTCGAGGGTCAGTCGGTCGCGTGTTGGCCGCGTCTCCTTCAATGCACCGGTGCCGGCTGCCAGCCAACTAGGCAGATGCACTCGTGGAAGTCGCAGGTTGATAACGGGCAGACGACTGACGGTGACGCAGACCCGTCAGCGGCGATTGGGTGGTCGCCGAGGCTGGCTGTCTCGCCGCAGTTCGGACAGTTCAGCATCGCCGATCGGACGCCGCCTTCACGCGTCACCTGGAAGTAGCTCCCCTTCGGCCCGTTCCACCGATCGTCCGTGACGTCCACGTCGCGCATCAGAGGCCGATGCCGAACACCCATCGGGGCGGTACGCTGGCCCGGAGTCGATCGCCCGCCAGTTCGTGGAGCACCGCCAGTTGCGTTGCTAGCGGACCGAGGGCGGTGCGGCGAACTACCGCCGCGTCATGTCTACGGTCGGCTGACGCCCTAACTGACGCCCAAACGGCCAGACTCAGACGGAGAATCTGGACGCGCGTGGAGGCGAAAGCCGAGACTTTCTAAGAGAACGACGCGGGTGGACGTAGCCAGACGCCCCACGATCGAACTCTTGATCTGCGAGTTCGAGGGTTCGAGTCTCTCACCCGAGAGACGGTACGCAACGAACCCAGCCGACCATACTTACAGCTAGAGCGTCACTGACCGTGGGTTCGGGATCTGTGGGTGTCAGGTAGGGTGTCAAAGAAGCACTCACGACCGACACACGCACCCCAAAGGTGCCTGTTTGAATCGCCCCGGGTTCTCCGGAGAGCTCATTAGTTGACTCCGGCCATTGTGGCTGGCGCTTCTTGTGCCCGATAGTACTGCTGTTCGTACTCGGCCGGTGGCACGTCGCCGATCGACGTCAAGAGCCGCCGGTTGTTGAACCAGTCCAATTCGAGCGTCGCAAACTCCACGGCCTCGAGATGCCGCCACGGGCCGCGCCGACGAATCACTTCGGTCTTGTACAGCCCGATCACCGACTCAGCGAGGGCGTTGTCGTACGAGTCACCCACGCTCCCCACGGACGGCTCGATGCCCGACTCGGCCAGCCGGTCCGTGTAGCGAATGGAGAGATACTGACCACCCCGATCGCTGTGGTGCACTAACCCGTCAGGTGCCGGCCGCGCATACAGGGCTTGCTCCAACGCATCAAGGGCGAGGTCGGTGCGCAAGGAGCTGGAGACGCGCCAGCCTACGATGCACCGGGCAAAGACATCGATGACGAACGCCACGTAGACGAAGCCGCGCCAGGTCGCCACGAAGGTGAGGTCCGCCACCCAGAGTGCGTTGGGGCGCGTGGCCACAAACGTGCGGTTGACCAGGTCGGCCGGCCGCGGGGTGGGGTCAGGACAGGTCGGTCGTGGTGAACGCCCGGCCCCGAACGGCGCCCCGCAGGCCCAGCTCCCGCATCAGGCGTTCGACGGTGCACCGGGCCACGGCGATCCCCTCACGGTTCAACTGGCGCCAGACTTTGTACGCGCCGTAGACCGCGAAGTTCTCGTCGCGCACGCGACGGATCTGATCCTTCAACCACGCATCGCGCTGCGCGCGCCCCGATCGCAACCGGGGATTGGCCTGCCACGCTTTGTGCGCGTAATACGTCGACGGAGCAATCGGCACCACGGCGCTGATCGGCTCGACCCCGTACGTTTCCCGCTGCGCATCAATGAAGGTCACCATTACCTCGGTCGGCGGTCGAGCTCCGCCTGTGCGAAATACGCTGACGCTTTCCGCAGGATCTCATTCGCCCGCCGGAGCTCGCGGATCTCACGCGCCTGCTCCTTCAGCACGGCCCGCTCGTCCGTCGTCAGCCCCGGACGGCGTCCCTGATCCCGCTCGGCTTGGCGCACCCAATGCCGCAGCGTCTCCGACGTGCAGCCGATCTTCTCGGCCACGGATCGGATCGCGGCCCACTGCGAGTCGTGCTGGTCTTCGTGCTCAAACACGACCGCACGGCGCGGTCCCGTACTTCTGCTTCCTCGGTCTTCCCATGGACTCCATCCTCCCAAGATATGGAGCCTCCGGGAAACCCGGGGCGATTCAGTTTCCTAAGAAAAAGTGGCTATATCCGAGTTTCCCAAATAGCGTAAGCACCTGATATCCCAGTCTTTCCGGGGTAAGTCGAGCGTTCGGCGTGTACAGGTCGACGGTGTTGACGCGAACATAGTTGTTCGCCGGTCGACTGCAGTCCGAGGACGCAGCGGTCCAGTTCGACATCACGCATGGGCCCCCTCCCTGGGAGCCATCTTGTCGCGCACGGACGGGCCCTGTGGAAGCTGACGGCGCCGTGGACGCACAGAACGCGCCCACCGTGCCTTGGAAAACGCTGTGCGTTTTCCACGAGCTCCCACAGGGCCTTTCCAATCAAATCACCCACGAAAAACCCCGAAAGGCCCCAAAATGGCGTTGGGAAACCCGGATAGACCCGAAAAAGTGGTTCCTCACACAAATGTATGCACGGTTTTGGGTAGTGGAAGGTCCGCCATGCAGTGGTAGAGGTTCCGGATGTAGGTCGTGGCGGTCCTGAAGCCGTAGGCCCTGTGAATGATGAGCTTCGCTTTGTTGTTCAACCCTTCGACGGTGCCGTTGTCGATGGGCAGCCGGAAGTAGTTGAGGATGTCGTCCTCGTGGCGGCGGAGCAGCCACGCGAAGTCGCGCATCGGCGGGAGGCGTGAGTGCGTCGCCCACCAGAACCACCGCTTCAGGTAGCGCTTCGCCCACCCCGCGCGGCGGTAGCTCCAGAAGTGCGCGAAGAACTCTTTGAGGAGATAGGCGCGGTTGATCTTCAGATTGAGGTGTTCGAGCTCGCCCAGGCGCCGGTGCTGCGTCTCGGTGAGATTCCAGGGGTTCTTCAACCAGATGAACCGGGTCTTGTGCATCAGCGCTTTGTGTGCCGGGCCTTTCTCGCGAATCTCGTCGCGGCGGACCTGATCGACGGCCGCCATGAGATGACTGACGATGTGGAATTTGTCGAACACCAGCACCGCGTGGGGCGCCCGGACCCGGATCACGTCGATGTAGGGCTGCCACATATCGCAGCAGATGCCGGCGAGCGCCACAGTGCGCTCGGGGCCAAGGAACGCAAAGAACGCCTCGAGGGTCGCCTGGCTGCGTCCCTCGCCGCTCCAGAGCAGCCGCTTCCGGGCCAGGTCGTACACGTTGGTGACGTAGACGTGCCCCTTCTTCCGCGAGATTTCGTCGATGCCGATATGGGTCACGCCGGTGAGGTCGCGGTGCGCCAACCCGTAGGCCACGGCCGCCTCGACCGCTCGCTCCACCGTGCCCCATGCGCACCCGAACAGCGTGGCCACCTGCTGCCACGGCAACACCCGCGTCCAGGTCGCGATCGTCACCAGCAACGCACGCGTGAACCGCTGCCGGCCCACCGCCCAGGGCAGCGCTTCCACATGCACGCCCCGGCACCGCACACACTGGACCCGTCGCGGCGCGTAGACGAGCGTCACGGGAATTCCCCACAGCGGGACATGGCGAAAGCGTCGGACCCACCGGGTGTCCCGATAGCTGCCCCGCTGCTCGCACTGACCACAACGCGGCGCATACCGCCCGTCGGGGGCCAACTCCGCTGCCAATCCGCCGACGTCGCCCGTGACCCGCAGCACCCGAAACCCTTGCAATTCCACCGTTGCCTTCACCAGACTTTCCACGAGCATGAGTCTCCTCTCAGATACCCAGGTAGCGTTGCAACTCCTAAGTACCTGATGAGACTCATGTTCTTCAAACCGCAGCCCTACTCAGCCCGCATACATTCGTGCGACGAACCGAAAAAGTGGTGAGCCGCCGGGGACTCGAACCCCAAACCCGCAGATTAAGAGTCTGCTGCTCTGCCAGTTGAGCTAGCGGCCCATTCGTGGTGGTTCGTGCACCGATGATGGCGCGCCCGGCAGGATTCGAACCTGCGGCCTCCTGCTCCGGAGGCAGGCGCTCTATCCAGCTGAGCTACGGGCGCTCGATCGGTCAACCAACCGCGATCGCGTCACGCGACACACATCGTCGCGCGTTTGGTATCGCAAGTTTGGCGCGCCCGGAGGGATTTGAACCCCCGACCTACGGGTTCGAAGCCCGGCGCTCTATCCAGCTGAGCTACAGGCGCGCATGAACGGCTCCTATTCTACAGCGGCGCGCAAGCGGCCATGAGAAGAAAATCACCACCCGCCGCAGTCGCGGTGGCGTAACTTCCTGCGTACCGACAGGTACGCAACGCGCCACTGCGGGGTTCAGGTGCCGGCACAGTTCCTGCTCAATCAAGGTGACGAGATGTCAGCGCGCCGTCGCGGTACAATGAGGCCGTGCGGCTTCGCAGGCGAGATCTGGGGCTGCGCCGATGCCGACGATTGACGAACGGGTCGCCTATCTAGAGGGCCGCGTGGAAGAGCACATCCGTGGGTTCGGCGAGCTCCGGGACATCGCGTTTCAGACGGATACGAAGGTCGATCGATTTCGCGAGGAGCTGTCGGCTCGGATCGACGGGCTGGACCAGAAAGTCGATCGGTTTCGAGATGAGCTGTCAGCTCGGATCGACGCGCTGGACCAGAAAGTGGACCGGTTGTTTGGCGCACTCGATCAGAAGATGTCGCGTCAGTTCCTCTGGATCCTCGGTGTCCAGGTCACGGTCCTGGTCGCCGTCGTCGGCGCGCTCGTCACTTCGTAGCGCTCCGCTTCGTCACGCGCGGCGACGCCACCCGCGGAGACGCGCGACGCCCATCGATCGGTTTCGAGATGAGCTGTCAGCTCGGATCGACGCGCTGGACCAGAAAGTGGACCGGTTGTTTGGCGCACTCGATCAGAAGATGTCGCGTCAGTTCCTCTGGATCCTCGGTGTCCAGGTCACGGTCCTGGTCGCCGTCGTCGGCGCGCTCGTCACTTCGTAGCGCTCCGCTTCGTCACGCGCGGCGACGCCACCCGCGGCGCGAGCGGCCGCGCGCACCCTCATTCCGCCTCGTAACTGAACGCGGCTTCTAGTCGCGCGGGCTCCGAGTGGCGCAGATCTGCCCACAGGTCGCCGACGCGCTCGAGACGCGCGAAGATCGATTGCATCGTGAAGTCGTGCGGCATGAGGCCCGTCTTCACGCCCTCGTGCACCTCGGACCACCGCAACGGAGTCGACACGCCACCGAACGGGCTGGCGCGCGCACTGTAAGCGCACGCGAGGGTCTTGCCGTAGATGTTCTGCAGGTAGTCGATGTAGACGACATCCCGCGGCCGCTTCTTGACCATCCGCTCGACGGTCGCGACCTGCGGATGCCGACTGGCGACGACAGTGGCGACGATCTGGCAAAAGATCATGCCCGCGTCGTATGGGGTGCCGTCGGGGAGCGGGATAAAGATGTGGACGCCCTTCGAGCCGGACGTTTTGGCGAACGACGGTGTGCCGAGGCGTTCGAGCTCGTCGTGTACCCAGCACGCAACGTCCAGCACCTGCGCGAACGTCGCCTCGGGCATCGGGTCGAGATCGATCGCCACGAGGTCGGCCTCCTCGATACTCGGTAAACGCGAGAACCACGGATCCTGCGAGATGACCGCGAGCTGCGCCATGTAGAGCAGTGCCTGCAGCCGCCCACCGACGAGGTACGGGACCCCCGAGTCCGGCTTCTCCGGGCTTTCACGCACCACGGTGACCTCAATGCCTTCAGGGAGCGGGTCGGGTGCGCGGTGCTGATAGAACGACTGTGCGGTGACACCGTTGGGAAACCGCTTCATCACCAGCGGCCGTTCCGCCACGACGGGCAGCAGATACGGGGCCATCCGGAGGTAGAAGCGCACGAGATCGCCCTTCGTGATGCCCGGTTCCGGCCAGAACGTCTTGTGCAGGTTGCCGATCGGCACACTGGAGCCGTCGGCCAGCGCCAGCGTCCCGCGCCGTTTGCGTTGCTCCAGGTCGTGGAGCTGCGCCAGCAAGGCGTCGACGTTCGGTTCCGGATGGCCCGGCCGCCTCACCCGCGGCGTTCCTATCGCGCGGCGCCGCGCCGCCGCCCGGCCCGCCGCCGCCCGTCGTTTGGCACGTGCAGGGGCGGGGGGGGGCACCGGCCGGTGATCGGGCAGCCGGGCGTCCACCGGCCGTTGATCGGGCAGCCGGACGTCCGTCGCACGTTTGTCGTCGCGCAGGCCGAGAAAGACGGGGTTACGCAGCACGCCGTCGAGCGTCCACTGCGTGAACTTCGTTTGCACGACGAGCTCAGGTGTGACCCAGTGGCGACCATCGCTGCTTCGCGGGATAGTGCCGAACGGTGAGTCATCGGTAGCGAGCGGCTCGAGCAGCGCCGCCACCCGGCCCAGCTCGGCTTCGGTGAAGCCGGACCCTACCTGTCCGGCGAAGACGAGCCTCTCGTCGCGCCGACGCCGCCCTTTCAGGTAGTAGCCGAGCAGCAACGCGCCGAAGTGACTGCGGGATTGACGTGGGGCGGTCCATCCGCCCACGACGAGCTCCTCGGTCTCGATGAATTTCAGCTTCTGCCAGGCTGGATGCCGGCTCCCCGTCACGTAGCGCGCAGAGGGGTCCTTTGCCAAAAGGCCCTCCCACCCCAGCGCGCGTCCGCGTGCGGCCAGGGCCACGCCGTTGCCGATCGTGCTTTCGATGAGCCGGAGCGCGTCGGAGCCAGGACGGCGGAACACGCGCTCGAGCCGCGCCCGGCGGTCCATCAACGGTAACGGCCGGAGGTCGTCGTCGCCGTCGCGCAGGAGGTCGAAGACGATGAGCACCGAGGCGACCGCGCGTGACGAGGCGTGCGCCCTGAGCCCGCGGACATGGAGGCGCCCCTGCAGATGTTGAAAGGGGAGCGGCGTACCGTCGGTGTCGATCGCAACGATTTCGCCATCGAGCAACACCGGCCGCTTCAGCCGGCGCGCCAGCCGCGCCAACGGTTCGGCGACATCTGGGAACTGCTCGGTCTTGTCGTTGCCCAGCCGTGAGTAGATATGGACCGGGGAGTCGGCGGTCGGCGAACGGCGTGCGCGTGCGTCCCCTTCGCGCGGCCTCGCCTGAGCGTCGAGGACCACCAGCGCCCGGATCCCGTCGTACTTCGGCTCGAAGACCAGATGTGCCTTGCGGAGGATCCGGTCATGAGCGTCCTGGTCCGCCAGCACCGCGAGCATCGGACGCACATCGCGCGGGTCGCCCCGCCAGCGCGTTGGTTGCCGGCGCGGCGCGGCCTGTTTCTTTGCCACGGGCTTAAAAGGATACGGGCTCGGCGTCTGCCGCAGCCACTCCCGCCCGCCCGTGCAGCCGTGTGCACCCCTGCAATCCCGACGCCCCCGACCCGATAGACTGAATGTTTCCGTCGAGCTCGTGTCACCTGTCGGAAGGAGCCACTCATGCCCGCGCGTCCCACCTGGCGAGGATTCATGAAGGTGAGTCTGGTCACTGTTCCGATACGGGTGTTCCCGGCGACCGACGCCGCGGCGACCGTCAGCTTCAACCAGCTCCACTCGGAATGCCAGAGCCGTATCCAGCAGAAGAAGTGGTGCCCGACCTGCGAGCGTGACGTTGACAAGACGGAGATCGTCAAGGGCTATCAGTTCGAGAAGGGCCGCTACGTCGTCATGGAGGACGACGACCTCGCCAAGGCGCGTCCGGAGTCGACCCGTATCGTCAACCTGCTGCGGTTCGCCGACGTCGAGTCGATCGACCCGATCTACGTCGAGCGACCCTACTACCTCGCGCCCGACGGCAAAGTGGCGGGCGAAGCATTCGCCGTGCTGCGCGAGGCCCTGCGTGGCAAGGCCGGGATCGGGAAGCTGGCGCTCTACGGGCGCGAATACCTGGTGGCCGTGCAGCCCCGCGAGCAGGGTCTGATGATGTTCACGCTACGCCAGGCAAGCGAGATTCGCCGGTTGTCGGCGATCGACGAGCTCGGCGACCTCCCGGAGACGGTGAGCGACGCAGAGATCGCGCTCGCGCGTCAGGTCATCGGCACGTTCGCGGGCGATCTCGACTTGACCGAGTTCACGGACGAGTATCAGGCCGAGCTGCATCGCATCATTGACGCGAAGATCGCGGGCGAAGATGTCGTGACGCCCACCGAGGAGGCCCCCGCCAAGGTGGTCAACCTCATGGACGCGCTGCGGAAGAGCCTCGACTCGGTGAGTCAGTCGAAGAAGCAGCCGGCCAAGGCAAAGACGGCGAAGAAGCGCGCCGCGCCTGTCCGCAAGCGCAAACGCGCTTAGTCGCCAGGTCGCAGATCGAAGGCGGCCATCTCGCGCGCGTTTCGGAGCAGCAACCTCCCGTCCGCGAGTGCCGGCACGTTCCAGGTCTTGCCTTCGATGGCCCGAAAGCCGGCTACCTCCTGGTGGCTCTCGGGCGTTGCCCGCACAAGCACCAGGTCCCCTCGCTCGGTGATGATCACCAGATGGTCGCCAGCGAGCAGCAGCTGGCCGTAGCCGTATCGGCCGCCCTTCCACATGAGCTCGCCGGTGGCGGCGTCGAGACAGGCAAGAATCGCGTTGTCGAGACCGTAGATATAGCCGTCGCGTAGGACGGAGCTGCTGAAGCGGTTCTTCATCCGGCTGTTCTGCCAGACGGTGTCGACGCTGAACGAATCGCCGTTCCGCGACAGCTCCAGCAGCATCGCGCCTTTCCCGTAGCTCGCCGAGAGAAACAGCTGGTTGTCGCCGATCACGAGCGGCTGGGCCATGTTCGGTACGTTCGACACGACCCACGGGTGCTCCCAGAGGACATGGCCGTCATCGACGTGCAGGCCGGCGGCCCGGTCGGCTGTCACAACGAGAATTTGTCGAACACCGCCGATGGTGGCGAGCATCGGGGACGTGTAGCCCTGGACGTCATCCAGCACGTGCCACACGATGTCGCCGGTCAGGCGGTCATAGGCGGCGACGGACCAGCCGTCACGTCCGCCCGGGAGGACCACGACCATCTCGTCGACGATCAGCGGCGATGCGGACATCGCCCACGCGAGGTTCGCCGCGTCACCATCGTCGAGGATGTTGCGATCCCACAGCACCTCGCCAGTCGCGGCGTCGAGGCACCACAGCGGGCCCGTGGCGCCCAGCGCGTAGAGTCGCCCCTCGTGCCAGGTCGGCGTGGCACGCGGGCCCGGGCCTCCCATCGTCTCGCGGAAATGCGCATCCCACCCGTGTGTCCAGAGCTCACGCCCCGTGTCGACATCGTAGGCCGCCACGACCTCGCGGTCCCGGCGCTGCTCGACAGTGAACGCTCGGCCGTCGGCGACGACGAACGAGGCGTAGCCCCCGCCGACCGGCTGAGTCCACAGCGGATCCAGCCCGGTCCCGGGCCAGTCGGTGCGAATGGCCATCTCGGTGTAGTGGCCGTCGCGGTTCGGGCCCCGGAAATCGGTCCAGTACGCCCGAGGTGTCGCTAGCGTCTGATCGACGGTCGGCGTGGATCCGGTGGTCGCGTTGGCAGAGCGGGTCGGCTCCCCGGTGGCCGGCGCGACGCTCCGTGTTGACGGTGTCGTGGTGCGTTGGCTCGTTCGGTTTGCCTCGAGTGCCGCGAAATGCTCGTCTTGGCCGCCGAAATAGAAGATCGGTCGCATCGCGCTGCCGGCGAGCTCGACGCGCAGATCGAATGCGATGACGAGGACGCCGATGACGGCACCGGAGAATCCGACGATGGCGACGGCGGCAGCGACGATACTGCGCAGGATCGGGCTCACGAGTCCACGTTACCACGGACCTTCTTCGCAGCGGGGTGCTACGTGTCGGCCTTCGCGCGCTCCTGTAGGCAGGCGAAAAAGCGATCCATCATCATCTTCGACACGCCGCCCAGGAGCCGCTGGCCGACCCGGGCGATCGTGCCGCCGACCTGCGCCTTGCCGGTGACGGCGACCGTCGTCGTGCCGCCCGCCCCGTCCTCTGCCAGTGATACTTCGGCGGATCCGTTGACAAAGCCCGGCTTGCCGCGCCCCTCGACCTGCAGCGTGTAGCTTGCCGGCGGTACTTTGTCGGCCATCTGCACGGTCCCCGTGTAGCGTCCGGTGATGGCGGCGATGCCGACGGTGAGCGTGGCGGTGTACGTGTCGTCTCCGGTGGGCTCCATCGATTCGCACCCCGGGAGGCAGCCGGCGATGACGGTCGGGTCGATCAACAGCTCCCAGACGCGCTGGCGCGGTGCGTCGAACGTGTAGGTCGCGGTGACTTCCATGGCAGCAAGGATAGCCCGTCCCGATCTCTGACACGCCGCATGTTCCCGCCGTGGGGCGACTCGTGGAGTCGGCGCCGCTGCTAGGCCGGAATGGCGTGCTGGCGGCGCGCGGGTCGATGCGCCGGGAGCGTGTTGAGGTGGAGCGCCAACGATTCGAGGCTCGCCAGGTTGTGCGCGGGGAGGAAGTCGTCGATGAACGGGAGCGCGGCCTGCATGCCGCGCGTCAACGGGAGATAGTCGGGTGAACCGAGGAGCGGGTTCAGCCAGATGAGGCGCTGACACGAGCGCTGAAGCCGTGCCATCTCGATCCGCAGCTCCTCGGGCTCGCCGCGATCCCACCCGTCGGAAATGAGGAGCACGATTGGCCCCTGGCCCCCCACGCGCCGCGCCCAGTCACGATTGAATGTCTGCAGCGCCTCGCCGATCCGCGTGCCGCCGCCGAAATCCGGGATGTGGCGCGGCAGGCTCGGCACCACGTCGTCGACCGCGTGACCGCCGAGCTCGCGTGTGATGCGTGTGAGCCGGGTGGCAAAGAGAAGCGACTCGACGCGTCCCAGGCGTCCGCCGCCGCTCAGCGCGTGAACGAAGTGGAGCAACATGCGGCTGTAGCGCTCCATCGACCCGCTCACGTCGCAGATCAGGATGAGCGGCCGTCGTGTGGTCTTCCGCCGGCGGGTTGGCAGGTCGACCAGCTCGGCGCCGTATCGCATGTTGATTCGGACGACCCGGCGGAGGTCGAGCGTGGTGCCGCGCCCCGGCGTCCATCGCTTTGATCGGCGGTCGCCGATCTGCCAGTCGAGGTCAGCCATCATCCGCTGGGCCGCAGCAACTTCATCCTCGCTGAAGTGCGCGAAGTCCTTCGCGTAGAGCCCCTCCCGGCCGCTGTAGGTGAGCGCCGCCATCCGCTCGACCTCGAACGTTGGCCGGTGCTCGTTGCCGGTGCCTGACGATGTCTCGCCGGGCGGCGCCTCCGACTCGTATTCGGGAGGGCCGGACCGGCGTGTTTCGCCCATCGCGCGGAGATCCGTCGTGGTCCACTCACCGTGCGGGCGTCGCCAGAAGACGCGGAACGCCTCGTCGAAAAGCGCCAGGTCCTGCACTCGGTGCACGAGGAGGCTCCGGAGCGCGTGGTAGAACTCCTGCCGGTGCCCGATGTCGATGTGCGCGAGGGCCCGTGCCACCTCGCGCGTCCGGCCCGCGTGCACGTCGAGGCCGAGCTGGTGCAGGAGCCTGCTGAAGTGCAAGAGGTTGTGAAGGAGGTAGGACATGGAATCGACCGCGTAGCGCAGGCCTTCAGGCCTGCGAGGCATGGCTGAGGCCATGCCCTACGACGGCTACATTCGAGAGCGCCGGGACCACTACCCGGTCGCTTTGCTCGCCCCCGGCGCCTTCGCCCGGTTCAACATCTCCTGGATCCGGTCGCCACGGATCTTGCTCACGTCTTCCTGGTTCTTGAGGATGATTCCGAGCGTCTGGTCAATCGTCGCGGCGTCGAGCTCCTGCCGGTCCAGCGCGACGAGTGCCGCGACCCAGTCGAGTGTCTCCGAGACGCCGGTCACCTTGTACAGCTCGGCCCGTCGCAGCTCCTGAATAAAGCCGGCGACCTGCTGGGCGAGACGCGCCGATGCATCGGGCACCTTGCTGGTGATGATGCGGAGCTCCTTGTCGAAGTCCGGGTAGTCGATCCACGCGTAGAGGCACCGCCGCTTCAGCGCGTCGTGGAGCTCGCGCGTGCGATTCGAGGTGATGACGACGACCGGCGGCGCGGCGGCTCGGATTGTGCCGAGCTCAGGAATCGTGACCTGGAAGTCCGAGAGCAGCTCCAGGAGGTACCCCTCGAACTCCTCGTCGGCGCGGTCGAGCTCGTCGATGAGGAGCACGGGCGGACGCGGGCGTCCGTCCCGCAGCGCCTGGAGCAGCGGGCGCTCGATCAGGAAGTCGGGACCGAAGAGCTCGCGGACCCGCGCCCCGCGGTCTTCGAGATCGCTGCCCGAGGCTTCCGCCAGACGGATCTCGAGCAGCTGCCGCGCGTAGTTCCATTCGTAGACGGCGTGGGTGACGTCGAGTCCCTCATAACACTGCAGACGGATGAGGTCGGCACCGAGTGCCGTCGAGAGCACCTTGGCCACCTCGGTCTTGCCGACGCCGGCCTCCCCCTCGAGCAGCAAGGGCCGCGCGAGCTTGAGGGCGAGGTAGATCGTGGTGGCGAGCCCCGCGTCGGCCACATAGAGCTGCGCGGCGAGGCGCTCTTGCAGCTCGTCAATCGAGGCTGGCTTCGGCGGGCTCATGCGCGCGGGAGGGCCTCTCCTACCTACCCCGCCCGCTCCACCGCCGCTGTCAGCGCGCGTCGCACGTAGACCGGCGCGACCGCCTTCCGGTACTCGGCCGAGGCGAAGATGTCGCCGAGCGCCGCGTCGTCGGCCCCGAGGTCCCCGGTCACCGCACCGGCCGCCGCGGCGATGGTGTCGGCCGATGCCGCCCGGCCGGTCAGCGCCTGCTCGACAGCGCCGCAGCGGACTGGTGCCGGCACGAGCCCACCGATGGCGACGGCGGCCGCCGTGATGTTGCCGCCGCCCACCGTCACCGAGGCGGCGACCCCGATGACGGCGTACCGGGACGCCGGGTGCGGGAACTTGGCGTACGCAGTGCCCTGACCGTTCGCGGAAGCGGGCAGATCGATGGCCGTGAGCAGGTCGTGCTCGCCGAGCGCGGTCATCATCACACCCTGAAAGAACTCGGCGGCGCCGATCGAGCGTTCGCCATTCCCACCGGCGACGGCAATCGTCGCGTCGAGCGCGGCGAGGACGGTCGGCAGATCGGAGGCCGGGTCGGCGTGCGCGATGTTCCCGCCAATGGTCCCGCGATTGCGCACTGCCGGGTCGCCAACCTGGCTGGCCGCCTCGGCGAGCGCCGCGGCGTGCTGGCGGACCTCGGCCGACGCGGCGAGCTCCGCATGGGTCGTCAGCGCGCCGATCCGCAGCCCGCCGTTGCCGGTGGTGATGCCCCGAAGCTCGGCGATGCGTCCAATGTCGATCACCGCCCCCGGCGACGCCAGGCGGAGCTTGAGGAGTGGTATCAAGCTGTGGCCGCCGGCGAGGAGCTTGGCGCCGGGATGCTGTGCCAGGAGCTGGCCGGCCTCGGCGACCGAGCCCGCGCGGTAGTAGTCAAAATCGGCAGCAAACATGGGACTCAGCTCCTCTTTTCTTGCCGGGCGTCCTGAATGGCGCGCCAGACGCGCTCGGGCGTGAACGGCATATTGATCTTTTTCACGCCGAGCGGTTTGAGGGCGTCCATCACCGCGTTGTAGACCGTCACGGTCGATGCGATCGTGCCCGCTTCGCCAATGCCCTTCACGCCGAGCGGATGATGGGGGGATGGGGTAACCGTCGAGATCACGTCGATCTGCGGCAGCCGGTCTGCCCGCGGCAGCGCGTAGTCGAGCATGGAGCCGGTGACGAGCTGGGCATTGTCGTCGTAGACGGCTTCCTCCCACAGCGCCTGGCCGATCCCCTGCACGACACCGCCGTGCACCTGGCCCTCGACAATGACCGGGTTGATTTGCGGCCCGCAGTCGTCGAGCGCGGTGTAGTGCGTGAGCTCGACCTGACCGGTCTCCGCATCCACCTCGACCACCGCGAGATGCGACCCATAGGGGAAGACGAAGTTCGGCGGGTCGTAGAAGGTCGACGCCTCGAGACCGGCCTCTACGCCTTCCGGCATGTTCCACGCGACGTTGGCCATCAACGCCACGTCCTGGATGGTCTTCGCCTGGTCGGGCGAGCCCTTCACGAAGAACTTGCCGTCGGCGTAGTCCATGTCCTCGACCGACGCCTCGAGCAAGTGCGCCGCGATGACCTTGGCCTTGTCGCGAATCTTCCGCACCGCGAGCGCCAGTGCCGCGCCGCCGACCGCGGTGGTGCGGCTGCCGTAGGTGCCCCAGCCCATCGGTGTGATATCGGTATCGCCGTGCACGACCTTGACGTCGTCGGACGACACGCCGATTTCGTCGGCGACGATCTGCGCAAACGTCGTCTCTTCGCCCTGGCCGTGCGGCGAGGCGCCGATGAACACGTGCACCTTGCCGGTCGGGTGGACGCGGACAATCGCGCTTTCCCACAGGCCGCCCTGGAAGCCGATGGCGCCGGCGACCTGAGATGGCCCAAGGCCACAGATCTCGACATAGGAGGCGATACCGATGCCGAGATACGTGCCGTTCGCGGGGCCCGCGGCCTGGCGGGCGCGGAGCTTGGTGTAGCCGGCGTGGTCGAGCAGCTTCGTGAGCCCGGCAGGGTAGTCGCCGCTGTCGTAGGTCAACCCGGTGACGACATCGTGGCCATCGTCGAACTTCGGAATGAAGTTCTTTTGCCGGATGTCGGCGGGGTCCATGCCGATCTCGTTGGCGAAGACGTCGATCAGCCGCTCGAGCATGAAGGTGGCCTCGGGCCGCCCCGCGCCGCGATACGCCTCCACCGGCACGCCGTTGGTGTAAATGCCGTAGACGTCTTCCTTCAGGGCGGGGATCTGATAACACCCGGACAGCATCAGGCCGTGGAGAATCGTCGGGATGCCGGGCGCCGCCGTCGACATGTAGGCGCCCATCCCCGCGCGGACCGTGCAGCGAAGCCCGGTGATGGCGCCGTCCTTCGTGCCCGCCAGCTCGACGTCCTGGACGTGGTCGCGTCCGTGTGTCGTCGCCTGGTAGTTCTCGCTGCGGGTCTCGGTCCACTTCACCGGCCGCCCCAGGGTCTTCGCGCAGAAGACGGTCAGGAAATCGGCCGGGTAGACGGCGATCTTGCTGCCAAACCCGCCGCCCACCTCCGGCGCGATGACGCGGAGCTTGTCCTCCGGCACCCCGGTGACGACCGAACAGAGGAAGCGGACGATGTGCGGGTTCTGGGTCGTGTTCCAGAGCGTGAGCTCCCCCGACGCCTGGTTGTACTGCGCGAGCGCCGCGCGCGTCTCCATCGCGTTGGGGATCAGCCGCTGCTGGATGATGCGTTCCTTGACGACGACCTCCGCGTCTGCGAACGCCGCGTCGACGTCACCACCGCCGCTGACGACCCAATGGAAGGCCTGGTTGCCCTCGATGTCCGCGTGCAGTTGCGGGGCGCCGGCCTTGGATGCGGCTTCCGGATCGATGACGGATTCGAGGGGCGCGTAGTCCACCTCGATCAGGTCGAGCGCGTCATAGGCCTGATACCGGGTCTCGGCCACCACGACCGCCACGATGTCGCCCGTATATCGGACGACGTCCTTCGCGATGCACTGGTAGCCCGCGATCTTCAAGTCCGAGTCGGGCAGGAGCCAGGCGCACGGCACCGGCTGGAGCTGGCCCTCGATGTCGGCACCCGTATACACCGCGAGGACGCCGGGCGCCGCAGCAGCCTGCCCGGTGTCGATGCTCTTGATGGTCGCGTGGGCGTGCGGGCTGCGCAGCATCGCCGCGTGCACCATGCCAGGCAGGGTGATGTCGTCCGTATACGTGGCGGTGCCGGTGATCAGCCGTGGGTCTTCCCGGCGGCGAATGCCAGAGCCGAAGATTCTGGTGCTCATCGCGCGTTCCCCGCCATCGTCTCGGCTGCCGCTTTGACGGCGCGAACGATGTTCTGATAGCCGGTGCATCGGCACATGTTGCCTTCGAGCCCGTGACGTATCTCCGCGTCGCTCGGGTTGGCGTTTGTGCGCAAGAGCTCGTGCGACGCCATGATCATGCCCGGTGTGCAGAAGCCGCACTGCAACCCGTGCTTGTTCCAGAAGCTCTCCTGAAGCGGATGGAGCTGGCCGCCGTCGGCGAGCCCCTCGATGGTCGTGACGTCGCTCCCATCGGCCTGGACGGCCAGCGTCGTACACGACTTCACCGCCACGCCGTCGAGCAGCACCGTGCAGGCGCCGCACTGGCTCGTATCGCAGCCGACCTTCGTGCCGGTCACGGCACCGAGGTCGCGGATGAAATGAACCAAGAGCAGTCGCGGCTCGACGTCACGTTCCGAGCGGCGACCGTTGACCGCAATGCTGACCGGGACTCTCACGCGTCACCTCCAAGTGGAGAGGGCAAGGGAGCGGCATTATATCTCCCACAGGGTCGGGGGACTAGTCCCCTTGATCTTTGATTTCTTCAAAAAGTCGTTGGTCATCTGGGGCCACCGTGGACTTGAACGGTGCGCTGTCCGAACCGCTTCACCTTCGCGAGAATTTCGTCGGCTGTCTTTGTCCACTTGAAGGGTTTGCCCTCGTCGTTGTGAGCGTCCACGTAGGCGTAGATGGCTTGGCGCAGCGCGTGCGGGCTGGAATGTGATCCGCGCTTGAGGGCGTGTTCGGTGAGAAGGCCAAAGAACCGCTCGACGAGGTTGAGCCAGGCGGAGTAGGTCGGCGTAAAGTGGAACTGGAAGCGCGGGTGGCGGGCCACCCATCGTTTGACCAACGGGGACTTATGCGCCGAGAGATTGTCGAGGATCACGTGGACGGTGAGGGCGGAGTGCACCCGCTCGTCGATCTCGCGCAGGAAGCTCACGAAATCCCTCGACCGATGCGGCTTCTTGGTTTGCGCAACGACCTGGCCGGTCGCGACGTTGAGCGCCGCGAAGAGGTCCACCGTGCCATGGCGGATGTAGTTGTGCGTCTGGCGTTCGGGGCGACCCAGGTCCATCGGCAGAATCGGCTGCGCCCGCTCGAGGGCTTGAATCTGAGGCTTTTCGTCGAATGACAAGACGACGGCGTGGTCGGGGTGGGTTCAGGTAGAGGCCGACAATGTCCCGCACCTTCTCGATGAACAGCGGGTCGTCGGAGATCTTGAAGGATTCCACGACATGCGGCTGCAACCCGAAAGTGCGCCAGATGCGGCCCACGGTAGAGGCGCTGACGCCAGCGTGCTCCGCCATCTTGCGGGTGCTCCAGTGGGTCCGCCCCTTCGGCTTACTTTCCAACGTCGTGACGAAGATCGACTCGACATCCGCATCGGACAGGGTCCGTGGGGCTCCTACGGCTTTGGGCTTGGGCTCGTCGTACAGCGCGTCCACGCGACCTACCCTAAACCGCTGTCGCCACTTGCCGACCGTCACGTTCGAGCAGCGCAGTTTCGCCGCGACCGCCACGTTCGATTCGCCACGCGTGCTCCTCAGGACGATCCTTGCCCGCAAGGCCACGTGCCGATTCGTTCGGGCGCGCCTGGCGAGCCGCTCAAGTTCTACGCGCTCTGCGGCGGTGACTTCCAATCTCGCTTTGGGCGAGAGGATCGACCTGTTCTTGCCATGCCGCCCAATACATCACAGCCGACACACTATTTGAAGGCTTTTTCAGACACAGGGGACTAGTGCCTGATTGCAGAAGTCAGCCTGCCCGCGAGGCTAAAGCCTCGCGCTACGGTTTCCCGCCGTATTTCTCGGCGAGGGCGTATTTCTCTTCGACGCCGATGAGCGCGTTGAACCGCTCGAAGGCGATCAACCGATCCTCGACCGCGGCCGTCGTTCCGTCCGCCAGCAGCCGTCCGTAGACCGCCTCGAGCGCCTCGGCAGCGGCGTAGAGCCCCGACAGCGGATAGAGCACGAGCTGGAACCCGAGCTCGGCGAGGCGGGTGGCCGGCAGCACCGGCGTGCGACCCTGCTCGATCATGTTCGCGACCGTCGGCTTCGGAGCCCGACGGCCGACCTCGGCCAGCTCGTCCGTCGTGCGCGGCGCCTCGATAAAGGTGGCGTCGGCGCCGGCCGTCTTCGCATCCTCGGCCCGCGCCAGCGCTTCCTCGAGCCCGACGGCCGCAATCGCGTCGGTGCGAGCCACGATGAAGAAGTCGCGGTCGCCTTTCGTGTCGACGGCCGCTCGGATTTTGCCGAGGTATTCGTCGCGGGCGATGACCTTCTTGCCGCGCATGTGCCCGCATCGCTTCGGCCAGAGCTGATCTTCGAGGAAGCAGCCGGCGGCGCCGGCCTCGATGAGCTCGCGCACCGTGCGGACGACGTTCAACGGGTTGCCGTAGCCCGTGTCGGCGTCGACGATGATCGGGATGGCGACGCTCCGGCAGATGCGCCTCGCGCGTTCGATGATCTCCGTCTGCGTCAGCAGCCCCATGTCGGGCTCGCCGATGGAGGTGGCGGAGACGGCGTACCCCGAGACGAACGCCAGGGGGAACCCGACGCGCTCGGCCATCTTCGCCGAAAGGCTGTCGTAGACGCCGGGAAAGACCAGATCCCTGGCTGGGCGCGGTCTCGAGAATGCGATGGACGCGGGTGGTCATTCGGTCGTGACTCGATGCTGGAGGCGTGGGTGAGGAGTGTACTATTCCCCGCATGACCGAGCGAGCGATATCGGCGGAGATGCCCTACGAGTCGCGGTTCGTCGATGTGGCGGGGTCACGGATCCACTACGTCGAGGCCGGTCAGGGCGACCCGATCCTCTTTCTGCATGGCAACCCGACGTCGTGTTACCTCTGGCGCAACGTCATCCCTCACCTGACACCGACGGCGCGCTGTCTCGCGATGGATCTGATCGGCATGGGCCGGTCCGACAAACCGGATCTGGAGTATCGCTTCGTCGACCACGTGCGTTATGTCGACGGCTTCATCGACGCGTTGGGGCTGGAGCGCGTGACGCTGGTCATCCATGACTGGGGCTCGGCGCTCGGCTTTTACTACGCCCGCCGGCACGAGTCGAATGTCAGGGGCCTCGCGTTCATGGAGGCGGTCGTCCGGCCCATGACCTGGGATGAGTGGCCGCGCACGGTCCGGTCGCTCTTCCAGTCGTTCCGGACGCCGCAGGTCGGGTGGGAGTTGATCGTCGACAAGAACGCCTTCGTCGAGCAGGTGCTGCCGAGTGCCATCCAACGAAGGCTTTCCGAGGCGGAGATGGATCGATATCGCGAGCCGTTCCTCGATCCGCCGAGCCGCAAGCCGGTCTGGCGGTGGCCGAACGAGATCCCCGTCGACGGCGAGCCGGCCGACGTCGTCGAGATCGCCACTGCCTATGCCGCGTGGCTCGGGATATCGAGCGTGCCGAAGCTGCTGCTGCACGCGCAACCAGGCGCCATCCTCCGGAAGGACATGGTCGCCTGGTGCGAGGCCAACGTGAAGAACCTGACCGCCGTTGACATTGGCCCAGGCTTGCACTTCGTGCAGGAGGACCGTCCTCACGAGATCGGAGATGCGATTCGCGAGTGGTACGACCGGCTGACCTGACGCGGCCAGCAGCTATTCGTATCGCAGCGCGGTGACCGGATCGACGCGACTGGCCCGGCGCGCCGGCACCACGACGGCGACCAGCGAGGCACTGCCGAGGACCGCGGCCACGGCGACGAGCGTCGTGACGTCCAGGGCCTCGACGCCGAACAAGAGGCTCGCGATGACGCGCGTCAGCCCCACCGCGGCCGCCACCCCGACCATGATGCCCACCGCGACCAGCCGCATCCCCTGAAAGACGACCATGCTTCGAACGCGGCCGGCTTCGGCGCCGAGGGCCAAACGGATGCCGATCTCCTGGGTGCGCTGCGCCACCGAGTAGGCCATGAGTCCGTAGACCCCGATGACCGCCAGCAGCAGCGCGACCCCGCCGAACACCGTCATCAGCCACATGGTGAAGCGCTGGCGGGACGTCGAGGCGAGGACCACATCGACCATCGACCGCGCGCCGGACACAGGGACGCCCGCGACCTGTGTGAGCTCCTGCTCGATGACGGGGATCAACGCGGCCGGGCTGGTCCGCGTGCGGACGACCCAGGCGATCGGCGCGAGGCTCGCCTCGAACGCATTCACCGCGTCCGATTGCTGCGCCTGCAGCATGTACATGATAGGGCGAGGGTCGTTGTTGAGTCCCGCGTCGCGGACATCACCCACAATCCCGATGATCTGGCGCTCCGGCTCGTCGGCGAACTCCTCCATGACGCCGCGGCCGACGAGGAGCCGGTCCGCGAGGGGATCGCCGTCGGGCCAGAACTGCGCGGCCATCGCCTCGTTGATGACGACGCTCGGCGGCGCGTCGCTCAGGTCGAGATCGACGGATTGCAGCGTGCCCCAGGTCCGAATCAGCAGCGCGGAACCCACCAACAGGATCAGCGCCAGCGCCACCTCGGCGACGACGAGCACCGAGCGCAGCGTGTTCTGCCGAAAGCCGGTGCCCGACCGACCGCTGCTCTCCTTGAGCGTGCTGCCGAGATCGGTACGCGAGCTGCGCAGCGCCGGGACCAGTCCAAAGAGGACGCCGGTGGCGAGCGACACGCCGACCGTGAAGGCGATGAC
The DNA here is from genome assembly GCA_965197395.1 of Vicinamibacterales bacterium. Classification (GTDB taxonomy): domain Bacteria; phylum Acidobacteriota; class Vicinamibacteria; order Vicinamibacterales; family UBA8438; genus CAZYFH01. The sequence continues at coordinate 495,160 of CBDANB010000006.1, read as the reverse complement.
GCGCCAGTCCAAGCCAACCAGGCCGCCATCCTCCCCGACACGCGGCAGCCCCGCCGTGTTGATCGCCAGCAGCGCCCGGATGCCCGCCATCCCGACATACAGCCCGACCGCGTCGCCGCCGGTGTAGTTCACGACGGCCGGCCGGGCCGCGGAGACCTCTTCGACGATGCCGGTCTGCTGCCGCAGATGCTGGAACTTCGCGGGCGACGCGGTCGGGTTCGTCCCTTCGTCGGCCCGAGTGGAAAACCACACCACCCGGTCGGCGTCGGGGAAGGACAGCGGCTTCAGGAGGACCGTGTTGACGACCGAGAACATGGCAGCGTTGTCGCCGATGCCGAGCGCAAGGGCCGCAATGCACGCGAACGTGAACCCCGGGCTACGGCGGAGCGACCGGAGTGTCTGACCGACGTCCTTGAGCAGCCCTTCCACGAAGACCCCTGCGCCAACGGGCGGAACCGCGCTGGAGACGGTGCCGCGTCAGCAGGCTGCGTCGGGAGCGCGACGACGCAGGCGACTCACGTCACCGCGGGCTGCTAGGCCGCAAGTTGCGCACCGGCTGCGGATCCTCGCCGGCCGGGGTGTTGTGCTGCATGGCGATGCGCCATTCGCCATCGACCTTCGTGTACGTCATCGTGTAGCGGCCTTCGTGGACCGTCTGTCGGCCCTGGTTGTTGTAGTCCACGGACAGCGAGTACTCGCCATACGCGATCCCGGTGTCGCCGATGACGCGATACTGCTCGTTCTTCGTCTCGAATCGAGCGTTCGTGGTCGTGTTGAAGAAGAGCTGCCAGTCGAGGGCACAGGCTTCCCGGCCCTGCTTCCCCGAGGTCGGCCCACAGGAGTAGAAGGAGAGCGCGTCTTCGTGCACCGTGTCGAGGAACCCGTCGAGGCTGCCAGAGTTCAGCGCGCCGACAGCGTCTTCGAATGCCGAACGGACCGCCGTCAACTCGTCATCCGCGGCGCGTAGCGAGCCGGGTACTGTCAGCAGCATCACGGTCGCGAGCGAGAGCAAGGTCATCCGGCGCATATCGATTCTCCTCGGGTCAGTCCTGGTTCCGGTGCGATGTCGACCGCCAACTTTATCGGAAAGCGCGTCACGGCTTAGGACTCTGATCATTCTTGGTCAGGGTCCTTGGCGTCGAGCAGGCCGACCAGCGCGTCGAGGGACCCGTCCAGGTCAGCAGGGGGTGTGAGTCCCAGGAGATGGGCGAGAAGCGGGTAGACGTCGACGCTCTCCACGGCCATGAGACGTGTGCCGCGGACGATGCCAGGGCCGGCCGCGAGAAAGATCCCGTGCATCGACGGCAGGTGCGGGTCCCAGCCGTGCATCCCTCTGGGCGATGACGCGGATCGCCGTACTTGAACCGTCGCACCCTCGGCGGGGATGACGACGACGTCGCCGATGCGTGGGCTCGCGCGATAATGGAGACGGGCGGGCACCTCCTCCCGGAGATAGGCCCGCGCGTCGCGTAGTCCCTCGTTCAGCGTGTCACGCACCTCGGAGCGGCGCGCCACGTCGGCGACATGGAGGCCTATCGGGAGTCCGGTTGTGACCGCCAGGATGCCGTCCAGATCCATCAGCTCCGCGAGCGCGTGCCGCCGCTTCGGATCGAGGGTCGCCATGCCGTGATCCGAGACGACCACGAGGATGACGCGGGCGCCGTGTGGCAACCGAGCGATACCGTCCACCAACTGGCCCAGCAAGCCGTCCGCCGCTTCGACACTTCGACCCATCCCCGGCGCATCGGGGCCGATCGCGTGCCCGGCCGAGTCCACCAGCGAGAAGTACAGGGTGACCAGATGCGGTCGCGCCTCCGCGGGGAGCGCGAGCCAGTCGAGCACTTGTCGCACCCGCGCCGCGTTCCGAACGCCGCCATCGTACGGCCGCCAATGCGAGGGCCGGAGGCCGCCAATCGCCGCTTCGGTGCCCGGAAAGAACATGGCGGCCGCCACCATGCCCTGCGTTTCGGCCGTCAGCCAGATTGGCTCGCCGCCCCACCACGAACCCTCCTGGGAGTCTTCGCGGTCGCGATAGTTGAACTGCTGGTCGCGCATCGGGTCGTAGAACCGATTGCCGACGATGCCGTGCCGCTCCGGATAGAGGCCGGTCGCGATGGAGTAATGCGCGGGGAACGTGAGCGAGGGAAAGACCGGGATCAGACCGTCCGCGCGAGCGCCCGCGTCACCGAGGCGGTCAAAGCTCGGGGTGTCGAACCGCTCGAGGTAGTCGTGCCGAAATCCGTCGAATGACACCAGAACGACGTGCGGACGATCGATGACGGATGAGTGGTTGGTGCCACCTGTGCCGTCAGGCGTCTCGACGGGGCGCCGCCGGACTCGCCACCTCCACACCGCCGCAGGCGGCGATGCAGGCGGCCAACACGCACCACCGGGCAGGCGGTCGTTGTCGCCACCATCCTCCGTGTGCTCGTCGTTCGGCCTGCGAACCCGTGATGAAGGTCATCAGGCGATGCAGGCGGCCAACACGCACCACCGGGCAGGCGGTCGTTGTCGCCACCATCCTCCGTGTGCTCGTCGTTCGGCCTGCGAACCCGTGATGAAGGTCATCAGCGACGTGGCATCGTCGACGGTGCGCTCGTGCGCGCCGATCGCCGCCGCATCAAGGTCATGCTAACCCCAGAGCTCACATGGGTCGGCAGGTCTCGCTGGTTCTGGGCGACGAGGGCAGCGCCCGGGGGCGAGTAGGGGTCTCACGTGACCACCACCCGTTGTCCTCGCCGCCTAGTCTGCACGATACACTGTCAACTCAAGTGAGCTCTGGGGATAGACCGATCGCCGGGGTGCGCCGCTGGCTGCTCGTGGCCTACGCCATGCTGCTGGTCGCGTTGATTGCCGGTTCGTACCCGCGCACGGTGGGCGACGGCGGGGAATACCTCGCCATGGCATCGCAGTTCGCCGCCCTGCAGATGCCGACCGTTCAGATCCACTTCTGGCTCTACTCGCTGCTGGCATCCCCCGCGGTCGGTCTCACTCAGTTGCTGGGCGTGTCACCCGTTCACGGATTCACGGTGACCAACCTCGCGCTCCTCGGCGCGGCGTTCGCGGTGGTGACTACCCGTGTCAACTGGCCCGTTGCCGCGCTGATCTTCACGGGCCCGATCGTCTGGTGGGTCGACAAGCCTCACACCGAAGTGCTCACGTTCACGATGCTCGCCGTCGGCTTGGCGGTGTGGAAGCGCACACCCTGGTGGTCGCTGGTGACCTTTGGCGTCGCCGCGGCACAGAACATCGCCGCCGCGCCGATCGTCCCACTTGCGGCCGGGCTCTCGCTCGTCGAACGGCCGCGCCACGTGCGGGACCATCGTTGGTGGCTTGGCGTCGCAGCGGGCTCTACGGTTCTGCTGATGAGCCCCGTCTACTACCAGCTGCGGGTCGGGAGTCCGGTGCCGTTGCTCGTCGCCACGCACGGCGGTTGGCCCAACCTCGGCGAGATCGGCCTGGTGCTCTGGGACCTCAACCTCGGCATCGTGCCGGCGTTTCCGGTCTGGGCAGCGCTGCTCGCCGTCGGCGTGGCTCGGGCGATCGCCCATCTCCGGCTCTGCCGGCCGGACGTCGACCAGTTGCTTGCCGGGGTCGCCGGTCTCGTGTTTCTCGGGATCTTCGCGCAAACGTCCAACTTCAACCACGGCGGCACGCCGTCCCTCAGCCGGTACGGAGTATGGCTGATCCCGCTGTCGCTTCCGTTTCTGCGCACGCTCGCCGCCGGGGTCACCGGGCCCCGCTGGCTCGCGATGACCGCGGTCGCATCGTGCATCTGGTCGGGGTTCGTCTTTCATCCGGGTCGGCCCGAGAGCCATCTCTCGGCGACAGCGGTTGCGCGGCACGTCTGGACCCGCTACCCGGCGCTGTCGAACCCAGTGCCCGAGGTCTACGTGGAGCGTCTGCGCGGTACGGACGGCAACTGGTTTGCGCCGGTCACTACCCCCGGATGCGAGAAGGTGCTGTTGATCGGGCGCCCCGATTTCAACATGTGGCCGAGGCCCTGCGCCCCGGCCGAGGTTCCCGCCGCTTGTCAGGCGCCCGGGGCGCTGTGTTACGCCAACCTCGTGGGGCGCCGGTACGTCTTCGCGCCGGTGCCGCCTCCCAGCTTCAATCGGTACAAATTCGACCGTGACATCGTCTGGCCGCGATCAGTCGAGCGTGTCGTCGCGCGACAGTTGCACGAGCTGCGCTGGTGGGAGCTCGACGTCGCCCGGTCGAGCGGAGACGGCAGCGCGCTCCGCGCGATCAGCGGGATGGAACGCGCCATCGGCTGGCACGGCGCGGACCGTCTGTTCCTGTTCATGGAAGAGACGACGTCCGCCCCAAGCGTCGTGCTGCGGGTCAATCGTCGCATGGTCGGGTGGTTCCTCGACCCGGAGACCGGCGGCGAGCTCGGAGCCGCGGTTGTCGAGCCGGCCCGCGAGCCATATGCGATCAAGGTCCCGCCGAATCGCCGCCACGTTGCGCTCGTCTTGCTTGCCGAGTCGGGCCCCAGCGAGGGCGGAGCTCATCCTAACTAGGCGGGGCTTCGCTCCGAACCCGACGCGGCCGCTCGGCGGGGACGCCGAGAGCCCCACTCCGGGGCAGCGGCGCGCACACGTGTGTGCCCTGCCGTCACTCGACGGCACCGAACGAGTACCGATTCTCGTGTTGGACGCAGAGCCGTCGTTACGGATGGATGTGCTTTACGCCAGACGGAGGGGGAGGGGTGGGGTGAGTGACGGGGATTGAACCCGCAACATCCGGAGCCACAGTCCGGCGCTCTACCATTGAGCTACACTCACCACGATCGTGCACGTGAACGGTCAGGCACACGCACGTAACTTTCCAGTCTAGCAGAGGCGTCGTCGCCGGTCCGACCTCTCGAACGGGACACTACAATAGTGGTGATGCCCACCGAAGGTCGCGCGTCGGTCGATATGACGGGTCGGCCGTCGGTCAAGGTCACCACCGACGTCGTTGACGGCGCGCGCGCGATGGTTGACGCGTTTCGTCTCGCCACGGAACTCGACGATGCGTCGTCGGTGCTCAACGGCGTCCTGGATGGTCTCGCGGGGCTCGTCGATCACGATGCGTCCGGCGTGTATGTCACCGACCGCGCCGGCCGGCGTGTTCGCCACAGCCTGACCCGCGGGTGCGAGAACCCGGCCGCCGATCTCCGCGCGCCGTTCGAGGGACAGGGGGCGGTCGGACAGGTGCTGGCGACGGGCGAAGCTCTCTCGGTGACCGATCACGCGGCGTCCGAAGGCCGCGCCGGCGCGAGATCCCGCCTGCTGGTGCCGTTGGTCGGGTCTAAACAGCGCGCCCTCGGTGCGCTCGACGTGTGGTCTGATCGTCCCGGCGGCTACGACGCACGCGCAGTCGCGTTGCTGGAGGTGTATGCGGCCGCGGTGGCCGCCACGATCGAGCGTGCGCGTCTGCAGGCCGAGATGCAGGAGAGGCGCCGGCTCGACAGTGACCTGGCTCTGGCCCGCACCGTGATGGCCGATCTGTTGCCCCACGTCACCCCGACGTTGCACGGGTTCGACATCGCGGGAGCGCACGAGACGTCGCTCGTCGTGGGGGGCGACTACTACGAGTTCATCCCGCTCGGCGAGGGCCGTTGGGGAGTGATCATTGCTGACGTCGTGGGCAAGGGCATCGCCGCCGCACTGCTCGTTGCAGCCACACGTGCCTCCATCTGGTCGCTCGTGGGGCACGAGCTGGCGGTGCGCGCGGTCCTGCGCCGGGCCAACCGTTTCTTTCACGAGTCGGTCGAGGAGGGACGGTACGTCACCCTGTTCTACATGGTGCTCGACGTCCCGGTGCAGCGCCTGCTCTACGTCAACGCCGGACACGTCCCGCCGGTGCTCCTGCGCGCGAGCGGGGAGGTGGAGCTGTTCGAAGAAGGTGGCGTGCCACTCGGCCTGTTCGACTCGCCACGGTATGTCGAGGGACACGCGGCGCTTGGCGAAGGGGACTTGCTCGCCCTCTACACCGACGGCATCGTCGAGCCGATGGATGCGGCCGGGAACGAGTATGGCCGCGATCGGTTGATCGAGACGTTGCGGCGGACCCACGGCTCGAGCGCGACGGAGACCTGCAGCGCCGTTATGCAGGACGTGCGCCGCTTCGGCGCCGGCGCCTCGCAGGACGATCGCACTCTCGTCATCATCAAGGCGACGCGCTAGGCCGCATGGGGTTCGGGGCGACGCCCGGTCTCGCGAGAGGCCGGTGTCCGGGTCGTCGGCCACGGCGCGCACGGCGCGCCTCGCGGGCGCGGAGTGGGGCTCTCGGGGTCCCCACGTAGCGGCCGCGTGGGGTTCGGGGCGAAGCCCCGTCTGAGTACTAGAACGGGCCGGGCAAGTCGGCGTCGCGGCACACTTCAATCGACTGCACCGGCGACGTGACGATTCGCTGGCCGTCGGAGCAGATCTCCATCCGCAGGCCCTGTCCGAACCAGGACAGCTTCAACAGGCTGCCACCAAAGCTGGCGCCCGCCAGCCGCGCTTCGGTCGGCTCAGGAAAGAAACGGCCACCCTGAATGAGGATGCGCGGCCGTGGCGGCTCGAGCACGACGATGCGATAGAGCGAGTTGAGGGTCCGGATCAGGAGCGTCGATAACGCGTCCAACTCGCCGAGCGCGACGCCGTCAGCGGCTGCGATCTCGGCGGCGAAGCCGTCCAGCGTGCACTGCCGTGGGACCGTCGCATGGTCCCGTTTCCGAACGGTGCCAGAGTCGTCAGGGTGACAGCCCATCGGTTTCAGCCTACACGGCTGGCCCGCCGATCAGTCGGCGTTGACGGTGACGTGCGAAAACCGCTGGTAGTGTGCGGCGAGCAGGTCGCGGCCAAAGTCGCCGTCGAAATCACGCCACACACTGTGCGCGTGGTTGGCCTCGTTCTGCACGTTGTCGTATTCAATCAGGAAGCTTGGCCCTTGCACCCGGTAGTAGTGCGGCTCACCCGGGTTGATGCCCCCCATCCAGGCGAACTTGATGTTGCCGAGACCGGCGGCTCGCACTTTCTCGAGGCGCTCGCGCGCGATCGGCTCCGGCTGCACGGCTGCGTATTCCTCGATGAGCAACCAGAGGGTCGCTTGCTGCTGCGCGGTGAGCTCGGAGTACGCCACGCCGAGATCCTCTTGCATCGCGGCCTGCCGATCAGATGTCGTCAGGATGTCGCGTGGCGCCTCGTCGGAGATGACCGCCGATTGGAGGGGTTCACCGGACAACGAACCGAGCAGGCTGCGCGCGAAGTGATCCTCGGCACCGAGGACACGCTCTCCGGCATGGTTCCCTTCGCGCACGTGCGCCGGATTGGTGCCGAAGAACTGCGGCGTGCTCGCGCTGAGGCGACCGTTGATGACCGTCCAGCTTTGCGAGATGTGATGTCCCTCGTAACGCCACCCCCACGTGCCGGTGTCCGACGGATCGCCGAAAATCATGAAGAAATAGAGCTCAGTGTCGCGCATGGCGCGCCCCTCGCGCTCGAAGAGGATCTGCTCGAGCTGTCGAATGCGCTCCGCCTTGTCGTAGCCCTCCGCGCTCAAACTGGCCTGGACCAGCGCGAGCCCGGCGGCCTGCTGTTCCTCGCTCATCGTCTTCAGCGCCACGCCCTTGCGTTCGCGCGGGATGAAGTGCCAGTCGAAGCGGTCCTCGCCGTCGAAGGGGAAGGTGACGGCCGCCTTCTGCTCGGGCGTGAGCGTGCCGAGAAACGCATGGGCCGCCTCGGTCATGGACGCCGCCTGTTCGGCATTTTCCCGCATCGTCGCCGCACCGGCGGTCACAAGGGCCAGCACGACGAAGACGATTGGAACGAGGCGCGCCGTCAGCTTCATCGATGCCTCCAGACTGGCGTTTTTCGACGCGGCGACCCACCGCCGCCGCCGGGTGCGAGACGTGAGCCGAGCCTACAACCGGGCGGTAAGAGCGTCAAGCGCCGCGCCGCTGCCGCGGGTGCCGTCGCCGAGTCTAGCAGCCATTCTCCCTCCTCGCGCCTTGCCAGGCGAGCGCATCACCGGTCTCGGTGCGACGCGGGACTTTCACCACGAGCTGCTAGTCCCCTGTGTCTGAAAAAGCTTCAAATAGTGTGTCGGCTGTGATGTATTGGGCGGCATGGCAAGAACAGGTCGGCCCAAAGCGAGATTGGAAGTCACCGCCGCAGAGCGCGTAGAACTTGAGCGGCTCGCCAGGCGCGCCCGAACGAATCGGCACGTGGCCTTGCGGGCAAGGATCGTCCTGAGGAGCACGCGTGGCGAATCGAACGTGGCGGTCGCGGCGAAACTGCGCTGCTCGAACGTGACGGTCGGCAAGTGGCGACAGCGGTTTAGGGTAGGTCGCGTGGACGCGCTGTACGACGAGCCCAAGCCCGGAGCCCCACGGACCCTGTCCGATGCGGATGTCGAGTCGATCCTCGTCACGACGTTGGAAAGTAAGCCGAAGGGGCGGACCCACTGGAGCACCCGCAAGATGGCGGAGCACGCTGGCGTCAGCGCCTCTACCGTGGGCCGCATCTGGCGCACTTTCGGGTTGCAGCCGCATGTCGTGGAATCCTTCAAGATCTCCGACGACCCGCTGTTCATCGAGAAGGTGCGGGACATTGTCGGCCTCTACCTGAACCCACCCGACCACGCCGTCGTCTTGTCATTCGACGAAAAGCCTCAGATTCAAGCCCTCGAGCGGGCGCAGCCGATTCTGCCGATGGACCTGGGTCGCCCCGAACGCCAGACGCACAACTACATCCGCCATGGCACGGTGGACCTCTTCGCGGCGCTCAACGTCGCGACCGGCCAGGTCGTGGCGCAAACCAAGAAGCCGCATCGGTCGAGGGATTTCGTGAGCTTCCTGCGCGAGATCGACGAGCGGGTGCACTCCGCCCTCACCGTCCACGTGATCCTCGACAATCTCTCGGCGCATAAGTCCCCGTTGGTCAAACGATGGGTGGCCCGCCACCCGCGCTTCCAGTTCCACTTTACGCCGACCTACTCCGCCTGGCTCAACCTCGTCGAGCGGTTCTTTGGCCTTCTCACCGAACACGCCCTCAAGCGCGGATCACATTCCAGCCCGCACGCGCTGCGCCAAGCCATCTACGCCTACGTGGACGCTCACAACGACGAGGGCAAACCCTTCAAGTGGACAAAGACAGCCGACGAAATTCTCGCGAAGGTGAAGCGGTTCGGACAGCGCACCGTTCAAGTCCACGGTGGCCCCAGATGACCAACGACTTTTTGAAGAAATCAAAGATCAAGGGGACTAGGTCCATTGCGCGGCAACACGAACCCGTGGCGCCAGAGCGGTGCGTCATCGCCAGCGTCGCCCAACAGTGTCCGGCCACCGACGCGTACGGACGCGTGCGCCTCGAATAGGTCGTCCAAGCGCCTGGTGCTGAGCAACAGATCGGCGGCGACACCACGTTGCTCGAGCACGTGCCGGAGCACGAGCGCTCGGCTGAGGCAGGTCTGCCCGACCGAACGCGCGGCCGCGGCCTCCACGATCCGCGCTACGCGTTCGGGAGTGATGGCGGTCTCGCGGCGGCGGCCACCCGCGAGACGTGCGAGCCAGGCGAGGAGCGTCTGGAACCGGATGCAGCGCAGTCCCAGACCGACGAGTGTCGCCAGGAGCCACGCCTCGGCCAGCAGTCGGCACTCGGCCACCAGCGTGCCTCGGTCTTGTACCTCACTCACCTGACGCATCGTGCTTTCATTGTACGTCCGGCCGGGGGCGAATCTCTACCGCGAGCCGGGATCTATACTCGCTTTTTGCCCCGTGACCCGCGCACAGGCGCCATGGCTCCGCGCGACCCGGAAGGAGGACATCACGTGGCCGTACGGTATGTTGACGACACCGGCGTCTTCCTGCTCCCACAACCGTCCGAAGCCGATCCGCACAACATCAGCGGTGCGGTCCAGCAGTTGCTGGGCGCATGGCTGGAGGTCGACCTCAACCAGGCGACAGTCGCCGGCTGGGCGCCAGCGACCGACCGCTCGGGACGGACCGGCTTTGTCCGGCTGGCGGCGCTCCGCGCCAAGCCGCTGCTCAAGGTGTTCTACGTCGATGTGGGCCAGGGTGACGCGACCGTGGTCGAATCGGAGGACGGCATCCTTGTGATCGACGGTGGTCCGAGTCGCGGGTTGAGGGACTGGATGCTCGAGCATTACGCCGACGTGATCGCCGAGGAGGGCCGGCTCCAGATCGAGACGATTGTCGTGACGCACTTCGACCAGGATCATTACCGCGGTCTTACGAGTCTCCTGAAGGAACCCGTCGTGTTCGTGCGCCGGCTGTTTCACAACGGCCTGCCGCGCTACGCGGCCGGCGCAGGAAGACCGCTTGGGCTCGGGACGGTCACCTCCGCCGGCGAGATCACCACGGATCTCACCGACCTCGACACGGCCGTGGCCTTGAGCGGTCAGGGACTCCTCGCCACCCGCTTCGACGAGTTCGTGCGAGCCGCGCGGGATGCCCATCAGGCGGGTCGCCTCGGCCGCATCGACCGTCTCTTCCGACGCCGGCTCGGTCAGCCGGCACCTCGACTCACGGGATTCACGCACGACACGCGCCACATCGAGGTGCTCGGTCCGGTGCCGACGACCGATCACGGCGCCGTACGGCTGAAGGTCTTTGCCAATCCCCACGACGCTGGTGCCTCCGCCAGCAGCTCGCATACCATCAATGGAAACTCGGTCGTGCTACAGCTGACCTACGGCAGCTTCCGATTCCTCTTCGGCGGCGACCTCAATCAGCCGGCCCAGCGATACCTGTTGGACCGATACGGCGACCCCTCGGTGTTCTCCGCGGACGTCAACAAAGCTTGTCACCACGGCAGCGCCGACTTCGAAACCTCCTATCTGGATTCGGTCGGACCGCAGGCAACCGTGTTTTCGTCGGGCGACAACGGTACCCACGACCACCCCATGCCGGACGCCATCGGCGCCGCCGCGCGTCACACTGAGGTGGCGTTTCCGCTGATCTTCTCGACCGAGCTCGCTCGCGAAACCGGATCGAGCGGCGTCAAGCTGGGTCACATCAACGCGCGGTGCAACGGGACCAAGCTGGTCATGGCGCAGCGCAAGGAAGTCGCCACCGACAAGAAGACCTGGCACACCTTCCCGGTGCCCTATCCCGGGCCGTTCGGCTGAGGACTTGAGCCTCTGCTGTCATGTCGTTGACACGTCTCTTTGTCCGCCGGTAGGCTTGCGACAGGTGAGCACGATCTCCAAGGCCATCGCGGAAAGGCAAGCGCAGATCCGATCGCTGCAGGCAGACATCGACGCCCTGCAGCGGGCGAAGACCATCGTCGACGGGAGGCCGCCGACGCCCGCGCGACCTGCGCGCCGCCGACGAAAGATGTCCGCGACAGCGCGCAAAGCCGTATCAAAGCGGATGAAGGCCTATTGGGCCGCCAAGCGAAAAGCGAAGAAGTAGCCGCCGGCGTCAAGTCCGGCCACTCGCTGGGGCGGGCGCGTGTACCGCCCCAGGATTCTTGGACAGTGGTTTGACGGTATTCACTTCTACGCTGCCTCGTCCAGCCCGACGAGGTCACGTCGCACCTGGGCGGGGCTGCGATAGTCGTACTTCTCCAGCATCCACTGCTCGTTGTACGTCTGCTTGAACGCGAGTAAGGCCAGGCGAAGTTCCTCGATCGTCTCGAAGCTCCGCACCCACAACACATTCTCCTTCAACGTGCGGATGAAGCGTTCCGCCACACCGTTGCCTTCGGGGGTTCGGGGCGAAGCCCCGTCTAAGTCAGTAGCGGCTGACGCGCGTTTCACCCATCGTGGTCGAGACGTTCAATCTGACCGTGGGCGACGCGGGGTCGCTCGATTCGTCGCTTCGGTGAAACTGGCTGCTTTCTCCGAGCATGGCCAAGCTCTGGGAGTCGGCCGCCACACGCACCGACGATGGGATGTCGAGCCTGAGCTCGCCCATCATCGTGCTGAACGACAGCTCCGGTACCGTCCCGTGACCCCAGTCGCCGCCCAGGTCGGCGCTGAACGACCCCATGCGGCTTGCCGCCTCGACCTTGAGCGCCTTGGCGTTGCCGAGGTGCTCGAGTCTGATCTCCCCCATACGGCCGTCGACACGCACCTGGCGCAGCTCGCGCGCCAACGGCTCGCTGAAGTCCAGTCGATGAGACCCCATCGAGAGGTCGGCCTCCAGATCGGTCAGGTTCAGGCCGCCGAGGTCGATCCGCGATTCGCCGGCGCGCAAGCGCAACGTCAGGGCGATCGGCAGGTCTCTGGGGATCGTGACCGTCAGGTCGTTCAGTTCGCTCGCCCCGCTCATGGCGCCGCCGACCAATCTGACCAGGAAGCCACGGCTGGGCCGAAGTTGGATGAGGGTGCGGGGCCCGCCACGGTCGCTGGCTGGCGTGCGCTCCTCGGTCAACTCGTAGTACCCCTTGGCGTAGGCGCCTTCCACCGTGACCTCGGTGCCGGCTGGGCCAGGGCGAATCTCGAAGGTGCCTTCTTCCAGCTCGATCTCCAGACGCGCCGTCTCGTCCGCCCCCCCGACGCGGTCGCGCCCGGCTGCGGATTGGTCGACCACCGCGATGATGCGGCTGATCGGTTCGGGAGCCGCCTCGCCGATCCGATTGGCTGTCGCTGTCGCCCAGACGAGCCCGGCGGCGCCCACCGTGAGCAGCAACGCGACCATCGAAACCGTCGCCACGCCCGTGACGATCAGCATCCGTTTCCAGCCGGTCTTTCGTGACATGGGCATATTCCTCAGTGTACAGAGCATGGACGGATGGCGGCGCCGGATGGTTCCTTTTGCCGGTGGTGCCCCGGATGGGAGGGCCCGGTCAGGTCTAGCTGCGAAGGCAACCCGAGCGCGTCGCGCGTCGTCCAAGCTTAATGACACACGTCGGTGTCCGGGGATCTCGTACTGGCCGACATCTCGGCCGACCGCGAGCTCGAGGCTGAAACGGTCAACGGCTCGATCCACGGGCGCAACGTCGACACGCCGCGACTCGAAATGACGACCGTCAGCGGCGACGTGGAGCTTCTTGAGGTGCGCAGCTCCCGGGCGGATGTCTCATCGGTCAGCGGCACACTGGAGTACGATGGCGAGCTCTCCACCGACGGCCGCTACGCGCTGCAGTCTCACTCCTACCGGGTCGCCGCCCACTTGACCCGCGCGGGTTTCCGCGCCAGTAGATAGAGCGTCCCGGGGGTCGTCCCTTGCTCGACGATCTCGAGCCCCGCGTCGGTCAGCTGCGTCCGCCAGCGCTCGTGGTTCGTCGTGCCCCCAACATAGCCGTGGTGTAGCAGGAACGGATAGGCCGGTTGACGACATATACTGCGCGCCGTGCCGACGCTGCTTGGCTGCCTGAGCCGGGCCCAACGGAGTCAACTGTTCGACCAGTCGGTGATCCGCCTCCTGGACTGGAAAGCCGTGCGCCAGCGGAACGCCGCGGCCGCACTAACGATGTTCGACGACATTCTTCGTTAGAGGAGCCCATGGCAGAATCCCTGTCCGTCACGAAGTTCGCCTGGAACGACATGCCGAAGGAGCGGGTGACCAACCGCATCGAGCGCCGCATCGTCAGCGGTGAGCGCACGATGGTTGCGCAGGTTTATCTCGAGCGCGGCGCCATCGTTCCGCGGCACTCACACGACAACGAACAGCTCACCTACATCCTGGAGGGCAAGCTCCGCTTCTGGGTGGGGGACGACCTGTCGACGACCATCGACGTCGGCGCGGGCGAGGTCTTGCGCCTGCCGTCCAACGTGCCGCACAAGGCCGAAGCCCTCGAAGACACCCTGGATGTCGATATCTTCTCCCCGCCGAGACAGGACTGGCTCGACCACACCGATACCTATTTCGCGGATCAATAGGGAGCGCGGTCCGCACGGCACGCCGTTTCATGGCTGACTACGCCTTTCTCGTCCGTCCCGCGCTCAACGCGGTGTACGCGAGTGCCTCCGTGCAGCTGTCGCAGGCTGAGCTCACGGTGCTCGATGCGGCTGTCGGTGGCGGATTCTCGGGTGTGGCCGAAGCGATGCGTGGGGGAGTCCCGTACGTCGTCTTCTCCGCCGACCGGCTAGGGGACCGAACGATACGGTTCCTCTCGAATCTGTCGTCGATCTACGCGCTTTTCGAGGTGCAGGCGGATGTGCTACGCCCTGTCGAGCTGCAGCCGTTGGATTGCTTCGCGGACGACCTCATCACGATCCAGAAATACCGTGGGAAAACCAACGAGCGGTTCACCAAGCTGTTGCTCAACGTGACGATCCTGTCCACGAACGACCCGGGCGTGATGCTCGATCGGAAGTTGCACGTGCTAGACCCCCTGTGCGGCCGGGGCACCTCGCTCAATCAGGCGCTCGTATACGGTTTCGACGTCGCGGGCATCGAGATCGATAGGGCGGAGTGCGAGGCCTACGCGCGGTTTCTGGCGACCTATCTGAAGCGGGGCCGCGTCAAGCACACGATACGCCGCAGCACCATTCGCCAGGACCGGCGCATCGTGGGCGAACGTGTCGAGGTCGAGCTGGGCGTGACGAAGGAGCGCTACACCGCCGGCGACCTGAACCGGGTCGTGGTGATTAACGGCGAGACCTCGTCGGCCCGGCAGTTCTTTCGGCCGAGCACGTTCGACGTCATCGTGGCCGATTTGCCGTACGGCGTTCGCCACGGGAGTCGCGCGGCTGAAGGGCGTCTGTCGCGCCGTCCACTCGACCTGCTCGCCGAGGCGCTCCCTGTCTGGACGGAAGTGCTACGGCCCGGGGGCGCGATCGGTCTGGCGTGGAACACTCGTGTCGCCGCGCGGGACAAGGTCGTCCAGGCGATCGCCGATCACGAACTCGACGTGCTCTCCACCGACCCGTATCTGGCGTTCCGTCACGTGGTGGACCAGTCGATCACTCGTGACATCATCGTCGCCCGCAAGAGGTGACAGCCAAGGCGCGCACGGCGCGCCTCGCGGGCGCGGAGTGGGGCTCTCGGGGTTCCCGCGGAGCGGCCGCGTGCGGTTCGGGGCGAAGCCCCGTCTAGTTTGCTCAGCGCCGCTCGGCGACGAATCCGATCCGCTTGTTCATCGCGGTCATCCTGACAAGATGGGCCAGCGCCTTCCGATACACGTCCATGCCGTGCCGCTTGCGCGTCTCGAGGTAGGCGAGGCGGATGCGTTGATACGCCTCCGGCATCCGACGGAAGTGCGTCATCGCGTCCCTGTTGGCAGCGAGCGCCGCGAGGACGCTCTTCGGGATGACCACCGCCTCCGTCGCGTCCCTCACCGGATGGAACACGTGCGCGATCGCCCGCAGGCCCGCCCGTGTCATCCGGCGTTGCCGGAGGAGCTCCCGGACGCGCTCTTTGTTCATCTGTGACAGGTTGCTTCCAGGTTTCCGTGGCGAGAACCGCTGGGCGAAGCTTTGGTCGTCGATGCGCCTGACGGTGCTGTCGATCCACCCGTAACAGAGGGCCTCGAGCACGGCGCCGTCATAGGAGATGCGGCGTGTGCCGCTGTCCTTGCGGAAGTAGACGAGCCAGATCTCGGGTTCCGTCGCGTGGTGCTTGGAGAGCCACGACCGCCACCGGCGCCTGTTCGTGACGTAGAGCGTCCTGCCGGGAGGTGGCATGTCAGCGCGGCGCTCTCTCCCGGGCGGCCTGCTCTCTAACGCGAGCCGTGGGCCGCTGCTCGTCGCCTAACGCGAGCCGTGGGCCGCCGCCTGCTCGTCGCCTAACGCGAGCCGTGGGCCGCCGCCTGCTCGTCGCCTAACGCGAGCCGTGGGCCGCCGCCTGCTCGTCGCCTAACGCGAGCCGTGGGCCGCGGCCTGCTCGTCGCCTAACGCGAGCCGTGGGCCGCCGCCTGCTCGTCGCCTAACGCGAGCCGTGGGCCGCCTGCTCGTCCGCACGCGCGCCCCCAAGGATGCCCGCCATGCTGTAGTTCCCTTCGTGGCAGGCGTACTCGAACATCGGGACGTCGGTGCGCCGCATCGGAATGGACGCCGTCCACGTGTTGGTCCAGGTCTCGGGGTCGGTGACCGTGAACCGATACTCGAGCGTATCCGCGTCCACGCGGGTGAAGCGTTCGACCAGCGTCATGTTGGCCGTCGAACCCCTCCATCGCCGCTCATCGTTGAAGTTGGCGGTCTCGACCACGAGGGTCTCGCCCTCCCAGTAGCCGCGGGAGTCGCCCGACCACTGGCGGATGCCGTCGTCGAGCGCGGGACGGCCGTCGAGCGGCACGACGCGGGCCGTGTGCACCATCTCCGTGACGACCACGACGTGGTCCGGGGTCTGAAACAACTGCATGTTCTGGTTGTAGGCGAGCGGCGTGATGGGCGGGCCGGCGTTGAAGCCGACGATACACCGGTCGGACGTGCTCCGGTCCACATAGGAGTCTGCGGGGTGCTCGCGACGATACTCGCTCCGCGCGTCGGCGCGTCGCTGCCCGACGGTTGACAGATCGGGCATGCGCCCGTTGGGTGGATCGATGACCAATGATGTGCGCCGCGAGCCGATGGTCGTCGTTCCGCGATCCAGCCAGAAGTTGTTGTACGCTCCCGGCGCGCCGTCCGCGCCGCGATCCACGTTCGCGCCGGCTTCCGTGCGCACCGCGGCCCGGTTCAGCAGCTCGGTGTCCCGGTCGACCGCTTCCCGTTCGAGATTCGCCGCCTCCTCCTCCGTCAAGAACGCCTGGTCGCCCAGTGCCTCCGGTCGTTCCATGGGCGTGATCGTACGGAAATCCCAGATGCCCTGCAGGTCCGGCTGTCCCCATGGCGTTCGGGGTGCCGAGGCACCAGCGGGCTGACCGGTGGCCAACGCCGGACCCAGCGCCACGCTCGCGACCACGACGCACGCCGCCGCCAGATTTCGATGGCTCATCAGACCCTCCTAGTTTGCCGTCCGCCGGGCGAATGCTAGTCCAACTCGTCGTAAATGACCTGGATGTACGGCTGTAGGCGCTCGGGCGGTGGCACGTTGTACGCCGTCGCGAACCGCGCCGGTGGGCGCCAGCTCGCGGCCACCTCGGCGGCCGAACGACCTGCCCGTTTCCCAACCGTCGCGCCGGAGACGAAGTTGTCCACGAAAGCGGCCATCTCCAGGAGATCGGCGGGCGTCATCTGCGTGCTGTGCCCGGTGATGATCGTGTCGACGTCGGTCACCGTCGCGTGGGCGAGCCGCAGCGTCTGGGCGTACTCGACGCCGCTGCCGCCGTTGCTCGCGTCCATGATCGGCACCTGCTTGCCCGGGAACATGTCGCCCGCGTGCATGACGCGGAGCGACGGGAAGACCACCCAGGTGTCACCCCCGGTGTGCCCGCGTCCGAAGTAGTAGAGGTCGACCTGGTCGTCACCGCGGCCCAGCGTCAGCTGATCGCTGTAGGTCCGCGACGGCAGTCCATGACCGTTGTTCTGGTCGAAGACATCCGGGAAGTCGCCCGGAAACCCGGTGACCGGGTTCCACGCTTCCATGAGCTGCTTGGCGTTCTCGTGCGCGACGAACTCCACCGAGGCGGGGAACTCGACGTTGCCGCTCACATGGTCGAAGTGGGCGTGCGTGTTGATGATGGTCGTCACCGGGTTCGACGTCAGCTCGCCGATCTTGTCGATCAGCGGTTGCCCCCATCCGGCGACCTTCGTGTCGACCAGCACCACCCCGCCGCTCGTCACGAACGCCGCGGAGTTGCCGCCCCCGCCGCGCAACACGTAGAGGTTGTCCTTGATCTGCTCGACCTCGACGACCATCTCGCCCTGTTGCGCCGACACGGCGACCAGCGAGAGCGCGCCGAAGATGATTACCGATCCGAGCACGATTGCTCTCTTCATTTCCGTCCCTCCGAAAGAAACCCCGTGTGACCGCTCTCGGGACCCGCCTTCGCGCCCCGCGGCGCGCAGCCAAGCCTCCGCTAATAGTCCGACGCGGCGAGCGATGCCCTTAGTATCTCCCGATCGTTGCGCTGGATCACGTGGCCGTTGGCGTACGCCGGGTGCACCCAGTTGACGAGCCGGTCCCGTCCATGGTTCGTGACGCGGGGTTTGCGATCCAGTCCAGCACGAAGACGCGCCGATCCGCGACCGCCGGTCCCGCGTATCCCGAGCCGATCGGCACCCGCCAGGCCAGATATGTTTGATCGCGTCGGCGTGCCGTTGGACGGGCGGATCTACCGGGTCCCGTGGCCTTCGCCGTCTTCGGCCCGACCGGCGCGCAGCATGTTGGCCATACCGTAGTTGCCCTCGTGGCACGCGTATTCGAAGATCGGGCCCGCGCTGCGCGTCATCGGCACGGCCGCAGTGAACGGCGCTGTGAAGGTGGTCGTGTCGTCGACCGTGTACTCGTAGAGCAACGTGTCGGTATCCAGGAGCCGGAACCGCTCGACCAGGCGTAGTGTCTCCCCCGTCCCGATCGCCACGGTCGCACCCGGCTCGAAGCTCGCCCGCTTGGCCGTGAAGTTCGTGGTCTCGACGACGAGGGTCTCACCGTCCCAGTGGCCCCTGGAATTCAGGCCGGCCGTCAGATCGCCATGGTACCTCCTGCCCACCCGGCGCATCCTGTGCGACGACCGTGGCGGGCACACTGATGAGCATGACCACGACGATGTCTGACAGCAGAATTGAGGCGGAGCGTGTACGCATAGCATGCTTCCTCGTCGAACTGTATCGCAGCGCCGACGGCGGCTGCAACCGAAACGATGCCTCACCTCGCGTCCATGCCGTGCTCGACTTCCCCCCAATTCTGGCGGAGAAACGCACCCGCCCGGGACCAGGACCGGACCAAACGCTGGCGCTGCATGACGCCGACGCGGTACCTTGGGGAACGGCATCATCGACCCTCGGGGTTTCGCCCGACGAGGTGTCAGGCGATGATCAAACTCACCGATACTGTCGCGGTTGAAGAGCGCGAGTTGGAGGAGCGCTTCGTCCGCGCGTCTGGACCCGGCGGGCAGAACGTCAACAAAGTCGCGACGGCTGTCGAGCTTCGCTTCGACGTCACGCACTCGTCCCTCACGCCCGAGATCAAGGCCCGCTTGATCGCAGAGGCCGGCAGTCGAATGTCGTCCAAGGGCATCCTTGTGCTCGACAGCCGTGAGCACCGGACGCAGGCGCAGAACCGCATTGCGGCTCGTGAACGGCTCGCCGAACTACTTGAGCGTGCATCAAGGCGTCCCAAGGAACGGCGACCGTCGAAAGCGGCCTCGCCCTGGGGCGAAGGGAGAAACGTCTCGACGTGAAGCGGCGACGCGGGGGGGTCGACATTAACAGCAGACGCGATTCCAAGGCGTGCCGAACCGGTCAGAGCCCTCGGTTCACGACTACGCACCTGAAAGCCAGCTCCGTGGGAGGGCCACACTCGCGGCGGCACTCGCGGCGACGAGGACTCAGCGGAATCCGAATCGTCGCCTTGCCTCGCGGGGCCAGCCGTTGGCGCTAGGAGCCCGTGGTAGAAGGCCGCGTCGCAATGCGACGAGGCTCGGGGCGTCCTGAGAGGCGCCGAAGGACCGAGAGCGGTCGCGGGGACGTGGGGCGAAGCCCCATCGAACGTTAGACCTGTCGCATGAGCCCGAGGACCTGGACCGAGGCGTCCTGGGTTTCCTCGTAGCACAGCTGCGGCGCCAGGAAGAGCCGCTCGCAGCGAGCCTGACAAGCTCGACCAGCTGCGCCACCGCGTCGCGGCCTCTCCCATTAGTCAGGTTCCGCTTTTGCTCCGCTAAGATCGGATCGGCTAGACGGGTCACACCCGTGTACATTAACAGCAGACGCGATTCCAAGGCGTGCCGAAGGTCCGGTGTACAGACGATCGGGTCGACGTGCACCCCGCCATCGGCATTGAACCGCATGTGTTGCAAGCCGCCATACGCCGCGATGTATGGCTATATCCGAATTTCCCAACTAACGAAATGCGCTGATGATGCTGGTGCATAGGCATTCTGACGTCGCTCACAGGGTACGCAAGTGGCTGGGAATGTGCGCAGGAATATCGAGGTCACCGACGGTCAGGTAGATCATGTCGGCGAAGTCGTCCAGGTGGCGATAACCGGACGCCCGGTTCTTGACGATCTTGATAATGCGATTCAAGCCCTCGCCGACGGCATTCGTCAGCGGCCTGTCGATGAAGGCCATGATGTGCGTGAGGTGCGTCCGCAGTGTCCCGACAAACGTGCGCAACGTCGGGATGCGGCTGCGCAACGCGGCGGTCATCCAGCGTCTGAGGAACTTCGTCGCCGAGGCCCGATAGCGGTAGTTCCAGAAGTGCTCAAACTCGTCCTTGAGCACCCAGGCGCGATGAATGCGCCGATTGGAGTTCCGCAAGCGATTGAGGAACCGGGTATGGCCCTTGGTCCGGTGTCTGGAGTGCCTGCTGAGCAGCCACCGCAGCCCCTTGATCGCCTTGCGCCCCGGCGTGTCGAGAGCCCGCCACTGTTCCTTGCGGACTTCGTCCACGGCCTGGTTTAGCGCTTTGACGAGATGGAAGCGGTCGAGGACGAGCGTGACCTCGGGACAGTGATCGGTGATCGCCCCGATATAGGCGGGGCTCATGTCGCAACTGGCCCAGGCGACCCGCGTTTTCTGCCCCGGGCTCAGCCAGTCGTTGAAGAAGCGATCGATGGTGTCGCGGCCCTTGCCCGGGCCGACCCACAGGACGCGCGCGCGGTCCAGGTCGTAGACGAGGGTGGCGAACTTGCGGCCCTTGCAGTAGGAGATCTCGTCGACGCCGAGCGTGGTCAGGCCTCGGATTTTGTGCCCGTGGCGCACCCGCGTGATGACTCGGTGCAGCAGGTTGGACAGGGTCGAGGTCGGGAGCCGCAGGATCTCGGCCGCCGCCTGCTGCGTCATGATCTGGCACAGGGCGCAGAGGCGCCACTCCAGGCGGTAGGTGACGCGGGCATAGGCCGGCGCCCAGGGGATCTCCTCCTGCACGCGCCCATGGGTGGGGCACTGGATCTCTTTCGGGGCATACCAGAGCACGATGCGCAGGCCCATGACCGCCACATCCTCCCACCGCCGTCGCTCGCTTGTCTGGTGCACGATTCGGCCGCGCCGCCCACACGCCGGGCAGCGGCAGCCGTTCTTGTACGGCTTGACCGCCAGATGGAGCTCCGTGTCGCGATGCATGAACCGAACATGCGTGACCTTCAGACTCTTGAGACGTAGGATCGTGCGCAGCAACTTCAGGTTGCTCACGGGCTTCTCCTCCTTCCTGTCGACGGCAATCAACAGAGGGAATGAAGCCCGTGTTTACATGCAGCAATCAAGTCATTGCATCAGCTAAACGTCTTTGGCAAACCCGGATAGACCCCGATGTATTGGTCTTGTTTTCCAATGGGCTTGAGGCAGCGGTCGATCTCGATCTCACAGGCCTCGCGCGCCAAACGCTCGGCGCCGACGTGCCGGTGCGTGTAAGCGTAGAGCGCGTTGAGCAGGCTCACCGTGTAGCTGCTCGACGACCCCAAGCCGGTGCCTTCCGACGGAATGTCCGAGATGGACGTGATCTCGATCCCACCGTCGATGCGCAGCTTCTTCAGGCATTCCCGGATCAGCTCGTGCTGAAGATCGCCGACAGAGTCGACGATTTCGGTGACCGAATAGCTCGCCCGTATGCGCGAGTCGAACTTCTTGTTGATCGTGACGTAGATGTACTTCCGAATCGCCGCCGTCACGACCGCGCCCGGCCCGTGCCGATAGAACGCCTCGAGATCGCTGCCGCCACCGATGAGGCTGATGCGCAGCGGCGTTCGTGAGATCACCATGGGTTCTATGGGCGGTCAGGCATCGTACGGACGCTGCCGGGTCCGGCGCCATTTCCACGCGCTCTCGATCATGTCGTCGAGCTCGGGCGACCGAGGGTGCCAGCCCAGCGTCCGGCGGGCGCGGTCGGAGCTTGCGACGAGCCGCGCCGGGTCTCCCGGCCTTCGGCCCGATGACACCACCCGAATCGGGCGGCCGGTGACGCGCCTTGCCGCTTCGATCACTTCCTGATTGGAATACCCGGCACCGTTCCCGAGGTTGTACGCGGCCGACCCAAGCTCGTCCATCCGTTCCAGGGCAAGCACGTGGGCGTCGGCGATGTCGCCGACGTGCACGTAGTCGCGAATGCACGTGCCGTCACGCGTCCCATAGTCTGTGCCAAACAGACCGATCTCAGACCGCAGCCCGAGCGCGACTTCGAGCAAAATCGCAATCAGGTGCGTTTCAGGCACGTGATACTCGCCGTATCGATCAGTCGCGCCGCAGGCGTTGAAGTAGCGGAACGAGACGTACCGAAGGCCGTGGGCCTTCTCGTGCCACGGCAACACACGCTCGAACGCCAGTTTGGATTCTCCATAGGCGTTGACCGGGTTCCGGGCGGCGTCTTCGGCAATCGGTACACGATCAGGCTCCCCATACACGGCCGCGGTCGAGGAGAAGACGAGCCGGCGGACATCAGCCGACGTCATCGCATCAAGCAGGTTCAGGCCGCCGGTCACGTTCACATCGAAGAAGCGCCCCGGATCACGGATCGACTCGTCGATGAGCGCCTCGGCTGCCAGATGGACCACGGCATCGCAATGTGCGTCCGCCAGCTGCGCCTTCAACCACGTGCGGTCCAACAGGTCGCCCTCGAGGAAGGTGGCGCCCGGGTGCACGGCGGCCCGGTGCCCGTGGCGCAGGCTGTCCAGGGCAAGCACCTGGTGTCCGTGGTCGAGCAGCCGCTCGGTGACGACGCTCCCGATGTAGCCGGCTGCTCCGGTCACAACAACTTTCATTCGAGTGGCTCACGACAACCCGCCAGGCCTTTCTGGCCACCAGGGGGAAGTATTATTGCCGACCCCCCGACCGACGGCAAAGGGGGTCCGCCTCCATTGGCATACTGAGCGGTTGATGCTCCCCAGGCCCTATCACGTTGAGGTCGCCCGAGGTCGTGACCGGAGCGTGCCCCGCGCGCTCCACGAGGGAGTTGAAGTCAGGTAGGTTCGTTGTGGCAAGAAGCGCACGACGGCCTCGCCGCCGCACGGCACCGCGACACTGGTCACTCGGCCGGCGCTTCGGGCTCGCGGCCGCTTTCGTCTCGATTGCTGCGACGGCGCAGGAGCTTCCACCCTCAAGCGTGCTGGACGGGTTGGCGCTGGCGGGGGGGCTGAACGAGTTCGCTGACACCGACGAGATCGTTGTGCTGCGACGCGGCGAGGGAGCGTACCATCGCATCGAATTCGATTACGCCGCCGCCGCGATTGACTCGAGCGGGCCAGTAAACATGGACCTCCAGCCTGGAGACATCATCGTCGTCCGATGATTGCCGTCCGAGCATTGTCCCCGGGGCCTGACGCGCTGGGATTTAGCAGCTCGGCGCGGCTCACGCCTCGAGTCTGACGTATTCGAAGTCGCCCGGCTTGTTGTCGATGCCGCGCTTGGGCGGCGCGATCCAGCCGGCGTAGGCGCCGGGGGCGCGTTCCGTCTCCATCAACGACTGCACGAAATCCCCGTCCGCCGCCGAGGGTAGCCACTCGTCGCGTCGTCGCGCCCACTCGTCGGCGTCCAGGAGCTCTCCCTCCGGCGATGCGTGCACGGCGGCGAACTCGCCGATCGCGCGGTTGAAGGCCAGGTGCGGCAGGCGGAGTCGGAAGTCGATCTCGGCCCCTTCGATAATCCTGTTCCAGCGGCCGATCCCCTCCTGCAATCGCTGCGCCAGGCTTTCCAGCTGCATCTTGCCGTCTCGGTGAACGCATCGGCGTGTTGTGGGTCTGGCACTTGCGTGGACGTTGAGCGCTGTTCCCGTGGCGGCCGAGGTCGTGAGGGCCGAGGTCGACGTGTCCGGCATGACCTGAGGGCTTTGAGCCTACGGGGTCAAGCGATCCCTACAACGCCTGGACGGCGTTGCCGACACCGATGACGAGCTCGACCGTGCGCTGATCATCGTCACGTTCGACTCCGGAACACATCCCGATCCGGATGTGCTCCAGCAGGCGGTGCGGGACGCGGACTTCACGCCGACCGGCGTTCGGTTCTGGGTGCAGGGCACACTCGAACGCTCACCGGCGCCGGAGGCCGGCGACCTGGTATCGGCCGTGCTCGTGAGCGCGGGATCCGTGCAACGCTTTGTCTTGGCTCCCGGCGCCGACGGGGGTGGCGCTCGCGATTCGCTCTCCAGCGCCGGGGCCTCGACCGTCACCGCGTGGGGAATCGTGACGAAGCGCGAGGGGACGCCAGGGCTCGTCCTTCACGTCGAAGGGCACCGCGTCGACGAGCGATAGCGCACCGCGTCGGTCCTCGACATGGTGGCGAGGTGACCAACGCTGGCAGAGACGGTCCGACGTCGAGCGGGGGACGAGATTGCTGGTACAGCGCGTGTGTCTCCCTGTTTGACACCATCGGGTCCCACAGTGACAATCGAGTGGTGAGGTCCAACGGCTTCGGTCGCCGCCTCTTGGCAGTCGCACTCGTCGCGGCCTTCTCCGCCGGTGCCTGGTCGGCCTGCGCGAGCGGCACGCTGACGGCGGCGCAAATGGTCTGCTGTGCCGACCATCATCACGAGTGCGACATGGCCAGCATGGCTGAGTCGTGTTGCTCAACCGACGAACGCACGCGCATTGAGATACTCAAACCCGAACGGGCGGATGAGACGCTCGTGCGCGCGACGTATCTTTCAGTGGCGGCGCTCGAGCTACGCGACGTCCCCGTGAGTCTCCTCGCAGCGTCCCATGTGGAGCCGCGTACCTCGTCTCGCCCCCCGCGGCCGCGCCCTCACCTGTTGCATGCCGTCCTGCTGATCTGATCCTTCGCCTCCTGTTCGCACTCCTGTAGCCGGCTGTGCGCGAGCGGTGCGCTCGCACGAAGCCGTCTACCGTCTTTTCTATTGCCGTGACCTGCGGCGGATCGGAGTCGGAGTGACACTGATGCGGATTCTCAAAATGATGTGGGTCGTCACGCTCGTCGCGAGCGCATCGACAGCGTTGGCGGGACCGTCTCAACGCCCGCCCGCGGACGCGCCGACGGCGCTGCCGCCGCTGACCGTTCAGGACGCGCTCGACGAGGCCTTGGCGCGCAACCCGCGTCTCCTCGTCCTGCGCAAGCGCTACGAAGCCATGCGACATCGTCCGGCGCAGGCCCGTGGGCTCGCCCCGCCGAGCTTCGAGGCGCAGATTTGGCAATGGCCGCTCCACGCGGTGAGCCCGCGCAGCACGAACATGTACATGTTTACGGTCGGCCAGACGCTGCCGGGGCGCGGCAAGCGCGCGCTCCGGGCGGCCTTGGCGGACAAGGATGCCGAGCTGTCGATGGCGGCGATCGCCATCGAGGCGCGCGACCTCATCGGCGAGGTAAAACGTACCTATGCCGACCTCTTTCTGGCACGGCGTGAGTTCGAGATTCACCACGCCAACGTCGATCTCCTGCGTCAGTTCGCCGATGTGTCGGAGGCGAAGTACACCGCCGGCGGGATGTCGCAGCAGAACATTCTGAAGGCGGTGGTCGAGCTGTCGCGACTACAGGAGCATCTCGTCATCCTCGCCGAACGCGAACAGTTGACCCGCGCCCGTCTGAACACGCTGCTCGATCGACCCGCCGACGCGCCGGTCGGCGGGCTGACCGCGCCACGCGAAGAGACCCCCCGGCCCGTGCTGGCGGATCTCCAGCGTCTCGCGCTCGACCGCCAGCCGGAGCTGCAGGCTGCGCGCGTCGCGATCGAACGAGCCGAGGCCGGAGTGGCAGCGGAGCGGCAGGAATACAAACCGGACTTCTTTGTAAAGGGCGGCTACATGCTCATGCCGATGCGTGGCCAGTCGGACGCCTGGACGGCGATGGTCGGTGTCACCTGGCCGAACGCGCCGTGGTCGCGCACACGCCTCGATGCCCGCGTCGCCGAGGCGGGTGCGGAGCTCGAGACCGTCCGCGCTGGGCTGGCTGAAACCGAGAGCGCGATTCGGCTTGCGGTGCACGACGCCTATGTGCGGGCCGAGGCGGCGGCGGAGCGAGCCGCGCTCTTGCGCACGAGCATCGTGCCGCAGTCGGACCAGACACTGGCCGTCTCGCGCGTCGCCTATCAGGCGGACCAAGGCGATTTTCTGACCCTGATTGACAACCAGCGGGTGCTGCTCGACGTGCAACTGGCCTACTCCCGGGCGCTGAGCGATCTCGACCAGGCGGAAGCGGATCTTGAACGCGCTGTCGGTGCGGATCTGTCTGCGACCGCCGTGCACGGGACGTCCTCGGAACAGGAGCGGACACAGCCATGACGACATCCCTTCGTACGGGGGCGGGGATCTCACTCGCGATCGTGGTGGTGCTCGCCGCACTGGTGGCCGGCGCATACACGTTCCGTGGGCAACTCGCGAACACGCCGTTGGTCGGCGCAGCGCTCGACGAAGCGGTCGAGATGCCAGCCGATGCCGGGATGGCCGATCCGGACGCGGATGGTCGGCCGGCCGAAGCGATGCCGGCCGCTTCCGAGCCGGGCGCCGGGTCGCCTCGGATCGAAGTCAACATCGATCCGCGGCGTCAGCAACTCATCGGCGTGCGGACGGCGCGGGTCGAGCGCCGCTCGCTGACGCAGACGATCCGGGCGGTTGGCACGGTGCGTTACGACGAGACGCGGCTGGCCGACATCAACGTCAAGGTGGCGGGGTGGATCGAGGAGCTGTACGTCGACTACACGGGGCAGTTCATCGAGCCGGGGCAGCCGCTCTTCACGCTGTATAGCCCGGAGCTGCTGACGACACAGCAGGAGTACGTGCTCGCCGTCGAGAGTCGCGACCGGCTTCGCGACTCACAGATCGCCGACGCGAGAGCGTATGCAGACCGTCTCGTCGAGGCGGCGCGCCAGCGACTCACGCTGTGGGACCTCCCGTCGGCGGAGATCGACGCACTCGAGGTCTATCGCGAACCGCAACGAACGATGCCGTTTCGTGCACCGGTCGGCGGATACGTGATCGAGAAACACGCCGTTCAAGGGATGCATGTAACGCCTGGCCTGAGCCTGTATCGGGTCGCCGACCTGTCGCTGGTCTGGGTTGAGGCGGACTTGTACGAAGAGGAGCTGTCGCTCGTCCGGGACGGGGCTGCGGCGACCGTCACCGTCGACGCCTACCCGGAGGATCGGATCCGCGGTCGGGTCCTCTACATCTACCCGTACGTCGAAGAACGGACACGCACCGTGCGGGTGCGGTTCGCGTTCCCAAACGAACACGGTCGGCTCAAGCCCGGCATGTTCGCCAACGTCGCGCTGGATGCGGCGCTAGGTGACGGTGTGGTCGTGCCCACCAACGCCCTGCTCGATTCAGGCGATCAGCAGCACGTCTTCGTGTCGCAGGGTGACGGCTACTTCGATCCGCGTCCGGTGGTGGTTGGTCGGCGGCTGGGCGACGCCGTGCAGATCCTCGAGGGACTCGAGGGCGGCGAGGTGGTGGCGACGAGCGCGACGTTCTTCATCGACTCCGAGAGTCAGTTGCGCGCGGCGCTCCAGGGCTTCGAGCCCCTTCCGCGCGTGACCGATGGAGGCGCGGCACGCGAACGACTGGACATCACGTTCCGATCGAGCCCCGACCCACCACGGAGCGGCGCCAACACGCTCGAGGTGTCCGTCGCGGACGTGGCGGGGCAGCCGGTGACCGACGCCGACGTCTCGGTCGTGTTCTACATGGCACCGATGCCGACGATGAACATGCCGGCAATGCAGACCGACGCGCGGCTGGCCCACCAGGGTGGCGGCCTCTACCAGGGCATCGGTGAGGTGACGATGGCGGGTCGCTGGGACGTGACGGTCCAGGTGAGCCGAGCGGGCGCGCGGCTCGACAGCCAGGTGTTCACCGTCGTGGCCCGATAAGGCACCCACTCATGATTGCGCGAATCATCGATTGGTGCGCGTCGAATCGGTTCCTGGTCTTCACCGGCACCGTCGGGCTGATCGTCTGGGGCCTGTGGGCGATGAGGGCGACGCCGCTCGACGCCGTGCCCGACATCTCGGACGTCCAGGTGATTGTCTCGACCGAGTGGGACGGGCGGAGCCCGGATCTCATCGAGGATCAGGTCACCTATCCGCTCGTGACGGCGCTCCTCTCGACGCCGCGTGTGCGGACGGTCCGCGGCTTCACCGACTTCGGCATCTCGTACGTCTACGTGATCTTCGAGGACGGGACCGACATGTATTGGGCACGCAGCCGCGTGGTCGAGTACCTGCAGGGGATTCGGGGCCAGCTCCCCGACGGCGTGAACCCGGTCATCGGGCCCGATGCGACCGGCGTCGGCTGGGTATACGAGTACGCATTGGTCGACGCGACCGGCCAGCACAACCTGGCCGAGCTGCGCGGGTTCCAGGACTGGCACCTGCGGTACTGGCTCGCCAGCGTGCCCGGCGTGGCAGAAGTGGCCAGCATCGGTGGCTTCGTCAAGCAGTATCAGGTCAACCTCGACCCGAACAAGCTGGCCGCCTATGACCTCGCCGTCGGTGACGTGGTCCGCGCCATCAAGGCAAGCAACAATGACGTGGAGGGGCGGCTCCTGGAGTTCGCGGGCCGGGAGTATATGGTGCGCGGCCGCGGATACCTGACCTCGGCAGACGACATCACCCAGATTGCGCTCGGCGCGGACGCGCGGGGCACCCCCATCCGAGTGACCGATGTCGGCGAGGTACGTCTTGGCCCGGACATTCGTCGCGGTGCGGCGGAGCTGGACGGACGAGGCGAGGTGGTCGGCGGCATCGTCATCGTACGCTACGGGGAGAACGCGCGGGCGGTGATCGACCGCGTCAAGGCGAAGCTGCGGGAGGTCGCAGGCTCGCTCCCGTCCGGTGTCACCGTCCTCCCGACCTACGACCGGTCGTGGCTGATCGATGCGTCGATCGGCACACTCTCACGCGCGCTCATCGAAGAGGCGATCGTCGTGTCGCTCGTGATCATCCTCTTCCTGTTCCACATCCGGTCAGCGCTCGTGCCGATCCTCGCCTTGCCGATCGCGGTCGTCGCGTCGTTCATTCCGATGTACTACCTCGGTGTGACGTCGAACATCATGTCGCTCGGCGGGATCGCCCTCGCCATCGGGGTCTTGGTCGACGCGTCGATCGTGATGGTCGAGAACGCCTATCGACAGGTGTCGGGTACGGGCGAGGACGCCGTGCCGTACGAGGCGCAGCCGGGCGTCATTCTCCGCGCCGCGAAGCAGGTCGGCCGCCCGATCTTCTTCTCGCTGGCCATCATCATCGTATCCTTCGTGCCGGTGTTCCTCCTCGAGGCGCAGGAGGGCCGGATGTTCCGGCCGCTGGCGTTGACCAAGACGTTCGCCATGGTGTTCGCGTCGCTCCTGTCGATCGCCCTGGTGCCGGTTCTGATGAGCCTCTTCATCCGAGGGCGGCGGCTGAAGCCCGAATCGGCGAACCCGTTCGCGCGCATCTGGACGTGGCTCTATCACCCGTTCCTCCGGCTCGCCCTGCGCTGGCGGTGGGCGGCGCTCGCGCTCAACTTCGCGATCGTGCCGTTGACGGTGCCGCTCATCTTCAGTATGGGCAGCGAGTTCATGCCGCCGTTGTACGAGGGGTCGATGCTCTACATGCCCACGGCCCCGCCCGGGCTGTCGGTGGGCGAAGCGACCCGGCTGCTCCAGGTGCAGGACAAGCTGCTCCGGCAGTTTCCAGAGGTCGAGCGGGTCTTTGGAACGGTCGGCCGTGCCACGACCTCGACCGACAACTCGCCGATGGGGATGGTCAACACGACCGTCACGCTGAAGCCGAAGGATCAGTGGCGGTCGGGGCTCACGGCGGAGCAGCTCCAGAGCGAGATGGATGAAGCGTT
Organism: Vicinamibacterales bacterium; assembly: GCA_965197395.1. Classification (GTDB taxonomy): domain Bacteria; phylum Acidobacteriota; class Vicinamibacteria; order Vicinamibacterales; family UBA8438; genus CAZYFH01. The sequence goes on along the minus strand of CBDANB010000006.1, from coordinate 465,473 downwards.
GCAGTTCCCCGGGTTTCCCAACGTCTGGACCCAGCCGATCCGCAACCGCCTCGACATGCTGTTGACCGGGATCAAGACGCCAGTCGGCATCAAGATCTTCGGGGCGGACCTGGCGGTCATCCAGCGGCTGGGCGAGGAGATCGAACGAATCCTGCAGGCGGTGGCGGGCACCCGGAGTGTGTACGCCGAGCGCGTGAACCAGGGGTACTTCACGGACATCAAGGTCGACCGCCAGGCGATTGCCCGCTACGGTCTCGCCATCGAAGATGTGCAGGACGTGATCCAGTCGGCGCTCGGCGGCCAGAACGTGACGCGCACGATCGAGGGTCGCGAGCGCTACCCTGTCAACGTGCGCTACGCGCGAGCGTTCCGCGAGGACCTGCCGGCCATCAGGCGGGTGCTGGTGCGCACGCCGACCGGTGCCCAGATCCCGCTGGGCCAGTTGGCCGGGATCCGTTTCACGCCCGGCCCGGCGATGATTCGTGACGAGGACGGGCAGCTCGCGGGCTACGTCTATGTCGACACGGCCACGAGCGACATCGGCGGTTATGTGAACGACGCCCGCCAGGCCATCACCGACCAACTCCAGCTCCCGCCCGGGTACACGCTCGCGTGGACCGGCCAATACGAGTTCCAGGTGCGGGCGCGCGAGCGGCTACAGACCCTGATTCCGATTGTCTTCTTCCTCATCTTCCTGCTGTTGTACATGACCTTTCACTCGGTCTCGGAGGCCGCCATCGTGATGCTGTCGGTCGTCTATGCGATGACCGGCGGTGTCATCCTGCAGTGGTGGCTCGGCTACAACTTCTCGGTGGCCGTGTGGGTCGGCTACATCGCGCTGTACGGCGTCGCCGTCCAGACCGGCGTCGTGATGGTCGTGTACTTGCACGAAGCGCTCGACCGGCGACTGCGGGTGGATCGACCGATGTCGGAAGACGACATCCGAGAGGCAACGATGGAAGGCTCCGTGCTGCGCCTGCGTCCCAAACTCATGACGGTCGGCGTGACACTTGCCGCGCTCCTGCCGATCATGTGGAGCACCGGCGTCGGGTCTGATGTGATGAAGCCGATTGCAGCCCCGATCATCGGCGGGATGATCACTTCGACCATCCACGTGCTCGTTATCACGCCGGTCATCTTCTTCATCACGAAGCGTCGCGCGTGGCGGAAGGGGAAGCTCGCCGTGTCCGGTCTGGCACGCAGCTGATTCGACCAGCACAGTGACCGGAGGATCTGCCAGGCTGCGAAGAGCGGTCCGCGGGAGAGAGTCGTGCAACGTTTCGCGAGCGTCGTCGTCCTGACCGTGGGTCTGACATGCACCGTCACGGGGCAGGGCCGGGAGCAAGACGGACGCGTGCGACTCGAGGTGCGCACCGGTGCGGATCCGGTCGCGGACGCGGAGGTGGTCGCCAACGGCGCGACCCAGCTGACCGATGAGCACGGGGTTGTCGTGCTGGTCGTGGCAGCGGGCAACGTGCAGGTGACCGTCGTGCGGGAGGGGTTTATTCCGATCACCGTGTCGGTGGCCGTCCTGGCGGGGCAGGAGCACGTGGTCAGGATTGAGCTCGTCGCGGCACGAACGTTCGAGGAGGAGGTGACCGTCGTTGCCAGCACGCGCACCGACCGGCGCATCGAGGACCAGGCGATGCGCGTAGAGGTGCTGAACCGCGAAGAAGTCGAAGAAAAGATGCTCATGACGCCGGGTGATATCGGCATGATGCTGAACGAAACAGGCGGCCTTCGGGTGCAAACGACGTCACCCTCGCTCGGCGCCGCGAGCGTTCGCATTCAGGGCATGCGAGGCCGTTACACGCGCTTCCTGTCTGATGGATTGCCGGTCTTTGGTAGTCAACCGAGTGGGCTCGGGCTGCTGCAGATCCCGCCGATGGACCTGGGTCAGATCGAGGTCATCAAAGGGGTGGCGTCCGCGCTCTATGGGGCGGGCGCGCTGGGCGGCGTCGTCAACCTCCTTTCCCGCCGTCCTGGCGCGGAACCCGAACGCGAGTTCCTCGTGAATCAGTCAAGTCGGGGCGCGACCGACGGCGTGCTGTGGTTGTCCACCCCACTCTCAGATTCCTGGGGCGTCACCTTCCTCGGCGGCGGCCACGTCCAGGACCAGACGGACGTCGACCGAGATGGGTGGGGTGACCTTGCGCACTACGAACGCGGCGTCGCCCGGCCGCGGTTCTTCTGGGACGATGGCCAGGGCCAGTCGTTCTTCTTGACGGTGGGCACGACGCTGGAAAACCGGACCGGCGGCACCCAGGCTGGAGCCGTCCTGCCCGCGACGGGCGCGTCCTACAGGGAATCGCTCGAGACGCGACGATTCGATCTCGGGATGTTGTGGCAGATGCTCCCGGGTGGGCGCTACGTCTTGACCACGCGCGCCGCCATCGCGCGTCAATGGCACGACCATCAGTTTGGCGAGGTCCTCGAGCGCGATCGTCATAGCACGGACTTCGCGGAAGTGACGCTGCGCGGGGCAAGCGGGCGGCACACGTGGGTCGGCGGTGTGGCGGTCGAGCAGGATGTCTACGGCGCGACCGATCTGCCGCGCTTCGCATACTCGTTCACGACGCCTGGCGTCTTCGTCCAGGACGATATCGACATCCGGCCCTGGCTGGCGCTGTCGATGAGCGGGCGAGCGGACCACCACAGCGAGTACGGCTGGTTCTTCAGTCCCCGCGTGTCGGCGTTGTTTCGGTCGGGCGACTGGTCGACTCGCATGTCGGCCGGGACCGGGTTCTACGGTCCCTCCGTGCTCACCGAAGAAACGGTCGCGGCCGGGCTGACCCGGCTCGCGGTGGAGAGTCCACTGCGGGCGGAACGCGGGCGGAGCCTGTCGATCGATCTCACGCGCACGCATGGTCCACTCTCTTTTACCGCCACCGTCTTTGGGTCGCGCATCGCGCACCCCGTCAAGATCGATCGAGCCGCCTACGTCCTTCGGACACTCGCCACGCCCACCACGAATGTTGGCGTCGAGCTGCTCGGGACACTCCGGCAGTCACCGCTGGCCATCACGGCAAGCTACACCTACGTTCGGTCGCGCGAGCAGGACGGGGAGGTCACCAACGATGTCGAGCTCACCCCGCGCCACAGTGCCGGTCTCGTGACCATGCTCGAGAACGAAGACGGGCGTGTCGGCATCGAGGTGTACTACACGGGCCGGCAGCGGCTCGAAGACAACCCGTACCGCGAGACGGCGGATTCCTACGTGATCGTCGGTCTGCTGGTTGAGCGGCGCGTCGGCCCGTTGCGCGTGTTCGTCAATGGCGAGAACCTGACGGACGTGCGTCAAGGCCGGTGGGACCCGATTCTCCGCCCCGGGCGGTCCTCCGATGGCCGCTGGACGGTCGACGCCTGGGCACCGCTCGACGGCCGAGTCGTCAACGGCGGTGTACGGATACAGTTTTGACGGTTGGCTCTGACGTTCGACGGCTCCGCCTGGCCAGCGCGTGAGGATCGAGTTGCCGGGGACATCAAAGGACGAGGAGCGACGAGGCGGGGGAAACGGCACCGCTCGTACGACTCACGCTTGTTAGATGGTGCAGGATGCCGCGCGTGTGGTCCCCGCCCGCGGCGGCCCCGTAACTCAGGAACGCCGCTCGGGTGGCGCGGTCGCAGTCGGTGGAGCGCCGGCGGCGGCCGGAACCGCCGACCATTCCGACGAGCGCGCGTTGGTCGCGGCGGTGATTCGCAAGGATCGCAAGGCCACCGCTGAGTTCGTGGGGCAATTCGCCGACGCCATCCACGCGTATCTTCGTCACCGGCTCGCGCCGCGCGTCGACCTCGCCGACGACCTGATCCAGGACGTCTTCGTGTCCGCGCTGAAGGGCCTACCGTCGTTTGCCGGACGGTCGTCGCTCCGGACCTGGCTCCTCGGCATCGCGCGTCACAAAGTCGAAGACCACTACCGCACCCATGTGCGGCGCGCGGAAACATCGTCAGCGCTGGACGACGATTCCGTCTTCGCCCCGGTGGAGATGCCGCGGCTCGACGAGCGCATGGACCGTGCGAGGCTGAGAGCCAAGACGCGGCGCGTCCTCGCGCAGCTGCCCGAGGCGTACGGCTACGCGCTCATTTGGCAGTATTGGGAGAAGCGAAGCGTCAAGGAGATCGCGGCCGAAACCGGTCGCACCGAGAAAGCCGGGGAGCGACTCCTCGCACGGGCCCGCGCGCAGTTCAAGCGGCTGTGGGAAGCCGACTGAGAGGCATCGTGGATTCAGACCGCTTTTTCACCATGCTGGCGGACGAGACGGGGCTGACGCCCGATGAGGAACGGGCACCCGCGCGTCTCAAGTCGCGGATCTACTCGCGGCTCCTGGCCGAGCAGGCGGCGACGGGCGGTCTGCTCAGCTTGACGGACACCCGTGCGTCGGGGCGATCGCTCTGTGTGTTCGAGACTGCGGTCGCCCTCACGCCGCTTCCGGACACGGTCCAGCGGAAGAATGCGTGCTACGTCTGCCATGCGCGCCATCTGGCCGAGCATCTCGACGAGGCCCCGATCTACTGGCCGCACTGCCCGTACTCCGACTTCCACCGTGGGTAATGTGGCCGGGTCGTGAGACGCCAGAGCGCTAGAACGCCCGCATCACGCCGACGAGATTCTGAAAGTTCATCAGTCCCCGTGTGCCGCGCGGATCGATCTGGCCGCTGAACGGGTTGGCGCCCAGGTTCTCGCTGAACGAGTACCGGACGCTCCAGCCGTTGCCGATCGGGACGTCGGCGCCTACCGCGACCCGGATCGTAAAGTCCGTCGCCGCGAACGACGCCGGCGGCGGCGACAATCCGCCCGCGACCGGGACCGGTCGGCTCTCGCTGTTCAGGAGACGCACGCCGACGCCACCTGAGAGATACGGTCGAACGCGGCTCGCGCGTTCGCGAAAGTACACGAGGACGTCGCCGATGAAGGTGTGCTGGGTCGCCGCATGGGGCTGCTCGTAGAAACGACTCTCGGTCGCCGTCCCCTCCGCGGCGAAAAACGTGATGCCGTTCCGGTTCCAGGTGTAGTTGGCCTGTAGGGTGAGGTACTCCCGGAGATGCACACCGGCGAAGACGTTGACCGCCGGACCGGTGTCGGGTTTGTAGCCCGACGTGGCGAAGCCATCGTTCGTGACGATGGTCGTCGGGTCGCCCGAGAGTTGGGAGCTCCCCGCGATCAGGCCGGCGAAGTACCTGGGCTCTTGCGCAGCCGATGTCGCGGGTAGCGTGGCAAGTGCGAGCGCCAGGACGAGTTGGCGACGACCGACGAAGCGCATGTCTTGGATCTCTACCACATCCCGCGCGCCGGCAGGCGCGCGGGATGCAGCAGAGGCCAACGTCGATCGCGCCTAACCCACCTGCCAGATCCTGATCTGTGCGACCGGGTCCTTCCAATCGCGGTCCGTGCCGAAGTCACCGTGACCCCGCATCCCACTATGGATGACGATCGCGCCTTCGCCGTTGCCCGGGGCCCCACCGGTACCAGGTCCGCCACATTCCGGATAGCTCGGTCCGGGGATGGACGCGCAGAGCTCGTCGTTCGTCTCGGTGCCCGCATCATAGGCGTTGGCGTAGACCACCTTCATCTCACCGGGTGCTGGCAGCGTGGTGTCGAGTGCGACGAATGCGTCGTTCGTCGGAATCAGCATCGCCGCGACGCTCACGCGGTCGAACCCGGCGCCCCCAATCACGGTCGCCGACGTCGTCCCACCGGGGCCGTGAAGCCCGGCGGCCGTTTGCACATCCATGACGTTCGCGCTGGTGTTCAGCAACGCCATAAGCGGTGCGACGTCGCCACTCTCGGCGAGTGTCCCGAGCTCGGGCGATGCCGGCATGCCAAGGTTGAAGATGGCGGCCGATGCGTTGTGCGTGGCGACCAGCATCGGCGTGAAGTGCTGACGTGGGACGAGGTTCACGATCTCGACGAAGTACAGCGCCGTCGCTTGTGCGTGGGCGGTCGTGTTGCTTGCTGGATGGCCGATCGCGACCACGCCGATCGCGAGGGTGAGTATTGCCGCGAGTCGCTTCATGTTCTCCTCCAATTGACGATTCCCGATTCACGTTCAGGGAGTAAGTCGACGCGTTGTCGCGGATCCCCCTCTCGAAAATCCGCGCTGAAGTTCGCGAGGGGGATCGTCGGCGCCGGAGCGACTCTTTCTCACGCCGACGAGTGTGAGTTCGTCCTCTTCGCCGACGAGATGGAGAAGACGCCCGTGAAAAAGGCGCGGGATAACGCCCAGGCGTGTGTTCAGGTGGCGAGCTGGGGTGCGGGTGCGTCCGTCGGTGATCCCCGGCGAGCTGATTCGATGCGCCCCGCCAGCCACGCCGCCACGAGGTATAGCGGCATCTCGATCCACGTCCACGCCGGAGCCGACAACATCAGCGCGTTGGCAACGCCGGCGCCCAGCGACAGGACTCCCACGATCATCGCCAGGACCATCGGGTGTGACGCCCCGAGGCGTGCGGCCACCCAGCCGCCGACGAACGCCTGAGCGAGATGGGCGACGAATACCAGGATCCAGGCGGACGCCGGCAACCCCGCGATCGCGTCCCTCATCTGCTCGGTGTCGGTCATGCTTACACCGTCGGGCAAGGGGAAGATCATGGTGTTGGCGCGAGCGATCAAGCGTGCTCAAGCGCTCGGCTTCACAGCTGGAATTTCGTGCAAGTGCTGCGGAAACAAGCGGACGACTCCTGGGGAATCGACGTGCACATGATTCGTCCGAACTGACCTGGGCGTGATCAGCAGGATCCAGGCGGTGACCGCCTAATCCGCTTTCAGCGTCGCCAGTGGATCAGCGGTAGCGGCGCGGCGGGACGGCACCAGACAGGCAAGGAGGGCCACAGCGGTCAGCAGGAGCCCGGTCACGCCGAACACCATCGGATCGGTTGGGCTGACGTCGACCAGGAAACCTGCGGTGAACGGCGTCACGCTCGCGGCCGCCAGGAACCCGTGATCACAACGGCAACAAGTCGGTGACGCATTGGGTATCTCCTCAACCTCCTGGTTCCGCCGCTGCGCCCGTACATCACTGGCGCCGCTGCATTGTACGCCTGGAACGACGTGATGTGCTGCCAGCGGCTCGGGTCACCGCGTATACTCGGCTGGCGCTCAATCACCGGTCTTGAACCAACTCATCTGGAGGGTGTCATGCGGACTCGATTCACGAGCATCGTTGCCGGCTTCGCGATCGCGGCGGCCTCGGTGACCACGGTCGCCGTCCAGACCCCGGCGCCAAGCGGGATCGTGGTCGCCAATCCGACGTATACGTTCATTCCCATGGAGATCGACGTCGACCGCCCCGCGTCCGAAGTGTGGGAGCGCGTCGGAGGCTATTGCGACATCGGGGAGTGGTTCGGGATACCGTGCACGATCACGTCTGGGGCGGAAGACGAGTTCGGCACCGTGCGCAGCGTGGCCAACGAGATTCTCGTGGGAAAGACCGAGCTCTCCTACACGTATACGCAGGCCCCCAGAGAGGGTCAACCGTACAACCTCTATCACGGCACCCTCGAGGCGCGACCGGTGACCGCGACCACGTCGAAGCTGGTCTATACCCTGGTCTTCGACAACTCGATGCTGGCGGACGACGCTGCCCGGGCAGCTGACCGGGAGCGACGGGTGGCGGCCTTCACTCGGGCGCTGCAGAACATGAAGACCCTCGCCGAAGGCGGCACGCTGCCGGCTCGGTAGCCAAAGCGTTGATAAACGACCTGACCCGCCGTCAGGCGATTGCCGCGGTGGCCTCGACCGCGGTCTTCCCCTGGCTGCCGAGTTGCGCCGCCCCCCCCGCTGTAGACGACTCGGCGTCCGAGGAGCCTGTGAAGGCCCTACTCGATTCGTCCGCCGATCATCTGCTCCGCCTGCAGCCCGAGACGGCCACGTCGCTCGGCGTCGACGCGGGCGAACGCGGGGGGCTCCGCTCCCGGTTGTCCGACCGAACCGCCGCGGGCCAGCAGGCGCTCGCCGAGACCCTGCGCGACGACCTCGCCCGGGCGTCAGCCGTCGACGCGGCGGCGCTCGGCCGGGAGACGCGCACGAGCCTCGAGGTGTTGAAGAGCGCCTACGGCACGGCGCTCGAAGGGTTCGACTTGCCGTATGGCGACGTCGCGGTCGGAGGGTGGCGCAACACGCCCTACGTCGTCATCCAGAACGTCGGGGCCTACATCGACATCCCGCGTTTCCTCGAGAGCGACCATCTGGTGGCCGATGCGGCCGACGCCGAGGCCTGGATCGCCCGGTTGGAGCAGTACCCGGCAGCACTCGACGGCGAGCTGGAACGGATGCGCGTCGCGCGCGCCGCCGGACTGGTCCCGCCTGCGTTCCTCATCGACAAGGCCGTGGCGCAGCTCGAGCTGGCCGTGACCCGCGCGCGCACGGGCGACTCGCTGGTCGAGTCGATCGCCGCGAAGACCACCAACATCCCAGGCGACTGGGCCGAGCAGGCGCGGCGCATCGTGACCGAGCGCGTCGTGCCTCCGCTTGAGCGACAGATCGCCGAGCTGCGTCAGTCGCGCGCGCTCGCGACGGACGATGCCGGCATGTGGACGAGGCCGCAGGGCGAGGAGTACTACCGGTGGGCGCTCAGGGCCTCGACCACCACCAGCATGACCCCGGACGAGGTCCACCAGCTGGGCCTCGACCAGCTGGAGCTGCTCCACGGCCGCATGGACCCGATCCTCCGGAGCCTCGGCTATACGGACGGGTCGGTCGGCGCGCGGATGACGGCATTAGCCGACGATCCCCGCTATCGGTTCCCGGAGGGCGACGAAGGCCGGCAGGAGATTCTCGGTGTCATCGAAGAGCAGTTGTCCCTCATTCGCGCGCGGATGCCGCAGGCGTTCGGCACGCTCGTGCGGGGCAATCTCGAGGTGCGACGGCTGCCCCCCGAAGAGGAACCGGGCGCGCCCGGCGCGTATGGCGGCGCCGGCTCGATTGACGGCACGATCCCTGGCAAGTTCTGGATCAACCTGCGCACCACCGACCTGCACAGCCGCTACAGCCTGCCCGACCTCGTCCATCACGAGGCGATTCCCGGGCATGTGTGGCAAGGCGAGTACGCACAGAAGCTGTCGCTGATCCGGTCGATCCTCTCGTTCAACGCGTACTCCGAAGGCTGGGGCCTCTATGCCGAGCAGCTGGCCGACGAGCTCGGCGTCTACGACGACTTCGTTGTCGGACGACTCGGCTATCTGCAGTCGATTGCCTTCCGCGCCTGCCGGCTCGTCGTTGACACCGGCATTCACGTCAAGCGCTGGACGCGTGACCGGGCCGTCCGCTACTTCACGGAAGTCAACGGGTCGAACCCGGAGGAAGTCGCGAGTGAGGTCGACCGCTACTGTTCGTGGCCTGGCCAGGCGTGCGGCTACGAGGTGGGCCATCAGGAGATCATCCGCCAGCGCGCGCGGGCCCAAGCGGCGCTGGGCCCGCGATACGACCTCCGCGCGTTCAACGACACGGTGGTGCTCGGCGGCAACGTGCCACTCGATGTGCTCGCACTCAACGTCGACGAGTACATCCGAAGCACGAGTGGCTGACCTCTCGCCCCACGCGTCTCTGCTCGTCGCGCGCCACGCATGTCCAGGAAGGTCCGAGCCCCGTTCGCCGCCGAGGACGCCGCCTCCGCGTGGGATGCGGGCGCCGACGCTTGGGATGCGTTCGTCGAGTCAGGTGCTGATTTCTATCGCCTGGAGGTCCACGGTCCGGGGCTGCTCGGTGCGTGCGGCGACGTCACGGGGCTGCGGGTCCTCGACGTCGGATGCGGTCAGGGCTACTTCAGTCGACGGCTCGCCGAGCACGGCGCGCACGTGATCGGTGTCGACGTGTCGGTTGCCTTGATACGGCATGCACGGCGACACGAGGCAGCACGGCCGCTGGGCATTGGCTACGAGGTGATGGACGCTGCCCGGGTCGGCGACCGCTGGAGCGCGGGCGACTTTGACCGTGTGACGTCGTGCATGGCGATCCACGACACGGCGGCTCCCGCTCCCAAGGTCTGATCGCGTTCAGGCCAGGTCGAAGCGATCAAGATTCATCAGCTTGGCCCACGCAGCCACGAAGTCACGCACAAACGCCTGCTGCGAGTCGTCACATGCATAGACTTCCGCGATGGCTCGGAGCTGGGAGTTCGAACCAAAGACGAGGTCGACGGCGGTGCCGGTCCACTTGAGCTCGCCCGTCCCGCGATCGCGTCCTTCGAACACGTGCTCGGAGGTGGCGGACGCCTGCCACTCGGTGTTCATGTCGAGTAGGTTCACAAAGAAATCACTGGTCAACATCTCAGACCGCCTGGTGAAGACGCCGAGTTCGGACTGCCCGACGTTCGCATTCAAGACGCGCATGCCGCCCACGAGCACCGTCATCTCGGGAGCGGTCAGCGTCAGCATGTGCGCCCGATCCACCAGCAGCTCCTCCGCCGATCGTCGGTGTCCACCTCCGAAGTAGTTGCGAAACCCGTCTGCGGTGGGTTCGAGCACGGCAAACGAGTCCACGTCGGTGTGCTCCAGCGACGTGTCCGTGCGTCCCGGCGAGAAGGGCACCCGCACGTCGTGCCCGGCGTTCTTCGCAGCTGCCTCGACGGCGGCGCACCCGCCGAGCACGATCACGTCCGCGAGCGAGACCATCTTCCCGTTGGACTGCGCGCTGTTGAATGCCGCTTGGACCTCCTCCAATGTCTGCAGCACCTTTGCCAGCTCGGCCGGGTTGTTCACGGCCCAATCCTTCTGCGGCGCGAGGCGAATGCGCCCCCCATTCGCCCCACCGCGCTTGTCGGTGCCGCGGAACGTTGCCGCCGACCCCCAGGCGGTCGAGACCAGTTGGGAAATGGAGAGTCCTGATTCGAGGATCTTGCCCTTGAGGGCAGCGACGTCCTGCTCTCCAATCAATTCATGCGTGACGTCGGGGACGGGGTCTTGCCACAACTGCGGCTCTGCAGGAACCAACGGGCCGAGACACCGCGTGCGGGGCCCCATGTCGCGGTGCGTCAGCTTGTACCACGCCTTGGCGAAGGCGTCGGCGAACTCCTCCGGGTGCTCGTGGAAGCGCTTTGAAATCGGCGCATAGGTCGGGTCCATCTTCAACGCGAGGTCCGTGGTCAGCATCGTAGGGGCGTGCGTCTTCGACGGATCGTGAGCATCCGGCACGGTGCCCTTCGCCGATGCATCCGTGGGGGTCCACTGCATCGCGCCGGCAGGGCTCTTCACCTGCTCCCACTCGTAGCCGAACAGGTTGTCGAAGAAGTTGTTGTCCCACGTCGCCGGTGCGGTGGTCCAGGCGCCCTCCAACCCGCTGGTGATCGCATCGCCGGCGCTGCCGGTGCCGAAGCTGTTCTTCCAGCCGAGGCCTTGCTCTTCCAGGGCCGCACCCTCGGGTTCGGGACCGACGTGCGCGTCCGCATCGGCAGCACCATGGGTCTTGCCGAAGGTGTGTCCGCCGGCAATGAGCGCAACCGTCTCCTCGTCGTTCATCGCCATGCGGCGGAACGTCTCTCGAATGTCCCTGCCCGCGGCGAGCGGATCCGGGTTGCCGTTCGGCCCCTCCGGATTCACGTAGATCAGGCCCATTTGAACGGCGCCGAGAGGATGCTCCAGTTGCCTGTCGCCGCTGTAGCGCTCGTCTCCAAGCCACTCGTTCTCAGGCCCCCAGTAAATGTCCTCTTCGGGCTGCCAGACGTCCTCGCGCCCGCCGGCGAAACCGAACGTCTTGAATCCCATCGACTCCAGGGCCCGGTTACCGGTGAAGATCATCAGGTCGGCCCAGGAGATCTTCCGGCCGTACTTCTGCTTGATCGGCCAGAGCAACCGGCGGGCCTTGTCGAGGTTCGCGTTGTCCGGCCAACTGTTGAGGGGCGCAAAGCGTAGCGTGCCGGAGGCTCCGCCGCCGCGGCCGTCGCCGATGCGGTACGTGCCTGCGCTGTGCCACGCCATCCGAATGAAGAGCGGTCCGTAGTGGCCGTAGTCGGCTGGCCACCAGTCCTCGGACGTCGTCATCAACTGATCGACGTCGTTCGTCAGCGCATCCAGGTCGAGCGTCTTGAACTCCTCCGCGTAGTTGAAATCCTTGCCCATGGGATCTGGGAGGGAGGAGTTCTGGTGGAGGATCTTCAAGTTCAACTGATTCGGCCACCAGTGTTGGTTCGACGTGGTTCCAACCGCCGTGTGTCTGTGAGGCCCGCCCAACGCCGGGCACTTGCTTTCGCTAGCCACTTTTTCTCCAATCGTGTTCTGCAGGTTCGTGCAACGTGTCCTCAACGAGAATTATGAATCTGTGGGGGTGATGATACACACGCCTGCATTCGACGCTGCAACGCGCGACTTTCACCACGGGCTGCTAGTCCCCTTGATCTTTGATTTCTTCAAAAAGTCGTTGGTCATCTGGGGCCACCGTGGACTTGAACGGTGCGCTGTCCGAACCGCTTCACCTTCGCGAGAATTTCGTCGGCTGTCTTTGTCCACTTGAAGGGTTTGCCCTCGTCGTTGTGGGCGTCCACGTAGGCGTAGATGGCTTGGCGCAGCGCGTGCGGGCTGGAATGTGTTCCGCGCTTGAGGGCGTGTTCGGTGAGAAGGCCAAAGAACCGCTCGACGAGGTTGAGCCAGGCGGAGTAGGTCGGCGTAAAGTGGAACTGGAAGCGCGGGTGGCGGGCCACCCATCGTTTGACCAACGGGGACTTATGCGCCGAGAGATTGTCGAGGATCACGTGGACGGTGAGGGCGGAGTGCACCCGCTCGTCGATCTCGCGCAGGAAGCTCACGAAATCCCTCGACCGATGCGGCTTCTTGGTTTGCGCAACGACCTGGCCGGTCGCGACGTTGAGCGCCGCGAAGAGGTCCACCGTGCCATGGCGGATGTAGTTGTGCGTCTGGCGTTCGGGGCGACCCAGGTCCATCGGCAGAATCGGCTGCGCCCGCTCGAGGGCTTGAATCTGAGGCTTTTCGTCGAATGACAAGACGACGGCGTGGTCGGGTGGGTTCAGGTAGAGGCCGACAATGTCCCGCACCTTCTCGATGAACAGCGGGTCGTCGGAGATCTTGAAGGATTCCACGACATGCGGCTGCAACCCGAAAGTGCGCCAGATGCGGCCCACGGTAGAGGCGCTGACGCCAGCGTGCTCCGCCATCTTGCGGGTGCTCCAGTGGGTCCGCCCCTTCGGCTTACTTTCCAACGTCGTGACGAGGATCGACTCGACATCCGCATCGGACAGGGTCCGTGGGGCTCCGGGCTTGGGCTCGTCGTACAGCGCGTCCACGCGACCTACCCTAAACCGCTGTCGCCACTTGCCGACCGTCACGTTCGAGCAGCGCAGTTTCGCCGCGACCGCCACGTTCGATTCGCCACGCGTGCTCCTCAGGACGATCCTTGCCCGCAAGGCCACGTGCCGATTCGTTCGGGCGCGCCTGGCGAGCCGCTCAAGTTCTACGCGCTCTGCGGCGGTGACTTCCAATCTCGCTTTGGGCCGACCTGTTCTTGCCATGCCGCCCAATACACCACAGCCGACACACTATTTGAAGCTTTTTCAGACACAGGGGACTAGTGTCCCGTAACAGTGGTTCGCGAACAGTTGTCATGCTGGGTGTGCAGCCAGCGTTCGCCGAGCAAACCGGGCGATGCTCGCGAGGATGTCGTCGGCACTCTTGGTCCAGACGAACGGCGTCGGTTGCTCATTGGTCACCTCGATGAACTCTTGGATCGCGCGTTTGAGGGCCGCGACGCTCCGGTGGGCGCCGCGGCGAAGCTGCTTCGTCGTCAGCGCCGCGAACCAACGTTCGACCAGGTTCATCCAGGACCCATAGGTCGGTGTGAAGTGCAGGTGGACCCGCGGGCGCTTGGCCAACCAGCGCTGAATGATCGCGGTTTTGTGCGTCCCGTAGTTGTCGACGATCAGGTGCACGTCCAGGTCGGCGGGGACGTGCGCGTCGATCGCATCGAGGAACCTGCGGAACTCGATCGAGCGATGCCGCTGGTGCATTTCGGCGAGCACCTCGCCCGTCTTGACGTCGAGGGCCGCAAACAGCGAGGTCGTTCCGTGCCGCCGATAATCATGCGTGCGCCGCTCGGCCTGCCCGGGTTGCATCGGCAGCAGGGGGGCCGTCCGATCCAACGCCTGAATCTGCGATTTCTCGTCCACGCAGAGCACAAGGGCATGGTCCGGCGGATTCACGTACAGCCCGACGATATCGCGCACCTTCTCGACCAGCTGCGGGTCTGGCGACAGCTTGAAGGTCTCGCTGCGATGCGGCTGCAATCCAAACGCCTGCCAAATGCGCTGGATGGTCATGTGACTCAGGCCCGTCGCCTTCGCCATATCGCGCGTGCTCCACTGCGTCGCCCCGCGAGGCGTGGTTTCCAGGGTTGCAATCACCACCTGCTCCACCTGCGCATCGGTAATCCGCCGAGGCGTGCCCGGACGCGGTTCGTCGATCAGTCCCTCCAGGCGATCGCGCACGAAGCGTGTGCGCCACTTGCACACCGTGGTCCGCGAGACGTGGAACCGTTTGGCGATGCTCGTCGTCGAGCGGCCGGCGGCACACGCCAGAATGATGCGGGCGCGCCGCGCCACCTGCGGGGCACTGCGCGACCGGTGGGCCCACGAGTCGAGCCGTTGCCGTTCGTCGTCACTGACGGTCACTGTCACCGGGGCAGGACCTCTCACGTGCACCTCCTGCGAGGAATACGTCGAGGCACCATAAACCGTTTACTTATTTCTGTTACAGGACACTAGAACACGCCCCGTGCCTCCGGCAGGCCCGGCACGTCGTGATCTCGCATGAAATGCAGCAGGCTGCCAATCTGGCCGAGATGGCCTGTGTGTTGGGGTCGCACCCGTCAGGCACAGCAAGGAGGTAATCGGCCATATGTCGTTTCCTGGAGATGATCCACTATCCAGCGAGCTGCTGCCGGAAGAAGCCAATCGTTCGATTCCACGCCAGCGCCGCGGCCGCCTCATTGAAGCGAGGCGTCGAGTTGTTGTGAAAGCCATGCAGCGTTCCCTCGAACATGTGCATCTCGTGCGCGACGCCGGCTGCCTGGAGCGCCGTCTCGTACTCGGGCCACATCGCGTTGATGCGCGGATCGGTGCCCGCGTAAATGATCATGAGGGCTGCCTCGATCTTGGACACATCCTCGCTCGCGGCTGCGGCGCCGTAGAACGGGACGCCGGCATCCAGGTCGCTGCCGAGCGCGACAGCGAGCCGGTTCGACATGCCGCCACCCCAGCAGAATCCCGTGGCACCGAGTCGGCCATTGGAGAGCGCATGCGACTTGAGATACCGCGCGCTGTTGATCATGTCTTGATCCAACGTCGCCGGGTCGAGGCTCCGCTGCAAGGTGCGGCCATCATCGTCGTTGCCGGGGTAGCCGCCGACCGGAGAGAGGCCGTCGGGAGCCAACGCCAGGAAGCCGGCCACGGCCGCGCGTCGCGCGACGTCTTCGATGTGAGGATTCAGACCGCGGTTCTCGTGAATGATCAGGACGGACGGAAACGGCCCATCGCCTGTCGGCTGCACGAGATAACCGCGCATCATCCCCGACGTGCCGCCGGGCGACGGATACTCGACATACGTGCCTTTCATCCGCGAATCGGTAAAGGAGATCGTCTGTGCCTCGGCATAGCGCGGCATCAACGCCTGCGCCATCCACAGGGCCGACACGCCACCGACTGTGATTGCCGCGGCACGGCTGAAGAACTCGCGCCGCTCCATGCCGCCGTGGCAATACTCGTCATAGAGATCGAAGACCCGCTGGTCGATCTGCTGTTCTTTCTTCATTGTCTGGCTCCTTGCGGTACTCGCCGTTCGATGAGCGCCCAGCCAGAAATATAGGCCTTTCTATGCTCGAGCGACAGCGATTTCCGGAATACCGTTGGACGGGCCGCCGATGCGCCACGTTGGTCTCGAATGTCGTACATTGCTCGACCGAATCCTTCTTCCTCGAAAACCGGAGACAGAACCGATGCCTGACTCGAGCGCAGTGCCCCCGCCCCCTGAAGTCATGTTCACAATGATCACCGGCTACTGGGTCAGTCAGACCGTCGGGGCGCTCGCCCGCCTGGGCGTATGCGACCTTCTGGTCGATGGGCCCCGACGCGCCGACGCGCTGGCGAGTGAGGTCGGAGCCGATCCGAGCGCGCTGTTTCGGGTCATGCGCGCGGCGGCCAGCGTCGGTGTCTTGCGGCAGCACGACGACGACCAGTTCTCGCTGACCCCGATCGGAGAGACCCTGCGCTCCAACGTCCCGGGTTCGATGCGCGACATGGCGATCGCCCAGACTGCGGAGGGCCACTGGGCGCCGTGGGGGGCGTTCATCGACGCCGTCAGAACGGGCGAGACCCAGTCGCAGAAGATGCTCGGCAAGAGCATCTTCGAGCACTACGACGATCACCCTGCGGAGCGCACGGCGTTCATGGGGGCGATGCAGGGTCTGTCGGAGCTGGTCGCAGGAGAGCTGGTGCGCCTGGTCGACTTCGTTGGCGTGCAGCGGGTCGCGGATATCGGTGGCTCCGGCGGAACGCTGGTGTCCGCAGTACTCGACGCGCACGCCGACATCGGCGGGATTGTGTTCGATCTGCCCAACGTCGCCGAAAGGGCCAAGAGCGCGATCGAGGCGCGCGGCCTCACCGGGCGCTGCGATGTCGTCGGGGGCGACTTCTTCGAAACGGTCCCAGGGGGTGCCGACGTCTACATTCTCAAGCAGATCCTCCATGACTGGAACGACGAGCAGTGCGTGAAGATCTTGAGCAACATCGCCAGGGGGCTGCCATCGGCCGGCCGCGTGTTGGTCCTGGAGATGGTCATCCCCGATGACCGCACGCCGACGCCCGCCCAGCTGGTGGACGTCAACATGTTGGCGCTGCTGCCTGGCCGAGAGCGCACGCAGTCCGAATACGCCGACCTGTTCCGCGCCGCCGGTCTCCAACTGAAGTCGGTCACCGAGACGCACTCGCCGTTCCAGATCGTCGAAGCGACTGCGGCTCCCTAGGCGCAGGTGACCTCACCTCGTGGGACGTCGCACCCGGACCGGCGGCTCCGGTTCAGCCGGGATCTCGACCTTCTCCGTTATAGGAGGACCTTGAGGACGGCGGTCGCCACCAGGTTGCCGATCGCGATCGGGATCAGGACCTTCCAGCCGAGCGCCTACTGCGCTTCGACGATCTCGACGAGGCTCAGCGTGCCGGCGGTCAGAATGACGCTGACGAGCGTCATGGTCACGGCGATCTCGTAGCTGATGCGCTGTGCCGACGCGCGAAGACTCGACAGCAGCGGGTATTTGCTGTTCGAGGCCGAGCCGGCCAGGATGATCCCATAGACGCCGACCGATGTCATGGACACCACAAACAGCAGCCCGACGTTGATGTCAGCCACGCGGAAGAGCTCGCTCGGTCCAAACGGCACGACCGCGAAAATGGCCATCACCGACGAGGCTTTTCAGGAGCGGGATGAGAACGACGTCGAGCATAAGACCGTGATCAATTCCAGCCAGCGCGGCAAATTGGCGGTCGACCTTCGTCTGTCCAGCATGGCTAGCCGGAACGCGACGGTCACGGCTCGCCGAAGCGCACGCCGTTGCTGTAGATCGGTTTTCTCGTCCGACGACAAATAGTGATATAGTTAATATAATATTATATTAGTGTATATTAATAATATTGTGAACAAATCGATGGCGATGGGCGTATAGAACATTGGAAGTGGTGCACCGATGATACGTAGAGCGCGTGTACTCGAGAGGAAGGTCACCACCTTCATCCATTCGCTGCTGCTCGTTGTCGGCATGCTCGGACTGCTGGCAACCCTCGGATGGTTGGTTGCAGGAGCCGAGGGTCTCCTCGGCGTGTTCGTCAGCGGCTGGATCTTCATGCTGGTGGGCCTGCGCGCGTCACCAGCGCTCGTGCTCCGGCTCCATCGTGCACGCCCGCTCTCGCCACCGGAGGCGCCGACGCTCTTCCGGGTAGTGACGGCGCTGGCCACGCGCGCCGAGCTCTCGAGGCCGCCGGCCCTCTACTACGTGCCCAGCCGAATCACCAACGCCTTCGCCGTTGGACGGCCCAATGACTCCGCAATCTGCCTATCCGATGGCTTGCTACACGCGTTGAACCAGGAAGAGCTGGTGGGCGTGCTGGCGCACGAAATCAGCCATATCCGAAACAACGACCTGCGGGTGATGGGGCTGGCTGACGCGGTCGGCCGGCTTACTCGCATGCTCTCGTGGATGGGGCTGCTGCTGTTCCTGCTCAATCTGCCAATGCTGATCCTCGGGGGCGACACATTCCCGTGGTTGCTCGTCCTGCTCTTGAGTGGGGCGCCGACCCTCAGCTTCCTCCTTCAGCTCGCCCTCTCCAGGACACGCGAGTACGACGCCGACCTTGATGCGGCGACGTTGACCGGGAATCCACGAGGCTTGGCCAATGCGCTGGTGAAAATGGAACAGCTGCGCGCGAGCTGGCTCAAGCGTCTGCTCCTGCCCGGTCAGCGACTTCCAGAACCGTCGGTGTTTCGTACCCACCCCGACACCACCGACCGAATTCGCCGACTCATGCAGTTGGAGGGACGGCGTCCAGGCCACGAATGGCTAGGTAGCGGCATGGGGCACAGCTACCCATACGCGTTGCTTCCACCGGTGATTCCGGGTCACGGGCCGCAATGGTGGGTGAGCAGTCCTTCGTACTAGCGATGCACGGCCTGAAATCGACGAGCGCCCTGACTACCTGTCCGGGGGGCCGGCGTCTCTTGAGGGGGGTCGCGCGCGGGTCCCTACTCGAACCGTAGCGCCACCAGGGGATCGATTCTGGACGCTCGAAGGGCCGGCAGATACGAGGCGACGAGCGCCGCGGCAACCAGTATGGCCGCCACCACTCCCATCATGACCGGGTCCACGGCTTCAACTCCATACAGCACCGCGGACAAGATGCTCGTGAGGCCGACGGCCCCGACCAGTCCGACCGCGACCCCGATGCCGGCTAGGATCACGCCCTGTCGGAGGACCATGCGGCGCACGGCACGACCCTCCGCTCCGAGCGCCATACGCACGCCGATCTCTCGCGTGCGTTGACTCACACCGTACGAGATAACGCCGTAGATCCCGACCACGCCGAGGGCGAGCGCCACCGCGGCCGCGATGGCGAGTATGACGAGGATGTACGACGTCCACACCATAATCGTGGACCGGGCGAGGATGTCGTCGAGGGTACGGACATTGGCGAGAGGCAGGTTCGGGTTCACAGCCCGGACCGCCGCGCGGACCTCGGGCAGTAGGCTGGAGGCGGGGCTCCTGCTGGTTCGGACCGCGAACGATAAGGCGCGGGAAATGATCGTGACGCCATCACCAACGTTCAGGTTCATGGCCATCGGCCAGAAGACCATGGGCAGCGCAGGCTGACTCAGGTCGTGGCGGAGGTTGCCCACCACACCGATGATCTCCCGCCATATCGGGGTCGGCGACGTCGCCGGTCGCCGCCTACGATGCCGCGCTGCGATACGAGATCCGCTTGCCAAGCGCGGCTGTGGGATCACCCCAGTGCTCCTCAGCAAAGCTCTCCGTGACGACGGCTACCGGGGACCGAGCGTGGACGGCCGACCACTCGATGGAGCGCCCCGCGAGGATCGGGTTCTGCATGGCCTCGAAGTAGTCCCCCGTGATCCACTCCACCTGCCTCACGGGGGCATATTGGCCAGCGGGGGGAGGGAAGTCCTCCACGCCAACCACGACGGTGGTGCCGCCCGGGCTGATGGTCAATGCGGTCGAGGCACCTACCGACGTCACCCCGGGGATCGCCTGGAGTCGGCGCCACATGTCTTCGTAGGCGAGGACGACGGCGACGTCGTCCTCGATTTCAGCCGTCGGGATCGCGACCCGAAAGGTCAGGACTTCCTCAGGGTTCGCGAATTGCGTATTCCGCTGAAGTTGAACACGGATTCCGAGGATCGTGAACGCCGATTCCGACGAAGGTGAACGCTCGTCGGAGCGAAGCGACGTGTGTCGGTCAGTCTCCTTCCATCGTGGTCGTCACGGGTCTTGGATATCCTACTCGCGTTGTCGTGTTTGTGCATGCAGATGATGACCCTGTGGAGCCTGTGGGCGGCGCGCCGTGTGCGCCGTCCAAAGCGGTGTGGGAAACGCGTGCCCTGGCGCCGCTGTCCTCCTGGGCGCCCGAACGCGTTTTCCATACCGCTGGCAGGATCCATAGGCCTCGGCCTCGAAACGACCGACGAGGATGCCCTGAGAGGCGATTGCTCGACCTCGCCCTACCTGTCTACCCCCCGTGGCAGCCGCCGGTCGGCCGGGTGCTGATCACGGCGTGGCCTGCGGCGGTGGCGTCGGGGACGCGTTCGTGCGCCGCATCGAGGAACCCTTCAGCTCGAGGCGGTGCGCATCGTGGAGCAGCCGGTCGCAGATCGCGTCGGCTTGGTTCGGGTCCCCGATCCCGGCATGCCAGTCGGTCACGGGGAGCTGGCTGGCGATGAGGGTGGAGGCCCGTTCGGCCCGGTCTTCGATGATCTCGGTGAGGTCGCGCCGCTCGGCGTCGCGCAGCGGCGCGAGCAGCCAGTCGTCGATCGCGAGCAGATCGAGCTTGGCGAGGCGCGCCAGCAGCCGCGTGTAGGACCCATCCCCCCGGCCGACCGCCACCTCGTGCAGCACGCGCGGCATGCGGACGTAGCGCGCCGTGAAGCCGCGCCGACACGCCCGCTCGATGAAGGCACAGGCGAGGAAGCTCTTGCCGATGCCGGTCGGCCCGGTGATCAGTAGGTTGTGGCGCTCGGCGATCCAGGCGCAGCTGCCCAGCGTGAGGACCTGCTGGCGGTGGAGTCGGCGGGGGTGGGTGAAGTCGACCGCCTCAAGCGCGGCGGTGGCATAGCGGAGCTTGGCCGTGTGCAGCCGTCGCTGGAGCTTCCGTTGCTCGCGGGCGGTCCACTCGGCGTCGACCAGCAGCCCGAGGCGGTCCTCAAAGCTGAGCGTGGCGGCGTCATCGCTGTGGAGCGGCTGCTGGACGGCCTCGGCCATGGCGCTGAGCTTCATGGCGTGCAGTTTCTCGAGCGTCTGTTCAATCAGCATCGGTCTTCCTCGGGGGTGGGCGGCGCATAGTAGGCGGCGCCGCGGATGTTGGCGTGCGTGGGCGTCGGGGTCGCCTCCGGCGGGGCCTCCAGGGGCAGGCGGTCCTGGGCCGAGGCGAGGATGTTCTTGATGGTGCGATAGCGGTACGAGCCGAGGGCGACGGCGCGCGCGCTGGCGGCCTCGAGCCGTGCGTCGCCGTACGTCCGGCCCAGGCGCATGATCCCCAGACAGGCGCGATAGCCCTGCTCAGGGTGCGGGCGGCGCTGCAGGATCTCGGCAACGAGCCGCCCCGTGGCGGGGCCGGTCTGCTCAGCCCAGCGGATGAGCCGCGACGGGGTCCACTCGGCATGCGCCCGGTGGGCCCTGGGCATGTGCTCCGGCTTGGTGGAGGGCTGCCCGTCATAGCGCCGACGATGCGACGTCAGCGGCCGACCCTTGTAGAACAGCTCGACGGTCGTGGTGGTGTACCGCGCCTCGACCAGCTCGTGGATGAGTTGGTACGGGACGCTGTAGGGGTGCCGTGCGACCTCGACGTGGTAATCGATGTTGACGCGGCAAGGCTTCCACTGCGCCACGACGTAGCGAGTGGCGGGGAGGGGCTGGAGTGCCGGGCGGTCAAGCCGCGCATAGAGCGTGCGGCGGCTGACCCCCAGCTTCTGCAACGGGCGGTCGTTGAGCTCGTCGAGCAGGGCGCGGATGGCCACGTTCAGCGCGGCCAGGCTGAAGAACGTCTCGTGCCGGAGGCGGGCGAGAATCCACCGCTGGGCAACCAGGACGGCCGCCTCCGCCTTGGCCTTGTCGCGGGCCTTGTAGGGGCGGGCGGGGACCACGACGGCGCCGTAGTGCGCGGCGAGCTCCTCGTAGGTGCGATTGACGCCGGGCTCATAGCGGCAGGACCGCGTGATGGCGCTCTTCAGCTGGTCCGGGACCCAGAGGCCCGTCGCGCCGCCGAAGTACGCGACCATGCGGGTGTGCGCCCCGACCCAGTCCGGCAGCTGCTGGCTGGCGGTCGCCTCGGCGTAGGTGTAGCTGCTCGCCCCGAGGACAGCGACGAAGAGCTCGACCGGCCGTTCCTCGCCGGTGCGCCGATCAACGACCGTGGGCCGTTTACCCGAGAAGTCGATGAAGGTCTTCTCGCCGGCCCGATGCACCTGACGCATCGACGGCCGGAGGCGCCGAGCCCAGCGCCGGTAGATCTCGCAAAACTGGCTGTAGCGGTAGCCGTCGGGATGGACCTGGGCATACTCCTGCCACAGGAGCTGCAGCGTGACCCCGACGCGCTTGAGCTCACGGTGGATCTCCGCGCAATCGGGCCGGATCCGGTCCCGCATCGGCGCGGCCCGCGGAAACAACCGGGCCTCGAGCGCCGTATCGTCCAGCTCGGCCGGCACTGGCCAGCCCACCCCGCAGGCGGTCGCCCGCTGCAGATAGAGCGTGACCGTGCCGACGCCGATCGCGCAGGCGTGCGCCACCGCCCGGTGGCTCAGGCCCCGGTCGTGCTTGAGTCGTAGAACCTCGCGGATTTTCCTCATCGATAGCCTCGGTACTGGCATCGCGGCGTCCTCCTTTCGGGAGACGCAGCGTGCCTCACCTCGCTACCGACGAGCGTTCACAATCACCGGAATCGGTGTTCACGATGCCCGGAATCGGTGTTCAACTTCCCGGAAACCGTGTTCACGTTCGCCCGGAATCGGTGTTCAAGATCCTCCGGAATACGCACCAAGCCTCTACTTCCATCGCCGTGCGCTCGAGACGAGGCACGCTCCGGCTTCGCCGCAGCACCTCGAATACGTTTACGCAACCCTTGCTTCGTGGGGAATGCACCGCATGGGCACCGGCGGCTCAAAGATGCGCACGTTCGAAGAGTTCCGTGCCAGCGTCGAGCCCCTCGAGCACCAGATCGCCCAGGCGCAGGGTTTCGGCCCTGGCGCGATGAGCGAGGCAGACTGGTCCACCCTGAGCCAAATATTTGGGTCTATCCGGGTTTCCCAACGCTATTTTGGGGCCTTTCGGGATTTTTCTGGGTTTTCCGTGGATGATTTGATGGGAAAGGCCCTGTGGAAGCTCGTGGAAAACGCGCAGCGTTTTCCGAGGTGCGGTGGGCGCGTTCTGTGCGTCCACGGCGCCGGCAGCTTCCACAGGGCCCATCCGTATGCGACAAGATCGCCGCGTCCTCGGACTGCAGTCGACCCGTGAATGACTATGTTCACATCGAAGCGGCCGACCTGTGCAGGCCGAACGCTCGATTTACCCAGGAAAGACAGGGATATCAGGTACTTACGCCCTTTGAGAAACTCGGATATAGCCAAATATTTTCCGGCCTGAAGATCATGGCGAGCAGCACGAGTCTGGTCGGCAACTCGAAGGTGATGCACCACATGCTGCCGAACATCGTGCCGCCTATCGACCGCGAGTACACGCTGCGCTATCTGTACGGCGCCACGACGATCGCCAACGACGTCGACAAGGAGTGGCGGATGATGAGGGAGATCATGTCCGGCTTCTTCATCCCTGTCGCAAGCGACGCGGCATTCGCCGCGAGGGCAGACAAGTGGATCGCGCTGCAGCGTCCATGGGACACCTCCATCATGAAAGTGATCGACAACCTGCTCATAGGCAGTCGCAAATCTGAGACAGTCTGATAGTCCACTCGACATGACTGGAACCTTCAGATTCCGACTCGGAAGGCGGGACAGCGGGAACTGGAGTGCCAGCGCTGGAATACTGAGCGGAGAACCAAGAACACCGTCCGCGGACCGACCCGGACTTCGGGTGATCACCTTTATGCCGTCAGCGGATTCGCGCACTTTCCCGAGTCAGAGTCAGACGACAAGCTGTGACCTGTCTGCGAAGAAAGAGTTCTTATGCCCTTCCCGTGTTTAGCGTTTTGCCCTTACCTGGATATGAATGAGCCCATCGAATTTGGCGATTGGGAGCTCGGCCCGCTTGCAGCGTTCGAAGAACGTTGGGCGGATCTGAAGTTCAAGACACAAGCCAAGGCGTTCCTTGCAAAGTTTGTTGATGGTCGTGGACAGCCGATCGAGCGCCCCAGCCTTCTCTGCCACCGCCAGGGCTTGAGGGGATGCCCCGGTAGCTGTTGAAATTTGAAGCGGCGGCTCCCTGCTGGTCGTGCTATACGGCCGGTGGGAAAAACCTGGGGCCGAAGCCCCCAGAAAGGAGCCGCCGTGAAGAAGTCTCGCACAGTCATCCGTCGTCGCCAATCATCGTCGCCGGCGCTTCGGCACCTGCCGTTGGTCGATATCCTGGTCGACACGCAGACCGAGCTGCAGGCGTTGGTCGTCGCGTCGGGCCTGAAAGTCCTCGAGGCGATGTTGGAGGAGGACCGCGTGGCGGTCTGTGGACCCCGGTATGCGCATCAACCCGAGCGGCGTGCCTCGCGGGCGGGCCATGCGCCTAGTGAGGTCGTCCTGGGCGGGCGCAAGGTGGCGCTGCGCCGCCCGCGCGTCCGGCACGACGGCCAGGAGGTCGCGTTGCCCACGTTCCGGGCGTTCGCCGGGGACGACCCGCTGAACCGGCGCGTCGTTGAGCAGATGCTCGTGGGCGTGGCGACGCGCCAGTATGGCCGAAGCCTGGAGCCGCTGGGCCCGGACGTTCGCACCCGGGGCACGAGCAAGAGTGCGGTGAGTCGGCGGTTCGTGGCCCAGACGCAGGCACAACTCGACGCCTGGCGGGCCACCCCGCTCGCCGAGCTCGACCTCGCCGTGCTGCTGCTCGACGGCGTGCACGTGGGGACCCACTGCATCGTCGTCGCGCTGGGCATCGATGTCACCGGTCAAAAACACGCCCTGGGCGTGTGGGAAGGCGCCACCGAGAACACGACCGTGTGTCAGGGGTTGCTGACCAATCTGCAGAGCCGCGGCCTCCGCACCGACCGCAGCCTGCTCGTGATCCTCGATGGGGCGAAGGCCCTCCACACGGCCGTGACCCAGACGTTCGGTTCCGCCGCCGTGCTCCAACGGTGTCAGATCCACAAGCAGCGCAATGTGCTGGAGTATCTGCCCCAGGCGCAACGGCCATGGGTGAAGGCGATCCTCACCCGCGCCTACACGAACCGCGACGTCACGGCCGCCCGCCGGCTGTTGCAAGACCTCGCCCGCCGCCTGGACGCAGACCATCCGAGTGCCGCCGCGAGTGTCCGGGAAGGGCTCGACGAGACGCTCACGGTCATCGGGTTCGGCCTCTCCGAGCGCCTGCAGCGGTCGCTGGCTACCACGAACGCCGCCGAGAGCCGTCTCAGCCGAACGCGGCACGTCAAGCGCAACGTGAAGCGCTGGCGGGGAGGCGCGATGGTGCTACGCTGGGTCGCGGCCGGGGTGCTGGAAGCCACCACGGGCTTTCGGCGCGTGAACGGCTGCAAGGACATGCCTCAGCTGGTGGCGGCGCTCCGAGCGCGCGACGCGCAGCTCGGGCTCGGCGAGTCGTCGGAAATGGTTGCGTAGTCGTGAACCGAGTCGCCGCTCAGTTTCAACAGCGCAAGGGACATCCCCGGGCTTGATCGACGGAGCATTTCCATCCCTACAAGAAATCGAAGCGCTCAAGGCGGCGATCGCGTTCGCTTTCCTCGACACGAACCCAAGATGCACTTCTTCAAATCGGCAGCAGCACGTGATCACGGCAGATAACACCGAACTGTTCTTTTGGCCGATCGACGTCGACGACGGATCCGTCGCCTTTATGACCGGAATAATGGTCAAGACACAAATCGGTGGCTATCGGATAAGCGATGAACACCTCGCCATTCGACCACCGTTGGATATGTGCATGCCTAGGGGGACCTGCACCGCCAATCCAATGTGTCTCGAAGCTGTGTACCAGATCGTACGGCAGTCACTTCGAACGCCGGGAGTAGACGTCCAGGCGGACCACCTCAGGCCCGCGATCGGTTGGTTTGAGAAAGCGTGGAGAAACACGGAGACGGTCCAGTTTCCAGAACGTGTGGTGTTTCTGAAGACCGCGTTTGAGGCGCTTAGCGGCACGAACAAGAGCTATCGCACTGCGCGCTTCCTCAGGGAACTCTTCGAGGCGATACCACGCACTGCACGATTGGATTTGACACGCCTGGTGTGGTCCCCTGCGGAAAGGCCAGTCCACACGCACACCTACATGAAGAACGGAAAGCCACATTCCGTTCAGATCACCGACCTTGAGCACTGGTTCATGGCGTTTGCCAAGACTCGCAACGAGATCATCCATGAGGGCAAGTCACCACCGTTGGAGTATTCGGGATCGAATACTGCGTACGATGGCCACTTCGTCTTCACGGCCGAATTCCTGCTGCGCGCAGCCATAAAGGTATGGCTCAGCTCGCATGGGTATCCTGACTTGTTGCCATCTGGATCTGATCTCTTGCGTACCATCCAGAGAGCCGTCGAAGAACACGAGGCTCGGGCTCGAGTGGTACAGCAAGAGCACCCGGGCGCATAATGCCGTTCAGGCATAGTCGCCGGGCATATCGATAGAAACGGTCGTCCACCGCGACCGCGCGTGGCGCGGATCAGTTCGACGGTCATCGAGGCGTCAGCGCTCGCCGTACCTGCTGCCGGTTGGCCCCGGGGACGAGGGACCGTCATCGAGCTGGTTCCGCTGCCACAGCGCCGTGAATCTGTCGGAGATCTCGGTCCGCAGCCGATGACCCGTCTTCGCGCCACCACGCACGGTACGGATCTGAAGAGAACAGGGGGCCGTGTCGCCGACCGGCTGCGTGGCCGGCGCGTCGAGTGACCGCATCGCTGGATCACAGTCCCGCACGAGGTCTTGGGAAACCGCCGTCCTCTCACCCCTCCGTGTCGCGGTCGCCCTGGAGATGACGCCAGGCGCCTGGATGCTGATCGTCCCGTCGGGTCCCAGATGTTCCGGGTGTATCTTGTTGATAGAAATGTATACGTTTACTGGATTTATTCTTGTAAACAATATATAATAAATAACTTACATAATGTATATGGCGCGCCCGTCAGGATTAGAACCTGCGACCCTCGGCTTAGAAGGCCACCGGTCTACCGGGGCCCAACAGTGGCCGAAGGTTTGGGGAATCGGTTATCAATAGCGGTCATATTTTGTGTACCGCGGACTGTCCACACCCCCCCTGTCTTCTTCGAAAAAAGAAGGGATCGGCCTGCGCTGGGCCACTTCGGCGATAACCGATCCGGATGTGCGTCGACAACGCTCATATCCAACGACCCGACCTCCACCTCGTCGTTGCGACCTCCGTCCGCGTAAGCGACTGACGTGTGGCGACTTGTTCCGGTTGAAGGCTCGCGTTCGTGACGAGACGTGAGCGGAGCTCAGCCCGGACCTGGGCAGGCACGTCAACGGTGATTCCGTTGGTCGCACGTCGAGAACTGTGGCCTTCCCTTGCGGGGCCCACTGGCGCGAAGCTGTGTGTCCACGACCGCGGTCTCGCCTGGGCGATCGGTCGAGACAGGAGCCCGCATGGCCAGTTCGGGACGCATCTATCACGCGGCGCCATCTACTACATCGCCTATCGGTGGAACGGCCGCGAGTATCGGGAGAGTACGCGATCGGACGGAGCGCCGCGTGGCCGAACGCCTGCTGGCGAGCCGGGTCGCTGACGGACGAGGCCGTGGCCACCACGGGCCGCTAACCTTTGATCATCTGGCGGCGTGGTATCTCGACGACTACCTTGGTGCGTCGCCTCCGCACCGTGGACACGGCGTCGGAAAGCCGTCTGGCTTCTCTACGCCGCCAAGACGGGCCGTCAGGAGTTTGTCTTCCATCCCTCCGCCCTCATTCGCTCGCGCGGGCGATATCACCTGCGCGGGTACCGAACCGACGGGCGCGACGCGGCAGGCCGGAGACTCGATGACCGGTACGTCGATGTAGCCCCGGCTCGTAGCATTGAGGGCATCCGCACAGACGGGACGATCTTCATTGGTTTGGACGACGACTGGCACACGTTCGAGACGCGTAAATTCGTCTTGTCGCCCGAGCTTTCTCCGGAAGAACGGTTGTGCTATGAGCATGAGTACGGTATCGCTGAAACGGGTGTCCTCGAACGCACAAACCGCCGGGCACTAATGGCGGGCGCCACCTCGCCCGTTTCGCGCCGGCGCTGTTTCAATAGTCGCACCCACGACCCGCTCACGCGGTACTTCGCCGCCACATCGGCCGCCTTCATCCCGGCATCGCTGTCGAGGAGCGCCCGCTCTCGTAGATCTATCGAATAGGCACGCATCGGTCCTCCTGCATCAGTGCGCGCAGAAGTACCACGACCGCCCTCAGGTAGTACAAGGCCTATTTGAAAAGTGCTTTAAGTCTGATACCCTGGCGGTGCAGGCACGACGAGGCGTTTCAATGTCACCCACTACCCCGACGGTCCGTCTAGCTCGGCGCGGTCGTCCGCGCGTTCGCGGCGTGAAACGGTGGCAAGGTGAGGCGGTCGCCCGCGTGGTGCGCGACGCCGTCGCGGGGCGTGATGTCCACGACTGGGAGTCAGTCACGGAAGCGACGTCCGCCCTGCGGGCGGCGGTCGCGGCCCTTCTCGAACGTCCGTTGCGCGACTCCGAGACACAGCGCCTCCGCCGGCTGGCCACCGCGAAACCCTCCGAGATCATGCGGGTGGTCCACTGGTGGAACGGCCGCATCACGGACCGGCTCGCTCGGTCACTCGCGACGCGGTCGGACATCAGCGAGTTCATCTGGGCCTGACCGGCCGGCCGAGCCCTACTCTGTTGAATATCGCCTGACCGTTGACCTTTCCCGAGAGGTGCGTCCCCCAGCGGCTGTGGTCCTCGCCGACCGACCGCTGGACGCATCCCGCCCCGCTCACGCTGAGCGGCAGGCCCTTGAGGGCGGTGGACGGATGATCGCATGGAAGACCCCCGGGCCGACGGTGCGGACGCTGTCCGACCTGTCGAGGGTGAGGCAGGGTGTGTCCACCCAGGGGGCGATCCCCAGCCGGACGGGCTCGGCCCGCCCGTCGGCGGAGACCGGGGACTCGCCCTGACGCCAACTGCTCGCTGACGTCGTCGGACCGAGACACGGGCCGTAGATGCCACCGTCCAGGTCTCCGTCGACGGCCCTCTGCTCGTTTCCCACGGGGTTGTGGTCTGTCATGGCCACGTCATCCGCACGCTGGCATGCCTCGTCCAGAGCCGGCCCGTGACGCAGTGGATGATGCTTGCCAGTTCCAACGGCTCAGTGACGCTGTGTGCCGTCTGGCCGAACGGCCGAGTCAGCAGGATGGGTTTCGGCAGTGCGCGACCGTGTCGAGTCTGCAGCCCCTCCATGCACGCGAGGGCGACTTCAGGGCGCTGATGGCGCGCCTGGAGGCTGCGCCCATCACTCACCGCAAGAGTGCCGTCGCGGGGTGTGCTCCCCGGGCGGTTTAGTACGGGCCTCTGGTCACATGTCGCCGCACCCCCCCGCCGTTCCCCCCTCAGCCCGGACGGGTCGTTCGCCCCGACGCGGGGTCAAAGCCTGGCGGCGCTCGCCACCCTTGGAACGACTCGTGCGGTCCGTCGTGGCGTTCCGGTCCAAGGACGACGAGCTCGCCGTGATGACGCACGCCGAAATGACGGCGCGTGTCCTCAGGATCGGCCGTTGCGCTGTGGGCCGCACGCTCAGCCCGCCCGAGCGGCGTCGTCTCCGCAGGCTCGCACAGTCGGCTCGACCCTGCGAGATCACCCGGGTGTTGTACCACTGGCGGGGCACTCTCACCGATCGCCTCGTGCGCACAGTGCAGCGACGCGAGGACATCCGCGACATGACCTGGGCCTGAGTGCCCGCGCGATGTTCCCTCCCGCATTTTTGTACATCGTTTCGTTTCAGAGAATCTTCGTAGGGCGCGACCGTGATGTGCGGGGGCCCGGCCTCCCGCCGGACCACTGATCGTCGGGTCGGGCGCCGCCGCCACCGAGCGGGGATCGAGAGGAGGGGCACTGATGACGACACGACCCACGCCAGCGACGGACATGCGGACGCTATCCGACCTGACATCGGATCCACGCAATGCGAACCGCGGTACGCCGCGTGGACGCGAGGCACTCCGGCACTCCCTGCACGCGTTCGGCGCGGGCCGCGCCGTGCTGATCGATCGGCACGGCGTGGTCATTGCCGGGAACAAGACCGTCGCCGAGGCGCGGGCCCAAGGCCTGCGCCTGCGAGTGATCGAGAGCGACGGCTCGGAGCTCATCGCGGTCCAACGCCGCGACCTGGACCTCGCGTCGGATGACCGGGCGCAAGCCTTAGCGCTCGCCGACAATCGCGTCGGCGAGCTCGACCTCGTGTGGGATGAGACGACGCTTCAGGAACTCCAGGCCGCCGGTGTTGAGCTCGCCGCGTTTTGGACCGACGAGGAGCTGGCCGCGCTGTTCGCCGAGCCCGTCACGGGCCGCACCGACGAGAACGCGGTCGTCGCGCCGGGGCCCACCGCCTTCGCGCGCGGAGATCTGGTCGCCCTGGGCCCGCACCGTCTGCTCTGCGGCGATGCGACGTCGGCCGACGATGTGGCCCGCGTCTTGGCAGGGGTGCCCCCGGCCCTGATGACGACGGATCCGCCGTACGGTGTCGCGTACGAGCCGCGATGGCGGCACGAGGCGTATCCCGCCCAGCGCACGGCGGTCGGCACGGTCACCAACGACGATCGCGCCGACTGGACGGCGGCGTGGCGGCTGTTTTCGGGCGACGTCGCCTATGTGTGGCATGCGGGCTTGCACGCCGCGACCGTGGCGTCGAATCTGGAGACGGCCGGGTTCGAGCTTCGCGCCCAAGTGATTTGGTTCAAACAGCATTTCGCGTTGAGTCGTGGTCATTATCATTGGCGCCACGAGCCGTGCTGGTATGCCGTCCGGCGCGGCGCCACCGCCCAGTGGTGCGGGGACCGCCGGCAGTCGACCGTGTGGGAGGTCCCGAACCTGAATCCGGTCGGGAGCCCGTCGGGGCCGGAAGATGCCGTCACCGGCCACGGGACGCAGAAGCCGGTGCGACTCTTCGAGATCCCGATCGGCAACCACGCGCAGCCGGGCGACGCCGTTTATGACCCGTTCGTCGGCAGCGGCACGTCGATCATCGCCGCGGAGAAGACCGGCCGCGTCTGTCTGGCGCTGGAGATTGACCCCGCGTACGTCCAGGTGGCGGTGTCGCGGTGGGAGGCGTTCACGGGCCCAGTCGGCGGTCCGCCTAGGAGGGGGTGCGATGACGCCCGGCCGTCCGGGCTCGGATCAGGGCCGCGGGGGGCAGGGCGGGCGCGAGCCGCGCGCGACGGTCCAGGCGCGCGCGCTGCGGGTCCTGGACCGATCGGTGGCGGGGCTGAGTCAGCGAGAAATCGCGGCCGAGGAGGGGATGAGCCAAAGCGCCGTCTCGAAGATCCTGAGTCGGCTCGAACAGCGGGCCTTGGAAGAGCTCGTCGACCGCGTGGAACGGCAGAAGGCGCGCCAGACGTTGCGCCTTGACTACCTGTACCGGAAGAGTCTCCGAGCCTGGGACGCGAGTAAGACCGATGCGACGCGCCGCGTGCAGCGGAAGACTGACCGTGGTCCGGGGACACCCGGCGCGACGGTGGCCCAGTTCGTTGTTGACACCCAGCACGGGGATCCCCGGTATCTCGAGGTTGCACGGAAGGTCTTGGCGGACCAACGGCGCGTCTGGGGCCTCGATGCGCCCCAGAAGCTCGACGTCAGGGCCACCGAGGGGCCGTTCGACGCCATGAGCGACGAAGCGCTGGCCGAGGTACTCGCGCACCAGCGGCAGCTGCTGGCCTCGCTCGACACGGCCACGGACGTGCCGAGCGAGGGCGACGGGGAGGCCGAGGATGACTAAGGACGCCCGCTATCTCGCCGCGCTCCAGGCGGAACAGCTCAAGCGGGTGGCCGAGCGGTCTTTCCCGGCCTTTGTCCGCCAGGCTTGGCCGATCTTGGAACCGACGACGGCGTTTCTGCCGAACTGGCATATCGACCTCGTCTGCGAATACCTCGAAGCCGTGACCGCCGGTGAGATCCGCCGCCTGGTGATCAACCTCCCGCCCCGCTACGGGAAGTCGTTACTGGTCAGCGTGCTGTGGCCGGTCTGGGAGTGGATCCGTCATCCCGCGACGCGGTGGGTCTTTACGAGCTACGCCGAGTCGCTCGCCGGGCAGCACTCCCTGGACCGGCGGACCCTGTTGCAATCGCCCTGGTACTGCGGGCACTGGGGGCCTCGGGTGTCGACGCACCCCGGCGGGGGCCGGTGCCGGTGGCGGCCGTGGCGCGGCCCTGCTCGGCGCCCGCTGTGGGCGCGCCTTTCGAGAACGGTGCCGCCTGCCGTGTGCCCGCCCGACGCGCCAGGTCGAGTTCGTGCTTCAGCCGCTCGTTCTCACGGCGCAGCCGGTCGCGGTCGCGCTCCAATCGGACGCGTTCTGCTTCCGACCGTTCAAGCTCGCGCCGCAACCGTGCAATTTCGCGTTCGCTGTCCCGAGGAGCGTCAGACCGATCCGCCACATCGAGGTTATGCCAGATTCCGGACAATTGTACAAGTCAAAAATGTTCGGTATGGAAGGTCAGACCCGGTAACCAGTTACAGATACTGCTCTGCCAGTACGTCACCGAGACGAGGGTTACTCGCCGGGAAGGGAAGGATCGGGCACGTGTCGTGAGGGTCGATGAAGTCGTAAAGCTCTCTGAGTGCGCGGCGCCGTCCGGTAGCCAACTGCGGCAGCCACAGCCGAGACGCACCGGCCGCGTCAAAGAGCGTTAAGCGTCCCTTGAAGCCATGGACGTAGCCGGGGGTATCGCTGGGCTTGGAGCGGATGTCGGTATCCAAGTTCGGGTGATGGGCGACGAACAGGTGCAAATTCGTTGATTCCTTGCCTCGAACGATACGCTCGACGAAATAGCGGATGATCGGAAAGCTCGTTCCAACCGACAGCGCGCTTATATCGACGACAACGTCGGTCGCGCCCTCCAAATCCTGTCGGCTCAGGACGTTGATGACAGTGCGTCCGCCGACGACCGCACCGTCCGACCCGAATATATCGATCGACTCCACTTGCCGCTCGGCCAACGTAGCGAGAAGTGCTGTCGTGTTCGTAGCGGCCCGATCCACTTGATCCCGCGGCGGATCGGGCCGCTCTTCCTTGATGAGCAGGGCGCGAACGACCGCGGCGGTGGCGCCGAGCCGAGCGGCGACGGCGCACGCCCGAGGATCGAAGCCGGCGCCCGCCACAAAAAAGACATTGCGGTCCGGCTGCGCGAAGTAGTGGGCGAGGAATCCGTCCACTTCGCTGTCGCGGTGGGCGATGCAGGGATCCCAGCGGTAGTCGGGGGCCATCCTCACACGTCGCGAAGCAAGCGCACCAGATTGTCGACGCGACGTTCGATGAACCCGCCGCGCGTCAGCGTTAAACCATGGTGAAGGAGGAGTACGCCGCCAAGCTCGATAAGGCACCAGAGGCGATTTTTGGTACGGTGACTCGGCACCAACGCGAACGCGTTGTAGGCGACACCGAACTTGATTACTCGTGCCAATGTCGGATTGGTCCTGGGAATGAAATCGAATTCCTCCTGCGGGATACCGACGGCGTTAGCGCCGCCACCGAGCGAGGCATTGCCCTCGAGGCTCTTGGCTAAACATTGGGCCGCCAAGCCTTCGGCGAGCCGACGGACAAGCTGACATTGTGGAAAATCCCATTCCCGTACCATCTGGGTAGCACGTTCGCGCAGCAAGTTGTGCTGGACACTACTCGTGAGCATCGGATCATTGCCACGGCGGATGAGCTGGGTCTCCGACTGCGAGACGAGCCGGGCAGCGAGTTGAAGGAACTGCTCGGCGTTCTCCGAGCCCGCATCGCACAGGGTGTCCATGCCGAAGAAGTAAGGTCGATCGTACTTGTGCAACAAGTGAATGCGCGCCCCGTCGGCGACCCCGGCGTCGACCGTCAGCGGTCGGGTGGGCTCGGCGTCGTCGATGTCTTCGTCAAGCAGGCTGCGTTGCGGAGTGCGCTTGGCGTAGCGCTCGAGTAGCACCGACAAAATTCCGAGTCGCAAGTCTTTGCCACTGTTCCCAGTGGTGGCGAGGTAGTCTTCGACCTGCCTCTCGAGGCCACGGCGGCGCTCGATCGAGATGCCGCACCGGTGTTGAAGGTCGTCGACGTGTTGCGCGAGTTGGCCGCACTTGCCGTTCGGGATCGGCTGTGGCGTCGTTGACAGCAGGTCTCCGAGACTGTGGAGACCGTGGCGATTGAACACTTCCATCTGGCTCAAGTAACGTCTCGCCATATCCTTGGCCATTTTGCGGAACGCCCGCCGCTCGCTGGCGCGCTCGTCGCCGCTCTGCATGCGGATGACGGTAATCTCGCGAGAAGGTTTGAGCCCGGGCTTGTCGGAGCCCGCTGTCGGGTCCAGAAGTACATCGCTCGAGGGCAATGCGTCGAGCCGGGTCAGCACCCATCTCGCGATCTTGAGCTCACGCCGCACAAGCCAACTTCGAAGAGCTGCGAACTGGTCTGGGTGGAGGCTGTGGGCATCGTCGAAGATGACGAGGGGGCAGAGCTGTCGAGTCTCCTCCCCATCGGTGATTCGGAACGTTTCGATGACGTCGAACGGCCGGTAGGCATCGGTTGCCTCCCGGTCGATGTCTGCGATGTCCGGCGGCACGAGAGCGGCCGAGATGCGGTAGATGGAGAGCTCGACTTTGCGGGCGCGGTTGAGCAGATCCGATCCCGTTCGACCGCCGATGGACGTGACCGCCGCATCGGAGTCGGCGCGCGGGACGATCTCGACCTGATCGAGAGGCACTCCGGAGTCGTGGATGTGCCGGAGCCAAGCCAGCACGGCACGGGCCTGGAGCAATTGCATCATCAGGCGTGTCTTGAGCTGCTCGGCGTACGGAAGCTCCCAGAACTCCCGGTACTCGGCCTCGAGTGGGAGCCGTCCGCCCACGAGTGTTGGCTGCTCGTCCCGGATCGCCCCACAGGACGTAAGAATGTCGACCAGCGTCCTGTAGCCGCTCAAATGACGACTGCGCAACAAGGTCTTGAGTGTCGCGAACTCAAAGAGCCGCGCGAGCGTGGTTTTTCCACTGCCCGGCGTCCCGATGATCATCGCGAGGCGGTCGTAGAGGCGTTCTTCTCTCGCCGGCTTCTGCAAGAAGGTGGCGAGTGGCTCCGGAGTCACTACGGCGAGGAAAGCCGAATCGTCACGGAGATACTCCGTCGCTCGCTTTTCGAAGGGGTTCGCCATGCCGTACCCACCTTACCCGTGTCGCTGGCGACGGCGGAAGAGCGGCCGCATCGCAGGCGCGAGAACGCCACTTCGGTCGCCACCCTCAGTCTCCGCCCAGAGTAGAGCGACCGCGTTGTTCGGAGTGTTGTGTTCGAGCACGAGGGGAAGCGCGCAACCGCCGTAGCCGAGGCCAAGGTGCTTCACGCCACCAATGTCGGTGTGCTTTGTGCGGATTTTCGGATCGTAGTAGGTCTGGGTCAATTTGAAGAAGTCGTCGTGGCGTCCGGTAACCGCGTTGATTGGTAGATCTCTCGGAAGGCGCATCCGGTAACCGCGTTGATTGGTAGATCTCTCGGAAGGCGCATACCGTAGGAAATATGGCTGCATACCGTAGGAAATATGTATTGCTCCGGCCCAGCCTGCAGGAAAGGTATCGGTCGTCTGGCCAAGGCACTGCTCGATTGCTTCGACGGCGGCCGACGACGCCACATAATAGTGTATGCAGAGTTCCCAGCCGTCTTCGAATAGCTTATCGTCGTCGAGCGCATCCTTGGCGATCTCCATCGAGTCTATGAAGCGCATGAGTTTGCCCTTCCACTTCTTCTTCTCTCTATCGAAGCGGAGAAACGACGTCCCGGTGCCAGCGAAGTCGTCGATAAGATAGACGAGGCGGAACAGTGCTTCTGGATCGTTCAGATCCTCGCGAAGATTGTCGAGCAGGTCTTTCCACTTCTCGGTGTCGACCTGCGTACCCTGGACGAGTTGCTCATTGCTAAGCAAGGCCGAATTTGCGTGGCGGATCGTATCGATTCGCGCCCCGTCGCTCAATCCCATGAATAGAGTCTGGCGTTGCAAACGCGCGCTTGCCATGCGGGCATCCGCGTCGATTAGCGCGAGATAAGGCTGGATGCCGCGCTCGGTCGCCACCGTGCGGACCAGACGATCTCGAACGGTGCGTGGGTAGAACTGCTCCACGAGTCGCTGCATCTCGCTGGGGCCGATGTAGACCAGGGTGCTGCGCACGAAGGCGTAGGCTATCTCCCGCTCGTGTGGCTTGAACTGCTGAAGCCACATGGCCAAGCTTTCGGTGAAACGCATGCCAGCCTGAAAGTCGCGGGGTTCCTCACACAAATGTGTGCACGATTCAGCCCCCAGCAGGTCAGCCACGCCGTGGAAAGAGGCTGCGGATGTGTTCGTGCCCGCGAATCAGCGGTGAAGTCGTCTATCGCTCAGTCGACGGCCGCCTGCGCGGGCCCCGCTTTTGGTGGGGGGCCTGCTCGACGGCAGCCGGTCCCACCTCAAGGTGCTGAGGCGCTGGCATTTACAGGGCGACGAACCATGAACACTCGTGGAACGCGGCCTGGACTTTCGCCGACGTTTTACCGCTGGGCCGAACCCTCGCTGACTGTTCAGCCCCTTGGCACTGGCAGGCCCCTCGCGATTTCCGCCGTGTACCGTGGGCCGGACTTTCCGAGAGCCTGCAGTTCCTCTCCAGATACAGACGGTGTTCTCCAGCCACGTAAGTCGATGACAATGCTTGACTTATTAGCCATGGAACCGGCCAAAGCTGCACCGATCCCTGAGAGGAACCAGTCGCGGTAGCCATCGTATTTGAGACGCGCCATCAGCTTCAGCCACTCAAACTCCTGGCGAGCGCGGTCGTCAGTCCAATCCATGATCTGGCCGAGGACTTTAAGTCCGAGGTCTCGGTTCATTGCAGCGCCGCCGCCGCGAACCTCAAACGACCATCTTTCGCTTCCAGCGCACTGAGATAGCCAAGAGTAACCGTCGGACCGCGTTGGCCTGGCTCGCCCAAGTGCCAGCAGGTTGCCGGATCGATGCTTATCTCGTCGACCCCGAGTGCAAACGGCTCGCTAAGCAGCTCATGGTCGTTCCCTGGCCAGCGACCGTGGTCGCCGATGGCGAGGATGGGCGCGTCCCCGACTGTCTCACGCAGGCGCCGGACGGCGTTCAGCTTGGACACTCCAGCCGCCACGATGTCAACTGAATGACTGGAGCGCGTGACGCTGACATTATCGGCAGAGGTCATCACGATAACCTGGCGGACGAGGTCCCAAAGCCAGCTCTCGGGCATGACGGGGTTAGCCTCAAGCGTGATTTGGAAGGGGCGGTTCGTCTGCTTCGCGCATGCAGAGAGTTCCGGCTGACGGCGCAGGGCTTCGGTGAGTGGTTGGAGCGTGGTGCAGACGTTCTCGGATCCATTCGGGGTGCAGTCGTCATCGAGCGACGCGATCTCTGCACCGTTATAGTAGCCAACGAGAACGAGGGGCCAGAGTGCACGGGGTAGGCAGCTCTGAAGGTCACGTCGGACCGATGCACCCCGGCCAGTCGCAACTGCCAAATGAGCGCCCGCTTCTGCAAGGCGGGCGAACTCGGCGAGCAGTTCCGGGTCCGGGGGTTCGGATCGATGCCGAGTATCGACCAGCGTACCATCGTAGTCAAGAACAATTCCGGCGAAGCGCGCGTTGCGCAAACCGGTGAGGAATGCCGCGAGAGCGTCGCGCCATCGGCCGAGTTCACCCGAGGCGTTGAGGCGGCCCGGGTCGACGCCCGCTTTTCGGGTGATCGCAGCGGCCTCCCGCGGCGTCAGACGTGGCGACCCTGCAATTCGACGGGGGCCTGGGACGGGCAGGTGATAGAGCTTACGGCCGAACTTGGGCACGCCGGGTCGTCCAGGGTCGATACCCCGAATGACCCCGGCCCATCCCGTGATTCTTAGTGCCGCGAGCAACGAAGCTAGCCCTACGGCGTTCGGCCCGCCGTCGAATGCAATCCGCGCCTGAGGGATTGCCGCGGGGATCAAGGCGAGCGTGCGCTCGGCGAGCGCGCGATCCGCGTCGGTGATGAAAGCGAGCACGGAACTCGTGTCGCCTCGCTTGGCGAGCCAGTGATGTCGACCGTGGGCGAAGTTGCGGTAATCAGCAAGCTGAAGGTGTCCGAGCGCAGCTTCCGTAAACTTCGACTCGAGATCGACCGCGCCGATCCGTGTAGAGGGGCCATGAAGGACGAGTGTGGTGAATCGCGTCCAAAGCGGAGCCGTGGCAGTCTTCCACGCTTCCACGGTTACGGTGTTATCCGGGATCAGCGGCTCGAGACAGTCAATTGCATCCCGCCAATCGGCATCAGAGCCGAGCTCGGCGGCGTAGGCCCGCGTGAGGAGGGTGGTGAAGCCGAGAAGCGAGTTAGTAGCGAGGAAGCCGTCTTTGCCGGCTAGCGGCGGGTAGAGCAACAGGTCGACAAATGGATGCTGGCGACAAAGTTTGGCCAAGGGGCTGGCCTCGCGGCCGCAAAGGACGCCGAGTTGGCGCGGCTCGCGCAGCATCAGCGTTTTTGCCACCGCTATGATGTCGACGTTGCTGCCACCAGCGCTCAGCAGCCAAGTGGCAACAGTAGCGTCGAGTGGCTCTTCAGCTGCTTCAAGAGGCGTGGCTACCGCAGCGACGTGGCCGGTATGGCGTTGGTGCAGGCTGGCGAGAGCATGGGCAGCAGTGAGGGAGCCGCCGGAGCCGATGGCGCGAAGCGGCGACAGGGCGGCGGTACGAACGGCTTGGCGCAAAGGCTCGAGGTCGGCCGCCGCCGCCCAAGCGAAGGTCTCAGCTAGCTTCGTTACCTCTCCCGCATACGACCGTGCCATGGTCGCTCAAGCCGTCCCGTTTGCGATCTGCACAATCCGAACCGTGGCCATAAAGGGAATGAAAGTAAAGCGAAACGTCTTTGTTTAGCGGGTGCTCCGACGTAACAGCGCCAGACTTACAATTTTGTACTTGTACTGTTGCCACGAGTCTGCCATAAATCTTGTGTGGCAGTGAAGCGCGCGCGCCCGACCAGCAAGGACCGCGACGACCTGATCAGGCGCCAACAAGAAGAACTCGCGCGCTTGCGCGAGGCGTTGGCGCGGACGAGTCGCGAGCGCGACCACTTGACGCGTCAGAATGCGCGCCTGAAACAACAACTCGATGCGGCACGGCGCGCCGGCTTCCGTCAGGCCGCCCCGTTCGCACAAGATCGGCCCCAGGGCTGCGGCAGACGGCCGGGACGGCGCGCCGGCGCCGCCTACGGGCGTCGGACCCGACGACCCATTCCAGGGCGGGTCGATGAGACTTACGAGGCCTCGCTTCCCGCCGCCTGCCCGGACTGTGGCGGCGCGATCCAACGCACCCGCGTCGCCCCGCAGTATCAAGAAGATCTGCCCGTCGTGCGGCCGATCGTCCGGCGCTTCGACGTGCACATCGGCGGTTGCGTCGCCTGTGGCCGCCGCGTCCAGGGCCGGCATCCGTTGCAGACGTCCGACGCGGTGGGGGCCGCCAATGTGCACCTCGGGCCCCGTGCCGTGACCCTGATTGTGCTCTTGCACAAGCACGTCGGCGTATCGCTCGAGAAGATCGCGACGCTGCTGCGTGACCGCTTCGGGCTCCGAGTCACGCCGGGCGGCCTCGTCCAGACCCTGCAGCGCGCAGCGCGCGTGGCCGCCCCGGCCTACGGGGCCCTGTGTACCCAGATCCGCGGGAGTCCCGTCGTCAGTCCCGATGAACCCGGCTGGCGCGTCGGCGCCGTGTTGCACTGGCTGTGGGCGTTCGCGACGCCAGAGACCACCGTGTATGCGATTCGTCCCGGGCGCGGTTTTGACGACGCGGCCACCATCCTGGGCGCGGACTTCGCCGGTGTCCTGGTCCGCGACGGGTGGGCGCCGTATCGCCGATTCACCGCCGCGCGGCACCAGAGCTGTCTGGCGCATCTGCTCCGCCGGTGTCGCACGCTCCGCGCCGACCATCCGCGGAGCCCCTGGGCGGGCCGCGTGCAGGTCGTCTTCACCGACGCCCTGGCGCTCCGCGATCGGCGTGATGCGCACGCGATCACCGATCATGGCCTCGCCGTGGCTCATGGGCGCCTGCTCGCCCACTTGGGCCGGCTCATCGACTCGGCACCGACGCTGCCGGCGGCCCAGCGCTTCGCCGCCCATCTCGACCGCGAGTGCCCGGCCGTGCTCGCCTTCTTGTGGGCCTCCGATGTGGACGCGACCAACTGGCGCGCAGAACACGCCCTCCGTCCCGCCGTCGTCAATCGCAAGATCTGTGGCGGGAATCGCACGCCCCGCGGCGCGCGGACCCAAGAAATCCTCGCGAGTGTGATCCGCACCGCGCGTCAACGCCATGTCGATCTCGACGACCTCTTCACCACGCTCCTGCGGGCGCCACGTCCGATTGTCCCCGCGGCTTTCCACCTCCCGACGCAGTAGAATCACCCGCTAAACGAAGACAGCGAAACATGCTTGTCTCCCAGCCCATTTGCTCACGGGATAGTAGCACTCGTTGCCTATGGTCGCTTCAGGAATTCGTGTGGGTCGCGAGGGCATAGGGGTAGATGTCGAGCCTTCCCACATGAAAGTAGATGGCGTTGCGGAACCACTCGTGGCTGCGGTATCCGCAGCCAGTCGTTGATCCACTGGATCTTGGCGTTGGTGCCCTCTGAGCGCGCATTCGTGACGTTCGTCAGGGCCGCATCGATCACACCGTCCCAGTGCCGAGGGTGACGCCGACGTGCGCCGTCAGACCAATCCGGACCAGTGAGCCTGTTTCGTAAGAGAGGCGTCTCGGCAGACCGGGTATTCCCATACCGCGCTGCATGAACTGGCACACGCCACGGGACACGAGAAACGGTTAAACCGACCGACGCTCATCAAGCATGAGGGGTTCGGAACAGAGTCGTACACCCGTGAGGAATTGCGGGTGGAGATAGGGGCGATGATGGCCGGCGAGCAACTCTGCGTCGGGCACGAGCCACGGCACGGTCGCGCGTACGTGGCCTCGTGGGTCAAGGCGTTCAAAGACGAGCCGCGCGAGATCCGTCTCGCCGCGGTAGACGCACAGAAGGCGGCGGATTGGATTGTCGAGCCGGAGCGAACGATCGAGCGGGAGCCGCCCTCTGTCGAGCAAGAACGGGTGATTGACGGTCGGAGTATGCGACATCGCCTGGATCGAAGAGTCGGTGCCGAAATCCACCTCGACCAACGGCATTGACGCCCCTATAGGCGCTGGTGCATGACTCGAAACTGACCGTCAACGATCCCAACCCAGAGGCAAGTCACCGACCCATACTGTACGACTCTGGCCGACCGAGCTCGGTCATCTGGTTCAGGACGTTACACGCGACCACGGACTCGGCCACTCGCCCGCCTCGGGACCGGGCGCGAAGCCGATCCCCGATAATCGATTTGTACCGAAAGAACGCATTCTCCACCCGCGCCTGGAGATGGTAGCCGGCCTCCTTCTTCCAGCGGCGCCGGCCGAGCGTCCTCACGTCCGTGATCGTGCGATCTCACGCGCGCGACCGCGGCCGACGCCGAGACACCCTCGCGGTCTTGGACGGTGGAACCACGACAGTCGCGTCATGCATCCCCGCCGCTTCGTAGAACGCGACCGTATCGTAGGCCGCGTCAGCGGTCACCCGTGCGATCTCATCGTCGACCGTCTCAATGAGGTCAATGCCAATGGTCGCGTCATCCACCGTCGGCTCGGTCAGCGCGTGAGCGACGATCACGCCCGCTCGATCAACAGCACGATGCAGCTTCTTCCAGCCTCGGTGGCCGCGTCCACCGTGTTTCACCGCAGCCCATTCGCCTTCGCCCACAATCGACAGTCCCGTGCTGTCGACGATGAGATGGATGGGTCCTCTCGATGGGATGCGGCGGAAGTCAACCGCGAGAGACTGACTTCGTCGGGAGAGCGTGGTGTGGTCGGGGGCTGCGAGATCGACACCCATCAACGACAAGACCGACCGCAAGAAGCCTTCCGCTTGGCGCAAGGGCAACCGGAAGACAAGGCGGAGCGTCAACGCCGTCTCGATCGCACAGTCCGAGAACTTCTTCGGCGCGCCTGGTCGACCGGACGGCGACGGGCGCCACGCGTCCGTGGCGTCGGCAGAGAGCCACAGCGTCACGTCCCCTCGCTGGACCAAGGCCTGCTCGTACGCTGACCAATTCCCCACGCGATACTTCGTCTTGTACTTCGGATGGACCTTTGATCTCATGTCGAGATCGTGCACCCGCAGCGGTCATCGTGGCCAGAGAGCCTACAGCTGCCTCGTCGCAGCCGAAGGGTTGTGCACCAACGCCGCGCAGACCCCTCGCTCAGACAGCGGGAGGAATCGCGCGCGCCTCCGTCCAGAGGTGGCGCAGCATTCCGGCGAACGTGACGGCCCATGCACCCAGGGCGACGTAGACGGTGACGCGCGGAATGTCCCAGAGAAAACCCAGGCCGGTGGCCTGGACCAGCCTCACGGTGCAGACCGTATACATGCCGATCGGAAACACGATGCCCCAATACTGAGGGTCGTAACGCAGGGGAAAACGCCGGATGACATGCCGCCACACGCCGAGGATGAGAAGCAGCGGGATCCACCATGTCGCGGTGGCCCAGAAGAACAGCGTGAAGCCCGCCACGAATGGACGGAGCATCTCGAGAAACGACCAGCGATTCGCCTGGATGAGGAGCGACGACCCGGCCAGCGTCGTGATGGCGACGGCGCCCGTGTTGATCCAGTACGGGGGCGTCATCTGTTCCACCGTCAGCGCCACGAACGTGAATCTGTAGAAGATAAGCGTGATGATGGTGAGGTAGAGCATCGCCCCCAGCAGGTACATGCACAGCGCGAAGAACAGGGCCGCCTCGCGGCCGCCCTCCATCTCTGGCGCGAGCAGGGTTCCCAGGACGGACACGGATTGGGTCGCCACGATGCCTAAAAGCCACGCGCCGTTGATGCCTGTCTCGAGTGACGGCTTCACCTCGCGGACAACCGTCGCTGTGAAGAACGCGTACATCACGACCACCCAGAGCACGATTCCGGCGATCCACAGCGCGTGGGCCACTTCGGCGCGGCCGGTCAGGATCACGATCTCGCTTCCCAGCACACATGTCCCGGCGACCACTGTGAAGAAGCCCGGGCCGCGCGCGTGGCTGTTCAGGTCTTCCAGCACGCGCGGGAAATAGGCTATAAGGCGAACCACGAGCGCGACCACCAGCACCGCATAGGCGCCGATATTGACGGCGAGCAGCGCCCACGCGATGCGCGGCATCTGCAGCACGTGCGCCGCGATCGAGACGACCCCCGTCGCCATGACCAGTGCGAAGTAGCCGGGGAAGAGATGTTGGATGGCGCCAGCAAGACGTTGCATTGTGGTGTCGGTCGGCTGGCGGTTCATTCAATCCAGACCGACCAGGTACCAGAGCAACCCGGCATTGAGGCCGAGGCAGGCGAGGCTGGCGAACGCGGCCGGAGCCGCCATGCTGGCGTCGCCACCCAAATATGCGTTCATCGTCGCCGTCAGCAACCAGAACTGCAAGATCACGACGAGGATCACGAACGCGAGCATGGCGTTCAGGATCGTCATCCGCTGTGCGAGGACCATCCGCACACGTCTGCTCACGTCAGCGACTCCTCGACGCCGATCGCATAGACAGTGCCGTCACGGACCTTCACCAGAATTCGCGGCAGTGCCCGTTGCGGCGGGCCCGCAACCGGCCGGCCCGTCTGGAGGTCGAACCAGCCATTGTGGCAGGGGCAGTGTAGTCGGCGTTGTTCAACAGCCGGCACGACGGGACATTGGAGATGCGTGCACTGTTGGTCGTACGCGACGAACGCGGTCGCGCCTGTCCGGACGAGTAACCTGGACGTGCTGCCTTCGGGGTACGTAAACGTCTTGGCTCCGCCGATGGATAACTCGTCCAGGCTGGCGATCGGCTCGCCCACCGATGGTGCCGGCGGCCGGCTGAAGGTGCTCTTGAGCACCATCCAGAACTGTCCGGCCACGAGCGCCGCGCTCGTGAGCACGATGAACTTGACGAGTTCTCGACGCGAGACGTACTCGTCCTGTGCCCAGTCGATGGGGAAGTC
This sequence comes from Vicinamibacterales bacterium, assembly GCA_965197395.1. Taxonomy (GTDB): domain Bacteria; phylum Acidobacteriota; class Vicinamibacteria; order Vicinamibacterales; family UBA8438; genus CAZYFH01. Next base: position 421,364 of record CBDANB010000006.1, on the reverse strand, counting down.
CCGGCGCCACTTCGGCTGGTCGGCAAGAGGGCGCCCGTCGGGTGGCGCCGTCCCGTGCTCGAAGTCCCTCGGGCCTTCAGTGCCCAGCTGGCTCTGAATCAAGCGTCACTCCCTCTGGTATCTCCATGAAGACATCGTCGAGAATCGCGCGGCCAATGGTGGGCTCGTGCATCGCCGCGGTCACGTCCACGATCTCCGCGGGCGCGTCGCGCGGCACCATGATGTTCACCTTAGTCCGAATCGTTTGTATGCCGAACTGAAACGTGTTGACAGGCTTTGCGTGTGGGCGCAGCCGCGCCATCTCCTCGCGCGTCCCGAACGCCAGCGCCTGGCTGGGGCAGGCTGAGGCGCACCACGGCTTCAGCCCGACCGACGTGCGGTCGTAGCACATATCGCACTTCATCATGAGGTTCATCTTGGTCTGCATCTTCGGCACGCCAAAGGGACACGCGAGAACGCAGTTGTTGCACGCGATGCATCGTGCTTTCTTGGCGGTCTGTACGATGCCGTCCTCCGTTCGCTTGATCGCGTCGGCCGGGCAGACCTCCGCGCACGTCGGCGAGTCGCAGTGCAGGCAGACGACGGGCACCGTCTGCGTCGAGTGCGCGCGGTCCACGTAGTCGAGCTGAATCATCGACTGCCCTTTGTGGGTGTCGCATTCGGTGCAGGCCTGGATGCAGGCCTGGCAGCCGATGCAACGGTCTGGGTCGATGAAAAACTCGAAAGTGTCCGGAACAGGCATGAGTATGGACCTGGCTACTGTTGTGGCTCGAGGGCACCAGCATACTCGGGCGGCGCATCCGTCTTGCGAACCCGCACGGCGCACACTTTGTACTCGGGGATCTTCGATATCGGATCCTGAGCGGAACTCGTCAACTGATTCGCGCTCTTGCGGCCCGCCCAGTGGTAGGGAATGAAGACAGTATCTGGCCTGATCGTTGTCACGACCGATGCCCGCAGCGTGCAGTTGCCGCGGCGGCTCTCGGCCGTCGCCCAGTCGCCGTCGGCGATGCTCAACCGCACCGCCAGCCGGGGGTGCATTTCGAGCCGCGGCTCGGGGCACTGATCGACGAGTGGACCGATGCGCCTGGTTTGATTTCCGGACAAGAAGTGGCTGACGACGCGTCCAGTGGTCAGGATGATCGGAAATTCGTCGTCCACGTCTTCGGTCGGCCCCACGTAGGGCGTCACGTTCCAGCGGGCCTTGCCGTCTGGGAAATAGAACGGCCCGGCACCCTTGGCGACAGGGTTCCATGATCCGGGCTCGAACAGCCGCACCGTTCCCTGCGGCCCTGGCATCGGTACGCCCTCGGACACGTCGCTGGGACACGGCCAGAACACGCCGTAGTGCTCTTCGATTCGCGCGTAGGTAATCCCGGAATAGTCCGCGACCCCTCCCTTCGAGGCGACGCGCAGTTCCTCGAAGACCTCTCGCGGGCTCTCAAACGTGAGCCCCTTCTCGCGGCCAAGGGCCTTCGCGATGTCCTGGATGATTTGCCAGTCGGGCCGTGCCTCGCCCGGGCACTCGACGGCCTTGTTGATCTTGACGACACGACCCTCGGTCTGCGTGACGGTGCCTTCATCCTCTTCGTGAAGGGAGCCCGGCAGGACGACATCGGCGTAGCGCGCGCTTTCGCTCATGAAGAAATCAATTACGACGTAGTAGTCCAGCTTCTCGAGCGCCTGCCGGACGAAGTTGTTGTCTGGCAGCGAGACGACCGGGTTGAAGCAGAGGCTCAGCAGTCCCCTGATCTCACCGGTGTCGATCTTGCGCATGATCTCGTACGCGTCGACGCCCGGCTGCGGGAGTTCTGCCGGATCCATCCCCCACACGCCGGCGACGTAGGCGCGGTGCTCAGGGTTGGCGAGGTCACGCCCGCCCGGGAGCTGATCGCACTTCTGGCCGTGCTCGCGTCCTCCCTGGCCGTTGCCCTGTCCGGTGATGGTCGCGTAACCGCAATTCGGCCGGCCGATGCGCCCGGAGGCCAGCACGATGTTGATGGCGCTCATCACGTTCTTCACGCCGTTGCTGTGGTGCTCCAGACCGCGCGCATGGCAGAGGAAGCTCGTCTTCGCTGTCCCCCACCATTCGGCGGCTTGGTGGATCGACTTCACCGCGATGCCGGTGACCTCAGCCGTCCGCTGCAGCGTCCATTCGTGCACGTGCGCCGCGACCGCATCGAACCCGACCGTGTGGTTCTTGATGAACGCGTGATCGAGCCAGTCGTGCTCGATCATCAGGTGCAGGATGCCGTTGAAGAGCGCCGTGTCGCGCCCCGGCTTGACCGGAAGGAACAGATCGCAGGTCCGCGCGATCGGCGTGATGCGCGGGTCCACGACGATGACTCTGGCCCCCTGCTCGCGGGCCTGCCAGACATAGTTGGTGGTGATGGGCGCGCATTCGGCGATGTTCGCGCCGCTCACCAGGATTACGTCGGCGCCGAGGATGTCATCCCAGGGGTTCGCGGCACGATCGATTCCGAACGCCTTCTTGTTGCCCGCCGCGGCGCTCACCATGCAGAGTCGGCCGTTGTAGTCGATGTTCGCGGTGCGCAGGCACATGTGGGCGAATTTTCCCATCAGGTAGGTCTTCTCGGTTGTCAGGCTGGCGCCGGACAGGACGGCGAACGCGTCCTTCCCGTACGTGTGTTGTATTCGATCGACCTGCGCGGCAGTCTGGCGGATCGCGGCGTCGTACGCCATGGTTCGAAAGCCGCCGGGCGAGTCGGCATCTTTCTCGTAGGCGTGAAGAAGACGATCGGGGTGCGCCTGCTGGAGGTAGCGCTTGATGCCTTTCGGACACATCATCCCCTTGTTGAAGGGGAACTCGTACCACGGCTCCACACCGACGACGAGGTTGTCCTTGACCTTGAGCTGCATCCCGCACTGCTGGCCACAGAAGCAGCAGTGTGTCCTGACATACTTGTCTGGTTCGACACCGGTGTCGAGCCGATCCTCTCGCGCGTAGGCGAGATGCGGCCCGAATTCACCGATGGTCTCCCGATCGAGTAGCGGGGTCGTCTCAGTCGTTCGAGCATTCATGTGGTCAGCGTACTCCTGTGGAATCTGCAGCGACTGTCGGGTTACGGGAAGAAATTGTCGGCATCTTCGACACCGAGCGGGCCCTGGCCGAGTCCCGTATTGACGTGGACGGGCATCGGCAGCGGGCGACCGTCGGCCGGCGGCGCACCTCCCCGCCGGCCCCGCCACAGCGCTCCCTGCGCCATGGCCAGCGACGCACGCCGGCAGCGAGGGCAGATCCACTGGTAGTGGCCGGCTTCGCCACCGGGGATCTCGTATGTGAACCCCAGTTGACGTTCCACCTCGATCAGATCTTCGATGTGCATGTGCGAGCTGAAGGCGTGGCCGCAGCGGCGGCAGCGCGCCAGTTCCTGTGCTCGCCCGACGTCCTTGTAGAACCCGACGCCGAGTTGCGCCGGCCGCTGAAAGACGTGGAAGAACTTTCCGAAGGGAAGCCAGAGGAACGTGCCGATCACCGTGATCGCATGCATAATCGCGATGAACGTGTAGGCGTACCCCTTCATCCACGTGTAACTCGCCGTGAGCATCAGTCCCGTGAGACTGACCGCGAAGAGGAGGATCAGCGGGATGAAGTCCTCGGCGAATCGTTGGACCGCTGCCGCGCCCTCCTCGCGCATGCGACGTCGCACCGCCAGCATCACGCCCGCAATCACCAGGAACGACGACCAGACCAGTGCGTGGAACAGGACGAACGCGATCATCGAATCGTACGGAAACCGGAAGGCCGGGAACCCGAACGCGACCGCCTCATAGAGGGACAGATCGCCAGGAACGGGACGAAAGTGCAGCCAACCAAACACGAGAGGAAAGGTGATCGCAACGGCGATCAGGCATCCCCACATGATGAGCATGTGCGTGAGGCCGCGTAGCTGGTCACGCGCGAAGATGAAGCGATTGGTGAGGACATCGGAGCCGACGCGCCGGAACCACGTGCCTGTGTTGCGCAGCCTCCAGCCCCGGCGGAAGAACGCTTGCCAGCCACGCCGCCAGTACACGGCCGTAGGCGGGCGCTGCAGCCACATCGCGTAGCGATAGGTCAGCCCAAAGGTCGCGAAGATCACGGAAAACGTGTAGCCCACAAGGGCGGCGTCGAAATGGGCAAGATTACGCGAGCCGACAAGGATGAGCGCCAACAGGAGCAGCGTCGCCCCGAGGCCCCACGCGGTTGATCTGATTACCTGGCGGGCCATCGGCTCCCCATACGACAGTGAAGGACGAAGCGAGGCATCAGAGCCTCATCGCGAAATATCATACCGTAAGCTTCCCCCGTCAAGTAGACACTGCGAGAGGGGACTGCACTGGCGCGTTAGGCCTCGGCAGAAACATGAGGGGCGGCACCCGGCCGAGGCTCTGGTACGGCCGCTCCTGGTTGTAGGCAACGAGCCAGCGCTCGGTGAGCGCGCGGACCTCCGCCAGCGATTCGAAGAGATATACATCGAGCACCTCGGTGCGATAACGGTGGCGCTAGCGTACTTCAGTCAGCCAATCTTCGGAGACGACCGGTCACTCTGTTCGCTTCACATTCGCCGAGGGAATCGCGCAGGTGGGCGCAATCGGCGAGTTCTTTGGGAAAGTGGCGCGCCCGGCAGGATTCGAACCTGCGACCCTCGGCTTAAAAGGCCCAACCGTGGTGGGTATCGCGAAATCTCAGCCCTCTTGCGCCAGGAATCGGTTATCAATAGCGGTTATATCTGACTGTCCGCGGACTGTCCGCACCCACCGATTCTCTTCGAGGACTCGCTGATCGGTGCCCCGTCAGCCGCGATTCCTGATAACCGATCTGGGTATGCGTCGACGACGCTCACATCTCAGCCGGTCCCCCCGTGACATCAGGCCCGCCTCCTATCGTGTAACTCACTGATTGAAGGCGAGTTGTTCCTAGAATAGGGTGCCAGAAATCGCTTCACTTGTGGGCGCTGTGGAGCGAAGCTGTGTCGAGGTCACGGACCTGATTCCGGGGCCACCCCATATAAGAGGAGGGACGACGGAGATGGCAAGCAGAGGACGGATCTATCAGCGGGGCCCTATTTATTATCTGGCGTATCGATGGGACGGTCGGGAGTATCGAGAGAGCGCGCGGTCGTCCGATCGAGTGGTCGCCGAACGCCTGCTGGCGCGTCGGGTTCGTGAGCGAGCGGAGCGCGGCCCGACCGACCGGGTCACCTTCGACACGTTGGCGACGGGGTATCTTGACGACTACGTGCTCCGCCGCCTGCGCACCCTCGATACCGCTCGCGGACGCGTCGCGAATCTGCGGGCTGTTTTCGGCGGCTGGGAGGCGATGCGCATTACGACCGAAGCGATCCGGGACTACCAACGCGCGCGGCGGACGACGGGCGCGGCGGCCGCGACGGTGAACCGGGAGACCTCGGCGCTCAGCCGCATGTTTCACTTGGGGGTGCGGGCCGCCCGGCTGGCGCAGCGGCCGATCTTCCCGGAACGACTCGACGAGAACGGTCCACGCCAGGGGTTCTTTGAGCACGACGAGTATGAAGCGGTGCGCCGACACCTCCCGCGGCCGTATCAGGATGTCCTCGACTTTGCCTATTTCTCGGGCTGGCGGAAGCGGGAGATCCTCGAGCTGCGGTGGGACGAGGTTGACGCGGCGGGCGGTGTCGTCCGGCTGTCGCCCGCGCGGTCGAAGACGCGCGTGGGGCGTGTGTTGCCGATCTCGGCGCCGATTGCGGCGGTGCTGTCACGCCGACGCGCGACGCGGCAGCCGGGCGCGCCGCTGGTCTTCACGCGGGAGGACACGACCGTGCGGGCGTGGCGTCGGGCCTGGCCAGCGGCCTGTCGGCAGGCGGGGGTCCCCGGACGGCTCCTCCACGATTGCCGCCGGACGACGGCGCGGAATCTGGTCCGCGCCGGGGTGCCGGAACGCGTCGCGATGGTGCTGACGGGGCATCAGACACGCGCCATCTTCGATCGCTATTGCATCGTCAACGAAGCCGACCTTCACCACGCCGGGGCACAGCTCGTGACGTATCTCGGGGGTACAGACACGAGTGTGGCGTGAGGGGCCCCGTGGGCGACGTACCGAACCGGTGGTCCGAGTGGACCGCGCGTGACGGCCGCGCCATTCGTGTGTCGAAAGATGTGCACCGTCCTGCGCGTCAAGCCGCGCACGCGCGGCTCCTTCGCTCCGATCTGGCCCTTCCAGGGTGACCCGCCGGCCACCCGGGGTGGGATGGCGAATTGTGTCCGGAAGCACGCTTCCGGCCCACGAACGGACCGGCATCGGCCACCAGCGCTCCCACGCCGATCGTGTCGCCACCGACGAGCACGCCGGCCACCCCGACCATCGATCCGGAGCTGATGATGCTCGTGGGGGAAAGCCCACGCGCCGTTATGGGCCGCGTTCAGGGCGCGGACGTTCGCCGTGCACGTCGTCGCGATCGGCACGAGCGCGCCGGCCGCTGACCGGGCCGAGAAGGTGCGCCGGCCCTGGACGGCCGACGGTGACGAACCGCCCGCGCCGTTGCGGCGGCCGAGCCACGAAGCTCACGGACGCGGTGACCGATCGCCTCGGGGAGGCGGTCGGCGTGGGCGCGTCCTACGCCGTGGCGGCCCGTGCCGTGGGCATTCACCCGGACACGCTCACCCGTTGGCGCCACCGCGGGCGCGCTGCGCATCGCGGGCGGTTGCACCGGTTGTCCGTGCGGAGATGGCCGTCAGATATTCCACGGCCAGCCGCTTTGGGCTTGACCCCGCTTCCGTGGACACCTAACCCCTGTGGGAGAAGGAGTCCACGGTCACCGCCCACACGAACGGGCCGCCGCTCGCCGCACGCGGTACGTGACGGCGTTTGGTGACGAGATGTTGTCAGTGTTGAGGTTGGACGTCTGAAGCCAAACGGTGGGCACGTCTCCAGGCAGTCGAAGACCCGAGGTGGCAACGCCGCCGTGGGCAGCGGCGACGATTTCTGCGACACAGCGTTGGCCCAGTCAGTGGTCGGCCTGTTCAAGCCGGAGGTGATTCGGTGCCGCGGGGATGCGTGTAGGCATTGGCGGTCGGCACGTTGGACCGGCGATGCCGCTTGCGCTACAGTTCCTCGTTCTCACGTTCGCTGGCTGGGTGAACCGCCACCAAGACGATCTGATCGCGTATCTCCGGGAGGAGAATCGGGTCCTCCGGGAGATAGGATGAAGCGGCTGGTCAACCCCACGTGGTAGCTTGCGCTCCACAATCGTTAAACGCGCTCAAGGCGCAATGAGGGAGACCAGCCATGGAGCATATTGGCATCGACGTCCACAAGAGGGAAAGTCAAATCTGCATCCTGACACCCGAGGGCGAGATGATCGAGCGACGGATCCAGAGTACGCGGCAGCAGTTCACCAAGTGGTTCGCCGGCCGCGCGCGGGCGCGCGTGTTGCTCGAGGCAGCGACCGAGAGCGAATGGGTCGCGCAGACGCTCGAGGCATTGGGCCACGAGGTCATCGTGGCCGATCCGAACTACGCGCCGATGTATCCGGAACGGCGGCGGCGCGTGAAAACCGATCGGCGGGATGCCCGGATGTTGGCGGAGGCGGCCCGGCTGGGCTCGTATCGCCCGGCCCATCGGACGTCGGCCGCGCAGCGCCAGGTGCGCCGCCAGCTCCTGGTGCGCGACCTGCTCGTGCGGGCGCGGGGGCGCACCATCGCCCTCGTTCGCACGCTCGTGCGCAGCGAGGGGCTGCGTGTGCGGGCGGGGGATGCCGACCGATTCGGCTCCTATGTGAGCGCCCTCGACCTCCCAGCCAAGTTGGAGACGGCGCTGCAGCCGTTGCTCGCGCTGTGGGACCAGCTCACCGAGCAACTGGCCGCCATCGATGCCGAACGGGCCACGACCGCCGCGGCCAACCCGGTGGTGCGGCGACTGACGACGGCGCCGGGCGTGGGCCCCGTCATCGCGACGGCCTTTGTCGCGACCCTGGATGAGGCGGGCCGCTTTCGCGGCGCCCATCAAGTCGAAAGCTATCTCGGCCTGGTGCCCAGTGAGGACAGTTCAGCGGACCGCCACCGCCGCGGGCACATTACCAAGGCGGGCAATCCGCGCATGCGCTGGTTGTTGGTGCAAGCGGCCTGGGCGGCGCTGCGGTCCCGCCGGGCCGACGCCGCCAGCCTGAGGGCCTGGGCCCACCAACTCGCCCAGCGGCGCGGGTCACGCATCGCCACCGTGGCGCTGGCCCGCCGGTTGGCGGGGATCTTGTTCGCGATGTGGCGCGACCAGTCGACCTTTGTTTGTCGTCACGGCCCGGTGGCCGTGACCGCGTCGTCCGGTCGCCCCAACTGAGCTGACCTCCGCCGTCGGCGGGTGTCTCGGGTCGCAGGATAGGTGGGTGAACACGTGAAGGTGAATCGCCCCGGGTTCTCCGGAGAGCTCATTAGTTGACTCCGGCCATTGTGGCTGGCGCTTCTTGTGCCCGATAGTACTGCTGTTCGTACTCGGCCGGTGGCACGTCGCCGATCGACGTCAAGAGCCGCCGGTTGTTGAACCAGTCCACCCATTCGAGCGTCGCAAACTCCACGGCCTCGAGATGCCGCCACGGGCCGCGCCGACGAATCACTTCGGTCTTGTATAGCCCGATCACCGACTCAGCGAGGGCGTTGTCGTACGAGTCACCCACGCTCCCCACGGACGGCTCGATGCCCGACTCGGCCAGCCGGTCCGTGTAGCGAATGGAGAGATACTGACCACCCCGATCGCTGTGGTGCACTAACCCGTCAGGTGCCGGCCGCGCATACAGGGCTTGCTCCAACGCATCAAGGGCGAGGTCGGTGCGCAAGGAGCTGGAGACGCGCCAGCCTACGATGCACCGGGCAAAGACATCGATGACGAACGCCACGTAGACGAAGCCGCGCCAGGTCGCCACGAAGGTGAGGTCCGCCACCCAGAGTGCGTTGGGGCGCGTGGCCACAAACGTGCGGTTGACCAGGTCGGCCGGCCGCGGGGTGGGGTCAGGACAGGTCGTCGTGGTGAACGCCCGGCCCCGAACGGCGCCCCGCAGGCCCAGCTCCCGCATCAGGCGTTCGACGGTGCACCGGGCCACGGCGATCCCCTCACGGTTCAACTGGCGCCAGACTTTGTACGCGCCGTAGACCGCGAAGTTCTCGTCGCGCACGCGACGGATCTGATCCTTCAACCACGCATCGCGCTGCGCGCGCCCCGATCGCAACCGGGGATTGGCCTGCCACGCTTTGTGCGCGTAATACGTCGACGGAGCAATCGGCACCACGGCGCTGATCGGCTCGACCCCGTACGTTTCCCGCTGCGCATCAATGAAGGTCACCATTACCTCGGTCGGCGGTCGAGCTCCGCCTGTGCGAAATACGCTGACGCTTTCCGCAGGATCTCATTCGCCCGCCGGAGCTCGCGGATCTCACGCGCCTGCTCCTTCAGCACGGCCCGCTCGTCCGTCGTCAGCCCCGGACGGCGTCCCTGATCCCGCTCGGCTTGGCGCACCCAATGCCGCAGCGTCTCCGACGTGCAGCCGATCTTCTCGGCCACGGATCGGATCGCGGCCCACTGCGAGTCGTGCTGGTCTTCGTGCTCAAACACGAGCCGCACGGCGCGGTCCCGTACTTCTGGTGAGTACTTCCTCGGTCTTCCCATGGACTCCATCCTCCCAAGATATGGAGCCTCCGGGAAACCCGGGGCGATTCATTCTACGAACACCGGGGTAACTTGACAGGCCGCTTCATAGAAGCTCCTGGGCTCTCGACCGCTTCGCCTGACGGTTATGTTTCGTACTGTGTGCAAAACCGCTTGAGGAAGACGAGCGGTCATGGCAAAAGGTTGATTGCTGAAATCGACCTACTCACAAAGGAGCACCGCCATGACCACTCGAGCCAAGCGTAGCGCGAAGTCCCCTCGAATCGAAGCCCTGGTGGGCGAAGACCGCGAGCTGTTGAAGAGCCTGCTGAAGGAGTCCCTCCAGGAGGTCCTGGAGGCGGAGATGACCGAGGCCGTGGGTGCCGGCCCGGGCGAGCGGACCGCGGACCGCACGGGGTATCGGTCCGGCTATTACAGCCGGGGCCTGGTGACGCGGATCGGCAAGCTGGAGCTGCGGGTGCCGCGCGACCGGGAGGGGCGGTTCTCGACGGCGTATGGTGCCAAAAAGCGGCCGAAGCCAGGCGAGTCGCTGAGCAAGGTCGGCGCGGGCCGGCTCAGGCAAGTAGCCTCTGGCAATGCCCCACGCTCTGCAATTCCTTGTGCTCACCTGTGCTGGCTGGGTGAACCGCCACCAAGAAGATCTGATCGACTATCTGCGGGCGGAGAATCGCGTTCTCCGGGAGCAACTGGGTGGCCGACCGCTTCGGCTGACCGACGCCCAGCGCCGGCGCCTCGCGGTGCGCGGCAAGAAGCTCGGACGACGGGTCTTGACTCAGGTGGCGGGCATCGTCACGCCTGACACGATTCTCCGCTGGTACCGGAGACTGATCGCTCAGCAGTACGACGGGAGCGCCCGCCGACGGCGAGGCCGGCCGATGACGCCACGGGAGGTCGCCAACCTCGTGGTGCGGATGGCGGTCGAGAATCCGCGGTGGGGCTATACGCGGATCCGCGGCGCGCTCTCCAACCTCGGACACACGATCGCCCGGAACACGGTGAAGCGGATCCTGCACGACCACGGGATCGACCCGGCTCCCGAGCGGGCCAGACGGACGCCGTGGAAGGCGTTCTTGCAGGCGCACTGGGAGGGCTTGGCGGCCTGCGATCTGTTCACGGTTGAGGTGCTGACGCTGGCGGGTCTTAGGCGGTACCTCGTCTTTTTCGTGATCGAGCTGCAAACCCGCCGCGTGACCATCGCTGGGATCCACCCGCAGCCGGGCGGCGCGTGGATGGAGCAGATGGCCCGGAATCTGACCGACCCGGTCGACGGCTTTTTGCGGACCGCGCGGAAGCTGATTCACGACCGCGATCCCCTCTACACTCGGGTCTTTGGCGAGATCCTGACAAGCGGCGGTGTCCGGCCGATCCGGCTGCCGCCGAAGAGTCCGAATCTCAACGCGTATGCCGAGCGGTTCGTGCGGTCGATCAAAGAGGAGTGTCTCCATCGCCTCGTTCCGCTCGGCGAGGGGCATTTACGCGTCCTCGTGCGAGAGTATGTTGAGCACTATCATCACGAGCGGAACCATCAGGGACTCGACAACCGGCTCCTGCACCCAGCACGACCGCCCAGACGCGCAGCCACCGACGTTCAGCGGCGGGCGCGCGTCGGTGGCCTCCTCAGTTTCTATCACCGAGAGGCCGCGTGAGTGGTCGGCGCATTAGTTGCACCATACGGGCGTCTGGCCGACACCCTGGAGAGTCGCCTGGATCGAGCGTACGAACGTGCTCGTCAGCCTCGAGCGCTATGCAGAGGCTCGAGACTGGTTGGAGGCCGCCGGGAAGGTGCATCCCGACCTGACGGAGATTGCCAGCCTGCGCGAGTCCGTCGAGGGCATCCTCGAGCTGCAGCGCGCGCTGAGGTAGCTCGCCGAGGGCAACGACAGGTTCCGGAGCGTCCCCCCTACACCTCTCCCATCGCCCACAGGTCCCATCCCGCCACAACGCGGCCGGTCGGGCGAGGGCTCCGCGTCACCGGGACGCCGGCGGATCGAGCAGCCCCGGATCCACCGGAGGGCCGGGCCGGTGGTCCGGGTCGTCGTTCCGCCACGGCGTGCGGCACGGTTGGCGCCGTGTGTACAGCGCCAGGTTGGCCGCCATCCGCTGCGCGCTGTCGGATCGCCAGGCGCGTGCCGCGGCCGACATCGCGATGCGCTGCCACTCGATGGCGAGGTCGAAGTGACCCAGCTCGGCGAGCGCCATGGCCATGGTTTCGAAGACGGCTGGGTGTTGCTGCTCCTCCGGCAGCGCTTGCACCAGTTCCCAGGCTCGCTCGCCGTCGCGCACCTGATCGTCGGGCGCCGCGGCGAGCACCCGGGCCAGCGCGAGGCGGAACATCGGCTGGTCGGGACGGACCGTCATCGCCTCGGTCAAGCGTTCGCGCGCCGCCGCGTAGCGCTCGAGACGGACGAGCGCCATCGCCTCACCGAACCGCGCGTCCGCATCAGCCGGCGCTCGCGCGATCACCTGCCGGTACTGCGACAGCGCTGGCTCGAAACGGTCGGTTCGGCGCAGCGCATCGGCCAGCCTGAGACGCGCGGTGACGAAGGTCGGGTCCGCGGTCACGGCCGTCGTGTACCGCTCGATGGCCTCCTGGTCGCGACCACCGCGCTCGAGCAGGTCGCCGAGGCCGTAGTAGGCGTCCGAGAGCCGCGGATCGAGACGCAACGCCTCCTCGTACTGCGCCAGCGCACCGCGCGCGTCGCCCGCCCGCTTCGACGCGGTGCCGAGGTTCACACGCATGTCCGCGTTGTCCGGCTCGGCTTCCACGACCCGCCGGTAGTTCGCCACCGCCTCGGGCCAGTCCCCGGCCGCGGAGGCATCCAGGGCGCGGTCCCGGTAGAGCTGCGGGGTCGGCACCACCACCGCATTCAGCGCCGCCACCAGCGGGTCCGGCAGCGTGAAGACCACGCCGGCCGTGTACCCACGCATCCCACGACCGCCCCGACGCTCGACGTGGTACGCGGCGTTGTCGAGATCGCCCAGCCCGCGGTAGGCCATGGCGAGCGGATAGTGGACGACGGTGGCCTCGGGGTTCAGCGTCAGGGCAGTGGTCAACTGCTCCACGGCCCGCGCGTAGTCCTGCTGCTCGACGGCCGCCCGGCCCAGCTCGAACCGCACCGCCGGCTGGTTCGGATAGAGCGACAGCGCCTCGGTAAGCGGCGACTCGGCCGCGTCCGGCCGGGCCAGGTCGAGGTAGACCCGGCCGAGCCACACGAGCGTGGCCAGGTCGGTGGGGCGACGCGCGCGCGCGCGCTCGAAACTCTCGGCCGCCGCGGACAGGTCGCCGGTGTCCCTGAGGACGTGTCCGAGGTAGTAGGGCCAGCGGAAGTCCTCGGACGCCAGACGCTGCGCGTTCCGATAGCAGCGCTCGGCCGCGTCGTTGAACTGCATCGCCAGGAACAGCGTGCCCATGTCGCCAAAGGCGGCGGCGCGCGCGGGTGGCGAGACGTCGGGGCGCTGCGTCTCGGCCAGGAGCGACGCATGCGCCTCGCGCAGCTGCCGCTGGACGGATGGGTGCAGGCGGCTCACATCGGGCAGCACCACCTCCAGCAGCGGCTGCGCCGCCGGTTCCCCCTGTCGTGTCGCGACGCGCGCATCGCCCGCGGGGCCGTTCACGAGCCCCAACGTGATCGAGGCCACCAGTGCGACGAGACCGCGTCTCATGGGCCCTCTCGGCCGGTCCGTGCTTCGCGACCGGTCCCTTCGGTCAGGGTCAGCCACTGATCCACAGCGAGGTCCGCCCACTCCTCGACCCGACCGCTCGGCCAGACGACGCGGACCCGCGGCACCGTCGTTGCCGCGCCGAGGCCTACGAGCACACGGGGATCGTGGGCGGACGCGTAGCTGCCGTCCGTCCGCGCTCGCCGCCACCGCGGCGGGCCGCCGCTCGGAAAGACGCCGACGCGCGCCCCCAACATGTCGCGGGGCGGACTCCCGCCGACGAGCCGCAACCCGAGCCACCGGTTGCGGTTGCCGACGTTGTTGAGCAGGAGTCGCACCGGGCCGCCGTTGTTCGTGATGACGACGTCCATATCGCCATCGTTGTCCAGATCGCCGAAGGCCGCACCCCGGCTGACCTCCGAGAGCTCGAAGACCGTGCCGGCGCGGGCGGTGACCTCCTCGAACCGCCCGTTGCCCAGATTTCGAAACAACTGGTTCGGTTCGTGCAAAGGATGCGGATCCGTCGCCGCCACGAGCTGGGTCGTGACCGCCCCGTTGACCGCCAGAACGTCGAGCCAGCCGTCGTTGTCGTAGTCGAACCAGAGCGTGCCGAATCCGGTATAGGGCAGGCTCGGGGCGCCGAGTCCCGACATCGTGCTCCGATCCTCGAACAGGCCGGTTCCGTCGTTGACGTAGAGGGTGTTGGTTTGCCGGATGACGTGGGTCAGGAACAGGTCGTCGTCGCCGTCGGCGTCGAAGTCGCCCGCGTCGACGCCCATTCCGGCCTCTGGACTCCCCGCGTGATTCAGCGCGACCCCGGCCAGCAGCGCCTCGTTCCTGAACGTGCCATCGTGCTGGTTGATCCAGAGCTGGTTCTCCGTGTTGTCGTTGGCGACATAGAGGTCGACCCACCCATCGGCGTCGACATCGGCGGCCACGACCCCCATCGCACGGCCGTAGTCGCGCGCCACCTGTGATGCAGCGGTGACGTCCACGAACGTCCCGTCCCCACGGTTCCGATACAGTCGGTCGGGCACCGGCTGGAACCCCTGCGGCCCGCAATAGTCCCGTGCGCCGAGGGTCGTGAAGCACTTCTGATCTTCATCGTGTTCGACGTAGTTGCCGACGTACAGGTCGAGCCACCCGTCCCGGTCGAGGTCGACGAACGAGGCCGAGATGCTCCACCCTGGCTGGCTCGTGCCCGTGTGCGTGGAGACATCCGTGAAGGTCCCGTCGCCGTTGTTGCGGAACATCTGGTCCGGCCCGTGCGTGGTCAGATACAGGTCGACCCAGCCGTCGTTGTCGATGTCCCCGGTCGCGACGCCCATCCCGTACGAGCGCACGTCGAGGCCGCTCGCCTCGGTGACATCCGTGAACCGGAGCGTGCGGGAGCCATCGGCGCGCACCTCGAGGTCGTTCCGGTACAGCCGATCGGTCAGCGGCAGTGGCATCCGCGGCGGCAGCACGGCATCGGCCAGCGTCTTGCCCGCGCCGAGCATCCGTCCCTGCACGAGGTAGACGTCGAGGTCGCCGTCGTTGTCGAAGTCGAGCAGCGCGACGCCGGACCCGACCATCTCCTCGAAATAGTACTCGCCCGACATGCCGTTGAAGTGCACGAAGTCGAGCCCCACGGCCTCGGCGCGCTCGGTGAACCACTCCGCGGCGGACTGGGCCGACACGCCGGGGTGCAGGCCACCCAGCAGGATGGCTGCGGCGGCGAGCCCGCGCGGCCAGCCCGCGTGCGCCTGAATGCCCAAAGGAGCTGAGTGTCTCACAAAGGCCCTCGTGATTAGTCCAGCGTCTGGCCGAGTCTGAGGGGTCGGACCTCCACCGGCTCCACCGCCGCGGCGCCCTCGCGGGCAAGGACCACGCGATTGAGCGGAACGTCGCGATAAGTGTCGCGTCGCCCACTGCCCGGCCAGACGACCTCCAGTCGTCGAATCATCGTCGCATTACCCAGCCCGATCTCCTGCTGAAGCGTCGAGGCACCAAAGCTGCCGCCGCTCCCGACCGTGGCATGAATCGCCCGATCTCCATCGGGCGTCGCCACCTCGACGGTGAGGCGTGCACCGATCGCCAGGCGATTTGACGCGGTGCCCCGCAGCCTCACCGTGATCCACGCATGGCCGTGGCCGGGGTTCAACAGCAGGACGTTCTGAGACTCGTCGCCTTCGAAGGCGCCGCCGAGGACCATGAACACGTCTTGGTCTCCGTCGTGATCGATGTCGCCGAACGAAACCCCGTGGCCCTTCTGGATGTGCCCGAATCCGTCCGCCGTCGCATCCATGAATCGTATTCCACCGACGTTGCGGAACACCCGATTCGGCACGAGCATCTCGAAGTGCGGGTTGCCCGTGCCGAGATACACATCGGGAAACCCGTCGTTGTCCAGGTCGCCGTAGTTGCTGCCCATCGTGGGCATGATCCGGTCGAGGCCCACGGCTTCGGTGACATCGGCAAACGAGCCGTCACCCTGGTTGCGATGCAGGCGGGGATGCGCCACCGGGCGGCGCTGCCCGAGATACTCCGCCGTCATATCGGCAAGACGGTCAGTGGCTGGTAGCTCCACACTCATGGAGGCTGGGGCAGCCACAAACAGGTCGAGCCACCCGTCGTTGTCATAGTCGAAGAACCACGTCGGGAAGCTGTCCACTGGCTCTACGACACCGGCGGCGGCCGTCACGTCGCGGAACGACCACCGCCCGTTCGGCGACGGCCCCTGGTTGCGGAACAGCTGGTTTGGTTCCCCGAAGCGCGAGACGTAGAGATCGAGGCGGCGGTCGTTGTCGTAGTCGCCCCACGCCACGCCCTTGACGAAGCCAACCACCGCAACGCCGGCCCGGTCGGCGATGTCGGTGAACGTGCCGTCCCCGTTGTTGCGGAACAGCTGGGAGGGATAGGTGGAGTCGAACTGCGACTCGTTGCCGACGAAGAGATCGACATGGCCGTCGTTGTCGTAGTCACCCCATGCGGCCGTCTGCGTGGGAGCGTCCCGCAGTAACCCGGCCGCCTCGGTCACGTCGGTGAACGACCCGTCCCTGTTCCCCCGGAGGAGCGAGTTCGGGTGCGGCTGATCCAACCACGCGCCCCGCAATACGAAGACGTCGGCAAGGCCATCGTTGTCGTAGTCGGCGTGGACGAGATTCAGTCCGCCGACGATCCCTTCCAACCCGGCCTCGAGCGTCACGTCGTCGAAGGTGCCATCGCCGTTGTTCCGAAAATAGCGGAGCTGATCCCGCAATCCCCACGACGACGCCATGACGTCGAGATCGCCGTCGGCATCAAAATCCTCCATCACACTGCCGCCCGCCAAACCGACGGTATCGAGGCCGAGTGTCGGCGCGATGTCCACGAACCCCCCGAACCCGGCGCGTGAGCCGTACGCCGACCGAGGAATCAGCCACGCCGGTGGCACGCCGTCAGGGTGCTCGCCTAGCCACATGTACGCGAGGTTGAGCACCCATCGCACGGTCAGGTCGGTGGGGTCGTCCTTCGCCATCTGCTCGTACAACGCCACCGCCTTCCGGGCACTGTCCTGATGCGGGTGTATGGCAGCCTGATCAATCGGGAGGGCACAACGCGCGGCCGGGTTCGGCGGAAGGCAGTTGTCGCGCTGCGCGAGCCGCATATACGCGATGCCGAGCGAGCGGCGCATCGCGTGCCGGAACCCGTCAGGGAGGTCACTCGGCACCCCACTGCCGCCGGCCTCCAGAAGCTGGTGCAGCCGCTCGAGCTCGACCGTCGCGTCCTGGGTGCGGCCCGCCCTGAGCATCTCCCCGGCAACGGACGCCTGGTAGATCACCTGCTCGCGTGGGGTGGTGGCGGGCGGCATGCCGAGCAGTATCTCCAGCCGCGCAGCGTTGGCGAAGGGGTTGAAAAACGCGGATTCAGGCGCCGCGGCCAACGCCTCGAGGCGTTCCGCCATCCGCGCGTTGCTCGGCGGACGGGGGCGGGACGCCGGCGGCTGACCGTCGACCGGGGCGCAAAAGACAAGCGCGAACAGGACTGTCCACGCAGCCTGAGGAGTCCATCGTGGACGACGGGCTCGCAATCCCATGCCGCTGCTTTGCTTTGCTCTCGCCTGCGCCCGCGCTGCCCATACACGGACGGGGCCGGCCCTCGGAAAAGGCCGGCCCCGTCTCACAGATCGAAATCGACGGCCCGGAGATCGGGCCCTCGTCGAGGGGTCACGCGACCATCACCACTCGATCTCCACGCCGATGCGGGCGAACCGGGGGCGCATGATCTGGGTGATGCGCTGCCACTGCGGCCCGTACGTGCCGTTCCATCCGAGCGTCGTGTTGGAGTTGAAGACGTTGAAGAAGTCGACGAGCGGAAGAATCGACGTCCCCCCGACTTCGAACCGGCGTGACACCCGCAGATCGAGGTTCGTCTGACGCGGGAGGAAATGGGTCCCCGGCGGGAGCAGGTCGATGGTGATCCGTTGCCCCCCCGTGAGCGGGGAACCATCCGGCAGCGTCGTGACGTTGAAGTTCGCGGACTGCTCCGGACCTGGCATCCCCTGCAGGAAGCCGCTGAGCATCACGCCGCCCGGCAGCGGATAGGCCCCGTGGAGCTTGTAAAACGACTGGAACGGGCGGGGATGGTCGCAGTGCCGCAGGCTGTTGGGGTTGTCGACCTCACAGGTGTCGACCTGGCTCTTCTCCGTCGTGACGCTCCCCCCGAAGAACCCGCCGTTCGGGAGCCGGCCGTCAACGACCAGCTCGTAGCCGGTGTAGCGGATATCGTTGAGATCCGAATTGCTGAGCCACCTGTCCCTGCCGATGCCGAAATGGCTCTGGTTCAGGTTGTACGCGGTGATGCGCTCGCCGCCGCCGTTGGGCAGCCGCGGATCCACCGGCCCCGTGAAGGTGAACGGCGTGTAGTTTTCGGGACCCAGCAGCCGGTTGTCCGTCCAGAACTGGTTGGTGAAGTCGCGGCGATACCACCCGCCGGTCACCGAGAGCCCCGGCAGCAGCTCGTGCTGCAGCGTCACGCTGTACTCCCAGTTGCCGTCCCGCTGGAGACTCGGATCCAGGCGCACGACGTCGGTGGACGTGCCGAAGTCCGCGCCTTGCGGGGAGGGGCCCACCTCCTCGAGCTGGATCCGGTTGTTGGTTCTGTCGATGACGTCCCCGTTCCCGTCCAGATCGGTCCAGGCGCGGTTCTCCTGGCGGGGGAAGACCCTGGAGTCGCAGCAGAACGGATTGGCATCCAACGTGGTCAGGACATTCTCCGCCGAGATGTACTGGTTCACATTGCCCTTGAGGGCGGTCCGGCCGTCCCCGAACAGGTCGTACGCCACGCCGAACCGCACCGAGCCATCGCGCCAATTCGGCCCTGCGAGGGCCGGGACGCTACGCTCCCCCACCCAGACGCCCGCCGGGGCCTGTATCGGCGGCGTGCCGCCACGGAAATAGTCGAACCGCGCCCCCACATTCAACGTCAACCGGTCGATCGTCCACTGATCCTGCACGTACACCCCGACGTCGCGCTGGATCTGGACTTCGTAGTTCCCCAACGGGACGGCGGCCACTTGGACTTGGAACGGGTTACCTGCGAGGAAGAACAATGCATGCGTGTCGGCAAAGTACACGGTGTCCTGATTGAGGCTGCCCCAGGTGAGGTCGATGCCCGTCTTGAAGTTGTGGGAGCCGGTCACATACGAGGTCGAGCCCTTGGTCGCCCACCGCAGATCCCCCTGCGTGCCACGGCTGTATGTGGACCCGCTCCACTGGCCCGTCGTCAGCTCGAGTTCTGGAATCAGCTCATACATCCCTCGCTGCGGCTCGTGGCGCCAGCGGACGTAAAACTCGGACGCCCCGAGCTCGACCAGCCAGCGGTTCGACAGCGACGCTGTCCACCGCACTTGCGTGTTGTGGCCTACTGGTAGGGGGGGGTGACTCGTCGACTCCGGCGGGGTGGTCGCCGAGGGTCGCCAGAACGGATGGTCGCGGGCGTTACGCGCGAAGCTGATCCGCCACTTGTTGCGCGGGGTCACCTGGTGGGTCAAGCGCGCCAGCCCGCTGTAGCGGGTTGTTTTCTGAAAGGCCTGCTCGCCCGCATGGCCGAAGGTGATGTCGTGCCCGAGGCGGTTGACCGACCCCGCGGGCTTGAAGAACTGGTCCGCGACGAAGAAATCGTTGTTCTGGGTGCGATGGGACCCGAAGAACCACAGCTTGTCCTGCACGATCGGGCCCCCGAAGGCCGGGTTGAAGTCGATGTCATACCGCAGCCGGTCGCCCGCCCGGATCAGCTGCTTGAGCTCGGCCGTGCGGTTGTCGCCCTGCAAGTTCTCAGTGCCATAGTAGGTGAACACGGTTCCGGAGAAGGTGTTGCCCCCCTCCTTCGGAATGGCGTTCTGGACCACGCCGCCCACCTGCACCTCCGCCGGGGAGCCGCCGGTCTCGAACGTCAGCTCAGCCGTCGCCGCGTCGTTCAGCTCCCACCCGTTTCTGATGTCCCAAAAGACGTTGGTCGTGCGCATCCCGTCCTGGAACGTCAGCGAGTCAAACCTGTCGGAGCCATGTTGGCTCGCAGTCATTCCGCCTTCCCCCATCCCCGTGTTGCGCACGCCGGGGATCAGCAGGGTCCGTGCTTCGAGGGTGCGTCCCTGCGGGAGTATGTCCATCATCTGGCGCGTGACGACGGACTGGCGGCGCACCTGCTGCACGTCGACCACCGGCGACTCGCCCGTCACCGTCACCGTCTCCTCGACTGCCCCGACCGCTAGCTGGGCGTTGATCTGCACGGCGCTGTCGCCCATCAGCAGCACGTCCTCGCGGATCACCGTGCTGAACCCCGGCAGCGTGAACGTCACCGTGTAGGTGCCCGGCCGCAGGTTGATGATCGTGTAGCGGCCGGCGGTGTCGGTGAAGGCCGCGATCGTGCCCTCAATGAGGACGGGGCTCGCCACCTCGACCGTCACGCCGGGCAGGATGCCGCCCGTCGCGTCCTCGACCAAGCCCGATATCGCTCCCCCAGCTTGGGCGGCGGCGGTTGCGGGGACCAGTAGCACTCCGACTAGTGATAGGAATCCGATTAGCGCGGCGACAGCAAATGAACGCATTTACCCTCCTGAAGTTGGCCGGTCACACGATCGCCCAGTTGCACGACCGCCAAAACAGTATCAGAAATTAATCGCGCCACTAGCGAATGGCGCAGCCAAACTCGACCATATGAGCAAATGTCGACGACTCTGAGCCAATCTCGACTACCCGAAGCAGGATGGTCAGACGCAAACACCGCGCCGTCCTGGCTTGGCGCAGCTGGCTCATAATGTCCTCTTTTGACACTTTCAGTCCCCAATTATGACACGTCATCAGCTCAAGATTTTGGTTACACCAAAAATATGGATCTCAGACCTTGGATATCTTGATTCTCTTCCGGTGCTGGCAGCGCGCTGAGGCAACTCGCCGCTAGCCCCCTGCACCTCTCGCATCGCCCACGGGTCCCATCCCGCCACAACGCGGCCGGTCGGGCGAGGTTGGTGGGCGACTCTCCATCAACCGACGGAGGAGGGCCGCGGTCTCGGGCTGCGGTCTGAACACCAACTGACGGACCCCCTCGGCGATTGCCAACGGCGTGTGCCCGGCGTCGTTGGTCGCATCCAAACAGGCGCCTCGCTCGACGAGCATCTGCACGATCGGGTTAGCGCCCCGTGTCGCGGCACCGTGGAGGGCGGTTTCACCCTTGGCGTTCACGGTATGGATGTTTCCGCCCAGCTCGAGCACGAACGTGAACGCCTCGGTCACCTCCTCGTTGGTGCCGGGTTCCGTCCCGGGATACACATCGACGCCCGCCGCGGCCATCAGCGGCGTCGTGTTGTCTTCGGTCGGCAGCAACGGATCGGCGCCGTGCTCCGCGAGGAGGCGCATCAGCTCGGCGTCGCCGACCCGGGCCGCGTTAAAGAACGGCGTCGCGCCCGTCCCCCCGGTGCTGCGTTGCCGCGGCTGGTCTTTCAATTCTTTCGCGATGCGGGCGTTCGGGTCCGCTCCGAGCGCCAGCAGCTGCCGGGCGAGGTCGAGCGCGTGGACGTCGTCCCGGTGCACCGGTTCGGGGTTGTCGAACCCAACGGGGGGCTGCCGACTCCAGGCGAGCTGGTGCAGCGCCGACCACCCGACGGCGTCCGCGTTCGGATCCGCTCCCGCGCGCAGCAGGACCGCCGCGAGCTCGAAGTTCTTGTTCGTGATCGCCAGCAGCAGCGGCGTGACGCCGTTCGACAAGGCGTCGTCCACGTCCGCGCCGGCGGCGAGCAACGCCGTCGCCGCCTCGATGCGGCCCGCGCGCGCCGCGAACAGAAAGGCGGTGAAGCCATGCTTGGTGCGCGCGCCCACGTCCGCGCCCGCCCGGACCAGCGTGTCCACCACCCCCGCGTTGTTCTCGGCGGCCGCCCACATCAGCGGCGTCTGGCCGTGCGTATCGTCCGTCGCGTGCACGTCCGCGCCGTGGGCCAGGAGCACCTCGACCGCGGCGACGTCCCCGGTCCGCGCCGCCGTCATCAGCGCCGTCCGGCCGCCCGCCGTGGCCGCATTCGCGTCGGCGCCCGCTTCGAGCAACTGCGCAATGATGCCGGCGTTCCCGGTGAGACAGGCGAGCGAGAGCGGCGTCACCCCGTAGCGGTTGGCGGCCCCGACCTCGGCCCCAGCATCGATCAGCAGCCCGACGAGCGCCGCCGCCTCCCCTTGCACGGCCCAGTGCAGGGCGGTCGTGCCGTCCGCCTCCGGGCCATTCACGTCCGCCCGCTGGTCCAGCAGCGCGCGGACCGACGCTGTGGATCCTGCTTTGACGGCCTCCACGAGCGGCACGTCGCGCGCGGCGGCGCCGAGCGAGAACACGGCCAGCACCAGCACCGTCCACCGGCTCACCGCGTGTGTCCGCATCGTCTGCCCCTCTCCTCCGTCAACCGGCCAGCGCACAAGTTGTCGGTCATCGGCGGTCGTCGTGGTCCCGTTGATCGGTCCTCACACACCCGAGAGCGGTTCGAGCTCGAGCCGTCCCGTGCTGTTGCCGTGCTGGTCCACCGAGACGCCGACCTTGTCCAGCATCGCCAGCAGCAGATTCGCCAGCGGGGTCTCCGGATACTGGAGGTGCCGGCCTCGTTTCTGCGGGGTGCCGCCCACCAGCGCGAGCGGCAGGTCAAAAGGCGCATGCTGGTTCGGGTCGCCGAGCCCTGAGCCGTACAGCAGGACGACGTGGTCCAGCAGGCTGCCGTCCCCCTCGGGGGTCGACCGGAGCTTCTCGAGAAAGTAGGCGAACAGCTCAACGTGATAGATGTTGATCTTCGCCAAGTCCGCGATCTTCTCCAGGTTGTCCTGGTGATGCGAGAGGCCGTGGTGATTCACCGGCACGCCGAGCTCGGGGTACGCCCGCCCGCCCAGCTCCCGGCCAAGCATGAACGTGGTGACTCGCGTGACGTCCGCCTGATACGCCAACCACTGCAAGTCGAACATCAGCTTCGTATGCTCGGCGAAATCGAGCGGAATTCTGGTGGGGCGCTCGAACGGCGGCAGCTCCTGGTCGGCGGCGCGCTCCGTCAACTGCAGCCGGCGCTCGATTTCGCGCAGCGAATCGAGGTACTCGTCGACCCGGGCGCGGTCGTTGCCCCCGACCGTCCGCTGCAGGGCGGCGATGTCCCCGGTCACGGCGTCGAGAATGCTCCGATCCGTCCGTACCTCCGCCTGCCGCTGGGCCGCCGTGCCCCCTTCGCCGAAGAGACGCTCGAAGACCACCGCCGGGTGTCGCTCCATCGGCAGCGGGGTCGTCGGCGTCTGCCACGCCAGCGTGTTGAGGTAGACGCAGTCGTAGCCGTTGTCGCAATTGCCGACCTGGCTGCTGGAAAAGCTGTCGACCGCCAGCTCGAGCGAGGGCAACCGCATGTCCCGCCCGAGCACGGCCGCCGCGACCTGATCGACCGTCGTCCCCCCCCGCACGTTCGCCCCTTGCGCCTTCTTCGCGTGGACGCCGCTCAACCAGCCGGCGCTCGCGCGCGCGTGGGGGCCGTCGCCTTCGTTGAATCCCTCCGCCGCCCGCTGCGCGAGACCGCTCACGATCGTGAGGTAGTCCCGGAAGGGGGCGAGCGGCGTCAGAATGGGCGAGAATTCGAAGTCCGTGCCCTCGCCGACCGGCTTCCAATGATTCACCTCCGGGTTCATCGCGACCCCGTTCGGCACGTAGACGAACCCGAGCCGCCGCGCCGGCGTCGCGGGCGTCCGCGCCAACGCCGTGAGCGGCGGCACCATCGCGTCCAGCAGCGGCAGCGCCACCGTCGCGCCAAGCCCGCGCAAGATCGTCCGCCGCGGCAACGTCTTCTTCGTAATGAACATGACTGCGAGCTCCTTCTCGTCGATGCCGGACGGACGGACCGGCCCCCGCTACTGCGCCGCCGCCACCGCCGGCGGCCCGCTCGAGCGCCGCATCTGAAACGGCAGACTCTTCACGATGCCCATCAGCAGCGTCTGAAAGCGATAGTCGTCGTCGGCCGCCGTGCGCACGATGCTCCGGACCACCGGCGCATCGCCAGGCTCCACCCCCCGCCCCAAGCCATACGTCAACAGCTTCTCGGTCAACGTCGTGACGAACAGCTCGGACCGGCTCAGCAACACCTCACGCAGCCCGTCCACGCCGTCGAAGGTGGTGCCATCGAGCATCGTGCCCGAGGCGTCGATCGGCGTGAACGCTTCGCTCCGCGTGCGCCAGCGCCCGACCGCGTCGAAGTGCTCGAGCGCCAGGCCGAGCGGATCCATCATGGCATGGCAGCTCGCGCACACCGGATTCGCGCGATGCTGCACCATCCGGTCCCGCATCGACAGCACCACGCCCTCGGCGTTGTCCTCTTTGAGGTCCGGCACGTCCGGGGGCGGCGGCGGCGGCGGCGTCCCGAGGACGTTTTCCAACAGCCACTTGCCCCGCAGCACCGGGGACGTGCGATGGGCATAGGACGTCGCCGCGAGGAGGCTCCCCTTGCCGAGCAGCCCACGGCGGCTGGCGTCGCCGACCGTGACCCGGCGGAAGTGGCTCCCCTTGACCGCCGGAATCCCATAGTGCGCCGCCAGCCGCTCGTTCACGAACGTATGATCCGCCGTCAGCAGCTCCAGCACGCTCAGGTCTTCCTGGAGGATGCTCTCGAAGAAGAGCTCCGTCTCGCGCCGCATGGCGTGCCGGAGGGTCGCGTCGAAATCCGGGAACCGCTTGAGATCCGGCGTCACGTCAGGCAACTTGCGCAGGTTCAGGTACTGGCCGGTGAAGTTCGTGACGAAGGCCTCCGACCGGCGGTCCGCCAGCATCCGCCGCACCTGCTGCTCCAGCACCGCCGGGTCGCGCAGCTGGCCGCGCTCCGCGACGTCGAGGAGCGCGTCATCCGGAATGCTGCTCCAGAGGAAGAACGACAGGCGCGAGGCCAGATCCAGATCGCTGACGGGGTAGATCGTATCTGGCGCGATGTCCCGCGGGCTTTCTTCGATGCGGTACAGGAAGGCCGACTCGACGAGCAGCTGCCGCACCGCCCGCTCGATCCCCGCGTCGAACGCCGCCGCCTGCCGGCCTTCCCGGTACGCGGTTAGCAGGCGGTCCAGCTCCACCTCGCTCGGCGGCCGCCGATAGGCGCGCCGCGCCAGCGTCGAGAGAATCTGCGCCGCGCAGGGCCCCTCGTCCTCCGGGGCGGTCGGCCGGCACGTGAAGATGCGCTGGCGACTCTCGGTGTCGCCGGGCCCGCTGGGCAGGAACGGCCCCGTCACGGTGAGGTGCGCCAGGTAGGGACCCGAGCGCGTCTCGTCGTTTGCGTATCCTCCGCTGTAGGCGCGCACCGATGGCTCCACCAGCGCCAGACGGAGCCGTGCAAGGGTGTTGGTCCGCGTCGCTTCGGTTAGCAGCTGCCCATTCTCGACAAACGCGGCGGCAACTTCATGCACCCCCGCCGCCACGGGGAGGCGCACGCGCCAGTGCGCGTCGAGGTTCCGCCGGTAGCCGGACTGGTCGGCGGTGTTCACCGCCGCCCTGAGCGCTTCATCTTCTTCGGGGTCCTCATCGGGGTCCGGCTCGCCGGCGAACGTGAACCGCGCGACCGGTTCGCCGTCGAGCAGGATCTCCAGATCGTGCGTCTCGTCGTACCTCGGAATGTTGTCCGCGATGTCGAGCGCCAGCTTCGCCTGAATGTCGTACTCACCATCCTGCGGGAAATGATGCCGGACCAGCGTGCCGCCGCGCGTGCCGAACGGCAGCCCCTCGAGATGCCGCTCCTGCGGAAGGTCGGGTGGCAGGTGATAAACCTTCACAGCGGGCAGCACCGCCGCGCTCCCGACGGCCGCGCGACTGATCTTGCGCGCCGCGGCCAGGTAGCGGTCGACAAGCGTCGGCGACATCCTGAGAGAGGTCGCGATGTTGTCGAACCCGTAGCTCGCATCGTCGGCCGGCAGCAATTCCGTCGTATCGATCTCCAGGGCGAGCAGGTCGCGAATCGCGTTCGCGTACTCGGTGCGGTTCAGGCGATGGAACACCGTCGAGGGGCCGGGGTCGGGGTCGAGCGCGGCGGCGTGGTCGAGCTTGGCCTCGAGCCAGCCCGCGAAGCTGTCATACGCTTCGCGATCCGGCCGCGGCCGGCCCGCCGGGGGCATGAGGCCGGCCCGGAGCTTGCGCACCACCTTTTCCCACACCTCGGGATGGGCCGCCGCGTCGTCGACGTCCAGGACGTCCAGCGTCAAGCTGGCGGTCTTCAGCCTCTCGTTGTGGCAGGTGACACAGTATCGGTCGAGCAACAGCCGCTGCGGGGACCGGGCCGCTGCCGCCGCGCCCGAGCCCGGCTGCTGCGGGCCCGCTCCGTGCAGCTCCGCCGACAGCAGCAGCGCCAGCGCGCCGGCCATCGACAGCGCCGCCGATCGCCTTACTGCGGATATCGTCATCGAAGCCTCCAACCACGCGTAGACCGCGGCCGCGCCGTTGTATTACTGGGTTCCTGATTCGTCGTAGATCAGCTGGACGAAAGAGCTCAGCAGGCCGCCGCTCGCAGCAAAGTCGCTCAGGTTCGCCGGAGGCTCGTAGGCGTCGGCGACTTCCTCGGCGGGCTTCCCGGCGTTCATGCCGGCGAGCGCGTATTCCTTCAGATGCCTGTGGAACTCGGTATACCGGACGAGATCGTTGAAGGGATAGGCGTCGAAGTGTCCGGTGATCACCGTGTCGACGTTCGTGAGCGCGGCCGTAGCATTCGCAAGCGTGTCACCAAATCCCAGCGCGGTACCCCCGTTGTCGGTATCGATGAACGGCACGCCTTTATGGGAGAACATGTCGCCCGTCAACGCAACGCGGAGGGCAGGTAACTCGATCCAGGCATCGCCATTGGTATGCCCGCCTCCGAAGTAGTGGAGGTCGATCTGGTCACCGCCGACCGTGAGCGTACGCGTGTCGTCGAAGGTGACGTTGGGGAGGTACCTCGCGTTGTCACCCTTGAAGGCGTCGCAGTTGGTAGCCGGGGTGCAGGTCGCCCTCATCAGGCTGTTCTTGGCGTTGGCGTGCGTCACGATCCGGTCGACGGCGCCGAACTCGGCGTTGCTCCCGGTGTGGTCGAAGTGCGTATGCGTGTTGATGATCATCACGACCGGCTTGTCCGTGACCGACCGGAGCTGGTCGAGGATGGCCTGGCCCTGCCCGGCCACCTTCGTGTCCATGATGACCACGCCGGCATCCGTGATGTAGAACGTCGAGTTGCCGCACCCACACCCGCCGTGGAGGACGTAGAGGTTGTCCTCGAGCCTCTCGAGGTCCATGGGGGGCTCGTTCTGGGCGACAGGCGCCGCGATCACGATCGACACCGCGCCGCTCACCAACACCGCCAGTAGGACTAGCCCTCTCCGCATGATTCCTCCAGACGCCGCGTCGATCGCGACCCTAAAACTATACCACCCCCCCCGCCGGGGCTACGCTGGACCGATGAGCGCTTACGAGCGTCAGCGGCGGGGCCCGTACCGCGGTGCGGCGCCGCCGACCTCCAGCGCTCGAGATCCGGCGCGCTGCCCGTGAAGCCGTCGGTCACCGTCGGCAGCACCATCCCGCGGTCGACGGCCGCCGAGCCGGGCCGCAACCGGAAGTCGAGATCGTCGGCGTCATAGACGTGCTGCAGCGCGCTCACGTCGCGCGCATCGAGCGCGGGCACGTTGACGAACACGTCGTATCCCACCTGCACGCTGTTCCGATCGCCGTCGATCTAGAAGAGGACGGGCGTGGGATCAGCGACGCCGTCGGGGCCGATAGAGGCGGCAGGCAGCGACGTGGTTTGGTCCTATGACCTCGAGGGCCGCGAGCTGTGGCGGTCGGGCGGCCCTTCCGGGTGGTCATTCGTCCGGAAGGGCGAAGACGAACAGGTTGTTGCCCACGCTCGGCCGCAGCTCCGGCGTCAGGTCGAGGAACCGCTGCGTCCCGGTGCTGACGGCGACGTACTGCCGGCCGTCGACCGCGTAGCTGATCGGAAACCCGCTGACCGACGAGCCGAGGTTGATCTCCCAGAGCACCGCGCCGGTCGTGTCGTCGAAGGCGCGGAACCGGCCGTTGACGTCCCCGCCGAACACGAGCCCGCCCCCGGTGGTGACGAGCGACATCGTCGCGGCGCGCTGCTCGTGCACCCAGGTGATCGCGCCGGTCTCCGCGGAGATCGCTTGCACCGTGCCGACCTGGTCGGTGCCGGGCGCGATCTCGGCACGCCAGGAGAGTGCGTAGATGTTCGCCTCGTTCTCGGTCGTGGCCAGCATCCGGGCGCAAACGTTGCGCAGCGGCATGTACATCGTGTTGGTCAACGGACTGTAGGCGCCGGCCTCCCAGTCCTTGCCGCCGGTGGCATGCGGGCAGGCCAGCACTTGCTGTCCCTCGCTGCTGAAGACCAGCTCGGAGTTCTCCGTCACGGCACCGGTTGCGCCGTCGATGTCACTGATCACGTTCTGCGTGATGGTCGGCGTCGCCCAGAGGAACTCGCCCGTCGCGCGGTCGAGCGTGTAGACGACGCCGGTCTTGCCCGGGATCCCGGTGATCACGCGGCGCACCTCGCCCGGCTGCAGCCGCGGGTTGATCCAGCTGACGACGCTCGCGTCGGGCGAGACCGGGGTATCGACCAGCAGGCGCTCGAAGGGATGGTCGAGGTCCCAGTGGTCGTTCAGGTGCTGGTAGTACCAGACAATCTCGCCCGTGTCGGCGTCGAGCGCCAGCGTCGAGTTGTGGTACAGGTGCTTCCTGTCGGCACCCCCGAGCAGGAACTTGGGGGCCGGCGACGTGACGGACGTTCCGATGTAGATGAGGTTGAGCGCCGGGTCGTAGCTCGGCACCATCCAGGCGCCGACGTGCTTCCGCTCCTCGAAGGGGACGTCGCCCCACGTCTCGTCGCCCGGCTCGCCCGGGGCCGGGATGGTGCGCCGGCGCCACAGCTCCCGGCCGGTCGCGGCATCGTGGGCCGTGATGACGCAGGCGTCCGGTCCGCCCCTCGGGACACAGCTCCGCCCCGAGATCACCTTGCCGTTGGCGATAATCGGCCCCGAGCCTTGCATCGCCGGGTTTACCGTGTAGTCGAGCACCTCGGTCTCCCAGACGAGCCGCCCGGTCGCCGCGTCGAGCGCGAAGACGTGGTCGTCGACGCTCGTGTCGATGATGGAGGTCCCGTAGATGGCGACGTTGCGGTTGTTCTGCGATAGCGCGCTGAACGCGCCGACGAGGTAATCGGTGACGTCGTCCGGCACCTCCCGGCGATGCTCCCAGACGAGGTCGCCCGTGGCGGCGTCGATCGCCTGGATGACGTCGTTCGGGTTCGGCATGTACAACACGCCGTCGTACACGAGCGGGGTCCCCTCCTGCATGCCTGTCGTCAACGCGCGCGACCAGACCATGCGCAGCTCGCCGACGTTCTCGCGCGTGATCTGGTCGAGCGGGCTGTAGCCCCACCCGTCGAGCGTGCGGCGCCACATCAGCCAGTCGCCGGGCGCCGGGTCCTGGAGCATCGCGTCGGTGACCGGGACGATCTCGCGCGTCGGCTGGGCCGGCGCCGGAGCCACGGCGCCGGCAATGGCCGAGGTCGCCAGGGCGAGGACGAAGAGGCGTCGCGGCATGTCGAGACTCCTGGTTGGGCGTGTCGGGCCGGGCGCACGGCGGCTACCGGATTGTAGTGCACGTGCGTGTCGCAGGCGTAACACCCTGCTGGGGCGGCGGCGGTCGAATAGCGCAGCCGGCGCCGCGCTCGACGTAGGTGACGGTCATGATGGCGAGCTCGTCTCCCTTGAAGCGGCCGGTAGATCGATCGGTTCGCCGTAGAAAGGGAGGTCCTCCCACGACGGTGCGCGATACGTATCCGGCCTTCCACCTTCCGCATGAGTCGCTTTCTCACGCACTGGCCTGGTGACCGCGCTGGCGCTCGGAGCCGCCTGGATCCTGCCTGGCGTAATGGTCACCTCGCTCCCCGCCCTGGCGGTGGCCGCGCTGGCCCTCGGGCTGATCAACGCCGAGGTCAAACCGGTGCTACGTCGTGGTCAAACAGATGGCCGTCGCCTTGTCGGCGTGGGTCGCCCCAGGGTTCAGCGTGCACTCGTTCGGCTGGGCGGGGGGGCGCTGGTGGTGGGGATCGTCTCGATGTTCGTCGGGGGCTTCCGCCGCGAGGACCTAGGGAAGTCTGCCATCATGTTTCGATATATACAGTTACACCCACATTTAACAGCGCGACGGAAATGGCATCCCGGTGAGTCGTCTGGAAGCACACCCCTCCTCAGCGGCCACCAGACGCCCCTGGCAACTCCCGAAGAGTATGGTTAAGGCGAACGACGATGACTGCATACGGCTCGAACATCAGCCCCTTGGCGCGATGATGGCGGTATCGGTTCAGGCGCGACCGGCGCGGTCGTATCGGCGCGCTGGCGATCCCGGTCGAACAGCCTGGCAGCCGTCACCAACCGGTTTCAACTCTCGTGGATGGGACAACGTTCGCCCGGTTCAGTCCCTTCGACGAAATACTCAACATACGTGGGGCGGCTGGCCCGAATCGCGTCCAGTTCGCGTTCCCCCGTCTGCCGACACCGATCCCGAACCAATGCACCAGAGAGCGCGCACACCTCGACGGCGACGACGTCCGCCGGTGGTGCAAGCCAGCCGGCCGGACGATCCGCGAGCGCCGCCTTCATGAACTGCGCCCACAGGGGTGCGGCGAGCTCCGACGCATACCCATCAGTGATGATCGTGCGCGGCTGGTCGAATCCTATCCACACGCCCGCGGCGAGTTCCGGTGTGAACCCCACGAACCAGGCGTCCTTGTAGTCGTCGGTCGTGCCGGTCTTCCCGCCAGCCGGTGCGACGAACCCCTCGCGTCGGACCCGGGTGCCGGTGCCGGCGTCGACCACATCCCGCAGCAGGCTCGCGACGAGAAACGCGGTGGTCGGTTCGACCGCGCGATGCGCAGATGACGTGGGGGCACCAGTCCCGTTGAAGATGATGGTGCCGTCCGCCCGCTCCACCCGCCGGATATATGCGGGCTGGGGCACGACGCCCTGATTGGCAAACGCCGCGTAGGCGGCTGTCAGGTGCTCCAGCGTCACTGTTCCGGATCCCAGCGCCACCGAGGGGACGGCCGGTTGTGGTCCCAGTGCGAAACGGGCGGCGTAGTCGAGGGTGCGATCCATGCCGGTCAACTCCAACAGCCGTACTGCGGCGCGGTTGCTGGACACCCGCAGGGCGGTCCGCATCGTCATGGCCGTCACGGTGACTTCGTCGTCCGGTAACCAGCCCCCTTCGGGCGTCGGCAGTGGCCGGTTGAGATCCGCCAGCCATGTCGCCGGGGTCAGACCGTTATCGAGCGCCGCCGCGTACAGGAACGGCTTGAACGCCGATCCGGGTTGCCGTCGGGCTTGGGTCGCACGGTTGAACGCACTCTCGGTGAAACGACGACCACCCACGACCGCCCGCACCGCGCCCGTCCGCGGGTCGATCGCAATCAGCGCCGCCTGCAGACGCGCATCCGCCTCGTGGTCTGCTGGCGCAAACCGCGGGAGCGCTTCGATGCGATGCAGGCCGGCCGCGGTGGCGTCCTCGGCCGCCCGCTGCAGATCGGGTACCAGGGTGGTGTAGACGCGGAGACCCTCGCCGTAGACCGCATCGACCCCGAACCGATCGACCAGCCGCCGCCGCACCTCAGCCTTAAAGTAGCTGCCGAACTCGGGGCGGGGCTCTAACCCGTTGCGGAGCCGCACACGTTCCTGCTTGGCCCGCGAGACAGCTTCGCCGTTCGCGGCTCCCGTATGGAGCATGGCTGTGAGCACGACGTCACGGCGCGTCAGGGCCGCGTCTGGATGGTCGGCAGGCGAATAGACATTCGGAGCCCGGATCAGGCCGACCAGCAGCGCGGCTTCGGCCAGTGTAAGGTCGGACGCAGGCTTCCCAAGATACCCTTGGGCGGCGGCTTCCACCCCGTAGAAGCCCTCACCGAAGTACACTTTATTGAGATAGAACTCGAGAATGCGGTCTTTCGGGTAGGCGCGTTCGATCTGCACGGCCGTGATGATCTCGGCGATTTTTCGGCGGAACGTACGTTCTCGTGAGAGCAGGCTCACCCGCGCGAGCTGTTGGGTAATCGTGCTGCCGCCCTGTGCGAGACGTCCCGCCTGGACGTCGATCACTGCGGCCCCGGCCATCCGTATCAGGTCGAAGCCCCGGTGGTCGTAGAAGCGACGGTCCTCGACGGCCAGGACGGCGCCGGTCAGGTGGGATGAGATCTCATGCAGCGGGATCGACAGCCGGCGTTCCCGAAACAGGGTGAACGTGGGCTGATCGAACGCATCGAAGATGACGGTGGCGTTCGCCATGATCCCGAGCGTGCCGATCTCGTCAGCGGCGGGCAACTGCCGGCCCACCTCAACGGCCAACCACAGTGCCGAGATCAGCCCGCCAACGAGCATGCACCCGACAAGCCTCGGCCACCGCCGTGAGCGCCTCGACCGTCGTCGGCGCCGCGGCGAGCCGGCTCGGGTCGAAGGACTGGCCCGGGTGGCACGTCGCCGCGTGGTCCGACTGCGCCGCGCCCTGGTGCCCGGGCCGGAAGTGGTGCCTCTCCGGTCTTGCATCAGACGGGGTATCGGTACCGGGTTTCTACAACATCACCACGCTCCTCAAAGACGGGTGACCTGCCCGGTTTCTTCGGACCACTAATTACTGGAGAATGACGCCCGTTAGGCTCTCTCCTAACCAGCCGTGGGTCGTCCCCATCTGCTTCTTGAACTCGGCGGGGGTGAGGTCGCCGAGACTCATGTGAGGACGTTCTTCGTTGTCGTGTCGCCGCCAGCGTTCGATCCCGATCTTGGCCTCCATCCGATTCCGAAACCACTCGAGGGATAGACATTCGTTCCGGAACTGCCCGTTGAACGACTCGTCCGTGCCATTCTGCCAGGGCTTGCCCGGATCGATGAACGCCGTGTCGATCTCCGCAGTCTGCAGCCAGCGGAGCAGAGCGGTCGCGATGAACTCCGGCCCGGTATCGGACCGCAGAGAGCGCGGGGCGCCGTGGAGGCTCACCAACTGCCCGAGTACGTCGATCACCCGGCCAGACCGTATGCTCCCCGCCACATCGATCGCCAGACACTCACGCGTGAACTCGTCGACGACGGTCAGGCACTTCAGCGACCGGCCATCCGCGCACGTATCGAAGACGACGTCGTAGGCCCACACGTGATTCATCGCGGTCGGGGCCAGCGGTCGCGCGCGGCGGGAGGCTACCCGCCGGCGCGGGCGCCGTCGCGGCACGTGCAGGCCCGCCTGGTGCCACAGACGATAGGTCCGTTGGGCACTCATCGGGTGCCCCCGGCGCGCGCGAAAGACCAGGATCTTCCGGTAACCGTACCGCGGATACGCGAGCCGCCAATGCTGGCCCGCGATCTCACGCATGACCGCCAATGCCGGCGCACACGTGCGCCTACCATTTTTTTCGTGTGATCTCCTGGAGCACGTCGATCTCCAGATCGCGATCGGCCACCATCTTCTTCAAGCGCCCGTTCTCCTGCTCGAGCTGGCGTAAACGCTTCACGTCGGCTGGTTCCAGCGTCCCGAAGTGCTTCCGCCAGCTGTAGATCGTCTGCGCGCTCACGCCGTGCTGTTGCGCGACCTCCGGCACCGGCCGCCGATCAGCCTCCCGCAGGATCGTGACCATCTGCTCCTCCCTGAACCGGCTCTTCTTCATGGCTCCTCCTCGCCCGGAGGACGCCATGCTCTCAAGCGTCAGTTGGTCCGAAAAACGGCAGGCAGGTCAGACGCGCGCACCGAACACGGCGGCCATGCGAGGCTGGCTGATCAGGCCATGACGATGTGGACTTGGCAATGATCACTGGGCCCCCAGGCATCAGGCTCGTTCCGCGCGCTGACCTGGCACTGTTCAGCGAGACCATGGGAGGCAAACACGAAGTCGAGCTGCCGGGTGGCCGTGACTGGCAGCTGGTGATTCGTGTAGTACGTGGGGACGTTGTGGCTTGTACGCGGGAGCTCGTCAGGCCACGGGTCCGCGCGGCGACCCGCGGGCGCTTGCGGGCCCACGAAGGACAGCCCCAGCGCGCGCATTCTGTCGAAGACAGTCGTATAGCGAGAGGCCCAGTAGCCGCTTCCGTGATCCCCATACCCGTGCAGGATGTTGAGGTCACCCGCCGCAAGAATACGGTGGCCCAACTGTTGCCCCACAAAGACTGAGATGTCAGAGATGAGGCGGTGGACTGACCCATCGGCGTAGATCCAACTACTGCTAGTTGTGGGGTGCGGCTTCTCCCAAAGGGCATACATCGAAACGACGACAAAGGCTTCCCCCGTGGGAGGAGTCACGATGGCGGCGTCCAGCGTGCCGGCTCGGCTGACCGTGAGGTCGCCATCGCGAGCATTCTCGATTGGCGTAGGCTCAAGCCATTGCACGTCGATACGGTTCGAGAGCTTGACGACCGCCGCGCGCCAGGGCCGATGCCCAGCGCCCGCTGTGCGCCAAGTCGCTGGACGGTATTCAAACGACGGCGGCATGTCAGCCGGGGGCTCCGTGGCTTCTTGAACCAGCGCGATGTCGGCATCGGTATCACATAGCGCGCGCCACGCTTCTTCTCGATGAGCGATGTTCCAGGAGATCACTTTAACCATGACTCAAAGATGGTACCCAACAACGGCGGGGAACTGCGCGGTCACGGTTCAATGACCGGTGTCGCGTACGCTGAGTGCGCGCCGCGCCCAGCCACAATACAGACAGTCGCGGGCATCGGCCCGTGCCTCACCTCGCGGCCCGTACCCCGCGTCGGTGGGAAGCGACGCCCTCGGCCTGCAGCGCGTCGCGCTGCAGGTCCAGTCCAGGTTTAATTCTTCGGAGTCTGCTTCCAGAGCTGGACGTGAGGTGGCGTCGACCGAGACCTCTTCGCGGTCGCCTTCACTGGAAGGCGTCCTTGCCCGCCTCCGGTCGCGTCATGCTCGGCCGGCCCCGGATATTCATCGAGGAGGGCCCCCACGTGCCCAGTCATGACCCGCCATGAACGCCGCTGCGTGCGGTAGACGGCGACGACCTGGAGCGGCGTGGTATCGCAGCGCACGACGACGGCGACGGTGTAGTCGCGCTTCTGGGCCCAGTCGATGCCGGTGCAGTACCACGCCCCGGCAGGATCAGGCCAGGCCCGCTCGGCGGGTGGACCCGGCTGGCCGCGCCAGATGTGTTCGAGCTCCCCCGGCGAGATATGCGCACCGAGCGTGGCGTCGAACATCCGCTCCACCGCGGCCGGGTCGATGGCGTTGTCTGTCCCATTGATTCGTTCCGGCGTCGTAGCCCCGGACAAAGGCGGCGTCTTCGACAACGCGCCGGCCGTCGGCGCGGGTCATGTGGATCACCATTGCGATCCCGTCCACGACACCTCGGCACGGCACGTCCCACGGCAGATCACCGCCGCGCACTGCCCCGACAACGACGCCTAACGCGCCCAGCGGTGCCGGGTGCGGTCGGCCAGCTCTGCCCCGCGCCGGCCGTCGATCGCCTGTTTCGCCGCGTGGGTGGCCAGCGCGTCTCATGCCTCGGCCGCTACGCGGTTTGCGGCGGCGTCGACGGCTTTGGCGGCGCGCGCCTGGTGCGCGGCGTCGGAACGCGCCGCGTCCGCTCACGTCGCCCATTGTCTATTTCGAGGCTCCCGACGGCCTCCGCTCAGACGACCGGGTCACGGCGCAACATATCTCGTTCGGGCCGCGTAGGCCCTGCGAATAATTCCGCCCGGCACCCGCGGCGAGGCCCGGCGCGTGCGTGTGTTCGGCCGCGTCGGCCCGCCCCGTCGCCACGTGGGCCACGATCGCGGGCCGGGTCGTATCTGTGGCCCGTGCGTGAGCCGCGGCGCACAGGCGGGCGGTGTCCGGCCACTGCCGCCCCCGGCCGCGCGCCGGTGCCGGGGGGCCGCGCGCCCTTACGCGGTGCCGCGTCGTACGAGGCGGAGAGGTGATGCGGTGCGCGGGGCGGCGGGACCGGCCGTGTGGGGCCACCGCCGGGCTGGCGTCGCCTGCGCCTGCTGCGCCAGATAGGCGACCAGCTGGTCCCCGGCGTCGAGCAGTTCCTGCTCGTGGATGATGTTATAGCGGTCGAAGATGGCGCGGCTCTTGTGCCCGGTCAGGAGCATGGCGACCCGCTCGGGGACGTTCGCGCGGATGAGGTTGCGGGCGGCGGTGCGGCGGCAGTCGTGAAGGAAGCGGGTCGGCACCCCAGCGGCCTGGCAGGCGGTGCGCCACGCGGTGCGCCAGCGCCGGACGGCGATGCCGTCGCGGTGGAAGACGAGCAGGCTGTCGGGGTCACGGCGGGCTCGCCGTCGCGCCAGGGCCTCGGCGATGGGCTGCGAGATGGGAAGAATCCGCCCCACCAGGGTCTTCGAGCGGGCCGGCGAGAGCCGGATGACGCCACCGGCCATGTCAATCTCCTCCCAGGTGAGGCCGAGGATCTCCTGCTTGCGCCAGCCGGAGTAGTAAGCCAGATCGAGGATGTCCTGCCACGGAGCGGGCAGGCGGACGCGGACGGCGAGGTATTCGGGGTGCTCGAAGAAGCCCTGGCGTGGGGGATTCTCGCGGAGGCGGTCGGGGAAGCCGGGCACGGTGTCGAGCCAGCCCCAGTGGACGGCGAGCGTGCACATGCGGTGGAGCGCCGAGGTCTCCCGGTTGATCGTGCCGGTGGCGGCCCCGGCGGCGCGCCGGGTCAGTTGGTACTGGCGGATCTCGTAAGGTCCAATTACTCGATCGGCTTGCAGACGGTCGTCGTTGCCGACGGATATCCGGGGTCGGAGGGCGTTGGTTCGGCGGCGCAGCCGCGGAGACGAGGTGGATCGCCTCGTTGGCGGTCGCGAGCGGCACCAAAAGCACACCTCAAGAGCACCGATGTCGGCGCGGTCTCATCGGCTGCTGGTCAGGGGCCGGCCGGTCGTAGTACTTCAACATCCCACCGAGGCGGTGTCGACAACGGATGGGGCCGTGCGGTCGGCCCGGTGTGGCTGGCGGAAGTATCAGCTGGTTGTCCAGGCCCTGGTGGTTCCGTTCGTGGTGGTCGTGGGCGACGAATTCGAAGACCGCGCGGCGCAGTGAGCGTTCACCGATCAGGACGAAGCGCTCCACGCAGGATTCCTTGATGGTCCGGACGAAGCGTTCCGCAAAGGCGTTCAGATTGGGCGAGCGCGCGGGCAGCCGGACCGGGGTCACGCCCGCCGCCGCGAGCGTGTCGCGCCCGGCGTCGGTGAAGAGCGGATCGCGGTCGTGGATGAGACACCGCCTACCGCGGAGAAAGCCGTCCTCGGCATCGGTGGCGTTGCGCGCCAGCTGGGTGACCCACGGCCCATCCGGGTCGGCCGTGATGCCGGCGATCTCAACCCGGCGCGTGGCCAACTCGATCAGCACGAGGACCGTGAACCGGGTCAGGCCACGCGGCAGCCACACCTCCACGGTGAAGAAATCGGCGGCGGCCATAACGTCCCAGTGCGCGGCGAGAAACTCGCGCCAAGTCGTGCGCTTCGTACGTTCGGGCGCGGGCTCGAGGCCGTGTTCTCTGAGGACCGTGGCGATGGCGCCGCGGGAGACGTCGTGCCCGAGATTGCTCAGGGCGCCGCGGATTCTGGTGTAGCCCCAGTCTCGATTCTCGGTCGCCATCCGCACAATCAGTTGCCGGATCTCTGCCATGACCCGCGGGCGGCCCGGCCCGCGGCGGTGGCTGCCGTCGTATTTCCGCGCGATGAGGCGACGATGCCAGGCGAGCAGGGTATCGGGGGTGACCAGCGTCTCAAGCTCACCGAGCGCGCGGCGACCGAGAGTCTTGGCCTTTGCCGCCAAGCGCCGCCGCTGCCCGTCCGTGAAACCGAGCCGGCGTGCCGGGATGTGTTCCCGCAGCACACGATTTTCTTCCTGGAGATAGTCGATGACGTCGCGCTGCTGTTGGTTGATCCAGCCGGCCACGGCGACGACGAGGAACTGCAGCGCCTGCGGAAACGGACACATACCGGCCGAGCGTAGCAGAGGTGAGTCTCACGTCACCCGTTTCAGCTCCAAACAGCGTCCAGACGGACACAGCTTTAGAATCAGCCTGTTTAGACGGTGGTTCCAGTTTTTGGACAGTACGGGATCGGATCGCGTTCCTCCATCCAGACGTCCGAACGCACGAACAGGAGGGGGCCATCGCCGCTTCGACCTGATCTGATGTCGGCGTCTCTTGACCAGCCAGCGAAGCTAGCGCATCCAGTACGAGCCGGAGGTCCTTGAGAAGATCTTGCCGGTCCAGGATCGCCTGGGCCGCAGAGGCTAGGCACCCGTGCGGCGGCAGGCGACGACGTCCCCCTTGCCGGCGCGGGCCGGTCGGCGCCGCCCCGGACGACGTCCTGGTCGGCCATATTGGCCGCATGCTCGAGGCGTCGCCGTTTCATGGCGAAGGGTACCGGAAAGCCTGGGCGAAGCTTCGGGTCGAGGGAATCCGCACGTCCCAGGAGCGGGTGCGCCGGTTGATGCGGGAGCACGACCTCCAGGCCCCGCACCGCGTGGGCCACGCGCACGGCCCGAAGGCGCACGACGGGACCATCACCACCGAGGCCCCCGATGTGATGTGGGGCACGGACATGACGACCACGGTGACCGTGAGTGAGGGCGCGGCCTTCGTCTTCGTGGCCGTCGATCACTGCACAACCGAGTGCATCGGCCTGCATGCGGCCAAGCGCGGGACCCGATTTGAGGCCCTGGAGCCGATCCGCCAGGGCGTCCGCGAACGCTTCGGTGAGATCGGCGACGGCGTGGCCCGCGGGCTCCGGCTCCGGCACGACCACGGGTCGAACTATCTGGCCGACGACTTTCAACAGGAGGTCGCGTTCTTCGGCATCGAGAGCTCGCCGAGTTTCGTGCGGGAACCCGGTTTCGCTCACCTTCCGTTAACGATACACAGGAGCATACCGATGGCTTGTCTTGAGCTGCAACGGCACGGCCGCGTCCGACGGTTTTTCTACCATCATCCACACACTGTTCTTGCGCTGGTGCTGGTGTTTGCCGTCGGCGTGTTTGCGCCCGGCGTGGCCAGCGCCCAGGACGCGACGATCGCCGGGACGGTCACCGACACGACGGGCGGCATTCTCCCCGGCGTCACCGTGGACGCGCAGGACGCGGCGGGGAGCGCGCAGGTGACCGTCACCGACGGGACCGGCCAGTTCACGTTCAGCGGACTTGTCC
Source organism: Vicinamibacterales bacterium (assembly GCA_965197395.1). Lineage (GTDB taxonomy): Bacteria > Acidobacteriota > Vicinamibacteria > Vicinamibacterales > UBA8438 > CAZYFH01. Next base: position 382,393 of record CBDANB010000006.1, on the reverse strand, counting down.
CGGGGACGTACGACGTGACGTTCACCCTCTCCGGCTTCACCGCGCCCGCGCAGGTGGTGGAGGTGCGCGGCGGCGCCACGGTCGCCCTCGACGTGGAGATGGCGGTCGGCGGGCTTGCCGAGCAGGTGGTCGTCGTCGGGACCCGCGCCCAGCCCCGGTCGGTGACCGCCTCGGCCGTGCCGATCGACGTCATCCGCAACGAGGATTTCGTCAGCCAGGGCAGTACGGACCTGGCCGAGCAGTTGCGGACCGTCGTCCCCTCGTTCAACATCAGCATTCAACCAATCAGCGACGCGGCGACCATCGTCCGGCCGGTGAACCTGCGCAACTTGGCACCCGATCACACGCTGATCCTGGTCAACGGCAAGCGCCGCCACCGCGCAGCGGTCATTACCTGGCTCGGGAACGGCATCGCGGACGGCTCGCAGGGCCCGGATCTCTCCGTGATCCCCTCGATTGCCGTTCGGCAGGCCGAAGTGTTGCGCGACGGCGCGGCGGCACAATACGGCTCGGATGCGATCGCCGGCGTCATAAACTTCCAGCTCAAGGATGCCCCCTCGGGCAGCAGTCTGGAGTTTCGCACCGGCGCCTTCCGCGATGCGAACCCGGGCGACACGTCCACCTGCGGGACGGGTATCCTCGGCGACATCCAGCATTCTTGTAACGGGATCGGCGGCCGTGGGCAGGCGTTCACGGTGGCCGGGAATACCGGCCTGCCGCTCGGCGCGAGCGGGTTTGCGAACCTCAGCTTTGAGTATGGCGAGTCCGCGCCGACCAGCCACAGCGTGCAGCGCACGGGGGCGCAGAACATTATCGCGGCCGGCAATACGAACCTGCGCAACCCGGCTCAGGTGTGGGGCGCGCCGAGACGCGAGGACGACGTGAAGCTGTTTGGGAACTTTGGCCATCTCTTCGCGAATGACGTGCAGGTCTACGGCCACACGAACTACGCGAGCCGCACGGTGACCGGCGGCTTTTACTTCCGGAATCCGCATACGCGCGGCGGGGTCTTCCGCGGCCCGGTGGTTGACGGCACCCCGACCCTGCTCGTCGGCGACCGGGTCTGGGCCGCGACCGGCGTCGAGGGCGCCGGCGGCTGCCCCACGATCCCGATCATCGACAACGTGCCCGATGCCGCCGCTCTCGCGGCGGTGGAAGCCGACCCGAACTGCTTCACGCTCTACAGCCGGTTCCCCGGCGGGTTCACGCCGCAATTTGGCGGCAACCTCATCGACTATTCGGTGGTCGGTGGTCTGCGCGGGCTCTCGAGCACCGGCTTCACCTGGGACGCAAGCGCCAACATCGGCACCAGTGAGGTCGATCAATTCATCTTTGATACGGTCAACGCGTCGGTCGGCTACGACACGCCGACGTCGTTCAAGCCCGGCAGCTACCGGCAGCACGACGTCAACGTCAATGTCGACGTCTCGTATCCGGTCAGCACCATGGTGAACGTCGCGGGCGGCACGGAGTGGCGTAACGAGCAGTTCACGATCGGCGCGGGCGGGCAGCCGTCGTGGGAGATCGGCCCCTATGCCGCCCAGGGCTTCAGCTCCGGGTCGAACGGCTTTAACGGCTACCGGGCCGACACGACGGCGGGCAGCTGGAGCCGCCGGAACGTGGCGGTCTACGGGGACGTCGAGTTCAACGACCCCGGCGGCCAGTGGACGGTCGGTACGGCCGTCCGGTCCGAGCATTTCGAGGACTTCGGCGCGACGACGAATGGCAAGCTCTCGGCGCGCGTCGGGCTGACCGACGTGGTCTCGGTGCGCGGCGCCGTGAGCAGTGGGTTTCGGGCGCCGAGTCCTGGGCAGCAGCACGCGTTCAACGTGACGACCGCGTTCATCGGCGGGCAGTTGACGAACAACGGCGTCGTGCCGTCCACCTCCGCGGTGGCCGTCGCGCGGGGCGGCGGGCAGCTCCAGCCGGAAACCTCCATCAACCTCAGCACGGGCGCGGTCATCGAGCGGGGCCCGTTCCTCTTCACCGCCGACTTCTTCCGGATCAATATCGATGACCGGGTTGCCCTGTCGCAGGAAATCGCGCTGACGGAGCCCGAGATTCTGACGCTGCTCGCGGAAGGCATTCCCGAGGCGCGGAATTTCCCGGTGTTCCGGTTCTTCCTGAACGACTTCTCGACGACGACCCAAGGGATCGACCTCATTGCGAGCCTGGCGGTCGGGCGCACGACGGTCAGCGCCGTCTTCAACTACACGGACACGACGGTCAAGAACATCGACTCTGCCGTGATCGATGAATTCCGCATCAATACGTTGGAACGGGGTTTGCCGAAGACCCGATGGAACGTCAGCCTCACCCACCGCGCCGACCGGTGGAGCCTGGTGGGCCGGTTGAACTACTTCGGCCAGTACTGGGACAGCGAGGATGGCCGGAATGCCACCGATATCGATGGCGGACCGGCGGAGTCCTGGCTCTACCCGGCCTATGCCGGCAAGGCGCTCATCGACCTGGAGCTCCGCATTCCATTCGGCGAGGCCCTCACCCTCGCGGTCGGCGGTGAAAACGTGTTGAACACGTACCCCGACGTGAACCAGTACGGCGCCGCCACGGTCGGCAATCAATACGGCCAGTTCTCACCGTTCGGCTTCAACGGCGCCTACTACTACACGCGTCTCAATTTCGGCTGGGGCGGCCGGTAGGGGGGAGCGTCCAGCCGAGGAACCGCCCGACGGCACGCAACGATAGCGACGGGGGGCGTCATACGTCGGGCATCGCGTGCGCACGGCGTCGCGGGTGAACGGCAGCAGCGCCGAGTGGGAGGTGACGGTGGCGCCGTCGTCACGTGAGGCGGTGACGGTGCGCATCAGCGGCGGTGGCGATTCCTGCGGCACGGGCGACGCGGTCTGCACCGAGGACGGCCGGCGGCTGTCGAACTCGCCCTCGGTATCGGTCGAGGGGCCGCCGGCGGTACCGTTGGCGGCAGAGCTGGACGGGGTGCCGGGGGCGCACGACGGCGCGCTCGCCCAAGGGTTTACGACCGGACGCAGATTGGGCGGCTACGCCGTCGACACTGTGGAGATCAGATACGACGACATGCAGGGCGACGCGTTCTCGGCCGGCATCTACAGTGTTGTTGGCGACTACCCCACAGCTGAAGAGGTGATCCCACTCTCGCCTACGGGATCATTTTCTCGGGGGAAGATGGTCTTCACTCCGAGCGGGTCGAACAGCAGACTGGATGAGAACACCGACTATGCGGTACGCGTGGTCAGCGATTCGGACCGGGACGTGGACTACCTAGCAACATTGCGGGGGCATAAACTGGACTGCCCGGTCTCCGATCTCAACTGCACAAGCATGAACGACGGCTGGACGATACGAAACCAGCTCTTGATTGGTTCCGAAACTGATACCTCCTGGGAAGAGACCGAGTACTTCAGCCCCTCAGGAGTACGTCTAAACGTCGCCCTGAGCATCAGAATCAAAACCCTGAAAGTAACCAATCCACCAAGGTGGCTCACTGTGCTCAATGAGATTGGCACGGTGAGATTGGGGTGGCGGGCACCAATAGATTCCGGAGCACGCCCCGTCACAGCTTACCGCCATCGACAGAGGATAAATGTGGATCCGCCTGCGTGGAGCGATTGGGTCGAAGTAGGAGCAGATCTTTTCGGCTATATCCGAGTTTCCCAAATAGCGTAAGCACCTGATATCCCAGTCTTTCCGGGGTAAATCGAGCGTTCGGCGTGTACAGGTCGACGGTGTTGACGCGAACATAGTTGTTCGCCGGTCGACTGCAGTCCGAGGACGCAGCGGTCCAGTTCGACATCACGCATGGGCCCCCTCCCTGGGAGCCATCTTGTCGCGCACGGACGGGCCCTGTGGAAGCTGACGGCGCCGTGGACGCACAGAACGCCTCGGTGGACGGGTCAAAACCGGCCATTTGTGGACACCGCAAAACCGGCCATTTCGGGCGTCCCGAGACGGCAGTTGAGTTCTACTTCATGACGTCGTGTGTTCGCAAGGTTGTCTGGACCTTGGTGCGCCAGCTGCGCGGCCCGCACGAACCGCGTGATGCAGCAGCCGGTCGAGTAGCGCCGTGACAGCGGCGGTGTCGCCGAGCAGTTTTCGTCCGACCGGTCGATTCGAAGTGAGCACGGTGGAGGCCCGAGCGGCGCATAATCAGCTCGAGCAGGTCCTCGGCGGCGGTGTGCGGCAGCTTACGCATGCCGAGGTCGTCAATGATGAGCAGGGGCACGCGGGTCAGTTCGGTCAGATAGTCCTTGCGGGTGTCGGCGAGCGTGGCCTCGGCGAGTTCTTCGAGCAAGGTGTGCGCTTCGCGGTAGATGACGCGGTAGCCCTGCTGGATCGCGGCCCGGCCGATGGCCTGGGCGAGGTGGCTCTTGCCGGTTCCGCGGGCCGAGCAGGAGCGCGTCCTCGCGCTGGGCGACGAAGCGCGCGGTGGCGAGCAAGACAAGCGCGCGGTTGATCTTCTTGTTGAAGGCGAAATCGAAGCCGTCGAGCGCGCGGTCGGGGTCACGGAAGCGCGCCTGCTTGTGGCGCCGGACGAGCTGGCGCCGCTGGAGTTCGTCGCTGACGAGCGTTGCGACGAGGTCGATCGGGGCCATCTGCTCGGTCTGGGCTTGGTGCAGGCCGTATCGAGGACGTCGGCCATGCCGGAGAGGCGTAGCGCGGAGGGCCTGATCGAGTTCACGAGATTCATGGGGTCTCCTGTTCTGCGGTCGATGAGATCGCGGTAGAGGGTCAGTTGCCGGATGAGCGGGTCGACCTGGCGCAGCGAGACGGTGCTGGCCGGCGATCGAGGTAGCGTCGCAAGAAGCGATAGGTGGGCACGCCGAGTTCAAGCCGGCGGTGGCGGCCTCTTCGGCGACGGCGGGACCGTGCTTCCTGGCGAGGGCGAGGACGCCGAGAATGCGGCGGACGCCGGCGGCGCCGTCGTGGCGGTGGATGTGGTCCAGATCGTAGCGATGCCCGGACCGGCCCGCTTGGCGGCGGCGAGCAGGGCGAGGGTCTTGGCCGGGGTGCGGGCGGGCCGGTCCTGATCAATGCGATGCCAGCCTCGTGGCGCGCGCAGGTGCTCGCGGAGGAGCTGACCGGTTTGGGGGTCGAGTAGCCGGACGTGGGCCGCGTTCCACTGCACGTGGATGCGGCGGCCGATCCAGCCGGGCGGCGCGCTGTAGTAGGCCGCGGCGACCTCGACGCAGCCGTCGAGATGCACGGTGCGATGGCCGTACTGGTAGTAGCGAAACGGTTCGAGCGGCAACGGGCCAAGCGCCGGACGTTCCTCGGCAAACATGGCGGCGACCTGGCGCTTGGTCGTGCCATGGATGCGCGTATCGGCCCAGCGCCGCTCCCAGCGGTCCAGATACGCCTGGGCGTCGTCGAGGCGCTCGAAGCGGAGGCCGCGCAGCGGCGTCTTCTTCGCGTGGCCGACGCCGGCTTCGACCTTACCCTTGCGGTCGGGGTCGCCGACGCGGCACGGCAGGGCCACGGCCCCGTAGTGGGCCAGCACGTCGCGGTAGAGCGGATTGAGCGTGGGGTCGTAGATGTCCGGAGTGAGGACGCCTTCCTTGAGGTTGTCGAGGACGACGAGCGGACACTGCCGCCCAGCCGCCGGAACGCCCGCTCGTGCAACTCGGCCCAGACCTGCGTGCTCGACTGGCGGACCAGCAGCCGGACGGCCTTGCGCGAGTAGCCCAGCGTCAGGACGAAGAGCCGCGTCCGCCGGTACTTGCCGGAGGCGCGGTCACGGACCATCGGTCCATCGCCGTAGTCGACTTGTGCTTCCTCCCCCGGGGCGGTGGCGATGACCACCCGGGCCTCTACGGCGGGCTGCTGCCGGAGGGTGGAGACGAAGCGCCGTACACTCGCATAGCCCGCCGGAAAGCCGTGGTCATCGACCAGGTCCTGCCAGATGGCCATGGCGTTGCGCCCCCGGCCAACCGCCTCGACGATCAGCTCGCGATAGGGCTCGCAGGCGCTCTCTCGCGGCGCTCGACTGGGGTGGTTCCCGGACACGGGGCCGGCGTCGGTTGTGGCCGTGTCGGTCGAGGATGCCGGCGAAGGGTCGGTGGACACGTCCGGCGAAATGGCCGGATTTGCCGGACGAGCGGACGGCCGGCCACGGCCGCGCACCACCAGGCCGGCCGCCTTCAGGTAACCGCTGGCCGTCTCACGCCGGACCCCGGTCGCCCCTTCGATCCGCCGCAGCGACCAACCGAGGCGTCCCAGCGCCAGGACCTGTTGTCGTTTGTCTTCAGACAAGACGTTGCTCATGCCGGGCAGGAACGTGCAGTTCCCGACCGGTGTCAACGTCTCAGGCCGCTATCGGAAATGGCCGGTTTTCAACTGTCCACTAATGGCCGGATCCGAGGCAGAACGCGCCCACCGTGCCTTGGAAAACGCTGTGCGTTTTCCACGAGCTCCCACAGGGCCTTTCCAATCAAATCACCCACGAAAAACCCCGAAAGGCCCCAAAATGGCGTTGGGAAACCCGGATAGACCCATCTTTATGGCTATATCCGAGTTTCCCAAAGGGCGTAAGTGCCTGATATCCCTGTCTTTCCTGGGTAAATCGAGCGTTCGGCCTGCACAGGTCGGCCGCTTCGATGTGAACATAGTCATTCACGGGTCGACTGCAGTCCGAGGACGCGGCGATCTTGTCGCATCGGATGGGCCCTGTGGAAGCTGCCGGCGCCGTGGCCGCACAGAACGCGCCCACCGCACCTCGGAAAACGCTGCGCGTTTTCCACGAGCTTCCACAGGGCCTTTCCCATCAAATCATCCACGAAAAACCCCGAAAGGCCCCAAAATAGCGTTGGGAAACCCGGATAGACCCATCTTTTCCATGTGACGATCACGGGGCTGACCACTGGCACAGAGTACGCATTCCAGGTGCAGGCAGGGAACGATGGGGGATGGAGTAAGGCCTCGAAAGTAAGGACCACGATTTCAGAGCCGTAACCTGAAGAGATCATGAAGCAGGCAATCCGACCGGCGATCTTTAAGTGGCGACAAACCGAGCCCGAGCTGATTCTGTGCGCCGTGCGCTGGCACCTTCGGTATTCGCTCTCGTTTCGCGATGTCGAAGAGCTGCTCCGCGAGCGCGGCCTGGAAGCGGACCACACGACAATCTGGCGCTGGGTCCAGCGCGACGGTCCCGAACTGGAGGAGCGGCTGCGCCGTCATCTCAAACCAACCAACAAGTCCTGGCGTGTCGATGAGACCTACGTTCGTGTCAAGGGTCGGTGGTGCTACCTCTACCGAGCCCTCGATTCCACCGGTGCCACGATCAACTTCGTGCTCTCGGGCTTGCGCGATGCCGCTACGGCCACACGCCTGTTCCGCAAGGCGCTCACTGATCCGTCGCATCCGCAGCCCCGTGTCATCAACACGGACCAGGCCCGCCTTTCCGGATCGGCGATTTCAGGGGTGAAACAGGCAGGACTCCTGCGACGCCGTTGTTGCCACCGGCCAGTCCAATACGTGAACAACATCCTGGAGCAGGATCATCGAGCGATCAAACGACGCGTGAAAGCCAAGCAGGGGTTTCGTGAGTTTCAGGCGGCGCGGCGAACGATCCAAGGCTACGAGGCCATGCACATGATCCGGAAGGGGCAAGCGAGGTGGGTGAGCGGTGCGAATGTGCGGCGACAGATTCAGTTCATCAACAACTTGTTCGAAGTGGCGGCATGAGACGGAGCCCGGCCGACTCGGCCAATCGCTCTCTTGCCGCTTTTGGAAAGTTGCAACACATCCGTGCATGCAGAAGTACCACGACGCGCCCAAGCAGTACAAGGGCTATCTTAAAAGCACTTTAGCCGAGTTGCGTCGGGAACATGCGCGATCCGATCAATGGGGCTGCGCGTGCTGAAGACGCCCGTGCGAACGCCACAGGCGAATGCGTGGTGCGAACGCCTGATCGGGGTGATCCGGCGGGAGTGCCTGGACGGGGTGATTCCCGTCACAAACGCCACCGGCGAGGAATCCTGCGCGCCTGGATGGCGCACGACCACCGGGGCCGCCCGCATACCAGCTTGGGCCCCGGGAGCCGGCAAGAGCGCGTCGTTCGCGGTGCTCGACGCAACCCCTCAAGGACATCGGGATCACGCGCCGCCGACGCAAGCGCCAGGCGGTCCTACCTGCCCCAGACGTAGCGGATGCGTGCATAGTAGTACGCCCCGTTGAAGCCCCAGGGGGTGTACTCGCTGTATTTCTCGCCGACGGACCGCGCGCGCGCACTCTCGTCCGGGAAGGTGTTGAACGCGTTCTGGCTGCCGACCGCCAGCGTCGTGCCGCCGCCCAGCCCCATGCTCGCCTCGAGGTCGACAATCGGCTGGCCGGCGAAGAAGCCCTGCTCGATGCCGCCGGATGGCAGGTAGATCTGTGCAAACCCGCTGTCGTAGTCGTACCAGCCGCCGAAGTAATTCACCCGGGCGAGCAGGCTCACCCGCCCGACCTGCTGGGTCAGACCGATGTTCCAGCGGGTTCGCGGTAGCGCGTAGGCGAACTCGGCCAGGCGCCGGTCGTTGAGCAGCCCCTTGTCGTTGTCGGTCACCGCGGTGTCGGTGTAGTTGAAGACGGCGCTGATGCTGGTGTTGCCGCGCCACGCGACCGGCGTGAAGGTCGACACCAGATCGATCCCCTGGGACGCGGTGGCGAATGCATTGGTGAAGAACCGGAACCGCCGGAGATCGCGGGCGGCCGTCACACCCTCCGCCAGCAGGGTGTCGATCTCCTCTGTCGTGAGGGTGAAGTTGCTCGTGATCCCGATCCGGTCGGACACGGTGATCCGGAAGTAATCGGCCGTGAACGTAAACGGTCCGGTGTCGAAGACGACACCGGCGGTGTAGTTGATGGACGTTTCCGGCGCGAGCGGCACGCCGCCGCGGAGCGCCGCCACCGGCGAGATCGACGGGATGGTGCCGTTGTTCACGAGATCGCCGAGCGCCGGGTCGAAGATGGTCGAGATGTTGAACCCGTTCTGCTGGCCCGGCGTTGGGGCGCGGAACCCACTGCTCACGCTGGCGCGCACGAAGCCGACGCGGCCGGAGAGCTTGCTGTTCATCGCCGGGCCGAAATCGTCGAAGTGCTCGATCCGGACGGCCGATCCGAGCGTCCAGTCATCCTCGGCGCCGGTCAGCTCGATGTCGCCGTAGACCGCGACGTTGCGCCGGCTCCAGGTGCCCGCAGCCATCGGCCCGTAGCCGAAGAATCCGTTGGCGCCGGCGGAGAATCCCTGTCCCCGGCCATAGGGGCCGACCGTCCACGCCGCGGGATCCCCCGCGCGGGTCTCGTACTGCTCGTTCCGCCATTCCGCGCCGGCCGCGATGTTGATCATGTCGGTGGCGGCGTAGGACACGTCGGCGTGGAGCGCGACCTCGCGCTGGCGGTTGCTGCCGAGCTTGAACGAGGTGGGCGTGTCGGGCCCGAGCGAGGCGTTGACGGTGTCGGTGATGAAGAGGTCGGTCTCGTGGGCGCCGAGCGATCCGCTCACGTCCCAGGTGAAGCGGTCGGTGGCGAAGCCGCGGATGCCGCCGACGAACGACATGTCCTGCGCCTCGCCGCCAAAGTTCGGCGTGAAGCCGCCCGGAAACCGCTCCCGGAACGAGAAGCAGTTCGGGTCGTCGAACACCTGTTGCAGGGCGACCGGGTCGGCGACGTTGTCGGTGATGGCCACCGTCGGGCAATTCGCCGACCCCATCGCGTGAGCTCGCAGCACGTCGCCGATCAGCAGCGTCTCGCCGCCGTCGCCGCTGAAGACGCCGCCCCGCGTATTCGGGTTCCTGAAAAAGAAGCCACCGGTCACCCGCTTGCTGGCGTAGTTGGTGTGGCTATAGACCTGCACCCCGGCCGCGGAGGTGTAGCCGAAGTGTCCGAAGAGCTTGAGGTCGTCGTCGATGTCCGGCGATCCCCAGATCTGCGGCGTATCGGACGCCACGTCGGTGTTCCCGGCCGCGATGAGGGCGATCGCGTCACTGCGGGGCGCGCTCCGGTTGGTCGGGTTCGCGCCACCATACTCCAGGCTGAGGTTGGCAAAGCCGGTGGCACCCAGCGGCAGACCGACGTTGGCGGCAACGGTCATGGCCTCGCCGTCGCCGGCGCCGAAGGCGCCGGTGTGGTACTCGATGGCCCCGCCGGAGGCAGCGTCCTTGAGCTGGAAGTTCAGCACGCCGGCAATCGCGTCCGAGCCGTATTGCGCAGCCGCACCATCCCGCAACACCTCGACCTGCCGCAGCGCGATCGCCGGGATAGCCGAGATATCGGGTCCCTGCGATCCGAACGCCACGCCGTTGCCGCCGTGCCAATCGATGATAGACGAGCGGTGGCGGCGCTTGCCGTTGACCAGGACCAGCGTGTGGTCCGGAGCCAGGTTGCGCAGCATCGCCGGCCGAACGACCGTGGAGGCGTCGCTGATCGGCTGGGTGTTGACATTGAACGACGGCACCACCGTCCGGAGTTGGTCCTGCAGGTTGATGGCGCCCTGGCTGGTGAGGTCGGCGGGCGAGAGCACGTCCACCGGCACGGGCGACGCGGTCACCGACCGCGGCTGCCCGCGGGAGCCGACAACCACTGTTTCCGTGGTGAACCCGGCGAGCAGGCGCTGCATCTCCTCGGGCGACAGGCCCAGCGCTTCAATCTCCGCCGGTGTCACCCCGAGCACCCGGCTGAGTTCCTCGATCTGCTCCTGCGGTTCGCCTTGCGCCGCGCCGCGCGCGGCGGCCCCGGCGGGCGCCCATGCCAGCGGCAGGACGGCCAGCGACGCGACGACACGCAGCGACAGGCCAATGGCCTTCAGAAAGATCGGCTTCAATGGATTCTCCTTTGCTGTGAGCCAGACTTGTGTTCGCTTTAGAAGCTGACGCGCGTGCTGATGCCGACGCGGCGCGGCGGGTTGGTCAGATAGCCGACCCGGGCGCGCGTGCCCCGCTCCTGGTCGAGCGCGAGGAACGCCCGCGCGTCGGTGACGTTGTTGATGAAGAAGGCGATGTCCCACACGCCGCTAAGCACCCCGATCCTGGTGTTGAGGATGTTGTAGGCCGGCAGTTCCGGATTGAAGGTGAACGTGCTCTGCGTCAGCGGCCCCCCGATGAATGTGTCCGGGTGCAACGCGGGGGTCAGCGCCGTCAAGTCGACGGAGCCGAACCCCTCGGCCTGGTCGCCGATCTGGGTGAAGCGCGATCCGACGTGCTGGTACACGCCGCTCAGATAGCCGACCCAGCCGCCCATCACCCACCGCCACGTGGCGGCCGCCGTCGTCTGAAACCGCGGCGTCGTCGGCAGGCGCTTGCCGTCCTCGATGCCCGCGATGATACCTGTGGCGTGCCCGGCGGCGTCGTACGCCTCCAGGGTCGACTGGAGTCTGGCGTCGGCCACGCTGGCGGCGAGAGCGACGTCGAAGAGGGGCGTCGGCTGCGCGGCGACCTCGACTTCCAGGCCGGCGCTCCGGGCGTCCGGCACGTTGAAGATCACCCGCGACGAGCACGAACCAGCCGTCACCGTCGCCTGCAGGTTGCGGATGTCCATGTAGAAGCCGGAGACGTTCACCGTCCCGCGGCCGCCCAGGATGGTGGACTTGGTGCCCACCTCGTAATTCCAGAGTGTTTCGTTGTCCCAGGTGGGGCGGTCACCAAAGGTCTCCAAATCCCTCGGCGTGCAGAGCGGCGTATTGAGCGGATCGTTGATGCCGCCGAGGCGGAAGCCCTTCGACACCTGCGCGTTCACCTGCGTCGCCTCGGTCACGGCGTAGCTGGCGATGACCCGCGGGGCGACGCCGGCGGCCGTCGTCGTCCCGTCGCTGTCGAGCGGATCGGCAAACAGGCCGTCGAACGTCTGGGTGCGCCGCTCGTCGAAGTCGTACCAGCGAAGACCGCCGGTCAGGCTGAACCGGTCGGTGACGGCCAGCGAGACCTCCCCGAACAGCGCGAGCTGATTGAAATCGTAGGTGAGATCGGAGAAAAAGAGTTCTTCCGTGTCGGGGTGGCCCGCCAGGGTCCGTGAGCCCGCCCAGGAGAGATCCGGGCTCCCCGTCACGACCCGCAAGAAATCGGAGACCGCGCCGCTGTTGACGGCCACATAGTCCTCCGCCCGCGCGCTCTGGCCGTACTCACGTTCGGCCGTGCTGTAAAAGGCGCCGAGGACCCACGCGACCCGCTCGGTGTCGCTCGCGACACGGAGTTCCTGCGTCAGGCCCGTGGCGGCCGTCTCGTCAATGAGCGGCATGTCGAGGGTATAGCCCGCTTCCGGCGCGCCGAACGGGCTGAAGGAGATGCTGGCGCCCAGCGCCGTGGCATCGCGAACCACCTGCACGTCACGGGTGGTGAGCGAGGTGATGGCCGTCACCGCCACGCCGCCGACATCGTACGCGACCGTGACGTCGCCCAGCAGGAACGTGTCCGCGAACGGCTCCTCGACCTGCGTGAAGTGCTGGCGCTTACCCAGCGTAATCGCGGGCCGCGTGGTCGTGTACGGATTGGCCAGGATGTTGTAGGCGTCGATCCGGTTCCACCCATCCATCGAGATATCCTGGTAGTGCAGGCGCGGCGTGATGGAGAACTGGTCGTTTGGCTGCCAGCGTAGCGCCACGCGGGCGCCGGTGCGCCGGCCGTGATTGACGTTCTCGTGGAGGCGCAGATCGGGCTGCACGGCGTCCATGAACCCGCCGATGGTCGTGTGAGAGGCCGTGATGCGGGCGGCCGCCGCCTCGCCGAGCGGAATGTTGACCGCGAATTTCACGTCGTTGCCGAACCCGCCGCCCTCCATCGAGCTGACACCAAATTCGCCCGCCGCCTCGGTGACGCCGAGTGCCGGCTGGGTCGTGATGTACCGCACCGTGCCCGACAGAGAGCCCGATCCAAACAGCGTCCCCTGCGGGCCGCGCAGCACCTCAATGCGCGACATGTCGAAGAGATCGAGATCCGGCGTGAAGAGGGAGAGCGAAATGACCGACTCGTCGAGATAGACGCCGACCTGCTCCTTGACGCCCGGCTGGTCGCGGACGATTTGCCCGGCCGAGACGCCCCGCATCGCGATCTGGCTCTGGCCGGGCCCGAGGTTTTGGACGGAGAAGCCGGCGACGTTCACCGACACGTCTTCAAGGCTCTCGGCGCCACGGGTCCGCAGGACCTGCGGCGTCGGCGCGGCCACCGAGAAGGGGACCGCCTGGAGGTCTTCCTCGCGCTTCCGGGCCGTGACCCGGACCGTAATCTCGTTGGTGAACTGCGGCGGGGCCTCGTCCTCGGCCTGCGCGTCCTGCTGCGCCACCGCCGGCAACGGCAGGGACAGCATGAAGGCGATGGTCCCGTATATTCCGACCTGTCTGAGCATCAGCACCCTCCAGGACAACGAGCGGTCACGAGGGATGTGTTGCAACTTTCAAAAAGCGACAAGAGCGCGATTGGTCGAGTCGCCCCGGCTTCGTCTCAGGCCGCCACTTCGAACAGCGTGTTGATGAACTGAATCTGTCGCCGAACATCCGATCCGCTCACCCACCTCGCCTGTTCCTTCCGGATCATGTGCATAGCCTCGTATCTTTGGACTATTCGCCGCGCCGCCTGAAACTCGCGAAACCCTTGCTTGGCCTTCACGCGTCGTGTGATCGATCGATGATCCTGCTCCACGATGTTGTTCACGTATTGGACTGGCCGGTGGCGGCAACGGCGTCGCAGGATGCCTTTCTTTTTCACGCCGGCAATCGCCGAGCCGTAGAGGCGTGCCTGGTCCGTGTTGAGGACGCGGGGCGGAGGATGCGACGGATCAATCAGCTACCGCCCCCTGAGGGGGCGGTATGATGAAGGCCCCTCGAAGGGGCCTTCGATTAGCGATTTTCTAGCCGCTCTCGCGGCGTCTCCTCTGCTTGCGACCACCGGATGTAATCGCGGATCGCCTGTTCGGCCAAATCGACCGGGCCCACAGCAGCGCCTGCGCGTCAAATCGGAGCAGACGGAAGAACGCAAGTTCGAGACTACCGAAGCCACAGCAACCGCATTTGCAATAGCATCCACCGTGAGATTGGCTCTGCCACTCTCGTATGGCGGTCTCCTGTCTGAACTGGGGAGTTCATGACTGGAGACCGTCTATCTTCTTCGGCTAACCCCTACCACGGTCGAACCTTTGCGCGTCTCACCGCCATAGGCGGTGGCTTACCTGTCTTGAGTCAGCGCCTTGCGGAACAGGCGTGTGGCCGCCCCGGCATCGCGCCACCCCGAGAGCACGAAGTCGATCGTGGCGCCGGTGGAATCGAGGGCTCGGTAGAGGTCGCACCAGCGCCCCGTGACACGACCGCAGGTCTCATCGACACGCCAGGACGTGTGGGTGGGCTTGAGATGACGGCGCCGCCGCTCCGTCAGTGCGGGACCGTAGCGCTGGACCCAGCGCCAGATGGTCGTGTGGTTCGCCTCCAGGCCGCGCTCGCGGATCAGCGCTTCGACATCGTGGAACGAGAGCGAGTACCGAAGGTACCAGCGTACGGCGCACAGAATCAGCCCAGGCTCCGTGTGTCGCCACTTGAACATCGCCGGTCGGATTGCCTTCTTCATGATCTCTTCAGGTTACCAGCCGCCATCGGCCACAGTTGCAACACAACCCGAACAGGAGCCCGAGCGCGATAATCACGCCCTCGCGTCCCGTGTCACTAGGCGGCGCGGCACGGTTCCTCATACCCTGGTGCGCCGCGTGCCACGCCTGCGCGCGGCGACGGCGGCGCGCGCCGTCACCATGTGCTCACGCTCCGCGACGGTTGCCCGAGCGGCGGCGATGGTCAACCACATGAGGGCCTCGACGGTATCCGGGGGTACCCCGAGGCCCTCGGCATACATGCCCCCGAGGTTGTACTGCGCGCGCGTGTGGCCCTGCTCGGCGGCACGGCGGTACCACGCGACTGCGGCGACGGCATCCGGGGGCACGCCTCGGCCCTCGCGGTACATGCCCCCGAGATTGTACTGCGCGCGGGCGTCGCCCTGCTCGGCGGCGCGGCGGTACCACGCGACCGCGGCGGCGGCATCCTGCGGCACGCCGACGCCGGTGACATACATACCGCCGAGGATGAACTGCGCCTCGGCGCCGCCCGCCTCGGCGCTGGCGCGGAGGTCTGCGAGGGCTTGCGCGGCTGGGCTGTGTGCATCCTGTCCCTGTGCCTGAACACAGGCTGAACTGCACACCGCGAGGGTGAGGGTGGCGACCACGAGGGCGCTGCACAGAACGTGGCGACTCATGACGTCTACTCCAAGGCGCTGGCTGACCGCGATTCGACGAGGCGCTTTGCAGCCGACCCGTGATGCTGTCCGTCACGGCTCGAATAAGTATTCGAGCCGTCCATAACTTTTTCGGTTCCTCTCAGGGATCGGTGCAGCTTTGGCCGGTTCCATGGCTAATAAGTCAAGCATTGTCATCGACTTACGTGGCTGGAGAACACCGTCTGTATCTGGAGAGGAACTGCAGGCTCTCGGAAAGTCCGGCCCACGGTACACGGCGGAAATCGCGAGGGGCCTGCCAGTGCCAAGGGGCTGAACAGTCAGCGAGGGTTCGGCCCAGCGGTAAAACGTCGGCGAAAGTCCAGGCCGCGTTCCACGAGTGTTCATGGTTCGTCGCCCTGTAAATGCCAGCGCCTCAGCACCTTGAGGTGGGACCGGCTGCCGTCGAGCAGGCCCCCCACCAAAAGCGGGGCCCGCGCAGGCGGCCGTCGACTGAGCGATAGACGACTTCACCGCTGATTCGCGGGCACGAACACTGGTAGCATCCGCAGCCTCTTTCCACGGCGTGGCTGACCTGCTGGGGGCTGAATCGTGCACACATTTGTGTGAGGAACCACTTTTTCTTCCTCTGCGCCGTTGCGACCGGGAAACCGCGCGCGCCTCAACAAAACAAGCACCGCTCTGTGCCGGCATGAAGGGAGTACAGGGCTACTGTTCTCAACAGCGGTCAGCACAGTTCGCGCGCGCGCACGGCGGCCGGGCCGATCGTTCTCACCGTCGTCCCCTCGCCCATGTCAGCCGCGCCCCATGAAACCGGCATCTCGGGCGTCGTCGAGGTGTCGAACGACACGGACCACCGAGCGTCCGTCCGGAACGTCGAACGTGCCCACGTCAAACCTGTCCTCGTTACCTCGTAGTTACGCGCGCCTCACCGGATCGGGAAACTGAAAGAATTTGCCCTCTGGCACGATCTGGTTTGGCCACACTGCGCGGCCCTTCCCCCGTTCGATTACTGGCGCGTCTCCCTGAAAACAACGAACGCGCACACGCACGATCGTGGTGGAGACCGGGACGCTCCCGCTCGATGCCATCGGCAGACCGGCCACCTCCACGGGCATACGGCGCGACGTGCCGCGGCCGGTGCTGGGTGTTGACGGTGATGTGGGATGGAAGGCGTTGCGCGGCGCGACGTCATGGGCGGGAGATGCATGCGAACGCGGAACGTCCGAGTGCGGTCATTCGGTTCAGGCCTGTGTGGCCGAGTTGGACCTCCCTGATCTGTCTGGAGCCGTTGCGGGCTTTGCACGTGGAGGCGATGACGCTTCCAACGGCCCATCTGCGTGTCTCTCCGGGTGCGATGTTGTACCGGTGCAGGGGCATCTATCCAATGCCCTCCTCCATGAGCGTCTCCCTCTTCCGCTGGTACAACTATCCCCGGCTTGGTCAATCCCGGCCCGATTCCGGGCCAGCCTCACCGTGTCGCTGCTCGTTGCCGGGCGCGCAGCGACCTTTGGGAGGCGGGCAATCGAGTGCAGACGTAACCCCTCTGAAATCAGAGGAATAGAGAGGACGAGTTGTGCGCAAACTTTCCGCCCAACTTTTCTTGCGATCTCCGCGCTCGACGGATCACCTGCTTCCAGCTGTTGTCTCTTGGGGTGACGACCAGATGAACGGGCCCAGCGGGGAGCTGGCGAGCCAGTGGCAGCTCGTCCGGCGACAGGCCCAGCGCCCGGATGTCCTCGACCCACATGCCGAGCGCTTCGTACTGTTCGTCCGTCAGGTCTTCCTGCTTCCTGAGGGTGGTCACGGTGCCCAACGCCGGTGGGGTCGCCCCCGGCAGGGTGTGGTCCTCGAGAGACAGACGCGCCACCCGTCCGTCGCCATCGGTGGTGACGCCGTGCCACGTACCGAGGGAGGCGCTCCTGGTCCCGTTGGTCGTGGTGGTCCACTGTGCCCCGCCGGTCGCGGTGTCGCGCGGTCGTTCTCCTGCGCCGAGGATGCGACCGGGACGCCGAAGCCGCTGACCGCCAGCAGGAGCATGCCGAACCAGTGTCGTGAGCCATCCAGGACACGGCCTGACCGCCGCGGTATCGGGGGGCCCGGAGCGCCCTTCTTGAGTGTCATCACGTGAGGACGCTAGGGGGAGGTCACTGCCCGTCAACGCTTACCGCCCGGCTCGGGTGCGCCAGGAGTGCCCGATCCTGCCAGAAGTCCGAACACCCTCAGGAACATCAGGAAGACTTGGAGGGGGAGATCCGGCAGGAGAATGCCGTGTGAGCGTGATCCGTTCCGGTCGTCTGATCACCGCCTGACCACAACGTGAGAGACTCTTCCCGATCGAACGCCCGAGTCCAGCCGGGCTCGGCTCTGCCATGTCCAGTCTGCTTGCCACGATTGATCGTTTCCCGCGGGTCCGGCTCGGCCACACGCCGACGCCGCTCGACGCCGCCCCGCACCTCGGCGCCGCCCTCGACGTCGAACTGTGGATCAAGCGTGACGACTGCACCGGGCTCGCCTTCGGCGGCAACAAGGTGCGCCAGCTCGAATTCCACCTCGGCGCGGCGCAGGCGCGCGGCGCCGACACCGTGTTGGTCACCGGGGCGGTGCAGTCGAACCTCTCCCGCCTCACCGCGGCCGGCGCGCGCCGGCTCGGGATGGACGTGCACGTCCAGCTCGAAGAGCGCGTGAACGACGCTGGCGCCCGAGGGAAGTTTCACTGGGTTTTGTCAAAACTTTGTCGTCTGGATCGCGAGTCGCCTAATCGTGAACGAGATTCTGGGAACGTGTTCCTCGGCGATCGGCACGAGGTATGAGGGAACACACGCCACGAGTAGGGGCGTTGTGGAAGTGACGAATGCCAGCGGGGTGGCGTGGGAGTTCACACAGGTTCGTTAAGGAGCGCTGAGCATGCTGAGCAATGACAACGGACCGCCAACGCAGAAAGACGACCACGAACTCATGCGCGACCTCTGTGCGTCGCTTGGCGAGCCCGTGGTGCTCGCTGGAGAGCAGCGCCCTGCGCAGCCCGCGCGCGTCCTGTCGCTGGTACCCCGGACACCGCGCGCTGGCGGCGCGGTGCCCCGTCCTCCTTTCGAGGAGGTCTTCACTTTCTCTCTCCCCTCGCCTCGACACACTGTGTCCAGGCACCGCCCGGCCGACAACGGCGGCCGCCCCACACGTCACCAGCTCAGACCCTCGCCTCCTAAATCTTGATCCGCTCGACATCCTCGACGGTGATGTCGTCTGCCGTCCGGTCGTAGAGCTGCGTGGTGCGCGGGCTCTCGTGCCCAGCTATCGCCTGTGCGCGTTCGAGCGTACCGCCGTTCAGCAGATACGCCGTGATGCCGGAAGCCCGGAATGTGTGGCAATTCGCCGCGTTCTCGAGCTCGGCGGGCTTCACGCGCCGCTTGACCATCCGGAAGACGTCCACCCTGCTCATCCGGCGCTCGCCAAGCTCTCGGGTCCGCGTCAGCGAACGCCACAGCGGCGAACCTCGCTCTGCCGCGAACCCGGCGGCCTTGAGATACGCGTCGAGATAGGCCTCCGCCTTGTGGTGGACCGGTATGACGTGGTGCTTGCCGCCCTTCTCGCGCAGCCGCAGCCACCGGCACTTGCCCTGCTGGTAGTAGTCGTCGACATCCATGTTCACGACGGCCGACACCCGTGCGAAGCTGTAGATCATCACCCCGAGCAGCGCCCGGTCGCGGAGGTCTCCGACGGCCGACGTGTCGATCGAGTCGAGGATCAGCCGCACTTCCGCGGGCTGGAGGACCGGCGTCTTGCCCCTCTTCACGACCTGCGTCGGTCCCCGCACCGCGGCGGTCGGATTCCACGGGACCACTTGGCCGACCACGAGCCAATCGAACAGCCGGCGGATGGCGGCCAGGTGCTGCTTGATCGTGGGGGCGCGGTACACACCTTGGAGTTCCTCCACGTAAGCAGCGACGGCGACCGCCGAAATCTGGTCGAGCTCGAGCCCGTGCTCGTCGCACCAATTAAAGAACTGCGTCACCGCCTTGGCGTAGGCCGCGCGAGTATTCCCGTTGCGAATCTCGGCCGTGAAGAACTCGACCACCCGTTCGGCTGCCGTCGGGCCGGCCCTCTCCACGATTGCCGGCAGGCCCTCTACCGCCCAATCGCCTGGCAAGGTCAGGGCCGTGGTCACCGGCTCGAGCCCCAGGGTCGTCGACGAATCCGGCGCCGGCACCAGCGGCCCATTCGGTGGTGCGGTCACGCCCAAGAGTTGGGTCGTCGTCGACACGTCCGGTACCGGCTCCCCCAGAAGCGTCCAGATCAGCACTACCCTGGAGCAGGACTTCTCAAGCCGCATAAGCCCCCGGCGGACGCGCAACCAGGACAACCGAGCCTTCACCCTCGCCTGAGCCTCGGGCGGCGCAGCTTTCTGAACTGTCGCCGCATCCTCGTCGGCGTCGGCGTCGGCGTCGACGTCGGCAATGACCTCGGTCTGTTCCAACCGCCTGACAGCCTCCGCGACGCTTTCGTTCCATGCCCCCCGAACAGCTCCGGTGTAAGCTGCGGCATTTTCGCCAGTAGCACCGCCGCCTGGTCCGCCATCAGGCGGTACTGATCGGCTGCCTGCTCCGCCGCTCTCAGCGCCGGGGACTCGAGGAGTTGCGCCGCCTGGTCCGCCATCAGGCGGTGCTGATCGGCCGCCCGCTCCGCCGCTTTCAGCGCCGGGGACTCGAGGAGTTGCGCCGCCTGGTCCGCCATCAGGCGGTACTGATCAGCCGCCTGCTCCGCCGCTCTCAGCGCCGGGGACTCGAGGAGTTGCGCCGCCTGGTTCGCCATCAGGCGGTGCTGATCGGCCGCCTGCTCCGCCGCTCTCAGCGCCGGGGACTCGAGGAGTTGCGCCGCCTGGTCCGCCATCAGGCGGTACTGATTGGCCGCCTGCTCCGCCGCTCTCAGCGCCGGGGACTCGAGGAGTTGCGCCGCCTGGTCCGCCATCAGGCGGTACTGATCGGCCGCCCGCTCCGCCGCCTGGCAGCTCGTCAGCGAGAATGCCGACAAGCACGTCTGGCCCCATCGGCCCTGGCCGGCCAGGTGTAGGATGTGGCCAGTCTGCGGAAGCCAAACCGGAAATGTCGGCTTACATCGGGCTGACGCAGAACCTCGCCCCATGACCCGTGGCGCCATCCTCGCTACCGTCCTCGCGGCCGCGCTGGCCGTCCCCCTCGCGGGCCAGCAGGCCGAGCCGCCGCCCTTCGATATCTGGCTGGCCGAGCTGAGGGACGAAGCGCGCACCCGCGGCTTCAGCGACGCACTGGTCACCGCCGCGCTCGCCGACGTGGAGCCGAGAGAGACGGTGATTGCCGAGGACCGCAACCAGGCCGAGGTCGTCCAGACGCTGGAGCAGTACTACGCCAACCGCGTCCGGCCAACGATGGTGGACTACGGCCGCAAGATCGCGGGCGAGCACGCCGCCCTGCTGGCCGAACTCGAGCGCGACTACGGCATCCCGGGCCATTTCCTGCTGGCGATCTGGGGAATGGAGTCGAGCTTCGGGCGGTTCACCGGCGGCGTGCCGGTGTTCGACGCGCTCGTCACGCTGGCCTGGGACCCGCGGCGGGCCGACCTGTTCCGCGGGCAGATCTTCGACGCCCTCCAGATCGTCGCGAACGGTGACGTCGAGCTCGACGCGATGACCGGCTCGTGGGCGGGCGCCATGGGCCAGCCCCAGTTCCTGCCGTCGAACTACCTCACGCTCGCGGTGGACCGCGACGGCAACGGCCGGCGCGACATCTGGAACTCGACGCCCGACGCGCTCGCCTCGATGGCCAACTACCTCTCGCGCGGCTCCGGCTGGACGAGGGGCTACATCTGGGGCCGTGAGGTGACGGTGCCCGCCGGGCTGGCCGACACGGTTCCGGGCCGCGCGACCGGCACGTGCCCGGGCATGCGGCGCATGACCGAACGGCACCCACTGGCCGAGTGGCAGCGCCTCGGCGTGCGACGCACCTCGGGCGCCGACCTGCCGCAGGTCGACATCGAGGGTTCGCTGGTGGCGATCGACGGCCGCACGTTTCTCGTGTACGACAACTACGACGCGCTGATGCGCTACAACTGCGTCCACCGCTACGCGCTCACGGTGGCGATGTTCGCCGAGCAGCTGCGCTCGTCACGTGCCGGAGAATCCGAGTTAGAGCTGGAGACAAGACATGATTGACCGATGGGCTACTCCAATCTGGCGATCTCCAGACGGGACAGTCGAAGCACTGGAGCGGGTGTCTGTTGGGCAGGCGCTCGTCTCAGAGTCCGATCTGCGCGATCTCCTGGCTGCGAGAGCCACAGCTCTTCCCGTACGGCATTTTGATCCGGTGTTCTCATCACCCGTCTCGCGGATGAGCGTCATCGAGGAGCGGGTCCGGTGATGAGCATTCGCATGACCGAAGCCGAGGCACGGCGTATCTGCGGGTTCGATCCGGCATGAGCCGTTTGACCTGCCTGGGCCATCTTTTCTGGTTCCTCACACAAATGTGTGCACGATTCAGCCCCCAGCAGGTCAGCCACGCCGTGGAAAGAGGCTGCGGATGTGTTCGTGCCCGCGAATCAGCGGTGAAAGTCGTCTATCGCTCAGTCGACGGCCGCCTGCGCGGGCCCCGCTTTTGGTGGGGGGCCTGCTCGACGGCAGCCGGTCCCACCTCAAGGTGCTGAGGCGCTGGCATTTACAGGGCGACGAACCATGAACACTCGTGGAACGCGGCCTGGACTTTCGCCGACGTTTTACCGCTGGGCCGAACCCTCGCTGACTGTTCAGCCCCTTGGCACTGGCAGGCCCCTCGCGATTTCCGCCGTGTACCGTGGGCCGGACTTTCCGAGAGCCTGCAGTTCCTCTCCAGATACAGACGGTGTTCTCCAGCCACGTAAGTCGATGACAATGCTTGACTTATTAGCCATGGAACCGGCCAAAGCTGCACCGATCCCTGAGAGGAACCTCTTTTCTTTCTGGTGCTGCACTCCATAGCTTTGGCGGGCGGGGGTGTCAATGGCAATCGAAAACTGCACACTTTGGGGACAGACATCTCGGGCTGCACGGAAGCGTGAGAAACGGAACGATGAGTGATGCCTGACTTGCTGCTGACTTGGCCGGCTGCCGAACGGGCGGCATGGGCGGCCGGGTGGCGGCGGCACGGCGTGAAGTGTGCAGGGCCGTGTCCAGCCTGCGGCGGCCGGGATCAGGCCAAGCTACGGCCGATCGCGTCGAGACCAGGGGAGTGAACCAATGAAGCTGACGCAAAGGAAACCCTTGGTGCTTGCCGTTACCGTACTGGCGGTGATGCTCGTCGCGCCTTCTGTGATGCTCGGGCAGGACGCCGAGCCTGGTTCGGAGTCGATCGGTGAACTTCGCCGCCAAGCCGAGCAGGGACCCGCTGCTGCCCAATTCGCGCTCGGTTTCGACTATCACCAAGGGCCACTGGCCGGACACTTCTCCGCCTTGGCGGCCAAGGCGGTTCGCGCGCGCACCGAGCTAATGGCACCCCATGCGCCGTCACCAGCTCCTGAACAGCCAGTGACGCAGACCAGCACTGCGCCGCCAATCACCGCAGTAGCGGCCGTCACTGTTCCGTACGACCGAGATCTCTATCGCCACTGGATCGATGTTGACGGGGACTGCCAAGATACACGCCAGGAGGTCTTGATTTCGGAAAGTGTCGTCCCGGTTACGCTGAACGCTCAGAGGTGCAGGGTCGTCGAGGGGTCGTGGCTTGATCCGTTTACGGGAGAAGCTTTCACGGACCCGACCTCTCTGGAAATTGATCACTTGGTGCCACTGGCGGAGGTTCATCGGAGCGGCGGCCACCTGTGGACTGCCCAGATGCGCGAACAATACGCAAACGACTTGCGGCATAGAGACACGCTCATTGCTGTGTCTGCGAGCGCAAATCGTTCGAAAGGAGATCGAGATCCAGCCTCGTGGCTGCCCTCCAATGAAGGCTACCGGTGTACCTACGTGCGTAGCTGGGTCCTCGTAAAGGCGACGTACAGGCTTCAAATCGATCCGGCCGAGCGGCAGACTATTGCCAACGTTCTCGCAGGATGCGAATAGGAGGTTGTTCCGACAATGGGTTCCTCACACAAATGTGTGCACGATTCAGCCCCCAGCAGGTCAGCCACGCCGTGGAAAGAGGCTGCGGATGTGTTCGTGCCCGCGAATCAGCGGTGAAGTCGTCTATCGCTCAGTCGACGGCCGCCTGCGCGGGCCCCGCTTTTGGTGGGGGGCCTGCTCGACGGCAGCCGGTCCCACCTCAAGGTGCTGAGGCGCTGGCATTTACAGGGCGACGAACCATGAACACTCGTGGAACGCGGCCTGGACTTTCGCCGACGTTTTACCGCTGGGCCGAACCCTCGCTGACTGTTCAGCCCCTTGGCACTGGCAGGCCCCTCGCGATTTCCGCCGTGTACCGTGGGCCGGACTTTCCGAGAGCCTGCAGTTCCTCTCCAGATACAGACGGTGTTCTCCAGCCACGTAAGTCGATGACAATGCTTGACTTATTAGCCATGGAACCGGCCAAAGCTGCACCGATCCCTGAGAGGAACCCGACAATGAGAGCGCGACGATCTAGGGGTCTCCAGTGACCGAGGGATTGAGCTCGGCACCGCGAAGGATTGAGCAATGAGCAACCGCGCCATGGCTCCAGCCTCCGCCTCGAATCGCGAGCTCTTTCTTGTGCGGTGGGCGAGAGCCCTGCGCCGCCGTCCAGTAAGTTCCCGTTCAGAAAGAGGGGTACAAGGAGGGAAGCGTGGCCGGCATATTGCCATTAAGTCTATTATTATGAATAACTCAAGACAGGTAAGCCACCGCCTATGGCGGTGAGACGCGCAAAGGTTCGACCGTGGTAGGGGTTAGCCGAAGAAGATAGACGGTCTCCAGTCATGAACTCCCCAGTTCAGACAGGAGACCGCCATACGAGAGTGGCAGAGCCAATCTCACGGTGGATGCTATTGCAAATGCGGTTGCTGTGGCTTCGGTAGTCTCGAACTTGCGTTCTTCCGTCTGCTCCGATTTGACGCGCAGGCGCTGCTGTGGGCCCGGTCGATTTGGCCGAACAGGCGATCCGCGATTACATCCGGTGGTCGCAAGCAGAGGAGACGCCGCGAGAGCGGCTAGAAAATCGCTAATCGAAGGCCCCTTCGAGGGGCCTTCATCATACCGCCCCCTCAGGGGGCGGTAGCTGATTTTGTAAGTTGGTTCGTCGCACGAATGTATGCGGGCTGAGTAGGGCTGCGGTTTGAAGAACATGAGTCTCATCAGGTACTTAGGAGTTGCAACGCTACCTGGGTATCTGAGAGGAGACTCATGCTCGTGGAAAGTCTGGTGAAGGCAACGGTGGAATTGCAAGGGTTTCGGGTGCTGCGGGTCACGGGCGACGTCGGCGGATTGGCAGCGGAGTTGGCCCCCGACGGGCGGTATGCGCCGCGTTGTGGTCAGTGCGAGCAGCGGGGCAGCTATCGGGACACCCGGTGGGTCCGACGCTTTCGCCATGTCCCGCTGTGGGGAATTCCCGTGACGCTCGTCTACGCGCCGCGACGGGTCCAGTGTGTGCGGTGCCGGGGCGTGCATGTGGAAGCGCTGCCCTGGGCGGTGGGCCGGCAGCGGTTCACGCGTGCGTTGCTGGTGACGATCGCGACCTGGACGCGGGTGTTGCCGTGGCAGCAGGTGGCCACGCTGTTCGGGTGCGCATGGGGCACGGTGGAGCGAGCGGTCGAGGCGGCCGTGGCCTACGGGTTGGCGCACCGCGACCTCACCGGCGTGACCCATATCGGCATCGACGAAATCTCGCGGAAGAAGGGGCACGTCTACGTCACCAACGTGTACGACCTGGCCCGGAAGCGGCTGCTCTGGAGCGGCGAGGGACGCAGCCAGGCGACCCTCGAGGCGTTCTTTGCGTTCCTTGGCCCCGAGCGCACTGTGGCGCTCGCCGGCATCTGCTGCGATATGTGGCAGCCCTACATCGACGTGATCCGGGTCCGGGCGCCCCACGCGGTGCTGGTGTTCGACAAATTCCACATCGTCAGTCATCTCATGGCGGCCGTCGATCAGGTCCGCCGCGACGAGATTCGCGAGAAAGGCCCGGCACACAAAGCGCTGATGCACAAGACCCGGTTCATCTGGTTGAAGAACCCCTGGAATCTCACCGAGACGCAGCACCGGCGCCTGGGCGAGCTCGAACACCTC
The DNA here is from genome assembly GCA_965197395.1 of Vicinamibacterales bacterium. Taxonomy (GTDB): domain Bacteria; phylum Acidobacteriota; class Vicinamibacteria; order Vicinamibacterales; family UBA8438; genus CAZYFH01. Next base: position 357,025 of record CBDANB010000006.1, on the reverse strand, counting down.
AATCTGAAGATCAACCGCGCCTATCTCCTCAAAGAGTTCTTCGCGCACTTCTGGAGCTACCGCCGCGCGGGGTGGGCGAAGCGCTACCTGAAGCGGTGGTTCTGGTGGGCGACGCACTCACGCCTCCCGCCGATGCGCGACTTCGCGTGGCTGCTCCGCCGCCACGAGGACGACATCCTCAACTACTTCCGGCTGCCCATCGACAACGGCACCGTCGAAGGGTTGAACAACAAAGCGAAGCTCATCATTCACAGGGCCTACGGCTTCAGGACCGCCACGACCTACATCCGGAACCTCTACCACTGCATGGCGGACCTTCCACTACCCAAAACCGTGCATACATTTGTGTGAGGAACCAAGAAGTTGTTGATCCTCTGCGCTGAAATCACCGTCGATCTTGTCCGATAGTTGCAGGACGCCAATAGGCTCATTGGTCGGCCGCCTCACCGGGACGGCAAGCCAGCCGGGCATGGGCGGGTGCTCAAGTCCACGCGCATCCTTCAGGTCGGAAAAATGGCGCCAGCGCGGATGTGCAAGGAGTTCAGCCTCTGTCAGGCGCATCGACTCGCCGGTCTCGAAGATGACGGCCCAGATGCCTGTACCGGTAGGCATCACGTCGTACGTGCGGTATCGGGCGTACTTCTCCGAAAATGACGTGGCGTGAGACGCCCGGGTGAAGTCGCCATCGGGGATGTAGCTGATCGCGCTCTGATGGGCGCCAACCATCAAGCGTGCCTTCTCGGCAATGGAATCGAGGGCGCCCCCGAGGGTGTTGGTTTTGAGCGCTTCCGCCATCCCTTCCTGGATTTCACGGACGACGACGCCATCGATGCGGTACGAGCCCTTCATATCAGAATTAGTCACCTCAGAATTAGTCACCGCTGTGTCTCTCCAGTTCGTAGTTGTGTCAGGCATCTTGTGCCAATCGCGGATGGCGTCGTCGAGATTCGAGGACAGAGGGTAGCATGGTCACGCGCCAAGTCGCGCGCACGGCGCAGCAAATGGGTCACACAGGTTTGATGGGCGGCGGCTGGGCCTGCCGCGCCGCGCGGTGCAGGGCGCGCGTGACGGTACTGGTCGTCACCGCGAGGCCGAAGCGCTGGTGCAGAAGCCGGGCGACCTTGCCATGCGACAGCCCGAGCTGCTTGTTGAGGACCACCATGAAGGCGACGGCCTGCGGCCCGAGCTGCACGGCGGCGGCCCCCAAACCGTTGGAGGTCTGCAGCGGATGGCGGCCCTGCACCCGGCGTCCACACACCGTGCAGCGCCCGACCCCGACCTCAAAGCGGCGCACGATCGGGTGCACGACCGGCAGCTCTTCCTGATACTGCGCGGCCACGCGGGTCGGTGTCACGGGGCCGGTGCAGCGGGGACACGCCATCGGCACCGGAACGGGGATCACCTCATCGACGCGCGCCGGCGGCGGTCGGTGACCGTGGCGCCCATGCCGTACCCCGTATGGTGCGAAAAGCCGCTGAAGCCCAGCGAATCGCAGAGGCAGGGTCTAGTGCGGAAAGGTGCCCGTCTCCACAATGTCTCCACGACCGGGGTCGATTCCAGTTGACTCGTGTCGACTCCAGCAGACTGCAGTAGAGAGGTAAGTCCTGAGCCCAGAACCCGTTAGCGCCAGAAGTCACGCGCTATCACCAGGTTAGAGAAACGCGTCAATCGGGTTCGACTCCCAGGCGCTTCCGCCATTGCTCCTCACCCTACCGCGGCGAGGAATCGATCGGCGTCCTCCAGGTCCGGCAGCACCGCATCCGCCCCGCTCGCGCGTAAAGCCGCCTCGTCGTAGCCACCCGTAGCCACAGCAATCGACCGCGCTCCGCCGGCGGCCGCGCAACGCACATCGAGCGGCGTATCGCCGATCACGACGGCATCACAACCGGCGTCGACCCGCACACCGGCCCGCCGGGCGCGCGCGACCGCGATCGGCACCAGATCGTCTCGCTCCGGCGCATCGTCGCCATACGCGCCGCAGCGAAAGTGGCGCCACAGACCAAAGTGCTCGAGCTTGATGCGGGCCGCGCGCGCGAAGTTGCCGGTCAGCAACCCGGCTGTCAGATGCGTCTCGTCCGCCAGCCGCTCGAGGAGGCGGCCGACGCCCGGCAACAGCCCCTTGCGGGGTCCCGGCCGCTGGATCTCCTCGGCCAGGCACGCGTAATAGCGTGTGTAGAACGCCGTCCGGGCGGCCGCGTCAGCCACGACCGCCGATTGGGCCAGCGCGTCTCGAAAGATGAGCGTGTCGGTCCGCCCTGCGACCGGAACGCCGTCGAAGGCATCGGCCACCGCGAACAGGTCAGCGAACGCGCGGTTGAGGGCTCGCTTGCCCGCCCCTCCCGAGAGTAGCAACGTGCCGTCGACATCGAACAGCAGCAGCCGCGAACGCACCGACCCAGCCCTCACCGGGCTGGTCCGACCGGCGAATCCCGTCGCTGAAGCAGCTGATTCACGTCGGTGACGGCCTGCGCCGCGGCGAGGAGCGCCGTCAGCTCGACACGAAACGCCAGTACATTGGCGACGAGAGCCGACACCGCGAACACGGTGTGGACACCGGTCGGGATGGCGCCGGTATCTGCACCACCACCGAGGATCGCGGCGACCATCGTCACCCCCATCGCGAGCGTGCCGACCGAGAATACCGGACGGCGGGCCCGAGCGACCGCGGTGTAGTGGTCGGTTGGCAATCCTCCCTCGGCGACGGCTTCGCGGATCGCCTTGCCCTTGCCGATGAGATAGAACATCGTCATCGAATGGGCGAGCAGCGTCACCAGCGTGAAAAAAATGGAGAACGACGCGTGACGGAGGACGTCAGCCGGGGCCGTGGCTCCAAAGCCAAGCAGTGCGCAATAGGCGAGCCCACCGACACCTAGCAATGTCGCCGTGATCAAGGCGGCGGTCATGGCGGAGGAGTGATCAGGACGGCGTCGACTCGCCGTGCACGACGCCGTGCGCGTGCAGCAGGCGCTGCAGCAGCGTCATGAACTGGTCGCGTGGCAGCCCGATCCGGCCGAATCGCTTCGCGCGATGATGGTCGTCGCCGTGGTAGTCGGAGCCTCCGCAAACCGCGAGGCCGTGCTGCGCGGCCATCCGGGCGTAGTGGGCCTCGGCTGCCGAGTCATGCTCGCTGTGATACACCTCGATCGCCCCGAGCCCGGCTTTTGCGAGACTCGGCACTAGCTCGTCTCTTCCGAGCAAGCCCGGGTGCGCCAGGGCCGAGACGCCTCCAGCGCGCGCGACGAGCCTGACGACGTCGCTGGGTGACGCGCCTCGACGGGCGACATACGCGGCCCCGCCGTCGGCCAACCAGCGGTCGAAGGCATCCTGCACCGTGCGGCAGTGGCCCGCGTCGACGAGTGCGCGCGCCACCACGGGCCGCGCCACGGCACGACCAGAGGCGTCGGCTGCCTCGATCAAGCCGTCGATCTCGATGGGCGCGCCAAGCTCCGCGAGCTTCGATGCCATTTCCCGAGCGCGGCGCGACCGATCCTGACGCTGGTCGCGGAGGAACGGCGCTAGTCCCGGGGGATCGGCGTCCAGGAAGTAGGCCAACATGTGCACGTCGCGACGGTCGACGACAGCGGTGATCTCGATGCCCGGCAGGAACTCCACGCCGTGCTCGGCCGCCGCTTCGGCCGCCTCCGTGACGCCGGCCATCGTGTCGTGGTCGGTGACGCTCATCGTGCGGATGCCGGCCCCGCGCGCCCGATCGACCAACGCGGACGGCGCGAGCGCCCCGTCCGACGCGGTCGTGTGCATATGAAGGTCAATCATCGTGACGTGAACCAGGGTGCCGGCACCGGATGGCTACGCACTGGCCCGACCGGGTCGCTTGGTTGCCCGCCGGCGCGCCTTGGCTTTCGACTGCCGCGCGGCCAACGAACGATACTCTCGAATCAAGAGCTCGAGGTGTTCGCGCTCCTCATCGGCAAACTCGAGAAAGATCCGCTTGCCTTCCGAATCCTCGAACCGCTCGCCGTAGCGCTTGAAGAACTGATGCGACCCGCGCTCGCACCGGATGCCGATCTTCAGCGCCTGCTTGTCGTCGGCGCCGCGGCTGAGCTCGGCAGCCCCGGACGCGAACAGCCCGTTCGCCGCGCCTTTGAAGAACAGAAAGGTCGGCCGCGACTCCAACTGTGGGTCTTCGGCGAGGAGCTCGGCATAGCGCGCTTCGAGCTTGGTCAGGTGCTCCTTTTCCTCGTCCGCCAGTTTGCGAAACACCCGTCGCCCGCGGGCGTCCTTCGTCAGACGCGCCGCGCGCGTGTAGAACTCGAGGCCGCTCCGTTCCGTAGCAATGGCGATGCGCAGCGCGTCGCGCGCGAAGAGCAACTCCGTGCTCACTGCGCCGCCTGGCTGGCGGCGGCCCGTCTGGCACTCCTCGCAGGTGCCGTAAATCTGTAGCACGCTCTGGCGTCCAATGAACCCGCGGGCGGAGGCGATCTCTTCGATGAGCGCTTCGATATCCGACGAGAGGAACTCATACGAGCGATTGCAGCTCTTGCAGATCAAGTGGAAGTGCCGCGGGTGCCGGTAGGAATGCTCGAAGCGAAAGCGGCCTTCGCCGAAATCGACCTTCCGCGCGATCCCCGCCTCGACCATCCACTGGAGCGTCCGGTACACGGTCGCGCGGCTGATCTTGTGGTCCTCGCGGCGAATGATGTCCACGAGATCGTCGGCGCTCAGATGCCCTTCTTGGCGGAGAAAGACATTCACGATCAGGTCGCGCTTCCCCGATCGTTTGCCGCCTGGTGGACGCAGACGTTCGACGTAGTCGGATCGAGGCTCCATCACCGTCGCACCGGCTCTCGACCGGGTGTCGGACCGGCAGGAACGGTGCGGAAGTGGCCCACCGGCCGAGCGTGTGTGGTTAGACGCAGGACTAGACGCCGAACGACTGGCCGCAACCGCACGTCGATTTGGCGTTCGGGTTCTTGATCGTGAACCCACCGCCCATCAAGTTGTCGACGAAGTCGACCTCGGCGCCCGTGAGGTAGCGAATGCTGATGGGGTCGACGAAGAGCGTCACGCCGTTCGACTGAAACACACGATCGGTGTCGGCGTCGCCCGCCCCTTCCTCGATCATCAGGCCGTACTGGAACCCGGAGCAACCGCCACCCTGCACGAACACCCTCAGCCCGGCTTCCCGCTTCTGCTCTTCGGACAGCAGGGTCGTGATCTTGGAGGCCGCCGCCGAGGTCACCGTGATCGGTCCGGTCGCCACTGTTGTCATATTGGCCACGTCGGTCATCTCCGTTCTTGCCCCAGATTATAGCGACCCGGTGCGCACCCCTTCAAGACGTGGTGGTCATCAACGGACCGCCGCGTTGACATAAGGCGTTTCTAATTAATCACTTAGCGCGTCTGTTGGGTCGTGCGACCGGAGATACATCCCGTCTGTCCCGCATGACATACTTGAAACTGATGCCGAGCCCGCCGGTACGGAGCCTTCTCGCCGCGGGGGCATGCGCGATCGTCCTGCTGACAAGCGCGGCGGCGAGCCAGGACCGTGCCCCACACGGGCGCCTGTTCCCTCCCGAAGACCTCGGCCTGCTCGAGGGGCCAGATCGCGATGCGTGGCAGCAACCCGAGCTGATCATGGACCTGCTCGGCATCGCCGATGGCGCCACGGTGGCCGATGTCGGCGCCGGCGGCGGGTGGTTCACGGTGCGACTCGCGCGTCGGGTCGGTCCGAACGGAGTCGTCTACGCCGAGGACATCCAACCGCAGATGCTCGAATCCCTCATTCGTCGGGTCCGGCGCGAGGGACTCGACAACGTGCTGCCCGTCCGTGGCACGCCGAGCAACCCTCAGATCCCCTCTCAGATCGACGCGGTCCTCATCGTCGACGTCTACGCCGAGGTCGCCGATCCAGTGACGTTGCTACGCAACCTGGTGCCACGACTCAAGCCGGGTGGGCGCGTCGGAATCGTCGACTACAAATTGGACGGTGGGGGACCTGGCCCGCCGCTCGAGGAGCGGATCGAGCCGGACGCGGTGATCCGTGACGCACGCACCGCCGGTCTCCGCCTGCTCTCCCAAGAGCACTCCCTCCGCTATCAGTACCTGCTTGTCTTCGTGGAACAGTCCGCTCGATGAACGCGGCGCTGACGATCGCCGGCAGCGACTCGAGCGGTGGCGCCGGGATTCAGGCGGATCTGAAGACGTTTGCGGCACATGGGGTGCACGGCGTCTGCGCCGTCACCGCGGTCACCGCGCAGAACGCGCGGGGCCTACGCGCAGGTCACGTCCTCCCTGCCGAGGTCGTCGTGGCCCAGATCGAGGCGGGGATGGGCGATTTCCCCGTTGCCGCCGCCAAGACCGGCATGCTCGGCAGCGCGGCCATCGTGGAGGTCGTCGCCGCGTCCGTCGACCGACTACGCATTCCGCGGCTCGTCGTGGATCCAGTGGTGATGAGCGGTCGCGGCGACCGCCTGCTCGACGACGACGGCATCGCGCTCCTCAAGGACACGCTGTTGAGCCGCGCCTGCGCCGTGACGCCGAATCGCATGGAGGCGGAGCGCCTGGCCGATACGTCGATTGCATCGCTGGCGGACGCACGCGAGGCAGCGCGTCGGATTCACGACCTCGGGCCGGGTGCCGTCGTCATCACGGGCGGGCACCTCGGCGAACACGCCGATGAGGTCATCGACATCGTGTACGACGGTCACGACCTCACCGAGCACCGCCAACCTCGCCTCTCGGGCGGACGCATCCACGGCGCCGGATGCACCTTCGCCGCGGCGATCACCGCGGCGCTCGCCCTGGATCAACCGCTGGTCGAGGCCGCGCGCGCGGCGCAGCGCTACGTCGCCAATGCCATCCGGCACGGTCCAGACCTCGGCCGAGGCAGCCGGCAATTGCTGCATTTCTTGCGCGCCTAGCCGTCGGTGAGCGGCTGCTATACTCAGAAAAATGGCCGACGCCTGCTTCGCGGTCACCACCCAGCCCCTCAGCGTCGAGCGGCTCACGTCGATCGTGACCTCCGCGTGTGAACAGGCGGAACCGGGCGCCGGTGCAGTTGCATCGTTCATCGGCATGGTGCGAAACGAGAACCAGGGACGTCGCGTCGAACGCCTCGAATACGAGGCCTATGAGCCGCTGGCCGTCAAGGCCTTCGAGCGGATCGCCGATGAAGCGACCGACCGATGGCCCGAGGCCCATCTCGCCGTGCATCATCGACTTGGTAGCTTGCGGATCGGGGAGACCAGCGTGGCGATCGCGGCGGCCTCGCCCCACCGCGCCGATGCGTTCGCGGCATGCCGCTACACCATCGAGCGGATCAAGCAGATCGCGCCCATCTGGAAGCACGAGTTCTTCGTTGGCGGCGACGTCTGGGTCGAGGGCGCAACCGCCGACCCCGACGATGACGCGGCCCGCCAGGACGCATTGCGGCGAGCATGCGTGTAAGCATCCGGCTCTTCGCGCGACTCCGGGACATCGTCGGCGCCGGCGACCTAGAGCGCGATCTGCCGAGCGGCGCAACGGCGAGGTCGTTGTGGAACGACCTCGCGGGCGAGTACCCCGAGCTCGTGGCCTACCGCGACGCGGTCTCGACCGCCGTCAATGCGGAGTACTCGCGTATGGACGCCGCGCTCGCCGACGGCGACGAGATCGCCTTTTTGCCTCCCGTCTCGGGAGGGTGATCGCAATCGTGCATTCTAGAAGACCCGTTGATCTACGTGCGTAGCATGCCCCTCATGTTCGACAAGCTACAGGCGATCGAGGAACGATACGACAGGCTGATGTCGCTGATCAGCGATCCGGCGGTGCAGGCCGACCAGAGTGAATACCGGACGCACACGAAAGCGCTGTCCGAGATCCAGCCACTGATCGAAAAGTTCCGCGAATACAAGGCGGTGGTCGCCGAGGCGGCGCAGGCGCACGAGCTACTCGACGGTGACGACGTCGACCTGCGGGAGCTGGCCACCGAGGAGCTTGCGGTCCTCGACGCTCGACGCGACGAGCTGCTGGCGGCAATCAAGCTCTTGCTCTTGCCGACGGATCCCAATGACGAAAAGAACGTCGTACTGGAGATCCGAGCCGGGACCGGCGGCGACGAGGCCGGGCTGTTTGCAGCCGATCTGTTTCGGATGTACGCACGCTTCGCCGAAGCACAAGGGTGGCGTGTCGAGGTGCTGTCGGTCAACGAGACCGGCGTCGGTGCGATCAAGGAAGTCATCGCGCTCATCGAAGGCCGCAAGGTCTATAGCCGTCTGAAGTACGAAAGCGGGGTGCACCGCGTCCAGCGCGTGCCGGCCACGGAGGCGAGCGGCCGGATCCACACCTCGACAGCCACGGTCGCGGTGTTACCGGAGGCCGAAGAAGTCGACGTGCAGATCGACCAGAAGGACTTGCGTATCGACACGTTCTGCTCCAGCGGGCCTGGCGGTCAGAGCGTCAACACGACGTACTCCGCGGTGCGGATCACCCACAACCCGACGGGGCTCGTCGTCTCGCAGCAAGACGAAAAGTCCCAGATCAAGAACAAGGCCAAGGCGATGAAAGTGCTCCGGCACCGCCTCTACGAGATGGAGCTGCAGCGACAGCAGGATGAGATCGCGCAGGACCGCCGGGGGCAGGTCGGCACCGGCGAACGCTCCGAGAAGATCCGCACCTACAACTTCCCGCAGAACCGGATCACCGATCACCGGATCGGATTCACCACCCACAAGCTGCCGGCGGTGCTGGACGGAGAGTTGGCCGAGATCATCGAGACCCTCGTCACGCACTACCAGTCGGAACGCCTGAAGGCCGCCGAGGTCGCCACCACATCGTGACACTCCTTGACGAAGTGAGCGCGGCGCGCCGCCATCTCGTCGGGGCGGGACTCAGGCCGAAGGACGCGGCCTTTGACGCCGAAGTGCTGGCGCGCCATGCGCTGGGGTGGGACCTGGCCACATATCTCTGCCGGCGCCAGGAACCAGCGCCGGCCCGCTTTGAAAGCCGCTACCGGTCCCTGGTGCAACGCCGCGCTGATCGGGAGCCGGTGTCCTGCATCACGGGGAGCCGCGAGTTCTGGGGATTGTCGTTCGAGGTCGGGCCAGCCGTGCTGACGCCACGACCGGAGACAGAGCTACTCGTCGAGGAGGCGCTCGCACTCGTGCCCGATCGCGACGCGGCGCTGTGGGTCGTGGACGTAGGGACCGGGTCGGGCTGTGTGGCGATCGCGCTAGCAAGCGAGCTCCCCGCGGCGCGCGTCACCGCCATCGACGTGTCGTCTGCCGCCCTCGACGTCGCGCGGCGCAACGCACACACCCATGGCGTGTCGTCGCGTATCACGTGGAGCCAGGCGTCGTATCTCGACGGTCTCGCGGGCGACGCACCCGCGCGCGCCAATCTCATCGTGGCCAACCTCCCCTACGTCCCGTCCGCCGCGACCACGGTGTTGAGTCCGGAAGTCAAGAACCATGAGCCGCTCGTTGCCCTGGACGGCGGCCACGACGGGCTTGATCCGCTACGAACGCTCGTCGGTGAGGTGCCGGCTCATCTCGCCGCGGGCGGTCATCTCGTCGTCGAGTTCGGCGCGGGACAGGAAGACGCGGCGCGCGCGCTCTTCGCGGCGACGCCAGATCTCCAGTTGCTGAGCATCGTCGGCGACCTCAGCGGCATTCCACGCGCCGCGGTGATTCGCAGGCACTAAGTTTAGGAGCCGGTGGCAAGAGCTCAGCTGCGCTTGACCGGTGCGACACGTGACGCGCACCACGGGCTGCTGACATGAGCGCCTCCGACTGTCTGTTCTGCAGGGTCGCCAGCGGTGAGATCCCGGCGAACGTGGTCTACGAGGACGACCGGGTGATAGCGTTCCGGGATATCAACCCCAAGGCGCCGACGCACATCCTGATCATTCCACGCAAGCACATCAGCACGCTCAACGACTTGGCGGCGGACGATGATGCGCTGGTGGGCGAGATGGTCCGTCGGGCGGGCGCGATCGCCGACGAGCTCGGACATGCCGAAGCGGGGTATCGCACCGTCTTCAACTGCAACGAGATGGCCGGCCAGACGGTGTTTCACATCCACCTGCATCTGCTCGCCGGCCGATCGCTGACCTGGCCGCCCGGGTAGCCGCGCCCCGCCGGCCCATCGCTTGGATTTAGCGCGCGACACCGATTCCGTTGCCACACCGCGCCCCGCCGGCCTCTAGCCTTAGGAGCCCGGGCAACTCCACCAGCGACCGGATGACGGGCACGCCGGCGACAGCCGCGGACGGTTCGCCGGAGCGTGTCAGCAACACGGCTCGCATGCCGACCTGTATGGCTCCCTCGATGTCGTGCGTCACGCTATCGCCAACCATGACGCCGTCCTCCGGCTCGACGCCCGCTATGTCGAGTGCCGCGCGGAAGATGCTGGGATGCGGCTTCAAGAAGCCGTGCACGGATGATGAGACAGCAGCCGTGATGAACGGGGCGAGCTCGAAGTGGCGTTGAAAGGACGCCAGGCAGCGGTGGGTGTTCGAGATGAGACCGATCCGATAGCCTGCCGTGTGGAGCCAGCGGAGCGTGTCGACGACGTCGTCGTAGAGCGCAAAGTGGTGACACGCCGCCCACTCGTCATAGATCTCTCGGGCACACGGCTCCACCCCCGGTCCGTCCCCGCCCATCTCGCGCAACACCCGTTTCGCGTACCGGATGAACGGCTCGGACCTGTAGATGGCGTCCTGCGCATGATCGAGCTCGACCGATGCCGTGCCAACCGCGGTGTCGAAAAGCGACGCATCGACGTGTACGCCATGCCGAGCCGCGAACCGCGTGTAGCCGCTGCCGTCGAACGTCGGGCCGGGATAGATCAGCGTGAAATCCACGTCGAAGAACACCGCCTTCATGACGGCGTAGCCTCTCGGTTCTCATACGGGCCCGCGATCACGACCGCCGCACGCTCGGGCGACAGCGTCCGCGCGGCCGCCGCGTTGACCTGGTCACGCGTGACCGCCTCGAGCAGGCCGGGCAGCCGCCGATCGTAGTCGAGCCCAAGGTCGAACCGCTCGATGCTCTGCAGGAACCCGGCAATCCCCGCGTTCGTCTCGAGCGTCCGTGGAAGGGATCCGGTGAGATAGCGTTTCGAGTTGTCGAGCTCCGTGTCGGTGCCCCCTCTGCGCCCATGCGGGCAATCTCACCGTCAATCGACTCGAGCGCGCGGTCGACGTTGGCGGCGTTGACGCCGGCGCGCACGACCAGGGGGCCAGGCAACCGATCGGCCTCGAAGCTGCAGAACGCGTAGTAGGCCATCCCCTGCTGCTCGCGAATGCTGTTGCCGAGCCGTCCGCCCATCCCGTACTGGCCAAGGACGTTCGCCATGAGCCAGTACGCGTGATAGGCCGGGTCCGCGCGCGATATGGTGACGAAGCCATACGCCAGGTCCGCCTGCGCCTTGTTCATCATCGTGAGGACGTCGCGCCGCCGGCCGGTGGCCGCCTCCGGCGCATCGAGCGGGGGCGACGGGGCGGCCGTCACCTGCCACCCGTCGAACGCCCGCGCCACCGCGTCGACCGCCGCCGATGCGTCGACATCGCCCACGATGACCGCGGACAACGTCGCGGGAACGACTCGGTCCGCGTGGAATCGGAGCAGCGCCGCACGTTCAATCCGTCCGACCGACTCGGCGGTGCCCCTGCCCCGACGGCCATAGAGGTGATCGGCGCCGTAGAGCAGCGCCATCACGCGCGCGATCGCCTGGACGGCCGGATTGTCATCGTCCTGGCGAATGGACGTCAGGATCTCGCCGCGTCGGGTCACGACGTCATGCTCGAGGCAGGCCGGTTCCCTGATGATGTCGGCCACAACATCGAGCACCGCCTGGAAATCCTCCGACAGGCACGTGCAGCTGAGGGCGAGCCGGTGGCGGGTGACGTGCACCCCCAGCGACACACCGCGAAGGTCGAGCGTCTCGGCGATCTCGTCGCCGGCCTGGTGGACGGTGCCGCGATCGATGATGCGGCCGAGAAAGTAGGCCAGTCCGAGCGCGTCCGCGGGATCGAACAGGCTCCCGGCCTCGAGCGACAAGCTCATGGTCACCGCTGGCGTCGTCCGCGCTTCGTTGACGAGCACGGTGGCACCGTTGGGGAGGCGCTTCCTGATCGGCGCCAGGCCAGCGCGCTGAGTCGTCATTCGGGCACGAACCAGCCGACGGTCCGGTTGCTGGCGGTCAGGGTAGCGGCCGCGACACGCGCGACGTCATCGGTCGTGACCGACCGGATGCGGGCCGGCATGCCGAGATAGGTGTCGAGACTCGACACGGTCGCGAAAAACCCGAGCTGATGAGCCATGTTGGTGACGCTGTCGTTTTCGAACACCAACCGCGCGCGCAGTTGGCGCTTCGCGCGCTCGAGCTCGGCCTCGGTGATCCCATTGTCCCGCACCGCGTCCATCGCCGCGAGCGCCGCTCCCTCGACATCGTCGGTCGGGGTCCCCGTGGCCGCGGTCGCGGAGACGGTGAACAGGAACGGCTGCGCGGTCGGCGCGAACGCGCCACCCACCGCGGAGGCCAGTCGACGCTCGACCAGCGCCTGATAGAGACGTGACCGCCGCTGCGGCGGCGTGCCGCGAAAGCTGTTCCACAGGCTGAGCCCCTTCGCGCCCGTCAGCGCCGCATCGAGCACGAGCATTGGCGCGAAATCATCATGCCCGACCGGCGGCGCGTGATAGGCAATCTTGAGATACGCGGTGGTGCCGTCGCGTCGGACGGTCACACGGCGCTCGCCGAGCTGCACCGGCTCGGTGGTCCGCATCCGTGGTGGCACCTCGCCTGGCGCGATGCCGCCGAACGCTCGCTCCACGCGCCGGCAGGCGTCATCCGCCTCCACGTCGCCCACGATGACGAGCGTGGCGTTCTTCGGCACGTAGTAGCGGCGATAGTGCCCATAGAGATCGTCCCGGGTCATCGTCTCGAGATCCGACAGCCAGCCGATGGTGGGATGTCGATACGGGTGCGCCTTGAACGCGGTCGCCGTCAGCTCGATATCGAGCAAGGTGTCAGGGTCGTTCTCGCCCCCCTGTAGCTCGGAAATGATGACCGTCCGCTCAGAGTCACAGTCTGCCGGGTCATAGAGGCTGCTGCTCATCCGCTCGGCTTCGATGAAGAGCATCTGGTCGAGGGCGTCGCGCGTGGCGGTCTCCACATAGGTCGTCTGATCGATCCACGTATAGCCGTTCCAGAAGCCGCCGTGCCGATCGACGATGCCCTTGATGTCGTCGCGTGAGATCCGGGTCGTGCCCTTGAAATTCAAGGGCTCGACCCAGTGCGAGACCCCGGTGAGACCAGGGCCCTCGTCCTTCGATCCCACCCGGTACCAGCACCAGACGGAGACGAGCGGCGCGGTGTGCACTTCGCGCAGCAGCACCGTCAATCCATTGTCGAGTCTCGCGACGCGTACGTCGCCGTGGGTGGTCATCATCGAAGCGTCGGCTGCCATCGAGTCATTATATTTGCACTACAATTGGTGAGAATGGCCGTTGGCGCGCGTGCGCGCGCGGCCGACACCCCCGCACGTCGGTCGCCCATGCCTGACTGGAAAGAGACGCTCAACCTCCCGCGGACCGGCTTCCGGATGAAGGCGAGCCTGCCGACGACCGAGCCGAAGGCGATCGCACGCTGGGAGGCGTCGGACCTCTATGGACGGATCCGTCGCGCGCGCGCCGGTGCGCCGAAGTTCGTCCTGCACGACGGACCACCGTACGCGAACGGCAAGGTGCATCTCGGAACAGCCCTCAACAAGATCCTCAAGGACTTCATCGTCCGGGCGCGCACCATGGCGGGCTTCGACGCGCCCTACGTCCCCGGATGGGACTGCCACGGACTGCCGATCGAGCTCCAGGTCGATCGGGAGCTCGGGTCCAAGAAGCAGCGGATGAGCGTCGCCGAGGTGCGCCGGGAGTGCCGTCGATACGCCGAGAAGTATGTCGACGTCATGCGAGACGACTTCAAGCGCCTTGGCATCCTCGGCGCATGGTCGACCCCGTATCTCACCATGAACTTCGCCTATCAAGCCGCGATCGTCCGCGCGCTCGGGGCGTTCGTGGAACAGGGTGGGGTGTATCGGGGCAAGAAGCCGGTCCACTGGTGCATCCACTGCCGGACGGCGCTTGCCGAAGCCGAGGTGGAGTACGAGTCGCACACCTCGCCGTCGATCTACGTCGAGTTTCCGATCGCCAGCGCGGGCGCGGCCACCTTGACCACGCTCGTCCCCGCGCTCGCCGACATCGATGTCTCGGTGCTGATCTGGACCACGACGCCGTGGACCATCCCGTCCAACCTGGCGATCGCGTTTCATCCCACGCTGCGGTACGCCGTCCACGAGATCGAATCGACCGGCGGCCGTCGCCGTGCCGTCATCGTCGCCGAGGAGCTCGCGGGCCGCGTCGCGGCGGAGATCGGACGCCCGCTCGGGGCCGCGCTGGCGACGTTCGCGGGGCGTGAGCTGGAGGGCATCCGTTTCAGACACCCGATCTACGACCGGGACTCCGTCGCCGTGGTGGCCGACTACGTGACACTTGAGCAGGGGACGGGCGCTGTCCACACGGCGCCTGGACACGGGGCAGACGACTATCACACCGGTGTGCGCTACGGGCTCGACATCTACTCACCGGTCGGATCGGACGGGCGCTTTGCGGACGACGTGCCCCTGTTCGCCGGCCTCGGCGTCTTCGACGCGAATCCAAGAGTGGAAGCTGCGCTGACCGAACGCGGGCGGTTGTGGCACCGCGCCGACATGGAGCACGCCTATCCCCACTGTTGGCGCTGCCACCGGCCGGTCATCTTTCTCGCGACGTCGCAGTGGTTCATCAAGATGGACCACAACGATCTGCGACGGCGCGCGCTCGAGGCAATCGCGCGAGTCGAATGGTTTCCCGCGTGGGGTGAGGAACGGATTCACGGCATGGTGGCCGGCAGGCCGGATTGGTGCATCTCGCGTCAACGATGCTGGGGGGTGCCGATCCCGGCGCTGTATTGCACCTCGTGCCAGGAGGCCGCGCTGACCCCGGCCCTCACAGAGCGGGCAGCCGCGGTCTTCGCGGAGCACGGAGCCGACGCATGGTACGAGCGCGCTCTCGAGGAGTTCGTTCCCGAGGGCTTCGCCTGTCCGGGCTGCGGCAATCGCAAGTTCGAGCGCGAGCGCGACATTCTCGACGTCTGGTTCGATTCGGGCTCGAGCCACGAGGCGGTGCTCGCGACCACGCCCGAGCTCACGTGGCCTGCCACGCTCTACCTCGAGGGGTCCGATCAGCATCGCGGCTGGTTTCACAGCTCCTTGCTCATCGGGCTCGGCACCCGCAGCGCGGCACCGTTCAAGCAGGTCGTCACGAACGGCTTTGTCGTCGACGAACAAGGCCACAAACTGTCGAAATCGCTCGGCAACAGCATCGACCCCGCGGCCATCATCAAGAAGAATGGGGCCGAGACGCTCAGGCTGTGGGCGGCGATGGTCGACTACCGTGAAGAGATGCGCTTTGGAGAGGAGATCCTCGCGCGGGTCATCGAGGCGTATCGGAAAATCAGGAACACGCTACGGATCCTCGTCGCCAACCTGAGCGACTTCGACCCCACGACCGACCGCGTGCCGACCGAGCAGCTCCAGGAGGTCGATCGATACGCGCTGGCACGCTACGGCGAGGCGGCGTCGAAGATGCTCCTTGCCTACGACCGTTACGAGTTCCAGCCCATCTCGCACGCCATCAACGCCCTGCTCACGGTGGACCTGAGCGCGTTCTACGTCGACGTCTCGAAGGACCGGCTCTATACACTCGCGGCCGGCTCCGCCGAGCGGCGGTCTGCCCAGACTGCCATGTACACGATCGCCGACGGTCTGACGCGCCTCCTCGCGCCCATTCTGCCGGTGACCACCGACGACCTGTGGAGCCATCTCCCGGGTCAGCGAGAGGACAGCGTCCACCTGGCTGAGTTCCCGACAGGGTGCCAGACGCTCGTCGACCAGGACCTCCTGACCCGATGGCAACGACTGCTCGGTGTGCGCGAGGCGGTCAACGTCGTTCTGGAGCAGCTCCGTACGGAGAAGACGGTCGGGACGTCGCTCGAAGCGGCCGTGATCATCCGCGCGAGCGGCGTCACCGCCGAACTCGCCGAGCGCTACCGCGACGACCTCCCGATGCTGTGCATCGTCTCTGAGGTCACCGTTACCCCGGCGGCGGACCTCCCGACCGATGCCGACGCGGCCCGGACAGTCGGCGCGCAGTTCGTCGAGCCGGGTGGCGCGGCGGTGATCACGGCCCGGCGCGCCAGCGGCGTCAAGTGCGAGCGGTGCTGGCGATATGTCGCCGCGGTCTCCGCACCGGAGCCTGCCGGCCTGTGCCCCCGCTGTGTCGACGCGCTCTCGGAGACCATGGCCCGTGTCAGCTGACGATCGGCCGGCGGCGACAGCCACGCCCGGCGCCGTGCCGGAAACGCCCACGACGGCGGTCGTAGAGCCGGCACGCGCGGCGTTTCCGACCGGACGGCTGACGGTGGGCCTCGCGGTGGCAGTCGTGGTCCTCGATCAAGCGACCAAGGCGCTCGTCCGCGAATACGTTCCGTTGCATTCCAGCGTCAGCGTCATCGACGGCTTCCTCGACCTGACCCACGTGCGCAACACCGGCGCGGCGTTCGGCTTCTTGAACGCCGTCGACATCCCGTTCAAGCCGGTGCTGATGACCGCTATCGCGCTCGTCGCGCTGATCGCCATCGCCATCTACACGAGTCGCGTCACGGCTCAGGAGCCGCTGTCCCGGCTCGGGTTGGCCCTGATTCTCGGCGGCGCGATCGGCAACCTCATCGACCGGACCACCGCCGGCTACGTCATCGACTTCGTGGACGTCTACTGGGGCACCTGGCACTTCTGGGCGTTCAACGTCGCCGATGCCTCGATCACGACCGGCGCGTGCGCGCTCATCATCGACATGACGTTCGTGAACCGACATGTATCCGAAACTGTTTGAAATCGGTCCGATCAACATCTTCAGCTATGGGCTGATGTTGGTCGCCGCCTATCTCATCGCGCTGCAGGTCGGCGTCGTGAGAGGTCGTCGTCGGGGGCTCGACGGCAATCGTGTCATGGACCTCGGCATCGCCTGCATTCTGAGCGCGTTGATCGGGGCCAAGCTGCTGCTGCTCGTCGTCGAGTTCGATCACTTCCGGAACGACCCGCGCGAGCTCTGGACGCTGGTTCGGTCGGGTGGCGTCTTCTACGGGGGATTCCTCCTCGCCGTCGGCGTCGCGTTCTGGTACATGCGCCGCCACGCGATGCCGATCTGGACAACCTGTGACGCGTTCGCCCCCGGCATCGTGCTCGCCCAGGCGGTCGGCCGTCTCGGCTGCCTACTCGCGGGGTGCTGCTACGGCACGCACACCGACCTGCCGTGGGGCATCACCTTCACCAACACGCTGGCGGCCGCCAACGTCGGAACACCGCTGGAGGTCAGCCTCCATCCGACCCAGCTGTACGAATCGGTCGCGGCACTGGCGATTCTCGGGGTGCTGCTTCTGCTCGAGCAACGCGGCCGTGGCTTCCCGGGTCGGACGTTCTGGGCGTATCTCCTTCTGTATCCGACGGCCCGTTTCTTCATCGAGTTCTATCGCGGCGACCCGCGCGGTACCGTCTTCGATCTGCTGTCGACGTCGCAGTTCATCTCGGTGCTGCTCGTCCCGCTCAGCATCGTCATGCTCATCGTGCTCGGCCGCGCGCGGCATCCCGAGCCGACCAAGACGGTGCGGCGCGCGCGCGCCGCCTAGTGGACGAGTGTCCCAGACGGACGACGTGCGTCTGGAGGTCCCCGCCGAGCACGCGGGCGTGCGCCTCGATCAGTTCCTTGCCGGTCAACTTGGGGATCGATCGCGGTCGCAGATCCAGCGGTTGATCAAGGATGGGCGGGCACGCGTCGGTCTCAAGGTCGGGCGAGCCAGCACGCCGGTCCACCCAGGCGACGTCATCGCGCTGGAGATTCCGCCGCCGTCACCGGCGGCGCCGGGAGCGGAGCCGCTCCCGCTCGAGATCGTTCACGACGACCCCGACCTCGCCGTGGTCAACAAGCCGGCGGGCATGGTCGTGCATCCAGCGGCCGGCCATGCGGAAGGCACGCTGGTCAACGCGCTCCTCCACCACATCAAGGATCTGAGCGGCATTGGCGGAGAGATGCGTCCCGGCATCGTCCATCGCCTCGATCGCGGCACGTCCGGGCTGATCGTGGTCGCGAAGAACGACCAGGCCCACGCCGAGCTGGCGCGACAGTTCAAGGACCGTGAAGTCGAGAAGGAGTACATCGCGCTCGTCTGGGGCCTCGTGCAGCAGGGGCGGCGCATCGATCTGCCGATCGGACGAGATGCGGTCGACAGGAAGAAGATTTCGGCGCGAACCCGCCGGGCGCGCGAGGCGGTGACGCGGGTCACAAACGCCGAGCGGCTCGACGGCGTGTCGTTATTGCATGTGACCATCGCGACCGGTCGCACGCACCAGATTCGAGTCCACCTCAGCGCCATCGGACATCCCATCGTCGGCGACCCCGAATACGGCGGGAGGAAGCGCCACCCGCCGCCGCGCCTGCACGCCGTGCAACGTCTCGACCGGCCCTTCCTGCACGCCGCGCGACTGGCGTTCACCCATCCGCGTGACGGGCGGCGGGTCGCGCTGTCCTGTCCTCTGCCCGACGATCTGGACTCGGTGCTCGAGGATCTGCGCGTCGCCGCACCACGGCGGACGGCACGTAGCGGTTAAGCGGCCCGCCCGGGTGCGACCGTCCCCCTCCGTATGTTATATAGGCTCGACAAAGACGACGGCCTGCCACGCCGGTGCGTCGTCAACCTCGACGACATTGCCACGATACCGAAGCCGCTCCTGGACAAGCGCCTGACCGTCCTCTCGGAGAGGCGCATGCGTGAGATCGACCGCGCGATCCGCTTCGCGCTCGCCCTCGACTAGAAGCACCTCGGAGCGCTCGCGCGAGGCACGATCTCGGCCCACATCGCGCTAGATTACCGGTGGGCCATCGGCGATCGTCGAGTCACGAGGGCCTCGACCGTCACTATCGTCGTGACCGCGCCGAGTTTCCAGCTTCGTCCGCCACCGTCACCGTGATCTCGTGGTTCCCGACCCCGACGACCGTCCCCGCGGCCGGGCTCTGCGTCAACACCAGTGTCTGACTCACGTTGTCCGATGCGGTCACGGCCCCCGTGATGTCCGGGATCACCGCTTGCCGTTCCCATCCGCCGACACTGTCTATGGTCTCCGTGTCGAGCGACGACTCACGGCGGCGTTGGCGGCGGCGGATCTCGTCGACCGTCGCCATAAACGCGGCCCTCCACAGATAAGGACGTCCCAGAGGCTCGTTCCTCTCATTCGCGATCCAGGTCACGCGTGTCAGCGCCGTTTGCACGATGTCTTCGCGCGCGTCGGCCAGCCAGCACGGGCAGATGCGACCGACTGCTTCGAGCAAGTGGCGCCGTAGCTCGGCGAGGTCTGGCCCGTCCGGGACTTCTGCGACTGAACGGACGGTTGCGCGTGGTGGGCTTTCGCTCATTCGGACGGGTCGCGCCGGAGGATGCTAGCGTCATCATATGCAGGAATCCTCCGCTGCCGTACTCGACCGTCGGACCGTGCACCAGGGGCGCGTCTTCGTCGTTAGTGCCGACCGCGTCCGCCTCCCCAACGGTCGCACGACATCCCTGGACGTCGTCCGGCACGTCCCGTCCGTCATCCTCATTCCGATGCCCGACCCGGAGCACGTCGTGCTGGTTCGACAGTATCGGTATGCGATCGATCGGTGGATCTGGGAGCTCCCGGCGGGAAACACCGAGCCGGGCGAGGATCCCGACGGCGCGGCGCGGCGCGAATGCGCCGAGGAGACCGGCCAGATGCCATCGAGCGTCGAGCGGCTTGGCTCGTTCTATTCGACGCCGGGTTACTGCGACGAGGAGATGACCTTTTACAGGCTGACGGGTTTGACGCCGGCGCCCGGCGCTCGGCTGGATCCCGACGAGGTGCTGGAGCCGCGCGTGATGTCAGTGAGCGAGGCGCGACGGCTGGTCGCCGACGGCGAGATGGTCGACATGAAGACCGCGCTTGGCCTGACCCTCATTCAGTAGTAACCACCGGCGGCGAGCCTCCAGCCTGTTCCGTGGCGACAGCCTCCGCGATCGTCGCCAGGTGGATATCCACCGTGTCGGCGAGATCCACGGCGTAGCCGCCAGCCAACGTCACGACGAACGGGATCCGCGCTTCGGTCACCGCGGCGAAGACCAGTCGGTCCCGCTGGCGGAGTCCTTCCTTCGTCAAGGCGAGCCCGCCGAGCTGATCCTCATCGTACGGGTCTGCGCCGGCCAGATAGAAGACCAGATCCGGCGCCTGCGCCATCACGACCGGCAATGACTCGGCGAGCAACCGGAGATACTCGTCGTCGCCGGTCCGATCCGCCAGCGGCACATCGAGCGTGCTCGGCGGCTTGTCCGCCGGGTAGTTGTGCTCCTGATGCATGGAGAACGTACACACGGTCGGATCGTCAGCGAAGATGCTGGCGGTGCCGTTTCCGTGGTGTACGTCGCAATCGACGACCGCGGCCCGCGCGATGAACCCGTCCTCTTGAAGGCGGCGAACGGCCAGCGCGACGTCGTTAAACATGCAGAAGCCCTCCCCGTGTCCCGCATACGCGTGGTGGAACCCGCCGCCGATATGCACGGCGCCGCCGCGACTCAACGCCTCGCGAGCGGCCGTGACGGTGCCACCGGTCATCAACCGGAAACCCGTCGTGATTGCCTCCGACCACGGGATCTCCAGCCGTGCCGCCTCAATCGTGGAGAGGCTTCCGTCGCGAAGCTTGCGCATGTAGGTGGCCGTGTGGACGAGTCCGAGGTCGGTCCAGGCGGCCGGCTCCGGAGCGAGCCACCCGTTGTCCGGGATCACCCGATCCTGCTTGAGCCGCAGGGCGATGCGCGCGTACTTGTCCGTCGGGTAGATGTGTGGACCGATCGCGATGTGGTAGCGCTCGGAGTAGACGACGCGCACACGCGCCTACTGGACGGTTTCGTGCACCGGCGCCGCGTCGGTGGGAGCATCGGCGCGCGGCGGCTTCGCGGCCACCTGAGGCACGGTCAACGCCAACTCCAGGACCTCGTCGACCATCGACACGTAATGCACGTTGATCTCGCGACGAAGATCCTCGCTGAGATCCTCGTTCACGTTCTTCTCGTTCTGTGCAGGCAGGATGACCTCCACGATGCCCACACGACGAGCCGCGAGCACTTTTTCCTTGATGCCGCCAACCGGCAGCACATTGCCCGACAGCGTAATCTCGCCGGTCATCGCGAGGTCACCGCGCACCGGTCGACCCGTCAGCTCCGAGACGAGCGCGGTCACCATGGTGACGCCCGCCGACGGACCGTCCTTCGGAATCGCACCGGACGGCACGTGCAGGTGGACTTCCGCGTCCTTGTAGAACGCCGGGTCGACGTCGAACCGATTGACGTTGGCGCGGAACCACGACAGCGCCGCACGCGCCGATTCCTTCATCACGTCACCGAGATGACCCGTCAGCGTCAGCGTGCCACCGCCCGTCATCCGCGTTGCCTCGACGAACAACACGTCGCCGCCGACCGGCGTCCACGCCAGCCCGATGGCGACACCCGGCTTCTTCGTCCGCTCCGCGACTTCCTCATCGAGAAACTTCGGCGCACCGAGCATGTCCACGACCGTGTCGGGCGTCACCTCAACGGCCGTCTCGTCGCCCTCGGCGTGCCGCCTGGCCACCTTGCGGCAGAGCGCCCCGACCTCGCGCTCGAGATTCCGCACGCCGGCTTCCCGGGTGTAGCCCCGAATCACCGCGCGCAGCGCGTCCTCCGTGAATCGGAGCTTCTCGTCGGTCAGGCCATGATTCGTGACCTGACGGGCGACCAGATGCTCCGTGGCGATGACGTACTTCTCGTCCTCGGTATAGCCGGGCAGCTCGAGCACTTCCATCCGGTCACGGAGCGCTGGCGGGACGGGGTCGAGGATGTTCGCGGTCGTGATAAAGAGCACCTCCGACAGGTCGAATGGCACGTCCAAATAATGATCGCGGAATGTGTTGTTCTGCTCGGGATCGAGCACCTCGAGGAGCGCCGACGCGGGATCTCCCCGGAAGTCCATGCCCAGCTTGTCGATCTCGTCGAGAATGAAGACTGGATTCTTCGACTCGGCGCGTCGCAGCCCCTGAATGACCTGACCGGGTAACGCGCCGATGTAAGTCCGCCGGTGGCCGCGGATCTCCGCTTCGTCTCGCATGCCGCCGAGTGAGACACGCACGAACTTCCGCTCGAGCGAGGTCGCGATACCCTTGGCAAGCGACGTCTTTCCTACGCCCGGCGGTCCGACAAAACAGAGGATCGGCCCTTTCACGTCGGGGTTGAGCTTCCGCACCGCCAGATACTCGAGGATGCGGTCCTTTGCCTTGTCCAGCCCCGAGTGGTCGGCGTCCAGCGTGTCCTTGGTCTTCTTGAGATCGATCACCTCATCCGTGCGCGCGTCCCACGGCAGCGCCACGAGCCAGTCGAGATAGGTTCGCGACACGGTGTACTCCGCCGCAGCGACGGGCATCTTCGACAACCGGTCCAGCTCTCTGAGCGCCTCCTTCTTGACGGGGTCTGGCATGCCGGCCGCCTCTATCTTCTCTCGAAGCTCCTCAATCTCCTTTGTCTGATCGTCGGTCTCACCGAGCTCCTTCTGAATCGCCTTGAGCTGCTCCCGCAGCAGGTACTCGCGTTGATTCTTGCCGACCTCCGACTGGACCTGCGATTGAATCTTCGACCCGAGCTCGAGGACCTCGAGCTCCTTGATCAGAATGCGGTTGAGATCGTCCATCCGTGTGCGGACGTCCAGCGTGTCGAGCACTTGCTGCTTGGCGCCGGTCGGGATGGTGGTGAGGCTCGACGCAATGAAATCGGCGAGCTTGCCCGGCTCACCGATGTTGCCGGAGAGCGCCTGGAGGTCGTCGGACAGCAACGGAGACAGCGACACGACCTGTTGAAAGTTGTTCTTGATGTTGCGCTGCAGCGCGTCAATCTCGAGCCGATCGTCCTTGTGCACGAGCTCCGCGGCCTCATGCACGGACCCGATAATGAACGGCTGCGATTGCACGATGCCGTCGAGCTCGACGCGAGCCAGCCCCTGGACGATGAGGCGCAGGCTGCCATCCGGCAGTTTGAACATCTTGTGGATGTGCGTGAGCGTACCGATACCGTACAGATCATCCTGTTGCGGCTCTTCGATCGCCGCCTCGCGTTGCGTGAAGACGCCCACCAGGTGACCGTCAGCCACCGCCTGGTCGATGAGCTTGATCGAGCTCTGCCGCGCCACGGCCAGCGGCATGAACGAGTTGGGGAACAGCACCGTGTCTCGAAGCGGCAGAATCGGTAGCTCCGGTGGGACCGAGACCGGTCGCTCACCCGGGTCGCTCACGAGCTCCACGTGGTCGTCGCTCATCAGGGTATCTCCCAGAAACACGACGCCCCGCGCGAGGCGGGGCCGTACAGAAGCCGACGGTCGACCCAGTTGCGTTCTAGCCGTGCGTCCTGAGTATCGCGCGGCGCGCCGAGGCCACCACGGGACCGAGCCCCGTCCGGCTTCGCCCACGCGCGGCGGCGGCGCAAGTCGGGCATACGCCACCCCGCCAGTTCCAATGCCGGCGCCGCCCCAAGCGCGGGGCGACCCCGGTCGAATCGGACGGGACGTGCACGACGATCCTAGCCTGCGAAGTCCGCGAACAATGATACCGCGCCGCGCCGCGGCCCGTGAAGCTGGTCGTGCTGTCGTGCGACCTCACGCGCCTCTTCACACGACGTGCATCGCACGGCGAACGGAAGCGCGCGGAGGCGGCGCTCGGCGATCTCAGAGCCGCACTCGTAGCAGTCGCCGAAAGACCCCTCCTCGAGCCGCGTCAGCGCGTCGCCGATCTTCTTAAGCGTTTCGGCCTTCATCTGGATCAGGGCAAACTCGATGTCGTCCTGGATCTCGGCCTCTGAGTTCTCGGCCTCGTCGCGAACACCCTGCGCAGGAACGGCCGCGCCTTCGGTGCGGACGTCACGCATCTTATGCTGGACCTCGCCGATGATTTCGAGCCGGCGCTCCTCCAGTATGCTTCGGAGCTCCTCGTAACGGGACGGTTTCTTCTTGGTCTTCGTGCTTGCTGTCCTCATGATGACGGCTCCTTCCGTCATGACCCCCCGCGCGGCCGCGCGGATCTTCTCGGATCCAACCCCTCTACTCAACACGTCAATGTGATCAGGCAAGACTGATACCGATTACTGGTCTCCTGTCGCCGACCTGTGGGGATCGGCACACCTGGTTGCCGACGAGGCGAACGCCTACTTGACCGGGAAGAGCGAGGAGGGAGTGTAGGGAAGCGACGCTGCCGAAACGGCCCTACGGCCCCCGCGCGTCCTGGCTCATCCGGTGTAACGCATTCATCACAAGCGTGTTACACGATTCATCGCATCCGCTCCCCGCGGCGCGTTCATTCTCTTAGACGTCAAAACACGTCTCTCGGTTTCCAGATTCACCACCGATGGTGCCCTCCGCAGGGGACATCCAGTTCCAGCCGTCGGCACGGTGGGTGCCACTTCGTGTCAACCCGTGTCACGATGTTGCACCCTGGCGCCCGGTTGACTGTCACAGTCCGCTGGACTGTCCTAACCCCTCAGGTAACTCGTTACCGGGGTGACCCGCTCGTGGGGTGAGCGAGGGCCGGTGAGATGGTGGGTTGTGGGGCATGAAGCAGCTCGACGAGGACGGTGGCCGCATCCAAGTTGCGCTGCTGAGCGGTACGCAGCACGCTCATGAGGACGTGTTGGGTGTCCGCGCCGCGGGCCGAGCGGTTGCCGCCACAGACCTTGCGGTTCACGACGGCCGGTCGCAGCGCCTGTTCGGCGCGCCAGTTCGTCGCCTCGACCGTGGGGTCGAAGAGAAAGCTGAAGAGGGCGGGCAGTTCGGTGCAGAGATGCGCGGCCAAGCGCTGCATGGCGGGAAGCGTGCCGGGCTCGTCCAGGGCCGTGAGCAGCTGGTTGAGCACGTGGCCTCGGGCCACAGCGGCGCCGTGCGCCGACATGGTCCCCGCGGTGCGCCGGTCGCGGATGCCCAGCGCCTGTTGCAAGAGCCCTTTGACGCGCGCGGCAAACGGGGCGCGCGGGTGGTCCTTCAGCAAGTCGCGACAGCGCCGCAAGAGATGAGCGACGCAGGTTTGATGCCCCGCCTGCGTGAACTGCCGATACGGCGCCCAGCCGTCGCGGACCAGCACGCCGTCGTAGTCGGCGCCGAGCACCGCCGCTGCCTGCGGGAACCCTCGCCCGGGTTGAATCTGATACACCGTCGTCTCAGGCGTCGCGAAGGCCCACAACCACTCCAACTGCCCATTGACCTTCCAGCTGGTTTCGTCGGGGGCGACGACGGGGCTCCCGCGAATGACCTCGCAGAGGGCCGCATAGGTCGGCTGGGCCTGACGCGCCGCGCGATGCAAGGCGCGCGTCACCGTGCTGGCGGTGACCGCCAAGCCGAAGCGATCGCGCAGGAGCCGGACGACCTTGCCATGCGACAGCCCCAGCTGCTTGTTGAGGACGACGATCAAGGCGAGGGCCTGCGGCCCGAGCTGCACGGCGGCGGCGCCCAGGGCATCCGACGTCTGCAACGAGTGGCGCCCTTGCACGCGCCGGCCACACGCCGCGCAGTGACCGATCCCCACGTCGAAGCGGCGCACGCGCGGCACCACCACCCGCAGGTCTTCCTGATACTGCGCCGATACGCGCGTCGGCGACACGGCACCGGCACAGTGCGGACACGTGGTCGGCACCGGGACCGCGATGACCTCGTCGACGCGCCCCGGCGGGGGCCGGTGCCGGTGGCGGCCGTGGCGCGGCCCTGCTCGGCGCCCGCTGCGCCGTGGCTGTGGCGTGGGCGCGCCTTTCGAGAACGGTGCCGCCTGCCGTGTGCCCGCCCGACGAGCCAGGTCGAGGCCGGTCGCGGTCGCGCTCCACTCGGACGCGTTCTGCTTCCGACCGGTCAAGCTCGCGCCGCAACCGTGCAATGTCGCGTTCGCTGTCCCGAGGCGCGTCAGACCGATCCGGCACATCGAGGTTATGCCAGATGCCGCCAAATTGTACAAGTCAAGAATGTTCGGTATGGAGGGTCCGACCCGGTAACCAGTTACCCCCTCAGTAGCGAACGTCGCCGTCGTATTCATGCCACGCCCTGCCACCGCAAGGTGCCACAAGGCAGGAAAGGTCGCGCATGCAAGCCCAACTTGGAGGGTGGGCCAGCCCGGCCCTTCGCGGGATGCCCGGCCCTGGGAACGCTATAGAATTTAGTGGGACAGTTCACACAATGGCCAAGCCGACCTGCCCTCTCTGCACTCGCCGCCGGGCGCGGCGGTTCTGTCCGTCGCTCGATCGGCACATTTGCGCTGTCTGTTGCGGGACCAAACGCGGCGTGGAGATCACCTGTACGGCGGACTGCGGTTATCTCCGAACCTCGCACGACCACCCTCCGGCTGTGGTCCAGCGACAACAAGAGCGCGACCTCCGGTTCCTCGTGCCGCTGCTCGGTGGTCTCACCGAGCGGCAACAACAGATCGCCTTCTTGCTACAGACATTCCTGCGGTCCGAGCGGCCGGAGCCGCCGCCGCTGTCCGATGCCGACGTGGAGCAGGCGGCCAAGGCGATGGCCGAGACGTTCGAAACCGCGAGCCGCGGCATCGTCTACGAGCACCATGCATCGTCGCTGCCCGCCCAGCGTCTGGCGGCCAACCTCAAGGAGCGAATCGACACGCATCGCCGCGACGGCGCACGGTTGCCCGACACCGATGTCGCGATCGCGTTGCGCCGCATCGAGACGGCGGCACGCGAGGCAAAGACCGAGCTCGGTGGCGGACCGAACGCCTATCTGACCCTGCTCGAGCGCGTGTTGCAGCCGCGCGACACGGCCGAGGCCGCGGACTCCGGCCAAGGCGCCGAGACCGCAGATGCCGGCTCGCGCCTGATCGTGCCGGGGTAGGGTGGCTCCAGGCCTGCTCTGGGCGCACCTCCCCGCAGGGACCTCGATGCTATACTGTGTGGCTTGGACCGACTGAGAGTGCGAAGCCATGGCGAAGCGTTGCGAGATTTGCGGTAAGGGCCCGGTCGTCGGTCGAAACGTCAGCCACGCGCACAACGTGACTCCGCGCCGATTCGAGGCAAACATCCAGACCGTTCGGGCCGTCATCAACGGCGGCGTCAAGCGTGTGCGCGTCTGCACTCGCTGCATCCGCTCCAACAAGATCACAAAAGCGGCCTAGCTGTCTCCACTGCCGGGCTTCGCGGCCGCGGACCATCTAGAGCTTGATGCGGACCGCCATCCACACAGAGAACGCTCCCGCGGCGATTGGTCCCTACTCCCAAGCCGTTCGCGCCGGACACCTGCTGTTTGTCTCGGGCCAGGTGGCCCTCGACCCGGCGAGTGGCGCGCTCGTCGACGGCGACGTCGCCGTCGAAACGCATCGCGTCATGCGCAATCTCGCCGAGATCCTCGGCGCGGCCGGCGCTTCGTTCCACAACGTCGTGAAGACGACCGTCTTCCTGGTCGATCTGGGCGACTTCGCGGCGATGAACGAGGTCTACGCGACCTATGTCGGAGCTCCGGCCCCGGCGCGAGCGACGATTCAAGTCGCGAAGCTTCCCAAGGACGCCCGCGTCGAAATCGACGCCATCGCCGCCCTTCCCACCTAGGCTCCTCCGCCCGAGGCGAGAAGCGTCTGAGGGGACGTCCGCTACTGCTGACGAAGGACACGCTCGACGTCGAGCACGCCGGGGACCGCGCGTACGACCTTGATCACGCGCTGCAGGTGCTTGAGGTCGTTGATTTCTATGGTGACGCTGATACGGCCGTGCTGACCTTCATTGGTCGTCGCCTCGACCTTGCGTATGTTGATCTTCCTATCCGCGATGCGCGATGTGACGTCGGCCAACATTCCACGCCGGTCTTCCACCTGCATGGTGAGACAGACGGTGAACGACGACGCGTCGCGGGCCTTGTCCCAGACGACGTCGATCCGGCGCTCGGTGTCGTAAAACAGGTTGATCACATTAGGACACGACGCGGCGTGGACCGAGACCCCTTTGCCCCGGGTGACGTACCCGACGATCTGCTCGCCGCGAATCGGGTTGCAGCACCCGGCGCGAAACACCATGAGGTCGTCGAAGCCACGCACCGTGATCGTGTCTTGGTTCGGGCGCAGCACGCGCCGCACGACCGATGCGATCGCGGTTTCCTTCTTTTGCTCGCCCAGTTGCTCCTGTGGCACCAGTCTGCCGAGCACGTTCCGGGCCGAGATCTTGCCGTAGCCGATCGACGCGCAGAGATCATCGGCTCTGGGTAGTCCGAGCTCGCTCGCGACCCGGGCCAGGGCTTCGGCATCGACCAGTGCCTTTTCCTTCACGTCGAAGCGCCGCGCTTCCTTGTCGAGGAGCTTCCGCCCCAGCTCGACCGCCCGTACTTTTTCCACTGCATGGATGAAGTGCTTGATCTTGTTGCGCGCGCGTGACGTCGCGGCGAAATTGAGCCAGTCGCGGCTGGGCGTGTGACCGGCCGCAGTCACGACCTCGACGATATCGCCGCTCTGGAGACGTGTCCGCAACGGCACCATCCGGCCGTTCACCCGCGCGCCGACGCAGGTGTGCCCGACGTCCGTGTGGATGGTGTACGCGAAATCGACCGGCGTGGCGCCACGCGGGAGCGCCTTGACCTCGCCCTTGGGCGTGAACGTATACACCTCCTCCGGATACAGATCGAGCTTTAGGCTGTGGATGAACTCGCTTGGGTCGGGTACTTCCTTCTGCCACTCGAGCAGCTGACGCAGCCACTGGAAGTACTGCTCGTCGGTCTCCGCGCCGACTCGCCCCTCCTTGTATTTCCAGTGGGCGGCGATGCCCTCCTCCGCCACCTGATGCATCTGCTCGGAGCGAATCTGGACCTCGAACGGAAAGCCGCGATCGCTCACCACCGAGGTGTGCAGCGATTGGTAGCCGTTCGGGCGTGGCATCGCGACGAAGTCCTTGAACCGGCCGGGAACCGGCGCCCAGGTCTGGTGGATGATGCCGAGCGCCCCGTAACAATCCCGCACCGACGGCGTAATGACGCGCAGCGCGATCAAGTCGTAGACCTCTTCGAGACCGATCTTCTGGCGTCTGAGCTTTTGGCGGATGCTGAAGAGCCGTTTGATTCGACCCTCCAACGCCACGATCGGGACCTGTGAATCGCGTAGCTTTTCCTCGAGTGTCCGCTTCAGCAACGCTACGGTTTGCTCCGTTGCACGCCGGCGCTCATCCACCCACGCGCGCAACGTCTCGAACGTCTTCGGGTCGAGATGCCGGAACGCGAGCTCCTCGAGCTCGTTCTTGACTTTGCTCATTCCCAGTCGGTGCGCGATCGGCGCGTAGATGTCCAGTGTCTCTTGTGAGATTTTGACCCGCTGATCCTCACCCAGATGATCCAGCGTCCGCATGTTGTGCAGCCGGTCCGCGAGCTTGACGAGAATCACGCGGACGTCGTCGACCATCGCCAGCAGCATTTTTCGGAAGTTCTCCGCTTGTCGCTCCTCGCTCGACGAGAACGGGATCGTGCTGATTTTCGTCACGCCCTCGACGACGTGTGCGACCTCTGGACCGAACAGCTCCCGGACGTTGTCGATGGTCGTGAGCGTGTCTTCCACGACGTCGTGCAGCAGGCTGGCCGCAATCGCGACGTCGTCGAGCTTCATGTCCGCGACGAGCGCGGCCACCTCGAGCGGATGGGTGATGTATTGCTCGCCCGACTGGCGCGTCTGGCCAGCGTGCTCCAGGGCGGAAAACTCGTAGGCGCGATGCAACAGGTCGGTGTCGGCCTCGGGGTCGGTGGCCCGAACCCGGGCCAGAAGATCGTCGAACCTGATCATGAAAAATGGTGTCTAAGCAAGAAGATACGGGGATCGCACCGTACCCGGACCCATCATATGGAGCCGTCCGGGAGAGGGTCAAGAACGCGGCCATCGCGACCGAGGGCCTGTTGGGAGCGCCCACGTTCAGGTGCCGCGAAGGCCAGCGCGGTGGTTTCAACGCGGGCGCGGGCGACTACGTACAACAGGCTGATACATAAGGAAATACGGCGACATCTTGACCCTTGACTTGCCCTTTTTCGCTTCACTATACTGGTCCGGTTTCAGGGGTGGATACGCGACCGGCTGGGCCCGGGCACCCCGCAATCGAGCGTCAGCACCCATAGCTCTCAGGTGTACCGGCACACCGAACCGACCGGCTGAAAGGGGAACGTCATGAACACGGGACCGAGCCTCGCGAGAGTGGCCATCATCGCTGTGGCAACGATGCCACTCGTCTCCTGCGCATTCTTTGACGAGCTCACCGCCATGCGGACGTTCAAAGACGCCAATACGGAATACCAGCGCGCCAACTACGAAGCGGCCATCGAGGAGTACGAGCTGGTGCTCAGCCTGATCCCCGAGAACCCGGAAAGCGAGCTGGCGCAGCAGATGACGACGGCCTATTTCTACATCGGGAACAGCTACGACAACATGTACAAGCCGGCGTTGCGCGGCGAAGCTGAGAACGATGCCTTTCTCAACGAGGCCGTCGAATACTACCGGTTGGCGAGCGAGCGCATTCCCGACCCGGCCCTTCGCAAGCTGTCGATGCAGTATCTCGTCGCGGCGTACGGCGCGGACCGCAAGAACGACCCGAGCTCGTCCGAACCCATCCTGCGTGACATGATCCAGCTCGACCCCTCGGACCCCGACAACTACTTCGCGCTCGCCCGGCTCTATGAGGAGGCCGGCCTGTTCGAGGATGCCGAGGCGGTCATGCTCGAGGTCAGAAACCTGCGACCGGACGACACGACGGTCTACCTACAGCTCGCGGGCTTCTACGACCGGGCCGGCGACTTCGAACGGACAATCGAGCAACTCGAGCAGCGTGCGACCGTCGAGCCGGACAACCCGGAGGCCTACTACACCATCTCGACCAAGTACTGGGAGAAAGCGTTCCGTGACTTCCGGATCACCCAGGACGTCAAGGCCGAGTACGTGATGGCCGGTCTCGAGGCCGCGGACCGCGCCCTCGGACTGAACGAACGCTACGTCGACGCGCTGGTCTACAAGAACATCCTGCTGCGGATGCAGGCGAATATGAGCGAGGACGTGGACGAGCAGGACGCGCTGATCGCCGAGGCCGACGAGTTGCGGGACCTGGCGCAGCAAATTCAGGAAGAGTCGCGAGGTGGCGCGGCCGGTCAGTAAGGACGCCGCTGCCCAAGAGGAAGCACACGACTGGGCCGGCCGCTTGCATGAGCGACCGGCCCTTCGTGCGTAACCCCCATGGGCGTCCCGAGCTACCCCGCGTACACAACAAGGGCCGGGGCTCCTCACGGAATCCCGGCCCCTGAATCAGGTATGCAAACCGTTTAGAGGGCCTGGGCCCCGGCGGCGCGACGCATCCCTTCGGTGACGATCCCGACCTTCTCGACGCCCGCACCACGCGCGGCGTCGATCACGTTGATGATCTCCCCGTAGGTCAACGAGCCGGCGGCGGCGATGAACATCGTCTTGTCCCGGCGGGTCTCGAAGATCGAACGCAACTCGGACTGCAGCGTGCCGAGATCCATCGGCTGCTGGTTGACCGAGATCCGACGATCAGCCGTGTACTCGAGGACGATCTGGGTGCTGTCCGTCGCCGCCTGTTGCGAGCCTTGGGTCTCGAGTGGCAGATTGATATCGAGCCCCCGCTGTCCGAGCGGCAAGGCCGCCAGGAAGATGACAATCAGCACCAGCAGGACGTCGATGAACGGCGTGATGTTGATATCCGAATTGGAATGTAGCGATTCCGCCTCGATAACCTCTTCGGCGCCGTGATGTTTGCGTGCCTTCGATGCCATGATCAGCCTCCGGCCGCGCCACCGAGTTCGCGCTCGGTAATCAGCCCGATATCCTCGATCCCGGCCCGCTGGAGCTGGTCCATCAAGGTCATCACGGCAGAGTACTGAGCGCTCACATCGGCCTTGATCAGCAGGATCCGCTCGAACTTACGATCCATCGCACGATTGATGGCGTTGAGCAGCTCCGACTCTGTTGTCGGGACGTTGTCCACGAAGTAGCGGCCGTCGGCCGTGACAGCGATGACGGTGTTGTCATCGTTGTCCGGCTTGTCGCTCGTGTTAGACGCGTCCGGAAGCGTCAGCTGCACACCGGCCGTCAACAGCGGCGCGATCAGCATGACGATGATCAGCAAGACCAGCATCACGTCGGCGAGCGGCGTGATGTTGATCTCGGAGTTGAGCCCGCTCGTTTTCGCGCCAACCTGCATTCCCATGGTGAAGAACCCTCCTCAACACGTGCGCGGCGAGCTACGACTTCTTGATGAAGTAGTCGACCATCTCCGTCGACGAGTTGTCCATCTCGACGGTGAAAAACTCGAGGCGGCCCGTCAGGTAGTTGAAGAACCAGACGGCCGGAATGGCGACGACGAGCCCGAACGCCGTTCCAACGAGTGCCTCGGAAATCCCGCCCGACACGGCGCCCAGACCACCCGACCCGGTTGCGGCGATGCCCTGGAACGCGTTGATGACGCCGAACGTCGTTGCGAGCAGGCCGACGAACACCGCCGTGGAGCCGATGGTCGCCAACGCGCCCATCCCCCGCTTGAGGTCGGCGGACGTCAGCGCGGCAGCGCGCTGGATCGAGCGCCGGACGGCGTCCACGACGTCGTCCTTTTCTAGCTGCACGCCAGTATCCAGCTGGAACTGGTACTCCTGGAGGCCTGCAAGAATGACCTTGCCAACATGGCTGTATCTGTAGTTCTTGGACTGCGATGCCGCGATCGCGTCCTTGAGCTTGCCGTCCTTGAGGTGTTTCGCCAACTGCGGCGCGAGCAGCATCGACTGCTTCTTTGCCTGGAGGAACGTGAACAAGCGCTCTAAGAAGACGCCAACGGACCACATCGACATGATAGCCAGCACGCCCATGAGCGACTTGACCAAGAGGCTCATCTGGTCCCACATCTCGAGAAAATCAATATCCATCTGTGTCTCCTTGAGGACCCGACCGATCCGTGTTCCCGTCCTATTGCAGCGTAAAGTTCACCGTCACCGTCATGATGACCGGGACCGGTACGCCGTTCAGTAGCGTCGGCGTGTACTGCCATTGCTGCACTGCCGTCACTGCCGCATCGTCGAGCAGCGGTACCGAGCGCAGCACGTTGACCTCGGTCACCGCCCCTGTGGGGCCGATGACCGCCTCGAGAATGACGACACCCTGCACGCGGGCCGCGCGGGCCACCTCCGGATAGGTCGGCGGGACGTCACGCGTCTTCGTGGGCGGACTGATATTGCCGCCGACCCGGACCGGCTCTGGTGGCGGCGGCGGCGGCGGCGGCGCCGACGGCAGGCCGCCAACAATTCCGCCGACGATCCCACCGGCGACGCCAGACTCGACGCCGCGCACTTCAGAGAGGTCGAACCCCGTTTCTTCGACGATTTCTTCCGGCGCGGCGATCGGCGCGGCGTTTGGATTCACGTCGATGACCGGCGGTGGTGGCGCCTCGACCGATTGCGGCGGGGGCGGGGGCGGGGGCGGGGGCGGGGGCGGGGGCGCCGCGACGAACGCCATCATCGAGCTCGGCGTCGGCAACGCATCGACAGCCAACAGCGGCACGATCACGGCCGCACCGATCACGCCAACGTGGGCGGCGATGGAGACTGGCACCGTGTACCACTTCCGCGAGCCCAGCTTGATCGTCGGGTTCGAGACCTCGCCGAACATGGCGAGCTCGAGCTTTTTCGGACGTGCTGGCTGCGTCGCTGCCTTCTGTTTCTTGTCCGCCACGGGTCCCCTCCTCGGCCTACGCAAAGCGTGGGCGCCGCCTCAGGAGCGTCGATTATAGCAGGCCAAAAACCGGTGTCAACGAACCAAAACGCCCGATCGCTTCACCTCTACTTGGACACCAGACGGGCAAAAAAGGTCCGTTCCATCAAGGACTTGCGCTTGGTTCACGCGCGGAATCCATCACCGCTGGGACGGCCTCGCTCATTTTGGGACCTCGCGCGAAACGGGGATCTTACTCGCACCATCAGCCTCAGTCAATCACTGATTTATTGGTACGGTCAGCTCATCCAAGACACGACGAGCGGAGCGAAGATGACGGCAACGATCGTCATCAGCTTGATCAAGATGTTGAGGCTGGGTCCCGAGGTGTCCTTGAACGGGTCTCCGACGGTGTCGCCGATAACCGCCGCCTTGTGTGGCTCCGAACCCTTGCCGCCGTGGTGCCCTTCTTCGATGTATTTCTTCGCGTTGTCCCACACCCCGCCGGCGTTGGCCATCATCAGCGCCATCAGCACACCCGTGACCAGCGCGCCCGCGAGGAGGCCGCCGAGCCCGGAGATGCCGAGCAGGAACCCGGTGAGCACCGGCGCCGACACGGCAATGAGCCCTGGCATGATCATCTCGCGGATCGCCGATTTCGTCGAAATCTCGACGCACCGCGCCGAATCGGGCTCGGCCTTGCCTTCCATCAATCCGGTGATCTCCTTGAACTGGCGCCGGACCTCCGCGATCATGGCGTTCGCGGACCGGCCCACGGCGTTCATCGTCAAGGCGGAAAAAAGGAACGGCAGCATGCCGCCGAGCAGCATGCCGATCAGCACGTTGGGGTTGTCGAGCGCCAGGCTGAGATAACTCGGGTCGAACGCACCCTCGCCGCCCGCCTCGGCAACGGCCTCTCCAGCCTTCGCTCGAAACGTGCTGAAGAGCGCC
The DNA here is from genome assembly GCA_965197395.1 of Vicinamibacterales bacterium. Classification (GTDB taxonomy): domain Bacteria; phylum Acidobacteriota; class Vicinamibacteria; order Vicinamibacterales; family UBA8438; genus CAZYFH01. The sequence continues at coordinate 322,259 of CBDANB010000006.1, read as the reverse complement.
AACGCCGTCAGCGCCGCCGACCCGATGGCGAACCCTTTGCCCATCGCCGCCGTCGTGTTGCCGACCGCATCGAGCGCGTCGGTCCGCTCCCGGACGAACGGCTCGCACTTGCTCATTTCGGCGATGCCGCCCGCGTTGTCGGCGACCGGGCCGTACGCATCGACGCCGAGGCTGATGCCGAGCGTCGACAGCATGCCGACGGCGGCGATCGCGATACCGTAGAGCTCGGCGAACGCATGACTCGCGAAGATGGCGATGCAGATGACGACCATCGGGAGGGCGCACGACATCATGCCGACGCCCAGCCCGGCAATGATGTTGGTCGCCGGACCGGTCTCCGACTGCTCCGCGATCCGGTGTGCCGGCGGCTTGTCCTTCCCCGTGTAGTACTCCGTCAGCCGGCCGATCGTGACGCCCGCCACGACGCCGACCACCACGCACCACAGCACCGCGAGCGGGATCTCGAGCAGCGCGACGAGCACACCGGCGCCGATAAACACGAGCAGGGACGCCACCAGCAAGCCCCGCTCGAGGGCCGACCCGATCTTGCGTTCGTCATCGGTCTTGACGACGAACGTGCCCAGGATCGACGCCACGATGCCGACACCGGCGAGCAGGATGGGGAAGAGCACGAGGTTGGACTGGAGCGCTCCAAAGGCCGCCGCTTCGACCCCCCACAGCGCAAGGGCCGCGGGTGCGCCGAGCAGCCAGGCGAGGGCGATCGACGAGATGATGCTCCCGACATAGGACTCGAACAGGTCCGCGCCCATCCCGGCGACATCGCCGACGTTGTCACCGACATTGTCCGCAATCGTGGCCGGGTTTCGGGGGTCGTCCTCCGGGATGCCGGCCTCCACCTTGCCCGACAGGTCGCCAGCCACGTCCGCCGCCTTGGTGTAGATCCCGCCGCCAACACGAGCAAACAGCGCGATCGACGACGCGCCGAGCGAGAACCCGAACAGCGCTTCGATCGCGCTCGGACCCTCGCCGCGCAACCCGCCATACGCGAAGTACAGGACCGCAACGCCGAGTGTGCCGAGCGCAACCACGGTCAGCCCCATCACGGCGCCGCTCGAGAACGCCACCCGCAACGCGCCCGACAGGCTCTGGGTCGCCGCATGCGTGGTCCGAACCGCAGCCCCTGTCGCCGTCCGCATCCCGATCCAGCCGGCCGTGGCCGAGAGCAGCGCGCCCACGAGAAAGCTGACCGCCGTCAGCAAGGCATTGTCCGGCAGGAACACCCACAGGACGACGAACATGACACCGACGAACCCCGCGAGCACGGTGTACTCGGTCCGCAAAAAGGCCATCGCACCGGCACGGATCAGCGCGGCAATGCGCTGCATCCGGTCGGTGCCCGCGTCCTGCCGATTGATGGTCCGGATCAGGAATACGGCGAAGAGCGCGGCCGCCACCGGCGCCCCCCAGCCGAGCACGAAATACAGTTGTTGCCCCATTCACCCCTCTCGCTCATCGAGCCAAACCCGGCAGATTAGCAACCCCGTTTTCGATGTGTCAAGATGCGGTCCGCTGGATCTTGGCGCGTTCGACACGCAGACGCTCCGACATCGCCATCCCGCCCGTCAGGAAGACCTGCACGCCCTCTTGCACGGTCAGGTCCGGAAAGGCCACGACCGTCCGTGGGTAGATGTGGATGTCACCGAAGTAGATGTGGTTCGTCGGCACGTAGACGGCGACCAGCTCCGCGGCGTCGCTGCGATCTTCGAGCGTGAACTCCTTCGTGAGGAATCCGAGGACCAGCCCGCGCTTCGGGTCGTCGGCCAGCACGACGCGCTTGAAGCCGAGCTGGTTGTCCGGTGAGAAGGCGGCGACGAGCTGCTTGACCGGTCCATAGACCGCGCGAAACACCGGGAGCCGGAGCAAGTAGGTTTCGCCGCGCTCCAGGACGCGACGCCCGAAGACATTGGTCGCGACGGCGCCCACCATCACGACGATCACCAGCAACGTCGCGAGCCCGAGGCCCGGAATCTCCCGACCGAGCCACCGCGCGTATACCGGTCCCATCACGCCATCGATGAGCTGGAACAACCAGACGAACGCCGCAACGCTGATGACCAGCGGCACGGTCACGACAAAGCCGGTGACCAAGCTACGCCGGAGCCACTGCATCGAATCCTCTCGCCACAACGATCATGAGCGCACGGCCCACACGATGACCGAGGCCGCGAGGCCGAGCCGGTAGACGGCGAACACGTCGAGCGAGTACCGCGAGATATAGCGGATGAAGTACTTCACTGCGAGGTATCCCACGACACCCGATGATGCGATACCGATGACAAACAGGAGCGCTGCCTCCTCCGGGAGACTCTGCCCGACGAGGTCCAGTGCGGCCTTCGCCGCCGCGGCGACGATGGCCGGCACGCCGAGCAGGAAGGCGAACCGAGCCGCACGCTCCCGGCGCATGCCCATCAACATGGCCACCGTCAGCACGGCGCCAGACCGCGATACGCCCGGAACCAGCGCCAAGGCCTGGGCCAACCCGAGCCCCAGCGCCCCGACGGAGCCGAGGCTCTTCTCGTCCCGGGTTCGGGGCACACCAGCTCGCTCCGCCGCGAGCATGACGACCGCGCCGACCGCAAGGCTGACACCCGCGACCTCGGCGGTCCTGAGCGACTCCGTAATGAAGTCCCCCATCGTGATTCCGACCAGAGCGATCGGCACGGTCCCGATGGCCAGGCACCGGAGCATCCGGGCGTAATCATCGCCACCGGTGAACCAGGTCGTCGGCGTTGCAGCCGCGCCAGCAAGGCTGGCCAGGTCGTGGCGAAAGTACAGCACCACCGCCGCGAGCGTGCCGACGTGGCAGGCAACGTCGAAGGCCAGGCTCATCTCTCCGGCCACGTCCCATCCCAGAAACGTCCGCGCCAGTATCAGATGAGCGGAGCTGGATACGGGCAGGAACTCGGTCAGCCCCTGGACCGTCCCGAGCAACGCGGCCTGGACGGCGGTCAGGACGCGCGCGCCTTCCGTCTCTGCCGTTTTGAACGCGGTGGCGGGCTCGCGGGCGTCGTCATCGCCGCCTTCTTGCGCTTCGCGACCTTGCCCTGTGTGATCGCCACGGCAATCACCGCCGCGATGAAAATCGTTGAGTAGGTGCCGCTGATGACGCCGACCAGGATCGTGAACGCGAACCCACGCAGCACCTCACCGCCAAAGACAAACAGCGCGAGTGCGGCGAACCCGGTGGTTCCAGACGTGATGATCGTCCGGGCGAGCGTCTGGTTGATGCTGGTATTCACCAGGTGATCGAACGCGTCCCGACGCATGACACGGAGGTTCTCGCGCACGCGGTCGAAGACGACGATGGAGTCGTTTACGGAGTAGCCGGTGATGGTGAGCATCGCCGCGACGACGTTGAGCGACAGCTCGTAGCCGAAGAACATCAGCAGCGATACGGTGACGACGATGTCGTGAGCCACCGCGACCACGGCACCGACCGCGAAGCTGAACCGGAATCGAAACGCGATGTAGCCGAGAATGCCGACCATCGCAAAGATGAACGCGTTTGCGCCGCGCCGGGTCAGCTCGCGCCCGATGAGTGGGCCCACGAGCTCCTGGTTGATCACCTCGAAGTCGCCCAGCCCGCTGTCTCCCAGCGCCGCCCTGATCGCGTTCGCGCCTTCCTCGAGACTCGCGCCCTGCTCAGGACCCGACTGCGGCAATCGCACCAGGACCTGGTTCTCCGCGGCGGTCCCGAATTGCTGGACGTCCTTCTCCGCAATGGCGGACAGCGCGTCTCGAACCGCACCTTCCGTGGTCGATTGCTCGAACTCGACGATGATCAACGTGCCGCCCGAGAAATCGATGCCGAGCGGCAATCCACGCGCCACCAGCATCGCCAGCCCAGCGGCGATGACCACCATCGACCCGCCGAAGGCGTGCCAGCGCCACTTGAGGAAGTCGAAGCTTGGTGTCTTGAAGATCGCCATGCGTTTTGCGAGAGTTCTACTAGATGCTCAGCGTCGCCGCGCGGCGACGGGAGAGAATCGCCTCGAACATCGTGCGCGATACGAAGACCGCGGTGAAGATGTTGGAGACGAGGCCAAAGAACAGCGTGGTGGCGAACCCCTGGATGGGACCGGACCCGAACTGGAACAGGAACGCGGCCGCGATGAGCGACGCCACGTGGGTATCGATGATCGTGAGCAGGACGCGGTCGAACCCGGCCGCGACGGCGGCCTTCACGCTCTTGGACGACCGCAGCTCCTCCTTGATCCGTTCGAAGATCAGCACGTTGGAGTCGACGCCGATGCCGATCGTCAAGATGAACCCTGCGATCCCCGGTAGTGTCAGGACCGCGCCGATGTAGGCCATGCAGGCCGTCAGGATCAGCAGGTTCATCCCGACGGCCACGACAGCGTTGATGCCGGCGAGCTTGTAGTAGACGAGCATGAAGAATGCGACCAGGATCAGCCCGGCCACGGACGCCGTGACCCCGGCGCGAATCGAATCGGCGCCCAGCGAGGGACCGATGGTACGCTCCTCGAGGTACGTCAGCGACGCGGGAAGCGCGCCCGAGCGCAGCTTGATCTGCAGGTCGTCGGCCTCCTGCTGCGACACCCCGGTGATCTGGCCGGTGTCGGTGATACGCCCCTGCAGGACCGGCGCCGACTGCACCTGCCCGTCGAGGATGATGGCGAGCTGTCGACCGATGTTCTGGCCACTGACGTCGCCGAACTTGCGCGCGCCTTCCCGATTGAGCGTGAAGCTCACAGCGGGCTGGTTGAATTCATCCAGCGACGGCCGAGCGTTCCGCAGGTCGCGGCCGGTAATGGCGGCCACGCGCCGGACCAGATAGTAGAGCGGTTCGGCCGACCCGCCGAGGTTGAGCATGTTGGGCAGCTCGGTGACGACTTCCATGTCCGGCGGCACGACGCCGTTTCGCCCCTCGAGCAGCAGCTCGCGACTCGGCGCTGGCCCCTCCTCGACGATCTTCAGCTCGAGCAGCGCCGGCGAACCAATGAGCTCCTTGGCGCGAGCGACGTCGGCGACCCCTGGCAGCTGGACCAGAATCTGCTCGCCAATGCCGTAAGGCGCGACGACCGGCTCGGCCACGCCCAGCTCGTTCACCCGCCGCTCGATCGTCTCGAGGGATTGGCGAACGGCCTCCTCGCGGAGGGACGACATGACCGGCGTCCGCATCCGATAGTCATAGCTGCCGCCGGGTCCAGTGTCGCGGTCGTAGGACGCCGTGAGTCGCTCGTCGGCGATCCGGCGAAACTCGGCATCGAGAGCGGAGGGCACGCCTTCGACGTGGATGGTCGTCGCATCCATGGCGAGGACGGTGGTGGCATCCATCCCCACCAAGGAGAGCTGCTCGCTGAGCTGCTCGGCGGCGGTTTCCGTCTCGGCGCTCAGCGCGTCGTCGGTCTGCACGCGCATCACGAGATGGACCCCACCTTGAAGATCGAGCCCGAGCCGGATGCGCTCCTCGGGCGGGTAGACGGCCCACCCGGCCAGCGCCGTGACCGCCAGAATCGCCAGGATCTTCCACTGCAGGTTCTTGTGCATCGTCCAATCCTAGATGGGGCTTCGCCCCAAGCCCCCGCGACCGCTGCGCGGGGACCCCGAGTGCCCCGCTCCGCGGCCGCGAGGCGCGCCGTGCGCGCCTTGGTCGTGTGTCGACGGTCCGCAACGAGTACGGGCACTTCGTCTCTTCTGCCGCATAACAGAGTAAGTATCCCCCGGCAAAGCCGGGGGCTTTAGTTGTGAGCCGCTCAAAGCGGCTGACGTGACCGCTGCGCGGTCACTTGAGCCACCTGACGGTGGCGGCTCTAGTCCAACGGCAACTGATCCAGCCGCCGATCCTCTCGCTCCTGCTGCTGGATATAGTCCCGGATGATCCGTTCATCACGGCCCACCGTCGAGACAAAATACCCGCGCGCCCAGAAGTGCTGCCCCACGAAGTTCCGGGACCGCCCCGCAAACTCCCGAGCGATGTGGATCGCGCTCTTCCCCTTGAGATACCCGATCACCTGCGCCACCGAGTACTTCGGGGGGATCGACACCAACATGTGGACGTGGTCGGGCAGCAGATGCCCCTCCTCCACCTGGCTCTCGCGGTGCCGCGCCAGCTGCCGCAGCACCTCGCCCAGCTGCTGCCGGACGCCTCCATACATCGCTTTCTTCCGGTACTTCGGAATGAACACTACGTGATACTGGCAGTGCCATTTCGTATGATTGAGACTTCGGTACGTCGTCATGAGGACTCCTTCTCGTGATGCTTGTGCGGCTCACGGGAAGGAGTTTCCTCACGCGACTCCCGGATACGTCAAACGCTGCTGGCCGCCCCGGCAAAGCCGGGGGGTCTCCCACGGCAACTAGTTACTCGATTCCTGTACGACCGGCTCCTCACCCTGATAGCCGCCGATGGCGGCGCGCGAAACCTCGATTCGCACCTTGTCGGCGATCTGGACCTGCACCGACTTGTCCTTTAGCTTGGTGATGGCGCCGTAGATGCCGCTTGTCGTCACGACCTTGTCACCGACCTTCAGCGCGCCTTGAAAATCTTGCACCTTCTTCTGGCGCCGTCGCATCGGGAGCAGGATGATGAAGTAGAAGATCCCGAGAATCAGCGCGAACGGCAGAAACTGCACGAGCAGGCTTGGCCGCTGCCCACCCGGCTGGGCCATGGCGAACACCGCGGTGACGTCGAAAACGCGCATCAATCGCCTGGGGACTCGTGCCTCGGTCGGCGGGAGTACGTCCGGTGGAAGGCCTGCCTGAATACTTCAAACGACCCGAACGCGATAGCCTCCCTGATCCGACGCATCGTGTCAAGGTAGAAGTGTAGGTTATGCAGCGTGTTAAGGGTAGCGGAGGTGATCTCGTTGGCCAGATGCAGATGCCTCAAATAGGCGCGCGAGAAATGCTTGCACGTGTAGCAGTCGCAGGATTCGTCCACCGGGCGATCGTCCTCGGCATACGCGGCTCCTTTGATGGAGATCGTGCCGCGGCCGGTGAACAGCTGCCCGTTGCGTGCGTTCCGCGTCGGCAACACGCAATCGAAGAGGTCGATCCCGCGTGCGACCGCTTCGACGAGATCATCGGGCATGCCGATTCCCATGAGGTATCGGGGGCGCTCGGGCGGTAGGAGCACCGCCGTTCGACCGGCGATGTCGTATATGACAGTGGACGGTTCCCCGACGCTCAACCCGCCGATTGCATACGCGTCGAAACCAATGGCGATTGTGGCGCGGGCGCTCTCCTCCCGGAGCAGCGGAAAGACGCCACCCTGCACGATGCCGAACTGCACCTGGGTCGGCGTCGTCATCGGCGGCAGGGGGCGCGCCCCGGCCCGCCACGCCAGAAACCGCTCGCGCGAGCGACGCGCCCACCGCAGCGTGCGCTCCATCGAGACCCGGGCCTCGTCCATCGTGACCGGATACGGTGTGCACTCATCGAAGGCCATCGCGATGTCGGCCCCGAGCCTGCACTGGATGTCGGTGGCCGCCTCCGGTGTGAGGCGATGCGCGCTCCCGTCGAGGTGTGAGCGAAACGACACCCCGTCCTCGTCGATCGACCGCCGATCCCCGAGGCTGAACACCTGATAGCCGCCGCTATCGGTCAGGAGCGGACCGGCCCAGCCCATGAACGTGTGGAGGCCGCCGCGACGGGCGACGAGCTCATCGCCCGGCCGGAGATACAGGTGATAGGTGTTGGCGAGCACGACCTGCGCGCCAAGGTCGTGCAGGTCACGGGGCGTCAGCGCCTTGACCGCCCCACGCGTGCCGACGGGCATGAACGCCGGCGTGTCCACGACCCCATGCGCCGTCGTCAGCTCTCCCGAGCGTGCCACGCCGTCCGTGTGCGTGACCCGAAACCCGAACGTCGCGGTCACTGCGGTATAGTACACATCCACAGTGAAGCGCCTGCGCGTTGGCGTGATCTACGGTGGTCGCTCGAGCGAGCACGAAGTGTCGCTCGCCTCCGCCGCCTCAGTCTTTCGTCACCTCGACCCGGCACGCTACGACCCGCTGCCAATCAAAGTCGACCGGCGCGGTCGCTGGTCGATCCCGGACGAGGCGCCGACGGCACTCTCCGCGGCCGACGTCATCCGACAACGGTCGATACCCGAGGGCGAGGCTGTCGACGCGCGCCCGGAGGCCCACCTCGTCGCCCACCCGACACGGGACACCATCGTGACGATTCAGCGCGAGGGGTCCCACGGCAACCTACCTGACGGCCCCGGGACGGCCACGGTCAGCGGACTCGCGCTCGACGTGGTCTTTCCCGTCATTCACGGCCCGTATGGTGAAGATGGAACCCTGCAGGGGCTGCTCGAGCTCGCGAACGTCGCGTACGTCGGCGCGGGGGTCCTTGCGTCCGCGGCGGCGATGGACAAAGCGGTCGCGAAGGTGCTCTTCGCGGCGCGCGGGCTTCCACAGGTGGCCCACGAGGTGGTGTCCGGTCATGCCTGGGACACCGACGCTGACGCCGTCGTCAGCCGACTCGCGGCCGCGCTGGGGTACCCGGTATTCATCAAACCCGCCAACCTTGGCTCGAGCGTCGGGGTATCGAAGGCCGCGACTGAGCCCGCTCTTCGGCGCGGTTTGGCGTTGGCCCGCGAGTTCGACGACAAGCTCCTCGTGGAGGCCGCCGTGCCGAACGCCCGAGAGCTGGAATGCGCGGTCCTCGGGAACGAGGCCCCGGAGGTGTCGGTGCCAGGCGAGGTCGTGCCGTCGGGGGACTTCTACGACTACGACGCCAAATACGTCGACGAGGCGTCGCGTCTGATCATCCCGGCGGCGCTCGAGCCGCAGCAGACCGATACGTTGCGCACGATGGCGGTCGATGCATATCGAGCGGTCGGTGGAGCCGGAATGGCGCGCGTCGACTTTCTGATGTCTCGCGACGATGAGCGGCTCTACCTGAACGAGGTCAACACGATTCCGGGGTTCACCACCATCAGCATGTACGCCAAGTTGTGGGAGGCATCCGGCCTGCGCTACCCCGCGTTGCTCGATCGGCTGATCGATCTCGCCCTCGCGCGTCATGCGCGTAAACAGCGATTGCGCACGACCGCTCCGACATCGTGAGCGGTGGCTCGTCGTACGAAGAGCCGCGCGTTACATAAAGGATTGGGCCGAGGAACCGATACGTTCTCACGTGGGAGCGAGGTTTATTTTTGACTTTCAGCGTATTTTGTGCTTGACACGCGATTCTTCTCATCCATAATCTACATCTGGTATGAAGGTGGACCGCTCAGCCCACCTATTGTGACACCTCGGTGCCGGTAACCAAGCTGAGCAGCCACATTCCAAGGAGGAAGAATGGCGAAGAAGAAGAAGGCAGCGAAGAAGAAGGCCAAGAAGAAGGCCGCCAAGAAGGGCGCCAAGAAGCGCTAGACGCTGCCACCGGTTCCGGGGGTGCCCGCAGTAACCCTGTCGGCATCCCCGTTTTTCTTTCGGAGGTCGTCCGCGCAGATTCGCGCGGAGGCAGAGGTCGAGGGCGCGGCGAGACGCGGGCCGTCAAGCCAGGCGGCACCGAATCGCAGATGGTCGCCCTGACGACCGCACGCTCACACGAAGGGGGGGAGAACCCAGCATGGCAAAGAAGAAGAAGGCAGCCAAGAAAAAGGCCACCAAGAAAAAGGCCGCGAAGAAGAAGGGCGCCAAGAAGCGCTAGCGCGAATTTCGCGCGAAAAGGGGGCTACATCAGCCCCCTTTTTTTACGTACGGCCGCGTCTACCGTGGCTCGGCCCCGAGCGGCTGTTCGCCGTCCCACACGAGCACGCGGTCGATCCGGTCTCCCGGCTGGAGCGCGTCGACCACGTCCATCCCCGACACCACCCGTCCGAACGCGGTGTATCGCGAGTCGAGTTGCGGCTGAGGTGAGTGGGTGATGAAGAACTGGCTCCCACCCGTGTCTCGCCAATCGAGCGCCATTCCGACGGTGCCGCGTAGATAGGGCGTTTCGTTCAGCTCGTCGCGCAGCGTATAGCCCGGTCCCCCCTCGCTGTCATGCCGTGGGTCGCCGCCCTGCGCCACGTAATTCGGAACGACTCGGTGGAAAGACAGCCCATCGAAAAAGCCTTGACGCGCCAGGTTAACGAAGCTGTCGCTCGTGAGCGGCGCGTCGATGACCGCGAGCTCGATCTGGATCGTGCCGCGCACGGTTTCGATGTAGACGTGTGGGGAGACCGTCGGCCTGATGAGGTGCGCTGCGGCGTAGTCGACACCCCGGTGCGCCGGCGCCGGTCGTATCGCCCCGTCGTAGTCGTCGCCCGGCTCCAACGTGCCTAGCAACTCGGCCGCATGCACCCGCACTGCCCAGTCGGCGTCGTCGAAGGCGGACCGGAGCGTCTCGACCGCGAGCGGACCTCCATAGGCAGCCAGCGCCTCGAGCGCCGCGCTCCGCGCCAGATAGGACGCGTCGGATCGACCGGCGTGATACGCATCCGCGAGCGTCGCCTCCGCGCCCTCCGGTTGCAGCTCGCCAAGCAGCCGCGCCGCGGTTCTTCGCACGACGACGTCGGGCGACGCCAGGTACTCCGTCAACGTGGCGGGTGCGTCCGGCGCGCGCACGGCAACGAGCGCCTCGAGCACGCTCGGCACCACACGCGGGTCTTCGTCGGTCAGCATCAGCGCCAGGCGGTATTGCGCGGCGTCGGGGTCGATTTGGCGGAGGCCGGCCGCGATCGCCACCCGCACGCGCCAATCCGAGTCGGACCCGTAGCCTGACAGCGTGAGCACGTATGACTCGGCGTCCGCTGCAGCCAGCGCCCGAAGAGAGGCCGCCCGCAGCGGCGGCCAGGGGTGGGCCAGGAGCTCCGTGAAGACGTCCACCGATCGTACGCTGGCGAGACGCCCGAGCGCGTCGATCGCCTCGAGCCGGAGCCGGGGATCGAGGTCACGCGCGCGGACGAAGGCATCGAGCGCTGCCACGGCTCGGTCGTCGTCAATGGCGCCGAGCGCCCGGATCGCGCTCGCGACGACCCGATCGTCGCGCCGGTCGCGGTCGAGGAGGGCGACGAGCGGAGCCACGGCTCGCGGGTCGCCGATGGCGCCGAGTCCCCGCGCCGCAAGGGCCACCCCGACGCTCCCCGGCACACCCGCCAGCGTCGTCAGGGCCTCGAGGGCGCGAGGATCCTCCAATCGCTGGAGCGCGTAGGCGACCGGCCACCACCACAGAATGGGTTGGTCCTCCTCGAGGATCGCGCGAGCGAGGGGATCGAACGCGCCCAGATCGGCAAGCGCGTAGAGCCCGAGCCGGAACGCCTCGACCTCGTCGCGTTGGGGGTACGACAGGTCTTCGGGGTCGACGTCGAACGCGGCCGCGACGTGGCGCTCGACCAGCGCGCCAACCGCCGCGCCGGCCGCGCTGTCCCCGACACGGCCGAGCGCCTGCGCCGCGCGACCTTGCACTTTCGCCGATGGGTCCTGGAGCGCCAAACGCAGAGGCCCGGCGGCCGACACGTCGCCGATCAGGCCAAGTGCGAAGGCGGCCATCTGGCGCACCTCCGCCTCGGGATCATCGAGCCGCTCGACGAGCGGAAGCACGGCCTCGGCGAGGCCGACGCGACCCAGCGCGAGCGCCGCCCGCCGGCGGAGCCTCGCCTCGGGATCGGCGAGCAGCGCGATCAGATCCGGACGTTGCGGCGGCGGGGCGGCGAGCACCGGTGTTGCGGCGCTCGCGGGCGCGCTTTGAGGCGCCTGAACGGTCACCGGTTCCGGCACCGGGTCCCGCAGCACGCGCTGGTCCTCGAGCCGAAGGATCCAGGAGAGCTTCTGATCCGCCGGCGGCGGGGGCGGCGGCGCCACGACGGCGGGTCGCGCGGTCGCGCAGGCGCTCGCGACGAGTGACGCGGCGAGGAAAGTAGAGAGTGCGGAGGTGCGGCGCAGGCGAAACACACTGGCCGTGAACATCGCCGCAGCCATCATAGCACGCAGTGAATTTGGCTATACTCGCGCCATCTTGGACTTTCGCTACATCGCGATCGAGGGTCCGATAGCCGTTGGCAAATGCGCGCTCACTGAGCGCCTCGCCGCCCGTCTCGACGCGAGCACCGTGCTCGACGATACGGACAATCCCTTTCTGCGCGACTTTTACGCGGGACGGTCCGGTGCCGCGTTTCAAGCCCAGCTTTTCTCGCTGCTGGCGCGTCACAGACAACAGGCGGCGTTGCGGCAGGCCGACTTGTTCGACCAGCTCACCGTATCGGACTACCTGTTCGCCAAGGACAAGATCTACGCCTATCTGAACCTCGACGACAACGAGCTGTTCATCTATCAGCGCCTCTACGACCTGCTGGCGCAGGACGTGGTCAGCCCCGACCTCGTCGTCTACTTGCAGACGCCGACCGACGTGTTGCGGCGGCGCGCACGCGCGCGCCCAGCGGGCGACGAGTCGGCGCTCCCAGACCCGGAGTATCTCGGTGAGTTGAACGAGGCATACAATCACTTCTTCTTTCACTACACAGCGACGCCGTTGCTCGTCGTGGAAACCTCGCATTTCGATGTGGAATGGGGCGAGACGGCCCTGGACGACTTCGTCAAGCAGCTCAACGACATGCAGCGCGGGACGCGCTACTACGTGCCGCGCACGAACGGCTAGCACGTGAAGGCTCCGCGTCCGCCTTCAAGTGCCGACCCACTCACCTACCTGTTCAGCCTCGAGCAATACGGCATCAAACTCGGTCTTTCCAACATCAGAACGCTGACCGCGGCGTTGGACCACCCGGAGCACGCGTTCACGTCGGTCCTCGTGGCCGGGACGAACGGCAAGGGGTCGGTCGCCGCGATGCTCGAACGCGGGTTACGCGCCGCCGGCTATCGCACGGGTCTCTACACCTCGCCGCACCTCGTCGATCTCGCGGAACGGATCGCGATTGACGGGCAACCGGTCGACACCTTGACACTGGGCGGAGCCGCCCACGACGTGCGCCGGACGGTGGACACGCTGTTGCGCAAGGGTCGGCTCGATGCGCCACCGACGTTTTTCGAGGCGACGACGACGATGGCGCTGTCGGTGTTTCGGGCCGCGCAGGTGCGCGTGGCGGTCCTCGAGGTGGGGATGGGCGGCCGGTTCGACGCGACCAACGTCGTGACGCCAGTCGCGGTAGCCGTACCCACGATTGACCTCGACCACCAGCGCTACCTCGGGACGACGGTCGAGGCGATCGCGTTCGAGAAAGCAGGGGTGATCAGCGAGGGCGCTGTCGTCGTCACTGGCGAGACGAAGCCGGCGGCGCGCGACGTCCTCTACGGCGCCGCCGAGCAACGCGGCGCGCGGTTCATCGACGCGGCAGCCGGCACCGAGCTCCGTGTGAGCCAGCACGATGGAGTGAGCCGGGTGGAAGCGCTGGCCACGCCGCAAGCGAGGTACGGCCCGTTGACACTCGCCCTGCGCGGTGGCCACCAGATCCGAAACGCGGTCGTGGCGGTGCGGCTCCTCGAGGCGCTGGAAACGGCGGGCCTCTCGGTGCCGCCGGCGGCGATCCGGGATGCGATGACCGATGTGCGATGGCGTGGACGGCTCGAGCTGCTCACCTGCGATCCCACGCGACAGGTCCTGCTCGACACGGCCCACAATGTCGCCGCCGCAACCGCGCTCGGCGCCTACGTGCGGGAAGTGGCGCCGGGCGGCCTGCCCTTCGTCTTCGGGGCGCTCGAGGACAAGGATGTGGTCGGCATGGTACAGGCGCTCGGTGCGGCCGCGACGGCATTCGTGTGCACACCGGTGGCCACCACCCGGGCCCGAAAAGCCGCCGACCTCGCAGCGCTGGTGCACAAGGCCCGGCCGGACGTGACGGTCTCAGCGGCGGCGGGGCCGCAAGAGGCACTGGCCGAGGCATGGACCAGAGGACCGCTCGTCTGCGCGTCGGGCTCGGTGTATCTCGTCGGCGAGCTGATCCGGCTCGTCGACACCCCGGGGTAAAATCGAACTGCATGAAGCGGCTTCTCCTGCTCACGGCGATCGTTTTCCTCGCCCCGTGCACCGCCGGCGCGCAGTTTCCCGATCTTCCGTTCGACTCGAAGTCCTTTCTCATCGAACAGCTCAGCGACACCCACTTGCGACTGATCGACGAGGTCGAGCTGTCCGGCGACGACAACGCGTGGCAATTCATCGCGGACCAGATCGACATCCACACGGACACGTCCGAGCTGGTCGCCACCGGCAACGTCGTCTTTACGACTGCGGAGGCCCGCATCGCCGCCGAGCGCGTCGACTTCAACACCGAGGACCAAACCGCGGTCTTTTACGGTGCGACCGGGTCGGTGAACATGGGCGATGAGGTTGACCGGAGCATGTTCGGAACCCAGGAGCCGGACATGATCTTCTACGGCGAGAAGATCGAGCGACTCGGACCACGCACCTACCGGCTCACAAAGGGCGCCTTCACGAGCTGCATCCAGCCGACCCCGCGGTGGCAGGTGGTCGTCAGCTCGCTGACCATGAACCTCGACCAGTACGCGCTGATGCGCAACGCCGTGATCGAGGTGAAGGGCGTACCGGTCTTCTACCTCCCGATGATGTATTACCCGATTCAGGAAGACGGCCGGGCGACCGGGTTTCTCATGCCGACATACGGCGCCTCGACGTATCGCGGTACCAGCCTGAGCAACGCGTTCTTCTTGGCGATTTCGCGCAGTCAAGACGCAACGGTGTTCTACGACTGGTTCGCCCAGACCGGACAGGGGCTAGGCGGCGAGTACCGCTTCACGCGCGGCGGCGGCTCGGAGGGCTACGTCCGCACGTACTTCCTCAACGAACGGGAGGCGGAGATTTCGTCGGGCGGCGGCACGACCATGGTTCCGGCGCGACGCAGCTACGAGCTACGCGGTCAGGGGACACAGCGGATTGGTAATGCCTGGACGGCGCGCGGACAGATCAACTACTTCTCCAACATCACCGTCCAGCAGACGTATCAACACAACATCTACGAAGCCTCGAGTCGGGAACGGAGCTTCTCGTCGAACCTCGCCGGGCGGTTCGATGCGTATCAGATCGGCGCCACGGTGGACGTGAACGAGACCTTCTTTGGCGACACCCAGTCCACGCGATGGGGATCGGGCCCACGCGTCTCCGCCGCGCGTGGCAAGAGCGCAATCCCGGGGACCGGGTTGTACTACTCGTTCAACGCGGAGTACGCGCGTCTGCTTCGAGTCGCCCGGCGCTTCAGACAGGGCGTCACGGTCGAGTCCGACTCGGGGTTGAACCGCTTCGACTTCAACCCGACCGTCCAGATCCCGTTCACGAAGTGGCCTTTTCTCACCGTCGACACGACCGCGCAGTGGCGTGGCACGTATTGGACCGAGCGTATCGACCTCGACACGCGGACACAGATCCCCGAGGGCATCGGGCGCTCGTTCATCGACCTCCAGACGCGCGCCACCGGCCCCTCGTTCGTCAAGATCTGGGAGACCCCCAACAGCGGCTACGCTGAGCGGATGAAGCACGTCATAGAACCATGGGTGTCGATCCGGCGCGTCAGCGCGATCGACAACTTCGCGGAGATCGTCCGGCTCGAGGGCATCGATTCGGTCGTCGGCAGCGTGACGCAGATTCGTTACGGCCTCGACAATCGAATCTACGCGAAACGTCGGGAGGGCGGCCCGGAGGGCGTTGCGCGCGAGATCCTCAACGTCGCCATCATGCAGAGCTACTACACCGACTCGCGCGCCGCGGAGTTCGACCGCCGGTTCAGGACCAGTTTCAGCGGGACCGGCGCCGCACCGACCAACTACTCGCCCGTCTCACTGATCATGCGGACCGAGCCGACGCAGAGCATCGGCGGGACGCTCCGGGCCGAGTACGACACGCAGTTCATGGCACTGCGGACCATCGGGGCCGAAGGCACGTACGAGGTCGGTGGCTGGCTGGAGACACGGGGCGGCTGGAGCCAACGGCGCTTCATCGAGGAGCTGCCCGGCTTCAACGATCCGCGTCGGCTCGACCACTACCTCAACTCGTTCACCGCCCTGCGGTCGCCGGGCAATGCCGTGGGCGGCAGCTACAGTTTCAACTACGACATCCTGCGGAGCCGATACCTCTTGCAGCGCATCATGGTCTACTACAATGCGCAGTGTTGCGGCGTGAGCTTCGAGTACCAGTCGTTCAATTTCGAGGGTCTCGGTAGCCGGGCACCGGTGCCGCAAGACCGGCGTTTCAACGTGTCGTTCACCCTCGCCGGACTCGGGACGTTCGCCAACGTCCTCGGCGCGTTTGGCGGCGGCGGCGGCGGGCCCGGCGGCGGTGGCCGCCCCAGGGGATTCTAGTGAGGCATCCGACCGATTTCACCGGTGAGCACCCGTCGTGAGGGGGCTCATCCTGAGCGGGGGCAAGGGGACCCGCCTCCGGCCGCTCACGTATACCAGCGCGAAGCAGCTGGTGCCCGTCGCAAACAAGCCCATCCTCTTCTACGGTATCGAGGCCCTGGCGGCCGCGGGCGTGCGGGAGATCGGCATCGTCGTCGGCGACACGCAGGCGGAGATCGAACGTGCCGTCGGGGATGGATCGGCCTTCGGGACCGAGGTCACGTATATCGCGCAGGATGCGCCGCGCGGCCTGGCCCATGCGGTCCTCATCAGTGAGGACTATCTGGGCCAAGAGCCGTTCGTCATGTATCTGGGGGACAACCTGCTGGCCCGCGGCGTCACGCCCTTCGTGCGGGAGTTCGAGGCGCACCGTCCGGCGGCTCAGATCCTCCTCACCCGCGTGCCAGACCCGCAGCGATTCGGGGTTGCAGAGCTCAACGGCACCCAGGTCACGCGTCTTGTGGAGAAACCGAAGGAGCCAAAAAGTGACCTGGCCCTGGTTGGGGTGTATCTCTTCGGCCCCGAGGTGTTCGAGTCCGTCAAGCGCATCACGCCAAGCTTTCGCAACGAATTGGAGATCACTGACGCCATCCAGGATCTGATCGACCACAAGCTCGTCGTCCGTCCGCATATCGTCGAGGGTTGGTGGAAGGACACCGGCAGGCTCGACGACCTCCTGGATGCCAATCGCCTCATTCTCGACACGCTGGAGCGACGCATCGACGGCACGGTCGACGCCGGGTCGCGCCTCGACGGGCGGGTCGTGGTCGAACCCGGCGCGACGATCGAGAGCTCGGTGGTGCGCGGGCCAGCGATCATTGGCGCGCATGCGCACCTCGAGCACGCCTACGTCGGTCCGTTCACATCGATCATGAACAACGTCCGCATTCGGCACTCTGAGATCGAGCACTGCATCGTGCTCGAACACAGTGAGATCCTCGACCTGGGCAGTCGGGTCACGGACAGCCTCATCGGCAAGAACGTGCGGATCTATCGGGAACGGATCACCCCGTCGGCGTATCGCTTCATGCTGGGTGACAACTCGGAGGTGGGCATCCAATGGTAGCGCCGGCGGTCAACGTGCTCGTGACGGGTGGGGCGGGCTTCATCGGAAGCAATTTCGTCGCCTATGGGCTCGCGACACACCCCGATTGGCGCGTGACGACGCTGGACAAGCTGACCTATGCCGGCCGGCTGGAAAACCTGCGTGGCGTCATGGATGACGCGCGACATCGCTTTGTGCGCGGCGACGTCGCGGACCCTGCTGTGGCGGGGCCCCTCGTCGCCGAGTCGCACATCGTCGTTCATTTCGCCGCCGAGACCCACGTCGACCGGTCGATCCAGGATGCGGGCGCCTTCATCAAGACGGACGTCGAAGGCACCTTCGTGCTGCTGGATGCCGCGCGCGCCGCGACCAAGCTACGCCGCTTCATTCAGATCTCGACCGACGAGGTCTATGGCAGCGTCGCGACGGGCGCCTCGACCGAAACTGATGAGCTCCGGCCGCGTAACCCGTACGCCGCGAGCAAGGCAGGTGCCGACCGGCTGGCGTATAGCTACTGGGCCACGCATGACGTACCGGTCATCATCACGCGTGCCTCGAACAACTACGGCCCGCGCCAGTTCCCCGAGAAGGTCATTCCGCTGTTCATCACCAATGCCATCGACGATCGGCCGGTGCCGCTCTATGGCGATGGCCTCAACGTCCGGGATTGGCTCCACGTCACCGACCACTGTCGGGCGCTCGACCTGCTCCTCGAACACGGGGAACCCGGCGAGGTGTACAACGTCGGCGGCGGCAACGCGGTGACCAACATCGATCTTGCCCACCGCATCCTCGATGGACTTGGCCGGTCACACTCGCTCATTCAGCCGGTTGCCGACCGACCCGGCCACGACCGACGCTACTGCCTGGACACGTCAAAGCTCGAGGGGCTGGGTTGGAAACCGCGCGAAGTGTTTGAAGACGGGTTGCGCACGACGGTGGCGTGGTATCGCGACAACGAGTGGTGGTGGCGCCCCATCAAGGAGCAGGATCCGTCGTTCCAGCGCTATTACGAAACACAGTACGGCGGGCGGTCCTCGTAGCGCTCGATGCGTAACGCCGTCCTCGTGACCGGCGCCGCCGGATTCGTCGGTGGCCATCTTCTCGAGGCGCTGGCCACACGCGACCCGGCCCGTCGCATTGTCGCGTGGCGACGGCCGCACGCGGCTGGACGCGGGCCGCGCCCGGCCCGCGCGGATCACACACCGCCCACCCTCGTGTGGCAGGACGTCGACCTCCTCGACCGCGCGGATGTGCATCACCGCCTTTCCGAGGTCGCCCCCACCCACGTCTACCACTGCGCCGGCGTTGCCGACGTGGGCGGCTCGTGGAACAACGTCGTCAGGACCCTCGAGACCAACGTGATCGGCACGGAGCATTTGCTAGACGCCCTGTGCCAGGTGTGTCCGACCGCCCGCATGCTCCTCCCCGGCTCCGCGCTCGTGTATCAGCCGTCGGACACTGCGATCGCCGAGAACCACCCCATCGGACCAGTCAGTCCCTATGGCGTGAGCAAGCTCGCGCAGGAGATGCTCGCCCGCGGCTACGCGAACGGTCCGGACCTGGTGATCACCCGATCGTTCACCCACATCGGACCGGGCCAGGACCCGTCGTACGCAATCTCGAGCTTCGCGCATCAGATCGCGCGCATCGAGGCCGGTCAAACCGAACCGACCATTCGGGTGGGCTTCCTCGACTCGCGGCGCGACCTGACCGACGTCCGGGACACCGTGAAGGCCTATTGCGCGCTCATGGCTTCCGGGGCCCCGGGTACCGTCTACAACGTGTGCTCGGGCCGCGGCCAAAAGATCCACGACGTCCTCGCTGGTCTGATCAACCTGGCTCGCGTGCCGATCGCCGTCGAGCTGGATCCATCCAGGCTCCGCTCGAACGACCCGGCCCTAGTCCTTGGAGACCGCAGTCGCATCAGCAGGGACGTGGGGTGGGAGCCGCAGATCACGCTCGCCGAAACCCTGCGCGACCTCCTCTCTTACTGGCGACGGAAGGTCAGCTAACCCCATATTTCACTGGGGTTGGGTGGATTGGCAGACCGGACCCGCGTGGTTCATCATGGGCGACCAGGGGGCGAACACATAGCGAATGGCTGAGCCGTCGCAAACACTGTTCGACCTCGGCCGCAGGCCGACGACCCGCGACGTGGCCGACCGGGTGCGCGTGTCCGGCGTCGCGGGCCTCAGAGACGCCGTGCGGCGCGGCGACGACACCCGATATCAGGAGGTCGTGTGCCGCACGGCGCTCAACAAGGTCGTCGGTATGCCTTTCGGCTGGACACTGAATCCCTATCGGGGCTGCGCGCACGGCTGTCACTTCTGCTTCGCTCGGCGATATCAGCATCAGTTCGAGTTGGGACCGGGCGATGATTTCTCCTCGCTCGTGCTGGTGAAGGTCAACTTCCCAGAGGTCCTGGCCGCGGAGCTGGCCCGGCCCACGTGGCGCGGGACGTCTGTTGCCTTCGGCACCGCAACCGATCCGTACCAGCCGATCGAGGGCCACGCCCGAATCACGCGGCGATCCCTCGAGGTGCTGTGCGGGCGTCCGACGTCCATCGGGCTCATCACACGGGGACCGCTGGTCATCCGCGACGCTGACGTGTTGGCCGAGCTGGCGTCGAAGACCGCCGTCACCGTCACGGTCAGCCTCCCGACGGTCGACGAGGACGCGTGGCAGCAACTGGAGCCGGGTACCGCGCACCCGTTGCAGCGTCTTCGGGCGGTCAACGTCTTGGCGAAGGCAGGCGTCGACACCGGTGTGCTGATGGCGCCGATCATGCCGGGCATCAGCTCCCATCCCTCCAAGCTCGAGCGTACCGTGAAGGCCATCGTCGACCACGGAGCGAAGTACATCGGCGCAATGCTGCTCCACCTCGAGGGCGGGACGCGCCAGCACTTCCTCGAGTTCCTTTCACGGGACTATCCGCACCTGGTCGAGGGGTACGGGCGCCTCTATGCCGGCAAACACGCGTCGGCGGCGTACGGACAGCAGTTCCGCGCCGTGATGGGTACGCTGAAAGCGCGTTACGGCGTCACCGACCCGAAGTTCATGGCAACGGCGATGACGAACGCGAGCATCAATCCGTTGACGCCGCCCAGCAGCTCGCCGACCACGAGCAGCACGCCGCTGAGCAATCCGAGTAGCACGACGGTCTTGACTGTGTTCCCCATTGATCATCCCGGGTCTAGCGGGCGTCAAAACGCTCGATCAAACCGGCCAGCAGCGCAGCGCGCCACGTCAAGTGCTCGATCTCGACGTGCTCGTGTAAGGCGTGCGCCCCGTCGCCGACCGCACCGAGGCCATCAAGTGTTGGGACGCCCAACGCGGCGGTGAAGTTCCCGTCCGAGCCCCCCCCTGTCGATCCCTCACCGAGGGAGCGCCCGAGTTCACCGGCAAGCTCCCGAGCGCGGTCGTACAGTCGCGCAACGCCAGGGGTCCGCTCGAGCGGCGGACGAGAAAACCCGCCAACGACATCTAGCGTCGTCCCATCGAGGGTGGGCCGCAGCGCGCGTATCGCATCCTCGGCCCGCCGAGCGTCGTCGCGACGGACCGCACGCACATCGATGACGGCGCGCGCGTGTTCCGCGACAACGTTCGGGCGCTCGCCGCCTTCGATGAGACCGACGTTGACCGAGACCCCGGTGTCGGGATCGCGCAGCGCGCCGAGCGCCGCCACCTGCGCCGCCAACTCGTCGATCGCACTCGCGCCCTTTGTCGGATCGACGCCCGCGTGCGCCGGAATCCCCGTGACACGCAGCTCGAACTCTCCACACCCCTTTCGACCCGTCTTCAGCGCGCCCCCGGGCAGGGACGGCTCGAGCACGAACACCGCGTCGCTTCGGAGCGCCTCCGCTTCGACGAGCTCGCGTGATGACCCGCTGCCGCGCTCCTCGTCGGCCGTGAAGACCATCACAAGTCGGCGGGCTCCAAGACGGCCGGTGGATTGGAGAGCCCGCGCCGCGAGCATCGCGATGGCGATACCGGCCTTCATGTCGAACACGCCCGGTCCATACAGCCTGCCGTCTTCCTCGCGCATCCGCATCCGCTCGACCGACCCAACGGGCCACACCGTATCGAAATGCCCGAGGATCATCACCGTCGGGGACCCGCTGCCGATCACGGCACGGAGGTGGTCACCGGTTTCGGGCTGCGCGATCGTCTCGACGGTGGCGCCGACCGCCTCGAGCCGACGACCGAGCTCGCGGCCGCAAACATCAACCGCGGACTTGTCGGGGGTGGGTGATTCGTGGCGAGTCAGCGCCGTGGTGGTCTCGAGCAGCCAGTCACGCTCGCGCTCGCAAAAGTCGAGATAGGTCCGCATGAGGCATAATACGGGCGTGAGGTCCGCAACATCGACGGCTCGCGGCGTGGCGCTGCTGATTGCACTGTCAGCGATGGCCGCGACGGCCGCGACCCAGCAGAGACAGCCGGTGCCGCGACCGTTCCCGACACCGGTCGAACCCGGCGACGCGCGCACGGAGACGGCACGACCGACAAACTCAAGCGACTCCACGGCCGCGCGGCCGACAAACTCGGGCGTCCCCACGGCCGCGCCGGCGGAAGCGCCGACGGAAGCCATGCTCGGGGCGCCGATCTACCCGGCCGCGCAGTATCTCGCCTCCTACGACGCCGGCCGCGGGCAACGGTTCTATCTCTTCGGCACGAACTCGTCGTTCGACGAGATGGTCCGTTACTACGCGGCCATGCTCGACGACGGCGGTGACCGTGTCTTCGACGCGCCCGCGACGCACCAGTTCGAGACCGCGCGGTTCCGCGACGAATACATGGACTACCGGCCGAGCGTAACCGTCAAGGACTACACATGGAACGGCTCTGCCGGATATCTGAACCCATCACTCGGGACCGGACCCGAGCGCTTCATCACGCTGATCCAGTTCGCGACCGCGCCGCCTCCCGTGCCCGGCCGGTGACGCCGGTCCCGAGACCGCCTCGACCCATCACTTCGTCGGGACGTAAATCTCCCCGTCCTCGAGAAACTCCGCCGACTTCTCGACGAGCCCGCTGGCCACCGCCTCTGCCGGTTTCACCCCGCGTTCGGCGGCGTAGTCCCGGAGTTGCTGTGTGATCTCCATGCTGCAGAATCTGGGACCGCACATCGAACAAAAGTGCGCCACCTTCGCGCCGTCGGCCGGCAGCGTCTCGTCGTGATAGGCGCGGGCGGTCACCGGGTCGAGTGAGAGGTTGAACTGGTCCTCCCAGCGAAACTCGAAGCGCGCCTTCGACAGCGCGTCGTCCCGCGCCTGCGCGCGCGGGTGCCCCTTGGCGAGATCGGCCGCGTGCGCGGCGATCTTGTAGGCCAGCACCCCCGCCTTGACGTCATCCCGGTTCGGTAGTCCCAGGTGCTCCTTCGGCGTGACGTAGCAGAGCATCGCGGTCCCGTACCACCCGATCATCGCGGCCCCGATGGCAGAGGTCAGGTGGTCGTAGCCGGGCGCGACGTCGGTTGTCAGCGGCCCCAGTGTGTAGAACGGCGCCTCCTCGCACCACTCGAGCTGCTTCTTCATGTTCTCGTGGATGAGGTGCATCGGCACGTGTCCGGGCCCTTCGTTCATGACCTGGACGTCGTGCTCCCAGGCAATCCGCGTCAGCTCACCTTGCGTGCGTAGTTCGGCGAACTGCGGCTCGTCGTTTGCATCCGCGATCGACCCTGGGCGCAGCCCGTCGCCCAACGAGAACGCCACGTCGTACACCTGCATGATTTCGCAGATCTCGCGGAAGTGGGTGTAGGCGAAGTTCTCCTGATGATGCGCCAGACACCACTTGGCGTGGATGGAACCGCCACGCGACACGATGCCGGTGAGCCGGTTCGCCGTGAGCGGCACGTAGTGCAGGCGCACGCCGGCGTGGACGGTGAAGTAGTCGACGCCCTGCTCGGCCTGCTCGATGAGGGTGTCGCGATAGACGTCCCAGGTCAGATCCTCTGGCCGGCCGCCGACGCGCTCGAGCGCCTGGTAGATCGGTACGGTCCCTATGGGTACCGGTGCGTTACGAATGATCCACTCGCGCGTCTGATGGATGTCGGGACCGGTCGACAGATCCATCACCGTATCGGCGCCCCACAGCGTGGCCCAGCGGAGCTTGTCCACTTCCTCGTCGATCGATGAGCTCACCGCCGAGTTGCCGATGTTCGCGTTGATCTTCACGAGAAAGCGGCGTCCGATCGCCATCGGTTCGAGCTCGGGGTGATTGATGTTGGCCGGAATGATCGCGCGCCCGCGCGCCACTTCGTCACGCACGAACGCCGGCTCGAGCCCTTCCCGAATCGCCACGAACTCCATCTCTTCAGTGACGAGTCCCTTGCGCGCGTAGTGCATCTGTGTCACGGCGCCCTGGCCGCGCACCGCAGGTCGGCGCGGCGCCGGGGTCTGGGATGCCGGCGCGCTACCACGCGGCGCCGCCTGGACGACATCGTCGCGGCCATCGATCCAGTCGCGGCGCAGCGGCGGCAACCCCTGCCGCGCATTGACTCCGTGCGGTCCGCTCGTGTCATATACCCGGTGCGGCGGCTCGCCGCCGGACAGTGCGACCTCACGCATCGGGACGCTCACGCGGGCACCCGGCACGTGCACCTTGCGCGAGCCGGGGAACGCCGTCGTGAAGTCGGAGGTATCGGTCTGGATCGATGGGACCGGGCTGGCCATGATTTGCACTCCCTCGAGCCGCGACGGCTAATCGGCGGATCCGGTAGGCGGGGGAGACTAACGGCCGCGCTCCCTTCGCCGGTTTCAACCGGATCAGGTTCCAAGGGTCGCGCTCTCAATCCCGGTATCGGATACCCCTGGCGGCTGCTGAGGACTATAGCACGCGCCCTTGCTGCGGTTTTGTCAGATCTTCCGTAGGACGAGACACTTCAAATACGACGTCTCGGGCACGGCTGCGAGCACCGGATGATCGCGACTCTGACACCGCTTCTCGACCACGATGACTTCAGCGCGCGCGTGGGCGGCGGCCTCGGCGACGATGCGGCCGAACGTGGGCTCATCGACGTGATACGAGCAGCTGGAGGTGATGAGCGTGCCGCCGCGCGTGAGCAGCTTGAGCGCCCTGAGGTTGATCTCGCGATACCCGGCGTGCGCCCTGACGGTCGCGCCGCGATTCTTGGCGAAGGCTGGCGGGTCGAGCACAATCGTGTCGAAGTGATCGCCGCGGCGGTCGAGCTCACGCAGCACGTCGAACGCGTTGCCGGCGATCGCGTGGATGTTCGTGATGCCGTTTCGCTCCGCGTTCCGCGCGACGCGGGCCACCGTGTCATCCGAGACCTCGATGGCCGTCACATCCACGCAGGATGGGGCCATCCGCAACGCGAAGGCGCCCGTGTAGCTGAAGCAATCCAGTCCCCGGCCCTTCGCGTAGCGCGCAGCCGTCGCGCGGTTCTCCCGCTGATCGAGGAAGAGGCCGGTTTTCTGCCCGGTCCGCGGTTCGACCAGCAGGGTGACCGGCCCTTCGCGCACCTCGACCACGTCCGGCACTTCGCCGTAGCACAGGTCGACCGTTTGGTCGAGACCCTCCAGGCCGCGCACCTTCGGGTCGTTCCGCGCGAGGATGCCGCGTGGTCGCACGATGTCGGCAAGCAGCTCGCAGATGAGCGGCAGCTGCCGGTCCATGCCCTGCGACAGCGTCTGGACGACCAATGCCTCGGCGTAACGGTCGACGATGAGCGACGGCAAGCGATCACCCTCACCATGCACGAGCCGATAGGCGGTGGCGTCGATGGCGAGCTGTTCCCGATACCGCACGGCGTCCGCCAGCCGCTCTCGCCAGAACGTGCTGTCGGGTGGGCGATCCGCCCGGGTCACCATGCGCAGCGCGATCACCGACCGATCGCTGAACAGCCCGTACCCGAGCGCCCGGCCGCGGCGGCCGACAACACGCACAACGTCGCCCGCATCGGCATCCACCTGCTTGAGATCAGAGCGGTAGATCCATGGATGACCGGAGCGCATGCGCTGTTCCGCTCGCGGCGCGACGACCACGGTCGGGCGACGGCGCGAACCGCCACCGTGGTCGGTGCCGTGACGGCGCGAAACGCCACCGTGGTCGGTGCCGTGACGGCGCGAAACGCCACCGTGGTCGGTGCCGTGACGGCGCGAAACGCCACCGTGGTCGGTGACCCGTGGCGGCGGGTCGGGCGCACGGACCACAGAGGGCGCTCCAGCCGTCGGTTCGCGTGACATCGTTGTGCCCGTTCCTCGCAAGCAACCGTGGACGCTATAGTACAATCGCATCATGCGAATCGCGCTTGGCGCTGATCATGCAGGTGTCGCGCTCAAGGATCGCATCAAGCGCGCGCTCGGAGATCGCGGGGTCGGCTGCGAGGACCTCGGCACGGACTCCGACGAACGGGTGGACTATCCAGACTATGCGCGCCGGGTCGCCGAAGGCGTGGCGTCCGGGGCGTTCGACCGCGGCATCCTCTTTTGCGGGAGCGGGATCGGCATGGCGATCGCCGCGAACAAGATCAGTGGCGTGCGCGCCGCACCGGTGTCGGACGTCGACACGGCGCGCCTCAGCCGGGAACACAACGACGCGAACGTGCTCACGCTGGCTGGCCGGACCCTTGCTGCCGACACGGCGTTGGCCATCGTTGACGCGTTTTTGACGACCTCGTTCGCTGGTGGGCGACATCAGCGACGCCTCGACAAGATCGCTTCGATGGAACGCGAGGAAACCCCGACCCTATGACGAACATCGTCCAGGAGACCGCCCCGGCGGAGTCTACGCGCCAACGGCGCGTGGCCGACACAGACCCCGAAATCGCGCAGGCGATTCGCGATGAGGTGGAGCGCCAGAACTCAGGGCTCGAGCTGATTGCCTCGGAAAACTTCGTCAGCGCCGCGGTCCTCGACGCGATGGGCTCGGTCCTGACCAACAAATACGCGGAAGGCTATCCGGGACGCCGGTACTACGGCGGTTGCGAGTGCGTCGACGTGGCCGAGGCGCTCGCGATCGGCCGCGCCAAGGCGCTGTTCGGGGCGGAACACGCCAATGTGCAGCCACATTCGGGCGCGCAGGCGAACATGGCCGCCTATTTCGCATTGCTCAGTCCCGGCGACACCGTGCTCGGCATGAGCCTGGCCCACGGTGGCCACCTCACACACGGCCATCCGCTGAACTTCTCGGGGCAGCTGTATGCGGTTGTTCCCTACGGCGTCCGGCGCGACGACGAGCGGATCGACTATGACGACCTTGCCCGGCTCGCACGCGAGCACAAGCCCCGGCTGATCATGGTGGGCGCGAGCGCCTATCCGCGCATCATCGACTTCGAACGGATCGCGGCCGTCGCGTCGGACATCGGGGCCGCGATGGTGACCGACATGGCGCACATCGCCGGGCTCGTGGCCACGGGACTGCATCCGAGCCCGGTCCCGCACGCCCATATCGTCACCACGACGACCCACAAAACGCTCCGCGGGCCGCGCGGCGGCCTCGCACTGTGTCGGGAGTCCCATCGCAAGCGCCTCGACAAGGCGCTGTTCCCGGGGGTGCAGGGTGGACCGCTGATGCACATCATCGCGGCCAAGGCCGTCTGCTTCAAGGAAGCGGCGGAACCGGGCTTCGCCGACTATCAGCGCCAGGTCGTCACCAACGCCGCGCGTCTCGCCTCCGGGCTCGCCGCGGAAGGGTTCCGCATCGTGAGCGGGGGCACAGATACGCATCTGCTGCTGGTCGACGTCCTGTCTCGCGGACTGACCGGGGCAGTGTCGGAGGCGGCACTCGGCCGCGCGGCCATCACGGTCAACAAGAACGCCATCCCCTTCGACGAGCAGCCCCCAATGGTCGCGAGCGGCATCCGGCTCGGGACGCCCGCGGTCACGACCCGCGGCATGACGGAACACGAGATGGATCGCATCGCCGAGCTGATCGCACGGGTCCTGGCAGCCCCCGACGACGCGCGCGTTGCGGGGATGGTTCGTGCCGAAGTCGAAGCACTGTGCCGGAAGTTCCCGCTGTACCCGACCATCCCGAGCTGACGCACGCCGTCGCCGAGGCGTTCGCGGACGATGGCGTGCTCGCGGGCGCGCTGCCGGCGTTCGAGGCACGCAACACCCAACGCTCGATGGCCGCGTCCGCCGCAGAGCTCTTCGAGCATGGCGGGGTCCTGCTGGCCGAAGCGGGCACCGGTACCGGCAAGACGCTCGCCTATCTCGTACCTGCCATTTTGAGCGGCCAGCGTGTCCTGGTCTCGACCGGCACCAAGAATCTTCAAGATCAGATCTTTTACAAGGACCTCCCGGCGCTGCGAACAGCGCTCGCGACGCCCTTCACGGCCGCGTATATGAAGGGACGCGGGAACTATCTCTGTCTCCACCGGTTCGCGGCGCTGCAGGGTGACGACGGGCCCCGCCCGGCCCCCGACGCCGCCTACATCGCCCAGATTGCCGAGTGGGCCGAGCAGACCGAAACCGGTGACCGAGCGGAAATCGAAGACCTCCCCGACAACCTCGCCGTCTGGCACGATGTCTCGGCCACGTCGGAGAACTGCATCGGGACCGAGTGTCCGTCGTATCAGGAATGTTTCGTCACGAAGATGCGCCAGCGCGCCGCCGAGTCCGACCTCGTCATCGTCAACCATCACCTTCTGTGCGCCGATGCGGCCGTACGGCAGAGCGACTACGGCGAGGTGATTCCGGCCTGTTCGTACGCGGTCATCGACGAAGCGCACCAACTCGAAGATGTGGCGACCCAGTACTTTGGCGTCACCGTCAGCAATCACCGCCTCGACGAGCTCGAACGCGACGGCCGACGCGTGCTCGGCGATGTCGCCGACATCAATGTGGACGAGGCGAGCCTGCGGGAGCTGCGGGACCTCCTCGACGGGGTCCGCGACTCGGCTCGCTACTTCTTTGGCGCCATCACCGCCTCCAGCATCGCCACCGATCGAACCCGACTCACGCCCGAGGCGATCGCAACCGTGGCGGAACCGGGTCGCCGGGTGGCGCGGGCGCTCGATGATCTCGCGCGCGCGTTGTCGACCGCGGACGCGGCGTCCGAAGACCTGCAGGCGCTGAGCCGTCGCGCCACGGAGATCGGCGGCCAGCTCTCCTTCCTGCTCGCCGCGGACGACCGCGATTTCGTCTACTTTCTCGAGTTGCGCCGGCGAGGCGTGTTCTTGCGGGCATCGCCCATCGACGTTTCGGGTATCGTCCGCGAGCTGCTCCTCGACCGCATGCAGGGCACGATCCTCACGTCGGCCACGCTCACGGTGGATGCGTCGTTTCACTATGTGCGCGGCCGGCTGGGGGTGGCGGACGCGAGAGAGATCCGTCTGACATCCGAGTTCGACTACCGCGAACAAGCGGTGCTCTACCTGCCGCGCGACATGCCAGACCCGCGGCATCCGACATTCACACAGGCCGTCGCACAGCACGTCGAGGGACTGCTGCGCGTGACCGCCGGTCGCGCCTTCGTGCTGTTCACGAGCTACGCAAATCTCCGCGACGTGGAGGCGCGTCTCGCGCCAACGCTTCCGTATCCGATTCTGGTCCAGGGCAGAGCGCCACGCACGGTGCTGCTTCGTGAGTTCCGATCAACGCCCAACGCCGTGTTGCTCGCGACGTCGAGCTTCTGGCAGGGGGTCGACGTCGTCGGCGACCAGCTGAGCTGCGTCGTCATCGACAAGCTGCCGTTCGCGTCGCCCGGCGATCCGTTGACCGCGGCCCGGATGGAGAAGATCGCCGATGATGGCGGTAGCGCTTTCGGGGACTATCAGGTGCCCCTGGCCATCCTCGCGCTCCAGCAGGGTCTCGGGCGGCTCCTCCGCCACCGCACCGACCGCGGCGTGCTTGCGCTGCTGGACTCGCGCGTGCAGACGAAAGGCTACGGTCATCGATTCATCGCCTCACTGCCCCCGGCGCCAGTGACGCACGACCTGGCCGAAGTCGACCGTTTCTTCAACGCCGAGGGCCTGGAGCGGTAGGTTGGCAGATCCGGCGCTCGTCGATACCCTCCGGCGAAACCTCGCGGCGGTCCGGACCCGCATCCAGCAGGCGGCGCACCAGGCCGGGCGCAGACCCGAGGACGTCCGTCTCGTGGCCGTCTCGAAGACCTTCCCCCAGACCCATATCGACGCGGCCGTCGAGGCGGGTCTGGACGACGTTGGCGAGAATCGCGTGCAAGAAGCCCTGCAGAAGATCGCGCAATCGACCGAACTACAGATCAGATGGCACTTGATTGGCCACCTGCAGGGCAACAAGGCGCGGCACGCGGCCGCCGCGTTTGATTGGATTCACTCAGTGGACAGCCTCACGCTCCTGCGCCGTATAGACCGGGGCGCCAGCGATCAGGGAACCGCGCCGCGCCTGCTCGTGCAGGTCGACCTTGCGGGGGAGGCGGCGAAACACGGCGCGTCGCCAGACGAGACTCGGCGCCTCCTCGACGCCGCGCCATCATGTCGCGCCGCCAAGGTCCGTGGGCTGATGGTCATGCCGCCGTGGAGTGACGATGCCGAGCAGGCCAGGCCCTACTTCCGCCGACTGCGCGGGCTCCGCGACGAGCTCGTCAGTGACGGCATCGATGCACGCGTCGTCCGCGAGCTCTCGATGGGAATGAGCCACGATTTCGAGGTCGCGATTCAAGAAGGCGCCACGATGGTGCGGGTCGGAACGGCTATCTTCGGTCGCCGCACTCCACCAGCCGAGGGGGAGACAACAGCATGAACGTCACGCCACTCGATCTCCGACAACACAAATTCCGGTCGTCCGTCCGCGGTTTTGAACGTGCCGAGGTGGCGGCGTTTCTCGCGGAGGCCGCCGACGACTATGAGCAGGCGCTGCGCGAGCTCGACAAGATGCGAGATGAGCTCAAGCGCCGGGACGAGCAGCTGGCTGAGCACCGCGAGCGTGAGACGAATCTGCGCAACACCCTGCTGACGGCTCAGAAGCTGGCCGACGACGTGCGGCACACCGCGAAGCAGGACGCGAAGGTGATCGTGCGTGACGCCCAGAGCCGCGCCGACGTGGCGCTGCAGAAAGCGCAGGTCAGGCGCGACGTGGTCGAGCGCGAGATCACGCAGCTGCGGTTGAAGCGCACCGATGTGGAGACGACCCTCGAAGCGTCAATCAGCGCACTCACCCATGCGCTCGAGTTCGTGCGCGCGCAGGAGCCCGCCACCGGCGGAGACAAGTTTCGACTCCACCGACCGCGACCGGCCACGGACGAGCCGTTGGTCGCCGTCGCCGCGACCTAACCTCAGAACTCGCTTGGGTGAGCTCTGGGGTTAGGCCCGCACCGCGCGTGGGCTTGGGACGAAGCCCCACCTGATTCAAGGCGCGCACGGCGCGCCTCGCGACCGCGGAGTGGGGCTCTCGGGGTCCCCACGTAGCGGTCGCGGGGGCTTGGGGCAAAGCCCCATCTAATTCTGGATGAAGTCGCTCGCCCGTTGCGACCCGATCACGTGACCGTCGACGCTCGTCTCGAAGGACCACGGGACGGAGACGCCGGGGAGCACGTTCAGCTCGGCGGTGTACGTGGCAACGATGTAGGTATGGGCCTGGAGCCGGCGCACCGTGATCCCGGCGGCGGTCAGCGGGAGTTCCAGCGTGGAAGCAAGCTCCAGCGTGCGCTGGATGACCAAGCCATCCGGGTCATTCATGCTCTGCCGAGCCATTGCCTCCAGCCGCTCCTCGAACTGGCGGCTGTGGACATAGATCGGTCCGACCTGCCAGCAGGCGTAGGCCACGGCCACCAGCGCGAGCCACTGCAGAATCGTCCGCATCGCGAAACCTCGCGTCAACCCACCTGGCGGAACATGCGGTCCCACCGTGTGCGTGTGAAGAAGTGGGTAACGACCGACGTCAGTCGCCGGACGGTGGCGCCCAGACCGGTGTCGGCGAACAGCTCCGGTTCCTGGACGTCGTAGGACCAGTAGACGACGACCGCCTTGCCCTTCAAGTGGCCGTGGGGCAACGTACCCCAATAGCGGCTGTCCTCGGAGTTGTCGCGGTTGTCCCCCATCACGAAGTAGTGATCTGGCGGGATCGAGACCGGCCCGTAATTGTCTCGCCCGTCGATGGCGAACGCCCCCGCGGGCAGGCTCGTCATGTGACTGGGCAGATAGGGCTCGTCGAGCGGCACCCCGTCGATCTGCACCGTCTTGTCACGAACCTCGAGCGTCTCACCCGGTAGGCCGACGACCCGCTTGATGAAGTCGCGCTCGGGATTGTCGGGAAACTTGAACACCACGATGTCCCCGCGACGCACCCCGCCGGTCGGCAACAACAGACGCTCCGCTGTCGACGCCGTCGGGCTGAAGACGTATTTGTTGACGAGCAGATGATCGCCGATGAGCAGGTTGTTCTCCATCGAGCCGGTGGGGATCTTGAACGCCTGAACGACCCATGTCCGTATAAAGAACGCCAGGATCACGGCGATGACGATGGACTCGAAGTACTCCCGCACAGTGGACTTGCGGAACGATGTCTCCGGGACCCGTGGGTCAGTCATCGCCCACCTTGAGAACCGCCAGAAACGCCTCCTGCGGGATCTCCACGCTTCCGACTCGCTTCATCCGACGCTTCCCGGCTTTCTGTTTTTCGAGCAGCTTACGCTTTCGTGAGATATCCCCGCCGTAGCACTTGGCGAGCACGTTCTTCCGAAGCGCCCGAACGCTCTCACGCGCGATGATGCGGGTGCCGATCGCGGCTTGGATCGCGACCTCGAACATCTGACGCGGGATGAGCTGGCGCATTTTCGTCGCCAACGCACGTCCACGCGCGTAGGACGCGTCCTTGTGCACGATGACCGACAGCGCATCGACCGGTTCGCCATTGACCAGCAGGTCCAGCTTGACGAGCGGCGACTCTCGGTACCCAGTGACATGATAGTCGAGCGACGCATAGCCACGCGAGATGGTCTTGAGCCGGTCGTAGAAGTCGAGCACAACCTCGTTGAAGGGCAGCTCGTAGGAGATCAGCACGCGGTGCGATGCGTGGTACTCGAGATTCTTCTGCACACCCCGCTTCTCCTGACACAGCTGCAGGATCGCGCCCACGTAGTCAGCCGGCGTCAGGATCATCGCCGTGATGATAGGCTCCTCCACCTTGGCGACGCTGCCGGCATCGGGCAGCTTCGCGGGACTGTCGATCTCACGAACCTCGCCGTCGGTCGTCGTCACGCGATAGAGCACACCGGGCGCCGTCGTCACCAGATCCATGTCGAACTCGCGCTCCAGCCGCTCCTGGACGATATCCAGGTGCAACAACCCGAGGAACCCACACCGGAACCCGAACCCCAGCGCCACGGAGGTTTCCGGTTCAAAGAAAAAGGACGCATCGTTCAGCCGCAGCTTCTCGAGCGCCTCGCGGAGCTCCGGATACTGATGGCTCTCGACCGGATAGAGGCCGGCAAACACCATCGGCTTCAGCTCCTTGAAGCCGGGGAACGGTTCCAGCGTCGGTCGGGCCGTCTCGGTGACGGTGTCACCCACGCGGGCGTCAGCGACATTCTTGATGTTGGCGATGACGAATCCCACCTCGCCAACGGAGAGCTGATCGACGCTCTCGAGCTTTGGTG
This sequence comes from Vicinamibacterales bacterium, assembly GCA_965197395.1. Lineage (GTDB taxonomy): Bacteria > Acidobacteriota > Vicinamibacteria > Vicinamibacterales > UBA8438 > CAZYFH01. The sequence continues at coordinate 289,391 of CBDANB010000006.1, read as the reverse complement.
AAAACACCCCGACCTGCTCCACCTCGTAGTCCTGGGCGGCCGCCACCAAACGAATCTTCGTCTTGGGCCGGATCGAGCCATCGATGACTCGAATGAGCACGATGACCCCGCGGTAGGCGTCGTACCAGGAATCGAAGATCAGCGCCTTCAACGGCGCCTCTGGATCGCCGTCGGGCGGCGGCAGGCGGGTGACGATGGCCTCGAGCACCTCAACCGTCCCGCGTCCTTCCTTCGCGCTGGCCAGCAGCGCGTCCGCTGGATCGAGCCCGACGAGGTCCTCTATCTGAAGGGCCGCCTCGTCGGGCTGCGCGCCTGGCAGATCGATCTTGTTGATGACCGGGATGATCTCGAGGCCGTGGTCGACGGCGAGATAGGCGTTGGCAACGGTCTGCGCCTCGACACCCTGGGCGGCGTCAACCAGTAGCAGCGCGCCCTCGCACGCCGCGAGCGACCGCGTCACCTCGTAGGAGAAGTCGACGTGGCCCGGCGTATCGATCAGGTTCAGGACGTAGGTCTGTCCATCACGTGCGACGTACGACAGCCGAACGGAATGGGCCTTGATCGTGATGCCGCGTTCCCGCTCCAGGTCCATGCTGTCGAGGACCTGCGCCTCCATCTCGCGGGGCCGCAACGCACCGGTCTGCTCCAGAAATCGGTCCGCGAGCGTCGATTTGCCGTGATCGATGTGCGCAATGATGGAGAAGTTTCGGATGCGGTGATGATTCATCGAGCACGACCAGCACCTCGGTCAGACAGCCACACGCCGTTGCCTACGGACCGTGCGACGCGAAGACCTCGACGTTGCCGTGGTCGTCGAAGGTGTAGACGTCGTAGGCCACAGGATTTGGGCCCTCCATCCCCGGTGACCCCTGCGGCATTCCCGGGACGGTGAGTCCGACGACGGGAGGCCGCTCCTCGAGCAGTCGTAGCACATCGGTCGCGGGGACATGCCCCTCAATGACGTAGCCGTCGACAATCGCGGTGTGGCAGGACGACATCCGCGGCGGGACGCCGCGCTCGCGCTTTAGCGGAACGACGCTGGGAACATCCGTCGTTTTCACGTTCAAGCCGTGTTCTCGTAGGTGAACCACCCACCCCATACAGCAGCCTCACGTGGGGGACTTGTAGACGTCCACCTCGGGCGCCTCCTGGGCGCCGACGACGAACAGACCGACCCCCGAGAGACCGAGAAACGCGGTCAGCATGGCGACGCGCATCATCCTCACTGGCACTCCTTCGATTCTTTACTCAGTCGGGGCTTCGCTCCGAACCAACACCGACAATTATATGGAAAAGGTCACCGCTGTTCGAGCGGCACGTATCGCTGTGGATACTCGGGCCCGATGTACTCGGCGCGCGGGCGGATCAGGCGGTTGTTGGCGTATTGCTCGAGGATGTGTGCCGTCCAGCCTGCCGTCCGGCTGACCGCGAAGATCGGCGTGAAGAGATCCATGGGAATCCCGAGCAGGTGGTAGGTGGACGCCGAGTAGAAATCCACGTTGGCATCGATCTGCTTCTCCGCCGTCATCACCGCCTCGATCCGCCGCGACATCTCGAACCAGCGAGTCTTCCCGGTGCGTTCGCCGATCTGCTGCGACATCTGGCGGAGGTGAGTCGCGCGGGGGTCTTCGGTTCGGTACACGCGATGCCCGAAGCCGGGCACCTTGTCCTGGCGCGCGAGCATGCCGCGAACCGTCGCATCCACTCGAGCGTCGTCGGCGTCCTCTCCAATCGCCAGCAGCATCTTCATGACCTCGGCGTTGGCACCACCATGGAGCGGCCCCTTGAGCGCGCCGATTCCGGACACCACGGCTGAATGGACGTCGCTCAGTGTCGCGGCGGTCACCCGCGCCGCGAACGTCGACGCGTTCAGCTCGTGGTCCGCATGAAGCACGAGCGCCACGTCGAAGGCGCGCGCGGCGAGTCCCGACGGACGGGTGCCGGTCAGCATCAGGAGAAAGTTCGCGGCGTGCGACAGCGCCGGGTCCGGGTCGATGGCCCCCCCGCCGGCCGTCATCCGCCCGTAGGTGGCGACCACGCTGGCCACCTGTGCCGTCAGCCGCACGGCTTTGCGATACGCTGCGGCCGGAGACCGATCTTCCGACTCCGGGTCGTAGTGCGCCAGCGTCGACACGAGCGTGCGGAGCGCATCCATCGCGTTGCCCGGCGGCAACATCCGCATGTGACGCAGCATCGCCTCGGGTAACGCTCGGGCCGCCGCGAGCGCGGTCCGCACATCGCCGAGCTCAGCGCGCGTCGGCAGGCGCCGGTGCCAGAGCAGGTAGCACACCTCCTCGAAGGTCGCCTCGCGGGCCAGATCGTGGATGTCGTGGCCGCAGTAGGACAGCACGCCCTGGTCGCCGTCGATATGGCAGATCGCCGACGACGTCGCGATAACGCCTTCGAGACCCGCCCCGGTGCTCGACTTCTGTGGCATGGCTACGTATGCCGTCACCGGATCGGTGGGCACGCGACCAGCGTCGACCGATGGGCCCCGCACATCCCTGAGGAGGAGCGGCCCCCGGGTGGCCGCGTCGAACGCGCGCGACCATTTGTGTAAAGATACGCGAGACTGCATCGGTCGGTGCCGCACGCGGCGCGCCGGGCGTGCGAGCCGCCAGGCAGACCAACAACCAGCGTCTCCGGCGAAGGACACATCAGGCGGCGACGGTACATCCCGAACCGTACGGCGCGCAAGTCGGCCATAGGAGTCCGTGGTCGATGGGCGTCCCGGTATGAATCACGAGCAGCTGCAAGCGCTCTTGGCGGACGTCGCGCGCGGCACCCTCTCGGCGACCGACGCTGAGCCACGGTTGGTCGCCCTCGCGCGCCGCGCATCATTCGAGGACCTCGGGTTCGCGCGGGTCGACCATCACCGCGCGGTCCGGCAAGGGTTCCCCGAGGTCGTCTTCGGCGCAGGCAAGACCCCGGCACAAGTGGCCGCGATCGCCGAACGCATCGTCGCCGCCGGCGAGAATCTCCTGGTCACCCGCACGGATCACACGTCCTTCGCGGCCGTGCGTCGCATGATCCCCGCCGCGCTGTTTCACGACACGGCCCGGGCCATCACCCACACCACCGCGTCGGAACCGACCGGACGGGGCGTGATTCTCGTGGCGGCCGCCGGGACGTCCGACCTGCCGGTGGCGGAGGAGGCGCGGGTCGCCGCGGAAGCGCTGGGCAACCAGGTCGAGGTGCTCTACGACGTCGGGGTCGCCGGCGTCCATCGGGTGCTGGCCGAGCAAGACCGACTGAGCGCGGCCCGCGTGATCATCGCCGTGGCGGGCATGGAAGGTGCGTTGCCGAGCGTCATCGGGGGTCTTGTGAGCGCGCCGGTGATTGCCGTCCCGACCAGTGTCGGATACGGCGCGAGCTTCGGCGGGCTGACAGCCTTGCTCGGCATGCTCAACAGCTGTTCTGCAGGGGTGGCGGTCGTCAATATTGACAACGGCTTTGGCGCCGCCGCGATGGCGAGCACCATCAACCATCTCGAGTAACACGAGCCATAGGATGTATCTGTGATCGACGGCGCGGCGCTCCGGGCGCTCGAGTTCGACCGGATCGTCGAAGTGGTCCGCAGTTTCGCCCTCACGCCGCTCGGCGCCGCCGCGCTGGGTACCCTGCGTCCCCACACCGACGCCCGCGCGATCCAGGCCGCGCTGACCGCGACGACGGAGGGTGTGGCCTATCTGGACGTCAACGCGCCGTTGCCCCTCGAGGGCCCCGACGACCTCGGTGACATCCTCGCCGCGCTGGCGGTCGAGGGCCGGCTGCTTGACGCCCGTCAACTCAGCGGCATGGCGACGTTTCTCACGTCCGTCGGCGCCGCCAGCGCGGCGGTCGCGCGCGCGAGCGGCGGGCCGTTCCCCGTGTTGCGAGCCCTCGTCGACGGATGCCGCTCCTTCGAAGGCGAAGTCGCCGACATACGGGCGGCACTCGACGATCAAGGCGAGGTCGTCGACGACGCGTCGCCCGAGCTGCGGGCAATCCGTGACCGGCTGCGCAAGCAGCGGGGCCGCTTGCGGAGCATGCTCGAGTCGTATCTCCGGGGACCAGCGACCGTCAAGTACCTACAAGAGCAGATCGTCACCGAACGGAACGGACGCTTCGTGCTGGTGGTCCGATCGCAACATCGCAGCGCGATTCCGGGCATCGTGCATGGCAGCTCCGGAAGTGGCGCCAGCCTGTTTCTCGAGCCGCTGAGCACGGTCGAGATCAACAACGACATCGTGGCGCTGGAGCAGGACGAGGCGCGCGAGGTCGCGCGCATCCTCTTGGCGCTGGCCAACGCACTGCGACAGCGCGGCCTCGATCTGCGGCACACCCTGACCGCCGCCACGGACCTCGACGTCATCCAGGCGCGGGCGAGTGCGTCGGTGTTGTATGGCGGCATCGAGCCACGGTTGGTTCCCGAACCGCGAATCGAGCTCCCCGCCGCCCGCCATCCCCTGCTGATTCCGGGGGTCCGCGCTCGGACGCTCGCGCTCGCCGATGACCCGATGACCGTCGCCGCGGAACCGGTGGCTGTGGACATCCGACTGGCGCCGCCCATCGGCGCGCTCGTCGTGACCGGCCCGAATACCGGGGGCAAGACGGTGACGCTCAAGGCCACCGGTCTGCTTGTCCTGATGGCGCAGGCCGGTCTCCACGTGCCCGCTGGCCAGGGGGCTCAGCTCGCCGTCTTCCGCTCGGTGTTCGCTGACATCGGCGACGAGCAGTCGCTCAAGAGCAACCTGTCGACGTTCTCGGGCCACATCACGAACATCGTCGAGATGGACCGCCGCCTGGCGTTGCCGGCGCTCGTGCTCCTCGACGAGGTCGGCGCCGGCACCGACCCCACCGAGGGCGGGGCACTGGCCGCAGCACTCATCGAGCGATTCCGCGGCCGTGGTGCCCTGGTCGTGGCGACAACGCATGACGACGTGCTGAAGTCGTACGCGTCGACGAGCGATGGGGTCACCTGCGCCGGCTTCGGGTTCGACCCGGAGACGTACGCGCCGACCTATCGATTGACCTATGGCACACCGGGCCGCAGTCTCGCGCTCGAGATCGCCGCGCGGCTCGGCGTCGCCACGGATGTCATCGATGACGCGCGCGCGCGCAGGAGCGCGCGCGAGGCGCAGCTGGCAGACCACCTGGCACGAATGGATGCGGCGACACGGGAGCTCGATCTGCGCCAGGCCGAGGTTGCCGAACAGCGTGCGGACATCACCCGCGCACGCGCAGCTCTCGGCGCCGCACAACGCGCGCTCGAGGAGCGCGAGCAGGCCACACGTGACCGCCTTGCGAGCAGCCTCGACGTGCATCTGCGCGCCGCGCGTCAAGAGGTCGATGCGATCGTGGACGGGCTGCGCGCGCGCGCCGCGCAATTAGAAGAGCAGGCGGCAGGGCGCCCGCGCCTCTCGACGGGTGAGACCGGTAAGCTGCGACGCGAAGCCACCAACGCTCTTCACGCCGTGGCAGTCCGCGCCGGTGCGTCGGATGCCGTGCCCGATGCGCCACCCTCCGTGAGCACGACCGACGATGCCCCGCCCGCCGTCGGCAGTCGGGTCGTCGTCGAGAGCCTCCGGCTCGAGGGCAAGGTGGTGGCGACGCACGGGCGCGAAGCCGAGGTCGAGGTCCGCGGCAAGCGTCTCCACGTACGATTCAACGACCTACGCGTCGTTGCCGCGCGGGAAGACGCGACCGGCGGCGGTGTCACGGTCGACGTGCGGAGCCCGTCCGAACCTCCAGTCGAGCTCAATGTCATCGGATGCCGCGTGGATGAAGCGTTATCGCGCGTGGAGAAGTATGTGGACCAGGCGATCGTGAGCGAGCAACGTCAACTGCGGGTCATTCACGGTCATGGGACAGGTCAGCTCCGCCGCGCGATTGCGGGCTTCCTCGAACACCACCCGCAGGTGGCAACATTCGCGCTCGCGTCGCCCGACCACGGCGGCGGTGGCGTCACGGTCATCGAGCTCAAGGACTAGCACTCCGGTGGGACGCTTTCCGCAAGGCTTCATCGACGACTTGAAGGCGCAAGCGGACATCGTGCAGGTCGTGCAGGATGCCGTTCCGCTGAAGAAGGTCGGCAGCAGCTTCAAGGGGCTCTGCCCGTTTCACACGGAGAAGACTCCTTCGTTCCACGTCAACCGGGACAAGGGGTTCTTTCACTGCTTTGGCTGCGCGACGGGCGGAGACGTGGTCAAGTTCGTCGAGCTCTACGAGAAGCTGAGTTTTCCGGAAGCCGTCCGCCTCCTCGCCCAGCGCTTCGGGCTCGAGGTGCCGGCCACAGGCGACCCGGAGCGGGACGCCGCCGCCGAAGCCGAGCGCGAAGCACTCCTGAACGTGCACGAGCTGGCATCGGTGTACTTCCAAGAGCAGCTCGCGGGTCCGTCGGGCGTCCAGGCGCGCGCCCATCTCGATGCGCGGGCCGTGCGCCCCGACACGGCCCAGACGCTCGGTCTCGGATTCGCCCCCCCACAACGCGAGAGCTTGAAGCGCCACCTCCTCGACGCGGGGCAGCCACTCGATCGGCTGCTCCGGAGCGGTCTCGTCGTCGATCGCGGCGGCGGCCAGACCATCGACCGCTTTCGGAATCGTCTGATGATTCCGATCTGCCGCGACGGCGGGTCGGTCGTCGCTTTCGGCGGACGCGCCTTGGCGGACGACCAGCAGCCCAAGTACGTCAACTCGCCCGAAACACCGCTTTACACGAAGGGCCGCACGCTCTACGGCCTGCACGTGACCCGGCAGGACATCCGGCGCCTTGGGTACGCCGTGATGGTCGAGGGGTACTTCGACCTCGCGCAGGCGCTGCAGGCCGGTGTCCAACCGGTCGTCGCCACATGTGGCACGGCGTTGACCGACGCGCAGGCTCGGCTCCTGGGCCGCTTCACGTCGAAGGCGATTCTCAGCTTCGACCCAGACGTCGCCGGCCAGAGCGCCTCCGCCCGGTCCGGCGAGCTGCTGGTCTCGGCGGGGCTCCAGGTCAATGTCGCACGCCTGCCGCCCGGAGAAGACCCTGACACCTGCGTTCGCGAACGGGGCGCGGCGTACTACGTCCAATCGCTCAAGCAATCGCAGCCCTACCTCGAGTTCGTCCTCGACCGCGCATCCGACGGTCGCGACTTCGACCGCGACGCCCACCGGCGGGCGTTCTTGACGGAGATGCTCACGGTTGCCGCCCGCATCCCGGACGCGGCCGCTCGCGACCAGTTCGCCGACCGACTCGCGCATAAGGCGCGCATCATGGAAAACGTCGTGCGCGACGAGATCCGGAAGGCGGCGGTCGCCCGCCGCACAGACGTCACGACGACCGGGTCCACACCGGTGGCGTCGGTGCGACCGGCCGAGAAGGGGCTCATCTGGGCCACCATGCGCGACACCACGTCGGCGCAGGCGGTATTGCACGATATGGACCCCGAGGACTTCCGCGGTCTCGCCACCGCGTCGATTCTGCTAGTCGCGCGCACGCTGTCCGATTTTCCTCCCGACGCAGTGCCCGGCACGCTCTCGGAACGTCTCAGCTCGGACGAGGCCGCGCTTGTGTCGGCGATTGCCGCCGAGGCCGACGCGCCGGCCTTGGTGAACGACTGCGGTCTCGCGCTCCGCCGGCTGAGATACGAGCGTGAGCGCGCGGCGCTCCAGGACGAGATCGATCGACGGCAACGCGATGGTACGCCGGGGGCGCTGGCGGAAATAGACGGCTTGTGGCAGCAAAAGAAAGATCTGCTCCAGCGCATAGAGGCCTTGGTCCGCTGATGCGCCATGCTGAGCACGAACGGTCGCCGGCATATACAATCTCCACCGTGGCGCGAGCACGCGACGACGTGAAAGCCAGAGACACCAAGGCGCCGGTCATCGAAGAAAAGTTCGACGAGATCCGCCAGTTGATGCTGGTCGGCAAAGAGAAGGGCTTTCTCCTCTTCGACGAGATCAACGAGATGCTGCCCGCCGAGATTACCTCGTCCGAGGATCTCGACGACCTGTTCAGCACCTTCAACGCCGCCGGCATCGAGATCGTCGAGTCCGAGGAGAAGTACAAAGCGCGCAAGTTGCTGCAACGCTCGGAGGACGGGAACGACGAGCCCGACCTCGACCTCACGCCCAGCGCCATCGACAAGACGAACGACCCCGTGCGGATGTATCTCCGCGAGATGGGCACGGTGCCGCTCCTCACGCGGGAGGGCGAGGTCGAGATCGCCAAGCGCATTGAGCGCGGCAAGCTATCGATCATCAAGGCCATCTCGCGCACGCCGACCATCGCCAAGGTCGTCATCCAGCTCGGCGAACAGCTCCGAACCGGCGACCGCACGATTCGCGAGCTCGTCATCTTTCAAGATGAGGAGCTCACGGACGATCGGGTCGCCGACCGCGCACGCCAGGTGCTCCGCCAAGTCGAGGCGGTCAAGAAGGCCCGACTCGACTCCCAAAAGAAGGACGCCAAACTCGGCACGATCTCGAGGCGGGACAAGCGCAAGTATCGGCGGTATCAGTGGCGCGCGCTGCGTGCGCGCGTCGAGCTCTCGCGGCTCATTCGCCTCATCGAGTTCACCGAACCCGTCAAGCGCCGCCTGATCGATCTCATCAAGGACTCCGTCGACGTGGTGCAGCGGACCGAGCGCGAGATCGACCTACTGAACCGTCAGCTCAAGGGCAGGACGAAGCGGCCGCGACTCAGGGAGGAAGAGCGGCGGCGCCTGATGCGACGGCTGCGCGAGCTGCGAGCGCTGCAGCGGGCACGGGTCACCGACATGGAGCAGACCGCGGTGGCGCTGTCCCGCATCCTGGAGGTCATCCAGCGAGGAGAGATCCAGGCCGAGCGGGCGAAGAAAGAGCTGGTCGAGGCCAACCTCCGATTGGTCGTCTCGATCGCCAAGAAGTACACGAACCGCGGCCTTCAGTTCCTCGATCTCATTCAGGAGGGCAACATCGGCCTCATGAAAGCGGTCGACAAATTCGAGTATCGCCGTGGGTACAAGTTCTCCACCTACGCCACCTGGTGGATCCGTCAGGCCATCACCCGAGCGATTGCCGACCAGGCCCGGACCATCCGTATCCCGGTCCACATGATCGAGACGATCAACAAACTGATCCGGACCTCGCGCGCCCTGGTGCAGGAACTGGGACGGGAGCCGTCGTCAGAGGAGATCGCCACCCGTATGGACATTCCGGTCGCCAAGGTGCGCAAGGTCCTCAAGATCGCCCAGGAGCCCATTTCGCTCGAAACCCCGATCGGGGAAGAGGAAGACAGCCATCTCGGCGACTTTATCGAAGACCGGCAGGTCGTATCCCCCGCCGAAGCGGTGATCAACCTCAACCTGAAAGAGCAAACCGAATCGGTCCTCAAGAGCCTGACACCGCGCGAGGAAAAGGTGATCAAGATGCGGTTCGGGGTCGGCGACGGGAGCGAGCACACGTTGGAGGAGGTCGGTCAGAACTTCGCGGTCACCCGCGAGCGCATCCGACAGATTGAGGCGAAGGCGCTCCGCAAGCTGCGACATCCGTCCCGCAGCCGGAAGCTACGGGCGTTCCTGGAGGGCGGCACGTCGTGATACCAGGGCCCATAGCTCAGCGGTCAGAGCCGCCGGCTCATAACCGGTCTGTCCCAGGTTCGAATCCTGGTGGGCCCACCATTTCCCTTGTGCGTGGTCGCGCCGCGCACCGCCCGACACCAAGCCCCGCCCGCGCGGGGCTTTTTTGGTGATGCTCCCAGATCTCGAACGGCTGATTCGACTCCAGCGTTTAGAGACCGCCGTCAGCGACGCCCGGGAGGCCATCGAGGCGATCCCGTTTCAGCGTGCCGCGCTCGACGCGCGCCTCCAAGCGCTGCAGGCCGAGCTGGACCAAGGCCAGCGGCGACTGGCGGAGCATCGGGCCGAGCGGCAGGAGGCGGAGAACGAGCTCGCGCAGACCCAAACCCGGCTGAGTCGTTTCAAAGAGCAGTTGATGGCAGTCAAGACCAACAAGGAATACCACGCGATGCAGGCCGAGATCGCCGCCGCCGAAGCCGTGGTCGAGCGGCTCGAGGACCGGCTGCTGCAACGCATGCTCGATGGCGACGCCCTCGCTGCGGGCGTCGACGACGCCAAGCGCGCCGTCGCCGCCGAGCAGACCGCGGGAACCGAGGAGCAGGCCGCGCTTGAGCAGCAACAACAGCTGCTCGAGCGCGAGATCGAGCAGCACGCGAACGACCGCGCCGCGCTTGCCGGCAACGTGGCGGCCGGAACGATCGCCCTGTTCGAGACCTTGGCCCGCGGGCGCAAGGGCCTCGCGGTCTCGGAAGCCCGCGACGGCCGGTGCACATCGTGCCAGGTCCGCCTGCGGCCGCAGCTGTTCAACGACGTCCGTCTGAACAAGACGCTGATCCAGTGCGAGAGCTGTCAGCGCATTCTCTACTTCCGCCTCGAGGCGGACGTCACCACGCCGTCATAGGTCGGGTCGATGAGCGCCCCCGTCATCGCGTACATCGATGGAGGCGCGCGCGGCAATCCCGGACCCGCCGGGTACGGTGTCCGCATCGAGGCCGCGGACGGCACGGCGCTCCAGGAGCTCACCGGCGCCATCGGTGAAGCGACGAACAACGTTGCCGAATATCGCGGCCTCGTCGCGGCACTCGAGTATCTCGGCGCCCACGGCCACCTGGACGTCGTCATCCGCTCGGACTCGCAGCTTCTGACCCGCCAGATGACGGGGCGGTATCGCGTGCGTCACTCGGCACTCCGCGTGCTTCACGCGCGTGCCAACGAGCTGGCCGCCGCGCTCGATCGCGTGCGATACGAGCATGTGCCACGGGCTGACAACGCGCGTGCCGACGCCCTGGCCAACCTCGCGATGGACGGCGCCAGCGGGGCAGATGTCTCGCCCGGAGACATCGCTCCGCGTGGCTCCACACCCGCCGCAGCGCCGACCCTGACGGCGAACGGCCTCGCCGTGTCGACCACGACCGGCGACCGCATCATCGGCATCGGGATCGATATCGAGCAGGTCGCCCGTATTGATGACTTGCTGCGTCGGTACGGCGACCGCTTCCTGTCCAGGGTCTTCACGGAGCGCGAGGCGGCGTTCAGCACTCGGCGTCGCACCCCCGCGCAACATCTCGCCGGGCGCTTCTGCGCCAAGGAGGCCGCGATGAAGGCGCTCGGGACCGGGCACTCGCTGGGCGTGCTGTGGCGCGACATCGAGGTCGTCCGAAGGCACGGCCCCCCGCAACTGGAGTTGCGCGGGGGCGCATTACGCCGCTTCACCCGTCTCGGCGCCGGCCGCGCGCTCGTCACCATCACGCACACGTGTGATCTAGCGATGGCGCAGGTCGTGATGCTCGGTAATTAGACGGGGCTTCGCCCCGAACCCCCGCTGGGCGCTCCGCGGGGACCCCGAGAGCCCCACTCCGCGCCCGCGAGGCGCGCCGTGCGCGCCTTGGCCGACCGTGCCGCAATTGGCCTCCCGAGACGGGGCTTCGCCCCGCACTCACGACCACGTCAACGGCCGTTTCCCTCCTTGGTGCGATCCCACGAGACTGGCCGCGCGCGCGCCCGTCCCGGCGAGCCGTTCGCGCTCGGTACGGGCTTTGCGACGCCCTCTCAAGTGGAGGGACATCATGCAGGTAAGAATCGTACCGAGCGACCCGGGCGCTCCGGCCGGCAAGCTGGCCGACGCCGAGCTACATTTCAAGGACGGACCGCTGGCCGGCCTGAAGCTCGTGGGGTTTGCGGTGTGGGAGGGTCGCGACGGCAGTCCCAACGTGACGCTGCCGGCGCGGCAGTATGCGGTGAACGGCGAGCGCCGTCGCTTCCTGTTGGTGCGGCCGGCGAGCGAGGCCGGGTCCACTGACGCGCTCCGCGACCTCATCGTCCGGGCGTTTCGGGACAACAACGCGGAGGCAGGTCGTTAGGAACCCTATTTGCTGCGCCGCCTGAGGAACGCCGGTACGTCCGCCGACATTTCCGCCGCCGGCAGCTCGATGTCGGCCAGGTCGCCGACTCCCGCGTCCGGCGCTTCCGGCAGGGGCAGCTCGATGAGCGGTCGCCGTGAGATCGCGAAACTCGTGCCCATCGCGGCACCGGCCACCTGCTCGGCGGGCTCCTGCTGCTGCTTGCTCGCGTAGTTTGTGAGCTCGACCGGTGTCTCGGCGGCCGCCGACGCGAGGGTCCTGGCTGCCTGCCGTCCGCCGGATTCGCCGAAGCCGGTCGCGATCACGGTGATCTTGACCTTCCCCTGCATCGCCTGGTCGACAACCGCCCCGAAGATGATGTTGGCGTCCTCATGCGCAGACTCGTGAATGATCGTTGTTGCCTCGCTCACCTCGAGCATCGACAGATCGGGGCCCCCTGTGACGTTGACGATGACGCCCCGGGCACCCTCGACCGACGAGTCCTCGAGAAGCGGGCTCGAGACCGCGCGCGTGGCCGCCTCGACCCCGCGGTTCTCTCCCTCGCCGTAGCCGGTTCCCATAATCGCCATTCCCATGCCGGACATGATCGTGGTCACATCGGCGAAGTCGAGATTGATGAGCCCGGGTACGATGATCAGGTCCGAGATGCCCTGAATGGCCTGGTGCAGGACGTCGTCAGCCAGCGTGAACGCATCGTTCAGCGTGGTGTCGCGGTCGATGGTTGCAAGCAGCCGCTCGTTCGGGATCGCGATGACCGTGTCGACGCTCTCGCGCAGCTCTGCCAGACCGCGAGTGGCTTGATCCGATCGACGCTTGCCCTCGAACGCGAACGGCTTGGTCACGACGGCCACGGTCAATGCGCCAAGCTCGCTCGCGAGATTCGCAATCACGGGGGCAGCTCCCGTGCCGGTCCCACCACCGAGCCCGGTTGTGACGAACACCATGTCCGCGCCGTCGAGCGCCGCGATCAGTTGCTCGGTGTCCTCGAGCGCGGCCTGGCGGCCGATGTTGGGGTCGGCCCCGGCGCCGAGACCCTTGGTCAGTTTCTCGCCGATCTGCAGGCGGACCGGCGCGTTGTTGTGAGAGAGCGCCTGCGCGTCGGTGTTGGCCACGATGAATTCGACGCCGCCGAGCCCGGCGGCCACCATCCGGTTGACGGCGTTCCCGCCACCGCCGCCGACGCCCACGACCTTGATACGAGCGCCTGGACGGCGGTTGTCGTCTAGCGTAAGGCGGAGGTCGCGTGGCGCAACGGCGTTGTCACCCATGGGTCCCTGAGGGTCCGTCATCCTCACATCCTCCTCTCGCGCGACGACACAGCGCTCCGCTTCAGAAAAACTCCTTGAAGAGCCCGCGTAGCCGGCCGGCCACCCGGCTGAAGGCCCCGCCTTCGGCACGGTCCCGCTCCATCATCTGATTGCGTTGGGCGTACATGACGAGCCCGACAGCTGTGGCGAACGCTGGGTTGTGCACGTGGTCCGTCAACCCGCCGACGCCGACGGGGCAGCCCCGTCGGATCGGCAGGTCGAAAATCTGGTCGGCGATCTCCGGCATGCCATCGAGGACCGACCCGCCGCCGGTCAGCACGATGCCGGAGTTCAGCGACCGCTCGTAGCCGGCCCGCCGCACCTCGTCCCATAACTGGTGGAAGATTTCCTCGGCACGCGGCTGCAGCACATCGGCGAGTATCCGGCGCGACATGACCCGGGGCTGCCGGCCGCCAACGCTCGCAACCTCGATGGTCTGCTCTTCGTCGACCAAGCCGGCGAGCGCACACCCGCTGCGGCGTTTCGTCTTCTCCGCTTCGGGAATCGGCGTGCGCAGCCCGACCGCAATATCGTTGGTGAAGTGATCACCGCCGAGTGCCACGACACCGGTGTGCCAGAGGCTGCCTCGCTCGAACACGGCGAAATCGGTCGTGCCACCGCCGACATCGACGAGCGCCACGCCAAGCTCCTTCTCGTCCGACGTCAGCACCGCCTCGGCGGCCGCCAGCTGCTCTAGCACGGTGTCGACGACCGCAACGCCGGCGCGATTCACGCAGGCCACGACGTTCTGCGCCGACGACGCGCTCCCAGTCACCACGTGCACGTTGACCTCGAGACGCGCGCCCGTCATACCAATGGGCGCGCCAATCCCGTCTTGTTCGTCAACGACGAAATCCTGTGGCAACACATGCAGGATCTCGCGACCGCTCGGCAACGAGACCGCCTTCGCCGCGTCGATGGCCCGACGGACATCCTCACGGGTGATCTCACGGTTCTTGCCAGCGACGGCCACCACACCGCGACTGTTGAACGCCTTGGCGTGCCCCGCCGAGAGGCCCAAGTGCACGGAGTCGATCTCGACGCCGGCCGTGAGCTCCGCCTCTTCGAGTGACTTCTTGATGGACTCGACCGCCGCCTCGAGATTCACCACGACCCCCCGGCGAATCCCCTTGGCGTCGGCCACCCCGATCCCGACGATGTCCAGGCTGCCGTCGTCCATGGCTTCCCCGACGATGGCGGCGATCTTCGACGTGCCGACATCGAGCCCGACCAGGTATTGCTCGCTACGTGCCACGCTGCCTCCGTTGAACTCGGTTCCCCACTACTCGGTCGGACCCGCCGGTATCCGACGCGCCACGACGTTCGCCGGCGTCTCCCCGCCTGGGTCGCCGCCCGCCGGACCGACGTACACTCGTCGATCGAATCGGAGATCGACGTAATCGATCTCGGGCACAGTTGCCCGAAGCGTCGGGGCCAGATCGAGATAGACCTCGAGGCGCTCGGCAAACCGTTCGGTCCCGAGGTGAATCAGCGCCGGGTCGCCGGCCAACAGGACCACCGCGTCGTTGGGATCCCGAACGTCGACCTGCGAGAGGCGGGCGGCCAGCCGTTCATGGGCCCCGACTTGCTGCATGACCCTGGCTGCGAGGGCGGCGCGGCCGCGGTCGACACTCGCGCGGCCCTCATCGCTGGCGGACAGACCGTCGATGATTGGCAGGTCGACGCCTGCGAACCGCGGACCGTACTCGTCAATGACGGCCCCGCGTGCATCGACGAGGTAGAGCCTCGATCCGAGCCGGGCGATGCCTACCGGTTCCCGCTCAGTCACGACGACGGCGATAGTCGACGGCAGCACGCGTCGCAACGTGGCGTCCTCAATCCATCCCGAGCTCAGGAGTCGCGCCCGTGCTGCTTCGAGGTCGGCGACGAGGACGTTCTGTCCATGCAACGAGTCGACCAGGGCGAGCAGCTCGCCCCGCGACACGCGCTGATTCCCCTCGACGGCGACCGTCGCGACCCTGAGCGCGGCCGACTGCTCGGCGGCGCCGACCAGCCATCGCCCGCCGGCAACGACGACCACCGCCACGACGAGGGCGCGCACGAGGAACCGCCGACGAGCGGCCAGGCGCCGCCGGCGACCGGGCCTGAGATGTGCCCGATGGAACCCACGGTCCGTCGTCGTGCGCACGCCCATCAGGATTCCCGTCCCTTCAACAACTCGACGATGCGGGGCGCGATTCGTCCGACCGACCCAGCGCCCAACGTCACGATGACGTCACCGCGACGCGCGACCGACATGACGGTCTCAACCGCCTCGTCCAACGACGCGACGCGTCGGATGGGCATTGGCGAGGTCGCCGCGACCTCCGCCGCGATGGCCTCGGCGGTTGCCCCCGGCAACGGAGCCTCACCGGCTGCGAAGACGTCGGTGAGAATGAGCATGTCGGCCAAGGCGAGCGCCGGCCCAAACCGGTCGAGTAGCCGGTGGGTCCGCGTGTAGCGGTGCGGCTGGAACACGACCACGACGCGGCGCGGCGCGCCCAGCCGCGCCGTCTCGAGCACCGCGGTGATCTCCGTCGGGTGGTGACCGTAGTCGTCGATCACGCGGATCCCGTCGACCTCGCCACGCACCTCGAACCGTCGATCGGCTCCGGCGAACCCCGCCAGCGCGTCGCTCATGACCAACGGGGCCACGCCAATCTGCGTGCCCACTGCGACCGCGGCCAGCGCGTTGAGCACGTTGTGCCGGCCTGGGATACGGAGGTCGAGCTCGAAGTCGTCTGGCGCGTTGTCGGTCGTGACCGTCACGCGACACCGTGACCCGGTCGCCCCGAGCGCCACGTCGTGGGCGCGAACCGACGCCGTCGGCTCGTCAATGGCGTACGTCAGCACGGGCCGCGTCGCGTCGCGTGTCAGGCGCCGTAGTCGCTCGTCGTCGGCGCAGGCGACGAGACATCCGTGTGGCGGAACCCGTGACGCGAACGCCGCGAACGCCTGCTCGAGATCAGCCATTCCCGCATAGGCATCCAGGTGCTCGTCGTCGATGTTGGTCAGCACCGCGATCTCGGGCGACAGACGCAGGAAGGATCGATCGCTCTCGTCGGCTTCGACCACGATGAACGGGCCGCGTCCGAGACGGGCATTGCTGCCGAACGCGCTCACCCGTCCCCCGATGATGGCCGTCGGGTCGACCCCACACGCCTCCAGGACGATCGCGACCATCGATGTCGTGGTCGTCTTCCCATGCGATCCGACGACGGCAATCGCTCGTCTCCGACCGGTGAGCTCCGCGAGCATTGCGCCGCGTGAGACGATGGGGATTGCGAGGCGGGCTGCCTCGGTGACCTCCGGATTGTCGCCGGGCACAGCCGCCGAGACGACGACCATGTCCGGGCGCTCGACGTGATCGGCATCGTGGCCCACCATCACGTGACCGGCATCGTGGCCCACCATCACATGTGCGCCGACCGCACGCAGCCTGTCCAGGGCAGGCGATTCCGTCATATCCGATCCGCTCACGTCGTACCCGAGCGTGACGAGCACTTCCGCGATCCCACTCATCCCGACGCCGCCGATCCCGACCATGTGCACCCGCCGGGCCCCTTCACGCACCGACGGCCTTGCTCATGTGCACGCATCCCACGCAGTCACGACTGCTCACCGCACCCGACCAGCTCCTCCGCGCGGTCGGCGACAAGACGCGCCGCGTCGGGTCGCGCCGTCGCCTGAATGGCAATCGACATCCTGTCGCGCCGCTCCCGATCGCCCACCAACGCGACGATCCGGGGCGCGAGCTCCTGGCTCAACGCGTCTTCCTCGATGACGTCGACCGCCGCGACATCCGCCAGGGCCGCGGCGTTCCGGCGTTGGTGGTCGTTGGCGGCGCGTGGCAACGGCACCACGATCGCCGGCAACCCGGACGCCGACACCTCGGCGAGCGTGGTCGCGCCGGCTCGGCACACCGCCAGATCGGCAGCCCCCATCTCTTCATCCATCGCGTCGAGAAAGGCTTCGACACGGGCCGTCACGCCGGCCCTCCGGTACCCCGCACGCACGAGATCCACGTCGCGATCACCCGCTTGATGCACAACCGTGACCCCGGCCCGGGCGGCGGCCAGCACCGGGGCTGCCTCCACCATCGCGAGATTCAGCGTGTGCGCGCCCTGCGAACCACCAATGACAAGCACTCGCGACACGTTCGTGGATGCCGTTGCGCGTTCGACACGCGCGCGCGGCGCTCGAAAAAAGTCCGCGCGGACGGGGTTCCCGCTGACGAAGGCCTTGGCTCCGAAATATGACCGCGTCGCCTCGAAGGAGACGGCTGCTGCCCGCACAACGCGCGCCAGCAACCGGTTCGTCAAGCCGGGTACCGCGTTCTGCTCCATGAGCATCGTCGGCACTCCCCGGAGCGCCGCGAGCAAGACGACCGGTCCGGCGCTGTAGCCGCCAAGGCCGACAACGAGGTCCGGCCGTGTCCGTCGCAACACCTGGGCGGCGTCCACCAAGGTGAGCGGCGCGAGCGCGAGCGCGCGTCCCACCCCACCGATCGACTTCCCCATCACCCCCGCGCTTCTGACCGTCTCGAGCGCGAACCCCTCTCGGTCCAGGACGCGCGCCTCGACGCCACGCCCCGTTCCCGCGAACACGACGCGGGCGCCGGGGTGTCGCCGGACGAGCTCGCGCGCCACTGCGATACCAGGGAAGAGATGGCCCCCCGTGCCGCCTCCCGCGAACACCACCCTCAGCGACCTCTCCGTCGACTGCTCTTGCACGGCCTTCGTGACTCGCGATCGATCGGCCGGTCATGTTTCGGCCGACGCATGCTGTGAAATGTTCAGCAGCACGCCCATTCCCAGTAGGCTGATGAGCAGCGACGAGCCTCCGGCGCTGACGAACGGGAGCGGGATACCCTTCGTCGGTAGCAGGCTGAGCACCACGCTCATGTTGATGAAGGCCTGCAACGCGACCATCGTCGTGAGCCCCAGCGCGAGAAACGCGCCGAACCGATCCGGCGCATGCAGTGTCACCCGCAACCCGCGCCACGTGATCAGCGCGAAGCAGAGCAGGACCACGGTCGCCCCGATCAACCCGGTTTCCTCGGCGATCACCGCATAGATGAAATCTGTGTGCGGATACGGCAGGTAAAACAGCTTCTGCACCCCGCTCATCAGACCGCGGCCGAACACCCCGCCGGTGCCGACCGCAATCAAGGACTGAATGACCTGGAATCCATCGCCAAGCGGATCGGCCCACGGGTCGAGGAATGCGATCCAGCGTCGACGGCGGTAGTCCGCGCTGGCGAGGACGAGATAGAGTGCCGGCAACGCGACGAGCGCAACGCCGAACAAATACCGATAACTCAGCCCTGCGGCGAAGACCATCGCCGCGACGATGACGAGCAACGTGAACGCCGTGCCGAAATCGGGTTCGAGCAGGATGAGCCCGGCGACACCCCCGGCGACGACTCCAATGGGGAGCAGCGAATACGCCAGGTGGTCGACGCGCTCCATACGTCGCTCGAGAAGCGCGGCCACAAAGATGATGACCGCCACCTTCGCGAGCTCCGACGGCTGGACCCCGATGCCGCCGATGCCGAACCACCGGTGCGTGCCGTTGATGGGCGGGCTGAACAGGACGGCAACCAGTGCGAGCGTGGTGACCCCCAACGCCCCCCAGATGACGAACGGCTGCTTGAGTAGCCGGTAGTCAATCCGCATGACGCCGGCCAGGAGACCGCCGCCGAGCACGACCCACGTCAACTGGCGGAAGAGAAAGAAATAGGGCTGCTGAAACCGGTCCAGGGCGAGCACCGCGGAGGCGCTGTACACCATGACGACGCTCGACCCGAGCAACGCCAGCGTCGCCAGGAACAGCGTCTTGTCGGATTTGAGTTTTCGCGCCATACTCGCCGTTCGCTCGTCCGCGCCCTGAGGACCCGGGCGCTCCTAAAGCTTTCGGCTGCCCGACCCGAAACGTGGGCAGTCGCCCACGGGAGAGCGGCCAGCAGTCATCAGTCAGACCAGGGTGAAGACACCAGCCTCGCAGGCCGGGGCAGCCTGCGCTCCCAGCGGCCGGTTCGACACCGCACAGTCCGACTGATGACTGCTCACCGCTCACCGGCGCTGCGGCCTAAGCGGTCCACCTCCTCCTTGAACACGCGACCCCGTTCCGCGTAGTCGCGAAACATGTCCAGGCTGGCGCACGCAGGCGCCAGCAGCACGGTTCCGCCGGGTCGCGCGAGACGACGACCCGCGGCCACCGCGTCAGCCATCGTCTCGACGTCCGTGATTGACGCGGCGTCGGCGACGGCCTCGTGAATGAGCGGGCGCGCTTCCCCGAGTGCGACGACGGCTGCACCGCGCGCTTCAAGCGGCGCGCGCAGATCGGCCAACCGCCCGCCCTTGAACCGACCACCGAGAATGACCACGAGACCTCGACCGAAGCACTCGATTGCCGCCCGCGCCGCCGCGACGTTCGTCGCCTTCGAGTCGTTGACGAACCGTACGCCGTCGTGCTCCGCCACGAACTCCAGCGTGTGCTCGAGTCCGACGAACGACTGGACGGCGCGCGTCATGGCGTCGGGCCCGACACCGGCCAGCGTCCCAACCGCCGCCGCCGCAACGACGTCGCTCAGGAGGTGTCGCCCCGTCAGCCGCACCGCCGACAGCGGGACCAGCGGCCGCTCACGGTCCGCCGCGCGGTGAGAGATCGCGCCGGCCGTGACGTGCACCCCCTCCTCGAGGCGCTGCGACACCGCGAACCGGAGAGGCCGCGCGCGGCCCGAGCGAGCGATATCGAGAACGCGCGGGTCATCGGCGTTGATGACCATCGCGTCCTCACCGGTTTGGTTCGCGAAGATGCGCGCCTTCGCATCGACGTAATCCTCGAAGCTCGAGTGGCGGTCGAGGTGATCGGGCGACAAGTTGAGACACACGGCGATCCACGGCCGGAACGTGTCGGTGAGCTCGAGCTGAAAGCTGCTCACCTCGACCACGTGAATCACGTCGGGTGTCGAATCGTCGACCTGACTACTCAGCGCCGCGCCGATGTTGCCGCCGACAACCGTGCGGCGCCCGCTCGCATCGAGCATCCGTCCGGCCAAGACCGTCGTCGTCGACTTCCCTTTCGTGCCCGTCACCGCCACGATCCGCCCGCGCAGCCACCGCGCGGCAAGCTCGATTTCGCTGATGACGGGCACACCCGCCGCCCGGGCACGAGCGACGATGGGCAACCGCGGCGAGATCCCAGGACTCAAGACGATGAGGTCGGCCGCCTCGAAGGTCTCCGGTCGATGCCCGCCGAGCTCCAGCGCAATGCCGATCCCGCGCAGGGAGGCGGCATCGCCGACCCCCGCGGCGGCTTCGCTCAGCGTCACGCGCGCACCCCGTCTGGCGACCAGCGTGGCCGCCGCGACGCCGCTGCGGGCGGCGCCGACCACGACCACGTGCAAACCGGTGACGGAAAACTGACTCATCGCAATTTCAACGTCGTCAGGCTGAACAACGCGAACACCACGGCCAGAATTAGGAACCGACTGATGATCTTGGGCTCGCTCCACCCGACCAGCTCGAAGTGGTGATGGATCGGCGCCATCCTGAACACCCGGCGGCCGGTCAACTTGAACGACCCAACTTGGATGATCACGGAGAGTGCCTCGATGACGAAGACGGCGCCGACGATCGGGAGCAGCAGCTCCTGTTTGATGAGCAGCGCGACGGTGCCCAACGCGCCGCCGAGAGCCAGTGAGCCCACATCGCCCATGAAGACGTCGGCGGGATAGGAGTTGTACCAGAGGAACCCCAGCCCCGCTCCGACGAGTGAACCGCAGAAGATCGTGAGCTCCCCCGCCGGTGGAAAGCGCACCAGGAGCAGGAATTCGGCGATGACCGCGTGCCCGCTGACGTAGGTCAGCGCGGTGAACGCGCCGGCCGCGACGGTGAACACGCTGATGGCAAGCCCGTCGAGCCCATCGGTCAGATTGACGGCGTTCGACGCGAACATCAGCCAGATCATCGCGAACGGAACGTAGAGCCACCCGATGTCCGGGGTGAACTCCTTGAAGAACGGAAAGTTAATCACGGTGCTGTACAGCCCGGTTGCCGTCAGCCGCAACAGCACGAGGCCAACAACGGCGCCGACCAGCGCCTGCGCGACCATCTTGCCGCGGGGTGAGAGCCCGCGCGGCGAATGGTGAAACACTTTGAGGTAGTCGTCGACGAAGCCGATCGCGCCGAAGGCGGCCGTCGACAGCACGGCGATCCAGACGTAGACGTTTCTCAGATCCGCCCAGAGCAGGGTCGGCACCAGCGCCCCCATGAGCACGAGCAGCCCGCCCATCGTCGGCGTGCCCGCCTTCACCTGGTGCGTCGGCGGTACGTCGTCGCGCACGACCTGACCGATCTGCAGCCCACGCAGCTTGCGGATCACCCACGGACCGAGCGCGAGCGAGAGCACGAAGGCCGACAAGCTCGCCGCAGCGGTGCGGAAGGTGATGTATTGCGTCACGTTCAAGATGCTGAGCTCCTCGCGCAACGGATAGAGGAGGTGAAAGAGCATCAGGCCCAGTCCGCCTTGAGGCGATCGACGACGCGATCGGTGCGGATTCCCCGTGATCCCTTCACCAGCACGAGATCGCCGGCTCGGGCGAGATCCGAGACGGTGTCGGCCGCCGCCTCGCTCGTCGCGCAGGTCGTGACGTCTCCCGCGGGGAGGCCGGCCGCGCGAGCGCCCGCCGCCAACGACTCCGCCGCAACGCCCCCGACCACGATCACTCTCGCGAACCCAGCCTCGACGGCCGCCCGGCCGCACGCGCGGTGGAGCGTCGCCGCGCGCTCGCCGAGCTCCAACATCTCGCCCAGCACGGCCACGCGCCGCGTGTGCATCGTGTCCCGCCCGACCGTACGCAGTGCGCCCAGCAGCGCCGTCGGGTTTGAGTTGTAGGAGTCGTCCACGACGGTCACTCCGTTGGAGAGCCGCGTGATCTCGCCGCGCCGCGCCCGGGCACGAAAGCTCGCAACGGACGTCAGCAGCGTGTCCAGCGGCACATGCAGCCGCAGCGCGACCGCAATCGCCGCGAGCGCGTTGGCCACGTTGCCAGCTCCGAGGAGCGACGTGCGGAGCGTGCCGTGACCGGCATGCGTGTGGACGCGTGCCCGGGCGCCGTCGAGTCCCAGGTCTGTGAGATCGGTGGCCCTGACGTCGGCGGTCGTCGCAACGCCGAACGTCGTCACGCGTCCGGCGAACCCGGCGATGCGCGCCATGGCTCGAGGGTCGTCCGCGTTCACCACGAGCTCCGTGTCGGACGTGGCACCCTCGAGCACCTCGGCCTTTGCGTCCGCGATCGCTTCGACGGAATCGAAGAACGCCGCGTGCACCTCAGCCACGTTGGTCCACACCCGGATCTCGGGTTCCGCCATCCGCACGAGCGTTCGGATTTCACCGGCGTGGTTCATGCCGAGCTCGACGACGGCAACCTCCGGCCGATGACGGAGCTCCAACAAAGACAGCGGCAGCCCGATGTGGTTGTTGAGGTTGCCCTCGTTACGAAAGACCCGATACCTGCCGCCGAGTAACGTCGCGGTCAGCTCCTTGGTCGTCGTCTTGCCGACGCTGCCGGTGATGGCCACGACCAGCGCGGCGGACTGCCGACGCACCACCTGCGCGATGCCCTGGAGCGCGGACACGGTGTCGTCGACGACGATGGCGATCGCCGCATGTCGAGGCGGCAGCGCGGAGACGTCGCTGACGATCACGCCGGCGGCTCCTTTCTCGATCGCCTCCGCCACGAACCGATGTCCGTCAACTCGATCCCCCCGAATCGCCAGGAACACGTCGCCCGCCCGGACGCGTCGACTGTCGATCGAAAACCCGCCCAGTGTCGCGGACGGCGACCCCGCCACCAGCCGACCCCGGGCCGCCGTCGCGAGCTCGGCCGCGCGAAGCACGACCGGTTCGGCCTCTGCCATCGTCTCCTCTCATCCGACCCGCGCGCCGGCACGCCGGCGCGCCAAAGCCGCGCGCGCGACCGACCCGTCCTCAAACGGCAGATGCCGCGCGCCGATGACCTGATGGCGCTCATGCCCTTTTCCAGCCACGACCACGACGTCCCCTGGCCGCGCGTCCCGAATCGCGCGCGCCACGGCCTCCTCGCGGTCGACGATCGCCTGCCGCGCGGTCTCTGATCCGGCCATGCCGCGCTCGACGTCCGCGATGATGGCGAGCGGGTCTTCCGACCGAGGGTTGTCCGACGTGATCACCACGCGATCGCTCAGACGCGCAGCGACCGCGCCCATCAGCGAGCGTTTGCTCGCATCGCGATCGCCGCCGCACCCGAACACGGTGACGAGCCGTCCTTGGCCGAGCGACCTGGCCGTCTCGAGCGACCCCCGTAGTGCGTCGTCCGTGTGGGCAAAGTCGACGATGACCGTGACGTCGTCGATCGAGCCGGACACGACCTCCATCCGCCCCGGCACGGCGCGCAGCGCGTGGACACCCTCTTCGATCGCACGAAACGGGATATCGAGCGCCACAGCCGTCGCCGCCGCGGCCAGCACGTTGTAGGCGTTCGATCGACCAAGCAGCGGCGACCGGAGTTGCAGGGCGCCGCGCGGCGTGCGGGTGTCGAGAGTGACGCCATCGACCGACATCTGGAACCGCTCGGGCGCCACGTCCGCCCGACTGTCGATGCCATACGTCACGGGTCTGGTGCGCGGCTCCACCAGCGACGCGCCCCGGGGATCGTCGGCGTTGACGACGGCCGGCGCCCCGTCCGGGAGCATCTCGAAGAGGCGCCGCTTTGCGGCGGCATACCGCTCCATATCGCCATGGAAGTCGAGATGGTCGCGTGTCAGGTTTGTGAACACCGCGGCGGCGAACCGGACGTGGTCGACGCGGCGCAGTGCGAGCGCGTGCGACGACACTTCCATGGCGCATGCGCGGACGTCGGCGTCTCGCATGCGGCCGAGCAACGCCTGGATGTCGGCTGCCTCCGGTGTCGTGCGTTCGGCTGGCCGCTCGTCCACGTCGGCGGCGATGCGATAGGTGACCGAGCTGATGCGCCCCGTGGGGATCCCGGCGTGGTCGAGAATCGACGCAATCAAATACGTCGTGGTCGTCTTGCCATTCGTGCCGGTGGTGCCGATCACCGCGAGTGACTGGCTCGGGTTCCGGTGAAACGCAGCCGCTAGTCCGCCGAGCGCCGCGCGCGCGTCGCGCACCTGCACCCACGGCACGCTGATGCCGTGCGGGCGTTCCGACTCAGCAATGATGGCGCTTGCGCCGCGCCCGCACGCCTCGTCGACAAAGGTGACCCCGTCCCACCGATCGCCGCGCACAGCGACGAACACCGCACCGCGCGCCAACGTCCGCGAGTCATAGGCCACGCCGGTGACCGCCCCATCCAGCCCAGTCGTCGGCGCGTCAGCGGGCGACTCGATTCCGGCGCGCTCGAGCAGAACGCCGAGGGTCGTCGTGTCCGGCGAGCCGGGTGGGTCGTGCGGTGTCGGCACGGTCACTGACCCCCCTGGCGATCGAGCGTTGCCGGATGCCGATGCAGCCACAGGGTGGTCGCATCACCGCGCTCGACCGCCGCGCCGGGCGCCGGGTCCTGCCGCACCACCTCCCCATCGCCTTCTACCCGCACTTCCAGGCCCAACCACGCCGTCGCCTCGAGCGCCTCGCGCCCGCTCAAGCCGCGGAGATCCGGCATCGGGCCGCCGACCGCACGGGCGCCGATCGCCCGCGCGACCGTCGGGGGGCGCGGCGAAGCCGTCGACACGGCGATCGCGCGCGGGCGGCGCCCGCCATCGACCAGCACCGCGGGGTTCGGGTTGACTGTGGGTGGCACCGCAAGATGCCGCAGGGCGGCCTCCGCGATGCGCTGAAAGATGGGCGCCGCCACCGCGCCACCGGTGTAGACGCGCTGGCGCACACCGTTCACCATCGCCGAACGCGGCGTATCGACCATGACCAGGATCGCCAGTCTGGGACGTCGGGATGGCACGAAGCCGACGAACGATGCGTTGTGGTCGGTGTCCGAGTACCGTCCGTCGATCAGCTTCTCGGAGGTCCCGGTCTTGCCGGCGACGGTATACCCGGGCACCTGGGCTCGGCGTGCGGTCCCACGCTGGGCGACCTGCTCCATGATCGTCGTCAACTCAGCCGCGGTGTCGCGGGTGATGGCGCGCCTGATCACGCGACGCTCCGACACCGCGCGCCGACCGTTTTGACGCACGGCCCGCACCACACGCGGCTCGAGCAGCTCGCCGCCGTTCGCAACCGCCGACACGGCGGCCGCCATCTGCAGCGGCGTGACCGCCACCTGGTAGCCCATCGAGAGCGATGCCAGCGCGCGCTCGTTCAGCTCCGCGGGATTCCAGACAATGCCGGGGCTCTCGGCGGGAAGATCGGGCGCCAGCGCCTGCCCGAATCCGAACCGGCGGACGTAGCGACTCAAGCGCTCGGGTCCGAGCCGCAAACCCACCAGGATCGCGCCGACATTGCTCGACTTGACCAAGACGTCGGTAAACGACAATTGGTCGTAGACGTGGAAATCCGGGATCCGGTCCCCGCCAACCCGGATCGCACCGGCGCTGACGTCGAACATCTCGTCAGACTCGACGACCTGCTCCTCGAAAGCCGCAGACGCGGTCACGACCTTGAATGTCGACCCGGGCTCGTAGATGTCCTGGACGGCGCGGTTCCGGAGCTCGGGCTGCGACGCGTGGCGGAACACGTTTGGGTTGAAGGTGGGCTCGCTCGCGAGAGCCAAGACCTCACCGGTCAGCGGGTCGAGCATCACGACCGCGCCGGCGTCCGCGCCATGCGCGCGGATCCCGATGCGCAGCTCCCGCTCGGCAATGTGCTGCAGGTACTTGTCGATGGTCAGCTCGAGTGTTGCGCCGGCGGTCGGTGGACGCTCGATGCGGCTGAACGCGCGGCGCCGCGCGTCGGTTTGCACGAGGATCTTGCCGGGTCGACCGCTGATCTCGGCGTCATACGTCGATTCGATCCCGCTAAGTCCTTGGTTGTCGATGCCGACGAACCCGAGCAGATGGGCGCCGAGGGCCTTGTTCGGGTAGTAGCGCCGGTTCTCCTTGAGAAAGCCCACACCCTGGAGTCGGCGCTCGGCGACGCGGCGCGCCTCCTCGGGCGTCACCTGACGTCGGACATACGCGAACGGGCCGGACTGCGACAGCCGGTCTGTGATCGCCGCCTGGAGGTCGGCCGGGCACTCGTCGAACGCCGCGCAGAGTGCCGCCGCCGTTCCGGCCGCGTCGGTGACTTCGCTCGGCACGGCATAGACGGTGTCCGCGTCGACGCTGTAGGCGAGCACGGCACCGTCGCGGTCGAGAATCTCTCCGCGCTTCGGATGGACGTCGACCGTGCGTTGCTGTTGCCGCTCGGCGCGCACGAGCATGTCGTCGTGCTGGAACACCTGGAGATAGACGAGCTTGGATTCGATACCCGCGCTCCAGAGCACGAACCCGGCCACCACGACCCAGAGCCGACGCCGCATAGTGCCGCGCCAGTCGAACACGTGGGACCCGCGCTGCCGTCTCGCGGCGCCGGACCGCTCGGGCGCGAGCAGCCGGCGGAGGCAACTACTGGCGTCGACCAGCTTGCTCACGTGTGTGCTCCCCCCGGGCCGCGACCACGGATCGATCCGGAGCCGGCGCGGCGCGAACGCGTTCTATGACGATGGCTTCGTCACTCGTCGGAGCGACGAGATCGAGTTGCTCTGTGGCGATGCGCTCGATGCGGGTCGGGGAGCGCAGCGTCTCGATCTCGAGCCTGAGGTGGCGGTTGATCTCGAGCTCGCTGGCACGCTCCTGTTGAAGCTGCTCGACGCGGTAGCCATGCTGTAGGAGCTCAAAGTGCTGCCATGCGGAGAAGAGCAGGACGGAGACGAGGACTACGCCGATGACGGCGGAGCGCCACAGCTCCTGCTGGCGCGCCTGATCGACTTCGCGCACGATCGGGTTGTTGCGTACGTCCTTCTTGATCGCGTACTCAAAGTCCTCGTGGGTCATGCGAGCCTCTCGGCGGCGCGCAGCTTGGCGCTCCGCGCTCGTGGATTGCGGGCCACCTCGTCGGCGGTCGGGCGCATCGGTCGCTTCGTGAGCACGTGCACGGCCCACTCGCCGTGTCGTTCCATCCCGCGTAGCGTGTGCTTCACAATGCGATCTTCGAGCGAATGAAACGTCAGGACCGCGAGGCGTGCGCCGGCCTTCAGCCGGCGGCAGAGCGTGGCGAGGAAGTCGTCCAGCCCCTCGAGCTCACGGTTGACCCAGATCCGCAGGGCCTGAAACGTCCGCGTCGCCGGATCGATGCGCGGGCGTCCACGTCGTGGCACCGCGCGCCGCACCAGTGCGGCGAGCTGCCCGGTCGACGTTACGGCCTCGCGCTGACGGCCAGCGACGAGCGCCCGTGCAATGCGCCGCGCGTGACGGTCCTCGCCGTACTTGTAGATGATGTCGGCGAGGGTCATTTCGGACGCGTCGCGCAACACATCTGCGGCCGTTGGGCCGACGGACTGATCCATGCGCATGTCCAGCGGCTCGTCCCGTCGAAAGCTGAAGCCGCGGCCCTCGACGTCGAGCTGGAGCGAGGACACCCCGAGATCGGCGAGCGCGCCATCGACCGTCGTGATACCGCGCGCGTCGAGGACGTCGTCCAACCGCCGGAAGTCGGCGTGCACGAGGTCGACGCGACCAGCCCACGGCGCCAGCGTTCCGGAGGCGCTCTTCAGGGCGGTGGCGTCGCGATCCAGACCGACCACGCGCTCGGCGCCCCCGGCGAGGAGCACCTGGGCGTGACCACCCGCGCCGACCGTGCAGTCGACGAACAGGCCGCCGCGTGCGGTATCGAGGAGCGCGACCACCTCGTTCGACATGACCGGTATGTGCGCCGGCGGTGGCTGATCCATGTGCGGCATTAGATCCCGAAGTCGGCGAGCGCGCGCGCGTCGTCGTCGGTGAACGGCTCGCTCTCGAGCCTGGCTACGAAGCGCTCGTGGTTCCAGACCTCCAGGTGGTCGTACTGACCGAAGACATCGACCTCGCCAACCATGCCGGCCGTCTCACGCACAAGCGGATGAATCGACACGCGTCCCTGCTTGTCGAGATCCGCAGTCTGTCCAAAGTAGTTGACGCGGTCGAAAAACTTGAGACGCGCCGGATGGGTCATCGGAACGCCGGCGAGCTTCTCCTCGATCCCGATCCACACCGGCATCGGGTATAGGCGAACGGAATCGCCCGTAAGACTCGTGACAAAGAAGCCGCTCCCATAGTTCTCCTCGACCAGCACCCGGAAGGCGGTCGGGATCTTGAGTCGGCCCTTGTCATCGATCTTCGCGGAGTAATTGCCCCGGAGCACCTTTAGACTCCACTTGATCCCATAAAACTCCACCGCATCGTAGGCAACGGCCAGTGAGGTTGTCAACGCCATAATCTGTCGAGTCAACGACTTACGTCTAATATTCGCTTTTTCATTCCCTGTGTGTTGGGTGCCAGGGGTCGCCCCGGTCCGGTCAGGAACAATTCGCGACATAATCCCCCGACAGCTGGCCCGCACCGGCCCTCGGGGCGGGCCCGAAGATCAGAGAGCGATGGGACGATTCACCTGGGAGTATGGTCGGGCATTCGGTGTCGCGGAGTAGTCGTGATGCGTGCCGGACTCATCGGGCTCCCGTCGACGGGCAAGACGACGCTGTTTCAGCTCCTGACGGGGTCAGCGATCGAGACCGAGCGGACCTCCGGTCGAGGCGAGGCCAGTATCGGTGTGGCGCACGTGCCCGACGACCGTCTCGATCGGCTCACCGAACTGTTTCGCCCACGTAAGCGTGTACCCGCGACCGTGACGCTCGCCGACATGGCCGCCCGTACCGGGCCGTCTGCGGGCGGACAGGCGCTCGTCAACGTCGCACCTTATCGAGAAGCCGACGCGCTGCTGCACGTGGTGCGGGCGTTCGCCGATGAACGCGTCGCGCACCCGTCCGGGTCAATCGATCCGGCGCGCGACACCCACGCGATCGAGGACGAGTTGATCCTCGCCGACCTGGCGGTTGCCGAGCGTCGGCTGGAGCGTCTCGAACGCGACCGGAAGAAGGGCGTGGCGGCGGCGACGGACGACGAGCTGCGTGTGCTCCGCATATGCGTCGAGGCCCTTGCGTCCGGCACTCCGCTTCGTGCCGTTGAGCTCGAGGCGTCCGCAGCGAAGTTGCTGCGCGGGTTCCAGTTTCTCTCCGCCAAGCCGCTCCTGCTCGTGCTCAATGTCGACGAGCCGGACGCCGGTCGCGATCTCGACGACGTGATCCGGGACGCCGGACTCGGCGATGCGCTGGAAGGCGCCCAGGTGCGGGCGGTCAGCGTCTGCGCCAAGATCGAGCTGGAGATCGCCGAGCTCGATCGCGATGATGCGCAGGCGTTCATGGCTGACCTCGGCCTGACGGAGACCGGCCTCGATCGCGTCGTCCGGGCTGCATACGGCCTTCTCGGCTACATCTCCTTCTTCACGACGGGAGACGACGAGTGCCGCGCCTGGTCGATCCCGACCGGGACGGTCGCGCAGGCCGCGGCCGGCGAGATTCACACGGATTTGACGCGCGGGTTCATTCGGGCCGAAGTCGTCGACTACGATCACCTGATTTCGCGGGGTTCGCTCGGCGCGTGCCGACGCCACGGCGAGGTCCGGCTCGAAGGTAAGGACTACGTGGTGTGCGACGGCGACGTCATCAACGTCCGGTTTGCAACCTGAGGACCCGTACTCATGCACGTGCTCATCACCGGCGGCGCCGGGTTCATCGGATCGCATCTGGCCGAGCGGCTGCTCGACGACGGTCATGCGGTCGCGGTCCTCGACGACCTGTCAACCGGTTCAATCGCCAATATCGAGCACCTCAAGACGCGTGCACGCTTCGCGTACACGATCGACTCGATTACGAACGAGCCCGTGACCGCCGAGCACGTTGACCGCGCCGACGTCGTGTTTCATCTCGCGGCGGCGGTCGGCGTCAAGCTGATCGTCGAGGCGCCCGTCCGCACCATCGAGACCAACGTGCACGGAACCGAGGTCGTGCTGCGTCACGCGAGCAAGAAGCGCAAGCTGGTGATCATCGCTTCCACGTCGGAGGTGTATGGCAAACGCACGGTCGTCCCGTTCAGCGAAGACTCGGATCTGATCCTCGGCTCGCCACAGCAGCATCGGTGGGCATACGCGTGCAGCAAGGCGATCGACGAGTTCCTGGCCATTGCCTACTGGAAGGAGCAGCGGCAACCGGTCGTGATCACGCGGCTGTTTAACACGGTGGGTCCGCGCCAAACGGGCCGCTACGGCATGGTCATTCCGAACTTCGTGCAGCAGGCACTCGCGGGGCGTCCCATGACCGTGTTTGGTGATGGCACGCAGACGCGTAGCTTCGCTGACGTTTCCGACGTGGTACGCGCGCTCGTCGGCCTCGCCGGCGAACCGCGTGCCGTCGGTCAGGTGTTCAACATCGGCAACAACGAAGAAGTCTCCATACGCCGGCTCGCCGAGCACGTCAAAGCGAGCACCGGCAGTCAGTCGGAGATCGTGATGGTGCCGTACGACCAGGCGTACGAGGCGGGGTTCGAAGACATGCCGAGGCGCGTGCCCGACCTCCGCAAGATCGGCGCGCTGACCGGATGGGCGCCGCAGATCGGCCTGACGGAGATTCTGAATCGGGTCGTCAGCCACGCTCGTGCGGAGCTCCCAACGGGCTAACCGCCACCACCGGTCTTCGACGTATACTGGGCTCGTGGCAATCCCTCCACGCGGGGCGCGACTCGCCGCGGCACTCGGGGCGCTGTGTCTGGCGCTACCAGCCGTCGCCCGCGCTGACGAGATCGAGCTGTCGATCGAGCGTGGGCGGGTGACCCTGACGGCGGCCGATGCGCC
Source organism: Vicinamibacterales bacterium (assembly GCA_965197395.1). Lineage (GTDB taxonomy): Bacteria > Acidobacteriota > Vicinamibacteria > Vicinamibacterales > UBA8438 > CAZYFH01. The sequence goes on along the minus strand of CBDANB010000006.1, from coordinate 258,329 downwards.
GCTCAGGGACATCCTCGCCGCCTGGGCCGAGGTCGGAGACACGCACTTCGTCGACGCGGACAAACTGACCGGGCCGCCGGTCACGCTGCAGCTGGTCGACGTGGCGGAGGCCGACGCGTTGCGCACGCTGCTGCGCTCCGCGACCGGCTATCTGGCCGCGCCTCGCCCCGCAGGGGCCCCTGGCGCCTCGACGTTTGACCGCGTGGTGGTTCTTGCCACGCGGCGCGCCCCGCGCGCGGCCACCGCGACCTCAACGGCCCCGACGTTCCCCGCGCCGCCCGCTCAGACGACACCCTTCTTCCGCACGCCCGGCCAGAGTCCGGCGCCGCAGCCGCGGAACCCGACGATGGACGTCACGCCGGATGAAGCCGCGCAGCTAGAACAGCTACAGAAGCTGCTCCAGCAACCGTCCGTGGCAACCACGCCGTTCTTTCAGCCCAACCCCGCCGGTCGCGCCGACGCACCGGTCGCGGCACCGCAGACCATGCCGCGTCCCGGCATGCTGGTCGCCCCGGAGAACGCGCCGCCGCCACGACGCGGGCGGCCCGCCCCGGTGCGGCCTCCGACGGGGGATCCGTTCACGCCGACCCGCTGAACCAGCCGCGCGTTAGTTTCCTGATGTCGCTCGTGTAGCGGTACGTCTCACGAGGGTGTCCATGCACGCAAGCTGAGTCTCTCCGCGCGACGAGGTTGAAGAGCTCCCGAGGCGTCAGCCGAGCCGTGCGCGCTGTCCAACGGCGAGGCAAGACCGCCCACGGGCGAATCGACGAGTCCGAAGACCGCGGGGCAGGTACCGCTGCATCTCGGATGCGAAAAGAGGATCTCGGAGCTACGGCACGCGGCTGAGTCAGAACCCGGTGTTTCTGACACACCCTCGATCCGGGGCGAAAGTCGCCCGGTTCCCACGCGATTCGACAGGGCGAAAGTCTGAGGTTTCTGAGACAGCCGCCTTGGCGCAATAGAGTCTTCGACCCGCGATACGCTCACCAGCACGGGGTCGTTCATTTGGACGCCGGCGGATATGGCTCCCGAGCTAGATCCTTGGGGGTGCCCCTGACGAACGGCCGTGCTTCTTCTCCCCTGGCGTCGCGTTGTACGAGAAGTGGTTTCACCGGGCGTCACAACCATGGCCGTGCTTTGCGGCTCCTTGCATAGGCTTTATGATCGCCCGTCGAAGTGTCTGGGCCAAACGGTGCGAAACCTCGCCCGTCGCAAGCGCGCAGGGCCGCGCGCAGAAAGCCAAGCCAAGGATTGGCGCCGGCGCTCAAGCGCCTGGTTAAGGTGGTCGAGGCGACGCTCGGCGACGTGGTCACGACCATCGAAGGCCGCGACCTCTACGACACCGTCGAAGCGGTGCGGCTCGACATGGTGGCGGTCCGCGAGGGGCATTCTTCCGCGCTCGCGCGAGCGCGCAGGCGAATCCAGCGTCTGCCCGCAGCCAAGCGGGCCGCGCTCGCCCGGGCCTACACGGTCTATCTCGAGCTGGTCAACGCTTGCGAGAACGCCTACCGAACCCACCGGCTGCGGGAGCGCGCGCGCGCCGCGGAGGCACGGGCCGACCCACCGGCGCCGGCCAACGTCGTGTTCGTACTGACCGCCCACCCGACCGAGTCGCGGTCGCCGGCCAACATCACGCTGGTGCGCCGCATTCAGGCGCTCCTGGTCGACGGACTGGAGCGGCGCGACGCCCCTGACAGGGCGCGCCTCATCCACCTACTGCACCAGGTGTGGTTCACTGGCACCCATCCCGCCCACAAGCCAACGGTCGAGGACGAGGCGCTCCATCTCTTCAACTTGCTCGACGATCCGATCCTGGAGGAGCTGCTCAGCCTGCGACGCGAAGGCCACCGGGTGCGGCTGCGGACGTGGGTCGGCGGTGACAAGGACGGCCACCCAGGCGTCGGGCCCGAGGCAACCGACAAGAGCCTCAACATATCGCGCCGGCGGCTCCTCGAGATGATGGAAGGTCGGCTCCTGTACGAGGTCGAACGCGACGTGCGGCTGGTTCACGATGGCGGCGTCCAGCGCGCGTGGGACGAGCTGCGAGCGCGGATCGACGACCTGCGGATCGTGACGATCGGCGACGGGCGCCGGATCGCGTTGCTGCGCCCGGCGTTGGGGCGCCTGTCCGCGGAGTACACAGGCATCCTCGGCCATCCGCATCCGAGGCTCGATGACCTGTCCCTGCTGCTCGAGCAGTTTCCCGGGCTGGTCGTTCCGCTCGAGGTGCGCGAGGAGCGCGGCCGATTCCAGCACCACAGCACCATCGCCGACATGCTGGGGTTCGTGCGCGACGTGGCGCGCGGGGGCAGCGTCGACTGGTACGTGCGGGGCTCGGTCGTCAGCATGGCTACGCGCGCCGAGGATTTATGGGAAGCCCACGAGCTGGTCCGCGATGTGCTCGGTGCATCGACGATTCCGGTGGTGCCCCTCTTCGAGATGCCCGACGTGCTCCCCCGAGCGGTGGACATCCTGGAGCGCGCACTCACCGACGCCGACTTTGCCGCAGCGGTCCGCGCGCACGGCAGCCTGGAAGTCATGCTCGGGTACTCGGACACGAGCAAGCGCATGGGGGTGCTCGCCAGCCGGCTCGCGATCCACGAGGTGATGCGCGCGATTGCCGCCTGGGCCGCGGCACGCGAGCAGGACATCGTCTTCTTCCACGGCTCGGGCGGAAGCGTCGGGCGCGGTGGCGGGTCGATCGCCGATCAGGCGGCGACGTGTCCGGCCGGTGCCATGGACGTGGTCAAGCAGACCCTCCAGGGCGAGATGGTGGAACGCACACTGGCGACGCCCGAGATCCTCCGTAGCCAGGTGCAGCAGATTGCCGACGTCCAGGCGGCGCCGCCCCGCTTCAGCGCCGCGAGCGCGACGGCGCGTGATCTGGCGGCCCGCAGCCAGCGGGTCTTCGTCGAGCTGGTGGGCTCGTCGGAGCTCATCGAGCTGCTCCGTCGCGCCACCCCCTACACCCGGCTCGGCACGCTCAATATCGGGAGTCGCCCCGCCGAGCGGAGGGCGGCAGCCGCGCCCGCCGGGCTCGAGCAGCTCCGGGCGATTCCGTGGGTGCTCTGTTGGACGCAGACGCGGTACCTGCTCCACGCCTGGATCGGTATCGGGACCGCCTGGCGCGAGGTCCGGGCCGACCCGCGGGCGCGCGCCCGCGTCGTCCGGGCGCTCGAGCGCGACCCGCTGCTGCGCAGCTACATGCGCCTCCTCAGCTTCACCTTGGCCAAGACCGAGCCGGCGATCTGGCGCGAATACGTCAAGACCCTGTGCGGCCGGTCGCCGCCGCTCGTCGCACGCCTCGAGCGCGAGTGGACCGACGCCGTCGATCTCGCCACGCAGGTCGCGCCCGACGGCACCCTCCTCTCCGAGAGACGCTGGCTACACGAGAGCATCTACTACCGCGCGCCGATGATCCACCCGCTGAACCTGATTCAGATGGAGGTCCTGTCACACCCGCGTCTGAGCACGTCGCGGCCGCTCTTGTTCCGCGAGACGGTGACCGGGATTGCCGCCGGGATGCTCACAACGGGATGAGCCGGCGGAGCGCGACGAGTGTTGCGGCTACTCGAGCAGCAGCTCGGTCAGCTCCGGGAGGATGCGGTCCGTGTCGTGGTCGCCCGGCGCCTCGAAGTAGAAACGCGACTTCCCGAAGGCCGGCCGCAACTCGTCGAACCAAGCCGCCCCCTCGTCGAACTCCGCGAAGAATGGGCGCTTGACCCAGGCGGGGTCGCGCGCCTGGATAAAGTCGCAGACGAGCCGCGGCGTGTCCGGATCGCCGAGGTCGGGTCCGAGGGTGCCGCGGACGGCCGAGAGCACGTCGCCCTCCATCATTGTCCGCAGGGTGACGACGCCGAGGATGCGGACCTTGCCCGGAAACGCCGACATCGAGGGCCCCCGGACCGATCGCGCCAATCCGGAGACCTGGCTGTACGCGCGCTTGAAGATCTCGTAGCAGCGTGTCAGCGGCACTTCGAAGTAGTTGCGGGCCCCCGTGTCGCGCTCGACGAACAGGTAATACGGGATCAACCCGAGGCGCACACCGGTGCGCCACAACGTGGCCCACGCGTCGGGCTCGTCGTTGACGTGGCGAATGACGGCGCCTGCATCCGGATCTGCGCGCCAGTGTTCCGGACGCGCTCCACCGCGGTTCGGGCGATCCCCGGCTCGAGCTCCACCGGGTGCGAGTAGTGGCCCATCACGGCCAGGTGGCGCCCCTGTGAGACCACCTCGTCGAAGAGCCGCAAGCACTCATCGGCGTCAGCGTCCGACACGAAGCGCTGCGGCCAGTAGGCCAGCGCCTTGGTGCCAATCCGGATGTTCTGAACGTGTTCGAGCTCGGGTGAGAGGAGCGGCTCGAGGTAACGGCGCAACACGCGCGTTCGCATGACCATCGGGTCGCCCCCGGTGATCAGCACGTCGGTCACCTCGGGGTGCGCCTTGAGATACGCTACCAGGTCGTCCGCATCCTGCGCCTCGAACTTCAGATCCTCCAGGCCAACGAACTGGGCCCACCGGAAGCAGTACGTGCAGTAGGCGTGACACGTCTGTCCCGCCTTGGGGAAGAACAGCACGGTCTCCCGGTACTTGTGCTGAATGCCCTGGAGCGGGCGGTCGTCGAGGGCGGGAACGTTGTGTGTCAACTGGCCGGCGGGATGCGGATTCAGCCGGCGCCGTATCCGATCGATGGTCCCTGCCAGGTCGGCGCTCGCGTCGGCGCGCCGGATCAGCGCACGCACGTCGGCATAGTCCTCGAGCATAAGCATCGGCCGTTGCGGAAACACGAGCTGAAAGACCGGGTCCTCCGGCACCCGCGACCAATCAATCAGGTGGTCGACGACGTACCGGTTGGTGCGGAACGGGAGCACCTGTCCGACGACCTCGACGGCCTCGCGCACGTCGGGGTCGAGCCGTTCCCACTGCGGAAGACTGGCGATGGTGTTGAGGCCGACGGCCTGGTAGCGCGTCGGATACTCGTCGACCATGCGATCCAGCATAGACCGCCTCGCGTCGAGCCGGCGTATTCTCGGGGAGAGAGCCGTCAGCCCGGATCAGGTTATCTTCGGCCACCCTCCGCGAGGCGATAGCGCAGCATCGGACGCTTGGTAAGCCAAAGCACCTGGGGATGACGGAGCGGGTGCTGGCGTCCACCTCACCTGCTCGTCCTACGACCTGGTGTGTCAGAAACCCACCGTTTCGCCCTGCCGAGGCCGCGAACGTTGAGGTCGCGGCGGCGTCTTCGCCTCGTCGAGCCCCCGTCGCAAAATCCAGGGTTTCTGAGATAGAGTCGCCGGCGGCGCTGGCGCGACACGTCGCGGTTGCTACGCCGGCTCGTGCCCTTCGATCCGGAGCAGTACACGCTTCGTCTCGACGCCGCCGGTGAAGCCCCCGATCCGTCCGCCGCCCGCAATGACCCGGTGGCACGGGACGATGATCGGGACCGGGTTCCGGCCGAGCGCCCCGCCAACCGCGCGGCTCGCGCCGGGTGATCCGATGCGGCGCGCAACCTCACCATAGCTGCACAGTCGGCCGAACGGAATGGCGCGGGTCGCCCGCAGCACGCGCCGTGTGAAATCGGTGACACCCCGCAAGTCGATCGGGGCGGTGAACCGGTTCAGCGTGCCAGCGAAATAGGCGTCGAGCTCCTCGAGCGCGAAGGCGACCGCATCACGGTCGCGCGTGATCTCTGGCGCGCGCGCCGCGAGCCGCGCGCGATATCGGTCCTCGTTCGCCGCATCGAACGTGATATTGCACACCCCGAGATCCGACGCCGCGACGAACACCCGACCGATGGGCGTCCGAAGCGAACTGAACGCGACCGGCGGATGTCCCGCTCGCGTGAACGCCGTTCGTAGCCGGTCGCGAGCCGCACGTGTGCCGCCGGCCACGGCGCGCCGCGTCATCAGCGCGGGTGCGTCGCGGGTCAGCGGTCGCGCCTGGCGCCACAGCACCCGGCAGCGGGGACACGCCACGGCGTGACGACTCATGCTGCGACCGCGGGAAGAAGAGGATTGCACGTCGCGTGCGAGCAGCCGGTCCAGATGGTTGTCAAACTCCCGACAGGTCATCGCATCCTCCTCGTCGGCCTCTCGCGCCGGCTCTCAGTGGCACCCAACACGCCCCTGAGTCGCCTGGCCGCCTGATAGACGTTGGCCCGCGCCGCCGATTGGCTGCAACCGAGGGCCGCGGCAATCTCCGCATACGCGCGCCCCTCGAGCGCACGCTGCACGAACGCCGCCCGCTGTCGCGGCGGCAAAGAGGTAATGGCACGTATGCAACGCGCCGCCGCGACGGCACGGTCAAGGCGCGCGCCGTGGTCCTGGTCGCGCCCGCCGACCAGCTCCGCGGGCAGTGCCACTTCCCGTCGACGACGCGCCGCCCGACAGGCGTTGAGGAATGCGTTGGTCGCAATCCGATAGAGCCAGGCGCGATGGTTGGAACGCGGGCGCAGGCGGTTGAAAGCCCTGAGCGCGCGGAGAAACGTCTCCTGGAACAGATCGTCGGCCTCGGCCGGATGGCCGGTCAGTCGAAGCAGGTAACGATACACCTCGACCTCGTAGGCATCGACGAGCGCGCCGAAGGTCGGATAGCTGTGCAACGGTGTGGACATGCGAATCAACCGATGTCTTTCGTAAAACCCCGGTCGCGCTCAGATGTGAAAACGGCGCCAGCGCGTATGCTACGCTGCCCGCCAGTCATGGCCCCCGCGGAACGGAGGGCGCCCACGGGGGCGTCGCGGTCGAATCCGCCGTCGGCAGCATCCTCATCCAGGCACCCCACGGCCTCGGGCGGTAGCTCCGCGTCACGACGTCTCGCGGCGTCTGCCGGCATCATCGGGTCGGCGACGCTGACGAGTCGCCTCCTCGGTCTGGTGCGCGACCAGGTACTGGCACACATCTTCGGGGCCGGCAACGCGATGGACGCCTTCAACGTCGCGGTGCGAATCCCCAACCTGATGCGCGACCTGTTCGCCGAGGGCGCGATGAGCGCCGCGTTCGTCCCGACGTTCACGAAGCGGTTGACGCTGCACGGGCGAGCCGATGCCTGGCGCCTCGGCAATCAGTTGATCAACGCGCTCCTCGTCTCGACCGGCCTCCTGGTCGTGGCCGGTATGGTGTTCGCGGGCCCGCTGACCCGTCTCCTGGCGGGCTCCTACGCCGACGTCCCCGGCAAGCTCGAGCTCACCGTCACGCTGACGCGCATCCTGCTCCCGTTTCTGACCCTCGTGGCCGCGGCCGCGGCCCTGATGGGCATGTTGAACTCGCTGAACCGGTTCTTCGTGCCGGCGCTATCGCCGGCCATGTACAACGTCGGGGTCATCGCCAGCGCCGCGCTGCTGGCGCCGTTGATGCCCGGTCTCGGGCTCGACCCCATCGTGGCCATTGCCATCGGGGCGTTGCTGGGAGGCATCGGTCAGGTGGCGATCCAGGTGCCGGCCCTCTACGGCGAAGGCTTTCGCTACCGGCCGCGGCTCAACCCCGCAGACCCGGGGCTGCGCGACGTGCTCCGGCTCATGGGCCCGGGCACGCTGGCGGGCGCGGCGGTGCAGATCAACTTGCTGGTCAACATGGTGCTGGCCACGGGTCAGGGCACCGGTGCGGTGTCGTGGCTGGGCTACGCCTTTCGCATCATGTACCTGCCGATCGGACTTTTTGGCGTCTCGATTGCGGCCGCGGCACTACCCACGGTCTCGCAACACGCCGCACGTGACGAGCTCACCGGCATCCGGGACACGGTTTCGCGCGCGATGCGCCTGATGCTCATGTTGAACGTGCCCGCCATGGTGGGACTCATGGTGCTCGCACACCCCATCGTCGAGCTGATCTTCGAGCACGGCAACTTCGGGTCCTCGGATACGTCGGCGACGGCGGCCGCCCTCCTCTTCTACGCACCCGGCTTGCTCGGCTACTCCGCGGTTCGCATCACAGTCCCGTGCTTTTACGCGCTGCGGAACAGCCTGACGCCCGCCTACGTGAGCGCCGTGTCGGTCGGCATCAACGTCGTGCTCAACCTGCTACTGGTGCAGGTCATCGGATACCGAGGTCTCGCGCTGGGCGCCTCCATTGCCGCGCTCGTCAACGCGCTGACGCTCCTCGTGCTGCTTCATGGGCGCCTGGGCGGCCTGGATGTCGCGCGGCTCCGGCGGGCGGCGCTCAAGATCGCCCTAGCGTCGTTGGTCATGGGGATCGCGGTCTTCGCGACCCACGAGTGGTTGTCGGTCGTATGGACCGGCGTCGGACTCCTGGTTCGCCTCGGGCGGGTGTCGTGCAGCATCGTCATCGGGATCGTGGCGCTGGTGGGCTGCGCGCGCATCTTGCGCATCGATGAGTTCGATCAGGCCCTTCGCCAGCTGCTCGCCCGCGTGGGACGCGGCTCCGCGAAGGTGGTACGATGACCGGGATGCGTCGCACCATGTACGGCGGTCCGGGCCAGTTTTCGTTCGGCCCGGGGCTCATGACCCCGGCGGTCAAGATGCTGCTCTGGGTCAACATCGGCCTGTTTCTGCTGACCGCGCTGTTGCCGTCGGTGTTCTTCTGGATCACCCGCATCTTCGGGTTGACGCCGCAGCTGGTGGTGACCCGGTTCTGGATATGGCAGCCGGTCACCTACATGTTCCTGCACGGCGGGCTGACGCACATCCTCTTCAACATGCTCGTCCTCTGGATGTTCGGCGTGCAGCTGGAGCGGCTGTGGGGTTCCCGTTTCTTCCTACGCTACTACTTCGTGACCGGCATCGGTGCCGGTTTGTGCACGATTCTCGCGGGTCTGCTGCCGTTCTCGTTTGCCGACCCGACCTGGGTGATCCCCACGATTGGCGCCTCGGGGGCCATCTACGGTCTCCTGATGGCGTTCGCGATCTACTACCCCGAGACACCCATCCTGCTATTCCTCCTGTTTCCGATCCCGGCGAAGTACTTCGTGATGATCATCGGAGCCATCGCGTTTCTCTCGGTCCCGCAGAGTGCGGGGGTCGCGCACATCGCGCATCTCGGCGGCCTCGTGGTGGGGTATCTCTACCTCAAGCAACTACGGGGACTCTCCGGTGGGCGGCTCGGGTTCGGCCGCCTCGGCGTCATGGCCGACATCAAGTATCGCTATGTCAAATGGAAGATGGGCCGCCTCCGCAAGCGATTTGATGTCCACTCGGGCGGCCGCGACAACTGGGAGGATCGGATTCATTAGGAGCCCTGCGTCCAGGCCCTCCCGGGTCTGTGGCTTAGGGCTTCGGGCTTCGGGCTTCGGGCGTGTCATCTCGAGCCACGAGCCAATCCTCGCGCGCCGGGCTAAACACGTCGATCTCGAACGTGTCATCTAGCGCTTCGGCTTGATGCGGGCGACCGGGCGGAATGTGGAGCACCTCGCCTTCACCGACCACGAGCTCCTCGTCTCCGATGCGGCAGCGAAGCAGCCCCTGCAGCACGTAGGTCATCTGTTCGCTTGCGTGCTGGTGCATCGGCACCTGGGCCCCACGTTTCAAGTACACCTGCGCCATCATCTGCCGTTCGCCGGTAACGATCTTGCGTGAGATCATCTCGGTCACCTTCTCGAGATCGAGCGTCTCCCACCGGTGAACCGCGGCCTTCGACGACATCGCTTTCCCCTGCTTCTCTGGTTTTGGTCGAGTGACCTTACGCATTGATTTTATTACACTTACGGCGATTCTAGACGGCCCTTGCCACGGCAACCCGCGTGCTATAATCAGCGACGTCGTGCGTGCCACTTCTCGGGGCCGACGGTCTACGACGTTCGATCAATCCAAGGATGCTGCAGCATGAAGACGTCGACGGCTACCAACGGGGCGCCTCCCCGTTCGCCGTCCGACGCCAGCTCGCGAACGGAGGGCCTCTCGCGCGAGCAGTTGCACGGCTTCTATCGAACGATGCTGCTGGCGCGGCGGCTCGACGACAAGGAGCTGCAGCTCAAGAACCAGAGCCTCAGCTACTTCCAGATTAGCGGCGCCGGCCACGAGGCGATACAGGTCGCGGCCGGGCTGACGCTGCGCCCGGGCTACGACTGGGTGTTTCCGTACTATCGCGACCGGGCGCTCTGCCTGGCGCTCGGCATCACGGCTGCCGACATGCTGCTGAACGCGGTGGCGTCGAAGGACGACCCGAATTCCGGCGGTCGGCAGATGCCGACCCACTGGAGCTCACGGCGACTCCACATCGTCTCGCCATCGAGCTGCTGCACGACTCAGTGTCTTCACGCCGTGGGGGCCGCCGAAGCCGGCGAGCTCTATCAACGCATACCCGAGCTTGAGCCCACCGCGCCCGCTCATGCGGACGAAGTCGTCCTGGTCACGCTCGGAGACGGGCAGACCAGCGGAGGCGAGTTCTGGGAGTCGCTCAACACCGCGTGCAACCGTCGCCTGCCCGTGATCTATCTCGTGGAGGACAACGGCTACGCGATCTCTGTCCCGGTCGAGGTCCAGACGCCTGGCGGCGATATCGCGAGGCTCGTCGAATCCTTCCCGGGTTTGAAGGTCCTCCGCGTGGACGGCACCGACGGTATGGCGAGCTTCAGGGCGATGACCGAGGCGGTGGCACACGCCCGGGCGCGCTCCGGTCCGGTGCTCGTGCGCGCGCATGTCACCCGGCCGTATTCGCACTCGATGTCCGACGACGAGCGCCACTACAAGAGCGTGGCCGAGCGCGACGCCGAGGCGGCGCGCGACCCGCTTCGCCAGTTCCCCGAGTTTCTGAAGACAGGTCGATTCGCATCCGACGCGGAGTTGTCGGCGATCGCCACCGACGTCGACCGCGAGGTCGAGGACGCGGTCGACCTCGCCGTTACGGCCCCGAAGCCCGATGCCGCGAGCGCCGCGCTGTATGTCTACTCGCCGACGGTGGACCCCGCGTCACCAGCGTTCGAACAGTCCCCTGCGCCCGAGGGCCGTCCGGACACCATGGTGAACGCGATCAACCGCACCCTCAAGGACGAGATGGCGCGCGACGCGCGGATCATCGTCTTCGGCGAGGACGTCGCCGACGTGAGTCGCGCGGAGCTGCTCACGGAGGTCATCGGCAAGGGCGGAGTGTTCAAGGCCACGCTGGGACTGCAGCGCGCCTTCGGGCGCGACCGTGTCTTCAACTCGCCGCTGGCCGAGGCCAACATCGTGGGTCGCGCCATCGGCATGGCATTGCGCGGCCTGAAACCGGTCGTCGAGATCCAATTCTTCGACTACATCTGGCCCGCGATGATGCAGATCCGTGACGAGCTCACGATGCTCCGGTATCGCTCCAATAACGCGTTTTCGTGCCCGGTCGTGATCCGTGCACCGATCGGCGGTTATGTCCGCGGCGGTGCGCTCTACCACAGCCAGTCGGGCGAGAGCATCTTCGCCCACTGTCCAGGTCTCCGCGTCGTCTTTCCGTCCAGCGCCAGCGATGCCGCGGGCCTGCTGCGGACCGCGATTCGATGCGACGATCCCGTGCTCTTCCTCGAGCACAAGCACTTGTATCGCCAGATCTACAGCAAGAACCCCTACCCCGGTGCCGACTACACCCTCCCCTTCGGTCGAGCGGTTGTCCGACGCACCGGAACGGACGTCACGATCCTGACGTGGGGTGCGCTCGTCCAGCGGTCGCTTCTGGCGGCAGAGCAGGCGCGCGAGGCGGGCATCGACGTCATGGTCGTCGACCTGCGCACCATCGCCCCGTACGACTGGGATGGCATCGCACGGGCCGTCGCGGCCACCAATAGGGTGATCATCGCGCACGAGGATCAGCTGACCTGTGGATTCGGGGCCGAGATCTCGGCTCGGATCGCGGACGAGCTGTTCGAGCACCTCGACGCGCCGGTCAAGCGCGTCGCGGCACTCGACTGCCCCGTCGCGTATAGCCCGGTCCTCGAGGCCGCCATCCTGCCGCAAGCGGCCGATGTCCTGCAGGCCATCCGAGACATCGCCCGATACTGAGCCCTGAGCCTTGACCTGTGCCCCCTGAGCCGGACTGCCGCGTTCCGGCGGTGTGCCGCCACTTCCCGTCCCTGCGAGGCGTTCGACCCGCGCCGCGTGTGGTGCTCCTCCTGCTCATCCTCATCGGGGCGGTGGTCGTCGCGCCGCGTGCGTCGAACCACGTCGACGTGCTGCACGCGACGGGCGGTCTCCCGCCACACGTCGTCGGGCAGTTCCGCCAGCCGGCCGCAGTCCAGCAAGCGCCCGATGGCCGGTATTTCGTCTTCGACCGGCGCGGCCACCGCGTTCATCGCGTCGATTTGGCCGCCGGCGAGACCACCACCCTGGTCGACATCGGTCCCGAGTCAGGCCGCATCCTCGGTGGCAGCTCGTTCGACCTCGGGCCGGGCCCCGCTCCGCGCTTCGTTGTGGCCGATGCTCCCGAGGGACGGGAGCGTGTGCAGATCTTCGACACCGATGGCATGCGGGTCGGCGGCTTCGTTCTGCCGGGCCGTGCGTCGCCCCGGGTCATCCTGAACAACACGGTGTTGAGCGGCGTTGGCACGCTGCACTTCACCGGACGCGAGCTCATCATGAACCAGCCCGAGCTCGGCGGGCTGATCACACGGTTCAGCCTGCAGGGCCAACCGTTTCACACCTTTGGCAGCTTTAGACGCACGGGTCACGAGGTCGACCGCGACGTGCACCTGGCACTGAACAGCGGGATCCCGCTCGCCGTGCCGGACGGTGGCTTCTACTTTGTGGGTTCCTCACACAAATGTATGCACGGTTTTGGGTAGTGGAAGGTCCGCCATGCAGTGGTAGAGGTTCCGGATGTAGGTCGTGGCGGTCCTGAAGCCGTAGGCCCTGTGAATGATGAGCTTCGCTTTGTTGTTCAACCCTTCGACGGTGCCGTTGTCGATGGGCAGCCGGAAGTAGTTGAGGATGTCGTCCTCGTGGCGGCGGAGCAGCCACGCGAAGTCGCGCATCGGCGGGAGGCGTGAGTGCGTCGCCCACCAGAACCACCGCTTCAGGTAGCGCTTCGCCCACCCCGCGCGGCGGTAGCTCCAGAAGTGCGCGAAGAACTCTTTGAGGAGATAGGCGCGGTTGATCTTCAGATTGAGGTGTTCGAGCTCGCCCAGGCGCCGGTGCTGCGTCTCGGTGAGATTCCAGGGGTTCTTCAACCAGATGAACCGGGTCTTGGGGATTGTCCCAAGACCTGTTGATTTTCTGATGTAAGAGCGGCGGCTTCTTCACCCTTCGTGTGGTACGGAGGGGGTAACCAACCAAGAAGGAGCCACCGCCATGACGAAGCATGCCAGGAAGTCCCGTCGCCTCCAAGCCGTGGAGCGGCCGCCGGCCGCGACCGTGCAGATTCCCCTGCCCGTGCTGGGCGCGTTCGCCAGTATCGAACGCTCGTACTTCGAGTTGTGCATCCGCGCGGGCCAACAGGTCCTCGATGCCATGATGGAGCAGGACCGCACCGCGTTGTGCGGACCGCGCTGGAAACGCGACCCCGATCGCCAGGCGGGCCGCGCGGGCACGACGCCGAGCGAGGTCACGCTGGGTGGGCGTCGGATTCAGCTGACGCGCCCTCGCGTCCGCAGTCAGTCGGGGCAGGAGGTCGAGCTGCCCAGCTTCGCGTTCGCCTCGCACCGCGACCCGCTGGATGCGCATGCGGTGAACGCGGTGGCCTGCGGCATCTCCACGCGGAAGTATGCTCGGAGCCTCGACACCCTGCCGGAGGAGGTCGCGGAGCGGTCGACGTCGAAGAGCGCGGTCTCGCGTCGCTACGTCGCCATGACGACGACGCAGCTGACCCGCTGGCTCACCACGCCACTCGGGGATCGCCACTTCCCGATCGTGCTGATCGATGGAATCGTCCTGGGCGACCACACGGTCGTGATCGCGCTCGGCATCGATACAGAGGGCAAGAAGCAGGTGCTGGGGCTGCGGGAAGGCCACACCGAACACAGCCGCGTCGTCAAGGCGCTGCTGCGCGACCTCGTCGAGCGCGGGTTGGATCCGGAACGGGCGCGACTCTTCGTGATCGACGGCGCGAAGGCGCTCACCTCGGCCATCCACACGGTGTTTGGCACGTTGGGCGCTATCCAACGGTGTCAGCTCCATAAGCGGCGCAACATCTTGGGCCACCTCCCGGATCATCTGCACGCGAACGTGACGGCGGTGCTGCGGGAGGCCTGGGCGGCCGTCGATGTCGCGCTGGCCCACCGGCAACTGGAGCGCCTGGCCGCCTCGCTGGAGACCGACCATCCGGGGGCGGCCGCGTCGGTCCGAGAGGGCCTCGCCGACACGCTCACGCTCCAACGCTTCGGCATTGCGGGCGTGTTGTACACGAAGTTGCGCACGACGAACGCCATCGAGAACTTCAATGGCGCCATTACCACCTACTCAAGGAACGTGAAGCGCTGGCGCAGCGGCACGATGGTCGTCCGCTGGGTGAGCGCGGCCATTGTCGAGGCGGAGAAGAAGTTCCGCCGCGTGCACGGATGGCAAGACATCACGAAGGTCGTCTCGGCCCTCGGTCATCTGGAAGCCAAGGAAGGGGCGTCCACCGAGCGGGTCGCATAGAATCACAGCGGAAGCCGGCGCTCGCGAAGATCAACAGCGAGCGGGACAATCCCGGGTCTTGTGCATCAGCGCTTTGTGTGCCGGGCCTTTCTCGCGAATCTCGTCGCGGCGGACCTGATCGACGGCCGCCATGAGATGACTGACGATGTGGAATTTGTCGAACACCAGCACCGCGTGGGGCGCCCGGACCCGGATCACGTCGATGTAGGGCTGCCACATATCGCAGCAGATGCCGGCGAGCGCCACAGTGCGCTCGGGGCCAAGGAACGCAAAGAACGCCTCGAGGGTCGCCTGGCTGCGTCCCTCGCCGCTCCAGAGCAGCCGCTTCCGGGCCAGGTCGTACACGTTGGTGACGTAGACGTGCCCCTTCTTCCGCGAGATTTCGTCGATGCCGATATGGGTCACGCCGGTGAGGTCGCGGTGCGCCAACCCGTAGGCCACGGCCGCCTCGACCGCTCGCTCCACCGTGCCCCATGCGCACCCGAACAGCGTGGCCACCTGCTGCCACGGCAACACCCGCGTCCAGGTCGCGATCGTCACCAGCAACGCACGCGTGAACCGCTGCCGGCCCACCGCCCAGGGCAGCGCTTCCACATGCACGCCCCGGCACCGCACACACTGGACCCGTCGCGGCGCGTAGACGAGCGTCACGGGAATTCCCCACAGCGGGACATGGCGAAAGCGTCGGACCCACCGGGTGTCCCGATAGCTGCCCCGCTGCTCGCACTGACCACAACGCGGCGCATACCGCCCGTCGGGGGCCAACTCCGCTGCCAATCCGCCGACGTCGCCCGTGACCCGCAGCACCCGAAACCCTTGCAATTCCACCGTTGCCTTCACCAGACTTTCCACGAGCATGAGTCTCCTCTCAGATACCCAGGTAGCGTTGCAACTCCTAAGTACCTGATGAGACTCATGTTCTTCAAACCGCAGCCCTACTCAGCCCGCATACATTCGTGCGACGAACCACTTTGTGTTTCAGACGGGCGCGCCGGTCATCCGGAAGTACGACGCCCGAGGCGAGCTGGTGTTCGAGCGCCACATCGAGGGCCCTGAGCTCGACGCGACCATCAACGGTTTGCCCACGACCTGGCCGCGCCGAGCGGTAGACGACGGGCAGACGCTACCGTTCATCCCGCCCAACGTGACCACCGCCGCCATCGATCGTCGCGGCAACCTGTGGGTCGCGCTCGCGGTGCCATTCGTCTACGTCTACGACGCCAGCGGCGAAAAGATCCGGACGGTCCGTCTCCGGGGTGCCGGACCCCTTCAGGCGTCGAGCCTGTCCTTCCCCGACGCCACGCGTCTGCTCGTCACCCCGGGCTGTTACGAGTTCACGGTCTGGTGAGCTCGGCCCGAAAGACCGTGACCGCCGGGCCACCGAGCCGCACGCGGTCGTCCGCAAGTCGCACGCGCACCACCCCGCCGCGGCGTGAGGCCTGGTAGGCGGTGAACTCGTCTCGTCCGAGGCGACGCTGCCAGAACGGCCCGAGGCAGCAATGGGCAGAACCGGTGACCGGGTCCTCATCGATTCCCGCCGCGGGAGCGAAGAAACGCGAGACGAAGTCGAACCCGTCGGTGTCGGCCAGAGTCGTCACGATGGCCCCTCGGACGTCGACCGCCCGCAATCTGGCGAAGTCGGGCGCCACAGCGCGCACCGTGGCTTCGGAGTCGACCTCGACGAGATAGTCGAACCGATTCTGGCCCACATAGCGGGCCTCGACGCCGAGCGCCTCCAGCAGACCTGGCGGCGGCGAGACAGGCTCCTCGGGCTCGGCGGGGAAATCGAGCTCGATCCAGTCGTTGTGGCGCTCCGCTCCCAGCACCCCGGATCGCGTCTCGAAGCGAAGGGCCGTGTCGGGTTCGACCTGTCCCTCCTCCCACAGGACATGCGCGCTCGCCAGCGTCGCGTGGCCGCAGAGGTCGACCTCAACGGCCGGTGTGAACCACCGGAGGGCGAACCGGCCGGCCGACAGCCTGGTCAGGAACGCGGTTTCGGACAGATTCATCTCGCTGGCCAGCTCCCGCATCCAGGTCTCATCTGCCGGCTCCGGCACGAGACACACGGCCGCCGGATTGCCGGCGAACAGCTCGTCAGTGAAGGCATCGACCTGGGTTATCGCCACGCCCATGGACTGGTCTCCTTCGTCACGCCGCGCCCCATCACGCGCTGGCCACCACGGTTCGTTCGACGCGGGCCAGCAGCAGGCCGCCCAGAACGAGCGCCGCGCCACTCGCGTTCATCCATCCGATTGGCTCCCGCAGCCAGAGCGCGGCCACCGTCATGGCGGCGACGGGCACCAGGTTGGAGTAGATCGACGTGCGCGCGCTGCCGAGCTGCTGCACACCCGTGTACCAGATGATGTGGGAGACAGAGAGCGCCAGCACCCCGGACGCCACGGTCGCGACCCAGGCCCACCCGTTTACACGCGACCAGTCGAGCCGTACGAGGTCGGGGATACCGGTCGGGAGGAGGATGACGGTGCAGACGACCATCGCGGAGGTGGTCACCTGCAGCGGGGAGCAGCGCGTGAGGATCCCGCGTGACCCGACCGTGTACCACGCCCAGCACCAGAGCGAGATCACGATAATCAGGTCGCCATCGAGGGTGGCCCAGTTGGCGCCGGCGCCCGCCCCGACGACCAGATAGACGCCGACGAACGCGAGGGCGACCCCCGCCCACTGGAGCCAGTTGACGTGCTCGCGCTGCCGGCTGACGGCGTTGAGGAGCAGCACCGCCACCGGCATGCAGCCGAGGATCACCGCGCTGTTGGTCGCGGTGGTGCGCGCGAGTCCGGTGACGAAGCTGAGCTGATAGCAGGCCAGCCCGAGACCGAGCGCGAGGAGCGGCCGCCACTCTCGACGCGCGGGCGCGCCGGCGCCCGCGAGACCGAGGGCGACGAGCAGGGCTGCGGTCGCGACCACCAGCCGGAGCACGTTGAAGCCCAGTGGCGGGATCTCGGCGATCGACACCTTGATGACAGAAAAATTGCTGCCCCAGATCACGACGAGCAGCAGGAGCAACGCGTCGATCGGCGTCAGCCGAAGAGTCCATTTCATCTGTGCGCCGTTGCCTCGCCGTAAACGCGTTTGTTATTATTGGCTGTTTGAACCGCCTCGGGAGACGGTCGTGTGTCCTGTCCCTTTTGGCACGGGGGACCGACCCGAACACGCGCCACCGGCGAGGGTTCGCATGCCCGATGAGCGTGACCCGTTGCTGGCGCGTTCCCTGCAGCAGCTGCAAGACAATATTCGCAGAGCAGGACCGGCAGCAACGGCCAGTTACTCGTTGATCGGCGCCATCCTGCTGTTTGGCGGGGGTGGACATCTGGTCGATCGCTGGCTGTGGCAGGGAACGGCGCACTGGTTCTTGTTGGGTGGCCTGCTCCTGGGAATGGTCGTCGGGTTCTACGCGTTGGCGAAGATCGTCTGGAAGCCGTAAGCAGATGCGCACCGCGGGGTACATGACGGCTGGCAGCATCGTCTCGGCACTCGTCGTCGCGACCTGGGTGGTACCGCAGGCCGGGCGTGAAGTCCTCCTGGGCATGATCGCGCCGCTGGCGGTTGCGGTCGTGTCGTTCGCGTTCGTCGAACGGACGTTTCGACGTGACCCGGCGCGTCTGACCGGCGCGATGATCCAGGCGTTCGCGGTGAAGCTCCTGCTGTTTGGGGCGTATGTGACGGTCGGTATCCGCGTGCTGGCGCTGGACACGGTGCCGTTCATCTCGAGCTTCGTTGCCTATTTCCTGGTGCTGCACCTGCTGGAGGCGGCGCAACTGCGGCGGCTGGTCGCCGCGACGCCGTCGAGCTGAGCCCGATGTCCCAACCCGAGCACACCGCGACGGTCGCCGATCACGCCGGTGAAGGCTTCAACGCCGGCGAGGTGATCATCGAGCACGTGGCGAACAGCCCGATCGACCATCCGCTGATTCATCTGCCGCACGTCTTCGGGATCGACTTCTCCGTGACCAAGCATGTGTTCATGCTCTGGGTCGTGTCGGCGGTCGTATTTTGCCTCGTCACGCTGACCGTGCGCCGTTACCTGCGACAAGAGCGGCCCATCCCGACCGGCTTCATGAAAGCGCTCGAAGCGGTCGTCGAGCTCGTCACTGACGGCATCGTGCGGCCCAGCGTCGGCGAGAAGTACGTCAAGAGCTGGGCGCCGCTGGTTCTCACGTTGGGCTGCTTCATCCTCGTCGGCAACGCGGTCGGGCTGATTCCGATCTTCGAGGTGTTCGGCCTCGTGGATCACACCGTGCTGCACACGGGCGAGGAGTCCTTTCTCAAGCAGGTGCTGCACGGCGGTACGACCATCACGGCGAACGTCAACGTGACGGCGGCACTCGCCACCATCACGTTCGTCGCGATCATCATCGCCGGAGCGAAGGCCCATGGATTCGTGCAGCACTGGAAGAACCTCGTGCCGCACGGGCTCCCATGGGCCATCTACATTCTGTTGATTCCGATCGAAGTGCTAGGGATGTTCGTCAAGCCGTTCGCCCTGACGATGCGGCTGGCCGCCAACATGACGGCCGGGCACATCGCGATCCTGGCAGTCCTGTCGTTCGTCTTCATTTTCAACGAGCTGTTCGAGAGCGCGGCCGCCGGCATCGGCGTCGGGCTGGCGGTCTCCATCCCGCTCGCGGTCGGGATCTCAGCGCTCGAGATCATCGTCGTGTGTGTGCAGGCATACGTATTCACGCTGCTGACGGCCACCTTCATCGGGATGGCCATCAACGTGCATCACTAGGCAAAACGGAGGGCTACGGAATGGAAGGGCTGCAGTATTTCGGCGCGGGTATCGGTCTCGGATTGATCGTCATTGGCGCGGGCCTCGGTATCGGCCGCCTCGCCGCGGCGGCGGCGGAAGGGATTGCACGGCAGCCGAGCGCCGTGGCCCAGATCACGGGCGCCGTCAACCTGCCGTTGTTCCTGCTCGAGGGCGTGGCGATCATTGGCGAGGTCGTGGTCCTCGTCGTCGTGTTGACCACCTAAGGAACGCGATGTGTTCGTGTTCCTCCGGGGAAGGGGGATGACGCATGGATAACCCCTTGGTGCAGCTCGACCCAGGGCTGTTCATCTGGACCCTGCTGACCTTTCTCGTCCTGTTCGGGCTGCTGTGGAAGTTCGCCTGGGGCCCGCTGCTCAAGATGCTCGATGCGCGGCAGGAGACCATTCGCAAGGCGCTCGACGACGCCGAGCAGGCGACAAAGGAGCTCGCGGAGGTCCAGCTGGAGTCGGAGGCAATCGTCAACAAGGCGCGCGTCCAGGCCGACGGCATCATCTCGGACACACGGGCCGACGCCACAAGGCTGCGCGAGGAGCTCCGGCAGAAAGCCCAGGCCGAGGCACAGTCGATCATCACGAACGCCGAGCGGCAGATTCAGCTGGAGACCGACCGCGCGCTGGCGCAGGTCCGACAGGAGGCGGTCGACGTGTCGCTCATGATCGCGTCGAAGCTCATCCGCCGCAATCTCACCAAGGCCGACAACGAGGCGCTCATCGACGAGGCGCTCAAACAGGTCGAGTCCCAACAGACGTCTTGATTAGACGGGGCTTCGCCCCGAACCCCCGCTGGGCGCTCCGCGGGGACCCCGAGAGCCCCACTCCGCGCCCGCGAGGCGCGCCGTGCGCGCCTTGGCCGACCGTGCTGCAATCGGCCTCCCGAGACGAGGCTTCGCCCCGAACCCCCGCTGGGCGCTCCGTGCGCCCTTGGCCGACCGTGCCACAACCGGCCTCCCGAGACGGGGCTTCGCCCCGAACCCCTCAGCGGAATGCGGCGGTCGAGACCCCTGCGCCGAGGGTCTCAGCGGCGCGCTGGGCCTGATCGAAGAGCATCTCGGGATAGACACCGAACAGCAGGGACCCGACAACCGCGATGGTCAGCGCCACCGCCATCGCCGGGCCGATCGAGATCGGTGACCCGAGCGTCTCCTCCTTGAGCCACATGAACACGACGACGCGGATGTAGTAGAAGAGCGAGATGGCGCTGTTGACGACGCCCGCCACCGCGAGCCAGATGAAGTCCGCGTCGATGGCGGCACTGAACACCCAGTACTTGCCCATGAAACCGGCCGTCGGCGGTATTCCCCCCAACGACAGCATGAAGATGAGCATGGCGACCGCGGCCGCCGGTTTCCGGAAATAGAGCCCGCTCAGGTCCTTCAGCTCGTCGCCAACGACGTCCTTCCGCCGCAGCATCGCCACGATGGCGAACGCACCGAGCTGCATGAAGAGGTAGACCCAGAGATAGACGAGCGTAGCGGTCACGCCGCGCGACACGCTCCCAGCGGCCACGACGCCGATCAGCACGTACCCGGCATGCGCGATCGACGAGTACGCGAGCATCCGTTTGATATTGCTCTGCGTGATGGCGGCGATGTTGCCGACCGTCATGGTGACGACCGCCAGGATCGCGAACAACGCCTGCCAGTCGGCGACCAACCCAGGGAGTCCCTCGAGCAGAATGCGCAACAGCATCGCGAAGGAGGCGGCCTTGGAGCCGACCGACAGAAACGCGGTCACCGGTGTCGGCGCACCCTCGTACACGTCGGGCGCCCACATGTGAAACGGTACGGCGGCCAGCTTGAACCCCATTCCGGCGCCGACCAGGATCAGCCCCAGCGCGAGCATGACGGTTCGCTCGCCGCCGGCAATCGCGGTGGCCATGGCGCTCAAGTTCGTCGTGCCGGTGGCCCCGTAGAGGAGCGACATGCCGTAGAGCAGGATGCCCAGCGAGAAGGCCCCGAGGAGGAAGTACTTCACTGCCGCCTCGTTCGACCGCCGACTCGGCTTCAAGTACCCCGCCAGGATGTAGAACGCGACCGCCATGGTCTCGAGACCGATGAAGAGGGTGATCAGGTCGACACCGCTCGCCATGAACATCATGCCGAGCGTCGCGCACAGCACGAGGAAGTAGAACTCGCCGGTGCGCATCGCTTCCACGCGCAGATAGGGCGCCGCCATCAGCACCGTCAGCAACGCCGACAGCAGGAAGATCGCCTTGAAGAACAGGGCGAAACCGTCGATCGACAGCAACCCGGCGGAGACCGTGACATCCACACCGGCAAACGACAACACCGCCGCGGCCGTCGCCACGAGCGTTGCCACGGTCGTCCAGAAGACCGCGCTGTCACGACCGGCGAACAGCATGTCGGCGACCAGCACGAGGAGCGCCCCGGCGGTCAGTAGGATCTCCGGCAGGATGTAGTAGAAATCGGCGACAGTGAGTCCGGCGGGCATGAGGGCTTACCGGGCTCCGCCGCGGACCGGCGCGTCGATGTCGCCCGCGGCGCGGTTGCCGGCCGCGGCGCCGTCGGACGGGTCTATGGTCACGTCGGTCACGGCGAACCGTGGTGTGTAGTCACTGTTGACCCGCGCGACGACGCGGTCGACCGAAGTGCTCAGCCGATCCAGGAACGGCTTCGGATACAACCCGATCCACACCGCCAGCACGAGCAGCGGCACGAAGGTCGCGAACTCGCGCAGCGTGAGGTCCGGCAGCGCCTCGTTCTTCGGGTTCGTGACCTTGCCAAACATCGTCCGCTGGTAGAGCCAGAGCATGTAAGCGGCGCCCAGCACGATGCCGCTCGCGGCGACGAACGCCCACATCTTGTGCTCGACGAACACGCCCTGCAGAATCAGCACCTCGCCGATGAACCCGTTCAGCGTCGGGAGCCCGATCGACGACATCGTCATGATGAGGAAGATCGCCGCATACACCGGCATGACGTTCGACAGTCCGCCGTACTCCGAGATGAGTCGGGTGTGTCGCCGCTCATAGACGATGCCGACGATGAGGAACAGCGCGCCGGTCGAGATGCCGTGGTTGAGCTGTTGCACGATGCTGCCGGTGATCCCCACCGGCGTCAGGGCGAACATCCCGAGCATGACCAACCCCATGTGGCTCACGCTCGAATAGGCGACCAGCCGTTTCCAATCGCGCTGCGCCATTGCGACCAGTGCACCGTAGATGACGCCGACGATCGACAGCGCGGCGACCCACCAGACCGCCGCCTGCGTCGCCTCGGGCAGGATGGGAAGGCTGAACCGGATGAACCCATAGGTGCCCATCTTCAGGAGCACCGCGGCCAGGATGACCGAGCCGGCCGTCGGCGCGTCAGTGTGCGCGTCAGGCAGCCACGTGTGGAACGGAAACATCGGCACCTTGACGGCGAAGCCGAGGAAGAACGCCAGGAAGATCCAGAACTGCATCTCGGGCGGTATGCCCAATTGTTGAAACTGCGTGATGTCGAACGTCCGCACACCGGTCACGTCGTAGTTGTAGAAGTAGACGGCCAGGATGCCGAGCAGCATGACGACGCTGCCGACCAGCGTGAAGAGGAAGAACTTGATCGCCGAATAGAGCCGGTTGTCACTCCCCCAGATGCCGATGAGGAAGTACATCGGCACCAGCATCACTTCCCAGAACAGGAAGAACAGCAGGAAGTCGAGCGAGACGAACGCGCCGATCATGCCGGTCTGCAGGGTCAGCAGGAAGATGTAGTACTCCTTGACCCGCGTCGTGATCGCGGTCCACGACGACAGCACGGCGATGACCCCCATCATCGTCGTCAGCAGAATGAGGAGTGCGCTGAACCCGTCGACGCCAAGGAAGTACTCGGCCCCGATTGACGGGATCCACGGCAGACGCTCGACGAACTGCCAGTCCGGGTTCTGCGAGTCGTAGGCAAACCACAGCGGCAGCGAGACGAGGAAGCCGACCATCACGACGATGTTGGCGATCCACCGAATCAGGTCGGTCTGATGCTTGCTGACGGACAGCAAGATGACCGCGCCCACGAGCGGCGTGAACATGATCAGCGACAGCAGCGGAAAGTCGGCGTTACTCATGGCTCATATCCGGTCACCGCACGATGAGATACCACGTCACGAACGCAAACACGCCGAGGAGCGTGGCGAACGCGTAATTCTGAAGTAGGCCGGTCTGGAATCGGCGAAACACGTAGCTCCCCTCGCCGATGACCCAGGCGGTCAGGTTGATGATCCCGTCGACGACGTATTTATCGAGCACATGTGAGACCCAGGACGCCGCGATCGTCGTCCACCCGGCACCGTTGACCACACCGTCCACGCCCCGACGATCGACGGTCCACAACCCCCGGGCGCCGCCCATCGTGCCGCGCACAACCGTGGCATCGTAGAGCTCGTCGACGTAGTACTTGTTGGTCAGGACCCGGTGCGCGCCGGCCCACCGGGTCGCCCACTGCGCCGCGGCTTCGGGACGCACGACATACTGCCGATACGCGAGCGCAATGCCACCGAGCGCGATGAAGACCGACAGCCCCATCAGCCCCAGCTCGGCCGCGTGCGACAGATGGTGCACTTCCTCCGCGTGCTCCGCCCCGGCGACCGTGAAGCTCGGCTCGAGGAAATGCTCGATCGCGTTGCTGCCGCCGAGCGCGGCTGGGATCCCCACGTATCCAGCCACGATCGCCCCCAGCGCGAGGGCCATCAGCGGCACCGTCATCCAGCGTGGCGATTCGTGCGGCCCGTGCCAGGCGTGGCTGTGGGTGTCGTCGTGGTGCTGCTCGCCGTCCGTATGACCGTCGTCCGCCTGACCCGACGCGTGGCCCCACTCCGGCCCGCGATAGGCGCCGAAAAAGGTCATGTTGATGAGCCGGAACATGTAGAACGCCGTCATCGCCGCGGTCACGGCCGCGATGCCCCAGAGCGCCGGGCTCTGCAAGAAGGTGCGGTAGAGAATCTCGTCCTTGCTGAAGAAACCGGAGAGGCCGGGGAAGCCGGCGATGGCCAGCGCGCCGATGAACATCGTGATGAACGTGACGGGCATGTAGAGTTTCAGACCGCCCATCCGGCGCATGTCCTGCTCTTCGTTCATCCCGTGAATCACAGAACCGCTTCCGAGAAACAGCAGCGCCTTGAAAAAGGCGTGGGTCATGAGGTGGAACGCGGCCGCCGCGAACGCCCCGACGCCGGTCGCCAAGAACATGTAGCCGAGCTGCGAGACGGTCGAGTAGGCGAGCACGCGTTTGATGTCCGTCTGGACGAGGCCAATCGTCGCGGCCATCAGCGCGGTCAGCGCGCCGACGACGGCCACGACCTGCATGACCATTGGGGCTTGGGTGAACAGCACCGCGTTGCGACACACCATGTACACGCCGGCCGTGACCATGGTAGCGGCATGGATGAGCGCGGAGACCGGTGTCGGGCCCTCCATCGCGTCGGGCAGCCAGATGTAGAGCGGGATCTGGGCGCTCTTGCCGGTCGCACCGATGAACAGACAGAGGCAGATGAGCGAGAGCACGCCGAACCCGACCGCGCTCGTCTCGACCGGCATCGCCGCCGCGGCCACCGCGACACCTCGAAAATCGAGTGTGCCGAACGTGAAGAAGATCAGGAAGATGCCGACGATGAATCCCCAGTCACCGACCCGATTGACGATGAACGCTTTCTTCCCGGCGTCGGTCGCGCTCTGCTTGTGATACCAGTAGCCGATGAGGAGATACGAGCTGAGCCCGACGCCCTCCCACCCGACGAACATCACGAGGAAGCTGCTCCCGAGCACCAGGACCAGCATGAAGAAGCAGAACAGGTTGAGATAGCAGAAGAAGCGCGCGACGCCGCCACGCGACTCGTGGTCGATGTACCCGATCGAGTAGATGTGGATCAGAAACCCGATGCCGGTGACGACCAGCAGCATCATTCCCGACAGCGGGTCCAGCGTGAAGGCCCATGGCACCTCGAACGTGCCGATGCCGTCGACCGTCTCCAGCGGGATCGGGGGGATCCAGCTCGCCACGGTCACCTGGTGAAAGCGGTCCTCGGACCCGAGGAGCTGGAGGAACGCATTCACCGACAGCACGAACGCCGCGGCCATCGTCGTCGACGCCAGCAGTCCCGACGTCCGCTTGCTGAAAAAGCGGATCCCCACCAGCCCGTTGAGGGCCGCGCCGACACCGGGTAGGAGCGGAATGAGCCAGATGAGATCCATTGAGGTCTACGCCACGCGGGCTACCACCGCATGATCTGCATCTCGTCGATGTTCACGGTTTCCGTGTTGCGGTAGAAGGCGATGATGATGCCCAGCCCCACCGCGGCCTCGGCGGCCGCGACCGCGATGACGAAAACGACGAACACCTGTCCCGAGAGATCCTGAAGCTGGCCGGACAGGGCCACCAGATTGATGTTCACGGCATTCAGGATGAGCTCGATCGACATGAAGATGATGATGATGTTGCGGCGCACGAGGACGCCGATGACCCCGATCATGAAGAGCGCGGCCGACAACAGGCTGTAGTGAAGCGGGGTTATGTCCAGCACTCCAGTCTCCAGCGGTCAGTTCACACGAATCGTTTCGCGAGGACGATGGCGCCGACCATTGCGACGAGCAGCAGCATCGAAGCCAGCTCGAACGGGATCAGGTAGCTCGTATAGAGCACCCACCCTAGCTGCTCGGTGTTGCCCTCGACAGGTATCTCGATGGCTGCGGCCGCCACCGCCGGCGCCCGATCGCGCGACGCCGTGTAGACGGCGATCCCGACGAGCTCCACCAGCACGGCGCCCGCCAGCAGCATCCCCGAGACACCGAGACGGCGCGTGTCGGCATGCCGCTCCGGCTCGCGCTTGAGGTTGACGAGCATCACGACGAACAGATAGAGGACGACGATGCCGCCGGCGTAGACGAGCACTTGGATCACCGCCACAAATTCGGCGGCCAGCGTCACATACAGCATCGCGACGAAGAGAAAGTCCATGACGAGAAAGAGCACGCTGTGCACCGCGCTCCGCGCCGAGATCACGAGGACGCCCAGCCCAAGGATGAACGCGGCCAACGTGTAGAAAACGATTGCGTCCGCCATTGCCATTCGTCCTAGGGCTCCTAGAGCAGGACCTTCAGCACACCGGTGATGACCAGGTTGCCGATCGCGATCGGGATCAGGACCTTCCAGCCAAGCGCCATGAGCTGATCGTAGCGATACCTCGGGAACGTGGCGCGCAGCCAGATGAAGACGTAGAGGAACACAAAGATCTTCCCGACGAACCAGATCCAGGCCGGCACGAGACCAAGGAACGACAGCCAGGTGATATTCGGGAACGGCGCAAGCCAGCCGCCGAAGAAGATAACCACCACCACGGCCGAGATGACCATGATGTTCGCGTATTCGGCGAGCATGAACATCGAGTAGCGCCAGCCGCTGTACTCCGTGTGAAACCCGCCGGTGAGCTCTGTCTCGGCCTCCGGCAAATCGAACGGGACGCGGTTCGTTTCGGCGAGGCCGCCGATGAACACGAGAACCAGCGCCACCGGCTGCCAAAACGCGAACCAGATGCCCCGGTCCTGCTGGACCTCGACAATCTCGACGAGGCTCAACGTACCGGTGGTCAGAATGACGCTGACCAAAGTCATCGTGACGGCGATCTCGTAGCTAATGAGCTGCGCCGACGCACGCAGGCTCGCCAGCAGGGGGTATTTGCTGTTGGACGCCCAGCCACCCAGGATGATCCCGTAGACCCCGATCGACGTCACGGAGATGATGAACAGCAGCCCGACGTTGATGTCGGTGACGCGGAACAGCTCGTCGGGCCCGAACGGGATCACCGCGAACACCGCAAGCGCTGGGACCAGGCTCATGACCGGCGCGAGCGAGAAGACGTAGCGGTCGGCCTTGACCGGTGTGATGTCCTCCTTGAGAAGCAGCTTGATGGGGTCGACAACCGCCTGGAGGATGCCGTAGGGACCGACGCGCATCGGTCCGAGCCGCGACTGCGCCCAACCGATGACCTTGCGCTCCATCAGCACCATGAACATCACGGCGAACAGGATCGCGTTGAACAGAACCACGACCTTGAGAAGCGGGATGACGACGATGTCGATCATGGGTTCGTCATCACCGATCGACCTCGCCCAGCACGATGTCGATGGTACCGATGAGCGCCACGACGTCCGCCACGAGGTGCCCCGTGACCAGGCG
Organism: Vicinamibacterales bacterium; assembly: GCA_965197395.1. GTDB lineage: Bacteria > Acidobacteriota > Vicinamibacteria > Vicinamibacterales > UBA8438 > CAZYFH01. Next base: position 230,882 of record CBDANB010000006.1, on the reverse strand, counting down.
CTTGAGCCCCTGCAAGTTGCAGAACGACGGCGGCCGCACCCGGAACCGATACGGGTTCGTCGACTTCCCGTCGCTCACGAGGAAGTAGCCGAGCTCACCCTTGGGTGACTCGATGGCGTGATACGTCTCGCCGGCGGGCGGCTTGAGCAGGCGCGGCACCTTGCCCATGATCGGCCCCTCCGGTATCCCATCGAGCGCCTGACGAATGATCCGGATCGACTGACGGAACTCTTCCATCCGAATCAGATACCGGTCGTAGGTGTCGCCACGGGTGCCCAGCGGCACGTCGAAGTCGAACTCGGCGTACGCGGCGTTCGGCTCGTCCTTCCGCAGGTCGCGAGACACACCCGAGCCCCGGAGCGGCGGGCCGCACAGACCAAGCCCGATCGCCTCGTCCCCGGAGATCACGCCGATGTTCTTCGTGCGCTGCAGCCAGATGCGATTGTTGGTCAGCAGCATCTCGTAGTCGTCGAGCTTGCTCTCCATCAAATCGCAGAACGCCCGTGCGCGCTGGTCCCATCCCGGCGGCACGTCGAGCGGCAGCCCACCCACCCGCATCGAGTTGTAGGTCAGTCGCGCGCCGCACGTTTCCTCGAACAGATCGAGCACGAGCTCGCGCTCGCGAAACGCGTACATCAAGACGCTCATCGCACCGATATCCATGGCGTGCGTGCCGAGCCAGAGACAGTGGCTCGCGATGCGCTGCAGCTCGGCGAGGATCGTGCGGATATATCGCGCGCGTCGGGGGACCTCGACCTGCATCAGCTTCTCGACCGCTTCCACATAGCCGAGGTTGTTCGTCGCCGCGGCCACGTAGTCCATCCGGTCGGTCAACAGCACGATGTGCGTCCAGTCCCGGTTCTCGCACAGCTTCTCGATGCCGCGGTGGATGTAGCCGATGACGCAATCCGCCTCCACCACGCGCTCGCCGTCGAGCTTCAGCACGACCCGCAGCACGCCGTGCGTGCTCGGGTGCTGAGGCCCCATGTTGATGACCAGCTCGTTCGTGTCGAACTGGGAGGCGCTGGCGCGAGCGACTGGAAGGGTCATGGGGCGCTTGGGGCTCAGGGCTAAAGGCTCAGGTTCCCAACATCTCGGCTATTCAATCTCCGAGTCGCTGTCGATACCGGCCTCATCAGGCAGGTTGCGCAATCGCAGCCAGTCCTGCGGACTCTCCATCAGCAGCTCGCCCGGTCCCTCGAGCGGATAGTCCTTCCGCTGCGGAAACCCCTGCCACTCGTCGGGCATCAGAATGCGCCGCAGGTCTGGATGATTGACGATGTTGATCCCGAACTGGTCGAACACCTCGCGTTCGAGCCAGTTGGCACCCGGCCAAATGCCGGTCACCGACTCCACGGGATCAGATTCGCCCGCGCGCAGCTTCACGCGAATCCGGTGTCTGCGTCGCGTCGAATAGAGGCAGTACACGACGTCAAAGCGCTTGTCGCGCGGGGGCCAGTCGGTCGCTGTGACGTCGGAGCAATAGTCGAACGACGTACCCTCGTCGTCTTTGAGAAAACCCATCACGTCCAGCAGCCGGTCCGTTGCGATGATGATGGTCCAGTCACCGACCCAATACGACACCTGCTGGACGGCCCCCGGGACGCCATCCTGCACGGCCGTGACGACAGGTGCGAGAGCCATGTCCTCCGGCGGTGCCGGATCGGGTGGCCCTTTTGGCGGTTCCGGCGGCGGCCTCGGTTTTGGCTTCGGTTTGGCTGCAACGGCCGGTTTTGCGGCAGCCGGACCGCCCGCGGCGGCGGCGCCAGGCGGTGCGGGCGTCTGTTCGGCGGCCGGTATGGCGACCTTGGGGGACGAGGCTGACGGCTTCGCCGTTTCGTCGGCCGGATGATCGGGTGTCGGGCCGTCGGGCTTGTTCTCGTCAGTCATCGGACATCGATCACGATCACGTCCAGTCCAGCGCGCCTTTTCGCCAGGCATAGGCGTAGCCGACGACGAGGATGAACAGGAAGACGAGCATCTCAATCAGCCCGAACAGCGCCAGCTCGTCCATGATGACGGCCCACGGAAACATGAAGACGGTCTCCACGTCGAAGATGACGAACAGCATGGCCACCAGGTAATAGCGAACGCTGTATCGATCACGCGCGTCGGTGGCCGGTTCGATGCCGCACTCGTACGGCTCGAACTTGACCTTGTTGTACTTGGTCGGATGCACCAGCCTCGACACCATCGTCATGACGATGGCGAAGCCAATGGCGACGAGAATAAAGAGAAGAATCGGGACGTAGGCGTCTAGCATCGTCGCTGCGGGAACCCTGACACGCGGCGCGACCCAGCTCCCGCGATATTGCGCGACGTGCGGGCCGAAAAACCGCGCAGATTATTGCATGCGCCCCAGGGGGTGTCAAGGAACGCTCTAGCCGACCCGTCGAGCAAGACGGCGGTGGAAGCCCTGCATTTGCAACATGTTCCAAGCCGCCGCCCGGAGACCGACGTGGGGCGGGCGCGTGACCGTCGCGGGGGCGCCCTAGCGCCGTCGGAGACGGTTTCGAGGCCGTTTGGCGCACCGGAACGTGTGACACAGGCTGCTATACTGCGCCAGAGCGGCTGCGACGAGCCGACTCCGCCTCATGCAACTCACACCTCGCCTCAACTCGGCAGCGTGCCTGTTGGCATTGGTCGGCGTGACCGCTCCCGCTACCGTGGCCGCCCAGTCGACCGAGCGTCAATTGATCGTGACCGTGCTCGACAGCGACGGCGCACCGGTCGAGGGACTCAGGCCGACCGATTTTGTCGTGCGCGAGGATGGCTCCGCGCGCGAAGTCCTCCGGGCGGACAACGCTGGGGCCGGCCGCCAGATCGCCGTGCTCGTCGATACGTCGCAGGCGGCGGCGGACGCCATTGTTGATTTTCGAGACGGCCTGACCGAGTTCCTGGAGGCGATGCACGACGGCAACGAAATCTCGCTGCTCGGCTTTGGCGGCCCCCCGCGGATTCTCGTGCCGTCGACGACGAGTCTGGCCCGACTGCACGAAGGCGTCGGCGACGTGTTCGGATTCCCGGGAACCGCGGCGTATCTACTCGATGCCATGTCGCAGGCCGCCGAGGGCTTCCGACGCCGGGAGTCCGCCCGCCCCATCCTCGTGGCCTTGACCATGGAGGGACTCGACTACAGCCACGCCAGCTCCCGGCAGGTCCTTCAGCGCGTGCAGGAGAGCGGGGCAGCCGTCTACACGCTGGTCGTGCTCGGACGCAGCGGGTTGACCGCCGACCCAAGCCTGTCGCCATCGGTCCTGCGCCGCCTCGAGTTCGAGCGCAACATCGTGCTCGAGCGCGGACCGCGCGACAGCGGCGGAGAGCGTCGCAACGTCCTCACCAGCACGGCCGTCGGACACGCGCTTCGGAGCCTCGCGACGGAGCTCCGCAACCAGTATCTCGTCACCTACTCACGACCCGACACGCTCATCCCCCCGGACGATATAGAGGTCGCCGTCACAACGGCTGGACTCACCGCGCGTGGGACGCCGCTCAGGGCGAACTAATCGTGGGGAACAAACGCACTGGACGGGGGGCGGCGGTCACCGCGTGTATCGCCTGCGCCGGTTGGCTGGTGGTCGAACACGCGATCGACGCCCAACAGCAGCAGCAACCGCCACCGCAAACACCCGCGTTCCGCGCCGGCGTCGACGTCGTGTCGCTCAACGTGACGGTCACCGACGGCGACCAGCGATTCGTGACCGACCTCGAACAAGACAACTTCGTGGTCTTCGAGGACGGGGTCCAGCAAGAAGTCGCCTTCTTCACGCGCACGCAACTGCCGATCGCGCTGGCGCTGCTCATCGACACGAGTGCCAGCATGGACGAGCGGATGTCGACCGCACAGGAGGCTGCGATCGGGTTCTCCCAGCGGCTGCGACCCGAGGATCTCGCCGAGATCATCGACTTCGACAGCCGCGCCGACGTCCTGCAAGACTTCACGAACGACGTGGAAAAGCTGGAAGACGCCATCCGTCGGACCTCGGCGGGTGGGTCGACCTCGCTGTACAACGCGCTCTATGTCTCGCTCAAAGACCTGACGAAAGCACCGTTGCGCGAGGCGGACGTCAGGCGCGAAGCGATCATCGTCCTTTCCGACGGCGAGGACACGTCGAGCTTGGTGAGCTTTGAAGAGGTGCTCGAGCTCGCCAAACGCTCGGAGACGGCGATCTACTCGATTGGCTTGAAAGCGGACGACAGCCGGTCACGGACCGGCTTTCGCGAAGCCGATTTCGTCCTGCGTCAGCTGGCGCAGGAGACCGGGGGTCAAGCGTTCTTCCCCGACCGGGTCGGCAAGCTCGACAGCATCTACCAGCAGATCTCCGAGGAGCTCTCGAGCCAGTACTCGATCGGTTACATCTCGGCCAACCCGCTGCGCAACGGTCAGTGGCGACGCATCGTCGTCCGCGCGGATCGCAAAGACGTCCGCACCCGGACCAAGCAGGGCTACTACGGACCGACCGGATGAGACGGCCCCCTCATCAGCTCCTGTTCGATCGATGAACACGATTCCCCTGTTGCTGTACGCCACGGCGGGTGGCGCGTACGCCATCCACTTCGCAAGACGCAGCCCTCTCACCGGCCGGGTCGCGACCGTCGCCCTCGCGTTCGGCGCGCTCGTCCACACGTTCGTGATCGGGATGCAGACAATGCAGGTGGGACACATCCCGTTCGTTGGCACGACCGGCGCCATCTCGGCGTTCGTGTGGCTTCTGGCGCTCGCCTATCTCTACACGGAAATGACGACCGACGAACGTGCCATGGGCGTCTTCATCGTCCCGTTGATGGTGGTGTTGCAGGTCATTCCCGCGGTCAGCAACAGTGTCGCGTCGCGACCACCGGTGCTCGAGAGCCGGTGGTTCGAGCTCCACGTCTCGTCGCTGCTGGTTGCCTATGCCAGCTTCGCACTCGCCTGTGTCGTCAGCGTGACCTACGTGCTGCTCTTCAAGGAGCTGAAAGCCAAGCACCTCGGGGTCTTCTATGCCCGCCTGCCGTCGCTCCAGGTGCTCGACGTGATGAACCGCCGCGCGGTGGCCTTTGGATGGATCTTCTTGACCCTCGGGCTCGGCGTCGGCGCCATCTGGCTGGTGCAGGTCCAACCGAGCGCCGCGGACCCGCGGGTGCAGGCGATGTCGCTCCTCGACCCAAAGATCTTCACCGTCTTGCTGTGCTGGCTGGTCTACACGTTCGAGCTCTATGCCCGGCGCGTGGGGTGGGGCGGCCGGCGCGCGGCGTGGCTGTCGACGCTCGGGTTTGCGATCTTGTTGTTGAACTTCGTGCCGATCGGGTACTTCGGGACCCAAAGTCACAACTTCTACTGAGCAGACGACGCGGTAATGCTCAGGTCCCCGGTCTTATGTCTTATGTCTTAAGGGCACCAAGCACCTTAGAGTCGCCTCTGCGCTCTTCGACTCGGTCTCAGGGTTACGTCCGATCTCTACGGGCCCCTAAGACCTGAGACCTAAGACCTTGGACCTGAGAGTCCCATGCACCTGTGTCTCCTCGGGGCGAGTCACCACAGCGCGCCAGTCGACCTTCGCGAGCGGATCGACTTCTCCCGTCGGGGGATTCCCGAAGCGCTGGACGGGCTGGCCGAGACCCCCGGCGCCGCCGAGGTGGTCGTCCTCTCGACGTGTAACCGCTCCGAGATCTACACGATGTCGGAGGCGCCCGAGCAGGCCCGCCGCGCGCTAGCGGGCTTCATGAGCTCGTTCCACGATGTGCCGGAATCGGAGCTCGCACCGCATCTCTACAGCCGCATCGATGCGGACGCGGCACGCCACTTGTTCCGGGTCGCATCCGGTCTCGACTCGCTCGTCGTGGGCGAGCCGCAGATCGCCGGCCAGGTCAAGGACGCCTATCTCCTCGCATCGGAGCGCGGCTACACCGGCGCGGTGCTTCACCGGCTGTTTCACTGGGCGTTCGGTGTCGGGAAACGCGTGCGGTCACAAACCGGTCTCGGCGAAGGGGCGGTCTCTGTCAGCTACGCGGCCATCGCGCTCGCACGAAAGATCTTCGGTCGTCTCGCCAACCTCCGCACCCTCATCGTCGGCGCCGGCGAGATGGCCGAGCTCACGGCCACCCACTTGCGCGCGCAGGACGTGCGGCGGATCGGCGTCGCCAACCGCACGGCGGGTCACGCCGAGTCGCTCGCGGCGAAGGTCCAGGGCGTCGCGGTGCCGTGGGAGGCGTTCACCGACGAACTCGCGTCGACGGATATCGTCGTCACGGCAACCGGCTCCTCGACGTGGATGGTGACACGAGCGCATGTTGCCGCCGCAATGAAGCCCCGTCGCGATCGCCCGCTCTTCCTCATTGACATTGGTGTTCCGCGTGATGTCGAGCCGTCTGCCGGTGACATCGAGCAGGTGTTTCTCTACAACATCGACGACTTGCGGACCATCGTGCGCGAGAACATGGCTCGGCGGCAGTCGCAGGTCGACCGCGCCGAGCTGATGGTCGACGAGGAAGTCGACCTGTTCATGCGTTGGCTGCGGTCGCGCGGCGCCATCCCGACGGTCATCGCCCTCCGGCGTCGCTTCGAGGAGATTCGGCAAGCCGAGCTTGCGCGGTTGGCGCCGAAGCTCGCATCGATGCCGCCAAACGCCCGCGCCCGCGTCGACGAGGTCACGCGGCTCCTCTTCGAAAAACTACTGGCGACCCCCACCGAACAGCTCAAATCGGCGCGCGACGAAGACACGGTCGCGGCCTATGCCGACGCGCTCGGCCGTCTGTTCGAGCTGGATCTTCCGGGAGCCGACCGCCCCACCGAGCGGGTTGACGACGGGGAGCCCTCACGGGCAGTCCCGGCCTCCCCCACCTCGTCGCGGCCGAGGAATCGTTGAGCGTCCCGCGGATTGGGACGCGGGGCAGCCCGCTCGCGCGCTGGCAGGCGGAGCAGGTGGCCGCTGCCATCCGCGCGAGCGGCGGCCCCGAGTGCGCGATCGTCACGATCGTCACCTCCGGCGACCGCCTCTCCCGGGGTCCGCTGTCGGAGGCCGGCGGCAAGCGGCTGTTCGTGAAAGAGATTGAAGAGGCGCTGCTCACCAACGAGATCGACCTTGCCGTCCACAGCGCCAAAGATCTGCCCGCCGTCCTGCCGGAGGGCCTACGGATCGACGCGGCGCTCCGGCGTGAGGACCCGCGCGACGCGCTGATTGCTCCCGTCACCACGCAGGCACCACCGTCGGAAGCGGGACCGTTGATCGCCGCGGCTGGTCGTCTGATTGCCGCGGCTGGTCGTCGGGCGCGCGTCGGGACGGGCAGTGTCCGGCGCACTGCTCAATTGATCCGAGCGTTCCCCGGCATCGAGCTCGCTCCGGTTCGTGGCAACGTTGGAACCCGCCTACGCAAACTCGACGAAGGCCGCTACGATCTGCTCGTGCTCGCCGTGGCCGGCCTCGCCAGGTTGCAGCTGACCCATCGCATCAGCGCGAGACTGGCGACCGATGTCTGCGTGCCGGCCCCCGGTCAGGGCGTTCTGGCCATCGAAACCCGCACCGCGGACACGTCGACGCGCGACCTGATCGCGCACCTCGCCGAAACGGCTACCGCGGTGGCGCTCGAAGCGGAGCGCGCGTTGGTGTCCGCACTCGGGGCGGACTGCCAGGTTCCCGTCGGCGCGTTGGCCACACTCGACGGCGATGCGGTCACGCTGGTGGGTGTCGTCGCATCGCCCGATGGCGCCCGCCTCCTGCGACACCGTGCGAACGCCCCCGCGCGCGATGCCGCGTCGCTCGGTCGGGAGGTCGCCGCGCGGCTCCTCGCGGACGGAGCCGGTGAGGTGCTCGCCGGCCTTGGTGAACGATGACCGCTGGCATCGTCTATCTGATCGGCGCCGGACCCGGCGACCCCACCTTGATCACTGTCAAGGGGCAGCGATACCTCCGACGCGCCGACGTCGTGGTGTACGACCATTTGGTCCACCCCCGCCTTGTGCAGACGATGCGTGCGGATGCCGAGCGGATCGACGTGGGCGCCGCCGCGCCCCAGCCGCTCGAGCAGGACGCGATCAACATCCTGCTCGCCGACAAGGCTCGGGAAGGCAAGACCGTGGCGCGACTGAAATGGGGCGATCCGTTCGTCTTCGACAGCGGCGGGAAGGAAGCGTTGTTCCTCCACGAGCACGGGATCCAGTTCGAGGTCGTCCCTGGCGTGCCACCGAGCATCGGCGGGCCCTGCTTCGCGGGCGTGCCGATCACGTATCCGGAAGCCGGGGATGCGCTCCTCTTCATCCGCGGTCACGAGGCGGAGACGAACGCACCACCTGACGTCGACTGGAGTCGGGTCGCCACGCTGTCGGGCACCATCGTCAGCTATGCCGGCGGGCCGCAGCTCGAGGTCATCATCGATGAGCTGTTGAAACACGGCCGACCGGCCGAGGAGCCGGCGGCGCTCATCCTGAACGGCACCTTGCCAACGCAGCGGACGATCCAGGGCTCGCTCCGTGACATCCAGGGGGTCGTCCGCGACGCGCAGCGGCGTGGGTCGGCCGTGCTGGTGGTCGGACCGGTGGTGGGGCTACGCGAGCATCTGCGATGGTTCGACTCCCGTCCGCTGTTTGGCAAGCGGGTGCTCGTCACGCGGCCCAGGGACCAGGCCGCCGAGTTGGTTGACCTGCTCTCGGACCTCGGCGCCAACCCCATCGAAGCGCCAACGATTCGCATCGCACCACCGGAGGATGACTCGGCGCTCGACGAGGCGTGCGCGGCGGTCTCGACGTTCGACTGGATCGTCTTTACCTCGGTCAACGGCGTCGACGCCTTTATGGAACAACTGCTGGCCGGTCCGCGCGACGTGCGGGCGCTCAAGAACGCCCGTCTCTGCGCGATCGGGCCGGCGACCGCGGCCCGCCTTGGCCTCTACGGTCTCAAGGTCGACCTGATGCCGTCGGTGCACCGGGCGGAGGCCCTCGGTGCGGCACTTCAACGGGATCACACGGTGCGCGGCGCGCGCATTCTCCTGCCCCGCGGCGACCTGGCGCGACCACTGTTGCCGAACGAGCTGCGCAGCGCGGGCGCCGACGTGGTCGCCGTCACGGCGTATCGGACGGTACCGGTCTCCAGCTCATCGGGCGTCGACATCTACAAGCTGCTGCTGGATCAAGGGGTCGACGTCGTGACCTTTACGAGCGCCTCCACGGTCCGAAATTTCGTCACGCTGCTCGGAGCCGAGCCAGCAGCCGACCTGCTTGGCACCACCCTCGTCGCGTCCATTGGGCCAGTTACGGCCGAGGCGGCGCGGCAACTCGGCATTCAGACGACGATCATGCCGTCGACGTACACCGTGCCGGCCTTGGCCCAGGCGATCGCCGACCACTTCGCCGCGGAATAAGGGCGCGGTAGCCGCGCCGTATCGACCCACGTGAGCGCTGGGGTTAGACTTGTTCATGACGCTCACGCCGTCATCGACGCGTGACCGCACGTCGACGACGGGACTCGCGCTCACACATCGCCTCCGACGCCTCCGCCGCTCCCCCGCCATTCGAGGTCTTGTTCGCGAGACCCGACTGACGCCGGAGTCGTTCGTCTACCCACTCTTCGTCTGCGAGGGTACGGCCGTCCGCCGCGAGGTGTCATCGATGCCCGGGGTGTATCAGCTCTCCGTCGACGAGGCGCTCGGGGAGGCGGCGGCCGCCGCGCGCGACGGCATCACGGCGGTGCTCCTCTTCGGGCTGCCCGACACGAAGGATGACACGGGAAGTGCGGCCCAAGACCCGGACGCACCGGTCCAGCGGGCGATCCGCGCCCTCAAAGGCGACCTGCCCGATCTGGTCGTCATGACTGACGTCTGTCTGTGCGAGTACACGACGCATGGCCACTGCGGCCTCGTGGAGGGCGACGCGATACTCAACGACCCAACCGTCGAGCGCCTCGCGCTGGCCGCGGTCTCGCATGCGGAAGCCGGTGCCGATATCGTGGCGCCGTCGGACATGATGGACGGCCGGGTGGGTGCGATCCGTGAAGGACTCGACGCTGGCGGGTTCGGCGATGTGGCGATCATGGCGTACGCGGCGAAATACTGCTCTGCCTACTACGGTCCCTTTCGTGACGCCGCAGACTCAACTCCTGCATTCGGCGACCGGCGCACCCATCAGATGGACCCGGCGAACATCGATGAAGCGATTCGCGAGGTGGCGCTGGACATCGAGGAAGGCGCAGACCTCGTGATGGTCAAGCCCGCGCTCCTGTACCTCGACGTCATCTCGCGCGTGAAAGCCGAGTTCCGCTACCCCACCGCGGCGTATCACGTGAGCGGCGAATACGCGATGCTCAAGGCTGCGGCCCGCAATGGATGGATCGATGAGCCGCGCGCGATGCTCGAGGCGCTGACCGCCATCAAGCGAGCCGGCGCCGACATCATCATCACGTATTACGCCCGGGAAGCGGCGCGCGCGCTGTCTACCTAATCACGGAGCTCACGTGTGCGGCTATTTCGTAGCGCAAGGCTTCAGCCTTGCCCAGCAGGCCTGTGCTATGACCAACTGCCTCGGGGACGGAGAGTATCACTCGATGGCGATGGGGTCGCCCTCGGCGGCGGGGTCGAGCTCGAGCTCACCGGATCCGGCGGGAAAGTCATTGCGCTGAAGGACGAACGACAGGATGTCGTTGAGCGCCGCCGGCGACAGGCTCCCCGGATCGTCCTGCGGCATCGTCGCGAGCGTGAAGTCGAACAACGACCAGAGTGTCTGACCCCGCCACCCGCCGAGGAAGGTCTGGCCAACGAGCTCTGGGCCCATTTCTCCGCCGCGGAGCGTCGTGGCGTGGCACGTCGCGCACTTCTCGGTGTACTCCTTGCGTCCACGACGCGCCTGTTCGTCGGTGTAGACACCGTCGGCCACCGACCGCGCGGCCTGTGCCTCCGCATGCGTCACGTGTCGCGCCGGCGCCAGGAACTCCCCGGCGATTACCGCGGCCGCGAGGCACCCACCGACCGTCACCACCCACCGGCGCATGCGCATCCTCATTCTGTCCGCCGATCCGCCACGCGTCGATCATACCTTCTCGAGCTCGACCTCGAAGTCCTGGCCGACAGTGAACGCGGCCGGCAGCGCATCGAGGCGTTTCATCGAGCGCCGGTAGTAGAAATACGGGATGGACGCGCGCACGCGTCGCTGACGTGTCTCGATCTCGCGATCGATACGTGCTGCCACCGCCCGGTGCGCATCGATCACATCCGGCTGAAGCGCCGACGCTTCCGGCGCCCGCGGGCCGCGTGTCGCGACGAGATCGCGCCGGGAGACCGGGGATGGCCTCCCGCGACGGCCGGGCAGATAGCCAAGCGCGCGCAACCCCCGCCGGATCCCGATGTTGCGGAACCGGACGCACCGGAACCCCACGTCCGCGGCGAGCCGCAGGAGGTGCCCCCTCGAAAAGAAGGACAGATGCCCCTGGTCCAGCACCGGCACCGCCCTGTCATCGAGGTCGGCGGCAAGTGATTGCAGCGGCCGGACGTTCGTCTCGCCGTTCGGCGTGACGAGCCAGAGACGCGCGCCCCGCCGCATGACGCGTCGCGTCTCCTCGAGATGTCGACGCGGATGCGTGACGTGCTCGAGCACGTCCTTCTGGATCACGAAGTCGAACGCCTCCGTGGGATACCTCGCGCCCTCGAGCGTCGAGTGCGAGACCGTCAGCCCAAACCGTTCGCGCGCGTACCACGCGCCGAACGCCGACAGCTCGACGCCCTCGACCTGCCACTCGCTGGCGCGCGCCAGCGCGTTGAGGAGGAACCCGAGCGCGCTTCCGACTTCGAGCAATCGGCCGCGCGGTCGCCGGCGCCTGAGCCGCCGGGCCAGAAAGTACGCCTCGCGTTCGTAGCGCTGGTACTGCCGCGCGTACTCCTCGAAGCCGCTGGACACGGACGGATCGAAGTAGTCGCCGCCGTAGATCGCCTCGAGCTCGGCTGCCTCCAGACGCGGGCGGACCTGTCTGAAGCCGCATCCGGCGCATCGGTGGATCCACGCGGGGCCGACGCCGACAAGGCCGACTTCGAGCATCGGCGTCATCGGGTCGAGCGTCTGGCAGATGTCGCAGGCGTCGGTCATCGGAGAACGGGTCCATTATCCCCGCCACCGCCCGCGTGGTATGGTTCTCGCCCACCATGGCGTCTTCGCCCCGGTCCTCCGCTCGCTTGTTCGCGCGTGCGCGCCGTGTCCTGCCCGGCGGCGTCGACAGCCCGGTGCGCGCGTTCGCTGCCGTAGGCGGGACTCCGCCGTTCATCGATCATGGCCGTGGGGCGCAGGTGGTCGACGTCGAGGGGCGGCGTTATCTCGACTACGTCATGTCCTGGGGCCCGCTCATCCACGGACACGCGCCGCGCGGTCTCGTGGTGGCGTTGGCGCAGGCAGCCAGACGCGGGACGAGCTTCGGGGCCCCGACGACCCTGGAGCTCGAGCTCGGCGCGCTCGTCTGTCGGCTGGTCCCGTCGATCGACCGTGTCCGGTTCGTCAACTCTGGGACCGAGGCGACGATGAGTGCCGTCCGTCTCGCTCGCGCGGCCACGGGCCGGGACAAGATCATCAAATTCGCCGGCTGCTACCACGGCCATGGCGACGCCTTCCTGGTGCAGGCGGGTTCCGGTGCGACGACCCTGGGCGTGCCTACCAGTCCCGGCGTGTCGCGAGCGACAGCGGCCGACACCCTCATCGCCGACTACAACGACCTCGACTCGGTGACTCGTCTGTGTCGGGCGTACCGGGGCAAGATCGCCGCGATCATCGTGGAACCGATCGCGGGCAACATGGGGGTGGTGCCGCCGGCGACAGGATTTCTTGCCGGATTGCGCGCGATGTGCGATCGCCACGGCGCGCTGTTGATCTTCGACGAGGTCATCTCCGGGTTCCGCGTGGCGAAAGGAGGCGCCCAGGCACGCCTCCGCGTTCGACCGGACCTGACGTGTCTCGGCAAGATCATCGGCGGCGGCCTGCCTGTCGGCGCCTACGGCGGCCGCGCAGATCTGATGGATCAGCTGGCGCCCGCAGGGCCCGTGTATCAGGCCGGCACGCTGTCCGGCAACCCGCTGGCGATGACGGCTGGGATCTGGGCCGTGAAACAGCTGTCGGCGCCGCTCTACCGCCGTCTCGCCCGGCTTGGGACCCGCCTGGCTGCCGGGCTCCAGTCGGCCGCGCGAGACGCCGCTGTCCCGCTTCACGTGAATGCCGTCGGATCGGTGTTGACGCCGTTCTTCAGCCAGCAACCGGTCACCGGCTATCGCGCGGCGACTGGAGCGGATACCGGCGCATATGCGGCCTTCTTTCACGGAATGCTGCGCCGGGGCATCTATCCGCCCCCGTCGCAATTCGAGGGGTGGTTCCTCTCGGCCGCACACACCGAGCGCGACATCGACCGCACCATTCGCGCGGCGCGCGCAGCGTTGGACGAGCTTGCACCCGGACGCCGCGGGTCCGTCAGAAATTGATGACCAGCGACGTTGTGAAGCTGGTGTCGAGCTTCCCCTTCGGGATTTCGACCGTACCGATCACCGCGTCGCGCGGAGGGGTCACGAGGTTGATCGCCTCGAGCGCCGGTCGGTTGCGAAAGAGCAGCCGGATGCTGGACCGGAGCGCGATCCGGGCGCTGAGCGACACGGTCACGCCATTCAGCCAGTCAGACCGGATATCGTCGCGCCGATCGAAGCTCCCATCGAACGTGAGCTCGCTGTCGACCGTCAGCGTGCGCGTGACACCCGCGTTCAGCGCATACGCGAGCCGGTAGCCGCCGAAGGCGTCGGCGCCCTCGAGGTCGAGCGCCTCACTCGTCACGCTGACGCCGTACTCCGTGCGAAACCTGAGCCCGTCGCGATTCGCCCATTCCGTGCCGAACCCCCCGGCACCGACGAACTGGCGTTTGATGTTCGATGGCTCGTCCCGCACGCTGTCAAAGTTGGTGAACCAGAAATGCGGGCCGCTGATCTCGTGCCGGAAACCGAGCTTGCTGTAGACCCGCTGACTGTCGATCTCGGGCGGCGGATCGACGACCGCGAAGCCGCCGCCCGGTTCGGCCACCGCCACCCGGTCGCCATCGAGCGAGGCGGCGCGCACCCAGCCCGTCTCCCAGGTCAGGGTCGCGTCCGACCAGCGGTACTCGTAGACGTTGCGAAAGCCGATCGATCGGCCTGCGCATTCCCGCTCGCAACCACCAGGCTGAGCTCCGTGGCGTTCGTCCACGCACGCGCCGGTTGAGTCTCGGCCTCTTCCTGCGCACGCATCGGCACCATTGCCGTGCCCATGATTGCCAGGGTCATGAGCACGTCCCGCGTCCGCCGCATGACGTGTCCCTCCGAGAACGACACCGGATCAAGCGAGCACTCTGCCCAAAGCGGATCACTCTAACGCAGAACAGACACCGCCGCGGCGGTGACGGGCAGTCACGCGCCCGCCGGCCGGTGCGCTAAGTCGCAGTCACGCGCCCGCCGGCCGGTGCGCTGAGTCGCATTCATGCGCCCGCCGGCCGGTGCGCCAAGTCGCAATCACGCGCCCGCCGGCCGGTGCGCCACGTCGCATTCATGCGCCCGCCGGCTTGTGCGCTGAGCCGGTTTCGAACCGGTCTGCACACTCCCAGATGACGGCACGGCCCAGCACGGGCCAGGGAGAGCAATGGTGGATAGACAGGCGACCGGTCACGTTCGGGAACACGGCAGCGTCCTCGCGCGCAGCGAGAAACGCGCCCTCATCTGGATGGCCGAGCGGCTACCCCGCTGGGTCAACTCCGATCACCTGACGGGGCTTGGACTGCTGGCGATGGTCGGCGCCGGCGCCGCCTTCTGGATGTCGACATGGAGCCAGCTCGCGCTGCTCGGTGTGGTCGCCGGGCTGGCGGTCAACTGGTTCGGCGACAGCCTCGACGGCACCGTCGCGCGCGTCCGCGACCAGCAGCGCCCCAACTACGGCTTCTACGTCGATCACGTCATCGATATTCTCAGCGCGCTGTTCCTGTTTGGCGGGCTCGGGCTCTCCCCGTATATGAGTCCAGTGGTCGCACTGTTGCTGCTGGTGGCCTATTTGATGGTGTCCGCCGAGGTCTACCTCGCCACGCACGCGCGAGGGGTCTTCCGCATTTCGATGTTCAAGGTCGGGCCGACCGAGCTTCGCATCCTGCTCGCGATCGGCACGCTGTATCTGTTTCGCACGTCCGTCGTGGAGCTGTTCGGAGCGCGCTACCTGTTGTTCGATGTTGGCGGGACCGTCGCCATCGCCGGCATGTTCGGTGCCCTCCTCTGTTCCACCGCTCGAAACACGCTCGCGCTCTATCGAGCCGAGCCGATTCCCCGGTGAGACCCATGGGCACAAGGCACGGAGTGATGAGTGAGAGCGTCACTGTGAAGCGCAGCGTGGGGACGCTGCTGCGCTGGCTCACCTACAACTCGGTAGGTGTCATGGGCACCGGGGTCCAGCTCGCCACCTTGATGACCCTCACCGAGGCGCTGGACGTGAACTATCTGGTCGCAACCGCGATCGCCGTTGAGACCGCCATCCTTCACAACTTCGTGTGGCACGAACGATGGACGTGGGGCGACCGGGTCGGCGGTCGTGCCCGCGGGCGATGGCGGCGGTTGGCGTGGTTCAACCTGGTGAGTGGAACCCTGTCGATCAGCGGCAACGTGGTCCTCACGGGCGTGTACGTGACGGGCTTCGGCGTGCACTACGCGGTGGCCAATCTCATGGCGATCGCGTCGTGCTCCCTGCTCACCTTCCTGGCGAACGATCGCCTCGTGTTCCGACGCGTCGGGACCCCTGAGACGGGGCCTTGCGTCCCCAGCTCGTGGACTGCATGAGGAGACCAACAATGACAACTTGCACACGACAGGCGTGGTCACGCGAGCCGTTGACTCGCCTGGCGCTCACCGCCAGTCTCGCCGGCATCGGCGCCGCGGGGCTCGCCGCGGCGGAGCTGCACACCGAGACGATTGCGGCCTGGACCCGGTATGTCGACGCGACCGAGCAGCGCATCGCCGCGGAGCTCGACGGCGACGGTGGCGCGTTCCTCGTTCAGGATTTCCGTGACGACGCCGCGTCCGCGCGCCGCGCGGTGCTGGGTGGGGACATCCTGGTCGACAAGATGCGCACGCACGACGCCGGCGGCGACGGAATCGCCGTCCCACGCGGCGCGATCCACCATTGGCGCGGCAGCATCTTCATCCGCGACATCACGCTCGCCACGGTCCTGGACGGCGTCCGGACGCCGCTCACCCAGGAGGACCTGCAGGAAGACGTGCTCGAGTCGCGAGTCCTCGAGCGCGACGGCGATTCGATGCGCGTGTATCTCAAGCTGCGACGGAAGAAGTTTGTGACGGTCTATTACGGCACCGAACACGTCATGGACTACGCGCGCCATGGAGCCGAGAAGGCTTCGAGCCGGAGCGTGGCGACGAGAATCGCCGAGCTGGTCGATGTCGGCTCCGCCGGCGAACGTGAGAAGCCGATCGGAAACGACCGCGGATTCCTGTGGCGGCTCAACTCGTACTGGCGCTATCACGAGCTGGACGACGGCGTCATCGTGGAATGCGAATCAATCAGCTTGAGCCGGTCGATACCCTCGGTCGTCCGCTGGATGGTCACGCCGATGATCAACAGCGCCGCCCGCGAATCGATGGCACGGACGCTGACCTCGATGCGCGCGCGGCTCGTCCCGCAGGCAGCCGAGCCACTCCATGCCGCCCGCGACTAACCCCCAGGTGAACTCTGGGGTTTGAGGAGGTCACATGCGCAGCCATACACGGCGAGACAGTCATTGGGTTCAGTTCCAACGTCGCGTCGCCCAGGAGGTGGCCGTGGCGCGCACGCGCGTGCCTGACGTGAAGCCGGCCGAGCAGATGCGGGTGACGCTGGACGTCGAGGGCCGGCCAGCGCTCCGGGGGTTCCCCCCGGACGTGCGGTGGATGATCTCGAGCTACGGCGACTGACCGCGAAGCGGAAACGCGGCACGCGTGGTCGCCGGCTCCACGAGACGGGCACCGATGACGCTCGTCACCGCGACCGCGACGAACAGGGCCGCCATCTCAGCGTGCGCACCGGCGATCGCCGTCGCCGTCACGAGCAGCAGCAGAGCGAAGAGCGTGTCAGCCCAACCTTTCCAGCGTGACGCGCGTCGGCGCTGCTCGGCGAGCTCGGATGGGTACACGTAGGACGTGAACCACAGGTGAACACGGAGATTGGCGGAGACACCCGCGACGGCGACCGCTGCGACGAACGCGGCCAGTCCCCAGTTCGTCGGCATCCAGCCGCGCACGTACCACATGGGGTAGAGCATGCCGATATAGAGCGCGCTGATCGCGACCTGATGGAACTGCCACCACCAGCGCGGCGCCGGAGTGGCAATGGCGAACCGGCGCCCCGGCGCCGGCGTGGTCGGCCTGCTATCCATGCCGGCCGCAAGATCCGCCGCGAGCGCGTCGGTGCGCTCGTAGCGATCGATCGGCTGCTTGGCCAGACACCGAGCAATGATCCGCACGACATCGGCCGCACAATCGGGCCGGAGCGTGGTCACGGGCGCCGGCTCCGACTCGAGGATGCGTGCGATCGTCGCGACCTCGTCACCGGCGTCGAACGGATGCGCGCCCGTCACCAGCTCGTACAGCAGGACGCCAAACGAGAACTGATCGGCACGAGCGTCCACGGCGTCGCCGCGCAGCGCCTCCGGCGACATGTACCCCGGCGTGCCGAGGACCCCGCCCGCTCTGGTCAGCCGCTCCTCGACCGCAGCATTTCCCCGCTCGAAGCGCGCAAGGCCAAAGTCCACCACCTTGATACCGGCGTCCGTGGTCCGTAGCACGTTCTCCGGCTTCAGATCGCGGTGAATCACGCCTCGCGCATGGGCGGCCGCCAACGCCCGCGCCACATCGACGGCCATCGAGCGCACGGTTGCGAGCGGCAGCGGGCCCTCGCCTATCTCCGCGCGGAGTGTGCGCCCCGCCACGTATTCGCGGACGAGATAGAGATGGCCGTCGAACTCCTCGAGTGCGAACACGGTGGCGATGCCGGGGTGTGACAGGGCGGCCGTGGTCATTGCCTCGCGCTTGAGGCGGGCGCGAAACTGCGCGTCGTGCGTGAACGCGGCGGGCAACGCCTTGATGGCGACTGGGCGGTGGAGCCGCGTGTCCTCTCCGAGATAGACGACACCCATGCCGCCTCTCCCGAGCAGGCTCGTGATCTGGTACGGACCGAGCCGGTGACCGACCAGCGTGCGACCGTCGTCGCGTGGCAAGTCGGGATCCGCCTCGTACGCCGGTCGATCGAAGACGCTCGCCCCCGCATGGGCGGCGACCAACGCCTGTACCTCCGCGGCGAGCGCAGGGTCGCCCACGCACGCCTCCCCGAGGAAGGCGTCGCGATCGGCCGGGTCGCGTTCGAGAGCCTGGTGAAACAGCGCATTGAGTCGCGCCCAGCGGTCAGGATCCACTGGCTGCTCCCTCACTGATCTCCCGCTGCAGCCAGGCTTTGGCCATTGCCCAGTGCCGCTTGACGGTGGCCGGCGACATCCCGAGCGCCTCGGCGGACTCCTCGATCGTCAGACCGCCGAAGAACCGCAGCTCGACGAGCCTGGCCTGTTGGGAATCGATGGCGGCCAACCTGGTGAGCGCCGCATCGACCGCCAGCAGATCAACGGATCGCTCCTGACCGGCGACGAGCCCCTCGTCCAGCGTGACCCGCGCGCGGTCACCGCCCCTCTTCTGCGCGCCCCGCGCGCGGGCCCGCTCGATGAGGATCTGCCGCATCGAGATCGCGGCAATGGCGACGAAATGAGAACGTGTCTGCCAATCCTGCTTCTTGTCCTTGACGAGACGGAGATAGGCCTCGTTGACGAGCGCCGTGGGCTGCAACGTCTGGCCCGGCCGCTCACGTCGCATGTAGCCCCGGGCCAGCCGCCGCAGCTCGTTGTAGACGAGCGGCATCAACTGAGAGAGCGCGCGCTCGTCGCCGTGGCTGGCGCGGGCGACCATCCGGCTGACGGCGTCGCCGGTCAGATCGGTCATGTAATCCCAGAGCTCACTTGGGTGAGAGGCGCAGCGCGGCGGAACACCGCGCCGCGATTATAGCTCCCCGCGGCGCGGCTCCAGCCCCCGGCCGTCGGGTTCGCCGCTTGGTATGATGCGTGCGCTATGTCTGTCGCGCGCGTGCACCGTACTATCGGCGTCCGTGTCGGCGGGCTGCAAGTCGGCGGTGGCGCGCCCATCGCGGTCCAGTCGATGACGCTGACCGACACCGCCGACGCCGAAGCGACCGCCACCCAATGCCTCGAGCTGGCCGACGCGGGATCGGAGCTCGTGCGCATCACCGTCAACCAGGACGATGCGGCGCGCGCCGTGCCCGACATCAAGCAGCGACTCCTCGACGCCGGATGCGCCGCCCCGCTCATCGGCGACTTTCACTACAACGGTCACCTCCTGCTCACCCGACATCCGGCCTGCGCCAGCGCGCTCGACAAGTACCGGATCAACCCCGGCAATGTCGGGACCGGAGCGCGGCGCGACGAGCAGTTCCAGACGATTTGCCGCGTCGCGCGTGACCACGGCAAGCCGGTTCGCATCGGCGTCAACGGCGGCTCACTCAACCAGGAGCTCGTCATGGCCAAGATGCAGGAGAACACCGACCGGGCGCTGGGACAGTCGTCGGAGGCCATCATCAACGAGTGCATGATCGTCTCGGCGGTGGAATCGACCGCGCTCGCCCTCGAGAGCGGGCTCCGCAGCGACCAGGTCATCATCTCGTGCAAGGTGTCGCGCCCCGGCGATCTCATCACCGTGTATCGCGAGCTGGCGCAACGGACCCGGCAGCCGCTGCACCTCGGGCTCACCGAGGCCGGGATGGGCGTCAAGGGGTTGGTGTGGTCGGCGTCGGCGATGGGTATCCTCCTGAACGAGGGCATCGGTGACACGATCCGCGTCTCGCTCACGCCACGACCGGGCGGCGACCGACGCGAGGAGGTGTATGCGGCGTGCGAGCTGCTTCAGGCGATGGGGCTCCGCGCGTTCGCGCCGAGCGTGACCGCCTGCCCCGGCTGCGGCCGGACGACCAGCACGACCTTTCAGGAGCTGGCCGAGCGCATCGAGAGCTACGTCCGCGGCATGATGCCCGAGTGGAGGACGCGCTACGAGGGCGTCGAAGAGATGACCGTGGCGGTCATGGGGTGCGTGGTCAACGGGCCGGGTGAATCGAAGGCGGCGAACATTGGTATCAGCCTACCGGGCACGGGCGAGGCGCCCACCTGCCCGGTCTACATCGACGGACGGCACGCCACGACGCTTCGCGGGAACAATACCGAGCTCGCTGAATCGTTTCGGCAGCTGGTCGACGACTACGTGGAGGCCAACTACGGCAAACGGCCGGTCACGAGCCCGTAACCCCGGGATGCCGATCCGCCTCATCGCGATCGACATCGACGGCACGCTGCTCGACAGCCGCGGTGATCTGCCACCCACCAACCGACAAGCGGTGCGCGACGCGATCGACGCCGGCATCGACGTCGCCCTCGTGACCGGCCGCGCGTTTCATCACGCGAAGCCGATCGCCGATGCGCTGTCCGAGCGCATCGTGTTGATCGTTAGCAACGGCGCCATCACGAAGCGCCCGGACGGGACGACCGTCGAATCCCGGTTGCTCCCGCGCGCCACGGCCCATGCCATCGTCACCGAGACGCGGGCGCTGCGCGAAGGCGCGGCGCTGATCTTCGATCGGCTCGATGCCAGCCAATACGTCTTCGAGGGCATCGACTGGACCCATCCGAACCGCTGGTGGTACTACCAGCGCAACCGGCGCTTCATGACCGAGGTCCCATCACTGGAGGCAGCGCTGACTGAAGACCCGGCGCAGGTGGCCTTCACCGGCGGAGTGCGAGAGATGCGGGCACTCGCCGCCGCAGTGCGCGGGCTCCCGGTAGCCACCGACGCCACCGTCACACTGACCGAGTACGTGGCGCGCGATTTCTCGCTGCTCGACATCATCGCCGCCGACTGGTCGAAGGGCGCGGCGCTGGCGGCCTGGACCCGGAGGCTCCACCTCGACCGAGCCGACGTGATGGCCGTGGGTGACAACCTCAACGACCGAGAGATGCTCGAGTTCGCCGGTCGCCCCATTGTCATGGGGAACGCCGTCGAGGAGCTGAGGACCCGCGGCTGGCCGATCACCGCGACCCACGACGAGGGCGGCCTTGGCGAGGCGATCCGATCGATCGCCCTGGGTGACGCCTCACTGTCCTAGTGTCCTGTAACAGAAATAAGTAAACGGTTTATGGTGCCTCGACGTATTCCTCGCAGGAGGTGCACGTGAGAGGTCCTGCCCCGGTGACAGTGACCGTCAGTGACGACGAACGGCAACGGCTCGACTCGTGGGCCCACCGGTCGCGCAGTGCCCCGCAGGTGGCGCGGCGCGCCCGCATCATTCTGGCGTGTGCCGCCGGCCGCTCGACGACGAGCATCGCCAAACGGTTCCACGTCTCGCGGACCACGGTGTGCAAGTGGCGCACACGCTTCGTGCGCGATCGCCTGGAGGGACTGATCGACGAACCGCGTCCGGGCACGCCTCGGCGGATTACCGATGCGCAGGTGGAGCAGGTGGTGATTGCAACCCTGGAAACCACGCCTCGCGGGGCGACGCAGTGGAGCACGCGCGATATGGCGAAGGCGACGGGCCTGAGTCACATGACCATCCAGCGCATTTGGCAGGCGTTTGGATTGCAGCCGCATCGCAGCGAGACCTTCAAGCTGTCGCCAGACCCGCAGCTGGTCGAGAAGGTGCGCGATATCGTCGGGCTGTACGTGAATCCGCCGGACCATGCCCTTGTGCTCTGCGTCGAGAAATCGCAGATTCAGGCGTTGGATCGGACGGCCCCCCTGCTGCCGATGCAACCCGGGCAGGCCGAGCGGCGCACGCATGATTATCGGCGGCACGGAACGACCTCGCTGTTTGCGGCCCTCGACGTCAAGACGGGCGAGGTGCTCGCCGAAATGCACCAGCGGCATCGCTCGATCGAGTTCCGCAGGTTCCTCGATGCGATCGACGCGCACGTCCCCGCCGACCTGGACGTGCACCTGATCGTCGACAACTACGGGACGCACAAAACCGCGATCATTCAGCGCTGGTTGGCCAAGCGCCCGCGGGTCCACCTGCACTTCACACCGACCTATGGGTCCTGGATGAACCTGGTCGAACGTTGGTTCGCGGCGCTGACGACGAAGCAGCTTCGCCGCGGCGCCCACCGGAGCGTCGCGGCCCTCAAACGCGCGATCCAAGAGTTCATCGAGGTGACCAATGAGCAACCGACGCCGTTCGTCTGGACCAAGAGTGCCGACGACATCCTCGCGAGCATCGCCCGGTTTGCTCGGCGAACGCTGGCTGCACACCCAGCATGACAACTGTTCGCGAACCACTGTTACGGGACACTAGTCCCCTGTGTCTGAAAAAGCTTCAAATAGTGTGTCGGCTGTGATGTATTGGGCGGCATGGCAAGAACAGGTCGGCCCAAAGCGAGATTGGAAGTCACCGCCGCAGAGCGCGTAGAACTTGAGCGGCTCGCCAGGCGCGCCCGAACGAATCGGCACGTGGCCTTGCGGGCAAGGATCGTCCTGAGGAGCACGCGTGGCGAATCGAACGTGGCGGTCGCGGCGAAACTGCGCTGCTCGAACGTGACGGTCGGCAAGTGGCGACAGCGGTTTAGGGTAGGTCGCGTGGACGCGCTGTACGACGAGCCCAAGCCCGGAGCCCCACGGACCCTGTCCGATGCGGATGTCGAGTCGATCCTCGTCACGACGTTGGAAAGTAAGCCGAAGGGGCGGACCCACTGGAGCACCCGCAAGATGGCGGAGCACGCTGGCGTCAGCGCCTCTACCGTGGGCCGCATCTGGCGCACTTTCGGGTTGCAGCCGCATGTCGTGGAATCCTTCAAGATCTCCGACGACCCGCTGTTCATCGAGAAGGTGCGGGACATTGTCGGCCTCTACCTGAACCCACCCGACCACGCCGTCGTCTTGTCATTCGACGAAAAGCCTCAGATTCAAGCCCTCGAGCGGGCGCAGCCGATTCTGCCGATGGACCTGGGTCGCCCCGAACGCCAGACGCACAACTACATCCGCCATGGCACGGTGGACCTCTTCGCGGCGCTCAACGTCGCGACCGGCCAGGTCGTGGCGCAAACCAAGAAGCCGCATCGGTCGAGGGATTTCGTGAGCTTCCTGCGCGAGATCGACGAGCGGGTGCACTCCGCCCTCACCGTCCACGTGATCCTCGACAATCTCTCGGCGCATAAGTCCCCGTTGGTCAAACGATGGGTGGCCCGCCACCCGCGCTTCCAGTTCCACTTTACGCCGACCTACTCCGCCTGGCTCAACCTCGTCGAGCGGTTCTTTGGCCTTCTCACCGAACACGCCCTCAAGCGCGGATCACATTCCAGCCCGCACGCGCTGCGCCAAGCCATCTACGCCTACGTGGACGCCCACAACGACGAGGGCAAACCCTTCAAGTGGACAAAGACAGCCGACGAAATTCTCGCGAAGGTGAAGCGGTTCGGACAGCGCACCGTTCAAGTCCACGGTGGCCCCAGATGACCAACGACTTTTTGAAGAAATCAAAGATCAAGGGGACTAGCAGCCCGTCACAGGGCACTGTGCCCCGTACGCGGCACTAGCGGAGCGCGGAGGCCAGCGCGCGCGCACGACGATGCCACGTCGCCACGAGCACGATCCCGACCACGATCAAGCCGCCCGACAGGCCGACCCAGAGCCCGGCGACCCCCCATCCGAAGACGAAGCAGAGCGCATAGCCGACCGGGAGGCCGAGCAGCCAATGGGCCGCCAGATTGAAGAGCATCGGCGTGAGCGTGTCGCCGAGGCCGCGCAGCGCGCCGGTCGCGACCCCCTGGAGGCCGTCGAAGAGCTGGAACACGGCGGCCAGGAAAAGCAACGTGACGCCCGTCGTGATGACCGAGGCGTCGGCGGTGAAGAGCCCGAGAATCGGACGCGGCACGGCGACGAAGATCACCGCCGCCACCGTCATGAAGCCGGCGCCGAGCGCCAGCGCGGTCCAACCCGCTCGCATCGCACCAACGGCATCGCGCCGGCCGACCGCCTGGCCGACGCGGACAGCGCCCGCGGCCGAGATCCCGAGTGGCACCATGAACGTCAGCCCGGCAAGGTTGAGCACGATCTGATGGGCGGCGAGCATCGATGGCTGGAGCCGCGCCGCCAGCGCCGTCGCGGCGGCGAAGACGCCGTACTCAAGCGCCGTCTGCGCCGCCGCCGGCCAACCGAGCGTCAGGAGGCGCCGCAGGCCGGTGGTCCCGACCCCTGCCCACATCGGCCAGATGACGCCGCCGTGCCGTGCGCACGCGACCACGAGCAGGGTCGTCATGTAGACGCGGGACACCACGGTGGCCCACGCCGCGCCGTCGACCCCGAGTGCCGGCGCGCCCAGATTCCCGAACACCAGAATCCAGTTCGCGATCGCGTTCACGACATTGGCCGAGACCAGGACGACCATGACTGGCCTGACGGCGTTGACCGCTTGCAGATACCGTCGCAACGCGGCGTAGAGCAGCAGCGGCAACAGACTCCAGATGACGATGTGGAAGTAGGGACGGGTCATCTCGAGGACGCCGGCGTCGAACCCCCAGACGTCGAGATGGCGGCCGACCGCGCGCCCGAGTAGCGTCAGCGGCAGGGTGAGCGCGACAGCGAGGCAGAGGCCGTGACGCAGCCAACGGCGGCAATCGCGTGGCCGTCGGGCGCCGAACGCCTGGGAAATGAGCGGATCGAGCCCCGCCAGCATCCCCATCCCGAAGACGCCGAACGCCAGGAAGAGCGCGCTGCCAACGCCGACCGCGCCGATGGCCGCGGGCCCGAGCCGCCCGACCACGGCGATGTCGACGATCTGCATCGCGACCCATCCGACATCGGCGATGGCCAACGGCGCCGCAAGCGCCGCCATCGGACGGATCTCTCGGCGGAGGTCCATGGCGTGGAATGGTGGGGTTCGCGGGCGGAAGCGAGGCTCCGCGGTCGCGGACCGGGATCACTCGACGGCGGCGATGTCGCGCGGAAAGGCTGTTGTATCCAACGACCGCTTGCCACCGCAACGAGTGGGGTCGAGTCTCGAACGATGCTCGTGCGCTCTGCCGCTCACTAGCGCCAGGGCATCAGTGCCTCGATCCACTGGATGCGGGTCAGATCGTTGTAGATGACGGTCACCATCAGCGTCAAGATCACGACGAGCCCAGCCATCAGCATCCGTTCCTTGACCCGCATGCTGAAGTCGTGGCGAGAGACACCCTCCATCGCCATGATGAAGATATGCCCGCCGTCGAGGATCGGGATGGGCAGCAGGTTGAGGATGCCCAGGTTCAGGGAGATCATCGACATGAGACTGAAGAGCGCCACCCAGCCGAGCTCGAACGCGCTCCCCGACAGCTGTGCGATACCCACCGGTCCGACGAGCTGACGCGGCGACGTCTCCGTCGTGAACAAGCCCCAGAGGGTCTGGAAGATGAGACCCGACCACTCGTAGTTTTGCTCGAGGCTCATCTGAAACGCCTCGATCAACCCGGGCTCGATCGTGCGGGTTTCGTACTGGTTGAAGAGAAACCCGACGCGCGGCACGCCATCGTCGTCCTCGGGGGTGACCGTGATGTCTCGTCGTGCATCGCCGCGACGCACGGTCAAGACGAGGGGTACCTCCGCGCTCGCCCGGATGCGCTCCACGAGCTCGTCGCTGTTCACCGCCTCGCCATCGACGGCCTCGATGACATCGCGCGCGGCGAGACCCGCCCGCTCGGCCGGAGTGTCGCTGGAGATCTCCAGAATCTGGGCACGCATCACCGGACCGACCCCAAGATCGCCCATCTCGAACTGGGTTTGGGCCTCAGGGGTAATCTGCAGGGTGCGATCTCGACCGTCCACGTTGCGCACCACGACGGCGATTTCTCGCTCGGCGCGCGGCAGCACCGCGACGAGCAGCGCATCCCAGGTGTCGACGGCACGACCAGCCACGCTGACGATGCGCTCGCCGACCCCGATGCCGGCGCGATCCGCGGGTGAGTCGTCCACGACGCGGCCGATGACCGGTGGCTGCTCCTCGTACGCCGGGACCTCTGCACCTTGGTAGAGCACCAGCCACATCACGATGACCGCGAGCACGACGTTCATCACCGGCCCCATGACGAGCACCTGGAAGCGCTCCCACTTCGACTTCGACATGAACTCGTCGTCGGCGCCGGTGCGCGTATCCTCCGGGTTCTCGCCGGCCATCTTGACGTAGCCGCCGAGAGGCAAAGCGCACACGCAATACTCGGTATCCCCGCGCGTGAACTTGAGAAGCTTGGGACCGAACCCCAGGGAGAAGGTCAGCACCCGAACGCCGAGCCGGCGCGCCGCCAGGAAGTGGCCGAGCTCGTGCACGAAGACGAGCACGCCGAGCACGAACAGGAACGCGAGAATAGTGGTCAGGTTCACGGTGTCACCTGCTGCGAAGTGGCCTGTCAGGCACTGGCGCTACGCACTCGATCTTACCCCGGCAATCGCCGACGTGCACCGGTCCCGTGCCCACCGATCCACCGCCCGCACGTCCGCCAGCGAGTCGGGCGGGGCCATGGACTGCCCGGCGCCAGCGTCGAGCGCGTCCTCAATGACGGTCGGGATTGCGGGGAAGGCCAGCCGCCCGGTGAGGAATGCGTCCACCGCGACCTCGTTCGCTGCATTGAGAATGACGGGCAGCGCGCCCCCCCCGCGGAGCGCCTGATACGCCAGGCCGAGGCACGGGAACCGGTCGAGATCCGGCGTGTCGAACGCCAGCCCGCCGCAACTAGCAAGGTCCAACCGCGGCAGCGTCGACTCCCAGCGCTCCGGATAGGAGAACGCGTACTGAATCGGCAGGCGCATGTCGGTCACGCCGAGCTGCGCGAGCACGGACCCGTCGCGAAGCTCGACCAGCGAGTGCACAATCGACTGCGGATGGATCACGACGTCGATGCGCTCCGGCCCCATGTCGAACAACCAGCGCGCTTCGATGAGCTCGAGCCCCTTGTTCATCAGCGTCGCCGAATCGACGGTGATCTTGGGACCCATCGACCAGGTCGGATGCTGTAGGGCGTCCTCCCGCGTGACCGTCGCCATCCGTGCGGCGGGCCACTCCCGGAACGGCCCCCCGGACGCGGTGAGGATGAGCCGCGCGACGTCCCCGCGCGGACGGTGATCGACGCACTGGTGAATCGCATTGTGCTCGCTATCGACCGGGAGGATGGAGACCCCATGCCGCCGCGCGGCCTCGACCATCAGACCGCCGGCCATGACCAGCACCTCCTTGTTGGCGAGTGCGATGGTCTTGCCAGCTTCGATGGCCGCGAGCGCCGCGCCCAGTGCGGCGGTACCGGAC
Organism: Vicinamibacterales bacterium; assembly: GCA_965197395.1. Lineage (GTDB taxonomy): Bacteria > Acidobacteriota > Vicinamibacteria > Vicinamibacterales > UBA8438 > CAZYFH01. The sequence continues at coordinate 203,530 of CBDANB010000006.1, read as the reverse complement.
GATGCGCAGAGGACGATGTCAACCGCCGGGTGCGTCGCGACCGCGGCGAGACCGTCCGGGCCGCAGCCGGTCGAGATGTCGTCCGTCGCGCACTGTCGTTCGAGAGCCGCCACTCGATTCGGCGTCGCGAGCGACACGATGGCCGGCCGATATCGCGCCACCTGCCCGGCGAATCGATCGACGTTCTCCCCCGCGGCGAGTCCCGCGATCTGGAGCCGGTCGGGATGCGCGTCGATGACCGAGAGGGCGCTCTGGCCGATGGACCCCGTCGAGCCGAGGATGGCCACGCGCTTCACGCGGCCAACCTCACCGCGACGTAGAAGACCGGTGTGGCGAACACCAACCCGTCGACACGATCCAACACGCCGCCGTGCCCCGGGATAATGCCGGATGCGTCCTTGACTCCAGACGCGCGCTTGAGCCGGGACTCGAACAGATCGCCCACGATGCCCAGGGCGGCGACGGCTCCGCCGAGCAGCAGCCGTGCCTCGACGGCCACCGCGGCCAGCCACCACGCGCCAACCACGCCGAGCACCGCGACGCCGGCCACAACCCCGGCCACGGCCCCTTCCATGGTCTTTTTCGGGCTGATCGTCGGCGCGAGCAACCGGCGCCCAAACGCGCGGCCGGCATAGTACTGCGCCGTGTCGCTCGCCATCACCGTCGCCAGCAGCAGCGCGACGGTCTCTCGGCCGTGGTCGACGTGTAGGGCGGCGAGCACCCCGATCGGGGCCGCCAGGTAGACCAGCGCGAAGGCGGCGGCGCCGACTTCCGGTAGCCCACCGCCGGATCCACCCGGGACGAACAGCGTGACGGCGATGACCAGACCCGCCGCCATCAGGACGACCGGCAGCGCATCGGGCGCGAGGGCGACCGTGGCTGCGGTCGCGAGGGAGACGGCCGCGAGCGGCGCCCGCGGGACGGCGATGCCCGCGCGCGCCGCCAGCCCGGCGTACTCGAGGACGGCGACCAGAAGGACGACCTCGGCTAGCACCACGGTCGCCAACGGTGGAAGCAGCCAGATCGTCACGGCGACGACCGGAAGGATCACGAGCGCACTGATCAGACGCGTCACAAGTGGACTGTACCGGCCAACCGCGGCATCCGTTCCGATGGCGGTGACTAGCGTCCCACGGCCGCCGGCTCTTCTTTGATCCCGCCGTAGCGCCGGTCGCGCTTCTGGTAGGCGACGACCGCTTCGAGCAGGTGGCGCGCACGAAAATCCGGCCACAGGGTGTCCGTCACCCAGATCTCCGCGTAGGCGATCTGCCACAGAAGAAAATTGCTGATGCGCATCTCGCCGCTCGTGCGAATGAGCAGGTCGGGGTCCGGCTGGCCCGCGGTATACAGAAACCCAGCGAACTGGCGCTCATCGAGCCGGGCCGGTTCGATGCCAGCCTCGAGGGCTCGGCGCGCCGCCGCGACGATTTCCGCCCGCCCACCGTAATTGAGCGCGATGTTGAACCGCATGCCCGTGTTGGCGACCGTCTTCTGCTGCGCGACGTCCAGCTCCGATCTGACGTCGGGCGACAGCTCCGCCTGGCTCCCGATCACCTGGATGCGGATATCGTTCGTCATCAGCGTGCCAAGCTCGATCCTGAGGTACCGCTTGAGGAGTCCCATCAGCACCGACACCTCCGACGGGGGGCGTTTCCAGTTCTCGACCGAGAAGGCGTAGAGCGTCAACACCTCGATGCCGAGCCTCGCCGACAGCTCCACGACGTCGCGCACCGAGTCGATGCCGGCGCGATGCCCCTCGACTCGTGGAAGATGACGCTGGGCCGCCCACCGACCGTTGCCGTCCATGATGATCGCGACGTGAGCCGGCAGGCGCGTGAAGTCGACCTGGTGCGCGAGGAGCGCTTGCGGCGACCCAGTCGGCAGCCAGGCCAGCGCGCTGTCGAGGCTCATTAACTCGCGATGATACAAGGTGTTAGCGAGACGTTCAAGGGTCCGAATACACGACGCGGACGAGATACAGACCCCGCGCCGGTGCCGTCGCGCCCGCGCGCGCGCGTCGCCTCGACGCGATGATCGGGACCATGTCGCCCGCCTCGCGCCGGCCGCGGCCCACCTCGACCAAGGTCCCGACGATCGCGCGCACCATGTGACGCAGAAACCCATCGGCCGTCACCTCGACAGTCACGATCGACGCCGACTCGGTCGGCTCGCCGTCCCACGGCGCCCATGCGGATTGACGCGCGACCGTCATCGACCCGATGGTCCGCACCGTCGTCTGGACGTCGCTTCCGGCTGCTTGAAACGCCGCGAAATCGTGTCGGCCGCAGAGCTGTTGCGCGGCGTCGCGCATCGCGTCCAGGTCGAGCGAGAACGGGACGTACCAGGCGTATCGCAACGAGAACGGCAGCGCGACCGCGCCGGTGCTCATGTAGTAGCGATACGTCTTCGCGGCGGCCGTGTAGCGTGCGTGAAACTCACGCGGTACCACATCGGTCCGCAACACGCGGATGTCGGCCGGCAGCTTCGCGTTGAGCGCGCGCGACAACGCCGCGGGTTCGATGGCATGCGCGATGTGGAGGCTCGCCACCTGGCCCAGCGCGTGCACGCCAGCGTCGGTGCGGCCGGCACCGACGACGGCGACGGGCCGACCCTCGATGTCGCCCAACGCCGCCTCCAGCTCACCCTGGATCGATCGGCCGTTGTCCTGCCGCTGCCAGCCGACATACGCGGAGCCGTCGTAGGCGAGGGTCAGCTTGAGCGTGCGCATGACCGGGGGACGGTCCACGCCGGACGCGCGTCTGACGGGGTCACCCGCCGGCTCGCCGCGATCCCGGCCTGGTGATGGGCACACCGGCGGCGCACCCCGGGCAGCTGGCCGGTTCGTGCGCGGGCCAGACAACATGGGCCAGCGCGTGAAACGGCATGTCGAAGCTGGCGGGTGAGTCGCCGCGGTCGATGATCGCCGCGGCGCCGACGACGCAGGCGCCCGAGCCACGCGCGACCGCGATCGTCTCGCGCGTCGACCCACCGGTGGTCACGACGTCTTCGACGACGAGCACACGCGCCGTCGAGTCGAGCCGGAACCCGCGCCGGAGTGACAACTGGCCGTCGCGACGCTCGGCGAACAGCGCCCGACAGCCGGCGGCTCGGGCGACCTCGTGCCCGATGACGATGCCGCCGAGCGCCGGCGACAGTACGACGGTCGCATCGAGCGACGCCACGCGCGCCGCAAGCGCCGCGCCGAGCGCCTCGGCGTGCACAGGATGCTGCAGCACGCGGGCACACTGGAGATAGCCCGAGCTGTGGAGGCCGGACGACAGCTGGAAATGGCCCTCGAGCAGGGCGTCGCACTGTCGAAATACCGCGAGCACCTCGTCTGCCTGCATCATCATTGGTCCAAATTGGTCTGGCCGAGCGCCGTGGTCCCACCGTGGGTCCGGGACGCGCCACGGTCTGCAGGCCGCGAACGGCGCCAGTATACAATCGAGAAGCGAACCGCCGACCGCGCCCATTCGTCTACTCGAAGGAAACGGGTCCGCCGCCTGTCCACTCGGGCGCCAGCGACGCCGCGCCACCGGCGTCTGACGGTACGTCTCTCAGTCAACGGAAGGACGTCATGAACTTGCCATCCAACACGTCTGTCGCGATATGCATGCTGGTCGTGCCGCTCGCGGCTGGGACGATCGTCAACGCCCAGGGCCCGATCCTGGGACGCATTGATGCCGCCACGACCGAGGGTGTCCTCCTGCCAGCGCCAGGCCTACAACCGGCATCGGGCCAACCCGTCCGGCAGGTGTCGGTCAACGAGGCTGTCGAGCTCGCCCTCGACCACAACCTCGGGATCCGGTCCGAGCGATTCAACCCCCAGATTCAGGACATGGTGGTGGCGGATGCGCGCTCGGTGTGGTTCCCCAACCTCTCCGTCGACGTGCTACGCAACAACGCGACGAACCCGGCGTCGAGTTTTCTGGCCGGTGGCGACGACCAGGTTATCGACAAGCTGTTCAATAACGTGTTTACCGTCAACCAGCAGATGCCGTGGGCGGGCGGGACGTACACCGTCGGGTGGGACGGATCGCGGTCGAGCACGACGAACTTCTTCAGCTCGTTCGACCCGATTCTGCAATCAAACATGCAGCTGTCCTATACCCAGCCCCTGCTCCGGAACTTCTCGATTGACACGGCCCGCCAGCAGGTCCAGGTGGCGACGACGAATCGAGAGATCGCGGACGTCGGCCTGCGCCAGGCCATCGTGTCGACCGAGCGCAACGTGCGGAACGCCTACTGGGACCTGGTGTTCGCAATCTCGTCCCTCGAGGTGCAGCGACAGTCGCTGGCTCTCGCCCAGGAGTCGCTGCGGAACAACCGCGCGCGGGTCGAAGTCGGCACCATGGCGCCGATCGACATCGTCGAGGCCGAAGCCGAGGTGGCGCGGAACGAGGAAGCGGTCATCATTGCCGAAACGGCCATCGAACAGGGTGAGGACGTCCTGCGGACGCTGATTCTCGATCCCGCTGCCCCCGACTTCTGGTCCGTGCGGATCGAACCGACCGACGAGCCGCTGCTGCGCGCCCGCCAGATCGATGTGGATGAGGCGATCCGCACGGCGCTCGACCGGCGCACCGACCTGGATCAGCTGCGCGCGCAAATGACGAACACCGACGTCAACATCGCCTACTTCTCGAATCAGCGGCTCCCCGACGTCGATCTGCAAGTCAACTATGCACTGACCGGGCTCGGCGGCACGGAGTTCATCCGCGGTGTTGGTTTCCCGGGCCCTATCGTCGGCCAGGAGGAGCGCGCGTTCTCCAAGGTCCTGGGGGATCTCTTCTCGAACAGCTTTCCGACATGGAGCGTGGGTGTCACGATCGGATACCCGCTTGGCCGAAGCACCGCGGACGCAAACTTCGCGCGCGCCCGACTCGAGCGTTCGCAAACGGAAGCCCGCCTCCTCGAGGTCGAGGTCCGCGTGACCGGCGAGGTGCGCGAGGTCGGCCGGCGCGTGTCCACGAACCTGCAGCGTGTGGATGCGACGCGCATCGCGACAGAGTTGGCCGAACGGCGACTCGAGGCGGAGCAGAAGAAGTTCGACGTTGGCATGTCGACGAGCTTCCTCGTCTTTCAGGCGCAGCGCGACCTGGCCCAGTCGCGAAACAGCGAGTTGCAGGCCATCCTCGACTACATCAAGTCGCTCGTGGATTTTGAAGCCGTGCAGGAGGTTCCGCTGGCCGGTGGGGGGCTGGGCGTGGGTGGCGTCGCACCCACGACCGCTGGCGCGGTCGCGCCCGGGGCCCCTCAGGCGCCCGTCGGCGGAGCAGCCGGCGTGGGCGGCCGATGATGATGATAGAGTGCGCGAGGCGATGAAGCTCTCGGTCGTCATCATCACGAAAAACGAAGCCGAGAACATCAGCGCCGCGCTCGATTCGGTCCGGTGGGTGGATGATCTCGTGGTCGTCGACTCGGGAAGCACGGACGACACGGTCCCGATCGCCAAGCGATATACCGACCGCGTGGTCACCCACGCCTGGGAAGGCTACGGCGCCCAGAAAAACTTCGCGACGACGCTGGCGGCGCACGACTGGGTGCTGTCACTCGACGCGGACGAGCGCGTGTCAGCGGCGCTGGCGAGCGAGCTCCGGGCGTTGTTCGAAGCCGGACCGGCTCGGCCCGGGTATCGCATCCCGCGCGTGACGCACTACCTCGGTCGCTGGATTCGCTCGACCGACTGGTATCCGGACCCTCAGCTACGGCTCTACGATCGGCGCGTGGCCCGATGGAACAGCCGTCGCGTGCACGAGTCGGTCAACGTCGACGGCCAGGTGGGCCGTCTCCGGGCGGAGATCGAGCATCGCGCCTATCGCGACGTCTCGCATCACCTGGCGACGATCGACCGTTATACGACCCTGGCGGCTCATCAGATGCTCGCCGATGGGCGGCGCATGGGGTGGTTCGACGCCGTCGTTCATCCTCCGCTCGCCTTCCTCCGCAACTATGTCGCGCGACGGGGCGTCCTCGACGGTCGCCCAGGGTTCATCGTCTCGGTCTTGAACTCCTACTACGTGTTCCTCAAGTTCGCGAAGCTCTGGGAGCTGCAGCGCGCTGGCACCCGTGCACCCTGACCCGACACGTGTTGCTGCCGCGCCGACGCGCTACCACGATCGGCGACACGTCTGCGCCCGGGTGTCAACCCCGGACTGCTACAGTCCACTGGTGTCCACCGAGAGCCGTGACATCTTCTCGATCCACGTCGACACGGCGCGGACCTGGCGTGGTGGTCAGCGCCAGGTGTGGCTGACCGTCCTGGGGCTCCGCGCCCGCGGTCACCGGGCCGCGCTGGTCGCGCACCCGCAAGGAGAGCTGTATCGGCGGGCGGCCGAGGGTCCGGATCTCTACCCGCTGGCGCCAAGGCACGAGGTCGACCTCCACGCGGCCTGGCAGCTCTCCCGACTCGTCCGACGGCTCGCGCCCGACCTCGTCCATGCTCATGACGCCCACGCGGTGGCGGTCGCATCGCTGGCGTTGTCGCTCGGTGGTGGGTCGCTCACAGCGCGTTTCGCCGCTTCCCGCCGGGTCGACTTCCATGTCCGGCGCAACGCGTTCTCCCGCTGGAAGTATCGACAGGTTGATCGCTTCATCTGCGCCTCGGACGCCATTCGCCGCATGCTGGTCGATGACGGCGTGCCTGCCGCGCGCGCGACGGTGGTGCACGAGGGCATCGATCTCGACCACATCGCCGCGGCGCCGGTACTCGACCTCCACCGCGAGTTCTGGCTTCCACACGGGGCGCCCATCGTCGGCAACATCGCAGCGCTAGTGCCTCACAAGGGCCAGCGGTACCTGATTGATGCCGCTGCCCGCGTCGTGCGGGAGGTGCCGGATGCGCGATTCCTCATCGTGGGCGCGGGAGAGCTGCAGGCGAATCTCACCAGGCACATCAAGCGCCTCGAGCTCCAACGCCACGTCATTCTCACCGGGTTCCGGCCAGACGTCCTGTCCCTCCTCAAGGGGTTCGACGTGTTCGTCATGAGCTCCGTCACGGAGGGTCTGGGAACGTCGGTGCTCGACGCGATGGCCTGCGGTGGCGCGGTTGTCGCCACGCGCGCTGGCGGGATTCCCGAGAGTGTCGTCGACGGCGAGACGGGCCTGCTCGTGCCGGTACGCGATCCTGATCGCCTCGCGGCTGCCGTCGTGCGGCTGCTCCGCGACCAGACGCTACGGCGCGCCTACGGTGACGCCGGCCGGGCGCGGGCTCGCGCGCGCTTCAGCGCGGCACAGATGGTCGACGAGACCGTGGCGGTCTACGCGGACGTGGTCGGCAGAACCCCCGCAGCGGACAGCGCGCGTCTCGGTGTGGCTGATTGAACCCGCACGACTCCATCATCCCGAGGTGGCAGAGGGCAAAGTCGTACTTGACGGGGTCGGCCCCATCGAAACGCCGCAACGACGCGGTGATCTCGCGCGCCATGGCCCAGCCCGGACTGCGATAGCGCGTCAGTCGGAGGCATTGGCCCACACGGATCACATGGGTGTCGAGCGGTACGATGAGATGCGCGGGGTCGACGCGACGCCAGGCGCCGAGGTCGAGCCGATCGCGCCGGACCATCCAGCGAAGAAACAGGTTCATCCGTTTACAGCCGCTCCCCCGCGACGGCCGTGGAAAGAAATACGCGACGCCGCGGCGGGAGTCCGAGCCGTAGATCTCGTCGAGATTCATCGTCACGGCGCGCGCGCAAAACGACTCGAGCGCCGGGGCGATGTCCTCGGCGTCCGGCCGATAGCCGTCCAGGAAGAAGCCTTCCACTGAGCCGCGCTGCTCGATCATCTGACGGAGGATCCAGAGGAGCGCGACCAGGTCCACGCCTCGCGCCCAGCGGTGTGTCATCCGTCCGATCCCCTCACGATCGTGCGCCGGTTCGAACTGCCGCACAAACGCGGCGGGCGACGGACCCATCACCGCGAGGAGTGCGTCGACCGACCGCAGCACGCTGGCAACGCGCCCGAAGGCCAGTGCCGCGGCGCAGAACCCAACGACTTCCTGGTCGGCGGGGTCGGGGTATCTCCGCACGCGATGCACGGGATCGACCACGTCGCTGCGCCGTTCGAATTGGTCGTAGAGGTCGTCGAGGGCAGGCCCGGCAGACGCGGGGAGCGCCGGTCTCACGGCGCCGCCGCGAGGTCGCCAGCCCCCGGCACGGCGTCATTCGTGTAGACCGCGCGGCCGTCGACGAAGGTCGCCGCGACCGCGCCGCGGAGCCGCCAGCCGTCAAACGGTGTGTTTCGCGCCTTCGACTGGAAGCGCGTGGCCGCGATCTCGACCGTCGCGTCGGGCGCCAGGACGGTGATGTTCGCGGCCGATCCTGGCGCCAGCGTGCCGCCCTCGACGCGCAGAATCCGCGCCGGGTTCGGCGCCAGCAGCTCGACGAGCCTCTTCAACGACACGACGTCGCGATGCACGAGACGGTCCAGGGCGAGCGAGACGGCGGTTTCGAGACCGATGATGCCGAAGGGCGCGCGGTCGAACTCGACCGCCTTCTCGTCAGCATGATGCGGAGCGTGGTCAGTGGCGATCGCATCGATACTGCCATCGGCCAGGCCCTCCAGCATCGCGTCGCGATCGGCGACGGCGCGTAGCGGCGGGTTCATCTTGAAGTTGGTGTCGTAGGCCAGCTCCTCATCGGTCAGGATCAAGTGATGGGGCGTCACCTCGCACGTGACGCTGACGCCACGGTCCTTGCCGGATCGGACGGCGCGCAGCGATTCTCGCGCGCTCATGTGCGCGATGTGCACGGCCCCGCCCGCGAGCTCGCTCAGGCTGACGTCTCGCTCGACCATCACTGCTTCGGCGGCGCCGGGAATCCCTCGCAGCCCGAGTACGGCGGCGCGATAGCCTTCGTGCGCAACGCCATCGCCCTTGAGCGACGGGTCCTCGCAGTGATTGATGAGCGGCATGTCGAACATCGACACGTACTCGAGCGCACGCCGCATCATCAACGCGTCGGCAACCGGATGGCCGTCATCCGATACGGCCACGCACCCCGCGGCGCGCAGCTCGCGGATTTCGGCCAGGCGCTCGCCCTTCGACCCAACGGTCACCGCGCCAATCGGGAACACCCGCGCGAGCTGCGCTGCCGTCGCCTTGCGCACGATTTCCTCGGTCACGCCGGCATGGTCGTTGACGGGATCGGTGTTGGGCATGCACGCCACGCCGACGAACCCACCCGCAACCGCTGAGGCCACGCCGCTCGCGATGGTCTCCTTGTGCTCCTGTCCTGGCTCTCGGAGATGCACGTGCATGTCGAGAAATCCCGGGCAGACCACCCAACCGTCAGGCAGCCGGACGATTGCGGCACCGTCCGCCGGAAGGTCTTTACCGACGGCGGCGATCGTGCCGCCCTCCACACGCACGTCGTGACCACCGTCGAGCCCCTGCGCGGGGTCGATCACGCGCCCACCTGTCAACAGCACCGCGCGCTCGCTCACGCCGTCTCCTCGTCACCCTCGACGCCGGCCAGGAGATAGAGCACGGCCATGCGGATGGCGACCCCGTTCGCGACCTGTTCGAGAATGACCGAATCGGGCCCGTCCGCAACGTCCGACGCGATCTCGACACCGCGGTTCATCGGACCGGGGTGCATGACGATGGCATCGGCCTTGGCGCGGCGCAGACGCTCGGTCGTCATCCCGAACATCTCGAAGTACTCGCGCAATGACGGGACGAAGTGTCCGTGCATCCGCTCGAGCTGCACCCGCAGCAGCATCACGACATCGGCGTCGTCGACCGCCCGGTCGACGCTCGTGGTAGCGTGCACACCGAACCGTTCGATGCCGGGAGGCATGAGCGTCGCGGGGCCACACACCCACACGTCGGCCCCGAGCGCGCGTAGGAGAAGGATGTTCGACCGCAGCACACGGCTATGCAACAGATCGCCGACGACGGCGACCTTCAGGCCCTCGACCGCCCCTTTGTGCTCCCGAATCGTGAAGACGTCCAGAAGCGCCTGGGTCGGGTGCTCATGCATGCCATCGCCGGCGTTGATGACGCGCGCGTCGCAGCTGTCAGCCAGCAGATGACAGGCCCCCGATGACGAGTGCCGGACCACGATCAGGTCCGGCGCCATCGCTTCGAGATTGCGCGCAGTATCGACGAGCGTCTCGCCCTTGACGATGCTGGATGTCGCCCCGGCGATGCTGAGCGTGTCGGCACTGAGCCGCTTCTCGGCGATCTCGAACGACGTCCGCGTGCGGGTGCTCGGCTCGAAGAACATGTTGACGACCGTTTGGCCACGGAGGGTCGGTACTTTCTTGATACGGCGGGTGCCGATCTCCTTCATCGCCTCCGCTGTGTCGAGGATGAGCCCAACCTCGTCACGCGTAAGGTCCGCCACGCTCAAGAGGTGCTTCGACCGCACGCGCGGACTCGTCGGAGCCGCGTCCCGCACCGCACCCGCCGGACCAGGCGCCACGCTCATCCGCGCTCCTCGCGAAGGTCGGGTGGGGCCATATCCCCCGTATCGCTCTCGGCGATGTCGTCCAGGACCACCTCGTCGACGGCGTCGATCTCCGCCAGTCGCACCTGGACGCTCTGACGGAGCGAGGTCGGGAGATTCTTGCCTACGTAGTCGGCTTTGATCGGCAGCTCCCGATGTCCGCGGTCGACGAGCACGATGAGCTGAATGCTTCGCGGACGGCCGAAATCGATGAGCGCGTCGAGCGCGGCCCGGACCGTCCGCCCGGTATACAACACGTCGTCGACCAGCAGAATTCGCCGGTCGTCGATCGAGAACGGAATCTCCGTCCGGCGCAGGACGGGCTGGGGTCCAACCGGATGACGCATCAGATCGTCGCGATACAGCGTAATGTCGAGGTTGCCAGTCGGGACCTCGTGCCCGGCGATCTCGACGAGGTTGCGCGCGAGTCGTTGGGCGATGGGCACGCCGCGTGTGCGAATGCCGATGAGCGCAACCTCGCCCGTCCCGCGATTGCGCTCGACAACTTCATGCGCGATCCGCAGGAGCGTGCGCGCGATGCGGTCCGCCTCCATCACGACCGGCATCGGAGCCTCGCGTGTCCAACACAACCGCGCTGACGGAGCAAGGACGGGGGGGACGTGAGAGATCGGGCGGGTATCGGGGACGGCCTCACCGGGCACCTCTTCGCGACCTCACCGGGCCGCTCTTAAAGAGTTGTGACGATTTTATCGACGGCCCGCACGCAGGTCAATGCTGTATCCGTTGTGGACCGTCGCACACGGCCAAGGCGCGCACGGCGCGCCGCGTGGGGTTCGGGGCCAAGCCCCGTCTTAAGTCTTAGTACGACGGGACGAACGCGATCGGGCGATTCTCGGTGAACTCGGCCGTGAAGATGTCCGTGCGGGCGAGGCCGTCCACGTCCCGAGCCACCGGGACACCAAAGTAGTAGAGGATGGTCGGCGCCACGTCGACGACGGACCCGCGGATACGCCGACCCGCCTCGACGCGGGACCCGTACGCCAGCATGAATCCGTCCGGCGCATTTTCGTGTGTGCCGGTCTGAGCGGGGTTGAGCTTGCCTGGGTTGGGTGGACACCCCACAAGGCGCGAGAATGCGCCGGGAGGTGTTCATGGCCCAACGGAGACGACGACGATTCACGGTGGAGTTCAAACAGGAAGCGGTCCGGCTGTGCAAGCAGGGTGACCGCAGCATCGGCCAGGTGGCACGGGAGTTGGACCTGACCGAGTCGGCGTTGCGGCGATGGGTGCAGCAGTACGAGATCGACCACGGCCACAATCCGACCGGCGCGCTGACCACCGAGGAACTCGAGGAACTCCGAACGCTGCGCCGCGAAGTGCGCGTCCTGCGAGAGGAGCGAACGATCTTAAAAAAGGCGGCGGCCTTCTTCGCGAAGGAACAGGCGTGAGGTTCGCGTTTGTTCATGCGGAGAAGGCCACCCATGCGGTGCGGTCTCTCTGTCGGGTGCTCCAGGTCACCCGCAGTGGCTACTACGCATGGGCGAAGCGCCCGCCGAGCCGACGGCACCGTGAAGACGTCCAGCTGACAGCCCGGATCCGGGCGATCCATGCCGCGAGTCGGGGGACCTACGGAAGCCCGCGGATCTACGAGCAGCTCAGGCAGGACGGGTTCACCGTTGGCCGGGAGCGAGTCGCCAGACTGCTGCGGGCCATGGGCCTGATCGGCCTGCCCTGCAAGCGGTTCCGGCGTACCACGGACAGTGCCCACCAACATCCGGTTGCGCCCAACGTGCTCGCCCGTGACTTCGACGCCGCACAGCCGAACGAGCGCTGGAGCACCGACATCACCTACCTCTGGACGTGGGAGGGGTGGCTGTATCTTGCCGTCGTGCTCGACCTGTTCTCGCGGCGCGTGGTGGGGTGGGCCATCCAGCCGCACCTGCGGGCGGAGCTGGCGCTCGAGGCGTTGCACATGGCGCTGGGGAGGCGCGTCCCAGCGGCCGGCCTCGTCCATCATTCGGACCGAGGGTGCCAGTATGCCGCCGACGCGTACCAGCGCGTCCTGCACGACCACCAGATCGTCTGCTCGATGAGTCGGAAGGGCGACTGCTGGGATAACGCCGTCACCGAGAGCTTCTTCGGGACGCTCAAGACCGAGCTCATCCACCGCCAGCCGTGGTCGACGCGACGCAGGACCAAGGACGCCGTCGCGGAGTACATCGAGGGCTTCTATAATCCCCACCGCCTGCACTCGTCCCTGGGATACGTCAGCCCCAACACCTTTGAAAGGAGGCATGCTCGACAGGTGCAGTGTGCAGCATAATCAACCTGTCCACTTTTCCCAGGCAAGATCAGGTCGCCCACGAGCCGGGCCAGCACGCGCTTGACAGGGCCCACCGGCTCCATCCCAAACCCCGACACGATGAGGAGCAGGTCATCCGGGCCAAGCTCGTCGAGCGCCGCACCGACCTCGGTGTCCATGTGGCGATAGAACTGCTCCAGGCGCTCCGCCCCGCCGGTCTCACCATCCGCAGGGGAGCGGAACGGCGCGGCCGCGCCGGGCGAGAGAAAATTGTGCCCGGCGACGTCGAGTCCACGGTATCGCACGGCCAGCAGGCGCACGTCGTCGAAACGCGCCTGCAGGGCACCGGCGAGCTCACCGTACACCTGATCGCGCCAGATGGGCGCGGGCGCCGGTGGCGGCACCACCGCTTCGTCGCCGAGAAACGCGCTGGCCCGACGCGGCGTCTCGGTCTGTTCCATTGCCCACGCGCCGACGGAGACGGCCTCGGCGGGAAACGCGGCGTCAAGGGCGTCCGGGTCCACCGTCGGATGCGCCATCAAGTGGAACCGGTCGCTGACGAGGAATCCGAATACCGGCTGCACCGGGTGCGTCAACGGCCACCCGACGACGCCGACCGGCACCCCCTGACCGCTGAGAATGCTCCACAGCGGTCGCGCGCGGAGCGAAGCGGACGACCCGGGCGCTTCCCGAAGAAACCCCAGGAAGACCAGCGCCTGCGCGAAGCAGTGATCCGGCAGCAACTCGACCGCCGGCAGGTCCGTCCCGACCTGGTACGTCGATGCCGAAATGACACCGTGCTTGGGCGGGTACTTCCCGGTCGCGACCGCCGTCCACACGGGACCCGGTTGGGTCGGACGCAGGGTCGCCAAGTGCATCGCGGCGCCCCCATCGAGCATGCGCCCGAGATTCGGCAAACGGCCCTCGCTGGTCGCGAGCGAGATGTAGTCGAGCGACGCACCGTCGAGCGAGATCAACCGGACCCGCGACGTCGCGGTCGGCGGAACCATCCAGCTGCCGACGTCGAGCGGGTAACTGCCGAGCGACCGCGCGTGGGAGGGACCACGCGCCGCGAGCGGGAGGGTCACCGAGGCGATGACCGCGAGCGCGAACAGCGACGCCCCAACGACACTGCCGCGTCTACCAAACGAGTAGTGGACGACGGCAATCGCGAACAGCGCCAGCGCACACAAGCTCATGGCGGCGGCCCCGACCGCCAAGCGGCGGGCGGTCTCCTCGGCAAGCGCCGTACGCAAGCCAAGCAGATTCAGCCAGATGAGCGCGGCCGCGCCGCCCGCCGCGGCCGCGCTGAGCCACGACAACAGGCGCAGGCTGAGCCAGCCGGGCGACAGCAGCTCACGAGACACCAGCTGCCGCACCACGATGAGCGCATAGAAGGCCGCGGCGGCGAGCAGCGCGTAGAAGCCGCCGACGATCGCCAGCAAAGGCCACAACTGGAACGGGTTGAGTGGGAGGTGAGGGTTCAACTGCAGGAACAGGATCGCGAGGTACACCGCGGCCAACAGGCCGGCAAGCACCGCGTTGGTCAGCATGCGGAGATAGCGCATCGCGAGAGACAGGTCATGATATTCCGTTCACGGAGCCGTGGTGAACGCTCGGGTATACTCCGCTCGTGGCTCGTCCGGTCGTCGACCCGCCTGTGGCTGCTCCGGTCGACGTCGACGCGCTCGTCCTATCGAACCACCGGCTCTCCGAGACCTACAACGTCGTCGAGCTCGCCGCCCCCCAGATCGGGGCCGCAACCAGCCCCGGCCAGTTCGTCATGGTGAAGCGGGCGCTTGGTCGGGAGCCGCTGTTGCGCCGGCCCTTCTCGGTGTTCGAGGTGTTGCGCGACGACCGGTCGAGGGTGATTGGCATGTCACTCCTGAGCAAGCAGGTCGGTACCGTGACGCGCGACCTGTATGCGCTGGAGATCGGCGACCATCTCCGATGCCTCGGTCCGCTGGGCCGGGCATTCTCGGTGGTCGACCCGCCGACCGCCGCGTGGATGATCGCCGGGGGAGTCGGACTCGCGCCGTTCGCCTCGCTCGCCGAGGCGTTGCGTGCACGGGGCACCGAGACGACGCTGTTCTACGGCGGACGGTCCGCCGCCGATATCTATCGGGTGCCCTTCTTCGAACGCCTCGGGGTGCATGTCGTCGTGACCACGGAGGACGGCAGTCGCGGAGAGCAGGGTCGTGTCACCGGTCCCCTCGAGCGCGCGCTGGAAGAGGTCGCGGAAACCGGCGTGATGATCTACGCGTGTGGACCAACGCCGATGATGCGCGCCGTCGCCGCGTTGGGCGAGCGAAGCGGCCGTCGCACGGAAGTCTCGCTCGAACCGGTCATGGGATGCGGGTTGGGCGGTTGTTACAGCTGCGTCGTGCCGATCCGGGGGAACGGGGTCGCGTCGCCACCGCGATTCGTCCGATCATGTGTAGAGGGCCCTGTGTTCGCGGGCAGCGAGGTCGCATGGCCGGACCTGACCTGAGCGTCGAGATTGGCGGTCTGCGTCTCGACAACCCGCTCATCGCCGCCAGCGGATGCTTTGGCTACGGAGTGGAGTACGCGGAGGTCGTGGAGCTCGCGACCCTCGGCGGCATCGCCGTCAAGGGGCTCTTTCTCGAGGAGCGCGATGGGCATCCGCCGCCACGCATCGTCGAGACCCCGAGCGGCATGCTCAACGCGATCGGACTGCAGGGCATCGGTGCACGGCGGTTCGTCGACGAGAAGCTCCCGGTGCTCCGTGAGCAGGGTGCGGTCGTCATCGTCAACATTTGCGGGACGACGGTCGAGGAATACGCGGATCTTGCCCGCCTGCTGTCCGATGCTGACGGTGTGGCCGCCCTGGAGCTCAACATCTCCTGCCCCAATATCAAGGAGGGCGGGATCACGTTCGGATGCAGCGTGAGGGGAACCCACGACGTGGTGCACGCGGTGCGGCGCGTCACCAGCCTGCCCGTGTTCCCCAAGCTCACGCCCAATGTGAGCGATATCGCCGCGTTCGCCAAGGCCGCTGAGAACGCCGGGGCGGATGCAGTGTCGTTGGTCAACACGTTTCTCGCCATGGCCATCGATGTGGAAACCCGCCGGCCGCTGCTGTCCAACGTCGTCGGTGGGCTGAGCGGACCGGCAATCCGCCCAATCGCGGTGCGGATGGTGTACGAGTGTCGCGCGGCCGTCGAGATCCCGATCATTGGGATGGGCGGTATCGCCACTCCCGACGATGTCGTCGAGTTTCTCATCGCGGGAGCCACTGCGGTGCAGGTGGGCACCGCCAATTTCGAGGACCCGGGGATCTGGACGACGCTTCGAGCCGGCCTCACCGCGTACCTCGAGCGTCACGGCCACGCCGCCGTCACCGATATCATCGGGACCGTCCAGCTCGGAGGACACGACGCCGCATGGATCAGCTCCTGATCGCGCTGGACGTCGACTCGTCCGCACGCGCGATTGCACTGGCCGACGAGCTGCGGGATGTCGCCGGCGGCTTCAAGATCGGGAGCCGCCTGTTTACTGCCGAGGGCCCGACACTGGTTCGCCAACTGGTCGACCGCGGCGATCGCGTGTTCCTCGACTTGAAGTACCACGACATCCCCAGCACGGTCGCAAGCGCTGTCCGTGCCGCCTCCGCACTTGGCGTCTGGATGGTGACCGTACACGCGTCAGGGGGAGTCGCCATGATGCGCGCGGCGAAGGCGGCGGCCGCCGAGGCACCCGACAGCATGCGTGTGGTCGGAGTCACGGTGCTGACAAGCTTCGACGAGGCGGCATGCGGTGAGGTGGGGATCACACGCCCGGTCGCCGACCAAGTCGACGCGCTCGCCAGTCTGGCGCTGCGAGCCGGCATCGACGGTATCGTGGCGTCGCCGCTGGAGCTCGGTCGTCTCCGCGCGAAGTGCGATCGTAATTTCCTGATCGTCACGCCGGGGATACGCCAGCGGGCGGCAGACGACGACCAGTCCCGCACGCTCGGCCCCAAGGCCGCGGTGCGCGCCGGCGCCAGCTACCTCGTGGTCGGGCGCCCAATCATCGCGGCCGACTCACCCCGTGCCGCGGCTGAGGCGATCTGCGCGGAGATCTCCTCTGCATGATTCGCCTGACGCTGCTCACTCGACCCGGCTGTCACCTATGCGACGACATGAAGGCGCTCATTCATCGGACGGACGAACGCCACCATGTGAGGCTGGAAGAGGTCGACATCTCGTCGAACGCGGAGCTCGTCCGGCGGTTCGGCACGGAGATCCC
Organism: Vicinamibacterales bacterium; assembly: GCA_965197395.1. Classification (GTDB taxonomy): domain Bacteria; phylum Acidobacteriota; class Vicinamibacteria; order Vicinamibacterales; family UBA8438; genus CAZYFH01. The sequence goes on along the minus strand of CBDANB010000006.1, from coordinate 186,571 downwards.
GGTCCTGATGCGCGGTGGAGACGTCGTTGCGCGAACCCGCGCCACGGAAGACGAACTCCGCGCACTTCTGTTTAGTACGGAGACGGAGTGATCCCCGCAAGCGCGACGCGATCGACTGGCTTCGCGCGAACGCCGCCGGCTACTTGGCGGTGACGAGGAAGTGCCCGCGCCGGTTCCGCGACCAGCACCCCTCGTGGCTGTCCGCGCAGAAGGGTGACTCCTCGCCGCGGCTCACGGTAGCGACCCGGTTGGCTGGAATGCCCAGGCTGACGAGATACTCTCGGACGGCATTCGATCTCGAATCACCGAGCGCCAGGTTGTACTCGTTGGTGCCTCGCTCGTCACAGTGGCCTTCGATGCGAATGCGCGTCGACGGCCATTCCCTCATCCACTCCGCGTTGCGCTGAAGAATCGAGCGTGCCTCGGGCAGGATCTCCGCCTCGTCGTAGTTGAAGAAGACGGGGTCCAGCGGCGAAGTGCTGTTCAGCTCCTCGAGCGACATCCGCGCGAACAACTCCTGTGGGCTGAGCGGCCCCGGGGGCGGCGGCGGCGGCGGCGGCGGCGGTGGCGGCGGTGGCGGTGGCGGCGGCGGAGCTTCGGGGGCCGGCGGCGGCGGCGGTGGTGGTTCCGGCGGCGGGTTGTCGGCGCACGCCGCGGCTCCAAGGCCCATTACAACGGTCAAGCCGATAGCCATGAGAATTCGCCAAGCAGATTTCATGTTGCAACTCTCCTGCTACAGATCCAGTGCCCTCAGTCGCCTCAACGGTGCCCGAGGCGACTCGAACCCGGCCATCGGGCCTTTGAGCGCTGAGCTTACAAAGTTTGCCCAAACTGTGTCAATTGGGGGAGTTCCGCCCTTTACGCGCCATCTGAGGGTCAGGCGCGGGCGATCACTCCTCCGACTCGGCTTCCCCGTCGTCACGGTCGCGCTCCTCGGCCTCGCTCCGGTTCTTGTCGCCGGCGGAGTCGTCGTCGTCGTTGTCGTCAGAGGCAGGCTCCAGCTCCACCGGCGACACGGCCACGACCTCCAGATTCGAGCCACATTCAGGGCAACTCAGCTCGTCACCCCGGTCGACGTCGAACTCGTCGACATCGATCTCGGCGTCGCAATCCGGACAGGTGGCCATGGCCAGGAGGGACCGGATTATAGTCAGAAGCTGGCTCGCGCCGCAATCGTAGGGCCCCCGCCCAGCGCCCGGCGCAGAGCCGGCCGGGCCGATCGTCCTATCCCGGCAACGCCGGCTCGCCGATACAGCAGGGAGATGGGTCCCGCCGCCATGACTCCGAAAACCGTCATCGTCGCGGACGATACTGCCTATGTCCGCGACCGGTTTACGGCGGCCCTGCAGGGGGCGGGCCATCGCGCCATCAGCGTCAAGAGCGCACCCGAGCTGCTCGCCCGCCTCGAGACGGACCGTGCGGACATCGACCTCGTGGTCCTGGACCTGCCTGCTCGAATCGACTGGAGTCGATCTGGTCCGGTCGATTCGCGAGCTCAACGGGGATACGCTCCCGGTGCTGGTCTTCAGCGGCTCGATTGCCTCGGCGGAAGAGGTGCGCGAGCTCGCCAGTCTGGGTGTGGCGGGCTACGTGAACGAGTACAGCGCCGTTCAGCACATCCTGCCCTCGCTTGCGCCGCATCTGTTTCCCGACAGCTTCAACCGGCGCACCAGCTCGCGCGTCGTCCTCGGGATCCCCGTTGCCTACCGCTTCGACAACACGATCGCCGCAGCGCTGACCCTCAACCTGAGCAAGGGCGGATTGGGCGTGCGCACGATGAGCCCGTTGGACCCCGACACCAAGGTGCGTGTGCGGTTCCGGCTGCCGGGCGCCACTCGGGATATCGAGGCCGCATCGCGCGTCGCCTGGAGCGACCGCCGCGTCGGGATGGGCCTGCAGTTCGAGCAGGTCGAATCCATCGACCAGTCCGCGGTGGACGAGTTCGTCGACGAGCATTTCTTCACGAAGAGCGCCGAGCTCCCCGTAACGCGTGAGCCGGACCGCGGTTGACACCGTTCCGGCGTCCTGTTTACCATTTTTCGTTTGGCGCTCCCCGGCGGACCCGCCGTGGCGCATAGCGTCGACCGTCCTATTCGGTGAACCCACGATCGGGATGACCCGTGGAGCGGCGCAGTGATTGAGGTACAGCACGTCACCAAGCGCTACGGACCGACCGTCGCGGTGGACAACGTCTCCTTCCGCGTGGAGCCGGGCCAGATTCTCGGCTTCCTTGGCCCAAACGGCGCGGGAAAGACGACGACGATGCGGATGCTGACGGGCTACACGCCGCCAACGGAGGGCAAGACGGTCGTTGCTGGCTTCGATGTGTTCGATCAGCCGCTCGAAGCCAAACGACGGACCGGGTATCTGCCGGAGTCGCCGCCGCTGTACCCTGACATGACGGTACTGGAGTATCTGACGTTCGTCGCCCGCATCAAGGGCGTGGGCGCGACCGAGCGCCGCAGCCGTATCGATACCGCCATGGGACGGACGAGTATCGACGACGTGGCCGACCGCCACTGCGGCAAGCTCTCGAAGGGGTACCGCCAGCGCGTGGGACTTGCCCAGGCCATCCTTCATAACCCCGATGTCCTCATCCTCGACGAGCCGACGGCTGGACTGGACCCGAAGCAGATCATCGAGACCCGCCGCCTCATCACTGATCTCGCCGGAGACCACACGATCATTCTGAGCACGCACATCCTGCCCGAAGTGTCGCAGACCTGCGAGCGGGTGGTCATCATCAACAAGGGTCGTGTGGTGGCCGAGGATACGCCCGACAACCTGACCGGCCGGATGCGCGGCTCGGAGACGATTCGCCTGGAGATCGACACGGCAGGCGCCGATCCGATCGAGGCCCTCGCGGCGGTGTCCGGTGTCACCCAGGTGTCGGCGGCGGATGATGCCGGTTCGACACGGGCCGTCAATGTCCAGAGCGCGGAAGGCGCCGACGTGCGCCGGGACCTGGCGCGTGCGGTCGTGACGAGCGGCTGGGGACTGCTGGAGATGCGCCCGATCAGGCGGAGCCTGGAGGAGATCTTCCTCCAGCTGACGACCGATGAGGGCGCAACAGACGCGGGGCGGCCCGGGACGTCGTCCGACGCACAGGCTTCATCCGACCTGCCGGCTGCCCCTACGGAGGCCACCGATGAGTAACGTCCTCGCCATCGCCAACAAGGAGCTGCGGTCGTACTTCGTCTCGCCCATTGCCTACGTCGTTGTCGGTTTCTTCGCGATTCTCTTTGGATACTTTTACGTCGCGAGCCTCAGCATCCTTTTGCGTGTCAGCATGCAGGCCGGCATGTTCGGTGGCGGGCCACAAAGCATCAACATCAACGAGTTCATGGTGCGGCCTCTGCTCTCGAACACCGCGATCGTCCTCTTGTTCTTCTTGCCGTTCTTGACCGCGCGCGCCTATGCGGAGGAGAAGAGATCGGGGACGATCGAGCTGCTCCTCACGTCGCCGCTGAGCGATTTGCAGATCATCTTCGGCAAGTTCCTCGGCGCCTTCACGCTCTTCATCCTGATGCTCGCGGTCACGGCCATCCACATGGGCATCCTCTTCTGGTACGGGGAACCCGAGCTCTGGCCGATGCTGAGCGGGTATCTCGGGCTGGTGCTGATGGGCGCGTCGTTCATCTCGCTCGGACTGCTGGTCTCGAGCACGACGCGGAACCAGATCGTCGCCGGCGTCATCACGTTCGCCCTGTTGTTGCTGTTCTGGGTACTGAGCTGGATGGCCGACTCAGCCGGACCCACGACGCAGGGGGTGCTGTCGTATTTGTCGATCCTCGAGCACTTCGATGACTTCTCGAAAGGGGTCATTGACACGAAGCACGTTACGTACTACCTCAGCTTTATCGCGTTCGGGCTGTTTCTCACCGCGAAATCGGTTGACAGCGAGCGGTGGCGAGGGTGAGCACGATGGCAAGGGTGCTCCAGGCGCTTGGCTGGGTCGGGGTGGCGCTGGTGTTCGCGGCGGTCGTGGCCCGCTTCGTGATCCCCGAGCAGCAATCCGTCTGGTGGTGGCTCGCCGTCGCCGGCATCGTGCTCGTGGTCGTGCACACGCTGGGCCAGTGGAAAGACATCCTCTCGTTCGCCGGACGGCGGCAGACCCGGTATGGCGCACTGGCCACGTCCGGCATCCTGCTCGCGCTTGGCATCCTGGTAGCAGCGAACTACGTCCTCGCACGTCAGAACAAGCGATGGGACCTGACGGCGGCTCGACAGTTCTCGCTGTCAGACCAGACGCGCCGCGTCCTCGAGTCGCTCGATTCGCCGATCAGCGTGCTCGTCTTCGACCGTGAAGAGGAGTTTCCCCGCTATCGCGACCGGCTCGGGGAGTACGAGTACACGTCGACCCAGGTATCGGTGGAGTATGTCGACGTCGACCGGAACCCGGTCCGCGCCAGGCAATACGAAGTGCAGTCCTACGGCACGGTGGTCTTCGAGTACCAAGGCCGGATTGAACGCGTCGTGTCGGACAGGGAGCAAGAGCTGACTAACGCGCTCATCAAGGCGGTGGAAGGCGAAGAGCGGTCGGTCTTTTTCGTGCAGGGGCACGGCGAGCGGGACCCGTCGAGCAGCGACCGCGAGGGGTACGGCACGGTCACCGAGGCGCTCCAACGTGACAACCTTGCCGTCGACACCGTCGTGCTCGCGCAGACGGGCCAGGTCCCGGCCGACGCCACCGTGCTCGTCATCGCCGGGCCGGCGACCGACGTGCTGCCGGCCGAAGCCGAGCTGCTGCGAGGGTATCTCGAAGGGGGCGGCAAGTTGCTGCTCATGATCGACCCACCGGAGACCGCCGAGGACGAGGGCTATCCCAATCTGGTCGCGCTCGCGGCGGAATGGGGGATGGACGTTGGCACCGATGTCGTGGTCGACGCGAGCGGCGTCGGTCAGATGCTCGGCACCGACGCCTCCGTACCGGTGGCGGCCAGCTACCCGCCGCACGCCATCACGGATCGGTTCAACCTGTTGACGGCCTTCCCGCTCGCGCGGTCGGTGCGGCCAGTCGCGGGCGGCGTCGAAGGGCGGATCGCCGAGACCTTCGTCGAAACGAGCCCCCGGAGCTGGGCGGAAAGCGATCTGCACGAGCTGGCCACCGGCCAGGTGGAGCTCAACGAGGAAGCCGGGGATATTCCGGGGCCGATCCCGATCGCGTCGGCGGTGTCCCGCGTGATCGAAGTGGACGACGCCGCCGCGGCCGAAGCGAACCCAACCAGCGAGACAGCCGGCGACGACGACACCCCCGCACTCGAAGCGCGTTTCGCCGTCTTCGGCGACTCCGACTTCGCTGCCAACAGCGCGGTGGGTATCCAGGGCAACCAGGATCTCGCCTTGAACGCCATCAACTGGCTCGCCCAGCAGGACAACCTCATCGCCATCCGACCGCGTGTGGCAGAGGATCGGCGGATCACCCTCACCGCCGACCAGCAGTTTCGGGTCCAGCTGCTCTCGCTCTTGATGATCCCCGGCCTGGTCCTCGGCCTCGGGGTGTTCACCTGGTGGAACCGGCGCAAGCACTAGGAGCCCACTCGGGATCAGATGATGCGGGGCGCGCGGTCAACACTCGTGATGCTCGTCCTCTTCCTGGCCCTCGGCGGCTATGCCTATTTCGTCGAATCCGAGCGCCCTCCCGCCTCCGAGGCCGACGCCAACGAACAGGCCTTCGGATTCGAGGAGGACGACATTACCGAGTTACGGGTCGTCGCCGACAACGGCGATGTGACCTCCGTTGCGCGGACCGCCGGGGACGACGGTTCGTGGTCTATCAATTCACCCGTTGAGGTCGACGCCGACGACAACGCCGCGTCGTCGATCGTGAGCGGGCTGGCGTCGCTCGAGATCCAGCGTGTGGTCGAGGCGGAGCCGTCTGATCTCACGGCGTTCGGGCTCTCGGACCCTGCCATCGATGTCGGGTTCCGAACCGCCGACGACGCTGTGCTCCGACACCTGCTGATTGGCGATGCCACGCCGACCGGCGCCGACCGCTACGCCAAGACCGATGGCCGCGCCCGCGTCTTCCTCGTCGCCAGCCACCTCGAATCGACGTTCAACCGGACCACGTTCGACCTCCGGGACAAGACCGCGCTCGACTTCGAGGGGCCGGATGTCGACCGACTCGTGCTCGCCACTGACGACGGCACGGTTCAGCTCGTCAAGGGCGACGGCAGCTGGCGCATGACGGAGCCGTGGGACGCGCGGGCGGACTTCGGTGTCGTCGAGGGGCTCGTCGGCCGGATCGGCTCGGCCGAGATGCAGTCGATCGAGCGCGAAACGACGGACGAAGAAAGCGACGCTGATACCGACCCGTTCGGGCTCGACGAGGCGCGTGTCACAGTTACACTCGACCTGGGAAGCGCGAGTGCGTCCCTACTGGTGGGCGGCGAGGCGCCAGACGGGACCGTATACGCGCGTGACGCGGCGCGGAGCGGGCTCGTGTTCACCATCGAGGCCGGTCTCGCCGCTGATCTCGCGCGTGCCGCCGCCGCCTATCGCGACAAGGACCTGTTCGCCTTCCGTCCGTTCAACTCATCACGGCTCGAGGTCGACCGCGGCGGCAACACCACGGCGTTCGAGAAAGCGGACACGGCAGACGAGGGCGGCACGGCATGGCGGCGCGTGCCGCCAGGGGCCGACGTTGATCAGAGCGCCATGGACGATCTCCTCGCCCAGCTTTCCGCTCTGCGCGCCGGATCCTTCGTCGACGTGCGCGCCGGTACCGGGGTCGACGCACCACTGGCCACGTTCAGGGTGGAGTTCGACGATGGGGAGGATGTCGTCCTCATCGGTCGCACGGGCGACGACACGTACGGCGTCCACGGCGACGAACCGGGAGCTGCCGTGCTCGACACGCGCGCGGTGGACGAAGCGCTCGAGGCGCTCGACGCCGTCATCCCACAGTCCTAATCGGGGCGAAGCCCCGTCTCGGGAGGCCGACATCAGGACCGTCGGCCAAGGCGCGCACAGCGCGCCTCGCGGACGCGGAGTGGGGCTCTCGGGGTCCCCGCGGAGCGCCCGCGGGGGTCCGGAGCGAAGCCCCGTCTAATTACGACTCGCCGCTGATATCTGAGGGGGCGGCGGCGATGGCGGGCGCGCCCGCCGCCGAGGCGGCCGAGACCGCGCTCGCGGCCGCGTTGCTCGCGATCGCGGCGATTCCTGGCGCCGTGTTGGAGAGTACGACGAACGTCGCAACTATCTCACCGGCGATGACGGTCATCACTTCGCCCACCGCCTGCACGCGGTCGCTCCGGTCGACCAACTCGACGAGATAGGTACCGGCGCCGAGCTCATCGAAGACGAACTCGCCGACATCGTTGCCGCGCGCCGAAGCCGCCACACCGCCGGAGACCACGTCGCGCAGGCGCAGCCGAGGGTTCGGAATAGGCTCGTTGTCCGACGTCCAGGCAACACCGACGACGTTGACGCCCTGGAGGGATGTCGGGACAGGGGCCGCCACGCGCCTGGCGCGCGTCGCGAGCGCCGCGGCACGGCGGCTGGCGACGACGGACTCCTCGAGGTCGTCGCCTTGGGCCAGCGCGACCGGGGCAAGACCCGCGACCATCCCGACGGTGGCGACCATCCCGGCAAATCTGCGTGCGACCGACTGGCTTGTTCTCAGCATCTGTTCCTCCGCGAAAGCGTCGTTCGGTCTTACTCATATCCAAAGTCGATGCCAGCTTGGTTGTGGCACCCTAACCACCTCAATATCAGTTATTTGAGCGAAACCTGGCCCCAGCGGGGGATGACGCGAGTGTCTCAGGTCGAGACACCGCAGTCGGTTTTGTCGGGTAGAGACGAGTCTCGAGCGGCCGGGGTGAGGTCAGGGGCCGATCGCGGGGTCGACGAGCCCGGCGTCCGCGAACCCACGCGCCCGTAGCCGGCAGCTGTCACAACGGCCGCAGGGCTGGCCATCTCGTGACGGGTCGTAGCAGCTGTGCGTCAGCCCGTAGTCGACACCGAGGGCCGTGCCTCGCCGTACGATGTCGGCCTTCGACAGGTTGACAAGCGGGGCAAGGACCCGGAACGCTCCACCCTCGGCACCTGTCTTGGTGCCAAGCGCGGCCAGGCGTTCAAACGCGTCGAGAAACGCCGGGCGGCAGTCGGGATACCCCGAGTAGTCGAGGGCGTTGACCCCGATGACCAGCGTGCGGGCGCCGCGCGCTTCCGCGCATGCCAGGGCGAGCGAAAGCAGCACGGTGTTGCGAGCGGGCACATAGGTGACCGGGATGCTCTGATCGTCCAGCGCGCGGTCCTTGGGCACCGCGCCGTCACCCGTCAGCGCAGAGCCGCCGAACGCGGCGAGGTCGGCCTCCACGACGAGGTGGTCAACCACGTCGAGCGCGCGCGCCACGCGACGCGCCGCGTCCACCTCCGCGGCGTGCAACTGACCGTAGCGCACCGTGAGCGCGCAGAGTCGGAAGCCCTCGTCGCTGGCGATGGCGCCGGCCGTATAGGAATCCAGCCCGCCGCTGAGCAACAGCACGGCCTCCCTGGCCTCGGGCATCCGTCACACTCCTCGCGTCTCGGCGCCCCACAGATACTTGTGCAGCTGCACTTGCACGCGAGCAGGCACCTGGCCGTCCAGCACCCAGGCCGACAGCGTCGCCGGGGCGAGAGCCGCGTGCACCGGTGAGAACAGCACGGCCGCGCAGCGGCGCGCGAGCGCGTGACGGCTGACGACCGCCCGCGCGAACTCGAAGTCAGCTCGGTCCTGGATCACGAACTTCACCTGGTCGTGAGGCGCCAGGCGATCGAGATTGCGCCAGTCGTTCCTTCCGTCCTCGCCGCTGCCCGGACACTTGACGTCGACGATCTTGACCACGTCCGGCGGCACCCGAGAGATGTCGAGGTGGCCACCGGTCTCGAGCAGCACCGTCTTCTGAGCATCAAGAAGACGGCGCATCAGCAGGTAGACGTCCGCCTGCAGAAGCGGCTCGCCTCCCGTGATTTCGACGAGCGGGCAGCCGAAAGCGTCGACGCGCGTCAGGATCTCATCAATCGACGCCGGCGCCCCCTCGTCGAACGCGTACGCCGTGTCACACCAGACGCACCGCAGATCACAGGCGGTCAGCCGCACGAAGACACACGGCCGACCGGCGTACGTCGACTCCCCCTGGATGGAGTAGAAGATCTCGTTGAGTGTGAGCATGCCGCCCGCGAACATTCTATGGCCTCCCTCGGGTGTGCGCGTTTTCCGTCGCGACCAGCGATTTATGGTTACGGGGCACGAGTGCGCCGTACGGAACACGAGACGTGCAACAATTCGGCCCGGTGGGCGGCACGGACATCCGGATCGGCACGTGCGGCTGGAGCTATCCGTCGGGAGCCGGCTCGTGGACCGGTCTGTTTTATCCGCCGACCGGGCGGGGACGACGTCCAGCGGGCTTCGACGAGCTGGCGTACTACGGCGAGCATTTCGACACGGTCGAAGTCAACACGACGTTCTACGGGGTGCCACGACCGGAAGTGACGGCCGCCTGGGCCAGGCGCACACCGCCGGCATTCGAGTTCTCGCTCAAGCTCTTTCAGAAGTTCACGCACCCGGAGATGTTCAAGGCGGCGGCGCGCACGAACGACGCTGCCGTCGGTCGGGCCGATGTCGAGCAGTTTCGCGAGGCGGTGGATCCGCTCGCGAGCGCGGGAAAGCTGGGCGCGCTCCTCGCCCAGTTCCCACCGAGTTTCAAGAACGAGTCGCGGTCGCGAGACCACCTCGCGTGGCTGCTCGACAGCCTCGGCACGTATCCCGTCGCGGTTGAGCTCCGCCATCGCAGCTGGAGCGACGACGTCCGGTCGACCGTCACGCTGCTGAACGGGATGGGTGCGGCGTGGGTCCAGATCGACGAACCAAAATTCCGGTTCTCGATCGCGCAGAACTACTTACCAAACGTGACCAGCTTTTACTACATGCGGCTGCATGGCCGGAACGCAGAGAAGTGGTGGCGTCATGAGCGAGCGGAAGAACGCTACGACTACCTGTACTCCGGAGCCGAGCTGAAGCCGTTCGCCGAAACCGCCAACGCCGCCAGCCGAATCGTCCGCAAGCTCTATCTGTATCTCAACAACCACTTCTCGGCGAAGGCGGTCGCCAACGCCGCGTCGCTCAAACACCAGCTCGGGATGGACGTCCCGGGCACGTATCCGCCCGAGCTGGTGGCGCGCTATCCAGAGCTGAAGGATATCGTCGAGACCTTTGAGACCACGCGCACGCTCCTGCCCATCGAACGCAGGTGATCGAGTCGCGTGCGCGCAGCGCGCCTACCGCCCGACACGCGTCACGCCCAGACGCGGGCAGAGATCGCTCACCGCGCAGGCCCGGCACCGCGGGTACACCGGCCGGCAGACGTTCTGGCCCCAGGTCACCAGATACCGGTTGATCGACGACCACCACCGGCGGTGTGCGGCCCCGTAGAGGGCCTGCTCGGTCTCGTCCGGCGTTCGCGTGCTCACCCAGCCCAGCCGGTTCGCGATGCGGTGCACGTGCGTATCCACGCAGATAATGGCTTCGCTGCGATGCGCGACGATCAGAACGAGGTTGGCGGTCTTGCGTCCGACGCCCGGCAGCGTGAGCAGCGCATCCATGGTCGTGGGCACCTCGCCACCAAATCGGGCCAGGAGCTGCCGGCACGTTTCTTTGACGTGCTTCGCCTTGTGCCGATAGAAGCTCACCGGATAGATCAGCCGCTCGAGCGTCTGCACGGGCATCCTGGCCACGCTTCGCGCGGTGCGGGCCTTCCGAAAGAGGCGGGTGGAGGCATCGAGGGTCACGGCATCCTTGGTCTGAGCCGACAGCATGGTCGCCACCAACACCTGGAAGGGATCGGCCGCCTGCGCATCGGCGATCTTCTCGACGGCCGGATGATCCATCCGGTCGACCGCGCGACCGAGGCGCCGCATGATGCGACCGACGTCGCGGCGGGTTGCGCCCCGAGTCATATCGTCGCGTCGGGGTTCAATGCCCATGCGACCGGCAATGACCGGACTGTATGCATGTCACGGCCGGCTCGATCACGCAGGCGCCGCCCGGTGCTTCACGGTCTGCCGCCGGGAACAGGGCGTGGCTGGGGTGCTTCGGGGCCGGAGCGATGCGGGGCGGCCGCGCCGGCTCCGTTGGCGCGGCGTGTACCGCGCCCGGAGCCCAACGCGAGGCGAGGTGACGCTGGATCGCAGCGTCGATGACCGCCCGCAGGTCGTCCGGGCTCACGGGACGGTCTCGCGATGTCGATCGGGAATGGTACGATCCAGCTGGACGTCATCGACGACGGCAATGACGGCGGCATCGACCGGTGCGGCGCGGCGACGAAGGGCGGCGACCGCCGCACGCCCCTCCAGCACGACGAGCACCCGATCGCCGACGCCGGCCTGCGCCGCATCGATGGCCAGGAGCGGCGCGCCCTGAACGCCACCCCCGCCGTCGACGGGGGTCACCAGCAGCAGTTTCGCGCCCTCCAGCTTCGCGTTCTTTCGGGTCGCGACCACCGTTCCTGTGACTTCGGCTAGCTGCACGTGGGTCCTCGCCTCCGCGGGTCAGTCGGAAGACCAGTGGTCGACGATCCCGATGACACTGGCGTCGGTGGGCACCTGCTCCGGCAAGAAGGGGAACGAGGCTTCACGACCCCGGACGAAGAACACCGCCTCACCCGGCCCTGCGCCCACCGAGTCGACCGCGACGATAGGGCGACCGCTCGCCTGACCGTCCGGCGCAACCGGGGCGAGAAGCAGCAACGTGTGCCCGCTCAGACCGGGGTCCTTGCGGGTGGCGACGACGGTGCCGACCACGCGCGCGAGCTGCATCGAATCAACGCTCCGTGACTTCGACGTTGTCAACGATGCCGACGATGGCGGCATCCACGGGCAGGTCCTTCAAATCGGCGGCCATTCGCGCGGAGCTGCCGCTGACGATGAGCACCGTGTCGCCGCCGCCGGCGTCAACGGTATCGACCGCCACCAGATGATTGCCCTTGGCCTTGCCATCCGGACCGATCGGCTGGGCCAGGAGGAGCTTCTGGCCCACCAACCGCTCGTCCTTGCGCGTCGCGACGACAGTCCCGACGACCTTGGCCAGGATCACGGACTACTTGCCGGCCGTGCCGATCGGGAGGGAGTCCTCGAGATTGCTGTGCGGGCGTGGGATGACGTGGACCGACACCAACTCACCGACGCGCCGCGCCGCTGCGGCGCCAGCATCGGTCGCCGCCTTGACCGCGGCCACATCGCCGCGCACGATCGCCGTGACGTATCCGGCGCCGATCTTTTCCCAACCGACGAGCGTCACCTTTGCCGCCTTCACCATCGCGTCCGCGGCCTCGATCATCGCGACGAGCCCCTTGGTCTCGACCATCCCCAGCGCCTCACCCATGTGCTATCCCCCCGCCACCGCAGGCTGGCAGTCCCGGTGGCGTGTGAACCGTCAACTAGCGCAGATGCTTTACGGCGTCCTCGATGAGGGCCGCAAGGTCGCGGTATGTTAAACGAATTTCGCCGTCTTCGCTCACCGTCGGCGTCGGGATGGCTTTCGCGGCGGCGGGAGCCGGGACGCTGGCCACGAGTTGCTCGCCCGGCGCGGTCGGCGCCTCGATAGGCTGACACGCTGGCTCCTCATCGGTGACGAGACCGTCTGCGCCGTCCGGGCAGAACGGGGCGGGCGCCGCGATGCCATACATGCCACGCAGATCCTGCAGCCGCATGACCTCTTCCCTGGATAGCAACCGCTCCTCCCCGAGCAGCCGCGCCACCACGCTGATCCGCGCGAAGTGCTCGAGTGTCTCCATCTTGTAGTAGGCGCTGAGCACATCGCCTGACACCGTGAGCGCCCCGTGGTTGGCGAGCAGCAGGCCGTCGTGTGTCTTGATGTGCTGTTCCACGGCCTCCGCGAGCTCGCGGGTCGATGGCGTGCCGTAGTCGGCGATCGGAATGCTCCCAAGCGTCGTCACGACCTCGGCCAGCACCGCTCGATCGAGCGGAATACCCGCGACCGCGAATCCGGTCGCCACCGGCGGATGCGCGTGCACGACCGCGGCAATTTCGGGACGATGCCGATACACGGCCACGTGCATCTGGATTTCCGACGAGGGGTCGCGCTCCCCGTCCTGCTTGCGGCCCTCCAGGTCGGTGACCACCAGCATGTCGGGCGTCATGAAGCCCTTCGAGACGCCTTTCGGCGTGGTCAGGAGACGGTCGTCGCCGAGGCGCACGCTGATGTTGCCGTCATTCGAGGCCACGTAGGCCCGCTCGTGGAGACGGCGGCCGACTTCGATGATGTCGGCCCGACAGCGCTCCTCATTGGTCATCGGCTCGCGCGCTCACGCGGTTTGGCGAAACCGGGCCCGGCAGCTCTCCGAACAAAAATAGTGGATGGTGGATCCGACGCGGGCCTCGATGGCGCGCGCCGGTTCGATGAACGTGCCGCACACCGGGTCGCGCACGAGCGCAACGGCGCGCCCGCCGGATCGCTGCTTGGGCTCCGTCGCCCCCCGGACCAGTCCGGCGACAAAACCCCACACGACCCGCACGAGCAGGACGCCGATCAGGAGCTGGAGCAACCACCTGAGCACCATGGCGTCTCGATGATACTACCGCCTGCCTCGTGGGGTCCGAGGCATGCCTCGGCGCTCGATCGGCCCGCGCTGTTTTACGGGTTGAGGATGCGTCGCATCTCAATCACCGCACGCTCCATGCCGACGAGCACCGCCCGGGCAACGATGCTGTGGCCGATGTTGACCTCGACGATCTCCTCGATCGCCGAGATCGGCCGCGCGTTGACATACGTCAGCCCATGCCCCGCCAGCACCTCGAGGCGCTGGCGCTCACCGAGCCGCGCCGCGGCCGCCACGCGCTCGAGCTGCCGCGCGTGCTCATCTGGGGCCGTGTCGGCGTAGGGACCCGTGTTGATCTCGATGGCCTGGGCTCCGACCGCCCGCGCCTTTCGTACCTGAGCCGCGTCTGCATCGATGAAGAGGCTGACCCGCACTCCGGCGCCGCGCAGCCGACCCACCATCGTTTTGAGCGATGTCGCGTGCCGGACCACGTCAAGACCACCTGTGGTCGTCAGCTCGTCCCGCCGCTCGGGCACGAGCGTCACCTGATCCGGCTTGATTCGCGCGGCAATGCCGGCCATCTCCCGGGTCGCCGCCATCTCGACATTGAGTCGGGTCGACATGACCTCGTGCAGCAGCTCGAGATCGCGCTCCTGGATGTGACGCCTGTCCCCCCGGAGATGAACGGTGATCCCCTCGGCTCCGGCGAGCTCGGCGAGCATCGCGGCGGCGATCGGCTCGGGCTCACGGGCCTTCCGCGCCTGCCGAATCGTCGCGACATGATCGATGTTGACACCGAGCCGCATGTGTCCTCCCTAGACGGGGCTTCGCCCCGACCCCCGCAGGCGCGCCGTGCGCGCCTTGGCCGTTCCCGACAGGCCACGAGTACAAGAATCTCGCTAGAGGCCGCACAACGGCCTACGCCAGGTGCTGGCGCGCGAGCGCCTCGATCGACCTCGCCAGCTCCTGGACGATGCCCTGCTCCGGGCCTTCGATCATGATCCGTAGGAGCGGCTCGGTGCCCGAGTAGCGTACCAGGACGCGACCCCGATCGCCGAGGCGCTCCTCGGCGTCGCGGATGACGTGGCGCACAGCGGGGACGCCATCGAGCTCCCGTTGCTCGGCAACCTGCACATTGACGAGCACCTGCGGCAACACCTCGAGCCCGACGGTCAACTCAGCCAGATCGCGGCCTGTCTCCACGACAATCCGGAGCACCTCGAGCGCCGTGGCCATGCCATCGCCCGTGGGCAGCCGCTCGGAGAAAATCACGTGGCCCGATTGCTCGCCCCCGAGGCACACCCCGCGGCGCTGCATCTCCTCACCTACGTGCCAATCCCCGACCGGACACCGGTGCACGACGATGCCGGACTTCTCCAATGCGAGCTCGAGCCCGATGTTGCTCATGACAGTCGCCACGATGGCGTCGCCCGTGAGTCGCTGCGTCGCATGGCGGTGCCGGGCACAGACGTAGAGCACTCCGTCCCCATCGACTATCGCGCCTCGGTGATCCACCAGGATGACCCGATCGCCGTCGCCATCGAAGGCGAACCCGAGACGACACCGGTGCTCGACCACGGCTCGCTGCAGCGCGTCCGGATGCGTCGACCCGCAGTCCGCGTTGATATTTCGACCGTCAGGTTGAGTGCACAGCTCGACGAAGGGTACGCCCAAGGTCCGCAGGACACGCGGAGCCACGGCGCTGGTCGCGCCGTTCGCGCAATCGATGGCGATGGGGCCGGCGGCAAACAACGACACGCCGGCGACCACGTCAGTCAAATGCCTGACATACGCGTCGGCTGCCTCCGCCTCGCGCGGCGGCGATGGCGCCTCCGCTGGCGGCTCCCACGTGTCTGCGGCGACCCGGGACGCGAGACGTGATTCCACGACGCGCGAGGCCTTTTCACCGGTCGCCGTGAGGACCTTGACGCCATTGTCGGGCGACGGGTTGTGCGACGCCGACACGACAACCCCCGCGTCGAAGCTGCGCGACGTCAGATACGCCACGCCTGGGGTCGGCATCACGCCGACCGTGACCGGCATGCCACCTGCGGCGGTCACACCCGCTGCGACCTGTCGCTCGATCCAGTCCCCCGACGCCCGAGTATCCCGGCCGATCAGCACCCGAGGCGCATCTCCGAGGTCGCGCGCGAGCGCCGCGCCAAGCCGCGCGATCGTCGTCGCGTCGAGCGGGTAGCTGCCGGGCGTGCCTCGCACGCCGTCCGTACCGAACAAGGTAGTCGACATGAGGATCCGTGGGGCGCGGGGGCCTGGGTCTACCGAACGTCGATGCGTACGGACGGCGGTTCGATGTGCGTGACGCCGATGTCCTGCTGCGACTCGACGGTAACCGGTAGATTGTACTGACCCGGTGCAAGCCCAACAAGATCGACGTAGGCCTCGACCGCCGAGCGGTCCAGCCCCTCGATGGTCTCGCGCGGGCCGCTGACGCTCACCGTGACCTGCTGGGGCACTGCGCGCCCGTCCACCCGGCGCTCGGCGCTCCGCATCGCGACCGGCACTTCCTGCAGCGTCAGCTCAACGGGCGCCGGCACGATCTCGACAGTCACTTCGGCGGAGCTCGGTGTTGCCGGTCGCAGCGTCGGGTCGGCTACCCCGACCGTGACGATGGACTGCACCCGGGCGGATGCGTCGGCCACCGAGACCGGCGCGGTGAGCGCCTCGACGAGCTCGGCGAGACGGCTGTCGGAGCCGACCACTTCCACGGTCGCTGGCGCCGTCGAGATGCGGCCGACCACGTACCCCGCAGCCGGCTGACCCTCGATGTCCGGAACGATGGGAACCGTGCGGGGCACGCCCGCGCGTTCCAGCGACACGGTGATGGTCGCCGGCACGACCTGGACGATGTCGACCCCGAAGGGCGCGCGCACCCGCCCCGCGAACATGTCGAAGAGTCGGCGGCGGCCGGCGTCCTCGCCGGCGAGGTCCAACACGGCGACGACGTCACCCGGCTCGAGGCGGCTCACGATGCTCGACGCGCCGCTGACCCGGACGCGGACCGTGTCCGGCGGGGTGCCCGCGATCTCGAGGTCCCCGGGGACGTTCTCGAACCCCAACGGCACCTCGAGCCCACGCTCGACGATCGGCTCGCCGGCCACGCTCAGCCAGAGCACGACGGCGAGTCCGACCGCCAGCAGCTTCAGGCGGGCATCACGCAGCACGCGACGAGCCATCAGGACTCGTACGCCGGCCGCGGCCGCCGACCCAGACGGCGCCGCTCGGCAGGCTTCATCAGCGACTCGAGCCGCGCCCGCAGTTGCTCGCCGTCCAGGTCACGCTCGAGCTGTCCGTCCAGCGCGAGCGACACCGTCCCCGTCTCTTCGGAGACGACGAGTGCCACGGCATCCGACTCCTCCGTCAAGCCGATCGCGGCCCGATGCCGCGTACCGAGCTCCGTCGTCAAGCGTGGGTTAACCGTCAGCGGCAAGAAACAGGCGGCGGCCGCGATCCGGTTCTCCTGGAGGATCACGGCACCATCGTGGAGGGGCGACTCGGTCTGGAAGACGCTCACCAGCAAGTCGTAGCTGACGGCCGAGTCGACCGGAATGCCGCTTTCGATCACGTTGCGCAGACCGATCTCGCGCTCGATCGCCACAATGGCGCCGACCCGTCGGCTGGCGAGCATGCTGGCCGCGGTGACCACCTCCTCGATCGTCTCATCGGTCGTGGTCGCGCGCGCGAGATAGCGGAAAAACGGCCCGCGACCGAGGTTCGAGAGCGCGCGGCGGATGTCGGCCTGAAACAGCACGACGGCGGCAAACACGACGTAGCCAAACATGTCACGGACGATCCAATTCACCGTCCGGAGGGTTGCGAACTCGGATGCATAGTACAGACCCACGACGATCGCGCCGCCAAGCGCGATCTGCACGGCGCGCGTCTGTCGAATGAGTTTCAAGAACTCGTACATGAGGAACGCGACGACCGCGATGTCGAGAGCATCACGCCAACCGAGGCGCACGCTGCCAACCAGGCTGGTGAGATAATCGATCATCCGTTGCGCTCGCCTCCACGTGCGGCGCCACGCGGCCGCTTTACGCGGGAACCTCAGCCGCGGCCTGCGTGCGTATGGCGTCGGCAACCCGCACGACGTCGAGGTGCGGGGCGACCGCGTGCACACGCACGATGTGCGCCCCGAGCAGCACCGCGGCCGTGACCGCGGCGGCGGTCCCCCACTCGCGGTCCGACGGCGACCGTTCGCCGAGCGCGCTGGTGAGGAACGACTTCCGTGACGGTCCCACGAGCACGGGCCGATCGAGCGTGTCGAGCGCGCGGAGATCCGCCAGGGCGCGCAACGACTGATCGGCGCGTTTGGCGAACCCGAGCCCGGGGTCGACGATAATCTGCGTCCTCGCGACACCGGCCGCCGCCGCCGCGTCCAGCACCGACGCCAGCTCCCGGCTCACTGACGCGCCGACATCATCGTAGCGCGCTTCCCGGTACATGTCTTTGGCGCGCCCACGGTTGTGCATGAGCACGAGCGGCACACCGGTCGACGCCGCCACCTGTCCGATGGCCGGATCATAGCGTAGCGACGACACGTCGTTGATCACCGACGCGCCGGCAGCCAGCGCCCGACGCGCCACCTCGGCCTTATAGGTATCAATCGACACCGGCACACGGACGCGTCCGGCGAAACGCTCCAGCACAGGCAGCACCCGCCTGCATTCTTCCGCCGCCGGCAGCGGGTGAGCGCCGGGTCGCGTCGACTCCCCACCCACGTCCAGCAGATCGGCGCCGGCCGCCTCGAGCGCGAGCGCTGCGTCTAGCGCCCGGTCGGGATCGAGACAGCTACCGCCGTCGGCGAACGAGTCAGGCGTCACGTTGACGATGCCCATCAGCAACGTGCGCTCACCCAGCACGAGCGTTCGACCGCCCGGCAGCGAGAGGGTGTAGCGCTTGCGTGGAGCGATCATGGGGCTGCGCTTGAAACGCCTGGCTCAGGGCTTAGGGCTTAGGGCTTAGGGCTTAGGGCTTAGGGCTTAGGGCTTAAGGCTTAAGGCTCAGGGGCAAGTCTACGGTCTGGGGCGCCATGAGCCCTGAGCCATCAGCCTTGAGCCAACGCCGTCGCTGGGGTACGACGGCAACTGGGAAGATGGGAACCGGCAACCCTGGACGACGCCGAATTACTCCTGCGGAACCGCCTTGTCGAGCGACGGCACGGGCGGCACGATCGGCGTTTCATCGTCTTCCGCTGGCGCGACGGTTCCTCCGGGCGGCGGTCGTGAATCGACCGTGGGCACCGGGTCCTCGATCGGCAGGCCTTTCGCTATCCGCTGGACCTGCTCCGCGTCGAGTACCTCCCGAATGAGCAGCTCTTCGGCAATCCGCGTGAGCTCCTCTTTGTGGGTCTCGAGCGCCTGGCGCGCGCGATCGTAGTTGCCGGTGACGATCCGCTTGATTTCCTGATCGATTCTGAGCGCCGTGTCGTCGCTGTAGTCCTGGTGCTGCGTGAAGTCGCGGCCGAGGAAGATCTGCGCTTCTTTCTTGCCGAACGTGAGCGGCCCGATGGCATCGCTCATCCCCCACTCACATACCATCCGCCGCGCCATCTCGGTGGCCCGCTCGAGGTCGTTGCCGGCGCCGGTGGTGATGTTGCCCTTGGTCAGCTCCTCGGCGATACGGCCGCCGAGCAACATCCCGATCTGGTCGTCGAGATAGGCGCGTGAGTAGTTGTGCTTGTCGTCGACGGGCAACTGCTGGGTCACCCCCAGCGCCATGCCACGCGGAATGATTGTCACCTTGTGAATCGGATCCGCGTTGGGAAGCAGCACGGTCAGGAGGGCATGCCCCGCCTCGTGGACGGCGGTGACCTGCTTCTCCTCGTCGTTGATGATCATCGAGCGGCGCTCCGAGCCCATGAGGACCTTGTCCTTGGCAAACTCGAAGTCCTGCATCCGCACGACTTTCTGGTTGTATCGCGCGGCGTTGAGCGCCGCCTCGTTGACCAAGTTGGCGAGATCGGCGCCGGAGAAACCGGACGTCCCGCGCGCCAGCACGTGCACGTCGACGTCATCCGACAACGGGATCTTGCGCGTATGAACCCCGAGGATGCCTTCGCGGCCCTTGACGTCCGGCCGGTTCACGACGATCCGGCGGTCGAAGCGGCCCGGCCGCAACAGTGCCGGGTCGAGCACATCGGGCCGGTTCGTCGCCGCGACCAGAATGACACCCTCGTTCGACTCGAAACCGTCCATCTCGACCAGCAACTGGTTGAGGGTTTGCTCCCGCTCGTCGTGACCACCGCCGAGCCCGGCGCCGCGATGCCGGCCGACCGCGTCGATCTCGTCGATGAAAACGATGCACGGCGCGTTCTTCTTGCCCTGCTCGAACAGGTCGCGCACCCGCGACGCCCCGACGCCAACGAACATCTCCACGAAGTCGGACCCGCTAATCGAGAAGAAGGGGACGTTGGCCTCACCGGCGACAGCGCGAGCGAGCAGGGTCTTGCCCGTTCCCGGCGGCCCCATTAACAGCACGCCCTTGGGGATGCGCCCGCCAAGCTTCTGGAACTTCTGCGGCTCTCGGAGGAACTCGATGATCTCCTGCAGCTCCTCCTTGGGCTCATCGACACCCGCCACGTCCTTGAACGTGACCTTCTTCTGTGAGCTCGACGACAGCTTCGCGCGGCTCTTACCGAACGAGAGCGCCTTGTTCCCGCCGGTCTGGACCTGACGCATGAAGAAGACCCAGAAGGCGATGATCAGGAGGATGGGCGCCCAGGTGTAGAGCAGCGTCGCCCACGGATTGCCGGCCGCCTCCTTGGCGGTCACGGCAACGTCCCGCTCGACCAGCTTGTTGACGAGCCCTTCGTATTGGGGCGGCGCGTACGACCGGAAGGTCTCGCCGTTGGCAAGCGTCCCGGTGACTTCACTGCCGGTCAGGGTGACGCTGTCGACCTGGCCAGCGTCGACCATGCGGACGAACTCGCTGAACGACACCTGGTTATTGCCGGTCTGGAACTGGGTCGAGAAGCTCCAGATCAGGGAGACGACAACGACCAGCACCATCCAGAAGATGAAGCTACGCAGGGTCGAGTTCACCCGAGGCCTCCCAGTTTCCTCGCCTTCAAGATTAGCACGCCTGCCGTGGGGTCGGTGACCCGCACCTCCTCCGCCACAGCCTGTCCGACCACCCACACGATGCGGCCCCGAGCGTCGGCCACGATTGGGATGGACCCGCGCTTCGCCTGCTCGATCTTGCGATCCACAAAGAGGTCCTGGAGCTTCTTGCGGCCGCCCAGTCCGAGCGGGCGAAACGCATCGCCCGGGCGCCAGCTACGAACCGTGAGCGGCGGCGTGAGAGCGGCGCCGGCGACCGCCACCGTGCGGCCACGTGCGCGCAGGCGCGCGGGCGTCGCCGCACGCTCGGCCGACACCGCGAGCCCCGCCTCCACGATAGCGATCTCGCCGGGCACGCTGAGGCGGTATTCAAACCCTGTCGCCGCGGCGCTGCGCCGCCGTGGCTGCGGCCGTCGCAGCACCAGGTGCGTGCCTCGGCGCTCCACGCGACACCGAGGGAAATCCGCCTCGGTCACCGGCGTGGACGGCGTCGCGGCCAGGCCAAGCAGCCGCTCGACGTGATTGAACCCGACCCCGCGACCCGATGCCCGTTCGAGCGCCAGCTTCGCGATGCGCCGCGCCAACGCGGCCGGCTGCGCGTGGAGCCGGTCCGCCTCGATTCGGACGCAGCCCTCATCGTAGGTGACAATCTCGGCCGCGGCTTCATTCGCCACAGCGTCGATCCACTCCGCATCGGCGCGGGCGATAGCCGCGTCGCGGGCCAGCACGTCGACAATCGCGGGTGAGAATTCCTCCTCCAGCAACGGCAGCAGCCGGTGGCGGACGCGGTTGCGCGTCATGCGGACGTCGCGATTCGTCTCGTCCTCGCGAAACGACAGGCCCCGCGCCGACAGGTAGTCACGCAGCTCCTGGCGCGATACGTCGAGCAACGGCCGTACCACCCGGCCGGCTCGCGGACGGACGCCCGCCAGGCCCCCTGGCCCGGCGCCGCGCACGAGTCGGAGCAACACGGTTTCGGCCACGTCGTCGCGCGTATGGCCCGTGGCGATTGCGTCGGCGCCCTGCGCCGTCACTACGCGGTCGAAGATGGCGTAACGGGCGCGATGCCCGGCATCCTCGATCGAGACTCGGTCAGTGCGCGCCAGCGCCGCCACCGCGGCGCGTTCGACGGTGATCGGCACGCGAAGCGCTTGCGCCACCTCGCGACAGAATTGTTCGTCCCCGTCCGAGGCGGCCCCCCGGAGTTGGTGGTTGACGTGAACGAGACCGGCCACGGCGAGCGGGCCGTTGTTGGCGGCCTCTACGAGGATTGCCGCGAGGGCCATCGAGTCCGCCCCGCCGGAGAGCGCGACGAGCAGGCGGCCGCCTGGCGGCACCAGAGCGTCCCGGTCGATGGCGCGCAGGACACGGTCCGACAGGGAGCGCATGGGCATTGTCACGTTGAGGTCGAGCGTAGCAGAGTTGGGGCATGATCAACCCCGCACCCAGCTACCACGGCTATCGATTCCCGCCCGACATCATCGCTCACGCCGTCTGGCTGTACTTTCGCTTCAGTCTCAGTTTTCGTGATGTGGAGGACCTCCAGCGGGAACGCCAGATGCGCCGCTTCAAGTCACCCGCCCAGCTACAACGTTTCGCGTCCGTGCACGGTGTGGTCCACAACCTTTTCCGGGTTGGCCGCCACTTGGTGCGATCGGCTCACCATCGCCTGCTCCGCCGCCGAGCGTTTGCGGAGTGGGAGCTGGTGCGCCTCTTGACCACGTGACCGGTGCTCGGTGGCTACGGGCGAGACCTGCGTCTACTGCGCTAAGTTGACAGCACCCTCAACCACCCGCACATCGCGCAAATCTACGGCGTCGCAGAAGGGGAGCCGTCATCACAACAAGGCGTAGCGCAGGGCTTTAGCCCTGCCGTCAGGGCGCTCGTTCTGGAGCTGGTCGAAGGCCCGACCCTCGCGGTCGTGCGGGACATCCGCAGTGCACGCGACGGACTGCTAGGACGCGGGGTCGACGTCAGCGAGGTCGAGGATTCGGGCGGTGTCCTGTACGCTTCTTTCAGCGACCCGGACGGCAACACGTGGGCGCTGCAGGAGATACGTGCGCGCGGCAACGCGTAGGGCCGACCGTCGACTGCGTATAACGCGGGCGTTGATCATCTCGTGCATGGCGGGCGTTGACTAACGGCGAAAGTCCAGCACAGCGAATGCTTCAGAGCCAGACGATGACCACCACATGAGTGAGAACCCAAGGAGCGCCGTGCCACTCACACTCGGCGCGCGGCTCGGATCGTCGAGGAGAACCGCGTCACTGGCCCCCGCCCCCATACATATGAGGACGGCAGCCTCAGCCGGAGTCCCGGGCGGTGCGACCCGGGACGACCAGATGACGGTCGGGAGCGGACTACAATGACCCCGTCTCCGATGGCCCGCGCTCCTGGCTCGACCCTCGGCCCGTATGAAATCCGCTCCGTCTCGGCCGGGGTGGGATGGGGATCGTCTACCTCGCCCAGGATCCCTGGCTGGACCGGCTCCTACGGGTCCCCATGATCATCGCTGAGACGATCCTGCTCCTCACGGTGTCGACGGCCGTGGGGGCCGAGCGTGGCACAGCAGCTCACCTCCCCGCGCCAGGACCGGTCCGCGCTGCCCAGGCCGCGCCAGCCGCCGCGGACGACAGCGTCGCCATCACCGTGTTTTCCAACATCTCGGGAGCCGCGGCTGACGACTGGGTCGGGACGGGCATCGTCGAAACGCTCGCGGCTGGCTTGGAGGGTGCGGGCGGTGTGTCGGTGGTCGGGCACCAGGCCGTGTCTGGCGCGATCGCACAGCTGAGCGCGGAGGGCAGGAGCGCTGAGGCGACCGAGGAGACAGCGGTTGCCGCAAGCCGTCTCCTCGGCGCGCGGTGGGTCATCAGTGGTGGCTACCAGCGGCTCGGCGACCGGATGCGCATCACGGCGCGCGTGGTGGAGGTGGCGACTGCCACGGTCGTGCATACGGCGATCGTCGATGGCTCGGTGGCGGATCTCTTCGCGTTACAGGACCGGCTCGCCGCCGAGCTGCGACGCGGGCTGCCGGCCGGGAGCGGTGCGGTCGCGTCGTCGCTCCCGGCGAGCGTGCCACGTGTCGACGAGCGCGCGCTTACCGGCGAGGATCCCCCCTCAGCGGAACCCAGTGAGCTAACTGCCGCCGGACGCGGCAGCGATTTTGCGGCGGCACCTGTCGGCATCATCGATGGACCGCCGGCACCGGTGGCGCCAGCGACCCTCACGCGCGATGCCGCCGGCCGCGTAACCGTGCGCGCGGTCCGCCTGACCGAGTCGTTGCGACTAGACGGAGCGCTGGACGAGGCGTTCTACGAGGAGGTGCCGTCGGTCGACGGCTTCATCCAGCAGCTGCCGGTTGCGGGCGCTCCGTCGACGGAGCCGACCGAAGCGTGGGTCTTCTATGACGAGCAACACGTCTATGTATCGGCGCGGCTCTGGGACTCGGCGCCCGAGTCGCAGTGGGTCGCCAACGAGATGCAGCGCGATTCGTCCCAGATCGTCCAGAACGACTACTTCAGCGTCATGTTGGACACCTACTACGATCGCCGCAACGGTGTCGTGTTTGTCGTCAACCCCATCGGCGGCTTCTTCGACATTCAAGTAGCCGATGAAGGGAACCCCAACCCCGACTGGAACGCGATCTGGGATGTCCGAACCGGCCGTTTTGACGGGGGGTGGAGCGTCGAGATGGAGATCCCCTTCAAGTCCCTTCGCTTTCGGCCGGGCGTGCGGCAGATGTGGGGGATGCAGCTCGGCCGACGCATTCGGACCGAGTTGACCTATCTCACATCGGTCCCCATCAACGCCCGCCCCGCCGAGGCGCGTATCTCGGCGGCCGGCACACTGACCGGCGTCGACGTGCCGGCGGCAACCGGACGTTCGAGGTCAAGCCGTATGCGATCGGATCGCTCGCCACCGACGTCAACACGGTCCCGCGGATCTCGAATGACGGCGACGGTGACGTCGGCATCGACGTCAAGTACGGGGTGACCGCGAACCTCACGGCGGACTTCACCTACAACACTGACTTCGCCCAGGTCGAGGTGGACGAACAGCAGATAAACCTCACGCGATTTAGTCTGTTTTTTCCGGAGAAGCGCGAGTTTTTCCTTGAAGGCCGGGGCATCTTCGATTTCGGCCGGCCGGCCGGCGGGTTTACGGGGGGGCCCCGCGGTGGGCGCGGGGGTGGTGGCTTCTTTGGCGGCGGCGGTGACGTGCCGACGGTGTTCTTCAGCCGGCGGATCGGGCTGGAACAGGGGCAGACGGTACCGATCCAGGCTGGCGGCCGAATCACCGGCAAGGTGGGCCAGTTCAGCATCGGCGCATTGAACATCCAGACCCAAGGTGCGCCGAACGCGACCGCCATGGCGACCAACTTCACGGTCGTGCGGGTGAAACGCGACATCCTGCGGCGCAGCCGGATCGGGGGGATTTTTACCGGCCGGTCCGTCTCGACGGTCGGCGACGGGTCGAACGAAGTCTTCGGCCTCGACGCGGCGTTTTCGTTCTACGACAACGTGAACTTCAACGGCTACTACGCCCGGACCCGCACGCCGGGGCTCGACGGCGACGACGCGAGCTACCAGGCGGCTTTCACCTACACCGGCGACCTGTACGGCTTTCAGATCGACCACCTGCGCGTCGGGGACCACTTCAATCCCGAAGTGGGCTTTCTGCGCCGTGACGACTTCCGGCGCACCTTCACGTCGGCGCAATACAGTCCTCGGCCGGCCTCGATTCGCGCGGTGCGGCAATTCACGTGGCGCGCCAGCCTCGACTACATCGAGAACGGCGCCGGCCACGTCGAAACGCGAATCGCGCAGGCGCGCTTCGACACCGAATTGGAAAACAGCGATCGGTTCGGCATCGATGTCCAGCAAAGCCACGAGCTGCTGGTACGGCCCTTCCCGATTGCGGCCGACGTCACGATTTCGCCGGGCGCCTACGACTTCCAGGACGTCTTCGCGTCGTACTCCCTGGGGGCGCAGCGCAGGTTCTCGGGCACCTTCTCCATCCAGCGCGGCGAGTTCTTCAACGGGCATATCACGGCGGTTGGCTATCGGCGCGGCCGGATCGAGATCACGCCGCAGCTGTCGTTCGAGCCGAGCACCTCGCTCAACCGGATCGAGCTGCCGGGGGGCTCGTTTACGGCAACGTTGGTCCAGAGCCGCCTGACCTACACCCTCACACCGCGGATGTTCTTCGGAGGCTTCGTGCAATACAACAACGGCACCAACTCACTCAGCACGAACCTCCGGCTCCGCTGGGAGTATCAACCGGGAAGCGAACTGTTTGTCGTCTACAACGACCAGCGGGACACGTCGCTGCGCGGCACGCCGTTCCTCGAGAACCGCGCCTTCGTCGTCAAGGTCACCCGGCTGTTCCGCTTCTGACGACGACGGCTTCGCCGCCGTATGAACTTCCCGAGCGCCGGCGAAACCGGCGCGGTGCCATAGATGCAAGTTCGACACGTTGAAGGTCTAGCGAACCGCCCTAAGATTTCGCGTTATCCTCCTGAGGACAGCTCCACCGCTGACCCCGCCTCTTGACCTCACCGAACCGGGGACCGGCGTTCTTCCAGTGGCGATTCTCTCACCGGACGCCACACGGGTGGTGTACGTGGGGGCCGGCGGCCAGCTCTATATGCGTCAGATCGACCAGCTGGAGGCAACGCCACGGGAGCCGTCGGTATCAACCGTTCTTCTCGCCAGACGGCAACTGGGTGGGGTATCGCGGCCGGGGCTTCGCGGCCGAGGACGACAACTTGTATCGGGTGGCGATCGAGGGCGGACTCCCTGTCACCCTCATAGAGCGGATCGGGGGGATCGCAGGAGCGACCTGGGGTCCCGACGACACGATTGTGTTGGCGTCGTCTAGCCGCACCCCGCTGGTTCGGCTCCCGGCGGCTGGCGGTGAGCCGCAGGCCATTACCGAGCTGGCGGATGGTGAGCGTCACCGGTGGCCCGCGTTTCTGCCCGGGGGCGAGGCACTGCTCTTCACGGTCGTTAAGGGCGACGGGGCTGAGAACATGGAGATTTGGGGGGTCTATCCGGGTTTCCCAACGCTATTTTGGGGCCTTTCGGGGTTTGGTTCCTCACACAAATGTGTGCACGATTCAGCCCCCAGCAGGTCAGCCACGCCGTGGAAAGAGGCTGCGGATGTGTTCGTGCCCGCGAATCAGCGGTGAAGTCGTCTATCGCTCAGTCGACGGCCGCCTGCGCGGGCCCCGCTTTTGGTGGGGGGCCTGCTCGACGGCAGCCGGTCCCACCTCAAGGTGCTGAGGCGCTGGCATTTACAGGGCGACGAACCATGAACACTCTGGCCCTGGAACGCGGCCTGGACTTTCGCCGACGTTTTACCGCTGGGCCGAACCCTCGCTGACTGTTCAGCCCCTTGGCACTGGCAGGCCCCTCGCGATTTCCGCCGTGTACCGTGGGCCGGACTTTCCGAGAGCCTGCAGTTCCTCTCCAGATACAGACGGTGTTCTCCAGCCACGTAAGTCGATGACAATGCTTGACTTATTAGCCATGGAACCGGCCAAAGCTGCACCGATCCCTGAGAGGAACCCGGGGTTTTTCGTGGATGATTTGATGGGAAAGGCCCTGTGGAAGCTCGTGGAAAACGCGCAGCGTTTTCCGAGGTGCGGTGGGCGCGTTCTGTGCGTCCACGGCGCCGGCAGCTTCCACAGGGCCCATCCGTATGCGACAAGATCGCCGCGTCCTCGGACTGCAGTCGACCCGTGAATGACTATGTTCACATCGAAGCGGCCGACCTGTGCAGGCCGAACGCTCGATTTACCCCGGAAAGACAGGGATATCAGGTACTTACGCCCTTTGGGAAACTCGGATATAGCCGATTTGGGTCCTCGACCTCATCAACAACGAGCGTCGGCGGCTCATCTCCGCCGGGAGCCACGCGCGGTATGCGGCCAGCGGCCATCTCGTCTATGCCGTCGACGGAACCGTGTGGGCTGTCGCGTTTGATCTCGATCAGCGGGCCGTTGTGGGCGACCCGATTCCCGTGTTCGAGGGTGTGCGTGAAAGTACTATGGGCGCTGGGAATTTTAGCCTGGCGCGCGACGGGTCGTTGCTCTACGTAACGGCTGAGGCGGGTGCGGGACTCCCTCGGGCCCTGGTCTGGGTCAACCGTGAGGGTCGCGAAGAAGATGTGGCTCTGGAACCGAGGCCCTACGACTGGGTGCAGGTTGCGCCGGACGGTCGACAAGTGCTGGCCCAAGCCGGACGCGATGTGTGGATCTATGACCTGGCCCGTAACATCTCCGAGCAGTTCGACAGCGGAGCGACCTTTGCCTCGACGCCACTCTGGACCCCTGATTCGGCGAGAGTCGTGTTCAGCTCAAGCCGCGACGGTTCAGAAGGCTGAATCGCCCCGGGTTTCCCGGAGGCTCCATATCTTGGGAGGATGGAGTCCATGGGAAGACCGAGGAAGTACTCACCAGAAGTACGGGACCGCGCCGTGCGGCTCGTGTTTGAGCACGAAGACCAGCACGACTCGCAGTGGGCCGCGATCCGATCCGTGGCCGAGAAGATCGGCTGCACGTCGGAGACGCTGCGGCATTGGGTGCGCCAAGCCGAGCGGGATCAGGGACGCCGTCCGGGGCTGACGACGGACGAGCGGGCCGTGCTGAAGGAGCAGGCGCGTGAGATCCGCGAGCTCCGGCGGGCGAATGAGATCCTGCGGAAAGCGTCAGCGTATTTCGCACAGGCGGAGCTCGACCGCCGACCGAGGTAATGGTGACCTTCATTGATGCGCAGCGGGAAACGTACGGGGTCGAGCCGATCAGCGCCGTGGTGCCGATTGCTCCGTCGACGTATTACGCGCACAAAGCGTGGCAGGCCAATCCCCGGTTGCGATCGGGGCGCGCGCAGCGCGATGCGTGGTTGAAGGATCAGATCCGTCGCGTGCGCGACGAGAACTTCGCGGTCTACGGCGCGTACAAAGTCTGGCGCCAGTTGAACCGTGAGGGGATCGCCGTGGCCCGGTGCACCGTCGAACGCCTGATGCGGGAGCTGGGCCTGCGGGGCGCCGTTCGGGGCCGGGCGTTCACCACGACGACCTGTCCTGACCCCACCCCGCGGCCGGCCGACCTGGTCAACCGCACGTTTGTGGCCACGCGCCCCAACGCACTCTGGGTGGCGGACCTCACCTTCGTGGCGACCTGGCGCGGCTTCGTCTACGTGGCGTTCGTCATCGATGTCTTTGCCCGGTGCATCGTAGGCTGGCGCGTCTCCAGCTCCTTGCGCACCGACCTCGCCCTTGATGCGTTGGAGCAAGCCCTGTATGCGCGGCCGGCACCTGACGGGTTAGTGCACCACAGCGATCGGGGTGGTCAGTATCTCTCCATTCGCTACACGGACCGGCTGGCCGAGTCGGGCATCGAGCCGTCCGTGGGGAGCGTGGGTGACTCGTACGACAACGCCCTCGCTGAGTCGGTGATCGGGCTGTACACGACCGAAGTGATTCGTCGGCGCGGCCCGTGGCGGCATCTCGAGGCCGTGGAGTTTGCGACGCTCGAATGGGTGGACTGGTTCAACAACCGGCGGCTCTTGACGTCGATCGGCGACGTGCCACCGGCCGAGTACGAACAGCAGTACTATCGGGCACAAGAAGCGCCAGCCACAATGGCCGGAGTCAACTAATGAGCTCTCCGGAGAACCCGGGGCGATTCACTGTCGGAAGCGGCGATCATGGCGCGCGCCAGGTCTCGATTGCTTAGGAGCTGGAAGTCGTGGTCGCCCGAGCCCAGTATCGTGATCGGCCGCTGATTGGCGATCATGTCGAACAAGATCTGGAATATGCCGAGGCGACCGAGACCAACGACCGTTCTGGGCCTGATCACAGTCGCCGACAGGCCCTTGTCGGCGGCCCGCCTGACCACCATTTCGCCCTCGTATTTCGAGCGACCATACGCGCCGAGCGGGTCAAGGGGCGTGTCCTCTGTGACGGGGACCTCCGTTGGCACGCCGTAGATGGCCGATGACGACAGGTGCACCACGTGCACGTCGTCCTGTGTCGCGACTGCATTCACGACATGCTGCGTACCACCCACATTGACATCGCGGAACCCTTTCCCAGCTCGAGTCAACGGCACCATGGCAGCCAAGTGATACACGCGGCTCGCACCCCGAAGCGCCTCGCCTACGGCGGTCTCGTCACGAACATCTCCCCGAACGAAGTCAACCCGGTCTTCGAGTCTCGCGTCCCCGAGCGCGGCCGTGTCAAACACTCGGACATGGCGTGCATCCCGGAGCAGGTGTCGCACGAGCTCGACACCGACGAAACCGGATCCGCCGACCACCAGGGAGACGTCAGACTGCTGCCGGAGGCGAAGACGCCGACCCCGACTCTCCCGCTTCGAATTAGTTGCCACCTTTTGGTACCGCGGTCCGTAGGGCCTTTACGGACTCCACGACTTTCGCCGTCGCGGTTCCGATCTCCTCGGCGGTGTTAAACCGGCCGAACGAGAACCGCACGCTCCCCCGGATCCGCGCGTCGTCGCAGCCCAGGGCGCCCAGCACGTAGCTCGGTTGCACCAGCGCGCTTGTACAGGCGGAGCTGGAGGACACCGCGATCTCCGGCATCCGCTTCATCAGCTCCTTGCCGTCCACGCCGGCAAAGCTCAGATTCGTCGTGTTGGCCAGCCGCTCCGTGCGATGGCCGTTGATCTCGACCCCGTCCAGGCCGGTGAGAATCCCGGTTTCCAGCCGGTCTCGCAACGTCCGGACTCCGTCGTCCACCGGAAGCGTCGCGGCGACGCCCATGCCGACGATTCCCGGCACGTTGAGCGTCCCTGATCTCAGACCCCGCTCATGCCC
This sequence comes from Vicinamibacterales bacterium, assembly GCA_965197395.1. GTDB lineage: Bacteria > Acidobacteriota > Vicinamibacteria > Vicinamibacterales > UBA8438 > CAZYFH01. Next base: position 156,109 of record CBDANB010000006.1, on the reverse strand, counting down.
TCCCCCGTGCAGCAGCGCCTCGCAGCGCACGCGGGGACCGCGGCGGCGGACATACAGCACGCCGATTCCCTTTGGCCCGTGAATCTTGTGGGCGCTCGCGCTCAACAGGTCAATCCCCATCGCGTTCACGTCGATAGGCTCCTTGGCGAACGACTGCGTCGCATCCGTATGGAAAAGCACCCCCCGCTCCCTGCAGAGCGCGCCGATCGTCGCGATCGGATGGAGAACGCCGATCTCGTTGTTGGCGTGCATGACGGAGACCATCAGCGTCTGGTCCGTGATCGCCTTCGCCAGCCGATCCAGATCGAGACAGCCGTCGGAATCGACGCCGAGATACGTGACTTCGAATCCCTTCTTCTCGAGGACCTCGCACGGATCGAGGACAGCGCGGTGTTCGGTCGCGACCGTGACAATATGCTTCTTCTTGTAGGCAGGCGACTGGGCGACTCCTTGCAGCGCGAGGTTGTCGGACTCCGTCGCGCCGCTCGTCCAGACGATCTCGCGAGGATCGGCTCCGATCACGGAACCGACCTGTTCGCGCGCCGTCTCGACGGTCTTCGCGGCATTGCACCCGAGGGCATGATGGCGGCTTGCGGGATTCCCGAAGTTCTCCGTAAAAAATGGCGTCATCGCTTCGAGGACCCGCGGGTCGACGGGCGTCGTCGCGTTGTGATCGAGATAGATCATTTCAGGGCCGAGACCGCGAAAATCAGCGGATAGAGCTTCTCCGAATACCAGAGTTTCGCGAAATAGAGACCGATCGGCGACGGCTCGAAATCGGCTCGTTCCTCGAGCCAGCGCACGCCCCGTTCGTCGCCGAGAGCGGCGACGGCAAGCGCAGTGTCTTCGATCGTGCCGAAGCTCCCGTCCTTCTTCTGGCTCGAGTACAGGAACTGCTCCCCCCGTCGCCGAGCGTCGGCCGGGAGCAGGTCGCCGCATTGGAGGACGCGGGCCGTCCCGTAGACGGGGTTAGTTTGATCCGATGTCCACGGATTGCCGAACCAGAGGGGGATCCACGATCCGTCCGGTTGCTGGGTTCGCAGGAGATGACGCACCGCGCGGTCCATCGCACGGTCGATGCCAGGATCGAGGTTTCGCCATGCCTGCCAGGCTCGCACCGCGTGCGCCGTCAGATCCGGGCTGCTCCGATCGAACGGCAGCTTCCCCCAACCCCGGCAGAACGTTGGGATGCCGCCGTCCCGGTTCTGGAGATCGATCAGCCACCGCACGCCAGCCGTCGCAGCGAGTCGGATCTCCGCGTCGTCGCCGAGAACCGACAGCGCCAGAAGCGCACCGGCGGTGTCGTCGCCATCGGGAACACCACCCGTGAGGTGGGTCCACGCCCAGCCGCCCGGCGCCGACTTCGTGTACGGGTGCTCGACCTGGAACTGCTGATCCAGGAGCCATGTCCTCAAATAGCGCCGTTCCTCCGGAGAGAACGCATCCGCGCCAAGCGCGTTGATGGACAGGGTGGTCACCCAGGTCGCGAGATTCGTGTCGATTGGCCAGCTGCCGTCCTCACGCGCGGACTCCACGAGAAACTCGACGCCCTTCCGCGTGACCGGATGGTCCTCCAATCCGCTGCCGGCGAGGCTCATCGTCACGAAGCTCGTCAGCGGCGCGGCCTCGAGGTAGCCGCCCGATGCGGGCTGGATCGATTCCAGGACACCGAGCGTCTTCCGCTGCGTCAATCGGCGGAGCAGACGGCTCACCGGGTTCCGGGTCGGACGGAGACGATGCTGCGCCTGTCCGAGCGCGATCAGTGCCGGGAGCGCGTAACTGACGACCGGCAGCCCCACCCATTTGAACCACACGGGGGGCAGCGCCGCGAGCTCGAAGGGCAGGGTCGGGATGTGTTCCCACCCGAACCGACCAGCCAGTGCGCAGTGCGTCAGGATCGGCACGGAGAACGTCCGGTCTTCGCCATACACCCGACTGAGGGCGCGCGCGACCGATTTCGCGGTCAGCTCCCCGACTCGGTCCTCGAGCCACGCCTCGGCGCCCGCAACCCCCGACGCGCGGTGCATCGAGAGCGTCGCCCACGCGAGGGTCGTCGTGCTGACATTGCTCGGACATCCGTCGGCATCGCCGAAACCGCCGTCGTCATTCTGGTTCTCGTTCAGCCAGCGCACGCCATTGCGCACCAGGGCAGCATGCCCTCCGGCGATCGTCAGCGCGCACACGGCCGTGGCGGTCGAGAGCGCGCTCGACGACAGCTCACCTTCCCAGTGGCCGGCGGCAGTGCGCTGCGCGAGCAGCCGCTCACGCAAGGCTGAGATGGCCCATCGCGAGGAGCCCGTAGTAGGTGTATTCGCAGTCTGGCTCATCATCCGCCCAGTTCCCGCAGAACGCCCGGCCAGTCCAGAGCGTATCGAGATAGTCGAGCGTCTTGTCCCGAAGGTGCGCTAACGACACCTTTTGCCCCGACAGGGCGTGCAATGCCGTCGCCGTGGAGAGCAGATCCGGCATCGGCGCCCCCTGAGTCGCCGTGAACCCGCCCTCTGGGTGCGCCCGCTCCAGGAGCCAGCGCACCGCGTCGTCCGGCACCGGCGCCTGCATCTGGCGCAGTAGCGTCACGGCCGCCGCGGTCGTCGGCGTCGTCCGGGCCAGCGACCCATCGTGCAGGGGAAACGGTTCAGGTCGCCGGCCGAGATCCTGAAGGGCGCCCCAGGCGAGGAAGCTATGATAGATGCTCTGACGGTCCCATCGTGCTTTGATCCGCGCCGCGAGGTCCGGAGCGGGCTGTTTCAGGGCCGCCCAGCTCCTGGCGAGGCAGCAGAGATACACCAGGTCCAGCGTTTCCCCGTGGCCGAACGTCTCGAGGAACCGTTGCACGCCGGGGGGGGGCTCGCGTTGCAGGGCGATCAGCCCTTCGAGGGCGAAGACGGTGTAGTAGAGGTCGCTTCGTCCCGCGCGGTCTTTCGCGCCGCCATCGTCGTTGAACCGGGACAGGAAATACTCGGCGACCGGTTCAGCGGCTTCGTGCAGCAGCGTCGGCGCCAGTCGCGCGACTTGCAGCATTTCGAGCCTCAAACTCACTGCAGTAGCCTTCGATGAGTGTTTCGCCGAAGATCTTGCCGACGATTCGGCGTAACAGGCCTTTGAGGGTGGGGCTCGAGAGGAATCGCAGCGACCGGATTGCATCCTCCTTGTAGGCTTCGAGGAGGTCGTCGGCTTTGTCGAGAACACCCCGCTCCGTCACGATGCAGCGGACATCGTCCGTGAGCTCGGGCGCCCCCGACCGGATGAGCGACGCGATGCGTTCCTTCTCTTCGCCCTCGGCACGACGGTGGGCGATGGCGAGGATCAGCGACAGGCGAACTTGCTCCAGGTCGTTGGAGTCGGCTTCGCCCTTGAAGTCCGCGAGATCGTCCTTGATCTGATAGGCGATGCCGAGCGACTCGCTGTACGTGCAGAGGACGTCGTGCGTCCCCTCGTCCGCTCCGCCGAGGATCGCGCCCAGGCGAAGCGCAACCTCGAAGGCGGCCGCCGTTTTCTGGCGGAAGATGTCCAGGACCTGCATCGATGGCAGCGGCTTCGGGTCCCGCGCCCAAAGCAGCTCGCGGCCCTGGCCGCGACTGAGCGTCACGTGCCCCTGCGCGGCGACAGCCGTCATGTCCAACTTGCCGAGCTCGCCGAGCAGTCGATAGCCTTCGCCCAGCAGGAAGTCGCCGATGTTCAGCGCGACCGGCACTCCGACCTCGGTGTGCAGCGTCGGGCTCTCATAGCGCTGCTCGTCGCCATCCTCGATGTCGTCGTGAATCAAGGAAGCCTTGTGAAAGCACTCGATCGCGACGGCCGCCTTCTTCACGTCCGTCGTGAGCTCGGGCGTGCCTTCCTGCTGGTCGCTCTCGAGCGCCATGTAGGTGCACGTGGCGAGGTATGGACGCCAGCGCTTGCCGCCCTTCGACAGCCAGTCCCGCGCGATCTGCGCGGTCTCGTCCCCGGCCTCACCCATGATGGCGTCGAGCTGATCCTTGGCGAACCATCCGCGGACCTCGGTCTTAAGGTCGTCGAGGTCGAGGCGGTACGTTTTGTCGTCGGAGGTCAGATGAATCAAGTCCCAGACCCAGTCGAGGTCCACCGTCGTGTTGATGCAGTCGTCCTGCAGCAGCGGAATCGCGACGCCCGGGACCGCGGCCGCCTCCATGTGCGGGAAGCACTTCTCCAGCACGTTGATACAGCTGACCCCGACGACCGCTTCGATCTTGCCGGTTTCGATCATCGACCGGACGATGGCCGACCCCTCGGCCACCAGCACCGCGTAGCCCAGACGCTCGGCTTCGACCGTCAGGTCCTGAATCGAGCAGAGACCGCACTCCTTACACAGCAGACCGAATTCGTCGAACGGCGCCGGGCACTTGTCTTCGACACGCAGACACTTCGGGATAAGCAGCAGCCGACGGTCGTACGGAATCCGTGCCACGGCGTCGCGCCAGGCGGCGTTGCCGACCAGGATGGCCGTGTAATCCTTGTAGATCGGGTCCAGTCCGGCTTCCTGCAAGACCGCGCTGGTGTGCTCCCGCAACTCGTCCATCGTGAGCGGCGGAATCGCGCCGACCCGTTTGATGTAGTCCGCGGTCAGTTGCTTCAGTCGGACCCGCACCTGCTTGTCGTCGGGGATGTTCGACTGCGCGCGGCGGTAAGTCTGCCGCGGGAGCTGGACCGGCAGCTGTAGCGGCACGGCCTGAGTCTCGATCTGGTCCAGCGTCTCCGAGCTCATACGATTCACTGTCTTCTATGTATACGCGCCGAACCCGAAGAACCAGTGCTTTTTTGCAAAACGATAGATCCAGTTCTCTTCCGGGATCTCGTTCCCAGGATTGTACTGGCTGGGCCGCGACTGCAGGCTCTCCAGCTCGGGCATCGCCGTCTCGCGGAGCGTTGTGTCCCCGGCGCCGTGTCGTTCGACGATCTCCTTGAGGAGGTCGGGCCGCTCCAGCACGACGCATCCCTGCGTTGCCTTTGCGGCTGTGCGGCGAAAGTCCTGTAGCAGCGGCGACTCGGTCATCGTTTTGTAGATGTCGCCGTCGTTGTCCTGAATTGTCTCAGTGGCGAACTGGATGATCGGGCACGGCTCCACGTCGCCAAACGGACTGATGTGGTGGCTGATACCGGTGGCCGCCGGACACAACGCCTCGCCCTTGTCGTCCCAGTACGCGTCGATGAGCCCGATCGGTTTCCGGTTCCGCATGTCCATGACGAACCGGCGGACCTTCAGCACCTGCTCCGGCCTCAGCGCCAGCTGCGGGTTCGACACGGGTCCCACGACCCGGTAGGTGTGGAACCAGCAGTAGTGCACACCCATCGCGATCAGCTCGTCAATCCACGCTTCCCGCACGAGGTCATCAATGTTGCTCTGACAAACACTGGTCGCCACACCGGTAATCAGCCCGTGCCGGATGCTGGCCCGGATGCCCTCGAGCGTATGGTTGAGCACACCCTTTCGACCGCGGCGCGTGTCGCTGATCGACGCGGTCCCCTCGACGCTGATGAGCGGCGTCGCGTTGCCTGCCTCGTGCAGCTGGCGGGCCATGGTGTCGGTGATCGGATGGCCGTTGGTGAAGATCTGGAAGTAGCAGTCCGGGTGCGCCTTCAGGATCCGGATCAGGTCCGGATGCATGAACGGTTCGCCGCCCAGAATGCCGAAGAAGCTGTTCCCGTGCTGCTTGGCGTTGTTGATCAGCCGGTTCATGTCGTCGAAGCTGATCAGGTGCTGCGGCTTGTCCACGTCGACCCAGCACCCCTGGCACCGGAGATTGCAGCTGTTAGTGATGGAGATATAAAGAAACGGCGGGAAGGTGATCCCGTGCTTCAGGCGCTTCTTGAAGCGCTGGACCGACCGGACCCCCTTGTAGCCGAAGTTGTAGGCGAACTTCCACAGGAGACGCGCATCGGTCGAGCGCATCGTCCGGTACCCGAGGCCGGCGGTCGCCGTTAGCATGTTAGATGCCCCACTCGGTTTCAGACGGTGCGGGGCGCGAATCGTTTACCGTCTGGGATCGGGCCTGCCGTTTGGCCAGCTTTGCCCTGGCCCGCGCGGCGCGCGCGTCGATGTCCTCTGCCGACGGGAGGGTCATCAGCACCTCGTCCGGAATATCGAGCGCCTTCTTCAGTTTGCCCAGGCAGCGCTTTCGCTCCAGCAGCGCTTTCGATTCATCTCGTTCGGTCGAGAACCGCGTCCGCGCCTCGCGCTGCCGCGTCCGGAGCGATCCGTAGAGGTCCCCGCCGAGCAGTGTCGAGATGTCGACCTTCATCGCCTCGCGTTGGATGTCCTGTTCCCTGACCACGTCGCCGTTGATCGGCCCCTTCCCGTATTTGGGGAAGAGAATGGCCACCTCCGGACAGACGCGCGAGCACGCCGGGCAGTCAGTCTTGCAATTGTCCTGGTTCTGGACGGTGATCTTCTGTTCCGCGTTCACGCCGTAGACGTCGAAGAGACAGAAGGTCAGGCACTGCATGCAGTTGGTGCAACGATCGAAATCGATCACCGGGAACCAGGGCTTCCACGCGTCGAGCGTGCGGGCGCCGGTCGCCTCGCGGACCTCGCGGGCGGCGTCGAGCGCGCTCACGTGGGCCAGGTTGCGAAAGTGTACTTCATGGTCCGCCGTCACCTGCGGCTCGCCGTCCAGCAGGCCCAGGACGAGCACCGGGGCGTCATCCGGCGGCGCCACCTCCTGTCCCCCGACCGGCCGGGTCACCTCGAAGCCGTTATCCAGCAAGGAGGAGAGCGCCTGGTAGCGATCCTGATCCGCGAGCGGCGTGCTCCCCGGTCCTTCGTAGAGGACGACGCGCAGGTTGCGTCCTTCGGTGCGGCTCATGCCACAAGCCCCTTGACAATCTGCTCGGCGGAGTCCTCGCGCATGTTCAAGACCTCGATCCCCTCCGCGGGAAGCGGCGTCCCGGCGGCGTGGAACAGCCACTTCACTGCGCGCGGATAACACGCTGCGATCTTGGTGCACCCGCCGTCGGCGATCTTCTTCAAGGCAGGATCTTTTCGCGCCGACATGTCGCACAGGTCGGCCACGGCATCGAATGCCCGACCGGAATCACTGAGTTTCCGCAGAACGTCCGTCTTCACGTCCTTCGGGACGACCTTGGCGTAGGTGCAGTTGCAGTACAGAATCTTCATCAGGTCATCCGGTGCGTAGGTATCGGTCGCCCGGGCCGGAGCTGCTCCAGGTGTTCCATGGTGGCCCGGACCCCGCCGAGCGCGGCCACGGCCGCGCGGGCGACGGCTTCAAGGATCGCCGGGTCGGCTTCGGCCCGCAGATTGATGACCAGCTCGCCGCGATCCACGCGGTCCAACAGCGATTCGCGCAGGTCGGGCTCGCCGTCGTTCCCCACAAGGCTGACGACCGACAGCGTACCGGTCCCGTCTCGTGAATCGAGAGTCATCTTGAGATGGGCAATGTCCCCGCCACGGTCCACGACGCGGTCGCGGATGGCCCCGGCCAGAGCGACGAGCGTCTGGTTGCCGTCGAACGGCGCGTCCGACTCTAGCTGCACGGTGCAGTTGAGCCAGCCCAGCAGCGCCTCGCCTTCAGCGTACAGATCGTAGTTGATCTCGAGCGGGCGCGAATCGCGGTACAGATCGTAGTTGATCTCGAGCGGGCGCGAATCGCGCCTCTCCACCGAGAGAACGGCTTCGAACCACGCATCGACCCCTGTCCCGTCCGTTGCCGAACAGACGAACGTCTGCGCGCGGGGGAACGTGTCCCCGATTGTGGACACCAGTCTCTCGAGAAGCTCCGGGGGATGCGTGTCGCACTTGTTGACGACGATGAGGTCCGCTTCCTCCAACTGTTTCCGATACACGTAGGTCACTTTCTCGGAGAAGCTGCGGCCAGGCGCCAGCCCGAGGATTCGCGCGGCGCGCGTCGGATCGATCAGCACGCTGAGCGGCGCGACCGTGAACCGATCGCCATAGATGCGGCGCAGCGGATAGGAGACCGTCGCGATCAGATCGGTGCAGCTCCCGACCGGTTCGGCGAGGAACAGATCCGGTGTGGCCGCGCGCGTGAGATTGTCCGCGGCGTCGAGGAGTGAGTTGAAGCGGCAGCAGAAGCAGCCGCCGGTGATCTCCTCGACGGAAAAGCCCTTGGACCGGAGGAGCGTCGTGTCAACCAGGCCGGTGCTCTGGTCGTTGCAGATGAGCCCCACCCGCTTGCCCTGGTTGGTGAGATACCGCGCGAGTCGGGCGACCGCGGTTGTCTTCCCCGCGCCGAGGAACCCGCCGATCATGATGTAGCGGGCCGATTTACTCACGACGTCTTCCCAGCATCTTGTCGATCGTCGTGTCCAGCAGGGAGACGTAGCCGTGAACGTCAAGGCTTTCCGTGTCCGGCTGTCCCTGCACCTTGAACAACCAACCCCTCGTGTATGGTTCGGTCGTGAGGAGCGTGATGTTCTTGTCCAGCGCAGGATTGTACCCCTCGAAGCGGCCTGAAAGGGGTGAGAAGATGTCGGTCACGGCCTTGAAGCCTTCCAGCCAGCCGATGACTTGGCCGGTCTCGACGGGCGACCCTGGGTTCATCTCGAAACCAAGCTCTACAATCTCCCCCAGCATGCGGGTCGCGAACTTCGTGAATCCGACTCGCCAGAGATCCCCCTCCTCCCGCTCCAGCCAGCTGTGTCCAGCCGTATAGAGCCGGTCTTCGAGGAGGCGCGTAGAGAACCGCGAGCGCTTGTAGTGAACCTTTCCGGACGTCATTTCGTCGCCACTTCGATCCGGTGGCCGAACGCCTTCGGAATCGGGATCGCATTGGAGGGCATTGTCACGTTGAGGTCGAGCGTAGCAAAGTTGGGGCATGATCAGCTCTGCACCCAAGACTTCATTGCCGCCCAGCTCACCCGACGCGTACGCGACCCACGCCCCGTCCGGCGACACGACGGCGCCCGCCTCGCGAGTCTCCGTGTCGAGCAGCGGCGTTGTCAAGTTGAGGGGCAGCTGGCAGTGTAGGGCGATGAATAGCGACGCGCCCAGCTACCACAGATACCGATTCCCGCCCGAGATCATCAGTCACGCTGTGTGGCTTTACCATCGCTTCGGCGTGAGCTTCCGAGATGTTGAAGATCTACTCGCCCAACGAAGCATCACCATGGCCTACGAGACGATTCGGCAGTGGTGTCGGACCTTCGGGCCGGCATACGCACGAACGCTGCGGCGACGAAGAGGACGGATGGGCGACACGTGGTACCTGGACGAGCTGTTCCTGAAGATCCAGGGGCGGCAACAGTATCTGTGGCGTGCCGTGGACGAGGACGGCGACGTCATCGACATCCTCGTGCAGTCGCGGCGCGACCGTCGGGCGGCCACGCGTTTCTTCCGGAAATTGTTGACAGGACAAGGCCGCGCGCCGCGCCGGCTGATCACGGACAAGCTGCGCAGCTACTCAGCGGCGCGCCGTACTGTGATGCCGTCCGTGGTGCACAGCACGCGGCAGTACGAGAACAATCGAGCGGAGGTGTCTCACCAGCCGACCCGCCAACGGGAACGGCAGATGCGCCGCTTCAAATCGGCCGCTCACGCGCAGCGGTTTCTCTCGGTGCACGGACCCGTCCAGAATCTCTTTCGTGTTGGCCGCCACCTGCTCCGAGCTGTGCACCACCAGGTTGCTCAGAACGCGCTCCTTCCGCGTTTGGCATGAGGTGACCTGTGCCTGCTGAGATCTAGCCGATCTCGGCCATCGCGGGCCGAGCCTCGCGCCGAGTCCATCAACTTGACAGCACCTTCCCGATCACTCTCTGAACACATGGTACGGGCACAAAAACGGGCACAGTAGTTCCGTCTTGGAGAGTCATTCTGCGAGCGGGCGAGAGCAGTGTTCCGAAATCCTTGCACGTGGTTGCCTCCGGGTCCATGATGGGCGTACGCGGACCGAGAGCTGGAAGAGCGAGAGGAGGATCAGATGAGCCGTCGATGTCTCGCTACTGCGTTTTTGGTGATGGCGGTCATGGCGCTGTCAGGCATTCCTGTCGCGGCCCAGACTGCTCCCCGGACGCCGTGGGGCCAGCCGGATCTCCAGGGCATCTGGGACTTCCGTTCCATCACGCCCCTCGAGCGGCCCGAAGAGCTGGCGGACAAGGCGTTTCTGACCGAGGAAGAGGCGGCGAACCTCGAGCAAGAGACCGTTGAGCGGAATGAGCGCCTGTTGCACAACCCCGCGCGGCGAACGCAGGCCGGGAACAACGTGGACAGGCGGGAGGGCGGCGGAGTGGGGGCCTACAACAACTACTGGCTGGACCGGGGAACCACGGTCGTCAGCAGCAGGCGCACGTCGCTGATTGTGGATCCGCCGAACGGACGCATTCCTCCGTTGACGCTGGCGGCCGAAGAGCGAGCCGAGGCGCGACGAGCGTATCGGCGTGATCACCCCGCCGATTCATGGGAGGACCGGGGGTTGAACGACCGTTGTATGTTCACGACCGGACTGCCCATCATCCCAAGCGCGTACAACAACAACGTTCACCTGCTCCAGACACCCGACCACGTGGCGATGCTCATCGAGATGACGCACACCCTTCGCATCGTCCCGCTGAACGGGCGTCCCCATGGAGCTCTCCGGCAGTGGGTGGGGGAGTCGCGTGGTCATTGGGAGGGCGACACCCTGGTCGTCGAGACGACGAACTTCCATGGCTTGAGGGAGACGACCTTCGGCCGCATCAGCTCTGCAACGGGGGAGGGCATCAAGGGAACCGGCCGGAACGCGCATTTGGTCGAACGCTTCACGCGCGTCGGCCCTGACACCCTCCAGTACGAATTCACCGTGGAAGACCCCGAGACGTTCGCGCGACCCTGGACCGCAGTGCTCCCGCTGACGCGGTCAGAGGATCCGATGTTCGAATACGCGTGTCACGAGGGCAACCACGCCATGGTGAACATCCTCGCCGGCGCGCGAGCGGAAGAGAAGGCCGCTGCACAAGGGTCGCGCTAGGATTCAAACGCCCCCTTCACGTAGGGCACACCGGGAGCACCTCACAGCCGGCCTCCGTAAAACGGGGTCGGTTTCGTGTGGCCGATCGTGGCCGTTCGTGGTGCCGTTTCCTGGAAAATGTTGCACAAAGTTGCACAGGCGAGATGTCCTATGCTGCGTGCGTCGGATGACCAACTTTCGCTGCACGCAACGAGTTCTTCGGAGATTCAAGCTGACCGCAACCGAACCTGAGACGGCATCAACCGGAGTGCTCGGCGATTGGTATGCGAACCTGCTCAACATCGGGTCAACTCGACTGGTGCTTTGCCAGAGTGAGCGGTCCTTGCTTCCAGTGATTCTGGCACCCCGGAACAAAGACTTCCGGTCGAATTCGGTAACGCGTTGCGCAGGGTCTTGCTGGCGCTGGGGATTCCTGGTCACCTGGTCAAGGCCGAGGTCGAAGCAGCACGGAACATCCAGTTCGTCAGGACACGGAGTCGCCAAGTGCTGGGTGTCATGAACGACTATGCGTTCAGCGCCCGGGTGTGTCTGGCACATGCACGGACCCATGACTCCATTCTGGAGACCTGTTTGCGACTCGCCGACACGCCGACTGGCCCCATCGGCATGGATTCGCCAAATCGTCTCACGGTGTCGCTGTTCAGGTCGCCTCGCATCAACTAGCGGCAGCATGCGGGCCAATGCTGGGGCTACGATTCTTCAAAACCGCCTGGCTGTGGGAAGTCTATTCTGATATATAGGGCGTCCTGATCCAGGCGGCGACACCGGCACAGCGGCAGACCGGTAATTCAACAGGAGACGATATGGCAACAGTGAACGGGACCATCAAGCGGCTGGTGTCTGGTAAAGGCTTCGGGTTCGTATCGTCGGGAGACGGCCCTGAATACTTCTTCCATCAGTCGGCGTGCAATGGGGTGCAGTTTGATGACCTCCAAGAGGGTCAGGCCGTGACCTTCGAAGAGGGCGAGGGACCGAAAGGCCCGCGTGCGGAAAACGTTAGGCTGGCGTGACGAGAGCATTACACGACGAAACGGCGATTCGCCGACTCCGCACATTGCCGTCTTCCATAAGACTTGATCTGTTTAAAGGATTCACAATATGAGCGACTTCTCCAACGCCATCGCCGCCAAGCAAGCCCAATTGGCCCAACTTCGGGCCGACGTTGAGGCCTTGCAACGAGCCGCCAGCATCATCGGTGGAAAGTCTCCTGCCAAGAAGCGCAAACGGGGCAAGATGTCAGCCGCTGCTCGCAAGGCCCTCTCCCAGAAACTGAAGGCGCATTGGGCCAAGAAGAAGGCAGGATCTAAACCAACGCCCAAGAAGAAGCGGCGCAAAATGTCAGCCGCAGCGAGGAAAGCGGTGGGCAAGCGGATGAAGGCGTATTGGGCGGCGAAGCGGAACGGGAAGAAGTCCGGGAAGTAGGCCGATCAGCCAGATACACCGACACGGCCCCATCCGCACATTCCGCGTCCCCTACTCCAACCTGATCGGCAGTGCGGCCCGAACATCATCGTGCTGGATGACGAGGCTGTAGGTCCCAGAGTCCCAGAGGCCGGTTGGCGACATGAAGAAGAGATCCCCCCACGCCAAACGCCAATTGTCCACGACGAAGAAGTCGTGCACGATTCCCTGAAATGGGAGTGCAAAAAACCTCATCGGAGAGCCATGATGGACATTGAAATACGCCCCGATCCCATGTCGAGTGACCGCGGCGTTCTGGAGCAGCAGTCGTGTTCGTCGGATGTCCTGGGCGAAACGTCTCTGCGTGGCGAGCGGTAACTCCCGCCCGTCCGGCATCACGAGGTGGATGTCATCGCGGTGGATATCCATCACGCGATCGGCGGACACTGCGGCCTCAATCAGTAACCAGGCCGAATCGTGGTTCCGCTGAGCATGGTAGTACGCGGCGACGACATGGATCTCTTCGTCTTCATATTCGATGGCCGCTCTTCCTCGTTCACGGGTGTGTGGGTAGAACTCGTCCTCCTGGGCGGCAACCGCCAAGAGTCCGAAGCTCACAATCAGTACAAAGAGTACGGAGTAGCGCAGCATATCAAAGCACAATGGTAAGGTCACCGGTGAGCCAAGGTTGATCTCCCACAGCGTGTCTCCCGTTTCGTGGTCCTGAGCAAGGGCGCGTTGCGGCTCGATCAGGTCCTCAAGCACGCATTTCCAAGACTATTTCTGCCGGTTTGACGTAAGTAGCCCCATCATTCCCAACACAGCGATCCCGCCGGTGACGTAAGGTGCGGGTAACGTGAGTAGTGTTGCTTCAGCACCAATACCAATCAGGTTCCTCACACAAATGTATGCACGATTCTGGAATGATCTCGCCGATCACGCGTCGGCCTCAAGATGAGGAATAGGCCAGAAACCAGCCGGATTCAGGGGCTTCCATAGCTGAATCGACCGCCGCCTGCGCGGGCCCCGCTTTTGGTGGGGGGCCTGCTCGGCGGCAGCCTGTTCCGACGTAAGATGCTGATACGAAGATGTTTACGCCGTGACGATCATGCAGCCAGGTGAAACTCGCGGCTGACTCGCCCCGATGGCCATCGCGCGCCCGGAGCTTCCCTCCACCGCCTCGAAAGCTGGCGGCCTGGTACCACGCGCCCTCAAGTGCAGCCGGCGGTCCAGGCCCCCGCATCCACGTCTTAGATACCGGGTCATTGCTGACTCTCGCAAGTGGCTGATTCTACACAGTTTAAACGCTGAGAGGACTTACTCTCCTTGCATACATTCGTGAGAGGAACCACCAATCAAAATACGGTTCCTCTCAGGGATCGGTGCAGCTTTGGCCGGTTCCATGGCTAATAAGTCAAGCATTGTCATCGACTTACGTGGCTGGAGAACACCGTCTGTATCTGGAGAGGAACTGCAGGCTCTCGGAAAGTCCGGCCCACGGTACACGGCGGAAATCGCGAGGGGCCTGCCAGTGCCAAGGGGCTGAACAGTCAGCGAGGGTTCGGCCCAGCGGTAAAACGTCGGCGAAAGTCCAGGCCGCGTTCCACGAGTGTTCATGGTTCGTCGCCCTGTAAATGCCAGCGCCTCAGCACCTTGAGGTGGGACCGGCTGCCGTCGAGCAGGCCCCCCACCAAAAGCGGGGCCCGCGCAGGCGGCCGTCGACTGAGCGATAGACGACTTCACCGCTGATTCGCGGGCACGAACACATCCGCAGCCTCTTTCCACGGCGTGGCTGACCTGCTGGGGGCTGAATCGTGCACACATTTGTGTGAGGAACCCAAAATACTCAGAACCGAGATAGCAGCACTCATGATACTTGCAAATATCGCGAGCGACCTGTTCCCGGGATGCGTGCCTGAGTAGCCGAATGCGATCGCTAAACTCAACAGCACAATAGAAACGATATGCCAGGAGAGAAATGCTTGCCATTTCACTGTGGCAGATAGATCCGCATTAGCCATTACCGGTTCAAGAAACCTAGATCCTGCGAGAAACGCATGGCCGGAGAAACCCAGGAAGGATACGACTGCTGCCGTCCAAAGCAAGACAGTTGAGAATAGAGCGGTGGGCATTCTTTCTTCCTTGTATAAATGGGTACCCCGGTGCGGTCCAGGCGAGTGTCGGTGGCCTTGTAGACTTCACCCATCCCGCCCGCGCCGAGGGGGGCTTGGATCTCATAAGGACCGAGGGTGGTGCCGGGGGTGAGCGGCATCTTTGTCAGAGAGGTCGTTGCACTCTTACCGGCCAGCTAGGTGCGAAGCCCAGGCCGCTTTCCCTGATACACCTGAATCATCAACCATGTGACCGCGACGGTGCCAACGGCGGAGGGAAGCAGGAACGCGGTCGGCGAATGCATGCCGTATACGCCCGTGACCGGCATTCTACCGCCGCGCCGACCAGGCCCGTCCAGCCGTTGCACAGAATTGCCGCTGAAATGCGTGCGTTCGCGTTTTGCCGGGCTTCAGGGCGGCGGACGGCTCAGGAAGAAAGGCGGCGCGTCAGGCTGACCGCGTCAGATCGCGAGCGTGCGCGTTTGGCTAGGACGGCGATTCTGAGCGCTACGTCCCGGTCGAGCTTCGTGTCGTGGGCCCTCACCGATACCGCCTTGGCCGATCCTAGCGGTGACGGCCTACGGCCCGAGGCTGACACCCGGCTCAAGAGGCGCTAGCGTCCGCCCTCCCCCGCCGGCTCGTCCGGGTCGCTGCCGAGGAAGCGGATCAGCTCGGCGTTGACGATGTCGGGCACTTCTTCGTGCGGGTTGTGGCCGACGTTCGGGATGAGGAACACCTCCGCGTTGGGGAAGATCCCCACCGCCCGCCGCGCGTGCTCAGGGAAGTTGGGCCCGTCGATCTCGCCGCCGAGAATCAGCGTCTTCGTCCCGATGTGCGGCCAGTCGTCCACCACCGTGTCCATCGAACGCAGGTTGCCGCCGAGCCGGCGCACATACGCGAGTCGCGGCCAGTCGCCGCTCAGCCGTTGCCCATACCGAATGCGGAGATGCTCCAGAAACTCCGGCTTCCACTCCACGTAACGCCGTGTGTCCGTCCGCACGTCGGCTTCGTACGCGCGCTGCAGGTCCGGGTCGGCGTCGATCTCGCCGTCGAACGGGCGGAACCCTCGTCCCGCCCGATTGTCGGTCAGGCCGATCTGATTGATCGTGACCAGGTGCGTCGTCATCTCGGGGTAGAGGAAGGCGAACCGAGTGGCCATTTGCCCGCCGATCGAGTGGCCGACGATGGCGGCCTCCGAGATGCCGAGGTGTTCCATAAGCCGGGCCGTGTTGGAGGCGTGGAGGTTCATGCTGTACGGGAGGATCGGCTTGGACGACTTCCCCCAGCCCAGCCGGTCCTTCACGATGACCTGGTAGCCTTCGTTGGTGAGGGCCTCGATCTGCTCCTTCCAGTACCAGCCGTAGTAGCTCCCCCCGTGGTGGAAGACCACGGCGCGGCCGTTCGCGGGCCCCACAGGTGCGACGTCCATGTAGGCGATCCGCACGTTCTGGCCGTAGGCCCTGAAGTTCATGAATTCGACCGGATGTGGGTACTCGATCCCCTCCATGTTGATCGAGATGGGCCCCCATTCGGCGGGCGGCTCGCTCGGCGGCTGATGGGACTGAGCCGAGAGCGCGCCCGGGAAGACGAGAACCAGCGCGGTCAGGAGCGACAGCACCACGGGGAGCGGGGGCGGAGCTTGGCGTTCGTTGGTCATCCGTCCTCCTATAGCGGGCGCTCCCTGAGCGCCTGATCCAGGGCAACGCCCCTTTTTTCCAGCCGCTCGGCCAGCCTCTCGCCCTCCAAATACTCCGTGACCAGGAAGTCGATCCCGTCCTGGCCGCCGATGTCATGGAGCGTGCAAATGTGCGGGTGGGTCAACGCGGCGACGGTGCGGGCCTCGCGCTCGAACCGCTGCTTCAGATCGGGATCGGCGGCGACGTGCTCGGGGTGTCCGGCGTCAATCATTCTTTCCGGTCGACGACAATTAGAATTCCCGGTTGTTAATCCGTCAGCCTCTCTCGGTCAAGGCTGAGAAGTTGCTCCCTGCGGTGGGGCCCTGGCGGACGGAGCGGACCCGTAAGAAAAGATGCGAAGCCTCCTTGGTCCGCTCCCGGAGGCAGGGCCCCACCGCGGCGCCGCGGCGCCGGGGAGCACCCTCGATCCTCCCGAGCAGGGGGGTGCTGGGGTATGGCCCGGCTCGAGCAATCGTCTCCTGGGGCATCCTCGCGGGTCGCGTTGCCCGCCCGGCCTCCAGATCATGGGTTCGGCCTCGTCGCGGCCGCGGTGGCGGCCTTGCCCTTGGTTTTCTTGGAGTGCTCGAGTCGATAGCTCGGGACGTTCAGTTCCAGAATGATGCTGTGATGGACGAGCCGGTCGATGGCCGCGGCGGTGGTCATGGGGTCCTTGAAGATCTGCTCCCATTTCGAGAACGGCAGATTGCTCGTGAGCATGACGCTCCCGCGCTCGTAGCGGTCTGCCAACAACGTGAACAGCACCTCCATCTCCTCGCGCTCCTGCTGGACGTAGCCGAGGTCATCGATGATGAGCGGCCGGAACTTGCTGAGCCGTTTCAGGAGCCGGGCTAACCGCAACTCGCGCTTGGCCACCAAGAGCTCCTGGACCAAGAGGCTGCAGGTGGCAAAGAGCACCCGATGCCCCCGGTGGATGAGTTCCTGGCCGAGGGCGCACAAGAGGTGCGTCTTCCCGCTCCCCGGATTGCCGAAGGCGAGGACGTTCTCATGGCGGTCGATGAACGCCCCGTCGCGCAGCGTGTTGAGTTGCACATCGATCTTGCGGGGTAACCGCTTGCGGTTAAACGCGTCCCAGCTCTTCTCCGGGGGGAGCCGGGACTCGCGGAGATAGCGCGCCACGCGGTTCTGCCGCCGCGCGTCGACCTCCAGCGCCACCACCCCGTGCAGATACTGCTCATAGGTCCACGAGTCGTGGGTGGCCACCGTCGCCTGCTCGCCGTAGCACTGCCGCATCGTGGGCAGATGCAGTTCCTTCAGATGCTGCTCTAGCTCGCCCGTCGGATTCACTACCATGGCACCTCCTCCACCGCCTCCAAGAGGTGGTCATAGGCGGTGAGCGCGACCGCCGGGATCTCCACGTCGACCACCGGCGGGGTGTTCGGCGCGAGGTGGGCGTCCACGGCCGCGACGGTGGGCACGGCGCCGGCGCGGAGCAGGTGGCCCAAGGCGGCGTCCACAGCCGCTTCACTCTCCTGGGCGGCCAGGTGGAGGATCTGCAGATAGGTCTGGCTGGCCCGCGCGCCCGTGGCGGTCTGGCGCAGCGCATCGTAGGCCAGGCGGAACTGCGTCGTGGGAAACAGCTCGTCGCGGTACCGGTAGTGCTCGAAGGCGCCCGGCTTCCGCACCAGCCAATCGATGATGTGCCGGTATTGGATCCGGTGCTTGCCCGACCCGCGGAGGCGCGGCACCGTCTCGACGTGGCGTTGCGCGTACCACACCTGGAGCTCATCGGCGCACACGCGCACCTGGACGCGCTCGCCGATCAAGCGGCTGTCCACAGAGTAGCGATTCCCCGCGACTCGGATCAGGCTGCCGCCGGTGACGCGTACGTCCACCCGTTTCCACGCGTCCTGCCGGCCGAGCGGCAAGTGCCGCAGCTGCGGCCGTTCCAGCTGGAGGCGCGTGCGGCGCCCGGCATTGAGGGTCTCGAACATCTGCCCGAGAAACGTCTCGTACGTCGCACGTGTGGCGAAGTCCCGGCTGCCGCGCAGCAGCAGCGCTTGGTCGACCGCCTCCTTGATCCGGTGATGCCGCTGCTCGATGTCGCCGTTCTCATGGGGCTTCGATGCCTGGATCCGCTGCCCGTCCATCCGATAGTGCGCCAGCAGCGCGCGATACCGCCGGGTGAACACCGCGGGGTGAATCTCCTGGTGCACCGCGGCGCTCAGGCGATCCGTCCGATGCGCGTGCGGGGCACCGCCGAGCTTCCACAGGGCCGTTTGCAGGCCTGCACTCAGGCTCTCGAAGCTCTCGGTGAAGCACACCGTCCCCCACTCCCAGTTCGAATACGGCAACACAAAGTGGTACAGCAAGTGATCGAACGGCTGGCCCTGGATCCGGATCTCCAGGCCGGTCATGTAGGTGAAATCCGATTGCCCCAGGGCGCCCGGCTCATACCGCTGCTCGAAGAACACCTCCTTCGGGCGCCCCGCCAGCGCGCGCCAGCGCTTGATGCGGCGCTGCAACGTGCGGAGCTGGCCGTCCTGAAAGCGCCCCGGCTGACGCCGTTGCAGGTCCGCAAACAGCGTCTTGGCCTGCAGCGCCGGCGTCGCTTCCAGCTTCGCCCGTACCTCGTCCCACACACCCGCGAACGGATCCGGCCGCGTCCGCCAGTCGTGCGGCTGCCGCACCTCACTGGGCAGCGTCCCCAACCGGCGGTACTTCCGGGCCGTCCGCTCGTCCATCCCCGCCTTCGCGGCCGCCGTCGACAGCGTGGCCTCCTGATGCAGTAACGTCATCAGCTTCCTCACCTGACGGTTTGTAACCAAGCCAAACTCCTTTCGTTGCCAGAGTTTGGACTGGTGCCGACCGTCGACACACCGGCATTTCTAATTGTCGCCAGGCGGGAATTCTAATTGTCGCTGATCACCCGCACCTGCGCAACGGCCCCCGGTGTGCTGGCTGCGGGCGCCGCGGCCCTCAGTACGACACGCTCGCCCCGCGGTGGTTCGAGTTCGTGCCGCTCTGGGGCCTCCGCGTCTTCTTCCTGTATCGCATGCGCCGGGTCGACTGCGCGACCTGCGGCCACGTGCGGGTCGAGCAGGTGCCGTGGGCGGAGGGGAAGCACCAGCTGACGACGACCTACGCGTGGTTCCTAGCGCGGTGGGCGAAGCGCCTGAGCTGGCGCGAGGTCGCGACGACCTTTCGGACCAGCTGGGAGAGCGTCTACCGGGCCGTGGCGCTGGCCGTCGACTGGGGCCGGGCGCACCAGGATCTGACGGGGATTGAGGCCGTGGGCATCGACGAGATCCAGTGGCAGCATGGGCACCGCTACCTGACCCTCGTCTACCAGATCGACCCCGGGCAGACGCGGCTCCTGTGGATCGGCCAGGCGCGCCGCGTCAAGACGGTGCTGCGGTTCTTCCGCTGGTTCGGCGCGGCGCGGACGCAGGCGCTGCAGTTCGTCTGTAGCGACATGTGGAAGCCGTATCTCAAGGTGGTCGCCAAGAAAGCCGGCCACGCCTTACACATCCTCGACCGATTTCACATCGCGCGCAACATGAACACAGCGATCGACACCGTGCGGCGCGAAGAGGTCCGCGCGTTGAAGCACAAGGGCCGTCCGGCGTGGCTGACCAAGGCCCGGTGGCTGTTGCTGCGGCGCCGCGACCATCGGACGACGGCGGACCGGAGCCGCCTCCGGGATCTCGTCCGCCTCAACCTGAAAGCGGTGCGCAGCATGTTGCTGCGCGAAGACTTCGCGCCGTTCTGGAGGTATCGATCGGCCCACTGGGCGGGCCTGTTCTTGGACCGGTGGTGTATCCAGGTGATGCGGTCGCGCATCGACCCGATGAAGAAGGTCGCGCGCTCACTGCGCGCGCACCGCGCCTTCTTGTTGAACTGGTGCAAGGCCTGCGGGCAGATTTCAGTCGGCGCGGTCGAAGGATTGAACAACAAGGCCAAACTCACCACCAAAAGGGCCTATGGCTTTCGGACCTATCGATGTCTCGAAATCGCCCTATACCACACGCTGGGGCACTTGCCGGAGCCAGAAAGCGCCCACAGATTCTGCTGAAGAGCCAGTTTTCGGAACCTTTTCGCTGCGGCACTTTTCGGCCCAACCCGACAATCGGTCCGATGTCTTGATCCCAGACTTCGTTCCTGAAGACCGATATACTGCGCCGATCCTTTCCAAGGCACCGGCAAGCCTCCCATTCGGCGCATCAGCTTGTGACGCCAGAATAAATGCGATGAGCCTTGCGGCAAGGGCGATCTGCGTCTGGTCAAACATGACATCGTGGGACATTGGGCGGTGTTCTTTCCCGTTCACGGTCAGCCGTTGCGCCAATGCATCTGAAATCAGGCGGACCATCGTGCGGCTGCGCGCGGCCACGACAACCGACAGATCTCGACGGCCAGTCCGTTTGACCGTTTCGTTCCACGTCCTAATCAGCGCGAAGCGCAATCCAACTGCGAACTGCCCTGGCTGAAAGCACCGGACTTCGATGTCATCCGGAAGCTCCAGGTGAATCTCTGGCGACAACAGGCAGCGCGCGTATCCCGCGATCCCGCTAGCCGGGCTTCGATTGTTTTCGCTCTGGAAATCGAATACGGCTGCACCAAGAGTCTCTGCGACATCTTGAAGTCGTGTCGCGCTGACGCCCTTACGCCAAGCGTAGATGCGCTGCTCAGTATCTCCAAGTGCGATGACATCCGAGTCCTCCGATAGCGCCCGGATTAGGCGCCACTGATCCTCGTCCGTGTCTTGGAACTCGTCTACGAAGATCAAGGGGTGAGCACGGCCAAAGCGCTTGCGGACGGCGCCGGATCGCGCGAGAAGGTCGGCTGCGCGGGGCGCGAACTGATCATAGGTCAAGAATCCCTCCGCCAGAAAAAGACGCTCTTCTGCTACAGTCCAGTCTTCGTCTTTCAATCCAGCACGGATGATCGCTGCGTCTTGCGCCGCGACGATGCCCAATTTGCGTGGTTCCTCTCAGGGATCGGTGCAGCTTTGGCCGGTTCCATGGCTAATAAGTCAAGCATTGTCATCGACTTACGTGGCTGGAGAACACCGTCTGTATCTGGAGAGGAACTGCAGGCTCTCGGAAAGTCCGGCCCACGGTACACGGCGGAAATCGCGAGGGGCCTGCCAGTGCCAAGGGGCTGAACAGTCAGCGAGGGTTCGGCCCAGCGGTAAAACGTCGGCGAAAGTCCAGGCCGCGTTCCACGACAGGCGGCCGTCGACTGAGCGATAGACGACTTCACCGCTGATTCGCGGGCACGAACACATCCGCAGCCTCTTTCCACGGCGTGGCTGACCTGCTGGGGGCTGAATCGTGCACACATTTGTGTGAGGAACCATTTGCGTTTTGATGACAGTAGATAACCATGAGACTTAAGGATTTCCCAGGCAAAGGAATGGTAGGTTTTGATTTCGATATTGCGTCTGATCTCGGCCGTGAGAATAGTTCCGGCGCTTTCCATGATTCGGCGAATCGCGGAATTGGAGAAGCTGAGAAAGAGCACGGATTGCTCTGGCTGAAGACGTTCAAGAACGGCGCGGCGCGCCCGCG
Organism: Vicinamibacterales bacterium; assembly: GCA_965197395.1. Taxonomy (GTDB): domain Bacteria; phylum Acidobacteriota; class Vicinamibacteria; order Vicinamibacterales; family UBA8438; genus CAZYFH01. Next base: position 134,453 of record CBDANB010000006.1, on the reverse strand, counting down.
AACCTGATGGTGACGGCGGACGGCACCGTGAAGATCCTCGACTTCGGCCTCGCCAAGCTGGCGGGCACCGAGGGCGTCACGCAGACCGGCACGACCGTCGGCACGGTCGCGTACATGTCCCCCGAGCAAGCGCGAGGCGAGGAGGTCGATCACCGCACGGACATCTGGTCGCTGGGCGTGGTGCTCTACGAGATGCTCACCGGGCAGCAGCCGTTCCAGGGCGACAACCTGCTGGCGATCGCGAAGGCGATCCAAGAGAGCCCCACACCGACATTGACCGGGGAGGCGGCGGCGCTGAACCGCGTTCTGAGCCGCGCGCTGACGAGGAGCAGCTCCGATCGGTACCAGGCTATAGGCGATCTGTTTGACGCCTTGCGTGAGTCGGAGATCGGCACGGATGCACCGACGCTCGTGTCCGATTCGCCGAGCATCGGTCCCTCCATCGCCGTACTGCCGTTCGCCAATCTGAGCGGCGATAAGGAGCAGGAATACTTCAGCGATGGTCTCGCCGAAGAGATTATCAACGCGCTGTCACACGTACCGGGGTTGAGCGTGACGGCTCGTACCTCCTCCTTTGCGTTTCGGGGAAAGGCGCAGGACATCCGCCAGATCGCCGAGACGCTCGGCGCGGCAACAGTGCTCGAGGGGAGCGTGCGACGGGCGGGCGGTCGCATCCGGGTCACCGCGCAGCTCATCAACGCCGCGAGCGGCTATCACCTGTGGTCCGAGCGGTATGAGCGCGAATTGACCGACGTGTTCGCAATTCAGGACGAGGTCGCCGAAGCCGTGACAGTGGCGCTGCAGGGCAAGCTGCTCCCACATCTCACCCCGCGCCGCTACGTGCCCCCCATGCCGGCGTACGAGGCGTACTTACGGGGTCGCCGCGAGTCGGCGGAGCTGACGCCGGCGTCACTGACCCGCGCGGTGCGGTGCTTTGAGGAAGCCATCGCGCTCGATGCTGAGTTTGCGCTAGCCCATTGGGCGCTCGGCTACTGCTTCATGCTGCTTGCGTGGCAGGTGATGCCGGCGCGCGAGGCCATGCCCCAGGCGAGGGCGGCAGCCGAGCGCGCGTTGCGTATCAACCCGACCTTGGCTGAAGCGCACGCGCTGCTCGGTCTGATCGCCGCTGTCTTTGAGTACGACCGCGAGAAGGCGGAGCGCTGCTACAGAACGGCGATGGCTCCACAGCCGGTTCCGCCCGACACTCGGAGGGACTACGCCTACTCCTACCTGATGGTGGTGAATCCTCAGGAGGCAGCCGCAGAGATCGAGCGGGCGCTGGAGGAGGATCCGCTCAACGTGTTGTCGCGCTATCTCTTGGCAGACTGTCTACTGGCCGCCGGGGCCGACGCCGACGCCATCGCCCAGCTCCAACGGGTCCTCGAGCTGGATACGCACTATTGGCCTGCCCATTTCAAGCTGGCGGCCTTGTACGCCTGGCGTGGATCACTCGACCAGGCACTCGCCAGTGCAGAGAACGCTCACGCTTGGGGGCCGCCGTTGACTGCGGCACTACTCGCGGGCATTGCCGCATGTATGGGTGACCACAGCCGGGCCGAGCGGCTGGTCCAACCGTTGCGTGACGAACCCACGTACGGAATGCCCACAGGACTCACCTGGTTCTATGCGATCACAGGGGACTACGATGGCGCGCAGGATTGGCTGGAGAGGGCCGTTGAAGAACGCGATCCTTGGGCGGCAGGGTGGGGAATGGTGTACTTCAAGGCGTTTGGCTCCGGCTCGCTCCGACCCGGGCTGGTGAAGACGATGAACCTCCCGGCAGCCGGCTAGAAGGAAGTCACTTCCGGCGCGTCTTCGCTGAAGAGTCGCCGGTGGCTTTCGTGCGTACGACAACATGCCGAGTCTCGCGTGACATCAAGCCCTGGGCTTGCCGGATCGCACTCCGCGTCGATCCTCCCCGCTCTAGGCCCTCCTGCGCCGCATGAACTTCCCAGAGGCGGCCGCCAGCACCTAGCCCGGCGGCCTCCCCGTCCCTCCTGTCCGCTCGTTGCACACTGCCTGCCCATCCGAGGCCGTGATCAGCCCCGGCCGGTGGCATAATCGGGCTGCCATGCCCCACACCCCGACGTCGAGAAGGAGTTACTATGAGCCCGAAGTGGCGTCGTCGCGCGTTCGCCGTGTGCCTGCTCGTCAGCCTCGCGGGTGCGCTGGCAGGCGCCCAAGACCACGACTTCAGGCCGGTCACGGACGCGATGCTGCAAGACCCCGATCCGGCCGACTGGTTGATGTGGCGTCGGACACTGGACAGTTGGGGATACAGCCCGCTGGAACAGATCGACCGTGACAACGTGGGCGAGGTGCGCATGGTCTGGTCGCGCGGGCTCACGGACGGGTTCCAGTCGGGCACGCCGCTGGCCTACGGCGGCGTGATGTACATGCCGAACCCGAACGACGTCATTCAGGCGATCAATGCGGCAACCGGCGATCTCATCTGGGAGCACCGCCGGGAGGTTCCAGAGGATGTCCGCGACTACATCATGGCCGGCCCGTCGCAGAACAATCGGAACCTCGCCATCTACGGCACCCTCATCATCGATACCAGCGTCGACGACCACGTCTTCGCGCTCGATGCGGCGACGGGACGACTCGCCTGGGAGACCGAGGTCCTCGACTACACGGTGAACCCGGCCACCCAGGGCGCCGGCCCGATCATCGCTAATGGCAAGGTGATTTCCGGGCGCAGCTGTATGCCGCGGGGCGGCCCGGACGCCTGTGTCATCACCGCCCACGATGCGGCCACCGGCCGGGAGCTCTGGCGCCGGCGCACGATTCCCGCACCGGGCGAACCGGGCGACGAGACGTGGGGCGGCGTGCCCTTTGAGGAGCGCAAGCACGTCGGCGCCTGGATGCCGCCGAGCTACGACCCCGAGCTGAACCTGATCTACATCGGGACGTCGGTCACCTCGCCGGCGCCGAAGTTCATGCTCGGTGGCACGGGCAACGAGCACCTGTACCACAACTCGACCCTGGCGCTCGACGCCGACACGGGCGAGATCGAGTGGTACTACCAGCATCTGAACGACCATTGGGATCTCGATCACCCCTTTGAGCGCCTGCTGGTCGACACGGCGGTGCGGCCCGATCGGGACGCGGTGAGCTGGATCAACCCGCGACTGCAACCCGGGGAGGTGCGGACGGTGCTGACCGGGATCCCGGGCAAGACCGGGATCGTCTACACCCTGGATCGCGAGACGGGCGAGTTTCTCTGGGCCACGCCCACCGTGACGCAGAACGTGGTCAGCCACATCGACGGCGCCACGGGCGTCGTGACGGAGAACGCGGAGGTCGTCTTCAGCGGAAACGGTCAGGAGGTCTTGACCTGCCCACACGCGATCGGTGGCAAGGACTGGGAAGCCGGCGCGTATAGCCCGCTGACCAACATGATGTATTTCCCGTTGCGGAATACGTGCGCCCGGATGGTGGCGTCGCCGGAAGCCGGGGGGCTGTATTCGCTCACGTTTCGCGGCCAACTGGCGCCGGGCACGGACCAGGTCGGCACCGTGCGGGCGATTTCGGTGGACACCGGCGCGACGGCCTGGCTCTATGAGCAGCGCACCGCGACCATGTCGCTCGTGGCGACCGGGGGTGGGCTCGTCTTTGGTGGAGACGTCAATGGGCGGTTTCGGGCGCTGGACCACGAGACGGGAGAGGTCCTGTGGGAAATCAACCTCGGATCGTCGGTCACCGGGTTTCCCATCACGTATGAGGTCGAGGGTCGGCAGTATGTGGCGGTCAGTACCGGCTCTGGAGGGACGTCGGCTCACTTTACCGGGTTGACGCCGGAGATCCGCCCGAGCTCAGGGAACAACCTCTTCGTGTTCGCCTTGCCAGAATAGACCGTCCACGCCGAGGTAGCGGGGCACACCCGTATAATCGCGCTGTCGGTGAGTGCTGCCGCCGATACCCAATCTATGGTCCTGACCGTCGGTGATCGCCTTGGCCATTACGACGTGACCGCCCTCATCGGCGAGGGCGGCATGGGGCAGGTCTATCGCGCCACCGACACGCAACTCGGCCGCGACGTCGCCCTGAAGATCCTTCTATGAAGCGGCTTGTCAAGTCACCTCGTTGTTCGTAGAAGCTCACACGTCTCCGATACACCCTCTATGAAGCGGCTTGTCAAGTCACCTCGAGAAGCTCACACGTCTCCGATACACCCTCCAGTGAGCGCGCCGTCCCTCACCCAGCTGGTGGGTGCGCGCGAACGGGTTGGCAGCTCAGTGTCCCGTTCACGGGTCCGGACTCGGTCGCCAGGGTGTCAACCTCGTAGACGCACCGGGCGGAGGCCGCGAGGTGCGTCATCCTTCTATTCGCGCTCGACAAGGGCGATGCCTCTGATCGCCGGCGCAAGAGACGATCCGAATGGGGGGCGGCACCATCTCCCTGCCGGCCTCGCGTGCGACCAAGGATCTTCACGTGCTCACCCACCAACCCTGACACCCCGGACCTCAATCAGTTACCCGACAGCGCCACCGGGGACTTACCCGCCCGCCCCGGCCGGCAGCCCGACCCCGACGCGGCGCCCGTCATAGACCGTCTGGTCCCGCCACATCGCAAACAGGATCCCCGCCAACCGGCGCGCGACGGCCACGGTGGCGATGCGCCGGCCGCGGCGCGTGGCCAGTTGCTCGGCCCAGGCGCGCAGGCCCGCGGCCTCAGCCCGGCGGGACCGGAGCGCCGCCCACGCGGCTTGCACCAGCAACCAGCGCATGCGCGGATTGCCCGCCTTGGTGATGTGGCCCCGGCGGCGGCGGTCCGCGGAGCTGTCCTCACTGGGGACGAGGCCGAGATAGCTCTCGACCTGATGGGCCCCGCGAAAGCGGCCCGCCTCATCGAGGGTCGCGACAAACGCCGTCGCGATGAGGGGGCCCACCCCCGGCGCGGTCGTCAAGCGGTGCACCACGGGGTTCGCGGCGGCCGTCGCTGTGACCTCGGCATCGGCGGCGGCCAGTTGCGCGGTTAGCTGCTCCCAGAGGGCGAGCAGTGGCCGCAGCGCGGTCTGCAGCTCGTCGGGGAGCTCGAGCTCCTTCACATACGTGCCGAACCGGTCAGCGTCTCCCGCCCGGACCCGCAGCCCCTCCCGACGCACCAGCGCGCGCACCAGGGCGATGGTGCGTCCGCGGGTCCGCACCAGCAGGTCACGCACCCGGAGCTGGCGCCGCACCCGGTGCTGCGCGGCCGACACGCGATGCGCCGGGCGATAGGAGCCGAGTCGGGCCGCCTCGGCCAGCATCCGCGCATCGCGCCGATCCGTCTTCACACGCCGGCGCCGTTCGGGATACATCGGGGCGTAGTTCGGATCCGCCACGATGACCTCGTGGCCGCACTGCTCGGCGCTTGGCCAACCAGCGCTGAATGATCGCGGTTTTGTGCGTCCCGTAGTTGTCGACGATCAGGTGCACGTCCAGGTCGGCGGGGACGTGCGCGTCGATCCTGCGCCCCAGGGTTTCCTTGGACACTTGATTGCGAGAGAGTACTCGCAGGAGGAGTGTCGAAATGGGGAAGCCAGATCAAGGTGCGGCGGCGGCGGAGGGAGCCCGGAGGGCGACCGGAGATGCTGCCGGGAACGGCCGTGGGGGACGGTTTTCGGCCCGGCGCAAGCGCGAGACGGTGCTGCGTCTGCTGCGCGGCGAGGATCTTGAGTCCGTGTCGCGGGAGCTGGGGATCACGGCGGCGCGGGCCTCGCAGTGGCGGGATCAGTTTCTGGCCGCAGGCCAGGCCAGCCTGAAGAGCCGGGCGCCGGACGCCCGGGACGAGGCCAATCGTCGGCTGCAAGCCAAGATCGGTGAGTTACTGATGGAGAACGAACTGCTCTACGCGAAGGTGGACCAGTTGGAGGCGGGCGGCCCTTTGGCCCGGCGGAGGTCGAGGCGATGAAGGGCGCCCACTCGATCTCCACGCGTCGGGCGTACGGCGTGCAGCGGGTCTGCCGCGTGTGGCACCGCGCCCGCTCCAGCGTGTATGCGCGGCGGCAGGCGACGACGTCCCCTTGCCGGCGCGGGCCGGTCGGCGCCGCCCCGGACGACGTCCTGGTCGGCCATATTGGCCGCATGCTCGAGGCGTCGCCGTTTCATGGCGAAGGGTACCGGAAAGCCTGGGCGAAGCTTCGGGTCGAGGGAATCCGCACGTCCCAGGAGCGGGTGCGCCGGTTGATGCGGGAGCACGACCTCCAGGCCCCGCACCGCGTGGGCCACGCGCACGGCCCGAAGGCGCACGACGGGACCATCACCACCGAGGCCCCCGATGTGATGTGGGGCACGGACATGACGACCACGGTGACCGTGAGTGAGGGCGCGGCCTTCGTCTTCGTGGCCGTCGATCACTGCACAACCGAGTGCATCGGCCTGCATGCGGCCAAGCGCGGGACCCGATTTGAGGCCCTGGAGCCGATCCGCCAGGGCGTCCGCGAACGCTTCGGTGAGATCGGCGACGGCGTGGCCCGCGGGCTCCGGCTCCGGCACGACCACGGGTCGAACTATCTGGCCGACGACTTTCAACAGGAGGTCGCGTTCTTCGGCATCGAGAGCTCGCCGAGTTTCGTGCGGGAACCCGAAGGCAACGGCGTCGCGGAACGCTTCATCCGCACGCTGAAGGAGAATCTGTTGTGGGTGCGGAGCTTCGACACCATCGAGGAGCTCCGCCTGGCCCTGCTTGCGTTCAAGCGAACGTACAACGAGCAGTGGATGCTGGAGAAATACCACTATCGAAGTCCCGCTCAGGTGCGACGTGACCTCGTCGGGCTGGACGCGGCAGCGTAGATGCGAATACCGTCAAACCACTGTCCAAGAACCCTGGGGCGCTACATCGATCGCATCGAGGAACCTGCGGAACTCGATCGAGCGATGCCGCTGGTGCATTTCGGCGAGCACCTCGCCCGTCTTGACGTCGAGGGCCGCAAACAGCGAGGTCGTTCCGTGCCGCCGATAATCATGCGTGCGCCGCTCGGCCTGCCCGGGTTGCATCGGCAGCAGGGGGGCCGTCCGATCCAACGCCTGAATCTGCGATTTCTCGTCCACGCAGAGCACAAGGGCATGGTCCGGCGGATTCACGTACAGCCCGACGATATCGCGCACCTTCTCGACCAGCTGCGGGTCTGGCGACAGCTTGAAGGTCTCGCTGCGATGCGGCTGCAATCCAAACGCCTGCCAAATGCGCTGGATGGTCATGTGACTCAGGCCCGTCGCCTTCGCCATATCGCGCGTGCTCCACTGCGTCGCCCCGCGAGGCGTGGTTTCCAGGGTTGCAATCACCACCTGCTCCACCTGCGCATCGGTAATCCGCCGAGGCGTGCCCGGACGCGGTTCGTCGATCAGTCCCTCCAGGCGATCGCGCACGAAGCGTGTGCGCCACTTGCACACCGTGGTCCGCGAGACGTGGAACCGTTTGGCGATGCTCGTCGTCGAGCGGCCGGCGGCACACGCCAGAATGATGCGGGCGCGCCGCGCCACCTGCGGGGCACTGCGCGACCGGTGGGCCCACGAGTCGAGCCGTTGCCGTTCGTCGTCACTGACTGCCACTGTCACCGGGGCAGGACCTCTCACGTGCACCTCCTGCGAGGAATACGTCGAGGCACCACAAACCGTTTACTTATTTCTGTTACAGGGCACTAGTTGCCGTGGGAGACCCCCCGGCTTTGCCGGGGCGGCCAGCAGCGTTTGACGTATCCGGGAGTCGCGTGAGGAAACTCCTTCCCGTGAGCCGCACAAGCATCACGAGAAGGAGTCCTCATGACGACGTACCGAAGTCTCAATCATACGAAATGGCACTGCCAGTATCACGTAGTGTTCATTCCGAAGTACCGGAAGAAAGCGATGTATGGAGGCGTCCGGCAGCAGCTGGGCGAGGTGCTGCGGCAGCTGGCGCGGCACCGCGAGAGCCAGGTGGAGGAGGGGCATCTGCTGCCCGACCACGTCCACATGTTGGTGTCGATCCCCCCGAAGTACTCGGTGGCGCAGGTGATCGGGTATCTCAAGGGGAAGAGCGCGATCCACATCGCTCGGGAGTTTGCGGGGCGGTCCCGGAACTTCGTGGGGCAGCACTTCTGGGCGCGCGGGTATTTTGTCTCGACGGTGGGCCGTGATGAACGGATCATCCGGGACTATATCCAGCAGCAGGAGCGAGAGGATCGGCGGCTGGATCAGTTGCCGTTGGACTAGAGCCGCCACCGTCAGGTGGCTCAAGTGACCGCGCAGCGGTCACGTCAGCCGCTTTGAGCGGCTCACAACTAAAGCCCCCGGCTTTGCCGGGGGATACTTACTTTCGTGTGATGGTACAAAGCCGTTGAGGCGCCTACGGGCCGGTCACCGCTCCAGAACCTCCCGGTTTCATTGGGCCAAATGACCCCCGACCACGCCTCCTGGGGGGTTACCCCCGGAAGGTGTATCCGGGGGCCAAAAAGCCCCGCCAAACCGGCGATCGGGTGTCCGCCATCGGCGACGTACTGGGAATAGTAGACAGGCTGCACAGCGCCACACACCATGGCGGCGATTCTCTGGAAGCGCGCTGGGATCATGCCGCCGCCACCCGATACCGATCGCAGATGGTGTGGTTCGTCAACGAGGATGAGTCAGGCAGTCAGCGGATCGGGATGCAGTGCGGTCGGGAGGGCGACGCGTTCGTCCTGACGGTAGTGGATGCAAACGGGGCGGAGACCAGGACGACCTTCGACGACGAGGACACCATGATCGCCGCGGCCGTACGGATGCACCTCGGGCTGGTCGATCGCGGGTGGCGCGCCGGGCCGAGGACGGGGTGACGCGGGGTCAGTTCGTGGGCACCCGCTGGGTCAGCTCCTCGAACCCGTTGACGATCACGGCTCCAATTCGGCCGTCCAGTTGAGCACCCATGTGATGGGGGACGAACCGGCTCCCTCAACGAACGTGTTCACGAGGAACCGCTGCCCGTCGGCCGTCGCATCGAACACGTTGCGTCCGACTTGGAGAGCGCGAAAGGGCACCTGGAAGAGGGGCCTCGGTACACCCCACTCAAGCGAGTCGCCGACTGTCTCAATCTCAACAGCCATCAGTTCACGCGCCGGGGACACGTAGAAAAGCTCGCTCCCGTCACCTCGCCAGCGCGGCAGCATGAGCTTGCCTGGGTTGGGTGGACACCCCACAAGGCGCGAGAATGCGCCGGGAGGTGTTCATGGCCCAACGGAGACGACGACGATTCACGGTGGAGTTCAAACAGGAAGCGGTCCGGCTGTGCAAGCAGGGTGACCGCAGCATCGGCCAGGTGGCACGGGAGTTGGACCTGACCGAGTCGGCGTTGCGGCGATGGGTGCAGCAGTACGAGATCGACCACGGCCACAATCCGACCGGCGCGCTGACCACCGAGGAACTCGAGGAACTCCGAACGCTGCGCCGCGAAGTGCGCGTCCTGCGAGAGGAGCGAACGATCTTAAAAAAGGCGGCGGCCTTCTTCGCGAAGGAACAGGCGTGAGGTTCGCGTTTGTTCATGCGGAGAAGGCCACCCATGCGGTGCGGTCTCTCTGTCGGGTGCTCCAGGTCACCCGCAGTGGCTACTACGCATGGGCGAAGCGCCCGCCGAGCCGACGGCACCGTGAAGACGTCCAGCTGACAGCCCGGATCCGGGCGATCCATGCCGCGAGTCGGGGGACCTACGGAAGCCCGCGGATCTACGAGCAGCTCAGGCAGGACGGGTTCACCGTTGGCCGGGAGCGAGTCGCCAGACTGCTGCGGGCCATGGGCCTGATCGGCCTGCCCTGCAAGCGGTTCCGGCGTACCACGGACAGTGCCCACCAACATCCGGTTGCGCCCAACGTGCTCGCCCGTGACTTCGACGCCGCACAGCCGAACGAGCGCTGGAGCACCGACATCACCTACCTCTGGACGTGGGAGGGGTGGCTGTATCTTGCCGTCGTGCTCGACCTGTTCTCGCGGCGCGTGGTGGGGTGGGCCATCCAGCCGCACCTGCGGGCGGAGCTGGCGCTCGAGGCGTTGCACATGGCGCTGGGGAGGCGCGTCCCAGCGGCCGGCCTCGTCCATCATTCGGACCGAGGGTGCCAGTATGCCGCCGACGCGTACCAGCGCGTCCTGCACGACCACCAGATCGTCTGCTCGATGAGTCGGAAGGGCGACTGCTGGGATAACGCCGTCACCGAGAGCTTCTTCGGGACGCTCAAGACCGAGCTCATCCACCGCCAGCCGTGGTCGACGCGACGCAGGACCAAGGACGCCGTCGCGGAGTACATCGAGGGCTTCTATAATCCCCACCGCCTGCACTCGTCCCTGGGATACGTCAGCCCCAACACCTTTGAAAGGAGGCATGCTCGACAGGTGCAGTGTGCAGCATAATCAACCTGTCCACTTTTCCCAGGCAAGATCACTGCTCGATGAGTCGGAAGGGCGACTGCTGGGATAACGCCGTCACCGAGAGCTTCTTCGGGACGCTCAAGACCGAGCTCATCCACCGCCAGCCGTGGTCGACGCGACGCAGGACCAAGGACGCCGTCGCGGAGTACATCGAGGGCTTCTATAATCCCCACCGCCTGCACTCGTCCCTGGGATACGTCAGCCCCAACACCTTTGAAAGGAGGCATGCTCGACAGGTGCAGTGTGCAGCATAATCAACCTGTCCACTTTTCCCAGGCAAGATCACCTCGGCCAGGACAACAGCAAGAACCGTTCGAGCACCCTGCACCGTTCGAACACCTCTTCGAATGGCTCTAGCCGTAGTTTTCCTAGCAAAACCGGCCATTCTGCCCCAACCATTCGAGTGTTCGAGTCAGATCCGGGAGGGAAGTACCCCCCCTCCCCCTGGGAGCGCCCTGACGGCGATCTCGCACCTGCTGGATGCCTCCTTGATCTCGCTCGATCTGAGCCCCTTCGGAGACAGAAGGCCAGGCTCGCCTCCCCGGACGCCCTTGGCCACCGATGGGGGGGAGGGGGGTAGTCACACCCCGGAAACTATTCGAACACTCGAACACCTCTCGAAACAGGCCGATAAAACCTGCCCAACTGGGGACGAAGGACCCTTCGAACCCCCATTCGAACCCTGGTGACCATTCGAACCCCCTGGGGCGGGCGGTGATCTTCCACCGCGAGGGGTCAATTCGACGCCCTCGGCCTGGTTTTGGCGACGGGACAATCAGTTGGTTGTCCAGATCGTTGATCAGGCACAACCGAGTCAATGAAACAGGGGCGAAAGTCAGACCCGCGGCGGCGGGGTTTGTCCAACATCTGGGACGCGGCCCTCGTTAAGCCACTTCGCCGCCGTGGACTTCGAGACACCCCACGCATGGGCCGCCCCCCGGACGGTGAGCCCGCGAGGAACCCTCACCCGGGTTGACTTGCGTGGGCGGCCGAGCGTCTTACCCTGCGCCCGAGCCCTCGCCAAACCGGCCTTCACGCGTTCAGCGATCCGTGCCCGCTCGAACTCGGCCAGAGCCGCGAGGACGTGGAGCTGCAATCGCCCGGCTGGGGTCGTGCAATCGATCCCCTCGCCGAGCGAGACGAACGCCACGCCGAGCGCGTGGAGGTCATCGAGTAGGGTGACCAAGTGGCGCAGGTTGCGGCCCAGGCGGTCGAGTCGCCAGCATACGAGCACATCGAAGCCCCGGCGCGTGGCGTCACGGACCAGCCGGTCCAGCGCCGGTCGGCGATCCTTAGCCCCTGACACACCCTTGTCGACGTACTCAACAGCCTCCGGCCAACTCCGAGCCGCGACGTACCGCCGCAGGTCGGCGAGTTGGTTCTCAGGCTCCTGGTCGAGCGTCGAGACGCGGGCATAGATCGCGGCCCGTGTAGCGGCGGCCATCAGAGCACCCCCGCTTCCTTGAACGAGTGGTACCGGAAGCCCTCAGCGGGGTCGGTGACGATCACGAAGTCCAGGAGCGTCACGCCGAGCAGATCCCCCACCTGCCGCAGGCGATCGCTCAGCGCCCGATCGTCGGCGCTGGGCGTGGGATCGCCGCTGGGGTGGTTATGCGCAATGACGAGACTGGCCGCGTTGGACAAGTACGCCGCCTTGAAGATCTCGCGAGGGTGGACCAGGGAGGCGTCCAGGGTCCCCACGGAGACGACGTGGACGCCGATCAGGCGGTGCTTGACGGTGAAGTGCAAGGCCAGGACGCGTTCGACGTCAGCGTCAGCGAGGATTGCGGCCGCGATCTTCGCGGCATCTCGTGGGCCCGTGACGCTGCCCTCGACCGGCAGCGTACGCCGGAACGGGCGGTAACTGACCACGAGTTCCCGGACGCGGTGGACGGCGGGCGGTGGTGAAACGGCCTGCGGTGGCGACTCGGTGAAGACCGTCCGGGTGGGTGGTGCCATGGTGACCTCCAGTCGGAGGCCAACGGGCTGCCGGGTATGATCGCCGGCAGGCCGTCAGCCGGTAGTGCGGTTGACGGTTTAGGGGCGCTGAACCTGTTAGTGCAGGCCAGCGTCCCGCTTCTACGTGTCTAGGCTGTCTGCTTTCGTGCTCCCTTCCGGCGCTTGACGAGATAGCCCTCCGCCTCGAGCCACGTCCGCAGCGCCAGCCGGACGATCAGGGCCTGCGACATGTACGCGCCCTTGCTGGCCGCTTTGAGGCCGCGCGCCAGATCCCGATCCAGAAAATAGCTGCGCAAGAGCTTGTCGGGCACTACGTCTAGTATATATCGTACATATATATGTATCAAGACGACGCACCGCGACCGTCGGGTGCTGATCGCGCACGTCCATCACTGATCCGCAACTCGGCCGATTCGCCGTTCCGATGTCGCAACAGTGAACGGGGGGGGAGGGGGGATCGGCGGGACTCCTTCAAAAAGGGACCCCCTCTAGACGTACACGCGATCGGCCCCGATCGTGGCGGCATCTGTCCCCGCGCGTTGTGTGGCGTACCCGTGTCCCGTGCACGCGAGGCCGGCCACGTAGAGAGCCCTTGGCGGGTGACGGCCTCCCTCGAAGCGTATGCGTACCACTCTCGGTGACCATGGACGTGTGCACGTGGCGCGTGTCGCCTCCGCGCGCCGACACTGCCGCGGCGACACGCCGGTGGCGCACACGCCTCGGCTACCGCTGTACGTGTACATCTACTTACGTAGAGAGAGCGAAGTTTGCGCGAAGGACGCATGAGTGCGCCGCGGCGGGCGCCAGCGAGGTAACCGCGTCGCCGTCTGAGGAAAGTCGAGTCCCGTTGCCTGTTACCCGGTGGAGGACTCGGCGGAAGCGACTGGCGCGCGGGGCCGATAGCGAAAGGTGTCCGGGACGACTGTGGGACGCTCGGCGGCACCCGGGTGCGATACTGGCCCGCAGGTTGTGTGCACGGGCAGGAGGGCGCAGCGCCTGTCGTCGGGTGGGCGGACACGGCGAACGAGCTCTGGCCTTGCTGGCCCGGTGTCAGAACAGGCGGATCGCAAGGGGAGGCAGGCCGTGGCAAGAGGTCGAGCGACACGGCTCGGTGGCGAGTTCCAGGTTGGCAAATACAGTATCCGCGGCCGCCGATTGTTCTTCGAGGCTTTCGGAGAGCTCCACCCAGAGGCGGTGAACAAGCTTCGGCAGATCGCCGGGCGCGTCCGCGACAGAGCGGTCGCGGTCGACACCTTTTGTGATCGTTACAACTTGTGGCGCCATCCGGCGGACGACTGGCGTCAAGGGCGCGAGAGCGATTGGCTACGCCAAGTCGTGTTGGACACGGTCGGTGTGTGGAAGGGAAACCGCCGACGACGCAGAAAGGCTTCATGGATGGTGCGTCACAAGTCGCCCGAGACTGCTGACGGGGCTCGCTCCTCAACATCGCGTGACAAACCGGTGAGTCAGGAAACAAGACTCAAGTTCTTGCTGATGAACTCAGTGTCATGGGACCCACTCAGAGAGACAGAGGTGGAGTTCCTGCAGCGTGTGGATACGTACATTAAGGAACGCAAGCGGCGCGCGGAAGCGCGCGGTCTGGTACCAACCCAGAGGAAACATCGTCCCGAGCATTTCGAGTGGCTCGTGCGCTACCACGTTGACCAGGAACGTGCGGAGCGGATCGCCTCATCCGCGCACGTCAGTCGGGCAGCGATGCAGGATGCCGTTACCCGCGTGGCACACCAGATCGGGTTGACAATTCGGCGGGCGTCTAAAGGCGGTCGTCCTCCAAAACCTGCAAGATCTTCGCGTCCCTAAATCCAAATAGTTAACGGCTCGTCGTGCGCGTAGGGTGGGCTGTGTTGGATGACTCCTCATCCACCATGGCTAAAAGGAGTACGTGCATGAAGGGACCACTACTCGCCCCGCGTGACGCGGGCCGCCTGCTCGGCGTCACGACTTCAGCGGTCATCCGGTTAGACGAACGCGGCAAGCTGTCGGCGCTGCGCGACAGTGCCGGGCGGCGGTTGTTTCGGCGTGAGGACGTCGAGCGGCTGCTGCGCGAGCGACAGGGGCACCCAAGACCAGCTAGGCGCCGGTCGAACGACGACTAGGCCCGTACACGCGAACGTCTCGGCGGTAGAGGCCGAGACGCTCGATGAACCGGAGTGACTAAAGCGATGCCATCCTACCACGGGTTCGATCCCAGTCTCGTCCCGCCGCCAATCACACGGGATTGCGAACGGCCACCAACCGTTCCCGATCTGTACCCCCCTAACGGGGTCAGGAATACAGACGCATGAGCCACAGAAGCCGGCCTGCGACTGGTCGTCCCGATCACGGGCCTCGCGACGATCACCCGCCGGGTGAGCCGCTCCCCCCTTCCCACATTTCGGAAACGGTGGATGGCCGTTCAGCGCTCACTGGCCTGCAGCACGCGGTGAACGACTACCTGCTTCTCGACGACCCCGATGCGCTGATCGTCATCCTGGGCGTGCTCGCCGCGCAAAAGCTCAAGGGTGACACGCCGTGGCTGATGATCATCGGCCCGTCGTCGGGGGCCAAGACCGAACTCCTGGCGTTGCTCACTGACGTCCCCGGCATCTTTCCGCTCTCGGAGCTCACCGACCGAACCCTGGCCTCGGGGTTCGATCCCGATCAGGGGCGAGAGGAAGGCAAAGACTCAGCCCAGAAAGGAGTCCACCGTGACACGTCCAAGGCGTCGTAAGAGACCGAGTCTCCTAGAGGACCTGAGCAACGAGATCCTCCTGTTCAAGGACTTCACGACGGTGCTGGAAATGGCCCGCGACAAGCTCAAGACCGTATTGGCGCAACTGCGCGAGCTGTACGATGGCCGGTTCGACACCTTTTGGGGGACCGGGCTCGAGCTGCACTGGGAGGGTCGTCTCGGCTTCCTCGCAGGTGTGACACCCGTCATCGACAAGCACCACAAAGTGATGGCGGTCCTCGGTCCTCGATTCCTCCAACTGCGCCTACGGCAACCAGACCGACGCGAGGCGGGACTCAGAGCGGCCCAGAACCTCGAGCGAGATGACGCGAAGATCCGCAAGGACTTAAGAGCATCCGTCGCGCAGTTTGTCACTCGGTTGCCTGCAGATGCCCCAACGATCTCGGAAGCGCATCTCAGCACGCTCGTCGATATCGCGGAACTGGTGACCCGCGCCCGTAGCGCGGTGGAACGGGATCCCCGCGACCGTGACGTGGTGTTTACACCCACGCCCGAAATGCCGCCGCGGTTCGTCCGGCAGCTTGTCTCGCTGGCCCACGGAATTGCCCTCGTTTCAGGGCACGGGCAGGTCGGAGACGACGACGTCGCGCGGGTGGCCCGCGTGGGGGTGGATGGTATTCCACCACCCAGGCGCGCCTGCCTGGAGATCCTGGCCGGAAAGGCGAAGTGGACCCCTGTCGCTGACGTGGCTGAGCACCTCCGATGTTCACACACCCATGCACGCCGGACGCTGGAGGATCTCGAGGTCCTGGATCTGGTCCAGCGGAATAGCGCCGGTGTCGGGGTCGCAGATTGTTGGCTCCTCCACAAAGAACGGTCGTCGGTGGTGGTGCGCTGGCTCGGCAAGTCTCATCCTCGGCAGCACACATCGGCATCGGGGTTATCGGCAAGGGCTCGGATTGTGCTCTCCGCGCTCGCGGCCTTCCCGGGCGGGCAAGCGCGGCTAGGTGACATCCGTGCGAAGGCGGGCGTTCCTGTCCGGACGTGCCAGCGGGTGCTGTCAGGTCTTGTTCGCGACGGTCATGCGGAGAAGCCCGGTGAGCGCGGTGTGTATCGGATCACCGACCTAGGTAGGGCACGGCTTTCGCGACCCACGCAGCCGCCGAGCGGGAATTCACCAGCACGCGCCGGGTCCGCCGCCGGAACGGTGAGTTCCTCGGAGCCGCCAGACCCAGCGCCCGCAGCGACCGACGAGCGCGAGCGGGTGGTGCTGTGACCGTCGGAGCGTTGCTGACGTCGTGCCAGAAGGCTGGGATCGTCCTCGCGGCAACGGGCAACGAACTCACGGTGGACGCGCCGAAAGGGGTGCTGACGCCGGATCTCCTTGCAACGCTGCGGGCGCGCAAGCCGGACGTACTCGCCGTGCTCTGGCGTCTGGATGCCATGCGCGCGACGGCGGGACAGACGCCCGTCGCGGTCGCCCGACCGGCGGTGGGAGGCGGTCCCGGGCGGTGCTTCTCATGCGGGGACGCGTTCGGCGCACCGACGGCCTACGGCCGGTGTACGCCGTGCGATGTCGCGGCGGACGTCTATTACGCGGCGGTGGACGAAGGCCCCGGCACGGCCAGTGCTGAGGGCGGTCGATGACCATCAAAGCCGAGCAGGAAACGATCGTCCGCTGGGACCAGGCGGAGCGCGTCGCGTGGCTATACACGGCGCATCCGGCGCAAGCCCGCCGCTGGCAGCGGATTGGGTATGCGGTCGAGGTCAGCGACAGCGATCGCGACGGGCAGCCGCGCAGTTGGTCGGGGCGGGTGCCGGTTGACGCGATCCGCTTCCGGCGCGTGCACAACGGCGTGGTCGTCAAGCGGCGCGGCCACAGTCGCGGGCGGCCCTTTGGTACCGAGAAACGCGACCAAATGGGCGTGGTTGAGAGGCACGCTCATCCTGGAGGCCCTGAGGGTGCCGACGGCGACGACGCGTCGTCGGATGCGACCAAAACGGCGAGAAAACGGGACGCGATGGTGACATTGGTGAGCGAGCGTAACTGACAGGGACGACGTGGGGACAGACTCGACCACTCTCCCGCTGCTGCTCACCGCCAACGAGACGGCGGATCTGCTGCGGACTTCACGTCCGGCGGTGTACGCGATGGCGGAACGGGGACAGTTGCCCGGTGTGACCCGCATCGGCCGCCGCCTGCTCTTCCGCCGTGACGCGCTGGTAGACTGGCTCGGCCAGAAGTCCGCGCTCTCGCCGAAGGAGTCGAGGCGATGAGCGTAACGGTCAGACCGTATCGGCGGGGAGGCTGGGAAGTGGATGTGCGCGTGGTGTTGCCGGATGGCCGACTGAGGCGGGAACGGAAGAGAGCTCCCGTCTCGTCCAAGTCGGCCGCACGCCGGTGGGGCCAGGCGCGTGAGGGTGCACTGCTCATCCATCGTCCAGCGGCCCTTAAGCAACCACGAAAGGAGGTGCCAACCCTACAAGAGTTCGCCCCACGGTTCCTGGATGGCTACGCGCGGGCGAACCGACAGAAACCCAGCACCATCGTGACCAAGGAGATCTTGCTCCGCGTACACCTGACGCCGCTGCTGGGTACCAAACGGCTGGATGCAATCACCAACGAGGACGTGCAGCGACTGAAACGGGCGCTCAGTGCGAGAGCGCCCAAGACCGTCAACAACGTCCTCTCGGTGCTGAGCACGCTGCTCAAGGTGGCGGTCGAGTGGAACAGATCGAGCGTGTCCCCTGTACGATCCGCTTGCTCAAGGTTCCGAAACCGGCAGCTGTGTTCCACGACTTCGCGACCTACGATCGTCTGGTCGAGAAGGCTCGGGGCACAGATCGCAACGCCCTGCTCATCGTCCTCCTCGGCGGGGACGCGGGCCTGCGATGCGGGGAGATGATCGCGCTCGAACGAAACGACATCGACCTCGCCAAGCGCCAGTTGTGTGTCCAGCGGTCGAGCTGGGAAGGACACGTGACCGCGCCGAAGGGTGGACGGATCCGCTACATCCCCCTGACGGTCCGTCTTGCGAAAGCGCTTCGCGAGTACCAGCATCTCCGGGGTCCGCTGGTCCTCTGCGACGAGCACGGCGAGGTGCTCAGGCGAACAGACGTGCGGACGTGGGTCCGACGAGCGGCCCGGCGCGCCCAGGTCCAGAGGGACGTGGTCCATGTACTTCGGCACACGTTCTGTTCACACCTGGCGATGCGAGGCGCTCCAGCACGAGCCATCCAGGAACTCGCCGGACACGCCAACCTCTCGACGACGCAGCGTTACATGCACCTCAGCCCGGCTGCGATCGAGGGGGCGATCAGGCTGCTCGATCGACCGTCACCCGCTCCAAGTTTTGGAGACATTGTGGAGACGGCCGATCACTGATCAGTAAGTGCAATGCACACAAGGGGTAATGGCGGAAGCGCCTGGGAGTCGAACCCAGCCCCCCCGCCTTAGCGGGGAGCGACCGATTTTGAAGACCGGGAGGGCCACCGGGCCCCGTTCGCTTCCAAGGGGCTCCATTATCGCCGATGCGCGCCATGACCCGCCCTGGCCGACAGGCGTGGGCGGCTCCGCGGCGCGCGACAGTCGGGCAGCAGGTGGGTGTCGTTGAGCCTGTGCAGGGCTGCTGGGTAGGGAATCGGCCGTACGGTGCGGCCGGACGCGGGCGTTAGCCCTCGATCAGGCGAACCTCACCCGCGCGCGGTCCCTTCTGGGACTCCTCGGGGGTGAACTCGACGCGCTGGCCTTCCCGAAGCAGCTCGAAGACGGCGCCGCGAACGGCACTGCGATGAAAGAAGTGCTCAATCCCGCCTTCGTCTCGAATGAACCCGAACCCCTTGTCAATCAACAGACGTGCGATCGTGCCGCTCGGCATACCGTCCCCTCCGGTGGTCCACAACGCGTGCCCCACAGTGGGCAGCGCTGCTTCCCGATGAGCGCCGCGCCCGTCCCCCAAGGCCCGTATGACAGCGCCGGACCCTTGCCGCTGCTGGCTCCGCATGAGCACGCGGGATGCCTGGGGACAGAAACCCTCCGCTCGAAGGTGGCCAGTCTAGTGAGGTCTCCCCGAGATGTCAAGCACGCTCGACGCCCTGCGAACGGTCGCAAACGACGATGGATTCTGGGGTTTCACGCCGACGGGACGGTCGGTGTGGGCTTCGGCTTCGGCTTCTTTACGGGCGGATAGGTCGTCCAGAAGTTGCGCCCACAGGCCGGGCACGTCCAGAACTGGTTAGGGGGCCATGGCTGCCCGGGCGCTGGGTCGCGGAGGTCCATCTGCTCGCCACACCGTTGGCATCGGATCTGCACGTCGGGGTGCTCGACGTCGCTCATGATGGAATTCTAGTGTGTCATCTCGGCAGGTTCAATTGAATCCGGCGAACCACTACCATGTACGCGTGATCGTGCCCGGCGTGATTCTGTCGGGGGGACGCTCGACCCGCATGGGGCGCCCCAAGGCGCTGTTGGCGGCCGGTGCAACCGAGACGTTCGTGGCGCGAATTACGCGCACACTCCATGACGGTGGGGTCGACAGCGTCGTGGTCGTCGCGCCGGACGAAGAGCTGGCAGTCGAACTGCGGCGTGCGGTCGCAGCCGACGTACATCCGACCCGAGTCGTCGTCAATCCGGACCCGGCGCGCGGGCAGCTCTCATCGCTGCTCATCGGTCTCCGCGCGATAGACCGGCCTGGTGTCGATGCCATGTTGGTCACGCTGGTGGATATCCCGCTCGTGTCGGCACACACCGTTCAGCGGTTGATTGAGGCGTACCAGCGCTCCCGCGCACCCGTGGTTCGACCGGTGCAGGCCGGCCTACCCAATCATGGACACCCCGTGCTCTTCGATCGGGCGCTGTTCGCGGAACTGCGAGGGGCCGATCTCGCGACCGGCGCCAAAGCGGTCGTGCGAGCGCATCTGGACGACGTCCTGGACGTTCCCGTTGACGACGCGGGTGCGTTTGTGGACATCGATACGCCGGATGCGTATGCGCGGGCGTTCGGCACACCGATTCCCGATGACGACCGCGGCGCTCGTTGATCGGTCCGCTCAGTGCACATAGAATGAGATCTCTGGGCCAGTGGCGCAGTTGGGAGCGCGCGTGAATGGCATTCACGAGGTCACGGGTTCGACCCCCGTCTGGTCCACCATTTAACCCCTACCCGCCGCATCACTTGCACGTTAGGTAACACGCCCTACGATGCGGCGGATTTCTCGATTGTCACCGATTTTGTAACCTTTGCCGCCGTGTTCAGCTTCACGGCTGCCGCGTGCAGGTCGCTGTCGGTGACGATGTCATAGCGGCGGTACATCGACTCGGTCCTGTGGCCCACGAGCGTCATCGCCACCTTGCGCGGCACGCCCGCGCGCTCCATGTTTCGCACTGGGGTCCGCCTGAAGTCATGCGGCACGCGCCCCCGGACATCCTGCCAAACGGCATGCGGTTCGCCAGGCGCGCGCCAGGCTCTTGATCGGCTTTCCTCGCTCGCGACAAAAAACCCACGGACAGATGGTCCCTTGTTGTCGCAGCGCTTCATGTCGTCGCCACTGCGCGTCGATGGATTCGCGGAGTTCATCGATCTCGAGGTAGGCGAACGTCCGCCCGTCTCTGTTTTTGGTCGTGCCAGGCTCCAGTCGGATCGTGCCGACGTGCCGATCAACTTGTGACCACTCCAGGGGAAACACCTCGCTCCGTAGGCGCCAGCCCGTGTAGAAGGCCAGCATGACCAGTCCCTGGAGTGCTTCGGGGAGGCGGTGTCGCACGGCGTCAAACTGGTCGCGCTCGAAAAAACCCTGCCGAACGTTGTCCTCTTGGAGCAAAGGAATATACGGCCCGTGTAGGAGTCGCCCTCCCTTGATCGCCAAGCTGAACATCCGCTTGAGCGCCGCGAGTTCCCGATTGATCGTCGCGTTGGCCGCGCCATTTTTCTGCCGGTGTTCCACATAACGCTGCACGTCGTCGGGCGCTTATGGACGTTCAGTTCGACACAGACGCCAACGGATTGGTGACTGTCGCGCCAAACACGTCGCCGGTCGCTATTGAACGGCTGACAGCGGATCGCGGGCGTCTTAAACCTGTCCTGAATCCCTGCCGTCCGTCCCTGTCGCATCGCCAAGTAGTCTTGGTCTCCGCACAGGGTTGAAGACCACACCGGACGACACGCCATGCGGGCTATGATGTCGACGAGCGCCTTCGCCGCGACTGTGTGGTCGTCCGTCATGGACGTCCGGATCATGTGCAGGGCTTCCAGATGCTCGTGGGCGGACCAAAGGACGCAAGGAGCAGGCAATGAAACCGATCTTCGCGCTTCATGGAGCGCTCGTCTTGGGGGTGTCGCTGTTGGTGGGCGGGCCGGGCACGGCTCAGGCCCAGTCGGCGCCGGCCGTGGCATCGGCATCGTCTTGGGCCAGTGACGGTCCGATCGTGCATGGCCATCACCACTTCAACATCACCGACCGCGCGTCCCACGAACGGTTCTGGGGAGACGCGCTGGGAGGGGTTTCTACGCCGTGGGGTGACGTCCGGATTATCAAGTTTCCGAATGCGCTCGTCTTTCTGACGGAGCGTGCGCCATCGGGAGGGACGATTGGTTCGACGGTGAATCACGTCGGGTTCTGGGTGCCCGACGCTCGGGTAAAGCTCGCGAGCCTCCGAGCGGCGGGGTATCCGCTCATCACCGAACGTGAGCTACCCAACGCGGACGTTCGGGACGGCGTCTATTGTCCCCAGGGTGGGGCGTACTGCCTGGGCTATGTCCTCGGACCCGACGACGTCAAGGTCGAGATCATGGGCAACAGGACGCAGTCAATGCCGATTCAGCATCACCACATCCACTTCAACACGCCGGACGTGGATGCGCTTCGGGCGTGGTACGTCGAGATGTTCGGCGCCGTCCCTGGAATGAACGGGAATTTTAAGGTGGCCGACCTTCCAGGGCTCAACCTCCGGTTCTCAGAAACGTCGAAGACGGCCGGCACCCAGGGACGCAGTCTCGACCACATCGGCTTCGAGGTCGACAACCTCGAAGCGTTTTGCCAGCGCCTCGAGGCGAAAGGTGTGGTGTTCGACCGACCGTATGGGCGTGTCGACGAGCTCAACATCGCCTACGCGTTTCTCACGGACCCAGAGGGAACGTACATCGAGCTCACCGAGGGGCTGGACAGCTACTGAGCCGCCAACACAACCACCGATGAGCAACCAGAATCCCGCTCCTCGGCTCCAACTGAAGGTTTGGCGTCCCCAACGGGACTTGGACGCTTGTGGATCGTCGAAAGACTGGGCTTTTTGCGCGCCGCGTGAAGCTGGTGTGCGTTTTCGCGGCACTGCAGGAGCGTGCGGTGTCGTGTTTGGAGTCTGGATCTACTTCAGCTTAGTCCTGCTCTAGGATAGAGTGTCGCGTGTGTGAACGCGGGTCCTCGTCAGGCTGGCTGTCAGCTCCCGCTGCTCCGCTCCGGAGCCGTTTTGCAACGGGCGCGCGATCCCAAGAGAACGGAGGTGTCTCGTGAGTGGAACAGATCACTCGGTGAGGCGGATGGTGATGGCGCTGGCCCTCCTGATCGTGGGCCTGGCGAGCTGTGCTCCCACCGGTGACGACGGCATGGCGCTGGACGACGGCGTGGCCATGAGCGGCGAGCGCTGGAGCTACCATGACTGGCCGACCGGCCCCTATCAGGTCGACGCAGACTGGCCGCGCCCGCTGCCCGACGATGAGCACTCGCACGACGGCTGGACCTGGGGCTCCATGGGCGGCGTGTATGCCGAGAACCCCGACCGAATCTGGATCGCGATGCGCGGCGAGCTGCCCCTGCAGCCAGGCATGGAGCCCTGGCAGGCATACGGCGCCACCGACGTCGTCGGGAATGCGCCGCCGACGACCGACGGACTCAACTCGAGGTGCGCCCCCACCCAAAACCGTCGCGGCTACGAGCGGCGCTGGGAGCACAGCATCATCGTCGTCGACGGCAACGGCAACCTCGTCGAGAACTGGGATCACATGAACGACCGGTTCGGCGCACAGCCATGCGGCCGGGGACCCCACAAGGTCAAGATGAGCCCTTACGACCAAGAGAAGCACGTGTGGATCATCGACGACCAGCTGCACATGATCTACAAGTTCACGTACGACGGTGAGCTCGTGTACTCGCATGGCGAGCTCGGCGTGCCGGGTCGCGGGCCAAACAACTTCGCCCGGCCGACCGACATCGCCTGGCTTCCGGACGGGACGTACTTCATCAGCGACGGCTACGACGGCAAACGGGTCGCCAAGTTCGACGCCGAGGGCAACTTCATCATGGACTGGGGCCAGGAGCCCGCAGACCCCGACAACCCGGGACCGAGCGAGTTCAACAACCCGCACAGCATCCAGATCAGCTCCGACCGGAGGCTCTACGTCATCGACCGCGGCCACGAGCGCATGCAGGTCTTCGACGAGAACGGCACCTTCCTCGACATGTGGACGCTGCGATCGCCTCATTGGCCGGACAGCCAGAATACGCTGATGGT
The DNA here is from genome assembly GCA_965197395.1 of Vicinamibacterales bacterium. Classification (GTDB taxonomy): domain Bacteria; phylum Acidobacteriota; class Vicinamibacteria; order Vicinamibacterales; family UBA8438; genus CAZYFH01. The sequence goes on along the minus strand of CBDANB010000006.1, from coordinate 110,944 downwards.
GAATCACCTCATCGACATCGATGACAACATCTGGGTCGGTGACGCGCGTACCGGGCGGCTCATGAAGTTCGACCTGGAGGGCAACTGGCTCTACGGGTGGGGCCAGACCGGCCTGCCCGCCGGACGCCTCGGCTGCTCGCATGGGATGACGACGGACCAGGAGGGCAACCTGTACATCGCCGACTGCTTCGCGGGCCGCGTACAGAAGTTCGAGCCGATCCCCGGCGCGGACCCCTCCAAGATCGTCGGTCCGATTCGGCGGCAGTACCCGGTCGACTAGGCGCGGTTTCTACAGGAGCCGCAAAGGAAGCAGCACCCGAATGCTGTAACGCCCGACGGAACTCGTGTGGTCGCACGGTCGGACAGTGCCGACGGTACGTGGGATCTCATCGTCGTGACAATCGACGGCGATCGGGCCATCGAAACTCTCCTCGCTACCGAGTTCATCGAACGAAACGCGGCCATGTCGCCCGATGGCCAGTGGGTGGCGTTCGAGTCGAACGAGCAGGGCAGTTTGAGGTCTATGTTCGACCCTTCCCCGACATCGAAAACGGACGATGGCAAGTCTCAACGGCGGGCGGGCGCGCCCCCGTGTGGGCACGCGATGGCGGCGAGTTGTTCTTTGTGCAAGGCATACAGGTCATGGCCGCATCGGTTCAAACGGATGCGGGGTTCACCAACGAAACTCCAGCCAGGCTGTTTGACGCACCGGACTACTTTTTCGGGGCCGCCGGTCGCAACTACGATGTGGCGCCTGACGGGCGGTTCCTGATGATCAGGCAGGCCGGTCAGACGGACGCGACCGGACCACTTCCACAGATCACCGTAATCCTCAATTGGTTCGAGGAACTCACCGCGCGGGTGCCGGTTCCCTAGCCTGGCACTCTTCCAGAAGCATGCAGACACGCCCGGAGATGCCGAGCGCCTCGTTGCCAGCAGTGGCAACACGTTCATCCGGCCCGCGAGCTGGTCAGACGAGGGGCGAACGTTACTGTTTTGGGAGTTGGGCGAGACAGGGCCCGACATCGGCCTGATCTCGATGGAGGGAGACCAGGCGACGGAACTACTCCTCGACGCGGAGTTCTTCGAGACGGCGCCCGCCATCTCACCCGATGGCGGCTGGATGGCCTACGAATCCAATGAAACCGGGCAGAATGAGGTGTATGTGCAGCGGTTCCCCACGCTAGGCGGTAAACAGACCATCTCGACCGACGGGGGGCGGCAACCGTTGTGGTCACCCAATGGGCGCGAGCTCTTCTATCGCGCGCCGAAAGGGATGATGGTGGTGCCCGTGGACACCGCCCACGTTCACGGCGGGCACTCCCGAGGTGCTGTTCGACACGCCGTATTACTTCAATCGCTCTGAACGAACCTACGACCTCGACCCTGATGGGCAACGGTTCCTGATGGTCAAGGACGCCGCGCTCACCGACGATTCAAGCACACCGACCCAATCACAGATCGTCCTCGTCGAGAACTGGCTGGACGAACTCCAGCGCCTGGTCCCCGTGCCCTGACTGCGGTGCCCTGATCCATGCCCCTCCAGCCCGGCACCTCGCTCGGTCCCTATCAGATCCAGAGCCCCCTCGGCGCGGGCGGCATGGGGGAGGTCTACAATGCCACCGACACGCGCCTCGACCGCACCGTCGCCATCAAGGTGCTCCCCGAGCACGTCGCCGCCGATCCCGATCTGAAGCAGCGGTTCGAGCGCGAAGCCCGCACGGTCGCCGCCTTGAACCACCCGCACATCTGCACGCTCTTCGACATTGGCCGGGAAGGCGAGACGGACTTCCTGGTCATGGAGTATCTCGACGGGGAGACGCTGGCGCAGCGGCTGGAGCACGGCGCGCTGCCGCTGGATCAGGCGCTCCAGATCGCCATCCAGATCGCGGATGCGTTGGACAAGGCGCACCGGCAGGGAATCGTCCACCGGGATCTGAAGCCGGGAAACATCATGCTGACCACGGCGGGGGCCAAGCTCCTCGACTTTGGGTTGGCGAAGTTGCGCAACCCCGGACCTCGAGGCGGCGACGCGTTTTCAGATGCGACGACGCTCGACGAACCACAGACCGCACGCGGGACGCTCATGGGGACGCTCCCGTACATGGCGCCTGAGCAGGTGGAGGGGAAGGAGACGGATGCGCGAACCGACCTCTTCGCGTTCGGCGCCGTCGTGCATGAGATGGTCACGGGGCGGCGGGCATTTTCAGCCGATACTCAGGCCGGCCTGATTGGCGCCATCCTCGAACGGGACACATCGCCGCTCTCAGCGGTCCAGCCACTGGCATCCCCGGCGTTGGATACCGCGATCCAGCGATGCCTCCGCAAGGACCCTGAAGAGCGTTGGCAGGATGCGCGGGACTTGGTCTTCGAGCTGGAACGGATCGCGGCGGGCCAGGCACCCACCATCGCACCTGCAGAACGACTCCCTGCAGCGGAACCGGGGCCCGCCGGATCGCCCGATCAGCGGTTGGGATGGCCGTCAGCTATCGTGAAGGTCGCCTGTATGGCTGCGGTTGGCGCGATCATGGCCGCCGCGATGTGCGGCGTGGCCGCATCGCCTTGAAATGCGACCATCTTTCGGGAATCCCCGTTCGAGGAACTGACCCAGCGGGTGCCCTCGAAGTGACTCGCCCCCGATCCGATCCCGAGACAGACCCCGACCTCTTTCTCCCTACGCCCTGGTGCCGCGCCATTGGTCAGACGCGTGGCGATGGGAGCCGATGCTCGGCCAGTCCGTCAGGCCCGACCGACAGTCCGCCCTGTCACACTGGACAGCCGCTCTTCGTAGCGGAGCGTTGGTATCCGCTACGGGGCTATCACTGTCACCAAACTGTAACCTTTGCCTCGTACCTTGTCGGAGCTTGACGTCATTCCACGTCCAGACTGCAACCGGCGATACATCAATGAATATGCGGCTAACTAGGCTTTTCGAACAAAGTAGATCCGGAGCGCGCGTGAATGGCATTCACGAGGTCACGGGTTCGACCCCCGTCTGGTCCACCATCCTTCGCACCCTGCGGGAGCTACGGCTGGCAGGCCATCGAAGGATGTCCGCCGTAGCCTTGGCGAAGGCGGACGGAATCCACATCCTTCGCTCCCGACCCGGATCTCCAGGCCTGACCGTCGAAGTCTAATACTCGCTGAACATCCGCTGAATCTCGGCGCCGTCCCGGGTCCGTGTGAGCGCCAGCATCAGCAGAATCCGCGCTTTCACCGGCGCGAGGTCGTCCGCCTCGATCCGGAGCGGTGAGAAGCGTGGGTCGTCGGGCTCATCGTCCTCCCCGGCACGTGGTGTCCGCGGCGGCACCCGTCCCCCGCCGGTGCGCGTGGTGATCACAATGGGGAGTCCGCGCTCCAGCGCCGCGTGGAGCGCGTCCCGCTGCGCGCTGGTCGTCGAGCCGGCGCCAGCCGCGGCGATGACGATGCCCTCCGCACCGGCGTCGACCGCCGCACGCACCAGATCGCCCGGCGCGTCGAGATAGGTCATCACGATGTCCACGCGCGGCAAGCCGCCGACGCGATCGAGGTCGAATTCGCTGAGTCGCGTATGCCGGCGGCGCGGACGCCGGAAGTATCTGATCCGGTCGTCGTCGATCACGCCAAGCACGCCGCTGCTTCCCGCGTTGAAGGCCTGCAGCCGTTGCGCGTTCGTCTTGGTGACGTCGCGTGCGCCGTTGATCTCATCGTTGAGCACCACGAGCACGCCGCGGCCGCGTGACGCCGGATCGGCCGCCACCCGAAACGCCTGCAGCAGGTTGGCCACCCCGTCATATCCGGGTGCGTCCGGCGGGCGCATCGCGCCAACCACGACCACGGGGCGCTCGCTCCGCACCGTGAGATGGAGGAAGTAGGCTGTTTCCTCCAGCGTATCGGTGCCACTCGTGACGACGACGCCGTCAAGGTCGGCGCGTTCGGCGAAAAGCTCGTTGAGCCGTCGAGCGAGGCCGAGCCACTGGTCGAGCGTCAAGGCGCTGCTCGGGACGTTGGCGAACTGCTCGGTCTCGACGTCGGCATAGCGGTCGAGGGAGGGCACCGAGGCGACGAGCTCCTCCGCGGTGAGTCGATCGCCGGGGCGATTCGAGATGGTCCCGCCGGTGGCGATCAGTCGCAGGGTCGGCAGGTCCGGATTCTGCGCGACGGCCGGATGGGCGGGGCCGGTCAGGAACCAGAGACACGCCAGGATCGATGCCCTGAGTGCACCAACTCGAGAAGGCACTTGGGTTGATGGCGAAGGGCGTGGAGGCACCCTGCTCGGCCAGCGCTACTATACCGAATTCGTCGCGGCGTGATGGGCGAGCGACAGCCAGTGCGAAAGCTGCTCCGCTGCCTCTTGCGGCGTCGCGCCATAGAAGGGCATCAGCGCGGTCGGTCCGCCGGGCACGCGGACGAGGTAGGCGCGCCAGCGGTCCTTGTGCACCAGCATCACCTCGATCGCGTAGCGTTGTCCGTTGATGATTTCGTCGAAGCGATGAACGGTCACTGTGTCGACGCCGGTGGACTGTCTGTCGAAAGGGGAACCGCGAAATTCTACATCGTTGGCGATGGGCGTCAAGCGAAGGGAGACGCGAAGCCGACGTCCACAGAAGCGCGTCACACGAGCGCCGAGCCAATCCGCTCGATAATGTGATCTGATCACGTTGCCGTCCACACCTCGTGCACAGTTTTTCCACATGACTTTCCACAATGGCACAGGCTCGTGGCCGCTGAAGTTGACCGCTGATTGCGCAGAACCTACATTGGAGATATGGCGCAGCGGTTGATCGCGTCGTGTGTCCTGGCACTCCTGCTCGTTGTGCCATCGACGGCCTCGGCACAGTCGCTGCCGATTCTGTACCGCATCTTCCTCGAGGGCGACGACGGACTGACGAGCTACGGTGACTACGCGCAGGTCGGCGATCGCGTGATCTTCTCGTTGCCGGTGGCGCTGCGGACCGCGGGCATCGGATACCGCACACAGCTGATGAGCCTCCCGTCCTCGCGTGTTGACTGGGAGATGACGGAACGCTACGCGGAATCCGCGCGGTATGTGCACTACGCCGAGACGCGAGGCGAGCGGGACTATGCGGCCCTCAGCACCGAGGTCGCCGAGTCGCTCAATGCGATTGCGCAACCCGGCGACCCGGCGCGGCAGATGCTCACGGCCCGGGCCACCCGCGAACGGCTGGTGAGGTGGGTTCGCCGAAACCATGGGTATCGCGAGCACGACATCCGCGAGATCGTGTCGCTTCTAGATGAGGCCATCTCCGGTCTCGCAGTCGTGGCCGGCGAGAACAGCTTTCACCTGAACTTCGTGGCGGTGACCCAGCGGCTCCCGCGACTCCCGCTTCGGGCGGAGCCGACACTGCAGGACATCATCGACGAGGTCCTGACCGCGGCGCGGCTGACGCCGGTGCCCGCCGAGCGTCTCTCGGCGCTGCGGACCGTCATTGCGCTTCTCGATCGCGGGGGCGACGCATCGGGGCTGCCGCGCGAGTGGGCGCGCCCCACGCGGCGGGCCGCCGAGGCGGCGCTCGAGGCGACCCTTCGGGTCGAGCACGCCTATGCGGCGCTGACGCGATCGAGTCTCGGGCGCGCCGCGACGCGCGCGCGGAGCGCGGACGTGCGGGGAGTGCGTGCCGTGCTGGCGCGCGCCCGCGAGCGCGACGCTGAGCTCGGACACGCGCGCCCCAATCGTATGAGCGCGTTGATCGACGTCCTGGAACGACGGATCGACGACGCCCAGCGGTTACAACTGGCACGCGACCGCTGGCGCCTGTATGTTGATCTCTACCGCGGGTATCGACGTCAGATCGATGAGGCCCTCGACCAGTTCGACCGCGCGCGCGATGCGCTCGAGGACATCGAGCTACTCGCCGGACCGGACACCGACACACTCGACAAGGCACAGTCGCGACTGCGCGCGGCGGCCGGTGGGCTGGGGCTGACCTACCCGCCCGCGGTGCTCGGCGCGGTGCACGACTTGCTCAAGCGATCGCTGGCGCTTGGCCTCCACGCGGCAGAGCTGCGCCGCCGCGCCGTGAGTGCAGAAGACCTCGCCGCGGCGCGGAACGCGGCTGCCGCCGCCTCCGGGGCGCTCCTGCTGTTCGAGCGTGCGACCACGCAACTGCACGACGCGCTGACCTTCCCCGAGCTCACGTTATAAATCGAGGCACAATACGGCGTGGTCACCCCGCGTCGTACCTGCCTCATTCGGGTTCCAACACTCCAGGCCCTTCAGCAGGTCGTTCACCGCGCGATCGTGGATGTGGGTAATACCCGCGGGGCAGACTCCGCGGTCCTGGTGCCCTCGCGGGCGGCCGCCGTGCAGCTGCGACGCACCCTTGCCGGCGGCGGGCCGACCAATGCACGAGTCTCCTTGGTGCCACTGCTGACCCGCGAGGAGTGGCATCAACAGCTGCATGCGCGACTGGATGGCGCACCGCAACTGCTGTCCACCGTCGAACGCGAGGGGCTGATGCACGCCGGGGCTCGCGATGCGGATGCGGCGGGCGCCGCGCCGCCGTTTCGGCTCCGTCCCGGGCTCATCGGAGCCATGCTGGCGTTCTACGACGAGCTCCGGCGGAACGGTCGATCGGTTGAGACGTTCGAGCGGTTGATGGTCGAGGATCTCGACGCGAGCGCGGTGGCCGACCGCGGCGCCCGCCGTCTGCTACGCCAGACGCGCTTCTTGGCCGCGGCATTCCGGGCCTACGACGAACGGGTCGAGGCGGCCGGGCGATTCGATGAGCACCGCTTGCGACAGCGGCTCCTCGATGCCGAGGTCGAGCGGCCGTTGACGGACCTGCTCGTGACCGTCGCCGATAGTGTCGCGCAGCCAGCCGGACTCCACCCCGCCGATTTCGACCTGCTCGCCCGGTTGCCCGGATTGGCGCGGGTCACGCTGATCGCGACCGACGCGGTGCTCGACTGCGGGTACGCGGAACGGCTCGACACGCTGCTCCCGGGGATTGACCACGACCGGCCCGCGGTCGACGTGAAACGGCCCACGTTGGTCATACCGCCGGAGTCGGATGCGCGGTCGCACTTCGTGTGGCGTGATCGCGAGGAGGAACTGCGCGAGGTGGCCCGCGCCGTCGCTCGCGCCGAGGGGCCGGCCCGCGCCGTCGCTCGCGCCGAGGGGCCGGCCCGCGCCGTCGCTCGCGCCGAGGGGCCGGCCCGCGCCGTCGCTCGCGCCGAGGGGCCGCGGAGGGAGTGCCGTCACGCGCGCACGGCGGTCGTCGTCGCGCGCCCGCTGCCCTATCTGTATCTGGCCGCGTCGGTGTTCGCCGAGCATGGCGTTCCCCTCGAGACGCACGACTCGCTGCCGCTGGCGACGGAGCCGTTCGCCGCCGCCGTCGACCTCGTGCTCGCGTTCGTCGGCGCTAACTTCGACCGGGCGTCGACGTGTGCCTTGCTTCGGTCTCCCCATTTCGTGTTCGTGGCCGGCGAGGACCCGCTCGGCCCTCCGGACGTTCGAGCCCTGGAACGCCGTCTCGAGGTGCACCGCTACGGCGGGGGCCTGGAGTCCCTCCGCCGGCTGGCTACTGCGTGGTCGGCACGTCCGCGCCAGGCTCATGGCCACCAGTCGGACGCGGGTGCCGCGGTGTCATGCGCGATCGAGCTTGCGGACGAGCTCGCGCCGCTCGGCGACCCCGCGCCAGGCAGCCGCCTCCTCGAGGTGCTGCTGTCGTTCCTCGACCGCCACGCGGGCCCATCGCCCGCCGGTGATGTCGGAGCGCGCGAGACCGCGGCGCGCCTCGCCATTCGGACCGGACTGGAGCGATTGCAGCGTGCGGGACGCGCGCTCGGCGACGCCGAGCCACCGACGGATCTGGCGGGCCTCACAGCGCTGGTGCATAGATGGATTGAGGGCCAAACCGCGCCCGCCCGCGCCGGTGCCCGAGGGGTGCAGCTACTTGATACGGAGGCCGCGCCCTACGGTCGGTTCGACGCCGTGTTTCTGGTTGGTCTCGTCGACGGCGAATGGCCCAACCGGCCGGGTCGCAGCATCTTTTATCCGCCAGGCATGCTCGCGGATCTGGGATGGCCGCAGCCGCGGGCGCGGCTTCGGGCTTTCCGGGCTGGGTTTCTGGACCTGATCAACCTGGCCCGCGGGCGCGTACAGCTGTCGACGTTCGCGCTGGAGGACGACGCGGTGGTCACCGCATCGACCTTTCTCGACGATGAGGCGGAGGTCGGTTTCGACCGCGAGGTGACCGACATCGAGGCGATCGACCCCGCGGCCGTCGATGTGCCCCAACCCGGCTCCTCCGGGGTGGCGTCCCAGTGGCTGGCGGTCCGGCTCGGGCGGCAAGCGCGCGATGCCGATTTCCATGGGTTCGTCGGCGCCGCGGCGCGCGGACCGTACGCCGTCAGCTCGCTCGAACGGTATCTCGAGTGTCCGTTCAAGTACTTCGCGCGGCGGACCCTCGCCCTCGAAGAAGAAGCGGAGGACGAGCGCACGCTGACACCACAGCAACGCGGGCTCTTTCTCCATCGCGTCTTCGAGGCGTTCTTTGTTCGCTGGCAGGCGGATGGCGAAGGCGCCATCACGCTGGCCAACCTCGAGCCCGCGCTCGCCCGATTCCACGACGTCGCCGACGCGGAGCTCGACCGGCTGCCGTCCAGTGACCGCCCCGTGGCTCGCACGTGGCTCCTCGGCTCAGCCGCGGCGCCGGGCCTGGCCGAGCGTCTCTTCATGACCGAGGTCGAGGACCCGGCCGAGGTCATCGAGCGCCTGCTGGAATTCCGCATCGATGGCGAGTACGAGCTGAGTGATGGAAAGAGGCGGCGCCGGATCGCGCTGCGCGGGACGGCCGATCGGATCGACTTGCACGCGGACGGGTCGTTCCACGTCATCGACTACAAAGCCAACCGACCGCCCCACCCCGCACGCGCGCTCCAGCTGCCCATCTACGCTCGATGCGCCGAGCAGCGGCTGTCCGCTGGACGCGACGGCGAGTGGCGAGCCACACATGCGTCCTACGTCGCGTTCGGCGACCCACGGCTTCGAGTGTCGGTGCCCGGTGGCGACATGACCGGGGCGATGCGCGACGGGGAACGGCGGCTCGTCGACGCCGTGCAATCGATTGAGCACGGCGACTTTCCGCCCCGACCCGCTGAGATCTTTCGCTGCCAGTTCTGCGCGTATCCTACGGTGTGCCGCAAGGACTATGTCGGAGTCGAGTAGCGAGCAGCAGCTGCCCTTGTTCTACGACGCCGTGAACGCGGACGACGCACCGGTGCGTGTCGTTGCCCCTCCGCGGGACAGTGCGGCGCGCGCGCGCGCCGTGGATCCCACGCGCAACGTCGTGCTTGAAGCCTCCGCCGGCACGGGGAAGACATCCGTCCTCGTGACCCGGTATCTCAATCTCATCCGCGCGGGAGTCGACCCGGCCAACGTCCTGGCGATGACCTTTACACGGCAGGCGGCGGCCGAGATGCGTGAACGGATCATCGCCCAGCTGAGAGCTGAATCGACTGGCTCCGCGCCGGCGCAGGCGCGATGGCACGCGTTGCGCGATCGGCTGGCGGATATCGCGATCAGCACCGTCGACGCTTTCTGCCTGTCGCTGCTAAGGGAGTTCCCGCTCGAGGCGGACCTCGATCCCGGTTTCGGGATGGCGGGTGAGACAGAGATACCGCGCATCATCCAGCAGGCGGTCGAGCACGCGCTCTCGGTGTGCAGCGCGATCGCGCGCGAGGACGCCAATCTGGCCATGTTGCTCGCGATGCTCGGGCCCTGGCGCGTGCGGGTGGCGCTGACCCATCTGCTCCGTCGGCGACTCGCGGTGCCTCCGGCGATTCATCGGTTTCTGGCGGCGACGCCATCGGCGATGACCGGCGACGAAGCGTGCCGCCGCGCGGTCGGCAGCCTCGCGGAACGCCTCGCCCGCCATCGTTCCGAGGTCGAGCGGTTCTCGACGGACGGTCCCGTCGACCAGGCGGCGTTTGCCATCGTGGCGGCCGATCTGGCCGCTGTAGACGAGTTCGACACGGCCGAGGCGCCCCGCGTGCGCGCCGCGCTCGATCGTCTGCGTGAGTACTTCCTCACCCGCAAGGGGACACCCCGCAAGACTTTCCCCGCGGGTCGGTTGAAGGCGGGCACGCCGGCGCATCGACGCTTTCGCGACGCCGCGGTCGCGCTGGCTCCCATCGTGCACGACGTAGTGCGGGCCCTCGACCGCGATCTCAACGTCGCCATGGTGCGCGGCGTACAACGCCTCTTCGGCGTGGCGGTGACGGCGTACCGTCGCCAGCTCGAGTCGCGCGCGCTGCTTGATTTCTCGGATGTCCTCGAACGGGCGGTCGACCTGTTGCGGCAGATGGACGAGTTCGCACGCTCCCGCTACCGCCTGGAGTCGCGATACCACCACGTGCTGCTCGACGAATGCCAGGACACGAGTCGCACACAATGGGAGCTGGTGTCCCTGTTGGTGCAATCGTGGGGCGAAGGCAGCGGCCTCGTACACGAAGCGCCCTTGCCCCCGTCCATTTTCATCGTCGGTGATCGCAAGCAGTCCATCTACCGATTTCGAGACGCCGACGTCTCCGTCATGCAGGACGCGGTCGACGACGTTGCCGCGCTGCGCGCTGACGCGGAGACGGATGGCGTCGACGTGCGCCAATCGATCTCGCACAGTTTTCGCGCGGTTCCGACGCTACTCGGTTTCTTCAACGACCTGTTCGCCGCGGTGCCGAAAGCGCCGGCGCGCCGCGACGGCTTCCGGTTCGACGCCGAGGACCATTTCCCGGCCGACGTGCCCGCCGGCGCCGCTGCGGCCGCCGACCCGCCGCTCGGGGTTGTCGTTGGAGCGGATGTCGAACGTTGCGCCGCTGGAGTCGCTGCGGAGGTGAGCCGGCTCTTGGAGGCCGGCGTCGTGCGCGATCGCGACACGGGTCAGCCGAGGCCCGCGCGGCCGAGCGACGTGGCCATCCTGTTCAGGTCTCGCGAAAGCCATCGTGAGTTCGAGCGCGCGTTGGGGACGTGCGGGGTGCCGGCGGCCGTGTACAAGGGCCTCGGCTTTTTCGATGCCGACGAGATCAAGGACGTGCGCGCGCTGCTCCGGTATCTGGCGCAGCCGCATTCGGAGCTTCGGGCGGCGGCGCTCCTCCGGTCCCGCCTGATACGTGTGTCGGACCCGGCGCTCGTGCATCTGGCCGGGCATCTGGCGGAGGCGCTCATCGCCGAGGAGCCGCCGTCGGCCGTCAACGCGTTGTCGGCTGATGACCGGCGTGTGCTCCTGCAAGCCAGGGTCAGCATCCCCGGGTGGCTTGCGCTCGTCGATCGCCTGCCACCGGCCGAGGTGCTCGACCGTGTGCTGGAAGAGGCGGCGTACTCGGCCGAGCTAGGAACGACGCATCGGGTCCAGGCGCGGGAGAACGTCAAGAAGATCCGGAGCCTCGTGCGTCGGGTCCAGAACCGCGGTTACGCCACGATGGCCCGTGTGGCCGAGCACATCGACCACCTGTCCGGCGATGTGTCGAATGCCATCGTCGAGGCCTTCGAGGCCGTGCAATTGATGACGGTTCACGCCGCCAAGGGCCTGGAGTTTCCGATCGTGTTCCTCGTCGACGTGGGCCGGGGAACCGGCACCCAGGTTCCGGCGATCCGAGTCGTGACCGGGGCCAGCGATGGCACGCCGTCCGTCTCGGTCTGGCCATACCGCACGGCCGCGGACGAGGACGAGCGCCTCGGCGACCTGGAGGAGACCAAGCGTCTGCTCTACGTCGCGGCGACCCGGGCGCGGGATCGACTGTACCTCGCTGCCGCCACCCGGGACGGAAAGGTCGCGGTCAATCGCGGCAGCCTCGGGGAGGTGCTGCCGCCTGACTTCACCGCGACGCTCGAGCGTGCGATCCAGGCGTCGGCGACGCGACTCGAGTGGACGGGGTCGAGCGGCCACAGCCATGTGCTCGTGGTCCGCGCGGGCGCCGCGACGGCTGCCGATCGTGAGGGACGAGGACCGTAACCGGACGCATCGACGGCCCGACGGCAGGTCCACGGCAGCGGCGAGCTCCGCCGCCGCGCGGGTCGGTCGTCAATGGTCGAGCGGAATCGTGATACCGCGTGAAGTTCCTCGGGCCAGACCCCCTGTGGGTGTGCGCGACGTCGCCCGATAATCAATCTCGAAGGTTAGAGACGCTCATGACCACGGTCCGCGCGCCCGATTCATCGTCACCTTTCGAACTTCAGATGCTGTCGTCCCTTCCCTGCGGGTGTGTGGCCGCCGACTATCGCGCGCCCACGCTGGCTGTGGACCTGATCGCGCTCGAGGTGAAGGGCCCACACTGCACGGTGCCGGACCATTGGGCCGGTGGCGTCCTGGGTCTCTGCGAATCGATGGATGACGAGCCCGCGGCCAGACGGGACGCCGCGTGAAGGCGGCCGGATCCTAGTAGTCCACTAGTCTCGGAGCAGGCCAGGGTCGCGGTCGAGACGCTCGACCCACAGCGCGGCGTGTGCTTCGGCCTCTTGTTGCGTCTGGCCGACGAGGATGGCGGCGCCGGCCGGCTTCTCCTCGGCGTTTCGTGTCGCCCACGCAACCCAATGACCCCCGCGCGCCTCGCTGTGAATCTTGTAGCTGGCTTTCATGATGACCCAGCGATCGTACAACAGGCAGCACGCGTTCGGCGATCTCTGGTACAATTTCATGATCGGCTGACCGTGGAACAGCCGGCCGAGAGGAGTCGCGGACGATGGCGTTAGCGTGCCCGAGTTGCGGGAACGAGAAAACCTTTCAAGTCAAGACGTTGCAGCTGCACTTGCTCCAGGTCGGGGAACTGGGATTCGATGTTGGAGAAGAGGGCAAGCCGGCCGTCCTCGAATTGCTATGCGACGAGTGCGAAACGTCGATCGAGCTCGCGGAGATCGATCGGGAAACGAGGCAGGAGATGCTTCTGCGCCTTGGCGCGCGCGCCTAGCCTATTGCGGCAGCGGTCATCGACGCACGTTTCGAGCTGCGGTCTCGGCTGCCAAGGCCGATGCCCGGCACCCCTTACGAGTTCTCCGATCTTGCCGCCTCGTCTGTCTCCGACGCCTCCTCGAAGTAGTCACACTCCGGGCACTCCCACTCGACAAGCGTGCGGCGCACGGTTTCCGACGTGCCCGGAATCGCCGAGACCTGTTCCCGCTCTCGCAGCCGCATGAACTCGGTGCACATGGGGCACTCGCGCTTCATGTTTTAGTCGGGGCTTCGCCCCGAACCCCACGCGGCCGCGGGGCGCGCATGTGCGCGCCCTGGCCGTCGAGTGCCAAGAACAGGGTTAGTCACGGTAGCCGCAGATCAAGCATTGCCACCGTTGCGGCTCTGGAGCCTGTGGGCCGGTGCCGGCCGCCAAGGTGACGACCGCTTCCCAAGAGGGCTGGGTCGGCTCGAGGATGCCCCCGCAGTCGGGACACAGACGAAGGGAATTATCGACCGAACCGCGCGCGCGCGGCGGCTGCGCATCGGGCATCGGCACACGATCGTAGCACCCGCCCACCACCTTGACAACGGCTGGAACGCGCTCCTATCGTACTGATCGTGTCCGACTATTATCGGATTCTCGGCGTCTCCAAGGGCGCCGATCTGTGTGAGATCCGGCGTGCCTACTGGGCGCTTGCCAGACGCCTGCAGTCTGGTCCCGACAGGGAGATGGGCGGCGAGCGTCTGCGCAACGTGCGCCGCGCCTACCACACCCTCGGTGACTGGGGCCGGCGCCGAGCGTACGATGGCCACCGCGTCGGTGGGCTCGGCGGCCACGGTGTGCGCACGGACCGCCAGGTCGTCGCGTTTTCGGATGACGTCGCCCTCGACTTCCCCGCGATGGGGGAGCTCGTGTATCGGATCCGCGCCGCCTTCTTTGGTGCGGACGGCGATCCGGTAGCCGCGACACAGATGACCCAGGTCGAGCTGACGCCACGCGAAGCCGACCATGGGACCCAGGTGCCCGTGGCGCTGGAGATGTCCCAGACCTGCCCGGTGTGCGGCGGGCGGGGCGAGATGTGGGCAGAGGCGTGCGGGGTGTGTCGCGGGACCGGCTGCGGCCGTTTGTCTCATCAGCTGCAGTTGCGCGTGCCGCCAGGCGTTCGCCACGGTACCCGCCTGCGTTTCTCGGTCCACCCGCCCTATGCCGCGGAGACCCAGGTCGAGGTCCGGATCACCATCCAGTAGGCGGGTCAACGCGGCGGCGCATCGTTGGTGCCCGGCGACGTCCAGGGCCCGCAGCGCGCAAGGCGCCTGATCGCCAGCCCCGCGCCTCTCACCCATCCGAGCTCCCGTACCACCGCCTCGCCATACCGGCTGCAGGTCGGCGTGAACCGGCAGGTCGTCGGAAATATCGGAGCAATCACACGTCGGTAGCCGTGTATGCCCGCGATGGCCAGCGTCGCCCCCAGCTGGCGGCTCGGGGCACGAGTCGCGTCAATGCTGATAAGGGCGATCGCGACGAGGAGCACCACGCCGGCCACGAGCTTCTGACGCACGGCTCAAGGGATCTAGAAGCGGTCGGCGTAGTCGCTGACGCTCGGCACCAGAAATCGCGTGCCCTGCAGCCCTTTGGCGATGCAGACGATGTGCAGACCCAGGATCGCGACCTGCACGAGGGGCAAGAAGAAGCATCCCAGAAAACCAGTCAACGCGCTGAGGATGCTCAGCGCGAAAAACACGGCGATCTCGGCGCCGAAGAGCACCAACCCGTGCTTGGCGTGCCACTGGACCTCCCGATCGTCCTTCTCGACGAGGAGCGGCACCAGCGCGAGCAACCACAGATAGGCGAGCACGATCATGATGCCCCGGTTGGGCGAAGCGGTTCCGCTTGGCGGTGGCGGTGGTGTCGCTGTGGGCGGGGGTGGGGGCGGTGGGGGCGGCGGGACTTCAGGTGCCGGTTCGTCGCTCATCGACTCGCAGTCTTACATAGGCCAGTCGTTCTTGTCACTCCGATTCGAAAGTCGATAAGCTTGTCGGCATGCCAGCCGTGTCCGATCAAGCCGTGCTCGACGCTCTCACGGCGGTGACCGACCCGGACCTCGGCCGGGATATCGTTGGCCTCGGGTTCGTCAAGAACCTGACCGTGCTCGACGGGCGCGTCGCGTTCACGATCGAGCTCACCACGCCTGCCTGCCCGGTCAAGGACCAGATGCGCGACCAGGCGCACGCCGTGGTGTCTGCGCTCGACGGGGTCACCGACGTGGCAGTCGAGATGACCGCCAGCGTGCGCGCCGCCTCGCCCGAGAGCGAGCGGGCGCCTATTCCCGGCATCAAGAACATCATCGCCGTCGGCGCCGGCAAGGGCGGTGTCGGCAAAACGACCGTGTCGGTCAACCTCGCCGTGGCACTTGCGCGCTACGGGGGCCGCGTCGGCGTCATTGACGCCGATGTGTACGGACCCAACGTGCCGATCATGCTCGGCATCGACTCCCAACTCGAGTCGGACGGCAAGAAGATCGTGCCGGCGGAGCGGCACGGTATCAGGGTCGTGTCGATGGGGTTCCTGACCGATGCCACTGCGCCGATCATCTGGCGTGGTCCGATGCTGCACGGTGTCGTCCGCCAGTTCTTTCAGGATGTCCGGTGGGAGGAGCTGGACTATCTGGTGGTCGACATGCCGCCGGGCACCGGCGACGTCGCGCTGAGCCTGAGTCAGACCGTGCCGGTAGCGGGCGCCATTGTCGTCACGACGCCGCAGGCGGTGTCGCTCGCCGACAGCCGACGTGCGGTGGGGATGTATCGCAAGCTCAGTATCCCCACGCTCGGCATCATCGAGAACATGAGCCACTACGTCTGCCCGAGCTGTGATCGCGAGAGCGATCTGTTCGGCAAGGGCGGCGGCGAGCGTGTCGCGACCGAACTCGACGTGCCGTTCCTCGGTCAGATTCCACTCTACGCGCCAATTCGCGTAGGGGGTGACGCCGGCGTGCCCATCGTGGAGGCCGAGCCCGAGTCGCCAGCCGCGCGCGCCTTCTTCGCGGTTGCCGAGCGCGCTGCGGCGCAGCTATCGATCGCAAGTTTTCAGCCGGCGTCGTAGCGGCCTCGCCAGCCGGCTGCCCAGCCCGCGTGGTCGCGGCCTGGCTCGCGCTGACCAACGCGTCAGGCTACCGTCGATTCGACTGCGCTTCGCCGGTCATCGGTACGAACCGCACCGGCAGCGTGTCTTCAGTCGTCGCGCCATCGACGCCCTTCGTCACGATCGTCAGTGCCTGTCGGCCGCCGACCGGTCCCACGGGGAGGACCAACCGCGCGCCCACGGCGAGCTGGTCCACGAGCGCCGGCGGCACGTGGTCCGGCGCGGCCGTCACGACGATGGCGTCGAACGGCGCGTGCTCGGGCCATCCACGATACCCGTCGCCGTGCACAACCTCGACGTTGTCGTAGCCGAGCTCGGCGAGCAGCGTGCGCGCGCTCGCGGCGAGCTCGGGCACAATCTCGATGGTGTAGACTCGGCCGGCGATCTGCGCGAGCACGGCGGCCTGATATCCCGAACCGGTGCCGATCTCGAGGACCGTGGCGTCATTGGGAAGCGCCGCCGCCTCGGTCATGTAGGCGACGATGTACGGCTGGGAGATCGTCTGCGCGTAGCCGATCCGCAGCGGGCTGTCTTCATAGGCCGCGGCCACGGCGGACGGGGGGACGAACCGGTGTCGCGGCACTGCCTGCATGGCCGCCAGCACTCGCGTATCCTCGATGCCCCGCCGTCGTATCTGGTCGTCGACCATCGCGCGGCGCCTGTCCGTGTAAGCGCGCCGTGCATCGGTGTCGGGCTGCGGCGGGGCCGGCTCCGCGAGGCAGCCCGTCAGCGCCCCCGCAAGGGTGGACGCCACGACAGCGGTCAGCGCACGGGCTGCTAAGCTGGCAGACACACGATGTTCTGGTTGCTGATTGCCGCTGGGTTCGGGCTGCTGTCGCTGTCGCACGTGGCGCCCTTTCCCTTTCTGCTCGATGCCGTGGCGCCGGCGCCCGCGCTCTGGAGCATGCCTGCCGACACGACGTCCCCGACTGTCTATTTGACGTTCGATGACGGCCCGAACCCGACGGCGACGCCGGAGCTGCTTGACGTGCTCGACGCGCAGGGAGCGACCGCCACGTTCTTCATCATCGACCGACACCTGACGGCACGGACCGCGCCCATTGTGCGACGCATCTTCGACGACGGCCATGCGGTCGCCCTGCACACGCATACCCGCGCGCTGATGCTGATGACACCCGCGGAGGTGGCCGACACCTTGACCGCCGCCGCCGATCGTATCGAGCGTCTCGCCGGTCGCCGGCCGTGCCGGGCGTTTCGACCGCACGGAGGTTGGCGGAGCGGACAGATGTACGCCGGGTTGGCGGAGATCAACTTTGCGCTGGTCGGCTGGGGTTGGAGCCTGTGGGACTTCAACTGGTACCGTCCGCCGGACCCGGCCGGATTGGCAGACCGGCTCGCCCGACGTGTGTCCGCGGGGGACATTGTCGTGATTCATGACGGTCATCACGAGAATCCGAGAGCCGACCGCCGGTACGCTGTCGAGACCGCCGCGTTGTTGATCCCCGCGCTTCGCGCCGACGGGTACGCGTTCGGTACGATCTGCTAGGGCGCCGGAAGAAGCGGTTCGCGCTCGCCGAGGTAGATGGCCGTCACGGTCTCGTTGTCGAGCTCGAGCGCCGACGGATTGCCACGGTAGGTACTCTTCAGCATGCCGGTGTCGATGAGGAAGACCTGGTCGTCAAACCGCGCGGTGATACGCCGCGACGCCGTCACGCTGTGCCCGACAACCACTCGAGACACGCCAAACCGTTGAAGCACCGTCGCGATCCGGGACGGTCCCTCGTCCGGAGACCAGCGGGCGAAGCCACGAAACCAGAGCGGGCCGTCCTCCCGGAGGATCGACCAGTCGCCCATCGATTGCAGTTCGATCAAAATGTTGATGTGCGCGAGTTCCGCCCGGGTCGGGGCCGCCGCCGACGCGGTCCGCTGCGGCGGGTCTAGCCGCTCGATCCAGGCCTGGAGCTCTTGCACGATGGCGGCCACGATTTCCTGGTATGTCGAGAAGGGCAGGATGACCCCGCGGTCGATGAGGTGCTGCCGATGGTCGTCGAACCGCTCGAGCTCGTCGCGAGCGCGGTCGTTGACCCCGTCGACCGACGACTCGTCGCTGTCCGGGTGCAGCCCGCCGTGCAGGAAGATCGTGTCGCCCACCTCCGCCACGACCGGCTTCGAGCGTAGCCATTGGCCGTACGAACCGTCGGGACCGAACGCGTCCATGTACTCGACAAACCCCAGGGGGTGTGCCGCCATCCACTGCTCGCGGGTCTGCGCGTCGCCTGGTGGGTGTCCGAGCACGGCCGTTCTGGCCTCGACCCACGCCTCGTACGCGCGAAACGCTTCTTCGCGACGCTCGGCGGCGTTCGGAGTCGCGAAGCTCCCGAAGATCTCGGCCGAGACATCACGAACGTTGGCCATCATATTCATGGTCTCGTGGTTGCCCAGCAGCACCTGGACGCGGCCGCCGTCGGTTGCGGCCTCCTGCTCGATCTTCATCAGCAGGTCGATCACGGCTCGCACGTCGGCGCCGCGATCGGTGAAGTCGCCGGTCTGCACGAGCGTCGAGCTCCCGCCTGCCCAGCGTCCGTCCGCGTCGAGCAGATTGGCGGCTTGAAGCAACGCCCGGAACTCGGCACCAGCGCCGTGGATGTCCGCGATCGCAACGACACGCCCCGCGGGTGCCGTTTCCGCCGCCAGCGGGAGAACCGCAAGAGTGAGCCCGACGACCAGCGCGATCGCCAGCGCGTGGTGACCGTGGTGTCGGGCTCGCGCGCGCATCACGCGTTGAGGCTACTACAATCTGCTACGAGGGGTCCGATGACCCGATCACTCGGGTGCGCCTGGCTGGGCGGCGGCCACCGCCGCCCCGAGGAGCGCCGGGTCATCGGCGCCGATGACGGCCACCGGCATCTCGGATACGAGGCGTTCCATCGGTCCCTTTGCGCGAAACGCCTCGAGAAACGTTCCCGACTGGAGCGCCGGGACCAGGCGCGGCGCGATGCCGCCGCCGATGAAAACCCCGGCCGTGGCCATCGACCGCAGCGCGTGGTTGCCAGCCTCCGCCCCCAGCGCGCCGACGAAGAGGTCGACCGTCTCCGCACAGCGCGCGCATTCGCCGGCGAGGGCCGCGGCCGTGATGGCAGCCGGCAGGTTGGCGCTATCGTGCTCGTCGGCGACGGCGCCGCACGGGGCGCCATCGTACGTGACCGCGTGGATATACGTGAGGCCGGGGCCGGACAGCACGTGCTCGTACGACGCGCGGCCAAACCGCGCGGTCAACGCGTCGAGCAATCTGACTTCGCGTGGTGTCCGTGCGGCAAAGTCGGCGTGACCGGCCTCGGATGCGATCGGCACGAACTGGCCCGCGACGCGATGCAGGGTTGCCACGCCGTAGCCGGTGCCCGGCGCGAGGAGTCCGGCGTTGCCGTCGGTGATCGGCCGTCCTGCCTGGAGCACCGTGAGCTCGTCGTTGGTCAGCACGGCGACAGCATGACCCATTGCGGCCACGTCGTTCAGGAGACGGACTCTCGGAATCGAAAACTGCTCGGCGAGCTCCGTCGCATCGACCCGCCACGGGACGTTGGTCAGCTGGCAGACCGTGCCGTGAACCGGGCCGGCGAGGCCGAAGGCCGCTGACTCGATTGTGCCCGGGGCGCTGGTCTCGCCGATGAACTCCGCGATCATCGCGCCGAGGTTGGGGAAGTCGAGCGTCGGGAACCGACGCGTGCGGCGGGCGATCGGTCTCGCGGCATCGGGTTCATAGAGGCCGAGCAGCGTTTTCGTTCCGCCGACGTCACCGGCCAACAGCATCGCCCACACCTTTGCCCGTGCGCCGACTGTGATCCCGTTCGCGACGGCGCTGCGTTCGACCGCGAACTCTTGACTTTATGATCAATCTCCTGCATCTTTCCAGCGGTCGAACGGAAGTGTGCATCCCGTGCGCGGTCGTCACACGCCGAGCGCGAAGCGACACATGACCTTGCTGTCTCCGCAGAACGCTCGCTCGCCCGCCGCTCCTCCCTTCGCTGGTCACACCGTCGTGTTCACCGGAAAGCTCGCGTCGCTCGGACGACGCGACGCCAAAGCGCTGGTCGAGCAACTCGGCGGTGTCGCGGCACCGGAGGTCACCGCGCGCACGACGATGCTGGTCGTCGGCGCCGAAGGGCACGCCGCGACCCCGACGGGCACCGACGGGCCAGCGACCGATGATCCCGGCGAGGAGAAGAGCAACAAGCTGCGCAAGGCAGAAGAAGTCAACACCCGTGCGCCGGGCCGCGTCGCGATTGTGGGCGAAGACGAATTCTGCCGGCTGGGCGGTCTCCGCACCAACGACTCGTTGAAGCGGCGGTATCACGGCCTGAGTCACATTCGCGAGCTCTACCCGTCGGTCCGAGAGGGGCGCATACGCCAGCTGGAGAAGTGGGGGCTGGTGCGGCCGACCGTGCGCACGAACGCCGAGACGTATTACGGCTTTCACGACGTGTCGGTCTTCAAGCGGGTTCACGAGGAGCTGGAGCACGGTGGGTCGTTCCGTGGGGCCGTGCGGGGGGTGCTGGCCGCTCGGGACGGGCAGCTGGCGCTCAACTTCGCGACGGTGCGTGGCGAGGTGCATCCCGCAAAGGTGATCGCGTTACCGCGCGCGCGACCGGCATCCGGGAGCGGGGCGACAGCGGGGCTACGGTCGGACACGACCAGCGCACAGACCACCCTCGCCGCTCGTTTCTTTCTCGAGGGCTCGGAGCTCGACGAGGGATCAGACGCCGACCAGGACCGCGCGCGTGTCGCCTATCGGAAGGCGTTGTTGCTCGACCCGAACCTCGTGCCGGCGATCGTCAATCTCGCCAACATCCACTACGCGGGAGACGAGCTCGTGGAGGCGCAGGCGCTGTATGAACGTGCCCTCGGGCTCGATGCGGATTGCTTCGAGGCGTACTTCAACCTCGGCAACATCCACCACGATCTGGGCCGCTACAGCGAGGCCGTGGCGTACTATCGGGACGCGCTCCGGCTCCAGGCCGGTTATGCCGACGCGCACTTCTATCTCGCGGTGACGCTGGAGAAGATGGGGAGGTCATCCGACGCCAAGGCCCACTGGCGCTCATACCAGCGGCTGGCGCCTGATGGCGAGTGGGCCGATCTCGCGCAGGAATTCAGCGAGTAGCGTGCGGTAGCGGCGTTCCCGGGGGCGGGCGGCCTGGCCTTCAGGGATCAGTACTCGAGATCTGGATCCCGCTTTTTGACGGTGCGGCGAAGCTTATAGAAGCCGCACTCGAGACACCACGACTCGGGGCTAAAACCGTTCCTCCCGGCGTACGGCAACACCTCGCCGTGCAAGCAGTACTCCGCACCGTCCTTCTTTTCGTGCCACCGGCACGACAAGAACCGCGTCACCGCGGGATCTGTCGGCGCCGAGTCCGGCGCCTCTGGCGGGTCTACGATGCTGGGTGATCCGGAGTCGTCGAACATCTCTCCACCAAGTGTATCAGGTGACGTCGCCGCAACGGCCGGCGACACTAGTTACTACGCCAACGCTCTGACCGCGTCCTCGACGTGCTGCGCATTCACGCGGTAGTCGTCGCCGCTCAACGTGAGCGGTGCACCGAACGTCACGCGGGCGCGACCCGGCCGCGCCATCCGCCACGACTGATGCCAGATTCGGTCGATTCCCTCGAGGTGGACCGGGACGACCGGGACACGCAGCCGTGACGCGATCATGCCGATGCCGGGGCGGAAGGGTGCTATCTCGCCCGTACTGGTGCGCAGCCCCTCCGGGAACAGCAGCACCGAGGCTCCGTCGGCGACGAGCTCGCCCAAGTACCGCATCGCGTCGCGCGCGCCCGCTTCGCGCTGCGGCAGCGGCACGACGTTGAAGCAGGAGACCGCGAGGCCGTAGCTCAGCCCACTGGTCATCCGCGCGAGCCAACCAAATCGGTCCGGATGGAAATGAGGCGAGAACCACTCGAGTGCGGCCGCCGTGGCGAGCGTGTAGCGCCGCGCCGGAGGTAACGCCGCGAGGATGACCGGCGCATCCAGATGACTCTGGTGGTTCGCTGCGAACACGACGGGTCCGGAGACCGCGTCGAGCCGATCGAGCCCTTCGACTCGGATCCATGCGAACACCCGGGTGAGCGGAAGGAGGAGCATTGACAGCGCAAGACGCCGAACCACGGACACTGGCCGGCGACGGCTCCAGGTCGGAAACGTGATCGGCTCGGAGACCGGCGACACGGCGGCTGCGGCCGTGGCGGGCGGTGCGCCGTCGCCCGCCAGCAGCGCGCGCAAGTCGGCGATCGTGCGGGCCTCTGCGAAGGCCATCTCGTCGACCGATCGATCCAGCTCACGCTCGAGCGCCATCATCAGCTCGATCCGGTCCAGTGAGCTGAGCCCGAGCTCGTCGAGTGACGTCGTATCGACGATGCGCCGCCCGCGCGCGAACTCCGCGACGACGGCGTCGACGGAAGGCGGCGACGCGGTCCGCGCGCCGTTGGGCGGAGCCGCGCCGTCCACCCATCGCTTCAGCTCACGACGACGGAGCTTTCCGAGCCCTTCCGTGCGTGGCAGCGACGGCGACGGCCAGACGGAGCACGCTCGGACGCGTTGATGTTCCTCCAGGCGGCCGTTTGCCTCGCGGACGATGGTGTCCGGGTCGGTTCCTGGCTCGAGCACGACGACCGCATGGACCTGCTCCTCGCCGCGTATCGACGCGCCGATCACTCCGGCTTCCCGAACGCCCGGCAGCTCCGTAAGCACGCGCTCGACGTCCTCCGGGAAGACGTTGCGCCCATCGGCCGTCACGATCATCTCCTTCTTGCGGCCGCGGACGGACAGGCGTCCACTGGCGTCGATCGAACCGACGTCCCCCGTGTGGAACCAGCCATCACGGAAGGCCTCGGCCGTTTCCGCAGGCGCGTTGTAGTAGCCGCGAGTGACGTTGGCGCCGCGGACCAGGATCTCGCCATCGTCGGCGATGGACAGCTCGACCCCCCCCATTGGTGTGCCGACGGAGCCCTGACGGGCACGGAAGGGGTGATTGAGGGTAACGATCGGCGCGGTCTCCGTGAGCCCGTACCCCTGGATGACCAGGAAGCCGAGCCTGGACCAGAACTCCTCGAGCTCGGGGTCGAGCGGCGCGGCGCCGACGACGAATGCCCAGAACTTGTAGCCGAACAGACGATGCACACGGCGATGACGCCACCAGCGGATGGCGACGTGCGGCTTTGCCGCCGGTATTGCCGCCGTATCCGGTGCCACGCGGATGAGATGGTCACGCAACACCTCGAGGATCTTCGGCACGCAGACCAGCACCGACACGCGACGCGTGCTGATCTGCCGCACGATGTCGTTGGGGTTGTACCCGCGCATGAACACCGTGACGCCTTGCATCATCGGCGGCACGAAGGTCGCCATCGCCTGACCGAACATGTGGCTCAGCGGTAGCAGATTGAGGAATCGGAGCGGGAAGAAGGGCCGCCCGTACTTGAGGTATTTTCGAACCTCGCGCTCCACTGGGACGATGTTGGCGAGAATGTTGGCGTGGGTGATCTCGACCCCTTTCGGGTCCGCCGTGGCGCCCGACGTGAAGATGATCTCCGCGAGGTCGTCCCGGGTGCCTCTCGCTGCGGGCGCGTCCCGCTGGCGGCCGTTCGGTTCCGACAGCAGTGTGTCGAGTCGCCAGTGGGCCGCCCCGGGGGTGGCCGGCGCCGACGGAATCTCGTCGCCCACGATGACGACCGACGCGGCCACGATCTCGACAAGGCGAGCAACGAGGTCGGGTGATGTGCGGAAGTCGAGCGGGACGACTACTGCCCGTGCGAGGAGGCACCCCCAGAACGCGACGATCCACTCCGCCCGGTTCTCGCCCCACAGCACGACGTTGTCGTTCGGGCGTACCCCCGCGCCATGGAGACGAGCCGCGCACCGACTGGCCGCGTCGCGGATTGCCGCGTAGCTGTACGCGTGCGCGCGATAGCCGTCGTCGTAGACGATGAAGGTCGATCCGGACCGAATGCGCTCGTCGAAGAAGTCGAGCAGCGTGTCGCGCGCCATGAGAGCATTATGGTCGCAGAACTCGAGGGGTCGCGTGGCACCCTGGACCGCGGCGCGGGGTTACTTGAACGATGCCCCGATGCTCAGCACCATGATGGTCATGCGTGGCGACCCTGGGTTGTCGTCCATTCGCGGGAGCGGGCTGATCGCGTAGAAGCGAAGGTCGACGGAAAACGCGAGGTGCTCGCGGTTGAACCAACGGGCGCCGCCACCGTAGTTCAGCGTGTTGGACGAGCGCGCCATGGGGGCCTCGCTGTCGATGCTGTGCAGCAGCAGCCGTGAAGGCCCGAGGCCGCCGCTGATGTAGCTCCAGCCGTTCCGGCCCCCGAAATTGAACGAGAGCTGGGACGCGAACGCGGTGAACCGTTTGCGGACGCCGGGACCGTCGGGATCCGGAGAGCGCTCGCCCGGAAGCTGGTTGGCCGCCGAGGTATGCACGCTGCCGCCCACCCCAAACGTAATTGCCTTCCAACGGAAGACGTAGACGTGGGCGCCGGCTTCGAATCCACGGCCCGGCCCGGGGGTCTCCGGCCCGGTGAAGCCGCGCAGCTCGGCGAATTCCTCATTGCGGCCGAACGGGACGAACGAGCCGCGCAGGTCGAGCACGAAGCGTCCGATGGGTTCGCGAGGTTGGGCAGCGACGGTACGTGGCACGGCACACGCCAACGTCGATACGATTCCGAATGCGAGGACGCTGCGGCCGGCAGTCGACACCAACACGGACCATCAAGTATATGACCCGGGCAGGCCACCAGATGCATGCGCTGACGACGCTCGCCGACATCGATGCGGCGGCAACACGCATTCGCGGAGCGGTCGCGCGTACGCCACTCGTCGACGTCTCGACCGGCGCAGGCCGCCGGTTGTCGCTGAAGTGCGAGAACCTGCAAGTGGCGGGTGCGTTCAAGATTCGCGGCGCGTTCAACTTCATCACGCAGATCCCGGACGTGGAGCGAGCGCGTGGCGTGATCACGTACTCGTCTGGCAACCACGCGCAAGCGGTCGCGTACGCGGCGCGCGCGCTCGGGGCGCCGGCCGTCGTCGTCATGCCGGAGACGGCGCCCGCGGTCAAGGTGGACGGTGCGCGATCGTACGGAGCCGAGGTGATCGTCGAGGGCACAACGTCTCTCGAACGTAAGGCGCGCGCAGAGTCCGAGGCGGTCCGCCGCGGGTTGTCCATGGTCCCGCCGTTCGATCACCCCGACATCGTCGCCGGCCAGGGCACGGTGGGGAAGGAGATCCTCGAGGACGCGCCCACCGTTGACGCCGTGTACGTGCCGATTGGTGGGGGCGGCCTGATCGCCGGCGTCGCCGCGGCCGTCAAGCACCGGCGACCAACGACACGTGTGATCGGCGTCGAGCCGGTCGGCGCGGCCGCGATGGCGGCCTCCGTTGGCGCCGGCGAACCGGTCACCCTCGAGTCCGTCGGGAGCATCGCCGACGGGCTGCTCCCGGTACGGCCCGGCGATCTGACCTTCGCGCATGTCCGCCGCTTCGTCGACGACGTCGTGACGGTCGACGACGACGCGATCGGGCAGGCCGTCGTCTGGCTCGCGCGTCACGCGAAACTGGTCGTGGAGCCGAGCGGTGCGGCGACCGTCGCGGCACTCCTGTTCGCAGGGACGGAGGTCGCGGGTGGGGCCACGGAGGATGCACCTGGACCGGACACGGAGACGGTCGCGGTGGTGAGCGGCGGCAACGTGTCGCTCGACACGCTTGCGTCGCTCGTCACGCAGTACGGCTAAGAGCTGGTCGAGAGCCCGTCGATGATCGCGTGCGCGGCGGTCTTGGCGTCCTCGATCGACCGGATCTCGCCATCGAGCTGCCGCTCGTACACCTGACGGAGCACTTCGCCGATGCGCGGCCCAGGCGTCATGCCGAGCCCGAGCAGATGCCGCCCGAGCAGCAGCGGTGTGGGTGCCTCATGCTGCACGCCGAGTGCTCGTGCCCGTTCCAGAAACCAGTCCATCGCCGAGCAGTCGAACTCGCCCGTCCGGCCCAAGCAGTCCGCCTTGGCAAGACGCGCGAGCAGCTCCAGGTCCACCTTGCGGGCCAGGCGGCGAAAGGCGCCGTCGCCGACACCGTCGCGCGCCGTTCGCCACATGCCGGGTTTCAGGTGGTTCGCCACGAGCCCGAGCACGTGCCGCCGCACGTCGTATCCGTCGAGCGTGTGCATGTTGATCCGGTCGAGGAACGCGGTGGCCGGCGCGACGCCCATCTCCTCGTGGTTCAACGATCGGATCCGCCCATCGATGGTCGCGGTCGTGGCCGGCTTCCCCAGGTCGTGGCAGACCGCGCCCAGCATGATCGCGATCTGGGCCGGCCGGGTGAGCCCGTCGATCCGCTCACGCGCCCGGTCGATCACGAGCAGCGTGTGCACCCAGACGTCGCCCTCGGGATGCCATTCAGGCTCCTGCGGGCAGTCGACGAGCGCCGCGAGCCCGGGAAACAGCCGCTCGATCACGCCCAGCTCGAGCGCGAGGGCAAAACCGACGGACGGTCGCTTGGCCCCGAGGAGTAGCTTTTCCAGCTCGCCCCAGATCCGCTCAGCGGGCAGGTCGTCCAGCGCGATAGCCCGGCACAGTGCCCGTGTCGCTTCGTCGAGCCCGAGCTCGAACCGTGCCACGAACTGGAGCGCACGCAGGACGCGGAGGCTGTCGTCGGCGAACGTCGCGGGATCGACCGCGCGCAGCACACGCCGTTCGAGATCGGCCCGCCCGCCACACGGGTCGAGGTAGTCCTCGGTCAGCGGGTCCCACGCGATGGCGTTGATCGTGAAGTCGCGGCGGCGCGCCGCCTCTTCGAGCGGGAGGTCGGGATCCCCGCTGACCGAGAACCCGCGATGACCGCGCCCGGTCTTGGATTCACGCCTGGGCAAGGCGACGTCGAGCGGTCCGACCTTGTAGACCGTGAAGCTCTCGCCGACCGTGTTGACCGGACCCACCTGTTCGAGCAACGCGCGGAGCGATGCGGCCGGTACGCCGTAGACCTCGAGGTCGACGTCCTTCGAGTCGCGCCCGAGCAGACGGTCCCGGACCCATCCGCCGACGATGAGGGCTCGCCCCCCGGCAGACGCGACGGCCCGCGCGACCTCGAGGGCGAGCTCGATTTCAACCACGGCGCTCGCCCGGTCGCTTCACGTGGTGGTTCGACACTGACCTGACGACGCGAAAACCGTAGTCGGTATAGCGAAACGATGGGTCGAGCTTGCTCCGCGCGGAGCAGCGACTGATCGTCACGGCGTGCCGCCACGAGCCGCCCCGTGACGCGCGTCGCACCCCCGTCGCGGGGCCGGCCGGGTTGCGCGACGCAGCGCCGGCCGCGTAGAACTCGCGCGAGTGCCAGTCGGCGCACCACTCGTGAATGTTGGCGGCGATCCCATGAAGCCCGAAGTCGTTGGGCGGCCCGAGGGTGACCGGCCACGGGGACTCGAGCGGGCCCTTGCCGGCTTTGGGGATCCACTCCGGGATTCGGTCCCCCCACGGGAACCGTTCGGCTTCACGGCGGCCGCGCGCCGCGCGCTCCCACTCCGCCTCGGTTGGTAGACGCATCCGGTCGCCCTCCGACGACCGCCAGAGACAGTAGACGACCGCGTCGTTCCAGCTCACGCCAACCACGGGTAGCTCTGGATCCGCGAAGGCGGGGTTTTCCCACTCGCGGGGATCCGCGCGGCGGGTCGCGTCCTTGAAGTCGGCGTATTCCCGTCGCGTCACCGGATAGACGGCCATCTCGAACGTGTCGACCCAGACGCGGTGGGTCGGTCCTTCGTCGGCCTGACCCTCGGCGCTTCCCATGAGGAACCAACCGGCGGGAACGGTCGCGAAATCGGCCATCGCTCGGATCATGACACGGGTTCTCGGCCGTTCGCGGGGCCTTCCGACGGTGGTTGTAACCAACCCCGGCGTCCCCGGTAGTACCGGCAGACGGTCTGAAGCCACTTCGCCGCTACGACCTCGTGGTGGAGTTCGACGACCGCGGCCTGTTCGCTCGCTACCGATCGCTAGCCGACTGGGGACGGTCTGTCTCGTCGGACACAGCGGACCCGGTTGTGTCAACGCCCTGACGGCGTGTGTCTGCAGTGTGCACGGAGACACCGACGTCAGATCGTGGGAACTACGCGATACCCGGCGTCGGCGAAGTCACCGTCGAACGTGAACGCGACGGTGATTTCCTCGGCGTCCATCGCCTCGAAGCTGACGCAGTCGACAAGCGACAATTGCCGTCGATCCCCACGCAGCAGCCGGCGGACGCCGCGGTCGTGCAGCGCCTGAGAAACCGCCCTCACCGTGAGGAGAGGCCCGATGCGGTCAACGAGGTCACGGACGGGAGCCAAGCCGATGCGATGCTGAAGGAGCGCGACGGTCTCGACGAGTACGTAGGTGGTGGTCACCAATGCCCGGTTGGCGGTCGCCAATCGCTCGAACTCCCCGCGTGCGGACGGGTGATCGGCCTCGGTTCCAACGAGGAGCGAATATAGTGCGGACGTGTCGACGAACGCCGTCACTGCCGGTACGCCTCGGCGAGCACGTCGTCGTGACGTCGAGCGACCGTGCGTCGCTTCTCGGGGTCGCGGTAGGTGCCGCAAACGGCAAGCGCCTCACGGAGCGCTGCGGCGCGGTCTGGCTCAGTCCCGCCGGCGTCCAAATGTGCGGTTACACAGCGACGAACCGCCTCGGACAATGAGACATCGCGCCGTCGCGCCCAGCGCTTGAGCCTTCTGTGCTGGTCTTCTGTTAGCTGTATCTGAGTACGCACCATGATGGCATTACTATACCATCAGATTCGCCGCCTGTCCTCCGGCGGCGGTTCCGCAGCCTGCTGCGCGAGGAGATTGCGCAGACGGTCTCGTCTCCCGACGAAGTCGAGGACGAGATTCGTCACCTCTGGACGGCCGTCGGCCGGTAGGGCCCGGAGTCCCCTGTACGGCAAGGCGTTCGAGAACTGGGTATTCCACGAGCTCTGTGCACACAGCGCGTACAGCGGAGCGAAGGCGGACGTCGCGTATTGGCGTCTCGCCAGTGGGATCGAGGTCGACTTCATCCTGAACGATATGGAGGTCGCGATCGACGCCAAGGCGGGCGCGAAGATCTTCGACGACCATCTTCGTGGCCTGCGGCAATTGCTGGTCGATCACCCCGAGGTGCGGCGCCGTATCGTCGTCTGTCGCGAATCGCGCGCCCGCCGGACCGGTGACGGCATCGAGATTCTGCCGATCCAGTCCTTCGTTCGCGCGCTCGCGGCCGGGGATGTCTTCTGACAGCCGTCTTCCGTCGATGGCACACGCGTCAGTCGCCCGCGATGACGGCTTCACCGCGCTGGGCGATCACACTTCTCGAAGGCGTGCTGCGCGGGCGCCGTCAACGTCGCGGTGAACCGGCCTTTCTTTTGCCCTTCGGGGCGTCACGCACAGCGGGGGAAACGAGGACAAAGCCAGCACTTCCGTCCAGCTCGTGGACGAGGCCGGTGCGGTCGTGTGGTCCTACTCGGTGAACAAGAGTCGTGGCTCCAAGAACTTGCAGTCGATGGCGGAAGCCATCGCCAAGCACCTGAAGAACGACTACCTCAAGAAACGGAAGTAGGTCGTGACCGCAGACTGGCTCGAACGCGGCTGCTCAAGCGCGACCGGCGCGGGGAAAAGCTCCGTCAGAGGCGCATCACTGCGGGGGCACGTCCCAGACCATCCGCCCGTCGAAATCGACCCAGTCGTCTCCGTCGAGACGCTTCACCGGGGTCCTCCCGATGACCTCGAGGAGCGCGCGCCGATCGTCGTCCGAGAACGTCAAGTCGACAGCGTCGACAAACCAGCGCACGAAGAAGTTGCCCGGTCGAAGTCGGAACACAACGACCGGACGGCCGTCGCGTTCGATCCTCTCGCGCAGGGATATCTTGAATCCGACGATGTCGCCCCTGAACATGACGACGAATCGAATCGGCACCTCCTCGCCCATCATCAGCAGGTCCCAATGGGTGCGAATGTAGTCGGGGAGCTGGTCGATGATCACCGTGTTCGCCGACCATTCCTCGTCGCTCTCCCTCGTCTCCCCATCACGGGTGACCTCGAACACCGCGCGGTCGTCGACGACATCCAAGGTGTATCGCTCATCAACCTGATGCTGATGGGATTCGTAGCGCGCCACGGACCCGCGCTCGTAGATGACGCGTTCGTACAGCGCCAGGCCGCCGTCGGCGTCTCGAAACCAGACCTCCACCTCGGTGTCGTCGCCCACGGTGCGCGCGGCGCGCTCGAACGCGAAGAGGGGTACGGCGGACCTGTCCCGGCTGTAGAGCGAGGCCGTCTCCCGCGTCTCGGTCCCGAGCTGGGTACCCGACGCCAACACCGCGAGCGCAACGTGCAAGCTCAGCGCGAATGGACGGCGCATGTCGGTCCTTCCGGGCCCGCTCGGTGCATCCCAGTGTGAAAGTGGATGCCGGTTCGGGCTGATATGATCATGGGTCCGGGACGCGCTCGGGGTCCAATGTGGGTCGAATGACTGTGAGACATCGAGGGCTGCATCGCATCGCGTTGATGGCCGTCGCGGTCGTGTCGGCCTCTGGGTGCTCGTTGCGCTCCCTGGCCATCAATGCGGTGCTCCCGGCCCTCTACAACCCCACGGTCTACCTCTCCGAGGAAGACCCGGAGATGGTGCGCGACGCTTTGCCGTTTCTCCTCAAGACGATTGAATCGATCCACGCGGCCGATCCCGAGCGACAGGACGTCATGGAGTACGCCTGCAACGGGTTCACGATGTACGCGAACGCTTTCCTCCAGGCCGATGCCGACCTGGCTGAATGGGACGACTACGAGCGTGCCGCCGAGCTCGACGAGCGGGCGCGCCGGATGTACGTCAGGGCACGCGACTATTGTCTGCTGAGCGCGGAGGTCGATCATCCCGGCATCACGGCGCGGCTCCGGGCCAACCCCGAGGACGCGGTCGCGGTGTTCGAGGCGGACGACGTCGAACGACTGTTCTTTCTCGGCGGGTCGTGGCTGCTGGCGATTTCGGTCGGTCTCGATCGACCCGCGCTCGTGGCCGACCTTCCGGCGGCCCGCGCCTTGCTGGATCGGGCGCTGGCGCTGGACGAAGGCTACAATCGGGGTGCGCTGCACAACGCGTTCATCACGCTGGAGTCACTCGGCGAGGTGATGGGTGGGTCGTTCGACCGCGCACGGATGCACTTCGATCGGGCGGTCGAGCTCTCGGACGGGCTGGATGCGGCGCCGTATGTGGCTCTCGCGACCGGTGTGACGGTGGTCGAGGAGGATCGCGCAGCGTTTCGAGAGCTGCTGGACACAGCGCTTGCGATCGATCCGGACGAGGAGACGAGCAATCGACTGCTCAATCTGATCGCGCAGAAGCGTGCGCGGAGCCTGCTCGACCACGTCGACGATCTGTTCTTCGAGCCACTGGACGAGGAAGACGAGGAGAACCGCCGATGAAGCCGCTACGTATCGCGATCGTTGCCGTAGTGCTGTTGAGCGCGGTGACTGCGACCGCCCAACGCGGGGGCCTGATTCTCGCCACAGTCGCACCGGCCAACTCGGTGTGGGACCGCATCTTGAAGCAGATGGCGTCGGATTGGACCAAGGCCACTGATGGCCGCGTGCGGCTGCAGGTCCGGTCGAATAGCACGGTCGGTGACGAGCCCACCGTCATCCGGCGCATGCGAACGAACCGCCCCCAGGTCGCCGCCTTGACGCTCAGCGGACTCGGCGACATCGACGCGGACTTCGGCGTCTTCGGTATTCCGTATTTCTTCGAATCCGACAGCGAGGCGCGGCACGTGCTCGAGAAACTGAGCTCGCGACTCGAGCGCAAGCTGGCCGACAAGGGCCTGATTTTGCTGGCGTGGGGCCACGGGGGTTGGACACACATCTTCTCTGCGGACCCGGTCAGCACGCTGGACGAACTGAAAGCCACCAAGCTCTTCGTGCCAGCCGGCGACGATGACGCGCAGCAGTGGTACAAGGCGAGCGGATTCCAGCCGGTGCCGCTTGAGATCGGCGATGTCATGATGGGGCTCAACACCGGGATGATCGACGCGTACCCGAGTCCGCCAATCGTCGCGCTCGTCTTTCAGTGGTATCGGAAGGTGTCGCACATGCT
Organism: Vicinamibacterales bacterium; assembly: GCA_965197395.1. Taxonomy (GTDB): domain Bacteria; phylum Acidobacteriota; class Vicinamibacteria; order Vicinamibacterales; family UBA8438; genus CAZYFH01. The sequence goes on along the minus strand of CBDANB010000006.1, from coordinate 78,806 downwards.
CGACGTGCCGCTGAACCCCGTCTTTTCCGCGACCGTGATCACCGAGCGGGCCTGGCGCGGCCTCGATGCCGCTGATCAGATGGCGATCCGAGGGAGTGCGAAGGCGGCCGAGGAGCGCATGTGGGCGGAGGTGCCACAGCAAGATCGTGAGGCGGTCGAGGAGATGCAGAAACGTGGCTTGACGGTTACGACCGTAGACGCCGCGACGGCCAGCCGTTTTCGGACCCTGGCGGACGAGCTCACCTCATCATGGCGTGGTCAGCTGGTGCCGGCGGACGTTTACGATGTCGCGTTGCGCGAGCGGGACGCGTACCGCGCCAGCAACGGCGACCAGTAAGCCCACCCCCTTGGTCGGACCGCGTAGATGAGCGCACCTGAGCCGGCCGAGGCCACACGCCCCGCCGCGCGTCTGTTGGGCGTCGTTCACTCCTCCGAAGAGCTGTTGGCGACGTCGGTCCTCGCCCTGATGGTCTTGCTGCCGCTGGCCGAGATCGTCATCCGTCCCTTCGCGAGCGGTGGCATCCCTGGGTCGATTCCGTTCGTCCAGCACTTCACGCTGCTCGTCGCGTTCCTCGGGGCGGCGCTCGCTGCCCGGCGCGGAAAGCTCATCGCGCTGGCGACCGCCAGCTTCATCCCCGAGGGGGGGCTGCGCCCCGCAGCCGAGCTGTTCTCCGCTGCGGTTGCCGGGATGGTCACCGCCGGCCTCGCCGTCGCGTCCGCCGACTTCGTGGCAGACGAGATCGAGTTCACACAAGAGGTTGCGCTTGGTGTCCCGACCTGGCTCTTCGCGCTGGTCTTGCCCGCGGCATTCGCTGCAATTTCACTGCGGCTGATGTGGCGCGCTGGCGGCTGGCCGGCGCGCGGGGTTGCCGCGGCTGGCCTGCTGGCGGGTGTGTGGCTCACACGATCGTTCGAGATCCTCGACGGCACGGCCGGCTGGCCGTGGGTGGCGCTAGTGGTCGCGGCGGCGCTGGCCGGCGCGCCCATCTTTACGGTGCTCGCCGGCGCGGCGTTGTTCCTTTACATGACCATCGCCGCCGAGCCTACGACGATTGCGATCTACGCCTACGACCTTGCGACCGAGCCGTATCTGCCGGCCATTCCGCTCTTCACGCTGACAGGCTTCATCCTCGCACAGGGGCAGTCGTCCGAGCGGCTGTTGCGCGTCTTTCGCGGTCTGGTCGGCTGGGTGCCCGGCGGCACCGCGGTGGTGTGCGCGGTGGTCTGCGCGTTCTTTACGATCTTCACCGGTGGCTCCGGCGTCACGATTCTTGCGCTAGGTGGGTTACTGTTGCCGGCCCTGCTCCAGGACGGGTATCGCGACCGCTTCTCCGTTGGCCTGCTGACGGCGTCCGGCTCACTCGGCTTGCTCCTGCCGCCGGCGATGCCGCTTATTCTTTACGCCATCGTGGCGGGGACGGCGCCGGAGAACCTGTTCATCGGCGGTCTCCTGCCCGGGGTGCTCTTGATCCTCCTCGTCGGCGGGTGGGGCATGCGCGAGGGCATTGTCACCGGTGCTGGGCGGCACCCGTTCGCCAGCCGTGAGGCGGGCGCGGCGGTCTGGGCCGCGAAGTGGGAAATCGCGCTCCCGCTCGTCGTGCTGGGGTCGTATTTGAGCGGGCGGGCGACGCTGGTCGAAACCGCCGCGCTGAGCGCGCTGTACGCAGGCTTCGTCACGGTGGTGGTCCATCGTGACTTCCCGGTAGGGCGCGGGCTGCGGCAGGCGTTCGGGGAATGTGTGGTCTTGATTGGCGGCGTCCTGATCATTCTCGCGGTGGCCAAGGGATTCACGGCCTACATGGTCGATGTCGACATCCCGTTTCGCTTGCTCGAGTGGACGCAGGCGAACATCGAGTCCCCATTGCTGTTTCTCCTGGCGCTCAACATCTTCTTGCTCCTCGTCGGATGTCTGATGGATATCTTCTCGGCCATCGTGGTCGTCGTCCCGCTCATCAGCGAGATTGGCGCCGCGTACGATATTGACCCAGTGCATCTCGGCATCATCTTCGTCGCCAATCTGGAGCTGGGCTATCTGACGCCGCCGGTCGGCTTGAACCTGTTTCTGGCGTCCTACCGGTTCGAACGCCCGCTCCTCGAGGTCTATCGCGCGTCGATCCCGTTGTTGGTCATCTTGGGGATTGGCGTCCTCATCATCACTTATGTACCATGGCTCACCCTGGGGTTGCTGGAGCTCGTCGGTCGCCGGTAGGCGGCGGTGACGCGTGCGGCAGCCCTGCGTAAACGGGAACAGAGAGGACGGACCAGTCATGTCGAGACGCCAGTCGTATCGGTTGATCCTCGTGGGCGTGCCGCTGGTTGCGTTGCTGGCATGTGGGTCGGCGCCGGAGGAGACGACGGTCGCACCACCGCCCACTCCCACCGGTGGCGCGGACATCGGCGAGACGCACGTGACCAATCTCCGGCAGCTTACCCATGGCGGGGAGAACGCCGAGGCGTACTTCTCGTTCGACGGGACCGAACTGATCTTCCAGACGACGCGGGACGGCGTGCCGTGCGACCAGATTCACAAGATGCAACTCGACGGCTCGGACCTGCAGTTGGTGAGCACCGGTGACGGTCGGACGACATGCGGTTTCTTCTACCCGGACGGCGAATCGATCATCTACGCGTCGACGCACCTTGGCGGGGCGGAATGCCCCCCGCCGCCGAGCTTCGAGATGGGTTATGTCTGGGCCATCTACGACAGCTACGACATCTTTCGGGCGGCGCCCGATGGGAGCGGCTTGACGCAGCTCACCGACACGCCCGGCTACGATGCCGAGGCGACGATTGGCCCGGATGGACGGGTTGTCTTCACCAGCGTTCGGGACGGGGACATGGAGATCTACTCCATGAACGGGGATGGCTCCGATGTCCGGCGCCTCACGAACCGGCAGGGTCCGGATGGCGGACCGTTCTTTTCGCCGGACGGCTCGAAGATCATCTTCCGGGGGCGTGAAATCCCGGACGGTGAGGAGTACGACGACTTCAAACGTCTGCTCGACCAGGGTCTGTGGCGCCCGACCGCGCTGGAGCTCTTCGTGATGGATGCCGACGGCAGCAACCTGCAGCAGGTCACCAACCTCGGGGGCGCGAGCTTTGGGCCCTTCTGGCACCCCGATGGCGAGCGGATCATCTTCTCTTCCAACTGGCACAACCCGGCGGGACGGAACTTCGACCTCTTCATAATCAACCTTGATGGATCCGGTCTGGAGCGGATCACCTTCAACGACACGTTCGATGGCTTCCCGATGTTCTCCCCCGACGGCGCCCAGCTCGTCTTTGCCTCCAACCGCGGCGCCCGGTCCGAAGGCGACACCAACGTATTCATCGCGGACTGGGTGGAGTAACTGCACGACACCCTCGGCTTCTTGAAAGACCTGGTCGCGATTGACTCGGTGAACCCGAGCCTCGTGCCCGGTGCGGCGGGTGAACGGGCCATTGCAGAACGCTTCGCGTCGGAGCTCGGCGTGGTGGGGCTCGACGCCGAGGTTGACGATGCGTCGCCAGGACGCCCCAACGTCGTTGGCGTGATCGAGGGTCGTCGCCCCGGCCGCGCGCTGATGCTGTGCGGACACTTGGATACCGTCGGGGTCGCCGGTATGGCCGCGCCGTTCGATCCCACCGAGCGCGAGGGCCGGCTGTACGGGCGCGGCACCCAGGATATGAAGGGCGGCGTTGCCGCGATGGTCGGGGCGGCCGCCATTGTGGCGTCGCGTGGCCTCGAGGCAGGGCGCTTGATTGTCGCCGGGGTCGCCGACGAGGAATACGCCAGCGTCGGCGCAGATGCCCTCCTGCGGAGCTGGACCGCTGACGCGGCGGTCGTGACCGAGCCAACCGATCTTGCCATCGCCACGGGTCACAAGGGGTTCGCCTGGGTTGACGTCGAAACACGGGGTCGCGCCGCCCATGGGAGCCGTCCCCGCGACGGGCGCGACGCCATTCTCGACATGGGCCGTGTCCTCGCGCGGCTCGAAGCGCTCGACCGTGCGCTCCAGGCTCGGCCGGCGTACCCTCTCCTCGGCACGGCCTCGCTTCACGCGTCGATGGTTGCGGGCGGGCGCGAGCTGAGCGTGTATCCGGACCGCTGCACGCTGAGCGTCGAACGACGGACGCTGGTCGACGAGCCGGACGGCATCGCGTTGACCGAGGTCGCGGACATCCTCGATACGCTGCGCGCCGACGACCCGGTATTCGACGCGTCCGCGCGGCTCTCATTCGAGCGGCCCGCGTATGAGCTGTCGCCAGACCACGCGTTGCCGCGGGCGCTCGCCGCCGCGCTGGTTCGCCAGCGCCGCCCGGCGACGACGGTCGGGATGTCGTTTTGGACCGACGCCGCCATCCTTGGTCGGGCGGGTGTGCCGTCGGTCCTGTTCGGACCGACCGGGGCGGGTCTCCACAGTGTGGAGGAGTACGTCGAGATCGCGTCTGTGCTGACGTGTCGCGACGTGCTGGCCGATCTGGCGACGGCCTACTGCGCGGGATGAGCCGTTCTCGCCTCGAGTCGCGCCGACAGGACCGAGCGGTCCGTAGGGCAAGGCTTTAGCCTTGCCACGCAGGCCTGAAGGCCTGCGCTACGAGCACACCTCGATCTCGCGTCGGGCTCCTATTTTGTCCCGCTGCGCTCGCCGCCACCGAACGATCGCTGGTCTCCGAGCTGCTCGTAGAGCAGGCTGCGCACTACGAACAACGCGTTGGCCGGTCGCTCGGCAAGACGCCGCATGAAGTACGGGAACCAGTCGGCGCCGAACGGCAGATAGACCCTCACCGCATAGCCTTGTGACCGCAGCGACGCCTGCAGGTCGCGCCGGACGCCGTAGAGCATCTGAAACTCGAACCGGTTCGGCGGGACATGCGCAGCCGTCGCCTCGGCGCAGGTCTGATCGATCATTCGCGGGTCGTGCGTCGCAAACGCCGGCTCGGTGCCGTTCGCCAGCAGGACGCGCATCAGACGCACGAAGGCATCGTCGACGTCGCGTTTGGACGGGTAGGCGACGTCCGCCGCTTCCTTGTAGGCGCCCTTGACCAGCCGCACGCGTATCCCAAGGCGGTTCACGCGCTCGAGGTCCGCGTCGGCCCGACGGAGCGCAGACTGCAGGACGACGCCGACGTTGTGCACGCCCTCTCGCCACAAGGCCTCCACGACATCCAGCGTCGGGTCCACTAGCCCGGAGCTCTCCATATCGACTCGGACGAAACAGCGCTCACCGGCAGCGGCCTGCAGGATGCGTCTCAAACCGGCGGCACACGTGTCGGGAGCGATCTCCAGACCGAGCTGCGTCAGCTTGACCGATAGGCTGCAGCTCAGCCCCGCAAGCCGCACCGTCTCGATCACGCTGATGTAGGCCAGGGTCGCCTGTTCGGCCGCGTCGAGCGAACGGACGTGCTCGCCCAGATAGTTGAACGTGTGGAGGAGACCGCGCAGCTCCAGCGAGCGTGCGGCGCCAATGGCCTCGTCGACGTCGCGACCACCGATGAACCGACGTGCGAAGCTCCGAGGCCCGCGCATCCCGTAGCGACCTACGGTGCGCCGCAGGGTCGCGCTGTCGGCGAGCGTCAGGAAGAGACGGCGTGTGAGGGCGTCCAGCACGTTCGCGTCCCGTCCGACGGCCTCGCCCTCGGCGGGTCAGTGCGTCAGCCCGGACCCGCCTCGATGCTTGAGCAAATGGTCGATCGTGCGGGCGTAGTACCTGAGGACGTTGCGCTCGCGCACCCGATAGCGGTCGCCCTCGACGACGACGATGCCGCGCGTGGCCAGCAACTCGGTGGCGGCGTCCACCGCGGCGCGACCGGTGGTGACATCGAGGTTGGCTTCCACCGACCGAAGAATCTCGATCATCTGGTCGATCCGGTCCTCGAGCTCCGCGCGTACGATGGACGGGCGAATGGCGGCGGCGACGAGGGCCGTCGGCACGACCTTGTACAAGCGCCCGACCGCTTCGCGAACCCGCAGCCTCAGCCGCACCATGTCGCGTCGGGCGTCAGGGTCGTAGTCGCCGAGCTGGATTGGCCGGCCGAACGTGACGATGCCACGGGATTGATAGCCGACGGCGTATCGCACCATCTCGGCGAGCTCGCGGCGGAACGCGCGTTGGGCGCGCTTGACGCGCTGCCGTGCGAGGGTGAAATCCTCCAGCACCAGGTCGTACGCGATGGCGGTCGGGATGATGACGAGGTCGCTTCGCTTGGCCTGGACCGCGGCGTGAAGCAGTCCGGTCTTGAACGGCTTGAGCTCGCCGCTGTAGCTCCGCCCGCCCTCCAGGTAGAGAAGGAGGTCGTGGCGCTGCAATAGCTCGGTCACATACGCCTTGAGTGTCACCAGATACGCTGGGTCTTTCGTTTCGCGGCGGATCGGGATCGCGCCGATGACGTGACGTTGGATCAGCCCGAGCGCCCCGCCAAACAGGTTGATGCCCGCGGCGATGATGGGTGGCCGCACCCCGTTGTCGTCGAGCACCAGTGGCTCGATGAGGTAATCGGTGTGGCTCTTGTGATTGGAGGCATAGATGACACGACCGGCGCGCGTCGCGGCTCGAACGGTGTCGATGCCCTCCTGGACGCGTTCGATCTTGCGAAGGATGGGGTAGAGCGGATGTTGCAGCGCCCGGTACATCCGGTAGCGCTGCGTCGTACGTAGCTCGTCGAGGTAGCCGTGGATGGCCGCGTGCGCTTCGTCGGGCGTTTGGCCGGCGCCGCCCTGGAGGTAGCGGACGACTTCTTCACGGGCAAGCACGGCTTCCGTGATCTCGTCCTGCTGCACGCGCGAACTATAACACGCATGTTTGGAGCAGGTTAGACCCCGTTCGGGTCCCCGCTAGCGCTCGAGCGTGACGCTCGTGGGACGCGAGAGTCGGACGGTCACCCTCGAACCGGCAGGCAGTGTGGCCGGGTCGGTGTCGCCGGCCATCGTCGCCGCCGTGCCGCCTGCGGCGCCCGCCGCCCCACCGATGGCCGCACCGCGGCCTCCGCCGAAAATCGCGCCGAGGATGGCACCGCCGACAGCGGCACCGCCGATCTTCGCCGCGCTCTGGCCACCCTTGGACCGGCTCTCGCGATACACGGTTTCGGTGACGACCGGCACCTCGACGCCGTCGTCGAGCACCACTGTGTGAAACCGGACCCCGAGCCGGGAGACGCCCTTGATCTTGCCGCCGTGCTCGACGAGCACGACCGACCCCATCACCAGCGTTCCAGCGGGAATGGCCACCTCGTCGCTGACGACGACGTCGCGCGTCACACGGGCCTCGACGTCGTCCTCGACCTTGGCGTGCTCGGTCGTCACGAACGTATCGACCTGAAGCCCGATGACGGAGTCGGCGGAGATGACGAGCTCTTCAATGATCAGCGGGGCTGGTTCCGGTGCCCGGGTCGTGCCGGTCCACGGGGGATCGACCGTGGCCACGGCGACCTGCTCGGCTTCCCGCCGTCCGCGAGTCGCTGTCCTGGGCGCGTCCACGCGCTTCCAGCCGTCCACTTCGGGGAGGTCATCGTCGGCCGCGCGAGGACGTGCCGGCACCGGTGCCGCGCGGGGACGTGTCGACACTGGTCGGGACTCGAGCGGCGCGTTGTCGGCCGCCTTTGGTTCGGTGAGGATCGGCGTGGCGGGCGGTGCCCGATCCTCGACTCTCTTCTCGATGGGCGCGGGTGGCGAGGGCGCAGCCGGCGCCGGCCGCGGGACGGCGACCGGGCTCGGTTCGGGCGGTGGCTCGGCCGCGGCGGCGTCCATCGCAGCATCGTCACTTTCAGTGGTGCGCGCCACGACCTGCTCGGTAGCGTCGACGGCCTCAGGCCCCGGCACCGCTGAGGCATACGCCAGTGCTGCCGAGGCGTCAGAGGCTGCCTCCGTCATCGCAGCGTCGTAATTGGGTTCGGTCGGCGCGTTCTGGCGCACCGCCAAATACGCGCCGGTACCGGCGGCGAGAACCACCAGCGCTGCGACCACCACGAACGCGAAGGGTTTCGTTACCATACAGAACGCTCCTCGGTCTACGAGGAACAAAGCAATAGGCGTGCCGCCGTCAACCTTGCGATTATTGCAAAATCCCGCCGATTTTCAAGGGGACGTCATCCATGTGTCCCCCGTCCGTCCGCTGGAGAGACATCCTCGTCACCAGGAGAGGACCGAGTTTTGGCTCCGGAATACCGGATCCGTTGATGTAGAATGATGTCCGCCTCGGAGCAGACTTGGCCGCTGCGTCCCAACCTCGCCGCCCGCCCCTCCCGATCTTGCCCCGAGCCGTCGCGGCGGTCCTGCTGCTGTTCGTGTTTCTGCTGGGAGTCAAGGGGCTCGGCGACGGCTTCAAGCTGCTCGGCGGGGATCTGATTCAGGGGTTCTTTACAGCGACGGAAGATCCGTTCGTCGGCCTGATCGTCGGCTTGCTGGCCACGACCCTCGTGCAGAGCTCGTCAGTCACCACCTCGATGATTGTCGGCCTGGTTGCGGCACCGGAAAACCCGCTGCCGCTCGCGAACGCGGTGCCGATGATCATGGGCGCCAATATCGGAACGACAGTCACGGCAACCATCGTGTCGCTGGCCCACATGGGACGCCGCGAAGAGTTCGAGCGTGCGTTCCCGGTGGCGATCTGCCACGACATCTTCAACTACCTAAGCGTGTTGGTGCTGTTGCCGATCGAGATCGCCACGGGGTTCCTGCGCAGCACCGCGATACATTTGGCATCGTCGCTCGAGGGCGTCGGCGGTTTCGAGTATGAGAGCCCCCTGCGCGTGCTGCTGAGCGCGGGGTTCGCGCCGTTCACGGGGTTCGCGGAGACTGTCATTGCCACCGATGGCGGGCAGGCGGTGTTCCTGATCGGCGTGAGTAGTCTCTTCATCTTCTTCGCGCTCTTTCTCCTCGTGCGCGTCATGCGGCAGCTCGTGCACACGCGGGTCGAGAGCATCGTGAACGAGGTCCTGGGTTCGAGCGCCGTGCTGGCGATCCTTGTGGGAATCGTCATGACCATCATGGTGCAGTCGAGCTCGATCACGACGTCGGTGCTCGTGCCCCTCGGCGCCGCCGGGCTGCTCAGGCTCGAGCAGGCGTTCCCGATCACGATCGGCGCCAACATCGGTACGACGGTGACGGCACTCCTGGCCGCCCTCGGCGTCGCCGGTCCGAATGCGCTGGCCGGTCTGGAGATCGCTCTCGTGCATCTCTTTTTCAACATCAGTGGAACCCTGCTCATCTATCCAATAAAAATGATTCGGAGCGTTCCGCTGGTCGCGGCGCGCGCGGTGACGCGTGTGGCGCTGCGGTCGCGAAAGATGACGGTGCTGTTGGTCGCCGTCTTGTTCTACGGCGTGCCGGCCGTGATTCTGTTGTTGGCGCGGGTCCTTGGGTGACCGGATGAGGTAATCCGATGTTGAACGAGCTGCTCAGTATTCTTCGAACGAGCGACCCCCTCCGGGCGATCGGCGAGAACTTCGCCACCATGGTGACGACGACGCACGAGATGACCGTGACGGCGGGGGATATGTTGTTCGCGGGACGCGCCTCCCCAGAGACCCGCACGGAGCTCCGTCGGCAGGATCGCAAGGTCAACCAGATGCAGCGCGCGATTCGCAAGAAGGTCGTGGCCCACATGTCGGTGCCAGGCAACAGGGTCGACGTGCCGTACTGTCTGCTGGTGATGACGCTGGTGAAAGACGTCGAGCGCCTCGGCGACTACGCGAAGAACGTCTCGGAGATCACCGACATACGGCCGGAGCCGTTGCCGGATGACGAGATCACTCACGAGCTGCTCGAGATTCGCAAGGGTGTCGAGGCGGCCTATCAGCACGCCCTGGAGATCTTCACCGCATCCAACGAAGAGCGTGCCATCGAGCTCATCCGGGAGGGGCGAGATATCGCACAACGATGCGATGCCCTGGTGCGTCAGATCAGCCGGAGCGCGCACGATGCGGCGACCACGACCGCGCTCGTACTCGCGACGCGGTACTACAAGCGTATCGGCGGCCATGTGCTCAACGTGCTGTCCTCGGTGGTCATGCCGCTGCACAAGGTCGACTACTACGACGAGGACGAGATTCCCGTCCCCTGATTCGAGACCCGTCGGCTCGCCTTCTCGGATTGGCTTGGCGCAACGGGGCGGGAGCGCTACGATGGTGGTGCCTCGCTGCCCGCCAGCCGTCGCCGCCCGCCGTACGTCGTTCGGAGGCTATCCATGCCTGGTCGCTACATCTCCGTTGGGGTCCTCGTGCTGTCGCTGTCGGGCGTGACACCTGCCCGCGCCGTCACGCTCGACGAAGTCGTCGCCCTGACGGAGGCGGGGCTCAGCCCGCAGGTGTTGGTCGCGCTCATCGAAACCGGGGGCCGCGTCTACGACGTCGGTACCCAGGACCTCGTGCGACTCAAGCAGTCTGGTGTGGACGACCGCGTGCTCGTGGCTCTGATTCGCAGAAGCCTACGGTCGGTCGCGAGCGCGTCGTCCGGCGCTGAGCCCGCTGATGCGTTCGAGCTGGCGGGACCGCTGATCATCGGGCGGCGGGCCTCACGCGTCACGGCTCCGCCACGGTCGGGTGGTTTCACTGTGCGTCGTCCGTCGGCGCTGACCGGTGCCTTCCCGGCGCCCGGTGCCGGGCGCCGTGGGGTCCATCCATTCGTCTCCAGCATGGCCCCAGATCCGGCGCTGTCGGTATTCAACAGCTTCGGCGCCGCGTTCGGGCGAGAGGCGGTTGTTGCTGCACCGGCCGCCGCCAGTCCCACGTACTGGGGTTGGGGCGGCACACTACGGCCCGGCGCCTGGGGCGTTAAGTAGACGGGGCTTCGCGCCGAACCCCACGCAGCGGCGCTCAGTGCGCGCCTTGCCGGCTGCCGACCGTGACCTTTGCGCCTGTGGGATCCGTCTCTAGCAAAGGGCTTCCAGACGAAGGGTGTCGGGCCCAGGGTGCTAGACTTCTGGGTTGGACGGGTGACGGGACACTGTCGCTGTGGAACGAATACCGCATGTTGTGGTTGTCGGCGCCGGGATCGTCGGGTGCGCCATCGCCTATGAGCTCGCCAGGCGTGGCGTGAAGGTAGAGGTCGTCGAGCGGCGGGACGTGGGTGCCGGCGCGACGCAGGCGTCAGCGGGTGTGCTGGCTCCGTTCATCGAGGCGCACGACCGAGGCGCCCTGCTCGACCTCGCCGAGCGGAGTCTGGCTCTCTACGACGAGTTCGTCGCGCGCGCCGTCGAAGACTCGGGATCGACGGTGCAATACGTGCGTTCGGGTACGCTCGAGGTGGCGCTCGACGCCGCCGCACTCGAGCGGCTTGATGTTGTCGGCAAGGTCTGCGCCGCCCACGGGGTGCACGCCGAGCTGCTCGACGCCAAGGGCGTGCGAGCGGCAGAGCCGCAGCTCACGCCGACGGTCGTTGGCGGGCTGCTCGTCGAGCTGCACGGCTTTGTCGGCGCCGCAGATCTGACCGCGGCGCTACGCCGCGCGGCGGCCGCCCACGGGGTCGCGTTCGTCGCGTCGACGACGGCGACGCGAATCGTTGCGGACGGTTCTGGCGTCCGCGTCGAGACCGCCGGCGATGCGCTCGCATGCGACGTGGCGGTGCTGGCGGCGGGCAGTTGGACCGGGCGCGTCGACGTCGACGGAGCGATGCCGGTGCCCGTGCGTCCCGTCCGCGGGCAGCTCCTGCATCTCGGGTGGCCGGCGCCGCCGCCGGCACGCGTGGTCTGGAGTCCCGGTTGCTACCTCGTGCCGTGGAGTGACGGCTCGGTGCTGGTCGGTGCCACGGTCGAGGAAGTGGGATTCGACGAACGGGCGACGGTGGCCGGCGTCCGGGAGCTGATCGACGCGACGTGTGAGGTGGCTCCACGGGCACGCCAAGCCTCGTTCAAGACGGCTCGCGTCGGATTGCGGCCGGCGACCCCGGACCACTTGCCGGTCATCGGCCGTTCGGCCGCGGTCCCAGGTCTCGTCTACGCCTCCGGCCACTTCCGAAACGGCATCCTGCTGGCGCCGCTGACCGCGGCTCTGGTCGGCGATCTCATCGTGGATGGCCGGCACGATGACGCGCTCGAGGTAACGGCGCCCTCGCGTTTCGGGGAATGCTGACGTGAAGCTGAAGCGGAGCTACAGTGCGCGGGAAGTGACGGCGCTGACCGGGCTGTCGGCCAGACAGCTCCAGTGGTGGGATTCGCACCGCCTGCTGTCCGCCACGATCGCATCGCACCGCACCGCTGCCGGAGGGTTCACGGAACGCCGCTACTCACCCGTCGAGCTCTACGAGCTGGTGGCGCTTGCCGACCTGCGCCACCGTGGGTTCTCGGTGCAGAAGATCAGGGCCCTGTTGAAGGCGCTGGACCAGCAGTTTGGCGTGCGGCTCTACGACACCCTCGGCGAGGACGGCAAGGTCGCGCTCCTGACGGACGGCCGGGAGATTTACGCACGTACGAGCGTCGGCGAGTTCTTCAACGTGCTCCGCGCGCCAGGCCAGCCGTTGCTGGTCGTCGGCGGCACGCCCGAGCTCAAGGGATTGAGCTCGCGGGTGAAAGCGCGCCGGAAGAAGGTCGCTCGGAAGCAGGGCGCGCGAAGCACGCCGGCGCGAAAGATGCCGGCGCGTAAGACACCCTAATTGTTCTTGCCCCTCGCCGCCACGGGCAGAGTCTCGATCACGTCGTCGCCGTCGATCAGACGCAGCACGTCGGTCAGGTTCGTGACCACGCAGGCGTGATTCGGGATGACGCGTACCCGGTCGCCCGGCGCGAGGCTCGGTCGCCGCTGATCGTTCGAGACGGCGACGACGGCGTGTTCTTCAGACAGCCGCTCGATGACGAGATCTGGCGAGAGCCTGGTCGTCCTCCAGTCGAGGCACACGCCGCCGTAGCCTGCGCGGGCGTGCGCTCCGCGCGCGACGTCGGAGGACAGCGTCTTGCTGCCGGCATCGAGGATGACCCGGTCGCGGGATGGCATGCTCACGACCGTCGCGAGCACGCTGAGCGCGCAGTCATCGACCGCCGCGGCGCCGAGCGCGATTTGCGTCAGATCGAAAAAGACGTAGTTCCCAGGGCGGAGCTCGGTCAGCCCAGGCTGACCGAAGCTGTGGCGCGCGGTTGGCGTTGAGCCGACGCTGATCTCCTCGACCGCAGGGCCACGAGCGCGCACCCTGTCCGCGAGCTGCAACAGCGTCACGGCCTCATCGCGGGCGATGTGCTCGATTTCGTCGACCGATGCGGCGCCATAGCTTTGGCCGGCGTGGCTCAGGAAACCACGAAATCGAAGGCCGGGCAGCGCAGCAACGCCGATGATGAAATCGACCGCCGACTCGCCACCGGGGTCGATCCCACAGCGATGGAAGCCCACGTCGACCTTGACCAGCACGTCGAGGATGCGCCCAGCGTCGATCATGGCCGCCGACCAACGCGCGGCGACCTCGGGGTGGTCCACGACGATCGACACGCGCGCGCGTTCCATCAAGCTGATCATGCGTGGCGCCGCAGCGGGTGACACAGGGTACGCGAGGCGGATGTCCGTCACACCCGCGTCGGCGAAGACCTCCGCCTCGCCGACCTTGGCCACGGTGATGCCGGCGGCGCCCGCCTCGAGCTGCCAGCGCGCAATCGCTGGGCTCTTGTGCGTCTTCGCATGGGGGCGCAGCCGCAGGTCGTGCCTGGCTGCCTCGGTCTGCATGCGTGTGATATTGCTGCGGAGACGCGCCCGCTCGACCAGAACGGCCGGTGTCGGGAGATCGGCGAGCCGCACCCGGTCATGCTACCAGCCCCGACCGCGGTCCGGTTTCCTTCGACAAAGCCCGGTGCACTACTCTTACGCGACACCACGTAAGGAGCTCGTCGATGATCAACGCCCGCGTCCGCGTCCCCACACCCTCGAACGAGCCGGTTCTAAGCTACGCGCCGGGTTCGCCGGAGAGACAATCGCTGACCGCGAAGCTCGACGAGCTCGCCGGTCAGACGGTCGAGATCCCGCTGATCATTGGTGGCCGAGAGGTCACGACCGGCAACCTCGGGTCGTGCGTTCTCCCGCACGATCATCGGCGCTCGCTGGCGACGTTTCACAAGGGGAGCGCGGACACGGTGAACCAGGCCGTGGCCGCCGCGGCTGCCGCGCGGCCCGAGTGGGCGGACATGCCGTGGGAGGCTCGAGCGTCGATCTTTCTCAGGGCGGCGGAGCTGCTCGCCGGCAGGTATCGGCAGACCCTCAATGCCGCGACAATGCTGAACCAGAGCAAAACCTGCTTTCAGGCCGAGATCGACGCGGCGTGCGAGCTGATCGACTTCTTTAGATACAACGTCTCGTATCTGCCGCAGATCTTCGAACAGCAGCCCGACAGCTCGCCCGGGATGTGGAACTACGTCGAATACCGACCGCTCGAAGGCTTCGTGTTCGCCGTCACGCCGTTCAACTTCACGTCGATCGCCGGCAACCTGCCGACCAGCCCGGCGCTGATGGGGAACACCGTGCTCTGGAAACCGGCGTCGACCGCCGTGTACTCGGCCTACTGGCTCATGCAACTCCTCAAGGAGGCGGGGCTGCCGGACGGCGTGATCAACCTCGTGCCCGGGAGCGGCGGCGACATCGGCGACCCGGCCATGCACCACCCCGATCTCGCCGGGGTGCACTTCACCGGGAGCACGGCCGTGTTTCAGGGGATGTGGCGGACCGTCGGCGCCAACATCGCGAGCTATCGGAGCTATCCACGCATCGTGGGTGAGACTGGCGGCAAGGACTTCGTCTTCGCTCACGCCTCGGCAGACCCGGACGAGCTCATCACCGGGCTGATCCGCGGTGCGTACGAATACCAGGGGCAGAAGTGCAGCGCGGCCAGCCGCGCCTACCTGCCAAAGAGCTTCTGGGACGCGCACGGCGACCGATTGTGCGAACAGGTCGAGGCGATCACGTACGGCGACATCACCGACCTGACGAATTTCATGGGTGCCGTGATCGACCCCTCGTCGTATGCGACGAACAAGGGCGCGATCGACGCCGCCCGTGAGGCCGGCGACGCCGACGTCATCTGCGGCGGTCAGTGTGACGATCGTACGGGGTACTTCATCTCGCCGACCATCATTCGCGCACACGATCCGCACTACACGACAATGGAGGTCGAGCTCTTCGGCCCGGTGCTGACGGTCTACGTCTATGACGATGCCGACTATGAGCGGACGCTCGAGCTGTGTGACAGCACGTCGCCCTACGCACTGACCGGCGGGATCTTTGCGACCGATCGCAAGGCCATCACGCAGGCGCATGGCACACTGCGACACGCGGCCGGCAACTTCTATATCAACGACAAGCCGACCGGCGCGGTGGTCGGCCAGCAGCCCTTCGGCGGATCGCGCGCGTCGGGAACCAACGACAAGGCCGGGAGCTCCCTGAACCTGATCCGCTGGGTGAGCGCTCGGACGACGAAAGAAAACCTCACACCGCCGCGCGACTACCGCTATCCCCACATGCGGACGGAGTAGGGCGAGCCCAGCCGAGCGTGCGTCGTGCCGGTCGCTACTTCGGCTGGGGCACGATGCGGATATAGGGCAGCGGCGACTGCCAGCCGTCCGGATACTTCTCCTTGGCCTCGTCGTTTGACACGGCGGGGAGGATGATGACGTCGTCGCCCTGCTTCCAGTTGACCGGTGTCGCCACCTTCTTGGTCGCGGTGAGCTGGCAAGAGTCGAGCAGGCGGAGCACCTCGTCAAAGTTGCGGCCGGTGCTCATCGGATACGTGAGCATCGCCTTGATCTTCTTGTCCGGGCCGATGATGAACACCGACCGGGCGGTCGCGTTGTCGGCGGGCGTTCGTCCCTCGCACGTGTCGCCCGCGTCCGCAGGCAGCATCCCGTACGCCTTGACCACCTTGAGCTCGGGATCCCCGATCAACGGGTAGTTGACCGCGTGGCCCTGCGACGCTTCGATGTCCTTTGACCACTTCTCGTGGTTGCTGACGCCGTCGACGCTGATGCCGAGAACCTTGCAGTTGCGCTTGTCGAACTCTGGCTTGAGGCCGGCCATGGCGCCGAGCTCGGTCGTGCAGACCGGCGTGAAATCCTTCGGATGCGAGAATAGCAGGGCCCAACCGTCGCCCATCCACTCGTGAAAGGTAATCGGGCCCTCGGTCGTGTCGGCCGTGAAGTTCGGAGCGTTGTCGTTGATCGTGAGCGCCATATGGTCCCCCCCCCCCCGGAGAAAACGGAAACAACGAGTGTATCGATTTCCCGCGTCCGGTGTCAGGTCATCTCGGCGAACCCGCGACACGCGACGCTACAGCTGGCCGAAGGGGTCCTCGAGCACCGCACGGCTCGCGTGCTTGCCGGAGGCGCCGGTCACGCCGACGCCCGGGTGAGTACCGGACCCGCACAGGTAGAGGCCGCGAATCGGGGTCCGGTACCGGGCCCACCCTGGGAGGGGCCGCATCGCGAACAGCTGGTCGAGCGCCAACTCGCCCTGGCGGAGGTGCCCCCCGGACAATCCGTACGTCGCCTCGATGTCGGCCGGGGTGAGCACCTGCTGGTGCACGATGGTCGCCGCGACGTCGGGCGCGTACTCCGACAACACCCGGAGGATCGCCGCGGTCAGCTCGTCCCTGGCGTCCTTCCAGCGCCGGCCGCTCAGCGCATACGGCGCGAACTGCGCGCGGATGGACATGACATGCCGCCCGGCGGGTGCCATCGTTGGATCCGAGACCGACGGCAGGGTGATGTCGAGGATCGGAGCGTCAGAATACTGGCCGTATTTGGCTGCGTCGGCGGCGCGCTCGAGGTAGTCGATCGTCGGTCCGAGGTGTATCCGCCCTGCGAGCGCGTGCGCCCGGCTGCGTTCATCCATTGAGCGGAGCGCGGCGAACGACGGCAGCGTGTCGAGCGCCAGGTTGACCTTTGCGACGGTCCCGACCGAACGATAGGACTCCAGGTCTCGGCGGACGCGCGGATCGAGTGTGTCCGGGTTCACTAGCCGCAGCAACGTGCTGCGCGGGTCGGCGTTCGAGACGATTATCGGCGCGTCGATCTGGTCGCCGCGGCTGAGCACAACCGCGCGGGCCGCGCCGTGTTCGACCGCGATACGCTCGACAACCGTGTCGGTCCGGATCTCGGCGCCGGCCGCGGTCGCTGCCGCAGCGAGCGCTTGGGTCAGCGCGCCCGGTCCACCGGCGACCGCCGGCTGCGACGTGGCCGCGTCCCCGTTCGCGGCGGTCTGTAACAGGAAGTTCAGTCCCGTGCCACCGGCACGTGGGCCGACGGCGACCCCGTCAAGCGCGCGCGCCGCCAGTGCGCTCTGAAGCAGGTCAGATTCGAATCGTTCCGCGACGAGGTCGGCAACCGGCAACGTCAACCATCGCAGCAGGCTGCGCCGCGTGGTTCGGCTCAGTCGATAGAACGCCCCACCCGCGATCAGCAGGGACCGGAGGTCGCGGATTCCGATCGCATCGATGTCCGGTGGAGGGGAGGCGGCGAGTCGGCGCACCACCGTGTGCGTGGCCGAGACCTCACCGTGCCAGGCGACGTATCGCTGAGCATCCCGCCGTGAGAAAGCGCCGATCGACTCAGCCGATGTTCTTGGGTCGCGGTCGAGGACAAGGGCGCCGCCATCCGGGGCGAGGGCAACAAGCGCACGCGGCCGTCCGAGCCACCGCAGCCCGTGGCGCGCCAGTCCCAGGGTGGTGGCCACCCCCTCGGCCAGCGGCCCGACGACATGTTCGAGCGTCGGGCAGCGAAACCCTGGGCATAGCTCCTCGGTGACGGCGATGCCGCCGACGACCGGCCGCCGCTCGAGCACCAGCGGGCGCAGACCCGCGCGGGCCAGGTAGCCCGCGCAGACGAGGCCGTTGTGACCCGCGCCGACGATGACCGCGTCGTATCGTGGCATTAACCTGACGGGGCTTCGCCCCGAACCCCCGCAGGCGCTCCGCGGGGACCCCGAGAGCCCCACTCCGCGCCCGCGAGGCGCGCCGTGCGCGCCTTGGCCGTGTGCCGACGGCCCGGAACGAGTACAAAACTCCGGTTAGAGGGTCGCATAACGGCCTATTCCCTGTCGGCGATGATCGCCCGAGCGGCGTTTAGCCCCGGCGCGCCCATGAGCCCGCCGCCGGGGTGTGCCCCGGAGCCGCACAGGTAGAGCCCCCGGATCGGCGTCCGGTATCGCGCCCACCCTGGCGTCGGGCGCAGGAAGAACAGCTGGTCCCGCGACAACTCCCCATGGAAGATGTTGCCCTCGGTGAGGCCGAACTGACGCTCCAGGTCGAGCGGGGTGAGTACCTGACGGTGGAGCACGATGTCTCTGATGTTCGGTGCGAACTCGGCCAGCGTGTCGATCACGCCGTCGCCGAATCGGTTGCGGGTCGTGTCCCAGTCGCCGTCAGCCAGCGAGTACGGCGCGTACTGTACGAAGCACGACATGACGTGCTTGCCCGGGGGAGCGACGGTTGGATCGCTCAGGCTCGGTATGACGACGTCGAGATATGGACGCCTCGAATACGCGCCGTACTTGGCGTCGTCGTAGGCGCGCTCCATGTAGTCGACGCTTGGGGAGATGGAGATGGCGCCCCGTAGGTGCGTACCTGCGCCCGGGCGACACGGAAAGTCGGGCAGGGCGTCGAGTGCGAGATTCACTTTGCCCGACGACCCGCGGAACCGATAGCCCTCGACCGCCGAGCGGAACTCGTCCGGCAAGTGCCGCGGACCCACCAGCCCGAGAAACGTCCGGCGCGGGTCCACCCCCGAGGCGACCGTTGTCGCCGCGATCGACTCGCCGTCGTCGAGCACGACGCCGGTCGCGCGACCCTGCTCGACGACGATGTGATCGACGCCGGCATCCGTGCGAATCTCGACGCCGGCGGCGCGCGCAGCGCCCGCGAGAGCCGCCGAGAGGGCGCCGGTTCCTCCGCGAGGCAGGCCCCACGCTCGATACGCGCCGTCGACCTCTCCCATGTAGTGATGGAGCAGCACATACGCCGTTCCCGGAGATCGGACGCCGAGGCAGGTGCCGATGATCCCCGACGCCGCCAGGGTCGCTTTCAGCGCGTCGCTCTCGAACCAGCGGTCGAGGAAATCGACTGCGCTGGCGGTCATCAGCCGGGCGAACTCGGAGCGGGCGGTGTCCCCCAGCATCCGGAATCGCTGCACCTCGCCCCAGAGCTGAAGCCACGCGCGCGGATCGGGGACGGTCGGGTCGCACGGTGCCATGGCGAGCAGCGGCGCGACGAAGCGGGCCATGTCCGACATCGCCCGACCGTAGTCGGCGTAGACGTCGGCGTCGCGCGTCGAGTGCCGGGCAATCTCCCGGCGGGTCTGTTCGGCGTCGTCTACGCGCCACAGATAGTCGCCCGGCCGGGTGCCGAGCGGTGTGAACGTGCCGTCGACCGGGAGCAACTCGAGCCCGTGGCTCGCGAGGTCGAGGTCTCGGATGATCTCCGGTCTCAGGAGCGAGACGACGTACGAGCAGACCGAATAGGTGAAGCCCGGATGAATCTCGGCGCTGACGGCGGCGCCGCCGACAACCGGCCGGCGCTCGACGACGAGGGTGCGGCGCCCCGCGCGCCCGAGATACGCGGCGGCGACCAGTCCGTTGTGGCCGCCGCCGATGACGATCGTGTCGTACCGGGCGCTCATCGCGTGTTCTCAGGTTCTCCGTGCCCGGCGACCGGAGGCCGACTCAGCTGGGTCTCGCTGCCGGTCCGCCAGGCTCGCCGCGTCCACCGAGAGTGATATCCTATGCGCGGTTCGACGGCCACAAGGACCGCTTCTCGCAGGCCGCGCAGTACTTCCGCGGCGGACTGCAGACGTCCTCCCGGGGTTGAACGGAGCAGCGACATGGATCGCGTGCAGATCGCGATACCGGTGCGGGGCTTCGGCGAGACATCACGACCGGACGCCTGGTGGGTGCAGCCGCTCGCCGTGTTCTCGGCGTTCTCGGCGTTCATCGGCTACGCGACCTGGGCGTCGTATCAAGGCGCCGACTACCGGTCGGGCCCCTATCTCTCGCCCTTCTATTCCCCCGAGCTGTACGGCGATCCAGAGCACGCGTTGTTCGGCGCCAAGCCCGGATGGTGGCCGCTGTGGCTCCGCTTCTCGCCCGCGGCTCTCGTCATGTGGGCGCAGGTCAGCTTTCGGATGACCTGCTACTACTACCGCGGTGCCTACTACAAGGCGTTCTGGGCCGACCCGCCGTCGTGTACCGTGGGCGAGCCGCGAAGCAGCTGCGCCCCCGTCTAAGGTCAAAACCGCACGACGGCGGCGATGTGCGGCCGGAACAGCCAGTTGTTCGGCTGCAGCTCCTCGACGACGAGCCGCTTCGAGATGTGAAGCGTGAGATCCCAGCTCAGACCGGGCAGCAGCATCCATGACGTGCTAATCATGTGGAGGCGGACATTGGTCCCCGGCATATCGCTGAAGACGAACGCCGAGGGAGTCACGTCCTGCTGGAGCCAGCCGTACGTGTACGACGCCTCGAACGAGCCGACAACGCTGGCGGATCCGAACTCGGCCTCCGTCCAGAACCCGCGGTCCCGGTCGTTGGCGGCGCGTGTATTGCGCGAGTATTCGGCGAGCAGCCGCACGGGGTAGTTGTCCTCGCCAAACCGCAGTGTGGCTTGGCCGATGACATCGACGACGTTGAACCGTGAGGCGTAGCCGGTCACCTGTCCACCCACGTCCCGGATGACGGCGTTGGTCAGAATGCTGCTCAACGGCCCGACGGCGCTGCCGATCGCAATCGGGTCGGCGTTGCCCCATCCGTAGTTGGCGACCGAGAGCTGCGCGGTGGAGCGACCCAACGCGAAGTTGATCTCCCCGTAGCCCGCCATCATGTACGTGTCGTCACCGCGCGAGACCTCGTTCACGGCCGTCTGGATCGCGATCAGGTTGACCCCGACCGTGTCGCTGAGGTTCCACTCGGCCTGCTGCCACCCCCCCTCGAAGTTCAGGTCGTCGTCGAAGATCATCTGTGTGCGAGTCTGCGGAAGGCCAAACTTTCCCAATCCCAGCGTGATAGCCAAAGCCGCTTGCGGGTTGTATGCGGCGAACGCTCGGTCCAGATTGAACGGTTTCGGCCGAAAGAAGCTGCTGAACGTCTGATTCGTCGACACGGGCGTCCCCGGGTCGCCGCTTGCGACCTGGATGCGCAGGCGGGTGTCCTCGTTGATCTGGCTGTCGAACCGAAGCCTGAGTCGGAGCCGACTGCGATTCCGTGTCGGCCGGCCCTCCTGGTAGAAGCCCTCGTAGCGGGATCGAAAGTCCCCGCTGAATCGGATGCGTTGCCACCAGGGGAGCGGCTCGGATTCCTGCGCCTCGGCAGACGTGGACTCGGTGTCGCCTTTATCTTGTGGCGATTCGCCACCACTGCGGCCGTGGGTGACCTCGCCGGCCAGGACCGATTGCGCATGCGCAGGGTGGGGCGCCGCCACGACCGCGGCGACGAGCACGAGTGTGAGCGCGATCGGCGCGCGGGCGGTGAATGAGAGAACGATGTGACGCGAGAACTGTTGCATGTGCCGTCAGTATCCTCGTGAGAGTTTTGCACATGTTGCTGTTCGGGTTGACTCCGGGGGGACGTCGAGCCCTCGAGGGTCGGAAGCCCGCGTCAGCGCCGCCCGGCCATCTCGCCGACCTGATACGCCTCGCGGATCCACGCCTTCAACTGCCGGTCGACATCGGCGACGGCCGTCAACGTGACCGTGTGCGCCATCGTGCCGCGCTCACGAAGCGCTGGTCGTCTCCGCCGTCGACCACGTGGGTGCGGTCTCGGCCAGTGTCACCGCGACGCACACCGTCGCGTTGACGCCGAGCGCGGCGACACCCGCGTGGACGTTCCAGAGCTCAGGCAGCCCGGCGAGCAGCAGACCGACATACGACGCAGTGCCCGCGAGCATGCCGGACAGGGCGGCGCGCGTCGTGAGTCGCCGCCATGTGACACCTAGGACGAACAGCGGCGCGACCTGCGCGAGGATCTCCATCTTGATCTCGGTCAACCCCCACAACGTGATACGCGGGTTCAGCGCGATCAGCACCAACACGACGACGATGCCCCAGGAGAGCCGCTTACCGACCCGCGTCAGCCGCTCCTCGGACGCGCCCCGCAGGAGCGTCGTGCCGAGGACGTCCTTGGCGAGAATCGATGACAGGCTGAGCAATACGGAGTCGGCCGTCGACATCACGGCAGCGACGATGGCGGTGATCACCACGACACACAAGCTGTAGAGCAACGCCGAGCGGGTGCTCCACGTTGTCAACAGCATCGGCACCACCTGGTCCGGATCTCCCACACCGCCGAGCTCCCGGATCGCGAGGATGCCGACCATGAAGACGACCCCGGTCGTGACCAGCGGGAGAAACACCATGATGGCGAACGCCCGCTTCAGCGTCCGGGTGTCACGCGCGGCGTAAATGCGCTGGATCGCGTGCGGATAGACGGCGCCGGAGAACCCGATGAGGATGATGGTGCTGAACCAGTTGCGGCTGATCTCCCAGGAGGGCACGGCGACCTTGTCGGGCGAGTCAGCGGCGATCGATGCAGTGAGATCCGCGAGATGCCCGGGTGTCGGCGTTACCGCCACGAGGAGCCCGACCAGTCCGACGACGAGCATGATTCCCTGGACGCAGTCCGTCCACGCCACCGCACGCATGCCGCCGATGGTTTCGTAGATGATGACCACCAGGGTCAGCAGGACGACACCGACCCAGTACGGCACCACGCCGCCCGACAGTCCCTCCGTCACGTGTCCCATGGCGATCAGCTGGGCCAGCAGGTAGTTGGAGATCGCGGTGACGAGCAAGACATTGGCGAATAGCGTCAGCGCCGCCGAGTTGAACCGGTGGGTGAACCAGTCGCCGGGGGTCACGAACGCATGCCGACGCGCGAGCCGTTGGAGCCTCGGTGCGAAGAGCAGGTAGACGACGATGATTGCCATCATGAAGCCGATGCTCATGACCCACGCGAAGCCGAGGCGGAACGCCTCGCCGGGGTAGCCGAGTAGCGTGTTGCCGCTGTATTGCGTCGCGTAGAGCGTCAGCAGCAGGACGAAGCCGCCAAGGCTGCGGCCGGCCAGGTAGTACTCACCGAGCGCCGCTTGCGTACCGCGGCGGCGAGTGGCGTACCCGACCGCGACGAGCACTAGCAGGTAAAGGCCCACCGCCGCGCCCGCGCCGACGGCCAGGCTCACGTCGCGCCGTCCTCGGCATGCGGCGGCGGTTCGTCGTCCGCCGTGTCCGACCAGAAGCGCGAGATGACGTACACGGTGAAGAGCGCCACGCCAAGGCTCGCGGCGATGGAAATCACGACCCAGTGCGGAAGCCCGAACCACAAACGCAGCGGGCCGCCGGCCGGGAGATACCACGGCACGGATCCACCGAACAACGCGACGTATACGGCCCAGATCCACGGACGGGATCGCGGTTCACGCATCTCGTCATTCGCCACGGGTCGGGTGGGGGTGCTGTGACGCGCACATCCGGAAAGAACCAACCAACGAACCGCCCTATGATAGTTCCGAATAGAGAGGTGAACGTGGCCGCGACCGTGACCGGAAAGCTATGTCGTGCGGTGCCATGCGTGGTGCTTGCACTCGCCCTGGCGTCGGTCGTTCGAGCCCAGGACGATGAGGTCTCCCTGGACGGAGTCGTCGATCTGCATGTGCACACCGGACCTGATTCACGACCCCGGTCGGTCACCGACGTCGAGGCGGCGCGGCTGGCCCGGGATGCGGGGCTGCGCGCCATCCTCCTGAAGAACCACTTCACCATGACCGCGGACCGCGCGGCGCTTGCGATGGAGCACGTCGACGGCATCGAGATCTACGGGGGGCTCGTCCTTAACCGGGCGGTGGGCGGTATCAATCCGGAAGCGGTGCGCCAGATGGTCCAGTTCTCCGGCGGGCGCGGCAAGGTGGTGTGGCTGCCGACCTTCGACGCGGAGTACTACGTCACTGCCGCAGGTGGGACCGGGCCCTTTGTCTCGGTGATGGCGGATGGCGCGCCGGTGCCCGCGCTGCTCGAGGTCTTCTCGCTCGTCGCCGAGCACGATCTGACGCTCGCGATGGGACACTCATCCCCCGGTGAGGTGCTGCGTCTGATCCCGGAGGCGCGGCGGCGTGGGGTGCGCCGTATTCTCGTGACGCACGTGTTCGGTCAGGACGCGACCCGGGAGCAGATGCGGGAAATGGCCGCGCTGGACGCGATCATGGAGATCGACTGGCTCGCGGTTCTGTCCGGTCAACTCGCGATCGAGGTCTACACGTCGGCGATTCTCGAGATCGGTGCCGACCGCTTCGTCATGTCGTCGGATCTCGGGCAGGCCGATACGCCGTTGCATGCCGATGGTCTGCGCGCCTACGTTCGAGCCATGCGCGGCGCAGGCATCACGCAGGACCAGATCGACGTCATGGCGCGTCGCAATCCCGCGCGTCTGCTCGGGCTCGATCCGTGGTAGGAAGCTGACGGGTCAGGGCGCACAGCGCGCCCCGTGGCCGCGGAGTGGGGCTCTCGGGGTCCCCGCGGAGCGGCCGCGTGGGGTTCGGGGCGAAACCCCGTCTGACTAATGGATTCTGTACTTCCTCCTGTGCTCCTCCCATTCTTCATCCTCCGCGCGTTCCTCGTCTTCCCACCGTCGCCGTCGCGCGGCGCGCCGACGTCTGTGACGCCATATCGCCACGAGTGACAACGCAGTCATCACGCTCCACAACGTGTACGGGCTGGCTACGAACGTCAGCCACTCCTCCCAGCCGCCCGCGCTTCGCCAGAACAGGCGCGCGGCCCGCGACACGGTCGTTCCCGTGACCGTGATGAACGCCTGGTCGAACGTGTCGCCTGCTGCCACACGTGCGAGGATCCCGCGGACCGCGCCGGGGCCGAATCGCTGGAGGAGACTACGGACAAACGCATGCGACAGCACGTAGGCGCGTGCCGATTCACGACGACCTTTGCCGAACAGGCCTTCGAGCTCGGTGACCGAGACCTCGCCGGCCACCACGGACT
Organism: Vicinamibacterales bacterium; assembly: GCA_965197395.1. Taxonomy (GTDB): domain Bacteria; phylum Acidobacteriota; class Vicinamibacteria; order Vicinamibacterales; family UBA8438; genus CAZYFH01. The sequence goes on along the minus strand of CBDANB010000006.1, from coordinate 53,898 downwards.
CCCAGACGAACCGTGACCGGTTCGCGAGGCTCCAGCTCCGTTCAGCGGTGCTGGCGACTCCCTCGTTGAACCACCGCGGCAGCCGACCGCCGCCGGCGGCGCGCGCTGCGAGGACGTGAGCAACCTCGTGGTGGACGACGACCTCGAGCGAGTCGTACGGATAGGTGCCGATCCGATCGGGGAACAGGACGATGAGATCGCGCCCGGCGTCCGCAAAGGCGGCGACCCAGGGCGCGGTGTCGCGTGCGATGCGGGAGCTTGCCCGCACCAGCACGACTCTAATCGCGCGCCCTGGAACCGTGAGCCCCGTGAGGCGCATCACCGCGCCAAGCCGTCCCGCGTCGAGCTGTCCGATCCGGTCGGCGACGTCGCGCAGGTCGTCCGGAGCCTCCACGACAAGCTCGGGCAGCGCCGCCGGCTGTGCGAACGCAGCGTTCGGCAGCCCAATTGATGCCCAGACGGCAAGCGTGATGACCGCGACGCCAGTCGCCCTAGACAAGGACCATGACCCGGACAAAGACACGCCAGGGCTCGGGGGGGTGCGGGGGAGCAGCCCCCGTCTTAGATCACGAGTGAAGGGACTTCCATTTCGCCCTTCTTGAAGGCGACCAGGAAGGCCTCGACTACCTTCGGGTCGAACTCGGTGCCGGCGCCCTTCGTAAGGATCTCGCGCACATCGAACGTGGACATCGCCTTTCGATACGGTCGGTCGCTTGTCAGCGAGTCGAACACGTCCGCCACGGCGATGATGCGCGCCTCCATCGGGATGTCCTCGCCGTGCGTCGGGTGGTATCCCGATCCGTCGTATTTGTCGTGGTGCGACAGGATGATCGGCAGGATGCGACGGAGTGATCCGCCGACCGGCTCGAGCATCGCGATGCCCTTCTCGACGTGCTTCTGCATCTCGACGAACTCGGACTCCGTCAGGCGCGCCGCCTTGTAGAGGATCTGGCGGCTGATGTCGAGCTTGCCGATATCGTGCAGCAGCGCTGACGCCCGAATGTCCTCGATGCGTTCCGAATCCATCTCGAGCTGAGCCGCAATCTTCGTTGCGTAGACGGACACCCGATAGGAGTGGTTCTCGGTGTACTTGTCCTTCGAGATGAAATGCCGGAGGATCATCAAGATCCCGTGGTAAGTCTCCCGGAGCTCCCTCAGCTGTGTGTCCTTGGCCTCGTAGAGCGTGCCCATCATGTATCCGGTCACGATGAGCGTGCCGCCCCATACAGCGATATCGAGCCATTCGCCACCTGGAATCATCTCCTGGCCGGTCCCGGTGAAGGCGAAGATCAGGGGGTTGAAGTAGACGAGCAGGACGACGATCAGGACGCTCGCCGTCGCGGTGAGCGTGGCGTGGCGCCGGCCGTACATGTAGGCCGAAAAAACGGTTGGCAGCGTATAAAACGCCAGCACCATCCGCTCGGCCGACACGAGGTTGATGAGGAGCGCGATGACGAACAGCGATAGAACGAGCCAGAGCTCCTTGTTGACGCGCTCGAGTTGCTGTTGTACGGACACGCTCGCCTCCGCCCTCTGGGGCTAGTCTAGCATTCATCAACGCGCGCCCTCCATCACGCGGGCGAGCTCGTCACGCGTGACCGGCGCCAGCGGACGGCTTTCCTGACCATCGCGAATCACGACGCCATCGTCCTTCGGCCTCACGACCGCGACTACATCGGCGGGAATCCCGGCGGTGGTGAGCGCCGCGGTGACCGACCGCGTGGCCGATGGCGGGGTTGCGACCAGGAGCGCGCCGGAGGCAATCAACCGCAACGGATCGACGTCTAGACACTCGCAGATGATCCGTGTCTCGTCCATCACCGCGATCCGATCGGCAAAGACCTCGAGTCCCTGCCCGGCCGTAGCCGCAAGCTCGGCCAACGCGGACGTTACGCCGCCCTCGGTCGGATCATGCATGGCGTGGACATCGCCCGCGTCGAGGGCAACGCGGACAGCCGGCAGCACGCTGATCCCCGGGTCGAACAGTAATCGACCGGCGCGCTCCAGAAGTTCGTCCGGCACACGACCGTCGAGTCGTGGCCGTAGCTCTCTCGCGAGGATGGCGGTCCCTTCAATGGCCGCGCCCTGGGTCAGGATGACGTCGTCGCCGACGGCGAGCCGTGACTTGCGCAGCAGCCGTTGAGGCGCCACCTCGCCCAGCATCTGCCCGACGACGATCGGGCGTTCGATACCGGGGGTCGTTTCCGTGTGCCCGCCACAGACCGTCACCCCGAGCTCGTCGCAGGTGGCGCCGATGTCGTCCATGATGGCCCGGGCCTGGGCTCGCGTGCTCGAGGCCGCGGGCAGCAGGAGGACCGCGAGGAACCACCGCGGCTGGGCCCCCATCACTCCTACGTCGTTGGCGTTGACGTGGACGGCGTACCAGCCGATCCGGTCGGTGGCGAACGTCACGGGATCGGTTGCAGCCACGAGGCAGCGATCGCCCATCTCGATGACGGCCGCGTCCTCGCCCGGACGGGGTCCGAGCAACACGCGAGGATCGGTTGCCGGGAGCGAAGCGAGCAGCCGCGCCAAATCCCCGGCCGGCAGCTTGCCGGCTGGGAGTCGGTCCGAGATCGAATGTCGGGGCACTTTCAGACGTACGTCGTGACGTCGGTCAACCGCTTCCTGGTGATGCGCGGCACGACCGCGTCGTCGCGTGGGTGACCGACCACGAGCATCAGAAACGGTCGTTCGGTGGTGGGCCGATCGAGCACTTCGGCAAGGAAACCCATCGGGCTCGGTGTGTGAACCAGCGACACCAGGCCGGCCTGGTGGACGGCGGCGACCAGAAGGCCGGTGGCGATCCCGACCGATTCGGGGACGTAGTAATGCTTGACGCGACGTCCACCCGGCTCCACGTGGTACGGCTCGGCGAAGACGACGATGAGATACGGGGCGGTCTCCAGATACGGCTTGTCGTCGTCGGTGCCGAGCGGCGCCAGTGCGTCGAGCCATGCGCGTGGGGCGCGTTCGGCGTAGAACGCGCGCTCCGCCTTCTCCGCAGCGATACGGATCCGCCGCTTGACCGCCGTGTCGCTAACGACGACGAAATGCCATGGTTGCAGGTTGGCGCCGCTCGGTGCACTGGCCGCCGCGTCCACGCAGCGGTCGATCACCGCCCGTGGGACCGCGCGCTCCGAGAACTGCCGAACGGTTCGACGGCGGCGCATGCTGGTGGCAAACGCGTCCGCCCTGCGGAGCATCTCAGGCTCCGGATAGGTTCGATGCCCCTCCAACGGGGCGAATCTCGCCTGGCGGCTGCCTTCCGTCATATCCAACCCTCACTCCGGTCCGCCGGGCTCGAGGATGGCGACGGTGGCCCCGAGATGAGACTCGGGGGCGTCGGCAAACGCCCGTACGAGCGGATGGCGTTCGAGCGCGGCCTGGACGATGCCGCGCTGCACTCCGGTGCCTCGGCCATGGATGAGACGGACCTCGGTCACCCCGGCCTGGACCGCGGCTCGGACATACTCGTCGACGACGGACTTCACGTCGCGGGGTGAGAAGGCGTGGAGATCGAGCACGCCGTCGATGGGCACGACCCGCGCGCTTCGGTCGTCATCGGTCACAGGTCATCGTTCATAGGTGGCCGTGACCTCGGTGCTGATGCCGCCACGAACCGAGAACGCCCCCACAACTCTCATCCGACGGGGTTCACATGCGGCGACCAGGTCGTCGAGGATCAGGTTCGTGACCTGCTCGTAATAAATGCCGCGATCGCGAAAGCCGGTCAGGTAGTACTTCAACGCCTTCAATTCGACGCACCGTTTATCCGGCACATACGTGATGACGATCTCCCCGAAGTCCGGCAGACCGGTCTTGGGGCAGACGGAGGTAAACTCCGGACACCGGATCGCGATCTCGTAATCTCGCTCGGGCTTTGGGTTCGGAATCGTCTCGGGTAAAGAGTCCGCCATGGCGTGATTCTAGCAAGGCGATCGCCGAACCGCCGTTCGTCTCGGAGGGCGATTCGACAGAGTCATTGACACCGGCATACCCGCGCGCTAGCATACGGCGCGTTTTCATTAGGGTTTTCTTCCCCGCTACGGTCGTTCGCGCGCGCGGCCGAGTCGGCGGGTGCATTCAGCGCGCTCAGAGCCAGGGGGACGCCGATGGCCGACGCCCGAAGAATGGGCAAGACGGAGCTCTTCTCACATTTCGCCGAGCGCTTCGATATCAAGCGCACACAAGCGAGGGAGTTCTTCGATGAGCTTCAGCAGCTCTCGGAGAAAGAATTGAAGCGATGTGGGGAATTCGTGCTTCCGGGAATGACAAAGCTGGTCGTCCAGAAGCGCAACGCGCGGATGGGGCGCAATCCCGCAACTGGTGAAGCAATCAGGATTCCGGCCAAGACCGTCGTCAAGGCCCGTATCGCGAAACAGCTCAAAGACTCCGTGCTGCCTGGCAAGTAGGCGGTACCGCGGCTGTCCCGCGCCGTCGTCGGGGCTCTGGTCCCGGGCGGCGCGGGCGCGAAATCGTCACGTCACGCCGGCACGTCTCGTCGCGAGCATCCGACTGTATACGGAGGCGGCGACGAGGTAGGCGATCTTCGACTCCAGCCCGTTGACGGAATCGTCGTCCAGGATCACCCGGTCCTCCGGTCCCAGGATGACTTCCGACGAAAATCTGCGTGCGCCGTGAATCGTCTGCGCCTCGTAGTAGCGCACGGCGTACTTCTGTTCCGCGACATCGACGTCACCTGTCTTGATGAGTCTGCGATACACCGTTCCCCCCTCTCCTAGCTGGCGAGGACCGCGGCCGGAAATGGGCGCCTCGCCGTCTGTGGAAACTCGAGCGCGAACGTGGTCCCCTCGCCTACTTCGCTGTCCACGGCGATCGTGCCGTCGAGCTGCTCGACGATCTTCTTCGAGATCGCGAGTCCCAGCCCGAGACCGCGCCGCTTGGTCGTGCTGAAGTCTTCGAAGATCGCCACCAGACGCTCTGGCGCAATGCCCAGTCCGGTGTCCGCGATGCTGACGCGGACGGTCTCGCGACGGATTTCGGTGGCAATGGTCACCGCGCCACCCGGCGACGTCGCCTCGATCGCGTTGAGCAGGAGATTGCGATAGACGCGGCCGAGCGCGAACATATCGCCGATGACGTATGGGCTCTCGATGCTCAAGGTGGCGTCGAGTGTGACTCCGGCCGACTCTGCCAGCGGTTGAATAGACTCAAGCGCATCGCCCACCGAGCGGTTGACATCGACCGGAAAGTGCTCGAGGGGCATCGGTCGGGCCAGGTTGCGTAGGTCCTCGATAACGCGCTTGATAGTCGCGAATTCCCGATCGACGGTGCGACGAAACGTGTCCCGATACTCGGCATCATCGAACAGCTTGACGATGAGCTTGCAGCTGTTGCCGATGTTCTGGATCGGGTGTGAGATGTCGTGCACCAGACCGGCGGCAACGCGGCCGAACATCGCCTGCCGCTCCTGTTTTCGCACGTCTTCCTGCAGCTCCACCAGCTTGTCGGCCATGCCGTTGAAGGCCTCCCCGAGTTGGTGGAATTCGTCGGTGCCGGCGATGCTGACGCGCTCGTCGAGTCGGCCGGCGGCGATGGATCGGGTGCCGCGCATCAGTGCGCGAATCGGACGGATGAACGATCGGCCCCAGTAGTAGCCGATACCGACCGTCGCCAGCAGCGCAAGCGAGATGATGCCGAACAGCTCGAGCTGGATCCGGTTGGCGAGCTGGTACGCCTCACTCGTCGGTTGCTCGACGAACACGATCCACCCGGTGCCCTGGACCGGCGCGGCGACGGCAAGCAGCAGGCGCCCCATGGAGTCCGGGTACTCGGAACCGAACATAGGCGACGCCTCGGCCCGCGCAGGCGCGCGCTCCAGCTCGAAGTAGCCCTCGGGACTTCGCCACGCCTCGATCCTCGCGACGAGCTCGTGCGTGCTGAGATCGTCACCGGCGGCCACGCGCGCGCGCTTGTCCGGGTTGCCGTGCGCGATGAGCTGGCCGTTCTCGGCAACGAGGGCGGCAAAGCCCTCGCTCCCAACCCGGATGCCATTGACCATCCGCCAGAGCTCCTCGAGGCTCACCTCGCCGACGAGCCAGGTGTCTGCTCGATTGGGTTGGCGGGACCGAATGGTGACGGTGGTCGTCGGCAGGAAGTCGTTGTCCACCGTGACAGGTTCCAGGTGCGCCTCGGTCCCCGGCGGCGCGTCGTTCGGCACTCGGACCCCGGGCGTGCCGACGCGGCTCGTGGCGAGGACCTGACCAAGGGCGTCGAACAGCGTGATCTCCCGGAACTCGGGGAAGTCGAGCACGTAGTTCTTGAGCACGCGGTCGACCTGCCAGTCGCGCAGCCGTGTCTGACGCAGCTCGGCTGCCAGGGAGTGCAGGATTCGGATGTTCGATCCCATATACAGGTCGACGCGCGCGGCGGCCTGGCGTGCCACGTTGAGGTTGCCGTCGATGACGGCCTGACGGCTTCCACTTCGCAGTGAGGAGATCGAGACGGCGCCATAGACCGCGAGCGGGGCGACCGCCGCGGTCACGATGAGCATCACGAACCGCGCCGTGATCTTCGACTTCATTCCGCGGAGTCTTCACTGGCCGGGCGCCAGCGCCAGAGCGTCTCCAGGATGTCGCCTTCGTCGTCGGGAACCTCGAACCGTCGGCTCACCGCGCGTCCGGCCTGACGCGTCGCGAGGAAGATGGCCGGCGGGTCGTCGTAGAAGACACGCTGCAGCTCGCCCGCGGCCTGTTTCCGCGCATCCTCGGAGAGCGCCTCCCGAAGTCCAGCGAACACGGGACCGAGGTGCGGGTAGGCGGACGGTCCGAGGACGCCGTCGGACCCGGTGCTCTCCGGATCCCAGTAAGCGAACAGCCGCGAGAGCGCGCGCCCGGTATTGTGCGGTGCGAGCGCGGCGTCGTAGTCGCCGTTCCCGAGTCGGCTCTGAAGCTCGAGAATCGACACCGGTTCCAGAGCCATGTCGACCCCGATGTCGTAGAGCTGCTTCTGGACCATGAGCGCGATCCGCTCGAGCGGCGCGCCCTCCGGGACGAGGCAGCTGAACCGCAGACGGCTCGGCATTTGGTGCCGGTCCGTCGACTCCGTCGCGGGCATCGGGTGGCCGGTCTCGTTCAGCAGTTGATTTGCGAGTCGCGGGTCGGCCCGGTAGACGCGGTCCGCGCCGTAGAGCCAGTGGGGTCCCCAGATCCCCGATGACGGGCGCCCGTATCCCCGGAGACCGCGTTCGATGACGGCGCCCCTGTCGACGGCGTGATTGAGCGCGATCCGGACCCGAGCGTCGCGGAACGCCGGTATGTCGGCGTTGAAGATGACCGCATACGCATAGGGCCGGTCGCTGGTGAAGAGGCGGAAGTTGGATTCGGCTTCGACGAACTCGCGCGTTTCTTCCGGGACGTCGAAAAGAAAATCGATCTCGCCCCTCATCATCGCCGCCCAGGCGTTACGCGTCGTCGGAAAGTCTCGGATCTCGACCACGTCGATCAGGGGTCGCCCGCCGTGATAACTCGGGTTGGCGGTCAGTCGGGTCAGCTCGGGTCCGAACTCTTCGAGCGCGAACGGGCCGGTGCCGATCCAGCCCGGATCGTCCGACTCCAGTCGCATGGAGATGTTGGCAAGGTCATCGAGGACCAGAGCCGACGTTCGGGAGAGATGAACGGACATGGTGTCAGGCGCCTCGACCGTGATCGTGTCGATGTCGCGCAACATCGGAAGGCCCGGGAGCTCTCGTGCGTCGAACCGTGCTGCGTCGAGGCGCTGCTTGACTATCTCGGCCGTGAGAGGGGTGCCGTCGTGAAACGTGACGTCGGACCGCAGCTGCATCCTGAGCGTCCGCTCGTTGTGCGTCCACGTCGTGGCGAGCCGCGGGAGGTGGCGGCCGTCCGGTCCGCTCCGCGTGAGGTTCTCGGTGGTCAACGCGGCGGCGACCACCCGGATTCCAGCTGGACTTCCGGCGACACCCACCGACAGCACCACCGGGTCCGACGGGTCGACGGCCGCAGCCGAGTTGCAGCTCGCCGATACCGCCACCCACGCCAGCAGCGCACCGTACAGGCACACGACGGCTCCGGAGGCCTGCCGTCGTGCGCCCGTCGGTGGTTCGCAGGTCCGTCTCGACATGAGGGACCTCACGTCGTCGAGCCTACTTGTTGGCAACCCAGAAGTCATCGATGAACAACGGGCAGAAGATGCTCTGTGGCTTCGCGTTCTCGGTCGGGGTTCCCTTTTTCAGCACTTTGATTGTCATTGGTTCCTCATTCTGTGTATCGGTCGTTTTCGATGTGTGGTGTGTCTTACTTCATGTGATCGAGCGGAACGTCGACCAGCCACGGGCTGACGTTGCCCGCCGTGGTGGTCGCTGGCTTCGGCCGCTTCTTCGGAAGCTTCTTTCGCATGATGTTCTCCTCATCAATTCGTGGTTGACGTGTGATCCTTGACCCGCGGTGAGGCGCGGGCAGTTTTCAGCGTCGGGCTCGCCCTCGGTTCTCCGGTCGCTACGGCGGTCACGTGCATATGCATCACTCCTCCCCAGCAGCTCACGGTCAAACGATTCACGGGCTTGCCGGCGGCGCCGAAACCCCGGCGGCCTCGTATGCCAGCGATGTGAGCGCCGATTCCATGACGCTCTTGTGGCAGGACGGCTTGTCGATTCCCCCTAGCTCCGACTCTGCGGCGACGCTGCAGCCGCCGGCACAGACCGGAATGAACGAGCAATCGCCACAGGCCCGCCATGCGTCGACCACGTCGAAGGTCCTGGCCGCGGCAGAGCGTCCGGGATCGGTTCGTCCGTCGATGTGTCCCACCGATCGGTGAGTGTCGCTCGCGAATCCCGGGCAGGCGTAGAGCGAGCCGTCGGGGTCGACGGTGTACGAGTGCAGCCGATGGATCTCGCACGGTCCCATCTGGAGGCCGTCGGGCGTGTAGAAGCCTCGCTTCTTCGTTTCTTCGCGGAGGAACGACCACTTCTCGTCGGCGAGGCCGCACGTGTCACACAACGAGGCGCCGTGCCCGGCGCCGGCCGCCGTCATGCACGCGCCCCCAAGAGGTTTCCCGCCGGCGTCCACGGCGGTCAGCGGGATGACCCCAGCGTCCACCGCGGTCAGCGGAATAACGCCGCCAGCCGCCGCCGGCTCCCGAATGACCGGTTTGAAGGAGACCTTCACGAGCGAGTCGGCGAAATCCTGTTCCTTGAGGAAGTCGAGGAGCGCAGGGAAGGAGTCGACGGTCGATTCGTCGAAGTTGCCGCCGATCGCGATCGGATACCGGTGTGCGACCTGACGCACGTTGTCGATGATCTTGTCGAACGTGCCCTGCCCGCCGCGCAGCGGCCGCATCCGATCGTGCGCCGCTTGATCACCGTCGAGGGTGACCTTGAAGCCTCCGAGCCCGAACGGTTCGAGGCGGTCGACCACCTCCGGTGTAAGCAAGAGGCCGTTCGTGACGATGCTAATGGACATCTTGACCCCCCGGGCGCGGGTCATGTTCCACAAGTGCTCGGATATCTCGTAGAGCACCGGGAGATTCAGGAGCGGCTCGCCGCCGAAGAATCGGAGCATGAACGTTTCCGGATTGACCTCGTCGAGGCGTTGCTCCACCCAGTCGCACGTTCGGCGCGCGGTGTCGAGGGACATCTTCTTTGCATGCTTGTTGTAATCGCCGTGATCGCCCTGGATACAGTAGTCGCACGCGAAGTTGCACTGGAGCGTCGTCAGCACCGTGACCTCCAGCATGCTCGTGTCTTCGTGCGCCTTCCGGAAGTAGCCGTCGACCGCCGCGCGCTCCGTGTCCCGGCTCTCGACGATGAACCCGTGGCTCGCCAGCTCCTCGAGCGTCTCCCGATCGCCGCTCTCGAGTGGAGACGGGACGCGGGGTTCCGCCCGGTTCGCCACCTCGCTTCCTTCGCTCGGCGCGGCGCGGTCGAGGAGGGCCACGACGTCGTTCGACACGAGCAGCCGCGCGTCGGTCAGCGTGTTCAGGAGGAACGTCTCGTCGCGGCCTGGCAACGGGACACGCGTGTTGAACATCGACGATTGCATATAGTTCTCCCGGTCGACGCCGTGCTGCGCCGACGGACAATCGAATCCCGACACGTTCCGCTGCGACGCAGCGGTCGTCCGGCCACAGATCGACCCGCAGGTGAGCTCCGGCGGACGGTGCCTCGGCTCCATTCGCAACGGTCCCAACCTCACGACCGGATACGCCAGTGTGCGGACGTGTGTGCAACGGTCGTTCCCTCTTTCGAAAGCTCGGCCCGCGTGCGACGGACCGGTGGATCTTGGCGAATACCCGAGATGACTCCTGGTGATTCGGTGCTGCTATGGGGACCACAAGGGACGTTCGGCACCTATTTCGCTTTGGCCTCTGGGTTGGGGATGCCTAGGTCCGTGAACTCCGGGCCAGGAGTAGTCAATAAGTTGGCCAGAAAGCGGCGTTGGGAAACCCGGATTTATTGACCAGCGGCACTCATCGGGAGCCCTGGCCAGACCGGGAAAAGGCTGGCTAGGCGCGTCGAAGGCGCTTGGCGATCTCGCGGATCTCGAGCCGTCCCATCTTGTGCTTGAGCGTGCTGAGCGGGACACCAAGAAAGCGAGACGCCGCGGACACGTTCCAGTCCATCCGTTCGAGCGCACGCAAGATAAAGTTGCGCTCGAACGTGTCGCACGCCGTCTGCAAGAGGTCGTCGCTGCGATCGGCGTCGGCGCTGATGCGAGCCAGGTGATAGTCGAAGGGCAGATCGTCGCCGGTTATCCAGTCCTTGTCGCAGACGGCGACAAGCCGCTCGACCAGGTTCTCGAGCTCGCGGATGTTGCCTGGCCATCGGTATTCCTTGAGCACCGCGAGCGCGCCGTCCGAGATACCGTTGATCTCCTTCCGAAACCTGGTGTTGTATCGGCTCAGGAAGAGTCGCACGAGTTCGGGAAGGTCCTCGAGCCGGTCGCGCAGTGGAGGCATTTTCACCGGGATGACGTTGATGCGATAGAAGAGGTCTTCGCGGAACTTGCCTGCGCGCACCTGCTTGTCCAGGTCTGCGTTGGTCGCGACGATCAGCCTGAAGTCGGTCTTGATGGGCTTGACGCCGCCAACCCGTTCGATTTCGCCCTCCTGGATGGCCCGCAGCAACTTGGCCTGCAACTCGAGGCCGAGGTCGCCTATCTCATCCAGGAAGAGCGTCCCCCCCGCCGCGAGCTCGAATTTCCCAAGCTGCTGTTTGTGCGCACCGGTGAACGCGCCGCGCTCGTGGCCGAATAGGGTGCTCTCGGCAAGGTCGCGCGGAATCGCCGCCAGGTTCACCGGGATGAACGGCGATTCGGCGCGCCCGGACTCGCGATGGAGCAGGCGGGCTAGCAGTTCCTTGCCGGTACCGCTCTCGCCCAGAACCAGGACGGTCGCGGGCAGCTTGGCCACCTTGTGTGCCAGATCGACGATCTCGCGCATGACGCGGCTGGGGCCGAGGACGAACTCGCGCTCGTTCTGATCGGCCACCTGCGCGCTCAGCGAGATGACCTGGCGGCTCAAGTCTTGGTGTTCCAACGCGTTGCGCACGAGCGAGCGCAACCCGTCGTAGTCGAATTCTTGGCTATATCCGAATTTCCCAACTAACGAAATGCGCTGATGATGCTGGTGCATAGGCATTCTGACGTCGCTCACAGGGTACGCAAGTGGCTGGGAATGTGCGCAGGAATATCGAGGTCACCGACGGTCAGGTAGATCATGTCGGCGAAGTCGTCCAGGTGGCGATAACCGGACGCCCGGTTCTTGACGATCTTGATAATGCGATTCAAGCCCTCGCCGACGGCATTCGTCAGCGGCCTGTCGATGAAGGCCATGATGTGCGTGAGGTGCGTCCGCAGTGTCCCGACAAACGTGCGCAACGTCGGGATGCGGCTGCGCAACGCGGCGGTCATCCAGCGTCTGAGGAACTTCGTCGCCGAGGCCCGATAGCGGTAGTTCCAGAAGTGCTCAAACTCGTCCTTGAGCACCCAGGCGCGATGAATGCGCCGATTGGAGTTCCGCAAGCGATTGAGGAACCGGGTATGGCCCTTGGTCCGGTGTCTGGAGTGCCTGCTGAGCAGCCACCGCAGCCCCTTGATCGCCTTGCGCCCCGGCGTGTCGAGAGCCCGCCACTGTTCCTTGCGGACTTCGTCCACGGCCTGGTTTAGCGCTTTGACGAGATGGAAGCGGTCGAGGACGAGCGTGACCTCGGGACAGTGATCGGTGATCGCCCCGATATAGGCGGGGCTCATGTCGCAACTGGCCCAGGCGACCCGCGTTTTCTGCCCCGGGCTCAGCCAGTCGTTGAAGAAGCGATCGATGGTGTCGCGGCCCTTGCCCGGGCCGACCCACAGGACGCGCGCGCGGTCCAGGTCGTAGACGAGGGTGGCGAACTTGCGGCCCTTGCAGTAGGAGATCTCGTCGACGCCGAGCGTGGTCAGGCCTCGGATTTTGTGCCCGTGGCGCACCCGCGTGATGACTCGGTGCAGCAGGTTGGACAGGGTCGAGGTCGGGAGCCGCAGGATCTCGGCCGCCGCCTGCTGCGTCATGATCTGGCACAGGGCGCAGAGGCGCCACTCCAGGCGGTAGGTGACGCGGGCATAGGCCGGCGCCCAGGGGATCTCCTCCTGCACGCGCCCATGGGTGGGGCACTGGATCTCTTTCGGGGCATACCAGAGCACGATGCGCAGGCCCATGACCGCCACATCCTCCCACCGCCGTCGCTCGCTTGTCTGGTGCACGATTCGGCCGCGCCGCCCACACGCCGGGCAGCGGCAGCCGTTCTTGTACGGCTTGACCGCCAGATGGAGCTCCGTGTCGCGATGCATGAACCGAACATGCGTGACCTTCAGACTCTTGAGACGTAGGATCGTGCGCAGCAACTTCAGGTTGCTCACGGGCTTCTCCTCCTTCCTGTCGACGGCAATCAACAGAGGGAATGAAGCCCGTGTTTACATGCAGCAATCAAGTCATTGCATCAGCTAAACGTCTTTGGCAAACCCGGATAGACCCGAATTCTTTCGTGATGTAGTGATAGGCGCCGTTCTTCATCGCCTGAACGGCCACTTCTACCTCGGTCACCGCCGAGACCATGATCACCTCGACCAGGCTGTAGTTCTCGCGTACGATTTTCAGCACTTCGAGGCCGCCGATGCCCGGCAGGCGGACGTCGAGGAGCATGAGGTCGAGGTCCTCCTTCTTGAGGAGGGTCAGCGCCTCCTCTCCCGTGGCCGCGAGGAGGACTTTGTAGTCGCGCTTGAGGATGGCGCAGAGCGTGTCGCGCATCCCCTCGTCGTCGTCGGTGATCAGAACAGTTTTGATCTTTAAACTCATAGAGATAGGGGGAGCGAACCCGCATTGTAGGCACCACGTTCCTAGGAATGCAAGGCGAGACAATCAGGCCAGATCAGCTGCGCCCACGGGTGCTCGATCTCAGATCACGGCCGCGATGTAACATCCTCCTGCCCAGTGGATTAGGCGACGTGACGGGCGTCGTGGCTCAGATCTCGCCTCCAAGACGACTACGGTCCAACCTGACTCATGACGACCAACGTCCTGATGCCCCAGCTTGGCGAGTCAATCGCGGAGGGGACCCTGGTCCGTTGGCTCAAACGCGTCGGCGACCGAGTGCATCGCGACGAGCCCCTCTTCGAGATTTCGACGGACAAAGTTGATGCGGAGGTGCCTTCGCCAGCGGCGGGGGTGCTGGCCGATGTGCGGGTGCAGGTTGGCGAGACCGTTCCCGTCGAGAGCATCGTTGCGGTGATCGCCGATGGCACCGACGTTGACGATGACGATGCGGATGGCGCCGATGACCCACCGCATCAGGATTCCCAGCCCCAGAGCATCTCGAGTGCGGAGCGGGCGCCGGACGCGTCGGCCGGGACGCCGCGGTCGACCGGACCGCGCGGTCGAACCGTGTCCCCGGTCGTACGCAAGCTGGCCCGCGAGCACGGCATCGACGTGGAGAGCGTGACCGGCACCGGGAGTGGCGGGCGGGTCACCAGAGGCGATCTGCTTAGGCACGTTGAGGCAGCCAGGGTCTCACGCGGTTCAACGGCGGCGTCGAGCGACGGTACCGACGTGGACGCGGGGACACGGCTGGAGGAGATGTCGGTCATGCGCCGGCAGATCGCGGAGCACATGGTGCTCAGTCGTCGCACGGCGGCGCACGTCCACACGGTGTTCGACGTTGACTTGTCCCGCGTGAGGACATTGAGGGATCAGCGCCGAGCGAGCGAAGATCGGGACGGCGTCAAGCTGACCTACCTAACGTTCATTGCCAAGGCGGTCACAGCGGCGATCGCCGATGTGCCGGTCATCAACGCGTCGCTCAGCGAGGATGGCACGCGCATCATCCACACGGCCCACGTGAATCTCGGTATCGCAGTGGCGCTGGACCAGGGGTTGATCGTGCCGGTGATCCGCGAGGCGAACCTGAAAAGCCTCGTGGAGATGAGCCGCGCCATTGCCGATCTCGCGGAGCGTGCACGATCCAAGACGCTCGTGCCGGATGACGTCCGGGGTGGCACGTTCACGATCACCAATCCCGGCGCGTTCGGATCGATCTTCGGGCTGCCGATCATCAACCAGCCGCAAGTCGCCATCCTCTGTGTCGGTGCCGTCGAGCGGCGACCCGTGGTCGTCGACGAGGCCGACACCATCGAAGTACGGTCCCGCGCCTATCTCACGCTCGGCTTCGACCACCGTCTGATCGACGGCGCGGTGGCGGACCGTTTCATGATGACGGTCAAAACGAAGCTGGAATCCTTCGACGCGGATCTCCTCTAAGGTTGGTCGCCAGGTGCAAGCCCCTCGGCTCGAGGTGCGGCGTCTCGGCGTCGTGCCCTACGCGGAGGCCGAGGAGCTACAGCGCCAGCTGGTGCGCCAGCGGCAAGCAGGGCAGGTGGGGGACCTCCTCCTCCTGCTCGAGCATCCGCACGTCATCACGCTCGGCGTCGCGGCGCGTCACAGCCGCGCCAACGTGTTGGCGGGCCCCGGAGAGCTGGAGCGCCGAGGCGTCGAGCTCCGCGACGTCCGGCGCGGCGGCGACGTGACCTATCACGGCCCGGGCCAGCTCGTGGGCTATCCCGTGATCAGCCTGAAGCCCGACCGATGCGACGTTCATCGATACGTGCGCGACCTCGAGGACACCCTGATTCGGACCGCGGCCCGCTTCGGTGTGGCGGCCACCCGGCGGTCGGGGTTGACTGGTGTATGGGTCGGCGACGAGAAGCTCGGGGCCATCGGCGTCCGCCTGTCGCGGTGGGTGACCAGCCACGGGTTCGCGCTCAACGTCACCACCGATCTCGGCTATTTCGGCCTGATTCGTCCGTGCGGTCTGGTCGACAAGGGTGTGGCGTCGCTGGCGACATTGACCCGCTGCCCGCCATCGGTCGGAGCGGTCGCGGACGTGGCGGCCGCGTGCTTCGCCGAGATATTCGGTCGGCGGATCGCGCCGTCGTGATCCGGGAATGGCCGGCCCTCCACTCCATCCTGCCGTGTAGCCGACCGGCGGTGCACTAGTTGCCGTGGGAGACCCCCCGGCTTTGCCGGGGCGGCCATCGCGGACGTGGCGGCCGCGTGCTTCGCCGAGATATTCGGTCGGCGGATCGCGCCGTCGTGATCCGGGAATGGCCGGCCCTCCACTCCATCCTGCCGTGTAGCCGACCGGCGGTGCACTAGTCTCTCAGCGCGTTGTCGAACTGTACCCGCTCGTGTGTGCTGAGCACGGGTTCGACGACGCGCGCAATGCCGAGCGTATCGAGCTCGACCGGGACGGCCGCCGCCCGGCGGGACATGCCGAGCTCCCCGTCGAGTACGGCGAAGCAGGCGGGCGTAAGGACAGTGCGGTCAATGAGGGATGCCGCAACTCGTCCGGCGGCAGCGGCGAGTGCGTACGGCCCTGGCGGCCAGAGCAGCGTCGTTCGTTCGCGGACGCGCGCGAGTTGGGCCACCGGCAGCCGCTGCTCGAGGCTCAATCCGGCGACCGTCGCCTGGCTCCACGGCACGACGGTGTGCCGCGGCGGGATCCCGAGGACCGTGAGCGCCACGTCCGACGCTGCACATCCAACGTCGAGAGCCAGGATGGCCCGCAGCGCGGCGCGTAGCGCCTCCGGTGCCGAACCGAACAGTCCCCGGCGGGGCACGCCGAGCTCCCGCACCCCGCGCTCGACGAGGCTGCGATGCGAGGCGCCGGCGCAGACGAGGACAGGACACCGACGGCCACTGGCTATCCGTTCGATCAGTGCGAGTCCGGCGTCAGCCGCGTAGTCCGTGTCGTCTCCGCCTGCCGGTCCCGCGAGGATGACCACGTCCGCATCCGCCGCCGCCGCGACGTCACCGGACGCGCTGACTAGGGTCCGAAAACTCTCGACTGGCGCCGCTTGCTGAATATCGAGTGCCGTGCCGGCGGCAATGTCGCGCGCTTCGTCGATCAACCGCACCTCGCGAAACCTGTCGCGCGTCGCGATCGCGTGCGCGATCGCTCCGCCGAGCGTGCCCGATCCGACGATGGCTACGACCGGCATGAAGCTCGCGGTATTCTAGTGCGGTCCAGTGGCCGATACTTCGCGGTTCTCGGGCAAGGTCGCCCTCGTGACCGGCGGGTCGCGAGGCATCGGTTTTGCCGTCGCCGAGGCGCTCGTTGCGGGCGGCGCGATGGTCGTCGTGTCCGGCCGAGACCAGGCGGCGTTGTCCGACGCTCACACGCGTCTGGCGGCGCTCGGCTCGGGCGCGGCCGATAGGGTCGCGATCGCTCGAGGCGACCTGCGCGAGGAGTCGACGTCCGAGCGCGCCGTCCGCACCACCATCGACAGGTTCGACGGCATCGATGTGCTGATCAACAACGCCGGGGTCGGACGCTTCGAGGACGTCGCGACCCTGTCTGGCGACGCGTGGCGTGAGGTAATCGAGACGAACCTGAACGCCGTCTTCTATTGCTGCCGCGCGGCAATCCCGCTCATGCGTCAGCGGGGTAGTGGCTGGATCGTCAACATCAGCAGTTTGGCGGGGAGCCACCCGTTCGCCACAGGTGCGGCCTACTGTGCGTCGAAGGCTGGCCTCGACGCGTTCACGTTGGCCCTGATGCAGGAGCTCCGGCATGACGATATTCGGGTGAGTGTGGTGGCGCCCGGCTCGGTTGGCACCGCGTTCGCCGGTGGCGACCGACATGCGGCCGCCCCGTGGAAGCTGACGGCCACGGACGTCGCCCGGACCGTCATCGATCTGCTGAGCCACGAGACTCGGAGCCTGCCCAGCCGAATCGAATTGCGGCCGTCAAAGCCACGCAAATGACGATTGGCAAGCTCGACCACTTCAACCTCATCGCGGAGGCCGCGGGCGGTGGTCTCTGGCGAGCTTACCGCGCGCGCGACACGGTTCACGGACGGACCGTGCTCATCAAGGTGGCACCTGCTGAGTTGGCGGAGCCGGGTGCACGCCGCGAACGATTCCTGACCGCCGCGCGGCAGGCCGCGTCGCTCTCACACCCGAATCTTGCCACGGTGTTCGATGTCGGGGACAGCGGCGACGCACCGTACCTCGCCATCGAGTTCGTGCCGGGTGAGACGCTCGCTCAGGTCATGGCCGCCGGGCCACAACATGTGCGCGCCACCGTCGATCTCGGAATCCAGCTCGCCGATGCGCTCGCCGAAGTGCACGCGCACGGGCTCGTGCACGGTGACGTGCGCCCCGAGACGATTCGGGTCAGCCCAAAGGGCAACGCCAAGCTGCTCGAGGCCGGGCTGTCGGCGTGGACCCGCGGTGGCCGACTGCGTCATCCGGCGGCCGCCCGTGCCGAATCGGACGCTGCGGTCGCGCTGGACACCGTTGCCTACGTCTCCCCGGAGCAGGCCCGCGGTGACGCCGTCGACGAGCGCTCCGACCTCTTCTCGCTCGGGGCGGTCCTGTACGAGATGCTCACTGGCGTCACCGCGTTTCGCAGAGGGAGCGTGGAGTCCACGCTGGCGAGTGTCCTGGACACACGGCCACGCGAGCCGAGCGAGATCGATCCGAGCATTCCGGAGGACCTCGACGCCGTGGTCCGACGCGCGCTCGCGAAGGCGCTAGTTGCCGTGGGAGACCCCCCGGCTTTGCCGGGGCGGCCAGCAGCGTTTGACGTATCCGGGAGTCGCGTGAGGAAACTCCTTCCCGTGAGCCGCACAAGCATCACGAGAAGGAGTCCTCATGACGACGTACCGAAGTCTCAATCATACGAAATGGCACTGCCAGTATCACGTAGTGTTCATTCCGAAGTACCGGAAGAAAGCGATGTATGGAGGCGTCCGGCAGCAGCTGGGCGAGGTGCGAGGTGCATCTGCGGACCACGTCCACATGTTGGTGTCGATCGAAGCACTCGCGCAGGTGATCGGGTATCTCAAGGGGAAGAGCGCGATGGGGAGTTTGAACTTCGTGGGCAGCACTCTGGGCGCGCGGGTGCTCGACGGTGGGCCGTGATGAACCACGTCCACATGTTGGTGTCGATCCCCCCGAAGTACTCGGTGGCGCAGGTGATCGGGTATCTCAAGGGGAAGAGCGCGATCCACATCGCTCGGGAGTTTGCGGGGCGGTCCCGGAACTTCGTGGGGCAGCACTTCTGGGCGCGCGGGTATTTTGTCTCGACGGTGGGCCGTGATGAACTCCAGCAGCAGGAGCGAGAGGATCGGCGGCTGGATCAGTTGCCGTTGGACTAGAGCCGCCACCGTCAGGTGGCTCAAGTGACCGCGCAGCGGTCACGTCAGCCGCTTTGAGCGGCTCACAACTAAAGCCCCCGGCTTTGCCGGGGGATACTTACAGGAACGATTCCAGAGCGCCGCCTCCTTCGCGGCCGAGCTACGCGGCGTGGCCGCGATCCTCGACATTCGCAGTGGCGACAGCGAACCACCGGTCGTTGTCGAGCGAAAGCGAGGCGGATGGCAGGGGGCCGGTCTCCGCGCGGTCGGCGGGACGACGGTCGCCGTCATTGGCATCGGACTGGTCTGGTGGCTGGCCGGAGATGTCCTCCGTCGACAGGTCGACCAATGGCTCGGGCCGCCGCCCGCCGCGATCGTGACGGTGTTGCCGCTCGAGTTCGACGCCGACGCCTCGCGATACTACGCCGATGGGCTGAGCGAAGATCTCGCGGTTCGAATCGGGCAGCTGCCGGGGGTGTCGGTGGTCGGCCGCGCCGGTATGAGGGCGCGCCGCGGTCGTCCGCCGGCGGTCGTCGCCGAAGAGCTCCAGGCCGCGGTGCTCGTTCGCGGATCGTGCGAACGAGCGGAGACGCCGTCGCAGTGGAGCTCGAGCTCATCGATGCGAGCGATGGCAGCTCGGTGTGGAGGGGCGGCGAGTCGGGTTCAGCTAGAACGATTCTGGCGACGCAGACCATGCTCGCCGAATCTGTCGCCGGGGCTCTGGGGGTCGAGCTCGCGCCGAGCGCCGCACGCGCACGCAAGAAATCGCTGCCGGTCAGCGAGGGGGCCTACGACCTCTACCTCCGCGGTCGTGACGCCGCCGCGCAACAGGACACCGGGCGCGCCATCGCGCTCTATGAGAGCGCGATCAGCGATGGCGAGGGCTTTGCCGAGCTGTATGCGGCATTGGCCTATGCGCTTCACGCCGAGACCGGGCCCGACGGGGCGCACAGCGAACCGGGGCGCGTCCGCCTCGACGAGGTCGCAGCGTTGGCCGCCGCGTCGGACCCCGACCTGCCACAGGCGCAGGTGGCCCGGGGAATGGCCGCCGGGAGTCGCGGGGAGGCCCTGACCTACTACCGTCAGGCAGTGGAGCTCGATCCGTCGTATGCCGTGCCATACGCGATGATCGCGGTCCAGTTGGTCTCCGTCGACGCGCGTCTATCCGAACGATACGGGGCGCGCGCGGCTGCGCTCGATCCCGAGCTGACGCAGGCGCCCGTAGCAGGTGACGCCCGCGTTCACGACGTCGATGACGGAGGTGGGCTGGGTGACTCCGAGCGGCAGCTGCTCGAGTCGCTGCTCGAGCGCGCGGTGCCGGGCGCCACGCGGTAACCCCTATGCCTACTATGTGGATCCTGCGGTGCGCCGACGAGAAGGGCAACCAGACGTTGCGCCTCCCCGCCGGGGCGATCAAGACGGTTGGTCGCGGCCCGCGTGCGGATTTCGCGGTTGAGGCCACGCTCCTTTCGCGCGTGCACTGTCGGCTCACATCAACGACGGACAGCCTCGTCGTTGAAGACCTTGAAAGCACGAACGGGACGTTCATCAACGAACGCCGAGTGAACAGGGCAGAGCTCGCCGAGGGTGATCGCGTCCGGCTGGGACGCGTCGTGTTCGAAGTCTCGAAGGAAGCCTAGGCTGCCCGCGTCAGCGGAACACTTGCCTCAGCCAGTCGGCGAGCGACTCGACGACGCGCGGGGCCACTTGGGGGTCGGCCGCGCCGACGCTCGGTTCGACGACGGCGGAGGACGCCGACGTCAGCCGATGATCGAGACCCGCGAGCCGGACCACGGCCACCGTTGACTCGGGTCGCGACCGGGCGGTCGCCGTTCGAACGAGGCGGTCGGCGTGGTAGGCGGGGACCCGCTGGTCGAGCTCGCCCTGGACCACGAGCATCGGCTGCCGCACCCGCCGGATCGCCGCATCTGGCTCGAATTCCAGAAACGATTTGAACGACGGCGTATCGGCTTGGCGCCGCAACGCATCGGGAACGTTGTCCCACGATCCGTCGCCGGTTACCGCCGCATGGATGCGGCGCTGCAGGTCGCTCTTCTGTTGCCGCTCGGTTTCCGAAACCGCGAGACGCGTCAATTCGCTCTGTTGCTGCTCGAGGACGAGGTCAGCGCCGCCGATTCCTGGCGTCGCGAGCAGCGCGACGGCGGCGATCTTGTCCTCCCGCGCCGCCGCCAGGAGGCCGACCCAGCCGCCCTCGCTGTAACCCACGACGGCGATCTGATCGCGGTGCACGTCATCGCGGTCGTCGAGATATCGGACCACCTCGCGCAGGTCCTCTGCGTAGTCGGCCAGCGTGGCGGATTCAGATCGGCCGCCGCTCTGCCCGATGCCGCGCTTGTCGTATCGAACGACGAGAAACCCGGCATCCGAAAGACCGCGCGCCAGGTGACCGAAGACGGGAACGCCGAACATCGTGGCATCCCGATCGACGGGCGCTGAACCGGGTACCAGCACGACGGCCGGCCGACGACCGCCGGCGGGTGGATCGCGACCGCTGGGCGTGGTCACCGTCGCAGCGAGGCTGAACCCGCTGGATGGGACGCGCACGTCCTCGTCGCCGGGCAATCTCAGGCTCGTCAATCGAGTCGAGACCGTCACGACGTCGTCCCGGGCGACATCGAGACCTACCGACGGCCAACTGACCCGCAGCAGCCGTCGCCCCTCATCGGTCCAGACCTCGGCAGCAAGCGGCTGCTGCGGTTCCATGAACGTGATGCGGTGGATCCGGGCCTCCAGCGTTCCCTCGGCCGTCTGGATATCTCGCGTGAGCACGTCGTCGACGCGCACGCTGATCTGGCCGCTCGGCGCGATGTAGACCGGCAACTCGTCGCCAGCCTCGGTCACGCTCAGACGGACGGCGAGCGCTTCATAGCCGGCAAAAAAAAGAGAGGGGAGAGCCACCGCTTCGGGGTCGACCGAATCCTGGTTGCTCGTGTGGCGAGCGCCCTGCTCGATCTCGTTGGCCGCGGTGCCGGCGGCGAAGGTCGTGCGGAGCGCAAACGTCGTCTCCGACCGCGTGGCTTCGATCGTCAGCTGCCGAGGACGCCACGACGCGTCGTACACCGCCTCGAAGAGCCGGGTCTGGAGATCGATCGGTGCCGAGATCTGACCGTTCGCACGAATGGTCCAGCCGTCGGAGGTCCGGCTCACGACGGTGCGTTCGAAACCGACGGGCGTCGAGCGAAGAAAGACGTTGAACGTCGCTTCGCCCGTGGTCGGCTCGAGCGGCGGCTGCGCGGAGGCGACGGCCGTCACGATCAACGTCGCGCCCACGACGCCGGTGGCCAGAAACCGCACGTCGCTCAGCATATCATTGCGTTCGGCACGGCTTTCGACATGCCCGGACACATCAAGGAACCGCCACGCGGCTATCACAGTCTCCGGGAGGACGTCGGTCTGGTTGACCGATCGACGCGCGGCCTCATCGAGATGAGCGGCAGCGACCGAGCCGCCTTCCTCCAGGGGCTACTGACGAATGACATCGAGCGCATCGCAGCTCACGAGGGTTGCTATGCGCTCTACCTGACGCCCCAGGGGCGCATGATCGCCGATCTCGACATCCTCAACGTCGGAGACCGGTTGCTGCTCGACGTCGACGGCGGTCTCACGAAGAAGTTGGTCGACCGGTTCGACGCGCTCGTATTCGCCGAGGACGTCCGCGTCGCGGACCTGCACGACAGCTGGACCAGCTACGGCATCTACGGCCCCGGCGCCGCGCGTCTGCTGTCGGCAGTGGCCGGCGCGCCGATATCCGAGCTCACTCTTTATCAGAGCCGTGCGATCACCGTGGGTGATGCGACGGCACTCGTCGCACGCATTGACGCCATCGGGATTGCCGGTTACCACGTGCTGGGTGCACAGGGCAATGTCGCCGCGATTCATGCGGCGGTCAGCGAGGCCGGGGCGGCGGCGGTGGATCCGGCGGCCGTCGAGGCGGTACGCGTGGAATCCGGGCGGCCGCTGTTTGGTGCGGACATGGACACGGAGGCTATCCCGCTGGAAGCCGGGATCGAGGACCGTGCGATCAGCTTCGACAAGGGGTGCTACGTCGGCCAGGAGGTCATCGTCCGGATTCTGCATCGCGGTCAAGGCCGCGTCGCGCGCCGACTTGTCGGTCTGACGCTGTCCGGAAATACCGAAGCCGATTCTGCCGGCGCGCCGAGGCCGGGCACGACGCTGTGGAACGGCGAGAACGCCGTAGGACGGGTGACGAGCGCGGTGAGCTCGCCCACGCTTGGTGTGCCGATCGCGCTGGGATATGTCGCGCGGCAACTTGCCGAGCCGGGCACGGAGGTCGAGGTCGGCGACGCCGGTGCGAGACGTGGCGCGGTCGTGACCGCACTGCCCTTCGTCAGCGCCGGTCGGGGTTGAACGGGAACGATGTGCAGATAGGCTGCATGGGACAGACGAGACACCGTGGCTTCCGCGCCACGCAGACCATCGCTCCGAGATCCATCAACGCCTGATTGAAGTCGAACACGTTGCGGCGTGGGAGCAAGGCTCTCGACAGTTCCCAGAGCCGTCGCCGCATTGCGTGATCCGACGGATTGCCCCGCCCCACGAACACTCGAAACAGCACCCGCGCCACGTTGGTGTCGACGATCGATGCTCGATGTCCAAACGCGAAGCTTCGGACCGCTCCGACCGTGTAGTCGCCGAGACCCTTGAAGGTCCGGAGTGCGGCTGCATCGGAGGGTAAGGCTCCGCCATAGTCCGTCACGACCTCGCGCGCGATGGCGTGGAGTCGCTTGGGACGCGCGTTGTATCCGAGTGGGTACCAGGTGCGTGTCGCTTGCTTTTCGGTTGCCGCGGCGAGCGCGCGGAACGAGGGGAATCGTTCGAGCCACTCGGAGTACTTCGGCAGGACCCGGTCTACCTGTGTCTGCTGCAGCATCACCTCGGACACCAGAATCCGGTAGGGGTCGCGGGTCTTGCGCCACGGCAGGTCCCGTCCGTGTCGGCCGTACCAACCGAGCAGTCGGCGACGAAAGCGCCGGCGAACCGCCGGGTCCGGCAGCGCGGTGGCTTGACTGCGCACGTCGTGTCTTGAACGGGGAATGGGGAACACCGATAATCGAGGCCGTGCCACTCTACACCGGAGCCGGAGATCGCGGTGAGACGTCGTTCTTCGCCGGCGCGCAGGTCTCGAAGGCCGATGCGCGGGTTGCGGCCTACGGGGAGGTGGACGAGCTGAACGCCGCGCTGGGGATGGCGGCGTCGTTCGGGATGGACTCCGACCTGCGGGAGATCGTGATCGCCACTCAGCACCACCTGTTCGCGTTGGGTGCGCGACTCGCCGACCCTGGCTCCCGCATTGCCGCGCGCGTTTCCAAAGCGAACATCACCGAGGCCGACGTCAAGCAGCTCGAGCAGTGGATCGACGACCTCGACGCGGCGGTGCCCGAGCTCAGGAGCTTCATCCTGCCCGGTGGCGGCCGCGCCGCGGCCTCGTTGCATCTCGCGCGAACAGTCTGTCGCCGGGCGGAGCGCTGCATTGTCGGGTTGGGCGTCGATCTTGTGGAGCCAGTGATGTTGAAGTACATCAACCGGCTGTCGGACCTGCTGTTCGTCCTCGCGCGTGCGGCGAATCACCGCGTCAAGATCGCCGAAGTGGAGTGGTAGCCTTCGGCGGCCGATGCATCCCGTCCTGCGGCGTTGGGCAGTGAACAGCGGCGGTCACAAACTGCGGGCGCGTGGCGTTCGGGGCGAAACCCCGTCGTGTCGGAAGGCCGATGGCAGGACTGCGGCCAAGGCGCGCACGGCGCGCCTCGCGGGCGCGGAGTGGGGCTCTCGGGGTCCCCACGGAGCGGCCGCGGGGGTTCGGGGCGAAGCCCCGTCTAAGTTAAGTAACCAACTGCGGCTCGTCGCTGAAGAGGTAGGAGAAGGCCCCCGCGCGGGTTGGCGCGGCACTGGGCGGCTCCGCCGTGTCGGCCCCGAGGGCCAATAGATTCCCGACGATGTCGTCCGGGCCCAACGCCCACGCCGCGCCGGTGAGCCCGAGCGAGAACGCCGTCGGCCGATTCCAGACGCGGCCGGCGCTCGCGAGGAGCTCGGCCGAGGCTTCCGTCATCCGCAGCTGGCGCTCGAGCAGCGAGGCTTGCTGGTCGTCCTCCGGGGAATCGACGGTTTGATGGACGAAGCCGCGGAGGTTGCGGGTGAAGCGTTGATACGCCTCACGGTGCTCTCCCCGGAACGCGAGCACCTCGTCGATGGGTACCGCGCTCAGGTCGACGCCCACCGGTTGCATGTCAAGCGACACCACAGGGGCCGCCGCCGCCACCGACGGCACACCGATCACCTCGGTGAGCGCGCCATGCAGCTCTCGTCGGTCCGTCGCAGGGCACAGATACATCCCTTGTTTCCGGCCGGCGGGCCGGAGCAGCTGGGCGAGCATCACGAGCAGAAGCGAACGGACAATCGGATGCAATGGCCCGGCGGCACCCTGTGAGCCGATGCCGCGCGCGTGCAGCTCCTGGTAGATGATTTCGGCTAGCCCGCCGTCGCTCATGTATCCGAACTGGGAGTACGCGAGCGCCTGGAACGCCGTCGGCCGCGCGGCGAGCTCGTCGAGCGCACCCGAGGCAATCAGATCCGTCAGCGCATCGGCAACCGTCTTCGCCCCTCGGGGGTCGACGAACGCACTGAGATCGACGATCTGCAGCAGCCCGTCCTCTTCGAGACGCGGCGCGACATTCTCGTCACCCTCGAATGGGCTCGCACGCGCGAACTCAGGGGAGAGCAGCACGATGCCGTCGAAGAAGAGGATCAGGTTTTTCAGCCAGTTGCTCTTCGACCAGACCGGGTTGGGATAGTAAAAGGCCCACTCTGGCAGCCGATCGCTCATCGCGCTCATCGATCGCCCGATTCTATCGTGCCCTTCACCGCGCCAAACACGCGTCGCGCCAGATCCTGAGAGATCCGCTCTCGAATCGCGCCGCACTCCACCAGCACGGTGTCATCGCCGGTGTCGATGGACACATCCCAGCGGTCGCGGGCCAGGCCTTCAGGCTGGTCCTCGACCACCTCGGCCGGCAGCACGTTGCCCTCGTACCCTCGCGCGATGCTCGCGGCGATCGGAGCCCCGTTGATCAACACGCGGGCGGCTTTGATCGTTGGTTTCGGGATGGACCGGTCTCCGTAATGGAACGCGCCGGGATCTTCGGTGAACAACGTGAGGCCGTCGTCGGTCGGGATCTCAGCCAGGACGAGCTGACCGCGCGTCTGGACGTCTCGTAGTTGCCGTCTTCGATTCCGGCGATCCCTGGTCAACGACGTCGCAAGTCTGAGTGCGACGATCACCAGAAAGATGGCCAGCACACCGGCGGCGACGTCGCGCATGCCGCTTCATCGTACCAGACGCGTACAATGGATCTGGCAGTTCGCGCGGCGTCAGCGTGCGTTCCATGGCATGGCGGCGACGTATATCCTCGGCATCTCGGCTTTCTACCACGACTCCGCGGCTTGCCTGCTGCGGGACGGGGAGATCTTCGCCGCCGCACAGGAGGAGCGGTTCACACGCAAGAAGCACGACCATCGGTTCCCGCGTCATGCCGTGGCCTACTGCCTGTCTGAAGCCGGGATCACTCCGCGTGATCTGAGATTCGTCGCCTTCTACGACAAGCCATGGCTGAAGTTCGAGCGGTTGCTCGAGACCTACCTGGCGTTCGCGCCGGCCGGCTTGCCGTCCTTCATGAAGGCGATGCCGCTGTGGCTCAAGGAAAAGCTCTGGATGGGCGACATGGTGAAGGGTGCCGTCGGCTTCGATGGCGAGCTGCTGTTTCCCGAACACCACCAGTCTCATGCCGCTTCCGCGTTCTTCCCGTCGCCCTATCAGCGAGCAGCGGTCCTCACGATCGACGGTGTTGGGGAGTGGGCGACCGCGTCATGGGGGACTGGACGAGACAACCGCGTGGAGCTCGAGTTCGAGCTGCGGTTTCCGCACAGTCTCGGCCTGCTCTACAGCGCGTTCACCTATTACACCGGGTTCAGGGTCAACTCGGGTGAATACAAGATCATGGGGCTGGCCCCGTATGGCGAACCAAGATTCGTTCGGACCATTCTCGATGAGCTCATCGACCTGAAGGACGACGGGTCCTTCCGGTTGAACATGAAGTATTTCAACTATTGCCAGGGCCTGACCATGACGTCGTCGGCCTTCGACGACCTCTTCGGCGGCCCGCCGCGCCCACCCGAGTCGAAGATCACGGCGCGCGAGATGGACCTGGCCCGTTCGGTTCAGGACGTCACCGAGGAGGCCGTCCTGCGCATGGCGCGTCACGTGCGTGCGAAGACCGGTGAGCGCCAGCTGTGTCTCGCCGGCGGTGTCGCGCTCAATTGCGTCGCCAACGGCAAGCTGCTCCGCGAGCGTGTGTTTGACGACCTCTGGATCCAGCCGGCGGCCGGCGACGCCGGCGGCGCGATCGGCGCCGCGCTCGTCGCGTGGCATCACGTGCTGGACCAGCCGCGCCGAGTGTCCGGCCCGCGTGACCGGCAGAGCGGGTCGTATCTGGGGCCGCGCTTTTCGACAGCTCGCATCACGGCCTGGCTCGAGCAGCAAAGCTACCCGTTTCACCTGAAACGCGATGGGCAGCTCTCGTCCGATGTCGCGGAGCTGCTGGCGAACGGTAAAGTGGTCGGCTGGTTCAACGGGCGGATGGAGTTCGGACCGAGGGCGCTTGGGAGCCGGTCGATCCTCGGAGACGCGCGTAGCTCGACCATGCAGTCGGTCATGAACCTCAAGATCAAGTATCGTGAGTCCTTCCGGCCGTTTGCGCCGAGCTGTCTCGAGGAGGACGTCGACCGCTACTTCGAGATCGATCGCCCCTCACCGTATATGCTGCTCGTCGCCCCCGTGCGGGCGGAGCGGCGCGTCGACATGAGCGACGAACAAGAGCGGTTGTTCGGCATCGACAAGCTCAACGTGCCACGCAGCGATATTCCGGCGGTGACCCACGTCGATTACTCGGCGCGGATCCAAACCGTCAACGCGGAAGACCACCCCGCGTATCATCGACTGATTGAGGCGTTCAAGCGCCGCACTGGTGTCGGGGTGATCATCAACACGTCGTTTAACGTGCGTGGCGAGCCGATCGTCTGCACACCGGAGGACGCCTACCGTTGCTTCATGCGGACGGAGATGGACGCGCTGGTGCTCGAAGATCTGCTGCTGCTCAAGCCCGAGCAGCCACCGATGCCGGATGACGACGACTGGCGGTCAGAATATGAACTGGATTGACCTGCCGCCGGCCTCGGTCGACCCGAACGCGCGCCGACGCGTGCTCAGGAACTTCGGGTTCGTGATGGCGGTCGCGTTCGGTGTGATTGGCGGCCTCGGCCTCTGGCGCGATCGCTCGTTTGCGCCCTACGTCCTGGTGCTCGCCACCGCGTTTCTCCTTGCCGGACTCCTCGCCCCGCGAACGCTCGATGCCATCGAGCGTGGATGGATGAAGCTGGCTGGTGTGCTGTCCGCTGTGATGACGCGGGTCATCCTTGGGCTATCCTTTCTGTTGGCGATCACGCCGGTCGGGCTGTTGCGGCGGCTGGTCGCGGGCGATTCGCTCGGCTTGCGGCCCGACCCTGCGGCGACGTCGTATTGGATCGAGACGGAAAAGGATGGGCCGGCAAGCCGGCCGGACAAACCGTATTAGGCGCCCGCGGGGGGTTCTGGGCGAAGCCCCGTCTAAGGTTAGAGAAGCACCGGAAGTGGTATGCCACTGAGATCGAACCTGGCGATGACGTGGGATTTCCTCCGCGTCCGCAAGAAGTGGTGGCTGGCCCCGATCATCATCTTCCTGCTGCTCGTGAGCCTCCTCATCGTGTTGTCCCAGGGGAGCGCGGTGGCGCCGTTCATCTACACGATCTTTTAGTTAGATGGGGCTTCGCCCCAAGCCCCCGCGACCGCTGCGTGGGGACCCCGAGAGCCCCACTCCGCGGTCGCGAGGCGCGCCGTGCGCGCCTCGCTGTCTTCAGGGACGTGACTCGATTGCACAAGTTCCGGGCGGTCAAGACAGCTAGCGGGGTGACCGACGACCCGGCTCTGAGCCGCGCGTACGCGAGCTGCCGACGTCTTGCCCGGCGTCACTACGAGAACTTCCCGGTCGCGTCTCGGCTGCTCCCGGCCGCCATCCGACCGCACATCGCCGCCGTCTACGCCTTTGCCCGGTGCGCCGATGATTTCGCCGACGAGGGGGCGCGGCCCCCTGCGGAGCGGTTGGCGCTGCTCGACAGCTGGCAGGCCCGGCTGCTTGCGTGCCGGTCCGAGGGTGCCGACGACGAACACGCGCCGCCAGACCACCCGGTGGCCGACGATGTCTTCCGCGCTCTCGGTCACACGATGCGTCGATACGACCTGCCGACAAAGTTGTTCACCGACCTGCTGAGCGCCTTCCGCCAGGACGTGACGCAGCACCGCTAC
Organism: Vicinamibacterales bacterium; assembly: GCA_965197395.1. Classification (GTDB taxonomy): domain Bacteria; phylum Acidobacteriota; class Vicinamibacteria; order Vicinamibacterales; family UBA8438; genus CAZYFH01. The sequence goes on along the minus strand of CBDANB010000006.1, from coordinate 24,819 downwards.
GAGAGCTGGGCGGAGCTTCTCGACTACTGTGGCCGATCGGCGAATCCCATTGGTCGCATCGTGCTGCGTCTCGGCGGATATCGCGACGATCGGCTCGATCGCGCGTCGGACTCCGTCTGTTCAGCGCTCCAGATCACCAACTTCCTTCAGGACTTCCGGCGCGACTGGCGCCAGGGGCGCCTCTACGTGCCCGCCCAGGTCTACGAGGCCTGCGGAGCCCGCGTTGCCGACCTCGATGAGGCGCGTCTGACGCCGGCGTGGCGAGCGGCGCTCGCCGCGTGCACGGATCGCACCCGCTGGCTGTTCAGTGACGGCCGGCACGTCTGCAACGGCGTGGGTGGGCGTCTGCGGCTCGAGTTGCGGGTGACCTGGCTCGGCGGGATGCGCATACTCGATCGGCTCGAGCGAACGGGGTACGATCCGCCGACGGGCCGTCCGACCCTTGGGCTTGCCGACGCCGTGCCCCTGTTCTGGAACGCGCTCGTGTGGACGTGAGCCGCGACACAAATTTCTACTATTCGTTCTTGGTCCTTCCCGCCGAGAAGCGCCGCGCGATCGTCGCGGTCTGGGGCTTCTGCCGCGCCGTCGACGACGCGGTCGACCGACCGACGCCACGCGACGCCGGGGGACCGCCGTCCGACCCTACGCGCGAGCTCGCGCGTTGGCGGGCCGAGCTCGACCGGTGCTACGGTCGCGACACACCCGAGACGGTGCAGGGAATCGCGCTGCAGCCATATGTCGAGCGTTTTGAGCTCCCGCGCGCTCCGTTCGACGACCTGGTGGACGGTGTCGCCATGGACGTGACGCGGCGGCGCTACGAGACGTTCGACGAGCTGTATCAGTATTGCGTCCGGGTGGCGTCGGCGGTTGGTCTGATCTGCATCGAGATCTTCGGCTATCGCAATCGGGGGACCCGCGACTACGCCATCGCGCTCGGTGTCGCGCTCCAGCTCACCAACATCATCCGTGACGTCCCGACCGATCTCGACAGCGGGCGAATTTATCTGCCACTGGCCGATCTGCGGCAGTTTGGCGTGAGCGAAACCGATCTCGCGTCGGGTCCCTCCGCCGGTGTGCGCGCGCTGCTGGCACACGAGTGCCACCGCGCGCGATCGTTCTACGCGAAAGCGCGCGCCGCGCTGCCGCCCGAGGATGCGCGGCGGCTGGTCGCCGCCGAGATCATGGGCGGCATCTACCTTGCCATCCTCGGCCGCATCGAGCGGCGCGACTACGACGTCTTTCGTGAGGTGGTCCGGGTGCCGCGCCCGCGCCGCGCGCTCATCGCCGCGACAGTCTGGGCGCGGGTCATGGTCTCGGGGGCGGGACGGTGAGACGACTGCCCGCACCTGCACGCGCGCGACAGGGACCATGCCAGACGCGATCGTGATCGGCGCGGGGTTCGCCGGCCTCAGCGCGGCGGTTGGCCTGGCCGCGCGGGGGGTGGACGTTCTCGTGCTGGAAAGCAGGCCACGGCTCGGCGGCCGCGCGACGTCACTGCGCGATCGGACGACAGATGAGCTGGTCGACAACGGCCAGCACGTGCTCTTCGGCTGCTACCGGGAGACGTTTCGGTTTCTCCGGCGGCTGGGCGTCGACGGCGACGTTCGGATCCAGCCCACGCTGGGTGTCGATTCGATTGACCGTCACAACCGTCTGACGCGGCTCGAATGCCCGCATCTGCCCGCGCCGCTCCATCTGCTGGCGGGGGTCCTCGAGTGGGACCGGCTGCCGGTTCACGAACGATTTGCGACGCTGAGACTGCTGGCACCGCTCCGCCAGGCGCGCAGAGAAGCCGCGGGCGGCCGCCTCTCCGAAACCGCGCCCGCTGGCGAGACGGTGCGACAGTGGCTGATACGGCATGGCCAGGGACCCCTCGTCAGGGAGTTGCTGTGGGAGCCGCTCGCACTTGCCGCGCTCAACCAACAGCCGGATCACGCGGCGGCCGCGCCGTTCGCGCGTGTCCTGGCCGAGCTGAGCGGGCACCGGGTCACCGACGCGGCCATCGCCGTGCCGTCGCGTCCGCTCGAGTCGCTGTATGCGGAACCGGCGCGGCGCTTCATCGAGGAGCGCGGTGGCGTCGTTCGCACGAGATCGCCGGCCACCGTTCACGTCGGCGGTGACCGCGGAACGCTGCGTGTGGAGACCGGGGGGGAGCTGCTCGACTCGCGGGCAGTCGTCTCGGCCGTCCCGTGGTCCAGCTTCGCGCGCCTCTTCGAGGCCCCGCCGCCGGCGCTCGGGCCGACGATCGCGACGGCTGAAGCGATGGACGGCTCGCCGATCGTGACGGTCAACCTCTGGCTCGACCGCCCACTGCTGCCGGCGCCGTTTCTCGGATTGCCCGGTCGAACGATGCAGTGGGCCTTCGACAAGCGCGCGGCGTTCGGTGGCGCCGCCTCGCACCTGTCGATGGTGGCCAGCGGCGCGGCCGAGCTGCTCGGCCTGCAGAACGACGCTCTTGTCGCGTTGGCGACGGGTCAGCTGCGTGACGCGTTGCCCTCGCGTGGTTGGCGCGTCAATCACGCCAGCGTGATCCGTGAGCCGCTCGCCACCTTTTCGCTCGCGCCGGGCCAGCCTCCACGGCCTGGCACGACGACGCCGATCAGCGGCTTCTTCCTCGCGGGCGATTGGATCGATACTGGTCTGCCGGGTACGATCGAAAGCGCCGTGATCAGTGGCCATCGCGCCGCCGACGCCGCGTTCCGGATCCTGTCAGGCGCCACACCTTGAGCCCTGAGGCATAGGCGGGCCCGGCAATCGCGGAACCTCCACCATGGATTCGGTCATCGTCCACTACCAGGAGATCGCGCTCAAGGGGCGAAACCGCCCATGGTTCGTCGAACGGCTGGTGCGCAACCTGCGTGATGCCACCTCCGGTCTCGGCGTCATCCGCGTACGCGCGCTCATGGGCCGCATCGAGCTGACAATGGGTCCGACCGTCGCGTGGGACGAGGTGCGCGAGCGTGTCGCGCGGATCTTCGGCATCGCCAACTTCGCTCGTGCCCGCAGCACCGGACGGGACATCGAGGAGATCGCAACCGCCATCCTCGGCGATTTGAATGCGATTCACGGAACGGCCAACGGGGGTGGCGCCCCGGCTGGCTTCCGTGCCGTGCGGAGCTTTCGGGTGCGCGCAAGCCGCGCGGACAAGATGTATCCCCTCACATCCCCAGAGATCGAACGAGAGGTCGGGGGCCGGATCAAGGCAGCGCGCGGCTGGACCGTGGACCTGGCACGGCCGGCGCTTGACGTTCACATCGAGGTGCTGCCCGACCGTGTGTTCTACTCGCTCGACAAGCTACCTGGCCCCGGCGGCCTCCCATCGGGGACCAGCGGCAACGCGATGTGCCTGCTCTCCGGCGGCATCGACTCGCCGGTGGCGGCCTATCGTGTGATGAAGCGCGGCTGCCGCGTTCGGTTCGTGCACTTCCACGCCTATCCCATTCTCTCGCACGCGTCGCAGGAGAAGGTCCAGGAGATCGCGGAGTTGCTGACGCGACATCAGCTCTCGTCGCGTCTCTATGTCGTGGCGTTTGGCGAGCTGCAGCAACGGATCGTCGTATCGGCGCCCCCACCCTTGCGGGTCGTGCTGTATCGGCGTCTGATGGTGCGCATCGCCGAACGGTTGGCGCGCACGTGCAGGGCCAAGGCGCTGGTGACCGGCGAATCGGTTGGGCAGGTCGCCTCGCAGACGCTCGAGAACCTCGCGGTGATCAACGACGTCACGACGCTGCCGGTGTTGCGGCCTTTGATCGGGTCCGATAAGGAAGAGATCACGAACGAGGCACGGGCGCTCGGCACCTATCCAATCTCGATCATCCCGGACCAGGACTGCTGCACGCTGTTCACGCCGAGGAATCCGGCGACGAAGGCGCGTCGAGCGGTCGTTGAGCGTGCTGAGGCCGATCTTCCGATTGCCGAGATGGTCGACGCCGCGGTTGCCGGTGTCGAGCGTCACGATCTGTCGTTTCCTACCTAACCCCAGGCGGACCGCTGCGCGGGGACCCCGAGAGCCCCACTCCTCGGCCGCGGGGCGCGCCGTGCGCGCCCTGGCGTGTTGGCTAGCTTTTCGCCAGCACCTCGGTGCCCTCGATCGGACCGAGGCAGCTCGTGCCCGTGTAACTGAGGTGGATGGTGTCCTCGACGAGAGTGGCGGTCCCCGACACCGAGAAGCTGCACGACGCCGTCCCGGGGATCGACGCGGTGCCGGTCGCGCTGATGTTCATCACGTTGCCCGTCAGCGTTCCGGTTGCGGTGCCGTCGAGCACGACGCCGCCGGCGCATGTTGCCCTGAATGTCCCGGAGTAGGTCGCGCCGTGCTGCTCGGTGATCGCCCACTCCAGCTCGGTGCACGAGCTGGCTGTCGGAAACGACGTCGATGATCCGGCACTCGCGGCAGCCCCGCTCGACGACCAGGTGCCGAGCAGCACCGGGGTGATGGAGACGCTCTCCGAGATCGCCGACGGGTCAATCGGATTGACGCCTCCCCTGCTTTCGAAGTCGCAGCCTGCGACGAGAATCGTCAGCCCACCAACCAACGTCGTAATCGTGATCGTCCTCGGCATCCGAATCTCCACGCATTCGGGGAGCGCAGGCCGAGTGGTGCAACTTGTGGGCCGTCGATCAGTCGGTCGAGGAGTGCAGGACGCCCTTCAGGTGGGCTCGCAGGGCATCGCGGGTGCTGCGGAAGGCAAGCTCATCCCACGGGATGTCCGCCACGTCGAACCAGGCTGCGTCGAGCGACTCGTCGTCCGCGCGCAGCTCGCCATTCACGAAGGTCGCCGCATAGACGATGATGATCGGCACCACACCCGTATAGGCATAGAGGTTGATCAGCCCGTCGAGGCGGATCTCGAGGTTCGCTTCTTCCTTGGCTTCGCGGAGCGCGGCTTCTGTGGGTGGCTCGCCGCGGTCGACATAGCCACCCGGAAAGACCCACTTGCCGTATCCCGGCTCTATCGAGCGCCGGACCAGCGCGATCTGCCCGGCGTCATTCCTGATGATGGTCCCGACCGCAACTTTGGGGTCGAGGTACACCACGTAGCCGCACGCGCTGCACACCGGTCGGTCCGGCTCTCCCGTCTTGACCAGCTTGGTCTCCAGTCCGCCACCGCAGACGGGGCAGAAGCGATAGACGGAAACGTGGGAATGGGGGGTGGTCACGAGGTCACCCGGTCACGAGTACGAGTCACCAGACGCGCGACGACCGTAACGTATAATCCGAATCGATGTCCATCCTGAAGGTCGCGCGGATGGGGCACCCGGTCTTGCGTGCCCGCACGCCGCCGCTCGACCTGGACGAGATCGGGACGCCTGCGATCCAGCGGCTCATCGACGACATGTTCGACACGATGCGCGAATACGAAGGCATCGGGCTTGCTGCGCCGCAGGTGCACGCCGGACTCCGGCTGTTCGTGGCGGGTATCGATGACCCCGAGGCTAGCCTGGCGCCGATCGTCATGATCAACCCCGAGATTGAACCGCTCGGTCGGACCGTCGACGAGGACTGGGAGGGGTGCCTCAGCATTCCCGACGTTCGCGGTCGCGTGGCGCGCCCCGCCGAGATCCGCGTCCGCTCGCTTGACCGGCACGGTCGCCAGCAGCAGATGACCGCGAACGGATTCCCGGCCCGCGTGATCCAGCACGAGGCCGACCACCTCGACGGGGTGCTGTTCGTGGATCGGATGACCTCGTTCGAGAGCCTGACCTTCCTGGAGGAGTACGGGCGTTACTGGGAGAAGCCCGCCGAGGAGGTCAAGGCGGACCCGTAAGGTCGCGCTGGGTTCAAGACCACACCGATGTGACCACCGAGCAACGCAGTCGTCGGCGGAGGCGGTCGACAAGGGCGCCGGCGCGCGCGTCGCGGCTGGAGGTGTCGATCCTGGTCGTGGGATTGGTTGCCGCCGTCGTATCCGGTATCGTCGCCTAGCGACGGCGTCATGGACGCGTGGCGCCACTTCGGGGAGGACGGCGCCGTCGAGCGGGTCGAGTTCCTCGACAGATCAAACGATCGCGTCGCCAAGACCGAGTTCTACAGTGGGGGCGCCCTCATGCGCACCGAGGCGGATACCGACGGCGACGGCGAGGTAGACGACCGTGTCGTCTTCTTCGAAGAACCGCCGCGGTAGCAGCAGGCCGGGCGAGATACCGACGTGCAGTTCATCGATCTCCAACGTCAATACCGAGCCTACCAGGTTGACATCGACGCGCGCATGCACAGGGTGCTCGAGCATGGCCAATACATCCTGGGCCCGGAGGTCACGGAGCTCGAGGAGCTCCTCGCTCAGCGCGTCGGCGTCAAGCACGCGATCACCTGTGCCAACGGGACGGCGAGCCTGGAGATCGCGTTGCGGGCCCTCGGGATCGGTCCGGGCGACGAGGTCATCACCACGCCCTTCACCTGGATCAGTACTGCCGAGGTGGTCAAGCTCGTGGGGGCGACGCCCCGGTTCGTCGACGTCGACGCCGAAAGCCTCAACCTGGATCCGAGTCGATTGGCCGATGCCATTACCGACCGGACCCGGGCCGTGATCGCGGTCAATCTCTTTGGGCAGATGGCCGACTACGAGCGAATCCGGGCCGTGGCCGAAGCGCGCGGCCTGACGGTCATCGAGGACGCGGCGCAAAGTTTTGGCGCCACGCGAAACGGTACGGCGAGCTGCGGCGCCGCGCCAATCGCGAGCACCAGCTTCTTTCCGTCCAAGACGCTTGGTTGCTACGGGGACGGCGGGGCGCTCTTCACCAGCGACGATGCGGTGGCCGACCGCATCACCGCGATCCGGACGCACGGCGCCCGCCGGCACGAACATCGTTATCTTGGCACTAATGGGCGCTTCGACACCCTACAAGCCGCCGTCGTGCTGGCGAAGCTACCAAACTTCGACGGGGAGCTGTCGTCGCGGCGTCGGATCGCCGATCGCTACACGGCCCGACTGCGCGATGTGTGTCACGTACCGGTCGTCTGCCAGGGCAACACGCATGTGTATTCGTACTACACCATTCGTGTGCCTCACCGGGATCGAGTCGTCGAGGCGCTGCGCGATGACGGAGTGCCGACCAAGGTGTATTACCCGCGGTGTCTCCACGAGCAGCCGGTTCTCTCCGATCTCGGCTACGGCACCGGCGACTTGCCGGTTGCCGAACGCGCCGCGCTCGAGGTGGTCAGCCTGCCGATGCACCCGTTTCTGACGGAAGCCGAGCAGGATCAGGTGGTCGATGCGGTGCGTCGCGCGGTCGAGCGCGTCGAGCCCGCGGTCACGGGGGGTCGCTGATCGGAGCCGCGTCACCGGCCCGCTTTCGCTCACTGGCGCGCTCCGCCTCGAGTCGCTCCAGCTCAACCGCCGAGTGATCTACGAAGGTCATGGCCGCAGCGATGGCGGTGTGACCCGCCTTGCGCGCGATCAGCTCGTGCATCTTCTGGCAGACGCGTCGATAGGCTGGATGGCCCTGCGGCGCCGTCCTCAGCTCGAGGACGTGCATCGCTTCCCGCGCATTCATCCGCATGTAGTAACGGATGCGATACGCCATCGACACGCCGTACTGCGCGACGAGCGGATGATAACGCGCTGTGAGCCTGGCTTGTAGCGCAGCCGAGTCGTCCATGACGCGTCGCCAGTCGTCCAGCGCGCGCACGTCCTCGATCGCCTCGGGCATCGCATAGCCGTGTCTCGCGGTGAGGTCCTGCCAGTCGATCGACAGCATGCGGTGGCGTTGGAGGTCTCGGAAGGCGCCGTAGTCCGAGAGCACGTCGAAGCAATACGAGGCGCGCTCGAATGCGCGCCCCGGACGGTGCCGGCGGTTGGCCCGGTCACCGACATAGGCTCGTAGGACGCGCAGGCGGTCCTCGGTCGACATCGCGCGGGATACTGAGAGGAGCTGTGCTTCCGGCAGGTGCGAGCTGGCGTAGAGCGCAGCCGCCACCACCTTGACCTCGCCGTCCGGGTCCCACTCCGTCAGTTCCACCTCCGCTGATGGGTCCGGCTCGGCGTCAGCGAGGAGCGTGTCGGCTATCGCGCGCGTGGCCTCGCGTCGCTGGGCCAGGTACTCGCTCCATCGCACGCCGCGATCTTCACGGTCGACGCGCGAAAGAAACGCCGGGATGACGCGCCTCAGCTCAGGAAGCATCGCCGCCGCCGTCTCTTGTGCCTCGAGCAACGGATGGACACGCATGTTGAGGAGCAGCGCTTCGTAGGCCTGTCCGGAGCCGTAGATCCCGACGTTGGAACGGGTGGCGGCTGGGAGCAGGCCACGGAGCGTATCGAGCGCCTTCGCCCGTATCACCGCGCGGTAGACGCCGTCGGAGTCGGTCTCAGACTGCGGATGCCGGGCACGGAAGTGGGCCTGCACCGGCTCTATCCAGCGCGCGTAGATCTCGAACGCTCGGTCGAGGGCGGTGGTGTAGTCGGCGGTGAGCGCATCATCATCTGTGATCTCCGCCGGCACGACGTACTTCCATTTGCCGCCGGGTCGATCCGTGTACGGCACGTAGCGTGTTGACTGTTCGAGATAGGCCATCAGACGGCCGCGTTCGAGGATCTTGGTGAGGACGTTGGACGCGCCCTCGCACGCGACGTGTGCGCCCCCGAGCTGGGCGACGGAATCGTCTCCGTACCCGCCGAAGATGCGCTCATAGAGGCGCTCCGCCCGCTCGACACCGACCTCCGTGCCGCCGGCGGCATGCTGGAGCGTCGGCACGCTACGCCGGAACTCATCGAGAAACAAACGGCGCAGGGATTTCGCGGAGCGCGAGTATCGGGCGAACAGCGCGCCCTTGACCACCTCCGGCAGGTTCATCAGGACGAAAACCGATTGGTCGACGTTGGAGAAGAACGGCGAGAGCGCTTCCGATTCGTCGAGCGTGAAAGACTCGCGCGTGGGAGGTGCGGAAGGCACGCGGTATAATCGCCGCGCCCTCGTCACATCGTCAACTGATCCCTCACGTGACGCCTGCGTTCACCGACCGCATCACGCTGATCCCCGGCTTCAACCCGGGGCCCTACACCGGCGACGGCAACAACACATACCTTCTCCGGGGCGCCGAGCCGACGCTCATCGATGCCGGGGTCGGTCATGCGCGGCACCTCGACGCGCTCGCGGCGGCGCTCGCGACCGACGGCGCGGAGCTCGTCCGGATCGTGGTCACACACGGGCACACCGATCACGCGTCGGGAGCGGAAGCGATCGCGAAGCGGTGGCCGGGCACCGAGTTCTTGAAGATGCCGTGGCCGGAACGAGACTCGCGGTATCACGTCGACTGGTCGCCGCTCGGCGACGGCGTTGAGGTGAGGGCCGGCGACGCCGTACTGCGCGCGGTCCACACGCCGGGGCACGCACCCGATCACCTCTGCTTCTTTCACGACGAGAGCAGAACCCTCTTGTGCGGCGACCTCGTCATCAAGGGTGGCACGGTTGTCGTGCCCGGCAGCGGCGAGGGCAGCCTGCGCGCCTATCTGGCATCACTCCATCGTGTGCTCGACCTCAGACCGGCAACGTTGCTGCCGGCGCACGGTCCCAAGGTCGACGCCCCGGCGGCCCTCATTCAGCATTACTTCGACCATCGGAGGCGACGCGAAGAGCAGATCGTCGCCGCACTCGGTGACGGCTGTCGCACTCCGGAAGCCATCGCCGACCGCATCTACCAGGGGCTTTCCGCGGATCTGCGCGGGGCCGCTGTCGACAGCGTGGTCGCGCATCTGGTCAAGCTGCGAGAGGAGCGGCGCGCGGTCGAAGCACCGAACGACGAGTGGGAGCTGGCGTGACGGGGGCGCTCGATTCGCTGTTCGCGCTCTCCGAGAACCGCACCTCGGTGCGAACCGAGGTCCTCGCCGGGACGACGACCTTCCTCACGCTCGCGTACATCATCTTCGTCCAGCCGGCATTGCTCGCCTCGGTCGGTATGGATTTCGGCGCCGTGTTCGTCGCGACGTGCGTCGCGAGCGCCGCAGCGACGCTGATGATGGGGTTCTTCGCCAATTACCCCATCGCGGTCGCGCCCGCGATGGGGCACAACTTCTACTTCGCATTCACCGTCATCGTCGCGATGGAGGTGCCGTGGCAGGTCGCGCTCGGCGGCGTGGCTGTCGCCGGTCTGCTCTTCATCCTGACGGCCGGCGTCGGCTTGCGAGAACGACTCATCACCGCCATACCAACGTCGTTGAAGCACGCCATCGCCGTCGGGATCGGGTTGCTCATCGCGATGGTCGGGTTGCAGTGGGCCGGGATCGTCGTCGACTCGCCCGGCACGCTGGTTACGCTGGGAGACCTGACGCGACCACCCGTCATCGTTGCGCTCCTCGGTTTAATCGTCGCGGCTGTCTTGATGGTGCGCGGGGTTCGAGGCGCCCTTCTGGTTGGCATCCTCGCGTCCGGCGGCGCCGCGTGGGCAACCGGCATGACGACGTTCGAGGGCGTTGCCAGCCGCCCGCCGTCGATCGGTCCGACGCTGCTGCAGCTCGACCTGGCCGGGGTGTTCCAGCCGGAGATGGTCGCCGTCGTGTTCGTCTTCTTCTTCCTTGCGTTGTTCGACTCGGTCGGGACGCTCGTCGGTGTGGCCGAACAGGCGGGGCTGATGCGTGACGGGACGCTCCCCCGGGCGCGCGGTGCGCTGATGGCCGACGCCGTCGGCACGGTGGTGGGCGCCGGTCTCGGGACATCGACCGTCACGGCCTACATCGAGAGCGCCACCGGCGTGTCGGCCGGGGGGCGGACCGGTCTCACCGCCATCGTCACGGCCGGCCTGTTCGTATCGGCGCTCTTCTTTTCGCCGCTCGTCGCGATGTTCGGCGGCGGTTATCAGACGCCGGATGGACCGACGCTCTACCCGGTCATCGCGCCGGCGCTCATCATCGTCGGCACCTTGATGATGAAGGGCGTGCGGCTCATCGCCTGGGACGATCCCACCGAGGCCGTCCCGGCGTTCCTGACCATCGTCATCATGCCGCTGAGCGTCAGCATCACCGATGGAATCGCCTTCGGCTTCATCGCATTTACGATGCTGAAGATCGCGGCGGGACGCCATCGCGAGGTTCATTGGCTGGTCAAGCTGTTTGCCGTCCTCTTCGTCCTTCGCTACATCCTGCTGGTTTAGAGACGCTTGCCACGCTGTTGGAGCCAGATCCAGCCCTACGAAAAGCGTGATGCTAGCATCATGGTGCGATACGAGGAGTCAATGAAGGCCAGAACTACGGTCTACCTCGAGCCCAGGCAGATGGAGGCCCTGAGGAAGAAAGCTCGCCGAGAGCACGCTTCGGTGGCCGAGCTCATCCGCCGAGCGGTGGAACGATATCTAAGGCCGGCACGTAAGCCGGTTCCACGCGAGGCCTACGACAAGCTGATCAACATCTCCTCGAGCGGGCTGACCGATGTGTCGGATCGCCACGACCACTACATCGGCGAGGCGCTGTACCGCGAGCATGTCAAGAATTCTGATTGACAAGTACGGCTTCACTTTCGATTCTCACTCTCTCGTGTACCGCTTTGGGCGGGGCCGCCAGCGAGCGTTCCGCCGTTTTCCGCGCTGAAGAGCTGATGACCCGATGGCAGACAACCCAAAGGGGTACGCCAACCCCGAGCTACTGATCACACCGGCGGAGCTGGCGCGACAGCTCGGCGTCCCGTCGGGCTCGGCCGCGGGCCATCCACTGGTCCAAAGCGACGGGACGCCCATCGTCCTCGATCTGCGTCCGGCCGAAGCGTTTGCGGCCGGTCACATCCCCGGCGCTGCCCACCTCGATCTATTCGGGCTCAGCCTGATCGACACAGACCCCGCTCCGCTGGATGCGTTTCTCTGGATGATCGCGCACCTGCTGACGTCGCGCGGTGTCTCCGCCGACCGACCGGTCGTCGTCTACGACGAGCAGTCGGGGATTCGCGCAGCCCGGGCGTTCTGGTTCCTGGAGCTCTTCGACCACCCGGACACGCGGCTTCTCGACGGCGGCGTCGCCGCCTGGGAGCGCGGCGGGCACTTCACAACCACCGAGGCCGCGCCACCGAAACGCGGCAGCTGGACCGTCGGTCGCATCGATTCGCGGCTGGCCACGTGGCGCCATGTCCGCGACAGCCTCGATGCCGCGGCCGTGGTCGTGCTCGACACCCGGAGCGACGGGGAGTATCGCGGTACGACCGTGCGCGCGAAGCGCGGCGGCGCGATCCCGGGGGCGGTGCACATCGAGTGGACCAGGAATCTTGCCGAGGACGGTGCGTTCAAACCGGCCGCCGAGCTTGAGGAGATGTACGGACGGGCCGGCGTCACACAGGACCGAGAGGTGGTGTCCTACTGCCAGGGAGGCTATCGGGCGGCCCACAGCTATCTGGCGCTCCGGCTCCTCGGGTATCCGAAGGTGCGCAACTACATCGGGTCCTGGAAGGAGTGGGGCGACCGGGAAGACCTGCCGATTGAGGTCCCCATTGCAGAATGAGCGGCGGCAAGCCTAAACCCTAAGCCCAGGAGCGTCCGTGCAAAACGTCATCGACTTCATCAACACGAATCGGGACCGCTACGTCGACGAGCTCACAGCGTATCTCGCCATTCCAAGCATCAGCGCGCTGCCGGAGCATGCCGCGGACGTGAAGCGGTGCGCCGAATGGACCCGCGACGAGCTGACCCGCATCGGTCTGGAGAACGTCCGGCTCGTCGACACCCCGGGCAACCCGGTCGTATACGGCGACTGGCTCCACGCCGACGATGCGCCGACCATCCTCTTCTACGGGCACTACGACGTGCAGCCGGTCGACCCGCTCGACGAGTGGGAATCGCCGCCATTCGAGGCGACGGTGCGCGAGGGCGAGATCTACGCGCGCGGCGCGGCGGACGACAAGGGCCAGATCTTCATGCACTTCAAGGCGATCGAAGCCTACCTGCGGCAGAACGACCGGCTCCCGGTCAACCTGAAGGTCGTCCTCGAGGGTGAGGAAGAGGTGGGTAGCGAGCACCTCGACGGCTTCATCCGTGATCACAAGCCCGAGTTGGACGCCGATGTCGTTGTGATTTCCGACTCCCCGATGTTCGACCGGGGCGTGCCATCCATCTGCTACGGCCTCCGCGGGCTGACCTACTTCCAGGTCGACCTTAGGGGAACCACGACGGACCTCCATTCCGGTTCCTTCGGCGGCGCGGTGGCCAACCCGGCGTTCGTGCTCGCGCAGCTGCTCAGTCAGATGAAGGACCGGAGCGGGCGGGTGAAAATCTCGGGGTTCTACGACGACGTGCGTGCGCTGACGGACGTGGAGCGGGCCGAGTTCGCCAAGCTGCCATTCAACGAGCGGCGGTATCGGAACGCGCTCGGGGCGCCAAAGCTCGCCGGCGAGGCTGGGTATACAACGCTGGAGCGGCTCTGGGCGCGACCAACGTTCGAGGTCAACGGCCTGCAATCGGGCTTTACCGGGGACGGGGCGAAGACGGTCATCCCGGCAGTGGCGATGGCCAAGGTCAGCATGCGGTTGGTGCCGGATCAGGATCCGGACAAGGTCGCCGACCTGTTCGAGGCCTACGCGAAGAAGGTCGCACCGAAGACCGTCGAACTCATGGTGACCAGAATGCACAGTGGCAAGCCATGGATGACCGCGTTCGACAATCCGTTCGTCCAGGCCGCGGGCCGAGCCATCGAGCGGGGGTTCGGCCGCCGACCGGTCTTCACCCGCGAGGGCGGGTCGATTCCGGTCGTCTCGACCTTCCAGGAAGTGCTCGGTCTGCCGTCGGTGCTCTTCGGCGTCGGGCTACCGGACGAGAACGCGCATGCGCCTAACGAGAAGCTGGATCTAACGAATTTTCACAACGGCATCATAGCCTCGACCGCCCTGTACGGCGAGTTCGGCCAGATCAGGACGTAGTTGATGCGTGTCGCTCGGCCGATCGTGTCTGTCGTGTGTGCGGTTCTGTAGCACTTTGGTGGTCCGCCTAAGAAGAATCCAAATCTGAATCAAGGTTGTAAGCCTGCTATTATCAGCGCGTTGCGTGTGTCTGTGGTGTGCCTTCGCACTGGCAGACTGTTTGCGAGATACCGATACGACTGTGGTAGGGCGTGCCACGTGGGCCCTTGAGCGGCCAAAGCGGCTGCGGCCGGGCTCGCCTACGGTTGAATGCTTGTCGCTTCGTGTAAGTGACAGAGCGGTAGCATGTTCAGGCGTCCGTCGAAACTCGATTCCGACGTGAAACGGGACTTCGCCTCACGTGGGACGTGTTCGTGAAGACACCGATTGTCGTGGTTCTCGCGGTGTCGCCGTTGGTTGTCGCGTGCGCGCCGGATCCCGAGCAGGAGCGGCTCGAACGCGCGATCGGCGCCGAATACAACGAAGAAACCGGCCGGCTCGAGCTGCTGACCTATGATTCGAACGACAATGGCACGGTCGATGTCTGGACATACATGGATGGCACAGCCGTGCTGCGGGCAGAGGTGGACGCCAATGAAGATGGGCTGATCGAGCGCTGGGAGTACTACGAACGGGGCCTCCGGCGCGCCGTGCAGGCGATGCTCGAGCGGGGGGCTTCGCCGGAGGACTTGCGCACGGAAGTCAATCGCATCCGGCTCGCACTCAACCCGCATCCGGCCGGTCAGCTTTCCAACGCTGGAGAGGGGCGAAGCACGGGGGCTCCGGACCCCGGGTGTAGGGTTCGGGGAAGTGAACCCCGGAAAAATGGCCGGCTGAAGAGATCATAAGATGTTTGCGTTCAGTTACTTAGACAAATGACGCCTTCAATCGCCCACAGATTCTGCTGAGGAGCCCCAATGAAGATGGGCTGCAGAAAGTGGGGTTTTCAAGAGCGAATGAGGGTGTCGAGGACGGATGGGCCTATGAGGGCGCGGACGGGAGCATCGCCAGGGTGGAGCTCTCCACGCTGCGGGACGGGTCCATCGATCGGTGGGAGTACTACGAGGCCGACCTCCTGGTCCGGGCGGAGGAGGATGCCAACCAAGACGGGCGGGTCGACAAATGGGAGACTTTCGCAGGCGACGCTCTCGCCACGGTCGCGTTCGATGAGAATGGCGACGGCCGGTCTGATAGGCGCCTTACGTACGGAGCCGATGGAACGTTGGTTTTGATCGAGAGCGAGCCGGACGCAGACGGTGAGTATACGCGCGCCATTCGTCCAGCCGGGTGAGATGCATCGTTCCTAGGGCGCCAGTGGGTGCGGGGGAACGTGTAGTAGGTCAGCGTCTGATTAACGGTGTCGCGAACGAGTGTCGCGGCTTTCCACAGTTTCATGGTCGTCAGCTTTGCTGCCACGGCTTTGGCTTTGAGCGCGGCGGCTGTACGGTCCTCTTGCGCGTGAATCGCTTTCAGCATCCGGGCGACCACGTCGAGCTGGCCCCGCGGGACGTGCGAGAAGACGTTCCGATACCAGTGGACCACGCACCGTTGCCACCGGGCCTTGGGATAGCACTCGGCCGCCGCCTCGACCAGCCCGACGCAGGCGTCACTGACGACCAGCTGGACGCCCTTCAACCCACGCGCCTTCAGATGACGTAAGAAGCTCCGCCAGCCCTCCAGATCCTCTTTCTCGCCTTCGGCGACGCCCAGGATGTGGCGGTAGCCATCCGTGCCGACGCCGATGGCGATCAACACCGAGACATTGCGCACTTCACCGCCCCAGCTTCGCTTCAGGCTGACCCCGTCGAGATAGACATAGACATAGGGATACGTCCCGGTAATCGGGCGCTGGCGCCACGCTTCAATCTGCTCGTAGATGCGCTGATTCAGCCGGCTGACCGTCCCGGAGCTCACCCGCGTGCCCCAGAGCGCTTCGGTCACGTCTTCCACGCGGCGGACACTCACGCCCGCCAGATACATCTCCACCAGCGCTTCTTCGACCGACGCTTCCCGCCGGCGATACCGCTCGATGATCGCCGTCTCGAACGGCAGCGTGCGCAGCTTGGGGACCTTGAGCGTCACGTCGCCGGCCTTCGTCTGGAGCTTCCGGTCGTAATGGCCCGCGCGCGTATCGGCCCGCTCCGGGGACCGTTCATAGCGCTGAGCCTTGCAGAGTTGGTCGGCTTCGACCTCGAGCATCGTGTTCAGCGTCTCCTCGACGCTCGTCCGAACGACCTCGTCGACGTGCCCCTGCAACTGGCCTTCGTCGACCTGAATCGTGCCGCGCAGGTCCTTGGTGGTATCGTCGCTCACGGTGGCCTCCTCGTCGGTCTGGTCATGGTTGGTTCGCGCTTCCCATTGAACCAGACCGAGGCCACCTCTTCGAAAAGTGCGAAAGAAACGTTACGTCACCCGGGCGCGCTCGGAAGCGAGCGATCGACTTCGATGGCCACACATTGGCGCGTCGCATCGTCGACGATATCGGTCGCGTCGGCGGGGTCCGGACGAAGCGAGGGCCGGTCGCCACCCGTTTGCGCCGCGGCCGACGCACCAGCAGCCCGTCCTCGCGATAGAGGCGATACACGCGCTTGTCGTCTAATCGCGTGTCAAGTTCCTCTTCAGTGGACGGTCCTGACCGCGTCGTTGTCGTCTTCGGGGTCGCACCCAGATGGGACCCCTCCACATGCTGCCAGATCGCTGGAGGCCCCCTACGTGATTCTCGCGATCTCGACGAAGACGTCGCGAAGCGCGTTTCGGGATGCCTCAGGCAACGTCCTTGCTCAGAACGCGTCGGGACGGCTCAGGCAGCGGCGGCGACAAACTCGGTGGCGTCCACCCGCTCTCACGCGAGGAAGCCAGCCTGTTCTTTCGGCTGCTGGTCCGGCGTTACGAGCGGGCGAGCCTCATCGTGACGAGCAACAAGAGCTTCGCCGACTGGGCGACGTCTTCAACGACCAGGTCCTGGCCACGGCGATCCTCGACCGGCTGCTCCATCACGCGACGACGGTCAACGTCACAGGCGAAAGCTATCGGCTTCGGGAGAAGCAGAAAGCCGGCCTGCTCGGTCGACGGGCCAAGCCGGCGGCGACGGAGATGGCTCCAGCGTGACGGCCAGGAGCTCAACAAGCGGACACATCAACCGGTGAACAGGGCCATCTCAAATCGGCGATCCGCGGACAAAGACCTTAGGTGTTGACAGCAGCATCGCCGCCACACGGTGCTGGCGTTCATTTGCCCAGGCAAGCCGGTGGAGAACACGTTCATCGAGTCGTTCAACGGGCGCCTGCGCGACGAGGGGCTGAATACCCAGCAGTTTATCTCGCTGTCAGATGCACAGCGACATCTCGACCAGTGGCGAGGCGGTTACAATTCGGTGCGTCGACACAGTGCCTTGGGTGACCGCACGCCCGAGGAGACGACACTCGCTCATGAGACCACGGAAGCTGGAGACACTCGGGTGAATCCCTTGAGGCTCACGGCGACCATCGAACCGGGCTATGCCACGACGACGAGGCCGCGAGACTCAACCTCGTGCCGGTGTAGTTTCGGGTAGCGGGTCAAAAGGAGCCAGCTCTCTCTTAACATCTGGTACGACCGTTGGGGTCGGGTCAGTCACGCAGCTCGAGCAGTTCTTCGAAGGCGCTCTGACGCTCTCCCGCGCAGCAGGACGATCCGTTAGAAGTGCTGTCCATCGCTTGCCTCGCCTTCGTCGCCAGTACCCACCGGTCCCGTCTCCCCCGCAGGAGGTGGAACACCGGAACGCACCTCGTCTCTATCGCGAGCAACCACCGTGTCCGACGCGGAACCGGCCCTGTCAGGTTTCACCCTGCGTGGGCCCCGTTCATCTTCATCGTTGTTGGCAGCGTTCCACTGTTCTGCTCTGTTCGGCAGATACCGGGACCAGGGATCGGCGAACATCCGGGTCGTGTAACCATTGGCTGTCCGTGCCCCGAAGCGTAGTTTCGTCGGACGGGTGCCGAAGGGCTTGAGCAAGCGGGCCACGCGGGCTTGGGTGATCGGCTGCCCACCCGTCCACTCGGCCCAGGGCCGGTCCTCGAGCCGCACCAGACGATCGACCAGGTCAGCGGACCCGATGGTCTCTTCGGTGAACACCTGCCCCACGTCCGCTAGCAAGCAGATCGCGAGGGTGTCGTCGTCCGACGACGCCATCCCGGATAAGGCCGTGGCGGCGCCGCGTGCCCGCGTCGGCCAGTCGTTCCCCGCCAGGTCGGCAATGGCGATGAGGGGTTCCCACACGTCCGCGGCCCGGTCGCTCAGCTCAGTCGGGAGTGCTGGCTCCGCGTCTCGCAATTCCTCGACCGCCGTGCCTCGCCACGCGGCCAGCTGTGCCCGGAGGGGCTCGCCGATCCGCGGGGCGTCCCGCTGCCGGAATCGTTCCACCCACTCATACGGGGCGCGGCGCTTGAGCGTGATGCGGATCGATCGGTCTGTCACGGTGTCGGGGAGTGCCCCGATCCCAGCGATGGCCTTGGGGCAGAACGTCGAGAAGTCCCGGTAGGTGAGGCCCGCCCCCTGACCGACGCACAAGGAGCAGATACCTGACCGCCGGTAGCCGCTGTTGAGAATCGACCGGAGCGCCTCGGAGTACTCGCAGTCATGTTTGAACGCCGCGTCGCTTTCATCGAGCAACAATGTCGGGGTTTCGGCATCAACTTTCCGCGTCAGCACCGCGGCGCTCACCCGCCCGGTGAGCCACGACGCCGGCACGATGGGCTCCAGGACTTCGAGCAAGCGGGTCTTGCCACTCTGCTTCACAGCGCTCGTGACATTCAAGTACGGCGTCGCCTCCGCGGCGGCGAAGGCGTGACAATGCGCGACCCAGAGCGTCGTCGCCGTCGCTTGCGGATCGGACAGGACCACGTAGCGCCGGATGCACTGCCGCACGTCACAGAGCAAGCAATCCAAGTCGTCGGACGGCGGCCGGGTCCTGCAGCCGGTCAGTCCCCGCGCCAGACCTCGCGGGGCTGACGGGAGGGGAGGCCTTCCGCTCGGCTCCCCATCGTCGCTGGAGCCTGGCGCCTCCGCATTCGTCATGGTCCCGTGTACCACGTCATGTCCCGCGACCGGGGTCGGGCCTGCTACCCGACGCGTCATGCCGATGATGTCCCGCGCACCTGTGCAAACTGAATCGTCGAGACAGGGTCCTGCGCGGTGGTCCACGTCACCTCGATCCGTTTGAGGCCCATCAGGCGATGATGGTCGAGGCATGCCTGCACTTTGTGCGTGGCCAGGGCACTGGCACCGCGTCCGCGCCGGCCGTGCCCTCCGACGAGGTGATGGATGTCGTGGCCGGGCTTTCGGCACCGCGTCTTGTCGAGTACGACCTCACACTGGCCGCCTGACCGCTGCCGGACCTTGGCGTTTTCCCGGCGGTCGCGGGCCTGCTGGCAGGTTCGACGCTGTTGCCGCTCCAGGATCTGTGGAAAGGGCTTCGGAAAGGCGAGGTCTGGCGCGGCCGATCCCGCACGCTGGCCCGCCGTGCTCACGGGGGCCGGCACCGCGAGACTCACGCCGGTCGGGATGTCCCCCTCGCCGCTGGGAAGGATGCCGACGCGCCGGGCGAGCGCGGTGGTCTTCGCCACGTCTGCGCGGACGTGGTCGTGGACTTGGCGCCATGCGCCCGCGTCCACGAGCGCGCCGATGTCAGCGCCGGTCACCGCATCGGGGACGTCAAGCCCGAATCGCTTGCAGTAGAACGCCAGCGACCGGTAGGTGAGCGTGCCCTGATACGCAAGGCGCTGCATCAGATCGACAACGCTGCCGGGCCGGTATTTGTTCAGGGCAAACTGGGGCGCGGGCACCCCGAGGTAGAGTGACCGCCGAAGCAGCACCGGTAGATCGAAGCCCAAGCAGTTAAACCCGACCAAGGTGGCGCCGCGCGTCCGCTGCCAGAACCGGTCCAGCAGGAGCCGTTCCTGCGCGGCGTCCTCACAGACAGCACTCTCCATTCGCCCGTCGCAATCCCATCCCACGGCGACGACCCGACAGAGGTCCGGGTCGAGCGCTGCTCGCTCGAGCTGCGCGGCGGTTTTCTCTGCCAGATCGAGTTGGATTTTTGCGGGGTCCTTCAGGTTTGCGCGAGGCTTGGGTGGCACGACGTAGTCGGCTGCGTCGGCCAAGGCCGCCGTCTCGATGTCAAACACGCAGAAGCGCTCCATGGTCGTCCGGCCTCGCTACTAGAAGGGCAGGTCCTCGTCGTCCACGTCCGGTACGTCCTGATCCACCGCGGGGTCGGGCGCGTCCTCCGCAAGGCCGCCATGAGGTCGCCGGTGGACGGCGAGCAGATCGAGCCCCCACGAGGTCTCGCGCGTCTTCACCTCGACGGCGTCGCGGGACGCGACGACCGCTTCCACACAGGCCGCGAGCTGGTCGCCCGAGACCTGCGTTCCCTCGTCCTCGAAGCGGCTCCAGATCTTGCTCTCTTGACCGCGGTGATCTGTGACCACCCAGAACGGCTGCCCACTTTTCGTCGTCCGCGTCGCGATCGAGACCAACCGCACCGTCCCCGGTTCGAGGTCCGCCTCGTCCCCGCCGCCGGTAGGCGGCCGGCGCGACGACCTCCTGGGGAGGTCCAGCGCCGTTCCCCGGACTCGCCTGCGACATTTCGTCGGCGGTATAGAGCCCGCTGAGCTCCTGCGGGAACGCCTTCCGGAGGGCCAGGCTCTCGTTGCACTTGGCCAGCATCAGGTCAGGCATTTTGACCCAGAGGACGGAGGGCTGGCCCGCCCGATCGCGCTGCACATACCCGTCGTAGCGCGCCACGGCCCAGAGGGTCTCGGCGAAGTCGTGTCGGATCACCCCGACCTTGGCGGCGACCGGTGGATCCGACGACAGCCACACATCCACCCACCGCCCATCCGTCCCGCACCACATCGGGCCCACCTGGCCGGCATACTTGCCGCTGCGCTCGGCGATGAGCCGAAACCCATCGATACTGGTCTGTGTGCTCATCACGGCCCTGCCCGCGCCGCTGTCCCAGCGTTTTATGGCGTAGATCTGGCGGGCGAAGGGATCGAGCCCGGTGCGGGTGCACTGCTGAATGAAGAGGGTCAACTCGTCATCGGTGGCCTCTCGGGCGATGGTGCGCTTGATGAGCGCAATCCGGTCTGGGGTCATCGCCAGGCCGCCGTTGGATGGGTTTGTCTTTCGAACCTCGCTCATCGGCGACCTCCCTTGCGTCGTGATTGGGGTGTGGATGGCGGTCGCCGTGACGGCGACATACCTGGGCTTCCCGGTCCTGGTCGGGCCGTCTGACCAACGTCACTTTCGCAGAGTAGACGGGCTTGGCGTCGAGGTGCTGCGGATCGGCGGGTAGGAAACTATCGTTGCGCATACGCGCCAACGCTGATTTAGCCCTACTTCAGACTCGCCACCCACCGCCGGAGCGCCTTGACATGCTCCGGCTCCGGCCTTGACGGCGGCCAGGCGCGCGGGCATTCTCGGCGGCCTGCGTGCGGTAGGATCGGGATTCTGCCTGTCTGTTGACAACCATGAAGGATAACGTGCCGTGTCGCGTGCTCATCACATCAGTGCCGTTCGGCCAGCAGAATCCAGCGTCGTTGGGACAACTTCGCGATGTCGGGCTCGAGTACGTAATCAACCCGCTCGGACGCCACCTGAGTGAGAGTGAACTGGGCGGCCTCATCACGCCCTTTGGCGCGCTGGTCGCCGGCACGGAGCCGATCACCGCGGCCGTCATGGACAAGGCGCCACACTTGAAACTCATTGCCCGGGTGGGCATCGGTCTGGACAACGTGGATTTGCTGGAAGCGCGCCGTCGAGGCATAGACGTGACCTACACGCCGGACGCGCCGGCGCCCGCGGTGGCCGAGCTCACGCTGGGAGTGATCCTGTCGCTGCTGCGGGGGATTCATCAGGCTGATCGCAGTCTGCGCGCCGGCACGTGGTCGCGCGTGATGGGCCGCCGTCTCGCAGGGTTGACGGTCGGTGTCATCGGCGTTGGTCGTGTTGGTAGGCGATTGATACGGTTGCTACACGGGTTCTCTGGGGTCAACGTCCTTGCCAATGACATCGCACCGGACCGCGTCTTCGGGCAGTCGCACGGCGTGTCGTGGGTCGCCAAGGAGACCCTCTTTCGGGAGGCCGACATCGTGAGCCTGCATGTGCCGCTGACCCCCGAGACCCATCACCTCGTAGGCCGCGAGGCACTGACGGCGATGAAGCCCTCGGCGCTGCTCATTAACACCGCGCGCGGCGGCATCGTTGACGAAGGCGCGCTGGCGTCGGCGCTTCGAGAGCGCCAGATCGCCGGCGCGGCGATCGACGTCTATGAATCGGAGCCGTATGCGGGTGCGTTGACCTCGTTGGAGAACTGCCTGCTGACCTGCCACATGGGGTCGATGTCGGAGGACTGCCGGCTGCAAATGGAGCAGGAGGCGGTCGACGACGTCGTTCGCTTCTTCAGCGGACAACCGCTTGCGCGACCGGTGCCGGCGGACGAGTACGAGGTCGCCGCGGTGGCGCGCACGTCACCTCAACTCAGTAGGGGGCGTTCGTAGGGTCGGCCGCCCATGTCAGTCGTCGATTCCTCGAGACCCGCCTCACCGCCAGCGCCCGCCCTGCGGGTTCCCTTCTTTCGTCCCGACCTCGGCGAGGCGGAGATAGCCGAGGTTGTCGCGGTCTTGCGTTCCGGCTGGCTGACACGCGGGCCCCGTGTTCGACGGTTCGAAGAGGCGTTCGCCAAGGCGGTTGGGGCTCGGCACGCCGTCGCCGTGAGCTCCGCAACTGCCGCGCTGCATCTGGCATTGGACGCCGTGGGTGTGCGTGCTGGTCAGGCCGTGCTCGTCCCGACGATGACGTTCGCCGCAACGGCCGAGGTGGTGGGCCACTTCGGGGCGTTTCCGGTCCTGGTGGATTGTGATCCGGTCACGTTGGGACTCGACCTGGAGGATGCCGACAGGAAGTTGGCGGCGCTTCGGAAGGGCACGCTGCCGGATCGGATCCCCGCCGGCGCACCGGTCGTGGGCGTCATCCCGGTCCACGTGGGCGGGTGTGTGTCGTCCTACGACGTCTTGTGGGAGTTCGCTGAGCGCCACGGACTGTGGGTCGTCGAAGACGCGGCGCACGCGTTCCCTGCCGCCTGGCGACGCGGTAGCGATGCCCCCTGGATCCGCTGCGGCGAGGACACGGCGTCGGTGAGCTGCTATTCCTTCTACGCGAACAAGACGATTACGACGGGCGAAGGTGGGATGGTGGTCACACGTGATCCGGAGATCGCGGCGCGAGTCCGGACGATGTCGCTCCATGGGATGTCTCTGGAGAATCCCTCCGGCGCGGAGTGCCTTGAGAGCTGGGAGCACGACATCGTCGCGCCTGGCTACAAATACAACCTTACGGATCTCGCTGCGGCCATCGGCATCCACCAACTGGCGCGAGCCGAGGAGATGCGGCGCAAACGAGCGCGGATTGCGGAGGCGTATCTCACAGGATTAGCCGACGTCGAACAACTCGAGCTTCCATCCGTGTCGGACCGCCAACTGAGCTCCTGGCATCTGTTCGTGGTTCGGCTGCGTCTGGAGTCGTTGACGGTCGATCGGCGCGCGTTTGTGCAGGAGTTGGAGGCACTCGGCGTAAGCTGCTCGGTGCATTGGAAACCGCTCCACCTACATTCCTACTACCAGTCAACGTACAAGTGGGAGCCCGGCCGCTTCCCGGTCGCCACCGATCTCTGGCATCGATTGATCTCTTTGCCCATCTTCCCAACGATGTCGGATGAGGAGATATCGCACGTTGTTGCTTCAGTGCGAGAGCTGTGTTCACATCTCGGGCGCGGCGGGTGAGAGCAGGCTCAGTGCGCCCGCGTAGCCGATGGGTTTATCCCATCGTCCGCTCAGTTCAAGCTCGACACTGCCGACGCAAACGCCTTGTCGTGTTCCCAGTGGGAACGAGGCCACGCCGCTGGGCTACGCCTCACAGAAGAAGCGTCGGACGCGCGTGCTAACATCAGCGCGTGGTTGCGGTTAGAGACCAAGGTGCACTGGGCGGGCGACACAAGTTCGAGGCGTTGCTCCCGCGAGCCCCGGTGCAAATGGATCCGTCTCCAGCGGGCGCACTGCTGAAGGGCCAGCGTGTGCTGGTAACCGGCGCCGGTGGTTCCATCGGTTCCGAGTTGTGTCGGCAAATCTGTGAGTGTGGGCCTGCCAGTCTGGTCCTGTATGAACGCCACGAGACCAGTCTCTTCGCGATCGCCGATGAGCTGAACGAACGTGCCGGTGCTCGACTAGTCAAGCCGATCGTCGGCGACATTAGGGACGAGCTGCGCTTGGAAGGCATGTTTCGGCGTGAGACGCCACAGGTCGTGTTTCACGCTGCGGCCCACAAGCACGTGCCGATGATGGAGCTGAATCCGGGCGAGGCCGTGACGAACAACGTCGGGGGGACGTGGCGGGTCGCGAAAGCCGCCGATCGGTTTGGCGTCAAGCGGTTCATCTTGATCTCTAGCGACAAGGCCGTGAACCCCACGAGCGTGATGGGGGCTACGAAGCGTATCTCTGAGCTGATCGTTCGAGGGATGGCCGCACGGAGCACGACGTCGTTTTCCGCGGTGCGTTTCGGGAACGTGCTGGGAAGTAGTGGAAGCGTCGTGTTGAAGTTTCTCGCGCAGATCGAGGGAGGCGGACCCGTCACGGTCACCCATCCGGATGTGCGCCGCTACTTCATGCTCGTCTCGGAGGCGGTTCAGTTCTTATTGCTGGCGGCCGCGATCGGCGCTCGTGGCGCCACGTTTGTGCTTGATATCGGCGAGCAGATCAAGGTCGTCGACATGGCGCGCAACCTGATCCGCCTATCTGGATATGCCCCCGACCAGGATGTCGAGATCTCGTTTACCGGGCTACGGCGTGGCGAGAAGATGTACGAGGAACTCGTCGGGAGCGACGAGACGTCGCAGCCATCAAATGTCGAGAAGATTCGTCACGTGAGGAACACCGCGCAGGTTGAGATGCACCAGCTGTCTGCGCAGCTCGTCGCGTTGGA
>CBDANB010000005.1:0-663169 GCA_965197395.1 Vicinamibacterales bacterium | reverse complement strand
CCGCGCCACGGTCGGCCCCCGAGCGGTCTAGCCATCGCAGCTGCGTGAGTGCCGAGGCTCCGCTATCGCCCACGTAGGCCATGTCCCCCCGCTGGGAGGTCGCGACCAGGTTCCCTTGGAGAGAACCCGAGCTCACCGTCGCATCCGAGGCGATGACAGTCGGGTCGCCTGTGACCGCGAGGGTCGCGACGTCGAACGGTTGCGCCATCAGGATGTCACCACGACCAAACAGGAGATAGCCGGGAGCCGCATACTGGGCTTCGAGCGCTGACGTCAGCACCTGGACTGGCGCCTCGTCCGACGCCACGGAGGTGACGTAAGCGTCTCCCAGTCCAACCCCTGCTAAGACGGTGAAGAGCACGTCCTCACCGTTCGGCAAGAACTGCGGCCATGCATGGGTCAGCACCCCCTCCAGACCCGCATCGAGTGTGGTGACCGGGCTCGCCTCACCACCGCCGGCGGGGACCTGGAGCAATCCCCCCACCGCGCCACCGAACACGATCAGGTCATCGTCGTTCCACGTCCCACCCGTTCCGACCGCGGCCGCGCACAACGGTCTGTGGCGTCCCGCCCGTCAGGTCGATGGTCCGCAGTTCCGAGAGGGTAAAGAAGCCGAGGGAGCGCCCGTCGGGGGACCAAAATGGGGAGCCGTTGGCCCCCTCGGTGCCCCGGCAGTGCCCGCGCCTCGACCGCATCGCGTGACCGCACCCACACCTGCGCTGCCGTTCCAGTCCCAGCGACATACGCGAGCTGACGTCCATCGGGCGACAGCGCAAGCCCGGACACCCCCCCGCCCTCGGCGACCACCGCCATCCGCGTGGTGACGGTGTCGGTCGGTGCGCGATTGACGTAGAGCACGGCGAGGGCAATCGCGACCATGGTCATCAACGCCAGCCCACCCCACGCCACTGGCGACTGGCGGCGCGGCCCAACGGCGGGCACGGCAACGGCTGACGCTGAACCACCCTCGGCGACCCACGCCAACTGGCGGCCCACGTCACCCGCCGACTGCCATCGATCATCGGGGTCTTTCGCCAAGCACGTCCGCACAACGTGATTCAGCGCCGGCGGTGTAATCGGTTGGAGGCTCGACACGAGAGGCGGGTTACTGCTCATGATCGCGGTGATCACACTGGCCTGACTCGCTCCCTCGAACGCTCGCGTGCCGGTGACCATCTCGTGAAGCGTGGCCCCGAACGCGAAGATGTCCGTCCGCGCATCGACCTCCTTCGCTTCCAGTTGTTCGGGGGCCATGTACTGCAACGTGCCCAGGATGGTTCCCTGTCCCGTCAGCCCGGCGCTCCGCGTCGGCATCCCCGACACGCCGACATCCCCGCCCCCCGGCTGCAACCGTGCCAACCCAAAGTCCAACAGCTTTGGCCCAGCCTTGGTCAACATGATGTTCCCGGGCTTTAGATCCCGATGCACGATCCCCTGCCGGTGCGCCTTGTCCAACGCGTCCGCGATCTGAATGGCGATCTGGAGCGCCTGATCGAGCGGCAGCGCGCCCTTGTCGAGCCGCTGCGCCAGCGTCTCCCCTTCGAGATACTCCATGACCAGGAAGTCCGTCTCGCCTTCCCGGCCAATGTCGAAGAGGGTGCAGATGTGCGGGTGGTTCAAGGCGGCAACGGTGCGGGCCTCGCGCTCGAACCGCTGTTTCAGATCGGGGTCGGCGGCGACGTGCTCAGGGAGCACCTTGATGGCGACGGTGCGGTCCAGGCGGGTGTCTCTGGCCTTGTAGACCTCACCTTGGCCTCCGGCACCCAGCGGGCTTTGGATCTCATAGGGGCCGAGGGTGATGCCGGGTGAGAGAGGCATGGATCAGGGCGGTGGTACCCTTGCGTTCAGCTCTTCAAACCAATTAAGCACGACGTTGATTTCGCGACTTGGACTGTCGACCGCATCCGCCTGTGGCGAGTTATAACCAGAAGTTGTGGATCGGGAGCGTGAAGCAGGCGGCGTATCCTTCCGCGTGACAAACGCAAAACTCCGGCTGGCAGGCCGGGGAAGGAGACGCCACCTATGCTGAAGGTACTCGACAACGACGGTGCAACGGAAGAGCAGGCTGCGGGGCCGACGCTGGATGAGCTCGCGCGAGAAGGAGCTCGCCGGATGCTGCTGAAGGCCCTGGCGGTGGAGGTTGCCCAGTACGTCGACACGCACGCCGAAGCGCAAGACGAGCACGGCCGCCGGCTGGTCGTGCGTAATGGCCAGGCGCGGGCGCGGAAGGTCACGTGCGGGGCAGGGACGCTGGAGGTCCGGGCGCCGCGGGTGAACGACAAGCGGGTGGAGGCGGACGGTCAGCGCCAGCGGTTCACGAGTCGCATTCTGCCGCCGTATATGCGCCGCTCGCCGCAGGTGGCCGAGGTGCTGCCGATTCTCTATCTGCGCGGGCTGTCGACCGGCGATTTTCGTGAGGCGCTGCCGGTGTTGCTCGGGGAGGACGCCGCCGGCCTGAGTGCCACCAACATCGCGCGGCTGACGGCGGCCTGGGACGAGGAGTATCGGCGGTTCCGCCAGCGGGATCTCACCGACCGCGACTACGTCTACGTGTGGGTCGACGGGATCCACTTCAATATTCGCCTGGAAGACGACCGCCTGTGCACGCTGGTGCTGATTGGGGCCCGGCCGGACGGGACGAAAGAACTGGTCGCGCTCGAGGATGGCTATCGCGAGAGCACCGACAGCTGGGCGACGGTGAATCGCCCCGGGTTCTCCGGAGAGCTCATTAGTTGACTCCGGCCATTGTGGCTGGCGCTTCTTGTGCCCGATAGTACTGCTGTTCGTACTCGGCCGGTGGCACGTCGCCGATCGACGTCAAGAGCCGCCGGTTGTTGAACCAGTCCACCCATTCGAGCGTCGCAAACTCCACGGCCTCGAGATGCCGCCACGGGCCGCGCCGACGAATCACTTCGGTCTTGTACAGCCCGATCACCGACTCAGCGAGGGCGTTGTCGTACGAGTCACCCACGCTCCCCACGGACGGCTCGATGCCCGACTCGGCCAGCCGGTCCGTGTAGCGAATGGAGAGATACTGACCACCCCGATCGCTGTGGTGCACTAACCCGTCAGGTGCCGGCCGCGCATACAGGGCTTGCTCCAACGCATCAAGGGCGAGGTCGGTGCGCAAGGAGCTGGAGACGCGCCAGCCTACGATGCACCGGGCAAAGACATCGATGACGAACGCCACGTAGACGAAGCCGCGCCAGGTCGCCACGAAGGTGAGGTCCGCCACCCAGAGTGCGTTGGGGCGCGTGGCCACAAACGTGCGGTTGACCAGGTCGGCCGGCCGCGGGGTGGGGTCAGGACAGGTCGTCGTGGTGAACGCCCGGCCCCGAACGGCGCCCCGCAGGCCCAGCTCCCGCATCAGGCGTTCGACGGTGCACCGGGCCACGGCGATCCCCTCACGGTTCAACTGGCGCCAGACTTTGTACGCGCCGTAGACCGCGAAGTTCTCGTCGCGCACGCGACGGATCTGATCCTTCAACCACGCATCGCGCTGCGCGCGCCCCGATCGCAACCGGGGATTGGCCTGCCACGCTTTGTGCGCGTAATACGTCGACGGAGCAATCGGCACCACGGCGCTGATCGGCTCGACCCCGTACGTTTCCCGCTGCGCATCAATGAAGGTCACCATTACCTCGGTCGGCGGTCGAGCTCCGCCTGTGCGAAATACGCTGACGCTTTCCGCAGGATCTCATTCGCCCGCCGGAGCTCGCGGATCTCGCGCGCCTGCTCCTTCAGCACGGCCCGCTCGTCCGTCGTCAGCCCCGGACGGCGT
Organism: Vicinamibacterales bacterium; assembly: GCA_965197395.1. Taxonomy (GTDB): domain Bacteria; phylum Acidobacteriota; class Vicinamibacteria; order Vicinamibacterales; family UBA8438; genus CAZYFH01. The sequence continues at coordinate 659,388 of CBDANB010000005.1, read as the reverse complement.
CCCTGATCCCGCTCGGCTTGGCGCACCCAATGCCGCAGCGTCTCCGACGTGCAGCCGATCTTCTCGGCCACGGATCGGATCGCGGCCCACTGCGAGTCGTGCTGGTCTTCGTGCTCAAACACGAGCCGCACGGCGCGGTCCCGTACTTCTGGTGAGTACTTCCTCGGTCTTCCCATGGACTCCATCCTCCCAAGATATGGAGCCTCCGGGAAACCCGGGGCGATTCACGGTGCTCCGCGACCTGCGGCGCCGGGGGATGCGGGCGCCGGTGGTGGCGGTCGGCGACGGCGCCCTGGGCTTCTGGGCGGCCGTCCGGGATGTGTGGCCGGAGACGGCGGCGCAACGTGACTGGTTCCACAAGCTGGGGAACGTGCTTGACAAGTTACCGAAGCGCCTCCAGCCGAAGGCCAAGCGAGCGCTGCACGACATCCTGGCCGCCGACACGCGGGAGCGGGCCGACGCACAGCTCGACGGCTTCGTGGCCGAGTACAAGGTGAAGTATCCGAAAGCGGCAGCGTGCCTGGCGGCCGATCGGGAGGCCCTGCTCACGTACTTCGCCTTCCCGGCCGAGCACTGGATCCACCTCCGGACGACCAACGTCATCGAATCGCCGTTCGCGACGGTCCGGCTGCGGCAACGCGTCACCAAGGGCGCCGGTTCTCGCACAAAGGGCTTGTTAATGGCCTACAAGCTGCTGGACATGGCGCAGCGTCGGTGGCGTCGTCTCAACGGCGCACACCTCCTGCCGCTCGTTCGTGCCGGCGTGGTCTTCGTCGACGGCGCGCAGAAGGAACGGAACCCCGAGGGGGATCGGAAGGAAGCCGCTTGATCACGCCGACCGCTGATCCACAACTATTGACAATATCTCGCCTGTGGCTTCACGAATACGAACCGTTCACCATCAGGAGTCACGTCCGTAGTCGACAAACTTACCCCTCCTTGTCGGCCAGGGCGTCTCAAAGAGGGCCAGCGGGTCTTTCCAGACGAGTGTTGGTGCCGTCTCGATCTCAACTGCCCAGAGTTGTCCGTCATGCACGTAGAACAACTCGCGCCCGCTCCGTGACCACACGGAGTTCTCGCCTCCGTTCTGAGTCACCCTTCGTTTCTGACCGGAACCGAGCGGGTACGGCTGGACATAGATCTCATCCGTGCCTGTCTCGTCCGTGGAAAAGGAGAGCCACCCGCCATCCGAAGAGAAATTTGCATGTCGCTGGAGTACATGTCGCGGTAGTGTGACGCGTCACACCACCCTGTCCGGCCCAACCAATCCGCGGCCGCCATGTTCCACGTCGTGGCTGACCGTCTTCTGAGTAGTGTGAGCTGCGTGCACACCACCCTGTCCGGTCCAGGCAAATGGTTCCCGCCCTGTAAATGCCGAAGGGACCGGCATGCCGTGAGAAAAAATTTGCATGTCGCTCGGAGTACGGCTCAACCAAGAGCGGGCCATGTTCCACGTCACCGTCTTCGAGTAGTGTGAGCTGCGTCACACCACCCTGTCCGGCCCAAAAGAGAACATCGCCGCCTGGGGACCATGAGTACGGCCCGTCAATCCCGAACTCGGCACTCGCGGCGCTCAACAGTTGCGGCTCTTGGCTGAAATCAGACGCGACGTTCCAGAGTGCATCGTTCGCCAGGAACGTGACCTGTGTCCCGTCTGGCGTCCAAATGGGCATCGTGCCCCCGTCGAAGGTGAGTTGGCGTAATCGTTCGCTGGTCATCTCATAGATGAAGAGATTCGCGTCGTCGCCCACACCCACTTGGACGGCGAGACGTGACGCATCCGGTGAGATCCTTGGATAGAGATAGCTCCCTAGAGGCAGGGACGCCTCATTCGTCGTTCCTCGCCGATCGACGAAGACGAGCGTGCTCTCGTTGGCGCGCACGGCGGCGCTGGGCACATACACGAGCCGGCCGTCGTCCGAGGTGCCGAATTCCGCCCCGCCAAGTACCTTCGTGAGAACACCCTCCTGCACGGGCACCGGATCTCCAATAGCTTCCAGTCCGTTCGGATCGAATCTGACCGCCCAGAGCGTCTCCTGCCTACCGTAGAGCAGATGCCCAGTCGAGACGTAACGCGGATACGATCCGCCGCGGACGAGAGTTTTTCGCTCACCTGAGGTCAGCGACAGTACGGCAATCTGCGACTCTTCTATGGGAGTCGCGACAACAGTAAAGAGGACCTCTTGTCCGCCCGGCAGGAGCGCAGGCCAGTAGTGACCACGTTCGCCTTGGGTAGCGTCGGCGGTCGTCAACTGTTCCGGCACACCGCCACTCGCGGCGACGCGCCAGAGTCCCTCCTCCGTCGCGAAGACAATGGTGTCGTCGCCTCCCCAACTCGCGCCACGAAGCGTGCCGGCCACGTCTGCGATCTTGAGGGCCGAGCCACCGCGCACAGAGACACGGCGTAATTCCCTCTCGTTGAAGTCGTAGATTCCCACCCACTCGCCACTGGGCGAGAAGAAGGGGCTGAACAGGGGGTTCCCAGTGGCGAGTGTCGTCGGCGTGACGTCGTCCATCGACCGCAGCATGAGCTTCTTCGGCTCAACCGTGTTGCGAGGGTCGCTGAGATACGCAAGGAATCGCCCGTCGGGGGAGACAGCCACACCTGCGTTGTCACCAATGCTCAATTGCTCCGTCGCGGGGACCGTCACGGCAAAGCGCATGACTTCTTTCGACGAGACCTGGTCAGAGCGATAGAGTCTCCCCACAGCAACGCCGAGCACCAGCAACAAGAGTCCGAGGACCGCGGCAGGAATGGAACGTTGCCAGACTCTAAGTGGGGTTCCTACGGTTTGCTCTGCGGGCGCGCGGATTGCTGGCTCAAACGCACCGTCCATCGACAGCCGCACGTCGGCCACATCGTGGACCCGCCGCTTGGGATCCCGTTGGAGACACACTCGCAATACTTGGTGAAGCCTCGCGGGTGTTTCCTCCGGTAGCGCGTCCAAGTCGACTTCAGCTCGCAGCACCGCCGCGAGTGTGTCGGACACGTCGTCACCGACGAACGCCCGTCTGCCCGTCAGCATCTCGTAGAGCACGCAGCCGAACGACCACACGTCCGCTCGCTTGTCGACCACCTTTCCCTTCGCTTGTTCGGGACTCATATACGCGGCCGTCCCGATCACCATCCCCATCTGCGTCGCCGCTGCCGTCAACGAGATTGTCGGCGACTCGGAGGCACTGGCCCCACTGGCCTCCGGCTGGAACGCCTTGGCCAACCCAAAGTCCAGCACCTTCACCGTGCCGTCGGCCTTCACCTTCACGTTGGCCGGTTTCAGGTCGCGATGGATGATCCCCTGCTCATGCGCCGCTTCGAGGGCTTCGGCGATCTGCTTGGCGATGGGAAGCGCCTCGTCAAGGGGGATCGGCCCCTCCGCGATGCGATCCGCCAAGGTCGGCCCCTCGACCAGTTCGAGGACCAGCGCCTTGGTGCCCTCCGCTTCTTCCAGCCCGTAGATGTGCCCGATGTTGGGATGATTTAGGGAGGCAAGGACTTTGGCTTCGCGCTCGAAGCGGGCCAAGCGATCAGGGTCTGACGTGAAGGCGTCCGGGAGGACTTTCAGCGCGACATCCCGATCCAGTTTCGTGTCGCGCGCTTGGTACACCTCCCCCATGCCGCCGCGGCCGATCTCGGCGGTGACCTCGTACGCTCCAAGCCGCGCGCCGGGTGTCAGTGGCACGGCCCTCCTTGGGCTCTGGGGGAATCCTCGGGATTGTAGTCCGTCAGCAGGCGGGATCGGCGCTACGCCGAGCCGCTGGGGCTAGGAGGCGCCCGCTCTACGAGAGAGGCACTTCTGGCACCCAGATCGGGGGACCTTGCGGCGGGACGACCGAAACCCCGTCCGGGGTGCCGCTCTGCCCGATTTACCCCCGAGAAGTCGCCCTCTCATAGGAGATTTTTACGATCTGGAGTGCGCGGCCCTCACTGACCTTCGGGGCTCATGGCCGTTGGCGTTGACGGCCAACGACAAGCCCCCACCGTCCAATTCAGGAGACGTGGACATGCGTCCCTCGGCTTCGTAGATCTGGATCCGCGCCTGGAGGGAGTTGCGATGCAAGACCGCCGTTGTCAGAGTTGCGCGCGGATGACCGGATTCCGACGCGTCTTGGGCTGGGGCACGCTCCTCGGGATCGTGCTGACGGGCGGCCTGTGGTTTCTCGCCGTGCCGTTCTACCCAAAACGGTGCGTCGCGTGCGGCTCGTCGGCTTGATTGCTCAGCACCTTGAGCGCCACGTCCCGGTCGAGCTTGGTGTCACGGGCGCGGTAGACCTCCCTCATGCCGCCCTCTCCCAGAAGTGAGGTCACGGAGTAGTGCCCGAGTGTGGAGCCGGGTTCAAGAGTCATGGTTCATCTGAACACTCGTTGACCGTGAACCACTATCGAGGGTGAAGCAACTCGTCGAGGAGGTCGTTGACTGCCTCGATATTCTCCACCACTTCGTCGGGTGCCGTGCCTCGAGCACAGAGATTTCGAACGATCAACAACAGTCGATCGAGGCTCCGAACCGTCTCCCACAAAGCTGTCAATGACATTGAGACACCAAGGAGTTGCGCCGAGGTCGATCGTCGTGGCGCATTCGATGCGAGGCTCCGAACCGTCTCCCAGCTCATTGCCTCATCGATGTGAAACAGGTCGGTCCCGAGGTGCCGCCGTCGTTTCTGGGGCATCCTCGAGCATCGTTTTCTTCTCAGGCGGACTCCCTGACGCGTTTGCCCCGTTCACGAAGCCCCCTGGATGGTCCGGTAGAGGATGTTGGTGCGCTCTGCACGCGCTTCGTACCACGTGCGTTCGGTCAGGAAATCCGCCGCTCTCATAGTGGTCGATTGCCAGCGAAGAAGTGGTGCCCAGCCCGAGCCATTGCCAGGGACCCAAAGCGTTCGGGGCTGGGCAGGGTCGCTTCGGAAAACGGGTTGTCGTTGGAGCGTGGGGGCGACTGTGCGTCTTCGTGACGCCGAGATCGGCGAGGAGACGGGCGACCGGCTTGCTCGTCATGGCGCGCCACGGTCCGCATCGCACCGTTCGATACAGGCCGCTCGGCCAGCGCGGCGCTCTCGCGCGGCGCGAGCATCCAGCCGACCACGTACTGAAGATGTCGAGGATGACGTAGAGATAGAAATACGTCCACTTGGCGGGGCCCAAGGAGTGATTCCCAGCTCCAGACGTCGTTGGGCCGGGTAGCCGCAGCTCCGGCGCCGCGTAGTGGGGGCGGCGGACTGGTCGCTCCTTGACTCGCCGGCCGTGTCCAAGAGCCGGTACATCGTGCGCGGCGCGCACTCGTCGATGCAGCGTGGCGTGCACCTGCAGCGGGACCGCCACGGTCTGACGCTCCCGGGCACCGCACGTGGCGGCCCGGCCGCGCAGCAGACGCCTGGGACCCCCAAGACCCCCCCAAGGGGCTCGCCGTCTCGACGTCAATCGCACGCCCCGGCAACGTCCCACACAAATGTATCATCCACGAAAGCGCGGGAGCTTTCACGGCCCCCGCAGCTGGGTCATTGCTGACTTCGATGAGAGGAACCACTTTTTTTTGGAAGGCGATCAGCCCGCTGCACGGCGCTAAGCCGCCGGGTGGCCGTTTCGAGGGCGGCCTTCTCCCGCTCCAACTTCGTCAATCCCCGCGTCGAGCTTCCGGCCACGCTTCTTCGGCGTCATTGCCGGCGCCAGGTCACCAGATGCGACGAGTAGAGCCCTTCGCGGCGCAACAAGGCCCCGATCTCGCCGGGACGCGATCCGGAGTGCAGGACCTCGAGCTTGTAGGCGGTGGTGAATCGTCGGCGGAGATTTCGAACGATCAACAACAGTGGGGGCATTCGATCGAGGCTCCGAACCGTCTCCCACCTCCCCGCCCTCAACACTAAATTCCCGAGCTCATTGCCTCATCGATGTGAAACAGAACGCGGTCCCAGCCATCGAATCCTCGAGCATCGACTACGGACTCCCTGAGCGTAGCCCAAGCCCCCTGGAGGTCGGAGAGGACGGTCTTTTCGTATCCAGTGCGTTCGGTAGGAAATGCCATCTCATACAGTGGCGATTGCCACGTCCCAGTCGAGCGTCATGTCACGGGCTCGACAGACTTCCATGCCGCCTTCGCCGATGAGCGCGGTCACGTCGTAGCGGCCTATGCGCTCAAATCGCATTTAATCAGGCCAGTGACTGTCCCGGAACGGCACAGTCACTTAGGAGTGGCCCAGCGTGCTGCCGGACTGCAAAGGCATCGGCGTCGTTAGCCGGTTGTCAGATGCGGACGGCGCTCTCCCGCAACGTAGCGCCACACGTCGCTGACGTCGATGGTCAGCGACACACCGTTCAGCACGATGACCGACGTGATCCAGACAGTGAACGGACTGTCTGGTGGGAATCCACCGACGCGGGTCCACAGCCACACAATCAGCGGCACCCAGAAGACGTGGCCGACCCCAAGCAGTCTCACGAACCCCTTCGTCGCAAAGATCGCCGTCTGCGTGAGTGCGCCGGCCATCGCCGCGGCCAGCACGAGCTGACCTTCGATGGTGGCGATCAACACTAGGGGAACCACCATGTTGGCGAGCAGAAGGAGCGAGATCCACGCGGTGAGGCCTGGCCCGTTGACGAACATCGTCTTCATGAACCGCAGCATCACGTTCATGATCACCGACTCCCGCGTCGGACCCGCTACCGCTGTGGAACGCCAATCGCCACCGGGCGGATGGGTGCGCCAGCACCACCTTGCGTCAGCAATGGCAAGACCATCGTGCAGGAAACCGAGACCTGATCCGCGGCCAGCTCTGCGAGCTTGAGCCCCTCTAGTGTGTAGATACCGACCTCCGTTAAGAAATGCTCGTGGACGGGGAATGCCATTCCTGGAGGTGTGCCCTCCGGTGGCCGGCGGTACCGGCTAACTGCCCCTCAGCCACCGCGTCGACAAACGGCGTGTCGAGACCAGCAGCGACGATACGGCGCTCGCCAAGGTACACGGCCGTCTCATAGGACAGCCCAGGTGCCATGCTGTAGTAGACCCCGGTGGTGTCCGGGTCCTCGTAGTGGTCGCTCCAACCGGTGTAGATGAATACGACGTCACCAGGAAGGATGCCTCGCGCTTCGAGCCCGTGCGCCTGCAGCATCTCTTCGATGTGCTGAGGGGTTACATGCTGGCCCGCTGTCATCGGCTCGCCGCCTCCAATATGTTGGCGGGCGTCGAGCAGGATCGCCGTGGTCACGATGGGCGCGACCTTATCCATGCCGAGCTTGAGGAGCCGAGAGTCGGGCGTCGGCTTCACGTCTTCTTGTGTAAACCCCCGTAATATCGTGCGCCGTCGGACGCCAGCTCGGAGGTGCCAACCCATTCGTCGTCCAAGGACGCGAAATGTCCAAAGGCGTCAATCTGCGTACCTTGCTGACCCGGATTGGCGCTCTCGTTCAGCACTTCCATGTTGAACAGTTGTGTGGTGCCTGCGAGGCCGGCCGACGGAAGGTAGTTGGGCTCGTAGGGACCGGCAAACGGCGACAGTGGCATCGACCCCGAACGCGGATGCGACAGCTCGTAGACCCGTGCGGCGGGGTTCGACAGCTCCGTCGCGCAGCGCGCCCACGTCGCCGGACCGAGCTCCCTGGCCATGCCCAGCTCATCACCTGATGGAGCCGCTTCCTGGGTCGACGTCACGCGAGAACCCGGCTCGGCGCTATTGCACGAAAAGAGAGACGCCGTCGCAATCGCCGCGGTCAGCAGCGTCCATTGACGGTTTCGGGTCATGGCTTCTTCCTCCCCTTCGAAATTACCGCCCACGAGCGGGCCGTTCCTGCCCTTCGCCGATAAGGGCGGTGGCGTCGTAATGCCCCAGCCGAGAACCACCTGGAGGGCCATCGATCTGTCTATCGGGTGGTCAGACGCCGCGACTCATTCTACGCCGCGACCACCGTCCTAGTGGCGTTGGTGCCGCCGTGGTGGCCCCCCTTGCCCCGGAGCGCCATGAAGCCCACGGAGCACCCGAACGACGGGTTTCCAGAGGGTGGTCACGTCGCGCCCGAGGCGGTCAGGGCCACGGGTCTTCGTCCCCGAGGGTCCGGGCGCTAGCTTTCGCGCTGTCCCGGCGCCAGGCTCAAGACCGCCTCCCGTTCAGAACCGAACAGCCGAAATACCGTCGTCAACTGGGCCATCGTCATCAGTTGCTCGACCCGCTCCGTGAGGTTCGCCAAGTGCAGCGTGCCCCCCTGCTTCCGCATGGTCACGAACCCGCTGACGACCTCGCCGAGACAGGTGCTGTCCATATACGACACCGCCCCCAAGTCCAGCACTAGCTTGCGCTGCCCCGCGTCGACCAGATCCTCGACGCGACGCTTCACCGCGCCAAAGCTCTCGTCCCGCGTCATCCGGCCGGACGGCGCCAACACGGTCACATCGCCGACGACATGTTCCTCAAGCCGCATCAATCGGCCCCGCGCGGTCCTCGCCACGCCTTCCGCCACAGCGCGGCACGTTCCTTCGTGAACGGGTTCGTCCAGATCGGACGCCGGTTTTGCCGCGCGTCCCGAGCGTGTGCGACTACATCCGCGTGGGCGACGTTGTCGATGCGCTTCCCCGGCGGACGCGTCGTGGTCTTGGTGGGCGTCAACGCCGTGCGAGACCGGTGCACCGTCTTCGCGAGTGCTGTCCGCATCAGACCCCGTTCGCCGCGTCACCTGAAACGAGTCGGACCGCACGCCGACGCAGATCAGCGCAGGGCCCTTGTGTGTGGAAGGCTGATTATGCCACCGGCCGGGGCTGATCACGGCCCTGGCGCCGATTGGGTGTGCAACGAGCGGACAGGAGGGACGGGGAGGCCGCTGGGTTGGCTGCTGGCCGCCGGTTCATGCAGCGAAGCTACCGTCGTCAGAATCGAAACAACCGCGTGAACTTGATGACGAAAGCCCGATTCTCGACGAAGGGCGTGCCCCGCAGCGACGTGTCCCGCTGGTCGTTGTAGACGACGAACAGCTCGCTCCCCGGCTGATACTCCCAGCGGAGCCGGAGGTTCGTGCTGAGCGAATCGCTGCTGGAGTTGTACTGCAGCAGGCCGCCGAAGAACATCCGCGGCGTGAAGGTGTAGGTCGCGCGACTCTGTACCAGCGTCGCCGTGAACTTCCCTTCCGGGAGATCGATCCGGTTGATCGAGACGCTCGGCTCGAACGAGAACTGCGGCGTGATCTCGATCCGGCCTCGGCGGTAACCGTACGCCGTGATGTTCCCACTGAAGAACCCGCCGCGCTGGAGGGTGAAGGTGCCCGAGAAGCGACGCTGCGTCCCCATCGAGTACGAGGCGAAGACGTCCTGGAACGCATACGCGCCGCCTGGAATGGTGACGTCGGACGCGATCGCGAACGGCTGCACTAGCAACTCGTAGTTGTCCTGGACATCGACGCCGAACTGATCGCTGTTTTCGAACTCGGTGTTGAAGCGCGCCTGCACGATCCGCGTTTCGACCTGGCCGGCCCCGTTCTCGATGTAATCGAGGCTGCCGCTAAAGGTGAATTGCCGCACCGCCGCAATCCCGCGCGGCCGCGGGCTGTATTGGGCCGTGGTGAACGTGCGCCGGAAGTCGTCGCGCCGCAGGAAGCCCACTTCCGGGTTGAAGTTGTCGCCGACGAGCAGATGGTCGACCTGGAGGGCGTAGAGGTCGCCGTTGTAGGTGAACACCCCTTGGTAGCTAGCGTCGTCCCCCTCGAGGCCGGGCGTGCGCGTGCGCGCGTAGTAGCCGTTGAAGTTGACGTTGTCGTAGAACGAGAACGCGGCGTCGAGGCCGTAGACCTCGTTCGACCCGGGCGCCACGGTCGAGACGGATCGGCCGGTGAAGATGCCGCCGATCCGGCTGCGCCGCAAGATGTCGCGCTTCACCCGCACGACGGTGAAGTTGGTGGACAGTGCGCCGACGCTCGGCTCATTGTCGGTCTGGATGTTCAACGCCCCGATACTGAACTTGCCGGCCTTCCCGGTGACCCGGCCGCCCCCCAGAATGGGCACCGTCTGCCCTTGTTCTAACCCAATGCGGCGGCTGAAGAAGATGGTCGGCACGTCGCCGCCCCCAAAGATGCCGACCATGGCCTGTCGGCGTGTCCCGCCGCCGGGACCACCCCCGCCGCCGCCAAAGCGCGCCCCGAGACCGAAATCGAAGATCCCCCGACCCTCAAGGAAGAACTCGCGCTTCTCGGGGAAAAACAGGCTGAACCGCGTGAGGTTCACTTGCTGCTCGTCGACCTCGACCTGGGCGAAATCGGTGTTGTAGGTGAAGTCGGTCGTGAGGTTCGCGGTCACGCCGTATTTGACATCGAAGCCGAAGTCCCCGTCGCCCTCATTCGAGATGCGCGGGACCGCATTGACGTCGGTGGCAAGCGACCCGATGGCGTACGGCTTGATCTCGAACGTCCGGTTGCCTCGCGGGACCTCGACGCCACTCAGCGTGCCGCCCGCCGACACACGGAACTCACCCGGCCCGCCGGAAATGGGGATCGGGGTCAGAAAGACCCGTTCGTTCTTCCACATGATGTTCCGCGCGAGCTGCAATCCCCAGACCTGCGACCTGCCCGGCCGAAAGCGAATGGACTTGAAGGGAATCTCCATCTCGACCGTCCACCCCCCGTCGAAGCGTCCGGTCTGGACATCCCAGATGGGGTTCCAGTCGAGGTTGGAGGGCGCTTCGTCGGTGATCTCGTAGTCGATGAAGCCGCCAATGGGGCTGACCATGAAGGCGACGCCGTTGCGCCGATCGTAGAAGGTGTCGAACACGACACTGAAGTATTCGTTCTGGACGAGCTGGACCGAATCGCGCTGCATCTCGTTGGCGACCCACTGCGACTCGGGCGCCGAGTCCCAGAGGCGCGCCCCCACATAGACGTTCTGCGCGTCGTAAAAGACCCATGCCTCGGTCTCTTCCGTCGCGGCCTCGCCGGCGTTCGGCAACTGCTGGATGAATCCGGTGACCGACGGCACCTCCTCGTACATCGCCTCGTCCAATGCCCCGTCTAACCGCCACGCCCCGGTCAGGCGGACCGCCCGCACGGTCGCGCGTCCCGCCGCATCGCGCGCGATCGTCTCGGGCGCCACCGGCGGCGGGGGACCATCGATGACGAAGACGGGCGCTGCCCCGAAGCCGGCTCCGCTCGACGCGTTAGCCGTCGCGCCGACGGATGCGGATGCCGGAGACTCGGCGGCGGCCGCCGCCTCGCGGCGTGCCGCTGACGGACGCTCCACGTCGGCAGGCGCGGGCTCGCTGCCGCGCGGCGCGCTCGCCGCCCGAGACGGCGCAACCGTGCCGCTCTCCGCCATCAGCCCTTGCCTCAGATCGGCGGCGAGCCGGTCTTGCAACGCGAAGAGCTCCGTTATCGTGCCGTCGACGATCGTCGTGCGCACCACGGTGGCCGTCGCCACCCCCACCACGCGTGCCGTGATGCGCATTCGGTCGCCCACCCGTTGGTAGCCGCCACTGACGACCCACCGCGCGCCGAGGAGACGGCCTGCGGCAAGTGCCGTCGCTCCAGCCATGCCGTCTGCGCTGCTCACGTTCTCCAACGCGCCCGAGACGGCCTCACGCCCCACAACAGACAGGTCGCCGGCACGCTCCAGCTCGGCGGCGAGGGTCTCGGCGATGCCAATGCCGATCCAGTCGTCCGGCGCGGCTCCCGAGATGTTGGAAAAAGCGATGATGGCGACGCTGTCGTCCGCGGCGGCGGCTGGCGCCGCCTGGGCAGCGCGGACCGGTCCTGACGCGGTGGGGTGAGGCGCCGGGCCACGCTCGGCCGGCCCGGCCGTCGCCACCGAGAGAAGCATGATGGCCTCAGCGATGATCATGGGGTCCTAGGAGCCTACCCCGGCGGCGGTCGATGGCGTCGTTCACCGGCAGCGGCCCGCGCCCGATCCGCTCCTTGAGCGTCTCCCCCTCGTATTGGGCCATCACGAGGGAGAGCTGGCCGTCGGCGGTCTCGTTGATCTCGAAGATGGTGCAGATGTTGGGGTGGTCCAGCGCTGAGGCCGCCTTCGCTTCCTGGAGGAATCGCTGCTTGGCCGTCGCGTCGCGCGTCAGGTCGGGCGGCAGGACCTTGATCGCGACCTGACGGTCAAGACGCGGATCCTGGGCGAGGTAGACGACGCCCATCCCGCCCTGGACGAGCTGGAAGCGGATCGCATACGGGCCGAGTGTCGAGCCAGGGGCCAGGGTCATGCTGAGAGGGAGCCATCATAGTGCCCCAGGCCGGGGCGGTCACAGGCCGTCGGCGTTACGCCTCCCCTGCCGATTCCCGCACCTCACATGCCGGCGGCAGTGCGCCGCAGCTGGCTCACGCGGAACACCCCAATCAAGACGGGGCTTCAACAGCGATACCCCTGTCGGCCCGCGTGGATCCCTCGCCACCGCTGACGGCACGTGGTCTTGCCGCCCACGATCGCCGCTTCGACCGTTGTGTACGGGCGGAAACGGCTGATTCTCGGGAAGGACCGCCAGATGCCGTCGCCGATCTGGACGTGTGTGTGCGTTTCACCTCCGTCGTCTCTCCGGGGTCGCCTTCCTTGACCATGAGGAACCGGTCGCCATCGGGTGAGAGATCGTACTGACGCGGGCGATCGGGCGACGACTGTAGGTACGGCGCGGCGAACAACACCTCGGGATTCCCGCTGCTGAAGGTCGGCTCGGTGTCATAGGACACGCGCATCATCTCCGCCGATCCAAAGCGTCGAAAGTACAGATCCTTCCCGTTCGGTGCCCACACGGGAGCGACAGCAACGACTCGGGAGATCGGCCGTGGATCTCGACGAACTGGCTGTCGCGGACTCTACCGTGCCCACGGCAGCGCCTCGACCTCCCGCGGGGACCAGCGGCGCGCACGCATCCACCACCGCCCCGACACGTCCCTGACCTCGACCCACCGCTCACGTGCCGCGGCCACCCGCTCGGCCCACGCAGCGCCCAGCACCTCCGCCAGGTGCTGGGCGATGCCATGGACGACACTGGTCCGACACACGTCTCGGGCCGCCGGGTTGGCCTGATGCACGGCGCCTGTCCCATCGGTCACAACGACGGCGACGGGCGAGGGAGATGACTCCGGCTGCCCGGCCACCTCCGCCTCGTCAAGCGCGGCCTGGAAGGTGTCCTCCCGGAACGGCTTCGTGAGCGTCCGCAGGACGGTGGCCTGCTCGGCCTCCCACGCGAGATCCGCCGACGGAAACCCCGTGATGAGAATTGTCTGCAACGTCGGCTCGAGAGCCCGCAGGACCCGGGAGACGCGCAACCCGTGGTAGCGATCCGTCAACAACCAGTCCGCCACCAGCAGCTCGGGGCGGAACCACAGGCCGGTGGCGATCGCCTCCCGGCCCGTGGCCGCCGTCGTGACCTCGTGGCCCTGGGTCGTGAGCGCTTCCGCGAGATAGGCGCGGTAGCCCAGCTCGTCATCCACGAGTAAGACCTTCATGGCCGCGTCCCTCCGTCCTCTGGTCCGGGGCGCGGCAGGATCGCGGTAGCAGCAACACGGCCACTGGAACCGGTGCGCTGGCGAACAACACCACCGGCATCACACTTGGCCCGGCAGAGAGTTTTGGGCTTATTGCTCAGGAGGCGGAGAAGGTCGTGCCGGAACTGGTTGTCGAAGACCCCCGGGGCTTCAAGGCTGTCCGATACAACCTGCTGCCTCTGCTACTTCTCCAGGCCCTGAAGGACGGGAGTGCGTGAGTGATCCAAGGACTCCGGCCGGCTAGAACACCTTTGAGTCGACGACTGACCGCCCTTCGCATCCTCTTGCGCATCCGCTGTTCGTGCTGCTGTGCCCGTTTTTGTGCCCGCTGTGAGTGCAGCCATGCCCTCATGGAGCGTGCAACCTTGGGCACGTCAGTAAGTTCCAAGATGAATGCGATTGACATGCGGTCCACCAGCCCTCGCTCGCCCGACGTCGCGAGCTTTCGGCTAGGCAAGCCAGCGAAGGCTGACACGCCGAAGCCTTGGCGCAGGCGGTCCGCCCTGTCAGTGCCTTCGCGTACACTGATACGTCGACATGGCCTATCGATCGGTGCTGCGGTGCATCGCCGGGTGCGACGGGGAGCACTCCCTGCTGGAGCCGATCTATCGGTGCCCGCAATGTGGAGATCTGCTCGAGGTCTCGCACGATCTCGACGCGCTGCGCGATCGCTCGCCGGTCGCCTGGATGCGCTTGTTCGACGATCGCTACAAGCGGACGACCTGGCCGTATGGCTCGTCCGTGTGGGGCAAGAAGGAGTGGGTCTGCCCCGCCGTGCACGACGACAACATCGTGTCGATGGACGAGGGCGGCACCAACCTGTTCTGGGCCGAACGGCTCGGCCAGGAGCTCGGCCTCCGCAATCTCTGGGTAAAGCTCTGCGGTAACTCGCACACCGGGTCGTTCAAGGACCTCGGGATGACGGTGCTGGTCTCCGTGGTCCGACAGATGATGCAGGAGGGGCGCCCCATTCGCGCGGTTGCCTGCGCGTCCACGGGTGACACCTCGGCGTCGCTCGCCGCGTACGCGGCGGCCGGCGGCATTCCGGCCATCGTCATCCTCCCGCGCGGGAAAGTGTCGACCGCGCAGCTCGTCCAGCCGCTCGCAAACGGGGCGACCGTGCTCGCGCTCGACACCGATTTCGACGGCTGCATGGCTATCGTCACACAACTCGCCACGGAGGAAGGCATCTACCTGGCGAACTCGATGAATAGCCTCCGCCTGGAGGGCCAGAAGACGGTGGCCATCGAGATCGTCCAACAGTTCGACTGGGAAGTGCCCGATGTGATCATCATTCCAGGCGGTAATCTCGGCAACGTCAGCGCGCTCGGCGCGGGGTTCGACATGATGTCGAGTCTCGGCGTCATCGCGCGCCGCCCGCGTATCGTCGTCGCTCAGGCCGCGGCCGCGAACCCTTTGTATCTCGCCTTCCGCGACGGCTGGCGCTTCGAGCCGATCACCGCCACCCCGACACAGGCGTCGGCGATTCAGATCGGCAACCCGATCTCGATTGCCAAGGCCATCCGCACGCTTCAGCGACACGACGGCCTCGTCGAACAGGCGACGGAGACCGAGCTGGCCGACGCAGCGGCGCGCGCGGACCGGACGGGGATGTACAACTGTCCGCACACCGGCGTCGCGCTGGCCGTCTTGATCAAGTTGCTCGCCCAGGGCGATATCGCGCCGACAAACCGCGTCGTCGTCATCTCGACCGCCAACGGCCTGAAGTTCACCGACTTCAAGCTCGGCTACCATCGCCACGCATTACCCGACGTCACACCGCGCTTCGCGAACGGTCCGATAGAGCTCCCGAACGACTATGACGCGGTGAAGCGGACGGTCGCTGAGCTGACCGTCGGGTAGGTCTGGACTCGGAGCCCAGGTCTTAGGTCTTAGGTCTTAGGTCTTAGGTTAGGGGCACACGTACCATAAGACGTAAGACATAAGACGTAGACAGGGCGATCCGGGCGACCCGGCTCACCCAAGGAAGAGCTCGTAGGCGCGGTTATCCGCCTCGACGACATACCGGTAGCCGAGCGTGTCGAGAAACGCGTCGAAGGCGGGGCGTTCGCCCTCAGGCACCTCGAACGCGGCGAGCACGCGGCCGAAATCCGACCCGTGGTTGCGATAGTGAAACAGGCTGATGTTCCAGCGCCCGCCCAGCGCCTCCAGAAACTGCATGAGCGCGCCCGGCCGCTCGGGGAACTCGAAGCGACACACATATTCCTGGCTATATCCGAATTTCCCAACTAACGAAATGCGCTGATGATGCTGGTGCATAGGCATTCTGACGTCGCTCACAGGGTACGCAAGTGGCTGGGAATGTGCGCAGGAATATCGAGGTCACCGACGGTCAGGTAGATCATGTCGGCGAAGTCGTCCAGGTGGCGATAACCGGACGCCCGGTTCTTGACGATCTTGATAATGCGATTCAAGCCCTCGCCGACGGCATTCGTCAGCGGCCTGTCGATGAAGGCCATGATGTGCGTGAGGTGCGTCCGCAGTGTCCCGACAAACGTGCGCAACGTCGGGATGCGGCTGCGCAACGCGGCGGTCATCCAGCGTCTGAGGAACTTCGTCGCCGAGGCCCGATAGCGGTAGTTCCAGAAGTGCTCAAACTCGTCCTTGAGCACCCAGGCGCGATGAATGCGCCGATTGGAGTTCCGCAAGCGATTGAGGAACCGGGTATGGCCCTTGGTCCGGTGTCTGGAGTGCCTGCTGAGCAGCCACCGCAGCCCCTTGATCGCCTTGCGCCCCGGCGTGTCGAGAGCCCGCCACTGTTCCTTGCGGACTTCGTCCACGGCCTGGTTTAGCGCTTTGACGAGATGGAAGCGGTCGAGGACGAGCGTGACCTCGGGACAGTGATCGGTGATCGCCCCGATATAGGCGGGGCTCATGTCGCAACTGGCCCAGGCGACCCGCGTTTTCTGCCCCGGGCTCAGCCAGTCGTTGAAGAAGCGATCGATGGTGTCGCGGCCCTTGCCCGGGCCGACCCACAGGACGCGCGCGCGGTCCAGGTCGTAGACGAGGGTGGCGAACTTGCGGCCCTTGCAGTAGGAGATCTCGTCGACGCCGAGCGTGGTCAGGCCTCGGATTTTGTGCCCGTGGCGCACCCGCGTGATGACTCGGTGCAGCAGGTTGGACAGGGTCGAGGTCGGGAGCCGCAGGATCTCGGCCGCCGCCTGCTGCGTCATGATCTGGCACAGGGCGCAGAGGCGCCACTCCAGGCGGTAGGTGACGCGGGCATAGGCCGGCGCCCAGGGGATCTCCTCCTGCACGCGCCCATGGGTGGGGCACTGGATCTCTTTCGGGGCATACCAGAGCACGATGCGCAGGCCCATGACCGCCACATCCTCCCACCGCCGTCGCTCGCTTGTCTGGTGCACGATTCGGCCGCGCCGCCCACACGCCGGGCAGCGGCAGCCGTTCTTGTACGGCTTGACCGCCAGATGGAGCTCCGTGTCGCGATGCATGAACCGAACATGCGTGACCTTCAGACTCTTGAGACGTAGGATCGTGCGCAGCAACTTCAGGTTGCTCACGGGCTTCTCCTCCTTCCTGTCGACGGCAATCAACAGAGGGAATGAAGCCCGTGTTTACATGCAGCAATCAAGTCATTGCATCAGCTAAACGTCTTTGGCAAACCCGGATAGACCCATATTCCTCCCGCACTCTCGGCGCATGGCCCCCGACCAGGTGTCGGATATGGAGCTTCGCCATCTCGTCAGCGGAGAGATCCATCGTGGCGTAACCCCGCGCGGTGAGGCTCTCGACGAGCGCTGCGGCATCGGCGCGCGACTCGGTGCCGATCCCCACGAAGATGTGCGCTTCGTCTCGGTCGCCCAGCCGATAGTTGAATTCGGTGATGACTCGACGTCCGATCGCCGCGCAAAACTGGCTATATCCGAGTTTCCCAAATAGCGTAAGCACCTGATATCCCAGTCTTTCCGGGGTAAATCGAGCGTTCGGCGTGTACAGGTCGACGGTGTTGACGCGAACATAGTTGTTCGCCGGTCGACTGCAGTCCGAGGACGCAGCGGTCCAGTTCGACATCACGCATGGGCCCCCTCCCTGGGAGCCATCTTGTCGCGCACGGACGGGCCCTGTGGAAGCTGACGGCGCCGTGGACGCACAGAACGCGCCCACCGTGCCTTGGAAAACGCTGTGCGTTTTCCACGAGCTCCCACAGGGCCTTTCCAATCAAATCACCCACGAAAAACCCCGAAAGGCCCCAAAATGGCGTTGGGAAACCCGGATAGACCCGGATTTTGTGCCCGTGGCGCACCCGCGTGATGACTCGGTGCAGCAGGTTGGACAGGGTCGAGGTCGGGAGCCGCAGGATCTCGGCCGCCGCCTGCTGCGTCGCTGGCACAGGGCGCAGAGGCGCCACTCCAGGCGGTAGGTGACGCGGGTCGAGGTCGCCGCGCTGCGCGTCATGATCTGGCACAGGGCGCAGAGGCGCCACTCCAGGCGGTAGGTGACGGGCATAGGCCGGCGCCCAGGGGATCTCCTCCTGCACGCGCCCATGGGTGGGGCACTGGATCTCTTTCGGGGCATACCAGAGCACGATGCGCAGGCCCATGACCGCCACATCCTCCCACCGCCGTCGCTCGCTTGTCTGGTGCACGATTCGGCCGCGCCGCCCACACGCCGGGCAGCGGCAGCCGTTCTTGTACGGCTTGACCGCCAGATGGAGCTCCGTGTCGCGATGCATGAACCGAACATGCGTGACCTTCAGACTCTTGAGACGTAGGATCGTGCGCAGCAACTTCAGGTTGCTCACGGGCTTCTCCTCCTTCCTGTCGACGGCAATCAACAGAGGGAATGAAGCCCGTGTTTACATGCAGCAATCAAGTCATTGCATCAGCTAAACGTCTTTGGCAAACCCGGATAGACCCGCAAAACTCCCTGAACGCCCCCGGTCGCTCGGGGATCGTCACACCGAACAACGCCTCGCGCGCTTCCCCTAGCTCGGCCCGCTCCGCGACGAAGCGGAGGCGGTCGAAGTTCATGTTGGCGCCGCTCACGATGGCGACGAGCCGCTGACCGCTGATCCCGTCCCGCGCCACGACGGTGCGGACCCCCGCCACCGCGAGGGCGCCTGCGGGCTCCGCGACGGTGCGCGTATCGTCGAAGATGTCCTTGATCGCCGCGCAAATCTCGTCGTTCGTGACACGCACGACCTCGTCGACGACGTGACGCGCCGCCGCGAACGGCAGGACACCAACTTCGCGGACCGCGACCCCGTCCGCGAAGATGCCGACGCGGTCCAATCGGATACGCCGTCCGGCGGCCAGGGATCGATACAACGCATCGGATTCGTACGGCTCGACCCCCACGATGCGCACCTCGGGCGTCAGCGCCTTGATGTAGCTTCCAATGCCGGCAATGAGACCGCCACCGCCGACCGGCACGAACACCGCGTCCACTCGGCCGGGACACTGTCGGGTGATCTCGTCACCGATTGTCCCCTGACCAGCGATGACCAGTGGGTCATCGAACGGGTGGACAGACGTCAGACCGGTCGACGCGACGAGCTGCGCACACTGCGCTTCCGCAGCCTGATAGTCATCACCGTGAAGCTCCACCTCGGCACCCAGGGCCGCAACGGCCTCGACCTTGATCGCGGGCGTGGTGCGGGGCATGACGATGCGCGCGCGAATGCCGAGGCGACGGGCCGCATAGGCGACGCCCTGCGCGTGGTTCCCGGCGGACGCACAGATCACGCCGGCCGTCCGCGCCGTGTCGGAGAGATGGACGAGCTTGTTGTACGCCCCCCGCAGCTTGAAGCTGAACACGGGCTGCAGATCCTCGCGCTTGAGCAGGATGCTGTTCGCGTATCGCGTCGAGAGCCGTTGGGCGTGGTCGAGCGCGGTTTCACGGGCAACGTCGTAGACCCGACTCGTCAGGATTCGCCGAAGCGTCGCGTCAATGGTGGGGTCCGGCGTCATGGTATGCTCGACGTACTCTTATCGACGGTACAGTCATGCCCATTTACGAATACGTCTGCGATCAGTGTGGCCACGCGTTCGAAGCGATCGTTCGAGGCCAGCGTCTCCCCCACTGCCCGAGCTGTGACGGCGAGGCCTTGTCGCGCCAGCTGTCGGTGTTCGCGGTGTCGACGACATCGTCCGGTGGCAGCCGCCAGGATGCTGTTCAACCGTGCGGCGCGTGCGGTGACGTGCGCGGACCCGGCGCCTGCTCAATCAACTGACCCGATCCAGCCTCTCGGTGACCGCGGTGTCTTGACACGCTTCGT
This sequence comes from Vicinamibacterales bacterium, assembly GCA_965197395.1. Lineage (GTDB taxonomy): Bacteria > Acidobacteriota > Vicinamibacteria > Vicinamibacterales > UBA8438 > CAZYFH01. Next base: position 639,679 of record CBDANB010000005.1, on the reverse strand, counting down.
CACCGCCCTCGACAATACCGTCATGCCGATTCCGCGCATCACGAAGGAAGCACTGCACGCGCATCTCGAAGGGCACGCGGCCGCGGCGCCGGTCGTCATCGACGTTCGGTTGAAGTACCCCTACGAGCACAGCACGGTACGCCTCCCGGGTGCGGTGCGCCTTACCCCGCCCGAATTCGATGTGTCGTCGCTCCCTCGCGACCGCGAGATCGTCGCGTACGACTCGGACCCGGAGGAGATCGTCAGCGCACGCGTCGCCGCGGCACTCATCCGGGGCGGCCATCGCGCCAGCGTGCTCAAAGGAGGCATCGCCGAATGGCTGGCAGCGAAGCTCCCGACCGAAGCCAAAGACGCGCCGAAGCAGAAGCCGCCGGTCGCCGGCGCCCTCAAGGGCTGAGGCGCGTACGCGCACGAGCGGCCTTCCTGGCGCTCACCTGCGCGGCCGTCACCTGCCCGCCAGGCCACGCCAACGCCCAAGCCCCTGGCGCGCCGCCCGTCGGAGAACTGGTCGAGGCGCTGCAGGGGCGATACGCGACCATAAGCGACTTTGCGGCCGATTTCGAGCACCGCATCACGGGCGGCGTGCTCACGACCACCGACGTGGAACGCGGTGTCGTGCGGGTCAAGCGGCCGGGGCGGTGGCGATTCGACTACACCGAGCCCGAGCCCAAGCAGTTCGTGTCAGACGGGGACACGATATACGCGCACTTTCCCGACGATCGCGAGGTCATCGTGAGCCAGGTGCCGCCAGACGCTGGCGCGTCCAACCCCGCGGCCTTTCTCGCCGGCCGTGGCGACCTCGCACGAGACTTCAGCGCCAGGCACGCGGAGGCCCCCGATGCGCCCCGTGGCACCTGGGTGATCCGCCTGACGCCGCTCCGGGCCGACGCCGACTATGAATGGCTGGAGCTGGCGATCGACCGATCCAGCCTGGAGATCCGGCGAATGGCAACGACCGATTTCCACGGGGCCGTCTCGACGTATGTGTTCTCGAACCTCAAGGAAAACCAAGGTTTGTCCGATAACGTGTTTGCGTTCGAGATCCCTCGAGACACCTATGTCATCGCCAACGATTCGTTCGGCCGCTAGCGGGCCCTCCCCAGCCATCAGCCAGCCCATCAGCCGGACCAGAACCGCCTCGGCCCCCACGCTCGCCGCCACGATTCTCGCCTTCGCCGTCACCGCCGCCGGCTGCGCGACCAGCGCCTCGTTCCGCGCGGCGCAGCAGGCCGAGATGCAACGCGATTTCGACCTCGCGGTGGTGGAGTACATGCGCGTCCTCCACGAGCACCCGGGCGACCGCGACGCACAACTTGCGCTCGACCGCGCCAAGATGCGGGCCGCGCAGGCCCACTACGCCGAAGGACGTCGCCTGTCGCGCCTGTCGCAGTGGGAAGCGGCGCTGGCCGAGTATCAGATCGCGCACGACCTCAATCCTACGGTGGGCGACGTCGTGCGGGAGCTGCGAGACACGCGACACAAGGTCCGAACCAAGCTCGCGGCGCGCGAAGAAGGCCAAACCGAGCTCGAAGCGCTCATCGACCGGACCCGCGATGCCGCGCCGCCGGGGCTCGACCTGCCGCGCGGCATTGCGCTTCCCGACAGCGTCGTGTTCCGTGAGTCCAGCGCGCGCGACGTCTTCTCGGCCCTCGGGCAGTTCGGCGGAGTCAACGTGATCTTCGACCCGGCGTTTCGTGACTCGATCGTCTCCATCGACCTACGGTCAACCACGTTCGACACGGCGCTGGCGTCGGTCGCCGCCAGCACCCAGAACTTCTTCCGCGTCACCGCGCCGCACACCGTGACGATCATCCCCGACACCCCCGCCAAACGGCGAGAGTACGAGGAGGAGATCGTGCGCACGTTCTATCTCAGCAACGCCAACGTCGCGGAGACGATCGACCTGCTACGCCTCGTGATCGACTTGCGTCGACTCGCGCCGGTGACCGCGACGAACGCGATCTCAATCAAGGACACGCCCGAACGCATCGAGGCGGCGGCCAGACTGCTCAAGGCCATCGACAAGGCACGCGCCGAGGTCGTCATCGAGGTCCAGCTCCTCGAAGCCGACCGGCAGACCTTGCGCGAGTACGGCTTGCAGTTCGCCTCGCCTGGCACGTTCGGCCTTGACGCCGTGCTCGGCATCGACGAGTCCGCCGGGCTCAGCCTCGACGACGTCCGTGGCCTGTCCGGATCCGACGTCTTCGTCGCCAACTTGCCGAGCCTGTTCGTGCGCCTGCTCGAGAGCAACTCCAACACACGCGTCCTGGCCAACCCCCACTTGCGTACGTCCGACGGCGTCGCAGCAACGGCCGCCTTCGGCGAGGAGGTGCCCGTCCCGGTGACGACGTTTTCGCCGATTGCCGCTGGAGGCGTGAGCCAGCAACCGATCACGTCGTTCAACTACCGCAACATCGGTGTCAACATCGACATCACCCCGCGTATCCATCACAACGACGAGGTCTCGCTCGACCTCGGGGTGAAGATCAGCAATATCTCCGGAACCGGCTTTGGCGACCTCCCGCAGTTCGGGAATCGCGAAATCACGACGTCCATCAGACTCATGGATGGCGAGACCAGCATTCTCGCCGGGTTGATCCGCGACGACGAGCGCGAGGTGCTGGAGGGGATCCCCGGCCTGAGCAGCATCCCGGTGCTCGGGCGCCTGTTTGGCCGGAGCAAGACCGAGACGCAAGAAACCGATATCGTCCTGACCTTGACGCCGCACGTCCTGCGCGTCCTGGATCTCGACGAGGAAGACCTGCTGCCCTTTCGCGTGAGCAGCGACACCGGTGCGGGCGCCGGCGGACTGGCCGCACCCCCGCCGCCGCCGCAGGTCCCGCCGCAGGCCCAACCGCGAGCGACCCCGATTCCACCTGGCACCCAACGGCCGGTGGTCCCACCGGACCCACCGCGCCCACCGCGCTGACCGCCCGGTGCATCGGCGATGCACTAGGCTGACTCGACAGACACCCGTGCGCCGAGGGCGCGCAGTCGACCGACGAGGTTGGCGTAGCCCCGTTCGACGGTCTCCAGCGGTCCCACGCGACTCTCTCCGCGCGCGCCGAGCGCCGCCGCAATGAGCGCCATACCGGAACGGAGGTCGCGGGTATCGAGGTTGCGGCCGCGGAGCTGGCTCGGACCGTCGACGATCATGCGGTGGGGATCGCACAGAAACAGGTTCGCGCCCATCCCGCTCAGCTGCTCGAGCGCGAAGAGACGCAGCTCGTACATCCAGTCGTGAATCAGCGTGCGGCCCTCCGCCTGCGTGGCGAGCACGCTGACCAGGCTGACCATGTCGCTCGGGAATCCAGGCCAGGGCGCGGTCGTGATCTGCCGAATGCCGCGCGGGGACGACGCGCCGATCCGGAGACACCCATCCTCGACCTCACACCGCAGCTGCATCCGTCGCAGCACCGCCGTGACGGGCTCGAGGTCGCTCGCCCGGGCGCCGGTCACCTCGAGGTCCCCACCGGTGATGGCCGCGACCACGGCCCAGCTCCCCGCCTCGATATAGTCGCCCTGCAGCTTATGGGTCACTCCGCGGAGACGCGCACCTCCGGCGACACGAATCGTCGGCGTCCCCGCACCTTCGATGTCGACACCCATATTGCCAAGAAACGCGCAGAGCTCGACCACGTGCGGCTCGCAGGCCGCGTGACGAATCTCGGAGATGCCGCGGGCGGCGGCCGCCGCCAGAAGGGCCGTTTCCGTGCCGGTGACTGACGCTTCCTCGAGATAGATGGAGGCTGCGCCCAAGCCATCGGGGGCGTCGAGCGCGTGACCGGCGCCCTCGACCTCGTGTGCGCCCATCGCCCGCAGCGCCTGGAGATGGGCATCGAGCGTGCGCCGCGCGGGAAAATCGCCGCCGGGTGGCGCGAGCCGCGCGCGCCCGAGCCGCGCCAGAAGCGGACCGACCAGCAGCACGGACCCTCGCAGCCGCCCGACGAGTCGCGGGTCCGGACGGTCCCTGACGACCTGTCGGGCGTGCACACGCAACGTCGTCGAGCCCAGCCCGTCGACCTCCGCGCCAAGACCGCGGAGCAGCTCGCCCATCGCTGTGACATCGGTGATCCGCGGCACGTTGGTCAGCTCGCACGCCTGGTCGGTCAGCAGGCATGCGGCCAGGAGCGGCAGCGCCGCATTCTTGTTGCCCTCGACCTCGATTCGTCCACTCAGCCGGTGGCCTCCCTCGATGACGAGCTGTGTCGTCGATTCCCGCAGCTGCGTCATCTCTGGACGGGGCCTGCGGCCCCGAACCCCACGCGGCCGCATTGAATTCGCGTTTCGCCCCGCATAACGGCCTACGAAAACTCCCCCAGATAGACGACCTCGCGCCGTAACGTCACACCGAACATGGCGTGCACCTCTGTACGACAGCGCTCGATGAGTGACTGAATGTCACGAGCCGACGCTCCACCGTCGCACACGATGAAGTTCGCATGCACCTCGGAGACGCGCGCGCGCCCCACGGCCGCGCCCTTCAAGCCGGCCCGTTCGATCAGCGCGCCGGCCGCCGGCGGGAGGTCGCGCGCCATGCCCTCTGACTCGGGATCGGGGTTCCGGAAGATGCACCCGGCGCTCGGCACGTCGAGTGGTTGTGTCCGTTTCCTGTAGGCGAGAGAGGCCCGCGCCCGCTCACGCAATCGACTCGAGTTGGCCTCTTCGACCCGAAACTCGGCCCACAGCACGGCTTCCGCGGTCCGTTGCACCCGGCTCTGGTCGTACCCGAACTCCATGGCGGCGCTGGCGACAGTGTGCTCCGCCCGGTCGGCGCCCGCCACACCGACCCGTACGACCTCGTCCCCCAGCAAGCGTCCCTGGAAATGGGCGTTGCCATAGACTGCGCCTCCGACCGTCCCGGGGGTTCCGGCCCACCCCTCGAGGCCACCCAACCCGCGCGCGATAGTCCAGCGAACGAGACCGTTGAGCGTGACTCCCGCCGCGGCGCGCACAACCCCCTGACCCACTCGGGCAATCGCTCCGTGGCGTTGGCGGACCACCAGGCCGTGCACTCCCCCGTCCCCCACCAGCACGTTGGAGCCGCCACCGAGCAACGTGACGCCGACGCCAGCATCTCCTGCGGCCCCGAGCGCGTGACGCACGTCATCCGGTGTCCGCGCCTCGAAGAGCCACTCAGCATCGCCTCCGGCGCCAAAGGTCGACAACGGGGCGAGCGGCACCCAACGTCGAAGCCGATCCTCGCCCAGCGCGTGGGACAGGGCCCTGTCTGCCGCCGCCGAGCCGCGCGTCACCCGTCCTCCTGCCCGAGCACGGCTCGTTCGTCAGCGATCAGCGCCCGCAAGGCCGTGGCCTGATCGCATGGCGCGAATTCGATCCAGTCGCCCGGCGCGAGCTGCGCCACGACCGGGATATCGGCCGTGATCACCGTCGCGATGCGGGGGTAGCCGCCGGCGGTCTGGCGATCGGCCATCAGCAGGATCGGCTCGCCGAGGGGCGGCACCTGGATCGCGCCAACCGGCGTCGCGGTCGACAAGAGGCCGCCGCGCTCGAGCACGGTCAACGGCGTGCCTCGAAGACGATACCCCATTCGATCGGACTGCGGTGTCACGACATACCGCTCCCGGCTGAACGCGTCGATGGAGCGCTGGGCGAAGCGCGGGTGATGCGGACCCATCAACACGCGGACTCGGGCGCCGCCAACCGGCAATGCGCGCGGGGTCAGCCGCGACCGCAGGGTCGCGCCGGCGTGCTTGTCGCTGGGACCAATCGGCAGCAGATCGCCCGGGCGCAACGCGCGACCCTCGACGCCCCCCATCCGGCTCCCGAGATGGGTGGCCCGGCTGCCCAGGAAGAGCGGGACGTCGATCCCTCCGGCGACGGCAAGATAGGCGCGGGCGCCGCGGCGACACCGCCCGAAGATGAGCCGCTGTCCGGGCCGTGCCCGGACCGGCGTATCGTTCGGCACCGACGCGGTGTCGAGGCGTATGTCGAATGCGGCCCCGGTCACGGCAAATCGCGCATCATCCTTGAAAGCAAGCTCGGGTCCCGCGAGCGTCATCTCCAGGGTAGCCGCTGACGGCACGTTGCCCACGAGCACGTTCGCCACGCGATGCGACACGAGGTCCATCGGACCGGCCACCGGCACGCCGAAGCGCTGGAAACCCCAACGGCCCAGGTCCTGCACCGTCGTGAGCAGCCCGGCCTTCAGGACGGCGATCCGAGCGGACTGCTGGCCTGACACCGCCATTGTCGAGCCATCTCACCCGAGAACCGCTGGTCCCCCCGAACCCGCAGCCAGCCTATGAAACGCGGTCTCGTCAATCGGCGTGAAACGCACCGCGTCGCCGGCGTGCAGCAAGAACGGATCGGTGCGTTCCGGCGTATGCATCCGCGTGGGGGTCTGCCCGACCAGCTGCCACCCACCCGGAGCCTTGACCGGATAGACGCCTGTTTGCCCGCCGGCGATCCCGACCGACCCCGCCGGGACACGCAATCGCGCCGTGGCCCGACGCGGTGCGGCAATCGTCCGGTCGACTTCGGCCAGGTAGGCGAACCCGGGCAAGAACCCGAGCATGTACACCCGATAGACACGAGCCGCGTGACGCTCGATGACCGCGGCCTCGCTGCACCGTCCGAACGCCGCCACGTCCGACAGATCGGGACCACGTGCACCGCCGTAGCACACCGGAATCAGCACCTCGCGCGACCGTCGCACCGCATCGACGGCCGCCCCCCCCATGGCGCGCGCCTCACGCTCGAGATCGCGGGCGAGCGCCGTGACATCGGTCCGCACCGGGTCGAAGTGCACGGTCACCGCGGCGTAGCTGTCGACGACGTCGCGCACGCCTTGGCGCCCGACGCCTCGGATCGCGGACGCGACACGAACGGCCCGATCGTTGATCACCGGGTCGATTCGCTCCTCGAACGCCAGCACGAGAGCCGAATCCCCAACACGCTCGAGACTCCACGTCATCGGCTGCTGCCGGCGCCTCTGAGGTCGCGCAGAATGCGCTCGTGCACGCCACCGAAATCGCCGTTCGACATCACGACGACGACGTCGCCCGGAACGGCTTCGCGGGCGAGCGCTGCGGCGATCTCGTCGGCCGACCCGACATGGTGTGCCGTGACCCCCGCCGCTGTCAGGTCGTCGACCAGCCGGGCCTCGGACAATCGCGCCTCGATCGGAATCGTCGATCGATAGACGGTGCCGACGATGACCGTATCCGCCAGCGCGAGCGCGGTGGCGAAGGCCGTCTGGAACACACGGCGGCACGCCGTGGCCGAACGGGGCTCGAACACGGCCCACACGCGGCCCGCCGGCGCCGCGGCCCGGATCGCGACCAGAGTCTCGTGCACGGCCGTCGGGTGATGTGCGAAATCGTCGTAGACGGTGATCCCGCGCTCGACGCCGCGCACCTCGAGCCGGCGACGGACACCGCGAAACCGGGCGAGCGCCTGCGCCGTGGACTCCGGAGACACCCCGACCGCGGCCGCCGCAGCACACGCGGCGAGCGCGTTCCGGACGTTGAACGCACCAAGCATCGGCAACTCCACGTGTGCCACCGCCGCACCGCCGTGACAGACGTCAAAGACCGTTCGGTCGCGCCCGTAGCGTACGTTGGCCGCGCGCCAGTCGGCGTCGTCGCTCAACCCGAAGGTGTCGACCGCGCAGCACGCCGCCTCGTGCAGCTGTCGCGCACCCGGGTCATCGGCCCCGAGGATGACCCGACCGCTCGCGGGCATCAGCCGGAGCAACCGCTCGAACGCCTGCTGGAGTTGACCCAGGTCGTCGTAGATGTCGGCGTGGTCGTATTCCACGCTCCCGACGATCGCGACCTCCGGGAGGTACTTCAGGAACTTCGCCGTCTTATCGAAGAACGCGCTGTCGTACTCGTCACCCTCGATGACGAAAACCCCGCCCGCTCCCAGACGGTAGCTCGCCTCGAAGTTCTGTGGGACCCCGCCGATCAGAAAGCTCGGGTCGACGCCTGCCTCGACCAGCGCCCACGCCAGCATCGACGTGGTGGTCGTCTTGCCATGAGTTCCGGCCACCACGACTGACCGATCACCCCAGAGAAACCGGTCCCGCACCATCTCCGGGAGCGAGCAATAGCGGATCTTCCGCTCGAGGACCGCTTCGACTTCCGGGTTCCCCCGGGACACGGCGTTGCCGATGACGACCACGTCGAGATCATCCGTAATCCGTGCCGCATCGTAGCCAAGCGCCGGCGTGATGCCCTGCGCTTCGAGAAACGTGTCCATCGGCGGGTACGCCTGGGAGTCGGATCCCCGGACGTCCAGGCCGGTGGCTTTGAGGAGGCCCGCGAGCGTCGCCATACCGGTGCCACAGATGCCGATCAGGTAGACCGTGGTCACGCGACTGCGGACTCCTCGACGACCACCCGAGCCCGCGGCTCGGACGTGACGGTGACCTCGACGCCGAGCGGAAGCGTCACCATCGGTCTGGTCGTGTGGCCGGTGGGGAACCCGAAGACGACCGGACCCGGAAAGCCGCGTAGCCGTTCCGACACCACTGCCCGCGCCGTCAGGCGACCGTCCGGCTCGTCGCAGTGCGGGAACTCCGCGCAGATGACCCCTCGCGCGCGTGCCAGGATGCCGCTCTGGGCCAACTGCGTCAGCATGCGGTCGAGTCGATAGGGCCGTTCGCCAGTCTCGTCGAGCAGCAACACATGGCCCGCGGGGGGATCGAACGCGAACGGCGTGCCCAACGACGCGAGGATCTGGCTCAATGTGCCACCAAGCAGCAGACCCCGTACCTCCCCGCGGACCAACGTCTCGCACCCGTCTGTGCATAGCTCGCCCAGCGGCCTGGCGCGCATCAACGCATCCACGAGCGACCGGCGATCGTACCCGTCATTGCCGCGCCCGAGCGTCACCACCATCGGTCCGTGAAACGCCGCCGTCCCGCATCGAAGCGTGAGAAACGTCAGCAGCGACGTCAGATCACTCGACCCAATGAAGGGGGTTCGCGACGCTGCCGCCTCCGATGCGTCGAGCAACGGCAGCAGTTGGGCGCTGCCGTAGCCGCCGCGCGCGGCCATAATCGCGTGGATCGTGGGATCACGCCATGCTGACTGAAGCGCGGCTGCTCGATCGGTGACCGACCCTGCGAGATACCCGGTCCGCGCGAACACGCCTTCATCGAACACCGGTTCGAATCCGAGGGTCCTGATCTCCGCGATACCGTCGTCGAACGCTGCGCGGTCGAACGGACTGGCGGGCGCCACGATACCGACGCGATCGCCGGGCTCGAGCCTCCGTGGTTTACCCACTAGGCGTATTGCTCCATGTCCTCCGCGATGCGCTGGTGCTCCGCGCGTCCCAGCACGTCGCGCAACACGGCCTCTGGCGGCGGACGCCACGACGCCCGCGGCGCAAGGAAACGCTCTTTCGTCCGCCGGACGTTCGCGAGCGCATTCTCGATGCGTCGGACTGGCAGACGCTCCTCCTCGACGGCGTGGATGAGCGCCTCGACGGCTTCCGCCTGTCTCGAGGTGTCATCGCCGCACAACAGCACCATGTCGCACCCAGCGGCGACCGCGTCTACGGCCGCGGTCGCGATCGCGCCATGTTTGGCGATGGCGCCCATCGCGAGGTCGTCACTGGCGATAATGCCGCCAAACCCAAGCTCGTCGCGGAGCAACCCGGTGACGATGCGTGCGGAGAGCGTGGCCGGAGCCGTGTCATCGAACGCCGGATAGACCACGTGCGCGGTCATGATCGCGGCGACATCGGCACCGATCGCGGCGCGAAACGGCGCGAGCTCGACTTCGCGCAGACGCTCGGGTGACTGGTCGATCACTGGCAGCTCGTCGTGGGAGTCCACGGTCGTGTCGCCGTGTCCCGGAAAGTGCTTCCCGCACGCGGCGATCCCTGCGCCCTGTAGCCCGGTGATGATCGCGGTTCCGAGCTCCCCCACCTCGTCGGCCCGGTCCGACAGCGCGCGGTCGCCGATCACCGGGTTGTCATCGTTGGTATGAACGTCGAGCACCGGGGCAAAATCCCACGTCACACCAACCGCGCTGAGCTCCGCGGCCAGCGCGCGTCCGAACCGTGCCGCGAGGCCGGCGTCTCCCGACCGGCCGAGCGACCGCATCGGAGGCCACCGGGTGAACGGCGCCGTGAGCCTGGCGACACGGCCACCCTCCTGGTCGACGCCCACCCACGGCGGTAGCTCCTGAGCGAGCGCGCGAATGTCGTAGGCGAGCTCCGCGACCTGCAACGGCGCTTCGACGTTCCGCCCAAACAGGATGGCTCCACCCAGATCGAACTCGCGCGCGAGTGCGCGCAGCTCGGGCGGCACCGTCGTCCCCGCGAATCCGGCAACGATCAGCTGGCCGAGATGGCGCCGAAAGCCTTTCGACATCTCTATTCAGCGCCGGCCACGGCGGGGTGAATCGACCAGTCGGGTGCGGCGGGACGTTCACCGAGGGCTGCCAAGTCGGTGCGGCCCATTATAATGCGCCGGTGCGGGTTCACTCATCGGCCCCCACGCGCATCGACCTCGCCGGCGGCACGCTCGACATCTGGCCCCTGTATCTGTTTCACGACGATGCCCAGACGGTCAACGCGGCGATCACGGTGCGCGCCGAGTGCACGTTGTCACCGAGCCGTGACGGTCGGCTCCATGTCGTCGCCGCGGACACTGGCGCCGCCATCGATGTCGCGGACTGGTCCGAGCTGGACGACCGCGTCGAGCTTCGCCTCGTCACTCGCGTGCTGCGCTTTTTTCGCCCCAGCAACGTCACCATCGAAATCCGCTCCGGCGCACCAGTTGGAGCCGGCCTTGCCGGGTCATCGGCGCTGAACATCGCGCTGTGTGGCGCGCTCGGTCGCTGGCTGGACCGGTCGTTCGAACCCGAAGCGCTGATCGCGCTGGCGCTGAACCTCGAAGCGCAGGTCCTTGGCGTGCCGACCGGGCTTCAAGACTACCGGCCGGCCATGTACGGCGGGATCGCGGCGATCGAGATGGGCCCGGGCGGCGTGGCGCGCGTCCCCCTCGAGGTCGACCCGCACGAGCTGGGACGCCGCTTGATCCTCGTCTACACCGGGCAATCTCGCGATTCGGGTATCAACAACTGGGAGGTCACCAAGCGGCATCTCGACGCCGACCCCGTTGTCACCGCGCTGTTCGCGGAGATCCGCGACGTGGCGGTCGGTATGCGCAGGGCGTTGCTGGCGGGTGACTGGGCCGACGTCGGACGGCACCTCGACCTGGAATGGACGCTGCGTAAGCGGCTCTGGCCTGGCGTCACGACACCACGCATCGACGAGCTCGCCGCGCGTGCCCGCGCGGCGGGCGCGCGCGCCGTGAAGGCCTGCGGTGCCGGCGGTGGCGGGTGCGTCTTGATGTTCGCGGACCCCGACGCGGTGGACTCGGTCACACGCGCGGTGCGCGCGGCGGGAGCCTCGCTCCTCGAGCATCGGCTCGACCCGGACGGGCTCAGGGTCGAGGCGCAATAGACCCCTGCCGATGGACAACGCCGCAATCGCCCGCGTCTTCGAAGAGGTGGCCGACCTGCTGGAGATCAAGGGGGCCAACCCGTTCAAGATCCGCGCGTACCGGACAGCCGCGGACATTGCCTCGACGACCGCCGAACGCATTGCCGATCTGTCGGACGCGGAGCTCCGCGCCATACCCGGGATTGGCAAAGATCTCGCCGCGAAGCTGCGAGAGCTCGCCGAGCACGGATCGCTCCAGTATCACCAGGACCTCCTCGAGGAGTTCCCGGCGTCCATCCTCGAGTTGCTACAGCTGCAGGGGCTCGGGCCAAAGACCGTCGCCGTGCTGCACGATCGCCTCGGGATCGCCAGCATCGACCAGCTCGAACGCGCCGCGACGGATGGACGCCTCAGGTCGCTACGCGGGTTGGGGCCAAAGAAGGAACAACTGCTCCTCCGGTCCATCGGTGAGCGACGGCGTCGCGCGGGGCGCCACCTGCTCGCCGACGTGCACGCCGCTGCGGAGACGCTCATGCATCGGCTCCGCGCGCGTCACCCAGGGGCCACGCTCATCCCGGTGGGCAGCGCTCGACGCGGGTGCGAGACGTGCGGCGACGTCGACATCCTCTCCATCGGGACCGACTCCGCGATCATGGGGGACTTCGTCGGGTCCGACGGAGTCGACCGCATCCTCGGACAGGGTGAGACCAAGTCGAGCATCCTGCTGGATGGCGGCATGCAGGCCGACCTGCGGGTCGTGCCGGAAGCGAGCGCCGGTGCAGCCCGTCAGTACTTCACCGGGTCGAAGGCCCACAACATCGCGCTCCGCGACCGCGCGTTGCAACGTGGCTTGAAGCTGAACGAATACGGTCTCTTTCGCACAGACGGCGGGGCGTTGGTGGCTGGGGCCGAGGAAGCAGCCGTCTACGAGGCGCTCGACCTCTCTTTTATTCCGCCCGAGCTTCGCGAGAACCGAGGCGAAATTGCGGCGGCGGAAGCCGCGACACTGCCGGCACTCATCGAACGGTCGCACATTCGTGGTGACGTCCACACGCACACGAACGCCACCGATGGTGAGGCCGACATCGAGACGATGGCGCGCGCCGCGCGAGAGGCGGGCCTCGATTATCTTGCGATCACGGACCATACGCAGGCGCTCGCGATGGCCAACGGGCTCGACGAGCGCGCCGCTCTCGCGCATGCGCACGCGATACACGCGGCCAACGAACGCATCGATGGCATCACCTTGCTGGCCGGGATCGAATGTGACATCCGGGCCGACGGCGCGCTCGACCTGGCCGACGACTGCCTCGCCGAGCTCGATCTCGTCATCGCCTCCGTCCACTCGGCCTTCGGTCAGGACGAACGACAGATGACCGATCGCATCCTCCGTGCGATCGACTCGCCGCGTGTCGACATCCTCGGCCATCCGACCGGCCGGCGACTGCTCCGCAGGGAACCGTATCGAGTCGATATCGAGCAGGTCATCGACGCGGCCGCGCGGCTCGGGGTCGCCCTGGAGATCAACTGCCAGGTCCAGCGCCTCGACCTGTGCGATACCCAGGCACGGCTCGCACACGACCGCGGCGCCTCGATCGTCATCTCGTCCGACGCGCACACGCCCGGCGCGTTCGCCTTGCTGCGCTGGGGTGTCGTCGTCGCCCGCCGGGCGTGGCTCGAGCCTGCCGACGTCTTGAACACGCTGCCGCTGGACGCGTTTCGCCGTCGCCTGCGTCGCCACCGACCCGCAGTGCCACAGGCCTCCGATCGGCACTCGCGATGAGCCAACGCCAGATCGATCAGATCAAGCGTCTCTACTCTCGAGCGACGGCGGCCACGATAGAGCGGGACTTGGAGCGCGCCGTCGAGATCCTCAAGACGCTGGGCGACGAGACGACGCGCGCCCGCGCCGCCGTGTACATGGACGGGCTGTCGCAGATGCGCTCGGAGTGGCGGATCGAGAAGCAGCGTCAGCCTCGACGTAAACAGGGACGCAGCAAGCGATGACGCGACGCCGCGCGCATCCGCGCGCCGGGGCAGGCCGGTTCATTGCTGGCGGCCCTGCGCTCTGGTAGCGATGCGGCGGGCGGCCTGACGCACACCCTCGGGCACATTGCGATCGCGCGTCAGTCCTTTGATGTCCCGGTCGTTCATCCGCGGCACCAGCCGTACCGAGATCGCCAGCGGGGTCTTGGGGTTCTTGGCGAGCGCGGACGCGACGACGTAGCTCTTGACCCAGCTCCGGTTGTTCCCAATGAGGCGGAGCACCTCTTCGGACACGTTCGTCATCCGCGCGAAGCTCTCGATCTCGGACTCACTGAGCTTGGGACTGCTGATCACCGCCGATGCCACGAGCTTGTTCGCATCCCGCACCAGGACGCTCCGCTGTTCGCGTGTGCCCTTCATCGCCAGCTTGATGCGGTCGATCACGGGCAGCTGCGACAACATCTTCGGGGTGCCAGCGGAGTCCGGCTCAGCCTCCGGCACGTCCGGCAGCGGGATCTCGAGATCGACGAGCGGCCCCTCGTCCGCGCGCGCGGCATTGGCCGGGCGCACGCCCCGCTCGGCGAAGTACGCGCGGAGCGCCTCCGGCACGTCGGTGCGGGCCAGGTATCCGGCCAACGTAGCCTCCGGAATACCGTCCATCGTCTCCGTCGCCGCGACAGCCACCTCGACGTCCGGGTCGTCGGCAAGCATCAACAACAGCGCCAATTGCTCGTCGGCCTGCGGAGCGAGCCCGCCGCGCGCGGCGAGCAGCCGGACCTCGCGGGGCGTGTCGCCGCGTCGAAACAGCTCGAGAAACGGTCCGCGGATACCGAGGTCCATCGGAGATCAGGTGTGATGTGGGTCAGGACGGACGAACTGGCTCCCACCGCGTGGTGCCAGCCAGCCCGGGACCATCAGTCCACTACTGCGTCGTGTAGCTGCGATAGTTGCCGCGAGTGATGGTCGCCGTCCTTACCTCGCCGCTCGCGCCGAGCGACCTGCCTGGCCGTTGGTTGATGGCATACTCGAACGCGCCCGCGTCACCCACGATGACGACAATCTCCTCGTCGGCTTCCAGCACCTCACGCTCGCCCGCCAGCATAACGCGGGAGAACTGCCGCTCCCCGTCCACTGTCGCCGAAACCCAGCAGTCCGCGCTGGGATGGATGTCGATGGTCAGCGGACCGACGGCCGCCGCCTCGGCCACCGGGCGTACTGGGGACGGCGGTGGCGCGGAGACTGGCGGCGGCCGGAGCGGTGGCAGTGCCGTGGCAAGCGTCGGATCGGAGGCACCGGCCGCAGCGAGCTCGCCGGCGCCCGGCTCGGCGCCGGCCGCCGCCTCGTCCCCGCCGCGCACGCCGATAAAGACGAGCAGCGCCGCAATTGGCACGGCGAGCAGGACCAGACTCAACACTGTCCCGGCCATGCGTTGTTGGCTCTGGAACGCGCTGTGCTCGTGCGACTCGGTTCGCGGTTGCCCTTCGACCGCACCATCGGTGCCGAGCTGAGCGAGAAACTCTCTCAACGTCGCTTCCGGGTCCAGACCGACCTCGGACGCGTATGATCGGACGAACGATCGCGTGAAGATCCCTCCTGGAAGGCTCGACACGTCGTTGCGCTCGAGCGCTTCGAGTGCCGACATCGAGATCTTGGTCGAGACGGCGATCTGCCGCAGGGACACCCCGCGACGCTCGCGCGCCTCGCGCAAACCCGAGCCGAAATCGTGTTGACTGGTCTCGCTCACAGACTGTTTCGACGTTAGACGAGCCCCCTGCCCTTGTCAAACGCGTCACGGAGCGCGCCAACGCACCCGCAGAGATCGTACCCTGCCCCACCCCCCGCGACGTCGGCGAACAAACCGATCGCGGCAACGCCGGCGGCGCCTGCGCCCGCCACCGACGACGCGTTCGTCACGCTGATGCCGCCAATCGCGAGCACCGGGAGCACGACGCCGCCAGTTACTGCGGCAAGGCCGGCGATCCCGAGCGGTTGTTGCCCCGGTTTCGACTGGGTCTCGAACACCGTGCCGCAGACGAGGTAATCGAGGCCGCCCGCCGCCTCCGCGCGGCGCGCCTCGTCGAGGCGATGCACGGATCGACCGATGACCCAAGATGCCGCCGCCACCGGGCGGACCCGGCTCGCCGGCGGCGCCGACGACGTGAGGTGCACACCATCGGCCCCTGCGGCCAGCGCGATGTCGATGCGGTCGTTGACGACCACCCGCGTGTCGCTGCCGTCGGTCGCTGCGACCATCCGCTCGACCAGGCCGAGCAGAGCACGGTCCGTCAGACCCCGCTCACGCACCTGGATGAGATCGACGCCTGCCTGCCGTGCATCAACCGCGAGCGCGACCAGCGCCTCGCAGGCCGCAGCGTCCGTCGTGGACCCAGCGGCCCAGCGCTGACGGTCGGTCACGAGGCAGACGATCGCCCGCCCATCGGAACGAAGCCTGCCGATACTCACGGCCGGCTGCCTCGCCACCAGAGGGCGTACACGTCTGCCAGGCCGGCGCCCAGGTTGAGCATGCCGAGACCGGACACGCCTCCCCGCGCGATGGATGTCGTCAACAGGGCTTCTGCCAGCGGGTAGGACTCGACGAAGACGTTGCGATCCCAGAACGTCGTCCACGGCGCCACGACGAGCACGAGGCCAACCGCCACGAAATACGTCACACGCAGCAGATGACTCACTCGTCCGCGCATGCTGGGGGTTCGGCGCCCTATCCTCCGGTCTGCAAGCGCGACAGACGCCCCACACGATCGCCGACATCGCGATACTCGCCAGCGTCGGCCTGTAGCTCCATCAAGACCCCCAACGCCCGAGCGGTCTCGCCGAGCCGTTCGAGCGTCACGCCGAGGTGATACATCAACGCACGATGATCGTCGTCGGACGGGGCCGGCGCTTCCGCGGCGCGCTCCAGCCAGTCGAGCGCCCGCGCCGGCTCCTGCTTGTCAAAATACAGCCGCCCCAGCATGACCGCCGAGTTGAAGCGATACCGCGGCGACCGGGCCGCGGTCTCGAGCGACCCGATGGCCTCATCGAGCTTGCCCATCTGCCGATAGCTCAGCCCGAGCTGGTATTGCTGGGCCGCGGCGTCCTCGACCGACGTGTCGCTGGCGGCTTCGTCGCGCAGCTGGTCGAACACGTCGTCCAGCTTCGGGGCACGCGGCATCCCTGCCGGCACCGACGGTCGATCCGGCGCCGGCGCGGGCGCGGGTGGCGAGGGCGCCCCGGCCGCGCCCAGCCCTTCCAGGTTGCCGAGGACGGACGTCAGATCGATTTCCATGGTGCCGCCCGTCGGCGCGCCGCCCTGTGGCGCGGCTGGCGCGGGGACCGGCGTCGCTGCTGCCGGCGCGAAGTCCTCGGCGAACAGACCTGACAGGTCGAGCCCTCCCTCGCTCAGGTCGATCACGCCCTCGGCCTGGGTCGCCGGCGTGTGCGCCGGTGCCACGGCACCCAGGTTGACCGGCGCCACGGGTTCGGCGCCCGCCGCATCGTGCGTGCCCGCCTGCAACCCGGCGACCGCCGGTGCCGGCTCGTCGAAGAAATCGGCGCCTAGATCATCCAGTCCATCGGACACGCCGCCCTCCGCGGCTTCGGTGTGACATCGTTCCGCAACCTTCGCATCCGGATCGGGATCGCCAGCCGCCACCAGGGCGCGTCGATAGCGATCCACATGCGCCTCGTTCGACGGCTCGCGGACGGCGAGGTCCTCGGCGATCACGCTGGCTTCCGACACCTGCCCCTTGTCCAGGTACGCTTCGGCCAACTCCGCCTGCGCGGCGATGAGCGCCTCGTCGAGCCCGGCATCGACACACACGTCGACCAGCTTCACGAGCGCGTCGACATGACGCGGTACGCGCTCCGTGAACTCCTGTAGCATCACGCTTGCGGCTTCCCAGTCCTCGGACCGCATAGCCACCTCGGCCAACTCATCCACGCAGACGAACGCCGCACTGGCATCCGCGTCAGACAGCGAGGCCGCGAGCGCCATGACCTGCTCCGACGCGTCGGGGCTCAAGCCAATGACCCGGCGGATGACGTCTCGCCCGGCGTCTCCATCCCCGCCTCGCAGCTTGAGCTCGGCTACGGCCAGCAACATCGCGGGATCGTCACCGGCAACTTCCGCCGTCAGGTACTCGCGTGCCGCCCCAAGGTTGCCCGTGGCCAGATAGATCCGCGCGAGCCGCGCTCGACTCGCGACGTTGGCAGGGTCGAGCTCGACGACGGCCTTCAGTACCTCGACTGCATCAGCGGTCTTCCCCTCCGCGTTGAGATCGGCCGCGAGCTGGCCCATCGCCTCGATGGCCTCCGGCACACGACCCAGCTCGACCTGTGCCTGTGCCGCCGAGCGGCGCGCGGCGAGGTCCTGCGGGTCGAGCGCGCCTAGCCGAACCACGACCTCGTTGGCGGCGTTGGCGTCCCCACGCTTGCGTCGCAGTGCGATGACCGCGGTGAACGCCGCCTTCGCATCGACGAGCTTGCCCTGCTGAGCCGAGATGTCGCCAACCCGCATGAGCGACGGTTCGTCTGTCGCCTTGACCTTCAGGATCTTCTTGTAGAGGGCGGCTGCCTTCGGGAAGAACCCCTCCTTCCAGAAATGATCGGCGATGCGCGTGTATTGGCCGACGGCCTGGTCGACCTGTTTCGCGCGCACATAGAGGTCCCCGAGCGCGTTGGTCGTCGCCCAGTCCGTGGGCTCCTCCTCGATCAACGCAACGTATTCGGCGATGGCCGGTTCAAGACGGCCCTGTCGCAGCAGTTTCTCGGCCTTGCGCAGGCGCTCCCGGCGCGTGGGCATAGGATGTTAGGGGCACACCTCCCGATCATTCGATCCTATCAAACAGCGACGGGGGTCGGAACGAACGCCGGTGGGCGTCGGAGTAGCCGAACCGGCGTACCGCTGTCAGATGATCACGCGTCGCGTAGCCCTTGTGGCGGTCGAATCCATACCGCGGATCGCTCGCATGGAGCTGCCGCATCTGACGGTCTCTGGTGACCTTCGCGACGATGGACGCCGCGGCGATCACCGCGCATTTTCGGTCGCCACCCACAATGCGCCGTTGCGGCAGCGTGAGACCGGGAAGCAAGAACCCGTCGACGAGCACGAAGTCCGGGCACGGCGTGATCGCTGTGACCGCCCGCAGCATCGCGTCGAGCGAGGCGCGATGGACGTTGATACGGTCGACCTCGGCCGGTGGGACCGACGCGACCGTCCACGCGGTCTTGCGAATAATCTCTTCGTACAGCCGCTCGCGGCCGGTCGGTGTGAGCAGTTTTGAGTCGCGCAACCCGCTGATGGGTCGCCGCTGGTCGAGCACGACCGCGGCCGCCACCACTGGACCTGCGAGACAGCCACGGCCGACTTCGTCGGTCCCGGCGACCCGCGCGAAGCCGAGCCCCCGCACGGCGTTTTCGACCGTCCGCCGGGCGACAGGGCGAGTCGACCTCGAACGCCGTGTCACCTGATCAGTTGGGAGCTACGTCCGCCGGCGCTCGCGCATGCGCGCGGCCTTGCCCCGGAGTTTGCGCAGAAAATACAGCTTGGCGCGGCGAACCCGCGCCGAGCGCACGACGTCGATCTTGTCGATCATCGGGGAATGCAACGGGAAGATCCGCTCAACGCCTTGACCGAACGACACCTTCCGGACGGTAAACGTCGCACGAGAGCCACCCCGATGCTGGCCGATGATCAACCCCTCGAAGACCTGAATCCGTTCTTTCTCGCCTTCCCGCACCTTGACGTGCACGCGGACCGTATCGCCCGGCCGCATATCCGGTCGCTCCACGAGTTGCGGGGCCTCCACCGCCTCAATCGCCTTCATGCGCCTGCTCCCGTCTTCGGTTCGTCGGCCTGCTCGAGCTCCCGCAGGAGCTCCAGTTCCTCATCGTCCAGGCTGGCGTCGACCAGCAAGTCCGGGCGCCGTTCGCGGGTCCGCCGTACCGCCTCGCGCTTGCGCCAGCGTCGAATCTCGCCGTGGTTGCCGGACACCAGAACGTCTGGCACCCGATGCGTTTCGAGCGTCGACGGGCGCGTGTAGTGCGGACAGTCCAGCAGTCGGCGCACGAACGAATCGGCCTGCACCGACGCGGCGTCCCCGACGACACCGGGCACCTGGCGGGCCACGGCATCGACGATGACCCCGGCCGCTATTTCGCCGCCACTGAGCACATAGTCGCCGATCGACATCTCTTCGGTGGCCACATGCTCCCGCACCCGCTCGTCCACACCCTCGTACCGTCCGCAGAGCAACACCACGTGGCGCAGGCGGCTGAGCCGAACCGCTTCCGCGTGGGTGAACACGGCCCCCTGTGGGGACGTCAGCACGATTGCCGCCGGCACCCCGCGCTCACGCCGAATCCGCTCGACGACCCGCACGAACGGTTCCGGCTTCAGGACCATCCCCGGTCCGCCGCCATAAGGCACGTCATCCACCGTCCGATGCCGGTCCGAAGCGTAATCGCGCAGGTCGTGCACGGCCACGTCGAGGATGCCCGCGGTGACCGCGCGGCCCAACACGCCGGTCCCGGTGATCGCGCGGACCAACTCGGGAAAGATCGTCACGATGTCAAACGTCACGTGTCTAGTTCCAGATGGGGCCTGCGGCCCCAAGCCCCGCCGCTAGGACTCACGGTTGCGCTGGTTCAACTCGAGCAAACCGCCGGGTGGGTCGATGACGATCGACCGCGAGGCGGTATCGATGCGCACGCAAATCGCATCCACCAGTGGCACGTCGATGTCGCCACCCGCGGCGCCGACGATCAACCGGCTCACGCCGGCTGCCCGCTGGATCTCCCTGACCGTGCCAACCAGCGCGCCGTCGAGCGTTCGGACGTCACAGCCCACGAGATCGTGCACATAAAACGTGTCCTGTGGGAGCGGTGTGAGCGTCGACTCTGGCACATGCAACTCGGCTCCGGCCAACTGCTCGGCCTCATCGATCGTCCCCACTCCCTCGAATCCGAGCACCGCGCGGCCACGGTGGAACCGTGCGCTTGTGACGCAGCGCTCAATGGTCCGCCCCTCCGCAAGCGTAAAGACGGAGCTGCCGACCTGAAATCGGGCTTCAGGGAAATCCGTCTCCGGGTCGACGACGACCTCTCCCCGTCGTCCCTGCGCGCGTGCCACGCGGCCAACCACGACCATCGGGACCGGTTGATCCCGTCCGGTGCCCATACGCAGCCTAACCCCAGAGCTCACTTCTGGGGTTAGTCGAGAAAATCCACTATCACACGCAGGCCATCGCGCTCGACGGCGGCCTGGGCGAGCGTCCTGACAGCAGCCGCGGTGCGCCCTTGCCGGCCGATGAGCTTGCCCAGATCTCCAGGCTCGCTGGTCAGCTCGACACGAATCGTGTCGTGCTGCTCGCGCTCGGTGACCTCGATGGCATCCGGGTAGTCGGCGAGCGCGCGACCAATGACCTCGACGACGTCTCTGGCCCCGCTCATGGCTCCACGGATGCCGTGGCGGCCGCCGCCTCCGACCCGTCGGGCGCCACCGCGCTCGGCGCCGCCTCAACTGGAGGATGGCGCGCGAGGAGCGTGCGCACCGTATCGCTCGGCCGCGCGCCGTTACTCATCCAATGCGCCAGCCGCTGCCGATTCAATTCCAGCCTCTCGGGCTGGGCCGCCGGGTCGTAGTGACCCAACACCTCGATCGCGCGCCCGTCGCGCGCGGTGTGCGACTCGATGACGACGAGTCGGTAGAAGGGGCGCTTCTTGGCGCCCTGCCGTCGCATGCGAATCGTCAGCATTTACACCCCTCGTGTTCCGTGTCCTTGCGCGGCACGCGGTATGCCCACGCGTCCCGCGGCGTTAGCGCGGTCGCGCCGCGACTCGCCGCCGACCTGAGCGGCGCCCAGCCGCACCGGCCACCTTCAGCATCTTCCGCATCTCCGCAAACTGCTTCAACAACCGATTTACGTCCTGGACGCTGGTCCCGCTTCCGCGAGCGACGCGCCGGCGGCGGCTCCCGTTGATGATCGCCGGGGTTCGTTGCTCGCGCGGCGTCATCGAATCGATGATGGCTGCCGTTCGCGTCAGCTGTGCCTGGTCGAGATCATCAGACGAGACCGCACGCCCGCCCATGCCTGGAATCATCCCAACGAGCTGGTCAAGCGGCCCCATCCGCCCGAGGGCTGACATCTGCTGGCGAAGGTCCTGCAGCGTGAATTCGTTTCTGCGGAGCTTGCGCTCAAGCGCGGTCGCATCCTCGCGCGACACCGCTTCCTCGGCCCGTTCCACGAGGCTGAGCACATCCCCCATGCCCAGCATGCGCGACACGAGGCGGTCGGGGCGGAACAGCTCCAAATCCTCTAGCCGCTCGCCGGTCCCCGCGAAGACCACCGGGACGCCCACGACGGATACCACCGACAGGGCAGCTCCGCCGCGCGCGTCGCCGTCCATCTTGCTCAGCACGACGCCCGTGACGCCCATGCGGTGATGAAACTCGCCGGCGCTCTTGATTGCGTCCTGCCCGGTCATCGCGTCGGCGACATACAGGGTGTCGGACGGCTCCGCCGCTTTCCCGATCGCCTCCAGCTCGGCCATCAGCTCGTCGTCGATATGTAGCCGCCCGGCGCTATCGACGATGACGACGTCGAACCCGCTGTTTCGCGCCGCGGTCACGGCTTGACGCGCGCGCTCGACGGGGTCGCGCTCGCCTTCGGCCTCGAGTACCGGCAGCTCTGCATCACGGCCCAGCACGGCAAGTTGCTCGATCGCGGCTGGTCGGCGCACATCGGTCGAGACCAACAGCGGGTGACGTCCTTGGCGCGTCAACCAGCGGCCGAGCTTGGCGGACGTGGTTGTCTTGCCCGAGCCCTGCAGCCCCACCATCAGCACCACGTGCGGGCGGCGCGACGACGCTGTTAGACCTGCGGGTGTCGGTCCGAACAGCGCGATGAGCTCGTCGCGCACGATGCCGACGACCTGCTGGGCGGGGGTCAGGCTATCGAGAACCGCGTGGTCAACCGCTCGGTCCCGAACACGATCGCAAAACGCCTTGACCACCTTGAAGTTGACGTCGGCCTCGAGCAGCGCCAGGCGGATGTCGCGGAGCACGCCCTCGACCGCCTGGGGCGTGAGGCGCACGTGCTTCCCAAGTGAGGCGAAGGCGTCTTGCAAGCGGCTGCTGAGTGCGTCGAACATGGCGGGCGCCCCGCGTCCCTCGGTTGACCAAGGAGAGCCCTAAGCGACTCTCGCACAATCGCTTATCGTAGCCGAGGGTCTGAACGGGTGTCAACGAAACGGCAAGGCGCGCACGGCGCGCCCCATCTAAACGGATGTCAGTCGGTGACCAAGCTTTTCCTTCTTCGCGCGCAGGTAGGCTTCTGAAAACTCGGATGCGGGGACTTCCAGCGGCACCGACTCCTGCACGGCCAGTCCATAGCCTTCGAGGCCGATGAACTTACGCGGGTTGTTGGTCAGGAGCCGCATCGTGCGAACCCCGAGATC
Organism: Vicinamibacterales bacterium; assembly: GCA_965197395.1. Taxonomy (GTDB): domain Bacteria; phylum Acidobacteriota; class Vicinamibacteria; order Vicinamibacterales; family UBA8438; genus CAZYFH01. The sequence continues at coordinate 616,810 of CBDANB010000005.1, read as the reverse complement.
GCCGAGAATCTGTGCGCCAATCCCGTAGTCCCGCTGATCCGGCTTGAAGCCGAGGTGCTCATTGGCCTCGACGGTGTCGAGCCCCTGGTCCTGGAGCTCGTAGGCCCGGATCTTGTTGCCGAGTCCGATACCCCGTCCCTCCTGGTTCAGATAGAGCAGGACACCACGCCCCTCGGCCGAGATCCGATCCATGGCGAGCGACAGCTGCCGGCCGCAATCGCACCGCGACGAGCGAAAGACGTCGCCGGTCAAGCAGCGGGAATGCACCCTGACCAGCACCGACTGTCCATCGCCGATGTCACCGCGAACAAGTGCCATGTGGGTCTCGCCGTCAATCAGGCTCTCGTAGGCAAAGACTTGAAACCCACCGTGATCGGTTGGAAGCGCCGCACAGGCCACCCGACGCACGAGCCGGTCGTGACGCATCCGGTACTTGATGAGATCGGCGACGGTGATCATGAGCAGGTCATGACGCTTCGCGAATTTCCGCAGCTGCGGGACCCGCGCCATCGTGCCGTCGTCGTTCATGATCTCGCAGATCACACCCGCGGGATAGAGACCCGCCAGCCGAGACAGATCGACCGCGGCTTCGGTCTGCCCTGCGCGCACCAGCACCCCGCCCGCACGGGCGCGTAGTGGCAACACGTGCCCGGGCTTCGACAGGTCGTTGGGCGTCGTCTTGGGATCGATGGCGACCCGAATCGTCGCCGCGCGATCCGCCGCCGAGATCCCTGTCGTCGTCACATGCTTCGCGTCGATTGGCACGGCGAACGCGGTCTCGAACCGGGACGTGTTCTCGCTCACGGCCATGGGCACATCGAGCTCGTCCAGTCGCTCTCCCGTCATCGACAGGCAGATGAGGCCGCGCCCGTATCGCGCCATGAAGTTGATCGCTTCGGGGGTGATCTGCTCGGCGGCGATCGTCAGATCGCCCTCGTTCTCGCGATCCTCGTCATCGACCACGATAATCATGCGGCCATCGCGAAACGCCTCGACCGCCTCGCCAATCGGCGCAAACGGGCTGCGACGCGGGCGCCCCACTCGGCGGGGACCGCTCCGCGGCGAGCCACTTCGCGGCTTTGTTTTAGTTGCCATCGTCGTCCCCCACGTCAGCGCTCCGAGTCGTCTTCGCCCCCGCGTGCGACCTCCAAGGCTCGCACGACGTGCTTTCCGATGATATCGCACTCGAGATTCACGGGATCGTCGACCGCCACGGCGTGCAACCGCGTCTCGCGCCACGTATGAGGCACAACCTGCACGTCGAAACGCTGGGTGCTCAACCCTGCGACCGTCAGGCTGATCCCATCCACGGCGACCGAGCCCTTCCGAACCAGGTAGACCCCGAGCCCCGCCGGATAACCGAAGGTCACCCACCAGAACTCGCCATCCTGTCGGATCTCGTCGATGTGACCCACACCGTCGACATGACCGAGGACGAAGTGCCCCCCGAGCCGACCGTCCGGTCGCAACGGCCGTTCGAGATTCACCTTCGTCCCGGGAGAGGTGGCGCCGAGCGCAGTCACACGGGCGGTCTCGGGCGACACCTCCGCGTGGAACTCGCCGGCGTCGCACAGGACGACCGTCAGGCACACCCCGTTGACGGCCACGCTGTCCCCCACGGCCAGCCCCGAGGCCAACCCGGTCGCGACCCGCAGCCGCAGCCCGGCAGGAATCGACCGCACTTCGGCTACCTCACCAATGGCTTCAACGATCCCTGTAAACATCACCCTCCAGCTGGACGTCCGGCCCCAGCGAGCGAACCCGCAGCGACGTCAGATCGGCCAGCGACAGTCCATGCCCGGCGAGCCAGTCGACGCCGTCCTCCCCGATGTTGGACGGCGCAATGAAGAGCTGCACGCGATCTACGACCCCGGCCGCCCAGGCGGCACGGTGGATCGTCGTCCCGCCTTCGACAACCAACGTCGTAATCTGCCGCGCGCCCAGCCGCTCCAAGGCCTCGCCGACATCGCCCACTGCCACCTTCTCCACGTCGGCCCCCGCGGCGGCCAGCCGGCTAACGTCGTCCGGTCGTGCCGCCGCCGCGCGCTCCGTCGTCACGATGACGACCGGGCCAGTGCTCAGCGTGCCGAAGATGCGAGCGGTCGGCGGCGTGCGCAGCCGTCGATCGAACACGACGCGCGTCAGCGGAGCGTGGCGCACGACGCCGCGCGCCGTCAAGAGCGGGTCATCGATCAGCAACGTGGTTGAGCCTATGCCGACGGCATCAACGACGGCTCGCTGCTCGTGCACCGCGCGCGCCGCTGGCTCGGCCGTCAATGCGGTCCGCGTGCCTGGCCGCGCGGCGATCCGGCCGTCGAGGCTGGTCGCGATCTTCATCGTCACGAACGGTCGGCCCCGCGCTACCCAGACTATGAACGCCTCGTTCAGCTTTTCCGCCGCGGCCTGGCGCACGCCAACATCGACCCGCACGTGACGGCCGCGGAGATACGCGAGGCCGCCGCCGCGAACTCGGGGATCGGGATCGACCATCGCGGCGACGACCCGCGTCACGCCAGCCGCCACGATCTGAGGGGCGCATGGGCTCGTGCGGCCGTGGTGGCAGCAAGGCTCGAGCGTGCAGTACAGGGTCGCCCCGCGCGCGGACGACCCGGCGGCATCCAGCGCGCGGGTCTCGGCGTGGTCTCCTCCGGCTCGCGCGTGAAACCCCTCGCCCACGACGACACCGTCCGCTGACACGACGACGGCGCCCACCATCGGATTGGGACTAGTGCGACCGCATCCACGCGAGGCCAGGGCCAGCGCGCGGTCCATATACGTGTCGTCTCGCGTCGGGCTCACAAGCTACCCCCGGACGAAAAGCGCGTCGACGTAGTCGGCCGGAGAGAACGGCACGAGGTCCTCGATGCCCTCACCCACGCCGACATACTGGATTGGGACGTCGAGCTCACTCGCCACAGCGACGGCCACGCCCCCTTTCGCCGTGCCGTCGAGCTTGGCCAGCACAATCCCCGTCACCGCCGAGGCCTCGAGAAACTGTCGCGCTTGCGCGAGTCCGTTCTGACCGACCGTCGCATCCAGGACCAGGAGCACCTCGTGCGGCGCGCCGTCGACGGCGCGAGCCGTCACTCGCCTGATCTTGTTCAGCTCCGCCATCAGATCTCGCCGCGTATGGAGACGACCGGCCGTGTCGACGATCACCACGGACCTCCCGCGAGCCTGCCCAGCCTGAATAGCATCGAAGACGACCGCGGCCGGGTCGGCGCCGGGGCCCGCGTGCACGATGTCGACCGCCGCGCGCCTCGCCCACGTCTCGATCTGGTCGACGGCCGCCGCGCGAAACGTGTCGGCTGCACAGATCAGCGGGGTCTCACCCTCGCAGCGCCAGCGGTGTGCGAGCTTCGCCACGGTCGTCGTCTTGCCGGTGCCGTTGACCCCGACAACGAGGACGACCCGGAGGGGCGTCTGCTGAATGGCCGGCGACGCCGGCCGGTCGAGGATCTCGAGGATCTCTCGCCTCACACGGGCCGACAGAGTCACGTCGTCGCCGTTCCCGTGCCGCACGCGCGAGACGATGCGCTCGGTCGCGACGACGCCGACATCAGCCTCGATCAGGAGCTCTTCGAGCGCGGCGAGCGTCTCGCCGTCCGCCCCGCGGTGCCCCAGCGCATCGCCGTCAGCGGCAAGGTCCGAGAGTCCACCCGTCAACCGCTCCCGGGTGCGCCGAAGACCGGCGCGCAGTCGATCTAGCAGGCTCACTGCTCCAGCTCCGCGCGCTGTCGGCGCAGCATCAGCTCCTCGACCGCCTCGCGTGGCGTCCGTCGCCCCGCGAGGACCTCAGCCATCTGGGCCGCGATCGGCAGCTCGACATCGTGGCGCGCGCCGAGGGCTAACGCCGCGCCGGTCGTGCGTACCCCTTCGGCGACCATTTTCATGCCAGAGAGGATGTCGTCGAGCGGGCGTCCCTTGCCCAGCTCGAGCCCCACCCGGCGGTTGCGACTCAACGATCCGGTGCAGGTCAGGATCAAGTCGCCCAACCCACTCAGCCCGGCCAGTGTGTCGCGCTGCCCACCAAGCGCGAACGCCAGCCGGGACATCTCGGCCAGGCCGCGCGTGATGAGCGCGGCCGAGGCGTTGTGGCCGAGCCCAAGGGCCTCGACGACACCGGCGGCGATCGCGATCACGTTCTTGAGGGCCGCGCCGACCTCGACACCGGTGACGTCGGTGCTGGCATAGAGCCGGAAGTAGCGGGACCGGAACTCGCGCTGCACGTCGGCCACGTGAGCTTTCGATCTGCCCGCCACGGACACGGCGGTCGGCATGCCCCGGGCAACTTCGGCAGCGAAGCTGGGCCCCGACAGGATCGCGATCGCGCGCGAACCACCCAGCTCTTGGTCGATGACCTCGGACATGCGGAACAGCGTGCCGACCTCCAGGCCCTTGGTGGCGCTGACGATGGTGGCCTCCGGCGGCACGAGAGAGGCCGCTTGCCGGAGCACGTCCCGGACTCCGTGCGACGGCACCGCCGCCACCACATACTTCGCTCCGTCCAGCGCGGCCTCGAGTGATAGGGTGGGCTCGACCGTCGCCGGCAGCGTCACGTCGGGAAGATACGGCCGGTTCTCCCGGCGTGACACCATCTGGGCCACGAGTACCTCGTCGCGACCCCACAGGCTCACCTGCTTCCCTAGCTGCCCGAGATGCACCGCCAGCGCGGTGCCCCACCCGCCGCTGCCAAGCACGCCAACGCGGTCGCTCGACGGTGTGTTCATCTCACTCAATCTCGATGACGGTACAACGGCGAGGTGCGCCAGACGCACGACTTGCTGGTCACGTCCGTTCCCACAGCGCCACACGGCGCTCTGTCCCGGACTGAAGCCGCGCGAGATTCTCGCGGTGCCGATAGACGACGACCGCGGCAATGCCGACGGCACTCACGACGGTGACCGATGGCGTATCCGCACCGTAGACCGCGACCGGCAGCGTGAGCGACGCGACGACGGACGCCAGCGATATATACCGCGTGATCACGACCGCGACGGCGAACACCGCGACGGCCACGGCGGTCGCCTCCGGCGCGAGGACAGCGAACGCACCGCCGGCGGTCGCCACCCCCTTCCCGCCATGGAATCGGAGCCAGACCGACCAAACATGTCCGACGACCACTGCGGCGGCCGCCGCCGCCTGCGTGACGTCGTCTGCTCCAGCGCCGTCCGCGAGCAGGACGACCACGGCACCCTTCCCCATGTCGAGCGCCAATACGGCGCACGCGAGCGCGGGACGTGTCGTGCGCAGCACGTTGGCCGTGCCGATATTGCCGCTGCCGGCGCGCCGGAGGTCGATGCCGCCGACCCGACGCGCCAGGAGCAACGCGAAGGGAACGCCGCCCAACACATACGCCCCGCCGAGCACCAGCCACGTCATGTGATGTGAGCGACCCTCCCGCCTAACCGCGTAGCAGGGCGCGACGAAGCATGTCGAGCGCCGATTGCGAGGCTTGGAACTTCACGCGATCTCGTTCCCCAGGGAGCTGCAGCCGCCGGACGCGCAGACGCTGCCCGGGACCATTGAGCGCGAGACAGACCGTTCCGACGGGCTTGTCGGCAGTCCCTCCGCCGGGACCCGCGATTCCGGTCACGCCGACGCCGACGTCGACGTCGGCCCGGGCGCGCGCGGCGGCTGCCATCGCTTCGGCCACCGGTTCGCTCACTGCGCCGTGCTTTCGAATCAGGTTGGTGTCGACCCCGAGCAGTGACACCTTGGCGGCATCGCTGTACACGGTCCACCCGGCGTGCACGTAGGCGGAACTCCCCGGCACATCGGTGAGGCGTGAGGTGATGAGACCACCGGTGCACGACTCGGCCACCGCGACGCGCAGGTCACGATCGCGAAGAAGCTGCCCCACGACCGCCTCGAGCGGGCGGCCGTCGCTGCTGAGCAGGTCATGACCCAACACGGCCGCCAGCTCCTCGGTAGCATCGTCCAGCGCGCCTCGCGCGTCGGTCTCGGTTGTCGCGCGCGTCGACAGGTGCAGCTCGATCTGCCCGGGCGTCGACAGGATCGTGGTGTCGATCGATGGACCGGGCGGCCGCCACGACGAATAGATCGGATACGTCACCGCCTCGACGTGCGACTCCGTCCGTCCAGTGATCCGGATGACGCGTCGATGGATTCGGTGGCCATCCGCCCGCTCGGTCAGTGACTCGACCAGCGTCCGAAACATCGGGCGAAGCTCACGCGGCGGTCCAGGCAAGAGCACGACCACCGTACCGGCCTGCTCCATCCAGAGGCCGGGCGCCGTACCACGCGGGTTCGGCAGCACCAGCGCCCCGGCCGGCACCTGCGCTTGACGGCGGTTGATGGCGGGCATCTCCAGCCGGCGGGCGGCGAAGCGAGAGCGGATGCTCTCGATGATGGCGGAGTCTTCCGTCAGCGGCAGACCGAGCAGCTGTGCGACTGTCTCGCGCGTCAGATCGTCGTCGGTCGGACCTAGCCCCCCTGTCACGACGACGAGGTCACCACCCCGCATGCCGTGCCTGACTGCCTCGGCCAGGTCGTCGGCGTCATCGCCGACGACCAGCTTGCGGCGGACGGCGATCCCCACCGCATTGAGCTGCTCCGTGAGGAAGAGCGAGTTCGTATCGACCTTGTGCGGCGTCAACAGCTCCGAGCCGACCGCGATGATGACGGCGCGCGACATTGCCGGGCTCATGCGAACACCACCGCGGGTACGGCCCAGGCCAGCAGACGCAGCACGACATGCGCATAGACACCGGCGACGATGTCGTCGGCCATCACGCCCCATCCACGCGGTAGCCGCTCGGCCGCGCGCGCGGGGAACGGCTTCACGATGTCGAAGGCGCGAAATGCGAGGAATCCGATGAGCGCCCCACCCCAGCTGACCGGGAGCCAGCACAACGTCACGAGCATCCCCGCGACCTCGTCGATGACGATCGCGCCAGGGTCCGACCGACCGAAGTGCCGTTCCGCCTCCGACGCCGCCCATATGCCGGCAGCGACCAAGGCGATGATGGTCACCACTTCGATTGCTGGGCCGCCGAGGGCACGCACGAGCGCGAACACGCCCACCCCGACGAGGGATCCGGCAGTCCCCGGCGCAACCGGCACGTGTCCGCTGTACGCGGCGGTCGCTACGACCAGCGCCAACGCCCGCATCACAGACTCGCCACGACGTCGGTTCCGGCGAGCCGATCGTGCAAGGCACGGTGGGACCCCACGAACAGCCCCAGCAGGCCAAGCCCGGCGGGCAGCAGCGACAACGCGTATGCGGCCGTGCGCCTGAGTGCCCCGCTGATGCTGACCGCCCCCCCATCCGTGCGGACCACTCGTATACCGACCGTCATCTTGCCCATCGTCTGGCCGCCCAGTCCGGTGAGGACGGCCACGTATCCGACGTCGAGCAGCGCAAGGAAGGCCGTCAGCGGGAGGATGGGCAGGTCGGTCACGGCCTCGATCGGTATGCCGGACAAACGAGCGGTGAGCGCGATCACCCCGCCATCAATGAGACCCAACACGACCAGATCGACGAATCCCGCGACGAGCCGCCGACCAAGCGACGCTGCCTGACCCGTGCCGACGGTGTCCGGCGGATCCGTCTCAGAAGATCCGTCAGGTGCTTCGAACTCGAGCGCGAGCGGCAGCGCCGCACGGTCCGCCGGTGCGCGGAGCCGCGGCACTCGTGGTGTCGGCCGGCGCACGGATAGCGGGCGGCTCGCGCCGGGCGGGGCACTCACCGCCGCAGGCCCTTGCCCCATCGGGGTCGGAAACAACGGCAAACTCGACCGGACGGTGCTCGACGGGCGTCCGGCGGCCATCGTCATCGAGGGCGGCGCCGGGGCGGTCTCCCAATCCAGGTTGAGATCGGCCAGTGGTCCGGGCGCGTCAGCTTCGGCCGGCGCGTCGAAGACCGAGGCAAGGGCGTGGTCGAGCGCCTGCGAGAAATCTTGCCCGCAACTGGGGCACGCGTCCTGCGACTCCAGCATGTCGTGATGGCAACGAGAGCACCTCATGCTAGTCCGTGATGCCGGGGCGCTCGGCCGCGACAGGGCGGGCAATCACTCGACGCCTCCCACCCGAGCTACTGCGGCCGTGCCGTTGTCGACGCGCCGGGGCGACCGACCTCACCGTCGTCGAGCAAGGTCCGCTGGATGGTGGCGCGCAAGTCATCGGCCTCGCCACCGCGCGGATCGCCGGGCCCTACGGTCGCCAGCAGCCGGAGCGCCTCGCGTGCGCGCCCCTGGGACAACAGCTGCTCGGCTCGGGACATGATGAGATCGGAGCGCGACGGCACAATCAGCGGTGAGCGTGGAACCGCGGGCGCCGTCACTGCGGGCACCGGACGCGTGATCACGAGCAGCGATTCGACGCGGTCCCAGGACGCCGCCGCGTAGAGGCCGGCTGCCAGCGCCAGGAACAACGCGACCAACGGCACGACCCGCACTGGACGCGGCACGCGTCCGTCGCGCTCCACCGACTGACGCTCTCGCGGAAGCCGTTCGCCACGGGTCTGACCCGCCTCCTCGTGCCGCCCCGCCGCCGTTTCCAAGCGGTTGAGCCGCTCCAGCAGCGTCAACGCCTCGTCGCGCCCGCCTCCATGTTCGACCGCCGAGCTCAGCAGCTCCCGCGCCTCGCCGACCTTGCCGTCCCTGAACGCCTCGGCACCCGTGTGCAGCAGTTCCTCTGATTCGCGCATCCGCTCCGCGAGCGCGGCGCGAGCCCGTTCGATGTAGGCGCGTGCCCGCGCATGCGATCGATCGAGAAAGAGGACGCGGGTCCACAGGTCAATCGCACGCTCGTGCTCACCCTGGAAGTAGTGATCGAGGCCGGTCAACAGCAGTCGCTCGACCTTGACGTCAGAATCGCCAGCGGCCGGAGACGACCGCGATGCGGGGAGCTCGTCGCGCAGCGGATCGAACATGTGTGTTGAATGGCGGGAAGTGGTGCGATTATGGGGGAACGGTGCGGGTCCGTCAACCGGACCTGCCGAGCTGTCTTGACTGTTCAAACAGTGTCCAAACGCGTCAAGCTCTTGGTCAAGACGGCAGGGCGCGCATCTGCGCGCCCCGCCGGTCCGGAGTGGGGCTCTCGGGGTCCCCACGCAGGACCGGCGGCGGGGCTTGGGGCCGCAGGCCCCATCTAGCCGGTTGATGCGAGACTCACCACGAGAGCTCGCGATGATCGAAGCCGTTCCCAACGTAAGCGAAGGTCGCCGCCCGCACGTCCTCCGCGAGCTCGCCGACGCCGTATGCGCTGCACCCGGCGTTCGTCTGCTCGACACCAGCGCCGACCCGTCGCACAACCGGTCCGTCTTCACGATAGTTGGCGCCGCGGACGCCCTCGGGGACGCCGTCCTGCGGCTCTTTTCCGTGGCCGTTCGCCGCATCGACCTTCGCGAACACCGCGGCGCGCATCCACGAATCGGGGCGGTCGATGTCGTCCCGTTTATCCCGCTCGACGACGGCGCGATGCACAGCTGCGTCGATCTCGCCCGGACGGTGGGTGCACGGGTCGCGGATCGGTTCGGGATACCCGTCTTCTGGTATGAGGACGCGGCATCCGATAATTCGCGCCGAGCCCTCGAAGGCCTTCGGCGCGGTCAGTACGAAGGGCTCGCGGACAAGATGACCGTCCCGGGGTGGGGTCCCGATTGCGGCCCAGCGAGTCCTCACCCCACTGCCGGTGCGTCTGCTATCGGCGCTCGCCGCCCGTTGATCGCCTTCAACGTCAACCTGGCGACGGACGACGTTGTGGTGGCGCGTGAGATTGCCCGGCGGGTGCGTGCACGCGATGGCGGGCTCCCGTCCGTCAAAGCGCTGGGACTCCGGATCGCGCATCTCGGTCTCGTGCAGGTCTCGCTCAACCTGACCGACTACCGTCGCACGTCGCTCGACCGGGTCCTCGACGCCGTGGCCCGCGAGGCCGCCGCGCTCGGCACGGCGCTGGCGGGGACCCAGGTTGTCGGCCTCGTGCCGGCGGACGCACTGGTCGCGCCCGCGGCGCGGCGGCTCGAGCTGCAGGGGTTCACACGGGATCAGGTGCTCGAGGTGAGACTGCAGGCGGACGGTGGGCCGCCTCCGTCCGCCGGGTCGCAATGATGCCGAGCGCCCGCATCTTTCGATAGAGATTGCTGCGCTCGACACCGAGCGCGTCCGCCGCGCGGGAGATGTTCCCGCTTTGCGCCGCGAGGGCGCGCACGATGTAGTCCCGCTCGAATCGATCTCGCGCGGCATGGAGTGGGACGCGGTCGCCCGTGTCGGGAGCGGCCCGGTTCGATAATGCACCGCCCACGAGAAAACTGAGATCCGCCCCGCCAATGGACTCACCTGGCACCATGATCGCGAGCCGCTCGAGGACGTTGCGTAGCTCACGCACATTGCCGGGCCATGGATGCGCGCGCACGATCGCGAGCGCGGCATCGTCCAACGCCTTCACACGATGACCGTACTCACGCGCGAACTCGCGCATGAAATGGTCGGCAAGGAGCGGAATGTCCTCGCGACGGTCCGCAAGCGGCGGCACAAAAATAGGGATGACGTTGAGACGAAAGAAGAGGTCGTCGCGAAAGCGCCCGCTCTCGATCTCGACGGCCAGGTCCTTGTTTGTCGCCGCGATCACACGGACGTCGACACGTGCGCCGGCGCGGCCGCCAAGCGGTTCGACGACCTGCTCCTGCAGCACGCGTAAGACCTTCGCCTGCGTCTTCAGGCTCATGTCCGCGACCTCGTCGAGAAAGATCGTCCCGCCGTCGGCGACCTCGAACTTGCCCTGCCGGTCCGCCACCGCCCCCGTGAACGCTCCACGTGCATATCCGAGCAACTCGCTCTCGATGAGCTCCTCGGGAATCGCCGCGCAATTCACCTCGACAAACGGACCCGCCGACCGGCGGCTCAGGGCGTGCACGCTCCGCGCGACGAGCTCCTTTCCTGTCCCGTTCGCGCCATGAATCAGGACGCGCCCATTGGTGGGCGCCGCCATCGCGATCTGCTCACGGAGGTGCGTCATGACGCGGCTGTCGCCGACCATCTCCGACCGCCGGTCGACGTGTTCGCGCAGCTGGCGGTTCTCTACCTCGAGCTGACGCTGACGCACGGCGTTGCGCGCGACGAGGACCGTCTTGTCGAGCGAGAGCGGCTTCTCGACGAAGTCAAACGCACCCATCTTGATGGCCCGCACCGCCGACTCGATATTGCCGTGGCCGGAAATGACGACGACCTGCGCGTCGACCCGCCGCTCACGGAGCTTGCCGAGCGTCGCCAGTCCGTCGATGCCGGGAAGCCAGATGTCCAGCATGATCACGTCGTACGTCTTGCGCACGACGCGATCGAGGCACGCCTCCCCAGAGTCGACGGCTTCGACGACATAGCCCTCGTCGCGCAGCACCCCGCCCAGCGCCGACCGGACACCGGACTCGTCGTCGACGATCAGAAATGTCGCGCTCATGAGTGATACGGGAGCTCGACGGTGACGCGGGTGCCCGACGGCGTGTTGTCCGTCACATCAATGCGACCACCGTGCTCGATGACGATGCGCCGGACAATGGCGAGACCCAGACCGCTCCCACGACGCTTCGTGGAGAAATAGGGCATAAAGAGCTTCTCGCGATCGACGGGCGCGATGCCAGGGCCATTATCAGCCACCACGAGTCGCACGACGCCTTCGACCGGGTCGTGCACGGTGGCCACCGCAATGACTCCCCGAGAGCCGTTGGAGGCCGCGCGCGCGGCGGCATCCAGCGCATCTGCGGCGTTGTCTACGAGGTTGACCACGACCCGCCGGACCTGCTCGGGGTCGAGCCGCACGGTCGGCAGGGTCGCGAACTGGCGCTCGAGCGTGATGTCCTTGAACAGCCCGTCGTAGAGCGACAGTGTCTCGCCGAGGAGCGCGTTGAGATCCGATGGGACGGTCCGAGGCGACGGAAGGCGCGCGAACTGCGAGAATTCGTCCACGAGCTCCTTCAGCGCCTCGACCTCCCCGACGATCGTCGCCGTACATTCATCAACGAGCTCACGTGCCTTGGGTGGGGCATCTCGAAAGTGGCGCCGCATCCGCTCGGCGCAGAGCTGAATTGGCGTCAGCGGGTTCTTGATCTCGTGAGCAAGACGACGAGCCACGTCGCGCCAGGTCGAGACCCGTTCGGCCCGGATGAGTGGCGTGACGTCGTCGACGACCATGACGGTGCCGTCGAGCGCTCCGACGTCACCCGGCAGCGCGGTTGCGGCAGCGGCGAGGTGAATCTCCCGTCCATCACGCGCCAGCGCCACCTCCTGGGCCGCGCGCTCGCCCACGCCGCTGCGCGCGTTGAGGAGCACGGGCGCCAGCGGCTGTAGATCCTCGCGGTCGAAGACCATGGCGGCGGGCTGTCCGAGCGCCGAACGGTCGAGCCCCAGCAAGCGCGACGCGGCGCTGTTGACCGTGCTCACGCGCCCATCGGCGTCAATCGAGACCACCCCCGTCGCAATCCGCTCGAGAATCGTCTCGGTGTACCGACGTCGCCTATCACCCTCGAGGTTCTGGTGCTCCAGGTCGCGCCGCGACCGTTCCAGCCTGCGCTGGCTCGTCGACAGCTCGCCGGCCATCGTGTTGAACGCCTCCACCAGCGAGCCGAACTCGTCGGTGGTTTCCGGCTGAATGCGATGATCGAGATGCCCCGCGCCGATCTCGCGCGCGCCGGCGGCCAGCAGCTGGACAGGACGCGTGATGCGCTTCGCGACATACACGCCCAGCCAGGTCGCGCTGACGAGAATCATCAGCGTGATCATCACGAAGAACGAGAGATAGATGCCCGCCAGCGGCCGCCGCAACACACGCAGCTGGCGGTAGGCATCGTATGCGCCGCCGATGCGGCGCGCGTGGAGCGCGGTGACACCGGTCAACGCATCGCTCGCCACGACCACCCCGGCAAGCTCTCCCCCACCGGTCCGAATCACCGACGCCGCGCGCACGATCTGATCTGCGGCCTCGAGCGGCTCGACGCGACGGGGTTCGCCGCGCCCCGCCGCGACCTGCTCCGCGAGCCGCTCTGCGGCCGCGCGTGCGTGGCCCTGCGGGGCTGTGGACGCAATCACCTCGACGACCGGCTCCACCGCGATCCGGTCGCTCGCCGCGTCGGGCCTGACCACCCGATAGACATCGACGATACCCACTCGGCGGGCGGTGACCTCGGCGGTCAGCAGGTCGCGCACCGCGCTGACCGCGGCTGGGCTCAGGTCAACGTCCGCGAGCGTGGCCGCGATGCGAGCGGCGTGCTCCGCGACGACCGCCTCGCGACCGCGATAGTACTCTCGCGCGATGGCGTTCGCCGACGTCAGCACGTCGTCCACCGGCGCCGCGAACCAGCGCTCGGCGCTGCTCCGGATGAGCTCGCCACCAACGATGAGCACCAGCAGCGCCGGGATCAGCGTCATGCCGAGCAGCGCCGCCACCAGCTTCGCGCGAAACCGAGCGAACGGAGCCGCGCGCCGGCGCTCGACCCACAGCTTGATGATGTGGCGCGCCAGCACGAATCCGAGCACGACGAGCATCGTCAGACAGGCCGCCGACAGCGCGTAGAGCACCACCTCGCTCAGGTAGTCCGGTGCGAGCTCCGTCGAACGGTCCGCCACGCGCAGCAGGCCAACCAACGCGAGCAGAAACAGCAGGACGCCGACGACGATGAACTGCGGATTGTCCCTGAACGGCCGGCGGGCGTCCCCGTCGCCTGGCGCGGCGGGCGGCGTCTTGATCGATCGGTGAACGCTCACGGCAGGAAAGTGAAGCGTGCCGCCCCTGAGGCGGAGGCGCGTTTCCAGGGCCAGACGAACCAAGCGTTGCGCGGTCGCGTGTCGCAGTCCACCTGCACGTGATACGCGCCATTGGGCTCGAGGGCCGCGGTGCTGAACAGCGGCACGCGCTCGAACCGGGTCAACATGTCCCGAACCTCGGACTCATTGGCCAGGATCGTGGTCTCCTCGACCCGCCCGTCCAGCGTGCGCGCAACATTGAACTGCTCGGTCAGGTTGTCATAACGCACGGTCGCTTCCAGCGTCGCCGACGCAACGGTGTTGTCAGGCCAAAACGCCGTCTCCTGACGGAGGCGCACGTCGTACGAGAACGTCGTCTGCAGACCGCTTCGGATCGTGTCGCGCATCTCGCCGTTGAACGCGCCCGCCAGCTCGAACGATACCAGCAGGCGCCCCTCACGGGTCAGGGTCGTCACCCGGAGCACCTCGGCCGCGCGCAGCCCGCCGGCGACGAGCAGTAACACGACCGCGCCGGCCAGCAGCCGGGACCTCGGCATCTTGCTAGGCCTCCTTCCCGTCCAGCAGGCCCTTGAGCTCCGTCATGAACTCGCCGATGTCGCGAAAGTGCCGATACACCGAGGCGAATCGCACATACGCGACCTTGTCGAGGTCACGGAGCTCATCCATGACAAATGACCCCACCTCCTCCGTGGCGATCTCCTTGTCGGACCGCTCGTGCAACGTTGCCTCGACACGGTTGGCTACTGTCTCCAGCGCGGCGACGCTCACGGGACGCTTCTCGCACGCCTTCAGCATGCCGGCGACGACTTTCTGGCGCTCGAAGCGTTCGCGTGTCCCGTCCTTCTTGACGACCATGTAGGGGATCTCGTCGATCCGCTCGTAGCTGGTGAAGCGTCGTGCACACGCACCGCACTCGCGCCGACGCCTGATCACCGCCCCCTCCTTGCTTTCCCGCGAGTCGACAACCTTGTCGTCGAGGTGACCGCAGAAGGGGCACTTCATCCGCGGCCCTCACTCTCCGCGGACACGGCGCCGACGGCGGCGGAAGACCCCTCCACGTGACCCGGGTCCGGCGCCGTCATCCCGCGAACACCGCTCAACCGCACGCCCTCCTGCGCCATGAAGATCACACCCATCACGCTGACCGGCACAAACGAAATCGCGTGCAACACGAGCGCGGCGCCCACCGCCGCTTCATCCGACGCCCCGTAGAGCGACGTGGCCCCCACCTCGTATGCGGCATGATAGCCCCCGATGCCGGCGGGTGTCGGTACCGCCACGCCGATCGCGACCAGCACCAGGAGGGTCGCGGCGCCGGAGAGTGGGAGCACGATCCCGAAACCGGCGCTTGCCAGCCATAAGGCGCCCCCGAGCGACCCCCAGAGCAACATCGACCACGCGAACGCGCGGAGCAGAATCTCCGCCCTGCGCAGGATGCCGAGACCATCCACGAAGCGCCGCGAGACACCGGTCAGCGCGCGCGCCATCCGCCCGGGCAAGTGCGCACTCGCCCGATCCACGATCCGCTCGACCCGATCGGGGTCCCCGGCGGCGAGGAACGCGAGAACGAGCACGACGGCCGCGGCGATCCCGAGCCCGGCCGCGCTGACCCTCAGCGCATCAAGGAGCTGAGGGTTGCCGCCGCCCAACGCGTCAGGATCGGCGAACACGACGGCGGCGCCGAAGAGCAGCATGATGGCGACGACATCGAGGAGCCGCTCGAGCACAATCGTCGCGATGGTCGCACTGGCGCTCAGCCCCTCGCGACGCGCCAGCACATACGGCCTGAGCACCTCGCCGACCCGACCCGGCAACAGCGCCGACGCGGTGAACCCCATGACGGTCGCGCGGAACGCAGCCGAGAATCGAACCGACCCCACCGGCTCGAGCAGCGCGCGCCACCTGATCACACGTACCACGTACATCAGCAGCGTCAGGCCCAGCGCTCCGGCGAGCAGATCCCATCGCGCGCCCGCAATCGCGACGGCCACACGGCCGAGATCGGCGTTGCGTAGAAAGAACGCCATCAGCCCAACGCCGAGACCGACGACGACGACCGTGCGTATGTGCCGCCGCATCCGAACAGGAAACTACTACATTTCTCACTTGCCGTCGTCGCTCGGTTGTCGGTAAGCTATGCGTTCTTCCTGACTCACGACGAGGCTGCCGTTGTCCGTTCCTCCGGTCTTCGAGACGTCGATTGACGGCGTCGCCCCTCATCGCCGAGGCAAGGTCCGAGATTTGTACGACGTCGGCGACCGGCTGCTCATGGTCGCGACCGACCGCATCTCGGCGTACGACCTCGTGCTCGGCTCCGCGATTCCCGACAAAGGCAAAGTCCTCACGCAACTCTCCGCCTTTTGGTTCGCCGCGACCCGCCACATCGTTGACAACCACATGGTCTCGACCGACGCATCCACGTATCCCCCGCCTCTGCGCGCCGACCAATCGATGCTCGCGGGTCGATCAATGCTCGTGCGGCGAACGACGCCGGTGCTCATCGAATGTGTGGCGCGCGGCTACCTCGCCGGGTCGGGGTGGAAGGAGTACCGGGAGAACGGGCGCGTCTGCGGAATCGCGCTGCCTCCGGGCCTGCGCGAGTCGGACCGCCTTCCGCACCCGATCTTCACACCGGCCACGAAGGCCGACACGGGACACGACATCAATATCAGCGAGGACCAGGCGGCGGATCTCATCGGGCGCGACCTGGTCACGCAGCTGCGCGACCTGACGCTCGCGCTCTATGCGCATGGCGCCGCGCACGCGGCCGAGCGCGGGATTATCGTCGCCGACTCGAAGTTCGAGTTCGGTCTCGTCGGCGATCTCCCCGTCGGCGCCCAGTCGTCGGTAACGGGAACCGGTGCTCAGGACGTTCTGCTCATCGACGAGGTGCTGACGCCCGATTCGTCTCGGTTCTGGCCGGCCGCGGAGTACGCCGCCGGCGGCCCCCAGCCGAGCTTTGACAAGCAGTACGTCCGGGACTATCTGGATCGCATCGCCTGGGACCGCCAGCCACCCGTGCCCACGCTCCCAGCCGAGGTGGTCGACAACACGCGGGCGAAGTACCTCGACGCGTACCGGCTGCTCACGGGTCGAGAACTCGGCTAGTGCGACACCGTCAAGAAGGGACCCGGTAACGTGCGGGAGCAGCTCGACCGCATGATCGACGAGATGCTGACGAAGGGAATCCTGTACGAGGACGCGCGACGCGAGATCGAGCGACGCTTCATCACTCGCGCGCTGAAGCGCTCGAAGGGCAACCTGGGTCGCGCGGCCGACCTCCTCGGTATCCATCGAAACACCCTCCGCCGCAAGGTCGCTGCCTACAAGCTCAAACGCACGGGCTAGCCTGATGCCCCGCGCGCGCCGCTTGACGCGCACGCGCTTGACGCGGGCGTCGGCCGCACGCTAGATTAGCAATCTCGTCGGCAGAGTGCCAATGCTCGGTTGCCGCACGTCTGGCGCGGGCCACGGCAAGGATATCTCGCGCTACCAACAACTTGAAGGGGGTTTGAGGTTCATGGCTGTCAAGGTA
This sequence comes from Vicinamibacterales bacterium, assembly GCA_965197395.1. Taxonomy (GTDB): domain Bacteria; phylum Acidobacteriota; class Vicinamibacteria; order Vicinamibacterales; family UBA8438; genus CAZYFH01. The sequence continues at coordinate 599,557 of CBDANB010000005.1, read as the reverse complement.
CGACCGCTTCACGACCGCATTATCGTCGAACGTATCGAGGAAGGCGAGCAGCAAGTCGGCGGCATCATCATTCCCGATACGGCAAAGGAAAAGCCCCAACAGGGGAAGGTCATCGCTGCCGGCAAAGGCAAGGTCAAGGACGACGGCACGGTGACGCCGCTCGACGTCAAGGCGGGAGACACCGTGCTGTTTGGCAAGTACTCCGGTCAGGAGATCAAGCTGGACGGTGACGAGTTCCTCATCATGCGGGAAGACGAGATTCTCGGCGTCATCGAAGGCTCGTAGCAAGAACCGTAAGTGACCTAGTGATTGGAGTTCGAGAAACATGGCTAAGCAGATTGTGTACGGTGAAAAATCGCGCCGGATGATCATCGAGGGCGTGAACCAGTTGGCGAATGCGGTCAAGGTGACCCTCGGCCCCAAGGGCCGGAACGTCGTCCTCGACAAGAAGTTCGGGTCGCCGACGATTACGAAGGACGGCGTGACGGTCGCCAAGGAGATCGACCTCAAGGACCCGCTCGAGAACATGGGCGCGCAGATGGTGCGCGAGGTGGCGAGCAAGACGTCCGACATCGCGGGCGACGGCACGACGACGGCGACGGTGCTGGCCCAGGCCATCTATCGCGAGGGGGCCAAGAACGTGGTCGCCGGCGCGAACCCGATGGAAGTCAAGCGGGGCATCGAGACCGCGGTGGCCACCGTCGTCTCGGAGCTCGAGACGATGTCGAAGGAAGTGAGCGGCGCGATGATCGCGCAGGTCGGCACCATCTCGGCGAACGACGACGCGACCATCGGGACGATCATCGCCGAGGCGATGGACAAGGTGGGGAAGGACGGCGTCATCACGGTGGAGGAGGCGCGGACGCTCGAGACGTCGCTGGAGGTGGTCGAGGGGATGCAGTTCGACCGGGGGTATCTCTCGCCGTATTTCGTCACCGACGCGGAACGGATGGAGACGGTGCTGGAGAACCCGATCATCCTCATCCACGAGAAGAAGATCAGCAACATGAAGGACCTGCTCCCGTTGCTGGAGCAGGTGGCGCGCCTCAGCCGCCCGCTGCTCATCATCGCGGAGGACATCGAGGGCGAAGCGCTGGCGACGCTGGTGGTGAACAAGCTGCGGGGGACGCTGCAAGGGGCGGCGGTCAAGGCGCCGGGCTTCGGGGACCGCCGGAAGGCGATGCTCGAGGACATCGCGATCCTGACCGACGGCAAGGCGATCACGGAGGATCTGGGGCTGAAGCTGGAGAACATCCGGATCGAGGATCTGGGCAAGGCGAAGAAGGTCACGATCGACAAGGACAACACGACCCTCGTCGAGGGCGACGGCGCGCAAGGGGCGATCGAGGGGCGGGTCAAGCAGATCCGGGCGCAGATCGAGGAGACCACGTCGGACTACGACCGCGAGAAGCTGCAGGAGCGGCTGGCGAAGCTCGTGGGCGGGGTGGCGGTGATCAAGGTGGGCGCGGCGACCGAGACGGAGATGAAGGAGAAGAAGGCGCGGGTCGAGGATGCGATGCACGCGACGAAGGCGGCCGTCGAGGAGGGCATCGTGCCCGGCGGCGGCGTGGCGCTGCTGCGCTGCGAGCGGGCGCTCGAGAAGCTCTCGCTGTCGGGCGACCAGCAGATCGGTGTCAACATCCTCAAGCGGGCGCTGGAGGAGCCGATGCGCTGGATCGCGCACAACGCCGGTTTCGAAGGGGCCATCGTCGTGCAACGCGTGCGGGACGCGGATTCTGACCTGCACGGGTTCAATGCCCAGACCGAGGTGTACGAGGACCTCGTCGCCTCGGGCGTCATCGACCCGACCAAGGTGGTTCGCACCGCGCTTCAGAACGCCGGCTCGATCGCCTCTTTGCTGCTCACGACCGAGGCGCTGATCTCGGAGATCCCGGAAGAGAAGAGCGAACCGGCGATGCCGGGTGGGCCGCCGGGAATGGGCGGGATGTACTAGGAAACAACGGCGACCGAGGCGGGCTGCGTGCCCGGGTTGCACACGACACGACGGCGTAGCGCACGACCTAGCACAGCGGGACCCGCGGACAGTCGCAGACGAAACGCCCGGCGGGCGCACTGCCCGTCGGGCGTTTCTTTGGCCGATTGCGCGGCTACCGCAGGTTGAAAAACAGCTCGAGTCCAACCAGCACGGAAACCGGCTCACCGAAGCGCATAGACGGCGCGAACAGCCATTGCTGCGCCGCCGCGATCGCCTGCGCGTCGAGCCCGAACACGGGGTCGAGCGATTTCGTCACCGTGATCTCACCGACCGTGCCATCGGGCAGCACGACGACCTCGAGCAACACGGTGCCCTGGATCTTGGCGCGCATCGCATCGGCGGTGTACTGCGGCTTCACCTCGCGCAGCAGCCGCGGTTGGGACACGTCGTTGCCCGGACGGTAGACACCGCCCCCGACACCCCCGCCCTGGCCGGGGCCGAGCCCGTCGCCGTCGCCCGGACCGATGCCCCCGCCGTCACCCGATCCTCCGCCACCACCGGTGCCGCTCCCCTGTGACAATCTGGCCGCGAGCAGGCCCTCGAGCACGCCCGGCCGGGTATCTACGCTGGCCGCCATGGAGACCGCCGAAATGCTGAGCTGCTGTGTCTGGAGCGGTGGTGGCTCTGGCGCCGTCTCGGGCTCGACCAGCTCTGGCGGGTCCTCGATGGGGATGGTGACCTCGGCCTCGTCCGGGCCCTCCAGCTCTACCGGGGCCGGCATCTCGAGCGACTCGTTCCCGCCGCCGCCACCACCGCCACCGGGACCTTCCTCGGGAATCCACACGATCCCGTAGTTCTGGCGGTTCACCTCCACGACCTCGTAGACGCGCTCCGGGGTCAGACTCATGAGCAGCGCAATGATCGCCACACCGACCGCATGGCTACCAAACGAGGCTAGGAAGGAACGCTGCATCCGCTCGCGGGTCGCACCGACCAGAAACTGGACATCGGCCGGCCCGAGGTCGCTCGGCAAAATCGACAGCGCCGTCCCGGGGCTCTCACCCGTCCCAGAGGCGTCTGTGCGTGCGTCGCCCGCGACTCCAGGCGCTGAGCCCGCGATCGGACGCAACGGCACCCGGCGGCGCCGGCGCCGCTCACGCGGCGTGTAGGGCGTGTGTGATGGTGGAAACGGGATCTGGCCGAGCTCGAGACCGTTGGCCAAGCGAATCACTCCCCCGTAGCTATTGTGCCCAACCGACGCAGGATGAGCAACTTCAAGGCTGATGCCAACCGGCCGACGCCGGCGGCGCAGGGGGGGCGCCCGTTTCCAGAGGTAAATCCGCTGTCGGACAGTGGCTCGCGACCCGCCACCGGCCGCAGGCGTCCTCTGGAGCTGCGTTCACTGTCCGGATCTTGTGCCGCTGGAATCAGACGCGTCCTCTCCAGGCACCGATCGCGGCATTGCCGCCGCCATAAGCATGCATGACCGCCAGCGCGTCCGCAGCCCGGGGCTCGTCGTCGATGGCCACAAGCACACCGCCACGCGCGGTCAGTGTTTCGAAGATAAACCCGTCATGGGCCTGAAACCCCGCTCGGCGCATGGTGGCGGCGACCCCGGTCTTGCCGAGCGCCGCGTCTATGCCCTGCAGCGTCCCCACGAGCGTGCCGTGGGCCAGCGTTCGCCCGAGGCCCTGGATGTCGACCTCCACCTGATCGGCCCCGACGCCAAACGTCGTCTCGATCAAGCGCACGGCTTCCGGGCTCGGCTTCGCCACGATTGAGAGCGACGCCGCCGTGAAACCACCCCGCGTCAACGCGTCCAGGCCCCGCGACGCCCACGCGGCGTCCTGAAAGACGCCGATACAGAACAAGCTTCCGTCCTCTCCGACTGCCATCTGCTCGATTGCCTCCGCACTCGACGGTGCCAACCGCCGCAGTGTATCACTGCTTCCTCACGACGAACTCGGGCTACAACACGATGCGGTCGCGCCCAACGCGCCGCGTGACGCGCACGCGGTCGAGATACTCGAGGAGCGGAATCGCGAACTTCCGGGTGACCCCGTATCGGTCCTTGAACGTCGCGACATCGATGCGCACGACGTCCCCGGCGTCCGACGTGAGCGCCGCAACCTCGCGCCGAAGGCGCGCGAGCGCGTCGGCGTGAAACACGAGCGCGTCGACCTTTTCCAGACGGCCTTCGCGCATCAAAAGCCTGGTCATCCGATCGACCGTGTCGCCGACAGTGGCTGTGGCCTCCGCTACGCGACTGCTGTCGGGCGGGGTCAGACCACCGGCTCGATACAGCCGGTCGAGCGTGTCGCGCACGCGTTGTTCGTCCGGAGCGAGCGAGATCCTGTGCGAGGCCAATGCCAGGTGTCCAGTCGCAATCAGCGTGCCGTCCGCCACGAGCCGCTGCAGCACGTGATCGAACACCGGCGGCGCAGCGCGGAGACGCCCGCGCGCCTCCTCCCGTGGCAACCCCGGCTCGAGTGGCCGGTCCCGATGAAACGCCGCGACCGCCTCGAGCAGTGCGGCCCCGATCTTGCGAACATGGTCCTGCGCGACGAGCAGATCGCGCACCGAGATAACCAGTCCATCGGCTTCCAGCCGCTCGCTGAGCGCGGCAACTCCCGCCGGTGGCACGCCCGCGCGCGTGGTCAGATCCCCACGCAGAATCCCGTCACCCTTGGCCTCCTCGATGAGCACGCATGCGGCGGCGGCGGCATCGTCGAGCCGTGCTAGTCGTGACAAGCGGACCTGTCCGAGCCGCGAACGCAGTCGTCCGCGTGGGGGCCGCGGATCGAGCACCACCCCCCCGGCAATCGTCAACGGCGGCGAGTACGCTCTGAGGACGAACCGATCACCGCGCGTGATCGCGACCGGCCGCTCGAGGTGCAACCGCGCATACGCGCGACCGCCGGCATCCAGTGCCGCCGGACAGTGCAGCGCCGCGTCGTCGTCGGACCCCGGCTCCGCGACAGCGACGTTGGCGCCGAGCGCCACACGCGCCATCACCTCGGACGTGCCCTGGTGGAATCGCACCCGAGCGCCGTGCTTGAGCGCACGTGCGCTCTTGAGCATGCCGATGATGCCGTCGGCGCGCCGGGTGACCTCCAACCCACCGACCTCGGTGAGCGTGTCTCCGCGCTCGAGCTCAGCGACATCGACCCCCGCGAGATTGACCGCGACCCGCTGGCCCGCCTGGGACGTCGACTGGGCCGCGCTGTGAATCTGCAACCCCCGCACCTTGATCCTGCGGTCGGCCGGCAGCAGCGCCAGATCCGTGTCCTTCCGAATTCGGCCCGACACCTGCGTGCCCGTGATCACGGTGCCAAACCCCTTGACGCTGAATGCGCGATCGATGGGTAACCGAGCCACACCCTCGTCCGACCGACACGGCGCCGTATCCGCGAGACGCGCGAGGACCTCGCGGAGCGCATCGAGCCCGGCGCCGGTCCGCGCCGACACCGGGACCATCGCGGCCCCCTCGAGAAACGACCCGGCCACGAGCTCCCGGGCCTCGAGTCGGACGAGCTCGAGTGTCTCGGGGTCGACCAGGTCGGACTTGGTCAGCGCCACAACCCCGCTTCGCACGCCCAGCAACTCGCAGATCTCGAAGTGCTCGCGGGTCTGGGGCATGACGGACTCGTCGGCCGCGATAACCAGCAGCACGCAATCGATCCCGCTTGCTCCGGCCAGCATGTTGCGGACAAAACGCTCGTGGCCGGGCACGTCGACGAACGCCAGATCCGTCTCCTCGTGCGCGTAGTGCGCGAAACCCAGGTCAATGGTGATCCCGCGCGCCTTCTCTTCCTTGAGCCGATCGGGGTCGACACCGGTCAGCGCTTGGACGAGCGCGCTCTTGCCGTGATCGATGTGACCCGCGGTCCCGATGACGATGTGGCGCACGGCGACATCATCGCACGACGGGTGAACGGAGCGGTCATCGCCGGCGGCGCCTCGGCGCGCGTGGTGGACGTCGCGATGCGTCGGTCTTCGGTCGTGACGTGCGCCGCGGAGCGCGGCCGTCCTCGGCGCGCCGCACCTCATCGAGGATATCGACGAGGGCCAGCTCCATCTGGCGACGCTCGCGGTCAACGCGGACGAGTTGCACGCGAACGAGATCGCCGAGCCGGTAGGTCTTCTTCGTATTCTCGCCGTGCAGCACATGCTGGCGCTCGACGAACCGGTAGTAATCGTCCGCCATGCTGGAGATGTGGACCAGCCCCTCGACGAACTGCTCGACGAGCTCGACGAACAATCCAAAGGCCGTGACCCCGGTCACGTAGCCGGTGAACTCGTCGCCGACCTTGTCGATCATGAACCGCACTTTCTTCCACTGGATGAGCTCGCGCTCCGCGTCCGTCGCGAGACGCTCGCGCTCCGACGTGTGTCGGGCGATCTCGGGCAGGTCCTCGGTCCACTCGCGGCGCTGGTCGGCGCTCAGCCGTCCCCCGCGCGCGGCGCGCAGCGCGCGGTGCACGACGAGATCGGGATACCGTCGGATGGGCGACGTGAAATGCGTGTAGCTCGACGCGGCCAGGCCAAAGTGCCCGAGGTTGGTGTGGTCATAGCGTGCCTGTTGCATCGTGCGCAACATCAGAAACGCCACCGGGCGCTCTTCGGGGGACCCCTTCAACCGCTCCAGCAACCGCTGAAAATGCGCCGGGGCGACGGCGTCCGGAGGCGCCGCAAGGCCGTGACCCAGCGACGCGATGAACTCCTCGAACTCCGCCACCTTCACGGGGTCGGGGGGCTCGTGCGCACGAAACAGGGCCGGCACCGATTCGTCCTCCAGGTGGCGCGCGACTGTTTCGTTGGCCGCCAGCATGAACTCCTCGATCATCCGGTGCGCCACGTTGCGCTCCGCGGCCACGACCGCCTCGACGCGACCGGCGTCGTCCAGCAAGAACTGCGCCTCCGGCAGGTCGAAGTCCACCGACCCGCGCCGGCGTCGCTGCGCGTTCAGCAACGCGAACAGCTCGGCCATACGTTCGAATAGCGGCACCAGCTCCGCATGGGTCTCCATCGCGTCCGGATCGCGCTGGGTCACGATCGCGTTGACGTCGGTGTAGGTCATCCGCGCGTCGCTATGGATGACGCCGTCGTGCATCTCATGCCGGACGACAACCCCGCGCCCGTCGATCTCCATCAGGCACGACTGCACAAGACGATCGACACCCGGATTGAGGCTGCAGAGGCCGGTCGCGAGCTCCGATGGAAACATGTGGACGGCGCGGTCTGGGAAATAGACCGAGGTGCTGCGCGCGTAGGCCGCCACGTCGAGGGCGCCCCCTTCGGGGACGTAGTGCGAGACGTCGGCAATGTGCACGCCGAGCCAGAAGTTCCCGTTCGGCAGACGGTCGAGCGTAATGGCGTCGTCAAAATCGCGCGCCGACTCGCCATCGATGGTGACCGTGGTGGCCTTGCGAAAGTCTGTTCGCCCGCGGCGATCCTTGGGACGGACCTCCGCACCGAGCCCGCATGCCTCTGCCACCGCGTCGGCATCGTGCGCATCGGGAATCCCGTGCTTTCGCATCATGATCCGGGTGTCGACCCCCGGCGCGTCGATGTCCCCGAGCACATCGATGACCCGACCCACCGGCGTTCGCGTCGGAGTCGGCCAGCGTGTGAGCTCGACTTCGACCATGTCACCTGGTGTCGCGTCCCCTCGATCCCGGGACGGAATCTGCACATCCATGACGAGACGACGGTCGAACGGCACGACGAAGCCCACGCCGAAATCACCGGCCTCGTATCGTCCGACCAACGTGCTCGTGGCACGCTCGAGCACGCGCACGATGCGTCCGTCCGCGCGACCTGGCTCACGCTGTCGCTCAACCCGCGCGACCACGCGGTCGCCGTGCATCGCCTGGTTGAGGTTGGCGCCGGCGATATAGAGATCGCCGCGCGCGCCGTCCACCGGATGGTCCGGTGTCACGAACCCGAAGCCGCGGGGATGCACCTGGACACGCCCGGTCACCAACTGCATCCGGTCCGGGAGCCCATATCGATGACCACGGATCTTGATGAGCGCGCCGCGCTCGACGAGCGACGCCAGCCGGCGGCGAAGCGTGACGCGCTGCTCCCGCGGCAGATGGAGTCGCTGCATGAGCTCACGGACGGTGGCCGGGTGATCGATCGTTGCGCGGATGGCGTCGAGCAGGTCGTCAGCTGAAAGCATCGTTGTGATGGTCTAGGCGATAACCGTCACCTGGAGGTCACCGACGTTCGTCTCTGTGGGCCCCGTGCGAATGAGGTCGCCGAGCGGTTCGAAGAAGGACAACGCGTCGTTCGCGTCCAGGTAGCTGGCCGGTGGGTCGAGACCCCGGTCGTTCGCGCGCTGCAACGTGGTCGTGTCGGCGAGGGCGCCGGCGGCATCCGTCGGCCCGTCCACGCCGTCGGTGCCGACACTCGCGACGACCGCGGCCTGGAACCGCCTGGATAGCAGCGGCGCCGCGGAGAGCGCGAGCTCCTGGTTCCGCCCGCCCCGGCCCGACCCGACGACCCGAACGGTGGTCTCGCCCGCCGACACCACGCAGGCGGGCCGGCGCATGTCATAGCTCAGCCGTGCAACGTCCATGACGTAGCGCGGCCCGGCCACTCGCGCTTCCCCGGTGATCGGCGCGTCGAGCGTGGCGACCGCAAACCCGCGTCGCTCGGCCTCGCGTCGAGCCCCCGCCATGGCGTCGACGCGGCTGCCGATGATTCGAAACGTCGACCCAGCGAGCCTCGGGTCCTCGGGCAGGGGCGTCTCGGGTAGCTCGCCGCGTTGTCCCCGTTCCAGCACGTGGAACACCGATGCCGGTACCCGCGCTCGAGCTCCCTCGGATACGCAGATGTCGAGCGCATCCGCATAGCTGGTCGGGTCGGCGGTCGTTGGACCGGAGCCAATGACGGCAGGGTCATCCGGCACGGGGTCGACGACATCGGAGATGGCGAGCGTCAGGACTCCGCTACGCGATGCCAGGGCCAGCCGGCCGCCCTTGATCGCCGACAGGTGCTTCCGGACGCAATTCAAGCCATCGATGGTCACGCCGGCCTCGAGGAGGGCTGCCGTTGTCGCGCTCTTGTCTGCCAGGCTGAGCCCGTCGATCGGCGCGGCCAGACCGGCCGACGCACCACCCGACAACAGCACGACGAGCACCGCCGTGTCATCGACGGCCCGCGCCAACTCGAGTGCGCGGCGCCCCGCTTCGAAGCTCCGGTCGTCCGGCAAGGGATGCCCGACAACGAACCGCTCGAGGCGACCCACCCCCGGGCCTGGGTGCGGGCAGGCGATGAGCCCGCAACGCCCAGCGGCCGGGAGCACCTTGATGAACGCCGCCGCCATCGTCCCGGCCGCCTTCCCGGCAGCGACGAGGATTGGCGACCGCCCGGCGATCGCCCTCTCGATCTGGTGCTCCGCGAACGCCCGCGACACGAGCGCCGAGGCGTGGGCACCGGCGATACCGGCCCGCGTGATCTCGATCGCGTGCTGACGGAGCGTGCGGAGGGTCAGGGCGGAGCTAATGGGTCTTCTGCCGATCGGACCACGCTGAGAGGCGCGTGACTCCGTCAATCTTGCGAAGCAGCTGACTGACGAGCTGGTCGCCGTGCTCTTGTGCGCAGAGACGGTCCACCTCCGACATCAGCCGGCCGAGCGCGGCCTCAACGTCGGTGATCGCCTTCTCGGAGTAGTACTCGCGTTGCCGTTCCAGACAATGCCAATGCTTGACGAGCTCTTCGCGGTAGAAGTTGGTTCGCACGGCCGACGTGCTGAGGGTGGCGTGGCGCTTTGCGGCCAGGAAGCGCGCCAACTCGCGATTCGTCGGGGGCATTCCTGAGGTAGATCTAGTGTGTCAGGTCACCCTGGCAGTGTCAAACGCGTGGGAACACGCCCGCGACCGCTCCGCGGAGACCCCGCGTCGCACCCAGCCCGATACAGGCCACTAGTGGCGCTGTGGTGCCGGCTCGCGGGTCGTTCGCGCGGCCAGCATCCCGCCCAGGCAGCCGACCACCATGCCGCCGCACAGCAACAGGAGTGCGTATCCAGTTGGCAGGAACCGCACGCCATCGACACCGAGCACGTCGGTCGCCGCCTGGCCGTATCCGACCATCCCCGCGCTATACGACAGCCCCAAGATCCCGAGGGCCACGAGCGCGCCAACGCCCCCCTGCAAGACGCCTTCGACCACGAACGGCGCGCGGACGTAGAACATTGGCGCACCGACAAGCCGCATGATCTCGAGCTCGTCACGTCGTGCGAAGCACGCGAGCCTCACGACGTTGCCGACGGTGAGGGACGCCGCGATCACGAGGATGCCGACGATGACCAGCCCGATCCCCCGAATGAGGTTCACGGCCCCAGCCACCCGTTCGATCCAGCGGCGGTCATAGCGAACGTCGCTCACACCCGGTGCGGCCTGGAGCTCGTCGGCCAGACGCCGGATTCCCGCCACGTGCTGCGCGCCGGGGTCCAGTCTCACTTCGAACGACGCCGGGAACGGGTTGGCCTCGATCTCGTCGGTCACCGCGGCCAGATCCGTGAAGTCGCGCCTGAACCGGACGAGCGCGTCCGCTTTCGACACGTACTCACGATCGGACACGAGCTCACTTTCGGCCAGACGCTGCTCGATGCTGGCTCGCTCCTCCGCTGACGCGTCGTCGTCCAGGTATACGGACAGCTCCGCCGCCGCCGACCACTGACCGAGTAACTGCTCGAGGTTCCACGTCACCAGCATCAGGGCACCGAGCACGAACAGCGCGGCAGAGATCGTGATGATCGACAGCGCGCCCGATCGGCGACCACGCCACAGGCTCGCCCCGGCCTCGACGACGGCGTATTTGATTGCGTTCACAGGGCCTCCACGGGACTAGTTGTACTCCGTGATACGCCCGTGCTCGAGGACGATCGTGCGCTTGCCGACGCGGCGGATCAACTCCGTATCGTGGGTCGCCACCACAACGGTGGTGCCACGTGCGTTGATCTCGCGAAAGAGGTTCATTATTTCGAGCGAGAGATCGGGGTCGAGGTTGCCGGTCGGCTCGTCCGCGAGCACCAGCGTCGGGTCGTTGATGAGCGCACGGGCGATGGCCACGCGCTGCTGCTCGCCGCCGGAGAGCTGGGTCGGCAACGCACTCATGCGATGCTGCAAACCGACCCATTTCAACACCTGAAAGGACTTGCGTCGCTGCTGTGAATCCGACGCCCCCAGCACGCGGGGTACGAACGCGGTGTTCTCCAGCACGCTCTTGCGGGGAATGAGCTTGAAATCCTGGAACACGAATCCGAGGCTGCGCCGGTACGCCTGGACGCGACGTCCACGCAACTCGGCCAGGTCACGGCCACCCACCGAGAGTCGCCCGTCCGTCGGCACATCCTGACGGAGGAGCAAGCGAAGCAGGGTCGATTTCCCGGCGCCGCTCGGGCCGGTCAGAAAGACGAACTCCCCCTTCTCGACCGTGAGCGAGAGGTCCCGCAGGGCGTAAACGCCTCGGCTATAAACCTTTGAGAGATTGTTGGCCTCGATCACGCCCACAAAGTATAGCATGCCGGGTGTGCACACACCCTACATGTCGTGGGTCCCGGAGCCAGGAAGGACGCGTTTGGGCTAGTCGCCCGAATCGAGAGCGCCCCTGAGCAACTCGTTGACCAGCCTCGGGTTGGCCTGCCCCTTGGTCGCGCGCATCACCTGGCCGACGAGGAAGCCCAGCGTTCCCGTCTTCCCAGAGCGGTAGGTCGCCACCGCCTCAGGGTTCGCGGCGAGCGTCGCGTCGACGACCTCCCGCAGGGCGCCACGGTCGCCGATCTGCGAGAGCCCCTCCTCGTCGACGATCTCCTGTGCGGGGCGCCCCGACGCGCACATCCGGTCGAACACGGTTTTCGCCGTCGCTCGGCTCACGGCGCCGGTCTCGACGAGCCGGATGAGCTCGGCCAGCGCGGCGGGCCGGACACCGACCCTGCCGATGTCGATCCCTGCCGTGTTCATGCGTTGTGCGACCGGCCCCATGATCCAATGCCGTGACGCCACGGCGTCTCCCGATGCCTCGGCCGTCGACTCGAAGAACGCCGCCACGTCCACGTCATGGGCCAGCCAGGCGGCATCCTCGTCCGCGAGTCCGTACTCCGCCACGAACCGCCGCTGACGCGCCGCGGGTAGCTCCGGGAGCGCCGCGCGCACCGCCTCAATCCATTCGGGTGTCAGACAGAGTGGCGGCAGGTCGGGCTCGGGGAAATAACGGTAGTCGTGCGCCTCTTCCTTGCTGCGCATGGAGACGGTGCGCGCGCCAGCGGTGTCCCAGAGACGCGTTTCCTGGACGATGTGGTCCCCGGCTGCGTGGAGCGCGACTTGTCGCTCGACCTCGAACTCGAGCGCCCGCTGGAGAAACCGGAACGAGTTGATGTTCTTGACCTCGACCTTGACCCCGAGCTCCGTCGCCCCCACCGGACGCACCGACACGTTGGCGTCGCAGCGGAGACTCCCTTGCTCCATGTTGCCGTCGCTCACCTCGAGGGCGCGGAGGATGATCTGCAGGCGCTCAAAGAAGTCGGCCGCGGCGGCGGGAGAACGGAGGTCGGGGTGCGTCACGATTTCGATGAGCGGGACCCCGCTCCGGTTGAAGTCGAGATAGGTGTTCCGAACCGAATCCGGAAACCCCTCGTGAATCGACTTCCCCGCGTCTTCCTCCATGTGGACGCGGATGATGCGCACCGTACGTGTGGCCCCGTCCGCCGCGAAGACAACTTCCCCATCGGTCGCCAGCGGTTCCTCGTATTGTGAAATCTGATAGCCCTTTGGCAGGTCGGGGTAGAAGTAGTTCTTCCGCGCAAAGACCGACACCGGGTGTACCGTGCAGCCAAGCGCCAGCGCGGCCCTGGCAGCGTGGTCCACGGCCCGTCGGTTGAGCACCGGTAGCGCGCCCGGCAACCCGAGGCAGACGGGGCACACCTGCGCGTTGGCCGGCGCCCCGAACGCCGTGCTGCACCCGCAGAAGATCTTGGTGTCGGTGCGTAGCTGGGCGTGCACCTCGAGGCCGATGACTGATTCGTAATCCATGCCGATTGCCCCGCGGGGCCGCGACGAGACGGGGAAACGGGTGACTAGGCGCGCGGACCGGCCTGGGTGATCGCCGGGTCAGCCTCGGCCTCGAACGCCGCGAAGTTGTCCGCGAACATCCCCGCCAATTTGCGCGCCTGGGCATCGTACGCGGTGGGATCCGTCCAGGTGTCCCGCGGTCTGAGCGATTCGGTCGGCACGTCCGGGCAGCTCGACGGCACATCGACGTTGAACACGGGATTGCGCTCGTACGCGACGTCGTCGAGCGCACCTGACAGCGCCGCGGTCAACATCGCGCGTGTGTGCGCGATCTTCATTCGCGTGCCGACGCCGTGGGGACCGCCGGACCAGCCAGTATTGACGAGCCAGACCTTCGCCCGGTGCGTGGCGATCCGATCCCCCAGGATTTTGGCGTAGACGGTCGGGTGGTGGACCATGAACGGCGCGCCGAAGCACGTGCTGAACGTCGCCTGCGGCTCGGTGAGGCCGCGTTCGGTTCCCGCCACCTTCGCAGTGTAGCCGGACAGAAAATGATACATCGCGCCCGGCGCGGTCAGCCGCGCAATCGGCGGCAACACGCCGAACGCATCGGCGGTCAACATGACGATGTTGGCCGCGTGGCCCCCTTGCCCTGACGGCACCCAGTTGTCGATGAAGGAAATCGGATAGGCGCCCCGCGTGTTCTCGGTCAGGGAATCGTCGTCGAGGTCCATCTGCCGGCTCACCGGGTCGAGGACGACATTCTCCAGCACCGTGCCGAACCGGTGCGTGGTCGCGTAGATCTGCGGCTCGGCTTCCGCCGACAGCCGAATCATCTTCGCGTAACAACCACCCTCGAAGTTGAAGACCCCCCGGTTGCTCCACCCGTGCTCGTCGTCTCCGATGAGACGGCGCGCTGGGTCGGACGAGAGCGTCGTCTTGCCGGTACCCGACAGCCCGAAAAAGAGGGCCACGTCACCGGCGGCACCGACGTTGGCGGAGCAATGCATCGGCATGACGTCGCGCAACGGCAGCAGGTAGTTCATCACCGTGAAGATCGACTTCTTGATCTCGCCGGCGTAGCTCGTACCGCCGATGAGCACCAGCTTGCGCGCGAAGTTCAGCAGGATGAACACGCCCGAGTTCGTGCCGTGCCGCGCCGGGTCGGCCTGGACCGATGGCGCGCTGATGACCGTGAACTCCGGTCGATGGGTCGCCGCTGCTGAGCCGGGCGGCCGTTCGAGGAACATGGTGCGCGCGAAGAGGCTGTGCCAGGCGCGCTCGGTGATGATGCGGACCGGCAGTTGGTGCGCGGGGTCCGAGCCGGCGTAACAGTCCTGGACGAAGAGCTCCTTCCCGTCCAACGCCCGGAGCACCTCGGTGTGTAAGGCGTCGAACCGCTCGGGCTCGAAGGGACGATTGACTTTGCCCCACCAGACATCGCGCTCGGTCGAGGGCTCGCGCACGACGAACTTGTCATTGGGAGCCCGTCCGGTGTGGGGGCCGGTGCAACAGACAAGTGGCCCTGTCTCAGCGACCAGACCCTCACTCCGTCGCACGGCCTCTTCGTACAGCGCCGCAGTGCCGAGGTTCCAGTACACCCGTGCGGCGCGCTCGATGCCGTGCGCGGCCAGGCCATAATCGCTCGATGTATCGACAGACATTGGCTTTGTGACCATATCCGCGTCCCCGTCGTCAGTCAAACGCGTGGTGTCGTTCACCTCCCCGCTGCGGGACCGGTGCCTGCCAGCCGATACGCACTCACGTGAACATGGAACATCGTCGATCGCCGGCCCGCGGGTCCTCACCCCACGGGCGATCAGCTCGGTGTGTCGCGCGGGTTGGCGCCGCGGTCCTGGCCGCCGGTCTCGGCGCGGCGTGCGTGCATCGACCGCCCATCGTCGCCAACGAGACGCCCGGTCGCGGGACCGCCGTCGACGCCAGTATCCGGCTCGGCACGGGCGACGGAGACATCGTCCACGTGCCGATCGTGGACTACGTGGTCGGCTCGGTGCTCGCAGAGACGGCGCTGGCTCGGGAGTCGCGCGCGGCAGCGGGACGGATGGCCATGGTTCAGGCCATCCTGGCGCGCACCTATGCGCTCGCGAACCTGGACCGCCACGCGTCGGAAGGATACGACCTCTGCACAACGACGCATTGTCAAGCGTATCGCCCGACCTCGCGTGCGCCGGACCGGCTGCGCGCGTTGGTGGAGGATGCCGCGCATGACACCCGTGGCCTCGTCGTGACCTACGCGGGGCGCCCGGTCCAGGCGCTGTTCCATGCAGACTGCGGCGGTGCGACGAGTCCGTCGGATAGCGTGTGGGGCGGTCAAGCCCTTCCATATCTCCGCGGTGTCGACGACGCGTTCTGCCTGACCACACCGACGGCGCCGTGGCAACATGCCGTGACGGCGTCGGCGCTGCGCGACGCACTGAACCGCGATCGGCGGACGCGCGTCGGCAAGAGGCTTGCGAGCATCGCGGTCATAGACCGCGACGACGCCGGCCGGGTGGTCCGGCTCCGGCTGGGTGGTGACCAGACGACGGTGGTGCGCGCCGGGGTGTTCCGCGACGTGCTGATGGCGAGCCTCGGCGCACGCGCGATTATGAGCACGCGGTTTGACGTGCGCCTGGACCACGAGGTGTTTGTGTTCAACGGCACCGGACACGGCCATGGGGTGGGCGCGTGTCAGACCGGCGCGATGGCCCGTGCCCGGGCAGGCCACGACGCGGCACGCATCCTCGCGCACTATTACCCCGGCACACGGCTCCGGCATCGTTCGGCCCTGCGGCGGCCGGGCGTCAGCACAGACCGACACCCAGCAGCCGGTCACGTCCCCCACACCCCCGACGCCGAGCAGGCGGCAATCCCTCGCCGGGGGGCGGGCGGATCGGCGTGTCACCAAATCGTGAGCGCGGCCGGGGTATGATTCCCGTGACTGCGCTGACCGGCAGGGCGGCTCGCCGCGACGTAAACAACCGCGCCGGCCGGGCGTATTGATCAGTAATGGCGACCTCTGTGCCTGGCACGCGACGCGTGATCCGCCCCCGAGCTGAGGCTGGTACCGAGCTCGCGGCCGAGGTGAAGGCGCTGCTGGCGTGTGGCGACAACGCGGCCGCGTGCGCGCGTTTTGGCGAAGTCGTCGACCAGCATCAGCGCCGCGCCGCTCGTATCGCCTACCACTATCTCCGCGATCCCGGTGAAGTCGACGACGCGGTCCAGGATGCGTTCCTGAAGGCCTTCGTCCACCTCCCCTCGTTTCGCGAGGAGCTGTTCTTCGAGCTGTGGTTCACCCGCATTCTCGTCAACTGCTGTCTCGATCGCTTGAAAGTGCGGAACCGGAGGGGCCGGTGGCTGGTCCCGGCAAGTGACGATGACCGCGTCCGCGCGGAGCGACAACCGGCAGTCGAGCCCTCGCCCGAAACCGCGTTGCTGCGACGGGAACGGCGGGCGGGACTCGAAGCGGCGATCGACCGCTTGCCCGCGCGACAGCGGTCGGTGGTCATCTTGAGTCACCTCGAGGGGCACTCGACCCGCGAGGTCGCCGGGATGCTGGATCTCAAGGAAGCTACGGTGCGTGTCCACCTGTTCCGGGCGGTGCGGTCGTTGCGGCGGCTGCTGCGGG
Source organism: Vicinamibacterales bacterium (assembly GCA_965197395.1). Lineage (GTDB taxonomy): Bacteria > Acidobacteriota > Vicinamibacteria > Vicinamibacterales > UBA8438 > CAZYFH01. The sequence continues at coordinate 582,975 of CBDANB010000005.1, read as the reverse complement.
GGGAGCGCTGGCTCGTCGAGGGACGCGGTGCGCGGGTGTCACGTTCGTCGGGAGGGCGGGGCTGATGGCGTCGACGCCTCGCGCGCTCGGGCAACGGCTCTTCGCCATGCGTGCCGGTCTGCGTGGGCACCACGTGCCGGACCACGTCCTGCTCGACCTGATGCGAGGATCGGCGGAGGGAGACGGCGTCAGCCACGAGGCGACCGAGGCGCATGTCAGCGCGTGTCTCTCGTGCGCCGATCGGCTCGCAGAGCTCACGACTTTCCTCGATGCGATCACCGCGGAGTCCGCCGCCGCTTTCGACGACACGGTCTCGACAGCACGCCTGGCCACCGAGCGCGCCCGCATCATGCGCCACGTCGAGCGCGCCGCCGGACAGGGTCGTGCCGCCCGCATCCTGCGGTTTCCCGTCTTCGCTCTGCCCGCGCTCGCGGCCGTTGGACGCGTCCATCGCTGGATCGGCGCCGCCGCGGTCGCCGGCGTGTTGACCGGCATCGCGATCGGCCAGTTCGTGCACCTGCACGCGGATCCCGAACCGCTCACCGCGCGCGGCGAGGGGCCAGCGCGCGTGTCGACCGAGGCCCCGACCACGGCCAGCGACGAGCAGTTCATGCAGGAGCTCGAGCTGGCGCTTACGAGCCCACGGGTGTCGGCGCTCGTCGCCCTCGACGAGATGACGCCGCTCCTGCGTGAGGTCTCGATCAACGTGCGCTGACCACTCGTGCCTTCCGTCCTGTATCGCAAAGGTCTCGACCTCAAACACGTCGTCGCCGACGAGTTGGCGCGCGACTATCACAGCCAGCTCGTCGACCGCGTCCGCGACGCCGACTTTCGGCTCACGGCTGGCCGCCTCACCGTGCATCTCGCGCAGGAGTTCGGGTTTTGCTACGGCGTCGACCGCGCCGTCGACTACGCGTATCAGACCCGCCGACGGTTCCCGGAAAAGACGGTATTTCTGACCGGCGAGATCATTCACAACCCGCACGTCAATACACGCTTGCGTGACGCCGGCGTTCGGTTTCTCACGGACCCTGACGAGGACTTCGCCGCGGTCACGGCCGAGGACGTCGTCATCCTTCCCGCCTTCGGCATCACCGTCGACCAGCTCGAGCGGTTGGATCGACTCGGGTGTACGTTGGTCGATACGACGTGCGGCTCGGTCCTCAACGTCTGGAAGAACGTGCGCCAGTACGCGCGCGACGGCTTCACGGCGATCATTCACGGCAAGGTCGGGCACGAGGAGACACAGGCGACGGCCTCGCAGGCTGAGGCAATCGACGGCGGCCGGTATCTGGTCGTACTCGACCTCGCTGAGGCCGCCGACCTGTGCGACCACATCCGCGGACGAAGCACACCGGACGCGTTCCGGTGTCGGTTTAGCGACGCCAGCTCTTCGGGATTCGATCCAGACCACGACCTCCAACGCGTCGGGCTGGCGAATCAGACGACGATGCTGATGTCCGAGTCGCTCGAGATCGGCGACATGATTCGGCGCGCAATGGTCAACCGCTTTGGAGAAGACGCGCTGCACCAACACTATCGGGCGTTCGAGACGATCTGCAGTGCCACCCAGGACCGACAGGACGCGATGAAGCTCCTGCTCGATACGCACAGGTTCGATTGCACGATCGTGATTGGCGGCTACAACAGCAGCAACACCCGCAACCTGGCCCGTATCTGTAGCGACCGCGTGGCGACGTATCACATCGCCGAGCCGTCGTGCCTCCTGTCTCGCGACGAAATCCGACACCTGCCGCAGGTGGGTGGGGTCGCCGGCAACGGCGAGGTGTCCGCTCATGGGTGGCTGGCGCCGGAGGGACCGCTGTCAGTCGGTGTCACCGCCGGCGCTTCAACACCCGACAACATCGTCGGCCAGGTCATCGCGAAGCTCGTCGAGTTCTCGACCTAACCCCAGAGCTCACTGGGGTTAGGGGCCCGTGGCCGTGAACCGGCCCCTTCGGCGGGTCAATGTGCCGACGGCGTAAACGGCGGCGGTTCCAGGTCGGTATTGGACGATAGGCGGGGTCGATCCGCGGTATCGCAGCTCCGCTGCAACCTGAGGTTGACCAAGGCGCCAGGAGGCCGAATATGCGCACGATTCGCTGGCACGGCGCAGCGGCGTTCGTCGTCGTCGCGACGATGCTCGGCGGCTCGTCCGAGGCCACGCAGCGCTTCAAGTGGTGGCAAACGGCCGACGTCAAGGCCGAGCTCGGTCTGACCAACGACCAGTCCGATGAGCTGGAGGAGATCTTCCAGGCGCTCCGTCCGAAACTCAGGGAGCTGATGCAGCGCCTCGAAGACGAGGAAGAGGCGCTCGCGTCGATCATGCACGCGCTCGAAGCCGAGGAATGGGAGATCGCGCTGCAGATCGACCAGGTAGAAACCGAACGGAGCGCGCTCAGCAAGACACGCCTGCTCATGCTCTATCGGATGCATCGGGCGCTGACCCCGGCCCAGCGCGACGCCCTCCACGAGATGTGGGAGCGGCGCCCCGGACGCCGATCGCGGTCGCGATGCTAGTGTCGCCGCCCGATGTGGGCGCCGGTCTGCGGGCCGCCGGCGAGCCATTCGGCGGGCGGATGGTATTGCCGCGGAATAGCGTCGCGACGTGTCGGGTCTTGATCCACAGGCACGCTGCCGCGGCACGCGCCGGCTGCCTGTGCATACAGCCGGACCGCGCCAGCCACCCGAGGCTCGAAGGAGGGACCGTCTCCGTGACACACGCACGCCGCCTGTTGATGGTGTGGTTGCTGTTCGGCACGCTCGCTGTGTCGGCTGGCGCCCAAACGACCGACGACCGGATCGCAAGTCTCATTGCGGAGGCACGCCTGCGGGTCGGGCAAGTGGTGCCTGCCGGACGCGAGTTCGACCTCACGCTGGACGACGCCGTCGAACGCGCGCTCGCGCGCAATCTCGACATCGCGCTCCAGCGTCTCGTCCCTCAGATCGTCGATCTGAACCTGGTCGAGCAGCAGGCGTTCTATCGCCCGACCGTGTCGAGCAACATCAGCACCTCGTCCGCCATCAGCCCATCGTCGACGCAGCTCGACGGCGGAAACAACGTCGAAACCGACTCCTCGATTTTCAATTCCTCGTTCGCACAGCCGGTGCCGTGGGGTGGCGGGAACTTCGACATCTCGTGGGACAACAACCGCCGGGAAACCACGAATTTCTTTTCCAGCTTCAATCCGAGCTATCGCAGCTCCTTTGCGGCCAACTACACGCAGCCGCTGCTGCGTGGTTTTCGGATTGACGGCGCGCGCCAGCAACTCGCCGTCACGCGCGTCAATCGCGACATCTCCGACGTCGATCTCCGCGAAACGATCACGAACACCTTATCGAGCGTCCGCGATGCGTATTGGGAGCTCGTCTACGCCGTGCAGACGGTGGCCGTCCAGCGTCAGGCGCTCGAGCTCGCCGAACAGCTCGTGCGCGACAACCGCGCCCGTGTGGAGATCGGCACCCTCGCCCCGATTGACATCGTCCAGGCGCAATCGGAGGCGGCCGCACGGCGGCAGAGCCTGGCGCAGGCCGAGCAGAACCTCCGAACGGCTGAGCTCTCGCTCAAGCAGCTCATCGTCGACGGCACGGAGGACGAGCTCTGGGACGCATCGATCAATCCCATCGATCAGCCGTCGATCATCTACGCGCCGGTCGACATTGCGGCGGCGGTGCAGACCGCCATCGACCAGAGAACCGACCTGACGCGTGCACGACGGCAGCGCGACATCAACGACATCAACGTGCGGGCGCTCCGCAACAACACCCTCCCCGCCCTGGATCTGGTCGGGTCGTATCAGCTGGCTGGCCAAGGCGGCACGCGCTTCAACCGATTCGGTCTCGGCGGCGACGTGGCGTCGGTGATTCCTGGTGGTTTCGGAGACGCAATCGACCAGCTCGTCGACACCAGTTTTCCCACGTGGTCCGTGCAGCTCCAGTTGAGCTATCCCCTCGGCCTCAGCACGGCAAAGGCGGCCTACGAGCGCGGGCGCCTCGAGCTCCGCCAGACCGACGCGCAGCTCCGGCGCATCGAGCTGCAGGTTGCCACCGAGGTGACGAACGCGGCGGTGCAGCTCGACAGCATTCAACGGCGCATCGAAGCGTCGACGGCGGCCCGTGACCTGGCCGAGCAGCAGCTCGACGCCGAGGAGAGCAAGTTCGAGGTGGGCACGACGACCAGCTTCTTCGTCGTGCAGGCGCAGCGCGACCTGGCGACGGCGCAAGACACCGAGCTGCGAGCGATCCTCGACTATCAGAAAGCGCTCATTGAATTCGAGCGCGTGCAGGAGACGTCGCTCGGCGGCGCCGGAATCTCGATCGTGGGCACCGGCGGCGGCGGCGGCGCCGGGAGTGGCGCGACCATCCAGGGCGGCGGCATCCCTGGCGGCTTCTAGTAGGAATCCAGAGCGACACCCATGAAGAAAGTGCTCCTCGTCGTGCTTCTCCTCGCGGGCGGCATCGCCGGGTACGGCTACTACGGCTTCCGCACTGTCGAGTTCGTCCCTGACGTCTCCACGGTGGCCGTGACGGAGGGCGACATCGTCGACACGGTGGGCGCCACTGGTGCGCTCGAGGCGGTGACGACGGTCCAGGTCGGCAGCCAGGTGTCCGGCATCATCGAGGAGTTGCTGGTTGACTACAACTCGATCGTCCGCGAGAACGACGTCATCATGCGACTCGACCCGTCGTTGTTCGAAACCCAGCTCGAGCAGGCGCGGGCCAACCTCGTGCGAGCGGAAGCGGACGTCGAGCAGCTCCATGTCCAAATCGACGACGCCGAATCGCAGTTGGCGCGAGCCGAGGATCTCGGCGCCCGGAACTTGATCTCCGAGACCGAGCTCGAAGCGGCGCAGGTGGCCGTCCGCTCAGCGCTGGCGCAGCGCAAGTCGGCCGAGGCACAGGTGACCCAGGCCCGCGCCTCACTCAACCAGAACGAGGTCAACCTCGAGCACACCGTCATTCGGGCGCCGATCGATGGCATCGTCATCTCCCGCCTGGTCGATGTCGGCCAGACCGTGGCCGCCAGTCTGCAAGCGCCGGAGCTGTTCGTGATCGCAGCCGACCTGACGAAGATGCGCGTCATCGCGAACATCGACGAATCTGACGTAGGCCGTATCCGGCCTGGCCAGCGCGTGACCTTCACGGTAGACGCGTATCCGGCCGAGGAGTTCGAGGGGGCGGTCTCGCAGGTTCGGCTCGAACCGGTCGTGCTGCAGAACGTCGTCACGTATGCCACGGTCGTCGATGCGCCAAACCCCGACCTGAAACTGAAGCCAGGTATGACGGCGACGATTTCGCTCGAGATCGCCCGGCGCGAGAACGTGACGCGGATCCCCAACTCCGCCCTCCGCTTCCGGCCGGGCCCGGACGTGTTCGCGGCGCTCAATCAGCCGGTGCCGCCAGCGCTGCAGCCGGGCGCATCGCCCGACGTGACGGTCGACGCTGCGGCCGGTGCGACCAGCACAGGACCGGCTGAAGCCGGCGGCGGCCCCGGCGCGGGTGCGATTCCAGGCGGCGGATTCGGAGGGTTCGGGGGTGGAGAAGGGGGAGGGCCTGACCCGGAACAGCGCCGCCAGATGATGGAGCGGGTGCAGCAGATGTCGCCCGAGGAGCGCGAGCAGTTCTTTGCGCAGATGCGGGGACGGCGCGGCGGCCAGGGCGGCGGCCCTGGTGGCGGGCAGCGGAGGCGGCTGGCGAACTCCGGCGGCGGGTCGACAGTGCCCGCGTTCGAGCGGGGCGCCACCACCATCGACGCCCTGTTCGCGCCCCTCCCTCCGACCGAGTCGACGGGCCGCGTCTGGGTCCTGCAGGGTGACCGTCTGTCACCGGTCGCCGTACGCCTCGGCGTGACGGATGGCACCGCGTCCGAGCTGCTCGACGTCGTCGGAGCCCCGATGGCTGCGCCGGCGGCGGTCGACCCCCAGATCGCGGCGCTGCGCCGGCAGCTCGCAGTCCTCGAGGACGAGTCGGCGCGCGACGAGCTGGCACGGCAGCTCGCCGCCCTCGAGGGGCAGAGCCCGACCCCCGCCACGCCAGCCGCCGTGGGCGCGCTCGCTGCCGGCGCCCAGCTCGTGACCGCTGTCACGACGCCCGACGCGGGCGCGGCGTCGTCAAATGGCGGCGGCGGGTCGCCACTGATCCCGCAGTTCCCATTCGGCCGGCGCGGCCGGCGCTAGGACAGGCTCCTAGAATGCGGTACGACACGAGAAACGTGTACCCGGTATGACCATCTCGGTCCACGAGCTGACCAAGGACTACGCGATGGGCGACGTCGAGGTGCGGGCCCTGCGCGGCGTGAGCCTCGACATCGACGCCGGCGAGTTTGTCGCCGTCACCGGCCCATCCGGGTCGGGCAAGTCGACCTTCATGCACATCCTGGGCTGTTTGGACCGGCCGACGAACGGCCACTACCTCCTCGACGGCCGCGATGTGTCTCGACTGTCCCGGGACGAGCTCGCCGAGGTTCGTCAAAAGAAGATCGGGTTCGTGTTTCAAGGATTCAATCTCCTCTCGCGCACCACCGCGCTCGACAATGTCGAGCTACCGCTGCTCTACGGCAAGGGCATTCGGACCTCCGAGCGCCACAAGCGTGCGAAGGCGATGCTCGCCGCCGTCGGGCTCACCGACCGGATGGACCACCTCCCCAACCAGCTCTCAGGCGGCCAGCAGCAACGCGTCGCGATCGCGCGGGCGCTCATCAATCAGCCGTCGATCCTGCTCGCCGACGAGCCGACCGGCAACCTCGATTCGCGGACGAGCGTCGAGGTGATGGACATCTTCCAGCGTCTCAACACCGAGAACGGCATCACCGTCCTGCTCATCACGCACGAACGGGACATCTCAGAGTACGGCAGCCGGATCATTCGTTTCCGGGACGGCAAGGTCCTGTCCGACGAGATCAACTCGCGGCGCCGGAACGCCAGCAAGGAGCTCGCGGCATTGCCGAGGGACGCCGCACCACCCGCGGTCGAGCAGACCGCCTAACGAGGAACACACCATGTCGCTGCTCATGATTCTCCGCGTGGCGCTCAAAGCGCTCGGTCGTAACAAGATGCGCACCAGCCTGACGATGCTTGGCATGATCATCGGGGTCGCCGCCGTCATCACGATGGTGGCGCTCGGGCGTGGCGCCCAGCAGTCGATCGAGGAGCAGATCCGGTCAGCCGGCACCAACATGATCATGGTGCGCGCCGGCAACTTCCGGCGCGGCGGCATCAGCCACGGCCTGGGCCAGTCCCCAAGACTCAAGGCCGCAGACGTCGAGGCGATCCGCGAACGGGTGCCCGGCGCGGAGTATCTGGCGGCGGGCGTCCGAACGCGCGATCAGGTCATCGCCGCCAACCAGAACTGGTCGACCTCCATCCAGGGCACCGATGTCGAGTTCCCGCAGATCCGGTTCTGGGAGGTCGAATACGGCACGTTCTTCACCGCCACGCACGTCCAGAGCGCCGCGAAGGTGGCCGTCCTCGGCTCGGTGGTCCGCGACAACCTCTTTGGCGAGGGGATCGATGCGGTCGGCTCCCGGATGCGGATCCGAAACCAGTCGTTCCAGATCATCGGCATCATGGAGGCGAAGGGTTCCGGTCAATTCGGCGAGGACCAGGACGACATCATCTTCGTCCCCTATACGACGGTCAACAAGAAGCTGCGTGGCCGTGACGGCACCAACATCTCGGAGATCACGATCTCGGCCGCGTCCGCGGACGAGATCGACCGCGTCGCTGACGACATCGCCGCCGTGCTCCGCGAGCAGCACGAGCTGATCCCGAGCGAGGACGACGACTTCATGGTGCGGACGCAGTCGGACATGATGAGCATGCGCACGCAGACGACGCAGACGATGACGGGGCTGCTGGCCAGCATCGCGGGCGTCTCGCTCATCGTCGGCGGGATCGGCATCATGAACATCATGCTGGTCTCGGTCACCGAGCGGACGCGCGAGATCGGCCTGCGCATGGCGGTCGGCGCGAAGGGACGCGACGTGTTGTGGCAGTTTCTCGTCGAGGCGGTGGTCCTGAGCCTGGTCGGGGGGTTGGTCGGTGTCGGCCTCGGCTTCGGCCTGTCCGAGGGCCTCACGCGGTTCCTCACCTGGCCGACCTCGGTGCCGGCCAACGCGATCGCGGTGGCGGTCGGGTTCGCCGCCGCCACCGGGATCTTCTTCGGCTTTTATCCCGCGCGGAAAGCCGCACGGCTCGACCCGATCGAATCACTGCGATTCGAATAGCGTCAACGGCCGCATTGAAGACGACTATGAGAACGAGCACCATGCTGACTGTCCTGGCGTCGATGGCGCTCGCGGTTGCCGCCGCGGGTCCGGTGGCCGCGCAGGGCACCGACTTCGGCGGCACGTGGCATCTCGACCGCGACGCGAGCGAGTTCCCGGAATTCGGTGGACGCCGCGGCGGGGGTGGTGGCGGCGGCTTCGGCGGTCGGGGTGGGCGCCGCGGCGGCCCCGGCGGCGTGAGGGGTGGCGCGACCACCTTGGTCATCACACAGACCGCCGACTTGCTGACCATCGAGCAGCAGTCCGAGCGCGGCACCACCCGCACGCTCAGCTACCACCTCGACGGCAGCGAGAGCAGCAACGAGGGTCCGCGTGGCGATCTGACAAGCACGTCCGCGTGGGACGGCTCGGCGCTCGTCACCGAGGGCAATCAGCAGTTGTCCACCCCGAGAGGCGACTTCTCGATTGACATCGTTGAGCGGCGCACGCTGAGCGACGATGGCCAGACGATGACCATCGAATCGACGCGAGCGATGCCGTTTGGTGACATGGCCATGACCCTCGTCTACACCAAATCGACCACGTGACCCCCTTCGGCGCGGGCGGGCGGTCTCGACCTAGTGTCCTGTAACAGAAATAAGTAAACGGTTTATGGTGCCTCGACGTATTCCTCGCAGGAGGTGCACGTGAGAGGTCCTGCCCCGGTGACAGTGACCGTCAGTGACGACGAACGGCAACGGCTCGACTCGTGGGCCCACCGGTCGCGCAGTGCCCCGCAGGTGGCGCGGCGCGCCCGCATCATTCTGGCGTGTGCCGCCGGCCGCTCGACGACGAGCATCGCCAAACGGTTCCACGTCTCGCGGACCACGGTGTGCAAGTGGCGCACACGCTTCGTGCGCGATCGCCTGGAGGGACTGATCGACGAACCGCGTCCGGGCACGCCTCGGCGGATTACCGATGCGCAGGTGGAGCAGGTGGTGATTGCAACCCTGGAAACCACGCCTCGCGGGGCGACGCAGTGGAGCACGCGCGATATGGCGAAGGCGACGGGCCTGAGTCACATGACCATCCAGCGCATTTGGCAGGCGTTTGGATTGCAGCCGCATCGCAGCGAGACCTTCAAGCTGTCGCCAGACCCGCAGCTGGTCGAGAAGGTGCGCGATATCGTCGGGCTGTACGTGAATCCGCCGGACCATGCCCTTGTGCTCTGCGTGGACGAGAAATCGCAGATTCAGGCGTTGGATCGGACGGCCCCCCTGCTGCCGATGCAACCCGGGCAGGCGTTGGAACCTCGCTGTTTGCGGCCCTCGACGTCAAGACGGGCGAGGTGCTCGCCGAAATGCACCAGCGGCATCGCTCGATCGAGTTCCGCAGGTTCCTCGATGCGATCGACGCGCACGTCCCCGCCGACCTGGACGTGCACCTGATCGTCGACAACTACGGGACGCACAAAACCGCGATCATTCAGCGCTGGTTGGCCAAGCGCCCGCGGGTCCACCTGCACTTCACACCGACCTATGGGTCCTGGATGAACCTGGTCGAACGTTGGTTCGCGGCGCTGACGACGAAGCAGCTTCGCCGCGGCGCCCACCGGAGCGTCGCGGCCCTCAAACGCGCGATCCAAGAGTTCATCGAGGTGACCAATGAGCAACCGACGCCGTTCGTCTGGACCAAGAGTGCCGACGACATCCTCGCGAGCATCGCCCGGTTTGCTCGGCGAACGCTGGCTGCACACCCAGCATGACAACTGTTCGCGAACCACTGTTACGGGACACTAGCAGCCCGTGGTGAGATCACTCAATCGGCCAACGCCGCGAGGAGCTCACGCACGGTGCGCCCGGTCACCGGGTCGACCAACTCGGGAGCGATGGTGACGAGCGGCTCGAGGACGAACCGCCGGTCGCGAAACCGCGGGTGCGGAACGTCGAGACCCGCCTCGGTGATGACGAGATCTCCCGCCAAGATCAGGTCCAGGTCGAGCGTCCGCGGTGCGCCACGGAACGGTCGCTCGCGCCCGGCGTCGCGCTCAATCGACATGAGCGCTGCGAGCACTCTCACGGGCTCCTCGACCGATGTGCCGACGGCCGCCGCGTTGAGAAACCGCGGATGATCGATGTTGCCTTCCGGCTTCGTGTCGACGGCCTGCGAGACGACAAGTTCGGCAAGCACGCCGCGGAGACGGAACGCCGCGAAGGCGAGATGTGCGGCGCGGTCGCCGAGGTTGCTCCCGAGCGCGACCGCGATCATGCGTGACGTGGCGGGCACGGCTGCCCCCCTGTCAGGCCGTTTGCTGCTTTTCCTTGCACTCGATGCAGACCCGAGTCCACGGGATGGCGTTGAGACGCTCCGGCGCGATCGGCTCTCCGCAATCGCGGCAGATCCCGTACGTCCCCTGGTCCATGCGCCACAGCGCCTCTTCGATGGCCTGCAGGATCTTGGCATCCGTCTGCTTCAGCTTCAGCTGGATGTGCACTTCGTTGTTGCCGGTCGCCTGATCGGCCATGTCACCCTGGCGGGTGTTGTTCTCCATGGACGTATGCAGCGGCTTCATCCCGCCTTCGGTGAAGATTTCCGTGCGCTTCCGCAACAGCGCTTCCTTGTAGACCGCCTCGTCCATCCCCCCGCTCCTCTAGTGGCTCGTGTGGTGGCTAAACCGTTGACTTTACCATGCGCGGGCCGCGCGATTCTACTCCGCTCGCAACGTGGCGAGCGGCTTGCGTCGGAGCACGTCGAGACTCGATGCGATGCCGACGACGGCGACGACAGCGGCCGTCAGCACCACCCCGACGAGGTTGAGGCCAGGGGCCGGCTGCCACGGAATGTCGAGCACCTGTCGGCTGAGCGCCCACGTCAGCACGAGCGCGCCGGAGGACCCGACGACACCGGCCAGGGTCCCGAGCACCCCGTATTCGAGGAGGTACATCGCGGTGAGCACACGCGCGTTCGCGCCAAGCGTCTTGAAGACGGCCGCGTCGTAGAGTCGCTGGAATTTCGTCATCGCGACGGACCCGACCAGGATGAGCACTCCCGCAAAGAGCGCGATCGCGCCGACGACGGTGATTGCCGTCGTCACATAGTCGAGCACGCGCCGCACCGTCTTGATGACTTCGAGACCGTCGATAACCGAGACGTTCGCGTACCGCGTTACGATGTCACGTTGGAGACGCCCGCGCGCCTCGGCCTCCCCTGGACCCTGGAAAAACGCGATGTAGCTATGTGGCGCCTCGTCGAACGTGCCCGGCCTGAACAGGAACATGAAGCCGCCGCTGCGCGAGTCATCCCACTCGACGGAACGCACGCTGGTCACGCGCGCCTCGACAGCGCGCCCGTAGACGTCGAATCGAACCACGTCGCCCAGCTCAATCCCGCGCGCGTGCAGGCTCTCTTCGATGGACACCTCGGGCGACGGTGATGGCTCGCTGTCCCAGAATCGACCGGCCACGATGCGCTCGTTCTCCTCCAAGTCCGCCCGATACGTCACCGTGTACTCGCGGCCAAAGCCCGCTCGGCGCACGGCGCGCCGTCCTTCGATCGCCGTCTCGTCTCCGTGCACGCCGGTGACGCGAGCCCGAAGCACGGGAATCAGGCTGGGGGCGCCGCCCGATCCGCCGCCCGCGACCCGCGCTCGGTCGAGCATGCCGCGCACGCCGTCGGCCTGGTCCTGCTGGATGTCGATCAGGAACATGTCGGGCATGTCCTCTTGCAGCTCGAGCGCGAACGTGGCCAGCAGATTGGACTGCACCGCGCGCACACCGATGATGAAGAAGCTGCCGAGACCGACGGCGAGCAGCACGACGCGCGTCTGGTTCCCCGTACGAGTCAGGTTGAGCACGGCATGCCGCAGCGCGAACCGGCGGGTCGCGGCCAGGGGCCGGATTGCCGCCACGAGCACACGCCCAACGAGATGGAGCACACAGGCAACACCCGTGAAGCCCCCGACCACCCAGAGGCCGACCTCCAGTGACGCGGCCTGCCACCCGGCGACCGCCACGAGCCCAGCGCCTACCAGCGCGATGACTGCGACCCTCAGCCAGTCAACCCGCGCCGTGGGTGCGGCTTGGCCCTGGCGGAGGAGCAGCAGCGGCTTGACGTGACGGATGTCGAGCAGGGGGACCAGCGCAAAGAGCACGGAGACGAGCACGCCGACCGTGAGGCCTTGCATCACGGCCGACGCCGTGAGCCCAGTGGACACGCTTGCTACACCGGCCGCCATCGCCGCCTGTTCGGTCAGCGACTCGGGCACCGCGGCGAGCGCCACGCGCGCCACGCCAACGCCCAACAGGGCGCCCCCCAACCCAAGCAGTGCCACCTGGGCCACATAGACCACCAGCACCCGCCCGGACGTCGCCCCAAGACATTTCAGCACGGCTACACTCGCGAGACGCTGCTGCACGAACACGCGGGTCACGCTCCAGACGCCGATGCCGCCGAGGATGACGACGACGAATCCGATCAGGCTCAAGTAGCTCTCGGCGCGACTGAGGTTTTGTTCAATCCGGTTTTCGGTACGCCGATACGACCCGATCCGCACGAACGCCTCTTCGAGATCCGTGCGGAGGCCGTCGACAAGGGGATCGATCGCCGTGTCGTCGGAGAGCTTGAAGAGCATCTGCCGCTCCGCACGACTGGCGAAGCCGAGCAGGCCCGTCGCCTCGACGGCGTCGTGTGCCACCAGCACCCGCGGCCCGAAGCTGAACGCGCCGAGCTGTCTGCCGGGTTCCGTGATGATGACATCGCGAACCGTGAACGCGACGTCGCCAATCATGATCGCGTCGCCGACGCCCATGCCGAGCTGCGCCAGGAGATCCGGTGCCACGAGCGCGCCGTGGTTCCCGAGCAAGGCCGGCGAATAGGTCGCACCGCTCCCCAGAACGACCTGGCCATAGAAGGGAAACGCGTCTTCGACCCCGCGGAGCTCGACCACCTTCGTCCGCGTCCTGCCGTCACCCGGTAGTCGCGCCATCGTCACGGTGTCGACGGTGTCGGTTCGCGCGGCGTTCGGCAGGGCAGCCAACCGGTCGCTCACGGACTTCAGGACGGCATCGGTCCACGGCTGGTCGGTGCGGACATAGACGTCGGCGGCCGTCAAGGTGCGAGCCTCGGCGGTCATCGCGACCCGCACGTTCTGAATCAAGGAGCGCAACACGACGATAGACCCGACCCCAACGGCGACACAGACGAAGAAAAAGGCGAGCCTGCGCCAGGATGACCGCAACTCCCGCCTCGCCATGTTCATAACGAATCGCATCGAGCTCCAACCGTTCTATGTGGGGACGCTCGACACAGACAGGGCCATGCCCCCGGGATCGACCGCGTCGGTCTTCCCGTCGCGCAACGCAAGCGTCACCTCCGTGCGCGCCGCCAGCTCTAGGTCATGCGTGACGATCACCACCGTCGTCTTCCGACGCCGATTGACCTCGACAAGCAGTTCGACGACGTGTCGTCCGCTCGCGGTGTCGAGGTTGCCAGTCGGCTCGTCGGCCAGCAGGATCGGGGGGGCGTTGGCCAGCGCGCGCGCGATCGCCACCCGTTGCTGCTCCCCACCGGACAACTGCGACGGATAGTGATGTCCACGCTCGGTGAGCCCCACCTCGTCGAGCAGGGCCTGGGCCTTGTCGGCGGCGCGCGCCGTCCCGGCGATCTCGAGCGGCACGAGGACGTTCTCAAAGGCGGTCAGGGAGGGAATCAGATGGAAGAACTGGAACACGAACCCGATTTTCTCACCGCGAAGACGCGCCAGGCGATCTTCATCCAGCGCGGTAATGTCCATACCGTCGATCAGAATCGCGCCGGTCGTGGGCGCGTCGAGGCCGGCGATCAGGCCAAGCAGCGTCGACTTGCCGCTGCCGGATGGGCCGACGACGGACAGGAGTTGCCCCGCCGGCACGACCAGATCGAGCGGGTGCAAAATCGTCAGCGGCTGTCCTCCGCTTTCCACCGTCTTCGACACGCCCCGGAGCTCGATCATCGTGGTGCCGGTCTCTCCACCGGCTCATCGGCCGGTCGGACCGCCAGGTCCGCCAACAGTGGTTCGAGGGTGGTCCAGAGATGCGCCGCCACGCGCTCCGCCCCCTCGACGTTGGGGTGGATGCCGTCGGGCTGGTTCAGCTCCGGCACACCGGCCACGCCCTGCAGCAGGAACGGTATGTAGGCCAGGTCGCGGGCGGCGGCGACCTCCGCGAAGACGCGCCGGAACTCCTGCGTGTACGCCGCCCCGAAGTTCGGGGGCGCCTCCATGCCGGCGAGCACGACGTGAATGCCCCGTGTCGTCGCCTCATCGACAATCGCCTCGAGATTGGCGCGCATCTGCTCAATGGGCAGCCCGCGCAGGGCGTCGTTTCCGCCGAGCGCCACGAGGAGCAGACGCACGTCACCCTCCAGCGCCCACTCGAGCCGACTCAGTCCACCCGCCGTCGTGCCGCCGGACTCCGCGGCGGCCACCACGTACAGCGGCCAGCCGTCGCGGTCCAGCCGGTGTTGGAGACGCGCCGGGTACGCTTCTTCCGTCGCCAATCCGAGCCCCGCGGTGAGCGAATCTCCCAGCACGACCAGTCGCGGACCACCACGGGTCGGCACGTCGTGGTCTGCAGGCTCGACGACGGCGCGCGAGTCGAGCGTCCCCGCGTCGACCGTCGTGCCCGCTGGGGCGCACGACACGAGCGACACCGCCGCGGCCAGGCACGACACCTTCATGGCCCGCGCCACACTGACACGCATTCGGATCATTTTACAGGCGCGGCCGACAGGACGCTTGGCTCCCGGGAAGAACGGACGCCACGGCTCAGCGTGACACGGCGCCGGGTCGCCGCTGACGACGCCACAGCCACACATACACCGCCAGGTTGATCGCGAGCGCGAAGCCTCCGAGCCACAACTGGTCCGTGCGCGTCAGGGCCGTCGGATACAGGACCGGCCAGACGTAGTGCTCGATGAAGTCGCCGTCGTAGCCCGCGGTGCCGGCGCGCATACGGAGCCACTGTTCGAGCGGCGTCAGCGGACAGATCGCGCCCGACCATTCGATGGCGACACCCCAGATCACGGCTGGCAGATGCAGCCACGCCACACGCGGTGCGCGCCAGACGACGAGGCCCCCGAGCACCACGAAGCCCACAAAGCCGACATGGAGAACGACGACCACGTCGGCCAATATGCCGTATCCCATGAACGTCGTCGACTGTATCAGGCTGCTTACTCCCCTCTCCCGTCCCAGCAGCCCGTGGTGGAAGTCCCGCTGCATTCGACCGCCGATGCTGCTAGATGGATCCGGACCTTTTCGGCTACGATTCCGTCACATCATGACCGTCCCCGGAACCCGCCTGGCGTGGAACGGTGCCGCAGCCCTGACCACCATGCTGATGGTCACCACAGCGGCGCCCGGCGTGGCGGCGACGGCCCGCGGGGTGACCGCCCTCGCAGGCATCTCAGTCGGACATCACACACTCGACGGGGCCACGACCGGGTGCACGGTGGTGCTCACCGGAGCCGGCGCCGTTGGCGCCGTCGATGTCCGCGGCGCGGCACCGGGCACGCGCGAGACGGACCTGCTCGACCCGTCGAACAGCGTCGAGCACGTGCATGCCATCGTCCTCTCAGGCGGCAGCGCGTTCGGTCTGGCGGCGGCCGACGGGGTGATGCGTTTCCTCGCCGAACGCAACATCGGCTTCGAGACCGGCGCCGCCCGGGTGCCGATCGTGCCCGCCGCGATCCTCTACGACCTCGGGGTCGGCGATCCGGCGGTCCGACCCACGGCGGCGTGCGGCTATGCGGCGGCCGAGAGCGCCCGCGCCGATGACATCGAGGAAGGGAGCGTCGGGGCGGGCGCCGGGGCGACCGTGGGCAAGCTGGGCGGACCCGGCCGTGCGATGAAGGGTGGCATCGGCACCTCGCTCATCGAAGTGCCTGGGGGCTTGCAGGTCGCAGCATTGATCGCAGTGAACGCCGTCGGCGACGTAGTGGACTCGGAAACCGGAACCATCGTGGCCGGTGTGCGCACAGAAGACGGGCTTGGGTTCGCTGACGCACGGACACTGCTGCGACAGCCACCGGCGGCCACCGCGCCGGACGGGGAGAATACGACGATCGGTGTCGTCGTCACCAACGCCGCGCTCTCGAAAGCGCAACTCACTGTCGTCGCCCGCATGGCCCACGACGGGCTCGCGCGCGCGGTTCGACCGGCCCACACCCCTGCAGACGGCGACACGATCTTCGCACTGTCGACCGGCACGCACGCGGGCTCGGTCAACCTCCTGCGTATCGGAGCTCTGGCGGCGGACGCAACGGCTGACGCCATCGTGCGCGGCGTCCGCGCGGCGACCGGCAGTCCCGGCTACCCAGCCGTGAACGATCTCAAGGAGAGCACGCGATGAACGCTGTCGTTCTTGCCGTCATCGGACTGGTCGCGGTCTTTGCGGGTTACCGGTTCTATTCGAAGTTCATCGCCGAGAAGATCTACAGGCTCGATCCGGACTTCGACACGCCGGCTCACACGATGCGGGACGATATCGACTACGTCCCGACAAACCGCGTCGTTCTCTGGGGGCACCACTTCACCGCCGTGGCGGGTGCGGCGCCGATCATCGGCCCGAGCATCGCGGTGGTGTGGGGCTGGCTGCCGGCGTTTCTCTGGGTCGTCATCGGCACGATGTTCTTCGCCGGCGTGCACGACTTCGGCGCTATCTGGGCGAGCGTCCGCAACAAGGCGCAGTCGGTCAGTTCACTGAGCGGCGAGTTGGTCAGTCACCGGGCACGGACGCTCTTCATGATCGTCGTCTTCTTCCTGCTGACGATGGTCAACGCGGTCTTCGCCGTCGCCATCTCCGAGGCGCTCGTGGCCACGCCGTCGAGCGTCATCCCGGCGTGGAGCGCCATCGTCGTCGCGGTCGCCATCGGCGTCCTGCTCTACCGGGTGGGTGTCGGCATCCTGTGGCCAACCGTGGTCGGGACGATCATCTTGTATGCGGTCATCTACGTTGGCGACCTGGTCCCGGTCGAGCTACCTGTGAGTATCGCCGGCCTGGGGCCGCAGGCACAATGGATCCTCATCCTCTTCGCTTACGCTGCGGTGGCGTCGATGCTACCGGTCTGGCTGCTGCTCCAGCCGCGCGACTACATCAACGGGATCCAGCTCATCATCGGTCTCGGCATCCTGTATAGCGCGGTCCTCATCGCCAGCCCAACCGTCGTCGCGCCGGCGATCAACCCGAACCTGCCGCCGGCCACACCGCCGATCTTCCCGTTGTTGTTCGTCACGATCGCCTGCGGCGCGATATCGGGGTTCCATGGCCTCGTCAGCTCGGGCACCACGTCGAAACAGCTCAACAAGGAGCCCGACGCGCGCTTCGTCGGGTATCTCGGCTCGCTCGGGGAGGGCACGCTCGCCATCGTCGCGATCATCGCCGCGACGGCCGGGTTCGCGACGCTCGCCGACTGGGAGGCGGTCTACGTCAACACCGAGTTCACCGCGCTCGGCGGTGTCACCGCCTTCGTGCAAGGGGGCGCCACCATCGCGAACAACGGGCTCGGGCTCCCGTTCACCTTCGCGCAGACGCTGCTGACGGTGATGGCGGTGCTCTTTGCCGGCACGACGATGGATGCTGGCGTCCGGCTACAGCGCTACATCGTCCAGGAATGCGGCACGATCTACAACATCCCGCCACTCACCAACGGCTATGTCGCCACCGGTGTCGCGGTGGCCGTCTGCCTCTTGCTCGCGTTCGGCGCGACCCCACCTGGCGCACCCGTCGGGACCGGGGGCATGGCCATCTGGCCGCTCTTCGGTACGACGAACCAGCTCCTCGCCGGTCTGACGCTGCTGGTGATCAGCGTGATACTCGTCAAGCTCGGGCGACCGACGCGTTACACGTTGACGCCGATGGTCTTCGTCACCGTGATGGCGCTCTGGAGCGCGCTCATTCAGTTGCGCAGTCTCTATATGAGCGCGCAATACGTGCTGATGGCCCTCGACGTCCTGATCATCATCTGCGCCTTCTTCGTCCTGCTCGAAGCGTCTTCGGCCCTGATGCGGGAACGGCGCGCCGCCGCAGCGACTGCGGGCACGTAGAATCCGCGAATCAATGCGCTCCTCTCGTCTCGACACCGTTCGCGAGCTCCTGCGCGAGTTCTACATGGCGCCCTACCGGGGCGCGGTGGCTCGCGCCCGGCGGGACGAAGACGACCTCTTCATGCTCTTCGTCTTCAGTGAGCTGATGGGCGTGCCGAACCCGGCCACCTACTACACGCTCGAGCTTCAGCCGGTTCTGCTCGAGCGGTTCCATGACTGGCACACGCGCATGGGTCTCGAACACTCTCCCCTCGACCATTTCCGTTGTTGCTGACCGCGCGCGTGGGGGGTGCCCCCTGCTGAACCTGACCGGGCACCGCATCGTGTTCGTCGGTGGCAAAGGCGGCGTCGGCAAGACGACGGTCGCGGCCGCCCTGGCCGTTGCCGCCGCGGACCGTGACCGGCACTGTCTCGTCGTGTCGACCGACCCCGCCCATTCCCTGGGGGACATCTTTGGGCGTGGGATCGGTGACACGGAGACGACGCTCGCGCCGAACCTCGTCGGCCTGGAGATCGATCCGGACGCCGAGGCCGAGCGACACATCGGCACGGTGAAGCAGCAGATGAAGCGGCTGGTCCACCCGCGGCTCTACGCGGAGATTGACCGTCAGCTCGATCTGGCACGCTTCGCGCCAGGCGCCAGCGAAGCGGCCCTCCTGGAACGCGTCGCCGAGCTGATGGCCGCGGCCGGCGACGCGTTCGAGCTCGTCGTCTTCGATACCGCGCCGAGCGGCCATACGGTCCGCCTCCTCTCGCTCCCGGAGGTGATGAGCGCCTGGACCGACGGACTCCTCCGCCACCAGGAGCGCTCGACCCGCTTTGGCTCGATGTTGAAACACCTGGGGGGCAGGTCCGCCAAGGCCGACGACCTGTCGCTGCTGGGCGAGGCGGAGGATCATGCCGCCGGCAGCCTCGAGGCTCGGCTGCAGGCGCTGCTGCAGGCGCGCCGACGGAAGTTCGTCGTCGCGCGCGAGCGGTTGCTCGAGACCGCGACAACGGCCTTTCTGCTGGTCGTCAACCCCGATCGCCTGTCGATTCTCGAGAGCCGCAAGGTGGTCGACACGCTCGGCCGCTTCGATGTTACGGTGTCGGCGCTCGTCGTGAACCGGGTATTGCCGGACGACGCCGATACCGGCAACGACTTCCTCGCGGCCCGCCGCGCCCAAGAGGCGATCTACCAACGCGAAATCGAATCCGTGTTCGCGATGCTCCCGCGCGTCGTCGTGCCCCTCGAGGCACACGACATCCACGGGCTGGACGCGCTGCGGGCTGTGGGACGACTGTTGGTAGAGTGATACAGGCTTAGGCCCGGGCCGTGAGCCACAAGCCTTGAGTCACCGCAGTGCTCGAGGACTCCGAGCACATGCCCATCTCACCACTCGCAGCCGCGCTGGTCTGCTTCGTCGCCTATCTGATTGCCTACCGGGTCTACGCGCGCTTCCTCGCCGAGCGCCTGTTCGAGCTTGACCCGACCAGGGCGACCCCGGCCCACACCCTGCGTGACGACATCGACTACGTCCCGGCCAATCGCTACGTGCTCTTCGGCCATCAGTACGCCTCGATCACCGGGTTGTCGCCCATGCTCGGTCCAGCCATCGCGGTCATCTGGGGCTGGCTGCCGGCCATGCTGTGGATCGTGCTGGGCGCGATCTTCGTCGGAGCGGTCCACGATTTCAGCGCGCTTGCCGTGTCCATCCGCGCGCGCGGGCTGTCGATCGGCAAAGTGACCGAGAGCCTCGCCGGGCCGCGCGCCAAGACGCTCTTCCACCTTGTCATCTTCTTTCTCATCGCCCTCGCCATGGGGGTGTTCGTGCACATCATCGCGGTGCTCTTCTCACCGCAGTTCTATCCCGAAGCGGTGCTGCCGAGCGTCGTGCTGATGGGCCTGGCACTCGCGATGGGCATCGCCGTACATCGTCATGGCTGGGGACTCACGAGCCTGACCGCCGCCGGATTCGTGGCGATGCTGCTCCTCGTCGGACTCGGCATCCGGTTCCCCATCGTCGGACCGACGCTCGCCCAGTGGAAATGGCTGCTGCTGCTCTACGCCTTCGCAGCCAGTGTCCTGCCGGTCTGGCTGCTGCTACAGCCACGCGACTACATCAACAGCCTGCTCCTCTACGTCGGGGTCGGCGTCATGTATGTGGGTTTCTTCGTCACCAACCCCTCCTTCGTCGCGCCGGCGGTCGATCTCCGTCCGGATGGCGCGCCGCCCATCGTCCCGTTCGTGTTCGTCGTGATCGCCTGCGGCGCGGCAAGCGGCTTCCACGCCTTGGTCTCTTCCGGCACGTCGGCAAAACAGCTGGCGAGCGAGGCCGACGCCCGGTTCGTCGGCTACGGCGCCATGATCGGCGAGTCGCTGCTCGGGCTCATGGCGGTACTCGCCTGCACCGCGGGGTTCGCGACACGCGAGGCCTGGCTCGAGCGCTACGTCAGCTGGCAGGCGGCCGACGGCCTCGGGAACAACATCGCGGCGTTCATCGGCGGCACGGCCGGCTTCCTTGGCGCCCTCGGCATCCCGGAGCAGGTGGCGACCACGTGTGTCGCGGTGCTCGTCGTCTCATTCGCGCTGACATCGCTCGATTCCGCGACACGGCTGCTGCGCTACAACATCACCGAAATGGGTCAGACCGCGCGTCTCGGCGCGCTCAGCAACCGGTATGTCGCCTCGACGCTCGCCATCGCCGCCATCTGGTTCTTCGCGTTCTTCCAGGTCGATGGTGAGTTCTCCGGCCTCGTGCTGTTTCAGCTGTTCGGGACCACCAACCAACTGTTGGCGGGACTCGCCCTCCTCGCCGTCACGATCTACCTCGTGCGCCGCGGCAAACCGACCGTCTACACCGCCGTCCCGATGGCCTTCATGCTGCTCTCGACGCTGATTGCGATGGCGGGCAACCTGTGGGAGTTCTGGACCACCGCGCAATGGATGCTCCTCGCGACCGGCGCCATCATCTTCACGCTGGCCGTCTGGCTGACCCTGGAGGCCTGGATCGCCGTGCGGCGCTTCCAGCGGCAACCGGTGATCGAGGGGCTGGACGTGCACTTCGCCGAGCGACAGCCGTAGTGCCGCGCTGCCGCTCGCCTGCGTCACGCACGAGGGCTAGCTCGTCTACGGTATCGGGGCTGTCCGTGCGTCGTGAGGCGGCCGCAACCCCGAGAGCCACCGCACCCAATGCGACATTGGCGAGCCCCGCAGAGACGACCGTGGCGGCGGTCCCGAACGAGGGCAGCAACACGAACCCGGTCAGTGCCGTGCCGACGACCGCGCCGAACACGTTGACGGCGTAGAGCCACCCGACCCCGCCCTCGATTCGGCGGTGGCGCCGGTCGGCGGCACGCGGCCGGGCGGCAGCACCGGTGTCGGTGCCACGCACGTCCAGCACGGTTCGCTAGTGTAAGGTGATAGGAGAACGGTGCCGATATCCAGCGACAAACGCCAGTCTGATCGCGTCAGCACTGATGTACGTAGCAGTTGGCATCGCGGCTCCGTCCACTGCCTGACACGAGTGGCCAACCTCAGCACCGGTGGATGTTTCATCGAGTCGCTGGACCAGACGCCGCCGTCGGGTCAGTTCCGTCTCCGACTGCAGCTTCCGCGAAACGAGCTGGTGTGGCTAACCGGCGAGGTCGTGCACTTTCAACTGAACCAGGGGTTCGGTGTGCGCTTCATTCAAGTGAATGAGTCGAGCCGCCGCATGCTGTCGCGCGCGGTCGATGCGTTTCCCGCGGATCCGACGGGTGGCACGGGTGCTGGCCCTGGCGCCGGTCCGCAACCCGCGAATTAGGCCGTTGGCTACTTGCCGTTGAGCTCGCGCACCCAGCGCCGGCTCACGTATCGATCGGACGCCCCCGACCGATGCGACCAGCGTGATGCCATCTCGACCGCGAGGAGCAATGTGGAAAAGACGAGGACGAACGCGACACCGTAGGTCCACAACCATCCCCACATGGCTCACTCCTCTTATAGCGGACGCGGATGCGCCACAATAACTACATCTAGAGGCACGACTCGACTATACCACAAGATATAGTGTCTCTAGACCGGCGTGCCGCTCGGAGTGATCCCGGCCCGCGAGCGCTCGGCGCCCGCGGCCTTGCTTGATAGAATAGCCGTCAGCGGCTTGATAGAATGGCCGTCAGCACGGCTCCCGGAGGCTCGAAGTGAATCCCTTTGTTGCAGTCATCGTCACGGGTATCGTGGCGTTCGCCGCCCACATCCTGTTCGTGCTTGCTCTGCGCAGCAAGTAGGCTGTCGCGCGACGCTGCCGGCGCCAGGCGGACGGCGTCTCGCCATCGATCAGTCAGCCACGGACGTCGCACGCGGTCGCCGCCCGATCTCACCCGGCCCGACACCCGCGTAACGCCGGAACAACTGATAACAGCTGGTCTTGTTCCGATAGCCGAGCGTGGGCATCGCGTCTTCGATCTTGTCTCCGCCCTCGATGAGATCCGCGGCCCGCCGGACCTTCGCTCGCGCGACGTACTCGCGTACCGTCATCCCCATCTCGCGGCGGAAGACCCGATCCGATGCGATCGCGACCAACCGGTGACCGTCGCGAGACGGGCCAATGTCCATCGCTCATCAATCCGGTCGTCCACGAGGTTGGCGATACGTCGTGCCTGACTGCCGCGAACCAGCCGGCGCCGCTCCACCCGTTTCAGGGACGCGTGCGTCTCCCGGCGGAATCGCCGGTACAGCTCGTGGGCGGTCCGCTTTGAGACTGACCGTGTCGAGAATGGTCGCGAGCTGGTTGTGCTGTGCCATGGGAGGACTCGGCGCGTCTCCCGCCGACGCTCCCGACCATTGTGGTTGTTTTGTGCCGACGGCTCTCTAGAGCAAGTTTCCGTACCCGATAGACACGATCTCGTACGTTCCCCGCCGCGCGGCAGATGCTCGCGGGCGCTCTCCGATAGAATCCCCATGCGATGCGGGCGGGAGTAGCGCTCGCCGGAGCCGCCGCCGTCGTGGCGCTTTCGGCAACGTACGGCGCGGTGAGGGCCCAGCCGACCACGTCGGTCTGGAGCGGCGTCTACTCGGTTGCTCAGGCAGCGCGGGGCGGGCCGATCTATGGGAACGCGTGCGCCGAATGCCACGGACCCGCGCTCGAGGGGGGTGAGACCGCGCCGGCACTTGCGGGTGACGACTTCCGCTGGGCCTGGCACGGTCTGTCCATCGGCGACCTCTTCGAACGAATCCGGATCTCGATGCCCGAAGGCAATCCCGCGAGCCTGAGCCGTCGTGACAAGGCCGACGTGCTGGCCTACATGCTCCAGCAAAACGACTTTCCCGCGGGCGACACGGACCTGCGTGATCGAACAGCGCCACTCCGGTCGATCGCCCTGGAGGCGGTGCAGCCGTAGCCGCCAGTGGTGAGCCTCCGGCGTCTCAGCGCGCGCGCCGTCGCGCCGGGCCCCCCAGCCGCGATACTCCCAACACGAACGTGACTCGACCCGACCCCGCCAGCCCCACCGTCGTCGTCGCGGCCGGTCTCCGCAAGACCTACGGCTCGACCGTCGCTGTCGACGACGTGTCGTTCGATGTGCGTCGGGGTGAGATCTTCGGCCTGATCGGCCCGAACGGCGCCGGCAAGACCACGACCATGGAGTGCGTCGAGGGACTGAGAACGCCCGACGCGGGCACCATCGCGGTGTTTGGGCTCGATCCGATCCGCGACGCCTACGCGCTCTCTGATCGGCTCGGGGTGCAGCTCCAGGAGGCCCAGCTCCAGAAGCGGATCAAGGTCTGGGAGGCGGTCGACCTCTGGGCATCGCTGTACTCGACGCCGGTTGCAGGTGATCAGCTGCTGGCGCAGTTGGGGCTCGTCGAGAAGCGCGATGCCTGGTTCATGACGCTGTCGGGCGGTCAGAAGCAACGCCTGTTCATCGCGCTCTCGCTCATCAACGACCCGGAGATCGTCTTCCTCGACGAGCTGACGACCGGTCTCGATCCCCAGGCCCGCCGGGCGATCTGGGATCTGGTACGCGGGATCCGCGACCGGGGTAAGACCGTCTTTCTCACCACGCACCTGATGGAGGAAGCCGAACGCCTGTGCGATCGCGTCGCGATTATCGAGCATGGCCGGGTCATCGACATCGACACCCCAGCGGGCCTCGTCGGCCGCCATTGCCCGGAACGCTCCGTCATGCTCACGACCGACGCCGGCGGCGCGGATACGCGGTTCCGCGCGATTCCACAGGTCGACGCCGTCGAGTGCGACGGTCACCGCTATACCATTCGCGGCGCCGGGGAGGACCTGGTCACCGGCGTCATCCAGTGCCTGTCGGAGCACGGCATGCGCGTGACGGACTTCCGGACCACGCTGCCCAACCTCGAGGACGTGTTCTTGAAGCTGACCGGGCATTCGATCCGCGACTAAGTGATGTTGCGAGGACTGCGGAAGCTCATCTGGATCGAGATCAAGATCTTCGTCCGCGAGCCGTTGGGCTTCGTCGGCACCGTCGCGATGCCGGTCGTGGTGTTCATCGGCGTCGGACGCATGCTTGGCGACAACCTCTCCACTGCGTCGTCGGGCGTCGGCTCCTTCGTGCGAACCGAGCTTCCGGTCTTCGTCTCGATCCTCATCGCGATCAACGCTGTCCTCTCCCTCATCACCATCATTGCCATCTACCGCGAGGGCGGCATCCTCAAGCGGCTCCGGGCCACGCCACTGCGGCCTCCCACGATTCTCGTGGCGCACGTCATCGTCAAGTTGACCTTTATGGCCGCCACCCTCGCGTTGATGATCCTCGCCGGGCGCCGGTTCTATCCCGTTGGTGTCGACGTCCCGGTCCTCGGGTTCACGCTGGCCCTGCTCTTCAGTACGTGGAGCATTCTGTCGCTCGGCTTCGTGATCGCCAGTATCGTGCCGACCGCGCGGTTCGCTCAGCCGCTCGGCGGCATGGTGCTGTTTCCGATGGTCGCGCTGTCGGGGCTGTTCTACGACCTGGAGGCACTGCCACGCGCGCTGCAGCTGGCCTCACGCGCGCTGCCCGTCACCTATGCGGTCTCGCTCTTGCGAGGCATCTGGTCGGGCGCACCATGGTCGGCGCACCTGCTGGACGTGACCGCGCTCGTCGTCGTCTTCGCCGTCTGCACCGGGATATCCGCCAAGGTCTTTCGCTGGGAGTAGCCAACGATGTCGGGCACGTCGTGGCACGCCAGCGGGCTTCTCTTCGAGAACTGCAGCTGTCAACTGCTCTGCCCCGCCCATGTCTCGTTCAAGCAGATCTGCACCGGTGACCGATGCCGCGGCCATTGGGCGTTTCACATCGACGTCGGACGCTACGGCGAGACGGGCATCGACGACCTCACCCTGGTCATCGTCTTCGAGGCGCCGGTCAGGATGTACTCGGGCGACTGGACGCAGATCTTCTACATCGACCGGCGTGCGAGCGGTGCGCAACGGGTCGCGCTGGAGGCGATCTTCTCCGGACGTGCCGGCGGACCGTGGGCCGTTTTGAACCGCTTTGTCTCTCACCAGCTCGACACGCAGGTCGTCCCGATGCGGTTCGAGGACCGGGGCCGAGAGAAGCACGTGATGATCCCCGACGTCCTCGAGACGACGGTCACGGCCATAGGCGGCAGCGACGGCGAGCATGACGCCGTGGTGTCGAATCTGTACAACGTCATCCACGGCCCGGAACACGTCCTCGCACGGGGACGCACCCGCAGCACCAACCCGACCCTCGCCTTCGAGCACGAGCGGACGCACGGGCTCTACTCGCGTTTCTCGTGGGAGGGCACCGGGTGATCCTCGAGACGCCGACCGCCGCCTGGGGAGCGCGGGACGGCGGCGGCGCCATCACGATGTGGGTCGTGATGAGCCCGCAAAGCCAGGCTGAAGGCTGGCCCGACCGCCTCAGGTCAATCCGAGCACCCTTTCCATGACGGGGGTGATCGGTCGCGATCAAGATGTAGAGATCCCATGGGCTCGCAGCCGGATGCGCCTTCCGATAGGTGTCGATAACGTGCCCCGGCGCGACCTCGCGGGCGGCGGTCGAGAAGGGGCGGCCGAGGGCGTACGCCATGCCCAACGCCCCGAAGGCCGAGACGCCGGTGAGAAAGTCGCGCCGTGGGAGCGGGGTCATGGAAGGCGCCGGAGGATCATCACGTGCCGATCCTCGCCCTCGCGCTCGCTGTCGCCCACGACGGCGAAGACGAGCGTCGACGACGCCGCCACGTCGCGCGCGGGTCGCGGCGTCGCGAACGCGCCGGCCAGCGTCGGGGTGGCCGGCGCCGCGAGGTCGACGACCTGCACCCCGGCGGCAGAGTCGGCGACGAAGAGGTGATGACCGCTGAGCGCTACACGCGCCGCGCGCCCCGGCGTGTCGGCGGTCGCGAGCTTGGTTGGCGCCGAGGCATCGGACACGTCGTAGACCTGGACGTTGCCGCCGCCGGCCCCGACGATCAGCGTCGGCCGCGAGCCCGTACCCGGGACTACCTCGATCGCCCGCGGCGCGTTCGGGGCGTGCACGATGCCGACCGGCTCGGGCATGCCCGGTCGCGACAGGTCGAACACATAGAGACCCGACGGCGAGTCGGTCGCGTAGGCCATCGACCCTTCCGCGACGACGTCACGCGCGTAGCCGTCGAGGAAGAACGACCCGATCGAGGCGGGAGCCGTTTCGTCCGAGATGTCGACCAGCACGAAGCCCTCCATGTGATCGATGATCCCGACCTTCGTGTCGACCACGGCGCCGATCTTCGTCTGGCCCAACGTCTTGTGCTGCCCCAGCAACGCCGGTCGCGCGGGGTCCGAGATGTCCAGGATGCCAAGGCCGAAGAAGTTCGCCCCGACATACGCGCGGTCGCCAGACAGGCGAAAGCCCCAGATCTCCTCGGGGAACGTGTGCGAACCAAGCTTCGCCGGGTGCGACGGCACCGACACGTCGTAAATGGTGAACGTGTGACCGCCTGAGACGTAGGCGTAGTCGCCGCGCGCGCGCACGAGCTCGGCCGGGCCCGGAATCTCCCCCACCGCCTCGAGTTGCACGGTCTGCGCCGCCGCGCTACCGCTCAGCAGCACGAGCATCATGACGAACACGCCGCACCGCGTCATCCGGATCATGGCTGATCTCCCTTCGCGATCCGGTAGAGCTTCGACTGCGTCCGCAGCAGGATGCTCCCGCGCGCGATGGCGGGCGTCGCGAGCGTCATTTCATTCAGCGAGTTCTTGTGGAGGATCTCGAACGCTGGTCCAGCCGCGATGACATAGGTCTCGCCGTCTTCGCTCAGCAGAAAAATCTTGCCGTTGTAGGCCCAGGGAGATGCCGTGAAGCCGTTGCCGATCTCCAGCCGCTGGCGGCCGTAAATCTCCTCACCGGTGCGCGCGTCATGCGCAAGGAAGAACCCGCGGTCCAGCAGCGTGTAGTAGTAGTCGCCATACACGATGGCCGAGGTGTTGTACGTCCCGAGCAGCGGATAGGACCAGGCGATGTCGTCCGACGACGCCAGCGGCCCGGGAAACCCGGACGTGATCCCCGACCGCATCGCCTCCTCGGGGAAGAGCGAGATGTCGCCCGAGGCGCCAGGGCGCACCGCGTAGACCGGACGCAGCCCGCCGCCGGGGTACCCGGAGCTGATGTAGAGGAGACCGTGGCTCGTGAACGGGGTCGGGATCGTCAGCCCGGACATACCGTGCAGCTCCCAGAGCAGCCTCCCGTCCAGATCGTATGAGCGAACGCCCTGCGTCCCGGCCGTGACCAGCTCAGTGCGAGACTCGTGTTCCCAGACGAACGGCGTTGACCAGTTCTGGCCCTGCTCGTCGCGATCGACACGCCAGACCTCGTCACCCGTGTCCTTGTCGAAGGCGGCCATGAAAGAACGTGTGGTGTTGTCGTTCACCAGATAGAGGCGGTCGCCGTAGAGGATCGGCGACGCCGCCGTGCCCATCTCGAGCAAGGTGTTGTAGATATCGATCTCCGTCGTCCAGACGGTTTCGCCGCTCAGGTTGACCGCTGTCAGCAAACCGATGCTGCCGAAATAGACATAGACGCGACGTCCGTCGGTCACAGGCGTTTCGGACGCGAAGCTGTTCTTCAGGTGACGCTTCATCGGTGGCGGGGCGCTGTGGAGCTCGAGCTGCCAACGGATGCGTCCGCTTTCGAAGTCGACGTCGTAGAGCATCCACCGATGTTCGTTCGCCGACCCCTCTGAGCCGTTCTCCATGCCGGGGTCGTAGAGCCCCTTGATCGGGTCGGGCTCCGCGCCCGCGCTGACGGCTGATGTCACGAAGATGTGGTCACCCGCCACGACCGGAGAGCTCCAGCTGAGACCGGGGATCTCGACATGCCAGGCGACGTTGTCGGTCTCACTCCAACGCTCGGGCAAGACCGGGTCGTCGGGAACGACGCCGGCCGTCGCGCCGCGAAACTGCGCCCAGTCTTGCTGCCCGGCGTCGGTCGTTCCCCCGAGCCAGAGCACGACCGCCACGACCAGGATGACCTTCACGACGTTCCGTTGCATCGGCGTCCCCCTCCAGCATCGCACACCTCCCCATCCGACCGGCGTTCCGGGCACGCCCGCAGCCTGGTGAGATCGGCGGACGCGCGCTTGGCTGAGGTGCTGCGCACTACTGTACGGCTCCCGGACCACCTGTCAAGGAAAGCTGAATCGGCGCATGATGATGGAATCATGCGACCAAGCACTCGTCTCGCAGTAGTAACGCTGGTTGGGCTGTTCGCGCTGTCCGGCCTCGTCAGTGCACAGGATGGACCGGGCCGCTGGATCGGGGCCTGGAGCACTGGCCCTCTGGCCGCCGATCCGCCGCCGCCATCGGCGCAGACGGAGCCGGCCGGTCCGCGCGGGACGCGGCGCATTCACAATCAGACGATCCGACAAATCGTGCACACGAGCATCGGCAGCACCGGCTCCACCGCCGATACGAACAGCCGGTGGCCCGACTTCCTGGCGCGGCGGCTTGCGGCGGAGTACGGCGATCGGGCACCGGCCGTGATCAACGTCGGGATCGCCGGGAACCGGGTGCTCAGCCACAACGCCGGTCTCGGCATCCTGCAGCGTGCCGGCATACCGGCGCCCGAGACCGACGTCCCCCTGAACCCGAACGCGCTGTTCGACTTCGACGCGGCGGTCCGCGACCCCAGTGCGCCAACGAAGATGCGGGCCGACTATCACCCAGGCGATTGGCTCCACCCCAACGACGTGGGCTACGAGGCGATGGCCGAGACGATCGACCTCACATTGTTTGCCGCGACGGACAAGCGGCGATCGGCGGCTGGAACCACCGGCCCGCGCACGCCCTGGGGCGCCCCCGACCTGGTCGGCATCTGGGACTTTCGCACGGTCACGCCGCTGGAGCGGCCGGCCGCGCTGGCGGACAAGGCCGTCTTCACTCCCGAGGAAGCCGCCGAGTTTCAGCAAGCGTCCCGCGAGAACCTCAACGCCGACCGGCGCGACGGCGGGGCGCAGGCCGATGTCGAACGGGCCTACAACGACTTCTGGTGGGACTGGGGCGACGGGCTCACGGAGGACCGACGGACATCGCTCATCGTCGACCCGGCGGACGGGCGGGTCCCCGCGCGGGTCGAGGGCATCGACGAGGAGGACAACGCGCGCCGCACCGCCAGACGCCGCCCGATCAAGGAACGGGTCATCATCGGCGGCCCTGCCACGGGCCGGAGGACCTCGGGCTCTCCGAACGCTGTGTGCTTGGGTTCAACGCCGGGCCACCGATGCAGCCGAGCGCATACAACAACAACATCCAGCTGTTTCAGACGCCGGACCACGTGGTGATTCTGAACGAGATGGTGCACGACGCCCGCATCGTGCCACTCGTCGAGCGCCCACACCTCGCAGGCGGGATCCGCCAGTGGATGGGTGACGCACGCGCACATTGGGACGGCGACGTCCTGGTGGTCGAGACCAGGAACTTCCACAACCGCGGCTGGATCGCATCGAGCTTCGCCGGGGGCCGCCTCAAGGGCATTCCGACAAGCAAGGCGCTCGATGTCGTCGAGCGCTACGAGCGGGTCTCGGAAGACACGATCATGTGGACCGTGACCGTCACCGATCCGAACGTCTACACGCAGCCCTGGACGATCTCGATGCCGTTGACGCGCGACCCCAGCTACGTGATTTACGAATACGCCTGCCACGAGGGGAACTGGGCCGTGGCGGGCTCCCTGGGCGGCGCCCGTGTCCAAGAGGCCAAGGCGGCCCGCTAGTCATTGGGCGGCATGGCAAGAACAGGTCGGCCCAAAGCGAGATTGGAAGTCACCGCCGCAGAGCGCGTAGAACTTGAGCGGCTCGCCAGGCGCGCCCGAACGAATCGGCACGTGGCCTTGCGGGCAAGGATCGTCCTGAGGAGCACGCGTGGCGAATCGAACGTGGCGGTCGCGGCGAAACTGCGCTGCTCGAACGTGACGGTCGGCAAGTGGCGACAGCGGTTTAGGGTAGGTCGCGTGGACGCGCTGTACGACGAGCCCAAGCCCGGAGCCCCACGGACCCTGTCCGATGCGGATGTCGAGTCGATCCTCGTCACGACGTTGGAAAGTAAGCCGAAGGGGCGGACCCACTGGAGCACCCGCAAGATGGCGGAGCACGCTGGCGTCAGCGCCTCTACCGTGGGCCGCATCTGGCGCACTTTCGGGTTGCAGCCGCATGTCGTGGAATCCTTCAAGATCTCCGACGACCCGCTGTTCATCGAGAAGGTGCGGGACATTGTCGGCCTCTACCTGAACCCACCCGACCACGCCGTCGTCTTGTCATTCGACGAAAAGCCTCAGATTCAAGCCCTCGAGCGGGCGCAGCCGATTCTGCCGATGGACCTGGGTCGCCCCGAACGCCAGACGCACAACTACATCCGCCATGGCACGGTGGACCTCTTCGCGGCGCTCAACGTCGCGACCGGCCAGGTCGTGGCGCAAACCAAGAAGCAGCATCGGTCGAGGGATTTCGTGAGCTTCCTGCGCGAGATCGACGAGCGGGTGCACTCCGCCCTCACCGTCCACGTGATCCTCGACAATCTCTCGGCGCATAAGTCCCCGTTGGTCAAACGATGGGTGGCCCGCCACCCGCGCTTCCAGTTCCACTTTACGCCGACCTACTCCGCCTGGCTCAACCTCGTCGAGCGGTTCTTTGGCCTTCTCACCGAACACGCCCTCAAGCGCGGATCACATTCCAGCCCGCACGCGCTGCGCCACGCCATCTACGCCTACGTGGACGCCCACAACGACGAGGGCAAACCCTTCAAGTGGACAAAGACAGCCGACGAAATTCTCGCGAAGGTGAAGCGGTTCGGACAGCGCACCGTTCAAGTCCACGGTGGCCCCAGATGACCAACGACTTTTTGAAGAAATCAAAGATCAAGGGGACTAGCAGCCCGCGGTGAAAGTCCCGCGGCAGTTGCACCACGGCTGCCCGCAGCCCGTGCGTGGCCGCGAGTGCGGTCACGGTCAAGGATCCGGGGGACGTGGTTCGGTTCGAGCGCTAGCGGTCCCCACGCTTCGACCCCGAGAACTGCCGGTGCCCCCCCTGCGACCCCGCCCGTCCCGCGGGGCCGCTGCGGGCTCGCGCCCCGGCTCGGGTCGCATCGTCGAAGACGTCGAGCGTGCCTGCTGCGATCATCTTCTGCACCATTGGGTGCTCGACATCGCGGGTGGCGATCTGACCTTCCTTTGCCGGGCCCAAACGCAGGACACGGCCAGGCGCCAGCCCGATCGTGAGTGGACGACGGGTCTTGTTGACGATGGTCTTCATCGGTCTGAGCTCCGAGATCTGCGCGCGAGCGCCGAGGTTCAACCGATCGTGCGGCGCGCGTCCGTGAGCATCGCCCGGAGGGCGGCGCGGACCCCTTCCGGCGTGCTCACCGGCTCGGCAAACGCCAGCCGAATTGGACGCGGTCCCTCGGTGGTCTCGGCTGACATCTCGAAGCCGTATCGGTCTACACCGGTCATGCGCGCGGCGCTGATGTCGGTCGCCTTCGAGAACGCCTTGCAATAGACCACCATCGCGTCGGCGTGATCGTCGTTCATGTGGGCGATGATGCCGCCCGCCGACGCGGCGAGCGGGTCCGGCTCGGCTGCACCCCAGTCGGCCGCGTCCACCCACGACATGCGCCCGTACCCACCGATATAGCGAATCGACGCCACGCGGAGCGTCCAGAACGCGAAGTCGCGGTAGTCGGCATAGTAGGCAGCGTTCGGGTGTGTAGCCAGGAACGCCGCACGCGCGCTACCGCCGTCACCTGCAACCTGCGTGCAGGACCCGAGCAGCGTCACCCGTCCGTTGGCCAGCGGGTCCTCGGCACCGCCTTCGGCCACGAGCAGCGACGCGCGCGGGTCGCGCCGCAAGTTCCGGGTGTGCTCCGCCAGCGAGCTCACGAGAAAGACCGGGCTGCCATCGTCGAAGGCAACCGTGACGAACGAGCCATACGGGTGGCCCTCCGGCTCGGTCGCCAGGGTGGAGAGGGTGCCGGTCGTCATCTGCATCACCAGCGTCCGGGCCCGCTCGGCGTGCGTCGGCGTCGCAACGTCGACGTCGTAGAGCAACTCCGGTGCGTCACCGGACGGCCTGGCATGCGCGTCGTCGGTCATGGGTTTCCTGAGGCAGTCACGGAGGCACCGCCGTCGCGTGTCCTACCGCGTCGCGATGCGGTAGAGCTTTGATTGCGTGCGGATGAACACACTGCCGCGCACGACGGCCGGCGTCGCGAGCGCCATCTCGTCGAGCACGTTGGTGTGCAGAATTTCGAATTCCGGTCCGGCGGCGATGACGTAGGTCTCGCCGTCCTCGCTCAGCACGAACACCTTGCCGTTGTACGCCCACGGCGATGCGGTAAACCCGTGCCCCGGTGCGATGCGCCGCCGTCCGTAGATTTCTTCACCTGTCCGCGCGTCGTGACAGAGCAGGAACCCGCGGTCGAGCAGGGTGTAGTAGTGGTCGCCGTAGACGAGCGCCGACGTGCTGTAGGTCCCGAGGAGCGGCTGATACCACGCAATGGCGTCGTTGCTCGTCTCACCCTCGGCCAGGGAGATGTCACCGGACCCACCGGGACGCACAGCGTACACGGGTCGAGGGAATCCCCCCGGGTATCCAGAGCTGAGGTACAACAACCCATGGCGTGCGAACGGCGTCGGCACGACGTTGACCGTCATGCCGCCCAGCTCCCACAGCTCGTTGCCGTCGAGGTCGTAGGAGCGGATCTTGCGCCGACCGGTCGTAACGATCTCGGTGCGGACCTCGTTCTCCCAGACGAACGGCGTCGACCAGTTCTCGGTCTCGTCCCGGACGATCCGCCACACCTCGTCGCCGGTGGAGGCATCGAACGCCGCCAGAAACGACCCGGTCGTGTTGTCATTGACGATGTAGAGACGACCGGCGTGTAGCACCGGCGACGCCGCGGTGCCGAACTCCTGGCCCCCATTGAACGCGCCGACGTTGGCCGTCCACACCGTTTCACCGCTCATGTTGAGCGCCGCCACGAGGCCGACGCTGCCGAAGTAGACATAGACGCGACGCCCGTCGGTGACCGGCGTCTCCGACGCGAAGCTGTTCTTGATGTGCTTGAGCTCCGGGGGGACCAGCTCGGTCAACTCCCGCGCCCACCGCACCCTGCCCGACTCGAAATCGAGGTCGAAGACCATCCAGCGATGCGCCGCGGTCGAGCGCGTCTTGCCGTGCTCTTCGCCCGGGTCGTACAGCCCGGGAACCGGATCAAGCTCCGTCCCCGCGCTGATCGCGGAGGTCACAAAGACATGGGCACCCCACACGATGGGCGAGCTCCAGCCGAGTCCAGGAATATCGGTCCGCCAGGCGACGTTCTCCGTCTCGCTCCAGCGGTCCGGTAGGGCTGGATCGTCGGCGACCGCGCCGGCGCTGATTCCCCGAAACTGTGGCCACTCGGCGGCGTCCTGCGCCCACGCGCTCCCGTGGGCGACGACCCCCACTGCCGCCGCCATCGCCGCCACCGCCGCCACACTCTTCGTCATCCCCCCTAGTACCGCACAAATCAGCACGAACTGCACACGAAACTGCTATGTTTATGGTCATCAGAGTCCGCTGGCATGTCCCCGCGCTCGCTCGCCGAAGACCGTCGCCGTCCGCGCCCCGAATGAACCGAGGGAGACAGATGACCACCACGGCACCACGATCGTTGATCGTCAGCTGCGTCCTTGTCCTTGCCGCTGTCATGGCGTTGGCGCTGCCCACACTCGCGTTTGCCGCGAATGACGGGAGCGAGTTCAAGATCGTCGCACACCGCGATATCGACTACATCGCGGGCGAGGATTACGCCGACAACAAGGACACGCTCGACGTGTTCATGCCCGAGGGCGCGACCAACGCCCCGGTGGTGGTCTATTTTCACGGGGGCGCGCTGCAGAACGGCACCAAGGCCATCGGCGAGGGCCTGGCGCAACAGCTCGCGGCCCGCGGCGTCGGGCTGGTCACGGCCAACTACCGCCTGTCGCCCAGCGTGATGCACCCGGCCCACATGGAAGATGCGACCGCCGCCTTCGTCTGGACGAAGCGGCACATCGGCACCTACGGCGGCGACCCGAATCGCGTGTTCGTGTCGGGGCACTCGGCCGGGGCCTATCTCGCTGCCCTGATGGCGCTCGACCCATCGTATCTGGCGGCGCACAACATGCAGCTCTCGGACATCCGCGGCGCGATCCCGATTAGCCCATTCCTCTACGTCGAAGACCAGGACGTCGCGCCGAGACGCCCGAAGACCGTCTGGGGCACCAATGAGCAGGTCTGGCTCCAGGCCTCGGTCACGCCTTATATTGGCGCCAACAAGCCGCCGATGCTGTTCATCTACGCGGACGGCGACGACGCCTGGCGTCGCGAGCAGAACCAGCGACTCGCCTCGGCGCTCACAGCGGACGGCAACTCGGCGGCCGTGATCCAGATCTCCGACCGCACGCACGGGAGCGTCAACTCTAAGATGGGTGACGACCTCGACCCGGGCATGATGAAGGTCGTGGCGTTCGTCGAGCGTCACTAACAACTAACGATGACACGGCCGTCCGTGACGGCCACGCTTCCAGGAGGTGTCCGGTGAGAATCCCTCAGACATTGGTCGTCGCGCTCGTGGCGTTGGCAGTCGTGGCTCTGGTCTCCGGCTCCGTGGCCGCACAGGGCTCCGCGCCCGACGACGGTTGGGCGGCGCCACGCACGCCGTTCGGGCACCCCGATTTGCAGGGGGTCTGGGCGAACAACAACGCGACGCCGTTACAGCGCCCGGAGGTGCTGGGTGACCGGACGCACCTCACCGACGAGGAGCTCGCGGCGGTCCAGAGGCGAGCCAACGAGCTATTCAGTCTTGACGCCGGGGACGCCGCCTTCGGCGACTCCGTCTTCACGGCCGCGCTGGCCGAGGTGCAGAGCTTCTCGTCGCGCGATACTGCCACCGGCAACTACAACCAGTTCTGGATGGTGGAACGGGACTGGGACGCCCGAACGTCGCTCATCGTCGACCCGCCGAACGGTCGGATCCCGGAGCAGACCAACGCCGCCAAGATGCGGAGCGTGGCGCGCCGCGACGCGCGCGGGCGCCACGCACGCTGGACCGACGACCGGAGCCTCGGCGAGCGTTGCCTCAGCTTTGGCGCACCGCGCCTCGGCGCCGGATACAACAGCTACTACCAGCTCTTCCAGACGCCGGACCATGTCGTGATCCAGATGGAGATGGCGCACGACGCGCGCATCATCTCGCTCGATGAGCGCCCGCACCTCGGCAGCGACATTCGACAGTGGCTCGGCGACTCCCGCGGTTACTGGGACGGCGACACGCTGGTGGTCGAAACGAAGAATTACTCGTCGAAGGCCAACTTCATGGGCGCCGCCGAGCATCTGCAGGTGAGTGAGCGGTTCACGCGCGTCAGTGACGATGTCCTCCAGTACGAAGTCACGCTCACCGACCCGACGACGTGGACGGAGCCATGGTCGGTGATGATTCCGTTGCGCGCGAGCCCGGACGCCCTCTACGAATACGCCTGTCATGAGGGCAACATCGGCATGGAGGGCATCCTTGCCGGCGCGCGCCACCAGGAATCGCAGGACTCGCGCAGCCCTGTCCGATGATCGACACCTGCCCCGTGACGGTGCGAACGCTGACCACCGTCGTGTCCGCGCTGCTGTGTGTGACGGCCGCGGTGGCCGGTCACGCCCAGACGACCGGGGACTGGACGGCCCCGCGGACGGGCTGGGGCGAGCCGGACCTCCAGGGCATCTGGACGAACGCCACCCTGACGCCGATCGAGCGCCCCGACGCGCTCGCGGGCCAGGACCTGCTCACGGCGGAAGAAGCGGCGGCGCTCGAGGTCACCTCGGCCGAGCGTCGCGCGGCGACGGACCGGTTCATCCCCGGCAACGTGGGCGCCTACAACCAGTTCTGGATGGACGGCGGCACGAATGTCACCGACGATCGCCGCACCGCGCTCATCGTCGATCCACCGGACGGCAAGATCCCCTGGACGGCCGGCGGGCGCCGGCGTCTCGCCGCGGACACGGCGAAATACGGGGTCGGGCCGTTCGAGTCGTGGGTCGATGCGGACACCGGTGAGCGGTGCCTGACCGACGGGCTCCCCTTCGTGCCGCTGCAGGGCTACAACATGAACTATCACGTCCTGCAGTCACCCGGGTGGGTGGCGATCTTGAACGAGATGTTTCATGAGTATCGCCTGATCCCAGTCGACGGCCGTCCACATGCCGCCGGCGACATCGGACAATGGCTCGGCGACGCGCGCGGCCGCTGGGAGGGCGACACGCTCGTGGTGGAGACCACCAACTTCGCCGATCTGGGCCACTTCTTGTGGCGCGCGTCATGGCGCGCCGCGCGGCCGAGTCTGCGCCTGGTCGAGCGGTTCACGAGAGTCGACGAGGAAACGCTCGACTACGAGTTCACGATGACCGACCCGGCGATGTTTACTCGCCCGTGGACGGCGCTGGTTCCGATGACGACGAACCAGGAGTCGCGTGGCGTGACCTCGGGACCAATGTTCGAGTATGCCTGCCACGAGGGCAACTACGGTCTCCTCAACATCATGAGAGGCGCGCGGGCAGAGGACGCCGTCAGGTAGCGTCGTGACGGCGCCTCGAGTCTTCACGGGCCTCGCGGCGGTTACGTTCTTCTCGGCGGCCTGCGCAGATCGCACGCCACCGGCGATCTCTCAGCTCGGGGTCCCCGAGCCGGCGCGGCCGGAAGCCCCCCTGGGTGTCCGGGTCGAGCTGACCACCGACGAGCCCGCACGTCTGGCGATCGAGATCGCCGACGGGACACGCGTCGACCACATCCCGGTCGACGACGCCTATCGCACGGAGCACACCGTGCCGGTCGTGGGGCTCCGGCCCGGCCGCAGACACGAGGTGTCCTTCATCGCCACCGACGCCGCCGGCAACAGCGACCGCACGCCACCGCTGATCATCGAGACCGATCCCCTCCCAGACGACTTTCCACCACTCGAGGTCACGGCCAGTCAGCCGGACCGGATGGAACCGGGCGCGACGCTCCTCGGCGTCTACCGGTGGGAAGCCAACGGACCGGCGCAGGACTTCGGCCTCCTTCTCGCCGTCGATTCGGCTGGCGAGGTGGTCTGGTACTACCGCGGCGACCACCGGACCGGTCACGCGATCCCCCTGGCGAACGGCAACCTGCTCTATCAAGCGGCGCCGGGGGGAATCTGGGGCATCCTCGTCGAGATCGATCTCCTCGGCAACGTCGTGCGCCGATGGCACTCGCGCGCCGTCGTCGACAGGGTGCCCGATGAGAGCATCCTCGTCGATGTCGACTCGCTCCACCACGACGTCATCGAGCTGCCGTCCGGACATTTCGCGACCCTCAGCACCGAGCTCCGCACCTACGACGACTACCCGACAAGCGACAGAGACCCGGACGCCCCCCGGGAGAGCCAGGACATTGCCGGCGACATCATCGTCGAGTTCGCTCCAGACGGAACCATCGT
Source organism: Vicinamibacterales bacterium (assembly GCA_965197395.1). Classification (GTDB taxonomy): domain Bacteria; phylum Acidobacteriota; class Vicinamibacteria; order Vicinamibacterales; family UBA8438; genus CAZYFH01. The sequence goes on along the minus strand of CBDANB010000005.1, from coordinate 544,765 downwards.
GCAACGGTGGCCACTGCTGGACCTCATCGATCCGTATCGCATCGGCTACGACTCGCTCGGCACCGGCTTCTGGACGGGCACCTACCGCGCGCTCGGCCATGCGGAACCCGACATCGCCGACTGGGCCCACGCCAACGCGCTCGCCTACGACCAGGTCGATGACGCGTTCGTCGTCTCCCTCCGGCACCAGGACGCGCTGGTCAAGGTGGACCGGGCGGGCGAGGTGCGGTGGATCCTCGGTCCCCACACTGGCTGGAGCGCCCCTTGGCAGACCGAGCTTCTCGAGCCAATGGGCGATCTGGAGTGGCCGTTCCACAGCCACGGCCTGGAGGTGACTCCCGACGGCACGCTCCTCCTCTTCGATAACGGCAACCATCGTGCGATGCCGTTCGACGAGCCGCTCCCCGCCGAGTCGGCGTTCAGTCGAGCCGTCGAGTACGATGTCGACGAGGCCGCGATGACGGTGCGTCAGCGGTGGGCGCACGCGGGAGCGGGCGCCGCGCGGTTCCACTCGTCTTTCCTGAGTGACGCCGATTGGCTCCCGGAGACCGGTAACATCCTGATCACCGACGGCGCCCGCACCCGCGAGATCGAGGGTGAGGACGGCGAACCGGTCACCCGTCGCGGGGCGCGGATCGTCGAGGTGACGCGAACCACCCCGGTCGAGACGGTCTTCGAGCTGGTCATCGACGATGACGAGGGGCCGACCGGCTGGCACGTCTACCGTGCCGGCCGCTGGTCGGCGCGCTATCCCAATTAGGAACCATGCCCAGTCTGCCGCAACTCGTCGCGCTCGCCGCGTGCGTCTTCGTCACGATCGGCGCACGTCCGGTCACCGCGCAGGTCCGCCCCGCGGCACCCGGCACCACGCCTGTGGTCCGGCTGACCGAGCCACGCATCGCGCCGGTGCCGGAGACCGACTGGTCGCCGGCGCAGCGCGCGCTCGTCGTCCGCTATGCGCCGGAGCTGCGCATCGGCAACGCCTTCCGGACGCTTCTCAACGTCCCCGAGCTGGTCGAGGCGTTGATGCCGTTCTACCTCTACATTGCCGGCGATTCGACGCTGCCCGCCCGTCATCGGGAGCTGCTGATCCTCCGCACAGCATGGCTCTGCCAGAACAGCTATCTCTGGGCCGACCATGTGCCGACCGCCAGAACGACCGGCGTGACGACCTCGGAGTTACGCCAGATTGCGCTCGGCCCGACGGCGGCCGGGTGGGATCCGTTCGAGGCGACGCTGCTCCGCGTCGCGGATGAGCTCTTCCGCAACTCCTCGGTACGCGACGCGACCTGGGCCGCGCTCGAACGGCGCTACGACCTTGCGCGCCTCGTCGATACCGTGATGACGGTGAACCAGACCACCCTGATGTCGATGGTGCTCAACTCGTTCGGAGTCAGGCCCGACGACGGCGCCCGGGCCCGGTTCCCCGCGGACGTGCCGTATCGCGTCGACGTCGCCGACCCGGAGCCGCCGCTCCGCGAGCCGCGCGTGGCCCCGCTCGAAGGTCCAGGTATCCGCGTTGGCCGCACGTTCGCACGCCATCCTCGCATGCAGGCCGCCCGAAGCGGCCAGTCAAACTATGTGAACCGTGTCTCGCCGCTCACCCCGTACTTCCGGGAGCTGCTCATCCTCCGAATCGGCTGGAACTGCCAGGCCGTCTATGAGTGGGCCAAGCACGTGGGCAGCGTGGGGCGCGCTCGCGACCACGGTCTCGAACCGGAACGCATCGCGCGCGGTCCGGACGCGGGGTGGGATGACTTCGAACGAGCCCATGTGGACGCCGCCGACGAGATCTATCGCGACGGCATCGTGTCCGACGAGACGTGGGCGATCCTTGGCGACCAGTACGATACGCGCGAGCTGATGAGCGTCGTCATGACCGTCGCGAACTACCGACTCGTCTCGATGTCGCTCAATGCGCTCGGCGTGCAGCCGCAGGACACGGACGAGCTGTTCCCGACCGTGCAGCCATAGACCACGACCGTCGCTCGCGCGCACCCGATCAGACTGAGGCACTCATGAACCGACGCACCTTTCTCACGGCCGCCTTCACCGGGACGGCGCTCGCCCCAACACTGGCGCGTCCGCAAGCGCCGTCGATCCCGCCGTATGAACAGCGGGACTGGTCCGGCCAGCAGCCCGTACGCTACCCGGACCCCGACATCATCGCGCTCGACCCCCGCTTCCGTTCCTACATCCTGTTCAATACGCCCATCACGCGTCTCCACACCGGCACTCTCTGGGCGGAAGGGCCGGCCTGGAACGGTGTTGGCCGCTATCTCGTGTGGAGTGATATTCCGAACAACCGCCAGCTCCGCTGGATCGAGGACGATGGTCGCGTGACGGAGTTTCGCAGCCCGTCCGGTTTCAGCAACGGGAACACGTTCGACTACGAGGGACGCCAGCTCTCCTGCGAGCACGGTGGACGGCGTGTCGCACGCTACGAGCCGTCCGGCGAGGTCACCGTGATCGCGGACCGCTACGACGGCAAGCGGCTGAACTCACCGAACGATGTCGTCGTCCACCCGGACGGCAGCATCTGGTTCACGGACCCGCCATACGGCATCCGCGGGAATTATGAAGGTGCGAGAGCCGAGGCGGAGCTCCCACTGGCCGTCTACCGGGTGGATGGCGGCACGGGCGCGATCGCGATGGTCACCGATGACATCGGCGCCCCCAACGGGCTCTGCTTCTCTCCGAACCATGACCGGCTCTACGTGGCCGACACCGGCAGCGGCCGTGAGATTCGTGCCTGGGACGTCGATGGGACACGGCTCCGCAACCCACGCCGCCACGTGCAGCTCACGATGCCGGGCGATCCAGGCACGGTGTCCGGTGCCGACGGGATGCGGTGCGACGTGGACGGCAACATCTGGGCCGGCGCGCGCCCCGGTGTGCAGATCATCTCGCCCAACGGCGAGACGATCGGGGTGATTCGGCTGCCGGAGGTCTGCGCGAACGTCAGCTTCGGAGGCGCCCGGCGGAACCGCCTCTTCATGACCGCCAGTCAGTCGTTGTACGCCGTCTACGTTGGCGTCCAGGGCGCCGGCGTCGCGTAGCACCTGGGTGGGGCCAGCACGACCCCGACTCGGGAGGCCGTTGTCCGAACCGGTGGCCAAGGCGCGCACGGCGCGCCTCGCGGGCGCGGAGTGGGGCTCTCGGGGTCCCCACGGAGCTCCCGCGGGGGTTCGGGGCGAAGCCCCGTCTGAACTTAGTTGAACGTCACGGTGTGCGAGTGGAAGTCGTTCGTGGATGACCCCTTGGACACCTGCATACCGTCGGCGATCTGCCCCACCTCGGCCGCAGAGAGCTCGACCGTGTGCGGGTGACCCGCGCTGCCGGCAATGTCCAGCGAAATCGCGTCGCGGGCCGTGAGCTCGGCGGACGTGATGACGGCCGAGTGTCCGTGGTTGCCCGAGATGGTCCCCGCCGAGCTGGCACCGCTCGGCGCAGCCGGGTTGGCGTCGTCACACCCGCTGATCGTAATCGTCGCGCCGGCGAGCGCCGCCAGCGCCGACTGCAAGGTAAACTCCCGCCGGCCGATCGTTCCGGAATCTCCCATGCGCACCTCCGCGCCAAGGTCTTTCACATTCGGTGCCACCTTCACTTCATCCCCGCGGATGGCGGTAACCGGCGCTCCCCGAACCCTTAGCGAGGCACGTCACGAACGTCGTGTGCGCGCGCAACGGTGAGGCGTGCAATCGGTTGGATTCCGATCCAACGCCTTGGAGCCCGTGCGCCGGCGACTGCGTCGTCGCACGCGCGTCGCGAACCGCGACGGTCCGCGTGCCGGCCCCCCCGCTATAATCCAGGGACGTTTGTCGCCTTCTGGAGGTCCGCATGAAGGTCCGTACATGTCTCGCGGCGTTCGCGTGCGCGGCCGGCGTCGCGACATCGGCCGTCCCTTCGCAGGCGCAGGTCGCGGAAGTTCGACCGGCGACCGACGCCGTGCTGCAGAACCCCGACCCGGCCGACTGGCTGAACTGGCGACGCACGCTCGACGGGTGGGGGTTCAGCCCACTCGATCAGATCGACCGCGGCAATGTAGGCCGCCTCCAGCTCGCGTGGTCCTGGGGCCTTGATCCCGGGATTTCTCAGACGACACCGATCGTGCGTGACGGCGTCATGTTCATCGCAAACCCCGGCAATGTCGTCCAGGCGCTCGATGCGCGGACAGGTGATTTCATCTGGGAGCACCGGCCGGAGATGGACGAGCGGCGGCGTCTCTCGGCCCAGTTGCGCAGCCTCGCCATCTACCACGACCTCGTCATCCTGGCGACGGTCGACGCGCACATCGTCGGTCTGGATGCGCGCACCGGCGCGGTACGGTGGGACACGGCGGTCATGCCGAACGAGGAGGGGTACAGGTTCTCCAGCGGGCCAGTCATCGCCGACGGCACCATCGTGGCCGGCATGACAGGCTGTGAGCGCTTCCGCGAGGATACCTGTTACATCGTCGGTCTCGACGGCCGAACGGGCCGGGTGCTGTGGCGCACATCGACCGTGGCTCGACCGGGGGAACGCGGGGGTGATACGTGGGGCGATCTCCCGGTGCTCTATCGCGCGGGCAGCGACGCCTGGATTCCCGGCAGCTACGACCCGGTCAGTGGCCTCATCTACTACGGCACGTCGCAGGCAAAGCCGTGGACCCGCGACGCGCGCGGCACTGATGGCGATGCGCTCTACAGCAACTCGACCCTCGCGCTCGATCCGGCGACCGGGGAGATGAAGTGGTATTTCCAGCACATCCCAGGCGACAGCCACGACATGGACGAGACGTTCGAGCGGATCCTGGTCGACTACGACGGCCGGCAGTCCGTGTTCAGCATGGGGAAGCTGGCGATTCTCTGGGAGCTCGACCGCGTCACCGGCCGGTTCGTGAACGCCGTCGACCTCGGCTACCAGAACATCCTGGATGTGAACCCGCAGACCGGCGCAGTCACCTATCGCGAGGGCATGGTCTCGGGGGTCGGTGAGGAGCTCTACTTCTGTCCCAGCACGGGTGGCTTCAAGAGCCTCCGCGCGATGGCGTATCACCCCGACACCGAGGCCCTCTACGTCCCCCTCAACCTCAACTGCGAGACGGCGGCCTTCGGGCCTGTGGAACGGCGTGCGGGCGGTGGCGGCACCGGCGGCGTGCGTGGGCGGAAGAACCACTTCCACCCGGACGCGCCCGACCAGATGGGCGAGTTCCAGGCGTTGAGCATCCGGACCGGCGAGACGCTCTGGAAGCATCGCCGGCGGACGCCGTACAACACCGCCGCGCTGACGACGGCAGGCGGTCTCGTGTTCGTGGGTGACTGGGAGCGGTATGTGTTCGCCTACGAGGCCCGGAGCGGCGATCAGCTCTGGCAAAGCCGGCTATCGACGATGTCGAACGGATACCCCATCACGTATGCGGTCGACGGCACGCAGTATGTGGCCTTTGGCGCGGGCAGCCCACTCGGTGGATCCAGTTGGACGACGATCCTGCCGGGCGATCTGTTGCCCGAGAAGCGGAACCCGCGGGGCGGCAACGCCCTCTACGTCTTCGCCTTGCCGAGTCAGTGAGCGTGCTCGACACGCTGCGGGCCCGGTGGGGGGTCGGACCGTGGGACGTCGTCGCCATCCTCCTGGCGTTCACGCTCGCCGGTCTGTCAATCGTCCAACTCCGGACGCCGCTGATCGGCTTACTGCTCCCTGGAGATCACCCGGGATGGCTCGGGTGGGTCGTCTACCTGATCGCACTCCTCCCGCTCTACCAGGCGTTGCTGCTGGCCTGGGGCACGCTCCTGGGTCAGTACACCTTTTTCTGGGGACGTCTGAAAATGGTGGGACGCCTCCTCCGCAGGCGCGGCGGCCGCCCCTCTCGGGAACCCTCCGTCTGACACCAGGAATGCGATGGCGATGATGTCGCGCCGGGCGATGCTGCACGCGCTCATGGCGCGGGCAGTGGTCGGTGGGCAGACGCCGGGGCAAGCCCGCGCGCACCGGGTGCCGAAGCCGCTGGCAGACGACGCGCTCACGCACGATTGGGCCTCGTTCCTCGGACCGACACACGACGCGGTCTCCACGGAGACGAAACTCAGCCGAAGCCTCCCGCCGCCACTGCTGTGGGAGCTCACCACGGGCAGCGGATACGCCTCCCCGGCCATCGCGGGCGATCGCCTCGTGTTCGTGCACCGGGTGGCGGACGACGAGGTGGTCGAGTGCCTGCACGCGGAGACCGGCGCGCGCCACTGGCGGTTTCGCTATGCGACAGCCTACGAGGATCGATACGGCTACAACAACGGCCCGCGGTCGAGCCCCGTCATCGACGCCGACAACGAGCGCGTCTTCACGATGGGGGCCGAGGGCAAGCTGCACTGCCTGGCGCTCGGGTCGGGCGGTGTGGAGTGGACCCTCGACCTGCGGGCGGAGTTCGGTGCCCGGCAGGACTTCTTCGGCATCTCCTCGACGCCGCTCCTGGACGGCGACCTCCTCATCGTCAACATCGGCGCGCCGGACGGAGCGTGTGTCGTCGGATTCGACGCCGCGACGGGCCGTGAGGTGTGGCGCGCCGGCGAGTGGGGGCCGAGCTACGCGTCGCCGGTACCAGGCGTGGTGCACGGCAGCCGGCGGGTGTTCGTCTTCGCGGGCGGCGAGTCCCGGCCGCCGGCGGGGGGGCTCCTCTCGATTGACCCGTCAAACGGTGAGGTCGATTTCACGTTTCCGTTTCGCAGCCGCACCTACGAGTCCGTCAACGCGTCATGCCCGGTCGTCTTCGACAACCACGTGTTCGTCTCGGCGAGCTACCGCACGGGTGGCGCGCTCGTCGAGGTGCGCCCGGACTTCACCCACCGTGTGGCGTGGACGACGCAGGACTTCGCGCTGCACTACAACACGCCGATCCACCGCGACGGCTATCTCTACGGCTTTGACGGTCGCAACATGGGCGACGCGTCGCTCGTGTGTCTGGAGGCGGCCACCGGCCGCGTCGTGTGGCGTGAGGTCCCGGAGTGGCCAGAGACGCTCGAGCTCGAGGGCGGGCCACGGCGCCAACTCATGGGCACCGCGCGGGGATCGCTGCTCGCCGTGGACGGCCAGTTTCTCTGCCTGGGTGAGCTCGGGCACCTGCTCTGGATGGACCTGACGCCCGAGGGCTACAGCGAGGTCTCGCGGGCCTGGTTGTTCGCGGCGCGCGAGTCGTGGGCGCTGCCTGTGATCAGTCGCGGCCTGCTGTACGTCGTCCAGAACACCCGCGACGTGATCAGCGGCACCCCTCCGCGACTGCTCTGCTACGACCTACGGGCTTAACACAGAGGCGGTGCCGTTCTCGCTATGTGGCGAGGTGCTCAGTACCTGAACAGATACTGCAACTTCGTAAAGATCGCGCGGTTGGTCCGGCGATAGGCGTCGGAGTGGATGAATCGCTCTTGGATCGGGTCGAGGCCCTCGATGAACCTCTCCTGGCGGTAGTGATCGTCGTAGCCGGCGTAGAAGACCGTGCCGCCGTTGATTCGATACGTGAACAGCAGATTGACGTCGAGTTGCTTGTCAACGGAATCCCCGCGCCGCGGTTACGCCGACCGGCCAGGTCGATGATGCCGTCGCCCTGCACGTTGTGGGCATTGACATCGAAGTCGTACGACCGTTGCTGATCCATGAAGGTGTCGAGATAGACGGTCAGCAGGTCGTCATTGAACGCCGTATCTCGATCGACCCGGTTCGACCGCATGATGCGCGGGTCGGCGTAGTAGGCGTAGAAACCGAAGTACAGGTGGTCGTCGTCATAGGCCACGTACATGTCAGTGGGCTCGGTTGGCGGCGCGCCGTCCACCGGCTCGTATTGCACGAAGCTGGTGATCTTCACGGCGCTCTGCCAGACGGCGTCATCGAGCCTGCCATCGACGAGGGGTGGTGTATCGGTGCGCATCGGTCGAATGGTCGGTCGGCCGACCAGCACGCCGAGTGACCGCGCTTGCGCTTCGAGTGCGGCTGCGCCGAGCGGCGCCGCGCGCTCCGACGCACTGCGAGAGCCATCGGCGACGGATTGCGAAGACTCAGTGAGACGGACCGTGGGCTGTGCGCCCGCCGGAGACGCGACCGACGCTATCGAGACAGTCAGCACGGTCGGTGCTGCGACGACAGTGACGTTCAAGTTCGATGGGTTCGAGGAGGTGTGCGCCCTAGCCGAGGGCCGTGGCCGTCATCAGGGCTCTGTGACCGGCTGGGTGTCCTTGCGGCGTGCCCCGGCCAAGATTCCGTGCATCCGACGGCCTTCACGTCGTCCGGGTCATGCTCAGGGCGATGCGCGGAGGGCGCCGGTGGCGAGCGCCGCCCATCCGATGAGAAAGCAGACGCCGCCAATCGGGGTGATGGCCCCCAACCACCGAGTGCCGGTGATCGCCAGCAGATAGAGACTGCCGGAGAAGAACACGATGCCGGCGATGAACAGCCAGCCGGCCGCGCCGACCCAGACGCTCGGCCAGCGTGACGCCGCCCACGAGACCGCGAGCAGGCCAAGCGCATGAATCAGGTGGTAGCGGACACCGGTCTCGAAGACCGCGAGCATATCGGCCGCCACCCGGTCTCGGAGCCCATGCGCCCCGAACGCCCCGATCAGCACGCCGACACCGCACATCGCGGCTCCTGCCGCAAACCACCCGGCTACCATCGCTGGCTATGATACCGGGATTCCCGCCTGTGGCCCCGCGGCCGTGCTACGAGCCCGCGTCGCCGATGCGATACAGCTTCGAGGCGGTGCGCAGAATCAGGCTTCCATTCGCGACGGCTGGCGTCGCCAACGACATCTCGTCCAGTGAGTTACGACCCAGGACGGCGAACTCCGGTCCGGCCTGGATGACGAAGGTATCGCCGTCCTCGCTCAACGCAAAGATCTTCCCGTTGTATGCCCACGGCGACGCCGTGAAGAGGGTACCGGCCGTGATGCGAGCCCGCGGATAGACCTCGCGACCGGTCCGCGCGTCGTAGCATAGCAGGATGCCGCGGTCGAGCAGCGTGTAGTGGTAGTCGCCATAGACGAGCGATGACGGGTTGTAGGAGCCGAGCTGCGGATGCGACCAGACGATGTAGTCGTTGCTCGTGCTCCCTTCGCCGAGCGTGATGTCGCCAGACGCGCCCGGGCGCACGGCGTAGACCGGTCGCGATTGGTCGGCGACGTACCCGGAGTTGATATAGAGCAGGCCGTGTTCGGCGAACGGCGTCGGGATGACGAGCGTCGACATGCCGTGCAGCTCCCACAGCAGCTCGCCGTCGAGACCGTAGGAGCGGACGCCGCCGGTACCCGACGTGACGATCTCCGTGCGGACGTCGTTCTCCCAGACGAAGGGCGTCGCCCAGTTGCTCGCCTCGTCTCGATCGGTGCGCCACAGCTCCGCTCCGGTGGCGGCGTCATAGGCGGCGATATACGACTGCGCTTCGTTGTCGTTGACGACATACAACCGGCCGTCGTGGAGCGCCGGCGAGGTTGCCGAGCCCCAGTCGCGGCGCGGCAGCCACTCCATCGGCACCGACCACGCGATGCTGCCGTCGAACTCGAGCGCGAACAGGCCGATGTCCCCAAGGTAGACATACACGCGCTCGCCGTCGGTCACCGGCGTCTCGGCGGCCATCCTGGTTTTCTGATGGGACGGCTCGGCCGGTAGGCCCGTGTGGAGCATCCGCTCCCATCGAACCGCACCGGTCGCAAAATCGATGTCGTAGAGCGCCCACCGGATCGGCGTGGTCGGCGTGTAGACGTCGGTCCGGCTCATCGACCCACCGAGCGAGCGCGCCCGATAGCTTTCGACCGGCGCCAGCGCTTCGTCCTCCCCGTCGACGCTGACCGCCGTCACGACGAATACGTGATCATCCCAGACGATCGGCGAGCTCCAGGATTGTCCGGGCACGTCGAGCGACCAGACGACGTTCTCATCCGGCCCCCAGGCGTCCGGCAGCCTGGCGTCATCGGCCACGACACCCGCCGTATCACCGCGGAACCGCGGCCAGTTCGACTGCGCCGACACCGTCGTGGCGGCGAGGGCCACCACGCCGAGCCCGAGCACCGTTGAGCGCATCTTCATCGGAACATCCTCCACCGAATGGCGGTATTCTAGCAGCCCCCTCTGGACCAACTACCTCACCGCCCGGCACAGCGTCCTACGCCGCCGACCTACTTCCCCGCATGAGTGCGCCAAAATGGTACGATCCGGACTCTTGACGTGACGCTCATCCGCTGGGCCCTCTCATTTCTCCAGCCGTATCGTGTCCGCGTCGCGGCGATCGCGGCGCTCTCGGTTCTGGGAATCGGGTTGACCGCGCTGGCTCCGTGGGCCCTCAAGCTCCTCGTCGACAACGTGCTCGGCGGCCTCCCCTTCCCCGACGTCATCGTCGCGCTGGCGCCGGGCCTGGCCAACGCGCGCCCGGTCGTCGTCCTCGTGGTCATCGTCGCGGCGGGCCTCGCCGTACAGATTGCGAACGAGCTGGTCCGCCTGATCCATACGCAGCTCCAGGTCGGTATGGGCCAGCGCATCGTCTACGACCTGCGCGCGCGACTGCTCGCCCACCTGCAGGCGCTGCCGCTGAGCCATCACGTCGAGACCCGGTCGGCCGATGCCGTCTATCGGCTGGATGCCGACGCGTATTGCGTGGACGACCTCGTCATGGGCGGTGTCTTTCCTTTGGCGCTCGCCGCGCTCCATCTGGCAGTGATGTTCGTCATCCTCGTGACCCTCGACATGACGCTCGGTCTGTTGGCGCTGGCCGTCATGCCGTTTCTCTACCTGTGTCTGCGCTACTACGCGGCGCGGATGACCGACCGGGCGGAGCGCGTGAAGGCGCTCGAATCCACGTTGCTCGAGCGGGCGTTCGAGATCCTCAGCTCCATCGCAGCCATCAAGAGCTTTGTTCGTGAACATCACGAGCTGGCGCGGTTCTCGACGTCGGGTCGCGCCACCATGCGCGCGCGTCTGCAGCTCACCTGGCAGGAGTCGCTCTTCTCCGTCAACGTCACCGCCATCACGCTCGCGGGCACCGCGCTCGTGCTGATCGTGGGGGGGTTGCACGTCCTCGACGGGACACTCACGATCGGGTCGCTGCTCGTCGTCATCGCCTATCTGGCCGCCGTCTACGACCCCATCTCCGAGATCGCGCGCACCACGGGATCGCTTCGCCAGGCCCTCGTCAGCGCCAGACGCGTGCGGGAGATCTTCGCGTTGACGCCAGAGACGGTGGACGCCCCGGACGCCGTCGACGCGTCGCGGGTCGTCGGGCACCTCCGGTACGAGGACGTGAGCTTCTCCTACGACGGCGAGCGGACGGTGGTCAACCACGTCAGCTTCGATGCCCGGCCCGGCGAGCTGGTGGCCTTGATTGGACCGACCGGAGCCGGCAAGACGACGCTGGCGAACTTGATCCCGCGGTTCTTCACACCGACCGACGGTCGCATCGTGATCGACGACGTCGACGTCACCCGATATTCACTGAGCTCGTTGCGCCAGCGGATCGCGCTGGTGCCACAAGATCCGGTGCTCTTCACCGGCACGATCGCCGACAACATCCGTTACGGCCGGCTCAACGCGTCCGACGCGGAGGTGGAGCAGGCCGCGCTCGCGGCTCATATCGACGACCTCATCCGGCGTCTCCCGCAGGGGTACGACACACCGGTCGCCGAGGATGGCGGTACGCTGTCGGGCGGAGAGCGCCAGCGCCTGGGGATCGCGCGTGCCTTGCTCAAGAACGCCCCGATCCTCATCCTGGACGAGCCGACGTCGGCGGTCGACGCGATCTCGGAAGCCGCGGTCTTCGACGCGTTGCGCCGGCTGCGCGCCGGCCGCACCACCATTGTCATCGCCCATCGGTTGTCGACGATTCGTGATGCGACTCGCATTCTGGTCCTGGATCAAGGACGGCTCGTCGCCCAGGGCACGCACGACCACCTGATGGGGTCGAACGATCTGTATCGACACATGTGTGCACACCTGACCGTCGGCCGATCGCTCGACGCGCCAGCGGCCGTCGACGAGCTGATGCGCGCGTAGGCCCTGACCTATGCGGATCCTCTTCGCGGGCATCGTCGCCCGGTATCCGTTCGGCGGTGTGGCCTGGTGCTCGCTCATGTATCTCATCGGTCTCCGGGCGCTCGGACACGAGGTCTTCTACATCGAGGACACCGGCGAGGCCGTCTACGATCCGGAGCGCAACGCGATCTCGCCCGATCCGTCCTACGGCACGCGCTACCTGCAGGAGATGCTCGAGCCGTTCGACCTCGGCGATCGGTGGTGCTTCGTCAACCATGACGGGACGTATCACGGTCGGTCGCACGATGACGTGCGATCCTATTGCGCCGATGCCGACCTTTTTGTGAACCTCTCCGGCGGCTCGTGGTTCTGGCGTGATGAATACGCGAGGATTCCCCGGCGGGTGTTCGTCGACTCGGACCCGGTCTTCACCCAGTTCGCCATTGCCAAGGGCGTCGAGTGGTATGTCGACTTCTTTCGCCAGTTCGATCACCTGTTCACGTTCGGCGCCAACATCGGCACACCGGCATGCGACGTGCCCACGGGCGACTTCGTATGGGAACACACGTGGCAGCCGGTGACCACGGAGCTCTGGCACACGGAGGCGCCGCCGGTCGGCGACAAGTTGACCACGGTGATGACGTGGAAGACGGAGAGCTTCGCCGACGTCGACGGCGACAAGGACCGTGAGTTTCTCCGGTTCATCGACCTGCCGAGTAGGATGCCCGAACGCTTCCAGCTCGCGGTGAACGGCCCGATGCGCTTGCTCCAAGAGCACGGCTGGTCGCCGGTCGAGGCGATGAACATATCGCGCACGCCCTGGGACTATCGGGACTTCATCCAGCGGTCGTGGGCCGAGTTCGGTATCGCCAAACATGCCTACACGGCGCGGCGCTCCGGGTGGTTCAGCGACCGCACGGCGTGTTACCTGGCCGCGGGGCGTCCGGCCGTCGTTCAGGACACGGGGTGGACCGCACACCTCCCCTCTGGCACCGGCCTCATCGGTTTCGGAACTCCGGACGAGGCACTCGCAGCGCTCGAGCGTCTCGCCACTGACTATCCTCACCATGCACGGCGCGCGCGAGAGATCGCCCGTGACTGTTTCGACGCCGCACGCGTGTTGCCAACGTTCCTGGACAGGGCCTGCGCGTGATGGCCGTCACCGATGTGCCGAAGGTACTAGCGGACGCGCTGCGGATTGCCGTGGTGGCGCCGGTCGCGCAGTCGGTCCCACCCGATCGATCGGGGTCGATCGAGTCCTTGACGGCGCTCCTCGTCGATGGCTTGGTGGCCCGCGGTCACGACGTGACGCTGTTCGCCACCGGCTCGTCGGTCACGACCGCGACACTGCACGCCATCTACCCACGTGGATACAACGAGGACTCCTCGTTGTGGCCGTGGGATCTGTGTGAGCTGTTCAACCTGGCGGCCGCCGTGGAACGGGCCATGTCCTTCGACGTCATCCACTACCAGGCCGAGTATTATCCGATGTCGCTGGCCTACGGACGGCTCTCCCCGACACCCATTCTGCAGACGCTGCACCATGCGCCCACGGCACCGGAGGTCGCGCTCTGGTCCCGGTACGCGGACGCGCCGTTTGTCGCGGTGTCCACCGCGCAGGCGCGCCTGCTGGCCGACCTCAACGTCGTGGCCACGATTCACCACGCGGTCGACATCAGTACCTACGTGTTTCGAGAGAATCCTGACGACTACCTGCTTTTCCTCGGCCGCTATACCGAAGGCAAGGGCGTCCTGGAGGCGGTCGACGTCGCGCGGCGCGTTGACATGCGGATCATCCTGGCCGCGGCCGAAAACGAGTACTTCCGTACCATGGTCGCACCGCTCGTCGACCAGCGCCAGGTGATATCCAGAGGCGAGGTCGACCTCGCGGCCAAGGTGGAGTTGCTCGGCGGTGCCCGGGCGCTGCTCTACCCGATCCAATCGGGCGAATCCTTCGGCCTCGTCCTGGCCGAAGCGAACGCGTGCGGCACGCCGGTGGCAGCGCTCGACCGCGGCGCCGTGCGCGAGATCGTCGACGACGGGGTGACGGGCCGTGTGTTTGGCTCACTCGACGCACTCGTTGACGGCGTGCCAGAGGTGCTCGCGCTGGACCGCGCACGAGTCCGGGCGCGGGCCATGGAGCGGTTCGGGGCAGACCGAATGGTGGACGCCTATGTCGAGGTCTACCGGGCGCTGGTGGCCGCGACGCGGCGCGAACGGACCGCGTGACGACCCACACGCCACCCAGTGACCTGGCCGGGCGTTCCCTGCTCGGCGTCTTCGCCCACCCGGACGACGAGTCGCTGGCATCGGGAGGACTATTGGCCTGCTGCGCCCACCTCGGTGCGACGGTCACGCTCCTGTGCGCCACCCGCGGTGAGCACGGGCAGGGAGAGGGGGACCTTGGCGCGGTACGCACCGGTGAGCTTCGAGCGGCCGCGCGTGTCCTCGGGATCGACGCGCCCGACATCCTCGCCTACGAGGATGGCATGCTGCCGTGGGCAGATCGGGCGCAGCTTCAAGGCGACATCCGCAAGACCATCCGCCGCCGCCGCCCCGACGTCGTGGTGACCTTCGACGAGGACGGCCTCTACGGACATCCCGATCACATCGCCATTCACGAAGACGTCACGGCCGCGGTGGCCGCGCTGAATGGCGCCTCCACGGCGCTCTACTACGTGACGATGCCGGCGGGCCGCATGCGCGCGGTCGTCGAGCACGCGGCGATGGCGGTCCCATCGAGCGGGGGCAGACCGCTGCATGCAATCCTGGGCATCGATGACGCCCACGCCTTCGGTGCGATCGCGCCCCCGCCGTCGCTCATTCTCGACGTCGGTCCCTACGCGGCCCGCAAGCTCGCCGCGCTCGAATGTCACGCGTCCCAGATGCACGGCTGCGCGCTGCTGGCGGTATCGGACCGCGACGCGGCGCGCTTCCTTGGCACCGAGCACTATCGCAGGGCCGACGTCGGCTCCCGCGGCGACGCGTTCATCGAGCACCTCACCACTCGCCACACCCCGATCGATGCGTGAAGCGCTCCTCGACCTCCTGCGGTGCCCGTTTTGCGGCACGCGGCTCTCGGTGGTGGACAACGACGCCCTCGCGCGCACCGAGCACGATATCGTCTCCGGCGTTCTCGGCTGCGAGTGCTGCGCGTTCCCGATCGTCGAGGGGATCCCCGTGCTCATCGCGGACGACGCGACGCGTGACGCCATGCACGCCCTCGAGGCCGGCCGACACGAGGAGGCGCTCTTCCGGCTGCTCGGCCTGGGCCAGGATGAGCGCCGATCCGGCGCGTTCCGGTCGCTGCTCGCGCGCGGCGAACCGATGACCTATCGCGAGGCGCTCAGCATCCTCTGCCTCGACGCTGAGGGGACCTGTTTCCTCTACCGGCTGTCCGATCCGACGTTCGTCGTCGCCGAGGCGTTGATCCGCGCGCTTGGTCAACACCCAGCGGTCGCGGCCGGCCGCGCGCTCGATCTCTGCGGCGGTTCGGGTCACCTGACCCGGCTCCTGGCCGGTCTCCCCGGCGCTGGCGACACCCAGCGCGGAGCGGGTGGCCAACCTGACGCGCAGACAGACCGGCCGGTCGTCGCCGACGTCGCCTTCTGGAAGCTCTGGCTCGCCACCGAGGTGACCGCGCCCGGCTGCACCGCCATCTGCTGCGACGCCAACCATCCCCTCCCGTTCGTCGACTGCGCGTTCTCGGTCGTCGTGCTCGCAGACGCCTTCCCGTACATCTGGCACAAGCGGCTGCTCGCCGGTGAGATGACGCGGCTCGCAGCACCAGACGGGGCGATCGTGATGCCGCATCTGCACAGCGCCCTCGGCGACAACATGTCGGCGGGCGATACGCTGACGCCGGCGGCCTACGGGTCCCTCTTCTCGCGCCAGCAACCACGGCTGTTCAGCGACGAGGTGCTGTTGACACAGGTGCTGGACCAGCGCGTGGTCGATCTCACGCAGTCCGTTGCCGCGATGGAGATCGACAGTGACCCGGCCTTCACACTCGTGGCGAGTCGTGACGACGATCTCTTCAGGCGCTACGAGGTCCCGGAACCAGGGCGTGTGTCGGGCGCCCTGATCGTCAACCCTCTCTACCGCATCGAGCGGCGCGGCGGCTCATCGATCTTGACGCTCACCTTCCCCACGCCGGAATACGCGGAGGAGTTCGCGGCGTGCAGGCGATACCTCCCGGAGACCGTGACGGTCGACGCCGACCTCACCAGGCCCCTCGACCCGTCGACGCTCGGGTCAGAAGGCGCGGAGCTGCGCCGCCGCCGCGTCCTCCTTGACGCGCCGCCGCACTATTGTTAGCCACCCGACGTCGAGTCGCCACGACGGGCACGCCGACCGTGCGCCAGCCGAGTGGCGGGGCTAAAGCCCCGCCCTACGACGGGCGGTGACACCGACGGACGATGTGCGTCGTGGCCGAGCTACGGCACGGCCACCGGTTGGGCACGCGCTCCGTCGCCGAGGTCATCGCCGAACGCGTCCAGCAGCAGCGGGAGCAGCGTGTCCATCCGCGCGATAGCCGGACCCTGGGGAGCGAGCCCCTCCGTGAACCGGTGCGGTCGAAGACGGTCGAGCACAGCGGGGCGGCTGGCGATCACATGCACCGGGACGTCCCACGATGCGCCCTTGCCGCTCACGAGCGCGGGCGGCTGATGATCGCCGATCAGGATCATCACGACGTCGCGGTCCGCACGCAGCCGCAGATACCCGCCGACCGTCGCCTGGATGTAGCGGAGCGCCTCGACGTAGCTCGGTCCGAGGTCGAGCCAGTCGGGTTGCCAGGACCAAGCGCGATCGAGCTCGTCTCGGTCGTAGGGCGTCGCCGACAACACCCGCCGCCAGCTCGGCTGATAGGGCGGTGCAGGGGTGAACGGCGCGTGCGTGCTGAGCGTGGAAAAGAAGACGAACGCGGGGTCGCGCGGCTGCGGCTCGATCTCGAGTTGATCGACGCGCGCGAGCGCGAACTGATCGGTGATGCTCCACCATCCAAACGGCGGCCCCTGGTAGCCAAGCCGACGGTGGTCGTAGATCTCGTCGAAGCCGTAGAACGCCCCCTCGGGCCAATCGACCAGCAGACCGGGTGTGATGGCCAGTGTGCGATAGCCCCGGCGCCCGAACAGCTTGACCAGCGTGTCGCGTTCCTGCGCCATCAAGCGGACGTTGGTCCGGTCATCGCGCACCTCGGTACCCGACAGCAGGCTGATGTGCGCGAGCCACGACTCGCCGCCGAACGTCGTCGACTCGACGAACGCAGAGACCACGCTGCGATCTGTCTCGCGGATGTCGGCCTCGAGGCGCGCCCGGCTCTCGGCCAGCGCACGGACGTAGTCGGGGGCGTTCCAGGCTACCGCCCCATACGACTCCACGAAGATCAGAAAGACGTCGGCGCCCTGCACGCGCGCGAGGTCTGACCGAATCGCCGGTGCGGGCCCGAGCGCGGCGACGCCGGCGCCGGTCATCTCGTACCCGAACTCGCCGATCTCCCGCGCGTACACGGGTACCATCGGCTCGGCGAAGACCAGTCGATCCAGCATCCGCGCACCGCCGAGCTGAGCGGCGTAGGCCGCGAGCACGACGCCGGCCACCACCCCGAGCGCTGGACCCGCCCACCGGTCTCCGGCGGCCGTGCTCAGACGGCCGAACGCCCAGCGCATTGGGGCGTAGAGCACGACGGGGAGCAGCACGAGCCCGATGAGAACCGCGGCCGTGCGCCACGGCGCGACGGAAGCGAACATGGCGCCGACGCCTGGCAGATGGCGGCTATCCCAGTAGAGGTTGACGTCCCGGCCGTACAGGGAGCTGCCGGTCACATCGATATAACGCCCAACGGCCAGGATGACCCACACGGCGGCGAGCGCCCGCAGGGTCGCGCGCGACGCGGCGCCCGTCCAGCGCCTCACGAGCACGAGACCGAGCACCGACAACGCCACTTCAACCGAGAGCTCCCCCGTGAGGCGAATGCCGAGCGTCGGCCAGATGTTGGCGAACGTGAGCGACACGTTGAGCAGGGCGAGCCCAGCAATCAGCGACACGCATCCGATCACCGTCATCCGGCGTGGTGCGGGGCTCGATGCCGCGGTGGTGTCCAACGCGCCCTCAGTCCCTGGAGACGGTCAGCGGCAGCCGCCCGGCGGCGATCGCCAGCGCCAGCAAGCTACCGATCACGGGGGGGCCGTAGCCGTTCGTCAGGTAGCCGGAAGTGAAGATGATGCCGCTCGCAAAGTGAAAATTGAGCACCATGGCGAGCGCCACCGCGGCTGCGAGCCGCACCCGAAACCCG
This sequence comes from Vicinamibacterales bacterium, assembly GCA_965197395.1. GTDB lineage: Bacteria > Acidobacteriota > Vicinamibacteria > Vicinamibacterales > UBA8438 > CAZYFH01. The sequence goes on along the minus strand of CBDANB010000005.1, from coordinate 526,492 downwards.
CACACCAGCGCCGCACCAGTGGACAGCTCGCCCAGCAGCACGAGTCGCGCGAAGACCGGCGCGCCGGGCATCGCGACCTGTTCGAGATACCAGCGGCTGAGCGCGACGGGACCGATATCGAGCCATTGCTGAAGCTCGTAGGTGAGGAACCCACTGTCCGTGAGCCAGGCAAACTTGTTGCTGCCCATCAAGATCAGGAATACGCCCATGATCACCGACAGCACACGCAAGCCGACCCCGGTCGAGCCGCCGGTCACGGTGGACATTGAAACTCCCTCTGCCGCGGACAGAGCATTGTAACCGGCCTCGTTCCGCCGCAGAATGAGCACCGATGTCTGCCGTGGGCCCTGAGAGTCGTCGCGAAGGTCTTTGCCCGGGGACATGAGCCGCGCGAACCGTGCCGTCGGGATGCTCCGCTCGCTGGCCGTCTACCACGGCGTGCCCCTGCGGCAGCGTCGCCTGCGCCGGCTCTACGCGCAGTTCGTCTCGCGCGGCGATCTCGTGTTCGACCTCGGCGCGCACGCCGGGAATCGCACCCGCGCCCTCGCGTCCATCGGCTGCCGGGTCGTGCGCTGGAGCCGCAACCCGACTTCGCCCGCCTGCTGCGCGCCCTGTTCGCCGGCAGCGCTGGTGTCGAGGTCGTCGAGGCGGCGGTCGGCCAGGCGGTCGGGCAACGGACCCTGGCGATCAGCGAGCGCACGCCGACCATGACCACGCTGGCGGACGACTGGCGCGGAGATCGCGAGCGCGACCCCCAGTTCTCGGCCGTCGAAAGGAACGGCTCGGTCGACGTCGAGGCGACGACGCTGGATGCGCTGATCGAACGGTTCGGCATGCCCGCGTTCGTGAAAATCGACGTCGAGGGTGCGGAGCCGGAGGTGCTGGCCGGGTTGAGCCAGCCGGTGAGCGCGGTCTCCTTCGAATACCTGCCACGCGCGCTCGACTACGTGGCGACCGGCGTCGCGCGGCTGTGTGCGCTGGGTCCGTACCGGTTCAATTGGTCGCCCGGGGAGTCCTATCGCCTGGTCGCGGATCGATGGCTGAGGGATGACGAGCTGGCCGCGGCGCTCGAGACCACCGACGCGCAGCGTCGATCGGGTGACGTGTACGCGCGCCTCGACTCACCGACCTCGCGCTGACGCGCCATGCCGCAATTCGACGCCACCGCGGTGCGCCGCTACTACGATCGGCACACGCCCGCGTTCATCGCGTATGGACAGGGCGGGCGGACCGGAGCGATTCACCGAGCGGTGTGGGGACCGGGGACCGAGACCCGCGACGACGCGTTTCGCTACGTCGAGGCACGCGTGCTTGAGCAGATCCGCCGGCTCGGGCCCGTGACAGACCGCCCACACGTCGTCGACTTCGGCTGTGGCGTCGGCGCCAGCCTCTGCTATCTGGCGGATCAGGCGCCGATCCGAGGAACGGGCATCACCCTGAGCGCGGTGCAGGCACGACTCGCCGCGCAACGCGTTCGCGTGGCGGGCCTCACCGACCACGTCGCATGCCGCGAGGGCGACTTCTGCGACCTCCCCACCGACATTGCGTCGGCCGATCTCGGATACGCCATCGAGTCGTTCGTGCATGGGGCCGCGCCCGCACGTTTCTTCGCCGAGTGCGCGTGGATCATTCGTCCAGACGGGTTGCTCGTGATCTGCGACGATTTCAAACGAACGGTGACCGCGCCGGCGGGGAGCCGCGTGATCGAACGGTTTTGCGAGGGATGGCATATCAACACGCTGATCGACCGCGATACGCTGCGGACGCTCGCGCGCGAGGCGGGCTTCGCGCATGAGACCACCGATGATCTGTCGTCGTATCTCGAGCTCGGTCGGCCGCGCGATCGAGTAATCGATGCGCTCGCCGCGCTCCTGCGGTGGCTCCCCGGACAGGCGCGCTTTGGTCACCTCACCGGCGGCAGCGCACTACAGACATGTCTTCGTGCCGGGTGGATCGGATACGATCTCGCGCTGTTCCGGCGTTTGGACCCTTGAGCAAACTGTCATGTCATACGCATCAATCCAATACTGGCAAGCGATGACGACGACCGAGGCTGCGGCCGTCGCGCGTCGCGATCCCGTGATCATCCTGCCACTGGCCGCCGTCGAACAGCATGGCCCGCACCTGCCGCTGTCGACGGACCTCGTGATCGGCCTCGGGATCCTGGCGAACGCGTTTCAGCGCTTGCCTGAGGATTTTCCCGCCCTCGCGCTGCCACCGCAGGCCGTCGGCGCGAGCCAAGAGCACGCCCGGTTTCCAGGGACGCTGAGTGTCACGCCGGCGCTCCTGGCCGACGTGGTTCATCAGCACGGAGTCGCGTTGGCCGGCTGCGGCGTGCGGCGCCTCGTGCTCGCCAACAGCCACGGCGGCAATCGCGCGACCTTGGATGCTGCGGGACTGCGGCTCCGCGACGAACAGGGGCTGCTCGTCGTGAAAGCCACCTACACCGACTTTCCCCGGCCCGACGGGGTCGAGCTACCGGAGAGCGAGTGGCGCCACGGACTACACGGCGGTGCCCTGGAAACGGCCATGATGCTGCACCTCAGCCCAGATGACGTGCGCGCCGGTGAGGTGCAGGAGCGCCGCTCACTGGGCGCGGACCTCGAGGACGCCGGTGGTCGCGTCGCGCCCGAGGGCGCGGCCGCCTTCTCCTGGCTGGCGGGCGACCTCCATCGATCAGGCGCGAGCGGCGACGCTCGGTTGGCGGATGCGGCGACCGGGAAGATCCTGGTCGAGCACTACGGCGAGATCCTGGCCGCCGTCATCCGGGACGCGCGGGAGTTTCCCCTGGATCGGCTGGTGTAGCTGTCTGGCGAGCCGAGTGTTGCTGAAGACAGCAAGGCGCGCACGGCGCGCCTCGCGACCGCGGAGCGGGGCACTCGGGGTCCCCGCGCAGCGGTCGCGGGGGCTTGGGGCGCAGCCCCATCTAAGGAAAGCTACTTGCCGGGGACCGCGCCCGTCAGCATGTCGCCGAGCCAGTGACCAGCGCGGTGGACCTTGGCCTTGACGTATCGGACGTTGTGCTGGTTCAGCGTCCCGTAGAGCGGCTGCCGGTCCACGACCTGGATCCCGCCGTCGCGGACAGCGCGCACCTTGTCCGGGTTGTTGGTCAGGAGCTGGACGCGCTCGATACGGAGCTTGTGCAGCATGTCGACGGCTGCGTCGTAACACCGTTCGTCAGCACCGAACCCGAGGGTGCAGTCGGCATCGACCGTATCGAGACCCTCCTGCTGCAAGGTATAGGCGCGCAGCTTGTTGCCGAGCCCGATGTTGCGTCCTTCCTGGGCCAGATACAACAGCACGCCGCCCCCCCGCGTGGCGAACAAGCGCAGGCTGCCGCGCAGCTGCTCACCGCAGTCGCAGCGGAGGCTTCCAAACAGATCGCCGGTGAGGCAGGCCGAGTGGATCCGCACCGGCACCGGGTCGGGCCACTGCTTCCGACTGCCGATGAGGATGGCAACGTGCTCGAGCAGGCCATTGGCCTCCCGAAAGAACATGAACCGGGCGTCCTCGGCTTCTTCCAGCGGAACCGGTCCGTCGCTGACGTGGGTCACCTCGACGTGCGCGTTGCTGGCCATCGCGTGGATCTGCGCCGTCGTGACGGCGAGGATCGCGCCGCTCTCGAGGGAGCCACGGAGCGCGCCGACCTGCGCCGAGTCCACGTCCACGCTCACCACCGCGGGCAACAGTCGCCCCAACCGCGCCAACGCCAGGCCGCCGAGCTCTGCGTCAGACGCCTCGCGGACGTCGCGCGTGCCGGTCACCTTCGTGCCCGACGCGCTGGAGAGGCGTAGGATCTGATCCGGGTTGGCGTCGCCGTTCAGGACCAGGCTCATGTCGATCGGCCGCCCGCCATTGGCCAGCCCCATGACCCGAGCACGGTGATGCGTCACAGCCAGGCGCACGGCACCCCGGTCGACTTGCTGGAGCTGTTCGAGCGTCTGGCTTCGCAGACCGTCGACCGTGGCAAGCAACGCCGCGCTACCCGCACGGTCGCCGTTCCCCGTGACGTACAGCGGTCGGCCTTGTCTGAAATCGAAGAGTCCGCGTTCGGCTTCGTGCATGCTACTGTCGAGTTGCTGTGAGCGCTCCCATCGATGACGACGCCGCCTGGGGCCTCGTCCGGGCCGTGCCGGCCGGAATCTCCATCCAACCGGGCGGCACGCGCGTGCACCATGATCCCAGGCCCGATGTCTGGTTGCAAGTCCGCTCGTCAGGACGGTGGGAGGCCTCGGCACCGCTCACCGCCGCGGCGCGGGACCTCCTCGAGCTGTATCTCCCGCTCCAGCTTCGCGCTGACCTCGTCATCGGGCAGACCGGCCAGAGTCTGGATGGCCGGATCGCCACCGAGAATGGCCACTCACATTACATCACGGGGCCGGCTGATATCCGCCGACTCCATCGTCTCCGAGCTCTTGTGGACGCCGTGATCGTCGGCGCCGGCACGGTTGCCGCCGACAATCCCCGTCTGACTGTCCGCCGGGTCGAGGGTCCGAACCCCGTCCGCGTCGTGCTCGACCCGGACGGCCGCCTCGACCCGACACGCCACGTGTTCTCCGACGGCGCCGCCCGCACGCTCGTCGTCCGAAAAGCGTCCGTGACGCACGCGCCACCGGTGCCTAGCAGCGGTGTATTGTCGCTGCCATCGACCGGGGCGGGCGGCTTCGACCCGCATCACCTCGTGCGGGCGCTCCGGGATCTGGGCCATCGTCGTCTGCTCATCGAGGGCGGGGGCACGACCGTCTCCCGGTTTCTCCAGGCCGGCGCGCTCGATCGCCTGCACGTGACGGTCGCGCCGCTGCTCATCGGGTCCGGGCGCCCCTCCGTGGAGCTCGACCGTATCGACTCGCTCGACCAGGCGCTCCGCCCTCCGTGCCGCGTCTTTCACCTAGACGACGACGTCCTCTTCGATCTCGAGCTACGATCACCAACGGCGGCGCCCGCCGGCGACGAGGATCAGCGCGCCCGGCAGCGCCGTGAGCAGGACCAGTAGGCCGTACGCGACTGAGATCGCGGCGCCGTCGCTGACCGGGAGTCCGGCGAGGCGCCACAGGCTCGCAGCCGCGCCCTCTCGCACGCCCCATCCGGCAATCGTCACCGGAATCAGCATTGTGACCAGCACCGGCGCGATCAGCGGGAGCAACGTGCCGATCGGGGTGCCAACGCCGATCGCCCTGGCGGCAACCACGTAGATCGCCAGGTAGGTGCCGACGACGACCGCCGAGCTCGTCAGTTGCACCGGCAGGGCGGCCCCCGTCCAGAGCGCGGCGCGCGTCTCCCGCCACAGACGTCGTGTGAGCGACCGGTCGTTGCTCCACCGACGCCGCGCCCACGCGACCAGACCGACCGCGACGGCCAGCAGGGCGATCGATGTCCACCACATCCATCGGCCCGTGCCGAGCGTCGCAGGCAAGACGACGACCGACGCCGCGGCGACCGCGGTCATCACGACTTGTCCCGAGATGCGCTCCAGCAACACGGCGCGCACGGCCGGACCCCGCGGCTCGCGCGCCTCCCCCTGCGCGCGTGCATGACGCCACGCGCGCGACACGTCCCCCATCACACCGCCGGGCAGCACCTGGTTGAGAAACATCGCGAGGTAATACTCACGGAGCGCGTCACGAAACGAGAGATCGATGCCCAGTCGACCGGCCGTGAATCGCCAGCGCCACGCCGACGCGCCGACCTGGAGGAACGAGATGGCCACCGCGAGTACGACCCATCGTGCGTCGAACTGGCTGAGACGTGCGAACACGGCACGCACGTCTACCACCCACGCCAGCCCCGCGACGAGGCCTACGCTCACGGACAGACGGATGAGAACCGGCGTCCACCCCGGTCCCGGGCTCACGGTCACGACTGTTGTGGGGGGGGCAAGGCGAGCAAGTCGACATGTCCCACCGAGATCGCGAACGTGCCACGGTCGATGACCGCGCACCGCCGGGCCGCCCATGCCCGCACGCGGTCCGCCACATCGGGCCGCGTATCCGTCGCAGCGACCCCCCACGACTCGACCAGCCGGCGCGCGAGCGTGGCGTCGCCGGGACCCAGATGCCACGGGCTCGGGAGGAGCCAGGCTCGATAGCCGGCGGCGCGAAACCGTGTCTCGGCAACCAGGCCAGCCATCGGACCGAGCGCCGGTCCGAGCCCCTTGTCGCGCCGCTGATGGTCGTTGACCGCGCGCCGGATCACCGTGTCATCCGGGTCGTCATCCCTGACCCTCCGTGCCGCGTCTGCGAACCACTGCATCGTGCCGTCGTACGTGAGCGCGAAGTGCGCACCGTACGCCCTCACTCGACACGCCGCGATCAGCCTCCCCAACCAGTCCTCGGAGACCAGGTCCAACAGGGCCGCGCCGGTCACGAGATGCGCGTGCTCGACCGCGGTCAACCCCTCTTTGGCCGGCTCTTCCGGCTTTCGGGTGGCTATCTCAACACCTCGTGGAGGACAAGCGTGGGTCGCGGTAGCATCCCACCATGCAAGACCGTGACTTGTACGCCAAGCTTCTCGGCCTCGAACCGCCGTGGGAAGTCGTCGATGTGGGCCTCTCGATGGAGGACCACTCAGTGCAGGTCTTTGTGGCCCTCCGGGCGGATGCGCCGGCGCCGTGCCCGGAGGGCAGCGAGCGCTGCTCGCGCCATGACACCCGGACGCGGTCGTGGCGGCACCTGGACACGATGCAATACAAGACCCTGCTCGTGGCGGAGATTCCCCGGATCGATTGTCCGACGCATGGCATCAGGCAGGTGAAGGTGCCCTGGGCGGCTCCCCGGTCTCGCTTCACCGCCCTCTTCGAGTGTCTGGTCATCGAGTGGCTGCAGCACGCCAGCATCAAAGCCGTCGCCGAGCTGCTCGCCCTGACCTGGGACCAGGTGGCGGGCATCATGGAGCGCGCGGTGGACCGAGGGCTCGCCCGCCGCAAGCGCTCGGTGCCCAAGGTCGTGGGCGTCGATGAGACCTCGTTCCAGAAGCGGCACGAATACGTGACCGTTGTCTGTGATCCCGTGCGGGCGGTGGTCCTCTTTGTCGCAGATGGCCGCTCGGCGGACTCGCTCAGCGGCTTCTTCGACCCGCTCACCACCGCCGAACGAGCCCGCATCGAGGCGGTCGCGATGGACATGTCGGGCGCCTACCTGAGCGCGGTCACCCGAGCGTTGGGGCCACACGCGCACGAGCGGATTGTCTTCGACAAGTACCACCTCGCCAGCCTGCTGGGCGATGCGGTGAACAAGGTCCGTCGTGACGAGCACAAAACGCTGCTCGAGAACCACGACGAGCGCCTCAAGGGCACACGGCATCTCTTCCTCATGAACCCCTGGAACATGTCGCGGGCACAGGCGGCCGAGCTAACGCAGCTCAAATCCAGCAACCTCAAGGTCGCCCGCGCCTGGGCCATCAAGGAAACGTTCATGGACGCCTTCGCGTTTCGCCAACCCCAACGGGCGGAGCGGGCGCTGAAGGCGGTGCTCACCTGGATGGCCCGCTCGCGCCTGGCACCCATGGTCCGAGTCGCACGGACCGTCCGACGACATTTCGCCGGGGTCATCAACGCCATCATCAGCGGCATCACGAACGCGACCGCCGAGGCCCTCAACTCACGCATCCAGTGGATCAAGAAACAGGCCGCAGGGTTTCGGAGCCGGGAGCGGTTCCGCAAGGCTATCTACTTCCATCTCGGAGGCCTGGACTTGTACCCGGATGAGGCACGTGCTCATGCCCACCCGAATCCCTGAAGCGCCCTTTGGCCAGCTCTCCATGCACCCGGGTCACCCGCTGCACGGCATCCGGGACCGTGACCCGTGAGAGCAGCTCCAGATCGTGATCCAGCACGGTCCACTCCTGAGGACCGACCAGCTTCGGGGCCAGATAGCGCACATTGGAGCCGGTGCCGCAGCCGAGGTCGAGCACCTGCGACCACCCGACGGCGCGCCACGCCTGCCGCAACAGCGGCACGACCGCCGCCGCGCGCGACCGATGATCGACCGGCTCGCGCAACGCGAGCCAGTCAGCGTCAAAATGTGCGTCGGACACTAGTGAGCGCGAGGATAGCATCGGCGAACGCCGACGCGGCCTGGTCCCAATCGGGGAGGGTCGCAGCATACCGGCGCGCGGCCGCAGCGAGGGCTGCCCGTCGCCGGGTCGCAGCGCCTGAGTCGGTCTCCGCCAGCAGGGACGTGAGGGCATCGGCGAGGGCCGCATCGTCGCCCGGCGGCACCAACAGCGCAGCGTCGGACGGGACGGTGTCCGGAATCGCGCCGCCGGTCGTGCTGACCACCGGCAGCCCGTGAGAGAGCGCCTCGGTGAGCACCATGCCGTAGCCCTCGTAATACGAGGGGAGGACGAACACCGAGCTGGCGCGGTAGTACCCGTCGAGCGTAGCCGCATCGCATTCGCCCGCGAACCGGACCCGGTCCCCGAGTCCGCTCGCCCGCGCTTGCGACTGCACGGCGTCGGCGTACGTGGTGTCCCGGCTGAGGCTTCCCACGCACGTGGCGCGCCATGCCAGGTGCGCGAGTCGCGCAAGCGCGCGGATCAGCACGTCCTGGCCCTTGCGGGGAATCACCGCCCCCGCGCAGAGCAGCTGCGGCGGGTTGCCGCCGTGTTGTCCGTCGGCCGGCCGGATCGGTTCGGTTCCGGGACGAGCCACACGCACACGATCGGCGGGCACGCCGTAGGCCGCCAGCCGCACCGCGGTGAACCGGCTGGTCACGACCACTGCGCTGCAGCACCCCAGCGCCTCGCGCTCGAGCGTCGCCAGACGACGGCGCTGTTCGACGTCGAGCCCCGTTTCGTCGGCCAGCGGATGGTGTATCAGCGCGAGGAGGCGGAGCCGGCGACAGCGCGCGCGCACCGGCCCGGTCAGTCCGGCCAATGCCAGACCGTCGATCACGATCCTCGCGCCATCACCCAGACAGTCGAGCACACCGGCAACGCTGATACGGGCAGTCTCGTCGGCGTCCGGGAACGCCCCGGCCAGATTGTGGACAACAACCGGCCATCCGAGACGCCGGAGGCCATCGACCATCCGCGCGTCGTAGATGTACCCACCGGTCCGCTGCTCGAGCGAGCCGGGAACGGCGAGATGGAGCTCGGGGGGGGTCACACCTCGCCTTCGTAGCTCCCCCAGGCCACGGGCGATTCGCTCAGTTGCACCGAGAGGCTCGTGATCGCTCGCGCCCCGTCGCCCAGCGTGCCGGCACGGATCGCCTGCCGTAGGCGGCTGAAGATCTCCCGTGCGAGAAACTCGGTCGTGGTGTTCTTGCCGGCGAACGCCGGTTCCGCGTCGAGGTTGTGGTAGTTGAGATCCGCCAGCACCGCCTTGAGCTGCTCGCTGGCGAGGCCGATATCGACGACCATCCCGTCCGGATCCAGCTCCTGGCGTCTGAACGTGGCGTCGACGACGTAGGTCGCGCCGTGCAGGTTCTGCGCCGGGCCGAACGCCTCGCCTTCGAAGCTGTGCGCAATCATGAAGTGGTCGCGAACATTGAGGCTGTACACAGATCCGTCCCCCCTTTGCGTGTCCTACCGGTCATAACGAATGCGATGGCACAGCTGGTCCGTCGAGTCGGCGCTCAAGTCTGCCAGCACGACGGGCAATTCTTCGAACGCGCTCTCCCCGGTGATCAGGCTGTCAAGGCGGGAGTCGCACAGCAGCTGCAGCGCCAGCGCCATTCGACGCGCGCGGCTCCAGCGCGGCCTGCGGTCCGGTGGGAGACGACCGACCTGGCTGCTCCTGAGCGTGAGGCGGCGCGAGTGGAAAGCCTCGCCAAGCGGCAACGGGACCTGTCGGCTGCCATACCAGCTCAGCTCGACGATCGTCGACTCCACACCCGCAATCGCGAGCGCGCTTCGAAGGCCCTCCGGCTGCCCGCTCGCGTGCACGACCAGGTCCGCGTTCGACGTAGGCGGTGGCTCACCGGCGAACGACAGCCCGAGCTCGCGACAGATCACGGCGCGCGCCGGATTGATATCGACGACCGTCACGCGGCTGCCGGGCGTCTGCTGGCACAACCAGGCCGTGAGCAGGCCGACGACCCCGGCACCGATCACGACCACGTGGTCGCCGGCGGCCGGACGAGCGTCCCACACCGCGTTCACCGCGGTTTCCATGTAGGCCGCCAGCACGGCACGACCGGCGGGCAGGTCGTCGGGGAGCGGCGTCACCGCGTCGCCCGGGACGCAATACAGATCTTGATGCGGGTAGAGGCAGAAGACTGACCGGCCGATCAGGTCGGCGTGCGCATCCGGGCTCTCCTCGACGATGCCGACACTCATGTAGCCGTACTTGACCGGGCCGGGAAACGCACCGTCCTGGAACGGCGCCCGCATCGACTCGTGTTGCGACGGCGGCACGTCGCCGCGAAACACGAGCGCTTCCGTGCCGCGGCTGATCCCCGAAAACCGGCTGCGCACCAGAACCTCGTCCGCTTGCCGGGGTGCCAGCTCGGCGCGCACAATCTCCCCGTGCCCGGGCGATCGGATCCAGAATTGGCGAGCCGTGTGAGGGATCATGGTTTTCCATCGGACCATACCCCATGACCACGCTGACTCACCACACCACCAGCCCCCACAATCGCCGCGACAGCCGACGGCGCGCAGGCACCGACCTCCTGGCCGGCCTCCCCGCGCTGCTCGCCGTCGCGCTCGTCACGCGAGCCGTGTTCGACCTGCCGGCGAGCTACTTGCTGCAGGCACTTGCGTGCTATGCCGCCACCGCGGCGCTCGTCTTCTCCACGGTCCCCGGCACGCTCCCCGGTCCGGGGCTCGGGCCGGCCAACCGGGTGACGCTGGCGCGAGCGACCGTCCTGCTCCCGGTGGCCGCGCTGGTGTGGCAACCGGGCATCCATCACGCCAACGGCTACTGGTGGATCATCGCCGTCTCGACGGTCGCGATGATCACCGATGGCCTCGATGGCTGGACCGCGCGCCGGAGCGGGACCGCGACGAGCTTTGGCGCCCGCTTCGACATGGAGCTCGACGCGTTGCTCATGCTGGCGCTCGCGTTGCTGGTCGCACTCAGCGGCAAGGTCGGACCATGGGTCGTCAGCATCGGCGTGCTCCGGTATCTCTTCGTCATCGCCGGCTGGCTCTGGCCGACCCTGAAAGCCGAGCTCCCCCCCAGCACGCGGCGGCAAACGGTCTGTGTCGTGCAGGGGGTGGTCCTGTTGGTCTGTCTCGGTCCCATCGTCCCGGCTACGCTCGCGGCCACCGCCGCCACGGCGGCACTCGCGCTGCTGATCTATTCCTTTGCGGTCGACGTGCGATGGCTGGTAGTCAATTAGACGGAGCCTGCGGCCCCGAGCCCCGCCGCGGGCGCTTCGCGGGGACCCCGAGAGCCCCGCTTCGCGCCCGCGAGGCGCGCACGTGCGCGCCTTGAGCCCGGAGCCGAATGTTCTCGTTGGAGTTAAGGTAGGTCCGATGGAAGTCTCGCCGGTGACGCGGCGCCGGGTGCTCCAAACGTTCGGGTCCGTCGGCGGGTCGTCGCTCGTGATGGGGGTCATGAACGCGTGGGGGCTGATGGGAGTCCCAGCCGGCACCCGTCCCATCCTGCAGGGCCGCGCACCCGGTACCCGCGTCGTCGTCCTCGGGGCGGGTTTGTCTGGCCTGACCGTCGGCTACGAGCTGGGCAAGCTCGGCTACGACTACCAGATCCTCGAGGCGCGGGATTGGGTCGGCGGCCTCTGCTGGACCGTCCGGCGCGGCGCCAGCCACCAGGAGATCGACGGCGAGCGCCAGGTCTGCCAGTTCGACGAGGGCCAGTATCTCAACGCCGGCGCCTGGCGCATCCCGAACGCGGACACCGGCGTGCTGGGGTACTGCAAGGAGCTGGGCGTTCCGCTGGAGATCTTCATCAACACGAGCGACGCGAACTACTTCTACGGCGAACGGGACGCACTCGGTCCAATCGCCCACCGCAAGGTGCGCCTGCGGGAAGTCCGAGCCGACTTGTGGGGGTCGACCGCGGAGCTGCTCGCCAAGGCGATGGACCAGGGCCGCATCGATGCACCGCTCACCATCGCGGACGAGGAGCTCCTCGTCGATTTCCTGGTCAGCGCCGGATATCTCGACTCCGAAGACCACGCCTACCAGCCGCCCGCCTCACGCGGCGCCACGAATCGCCTCGACCTGGGCGCCCTCCTCCGATCGGGCTTCGGCAATCGCGCCGGCCCCCTGTACGCGGACACCGGCGGGCCGGACCCGGTGTTTCAACCGATCGGCGGCATGATGCAGATCCCGCTCGCCTTCCAGCGCGCGATCGGCGACCACATCACCCTCGAGGCGGAGGTCTCGAGCGTGCGGCGCACGGCGGACGGCGTCGACGTCGTCTACCGGGAGACCCGGAGTGGTGCGATGCGTCGGACCAGCGCGGACTACTGCGTCTGTTGTCTGCCGATGGCCGTCCTGCAACGGATCGACATCGACTTCTCGGCGGACATGGGCCGGGCAGTGATGGAGGCCCGTCACAGCGACGCGGCAAAGCTGGGTCTGCAGATGAAGCGACGGTTCTGGGAAGAGGACGAGGGCATTTTCGGCGGTCATCTCTGGGCGCGTGATCTGCAACTCGGCGAGTTCTCCTACCCGTCGTACGATTACTTCGCCCAGAAGGGGGTGCTGCTCGGCTACTACGGCAGCGGGCGCACGGCCGGCCTCGCGGACATGCCCGTCGCCGGGCGGGTCGAGCATGTGCTCGCGCAGGCGAGCAAGGTACACCCGCAGATGCGCGAGGAGCTCGACGCGGCATACGCCGTCTGGTGGGACAGCATTCCCTACAGCCGCGGGGCCTACGGTCGCACCCCGTCCGATGACCTGCTGGCGACGCTCAGCGCGCCCGACGGACCGCTCTACATCGGTTGTGCCGGGGCCAGCTCGCGCCCCGCCTGGCTCGAAGGCGCCATACAGGCCGCGTGGCGAACCGTCGAGGCGCTCCACGAGCGGGTGATGCGCGTGTAGACGAGTGCTAACGTGTAGCCCCGTCGCGTGATCGTGAGATGATGACAACGATGTCTGGAGGCCCACATGACGAATCGACTCTGGTCCGTCGCGTTGACGCTGGTTGCAGTGGCCCTGTTGGCCGCGCCAGTCCTCGCCCAATCTGCCACCGCTGATCGCGACGCGCCACCGCCGCGTACGTCGTGGGGTGCGCCCGACCTCCAGGGCACGTGGAGCCATGCAACGGTCACGCCGCTGGAGCGACGAGACGAACATGCCGGCCGGACGTTTCTCACGGACGAGGAAGTGGCGGAGGCCAACCTCAGCGCCGCGACGTTCGCCAGCTCGGAGCGCCGGGGCGAGCTCTCGGCGGAGCGTGACGTCGGCCTCGCGTATAACCAGTTCTGGTGGGATCGCGGTCAGTCCGACGGTCGCACGTCGTTGATCGTGGACCCGCCGGACGGACGCATCCCGCCAATGCAACCGGATGCCCAGGTGCGTGCTGACGCGCGCCGAGCGCAGGCCCAAGCACGCCGCGAACGCGGCGCCGCAGGACCGGAAGACCGCGGCGACTGGGAACGGTGCCTCACGCTCGGGGTTCCCCGTCTGGGCGGCGCCTACAACAACAATTTTCAAGTGTTTCAGACGCCGGAGCACGTCGCCATTCTGCACGAGATGGTGCACGAGACGCGCATCATCCCGCTCGACGTGCAGCCGCACGTCGACCCGACCATCCGTCAGTGGCTAGGCGATTCGCGTGGCCGCTGGGAGGGCGACACGCTGGTGGTCGAGACGACCAACTTCGGCGACAAGCGGAGCTACCGCGGCTCGTCGCCGGAGCTCACGCTCGTCGAGCGCTTCACCCGGGTGAACGCGAGCACCCTCCGCTACGAGGTCACCGTGGACGATCCAGAGACGTGGACGCGGCCCTGGACCGCGGCGCTGGACATGCCGCCAACGGACGGACAGATCTACGAGTACGCGTGTCACGAGCGCAACTACGGGATGGAAAACCTGCTCAAAGGCGCGCGCGTCCAAGAACAGGTCGGGACCGATTCGGCGTCTCCGGAATCACGGTAGGGAGCCAAGCGATGTCAACCAACGCCCGGACTCTCGCGGCGGCGCTGAGCGTCATCGCCGTCACGTCGATGGCACCACCGGCCTCGGCGGGTCAAGCGGGTGAGCCATCGGCGCCCCGCACCCCATGGGGCACACCCGATCTGCAGGGCACCTGGGACTTCCGCACGATCACGCCGATGGAACGACCTGAAGAGTACGCGGACCGGGAGTTCTTGACGGCCGAGGAGTCAGCCGCGCTCGAGCGGGGCGCCGTGGATCGCAACACGCGGTTGAACTTGCCGAGCGAGATCCGGACGGAGCTGCTGCCGGCCGGTGGCAACGTCGGCGCGTACAACAACTTCTGGATGGACCGCGGCACCAGGGTCGTCGGAAGCCGCCGCACCTCGCTCGTCGTCGTGCCATCCAACGGGCGTATCCCGTCATTGACCGCAGCGGGACAAGCGCGCAAAGACGCCACCGCCGCCGCCCGCCGGCGACCGGCGCGGGGCCCGGCAGACCGAAGCATGGGCGAACGATGTCTCCTCGGGTTCAACGGTGGGCCGCCGATGGAGCCGCGCGCGTACAACAACCACGTGCAGCTGTTCCAGACGCCCGATCACGTCGTGATTCTGAATGAGATGGTGAACGACTCGCGCGTCATCCCGCTGGACGGACGCCCGCATCTTCCCGCCGACGTCTCACAGTGGCGCGGCGACTCACGGGCGCGTTGGGTCGGTGACACGCTGGTCGTGGAGACCACCAATTTCCACAGTCGGACCGCCTTCAGCGAGCGCCAGGGGTCGACGCGAAGCATGCATCTGGTCGAGCGTTTCACGCGTCTGTCAACGGAGACGCTGGTGTACGCGGCCACGATGACCGACCCGGAAACCTGGACGGCACCATGGACGTTCGAGGTGTCGATGGTGGCGAGCCCGGAGCCCGTGTACGAGTACGCCTGTCATGAGGGCAACTACGGCATGGAGGGGATCCTGGCCGGCGCCCGCGCGGATGAACGGGAGGCCGCGACCGCGTCGCGGTAGGGCGCTACCGCCCGTCGCCGATCCGGTTGGCCGAGCCGCCAAGAAACAACCGCTGGCCGTCGGCCAGCAGGAAGTTCCGGCCGACCGCTTTGTCCGTCCCGTCCTTGGCATGGTAGCCCTCGACGGTGAGCACCGCGCCGATCTCCAGGGTGTTCTTCGTCACGCCCAGCCGGATCAGCTCGTTCGGGCTCCCGCCTTCGACCAACCACGTAGCGACCTCCCCTGCCTCGCCCTCTATGTCGATGTGAAACCAGGAGTGCGGATTGATCATTTCCCATTTCACGAGGGTGCCTTCGAGCGTCAGAGGTTTCGTGACGTCGAACTCGGCCGAAAAGGCATGGTGCGCCCACAGCGGCGCCGTCGCGAGCAGCAGCCCGACACTGGCAGCAGCAACGATGACTTTTGTTCGCATGAGCATCCTCCGTTACGGGTACCTCTTTCGCTCTATCGTTGGGGAGCGGGGTCTTCATCCGCCCGCCGTTCCTCGGCTCGCGCGCCGGCCAGGATGTTCGTGAGGCCGTAGTTCCCCTCGTGACACGCGTGCTCGAACATCGGGCCCACGGTTTTCTTCATCGGCATTTCGGCGGTCCAGGATGACGTCCAGGTCTCCTCGTCCTCCACCGTGAATCGGTACAGGATCTCGTCGTCGGCGACCCGCGTAAACCGCTCGATCACGCGCATCCCCTCGCTGGATCCTCTGAACGGGTTCTTGCCGTTGAAGTTGGTGCTCTCGACCACCAGCGTGTCACCCTCCCAGCGGCCGCGCGACATCCCCATCCACTGGCGGGCCTGCTCCGGGGCCATCGGCCGTCCATCCAGCGGGATGATGCGCGCGTCGTGGATCATCTCGACGAGGATCATGACGTGGTCCCGGCCCTGCACGATCTGGTAGTTGGCGTTGTATCCCGCGTTGAGCATGGGCGGGCCGGCGCCACGCATGATGATGCACCGAGCCCCGAGCGGGAGATTCTCCGCGGCGTCGTATTGCCCGCCCCGTGCCTCGCGCGCCGCCGCGCGCTCGGCCGCCCGCTGACGGCCCGCGGCCGTCACGGGTGGCAGTTTCCCGTGCGATGGATCCACGATCAGCGACGTGCGCTGGTTGCGGGCAAACGTCGACTGGCTCCGGTCCAGCCCGAACTGGGTGAAGTCATAGTGCACATCCGGGATCGTGCCAGGGGTCGTCTGCGCAGTCTCGCGCGCCGCCCGACCCTGCTCGATGGCTGCGACTTCTTCAGGCGTGTACAGCGCTTTTGTCACGTCGTCAGGTCGCTCGAGCGGCGTATACGTCTGGTTCGTCCAGAACCCCTGCAGGTCCGGCTGGCCGTCCGGCGTCCGGGGCACGACGTACGCCTGTGCCTGCCCCACCTCGCTGGCCTGCGCGGCTGGGGCTGACGCACGTCCGGCGACGGGGACAGGACCCACCCACCCGACCGCCACGACGATGAGCGCACCGACAGATGCCGCCGACAGAGGCCTCATCGTGACACCTCGCTATCTCTCCGGCTGCTTGCGGAGATGACCGTAGATGAGATCTTCGACGAACTCCACGCACCTGAACTCCATGAGCTGCGCGCCGGCGTCCGCGCGCCGATACAGCGGCATGCGCATCGTCCAGGGTCTCGTAAAGACGTTCGGATCCTCGATGGTGACCTCATACGTGAGCGTCTCGGGACTCCGGACCGTGATGCGTTCCACGACATGCAGCGCGTCGGTGTGAAAATTGCCGGCCCGATCGAACCAGGTCATGCCGTTGAAGCCGGTCGTGTCGACCACCAGCGTCTCGCCGTCCCATCGCCCGTTCGACCACCCCATCCAGCTATCGGCCGGCGCCTCCATGTGGTCGGTCATGTAGACGGTCCGGACCGCGCCCGCGAACTCGTGGAGGATCATGACGTGGTCTTGGCTTTGGATGATCTGTAGCGGATAGGGCATGTAGGTCGCGCGCGGCACACCAGGCAGGTAGCACTTGATCGCCGGATCGCGCGCGAGTCGGTTCGCGAAGTTTTCGTTGCGCGTCGCCAGCGCCTCGGGGCGATACGGGATCTCGTCGCCGTCGACCACGCCCAGTCCGCCCGGCACGGCCGCGAGCGCGCCGAGATCCCTGACGACGCTCGGTCCCGCCGAATGCGGCTCAACGTCCCAATGGGCAGTGTTGAGCGCCTGCCAGATGCCGTTCAGATCGGGTCGGCCATCGGCGGTGCGAGGCGCGGTGTCGGCCGGCGCTTGCGCCGAGACTCCCCACGCGGACAGCGAGAGACCCGCGGTGGCGAACGCCGCAACGATGGCCCGGACGCGGAACCGGCGTCGCATCGATCCGCCTCCTATCGCGGCGCTTGCCGCGCATCCTCCGCCGCCTCGGCAGCCCGTTGCTCTTCGAGCCGCGCCCCGACCAACGTGTTATAGAGCCCGTAGTTCCCTTCGTGGCACGCATGCTCGAAGAGCGGGCCGATCGTTCGCTTCATCGGCATTTCCGCGGTCCACGGGGTCGCCCAGGTCGCGTCGTCTTCAACCGTGAATCGATAGACGATGCTGTCGTCCGCGATGCGCGTGAACCGCTCCGTCACGCGCATCTCGTCGCTGGATCCGTTCAACGGGTTCTTGCCGTTGAGGTTGGTCGTCTCAACGACGAGCGTCTCCCCCTCCCAGCGGCCGCGCGACATCCCCATCCACTGCCGGGCTTTCCCTGACGGCGCGTCGCGTCCGTCCAGCGGAATGATGCGCGCGTCATGAATCATCTCGACGAGGATCATGACGTGATCGCGATTCTGCACGATCTGGTAATTGCTGTTGTAGCCCGCGTTGAGCATCGGCGGGCCGGCGCCGCGCATGATGACGCACCGGTCGTCGAGTTGATTGGCCTCCGCGGAATCCCAGCGCCCGATCCCCTCGCGCGCCGCCGCCACGCCGGCCGCTCGGCGCTGCCCTTCGGCGGTCACCGGCGGCAGCTTTCCGTTCGGCGGATCGACGATCAGCGACGTGCGGAGATTGCGCGCAAAAGTCGACTGGCTGCGATCGAGCCCGAACTGGGTGAAGTCATAGTGCACGTCGGGAATCGTGCCCGGCTCCGTTTGCGCTGTCTCTCGTTCCGCGCGCCCCTGTTCGATCGCGGCGGCTTCCTCCGCGGTATAGAACGGCTTCGTGACGCCATCCGGCCGCTCGAGGGGTGTGTAGGTCTGGTTCGTCCAGAACCCCTGGAGATCCGGGTGGCCATCCGGCGTGCGCGGAACGGTATACGGCGTCTGGTCCTGCGCCTCGTTCGTCCCCGCCGCGCCCTGGCCGGAAACGGCCTCGGCGCCGAACCACCCCACCGCACCGACCACCGTCACCAGGCCGACCGAGCGTCGTAGGCCTCGCATGCGCATACCCTCCACCGGACAGAACCCGGGGACATTATGGCATCAAGGATGCCGGCGAGTGGCCCGAATCCGCCTGTAGACTTGTGCGATGGTCAGACGATTCGGCACTGCCCACCAGCGCGGGCAACGCGGTCGAGACCGAGAAGGCGTCTGTGCCACCGCCGTGCTCTCTCTGGCGCTGCTGGGCATCGTGTCCGGCGTGGCCGGCGCCCGCGCCGCCGGGCCGGCGACGCTCGGCGTGATGACCTTCAACATCCGCACGGCGAACACGAGTGACGGCGACAACGCCTGGTCGCACCGAAAAGCGCTGGTAGCCGACACGATCGAGCGGTTCACCCCTGAGATCGCCGGTCTGCAAGAGGTCATCGACGAGCAGATCGAATACCTCGCCGCGTCGTTGCCGGACTATCGGTGGCTGGGGGTCGACCGCGGGCTCAACGGTGGCATGGGCCTCAGCGAGTACACACCCATCTTCTACCGACACGCCGAGCTGAGCCCCATCGAGTCGGGCACCTTCTGGCTCTCCGCGACACCGGACGGACGGACCGACCGGCACCGGTTGGTGCCGCCGCGTTTCCCGGATCGTCACGTGGGCCCGCTTCCACCACCGTCGGTCAGGACGGTTGGTCTTCGTCTTCAACACCCATCTCACTCTGCGGCGTGGACCTCGGCAGGTCGAGTCCGCCCGGATGATCACCGATCGCGTGGCGGCGCTCCCGCCAGGCAGCGCGGTCATCGTCACTGGCGATTTCAACGCCGTCGCGGAGACGAGCGACACCTGGCGGGCGGTGACCGGCGAGGGATTGCGGGATGCGTGGGTCGTCGCCGACGCGCGCCACGGCCCGCCGCGGACGTCGAGCGATTTTCGACCACCCGAGGACGCCACCGAGGGCCGGATCGACTGGATCCTCGTCGGCGGTCCGCTCAGTGTCCGCTCCGTGGAGACGATTCTCCACAATGCGGAGGGTCGCTATCCGTCCGACCACTATCCGGTCATGGCACGGGTCGAGATTCGGGAGTAGGCTAAGCCCGTGTCAGCCCCGGTGGACTCCCCGCAATCAGGCGGCGACGGACCGGCCGGCACCGACCCGCCGCACGACGCGGAGCGCGAGGCGTCGTCGGATACCAGCCCGCGAAGGCGATTGGGTCGTCCGCTCACCTCAAAAGCCGAGAAGCGCGCGGTCACCACCACCGTCGCGGGCGCGGCCATGTTCGCCGCCCTGCGCCTACTGACGCGGCGGCGCTCGGCCCGAAAGAAGCGTCGCGACAGCCTGTCGCCAGGCGACTTCGCGGCCGACACGGCAGAGGCTGGGTCACCCGCGCCCGAGAGCACGGCGATCGCGCCGGACACCGATGCGTCCGACGGGCCGACGGCGGTCCTCGCCGCGCGTCGCGCGGCGGCGCAGCTCGGCGGCGGCCAGCCGCGCATCGACGCGCAGCACGCGCGTGGAAAGCTCACGGCCCGAGAACGCATCGACCTGATCCTCGACGCCGAATCGTTCGAAGAGCTCGGCCCGTATGTCGAACACCGGCATTCGGGATTGGGGCTCGAGCGACAGCGGTATGCGGGGGACGGCGTGGTCACCGGCTTTGGCCTGATCGATGGTCGCCGGGTCGCGCTCTTCGCCCAGGATTTCACCGTGCTGGGGGGCTCGTTTTCGGAAACCCACTCCCTCAAGGTGGGCCGCCTCCTCGAGTCAGCCACCGCCGCGGGCGTGCCCATCATCGCCCTGCTCGACTCGGTGGGCGCCCGGATTCAGGAAGGTGTGTGGAGTCTCGCCGGGTTCGGCGATCTCTTCTGGCGCAACACGCAGGCGAGCGGCGTGGTCCCCCAGATCAGCCTCATGCTCGGCCCGTGCGCGGGCGGCGCGGTCTATTCTCCGGGCCTGACGGACTTCGTCATCATGGCGCGCGGCAGCAGCTATATGTTCATCACCGGACCGGACGTGATCCGCACCGTGACCGGGGAGGAAGTGGACGTCGAGACGCTGGGCGGGGCGGAGGTCCACACGGCCCGTTCGGGCGTCGCGCATTTCGTCGCTGACGACGAGGAGGCGGCGTTGCACCTGACACGCCGGCTGCTGAGCTACCTCCCGTCGAACAACGCGGACGATCCGCCGGCGATCGACCCAGACGACGACCTCGAGCCCGACGCCGAGGAGCTGGACGACCTCCTGCCCGACACCACCGAGGTCGCCTACGATGTCCGGGACGTCATCCGGCTGATCGCCGACCGTGAGTCGTTTCTCGAGGTGCACGGCGCGTTCGCCCAGAACGCCGTCGTCGGGTTCGCGCGTTTGGCAGGTCGCGTCGTGGCGTTTGTGGCCAATCAGCCGGCCCATCTCGCCGGCGTGCTCGATATCGACGCCTCCGACAAGATCGCGCGGTTCATCCGCTTTGCCGACGCGTTCAACATTCCGATCGTGACGCTCGTTGACTGTCCCGGGTTTCTGCCCGGTGCCGGCCAGGAACATCAGGGCATCATCCGTCACGGCGCGAAGGTGGTCTACGCGTATGCGGAAGCGACGGTTCCCAAGATCTCGATCGTGCTCCGCAAGGCCTATGGCGGGGCCTACATCGTCATGAGCAGCCGGATGATCCGCACCGACGTCTGCCTGGCCTGGCCCACCGCCGAGATCGCCGTCATGGGGTCGAAGGGCGCGGTGAACATCCTCCACGCGCGCCAGCTGGCAGACATGGACGCCCGCGACCGCGAGGCGGAACGCGAGCGGCTCGAGGACGAGTTCCAGAGGCAGTTCAATTCGCCGTTCGTCGCGGCGGCGTCGGGACACCTCGACGACGTGATCTACCCGCGCGAGACCCGGGCCCGCGTAATCGCGGCGCTCGAGTTCCTGAAGGACAAGCAGGCGACGTCGTTACCGAAGAAGCACGGCACCATTCCTCTCTGATCTTAGCCGCCCTCCGGATGCCACCACAGCTCGCCACAGTGCTCGAAATCGCCGCGGTGGGTGCGACGCTGCTCTTCGCGGCACTCGCCGGTCTGGTCGGGCTGATGTACATCCTGACCAGCCCGTGGCCGCGTGCACGGCAGGCGAGACCGGCCGGACAGCCACCCGCACCGACCAGCACAGCGCTCCCTGAGACGACCGACGAGGGACCGACCGCCGAAGAGGAGGCCGCACAAGAGGCCGAGGAACGCGACCGGCAGCGCCGCGCGGTTGCGCTGGCGGCGGCGGTGGCCTGCGCAGAAAGCAGACGCGTGGCCGCGACCGTGCAGGAGGCGCCGCCCGAGTGGCGACGCCTGCACCGCACCCGAAGGCTGAACCAGCCACGGTCTCGCGCACGGGCGCGCAGTCTGCTGCGGGTGGCTAGGAGCCCGCCGTGAAGCGATATCGAGTCACGATCGACGGCCGTATCTACGACGTCGAGATCGACGACCCGAGGGCACGCCCCGTGACCGCGCGGCTGTCGGGTGTCGCCTATTCCGTCGATGTGGAGCCGGCGCGATCCAGCGACACCGACGGCTCGGTGCCGGCGTCCGCCGACGGCGTGGAGCCTGACCGGGCGCCGCCACCGGACGAGGCTCCAGACGCGCCGGTCATGACCGGCCCCATCGTGGGCGACGCGCAGGCCCTCACCGCGCCAATCCCGGGCGTCGTGGCGTCGGTGGTGGCGACCGTCGGACAGTCTGTCGAGCGCGGCGACGAGCTACTCACGATCGAAGCGATGAAGATGTTCAACGTGATGCGCTCGCCGTGGGCGGGAACCGTCGCCACGATTCATGTCACCGAAGGCGAGCGTGTCGTCCACGGCCAACCGCTCGTGACATTTGCCCGGAGGTAGTCGGGGCTTCGCCCCGAACCCCCGCGGCCACTCTGCTCGATCTCATGATTCCTACGATCACTCCGGAAGCATTCTTGATGTTCGCGGTGGGGGGACTCCTCCTCTACTTCGCCATCGTCAAGGAATACGAGCCGACGCTCCTGCTCCCTATCGGTTTCGGCGTGCTGCTCGGCAACCTCCCCAACTCCCCGCTCAATCATCCGGGCGGGATGCTCTACATCCTCAACGAGGTCGGCATTCAAACCGAGCTCTTCCCGCTGTTCATCTTCATTGGCATCGGCGCCATGATGGACTTCCGGCCGCTCCTGTCACAGCCGATCTTCGCCATCCTGGGGGCGGCGGGTCAGCTCGGCATCTTCGCGACCCTCATCCTGGCCACGCTCCTGGGCTTCCCGTTGAATCAGGCCGCGTCGATCGCCGTGATTGGCGCCATCGACGGCCCGACGAGCATCTACGTCTCCTCGTTGCTCGCGCCGGAGCTGCTCGCGCCGATCGCGGTGACCGCGTACTCCTATATGAGCCTGGTGCCGATCATCCAGCCGCCGATCATGCGACTCATGACCACACGAGCGGAGCGCCGGATTCGCATGGAGTACGCCCCGCGCCCCGTCGCCCGGACCGCGGTGATTGCCTTTCCGATTGTCGTGACCCTGGTTATCGGCATTCTCGTCCCGCAGTCGGCGCCACTCGTCGCGACGTTGATGTTCGGCAACCTGCTGAAGGAGTCCGGTGTGGTCCCGCAGCTCTCGAAGTCGGCGTCCAATGAGCTCGCGAACCTCTCCACCCTGTTTCTCGCCCTCACCATCGGTAGCTTGATGCAGGCCGAGGTGTTCCTCCAGCGGCAAACACTCTTCATCCTCATCCTCGGCCTCGGCGCGTTTGCGCTCGACACGGTCGCCGGCGTCCTCTTTGGCAAGCTGCTGGCCGTCGCGACGAAAGGCCGGATCAACCCACTCGTCGGCGCCGCCGGCATCAGCGCGTTCCCGATGAGCGGACGGCTCGTCCAGAAGGTCGCCCAGGAGGAAGACTTCACGAATCACGTGCTCATGCACGCGATGGCCGCGAACACGGCGGGTCAGCTGGGGTCGGTGATCGCGGGCGGGGTCTTGCTGACCCTGGTCACGCTGCTCGGATCGTGATCTATCTCGATTTCAACGCGAGCACGCCGACGCCGCGCAGACGATCGGCAAGCTTGCCACCCGCGTCGACGACCTCGGCGTCGACCTGCTGAGCATCGCCGGTCACGGGCAGCGCGTCCTCGCGCGCCTCGACGGGGTCGCGGCGTCGACAGGATCCGCCTGTCACAGCGGATCGGACGTGATGTCGCCCGTGCTGCAGGCGATGCGGTGTGAGCCGGCCGTTGGTCTCGGCGCGATCCGGTTCTCGACCGGCCGCACGACGACGCGGGATGAGATCGACCGCGTGGTCGATCTATTGAAAACGGCACTGCCGGCCGCGGTTCACGGCAACCGATAGGTCACGACCGCGTCGGTCGCCGCCACCGCCACGTACTGCCGGCCGTCACCGCCACGGTAGGTCATCGGGTCGGCATTCCCGCGCCGATCCATCCGGTCCGCCCACAGCTCGCGGCCGGTCGATGCCTCGAGCGCGCGAAGGCGGTTATCGTCAGTCGACGCGATGAACAGCAGACCCGATGCCGTCACGATCGCGGCGGCGCGACCCGGTCGTCCGGTGTTCTGCTTCGCCTCGGGAAGGTGATCGGTGACACCGACCGGGTGCTGCCACGCGATGTCGCCCGTCGCGGCATCGACGGCGATGAGTTGCCCCCAGGGCGGTTTCTGGCACGGCATCCGCGTGCCTTCGATCTGCACCTCGAAGCTCGCGGGCCGCGGAGCCTGCTTCTGGTACGGCAGCGGATCCCCGTCGGCGTCCGGCACCATCCACCCAAGCGCGCCGACGTCCATCGAAAAGACGAACAGGTATCCTGAGCCCGGATCATGCGCCACGCCTCCCCAGTTGGGACCGCCGACGCCGCCGGGGAAATTGAGCGTCGTCCGGGGCGGCGCGCCGTCCGCCCGGTAGATCCACGGCGTGAACGGGCCGGCGTTGTAGACGTCGCCAAGCGAGTCGACCAGCGCCGCGCACGCCGCCGCGTGCTCCGCCGAGGTGTCATCGGCAGTCACGAGATCCGCCGGCTCATAGCTCACACGCCCCATTGGCGGCGGCTTCACCGGAAACGGCTGTGTCGGGAACGTCGCCTCGCCCGGCACGTCGCTCTGGGCGACTGCGCGCTCGTCGACCCCGTAGATCGGTTCGCCTGTCTCGCGATTCAGGATGTACAGATACCCCGACTTGGTCGTCACACCGAGCGCAGGGATCGCTCCACCGTCACGCGGGATGTCGAACAGCGCGGGCGGCGCCGGTGGGTCGGCGTCCCAGAGATCGTGATGGATGGTCTGGAAGTGCCATGTGTACTCACCGGTCTGCACGTCCACCGCGACGACGGCGTTGCCGAACAGATTGGCCCCCGCGCGGTCGCCGCCGTAAGCGCCGGGAATCGGCGACGCCAGCGGGAGATACAGCAGACCACGCTCCTCGTCCATCGTGAAGAAGAACGGCCAGGCGTTGGCCCCGAGCCGGTCCTGCCAGCTATCCCCCTCCCACGTGTCGTGACCCACCGTGCCCGGCTGCGCCACCGAGCTGAACTCCCACACCTGTGCGCCGGTGCGCGCGTCGAACGCGCGCGCATTGCCAATACCGCCGATCGTGCCGGGCGGCGTGTTTGCCCCGACGACGACGACATTGCCGTAGATGAGCGGCACCGAGTTGTACGGCACGATCATGTCGACTTCGCCAGCGTCGCCGAACTCGGCCACCCGCTCGCCGGTGGCGGCGTCCAGCGCGATCAAGCGTTGTGCCGCCGTGAAGATCACGCGAGGCGACAGCCCCTCACCACCCGGCCAGTAGGCGACGCCGCGACGCGACGGTGCCCCCTCCGCGAGCGCGTGGCGCCAGATCTCCTGCCCCGTCGCGGGCTCGAGCGCGACCACTCGGTCGGCCGCGGGTAGATACATCACGCCGTCAACGACGATCGGCGTCGCCTGCGAGCTGGTGCCGCGCCCGTCCGGGTCCGGGTCCGTCCGCTCGAGCGAGTAGGTCCAGGCGCGCGTCAGCGTTGAGACGTTCTCGGTCGTGATCTCGGTCAACGGCGAATAGCCCGTCCCGGCCAGGTTGCCGCGGTACATCGGCCAATCGCCGTTTGGCGCCGCCGCGGTGTCGGTCCCGCCCGCCGGTCCCGTGTCGGCTGGTCCGCCGCCGCACTGGACCAGGAACAGCGCCATCAGCACGCCGACGATTCGAGTAATCCGGTGCGTGGCTCGCGTCACGGCCTAGCCTCCTTCGGGAAGAGCGTGCATTGTATCCTGGTGGGGCTAGCTGCCCGATCGATATCGACGAGCGGCGGGGTTCGGTCACGCGTGGGTCGTTATAAGCTATGCCGTCGCAGGAGGAACCAACATGCGCCTTCTCTCGCCGACCCTCACACTCCTCGCGGGCGCGCTCGTGGCGGCCACGGCCACCACGGTCAGCGCCCAGTACTCGCTCACGGTGACCCAGGACCGCCTGATCAACGCGCAGAACGAGCCGCAGAACTGGCTCCTGATGAACGGGAACTACAGCTCGCAGCGGTATTCCAAGCTCACCCAGATCAACCGTGACAACGTCGACAACCTACGGATGGTGTGGGCGCTCGCCCTCGGTGGGATGCAGGACACCGGCCAGAACGGTCCCGAGAACGAGGTCAACCCGCTGATCGACAACGGCTTCATGTACACGAGTGACGGGTGGGGCACGGTCTACAAGATCGACGCACGCCAGCCCGACAAGGGTGACTTCATCTGGATCACCGACCCCGGGGTCGACCACGAGGGCAACGGCTCGCGCACGCGTGGCATCGCGCTCTGGGAGGACAAGGTGTTGCAGAACCTCCAGGACGGCCGCGTGATCGCGATCGACCGCGACGACGGCGAGATTCTCTGGGACGTCGAGATCGCCGGGCCCACCGAGCTGGGTGGACGGGAGCGTTTCCTCACGGCGCCGCTGGTCACCGACGGCAAGGTCCTCGTGCAGAACGGCGCCGGCGACGGTGGGACACGCGGCTGGGTCGCGGCGCTCGACGTCGAGACCGGCGACGAGCTCTGGCGCTGGTACACGGTCCCCGAGCCCGGGCAACCGGGCAGCGAAACCTGGAAGGACGATCACAGCGCCTGGAAGACCGGCGGCGGCGGGGTGTGGCAGACCGGTTCGTATGACCCGGAGACCAATCTGTACATCTTCGGGACTGGCAATCCCTATCCAATCTACGACGCCGAGTATCGTCCGGGCGACAACCTCTACACGAACTCGGCCGTGGCGCTCGACGTCGCGACCGGCGAGCGTGCCTGGCACTTCCAGTACACGCCGAACGACTCGTGGGACTACGACGAGGTCGGCGTCCACATGCTGTATGACGCGACCATCGACGGTCGGGCACGCAAGGTCTCTGCCCACTTCGGGCGCAACGGGTTCTTCTACTCCGTCGACCGGACCGATGGGTCGTTCATCGGGGGCGAGCAATACGTCAACGAGCTGAACTGGACGGCAGGTCTCGACCCGACCACCGGCCGACCGGTGGAGTACGACGCGCGTCTGGATGTGCAGATCTACAACCCGGAGGCGCGCGCCATGCGCGCGGATCGCGACGAGATGAAGCGCGCCTGCCCCACCTGGCACGGCGGCGTCGCGCACCAGCCGACGGCCTTCAACCCGGAGAAGAACATCGCCTATGGCGTCGGCACGGAGGGCTGCTTCTCGCAGAGCGGGGCGGAAGTCGCACCACGCAGTCCGGAGGGCGGCATCGACCGCGAGGCAAGCGAGCGCCGCGAATACAGCAGCGACCTCTACTACGGGTCGATCACGGCGTTCGACGTCGTGAACCACGAGGTCATCGCCAAAGCCGTCACCGATATCGAGGTCCGCTCCGGGGCGATCGCGACGGCGGGCGGCCTGGTCTTCTCGGCGCTCCAAGACGGCTGGGTCGTGGCCTACAACGACGAGACGCTGCAGGAGCTCTGGCGCTTCAACGTCGGCACGCCGCTCAAGGGCGCGCCGGTCACCTACGCGATCGGCCCGAAGCAATACCTGGCAGTCCAGGCGAGCGGCCGACATCTGCATCCGGTGAAATACGACAACCTCGAGAATTCGAGCTACCTGTTCGTCTTCGCACTGGATGACTGAACGTAGGGCAGGGCTTTAGCCCTGCCGACGGTCGCGGGACTGAAGTCCCGCGCTACGTGCATTACTGATGCCTCCGAAGCGGCCCGCACCGCCGGCTCACGGCGGCCGCTTTCGAGCACTACGAGAAGCTGGTGGCCACGAATCCGTCCGTCGCCTGGAAAGGCGCCACCATGGCGTACACGTCGTGCAACGGGCATATGTTCAGCTTCATGACGAAGGAGGGAACGCTGGCGCTCCGTCTCGCAGCCGGAGAGCGAGAAGCGTTTCTGCGACGGTATCGGACGCAGCTCTGCGTGCAGTACGGCACGGTGATGAAGGAGTACGTCGACGCGCCGGACGCCTTGCTGCAGAAGACGCGGCAGCTGAAGAAGTACTTCGACGCGAGCTACGCGTATGTGTCGTCGCTGAGGCGTCCCGGAAGAAATAGACGTAGCGCAGGCCTTTAGGCCTGCGACCAGGGATCAGCCCACTAATCAGGGAGCTCGGCGCAAACCTCGACCTCCTCACCCCAGTAGTCGACGCAGGCGGCCCGATTCATCGGACCCAGGCCGATCACCTTGGCCATGTAGTCGACGCAGGCGGCCCGATTCATCGGACCCAGGCCGATCACCTTGGCCATGAGGAAGTCGGCCAGCCGCTCCATCTCACGGGGTTGCAGCGTCGCCGCGGGATCGGGCAGCTCCAACCCCATACGCTCGAGGTCAGCGCGCGTCCGTCCCAGACAGCGGTCGTCGCTGTAGGCGCGGCGGTCGAATGCGGGCATGCTCCGGCCGGGCAACCCGCACTTGATGACGAACAGCAACTGCTCGCGGTCGAGCACGCTCTCCCGCAGGTTCGCCCCATCCGGCATCTGGTTGTTCATCTTGCGTCCGTCACCCGCCCATCCGTGACAGGCCTGACAATCGGCCTTCTGGCGATAGATCCGCCCGCCGGCGGCGACGGTGTCCGTCTGCGCGGTCGCGACAGTGCCGAGCGCTGCCGGCAGCACGAACCCGAGCACGACGCTTGAGACGCAGCCACACACGCCACGCGGCATCTGTCGCTTGCTCACGGACGCCCCCTTCGCTCAGCGGCCGGCGGCGTCTTCCAGACGCGCCGTGCGCAGCATGCCGACGATCGAGTGGTTGCCTTCATGGCACGCGAACTCGTAAATCGCCTGTTCCCGCCGCTGGAGCAGCGTCTCGGCGGTCCACGGTCTCGCCCAGGTCGACGGGTCGGTCAGCGTCATCCGGTAGGTGAGGGTGTCGGGACCACTGCGCGTGAACCGTTCGACCAGACGCAACCCCTCTGCCGAGCCACGGTAGTAGCTCCCGGACGAGAAGTTGCGCGTCTCGACGACCAGCGTGTCGCCCTCCCAGTGCCCGCGCGAGTCACCGTTCCACTGCCGGATGTCGTCCAGCAGGTGTGGACGCCCGTCGAGCGGAATGATGCGCGCGTCGTGGAACGCCTCGCTGATGAACGCGAAGTGCTCCGGCGTCTGGACGACTTGGTAGTACGTATACGGCCCGGCGCCGAAGTTGCCCCCGAGCCGGGGCACGCCGGTCGTGATGCACCGGTGGATGTTGCTGAGGTCCTCGGGCCCCGTCTTGTACTCCCACCCGGTGTCGACCGCCGATTCGCGGCGCCGGGCGGCAGCCGTCTGCGTCGGGATCCGGCCATCGGGCGGATCGACGACCAGCGACGTCCTGTTATGAAACGCGACGTCGACCATGCCAATCGAGCTGCTGGTGGACCACGCCTCGTACGTGTCGACGTCGCGAAGGGCGGCAAGAAAGGCCCCCTCTGGTGTCGTGAACGCGCTTCTGCCGTTGTCGAAGATTCGGTCCGACCGTGCCTGTAGCTCGGCGACCTCTTCGTCCGTAAGCCGCGCGCGGTCGGCGAGCGCGGCGGGACGTTGCAACGGGGTGGCGCTGTTGCTCAGCCAGACGCCCTGCAGGTCAGGCCGTCCCTCGGCGGTCCGTGGCGGCGTCCAGTCGTCCGGCGTGGCGGTCTGGGCCGCGGCCTGTCCTGCCAGCAGTGCCAGAAACGCCGCGACGGTGGTGACGCGCGTCCGGGCGTGCGCTCGATGGTGCATGCGACCCTCTCCTTCGCGCGGCGGTTCCGACATGATCACCCACCCTCGCCGAGGGCGCAATGTCTGGGGCACCCGCGCCGACTGACGATCGGCCGCGCCATTCCCTGGCGGCTACGGCTGGAGCAGGCGGATCACGCCGTCGCGCTTGTTGAGCAGGAAGACCTCGCCCTCGGGACCGGTGCCGAAGCGCAGGTCAGTACGCGTCGCCGGATCGCGACCCTGCTCGACGTTCGTCTCCCGGATCATCTGCAGCAGCGTCTTCGACTCGCCCGCGTCGCGAAACAGGATGCGCCGGATACTGTCCTGTCCGCCGCTCGGCAGCCGGTCGGCATCGAACGCGAACACCTCGCCGCTGGGGTTGTCACCGAAGAGCACTAGATTCGACAGTTGGGGAATCGCGTCGTCGCGGTAGACGACGACGCCGGTGGCCGCCGAGCTGCGTTGAAACAGGGGATCCAGCTGGCCGTATTCCGGCGCAGGGGGATGACCGCCGTGAACAGCCGGCTGAAGGTCGCCGGGTCGTCGACGGTGTACTCATGCCGCAACGTGTCAGCGCTCACGCGCGTGAAGCGCTCCGTGAGGCGCAGCGTCGCCCCGGTGCCCACCGCACGCGTCACGCTCGGGCTGAAATCCCACACCCCTCCGAGATCCGGCGCCCCCCATGCCGTCCGCGGCAGCGAAGACGCGACCCCGGACTGGGCAGCGGCCACCACCGGCGTCAGCGCAACGACCGTGGCAATCAACGACGGAACGACACATCGATGGGTCATGGTGAATCCCTCACGTCTGTACAGCCGATGTGATCACCGTGATGCCTGACCGACCCACGCCGTGCTGAACCCGACACGGTCGACTTCGACACCCCGCAGATAGACGGCGTCGATGAGACGGGTGTTGGTGATGTCGTCGAGCGGATTGGCGTCGAGCACGACGAAGTCGGCGCTCTTGCCCGTTGCCACCGTGCCCATGTCAGACAGACCGAGAAACTCCGCTGACGTGCCGGTGGCCGCGACGATGACATCGGCCGGTGTCATACCCGCCGCCACCATGTCCGCGAGCTCGGCATGCGGGCTCCACCCCGCACCGCCGTCCGTACCGAACGCGACCCGCACGCCCTCTGCATGGAGCCGCACCAGGTTGCGCGCCTGAATGCCGAACGCCTCCTGCGCCTCCGGCCGGTCGACCGTCCGCTCCTGAATCGCCGCCAGTTCGTCCGGCGCGATCGTCCCGCTCAACCATCCCATGTCCTCCGCGACACCGCGGCCGGGCAGGTTCGGGACGAGCACCACGTCCGGGCGCTCGCGGAATAGCGCGACGACCTCGTCGTCGATGTCCTGGTCGCGAATGCCATGCGCAAAGGCGTCGACCCCCGCACGCAGGAGGCCCTTGGCGTCCAGCGAGAAGATGTGGGCGGTCACGCGGAGCCCGTGCTGATGCGCCTCGTCGATGACAGCGCCATACAGCTCGGGCGTGAGCTTCTCGTATTGGCCGTTGCGATCGTCGACCCAGACCTTGACCAGGTCGACCTCCAGGGCGGCGAGCTCCTGAACGGCCGCGCGCGCCTCTGCCTCGGTGTCGACCCAGAACGGGATGTCCGACCGTCCCGGCTCCGGCCGCGTGATCCCGCGCCCGGCGGTGCGATACCGCGCTGCGTTCGGAATCGCCTCGGCGCGAACGTCGTAGGGGAGATCGCCGGTGTCCTGACCCAGACTCAGCGCCAGCGAGACACCGTAGTACGCCTTCCGCTGCAGGTCCTCGACGAGGTCCGCACGGGTGCGGCCGAGGTGCGTGTGCGTATCGATAATCGCCGGCATGACTGTCTTGCCGCCGAGATCGACGCGGGCCGCGCCCGCCGGCACCTCGACGTCGCCGGTCGCGCCAACGTCGACGAACCGCCCGTCGTCGACGACGAACGTCGCGTTATCCGTCGGGACGCTCCCGTCGCCGGTGATGAGCCGCGCACCCTCGAACACGGTGGCGCTGCTGTCGACCGGCATCGCCGCCTCATCGGGCGCGGGCGCCGCGCAGCCCCCGACGACCAATGCCCCCATCGACAATAGACGCACCGCGCCGAGCTGAGACGACCCCGTTATTGCTCTCCGCATCGCAGCCTCCAGTGTGTCAGCTAGGAGCTAAGCGAGGATGTCCTTCACGACGCGCGCCGGTTCGACTCCGGTCAGTCGCGCGTCGAGCCCTCGATGCTTATGGGTAAATCGTTCGTGGTCAATCCCGAACAGGTGCAGAATCGTCGCCTGGAAATCCCGGATGTGCACCGGGTCCTTGACGATGTTGTACGAGAAGTCATCCGTCTCGCCGTAGACCACACCGCCCTTTACGCCGCCGCCAGCCATCCACAGGCTGTAGCAGCGCGGGTGGTGGTCGCGGCCGTAATCGGTCGGCGTCAGCCGGCCCTGAGAATAGATCGTGCGGCCGAACTCGCCACCCCAGATGACCAGCGTCTCGTCAAAGAGCCCGCGCTCCTTCAGATCCTGGATCAGCGCCCACGCGGCACGATCGACGTCGCGCGCCTGTGCCGGCAGCACCTGCGGCGCGAACGAGTGCACGTCCCAGCCGCGGTGATAAATCTGGACGAACCGCACGCCGCGCTCGACGAGACGTCGCGCCATCAGCGCCGCGTTCTGGAACTTGCCGGCCTGTTTTGCCTCCTCACCCCACCGCTCGAACGTGCTGTCGGGCTCACTCGACAGGTCGGCCATCTCCGGCACCGATGACTGCATCCGAAACGCCATCTCGTACTGCTCGATGCGGGCGAGGGTTTCCGGGTCGCCGATCTCCGCGTGGCGAAGGCGGTTGAGCTCGCCCAGCCCGTCCAACATCTCGCGCCGGACGTCGGTCGACACGCCGTCCGGGTCCTTGAGATAGAGGACGGGGTCGGCTCCGGTGCGCAGTCCCACGCCGGCGTATTCCGGCGACAGAAACCCGGCGCTCCACAGCTTCGCGGAGATCGCCTGCACACCGGCCCGCGGATGGCTCCGCTCCGCGTTCATGACCACAAAGGTCGGCAGATCTTCGTTCATGCTGCCAAGGCCATACGCGAACCAGGCCCCGATGCATGGTCGGCCGGGGATCTGCTGCCCCGTCTGGATGAACGTGATGCCCGGCTCATGGTTGATCGCGTCGGTGTGCATCGAGCGGATGACGGCGAGGTCGTCGGCCATGCTCGCGGTGTGGGGCAGGATCTCGGAAAACCACGCGCCGCTTTGCCCATGCTGCGAGAACTCGAACACGGATGGCGCGATCGGAAAGCGCGACTGGCCCGACGTCATCGTCGTCAGCCGTTGCCCCTGTCGGATCGACTCCGGCAGGTCCGTGTCGTACAGCGCCTTCATCTTCGGTTTGTAGTCGAGCAGATCCATTTGAGGCGGCGCACCCATCATGTGCAGGTAGATGCACCGCTTCGCGGTGGGCGCAAAGTGAGGCAAGGACGGCAGGCCACCGACCGCGTCAGTGTCCGTGCTTTGAGGAAGGGCGAAGGCGTCGTCCGCCAGCAGGTTGGCCAGCGCGAGCCCGCCGATGCCCTTGGCGGCCGTACCGAAGAACTGTCGCCGCGTCTCCGCACGAATGGCCTCTCTGACAGGGTGCATCTGCGTCCTCTCGACGTCGGCGGCGGCACGAGCGCCGCCGCCACGGACTACTTGTTCAGCACTTCGTCCAGGTTCATCAGCTGGCTGGCCAGCATCGTCCAGGCGGCCGATTCGGTGAGCGTCAACGCCGCGTCGAACGGTAACTCGCCGACGTCGAGGAGGCGGCGCGCCTCGCCCGTGTCCGCGCGGTAGAGGTCGACGAACCGATCGTAGGTCCGCCGCGCGACCGCGCGCTCCACGTTGCTGAAATCGCGCGCCAGCACACGCGTGGTCACGTAATCGAGCCGACGGTCGAAATCGTCGCCGGCCTCGCGCATGGCCCGCTGCGCCAGATAGCGGGAGGCTTCGATGAACTGTGGGTCGTTCATCGTGACCAGCGCCTGGAGCGGCGTGTTCGTACGCACACGGCGCACGGTCGAGTGCTCGCGCGTCGGGGCGTTGAAGATGTCCATCGACGGCGGCGGCGCGGATCGTTTCCAGAACGTGTAGAGACTGCGGCGATAGAGCTTGTCGCCCGTGTCCTGCTCATAGCGTCGCGTGTTGCTCTGCGGCATCGCGACCGTCGACCAGACACCGTCCGGTTGATACGGCTTGACGCTCGGGCCGCCGATGGCGCGCACCAGCAGACCGCTGGCCGCGAGCGCGTAGTCACGCACCATTTCCGCATCCATGCGGAAGTGCGGACCACGTGAGAGCAGCCGATTCTCTGGATCCTGCTCGAGCTTGGCCGCGGTGGCGGTCGCCGCCTGCCGATACGTGGCCGACGTGACCAACGTCCGGAACAACCGTTTCACATCCCAGTCCGATTCCCGGAACGTGACCGCCAGATGATCCAGCAGCTCCGGATGTGACGGTGTCTCTCCCTGAGCGCCGAAGTCCTCGCTCGTGGTCACGAGTCCGGTCCCGAAGAGCTGCTGCCAGAAGCGGTTGACCGTGACCCGGGTCGTCAGCGGATTCGCCTCGTCGACGAGCCAGCGGGCCAACCCCAGCCGATTCCTGGGGAGCGAGGCGTCCATCGGCGGCAGGGCGGCCGGTGTCCCCGCGACGACCCGCTCCAACGGCTGGTCGTACATGCCGCGCGCCAGCACGTGCGCCTCGGGCTCGGTGTCGGGATTCTCTTGCATCACATGCGTGATGCTCCCTCGACGCCGTACCTCCCGCCACTGGCGCTCGATGTCACGCTTCCGGGCGACGAGGCGCCGATACTCCTCGTCCTCGATGCTGAGATAGCGGAGGCGCAGCGCGTCGCGCTCGTCGCTGGACAGCTCTTCGGGCGACTTGACTGCGGCGTCCTGGAGCGCGCGCCATTCGGACACCACCTTCGCCTCCTGCACGGTGAGCGCGCGATTGAACACGCGTACATCGGCGACGCCGCCGCCTCCAAAGTGGCGGATCTCGGGCGCGCCGTCTCCGGCGGCCGCCCCGCCCCGGCCAAGATAGAACGGTTGATCGGTCAGGATGCTGCCTTCCGCCTTTGCAAAGAACTCGCTGCCTGACTCTTCGATCAACTCGCCGTTGCGGTAGACGTGCAGACCACCACGCTCGGCGGTGCCGTCGTGGGTCACGACGATGTGCGTCCAGACACCGGTCGGCATCCGCTTCGTGTTGATCGGCCCGACTCGCGCGCGCGTGGCGCCGCGACCGGGGGCGGCTCGGTCGCCGGTCACACGAAAGCTCAACTGGCGCGAGCCAATCGTCATCGCCCACCCGCGCGCACCGTCCGCCTGGTCATATTGACCGGCCACGACGAAGTTGCCCTCGTCTTCCGGCTGGTAGATCCACAACGCGATGGAAAACGGCGTGTCGCTGTCGAGCGACAGCGACGGAAGCTCGGCCCACGACTCGTCGTCGAACATCAGCGCCGGCCGTCCGCTCGGGCCTTCCACGATCGTGGCACCGGCGTGCACCGTGATCGGACGCCGGTCGCCCTCGAGCCAGACCGCCGGGCCGGCGGCGTCCCGCAGTGCGAGCGTGAGGATCTCCGACGACGCGTCGAGCGGTGTCACCAGCTGGCGATGCGCGCCACGTGTGAGCCACTCGACGAATATCGGATCGGCCGCCGCCGCCCGCTCCTCGAGTTGACCGTCGATGTCGGCCGCCTCGCGTCGCAGCTGGTGCCAGAGCTCGCGGTCATCGTCGTCCGGCACGACCAGAATAGGCGGCGGATCGGACACGTTGCCGTCCATCACGTACTGCGTCGTGTTCCGGAAGAACGCCGTCATCGCGTAGAACTCGCGTTGCGCGATCGGGTCGAACTTGTGGTCGTGGCAGGTTGCGCAACCAACCGTCAGCCCGAGAAAGACGCTCCCGATCGTCTCCGCGCGGTCCTTGGCGTAGATCGCCTCGTACTCCTCCGGGACGACGCCGCCCTCGTTGGTCGTGATGTTGTTGCGCTGGAAGCCGGTCGCCACGAGCTGGTCGAGCGTCGGGTGTGGCAGGAGGTCGCCCGCAACCTGCTCCACCGTGAACTCGTCGAACGGTTGGTTCTCGTTGAAGGCCCGAATGGCCCAGTCGCGATAGGCATACATCTCGCGATAGTTGTCGATGTGAATGCCGTGCGTGTCGCCGTACCGGACGGCGTCTAGCCAGTAACGCGCGCGGTGCTCGCCCCAGTGCTTCGAGTCGAGCAACCGATCGACGAGCCGCGCGTAGGCCCCCTCGGACGAGTCATGCACAAACGTGGCGAGGGTCCCGGGATCGGGCGGCAGGCCGGTGAGATCGAGCGCGACGCGGCGGGCCAGCGTCCGCTTGTCGGCTTCCGGCGCCGGCGTCAGCCCCTCGGCTTCGAGCCGGGCGAGGACGAACCGGTCGAGCGGACGGCGCACCCAGACGTCGTCGTCGACGGGCGGCGGCTCCGGCCGCGCGATCGGCGTGAACGACCAGTGCTGGTCCCACGACGCGCCCTGCTCGATCCACCGCCGGAGGACGTCGATCTGGTCATCCGAGAGCGCCTTGTTCGACAACGCCGGCGGCGGCATTCGCAACCGGTCGTCGTCGTTGGTGACGCGCTGATACAGCAGGCTGGACGTGGGGGCGCCGGGGGCGATCGCGACCCCGCTCGGTCGCGGGGCGAAGGCGCCCTCTTCGGTGTCGAGCCGAAGCCGCGCGCGGCGCGTGCCTGCGTCCGGCCCGTGACATTGGAAACAGTTGTCGGCGAGGATGGGACGTACGTGCCGCTGGAAATCGACGCGGGCGTCGTCGGGTCCCTGCGCGACGGCCGACGCCGATCCGCCCACCACGACCGCCGCCGCCAGCAGACACGGCCGAACCAGGGTCATCGCAGATACCTCGCCGCTCCGATCACGACCCGGCGCCTCTCGGACGACGCCCGGTCTGCCGGACGACCGGAGCGAACAGTCTCATGGATCGACTCCTCCACGCGCGCCGCGCGTTACGAATCGAGGTTCATGATACCCCCGCCCGCACGATTCGTCGACGCGACATGAAGGGTGCACCGACGGTAGATCTCGAGGTCGAGCGGGCAGCGTCGGCGGCTCCATCGAGCGGGTCGCCAGTGTGCTGCGCGCGGCGCGGGGCGTCGAATTCGTCGTCGACGATCCCGAGCCGCGCATCCGGTTCACCGAGATGGCCGATTCCGCACTCGTCTTTCGCGTGCTCTGCTGGATCGAGCTCCCCGAGCTGCGCGGTCAGTGCGTGGACGGTCTCAACACGGCCATCTACAAGGCGCTGAACGCCGAGGGCATCACGATCCCGTTTCCGCAGCGCGACGTGCATCTCTACCCGGACACGGCGACGACCCCGACCCGAAGCTAGACCTCTCGGTCCACGGCTTGAAACCCGTCGCCGTTGTCGGAGTGTTCCACCGCTTCCAGCCTCGGCTCCGCACGAGACGCAACAGCCCTACGGGACGGCCACTAGCCGACGGGCATCGGCTCGCCGTTGCGCGCCACACCCGCGTAGAGCTTCGTCGTGGCTATGTCGTCCCAGATCGCGGCGCGCTCGGCACGCCTCATCGCGCGATAGCGCTCAAATACCGCCCGCTGACTTTCAAGCCCCAACACCGAGCGGACCGACGATCCGCGGAAGGTGTGGGCCATCATTGCGGCCGCGTGTGGCAGGACGAAGCGGGGGCTGTGGGCCAGCGCCGCCGGGAAATGGCGCAGCTTCATCCAGCGCTCCGCCCGCCATCGAAGAAACTCGACCTCCGCCGCGTCGAGCGTCTCCGTCCGAACCACGGCGGTGGTTCCGTCGTATTCCTCGACGCGGTCATTGATGATGAGGTCGCGAGCCTCGAAGTCCTCAGTCATCGGCGTCCCGGGATACGGGGTCGGGTGCTGAATATACGGCCAGTCGACGTACCGCCGCGCGAACGCCAGGTTCGTTTCGATTGACTCCCGCGTGTCGTCGGGGTTACCGACGATCAGCCCGCCGACGACATATATGCCGTGGCGATGCAGGTGCTCGATCGCTCGGATCGTCGCCGAGCCCTCGTCGGCGGCCTGACCCCGCGCTCGATTCTTCGCGGCCGCCCGAAGAAACGCCAGGTCGCGGTCGAGCACGTTCTCGATACCGAGGAACACATAGCGAAAGCCCGCCTGCCGCATGAGCGGCGCGAGCCTCGCCCCATGCATCGCGATGGACGACGTCATCCCCTGGACGACGTAGTCCACGTCGTTGAGCCGGCGCGCGACAATCGCCCGACAGAGCGCCTCGAACCGCGGCGCGTCCAGCGTGACGTTGTCGTCGACGATGAAGATGCAACGCGCGCCACGCGAACAAGCATCCTCGATATCGGCCAGCACCCGGGAGATCGCGAAGCGGTGGAAATTGCGGCCACGCATCTCGATAATCGAGCAGAAGCTGCAATCGAACGTGCAGCCCCGCGACGTTTCCACCACGTCGACCTGCCGACCCAGCAAGGTGTAGCCGGAGAGCCTCCGCGCACCGCGATCCGGGAGTCGGACCGCGTCGCCATCGAGACTACTGACCGGGCGGTCCGGATTGGCGACGACGTCCGCGCCCGACCGATGGGTCACGCCGGCGATCGATCCACAGCCGTGCCCAGTCTCCATCGCCCGCACGAGCTCGCGGAAGGTCGCCTCACCCTCGCCCCGAACGATGACATCGACCCCCAGCGCGGGGTCGGTGTAGGCCTCGGGCGCCAGGCTTGGGTCGTAGCCGCCGACGACGATCTGCGTGTGGGGCCGCAGCGCCCGCACCAGGCGGATGACGGCGTGCGCCGTCCGTCGCTGGAACGTCATGATGCTGAGACCAACGACAGACGGCTGGTGTGACCGGACGAGGCTCTCCACTGTCGCCCGAACCTGGTCCCCGGCGAGGATGAGGTCCGCCACCGCCACGCGGTGGCCCGGATCGACATTGCCGGCCAACGAGGTGAGCGCGCCGTTCGGCATCCGCACCGCGACCGGCGCCATATGCTCGAACGTATCCGGCATCGACAGCAGGAGCACGTTCATCGCATGAGTGCCCTAGGAGCGATCAACATCAACGTCGTCGTCGTTCGGGACCGTCGGTAGTCGGCCCAGGCGCGCACGGCGCGCCTCGCAGTCGTGGAGTGGGGCTACCAGAGCACGGTGCTCCGCCGCGGCCGCGGGGTTCGGGGCGAAGCCCGACTAACCTAAAGCCACGACGCCATCCCGAGGAACTTGAACTTCTGCGCGCGCCGGCCGCGCTGGGCTTCCGCCGTGTAGATGTTGCCCTTGCTGTCGGTGGCAATGTGGTGGAGCGCGCGAAACTCGCCCGGCCCCTCACCGTTGCGCCCGAACGAGTCGAGGACCTCCAGCGTCTGTCGGTCGAGGACGTGAATGAGCGAGTTCCCCTGATCCGCGACGTAGATGAACATCTGCTCCCAGTCGCCGGAGAACGCCATACCGGCCACCGTCAGCGCGCTCTCGCCGTCCGGGTTGACGAAGCGTTGCTCCAGAAACGCGCCGTCCAGCGTGAAGCGCTGGATGCGACCGTTGTTCCGGTCGGCGACGTAGACCCGACCGTCCAGCCCAACCTCGATGCCGTGTACCGTGCCGAATTGATGGGGTCCGGGTCCTTCACCACGTGGCACGTCGCTCCCTCCGCCCGCCGCGCGGGCTGGCGTGGGCTGGGGATCGCGCGGCTCGCCACCAAAGCCGCCCCACATCCGGTTGAAGGCACCGGTCTGTGCATCAAGCACGATGACGCGTCGGTTGCCGTAGCCATCGGCCACGAAGACCTCGTTCGTCTCTGGATAGACGAACGACTCGGCCGGCCGCATGAGGTTCTCCGTGTCGGCATTGCCGCCGCTTTGACCGCGGCGCCCGATCTGCAGCAGGAGCTCACCATCGGGTGTGAACTTCAGCAGCATGTCGTCCGAGGCCGGGTCACTGCCGTTCCCGCCGATCCAGATGTTGCCTTCGTGGTCGGCGTGAATCCCATGCTCGTTGGCCGGCCATTCGTAGCCGTCGGCTGGACCGCCCCAGGCCCGAACGAAGGTGCCGTCGATGTCGAAGACCAACACCGGCGGTGCGGCAACGGCCTGCTCTTCGTCCGGCACGGTGCGCGGCCGGTGCAGCACCCAGACCTGGTCTTGACGGTCAACGGTCACGGAGGCGACCTGCCCGAGGACCCAGTCGTTCGGCAGCATCGGCCACGACGGTTCGACCTCGAACACCGGCAGGTCGACATCTGGTCCTTGCGCCCGCGGCTGATCCACCAGCAGCGTGATCACCAACGACATCAGCACCGCGCCGGCGAGTCGCTTCCGGTTCATCTGCGCGCCTCCCTTGAATCCCATCTCGGTGTGGGTGCGTCCACCCGGCCGATTATGTCACCGGCCGACGCGAGAAGTGTGCGAACGATCAGCCACAGATCGACCGCACCCGACTGACGCGCGACGTAGTCCTTGGCGAGCCGGATCTTGTCGGGCAGGATGGCGGTCACATACGCCTCCTCCGCATCGTCCGCCTGACCGAGGATGGCCGCCTCGTCGCGGTACTTGAGTGACGCGGGGTCGGTGAGGCCGGGCCGCACGGTGAGGATGACGGCGTAGTCGCGGCGACGTCGCTCGACGTATCTGCGGACTTCCGGGCGCGGACCGACGAGTGACATGTCGCCACGCGCAACGTTAACGAGCTGCGGCAGCTCGTCGAGCTTGAGTCGGCGGAGCCACCGGCCGACGCGCGTGATGCGAGGGTCTCCTTCGACGGTCAGGAGGCCGCCTCGACGGTCGGCGTCCACCACCATCGTCCGGAGCTTGAGGATCTCGAACGGCCGAAACGCTTCGCCGATCCGCTCCTGACGGAAGAAGACCGGACCGGCGGAGTCGCGCTTGACGAGCGCAGCAAGCACCCCGAATAGCGGCGAGAGCACGACGAGCGCCCCCACCGCCCCCACAAGATCGATGACCCGCTTGGCGACCGCGCCGGACCCGCGCGGGATGGCCCTCATGACGCCGGCCTCGCCTTGCGGATGGACCCGAGCACATGCGTGCACAGGAAGGGCACCGCCTCGAGCGCAGCGCAGGCCGCCACCGACCACGGTGCGATCAGCCGTGCCAGAGGCGGCGCCAGCGTGATCCGCCGCATGCTGACGTCGCAGTCGGGAAACAGCCGTCGGATCTCGCGCTGCGGCACGCGGCGCACATCTGGATTCCGCGGATT
The DNA here is from genome assembly GCA_965197395.1 of Vicinamibacterales bacterium. Taxonomy (GTDB): domain Bacteria; phylum Acidobacteriota; class Vicinamibacteria; order Vicinamibacterales; family UBA8438; genus CAZYFH01. The sequence continues at coordinate 485,776 of CBDANB010000005.1, read as the reverse complement.
ACCGACGTGGAAGTCGTACCACACGATGAGCCCGTCTTCAGTCAGCACACGAACCATTTCCGACGCCATCCGCCGACGGAGACCGCCGTCCAGCACCGACGTGAACACAGTCGACTGCAGCACGATGTCGAAACTGGCCGCGGGGTACGGCAGCGACGCCGCGTTGCCGGCCGACACCGTCACCGACGCTGGCACACGTCGGCGCGCCGTGTCGACACGGTCGGGGACGAGGTCGATACCAGTGAGATGCGCGGGATCTGCGCCCCATCGAACGAGCTCGTTCAGCCAGAATCCGGTCCCGCACCCGACGTCCAGCACGCGCTGCGTCCCGAGCCGAGTGATACCGTGCCGCGCCAGTAACTCCACCACCCGGCGCGCGCGGGTCTCGACGATGTAGCGTTCGCCGGCAGCCGCGCGTGCGGAGCGTTGCGCCCCGCCGGCGTCGCGCCGCGCGTAGACCGCACGTATCCGGTCTTCTTCGTCCCTGTCGGGCGACCAGTCCGTCGTCTGACTCACGATCGACTCGATTGCGTCAGGCGCACCGGATCGCGATCCGTCGCACCGACCACCCAGCGCAGCAGCGCCGCGGCGAATCCCAGTCCGTAGCCGGCGTGCATCAGGACGAACGCCACTGGAACTCGCACCGCGGTGCCGACACCGACGCGCGGCGCGATGGCGATGGCGATGCCGAGGCTGACACACAGATTGGCCGTCGCATACGCCCCACCCGGCCCGGCCAGCACGAGTGCCGCGAGCGGCAGGCCGAGCAACCAGGCACACAGGCTGGCGGCGATAGACCCCACCAGCAGCGCAGGCGCGAACACCCGGAGCGAGGCTGGTCGACCGTGCTTCCGGATCACGGCGACCTTCCAGTACCCGTATTGGAGATACTGCCTGAACAGCCCGCCGAATCGCTCACGGACCTGATATGTAAACCGTACGGCCGTCGACACCAGGATGCGCCCGCCGTGCCTGATGATTCTCAGGCTGAGCTCGTCGTCCTGGTTCCGCACGAAACGCTCGTCGAAGGCCCCGACCCGATCGAACGTCGAACGCCGATACGCCGGAAACGCCACGCTGTCGACGTCGCCTTCGTAATCGGCGAACCGATGCCGGGCGTTGCCCACGCCGAACGGATGCGACATCGCGGTGGCAATCGCGCGACCGGTTGCTCCGACACCGCGATGCACGATGGGACCGCCCACGCTCCACGCCTCCGGATGGGCGACGAGTAGCCGGACGTTCTGCTCGATGAAATCCGTGGCGACCGCACCGTGCGCGTCCACCCGGATGATGACGGGGCCGACAGCCGCCTCGATTCCACGGTTCAACCCGGACGCGGCGAAGCGGCCGGCGTTGTCGATCACGCGGATGCAGTCGTCGCGCGCGGCCGCCCGCTCGACGACGCGCCGCGTGCCATCCGTGCTCCGCCCGTCGGCGACGAGAATCTCGATGCGCTCACGCGGGTATGTCTGCGCCAGCAGCGCGTCGAGGCACGCGCCGATGAATCGCTCCTCGTTGCGACAGGGCACGATGACCGAGACCATCGGCCGATCGGCCACGCCGTCCGCGCCGGTTCCCCTCTTGGCCATGGCGTACGACAGGCTGCTAGCAGCTAGTGTCCCGAGTCAGAAGTTCGCTAACGCATTCTCGGGCGGGGCATCCCGCCTGGCGGCGTTGCTCCTCGGTCACATATGCCCAATATGCTCCCTCGTCGCGAGCTTGCCAGCCGGGCGCCGCGCTCCGAGACTTCGTCACCGAACTTCTGACTCGGGACACTAGGGCAACGCGAACACAAAGAGGTTGTTTGCGGTCGTTGGGCGGAGCTCCGGTGTCAGGCGCATGTTGTCCCTCGAGCTCATCGAGGAGCCGGTGCTGACCGCCACATACTGCCGTCCGTCGACGGCGTAGGTGATCGGAAAGCCGGTGACGGACGAGCCGATGTTGATCTCCCACAGGACGGCGCCGGTCTCGTGGTCCAGTGCCCGGAACCGGCCGTTCCCGTCGCCGCCGAACACGAGCCCGCCCCCGGTCGCGACGAGCGACGTCGTGCCGGCGCGCTGCTCGTAGGTCCAGGCGATCTCGCCGGTCTCGGCCGAGATCGCCTGCACGGTGCCGACCTGGTCGGTGCCGGGCGCGATCTCGGCGCGCTGCGCGAGCGCGTAGAGCGTGACCCCACCCTCCGTCGTCGCCAGCATACGCGCACAGGCGTTGCGCAGCGGGTAGTACATCAGGTTGGTCAGCGGGCTATAGGCGCCGGCTTCCCAGTCCTTGCCGCCGGTCACGAACGTCGGACAGACCAGGACCTCTTCGCCCTCCCGCGTGAAGACAAGCTCCGGATTCTCGGACACCGCCCCGGTGGCGCCGTCGATGTGGCTGATGACGTTTTGCGCGACCGTCGGCGTCGCCCACAGGAACTCGCCGGTCGCCCGGTCGAGCGTGTAGACGACACCGGTCTTGCCGGGAATGCCCGTCATGACCCGTCGTGTCTCGCCCGCACGCAACCGCGGGTTGATCCAGGTGACCCGCGCGGGGTCGGGCGCGACGACGGTGTCGACCAGCAATCGCTCGAACGGGTGATCGAGGTCCCAGTGATCGTTGAGATGCTGGTAAAACCAGACGATCTCGCCCGTATCAGCGTCGAGGGCGAGGGTCGAGTTGTGATAGAGGTGCTTGTTGTCGATGCCGCCGATCAGGAACTTCGGCGCCGGGGAGGTCACCGACGTGCCGACATACACGAGATTCAGCGCCGGGTCATAGCTGGGGACCATCCAGGCGCCCACGTGCTTCCGCTCCTCGAAGGGCACGCCCCCCCACGACTCGTCCCCTGGCTCGCCCGGCCCGGGAATCAGGCGGCGACGCCAGAGCTCGGCGCCGGTCGTCGCATCGTGGGCGGTGACGACGCAGGCGTTCGGCCCGCCCCGTGGCGTGCAGCTCCGTCCCGAGATGACCTTGCCGTTCGCGATGATGGGACCCGATGTCTGATTGGCGGGGTTCTTCTTGTAGTCGAGAATCTCCGTCTCCCACACCAGGCGACCCGTCGTCGCGTCCAGGGCGATGACGTGATCGTCGGTCGTGGTATCGATGATGAGCCCGCCGTGAATGGCGAGGTTCCGGTTCGTGTCGATGAGGCTCGCGATGAGGTACTCGCCCAGGTCGTCCGGCCGGTCCCGGCGATATTCCCAGAGGAGGTCGCCGGTGACGGCATCGATCGCCTGAATGACGTCTCGCGGGTTCGGCATGTAGAGCACGCCGTCGTAGACCAGCGGTGTGCCCTGCTGGAGGCCCGGACCGAGGGCGCGCGTCCAGACCATCTGGATCGCCTCGACGTTGTCACGATCGATCTGGTCGAGCGGGCTGTATCCCCAACTGTCCAGCGTGCGCCGCCACATCAGCCAATCGTCCGGCGCCGGGTCCTGAAGCACCGCGTCGGTGACCGGCACGAAATCGGACAACGGTTGGGCGTCGGCCGCCGGAGGTCCAGTGAGTGACACGACCGCAACCGTCAGGACCATCACACATCGCGTTGCGGGACTCAGTGGGCGCATCGCTGCTCCTCTGCGCCTCTAGCTTAGCGAGGAGGGGCGGACCGTTCAACGTGGAGGCGATCCTTCGGTGCCGCGTACGCCGGTCCAGTAGACCGCCGGCACGACGAACATGTTGAGCACGGTCGACGAGATCAACCCGCACACGATGACGAGGGCGAGCGGCGCCTGGATCTCGCTCCCGGGTTCGCCGGCCCCGAGGGCGACCGGCACGAGCGCCAGCCCGGTCGACATCGCGGTCATCAATATCGGGACCAGTCGATTGACCGATCCCCGGATCACGGCGTCGCGAAGGTCCCGGATCCCCTCGTCCTCACGCAGGCGTCGGATGTGCGAGACCAACATGAGGCCGTTACGCGTTGCGATACCGAAAAGCGAGATGAATCCGATCAGCGCCGCGATCGACAGCACGCCGCCCCCGAGGAAAACGCCGACGACGCCGCCGATGAGCGCCAGCGGAAGATTGATCATGACGATCGCCGCGTCGCGCGCCGATTTGAACGCGCTGACCAGGATGAGGAAGATGCCGGCGACGGCGGCGACCCCGAGACCGATCAGCAGACGCGACGCCGCGGCTTCGGCCTCGAACTGGCCGCCGTATTCGACGCGGTAGCCGTCGGGGAGGGTGACGCCCGCTGCGACGCGCTCGCGGATGTCGCTCACGACGCCTCCCAGGTCCCGCCCGGCGACGTTGGACGTGACGACGATGCGGCGTTGTACGTTTTCGCGCCCGATGAAGTTGGGACCGCGATCTTCCACGATGTCGGCGAGGCTCCCGAGCGGCACGCGGGCGCCCGCCGGCATATCGATCCGCGTCTGCCACATCGCGTCAAGACTGGTGAGATCCCTCGGCGTATAGCGCATGACCAGCGGAAACATCGTCTGGCCTTCGATGATCTGCCCGACCTCGCGACCGAGGAGCGCCGTCTCCAGGGCCACCGCGGCCTGACCGGCCGGCAATCCATGCCGTGCAAGCGCGGCGCGGTCGAAGTCGACACGTACGGTCGGGATGTCGGCCTGCGGCTCCAGCGCCAGGTCCACGAGTCCCGGGATGTCTTGCATGGCCGCGACCGCCTGCCCCCCGAGCCCACGCAGCACTCCCAGGTCGTCGCCGAAGATCTTCACGGCCACGTTGGCGCGAGACCCGGAGAGCATGTGGTCGATGCGGTGGGAGATTGGCTGACCCACGGTGATGTTCGTCCCTGGCACGAGAGACAACCGGTCCCGGATCTCTTGCACGACGACCGCGCGTGGTCGACCCTCGGGTTCCAGTCGGACATCGATCTCCGCCGATTCGACGCCCTGGACGTGCTCGTCGAGCTCGGCACGCCCCGTGCGGCGCGCGGTGGCCACCACCTCCGGGACGTCGAGCAAGAGACGCTCGATAGCCGTGCCGAGCGCATTCGAGTCCGCCAGGCTCGTGCCGGGCAGGGTCACCGCGCTGATCACGAGTGCGCCCTCGTTGAACGCTGGCAGGAACGCGCGACCCATACGCGGTGTCGCCGCCACCGCCGTTGCGAACAGTAGCGCGGCGACGCCCATCACCAGGCGCGGGTGACGTAGAACGTGCGGCAACGACCGCGCGTAGCCCCGCTTCAGGGCGGTCGTCAGCGCCGGCTCCCGCCCGTCACGCACGCTCCGCGCACCGGGCAGCAAGTACGCGCACAGCGCCGGCGTCACGGTGAGGGCGACGACGAGCGACGCGGCGAGCGAGACGAGATACGCGTAGCCGAGTGGCTGCAGCAGCCGCCCCTCGACGCCAGCGAGAAAGAACAGCGGCAGAAACGCCAACATCACGATCAACGTCGCGAAGACGATGGTGCCGCGGATCTCGCAACTCGCCCGAAAGACCACCTCTAGCACCGGGCGGCGCGCCGTCAGCGGCAGCGTAGCGTTCTCTCGCAACCGCCGCGAGACGTTCTCGACGTCGATGATCGCATCGTCGACGAGCGCGCCGACGGCGATGGCCATGCCGCCGAGCGTCATGCTGTTGATCGACAACCCCGCAAGCCGCAGACCGACGACCGCAGCCAGCAGCGACAGCGGGATCGCCAGCAGCGTGATGGCGCTGGCACGTGCGCTGGCGAGGAACACCAGGGTCACCAGCACGACCAGCAGGGTGCCGTCGCGCAGCGCGTTCGTCAGGTTGCCCAGCGCGAGCTCGATGAAGTCCGCCTGACGGAACAGCCGCGAGTCGAGCCGCATTCCCGCTGGGAGGTCGGTCTGGATCTCGTCGAGCACCGCCTCGAGCTGGCGCGTCAACAGCAGCGTGTTGACGTCGGGCTGGCGTTGGATGCCGAGGATGACAGCCGGCTCGCCGTTGTGCGACGCATCACCCCGTTTGAGCGCCTCGCCGACCCGCAACTCGGCAACGTCCCGCACGCGGATCGGCTGGGTCTCGCTGGTGCCGATGACCGTCTCGCCGACCCCGTCGAGGTCGCGCAACCGACCAACACCCTGGATGAGGTATTCCAGCCCGCCGGCCAGGCGGAATCCGGCGGACGTATTGCGATTCGCGCCTCTGAGGGCATCCTCGACCGCGCTCAGCGCCACGCCGTAGTCGGCCAACCGCTCGGGGTCGACCAGCACCTCGAACTGTCGCCGCGCGCCGCCGATGACCGTGACCTGCGACACACCAGGCGTGGCCAGCAGTCGTCGTCGGACGAGGACGTCGGCCGTGGTCCGGAGCTCGAGCGGAGTGTGGGCATCGGACTCGAGCGCCACGAACATGATCTCGCCCATGATCGACGAGAGCGGTGCCAGCACCGGTGGCTCGACCTCGTCCGGCAACGAGCCTACGACTGCTGTCAGCTTCTCGGTCACTGTCTGCCGGGCGCGATGAATGTCCTCTCCCCAGTCGAAGTCCACCCAGACGACCGCGATCCCAACGGCGGTGGCCGAGCGTACGCGCCGCACGCGAGACGCGCCGTTGAGAGATGCCTCGATTGGAAAGGTGACGAGCGCTTCCATGTCGGTCGGTGCCATGCCGTGCCCCTCGACCAACACCGTCACGGTTGGTGCGGTGAGGTCCGGGAGCACATCGACCGGCACCTGCGTCGCCACATACCCGCCCCACACGAGGAAGGCAGCTGCGGCGGCCAGCACGACCAGCCGGTTGCGAAGCGACCATTGAATCAGCCCATCAAGCATTATTCAGACGGGGCTTCGCCCCGACCCCCACGCGGGCGCTCCGCGGGGACCCGAGTGCCCACTCCGCGCCCGCGAGGCGCGCCGTGCGCGCCATGGCCGGTCGTAGGGCGAGGCTTTAGCCTCGCCACGCAGGCCTGAAGGCCTGCGCTACGTACACAACACACGTGCGCCGCCGGGTCAGTGCGTATGTCCATGTGCGGGGACCTGCGGCGAGAGGGCGGCCAGCCGGATGAACGGGGCGCCACGTACGACGACACGCTCACCTGGGGCGACGTCGCCGGTGATCTGCACGGTACCCGCCTCGCGGTTGCCGAGCACGACCGCGCGTCGCTCGAAGCCCTCGCCCCCCACCTGCACGAACACGACCGGCTGCCCCCCATCGTCGACAATGGCGCTGTCTGGCACAGTCACCGCATCGGTGGTCGCTGACACGAAGACGCGCAGCGTCACCGCCTGTCCGATGGCGAGCCGCGGGTCCGGATCGGAGAGCTCGTAAATGATCGGCACGGTCCGCGCCCCCGGGTCCAGCACGCGACCGACGGCCACCAATCGGTCGAGGGCGATCGATCCGGCCCGCCCAGGGACTTCCAGCTCGGCGCCGACGAGCTCGTCGACGCGTGACAGCGCCGCCTCCGGCAGCGCGCCGACGATGTGCACCCGATCGATCGCGACGAGCCGAAAGAGCCGCGCCCCTTCGTCGACGCTCGCCCCGGGCGTAGCGTCAGAAGCGGCAACGACACCGCTCATTGGCGCACGCAACACGAAGCGGATGTCGCGCCCGGCCTCGCCTTCGCCCATCCGTGTGGCATCGAGCTGCGACAGATGCGCTTCCGCCGCACGGACACGCGCCGCGGCTGTCTGCTCGGCCAGGCGCACCTCGAGCTGACGGCGCGCAGGCAGCGCCCCGACCTCGACGAGCCGATCGACCCGTGCTCGCTCCGCCCGCGCCAGCTCCTGGGCGTCGCGCGCTTCCGCCACAGCGAGCTCGAGCGCCGGCCGGTCCTCGCCATGTCCGCTATGTGGCACGACCTCCGCGAGCGTGTCGCCGCGGGTCACCTCCGACCCGACCCCCCGGGCAGGCAGGTCCCCGGCGAGCCGGCCGGCCACCGGTGTCGTCACGTCGACCTGACCGCCGGTGCGCGGCTCGACCTCTGCGGCGAGCTCCAGGCTCTCGCCTATCTCCCGTCGCTCGGCGGGCGCCGTGGCGAAGTCGAGCGTCCACTGCTGTTCCTTGAGGAACGGGATCGCTGCGACTGCCGGCTCCTCCGTCGCCGTGGGCGGGGCCGCATCGGACGCATCCGCCACCATCACTTCTCCCAGATCGTGCCGATCCGCCAACCCAGGCGCGTCCAGCACCAGCTCGAGCCGGAATCGGCCTGCCCGCGCGGGCGTGACATCGACGCCGAAAATCCCGGGACGGCCAGGCGCCTCCACGGAGAACTCCTGGGCGTCGTTCTGACCACTGCGGAGATGCACCACCGCCCGGCCCGCCCGTACGGGCTCGAACGACTCGAGATCGGTGAAGTGGATCGCGAACCGGCTCGTGCGACCTGCGACGAGCGGCGGGTATTCGACGAACAACTCGCTCCGCTCGGTCCACTGCGTCTCGACGACGGGTGGTGGCTCGGCAACTTCGATCACATCCGTCGCCACTGGCTCCGAACCGATGCACGCCGCTGCACCGAGCGAACCAGCGCAAGCCACGGCACTAAGAACGACGAGCGCGGGGAGACGGACCGTCCATGGACGCACGTCAATCGGACTCGTGGCGATCATGGCGCGACCTCCCGTCCGACGGCGCGGTCGAGCTCGATGGCGGCCCGGCGGGCGGCCGCGGACAGCTCCAGGAGACGGAGCCGTGCGCCGAGCGTCGCCCGATGCGCGTCGAGCAGCTCGAGGATGCCGAACTCGCCTTCTTCGTACGCCGCGGTGGCAATGGCCGCCAGCTCGTCGGCCCGGTCGACGGAGCCCGCCTGATAACGGTCAACCAGGTCGCGGTATCGAGAGGCGGCGGCCTGCGCGACGCGGACGTCGCTGTCGATGCGCGCCGCGAGCGCCGCCTGCTCCGCATGCACGCGCGCGCGCGCGGCCTCCGCTCTCGCGACCTGTGCATCACCGCGGTTGAAGAGGGGGAGCGCGACCGTGGCGGTCACGGCATAGCCCGTGTCCCTCGCGGCCGCCGGTCCCGAACGCTTCAACCCGGCGCTCACCGACGCCCCCGGATACCGCAGTCGTTCGGCCGCGCGCCGCTCGGTCTCCCAGCGCGCAGCGCTCAGCGTCAGGGCGCGATAGTCCGGCCTCCGCGCGCGCGCCTCGGCCAGCAGCGAGTTGACATCGGCGACGGCGCCGCCATCCATTAGGCGACCGGAGGCGCGCAGTCCGGCCGGGTCCGCTCCCGGGCCGAAGAATGACGCGAGCCGGGCCTGCGCGCCGACGCGACCGATCGCGGCTGCCTCGAGGTCGGTCTCGATGTCGGTGGCTTCCCGCTCGGCCCGCAGCCGGTCGAACCGGGAGCCCTCGCCTTCGGCCTCACGCGCGCGCAGCACGTCGACGACCGCGCCCAGATCGATCAGGCCACCTTCCAGCGCAGTGAGACGCTCCTGAGCCAGCAGCAGGTCGGCGAATGCCACGCGCGCCAGCGAGTCGATGGCGAGCAACTCGGCGTCGGTGTTGGCCTGCGCAGCCGTGACGGCATGGTCGGCTGCCTCACCCAGGAGTCCCGGCCGGCCTCGCACCGGGAGCTCTTGCGTCACGAGGAAGAACGTGTCTACGCTCAGACCAGCGTCTTCCCTTGTGTAGCTCATCGTCGGGTTCGACAGCTGACGGCGCTCACGCGCCTCCGCCTCGGCCTGGCGGACCGTGAAACGCATGACGCGCACCTGTGGATGCTCCATCCGCATCCGCGTGAGTGCCTCCGCCTCTGTGAGCATCTGCGCGGAGGCATGATCTGCAAGCAGCACACAGACGCCGAACGACCAGACGAGCGGTCGCCATCGACACATGTCGTCATCTCCCAGCGGCCGTTGATCGAGCGGCGGCCGTACTGCGGGGTTACGAGCGAACGAGTTCAGGACGATGCGGGCGGGGACGAGCCGCTACACAGGCGGGGCGCGAGCGCCGAGCGCGAGACGTGGGGGTGGGTTGGAACGGGCCGTGGCCGCGACCGGCATGGGTCGCGCAATCGGGTCTGGCGCGACGTCGGCCTGCCACACCACGACCAGCGCAGGCGTCGCGCCGGCCCGTGTGCTTGAACGCTTCTCTGCAACAGTCGGGAACGGGACCGCGGCGTGGTCGTGTGGCGTGGTGCCGACACGGGGGGCCGCGTCGCCGGCCACGGCCGCGTGCCGTACGGGCAGATGCCAGTGAGCGTCCTGCCCCTGATGATGTGCCTCGTGGCCGTGGACCGACGCCCTGCGGACACCAGGCGCGCCGTGGTCAGCGCTATCGTGATCGGCGCCCGGCGCATGTACGTGTGCGAACGGCGCCGAGCCCCCCGTCGACACGAGCACGACGACGAGCAGGGCGTGAGCAACGCGACGGAACGGGCTCATAATTGTCTTTGGTTGCATCGCCGTGCTGCCCGGCGACCGCCGTACGTCCGTCGGGCGGTGAGAACTCGATGGTATCACGCGGACACCGGCCCCGAGTCTTCCCGCGCGCCCTCGAGCAGTAGTCGCGCGATCCCCTCGGCAACGGTGGCGTCCTCATCGATGGTCTCGAGTCCATACAACTTGGTGCGAGTCGCGTAACCGACAGCCAACGCCGTCAACCCGTACGCCATCAGGCGGGGATCCGCAGCGCGAAACCCACCCTCCGCCTGTCGCCGGGTGACGTACCGCGTCAGGAATCGGTCAGCGGAGAGTTCATCTGTCGTTCCATCCGCAGCATTTTGGCGTCTAACCCAACACGGCGCTCTTCGAGACCGCGACCGGGGTCGTGCTCGTCGACACCAAGCTCGCGGGATACGGGCCCGACATCCTCGCCGAGGTGCGGAAGATCACCAGCAAGCCGGTGACGACGATCATCAATACGCACACGCACTTCGACCACAGCGGCGCCAACACCGAGTTCCCCGACACCGTCGACTACGTCGCGCACGAGAACATCAAGTTCCACATGGCGCGCGCGAGCTGCCAGCCGGTCACGAACTGCGACGCCTTCAAGGGTGAGAACGCGAAGTATTTGCCGGCGACGACCTTCTCCGACCGGATGTCGCTCTTCAGCGGTCCGGATCAGATCGACCTTTACCACTTCGGCCGTGGCCACACCGACGGCGATACGTTCGTCGTCTTCAAGGCGCCGCGCACGATGCACACCGGGGACATGTTCCTCGGGAAGTTCCTGCCGTTCATCGACGCCGAGAACGGGAACGGCGGGAGCGCCATCGAGTTCGGCCGCACGCTGACCAAGGCGATCGCCGGCATCCCGGGGGTCGACACGATCATCACGGGTCATTGGGAAACGCCGCTGGCGTGGAGCGACCTCGTGGATTACCGTGGGTTCTACACCGACCTCGTCGCCCAGGCGCGAGAGGGCATCGCGGCGGGCCGTAGCGTGGACGAGGCAGCCGGCGCCTACTCGGTGCCGAGTCGCTACAGCGAGTTCAGCGCGCCGCCGCAGACGGTCAGAACCATCATGCAATACATCTACGACGGACGGTAGACGGAGGAGATGAGATGAGCGCCAGGCAGGGATTTGTCGTCGCGCTGCTCGCACTCGCGGTTCTCACGCCGGTGGTCGCCGCGGCCCAAGCGACGGCGCCGCGGACGCCATGGGGCGACCCCGACCTGGGGGGCGTCTGGGACTTCCGCACCCTCACGCCGCTGGAGCGCCCCGAAGCACAGGCCGACCAGGAATTTCTGACCGAAGAAGAGGTCGCCGAAATCGAGCGGGGGGCCGAAGATACAAACCGCACCGCCGACGCGGCGGAGGCGGTGCGGACCGAAGCGGGAGGAAACGTCGGCGCCTACAACCGGTTTTGGCTCGACTTCGGGACGAATGTCGTGGAGGACGGGCGCACATCCCTGATCGTCGACCCACCGAACGGCCGCCGGCCGCCGAAGACACCCGAAGGCGAAGCGCGACCTGGGTTCGGGGGGTCGTTCGGGACGGGGCCGTTCGAGCAGGTCGAGGATCTCAACTACTTCGACCGGTGCATCGGTAGCGCCGCGCTGCCGATCTACCCCACGGCGTACAACAACAACGTCCAGCTCTTCCAGACGCCGGACCACGTGGCGATGTTCGTCGAGATAATGGGCTCGACGCGCATCATCCCGCTCGACAGACGTCCCCACGGCGAGATCCGCCAGTGGCTCGGGGACTCGCGCGGGCACTGGGAGGGCGACACGCTGGTTGTCGAGACGACGAACTTCGACCGGGCGCTGCTGCTCATCGGCGGCAGCCGGGACGCGCGCCTCCTCGTCGAGCGGTTCACGCGGGTCGGCGACGTGATCGAATACTCGTTCACCGTGGACGATCCCACCACGTGGACGGCGCCATGGACCGCGGTGCAGTCACTGCGAAAGACCGATGCGCCTCTGTTCGAGTACGCGTGCCACGAGGGCAACTACGCCGCAGCCAACATACTCGCCGGCGCCCGACAGGCGGAGGCGGCAGAGGCCTCTGGCACAGACCAAACGGGTCGCTGACCGGCTCGAGGGCGGCCGGCCCGAATCGCGAGCGCCTGACTGGGTCGACCGGTTCAGCGTGACTCGGTCGCTGGTGGAGCCGCAACGTCAGCGTCGCACCCGACTCCAGTCGAGGTTCGTCCAGTGACTGCTGTCCGGAGCGCCCGCCGCCACGTCACCCTGCCGGCTTTGCTCATCCTCGCGTGGTGCGTCGCGCAACCGGCTCACGCGCTGACGGGCAGCGGCACGCCACAGGCGGAGGAAGACCAAGCACGTGGGCAGCGCGATCTTGGCGACATCATTGCCGCCGCGTTGGGGCGAGACGGCGAACAGGACGACAGCACCGCCAGCGACGAGCACGCTGGCACGAGGCGCTTCCTGGTGTTCCCGACGTTCGGCGGAAATCCGGCCGTCGGATTCTCCGCCGGGGCGCTCGCCGCACTCACCCACTACTCTGGAGACCCGTCGTCGACGACGCTCTCGTCCACGCTCGTCTCGGCCTCGGTCTCGACGCAAAAGCAGGTACTCGTCGTCGCGCGGTCCGACCTCTACACGCCCGGTAATGCCTGGCACCTGACCGGCGATTGGCGCTACTACGATTTCACCGAGCGCACGCACGGTCTTGGGAGTGACCGGACCGATTCCGCACCAGCCGACGTCGGGTACGCCTGGTATCGGCTCCATCAGGTGGTCTCTCGCGCCGTGTGGGGCGGCCTGGAGGTCGGCGCCGGATATCACCTCGACATCCGACGAGACATCACCTCGAGGGGCGAGCTGCCTCAAGCGGTGCGGCAGATCGCGGCCGCGGCCAGCTCCACGTCGTCGGGTGCGTCACTGAACCTGGCCTACGACCGGCGGGACCACCCGCTCAACCCGGAGCGCGGGGCGTATGGCCGGGCCAGCTACGCGTTCTATCGAACCGGTCTCGGAAGCGATACGGACTGGGAGAGCCTGCAGCTCGAGGGACGCGTCTACCAGAGGCTCCCCGGAGCACGCCGGACGGTGCTTTCCGCGTGGGGTATCGGATGGCTGACCCGGGCCGGCCAGACACCCTACTTCGACCTCCCGAGCGTCGGTTGGGACACGTACAACCGCACCGCGCGGGGGTACAGGGCAGGGCGATTCCGAGGACGCGACTGGGTCTATGCGGAGGTGGAGTACCGCAGCGACCTCACCCAGAACGGGCTCTTCGGAGCGGTGGCGTTCGTCAACACCAGCCGGTTCAGCGACTTCGAGACGGGTGCGCTGCAGCGGTGGGCGCCCGCCGCTGGCCTGGGGTTCCGGGTCAAGCTCGACAAGGAGACGCGTTCGAACATCGCGCTCGATATCGCGTGGGGCCGCGAGGGCTCCAGGGGCGTCTACCTGGCACTCAACGAAGCATTTTAGAGTCCGCCTTGTGTAGTGAATTGAGCGTCTGGTATCGCGCTGCGGCCGTGCTCGGTGTGGTCGCGGTCGCCGGGATCGCTTGGACGGTGCTGCGGCCGACGGAAGAAGACCGGATCGTCCGGCGCCTCGAGCAGCTCGCCGAGGATGCGAGCCTTCAGCCGGGCGAGTCGCCGCTCCTGCGAGCCGCACGCGGAGCGCGAATCGCGGGGTATTTCACCGACGACGCGCACGTCGAGCTCGGACCGCCGTTCGAGGCGGTCGACGATCGGGACGCCCTCGTCGGTCTCACCACCGCGCTTCGCCTGCTGGACGACGGGGTAACCGTCACGCTCGCCGATGTCACCGTCCGCTTCGATGGCCGACTCCTCCTCGCCACCGGCGCGCTCACCGCGCGGGCCACGTCATCGGGTGGACAGGAGATTCTAGGGATCCGCGCCTACGAGGTCGGGCTCCGCCAGGTCGAGGGCGAGTGGCTCATTCATGACCTCCGAATGGCCGCATCCGAGTCGCGGGATGGCGACAAGATCGCACGATGGCTCGCGTGAAGCGGACCGACTGCGTCCCTGTCGCCGAGCCGCCCCTCCGCCCAACGAGTCGAACATTTCATTATTGTGCGAAGCATTGTGCGACAATACGCACATGGCGACCAACCTCGCGATCAGCCCTGAGCTTCTGGAGCGCGCCGTGGAGCTCAGCGGAAAGAAGACCAAGACCGCGGCGGTGACCCTCGCGCTCGAGGAGTTCATCGCGCGGCGTGAACAACGCCGCCTGCTCGAGCTGTTCAACTCACTCGACTGGGATCCGGCGTTCGACTACAAGGCAGAGCGCGCGCGCGCATGAGCTTGTTCGTCGACACTAGCGTCTGGTCTCTCGCGCTGCGGCGGGATGTATCGAGTGACGCCGCGGAGTCGGGACGGTTGCGGGACGCACTGGCGTCCCAAGAGGCCGTCTATACCACAGGGTTGGTGCTTCAGGAGTTGCTCCAGGGTTTCCGCGGTCCCAAGGTCCGTGCGTCCATCGTGAAGCACTTCATGGCGCTGCCGCTCATCGTCCCGGACCACGACGATTACGTCGAGGCGGCTGAGATCCGCAACCGGTGCCGGCGGCGGGGCGTGCAGCTCGGGACCATCGATGCGCTTCTCGTTCGACTGTGCCTTCATCACGACCTCGAGATGCTCACGACCGACGGCGACTTCGCCCACGCCGCACGGTATACCCCTCTGCGCATGTGGCGTCCTGGGGGCTGAGGGGCGAGGTCACCCGCTGCGGGGGTGACCCCTCGCAGGCGGCAGAGGCGGCGTCGCTGGACGACTGACACCAATGACTTCATCGCTTCCCAGCCCCTTGCCGGCGACCATGGGGTCGGGATTCGCAGGCGCGTCGAATGCCACCACGCGCCAGACCACGGGATCCCCGCACCTGACCGAGGTCATCGCCGCGCCAGGGTGGCATTTCCTCGCGGCATGGACGGCCGCCTGGCTCGGGGTCGGCGTCGTGGTGGCTGCTGGCATCTCGTTCGGCGCCGGCGTCGACTTCGGTCCGGTCTTGCGCTTGAGCGTGCTGTTCGCCCAGGTGGTTGGATACAGCGCCTACACGTCGGCGCGACTGGTGTTTCCGCTCCTGGCCGGGCTGCCCTTTGCGCTCCGGCTCGTGCTCGACTCGTTGATCCTGTTGTCCGGAACGATCTTCGGGTCGATCCTCGTCGTCGTGGTCGAGCCGCTCTTCCTGCTCGCGCAGTTCCGCACGGTCCTTCTGATCTTCGCGCTGAACGCGGTGCTCGCTGCCCTGGTCGCGGTGGCCCTCGGCACCTACGACCGGATGCGCCGGCAGATCGAAGCGTCCTACCGCGTGCTGCGGGAGCGAGACGCGCTCGAGCGCGAGCTGCGCGTCGCCCGGGACGTGCAGCGCCAGTTGCTGCCCCGCACCGTCCCCGAGGTCGCGGGGCTGGAGCTGGCCGGTGTGTGCCGGCAGGCCATCGCGGTGGGCGGCGACTACTACGATTACCTCCCGCTCGAGGACGGTCGGCTCGGGTTGGTCATCGCCGACGTCTCCGGCAAGGGCGTCCCGGCGGCGCTACTCATGGCCAGCCTGCAGGCCTCGGTGCGCAGCCTGTTCACCACGACGGTCAACCCCGCCGCGCTGGGCGGCAGCCTGAACGACGCGGTGTTCCGGGCGTCCTCCCCGGCGCGCTACGCGACGGCGTTCCTCGCCAGCTACGATCCGGCGACCCGCCGACTGTCTTACAGCAACGCGGGACATCTGCCACCGCTGCTTGTGCGGCGCGACGACACGGTCGAGTGCGACAAAGGCGGGATGCCCGTCGGGCTGTTCGAGGGCTCGACCTACGACACCGGGGCCGTGACGCTCGCCCCCGGTGACCTGCTCGCGCTGTTCACCGACGGTGTGACCGAGGCGCCGGCACCGGATGGCGAGCAGTTTGGGGCGGAACGGCTGGACGAGCTGCTGCGCACCGCCGGCGAGCGCCCGCTGGACGCGATGCTCGAGACGGTCCTCGACACGCTCGGCAACTGGAGCGGTGATGTCGCCCCCCACGACGACGTGACCATCGTGCTCGCGAGGGTGCGGTGACGCCTGGGATCGGCGGGGGCGTGTGGCGTCAGGTCGTGCTCTGGGTCGGGGTGAGCAGCCTTGCCGGGCTGTCCATCGGGCTCGCCGTCGCCGTGTTTCAGGGCGATGGCGTCGAGCCGCCGATCTTGGTGATCTCGGTGCTGTTCGGCAACGTCGTCGGTCTGACGGCGATGGTGGGATCGGTCTGGCTGTTTCCGCGGCTGCGCGGACGCTCAGGCCTGCTCCGGTTTCCCCTGCTCGTGCTGACGCTCCTGTCCGGGGCGGTCCTTGGCAGCGTGGCGGTGCTTGCGGCCTATCCATTGTTCGTCTTCCGCGAGCTGCGTCTGGCTGGCGGCGTCGTCGCCATCAACGCTCTCCTCGCGTTGGTTGTCGGTGGCATCGTGCTCGGTTACGAGGAGATGCGTCTGCGCCTCCAGGACACGCTCCGCGAGATGGAGGAGGTGCGGCTCGTCGAGGCGCGCCTGCGAGAGGAGGCGGCACGCGCCGAGCTCGCCGCGTTGCAGGCGCGGATCAACCCGCACTTCTTCTTCAACACGCTCAACACCATCACCTCCCTGCTCGATGAAGATGTGCGGCGAGCCGAGGAGCTGCTGGAGACGCTGGCGGGCCTGTTCCGCTACGTGTTCGACGTCGCCGATGTCGCTCCGGTACCGCTTGGCGACGAGATCTCCTTCACCAAAGGCTATCTCCGTATCGAGCAGGCACGTTTCGGCGAACGGTTGCAGGTGGTCTGGCATGTCGCCCCCGAGTCCGTCGCGGTACCGGTGCCCGGACTGATCCTCCAACCGCTGCTCGAGAACGCCGTGGCACACGGGCTCGCGCCCAGGGCGCGGGGCGGAGGGATTGACGTCTCGACCGAGTTCGCGGGGTCAATGCTACGCATCGATGTCATTGACGATGGGGTCGGTCTTGCCGACGACGGCGAGCGGATGATTCGCGACGGGCATGGGCTGGGCAACATCGCCCGCCGCCTCCAGGCCTTCTACGGCGGCCGCGCGACCCTCGCGCTGACCCCCGCGCCGGGTGGCGCGGGCACGCTCGCGCGGTTGACGCTGCCGACCGTCATGCCGGACCCGTCTCCACCCATCCGCGCGGAGGTCGTGCCATGAGCTATCGCTGCGTCGTCATCGACGACGAGAAGCCGGCACGCGATCGGATGAAGACGCTGCTCGCCGCACACTCGGACTTCGAGCTGGCGGGCGAGGCCGCGGACGCCAACGCGGCGGTCCGGTTGATCGACGACACGACGCCCGACCTCTGCTTCCTCGATGTCCGGATGCCGGAAGGCAGCGGCTTCGATGTCCTGAAGCGGATCCGACACGTGCCCCATGTCATCTTCGTGACGGCGTTTGATCGCTACGCTGTTCCGGCGTTCGAGGTCCGCTCGGTCGACTATCTGCTGAAGCCGGTCGGCCGGCAGCGGTTCGCCCAGGCGCTCGAACGTGCGCGGGAGCAAATCGGCGACGCCGGTTCGGCGCGGCGGATCCTCGACGAGCTCGACGCGCTCCGCCGCACGCTCGACGGCGGAGCGGACACATCCCCTCCACCCCCCGACCGGGTCAGCGTCAAGCGCGGGTCCGGGGTCCTCCTGCTCGACCCCGACGACATCGTCTGGTTCGAGGCGGAAGACACACTGGTCTTCGCCAGAACCGCCACCGAGCGGCTGCTGGTCGAGCAGACCCTGTCCGAGCTCGAGCGACAGTTCGACCGGCGGTTCTTCAGGGCGCACCGGAGCTATCTGGTGAACCTGGCCAAGATCGGCGAGATCCAGCCGGCCGACGCGGGTACGTACACCATCGTCTGCCCGGGTGCCGGCACGGTGCCGCTGTCTCGGCGTCAGGCGCGGCGGCTGCGCGAGGTCTTTCCCTGGTGAGGCGCGCCGCATGCCGGCCGCTCACGAGCTGGCGCCTCGCGCGCCACTGGCCGGCCGCTCGCGACCGCTGGCAGGGCGCGGGCGACCGTCGACGGCAATCCGGTTGCGCCTCGTGCTCCATCCCGGAACAATTCGCAATGGAGGAGCAACGCATGGCTCGCAACCTGTCCGCGTGGCTGACCCTCGTCGCGGCGCTCATCTGGACGTCGGCGTCAACCCGGGCCCAGCAGGTGGCCGGCGGCACGACCGTGCGTGTCGAGCGCGGCGAGACCCGGGAGGGAGACCTCTATGCCACGGGTGCGCTGGTGGAAATCGCCGGTCACCTGAACGGGGATCTGATTGCCGGGGCGCAAACGGTGCGCATCGTTGGGCCGGTTGACGGCGACCTGTTCGCAGGCGGTCGCTCGGTCGACATCCGTGGCCCCGTGGGCGACTCGACGCGGATCGTCGGAGATCTTCTCACCGTGGACGCACCGATCGACGGGGACCTGGTCGCGGCGGGGAATCAGATCCAGGTACTGGAGGGCGCCCGGGTCACCGGGGATGTGCTGGCGGCTGGCGCCTTCGTGCGTATCGACGGCACCGTTGATGGCGATGTCAGGCTGGCGGGGGGAGAGATCGTCATCACGGGCGCGGTGCGGAACAACGCGACGCTTCGCGCCGATCGCATCGACCTGGCGCCGGGCGCGAGCATCGGCGGCGACCTCGACTACCAGTCGCGGACACCGCTGAGCCCGGAGGCGGCCGCACGCGTGATGGGGACCGTGACCTACGAAGAGCAGGTGGAAGACGACTCCTCGGGTATCACGGCGGGGGGCGTGCTCTTTTGGGGATGGCAGACTGCCGCGACGCTGTTGGCTGGCTTGCTGGCGGTCGCGCTGTTCCGGGGCGCCATGCAGCACCTGGTCTCCGCGATCGCGGGTGAGACAACGGTCGGCGCGCTGCTGGGATTCGTGGCCTTTCTGATCGTCCCGGCCGCGTCGGTGGTCACGATGGTGACGGTCGTCGGTTTGCCGATCGGCGTCAGTGCCCTCTTCCTGTTCCTCGTGGCCCTGTATCTCGCCAAGCTCCCCGTCGCCGTCTGGACCGGGGAGCAGTTGCTCGCCCTCGCAGGCCGTTCGGGCGCCTCTCCGTATGTGGCGATGGCGGTCGGCGTGGTGGCGCTCTACGTGCTGTTCGCCATCCCCTATCTCGGCTGGCTGTTTTGGCTCGCCGCGACCTGGCTGGGACTTGGCGCGATTGTCCTGTCCGGTCGCGGATATCTGCGCGCGCGCGAGGCGTAACGAGCCCGGATGGGAGAAACCCGTGGTGGCGATCTATTCCACCGAGTGCGACGCCGTGCTCGATCGCGTCAAGGCCGGCGGCTTGCGATTCCGCGAGTTTGGCGCCGGCATGTTCCTGGCCAACGATCCATCAGGGAACGTGGTCGAGGTCGTGCGTCAGCGCACCCCGTAGTCCAGCAGCGAGATGCGGATCGCATGAAGGGGAACCCGAGCAGGCGTTAGCTCATGGGTTCCTCGACGCCCTGCGCGTGGATTCTCGACTCGGGCGGCGCCGGCCGCGGCGCGTGGCAGGGCGGCGTCCTGTATGAGTTGATGGGATGGGCCCGCCAGCATGGGGGCTACCCCGCGATCATGATGGGCGCATCCGCCGGATGCCTATGCCGCCGCCGATGTCGCCACGGGGACCGAGGCGACCGTCATGAAGGGTTGGACCGCCTGGGGGACGGACCGGATCCCAGAGCGGTATCCGCTGGCCGCGTTCGTGGCCAACCAATGGCCGCGCAGCCGTTTTCGTCGGCATTTGCACGCCTCCATCCGCTACGTCATGGACGAGGCCGAGCTCGATGGCGTGTTCGACGAGTCCGCGCGGCGCACCCTCCTCGTCTTCACCTCGCGGGTGCGGCGGCGCGACGGACGCACGCTCGGACGCGCCGACCTGGCCAGGCTGTTTGCCATGGCCTCCACGCGGAAGCTTCCCGGACCACTGAAGTACCGGCCGCGCGGGTACCACGTGGACCCGGTGGTATTCGCCACCAACCTACCGGCCACGCTCCGTTCAGAGCTCGTGCGCCCGCTCACGCGGCACAACTATCACTGCGTCATCGAGGCCTCGTGCCTGGTGCCCATGGCGATGGGCCCTCCCCTGCCCCCGTCACTCCTCTCCCCGCGTGGCGCGTATTCGGACGACACGCGGGCGGTGTTCCTCGATGGGGGGTTCGCACTCAAGATGCCGATGGCAACCTTCGACCACGACCCCCGTTTTCGCGAGCTGGCGCACTGGACCGCGGCGCCCCGAACGGTCATCTTCTTTTGCGATCCCAACGGACGCCTCTGGGAAACAAGTATGCGAATGCGCGCCTTGAACGGCCATGCCAGCGTTGCTCGCGCCATGGCGGACGGCTCGCTCCTGGTCATTCACCCCGACCACGTGGTCGAAGCCAGCTTCCTCTGCCTCGACCCGGCGGTCATCATGCGGACGTTCGAGCGTGGCCGGGAACAAGGCCGCCGGCTACTGGCGACCGAGCACGTGCGCCGGCTCCTGTCGGCGGAAGGCAGGGCGGAGGCGTAGTGCGCGGGAGCCACCGCGTCCGGCATGCCCGCGGCGAAGCCGAGTCGCACACCAAGATCTGCTATCGTCTTTCCTGTCGCTGCTCGGCCAGCGGCAATCCAACTCTTCAACGTCTACAGGAATAGGGAACCTAACCATGCGCACGATGTTCTGTGTGGTCCTTGCTGTCGCTCTGTTCGCGGCTCCCGGTGTGGCGGCCGGCCAATCTATCGACGCGGGTCGCGGCGACCTTCCGGTCACCGTGCCGTCCAGCTACACCGGCGACGCCGACGTGCCGCTCATCGTCTTGCTACACGGCTACAGCTTTACCGGCGCCCGGTTCGATGCGTACATGAAGATCAGCGCGCTGGCCGACGCCTACGGGTTTATCTTGGTGGCCCCGGACGGCACGCCGTCTGCCGGCGAACGGAACCCGAGGTTCTGGAACGCGTCGAGCGCCTGCTGCAACTTCGAGGGCAAGGAGGTCGACGACTCGGCCTACATCGCCGGTCTCATCGACAAGGTCAAGGGCCAGTATCGGATTGACGCGAAACGTGTCTATCTCATCGGCCACTCGAACGGTGGATTCATGTCGTATCGCATGGCGCATGACCATTCCGGGACGATCGCCGCCCTCGTGAGCCTGGCCGGCGCCGACCAGACGGCCATGCGATCAGCCCCAGCCCATCCGGTACATGTGCTGCAGCTTCACGGCACCGGCGACACCGTCATCCGCTATGGCGGCGGCGACATTCAGGGCAAGGCGTATCCGGGCGCCAAGAAAACCGTCGAGAACTGGGCTACGCACAACGGGTGCGCCGATACGGGCAGGGTCACCGGCGCCCTCGACCTCGAAGGCACCCTGACCGGGCTGGAGTCGACGGTCACCCGCTATACAACCGGCTGCAAGGCCGGCGGTTCGGCCGAGCTGTGGACCATCGCTAAGGGGTCTCACATGCCCGAGATCTCCGACCACTTCGGCAAGCTCGTCGTCGAGTGGCTGCTGGCACACCCAAAGCCATAGCCCCGGCGTGTCCACCCGCGAGAATCTGCCCGACGCCGCTGGCCGCTCGGACGGACGTCCGCCCACGCGACGGGACTCACGACGATGAGGCTGCTCCGACTGCTGCGGACCTATCTGCAGCCTTATCGCGCCTGGCTGCTGGGGGTGGTCGGCCTCCAGTTCGCCGCCACCCTCGCGGCGTTGTATCTCCCGCGGTTGAACGCCGACATCATCGACAACGGTGTCGCGCGAGGCGACACCGGCTATATCGTGCGCGCCGGGCTGATGATGCTGGGTGTCGCGCTGGTGCAGATCGCTGCCACCGGGGCCGCCGTCTACTGCGGGGCGCGCACCGCCATGGGCCTCGGTCGGGATGTGCGCGCATCCGTGTTCCATCGGGTCGGGTCGTTCTCCACGCGTGAGGTCGCCCGCTTTGGCGCTCCCTCCCTGATCACACGCACCACCAACGACGTGCAGCAGGTGCAGATGCTCGTCCTGTTCAGCTGCACGCTGATGGTCGCGGCGCCGATCATGATGGTGGGCGGCGTGATCATGGCACTCCGCGAGGACGTCGGCCTGTCCTGGCTCGTGGCCGTGAGCGTGCCCGCCCTGGTGGTCAGCCTCGGCTTCGTGATCTCCCGGATGCTGCCCAGCTACCGCGCCATGCAGGCGCGCATCGACGTCGTCAACAAGACCATGCGCGAGCAGATAACTGGCATCCGTGTAGTCAGGGCGTTCGTCCGGGAGCCGTTCGAGACCGCGCGCTTCGAAACGGCAAATCGCGACCTGACCGACGTCGCCCTCCGGGTGGGCCGCTGGATGGCCGTGATGTTCCCACTGGTGTTTCTCATCCTGAACGTGTCGAGCGTCTCCGTGCTCTGGTTCGGCGGACAGCGGGTGGACGCCGGGCTGATGCAGGTGGGCTCGCTGACGGCGTTTCTCGCGTATCTGATCCAGATCCTGATCGCGGTGATGATGGGGACCTTCATGCTGGTGCTGGTGCCCCGCGCCGCCGTCTGCGCGGACCGCATCGGCGAGGTGCTCGATACCGTATCGTCCGTCGTGCCGCCCGCCGCACCGGTCACCACGCTGCGAGAGCGGGCAACGTTGCGGTTCTCCGAGGTGGCGTTCAGCTACCCCGGCGCGAGCGAGCCGGTGCTCCGTGGCATCACGTTCGCCGCACAGCCTGGTCAAACGACGGCCATCCTCGGGTCGACCGGCTCCGGCAAGAGCACCCTGCTTGGCCTGGTGCCACGACTATTCGACGTCACCGGCGGCGAGGTCTGCGTTGACGGCGTGGACGTGCGCCGGCTCGACCCCGAGCTGCTATGGAGCAAGATTGGCCTCGTCCCGCAGAAGGGCTATCTGTTCTCCGGCACCGTCGCCTCCAACCTCCGCTATGGCCGGCCGGACGCGAGCGAGGCGGAGATGTGGTCGGCGCTCGAGACCGCCCAGGCCCGCAACTTTGTCGAGGAGATGCCAGATGGACTCGAGGCAACAATAGCCCAGGGTGGGACCAACGTGTCCGGCGGCCAGCGACAGCGCCTCGCCATTGCGCGCGCCGTGATCAGCAACCCCGAGATCTATCTCTTCGATGACTCGTTTTCGGCGCTCGATCTCGCCACCGACGCCCGGGTGCGACACGCGCTGACTCCGATCACCCGCGAGGCGGCCGTCATCGTCGTCGCGCAGCGGATCTCCACCGTCATCGACGCGGACCAGATCATCGTGCTCGAAGACGGACAGGTGGTCGGACTCGGCCGGCACGCGGAGCTGCTGGCGGGGTGCGAGACCTATCAGGAAATCGTCGAGTCGCAGCTCAGCGCCGAGGAGCTGGCATGAGCGACAAGACGACGCGCCCGCCCGGCACGATGAAGCAGACCGAACGCTTCCGGGAACGCGGATCGGGCAGCAGCGGCCCCATGGTGGGTCAGAAATCGATCAACTTCGGTCCCTCGGCGAAGCGGTTGCTGGCACGGATGCACCCGGAGCGTCGCAAGGTCGTGGCGGCGATGACGCTGGCCGTGGTGAGCGTCGCGCTATACGCGCTCGGCCCCAGGATACTCGGGCGAGCCACCGACCTGATCTTCGCCGGCGTGTTCGGGCGAACGCTGTCGGCCGACGTCACCGTGGAGCAGGCGGTCGCCTCGCTCCGAGCGACTGGCGACGACCAGGTCGCGGACATGCTGGCCGCGATGACCAACCTCGTTCCCGGGCAAGGCGTGGACTTCGGCGCGGTTGGCCAAGTGCTGCTGCTCGTGCTCGGCCTCTACGTCGCGGGGGCCCTGCTGAGCTGGCTCCAGGGGTATCTGGTCAACGACGTCGTCCAAGGCACCGTCTATCGCATGCGGGCTGAGGTCGAGGAGAAGATCAATCGGCTCCCGCTCGGCTACTTCGACCGCCAGCCCCGGGGCGAGCTGCTCAGCCGGGTGACGAACGACATCGACAACATCTCCCAGAGTCTGTCCCAGACGATGAGCCAGCTCCTGACCTCGCTGCTCACGGTCGTCAGCGTGGTCGCGATGATGGTCTACATCTCGCCGACCCTGGCTCTGATTGCCCTCGTCACGATTCCACTGGGCATGGTAGTCGCACGGCTGGTCATGAAACGCTCCCAGGCGTTGTTCGTCGCCCAGTGGAGGCGGACCGGCAGCCTGAGCGCCCATATCGAGGAGGCCTTTACCGGACACGAGCTGACCAAGGTGTTCGGCCGCCGCCGCGACGTCGAAGCGCGGTTCGACGAGGAGAACGCGGAGCTGTTCAAGGCCAGCTTCGGCGCGCAGTTCGTCTCCGGGCTGATCATGCCGATGATGATGTTCATCGGCAACCTGAACTACGTCGCGATTGCGGTCGTCGGCGGGCTGCGGGTGGCGACCGGGGGGATGAGCCTGGGTGCGGTGCAGGCGTTCATCCAATACTCGCAGCAGTTCACGCAGCCGCTGACCCAGGTGGCCTCGATGGTCAACCTGCTGCAGTCGGGTGTGGCATCGGCCGAACGGGTCTTCGAGCTGCTCGATGCCGATGCGGAGCCTGAAGAGAGCGCCGCGCCGGCCCTCGCGGCCGGGCAACGGGGACGCGTCGAGTTCGAGCGCATCGCGTTCCGCTACGACCCGGACACGCCGTTGATCGCCGACCTCTCGCTGCTGGCCGCCCCGGGGCACACCGTGGCCATCGTCGGGCCGACCGGGGCCGGCAAGACGACGCTCGTCAACCTGGTCATGCGGTTCTACGACCTCGAAGCCGGCCGGATCACACTGGACGGCGTGGATATCGCGCAGATGCGGCGGCCGGATTTACGTAGTCAGATCGGTATGGTGCTGCAGGACACCTGGCTCTTCGAGGGCACGATTCGGGACAACATCGCCTACGGACGTCCGGAAGCGTCCGAGGCGGAGATTATCGCCGCGGCGAAGGCCACCTTCGTCGACCGGTTCGTGCACAGCCTGCCCGACGGGTACGATACGGTGGTCGACGACGCCGGGGGCAATCTCAGCGCCGGCGAGCGCCAGCTGATCACGATCGCACGAGCGTTCCTCTCCGACCCGGCGCTGCTGATCCTGGATGAAGCGACCAGCTCCGTCGATACCCGGACGGAGCTGCTGCTGCAGCACGCAATGGCGGCGCTCCGCACCGACCGGACCAGCTTCGTGATCGCGCACCGCCTGTCCACAATCCGCGACGCGGACCTGATCCTGGTCATGGAGGACGGGCGGATCGTCGAACAGGGCGCGCACGAGGATCTGCTGCGGACCAACGGTGCCTACGCGGCGCTCTACAACGCGCAGTTCTCCGCCGCCGCCGTCGCGTGACCGCTATAATCCTCTGATTCTCCGGCCGTCTCCTCCCGTTCTCTGGAGTCACGATGAGCGATCTCATGCAAGCTATCCGCTGCCACCGCTTCGCCGGCCTGGACGCCAACGGTAAACCGGTGCCGACCCCCGATCCGTTGCGCGACGTTCTGGCCCTGGACGAGATCCCCGCACCCGAGTGCGAGGCCGGGCACGTCCTGGTCAGCGCCTGCTATGCGGGGGTGCAATACCCCGACGCGCTTCAAGCGCAGGGCCTCTATCAGCACAAGCCGAGCCTGCCGTACGTCCCTGGAATGGACGTGACCGGCACCGTGCTGGAAGCGGGCGCGGGGGTCGAGAACGTCGCGGTCGGCGACAGGGTCATTGCCCAGATGGACTACGGGGGCCTTGCCGAGGTCGCCAAGGTGCCGGCGACGTCCGTCTGGAAGGCGCCCGACGGCATGCACCTGTCGAAGTGCGCCAACCTCGGGCGCAACTTCTTCCCCGCCTATCATTCGTTGAAGATTCTCGGCGAGATTGGCGCTGGCGACCTCGTCCTGGTCGACGGCGCGTCGGGCGGCGTCGGCATGGCGGCCATCGAGCTGGCCAAGGCGATGGGCGCGCAGGTCATTGCCGGCGTCAGCATCGAGGAGAAGAAGCCATCGCCCATCGCAGCCGGTGCGGACCGGGTGTTCTGCTACGGGCGTGACCGGGAAAGCCACCGGCGGTTCAAGAACGACGTCAAGCAGGCGGCAGCGGAGCTGGGACACCCGCAAGGTGTCGACGCCGTGATCGATATGGTGCAGGGCGATCTCTTCGAATCGGCCCTCGTGTCGTCGATCCGGCCGCTCGGCCGGATCTGCCTGGTGGGCTTCACCGCCGGGCAGAAGCCCATTCGTCCCGGCCTGCTGCTCATCAAGCAAGCGGCCGTCATCGGCAGCATCTGGGCGGGCTGGGCCAAGGCCAACCCGGACGGACATCAGCGGAACGTGGCCGAGATCATCGACTTTCTGGCGCGCGGCGCGATCCAACCGCGGGCCGACCGGATCTATCCGCTCGGCGACTACCTCGAGGCCTTCGAGCTCTTCGAGCAGAACCGCGGGCGGGGGAACACCGTCGTCTGTTTCAAGGAAGAGGCGGCGTAGGGCGTCAGGTGCCGCCACGGTGTTCGGAAGCGTGCGCTACGGATCGCAGTGCAAGGCTTTCAGCCTTGCCACGCAGGCCTGAAGGCCTGCGCTACGACAAACGAAAAGCCGAGCGCGGGTGCGGCCAGTTGTACGTAGCGCAGGACTTCAGTCCTGCGAGGCACGGCTGCAGCCGGGCCGTACAGCCTTCAGCGCACGACGCTCTTCTTCTCGGGCGCCGGGGGAGGCTCGGGCTTCGTCTCGTACTGGTCGCGGAACTCGGGCCGCGGCCCATCCGTTGGCACACCGGCCCCAACCATGAGCGGTGTGATGGCCTCGATCGTCGGACGCGACTGTCGTGGCAGCCCGCCCCGATGACCCTCGGCGATGAACAGCGGCGTCCGGCCCAACTCGTTCTTCTGTTTCCACATGCGGATGTCGGCGCCGTTATCCGCGAGCAACTGCACGACCAGCGGGAAGCTCCCGTACGCCGCGCCGTGCATGGCGGTGTCGCCGTTGGCGTCCATCGCGTCGATGTTGGCGCCAAGGTCGAGCAGCATCTGCGTCGCCACCACCGCCTCGGCCTCCGTCCCGGCTTCTTCCTCCGGTGCCGTCGTACCGAGCCCGGCCGCCGCCATGAGCGGCGTGGAAAGCTCCTCGTTCGGGATGAAGGGATCGGCGCCCAATTCGAGGAGCAGGCGCAGCAACGGCGCGTCAGCCCGGTCGGCGGCCATGAGAAACGCCGTGGCCCCTTCGTTCTCCAGGCTCGACGCTGTGTGCGGCGCGCGCTTTCCTTCTGCGAGCTGCAGGTTCACGTCCGCACCCGACCCGACGAGGGCCCTGACGAACTCCAGGCTCGCGACGTCGCCCGACCCGATCGGTGACGGATCCCCGCGATCACTCGCATCCGGCTTTCGGACCCAGCTCATCGTGTGGAGCGGAGCGAAGCCGGTCCGCTGGTCGTTGGGGTCGGCCCCCGCCCTCACCAGCGCAAGCGCGAGCTCGAAGTGCCCGTTGCGCACCGCCATCAGCAGCGGGCTCATCCCGTCGTCGACCGGCCGGTAGCTGGCGTTGTTGACCGCCGCATCGGGTCCATCCTTGACACGCTCGAGCACCGCGTTCACGTCGACGCCGGCGTCGAGAAAGGTGTGTGCGACGTCAATGTGCCCCCCGCGTACAGCGAAGAACATCGGTGTGAAGCCGGACCGCAGCGTGGCGTGGATGTCAGCCCCGGCCGCGATGAGGGCGTCGACAATCGCCGTGTGTCCCTCGGCTGCGGCCCACATGAGGGCGGTCTGGTCACGTCCCTCTCGTGCACCGAGGTCGGCCCCACTGGCCAGGAGCGCGTTCACGGCGCCGAGATTCCCCGTACGCGCCGCCGTCATCAAGACGGTTTCCCCACCGCGCAGGGAGACGTTCGCATCGGCACCGGCGTCGAGCAGCAGCGCGATGACGTCGGCGTTGCCGTTCGTGGCGGCAAGCGACAACGGCGGGATCCCGTAGCGATTCTTGGCGTTGACGTCGGCCCCCGCCTGCACGAGCAGTCGCGCCGTTTCGGCGTCGTCGTGATACACCGACCAGTGGAGCGCCGTCATGCCATCGACCTGGGTGAGGTTGATGTCCGCGCCGTTCTCGATCAGCACGCGAACCAGCGCACCGTCGCCCATTTCGGCCGCGTCCGCGAGCGTCGACTCTTCGGCCGCGCCGGCGACACCCGAGAGGCCGACCACCAAGATGGCAAGTCCCGCGATTCGTCTCATGCCCATATTGCGTCGCTCCCGCGTCACACGGCCACCGGATCGAAGAGGTTGTCGACGGTGCCGTCGCTATCGCCGAACGCATCCAGCCGCACGCCCACGCGGTCGAGCAGCGTGAGGTGGAGATTGGCCAGCGGCGTGCCGTTCTCGTATTTGATGTGCCGCCCACCCTTCATGCCGGTCGACGCGCCACCCGCGACCACGATCGGCAGGTTCACATGGTCGTGGAGACTGGGATTGCCCATCCCGCTGCCATACAGATACACCGAGTGGTCGAGTAGCGAGCCGTCGCCGTCCGGCGTGGCTTTCAGCTTCTCCAGGAACTCGGCGAACAGCGACAGGTGGAACGTGTTGATCCTGGCGATCTTCGCCAGCTTTTGCGGGTCATTGCCGTGGTGGCTTGTCGGATGATGCGGATCGGGCACCCCGATCTCCGGGTAGGTTCGATTGCTCAGCTCGCGTGTCAGCTGGAATGTGACCACCCGCGTGATGTCCCCTTGAAACGCCAGCACCTGCAGGTCGAACATCAGCTTGGCGTGGTCGGCAAACGCCGCGGGAACGCCGACCGGACGGTCGAGATCCGACAGCGGATTGTCCGCCACGCCGGCTTCCGCGCGCTGAATCTGCCGTTCGATCTCACGGATGCTGTCGAGATACTGGTCGACGCGGTCGCGGTCGGTCGTCCCCACGGTTCCCTTGAGTCGCGCGATGTCCTCGCCGAACGAATCGAGCAGGCTGGCTCGACTCCCAAGCGCCGCGCGTCGCTCCGCGGGGGTTCCGCCCTCGCCAAAGAGCCGCTCGAAGACGAGACGCGGATGCGCCTCGGACGGCAGCGGCGTCGTCGGCGACGACCACGACAGGCTGTTCTGATACACGCAGGCGTAACCGTTGTTGCACACCCCGGCGAGCGGGTTCAGGTCCATCGAGAGCTCGAGCGACGGCAACTGGGTCTCCTGGCCGATCTGCTTCGCGGCAAGCTGATCCGCGGTCGTGCCCAGGGCATAGTCCGAGCTCTCCGTGTGCTTCGCGAAGGCGGCGCTCAGGAAGCCGGAGTTGGACGTGTCGTGTGTCCCCGGATAGGAATTCTGCAGCTCGAGATTGGTGACGACGGTCACCTGCTCCTTGACCGGTTCCAGTGGGCTGAGGATCGGCGTCAACGTGCCGAGCGTCTCCGCATCGGGCGGGGTCCAACGGGCATGATCGCACCCCATCGGGATGAACACGTAGCCGAGCCGGCGCACCGGCGCGGCCGGTGTCTTGGCGAGTGCCGTCGCGGCGGGAATCATGGCGTCCAGCAGCGGCAGCGCGAGGGTGGCCTGCACGCCCCGCAAGAACGTCCGCCGCGACAACGCTTTCTTCGTGATGATCATGTCGAGGTCCTCATCTGAAACGGTACGCTCCGCACGATGCCGAGGATGAGCGAGGAAAATCGATACTGATCCGCCTCCGCCTCGCGGAGGATCTTCCGAACGGCGGGCGCATCGTAGTACTCGACGCCCCGTCCGAGCGCGAAGGTCAGCAGCCGCTCCGTCAACCGGCCGGCAAAGAGCTCCGGACGGCTCAACAACGCTGTTTCGAGGCCGGCCACGCCGTCCACCTCGCCCACACCCGGCAACGCCCCGGAGACGTCGATGGGTCCGCTGTCACCCGCATGCTCGCGCCAGCGACCCAACGCATCGAAGTTCTCCAGCGCGAACCCGACGGGGTCGATGGTCCGGTGACAGCTGGCGCACACCGGGTTGGCGCGATGCTGGGCCATCCGCTCGCGCATCGGGAGGGCCGCCGACACCTGGGTGTCCTCGAGCGCCGGGACGTTCGCGGGCGGCGGCGGCGGCGGTGCGCCGACGATATTGTCCAGCACCCACGTCCCACGAATCACGGGTGATGTTCGCGTCGCATACGACGTGACAGCCAGGAGGCTACCGTGTCGCAACAACCCGCCCCGCTTGCTGTCCGCTCCAAGGGCCACGCGCCGGAAGCGGCCGCCGTAGACGTTGGGAATCCCGTAGTGCTTGGCCAACCGCTCGTTCAGAAACGTGTAGTCCGCCTTCAGCAGATCGATCACGCTCCGGTCTTCGCGCACGATGCTGTCGACGAAGCGCTCGGTTTCCTCGCGAAACGCCTGGCGCAGGTTGTCGTCGAAGTCTGGATAGAGCCGGCCGTTCGGGCTCACCGACGCCAGGTTGCGGAGCCGGAGCCACTGGCTGGCGAAGTTGCTCGCGAAGTTCGAGGAGCGTGGATCGCCGAGCATTCTTCGGGTCTGTCGCTCGAGCTCATCCGGCCGGCCGAGGTCACCCCGAATGGCCGCATCGAGCAGCTCGTCGTCGGGCAGGCTGCTCCAGAGGAAGAACGAGAGGCGTGAGGCGAGCTCGAGGTCGCTCACGCGGTACGGCTCTCCGGTCTTCAGATCCGCCGGGTCCAACTCCACGCGGAAGAGGAACTCCGGGTTGATGAGGACGGCGCTCAGGGCCGCCCCGATGCCGGCGTCGAAATCGCCGTCCGCGCGGCCGTCTCGATAGAAGGCCATGGGCCCGTCGACATCCGCCCCGGTGACCGGCCGGCGATACGCACGACGCATAAGGCTGGACAGAATCTGACGGGCGCACGCCTCCTCGGCCTTTGCCGTCGGCTCGGCGGGCACGCAGGTGAACAGCCGACGGCGGCTCGGCGTGTCGTCGGCCCCCATCGCGGCATACGGTCCCGTGATGGACACCTGGTAGACGGCGGGCGTCAGACGCGGATGCCGTGTTTCGTTGAAATGGGACTGGAGCGGCTCCCGCTCGGTTTCGAGCAGCGATGCGGCGTTCTGAAGGAACGTGATGCCGACCTCGTGTGGGCCAGCGACCACCGGCACACGGATCTTGAGATTCTTGTCCACGAGCGCGTCGTCACCCTCGGCCGGTTTCTCGACCGTGAAGGTCCCGACCGGCACCCGGTCGATGAGCACTTGCAACGTGTGCTGTACCGGGTCCCTCAGGCCCCCGATGTTTCCGGTCCGATTGCGCGCGAGCCGGACCTGGATGTCGTATTTCCCGTCCTGCACAAACGTGTAGGGCACCACCGTGCCGCCACGCGTGCCAATCGGAAGGCCCGGCACGTGCGCTTCCTGCGTGGTGTCGGGCGGCACGCGGATGACGTCGCTCTGCAGTGATGTCTGCGTGCTGCCGATCGCCAACCGGCTGATCTTCTGCGCCGCCGAGATGTACCGGTCCAGCAGCAGCGGCGACAGGTCGCCGACGGTCACGTTGTCGAAGCCGTGGCCGCTCTCGTCGGCGGGTAGCAGCACGGCGACATCGACGTCGAGCGCCAGGAGGTCTCTCACAGCGTTCCGGTACTCGGTGCGATTGAGTCGTCGCAGTGTCTCCGTGCGGCCCGGATTCGGCTGCGCGGCGGCCGCGTCGTCAAGCGAGGACTCCAACCAGGAGATCAAGCCACCACGATCGTCAGCGGACGGCTGCGAACGGGTGGACGGCGGCATGACGCCCGTGCGCAGCTTGCGCACGACCTTTTCCCACACCTCGGCCTCGTCGGACACGCTGGCGACATCGATGGCGTCGAGGGAGAGACCAGCGGTCTCGAGCCGTTCGTTGTGACAGGTGACGCAGTAGCGATCGAGCACCGCGCGGTGACTCGACGCGGACGAGGAAGCGGTAGCCTGTGCGGAGGTGACCCCCGGCAGGCAGAGCTGCGCAGTCAACGCCAAACCGACGGCAAGAACGGCGGCGCGCGGCGCCCGCCGTATCGCGTCTGTCATAGACTTTCGACCAGCAATAGACTATTGGCATCGGCCTCGCAAGTCAAGAGGATCTGCTCCGTAACCCCATGCTGATCAATGAGTTACAATGGAGACCGTGATAATAACGCTGAAGCAGCAGGTTTCTACGGTCGCCGCTCTGGCTCCCTGTCGTCCGCCTGTGTGCCGCCCGTGCGCGCGCCGGGGGACGGGCTTGGCGCGCTGATCGACAGGATCTTCTCGGACGTTGCGACCGGCGACTCCCCCGGCGGGACGGTCGCAGTGATTCGGGATGGCGAACTGCTCTACTCGGCGGCACGAGACGGTCGGGGGACCGGAAGTGATGGCCCTGATGCGGACCAGGGGCACCCTGAACGGGGGCGAGACGATCGACTACGCGCAGGGTCTCGCCATTGGCGAGTACCGGGGGCTGACGACGATCGGGCATAGCGGCGGCGACGCCGGCTTTCGGAGCCAGGTCGTCTGGTTCCCGGAAGCCGACACCGGGGTCGTCGTGCTGATGAACCACGCGGGCGGGAATCCAGGGAGACGAGCACTGCGCGTGGCCGACGCCGTGCTCGAGGACCTCCTGGCAGCAGCGGAGGACGAGATCGAGGAGCCTGACGGCGCGGTCATTGGATCCGGAACTCGTGCGGACGACTTCACGCCGTCCCAGGACGAGCTAGGCGAATTGGCGGGAACGTACTACAGCCCGGAGGTGGAGGCGCTCTACCGGCTCGAAGTCGCGGGAGACGCGCTGACAGCCCGGCACGTGCGCCACGGCGTGATTGCATTGACGCCCGTCGTCCCCGACGAGTTTGCCTCCGACGAGTGGTTTCTCTCCACTCTGCGCTTCGAGCGGAACCCCGAGGCGAACGTCGTCGGCTTTCGCGCCTCAGGCGGACGGGTGCGCAATCTACGATTCGTCAGGCTCACGACACCACTGCCCGATTAGCGATGAGAACCCGCTCGCTCGTGGCTCTCTTCCTGCTCTGTGTGTGGCCTGCGCTGGCTGCCGCCCAGGGCGAGGATTCGTATCAGTCTCGCTGCGCGTTGTGCCACGGTGGTGACGCGGCCGGCACCGATCGCGCCCGCTCGATTCTGGCGACGCTGGACGGGACCGCGCCCGAACGGCTCGCGACGATCATCACCGAGGGTGTCTCCTCGAAGGGGATGCCGGCGGTCGCGATGCCGGCGGACGAGCTCCGCGCGCTCATCACCTATCTCAAGGCACTGGCCGCCGCGGCGGCGCCCGCTGCGCGCGATCCGCGTGCGCCGGAACCGCGGAACGGGTCCCTCCGTCTCGCCGACGGGCGCTCGTTGAGCGGGACCGTCCTCAACGACAGCGGATTCGACGCTCAGCTCCGAACGGCCGACGGCAGCCTCCACCTCCTGCGTCGTGACGGCGACGCCTATCGCGAGCCCGCCATCACACCGTTCGTCGACTGGCCCTCCTATCACGGCAGCGACACTGGCAATCGTCACAGTACGCTCGATCAGATCAACCGGGTCACCGTCGGGCAGCTGACAGTCGAATGGTTCTTTCCCATAGCGGACATGCCGATGATCGAGGGCACGCCGGTCGTGATCGCGGGCGTCATGTATGTCACGGCACCGAACCAGGTGTACGCGCTCGACGCCACCACGGGCCGCGAGATCTGGCGCTACGCGCAGCCGCGGACCGAGGGCCTCGTCGGCGACCCGGCCATCGGCCTCAACCGCGGTGTCGCGGTGCGTGACGAGTTGCTGTTCACCGTGACCGACCACGCTCATGTGATTGCTCTCGACCGCTTCACCGGTGATCTGGCGTGGGACGCCGAGATGGCCGATTTCCGCGACCACTACGGCGCGGTCGCGGCCCCGCTGGTCGTCGACGATCTCGTCATCGCCGGCATCAGCGCCGGAGACACCGGACTCCGCGGGTTCCTGGACGCCTACGACGCCGGCACCGGGGAGCGCGCGTGGCGTTTCTGGACGATACCGGCGCCGGGAGAGCCGGGTTCGGAGACGTGGGGTGCCCCGGATGTGCTCCGGCGCGGCTGTGGCGCGACGTGGCTGACCGGCAGCTACGACGCCGACCTGGATCTCCTCTATTGGCCCACCGGCAACCCCTGCCCGGACCTGAACGGCGACCGGCGGCCGGGGGACAACCTGTACACCAACTCGGTGGTGGCGCTCAGACCGCAGACCGGGGAGCTCATCTGGCACTTCCAGTTCACGCCGCACGACACGCACGACTGGGATGCGCAAGAACCGCTACTGCTTGTCGACGCGGAGTTTCGCGGGCGTCCGCGCAAGCTGCTCGTCCAAGGGAATCGCAACGGCTTCTTCTACGTGCTGGATCGGACGAACGGGCGGTTCCTGCTCGGCGAGCCGTTCGTCCGGCAGACCTGGGCCGACGGTCTCGACGACTCGGGGCGACCGATCGTGCTGCCGGGGTCGGACCCGACCGAGGAAGGGACCGACGTCTGCCCTGCCATTCGCGGCGCGACCAATTGGTGGGCGACGAGCTATCACCCCGGAACGGAGCTCTTCTACCTGCTCGCGCACGAGTCGTGCATGACCTACACGAAGAACGACCGTGACTGGCAGCGCGGCCGGAGCTGGCTGGGCGGCACGGTCCGCCTGGCTGACGGATCCCCGAACCAGAAGTTCATCCGCGCGATCGACATTCAGACGGGACGCACGGTGTGGAGCTACGCACAGATAGGGAAAGCGCAGACGTACTCGGGCGTGCTCTCGACGGACGGTGACCTGGTGTTCTTCGGAGAAGACAGCGGCGCGTTCGCGGCGCTCGACGCGCAGAGCGGCGAGCCGTTGTGGCACTTTCAGGCCAACCAGGACTGGAAGGCGTCACCGATGACGTACATGGTCGGCGGCCGCCAGTACGTCGCCATCGCGTCGAGCCTCGGCTTCTGGGCGTTCGCCCTGCCGGAGTGACGCTGCTCGGCGCTAGCGCTCGCCTTCGAGGCGCGTCGTCTTCAACGGCCCCATACCGCTGATCTGGACCGTGACCGCTTCGTCGCGGGCCTGATCGTAGTGAACGCCGTTCGGCGGCTGGTAGAGGAGGCTCCCCGCCGTGATGGGCCGCATCGCGTCGGCGACTGTGCGAACGCGCGGGAGACGCCTGCCGGCAGCGCGGCCCCGAACGCCGTGAGCCCGCCCAGCCGGAGCAGATGGCGCCGCGAGATCATTCGTTGCCCCCCCCGGTCGGAACGGAGACCGCGGAAGAGGTCGCTGCCGGTGATGGACACCAACAGCCCCTTGATCGAATCGTCCTCGCGAAAGCGCTCCTGGAGCGCGATCAGCCCCGGCGCCGACTCCTCGAGGCGTGTCCCGAGTGCATATCGCGTCCAGTGGCCCACGTAGAGGACACCGCGCCGGACGTTGCTGCAATACTCGATCGGAAGCGAGATTGGCACAAGGCGCAAGCGACTGCACCGCTGAGGGAAAGTTCCGTATCCTCCTGGAGCTGCAGAAGCAGGACCTGCCGCTTATTGCCCGCCAGCGACCGCTTCGGTCATGGGAGCGTCCGTGGGACGTGACACCTTAGCTGCGACCCAGCGGCCTGCCGCGGATGAAGGGCAACATTCACCGCGACCGCACCGCCCATCTCAGTAGCCCTCAAGCGTCGGGAAGCGCTCGTCGTCGGGCAGCGGCTGCACGCCGAGCGCGTTGAGCGTCATCGACACCTTCCGGTACCTGGCCACGGTGGCGACAACACTCATCATCTGGTGCGTGCTGTAACGCGCGGCCAGCGTGTCCCAGGTCCGGTCCGAAACCGTCGTGTCCCGATACATCTCGTTGGCGGCCTGAATGAGCGCGAGCTCGTCGGTGTTCCAGCCCGCGGCATCCTGCCCCTGCGCAATCCAGCGCGGCTCGAGGCCGTGGTCGCGCGCGCGGCCGACGCTGCCGACGTGCTTCGCCCACTCGTACACCGCCTGCGTGTTCCACCCGGTGCGCAGAATAAGCAGCTCGCGGTCATGCGGCGTCAGCCTCGATCGCTCGGGGTTATTGACGTAGCCGGGATTCGCGGTCCAGGCGTCCGCCAGCGCCGGATGCCGCTGACGGGTGCGGGATATCCGCAGCCCGGAGCCCTCGACCGGTTCGACGCGGGGGACGGTGAGCGGCGCCTCGCGCTCCGGCACCACCACGCGATAGGCAACGTCGATGGTCGGGAGCCGCTCGCTCGCGCCGTCATCCGGCTGGATGCCAAGCGCATTGAACAGGATCGACAGCGCAGTGGTGTCGGCCACGGTCACGACCGCGTCCATCATGGTGTGCAGACCGAGGTGTTCGGACAGCGTGGCCCACGTCTCGTCGGTAACCGACGAGTTGCGGAAGAGCTGGTCGGCCAGGCCCACGAGCGCGTTCTCGAACGGCTGCCACGCCTCAGCGGACGGACCCTGCGCGATCCGGAGGAGGTCCTCCGCCGTCAGTCCGGCGTCGGCCGCGCGGCTCGCATGCGTGGCCCAGAGGCTGCCGTTCTGCGCCACCCAGGCCGTCCGCAGAATCAGGATTTCACGATGTCGAGCGGACAAGGTCGACTCGTTCGCGACGTAGTCGAGAAACGGGAAGATGCGGTCGGCGAGCGCCGGGACGCGGATGAGAGTCCGGAGCGCGTTCCCGGGGTTGCCGTCCGGCGCGTAGGTCTCGACCAGCGCCCGCTGCGCATCGGTCCATTCGGCTTCCGGTAGCGGCGCGACGCGCGCCTCGGTCAGCCGACGGTGCGGTACGACGCTGCCAGGTAGCCCGGTAATCGCTCGCGCGGGCTCGATGCGGAGCAGGGCGGCGTCATCCTCCTCGGTCAGGACATAGAGGAACCCGTCGGGACCTTGTCGGACGTCGCGGATCCGCTGCCTCAGCTCGGTGAGCAGCGACTCGCGCCGAATCTCTTCGCCGCGTCGGTTGAAGACGATGCGCTGGAGGTTGCCCGTCCGCTGAATCCGGCCAACGGTCATCGAGCCGACGAAGAGGTCGCCCCGCCACCCCGGGAAGTGGTCGCCGGTGTAGAACGTCAGTCCCGAGGGCGCGATCGACGGCCACCACACGATCTCCGGTCGTTCGAGCCCTTCGAGCCACGGCGTGTCCGAGACGCGCAGCCCGGAGTACTCGCGGCTGTCGGAGGCGATCGGCCAACCGTAATTGCGCCCGGACTGGATCACGTTGACCTCATCGCCGCCTTGCGGCGCGTTCTCGCTCGCCCACAGCGTGCCGGTCTCCGGGTGGAAGACCAGCCCGAGCTGATTGCGATGACCCAACGAGTAGATCTCCGGCTGGTAGCCGGCCTGGCCGACGAACGGGTTGTCATCGGGTGCGGATCCGTCCTCGTTCAGCCGTAGCACCTTGCCGATATGGTTGCTCGGGTCTTGCGCAAACTGCCCGGTCGACGGCGCCCTGATCGCGCCACCGACCGTCATATACAGCTTCCGGTCCGGCCCGAACACGACCCGCGACGCCGCGACGCCGCGACCAAACCCGTCGGACACGAAGATGTCACGCACTTCGGTCAGCGCCCCGCCGTCGAGACGCCCGCGCGCCAGCGCGATCGTGGCGCCACGCCGACCTTCGCGCTCCGCCGGCTTGGAGTACGTGAGATAGACAAGCCGGTCGTCCTCTGGATGGACGGCGATGTCCATCAGACCGGCCAGCCGCGTGCCGGTGTAGACCTCGGGGACGCCAAGGATGGGCCGGGGGTCGAGGACGCCGTCACGAATCACCCGCAGCGCCCCCGCGTTGCGCTCGGTGACGAGGATGTCGCCGTTGCGCAGGAACGCGAAACCCCACGGATGGGAGAGCCCCCTCGTGATCGTCACGACGCGAATCCGCGGCTGATCGGCGCTTGGGAGCACCACCGGCCCGTCCGGCAGCGCCACAGCCGGCTTGCCGCTCAGCGGCGTCGCGCGCTGCCGCGTCTGGGGAGCGGCCGCCGTGACGACGCCCAGGACGACGCTGAAGGCGCAGGCGACCAACGGCCAGACGGTAAACGCGCGGCGAACAGGAAACGGTTTCATGACGCCCCCTCAGAGTCACGAGCGGAGTGGCATCGAGCCGCCGGATGTGGCGATGTGGAATCCCGCTGATTATGTCACCGGTCGGGACGTGGGACGATGCCCGCCCTACATGGGCATCACATGTAGCGCAGGCCTTCAGGCTGAAAGGCGGGGCTGAAGCCCCGCCCTACATGGGCAGCACACGTGAGCTCCGGGATGGTCCCGAGAACCGATGCCAACCCCTGTTACAATGAAAAAGTCCCCAGAAACTCGGCGGGGGGGTGGCGCCCGCCACCTCGCGCGCTCGTCGATGAGGAGGTTGATCATGAGTCATCGATCCCGTTGGTCCGTCGCCGTTCCCGGCCTGGTATGCGCCATCGTCGTATTTGCGCCCATTGTGGCGTCGGGCCAGGAGGCGCCGCTCCACACGCCGGACGGCCAGCCCGACCTGCAGGGCGTCTGGAACTTCTCGACGGCGACGCCGATGGAACGGCCGGTGGAGCTGGCTGGGAAGGAAACGCTGACTGCGGAAGAAGCGGCCGAATGGGAACAGCAGCTCGCCGTTCAGCGTGCGGGCCTCGAATCGGAGCTCGAGGATGCCCCGCTCGAGGTTCGTGTCAGCTACAGCTTCGACGTCTGGTTCGAGTGGGGTGATTCGCTCGGCGAGCGGCGGACGTCGCTCGTCGTCAACCCGCCCAATGGGCGCATCCCGGCCGTGCGGCCAAAGGTCGAGGCCCGCAGGGAACTGCAGCGAATCCTGCAGGGACGGCACGCGCATGGCCCCGAGGATCGCGGCATCTCCGAGCGCTGCCTGCTCGGCTTCAACTCGGGGCCACCGATGACGCCGAGCGCCTACAACAACAACATGCAGCTGTTCCAGACAGCCGACCACGTGGTCATCCTCAACGAGATGGTGCACAACGTGCGCATCATCCCGCTGGACGGGCGCTCGCACCTGCCGGCCGACCTCCGGCAGTGGGTCGGCGACTCGCGGGCGAGCTGGGACGGCGACACGCTGGTCGTCGAGACGAGGAATTTCCTGCGCGAGACGTCCCTCGGGGGATCGAGCGCTAATCTGCATTTGGTCGAGCGCTTCACGCGCGTCGACGCCGACAGCCTTCTCTATGAGTTCACCGTCAGCGATCCGACGACCTGGGCTGGGCCGTGGACCGCGCAAGTGCGGATGACGCGGAACGACGAGCCGCTCTACGAGTACGCGTGCCACGAGGGCAACTACTCAATGGCCAGCTCGCTCTCGGGCGCGCGTGCCATGGAGGCGAGAGAGGCGGCGGCGTCCGAGGAACAGTAGCAGCGTCAAAGGCGCGCACGGCGCGCCTCGCGGGCGCGGAGTGGGGCTCTTGGGGGTCCCCGCGTAGCGCCCCGCGGGGGTTCGGGGCGAAGCCCCGTCTAAAGATGACGCGGAACGACGAGCCGCCTACGAGTACGCGTGCCACGAGGGCAACTACTCGATGGCCAGCTCGCTCTCGGGCGCTCGTGCGATGGAGATGAAAGAAGCCGCGGCAACCGAGGAGTCGAGGTAAAGCGGGCGCTCCGCACCCTCGACGTAGAAGGGGCCGATCTGCGTCGCGGTGGATCACTCCGGCTTCGTGCGCGGCCTCCAGCGCCTCGGTGATCTGTCGGGCGATCGCGAGTGCCTCGTCCAGCGGTAGCGCTCGTTTCTGCGCTCTCTCTGGCTTAGGGCTGAGGGCTGAGGGCCGCTCGATGGCTCTTCCGTAAGCCCTGAGCCCTGAGCCGTTCTTCTAGCGTCGGCCCTTCGACCAGCTCTAGGACGAGAGCCTTGATTGCAGGGCTTGAGCCCTGCGCTACGTCTTGTTGTGGTGACGGCTCCCCTTCTTCGATGCCGTGGATCTGCGCGATGTTGGGGTGGTTGAGGCTGGCGAGGACCTGCGCCTCCCGCTGGAACCGGGCGAGGCGATCAGGATCAGCGGCGAACGCGTCGGGAAGAATCTTCAGCGCGACGTCGCGGCCCAGTTGCGTGTCGGTGGCGCGATACACTTGGCCCATGGCTACGACGGTCGTTCGTAGCGCAAGGCTTCAGCCTCGCCTCGCTCCGTGGTCAAGGGCCACTGGCCGCCTTGGCTTGCCTCGATCAGTTGGCCGGCCTCAGGTACCTGACCTCGGCGTTGCCCGTGTAGAACGCCCACGTGCCGGCGAGCGGCACCTGGCCGATACCTGGTCTCGACCAGTCGCACACGCCTTCGGGGAAGATCCGTGGCAGGGCACCGAGCTGCGCTGTAGACAGGCTTACCAAATAGTCGTTCGGGTCGACCGGCTTCAGCGTGCACGTCAGGACGTCATTGGCCAACGGCGCCCCCGCCACGATGCGGGCGTCGGAGGCGATCGGAAACAGCTCGGCGCAACGATCCATGTTGGTGATCTTTGCGTCGGCCGCCGTGTAGCAGGCATCGACGAGGTCTGCGGGCCGGTGGGCCGCAACCTTCTGGGCCTGGGGCATGTCCGACGCGTCGGCGAGAATGTCGGTCAACCACTCGTCGACCTGGGCAACCGCTTGTGGCGACACGATCCCGAGGATCGAATCGGGTCCGCGGTGGCCGACTTCGTGGATCGCGATCCTGACGTGGTTATCGGCGTTCCCGTTGGCCTTGAGCAGTCGCGCGCGCGCGACAAGGGTGTGGTAGCCGTCATGCACGTCGACGTTGGTCGGGTCGCGCGGCGGGCACGGCCCAACCGTGCAGATGCCGTCCGTGTAGCCGCGAACGTCGAGGATCGGGATGTTCCTCAAGCCACCCTGGCCCGTGTTGAGACGGCCGGTCTCGTATGCGATCCGCACCGCGTCCGGATTGGCGCGGGCGCGGTGTCCGGGCACGACGACGCCGTTGATGTCATGGCCGCCAATGCGGGCGTTCAGTTCGGCGAACTGATCGAACGAGATGACGCCGTCGTTGAACGCCTGCAGACCGTACTGGACGCCCACGTTGTCCGATGGACTGCGGGCACGTCCGGTCTCGGGATCGATGCCGTACACGTTGACCAGGTTGTCCTGATACGTGCATCGCACATCCTTCCACTTCTGAGGCGCCAACGTCTTGGCATCACGGACCGAAGCGTCGCAGTTGTCGGGCGACAGGTTCGGGAAGCGCATGGCGGGCCCCGTGCAGAACCCGTATGTCAGCTTGCCGGAGACTTCGCGCTTCTGTATGTCCGTCCACGGCATTCCCGTGCCTTCGAAGTAGCTGACCAGCAGGTTGCAGTCAATCAGCGGTGTCTGGAAGGTCAACACGTCTGCATAGCTGCGCCATGGCAGGATGGCGTCGTAGAGACCGGGATAGCCCTGGGCGATGAGATGCTGCGACATCGAGCCGCCCGAGGTCCCCATGCTGATGGTGAACGTCGGCGGACCGAAGCGCTCGATGAACCGCTCCTTGATCTTCGCCGACGTCTCGGCCTGGACCACGTGATCGGTGGTGGTCCCGGTGACCATCAGCGAGCCCCCAGCCATGGCGTAGCCGGCCCGGATCAGCGACTCGTGGAGGTTGTTGTTCTCGCCGCCGACGTACCCGCGCTCCGGATCGAGCGTGCCGATTGTGCGTCCTTGATGGAAACCGGCCCTGACGCCGCCTCGGTGAGACATGATCAGCTTGCCGTTCCAGCCGGTCTCGTTGCTGACCGGCGTCGGGAAGGGCCCGGCACCCGGGTCGTGCAGGAGGCTGATGACGTAGGCCGACCGGTTGATGATGCCTTTCTCGTACCAGGTGATGAGCGGTACGGTCGTGCCGTCCATCGTCGTCGTCGTGTCGATGTCGGACGGCCGTGGCCCGTCGGAATCGAACGGCTTCCAGGTGCCGTCGGTGCTCCGATAGTGGTAGCCCGTCATCGTCGGAGCCGCGCAGGACTCATCCGTGGCCGGCGCCAGTCCGTGGGTTTCGTTTTCGCAGACGAACGGCATCTGCTGCGGGCCCGCGAACAGGGTGCCGTTGATCGGATGGTTGGTCAGGGTGAGCGTTGCCCGGCCCCCGCCGGCCGACGCGACCAGCGCATTGTCTCCGTCGACCAGTCCGCCGACCAAGCCGATCCAGCTTCCGCGTTCATCGGCAACAAAGGACGCCGAGACATCTCTGCCGCCGACCGTCACATCCGGCGCGGTGCTCGCTCCGGTGATCTTCACCAGGGCGTCGCCGCCGGTCACCAATTCGGGAAACGACGACAGGACCTCGATGCTCAGGCCCTGGCCCCACGCCTGAACCCCCGTGAGCACGCCATAGATGACGGCGAATGACGCCGCCAGGCGCACGACTTTGCTGTTCATGAAACCTCTATCGAGCTGGTTTTCCTTTTCACGGCGCGGGTTCGATCCGTAAGAGGGCCGTCTCCAAACGGCATTCCGTGGGAGATGTTACCGCAGGAGCTCGACTGTGGCTGTGGGATGACCTGCTGGCCGGGTCGGTGTAAACGGGTCCTGATTCGGGCGGCCAGAATGGAAATCCCCGCTAGATCGGGCATATGATCGCCGTAGTTCCGCTTCACAGTTCGAGGGAGGATCACTGGCGCTCGCGCCCGGCGTCCAGCTTGGTTCGTATGAAATCATTGGCCACCTTGGGACGGGTGGCATGGCGAGGTCTACGCCGAGTTGCAATTTCAGGGGGTTTGGAGATGAGGCGACGACTGCTTGAGTTGCTCGGTGTGGCAACGGTGATCACTACCGTCACGGTGCTCCTGCAGCTCACCGCAGGGTCGGTGAGGGGCCAGGCTCCAAGTGCGACCGCGTGGGGGCATCCGAACCTGGAGGGTATCTGGCTCGATGTGTACTCCACGCCCTTGGAGCGGGCGGCCGAGCTCGGCGATCGCGAGTTTGCGACAGCCGAAGAGCGGGCCGCACGGGACCAGGTCCAACTCGATCGCAACCCGGTGCTTGGCGGGGCGTACAATGCCGTCTACACGTCAGCGAAGCCGGCGGGCCCCCGCACGTCGCTCGTCGTCGATCCGCCGAACGGGAGGATTCCCGCCCTCACACCAGAGGCCCAGCGGCAGAACGACGTGGAGCGAGAGTGGCGCCTCATGCTCTTGCGAAACACCGAGACCTGCCGGAACAGTGCGCCGGCGTGCGCCGGGGGGGAGTACGGGCCCCCGTCGCCGCGCAGATTCGATACCGCTCCCTATTACAACACGGCGGGCCGCATGAACCGCCACGACGGTCCGGAGGATCAGAGCTTGGGCGACCGGTGCATGTCGGGGCGCACACCCGATTTCAACGGGTTCCGTCGCATCGTGCAGGGCGCGGATTCCATCGCGATGGGCTATGACACCGGGCAGGGCCAGGGGTTCCAACGCGTCATCTACCTGAGCGGGAGCCATCCACCGAGCCAGATCCGTCTGCGGCACGGGGACTCTCGTGGCCGCTGGGAGGGCGAGACGCTGGTCATCGAGACCACAAATCTCTCGCCCAAGTTCCCCTTCCAAGGTTCGGCTGAAAACCGTCGGCTCGTCGAACGATATACGCGGGTTGACGAGGACACGCTCGAATACGAGGTGACGATCGAGGATCCGACGGTGTGGACGGCGCCGTGGACCGTCTGGCAGGAATTGAAGCGTCAGAGCGATGAGCAGAACCGGATCTACTACGAGCCCCGGTGCCACGAAGGGAACTACGGCCTGCCGGCGTTGCTCCTTGGAGCGCGTATGGATGAGCAGGCGTTTGCGGAAGGGCGCGGTCCGGACCCGTTCTCCTTCTCCATCTTTGACACCCGGCGCTTGCGGTAGACGCCACCTCAGAGCTTCGACTGCGGTGAACCCCGTCGGGCCGAGGGTTTCCTGCCAAAGCCTCTCGGTTGAAGTACACCCATGCGTCCGGTGTCCCGGAGACAGTTTGGTTCAAGGCAAGGGCACGAGGCGCTGGAGCTCTTCGAACCAATCGACCAGGATCACTTGCGCAGCTCCAGCTTGCGCGCGATACCCTCGTCCTCGAGCGCGTCGGCGATCTGAAGCGCCTTGTCGAGATTCAAACCCCGTCGGACCCCGCCGAGCGAGGACGGCTTCAGCCGGTACCGGCGCGGCTTCGACCGCGAGCGGTCCGCGAGGCCGACTCGCAACGCGTCGTTCACGACCTGCTTGAAGGATCGCCGCGTTCGGTGCGCACGCTCCCGCAATGCTTCCGCCAGGTCGTCATCGATGGTGAGCGTGGTGCGCATCGAGTCATCATGTCATCACATGGTCAGACATCAGATCATCACGCTGCCGCGTCACTCGAGGGTCACGACGGAATCACGCAGGAAGCGTCACTGACGACGGCGTCGGAACCAGCGCGACGGGGTCGCCCACCCGGATACTCCCCGGAGTGACAACAGCGGCGTACACGCCGGCGCAGGGATACTCCCCGATTGGACCCACCGGGATCCGGTTGTGTCGCGCCAGGGTGCGCAGCACGTCCGTATCGTGGGGTAGAGGAGGCGGCGCTTCTCGTCGAGCTCGGCAACGACACTCCGAGGCGGCTCGCCTCCGCCGATTGAATCCGACCCCCGGGAGCGGCGCCACGAGCGGCACGGCGGCGGATCGTTGGACCGGTCTTGCGGTCCTATTGGTCGTTGTAGTAGACGGTGACCTGTGTCTCGCCGCCGCTTTCGATGGCGGTGAGGTTGGCGCTTCGTCCCGCAGCGGCCTGTTCTCCCATGAGAGACGCGGCGGCTCCTCCAGCGGCTTGGTTCATCATCTGGTTGGTG
The DNA here is from genome assembly GCA_965197395.1 of Vicinamibacterales bacterium. Lineage (GTDB taxonomy): Bacteria > Acidobacteriota > Vicinamibacteria > Vicinamibacterales > UBA8438 > CAZYFH01. Next base: position 440,963 of record CBDANB010000005.1, on the reverse strand, counting down.
ATCGCGAAGTCGGCGTTCTCGAGAGCGTCCTTGTAGTAATCGGCTACCATCTGGGCGCTATCCGTCGTCTTGAAGGAGAAGGCCCCCGATTCGCCCTCTGGGGTCGTCGTGTGAAGGAGACTCTGGCTCTCGAAGCTGCTGGGATACGTGGGTACCCAGTCGGGGACGACCCCAAGGTCCGCGCTTGCGCCAATGCGCGTTTCACCGTCGGGTCCGCTGACCGTGACTCCACCCCCTCCACCGGCGCCGGCAGCTGCCGACGCGGTGACCCCGGGGGCATCGAACGTGACGTCGCCGTCGGGAGTCGTCACGGTGAACCTGCCCTCTGCGATGTCCTCGAAGCTCCAGGTCACCTCTCTTCCGTTCTCGTCGCTGAACGTGATGCTCCTCGCGTCGTCATCGGTCCGGATCAGCTCAAGGTCTGGATTCGTCCTGATTATCGTCTCGGCGGCGGTTTTGACGGGGTCGTCTGCGAGGTCCTCGATAAACCCGCCGATGCCGTCCGAGCCCGTGGCGTCTTCCACCACCTGCTGGCCGGCCCTGTACACGAAGACGCCGAACGCCAAACACCCAGCAATCCCGACGACGAAGAAGCCGCCCACGATGATCGCGATCCACGCCAGCGGCGACAGCCCTTTCTTTGCGGAGGCGGTACCCGGAACAGGTGGTGGGCTCCCAGTCTCATCGGTCATGATCGTCTCTCATCAGGGCGCCTAGGAGCCCTACTTCCCGTTTCCCTCCGGGAGAGGGTGCGGGCGCGGGTGCTCTCCAATAGGCCCGCACCGCTCGCCGTCAATGCGATTGAGTCGGTGTTGGCGTGTTGGCTGCCTGCCGTGCTATTCCACAGCGACCGCGCGCCGTCAGCGATTGACCACGAAGGGGACGTCTTCGTGTGCCATGAGGCCGTCGTCGTGGGCGAGACACCGTAGCACATACGTGCCTGGCTCGCTGAAGCTCGCTTCGACGACCCACTTGCCCGTCGGGGGCACCGGCGGTGTTTTCCAACCAGGCGCCCCACTGGTTTCTAGCACTCTTGAGAAAACACGTCAACGGAGAATCTTGATGTCGGCGCTGCTGGACCAGGCAGCGTAAGCTGTTCATCAGAAACTCGTTAGCTCTGGTCCGGGGGGACCGGACCCCGCCCGCCGCCCGCCGGCGAAGTAGATGACCGCTCCCGCCGATGCCGCCAGCGCGCCCGCCACGAGACTCGCCGCCGTCGCCGACGAGAGCAGCACCAGGCAGACCAGTAGCGCCGCCAACGGGATGGCAGGACCGCCCGGGAGCCGAATCGTGCTCGGCGTCGTCGGCGCCGTGCGACGCAGCACGGGAACAGCCGCCGCGGTGCCGATATAGGTCGCCATGCGCGCGATGACCGACAACGCAACCAGCTGGGTGAACGTGCCGCTGAGCGCCAGCGGCAGCGCGAGGCTAGTCTGCGCGCCCAGCGCGACCCACGGGGTCCGGTAGCGCGGGTGCACGCCGGCGAAGACGGCCGGTAGCCGCCCGCTTGTGGCCAGGGCGTAGAGGTAGCGCGACCCGGCGAGGACCGTGTTGTTGTTCGTCCCCAGAATCGAGAGGATGGCGCCGATCGTGAGGAGCCAGACGCCGAACGGGCCGAGCAAGATGCCGGCGGCGTCCGCCAGGGGCGTCTCCGACGCGCCGAGGTCCGGCACGACGCCGAGCCCGATGAGCTGTACGAGCGTGTAGATGAGCGTCACGCCGGCGATCATGACCAGGAGCGCGAACGGGACGTCCCGGCGCGGATGCGTGAACTCCCCCGCCGGGGCGGCGGTGTTCTCGAATCCGGCGTAGGCAAACAGCAGCAGTAGCGCCGCCTCGCCGAAGCTCCCAGGCGGGGCTGACGGCGCCTCCAGGACTCGCGCCCAGTCGACCGCGACCAGGCCGACGGCGACGAGCACGATCAGGGGCACCAACTTGCCAACGACGAGAACGACTGCCGCGCGCGCGCCATATCGGACGCCCGTCACGTTGATGGCCGTCAGGCCGACGAGCGGCAGTGCAATGGCGGCCGCGCGGCCCCAACCGGTCCCGGCGGCGGCCCAGACGCCAGTCAAAGCCTGTGCGAAGCCGGCGGCCAAGCCGGCGGCCGAGCTGACGCGCGCGATCCAGGTCATCCAGCCGACCTCAAACCCGACGAAGTCGCCAAACGCTGCCCGCGTGTACACGTAGGCGCCGCCAGGTTCGTCGAAACGGCTACCGGCCTCGGCGAAACAGAGCACGATCAGCAGGACGCACAGACCGGCCGCTGGCACGGCCCAGACGCTCGCGGGCCCCAGGAGCAGTGCGGCCGCAGCCGGGAGGAGATAGACGCCGCTGCCGACGACGTCGTTGACCGACAGCGCGAGGATCTCCCACCGGGAGACCACGCGCAAAAGCGACGGCTGGCTCATGAATCGGCCAGGCCAGTCACTTACGGCAGCGCGCCCAACGTCGCCCTGGCCTGGGCAGCCTCTGCGGATTCGGGGTCCACATCGTCGACCTGCCCAACAATCCGCCCAATCTGCGCGACCGCGGGCGCCGCCCCGACGCCGACGGTCAGAGCGGCGACGAGGATACGCCCACAGTGGGCGGTCACGAGGTCGTGCCTGAGGCGGTCACGGAGGTTTTGCGCCATGAGTTGTCCGGGGAGACATAAGCATTCTACCGATTCCCTCGGCATCAGAAACGCAGGCGAAAACCGAACGTCGGGATGCGCGGGAACCCTTGTGAGGCAACCTCGAAGAGTCGCGGCATGTTCGAGCCGGGATCATGGACGAGCCGGGGCTCCAGCTCGACCGGGTTGTCGCGGCCCAGAAGATTGAGGACCTCGATGTAGAGCGACCACCGTCCGGTGGCACCTCCCACGCTGGTACGTGGCCCTCAGATCGACCCGCGCATAGTGTGGCAGCCGCCCTGAGTTGAGGTTGTCGACGCCGCTGTAATCAACCGTGTAGATCAGATTCCCGTGCACGTCGGTCGCGGGCACGAGGATTCCCCGTCCGTCCTCCACGGCGGAGACCCGCAGTCCGACCGGTGCCGTGTGTGGGAAGCCGCTCGCAATCCGGGCGGTGGCAGCCAGGTCCCACCGGCTGGTGAGCCGGTAGCGACCAACGGCGTTAAACGCATGACGGCGGTCGTACTCGAACGCGTAGCGCCGCCCGTAGCTCTCCCGGTTCGCTCGACCCCAGGCGTAAGATAGCCACCCCGTCAGCGGTGCCGAGAAGTTCGTGTGGTGGAGGAAGACGTCGAACCCGTACGCGTCACCGCGAGCGTCATTCGTGGGGTTGCTCGTGATGCGTGGCGCCGTGGGGATGCTGCCCTGCAGCTCCGTAGGGAAGTCGTATCGGGAGATACGGTCGAGCCGGTCGGCCTCCATCTCGAGCCGACCGACAAGCAAATCGGCGAACCGCTTGTAGTAGCCCTCGACACGAGCTGTCACGTCGGCGCCCAGGTCCTGCTCCACGCCGACCACGACATGTGTGGCCTTCTCGTGGAGGAGCTCCAACGCACGGGCGGCCGAGAGGTCGATGAAATAGTCGGACTGGGCCAGTTTCTCGTAGCCCGGGCTCTGCGTGTACAGCCCGACCGCGGCACGCAGGCGCGCGCCCCCGCCGAGTGCGTAGCTCGCGGCGAGGCGCGGCGAAACGGTCACGCCTCCGTTGACGGTGCTCCAATCCACGCGCAGCCCAGGTTCGACCGATACCCGAGCGGACGGCGCATAGATGTCTTGAACCCAGACGCCGCCACGAGTGCCGTCCAGCGATGAGTCGAGCGCGTCGGGTAGACCCTCGCCTCCGAAGATGCTCGATCCGTTGGCCTCGCTCTCGTTACGGTCACCGATGATCGTGAACCCCACACCGGTGTTCAGGCGGTGGAGCTCGAGGCCGGCACTGACGAGGTGTTCCGGCGACGCCTCGACGGTGAATTCCTGACGTACGGAGACATCTTCTACGCTGACCAGTCGATCGAAGCTAATCGTGGCGAGCCCGAACGCCACGTCGTCGGCGGGGGCGTTCGAGCGTTTCGCGTCGGCGCGTAGCGTGCCGTCGAAGTCGAACAACTCGCGATTGCGATACCTGGACACGATTGTCGTTGACGTGCCGCGTGAGCCGAGCACCGCGTCGAAGCGCACCGACGCCAGATCGTTTCGCACGTCGGACCCGAACGCGGCGCGTTCACCGGGACGGTCCCCGTCGATATTGAGGTCCGCGTCCTCGACGCTGCGCAGGCCCATCAGCGTGAGTCGATGGCCTGGACCGACATCCCAACCCGCCTGCAGCTGAAGGTCGGCGAACGACGGGAACCTTTGATCTTGAAGACGGCCGGCGATCAGGTCGTAGTACGTGCGGCGTGCGCTGAAGATCCACGTGCCGGTGCCCCAGCCGGGCGTCGCGCCCTCCAGGACGACGTTCCCGTCGGTGACGCTGAGCGCGGTCGCCCCTTGAAAGTCCCGGCGACCGGGACGGTTGTCGACGATCAGGAGCGAGGACAGACGGTCGCCGTACGCGACGCCGAATCCTCCGGCGGTGAGGTGGAAGTTGGCGACGGTCTCGGGATTAAAGGCGCTCGTAATCCCGAAGAGGCGATACGGGTTGTGAATCTCGATCCCGTCCATCACGGTGAGGTTCTGGTCCGGCGTGCCACCGCGCACCGCGAGCCGGCTGCCGAAGTCATCCGTCGATGCCACACCCGGCAGCGTGTCGAGCGTCCGGAACACGTTGTCGATGCTGCCTGCGACTTGAAAAATCTCTTGGGAGGAAATCGGATTGGACGACGGTCGCTCTTGCGTGACGGACTCCGACACGACCTCGACCGTCTCGGCGAACGTGTTCGGAAACAGCCGGACCTCGAGGTCCGCACCCTCGACCGGCAGAGTCGTCTCCAGGTAGCCATCTGCCCGGAACCTCAGGGTGGCTTCTCCCTCACGCAACCCGACGGAAAATCGCCCGTCCGGGCCAGTCGAGACCGCCCCCTGCTGGCTTTCGACACGAACGTCCGGGATGGGTTCCGCCGTGGCGCCGTCGATCACCACGCCCGTGACCGTGGTCGTTACCTGGGCCGCGGCGAGCGACGACCACGCAAGCAGGCCCCCGATCAAGAGCAGGCGTGTGAGGCCCACGCTGCAGAGCACGCTATTGGCGCAGCGCGGCGACGCCGCCGTCGAGAACGTGCAGCGCGCGTACTTCCTGCGCGGTGAGGGCGCGGTTAAACAGCGACAGGTCGTCATACAACCCGACGTAGTTGACGCCCAGCCGAATGGCGGCTCGGCCGGGATCCCAGGTGAACGGCTCGTCGATGCCGTCGCTGGCGTGCAGCAGCCGTTCCCCGTCAAGATAGAGATTCGCTACGCCACCGCTTTCGGTGTTGAGGCCGGCGTAGGTGATGACCACGTGCGTCCATTGCCCGGTCGCGAAAGGTGGTGCGTCGACGATCACCAGACGATCCGAGAACCCTGGATGCGCGTCGGGCGATAGACCGTCGGGATTCCACACCTCCAGGTCCCCGAACACCCCGAGCCGGAACTGCCGTGGGTTCTCCGCCGTGAAGTCGACCCAGATCGCCGCGTCGTTGTACGCCGCGTCGGTGATCTGAATCGGGTCGCAGAAGCCGGGCTCCAGATCCACCGCCGGGTCCAAGCTCAGCCAGAACGACACCGTCCCGCTCCAGTCTGCCGGAGAATACGCGACGTTCCCTGCTGACTTGTAGAAGATGGCGTGCCGGTTGCGGGCGCTGAACCGCAGCGCGTGGCCAAAGCGCCCCATCCCGTCGGCCACGTCGACCGACGGGTTGCCAATCCCGGGAACTGCCTGATCTTGTTCGTCATACGACGGAGCCGTGTAGATCTGCTGGTCACCCAACGCCCAATCCGCATCGATGCCGTCGTCGAACGACGCATGGAACGTCAGCCCTGAGCTGAGATCGGCCGTGGCGTCGACCGGTGCTTCAGTCGACGAGCCGGCCATCCTGGACTCCGGTTCCGCCCCTCCGGAGCAACCGCCGAGAACGACCACGAGCAGCAGAACCGCCGACGCCACCGCGTGCGATCTGCGGAGAGGTATTCCCATGTCGAAGCTCCTGGATTCGATGCTCAGCTCCGGGCGAGGGTTTTGTTGAGGCTAGTCGGACATCAAGGCGAACGTCCACACCGATCCGCCCGCGGGGACCTTGCCCGCCGCGTAGCGGTTCGCGAGAAACCCTCCGAGGCCGGACGCGACGCTCACATACTGGCGGCCGTCGTGAGTGTAGGTGATCGCGGTCGCGTTGATGCTCGACCCGGTTTGAAACTGCCACAGTGTCTCCCCGGTCGCCTCATCGAGTGCCACGAATTCCCCGGTCAGCTTGCCGGTGAACACCAGCCCCCCACCGGTCGCCAGCATCCCCGCGGCGCTCGGGAAGTCGGTCAACGGGACCTCCCATTGCTTCTCGCCGGTCAGCGGATCCATCGCCACGAAATGCCCGAGCAGATCGCCCGGCTCGACGTCCGGGAACCGGTTGTTGACGCCCGTGGAGTTTCCGCCGATGACCTGTTCCTCGTCCGTCGGCGGCGCAAGCTGCTGGATACGCGGGACGTGCCACGCGTTGACGTAGACGAGACCGCTGCTCGGGTTGAAGGCGATCGGCACGGCGTTCGTGCCCCGCGACGGAAAGATATGCACCTCCTCGCCGGCGAGGAAGTCGCGGTAGAGGTCGGTCAGGACCGGTCGACCGGTGCCGAGATCGATACGGGTCGCCCAGTTGACGAAGACGTACGGGTGCGCGGCAATCAGGCTGCAGTCGGTCCGGTCCAGCACATACAGAAACCCGTTCTTGTTGGCCTGGATCATCACCTTGCGCGGCTGGCCATCGACCTCGATATCAGCCAGGACATGCTCATCCGTCCCGTCCACGTCATACACGTCGTTCGGCGTGTACTGGTAATAGCAGGCGATGTCGCCGGTCGTCGGCCTGATCGCGAGCACACTCGAGGTATACAAGCTGTCCAGCGCGCCGCGTGGCGCCGGGTCGTAGGGCTCGGCGTTTCCCGTGCCCCAGTAGACGAGGTCGAGCTCGGGGTCGTAGGACCCCGAGCGCCACGTCGGCCCGCCGCCATACCGCCAGGCATCGCTGTCGGCGGGCCACGTCTCGGACCCCGGCTCGCCCGGGGCGGGGATCGTGTGTCGGCGCCACAACTTCGTGCCGGTGTCCGGATCCCAACCGTCGAGGAACCCACGCGTCGTCGACTCACCGCCCGACATCCCTGAAATCAGCACGCCGTTGGCCACGATCGGCGCGCCCGTCGCGTAGTAGCCCTCAGCCTTGTCGGCGAACCGCTGGTTCCACAGCTCTTCGCCGGTCTGCATATCGAGGGCGAGCAGGTGATTGTCGAGGGTCACGCGAAACACCTTGCCGTCATAAATCGTCGGGGCGCCGCGATTAAACGGCGCGCGCCGTGTCTCCGGTTCGAGCTCCACCGGCGTGCGCCAGATCTGCCGGCCGGTCGCCACGTCGATCGCGAACGTCCACCGACCGTTGATCACATACATCACCCCGTCGTAGACCACCGGCGCCGCCAGCTCGCCCGACTCGTTCATCAGGCTCGAGTTCCAGATGGGGACCAGACGCGCGACGTTCGACCTGTTGATGTGTGCAAGCGGGCTGTAGCTCGTTCGGTCGTACCCCATGCTCTGGGTGATGACGGTCTCCGGGGTGGTCGCGTCGTTGACGAGCTCGTCGGTCGTTTGCGCCATGCCCGGTCCCGCCAGCAGAACAGCCAGAAGGAACGCAGGCGGCACGGTACGGGGTCGGGAGTGTGACATCAGCGCTCCTCGTCTCGCGTGTCGGCCATGATATGTCGAGCGCGGGCGACGCCGTTGCCCGAACGCGCGCTATTATCTAGGCGCAGGCCAACGTGAGGCGCATCCGTAGCGCAGGCCTTCAGGCCTGCGAGGCGGGGCTGAAGCCACGCCCTACGTGCTACGAACGCCGCCCGAGCGAGCGTCGGCGGCAAGGAGAACACGATGAGACTGTCGACCTCCCTGCTCGCCTGTGCGGCCGGGTGTGTGCTGGTTCTGCCGCCCAACCCGGCATCGGCCCAATACGGCGCCGCCGACGGCGAATGGCGGGCCTACGGCGGCGACCAGGGCGGCACGAAATACTCACCGCTCGACCAGATCGACGCGTCGAACTTCGACGAGCTCCGGTTCGCGTGGCGCTGGCAGTCGCCGGACGGCGCGATCGACCTCGGGGCGCTGCAAGACGAGCGAACGGGGGTCTCCATCAGGGGGCTGCAGGCGACCCCGCTCATGGTCGGCGGCACGCTCTATATCTCGACCGCCATGTATCAAGCTGCGGCGATCGACGCCGCGACGGGCGAGGCGCTCTGGGTGTACGACCCCGAGGTGTATGAAGGTGGGCAGCCGACGCACGGCTACGGGTCACGTGGCCTCGCCTACTGGACCGATGGACGGGACGAGCGGATCTTCTGGGGAACCAGCGAGGGCTATCTGCACGCCGTCGACGCCAAGACGGGCGAGCCCCCGCACGACTTCGGGGACAACGGTCGGGTCGATCTCACCGAGGGCATCCCGCGAGCCACGCGTGGCGACACGAACTACCAGGGGCGGAACCTGCTCGGCGTCAAGTCACCGCCGGTCGTCCTCCGCGACATTGTCGTCGCCCCGACGATCATCTCCGACTTCGTCGTCCGCAAGGAAGCCCCGCCCGGCTGGCTAAAGGGCATCGACGCTCGCACCGGCGATACCCGGTGGATCTTTCGCACGGTGCCGCAGGCGGACGACTTCGGCGCGGACACCTGGCTGAACGAATCGTGGCGCTATTCGGGCAACGTCAACGTCTGGCCGCCGATGAGCGCCGACCCCGAGACCGGCTATCTGTTCCTCCCAACGGGCACACCCACCAGCGACTACTACGGCGGGCACCGACCGGGTGACAACCTCTTCGCCGAGAGCCTCGTGGCCGTCGACATCGAAACGGGCCAGCGGATGTGGCACTTCCAGGCGGTGCATCACGGAGTCTGGGACTACGACTTCCCGGCCGCGCCGAACCTGATCGACATCACGGTCGACGGAAGGCGGATCAAGGCGATCGCGCAGGTGAGTAAGCAGGGCTTCACCTACGTCTTCGACCGCGTGACTGGCGACCCGGTGTGGCCGATCGAGGAGCGCCCGGTCGAGACCGACACCGACCTGGAAGGCGAGGTGCTCTCGCTCACGCAGCCGTTTCCGACCAAGCCGCCGCCGTTCGAGTATCAGGGGATCAGCATCGATGACCTGGTCGACTTCACACCAGAGATCCGCGCGCTCGCCGTCGAGGCGGTGAAGGACTTCCGGCTCGGCCCGCTCTTCACGCCGCCGATGCTGAGCGTGGAAGGCGGCTTGCAGGGGACGATCCAGCGACCGCACATCGCCGGCGGCGCGAGCTGGAGCGGTGCGGCTGTCGACCCCGAGACGGGCATCCTCTATGTGCCCTCCGAGAATCGCTTCTCGGTGCTCAAGTACTACACACCCGACCCCCGCGAAGGTGGCAACTTGCGCTTCACCCAGGCCGACTTCGACAGCGGCACGCAGCCGCTGATGCCGCAGGGGCTGCCGCTGCTCAAGCCGCCGTACTCGCGGATGACGGCCATCGATCTCAACGAGGGGGAGCACGCCTGGATGCAGCCGAACGGCGACGGCGACCGGTATCGCAACCACCCGCGGCTGCGCGACCTCGATCTGCCGCCGCTGGGCGGCGAGGGACACGCCGGACCACTGCTGACTAAGACGCTGCTGATCAGCGCACTGTCAGCGGGCGGGTCCGATAGGGGGCCCAGGCTCGTCGCACGGGACAAGGCGAGCGGCGAGATCGTCGGTTCGGTCGACCTCCCGGCGGGCGCGATCGGCACGCCGATGACCTACCTCGACGGCGGGAGGCAGTTCATCGCGCTGACGATTGGCGGCGACGTACCGGAGCTGATCGCGTTGCGGCTGCCGTAACGGCTCCGGTTCCGGTGCAGGGCGAGGCTTCAGCCTCGCCTGGCAGGCCTGCGCTACGTACAGCGCGCCGGATCTTCCTCTAGCGGGACGCCGCCTCGGCGGCGTCGTCGGCGCGCCCACCGGTGAGAATGCCGATCATCCCCTCGTTGCCCTCGTGGCAGGCGTACTCATACATCACGTCGTTCAATGCCGTGAAGGGATAGGCCACCGTCCACGGACGTGTGTACATCTGCGGGTCGTGGACCTCGACCTCGTATTCGAGCGAGTCGGGGCCGGTGCGCGTGAACCGCTCGACGAGCTTCATGTCCTCGCCCGAGCCGTCGTAGGAGTTGAAGGCCGACCACGGCTGGAGCGCGCTCACGCGGTGATCGAGGTGCGTCGTCTCCACCACCAGCGTGTCGCCCTCAAAGTACCCGCGCGAGATGCCGTTCCACTGGCCGATGTTCGGCGAGACCGACCCGCGACCGTCCAGCGGGACGACGCGCACCTCGTGCACCTGCTCGATCAACATGACGACCCATCCGGGCGTCTGGAAGACCTGCATGTTGTTGTTGTAGGAGCGCGGGAACATCGCGTTCGGCATCCCGCCGCGCGTCACGCACCGCTCCCAGATGTGCCGGTCCTCCCATGTGTCGTCGCCACGCGGCTGGCTGATCCGCGCCTTCTGTCCCGCAGGGGTCAACGGCGGAAACCGGCCGTCGGCCGGATCGACCAGCATCGACGTCCGGTTCGAGCGTGCGCCCCGCTCCATCCAGAAGTTGTTGTAGGCGCCGATGTTGCCACCGGCCTGGGTTCGCTGGGCCTGTGCACGTGCGAGCTCATCGTTGCGGGCCTCGGTTTGGCCGCGAATCTGGGCCACTTCCTCGTCGCTGAGGGTCTCTCTCCCCTGATACGCGTCGGGGCGCTGCATCGGTGTGGCGCCGGAGGAATGCCAGATGCCCTGCAGATCCGGATCGCCCCAGGGGGTGGCCGGGACGGCCGCGTGCCGGCCGGCCGAGTCGGCCGCGGACTGCCCCGCGACGGTCGTTGCTGCCACGACCGGAATGACCAACGCCAGCAGCGGAACAGCGAATAGACGGAGCTGTCGATAGCTCATCTGCATCCTCCCTCGAGACCGTGCATACGCGGTCGTGATTCGAATTCTCCTATACACCTGACAACAGCGCCAGCGGACCCGTGCTGTCGCCGAACGTGTCGACGTGCAAGCCAAACTTGTCCAGCAAGCTGAGCGACAGGTTCGCCAGCGGCGTGCCCTTCGGATAGACGAGGTGGCGATTCCCCTCGAGGCCGTTCTCACGCCCGCCGACGACCACGACCGGCACGCTGTAGTTGTTGTGCGTGTTGCCGTCGCTCATGCCGCTGCCATAGAGCACGACGGTGGAGTCCAGCAACGTCCCGTCGCCGTCGGGCGTCGACTGCAGCTTGTCCAGGTAGTACGCGAGCGTGTCCACGTGATAGGTGTTCAGCTTGGAGAAGTCCTGCATCTTCTCCGGGTTGTTGCCGTGGTGCGACATCGAGTGGTGAGCCTCGGGCAGTCCTATTTCGTTGTACGAGCGATTGATGTTCTCGCGCGCCATCATGAACGACGTGACGCGCGTGATGTCGGCCTGAAACGTCAGCACCTGCAGATCGAACATCAGCTCCGCGTACTCCCGGAACGTCGCCGGTACGCCGACCGGCCGATCCGGTACGGCGACGTCGTTGTTGGTCGACTCTGCCCGCGCGATACGCTGCTCGACGTCGCGGATGGCATCGAGATACTCGCCGAGCTTGGCGCGATCCTGGCCGCCCAGCGTGCCCGAGAGCGTCGCGATCTCGCGCGACAACCCGTCGAGAATGCTGCGATCTTCCTCAACGCGCGCCCGACGCTCCTCGGCGGTGTCCCCGCTCCCAAACATCCGCTCGAACACGAACCGGGGGTTGGTCTCCGCCGGCAGCGGCTGGGTCGGCGTCTTCCACGACATCGAGTTCATGTAGGCGCAGGCGTAGCCATGGTCGCACGCGCCGACCACGTCGTTCCGATCGACGGACACCTCGAGCGACGGCAGCTTCGAGTCGCGGCAGATACGCTCCGCGATCATCTGATCGACCGTCGTGCCCGCCCGCACATCCGCGCCTTCCGTCTGCTTCGGATGAACCGAGCTCATGAACGCCGGCGCCGCGCGCGGATGCTGGCCGCCCGTGTCCCCCTGGTCCGTCGCCGGGTAGTTGTCCAGGCCGGTGAAGATCAGCGTCCGGCTGCGGTAGCGCTCGAGCGGCTTCAGCGTGGGCGAGAACTCGAAGCCGACGCCGTCGGTGGGCGGCGTCCAATCGAACATGTTGGCGCCGTTTCCAACATAGACCGCCGCGAACCGCGGGGTTCCCGGTGCCCGGGCCGACATCGCCGGCACCATCGCATCGAGGAACGGCAGCGCCAATGTGGCGCCCATACCCCGCAGAAAGGTCCGCCGCGGGAGGGCCAGCTTCGTGATCACCATCGACGATTCTCCCACATGCGCATGGCCGGCGTCAGTTGGCGTGCGCGCCCGCCATTGGCCGGCGTCAGTTGGCGTGCGCGCCCGCCATTGGCCGGCGTCAGTTGGCGTGCGCGCCGGCCATCCGCATCTGAAACGGCGTGCTCGTGACGATGCCGTGGATCAGCGACTCGAAGCGATAGTCGTCGCGTGCGGCCTCCCGCTTGATGTGACGCACAATCGGCGCATCGGCGGCTTCGAGCCCCCTCCCGAGTGCGTACGTCAATAGCCTATCAGTCACCGTGGTCAAGAAATCGTCCGCGTGGCTCAGCAACAACTGGCGAAGCTCCGCCGGCCCGTCAAACGTCCTCCCGTCGGGGAACGCCGCCGACGCATCGATCGGCAAGCCAGACGCATAGATCTCGCGCCATTCGCCGATCGCGTCGAAGTTCTCGAGCGCGAAGCCGAGTTGGTCCATCTGTGCATGGCAGGCCGCACAGACGGGATTCGCCCGGTGCACCGCCAGCTGCTCGCGCATCGGGAGCACCTTGCGCGGGTCGCGTTCTTCCTGGAGATCGGGCACGTTGGGCGGCGGCGGGGGCGGCGGTGTCCCCAGGATGTTCTCCAGGATCCACTTGCCGCGAATCACCGGCGACGTCCGATTCGCCCGCGAGGTGCCGGTCAAGATCGAGCCCTGCCCAAGCAGCCCACGACGGGGGCTGTCGGCCGGAAGCAACACCCGCCGGAATCGTTCGCCGTAGACGCCGGGGATGCCGTAGTGGCGCGCGAGCCGTTCGTTCAGGAACGTGTAGTCGGAATCCAGCAGATCGAGCACGCTCCGGTTCTCGCTGATGATGCTCTCGAAGAACAGCTGTGTCTCGCGCTCGAAGGCGTGCCGGAGATTGTCGTCGAAATGGAACAACAGCTCCGGACTCGGCTGCAAGCCGTCCACGTTCCGGATGTGCAGCCACTGGCCAGCGAAGTTGTCGACGAGCGCCTGCGAGCGCCGGTCCGCGAGCATCCGACGAACCTGTTGTTGCAGCACTTCCGGAGTGTGCAGCCTCCTCTGCACCGCCAGGTCCACGAGCTCGTCATCCGGAATGCTGCTCCAGAGGAAGAACGAGAGCCTTGATGCGAGCTCGAGATCCGACACCCGATACGGAGTCTCGGGCGCGACCGATGGTGGCTCGGCCTCGAACCGGAACAGGAAGTTGGGGCTCACGAGAATGCCGCGCACCGCCAGCTCGATCCCCGCCTCGAACCCGCCGCGCCGTGCGCCGTCACGATACAGGTCGAGCGGGATTTCGAGATCGGCGTTGCTCACCGGGCGACGGTAGGCGCGCCGCGCGAGTGTCGAGATGATCGTCCGCGCGCACTCGGCCTCCGCCACTGCTGACGAAGACGCCGGTGCGCAGACGAGCAGTTTGCGGCGGCTCGGGGACTCGCCTGACCCGTCGACCGGTGCCGTCCCAGGCTGCGGACCGGTGATGGTCACACTGGAGATCACGGGCTCGCCGTTGGGCGCTCGATACGGATCGCGACGCAGGTCTGGGTCGAACAGATCTTCGACGTATGCCGAGGTCTTGGCGGCGAAGTACACCTGGACGAGATGCGACCCAGCCGTCACGGGCGCGCGGAACCGCATGTCCGCCAGGATCCGCGCGTTCCGCTCATCGCCACGCAGACCCTCCGGTCGCTGCACGGTTCCGCTCCAAACCCTGACGCCGTCGAGGCTCACGTCAAGCTGATGGGGCTCGTCGGTGACACCTTCGAAGCCACCCGCGACGCCACTCTCCTTCGGCCTCATTTCGAAGAGGTAATCTCCGTCGGCCGGAAACGAATAGCGAAAGGCCGTGCCGCCGCGTGACCCGAACGGCAGGTCCTCGCTGACGCGGACCCCCTGGTCCCGGTCGGTCGGCACGAAGATCGTCTCCGGGGCCGGTGTGCCCCGTGGTCGGCCGAGCGCGAGCTGACTGACCTTCGCTGCCGCCCCGAGATACCGCTCCGTCAGCGCCGACGACAGCGTCAGCGCATCGGCGTTGTTGTCGAACCCATACGCCGCGTTGTCGGCGGGCAGCAGCGACGCCTCGATGTCGACCGCGAATAGATCGCGCACGGCGTTGCGATACTCCGCGCGGTTCAGGCGATGCAGCGTCGGTCGACCGGGGTTGGGATTCGCCGCCGCGGCGCGATCGAGCGCCGTCTCGAGCCATGTCACGACCTGATTCGACTCGGCCGCGTCGGGTCGCGGCCGTCCAGCGGGCGGCATCGCGCCGGTTCGCAGCTTGCGCACCACCTGTTCCCAGACGTGGGCGTCCTCCTCCACATGCGCCATGTCCAACACGTCGAGCGCCAGACCACCAGTCCTAGCGCGGTCGTTGTGGCAGGCGAAGCAGTACCGCTCCAGCACAGCGCGGGGCGCCGGCTGCGCGGCCGACGCGGACGGCTGCGGGGCCGCACCATTCACCCGCACCTCGTGCACAAACGCGACCGAGTTGCAGCAGACGATCGCAACGACCAACGCTCGCCAGCCCGGCATTACTGCAGTGCCTCCAGCGGGATCTCCGCGGCGCACGGAGCCGGGCACTCGATGTCCAGTGCCCCAAGCGCGCGGAGCAGCTCCGCCGTGTGCGGATGTGCGGCGAACGAGTTGCCGTATTCGACGCCGTCGGCGACACGCAACGGCGTGCGTCCGTCGCGGGCGACCACGTCGAGCTCGGCGCCCCGGTCGAAGAGATACCGGACGACGCTGTTCGCGCCGCGATACGCCGCCGCGTGCATCGCCGTTTCGCCGACGTCGCTGGCGACGTTGACGTCGGCATCCAGCTCCTCCACGAGCAACGTAACCGCCTCGAGGACCTGTGCCTCGCTGGCGCGATCCTGGTTCGAGGCCCACGAGATCCCGGCCGCCGCCATCAGCGGCGTGATGTTGTCTTCCGTGTTGATCGTCGGGTCGGCGCCATGCTTGAGCAGCAGGCGCATCACCTCGACGTCCGCGGACTTGGCCGCCAGCATGAACGCGGTCGCGCCGGTCATGTGGCGGCGATACCGGGCGCCCCCCCATCGCGGCTCCTCCATCGTGTTCCGGCCGTTGACGTCGGCGCCGTGCGTCAACAGCGCCTCGATGACGCGCAGCCGGTCGAGGTTCACGATGATGAACTGGTCGCTCATGTGCCAGTTCGCCACGTGCACGGCGGCCTGGAGCGGCCGTCCGAAGATGTTGCCCCGCGTCACGGTCTCGGAATCGCGCTCCGTGTAGCCGAGTTTCCTGACCTCGAGCGGCATCGGCTCGGCGCGCACGCCTTGCACCGTCAACCGTGTCGACCCGCCCTCGACGTTCGGATCCGCACCTCGGTCGAGCAGCAGGTCGACGAGATCCTCGTGCCCGTTGATGACCGCCACGAGCAACGGGGTCGCGCCGTCCGGTCGCGCCACGGTCACATCAGCCCCAGCGTCGAGCAAGGCGCGGACGGCGTCGAGACTGCCCTTCCGGGCGGCAAACAGCAGCGACGTGGCGCCGCTGTTTGAGCGCGCGTGGATGTCCACCCCGCGCGCAATCAGCGTTTGCACGATGCGGAGATGCCCCTCGGCCGCGGCCCACATGAGCGCGTTTTGGCCGTTCCAGGATTCCGTCGCGTTGACGTCGGCCCCAATACCAGCCAGCACCGTCACCGCCTCAAGCTGTCCGGAGCGGGCGGCATGCATCAGCGGCGTCTCACCGGCATTCACAGCGTGCAGCGGGTCGTTTGGATCGGCGCCGGCTTCTACGAGTTGTTGGATGATCGCCGCGTTACCGTTCCTGGAGGCGAGCGCGAGCGATGTGACGCCGTAGTGGTTCCGCAGGTTGATGTCCGCACCGGCGCGGATCAGCAACGCGGTCGTGGACGTGTCGTCCAGATACGCGGCCCAGTGCAAGGCGGTCGCCCCATCGCCCAGGGCCACATCGACATCGACCCGCTCCTCGAGCAGCGCCCGCACGGTTGCGGCGTCGCCGCGGCGCACCGCGTCGGCGAGCGGAGCGTCCTGTCCCGCGGCCCCGACACCGACGCCCGCAACTCCAAGGCTGACAACGAGCAGCCCGGCCGCGAGCGACAGTCGTCGAATGGCGGGAATCACGTGGGTCGCCCTCGTGGCGCAAGGCTTTCACCTTGCCTAGCAGGCCTGAAGGCCTGCGCTACGCATCGTCTTCTGACCTCAGATCCTACGCAGAATTCAGCGTGATGGGTAGCGCTCAGGTGATGACGGCTGTCGACGTCCCGGACGTCGCCGGTATAATCCATCCACTCTCCATCCAACCGTGCCGCTCAGCCCGGGCACCCGCCTCGGCGTCTACCAAATCGCCGAGAAGATCGGCGCAGGCGGAATGGGCGAGGTCTACCGCGCCCGCGACACCAAGCTCGACCGCGACGTCGCACTCAAGGTGCTACCCGACACCTTCGCCAGCGACCCAGAGCGGCTCGGACGCTTCCAGCGAGAAGCCAAGGTCCTCGCCTCGCTGAACCACCCGAACATCGGCAGCATCTACGGCCTCGAAGAAACCGAGCCGTCGCCACAACGAGACGTAGCGCGGGGCTTCAGCCCCGCCGTGAGGGCGCTCGTCCTCGAGCTCATCGAAGGGCCGACGCTCGCGGAGCGAATCGCGCAAGGACCGATCCCGCTCGATGAAGCCCTTCCAATTGCCCGGCAGATCGCCGAGGCCCTCGAAGCCGCGCACGAGCAGGGCATCATCCATCGCGACCTGAAGCCGGCGAACATCAAGGTCAAGCCGGACGGATCGGTGAAGGTGCTCGACTTTGGCCTCGCCAAGGCGCTCGACCCCTCGTACGTAGCGCAGGGCTTCAGCCCTGCCAGCGCCTCGCCGACCATCTCCCTGACCGCAGCGGCCACTCAGATGGGAATGGTCATCGGGACCGCGGCCTACATGTCCCCCGAACAGGCACGGGGCAAGCCGGTCGACAAGCGCGCCGACATCTGGGCCTTCGGCGTCGTCCTCCACGAGATGCTCACCGGCGCGCGTCCGTTCCAGGGCGAGGACGTGTCGCTCACGCTCGCGTCGGTGATGAAGTCCGATGTCGACGCGAAGACACTGCCACCAGATCTCCCGGCCACAGTGCGGACGGTCCTGCGTCGCTGCCTGGAGAAAGACCCCAGCCAACGCATTCGCGACGTCGGCGATGTGCGCCTGGCGATGGCGGGCGCGTTCGAGACGACTGTCGCCGCGCCGTCGGAATCTGTTGCCGCAACTCCGTTGCGACTGTGGCAGCGACCGGCGACGATTCTCGGCTTCGTTGCGATGGCCGCCCTTGTCGCCGGACTCGCCGTCTGGAGCGTCATGCGTCCCGGCGTCGTCCCGGCCGAGGTGATGCGCTTCACTGTCTCACCGCCCGACGGCGCCGCGCTCGACTTCGGCGCCCTGTATCCCGACCTCGCGATGTCTGCCGACGGCACCCAGATCGTCTACCAGGCCCGTCCCGCGGGCGATGACCCACGGCTTCATTTGCGGGCCGCCGACCAGATCGGTGGAGTGCCCGTGCGGGGCGCGGAGGGCGGCGTCGGCCCATTCTTCTCCCCCGAAGGCGAGTGGGTCGGCTTTGTTGACGACGGCGCCCGGACGACCCTCCGGAAGGTGTCGATCGCCGGCGGCCCGCCAGTGACGCTGGCCGACCTCCCGGCGACCATGGCGGGCGCCAGCTGGGGAGCCGACGACCAGATCATCGTCGGTACGGTGGGGGGCGGCCTGTTCCGGGTGCCTGGCGGTGGCGGTGAACCCGAAGCCCTCACGAGCCCCGAGGCCGATCAGGGCGAACTGGGCCACTACTGGCCGAGCGTCATCCCGGACCGTCAGGCGGTGCTGTTCGGGATCGACATCGGTGACGGGCCCAGTGCGGAACAGCTCGCCGTCCTGGCACTCGACACGGGTGAAGTGACGCGGCTCGGTCTGGTCGGGAGCAGCCCGCGCTACGCGCCGACGGGTCATCTCGTGTACGCCGTCGAGGATGGGTCGGTACGCGCGGCCCCGTTCGACGTCGACCGCCTCGAGATCACGGGGAGCCCGGTGCCGCTCGTCGAGGGCGTCGTCGTCAAGAACACCGGCGCCGCCAGCTTCGACGTCGCCGGAAACGGCCGGCTGGTGTATGCGTCCGGAGGGGTTGCCAGTGGCGAGCGGTCACTGGCGTGGGTGGATGGGGAGGGCCGCATGGAACCGATCGGCGTCCCGCGACGAGGGTACGTCCACGCTCGCCTGTCACCCGACGGCGCGCGGGTGGCCCTCGACTCCGTGGCCGAAGAGAACGACCTCTGGACCTGGGACTTCGCGCGTGGCACGCTCCAGCCGCTGACCGTCGGTCCGGGCCGCCAGACGGGGCAGGTCTGGCACCCGGACGGCGCACGGATCGCGTTCCGCGGATCCATGGGTGGCGTGGAGGGGCTCTACTGGCAAGCGGCGGACGGGTCGGGAACCGCGGAACGGCTCGCGGAGGGCCCATACTTCCCGACCGCGTTCACACCGGACGGCACGCGGCTGCTGTTCCATCAGCCGTCCGCCACCCCTCCCCGCGACATCGGCGTGGTGAGCCTTGACGGGGAGCGGCGCGTCGAGCTGCTCCTGGACGAACCGTTCAACGAGCTCAACGCGGAGATCTCAACCGATGCCCGCTGGCTCGCCTACCAATCTGACGAATCGGGGCAAACCGAGATCTACGTTCGGCCGTTCCCCGATGTCGATGCCGCGCGCGAGCAGGTGTCGACCGGTGGGGGAACTCGCCCGCTCTGGTCCCGCGACGGCCGCGAGCTGTACTACTGGGTGGAGCCGGGCACCATCATGGCCGTGCCGGTGGACGCCGGAGACGACTTCACGGCCGGCAGGCCCGAAGTGGCCGTTCAAGGGACACTCTCCTCTCCTGGTGTCGCCTCACGCTTCTACGATGCATCGCCGGACGGCGACCGCTTCCTCGTGATCACCGAGGCTCGCGACGCGAAAGGGGACGAACCGGCCCCCGCGCGCATCACGGTAGTCCTTGGTTGGTTCGAGGAGCTCGAGGAGCGCGTGCCCACCCCGTAGCGATCCAACGCTCGCAAGGACTGATCTGAAACAACCGGCGGTGCATTGCGGACGACGCGCGCCCCTTCCTAGATGTGACACAATGTGCACGTGAAGACGATCACCATCCGCGAGTTACATCTGGCCACCGGACGGTGGGTGCGTCACGCCGCAAAGGAACCGGTGGTGGTCACCGATCGTGGCCGTGAAGTTGCCGCACTCCAGCCCCTGGATCTTTCACAGCTGGGCCGGCCCCTGCCGGACCGCGAAAAGCGGATCCGCAAGCGGACCCGTCTGTCCACCGATTCGGCGACCTATCAGTCGGAGTTGCGAGACCGAGGCTGATGTACTTCGACGCGGCCTACATCGCCAAGTGCTATCTCAACGAACCGGGCGCTGACCGCGTCCGCCAGCTCGCGCAGCAGGCTCAAGGGCTCTGCTCTGCTGACTTCGGCCGTCTCGAGTTCACCTGCATCGTCCAGCGACATCGCTGGGAGGATCACTTGACGGCGCGGGAAGCGCGCGTGATCTTCCAGGAGTTCGAGGAGGACGAGCAGAACGCCGTGTGGCGCTGGCTCCCCGTGACGACCGACCTAGTGCGCGACGCCTGCGATCGGGTGCGACGACTACCGGCCCGCACGTTTCTACACACGGGCGACGCGCTCCACCTCACGTGCGCCCGCGCGTTCGGGTTCACGGAGGTCTACACGAACGACCGCCACATGCTCGCGGGAGCCAGTCATTTTGGCGTCACCGGCGTGAATCTGCTCGACTGAACCGAACACGGTTTAATCGCGGAGCTCACTCGTGTTGCGTGTCGTAGCGCGAGGCTTTAGCCTCGCCGGGCAGGCCTGAAGGCCTGCGCTACAGGGTCAACACAAGTGAGATCCGGTCTTAGAACCGCGGTCGCAGACCCACCGAGTCCTGGTGCCGAGGGCTTCAAGGTCACTGCATGACGCAACAGGAGACCGATCCGCCGCCTGAAACGCCTCCCCCGGACGAGTCGCTCGCCACGGCCCCGGGGCAGACCACGGATCAGAAGCCCGGGGTCGCAGTTGCCCGCCTGGCGGCAGTCATCCTCGTCGGCACCGCGCTCTGGTTCGTCCCGATCCCATCCGGCGTGGAGCCCCGAGCATGGCATCTATTAGCCATCTTCGTTGCCACGATGGTCGGGATCATCCTCCGTCCCATCCCGATGGGTGCCGTGGCTTTCGTGGCGGCGGCTTTCGCGGTGCTCTCCGGGACCCTGACGATCGCTGAAGCGACCGCCGGCTTTGGCAGCACCGTGGTCTGGCTGGTGGTGGCCGCCTTCTTCATTGCCACCGCCTTCATCAAGACAGGGCTCGGGATACGCATCGCCTACCACTTCATGCGAGTCCTGGGCAAAAGGAGTCTCGGGCTGGCCTACGGCCTCGTCGCCACCGACCTGGTCCTGGCACCGGCGATTCCCAGCAACACGGCTCGCGCCGGTGGCGTCGTCTACCCCATCCTCAAGTCGCTTTGCACCTCACTTGGAAGCGACGCCGCCCAGGGAACCGAGCGCCGGATCGCCAGCTTCCTCACGTTCACCGCGTACCAGGGCGTCGTGGTGACCAGCACCATGTTCCTCACCGCCATGGCGGCGAATCCCCTCGCCGCGGAGCTCGCGGCACAGCAGGGCGTGGAGATCACCTGGGCGCGCTGGGCGCTGGCGGCGTCGGTCCCGGGAGCGTTGAGCCTCTTGCTCGTGCCGCTCTTGATCTTCCGGCTCTATCCCCCCGAGATCACGACGACCCCCGAGGCCCCGCAGCTGGCCCGGGAACGGCTCCGGGAAATGGGAGCCATGACGCGGGACGAACGGATCCTCCTGACGGTGTTCATCCTTCTCCTGGTCCTCTGGATCTTCGGTGACGTCCTTGGCGTCCACACCACGGCCACGGCCATGGCCGGCGTCGGCGCGATGCTGGCCACCGGCGCCCTGCGGTGGGACGACATCCTCAATGAACGGAGCGCCTGGGATACCCTGATCTGGTTCGCCGTGCTGGTCATGATGGCGACCCAACTGGGTGAGCTGGGCCTGCTGGACTGGTTTAGCGAGCGGGTGTCCGGCGTGCTGCCGGGCGGTCACTGGCTGCCGGCGTTTCTAAGCCTGAGCCTGATCTACTTCTACGCCCACTACTTCTTCGCCTCCAATACCGCGCATGTCAGCGCCATGTACGCGCCCTTCCTCGTGCTCGCGCTGGCGGTTGGAACGCCGCCGCTCCTGGCGGCGCTCGTCCTCGCCTTCATGAGCAACCTCTGCGCGTCGATGACCCACTACGGCACCGCGCCGGCTCCCATCCTCTTCGGATCGGGCAACGTGCCGATTGGCACGTGGTGGAAGCTCGGCGCCCTCATCAGCGTGGTGAACATCACGATCTGGCTGGGTGTCGGGAGCCTCTGGTGGAACCTCCTGGGTCTCTGGTGATCGCGACGCGTGCGATAAAGGATCGTGCGCGGGTTGGAGATCGGTGTATAAGGGCTGAGGTTCTACCCCGGAGCCACGTGCGTAACCAAATCGTAGGGGCCAGGCTTTAGCCTGGCCCGCAGGCCTGAAGGCCTGCGCTACGAATGCATCACACACGAGTACGCCGCACAGTCGTAGGGCACGGCTTTAGCCGTGCCTCGCAGGCCTGAAGGCCTGCGCTACGTACGCAGTAAACGCGAGCGCAGGAGATCGCCCCCATGCGAAACATCACCGGCATGCGTACCCCCCGCGGCAGCTCTCGTGCTCTCGGCGTGACAGCGGCGATAGTGATTGTGTCAGCCTTGGTACTGGCGCCGGTGGCACAGGAGCCGCAGCGACGTGCCGCCGCCGACTGGCCGACCTATAACCGCGACCTTGCCGGGACGCGGTATTCGCCCCTGAATCAGATCAACACCCGCACCGTCAGCTCGTTGCGAGAGATCTGGTCCTATCAGTTCCATCCCGAGGACGGGTTCATCGAGGGTCCGAGTCCGACGGAGCTCTTTCAGCAGGTCACGCCCATCGTGGTTGACGGTGTGATGTATCTGGCGGCGGGGAATCGGGTCGTGGCCCTCGAACCCGAGACCGGCGAGGAGATCTGGCGCCATGAGCTAACGGAGGGCCTGGCGTCGTTTCGCGGTGTGACCTACTGGCCGGGAGCCGAGACGCACGGGCCCCGCATCTTCTTCACCACGCTCTGGAAGCTGGTGGCGCTCGACGCGGAGACCGGCGAACGCGACCCGACGTTTGGCAACCAGGGTGAAGTCGAGCTGCGGATCCCGTACGCCGGCGTCCCCGTGGTCTACGACGACATCCTCGTGCTCGGCTCGAACGCCTACGGTCCCGGAGGGGAGCACATCGCGCCCCACCTCAATCAGCCCCGGGGCGGCGGAGAACCATCGAATCCGTTTCCGCGCGCGATCGACGCCAAGACCGGCGCGCTCCTCTGGGAGTTCCACACCATCCCTCAGGAGACCGACTTCGGCAACCACACCTGGGGCGGGAACAGCTGGCGCGATCGCATCGGGAACAACGTGTGGGCGTTCACGCTCACCGTCGACGAGGCGCGGGGCCTCGTCTACATGCCGGTGAGTGGGCCAGGCGCGAACTTCTACGGTGGCGACCGTCCCGGCGACAACCTCTTTGGGAACTCGACTGTCGCCATCGATATCCGGACGGGCGCGCTGGCGTGGTATTTTCAGAATATCCACCACGAGCTGTGGGACTACAACCTCCCCCCCGCGCCCGGCCTGTTCGAGATTGAACGAGACGGCGAGCGGATTCCGGCGCTCGCGCAGGTCGGCAAGTCCGCGTTCATGTTCATTCTGAATCGCGAGACGGGTGAGCCCGTGCACGGGGTCGAAGAGCGACCGGTGCCCGCGGGGGACGTGCCGGGCGAACAGTATTCGCCGACGCAGCCGATTCCGCTCAAGCCTCCGCCGGTCGCACGCGTCAGCATCGGACGTGACGACATCGTGACTGCCGATGACACCACCGCCGAGCATGCCGCGGCCTGTCGTGAGCTCTGGGACACGGTCGGCTATTACAACGAGGGCCCCTATACGCCGTTGCGGCTCCAGGCGGACGGCACCTCGCCGTCGCTCGTGTTTCCGGGGATAAGTGGCGGGGTGAACTGGGGAGGCACCGCCTATGATCCGGAGCTCGGCTTCATCTTCGTGAACTCCAAGGACCAGCCGGTCATCGGCTGGATGCACGAGAACCCGGAGTATGGTCCCGATACGGACACGCAGGTGCCGTATGTCCGTACGGCTGGACCACCGTTCGAAGCGCCGATCGTTGACGACGACGGCACGCGGCTCGGCTCATTGCCCTGCTTCAAGCCGCCCTGGGCGCGTCTGTTCGCCGTCAACGCGAGCACTGGAGAAATCGCGTGGGAAGCGCCGCTCGGGATCAACGAGCTGCTCCCTGAAGGGAAGCAGCGCGTCGGCAGCCCGAGTGTCGGAGGCCCCATCGTCACCGCTGGCGGGCTCGTGTTCATCGGGGCCACCACCGACCGATTGTTCCGTGCCTTCGACTCCCGCACTGGTGAGGAACTGTGGTCCGCCGCGTTCGATTACAACGTCAGGGCCGTCCCCATGACGTATGCGGGGAGTGACGGCAAGCAGTACCTCGCGGCCAACGTCTCGGCGCCCGCCACCGGTGAGCCGCGAGGAAACGAGCGGCTGGTCGTGTTCGGCTTGCCGGACCAATAGCCCCGCGGCACGGCCATTGTCCCGCTGGGGACGAAGCGGCGACGTCGCTATCGCTGGGTGAGTCGGACTCTCACGCCGTGCTTCGGTCTCAACGTCACTGAGAACAGTGGAACAACCTGATGGCCTGGCACGAGTCGGAACCGAAATCCCTGGGTTATGGTGGCCAGCAGGAGGACTGCCTCCATCATCGCGAACGCTGCCCCAAGACAGACGCGCGGGCCACCACCAAAAGGAAAATGGTTCCTCTCAGGGATCGGTGCAACCTCGGGAGCTGGTTCTCAAATTCAGCCGTCCAACGGTCGGGGTCGAATTGCTGCGGGTTCTCGTAGTACCGCGGATCGCGCTGGACCAGCCAGTCTCGGCTGATTTGTGGGAGCGCGCCGACCAGCTGGTCGCCGCGGGGACCAGGTGGGAGTCTTACCGGCCGTGTGGCGAACCCCGCTTGCTGGCTCCCGCTTCGACTACGCACCGGAAAGGCTCGCCGCCGGAAGACCGAGGAGACGCGCTGGGTTGTCTTTCGTCATCACATCGAGCTCGCGTTCCGAAAAACCTCGTTCGCGCAGCGCCACGAGGCACGCCCCCTACTTCGGCACGAACCTCTGTACGCGACGGCCGTTGAGCGTCTCGCCGACGTACAGGTTGCCCGCGGAGTCGACCGCCAGCGAGTGCGTAGCCTCGAACTGGCCAGCCATCCGTCCGCGCCGCCCGATCGTCCCGAGCGTCTCCAACGAGTCGTGCTGTACGGTCCAGACCAGATGGTTGCCCCCGTCGGCGTTGTAGAGGTACGTCTGCTCCGTGTCGGGTGAAAAGGCGACGTCCCACACCGAGGCTCCCGCGGTCGCGCGGCCGATGAACCCTTCGCGGACGAACGTGCCGTCTTTCTCGAAGATCTGGAGGCGGTGGTTCATCCGGTCGCAGACGTAGACGAGACCTTCGTTGGAGAGCTGCACGCAGTGGACGGTATCGCCGAAGATCGGCGAGGGTTCCGCTCGCTGGTCGTACGGTTCGAGATCCCCGTCGACCGGTCGTTCGCCGTATGCCCCCCAGTGGCGCTTGTACTCACCGGTGTCGGCGTCGAACACGATGACGCGGCGGTTGCCGTACCCGTCGGCCACGAAGACCTCGTTGGTCTCGGCGTCGACACCGATGTCGGCCGCACGGCCCAGCCGCGTCGTGTCGTTGCTGCCACTCAGCGGGCCCGCGTTGCCGATCTGCATCAGGAAGGTCCCGTCGCGCGCGAACTTGAGCACCTGGCCGTCGCCTTGCCCGTTGCCGCCGATCCAGACGTTGTCCATGTGATCGACGAAGATGCCGTGTTCCTCGTTCGGCCACTCGTAACTGTCGGCTGGGCCGCCCCAGCCCTGGACGACGGCGCCCTCCTGGTCGAACTCGAGCACGGCCGGAGCCGGCACGCAGCACTCCGAGGTCGGCGGGTCGAGCGCGGCGCCGCGCTCGCTGTCGCTCAGCGACCGCGGCCGGTGCAGCACCCAGATGTGATCGCGCGAGTCGACCGCGACGCCAATGACGTGGCCGAGCAGCCAGTTGTTCGGCAGCGCCTTGGGCCAGAACGGATCGACCTGGAAGGTCGCGCTGATCATCGGCGCGTCAGAGGCGTCAACGCCGGCCGCTTCTGCACCGCTGCCGGTCTCGCCCGGTTCAGAGGCCGGTGCCGCGCAGCCGAGCGCCATGACAAGCAGCACGGCGGCGACGTGTGCGGGGATGCAAGCTACGCGTCTCATGATCCCCTCCTGTCGGGAGATTCACGCTACCAGTTCAGGTTCATGGCGCCATCGCTCAAGGTGGCGCGCGGCACCGGGAGCCGGGCGAATCCTGATCGCGAGGTCTTGACGAGTTCGTTGTTCGGACACCGGTCGGGGTCAGGCGACTGCAGTGCGTGCGAACAGGCGTTGCAGCTCACGCCCCCCAGCCGGGCCCGTCTTAGCCGTCGGTGCGTCAGCCGTATCTTCCGACGACTAAACCGAACCCCGCCCTAGCAGGTCATCTTCGCAGCGGGTTGATCTCGGGTCCGCTCTCGGCGAATCCTGCGGCGAAGCCGCCACATCCGGCAGTGCAGAGGGTCGCAGGATCGGGGCCACGCCCTTCGGCGAACGCTCGATCCATCGCTCGCTCGCCCGCGAGCAACCCCGGCAGCCCGTAGTTCCCCTCGTGGCACCGCGGCTCCGTGTAGAAGCGATTCGCTTCGTTGCTCTGCTGGCTGAGCTCCACCGCAACGGTCCAGGGTTGCGTCCAGGTCGTCGGGTCCTCCATCGTGGCCACATACTCGATCGTCGCTTCGTTGAGCCGGGTCCACCGTTCGACCAGATGCAAGTTCTCGCGCGACCCCTGGTAGTCCGTTTTTGGGCTGAAGTTCGTCGTATCGACGACCAGCGTCTCGCCCTCCCACCGACCCCGCGGGTCCCCCCACCACTGCCGGACATGCGCCGGCAGATGCGGACGATCGGTCACCGGGATAATGCGTTGCCACCCCTGCCCCTGGCCGGTGTCATAGAAGATCGACACAGTGCCCGGCGACTGCACAATACGAAGGAAATACCCAGCAGCACCGCCGAAGTCTGGCAGGCGGGCTGACATGCACCGCTCCCCCAAGCCTCGGTCCTCGGGACCGTCGGAGCGATTGAAGGAGCTGGCCGGATAGTACGGCGGCGCCTCCGCGCGTCGCGGTGAGGGCGGCCCGTACTGCCCGCCCGCGCAACCGGCCAAGTCGTTCTCGCAGACCTCTGTGGCCTGCAGAAGGGCAAGCTGATACTCGCGGAAGGCGGCCCTCCGCTGCTGGGCCTCCGGCGTGAAGGGCGGGATTCTCCCATCCGGCGGATCCACAATCAGCGACGTCCGCCGGCCCATATGCTTGTGGGTCAGAAAGATCGCCGCGCTGTACGCGCCACCGACGTCCTGCTCGCTTCCGCGCGCCGAGCGCCGACTGTCCAGACCAATGATGCGTGCCCGTTCTCTGTCCAGCTCGGCCCGTTCCTCATCCGTGAAGAACTCTTGGTCGGCGTACCGAGCGGGTCGCTGCAACGGGATCTCGTAGTCGGTGGTCCAGATGCCCTGCAAGTTCGGCGCGCCCCACGACGTCGGGGCCGCTGGGGCCGCCTCCTCCCCCGGAGCCGCTTGGGCCTGGGCGCCTTCGCCAGAGGCTTCGGCGACCTCGACCAAGCTGCCGAGCGCAGTCGGGCCGGCGACCGGGACCGGCGTCACGTTCAGCAGCACAATCACGACGATGAACGCCGCGACCACACCGCACAGCTCGAGCAGTCGCCGGCTCGTCATTCGCATGAGCGTTGCTACACCCCTGTCCTGTCAAAGTCAAGGGCGATTTGAGTCGTGACGCGAGGCGCCGGCGGCCGCCTGCTTTTCGAGGTTGCGGTAGATCTCGAGAATGTGCCGGATGTCGTGATTACCTTCGTGACAGGCGTACTCGTACAGCGGTCCCTCCGTCCTGACCATCGGAATCTCCACGCTCCACGGGCTCGTCCACGTGTTCGGATCGTCGACTGTGAACTCGTAGCGGATCGTGTCGGCGGCGACGCGCGTGAAGCGTTCTACCACGTGCAGGGCGCCGGTCGATCCTTGGAACCGCCGCCTCTCGTTGAAGTTCGTGCTCTCGACGACCAGTGTGTCGCCCTCCCAACGGCCACGCGAATCGCCTGGGAACTGGCGAATGGTGTCCGCGATATGGGGGCGCCCATCGAGCGGGATGATGCGCGGGGCGTTGGCGCCCAGCTCGGTAAAAACCACGACGTGGTGCGGCGTCTGAAAGATCTGATGAATATCGTTGTAGGCCGGTGGCATGTTCGGCGGGCCCTCGTGCCGCCAGACGATGCACCGCTCGGGCAATGGCCGGGTCTCGTACCCGTCGAAGGCACTCGGCAACCCTCTCGCCTCGGCCTCGGCGGCCGCACGTCGCTCGGCTTCCGGCGTCAATGGTGGGATTCTCCCATCCGGCGGATCGGTGACTAAGGACGTTCGTCGACTCGACAGACCCTTGGGCACGCGCGTACGTAGCCAGATCTGGTTGTCGTAGTGGATGTATGTGGCGTCGCGGTTGGTCTGATACAGCCTCTTCTCTCTCGCCTCTGCATCCTCGTAATTGATCGCGTCGCGAGCCGACGGGTCGACCCCTTCGGCGGTGAGCTGCTGGTGCAGCGCTGCCGTCTCCTCTTCCGTGAAGAACTCTTTCCCGGCCAGGTGCTCCGGTCGCTCCAGAGGAGTGAAGGTCTGGGTCGTCCAATACCCCTGTAGATCAGGCCGACCGTCAGGGGTACGGGGCAGTGTCCATGTTGAAACCTCGTCTGCCTCAGTAGAAGCCTGATTCTGCCCGGAGGCGGGGACCGGGGCCAGACACCCGATCGCGACGACGGTCACGACGGCCGTGAAACTACCGTGGCTCATTTCCTGACCCTCCCTCACCCCAGGTCCGCGGGTGACCGGCTGCGCCCATGTTCGCCCAACATGGGTCCCTTTTTCAACGCCCACTGCACTGCGAACGTCTCGAAGATCAGGATCCCCGGCTGATGGAGTTACTCTCTTCGTGCATAAAGCCCAATTCTGAAAGGCGTTTTGTAGACGAAACAGGCAACACCCCTTAAGACCCTCGGCCCCCAGGTCGCCGCCTAGGAGTCGGCCGCACGCGCGGGTCAAAAGCCAAATGACGCAGCGTTCCCTCGATAGCGCCCCCAACGCCAGCGGCACTCTTCTTTGCGGATTGACCCCGAGCGGCCGCATCGACGTCTATCCCGGCTCGCCGGATGATGGTCCCGGGCTGTCCACCGCTGTGCAGCAGCGCATCCTCGGGGCGTTCGACTTCGGTCGCGGGCACGGGGTGCTCCACTTGGGCGCGCGAGAGCTGAAGACGGAGCTCCACCCGACGCTGGCCTACTGGCGTGACATCGGGAAGTCTGTCGTGGCCAGGGCCTGCGGTGCGTTGGATCCGACCGATCCCAGGTCGCTGGTCGTGCCCGATCCCGCACCGGACGAGCTCGCGGCTTTCACCGAGGCGGCCCCTCCCATGCCGGGCGCCGAGCTGATCACGCCCTCGATGCTCGGCGGGTTGTGGTCCGACATCGGGACGGCCCTGACCACCGAGGCCGCCCACTTCGCGGATGGGGTCCAGGGATACCTGAAGAAGCAGAGCTCGGTCTGGCACGTGGTCGGCCGCGTCTGTTTTCATCTGGCCGAGAACACGCGCGACCGGGAGTATCCCTTCGCTTTCATCGCGACCTATGTTCACAAGGTCTCGAAGCAGGCCAAGCCCCAGCACCTGCCCCTCGGGCGAGCGCTGAAGGACTACGCCGGGGCGAAGAACCGACAGAAGCTCCTCGCGCTGCTCTCTCCCCTGTCGCGCGCGGCCGAGCAGAGCGCGTTCATTCGCGAGTTGGTCGACTCCGGTGACATCTACCACCCGTTGTCCTGGTCGCCCAGGGAGGCGCATCGCTTCCTCTGCGAGATCGCCGTGTACGAGCAAGCCGGCCTGGTCGTGCGCATGCCCGACTGGTGGAGCGCCAAGCGCCGCCCCCGTCCCATGGTCTCTGTCTCGGTGGGTGGCAAGGCGCCATCGACTCTGGGACTGGACGCGCTCCTGGACTTTGATGTGACGTTGACCCTCGATGGGGAGAACCTGTCAAAGAAGGAGGTCGAAACCCTGCTCGCAGCCACCGATGGCCTGATGCAGATCAAGGGCAAATGGGTCGAGGTCGATAGGGACAAGCTCGACGAGGTTCTCGATCAGTGGCGTGACGTACAGAAGCGGGCCCAAGCGGGTGACGTCAGCTTCGGCGAGGCGATGCGCATGCTGGCCGGCGCGCAGCTCGACGGCGGCGGGGTGGACAGCGCGGAGGACGCCCGGCCGGAATGGTCGGAGGTCATCGCCGGAAAATGGCTGTCGTCGAGGCTCGACGCACTGCGCTCGCCCGAGCTGCGGGCCGAGATCGACGCAAACGCCGGTCTGCGGACCGAGCTGCGCGCGTATCAGAAGATCGGCGTGCAGTGGCTGTGGACGCTGCGCGGCCTGGAGCTCGGCGGCTGTCTGGCCGACGACATGGGCCTCGGCAAGACCATCCAGGTGCTCGGCGTGCTGTCGGTGAGCCGGCGCAACAAGGAGAACGGCACCGACCTGCTGGTGGTGCCGGCCTCGCTCGTGGACAACTGGCGCCTGGAGATCGAGCGTTTCGCCCCCGAGTTGAAGGTGCTCATCGCCCATCCGTCCCGCATCGCCTCGCCCGAGCTCAAGAAGCTGTCGAAGAAGAAGGTGGATGCCCACGATGCGGTCATCACGACCTACGGCACCGTCATGCGGACCGAATGGATGCGAACGCGTGCCTGGCGAAATGTGATCCTCGACGAAGCCCAGGCCATCAAGAACCCCGGTGCCAAACAGACCAGGGCGGTCAAAGCGCTGGACGCGAGGTGGCGCCTGGCCCTCACCGGCACGCCGGTGGAGAATCGCCTCGGCGACCTGTGGTCGATCTTCGACTTCCTGAACCCCGGGCTGCTGGGCTCAGCCAAGGCCTTCAATGGCCTGTGCAAGTCCATGGCGTCGGGCACGCACGGGGGCTACGCGCCGCTGCGCAGGCTGGTGCAGCCGTACATCCTGCGGCGGCTCAAGACCGACAAGCGTGTCATCGCCGATCTTCCCGACAAGACCGAGGTCATCGCCTACTGCCTGCTGAGCAAGCGCCAGGCCGCCCTGTATCAACAATCAGTCGAAGAGATGAAACAGGCCATCAGGCAGCTCGACGGTATCGAGCGACGCGGCGTGGTCCTGGCCTTTCTGCTGCGCTTCAAGCAGATCTGTAATCATCCCTCCCAGTGGCTGGGCGACGGGAGCTACGACGCCAACGACAGCGGGAAGCTCGCGCGTTTACGCGAGCTCGGCGAGTCGATCGCCACGCGCCAGGACAAGGTGCTCGTGTTTACCCAGTTTCGCGAGATGACAGAGCCGCTGGCCGGCTTTCTGGCCACGGTCTTCGGCCGCAGCGGCCTCGTGTTACACGGCGGCACGCCGGTCAGGAAGCGCCAGGGTCTGGTCAGAAGCTTCCAGGAGGATGAACGACTGCCGTTCATGGTGCTGTCGCTCAAAGCCGGGGGCACCGGGCTCAACCTGACCGCGGGCTCCCACGTCATCCACTTCGATCGGTGGTGGAACCCGGCGGTCGAGAACCAGGCTACGGACCGCGCGTATCGCATCGGCCAGAAAAAGAATGTGCT
Source organism: Vicinamibacterales bacterium (assembly GCA_965197395.1). Lineage (GTDB taxonomy): Bacteria > Acidobacteriota > Vicinamibacteria > Vicinamibacterales > UBA8438 > CAZYFH01. The sequence continues at coordinate 409,575 of CBDANB010000005.1, read as the reverse complement.
CGTGCACAAGTTCGTCTGCCGCGGCACGGTGGAGGACCGGATCGACCAGCTGATCGCTGGAAAGCAGAAGCTCTCCGACGAGGTCCTCTCTGTGGGCGCGGAGTCGACCTTGACCGAGATGAGCAACGACGAGTTGATCTCGATGGTATCGCTCGATCTGAGCAGCGCCGTGGAGGGGTAGAAGATGCGCGTGCGCGCTCGTCACAAGAGGGACCCGCGGTAGGCCCATGGGCCGGTACTCGTACGAGGACCGGTACCCCTATGTCTCAGTGGCACGCCGCCGCGCTCAGGCCGCGCACCGGATCGCCAAGATGAAAAGGGCCGGTCGTGAGGTGTCACCGGTCGAGATCGCGCGTCGCACGATCGCAGCCACTTTTTGGGGCAATGCGTGGTGCAGCAACCTCGAGTCGTACAGTGACTACGCGAACCGCCTGCCGCGCGGCCGGACGTACGTACGCCACGGATCGGTGATCGACCTGCAGATCGAGGCCGGACGGGTGCGAGCTCTCGTCAGCGGCTCTGACATCTACGACGTGAACATCCGAATCAAGCCCCTCGCGAGGCGGCGATGGACCGGCATCAAGGCCCAATGCGCGGGGCGGATCGACTCGCTGGTCGAGCTCCTGCAGGGTTCCATCTCCACGCGTGTGATGGAGGTCGTCACGCGCCGGGGAGAGGGGCTGTTCCCGGCCCCGCGAGAGATCTCGCTGGGGTGCTCGTGCCCTGATTGGGCGACCATGTGCAAGCACGTGGCGGCCACGCTGTACGGCGTCGGTGCGCGCCTCGACCACGCGCCGGAGCTGCTGTTCACTCTGCGCGGCGTCGACCCTGCCGAGATGGTGGAGGCCGCTGTCGATCGGCCACCGCCAGGAGTCAGGTCTCGAAGCGGCAGGGTGCTCGAATCCGACGAGCTGTCGTCGGTCTTCGGCATCGACATTGACATCGACATCGACATCGACGAGGACGAGGCATCCGCGTCGGGCGTCGTAGTGCCGGCCAGGCGCGATCGGCGAACCGTGCGCACGAAAAAGAAGTTGGCCAAACGCGCCGCTGCCGTCAGGAAGCCACCCGCCACGAAGTCGTCCAGGAAGGCGAAGGCTGCTCCAAAGAAGGCCGCAACGAAGAAGAAACGCCGGTCCACGAAGAAAGCTGCGACGAAGCGGCCGATATAATCCAACGACTCAAGAGCCATGCCTCTCAGCCCCGGCACCCGCCTCGGCGTCTACGAAGTCGTCGAGAAGATCGGCGCAGGCGGGATGGGTGACGTCTACCGCGCCCGCGACACCAAGCTCGACCGCGACGTGGCGCTCAAGGTCTTGCCCGACCTGTTCGCGAACGACCCCGAGCGGCTGGCGCGCTTCCAGCGCGAAGCGAAGGTCCTCGCGTCGCTGAACCACCCGAACATCGGCAGCATCTACGGGCTGGAAGAGGCAGAGCCTTCGACGGCGGAGGGCGCAGGCTCAGGCCAGGCGCTCGTCCTCGAGCTCATCGAAGGACCGACACTCGCCGACCTCATCGGCCAAGGGCGATGACAATCGAAGACGCGCTCCCGATAGCGCGGCAGATCGCGGAGGCGCTCGAAGCGGCACACGAGCAGGGCATCATCCACCGCGACCTGAAGCCGGCCAACATCAAGGTAAAGCGGGACGCTTCGGTGAAGGTGCTCGACTTCGGCCTCGCCAAGGCGCTCGATCCCTCGTACGTAGCGCAGGGCTTCAGCCCTGCCAGCGCCTCACCGACGCTCTCCCTGACCGCAGCGGCCACGCAGATGGGGATGGTCATCGGGACCGCGGCGTATATGTCCCCCGAGCAGGCACGCGGGAAGCTGGTCGACAAGCGTGCCGACATCTGGGCGTTCGGTGTCGTGCTCTACGAAATGCTCACCGGCGCGCGCCCGTTTCAGGGTGAGGACGTCTCGCTCACGCTCGCGTCGGTGATGAAGTCGGATCTCGACGTGAAGACGCTCCCGAGCGCGGTGCCGGCCTCCGTTCGAACGGTCCTGCGTCGGTGCCTGGAGAAAGACCCGAGCCAGCGGATTCGCGACATCGGCGATGTGCGCCTGGCGATGGAGGGTGCGTTCGAGACGACGGTGGCGGCACCGGTCGAGACCGCCGTCGCCGCGCGGCCGAAGTTCTGGCAGCGGCCGGCGGCCTTCCTCGGCATGGTCGTGGTAGCCGTCGTTGCCACAGGTATCGCCGTCTGGAGCTTGACCCGGCCGGCGGCGCGCCCCCTCGCGCAGTTCGTGCTCCAGACGCCACCCGACGGACCGGTGCGGGTGGCCGGCTTCGATACCGAGGTGGCGATCTCGCCCGATGGGACCCGCGTCGTCTACACTTCCGGCCTCATATCGGCAGGAAGCAGGCGGCTCTACCTGCGCCAGCTCGGCGAGCTGGAGGCGACGCCGATCCGGGGGACGGAGGATGGGAACGCCCCCTTCTTCTCGCCGGACGGCCAGTCGGTCGGGTTTCGCATACGGCAGAGCGACGTTCTGAAGCGCGTCTCCATCCTCGGCGGCCCTGCCGTCACCATCGTCGAGGCGGAGAGCCCTCGAGGGATGAGCTGGGGGCGGGATGACGTCGTCGTGTACGGGAGCCCGAGCGGCCTGATGCGGGTGCCGGCCGTCGGCGGTGAGCCCGAGCCGCTGACGACCCTCGACCCGGAGCGAGGCGAAGTCTCACATGCGTACCCGCACGTTCTGCCCAACCTCACGGGCGTCCTCTTCACCGCCTGGTCGGGCTCCGACGAGGACTCGCAGCTCGCCGTCGTGTCCATTGAAACGCGTGAGGTCAGCTATCTCCTATCGGGCGGCAGTCATCCCCGGTTCTCACCGACCGGGCATATCGTCTACGGGGTCGGCGGGACGTTGCGCGCGGTCGGCTTCGGTGCTGACCGGCTGGCGCTCACCAGCGACAATCCCGTGCCGGTCGTGGAGAACGTGAATACCAGGACCACCGGCGCGGCGAACTTCGCCCTGTCCGCCAACGGATCGCTCGTCTACGTGACGAGCGGGGGCTCTGGAGCCGGTGAGCAGCGCTCGCTCGTGTGGGTCGACCGTGAGGGCCGAGAGGAGCCGCTCGCGATGCCCCTCGGACCCTACTGGACTCCGAGCGTCTCACCCGACGGGCTCCGAGTCGCCGTCGACGCTCAGGAGCCAGGAAACAGCGACATCTGGATCCACGACCTCGGGCGTGGGACGGAAAGAATCTTCACCACCGATCCGGCAAACGACCGTGCCCCGCTGTGGACACCGGATGGGGCGCGCGTGGTCTTCGCGTCTGGCCGCGAGGGACCGCTCGGGCTGTTCCAGAAGCCTGCTGACACGCCCGGAGATGCGGAGCGTCTCGTCACGCGGGGCAACAACGCGGGGTTCGTCCAGCCGACGAGCTGGACGGACGACGGACAGACGTTGCTGTTCTGGGAGGTCGGCACGAGCGCCGGCGACGTCGGTGTGATCTCGATGGAGGGAGATCCGACGACCGACCTCCTCGTCGCCACCGGGTCCTCCGAGGCGGCGCCCGCCGTCTCGCCCGATGGCGGCTGGATCGCCTACGACTCCAACGAAACCGGGCAGTACGAGGTCTACGTGCAGCGGTTTCCCACCCTTGGCGGCAAGCAGACGATCTCGACCGCCGGGGGACGGCAAGCGCTCTGGTCACCCGACGGGCGCGAGCTCTTCTATCGAGCCGCAAGTGGGATGATGAGGGTCCCGGTGGAAACCGCGCAGACGTTCACGGCGGGCACACCCGAGGTGCTGTTCGAGACGCAGTACTACTTCAATTTCTCGAGACGAACCTACGCCCTTGCCCCCGATGGCCGACGGTTCCTGATGGTCAAGGACGCCGCGCCCACCGACGAGTCGGGCACACCGGCGCAGTCGCAGATCGTCCTCGTCGAAAACTGGCACGAAGAGCTGAAGCGCCTCGTCCCCGTGCCCTGATCAACGTCCTGCTTGTACGCCTCGATCACCGGGTCCGGTTCGAGGCTCACGCCGTCTGGCTCGTCGGCTCGAGCACTCGCATGACCCATGTGACGCCCTCTGACTCCATTGTGACGACGCCGCCCGACCGCAGCAAGGATTGGACCTGCCACCGAGCGTGGCACGACCGGTACTAGAGGATGTCGTTGAGGTAGATCGTGGCCACAGCGATCGCCGTCAGCACGACCAGCGGGCCGCCGATCAGGACCACCTTGGCTCGGGCGGAGTGGCCGCGCAGGTAGAACGGCTGCGTCGACACGTGCCACACGCCCGGGAGCATGACCAGCGCGAAGGTCTCGACTACGGGGTTGTCCCCTCCGAACATCAAGATCGCCGCCACGACCAGCGAGCCACCGATGGTCAGCGCGCCCGACAGCCACTGGTCTCCACGACTCAACCGCTGACTGACTCGGCAACTCATGAGGCGTTGGATCATGTCCGGTCCTCCTTCATCGCCGCGCGCAGCTCGGTCCATCGGCTGCGTGGCCGCCTGCGGTCTCCAGTGGGCATCGACGGCTCCGGCGAGCAGATCGATGACAAGTTGCACGGACCTCGGCTGGGACGCCACCAGCTCCTCGACCTCGGCGCCGTACCGCTCTCGCCAACCGCGCGGGTAGAGCTTGAGCCACCAGCTCATGCACCCACCAGCCGTTCTGCACCGACACGGGTGACGGCGGCGAGGCTGGACAGGCGGGCGCGCAGCGACCGCTCGCCCGCCGCGGTGAGCCGGTACGGGTTGCGACGGTCGTCGCGATCGAGTGCGGCGATCAGGCCGCGCGACTCCAGTCGGGCGATCGCGCCGTATAGCGTTCCCGGACCCAGCCGCACCCCCGCGACTCCGACGATGTCCTCGATCATCGCGTAGCCGTGCTTCGGCCCGCCGGCGAGACTGATCATGATCAGCAATGCCGGCTCCGAAAACCGACCAAGGTCCGAAAACCCAGCATCCTGTGGCTGTTTCTTCATACTTCGTTTACCGTAGTAGTATCTAATACGTAATACTATGCATAACGTAATAGAGAGTCAAGAGAGAGGGCCGCAGCAGGGCTGAAGCCCTGCGCTACGACTTTCTTTTTCGGGGCGCGCGTCCGAAAGGGGCGACCGCCCCACGCCTGTCAGAGGCCCGCGAGGGGTAGCCGGAAGGCGGCCATCTCACGAAAGTTGCGAATCAGCAGGACGTCGCCGACCAGCGCCGGCTGGTTCCAGGTCTTGCCTTCGATGGCCGGGAACCGCGCGAGCTCGGTGAACTGTTCGGACGTCGCCTCGACAAGCGCCAGCTCACCCCGCTCCGACAGCACAAGCAGCAGGTCCTGGTCGGGCAGGAGGACGAGCTGGCCCTGACCGAAGCGTCCGCCCTTCCACTTCCGCGTACCATCCTCGACATCGATGCACGCGAGGATGGCGCCGTCGAAGCCGAAGGCATGACCGTCATGAACGACGAAGTCACTAAATGAAGGCTTCAGCCCGCGAGACGTCCAGCGCTCTTCGATGGTCCATCCGCCCGGTTCGTGGGCGACCGAGAAGCGGCGCGTGCCGAGTGGCATGGCAGAGCCGGCGTTCATGCTGATCAAGAGGTCGCCGTCCGCGGTCAGGGCCGGCTGCACGATGCCGAGGCCCGGGGTCCGTCAGCAAAGGCACGGCTGGCCACCACCCAGACGACGAAAGCGAGGCTCAGAGTCGGGACGGCGTAGATATAGAACTGAAGGCCCATATTCCCCGCCGCGACGGACTCGTGCAGGATGCGCGGTGTCGCGACCAGCGCGACGATCATCAGAACGGCAGCGCCCCAGCGGTCGGCGCGAGGCGCCCGGCTGAAGAACGCCCACCACACCACGACCACCAGCCCGCCGATGAATCCGGTGGCTACGCCGACAATGTTGGCCGTGGCTCCGGGTGCGATGGTTGGAACGACGAGCCAAGCCAGCCACTGCAGCACGACGGCGACCACGCCGGGCCACAGCCACAGCGGCGGCGGCGGATTCCCAGCCGTTGCGTCAGAACCGAATCGGCTGTCGGCCATCGTCTACTCCTCAGACGACGCCGACACCGGTGGAGTTCGGTCGACACGCTGACCGGCGGCAGCTCGGTGTATGAAGCAGCCGTGTCCGAAGAACGGGAGCGGCCGGCTTACTCGCCGCCGCCGTCCGCGGCCTTGCGCTCGTCGGCCCGCGCACCGCCGAGCATCGCCGGCATCGAGTAGTTCCCCTCGTGACAGGCGTACTCGAACACCGGGAGGTCGTTGCGTCGCATTGGGAGGTTCACCGTCCACGGAGCGGTCCAGGTGTCAGCGTCGGTCACCGTGTATTCGTAGTCGAGCGTGTCCTGATCAAGCCGGGTGAACCGTTCGACGAGCCGCATGCCGGGGCTCGAACCGCGCCAGACGCGCTTGGCGTCGAAGTTAGCCGTCTCGACCACGAGGGTATTGCCTTCCCAGTGCCCGCGCGAATCGCCAGACCACTGGCGAACACCGTCGTCGAGCATGGGCTGTCCATCGATCGGAATGACGCGAACCGTGTGCACCATCTCCGTCAGCAACGCGACTGTGTCGGGCGTCTGGAAGAGCTGCACGTTCTGGTTGTAGCCGCCCGAGGTGATGGGCGGTCCCGCATTGAATCCCATGATGCATCGATCGGCGTCGCTGAAGTTCAGATACGACTCCTTGGCGACCTCGCTGAACGACCCGCGGGAGGCGGCGCGCGCCTGCCCGGCTTCCGTCACCTCAGGAAGCCGCCCGTTCGGCGGGTCGATGATCAGCGACGTGCGCCCGTTCCCGGCGACGTTGGTGCCCCGATCCATCCAGAAGTTGTTGTAGCCACCGACGCTGGCGCCGGCCTCCGTGCGGCGGGCGTCCGCCTCCCATAGTTCGATGGCGCGGTCGACAGCCTCCTGCTCGAGGTTGGCCGCCTCCTCCGCCGTGTACAGCGCCTTCTCACCAAGGTCTTCGGGCCGCTGGAGGGGCGTGATGGTCCGGAAATCCCACACGCCCTGTAGATCCGGCGCCCCCCACGGTGTCGCGGGAACCTCCTGCGCCAGGGTCACCGCCGGCGCCGCCATGAACGCGACGAACGCGACGAACGCAAGGGTCAGCAGCCGGGTTGTCGATCGTCGACCTGTCATCAGAGGACCTCCCACATCAAGTATCGTTTTACCGCCGATACGATAGCACAGCAACGACAAGGCCGATGGGCAACATGCTCGGTGGAGCCCGCGCCGAGGAGAGGTAACGCCGCATGCGCGAAGCGCGACATCGACTCATCACCGCAGTCGCGGCCGGGGTGGTGGCCCTGGCCGTGCCGGGCCCGGTCGAAGGTCAGGCTCCCGACGATGGTACTGGCTATCCCGGACAGGACTGGCTGTTCGCCGGGGGGGACCACTCGAGCTCGCGCTACTCCACGCTCACCGACATCTCGACCGACACCGTCGACCGCCTCGGCGGGACGTGGGTGACGCGGCTCGAGGGCGGCGTGTCGTCGCGGGCGACACCGGTCGTCAAGGACGGCATCCTCTATGTGTCTGCCGGCGCCAACGTGTTCGCCATCGACGCCACGACCGGCGATACGGTCTGGCGATGGCAGCCGGGCACTTCTGACGATGCCGCGCGGATGGTCCCTTCATGGCAGGGCGTCGGTCTGGGCGACGCCCTCGTGTTCGTGGGGCTCCGGAGCTCGCAGGTCGCCGCGCTCCGCCAGAACACCGGCGAGCTCGTCTGGGTCACGTCGGTCGGCAGCGTGCCGCAGCAGGCCGGCGAGACGGTCACCACCGCGCCGATGGCGGCCCGCGGCCGGGTCTTCGTCGGCGTGGCGAACGGCGATTCCGGCGGACAGGGGCGCATCGTCGCCCTCGATGCGGCGACCGGCGCCATCGACTGGACGTTCTTCGTCGTTCCCCGTCCTGGCGATTTCGGCCACGACACCTGGCCGCAGGACTCCGATATCTGGCAGGTCGGCGGCGGCGGCGTGTGGCTGGTCGGGACGGTCGATCCGGATCTGGGGATGGTCTACTTCTCGACCGGCAACCCGGTGCCGATGTTCGGTGGGGAGATCCGCGCGGGCGACAACCTGTTCACCGCCTCCGTCGTGGCTCTCGACATGGAAACCGGCGAGCGGCGGTGGCACTACCAGGTGGTTCGCCATGACATCTGGGATGCCGACATCGCGACCCCCTTGCTGCTCTACGAAGTAGAGGTGGATGGACGGTCCCGTAAGGCGCTGGCGGCGATGCGTGCCGACGGTCTCCTCTTCCTGTTCGATCGGGAGACCGGCGAACCGCTCATCCCCATCGAGGACCGGCCGGTGCCGCAGGATGCGTTCCTCCGCACCGCGGCGACCCAGCCCTACCCCGTCGGCGCGGAGAGCATCATCCCCGACTGTTCCTTCTGGCGCGACCGGGTGCCGCCACCGTTCGAGCTGAGCTGTAGCGTGTTCACGCCACCGTCAGTGGATCAGCACGCCGTCGTTGCGCTCGGTGCGCCGATCCCGATGGTGCGCGTCACGCCGATGTCCTTCAGCCCGCAGACTGGCTACATCTACGCGCAGGGGCGCGGGCACGTCGGACGTGCCAAGCGCTTCGACGATCCCTGGATCTCCGACAACCGCCCCGCCGGCTACGACCGGATCGGGCTTCCCGAGTCGTCCGGCGTCCTGGCGGCCGTCGATCCGCGGACCAACACCGTGGTCTGGAAGCAAGAGCTCCCAGGCGGGCGGCTGGCGACGAGCGGTCCGCTGACGACCGCCGGCGGCCTGGCGTTCTGGGGCTCGGCCGATGGCCGGCTCGACGCCTATGACGCGGCCACGGGGGCGCGCGTGTGGACGTTCCAGGCGACCCCGGCGGGGGCACGGATGCGGCCCGGACCGGCGTCCACCTACGCGGTCGACGGCACGCAGTACATCGTCCTCCCGATGGGCAACGAGCTCTGGGCGTTCGCGCTCGACGGCGACCTGCCGCCGCGGGACGAGCCGGCCTCAGAGCCGCTGTCCGACCTCGTTCGCTGGGTGGGCCCGCCGGCGCGAGAAACCGACGAGATCGAAACCGCCACGCTCCGCGAGAACCCCTCGTGGTCGCTCGGCGGCAGCCGGCACGCGATCGACGAGCACGCGTTCAACCCACCGCGCGCCCAGGTCGGCTCCGGCACGCGCGTGCGATTCATCAACAACGGCGAGATCGCACACACCATCGCGGCGCGAGACGGCAGCTGGACCACCGGTGCCATCGCACCCGGGCTGTTCGAGTACCACACCTTCGACGCACCCGGCACGTTCCGCTACCACTGTACGGACCACCCCTGGGCGATCGGAGAGATCACGGTCGAGCCCTGATACTGGAGGACGGGATGATGCCCAGACCAGAACGCGGCGCCGTCTGTGCCGCAGCCCTCATGGTGTTCCTGACGGCGGGATTCGCGGACGCCCAAGACGGCCAGCCGCCTCCCGACGTGCGGTCCGTCATCGAAGGCACGTGGGAGCTCGTCGAATGGCACGTGGGTGATCAGGTGCTTCGGTCTCCGCAGATGGAGGGGCGCTGGATGGTGCACGACGGGCTCGTGATGGCCACGCGGCATCGCGTTGGCCCAACGGATTTCGAGTCCACTGCCGGGTACGGGGCGTATCGTTGGGGACCGACGTCGTGGACCTACGGGTACGAACGATCCGAGGATCTGCGTGGCCCGTCGCCGGAGAACGTCGACCTGCGGGTCACCGGCTCGAACCCCATCCAGATGCGGACGTTCGAGATCACGCGTGACGGCCACATGATCGTGCTGGTCGGTGATGTGCTGCGTTGGGAATACGACGTCCCGGCTCGCACGTTCGTGCTCAAGCGCACGACGGGCGAAACGATTCGGAAATACCGCAAGGTGGACTGAAGCGCGTGTCGCGTCTGTTGGTGGTAATGCTACGATGACGCCCGGAGGGCGGTCTTGCTCCGGCCGCGCCGACGAGATTGCAGGAGTAGAAACGATGAACGGCAAACGACGTGGGGCCACTCGAACACGACCATTCTTGCTCGGGCTCGCGGCGGCAGTGGCCTGCGGTCTCTGGGCCACCGGGTCGGTGACCGCGCAGGGGCCCGGGACCGAAGAGGGGCATTGGACCTATCTGGGTGGCGACGCCTGGCACACGCGGTATTCGCCGGCGGAGCAGATCACGCCCTCGAATTTTGAGGAATTGGAGATCGCGTGGCGCTGGGACGCGGCCAGCTTCGGCCCGAGCACGGCGCGAGCCACGCCCACCTATATCGACGGCAAGCTCATCACGGTCAGCGGCAACCGCCGTCACGTCGTCGCCCTCGACCCGGCGACCGGCGAGCTCATTTGGAGCTTCACCGAGCCGAAAACCCCTCGCTACGAGTACTCGATGCGCAAGGGCTACGGGAAGGGCATCGCGTACACCGAGATCGACGGTCGAGGGGTGGTCTTGATCTCGAGCCCCGGCTTCTTCCTCCACGCACTCGACGCCGAGACCGGCCGCCCACTCGAGAACTGGGGACGCCCGGTGGACATACCGGACTTCGGCACGAGTGGGACGGTGGACATGGTCGAGGATCTGATCGCGGATTGGGGCCCGTGGACCAGCATGGACCGGCCCTACGACCCGAACGTCGGGATTCCGTTGGAGATCGGCTACATCACCAACTCGTCACCGCCCATCGTGGTCAACGGCACGGTGGTGGTCGGCAACTCGGCCGAGCAGGGCTATCTGCAGACGCGGATCGAGAACGTGCCCGGCGACATCCTCGCCTACGACGCCCGGACGGGCGACTTGAAGTGGAAGTTCCACGTCGTTCCACGACCTGGTGAATTCGGACACGATACCTGGGAGAACGACGCGTGGGAGTGGACCGGAGACGTCTCCTCGTGGGCTCCGATGTCGGCCGACCCGGAGCTCGGCCTGGTCTACATTCCGACCAACAGCGCCACGATCGACTACTACGGCGGCTTCCGCCCCGGTAACAACCTGTTCGCCGCGAGCCTGATCGCGCTCGACGTCGAAACCGGGGAGCGGCGGTGGCACCACCAGATGGTCCACCACGACGTCTGGAACTACGACACGCCCACGGCGCCGATCCTCATGGACGTGACCGTGGACGGGCGTGAGATCAAGGGGATCTTCCAGGCGACGAAGCAGGCCTGGGTGTATGCGCTGAACCGAGAGACGGGCGAACCGATCTGGCCCATCGAGGAGCGGCCGGTCCCGGAGTCGAACGTCCCAGGCGAGAAGCTGTCTGCGACGCAACCCTTCCCGACATGGCCAGCGCCCTTCGATCTTCAGGGTCGGACCGAGGAGCATCTGATCGACTACACACCTGCGGTGTTGGAAGCGGCTCGTCGCGTGGCGGTGGAGAACAACCTCTTCAGCCCGATGTTCAACCCGCCCACCCACATCGACGACCCGGCCGGCCCAGCGTGGAACTGTCCCGGCGGAGGGGGCGGCACGAACATCACCGGGCCACCCGTCGCCGATCCCGTGTCGGGGGTCATGTTCGTCACGTCGGGGAGCGGCTGTTTCAGGTTGCAGGTGTTACCCGGCAATGAGTCGGAGCTCGACGAACGGGAGCAGTCGGGGGTGACACACTCCGACTGGTCCGCCGTGGCAACGACCGTCGGTGGAGGGCCTGATGCCACCATCGACGGCCTCCCGATCTGGAAGGGTCCGCTCGGGCGGATTACGGCGATCGACATGAACACGGGCGAGCATCTGTGGGTGATCCCGAACGGGGACGCATCGCAGGAGGAGCAGGAGCTCATCAGGAATCACCCGCTCCTGCAGGGCGTCGATGGCGTCGAAGTCAATCGTGGACGTGCCGGCGGGACCGCCATGGTCGTCACGCCAACGATGCTCATGGCTGGAGGCCGGACGGCTGACAACACCCCATACCTCTTCGGCATCGATAAGCGCACCGGGGAACGACTCGGTGCGGTGGAGATTCCTGGCGTGACGCGATACGGGATGTCGAGCTGGATGCACGAAGGCACGCAGTACGTAATCGTGCAGCTGCAGGACGGCCTCGTCGCGTTGGCCCTGCACGAGATGGTGCAGGGGGGCCAGGCGGACCCGCACTGAGGAATGACGACGGATTCGTCGACTGACGTGACCGAGGCGCCGCCGTGGACCTCAACAGGGACGGCACCGGGGACGTTCTCTTGCATCACCCACCCTGTTGCCGACTCGCCGTACACCCCGACGCCGCCGTCCAGCCGTCTCGGGTGACGATGCTGATCAGCCAACCAACCCCATAAGCGACAGTCAACGAGCTCCTGCCCAGGCGCCGGCAGTGGTCGGCATCCGACGACTCGATTAGACTTGCGGGAGTGCGCTTCGACGTTGAGCTCGCGCTCGACCCTTCCTCGGGAGGAATCGTGAGAACACTGCTGACACTCGGCCTGCTGATCGCCGCGTCAACGACGACCCTGGCTGGCCAGGCGCCTGACGCCTCTGAGATCCCACGCAATGCGTGGGGCCAACCGTCGCTGGACGGCGTCTGGAACTTCTCCTCCAACGTCCCGATGCAGCGGCCCGAGCGGTACGGCGATCGGGAATTCATGACTGACGAAGAAGTGGCGGAGCTGCGCGCGCGGCTGGCGGCAGCGGATGCGGCATCTGATCAGGCGGTTCCTCAGCGCGAGGGAGGACCAGGCGCATACAACGATTTTTGGGTGGAGAGCGCCGGCATTACGGAACACATTCGCACCTCCCACATCGTCTATCCCACAACTGGTCGGCTTCCCGACACCGTGGTGGGCGTCGACGCCATTTCCGGTGGACTTGGAGATGACGTCCCGGGCGAGCGACCGGTCCGCTTCGTCGTCGGGGGGATCAGCAAAGACGGCCCCGAGGACCGTGGCCTGTCCGAGCGCTGCATGGTGGGCTTCAACTCCGGGCCTCCCTTCGTCCCAAGTCTGTACAACAACAACGTGCAGATCGTTCAGAACCGGGATCACGCCGTGATTCTCACCGAGATGATTCACGATGCGCGCATCGTCCCAATCGGAGACCGCCCGCCGCTCGATGACGCGATTGGCCTGTGGTCGGGCAACTCGCAAGGCTACTGGGATGGAGACACGCTGGTCGTCGAAACGCGCAATTTCAATGGCCTGACCAAGAGCTTCGGCACGTTCGGCACATCCGAAGGCAAAGTCTTGACCGAGCGCTTCACGCGGATCGATCGGCTGACGGTGAACTACGAGTTCACGATCGATGATCCCGCCACCTTTACCGACCGCTTCACGGCTATCGTGCCGATGACCAAGGTGGCGGGCGAGATCCACGAGTATGCCTGCCACGAAGGCAACTACGGCATGGAGAACACGTTGACTGGAGCGCGCGCGGAGGAGAAGGGTCGCCGCCAATGACTCGTTCGAAGACGCGTGCGGCCATCGGGCGCGGTTCCTGGCTGCTTGCCGTGGCCGTATGCATGTCGGTCCTGACCGGGGTCGGGCTACTACAGGCTGCCGTGCCGGGGTCCGCGACACTGTCGGGGACGGTGACGGCCTCAGAGCCGTTCATGGCGGCTCAGGTCTACATTCGCCATGTCGACAAGGGGATCGTGTACATGGTGTACACGAACGAGGGACGCTATCGGGCCGTCGCCTTGTTTCCCGGCACCTACGAGGTGAGTGCCAGCACGAAGCATCTCGAATCGGACGTGCAGACCTTGACGGTGAGCGCCGGAGACGCCGCGCGGATCGATCTCACGCTGGGTGAGCTGGGAGGCGATGCGCCCGCACTCGTCATACCGGCTGGTCGGACCGCGATGGAGAGCGGTGCGGCAGGGCCGTTCGCATACGCGAGCTACGACGAGATCTACCCGCCGGGACCGGGTAAAGCGGTCGCCGAGCAAGTGTGCATGGTGTGTCACGGCGAGAACTTCTTCCCCACCCGTCCGGGCACCGAGCGACAGTGGATGTCTCGTATCGACCATATGGTCGGCAGCACCCTCGGGGAACAGGATCCCACCCGTTACGCGCAGGGGCTACTTTCCTTCAGAGCCTCGACGTTTCGCTTTGGGCGAGAGGACCGGGATGACTTGCTCGCGTATGTCGTCGAGCACTTCGGACCCGAGAGCACGCCCCGGCGCGTCCGGATCGAGCAGCACACGCCCATCGATGCGGAGGCCCTCGGCAAGGCGATGTACATCGAGTACTACCTCCCCACCGACCAACCGGGTGAAGGCACCAACGATGAGAAGTGGGCCCGAGACGGGGTCCGGCGCTACGGGCAAGATCCCCGTTTCGATGCGGATGGCAACGTGTGGCTCGTGGATCGGGGAGTGCCGCATCGGCTGGTCAAGTTGGACCCCCGCACGGGCGATCAGAGGGAGTATCTCTACCCCGATCCGAGGAACGGCAACCACGAGATCCTCATCGGTCCGGCCGGGCTCATCTGGCTGCCTGAACACCGGGGACGAACGGGTGACAAAGAGAAGCGCCTGCTGGGATTCAATCCAGCGACAGAGACGTTCGAGCATCAGATTCCGATGGACCCCGACAACGTGGTTCGGAATCCCACGAAGTTCATGCAGTCGCTGGCGATGGACTCGAAGGGCAACATCTATGTCGGGTGGATCATGGGGGGCGCGCTGAGCAAGTGGGACCGAGCCACGGGCGAGGTCTCGGTGTTTCGGATCCCGACCCCGCACGCCATTCCCTACGGCGTCGTGGCCGATCGCAACGACAACATCTGGATTGCCCTCTGGAGCGGCGGCAAGATCGTCAAGTTCGATACGTCCAACAATTCGTGGACCGAGTTCACGGCGCCGACCTACCCCGCGCACACGCGCCGGCTGAATATCGACTCACAGAACAACGTCTGGTGGGGCATCTATTCGGCTGGCCAGCGTCCCGGGAAGCTCGTCAAGCTGGACCAGGCCACGGGCAAGATGACCGAGTGGACGATTCCGCAGCAAAACGCCGAACCCTACGACGTCGCCGCGGATCCCCAGGACAACATCTGGTCCGCCGACGTGGGGCAGCGAACCGACGGAGAGTACGGAGCGTCGCTCTGGAAGTTCGACCCGCGCAGCGAGACGTTCACGTTCTATCCGAAACCGCAGCGGCACGCTGACTCGCCCAAGATCCAAATCACAAAAGACGGAGCCGTGTGGTACTCACCGCGTGGAAGCCGAGAGGCACCCGCCTTCGGCGTGCTGTATCCGGACATGGACACGATCGACTCGCTGGGGGCGTTCTACACGAACGGACCGCCCGGGTATCCGTTCGAGGTGCCTGCGCCGGCGACGTCAACGGGCGGGCGCTAGCACTCACGCTCGGAGCGTATGTGCGCGGCCGTTGTCGGGCAAGGCGTCAGCCTTGTCTCGCGGACGTGAACGCCTGAGTGTATGGACAACATCACGATCACGGGCGCGCGCGTACACAACCTCAAGCGAATCAACGTCTCCATCCCCAAGAACACGCTCGTCGTGGCCACCGGCGTCAGCGGCTCCGGCAAGTCCAGCCTGGTGTTCGACATCATCTTCGAGGAAGGGCGCAGCCAGTATCTGCGGTCGTTGGGCGTGCTCTCCGGACTGGATGACGAGGTCAAGTTCGACAGCATCTCGGGGATCGCGCCCACGATCGCCGTGCAGCAGAGCATCATCCGCCGGAGCAATCCGCGGTCCACGGTCGGCTCACGGACCAGAATCCTGGGTTTGCTCGGCGTCCTCTACTCCGGCGAAGGGCAGATCCAGTGCTCCGCGTGCGGGACGCCCGTCGGTGACGACCTCACCTGCGGTCGATGCGGCCATGCCGAGGAACGTCTAGAAGCGCGTTGCTTTTCCTACAACGCACCAGACGGCATGTGCATGAAGTGCTCCGGACGTGGAGCCTATCGTGAAATCGACGTGGACAGGCTGGTGCCGGATGAACGCACGACCCTGAAACAGGTCTTTGACTCGGTGGGGATGACACCTGGCTACGCGAGACTGCTCGCCAGACATTTTGGTGAGTACATCGACACACCCTTTTCCCAGCTTCCCGACGAGGTGAAGGAGGACGTCATCCATGGCCACTATGTCGACAGCAACTCGCTCAAGCAAAGCTACTGCTTGACGAGGATCTTTCAGGGCCGTCTGGCCAAGTACGGCGAGGATGTCAGTGGTGTCTACACACCGCGCGTGTGCCCGGAGTGCGATGGTTTCCGGGTGGGAGAAGAAGCACGCCGGGTCTTACTGAACGGCAAGCACATCGGCGACGTAGCAACGATGACCCTGGCGGAAACCAGGGACTTCTTCGCGACCTTGTTGAAGCGGAAGACGTTCACCCGCCTCGGGACGAACCTGCTCGAGGAGATGCTGCGAAAGACCGAGGGGCTGATCAGGGCCCGCCTCGGCCATCTGTCCCTATACCGGGAGATGCCGACCCTGAGCGGCGGGGAGATCCAGCGCCTCTTCCTGAACGCCCATCTCGCGTCGCGGATGGACTCCCTGATCTATATCCTCGATGAACCGACGGTGGGTCTGCACGAATCGGAGAAGGCCGAGCTCCTGCAGGCGATCACCGCCCTGAAGGAGCTGGGGAACACCGTGATCGTCGTGGAGCACGACCGCAACACCATCGAGAGAGCGGACCATATCGTCGACCTGGGACCAGGCGCGGGGATCAACGGTGGACGTGTGGTCTATCAGGGTGATTACGCCGGCCTGCTCGCGTGTGACGACTCGATCACCGGACGGTATCTGTCCGGGAAGACCCGCATGCCGACCAGGTCCACGAATCGGACGATTGCGCGGAAAGCGCCGAGTCGCGACACATCGCTGACCGAGACGACGCCCCGCCTGACACTCCGGCACGCCAGGACACACAATCTTCAGGATGTGACGATCTCGTTTCCGCTGGGCGTCCTCGTCGGAATCGCCGGCGTCTCTGGAAGCGGGAAGAGCTCGCTTGTCTCGGACACGCTCGTTCCTCTGCTCAGGGACCATTTTCGCGATCCAGTGGAGAGGGGCGCGCAGCCCGATGAAGGCGACGCGGCGGACGGCGACGACGAATCGACCGTCATCGAAACCGTCGCGGACAGGCTGGACGGCATGGAGCACATCGCCGGGTTCGCCGAGGTCTCGCAGGCCCCCATCGGGCGACATCTGAACTCGAACCCTGTGACGTACATCGGCGTCTGGAATCGGATCCGCAGACTGTTCGCCACGCAACCGGACGCGATCGAGCGAAAGCTCTCGGCGGGCCATTTCTCCTTCAACTCCAAGGGAGCCTGCTCCGAATGCGGCGGGACCGGGCGTGAGACGACGGTGCTGGGGAGCAATCTAAAGATGTACACCCGCTGCAAGGCGTGCAACGGGCGGCGATACAACGACGACGGGTTGTCCGTGAGATACAACGGGAAGACGATCGTCGATGTCCTCGAGATGCGCGTCTCGGAAGCGGTGTCCTTCTTCGAGGGTCACAAGGGGATTCTCTCTACGTTGCTGGTGATGGACCGGATTGGGGGTCTATCCGGGTTTCCCAACGCCATTTTGGGGCCTTTCGGGGTTTTGCGTGGGTGATTCGATGGGAAAGTCCATGTGGAAGCTCGTGGAAAACACGCAGCGTTTTCCAAGGCGCGGTGGGCGCGTTCTGTGCGTCCACGGTGCCGTCAGCTTCCACAGGGCCCGTCCGTGTGCGACAAGATGACTCCCAGGGAGGGGGTGGACCGCCCCGTCCTCGGACTGCTGTCGACCGGTGAACCACTATGTTCACCTCAAAACCGCCGACCTGTACAGGCCGAACGCTCGATTTATCCCGGAAAGACAGCGATATCAGGTACTTACGCCATTTGGGAAACTCGGATATAGCCCGGATTGGCATGGGGTACATCGAGCTGGGCCAACCCACCCCAAGCCTGAGTGGAGGCGAGTCACAGAGGATCAAACTTGCGAAAGAGATGGGTGGACGGCGGAAAGGCAACATCCTCTACGTGCTGGATGAACCGACGACCGGCCTGAGTCTCTACGACACAGCCAAGCTCATCGAGCTGCTGGATGAGCTCGTCACGAACGGCAACTCCGCGATCGTCATCGAGCACGATCCGGTGGTCCTCTCATCGTGCGACTGGATCATCGAGCTCGGCCCGGAGGGCGGGGCCGGCGGAGGACGGATCATTGCCGAGGGCACCCCGCCCTCGCTGCGGCACAATCCACGATCCATCACGGCCCGTTACCTGCCCGCGGCCGTGTGAGGGACGGGTTCCGTCCAGCGAGAGGAACCCCGACGTCCGGCACGAAGCGCTCAGCTCAATGAACGCCGCCACCACACGAGACTACTGGCCCACGGCGAACTGGCGCACGGCTCAACCGGACGCCATGGGTCTGCGGGCGGAGACGCTTGGCGAACTGGAGACACTCCTGCGGTCACGCTACCGCCACGTGAACGGCGTGCTCGTGGTCAGGCGGGGATACATCGTCTTCGAGTGGTATCGCCCTGGATACGGTGCCCGCGAAACGCATAACGTCGCCTCGGTCACGAAGAGCGTCATGTCCGCCTTGGTCGGCATTGCGATCGAGGCCGGGTACGTGCAGAGCGTGGACCAAAAGATCCTGGAGTTCTTTCCTGAATACGTCCCCGCCGCCGGTGACACGCAGAAACGCACACTCACGCTGAAGCATCTTCTCTCGATGACCGCGCCGATCGCCTGGAAAACGGGCGCCTGGGGATACGAACCACTGAACCGACTGCGGAGGCAGCGCGACTGGGTGACATACATCCTCGATCTGCTGGGCCGGGAGGGACAACTGGGACGGTTTCAGTACAGCAGCGTCTGTCCTCACCTGGTCTCCGCCATCCTCTCGCGGACGACCGGCCGGTGCGCGCGCGAGTTCGCGAACGAGCGGTTGTTCCGACCGCTCGGCATGGAGGAGATCCCGGATCACGACATGACGTCGTTTCAGAGGGACGACGTGTTCGGCAAGAACATCACCGGATGGATCAAGGACCCAGGCGGCATCACCACGGGAGGATGGGGACTGACGATCACTCCCCGAGACATGGCCCGTTTCGGATTCCTGTATCTGAATCACGGCATCTGGGACAACACACCTGTCATCCCGGAGGCATGGATCGACGAGTCCACCTCGCAGAACGCCAACGGATACGGGTATTACTGGTGGCTCCGAGGGGAAGGGAGCACCTTTTCGTATTCCGCCGCCGGATCCGGCGGCAATCTCATCTGCTGCGTACCAAGCAAAGACCTGGTCGTCGCGATCGTCTCGAAAGTGGTCATGAAGTCGGCCGACCCATGGCAACCCGTCGAGAGGTACATCCTGCCTGCCATCGACGCATGAGTGGATGCCGGCGCGGGCGCCTCGCCGACCTCGGCGCACCGCGGACTCCTAGCGCCCGGCCCTCCCCGTTTCTGCTTCGGCCTGTCGCGCGACCCGGAGCATGTTCGTCAACCCGTAGTTTCCCTCGTGGCAGGCGTACTCGAAAATCGGCTCGGGGTGCTTTCTCAGCGTCTGCAGCGCGGTCCAGGGAGCCGTCCAGGTCGCCGGGTCGCGGAAGGTGTACTCGTACTCGAGGATGTCCGCGCTCGTGCGTCGGAAACGCTCAATCAGCGTGGCCTCACGACTGGCGCCCGCGACCGAGTGCGCGAAGTTTGTCGTCTCCACCACAAGCGTGTCGTTCTCCCAACGCCCACGGGACTCGCCCCTCCGCTGCCGGATCGCACCGTGGGGACGCTCGACGATCGGGATGAGCCGCGTCGTGTGCATCATCTCGACCAGCATCGCCAGATGGTCCTCGGTCTGGAACAGCTGGACATAGCTGTTGTACGGCAGCGGGTTGAGCGGCACGCCGAGGGGGGACATACAGCGATCGGACAGGCTGAAGTCCTCGAGCGACTCCAACGGGTGATTCCCGAACGAGCCGGCGTTCCGAGGCCGTTTCTCGCCTTCCGGCGTCATCGGAGGCCTCCGACCGTTTGGTGGGTCGATGATGAGCGACGACCGCCGGTCCGCCACGGTCTCGGTACCGAAGTCCAGGAAGACACGGGTGTGGATGTCGTTGCCGGGGACGGATCCGTTCTCCGCCGCGTCGATCCGCTCCACCCATTCGGCCCGCTCCCGTTCGACGGTGGCCGCTTCCTCCTCCGTCAGCACCGGCTTGTCCGCAAACTGCTCGGGCCGCTCGAGCGGCGTCACGCTCCGGTAGTCCCACACGCCCCCTAGATCCGGGGCGCCCCACGCTGTGCGGGGCACTTCGTCCGATGGCTGGGCCGTGATCCCCGCGGTCGCCATCAACCCCAGGACGACGCCCGCCACCAATGCAACAACCCACGTCTGCGACACGCGCATGCTGTCGTCCTCCCGACGGACACCCCGCACAGTTGCCCAAACCGCCGGCGGCCGTGGGCCAGATCACCCACGCCCAGCGACACCGCTGGTAGACGATGTCGATCCTAACCCCCTTTTCGGAACCCAGGCCACGAATTACGGTACCAGGACGCTAGAGGTCCTTATCGCAGGTGCGATCTCGAGGACGGTCTGGATAGTCGGCGAACCGGCCGGCATCTCGGTCCGTCACGGTATCCGAATCGCAGCGGTCGGAGCACGCGGAGGCGAGGGCCGCACCAACCGCCACCGTCCCGGCGCCGACCGTCCTGGACAAGAACGACCGTCTGTCGACCCGCACGGTCGTCACCTCGCTATCGAGCAACGACCCTCGTCGCCTATCTTTTCGATCATCGCGTGTTGGCATCGGAAGCCTCCCATCCAGCCGCGTCGCCCCGCAGATACAGCGCTTTGAGCTCCCCGACAGACACCCCGTATGCGAGAGCGATCTGTTTGAGCGCACTCGCCGCCGATTCCGCCGCTAGCGTCACGCTCAGTGACTCGTGTTTTCGCGCGGAAGGCGACATTGGCATTCCGCCGCCTCCGTATTGTTGGGCCGTTCTCCGTGCCTCGATCATCGCCAGATGCTGCGCCCGTCGGATCTCGCTGAAAATCGCGCGGTCTCGGGCCTCACCCGTCTCAACGATCGGGGCCGGCACGAACTTCACGAGCGGCGCTGGCGTCACGGGAGCAACCTCAGTGCTCCCCTTCGGCGCGGCGAACGTCCACGCCACGACCAAGGTTAGGACCAGCCCCGGTGCAACGACTCCCCACCCCGCGACTCGACGCTTCATCTTCGGCATTCAGTGACTCGCCCGTCTCTGAAGCAAACCCTCCTTGAGGAGCCGGCGCACGAGCGTCATCTTGCCTTCCGCATCGACGCAATCGGGGAGGTCCCGTACAGCAAACACGTCCCGCGTTGTCACGAACTCGACGGCGGCGAACACCCGAGCGGGCAGGCTGAGCTCCCGCTGCGAGAATCGCAGAACACAGGCGTCGGCGCCGTTCTCCAGTTCCACAGCCAGATCAGCACGTCTTCCGACCAGCGAGTCATGTGTCAGTAGGTCCTCGCGCAGACGAGACGTCAATAGATCGGTAAGCAGCGGCGTGTTCGCAGCCAAGAGCTCCTGCTGAAAGTGCCGCCAGACCGGCGCGGGATCGAACCGCGCCTGGAGTGCCTCGAGCTTCTCGCGATACAGACGGTCGCGGTCGTCGGGCGGGCAGCTCCCGTCAGCAAAGCCGAGAGGTAGTGTCTGACGCAGCGACTCCTCTTCGAGCGCCGCGGCGGCGACGCTCTCGAGGAAGAAATCGGTCCACGTAAACGCAGTCAATCCCAGTGTGATGTGCAACGACGCCTGGTCGCTCGCCGTGGCCGAGTGCATGAGGCCGCGCGGAAGATAGGCCACGTCGCCCGGGCCGAGCGCGAACTGCTCGCTCACGGGACCAGGTTCATGCTGATCGGGGTCGAAGCCCTGCCCTTTGAGCGGGAGCGTCACTTTCGTGTCGTAAATCGACCAGTCCTTCGTTCCCGCGACCTGGAGCACGAACACGTCATGCGTATCCCAATGCGGCTTGAACCCCTGCGCGTGTGGCGGCGTGAAGTAGATGTTGGTCTGGACGCGCGAACAAAAGATCTTGCCGATCGACGCACACAATCGCGCGAGCGCGGGCACACATCGATGGAGCTGTCCGAAGACGACCGTCGCACCCTCGTCGAACCGACTCGCGACCTCGAGCGGGTCGATCCGGCCCGCCGAGTCCGTATACGAGCCCGGCGGGACATCCTCCGCGCCATTCACGAGCGTCACCTCGGGAGGCGTGATGTTGTGGGTGCTCAGGACCGTATCAAGATCCTCGACGCCGAGGAGGCCTGCGTAGTAGCTCGGGTTGGTCCGCGTGACGCGGCACAACCGCTGCTCGTAGAAGTTCCGCTCGAACTCCTCTCGCGTCAGCGGATCGATCAGCCACGCCAGAGCATCCCGATCGATCTCACGGTTGGTAGTGGTGGCGCTCGACATCATGAGACGCGTGCCAGGATTGGCGTCCTCCCGCGGCAGACATTTCAACATGTGTGCCAGAGGGAGTTCCCACCAGATTCGCGGACAGACCGGGGCACCTGTCGCGAAACCCCAACGCGACGCGCCACCCGGTGTCACACGAGGGGGACAGTGCCTGTGAGCCGAAGATTGCAGCGGCCGTCGCTCGATCGGTTTAGACGGGCTCTTCCAGCGTGACCGTGCCCGCATCGCCATCCACCACGAGCGTCATGCCCGATGTGATGCGCTCGGTGGCCACACCGGTCCCCATCACCGCCGGGATGCCGTACTCCCGGGCCACGATGGAGCCATGCGCCAACGCGCCGCCGACGTCCGTGACCAACCCTTTGGCCTGGGAAAACAGCGGCGTCCAGGCGGGGGTGGTCGTCGTGCAGACCAAGATCGTGCCAGGCGTCATCCGGTCGAACTCATCGATCGAACGGATGACGCTCGCGGGCGCGGTGACGCGCCCGGTGCTGACGGCATAGCCGTTCAGGACTGGCCCTTCATTGACGACACCGCTGGGTGTCGGATCGAACATCGACAGCTTGATCGGGCCGATCTTGATGGCGCCGCGCGCCGGCACCTTGGGTAGTGGTGTGAGTTGCTTGCGGGCCTCGCGTAGCGCGCGCCGCTCGTGCGCCAGGTGGACGAGCTCCGGAAGACTCTGGCCGCTGGCGCGAGCGTCGATCGCCCGCGAAATCTCGGCGCTCTCCAGGTAGTAGAGGTCATCGGGACTGGCGATGGTGCCGGTATTCGTCAAGCGCTGCCCCAATTCGGAGGCCAGCGCGCGCAGCGTCGGCCAGGCCGCACCCATATAGAACATCACGCTCTCTCGATACGGCGCGTAGTGCTTCGTCCACTTCCAGACCCAGCCGAAGAACCGCCGCGACAGTGGATTCATTGCCCGCATCGTCTCGGCGACAAGCGCCTCTCGTTGCTCGGCCATCTTCGCCTGCCGGGTACGCACATCCTGCTTGGGCACGTGGTCGACCAGCGCCGTCAGGCTCAACAGCATAGGGAGCGGGTCTTCATTCTGCGTGGGATCGACGAAATCGAGGTTGTAGATCTGATGGCCGTATGCCTCCAGGTAACGCTGGACGCCGTCGACCACGGGTTGACCGTCGGGATGCGCGGCCAATGCCGCCATCAGCTCGTGTGACGGTGTCTCGAGGGTCAGCGCGCGCAGCGGCGCCGACTCGCGGATCATATTGGCGAGCGCTTCCATGTCCGCCTGGGCGTCCAGCGCCTTCGAGTCGAATCCACGCAGGAACGACGCGCTGACGGGGCGTGGCTTCGGCAACGCATACCTGAACAGGAAGGACCTCAGCAGCCGGTCGAACAGCCAATCCATGAGCCGTGAGAAGCCCAGATGGACCGCCGACCCGAACCAGTAGCCGCTATCCGCCTGCGCCATCTCGCGAATCCCCAGCAGCAGCTCGTCATCCTCGGCCGCGGCCAGGTCGATGGCCCCCCACCGCGCGACGACGGCCTGGTATCCGGGCAAGACGACCCCATCCCAATCGAACGCAGGCATTTTCAGGAAGTGGAAGATGCGAGTGTATAGCCGCAGTATCGCCATCAGAGTCGACCCATTCATCTTGACGCTGCCCGTCGTGTAGGCATAGCCGTTGATGGTGGCGGCGAATCCCTGGGGCATCAGGGCGTCGAGATCCAAACGGGCGCCGCCAAGCTCGCCCATCGTGTCCAACATCTCGCGCAAGGTCGTGCCCATCCCCTGGCGTAGATACAGGTCCTCGAACAGCGGTGAGAGGGGCTCCGGCATGTGCTCGACGATCTGTCGCCGCATCCAGACGGTTTTCGGGACAGCCGGCTCCCAGCGCACCTCTGTGAGCGGGGCCGGTTTCGGGTCGGGGAGCGTGGTGATGGGCCGCGCTTGCACGATGGCGATCTCGCCGTCGGCTATCGCCCATTCGATATCCATCGGCGTGTCATAGTGCGCTTCGATCTGCTCTCCATACCGGGCGAGTTGCGCGGTCGTTGCATCGTCCAATACCTGTCGGTCGCGCAATGCCTGCGGCACGTCGCGTTCCTCGGTGCCCATGTCCGTCCGCACGGTCATCAGGGTCTCGGTGGCTGTCTCGCGGGACAGGCTGTTCCCGGTCGACTTCTCCACGACCACGGTGTCCGGTGTCACCTGCCCACTAACGATCGCCTCGCCCAAGCCCCAGGTCGCGTTGATGAGCAGCTGATCGCGTTGACCGGTGACGGGATTCGCCGTGAACAGCACGCCTGCGGCATCCGCCGGCACGAGCTGCTGGACCACCACGGCGAGGCTGACGGTGGCCGGGTCGATCTTCTGGCGCATCCGGTAGGAGATGGCTCGGCCGGTCCAGAGGCTGGCCCAGCACTTTTTCACGGCATCCAGCAGCGCCTCCTCCCCCTGAATATTGAGGTAGGTGTCTTGCTGCCCAGCGAAACTCGCTGTCGGAAGGTCCTCGGCTGTTGCCGACGAACGCACCGCAACGGCATGGCCCTGGGTACGCGTCAACTGGCCATAGGCAACGGTGATCTCCGACGCCACGTCGTCCGCAATCACACCCTGCATGAACAAGGCGCGGATCTGCGCGGATGCCGCTTCACTCGATCGCGGGTCGTCAGCCGACACCGCGTGCGCGAGATCGACGATCGGTCGCGCCAAACCGTGTGCCTGCACGAAGGCGTCATAGGCGCTCGTGGTCAGGACAAAGCCGGCGGGCACGGGAAGACCAGCCGCGGTGAGCTCGCCGAGGTTGGCGCCCTTGCCACCTGCGACGGGGATGTTGGCTTTGGTCAGTTGTGAGAACGGAATCGTGTAGCTCACTGCACGAATCCCGAACGGTCCACCCACTCACCGAATCGCATGACCCGGTCGATCTCCAGCGTGTTTCGGATGTCGACGAGGGGATCGGCGTTCAGCACGACGAGGTCGGCGACCTTGCCGGCTTCGAGCGTGCCGAAGTCGGCCTCGCCCATGGGCGGCATCTGGCCGGCGCCGGCGGCCGTCGCCGCAACGATCGCATCCATCGGCGTCAGACCGGCCTCGACATACAGCTCCATCTCGTGGTGCATGCCCCAGCCAAACGGCACGTTCGCGGTCCCGGCATCATTGCCGAGTGCGACCGTGACCCCGGCGTCGTGCATCGTCTTCACGAAGTCCTGCACCTGTCGGAACGCGGCTTTCCGGTCCGCGAATCCCGGCGCGTCGACCACGTCATCCCTGCGTGCCGGGTCGTCCCATCGAGCGAGCGAATCAGGGTTGAACGCATTGAACGCGGCACGCAACTCCGCGTCATCCAGCAGCTCCGGATGTTCGGCAAAGTGCCAGCCGTTCTGGACGATCGACAGGGTTGGCGTGAACGACACGCCGGTGTCGAGGCACATCTGGATGAACTCCTGCGAGGGTTCGGGGTCGTCGACCGGCACACCGGCTCCGGGACCGAAGGTCAAGACGGTGCTGTGCAGAAAGTCCCGCAGGCCGGCCTGGACGAGCTGGCGGCCATCGGCTTCGTCATCGATGTGGGCGACAGGGATCGCGCCGTTCCGGATCGCCTCGTCGATGATGGCCGTCCGGATCTCTGGCGTGATCTTCAGGCCCGGCTCCGCGACCGCGTTGACCCACATCTTGATGAAGTGCACGCCAAGGGCGATCTGGTCCCGCACGAGCTCCCGGGCTTCGTCTTCGGTGGTGGGGGCATTCCGACCGGCGGCGTTGAATCCGCCGGGACGCGAGAATCCCATGCCCGCCGTAAACGTCCGGGGGCTGTCTGGTCGACCCGCACTGCCCAGCAGGAACGCGGTTCTCTCTGGCGAGTCACTGCCAATGCTCCGCGCGGTGGTCACTCCAAAATAGAGCTGCGACCGAAACTGCTGCTCGATCTCCGCCGGTCCCTCGCGATAGTGCACGTGCAGGTTCACCAGCCCAGGCATGATGGTCTTGCCGGTCACGTCGACCGTCTCCGCGCCGTCGGGCACCGGCGTCGTGTCCCGCGAGCCAGCGCTCACGACCCGACCGTCACGGATCACGACGACCGAGTCAGCGACGGGCGCCGCGCCGGTTCCGTCGATCAACTGCCCCCCGACGAGCGCGAGCCCGGCCGGCTCCCCGCTCGGAGCTGGGCTCTCTTCAGTCACTGCGGGTTCTCCGCAGCCTGTCAGGAGCAACGCCAGTCCTGCTCCCAGTAGAGGAAGTCGTCTCATCGAGAACCTCTCATTCCTGGTCGCCTTCGACTCAAGAATCGCGTGAGCCCGGCGGTATTCCTGCATCTGTTCGAGATCCGTCTTGACGATCTTGTGGCTTCGTACCGAGTCGCCACGGCGTGCTCGCTCCTCATTCGGGCAGGGCGAACACGAACAGGTTGTTGCCCATGCTCGGGCGGAGCTCCGGCGTCAGGGGCGTGAAGTACACCACGGTCCGCGAGTTGCCTGTGCTCACCGCTACATACTGTCGGCCGTCGATGGCAAAAGTGATCGGAAACCCGGTAATCGGTGAGCCGAGGTTCACCTCCCACAACACGTCCCCGGTGTCTGCATCCAGGGCTCGGAACCGCCCGTTGAGATCGCCGCCGAACACGACTCCACCACCGGTCGCCACGAGTGAGGTGGTGGCGGCCCGCTGCTCGTGCTTCCAGATGATGTCGCCGGTCTCGGCGGAGATGGCCTGGACGGTACCGACCTGGTCGGTGCCGGGAGCAATCTCGGTTCTGACGGCCAGGGCATAGAGCGATGAGGCAACGCTGTCGCTGTCGGCCGTGGCCATCATCCGAGCACAGGCGTTGCGCAGCGGGAAATACATCAGCCCGGTCTGCGGGCTATAGGCTCCCGCCTCCCAGTCCTTGCCGCCAACCAGCGTCGGGCAGGCCAGCACCGTTTGTCCGGTGCCCGTGAAGACGACCTCCGGGTTCTCCGTCACCGCACCCGTGGCGCCGTCGATGCTACTGATCACGTTTTGCGTGACCGTCGGTGTTGCCCACAAGAACTCTCCCGTTGCGCGGTCGAGCGTATACACGACACCAGTCTTGCCGGGAATACCCGTCACGACCTTCCGGACTTCCCCGCGCTGCAGCCGCGGATTGATCCAGCTCACCGTCGCCGGATTCGGCGAGACAGCCGTGTCGAGCAGCAAGCGTTCGAACGGGTGATCGAGATCCCAATGGTCGTTCAGATGCTGGTAGTACCAAACGATCTCGCCCGTGTCGGCGTCGAGCGCAAGCGTCGAATTGTGATACAGGTGCTTGTTGTGCGTGCCGCCGAGCATGAACTTCGGGGCAGGTGATGTCACCGACGTGCCGATGTAGATGAGGTTCAACGTCGAGTCGTAGCTGGGCACCATCCAGGCGCCCACATGTTTGCGTTCCTCGAACGGCACATCGCC
Organism: Vicinamibacterales bacterium; assembly: GCA_965197395.1. Taxonomy (GTDB): domain Bacteria; phylum Acidobacteriota; class Vicinamibacteria; order Vicinamibacterales; family UBA8438; genus CAZYFH01. The sequence continues at coordinate 381,884 of CBDANB010000005.1, read as the reverse complement.
CCAGGTCTCGTCCCCCGGTTCGCCTGGCGCGGGAATCGTGCGCGTCCGCCACAGCTCCTCACCGGTCGTCGCATCGTGGGCGGTGATGACACACGCGTCAGGACCACCCTGTGGGGTGCAGCTCCGACCCGAGATGATCTTGCCGCCGGCGATGATGGGTCCGGAGGTCTGATTGGCGGGGTTCTTCGTATAGTCGAGAATCTGGGTCTCCCAGGCCAGCCGTCCCGTCGCGGCATCGAGGGCAAAGACGTAGTCGTCCACACTCGTGTCGATGATGAGGTTGTCGTAGACGGCAAGATTCCGGTTAATGTCAGCGAGAACGGCGATGAGGTACTCGTCGATGTCTTCCGGGAGTGACCGTCGGTATTCCCACACGAGATCACCGGTGGCACCATCGATCGCCTGGATGACATCCCGCGGGTTCGGCATGTACATCACGCCGTCATGGACCAGCGGCGTCCCTTGCTGGAGACCCGGTGCGAGGCCTCGCGACCAGACCATGCGCAGCTCACCCACGTTCTCCCGCGTGATCTGGTCCAGCGGACTGTAGCCCCAGCCGTCGAGTGTGCGGCGCCACATCAACCAGTCGGCCGGGTCGGGCTCTTGCAGCATCGCGTCCGTGACCCGCCTGAAGTCGCGGTCCTGAGCGCCGGCCGGCGTAACCGCGAGGCTGACGAGCAGGCACGCGGCGAACGCGCGCCGATGCCACTTCGTGCTCATTGCAACTCCTTCTCGACTTCGGGGTTGGGATTGGCAGCCCGATTATGCCACCGGGCGGGGCCGAGCGTGTCCACCGTCCGTCCGCTGTCGCCATCAGATCAGCGAAAGACGGTTGCCCTTCCCGCACGGCCTTGGTAGGTTGGCGAGGTCCGATCAGGGAGGTCCCATGTCCCGACCGAATTGCGTCTCCCGCCGTGACTTCCTCGCCGCCGCCGGAGCGGGGGTCGTCGCCCTGAACGACGGGTTCGCCGGTGCCGAGGGGCAGGCATCCATCCCCCTGCTGAAGTGCACCATCAACGGTGGGCTACGCCGCGGTAGCCATCCGACCCTGCCCACGACCCCCGCGGAGTGCGCAGCAACTGCACGCGCGGTCGCCGCTGCCGGAGCGCGCGCGATCCACGTGCACGTCCGCGACGCCGCCGGTGCCGAGAGCATCGCGCCGGACGACATCGCCCGCACGCTGACGGCGATGCGCGCGGCGGCCTCCGGCACGCCGATCGGCGTCAGCACGCACTTCAGAATCCTCGGCGACGCGGCGCGTCGCCGCGAGGTCGTCGCTGGGTGGACCGAGCGTCCCGACTTCGCCTCCGTGAATTTCAACGAGGAGGGCGCGCCCGACCTGGCGCGGCAGCTCATCGATCTCGGCGTGGACGTGGAGGCCGGTCTCTTTCACGCGGAGGCGGCCCGTGTCTGCGTCGAGAGCGGGATGGCACGTCGATGCCTCCGCCTGATGCTCGAGCCGGGCCGCGGCGAGCTTCGGGACGTGCTGCAGAACGTGGCGGAGATGGAAGCGGTGCTCGACGCGGAGCGCCTCACAACGCCGCGCCTGCTGCACGGTGGGGGGGCCACCTCCTGGGACCTCGTCGACGAGGCCGCTCGACGCCGGTACCAGACGAGGGTCGGCTTCGAGGACAGCTTTGAGATGCCCAACGGTCGGCCGGCCCGCGACAACGCCGAGATGGTGCAGGAGGCCGCGCGGCGCATCGCCGCGATCGCCGCGGGCTTCTAACCTGAGGACCCGGCGCGACCGGTCATGTCATGTCAAGGCCATGAGCCCGCGACGCGCCATCCGTCGCGACTCACCGCGAGCCCGACTGGGCGGCGTCCTCCGCTGTGCGTGCGCCAGCGAGGATGTTGAACAAGCCGTAATTGCCCTCGTGGCACGCGTATTCGTATAGCGCGTCGTCGCTCCTGGTCATGGTCAGCTCGACGCTCCACGGCATCGTCCACGCGGTCGGATCGTCCATCGTGAACTCGTAGAGCAGCGTCTCGGCATCGAGGCGCCTGAGCCGCTCGACCAGACGCAGATGACTACCGGTGGCTTCGAGGCGTTCCATATTGGGCGCGGGATGCGCGGTCCCGATCGCCATGAAATTCGCTGTCTCGATCACCAGGGTGTCACCCTCCCACCGGCCACGCGAATCGCCTTTCCATTGGCGGATCTGCTGGGGCAGAGTCGGACGGCCGTCCAGCGGGACCAGTCGGACGTCGTGCACCATCTCGTTGAGGATCGCCACGTGGCCGGACCCCTGGAACACCTGGACGAAGTTGTTGTACGCGCCAGGCAGCATCGGCGGTCCAGAGTTGAATCCCAGAATGCACCGCTCGTCCACGTCCCGGTCCTCAGGACCGGCGTTCCGGCGTCGCGCTGCTTCGCGGGCTGCCATCCGCGCCTCCCCCTCGCGCGTGTACGGAGGAAGGCGCCCCGCCGGCGGATCGACGATCAGCGACGTCCGTCGCGTGCCGGCGACCTTCGTGCCCCGGGCAAACCAGAACTGGTTGTAGCTGCCGGGGTCACCTGAACGCGGCGGCCGATCGACGCGACCTGCGGCGGCCTGCGCCTCCAGAGCGGCGACGTCTTCGTCGGTGAGGAATTCCTTGTCGGCCAACGCGGCCGGGCGTTGCAGGGCCGTCACGGAGCCAAAATCCCAGACGCCCTGCAGGTCCGGATGACCGTCCGGCGTTCGCGGTACGGTCGAGGTGCTGGGCGTGGACGGCTGTGCACTAACGGAGACGGGCGCGATTAACCCGACCACCATCACGATGGCGAGCCCCCGCACGATCGCAACCGGACGAGCGTCCATCTGACACCTCTCTTTCACCGAGCGCCGCAGACCCAACGCAGGCCGCAGCTCTCGTGTGGATATCCGTGAGTTTCTGAGCCTGATTATGCCACCGGCCGCGACAGATTACGGCCTCGGCTATCGCGCGTCCTCGGACCCGGGTGCCGCGGCCTGGACTCGCGCGCGTGGCTGGCGGCCAGCACATGGCAGGCGTCTTGAGCCATTCCGGCTGCGGAAGACGCATTACGGGACGACATGACGAAACTCGGGGCTCGCCGCACAGCAAGTGTTCGGGGTAGCGCCTGGCTCGTCCTACCGGTCGCCGTATTGATCCTCGAGAGCTGCACGTCCGGGCCGCTTGCGCCGAGCTGCCATCGGGGGACGGGCACGCTGATCGACGTCACGGACACGGTGGCCGCGACGGTAACGCAACGCTACGGAACGGCGTCCGCGACGAACTCCAATCTGTTCATCACGCTGTCCTGGGACTCGCCGGACGTCGACCTGGGACTACGGGCCACGGTCGTGGCCTGTGGTGTGCACGTGGGCTGCGACGTCCAGACCCAGGTGACCGCCCGCCGGACTGAGCCGATGGAACGACATCTGCAAGTGGACGGATCACGGGGCAAACGCTATCGCGTCGACGTGGTCGGTGACGTGTCCCGGGGACAGACCTACACGTTGCGAGTGACCTACGACACTGGAGTCTGTACGTAGCCCGCCGATGCCGAGAGCCAGGACTATCGAGCGTTGACTGCTTCACGCTCCTCGGCACGGGATCCGCGCAAGATAAGCGGCATACTGTAGTTTCCCTCGTGACAGGCGTACTCGAAGAGCGGCCCCTGGACCGCGCGCCACGGCACCATCGTGTGCCACGGCCGCGACCAGATGCTCGGGTCGGTGACCGTGAAGGAGTACTCGATAGCGTCGTCGCCGCGCCGGGTGAACCGTGCGATGACGTGGCGGTCGACGCCCGACCGGAAATAGTCCGCTTGGGCGAGGAAGTGCCCCTCTTGCGGGGTGGACAGACTGATTATGCCACCGGCCAGGGCTGACAGACTTGACCCCTCCTCTGCCTCGGCGATAATCGGCTCCTCACCCGCATGCTGACGCTCGCCTTACTCATCGCGGCGCTCGCGCCCGCGCCTTTGACGCTGGACGTCGCGATTCATCTCAGCGCCGAGCTCAGCGAGGACATCGTCATGAACGCCCTCACCGAGACCGAGCGGGTGTTTGAGCCAAGCGGCATCGATCTTCGATTCGACCTCTCCCCGGGTAACCATCCGAGCCACGCGTTGGTCACGGTGCTGGTGCAGCCTCGGCCGGCCCGCTTCAGGGTGCACGGCTGCAGCCGTGGTCTTCACGATCATCGGCTCGGCCATGCCCAGCTGCGCTCACGCCTCATCACTGTCTGGTCAGAGCAGGTCGTCCGGGCCGTCGATGGGAACTGGGACCGCACGGAACTTCCCGACGTCAACGACGGCGTCTATGCGCGCGCGCTCGGACGGGTTCTCGCACACGAGATCGTCCACCTGTTGCTGAGACTGAACGGGCATCGCGATCGAGGTCTGATGCGGCCCGCCTTCTCACATCAGAGCCTGACCGCGCGCGGCCGCCGCGCGTTCCGTCTCGCCGAGGATGATGTGCGCGCGATTCGGCGCGCGGTGCAACGCCCTGTCACCCGCGATGGAGCGAACGCGCGCTAGCCACCTTACATACCGGCCACCTCATACTTCGTGAACGCCGAGCCCGCATCACTGAGCGAGCCCGGTCCCTCGGCGACGTACACATTCCCGTCCGCGTCCACTCCCACGCCCTCTCCTGTCACGCCATGGTAGGGCCGGCTTGCGGACTCCCACGGCGGAATGAAGCCGACGAGCACGTCGCGATCGACAGGTCCGATGCGGACGCCGTTCCTCCAGTTGATGTGCCGAAGCCGGCTGGACTCGGAGTCGATGGCGTACACCATCTCGTCCTCGGTGATGAAGAGATCGCTGATGCGCCCGTACTGATACCGCGACTCCAGGTAGTTCCCCTCTTGGTCGAAGATCTCGAGGCGGTGGTTGCCACGGTCCGCGACCCAGAGCCGACCCTGACCGTCGAATTCCATGGCGTGTGGCGTGCGGAACTGGCCGTGATCCGTCCCGATCTCGCCCCACTCCATGAGGTAATCGCCGTCGGCAGTGAACTTGACGATGCGGCCGGTGAGCCCCGCCGCGCGGGCCTCGTCCATCTGTGCGTCCGTCGTCAGGTTCTGACCGCTGTGGCCGTCGGCGACGAAGATGCTCCCGTCGGGCGCGACGATCACGTCGATGGGCTGGTTGAGCTGACCCGGCTCGTTCCCGGGCTGGCCGGCGGTACCGAGGCTCATCAGGAGCTCGCCGTCCGGGCTGAACTTGTGCACCTGATGTCCCTTCGTCCCCTCGTCGTTGTCGGCGAAGTCCGTCACCCAGACGTTGCCGTCACCGTCCGCGTAAATGCCGTGCGGCGTCACGAAGGTTCCAGCGCCGAAATTGGCGAGGATCTCCCCGGTGTCACGGTCGAACTTGAAGATCGGGTCCACGGGGTTGTTGTCGCAGTTGACCCCGGGTCCACCCGCTGAGCCGGATCCGCAGCGCTCGTATCCCCAGACATGCCCGTCCGTCGGGTCGATGTCGAGACCGGCGGTGGAGCCCCACTCCCGTCCTTCGGGCAGTGTCGCCCAGCTCCCGATCCGTGTCGGGTTCGGGTTCGGGAGTCCCTCGCCCGTGACCGGGTTCACTGCCGTGGCCGGAACCACCTCGGCAGTGGCCATCGCGGCCGGTGGCTCGGAGTCCGCCGCGCACGCCGTGAGCATCGCGGCGCCAACGAGCACGGACATCAGGAGTCGTAACGGTGCCATAAGTCCCTCCCACGCGAATCTCGATTTCGTCTCTCCGCCGACACTGTACCTCACCTGATCGCCTTTGCGGGTGCCCCATCGGCGCTCGCCGTTAGCGCGGAAACGGCTCGAGCGCGGGCGTTGCGTCCGGCCGCAGCGGCGTCCGCGCCGTGTTCAACACCATCGCGATCAGCGTATAGTAGCCGCTCAAACCCACCATGTCGACGATCCCCTGCTCGCCGAACTCGGCAAGCGCGCTGGCGTAGGTCGCATCGCTCACCCTCCCATCTCGATGCAGCGCGGTGCAGAAGTCGTACAGCGCTTCTTCGTCATCGGCCATCCCTTCCGGGCGCCGCCTGTCGGCGACGGCCGCTGCGATATCGGGACGCAGACCGCCCTCCAACGCCAGGCGATGGTGCGCGGCCCATTCGTAATTCTGCGTCCACTCTCGCGCGGTAATCAGGATGACGAACTCAGACAGGCGAGGCGGCAACGAGCTGTTGAACCGCAGGTAGTCGCTCACGCCCCGCAACCGGTTGAGCAGCTCCGGGCTACGGAGGATCACGGCCCACGGTCCTCCGGGTTCGCCACGCGTGGCCCTGAACTCCTCCACGGCCGCCTTCTGCGCCTCCGTCATCTCCGCGTCCGGAATGGGCGGCATCCGGTCTTGGGCGTGCGCACTCATCGAGAGCAGTGACGTCAGAATGACGAGCGCGGCACCGCGCCGGATTCGACCCCCGCGTTCGTAACGCTTGCATCTCGGCATCGAACAATCCCTCCAATCACGGTGGTGTTCGTGGACGGTCGAGGACTACCGGGTCGCCAGATACGCCGGCCTCATGGCCTGGTGTCCTCGGCTGACGGAAAGGCAATGGATCCGTCACTCGGCAATCTGACCAACCAGCAGGCAGTAGCCGTCCGGGTCCGCCACGCGAAGCTCCCCGCCTTGCATATGGTTCGGATGGTAGACCTCGAAGACGACGCGACGCCCGTTGTTCGGTCCAGCCTGCCCGCAGTATTCGCCACCATCGTGGAGTCCGCATGCCAGGAGATGGTTGCGCAATGACTCAACGTCCCGGGAGTACATGTACACGATCACTGCCTGCTGTTCGGGTATGACCGGCGCATCGGCCTTCGCAAAGAACACTTCGGCGTCGGCACCGTCGGGGCCCAGGAACTTAACCGACGCCCAGAGTGCCTGGCCGTTTGCTTTCCGGTACCAGCCGTCCTCGTCGAATCCCAATGCAGCGTAGAAACCAACCGACTGTTCTACGTCAGCAACGTGGAGGTAGGGGACGACCCGATACACTGGCGAAGCGCAGCTTGGAACAGCAGGGCTCATACCGTCGATCGCTGGAGTGCGTAGGAACACGAGGAGTGCGCTCCCCTGATCATTTTACCCTCCTACTCTTCAACTGGTCACCGTGGTCCTGTCCGGCCGATTCCCAAGCCGTGGGATTGCCAGCGGAGGCATGCTGAGCGATCATACGCTGTGCCCGACTCCATCAGGCGGTCATGCGGGCGGCACTGGGTATTCCGTGCTTGGTGCGGCTGTCGACAACGGCCAAGCCGAGCACGGCGCGGGGGTTCGGGGCGAGGCCCGTCCTGTTGATGATGCCGTGGTCGCGTTGATGATGCCGCGTTCGCGTTGATGATGCCGCGTTCGCGCGGGGGGAGATCTAGATGAGAGGGCGTTGCATGCCGGCGCTGCTTGGCGTGGTGGGAATGGTCGCGATGCCTGCCGTGGTCGTGGCCCAGACACATTCGGCGCGGACGCCGTGGGGTGATCCGGACATGCAGGGTATCTGGACGAACACCACCACCACTCCGCTCGAGCGTCCGGAGGATCTCGCAGACAAGGCGGTGCTCACACCCGAGGAGTACGCAGCACGCAACGCACAGGTGGCCGATGAGGTGAGCTTGGACAACCGTCCACGCAACCAAATCGGCGCCTACAACGAGTTCTGGATGGAGCGGGGCGCCCTCAATTTGAGGACGTCGCTGATCATCGACCCGGCCGATGGACAGCTCCCACCGTTGACGGGGACGGAGGAACGGCGCCGCGCGGACCACAGGGCGAACCGGGCCGATCACTCGACCGATTCCCACGAGAACCGCAGCGCGTACGACCGGTGCATCTCTCGCGGGTTGCCTGGGTCGATGATGCCGGGCTTCTACAACCACAACTACCAGATCTTCCAGACGCCCGACCACGTCGTCGTGCTGGTCGAGATGATCCACGACGCGCGTATCATCCCGCTGGACCGGCGGCCCCACCTCGACGCCGACATCAATCAATGGCTCGGCGATTCGCGTGGATGGTGGGAGGGCGACACGCTGGTCGTCGAGACCAGGAACCTCACGTCCAAGGCCGCAGACCGCACGCGCACGACGTTCGGTGCCGGTCGCCAGACGACGGTGGTCGAGCGGTTCACGCGGACCGCGGCCGACACGATGGACTATCAGATCACCGTCACCGACCCGACGGAGTACAGCGCGGCCTGGACCGCGGCGATACCGATGACGGCGCTCGGCGGACAGCTCTACGAGTACGCGTGCCACGAGGGCAACTACGCCATCGGCAACATCCTGTCTGGAGCCCGTGCGGAAGAGCAGGCGGCGCACTAAACCGAGGGTTCACTCGTGTTGAGCTGTAGCGCAGGCCTTCAGGCCTGCCCAGCGAGGCTAAAGCCTCGCGCTACGACACGCAACGCTGTTGGGCACTGGGGCAGGCCCCACGAGAGGCACATGAAGACAAACCTGGGACGCCGGCTCTTCGCTCTCCCATTCCTGGTGTTCTGGTCCGCCGCGGTCGTGTCCGGACAGTCCGACAACTGGCCGCAGTGGCGCGGCCCCGATGTGACGGCGGTCGTCCCCGACGATCCGCAACTGCCCGAGACCTGGAACGCAACCGACAACGTGGCCTGGAAAACGGCGATACCGGGGCTCGGGTGGTCGAGCCCCATCGTGTGGGGTGACAAGGTCTTCGTCACGTCGGTCGTCGCCGACGAAGCGTACGAGGGCCCGAGAGCGGGCTTGTACCTCCCAGAGACCGGCGCCGACACGCCACCCGCCCCTCCGCCCGGCACTCATCACTGGATGGTGTTCTGCCTCGACCTCGACAGCGGCGAGCTGCTGTGGCAGCGGACGGCGCATGCGGGACCCGCGCGGTCGACCATTCATCCGAAGAACTCGTTCGCGTCGGCGACGCCGGCAACCGACGGCGAACGTGTGTACGCGCTCTTCGGCAACCTTGGGGTGTTCGCCTACGATTTCGAGGGCCACCTCATCTGGTCGCGCGACGTCGAGCACCGCTCGGACAGGTGGGGCTGGGGGACCGGCTCGTCGCCAACGCTGCTCGACGACCAGCTCCTCGTGCTGCACGACAACGAGGAGGTCTCGTATCTCGCGTCGTTCGACACCCACACCGGTGCGCAAAACTGGCGCGCCGAACGTGACGAGGTGAGCGCGTGGTCGACGCCGGTTGTCTGGAAGAACGACCTGCGCACGGAGATCGTCACCGTCGGGAAGAACCGGGTCCGCTCGTACGATTCGTCAGGCAACCTGCTCTGGCACTTCGCGGGCCAGATGACCGACGTCACGGTCCCGACCCCGATTCCGGGTGACGGCGTCGTGTATGTGAGCTCGGGTTACGTCGGCAACAACCACCGCCCCGTCTATGCGGTGCTGCCGGGCGCCGAGGGGGACATCACGCTCGGCCCCAACCAGCGGGCCAACGAATACATTCGCTGGTATCAGCCGCGCGTCGGCTCGTATAACCCGTCGCCGATCCTCTATCGCGGCGTGTACTACACGCTGCTCGACGGCGGCTTTCTCACCGCCCACGACGCGCTGACCGGACGCACCGTCTACGATCGCGTGCGGATCGAGCCAGGCGCCACGTTTAGCGCATCGCCGTGGGCCTACAACGGCAAGATCTTCGCGCTGAGCGAGGACGGCGACACCTACGTGATTGCGGCCGGCCCCGATTACGAGCTCCTCGGTAAGAACGTCATCGGAGAGATGGCGCTTGCATCGCCCGCCATCGCGAGCCGGACGCTCGTCCTGCGCACGGCGTCCCATCTGTACGGTATCCGGCGCTAGTCCCCTGTGTCTGAAAAAGCTTCAAATAGTGTGTCGGCTGTGATGTATTGGGCGGCATGGCAAGAACAGGTCGGCCCAAAGCGAGATTGGAAGTCACCGCCGCAGAGCGCGTAGAACTTGAGCGGCTCGCCAGGCGCGCCCGAACGAATCGGCACGTGGCCTTGCGGGCAAGGATCGTCCTGAGGAGCACGCGTGGCGAATCGAACGTGGCGGTCGCGGCGAAACTGCGCTGCTCGAACGTGACGGTCGGCAAGTGGCGACAGCGGTTTAGGGTAGGTCGCGTGGACGCGCTGTACGACGAGCCCAAGCCCGGAGCCCCACGGACCCTGTCCGATGCGGATGTCGAGTCGATCCTCGTCACGACGTTGGAAAGTAAGCCGAAGGGGCGGACCCACTGGAGCACCCGCAAGATGGCGGAGCACGCTGGCGTCAGCGCCTCTACCGTGGGCCGCATCTGGCGCACTTTCGGGTTGCAGCCGCATGTCGTGGAATCCTTCAAGATCTCCGACGACCCGCTGTTCATCGAGAAGGTGCGGGACATTGTCGGCCTCTACCTGAACCCACCCGACCACGCCGTCGTCTTGTCATTCGACGAAAAGCCTCAGATTCAAGCCCTCGAGCGGGCGCAGCCGATTCTGCCGATGGACCTGGGTCGCCCCGAACGCCAGACGCACAACTACATCCGCCATGGCACGGTGGACCTCTTCGCGGCGCTCAACGTCGCGACCGGCCAGGTCGTGGCGCAAACCAAGAAGCCGCATCGGTCGAGGGATTTCGTGAGCTTCCTGCGCGAGATCGACGAGCGGGTGCACTCCGCCCTCACCGTCCACGTGATCCTCGACAATCTCTCGGCGCATAAGTCCCCGTTGGTCAAACGATGGGTGGCCCGCCACCCGCGCTTCCAGTTCCACTTTACGCCGACCTACTCCGCCTGGCTCAACCTCGTCGAGCGGTTCTTTGGCCTTCTCACCGAACACGCCCTCAAGCGCGGATCACATTCCAGCCCGCACGCGCTGCGCCAAGCCATCTACGCCTACGTGGACGCCCACAACGACGAGGGCAAACCCTTCAAGTGGACAAAGACAGCCGACGAAATTCTCGCGAAGGTGAAGCGGTTCGGACAGCGCACCGTTCAAGTCCACGGTGGCCCCAGATGACCAACGACTTTTTGAAGAAATCAAAGATCAAGGGGACTAGCAGCCCGTGGTGAAAGTCCCGGGTTGCACCGAGACTGGTGATGCGCCCGGCTGGCAAGGCGCGAGGAAGGAGAATACGGCTATATCCGAATTTCCCAACTAACGAAATGCGCTGATGATGCTGGTGCATAGGCATTCTGACGTCGCTCACAGGGTACGCAAGTGGCTGGGAATGTGCGCAGGAATATCGAGGTCACCGACGGTCAGGTAGATCATGTCGGCGAAGTCGTCCAGGTGGCGATAACCGGACGCCCGGTTCTTGACGATCTTGATAATGCGATTCAAGCCCTCGCCGACGGCATTCGTCAGCGGCCTGTCGATGAAGGCCATGATGTGCGTGAGGTGCGTCCGCAGTGTCCCGACAAACGTGCGCAACGTCGGGATGCGGCTGCGCAACGCGGCGGTCATCCAGCGTCTGAGGAACTTCGTCGCCGAGGCCCGATAGCGGTAGTTCCAGAAGTGCTCAAACTCGTCCTTGAGCACCCAGGCGCGATGAATGCGCCGAGTCGATATGCGCCAGATACCCCTCGCGGTCGATGAACGGATTGGGCTCGCCGTCGACCCGGCTCATCGACTGTTCGAGCTTCCGCTCCATGTCGTACCAGAAGCCGTGCGATCCCAGGAAGACATCCACGGGCAACGAGCGCGCCTTCGCGAACGTCGCTCGGTAGTCGTCGGCGATCTCCGGATAGTCCGGGTTGTCGACCAGCACGTAGCCCGGGTTCACGCCGAAGCTGCAGACGATCAGCGCCAGATAGGTCCGGTCATTCTCCTCGACCTCCAGGGCCCAACTGGTGCACCCCTTCGTGTGCCCCGCGGTGCGATGCGCGGTGAGCGTGGTGCCACCGAGTGTCACCTCGTCACCGTCGTCGAGAATCCGGTCGATCGGATGCTCCTTGCCGCCGGGGCGCATGGCGCGGAGCCGCTCGACATCCTGCCGCATCACCATCACCTCTGCTCCGGTCAGCTCCTTCACGAGCGCATCGGCCTCCATGTGGTCGCCATGCGCGTGGCTGCCGAGAATGACGGCGATGTCCGTGAAATCGAAGCCAAGCGTCTCCACGCCGCGCCGAATAGACGGCACCGTCGACTCGAAGTCGCTGTTGATGAGCACGTGCCCGTCGGGCGTCGTGATGAGGAAGGTGCCGAGCTGCTGCGTCCCGACGAAATGGACGTTGTCGATGACGTGATGCGCCGGGAACGGCGCGTTCCAGTCGCGCTGCGCCAGCGGCGCCCCGGCACCGCATGCCGTCAGCACGACAACCGAAAACAGGCGTCGCCTCATAGCCAATCCTCCTAGTCCCCTTGATCTTTGATTTCTTCACGATTCAAAGTCGTTGGTCATCTGGGGCCACCGTGGACTTGAACGGTGCGCTGTCCGAACCGCTTCACCTTCGCGAGAATTTCGTCGGCTGTCTCCAGCCACGTAAGTCGATGACAATGCTTGACTTATTAGCCATGGAACCGGCCAAAGCTGCACCGATCCCTGAGAGGAACCATCTTTGATTTCTTCAAAAAGTCGTTGGTCATCTGGGGCCACCGTGGACTTGAACGGTGCGCTGTCCGAACCGCTTCACCTTCGCGAGAATTTCGTCGGCTGTCTTTGTCCACTTGAAGGGTTTGCCCTCGTCGTTGTGGGCGTCCACGTAGGCGTAGATGGCGTGGCGCAGCGCGTGCGGGCTGGAATGTGATCCGCGCTTGAGGGCGTGTTCGGTGAGAAGGCCAAAGAACCGCTCGACGAGGTTGAGCCAGGCGGAGTAGGTCGGCGTAAAGTGGAACTGGAAGCGCGGGTGGCGGGCCACCCATCGTTTGACCAACGGGGACTTATGCGCCGAGAGATTGTCGAGGATCACGTGGACGGTGAGGGCGGAGTGCACCCGCTCGTCGATCTCGCGCAGGAAGCTCACGAAATCCCTCGACCGATGCGGCTTCTTGGTTTGCGCCACGACCTGGCCGGTCGCGACGTTGAGCGCCGCGAAGAGGTCCACCGTGCCATGGCGGATGTAGTTGTGCGTCTGGCGTTCGGGGCGACCCAGGTCCATCGGCAGAATCGGCTGCGCCCGCTCGAGGGCTTGAATCTGAGGCTTTTCGTCGAATGACAAGACGACGGCGTGGTCGGGTGGGTTCAGGTAGAGGCCGACAATGTCCCGCACCTTCTCGATGAACAGCGGGTCGTCGGAGATCTTGAAGGATTCCACGACATGCGGCTGCAACCCGAAAGTGCGCCAGATGCGGCCCACGGTAGAGGCGCTGACGCCAGCGTGCTCCGCCATCTTGCGGGTGCTCCAGTGGGTCCGCCCCTTCGGCTTACTTTCCAACGTCGTGACGAGGATCGACTCGACATCCGCATCGGACAGGGTCCGTGGGGCTCCGGGCTTGGGCTCGTCGTACAGCGCGTCCACGCGACCTACCCTAAACCGCTGTCGCCACTTGCCGACCGTCACGTTCGAGCAGCGCAGTTTCGCCGCGACCGCCACGTTCGATTCGCCACGCGTGCTCCTCAGGACGATCCTTGCCCGCAAGGCCACGTGCCGATTCGTTCGGGCGCGCCTGGCGAGCCGCTCAAGTTCTACGCGCTCTGCGGCGGTGACTTCCAATCTCGCTTTGGGCCGACCTGTTCTTGCCATGCCGCCCAATACATCACAGCCGACACACTATTTGAAGCTTTTTCAGACACAGGGGACTAGTAGCCCGTGCGCTGATTATGCTACCGCAGGGTCGCCACCGGACGGCTACCTGGCACCCACGCCCGCCGCATCCTCCCCCCGAGCGATCTCGAGGATGCCGGTCATGCCGTAGTTCCCCTCGTGACAGGCGAACTCGAACATGGGTCCTTCGGTCCGTGGCATCGCGAGCGTCGCTGTCCACGGCTGCAACCAGGTGTCGGGGTCCTCGAAGGTCACCGTGTAGCGAAGTGTCTCGGCGTCGAGGCGCGTGAAACGCTCGACGAGCCGCGTCGATGCCATCGACCGTCCTCGAAACCGCTGTTGGGCGCTGAAGTTCCTCTGGACACCGTGGCAATGCCACCACGACGCATCGTCCAGTCAGGGACCGCTCACGGCCGCCCGGATCGCCCAAGCACGTTCTCCGGCATCCAGGGACCTAGCGCCTCCAGCTCCCTCTCCTGGACCGCCACCTCCTCCGCTTCGTCCGCGAGCCATCTCTGGAATTCGGGCAAGCTCCGGATCGGATCGAACAACGGAGAATTGCGTTGGAAGTAAAGGCCTCGGTCGCGGTCCACTCGTTCCTACCCGCCCGCTATAATCGGAGGCATGGGGTTCGATGATTACAAGGTCGTACTCTACCGCCAGGACGACGGTTCGTGGGTGGCCGAGATACCCGCTATCGTGGGTTGTTACGCCTTGGTGGACACTCGTGACGCGGCCTTGGGAGCACTCGAGCGCGTCTTTCAGTTGATCCTCGAAGAGCATCAGGGTCGGGGTCAGGCCCTCCCGAAGGACACGACAGAAATCGTGCATGCCTAGCGCGACCGCTCGCGACTTTCAACGGGTCGCGGCAGCGCTGGGCTTCGTCAAACGACGGCAGACTGGCCCGTCATCCGCACGTTGGCACCGCCGGCGCCGATTGGAAACGACGGCACCGCATAGACGTCGCGCGCGAGGACCTCCGTGCGCGCGTCGGAGAACGCGTCGATATAGGCGTCCCACGCCGCACGGACCGCGGTCTTCACCTCGGCCTCGGATCCCGCCTGCGCGTGTACGGCGCCAGTTGCGGCAATGAGCACGAACGTGATCGATGCTGCGCGGAGCGTTCCGGCCATCTGATGTCCTCCCCACTTCACCGCGCCAGCTTACACCTCGGTGCGTGGCGAGCGCAGACGACGAGTCGTCAGATGGTAAGCCGCTGGATCAGCTTGGCGAGCCCCTGACGGGTGATCCCGAGCTCCTGCGCCGCGTGGCTACGGCGACCGTTCGCCCGACCCAACGCGCCGCGGACGAGTTGACGCTCGAACTCCCGCCGCGCAGCCTGGAGCGTCGGCCGTCGTTGCGCGCCGGCCTGCGCGATGCGCGGTGGCAGCGCCTCCGGCCCGACGCGCCCGTGCGCCGGAGCCTCGACCGCGAGCGCCGCCAGCACGTTTTGCAACTCCCGCACGTTGCCCGGCCAGTCGTAGGCCGCCAGCACTGCCAGCGTCTCCGGCGCCAGCGTGCCGTGCCCGCCCGTCTGTCGCACCGCTTGCTGCCAGTAGTGCGCGGTCAGGAGCGCGACGTCGCCGTCGCGCACACGCAGCGGCGGCACGTCGAGCCGGATGACCTCGAGCCGGTACAGGAGGTCCGCCCGAAACCGTCCGTCGCTCGCCGCGCGGCGAACGCTGCGGTTGCTCGCCGCCACCACGCGCACGTCGACATGCCGCGTCGCCGTTTCACCGACCTTGCGCACCTCGCCGTCCTGCAACACGCGCAGCAGCTTCGCTTGGGCGCGGGCGGACAGCTCGCTCACCTCGTCGAGAAATACCGTGCCGCCGGCCGCCGCCTCGAACACCCCGTCCCGCCGCGCCGCGGCGCCCGTGAAGGCACCCCGCGCATGGCCAAACAGCTCCGTCTCCAACAGGTCGTCGCTGAACGCCGCGCAGTTGATCGCCGCAAATGCTCGCCCGCGCCGCGGTCCCACTTCGTGCACGCTTCGTGCGACGAGCTCCTTCCCCGTCCCGGTCTCCCCCTCGATCAGCACCGCAAACGGCGCGGCCGCCGCGCGCGAGACCGCTTCCCGCAATTCGGTCATGGCCGGACTCGTGCCGAGGAGCCGCACGGGGGCATCGGGCTGGACCGAGCGCGATGCCGAGTGTGCCCGCCACGTGACCAACGTCGACATCGTCATCGCCTCTGCGTTACGGTGCAAGAATCCCGCCTGGCGGCGCGGCATCCTAGCAGCCCGTGGTGAAAGCCGTGCGTCATGCGGGGTCAGAAATTTACGCACTACAATGCCCCGGATGATCAGGCCGATCCTGCGCTATGGCGAGGAGGTACTGACGCGACGGGCCGAGTCCGTGTCGGAGGTGACGTCCGACATCCAGACCCTCATCGACGACATGATCGAGACGATGTACGCGGCCCCGGGCGTCGGACTGGCGGCGCCGCAAATCGGGATCTCCTTGCGTCTCTTCGTCGCGGATCCGTCGGTGGGCCGCGATGCCGCCGACCTGGTCGTCATGATCAACCCGAGCGTCGTCGCGCGCGAGGGCACGCAGAGCGAGGACGAGGGATGTCTGAGCGTCCCCGGCTTCACCGCGACCGTGAGCCGGGCGGCTCGGGTGGTCGTGCGTGGCCTCGACCGGGACGGTGAATCAGTGGAGATAGAGGGCACCGGCCTCCTCGCGCGCGCGTTCCAGCACGAACTGGATCATCTCAACGGGTCGGTGTTCCTGGACCAACTGCGCGGACTCAAGCGCCAGATCATCGTGCGGAAGATCAACAAGCTCAAGCGCAACGGGAAATGGTGAAGACCCTGTTCTACGGAACACCCGCCTTTGCGCTCCCAACGCTTCAACGCTTGATCGACTCGCCGCATCCCGTCGTCGCCGTCATCACCCAGCCGGATCGACCCAGGGGCCGCGGCCGCCGGGTCAGCGCCTCACCGGTCAAGCAGCTGGCCACGGCGCACGATATCCCGGTGCTCGAACCGACGCGGGCCCGATCCGAGACGTTGCAGCGCACGGTCAGCTCATTCGGCGCGGACCTGGCGGTCGTCGCGGCCTACGGCAAGATCTTGCCGGACGCGCTCCTCGACACGCCGCGGCTCGGCACGATCAACGTTCACGCCTCCCTGTTGCCGCACTACCGTGGCGCGGCGCCGATCCAGCGCGCGATCCTCGCTGGCGACACGACCACCGGCGTGACGATCATTCGCCTCGTGGCCGAGATGGACGCCGGTCCGATGCTGGCGCGCGGATCCGTGCCCATCGGTCCGATGGAGACCAGCATCGTCGTCGAGCGCGCGCTGTCGCATCTGGGAGCCGACCTGCTCCTCGAGACGGTAGGAGCGCTGGAGAGGGGCGACGCCGCCGAGACGGAACAGGATCATGCGGCGGCCACCTATGCGCCGCGTCTGACCAGGGATGATGGTGTGATCGACTGGACCAGGCCGGCCTGTGCCATTCACGACCAGATCCGCGGACTGCACCCGTGGCCACACGCGTCCAGCGTGCTCGCTGGAAAGCGCTTTCTCATCCATCAAAGCCGGCCGCTCGACCTGGCGGCCAGCCAAGAGGCCCGGCAGGGGCGTCCCGGCGAGCTCATCGACGCGACCGGCGACCAGCTCGTCGTCGCAACCGGCGAGGACACGTCGCTCGCGATCGTCGAAATCCAACCCGAGGGCCGCCGACCGGTCCCGGCCCGAGCGTTCCTGGCCGGACACCGGTGGACCGTCGGCCTGCGCTTCGACGCCGCGCCCCGATGATCGCGCCGGCCCGCCGCGCCGCGCACCGCGTCCTGCGGTCGGTGCACGCGGGGCGCGCCGACCTCTCCACCTCGCTCGCCCGCGCACGCCGCCCACTGGACGACGTCCGTGACAGAGCGCTCGCGGGCGAGATCGCCGCCGGCACGCTCCGCTGGCGCGCCGCACTCGACCACCTGCTCGGGCAGGTGTCGTCGCGGCCCATCGACGGCCTCGACCCCGACGTGCGCGACCTCCTGCGGGCCGCCGCGTATCAGCTCCGCTGGCTCGAGCGGGTCCCAGCCCGAGCCGTGGTCCACGATGCCGTGGCATTGGCCCGCGAAGTCGCCACACGCGGGGCCGACCGGTTCGTGAATGGGGTGCTCCGCACGCTCTCCGATGCACGGCGCCCGACGTCGCTGCCCGCCGCGCCGGACGCGTCGGCGGGTGCCACGGACCGTCGGGCTGTGCTCGACTACCTGAGCGTGACCCAATCGCACCCACGGTGGCTCGTCGAGCGCTGGCTCGAGCGGTACGGGCTGGAGGCGGTGTCCTCGTGGGTCCGGTTCAACAACGAGCCGCCCCCGGTCACCCTGCGGGCCAATCAGTTGAAGGGCTCGAGGCGCGACCTCGCCGACCGGCTCGCCGCCTGCGGCGTGCAGACCACGCCCGCGCGATGGGCTCCCGACGCGCTGCACGCGACGACCGGGCTGCCGCTCGCAACGCCGTTGGCGGACGAAGGGCGACTCCTCCTGCAGGACGAGGCCGCCCAGTTGATCGCCGTGCTCGTCGACGCCGTTCGCGACAGCCGGGTGCTCGACGTCTGCGCGGCGCCCGGGGGTAAAGCCGTGGGACTGGCCGGCGCGATGGCCAACCGTGGCCAGCTCGTCGCCGCCGACCTCCGGCCGCGCCGGTTGGCGTTGCTGGCGACGACGTTGGCGCGCTGCGACGTGCGGTGCGGCCACCTCGTGCGTCTCGATGGCACGGCCCCACTCCCGTTTGCCGCCGTCTTCGATCGGGTGCTCGTCGACGCCCCGTGCTCGGGGCTTGGGACCCTCCGGAGCGACCCGGATATCCGATGGCGACACGCGCCCGAGGATCTCCGACCCCTCGCGGCCCGGCAATTGACGCTGCTCACGCAGGCGGCGGCTGCGGTGCGACCGGGCGGCAGGATCGTCTACGCCACCTGCTCGAGCGAGCCCGAAGAGAACGAGGAGGTCATCGGTCTTTTTCAGAGGACGCATCCCGATTTCACGGTTGTCGCGCCCACCGAGCCACGGCTCGTCCCTTTCATCGATACCGCCGGCCACTTCCGGACGTTTCCGTTTCGTGATGGCCTTCAGGCGTTCTATGCGGCGGCGCTGCACCGGCGCACCGACTGAGCCGCTTTTGTGCCGCCAAAGCCCTTCCGTTACACTGGGTTAATCGTCGTTGGGCAATTTCATGCGGTACGAATCGCACTCATATCCCCAACGTCGGCACAGGGCGAAGGCGCGCACGGCCGCGGGGGTTCGGGGTGAAACCCCGTCTTGAAAGGCCGCGCAGCCCCGTCTAGATATGAAGCTCCACAAACGGGTCCTCGGCGCGGGAAAAATCGGTCTGCTCGTGGGGGCGCTGCTGGGTACGTTCGGACTCTTCGCGCTGGCAGGCCTCCAGATCGGTCTGAGAACCCGCGAGGTCGCGACGCCCGACCTGAGCGGACGGACGCTCGAAGAGGTCTCGTCCACACTGGCGGCCGCGGGGCTGTCCGAGCGGGTCGAGCCGATCCGGCGCATCCACCGCAGTATCGAGGCGGGGCGAGTCGTGGAGCAGGACCCCGGACCAGGCGTCCCCACCCGCCGGAGCCGTGACGTGAAGGTGTGGCTCAGCTCCGGCCCGACCACCGGCGAGGTGCCGACCCTCATCGGGGAATCGGAAGGTGGCGCGCGCCGTCGCCTGAGCGACAACGCCTTCGCACTCGACGGCATCTCGGAGATCCGATCGAGCCGGTATCCGACGGACGCGGTCGTCGCCCAGGAACCGCCGCCGGCCGGGAGCGGGCACACGGTGTCGCTCCTCGTCAACCGCGGCGAACGAGGCCGAACCTATGTCATGCCTGACCTGATCGGGATCAACGGCAGGACGGCGGCGGAGATCCTGCGGACGCGAGGGTTTCGCGTCACCGTCGTCGGCGATCACCCGTATCCCGGCGTCCCGTCCGGTGTCGTCCTCCGTCACGCCCCACAGGCCGGGTTCCAGATCGCCCCGGGCGAGCCGATCTCGCTCGAGGTCAGCCGGTGAGCATGGCGTCCAGGCCACTGCGGATCGCCCCCTCTATCCTCGCGGCCGACTTCGCGGCGCTCGGTGCGGCCGTGACCGCGGTCGAGCAGGGGGGCGCGGACCTCATTCACGTCGACGTGATGGACGGCCGGTTCGTCCCGAATATCACGATCGGCGTGCCGATCGTGGAGGCCCTCAAGCGTGTGGCGACGGTCCCGCTCGACGTGCACCTGATGGTGGTCGAGCCCGAGCGCCACATCGAGGCCTTCGTCAAGGCTGGCGCGGCGTGGGTATCCGTCCACGCCGAGGTGTCACCGCATCTACACCGGACGCTGGCGGCCATCCGGGGGCTCGGGGCCCAAGCCGGCGTCGCACTGAATCCGTCGACCCCGGCCAGTGCGCTCGAAGACGTCGCCGACCAGCTCGATTTCGCGGTCGTCATGTCGGTCAACCCGGGATATGCCGGCCAGACCTTCATCGCGCGAAGCGCGTCAAAGATACAGGCCGTGCGGCGCGTACTCGACGACGCCGACAGTCAGGCGCCGGTGGAGATCGACGGCGGCGTCCATTCGCGCAACATCGCGCACGTCGTCGCCGCCGGTGCCGAGATCGTGGTGGCCGCGACGGCCATTTTCGGGGCCGAGGACGCGACGGCTGCGACACGCGACCTGCGCGCGGCCGCGCTCGACGGGGCCGCCGTGGCCCTTCCCGGGCAGGGGTAACGGTGCCGACGAGCTCATGCCAGGTGCGGGTGCGCTACGCGGAGACCGACAAGATGGGCGTCGCCTACTACGCCAACTACTTCGTCTGGTTCGAGGTCGGCCGATGTGAGCTTTTGCGTGCCCTCGGGGGCACGTACCGGGACTTGGAGAAGGACGGGATCATGCTGCCGGTCGTCGAGGCGCACTGCGAGTTTCGCGCGCCGGCGCTTTACGACGACAACCTCGAGGTGTCGACACGCGGGCTGCTCCTGTCGCGCGTCCGCGTCGAGTTCCAATACGAGGTGCGGCGGCGCGGCGACGACGCGCTGCTCGCCGTTGGACGCACGCAGCACGCGGCGACCGACCCAGCGGGTCGGCCGACCCGCCTGCCGACCGAGATTCGGACGATGCTGGCATGAAGGCACTGATCACCGGGGTAGCGGGGTTCATCGGGTCGCATCTGGCCGAGCGCCTGCTCGAAGCCGGCCATGCCGTGGTCGGTCTCGACGGCTTCACCGACTACTACGCGCGGGAGGTCAAGACCGGCAACCTGGCGTCGCTCCGGACTCGACGCGACTTTCGTTTCGTGGAATCGTCGATTCGCGACGCGCGGTGGCCCGCCCTGCTCGATGGGGTGACGCACGTCTTCCACCTGGCCGCTCAACCCGGCGTCCGACGGAGCTGGGGACGCGAGTTCTCGGTCTACACCCGCGCGAACGTCGAGGCGACGCAGCTGCTCCTCGAGGCGTGCACCACGGTCGAGCTCGCGCGCATCGTCTACGCGTCGAGCTCGTCTGTCTACGGAGATGGGGTCGACATCCCGATGCGAGAGGATACCCGTCCGCGGCCCGTTTCGCCGTACGGCGTCACAAAGCTGGCGGCCGAGCATCTCTGCGCGCTCTATCACGTCAACTACGGCCTTCCCACGGTGTCGCTACGCTACTTCACGGTCTACGGCCCGCGCCAGCGCCCCGACATGGCGTTTCACCGGTTTCTTCGGGCGTTGTTGAACGGCGCACCGATCGAGCTCTACGGCGACGGCGAACAGACTCGCGATTTCACCTTTGTCGAGGACGCGGTCACGGCGACCGTTGCGGCGGGACGCACCGGCGTCCCGGGCCGCGTCTACAACATCGGCGGGGGCTCGCGAGTGTCCATCAACCACGTTCTCGAAGTCATGGCGAACGTTGCCGGCCGCCGGCCGACCATTCGCCGGCAGCACGCGCAGCGCGGCGACATGCGCGACACGTTCGCGGACACGACCCGCGCGCACGCCGATCTGGGATTCGTGCCGTCCGTGACACTCGAGAAGGGCATCCAGGCGGAGTATCAATGGCTGGCCACGTCGCTCACACCCGAATCGCAACCCGTCTGATCAGGGCGGCGCACGTCGTCGGCAATGCGCTGACCACACTTGGCGCGTGCGGCCTGCTCGTTGTCGCCGCCGGCTGTGGTCCCCGCGAACCAGACATCCCGCCGACCGCCGCCGACGCCGACCGACTGCTGTTCGAACGAGGGCAGGCGGCAATGGCCGAGGAGGATTGGATTCGTGCGCGCCAGTACTTCGTCCAGATCCGCGACACGTTTCCTCAGAGCGCACTGCGGGCCGCGTCGAGAATCGGCGTGGCGGATGCCTATGAGGGCGAAGGCACGTCCGCGGCGTATGTCGCGGGGCTGACCGAGCTCCGCGAATTTCTGCGTTTGTATCCCACGCATCAGCTCACCGCGTACGCGCAGTACAAGATAGGAATGATGTACTACCACCAGATGCGCGAACCGCGGCGCGATCAGACCGAGACCCGGGAGGCGGTGCAGGAGTTCCAGCTCTTCATCGACCGCGCCGTACGCGACCCGACGTTCGCCGTGGGTGTCGACGACCAGCTCATGGGCGAAGTTCGGGCGAAACTCAGGGACACCCTGGATCGTCTGAGTGATGCGAGCTTTATAGTCGGACGCTATTACTACCGACACAAGTATTACCCGGGCGCCATCGACCGCTTCCGAGCGATCCTGGACGAGGATCCGGGCTACACGCGGCGCGACCAGGTGTATTTCCACCTCGCCGCGTCGCTGGCGGCGACAGACATGGATGTCGAGGCGTTGCCGATGTTCGAGCGCCTCGTCGCCGAGTACCCGGAAACCGAGTTCCTCGATGAGGCGTCCGATCAGATTGCAGATCTGAAAGTGGCGCTGGACCTACAGGATCGATGACCAATTTCAATATGACGACCGGCAGCGTGCACCGACTCCGAATTGGCATGGTCATCGCCGCGGCGAGCCTCGTGGCTCCCACCCCGGCGACAGCCCAGTCGGAGGGGTTCGGTGGCCCCACCCAAATCGCGTGCGCGCCTCGCCTGGCGACGAGCGACATGGACACCACGCTCACGCTTCTCGGCTCGCAGGACGGAACGACGCGCTTTTACTACGGGCCGCGCGACGCGCTCGTGATCGGTGGTGGGAGTGAGCGCGGCGTCCAGGTCGGCCAGGAGTTTTTCGTCCGACGGGTCTCGAGCGGACCGCTGGTCCTTCGCCCCATTCTCGAGACGGTCGGCTGGGTGCGGATCACCGCCGTCGACCGCGCGGCAGCGATCGCGCAGGTCGTCGAGATGTGTGACGGGATCAAGCAGGGCGACTTTTTGCATCCAGCCACGTGGCCGGATCTCCCGCCGATCGCCGCCGCTGGTGAACCGGACTACGCCGCGTACGGCACGATTCTGTATGCGCCGGACACCCGCGCCGCCATCGCGACCCGCCAGTACGCCGTCGTCGACCTCGGAGCGGACCACGGCTTGGCGGCCGGGCAGCGACTGACTGTCTTTCGCGCCGCGCTGGGCGACCTCGGCCCCGTCACGGAGATCGCGCAGGCGCTGGCCGTGCTCGTCGAGGACGACCACGCCACCGTGCGCGTCAGCTCGGCGCGGGACGCCGTCCAACTCGGAGACCGCATCGCCCCCCACCGGTAGCAGGCTACTAATGGACTAGCCGACGCGTTGTTCGCTCTGGCGGTCGCGGCGGGGTGTACCGTCGTCGCGCGAGAGGCGCTGTCGAGCGGCCTCGAAATCGGCGACTTTCGGGCTGGCGAGCACGCGATTGAAGCGCCGGTAGTAGTCGGCGGCCGAGGCCAACGCCGCGCCGAGCACGAGCCACAGTGCGACCTGACCGAGCACCCAAAAGAGCCAGACCTGGTTACCCAGGATGAGCAGCAGGATGGCGACGACCTGCGTCACCATCTTGACCTTGCCGAGCCTTGATGCCGGAATCGAGACGCCGCGTCCGTAGGCGAGACTGCGGAGCACGGTGACGGCTAGCTCCCGACCGAGGATGATCGCCACCATCCACGTCTCGGCAAGTCCCATCTGCACGAGCGAGACCAGCGCCGCGGTGATCAACAGCTTGTCGGCCAGCGGGTCCATCATCTGACCGAAGTGGGTGATCTCGTTGCGCCGGCGCGCCAGGTATCCGTCCAGCCAGTCGGTAAAGGCCGCGAGCCCGAAGATGGCGGCGCCGAGCACTTCTTTGGGAACACCGAAGACCAGCTCGGCCTCGAACTTCGTCAGGAGGACCACGACGAGGAGTGGCACGAGAAAGATGCGAGCGAGGGTCAGGGCGTTGGGCAGGTTCATGGCAGCTTCCGAGCACGTGCCCCTAGCAGCTCGTCATTGTACTCCGCAGTAGGCACGCCCCCAAATTGCACTAGGGTATGATCCCCGGTCATGAAAGCGGTGCTCCTCGCCGGTGGATTTGGCACTCGTTTGCGCCCCCTGACCCTGCACACGCCGAAGTCGATCGTCCCAATCTTCGATCGCCCCTTTCTCTGTCACCAGATCGACGTCTTGAAGCGGCTGCCGGACATCGACGAGGTGATCCTGAGCCTCAACTACCAACCAGAGCGCATTCGTGAGCTGCTCGGGGCCGGGGTCGACCCCGGGCTGCCGCTCAGATACGTCGTCGAGCCGAGCCCGCTCGGCACCGGTGGCGCCGTCAAATATGCCGAGCCGCACCTCGACGGCACGACGATTGTCTTCAACGGTGACGTGCTGACCGGCATCGATCTGACCGCGGTCCTGCGGCTCCATCGCGAGCGACAGGCCGCCGCCACCATCGTGCTCACGCCCGTCGACAACCCGGCCGCCTATGGGCTCGTCGAAACCGACGCCGACAACAACGTCACGCGATTTCTCGAAAAGCCCTCGCCGGACGACATCACGTGCAACACCATCAATGCCGGGATCTATATCCTCGAGCCCGCGACGTTCGACCGGATTCCATCGGGGACGAAGTACTCGATCGAGCGCGCGTATTTTCCGTCGCTGGTCGACCGGGGCGAGCAGTTTGTCGCCTACATCGATCAGGACTACTGGCTCGACATCGGCACACCCGCAGCCTACCTGCGGGCGCACCGCGACATCATGGACGCCCGCTGCGCTGCGACGCCGTTCGCGGACTGCCCCGCCGGTGAGTCGGTCGTGGCCACGGACGCCAGGATCGACCCCACAGCCATCCTCGACGCCCCCTGTTTCGTCGGCCGTAACGCCAGGATCGAACGCGGCGCCCATCTCGCGCCCCACAGCGTCGTGGGCCGATCGGGCGTCGTCGGCGCCGACGCCGTGATTGACGGCGCCATTCTCTGGCCGGAGACGATCATCGGCGACGGTGCGGTCGTGCGGGACGCCATCATCGGACATCGGGGCCAGGTCGGATCGCAGGCCAAGCTCGGGCCAGGCGTCGTTCTCGGCGACGACTCGACGATCGCTCCCCACTCAAAGGTCGTTGAATCGTGACCCCGTCGCTGCCCGACCCGCGCATCTTCAAGGCCTACGACATCCGGGGAATCTATCCCGACGAGCTCACGGCCGAGATCGTCGAACGCGTGGGCCGCGCATTCGTGGCCTACCTCGGCGCCTCGGAGATCGCCATCGGGCGTGACATGCGGGTCTCGTCGCCCGAGTTGGCGGCCGCCTTCATCGACGGCGCGCGTCGCCAAGGCGCCAACGTGGTCGACTACGGCCTCGTCGGCACCGACATGCTCTACTACGGGGTTGCCCGGGACGGCCTGGATGGCGGCGTCGAGATCACCGCGTCCCATAACCCGAAGCAATACAACGGGGTGAAGCTCGTCCGGCGGCATGCGTCGCCGTTGAGCAGCGACGCCGGGATCTCCGATATCCGCGACATGATCATCGGCGACCGCATCCCCGCGCCCGCGCCGACGCCAGGGCGTCTACGCGAGACCGCGATCCTTGACAGCTACCTCGACCACATTCTGTCATTCATCGACCCGGCCGCGGTCAACGCGTATTCCCTCGTGCTGGACGCCGGCAGCGGCATGGGCGGGCTCGTGGCGCCGCCGCTCTTCGACCGACTCCCGTGCCGCACGACGCGTCTGTGCTTCGAGATCGACGGCACCTTCCCCAATCACGAGGCCAACCCGCTCCTCGAGGCCAATCGGCGCGACATCGTCGCCCGCGTCATCGCGGACCGGGCGGATGCGGGCATCGCGTGGGACGGCGACGCGGATCGCTGTTTCTTCATCGATGGGGACGGCGGGTTCGTGCCGGGCGACTTCGTGACGGCGCTGCTCGCCGAGGCATTTCTCCGCAAGCAACCGGGTGCCACCGTGGTCTACGACGTGCGGGCCAGCCACGCCGTCAAGGACGTCGTCGCCGCCCACAACGGGACCGCGCTGATGAACCGTGTCGGCCACGCGTTCTTCAAGACCCGCATGCGCGCGGAAAACGCGGTGTTCGGCGGTGAGGTCACCGGGCACTACTACTTCCGTGACAACTTCTACGCCGACAATGGGTTCATCCCTGCGCTGCTGCTGCTCGAGCTCATGTCGGTACGCAACCAGACACTGGGCGAGCTCCTGGCGCCGCTCCGAGAGAAATACTTCATCTCGGGCGAGATCAATACCGAGATGGCCGACATGGACGCCGTCGGCGACACCATCGACCGGCTGGCCGCGCGGTATGGGGACGGTCAGCTACATCGGATGGACGGGGTGTCCGTCGACTACGACGACTGGCACTTCAACGTGCGACCGTCGAACACCGAACCGCTGATCCGGCTCAACCTCGAGGCGACCAATCGGGCGCTGATGGAAGACAAGCGCGACGAGGTGCTGGCGTATATTCGGAGTGCTAAGATCGCATGAACGCTTGCGACCCGTGAGCGGGAGTAACTCAGTGGTAGAGTGTCAGCTTCCCAAGCTGAAGGTCGCGGGTTCAAATCCCGTCTCCCGCTCCATTCTTTTCAATAAGTTACGGGGTGTTTCCGTGGTCTCTTCGCCCGACTGCCAGCGGAAACTGCCAGCGGAAACCTCCTCGTCGACGGCGTCGATCGCCCGCTGAAGCACATCCGGCACGGCTCCCAGGATGTAACGCCGCGTGGTCTCCGACGATCGATGCAACATCAACTGCTGCACGACGAGCGGGTCGTGTGTGCGGCGATACATCTCGGTCCCAAAGGTGTGCCGGAGGTCGTACGCGCGCTTACCAAACAGTCCAACCTTCGCACAGGCTCGCTGAAAACTCTTATTGGTTCCTCACACAAATGTGTGCACGATTCAGCCCCCAGCAGGTCAGCCACGCCGTGGAAAGAGGCTGCGGATGTGTTCGTGCCCGCGAATCAGCGGTGAAGTCGTCTATCGCTCAGTCGACGGCCGCCTGCGCGGGCCCCGCTTTTGGTGGGGGGCCTGCTCGACGGCAGCCGGTCCCACCTCAAGGTGCTGAGGCGCTGGCATTTACAGGGCGACGAACCATGAACACTCGTGGAACGCGGCCTGGACTTTCGCCGACGTTTTACCGCTGGGCCGAACCCTCGCTGACTGTTCAGCCCCTTGGCACTGGCAGGCCCCTCGCGATTTCCGCCGTGTACCGTGGGCCGGACTTTCCGAGAGCCTGCAGTTCCTCTCCAGATACAGACGGTGTTCTCCAGCCACGTAAGTCGATGACAATGCTTGACTTATTAGCCATGGAACCGGCCAAAGCTGCACCGATCCCTGAGAGGAACCCTCTTATTGAGTGACGGATTCGAGAAATGCCCCCAGCAGTCGAGTTCCGCAAACTGCGCAAGCGCCTCGAGACCGCGCCGCGTCACTGGCAGCACCTGCGACGACGCACCCTGACCCTTGTGACGCGCTGGAGCCCTGACGGCCGACTCCCGCCACGACACGTCCTCCGGCCGGAGTTTCTTCAACTGGCTCTGCGTCAGTCCGGTGAAGGCCATGACCGCGAGACGCGCTTTTGTCTTTGAGGCGTCATCCAGAGGCTTCCCAGCGCGTGGTTGTCCCCGGTCCGGCATCACCGCCAGAATACCGTCAACCTCATCCCACGACAGCCCACGGGGCTCTGGACGCGGTTCCCTGTAACGCGGAATGTCGGCGACGGGATTCGCCGCCTTCTTGCCGTCCAGCGTTCTCCAGAGATGCATCAACGCTCCACGCCGATGGTTGAGCGTGGACGCGGCATACCCGTCCCGTTCCCATCGCTGTAGGATGCGCGCAATCTCGTCCGTCCCAATTGAATCGCGTCGTCGCTCCCCGAACTCCTCGACCCAAAAACCGATGTTCCGCTCGCGCTCGCGGAAACTCGGCATGGCCGTCACGCCCTCGAGGTAGCGGGCCGCGTCCGTCTTCAAGTTGCCTCGTGGCCGACGTGGCACCGCAACGCGCAGCGCAACCCGCATGGCATTCTGCCAGTCGCGCACCGTGCGAAGAGACGTGCCGATCGGAAACCGCTTCTCTCGCTGCGTGTCGTCAACCTTGACTGTGGCCGAGAGGCCCCACTGGTCCCGATAGACACCCAGCGCGATGCGTCGTCGCTTTCGCTTCATCGCGTGCCGCCGGTATCGAGATACCGTCGCACATCTGTCCGACTCCACCGACGCCGGCGATCGATACCGAGGAGAGGACGAATCGGGAACGTCCCGGCGCGGAGCCGCCGCTTGATGGTCGTCGGTGAAGTGAATAGCACGGACGCCAATTCCTCAAGCGTCAACACGTCTCCGCAGTCGTCCAGTGTAAGACGTCCCGGCGAGGAGCAGGAGGTGCGCATCTCTCCTATCCGGCACAGGCCGCTATTCGACCCGTCCGATTGTCCCCGGCACAGCGCGGCCCTCGCCGGCGACAGGTCGCGCAGAACGGCTCGCGGCACGTGGGACATCGCACGACGCGGATCGCGTAGACCGGTGGGTTGCGGCAGTGACCGCAGCGCGTACCGGTCTGGGCCGTCATGCCACCCGTGCCTCGTCCACGGCCGCCGCCACCTCCGCGGGAAGGTCGACGCCCGCGGCCAATCGCCAGGCGAGGTCGCCTGGTCCACGCGAAGCCTCTGCCACCAGCACCAGCAACGCGGCCCGGTGTCCCCTGATGGCCACCCGCTGTCCCGAGGTCAGCGACTTCACCGGGTTCACGAGCAACCCGCCGTGCGTGCCGATCTTGGTGTCGAACCCGGCGTCCTCGACCTGGAGCAGGAGCGCGAGGGCAGGCGTATCGCACGCCTCGTTGAACGTCACACCTCACCCCAGGCGTCGTCGGCGTGCAACGTCATGTAGTAGAGGTCGACCGCGACAGCGCACGCGTCACACCGGCCATAGCTCGTAGCCACGTCGAGCCCATCGCCGCATGAGCAACACAGTCCCGGACCGGCCACGGCCTCTGGGTCGGCGACGATGATCGGCGCCTGCCCGGCCGTGGCGCGCATCGCCTCGAGTCGCGCGACCACCGGCATGAGGTCCAGCTTGCGGGTGGCCAGCTCCTGTCGCAACTGAATCGCCCCGGGTTCTCCGGAGAGCTCATTAGTTGACTCCGGCCATTGTGGCTGGCGCTTCTTGTGCCCGATAGTACTGCTGTTCGTACTCGGCCGGTGGCACGTCGCCGATCGACGTCAAGAGCCGCCGGTTGTTGAACCAGTCCACCCATTCGAGCGTCGCAAACTCCACGGCCTCGAGATGCCGCCACGGGCCGCGCCGACGAATCACTTCGGTCTTGTACAGCCCGATCACCGACTCAGCGAGGGCGTTGTCGTACGAGTCACCCACGCTCCCCACGGACGGCTCGATGCCCGACTCGGCCAGCCGGTCCGTGTAGCGAATGGAGAGATACTGACCACCCCGATCGCTGTGGTGCACTAACCCGTCAGGTGCCGGCCGCGCATACAGGGCTTGCTCCAACGCATCAAGGGCGAGGTCGGTGCGCAAGGAGCTGGAGACGCGCCAGCCTACGATGCACCGGGCAAAGACATCGATGACGAACGCCACGTAGACGAAGCCGCGCCAGGTCGCCACGAAGGTGAGGTCCGCCACCCAGAGTGCGTTGGGGCGCGTGGCCACAAACGTGCGGTTGACCAGGTCGGCCGGCCGCGGGGTGGGGTCAGGACAGGTCGTCGTGGTGAACGCCCGGCCCCGAACGGCGCCCCGCAGGCCCAGCTCCCGCATCAGGCGTTCGACGGTGCACCGGGCCACGGCGATCCCCTCACGGTTCAACTGGCGCCAGACTTTGTACGCGCCGTAGACCGCGAAGTTCTCGTCGCGCACGCGACGGATCTGATCCTTCAACCACGCATCGCGCTGCGCGCGCCCCGATCGCAACCGGGGATTGGCCTGCCACGCTTTGTGCGCGTAATACGTCGACGGAGCAATCGGCACCACGGCGCTGATCGGCTCGACCCCGTACGTTTCCCGCTGCGCATCAATGAAGGTCACCATTACCTCGGTCGGCGGTCGAGCTCCGCCTGTGCGAAATACGCTGACGCTTTCCGCAGGATCTCATTCGCCCGCCGGAGCTCGCGGATCTCGCGCGCCTGCTCCTTCAGCACGGCCCGCTCGTCCGTCGTCAGCCCCGGACGGCGTCCCTGATCCCGCTCGGCTTGGCGCACCCAATGCCGCAGCGTCTCCGACGTGCAGCCGATCTTCTCGGCCACGGATCGGATCGCGGCCCACTGCGAGTCGTGCTGGCCTTCGTGCTCAAACACGAGCCGCACGGCGCGGTCCCGTACTTCTGGTGAGTACTTCCTCGGTCTTCCCATGGACTCCATCCTCCCAAGATATGGAGCCTCCGGGAAACCCGGGGCGATTCAGGCCGGGTGACGATGGTGACGATGGTTGAGCTCCCTCTTGTGTGGTGACGTTCGTCGACGACCCGGCCGTCGTCGTCTTCGTGATGGTGATGAGGCGCGTCTTCCCCCTGGATAACCTCTTGAAGTCGATGTCGATCCCGAGCTTGCGGAGCGGCGGCGCGAACCGCCGGAGGCACCCCGAGAGCTGATTCGGCCTCTTGGCCGGCCAGTCCTTCTGGTTCCAGATGGGCTCGTCGATCCTCGCCTTGAGCAGGGTCCACAGCTCTTTCGCTGTCCCCTCCCACGGGAATGCCAGCGCGCGAATGAAGTCCGCGATCGGGTCGCCGTCGATCAGGCTCTCGATCGACTCCTCACGGTTCGTACCGTAGGCCCGCAAGAACGTCCCCGGCGCCCACGGCAAGGCCGGCTTGGCCGCGACAACCCACCGGGCGAAGTCCGCCATGCGCGGCTTCCGCTCGAGGTTGGTCTGCGGCCAGTTGCGGAGGGCGGTCGACACCGCCGTGAGCAGGGCTCCCAGAATGCGCGGATGTGCCCGCTCGAAGGCTGCCCAGTACTCGGTATCGCCCCGGCGTTTATCTTCCGGGATGTGCAACAGGACGCTAGTCAGCGCGCGGTCGACGAGGTCGGTGCGCGTGGCGATGTCGGGGATACCATTCAGCACGACGGGCCGTTGCGCATCGAACAACGCCTCCTCGCCGTTCGAGTAGAGCGCGCGGGTGCGGAACCCACCACCCGTCGACAGCCGGCAGATGGCATCACTCAAGCGCGGTGACACCCGGCTCAGGTTGTCAAAGGAGCAAATGAAGGTGCCGCCGGTGGAGATCATGAGCTCGTGCTCGTTCTTGGGCTCCGCGCGCAGCGTGGCCTTGCCTGGGTCGATGAGGCGCTGGAGGCACTTCGCGGCCGTCGTCTTGGCCGCACCACTCTCTCCGCTGAACACCTTGACCGGATACGGCCCAGTCGGTCTCAACGCGCCGAGGAGCCAGGCGACGATCAGGCAGAAGTCGTCATTGGTGGCGACGTTGAAGAAGGGCTCGAGCTCGTCGAGTGAGCCGCCCGTGACCGGGGTCGGCAAGGGATGCATCCCCTCCGGTCGCCGGAACCGCACAGGCGCATCTGTGATCACCTGCCAGCCCGTGGTCGTGACCTCTACAACCTCCCACCCGGCGTTCGCCAAGTCCAGATACACGACGCCGTCGTGGCCGGCGAGCCGGAGACAGACCTGACGCTCGGGTCCGCTGAACAGTGCCCGCCCTTCGAGAGCGCACTTGGCGTCCTCGATCACGCTCTGCGTTGGCGTGCGCTCTTCAACGTCGTAGAACAGTTCCCCCAGCCAGCTCTTCAGTTTCCGGCTCTGGAGCCCATAGGTCTCGTAGTGTCCATTGATCGGCACGCTGGCGTATGGAGATATTGTCAATAGTTGTGGATCAGCGGTCGGCGTGATCAAGCGGCTTCCTTCCGATCCCCCTCGGGGTTCCGTTCCTTCTGCGCGCCGTCGACGAAGACCACGCCGGCACGAACGAGCGGCAGGAGGTGTGCGCCGTTGAGACGACGCCACCGACGCTGCGCCATGTCCAGCAGCTTGTAGGCCATTAACAAGCCCTTTGTGCGAGAACCGGCGCCCTTGGTGACGCGTTGCCGCAGCCGGACCGTCGCGAACGGCGATTCGATGACGTTGGTCGTCCGGAGGTGGATCCAGTGCTCGGCCGGGAAGGCGAAGTACGTGAGCAGGGCCTCCCGATCGGCCGCCAGGCACGTTGCCGCTTTCGGATACTTCACCTTGTACTCGGCCACGAAGCCGTCGAGCTGTGCGTCGGCCCGCTCCCGCGTGTCGGCGGCCAGGATGTCGTGCAGCGCTCGCTTGGCCTTCGGCTGGAGGCGCTTCGGTAACTTGTCAAGCACGTTCCCCAGCTTGTGGAACCAGTCACGTTGCGCCGCCGTCTCCGGCCACACATCCCGGACGGCCGCCCAGAAGCCCAGGGCGCCGTCGCCGACCGCCACCACCGGCGCCCGCATCCCCCGGCGCCGCAGGTCGCGGAGCACCGTCGCCCAGCTGTCGGTGCTCTCGCGATAGCCATCCTCGAGCGCGACCAGTTCTTTCGTCCCGTCCGGCCGGGCCCCAATCAGCACCAGCGTGCACAGGCGGTCGTCTTCCAGGCGAATATTGAAGTGGATCCCGTCGACCCACACGTAGACGTAGTCGCGGTCGGTGAGATCCCGCTGGCGGAACCGCCGATACTCCTCGTCCCAGGCCGCCGTCAGCCGCGCGATGTTGGTGGCACTCAGGCCGGCGGCGTCCTCCCCGAGCAACACCGGCAGCGCCTCACGAAAATCGCCGGTCGACAGCCCGCGCAGATAGAGAATCGGCAGCACCTCGGCCACCTGCGGCGAGCGGCGCATATACGGCGGCAGAATGCGACTCGTGAACCGCTGGCGCTGACCGTCCGCCTCCACCCGCTTGTCGTTCACCCGCGGCGCCCGGACCTCCAGCGTCCCTGCCCCGCACGTGACCTTCCGCGCCCGCGCCTGGCCATTACGCACGACCAGCCGGCGGCCGTGCTCGTCTTGCGCTTCGGCGTGCGTGTCGACGTACTGGGCAACCTCCACCGCCAGGGCCTTCAGCAGCATCCGGCGAGCTCCTTCTCGCGCGAGCTCATCCAGCGTCGGCCCCGCAGCCTGCTCTTCCGTTGCACCGTCGTTGTCGAGTACCTTCAGCATAGGTGGCGTCTCCTTCCCCGGCCTGCCAGCCGGAGTTTTGCGTTTGTCACGCGGAAGGATACGCCGCCTGCTTCACGCTCCCGATCCACAACTTCTGGTTATAACTCGATGTGTCAACGCGAGCTTCAATGCAGCGTCTTCCGGTTGAGAACATCGACCGCGAGACCGAAACGGGAGAGCGTGAGTTCATTCGACACGCAGAAGCCTACGATCGTACTCACTGCCGTCGATAGCAACCGCAAGGGAGTAGAATCGGACTGTCCGACGGTGCTGGCGACATCCAGCGTTGAACGCTTCGAGAAACAGCTTTTCTCTCGGAGCCGTGAGCATCCAATTTGAAGACCCGCGTTCGTCGTTGGGCGGTAATTGTCGGGGTGGTGCTGCTTGCGGCACTTGGCGGGCTGTTTGCGGGATTCCCGGCACTTGGGATGGCGGACAGCCTGGTTAGGCAGACTCAGGAACGCCTTGGAATCGTCCTTCAGGTGGGGAGGGCGTCGTTCAGCGCGGTCCGAGGACTCCGGTTGGAACAGATCACCGCGACCGCGACAGGGGAGCGACTGATTCTCTCGGCGAGAATTGAGGGCCTACTCGTGGAGCATCAGCTGGCGCCGACTGCCTTCCTCAGCATCAGTCGGATAGCGGTGCAACATCCGTCAGTAGAGCTGACCATTGGTCGGCGCTCGACGGAAGTGGAGCGAGCTGCCAACCCAGAAGCGATGGTCGACGATAGGCCCGTGGAGGGGGATGGACAGGCCGGAAACCGACCCCCAGTTCGCGGATCCGAGGGAGTGGCCTTCGACCTGATAGGTGCGAGTATCGATGCCCGTCTGCCTACCGATAGCTCCTCTGCCCTCAAAGCGATCGCCCTCGACGTGAGTCTAGACGGCGTTGGTAAGAACCGCGTGGCGGCCCCTTTGTTTCAGGGTCTGTTCGGTTCAGGACAGTTCAGGGCGGACGAACTCTGGCTTGGGAGGATCAGGCTCATGAGGCCGCGAGGGGAGGTGGAGATCGCAGATGGCCACGTTTTCATCAGCCGCCTCAGGTTCGCCTGTGACAACTCGGATCTGTTCTTGCCGGAACTGGACATTGACTTCAACTCTGAGCCCTTCTCATTCGGAACGAGTAGTGACGTGTTCGAGCGGCGCTCTGACGGTGGCTCACCGGACGAATGGCAGCCCGTTACGTCCTTCGCGCTGCTGAATAGAATGTGCTCATAACTGCTCGCCGAGCCCGGAGTCTCGGGTTGCCATCACGGAAATGATTTTCGGTTCCTCACACAAATGTGTGCACGATTCAGCCCCCAGCAGGTCAGCCACGCCGTGGAAAGAGGCTGCGGATGTGTTCGTGTCCGCGAATCAGCGGTGAAGTCGTCTATCGCTCAGTCGACGGCCGCCTGCGCGGGCCCCGCTTTTGGTGGGGGGCCTGCTCGACGGCAGCCGGTCCCACCTCAAGGTGCTGAGGCGCTGGCATTTACAGGGCGACGAACCATGAACACTCGTGGAACGCGGCCTGGACTTTCGCCGACGTTTTACCGCTGGGCCGAACCCTCGCTGACTGTTCAGCCCCTTGGCACTGGCAGGCCCCTCGCGATTTCCGCCGTGTACCGTGGGCCGGACTTTCCGAGAGCCTGCAGTTCCTCTCCAGATACAGACGGTGTTCTCCAGCCACGTAAGTCGATGACAATGCTTGACTTATTAGCCATGGAACCGGCCAAAGCTGCACCGATCCCTGAGAGGAACCTGATTTTCTTGCTGCCGTCCACAAGCTTGATCGGCTTGTGGGCATCAGGCTCTCTCGCCCGTGCAACTTTGTGCAACATTTTCCAGCACACGGCACCACAGACGGCCACAATCAGCCGAGCCAAAAGAAAACCGACCCCGTTTTACCGAGGTCGGCTGTGGACTGCCTTCGTCCAAGTTCGCTTAGGAGGCGGTCGCTCTATCCAGCTGAGCTACACGCGCGTGAAGGCATCACGTTGTATTGTAACAACCGGTTATCGAGCTCCCTCGCCACTGACCGTGACACGGATGCGCGCCGTTGCCGTCATCTTGTCGCTACTCATGGTCGCCGCACCGAGTTTGGGGCAGACCGTCAGCGTTCCCATCGATCCCGCCTTTCCTTCAGGGGGCTCCGGTGCACCTCTGGTCTTCTCTGGCGAGGGTCTGGTGGACCTCGTCCTCGACACGTCGGATCCCGGGCCAGTGCCGCTGAGTCTCGTCGACCCCACCGGGACCAAGACACCTGCGGCGACATTGACGTTCACCGGCATGACCCAGACACCGTCACTCGACGGTGGCTTCACCTACAAACCACCGGACACGCCCCATGCGGTCGGCACCGGAGCTGGATCTGCGGGCCGGGTGGTCCACGTCACCAACAGCGGCGTCCGGATCTTCGACAAGACCGGCGCCTCCGTCGCGGGCCCCCTGGACCTCGACGCGTTCCTGACCGCGCTGGGGGCCTCGGGTCTGAGCGGCATCGGTAGCGCCAACCTAGGGTTCGACCCGAAGGTGATCTTCGATCAGCACTCCGGCCGCTTCTTCATCGTGATTCTCGATGGCCGGACCCCTGGCGTCCGCAGCAACGTCCAGATCTGCATCTCGAAAACGGCGACTCCCGGCACGCTCACCACAACTGATTGGACGGTCGAGACCGCGTCGGCATTGACGACGTTCGCTGGCGGCGCCGCCTGGTTCGATTACCCCGGCCTCGGCGCGGACGCGACGCGATTGGTCGTGACCGGCAACATGTTTTCCCTGGGCGGGTTCTTCCTTGGTACCAAGGTCCGGGTCTTCTTGAAGAGCTCCTTGACAGACAACGGTTCGCCGGGCGGAGTGACCTTCAACGACATCGACGTCGATGCCTCGGTCACCTCGGGCATCTTCACCGCCCAACCCGCCCACGTATTCGGCGCCACGTTGAACGGCGACTTCTATTTGGTCAGTCGGCTGGGTCCGACAGCCTACCGGCAGTGGCAGATCACCGGCGCCGGTGGCGCTGCGACACTGGTCGCGGGCTCCCCGAGTTTGCATGCGTGGACGGCCGGCGGCAACGACGCGGACTGGGGCACGAGGATTCCCCGACTGGGAGCGTTCAATCCACCGCCGTCGGGCGACCCGTTCACCGATGATCCACTGGTCGCGGGGACGACTGAGATCAAGGCCGTGCACTTCACCGAGCTCAGGGACCGGATTGACGTGCAGCTCGTGCGATTCGCGCTCCCCGCCCACTCCTACACCAACGTCGTCAGCGCCGGCGCGACGATCCAGGCCCTGGACGTGACGGAGATGTACACCGCAGCCAACCTTGCTCTCGTAGCGGCGGGCCAGTCTGCGATCACCGTGCCCACCATCACACCAGGCACGACCATCGCGATCGTGCCCCACATAGAGAACCTCCGGGCCGCGGTGCTGACGTTGGAAGCCCTCCCGTGAGCCGGGGTCCGGTCGAGAGCCCGTAACGGCAGGCGTGTCGAACGGGCGAAGCTCAGTCGACCGGGTCGTCGGCGGCGAGCGCGGTCAGGTCCCTCGCGATGCGCGCGTATTCCTCGTATCGCTGCTGATAGGACTGGAGCTTCGCGTCCTCGATTGACGCGAGACGCGCGCGTCCCTCGGGAGAGTCGTCTCGACCTTCGGCGCGCAGCTCGGCTTCTGCGGTACGGACGCGGACTTTGTACTCGGCGTCGTGCTGTCGTTCCCACGCCAGCCACTCGGCGCTCCACCTCGCCTGGCAGCCCTCGACCAGTGCCGGCGTGAATGGAAACCGCTCCCCGCTCGCCTGTTCGAGATCGGCCACGATCTCCGGGTACAACACGCGGACCGCGCGCGCGGCGCCACGCCACGCGAGCAACTCACGAGGCTCGGCGCGAGCCACCATCGGCGCCACGCGAGTCAAGAGGACCATCGCGAGCCGTTCCCGATGCTGCCGTTCCAGGTCGCGCCGCATGTAATGCTGCGCAGCCACGACTGCGGCGACCAGGACTCCAACGATCAGTGCGAGCGCGGTGGTGCCCATGCGGTACGGTGGGTTTGACGCGTTCTCGAGCGGCTCCTATAGTCGAGGGCGTGGCTCGCGATCCGTTCGTCTGGCAGGTGCATCTCCGTCAGGACGTGCTCGACGATGCGATGGCTGAGCTCCGGCGGCTTCCGTACCAGGTCGTGCGGGAGATCATCGCGTCCCCGCTCAGCAAGAGGGTCAAGGGACGGGACGACCGCACGTACCATCTGACCGTCACCGCTGAGTGGCGAGACGCCGGTTCCAAGACGATCGAGGTGACGGTCCACATGAAGCACGGATGGCTTGGTCGCACGCTGACGCAGTCGTTCGCCGCGACCCCACCCGACGCCGCCGAGACCGACGAGCTCAACCACGCAACCGCGACGGAGGGCGTGGACGACGGCCATGGGCCCTCGGGCTCCTACTCTGAATAGCGAAGCGCGGCAAACACCTCGTGCCCCTCGAGGTGCGAGCGCCCGTTCAAGGCGGTCAGCTCAATCAGGAACGCAAGCCCACGCACGACCCCGCCGGCCCGGCTGACCAGTTCCACGGTCGCACGCGCCGTGCCACCGGTGGCCAACAGATCATCGACGATCAGGACCCCACTGCCCGCCTCGACCGCGTCGTCGTGCATTTCGAGCGCGTCAGTGCCGTATTCCAGCTCGTACTCGGCGCGCAGCGTGCGCGACGGCAGCTTGCCCGGCTTCCGCACCGGCACAAACCCGGCGCCCAGCCGGTCCGCAACCGCGGCCCCGAAGATGAAGCCGCGGCTCTCGATGCCGACGACGGACGCGATTGCCGCCTCGCGATAGGGCGCGGCCAGACACTCGACCGCTGTGCGAAACCCCGCCGGATCCCGCAACAGCGTCGTGATGTCGTAGAACAGAATCCCCGGCTTCGGGAACTCAGGGACGTGGCGGATGAGCGCTTTGAGTCGGTCCGCGTCCTCCATACACATCACCCCTCACGGTTGGCTGCCAGGGTCACAGGACGACTAGCGGTCGTCGAGAATCCGAAAGCCGGTCGTGCCACCCGGCGGCGCCACGTCGTCAATCGCCAGCACGTCGACACGTGCCAGCGTCGGTCCCCCACGCAACGCCCGTTCGAAGCGGTCGAGCGCGGGCCGATCACCCTCGGCCACGGCTTCGACACGACCATCCGCGAGGTTGCGGACGAAGCCCGTCAACCCCTCGCGATGCGCGGCGCGCTCGGCGAAGGCGCGGAACCCGACACCATGCACACGTCCACGGACGAGATACCGGCGCGCGATCACCATGAGCGCGGGTGTGATTATAGCGGACCGTCGATACCTAATCGGCGGACGGCGCTATGGTAAGATCGGCGACGAAACGCGTCCCCCTACCGATGAGCCAGGTCATGATTGTCCGTCGTGGTCAGACCGATCGATACCGGTCGTTGCAGGAAACGTTCGGCCGCGACCCGATCGGCGCGACCATCGCGTGGGACCGCCGCGAAAGCGACCGGCGCGCGCGCGGTCATTCGATCGACGACGAACGGCGGCGGCGGGAGCGGCGAGGCCCGTTGCCAAGCACGTGGAACGCGCTGGATTTTCTGGTTGTGGGCACTGGCCAGGGCGAGCGGCCCGACGTCGCGTCGTCGCCGACGTCCGCTCCGCCGGCAGCGGCCCGTCCGGTGGATGGGGACATCCTCATCCGTCGCGAGGTCGGACCGAGGGGCCCCTGTACAGTCAGTCGCGTCCCCGGCGCCGCGGACGGCTTCTACGGCGACTACGACAACGCCGTGCAGCAAGCCGAGGCGATGGCCAAGCAGGCGGGCGTCGACCTGTGGTACACCGAGGACCATCAGACGTTCAAGACCCTGCGTGCCTATCGTGACGCATCGCGACGCGCGTAGCGCCGCTTCCGCTGTCTGAACACCCGTCGCGCGGATCGCCGGCCACGTCTTACCGGCGTCTCGTCCAAGGAGATCACCATGCGGACGGTCGTGGGTCCCATCGCTGCCGGTGTCGTCACGGTGCTTCTGTCGGCGGCGCCCGCTAGCGCCCAGTTTGCCGAGGTCGGGTCGCTCGACTTCCCCACCTCCGCGCGGTCACCCGAGGCGCAGAGCCATTTCCTGCGCGGCGTGGCCATCCTGCACAGCTTTGGGTGGAAGCAGGCGATCGAGCAGTTTCAAGCCGCCCAGCGCCTGGAGCCCGACTTTGCCATGGCCTACTGGGGCGAGACGCTCTGTTATAACCACCCGCTCTTCGGAAGCCCGCCCGACGACGACAATCCCCGCGCCGTGCTGGCGCGACTTGGCTCGACGCGGGCGGCGCGACGCGACAAGGCCGGCACCGACCGGGAGAAGGGCTTTCTGGATGCCGTCGAGACACTCTGGGGCGAAGGGGACTACGACGAGCGTCGCGCCGCCTACATGAACGCCATGCGACGCCTGTACGAGCGCTATCCCGACGATGACGAAGTCGCGACGTTCTACGCGGTCGCGACGTTGAGTGGGTCCCGCGCGCTCAGCGATCAGACGTTCCGGCTCGAGATGCTAGCCGGCGCGGCGGCCCTCCAGGTGTTCAAGAAGAACGCAAGCCATCCCGGAGCGCCGCACTACGCGATTCACGCGTTCGATGACCCGGTGCACGCCCCCCTCGCGTTACCCGCCGCCCTACGGTACGCGGAAATCGCCCCCGCAGTGGCGCATGCGCGCCACATGCCCACCCACATCTTCATTCAACATGGGATGTGGGATCTGGTCTCCACCCACAACCAGAAGGCGTACGAAGCCGCGCGTGACCTTTGGGAGCCGGGGGACAGCGTCGGGGACACCGTCCACCCACTCGACTGGGGTCAGTACGGCGACCTCCAGCGCGGCGACTATGCGAAGGCGCGTCTGTGGATCGAGCGGCTGGAGCAATTGATCGACGAGAGCGACGGCGCCGCGCGCGCGGTCAACTCGCTGCCGTTGCTGCGTGCGCGCTACATGGTCGAGACGGAAGAATGGCAGACGTCGCCCATCACCGACACCGCGACGGACCACGGGCTCCTGGTGGCGGCACTCGGCGCCACTCGTACCGGCGACGTCGCGGCAGCGCGGCAGGCGGAGGCCATTCTGGCCCGACGCGCGGAGGATGGCAGTGCGTCCGTTCGGATCATGCATAAGGAGGTCGGCGCGCTTGTGCATGCTGCCGCGGGGCAGGCCGGACGGGCGGTCGCGCTGATGGACGAGGCGATTGACATCGTGACGGGGCTGCGGCCGCCGAACGGCGCAGCCAACCCGGTGAAGCCACCCTACGAGCTGTATGGGGAGATCCTCCTCGATCTGGACCGCCCAGGGGACGCGTTCGAGATGTTCGAGACGTCGCTTCAGCGGATGCCTGGCCGCGCCCGCTCGCTTCTCGGCTCAGCGCGGGCCGCCGCGGCGAGCGGTGACGACGAGACGGCGCGTGCCCGGTACGCCGCCCTGGTGGATGCCTGGGTCGGCGCGACCGAGCATCCCGGTTTCAGCGAGGCGCGCCGGTTCGTCGCCCAGAGCCAGGATTAGATTCAGACTGGGCTTCGCCCCGAGCCCCCGCGGTCGCTTCGTGGGGACCCCGAGAGCCCCACTCTGCGGCCGCGAGGCGCGCCGTGATTGCCTTGGCCGTTGACAGGATGTGGACGATCCCGTGGACGGCAGCGAAGGGTTGCAGGTGGGCTGGCGACGTGAAGCGCCGCATCTGGCGCTCGCGCTGCCGCGTCGGTTGGTGGGAGACTTCCGCGCGATTGTTGGCGTACTGGGTCGTGCAGTGCGCGACGGACGGCATCACGGTGCGATAGGCCGCTGGCCGCTGGGTAGCTGCGGAGCTTGTCCGTGATCAGCCGGCGGGGGACACGGCCCTGGCGCTTCAGCAGCTTGCCCCTCGCCTCTACGATTGTCGCCCCCTGCTCAATCAACAGAGACCCCTACGACGGTGTCGAGTTCGACTGCGGCACCAGGCTCCTAGGGTCCGTCTGACCCGCGACCGAGGGTGGTGCCGGGGGTAAGCGGCAAAGGTCAGGGCGCATGCACGCGCGCGGCGAGTTCCTCGACCCAGTTCTCGATGAAGACTAGTTGGGCTGGTGCTGATGATCCAGTGGCAGGTCCGCCAGTCTTGATCATCACAAATCGCTCACCGTCTGGAGACACGTCGTAAGTTCGGCCAGCCCCCGCTAGCAGCCCGTGGTGAAAGTCCCTGAATTAGATCGATCGCCAGAACCGATCTCGGTCTCTATACTCGGCCTATGGCGATGGGTAAGAAACGAAAACGCAACCGCCAGACGTCCATGTGGGTCGCGACGGCGGATCTCCCGCAGAGCGCCGGGCATCCCTTTTATGAGCGGCTGAATCGCGTGCTCGACGAGGCGGGGTTCGACGCCTTCGCCGAGGGGGAGTGCGCGAAATTCTATGCCGACGATGTGGGTCGCCCGAGTCTGGCACCGGGTCGCTACTTTCGGTTGTTGCTGCTCGGCTACTTCGAGGGACTGGACTCGGAGCGCGCGATCGCGTGGCGTGCGGCGGACTCGCTGAGTGTCCGGCACTTCCTGGACTTCGCGCTGCACGAGGCGCCGCCGGACCATTCGACGCTGTCGCGCACGCGCCGGCTGATTGACGTCGAGACGCACCAGGCAGTCTTCACGTGGGTCTTGCAGCGGCTGGCGGACGCCGACTTGGTACAGGGGCAGACGATTGGGATCGACGCGACGACGCTTGAAGCGAACGCCGCGATGCGGACCATCGTGCGCCGGGACACGGGCGAAGCCTATGAGGCGTGGTTGACCCGGCTCGCGGAGGCGTCGGGCATCCCCACCCCGACCCGAGCGGAGCTGGCGCGGTTCGACCGGAAGCGCACGAAGAAAGGGTCCAACGACGACTGGACGCATCCGCACGATCCCGACGCGAAGATCACGAAGATGAAGGACGGCCGGACGCATTTGGCGCACACCGCCGAGCACGCCGTCGATCTGGAGACCGGGGCCATCGTCGGCGTGACGGTGCAGGACGCGGACGACGGGGACACAACCACGATGGTCGAGACGCTCATCACCGCGGCCGACCACGTCGAGATGGTCCTGCCGGCCGGGGCGGGCATTGTCGAGGTCGTCGGCGACAAGGGGTATCACAGTAACGAGACCATGGTCGCGTTCCGGGAGCTGGGTATCCGCAGTTACGTGTCGGAGCCGGATAGGGGACGACGCAAGTGGACAGGGAAGGCGGCGGCCCAGCCGGCGGTCTATGCCAACCGCCGGCGGATTCGGGGCGATCGTGGGCAACGATTGCTGCGCCAGCGCGGCGAGTTGCTCGAACGGCCCAACGCGCATCTCTACGAGACCGGGCGGCTGCGCCGGGTGCATCTGCGGCACCATCCCAACATCCTGAAGCGTGTGCTCGTCCAGGTCTGCGGCTTCAATCTCGGGCTGCTCATGCGGCAGCTGACGGGCGTCGGCACGCCGCGCAGCCTGCAAGGCCGTGCGGCGGCCGTCCGTACCGCGCTGATCGGCCTCCTGGTCGAGCTATGGGACCGTGTAAGACCTTCCTGGGCCCTGACACTCCACAATCCGTTCGTGTCGGCGGACAACGGCGTCGCGACCGGTGAATACGAGCACTCGATCCTCAAGTTACGAATTAGCCCTTCTGCCACGGGCTGCTAGATACTGTCCCGCGACCGGAAACAACACTTCGGGAGTTCCGACCGCTAGGGGTGTATCCCCACTGATGGTGACCATCGTCAGGCCGGCGGCGCTGATGTAGAAGAGTTCTTGGCTATCCGGTGACGACACCGGCTTCGTCGCACCGGCGGGCGAGATCTTCAAACGGCCCTCGTGTACGCCTGGGAACGGTCGCAGGTAAATCTCTGAGGTTCCCGACTCATCCGATTGATAAGCCATCCACTGGCCGTCAGGCGAGATCGCCGGAGTGTGCTCATCAAACGGCTCCGCGAGCAGGATCTCGGCAACGGGTTCGCCGTCCATGGACAGGGCGTGAATGTCCCGCAAGGTTTCGGAGGTGGCTCCATGGAAGATGAGTCGCGTTCCATCCGCCGACCAGGACTGAGGCCACTGTGGATTTGGGGCCGTGGTGAGGCGCGCGGCTTGATCTGTACCATCAGCGGCCTTCCAAAACAGATTCCAGACGTCCCCTGCACGATCCGAACTGAACACGACCCGTTCTCCATCGAGAGTCCACAAGGGGGCCCAGTTGTCGCCGGGCCCGACGCTGAGGAGCGACGGTGTATTGCGAGCTAGGTCATGAATCCACACGTCTCGACCGTCGGCGCCGTCAACAGTCAGCGCGAGACGGTTCCCTTCAGGGGAGAGCTGCACTTGAATATACGCTCGGGGTGGCGCGGCAAGTATTTCGGCTATATCCGAGTTTCCCAAATAGCGTAAGCACCTGATATCCCAGTCTTTCCGGGGTAAATCGAGCGTTCGGCGTGTACAGGTCGACGGTGTTGACGCGAACATAGTTGTTCGCCGGTCGACTGCAGTCCGAGGACGCAGCGGTCCAGTTCGACATCACGCATGGGCCCCCTCCCTGGGAGCCATCTTGTCGCGCACGGACGGGCCCTGTGGAAGCTGACGGCGCCGTGGACGCAC
Organism: Vicinamibacterales bacterium; assembly: GCA_965197395.1. GTDB lineage: Bacteria > Acidobacteriota > Vicinamibacteria > Vicinamibacterales > UBA8438 > CAZYFH01. Next base: position 338,220 of record CBDANB010000005.1, on the reverse strand, counting down.
AGAACGCGCCCACCGTGCCTTGGAAAACGCTGTGCGTTTTCCACGAGCTCCCACAGGGCCTTTCCAATCAAATCACCCACGAAAAACCCCGAAAGGCCCCAAAATGGCGTTGGGAAACCCGGATAGACCCAGTATTTCTGGCTATATCCGAGTTTCTCAAAGGGCGTAAGTACCTGATATCCCTGTCTTTCCTGGGTAAATCGAGCGTTCGGCCTGCACAGGTCGGCCGCTTCGATGTGAACATAGTCATTCACGGGTCGACTGCAGTCCGAGGACGCGGCGATCTTGTCGCATACGGATGGGCCCTGTGGAAGCTGCCGGCGCCGTGGACGCACAGAACGCGCCCACCGCACCTCGGAAAACGCTGCGCGTTTTCCACGAGCTTCCACAGGGCCTTTCCCATCAAATCATCCACGGAAAACCCAGAAAAATCCCGAAAGGCCCCAAAATAGCGTTGGGAAACCCGGATAGACCCGTATTTCTTCGTGCCCTTCTCGGTCAACCCAAGCTAGCGTGCGCGCGGGCGCGGTCGTCGTACCAGTGAGTAGGCAAGGGAGCCCGCTGCGGCCACCGCGAACCTGGGTCCGCCAAACGCCGGTACTTGCGCGCCCTCCAGAACAGGAATCGGATCCCCAGTCACGGCGAGTCCGTCGACATCAAACGGAACGGCCCACAGAGAGTCTTCTCGGTTAAACACGATATGCCCGCTCGCGGCGAACCGTGGCGCGCTCCCCCCTCCCAACACCCGCGTCGTGCCGGACTCCAGATCGAGCACCGCGAAGCGTGCCTCTTCGATTGAGCCTGACCAGACGGTAAACAACACCGCATCACCACCCGGAAGCACATCCGGGTCTCTCTGGTCCTGTTCAGGGTCCACGCTGGTCAGCGCCTCGGGTTCCCCTCCGGCGTCAGACACCTTGAACAACCCAGAGTTTGTCGTTGTCCTGAAGATGATCTCACCCGCTCCCCAGCTCGCGCCGCGAAGCCCCTCCGCCCGCCAGACCGTGGCCGGTGGTCCCCCGGCCAGCAACACCTTCTTGAGCGCCGATTCTCCTTCGGCAAGGAATCCGACCCACTGCCCATCCGGGGAGAAAAAGGGCGCTCGTGCTCCGTCCGTTCCCAGGATAGGCGTGGCTTCCAGTTGGTCCAGCGAACGGCGGAATAGCTGTCGGACACCGTCTCGGACCGCCACGTAGACGAGCGTCCTGCCATCAGGGGAGACCGCTGGATGCCCCCCTCCTTGCGTGAAGAGCTCGTCTGTTGCGGGCAGGTTGACGACGAATCTCGTGGGCTCAGGAATCGTTGTCGGTTTGGCAAACCACCCGACGAGCGCACTGAGAACAATGCCCGCCACACCGCCTAGGCCCCAGGCCCACCGTTTGGATGAAGCGCGCGCTGGGGCGACGCTAACTGGCTCCACGGCAGGGGTCGTCAACGCCTCCTTGATCCCGATGCGTGCCTCACCAATGTCGCGCAGTCGTTCCGAGGAGTCCTTTTCCAAGCACCGTCGTAGGAGTCGCTGCAAAGGCGTTGGTGTCGTCGTTGGAAGCGCGGGCCACTCTGGCTGCTTCATCATGATGGCCGCGAGCGTCTCAGATACGTCCCGCCCATGGAACGGACGCTGCCCGGTTAACATCTCATACAGCACTGCCCCAAACGCCCAAATGTCAGCTCGCTTATCAACGGCCTTGCCTCGCGCCTGTTCGGGCGACATATACCCGGCTGTTCCCAAAATCACGCCGCTGGCGGTGGCCGCCACGGTTGCCGTTGGAGACAGTGCCGGGTCGCTGACCTCGGACTCGACGAGCGCCTTCGCCAACCCAAAGTCCAGCACCTTCACCGTGCCGTCGGCCTTCACCTTCACGTTGGCCGGTTTCAGATCGCGATGGATGATCCCCTGATCGTGTGCCGCTTCGAGGGCTTCGGCGATCTGCTTCGCGATGGGCAGCGCCTCGTCGATGGGGATCGGCCCGTCCGCGATGCGATCCGCCAAGGTCGGTCCCTCGACGAGTTCGAGGACCAGCGCCTTCGTGCCTTCGGTTTCTTCCAGCCCGTAGATGTGCCCGATGTTGGGATGGTTCAGCGAGGCGAGGACTTTGGCTTCGCGCTCAAAGCGAGCGAGCCGATCCGGATCGGCCGCGAAGGCGTCGGGGAGGATCTTCAGCGCGACGTCGCGGCCCAGTTGCGTGTCGGTGGCGCGATAGACCTGGCCCATGCCGCCTTCGCCGATGAGGGCGGTGACATCGTAGTGCCCCAGCCGCGAGCCGACTTCGAGAGCCATTGTCTGTCTATCGGGTGGTCAGACTCCGCGACTCATTCTACGCCGCGACCACCCCACTGGAGCCCCCTCGGCTGTCTGAGCGGCGTTTGTGTCGCCCTGGTGGCCCCCTGACCCCCGGCGCGGCGTGAAGCCCACGGAGCACCCGAACGACGGGTTTCTAGCGGGTGGTCACGTCGAGCCCGAGGCGGTCACCGATGTTGAGAGTGTGGGCTGTGATGGATCTAGTGATAGGGATCACGACCACTCTACCGATCCGCTCTAGCACACGCCTCGACCGGACGAATCTTTCGCAAGACGAGCCCAGGTGGCGCCACCCCCCAGCCCCCGCAAGAAAAGCATCAACTCCGTAAAGACCCATCATGGCCCGCCTCGCACTGGCCACACAGAAAAGGTCTGCGGCTTGTCGAAGACCTCAACGTTGCCACAGCAGATGTCCAAGTAAGAAGATAGGTTCGGTAAGGCCTCATTGGTCGTCGACGACTGATACTGGCCTCCTCCCGTCACGCCAGAAAACGACGATGGCCCGACATCGAAGCACGCCGTTCCCGCGTCGTTCGTCAGTGAAGGCTCGTTGCCCGCACCGTCAAATGTGCAGCCCAAAACCACCGCGCGGGCGATGGTCGGCTTGAGGAACCGGTTCGGCCGTCAGAATGAGGCGAGCGGGCCAGAGCCGCGTGCAGGCGCATATCGCGAAGGGCGTCACGGCGGCGCTGGCCGAGCAGATGGTGTGGGCGGTGCCTACGGACGACGTTGCGGCTGACGACACCGCCCCAGTGAAGCGGCGCGTGAAGGGGAAAAGCTGATGGGGGCTCAGGGGCCAGGGCGTGCGGTTTGCGTCGAGCGAGGGACGGCCTTTTTTAGCGGGGCCGCAGGTACAGGATCACGCCCAGCGCGAGTGAGACGATTCCCCCACTCCAGGCCGCTGCGATGTCGCCCTATGTGCATGACGAAGAGCACGACGCCGAGTCCGAGCACCGCCACAATTGAGGGTTGCATGGCTTCTCCTGCTCCCGCCATTTCCCCAGAGGGCAACGATGCCGGACGGGCGGTGGAGAGCACGCGAACCACCCGCCCGGCGGACGACGAGTTTTACACAGTGGGTATCGGCCACATGAGCACCGTGCATGAGGCGCGGGGGCCATGAGACGGGCGCTCGGCCCTCAGAACGCGTGCGCACGCGTTTACCGGCTATGTGTGACGGGTGTGGGGAGCCGTTCCAGCCGACGCGCCCGTGGCACCGCACCTGTTCGCCCGCGTGTCGCATGCGAGCAGAGCGACGGCGACAAGCGGAGCGCCGTGAGCGCATGGTGCCGGACGATCCGGGGCGGCCGGAGTAGACGGCGGCTCTTTGACAACTGAATATCCGCCTGTTGCCCCGCACGGCCCTCGAACGGTCGCCGTCGCCGCTCGCGCCTCGGACGCGGCGGCTTGTGGCGCACTGCCAGGCCGCGGAACGCATCCGCCCCATGTGACGCCCAGGAGTGCTCGGGCCGCTCGGTGAACGCCTGTGTGCGCTCGTTGTAGACCTTCCGGCCATCGCAGCCGGCGACGGTGCAGGGCTTGGTGTCGTACTCGGTCGATATGGGACCGGGTTTTTGCGATTCAGTGCGTCTGTTTATCGGGCCGTCAGCTTCGGACCTGTCTTAAAGCGGTTGATGAGGTCGTTGAACCGGGCGTCGTCGACGCCAAGCGCAGGGGGCCAACGAAAGCTATCGCCGGTGGGCCACAGTTGGGTCGTTCGCGCGTCCCAGGCGTCCCTCATGGGGAACCCGAGGACACCTCGAATCCGTTGAGAAGGACGAATGGTCACCGTTTGGAACGCGAATCGTCCAACGGAGACGGTTGCGCAATGTGCGTTCACGGGGATGACACTACCGTCTGCCATCGCCAGCATGAACGTGAGACTGACACCATAGCTGTGGCTCATATGCGAGCCGGTGTAGTGAGCGAGCCAGATGCGTGTGAGGTTCGACGCGGGCTTCGTGCTCGTCCGGAGCGCGTGCCGTTCATCAACGGTGTAGAACGGTGGATTCTCACCGGTGAACTCACAGACCATGACTGTTTTGAGGGCCCATCGGGCGACAGCTCCTTGCTGATCCGCGGTGAGCGTGAGCGGCGCACCATCACGAATCGACGACGTCAGGAGCGGTTCGACTTCACGCTCGAGGTCGGCCATCCGCCGCTGTTGCAGGCGACGCAGACATTGTTCACAGTAACGCCCATGTCGTCCTTCGCCCAGAAGCGCACATCGCCAAGGCTCTTTCCCGGCTTCCGAAATCCGAAAATGGTGCTGGGTCCGGGTGGAAACAGTTTGCGCGCCCAGTTTGGCCATGCGTGCTCCCGACTGATCTTGCGATCAGAGCATCCGCAGAATACGCACGACTTCGCCTCACCCATGATCGAACCGTGGCCCGAGGCCGAGACAGCCGCCCGCCGCCCTCGGCAGGTGACGCACTGTAACCGTGTTTGTAACCGTCGGGAGCAACAGCTCGTCGGCAGAGCGGGCACGACGCCAACCGGGTCGAGCCCTGCCGCGCCGTCGGGCGGTCGAGGCGACTGCCCGATCGGACAAAGCCCCCCCCCGCTGGGAGTACGAGTTTGGTACGAATCCCACGGTCACTACCGGAATCTATGGGGATCTACCGGCACGCTTCGGACCGGGTCTCCGAGCGTTTTCGGGAAGAAAAGTGGTCGGGGCGAGAGGATTTGAACCTCCGACCCCTCGGTCCCGAACCGAGTGCTCTACCAGGCTGAGCCACGCCCCGACAGCCGCGTCGCATGAACACGACAGCATATTGTACTCCACGGATTCATCGGGTGCCGATGCGCCCCGCGCGCCGGACCTCACCGCACGGGCACGAACCTGTCGGCTGCCAAGGTCCGCAACGCGTCGACGTCTTCCCGGCGCAAGACCGAGAGCGGCACTGTCTCCCGAATCTCTTCGAGGAGCAGCGTCGTGTCGAGCCGGGACTTGCGATGCAGGGCCCGATACAGGGCGGAGATCACGGCTTGCTCGATCTCCGCGCCGCTGAAGCCGGTGGTGGCGGACACGAGGTCATCGAGACCGAATGCCGCCGGCGATTGCTTCCGGAGCTTCAGATGAATCTCGAAGATGGACCGTCGTTCGCCATCGTCCGGCAGGTCGACGAAGAACACCTCGTCGAATCGACCCTTTCGCAGGAGCTCTGGCGGAAGCGCCGTCAGGTCATTGGCCGTGGCGACGACGAAGACGGCCTCGTCGTGCTCTTGGAGCCAGGTCAGAAACGAACCAAGGAGTCTCCGGCTCACCCCACCATCGTCCCCGCCACCGCCGGCCAGCGCCTTCTCGATCTCGTCGATCCAGAGGACGGCGGGCGCCATTGCCGCCGCCAGGTCGATGGCCCGCCGGAAGTTCTTCTCCGTTTCGCCGACATACTTATCGAAGAGCCGTCCGGCATCGAGCTTCAACAGCGGCAGCCCCCAGGCGCGCCCGATGGCCTTGGCGGCCAGTGACTTACCACACCCTTGGATACCGACCACCAGCAGGCCGCGCGGCGGGGCGAGGTTCAAGGACTTCGCCTCGGCGGAGAAACCGACCTGTGCTCGATCCAACCAGGCCTTGAGCCGCGCAAAACCGCCCAGCTCGAATATGTTGTCGCCGGGCGGCAAGTACTCCAGCAGACCGGAGTCCTGGACGACCTGGGCCTTGCGTTCGATCAAGCGCGGAATGTCGTCCCGTGCAAGGCGACCGTCCTCGAGCACGACATACGACAGCGCTTGTCGCGCCTGCGCGGCCGTCAAGCCGGAGAGCGCGGCGAGCAGGGGTTCGAGATCGTCCGGTCCGATGGCGACGTCGATCTGATGTCGCGACCGAAGGGACGCGAGCACGGCGTTCAGCACGCCACGCAGCTCCGTCGTGTCGGGGAGCTCCAAGCGGAACTGCACGGCGACCGCCGCCAGCTCGGGCGGAAGCGTGATCGGGTCCCCCGTCATGAGGAGCGTCGCCCGCGTCTTGGCGAACTGTTGCGCCACATCGCGCGTCGACCGCGCGAGCGCCGCGTCCCCGAGATGCACCGCGAAGTCCTTCAGATGAAACAGTCCATCGACGGTCAGCGCGCGAAGATGCTTCATCACCCCCAGAGGATCTGCCGTGCTGTGAATCGCCTGCCCGCCGGGGACACGCTGGAGCCCGCGCGTGAGTGACCACTCGAAGAGCGGCGCCGAGAGGTCGTCCGCGGCGTCGCGCAAGAGGTCTCGAACCCGCTCCTCCTCCAGTGTCTCGATCGCAATCAGCGGATGGGACGACCGCACGAGGGTCGTAATGTCGTGCAGTGTGGTTGCCGGCGGCATCGAACGGATGAAGCGTCAGTACGGCTCGTGAGCGGTGATCGTCCGCTGGCTAGCCGGGACGCCCCGCACGGGAGATATGTCGCAACTCGCTGGTACGGGACACTAGTCGGGCCTGATGCCGTACGGGCGTGCCCACGCGAGCCCGTCGACGGTATCGGCTGCAGGTCGGTACTCGCACCCGACCCAGCCGTCAAAGCCGAGGTCATCGATCACGTCGAACAGATAGCGATAGTTGATCTCCTGGGTGTCGTCCGGTTCGTGACGCCCAGGCACGCCGCCGATCTGGAAGTGGGAGATGATGTCGATGTGGTCCTTCACGGTCTTCGCGAGGGACCCCTCCATGATCTGCATGTGGTAGAAGTCGTACTGCAAAAACACGTTGTCGGCTCCAACCTGATCGATGATGCACCGCGCCTGGGCCGAACGGGTGAGAAAATACCCCGGATTGTCCTGCGTATTGAGCGGTTCGAGCAGCAGTCGCACGCCGGGCGGCGCGTGCTCGGCAGCCCACCGCAAGTTCGCCACGAAGGTGGCCTCAGCCCTCGAATCGTCCGTGCACCCGGCCAGACAGTGGAGCTGCCGGCAGCCGGCCGCCTGCGCGTAGGAAAACGCGCGCCTGAGCCCAACCCGGTACTCGTCCTCGCTGCCAGGGATCGCACCGACTGCCGGTGACACGTTCATGAGCGTGGCCGCGAGGCTGTGTTGCCGCACGCGCGCGGCGATGTCTTCTTTCGACTCCGCGTAGGGCGCCTGGATCTCGACCCCTTCGAAGCCACAGCGCGACGCCTGCTCGAAACGGTCGAGCAGTTTCCACTCGTTGAACATCAGCGTGACGCTTGCGGCCAGCTTTGGCATGACGGCCGTGCTTCCTCGCGCGGCGCCACATCGTATCATTCCGCAGACATGGCCCAACGCCAGCCGCCGTTCGACGCCGTGCTCCTCATCGCGTTCGGTGGTCCGAAGCGCCGCGCCGATATTCGTCCCTTCCTCCGGAACGTCTTGCGCCAACGCCGTGTCCCCGCAGCCCGTCTCGAGGCGGTCGTGGCGCACTACGAACGGTTCGACGGCGTCTCTCCGTTGACCGCCATTACGGAGCGGCAAGCCAGTGGACTCCGCGACCGGCTGGCGGCGGCCGACACTCGGCTGCCAGTCTACGTAGGGATGCGCAACTGGCATCCCTTCCTGGACGATACCCTCGCCGCGATGGCGACCGCCGGTGTGCGTCGGGCGCTCGGGTTCATCCTCGCCGCCCATCACAGCTACTCGAGCTGCGCGCAGTATCGGCAGAACGTTGCGGACGCGCGGGAGGCGCTCAGGCGGCGAGGCGGCCGGGACATCCACGTCGTCTACGCGGCTGGCTGGCACGACCACCCGGGCTTCGTTGCCGCCAACGCCGGCCGTGTCGAAGCGGCGCGTCACCGGCTCCCGGCTGCGGTCCGCGGGGCGGCCCGCGTGGTGTTCACGGCCCACAGCATCCCTACGCGCATGGCCGCCGAGTCGAGGTACGCGGAGGAGATCCGGGACTCGGCGCGACTCGTCGCCGAGGCCGCCGGCGCGTCCGACTGGGCGGTGGCGTTCCAGAGCCGCAGCGGCCGACCGCAGGACCCTTGGCTCGGGCCCGACATCGGCGACTATCTCAGGGCCGAGCGTTCACGTGGCCTGCGCGCCGTGGTGATCTGTCCGCTCGGGTTCGTCGCCGACCATATCGAGGTGCTTTACGATCTGGATATCGAGGCGGCCACGCTCTGTGCGGAGCTCGACCTCCCGATGGCGCGCGCGGCAGCGGTCAATGACGATCCGGCGTTCCTCGACATGATGGCGGACGTCGTGCGGCGCGCCGTAGCGCAGGCGGAGCGCGGACAGCCGCTGCCAATCGTGCCGGCCACTCCGCCGGCGACGCTCGAAGGGCCGCCCGCCGCGCGGTGACTACCCGACCGCTTCCTTTTTCTCTTCCGTGGCGCAGTGTTCGTCGAATGCAGCGGCCAGCTCGCGCGCAATGGCGTCCGCTTCCTGATTCTCGATCTGGTGCCGCTCCATCATGTACAGGAGCTTGCCGTCCCGCAGCAGCGCGACGCTCGGCGACGACGGCGGATAGCCGGTGAAATAGCCACGCGCCCGCTCTGTTGCCTCGACATCGGCGCCCGCAAAGACGGTCGTGCTGACGGCCGGCGTCGTCTCGTGGCGCAGTGCCATCGCGATGCCGGGTCGTGCCTTGCCGGCCGCACACCCACAGACCGAGTTCACCACCACCATGACCGTGCCCTGGGTCTTCGTGACGGCCTCATCAACCTCTGCGGCCGTGCGCAGCTCACGCACGCCGAGCCGTGTCAGCTCCTCGCGCATCGGTGCCACGAAAAAGTCTGGGTACATATTGTCGTCTCCTCTCTTCAATCGTCGTGCTCACGCCCTTCACCCTTCAAGCGTAGCATGGGGGGCAATGCTTCGTTCCGCGAGGCGACGATTGAACAGCCACAGCAAGCCCAGCGCCATCCCCCACTGGAGCAAGCACGTGCCAAGGCTGTAGACGCGTAGCGGTCTCCACCACCCCTCCGGGTCGTACACGGTCACCGCTTGATACATCCACCAGCCGAACATCGCGACGAACTCCACCGGCACGAGATACGTCAACACCCAGTCGTAGACCCGCGTGGCCTGGAGACCGGTGCCGCCGGTGTTGACGAGCTCCCGTCTGAGACGCTCGACGCCGTACGCGCGGGCGCCTAGCGCCACGAACAGCCCGCTGATCATGAGCGCGAACCCCCACACCCAGTCCTGGTTGTTGAAGACGTCGAGGTTGGCTGCGGACGGAATCCCAAACACGACCGTACCAGCCGCAACCAGGATCACGGCCCTCCGCCTGGACACGCCGGCGTCCCGGAGCGCACGTGTCCCCAGCTCGAGCATCGCGATCAACGACGAGAGCGCGGCGCAGAACAGCGCGAGGAAGAAGATCGGCAGGAACAGACCACCTGCCGGGATCCGTTCGAACAGCTGCGGGATCCAGATGAACGTCAGCCCCGTGTTACCGGACGCCATCGCGGCGAGTGCTGCATCGGACGACAGCAGGGCGAACGCGGTCGGCAGGATGGCCGTCGCCGCGAGCAACGACGCGACGTTGTTGCCGACGCCGATCGTGATGGCGCTCGCCACCACGTTCTCGTCCTTCCGCACGTAAATGGCATAGGTCAGGACGAGCCCCCATCCCGCACCGGTCGACCAGGCCGACTGGGTCAACGCTTCGATCCAGGTGCGGTGATTCGCGAGCGCGGACCAATCCGGATTGAAGAGGAACGCGAGCCCCCGGCCGGCGCCCGGCAGTGTCACGGCGCGAGCCACGGCAAGGAGGAGCAAGACGAACAGCGTCGGGATGAGAACGCGGTTGGCCCGTTCAATCCCGCGCGTCACCCCACGGGCCACAATGGCGATTCCGAGTCCGACGGCGGCGACATGGTAGGCGACCGGTTGCCAGACGGAGGCACTGTATCGGTCCCAGTACGCCGCGGTATCGGTCCCAGAGAGATCACCGAGGATGGCGGCCACGGCATACTTCAAGGTCCACCCGGTGACGACCGAGTAGTGGAACATGATCATCACGGTCGTGACGGCAACGAAGCCCCCCATCCATGCGAATCGTGTCCCGATGAGCGTCGCGAAGGCGCCGATCGGCCCGCGTCGCGCGCCCCGCCCGAGTCCGAACTCCGCGATCAGCAGCGGGAGCGACCACGCGAAGAGGAAGATCAGCCATGGGATGAGAAAGGCCGCACCCCCGTTCTGCGCCGCAATCCGCGGGAACCGCCAGAGGTTGCCGGCGCCTACCGCCATTCCGAGCCCCGCAAGAATCAAGGCCCATCGGGACGAGAAGAACTCGGGTTTCGACAAAGACATGGCCCCTGGCAGTCTAGCAAGCCGTCCGCCGCCGATCGGGGTCCAAGGCTATGGTACAGGGATTCGCACAGTCGCGCTCGCCGGCCGCGATATCACCGACGTGCCGATCATCTTCCCCACGCGTACCCCGACCACCGGTGTGCAGATCGTGTTGACCAATCGCCTCACGACCCTGACCGGAGCCGTCGTCGATTCGCGCGGACAGCCAGCGACGGATTACACTGCCGTCATCTTCGCGGAGGACGAGGCGCGATGGGTCTTTCCATCTCGCTTCATTCGGGCGGCCAGACCGGACCAACGCGGGGCGTTCACGGTTCGGGGGCTCCCACCGGCACGCTACCTCGGGGTCGCCGCGCAGTCCATGCCAGAGGGTTCCTGGACCAATCCGCAGTTTCTCGAGCGGCACGTTCCTTACGCCGAGCGCTTCTCGCTTGGTTCCGGCGAAGATCTGCGGATCGCGCTCCCAGTTCGCGTGCTTCGCTAAGCCGCCTTGTTTGGTCGTCCAGCATTGACACGTCGCGTATCAATGCCTATACTTGTACAGACGCAGGCATTGGATCAAACCGTTATATATCAATGCGTTAGGAGATTCGTGACCGAGATTCTGTTCATCAGCACCGCCGCGCGCATCCTCGGTATGCATCCCCAGACGCTTCGGAAGTACGACCGACTGGGACTGGTGCAACCCAGCCGGACCATCGGCAGCATGCGCCTGTACACGACTGAGGAGATCGAGCGGCTGCGGCGAATCAAGCGCCTGGTCGATGACACGGGTGTCAACCTGGCCGGTGTGCAACAGCTTATGGGCATCGCCGAGGTCGTCGAGCGCATCCGGCCGCTTGCGGCCGGCGACGCCCTCGAACACCAGGAGGGTCGACAGCGACTGCATCGAGAACTGGACCGCCTGGCCGAGCTCCTCGGCGTCTGACTAAAGCACGATCTATGGAATTCAAGGACTACTACCAATCGCTCGGGGTGACGAAGCATGCGACGCCTGATGAGATCAAGAAGGCGTTCCGCAAGCTGGCGCGCAAGTATCACCCGGACGTCAACCCGGGCGATACCGCGTCCGAACGGCGCTTCAAGGAACTCAATGAGGCGCACGAGGTGCTGAGTGACCCGGTCACGCGGCGCAAGTACGACGAGCTGGGCTCGAACTGGAAGCAATACGAGCGCGCGCAGGCGTCCGGACAACCATTCGACGGCGGGTGGCCGTTCGCGGCCGGCGGTGGGCCCTCGGGCGGCGGGTCCTGGAACGTGAACACCGGCGGACCCTCGGGTGCCGGCTTTCGCACGATGTCGGAAGACGACGTCCGGAGCACGTTCGGCGACGATCCGTTCTCCGACTTTTTCCAGACGTTCTTCAGCGGCGCCCGCGGCCCATTTCGGGATGGTCGACACCAGCGGCAGACCGCGCGCCAGCGCGGCCGCCATGTCGAGCACGAGCTCGAGCTCAATCTCGAGGACGCGTGTGCCGGCGTGACCAAACGGCTGACGTTGAGCACCGGCGGTCGTGCGCGAACCGTCGAGGTGCGTATCCCGGCCGGCGTGACGGACGGATCTAAAGTGCGCGTCGCTGGAGAGGGCGAGACCGGCGCGGCGGGCGCCGCCGCCGGCGACTTGTATCTCCGTGTGCGTCTTGCCCCGCATCCCGTGTTCGAGCGGCGGGGACGGAACCTCGAGGTCACCGTCGATGTCTCGCTGACGACCGCCGTGCTCGGCGGTGAAATCGACGTTCCGACAATCGACGGCAACACCGTGCGGTTGAAGCTCCCGCCGGCCACCCAACAGGGCCAGAAGTTCCGGCTCAAGGAACGCGGCATGCCCACGGTGCGTCGTGGCGGACAGCGCGGTCATCTCTTTGCCGTCCTTCGCGTGAAGCTGCCGGCACGGTTGACCGCCGAGGAGCGCGCACATTACGAGGCGCTCGCCGCGCTCGAGCGCCCGTCTGGACGCGCGCGCCGGACCAAGAAGGACCCAGCCGCGTAGTCGACCGAGCAGAAGGATGGAGGATCCATGAACCTCAACAAGTACACCGAGAAGGCACAGGAGGCCGTGCTCGGCGCGCAGCAGTTGACCGAGCGCGAGGGTCATCCGCAGATCGAGCCCGAGCATCTCCTGGTGACGCTGGTCGAGCAGACTGACGGGATCGTTCCTGGCGTGTTGCGGCGACTCGAGGTCGACCCCGCGGCCATCGCGACCGGTGCGCGTGCGGCGCTGGACAAGCTGCCTGCCACAACCGGCGGGGCACCGCCCGGGCTGTCCCCGCGTCTGGCGTCACTTGCGGCCGTCGCGGCGCGTGAGGCGGAGCGTCTGAAGGACGCCTATGTAAGCACCGAGCATCTGCTCGTCGCGCTGGCCGCCGCCACCGACGGCTCGGCCGCGTCGCGGCTGCTGAGCCAGCACGACGTCACGAAAGCCCGCATCTACGATGCGCTGACGGCGATCCGTGGCGCGCAGCGCGTCACCGACCAGCAACCGGAAGGCAAATACGAGGCGCTCGAACGGTATGGGCGGGATCTCACCAACCTCGCGCGGCTTGGCAAGCTCGACCCGGTCATCGGCCGCGACGAGGAGATCCGACGGGTTGTGCAAGTGCTCTCCCGGCGAACAAAGAACAACCCGGTGCTCATCGGGGAGCCGGGCGTTGGCAAGACCGCGCTCATCGAGGGGCTCGCGCAGCGCATCGTCCGAGGCGACATCCCCGAAGGGCTCAAAGAACGGCGGATCATCGCGCTCGACATGGGCGCGCTCGTCGCGGGCGCGAAATATCGCGGCGAGTTCGAGGAGCGCCTGAAGGCGGTCCTGAAGGAGATCGCCGAATCCGACGGGCGCATCGTGCTGTTCATCGACGAGCTGCACACGGTGGTCGGGGCCGGCGCGGCTGAGGGCGCGATCGACGCGTCGAACATGCTCAAGCCAATGTTGGCGCGCGGCGAGCTTCACACGATCGGCGCCACGACCCTCGATGAGTACCGCAAACACATCGAGAAGGACGCCGCGCTCGAGCGGCGGTTCCAGCCGGTGACGGTGGCGGAGCCGACCGTCGAGGACACGATCAGCGTGCTACGCGGCCTCCGAGAGCGATACGAGATTCACCACGGTGTGAGATTCAAGGACGCCGCGCTCGTCGCCGCGGCGGTGCTGTCGCATCGCTACATCAACGACCGCTTCCTGCCCGACAAGGCGATCGACCTGATGGACGAGGCCGGGTCCAAGCTCCGCACCGAGATCGACTCGCTGCCGGTGGAGCTCGATGAGGTCCAACGCCGCATCATGCAGCTCGAGATTGAGCGAGAAGCGCTCCGACAGGAAGAGGACGACGCATCCCGCGAACGGCTCGCGCGTCTGGATCGGGAGCTCGCCAACCGCAAGGAAGAGCGGGACCGGTTGCAGACCCAGTGGGAGCAGGAGAAAGCCGCCATTCAGCAGGCGCAGACGCTGAAGACGGAGCTCGAAACCGTCCGGCACGAGATCGAGCAGGCGCAGCGCGACGGCGACTATGCGCGCGCGTCCGAGCTCCAATATGGTCGGCTCCCGGAGCTCGAGCAACGCCTCGCGTCCGAGAATGTCGGCGCCACGCCTGGCCAGGCGAGCCTCCTGAAAGAGGAAGTCGACGAAGACGACATCGCGGAGGTCGTGAGCAAGTGGACCCACATCCCAGTGACCAAGCTCATCGAGGGTGAGCTCGAGAAGCTCGTCCAGATGGAGGGGCGTTTGCGGCGCCGCGTCGTGGGACAGGACGAAGCGATTCTCATGGTGTCCAACGCCATTCGGCGGGCCCGGGCGGGACTGCAGGATCCCGCACGACCACTCGGCAGCTTTCTCTTTCTTGGACCAACCGGCGTTGGCAAGACGGAGCTCGCCCGCGCACTGGCTGAGTTTCTCTTCGACGACGAACGCGCGATGATTCGGATCGATATGTCCGAGTATCAGGAAAAGCACACGGTGTCGCGGCTGATCGGGGCACCGCCGGGATATGTCGGCTACGACGAGGCCGGACAGCTCACCGAAGCCGTGCGGCGGCGACCCTATGCCGTGATCCTGTTCGACGAAGTGGAAAAGGCCCACGTCGATGTGCTCAACGTGATGCTCCAGCTCCTGGATGATGGCCGCCTCACCGACAGCAAGGGACGCACCGTCGATTTCAGGAACGCCGTCGTCATCATGACCTCCAACCTCGGCAGCGAGTTCATCGCCGCGCGCGCGCCCTCGGTGGACGGCGTGGAGGCCGACATTGACGCCGCGACGCGCGCGCACGTGGACGGTGCCGTGCGCGCGCACTTCAGGCCGGAGTTTCTCAACCGCATCGACGAGATCAGCTTCTTCCACGCGCTGAGCCGGACTCATCTCGTCGACATCGTCGATATCCAGCTGGGCCAGCTCGCGGCACGTCTGGCGGGGCGACACATGCGTGTGGAGCTGACGGACGCGGCGAAGCGCCTGCTGGTCGATGAGGGCTATGACCCGACGTATGGTGCGCGGCCGCTCAAGCGCACCATCCAGCGGCGTGTCATGGACCCGCTCGCGATGCGTCTGCTGCGCGGGGAGCTCGAGACGGGCTGTACGGTGAACGTGGGCGCCGAGGCGGGCGAGCTGACGTTCGCGAGTGGCGAGCCAGCGCCGGCTTAACTCACACGGCGTATAGCGGCGGCGCGCCTAGTCGGAGGCCCGCTCGGCGGCCGAGAACCCTGCGCGATTGTGGGAGCCGTCGCAGAACGGCTTGTTCGTCGAGTGGCCGCACCGACAGAGGGCCACGGGCCGCCGCGCAATCGCAAAGGCCCCGCCTTCGGCGTCCACGATCCGCACGTCGTCGAGGTCGACGAGATAGGGACCGTCGTCACGGATCTTGATCGTCGCCACCGACCCCTACCCCATCTTCTGCATCGACGCCAGGAAGTCGGCGTTCGACTTCGTCTTGCCCATCTTGTCGAGCAGCAGCTCCATCGCCTCGACTGACGAGAGCGGCGTGAGGACCTTGCGGAGGACCCACACCCGATTCAAGTCCTCCTTGCCGAGCAGGAGCTCTTCCTTGCGCGTGCCGCTCTTCTGGATATCGATTGCCGGGAAGACCCGTTTATCCACGAGCTTCCGCTCGAGGTGGATCTCCATGTTGCCGGTGCCCTTGAACTCCTCGAAGATGACGTCGTCCATCCGCGATCCGGTATCGACGAGTGCCGTCGCCATGATGGTCAGCGACCCGCCCTCTTCGATGTTTCGCGCCGCACCGAAGAAGCGCTTCGGCTTCTGGAGGGCGTTCGAATCGAGACCGCCCGACAGCACCTTGCCGGACGGCGGGATGACCGTGTTGTACGCGCGCGCCAGACGCGTGATGGAATCGAGGAGGATGAAGACGTCCTTGCGATGCTCGACGAGCCGTTTCGCTTTCTCGATGACCATTTCGGCCACTTGCACGTGTCGTTGTGCAGGCTCGTCGAACGTCGACGAGATGACCTCGCCGTCGACCGAACGCTGCATGTCGGTCACCTCTTCGGGCCGCTCGTCGATCAGCAGCACGATCAGATACACCTCCGAGTGGTTCCGCGCGATGGACTGGGCGATGGACTGCAACAACATCGTCTTCCCGGTGCGTGGGGCGGCGACGATCAGGCCACGCTGCCCCTTCCCGATTGGCGTCATCAGATCCATGACGCGCGCCGACAGGTTGTCCGATTCAGTCTCGAGCTGCGCGCGTTCTTGCGGATAGAGCGGCGTGAGGTTCTCGAAGAAGATCTTGTCGCGGGCCTGCTCCGGCGGTTCGAAGTTGACCGCCTCGACCTTGATGAGCGCGAAGTAACGCTCACCTTCCTTGGGTGGCCGGATCTGACCGGAGACCGTGTCGCCGGTCTGGAGGTCGAATTTGCGAATCTGCGATGGTGAGACGTAGATGTCGTCCGGTCCGGGCAGATAGTTGTAGTCGGGGGCTCGGAGGAATCCGAACCCGTCCGGCAGCACCTCGAGCACGCCTTCCGAGAATATGAACCCGCTCTGCTCGGTTTGCGCCTTCAAGATCTGGAAGATCAACTCCTGCTTGCGCATCCCCGTCGCACCGGCGACGTGCAGGTCCTTGGCGACCTGCGTGAGCTTGGCGATGCTCATGTCCTTGAGCTCGCCGATGTTGAGTGTGTCCTTGCCGCGCCGTGGGGGAGGCTTGGGTGCATCGGGCGGTGCGGCTTCGGTCGTGGCCGCGACGTCCGATGATGCCCGCGTCGATGCGGGGGTGCGTTTGTTGTTGGTAGGCATGAGTTAGATCGAACTCTCGGTTAGGGGTTGGGGTTGAGGCCGTGCGGCCCAGGTTGTTAAGGATGAGCAGGAGTCGTGTCCTACTCAGGTGACAGCAGCTCGTACTAGACGCTCGTGGCGCCGAATGCTCGACGGGCTCGAATGCTGAGACGCAAGGGCTAGGTTTGGGGGTATCGGGCGACGACGTACTGGAATTCGAGTATAGGCCCGCTCCCCAGGGGTGTCAACCTCCCCGTGTTCGGACGTGGCGCCGGCCGAGCTGTCTTGGCTTTACGGAGCATGACCGCGGACGTCACGTGTCGGTCAAGACAGCAGGGCGCGCATCTGCGCGCCCCGCCGGTCCGGAGTGGGGCTCTCGGGGTCCCCGCGAAGGACCGGTGGCGGGGCTTGGGGTCGCAGGCCCCATCTACTCATAGGCCGCGGGCGACTCGCCGATCGCGACGATGCTGCAATGCAGCGTCGCCTCGAGTCCGAGCGCTCGGGCGCGCGCGACGAGCTGCTCGCTTTCTGCCCCCGGGTTGATCCAGAGCGCGGAAATCCGCTTCGCCGCGATGTCGTCGAGCACCCGCTCACCGATCCCGGCGGGCACGTACAGCGTCGCAATGTCGATCGCGCCCGTCACGTCCAGGACCGAGCGGTAGGCGCGCAATCCTTCGACCCGATCGTCAGGCGGGGCGGCGGCGGCGCACGCGGGATTGACGACGATGACCTCGTATCCGCGTCGCCGAAACGCCCGGACCGCCTTGTTGCCGAACTTGCGGCGGTTGCGCGACGCGCCGATGACGGCCACCACCTCCACGACTCGAGTATAGAATCCCGGGCGTGTCACGTCACGTGGTCGCGCTCCTCGGGTTGTGCGTCCTGACGTTTTTCGCGGGTCTCGGGCGGCCCGCCATTTCCGACTCCGACGAGGCGTTCTACGCCGAGAGCGCGCGCGAGATGCTCGAGCGCGGTGACTGGCTCACGCCCTACTACAACGACACCGTGCGCTTCGAGAAGCCGGTGCTGTATTACTGGCTGGCGGCCGTGTCGTTCACCGTGGCTGGCGTGTCTGCCGCGGCCGCGCGCTTCCCGTCGGCGCTCGCCGGACTGGGCCTGGTGATGCTCGCCTACGCGTGCGCGCGGCGATGGTACGACGGCCGCACGGCGTTTCTTGCCGGCGTCATCACCGCGACGAGCTTCGGCTACGTCACGATGGCCCACCAGGCGCTGCCGGACCTAGCGCTCGCCTTCTTCGTCACGCTGGCGACATGGTCGGCGATGGTCGGCATGCTGGCGAATCCGTCGGGCGCCACCCCGAGGTCACCTGGTCGTCGATGGATCCTCCTCGGCGCTGTCGGCGCCGCGGGGGCCGTCCTCGTCAAGGGCCCGGTCGGGCTGGCGCTCCCGGCAGCCGTCGTGATCCCGGTCGCCGGCTGGGAACGCTGGCGCGGCCGGTTGCAGTGGCGGCTGCGATTCGCGGATCTGGCGGTCGCCGCTTGCGTATTCGTCGGGCTTGTGACGCCGTGGTACGGCGCGATGGCGCTCGAGCACGGCCCCGCATATCTGGAGCGGTTCTTCATCGGCGAAAACGTGGCGCGCTTTGCGACCGCACGCTACAACGACCCTCGCCCGGCGTGGTACTACGTGCCCATCGTCGTGGGCGGGCTGCTGCCGTGGTCGCCCTTCATGGCGCTCTGGTGGCCGGCGATCCGGACCGCGTGGCGCCGACGACGGATCCCGGTCGTCGAGCTACGCCTCGCGGTCTGGGCCCTCGCGCCACTCGCCTTTTACACCGTCTCGGTCGGCAAGCAGCCGCGCTACATACTCCCGATGCTTCCCCCGCTGGCGATCCTGCTTGCGCGCGCCATCCGGGGCGCGCTGGCCGAGTCGTCAGGCCAGGCGCGCCTCCTTGGTGTGTCGGGCATCGTCGCGGGCGTCGTGGTCGCCACGCTCGCGGCGCTGGTCTACGCCGCGCGCGCGCTGTTGGTCGAATGGGACGAGGCGTGGACGCTGGTCGTGGCGAGTGCCGTGCTGGTGTCCGGGGTGGCGCTCGCGGCAACCGCGCTGGCGTCGCTCGTGCGTAGCTCGCCGCGCGCGCGCGCCCTGCGGTCCGTGGTGCCGGCACTCACAGCCGCCGCAGCTGTGTTCGCCGGTCTCGGCGCCCACTACGTCGTGCTGTCGTCACCGGGACCGGCACCAGTCGAGCGGATGGCGACCATGCTCCGGGAGGCCCGCACCGCGGGTGAGCCATACGGTCGCTATCGCGCGTTCAACCGCAACCTCGTCTTCTATACCGAGGCACCCCACGTCGAGCTCCCGGTGCTCGACGCCGCGCGCGATTTTCTCGGCTCATCAGAGCGGGTGCTCTGCGTGCTCCCGGGGGCGGATGCCGCGCGATTGGAGTCAGAGGGGCTCCGGCTGATCCTCCTTGGCGAGGTTCGCTATTTGAACACCGGCAGCCTAACCCTCCGGACCCTGCTCGACCCCGATCCCGAGCGCTACCTTCAACGCGTCGTGCTGGTCGCGAACCGATAGCCGGCGTCGGGAGCCACGGTCGCCAAGCGCGCGACGTCGCCGGTCACCGTACAATGGCGCGATGGCATCGCTCTCGGACGTCCTTGCGTCGACCACGCGCGAGAGCGAGCTATGGGACCCCCTCGACGATGGTCGCATCCGCTGTGTCGCGTGTGGCCACCAGTGCCCGCTCCCCGACGGCGCGCTCGGCGTGTGCAAGGTGCGCTTCAATCGTGGCGGACGGCTCCACGTGCCGTGGGGCTACGTTGGCGGCGTGCAATGCGACCCCATCGAGAAGAAGCCGTTCTTTCACGCCTACCCCGGCGCGTTGGCCTACAGCTTCGGCATGCTGGGGTGTGACCTCCACTGCGGCTACTGCCAGAACTGGGTCACGTCGCAGGCGCTGCGAGATCCGGCCGCGGTGTCATCGCCCGTGCCCGTCTCACCGGACCAGATCGTCGAGGATGCGCTGCGCCTCGATGCGCGTATCGTCGTCAGCACCTACAACGAACCCCTCATCACCAGCGAGTGGGCGGTCGCGATCTTCACGGCAGCACGCGCCGCCGGCCTTCTGACCGCCTTTGTCTCGAATGGCAACGCGACGCCGCGGGTGCTCGACTATCTCCGGCCGTGGGTGGATCTCTACAAGGTGGACCTGAAAAGCTTCGACGACCGTCATTACCGTCAGCTCGGTGGCCGGCTCTCGCCCATCCTCGATACGATTCGGCGTTTGCATGCCCTGGGCATCTGGCTGGAAATCGTCACGTTGCTCATCCGCGACTTCAACGACGGCGACGATGAGATCGAGCGGCTGACGGCCTTTGTCGCCGGCGTGTCCCCCGACATCCCATGGCACGTCACCGCGTTCCACGCCGACTACAAGATGACCGACCGCGCCGACACCTCGGCCGAGATGCTGCGCCGCGCGGCCGCCATCGGCACACGGAACGGTCTGAGGTTCGTCTACGCGGGCAACCGATCGGGCGTGGTGGGCGCGCTCGAGGATACGCATTGCCCCGCCTGCGGCGAGACGGTCATCGAGCGGTATGGGTACCACATTCGCTCGTACTCGCTGACTCCGGCTGGGGCGTGCCCGCGCTGTGCGACTCGAGTCCCGGGCCGGTGGGATACGAAGTTTGGCGGACAGATCGCCGACAGCCCGTTCCTCCCGGGGAGCAGCCGTTCGCTCCGCGTGCTGCGGTCGTAGGGCACGGCGTCCGCGCGCGGTCAGGCGGCGGCCTGGCCTGCAACCGGATTCAATCAGGCGTTGACAGATATCTGCCTCGTTGATACAGGTATCTGTATGCGCACAACGCTGGAGTTCGACGACACGCTCATTCGGCAGGCCAAGAAACGTGCGGCCGACGAGGGCGAACCGCTGACCCGGCTCATCGAGAAGGCGCTGCGCGCCTACCTGCAGCCGGCACCTGGCGCTGCCAAGCCGTTCCGCCTGCGGCTGCTGATGAAACGTGGACGCGTGGTCCCCGGCGTCGACTGGGACGACCGGGATTCGCTCTACGAGCGGATGGAAGGCCGCGCGTGATAGCGGTCGACACCAACGTCCTCGTCTACGCCCATCGCCGCGAGCTCGCCAAGCACCCCGCCGCCCGGCAACGTCTGGTCGCGTTGGCAGAAGGCAGGGCCCGTTGGGCCCTGCCGGTCTTCTGCCTCGGCGAGTTCCTGCGTGTCATCACCCATCCGCGGCTGTTTGCTCCGCCCTTCACTCCGGAGGAGGCCTGCGATGCGCTTGGCCGCGTGCTGGCCTCGCCGAGCCTGGCAGTGATTTCGCCGGGGCCCGGCTATATGGACTTGCTCGCCGACGCCGTCCGGGAAGCGAACGCCGTCGGCAACCTCGTCTTCGACGCGCAGATCGTGGCCGTGTGCCGCGAGGCGGGCGTCGGCGCCCTGCTGACCGAGGATCGAGACTTCGATCGGTTTCGAGGCTTCAAGACGAATCGGCTCGCGTGACAGGCGCTGATCCGGGGCGCCTCCGGGAACTGCGTACTCTTCTCAGGCGCCGGGGTGTCGTAGGAGAGCGGGATTCCCACGTTCCGGACGAGCCGCCCGCCCGCCGAACTACCGCCTCCGCCAACGATCAGTCGCAGGAGCGGTCTCGTCTACCCCTACCTCCTCCAGTTCGCAAAGCTCCATCCGTTCCTGATCGAGATCGGACGGGGCTTTCTCCGCGCCGAACCGAATCGCGGGCACCACGCCATCGCCCTGCTGGAGCGTCGTGGCTACATCTTTGAACTACCAGTCGCTTCTCGTGCGGGATGCGACGTGGAGACCCCTGTGCTACTGGCGCGCCGCGAGCCCCTCCGCGACCGCCGACTGGATCCAATCCGTATGGATCCGGCGATGCGCGATGCGCCACTGGCCGTCGACCCGCCGCAACTCGTCCTCGTAGCGACCCTGGAAGACGATGCGAGCCGGGTCGCCTGTGCTCACCACGCTCACGTAGGAGCGCATGGTCGCCTCGTCGCCCGCACCCTCGATGATAAAGGTCGTCGGGATGTGCCGTGACTGGGGACCTGACGCGTCGCGGTTACCCGACGCCATCGAGTGCAACGCATCGCCGGTGTTTGTGATTCCCTGCGACACCAGCTCCATGACGCCATCCTCCGTGAACACCCCCGCCCAGGCGTCGGCGTCCCCCAGGTCGATCCCGTGGCTGTAGCGGCCGGCGAGATTCAGGATTTCAGCCCGATCGTCCGCGGTCAGACCTGCGGGCGAGGCGTCCGTCGCCGGCGCACCGCTCTCCGCGGCGCTGCCCGCGCACGCGGCCGTCAGTGTCACGAGCATCAACAAGGCCAGAAGCTTCGTCGTCATGGGTGTGCTCCCCTTTCACCACTCTGCCGATAGTGATCCGCTGACGGCGATTATGCCACCAAAGAGACACCAGTGGCCACGGGCCTGGGGGACAAGCACCGTCGGGCCAGCCGGCAGACGGCTGCGCGATCGCTTCTCTGCATTTGAAGCCGAGGCTCGCCAGCGATAGGATGAATCGTCTTCGCGCCCCCTGGCGTCGTGCTTCTTCGAGAACGGTCTTGCCTCAGCGACGCGTCTGGTTCATCGCCCTCGTGGCACTCGTCACCGGCCTGAGTGTGCGGATCGGTGAGACACCATTGACGATCATGCCGCCCGACCTGGCGCACCTACATACGCAGGCCGACCAGGGTAACGTCGATGCGCAGGTCTCGCTGGGGTTCAAGTACCGGCGCGGCGCGGGCGTGCTGGAAGACGATTCCGCTGCAGCAGGGTGGTTCCGTGCGGCCGCCGATCAAGGGCATGCAGCGGCACAGTTCAACCTCGGCTTCCACTACCGGGAGGGCCGAGGCGTGCCCCAGAACGATACTGAGGCAATCCGTTGGTACCGGCTCGCGGCGGAGCAAGGCGATCCCGACGCGCAGAATAACCTTGGGGGCATGTACGCCCGCGGTGACGGTGTCCAACCAAGCGGTCCCGAGGCGAAGCGATGGTGGCAGCTCGCGGCGGAGCAAGGGCATGCGGTGGCGCAATACAATCTCGGGTTCCTGTACGGCCACGATCTCGGCGTTCCGCGGGACTATCCGGACGCAGTGTGGCAGTACGAACGAGCGGCTGCGCGAGGCCTGGCCAGGAAACGGAACCGCCTGGGGTTCGTCCACCGCAACGGACGCACAGGCGCCCCGGATTACGTGCGCGCGCATATGTGGCTGAGCCTCGCCGCGACACGGGCCACGGGCGCGGTGCGGGAGGGTGCGACGCAGGGCCGCGATCGCGCTGCTCATGCGCTGTCCCCCGACCAACTCGCCGAGGCTCGCCGCTTGGCCCGGGAATGGAGGCCGGCGGACGAATAGGGACCGCCCCCTCCGGGGATCGGCCAGTCGACGGCCACGAACTTCACGTCCGACTCCGTGCGCGAGAAGGGCTCGCCCCCCGTCCGCCGACCGGGAACGAAACGCGTCACATCCCGTAGGATCAGGGTATGGCCGCTGAGGCAGAGGCCGCGTCCGGCGGCGCCGTATCTACTTCTGTCGCGGCTGCCCCTGCGGTGATCGCGGATGCGACCACCGCGCCCCTCCAGGACGTGGCGGACGGTCAGGACCACGCCCTCGATCCAAAGACCGTGCTCGCGGCCCGGCTCACCGCCGCCATCTGGGTCGGCATCGTGTCCGTGGCCAGCCTGATTGCCGTCAGCGTCGTCACTTTCGTTGGGGAACTCGGCGGTGGCGCGACGTTGGTGTTCGGCGGCTGGGCCGCGCAGACGGCTCTCCTCTCCACCCTGTGCTACGTCTGGCCGGGCGTCCGATACCGACATACTCGCTATCGGCTCGACGTCCGCGGGTTGACGATTCGGCGGGGCGTCGTCTGGCGTTCCGTGACATCGGTCCCCACATCGCGCGTGCAGCACACGGACGTCGCGCAGGGACCGATCGAGCGCGCGTTCGATCTCGCGACTCTCGTGCTCCACACCGCCGGCACACAGGATGCCTCCGTGTCACTGGGCGGGTTGCCGCACGCCGTGGCACTCCGCATGCGCGACTATCTGATCGACGGCTGATCCGATGGCGGCATCTGACGAGCGGCGCCTGCATCCGCTCTCATGGATGTTCATGGCCGCGCAGTTCGCCAAGGGCTTCATCGTCCCGGCGCTCCTCGTCATCTTCGCGTCGGGTGGTGGCTCCAGCTTTGAGTTGTGGGCAGCCGTGTTCATCGTCCCGGCCGCCCTCGGAGCCGTCATCCAGTACCTCGTCTTTCGCTACCGCCTCGCGGCGGACGAGATAATCGTCCGCGACGGCCTCCTCACCCGGACCGAACGCCACATTCCGTACGCACGCATTCAAAATATCGACCTCGTCCAGAATCCCCTGCATCGCCTCTTCCGGGTCGCGCTCGTCCGGGTCGAGACCGCCAGTGGAACCAAACCGGAGGCGGTGATGCGCGTCTTGTCGCTGGATGCTGTCACCGAGATGCGGGCGCGCGTGTTCGCGGGTCGACACGATGCGGCCTCCGCAGTGGACGGAGACGGGACGGAATCGGCCGCCACCGCCGATGTGCTCCTGCAGTTACCGCCTCGGGAGATCGTCAAGCTCGGCATCGTCTCCAACAAGGGCCTGGTGGTCGTTGGCGCGGCGATGGGCCTGTTCTGGCAACGCGCCGGCTGGGCTCGCAACACCGGCGATCTCATCGAGCAGTATCTCGGGTCGGCCATGGGTTGGGTGCCTGCGGTCGCGTTCGAGAGTCCCGTCCTCACCGGCATCCTCGTCGGCGGCACGTTTCTTATGGTGGCGGTGATCCTGCTCCGCGCGTTCTCAGTCGGCTGGTTCTTCCTGAAGCTGCACGGGTTCACCTTGAGCCGGCGTGGTCACGATCTCGGTGCCGAATACGGTCTCTTCACCCGGGTGACGCGCACGATCCCGACGTCTCGCATCCAATCACTCAAATCCACGGAGACACCGCTCCATCGCGCCTTTCGCCGTCAATCGGTCGAGATGCGAACCGTCGGTGGCGGCGCCACCGACGTGGACGTCGATTTCGGTGCCCAACAAGGCATGCCAAAAGCGGAACGCCAGTGGCTGGCGCCGATGGTCGACACCGCCCGTTTGCCGACGCTTCTGCGCGACGTCGATGAGCAGGTCGATCTCGACGGGGTCACGTGGACGCCGATCGCTCGCCGCGCCTGGCGGCGTATCTTTCGGCGGTGGATGGCGGTGGTGGCGCCAGTGACGGTGCTCGCGGGAGTGGTCGTCGACCTCTGGGCCCTTGCGCTCGGGCTACCGGCGTCGCTCCTGGCCTACGGCCATGCTCGTCTCTATGTGCGGCACGCCGGCTATGCGCTCACCTCGTGGGGTGTGTTGTTTCGAACGGGCTGGTGGACCCGCACGCTGACGCTCGTCCACTACGGCAAGATTCAGACGGTCGCCCTCGGTGAGTCGCCGTTCGACCGACGGCATGGCATGGCGTCTGTTCGCGTCGACACTGCTGGGGCCGAGGCGGGGGGACACACCATCGCCATCCCATATCTCGATCAGGCGGTCGCCGTCGATGTCACGCGCCGCCTCTACGACGAAGCCAACAGTCGCGCGTTCAGCTGGGGTTAAGCGTCGACACGAATCGCACCAGCCGGGTCGCGCCTTCCTCCAAACGCGCCAACGACGTGGCGTAGGACACACGCAGGAAGCCTGGCGCGTCGAATGCTTCGCCCGCCGTCAGTGCGACGTGCGCTTCCGCGAGAAGACGGGACGCGAATTCCGCGGACGTGCGTGGCCCGTCCGGGGAGAGCACGTCGGTGATGTCGGGAAACAGATAGAACGCGCCGGCCGGAGGCACGACCCGGATGCGGGCCTCGGATGCGAGCCAGGCGCAGAGCCGGTCGCGCCGCGTGCGGTATTCGTTCAGCATCGTCTGCACGCAAGCTTGCGGTCCGGTCAGCGCGGCGACCGCCGCCTGCTGTGTGATCGAACAGACGTTCGATGTGGCATGGCTCTGCAGGGTGTTGGCCGCCGCGATCAGCGGTTCGGGTCCCAGGGCCCATCCGCAGCGCCACCCCGTCATGGCATAGGTCTTTGACACGCTGCCGATGAGCACGCCCCGATCGCGGGCCAGCTCCCCGATGACGCGGGGCAAGTTGTGCGGCACGTCATCGTAGATGAGGCGTTCGTAGCACAGGTCGACGATCACCCAGATGCCACGCGTCGACGCCTCGCGCGCGATGGTCGCCAACTCCTCCTCGGCGACGAGCGCCCCGGTCGGATTGCCCGGCGAATTGATGATGATGGCGCGCGTGCGTGCGGACAGCGCGTCGAGCACGCGAGCTGCCGCGACGCGAAATCCCTCATCCGGATACGTGCGTACGAGCACCGGCTCTGCGCCAGCGATCTTGATCTGCTCGACGATGCTCGGCCAGGCGGGCGCGTGGGTGATGACCTCGTCACCCGGACCAAACAGCGACATGGCGACATTGAACAGCGCCTGCTTCCCTCCGGCGGTGACGATGGTCTCGGCTTGGGTGTAGTGCGTGCCATAGTCATCGACGTAGCGAGCGCAGATGGCCTCCTTGAGCTCGGCGATCCCGGCGTTCGGCGTGTACTTCGTGAAATTCGCCGCGATGGCCGCGGAACCCGCGGCCTTCACGTGTGGAGGCGTGGCGAAGTCCGGCTCCCCCGCTCCGAGGTCGATCACGTCGATGCCCTGCCGTCGCAATCCCTCGGCCGCGGTCAACACCTGCTGCGTCTGAGAGGACGACACCCGGGTTAACCGGTCCGCAAGATCCATCTGTGTCACGGTCGGGTGGCCCGAGGGTGGGGCGGGTGGGCAATCACCCCGTGCCGTCGGCCCGCGCGACCACCTTCATCCGCAGCCGCGTTTCCACGACGTCGGGCACGAGACCCGCGACCGAGCCTCCTAGCGCGAACACCTCTTTCGCGAGCCGCGAGCTGAGATACGTGTACTCCTCGGACGGCATCATGAACACGGTCTCGATCTCCGCATTGAGATGGCGGTTCATCAACGCCATCTGCATCTCGTATTCGAAGTCGGAGATGGCGCGGAGACCGCGAACGATGACATCGGCGCCGCGGTGACGCGCGTAGTCGACCAGCAGTCCATCAAAGGTCTCCGCCTCGACGTTCGGATGATCCGCAAACACTTCGCGCAGGATCGCTACGCGCTCCTCGATCGAAAACAGCGGGGACTTGTCCACGTTGACCAGGATGGCGAGCACGATCCGATCGAACAGCCGCGCGCCGCGTTCGATGATGTCGACGTGCCCGTTGGTCAGTGGATCGAACGACCCGGGGTAGACCGCCAGCCTAGATCTGTTGCTGCCCATAGAACTCCAACACGCTGTCACCGGAGGTGACACGACGCAGATGCGCCAGTCCTGCGACCTGTGGCGTCACCGTTCGCCGTGCGCGCTCCAGCACGACCCAACCGTCGGACGCCAGACACGCGGCGGACGCGCACAGTATGGCATCGATTTCGGCCGCGTCACATTCGTAGGGCGGGTCGAGCAACACCAGGTCGAACGGACCCGATGCGAGGTGGGCCAACGCGCCGGGCGCGGCGCCGATCACGACCGTCCCGCGTTCGGCGACCGCGCACCGCTCGAGGTTGGCGGCGATCAGCGCTGCCGCCCGTGGGTCACGGTCGACGAAGGCCACCGCGGCTGCGCCGCGGCTGATGGCCTCGATCCCGAGCGCGCCGGTCCCGGCACAGGCATCCAGCACGGCCGCGCCCGACACCCGATCCGCCAGGATGTTGAAAAGGGTCTCGCGCAAACGATCGGACGTGGGCCGCAGGCCAGCCCAGCCCGGCGCTGCCAGCCGTCGTCCTTTGAGCGTGCCGGCGATGACGCGCACCGTGATGTTTATCCGACGCCGACAAGCCCGTATCGCACGGCCCATCCGTCGCGCACGGCCCTGAGGTCCACGTCGGCGCGTGCTCCGCCATCGAGCCATGCGAACGCCGCGCGGCGCGCGTCGTCCATGACGCGATGATCGCGTATCACGTCGCCGACGCGGAACACAGGGAGGCCAGACTGACGCGTCCCAAAGAAATCCCCCGGTCCGCGCAGCTCGAGGTCTCGCTCCGCCACCTCGAATCCGTCGTCCGTGGATGCCAGCGCGTCGAGCCGGGCTCGTGCCTGGTCCGATAGCGGGGGATGGTACATCAGCACGCAGTGTGCCTGCGCCGGACCCCGGCCGACACGACCACGTAACTGGTGAAGCTGTGCCAACCCGAAGCGCTCCGCGTGATCAACCAGCATCACTGTCGCGTTCGGCACGTCGATCCCGACCTCGATGACCGTGGTCGCGACGAGCACGTCGATGCGACCCGCGGCAAAGTCATGCATGATCCGATCTCGCTCCGCGCGCTTCATCCGGCCATGCAGGAGCGCCACACGACGCGTCGAAAAGACCTCCCGCCCGAGGTGCTCCGCCATGTCGGTCGCCGCGCTCAAGTCGCTCTTCGCCGATTCCTCCACCAGCGGACAGACGACGTAGGCCTGCCGGCCCTCGTCGATCTCCCGCTCGATCAGCGCGTAGGTCCGCGCGCGTTTTCCATCCGGTCGCACGGTCGTCCGCACGGCCTGCCGGCCCGGAGGCAATTCCCGAATCTCCGAGCTCTCGAGGTCGCCATATGCCGTGAGCGCCAGCGTGCGTGGGATAGGGGTCGCCGTCATCACCAGCACATCGGGCTCGAGCCCCTTCGACCGCAGCGTCGCCCGTTGCATCACGCCGAATCGATGTTGCTCGTCGATGATGACGAGGCCCAGCGTCTTGAAGCGCACTGCCTCTTGCACGAGTGCATGGGTCCCGACCACGAGCTGCGCTGCGCCTGATTCCAGACGGGCCGAGGCCATGCGCCGCTCGGCTGCGGGCATCGTCCCGGTGAGCAGCACGGCGTCGAATCGCGACGGCGCGAGGAGGCGCGTGAGGGTCAGGTAGTGCTGCTCGGCCAGGATCTCGGTCGGGGACATGACCGCGACCTGTAGCTGATTCTCCATCGCGACCAGCGCGGCCAGCAACGCCACGATCGTCTTGCCCGACCCAACGTCGCCTTGTAGCAAGCGATTCATCGGGTGCGGGCACTGAAGGTCGCTCACGATGTCCTTGAGCGCCTGTCGCTGGTCGCTCGTGAGGCGAAAAGGCAGCACGGCGAGAGCTGCGCGCCGGATGCGGTCATCGACGCGAATCGTGCGGGGCTTCGTGATGGTCGCCGCCTCTCGGCGCCGCAGGGCCAGGCCGAGCTGAAAGAAGAAGAACTCCTCGAACACGAGCCGGCGCTGTGCCGGAGTCCGGAACGCGTTGAGCGCCTCGACGGAGCAACCGGCAGGCGGAAAATGAGCGTCGCGGAAGGCGACCGCGCGGGTCGGGAGCTCGAGCCGCCGCCGAATCTCGTCCGGCAGCGTATCGGGCACCTCGTCGGGAAGTCGCTGCAGCGCGCCATGGGCCACGCGCCGCCTCAGTTTCGGCGTCAGGCTGCCGAGCTTCTCATACACCGGCACAATGCGGCCCGTGTGTATTAGCCCCTCCTCTCCGTCGTCGTCGGCGGTAGGCAAGAGCTCGTAGTCGGGGTTCGTCAGCTGGAGCCCGCCCGCCCGCCGGCGCTCGATCTTGCCGAAGAGCACCACGTGCTCGTGCGGCGTGAAGACGTCCTTGAGAAACGACTGGTTGAGAAACGTTGCGCGCACCGTGCCGGAGTCGTCCTGGATGACCAGCTCAACGATCCGAAAACCCCTCCGTCTGGTCGACCGGAGTCCGCAGCTCAGGATCTCGCCGGTGACCGCCGCCAGGTCGTCGGGCTTCAGCGATGCGATGGGCGTGAGGCGCGCGCGATCCTCGTAGCGCCGCGGCAGCGAGAGCAGCAGATCCTCGACGGTCCGCAGACCCGCGGTCGCGAGGTCCTCCGCGCGGCGCGGACCGACGCTCTTTAGGTATTGAACCGGGCTCTGGAGCGGGTCGTCGGTGTCACGATGCATGGCAGACCGCGTTCAAGACCACCGGTGTGGGCGGTCACTGCTCGATCACCGCGCGACCGCTCTCCACGCGTAGCGCCGCGATGGCGTACGGCAGCGTGAACGGCTCCGTAATATCGACACCGGGGTGTTGCTCGGTACGCGAATAGTGCCGCACGAGCTCGACCAACACCGCCGGCGGCATCGGTATGCCCCCGATGGAGATCGACTCGATTTCAACCTGACCGACGTGATCCGCCGCCTGCGCGACCACGACCGCGAGGACCTCGACCTGCCCGCTGACATAGCGAAGTGGATCGAGTTGTCCCCGCTCCTGCTGCGTGCGGATCTGGTCGAGATCGATGGTCGCGCGACCGGAGATCCGCCCGGAATCGAGGAACTGCAATTCGGGCTCGCCGATACCGGAGGGCAGCAGGCCCGCGCCCTGAAATCTGAAAAACGCGTTGACGCTCCGCGCGGTAATCGTGACCTCGCGTGGCATCTCGGCCGGAGTCGACGCGTTCACGACAATCGACGTGATCGCCTCTTCGAGACGCTGGCCATCGGCGGCGGTCAGCGGATCGTCTGAACCCGGCTGCGCGACATTCGCCAGCACGGCCACGACCGCGAGAAACCACGCCACCCGAGAACTCTAGCATGCGACCGTTGCCCGGCTCCGCGTCAGCATCACACGATGCTGCCGTGGATCAGCGTCTCCACTTCGTCCGGCCGAGGGATCCCCTCTCGCGCGCCGAGTCCCCGGCACTTGAGCGCGGCAACGGCGTTGGCGTAGATGAGAATGTCGGCGACCTCCGACCGCCCCGCCCCGCGCAGCCAGCCGGCGATGAAGCCACCTCGAAAGACGTCGCCTGCGCCGGTCGTATCGACGACCGGCACGCGGAAGCCGGGCGTCCTGATCTCCGACCCGTTCACCAGCGCCAGGCTCCCTTCCGAACCGAGCGTGACGCAACACAGCGCAGGTCTGTAGGTCTCGTCCAGGCGTTTGAGCGCTCGGCCCTGGTCGCCGATGCCCGTCAGCGCGGACGGGAAATCCTGCGCCGTGATGATGACGTCGATGCTGCGCAGCAGGTCGTCGATGCCCGGTCGCACGCGCTCGACATCGATAACGGTGGGCACGCCGGCGGCCCGCGCGAAGCGGACGGCGGCGGTGGCCGCGGACGTCTCGTGGCAATCGACCAGCAACACGCGCCCGGCGCAGACATCGTCTCTGGCGATGTCGCTGGGCTGGATGGCCAGTCCGGCGTCGCGGGACCAGAGCACGGTCCGGTGGCCGGTCTGCTCGTCCACGATGACCATCGACAGGGCGTTGGCCGCACCATCGACGCTGGGCGCCGCGGAGAGATCGACGCCGTCGCGCTCGAGGCTACGCCGCCCTTCAGCGGCGTTCGCGTCCGTCCCAAAGCGTCCGACGTAGCGAGCCGACCACCCCAGTCGCGCACAGGTGGCCATCGCGGTCGCCGCCTGCCCTCCCGGCGACTGCATCAGCCGGAGGATCGGCTGCTTCGTATCGGCCACCGGGTGGCGTGCCACGACGGCGATCACGTCGGTCGTGTTGAGGCCCACGCCCACGGCGTCACATCGCCCCGCTTCGGCAGCCGGCAGCTCGATGGGCATGCGCATGCGTCATCCTAGCCCTGGTGCCGCTTGACCTTCGTCTTTTCTTTGCATATAGTGGCCGTACTCGCGCCCATTGAGAGGAGGTCGAGTGCTACCACTGACCAAACGCCAACGTGAGATCCTGGACTATCTGAACGAGTTCATCGAGCACCACGGCTATGCGCCGAGCCTCGAGGAAATCGGCCGGCGCTTCGGGCTCTCCTCACTGGCGACGGTGCACAAGCACCTGACGAACCTGCAAGAAAAGGGGTTTATCAAGCGGGCGTGGAACCGCAGCCGCTCAGTCGAGTTGATGCCGACGCGGCTCGGGCGCGGCGCCTTCGAACTCCCCCTTCTCGGCCACGTCGCGGCCGGTGTGCCGATCGAGGCGGTGGTGTCTTCCGAGACGGTGTCGGTGCCCGAGGATCTCGTCGGAAAACGCGACACCTACGCACTCAGGGTACGCGGCGAGTCGATGATTGACGAGCAAATCCGCGACGGGGACGTTGTCATCGTCGAGGACCGGAAAACAGCCGAGAACGGCGAGACCGTCATCGCGCTGCTCCAGGGTAGCGACGTGACCCTCAAGAAGTTCTACAGGGACAACGGGCGCATTCGTTTGCAGCCGGCCAACGACAGCATGCGCCCTCTGGTCGTTGATCCGGATCAGGTCCAGGTGCAAGGCGTCGTCATCGGTGTCATGAGAAGATACTGATGGGAGACATCGATGCCGGACCGCAAACAGATCAATTTCACCATTGTTCCCGACGAACCAGGCGATACGCCACGCACCTACGCCAACTTCTGCGCAATCGCGCACACCCCGTTCGATTTCACGCTGACGTTCTGTGAGGTGCTGCCTCCGTCAGAGCGCGAGGTGCGAGGCGAGGACACGGAGCGCGAGCTCCGGGCCCCTGTTCGCGCGCGCATCGTCGTGCCGATGCAATTCGTGCCGAACCTGATCGGCGCCTTGCAGGAGCATTTGCGCGCGTTCACCGAATCACCGCCGAAAGTGGGTCCTCCCAAGGGCCCGGTTCACTAGAGAAGCCCGTGGGCGGGAAGCGCACTCCGAGCTCGCATCCAGCATCGCGCGCGCGCCGCATTCTCTCGGCGCTGTCCAAGCAGCATCCGGGCGCGTTCACGGAGCTCGACTTTCGGAATCCATTCGAGCTGCTCGCGGCAACCATCCTCTCCGCGCAATGCACGGACGAGCGCGTCAATCAGGTGACGCCGGGGCTCTTTCGTCGGTATCCCGACGCGCAAGCGCTCAGCACGGCCCGCACCGCGACGCTCGAGGCAGTCATCCGAACCACGGGCTTCTTTCGCTCGAAGAGCCGTTCCCTCGTTGGTATGGCCACCGCGCTCGTCGCACGGCACGGCGGCGCGGTGCCCGCGTCGATGGATGCGCTTGTTCGGTTGCCCGGCGTCGGGCGCAAGACGGCCAACGTCGTGCTCGGCCACGCCCTGGACGTCCCCGGCCTTCCAGTGGACCGTCACGTCCTGCGGGTCGCCAACAGGCTCGGCCTCGTGCACTCGACCGATCCGGTGGTCGTCGAAGCGGAGCTATGTGCCGCGGTGCCGCCGGCGCGGTGGACCATCACATCAGATACGCTGATTCTGCATGGGCGCCGTATCTGCAAGCCACGACCGCTCTGTCATCGCTGCCACGCACGGGCCTCCTGTGATTTCGCCCGCGGCGCCACGACGGCGGCGGCTGGGCTCTCTCGACGGTCCCCAGCACCGCCCCGGCGCCAGCGGGACGCCTCATGACCCGCGAGCAGTTTTGCCGGTCATGACCCGCGAGCAGTTTTGCCGGTCATGACCCGCGAGCAGTTTTGCCGGTCATGACCCGCGAGCAGTTTTGCCGGTCATGACCCGCGAGCAGTTTTACCGGCTCGTCACCGAAGCGTGGGAGCGCGTGCCGCGACGGTTCCGGGATGCCATGGACAATGTCGCGGTCGTGGTCGAGGACGAGCCGGCCCCGGAGCTCCTGTTGGAGCTCGGGATCGAGCCACCGGACACCCTGTACGGCCTGTACCAGGGCACGCCGCTGACCGAACGCGGGTGGGATCACGGGAACGCCCTGCCCGACCGGGTCACCATCTACCAGCACCCGATCGTGCGCGACAGCGCCGACCGCGGTGAGGTCGTGCGGGCAATTGGTGAGACGATCATTCACGAGTTTGGACACTACTTTGGGCTCAGTGAGGACGAAATCGAAGAGATCGAGGCCCGATACTGGCGCGACGGTCAGCTCGACGAGGGCTCCTAGCGCGCGACGGCGTTTCGCCCAGCACTTCCTCGAGCCGGCGTGGGCGGCGCGCGTCGTCGCCGCCATCCACCCGACCCCGGCGGACTGTTTCGTCGAGATCGGTCCAGGACGGGGCGCACTCACCTCTTCCCTCGCAGGCGCTGGGGCGCGCGTGCTGGCGGTCGAGGTCGATCGGCAGCTCGCCGCACGCCTGGAGCAGCAGGCAGCGCCGCGCGTGCGGATCGTGGTTGGCGATGTGCTGGCGATGGATCTCGCCCACGTCGTGCACGAGCTGGCGGCGACGCACACGCAGTCGGCGACAGTACGACTTGTCGGCAACCTTCCGTACAACATCTCGGCCCCGATCCTGCTCCGCGTGCTCCGCGCTCACGACGTGGGCGCCCCGATCGGCGATGCCGTCCTGATGTTCCAGCGCGAGGTGGCCGACCGGGTGATCGCGAAACCCGGGTCGCGAAGTTACGGCCCGCTCGCGATCTTCACCGCGCTGCGTGCCGCTGCCAACCTACGGTTGAAGCTACCCCCGGGCGCGTTTAGACCCGTTCCAGCCGTCCATTCGGCGGTCGTCGAGCTGCGATTTCGGCCCCCCGACCGTATGCCAAGCAACCTCGCCGTGTTCGAGTCGATGGTGCGAACGCTCTTCACGCAACGTCGCAAGCAGTCGGTCAACGCGCTGGCCCCGATGGCGCGTCGTCACGGCGCTCAGTCGGCCGGACTATTTCGCGCCGCCGGCATCGACGGCCGTCGAAGACCGAGCGAGCTCGAATTGTCGGAACTCATTGAGCTTGCAGAGGTTCTGGCCGTTGACCGCACGTGAGTGTGCTATACTGCGCCGGTTTCTCTCCTCCCGCAGGCCCACCCAGCAGCCTGCACGAACGACCGCGTCACCGGGTCACCTGACCCGACCGGCGGATTCGCCCGGTTGCCCGACCGCGCGCGACCCGCAGGTGCGCGGTCCGGTCTGCGGGTCGAACGGACCTCAGCAGATCGTGCACGCGGTTTGCAGTTGCAATGCACTCGGAGCCTGTGCGCGTGGCGGCCGTCGAGGCGCTCCTGCTCGGCGGAGTCGGCGAGTTCGGCATGAGTATGATGGCCGTCCGCTGTGGCGGGACGGGTCTGCTCGTCGATGCCGGCGTGATGTTCCCCGGTCCCGAGCGCTTCGGTGTCGATCTCGTGATCCCGGACATCGCGGAGCTTTGTGGCGGCGCCACGCCGATCAACGCGGCGGTGCTGACCCATGGCCACGAGGATCACATCGGCGCTGTGCCCCATGTCTGGGATCTCATTCACGGACCGATCTACGGCTCCGCGTTGACGCTGGCGATGCTCGACGCAAAGCTGCGGGCCCACGGCGTGGACCCCGACGGGCGTCTCGTCACCGTAGCACCTGGTCAGACAGTGACCGTCGGCGCGCTCCGTGTGGAGTTCATCCGCGTGGCCCACAGCATGCCCGACTGCCTGGCGGTCGCGATCCAGACCCCACTCGGCGTGCTGGTGCACACGGGGGACTTCAAGTTCGACCTGACGCCGCCGGATCGGGAGCCGGTGGACGTGCATCGCCTGGCGGAGATCGGATCGGCCGGCGTCCTCGCGCTGTTTGCCGACAGCACGAACGCCGAGCGCCCAGGCCACACCGGGTCGGAGCTCGACGTGGTCCCCGCGCTGGAGAAGATCTTCGCCAGCTCAACGCGACTCCTCATCGTCGCGACGTTTGCCTCGAGCCTCCACCGCATTCAGCTACCACCGCATTCAGCTACTCGTGGACCTGGCGACCCGGTTCCAGCGACGCGTGGCCTTCGTCGGCCGGGGTGTCAAGGACACATCCGACATCGCCGGGCGGGTCGGACGTCTGCGCGTGCCGGATGGTGCGCGGATGCGCGAAGCCGATATCCCGCACGCCGACCCCGCGACCGTGCTCTGCATCGTCACCGGGTCGCAGGGTGAGCCCTTGTCGGCGCTCGCGCGAATCGCTGCGGATGCGCACCGCCACGTCTCACTCGGCCCCGGGGACGTGGTGGTGTTCTCGGCGCGTGCGATTCCGGGGAACGAGCGAGCGATTGGCCGGGTCATGAACAACGTCGCGCGCCGCGGAGCCAGCGTGATCGACGAGGCCACGGCCCGGGTTCACGTCTCCGGGCACGCGAGCGAGGAGGACCTCAAGCTGATGCTGTCGCTCATCAGGCCACGGTATTTCGTGCCGATACACGGAGAGTACCGATATCTCGCGCATCATGCGAGGCTGGCCGAGCACGTGTCCGGTGGTGCGTCGACGCCCCTCGTAGGTGAAAACGGCCATCGGGTGTGCTTCGACGCGGGCGGCGGGTGGATCGACCTTCCGGCACCGGCGGGCCGGGTGCGCCTCGACGGCACGCGCCGGGGGACGGTGTCGGATGGCGTGTTGCGGGACCGGAGGCATCTGGCCGGGGACGGTGTTGTCGTGGCGGTCGTGACGGTGCGCGGGCAGACCGGCCGACTCGAGCGTGCCCCCGAGTTGATCCCGCGTGGGCTCGTCCTGGATGACATGACACGATCGCTTCTTGACGACGCCATCCCGACACTCATCGATGACCTTCTGGCCACGGTCACCGCGGAGGAGCGAGCCGACCGCGAGCTCATCGGGGAACGTGTCCGTGCGGAAATGCAGCGGTGCTTCCGAAAGCACACCGGTCGCCGGCCAATGATTGTGCCGGTCATCATGGAGATGTGAACGTGGCTGGAACGACTCTCTCGCGACGGGTCAGCGAGTTCGTGGGTGTGGCCCTCTTTGCCGTTGCCCTGGTGTGGTTGATTGCCCTGGCGACCTATGACCCCGCGGACGCCGTGTGGTTCTTCAACACCGGTGGCGCATCGCCCCCCCACAACTTTGTTGGCCGCGTGGGCGCCTTTCTCGCCGAGCTGTCCTTCCAGCTGCTCGGCCTCGTGTCCTATCTGTGCCCGGTCGCCCTCGTCGTGCTTGGGTGGCACTATTTCTGGTGCCGATCCGTCGACGCGGCCTACACCAAGCTCGTTGGTCTCGGCCTGTTGTTTGCCGGCAGCGGCGCGTTCCTCAGCCTCGCACTCGGCGGGTTCGACTCCCCCGACCGGACGTTTCGAGCCGGCGGAACCGTCGGCGATGGCCTCGCACGCCTGCTCGCCGAGTACTTCAACCGGACCGGGTCGATCATCGTCATCCTGACCGCGCTCTTCCTGTCGGTGATCCTGTCAACGCAGTTCTCCTTCGGCCGCTTGTTCACCGATCTCGGCGGCCTGGTCACGCGCCGCGCCGCCGCCACCACGACGGCCGTGCGGCGGTGGTGGGAGCGCCGGCGACGCGAGCGCCAGCGACAGGGCGTCATCAAGAAGCACCTGGCGCGGAGCGGCGCATCCACGGCGCGGACGGAGGTGCTCGCGAAAAGCCAGGGGCCACCGGCGGCCCCTCCGAGCGCCGCACCGGCCCCGAGAAGCACCAAGCGCCAGACCGCTAAGCGAGCGCCCGTCCCGACGCCGGCGCCCCAGGACGAGCCCGCGACAGCGGTGCCCTTTCAAACGGCGCCCGCCATCCGACCACCGCGGTCCGCGACCCCGCGCCTCCCACTTGTGCCCGATCTCTCGATGAAGGAACGGCGCCCTGGCAGCTACACCGTCCCGCCGATGGCGCTCCTCGATTCGCCGAAGGAGGTCCAGAAGTTCGATGAGCGACAGCTCATGGACAACGCCCGCCTACTCGAAGAGAAGTGCCGGGAGTTCGCCGTCGACGGGTCGGCGGTCCAGATCCATCCGGGCCCCGTGGTCACGACATTCGAGTTCAAGCCGGACGCCGGGGTCAAATACAGCAAGGTCACGGGCCTGGCCGACGATCTCTGTCTGGCCATGCAGGCGGAATCGGTCCTGATCGAGCGTATTCCTGGCAAGTCGACCGTCGGCATCCAGATTCCCAACGCGATTCGAGATCAGATCTCGCTCCGGGAGCTCCTCGAGTCCGAACTGTATCGCCGCTCGACGTCCAAGCTTACGCTGGCGCTCGGCAAGACCATTCACGGCGAGCCAATCGTCAGCGATCTCGCGACGATGCCGCACCTCCTGATGGCCGGCTCGACCGGAACCGGCAAATCGGTCTCGATGAACGCCATGCTGACGAGCATCCTGTACCGGGCCTCCCCCGACGAAGTGCGACTCATCCTGATCGACCCCAAGCGGCTGGAGCTCGGGATGTACGATGAGATTCCCCACCTCTTGACCCCCGTGGTGGTCGACCCCAAGCGGGCCGCCAATGCCCTGCGCTGGGCCGTGCGGGAGATGGAGGAGCGCTACAAGCGGCTCGCCGCTGAAGGCGTACGGAACATCGACCAGTACAACCGCAACATTGCGCGCCTCCTCAAAGAGGCGCACCGGGCGAGAAAGCCCAAGTCCCCGCGCACGGACGACGACGCCGACCTGCCGACGCCGCTTCCATATGTCGTGCTGGCTATCGACGAGCTTGCCGACTTGATGATGGTGGCGAGCAAGGAAGTCGAGGAGTCGATTGCTCGGCTCGCGCAGATGGCCCGCGCGGTGGGCATCCACCTCATCCTGGCGACCCAGCGTCCGTCAGTCGACGTCATCACCGGATTGATCAAGGCCAACATGCCGGCACGTATCGCGTTCCGTGCGTCGTCGAAGGTCGACTCCCGAACGATCCTCGACTCGAACGGCGCCGAGCAGCTCCTCGGAAAGGGCGACATGCTCTTTCTCCCCCCCGCGTCGTCGCGGTGCGTGCGCGTGCACGGCCCGTACATCTCCGAAAAGGAGACCGCACGGCTGGCGAGCTTTCTTCGCAAGCAGGGCAAGCCGGGTTACGACGACTCGATTACAGCGGATGAGAAGGCCCCGGACGCAATCGAATTCGAGCGCGACGATCTCTACGACCAGGCGGCACGCGTGGTGGTCTCGAGCCAGCAAGCGTCGATCTCGCATCTGCAGCGGCGTCTGCGGGTCGGCTTCAGCCGCGCCGCACGCCTCGTCGACATGATGGAGGCCGATGGCCTCGTCTCGGGCGGCACCTCGGGCAGACCGAGGGAGGTGCTCGTAAAACCCGATTACTTCGAGGAAGTGGACGCGATCCCCCGCTAACAACGGCGCGGCCGTGGCTTAAGGCTCACCGCCGATTCGGTCGATAAGCCATGCGATGCGGTTTCGGGCGATTCTGGGCATCCTCGTGTTCGCGGCCACCGTTCGTCCGGCAGCCGATGACCGTCCACCGGCGGCACTCTTCACCGCAGCGCTTGCACAGGAGCGTGCGCTTCGCGCGCCCAGTACCCACGGCCCCTCGCTGCAGGAGCTTCGTACGGCGATCGCCGCCTACGAGGCGATCCAGCGGCGCTTTCCGGCGACGGCGTTCGGCGACCGTGCCCTGTGGCAGGCATCCGGACTGGCATTCGACGCGTTCGAGCGGCATCACGACGCGCTGGACCTGGAGACCGGCACGCGTCTGCTCGGTCAGCTGGCCAGCGCGTACCCGGAGAGCCCGCTCGCGGCCCGAGCCACTGACCGGCGACATCGCTTCGATGCACTTCGCCAGCTCGCCTGGCTGACCGACGTGCGCCGGGAGACGATTGGCGACCTCGTCCGGGTGACCCTCGAGGTCGACCGAGAGGTGGAGTATCGCACCGACATCGTGAGGTCGCCGCCGCAAGTCTTCTTCGACCTCCACGATACCTCCAGCGCACCTGGCCGTCGCAACGAGACCATGCGCTTCGACGGTCAGCCCGTGCGGGAGATCCGACTCGAGCGCCGGCCGGGCAACGTCACGCGCGTCCTGCTCGATACCGCGGATGTCGCCGACTGCGACGTTCTCAGTCTCTACGACCCGTTCCGCCTGATCGCCGACTGCCGCCACGTCGCACCGATTCCGCGCCCTCAGGTCACACCGCCGCTCGCGGCGCGCAGTGCGACACCGCCGGCGGGTCGGGCCGCGCCACATGGTGGCGCCGGATCACCAGATTCCCCCGAGGCGGACGGCCGAACCGCAACCCCGACCGGTCAGGACCGGACCCCAACCGCAACCCCGACCGGTCAGGACCGGACCGTGTCCCTCTCCCGCCAGCTCGGCCTCGGGATTTCGCGGATCGTCATCGATGCTGGCCACGGCGGCTACGACCCGGGCGCGAGCGCCCGTGACTTGAGCGAGGCCGATGTTGTGCTCGACATCGCGCAGCGGCTCGCGCGCCGATTGCCGCGGCACGGCATCGAGGTGGTACTCACACGCCGGCGAGACGAATACATGCCCCTGGCGGCCCGCACGGAGCTGGCCAATCGCGTCGACGCGGATCTCTTCCTCTCGATCCACGCCAACGCCAGCCGTCGTGCCGCCGCGCGAGGCGTCGAAACCTATGTGCTGGACTTCGCGACCGACGCCGAATCCGAAGCCGTGGCCGCGCGAGAGAACGCGCGCACCACACGCACGCTGACCGAGCTGCCGGAGCTGGTCAGAGCGATCGCGACTGGCGTCAAAGCGCAGGAGTCAGAGCGCTTCGCGGAACTCGTCCAGCAGGGGTTGATCGGGAAGCTGCGGGCGGTTGACCCGGACCTGCCTGACCTCGGTGTGAAGCGCGCGCCGTTCGCCGTGCTGATCGGCGCGCGCATGCCGAGCGTGCTGGCCGAAGTGTCGTTCCTCACGAACCGGCACGATGCCAGGTTCCTCGCCACCGATTCGTATCGCGATCTGATTGCCGATGCCTTGCTGGAGGCCGTGCTGCGGTATCGTCGCACGCTGACGATGCCGCTGCCGCAGAACGTCAGCATCGCCGGCGGCTCCTAACCCCAGAGCAGTGAGTTCTGGGGTTAGTGCCCCGTCGCTCTTGCCGCGGGCTGGTGGCCCCGTCTCGGCGCTCCCGATGAATCCGAGGACCCGTTACCGTGACCCGGGGGAGACGTCTCGCCTCCGTCAGGCGGTGCGCCGTTGGCTGGCGCGGGTGCCTCGCGGGACGGCGCAATCGGGCGGAGTCGGGTGTCGAGACCGAGCGTGATGCCCTGGCCTCCTCTTCCGTCGAGCCCCTCGCCACTCACCCGCCGACGAACGATCAGCAGGCCGGCGAGTCCAAGTCCCAGCAGGATCGCCACGAAGACAATCGCGAGAACGACCGAACCAGCGCCCACGAGCACATCGATCACGGTCGTTTGTGGCGACGTTGGCTCGATGACGTCATAGACGAGCGGCGTGAGGGGTTCGCGGGCCATCACGGCAGGCTACCAAGTCCCTTCGTCAAGGGCCAGCTCGGCGAGGGTGCGGACCATGACGCCGGTAGATCCCTTCACCTTGTCTTCGCGATTGTCCTCCGCCCATGCGGTCCCGGCGATGTCGACGTGGGCCCACGGCTGCCCGCCCGTAAAGGCCTCGAGGAACGCCGCGGCGGTGCAGGCGCCACCGGCTCGCCCCGCGCTGTTGACGAGATCGGCCATGTCCGATCGCAGGAGCTCGCGATACTCGGCGCCGACCGGCAGAGGCCACAGCGGCTCCCCGGCCCGCTCGCTCGCCCGGCGCACCGCGGTGGTCCAGTCATCCGGCCGGCCGAATAGGCCGCTCGCCACATGGCCGAGCGCCACCACACAGGCCCCTGTCAGCGTCGCGACGTCCACGAGATGCGTGGCGCCGAGCGCGCGCGCGTACCAGAGCGCGTCCCCGAGAATCAGCCGCCCTTCCGCATCGGTGTTGATGACCTCGACCGTCGTCCCACTCGCGCCAGTCAGAATGTCCCCCGGTTTCGTCGCGCGACCACCCGGCATATTCTCCGTCATCGGAACGACGCCGATGACGCGGTGCGGCGCACGAAGCTGTGCAAGCGCACGCATCGCCCCAATCACGGCCGCGCCGCCCGCCATGTCCCCCTTCATCCGCTCCATACCGTCGGCCGGTTTGATCGAGATCCCACCGCTATCGAACGTCACACCCTTGCCCACCAACCCCAGGACAGCGTCGTCGACCGGGCTCACCGGCTCGTAGCGCATCACCACCACGCGCGGCGGCTCGACGCTCCCGCGCGCGACACCGAGCAGGAGGCCCATCTGACGTTCGGCGACGCCCTGCTCGTCCACGATCTCGACGCCGACGCCGACGTCCTCCATCAGCGCGGCGGCACGGCCGGCGAACACGGCCGGTGTCAGCACGTTGCTCGGCTCGTTGGCAAGCTCGCGTGCGACGTTGGCCGCCGCCGCCAGGGTGCGTCCTCGCTCGACGGCGGCCGCGAGGTCGACGCCGGGCGCTGCCGGCGCGATCACCTGGCAGGCACCGAGCGACCACCCCCGCCCGTTCTCCGTCTTGTATCGCCGGTCCTCGAAGCTGCCCAGCAGAATGCCTTCGGCCACCGCCTGCACGGCCCGGTCCGCCGGCGCGCTCTTGCGACAGACGAAGGCCAGCCGCTCGATGCGATGCCGCAGGGCCGCCCGTGCCGCCGCCGCGGCGGCTTCGCGCAGGCGCTGAACCGACGCGCGTCCCGGCGGTCCGGCGCCAACGAGGAGCACGTGGCGTGGCTGCCACCCGGCACCATCGGTCCGCAGGAGCAGCGTCTCGCCCGCGGCGAACCGAAGCACACCCGAGTCGCGGACGCGCGCCACCTCACCGCCACTGGCGGCTTCCAGATCGACGACGTCGCCGAGATCGTCGTCGTCGAAGACCGGCAGCCCGACGACATCCGCGTCGGCCTGGCCCGCCGCGATGGTCGCGACGCTCACGGCGGGATCGCTGCGCTGTGCCGGCATCGCGCGATTATATCGAGCTACAATAGAGCCCGTGCGGGTTCACCAGCTGCGGGCGGTCGTAGTCCTCGCCGGCGCGCTCCTGCTCGGCGCGCCGTCGGGGCAGGCGCTCGAGCCCGCGCTCCGAATCGAGATTTCGCAGGACGACGCGGAGCTTCGTCTGCGGGCCAGCCCGCGCGTGTCATTCGCTCCAGCGGAGATTCTCTTCGTCGGTGAAATCCGTGGCGGTCCCGATG
The DNA here is from genome assembly GCA_965197395.1 of Vicinamibacterales bacterium. Lineage (GTDB taxonomy): Bacteria > Acidobacteriota > Vicinamibacteria > Vicinamibacterales > UBA8438 > CAZYFH01. The sequence continues at coordinate 295,714 of CBDANB010000005.1, read as the reverse complement.
ACAACGAAGAGCTCTACTGCGCGGGCGTGGAGTGGGACTGGGACGACGACACGGTCTCCGCGTCGACGCCGGATTGCGACCCGTACGAGCCGGGAGCCAGCACCATTCGGCGTCGGTTCTCCATCCGTCACACCTTCGAGTACGGGGGCCGCTACGAGGTGCGTCTGCATCTCAAGCGGCGTGATGACATCCTGATCTCCGCGCGCACGCGCATCGAGGTTCGCGGCGGCGGCCGCTTCCGCTAGGAGCCTGCGGGAGGCCGGTGCTTCGCGAGCACGCCGCGCCAAGCGGCGGCCGATTCAAAGATCCGCGCCAGCCCGTCGCCCGACTCGAGATCGCCGCGTAACGCCTGCAGCTCGCCGATCAGCGCATCGAGCGCGGCCGCCACCTCGTCGGCGTTGGTCGCGCAGATATCGCGCCAGATCGCGGCGGGACTCGACGCCAGCCGGGTGGTATCCGACAGACCGCGACCCGTCAACGCCAAACCGTCTTCGCCGACCTCGGACCCCACCACGTGCATCAATGCGGACGCCGTCAGCTGAGGGAGATGACTCAGGAAGGCGATGAGGCGGTCATGTGCCGCCGGAGAGAGCACATGCGGGACGGCCCCGAGTGCGGTGACGAATTCCTTGAGACGCGACAGCTCCTGGGGTTGACGGTCCTGGGTGGGCGTGAACAGCCAGGGCCGCCCTTTGAAGAGATCGGGTCGCGCGTGCGTGATTCCACCGCGCGGTGCGCCGCCGAGTGGATGCCCGCCGACGAACACCAGGCGCTCCGGCAAGCGGCGCGCCGCATCCACGATCGCTCGCTTCGTGCTCCCCACGTCGGTCACGACGGCCGGCCCCGTCAGGTGCTGCTCGAGGTCGCGGAGCAACGCAATGTTGTCACGCACGGGCGCCGCCAGGATGACCAGGTCTGCTTCGGCGATCACCACGGGGTCGTCCGCGGCCACGTCGATGGCGTGCCGCAGCATGGCTTGCTCGAGCACCCGCTTCTCGTCTACCCCGATGACCATGCCGCGAGGCCAGATCTGGCGCGCGGCCAGCGCCAGCGAGCCGCCGATGAGACCCAGCCCCACGATGGCGATCTTGTCGAACACCGGGATGGCGCCCGGCTCCGTCCCCGGTTGAATCACGGGGAGCGTTCTTGGGGTGTCGGACATCACTCAGGACCCGCAGGCTCAGGGCGTAGGGCTTAGGTCCCCCACCCGCGACGCGGGACCGGATCAACGCAGACACTACGACCGATCGCCGGGGCGATGATGCGTAACTCGGCCATGAGGCGATCGAACTGGCTGGGGAACATCGACTGCGCTCCGTCGCTCCGCGCGTGATCCGGGTCGGGATGCACTTCGATGATCAGCCCGTCCGCACCTGCCGCCACCGCGGCGCGGGCCATCGGTGCAACCTTGTCGCGCAGACCCGTCCCATGACTCGGATCGGCCACGATCGGTAGGTGGCTCAGCTTGTGAATGACCGGGATCGCCGAGATGTCGAGCGTGTTGCGCGTGTAGCTCTCGAACGTGCGGATCCCACGCTCGCAGAGCACCACGTCTGTGTTGCCGCCCGACAGCACATACTCGGCGGATAGCAGCCACTCCTCGATCGTCGCAGCAATGCCTCGTTTGAGCAGGACCGGCGTTCGCGCCTTGCCCAGCGCGCGCAGCAACGTGTAGTTCTGCATGTTGCGCGCGCCGACCTGCAACATGTCAGCATAGCTCGCGACGAGCTCAATCTGGCTGACGTCCATGACCTCCGAGACGAGCTTGAGGTTGTGGCGGTCGCACGCACCCCGCATCATCCGCAGCCCGTCCTCGCCCAGCCCCTGAAAGCTGTAGGGCGAGCTGCGCGGCTTGAATGCGCCGCCGCGAAACACTTTGGCGCCGGCCTTCGCGACCGCCGCCGCCGCGGCCTCGACCTGCTCCTCCGTCTCCGCAGAACACGGTCCGGCCATGACGATGACCTCGTCGCCCCCGATCCGGAACTCACCGAGCGACACGATCGTCGGCTCCGGCTTGAAGGTCCGGCTCGCGAGCTTGTATGGCTCCGTGATTCGCAGTACCTCGTGCACGCCGTCCATCACCTCCAGCAACCGCGTATCGAACTCCCGGTTGCCACCCACCGCGCCCAGCACGGTGCGCAGCGCGCCAGTCGAGCGATGCACGTCGAACCCCTTCTCGACGAGCGTCGCAATGATGTGCTGGATGTCATCCTCCGCAGCTCGTTCTTCCATGACGACCACCATACTGTCTCTCCTCTACTGCCCTTGTTGGGACGACTTGCCGCCCTCTGGCTGTGACCCTGCCGCTTCGGCGTTTGGACCCGCGTGCGCCTGGCGCTCGAGGCGGCGTGACTCATCAATGATTCGTTCAAACAGACGCGTGATGGCGCCCTGATCCAGCGGCCCGGTGTTGACGGCCCGCACGTGCGCGAGCACTTCCTGCTCCCGTTTCGGCTGATAGGTCTCGATGCCAACGTCTTCTTTCAGTCGACCGATTTCGTCGGCGCAGGCCGCGCGCGCATTCAGGAGCCGCACGAGCTCGGCGTCCAGCTGATCGATGCGGCGTCGAAACTCGTCCATGCGGGGCGCGATTGCCGCCGGTATCTGCGATGTCAAGGTGTTCTTCGGGTTTGCCATCGTCACGCCCTCGTCGGATCGGGACCGGACCCACGCAGCCAGCGCACATAGCCATCCACCGCGCCTCCGACGTCAGAGGTGCCGGTCCGCGCGATCACCTCGACCAGCGCGCTGCCGACAACTGCCGCGTCCGCCCACTGCCCGACCTGCGCCACATGCTCGGGTCGGGAGATCCCGAACCCGACAGCGATGGGCATCGTCGTGACGGCGCGGATGCGCGCGACGAGCGATTCCGCACCGCCGCCGACCGTCTCCCGTGCGCCCGTCACACCCAGTCGAGATATCCCGTACAAAAACCCTCGCCCGAGTGCCGCTGCCCGGCGCATGCGCGCATCCGTCGTCGTCGGGCTCAGCAAGAAGATGGGGTCGACCGCCTCGGCGGCTGCGACCTCGCGCAGCGGCTCCGCTTCCTCTATCGGCAGATCGAGCACGAGCACACCATCGACGCCAGCTGCCGCAGCTCTCGTGACGAACTCCCCGAGCCCCATCCGCATCACCGGATTGGCGTAGGTGAACAACACGATGCCCGCGCGCACCGTTGCCCGCACGCTCTCCACGAGCTCGATCGCCGTCCTCAGGGTGCCGCCCGCCGCCAGCGCCCGCTCCGACGCGCGCTGAATCACCGGGCCGTCGGCGAGTGGGTCCGAGAAGGGCACTCCCACTTCGAGGACGTCCGCGCCCGCGCTGTCGAGAGCACGGAGCACCTCGGCCGACCGACCGAGGTCGGGATCGCCGGCGGTGGTAAATGTCACGAGTCCCGTCCGCCCTTCGGTCCGCAGGCGCGCGAAGATGCTATCCAGTCGTGACATTGAACCCGTCACTCGACGTCCTGCGCCTTGACCGTGTCAACGTCTTTGTCACCGCGGCCAGAGAGATTGACCAGGATGACCCGTTCGTCGCCCAGCTCGCACGCGAGACGACATGCATACGCGACCGCATGCGCCGATTCCAGGGCCGGCAGAATGCCTTCGAGGCGGCCGAGTGTCCTGAACGCCTGGAGCGCCTCGTCGTCGCCCACCGATGCGTACTCCGCCCGGCCGAGATCGCGGAGCCAGGCATGCTCCGGACCGACCGCCGCGTAGTCGAGCCCGGCCGACACCGAGTGGGTCAACTCGATGTTGCCGTCGCCGTCCTGCAGCACGAAGCTGCGCGTGCCCTGCAACACGCCGGCCGCGCCCGTCGCGAACCGCGCCGCGTGCCGGCCGGTCACCAGGCCCTCGCCCCCGGCCTCGACGCCGATCAGCCGGACGTCCGGCTCGTCGACGAACGCGTCGAAGATGCCCAAGGCGTTGCTGCCCCCGCCGACGCACGCCACCACCACGTCGGGCGACCGTCGGAGCAGCTCCTGGCACTGCGCGTGCGCCTCGCGGCCGATGACCGACTGGAACTCGCGCACCATCAGGGGATACGGATGAGGACCGAGCACCGAGCCGAGCAAGTAGTAGGTGTCGGCGACGTTGGTGACCCAATCGCGCATGGCCTCGTTGATTGCATCCTTCAACGTTCGGCTGCCGGCGTCCACGCCGGTGACCGCAGCGCCCAGCAGCCGCATGCGATAGACGTTGAGCGACTGCCGCTCCATGTCCTCGGTCCCCATGTAGACCTCGCACCGCAGCCCGAGCAGCGCGCAGGCCGTCGCCGTCGCGACACCATGTTGACCGGCGCCGGTTTCGGCGACGACCCGATCCTTGCCCATCCGGAGGGCGAGCAACGCTTGCCCGAGGGCGTTGTTGATCTTGTGTGCACCGGTATGCGCGAGGTCCTCGCGCTTGAGGAAGAGGCGTGCCACGCCCCGCCCGCCCGCGAGCGAGGCGCGGAGGCGCTCGGCTTCGCAGATTGGGGTCGGGCGACCCACGTATCGAGTTAGTAGCGATGACAGCCGGGCCCCGAAGCCCTCGTCGGCGCGAGCTTCGCGATAGGCCCGTTCGAGCTCCTCGACCGGCTCGACGAGCGTCTCCGGCACGAACCGGCCGCCATAGGGCCCGAAGTACCCCCGTTCGTCCGGATCCCGACGTCCGAACACCGGTGTCGTCATGCGTGCGCCACCTCGTCGAACAGGTCGCGAAGCCGCGCCGGGTCTTTCCTGCCGGGCTCGGCCTCGACTCCAGACGACACATCGAGGCCATACGGGCTCACGACCCGAATCGCCTCCGCCACGTTGGTCGGCCCGAGACCTCCGGCAAGAAACGTCCGACGCCGCGCGGCGATCGCGTGGGCGACCGACCAGTTGACGGTGCGCCCCGTGCCCCCTCTCCGCTCGTCGTCAGGCGCATCGAGCAGCACCGTCACGTTGTCGGGCACCGCCCGCACCAGATCGACGGTCGCCGCCCCGCGCACACCGATCGCCTTGATGACGCGATAGGGCCACTCGCCGTAGACCGCGGGGGCCTCCTCGCCATGCAGCTGCACCGCTGCGAGCCCGACGTGCGCAACGACCCGTCGAACCTCGTCGACCGACGGATCCACGAAGACGCCGATCGGCGCGACGTCGGCCGGCAACTGGGCGGCGATCGCACGCGCCTCGACCGGGTCGACGTAACGCGGGCTCCTCGCCCAGAACACGAAGCCGATGGCCGATGCGCCGAGGTCGCTGGCCAGCATCGCATCCTGCGCCCGCGTGATACCGCAGATCTTCACCTTTACCATGTGGCTGGCGCGGCCGCGCGCTCCGCGCGCCGCGCCCCGCGCGCCGCCAGGTCGCCGTCCCCAAGGAAGCTCGTCAGCGCGGCTCCCGGGTCAGGCTGTGTCATGAACGATTCGCCGATGAGGAACGCGTCGTATCCCGCCCGCCGAAGGGACAGCAGGTCGGACCTTGTGCGAAGGCCGCTCTCCGCCACCGCCAGCCGCTCGGCGGGAATCGCCTCGATCAAGGTCTCGGATGCCGTGAGGTCGACATCGAGGGTGCGGAGGTTGCGATTGTTGACCCCGATCATATCGGCGCCCACCCCAAGCGCGCGCGCGAGCTCGTCGCGGTCATGCACCTCGACCAGGACCGCGAGGTCGAGCGCGTGCCCCGCAGCCAGCAGCGCGGTCAGGGCGGCCTCGTCGAGGGCCGCGACAATGAGGAGCACGGCGTCAGCACCATGTGCGCGAGCCTCGAGCAGCTGATACTCCGACACGACGAAGTCTTTCCGGAGCACGGGCACCTCGATGGCCGCGCGCACGGCGTCGAGGTGATCCAGCGCACCGTCGAAGAACGTCGGCTCGGTAAGCACCGAGACCGCGGCCGCCCCGGCCGCGGCATAGCCACGGGCCAACTCGGCCGGCTCGTACTCCTGCCGCAAGACGCCGCGCGACGGCGACCGACGCTTGCACTCTGCGACGATGTTGATCCGATCGACGCGCGCCAGCTGGGCTCGAAACAGCCTGCTCCTCGGCGTGCGTTTCGATGCCACGCGTTCCAGCGCGCTCGCCGGCATCGCCTCCTGACGGTCGGTGACGGCGCGCCGGGTTGCTCCGACGATCGCCTCGAGGAGGTCCATATCTAGACGGGGCTTCACCCCGAACCCCCGCGACTGCTGCGCGGGGACCCCGAGTGCCCCGCTCCGCGGTCGCGCGGCGCGCCGTGCGCGCCGTGGTCGTTTGCCGACCGTCCGCAAAGACTACGAGAATATCGTTTCGTATCCCGCATAACGGTTTAGACCCCTGTCTCCGGGGACCTAAGATTAGAGTGCGTCACCATCGATTCCAACACGCTGACCGCCCTCCCGCTGTCGATTGCCTCCGCGCCCATCGCGACCCCGTCCCGAAGCGAGTCGACCCGCTCCATGACGACGAGTCCGGCAGCGACGTTGGCCAGCACGAACTCCCGCGGCGGCCCGCCCTTCCCGTCGAGGACCGAGCGGGCCGTCGCCACGCTCGCCGACAGGCCATCGACGCGAAGGTCGTCCGCGGCGGCTCGGCTCAACCCGAGCTCCGCTGCGTGCAGATAGAACGTCGTCACCCGCCCGGATCGCACCTCGGAGACCTTCGTGTACCCCGTAGTCGAGATCTCGTCGAGGCCGTCGGCGCCGTGCACGACCCACGCCCGCTCGGATCCGAGTGCGCCGAGCACGCGGGCCAAGACGTCGGTGAGCTCGGGTCGCGGCACACCGACAAGCTGCCGCTTGACGCCGGCGGGATTCGTCAGGGGCCCTAGAAGGTTGAAGGCGGTGCGCACGCCGAGCTCACGGCGTGCCGGCCCCGCGTGGCGCATAGCCGGATGGAAGGTCGGTGCGAAAAAGAACGCGATACCGGCCTCGTCGAGACTGCGTTCCACCGTGGCCGGCGCCGCCGTCACGTCGACCCCGAGCGCTTCGAACAGATCTGCGCTCCCGCACCGGCTGGACACCGACCGGTTGCCGTGCTTCGCCACCTCGACGCCACAGGCCGCCAGGACGATGGCCGCCAGGGATGACACGTTGAACGTGTCGGACCCGTCGCCGCCCGTCCCGCACGTATCGAAGCCATCCGGTCGCGACCGCGCGAGTGGCACGGCATGGCGACGCATCGTCATGGCCAGCCCCGCGATCTCTTCCGGACGCTCGCCCTTCATCGCCAGCGCGACGAGCAACCCCGCGACCTGCGCCGGCGTCGCGCGTCCCTCCATGATCTCCGCCATCGCCGCCTCGGCCTCGGCGGACGTCAGGTCATGACGCCGATACAACTTCCCGATCAAGCCGGAAAACATGACCTCCCTACCGTCCAAGCTCCAAGAAGTTCCGCACCACGCGTCGGCCGTCAGCCGTCAACACCGACTCCGGGTGAAACTGCACGCCGTGCACCGGCCATGTCCGGTGGCGCACCGCCATGATGGCGCCGTCTTCGACCGCCGTGGCGGCCACTTCGAGCTCGGCCGGCATCGGGTCGGCGCTCAGGGCGAGCGAGTGATACCGGCCCGCGCGAAACGAGCCGACCATCCCCGCGAACACGCCTTTGCCGTCATGGGCAATCGTCGAGGTCTTGCCGTGCAGCAGGCGGGGCGCCGCAACGATCGCGCCGCCACAGGCTGTCCCGATCGCCTGATGCCCTAGGCAGACTCCGAGCATCGGCACGCGCGGGCCCCACGCGCGCACCAGTTCAACCGTGATGCCCGCGTGCTCCGGCCGCCCGGGACCGGGCGAGATCACGATGCGGTCCGGTTTGAGCCGGCCAACGTCGTCGAGCGTGATCGCGTCGTTGCGCTTCACGATGAGCTCGCAGCCGAGCTCGCCCAGCTGCTGGACGAGGTTGTAGGTGAACGAATCGTAGTTGTCGATCACCAACACCATGCGCTGTTCCTCTGACTACGTCGTCACCGGGCCGCGCCCGCTCTGCGCCATCTCGAGCGCGCGAATCAGCGCGGAGGCCTTGGCCTTCGTCTCATGGTATTCGGCGGTCGGGTCAGAATCGGCGACGATACCGGCGCCCGCTTGCACATACGCCCGTCCATGCGTCACGACGATGGTCCGGATCGTGATACAGCAATCGAGATGCCCCGCGAAGTCGAGGTAGCCGACGGCTCCCGCGTAGATACCGCGGCGCGTTGGCTCCAGTTCCGCGATGATCTCCATCGCGCGAATCTTCGGGGCCCCCGACACGGTCCCGGCAGGAAAGCACGCCACGAGCGCATCGAGTCGATCCCGATCGCTGGTCAGCCGTCCCTCCACGCGCGACACCAGATGCATGACGTGTGAATATCGCTCGAGTCCCATGTATTGCGGGACACGGACCGACCCGAACTCGGACACGCGGCCCAGGTCATTCCGACCCAGATCCACCAGCATGACGTGCTCGGCCCGTTCCTTCTCATCGCGTTTCAGCTCCTCCGCCAGTGCCTGGTCGGCCTCGTCGTTGACACCACGTGGCCGCGTCCCGGCGATTGGATGGGTTTCGGCGCGCCGCCCCTCCACACGCACGAGCATCTCCGGCGAGGAGCCGACAATCGCGACGTCACCCATCCGCATGTAATACATGTACGGCGACGGATTCACGTAGCGCAGCGAGCGGTAGACCGTGAACGGATCTGCGCGGATATCGGTCTCGAACCGTTGCGACAGGACCACTTGGAAGATGTCCCCCGCGGTGATGTAGGACTTCGCGTCGCGGACCGCCTGCTCGAACTCCGCCTGCGTCGTGTTCGAGGACACCTCGAGGTCCGCTTGTTCCAGGGGGCTGGCCACCGACAGTTGACGCTCGAGCTCGGTCTCGAGGATCTGGATCTTGGCCCGGGCTGACTCATACCGTGCTCTGAGCGTGTCCTCGTCCTCGCCGGCGCCATCGACCATGGCGTTCGCGATGACCAGAATCCGGTGCTTCACGTGGTCGAACGCCAGGATGGTGTCGAACAACATGAACCCGGCGTCATCGCCGCCCTCGGCCGGCTTCGGAAAGGCCGCCCATCGATTCTCGAGTGTCGGCTCGAACCAGGAGGCTGCGTCGTAGCCGAGAAACCCCACCGCGCCACCGGTGAATCGCGGTAGTCCGGGCACCGACGGCGAGTGATGGCGCGCCATCAGATCACGGAGCGCGTCCAGATACGGCTCGGTGCGCCGTTCGTGCGTCCCGGCACGTTCGACCACCGTCTCGCCGCGTTCCGATCGCAGGACGAGAAACGGGTCCTTGCCCAGGAACGAATACCGGGCGAGCCGTTCCCCGCCCTCGACGCTCTCCAGCAAGAATGCGTGGTCGCTGTTCTCCGCGATCCTGAGAAACGCCGACACCGGCGTCAACAGGTCCGCCATGACCTCGCGACAGACGGGCACCATCGTCCCGCGGGTGGCCAGCTCGGCGAACTGCTCGAACGTCGTGTCGATCGTCATGATTTTCCTCCGACGTGACGCGCCAGCTCCGTCTGCGCCGCCTCCCTGAAGAGTCGCGGCGTGGGAGTCCGACCGGTCCACCAGGCGAATTGCCGCACGGCCTGTGACACCAGCATCTCGAGCCCACCGATCGTGTCGCATCCCGCCGCCGCCGCATCGGCCAGCAGTCGCGTCGTCGTCGGGTTGTAGACGAGGTCGTAGACGAGCCGGCCCGTGAACGGCCCGTCGGGCAACGGTGTCGCCTCCACATCAGGTCGCGTGCCCACCGGCGTCGTGTTCACCAGCAGGTCCCACGACCCGGGGGCGGGAGGCAGCGGTCCAACCGCCGCCCCGACACCCTCCGCCGCCTGTGCGGCCTTGGATCCATCGCGAGCACAGATGGTCACGACGGCGCCCTGGCTCGCGAGCCCGACCGCGACGCCGCGCGCCGCGCCCCCCGCCCCGATCACGGCCGCGCGTGCGCCGGCCAGCGTCATTCGACCCGCAAGCGGCTGCAGGAACCCCGACACATCGGTGTTGATGGCGCGCCAGCCGGCGGCGTCGAAGCGCAGCGTGTTGACTGCACCGACCTTCCGTCCGGTGGCATCCATCTGCATGACGCGCGCCGCGGCCTGTTCTTTGAAGGGCGCCGTCACGCTCACGCCACGGAGTGGAATAGCGTCGGCGAACCGTGCGAAGTCGTCGAGGTCGCGCGCTTCCAGCGGGAGATACACCGCATCGATCCCCGCGTCGGCGAAACCGGCGTTGTGCATCGCAGGCGACAACGAGTGCCCCACCGGCGTGCCGAGCACGCCGTATACTGAGGTGCGCGAGGTGATCGCGCCGAATCGATAGACCTGCCGCAATCTGCAGAGATCTATCTGTCCCGGAGCCACCGCGTCGCCGGCATACGTCCAGCAGGATCCGAAGCGACCCGCAAGCACGCGCGTCGCGACGCCGGCCTGTCCCATCCCGATGATCACCCGTCGCGCGCGAGTTGACCCGGCGTCGAGCGCCGCAAGGCCAAGTGTTTCGCTCAAGCCGTCGACCCGGACGGCCACTTTAACCACGTCGGCTCCGGTCGCCCGCATGGCGCGATACCGGTCCTCGAGATCGGACGGCACGCCCTCGAAGTCATGCATCGAGAGCACGATTCGGCGTCCGTCGTGCGCGCGGATGAGATCCGCGAACCCCGCCCGCCACTCCACATCGACGAACTCCGCCCCTCCGTCGAGTGCCGCCGCCAGGATGCGCCGACGCTCCTCGTCGGCGCCGTCAAACCATCCCCCTTCCGAGGTTGGTCGACACGTGACGATGACCGGCGTCGTGCGTCCCGCTAGCGCGCCCGCCACGTCGGGTCGGGCGACCGAATCGAGCCTGAGCTCGACGAGGTCGGCACTCGAGGCGCGATCCCGATTCGCGCGCAGCTCCTCCATCGTCGCGCCGGTCACGGTGGCACACAGTAGCGGGGTCGCTCGGTCCATGTCGTCGTCTGTCACGCACCTACGAAAAAAGCCCCATCAGCCGGTGGGCTGAAGGGGCTTGGCGTCGTGTGCGTTGGTTGACCGTTGGCCTAGATGACCGCCCCCCCAGCTGTCGCATTGGGACTAAACGCGCAATACCACCAGGACCGGCGTGCGGCGGGTCGCGCCACGTCGACCGCGAGCGTGCTGGTTTGTGAGTCCGACGACACAAGCACTTTCATCACCGTGTGGCACACGCTATCAGACGGCCCAACGCGCTGTCAATTCACGCCTGAACACACGGTTCGATCGCCCATTTCTCCTTGACCTGCAAGCACTTCCTCCGATATAACCGTTTCAGATGCTGTGCGGCGTTCGCCGCGGCTTCCCGCCCTTCATGAGATCTGTCCCGCTGCTGTGTGGCGCCTTGCTCGCTGCGTTGATCGTCGTCAGCCTGCCGGCCGCGACCGCGCGCATGGCGCTCGACGAGGTGCGCGCCGGCATGACGGGGATTGGAATTACCGTCTTCGAAGGCGAGACCCGCGAGGAGTTCTCCGTCCATGTCCTCGGCGTGCTGGCCAATGTCAATGGGCCGCGCCGCAACTTGATCGTCGCTCGGCTCGAGGGCGGCCCGCTCGATGACAGCGGCGTCATCCAGGGAATGAGCGGCAGCCCCGTCTACATCGACGGCCGTCTCGTCGGCGCCGTCTCCTATTCGCTGGGATCATTCAGCCGGGAGGCGATCGCCGGCATCACTCCGATTGAAGAGATGGCCGCGACGGACGATGAAGCCAGTCGCGTCGCATCGAGACGCGCCCCGCCGGCGATCTTCTCGGCGAGTCGGGACGGGCTCGCACGCGTCGCACGCCAGCTCTTTGGGGATTGGCCGGCCTTCGCCGCGCGCCCAGTCGATGTGCAGGCGGCCGGTCTCTCCACGTCGGAGGCGGGCCGCCTGGGCACCCTGCTCCGCCCGATCGCGACGCCGCTGGCTTTGGGCGGCTTCGTCCCGGAGATACAGAACCTCTGGTCCGCCGCATTCGACTCGGCCGGTTTCGTGACGACCGTTGGGGGCACTGGGGCGGCGAGCCTCGTCCAGGCGTCCGACGGTGCGCCGCTCCAACCTGGCGACGCCGTCGGCGCGAGCCTCATGCGCGGCGACCTCTCGATCGCCGGCACCGGCACCGTGACGCTCGTCGAGGACGGCCGCGTCTACGCGTTCGGTCACCCGTTCTACAACTTGGGCCCGGCACAGTTCGCGATGACCCGCGCCCATGTGACAACGGTGCTGCCCAGCCTGGCCATCTCATCGCGACTCGCGACAATCGGCGACGTCCTCGGCACGATCGATCAAGATCGGTCGACCGGGATATTTGGCAGTCTCGGCACCGGTCCAGCGATGATCCCCGTGACCGTCACGCTCGAGGCGGGGGACGACCGCAACCTGAGCCAGCGTTTCGAGTTCGAAGTCGTCGACGACCGCGTGTTCACGCCGCTCCTGACATACACCGGCATGCTCAACACCTTCGTCTCCTGGACCCGTCAGGTCGGCGCGAGCACGTATCGTGTCGATGGTACCGTGCGGCTACGCGGACAGACGGACGTCACGTTTCGCGATGTGTATGCGGGGGATGCCGCCTACATCACCGCCGCCGCGGGCATCATGACGCCGCTCACGACGCTCGTCGGGAATACGTTCGAGCCCGTGACCTTCGACGGGATCGACATCGCGATTACCTCGCATGAGGAGCGCCGGACCGCGACGCTTGAACGCGTCTGGATCGATGCGGTTCGGCCCCGCGCCGGCGACACCGTGCCCCTCAGAGTCGCATCGAGGACGTCGTTGGGTGAAGAGTCGATTCACACGGTCAGGGTGACGCTCCCGTCCCACGTCACGGGGCCGGTTCAGCTGCTCGTCTCCGACGCGACCCAACTCGGTCGGCGGGAAGCCTCGGAAGGACGGCATCCGCGGACCGCCAGGACGTTGCCCCAGCTGATTCGCGCGCTGAACAACGCCCGGCGCCACGATCGCCTCTACGTGAAGCTCCTGGCGGCGCGACCGGGTGCGGTCGTGCGCGGCGAGGTGCTACCCGCGTTGCCCGCGTCGGTCTTGGCGGTGCTCGACGGCGACCGCGCCAGTGGTGACCACGCCCGGCTGCAGAACGCGACGATCGGTGAATGGGAGATCCCGACCGACCACGTCGTGACTGGCGCACGACTGCTGTCCATAACCGTCGAGGCCGGATGACGGCCCGCTCATCGCGACCACCCATCATCGCGGTGGCGCTCATTGCCGGGGCGCTCGGCCTCGTCAGTGCCGCGGCGCCAACGTTCTGGCGCGTCTCCACGCAGGACGAGTTCCTCAGGGGAGACGTGGACAACCTCTCCGTCGACGTCGACGGTCGCCTCCTGCTCGGTCCGCGGGCGGAAGCCGTCTACGAGGCCACGGATCCGTTTCTCTGGACGCTTGTCGCGGGGCGTGAAGCGCTGTGGCTGGGCAGCGGCAATGGCGGCACCGTGGTGCGCGTGGAGCCGGGCGGCACCGCCGAGACCGTCTTCGAGTCCGCCGAGCTCGACGTGCACGCACTTGCCGTCGATGCGGAGGGGCGCGTGTATGCGGGTACGTCGCCGAACGGCAGCGTCGTGGCCCTAAAGGAGGGTGGCGCCACAGAGGTGTTCGACCCAGAGGAGCCGTATGTCTGGGCCTTGCGCACCGCGCCCGACGGCGCGCTCCTGGTCGCGACCGGCGCCCCCGGCCGCATCTACCGGGTCGCCCCGAGCGGCGAAGCGGCCCTTCTGTATGACACGGAGGCAACCCATGTGCGGGCCCTGGCGGTCGACGCGAATGGCCGTATCCTCGCTGGCACCGGAATGCCTGGCAGGGTATTTCGGATCGACCCGGACGGCGAGGCCTTCGTGCTCCTGGAGTCTGACTTCGACGAGATCTCGGCCCTCCACCTGAGCGACGACGGCACGATTCACGCCGTCGCGACGAGCGGCGCCACTACGCGTGCCGCGCCGGAGACGGATGCTCCCCGTCCAGACGCCGAGCCGATCGCCAGCGTCACCGTGAGCTCTCGGGTGACGGCTGTCGTCGCCGCCGATGCCGGCGGCACCGTGCAGACCGCGCCCGCGGCCGGCCCGGTGCTCGGGACCAAAGGGGCCGTCTACCGGATCGCGCCGGACGGCGTCTGGGATGTCGTGTGGAGCTCGAGTGAGGACACGCCGTATGACGCGGTGGTCGATCGTGAGGGTGCGCTGGTGATCGGCACCGGGGCGACGGGCAGGATTTTTCGCGTGACCGATACTCCAAGGACGACCGTACTGCTGACGCAGGCCCCGACGCAGCAGGTCACCCGTTTCGCCCGCGGTCCTGACGGTCGGCTCTATTACACGACCGCCAACGCCGGGAAGCTCTATCGCCTCTCCGCGGGACATGCCGCCGAGGGCAGCTATCTCTCCGATGTGCGCGACGCGCGGACGATCGCCACATGGGGGGCGATCCGATGGCGGGCCACGACGCCAGTGGGCACCACCATCCGGCTCTTCACGCGCTCGGGCAACACCGCAACGCCGGGTGGCACCTGGAGCCGCTGGTCCGACGCGTACCGTGATGCAGACGGCACCGCCATTACCAGCCCGAAAGCGCGCTATCTCCAATGGCGCGCGCTGCTCCGGGGAACGGAGGCCACACCGGCGCTGCTCTCAGTGACGACGGCGTATTTGCCTCGTAACCTGCGTCCCGAGGTCACCAACCTCACGGTGCACCCGCCCGGAGAAGTCTTTCAGCAGCCTTTCTCGAGTGGCGATCCCCCGATCGCCGGGCTCGATGACGAACGCGATGATGCGCGCCAAGCAAACGGCTCAGCCGGAGAGACACAGCCAGCCACTCTCGGTCGCCGTGTCTATCGCAAGGGGCTTCAGACGTTCGTCTGGGCCGCTCGCGATGCCAATCAGGACGATCTGCGTTTCGACGTTCGCTATCGGTCCGAGGACGACCCGAGCTGGAAGGTGTTGACCCGTAATCTGACCCGCACGATTTTCACGTGGGACACGTCGTCGGCGCCCGACGGCACGTACGTCGTTCGCGTGGACGCGACGGACGCACAGTCGAATGCGCCAGGCGTCGCACTCCTGGGGTCACTCGCGAGCCAGCCCTTCGACGTCGACAACGCGCAGCCTGTGATTGCGCTCGAACCGGCGCGACCGTCCGGCAGCGATGTGCTCGTGGCCTTTGTCGTCACCGACGCGCTCTCGCCCATACGTCACGTGGAGTATTCAGTCGACGCCGAGCAATGGCAGGTCGTCTACCCAGTGGATGGCATTCCAGACTCGCGCGCGGAACGTTTCGAAATCTTGGTGTCGCCGGAGGCCGCTGCGGACGTCGTGGTTCGTGCCGTCGACGCCATGAACAACTCGGCGACCGCCGCGGTGCCGTGAGGGTCGGTTGAAGTAAGTATCCCCCGGCAAAGCCGGGGGCTTTAGTTGTGAGCCGCTCAAAGCGGCTGACGTGACCGCTGCGCGGTCACTTGAGCCACCTGACGGTGGCGGCTCTAGTCCAACGGCAACTGATCCAGCCGCCGATCCTCTCGCTCCTGCTGCTGGATATAGTCCCGGATGATCCGTTCATCACGGCCCACCGTCGAGACAAAATACCCGCGCGCCCAGAAGTGCTGCCCCACGAAGTTCCGGGACCGCCCCGCAAACTCCCGAGCGATGTGGATCGCGCTCTTCCCCTTGAGATACCCGATCACCTGCGCCACCGAGTACTTCGGGGGGATCGACACCAACATGTGGACGTGGTCGGGCAGCAGATGCCCCTCCTCCACCTGGCTCTCGCGGTGCCGCGCCAGCTGCCGCAGCACCTCGCCCAGCTGCTGCCGGACGCCTCCATACATCGCTTTCTTCCGGTACTTCGGAATGAACACTACGTGATACTGGCAGTGCCATTTCGTATGATTGAGACTTCGGTACGTCGTCATGAGGACTCCTTCTCGTGATGCTTGTGCGGCTCACGGGAAGGAGTTTCCTCACGCGACTCCCGGATACGTCAAACGCTGCTGGCCGCCCCGGCAAAGCCGGGGGGTCTCCCACGGCAACTAGGAACGCTTCACCGGTGGCCTCCCCCGAATCGTCACTTCCTCCACGACCCAGACCATGTTGACGGCGACGGGTGCGCCGCCGTACTCGGCCGGTCGGAAGCGCGCCGCCGCCGCCGACACCACGAGGTCGTCCCGCAACGCCTGATCCAACCCGCTGGACCGCAGCACTTCCAGCCGAGAGACGGTGCCTTCCCGCGTCAGTACCGCGGCCATCGCAACCTCGACCGTGCCGGCGCGCACGGGCTCTGGCAACTGGAGCGCGGGCAGCGCGACGTCAGGACTCAACCGCGGCACGGCAAACCCGTATCGGAGCCGGACCGGATTCGCATTCGAGCCAGGCGTCGCGAGCGCCACCATGACCGCCGCCAACGAGTCCGGCCGAGACGCCCTCGCCACCTGCACCATCACCGTCAGACCGACGGCGCAGGCCAACGCGACGGCGCTCGCGGCCGCGGTCACCCAGACCAGGTGAACATCGTCGGCCAGCCGGGCGACGCTCCACGATTCGGACACCGTGCGCTCCGCGCTTATGCGCGCCAGCGCAACGCGACCGCCGCTGCATACGCGCTCCCGTGTCTCGTCGTCCAACGGCGGTGCGGCACACTCGTGCAGCGCCGCGCTCGTCGCGCGCATCACCTGGGCATCGCGGGCGCATCGCGCGCACTCCGCCAGATGGCCGTCCACGCGAATGTGCTCGACGATCGTGAGCTCGTCGTCCTGATACGCGCACATCCGCCGGCGGACGGCGCGACAGATCATGTTGGCCATGCGCCCCTCATTTCGGTTCGGATCGTGGCGCGAGCGCGTGCGAGCCGTGACTTGACAGTGCCCAGCGTGACACCGAGCGAGTACGCGATCTCCTGATACGGGAGTCCGTGGTACTCACGGAGCACCAGCGTCGACCGCTGGTCGAACGGCAACCGCGCCACCACGGCCCGCAGACGCACCGCGAGTCGGCGCTGGTCGAGACAGGCGTCCGGTGACACGCCTGTCGCGGAGCGCGGCTCCCCATGGGATCGGATGAAATCATCGAACGACACCTGAGCGGCGCGGCCCCGGCGGCGCCACCAGCGATGCCGATTCCGTGCCTGGTTGACGACGATCCGGTAGATCCACGTTCTGATCGCCGCGTCACCACGAAATCGCCGTAACGTGCGGAACACGCGGAGGAAGACCTCCTGCGAGACGTCAAGCGCCTCTTCGCGCTCTCCCGTCAACGCGAACGCCAGCTGGAACACCATCTGCTCATGCGCTTCCACCAGGGCACGACAAGCGTCTTCGTCGCCCGCAACGCAGCGCTCGACGAGCGAGGCCTCAGTCGATGAGAGCTGGGACCACTCCACCGCCGGAGCAGAACGCACGTGATCCTCCAGAGGACTCGACCTCAACGGCCCCACCATCGACAGCACCCGTCCACGGTCACATCGTGGCGCGTAGGGCCGCAGAACGCAAGCCGCGGACGTGGCCGGATGTCCCTAGTGTCTTGGACTCCGCCGCACCGGGAAAGTTCCGGTTTCCTGCTACGATAGGCACGATGCGCCGTGTGTTGTTGGCGTCGTTCGTGCTGCTCGTCGGCATGGCGGGCGTCATCGTCTACACGGGCGCCGCGCGTGACCGCGAGTACCACAGGCTCGTCGCGGCAGGCGATCAGGCGCGCCTCGAGGAACAGGGGCTGGTCGCCATCGAGGCCTACAGCGGCGCCATCGCGCTCAACCGTAGCTCGATGCTCGCCCATCTGAAGCGCGGCGAGACCTACCGCGAGCGCGGTGACCTGCCGGCATCCATCCGTGACCTCTCGATGGCGTCGACCCTCGACCCGGCGGCGACCCGCCCGCTCGACTTGCTCGGCGACGCGACCTACGCGCTGGGGCGATATGAGGCGGCCGTCGATCATTACCGGCGCTACGTGCAGCTCGATGACCAGAATCCCCGGGTGCTCTACAAACTCGCTCTGGCCGAACACCGTCACGGTGGCGCAGATCGAGCCGTGCAGCTCTTGCGACAAGCCGTCGAGCTCGATCCGCGTTTCGCCGAGGCCACGTACCTCCTTGGTCTCTACCTCCAGGCGCAGGACGATCACGACGAAGCACGCGGCCTCCTCGAGCGCGCTGTTGAACTGTCGCCAGGAATGCTCGATGCACGCGAGGTCCTGGCCGCCGTGTACCGCGCGCTCGGCGAAACGCGACTGGAACTGCAGCAGCTCGAGGCGCTCGCGGCCCTCGACCGGGATCGTCCCGACCGACACGTGACCCGCGGCCTGGCCTACGCGCGCGCCGGGCGCACTGATCTCGCCGTCGTTGCACTCGGCCGCGCGGCCGAGGAGCTGCCGGATCAACCCCTCGTCTACACCGCGCTCGGACGGGTCTGGCTCGACATCGCTGAAACCTCGGGCGATCACGCCGCCCTCAGCAAGGCCATCGAGGCCCTCGAGTCCATCCCGCTCAGCACGGCGTCGAGCGAAGCCCTGACCCTGCTGGGACGAAGCCTCAGCCTGAACGGCGACCTTCAGGGCGCGCGGCGAGCGCTCCGGCTGGCCGTGGAGCGCTACCCCGTCCAGCCCGACGCGTTCATCGAGCTCTCGCAGCTCGAGGTCTGGGACCTCAACGACGCCGAGGCCGCCCGGCTCCGGCGGCGATACGCCCAGCTCGTCGGCGATGACGGCGTGACCGTGCCCTCACTGACCCCGGGGCCTTCCCCCGCGCCGTAAGGAGAGCCGTCCGGTAACCGGCACCGACCTGTCCGGATCTTCATGCTCAACGGCCTCTTCGTAGCGGTCGCGCTCGCATCGGTCCTTCTCGCCGCGCTGTCCGGTCAGATGCAGGCGCTGACCGATGGCATCCTCACGTCCGCACGGGACGCCGTCGAGCTCGCGATCGGGCTCGTCGGCGCCATGGCGTTCTTCCTCGGGCTGATGAAGGTGATGGAGGACGGCGGCGCGATGACGACCATCGCGCGGGTCGTGAGACCCGCCACCCGCGTCCTCTTCCCCTCAGTCCCCGCCAACAGCCCGGCGATCGGAGCGATCGTCATGAACATGGCGGCGAACATGCTCGGCCTCGTCAACGCCGCCACACCGTTCGGCATCAAGGCCATGGAGGAGCTCGACAAGCTCAACAGCCGGACGGGCACGGCGACGAACGCGATGGTGATGTTCCTCGCCATCAACACGTCGGCGCTGGCCATCCTGCCGTCGGGCATGGTGGCCCTGCGCGTGTCGCTCGGATCCGAAGACCCTGCCGCCATTTTCCTCCCGACCTGGTTTGCGAGCGGCGTGGCCACGATCATCGCCATCACGACCGCCTTGGTACTGTCACGCGCGAAGCCTTATCGATCGACCGAGCCGCCGCCCGTTCCCCCCGCAACCCCCGCCGAGGCCGGGTCGGACGGCCTGGGGTCGACCCCGGCGCTGCGCCGCTCGCCGTTGCGCGTCTGGGCCGCTCGGACGTTTTGGGTCGTCTTTGTCGCGCTGGCCGTCCGCGACGTGGCCGCGCGCGCCGGAACGGAGTCGCCGGTCGACGTGATTCGCGGCTTGATGTCCTTCTGGAGCATTCCGGCCGCCGTCGGGGTGATGGTGCTGTATGGCTGGGTGCGCGGGGTGCGAGTCTACGAGTCACTGGTCGAAGGCGGCACACAGGGCTTCCAGGTTGCCCTGCGCATCATCCCGTATCTCGTCGCCATTCTCGTGATGGTTGGGATGTTCCGCGCATCGGGCGGGCTCGAACTGCTGGTCACCCTCGTGGCGCCCGTCACCACGCTCATCGGCATGCCGGCCGAAGCGCTCCCGATCGCCGTGCTACGTCCGCTGACCGGCACGGGCGCGTTCGGCGTCGCGGCGGACGCGATGTCGGCCCACGGGCCAGACTCGCTGATCGGCTATCTGGTGAGTACCTACACGGGCAGTACGGAGACGACGTTCTACACGCTGGCGGTCTATTACGGTGCAGTCGGCGTGAGGGTCACGCGGCACACCGTGCCCGCCTGCCTGGCGGCCGATGTGGCCGGCATCCTGGCCGCGACCTTCATCGTCAACCTGTTGCTCGGCTGAGGCCTAGACTCGCGTCACGGGCTTACGACGCAGCTCCGGCGCTCAGTACTCAAGCTCCGCATAGCCGCCGTCCGCGGTCCATTGGATGCGCTTCGCCGGCGGGTGCCCACCCGCACCGTGTTCGTCCGCGTAGATATAGACGAGTACCTCCGTATAGTCCTCGGTGAGCGGTTCGACGAGGAGACGTGTCACCTCTGCCGCCGCGTCGAGATCGCGCAACTCGATCTCGATGGTGAACACCCCGTGCGCGGTCGCCATCTTGAGAATCTGCCACTGGTCATGGATCAAGCGCGGACCACCGGCAGGGTCCGCTGGTGCGACGCCCGTCGGGGGAGCGCCCGCCTCCTCCGATACGCCACACCCGAGGCCGAGTCCAACGGCAACGACGGCGATTACCGTCGCGCGGGGCACGCGCCCTTCTCCGTCACGCCAGGCTCTCGAGAAACGCGTCGATCCCCGCCTGGGCGACCACCTCGTCCTGGTCCGGAGACCCCGAGCTGCACCCCACCCCGCCGACGATCTGCTCCGCGACAAAGAGAGGTAGCCCGCCAGCGACGATCATGAACCGCCCCTGGTTGCTCACGTGAATGCCAAACGCGGGCCCGCCTGGGCCACTGACCTCGCCGTAGGCGCGTGTCGACCGTCGCGCGGCAGCCGCGGTGAACGCCTTGCTGATCGCCACGTCGATGCTCGTGATGCGGCCGTTGTCCATCCGATGGAACATCAGCAGGCTTCCGTTGTCGTCGGTGATGGCCACATCCATGTCGACACCGATCTCCCGCGCCTTCGCCTCGGCGGCCTGCATCATGATCCGGGCGTCATCCAGCGTCAGCTTCTGCACTGTCTTCATGACCGCAATATACACCGGCCCTCGAGCCGCTATCGCGTCCGAGAGATTCGCGACATAATCCTCGGGCGGGTCATCTCGACCGAAGGAGGCACCATGCGTCGTCCCCTGCGCCATCCCATTACGTCTCTGACGATTCTCGTCCTCGGCGTCTCGATCGGCGGCCAGGAACTCCCTTCTGGATACCTCGACCCGGATCCGATCCTCAGTGCCGCCTCGGCCGCCATCGGCACCGACAACCTGCGGTGCGTCACGATCGCCGGAACCGCCTATTCGGGCAAAGTGGGCCAACAGCGACTGAACGGCTACGAGGTCGATTGGCCACGGGGCGCTCCACTGACCGGCTACATCCGTACGATGAACTGGGACACGGGGACCTTGACGGAGTCGTTTGATCGAGAGCCAGGACAGAACCCCGCCGCATGGCGATGGGGTCTTGGCTGGCGTGGTGGCGAATCCCTCCAGGCACACCGCCGTCAGCGGTTCGTGGTGAACGGGAATCACGCGTGGCACACAGACGGGCCCGGCGAGCCGAGTGCGGCGCGACCCGAGGACGCCGAGCGATGGCAGCTCGACCTCTGGCTCAACCCGCACGGGTTCCTCAAGGCGGCTCGGCGACCCGGCGCGAACCCGCGTGCCACCTGGCGCTGGGAGCTCGGGGAAATGGGTCGCGACGGCGCGACCACGCAGCCCGAGAAAGTCACGATCGTCTCGATCACGATGTTCGGGAAATACCGTGTGGACGCCACGATCAACCAAGACAACTTGCTTCAGCGTATCCACACCTGGGTGCCGGACCCCGTGCTTGGCGACATGAACTACGAGCACGAGTTCTCCAACGATGCCTACGCGGATCTCGGGAACGGCATCCGCTTCCCCACCACCTGGCATCACCACGCGGGGTGGGATGACAACTACCAGGCGCAGAGCGTGAACGCGGGTCACAACGCCTTCGGTGGCACGATCGACAGTATTCGTCCCAACGTCTGCGAGGCAGACGTCGACGTCCCGGACGCGGTCCGCCAAGCCAGCCGACCGGTGACGGTCGAGAGCGAGGCGCTCGCCGATGGGGTCTGGCTACTGGGTGGCTCGTCGCACAACAGTGTGGTCGTCGAGTTCAGCGATTATGTCGCCGTCGTGGAAGCGCCGGTCGACGAGGCCCGGAGTCTGGCGGTGATCGACGAAACCGTGCGCCTCGTACCAGACAAGCCGATCCGATTCCTCGTCAACACCCACCAGCACCACGACCATATCGGCGGGCTGCGCACCTTCATGCATGTCGGCGCCACCATCGTCACGCATTGGAAGAACTACGCGTTCTACACGCGCGATGTCCTCAACTACGCGCCGCGCACGCTCGCGCCAGACATGGTATCGCTGTGGCCACCGACCGAGCTCGCGGAGGGCTACCAGTATGAAACCGTCCGTGAGAACTACTGGCTCAATGACGGCGCGCGGAGTATGCACATGTCATATGTCCATCCACTCCAGCACGTCGAAGGCATGCTGGTCGCCTATCTGCCACGCGAGCGCATGTTGATTCAGGCGGACCTGTTCGATTCGCCGCCAGCGGGTGCGCCCACCCCCGCCACCTCAACCCCGGACCAGCGGAGCCTGCTGCGCCATGTCGAACGACTCGGCCTCGAGGTCGACACCCTCGTGCCCATACACGGACCACCGGTGTCCTGGAGTCGCTTCGAGCGCCTCGCCCGCCTGGAGTAATCCCACCGCCGGGTGAGAGGCGTCAGCGCGGACGCGAGGGCAGGGAGCGATGTCCTGACATCGTCGCGCCCGCGACGACCGGCAGGCTGCTACACTCGCGGACGTGCCCGGGAGTTTTTATGACATCGGCAGGCTCGCGGGCGTCCAGTACCGGAAGGCCCGGTGGCTCTGGACGTCAGTGGCCGGCAGCGAAGAGGACGCTATTCATGCCGAGCACGGCGTAGGTCGGGACCTGGCGGCCGTCGTGCTCGAACAAGCGCCCGCCCACCCCGACCCGGAGCTTCAGAGATGGGTCGACGGGATTACGGAGTCGCTCGGACGCTCGGTCCGCACCGAGGCACACCAGTTCTCTGTCACGGTCATATCGGACCCGCGCCCCACTGCGTTCGCGCTACCCGGCGGATTCATCTTCGTGGCACCCGCGCTCGTGGAGCTGTGCGACCACGATCGCGACGAGCTGGCCTTCGCGATCGCCCACGAGATGGCGCACATCATCAGGCGGCACGCGGTCGACCGCCTGCTCACCCAGACGGCCATGTCGGCCGCCTCGCTCGCTTCTCCCGCGGCGCGCACACTGGCGCCCTGGATCCGCAAAGTCGGTCGGCAGTGGCTGGAGCGTGCGTACTCCCGCGACAACGAGCTCGAAGCCGACGAGCTGGGCGGGCTCCTGATGCGCGCCGCGGGCTTCGACCTGTCGGCGGCGGTCCGCCTCCTCCGACGCTTCCAGGTGCTGGAGGGCGGGCCGGACGGTGGCGGGCTCGGTGCCTATCTCTCGACGCACCCCGCGACGAAGGACCGCATCCGTCACCTTCGGGAGCAGCTCGACCTACCCGAATAAGCGGTTCCCTCGCCGTTGCTGGCCAAGGCGCGCACGGCGCGCCTCCCGGGGGCGCGGAGTGAGGCTCTCGGGATCCCCACGGAGCGTCCCGCGGCGGGGTTCGGGAGCGCACCCCCCGTCTCACCGATGCCGCTATCGTTGTTCGGTGGGATCTCGACCGTCGCGCGGTGCGCCGGTCCCCGAGGATCCGGCGAACAGCCGGGTCCCGTCCGGGAAGGTCACGTCCCGACCGTTGGCCCTCAGCGCGTTGTCGATCGCTTGGTACCCCTCGACGAGCACCTCGGTACCAGGGATTACCGAGTCCTTGCGCCATCCGCGGCGCACCAAGGCTCCGGGAGGACCGGCTTCGATCATCCAGCTTTCCACGGAACCGTCCTCAGCCGTCACATCGAGGTGCATCCATGCGTGCGGATTGATCCACTCCATCTTCGTGATCTTGCCGCGCAGCCGAACAGGCTTGGTGGCGTCGAACTCGGCCGAGAACGCGTGATGCGCGACGACCGGGGCGGCCGCAATGAGCGCCCCGAGGCAGACGCCGGCGATGGTGAAGGTTGGCTTCCTGCGCATTCGAGTCACCCTGCTATCTCCCGGCCTCAGCGGCCTCCCTGTCGCGTGCACGCGCCGCGCTCAGGATGTTCGTCATCCCGTAGTTTCCTTCGTGACACGCGTATTCGACCAGCTCGTATTGCTCGTCGTCGAGGTCGAACCTGAACATACCGGTCCAGGGCCCCGTCCACACGCGGGGGTCGTCGACCGTGAACTGGTACTCCAGGACCGCGGGACCCACACGCGTAAACCGCTCGGTCAGCGTCAGTGCCTCGGTCGAGCCTCGATACGACGACCGTCCGTTGAAGTTCGAGGTCTCGACGACCAGCGTATCACCCTCCCATCGCCCCTGCGTATCGCCCAACCAGGTCTTGAGACCTGGTCCGACCTTCGCGCGCGGTTCCGTCGGGATGATACGGGTCTCGTGAATCATCTCTTTCTGAATGGCGACATACCCGGGTCCCTGATAGATCTGGAGGCCGTTGTTGTAGATGGACGGCATCATCAGACCCGGCAAACCGCGCGTGATGCAGCGGACATACGGGGTGACTTCCTCCGGACCCGCGACGTTGCTGTTCGTGTACCCGGGACGTTCGCGGCGGGCCTTGACCAGTTCCTCACCCTCGGCCGTCATCGGCGGAACGCGTCCATCGGGCGGATCGACGACCATCGCCACTTGCGTCGAGGGGGCCGTCTTTACGTAGCCTAGCGTCGTATCGCGCCACTCCCGTTCGTAGCCCCAGATGCTGCCCAACGTCCCGCGTTCCCGACGCGCGATGGCTTCCTCCGGGGTGAGCGCCTCGATCTCGGCCGCGTCGAGCGGTCGCTCGAGGGGGATACCGTGCGCGGAATTACCCGTCCAAACACCCTGCAGATCGGGTTCGCCCCAAGGTGCGCGCGGCGCGTCGTAGGGCTCACTCGCATCAACGGTCAGCGCCGCCGGTGCGGTCTCGGCCACGACGCCGGCGAAACCAGCCTCGACAACCTCGAGGCGCACGCTGTCGGGACCGACGAGAAACGCCTGCTTCGCCGAGGTTCGCCCATTGACCGGCACCAGCGGTTCCTGCTGGAACGCGAGGCCGTTCCGGCGCATCTCGGCGGCAGCAGAGTCCAGGTCCGAAACGACAAACCCGAGGTGATCGATGGCCCGCCCTTCCGTCGTTGCCGGGGTGCCCTCAGGATGCGGCGATACGAGCAGCCAGACATCGCCGAACAGCAGTCCGTCCAACCGACCGCGGAGGCTGGCCGACTCCCCGCCCACGTTGTCGCGATACCACGCGAGGGTGGCCTCCGGATCCGTCGCACTGAGGTGAATGTGGTGGAAGCCAAGGAACTCCTCGTCCTCGACGAGCTCGATGCGCGTGCCCCACGGGTCGAAGATGAAGCCGATCTTGAACAGGCCGGGGATGTCGCGTAGCGCCGAGCCATCTTCGAAGCGCTGGAGTCTCACACCCGATCCACGCACCCCGACCGCCTCGAGCTCGCCCATCTTGGCCGTCAGATCGGGGAACGAAAACCCGATGTGGTTCACGCCGGTCCCCTGCGTGCTTCCCATCGTCGCCTGGGGCACGAAGACGACCTCGACACCGTCGCAATCGGCAGCGTCATTCCGATCGGCGACCGGCTGACAGTCGAGGTGTTCCGCGTACCACCTGACGCCCTCCTGCGGGGCGGACGTGGTGATGTGCACGTGGTGGTAGTCCGCCTCGGCCGCGCGCGCGATACCCGGCGCCGTAACGACCACCGCTACCGCTGCAACCAGCGTTGCCGCAACATGTGTGCGTGTCATGACGTCATCCCTCAGCCCGTGAGTCATCTCGTCGGCTCCCTGCGCAGGTGGCCATACAACAGATCTTCCGAGAACTCGACGCACTTGAACTCCAGCACGCGCGCGTTCGCTTCAAGACGCCGATAGAGCGGCATGCTGATCTTCCAGGGGCGTGTGAACACGGTGGGGTCTTCGATCGTCGCCTCATAGGTCAGGGCGTTCGGTCCCATCGGCGTATACCGCTCCTCGACGCGGAGCGCCGCACTGGCGAAGTTGCCGGCGCGGTCGAACCAGCCCTCCCCCGTGAAACCGACGGCGTCGACGACCAGCGTGTCCCCATCCCACCGACCGTGCGAACGCCCCATCCAGGTATCGAGCGGTGGCGCCTCGGGGGTGTCCTTGTCCATGTGGATCGTGCGATTGGCCTCCGCGAACCCGTAGACGATCATGACCTTGCGATCGCCCTGGATGATCTGGAACGGATACGGAAGATATGTCGCACGCGGCACCCCGGGCAGGAAGCACTTGGCCTCCGGGTCCTCGATGAGCCTATTTTCGAAGTTCTGTTGCCGTTGCTCACGCGCCCACGCTTGGTAGGGAATCTCCCCGCCCTCGACAACGCCCTGGCCGGGGGGCACGGCCCCGATCGCCCCGAGGTCCGGATGTCCCGCACTGGCCGGGTGATCCTCGAGGTCCCAATGCGCCGTCCCAATCGCCTGCCAGATCCCGTTCAGATCGGGATGCCCGTCCCATGCTCGCGGAAGTTCGGTCTGCGCGTGTGCCGAGCCCGCCCCGAGCAACAGGAGCGCGCACGACATCGCCACGACGACCATCCCCCCTCCGACCCGGTCTTTCATCTCGCGACTCTCCCGTGAACGAAGACGAACCACGTCCACGCTTGCCACCTAGCGCTCGGAGCATTGTACAAGGGTTCTGTGTCAAGATGTTGGACGGTCCGGCAGCCGCGGATTCACGCGTGCGACCCCAAGGAGGTCCGTTATATGAAGCGCATCACGTTCATCGTCGCACTGATTCTCGCGGTCATCATCATGGCCGCCCCGACGCTGGCGCAATCCAAGGACGTCGACCTCGAGGCCGCCGACGGAACCAACCTCAAGGCGACGTACACCTCGCCCGGTCGCCCTGGCCCAGCCATGCTCCTGATCCATCAGTGCAACATGGACCGTCACTCGTGGAACGACATCTCGCCCAACCTCGTGCAGGCAGGCGTCCACGTGCTGACGATGGACCTCCGGGGCTTCGGGGACAGCGGCGGCGAGCCGCTGAGCAGCGGCGGTTTCCAGAACCTGATGATGAAATCACCAGCCGACCTGGATATGGCCTACGACTACCTGATCAGCCAGACGGGCGTGGATGACTCGCGTGTGGCGGTTGGTGGCGCCAGCTGCGGCGCGATGCTGACGGCGGATCTCGCTTCGCGTCACGACGGCATCACGACGTTGATGTTGCTCTCCGGCCCTCCCAGCGAAGCGGCGGTCGCGCATATCGCGAGCACGCCGGAGCTGGGCGTGTTCGCCGCGGCGGCGACGGGCGACACGGTCACCCCTGGAGTCAGCGATGCGCTGAAGGGTGCGGTCGACGGCTCGAAGCACCCGAAGTCGATGGCCAAGATTTACGGTGGCACCGAGCACGGGTTACCGATGTTCGAGAAAAACCCCGACCTGCAGCCGGCGCTCCTCTCCTGGCTCAAGGGCCAGTTGCTGTCACACTGATTGCGGAACGGGCGTTCTGCGCCTCTCCACTGAGCCAGGGCGCGCACGCGTGCGCCCTGCGGGCGCGGAGTGGGGCTCTCGGGGTCCCCACGGAGCGGCCGCGTGGGGTCCGGGGCGAAGCCCCGTCCTGGTCCAGGGCGCGCACGCGCGCGCCCCGCGGGGGCGGAGTGGGGCTCTCGGGGTCCCCACGGAGCGGCCGCGTGGGGTCCGGGGCGAAGCCCCGTCCTGGTCCAGGGCGCGCACGCGCGCGCCCCGCGGGGGCGGAGTGGGGCTCTCGGGGTCCCCACGGAGCGGCCGCGTGGGGTCCGGGGCGAAGCCCCGTCCTGGTCCAGGGCGCGCAGCCCCGTCCTGGTCCAGGGCGCGCACGCGCGCGCCCCGCGGGGGCGGAGTGGGGCTCTCGGGGTCCCCACGGAGCGGCCGCGTGGGGTCCGGGGCGAAGCCCCGTCTAAAGTTAGAAAAGCGCGAGCGCGTTGACGGGCGAGCCAGTCCCACCCTCCACCGCAAGCGGGCCCGCCATCAGCATAAACTCCCACCGATTCAGTTCGGCGGCCTTGTCGGCGAGCGCTTCGAGATCCTGGTTGTCGAAGAGATCGACCCCCATCGCCACGATGGTCAGGATATGCACCGGGAGCGCCACCCCTTCGACCTGGGAGGGCGAGACGTCCAGCCCCGCGTCGCTGCCGATGAGCGCGATGTCGCGCGCCTTCACCCAGGGCATGGTCGACGCATGTAAACCCGCCGCGCCGCCCGCCAGGGCCCACGGACCCAACTCCGCGCGTCTGGCCCACCGGCCGGTCCGAATGAAGATCACGTCGCCCGGGCGTACCGTGACACCGGCCATCTCCTCCCACGCGTCGAGATCCTCCTGGTAGATCGGCGTCCCCGGCTCGAGATACGGCACACCCTTTAACCGCGGGATGTCGAACAGGATGCCTCGCGTCACGATACCGCCCTGGAGGTTGTCGATCGACGCGTTCGCGCAGCCGTCCTCGGTGATGGTGTCCTGTGCCACGCCGTTGTACATCTGACCCTTGAAGAGGATGTGACACAGCGCGTCGATGTGGCTGTGCGAGTAGCCGTGGTAGGTCACGCCGTAGTTGTCCATGACCCCTCCCATCAGGGGAGGCTCCGCGGACGGATCGGGCACGCCCAACATGCGGTGCGCGAACGGCTGCGGGACGTCCGCCTCCTCGGTCGTGATGAGGCGATGTGCGAGCGAGACGGTGACGCCCTCGGTGACGAGCGAGATCGCTTCAAGCCGCTTGGCCGGCGTGATCAGGTTGGCGGCGCCCAACTCGTCATCGGGACCCCAGCGCCCCCAGTTCGACAGCTCCGTCATCATCCGCTCGATGTCGGCCTGTCCCAGGTCATGCGACTCCGGGCTCACCTCCGGCGCCGTGAACGCCGCGGCGGCGGCGGCTGCCGCCGACACATCATCGACCATCGGCTCCGAAGGCTCGTCGGCTGTCGGTGCACAGCTGATCAGCGCCGCCGCGAGTGTCAGGAAGAGCGAGTTACGCATCAGTCGGCCAGTGGTCATGATCCCCTCCGATTCGGCTACACAGTATGACCCCGCGCGAGAACCGCCGCATGACAGAGGACGTCGCGCGGGACGTCGACGGCGTCTCGAAGGCGAGACCGGAGCCGCCCGAGCACGCGACCATCGACGCGCGCACACACCAGATACGGTCCGGCGGGCCAGCGCTCCCGGTTTGCGAAGGATGAGGCGGGCCGTCTCGATGGTCGTCGGCGCCCTCACGGCGACCATCGGTTCCACTGCCCCTGCCATCCCGAGGCGATCACGCCGTCTTGCCGCGACGCCACCATGATCGCATCCGTCGCGCCGCCGTGGGCCCCGCCAACACGGCGCCCCCCCAGAACGCCACTTCGGCCACGATGATCAGCGCGCCGGCACCCGTCGCTTTTGCCGCCACGCTCAGCGGCAGGAACGGCACGAGCGGCAGCGCCACCCAGAGCGCGAGCGAGAACCCCATGAACACGACCCCGACCCTCGCCGCCCGGCTTCGGCTCGCCCGCGCGACGTCGACGTTCGTGTCTGCATCCTCCGTGTTCGTCGCTATGTCCACCGATCACCTTCCCGAAAGCCGATTCGTGTGCTACGCCGACCGAAGCGGCCGGAAGAACGTACGGAGATCGTCCACCAGCAACTCGGGCTCCTCGATCGCCGGGAAATGGCCTCCGGTCTCAAACCGCGTCCAGTGCACGTCCGCGGGCGGCGCCTCAATGAACGACCGGGGCGGCCGGGCGCGAGAGAAGATCCCCGGGAAATCTGCGTAGCCTTGCGGCACGGTGACCGGCCCCGCTCCTCGCCTGGGGCGCGAGCTCCCCAGCCCGTTCGCGTGGTAGTAGCGCACGCTGGTGCCAATGGTCCGCGTGTGCCAGTAGATCGACACCAGCGTCAAGATCTGGTCCTTGCTGAACCGCGTTTCCACGTCCCCGCCACAATCGCTCCAGGAGCGAAGCTTCTCGGTGATCCAGGCAGCGACGCCGGCCGGCGAATCGGTCAGCCCGTAGGCCAGCGTCTGTGGCTTCGTGCCCTGGATGCGCTGGTACCCCGTTTCCTCGACCGACCACAACTCGGTGCTGGCGAGGTACTCGCGCTCCGCGTCGGTCTGCGGCTCACGCTGCGCGCGGCGCGGCGCGCCCGGTGTGTGGACACCAACGACCCGGTCGGCGAATCTGGCGCCCAACGTGCGCGTGATGCCGGCGCCCCAGTCGCTGCCATACGCGCCAAACCGCTGGTAGCCCAGCTTCTCCATGAGCGCCACCCAGAGCTCGGCGGTTCGGGCGATGTCCGTCCCCTCCGCCGGCTCGCCGGAAAAGCCGAAACCGGGGATCGATGGCACGACGACGTCGAACGCATCAGACGCCGCGCTCCCGTGCGCCGCCGGGTCACTCAGTCGGCGCACCGACGGCAGCATTTCCCAGATGGTGCCCGGCCATCCGTGACTCATCAGGAGTGGTAACGTCGCCCCCCCACTGCCTCGCTGGTGCACGAAATGGATGCTCTGCCCCTCGATGGTCGTCTTGTAGTGGTCAAACGTGTTGAGCGCCGCCTCGTGCACACGCCAGTCGTAGTCGTCGCGCCAGTAGGCGATCAGCGCTTCCAGATACGCCCGGTCGGTCCCGAGCGCCCACGCCTCGCCTGGTGGGTCCGGGGGCCAGCGCACGTTGCTCAGCCGGCGGTGCAGATCGTCGAGCTCGGCGTCACTGACACGGATCTCGAAGGGCTCGATGCCCGTCTGCACCGCGCCTGTGGCTTCGACGGTCGCCAACCCGAGCGAGCGCCCGCGGGCGCCTGACAGCATGGACGCTGACGCGCCCGCCGTCCCGAGCAGCTTGAGCAACGCCCGCCGATCGATCTTGTCGTCTTGTGTAGTCATCGATTCACTCTCCTCATCGCACGGTTTGCTCGTCCGGTGCGAATACCGTCGTGGCGTGGACACGTCAACGTGCGGCGGCCGCCGCCGCGTCCTCGGCGCGGGCACCGTTGAGAATGAGCGGCATGCTGCGGTTGCCTTCGTGGCAGGCGTTCTCGTAGAGCGGCCCCACTGCCCTCGTGAGCGGAAACTGCACGGTCCACGGTCCGGCGAACGATGCCGGGTCATCGACCGTGACCTCGTAGCGCAACGTGTCACCATTGGTCACCGAAAAGCGCTCGACGAACCGCGCATTCGGGCCGGCGCCCTGGAGCGTCCACCGGCCGTTGAAACCGCTGATTTCGACGACCAGGGTGTCGCCGTCCCAGCGACCGCGCGAATGCCCCTGCCACTGCCGATTCGCCTCCGCCGGGGCCGGGCTGCCGTCGAGCGGGATGATGCGAAGCTCGGATTTCTGCTCGTGGAGGATGGCGATGTAGTCGGGGGTCTGAAAAATTTGTGCGAGCCGGGTCGGGGCGGCCGCCATCAATGGGATCGTGCGTCCCATGATGCAGCGCTCGTAGCGCTCGCGGTCCTCGGGGCCGTCCGCGATTCGCTGTCGAAACCCGACGGCCAACCTGCGCACTCGCTCCCGGGCCGCCTCGGTCAAAGCGGGAATGCGACCGTCCGGCGGATCCACGATCAGCGAGGTGCGACCGCTCGTCAGCCCACCCGGCTCCCACCAGTCGGCGTTGAGCTGCAGATCGCGCTCGCGACCGATGACGGCATGGCGTCGCTCGAGATACGCGGATTCTTCCTCTGGTGTCAGCACCGGCTTGCCGGCAAAAGCCTCGGGGCGCTGGAGCGGGGTCGTGGTGCGATACTCCCAATATCCGCTCAGATCCGGCACCGACGGCGTGTAGGGGACACCGCGGGCCTGCGCGCCGGAGACGACCGGAATCAGCAACAGCGCACCGAGCACGCACCCTGGGAGCCTCACAGCCACACCTTTCTACGCCCGGATGGCACTCCCGGGCGCACCCGTTGTCGTCGCCGGGCACCGCGCGCCGTCCCGGCGCGTCACGGAGGTCGCACGACCGGAAACCCACCGATTATGCGCCGTACGACCTCCGGCTACAATACACGCGACTCCCCTTCCGGGGCCTAGTGGCCTGTATCGGGTGAATCAATAGCGCTCACCGGGCGGGGCGTCCCGCAAAGGGACGACGCTGGACCGCCCCTCAGCGGGGTCACATACGGGGTGTATGCTCCCTCGTCGTGCCTTGTCAGCCGGGCGCCGCGCACCGATGATCACTACCGATTCACCCGATACAGGCCACTAGTGCACCGCCGTTGATATAAGGTCAAGCATGTGATCTAATGCGTGTGTGGCACACACACACCACGTCAGAACGACACGTAAACAACAGAAGATGCTGGAAGCCCTTGTCGCGCGCGCGAAGGAGCCAGCCGGGTTGGTGCGCCGCGCACGCGTCATTCTCTTGAGTGCGGCTGGCGAAGGAGGCGTGGACATTGCGTCGCGGCTCGACCTGTCGCCGGAAGCGGTGTCGCGGATCCGGCGCCGCTTCGTGCGGGAGGGTGTTGACGGGCTGTTTGACCGTCCGAAGTCCGGCCGCCGGGACCATGCCGTGCCAGCCGACACTGTTGAGGAGATCGTGCAACTCGCGCTGTCGCCCCCGCCCGCCGGGCGAAGCCGGTGGACGACCCGTCTCCTGGGCCACGCGGTCGGGTTCACGAGCGGCTGTGTGTCCGACGTCCTGCGAGCCAACGGCGTCAAGCCACACCTCACCCGCACCTACAAAGTGAGTCGAGATCCGGCATTCGCGGCCAAGGTCACGGATGTCGTCGGTCTGTACCTCCGCCCGCCGGAACACGCGATTGTGCTCAGTGTCGACGAGAAGACGTCCATCCAGGCCTTGGAGCGTACCCAACCGCCGCTCCCCTTACGAGCGGGCCGCGCCGTGCGGCACACGCACGACTATCGGCGGCACGGGATCGTCGATCTCTTCGCCGCCCTTGAGGTCGCGACCGGAAAAGTGACCCACCGCTTCAGCACCAGCCATACGGCGACGGACTTCCTCCGGTTTATGAAGAAGGTCGTCCGCACCTATCCGGGCCGTCAACTCCATGTCGTGCTCGACAACTCTTCCACGCACAATACGGAGGACGTGCGCGCCTGGCTCGCCGGCAACCCGCGCGTCCACTTCCACTACACCCCAACGAGCGCGTCCTGGCTGAACCAGATCGAAGGCTTCTTCGGAATCTTGGCCAAACAGTCCCTGTCGCTCACCGACTTCGCCTCGAAGCGGGCGCTACAGGATCATCTCGTCGCTTACCTACGCGCCTGGAACCGGCACCCTACGCCCTTCGAGTGGACCAAGCCGGCACGTGCCATCATCCGGTCGCACACGCGAATGCTTGATCGCATATCAACGGCGGTGCAGTAAGTATCCCCCGGCAAAGCCGGGGGCTTTAGTTGTGAGCCGCTCAAAGCGGCTGACGTGACCGCTGCGCGGTCACTTGAGCCACCTGACGGTGGCGGCTCTAGTCCAACGGCAACTGATCCAGCCGCCGATCCTCTCGCTCCTGCTGCTGGATATAGTCCCGGATGATCCGTTCATCACGGCCCACCGTCGAGACAAAATACCCGCGCGCCCAGAAGTGCTGCCCCACGAAGTTCCGGGACCGCCCCGCAAACTCCCGAGCGATGTGGATCGCGCTCTTCCCCTTGAGATACCCGATCACCTGCGCCACCGAGTACTTCGGGGGGATCGACACCAACATGTGGACGTGGTCGGGCAGCAGATGCCCCTCCTCCACCTGGCTCTCGCGGTGCCGCGCCAGCTGCCGCAGCACCTCGCCCAGCTGCTGCCGGACGCCTCCATACATCGCTTTCTTCCGGTACTTCGGAATGAACACTACGTGATACTGGCAGTGCCATTTCGTATGATTGAGACTTCGGTACGTCGTCATGAGGACTCCTTCTCGTGATGCTTGTGCGGCTCACGGGAAGGAGTTTCCTCACGCGACTCCCGGATACGTCAAACGCTGCTGGCCGCCCCGGCAAAGCCGGGGGGTCTCCCACGGCAACTAGGCCTTCGAGATGACCGACGCGACGCCTCCAGATCCGTTCTCCCAACACGTCGTCGTGACGCACGCTGGCACGGAGGCCGTGACCGTTCGCAGGGACATCACTGACCATCTGCTCGCCCCAGACGACGCACCATGACGCAAGCCGGAAAGATGGTGCTCGTCACCGGCGCGAGCTCCGGCATCGGGCTGGCAACCGCGGTGGGTCTGGCGAAGCAGGGCGCCCACCTGCTCCTCGTCGGCCGGACGCCGGCACGCTGCGCCGAGGCCATGGTGGCCGTCCGCGCCACCGGCGATGGGCGTGCCCACGTGCTCGAGGCAGATTTCTCGTCACTCGCTGGTATCCGGGCCTTGGCCGACCAGGTGCGGTCACGCGTCGACCGGCTGGATGTGCTGGTGAACAACGCCGGCACGCTCGCGCGCCGACGAACGCTCACCGCGGATGGATACGAGACCATGTTCGCCGTGAACCACCTCGGCTATTTCCTTCTGACCGGACTGCTGCTCCCGGTCCTTCGCGTGCCCGAGCGGGCGCGTATCGTCACCGTGGCATCCGAAGCCCACCGCTCCGCGCCCCTGGATCTGGACGATCTGCAGAGCGAGCGCGCCTACGGCACGATGCGTGTCTACAGCCGGTCGAAAACCGCGAACATTCTGTGGACCCAGGAGCTGGCACGGCGGCTCGACGGGAGCGGCATCACCGCCAACAGCCTGCACCCCGGTGTGATTCGCACGCGCCTGGCCCGCGACATGGGGATCGGCCTCGGTCTGGCGATGGGGCTCGCAGGTCTCTTCATGCGACCGCCCGAAAAAGGGGCGGAGACGTCGATCCATCTGGCCTCCTCCCCCGGCGTCGCCGGGGTGTCGGGGCGCTACTTCGACAACTGTCGCCAGCGGTCGCCCGCCGCACACGCGAGCGACCCGGCGATTGCACGACGGCTCTGGGACATCAGCGAGGAGTTGGTTGGGCATGCCTACCCGTAGCGGGCTGGGTCGTCCCCGATGACAGGGCTACTCCTCTGGCCGGTCGCCGTGGTGGCGGCTCTGATGCCGGTCCGGCGGTGGAGCGCCTTCGATGCGGTCCTCCCGGTGCGCAAGGCGGCGCCCCTCGCGGGACTCGTCACCATGCTGGTGGGGCTCGCGGTCGGCCTGCGAGGGTACCTGATCTACAGGTTCGTCGCACGAATGTATGCGGGCTGAGTAGGGCTGCGGTTTGAAGAACATGAGTCTCATCAGGTACTTAGGAGTTGCAACGCTACCTGGGTATCTGAGAGGAGACTCATGCTCGTGGAAAGTCTGGTGAAGGCAACGGTGGAATTGCAAGGGTTTCGGGTGCTGCGGGTCACGGGCGACGTCGGCGGATTGGCAGCGGAGTTGGCCCCCGACGGGCGGTATGCGCCGCGTTGTGGTCAGTGCGAGCAGCGGGGCAGCTATCGGGACACCCGGTGGGTCCGACGCTTTCGCCATGTCCCGCTGTGGGGAATTCCCGTGACGCTCGTCTACGCGCCGCGACGGGTCCAGTGTGTGCGGTGCCGGGGCGTGCATGTGGAAGCGCTGCCCTGGGCGGTGGGCCGGCAGCGGTTCACGCGTGCGTTGCTGGTGACGATCGCGACCTGGACGCGGGTGTTGCCGTGGCAGCAGGTGGCCACGCTGTTCGGGTGCGCATGGGGCACGGTGGAGCGAGCGGTCGAGGCGGCCGTGGCCTACGGGTTGGCGCACCGCGACCTCACCGGCGTGACCCATATCGGCATCGACGAAATCTCGCGGAAGAAGGGGCACGTCTACGTCACCAACGTGTACGACCTGGCCCGGAAGCGGCTGCTCTGGAGCGGCGAGGGACGCAGCCAGGCGACCCTCGAGGCGTTCTTTGCGTTCCTTGGCCCCGAGCGCACTGTGGCGCTCGCCGGCATCTGCTGCGATATGTGGCAGCCCTACATCGACGTGATCCGGGTCCGGGCGCCCCACGCGGTGCTGGTGTTCGACAAATTCCACATCGTCAGTCATCTCATGGCGGCCGTCGATCAGGTCCGCCGCGACGAGATTCGCGAGAAAGGCCCGGCACACAAAGCGCTGATGCACAAGACCCGGTTCATCTGGTTGAAGAACCCCTGGAATCTCACCGAGACGCAGCACCGGCGCCTGGGCGAGCTCGAACACCTCAATCTGAAGATCAACCGCGCCTATCTCCTCAAAGAGTTCTTCGCGCACTTCTGGAGCTACCGCCGCGCGGGGTGGGCGAAGCGCTACCTGAAGCGGTGGTTCTGGTGGGCGACGCACTCACGCCTCCCGCCGATGCGCGACTTCGCGTGGCTGCTCCGCCGCCACGAGGACGACATCCTCAACTACTTCCGGCTGCCCATCGACAACGGCACCGTCGAAGGGTTGAACAACAAAGCGAAGCTCATCATTCACAGGGCCTACGGCTTCAGGACCGCCACGACCTACATCCGGAACCTCTACCACTGCATGGCGGACCTTCCACTACCCAAAACCGTGCATACATTTGTGTGAGGAACCGATCTACATACAGGAGTTCGTCGAGCGCGTCGGATCCTCGGCGGACGACGCATCGCTGGAGGCGGTAGCGACGGCCGGCGAAGCCGGCCTCCCGCTCGGCGCGTGGGTCATCCCAGCAGCGATCGCTTTCGTGCTCACGCCGACGGGGGCGACGGCAGCGTATCTCAGTCTCACGGGACTCGTGCGCGGCGTCTCGGCGTACGTCGACGACCCGCGCGGTGATCCGCTGCTGACCCTTCTCGACAGCGTCGCGACACGTCTGATCACGGGAACGCGAGCGACCCGCATCCGCCGGGCACGCGAGCGGCGTGAAGGCCCCGCGGTACCGGATCGACTCGTCACGGGTCGCTGGGCCGGCCTTGCGGATGTCGACTTCGTGGTGATCGCGGCTCGGCGCAAGCCCGGTTGGGACGAGGGGGTCTTCGTGATCACCGCCGAGCAGTGGTTTCAGCTCGGCCGCCCCTACGACATGCCGCTGCCACAGGGCCTGCGGACCGCGTACCCGTTGACGGCCATCCGCACCCAGGAGGTGCTTCGCAAAGGCGTGTCATACGATCTTCCCCCGCTGCGGACGTCTACGCGTGGCTGACGCGAGAACCGGCCAGATGCCGGACGGCCGAGGGGTCGAGTGCCATCTCCGGTGAAAGGTGACCCACAGATCATGAAGACTCCGTTCCGGCTGCTCATCATTGTCCTGTTCTCGCTCACCGGTTGCGGTGGCGGCACCATGGATGCCCCGGCCGACCCTGCACCATCCGCGGATCCGGAGCCCGTGGCGGAGGCCTCGCTCAAGCTCTATCTCTTCGATTGCGGCCATCTCAGGTTCGACAGCGTTGCCGGATTCAGCATCGAGGACGACGAAACCGACGTACGTGAGCCGAGGCGACCCTCGCGTCGATGGAACGGGTTGAGTCGTTTGCCACCGAGATGGGCGCGACGTTCTGGATCGAGCACGACCTGGCGCTCTTCGAGGGACTCAGCAAGGCGCCGGCGTACTACGACTGAGTTCGCACGCTGAGAGCCCAAGGCTTCGGGCTCAGGGCCTCGGGAAGGACGGGCGAGGCTGCCGCTACGGTCGGTTTAGCGCTTCGGGACGTTCAGCGCGGCGAGCGTCGTCACCACGTCAGCACCTGCCGTCGATGCGCTGACTTCCTTGTCGAGCTTGAGGATCCGACCGTCGCCACCGATGTACACCGTCCACCGTTGCGGCACCGATCCGATTCTCGGTCCAAAGTCCCGCAGCACACCGTACGCCGTCGCTGTCTCCTTCGACGGGTCACTCAGGATCGGGAAGTCGGCATCGAGGGATTCCGCGAACGCGCGGTTCGTGTCGGGATCGTCCACGCTCACCATGAAGTAGGCGATGTCGTATGACTGAAGCTGGTCGCTGTGCTCACGCAGCGACTTGCATTCGGCCGTTCAACCACCGGTAAACGCCTTGGGGAACCAGGCCAACACAACGGTTCGGCCCTCGTAGTCGGCCAGCCTATGGGTCTGACCGTCACTCCCGATCAACGCAAACCCAGGTGCTGCGTCGCCTTCGCTCAGCTCCTGCGCGCCGGCGCTCCCCGAGGCGGCGAGGCCCAGCACGAGGCAGGCACCAAGCAGGCGTAACGTGTCTGTCATCTGCGCTCCTCCGATGTGCGGCAATAGTACCCGCTTTCGCACGGCCCCGCCAGCCACGTCTCGGAAGGCCGTGCTCTGGTGAGGACGGCCAAGGCGCGCACAGCGCGCCTCGCGGACGCGGAGTCGGGCTCTCGGGGTCCCCGCGGAGCGCGCCCGCGTGGGGTTCGGGGCGAAACCCCGTCTGATCAATAGACGGCCACTGGCGCAACCGTTGAACCCGTCGCACCCAAGAGCTTGAGCGGCTGCACCACGAAGGCGAACTCATGGACCTGCGCCGCGGCGAGCTCATCCAGCTTCATCCGTTCCACCAAGTGGATGCCGTTGACCACCAGCATGATCTGGTGAACCGGCAGTGACAGGTCCGGGTCGGGATTCGGCATCACCTCGACCGGCACGTTGTCAGAGCCGATCAACATCGGGTCGCGGGCAACAAGCCATTCCGCCGCCTCGACCCCAATGCCTGGACCGCTCGCGGAGAAGCGCTCCGGCGCGTCGTCCCAGAGTCCACCCCATCCCGTATGAATCAATACGGCGTCGCCCGGCTCCAGCGGCGTCTGTTGCCGCGCGAGGGCTTGCTCCAGATCCGCTGCCGTGATCTCGTAGCGATCCGGCAGCATGGGCACCCCCTTTAGCTCGGCGATGTCAATCAGGACACCGCGTGTCATGAGCGTCCCGACGCCCTCGACGCCAAGTCGTGTGAAGCCCGTTCGCGTCATCACCTCGTTGAGGTCGTGGCAGTTGTACAAGCTGTCGCCGATGGTCTGGTGCGTGAAGCCGTCGAATTGGGTGCCCACCTGCCCCATTTCAGCGACGATCACCTCCTCGTTCGAGCCGCGCCGGTTCGACCCCGGGTTCATCGTCGTTGGCTTCATGTAGGCGTCGTAGTGTCGATCCGCCAGCGGCATCGATCCCGACAGGACGCGTCCCAGCTCAAGCACCGCGCCGGTGCGTATCAACCGTGCGGCCCGGAGCACGCTCTCCGCACCCATGTGGTTGGCCGCACCGCGCTGGTCTCCGGCTCCCCACTTGCTGGGACACCGCTCTGCATCCGACGGTGGCGACCACGATTGCGCATGCGCGGACGCGGCGATCCCGAGAATGACGAATAGGCCCGACACACTCACAACGCGCGCGCTGACACCCATGGCTCTCCTCCTCAGGTCCTTCGACACCGCGCGAACCGTGCGCGCGTGACCTGTACAATACACGTGGCTCCTATGCACACCGATCGCGCCGCCGCCCCGAGCTCGGGCACACCGCCACTGATGTACACGGAGCTTGCGGAGTGGTGGCCCCTGCTCTCGGCCCCCGACGACTACACGGAGGAGGCGGCGCTCTACTCGCGCCTGCTCGAGGCGGCGTGTGACGGGCCGATTGCATCGCTGCTCGAGCTTGGCTGCGGCGGCGGGAACAACGCGTGTCACATGAAATCCCGCTTCGACCGACTGGTGCTCACGGACGTCGCCCCCGGCATGCTCGCCGTGAGCCGCGCGCTCAACCCGGACTGCGAGCATCACCTCGGCGACATGCGGACGCTTCGTCTCAATCGGGTGTTCGACGCTGTGTTCATCCACGACGCCGTCTCCTATATGGCAACGGAAGCAGACCTTCGGCAGGCCATGAAGACGGCGTGGGTTCACTGCCGGCCGGGCGCCGCCGTACTGTTCGCTCCGGACGACCTGATTGAGAACTTCCGGCCGAGCTCGGATAGCGGTGGTCACGACGAAGTCCTTCCGGATGGCGCTCCCGGATGCCCGCGCGGACTGCGCTATCTGGAATGGGACTGGGATCCTGATCCACACGACGGGATCTACCGATCGGACTACGCCTACCTGCTGCGTGAGCGCGACGGAACCGTTCGCGTCGTGCACGACCATCATGTCGGTGGATTGTTCTCTCGTGCGCGCTGGCTGGCGCTGTTGGGCACCGTCGGGTTCACCGAGGCGCGGTGCGTACCGCTGGTGCACTCGGAAGTGGAGCCGGGCCGTCATGAGATGTTCGTCGCGCGGCGGCCGCGCTCGTGACTGGTTGCCGTGCACGATTGACGAGGGGAGAAGCACACATGAAGCACGCGAGATTGGCCGCGATCGCCGTCGGCGCAATGGCGAGTGCATATCCGGGCATGGCCAGCGCTCAGGTCGAGCACATCGATATCGCGCCCGGCTTCACGCAGGTCGTCACCTCCACGGACCGCGGGGTAAAGACGATCCACGTGTCCGGTCAGGTCGGCCAAGGCGACGATCTGAAAGCGCATGCCGACTCCGCGTTCCAGGGCGTCGTGCGCCGGCTCGGCCAGGCGGGGGCGACCGCGGCGGACGTCGTCAAGGTCCGGATCTTCGTCAAGGACTTTGAGCCGGATCAGTATGGTGTGATCGCCGCGTCCCGGCTGGCCACCTTTCCGGAGGGGCACTGGCCCGCCAGCACAATGGTCGGCGTCCGCGAGCTGTTCGCGCCCTCCCTGCGCGTCGAGATCGAGGTCACGGCCGTGGTCGCGGAGCCTGGAGTGGATCTCCAGATCGAACGCTTTGCGCCGGCGAACGGCTTCAGCGGCGCGGTCGCTGTGACGGCGCATGGGGTCAAGACCGTGTATGTCGCCGGGCAGGTCGGCGAGGGTGACGACCTCGCGACCCAGACGGCGTCGGTGTGGGGACGTGTCGGCCAGCAGCTCGATCGGGCCGGGGCCTCATTCGCCGACATGGTCAAGGCGACGACCTACGTCGTCGACTTTGACCCGGCAACCGACCTGGCCGCGTACCGCGCGGGACGCGAGCAGGCGCTGACCCTCGACGACATGCCGGCGAGCACACTGCTCGGGATCCCGGCGCTCGCCAACGACCGGTTCAAGATCGAGATCGACGCGATCGCCGTCATGGGCGCCGACGGCCGGCCCGTCGAGCGGGAGTTCATCGACCCGGCGACGGGCTTCACGCAGGTGGTCACCGCCGGTGGCCCCGGCCAGAAGGTCGTTCGGGTGTCGGGGCAAGTAGGCCGGCCCGGCGACCCGCTCGAGGCCCAGGCCGATCAGGTGTATGCGAGCCTCACACGACGTCTCGAGGCGGCCGGTGCCTCGCAGGAAGACCTCCTGAAAATCGTCATCTACATGCCGCGATACAGCCAGGGCGATTTCGAGGCGCTCGATGCGGCGCGCAAGCGACACGGCTTTCCGGATGACAAGGTCCCGGCTGCGACGCTCCTCGGCATCCAGTCGCTCTTTGCGACCGAGGCGCTGTTGGAAATCGAGGGGATCGCCGTCGTCCCGAACTAGCCGCCAGACTCCGGCCAGCGAGAGGTCAGCCAGCGCGGACATCTTCTTCTTGGCTGGCGCTCGGTGCTCTTGGGTGGGGTAGAGACACTCTTTGGGCACACTTCGAGCACACCCGCATAATCCGACAGTCCGCCGATTCATCCACCGATAACCACGGCAATGGCCCTCACCGTCGGTGACCGCCTTGGGCATTACGACGTAACCGCCCTCATCGGGGAAGGCGGCATGGGGCAGGTCTATCGCGCCACCGACATGCAACTGGGGCGCGACGTCGCCCTCAAGATCCTGCCCGACGCCTTCGCTTCTGACCCGGACCGCCTCGCCCGGTTCCAGCGAGAAGCACAGGTGCTGGCCAGCCTCAACCACCCGAACATCGCGCAGATTCACGGCATCGAGGAGGGGGAGCCGTCATCAAGACAAGACGTAGCGCAGGGCTTTAGCCCTGCCGTCAAGGCGCTCGTTCTGGAGCTGGTCGAGGGCCCGACCCTCGCCGACCGCATCGCGCAAGGCGCGATGCCAATCGAAGACGCGCTGCCGATTGCCCGACAGATCGCCGAGGCGCTGGAGGCGGCGCACGAAGCCGGCGTCATCCACCGCGATCTGAAGCCCGCGAACATCAAGGTGCGGGAGGACGGAACCGTCAAGGTGTTGGACTTCGGGTTGGCGAAGGCGTTCCAGCCGGAGGCGAGCGGGGCCAGTGCGTCGGAGTCGCCGACGATCTCGTTGACGGCGGCGGCGACACAGATGGGGATGGTGATCGGCACGGCGGCGTATATGAGTCCCGAGCAGGCCAAGGGGACGGCTGTTGATAAGCGGGCTGACGTGTGGGCGTTCGGTGCCCTGTTCTACGAGATGCTCTCTGGCACGAGACCCTTTGCCGGCGATGACGTATCGGAGACGTTGGCGCGGGTGATCGACCGGGAACCGGACTGGTCCGTTCTCCCGGTTGAGGTTCCGCCGGTTCTGAGCAGCTTTCTTCGCGGGCTGTCTTCGGAAGAACCCGAAGAAGCGGATCCGGGACATCGGCGACGTCGGTCTGGCCCTCGACGGCGCCTTCGACATCGCGTCCGTCGCGCACCACGTTGAGCCGGCCCAGGCGCCGACACGGACCGGTCGTTCCCTGACGATGGGGCTAGCCGCGTTGGTGGTCGTGATGGCGGCGCTGGCCATATGGGCCCTGAGCAGCCGCCTGACGCCCGAAGATGGCGGTGTTACGCGAGCTACCATCCTTACGCCCCCGGGCGTCAACGTAGGAGCCGTCGACGCGACTCTGGAGCTGGTCACCATCTCCGCGAATGGTCGTCGCATCGTGTTCGTTGGCCAGACGCGTGTCGGCCAGCAGCTCTACTCTCGGTTGCTGGAAGACCCAGATGCGACGGCCGTGGAAGGGACCTTAGGGATGGGGAGCCCGCACTTCGCCTCACCGAATGGTGATCTTGCCTGGGAAAAGTGGACAGGTTGATCATGCTGCACACTGCACCTGTCGAGCATGCCTCCTTTCAAAGGTGTTGGGGCTGACGTATCCCAGGGACGAGTGCAGGCGGTGGGGATTATAGAAGCCCTCGATGTACTCCGCGACGGCGTCCTTGGTCCTGCGTCGCGTCGACCACGGCTGGCGGTGGATGAGCTCGGTCTTGAGCGTCCCGAAGAAGCTCTCGGTGACGGCGTTATCCCAGCAGTCGCCCTTCCGACTCATCGAGCAGACGATCTGGTGGTCGTGCAGGACGCGCTGGTACGCGTCGGCGGCATACTGGCACCCTCGGTCCGAATGATGGACGAGGCCGGCCGCTGGGACGCGCCTCCCCAGCGCCATGTGCAACGCCTCGAGCGCCAGCTCCGCCCGCAGGTGCGGCTGGATGGCCCACCCCACCACGCGCCGCGAGAACAGGTCGAGCACGACGGCAAGATACAGCCACCCCTCCCACGTCCAGAGGTAGGTGATGTCGGTGCTCCAGCGCTCGTTCGGCTGTGCGGCGTCGAAGTCACGGGCGAGCACGTTGGGCGCAACCGGATGTTGGTGGGCACTGTCCGTGGTACGCCGGAACCGCTTGCAGGGCAGGCCGATCAGGCCCATGGCCCGCAGCAGTCTGGCGACTCGCTCCCGGCCAACGGTGAACCCGTCCTGCCTGAGCTGCTCGTAGATCCGCGGGCTTCCGTAGGTCCCCCGACTCGCGGCATGGATCGCCCGGATCCGGGCTGTCAGCTGGACGTCTTCACGGTGCCGTCGGCTCGGCGGGCGCTTCGCCCATGCGTAGTAGCCACTGCGGGTGACCTGGAGCACCCGACAGAGAGACCGCACCGCATGGGTGGCCTTCTCCGCATGAACAAACGCGAACCTCACGCCTGTTCCTTCGCGAAGAAGGCCGCCGCCTTTTTTAAGATCGTTCGCTCCTCTCGCAGGACGCGCACTTCGCGGCGCAGCGTTCGGAGTTCCTCGAGTTCCTCGGTGGTCAGCGCGCCGGTCGGATTGTGGCCGTGGTCGATCTCGTACTGCTGCACCCATCGCCGCAACGCCGACTCGGTCAGGTCCAACTCCCGTGCCACCTGGCCGATGCTGCGGTCACCCTGCTTGCACAGCCGGACCGCTTCCTGTTTGAACTCCACCGTGAATCGTCGTCGTCTCCG
The DNA here is from genome assembly GCA_965197395.1 of Vicinamibacterales bacterium. Taxonomy (GTDB): domain Bacteria; phylum Acidobacteriota; class Vicinamibacteria; order Vicinamibacterales; family UBA8438; genus CAZYFH01. Next base: position 251,734 of record CBDANB010000005.1, on the reverse strand, counting down.
TTGGGCCATGAACACCTCCCGGCGCATTCTCGCGCCTTGTGGGGTGTCCACCCAACCCAGGCAAGCTCAATGGTGAATGGGTCGCTTTCTACGACGCCGGCGACCGCGCGTTGAAGAGGGTTCGCGTGAGCGGCGGTCCCCCGCTCACCGTGTGTGACATCGAGGGACGATTACTCAGCGGTGCGTGGGGTGCCGATGGCACCATCGTGCTCGCGACGAGCGACCAGACGGGACTACAACAGGTCTCCGACGTGGGCGGCACGTTGCGCCCGCTGACGACGCCGGCCGGAGGCGACGTCCACTCCCAACCGCAGTTCCTGCCCGACGGTCGCGGGCTGGTGTTGACCATCGGTGGCCGCGGGGCATCAGCCGCGGCGAGTGACCGCGTCGCTGTCTACCGGTTCGATACGGGGGAGCTTCGTTCGCTCATCGACGGCCATTCTCCAAGAGTGGTCGACAGCGGCCACCTCGTATTCGCCCGCGCTGGCGTGATCTGGGCGGCACCATTCGATCTGGACGCCGTCCAGGTGACCGGCGAGCCCGTGCCCGTGATCAACGACGTGCGGTTCTCCCTCGGTCAGCGGAAAGCCTTGCTCAGCCTGGCCGATGACGCGACGCTCGTCTATCTACGCGGGAACTCGGCACCCCAGTCGGATCTGGTCTGGGTAGACCGCCAGGGACGCGAGGATCCGCTCGGACTGGAACCTCGGAATTACGCTCACCCACGCGTCTCACCCGACGGGGCTCAGGTCAGCGTGATCACGTCTGACGACCTAGGGACGTCTGACGACCTATGGACGTATGAGCTCGATCGCAAGACCTGGACGCCGGTGCCAGCGGACGGCCCGCTGGTGGCGATGCCTGTGTGGAGTCCAGAGGTGGACCGGCTGGCGTTCGCGTCTGGAAGCGGCAACGACTTCAACTTGTTCGTGACCTCGGCCGACGGGACCGGTGGCGCCGAGCGGCTGTCCAGCGGCACCAGCGGGTTCCCAACCGCGTGGTCGGCCGATGGTAGGCACCTGATTGTCCTCACGTTCGGCACGACGACGACCGGGAACGATCTCGGCGTTCTTGCCTTCGACGGTGAGGGGACGGCGGAGATGCTCCTCGACACCGTTGCGGGGGAGGGGCACGCGGACCTCTCGCCAGACGGGCGCTGGCTCGCCTATCAATCGAACGCGTCTGGCGCGGACGAGGTGTATGTCAGTCCGTTCCCGGACGCGGAGACGGACCGGATTACCGTGTCGGCCGGTGGAGGGCAACAACCTCGATGGAGCGCCGACGGACGCGAGCTCTACTACTGGAGCGGAGCAGGCCTCATGGCGGTGCCCGTCGAGACCGTGGGTGGATTCGCGCCGGGTGCACCGACCCGATTGTTCGACCTCGACGCGTATCAGTATCACCAAGGTCGCAACTACGACGTGGCACCCGACGGCCGCTTTCTCATCGTGAAGTCGATCACGGATGGCTCCGTGGACGCCGGCTTCGTGCTCGTGCAGAACTGGGCCTCCGAGCTGGAACGCCAGGTGCCAGCCCGCTAGCCCACCCTCACAGGTCCGTGATCAGATCCCTGACCGAGTCGACGACGAGGTCAGGCTGAATCGAACCATCGAGATCGTGCGCGCGGAACTTGCCGGTTCGCACAAGCACCCCGACCAGCCCCACGGTCATGGCCGCGCCGACATCGGTGACGACGTCGTCGCCGATCATCGCGACGCTGCCGGCCGGCCTGCTCAGTCCCTCGATCAGCGTCTTGAAGAAGGCGGGCTCAGGCTTCCCAAAAACCAAAGCGCCTTTGCCTGTCGCGTGCTCTAGCGCCGCGAGGAAGGCACCCACGTCGAGCTGCAGCCCGTGGGGCCCCTTCCAGTACCGCGTGCGGCCGAGGCCGACGAGCCGCGCTCCGCGCTCGTGGACCAAGCGGAACGCTCGGTTGAGTGACTCGAACGTCCAGCCGTCCCCGAGGTCTCCGATGACAACGGCGTCTGGCTGCTCGTCGTCTTGCGGGACGCCCTCGAAGTCCTCGAGTGCCGGGCTTGGCACGAAGAAAGACGCGCTGGCACGCTGGCTCCAAAGCCACGCCACCGCTCCCCGTGCGGGGCAGAAGACCTCGCCGGCGTCAGCACGAAACCCGAGCTGCTCGAGCTTTTCGAGAATCAGACGTCGACTGCGTGAGGTCGTGTTGGTGACAAAGCGTACCTGGAGGCCAGCCTCGCGCACAGCCGCCACCGCGCGGGCAGCGCCGGGTAGCGGTGCATTCGCTTGGTAGAGCACGCCGTCTAGATCAAACGCGACTGCCCCGATCCCTTGGAGCTCCGCGCGCAACCGGTGCATCGGGCCGCTCCTCTGCTTCCACCATCGTGGGGGACTATTGAAGCACGACCCAACCGGTGCCGCGGAAACAAGGGTTCCTGACTCAGAACGTCGACGGAAACGACGGTCCTGTGTTTGAGTACGCCCCGCTGGACGGTGACCCGGCGAGGACGGCCGCGCCGTCACCGCGCGGTCACTGGCGGATACCACGGACCGTCGTGGAACTCGACCGGCAGGTCGGCGATCGCACTCTTGAACGCCTCGATCGTGGCCGCGGTCTCCCTTGCGCCTTCCGGTCCGGCGCCCTGCGGGTTCTGCAGCCACCGCGCGTAGCGATTGTCGTAGTGGTAGAGGTAGACCACCTTCGGTGCGAAGGTCCTGATGCACTCGGCGACGGGAATCGGTCGCATCCGGTCGACCGGGAGGTTCATCGGCAGAAACGCCACGTCGATGTCACGAAGTGCCTGGATCTCGGGGACGCACTCTGTGACGCCTGCGAAGTACAGCCGGCGCCTCCCGAGGGTGATCACGTAGCCGTTGGCCTCGCCCTTTGGATGGAGCGGACTCCCCGGCGTCATGTCGTAGGCCGGGATCGCCTCCACCGGGATGCCGGCGAACACGCGGCGCTCGCCGTTTGCCAGCACGCTCGCCCCAGGGACTTCCCCTACCCCAGCCGCGGTCACGACGACGGGCGCCCCCGGCTTCCGGAGGCGCGCGATGGCCTCCGGATCCAGGTGGTGTCCCGGGTCATCGGTCACGAGGATGAGGTCGGCCAGTGCCGCCCGCGAGAGGTCGCCGGCGCTCCAGGGATCGACGTGAATCACCCGGCCGGCGTGCTCGAGCTGAACGCTGGCGTGGACGATGGGGGTGATGACGATGTCGCCGCCCTCGGCGGCGATCCGATGCGGCGACTGCGCCGACACGTCCCTCGCCCCGACGCACGCCACCAGGGCCGCGACCGCGATCGTGATGACGTGCCGCATGGCGTAGACCCCTCGACTCACGCCGCGGGCCCTACCGGGCGTCTCCGGCGGCCTTGCGCTCGTCGGCCCGCGCGCCGGCCAGGATGCCGGGCATCGCGTAGTTCCCCTCGTGACAGGCGTATTCGAAGATCGGCTCTTCGGTCTGGTCGAGCAGCAACTCGACGGTCCACGGTTCCGTCCACGTGTCCGGGTCCCGCAGTGTGACCTCGTGGCGGAGCACGCCGGGTCCGATCCGATCGAAGCGCTCGACGAGGACGAGATTGGCCGACCCGCCGCTGTAGCGGCTCCGCGGGTCGTAGCTCCGCGTCTCGACGACCAGCGTGTCGCCGTCCCACCGGCCACGGGAGTTCCCCGCCCACTGCGCGATCGAATCATCGAGGTGCGGCCGTCCGTCGAGGGGTATCGTCCGGATGTAATGGCCCATCTCCTGGAGGATCGTGACCTGGTCGGGGGTCTGCAGGATCTGGGAAAAGCTGTTGTAGCCGGATCCCAGGTTGGGAACGCCCCAGTGAAGACACCGGTCGCCCAGGGTCCGTTGCTCTGGACCGTCGGAGCCCGACGACCCGAGCGGGCCTCGGCGCTCGCGCATGCGAGCCTGCGCTGCCTCGGTGAACGATGGTCGCCGTCCGTTCGGCGGGTCGATGATGAGCGATGTGCGGTTGTCGAGCGAGCGATCGACCAGCCAGAACGCGTTGTAGTTCCCGGTGACCGTGTCAAAATCCTGGAACTCGGCATTCCCGAGCGCCTGCTGAATGAGGCGGTCGCCCAGCAAGTCGCCGGCCTGCTCCGAATCGCGGAACTCCTGGATGCGCTCGGTCAGCTCCGCTAGCTCCTCGTCGGTCAGCCGGGCTTTCTCGCCGAACTGCTCTGGACGCTCCATCGGGGTCGCGCGGTTGTTCGTCCAGATCCCCTGCAGGTCGGGATGACCATCGGCCGTTCGAGGCACGGACCAGCCAGTCGGAGCGGCCGTCTGCCCAACAACGACGCCCGGCGTGATCACCACCGCCACTACCGCAGCCAGTACCGGCGCCAACGCGAGGACATTCCGGGCTCTTCCGGCTTTCGGGTGGCTATCTCAACACCTCGTGGAGGACAAGCGTGGGTCGCGGTAGCATCCCACCATGCAAGACCGTGACTTGTACGCCAAGCTTCTCGGCCTCGAACCGCCGTGGGAAGTCGTCGATGTGGGCCTCTCGATGGAGGACCACTCAGTGCAGGTCTTTGTGGCCCTCCGGGCGGATGCGCCGGCGCCGTGCCCGGAGTGCAGCGAGCGCTGCTCGCGCCATGACACCCGGACGCGGTCGTGGCGGCACCTGGACACGATGCAATACAAGACCCTGCTCGTGGCGGAGATTCCCCGGATCGATTGTCCGACGCATGGCATCAGGCAGGTGAAGGTGCCCTGGGCGGCTCCCCGGTCTCGCTTCACCGCCCTCTTCGAGTGTCTGGTCATCGAGTGGCTGCAGCACGCCAGCATCAAAGCCGTCGCCGAGCTGCTCGCCCTGACCTGGGACCAGGTGGCGGGCATCATGGAGCGCGCGGTGGACCGAGGGCTCGCCCGCCGCAAGCGCTCGGTGCCCAAGGTCGTGGGCGTCGATGAGACCTCGTTCCAGAAGCGGCACGAATACGTGACCGTTGTCTGTGATCCCGTGCGGGCGGTGGTCCTCTTTGTCGCAGATGGCCGCTCGGCGGACTCGCTCAGCGGCTTCTTCGACCCGCTCACCACCGCCGAACGAGCCCGCATCGAGGCGGTCGCGATGGACATGTCGGGCGCCTACCTGAGCGCGGTCACCCGAGCGTTGGGGCCACACGCGCACGAGCGGATTGTCTTCGACAAGTACCACCTCGCCAGCCTGCTGGGCGATGCGGTGAACAAGGTCCGTCGTGACGAGCACAAAACGCTGCTCGAGAACCACGACGAGCGCCTCAAGGGCACACGGCATCTCTTCCTCATGAACCCCTGGAACATGTCGCGGGCACAGGCGGCCGAGCTAACGCAGCTCAAATCCAGCAACCTCAAGGTCGCCCGCGCCTGGGCCATCAAGGAAACGTTCATGGACGCCTTCGCGTTTCGCCAACCCCAACGGGCGGAGCGGGCGCTGAAGGCGGTGCTCACCTGGATGGCCCGCTCGCGCCTGGCACCCATGGTCCGAGTCGCACGGACCGTCCGACGACATTTCGCCGGGGTCATCAACGCCATCATCAGCGGCATCACGAACGCGACCGCCGAGGCCCTCAACTCACGCATCCAGTGGATCAAGAAACAGGCCGCAGGGTTTCGGAGCCGGGAGCGGTTCCGCAAGGCTATCTACTTCCATCTCGGAGGCCTGGACTTGTACCCGGATGAGGCACGTGCTCATGCCCACCCGAATCCCTGAAGCGCCACATTCCGTCTCATCTGCTCCCCCATCTCCTGCGCGTCGTCGCGCAGAGTGCTACGCCCAACAGGGCCGGTCACCCGACCCCGACCGCCTACACATACTACATGACCCGGTTTCGGCGTCTACCGCATCAGATCGAACAGGTAGCTGTACTTGAGGGTGAGTGTGCGGCCGGCGCCACTCGGGATATCGCTCCCGAGGCCCTGAATGTCGTTGTAGACGACAAACAGCCCGGTGTTGGCATCCGACAGCAGACCGAAGCGGAGATTCGACGACCACAAATCTGCGCGGTCGTTGTATTGCACCAGTCCCTGGAAGAACATCCGTGTCGTAAAGGAGTACGACATCCGGAAGCGCGCGAGGTTGGTCGTGAAGTCCCCCCCCGGCAGCCGCAGGTCGTTGTAGGACCACTCGAAGGCCGCGTTGAGCGTCTCCCCGACGCGAGCGGCAATCGAGGGAGTGATCGTGGCGCGGTCGCCGCCGAACAGGCCCCCAACGATGGTGTTGACGTTGAAGCTGACCGGCGCGCCGAGATTCGTGTTGCCGGCGATCTGCACTTCCTTGTGGTCGTACGTTCCCGGCGGAATGACCACCCCAGGGAAGATCTCGAACGCGTCGAACACGCCTTCCCGGGTGACGTTCATCCCGGTGTGGATCTCGTAGCCGTTCCGCCACTCGATGTGGTTGTCGACGTGCGTGAACTGCGATTCGTGGCGCCCAGTGCGGTAGTCGAAGTACGTGTTGTGGAACACGTGAGGCCGGAACTCGTGGACGCCCATGAAGCTCTCGGGACGGAACGTCGTGAACACGCTGGCATTCATCCGCCGGTAGCTCTCACGCGCCAGGAACCCGACCTCCGGATTGAAGTTCGGCGCGACCTCGGTGTAGCCGAGGCTCAGACGCGCGCGTTCCGACTGATGCTGAGCACTGAGCGCGTAGGCGTGGGTCTCGCCCGCCGGCAGACCCGGGGTCTGGGTCCGCGCCGCGAAGCCCGACACGGTACCGCCTTCCCCGATGCCCCAGGTCCCGTCGAGCGCATAGCTCCGGTTCGTGTCATCCGCCCCGGCCAGGTCACCACTCGCCTGCCTGTTGACGAACATCGCGCCGACGTTCGAACGGTTCGCGAGATCCTGTCGGACGCGCGCGACCGTGAAGTTCTGACGCGGACTCCCGGTGGCGCCCACTGCCTGGGTCTGCATGTTCAGGAAGCCGATGTTGGTGTTGGTCCCAACTTTCCCTGAGAGGCGACCGCCACCCACGATTGGGATCTGCTCCCCGTTGTCGCCGAGCCCGATCCGGCGGCTGAAGAAGATGTCGACGGCCCCCTGCTGTCCCACGGAAAACAGCCCGGCGTTCTCCAGAAAGAACGGGCGCTTCTCCGGAAAGAAGAGCGTAAACCGGTCGAGGTTGATCTGTTGATCGTCGACCTCGACCTGCGCGAAATCGGTGTTGTAGGTCAGGTCGAGCGTCATGCTGGGGGTGACGCTGTATTTGAGGTCGGCCCCGACATCCCCGGTGCGCACGGTCATCGCGCGCTCCGTCCGGTACACCCCCTCACCAAGCGCATACGGCGTGAGCTGCAGGTTGCGCTGCGGCGGCACCTCGAGTCCCTGGAGTGCACCCGCGAGCGAGATCCGATTTAAGTTGTATTGACGCGGCAACGGTGACCAGTACACCTGCTCGTTCCGGGCCCGAATGTTGCGCTGGAAGTTCATGCCCCACGACTGCGACTGGGTGCGCGGATAGCGCAGCGTACGAAATGGAATCGCGATCTCGGCGGTCCACCCGACGTCGGACACGCGCGTGACCACCTGCCAGGCGCCATCCCAGTTGAGGTTGAAGCCACCGCCCGACCCCCGCTGCTGACGATTGTTGCTCGGACGCCCACCGCCGCCGCCGCCAAAGCGCCCGGTGCCCTGCCCTTCGTTCGTCACCTGCCCGTCGTATTCGACGCCCGCCGGGTTGGTGCCGAACACGAACCCGTTCTGCCCGTCGAGATACGTATCGAGGATGATCTGAAAGCTGTCGGTCTCGGTCAGGTCGGAATCGCGGCGGCTGTCGGCCGCGATGATCGTGCTCGGGTCCGCGGTGTAGCACACGACCCCGAAGTAGAGCGTGTCGGCGGTGTAGACGATGCGCACCTCGGTCCGCTCCGACGCCGGCTCTCCTTCGAACGGCCGGTTCTGCACAAATCCCGTCGCGATGGGGGCGTCGGCGTACGCCGCGTCGTTGAGCACGTCGCCATCGATGACCGGCGCCACATCCACCGTTGCCGCGCGCGTCAACGGCACCCCGGGCGCAGTCAGATCGCCGTTCTGGACGCGTGCCGGAGCCGACACTGTTTGCTGGGCATCCAGGCTCACGGACGACATCAGCAGCCAGCCTGCCACGATGGTGACAAAGCGCGCACAACGGTTCATTCGAGTCATGTTGATGAGGGTGCGTATCGCCGGACAGACCAACGGTGCGTCGGCCGGGCCGATGAGGGGTCCTACGAGCTCGGCACGCCGGGAGCTACCGCGGCGCCGTGTCCTCCTGCCCGCGGAGATCGAGGGGTGCGTAGAACGGCTCGTCGAGTGCTCCCATCTTCTCCAGGAGCTTCGGTCCCGCGAGCCCTTCGGTGAGTTTCCAGTCCTGTCTGTGGAAATTCCAGCTATCCGGAGCCAGTGCCTGCGCCCGCTCCCAATACGTCCGCGCCAGGCTCCCCTCCTGCGATCGCGTTCCGCGCCCCTGAGACGTGGGTGCACTCTCGCCCGTGTCGGTCAGGGTGCGATCGGCGGATCACTATTGCCCTGCCGACCACGGCGGAACCACCTCGTTCATACGGGCGTACGCGATCGCCTGCCCCAGGTGTTCGTGCATGTCCCCCACGATCAAGAACAGCCCGCCCTGCACCGTCGACTCCTGGCCGAACATCTGAATCGACTGGTGCATCTGGTCGTCCCTGATGTCGCCGACCGCCGCGAGCGCATAGGTGAACGACGCCGCGAGCTGCTTCACGACGCTCGCCTTGTCGGTCACGCCCGCCAGCTCGCCGAATATGGCTGGGCTCACGGTCATGCCGGCCGGCGGGGCCGCGCCCCAGGTCGACGGGACGAGGTAGTTCTCGGCGACGATCAACATAAAGACCTCGCTCACCGACCGGACGCCATCCATCGGTCGCCATCCGTACATGTCCGCGTCCATGGCGCCCGCGAGCGCATTGAACTTCGCCTCCATCGTCTCGAGGTCGGCGGCGTACTGCGCGCGGAGATCGCCCGCCGAACCTTGTGCCATCGCCGGAGCGGATGCCACGAGTGAGCCAAACGCGGCGATCAGCAGAGCAGCGGCGGCAATCGAATACCGGATGTGATTGAACATGTCTCCCTCCAGAGTGATCCCACGAGTTCGTGGCGGTGATCTCTTGTGTCTAGGCTTCCGCGGTCCGGGCAGCACCCGTCTCCTCGGCCGGCGCGCCGGCACCCAGCGGTGTCGCAGTCGCGCCTCCCCCCCGACCGAATATCGTCCGCACCGTCCACTTGACGTCTTCGAGCACCAGGTAGGCGGTCGGAACCAGGATCAGCGTGATGAAGGTCGCGAAGAGGACGCCGAACGCCAACGAGACCGCCATCGGCTTCGTGAACGATGCGTCGAAGCTGCGTTCGAGCATCAAGGGCACGAGCCCGAAGAACGTCGTGAGCGATGTCAGCAGAATGGGTCGAAAACGATTGACCCCCGCTTCGCGCACGGCAACGCCCATGTCGGTATGCAGGCCCCGCTTCCGGTTGATGAAGTCGACCATGATCAGGCTGTCGTTGACGACCACGCCCGTCAGCGCAACCAACCCGAACATCGACATCATCGTCACGTCGAGCCCCATGACCAGATGCCCCCACACGGCGCCCACCAGCCCGAACGGGATCGCGCTCATGATGATGAGCGGCTGCACGTAGGAGCGAAGCGGTACGGCCAGCAGTGCGAAGATCATCAGGAGGGCAAGCACGAACCCGCGCTGCAGACCGCCGATCGCATCGGTCATCTCCGCCTGTGCGCCCTCCAGCGTGTAGAACACGCCGGGATGCTGTGCCAGCACCTCCGGGAGGATCCGCGCCTCGAGGTCGGCGATGACCTGTCCACCGGACGTAATGGACGAGTCGACGGCTGCCGTCACGTTGACCGCGCGGTTTCGATCGACCCGCCTGATCGACGCAAAGCCGCGGCCCGGCTCGACCACCGCCACCTGCGAGAACGGCACCTCGCCGCCCTCCGGCGTCCGGATCCGCATGTTCTCGAGATCGCCGAGCGACCGCCGGTCCTCGCGCGGGTAGCGGACCATGACCCGGATGTCGTCGCGGCCGCGCTGGATCCGCTGTGCCTCCTCGCCATAGAACGCCTGCCGCACTTGCCGGCCGAGGTTCTGCAGCGTGAGCCCGAGCGTCTCGGCGGCCGGCGTAATGCCGAGCTTCATCTCCTCCTTGCCGGCGCGAAACGAATCGGAGACTTCGTAGACGCCCCTGTACTCCGTGAGCCGCGCCTTGATCTCCGTCGCCGCCGCGCGCAGCACGTCGAGGTCCGGTCCCGCCAGCTGCACGTCGACGTCGTCACCGGGTGTCATCACCGACATGTTGAAGTTGAGGTCGACCGCTTCCGGGATCGCTCCGACCGTCCGGCGCCACATGTTGCCGATCTCGTCGCTGGTGTAGATGCGTGTTTCCGCCGGCGCAAGCTCGACGGTCACTTCGCCAACGTTGGGGGCGGCGTTATTGACCAGCCCGCGCGCCGGACCCTGGCCACGCCCCGCCATCGGCTGGTCGCCGACAGACGCGGACACGTGGCGAAAATAGTCCTGGCCCGTTTCCTCGAGCAGCGCCTGCCGGAGCCGGGTCGCCCCGGCTTCGAGCTTCTCGACGGCTGTCGAGGTCACGTCCACCGGCGTTCCCTGCGGCATCGTCACCGATGCCGCCATGAAGTCCGCCTCGATCGACGGCATGAAGTGAAAGGTCGGGCGGCCGGAGAGCACCATGCCGAGGGTGACGACCATCGTCGCGACACCCACCGACGCGGTCAGATACCGCCACCGGAGCGCAAGCTCGAGGAAGGGTCGATACGCGCGTTGGATGAACAGCTTCAGCCCGTTGGCGAACAGCCCCTGGAACCTGCGCCAGCGGCCCGGGCGCCCGCGCTTCGGCACGTGTGAGAGGTGGGCCGGAAGGATGTTCAGCGACTCCACCAACGAGAAGAGCAAGCATGGAATCACGATGAGCGGGATGATCCGGAAGATCTTGCCCATCATGCCCGGCACGAACATCAACGGCAGGAACGCGGCAACGGTGGTCAAGACAGCAAAGACGACCGGCTTGGCGATCTCCTGCCCACCTTCGATCGACCCACGCAGCCCTTGGCCGTGCTCCTCCTGATGCCGGAAGATGTTCTCCCCGACGATGATCGCGTCGTCGACCACGATGCCCAACACCAGGATGAAGGCGAAGAGCGACATGATGTTGATCGTCACATCCAGACCGGGCAACAAGGCGAGCGCGCCGAGAAACGAGATCGGAATACCGAGACTGACCCACAGAGCGAGGCGAAGCTCCAGGAACAGCGTGAGCACGATGAACACCAGCACGAACCCGGTGACACCGTTGCGCAGCATGAGCGTCAACTGGGCGCCCAGTCGCTCCGCTTCGTCCTGCCAGATGGACAGCGTGACCCCACTTGGCAGGCGTCCCTGTGCGCCATCGACGTACTCGCGTACGCTCTCGGCGATCCCCAGGGCGCTCTGATTGCCGGTCCGAAACACCGACACCATCATGGTCGGCTTGGCGTCGAATCGGGCGTGCTGGTCGGTTTCCGCAAACCCATCGACGACCGTCGCCACGTCGCCCAGGTGCAGGCGACTGCCATCCTCCCGTGTCCAGACCACCAGACGCTCGTATTCCTCACCCCGGTAGGCCTGGCCAATCGTGCGGAGCAGGATCTCACCGCGGTCGGTCCGGACCGACCCGCCAGGCAGATCGAGCGACGACCGTCGGACGGCGTCAGCCACTTGGTCGAACGTCAAGCCATGGCGCCGCAGGGACACCTCGGAGATCTCGATCGAAATCTCGTAGGGCGGCGCGCTGACGACATCCACCTGGGTGATCTCGGGGAGGGCGGTCAGCTCGTCGCGGACCCGCTCCGCCACCTCTTTGAGCGTGAACGGGTCGAGGTCGCCCGAGATCGCGATATCGGTGACCTGATTGCGGCTCGTCAGCTCGCGAATGATCGGTTTCTCGGTCTCGATCGGGAACGTGGTGATCGCGTCTACGTTGCTCTTGATGTCGTCGACCACTTTGCGAGGGTCGGCGCCGAGCTCCATCTCGACCATGACCGAGCCCATGCCTTCGGATGCGGTCGACTGGATCTGCTTGATGCCATCGATCCCCTGAATGGCCTCCTCGATGCGGATGTTGACCGCGTCCTCGACCTCTTCCGGCGCGGCGCCGAGATATGGCACTTCGATGTTGACGCGATCGAGCTCGATCTCGGGGAAAGTCTCCTCGTTGACCGTGAACACGGCGATGACGCCGCTCACGACGATGAACACCATCATCAGGTTCGCGGCGACAGTATTGCGCGCGAACCATTCGATCATGCTCTTCATGCCGTCTGCCTGTGGGTGTCGGGAAGGTGCTTACCGCCGCGGATCGACCGAGTAGGGCGCGATCAACCGGAAATCGTGAAGTCGGTACTCCACTCGTGTGCGCCCCAGTGGATGACCAGTCGCCCGCTCCGCGCGCCCGTGGGCACGAGCGCGACGCCGAGCGGTCGCATGGACCCCTCGTCTCGCGAATACGCCACGTCGATCTCGGCGGCGTCGAAATCCGGGTCGTGCTGCGTGCCCCACGAGTCGGGTTCGTTGTTGAAGACGAGCCGCCAGCCGGCGCCCGCGCGCTTCAACCACAGTCCGTATGAGCCCGGAAATCCCGGCGCCAGGTTCTGGGTGTCGACAGCCACGTCGCCAAACTGCAACGGTAGCATGGTGCGGAGGCGCAGCACCGCAGCCTCGGTCAGCCTGACGACCGCGCCGTCGGCGACTGATTCGATCGCTGCGAAATCGGGGTGCTCGACACTCTGGTCCTTCCAGTAGAGCACGGCGACGCGCGAGGAGACGGCGTCGGGCAGCACGATCGCGGCCTCGTTCCGCTCAGCGAGCGTGATCGCCCGGGAAGCGATGCTCGTATCGGCATCGAACTCCTGCTGGTTTACGGTGTTGCCACCGTCGCCCGCCGACGGGATCGCCGGGCCGCCACCCTCCGGAAAGTCGAACGCCCCTGTCAATCGGTGGTCGCCCCACCAGAGCGTCAGCTCGCCCGCCGTATCAGCCGTGGGCAGAACCGCGGCCGAAAGCGTCGTCGACGTCATGGCCGCGTCCGTCCTGGTCAACGGAATCCCCCACACGACGTTCGACGGCGTCTCGTCGTCCGACGCCTTGCGCGCTTCGAGCGCCCAGCTGGCACCGAACCGCGCAAGCCAGAGCTCGAAGGTCTGTGGCCGCGGATCCGGTGGACTTGGCAGTTCAACGGCGAGCCCGCCGCTGCGGAACAGCGGTGAAGCCTGCAGCTCGCCGACGCGCACACGCGCCTCGGATCCACTGCCCATCAGCAGGTCCCGATGGGCGGCCTCGCCCGTGCCAAGGGCCGGCGAGAACCCGACCGTCACACTCTGCGTGACGGCCATGGAGAACGCCGAGCGCACCAAGTCATCACCAGCGGTTTCCTGAGCGGTTTCCTGAGCCGCCACCGGGATCGCCAGCCCGACACCGCACACAAACGCAAGAGCACTACACCTGAACGCGCGCATAAAACCCCTTGGTCATCAAAGCAAAGAAGCGCGCCCGCTCACGCGGACGCGCTTCTCCTGTTTCCGATGCGGTAGGCAAGGAGCCCGTCTAGTTCGAGTCGCTCTTGACTTCCGCGTAACTGATGAACCCGAGCGACATCTCGTCGTTCGTCCGCGCACCGAACCCGGTCGCGAGGTCCGCGTTGAAGCCGCGGCGAACGCCACGCTCCTCGGTGTTGTCGTACCAGAACTCGGCCTCGATGCGGGTCCCCTTCGGCAGGAGCTTCGGCTCCGTGTACTTGTACGTCACCTGCCAACTCTGATCGTAGCGCGGCACGTCGAGCAGGAGCTCTTCGGTCCCGTCCGGATAGAAGGCGACATACTTGGCTGCCGAGGCACGCAAATGCGCGTGCGGCCAGTAGTTCAGCACCAGGATGTCGTTCTTGAGGGTTCGGGCCATACCGATGCGGTAGTCCTTCGTGTTCGGCGGAATCTCAAACCCGTTGTTGCCCAGCGTATCGGTGATGACCTTGTGCGTCACCGGGCGCTTCTCGACGAAGAAGCCGACCTCGGCCTGGCTCGTGAACGCCGTGCCAGGGCCTGGCTCCTTGTTGAAGTGCATGTTGAAGTTGAGGACCGAGTTCGTCTCCAGGAGCCGACCGTAGCCCTCTGGCAGCATCCCCGACTCGCCGCCCTCGGCGACGCAGCTCAGCAGACCACCCAGCCCGATTGCGGACTCGTCCTCCCCAGTGAGATCCTCGCCGTCCTCGGGCCGAACAAACGCGCACATGTGATGCACGCCAGAGCCCTCGGCGCCCGTGCGAAGCTCCCAGCCGCGGATCCACGTGTCCTCAGCGACCAGCTCTTCGGGGATGCGAACATCGAACGAGGCGTTGATATCGTACGCGTCATCCTCGATCGTGAACGGCTCGGTCATCTTGACCACGAAGTCCGGCTTGCCGTGCGACCAGCCGTCGTTCGTCGTTTCCGCGAAGACAACAGCGGGTGGCGCATCGGCGCTGTCACCGGCAGGCGCCCCGGCCTCGACCCAATCCACGATGGTCGAGATCTCGGTGTCGGTCAGGCCGCGCTCGTTCTCGAAGACGCCCTTTGGCTCATCCGCGAACCACGGGGGCATCTCCCGCGACTGCACCTTCGACGCGATAGCGCGCGCCCACGGCCGCGTGTCCTCGTATGACATCAACGACATCGGCGCCAGCAGACCACTGAGGTTGAACCCAGCCGGCCTGTGACAGGTCTGGCAGTTGTTCTGGATGATGGGCGCGACATCCTTGTAGTACGTCAGCGCCTCTTCGGCTCCGGCGGACGCTGGTGCCATCCCGGCGACAACAGCGATCGCGACGAATACCAACATCACACGTGAAACAGTACTCATTCCTGGTCTCCTTGCGCCGGTCGACCCCGGCGGCAGACACACGTCTCCAGGTCGATTGTCGGTCTCTAGGGTAGCACAGTTCCGGGATCACGGCCCGCCCGTCGACGAATTCAAAGCGGCGTTCGACATGCAACGCCTCGTCTATCAAAACTTCGTGTACGGGGACGTCGACGGCAACATCTTCTATCTCTATGGCGGCGCGCACCCGCGGAAGGACCCGGGCTTCGACTGGGAACGCCCGGTTGACGGCTCGGATCCGGCAACGGCGTGGCGCGGCGTGCTCGCCCAGTCCGAGATCCCCCAGGGGCTGAACCCCACCAGCGGCTGGCTGGCCGGACCTCCGTCCTGGAGGCGGCGGTGAACGACCTCGTCGCACGTCACGGGACGTGGCAGACGGCCTGGGGCGACATCAACCGTCACCAGCGACCCCGGGTCAGGGAGGGCCGGTCCTACGAGGACGACGAACAAGCGGTAAACCAGTCCGTCTCAATTCGCGGCAGCCTGAGCCTCGACGGCCTCCTCCAACTCGCTGAGGGGCGCGACCGCCCCGTGGATCGGCACGATGCTCCGCACGTTCAGCTCGCGTTCGCGGACGCTCTGGAGCAAGGCGGCCGCCGTCGCCGCGAAGGGACCGCCGATCCCGGGGATGTACATGTCGGCCTGGACCAGGATTCGCTCCCTCGGCAAATACGCGACCAGCATCGCGTCGCAATGCGGGTTGTCGCCGACACGGTAGAGCTGCAGCGTCCGGTCGCCGTCGCTCAGCTCGTACACCTCGTCGCCCTCGACGGTTTCGAGCATCAGCGTCGCCGGATTCTGGGCGAGGTGGTCCGCCACGATGGTGTGCGCCCGGCCTGCCAGATCCTCGAACATCGACCGGTTCGTCGCATGGGTGATCACCGTCAGGCCTTCGGCGATGGCGGCGCGCACGCCCCCCGAGTGATCGAAGTGGTGATGCGTGTTCACGGCGTAGCGGACCGGCTTGTCCGGCACCAGCTCTCGTGCCTGCGCGATGACCGCAATTGTTCGCCGGTCGTGCTGCGGTGCCTCGACCAGCGTCGTGTACTCGTCGAATTCCACGAGCACGCTGTGGTGGGACTGGCCTCCCAGCAGCCAGACGCCGTCAGCCAGCTCCTCCACCGCCACGTTCGCCGGCGGTGGCTCCGGCTCGCTGGCCGACGCGACGCTCCCCGGCGCGGCCAGGTCGCGGATCTCCCCGTTGACGGTCTGGGTCACACGCAGGTCGAGATTTGGGACGCCGTCTACGGTCCGGGCGATGCCCTGCGGCAGCCGAAACCCGCCTCCGCCCTGATAGACGCTGAACGTCGTCGTGGTGACGATGTCCCCGAGGGTGGAGTTGTAGCCCGTCGAGCTGATCGATTGCGGAAGGCGGTTCTCCAGATCGACGTGCAGCGTGAGCCGGATACCGTCGACGGTGGTGATGTCGACGACATCGTGCCCCATCTCCTGACGCAGGTCGGTGACGGTCGCCGCCATGCTCGCGTCCTCGGCGAGCGCCGCCCGGAGCAACGCGATCGGATGATGGTAGTAGAGCGCCTGGCGCGCGCCAGCGGCCTCGCCGCCTGTGCGACGCGGGCCGTCGGGTCCAACGGTGTACACGACATCCCCGTCCGTCGAGGTCACGGCGGTGACCATGTCCCCCGCGAAGTTCGGACTGGCAATCCCCAGCCGCGACCGATGGTTCTCGAGGTCGATCGCGAGCCGATACGACTGGGCCTTCGCGGACGGCGGCTCAGAGTCCGGGCGGTTGTTCTGCCCCAGCTGGTACGTCGTTCCGCTCCCTTCCATCGTGACGTTGGCCGCCCCGCGAACAGCCTCCACACCGCCTATGGCGTCCGCCGCGTCATGAATAAGCTGAAGCTCCGGCGTGGCAGGCCCGCACCCGCACAACCCGGCGACGACGACGAACAGCCAGCACGACCATTGCTTTGCCATGAGGGAGCTCCTTCTTGGACGGACCAACGCGCAAGGCGGTCCGCCGCGTGGACGTTGGCAATGTGGTGAACTGCGGCCGGACGTGGGATCGTGGCGCGAGGGGCCCGACGTGGGCCCCGGACAGACGACGAGCGGAAGGGCCGAAGCGCGACGAAGGCGGGGAACCACGGCTTCTTGACGGCCCGCGTCGGAGACGCAGACCAAACCCCAGAACGTCGACGCATGCGGACTATATCAGGTCATTGTGTAGACGGGGGCTGCGCCCCCGAACCCCGCCGCGGACGCTACGCGGGGACCCCGAGAGCCCCGCGCCGCGCCCGCGAGGCGCGCGGTGCGCGCCTTGGCTTCTCGAATCCACTAGCGCGTCCCGTAGAGGTCGACGAGTCGGGCGCGTTCGACAGCCGTGAGCGGCAGGAAGCCGCTGTCATCGGATTCGGCGGTCAGTGGTTGGCAGGGCCCGCACATGAGCGCTTGCGGGTCGTCGTTGTGAAGCAACCCGAGCGTGTGCCCCAACTCATGGGCGACGACGTGGCGGGTGACCATCGGGTCGTTTCGGTCGGGGCCGCGCACGAATCGGACGATCACGAAGTAACGAGGCGGATCGATCCTCGGCATCGGCCAAGTGAACGACGTGATGTCCTGTCGGGACAGGAGCACGACGATGTCGGCATCGAGCCGTGTCAGCGCAGACGGCGCATCCGGCTCCGCGTCTCCGGCGGGCAGCCCGACGGCACGGGTCACGACCTGTCGCGCGTAGTTTTCGAGCGCCCGAGCGGCCGGTGATGCCACAACGACCCGCGGACTGGCCAGTCGCATATCGACATCGAGATCCGACAGGGTCTCGTTCCAGAATCGGAGCGCCGCGTCGGCGGGCTCCAGCCGGTCGTCAGTGGCCGCCGGCGCGAGTATCAGAATCGACCGTTCCGAGGCGATGGCGGAGACCGCTGGTGCCATCGACAACAGGCACACGATCGAGGCGGTCCGGGTGACGATCACCAGCATTGCCTTCGCGGCATTGTATCGGCCGCGGCCCCTGCTCACCGTTGCTCGCGTAGAATCGCACCGATGAGACGAGAACTCCTGCGCGGTCGTCGCCGCCCGCGCATATCCGCTGGTCTGGCCCTCGCCGTCGCTGTGGGCGCGTGCGCGACGATTGTCGCGGGCTGCGCGGGCGGCGCGGGCCCGGCGACGTCGACCGCGCTCACCATCTCCGCCGGTCTGTCCCGGACGCACTTCTGGGTCGGCGGCTACATGGACCCCTTCGCCGATGCAATCGAGGCGGAGTCCGACCTCTCGTTCACCCGCTTCTACGCCGGAGAGCTGGTGGCGGTGGGCGGAGAGCTCGACGCCCTGGAGAGCGGCGTGATCAGCGTCGCCGCGCCGATGCTGGCTCCGTACCACGAGGGGCGTTTTCCGTTGTCAGATGTCACCCAGCTGCCAACGTATGGGACCGATTCGAAGTTGATCACCCGCGCGTTTCAGCGACTGCTCGCATCCGAGAGAGAGGTGACCGAGGACGCCACGTTCTACGAGTACGAGATCGCACGCAAGGGTCTCGTTGCGTGGGGCCTCGGCGCGACGGGCGCCTATGCCATCTCCACCACGGGCGACGATCTGCGCAGCCCCGACGATTTTCGCGGCCTCCCGGTGCGCGCCGGGTCGGCATTGCACACGATCGTCCTCGAACGCCTAGGCGTCACGCCGGTGACGATGCCGGCGGCATCGGCATACGAGGCGTTGTCCCGCGGCACCATCGACGGCATCATCCTGTCGATCGGCGACTGGGTGTCGTACTCGCTGGAAGAACTGCTGACGTACACCGTCACCGACGTCGCGATCGGTCACTGGCAGAGTTACCTTGCAGTGACCGAGGAGACCTGGAACGGCCTGACGGCTGATCAACGTGACATCTGGGAGCGCGTGGCCGGCGCAATCACGACCGGTAACGCCGCGGCCATCGACGAGCAGGACCGGGCCGTCCGCGTCCAGGCCCAAGCCGAGGGCGCGACCTTTGTCCCGGTCCAGGAGCTCCCCGCGATCATGCGGGATCACATCGCGCGCGCCGCGGCGGACACCTGGACCCAGTGGATCGAGCAAACCGAAGCGGCCGGCCACCCGGCCAGGGCCACCGCTCGGTTGTGGGCCGAGCTCGTCGTGGCCGAAGGCGGCGCCTTGCCTGACGGCGTCAGCGACTCCCTCGAGTGACCCGCGACCCGCTGCGCACCTGATGAGCCATGCCACAGGCGCTCATCATCTGGATCGTCTTCCTCTGGTTCGTCCTCTTTCTTGGGCTCGGCCAGCACGTCGCGACGGTGCTCTTCGCCTCCGGGCTCCTCGGTATCGCGCTCTGGGCCGGCCCGCAGGTCTTCTCAGGCATCATCGGCACCAACGTCTTCTTCACGGCCTCGACCTATTCGCTATCGATCATCCCCCTCTACCTCCTGATGGCGCAGCTGCTGCTCCGGGGCGGCGTCGTCGTCGACCTGTTTCGTGTCGGCTACCGACTCGCGGGGCACCGACGATTCCCGCTGGGCCTGGCCACCGTGGTGTCCGGCGGTCTGCTCGGCGCGGTCTCGGGGTCCGGGGCCGCGACGTCGGCGGCCCTCGCGACGCTCGCGGCGCCGCAGCTCCAGCGATTCGGATACACGCAACGAATGTCGGTCGCGATCGCGGCGGTGGCCGGGTCCTTGTCGGCCATCATCCCGCCGAGCTTGATCATGATCATCTACGGCTCGCTGACGTCGGTCTCGATCGGTCATCTCTTCATCGGTGCGCTGATGCCGGCGCTCCTGTGTATCGCGGTCTATGTCGTCTGTCTGTGGCTGTACGGGGAGGTGGAGCCGGGCGCAACGGATGGACAGGCCGCCGATGCGGACCCGGAAGACAGCGCCGTCACGAGCCGCAGCGTGTCGGCCTTCGCCTTCGTCGTCGTGTTGATGGCCGTGGTCTTCGGGGGCATCTACGGTGGGGTGGTCACCGCCGGCGAGGCCGGCGCGTTGGGTGCGTTTACCGCGCTCGTCGGCATGGTCGCCTTGCGGCGTATCGATACCCGCGGCATCGCGACGGCGCTCGCCGACTCCGTCCGGGTAACGGCGATGCTCATGTTGATCGTGATCGGGTCGCAGATCTTTGGTCGGTTCCTGTCGTTGTCGCGACTGCCGCATGAGCTGCTCGCACTGATCGAGCCGCTGCTGAGCATCCCGACACTCGTCGTCGCGCTCCTGCTCGGTGCGTTTTTCGTTTTCGGGCTCTTCCTGGAATCGGCCGCCGTCATGGTGCTGCTGGTCCCCGTGTTGATGCCGATCCTCGAGGCGACCGAGGTCGACCTGCTGTGGTTCGGCGTCATGGCCTCGTTCATGATCTCGCTGGGGCTGCTCACGCCGCCGGTTGGCCTGGCCGCGTACGCCGCCTCGACCGCGTCCGGCTATCCGGTCGGCCCCGTGTTTCGCAAGACATCCGTGTTCGCCCTCTTCGCCGCGGTCCTGGTCTCCGCGGCGATGCTCTGGTTTCCCGCGGTGGTGACATGGCTACCGAGCACCGTCCGATGACCGGGGGCTGGACGCGAGCCTGGACGTGGCTGGGACGTCTGGAAGGCGGGCTGGCGTCGGTCGGCGGCGGACTCTGCTTGCTGGCGATGCTGTTCATGACGGTGATCAGCGTGTTCGGTCGCTACGTGCTCGGAGCGGACCTCGTCCCGGGCGGCTACAACATCATCGAGCGCCTGCTCTTTCCGCTGCTCGTCTTCTGGGGGCTGCCGCTTGCGCATCGCGAAGGCACGTTTCCCCGGTTCGGTATGGCACAGGACGCGCTGCCACCGCGGGCGCACGCCGCGGTCGCGGCGCTGGTCGTCGCGGTGGAAGCCCTCGTCTTCGGTCTCCTGCTGTGGCACGTCGCCGCGTTCGCGTGGCAGGGGTACACAAGCGGCAGACAGATGCAGATCGGGACGACCTTCTGGCCGCTCTACCCCGTGCTCGCCATGGTGCCGCTCTCGTTCGGTCTCATGGTGATCGAGATGGTGCAGCTCGTGGTCGACGACGTTCGCACGGCATTGAAAGCAGGAGCGAGCGAATCGTGAGGATCGCCCAGCGCCGATCGCGTCCGGTGCGCGTTGATCGGTCCGCGCAGTAGGATGACGGACCTGCCTTTCTGCCTCAACGCGTGTCGGCACGCCGCCGCACTCATCCTCCTGATCGCACTCGCCCCCGGCGCCGCCGCCGCCCAAGACACACGTCTCGCCGCGGGTAATTGGACCCGCGGGCTAGCTGGCGGATGGGGCCACTCGTGGACCGCAGGCGTGGTCGGCGACGGCACGACCAATAGCGGCGTCCAGTTCGTCGCGTTCCATCCTCAACTCGGGCGATTCGTCACAGATCATCTGGAGTTCTACGGCGAGGGCACGCTGTTTCTGTACCATCGCCCCAGCCTCGCGGTCGCTGGAGGGCTGGCAGGCCTCGGCGGCAGGTATCACATCTGGAACGACCGCTCGTGGACGCCGTACATCGTTGGGGGCGCGGGCCTGATCTGGACCGGGCTCGACGTACTCGAACTAGACCGGACACTCAACTTTCAGCTGCTGTACGGGCTTGGTCTGCGCGTGGTCCCGCCGCGAGGTCCCGGCTTGATCCTCGAGCTCAGGAATCACCACATCTCGAACGCCGGGACCGTGGGCGAGAACATCGGGCTGAATGCCGCGACCGTGATCGCTGGCGTGCAATGGGTTCTGCGCTAGCTGACTAGCAGAATCGCGGTCTCACTTCCTGATGCTGTAGAGCTTGGTGCTGGTGCGGATGAGCAGCCGGTCGCCGACGATGGCCGGCGAGGCCATCGCCATCTCGTCGAGGCTATTGACACCGAGCACCTCGAACGTGTCGCCGGCTCGAATCACATACGTGTCGCCCTGCTCGCTCAGCGCGAAGATCTTGCCGTTGTAGGCCCACGGCGAGGCCGTGAAGCTGGCGCCAACCCTGATCCGCTTGCGGTCGTAGACCGGCGCTCCCGTGAGCGCGTTGTAGCTCTCGAAGAACCCCCGGTCGAGCAGGCTGTAGTAATAGTCGCCGTAGACGAGGGGCGAGGTGTTGTAGTTGCCCGCCCGCGGTTGATACCAGACGACGTAGTCGTTCTGGGTCTCCCGCGCGCGCAGCGAGATGTCACCTCCAGCGCCCGGGCGAATCGCAAAGGCCGGCTTATGCTGATCCCCGAAGTACCCGGAGTTCACATAGACGAGCCCGTGACTCGCGAACGGCGTCGGGATGGCTGCCCACGACATCTTCCCGTCCATCTGCCAGAGCAGCGTGCCGTCCAGGTCGTATGAGCGAATCCGGTTCTTCCCGGACGTGACGATCTCCGTCCGTAGGTCATTCTCCCAGACGAAAGGCGTCGCCCAGCTTGACACCTCGTCGCGATCGGTGCGCCAGATCTCGTCGCCGGTCCGCTTGTCGAGCGCGGCGATCCAGGACGCCTCCTCGTTGTCGTAGAGGACGATGAGCATGTCGTCCTGCAGGACAGGCGATGCCGCCGCCCCGTAGTCGGACATCGTCTGTTTGAAGGCGATCGGGGCGCTCCAGAGCTCGTTGCCCTCCATGTCGAAGGTGAAGATGCCCAGGTCGCCGAAGACGGCGTAGACACGCTCGCCGTCCGTCGTCGGCGTCTCCGAGGCGTAGGTGTGTTTCATGTGGCGCGGGAACGACGGCACGCCAGCATTGACCGACCGCTGCCACACCACGGCGCCGCTCTCCAGATCCAGACAGTAGACGCGCCAGTCGTGCTGCACCTGTGGCGGCTCGCTTCGGCCGCGCGGCGCATAAAGGCCAGGCTTCGGCGCCTCGAACTCGCCCGCTGCCGTCACGGTCGTCAAAAAGACCCGATTGCCCCAGACGATGGGACTCGACCACCCGAGTCCCGGGATATCCGTGACCCACTCGACGTTCTCCGTCTGGCTCCAACGCTCTGGCAGGTTCGGGTTGTCCGGCACCGCCGCGTTCATCGTCGGCCCGCGAAACTGCGGCCAATCGTCCGCGGCGGTGAGAACGGCGGTGACGCAGAGCGTCAAGAGGAGCGCGAGGACGAGGCCGTGTCTCGTGGTGGTTCTTGTTGGCATCTAGTCTCTCTTCCGCGTTCGCGTGTCAGTTCATCGGGCACCGGCACGGGCACGAGCACGGGCGTCCGGCGAACGCCGAACGCCCCGCCGAGCATTCTACTGAATGCGCGGCCTTCGCTTTCCCTGGCAGGGAGACGAGCCTGAACTTCGGGTTCGCGGCTTCTTCGGCGGCACCCGCATCGAGCTGACGCCGCAGCTGTCATTGGAGCCGACGCGACGCTTCCTCGAACAGCTCGAGAGCGCGCATCGCACCGTCATATGTTTCCGGCCGGAGCTGCTCCGGGCCATCGCGAGGTAGAGCTCGCCGTCGGTGGTCTCGTTGATCTCGTAGATGGTGCCGATGTTGACGTGGTCGAGGGCCGACGCCGCCTTCGCTTCCTGGCGGAAGCGTGCCGTCGCCGTCGCATCCCGCGTCAGGTTAGAAGGCAGGACCTTGACCGCACGGCGCGGTCGAGGCGGGGGTCATGGGCGAGATAGACCACGCCCATGCCGCCGTGCCCAAGCGCGGCAGTGATGGCGTAGGGCCCGATGACAGTCCCGGGGGCAAGCGCCATTGGAGGGATGCGCCTGGGACGCCCCTCAGATCGCGAATGTAGGTGGTGCTGACCACGAACGCGGGCCTGTCAGGCTCCACGACACCGCGGCCGTGCGACACACGTAGCGTCGGTGTAAGCCGACACGCCGTCAGCCGACGCTGACGACGTTTTCCGCAGCCGGACCCTTCGGTCCCTGGACGACGTCGAACTCCACCTTCTGGCCTTCACTCAGGCTCTTGAAGCCCTCGCCCTGGATCGCCGAGTGATGCACGAAGACATCCTTCTCGCCGTCGTCTCGGGTCAAGAATCCGAATCCCTTGCTATCGTTGAACCACTTCACGACTCCACTTACAGGCATCTTCTCTACTCCAAACAGTTGATGGGTGAATCACTAATTAGACGGGCTTCACCCCGAACCCCCCGCGGGCGCGCTGTGCGCGCCGTGGCCGTTGCCGACGGTCCAAACCGAGTTCGACATACGTGTTTCGTGCCGCACAACGGCCACTAGAAACCGCGCTTGCGGCCTCGGACGCCACGACGGCTGCCCTTCGGCCGGGACGTTTTCTTCGGCCGATCGTTGCTCCATCCTGACTCGCCGCCACCGCCACCGCCGCCATACGAGGGGCGAGGAGCGCGTTCACGCGCCTCGCTCACCCGCAACGTCCGCCCTCCCAACTCAGCCCCGTCGAGCTGGTCGATCGCGCCAGTCGCGGCGTCGGCTTCGCTGAACTCGATGAAGGCAAACCCGCGCGGCCGATCGGTCGCGCGATCCACCGGAAGGACGACCTCGACGACCTGGCCGACTTGCGAGAACAGGGTCTCGAGATCATGCTGGGACGTCTCATAGCTGAGGTTTCCGACGAACACTCGTGAAGAAATCGCAATCCTCCTGACAATAAATGTCCATCAACGCTCATCGACTGGTCGACAAGGCGTTTGCTTGCGCGCGCTGTGAGGGAATCGAGACTCGAAGGCTCGTCGACTCGCGACGTGGGCAAAGCAGGACGACGTGTGCTGCGGACCTATATATGTTGACCAACACCACTATACGTAAGGACAGTCGCCGAGGCAAGCGTGACGGCGCTTACTTCGGAAATCCCTCCACGCCGTCATCCAACGGCACCCGGAAGGTCTTGAGCGCCATCGACACGAGGTTGTACTCCCCAACGGTGAAGACGACATCCATCAGCTGCTTTGTGTCGTACCGGGCATCGAGCGCGGCCCAGGTGTCGTCGCTGATGTAGGCATCGGCGTGCAGCTCGTCCACCGCGAGCAGCAACGCCCGGTCAAAGCCGGACCATTCGGGCGCATCCGGCCCCCGGGTCACCCTCACGATCTCCTCATCGCTGAGACCGACCTGTCGCGCGATGCGGCTGTGTTGGCCCCATTCGTACTCGGCGCCACACAGATACCCGATGCGAAGAATCAGCAGCTCGCGGTCGCGGGGCGGCAGCGTGTTGTCGCCCAGCACATATCGGGCGAACGTACGCCACGCGTCGGACAGCGCCGGATGGCGGGCCAAGGTCTTTGTGATGTTGATCCCCTCCGCGGTGTCGAGCGGCGGTATCCGAGGTGACGTGTCCTGTGCCCGCCCGGTTGCCGTAGAGATCGCAACACAGAACACCAGCGCGAGCGTTGGTCCGTGGTTCTTCATGATTCAGCTCCTTGGTCCGCACGATGTGCCGCTTCAGGCGAGCGTCAGCACCCCGACATCGTGACACACGGAGGCCTCGGCATCAGTAGTCCCGGGTCAAGTCCATTCCCGCGTACAGGGACGCCACCTCTGATGCGTACCCGTTGAACATCAGCGTCTTCCGTCTGAAGAATGTCCCGACGCGGCGCTCCGTCGACTGGCTCCACTGCGGATGATGCACCGCTGGATTCACGCTCGCGTAGAACCCGTAGGCCCGCGGCTGCTGCTGCTGGTAGGTTCCCACCGGTCGCCGCTCGACGAATCGGATACGCACGATCGACTTGATGCTCTTGAAACCGTATTTCCACGGCACGACGAGACGAATCGGCGCCCCGTTCTGATGCGGCAGCGCCTCGCCGTGGAGGCCGATGGCGAGGATCGCGAGCGGGTGCATCGCTTCGTCCATCCGCAGGCCTTCCCGATACGGCCAGTCGAACGGCAGCCGCCTGCTCCGCGGCATCCGCTCGGGATCGTAGTGGCTGTCGAACTGGATATATGTCGCCCGCGGGGTCGGCCGACACCGCGCCACGAAATCCGCCAGCGAGAAGCCGACCCATGGAATGACCATCGACCAGGCCTCGACGCACCGGTGGCGATAGACGCGCTCCTCGAGTCTCTGGCCGCGAAGGATGTCCGCGAGGGTGTAGGTCCCGGGGCTTGCGCACTCGCCCTCGACGACCACGCGCCACCCGGCGACGATCAGGTTGTCGGGGGCGAGCAACGATGGCAGGTCCTTGTCGTCGCTTCCGGCAAACTCGTAGAAGTTGTTATATGAGGTGATGTCGTGCCACGAGTTCGGTCGCTCGTCCGTGCTGTAACGGCTGGGCCGGACATCGGGCAATTTGGGTCCGTGACGGGCCGCGCGGCCCGCCGCACGCGCCGGTGGAGCCGCAAGCGCCGCGGTCGCCGCCGCGACGGCCGACCCCGTTGCGGCCCGGAGAAACCTCCGTCGACTGGCCGTGCGTGGCATCCAGTCGCCAATCTATCGCACCGATGCCGCTCGAGCAACGTGCGGGCCCGATCGCCGCGGGCGGGGGACGCCACCGCCGATCTGTCGTATTCTTCTGAAACTGGTCGACAGACGAAGGGGGTCCGGATGATCCGCATCCACATATCCATGGTCGGTCCGACGGTCGCATTGATCGCCCTGCTCCCAGCGGCCGCGCTCGGCCAGGGTCCTGCCGACGATGGATGGACGGGGCCGCGCACCGCCTGGGGATCGCCGGATCTGCAAGGCCTCTGGACTTCGGCGACGCTCACGCCGCTCGAGCGGCCCAGCCAGCAGTCGGCCTCGACGGAGCTGACCGACGAGGAGGCGGCGGCGCTGGAGCAGCAATCCGCCGAACGGCGGGCGGCGTCCGACGGCAGGGACACGCCAGGCAACGTGGGCGGCTACAACCAGGTATGGCTCGATGCCGGGACCCGCATCACCCCCAGCCGACGCACGTCGCTCATCATCGACCCCCCGGAAGGAATCATTCCGTGGAAACCGGACGCCCGAACCGCCAGCGAGCGGGAACGCGCGCGATACGGTGTCGGGCCGTTCGCGTCCTATGTCGACCTCGATACCGGCGAGCGGTGCATCACGGATGGCCTCCCCAACATGGTGCCGCTGCAGCCCTACAACATGAACCTTCATATCCTGCAGACGCCGGGCGCGGTGGTCATGCTGCACGAGATGTATCACGAGCTCAGGGTCATACCACTCGATGGCCGACCCCTGACTGGGATCGCCCAGTGGACCGGTGAGGCGCGTGGGCACTGGGACGGCGACACGCTGGTTGTCGAGACCGGCAACTTCGTCGACAAGCCCGCGGCCTACTGGAGCGCGCCCTGGCGGAAGGCTCGCCCCAGTCTCCGCCTGGTCGAACGGTTCACGCGCGTCGGCCCGGACGCGATCGACTACACGTTCACGCTCGAGGATCCGGAGGCCTTCACGAGACCCTGGACCGCCTCCGCGCCGATGACGACCGACCACGCCTCGCGCGGCGTGACGGCGGGTCAGATGTTCGAATACGCATGCCACGAGGGCAACCACGCGATGATCAATGTCCTGAGCGGCGCGCGGGCGGAAGAAGCGGCCGCGACGCGCTGACGTCGCCGGTGGCCCGTACAGGCCACTAGTCAAGCCAGCGGCGCTGGTCATGCCGGGCGCTTCCACAGCGTCTCGATGGGCGCCCGTCGACCGACGCGCACGCGGACCTCGCCGGGATCGATCCACATCGTCGTCTCGATCGGCAGCCACGCGGATCCCAACACGCCAGACTCGTCCAGCGCCGTCGCGATCACCTCATCGGGCCCGTACCGGACACCAAACGCGCGTGTCCCCTGGCCCCACGTCGGCTCGTCGGGCCGCCACGTGGGCCCCAGATACGCGGTCAACGCGACCCGAAAGGCAGCTCGAAACGCCTCGACCTGCCCGGCGGCCGCTGCGGGGTTCCGCCGCGACGGCGTGTCGGCCGATTCCGAGTCGGCGCGTTCGAGAAACGCCGTCCACCAGCTGACCGCGACCTCGACCTCGTCCTTCATCGGCAGCGGCATTCTAGTGGACTCGTCGCCAACGCAACCCGCAGTCAAGCGCGCGGCGCGACCCGCCGCTACAATTCAGCAACCACGGAGGATATGAATGAGGCGTATTTGTTGGGCGCTCGCACTCACCATGACCGGCGCCTGCACGGCCAGCGACCAGCGCGGCGAGAACGTCGAGGGCGTGTCCGCGCGCGCCGATTCGGATCTCTACGACCGCGTGGAGCATGGCTACGCGGACAACGACGGCGTCACGGATCCATTACGTCAGCCTCGGCGAGGGGCCGCTTGTCGTGATGATCCACGGCTTTCCGGACTTCTGGTACACGTGGCGCGACCAGATGGAGGCGCTGTCGAGTGACTTCCGCGTCGTTGCCGTCGATCTACGCGGCTACAACAAGAGCGACAAGCCCGACGGTGTCGCCGCATACGCGATGCCGAACCACATCGCCGACATTGCCGCGGTCATCAAGGACACGGGATCGGAGTCGGCGGCGATCGTGGGACACGATTGGGGCGGCGCCGTCGCATGGTCGTTCGCGCTCGCGCGCCCGGCAATGACCGACAAGCTGGTGATTCTGAACTTGCCGCATTTCAACGGTCTGACGCGAGAGCTCGTGGAGAACCCGCAGCAATACGAGAACAGCGCGTATGCACGAGCGTTCCAGACCCCTGGTCACCATCCCGGGCGCCAGTCACTTCGTGCAGCAGGACGCGAGCGAGCTGGTGACGGACACCATGCAGTGGTGGCTTCGTCGGTGAGCTCATAGGTTCGTGTCCGAGCCCGCCGGGCCGCTTGAGGGAGTGCGGGTCATCGAGCTGGCCGGCATCGGACCCTGTCCGATGTGCGGCATGCTGCTCGCGGAGCTCGGCGCGACGGTGCTCCGGGTCGATCGACCCGGACCGTCCGGGCTCGGCTTCGACGTCCCCCCGGCCAGCAACTTCCTCCATCGCAGCCGCCCATCGATCGCGGTCGACCTCAAGCGAGAGGCGGGTCCCGCGCTCGTGCTGAAGCTCTGCGAGCGCGCGGACATCCTGATTGAAGGGATGCGCCCGGGCGTCATGGAACACCTCGGGCTCGGACCCGACGCGTGCACGCGCAAGAACACCGCGCTCGTGTATGGCCGCGTCACCGGCTGGGGGCAGACCGGACCCCTCGCACACGCCGCCGGTCACGACCTCAACTACATCGCCCTCACCGGCGTGCTCCACGCCATCGGGCGAGCCGGTCAGCCGCCGACGCCGCCCCTCAATCTGGTGGGCGATTTCGGCGGCGGGGCGCTGTATCTCGCGCTGGGCGTGGTCGCCGCCCTGCTCGAGGCGCGACGGTCGGGACGCGGACAGGTGGTGGACGCGGCGATGATCGATGGCGCGGCCTCGTTGATGACCGCCGCGTACGCCTTGCGCAGCGCCGGACTGAGCACCGACACGCGCGGGGACAACGTCCTCGACGGCGGCGCGCACTTCTACGACGTCTACGAGACGCGCGACGGCCGGCACATCGCACTGGCGGCGATCGAGCCGAAGTTCTACGCGGTGGCGATCGAGCGGCTCGGCCTCGACCCGGACGCACTCCCCCACTCGCAGCGGCGCGAGGAGTGGCCGGCACTCAAGGCAAAGCTCGCCGCCGTCATCAGGACTCGAACGCGTGACGAGTGCGTCGCTCTCCTCGAAGGGACCGATGCGTGTTTTGCCCCGGTGCTCGACATGGACGAGGCGCCCCACCACCCTCACAATCGGACGCGACAGACCTTCGTCAAACGGGACGGACGCTGGCAGCCAAATGCGGCGCCTCGCTTCAGTCGAACGCCGAGCGCGGTTCGACAGGCGCCGGCGGCGACCGGCACGGCGGCGCGGGAGCATCTACGGGAGTGGGGGCTCGACGACCGGGAGATCGATCTGGCGCTCACGCCACGTACGTAGCGCGAGGCTTCAGCCTCGCCCCGTCGGCTTGAAGAGCAGCCTAGCGCGCCTCACCTGCGCGGGCCCCGGCGAGCATGTTACGCATGCCGTAGTTCCCCTCGTGACAGGCGTATTCGAAGATCGGCTGCTCCGACCGTCGCATGGGCATCGCTGCCGTGAACGGACGGACAAACGTCGCCGGGTCGTCGACCGTGTACTCGTAGAGCAGCGTCTCCGCGTCGACGCGGCGGAACCGTTCGGTGAGCGTGAGCGTTAGCCCTGTGCCGACCGCGCTGGTGATCGTGGGGTTGAAGCTCGGTGTCTTCTCCGAAAAGTTCGCCGTTTCGACGACCAGCGTCTCACCGTCCCAGTGGCCACGCGCGTCCCCCATCCACTGCCGGATCGTGTCCCGTACATGCGGGGGCCCATCCAGGGGCACAATGCGCGCGTCGTGCACCATCTCGTTGAGGATGACCACGTACGCTGGCGTCTGAAACAGCATCACGTTGTTGTTGTAGGCGCTCGGCAGCATCGGTGGTCCGCTGTTGAACCCCAGGAGGCAGCGCTCGCCCAGCCCGCGGTCTTCCGGACCGTCGGCCCCGATGCCACCCGCGCGGTACCGCACGGGGCGGCGCTCCGGCAGATCCTCGCCTGCCGAGCCGATCTGCTCCCGCGCGCCCGGAGCGAGCGGTGGCAATCGCCCGTCCGCCGGATCGATGATCAGCGACGTCCGTTTGTCGCCGGTCAACGTCGTCCCGCGGTCATACCAGAACTCGTTGTAGGGCACCACGCCGCCTTCCGACTCCGGCGGGTAGAGCGCGCCGCCTTTGGCGGGATCGACGAGGTCACGATTCTGGCGGCGGTTCTCGAGCGCTTCGTAGTTCGCTGCCTCCTCGCTCGTGAGGACCGACTTGCCCGCCAGATCGGCCGGGCGCTCCAGCGGCGTGATCGTGCGAAAATCCCACACGCCGTGCAGGTCGGGCGCGCCCCAGGGCGTACGGGGCGGCGGCCCGTCCTGGCCAGGTTGGCCGGCGGCCGGCGCCGCCGTCGTCGTCGTCGTCGTCAATGCCACGACCAGGGCGACCAGTGCGCCACGCCACGCACGTCCAGGGTCGGTCACCTCGTCCCTTCCCCTACACGCCTCGTTGGCTGGCCGGCGGCACGATACCGTTCAAGCGCAGGTAGACGGCCATCTGACCGTAGATGTCCCACGCGTGACCGATGACGAAGTACACGAGACGCACGCGGGACGGCGTGCCGAGAAACGGCGGCCCGTTCGCCAGCGCCAGCATGCTGTCGTCATCGAACTCGCGTAGGGCGGCCTCGCCGTAGTCGAACGAGTCGCTGAGCGCTTGCAGGATGTCCGCCTTCGAGGTCGCGGTGTAGCCGAACGTCCGCAGGTTCCTCGGGTCAACCGCCGGTCCGGTCGCGTCCGCGCCGAGAAACCCCATCAACATGACGTTGCCGCCAGCGACATGGAGGATCTGCTCGCCAAAGCTGCGCTGCTCCGGCGTCGAGGCGTAATCGAACTTGTCCTCCGGCATCGCGCCCGCAATGCCCATCATGATCTGCTTCATCCGCTGCCAGTCCTCGACGGCATCGCCCGCCAGGCTTTGCGCCGCGGCGCCCGCCGTCGATGTCAACCCGATCACCGCGGCCAACACCACAACACGTAACACAGTCATGTCGTCTCCCCTCGATCGGAGCCGCAGCCGGGCCCGGGCCGCGAGCGCCAGCCGCCTCCTCGCCGATTATGCCACCTGTGGGCAGTAGAATAGCGCCGATGTCCGCGCACTCGAACCGCGCTTCCCCGACCGCCCGTGGCGTGTTGTCCGCTCGGGTCGCATCGCTCGGCCGCGTCACCGTTCTCGTTGTCATCATGATCATGCTCGTGGCCCTCGGCGGTGGTCTCGCCCATGCCCAACGCTCCGTGCCGACGTGGCCCCAATGGGGGGGCCCCGAGCGCAACTTCCACGTCGAGGCATCCGCGATCGCACGCGTCTGGCCGGACGGGGGCCCTGCCGAGCTGTGGCGGCGACCGCTGGGTGAGGGCTACTCCGCCATTCTCGTCGCCGACGGCCGTCTCGTCACGATGTACCGGGACGGGGACCGCGAGGTCGTCGTCGCGCTGAACGCCGAGACGGGCGCCACCGTCTGGGAGCACGCGTATGACGCACCGCTGGCGCACAATGGCTACGTCGACGTGTGGCACAACTCGGCCGGCCCCGGACCCTACTCCACACCGATCATCGTGGACGGCACCGTCTTCGCCGTGGGGGTGGACGGCCATCTGCACGCGCTCGACCTGCACACCGGGACGCTGCGCTGGTCCCAGGACCTGGTCGACTCGTTCGACTTGACCGACTACAACGCCTTCGCGTCGAGCCCGCTTTCTTATGGGCGCACGATCATCCTCCCGCTGGGCGGAAGTGGGAACGGCGTCGTGGCGTTCGACCGCGAAACGGGAGCGGTGGCCTGGCAGAGCCAGCCCTTCCCGCTCGCACCCGGATCCCCGTTGCTCATCGACCTCGACGGCCAGACTCAACTGGTGACGCTCGGGCAGCAGGAGCTGGTGGGCCTGAGCCCCGACGACGGCCGCCGCCTGTGGAGTCATCCCCATCCCAACGAGCTCGGGCTCAACCTCAGCATGCCGGTGTGGGGTGGGGACAACCGCCTGTTCGTGTCATCCGGCTACGACAGTGGGAGCCGGGTCATCGAGCTACGCCGAGTCGACGGAGACACGACCGCCGCGGAGGTCTGGCACACAAACCGGATGCGGCTGCACTTCGGCAACGCGCTCCAGATCGGCGGGCTCGTCCTCGGGAGCAGCGGCGACTTCGGCCCAGCGTTCCTGACCGCGCTCGACGCCCAGACCGGGGCGGAAGTCTGGCGGGAGCGGAGCCTCGCCCGGGCGCAGATGGTCTACGCCGACGGCGTGATCGTGGTCATCGATGAGGACGGTGAGATCGCCATTGCATCGGTGACGGACGGTGGTCTCGACGTGCACGCGCGCGCGAGCCTGCTGACCGGAAACGCGTGGACGCCACCCTCGCTCGTGGGAACGCGGCTCTACGTCCGCGATCGGCAAGACATCCTGGCGCTCGACCTCGGTGAGTGAATGTGTAGGGGATGCGGCCGTTGCCGCTCGTAGCGCAGGGCTTCAGCCCTGCCTCGCGGGCCTAGAGGCCCGCGCTACGACATGCAGGCCCACGCGACGACACCACCGCGCTCCGAGATCAGCCCGTTAGGGTCGTCGTCAAGACCCACATGGGATTGTTCCCAACCTCGTAGGTCTCGAGGGGCACGAGTGTGCCGTCACCCGGATCGACACGATATGCCGCCAGTCGGCCCGACTGCTGACCGGCGACGTACAGAAAGCGACCATCCGGGTCGAGACTGAAGACCCGCGGCACCGGCTCCGTCGCGACATGCCCGGTCGCGGTGAGCCGTCCGGTGGACGGATCGACCGTGAAGCTGGCCACGCTGTTGTGACCGCGGTTGGGCGCGTACAGGAATCTCCCGGACGGGGCGATCTGGATCTGGGAGCAGGTGTTGCGTTCGTCGTAGCCTGGCGGAAGCGTGCCGACCGTCTGGAGTGGCGCCAGCGTCCCCACCGACGCATCGAGGCGGTAGGCGGTGACGCTGCTGCCCTGCTCATCCGAGAAGTAGACGACGTCCAGCATCGGGTGGAACGCCAGCGCGCGCGGCCCCAGATACTCCTGCGGCGAGTACTTCGGAGGATCGTTGGGCGTCAGTCGCCCCGTGCGCTCGTCAAACCTGAACTGAAAGATCGCGTTGGGTCCTCGGTTGGCGATGTGGGGCACGAAGGCAAACCGGTTGGAGCGATCGGTCAGGATCGCATGAGCCCCGCCGCCGGTGTATCGCCATTCGACCGGCGGAACGGTGACGGCGCCGTCGCGGTTCACGGCGTGCACGGCCGCGGTGCTCTGGTAGTAGTAGGCCGAGAGCACGAACCGACCGCTCCGGTCGGTGGCGACGTAGACCGGCTCGCCCTGTAGAGGCGTGCTGCCGATGAGCTGGAGCGTCCCCGAGCGCTGGTCGATCCGATAGCTCGACAGCTCCTGGCTCTCTCGCCGTCCGACGTAGAGGACGTTGTGCCCGGGGTTGATGGCGAGCGGCGCTGGTCCGCCCTCGATCGCGACGTCCTCCTGCCAGCTGACCGCACCCGTCGAGGGGTTCGTCGTGAAGATCGAAATGCGGTCGTCGTCCTGCAGGGCGACATACATGTGAGGCATGTGTTATCGACTCCTTACTGATCCCGATCGTGACGCGAGGTCAAGGCCTTGCGGTTCGTCGCCGGCCCCCCGGTGGACGATCGATGCCGCTCAGGCCACCATCACCGTCCTCGGGAACTGCGAGTTGTCCTCGAGGCCGGTCTGCTTGATGGCCAGCTCGTCGCTCGTCGGTTGGACGTGCCCCATCTCATCCGTCGCCCGTGACACGAGCGTGTGCTCCCCCGGCGTCGCGCCGTCCCAGGCGAACCGGAACAGCTTCCACGAGTACTGGCCGCTCGTGGCCGGATCCAGCGTCGCCGGCTGCCACGGCCCGTCGTCCACGCGGACCTCGACCGACCGCAGCGGCGTCCCATCGTGCAGCACGAACCCAAGCACTTCGTGGCGGTCGGCGACCTTACGTCACGCGCGCGATGACCGACTTCACACGCTGCCTGGAGATCTCCGTTTCGTGCCAGACCGTCTCCCCGTCGATCTCCTCCGACCAGAGCGTGCGATACCACCGTGCCTGCCACTTGCCGAGGAACCGATTTGCCTGGAGGCGGATCCGCGTCAGCCACTTGACGTTCGACACCCCGTAGTAGCCCGGGACGACGAGACGGAGCGGCGCGCCCTGCTCACGCGTCAGCGGCTCGCCGTTCAACGCGTATGCGAGCAGCGGGCCCGACGTCAGCCCGTCGGCGAGCGGCAGGCTGCGAGCAAACGGTTGTTCCACTTCATACGGCCGGCCACGGAAGTCCACGGACTCCATGCCGCTGTCCGCCCCGAAGAACACGACCTCCCGAGCCTCGGAGGTGACGCCGGCGAGATCGAGCACCGCGCGCAGCGGTACGCCGGTCCATCGCCCGTTGCTGGCGAGCCCCTGAATGAGCCGGCTCGAGTTCCCCGAGCACTCATATCCGGCGTCGACCTCGACGGACTCCATGCCGCGCAGATAGTCGAGACCGAGCGTCGTCGGCCGATTGACGAGCCCGTTGATCTCTAGGCGAAACGTCACGGGGTCGACGACGGGCTTATCGAAATGCTGAATCGTGTAGAAGTCGTCCTTCGGAGTGTACGGCCCGTCGATGTTGCGGATGTCGAAGATGCGTATGGCCGACTCGGGGTTCGGTGCCCCGAAGCCATCGGGGACGTCGGTGAACGGCACCGGCACTTCGTCCTGCGCCAGCGCGGGCACTGACCATTCGGGGAGACCCAGAGCGCCCAACCCGGCAAGAGCCAGACCCTGCTTCATCAGCGTGCGACGCGTCGTCTCGTGTGACATGGTGTGCTCCCTGTCCCCTCGCCACCAGCCTTTGCTCGCGCCCGGTGGGACGCGTGCTACGGCCGCCGCAACCAATCGCACGCCGGCGGACCTCCGCCCGGGCGCGCATCGTCCCCATTCTACTGGACTGACGCAGCCCTTCGTGAAGTGATCACCGGCCTCCAAGAGGTAGAATCCACGTCTGGCGTGATCGGCCGCCGAACCGCGGTCCGAACCTGGGAGTCGTCATGTCCACACACATTTGCGCATCCCGCTGTCGGCTCGGCTCCGCCGTGCTGCTCCTGTCGCTGGCGTTGAGCCACGCGCCCGTCTTGGCCCAGTCCCCCACCGCGTTCGTCCCCGTCACCGACGCGATGCTCCAGGATCCGGAGCCGGCCGACTGGCTCATGTGGCGACGGACGCTCGACGGATGGGGCTACAGCCCGTTGGACCAGATCGACCGAGACAACGTCGGCGATCTACGGATGGTCTGGTCGCGGGCCCTGACCACCGGGATGCAACAGGGCACGCCGCTGGTCTACGACGGCATCATGTACATGCCGAACCCGAACGACATCATCCAGGCCATCGACGCCGTCACGGGCGACCTGCACTGGGAGTACCGTCGAGACCTGCCCGACGACATCGATGAGTACATCCGCGGCCTCGCCGACGTCAACCGCAACGTGGCGCTCCACGGCACGCTCGTCATCGACACCAGCAACGACGACTACATCTACGCCGTCGACGCCACCACCGGTCGGCTGGCGTGGGAAACCGAGATCCTCGACTACAAGGTGAATCCGGCCAGACATTCCTCCGGACCGATCATCGCCGGCGGCCTGGCGGTCTCGGGGCGAAGTTGCCGCCCCTGGGGCGGACCGGAGGCCTGTGTCATCGTGGCGCACGATGCCGCGACCGGCGCCGAGCGCTGGCGCCGTCGCCTGGTACCGGCGCCGGGCGAGCCGGGCGACGAGACCTGGGGCAACGTGCCGTATGAAGATCGCGTGCACGTCGGGGCGTGGATGGTCCCGAGCTACGACCCCGCGCTCAACCTCGTCTACGTCGGAACGTCGGTCACCTCACCCGCGCCGAAGTTCCTGCGCGGCGGCACGGACAACACGCACCTCTATCACAACTCAACACTCGCGCTCGACGCGGACACGGGCGAGATCGTCTGGTATTACCAGCATCTCAACGATCACTGGGATCTGGACCATCCCTTCGAGCGCATGCTGGTCGACACGGCGGTGTCGCCCGATCCCAGCGCCGTGACCTGGATCAACCCCAGGCTCGACCGGGGTGCGGTGCGCAAGGTCATCACCGGTATTCCCGGCAAGACGGGCGTGGTCTACACGCTGGACCGCGAAACCGGGGAGTTTCTGTGGGCGACGCCCACGGTCACCCAGAATGTCATCAGCGACATCGACGGCGCGACTGGTGGGGTGTCCACGAACTCGGAGCTGGTCTTCCGGCGCGAGGGTCAAGAGGTCCTCGCCTGTCCAAGCTGGTTTGGCGGCAAGGACTGGGAAGCGGGCGCGTACAGCCCGCTCACCAACACGATGTACTTCCCCCTGCGCAACGTCTGCGGCCGGATGATGGCCACGACTGAGGCCGGCAGCCACTACGCACTCGCGGTGCGCAACCAGATCGCCCCCGGTACCGATCAGGTGGGCACGGTGCGTGCAATCTCCGTCGAGACCGGCGCCACCGCCTGGACCTACACGCAGCGCGCCGCGACCATGTCCCTCGTCGCGACCGGCGGCGGCCTCGTGTTCGGCGGTGATGTCAACGGCCGATTCCGCGCGTTCGACCATGAGACCGGCGAGATTCTGTGGGAGATCAACCTCGGCTCGGCGGTGACCGGATTTCCCATCACCTTCGCCGTCGATGGGCAGCAGTATGTCGCGGTAAGCACCGGGACGGCTGGAACCGCGGCTGGCTTCCTCAGCTTAACGCCGGAGGTGCGTCCGAGCACCGGCAACAACCTCTTCGTGTTCGCGTTGCCCGACTGACGCTCATGCCAGCTCCGCCGCGGGTATGCCTACGCACACGTCGAGGCCTGCTTCGACGACACAACGGGCCTGTTGACGATTCACGTCGACGAAGGACGGTTCGACGAGATCGAGTTCAGAGGGGTCGAGCGTGATCTCGCGTTGACCCTTGCGGAAGAGATCGACCTGGACCGCGGGCAGCGTGCGAGGATACGACTTCAAGGAAGCCGTCGGAGAGCACATGACGTTGGTCAACGTGGAGTACAAGCTCCGTCTGCAACAGCACGGCGGCCCGACCGGAGTGGCCTTCGTTGACGTCGGCCGCATCTCGCGCCCCGTCGACGAGTCCCGCACCGATTGGCTGACCGGTGTCGGTCTGGGGGTCGAGTTCTGGGACTCCCTGCGATTCGATTTCGCCTACAGGCTCAACGACATCCCACAGTCGTTTCAGTGGACCGTCCGCTCGAGCCCGACATTCTGACGAGGGAAACGGAAATGCAGATCACACAGAACCCGACGGGCGAAGCGAAGCCAGCGGCCCGGCTGCTGTTGTTGGCGGTCCTGGCGTTGGCCATGGGCTCATCCGAGGTCGTGGCCCAGGGGCCGGCACGCGTGAGCACCTCGGAGTTCAACGGCTGGATGGAGGAAATCTCGAACTGGGGTCGGTGGGGCGAGAACGATCAACTCGGCACGCTCAACCTCATCACCGACGCGAAACGCCGGGACGCCGCAGGGCTGGTCCGGGACGGCGTATCAGTGTCCATGGCCCGCGAGCTGAACACCACGCGCGACGCGGTCAACGCCAACCCGTTCGAGCATGCCCTGGCCGTCTCGGCATTCGGCGGGCATGAAGTCGCCGGCGACGTCTACAGCGTCCAGTATCACGGCTTCGCCCACTCGCACATCGATGGCCTCCCACACTTCGCCCACGAGGGACGGATGTACAACGGTTTTTCGGTGAGTGGCCTCAAGGCGGACGGCGCGGAACGGCTTGGCGTCCACAACATGCAGCGCGGGATCGTGACCCGCGGCGTCCTGATCGACATGCCGTGGCACCAGGGTGTCGAGTATCTCGAACCGGGCACCGCGATCACCGTTCAAGACCTGGAAGCCTGGGAAGCGAGAACAGGTGTCCGCGTCGGGAGCGGCGACGTCTTGCTCATCCGGACCGGTCGCTGGGAGGCCGTGCGGCAACTGGGGCAGTGGAACTTCGTCGAACGCGCGGCTGGCTCCCACGCGTCGGTCGCCAGATGGCTCAAGGCGCGTGATGTGGCCGTGATCGGGTCGGACGGCGTCAGCGACGTCATGCCGTCCAACGTCGACGGCCTTGCCAATCCGCTACACGAGCTCGTGATCGTCGCTCTCGGCATGCCGATCCTCGACAACCTCGATCTCGACGCGCTCGCGCGCGAGGCGCAGCAACGCGGACGGTGGGAGTTTCTCTTCGTCGGCGCGC
The DNA here is from genome assembly GCA_965197395.1 of Vicinamibacterales bacterium. Classification (GTDB taxonomy): domain Bacteria; phylum Acidobacteriota; class Vicinamibacteria; order Vicinamibacterales; family UBA8438; genus CAZYFH01. The sequence continues at coordinate 213,208 of CBDANB010000005.1, read as the reverse complement.
CGCTGCGCGTGCGCGGGGGCACGGGGTCGCCCCTCAACCCACTGGCGGTGTTTTGATACCAGAGGCAGGCCAAAGCCTTGCCCTACGACGTGTGTGGCATCTGTAGCGCAGGCCTTGAGGCCTGCGAAACTACGACGTGTGTGGCATCTGTACGCAGGCCTTGAGGCCTGTGTGGCATCTGTAGCGCAGGCCTTGAGGCCTGCGAAACTACGACGTGTGTGGCATCTGTAGCGCAGGCCTTTAGGCCTGCGAAACGCTACACGCCGGCGAACCAGTGGAACCCGTAGTCGGAGCTGAGACCCCCGGTGCCGCGTCCGAAGCCCGCAAGCGAGTGGACGACCTGGATGGACGTGAGGAACTTGACGTTCTTGTACCCGCATTGCCGCTCGACCCGAAGTCGCAGCGGCGCGCCGTTGCCGATCGGCAGATCCGCGCCGTTCAAGCCGTAGGCGAGGATCGTCTGAGGATGCACCACCTCGAACATGTCGATGCTCTCGTACCATCCATCAGCGGTGTGCAGGACGACATAGCGCGCCTCAGGCCGCACACCTCCCGCCTCGTCGAGCACGCGCCGCAGTGGCGCGCCGGTCCACTGCGCGATCGCCGACCAGCCTTGCTCGCACACGTGAGCCGTGATTTGCGTCCGCGAGGGCAAGCGCTTGATGTCGTCGAGCGACAGCGACACCGGACGGCCGACAAGTCCCGTAACGGGCAGGCGCCAATCCTTGAAACCGCCCCGTCGTAGCCGTTGATAGGTCGCGTCCGGCGGGTTGGTCTGACCCCAGGTTGGGAACTCCTCGGCGATGTCGCTCGGTTGATACTCGCGCGCTAGCGGTTGCCCCGCTTGTAGCAACCGATTCGTGCCCATCGTGAGCACATCGGCGATGCCGATCAACCCGCCCCGCACCGTCGGCGGCACAAAGACCTCTCGCGTGCAGCCCGTCAGCAGCAGGCCGCCCATAGCCGACGCGCCCCGCAGCAGCTGACGTCGTGAGACGAGCCGACGATGCGCACCGCGTTCCTGCTGCGTGGGCGAGTGGCTCATGACTCCTCCTCACGGTTCGAGATCGCGTACTTGCCGGTGATCATCGAGCGGATGCGATTGAACGCGCCGGTGGCCACGACCTCGAACACGTGGACGACGACGAACAGGACGAGCACCAGCGTGCCGACGGTGTGCAGCGACCGTGCCGATTGCCGGCCACCGAAAATGTCGAGCAGGACGGGAGCCGCCGCCGTGATGCCGGGCGACTGCGCGATCCCGGTCAGGATCATGAGCGGAACGAACACGAAGATGAGGAGGAGATAGGAGACCTTCTGGAGCGTGCCGTCGCGGCTCGTCGCGACGCGCGTCGACCCGGGCCACGGCAGGTGACGCCGCAGGTCGGCCCACAACCGCCTCGGCGTCAGCTCGACGCGGGCCAACGACATCTGGTCACGAAAATAGCCCGTTGCGAGGTTCCAGCCGACGTAGACCACGCCGTTGAGCAGGAAGACCCAGGCAAACGTGATGTGGTAGTTCCGTCCCCACATCCGGTCGCCCAACTCACCTGCCCGGTCCCAGGACATCCCCCAATCCGATAGCTTGAAGATCGCCGGGTAGCCCTGGTATCCGGTATGGCCCCAGTAGAGCTCGGGAAAATCCAGAAAGATGTGGACGCCGCTGACGAGCAGATACCCGCTCGCGATGAGGTTGACCCAATGGCAGACGCGCACGTTGTAGGAGTGGCGAACGATCCACTCCCCGGGCCCAGACCGCGTGTCGTCGCTCACCGTCGCGCGCAACCCACCCACGGCTCCACGAAAAGCCGGTTACCGGTTACTCCACCTCCGGCCAGGTGTAGTCCTGCCACTCCTTGATCTTGCCGTCGATCACGAGGAACACACCGGAAATGTGGAACGCGAGCTGGTCGTCTCCGGTATCGAAGTGGTCGATCCGCTCGTTCATCACCGTATTGCCGATGACGGTCGATCGAATCATCTCGAACCGCGCGCTTCTGGCTGACGAGAGAAAGCTGCGGAGACTGTCGATGATGGCCGCGCGACCCTCAGTCCGCGGGGCCGTTTCGAGCGCACGGAAAGAGGCGTCCTCGGCGAGGTAGCTCCCAATCTGATCCGGGTCGCGCGTAACCCAAGCCGCACAGAAGTCGTTGACGACCTTCTCGTTGGCGCGTTCGACCTCGGTGAGCGTTGCCGCGCTCGCCCCCCGTGGCATGAACGCGGCGACGGCGGCAGCGCTCCCGGTCGCGGTCAGAAATGCTCTGCGCGATGGCGCGTCGCGTGGTGTCGGCATGCTGACATCTCCCTCTGACTCGTGGACGAACTGTAGGCTCCGTGCGTCATCACATCATGTCACCGTCGCGACAACCGAATGCCCTATCGGAACGCAACGTTGCCCGCTGTCGGAAACGTATCCGGCACGGCCTGTGTGACCGCTCCGGTCGCGGCCCATTCCGCGCCCCGCTGAATCAGCGTGCTGAAGCCCACGCACTCAATCGCCGGCCAGGGCCCGGACCCGACCTCGGCACCGCCGTCAACATGCCCCATCGCGGTGCCAAACACTCGGCCGTCCCCGTAGCGAATGGTGTAGACCATCGGCTCGTGCTCGCCGGTTCCGTGTGTCTCGACACCCCAATGGGCCTCGTACTTCGGATCGGAGTACGCCGTGGCGAGGATGGTCATGTTCTTCGCGGGCCCGCGCTGGTTGCTATACAGCTCATCCGTTCCGTGCAGCCACACCGGAGGCAGCCCGCGCATGATCGGATGATCCGCGTCGCGGGTGACGACCGAGAACGCGTGGGCGTCGACGCATTCCCCGGCGTGGCCGGGACGATAGTCCAGGACCATCTTGCCGCCGCGATACTTGACGTACGGGCCCGCCCGTTCGTCCCGCCCACCCCAGCCACCGATCCCGATCATCTCGTTGAAGGCAACCCAGTCCGTGAACGTGTGGTTCACGGCATGCGCGTACACCATGCCACCGCCGTTCCGCATGTATTGCTCGAACGACTGACGGACGCGCGTCGGCCACTCATCACCGTTGTATTCGAGCACCACCACGTCGTAGGCAGAGAAGTTCGGCCGGAACGCGCTCATGTCAGCGCCACTCGCGGGACTCGTCACGACGTCGACGTCAAAGAGTCCCGTTTCCTCCAGCACCGTCTTGTAGTGCGCGCTCAGGACCTGCCACCCGTGATTGTTCTGGCCCGTCAGCACCATCGCCCTCAGCGACGCGGTCTGCTGGGCATGGGCGGCCCATCCGATCACGGCCACAACACACCACACCGTGACAGCGCAGGACACTCGGCGGCTCATGCGGCACTCTCCTTTGGGGCTGGCCGAACGCGCGACGTGTATCAGGGTATTGTACGGGCAGCCCATGATCACGTATGCGGGTGTCGCGGCCCCGGTCCGCGAAGGGTTCGCCTTGAGTCATCAGCCCCAATGACCAAGTCCGTGACCCGAGCGCCTCCCAGGGCAGCCTCAGCCGACCGCAGATGGAGCTGATCGCGGGCAAGGTCTCGGTCCTCAACGACTGCTTCTATTGAACCAGCGCCCATGCATGGCTGCTCGCAGCATTCGCGACGGCCATCATCAACGGCGAGGAGACCCTCTCCCGGACCCGCCAGGACGTGACCGCGGCGCTCGGTCCAGCGGCGATGGTCGACGCCGGCGGCGTGGCGTCGAATTTCGAACGGATGGTCCGTATCGCCGACGCAACCGGGATCGAGCTTGGCGATCAACTCGAGCAGTTCTCCGCGGACGTCCGCGCGACCCTGCGCCTCGAGCGACCGGCGGGGCGCTAGTGAGCAACCGCCCGTTCGCGACGTCGCGATTCGTAAGATAAGATCCCCAGCATGGTGAATGCGGCGAAAACGATTCTCTCGATAGGGCCAGCGCTCGCGACAATCGCCGTGGTCCTGCTGGCCTTCGCGGCGGCGGCGACGGCTCAGATCCCCGCGCCCGATGACGTGGCAGCGGTGCCGGCGGACGCGGAAACCACGGCGTCGGGCCTCGCCCACAAGGTCTTGCAGGCCGGTAACGGCTCGCGGCGCCCAAACCGGGCGTCGACCGTGACGGTCCACTACACCGGATGGCTCACGGACGGCATGATGTTCGACAGCTCGGTCGCCGGAGGGCAACCCGCGACGTTCCCGCTCGACGGGGTCATCAGCGGCTGGACCGAGGGCGTGCAATTGATGGTCGTGGGTGAGAAGCGCCGGTTCTGGATTCCCGCCGACCTCGGCTACGGCGACCGCGGCTTTCGCGATCTGATCCCGGGCGGTGCAATGCTCGTCTTCGATATCGAGCTGCTGAACATCCGCTAGGACCGCAGTCCGCGGCGGACGGAACCGCACGTAGCGCACGGCTTTAGCCGTGCCCTTGGCAGGACTGAAGTCCTGCCCTACGACGGTTGCGCAAGAGAGCTGCGACGCTCTGCTAGCGCGTCGTCGTGACGCCGAGCAGCCGTTCACCACCCGCCTCCCGAAACGCGGCGGCGGCCGCTCGATGCCGCCCCTCCGCCTTGCGCAGGAGCGTGATGAACCGGGGCTCGTCGCGCACGTGGTCGAGCCACGGATCGCGCGCCATGCTCGCTGCGCAGCACCACCCGCGATCGACCACTCGTTCGAGCGTGTCGAGGGCCCGCGTCGTGTCACCGACCTGGCTGGCCATCAGCGCCCATTGGTAGAGGAATTCCGGGTCACGGATTCCCTGTATTGACCGGTCGAAGGCCACGGCGAAGCCCTCGGCTCTGCTCTCGATCGTCGCGATGCCCGCTCGAACCGCCTCCTGCATCGTCCCGGGCACTGTCTGTTCGAATTCTCGGAGCGTCCCGATCATCTCCTCACCTCGGCCTTGACGGACGGCCGACAGGACCTGCATCAACCCCAAACCATCCGTATGCTCGGTCTCGATGGCGCGGCGGTAATCCTCCAGCATCAGAAATGTGTGACACACGCTCGTGCGGATATGGGGATCGAACCGTTTCGCGTTCTCATACGCCGCGACCGAGGCCTCGAGGAGACCACAGTAGCGGCAGGCGTGCACCAATCCGGCGAACAGCTCCGGATCGGCGCGCTGCTGGCGCGCGCGCGCGAGCAACCGAACCATCGCCTCCCGGGCACGGCCGAGGTCGACCTCCAGATACGCGTAGAGATTGTGCGCCAGGGATAAGTCCGGGTTGACCTCGAGCGCGCGCGTGAAGGCCTCTTCCGCCTTCCGATGGGACTCGACGGCCGCCGCCCTATCACCCCGGTTGGCGACGATCCGGTGCATTCGCCCGATTCGGGCCCACGCGGGAGCGTACAGAGGATCCTCCGCCAGGCACTGCTCGTACATGTCGCGTGCCAGCTCGGCCGTGTTGTGCCTGTTCGCGTGCTGGTTGCCACGCAGGTAGTACTCATACGCGCGTGCCGTCGCCGGGACGTCGCGCTTCAGGAGCTGCTCCTCACGTCGCGACAGCGGGATGGACAGCGATTCGACGATGCGCTGCGAAAACTCATCCTGCAACGCGAACAGATCGCCCAGACGCGACTGCGCGTTCCCGGACCACATCACCGTCCCAGCGGGTGCCTCGAGCAGTTGGGCACTGACGCGGAGCTGATCGCCCGCGCGCATCAACGTCCCGGCGAGCACGGCATCGACGTCGAGCTCCGTCGCGATCGCCCGGAGATCCGGGGTCCCTCCCGCGAGGGGCGCGGCGGCGAGGCTGGACCGCACCACGAGCGACTCCAGCCCAGACAACGAGCCGGTGATCGCATCCGCGAGGCCGACCGCGAGAAAGTCGGTCTCCGGATCGGGGGGGAGCACCCGAAACGGCAGCACCACCAGGCGGGTCACGGCACGCGGTTGCGGCGACACGCCGGTGTCGGACCGGCCCATCGCGGCCCCGAGGTCCTCGGCCAGCGCGGCCGCGGTCTGATAGCGATCCGCCGGCTTCTTCTCGAGTGCTCGATGGATGATCCGGTCGACGGCCTCGATCGCACCTGACCCGGTCAGGGCGGGCGGCCGTTCGTACATCACCGCGTGGAACGCGGCCATCGGGGTCGCGCCACCGAACGGCCGCTGTCCCGTCACCATCTCGTACAGGACCACCCCGGTCGCGAACAGGTCCGCCCGCGCGTCGACATCCGCCGACGAGAGCTGCTCGGGCGCCATGTAGCCGGGCGTCCCGAAGACGCGGCCCGCCAACGTCACCTCGGCCACGGTCCGCATGTCGTCTTCGGCGACCGGTCGGGCCAAACCGAAGTCGAGCAGCTTGACCGTGCCATCGTCGCGTACCTTGACGTTCGCCGGTTTCAGATCCCGATGGATGATCCCCTGCCCATGCGCGGCACCGAGGGCCCCCGCGATCTGCCGGGCGATGGGCAACGCGTCGTCGATTGGTATCGGCCCTTGGCCGATGAGGTCCGCCAGCGTGGGCCCTTCCACGAGCTCGAGGACCAGGGCCCTAAGGTTCGACGCGCCGCCCTCAGCCTCTTCCAGCCCATAGATGTGTCCGATGTTGGGGTGGTTCAACGAGGCGAGGAGCTTCGCTTCCCGCTCGAAGCGCGCCAGGCGATCCGGGTCGGACGTAAACGAATCCGACAGCACCTTGAGCGCCACGTCCCGGTCGAGCTTGGTGTCACGGGCGCGATACACCTCGCCCATACCCCCTTCGCCGATCTTGGCGGTGACGGTGTACGGACCGAGTGTGGTACCAGGGTTCAGAGCCATGCGTCCTTTTTTGTGTTGGTGCGACGTCAATCCGGCAGGGCGAACACGAAGAGGTTGTTCCCCGAGCTCGGCCGCAGCTCCGGCGACAGCGGCAGGAGCGCCGACACGGTGATCGCGGTGCCCGTGCTTACGGCGACATACTGCCGGCCATCCACGGCGTAGGTGATCGGGAAGCCGGTGACCGGCGAGCCGAGGTTGATCTCCCACAGCACCTCGCCCGTGTCTTGATCCAGGGCCCGGAATCGTCCGTTGACGTCGCCGCCGAAGACCAGGCCGCCGCCCGTCGCCACCAGCGACAGGGTGGCCGCCCGCTGCTCGTGCTTCCACGTAATCTCCCCGGTCTCCGCGGAAATCGCCTGGACGGTGCCGACCTGGTCGGTGCCCGGCGCGAGCTGGCCACGCATCGCCAGGGCATACAGCTAAAGCCCGCCCTCGGTCGTCGCCATCATCCGCGCGCAAACATTGCGCAGCGGGTAGTACATCGTGTTGGTGAGCGGGCTGTAGGCGCCCGCTTCCCAGTCCTTGCCGCCGACCGCGTGCGGGCAGGCGAGCACGTCTTGCCCCTCGCTGCTGAAGACGACCTCCGAGTTCTCCGTGACCGCCCCGGTGGCGCCGTCGATGTTGCTGATCACGTTCTGCGTGACGGTCGGCGTCGCCCACAGGAACTCGCCCGTCTCGCGGTCGAGCGTGTACACCACACCGGTCTTACCCGGGATCCCGGTGATCACCTTGCGCACATCGCCGGCTCTGAGCCGCGGGTTGATCCAGCTCACCTGGCTCGCATCGGGCGACACGGCCGTATTGACCAGCAGCCGCTCGAACGGGTGATCAAGGTCCCAGTGATCGTTCAGGTGCTGGCAGTACCAGGCGATCTCGCCGGTGTCGGCGTCGAGCGCGAGCGTCGAGTTGTGATAGAGGTGCTTCTTGTCGGCCCCGCCCAGCAGGAACTTCGGCGCCGGCGAGGTGACCGATGTGCCGATATAGATCAGGTTGAGCTCCGGGTCGAAGCTCGGCGGCATCCACGTGCCGACGTGCTTCCGCTCCTCGAAGGGGACGTCACCCCACGTCTCGTCCCCCGGCTCGCCCGGTGCCGGAATGGTGCGCCTTCGCCACAGCTCCGCGCCGGTTGCCGCATCGTGGGCCGTGATGACACAGGCATCCGGGCCGCCGGCCGGCATGCAGCTCCGTCCGGAGATCACCTTGCCATTGGCGATGATCGGACCAGACGTCTGGGTCGCCGGGTTGACCTTGTAGTCGAGGATCTGGGTCTCCCACACCTGGCGACCCGTCGCGGCGTCAAGCGCGAAGACGTAATCGTCGACGCTGGTGTCGATGATGGACGTGCCGTGGATGGCGAGGTTGCGGTTGGTCGCGGACAGGCCCCTGAAGACGTAGTCCTCGACGTCGTCCGGCACTTCGCGGCGGTGCTCCCAGAAGAGGTCGCCCGTCTGCGCATCGAGCGCTTGGATGTGGTCGCCGGGGTTGGGCATGTACATGACACCGTCGTAGACGAGCGGCGTCCCTTCCTGCATGCCGGAGCTGAGCGCTCGCGTCCAGACGAGGCGCAGATCGCCGACGTTGTCCTCGTCGATCTCGTCGAGCGGGCTGTAGCCCCATCCGTTGAGCGTCCGGCGCCACATCAGCCAGTCTCCGGGGGCGGGGTCTTGCAGCATGGCATCCGTGACCGGGGCGTCCGCCGAGCCGGCCGGGACCTGCCCGCTGGACGGCCCTGCGAGCGACAACATGGCAAACGCGACTCCGATGATCGAGCCGAGAACCCGGTGGCGCATAACAGGCTCCTCAAGACGAGGCGGGTGCCCCTAGTAGGTCTCCAGCAGGTAGATCGCGAGCGACCGGCGGCGCTCCGGATCCGCATCGTAGGGCGGCATCGGCGTCCGCGGCATCATCAGATACTCCGCCAACTCGTCGATGGTATAGCGAGTCCCGAGATCGGCGAGCGCGAACGCCGGCGGTTCTCCCGCCGGCGAGTCGGCATGACACGCGAGACAGCCTTCGCTCGCGAGCACACTCGGTCCGGCCGCCAGCGCGGCGTCGCGCTGCGGCGCGCCCACCGCGCCGGGGTCGTAGCCCGCGCTGCGGTCACCGGACGGGCCGGCGATCGACGCGCTCCTCGCGTCGCCATACCGGATGCGATACACCGCGCTGCCATAGTCATCGGACACGTAGATGCTGCCGTCCGGACCTTCAGCGAGCTCGGCGGGACGGCCGATCGCCACATCCTCCGCCAGGAACCCGGTGAGAAAATCGCGCTCCTCGATCGTGCCATCCGGGAGGAAGTGCAGCGAGACGACCTTGTAGCCGTCCTTCGTCGTGCGGTTCCACGACCCATGGAGCGCCACGAGCGCGGCCGTCCGATGCGCGGGCGAATGGTTGTCGTCACGCAGGAAGACGATGCCGAGCGGCGCGGTGTGGGCGTCGAATCCGTGGACGGGAGCAATGGGCGCGGCGCTCGCCTGGAGCGCTGCACCCAGATCCGGATCCGGCACATTCGCGCCGTTGGCGAACGGCCAGCCGTAGAATCCGCCCGCGACGACCTCATTGAGCTCGCAGGGCGGAAAGTCGTCCCCGAGCAGGTCGCGTCCATTGTCAGTGGCATACAGCGCGCCCGTGGCCGGGGACCAGTCAAACCCGGCGCTGTTGCGAAGACCCGTCGCGAAGACGTCCACCGCCTCGCCGTCGGGCGTATAGCGAAGGATCGCCGCGCGACGCGGGTCGTCCTCGACGCACACGTTACAGCTGGATCCCACCGCGACGTACAGCAGGCCGTCCGGACCGACACGGATGGTCTTCTTCCAGTGGTTTCCACCGCCAGGCAATCCGTCGATGATGCGCTCGTAGTCGCCGTCGACGCGTCCCGTTCGTGGGTCGAACCTGATCCGGCCAACGCCGTCTTCCTCGCCAACGTATAAGTACCCGCCTGCGAGGTCCAGTCCATTGGGCCGCATCAGGCCGTCGATCAGCACGCGCCGGCCATCCGCCGCCCCGTCGCCGTCACGATCGGACTCGAGGAGGAGGACGTGCCCGTCCCGCGGCGTCGACACAAGGACGTCACCCGCCGCCGTGACGCGCAGCGCGCGAGCGTCGGCAATGCCGGTCGCAAACAGCGACACCCCGTAGCCCTCGGCTGCGACGAGGCGTGTCTCCACTTGCTCGGGTGAGATGGGCGTCGGGTCCAGCCACGCCGGTAGCGCGCTCGCTTGCTGAAGCATGCTCTTCCACGGCGCGTTCAGCGGAACGGTCAGCCAGACAAACCCCACCAGGAGCACAGGCACCGCGACAACGACCGCTACCAGCACCAGCACGATCCTCTTGACCCACGTCATGGCAGCGGCACAGAGAGCGGCGCCGGCTCGTCGGCGAAGCGCTGCTCCATCGATCGACGGGCGCGCACGATCTCGGAGGACGCATCGAGCTCGACGTCGACCGTTCGGACGACGCCCCCCGACCCGACCGGGCGACGCACGCGCGCCCCGTTGGCCAGGCCGAGCGGGAGCGCGCCGCCGGTTACCGATGCCTCGACGGGCATGAGACGACCCCACACCGTGTAGCCGCCCTCCCCGTCCAGGACGTCGCCCGTGGCGAGATCACGCTTCGCGACGGCGACGACGTCAGCCCGCCACCCACGCGGACATCCGGTCGGCTCGCGGCGCAGGGCCACACTGGCCACCGAGATGCCGAGCTCGAGCCCAATCAAGTGATAGGGCTTGTACATAGCCGCGTAGCAACCACTGGCATCGGTCTTCAGACCATACTCGCCAAAACACCGCCGCACGTAGTCGTCGGGCGCGGCAAACACCGTATAGACGCCCCAACGGAGATCGCGCGGCAACTCCGCACCGTCGCGCGACAGGCTGGAGACGACTTCCACCTGGCCGCGCAGCGCGAGCACTCCACCATCGCCGTGCGGCCGAAGCACCTCGGGCAAACGATCGACGTCGCACGGGGGAAACTGCAACCCGTCGGGCGCGGCCGACAGGCCGGTCGCGTTGGCGACCGCCGCCATCTCGATGGCGGACTTGGTGCCATCGAGAAACGAATTGAACATGCGCGCGTTCATGCCGCCCTGTGCGGCCTGCGCCGGCGTGAGGCCGTAGTGATGCCAGACAGTGCCGGGTGTGGAGGCGTGATAGGTGGGGAGATACTTCGTGCCCTTGCCCGCGGCCGTCACCTCGAACCCGGCCGCGCGCGCCCAGTCCACCATCTCGCAGATGAGTGCCGGCTGGTCGCCGTATGCCAGCGAGTAGACGACGTCGGCGGCCGCCGCCTGCTGCGCCAGCCAGGGACCCACCAACGCATCGGCCTCGACGTTCACCATCACCACGTGGCACCCGTGCGCGAAGGCCATCGTGGCATGGTGGACGCCGGCGGTAGGGTCGCCCGTCGCCTCGACGATGACCTGGAGACCATCGAGCGCGATCACCGCCGCCGTGTCGTCGGTGACGTGGGTCGTGCGCTGTTCTCGTGCAGTCGCCAGATCCGGCGCGTGGAATCGATCGGCGTGCCAGCCCACGTTCAGAAGGGCGTCACGCGCGCGCTGCGGATTCAGATCCGCGACGCCGACGACATGCAGGCCGGGTGTGCGCCCGGCTTGGGCGAGGAACATCGACCCGAACTTGCCTGCGCCGATGAGACCAACCCGAACCGGTCGGTCACGCGACTCCGCCTCCTGGAGCAGGTGGTGCAGGTTCATCGGGCCCGGCTAGCCGACATCGGCATCGAGCGTCCGGAGGCAATCGTCGGGCAGGGGCTCAATCGGGGCGAAGTCACGATGCGCGATCCACTCCGGCCGCTTGAACTGCCGAATGTGGTTGTCGACGTGGCACAAGCTCAGATACACGATCGTGCGGTCGAACGGCGACATGTTCGATGGGCTGCCATGGACGAGATTGCAGTGAAACATCACGACGGAACCTGCTGGCCCTTTTGGTGAGACCAACCCGCCCGCATTGACGAGACGCGCGATGGTGTCGTTGTCGATCGTCCAGAGCGGATAGCTGGTCGTCTGCACGTCGTGGCCGGCTTCGATGACGCCGGCCTTGTGGCTGCGCGGTATGAACATCAGCGCGCCATTGAACTCCGTGACGTCCGCGACGAACAGCGCGATGTTCATGGCGCGCGCCTCCGGCATCAGATCATCGCGCGACCACGTCCCGTAGTCTTGATGCCATTGCCAAACGTCGCCATTGAATGCCGCCTTGGCGTTCACCTTGTACTGGTGCATATACACGGATCCACCCAGGATCTGCATCACGGGATTGATGAGGCGCGGATGGCGTCCGAGGCGGCGAAACCCGTCGTTGTAGGTATGCGCGGCAAACGCGGTGCGTGCCGTTTTCTGGTCCTTCTCGCGCACCACTTCTTCACGGTCCAACGCGAAGACGCGACGGGCGTCAGCCGCGAGGAGATCAGTTTCCGCACGGTCAAAGACCTGCGGGAGATACAACCAGCCCTCCCGTTCGAAGTGAGCAAGCTGTTCGTTCGTCAGGTGCATCCCGAGCCTCATTTCCGCCGCGCGTGCGCTCCAACGGCCGCGATCAGCGAATACGACCAGTTGCAGTTCCGCTGCGCCGTCAGCGTCCGCCGTTCTGCTGTTCCCTCAGCATCTCCTGGAACCGCTGCTCCTGGATTTGGAGTTCCGCAAGCGATTGAGGAACCGGGTATGGCCCTTGGTCCGGTGTCTGGAGTGCCTGCTGAGCAGCCACCGCAGCCCCTTGATCGCCTTGCGCCCCGGCGTGTCGAGAGCCCGCCACTGTTCCTTGCGGACTTCGTCCACGGCCTGGTTTAGCGCTTTGACGAGATGGAAGCGGTCGAGGACGAGCGTGACCTCGGGACAGTGATCGGTGATCGCCCCGATATAGGCGGGGCTCATGTCGCAACTGGCCCAGGCGACCCGCGTTTTCTGCCCCGGGCTCAGCCAGTCGTTGAAGAAGCGATCGATGGTGTCGCGGCCCTTGCCCGGGCCGACCCACAGGACGCGCGCGCGGTCCAGGTCGTAGACGAGGGTGGCGAACTTGCGGCCCTTGCAGTAGGAGATCTCGTCGACGCCGAGCGTGGTCAGGCCTCGGATTTTGTGCCCGTGGCGCACCCGCGTGATGACTCGGTGCAGCAGGTTGGACAGGGTCGAGGTCGGGAGCCGCAGGATCTCGTGCGTATTCCGCTGAAGTTGAACACGGATTCCGAGGATCGTGAACGCCGATTCCGACGAAGGTGAACGCTCGTCGGAGCGAAGCGACGTGTGTCGGTCAGTCTCCTTCCATCGTGGTCGTCACGGGTCTTGGATATCCTACTCGCGTTGTCGTGTTTGTGCATGCAGATGATGACCCTGTGGAGCCTGTGGGCGGCGCGCCGTGTGCGCCGTCCAAAGCGGTGTGGGAAACGCGTGCCCTGGCGCCGCTGTCCTCCTGGGCGCCCGAACGCGTTTTCCATACCGCTGGCAGGATCCATAGGCCTCGGCCTCGAAACGACCGACGAGGATGCCCTGAGAGGCGATTGCTCGACCTCGCCCTACCTGTCTACCCCCCGTGGCAGCCGCCGGTCGGCCGGGTGCTGATCACGGCGTGGCCTGCGGCGGTGGCGTCGGGGACGCGTTCGTGCGCCGCATCGAGGAACCCTTCAGCTCGAGGCGGTGCGCATCGTGGAGCAGCCGGTCGCAGATCGCGTCGGCTTGGTTCGGGTCCCCGATCCCGGCATGCCAGTCGGTCACGGGGAGCTGGCTGGCGATGAGGGTGGAGGCCCGTTCGGCCCGGTCTTCGATGATCTCGGTGAGGTCGCGCCGCTCGGCGTCGCGCAGCGGCGCGAGCAGCCAGTCGTCGATCGCGAGCAGATCGAGCTTGGCGAGGCGCGCCAGCAGCCGCGTGTAGGACCCATCCCCCCGGCCGACCGCCACCTCGTGCAGCACGCGCGGCATGCGGACGTAGCGCGCCGTGAAGCCGCGCCGACACGCCCGCTCGATGAAGGCACAGGCGAGGAAGCTCTTGCCGATGCCGGTCGGCCCGGTGATCAGTAGGTTGTGGCGCTCGGCGATCCAGGCGCAGCTGCCCAGCGTGAGGACCTGCTGGCGGTGGAGTCGGCGGGGGTGGGTGAAGTCGACCGCCTCAAGCGCGGCGGTGGCATAGCGGAGCTTGGCCGTGTGCAGCCGTCGCTGGAGCTTCCGTTGCTCGCGGGCGGTCCACTCGGCGTCGACCAGCAGCCCGAGGCGGTCCTCAAAGCTGAGCGTGGCGGCGTCATCGCTGTGGAGCGGCTGCTGGACGGCCTCGGCCATGGCGCTGAGCTTCATGGCGTGCAGTTTCTCGAGCGTCTGTTCAATCAGCATCGGTCTTCCTCGGGGGTGGGCGGCGCATAGTAGGCGGCGCCGCGGATGTTGGCGTGCGTGGGCGTCGGGGTCGCCTCCGGCGGGGCCTCCAGGGGCAGGCGGTCCTGGGCCGAGGCGAGGATGTTCTTGATGGTGCGATAGCGGTACGAGCCGAGGGCGACGGCGCGCGCGCTGGCGGCCTCGAGCCGTGCGTCGCCGTACGTCCGGCCCAGGCGCATGATCCCCAGACAGGCGCGATAGCCCTGCTCAGGGTGCGGGCGGCGCTGCAGGATCTCGGCAACGAGCCGCCCCGTGGCGGGGCCGGTCTGCTCAGCCCAGCGGATGAGCCGCGACGGGGTCCACTCGGCATGCGCCCGGTGGGCCCTGGGCATGTGCTCCGGCTTGGTGGAGGGCTGCCCGTCATAGCGCCGACGATGCGACGTCAGCGGCCGACCCTTGTAGAACAGCTCGACGGTCGTGGTGGTGTACCGCGCCTCGACCAGCTCGTGGATGAGTTGGTACGGGACGCTGTAGGGGTGCCGTGCGACCTCGACGTGGTAATCGATGTTGACGCGGCAAGGCTTCCACTGCGCCACGACGTAGCGAGTGGCGGGGAGGGGCTGGAGTGCCGGGCGGTCAAGCCGCGCATAGAGCGTGCGGCGGCTGACCCCCAGCTTCTGCAACGGGCGGTCGTTGAGCTCGTCGAGCAGGGCGCGGATGGCCACGTTCAGCGCGGCCAGGCTGAAGAACGTCTCGTGCCGGAGGCGGGCGAGAATCCACCGCTGGGCAACCAGGACGGCCGCCTCCGCCTTGGCCTTGTCGCGGGCCTTGTAGGGGCGGGCGGGGACCACGACGGCGCCGTAGTGCGCGGCGAGCTCCTCGTAGGTGCGATTGACGCCGGGCTCATAGCGGCAGGACCGCGTGATGGCGCTCTTCAGCTGGTCCGGGACCCAGAGGCCCGTCGCGCCGCCGAAGTACGCGACCATGCGGGTGTGCGCCCCGACCCAGTCCGGCAGCTGCTGGCTGGCGGTCGCCTCGGCGTAGGTGTAGCTGCTCGCCCCGAGGACAGCGACGAAGAGCTCGACCGGCCGTTCCTCGCCGGTGCGCCGATCAACGACCGTGGGCCGTTTACCCGAGAAGTCGATGAAGGTCTTCTCGCCGGCCCGATGCACCTGACGCATCGACGGCCGGAGGCGCCGAGCCCAGCGCCGGTAGATCTCGCAAAACTGGCTGTAGCGGTAGCCGTCGGGATGGACCTGGGCATACTCCTGCCACAGGAGCTGCAGCGTGACCCCGACGCGCTTGAGCTCACGGTGGATCTCCGCGCAATCGGGCCGGATCCGGTCCCGCATCGGCGCGGCCCGCGGAAACAACCGGGCCTCGAGCGCCGTATCGTCCAGCTCGGCCGGCACTGGCCAGCCCACCCCGCAGGCGGTCGCCCGCTGCAGATAGAGCGTGACCGTGCCGACGCCGATCGCGCAGGCGTGCGCCACCGCCCGGTGGCTCAGGCCCCGGTCGTGCTTGAGTCGTAGAACCTCGCGGATTTTCCTCATCGATAGCCTCGGTACTGGCATCGCGGCGTCCTCCTTTCGGGAGACGCAGCGTGCCTCACCTCGCTACCGACGAGCGTTCACAATCACCGGAATCGGTGTTCACGATGCCCGGAATCGGTGTTCAACTTCCCGGAAACCGTGTTCACGTTCGCCCGGAATCGGTGTTCAAGATCCTCCGGAATACGCAATCTCGGCCGCCGCCTGCTGCGTCATGATCTGGCACAGGGCGCAGAGGCGCCACTCCAGGCGGTAGGTGACGCGGGCATAGGCCGGCGCCCAGGGGATCTCCTCCTGCACGCGCCCATGGGTGGGGCACTGGATCTCTTTCGGGGCATACCAGAGCACGATGCGCAGGCCCATGACCGCCACATCCTCCCACCGCCGTCGCTCGCTTGTCTGGTGCACGATTCGGCCGCGCCGCCCACACGCCGGGCAGCGGCAGCCGTTCTTGTACGGCTTGACCGCCAGATGGAGCTCCGTGTCGCGATGCATGAACCGAACATGCGTGACCTTCAGACTCTTGAGACGTAGGATCGTGCGCAGCAACTTCAGGTTGCTCACGGGCTTCTCCTCCTTCCTGTCGACGGCAATCAACAGAGGGAATGAAGCCCGTGTTTACATGCAGCAATCAAGTCATTGCATCAGCTAAACGTCTTTGGCAAACCCGGATAGGCCCGAGAATACTCCCAGTATGTGACTGACGAGCACCGCCGGCAGGCGGGATGCAGCGCCGGTCGAATGCCGCGGGACTTTCACCACGGGCTGCTAGTCCCCTTGATCTTTGATTTCTTCAAAAAGTCGTTGGTCATCTGGGGCCACCGTGGACTTGAACGGTGCGCTGTCCGAACCGCTTCACCTTCGCGAGAATTTCGTCGGCTGTCTTTGTCCACTTGAAGGGTTTGCCCTCGTCGTTGTGGGCGTCCACGTAGGCGTAGATGGCTTGGCGCAGCGCGTGCGGGCTGGAATGTGATCCGCGCTTGAGGGCGTGTTCGGTGAGAAGGCCAAAGAACCGCTCGACGAGGTTGAGCCAGGCGGAGTAGGTCGGCGTAAAGTGGAACTGGAAGCGCGGGTGGCGGGCCACCCATCGTTTGACCAACGGGGACTTATGCGCCGAGAGATTGTCGAGGATCACGTGGACGGTGAGGGCGGAGTGCACCCGCTCGTCGATCTCGCGCAGGAAGCTCACGAAATCCCTCGACCGATGCGGCTTCTTGGTTTGCGCCACGACCTGGCCGGTCGCGACGTTGAGCGCCGCGAAGAGGTCCACCGTGCCATGGCGGATGTAGTTGTGCGTCTGGCGTTCGGGGCGACCCAGGTCCATCGGCAGAATCGGCTGCGCCCGCTCGAGGGCTTGAATCTGAGGCTTTTCGTCGAATGACAAGACGACGGCGTGGTCGGGTGGGTTCAGGTAGAGGCCGACAATGTCCCGCACCTTCTCGATGAACAGCGGGTCGTCGGAGATCTTGAAGGATTCCACGACATGCGGCTGCAACCCGAAAGTGCGCCAGATGCGGCCCACGGTAGAGGCGCTGACGCCAGCGTGCTCCGCCATCTTGCGGGTGCTCCAGTGGGTCCGCCCCTTCGGCTTACTTTCCAACGTCGTGACGAGGATCGACTCGACATCCGCATCGGACAGGGTCCGTGGGGCTCCGGGCTTGGGCTCGTCGTACAGCGCGTCCACGCGACCTACCCTAAACCGCTGTCGCCACTTGCCGACCGTCACGTTCGAGCAGCGCAGTTTCGCCGCGACCGCCACGTTCGATTCGCCACGCGTGCTCCTCAGGACGATCCTTGCCCGCAAGGCCACGTGCCGATTCGTTCGGGCGCGCCTGGCGAGCCGCTCAAGTTCTACGCGCTCTGCGGCGGTGACTTCCAATCTCGCTTTGGGCCGACCTGTTCTTGCCATGCCGCCCAATACATCACAGCCGACACACTATTTGAAGCTTTTTCAGACACAGGGGACTAGTCCCCTTGATCTTTGATTTCTTCAAAAAGTCGTTGGTCATCTGGGGCCACCGTGGACTTGAACGGTGCGCTGTCCGAACCGCTTCACCTTCGCGAGAATTTCGTCGGCTGTCTTTGTCCACTTGAAGGGTTTGCCCTCGTCGTTGTGGGCGTCCACGTAGGCGTAGATGGCTTGGCGCAGCGCGTGCGGGCTGGAATGTGATCCGCGCTTGAGGGCGTGTTCGGTGAGAAGGCCAAAGAACCGCTCGACGAGGTTGAGCCAGGCGGAGTAGGTCGGCGTAAAGTGGAACTGGAAGCGCGGGTGGCGGGCCACCCATCGTTTGACCAACGGGGACTTATGCGCCGAGAGATTGTCGAGGATCACGTGGACGGTGAGGGCGGAGTGCACCCGCTCGTCGATCTCGCGCAGGAAGCTCACGAAATCCCTCGACCGATGCGGCTTCTTGGTTTGCGCCACGACCTGGCCGGTCGCGACGTTGAGCGCCGCGAAGAGGTCCACCGTGCCATGGCGGATGTAGTTGTGCGTCTGGCGTTCGGGGCGACCCAGGTCCATCGGCAGAATCGGCTGCGCCCGCTCGAGGGCTTGAATCTGAGGCTTTTCGTCGAATGACAAGACGACGGCGTGGTCGGGTGGGTTCAGGTAGAGGCCGACAATGTCCCGCACCTTCTCGATGAACAGCGGGTCGTCGGAGATCTTGAAGGATTCCACGACATGCGGCTGCAACCCGAAAGTGCGCCAGATGCGGCCCACGGTAGAGGCGCTGACGCCAGCGTGCTCCGCCATCTTGCGGGTGCTCCAGTGGGTCCGCCCCTTCGGCTTACTTTCCAACGTCGTGACGAGGATCGACTCGACATCCGCATCGGACAGGGTCCGTGGGGCTCCGGGCTTGGGCTCGTCGTACAGCGCGTCCACGCGACCTACCCTAAACCGCTGTCGCCACTTGCCGACCGTCACGTTCGAGCAGCGCAGTTTCGCCGCGACCGCCACGTTCGATTCGCCACGCGTGCTCCTCAGGACGATCCTTGCCCGCAAGGCCACGTGCCGATTCGTTCGGGCGCGCCTGGCGAGCCGCTCAAGTTCTACGCGCTCTGCGGCGGTGACTTCCAATCTCGCTTTGGGCCGACCTGTTCTTGCCATGCCGCCCAATACATCACAGCCGACACACTATTTGAAGCTTTTCAGACACAGGGGACTAGCGGTTCAAGCTCAGTTCGGCAAGGCGAACACGAAGATGTTGTTGCCCGTGCTCGGGCGGAGCTCCGGCGTCAACCGCAGGAGGAGGTTGGTGGTGATGGCGGTGCCGGTGCTCACCGCGACGTATTGCCGTCCATTGACGGCGTACGTGATCGGAAAGCCGGTCACTGCCGAGCCGAGGTTGATCTCCCACAGGGTGGCGCCCGTCTCGTGGTCCAACGCCCGGAATCGCCCGTTGGCGTCGCCGCCGAAGACCAGTCCGCCCCCGGTCGCGACAAGCGACGTGGTGGCGGCCCGCTGCTCAACCGTCCAGACGATCTTCCCCGTCTCCGCCGAAATCGCCTGCACCGTCCCGACCTGGTCGGTGCCGGGCGCAATCTGACCGCGGATGATGAGCGAGTAGAGGTTGTTGGCCTCGGACGTCGCCATCGTCCGAGCGCAGGTGTTGCGCAATGGGAAATACATCGTGTTGGTCAACGGACTGTAGGCGCCGGCCTCCCAGTCCTTGCCCCCCACGGCGTGCGGACACGACAGGACCTCCTGACCCTCGCTGCGGAACACCACCTCGGAGTTCTCCGTCACGACGCCGGTAGCGCCGTCGATATGGCTGACCACGTTCTGCGTCACCGTGGGCGTGGCCCAGAGAAACTCGCCCGTTTCGCGATCCAGGGTGTAGACGATCCCGGTCTTGCCCGGAATCCCGGTCAGCACCTTCCGCACCTCCCCGGGTCGCAGCCGCGGGTTGATCCAGCTCACGGCCGTCGCGTCCGGCGCGACGGCCGTGTCGACCAGCAGGCGCTCGAAGGGATGGTCGAGGTCCCAATGATCGTTCAGATGCTGGTAGTACCAGACGATCTCCCCCGTGTCCGCGTCGAGCGCCAGCGTCGAGTTGTGGTACAGGTGCGTGTTATCCGTGCCGCCGAGCATGAACTTCGGCGCCGGCGAGGTGACCGACGTCCCGATGTAGATCAGATTCAGCTCCGGGTCGAAGCTCGGCACCATCCAGGCACCGACGTGCTTGCGTTCTTCGAAGGGCACACCGCCCCAGGTCTCGTCCCCCGGCTCGCCCGGCGCGGGGATTGTGCGCCGGCGCCAGAGCTCGACGCCGGTCGCCGCATCATGCGCGGTGATGACGCACGCCTCCGGCCCGCCATCCGGCCGGCAGCTCCGCCCCGAGATCACCTTGCCGTTGGCGATGATCGGACCGGAGGTCTGGTGGGCGGGGTTCGTCGTGTAATCGAGGATCCGGGTCTCCCAGACGAGCCGGCCGGAGGTCGCGTCGAGGGCAAAGACATGATCGTCTTTGCTGGTATCGATGATCTGGGTCCCGTAAATCGCGAGGTTTCGATTGGTGTCGGCCCGGAGGTAGTCCTCCAGGTCATCGGGGTGCGCCCGGCGGTATTCCCACAGCAAGTCGCCCGTGACGGCATCCATCGCCTGAATGACATCGCCCGGGTTTGGCATGTACATGATCCCGTTGTACACGAGCGGCGTCCCCTGCTGACTGCCTGGTGTCAGCCCGCGCGACCAGACCATGCGCAGCTCGCCGACGTTGTCGCGGGTGATCTGGTCCAGCGGGCTGTAGCCCCAGCCGTCGAGCGTCCGGCGCCACATCAGCCAGTCGGCCGGATCGGGATCTTGCAGGACGGCATCGGTGATGGGAGTAAACGGTTCGGCGGGCGCCTGCGCGGACACCCCGCCTGCGGCGGTGAGCACGGCCAACGTCGCAACGCACACACGGGACCCCGCTGACACGGATGCACGCATGGCCCCTCCTCTGGGGATATCCTAGAACGCTGCTGATTATGCCACCAGTCGGGACTGATCACGGCCGAGGCGTACGTAGAAAAGAGAAGTAAGGTCCTGACGGGTCAGTTTAGGGACAGTCGGGCATAATCACGGATGTTATGCGTAGACCGGTATAGTCCCGCGGGGAGGAGAGTCGCGAATGGCTGAACGACGAGATCACACGGACCGACCGGGTCGACGGGAGAGCCGCCGACGCTTCTTCCAGCTCCTGGCGGGCAGCCCCCTGCTCGCCGCGGCCTTGCCGGCCCTCCCGCCTGCCTGGCAGGAGGCGATCGCCAAGGAGTCGCTCCGCGGTGCGACGGGCGGTCCGAGACCGGCGGGCATTCCCTGTCCCGACTGCGGACAGGAGATGGTCTATCCCGCGGCCGGCAACGCGCGTCCCGCGGCGCAGGACGCAGCCGCTGCTCTCGATCGCAACCGGTTTCTGGAGGGACAGCTCGCCGGGCAGGTCGTCGAGGCTCCCGAGCTGGCGGTCAACGTGTGGGACATGGAGATGACGACCCATACGAACAACTTGCCCGAGCACTGGGCGTACCTGCATCTGGGTGTCGACGACTTCGAGACACGGGTCGCCAACCGAGAGGGGTTCAACCGGATCATGCTCCGACCCCGGCGGCTCGGTCAGGATGTGAGCAACCTGGACACGTCGGTCGAGCTCTACGGCAAGCGATACCAAGCGCCGCTGTTCACCTGCCCGGTTGCGGCGCTGCGGGCCTTTCACACCGAGGGCGAGGTGGGGGCGGCCCGCGCCGCTGGCAAGCGAGGCATCCTGACGGTCCAGTCACACGAGAGCTCGCAGTCGTACGAAGAGATCGCCGAGGCGTGGGGCGAGCCGCACTGGTTCCAGCTCTACATCCGACCCGACTGGAACGTCGTCAAGCGGTCGATCGACCGGGTCGAGGCGTCGGGCTGCCAGGTCTTGGTGTGGACCGTCGACCTATTGGGCGGCAGCAACCGGGAGCTCGCGCGGCGCGTGTCTGGCTCCGAGGGCACAACCGCCGCATTCTGTCAGAACTGCCACAACCACCACGAGGGGTATCAGCGGCCGATGCGTCGTGACCTCGAGGGGCCGGCGGGACCTCGCCCAACGCAGGACTGGGACTACCTGAAGCGGCTCAAGGACGCGACGTCGATGAAGGTGCTCGTCAAGGGCGTCGTCACGCGCGAGGAGGCCGAGCTGGCGGTCGAGCACGGTGCCGACGGCGTGTATGTGTCCAACCATGGCGGCCGCGGGGTGAACATGCTCCGCGGCGCGATCGACGCGCTCCCGGAGGTCGTGGAAGCCGTCGACGGACGGGTGCCGGTGCTCATCGACAGCGGCGTCCGCCGGGGCGCCGACGTCTTCAAAGCACTGGCGCTGGGCGCCGACGCGGTGGGGATCGGTCGTCCCTACGTGTGGGGCCTCGGTGCGTTCGGCGAGGACGGGGTCGACCGGGTGTTCGACCTCATGCTGAACGAGTTCAGGATGATCATGCGGCAGACGCGGACGACCGCGATCGATCAGATCAACCCGCAGTTCGTGACGAAGACGCAGAACCCGATCATGACGCGCCACCACCGACTGGGATTCGGCCTCTGATCGGGGACCGGTGACCACACACTCGCTCGGACCCCTGACGCATCTTCAGCGTCGTCACCCACATGGTCGCGCCCTGTGTGTGACGGCCGGTCCAGAGGGCACGCAACGTCACACCCCCGACGGTGAGCGTATCGCCATCCTCCACCACGCGATCGACCTCGACGGGCTCCCAGCCCTCATCCCCGAGGGCGGAGTTGTCCTGTCCCGATTCAATCGCCGCGGCGTCGCCCCCCAACGCGACGATTTGCGCACCGGTTGCTCTCTTCGGTTCGTCGCACGAATGTATGCGGGCTGAGTAGGGCTGCGGTTTGAAGAACATGAGTCTCATCAGGTACTTAGGAGTTGCAACGCTACCTGGGTATCTGAGAGGAGACTCATGCTCGTGGAAAGTCTGGTGAAGGCAACGGTGGAATTGCAAGGGTTTCGGGTGCTGCGGGTCACGGGCGACGTCGGCGGATTGGCAGCGGAGTTGGCCCCCGACGGGCGGTATGCGCCGCGTTGTGGTCAGTGCGAGCAGCGGGGCAGCTATCGGGACACCCGGTGGGTCCGACGCTTTCGCCATGTCCCGCTGTGGGGAATTCCCGTGACGCTCGTCTACGCGCCGCGACGGGTCCAGTGTGTGCGGTGCCGGGGCGTGCATGTGGAAGCGCTGCCCTGGGCGGTGGGCCGGCAGCGGTTCACGCGTGCGTTGCTGGTGACGATCGCGACCTGGACGCGGGTGTTGCCGTGGCAGCAGGTGGCCACGCTGTTCGGGTGCGCATGGGGCACGGTGGAGCGAGCGGTCGAGGCGGCCGTGGCCTACGGGTTGGCGCACCGCGACCTCACCGGCGTGACCCATATCGGCATCGACGAAATCTCGCGGAAGAAGGGGCACGTCTACGTCACCAACGTGTACGACCTGGCCCGGAAGCGGCTGCTCTGGAGCGGCGAGGGACGCAGCCAGGCGACCCTCGAGGCGTTCTTTGCGTTCCTTGGCCCCGAGCGCACTGTGGCGCTCGCCGGCATCTGCTGCGATATGTGGCAGCCCTACATCGACGTGATCCGGGTCCGGGCGCCCCACGCGGTGCTGGTGTTCGACAAATTCCACATCGTCAGTCATCTCATGGCGGCCGTCGATCAGGTCCGCCGCGACGAGATTCGCGAGAAAGGCCCGGCACACAAAGCGCTGATGCACAAGACCCGGTTCATCTGGTTGAAGAACCCCTGGAATCTCACCGAGACGCAGCACCGGCGCCTGGGCGAGCTCGAACACCTCAATCTGAAGATCAACCGCGCCTATCTCCTCAAAGAGTTCTTCGCGCACTTCTGGAGCTACCGCCGCGCGGGGTGGGCGAAGCGCTACCTGAAGCGGTGGTTCTGGTGGGCGACGCACTCACGCCTCCCGCCGATGCGCGACTTCGCGTGGCTGCTCCGCCGCCACGAGGACGACATCCTCAACTACTTCCGGCTGCCCATCGACAACGGCACCGTCGAAGGGTTGAACAACAAAGCGAAGCTCATCATTCACAGGGCCTACGGCTTCAGGACCGCCACGACCTACATCCGGAACCTCTACCACTGCATGGCGGACCTTCCACTACCCAAAACCGTGCATACATTTGTGTGAGGAACCCTCTCTTCATGGCCGCATGTCCCTGCATGTGGTCGAAATGGGCATGGCTGGAGCTCAGCAGAACGAGTGAACAGATCAGGCGCATCAGAACCTCTAAGAATGACCGGTCGGTGTCACGGTCGCGTGTCGGGCAGCAGAGATGGTAGTGTGTCGTCGTCCCTCCAGTCCCCACGATGTTGTGGCAGCGGATGGGACATCCCCGAGAACGACGGAGGTGACGTCATGGTACGACTGATCGTGTGTCTCGCGGTATTGGGCCTTCTCGGCATGAACGCTCTTAGCGCCCAGACCTGTGACCCAGACGGCACGGTGAAGTTCGTGTGCGGTACCACGAACCCGGAAGACCTGTATCAGGTTCCGAATACCGGCTGGGTGATCGCTTCCGGACGATACTCCGATTCGGAAGGCCCGATCTACGCGGTCAACACCCGTGACCATAGCGCCCGGGAGATCTTTCCCGCGGGTGCCGTCGCGCCGCAGCACGACACCGCCACCTATCGCGCTTGCTCGGGCCCGAACGACGTGTTTCAGCCACACGGACTCACCCTACGGGAGGGCAGCGGTTCAGTCCATACGCTGTACGTGGTTGGTCATGGCGCGCGCGAAGCCATCGAAGTCTTCGAGCTGAATGCCTCCGGTCCGCTTCCCACCATGAAATGGATCGGTTGCATCCCCGCGCCGGCAGGCACTCGACGCATCAACTCCATCACGGCCTTGCCCGGTGGCTCTCTCGGAGCCACCAATTTCGACCGCGCCGGCGGCGAGCTCTGGGAATGGCATCCCGCAACTGGCTGGGTCGAGGTGCCGGGGAGCGAGATGCGCGGTCCCAACGGCCTGGTGTCCTCGGATGACGGCGAGTGGTTCTTCGTCGGCGGCTGGAGTGACCGGGCACTGGTGCGCCTGTCGCGGGGCCAGACCCCGGTGCGGGTCGATCCGATCCCCGTTGGCTTCAACGTCGACAACGTGCGCTGGGGACCCGACGGGAAGGTGATCGTCGCCGGTCACGTCACGCGCTGTGAAGGATCCGACCCCTGTGAGCTGTCCGCTGCCCGCGTCGCCGAGGTCGACGTGAACACGCGTGCGGTTCGGCAACTGGTGGACTACAAGGGCAATGATTTTTTGGTTCCTCACACAAATGTGTGCACGATTCAGCCCCCAGCAGGTCAGCCACGCCGTGGAAAGAGGCTGCGGATGTGTTCGTGCCCGCGAATCAGCGGTGAAGTCGTCTATCGCTCAGTCGACGGCCGCCTGCGCGGGCCCCGCTTTTGGTGGGGGGCCTGCTCGACGGCAGCCGGTCCCACCTCAAGGTGCTGAGGCGCTGGCATTTACAGGGCGACGAACCATGAACACTCGTGGAACGCGGCCTGGACTTTCGCCGACGTTTTACCGCTGGGCCGAACCCTCGCTGACTGTTCAGCCCCTTGGCACTGGCAGGCCCCTCGCGATTTCCGCCGTGTACCGTGGGCCGGACTTTCCGAGAGCCTGCAGTTCCTCTCCAGATACAGACGGTGTTCTCCAGCCACGTAAGTCGATGACAATGCTTGACTTATTAGCCATGGAACCGGCCAAAGCTGCACCGATCCCTGAGAGGAACCGATTTTTTCAAGATTGGAACCGTGGCGATCGACGTCAATGACGAGATCTGGATTGGTGGCATCAACGGCAGCTATGGGATCGCCCGGTTTCCGCGGTGACTGAAGCGGCGCGGTCCGACCCAGCTAGAGTGCGAGGTGCTCAGTGCTCCATCCCATCGCCGGTATCAGGGCAACCGGTGTGCCAACATGATCGACGAGTCACCTCATCTCGTAAACGACCTGGATACAGATGGTTCCGCAGTCACGTCATAAATGGCCGAGGCGGTCACCGACGTTGAGGGCCATCCGCGACTACTTCCTCTTAGGCATCGGCACGAGCAACGACACGTCCCGCTTGTACTCCCGGTACTTGTCGCCGAAGAAGTCAATGAGGTTGCGCTCTTCCAATTGCAGGGCAATCAGGATGTAGCCGGTCGTGGCGCCGGCGAACAGCAAGTGACCGTAGGTCATCGTCGGGGTCGCCCAGAACGCAATCAGAAACCCCAGCATGATCGGGTGGCGCACGTACTTGTAGAAGCCGGGTGTCTTGAACGAGGCAGCCGACTCGGCTTCGCCGCGAAAATGGAGGAACACTCGGCTGAGGCCGAACAACTCGAAGTGCCCGATCATGAATGTGGACAACAGCACGATGAGCCAGCCCAGCCCGAACAGCCCTAAGAGGACCATCCCCACGACTCCACCGGCCAGGTCCCACAGAACGCTAGGAAGCGGCGCCACTGCCAGAACAACAGCAGCAGAATGAGGCTGGCGAGCAGGACATACGTGCTCCGCTCCACCGTATGCGGCACGAACCGGGTCCACCATTGCTTGAAGGTGGGACGCGCCATGACGCTGTGCTGAATGGCGAACAGGCTCAGCAGCGCCACATTGATCAGTAACGCAGCCCCGAGCGGGCTCGCACCGCCGTCATCGATGCCCTTGGGCACGCCGATGTTGCCCACGAAGCCGATGGCGTAGAGAAACGTGCCAAAGAAGACGACATAGGCGACTGCACCGTAGGCGACCGCTATCAGTTTGCCCATGACTCGGGCCTCCTTCTCTCTGAGGGCTCCGGTGACGCTACGGGCGTGGCCGGAACGCGGAATGTCTGAGCGAAATGGCTGGCCGACGCAGACCAGCGCATGGCCCCTCCTGTGCGGTGGACGGGCTGATTATGCCACCAGCCGGGGCTGATCACGGCCTCCGACGGGCAGACTGTGTGCAACGAGCGGACAGGAGGGGACGGACAGGTTGTTGGGTCAGCCGCTGGCCGGCGTCTCTGGGAAGTTCATGTGGCGGAGGAGGGCCTGGAAGCTGTCCGAACGACCAGCCGTCCCCCGATACGCTACTCTTCGCCGGACGTTGTCCGTACCCGGTCAGAACTGGCTCAGCGCGGCTGGTCGGGCAAGGTTCGTGTGCGACTGTTCAATAACTGACGAAGAAGGGCCGCCGTGTGGGGTTGGCGCCGGTATTCGCCGCTGTCGGCGTCGATGAGTACTCCGTCTATGAGCCCCTCTGCGATCGTCAACGGCGTCCACCCTTTCTCATTGGCCACATCGAGCTCGGCACCCTGATCAGCGAGGAGCTGCACGATGGCGTTGGCT
This sequence comes from Vicinamibacterales bacterium, assembly GCA_965197395.1. GTDB lineage: Bacteria > Acidobacteriota > Vicinamibacteria > Vicinamibacterales > UBA8438 > CAZYFH01. The sequence continues at coordinate 186,288 of CBDANB010000005.1, read as the reverse complement.
CCTCGCCGCGTCGCGCCGTGGAGGGCAGTGTCACCGTGGGTGTCCGCGGTCGCGACCTCCCCGCCCAGGTCCAGCACGAATTTGACCGCCTCGAGTGCCTCCTCGTCGGTGCCGGGATCGGCGGGCGAGACACCAACGCCCGCTGCGACCATCAGCGGCGTCCGGTTGTCTTCGTTCGGCAGCAACGGATCGGCCCCGTGCTCCGCGAGGACGCGCATCAGGTCGACATCGCCGAGCCGCGCAGCGAGCAAGAACGGCGTCGCGTCTGTGCCCCCGCCCGAGCGTGGTCTTGGGGCGTCTTTCAATTCTTTCTGGATGCGGGCGTTCGGGTTCGCTCCACCGGTCAACAGCTGCCTGGCGAGGTCCAGACCGTCCACATTGTCCCGGTGCACCGGCTCGGGGTTACTGAACCCAAGAGCGGGTCGGCGACTCCAGGCGAGTTGGTGCAGCGCCGACCACCCGACGGCGTCCGCGTTTGGGTCGGCGCCCTCGCGCAGCAGGATGGCCGCGAGCTCATACTTCGCGTTCGTAATCGCGAGCAGCAATGCCGTGATGCCGTTCGACAGGGCCTCGTTCACGTCCGCGCCAGCTGCCAGCAAGGCGGTCGCCGCCTCGATGCGTCCCGCGCGGACAGCAAACAGGAAGGCGGTGAAGCCGTACTTGGTGCGCGCACGAACGTCTGCGCCCGCCTGGACCAGCGTGTCCACGACCCCCACGTTGTTCTCGGCGGCCGCCCACATCAACGCCGTCTGGCCGAGCGAGTCGTCCTTGGCGTGCACGTCCGCGCCGTGGGCCACGAGGACCTCGACGGCGGCGACGTTCCCCGTACGCGCGGCCGTCATGAGCGCTGTGTGGCCGCCCGTTCTGACCGCGTTTGCGTCCGCGCCAGCTCCCAGCAACTGCGCGATGATGGCCGCATTCCCGGTGAGACAGGCGAGCGACAGCGGCGTGACCCCATAGCGGTTGGCGGCCGTGACGTTGGCGCCGGCGTCGATCAGCACACCGACGAGGGCGGTCGCCTCCCCTTGCACCGCCCAATGGAGGGCTGTTGTTCCGTCCGCCTCAGCTGCATTCACGTCGACCCGCTGGTCCAGCAGCGCGCGGACTGCCTCCGTGGAGCCATTCTTGACGGCCTCCACGAGCGGCACCTCGCGCGCGGCGGCACCCAAACAGATGACTGCCAATAGCGGCACGGTCCACCGGCCCACACCCTGTGTCCACATCGTCAGCCCCTCTACTCTGTCGATGCTTACCGCCTGCACACGGAATGCCGGCGGCATGACCCTCCGGTCGCGAGAACAGGCGTGTATCGTCCGGTCGTCGTCCTAGACGCCCGAGAGTGGTTCGAGTTCAAGCCGTCCTGTGCTGTCGCCGAACTGGTCCACGCGAACACCGACCTTGTCCAGCATGGCCAACAGCAGATTCGTCAGCGGGGTCTCTGGATACTGGAGGTGCCGACCTCGTTTCTGCCGGGTGCCTCCCACCAACGCGAGGGGGAGATCCGTGTGAGCGTGTGCGTTCGGATTGCCGATCCCCGCGCCGTACAGGAGCACGACGTGATCCAACAGGCTGCCGTCCCCGTCAGGCGTCGACCGGAGCTTCTCGAGAAAATAGGCAAACAGCTGCACATGATACGCGTTGACTTTTGCCAACTTCGCGAGGTTGTCCGGTTCATCCCCATGGTGTGAGAGGCCGTGATGATTCACCGGCACGCCGAGTTCGGGGTACGAACGTCCCCCCAATTCTCGGCCGAGCATGAAGGTCGTGACGCGCGTGACGTCCGCCTGGTACGCCAACCATTGCAGGTCGAACAACAATTTCACATGCTCACCAAAGTCCTCTGGAATACCCGTGGGGCGGTCGAACGGTGGCAGCTCGTCGGCGGCCTGGTCCGTCAGCTGCAACCGTCGCTCGATTTCTCGGACCGTCTCGAGATATTCATCGACTCTGGCGCGGTCGGCGCCCCCCACCATCCGCTGCAGGGCAGCGAGGTCCTCGGTCACGGCATCGAGAATACTCCGATCCTTCCGCACTTCCGCGCGCCGCTGGAACGCGGTGCCCCCATCGCCAAAGAGACGCTCAAAGACCACCGCCGGGTGGCTCTCGGTCGGAAGCGGGGTCGTGGGCGTCTTCCACGAAACGGTGTTGAGGTAGGCGCAGTCGTAGCCGTTGTCGCAATTGCCGACCATATCGGCTTTGTCGACCGCCAGCTCGAGCGAGGGCAACCGGGTACCCCTCCCGAGCTCGGCCGCCGCGATCTGATCGACCGTCGTCCCGGCTCGTATATCCGCCCCTTGCGCCCGCTTCGCGTGGACGCCACTCAACCAGCCGGCGCTCGCCCGCGAGTGCTCGCCGCCGCCATCACCGAGCGCCTCCGCCTGCCGCTGCGCGAGACCGCTCACAATCGTGACGTGGTCCCGAAGGGGCGAGAGCGGCGTCAAAATGGGCGACAATTCGAAGTCCGCGCCCTCGCCGACGGGCTTCCAATTATTCACCGCCGCGTTCATCGACACCCCGTTCGGGATGTAGAAGAACCCGAGCCGCCGCGCCGGCGTCGCCGCCGTCCGCGCCAACGCCGTGAGCGGCGGCACCATTGCGTCCAGCAGCGGCAGCGCCACCGTCGCACCCAGCCCGCGCAGGACCGTTCGCCGTGAGAGCGTTTTCTTCGTGATGATCATGACTGCGAGCTCCCTCCCGATCCCGGCCGCCCCCTGCCCCGGCTACCGCACCGACGCCACCGCCGACGCGGCCGCCGACCCGCTCGAGCGGCGCATCTGAAACGGGACGCTTTTCACAAGGCCCATCAGCAATGCTTGAAAGCGGTGGTCCTCGGCGCCCGCCGTCCGCACGATTTCTCGTACCGCCGGCGCATCGTAATATGCCAACCCCCGCCCCAAGGCATACGTCAACAGCTTCTCGGTCAATGTCGTAACGAACAGGTCGGACCGGCTCAGCAACGCCTCCCGCAGCCCGTCCACGCCCTCGAAGGTCGAGCCATCCAGCATCGTGCCCGAGGCGTCAATCGGTGTGAACGCTTCGCTGCGCGTGCGCCATCGTCCGACCGCGTCGAAGTTTTCGAGCGCCAGGCCGAGCGGATCCATCATGGCATGGCAGCTCGCGCACACCGGATTCGCCCGATGCTGGACCATCCGGTCCCGCATCGACAGCACCGTGCCCTCGGCGTCGTCGTCTTTCAGGTCCGGCACGTCCGCGGGTGGTGGTGGCGGCGGAGTGCCCAGCAGGTTCTCCAGAATCCACTTACCCCGGACCACGGGGGACGTCCGGTGGGAATACGACGTCGCCGCCAGAATGCTCCCGTGGCCGAGCAGCCCGCGCCGGCTGGTGTCGCTCAGGGTCACCCGGCGGAAGTGGCTGCCCTTGACCGACGGAATCCCATAGTGCCGTGCCAGCCGTTCGTTGACAAACGTATAGTCCGCCGTCAGGAGCTCCAGCACGCTCCGGTTCTCCTGGAGGATGCTCTCGAAAAAGAGCTCCGTCTCGCGCCGCATGGCGCGCCGCAGGTTCTCGTCGAAATCAGGGAATCGTCGGAGATCCGGCGTCACCTCCGGCACATTCCGCAGGTACAACCATTGGCCAGTGAGATTCGTGACGAAGGCATGCGACCGGCGATCCGCCAACATCCGCCGCACCTGCTGGTCCAGCACCGCGGGGTCGCTCAGCTGGCCGCGTTCCGCCACGTCGAGGAGCTCGTCATCCGGGATGCTGCTCCAGAGGAAAAACGACAGGCGGGAGGCCAACTCCAGATCGGTGATGCGGTAGGTCGTGTCTGGCGCGATGTCGTGCGGGTCGCGTTCGAGGCGAAACAGAAAGGCTGGCTCGACGAGCAGCTGCCGCAGCGCGGACTCGATCCCCGCGTCGAACCCCGCCGCGTTCCGGCCGTCCCGGTACTCGGCCAGCAGGCGTTCCAGCTCCTCCTCGCGTGGCGGCCGCCGATAGGCGCGCCGCGCCAACGTCGAGAGAATCTTCTCCGCGCAGGGCACGTCGCCGTTGGCGGCGACCGGCGTACACATGAAGATCCGTCGGCGACTCGGCGTGTCGCCCGCCCCGCGGGACAGGAACGGCCCCGTCACGGTGAGACTCGCGAGGTAGGGACCCGACCGTGTCTCCTCGCTGAATCCTCCTGCGTATGGCCGCGCAAATGGCTCCTTCACTGCAACACGCAGCGGACGTGCCGTACCCGTCCGCGTGGCTTCGGTCAGGACCGGCGCCTTCTCGAGAAACGCCGCGGCGACGTCATGCGCACCTGCCTTGACGGCGAGGCGCACGCGCCAGTTCGCGTGGAGGTGCCGCCGCTGGCCAGCCAGGTTGATGGCGTTGAGTCCGGGCTGCTTCTCGTCGATGTCTTCGGGGTCCGGCTCGGCCAGTAACGTAAACCGTTCGACCGGCTCACCATCAAGCGTAATCTCCAGCTGGTGCGATTCGTCGTATCTCGGAATGTTGTCGAGAACGTCCAGCGCCAGCTTCACCTGAATGACGTATTCGCCATCCGTCGGAAACTGGTGCCGGACCAGCGTGCCGCCGCGCGTGCCGAACGGCAACCCCTCGAGGTGCCGTTCCTGCGAGAGGTCCGCCGGCACACGATAGACCTTGGTACTGGGCGGCACTGCCGAACTCCCGACGGCGGCGCGACTGATCTTGCGCGCTGCGGACAGATAGCGGTCGAGGAGTGTTGGAGACATCCGGAGGGAGGACGCGATATTGTCAAACCCGTAGCTCGCATCGTCGGCCGGAAGCAACTCCGCAGCATCGATTTCCAGTGAGAGCAGGTCGCGAATCGCGTTCGCGTACTCAGTTCGGTTCAGGCGATGGAGCGCCTCTGACTGACCGGGATTTGGGTCGACCGCTGCGGCGTGGTCGAGCTTGGCCTCGAGCCCTCTCGCAAAGTCGTCGTACGCACGCCGATCAGGACGCGGCCGGCCCACCGGTGGCATGAGGCCGCCCCGGAGCTTCCGCACGACCTTTTCCCACACCTCCGCCCGGGCCGCCACATGCTCGACGTCGAGGGTGTCCAGCGTCAAGCCGGCGGTCTTCAGCGTCTCGTTGTGGCAGGTGACGCAGTACCGGTCGAGCAGCACGCGCTGCGAGGCCCCCGCAGATACCACCGCGCCGGAGCCTTGCTGCTGCAGGCCCGCTCCATGCAGTTCGGCAAGCGTCACCAGCGCCAGCGCCAGCGCGCCGGCTATGGAAAGGGCCACCGAGCGCCTCCTCGAAGATCGCCTCATCGCAGCCTCCAACGCTGAGACAGTCACGCCCGCGTGCCCTTGCCCTGGGAACGCAGCCCCAGGATGCTAGGTGCGCGTAATCACGAGGTCCCGATCAACGCCGTACGTGAATCTAGGCCAGGGCGCCCATCTCGTCAAGTGACATGTCGCCGCCTCCTGGTTCGAGACGAGAGCATCGCGGTCTCCCGAGGCGGCCAGGATGGCGGTCGCGCTCGTCGCCCACCAAGTCCCCTTAGACCCGAACACCAGCGTCCCCGCGGGACGGGCCGCCGAGAGTTCGTTAGCTATCCGTTAGCTTTTTCATCCCAGACGGCGCAGGAAGTCCCATAAACATTGAGCCGTTGAAGAAGGGGTGCCGAGGGTGGGGATCGAACCCACACGGAGCTTGCGCTCCACAGAATTTTAAGTCCTGTGCGTCTGCCAGTTTCGCCACCTCGGCATGTCTTTAGAATCAGTCACTTACACGCTTGGTCACTTGCCAGAATTGGCCTTTTTGGTGGGAGTGTGCCCAAGAGTGTGCCCATGATGTTCCAAACGTCTAAGCCCCTCAACGATATCGGCCTCATCGACGATGTCGTATCGCCGATAGACCGACTCGGTCTTGTGCCCAGTGATCTGCATCGCGATGCTCCGCGGCACGCCGGCTCGCTCGAAGTTCCGCACGGCGGTTCGTCGCAGGTCGTGGGGTATCTGCCCTGGACACCCGGCGGCCCGACAGGCGACTTCCCACGCTGCCTTGAAGCTCCGGATCGGCTTTCCGTCGCGATTGAAGACCCACGGACAGATGACACCACGCCGACTCAGATCCTGTCTGAGACGCATCTGCTCCTCCAGCGCAGAGTGCAACTCCTGTAGCTCGCCGAACGGCAGGACCCGCCCCCGTCCGTTCTTTGTGGTACCGACATCGAGTCTCACGATGCACGCCCTCATGTCCATTGAAGACCCACGGACAGATGACACCACGCCGACTCAGATCCTGTCTGAGACGCATCTGCTCCTCCAGCGCAGAGTGCAACTCCTGTAGCTCGCCGAACGGCAGGACCCGCCCCCGTCCGCACCTGTCGCCACTGGATTGGCAGGACCTCACTCTGAATCCGCCAACCTGTGTAGTAGGCGAAGGTGACGACCGGTCGCAACTCCTCGGGCAGATGCTGGATGACGGCGAGATACTGGTCGTGCTCGAAGAACCCCACTCTGACGTTGTTCTCTCGAAGCATCGGAAAATGCGGCCGAGTCGTGACCAGGCCGTCCTGCTGCGCCAGAGAGAACATCCGCCGTAACACCGACAGTTCCCGGTTGATCTTACCGTTCGCGGCACCGGCAGTCTGACGGACTCCCACGAACGCCCTTAGCCGGTCGGTCGTGATGCCTCCCAAGCGTCGGCCCCTGAAGACCGGTTCCAAGTGCAAACGGATTCTTCGCTCCGCCTCCCCGAAGCTGCGCCTCCCGTTTGCTCGATATTCATCCAGCATGTTCTGAGCGGCTTCCTCGAACGTGATCCGATTCGCCTTCGGATTGACCGGTATCCCCCGCTCGACACAGCCCTCACGGTCACGGAGCATGCGTCGCGCGACGGTCACCTTCGTCGTTCCCGTTGATTCCCGCACCGAACGGCCATTGACGTGATACTTGATCCACCACGTCGGGAACTCCTTCATCGTGCCGTCCGGCCCTCGCTTGCGGCGCTTGTAGAGTGTTCCCACTCCACCCTCCTTTCTGTCGTTCAGCGAGGTGGCAGACGATCCATACCCCGCCCCAACCAGGATTTCAATGGCATCGACGCAACCACCGACCGTCGCGGGCACACCGTGGGCACACCGCTGCGATTCGCAGCCCATAAACACTGTCTCGTTCGCATCCCGCGCAGGACTCCCCCTCCTTTGCGTTTGCCCGACTGCTCACACCGCTCGGCGTTTCCGGCTGTCGATGAAGGCGTCGAGGTCCCGCAGGTCGACCAGCACCCTACGCAACCCTTCACGACGCCGCTCACCCTCGCGCGGGCTCAATGCGGGCAACTCGACTGTGGGAATCAGCCCCTGTTGCACATAGTCGCGAATAGTCCAAAACGAAAGGCCGAGATAAGCCGCAGCAGCATGCAGATCGACGAGCCGGGGTAAGGTAGGCGCAGGGAGACTGACCGTTTCTTGGGCCGTTGTCAGGCGACCCGCGCGTGGCAGCGCGACCAGTGGCGAGAGCTACCCGACGTTCCCTACGCCCACGTCTGCCTGACCATGCCGGACGTTCTCTGGCCGTTGTTCCAGCGGAACCGGCATCTCCTGCACGATCTCCCCGTCTTGGGCGCGCAGGTGCTGCAGCAGTGGGCGCGCCAGAAATACGGCATCCGGCTGATGATCGTCGTGATCCCGCACACCTTCGGCCGGCACCTGAACTTCAACTGCCACCTTGGTCTCGACGGTGCGTTTCGTGCGCGTGTCCTTCGTCACAAATCGGACTTCTTGACGGGTGATCGCCCGGAACCGATGCTGCGCGATGGGCGGCCGGCAGCCCTCGCCGCGAACTGACTCGCCGTCTTCGCCCTTCTCAAACTGTTTTGCTGCCCACGCGCGAGAACGCCTCCCCCGCGGTCTCCGACCTGTCAGCCCGCAGAGATTTGACTGCCCCTCAACTCTGACACGGGCTCATCCCGCATACCGGAACATGCTTCACGGCCGAGGGGTCGGTCCCCGGAAGCATGAGGCTGCGCCTCCGCACCTCGCTTGGCCGACGATGTCCGACTCGGGCCTGAGCGCACCAGGAAATGAGTTTTGAACTTCCCATAGATGAACCCGCCCCGACATGGTTACCGTACCCTCACCTGAGGTCGTGTCTCGGACGCGCCAATTTCGCGGCGAAACTCACCTACGAACACGTCTCTGACGCGACGGCAGAAGCAAGGCTGGCGGAGCCAAGAGATGATCCTGAGCTGTCAGTTTGCGGCCACCCGCTGGGTGAGTTCCTGGAGCCAGTCTTGGACCAGGATAATAAGGCTATATCCGAATTTCCCAACTAACGAAATGCGCTGATGATGCTGGTGCATAGGCATTCTGACGTCGCTCACAGGGTACGCAAGTGGCTGGGAATGTGCGCAGGAATATCGAGGTCACCGACGGTCAGGTAGATCATGTCGGCGAAGTCGTCCAGGTGGCGATAACCGGACGCCCGGTTCTTGACGATCTTGATAATGCGATTCAAGCCCTCGCCGACGGCATTCGTCAGCGGCCTGTCGATGAAGGCCATGATGTGCGTGAGGTGCGTCCGCAGTGTCCCGACAAACGTGCGCAACGTCGGGATGCGGCTGCGCAACGCGGCGGTCATCCAGCGTCTGAGGAACTTCGTCGCCGAGGCCCGATAGCGGTAGTTCCAGAAGTGCTCAAACTCGTCCTTGAGCACCCAGGCGCGATGAATGCGCCGATTGGAGTTCCGCAAGCGATTGAGGAACCGGGTATGGCCCTTGGTCCGGTGTCTGGAGTGCCTGCTGAGCAGCCACCGCAGCCCCTTGATCGCCTTGCGCCCCGGCGTGTCGAGAGCCCGCCACTGTTCCTTGCGGACTTCGTCCACGGCCTGGTTTAGCGCTTTGACGAGATGGAAGCGGTCGAGGACGAGCGTGACCTCGGGACAGTGATCGGTGATCGCCCCGATATAGGCGGGGCTCATGTCGCAACTGGCCCAGGCGACCCGCGTTTTCTGCCCCGGGCTCAGCCAGTCGTTGAAGAAGCGATCGATGGTGTCGCGGCCCTTGCCCGGGCCGACCCACAGGACGCGCGCGCGGTCCAGGTCGTAGACGAGGGTGGCGAACTTGCGGCCCTTGCAGTAGGAGATCTCGTCGACGCCGAGCGTGGTCAGGCCTCGGATTTTGTGCCCGTGGCGCACCCGCGTGATGACTCGGTGCAGCAGGTTGGACAGGGTCGAGGTCGGGAGCCGCAGGATCTCGGCCGCCGCCTGCTGCGTCATGATCTGGCACAGGGCGCAGAGGCGCCACTCCAGGCGGTAGGTGACGCGGGCATAGGCCGGCGCCCAGGGGATCTCCTCCTGCACGCGCCCATGGGTGGGGCACTGGATCTCTTTCGGGGCATACCAGAGCACGATGCGCAGGCCCATGACCGCCACATCCTCCCACCGCCGTCGCTCGCTTGTCTGGTGCACGATTCGGCCGCGCCGCCCACACGCCGGGCAGCGGCAGCCGTTCTTGTACGGCTTGACCGCCAGATGGAGCTCCGTGTCGCGATGCATGAACCGAACATGCGTGACCTTCAGACTCTTGAGACGTAGGATCGTGCGCAGCAACTTCAGGTTGCTCACGGGCTTCTCCTCCTTCCTGTCGACGGCAATCAACAGAGGGAATGAAGCCCGTGTTTACATGCAGCAATCAAGTCATTGCATCAGCTAAACGTCTTTGGCAAACCCGGATAGACCCATATTCCTCCCGCACTCTCGGCGCATGGCCCCCGACCAGGTGTCGGATATGGAGCTTCGCCATCTCGTCAGCGGAGAGATCCATCGTGGCGTAACCCCGCGCGGTGAGGCTCTCGACGAGCGCTGCGGCATCGGCGCGCGACTCGGTGCCGATCCCCACGAAGATGTGCGCTTCGTCTCGGTCGCCCAGCCGATAGTTGAATTCGGTGATGACTCGACGTCCGATCGCCGCGCAAAACTGGCTATATCCGAGTTTCCCAAATAGCGTAAGCACCTGATATCCCAGTCTTTCCGGGGTAAATCGAGCGTTCGGCGTGTACAGGTCGACGGTGTTGACGCGAACATAGTTGTTCGCCGGTCGACTGCAGTCCGAGGACGCAGCGGTCCAGTTCGACATCACGCATGGGCCCCCTCCCTGGGAGCCATCTTGTCGCGCACGGACGGGCCCTGTGGAAGCTGACGGCGCCGTGGACGCACAGAACGCGCCCACCGTGCCTTGGAAAACGCTGTGCGTTTTCCACGAGCTCCCACAGGGCCTTTCCAATCAAATCACCCACGAAAAACCCCGAAAGGCCCCAAAATGGCGTTGGGAAACCCGGATAGACCCGATAATAAGCAGTCCAATGAAACCGACCGGGAAGTCAGATCACCGACCGGAACGAAGTCATGAAGCCGGAAGGCTGCTCATCGCCGAGCAAGTTATTCGACAGAACACGCCGCGCGATCTTGTGAGTATGTGCTGGCGGCAGTGGACAACGGAACGGCGTCTTGCCCGACGTGGAATCCTGATAAGGACAGCTGATCTAGACGTCATCGAGACGAGTTACTCGCGCATGGCGATGGACGACTTTGAAGGCATCAATGCCAGGCAGAACTGGGTCAACTGGCAAACCATCCCTCGCGCAATGAGCGGCCTCGTGCCCAACCGGCCGCTTACGATCATGGACCTCGGGTGCGGTATCGGAAGCTCCACCAGCGTGCTTGCATTCTATGCCCCGCAGGGCTCTCGAATCCTCGCGTACGAGATTTCGCGTCCCCTCGTAGGTATCGCGAGAAACAGGGCGTACCTCAATCGATTGGGCGAGCGTGCGGATGTTCGATTTCGGTGCCAATCGATCACGACGACGCTCCGTCCGTGCGACGGAGTGGCGCTGAGTCAGGGCATTGATCTTGTGAATTCCAGCGGCGTGTTGGGCCACCACTTCAATGTGAACACAATGCAATTGCTGGCAGGGCAAATTAAGGTGGTCATTCGACCAGGTGGACTCGCAATGCTGGACTCCGGCCCCACACTTAGTACAACCGACCTCGTGGGCGCTATGACTTCTGCGGGCTTCGTAGAAGTTCGCCGCTGCCGCAGCTGGTTTCTAGATCCAACCGCGCTGATTGTCTTTCAGTCCACCGACAAGAGACCTTGAACGCGGAGCCTCTCTTTTCGTCGGTCCATTGGCCCAGCTTTGGTGTCCCGCCTAGAGAGGTGAGCTTGCCTGGGTTGGGTGGACACCCCACAAGGCGCGAGAATGCGCCGGGAGGTGTTCATGGCCCAACGGAGACGACGACGATTCACGGTGGAGTTCAAACAGGAAGCGGTCCGGCTGTGCAAGCAGGGTGACCGCAGCATCGGCCAGGTGGCACGGGAGTTGGACCTGACCGAGTCGGCGTTGCGGCGATGGGTGCAGCAGTACGAGATCGACCACGGCCACAATCCGACCGGCGCGCTGACCACCGAGGAACTCGAGGAACTCCGAACGCTGCGCCGCGAAGTGCGCGTCCTGCGAGAGGAGCGAACGATCTTAAAAAAGGCGGCGGCCTTCTTCGCGAAGGAACAGGCGTGAGGTTCGCGTTTGTTCATGCGGAGAAGGCCACCCATGCGGTGCGGTCTCTCTGTCGGGTGCTCCAGGTCACCCGCAGTGGCTACTACGCATGGGCGAAGCGCCCGCCGAGCCGACGGCACCGTGAAGACGTCCAGCTGACAGCCCGGATCCGGGCGATCCATGCCGCGAGTCGGGGGACCTACGGAAGCCCGCGGATCTACGAGCAGCTCAGGCAGGACGGGTTCACCGTTGGCCGGGAGCGAGTCGCCAGACTGCTGCGGGCCATGGGCCTGATCGGCCTGCCCTGCAAGCGGTTCCGGCGTACCACGGACAGTGCCCACCAACATCCGGTTGCGCCCAACGTGCTCGCCCGTGACTTCGACGCCGCACAGCCGAACGAGCGCTGGAGCACCGACATCACCTACCTCTGGACGTGGGAGGGGTGGCTGTATCTTGCCGTCGTGCTCGACCTGTTCTCGCGGCGCGTGGTGGGGTGGGCCATCCAGCCGCACCTGCGGGCGGAGCTGGCGCTCGAGGCGTTGCACATGGTGCTGGGGAGGCGCGTCCCAGCGGCCGGCCTCGTCCATCATTCGGACCGAGGGTGCCAGTATGCCGCCGACGCGTACCAGCGCGTCCTGCACGACCACCAGATCGTCTGCTCGATGAGTCGGAAGGGCGACTGCTGGGATAACGCCGTCACCGAGAGCTTCTTCGGGACGCTCAAGACCGAGCTCATCCACCGCCAGCCGTGGTCGACGCGACGCAGGACCAAGGACGCCGTCGCGGAGTACATCGAGGGCTTCTATAATCCCCACCGCCTGCACTCGTCCCTGGGATACGTCAGCCCCAACACCTTTGAAAGGAGGCATGCTCGACAGGTGCAGTGTGCAGCATAATCAACCTGTCCACTTTTCCCAGGCAAGATCAAGGGTCGTCCCCGTCGCGACGGCTGAATGGCTCAGTCCACGTCGGCTGGAGACCACGGCGAAGAAGGACGGCGGGGTTGTTGGGCGCGGGGTGTATGAGGTCTCCGACGACGGGAAGACACTAACGGCGACGATGACCGGTGTCGATGCCGCTGGCAACGACGTCGAGTATGTTGTCGTGTGGGATCGCGAATCGGACTGATGGCCCTCACCATCGGCGACCGCCTCGGGCATTACGACGTCACCGCCCTCATCGGTGAAGGGGGCATGGGGCAGGTCTATCGCGCCACCGACGCCCAACTGGGCCGTGATGTCGCCCTGAAGATCCTTCTATGAAGCGGCTTGTCAAGTCACCTCGTTGTTCGTAGAAGCTCACACGTCTCCGATACACCCTCCAGTGAGCGCGCCGTCTCCTCACCCAGCTGGTGGGTGCGCGCGAACGGGTTGGCAGCTCAGTGTCCCGTTCACGGGTCCGGACTCGGTCGCCAGGGTGTCAACCTCGTAGACGCACCGGGCGGAGGCCGCGAGGTGCGTCATCCTTCTATTCGCGCTCGACAAGGGCGATGCCTCTGATCGCCGGCGCAAGAGACGATCCGAATGGGGGGCGGCACCATCTCCCTGCCGGCCTCGCGTGCGACCAAGGATCTTCACGTGCTCACCCACCAACCCTGACACCCCGGACCTCAATCAGTTACCCGACAGCGCCACCGGGGACTTACCCGCCCGCCCCGGCCGGCAGCCCGACCCCGACGCGGCGCCCGTCATAGACCGTCTGGTCCCGCCACATCGCAAACAGGATCCCCGCCAACCGGCGCGCGACGGCCACGGTGGCGATGCGCCGGCCGCGGCGCGTGGCCAGTTGCTCGGCCCAGGCGCGCAGGCCCGCGGCCTCAGCCCGGCGGGACCGGAGCGCCGCCCACGCGGCTTGCACCAGCAACCAGCGCATGCGCGGATTGCCCGCCTTGGTGATGTGGCCCCGGCGGCGGCGGTCCGCGGAGCTGTCCTCACTGGGGACGAGGCCGAGATAGCTCTCGACCTGATGGGCCCCGCGAAAGCGGCCCGCCTCATCGAGGGTCGCGACAAACGCCGTCGCGATGAGGGGGCCCACCCCCGGCGCGGTCGTCAAGCGGTGCACCACGGGGTTCGCGGCGGCCGTCGCTGTGACCTCGGCATCGGCGGCGGCCAGTTGCGCGGTTAGCTGCTCCCAGAGGGCGAGCAGTGGCCGCAGCGCGGTCTGCAGCTCGTCGGGGAGCTCGAGCTCCTTCACATACGTGCCGAACCGGTCAGCGTCTCCCGCCCGGACCCGCAGCCCCTCCCGACGCACCAGCGCGCGCACCAGGGCGATGGTGCGTCCGCGGGTCCGCACCAGCAGGTCACGCACCCGGAGCTGGCGCCGCACCCGGTGCTGCGCGGCCGACACGCGATGCGCCGGGCGATAGGAGCCGAGTCGGGCCGCCTCGGCCAGCATCCGCGCATCGCGCCGATCCGTCTTCACACGCCGGCGCCGTTCGGGATACATCGGGGCGTAGTTCGGATCCGCCACGATGACCTCGTGGCCGCACTGCTCGATCGTCTGTGCCACCCATTCGCTTTCGGTCGTCGCCTCGAGCAGGACCCGCGCCCGCGCCCGTGCTTGGAACAGGGCGGTGAATCGCTGCCGCGTACTCTGAATCCGTCGTTCGATGATCTCGCCCTCTGGCGTGAGGATGCAGATTTGACTTTCCCGCTTGTGCACGTCGATGCCAATATGCTCCATGGCTGGTCTCCCTTGTTGCGCCTTGAGCGCGTTTGAAAATTGTGGAGCGCAAGCTACCACGTGGGGACGACCAGCCGCTTCATCCTATCTCCCCGACGCCTTCGCGGCTGATCCAGATCGCCTCGCCCGGTTCCAGCGAGAAGCGCAGGTCCTCGCCAGCCTCAACCACCCGAACATCGCGCAGATCCACGGCATCGAAAAGTCCGACGACACCCAGGCGCTGGTGCTGGAGCTGGTCGAAGGCCCGATCCTCGCCGACCGGATCGCCGCGGGGCCGATTCCGTTGGATGAGGCGTTGCCGATCGCCAAGCAGATCGCCGAGGTATTGGAGGCCTCGGCTATGGGAGGTAGAGACCTTGGATAGACGATCATTCCTGAAGCTCGCGGCCGCCAGCCCGGCGCTCGTCCACGTGAGACGTGCAGATGACAGTGCGGTGGGCTACGCGGGTGAGGCCGTCATCGGCGCTCAGCCACTCGCACCGCCGCCCGACTTCACCTTCTACTCGCCGCTGGCCGAGGCCTGGTACCGCGGCGGCGCGTACTTCGAGTGGACCTCGACGACGCGCAACAACGAGGGCCGACGGGTGCAGGTCTTCTACCGCACCTTCGGAAGCCGCTCGAACCCGGCGCTGGTGCTGCTGCACGGCTATCCCGCGTCGAGCTTCGACTTCCGGGAGATGATCTCCTTCCTGGAAGAGGACTACTTCGTGGCCGTCCTCGACTTTCCTGGGTTCGGCTTCTCGGACAAGCCGCAGGACGGGTACTCGTACATGCTGGAGGACGACGCGCGGCTTGTCGACCATTTCGTGCGGGAGATCGTGGGGCTGTCCGGCTTCCATCTCCTAACGCACGATCGGGGCGGCAGCGTCGGCTTCGCCTTGCTGGGCGACTATCTGCGGGAGGACAAGCCGTCCGAGATCACCTAGCACTTCATCTCCAACGGCGGGCTCTTCTTGCCCCTGACGAACCTCGGCCAGGGTCGGTACTGGCAGGAGGCGCCCCGGCGCCAGCGTCTCGGTCACCAGCTTGGACCGGTACCCCCGGACCGGCCCGCCAGGCCCCGGGTGACCGAGGGTACGCCCCAGCAAGTCGCCAACGCCGACATCCAGGCGTTCAACGACGGGATCGGCGCGCGGTTCTACGTCGGGAAGTACCTGCTTGAGCGGGCCGCGAACGAGTATCGCTGGCTGGACAACCTGCGCGAGAGCCCGGTCCCGACCGCCCTGATCTGGGGGCTGCTGGACACTCCGAACCCGCCACGCATCGGCAATCACATCTGGCACACCTACCTCGATAAGCGGTCGGTGGAGAGCAGCTACTGGCTCCTGCCAACGGCCGGCCACTACCCGCAACGGGATGAGCCGGAAGAGATGGCCGGCATCGTCCGCACCTGCCTGGAAGTGGGGATTCCCGCGCCGGAGAACGAGGACGCGTTCATGCGGACGCTGGCGCAGAACAGGACCGCGACGTCCCCCGTGTACATGGGGCGGTCCATCATCGAGAACGTCTTTTTCCCGAGGGCCGTCGCCTACTCGCCGGACGGGTACAGCTTCTGAGGCACTCGGCGCCGGTTCCGTGCTCCGTGGAAGATAAGCGTTTGAACGCTTAATTCGGCCCCCGCAGAAGGCACACCGGCCCGAAGGCCATCCACACCAAAGAGTCCCGCCCCGAGCCGTTCAAACGGTTCACGGTGGCCATTCTGTGCAGGTGGGAGACGCCCCGGTTCGACAGGCATACAATGCCCGTGATCTGCGTCGGTCGTCCCGGACAGCCTATGTCCCTGACCGTCGGTTGTCGCCTCGGCCATTCCTAAGAAACTGTACCGTTCCGGGACAGTTCCTGGCCTGATCAAATGCGATTTGAGCGTATAGGCCATTACAACGTCACTGCCCTCATCGGCGAAGGCGGCATGGGCCAGGTCTGTCGCGCCACCGACACGCTGACGACGACGGAGTTCGCGGAGATCGCCCCGATTCGGGGTCGAGAAGTCGCCCTCTGGCAGAGCGGGCGTCCACGCCGGAGAGCGGCATCTGAGGCGCGGTCCAGGACGCGAGCGGGCTATGATCGGCCCTCCGATGCCCTTCGTGCCAGGTTCGCCGCTTGGCCCGTACGAGATCCGCTCCCAGCTCGGCCAGGGCGGGATGGGCGTCGTCTACCTGGCGCTGGATCCGCGTCTTGACCGTCGGGTGGCCATCAAGCTCCTCCCGCCCGATCTGACCCGCGACGACACGGCCAGCAGCGGATCGGGAGGGTCCGCCGGCGCTGGCGCCGCCCTCGACGTCGAGCTAGAGTAAGCTGCTAGGAATCCGAATGATCGTCACGGACATCCTCCTGCTGCTCGCGGTGGCGACGGCCGGGGCGGCCGAGCGTGGTCCGGCGCCTCGCCTCCCCGCATCACCATCGGTCCGCGCGGCCCAGTCGGCGCCGGCGCCCGGCGCGGACGACAGTATGGCCATCGCCGTCTTTGCCAACATCACCGGGGCTGCGGAGGACGATTGGATCGGCGCCGGCATCGTGGAAACGCTGGCGGCCGACTTGGACGGTGCCAGCGGCGTGTCGGTGATCAGGCGCCAGGACGTCTTGGATGTGCTCGAGACGCTGAGCGCCGAGCGCGCCGCGGCACTCGAGGAGCCGGAGGTCGCCGTGGGCCGACGCCTCGGCACGCGATGGGTCGTCAGTGGGGGCTACCAGCGGCTGGGCGAGCGCCTGCGGATCACCGCGCGGGTCGTCGACGTGGCGACTGCCACAGTCGTGCACACGGCGATCGTCGACGGCACGGTGCCGGCGCTGTTCGCGCTGCAGGACCGGCTCGCCGCCGAGGTGAGGCAAGGGCTGATTGCGGAGGGCGCCACGGCTGCGCCGCCTCCTGTGGCGATCGCGCCCCGCGCCGCAGAACGCGCCCCCGCCGCCGTCGAGCCTCGACCAGGCGAGCCGAACGCTGCGGGCGGCGGCGGCGGCTTCGCGGCGGCGCCCGCCGGCCTCATCGATGGCCCCCCGCCCCCGGTGGCGCCCGAGACCCTCACGCGCGACGCGGCGGGACGCGCAACCGTCCGGGCGGTCCGGCTGACCGGGTCGTGGCGGCTGGACGGCGCATTGGACGAGGCGTTCTACAAGGAGGTGCCGTCGGTCGATGGCTTCATCCAGCAGCTGCCCGATGCGGGTGAGCCCGCGACCGAACGGACCGAGGCGTGGGTCTTCTATGACGCGCAGAACATCTATGTGTCGGCGCGCGTCTGGGACTCGGCGCCCGAGTCGCAGTGGGTCGCCAACGAGATGCAGCGCGATTCGCCCCAGCTCGCCCAGAACGACTATTTCAGCGTGGTGTTGGATACCTTCTACGATCGGCGCAACGGTGTCGTCTTCATCGTCAACCCGATCGGTGGCTTCTTCGACATTCAGGTGACCGATGAAGGGAACCCCAACCGCGACTGGAACCCGATCTGGGATGTCCGGACCGGCCGTTTCGACGGCGGGTGGACGGTGGAGATGGCGATCCCCTTCAAGTCCCTCCGCTTTCGGCCGGGCACGTCGCAGATGTGGGGGTTGCAGCTTGGGCGCCGTGTTCGCCGGAAGACCGAAGCGACCTATCTCACACCGGTCCCAGTGAACGCCCTCCCCGGCGAGGCGCGTGTCTCGGCGGCCGGCACGCTGACCGGCGTCGAGGTTCCGCCGGGCAACCGGACGTTCGAGGTCAAGCCGTACGCGATCGGCTCGCTCGCCACCGACGTCAACGCGATCCCGCGCATCTCGAATGACGGCGACGGCGACGTCGGCGTCGACGTCAAGTACGGCGTGACCGCGAACCTCACGGCGGACTTCACCTACAACACGGATTTCGCCCAGGTCGAGGTCGACGAGCAGCAGGTGAACCTGACGCGGTTCAGTCTGTTCTTTCCCGAGAAGCGCGAGTTCTTCCTCGAAGGCCGGGGCATCTTCGATTTCGGCCGGCCGGCCGGCCAGCAATTCCAACGCGGCGGCCGACGCCAGGGAGGCCCCCGTGGAAGCAGCTTTCTTGGCAGCGGCGACGTGCCGACGGTGTTCTTCAGCCGGCGCATTGGGCTGGAACAAGGACGCACGGTGCCGATTCTGGGCGGCGGCCGCCTCACCGGGAAGACCGGCGCGTTCAGCATCGGGGCGCTGAACATCCAGACGGACGATGCGCTGGGCGCGAGCGCCGTGGCGACCAATTTCACCGTCCTGCGGGTCAAGCGCGACATTCTGCGGCGCAGCCGCATCGGGGGGATCTTCACCGGACGATCGGTATCGACGGTGGGCGACGGGTCGAACGAAGCGTACGGGCTCGACGCCGCGTTCTCCTTCTACGACAACGTCCACTTCAACGGCTACTACGCCCGGACCCGGACCCCCGGGCTGGACGGCGACGAGGCGAGCTACCAGGGGGCGTTCAGCTACACCGGCGACCGCTACGGCTTCCAGCTCGACCACCTGCGGGTGGGCGACGACTTCAATCCGGAGATCGGGTTCCTGCGCCGTGACGACTTCCGGCGCACCTTCACGTTGGCGCGGTTTAGCCCGCGGCCGGCGTCGATGCGCGCGGTGCGGCAATTCACGTGGGAAGCGGGCCTTGACTACATCGAGAACGGCGCCGGGCAGGTCGAGACGCGGCTCGCGCAGGCGCGCTTCCAGACCGAGTTTGAGAACAGCGATCGCTTCGGCGTCGACCTCCAGCAGAGCTACGAGCGGCTCGTGCGGCCCTTCGGAATTGCGTCCGACGTCACCATTCCGGTCGGCGGCTACGACTTCCGCGATGTCTTCCTGTCGTACTCCATGGGGGCGCAGCGCCGGGTCTCCGGCACGTGGTCCTTCCAACGGGGCGGATTCTTCAGCGGGGACATCACGGCGGTCGGTTATTCCCGCGGCCGCATCGAGGTCACGCCGCTGCTGTCGATCGAGCCGGGCGTGTCGATCAATCGCATCGACCTGCCGGAGGGCGCGTTCACCACGACGCTGGCGACGAGCCGGGTCACCTACACCTTCACGCCGCGGATGTTCTTCGGCGGCTTGCTGCAGTACAACTCCAGCAGCGATTCGCTCAGCACGAACCTCCGGCTCCGCTGGGAGTATCAGCCGGGGAGCGAGCTGTTCGTCGTCTACAACGACCAGCGGGACACGTCGCTGCGGGGCACGCCCTTCCTCGAGAACCGCGCCTTTGTCGTCAAGTTCACGCGGCTGTTTCGGTTCTGACGCGCGATCCCCGTCCGCGCCGACCCCCGCTGCCAGGCCCTCCTCCACCGCATGAACTTCCCAGAGACGGCGGCCAGCAAATCAGCTACCGCCCCCTGAGGGGGCGGTATGATGAAGGCCCCTCGAAGGGGCCTTCGATTAGCGAAGTTCCAGCTGCTCTTGCTTCTTCTCCTCGGCTTCCTGCTGCCGGATGTAGTCGCGGATCGTTTGCTCGGCCAAACCGACGGTGCTGACGCAGTACCCACGCGCCCAGAAGTGGTAGCCCGTGAAGTTCCGTTGCCGACCCAGATACTCCCGGTGAATTCGAATCGCCGACTTCCCTTTCAGGAAGCCCACCGTGTTCGCCACACTGAATTTCGGCGGCACGCTCAACAGCACGTGCACGTGATCTGCAAGCGCGTGGCCTTCCACCAACCCCGCACCGTGCCGCTGGCACAACTCCCGGATGATTTTCCCAATCCCACGTCGGACTTGCCCGAAGATCGTGCGCTTCCGATACTTCGGAACCCACACGACGTGATATCTGCAATACCATCGGACGTGGGATTGGCTTTGCCACTCTCTCTTGACGGTCTCCTTTCTGAACTGGGCAGTTCATGATTGGAGACCGTCGCATATTCTTCGATGTACCCCTACATCGGTCGAACCTCTGCGCGTCTCACCGCCGGAGGCGGTGGCTTACCCCTCAAGTTAACCCGGCGGCCTCTGCCGTCCCTGTCCGCTCGTTGCACACTGTCTGCCCATCCGAGGCCGTGATCAGCCCGGCCGGTGGCATAATCAGCCTCTCTGCCCGGAAATCGTCACAGGGGGGGTCATGCACTGGGCCGCGTCGGCGTGCTTGGCCAGTCAATCATCGAAGAGGAGATTCATGATGTATCGCGCGTGGATGGCCGTTGGTCTGATCGTGTTCGCGCTCCCTATCACTGCGACAGCGCAAGACGCCATCGCGAGTGCTCGTAGCGCCGGACCCGCCTCGATCTCCGCCGAGGCCACGGTCATGGACTGGGATCTGAATGTGATCAGCCAAGGGAGCAACGACTGGACGTGTCTTCCCGATAGGCCCAATACACCCGGCAACGATCCCTGGTGTGTGACCGCCGCCTGGCTCGACTTTCTGAAGGCCTACGTCAACCAAACGGAACCGACGTATTCGACCATCGGCTTCGCGTACATGTTGCAGGGCGACACCCCGGTGAGCAACACCGACCCCTACGCCACCGATCCGACCGGACCGGCTGATTGGGTCACCGACCTCGGGGCTCACCTGATGATGCTGGTACCCGATCTGGACATGCTCGACTCGATCCCGACAGATCACCATAACGGCGGGCCGTGGATCATGTGGCCCGACACGCCGTACGCGCACATCATGATCCCGGTGGAAAGCTACGGCCGCTGAACTGTGCATAACCCATAGCTCTGACTGTCGGCTCCCGCCTCGGCCATTACGACGTGACCGCCCTCATCGGCGAAGGCGGCATGGGGCAGGTCTATCGCGCCACCGACACGTACCAGGGCGAGGAGTCCCTCGTGAAGAGCCCGGCCGTGATCTTGCCTGGGAAAAGTGGACAGGTTGATTATGCTGCACACTGCACCTGTCGAGCATGCCTCCTTTCAAGGTTCCTCTCAGGGATCGGTGCAGCTTTGGCCGGTTCCATGGCTAATAAGTCAAGCATTGTCATCGACTTACGTGGCTGGAGAACACCGTCTGTATCTGGAGAGGAACTGCAGGCTCTCGGAAAGTCCGGCCCACGGTACACGGCGGAAATCGCGAGGGGCCTGCCAGTGCCAAGGGGCTGAACAGTCAGCGAGGGTTCGGCCCAGCGGTAAAACGTCGGCGAAAGTCCAGGCCGCGTTCCACGAGTGTTCATGGTTCGTCGCCCTGTAAATGCCAGCGCCTCAGCACCTTGAGGTGGGACCGGCTGCCGTCGAGCAGGCCCCCCACCAAAAGCGGGGCCCGCGCAGGCGGCCGTCGACTGAGCGATAGACGACTTCACCGCTGATTCGCGGGCACGAACACATCCGCAGCCTCTTTCCACGGCGTGGCTGACCTGCTGGGGGCTGAATCGTGCACACATTTGTGTGAGGAACCTCAAAGGTGTTGGGGCTGACGTATCCCAGGGACGAGTGCAGGCGGTGGGGATTATAGAAGCCCTCGATGTACTCCGCGACGGCGTCCTTGGTCCTGCGTCGCGTCGACCACGGCTGGCGGTGGATGAGCTCGGTCTTGAGCGTCCCGAAGAAGCTCTCGGTGACGGCGTTATCCCAGCAGTCGCCCTTCCGACTCATCGAGCAGACGATCTGGTGGTCGTGCAGGACGCGCTGGTACGCGTCGGCGGCATACTGGCACCCTCGGTCCGAATGATGGACGAGGCCGGCCGCTGGGACGCGCCTCCCCAGCGCCATGTGCAACGCCTCGAGCGCCAGCTCCGCCCGCAGGTGCGGCTGGATGGCCCACCCCACCACGCGCCGCGAGAACAGGTCGAGCACGACGGCAAGATACAGCCACCCCTCCCACGTCCAGAGGTAGGTGATGTCGGTGCTCCAGCGCTCGTTCGGCTGTGCGGCGTCGAAGTCACGGGCGAGCACGTTGGGCGCAACCGGATGTTGGTGGGCACTGTCCGTGGTACGCCGGAACCGCTTGCAGGGCAGGCCGATCAGGCCCATGGCCCGCAGCAGTCTGGCGACTCGCTCCCGGCCAACGGTGAACCCGTCCTGCCTGAGCTGCTCGTAGATCCGCGGGCTTCCGTAGGTCCCCCGACTCGCGGCATGGATCGCCCGGATCCGGGCTGTCAGCTGGACGTCTTCACGGTGCCGTCGGCTCGGCGGGCGCTTCGCCCATGCGTAGTAGCCACTGCGGGTGACCTGGAGCACCCGACAGAGAGACCGCACCGCATGGGTGGCCTTCTCCGCATGAACAAACGCGAACCTCACGCCTGTTCCTTCGCGAAGAAGGCCGCCGCCTTTTTTAAGATCGTTCGCTCCTCTCGCAGGACGCGCACTTCGCGGCGCAGCGTTCGGAGTTCCTCGAGTTCCTCGGTGGTCAGCGCGCCGGTCGGATTGTGGCCGTGGTCGATCTCGTACTGCTGCACCCATCGCCGCAACGCCGACTCGGTCAGGTCCAACTCCCGTGCCACCTGGCCGATGCTGCGGTCACCCTGCTTGCACAGCCGGACCGCTTCCTGTTTGAACTCCACCGTGAATCGTCGTCGTCTCCGTTGGGCCATGAACACCTCTGAATCGCCCCGGGTTCTCCGGAGAGCTCATTAGTTGACTCCGGCCATTGTGGCTGGCGCTTCTTGTGCCCGATAGTACTGCTGTTCGTACTCGGCCGGTGGCACGTCGCCGATCGACGTCAAGAGCCGCCGGTTGTTGAACCAGTCCACCCATTCGAGCGTCGCAAACTCCACGGCCTCGAGATGCCGCCACGGGCCGCGCCGACGAATCACTTCGGTCTTGTACAGCCCGATCACCGACTCAGCGAGGGCGTTGTCGTACGAGTCACCCACGCTCCCCACGGACGGCTCGATGCCCGACTCGGCCAGCCGGTCCGTGTAGCGAATGGAGAGATACTGACCACCCCGATCGCTGTGGTGCACTAACCCGTCAGGTGCCGGCCGCGCATACAGGGCTTGCTCCAACGCATCAAGGGCGAGGTCGGTGCGCAAGGAGCTGGAGACGCGCCAGCCTACGATGCACCGGGCAAAGACATCGATGACGAACGCCACGTAGACGAAGCCGCGCCAGGTCGCCACGAAGGTGAGGTCCGCCACCCAGAGTGCGTTGGGGCGCGTGGCCACAAACGTGCGGTTGACCAGGTCGGCCGGCCGCGGGGTGGGGTCAGGACAGGTCGTCGTGGTGAACGCCCGGCCCCGAACGGCGCCCCGCAGGCCCAGCTCCCGCATCAGGCGTTCGACGGTGCACCGGGCCACGGCGATCCCCTCACGGTTCAACTGGCGCCAGACTTTGTACGCGCCGTAGACCGCGAAGTTCTCGTCGCGCACGCGACGGATCTGATCCTTCAACCACGCATCGCGCTGCGCGCGCCCCGATCGCAACCGGGGATTGGCCTGCCACGCTTTGTGCGCGTAATACGTCGACGGAGCAATCGGCACCACGGCGCTGATCGGCTCGACCCCGTACGTTTCCCGCTGCGCATCAATGAAGGTCACCATTACCTCGGTCGGCGGTCGAGCTCCGCCTGTGCGAAATACGCTGACGCTTTCCGCAGGATCTCATTCGCCCGCCGGAGCTCGCGGATCTCGCGCGCCTGCTCCTTCAGCACGGCCCGCTCGTCCGTCGTCAGCCCCGGACGGCGTCCCTGATCCCGCTCGGCTTGGCGCACCCAATGCCGCAGCGTCTCCGACGTGCAGCCGATCTTCTCGGCCACGGATCGGATCGCGGCCCACTGCGAGTCGTGCTGGTCTTCGTGCTCAAACACGAGCCGCACGGCGCGGTCCCGTACTTCTGGTGAGTACTTCCTCGGTCTTCCCATGGACTCCATCCTCCCAAGATATGGAGCCTCCGGGAAACCCGGGGCGATTCAGGCAGCGGTTCACGCGTGCGTTGCTGGTGACGATCGCGACCTGGACGCGGGTGTTGCCGTGGCAGCAGGTGGCCACGCTGTTCGGGTGCGCATGGGGCACGGTGGAGCGAGCGGTCGAGGCGGCCGTGGCCTACGGGTTGGCGCACCGCGACCTCACCGGCGTGACCCATATCGGCATCGACGAAATCTCGCGGAAGAAGGGGCACGTCTACGTCACCAACGTGTACGACCTGGCCCGGAAGCGGCTGCTCTGGAGCGGCGAGGGACGCAGCCAGGCGACCCTCGAGGCGTTCTTTGCGTTCCTTGGCCCCGAGCGCACTGTGGCGCTCGCCGGCATCTGCTGCGATATGTGGCAGCCCTACATCGACGTGATCCGGGTCCGGGCGCCCCACGCGGTGCTGGTGTTCGACAAATTCCACATCGTCAGTCATCTCATGGCGGCCGTCGATCAGGTCCGCCGCGACGAGATTCGCGAGAAAGGCCCGGCACACAAAGCGCTGATGCACAAGACCCGGTTCATCTGGTTGAAGAACCCCTGGAATCTCACCGAGACGCAGCACCGGCGCCTGGGCGAGCTCGAACACCTCAATCTGAAGATCAACCGCGCCTATCTCCTCAAAGAGTTCTTCGCGCACTTCTGGAGCTACCGCCGCGCGGGGTGGGCGAAGCGCTACCTGAAGCGGTGGTTCTGGTGGGCGACGCACTCACGCCTCCCGCCGATGCGCGACTTCGCGTGGCTGCTCCGCCGCCACGAGGACGACATCCTCAACTACTTCCGGCTGCCCATCGACAACGGCACCGTCGAAGGGTTGAACAACAAAGCGAAGCTCATCATTCACAGGGCCTACGGCTTCAGGACCGCCACGACCTACATCCGGAACCTCTACCACTGCATGGCGGACCTTCCACTGGTTCCTCTCAGGGATCGGTGCAGCTTTGGCCGGTTCCATGGCTAATAAGTCAAGCATTGTCATCGACTTACGTGGCTGGAGAACACCGTCTGTATCTGGAGAGGAACTGCAGGCTCTCGGAAAGTCCGGCCCACGGTACACGGCGGAAATCGCGAGGGGCCTGCCAGTGCCAAGGGGCTGAACAGTCAGCGAGGGTTCGGCCCAGCGGTAAAACGTCGGCGAAAGTCCAGGCCGCGTTCCACGAGTGTTCATGGTTCGTCGCCCTGTAAATGCCAGCGCCTCAGCACCTTGAGGTGGGACCGGCTGCCGTCGAGCAGGCCCCCCACCAAAAGCGGGGCCCGCGCAGGCGGCCGTCGACTGAGCGATAGACGACTTCACCGCTGATTCGCGGGCACGAACACATCCGCAGCCTCTTTCCACGGCGTGGCTGACCTGCTGGGGGCTGAATCGTGCACACATTTGTGTGAGGAACCCTTCCACTACCCAAAACCGTGCATACATTTGTGTGAGGAACCAGATTTCTTGGCCTTGTTTCCTCGTTCCATCCTGCTGAGACAATCTGCCGATCGTGTCCAGGTCGCCTCGAACCACGGCTGTGGCGAACTGCTGAAAGGTGGAATAGGCGGGTGATCCAAGTCCAATGCTCACCTTGAGCTCGCCGAGACCCTGTTGGATCGAACGCGGCAGGAGATCGCCCTGCTGGGCCGCCCACGTTGCAGCGATCGCCAGGACCGCAATGATTATCAGCTTTCGCACGCGGGGACCCGTTCTTCTCCCAGTGTATCGTCCTTTCGTCTCACTCGATGCAACGCGGTATCGCTGGCCCACGGCCTATGGGTAGGAGGCGACACGTCCTGCAGCACCCCCCGATTCCATTGGCCCGACGTGACCCCCGACGTGGATTCCAAGGGGGCACTCGCCGAGACGTGATGTCGCGGGTCCCCAGCGATGAAAACATCTGGCGGTCCAGACAGCCTGCTTGTGTTATAGATCTGAACTCTCTTTCTCTCTCGTGCCAACTCAACTCGGTTTGGGGGAAGGGCCGACAATGAAGCAACTGTACGTTCAGCGTTTGAATCGAAGAATCCTGACAAGGAAGCGTTTGATAAGTGCTGGGACATCGCCAACAAGGGCATTGTCAACTTGACGAACGCGGCCCGCGGCTCCCCTCGTGAAGCCGAGCCACCGTCCGTTCAGCAGGCACACGTCACCACGTCCCATTCAGCGAACGCGCGCGTGCGGAGCAGGCGATGGTGCACAGCCTGCAGCAGATGCCGACCGACACGAAAGAGATTCTGCACGACGCCGTGCACCGCGGCGAAACGTTGCAGGTGCGCGGCCGACTTGAACCGCCGCATCTGGCGGTCCCGTTGTCGTGTGGGTTGGTGCGAGACTTCGGCGCGGTTGTTCGCGGACTGATCCGTGCAGTGGACGACCGATGGCATCACCACACGGCACGCCGCCGGGTAACTGCGGAGCTTGTCGGTGACCAGTCGGCGCGGGACACAGCCGTGCCGCTTCAGCAACGTCCGGAAGAACCGCACCGCGGCACAACGATTCCGACGCGACTGCACGAGGATGTCCAACACGTCGCCGTCCTCGTCGACCGCCCGCCACAGATACTGCTGCCGACCGTTCAGGGTGATGAACAGCTCATCGAGATACCACGTGTCCCCCAGGCGCCCGCGCCGGTGCCGGAGTCTACGGACGTACGCGCGGCCGAACGTGCGACACCACCGGCGGATCGTCTCATCGGTGACTGTAATGCCCCGCTGGGCCAGGAGGTCCTCGACGACCCAGAAACTCAGGCTGAATCGAAAGTACAGCCAGACGGCGAGCGCGATGATGTCGGACGGGAAGCGATAGCCGTGGTAGCTCGGTGCCGGGCTCGTCATCCCGGTACTTTGCCAGCCGTGGCCTGAAGTTGACAATGCCCACGGGTCCCCATGATCATCGCTGAGACGATCCTGCTGCTCTCGGTGTCGACGGCCGTGGCGGCCGAGCGTGGCACGGCGCCTCACCTCCCCGCGTCAGGACGAGTCCGCGCTGCCCAGTCGGCGCCAGCAAGCACAGCGGACGACCGCGTCGCCGTCGTCGTCTTTGCCAACATCTCCGGGGTCGCGGAGGACGACTGGATCGGCATCGGC
Organism: Vicinamibacterales bacterium; assembly: GCA_965197395.1. Classification (GTDB taxonomy): domain Bacteria; phylum Acidobacteriota; class Vicinamibacteria; order Vicinamibacterales; family UBA8438; genus CAZYFH01. The sequence goes on along the minus strand of CBDANB010000005.1, from coordinate 159,327 downwards.
ATCGCCGAAACCCTCGCCGCCGAGCTGGAGCATGCCGGCGACCTGTCGGTGGTGGGGCGTCAGGCGGTCTCGGGTGCGTTGGAGAGCGTGAGCCGCGCCGCCGGCATGGCTGGAGCGACAGAGCTTGCCGCCGGCCGTCTCCTCGGCGCGCGGTGGGTTGTCAGTGGCGGCTACCAGCGGGTGGGCGACCGGATGCGCATCACGGCGCGCGTGGTGGAGGTCGTAACCGCCACGGTCGTGCATAGCGCGATCGTCGACGGCCTGGTGCCGGAGCTGTTCGCGCTCCAGGACCGGCTCGCCGCCGAGCTGAGACGGGGGCTGACGGATGGGGGCGATGCGGTCGCGTCGTCGCGCGCGGCGAGCGCGCCACCCGTCGGCGCGCGGGCGCCTGTTGACGTCGACCCTCCCGCCGCCGTGCGCGGCAGCGGCTTCGCAGCGGCGCCCGCCGGCCTCATCGATGGCCCCCCGCCCCCGGTGGCGCCCGAGACCCTCACGCGCGACGCGGCGGGACGCGCAACCGTCCGGGCGGTCCGGCTGACCGGGTCGTGGCGGCTGGACGGCGCATTGGACGAGGCGTTCTACGAGGAGGTGCCGTCGGTCGATGGCTTCATCCAGCAGCTGCCCGATGCGGGTGAGCCCGCGACCGAACGGACCGAGGCGTGGGTCTTCTATGACGCGCAGAACGTCTATGTGTCGGCGCGCGTCTGGGACTCGGCGCCCGAGTCGCAATGGGTCGCCAACGAGATGCAGCGCGATTCGCGCCAGCTCGCCCAGAACGATTATTTCAGCGTGGTGTTGGATACCTTCTACGATCGGCGCAACGGTGTCATCTTCATCGTCAACCCCATTGGCGGCTTCGTCGACATTCAGGTGACCGATGAAGGGAACCCCAACATGGACTGGAACCCCATCTGGGATGTCCGGACCGGCCGCTTTGACGGCGGGTGGACCGTCGAGATGGCGATCCCCTTCAAGTCGCTCCGCTTTCGGCCGGGCACGTCGCAGATGTGGGGGTTGCAGCTCGGGCGCCGTGTTCGCCGGAAGACCGAGGCGATCTATCTCACACCGGTCCCCGTGAACGCCGTCCCCGGCGAGGCGCGTGTCTCGGCGGCCGGCACGCTGACCGGCGTCGAGGTCCCGCCGGGCAACCGGACGTTCGAGGTCAAGCCGTACGCGATCGGCTCGCTCGCCACCGACGTCAACGCGATCCCGCGCATCTCGAATGACGGCGACGTCGGCGTCGACGTCAAGTACGGCGTGACCGAGAACTTCACGGCCGACTTTACCTACAACACCGATTTCGCCCAGGTCGAGGTCGACGAGCAGCAGGTGAACCTGACGCGGTTCAGCCTGTTCTTTCCCGAGAAGCGCGAGTTCTTCCTCGAAGGCCGGGGCATCTTCGATTTCGGCCGGCCGGCCGGCCAGCAGTTTCAACGCGGCGGACGCCGCCAGGGCGGCCCGCGTGGCGGGGGCTTCTTTGGTAGCCCCGATGTGCCGACGGTGTTCTTCAGCCGGCGCATTGGGCTGGAACAAGGACGCACGGTGCCCATTAGGGGCGGCGGCCGGCTCACCGGCCGGGCCGGTGGGTTCAGCGTCGGGGCGCTCAACATCCAGACCGGCGATGCGCTGGGCGCGAGCGCCGTGGCGACCAATTTCACCGTCCTGCGGGTCAAGCGCGACATTCTGCGGCGCAGCCGCATCGGGGGGATTTTCACCGGACGATCGGTGTCGACGGTGGGCGACGGGTCGAACGAAGCGTACGGGCTCGACGCCGCGTTCTCCTTCTACGACAACGTCCACTTCAACGGCTACTACGCCCGGACCCGGACCTCCGGGCTGGACGGCGACGAGGCGAGCTACCAGGGGGCGTTCAGCTACACCGGCGACCGCTACGGCTTCCAGCTCGACCACCTGCGGGTGGGCGACGACTTCAATCCGGAGATCGGGTTCCTGCGCCGTGACGACTTCCGGCGCACCTTCACGTTGGCGCGGTTTAGCCCGCGGCCGGCGTCGATGCGCGCGGTGCGGCAATTCACGTGGGAAGCGGGCCTTGACTACATCGAGAACGGCGCCGGGCAGGTCGAGACGCGGCTCGCGCAGGCGCGCTTCCAGACCGAGTTTGAGAACAGCGATCGCTTCGGCGTCGACCTCCAGCAGAGCTACGAGCGGCTCGTGCGGCCCTTCGGAATTGCGTCCGACGTCACCATTCCGGTCGGCGGCTACGACTTCCGCGATGTCTTCCTGTCGTACTCCATGGGGGCGCAGCGCCGGGTCTCCGGCACGTGGTCCTTCCAACGGGGCGGATTCTTCAGCGGGGACATCACGGCGGTCGGTTATTCCCGCGGCCGCATCGAGGTCACGCCGCTGCTGTCGATCGAGCCGGGCGTGTCGATCAATCGCATCGACCTGCCGGAGGGCGCGTTCACCACGACGCTGGCGACGAGCCGGGTCACCTACACCTTCACGCCGCGGATGTTCTTCGGCGGCCTGCTGCAGTACAACTCCAGCCGCGATTCGCTCAGCACGAACCTCCGGCTCCGCTGGGAGTATCAGCCGGGGAGCGAGCTGTTCGTCGTCTACAACGACCAGCGGGACACGTCGCTGCGGGGCACGCCCTTCCTCGAGAACCGCGCCTTTGTCGTCAAGTTCACGCGGCTGTTTCGGTTCTGACGCGCGATCCCCGTCGTGTCCAACGTGTGTGTGTCCACCGTGTCCACGTGTCCGATGTGCCCGCCGTGTCCATGTGGCCAAGGCACAGACCGAACTCACTCGTCCTCGTCCGTCCTCAAGGACGTCGTCGAGGCGGCCTTCTCGGAGTTGCCTTTGTTGCGTCTGACGTGTCCATCGTGGTCGTTGCGCCGGTCAGTGTGATCGTGACATCCCGCACTGGACCGGACCCGCGTCTCGGTCTGCACCCTGGCGGGAGAAGGGCGCGGAGCCTGTTGTCCGTAACAGCCGAGCGACGGCAGGCGCACCCCGACTCCAGTTCACCACCCTCCTCTGCCGCATGCGCTTCTCCGAGACGCTCACGACGTAGCTGGAGTATCCTCAGGACCGTTTGCGACCAACAGCCGTAGCAAAGGACTTCGTTATGAGAATGAACTCCTCTCGTCTATGGCTCGGCCTGTGCCCGGTCCTCGTCGGGTGCGGACTCGGCGCCGGGCCGGTTGAGGACACGGTTCCCACTGTCGACCATCAGCCAGTGGAAGCGAAGCGGTACTTCCCGGCCGTCGATGGACCCTGGGAGTCCGAAGAGCCTGCCGCCGTCGGCTGGAATGAGGACCGCCTGGCCGCTGTTCTCGACTACGCGAAGGAACGGCGTTCGACCGGTCTCGTGATCGTCATCGGCGGACGCATCCTAGCCGAAGCCGACTGGGAGTTGGCGGATCGGGACGATGTTCCTGGCTACAGCCGGATGTTGGTGGGTCGAACCCCGGACGGGCGATCGATCGAGGACGTGGCGTCGGTGCAGAAGAGCGTGCTGTCGTTTCTCGCCGGCGTCGCCGTCGGCAAGGGTTTGCTGGATCTCGATCTACCGGTATCCGACTACGTGGGCGCGGGCTGGTCCGACGCGCCTTCGGAGGCGGAGCAGCAGATCACCGTCCGCCACATCATGTCGATGTCGAGCGGCCTTGGTACAGATCACACGTACGAGCTTCCGGCCGGCGAAAAGTGGATGTACAACACGAACGTCTACAGTCGCCTGGGTGCGGTGCTCGAAGAAGTCACTGGCCTCGGGCTCAACGCCCTCAGTTCGGAGTGGCTCTTCCTGCCCGTCGGCATGAGCGAGAGTCGCTGGGGTGCTCGCCCATGGGTTCAGGCCGGCCAGGACGCCAACGCGATAGGGTTTCAGACCACGGCGCGCGATCTTGCCCGCTTCGGTCTTCTTATTCAGGCAAACGGCGTGTGGGACGGCACGCGCCTCATCGCGGACGAACGGTTCATCGAGCAGTCGCTGTCCGCGTCCCAAGTGATGAACCCGGCCTATGGCCTGCTCTGGTGGCTCAACAGCGAACCGATTACGATCTCTCTCGTCGACGGCAGTGCCGCGGCGGAGCCCTCGCCCCTCGCACCGTCGGCGCCGCGCGACATGGTGGCCGCAGTGGGGGCTCTCGGGCGCAGGGTTTACATCGTGCCGAGCCTGGATCTCGTGGTCACGCGCCTTGGGGACGCACCTGGGCCCGCCTTCGACGAAGAGCTCTGGACTCGCCTGATAGCGGCCGCTCCCTGACTGGTCCCTCGAAGACTGGCCGCTCTGGAAGCGGCTCGGAGACACCAAATGGCAGCTCCGGCCGGCTCTTCATCCCCATCCACTTGAGGGGCCAGATTGCCCGAGAAGTTCTCGTTTGGGGCCTTCGCCCGCTTCGGCGCGCCGCTGGGGGCACCGGTGGAGCCACTTCGTGAGCACGGCGTAGAATGGCCCTGTCGCGGCGTCTGACCACCCATAGACCAACTGATGGCCCTCGCAGTCGGCTCCCGCCTCGGCCATAACGACGTCACCGCCCTCATCGGCGAAGGCGGCATGGGCCAGGTCTATCGCGCCACCGACACCCAACTGGGCCGCGACGTCGCGCTGAAGATTCTCCCCGACGCCTTCGCCGCTGACCCCGATCGCCTCGTCCGGTTCCAGCGGGAAGCGCAGGTGCTGGCCAGCCTCAACCACCCGAACATCGCGCAGATCCACGGCATCGAGAAGAGCGACGACACCCAGGCGCTGGTCCTGGAGTTGGTGGAAGGCCCGACCCTCGCTGACCGGATCGCGAAGGGGCCAATCCCGCTGGATGAGGCGCTGCCGATCGCCAAGCAGATCGCGGAGGCGCTGGAAGCCGCACACGAAGCCGGGGTCATTCACCGCGACTTGAAGCCCGCGAACATCAAGGTGCGCGAGGGCGGGACCGTCAAGGTGTTGGACTTCGGGTTGGCGAAGGCACTCGACACCACGCCGGAAGGTGATCCGAGTCAGTCGCCGACACTCACCGCTGCCGCCACGCAGATGGGCGTGATCATGGGCACGGCGGCGTATATGTCGCCGGAGCAGGCGGCAGGGCGCCCAACGGACAGACGGAGCGACCTGTGGTCTTTCGGCGTGATCCTTCTGGAAATGCTCACGGGGACAACGCCATTTGTCGGTGACACGGTATCTCAGGTCCTCGCCGAGGTACTGAAGAGCGACCCCGACTGGGCCTTCCTACCAAGCGATACCCCAGAATCCGTCCAGAGACTCCTGCGCCGGTGCCTGTCCAAGGATCGGAGGACCCGCATCAGTGACGCGAGCATGGCACGTCTGGAGATCGACGATTCCCAGTTGACACCGACCAAGCCACCCGTTGGGGAGCGCCCTTATTCTCGACCCGTGTCGAGAGCCGCGTGGTGGTCGGCGGCTGGTGTCGCGCTGGCGCTGCTGATTGTCACCGTGATCGCGTGGAGTGCTATCGGGTCGGACGTGACGACGCAGGTGCCCGCCCGTTTCGACGTGTCGCTGCCGGCGAACCAACAGTTGACACTTCCCAGCTTCAATCAGCCCATCACCCTTTCTGCGGATGGCCGTCAGCTGGTGTTCGTCGGACGGACGGACGTCGGGCGGCAGCTGTTCCTCAAGAGGCAGCAAGACTTCGCCGCGTCGCCGGTTCCTGGCACAGACGGGGCCACCTTCCCGTTCTTCTCACCGGACGGTCAATGGGTGGGATTCTTCGCCGGTGGTGAGCTCCGTAAGATCTCGGTCTCCGGCGGTACCCCTTTTACCGTGACTGGCGGTATCGGTCTCCCGAACGGTGCCACCTGGGGGCCAGACGAGCGAATCGTCTTCGCCGTCATGGAGTCTGGTCTGCGAACCGTCTCCGCCGCCGGTGGCGAATCTGTTCCGCTGACCGAGCTAGCCGTCGGTCGTGGTGATGTCGGTCACATTCTTCCGCAGTTCCTCCCGGATGGCTCGGGCGTCCTGTTCACCCAGCTGGGTCCTGCGGAACCTAGCGTGGCGCTGTGGTCTCGCGCCTCGGGAGAGTGGCGAGTCGTCGTCGAAGCGGGGGGTGGCGGAGCACGCTGGCTCCCGACCGGACATCTCGTCTACGCCCGCAACGAAACGTTGTTCGTGGCCCCGTTTGATCGCTCGCGCCAGGAGGTGACGGGGCCGTCACTGCCAGTACTGGACGGCGTATACACGTCGACCTTCCGAATTCCGTATTTCGCCGTCTCGGACACTGGAATGTTGATGTACGTGCCCGCCCGTGCGGACGACGCCTTAGTGTGGGTGGACCGCGGCGGTGTCAGCACACCCGCCGCCGTGGAGCGCGAACGGTATGAACACCCACGGGTGTCACCGGACGGCCGGCGTATTGCAATCGACTTCGGTCCCGGTGACAACCGGCAGATCTGGATCCTAGATACCGCTCGGGGGGTTCGTACGCCGCTGACCACCGAAGGATCCAATTTCCTGCCGATTTGGACCCGCGATGGAAGCCGCGTCGTGTTCGGATCTCTGCGCACGGGTCAATGGGAGCTGTTCTCGAAATCGGCGGATGGGTCCGGGGATGCCCAGATGCTCCTGGAAGCCCCGCACATGCAAGCGCCAGGGTCGTTCGCCCCTGACGGCACGCTGGCGTACTACGAGATTCACCCGCAGACGTCGCGCGACCTTTGGACCCTCGCCCCCGGTGGCGATCCGCAGCCGTTCCTCGTCACGCCCTTTAATGAAGCGCAGCCGAGCTTTTCGCCAGACGGGCACTGGATCGCCTATAGCTCTGATCGATCGGGACGCACGGAGGTGTATATGCGGCCGTTTCCTGGGCTCGAACCGAGCTACCTGATCTCCACGGAGGGCGGCGTCGCGCCCATGTGGGGACCTGACGGTGATGTGGTGTTCTATCGGCGGGGCGAACAGTTCTTGAGCGTTGCCGTGCAGACCGAGCCGACGCCGGAGTTTGGAGTCCCCAGCGTCGTGTTCGAGGGTGCGTATGACCTGACGCTCGCGGGCGACTTGCACTACGGCGCAACTCCCGATCGCGAACGGTTCCTGATGGTGACCGAAGACAGCGCCACGACGTTGCGTCTCGTGCTCAATTGGTTCGTTGACGTTGAACGCGTGACCGCTGGCGCACGTTGATTGGACAAGGAGACAACCATGACCAGAAGCCGCCAGCGCGCGCTACTGACAGCCGCGATCGCAACCGTGTTTCTCTCGACATGCAGTAGCGCCGATCCGAGACCTCGTGGGACCGCGACGCAGGCAGCGGCCCCAGCCGGCGATGAGCTGGGCATGGCCAGGGAGTTGGGACCGGACACGTGGGCGCGGTGTGCGACGGAGCTGGCGGACCCCTCCGCACGGGTCTACGAACTCTCGCATCCACGCTCCGGGTCGATGCCGTTGTCGCCGTTCGCCGGTCCGTACGAGCCAACCTACCTTCCCTCAGCCGGATTGGCGGGGACAACGCAGATCCTCAACATGGACGTGCTGAACGAGAACGCCAATCCGGGTCAGCAGGGAACTCAGATGGACGCGTTTGGCCATTTTGCCTCGCTGGACGACGCATGGGACGGTACATCCACGTTGGCGCCCGACGGCGCACGGTACTACGGAGGATTCACACAAGAAGACGTGAAGCCGACGCCCGACTCCCCGCTCCTCCAGCTCGGCATGGACAAGGTGCCACCTATCGTGACCACCGCACTCCTGCTCGACGCGCGGCGGCACGTCGGCGGCGGTGAGCCGATGGCAGCGGGTCAGCATGTGACCCCTCAGCACATCGAGGAGATGCTGCGGGCGCAGGGGCTTGAGGAGAGAGGCATCCTCCCCGGTGACGTCGTGTTCGTGTACACCGGGTGGAGCGACTATTACGAAGACCCGGATACCACCGGGGTCTACTACAGCATGGCCCCAGGTCTATCCTACGAAGCGGCCATGTACCTTGGTGAGCGGCGTATCGTCGCGGCCGGTCTCGACACCCCGTTTGTCGACGCGGTCGCCGAAGGGCAGTTAGCCGGCACCGCCGGGCCACCGGAGGGCACACCACCAGGGATGGCGTTTCCCGTTCATGAGCACTTCTTGACGGAGGTCGGAATTTACACGCTAGAGGGGCTCAAGCTCAAGGAGTTGGCTGCAGATCAGGTCTCGATGTCATGCGCGATGGTCTTACCGTTGCTGACGCGAGGTGGTGCCGGCGCGCCCATCCGCCCAGTGGCGATCGGCGTCCCGCAGCGGTAGTGTGGCGCCAGTCCCGTTTAGCAGCAGGTTGACGAACGACGAGTAACAGTTCGAGCCGATGGCGCTTTCTCCTGGCACCATCTACATGCAGCCAGGGAGTCCTCCACGGCTGATCTCGGTATCCGTTGAAGAACGCGACGGCGACAGGACGTTGGCTGTGACTGGGCGCGAGTCGATCATGGAATGGCCCTATTCCCTCGTAGGCGAGGGACGGTCTTACGACGCGTCGCCAGACGGCCGGCGATTCCTGGCCGTGAAACTGGGAACAGGGGACGCAGAAGGCGACACTTCGCGACCCGAGATCACGGTCGCCCTGAATTGGCGACAGAAGTTGGAGTCGCTCGAGCCGTCGAACTGACGATGCCACTTGCACCAGGTACAACTCTCGCCCCGTACTCCGTCACCGCCCAGATCGGCGCCGGCGGTATGGGCGTAGCGTGGAGAGCCCGCGACACCAAGCTGGACCGCACCGTTGCCATCAACGTGCTGCCCGAGCACGTCGCCGCCGATCCTGATCTGAAACAGCGGTTCGAGCGCGAGGCGCGCACCGGAAGGCCCGCGTCCCAACCATCACGCCGCGACGGATCATCGGCCGGCACCGACTCCGGCATGTCGGCCCAAGCGGATCCCACTAGTGTCCTGTCCCAGTGGTTCGCGAAATAAGTTGCGCGGCCTGAGCCTGGGCCACGGTGCGTTGTGCGAAGCGAGCGATGCTCGCCAGAATGTCATCAGCTGTCTTGGTCCAGACAAAGGGCTTGGGATTCAGGTGGTGCGCGTCGATGAATTCCTGAATGGCCGCTTCCAGTTGTGAGACGGTGCGGTGCGCGCCACGGCGCAGCGGCTTGTTAGTCAGCTCAGCGAACCAGCGCTCGACGAGATTGAGCCAGGACCCATAGGTCGCTGGTGAAATGGACGTAGTAGCGGGGCCGCTTCGCAAGCCAGCGCCAGATGAGCGCCGTCTTGTGCGTCGCGTAGTTGTCGAGCACGAGGTGCACGTCCAGCTCCGGCGGCACGGCCGCGTCGATGGCATCAAGAAACCTGCGGAATTCCACGGATCGATGCCGCCGGTGAAACTGGCTGATCACCTGGCTCGTTTTCAGGTCGAGCGCGGCGAACAACGACGTGGTGCCGTGCCGCTTGTAGTCATGCGTACGCCGTTCCGCCTGCCCCGGTCGCATCGGCAGCAGCGGTTGCGTCCGATCGAGCGCCTGAATTTGCGCCTTTTCATCGACACACAACACCACCGCGTGGTCGGGCGGATTCAGGTACAGGCCGACGATGTCCCGGACTTTTTCGACCAGCAGCGGGTCGTTGGACAACGTAAACGTCTCGCTGCGATGCGGCTGCAACCCGAACGCGTGCCAGATACGGCTCACTGTCATCCGGCTCAGCCCACTCGCCTTCGCCATCTCGCGGACACTCCAGTGGGTCGCGCCGCGGGGCGTCGTTTCCAGCGTGCGAATGACGACCTGCTCGACGTGGTCGTCGGCAATCCGGCGCGGCGCCCCGGGCCGCGGCTCGTCGAAGAGGCCGTCCAGGCGGTCGTGCAGAAACCGCGTTCTCCACTTACAGACCGTGGTCGCCGATACGTGCAAGCGTCGCGCGATGGCGGTGGTCTCGCGACCCTGCGCACACGCGAGGATGATCCGCGCGCGGCGCGCCACGTGCGGGGCGCTGCGCGACCGGTGCGCTAGCGAATCGAGTCGTTGCCGTTCGTCAGCGGTCAGCATCAACCGAGTCCTGGGACGTCCTGTGCGCATGCTCACCTCCTTGTAGAGCAATACGCCGAGGCTATCCCTTTTCGGTTCCTCACACAAATGTGTGCACGATTCAGCCCCCAGCAGGTCAGCCACGCCGTGGAAAGAGGCTGCGGATGTGTTCGTGCCCGCGAATCAGCGGTGAAGTCGTCTATCCGCTCAGTCGACGGCCGCCTGCGCGGGCCCCGCTTTTGGTGGGGGGCCTGCTCGACGGCAGCCGGTCCCACCTCAAGGTGCTGAGGCGCTGGCATTTACAGGGCGACGAACCATGAACACTCGTGGAACGCGGCCTGGACTTTCGCCGACGTTTTACCGCTGGGCCGAACCCTCGCTGACTGTTCAGCCCCTTGGCACTGGCAGGCCCCTCGCGATTTCCGCCGTGTACCGTGGGCCGGACTTTCCGAGAGCCTGCAGTTCCTCTCCAGATACAGACGGTGTTCTCCAGCCACGTAAGTCGATGACAATGCTTGACTTATTAGCCATGGAACCGGCCAAAGCTGCACCGATCCCTGAGAGGAACCCCCTTTTCTTTCACCTATTTCTGGGACAGGACACTAGCGGCCCCATAGCGCGGCAACGCAGGCGCGAGTAGACCGTAGGGGTGCGAGGGTGCCCGCTCGCGGGCCAATACGGGGTTCCCCCGCTGGGTTTGCCGCGGGCCGTCTCCTCGCCCGCGGGAGTCCCCCGACTCCTGACGCGGGGAGGTGAGGCCCCGCGCCGAGCTTTGACACCGCTCCCGCAAATTGCACGCGAGCTGGGCGTCGATGCGATCGTCGCGGGGTCAGTCGCGACGGCCGGCGACGACGTGCGTGTGACAGCGCAATTGATCAGAGGCTCGTCCGATGCGGTTCTGTTGGCAGAGACCTATCAGCGCGACTTCCGAGATGTGCTGACGCTACAGAGTTAAATCGCCCGCTCGATCGGGGTCGAGATTCAGGCGGTGTTGACGCCTGAGGCCCAGGCTCGCCTTGAAAACGCCGGACCCGTGGATCCCGACGCCTACCAGCTCACGTTGCAAGGCCAGTTCTATGCCAACCAATTGTCTCAGGACGCCCTGGAGAGAGGTATCCGATACTTCCAGGAGGCGATCGCCCAGGACCCGAGCTACGCCCCGGCCCACGCCGGGTTAGCATTCGCCTACTCCAATCTTTCCAATGTGTATCTGCCTCCGCTAGAAGTCATGCCGCTCGCGAAGGCTGCGGCAGCCAAGGCGATCGAGTTGGCCCCTGACCTGGCCGCGCCCCACGCGTGGATGGGGAATGCCCATTTGTTCTTCGATTGGGACTGGGCGGGCGCCGAACGGGAACTCCAGCTGGCGCTCGAGCTGGATCCAAGCTCTGCTGAGGCGCATCTGATCTACGGGAGCTATCTCCTGGGTGTTGGGCAGACCGGGGCGGCGCTAGCTGAGATCCGGCGGGCCGAGGAGTTGGATCCGCAATCGATCATCGTCTATTCCAGCCCATGGGGTTCCCAATGGGTCTCGTTCTTGGCGGGGCAGTATGAAATTGTGCTTGCCTATGGCGCGAAGGCTCTGGAGATTGACCCAACCTATTCATGGGCGCACGCGTACATCGGCATGGCCCTGGCACAGCAGGGTCAGATCTCGGAAGGGCTGTCAGAGCTTCGCGAGGCGACTCGGTTGGAAGACAGCCCGTTGCTGAAGGCATACTTGGCTCACACGTACGCCGTCACCGACAGGACGGTCGAGGCTCGGGAGGTGTTGGGCGAGGTGGAAGCGATCTCGCGTCGGCGGTATACATGTGCGTATGAGATCGCCGTCACGTACGTCGCGCTCGGGGAGCCGGACACCGCGTTTCAATTGCTAAACAAAGCGGTCGACGACCGAGCGGACTGCATCGCGTACCTCCACTTCGACCCCAGGTTCGAGAGTCTGCGCGACGATCCGCGTTTCGCCCAGATGCTCGAGCGGGTGGGCGCACCGACAGCACCGAGGACGACGGACCAAGCAGCGGATGCGGCTGATGTGCCGAAGCCCTCAGTGCCACGTCGCTCTGTCGCGGGCATCAGTAGCAGCCGCCCCGCCGTCAGTGAGACTCGCGTCGCTCTCGTCGGGGTCGAGGAGCTGACCCAGCGGGTGCCGGTGGACTGATCTCCTTCCACCAGCGATGGAACTCAACCACACGATCGTCCCGTCCCTCGACAAGGAGGCGTCGGCCACCTTCTTCGCCCGCATCTTCGGCCTGTCCTACGACGGGCCGACAGGCCACTTCGCCCCGGTCAAGGTCAACGACGCGCTCACGCTGGACTTCGACAACGCCACGACCGTCGATAGCCACCATCTCGCCTTCAAGGTCACCGACGCGGAGTTCGACGCCATCTTCGGCCGTGTCCAGGCCGAGGGGATCCCATATGGCAGCGGGCCGTTCGCGCGGGAGGACGGGCAGACCAACGACTGGCATGGCGGGCGGGGCGTCTACTTCACGGACCCGAATGGGCACGTTCTGGAGCTGCTCACGGCTGGGTGACGATTCCATCCTCCACCTGACCCCGCACCTGTGAGCGATCAAGCCGCGGCGATTCCTGTTCGGCGGCGGGATGGCACGACCGAGGTTTGCCTCATCACCACGTCGAGTGGTTCGCGGTGGACGGTGCCGAAGGGCATCATCGAGCCGGGTGACAGTGCGCGGGAGACGGCGTTGAAGGAGGCGCGCGAGGAGGCCGGGCTTACTGGCGAGCTGGCGGACGAGCCGGTCGGTCACTACTTGCACCCCAAGTGGGGGCGCACGTTGCGCGTCGTGGTGTATGTGATGCAGGTCACGGGCGAGGATGAGGAGTGGGAGGAACGCCACCTGCGGGACAAGCGATGGGTGGAACCCGGCGCGGCCGTGGAGTTGATCGGGAGCCATCCCATGCGCGAGGTGTTTCGCTCGGCTGTGGACCGCCTCGTCGCCGAGTAGGCCGCGGCGAGCAGGCAGGCGCTACTGGAGCGTGACCGAGCAAGTGGCGATGATGGGCGTCGAAAAGAACAGGAGGGCCAGGCCCACCCACACAAGACGCGACGTCCAGGTGGTCACCGGCTCTCCCGCCGGCGGGGGCTGGTCGACGGGCGCGTGATCTGGCGGTGGTCGGTCGGTCCCGACGCGCCCGTGAAGCCCGAGCACCTCCTCCTCCAGGCGGTGGCGCAGCGCCTCGTTCGCGTCCGCCAGGGAGTCATAGCTGAGCCACGACGGGTCCACCAGGGGCATCGGATCGCCGTCGGTGAATCCGTCCGGCAAGGCGACGAGGGTCCATCTGAACGCCGGGCGCTTCCGACGCCTTGGTCCGCTCGTCGGGACGATGGTGTATTTCGCCATGGATCCACCTCGGGATCGTCGGCCGCCTCCCAACCCTGACGCCCTCCGGGGACGCCATCCTAGCGGCGGGGGATCGACAGGTTACACCCAACGGCGGTCAGGTCAGTGTGCTCAAAAAACACCTGTTTTCCGGGACGCTCTAACGTCACGGGCATGAGCAGCAATGACGGGGCGAAAGTCGGGGTCTCTACGACGAGGTTTCCGGGACTGCCGTTGGAGACCTGGCGGCCAGGAATCTCTTGCTGGAGCGTTCCGAGCGGCGTAGGCTGACGGCACACACGCAGGAGGTCCACGATGGCATCCCAGCGCATCGAGGACGCGTCGCAGTTGCCCCGGTGTGAGTATCTGGACATGCCCGGCCTTGCCTTGACGCCGACGCAGGTCGCCGCCCTCGTCACCTTGGACGGGAAGACCGCCGCGATCCTGCTCCAGGCGCTCGAAGGGTCAGGGTTCTTGGACCGTCGGCCGGACGGGCGATTCATCCACCGGCAGCACTAGGCACGCGACGCCGCCGTCAACCACCGGTGAGCGGTCGAGCGCGAGACCCCGAGTCTGCGGGCCGCTTCTCGAATCGGTAGACCTCGCACGGGCGCCAGCACGCGCTCAGGCACGCGCTTCTTGGGCCGGCCAAGCCTCGTCCCGTTGCGCCGGGCCTGGGCCAACCCTGCAGCCACCCGTTCGGCGATACAGCACTTTTCGAACTCCGCCAGCGCAGCTAGGACGTGGAGCTGGAGTCTCCCGGCCGGGGTCGTCAGATCCAGCCCTTCACCAAGCGAGATGAACGACACGCCCACTTCGTGCAACTCGTCCAACAGCGTCACCAGGTGGCGCAGGTTCCGTCCGAGCCGGTCCAGGCGCCAGCAGACCAACACGTCGAAGCCTCGGCGTTTGGCGTCGGTGATGAGGCGATCGAGGGCCGGCCGTCGATCCTTGGCGCCTGAGATGCCCTTGTCGACGTATTCCGCGGCTGGGAGCCAGCTCCGGGCGTGAGGGGCCTCGCGTGGGCTCAGTCGCGATCCGGCAAGGCAAACACGAACAGGTTGTTGCCCGAACTCGGGCGCAACTCAGGCGTCAAGCCGATGAAGGGCGCCCCGGTGCCCGTGCTCACAGCAACGTACTGGCGCCCGTCGACGGCATAGGTGATCGGAAAGCCGGTGACCGGGGAGCCGAGGTTGATCTCCCACAGCACGGCCCCCGTCTCGTGGTCCAACGCCCGGAACCGCCCGTTGACATCGCCTCCGAACACGAGGCCACCGCTGGTCGCGACGAGCGACATGGTGGCCGCCCGTTGCTCGTACGTCCATGTGATCTCACCCGTCTCTGCGGAGATCGCCTGCACGGTGCCAACCTGGTCGGTCCCCGGCGCGATCTGGCTGCGCCACGAGAGCGCATAGTGGCTGCCGGCCTCCCGTGTGGCCAGCATCTGCGCGCAGGTATTGCGCAACGGGTAATACATCGTGTTCGTCAGGGGACTATAGGCGCCGGCTTCCCAGTCCTTGCCGCCCCGGGCGTGCGGACAGACCAAGACCTCCTGACCTTCGCGTGTAAAGACGAGCTCGGCGTTCTCCGACACCGCCCCGGTGGCGCCGTCGATGGCGCTGATCACGTTCTGCGTGATGGTCGGCGTCGCCCACAGAAACTCACCCGTTTCCCGGTCGAGGGTATAGACCACCCCCGTCTTGCCCGGAATCCCGGTCAGCACCTTCCGCATCTCGCCCCGTCGCAGCCGCGGATTGATCCAGCTCACCGCGGCGGGATTCGGCGCCACGGCGGTATCGACCAGCAAGCGTTCGAAAGGGTGATCGAGATCCCAGTGGTCGTTCAGATGTTGGTAATACCAGACGATCTCGCCGCTGTCGGCGTCGAGGGCGAGCGTGGAGTTGTGATAGAGGTGCGTGTTCTCGGCGCCCCCCCGCAGGAACTTCGGCGCCGGTGAGGTGACCGAGGTCCCGACATATACGAGGTTCAACGCTGGGTCGACGCTCGGCACCATCCAGGCGCCGACATGCACGCGGTCTTCGTATGGCACGGCGCCCCATGTTTCGTCACCCGGTTCGCCCGGCGCCGGCACCAGACGTCGCCGCCACACCTCCGCGCCGGTCGCGGCATCGTGGGCAACGACGACACATGCCTCCGGCCCACCCCACGGTCGACAGCTCCGCCCCGAGACGGCCTTGCCGCCCGCGATGATCGGGCCGGAGGAATGTCGGACCGGGTTCGTCGTGTAGTCGACGATCTGCGTCTCCCAGGCCAGCCGGCCCGCGGTCGCGTCGATGGCGTAGATGTAACCGTCGTTGCCGGTGTCGATAATGAGGTTGCCGTAGATGGCCACGTTTCGGTTGACGTCCTCGAGTCCGCGGATGTATTCGTCGATGTCGTCCGGGAGCTCTCGGCGGTATTCCCAGTGAAGATCGCCCGTGACCGCATCGATCGCCTGGATGACGTCTCGCGGGTTCGGCATGTACATGACGCCGTCGTATACGAGCGGGGTGCCCTGCTGCTGGCGGCCCGGCGCCAGCGCCCGCGACCAGACCATGCGCAGCTCGGCCACGTTGTCGCGGTCGATCTGGTCCAACGGGCTGTAGCCCCAGCCGTCGAGCGTGCGACGCCACATCAGCCAATCCCCGGGCGCGGGATCCTGGAGCATCGCGTCGGTGACGGGGACGAAGTCGGTTGACGACTGCGACTGCGCGGTCATCGATCCGGTCGCGATCACCACGACGACCATCACGAAGACGAGAAGACGTCGCTGCATATGGAGACTCCTGGGTTCCGCGCGGTCCGCGCACTGGGAGTGTAGCGGTCTGCGCCCTATCGGTGAAGCGTACAGGGATCACGCGGGACTTTCGCCTGACCGCGATCGGGTTACGCGGATCGAGATCGTCGTAAGCTGCGATCCGCGAGGGGCGAAAGGTCGCAGAAGCGCCCGCCAAGCGCGGTGTGGAGATCGAGCGACAGTCCCTGGCGGGTAGACCTGCGACGCGCTAGTTGCCGTGGGAGACCCCCCGGCTTTGCCGGGGCGGCCAGCAGCGTTTGACGTATCCGGGAGTCGCGTGAGGAAACTCCTTCCCGTGAGCCGCACAAGCATCACGAGAAGGAGTCCTCATGACGACGTACCGAAGTCTCAATCATACGAAATGGCACTGCCAGTATCACGTAGTGTTCATTCCGAAGTACCGGAAGAAAGCGATGTATGGAGGCGTCCGGCAGCAGCTGGGCGAGGTGCTGCGGCAGCTGGCGCGGCACCGCGAGAGCCAGGTGGAGGAGGGGCATCTGCTGCCCGACCACGTCCACATGTTGGTGTCGATCCCCCCGAAGTACTCGGTGGCGCAGGTGATCGGGTATCTCAAGGGGAAGAGCGCGATCCACATCGCTCGGGAGTTTGCGGGGCGGTCCCGGAACTTCGTGGGGCAGCACTTCTGGGCGCGCGGGTATTTTGTCTCGACGGTGGGCCGTGATGAACGGATCATCCGGGACTATATCCAGCAGCAGGAGCGAGAGGATCGGCGGCTGGATCAGTTGCCGTTGGACTAGAGCCGCCACCGTCAGGTGGCTCAAGTGACCGCGCAGCGGTCACGTCAGCCGCTTTGAGCGGCTCACAACTAAAGCCCCCGGCTTTGCCGGGGGATACTTACTGCACCGCCGTTGATATAAGGTCAAGCATGTGATCTAATGCGTGTGTGGCACACACACACCACGTCAGAACGACACGTAAACAACAGAAGATGCTGGAAGCCCTTGTCGCGCGCGCGAAGGAGCCAGCCGGGTTGGTGCGCCGCGCACGCGTCATTCTCTTGAGTGCGGCTGGCGAAGGAGGCGTGGACATTGCGTCGCGGCTCGACCTGTCGCCGGAAGCGGTGTCGCGGATCCGGCGCCGCTTCGTGCGGGAGGGTGTTGACGGGCTGTTTGACCGTCCGAAGTCCGGCCGCCGGGACCATGCCGTGCCAGCCGACACTGTTGAGGAGATCGTGCAACTCGCGCTGTCGCCCCCGCCCGCCGGGCGAAGCCGGTGGACGACCCGTCTCCTGGGCCACGCGGTCGGGTTCACGAGCGGCTGTGTGTCCGACGTCCTGCGAGCCAACGGCGTCAAGCCACACCTCACCCGCACCTACAAAGTGAGTCGAGATCCGGCATTCGCGGCCAAGGTCACGGATGTCGTCGGTCTGTACCTCCGCCCGCCGGAACACGCGATTGTGCTCAGTGTCGACGAGAAGACGTCCATCCAGGCCTTGGAGCGTACCCAACCGCCGCTCCCCTTACGAGCGGGCCGCGCCGTGCGGCACACGCACGACTATCGGCGGCACGGGATCGTCGATCTCTTCGCCGCCCTTGAGGTCGCGACCGGAAAAGTGACCCACCGCTTCAGCACCAGCCATACGGCGACGGACTTCCTCCGGTTTATGAAGAAGGTCGTCCGCACCTATCCGGGCCGTCAACTCCATGTCGTGCTCGACAACTCTTCCACGCACAATACGGAGGACGTGCGCGCCTGGCTCGCCGGCAACCCGCGCGTCCACTTCCACTACACCCCAACGAGCGCGTCCTGGCTGAACCAGATCGAAGGCTTCTTCGGAATCTTGGCCAAACAGTCCCTGTCGCTCACCGACTTCGCCTCGAAGCGGGCGCTACAGGATCATCTCGTCGCTTACCTACGCGCCTGGAACCGGCACCCTACGCCCTTCGAGTGGACCAAGCCGGCACGTGCCATCATCCGGTCGCACACGCGAATGCTTGATCGCATATCAACGGCGGTGCACTAGTCAACGACCACAGAGAGAAGCCGTGCCGCTCGAACGACGCGCGTTCCTGAGATCAGATCGTGCAATCAGGCATTACCGTTTCTGCTCCGTGCCCGCAGGCTGACCGCTCAGACGCCGCAGGCCCCTTGGGTCGGACGGAGTCTTGGTCGGTCGTTAGGTAGCGTTCAAACGCTAGCGGTGGCGGGTCCAGGATCGGGAAGGGACCCTGAATCGCCCCGGGTTTCCCGGAGGCTCCATATCTTGGGAGGATGGAGTCCATGGGAAGACCGAGGAAGTACTCACCAGAAGTACGGGACCGCGCCGTGCGGCTCGTGTTTGAGCACGAAGACCAGCACGACTCGCAGTGGGCCGCGATCCGATCCGTGGCCGAGAAGATCGGCTGCACGTCGGAGACGCTGCGGCATTGGGTGCGCCAAGCCGAGCGGGATCAGGGACGCCGTCCGGGGCTGACGACGGACGAGCGGGCCGTGCTGAAGGAGCAGGCGCGTGAGATCCGCGAGCTCCGGCGGGCGAATGAGATCCTGCGGAAAGCGTCAGCGTATTTCGCACAGGCGGAGCTCGACCGCCGACCGAGGTAATGGTGACCTTCATTGATGCGCAGCGGGAAACGTACGGGGTCGAGCCGATCAGCGCCGTGGTGCCGATTGCTCCGTCGACGTATTACGCGCACAAAGCGTGGCAGGCCAATCCCCGGTTGCGATCGGGGCGCGCGCAGCGCGATGCGTGGTTGAAGGATCAGATCCGTCGCGTGCGCGACGAGAACTTCGCGGTCTACGGCGCGTACAAAGTCTGGCGCCAGTTGAACCGTGAGGGGATCGCCGTGGCCCGGTGCACCGTCGAACGCCTGATGCGGGAGCTGGGCCTGCGGGGCGCCGTTCGGGGCCGGGCGTTCACCACGACGACCTGTCCTGACCCCACCCCGCGGCCGGCCGACCTGGTCAACCGCACGTTTGTGGCCACGCGCCCCAACGCACTCTGGGTGGCGGACCTCACCTTCGTGGCGACCTGGCGCGGCTTCGTCTACGTGGCGTTCGTCATCGATGTCTTTGCCCGGTGCATCGTAGGCTGGCGCGTCTCCAGCTCCTTGCGCACCGACCTCGCCCTTGATGCGTTGGAGCAAGCCCTGTATGCGCGGCCGGGGGATTGTCCCGCTCGCTGTTGATCTTCGCGAGCGCCGGCTTCCGCTGTGATTCTATGCGACCCGCTCGGTGGACGCCCCTTCCTTGGCTTCCAGATGACCGAGGGCCGAGACGACCTTCGTGATGTCTTGCCATCCGTGCACGCGGCGGAACTTCTTCTCCGCCTCGACAATGGCCGCGCTCACCCAGCGGACGACCATCGTGCCGCTGCGCCAGCGCTTCACGTTCCTTGAGTAGGTGGTAATGGCGCCATTGAAGTTCTCGATGGCGTTCGTCGTGCGCAACTTCGTGTACAACACGCCCGCAATGCCGAAGCGTTGGAGCGTGAGCGTGTCGGCGAGGCCCTCTCGGACCGACGCGGCCGCCCCCGGATGGTCGGTCTCCAGCGAGGCGGCCAGGCGCTCCAGTTGCCGGTGGGCCAGCGCGACATCGACGGCCGCCCAGGCCTCCCGCAGCACCGCCGTCACGTTCGCGTGCAGATGATCCGGGAGGTGGCCCAAGATGTTGCGCCGCTTATGGAGCTGACACCGTTGGATGGCGCCCAACGTGCCAAACACCGTGTGGATGGCCGAGGTGAGCGCCTTCGCGCCGTCGATCACGAAGAGTCGCGCCCGTTCCGGATCCAACCCGCGCTCGACGAGGTCGCGCAGCAGCGCCTTGACGACGCGGCTGTGTTCGGTGTGGCCTTCCCGCAGCCCCAGCACCTGCTTCTTGCCCTCTGTATCGATGCCGAGCGCGATCACGACCGTGTGGTCGCCCAGGACGATTCCATCGATCAGCACGATCGGGAAGTGGCGATCCCCGAGTGGCGTGGTGAGCCAGCGGGTCAGCTGCGTCGTCGTCATGGCGACGTAGCGACGCGAGACCGCGCTCTTCGACGTCGACCGCTCCGCGACCTCCTCCGGCAGGGTGTCGAGGCTCCGAGCATACTTCCGCGTGGAGATGCCGCAGGCCACCGCGTTCACCGCATGCGCATCCAGCGGGTCGCGGTGCGAGGCGAACGCGAAGCTGGGCAGCTCGACCTCCTGCCCCGACTGACTGCGGACGCGAGGGCGCGTCAGCTGAATCCGACGCCCACCCAGCGTGACCTCGCTCGGCGTCGTGCCCGCGCGGCCCGCCTGGCGATCGGGGTCGCGTTTCCAGCGCGGTCCGCACAACGCGGTGCGGTCCTGCTCCATCATGGCATCGAGGACCTGTTGGCCCGCGCGGATGCACAACTCGAAGTACGAGCGTTCGATACTGGCGAACGCGCCCAGCACGGGCAGGGGAATCTGCACGGTCGCGGCCGGCGGCCGCTCCACGGCTTGGAGGCGACGGGACTTCCTGGCATGCTTCGTCATGGCGGTGGCTCCTTCTTGGTTGGTTACCCCCTCCGTACCACACGAAGGGTGAAGAAGCCGCCGCTCTTACATCAGAAAATCAACAGGTCTTGGGACAATCCCCGGCCGGCACCTGACGGGTTAGTGCACCACAGCGATCGGGGTGGTCAGTATCTCTCCATTCGCTACACGGACCGGCTGGCCGAGTCGGGCATCGAGCCGTCCGTGGGGAGCGTGGGTGACTCGTACGACAACGCCCTCGCTGAGTCGGTGATCGGGCTGTACAAGACCGAAGTGATTCGTCGGCGCGGCCCGTGGCGGCATCTCGAGGCCGTGGAGTTTGCGACGCTCGAATGGGTGGACTGGTTCAACAACCGGCGGCTCTTGACGTCGATCGGCGACGTGCCACCGGCCGAGTACGAACAGCAGTACTATCGGGCACAAGAAGCGCCAGCCACAATGGCCGGAGTCAACTAATGAGCTCTCCGGAGAACCCGGGGCGATTCATTCCGCCAGCTTCTGAGGCTTAGGCTCAGCGCCAGCCGCAGGTCGACCAACGCGCTCTCGGCGTCGGAGAGCTGTAGGAAGTCCTTCGTCGAGCCGACGGTCCGACCGTGAGCCACCAGCTTGGCTCGCTTACTTGTCTTCATGTGGAGTCCTCCGTCACCTCAGTGCGTCGTACTGACGGAGCCGACGCGAGCAATTGTCGTGAACGGCCTTTGGTGTCCGAGTCACAAAACGATTCGTTCGGCCGAGACGTGGGCCCCGACGGTCTCGCGACTGTGTCAGCCCCGTTTGAGGATACGCCTCCGGAACTCCTCGAACTGATCGAGATGTGCTTCCAGTTCGCTCCACTGGCGGATCTTCTTGAGATTGACCTTCTGGCGGCGAGCGATGTGCACCGCCACGTCGAGACTTTGGCGATCGTTCCAATGGTAGAACGCCGCCAGGCGGTCACGGCATGAGTCGGTCGCCGAGAGCGTGCTTGCGCGGCCAGCCTTGTCGCGGAGCGTGGTGGGGCGGATTTTGTCGTCCCCGCCGACGGCCAGAGGACCACGTGGGAACTCCACCCAAAATTGGGTCTCCGGATGAACATATCGATCGCCGGTTCGAGCGAATCCGATGTCGCCTAGCGCCGCGTCCAGTTTTTGCTGAGTCGTCAGGCTCGTCACCACGAAGTCGAGATCCCGCGAGGTGTACGCGCCCCCGGAATGAATCGAAGCGCAGCCTCCACCAGTCAAGACAGCCTTGACCCCGTGTCGGTGCAGAGCGTCCCCTACCGCCAGCGCGACCTCTCGAAGGGTCGACCTCCGAGTGATCGTCACTGCGGTTTTCCGGTTCGGCGCGGTCGACGACGTAGTTGCACGACGGCGCGCTGGAGTTCGGGATCGGCGTCGGCGAGCCTGGCGAGGTACGTCGCCAGCTCGCGCTTGGCGAAGTAGGACGGATTGAGCTTGAAGAGCCGGGTTCGGCCAACGATCTGGCCGGCGATGAGCCCATCGAGCTCGAGACCGCGCAGGGCTCGCTGGACCGGGGCCAGGGAGATGTCAAGCACACGGCTGAGCTCTCGCGCATAACTGGCGCCGAGCAGTCTGAGTGCTAAAAGGGTCCGCGTCTTGGTCTGGCCACCAAATGGACTCGACACGACACCCATTAGGTGTCATATGACACCAATAAGGGGTCAATGTCAACTGGCCGCTCGTCCCCTGTTGCGAGCCGTGTCTAGGCGGCCTGCTCCTCGTCCGGCGCCACCAGGCGCACGACGCCGGCGCTGCCGTCGACCTCGATCATCTGGCCATCCTGGATCGTCTCCGTGACCCCATCCAGGCCTGAGACGCACGGCAGGCCATACTCGCGCGCGATCACCGCGCCGTGCTGGAGGGCTCCCCCGATCTCGAGCACGACCCCCGCTGCGTTGATGAAGATCGGCGTCCATCCCGGGTCGGACGCTCGGGTCACGAGAATCTCTCCCTTCAGGAGCGGCTTCTCATACGGGGCGCGCAACACCTTCGCTCTGCCACGTACCACGCCTGGGGCGATGGCGTCGCCCACGAGACCGTCCTCGGCCTCGTCCGGTGACGCGCGGAAGATCTTGCCGCGGCTGTCGATGACTCTCGGCCACGACGTGACATGCCCGACCTTCTTCCTCGGTTCGAGGTGCCGAGCCACAAGCGCGAGCAGATCCAGGTCGGACTCCCGTTCAGCTCTGGCGATCTCCTCGATTCTCAGATCGAAGACCTGAGCCGCGCGCTCAAGCCGGCCCTCCTCCACGAACTGCCTGCCGAGCTCCAGGGCCCGCCGGCGCAGCAGGTCGACCGTGATGATGAAGAAGTACTTGGGAGCCTCACGAAAACCCGCCAGCGAGTGCGACCTGGCCAGACGCTCGAACTTCTCCTGCTTGCCCTTGCGCGCGGCGATCGCCAGCAGTGCGTCATAGGCTTCTCGTCGCCGCTCTTGTGCTGTCGCGATCCTGTCGTTGCCGACGTCGATTGACCGAAGTTGCTCGAAGAACCCGGGGAGATCCTCGTAACAACGCGGCGTGGCGATGTCGATCTCCTTGATGCCGCGGCAACCGAACTTGTCGAGGTAGGCGTCGTACACGCCCATCAACTCCGGCGAATATCCTCGCGACTCGATCTTTCGTGCGAACTCCTCACCGTCGCTTGTGGACTGGTTCTCGGGGAACGAGGCCAGCTCATACAACTGGTGCCCCATCTCGGAGGTGGGGTTGCCCACCAGATCCATCTCCAGCGCGACCAGCAGGTCGCGCACGTCGTCCTCCTTGAAGAGCCGGCCGAGACGCCACCGCGCCAACATCGGGGGGAGCATGACGCCGTAGACGGCTGAGAGCAGGCTCTGGAACCGAGCCAGGAATGCCGTGGCGAGCTCGTCGAACGGTCGGCCGTCCGGGCTCAGCTGCCGACACTCGGCGACGGCAGCGGCCGCTTGTCGCTCGTAGGACTGCTGCGCCTTCTCCGGATTGCGGAGTCCACGAAAGCCAAGCGGCAGGACGCTGGCGGCCCTCTTGATCGCCTGCCACACCATGCCCTTCACGGCCTCCGTCTTCTCCTTCGGCAAGTACTCCTTCACGTCGATGGCTTCGACGATCTTGCGCGTCGGCGTGTCGTATGTCGACAGGAGCCTCGGCATGACACGCGCGCCGCCAAGCCCCTTCATCATGTTGGATAGATGGATGTACTGGCGGCCGTCGACGTTGATGACCGTGCCGTCCATGCCTCGGTCGATCATCGTTTCCGGCTTGATGGCCTCGAGCATCTGACCCCAGTACTGCAGCCCGAGCACGGAGAGGCTGTCGGAGAACCCTTGCGTGAGGACGATGATGTCGAGGTAGAGGGATTTCTCCTCTCCCGGCGGCGTGACCATCTGCTCGGGAAGGGGAAGATGCGTGGTGATGGGGCGGGATTGCAGGAGGTAGAGGCGCTGCGACTCGATCGCCCACTCGATGTCCATCGGCCGGCCGTAGTGCCGCTCGGCGCGGGTCGCCAAGTCTGCCACCTCGAGTGCTTGCTCGTCGCTCAGCGTAGGCGCTCCGGCCCGGTTGTTGTCGCCTTCGCGCGTCCCGCCGTCCGGCCGCAGCCACATCGCATGCGACTTGTCGGCGATCCGCTTCTCCAGGATCGTCCGCTTCTGCTTCTCGACGACGTAGGTGTCGGGCGTGACCGCGCCCGCCACGACGGTCTCGCCCAGGCCGAAGTTCGCGTTGATCACGGCTTCGTCGTAGCAGTTGTTGAGCGGGTTGAGCGAGAACGCCACGCCACTCACCTCCGAGGCGAGCTGCTCCTGCACGACGACGGCGATACGCGGCCGGTCGACGGTCGTGCCGCGCTGGCGCTTGTACCGGACGACGCGCTCGTCGAAGACGGAGGCGAACGAATGCCGGATCGCGTCCTCGAGGCGTGTGCGCGTCACACCCAGCGTGGTCTCGTATTCCCCCGCAAACGAGCTCCCCTCGAGGTCTTCCTCGGGCGACGAGGAGCGCACCGCGAAGAGACCATCCACATGCAGCCCGGCCAGCGCTTCCGAGAGCGCCTCGTGCTGCGCCGGTCCCAGCCGCAGTGCTTCACAACTCGTCTTCACTTCATCGCAACGCTGCCGAAGCTCCGCGTCCGCGGAGCCCAGGAACGCGGCCCAGACCTCGCTCGACTCGACCGCCTCAATCCACGGACGAAAGAAGTCGACGCTGAGTACGAAGCCGTCGGGCACACGAAAGCCGGCCCCCGTCGCGGCGATCAGTGAGTGAGCCTTGCCACCTATCTGATCGAGGGTCGGTGTAGGTTCTGTTGAGAACGAATAGATCATGTCGGGTCCCCTTCGGGCCGAATCGTAATTCTGATCAGATACGTACGAATCTGGTCGAACGTCGCACAGTAATTGAACTGTCCGTCAGGTCGCAAGACCCCGAAGACGATGGTACGGGCGTAACACGGCCGCCCGGTTGCGGAAACGACGACGAGTCCCGTGTGTAACGGCTATCGTTATAATAGGGGTCGTGATACGGTCGTTCCGTGACCGGCCGACAGAGGATATCTTCAATGGCCGAGAGAGCCGCCGCGCACGCGCCCGATGTCCGTCGAGTCTATGGCGAGTGGCCCGGCGCAAGCTCACGCAGATCAATCGTGTTCGGGAGCTTCGCGAGCTCGCCATACCACCGGGAAACCGCCTGGAGCGGTTAACCGGAGGTCGCGCGGGTCAACACTGTATCCGCATCAACGAGCAGTACCGCGTCTGTTTCCGGTGGGAGGCAGGTTATGCCGACGACGTCGAGATCACGGACTACCACTAGACGGGGACCGCGCGTCAAGCGGTTGGTCGCCCGGAAACTGCCGACGCATCAGCCGCCGACGCATCCCGGCGAGATGTTGCTCGAGGAGTTTCTCAAGCCGCTCGGGATGTCGCAGTCGGCGTTTGCCATCCGGCTCGGCGTATCGTTCCCTCGGCTGAACGAGATCATCCGGGGCAAGCGGACGGTCACGCCGGATACCGCGCTCCGATTGGCGCGCGTCACGGGCATGAGCGCCGACTTCTGGCTCGGTCTGCAGCAGGACTGGGACCTCTGGCACGCTCTTCACTCCGATCAGGCGGCCGTGATCGAGGAACTGGAACCGCTACCCCAAGTGAGCTGAAGGGTACCGTCTGTAAGACGGCCAAGAGCGATCCCGTTTTTGATCCCATTGGGAGCGTACCGCTGCAGATTCCTGCGTACTCGTGCGTACGACGAGCGATCGCGCATCCGTTTGTGATCGCACAGTTTGCGCCTGTTTTCGGTCGAAACGGGTGAGACGGCGGCCGGTCTGCAAAACCTCCATCCCCGGTTCAAATCCGGGCGGCGCCTCCATTCTTTTCTTCCATTGTGTAGTCCGTGAAGCAGCGGCGGACAGTGACCCGGAAGCTTCCCCCCTCGGTAGACACTCGACGGTAGACTGCTCCCGGCCCAAAGGAGCGGTCATGAGGAAATCGAAGTTCAGCGAGAGGCAGGTCGTCGGGATTCTCAAGGAAGCAGAATCCGGAGTCCCGGTGGCTGACCTGCTGCGCCAGCATGGCATCAGCAGGACGACGTTCTTCAAGTGGCGGAGCAAGTACGCGGGGGCGTCCGTGGCCGATGTCAAACGTCTGCGGGAGCTCGAAGGCGAGAACGCGCAGCTGAAACGGATGTACGCGGACATGGCGCTCGAGAATGCCGCGATCAAGGACGTGCTCGCCCGCAAACTGTAACGCCGTCCGCGAAACGACAGGCGATCGAGGTGTTGGTGGATGAGCACCAGCTGCAAGCCCCGGCGCGCCTGTCAGATGGTGAGGCTGTCGCTGGCTCGTCGTCTACAACCAGGAGCGGCCGCACGACAGCCTCGGCCGGGTGCCGCCCTTGACGTTTCTGCCGAGGCTCAACACGCCGGTGCAGTCCCCCTTCGCAGTGTCTACTTGACGGGGAAGCTTACGTAGGGACAGTCCCGTGTCCTGGCAGGCACTCTCATCTTAGCCGCGCGGCCCTCCAAATCCCATCCACCGCCCCGCTACCGCCCCGGTATAATCGGGCAGTTTGCAACCCACAATGTCCCTTCATCCCGGCACTCGGTTGGGTCCGTATGAGGTCACCGGAAAGATCGGTGAAGGCGGGATGGGTGTGGTCTATCAAGCCCAGGACACCCGGCTGGGCCGGTCGGTGGCACTCAAGCTCCTGCCGGAGAAGTTCTCCCGGGACGAGCAACTGGTCGCCCGCTTCGGGCGGGAGGCGCGCGCCGCCTCGGCGCTCAACCATCCCAACATCTGCACGGTCTACGATGTCGGGGAGCATGGGCACCAGCACTTTCTGGTGATGGAGTTGCTCGAGGGCGAGACCTTGCGGGCACGGATCGCCGGGGGGACGCTGTCCCTCGACCTCGTGCTCGAGCTCGGGGCACAGCTCGCTGACGCCCTCGATGCCGCGCACGCCAAGGGGATCGTTCACCGCGACCTCAAGCCGGCGAACATCTTCGTCACCACCCGTGGTCATGCCAAGATTCTCGACTTCGGGTTGGCAAAGGTGGTGGTCGCCGAACCGTCGGTCGAGGTGACGAAGACGTCCGACGACGCCCACCTGACGAGTCTCGGCACCACGGTCGGGACCGTGGCGTACATGTCACCGGAGCAGGCGCGGGGCGAAGAGGTGGACCATCGCACCGATCTGTTCTCGCTCGGGGCCGTGCTCTATGAGATGGCCACCGGACGGCAGGCGTTCGCCGGCAGCTCGATCGCTGTCATCTTCGACGCCATCCTCAACCGGATGCCCCCCGCCGCCGCGCGGGTCAACCCCGAGCTGCCGGACGCGCTCGCCCAGACCATCGGCAACGCTCTTGAGAAGGACCCCACGCTGCGGTGTCAAAACGCAGCGGAGGTACGCGCCGACCTCAGGCGCGTCAGGCGCGACATCGACGCGGCGGTCTCGAGTTCCTCGCAACCGGCTCCAACGGTCCTTTCGCGAGCCGACCCGCAGGCGGAGCCGACCTCGATGCCGATCCGGCCCGCGACCGAGCGCACTCCGCCGCGGCTGCCTGACGCGCCCGGCATCATCGGTCAGGTCCGTGCGAGCGGGCCAGTCAAACCGTTGCAGGAGACCCGGCAACGGACGATCGACGCCCTGTGCCAGCACTTCGCAACCCAAACCCTCGACAACGACGAGTTCGAGCGTCGGGTGGACCTTGCACACCGGGTCGAGACGGTCCTGGAGTTACGGGATCTGGTGACGGATCTGCCCCCTCTGGCGACCACCAGTGGGTCATCCCGCGTGGCGCCCACGGCGGCTCCCGCGCCAAGGGCCCGACGGCACACGGCCGACGCCAGCCTTGTGAGGGACACGCAGGTCATTGCTGGCATCATGGGCGGTCCTTCCAGAAAGGGGAGCTGGATTCCCCCCCGCCACCTGTGGAGCGTCGCGTTCATGGGTGGCGTGGACCTGGATTTCCGCGAGGCTCGCATGGGACCCGGCGTCACCGAGGTCTCAGCGTTCGCCATGATGGGAGGCGTCAACATCATCGTACCGCCGGACCTGCAGGTTGAGTCCAACGGCATCGGCATCATGGGCGGGTTCGAGTGCTCCGATGAGGTCAGGGCTGGCCACGACCCGGATGCTCCGATCTTGAAGATCAACGGCTTGGCGCTGATGGGCGGCGTGGAGGTCAAGGTGCGTGAGCCCGGGGAGACGGCGCTCGATGCGTGGCGCCGTCGCAGGTCCGCCCGAAAGGAGCGTCGCCGCCAGCGACTCGAATGAACCGGCGCGGGCCCAGTCGCACACTACAACCGCGTCTCCGTAGGCTTTCCGCCGCTTGCCCGTTACTCCCCGTCTGGAGCGATCGCCTCGACGGTCACTGAAGGAAGGGGTTGACGGGACCGCGGTCTCCTCGACCCCGGTGCTTTCCTCGGCTTCGTTTGGGCGGCCGGGATCTACGAGCTCCATGTCA
Source organism: Vicinamibacterales bacterium (assembly GCA_965197395.1). Taxonomy (GTDB): domain Bacteria; phylum Acidobacteriota; class Vicinamibacteria; order Vicinamibacterales; family UBA8438; genus CAZYFH01. The sequence goes on along the minus strand of CBDANB010000005.1, from coordinate 130,889 downwards.
TTCCGCCCACTACCAGCACCCCGCGGGTTCCATTCTGCCGGCATCCGCTGCCGGTACACGCGCCTCCTTCTTTGATGGTCCTGTCATCGTCGAGCGTCTCGCAATGGCGGGAGCTCACCTGTCCGATACAGCCGCTTGATGTTGGCCCACCGGCAGCCGCCGGGGCTGGCGCCCACCCGCTGGTGATACCCTGCACCGTCCGTCAGAGCTCCAACACACACCTCCGACACCCGGAGAGAGAGGCCGCTGAAATGCCCGAGCGAGAGCGTCGTCCGTTTCGCGGATTCGTGAAGGAGTTCCGCCACCCGGAGATCGCAGTCGGTGGCGGGCTCGCAGCGGCTGTCCTGCTGGGGTTGCTCGTGTACCAGGCTTCTGCCCCGGTGGCGCTAGGTGACGTGATGGTCGAGGCGTGGGGGCTGCTCTTCGACGCCGTTCTCTTCGGCTTTGTGATCGTGTGGGTCAATGTTCGGAGAGCCAAGAGGGATCAGATCGAACGATATGTTGAGGAGCTTGAAGACTATCGTCGACTGGAGACGGAGGAAGCGTCAGCTAGGTCGGCAGGCATCCTGATCCGGCTCGCTAAGTTGGGAGGAGGTAACCGCGCGCCGGGGAGAATGTATCTTGCGAAAGCGGACCTCCGCGAGGCGGACCTCAACGAGGCGGACCTCCGCGGGGCGAACCTCCGCGGGGCGTACCTCCGCGGAGCGCACTTCATCAGGGCACAACTCCGCGGGGCCAACCTCAGCCAGGCGAAGCTCATCCAGGCGCACCTCCGCGAGGCGGACCTCAGCGGGGCGGACCTCAGCCCGGCGGACCTCCAAGGGGCGGACCTCAGGGGGACGGACCTCCGCGGGGCGGACCTCAGCCGGGCGAACCTCATCGGGGCGCACGCCAGCGGGGCGGACCTCCGCGGGGTGCACCTCCGCGGGGCGCACCTCCGTGCGGCGGATCTCAGCGGGGCGAACCTCAACCGGGCGGACTTCCGCGGGGCGCACCTCTCCAGGGCCGACCTCGGCGGGGCATTCCTCCACGGAGCGAACCTCTGTGGGGCCGACCTCTCTGGGGCGACCTTCGCCGGGGCGGACTTCAGCGGGGCGCACCTCAGCGGGGCGGACCTCAGCGGGGTCCTAAACAGAGCAGTGGCGACTCGATTCTGCGCTCGGGGACGGGAGCACGAAGCTACCAGATGGCTTCCGACACCCTGAGCGCTGGCCGCAGGAGAGAACTGAGACTCCGCGTTAAGTGGAGTCGCAAGTTACCGAAAACTAGCATGGCTCAGTAAACCGATTAAGCCAGAAATCCCAATGAAAGCGGTGCCGGAGTTGAGGGTCGAACCCGCACGGAGCGTAAGCTCCACGGGGTTTTGAGTTCTCGTCGCTTCCGACCTCGCATCGGCGTTTTCCTTAGTACTTCCGCAGAGATTCTTGACCGCCTCGAGGTGGCGGGGGGCCCGGTGGCGGTCGTGGATGAGGTGCTGACGAAGCTGAGTGGCGTGGCGGACTTCAGCGTGTCGGCGAACGGCTCGCTCGTCTACGTGGCCGGCACGGCCGCGGCCGGGAACACCCGCACTCTGGTCTGGGTCGACCGGGACGGGCGTGAGGAGCCGGTGCCAGCGCCCCCAGCGCCGTCCGCGTCCCCGCGGATCTCCCCCGACGGACGCTTTGTCGTCGTGGTCGTGGAGGGTGGCGGGACGTCCGACGTGCTGGTCTACGATCTCGAGCGGGACACGCCGAGTCCGCTGACGTTCGATCCCGGACCGGACATCTTTCCCCTCGGAGTCCAGACGGGCGACGGGTCGTGTTCAGCTCCACCCGCGACGGAGTGGTGGGGAACGTGTACGCCAAGGCGGCCGACGGTACCGGCCAAGCCGAACCGTTGACGATGAGTGAGAGGAACCAAGCGCCGATGTCCTGGTCGGCCGATGGGCAGTCACTCGTGCTGATGGAGCTCGGGCGAATGGGGGGAGACCTCACGCTGTTCTCGCTCGATGCGGAACGACCGGCTGAAGCACTCTTGGCCACGGACGTCGCGGAGGTGTTCGCCGCGGTGTCCCCCGATGGCCGTTGGATGGCGTACGTATCCGACGAAGCCGGGCAGTTCGAGGTCTACGTCCGCCCGTTCCTGAACGTGGCGGACAGGTCGTCGGTCCGTTCGCGATCGCACTGGTCCGGGCGAGGCGACTCGATGCCCACGGCCGGCACGACAGCGGTCTGGCGGTGCCTCAAACATCAATGGCTCTTCCTCCACTCGCTGGACAGCGTCGCCGCGATTCGCCGACTGGTCGAGTTCTACGTCGACGAACACAACCGCGTGCTGCCCCATTCGGCGTTTCGCGGTCAGACGCCTGACGAGATGTATTTCGGGACCGGGGACGCGGTGCCGGCAGACCTCACGTCACGCGCGGCCGCTGCCCGACGGGCACGCGGTGAGGCTAACCGATCGGCGACCTGCGCGACGTGTCCGGCCGTCGAAGCGGCCGCCTGACACCCCCGTGCTGCCCGCCCCGTGCTGCCCGCCTTCCACGGGGACCGGCTGCAACGGGCGTCCGGAGGCGACGGCCGGAAGGTACCGACCGCCCGATCGCAGGAGTACGCGGGCCGAATTGTGCCCGGATCAGGGTTGCTGCCCATGAGCCGCTCCTGCCGTGATGGCGAGTACTCGCGCGGGAAAGTGCAGAATGTCCGTGGAGGTAGCTCGGGTCGTTCGGTGAGCAGAGAGACCTGGTTGGCGAGACTATCCAAGATATTAGATCCATCTATTTGGTGTAACGAATTTTTAATGTGTCATATATGGAACTTAAAGGTATAACAATGAGACCGAGGGCGGGCGACCGCACATGAAGGGCGCGGTGCGTCGGTCGCCGGCCTTGGGGTTGGGGCGCGCGTCGACTCGGGGGAAACAGCATGCGGGTCACCATTCGCCTGGTAGGGGTTGTCCTCGCGGCCGGCGTGCTCGGAATCTCCGTCCATGCCGCTGGCGACGCAGTGGCCGACTTCGCCAAAGCCCAACAGTGGTCGATCGTGGCCGACCTGGTGCGGCAGCGCGTTGATGTCAACGCGCCCCGGGCCGACGGGACGACGGCGTTGCACTGGGCGGCTCACTGGAACGACTCTGCGACCGCGGCGCTGCTGATCGAAGCGGGCGCTGACGTCGATGCGGTCACCCACACCGGCGTCAGCGCGCTGTCGCTCGCCTGTGAAAACGGCAACCCGGCGATCGTCGGTCTTCTGCTGAGGGCGGGCGCGACGGTCAACGTGGCGGCGGTCGGTGGCGTCACCCCGTTGTTGCACGCCGCCCAATCTGGCCATGCCGACGTGGTCCGAGCGCTCCTCGAGCATGGCGCCGATGTCGAGGCGAGAGCGACCGGGACGGGGCAGACACCGCTCATGTGGGCGGCCAGCGAGGGCCACGTGTCGAGCGTCGCGTTGCTGCTCGAGCGGGGCGCGTCGGTCACGGCGGTGTCCACGGGCGGGTTTACGGCCTTGATGTTCGCCGTGCGGGCCGGCGATCTCGACGTCGTGACGACGTTGGTCGAGGCTGGGGCGGACGTCAATGCGGCGACGCCGGTGATGCCCGCGTTCGACGGCGGCACTGGCTATCACCTTGGCGCCGGCCGCATCACCCCGCTGCCCCTCGCGATTGCCAACAACCACGCCCCCGTGGCGTTGTACCTCCTGGAGCAGGGCGCGAATCCCAATCAGAGTGCCGCGGGCATGAGCGCGTTGCACCATGCGGTGTACGGCGTCGGCCAGAACAACGAGGCCGGCGGCGGCGGCGATGATGGGTCCGGCCTGACGGGACGTGTGGAGCTCGTGAAGGTCTTGCTCGCGCACGGGGCGGACCCCAACACGCGACAGACGGCCCCAGGCATCATGGGGTTTGGCGGAGAAGGGAAGCACGGGGCGTTCGAAGCGTATGGATGGGGGACGAATCGCGTTGGCGCCACGCCGTTCTACCTGGCCGCGGATTGCAGCAACGCCAACCCTGAGCTGATGCGGATCCTGTTGGCCTCTGGCGCCGACCCGAGCCTGATGACCGAGGACGGGACCACCCCGCTGATGGCGTCCTCCGGGATCGGGTGGGGCTACTCCCCCCCGGATGATGCCGCGCGGCAGCGCATGCTGGACGTGGTCACGTTCCTGGTGGAGGAGGTCGGCGCCGACGTCAACGCCGCCAACGCGGCGGGATTCACACCCCTGCATGGGGCCGCGTACAAGGGGTCGGTCGACATCATCGCGTACCTCGTCGAGCACGGCGCCAAGATGGACGTGCGCGACTATCGCGGACGGACGCCCTACCGGCTCGCCAATTGGGCCCGCAACTCCACCGATTTTTATCGGTGGCCGAAGGCCGCCGAGTTGTTGCGGCAGCTTGGCGCGAACCCGCGGCTGGGCGTCGCCGCCAACCTGCAGGAACGTGAGTTGGCCCGCGCAGCGGGGGAGACGACGCGGGAGCCCTGAGGGCGCGAGGACTGGATGGCATGACTGGCGCTCGTCGGAGTGCTCTGCTGGCCGGCCTCCTCGCGGTGAGCGCGTCCACCACCGTCGCGACGCAGAAGGTCTTTACGGCCGAGGAGCTTCAGGTCGTCGAACAGACCGTGGGCACGTATTTCGAGGCCACGACGTCAATGATCGCGGCCGAGGACTACGAGACGGCCAAGGTCAGGCTCATCGTGGCTCGCGAGTATCTCGCGCGGAGCTGGACGTTCTGGACGCGGCACGCACGCGGCGACGCGGCGAAGATGGTCACGGCGGCGACCGCGGCGTTGGACGTGCTCGACGACCGGTTGTCTGAGGCTCCCATCGATTCGGCCCGCGTGCAGGCGGCGGCGCAGGAGGCGAGCGCCGCGTGTGAGGCCTGCCACGCCGAGTTCCGCGTGCAGCATCCGACCGGTACGTATGACATCAAGCCGGGCATCATCAGCGAGCACCCCGGGCAAGGCCGGCCCGAGAGGGGCGCCGAGGGGCACAAATGATCTGGAGGCGACACCGGACGGCGGCGTGTGCGACGCTCCTCCTGATGGCCGGTCACGGGGTGGCGTTCGCCGCCTCCCCGGCTCCTGCGGCTGAGCCTCAGGCGACCGCCGCGACCGCGACCGCCGTCCAGACGCCCGATCCCGAGCTCCTGACGCGGTATTGCGTCAGGTGCCATAGCGACACGCTCGAGACCGGCGGCCTGACGCTCGAGCACGTCGACGTGGACCGGATTGCCGAGGACCCCGAGCTGTGGGAAAAGATTGCGTGGAAGATTCGCATCGGCGCGATGCCGAAGGTGCCGGCGCCCCGGCCTGAACCGCCGGTGCTCGACCGCTTTGCGTCCGCGGTGGAGCGCGCGCTCGATCGTGCCGCGGCCGCGTCGCCCAATCCCGGGCCACCCACCTTCCATCGGCTCAATCGCCTCCAGTACGTCAACGCGGTGCGCGACCTGCTCGGCGTGGACGTCGACGGACCGGGGCTGCTGCCGCCGGACGAGTCCGCCTATGGATTCGACAACAGCCGCGGGCTGTCCGTCACGCCATCGCTGCTCGACCGCTACATCTCCGCCGCCGTCAAGATCGCGCGCGTCGCCGTGGGCGATCCGACCATTCGGCCGACCACCGAGACGTATCGGATCGGGCAAACGGTCAGGCAGGACGAGCGCATGAGTGAGGACCTGCCGTTCGGGACCAACGGCGGCATGGCCGTCCGGCATACCTTCCCGCTCGACGGCGAGTACACCGTTCGCGTCCTGCTGCCGGGCATGAGCTCGGGCGACTTCTACTCCCGGCCGCAGAGCGAAATCCTCGTCACCGTGGACGGCGCGACCGTCAAGCAGTGGTCACTCGAGCCGGTGCGGGGCCGACGATCTGCCGCCGCGGCGGCGACCGCCGCCGAGGCGGCCGCGATCGCGAGCGAACAGGTCGAGGACCTCGTGGTTCGTTTCGCGGCGAAGGCAGGCACCCGCCCGGTGGGCGTGACCCTCCTGAATATTCGGCCCGGGTACGCCGAGGGGTTGCGGGGCGGGGTGATGGGGGATCCGGGACCGGTGCGACGCGGCGCGTCGGGCCGCATCGAGTCCATCACGGTGTCGGGCCCGTTCAACGCCACCACGCCCGAGGACAACGAGAGCTGGCGGCGTATCTTTCTCTGTCGGCCGACCGCGTCGACCGACGAGCCGGCCTGCGCACGGCAGATTCTCACGCGGCTGGCGCGGCGCGGGTTCCGGCGGCCCGTCAGCGCCTCCGACGTCGAGGCGCTGATGCCCTTCTACGAGGAGGGGCGGCGCGGCGGGAGCTTTGACGCGGGCATTCAAGCCGCCCTGGAACGCCTGTTGATCTCGCCCCAGTTCCTGTTTCGCATCGAGCGTGGTCCTGACGGAGCCACGCCGAACACGGTCTTTCGCGTGAGCGATGTCGAGTTGGCGTCCCGGTTGTCGTTCTTCCTCTGGAACAGCCTCCCCGACGAGGCGCTGCTCACCGTCGCCGAGCGCGGCCGGCTCAGTGAGCCGGCGGTCTTGGCGGCCGAGACGCGCCGGATGCTCGCCGATCCCCGCGCCGCGCGGATGGCGGCCGATTTTGCTGGCCAGTGGCTGGGGACACGCCGCGTCCGCGAACTGCAGCCCGACCCGAGCCTCTTCCCCATGAACGCCAACTTGAAGGAGGCCCTGGCTCGCGAAATCGAGCTGTTCTTCGAGAGCCAGTTGCGCGACGATCGGAGCGTGTTGGATCTGCTCAGGGCCAACGAGACGTACCTGAACGAGCGCCTCGCCATGCATTATGGCATTCCGAACGTTTACGGCAGCCATCTGCGGCGCGTGACGTTGACCGACGAGCGACGGTTCGGGATCCTGGGGAAGGGCAGCGTCATGATAGTGACCTCCCATGCCAATCGGACGTCGCCTGTGGTGCGCGGCAAATGGATCATGGATAACCTCGTGGGCAATCCCCCGCCCCCGCCTCCCCCGAATATACCGCCGCTCCCCGACAACGATGCGGAGCAGCCGACCACCGTGCGGGAGCGTCTTGAGCTGCACCGGCGCAATCCGGTGTGTGCCTCGTGCCACTCCCTGATGGACCCCTTTGGGTTTGCGCTCGAGAATTTCGACGTCACCGGCCAATGGCGAGACGTCGACAACGGCAAACCGGTGGATGCGTCGGGGGTGACGCTCGATGGGTCGAAGATGGACGGCGTGGTGGGACTGCGCCAGGCGCTGTTGACCAACAGCACGCAGTTTGCGACGGTCTTCACCGAGCGGCTGCTCACCTATGCGCTCGGGCGCGGCGTGGACGCCCCCGGTCGGCCGGCCGTCCGGGCGATCGTCCGCGAGGCCGCCCCGGACTTTCGCTGGTCGGACATCATCCTCGGCATCGTCAAGAGCCCGCCGTTCCAGATGAATCGCACCCCTGGCGCCGAGCCCAGGGGCGGGGCCACGGTGGCGAATCGGTAAGGCAAGCAAGGAGAGCTCGTATGTTCATTACCAAGACGCATCTACCTCGGCGGACCGTGTTGCGGGGCATGGGGACCGCCTTGGCCCTGCCGTTCCTGGATGCGATGGTCCCCGCCCTGTCCGCGCTCAGCCGCACCGCGGCGGCTCCGGTGCGTCGGGCGGCGTGGTTCTACGTGCCCAACGGGATGTCCATGCGTCACTGGGTCCCCAAGACGGAGGGTGCGCTGCCCGACGCGCTGCCGATGATCCTGGAGAGCCTGACGCCCTATCGCGACGACCTCCTCGTGCTGAGCGATTTGGCGCACATGACCGCCTATCCGCGCGAAGGGGATCCGGCCTGCGACCATGCCCGGTCCGGGGCGACCTATCTCACGGGCGTGCATGGCGAACCTAATCGAGCAGGCGATCCGATCAACCCGGAAACGCGCGTCTCAGTGGATCAGGTCGCGGCATTCGAGATGGGGCGAGAGACACAGCTGGCCTCGCTCGAGCTGGGGGTCGCCGTACAGGCCAGTTGCGTATCGGGTGGGATCACGTACCCATGCGCCTATCGCACGACGATTTCGTATCGCACCTCGACGATGGCGCTGCCGGTGGAAATCGATCCGCGCGCGGTGTTCGAACGACTGTTCGGGGTGGCCGACAGTACGGACCGTGCGTCGCGTCTGGCGCGGATCTCGCGCAACGCGAGCCTGCTCGATTCGGTCACCGAGGAAGTCGCACGCCTGAAGGGCCGGCTGGCCTCGACCGACCGCACGAAGCTGTCGGGGTATCTCGAGTCGGTGAGGGAAGTCGAGCGGCGGATCCAGATGGCCGAGGAGCAAAGCGATCGCGAGCTCCCGTCGGTCGACAAGCCGGCGGGCGTTCCCAACACCTTCGCCGAACACGCGCAGCTCATGGGCGACCTGCTGGTCTTGGCGTACCAGACCGATCTGACGCGCGTGGCCACGTTCATGCTCGCCGAGGAAGTGAGCTCTCGCGCCTACCCCGAAGCGGGGGTGCCGGACTCACACCACGCGCTGTCACACCATCAGAACGTGCTGAGTAACATCGACCGGTTGGGAAAGCTCAACGAATTCCACATGCAGCAGTTCGCGCATGTGGTCGGCAAATTGAAGTCGATCCCGGAAGCCGATGGGACGCTGCTGGACCAGACGATGCTCATCTACGGCACGGGCATCAGCGATAGCAACGCGCACCTTCACGATGATCTGCCGATCGCGCTCGTGGGCGGCCGTGCGGCCGGCATCAAAGGTGGGCGGCACATCCGCTATCCGAAGGAAACCCCGTTGACCAATCTGTGGTTGACCGTCCTCGACAAGATGGGCGTGCACGTCGACACGCTCGGCGACAGCACGGGGAGCGTCAAGCTCGTCACCGTCTAGTTGCCGTGGGAGACCCCCCGGCTTTGCCGGGGCGGCCAGCAGCGTTTGACGTATCCGGGAGTCGCGTGAGGAAACTCCTTCCCGTGAGCCGCACAAGCATCACGAGAAGGAGTCCTCATGACGACGTACCGAAGTCTCAATCATACGAAATGGCACTGCCAGTATCACGTAGTGTTCATTCCGAAGTACCGGAAGAAAGCGATGTATGGAGGCGTCCGGCAGCAGCTGGGCGAGGTGCTGCGGCAGCTGGCGCGGCACCGCGAGAGCCAGGTGGAGGAGGGGCATCTGCTGCCCGACCACGTCCACATGTTGGTGTCGATCCCCCCGAAGTACTCGGTGGCGCAGGTGATCGGGTATCTCAAGGGGAAGAGCGCGATCCACATCGCTCGGGAGTTTGCGGGGCGGTCCCGGAACTTCGTGGGGCAGCACTTCTGGGCGCGCGGGTATTTTGTCTCGACGGTGGGCCGTGATGAACGGATCATCCGGGACTATATCCAGCAGCAGGAGCGAGAGGATCGGCGGCTGGATCAGTTGCCGTTGGACTAGAGCCGCCACCGTCAGGTGGCTCAAGTGACCGCGCAGCGGTCACGTCAGCCGCTTTGAGCGGCTCACAACTAAAGCCCCCGGCTTTGCCGGGGGATACTTACTCGAACTTCAGATCGTTCTCCTCTGGGACGAAGAACTGCAGGCGCGGGTGCCCGTGACTGACATGCCCCTCGGTCCAGGCACCTCGCTTGGCCCGTGCTCCGTCACCTGACGGGAGGATCGACGTGGTGAGAAGAGCCATCGTACTACTGGTGTTGAGCGGATTGATGTCAGCGGGAGTGGCGTCGTCCGTCGACGCGAAGGTGACCCGGCTGGTCGTGGAGAAGACCTCCCCCTACGCCGGCGGCCGGACGTTCGGGGACGCCGGCACCTTCGAGCGGATTGAGGGGACGGCGCACATGGAGGTCGACCCGAGCGACCCGCTGAACGCCGTGGTCGTCAATCTGGATCGCGTACCCACCAACGAGCGTGGGCTCGTGGAGTTTCGCGCGCCGTTCGTCCTCATCAAGCCGACCGACGTGACGTTGGGCAACGGGAAGATCCTCTACGGCATCAACAATCGCGGCAACGCCATCGAGATCCCTTTTCAGACGTTCCCCCCGCTGCCCCCCGGGGCCCAGCCCGAGGACGGCGACGGCCTGTTCTTCCGCCTCGGGTACACCTTCGTGGACGCCGGCTGGGGGGGCGACATCATCACGACGGAGACCCGGCTTGGTGCCACGCTGCCGGTGGCCGTGCAGGCCGACGGAAGCCCCATCGTTTCCCGCGTTCGTATCGAGTATCCGTCCACACCGACGGGAGGCCCTCCCGACGGCGTCGCGGGCGACATGCTCGGCTACAGCCTGCCGCTCAAGGGCAACGATCGTTTCGTCAGCTACGAAACGGCGGATACGGACACCGGGCATTCGACCCTGACGGTGCGCGACCGCATCGACGGTGCGCGCCGTCCAGTGCCAGCGGACGAGTGGGCGTTTGGTACCTGTCCGACCGGTCGGGACTCATTGGTTCCGACGACGAAGGACATCTGTCTGTTCGACGGCTTTGCCTGGGACAAGACCTATGAGCTGATCTATCCGGCCCGGGACCCGTGGGTGATGGGGCTGGGTTACGCGGTGACGCGCGACGTCGCGTCTTTCCTCAGATACGAGACGGCCGATGACGACGGCTCGCCGAATCCGCTGGCCGTCGATGGACACGTGGACGTCAGCCGCGTCTACGGTTTGGGGATCTCGTCGACCGGGATGTACATGCGCGAGTTCCTCTATCTCGGCTTCAACGAGGATGAGGCGCGCCGGCAGGTATTCGACGCTGTCCGCATCCACATCCCCGGTTCGCACCGGCTGTTCGCGAACGTGGAGTTCTCCGATCCGAACATCTACTCGCGCCAGGACCGGACGCCGGATTTCACGTCGCACTCGTATCCGCCGTTGACCTACGCCGTGACGACCGATCCGGTCACGAACATCCGCGACGGCATCCTGAAGCGCCCGACGACCGACCCGCTCGTCTTCCACGTCGACACCAGCAACGAGTTCTGGCAGATGAAGGCGTCGCTCAACGTGCACGACGGGCTCGGCAACCCGGTGCCGGCGCCGCCGAAGGTCCGTTTCTTTCTGCTGGCCAGCCACCCCCATGGCGGCGGTCCCGGGGTCGGGGCGATCCCCACCGCACGGGGCGAGTGCGCGCATGTGTCCAACAGCCAGCGCAGCAGTGCGCCCCTCATGCGTGCCTTGCTCGTGGCGCTCGATCAATGGGCCGACCAGGGCATCGAGCCACCGCCGTCGCAGTACCCCGGTATTGGACGCGGAACGCTAGGCACCGTTGACGAGGTGGGACGCATGTTCCCGTCTATTCCTGGAGTGACGTTTCCGACGGTCGTCAACCGGCTCGACGTCCTGGACTACGGGCCGACATTTGGGCCGAGTGGTGGCCGGCAGACCCTGTTGCCACCGACGCGGGGCGCCAGGTATCAAGTGTTGATTCCCACCGTTGACCAGGATGGACACGATGTGGCCGGAATACGGACGATCGATATCGCGGTGCCGGTCGGCACAAGCACCGGGTGGAACCTGTATGCGCCGGGACCACGTGGCAGGGACCTGTGCGGGCTGACGGGTTCGTTCTTTCCCTTTGCGCGGACCCGCGCCGAGCGCATGACGAGCGGGGACCCACGCCGCTCCTTGGAGGAACGTTACGGCGACCACGGCGGGTTCGTCCGCGCGGTCGAGGCGGCGGTCGCTGCCGCAGTGGACCGGCGCCATCTTCTCCCTGAGGATGGCCAGATCATCATCGAGATGGCGGAGGAGAGCGACGTGCTGCGGTAATGGCGGCACGGGGGACCGCGACTTCGGGCTGCTGTATGTGGGAGTCGCAGATGGCGGGAGCGGGGGGGATCCTCTCGATCTCGCTCAACACCTTTGTGTGGTGTTCGGGAAGATCCTCCGCATCGATCCGCTCGGCTCGGACAGCGGGAACGGTCGCTATGGCATCCCGGCGCACAACCCGTACGCCTCGGATGGGGACGAGTGTACGCTCGGCGAACCTTCGCCTCTGGCCTCCGTAACCCTCAGGGCTTGGCGTGGGACCGGTCCATCCGCCGTCCGTGCGGGGAGTTCGAAACGTTCGCCTCCCGCCTAATGGGGATAACGACCGATCGACAGACCGCCGTCCGCCTATTCGGTGACGACGATGGTGACGTCCTCGTAGGCCGTCAGGCCGCCATCACTGACGAGGCAGCGCAGCACGTAGGTCCCGGGCTCGCTGAACGTGGACCGGACGACCCACGTGTTGTCCTCAGGAAGTGGCGGCGGCACATATCCGGGAGCCCAGGGTGAATTCGCTACCCGTCGCGTATCCTCCCACGTCTTGAGCTGCGGCGGGTCGAAGTCAGCGTTGGCAGGGCCGCGATACACGTTCCAGGACACCCGCAGACCGGGGGCCCCTCCACCGCCCATGCCGGCCGCCGCCGCTCTCTCTGCCCTCTCGCGCCCCTCGCGGGTGAACCTCTCAGGGCTCGCCGCCGGGATGTCGTCCTTATCCCGTGCAACGGCTGTCAACGTGACCGGCTGATGCACCATCGCGGTCCTGTTCAGCGGTCCGTCGACTGTCAGCTCCGGTCCGACGTTCTTGGCCACTTCTCCGAACACCTGCAGCCCGTTGTTCATCATCCGGACGAGGTTATCAATGAAGTAGTCGGGCTTCAGGGTGCCGTACGCGCGCTTCGTCTCCCCGTTCGGGCTCCTCAGCGTCCACACCAGCTCCCGCTCGCCGAAATCAGCGGGCACGCGGATTTCGAATAGGAACCGGTTTCGGCGCGGAAGGAAATACGTCGGTTGCCCCTGGTCGGGACCGCCCGGCTCGATGTTGTTGTCCGGGCCGATCGGGATGTGGAGCTCCTCCCGCCAGTTCCGGTTGAACGTGCCGAACAGCAGCGTGAACGAGCCATCCGGATTCCGTTCCCACCCTTCATAGGCCGGCACCACTTCCTGTCCGGTCTGATGCGTCCCGCGCGGCCTTGCCTGCTGCGCAGCCGCGTGCTGCACGACAAGACCGACCGCGATTCCGGCAACTCCGAGAATGACCGCCGCTCTCATTGCTGGTCACCCGCGTCCACGCCCGCGGGCTCGTCCGCCCCGCCGCAGAGCGGGCAGCCAATGGGAACCTCGCCCGGGGGAAGTCCGAGCACCTGGCGCCGCTCTGCGATCTCGGCCGCGAACTCCTCGTCGGTCAGGCGGATGCCGCGCCCCAAGAGAAGAAACATCTGGTCGACCGACCGATTGCCGCCGCCCGTCCAGTTGCGCGGATCGGCGACGTTGCGGTTCGTCGGCGAGTTGTTGAACGTGCCGGTCATGCGCAGGATGGTGCCCTTGGGCAGCAGGGGTGCCGCATCGTCCTCATAGGCATAGGCCCGCACCCAGCTGTGGTCGTACCCCGAACAGTTGAGCGTCTCGATCCTGGTTCCTCGGATGGCGTCCAGACACATCCGGACACCGGGCGCGTGCATGTGCGGCTCGAAGACGGTGAGCTTCGTATTCTCCTCAAGCACGCTGAAGGCTTCCACCACCTGCTCGGCCTCCATCGCCTCGATGTCGAGGTCGGTAATGGTGCCCATGAACACGAACTCGTTCTTCAGCGTGGGCGTATACCCCCGCGGGTGGAACTTGAATGCGACCTCGATATGGGCGCGCGTGTGGGCGCCGTTGGAGTGATGATGGTTCTGGACGAACATGAGCTGCGAGTTGGCCGGTAGCAGCTTGCCCGCCTTCGGATTAAAGAAGTCCGCGTTGCGGCCGACCTCGTGCACGGGCCAGAGGAGGTCGAGCCCGTCGAGGCCTCCCTCGTCGTCGCCGCCTTCTTCGGCGCCGCCCTCGCCGGCGTCCCGTTCGCCGGTATCCGATCCGCCTCCTGCCCCGCTCGTGGCCGCTCCAAATGCCTCGAGCGCCTCAGGCCCCAACGCAAGCATTGCGGAATGGTGCACCACGAACAGGGAACCCACCGTGGCCCGGCGCTCGCCTTCAACCGACTCGGTCACTTCCTTGTACTCGAGCGCCGCGACGTACCGATCCTCGGTCAGCCCCGTCGGCGAGGCACCGATGGCCCCCCACCAGTCGGGCGCATCTGCGAGTACTTCGAAACTCGGAGACGACACGATCAGGTCCGGCTCGCCGATCTCCCATTCGTCCTCGGCGAGGAACCCGAGCGGGGCCGGCAGGTCGGCCGGGTCGCCCTCCGGCGCACCATTGTCGACCCACGCCGCGATCATGCGGATTTCTGCCTCCGACAGCGAGGGGTCGTCCTTGAACCCCTGGATGCCGATGTCCTTCTCGATGTACCAGGGCGGCATGACGCCTTGCTGGTCCCGGAGACCGGTGCGGTACTTGATGGCCCGAGCCCACGGGCGCACGTCGTCGTAGTTGATCAGCGACATCGGCGCCAGCGCGTCGGGCCGGTGGCACTTCTGGCAGCTCCGCTGCAGGACGGGAGCGATGTCCTTGCTGAACGTGACCTCATGGTCTGCGCTGGCCTGCGCACGAGCCGGCATGGGGACCGCGACCGCCGCCACAAGTACCGCCACGAGCACCCCGGCAATCGCGAGTCGTCTCCCGCTGGGACAGAACATCGTCGTCATCTGTTCTCCTTAATGCCTCGTCGAGGACCCGCCGAAGATACCTATGCCATGCTCCTCCAATCCCTAGAGATGGTCAAGTCATCCGACGACGATAGGAAATAGACGATAGGAATATGGGGGTGCAGCCGCACCAGCTGCCGTGACTTGTCGCGTGGAAGGCCGAGGCGGCGCGCTCCGACCCCAGTCACACGACGTAGGACGCCGTCGAGACTCGTGCCTGACCACGTCCTCGTCTGTACGTGTGTCGACGACCTACGCGGTCTGACCTGCGTCGACAACTGGTTCGCCGAGCTCACGCGCCTCGTCCCTACGCCCTGACACGCACGTACTTCTTTCGCGGCGTCGACTACTTCTCCTGTGGTGGAGAGAATGCGTCGAGCTGCACGAGCCGGTGGAAGGGCGGTCAGCCGGATCGCCGAGGTGTGAGGTTTCGGGGAATGGGTGTATAACTAGGCGTATGCCTCGCATGCAGCTGTATCTGCCCGCCACGCTGTACGAACAGGTAAAAGCGAGGAAATTGCCGGCCTCCGAGCTGTTGCAGGACGCCATCCGGGCGGAGCTGCGCAGACTTGACCTACTCGCCGAGACGGATCGCTACTTGGAGGATCTGGTTGACCAGGTCGGAGAGCCTACGGCAGCCGACCGGGCTCGAGCGCGTGAACTGGCGAAGCGCATCAGGCGCCCCCCGCGTCGTCGAGCGGGCTGAGCCCGGTGCTCGTACTCGACGCAAGCGGCGTCAGTCGGCTCGCCGAGCGGACGCGACAGTCCGCCGCACTGGTTCTCGCGTTGCGAGAGTCCGGGCTGTGGCCGCCACTGGTGCCGTCCGTCGTGCTCGTCGAGTGTCTCCAAGGGCACGCGACGCGCGACGCCGGGGCGAATCGGTTGCTGAAGACCTGCGACATCGTCGAACGGATGGACGTCTCCCTGGCGCGGCGAGCGGCCACGCTGAGAAGGCGGGCTCGTAGAGGCTCAGCGGTGGACGCGCTGGTTGTCGCATTCGCCGAGCCCGGCGGAACGGTGCTGACCTCCGATGCCGGTGACCTTGGTGCGCTCGCCCAGCACGCTGACGCCGTGCTCGTAGAGCAGCTCTGAGGCTGGGTTTAAGGTTGCTAGTGCTTACTGCTGCGCCTCCTTCCACGTCGCGTCGACCCCAGTCTTGAGACGCGCGCCATCCTCCAGCAGTAGGTAACCGTCTGCCACGAGCGCATCGACGGCGTCCGCGTACTTCTTCGCGTACTCGGCCAGTCCGCCCGGATAGCGCTCTTCGATCGATCGGCGCGAGTCACCGGTCGCCAGACGCTCCGCTTGCGTCCGAGGGAACGCGATCGAGGAGCCGTTGACCCCACACAAGTCCCCTTCTCCGAAACCTGACGCGCGGATGGCCTTGCCCATCGTCGACAGCGGCGCCGTCACCTCCGGTGTCAGCACCCCCGCGGTCACATTGCCGACGGCGTCGAGACCCGGCACGAAAAGGGGATAGCGCTCCTGGCTCTCGACGGGCGGCCAGACGGAGAAGTCCCGGACGCCGATCGCACTGATCGCGCCGTTGTAGGGGCGGTCGGGGATGACCGGGTACTGCTCGGCCTGCCGGGCCACGGTGACGGCGGTGTGGTCGGCCACCGATGGCGCGCGTGTCGCGGGAGGCTCCGCGCCGTCTCGCACCCACCGGACCATCGAGTCGAAGGCGGCACGATAGTACGGATGCGGCGACACCGGGTTGGCCGGATCACGACATCCGGCGTCGCCCTGCGAATGGGCGGTCGAGAGCATCCAGTACCGCACGGTCGGTGGGAGGGCGACGGGGTGTCCCCTCGTGTCGGTGCGGATGAGGGACGCGTGGGCGCCATACCACTCTGAGTCGGCATCGACCTGGATGATGCGGGGACACGTATCGGACATCGAGCACACTGCCAACAGCCCATCAGTCTTCCCGGTCAGCGGGTCAGTCGTCGTGGCATAGGTGAAGGGAAACTCGTCCATCGGGTAGTTGTGATCCTCGTGCTGACGGGTGTACCGTCCCGGCTGCCCGAATCGATAGTTGACGAACGCGCGGCGCGCCCCGGCCACGTAGGGTGTCATGCCGTCGAACACGCGCCGGCCGGCCACATCCTCATTGAACCCCTGATAGATGAAGTCGCGGATCACCCGGCCGCTCTGAGACGACCCGACGGCGACGGCGTGTTGGAGGACCGGCGCGCCATCCACGAACAGCGGATTCGCTTGCCCGGTGTCGTCCGTCGCGCTGTAGCGGGTGAAGGACGCGAAATCCCGGATCGCCGCGAAACCCAGCCCCAGGACGATCGGGTTGCTGGCTTCGTACACGAACTCGTAGATCGTCCCGGCGTCGGCGTCGGTCGGCGGGGTGAGGCGAACCGTGCTGTCGTCCACGTACGACCAGGCCGAGGTCGGGAGCGGCTGGCGCGGATCGGTCTGCAGCTGGCGATAGGTCAGCGTGGCGCGCGTCTGGTCCGGCGTGGCGGCGGGGTAGCTGAGCCGTCCGAATGCACCGCTGGCCGGATCGATCCACTCCTCCATGGACTGGCCGGTGATCGCCTGGCCGTCGATGGTCGGGTGCGGAAGATACGCCAGTACGGGAGGAGGATTGCCGACACCCCGCGTGCCGTGCATCCAACCACTCGACACGTAGGTGTAACCCTGTTCCATCAGGAAGCCGTTGCCCGCGTGGTGGGCGTCGTAGCCGATGCCGGCTCCGTGGAAGTACCCGAACACGATGTTGCGTCCGCGGTTGTTGACCTCGTAGACCAGCACGCCGTTGGCATGGGTCATGTCAGCCGGCTTGAGAATCTGCACCTCGAACGTGTACTCGACGAGCCCGGCCGCGTTTCGGGGCGCCCTGTCGAGGTCAACGATGCCGTTGTTGCGCGCACCCTGTGGATCGGCGACGGCGGTCGCCGTGCCGATGAGGATCTCGTAGGCCCCGATGGCGCCGAATTCTTGGCCACCGAACGCCAGCCGGCGACTTGTGATGTCGAGCGCCGTGACCCGGGAGTGTGCCGGCGCGGCCGCGAGCACGGCCACGTACTCGGCCGGCTCGCTCCAGCTGCGCGGAGCGACGATCCCGCCCGTCACGAGTCCCAGTAGCACGCCCGCGCTTAGGACCCTGACCAGAGTCCTTAGCCAACGTCGGACCAGCATGAAGCACCCTCCCGTGGCAGGTTGCGTGAGCCGTCACGATAGCACGGCGGCACGTCGTAGAATGGCGCTTGATGACGATGACGTTCGCGCGTCCGTGGGTCCTGATGGCGCTGGTCGTGGCGGTCGTGTCGGCGGGACCTGTGCACGCGCAGGACGGGGCGCCCGCCAACGGTGAGTGGCCCACCTATGGCGGTGATCTCGGCAGCACGAAGTACTCGCCCCTCCATCAGCTTGACGCCAGCAACTTCACAGATCTCGAGATCGCGTGGCGGTGGCGGTCGTCGGATCGCGTCCTGAGCGTCACGACACCTGGGGGCGGGGAGTGGGCTGCCGACGCACGGGTGATCTTCGAGGAGCTGAATCGACGCGACCCGAGTCGCTGGCGCGACGGGCAGCCCCCGACGCTCACGAATCTCAAGGCCACGCCGCTGATGGTCGGGGGACGCCTCTTCATCAACATGCCCACCTCCACTGCGGCCGCCATCGACGCCCGCAGCGGCGAGACCCTCTGGATATACAACCCGAAGAGCTACGAAGAGGGGACCACGACGATGAGCGCCCGCTGGAACCAGCGCGGGGTCGCGTACTGGTCGAACGGCCCTGATCGGACCGACGAGCGCATCTTCTTCGGGACCGGCAACGGCTATCTCATCTGTGTCGACGCGAAGACCGGGCGACCGTGTCCGGACTTTGGCGAGGCCGGGCGGCTCGACTTGGTAGCCGACTTGCCGCGGGCGACACGCGGCGAGCGGGATTGGCTGAACGCCTTGCCCTACTCGGTGCAGTCGCCGCCCATTGTTTTCGGAAACACGGTCGCCACCCCGATGTCGATCTCCAGCTACAACATTCGCAGGGAGATGCCCCCGGGGTGGATGCGGGGCTTCGATGTGCAGACCGGCGCCACGCGATGGACCTTCCACACGATCCCGCAGGGGGACCAGTTCGGGAACGACACGTGGGGTGGCGATTCCTGGCGGGAGACCGGGAAGGTCGGGGTCTGGACGATGATGAGCATCGACCCCGAGCTCGGCTATATCTATCTGCCGCTCAACACGGCCGCGCCCGACTACTACGGCGGTCATCGGCCCGGCCGCAACCTGTTCGCCGAGAGCCTGGTCGCGCTCGACCTGGAGACCGGCGAGCGTGTGTGGCACTCCCAGTTCGTGCACCACGGGCTCTGGGACTACGACATTCCGGCCGCGCCCAATCTGATCGACATCACCGTCGACGGTCGGCCGATCAAGGCGGTCGCGCAGATCACGAAGCAGGGGTTCACCTTCGTCTTCGACCGGGCCACCGGCGAGCCGGTCTGGCCGATCGAAGAGCGTCCGGTCCCAACCGACACCGACATCGAGGGGGAGGTGCCGTGGCCGACCCAGCCGTTTCCGACCCGGCCGGCCCCCTTCGATTACCAGGGCGTGGCTGTCGACGATCTCGTCGATTTCACCCTGGAGATCCGCGAGATGGCGCTGGAGGCGATCGCGCCGTTTCGCATCGGGCCTTTGTATACGCCGCACAGCCAGCGGGGCACGATCGTGCGCCCCGGATTCAGCGCCGGCAGCTGGTCAGGGGCCGCCGTCGACCCGGAGACCGGGATACTGTACGTGCCGTCTGGAAACCGGTATGCCGTCAAGCAGTTTCGTGCGCCGGAACCGGGTGAAGACGCTAGCCTGCGGGTCATCGAGAAGCGGCCGAGCGACCGGCCCCAGATGCCACAGGGGCTTCCGCTGTTCAAGCCCCCGTACTCGCGCATGACCGCCATCGACATGAACACGGGCGAGCATGTCTGGATGCAGCCGATGGGCAACGGGGACCGGATTCGAAACCTGCCGATGCTCCGCCATCTCGGCCTGCCACCTCTCGGCGGCGACAGCAATCGCGCCGGCCCGGTGCTGACGAAGACCCTGCTGATCTACGCGCTCACGGCAGGCGGGTCGGACGGCGGTCCACGGCTGGTTGCCTTCGACAAGCGCACCGGGGAGGAGGTCGGGTCGGTCGATCTCCCGGGGGGCGCGATCGGCACCCCGATGACCTATATGGTGGATGGTCGGCAGTATGTCGCGTTGACCGTTGGCGGCTCGCCGGTGCCGGAGCTGGTGGCCCTGACGCTTCCGGTGACCGCCCCCTGATCGCGGGCGTCATACGACACCGACTGCTCGTCGGCGGTCGTGACCGTGTGCGCCTCAGGATCGAAGCCGGTCGCGGTCGTGTTGAGCATGCTGCGCCGCGCCCCAAACCATACGTCAGACAAGGAGAGTCGCATGAAGCGCGTAGTCTGCATGGCAATCGTCTCCATGGTGCTCCTCGGGGCGGGGGCGAGCGACGCGCAGACCGAGCTCCGAGCCATCGAGCCGGTCACGGACGCAGAGTTGCTGAATCCCGACCCCGCCGATTGGATCAACTGGCGCCGGACGCTGAACGGCCAGGGCTACAGCCCACTCGATCAGATCAACCGAGAGACCGTCGAGGAGCTGCGACTGGTCTGGTCCTGGGCGACGCCGCCCGGCACGGACGAGATCACGCCCCTCGTGCACGATGGCGTGATGTACGTACCGAGCCGGAGTGCCATCCAGGCGCTCGACGCGGCGACCGGCGACTTCCTGTGGGAGTATGTGCGACGGCGGCCAGAGGCAGGAGACGCCGACCTGCCGATCAACAGGCAGCCGGGACTGGCTCGCCGGAACATCGCCATCTATGGAGACAAGATCTTCGCCGGCACCAGTAGCGCACAGCTGCTGGCGCTCGACGCGCGCACCGGCCAGCTGGTGTGGGAGCACCAGGTCATCGATCCCGAGCCCGGGTATCGGTACACGAGCGGTCCGATCATCGTGCGGGGCAAGGTCATCGCCGGGATGACCGGGTGCGAGCGATACAAGAACGACGTCTGCTTCATCTCGGCGCACGACCCCGACACGGGAGCCGAGCTCTGGCGGACGTCGACCGTGGCACGACCCGGCGATCCCGGGGGAGACACGTGGGGTGATCTCCGTCCCGTCCGGCCCGGGCTGGGCCCTGGCCTGGAGAAACGCCCGCCAGGTGTTTCCCGAGACCATGCGGCGTCCGCCCGGGTCCGGCTCGGTCCTGCAGGTGTTCGCCCTGCCTGAGGGTACTGTCAACTGAAAGCCGTGAACGCGCGTCATCGTTCAGCAGGCGCCACCGTCTCACACTCGGAGCACGGCCGCGCGAAGCGCGCGGTGGTGAACCGCCCGCCACTCTGCTACGCTCGACCTCAACGTGACAGTGCCATCGGCCCGTCCTCACCGCCCAGCTCGGCGCCGGCGGCATAGGCTAGGTCTACCGCGCCTGTACGCCCCCCTTCGGCTGTGTCGGGCTGCGGCGTCGCGTGCCTTTTCCACGGGGTTGTGTGCGTCAAGGTGTGCAGATTGAAGAATCCGGTTTACAGGGAGGAACGTGACCCATGACGCGTGCAGTCGCCTCACTGTCGCTCAGGTTCGTGCTGGCCTCAGGGATCGGTGTGCTTACACACCTCGCGTGGTCGCCGCTGGGGATGACGATAGAGCTCGCCGCCGAGAGCCAGGGGTCTGCCGGCGCCCAGATCGAACCGTTCACCATCAGCGTGCCCGACGGTGTGCTGATGGATCTCAGGGACCGACTGGCGCGAGCCCGCATGCCCGACGAACCCGACGGGGTGGGGTGGAGGCTCGGGACCAACCAGGCCTATCTGACGCAGCTCGTCGACTACTGGCGCGACGAGTTCGATTGGCGGGAGCAAGAGCGCCGCCTCAACCGGTTCGAGCAGTTCAAGACCACGATCGACGGCATCGACATCCACTTCGTGCATCGCCGGTCGGAGGAGCCGGGTGCATTTCCACTGATCCTGACCCACGGCTGGCCAGGGTCGTTTGCGGAGTTCGCCAAGGTCATCGGGCCGCTGACGGACCCAGCCAGCCACGGGGGGCGGGCGGAGGACGCGTTTCACGTCGTGATTCCGTCAATACCTGGCTATGGCTTTTCGGATCGGCCACGTGTGCTGGGCTATGGGAGCGAACGGACGGCGGCGATTTTTGCCGAGCTGATGGCACGTCTGGGTTACGAGCAGTACGGCGCGCAAGGCGGAGACCTCGGCGCAGGGATCAGCCGATGGATGGCGATCAATGACGCGGCGCACGTGGCCGGCCTGCACCTGAACCTGTGCGGCGCGGACCCGCCAGACCCCGACAACCCCACGGCCGGCGTGCCGCCCGCCGAAGTCGCGCTACGGCGTGAGCGCGCTGCCTTCTGGACCGACGAGGAGCGGGGCTACAGCCACATTCAGGGCACGAAGCCGCAGACCCTCGGCTACGGCCTCAACGACTCTCCGGTTGGGCTGGCTGCGTGGATCGTCGAGAAGTATCGGAGCTGGTGCGACTGCGGGGGTAATCCCGAGACGAAGTTCAGCAAGGACGAGCTACTCACGACCATCACGATCTACTGGGTCACGCAGACGGCGACGTCGGCGGCCCGGTACTACTACGAGGGCCGGCACAGCGGGAGTCGCCCGAGCACACAGCGGGTCGAGGTGCCGACCGCGTGCATGGCGTTTCCGAAGGAGTTGGTGTTCACGCCGCGGCGGTGGCTCGAGGCGCGCTACAACCTCGCACGTTTTACCGTGATGCCACGTGGCGGCCATTTCGCCGCGAGTGAGGAACCAGGGCTGTTCGTCGATGACGTGCGGGCGTTCTTCCGGGATTTGGGGGTGCGTTCCCGTTGATTCTGATCTAGCGCCCCGCCGAGTTCCCTCGCAGGGGAGTTGCGAAATCAGGAGGTACGAAGATGCGACGACTCCTTGGGTCGCTCGGTGTGGCAACGGTGATCGCAACTCTCATCGTGCTCCTGCAGATCACCACAGTGTCGGTGAGTAGCCAGGCCCCGAGTGCGACCGCGTGGGGGCATCCGAACCTGGAGGGCATCTGGCTCGATGTGTACTCCACGCCCTTGGAGCGGGCCGTCGAGCTCGGCGATCGAGAGTTTGCCACCGCCGAAGAGCGGGCCGCACGGGACCGGGTCCAACTCGATCGCCCCTCGGTGCTCGTTAGCGGGGCGTACAACGCCGTCTACACGTCAGCGAAGCCGGCGGGCCCCCGCACGTCGCTCGTCGTCGATCCGCCGAACGGGAGGATTCCCACCCTCACACCAGAGGCCCAGCGGCAGAGCGAGGTGGAGCGAGAGTGGCGCCTCATGCTCCTGCGCAACACCGAGACGTGCCGGAACAGTGCGCCGGCGTGCGCCGGGGGGGAGCACGGGCCCCCGTCGCCGCGCAGATTCGATACCGCTCCCTACTACAACACGGCGGGCCGCATGAACCGCCACGACGGTCCGGAGGATCAGAGCTTGGGCGACCGGTGCATGTCGGGGCGCACACCCGATTTCAACGGGTTCCGTCGCATCGTGCAGGGCGCGGATTCCATCGCGATGGGCTATGACACCGGGCAGGGCCAGGGGTTCCAGCGCGTCATCTACCTGAGCGGGAGCCATCCACCGAGCCAGATCCGTCTGCGGCACGGGGACTCTCGTGGCCGCTGGGAGGGCGAGACGCTGGTCATCGAGACCACAAATTTCTCGCCCAAGTTCCCCTTCCAAGGATCGGCTGAGAACCGTCGGCTCGTCGAACGATATACGCGGGCCGACGAGGACACGCTCGAGTACGAGGTGACGATCGAGGATCCGACGGTGTGGACGGCGCCGTGGACCGTCTGGCAGGAATTGAAGCGTCAGAGCGATGAGCAGAACCGGATCTACTACGAGCCCCGGTGCCACGAAGGGAACTACGGCCTGCCGGCGTTGCTCCTTGGAGCGCGTATGGATGAGCAGGCGTTTGCGGAAGGGCGCGGTCCGGACCCGTTCTCCTTCTCCATCTTTGACACGGCAGCGCTTCAGCGGCCGTGAACCCTGTCGGGCCGAGGGTTTCCTAGCTGTTCTTGGACATGTCCGATGCAGGCGGTCGGATGGCCCTCATGTGGGACGCCGTGATGGCGGCGGTGCCATTCGCGATCGAGGGCGGGGACCAGAACGAGGACACAGAGAAAGACGGTTCGAGGCGCTGAGCGGCCGCATGGGACGTTGAGCGAGGAGTGCGGCTAGGGACGCGGCACCGTGAAGACCGCGAACTTCTCCGACAAGGCCGGAGGCAGGTCCACTATTGGATATCGTCCTTCGAGGTAGACGCGCACGTCTTCGAACCCGTCGTCCCACCATCGAGGGAACACGATGCCCGACGCGGTCGCCTTCCACGGCTGCACGTCGAAGTCATAGACCAGGTCGGCCCAGTCCTCGGTGAGGCGCTCCTCGACCTCCGTGATAGACCACACATCGACTCGGAGTGCGCGGTCCCCATAGAACCACAACTGGGCTCCTGGCCCGCCATCCCCACCGACGACCAGGGCCAGATCGCCGGGATCGGGGGCGGCGGCCTGGATAGCCTGCCCCATCTCCATCGGCGTAAAGGGGGCGAAGGGTGTCGTCGGGTAGAGACGCCTGAACGTCGTGTAGCCGGTCCAGGTAGCGAACATCACCACGACGAAGGCCACGCCAAGACCCATGACCGGGGCGACCCGGTGCTGCGCGGTGACGAGGAACAGCCGTTCGATCAGTAGCGCCGTACTGACCGCGATGCCTGGCGTGAGAAGTATCCAGATGGACTCATGGGTGTAGGCGGCCGTATTTCCGATCACGACGCAGGCGGCACCCCACGCGATCAGCAGTAGGGCGACCGTCGCTCCCGCCTGCGGGCGGCGGAACCGCAATCCGGAGATCACCAGCCACAGACCGCTGGCGATGAGCAGGGCGACTGTGTGGAGCCTCCGATTGAGGATGAACGCCGTCTCGAGCCATTGCGTGAGCGTGAATGGCTGAGCTCCAACCACGGTACTGTGGCGTGCGAAGCGGGGCAGCATCCACGTCCAGGACGAGTCAGTGACAAGCGTGATGTAGACATACACAGTAGCGAACAGCGCGCATGCGGCGCCCCCAAACGCCACGATCCATGGCCACTCGGCGGGAGGTTTGGTCACGAGGAAGTGGGCGAGAAAGACCGGAGCGATCACATAGCCGGGCCAGTCGCACAGGCTGGCGATTCCGAACGCTGCGAAGAACGGCATGAACGTGGAGAGTCGGGGCTCGGCTTGAAACCGCAGGTATCCGAGTACGGATAGCAGGATGAAGAGGATGAGGGGCGTTCCTGAGGGGTCGGGCATGCCGCCAAAAAAGAGCATCATGGGGCACGCCGCAAAGACGGCGGCAGCGGTCACGCCAGCGCGGCGCGTGGCTGTCCGGGCGACCAGCCGGTACAAGACATAGATGGTGGCGATCAGCATGATGGACATCGGAAGCCGCGTTTGCCACTCGCCCACGCCGAATCCTGCGTAGAACGCGGCAATGAGCAGCGGAATGAGTGGCGGGTGATCCGGATGCAAGACGATCGGCGCTGTCGAGAGTTGTCCCACTGTGAGCACGGGCATGCCGCGCGTTTGGGCCCAATCGAACCGCAGGTAGTTTCTCGCCCAGATCCCGATCTCGCTTGCCGAGGCTCCTTCCATGTCGTACGCGAAGGGACGGTCGAGAACCACGAGTTGGAACCCGGCCGTAGACAGCAACACGATCGCGAGGGCCAGCGCGTGGCGACGAACCCCGAATCTCACTAGATGCCCTTCAGCGGCGGCGTTGGCTCTGATATAGACACTGGCTCAACTACGGCGGGCAGGTCGGCACGGAGGTCAGTGGGGTGTGAACACCACAGCCCACACCCTCGGACCCGACCCGGGGACTCGGAGTTTACACTCATCATTCTGCTGATCGGCTTGTTATCGACACAGGCGAGGGGAGACAGCGGACCTTCAGAGCTCGACCGCTTCCAGAACAGCCAATGTGTAGTGACACGAGTGGGGTCGGTGGCGAACCCCCGGCGCGGTTGGAGGTCCGACTTCTTGGTGGAGTCGAGATTGTCTTGGACGGCCAGCGTCTTCGCGCCTTCAACTCTCTTCGCTTGCAACGGTTCTTGGCCTTGATCGCGTTGCGGAGCGACCTGCAGCACCGCTCACGACTCGCGTTCGAGCTCTGGCCCGACTCCCACGAGCGTCAGGCGCGCACCAACCTCAGAAAGCTGCTTCACGACTTCCGTCATGCCCTTCCCGACACCGGCGAGTTCGTCGAGATCGACAACGAGATTGTGCGGTGGATTCCGACTGGGCCGACAGACGTCGACGTGCTGAGGTTCCGCGATGCCATTGCGGCCGGTGATCTCGAGCTCGCCGCGCGCCACTATGCGGGCGATCTCCTTCCAGCTTCTTATGACGACTGGGTCCTGGACGAGCGAGCGAAACTTCGAGCCGAGGCGTATGGGGTTTTCAGGCGGCTGACAGAAAAGGCTGCGGGGCACGACGACCACATCGCCACGATCAGCTACGCCCAACGCATCATCGACCTGGAGCCGACCGACGAAGCGGCCGTTCGAATGCAAATGGAAGGACATCTCGCGCTCGGCGGTAGAACCGCGGCGCTGCGCTCCTACCACCGGTACGCGGAGGTGCTTGAGCGCGACCTTGCAGTGGCACCGGGCGAGGAGATCGCGGCCATGTACCAACAGGTCCGGGCGGGCACACTCAATCGCGACCAAGTGCAGGACACGGACCCGGCACCCGTCACCGAATCGCCTTTCGTCGGCCGCGACCTCGAATGGAACCAACTCAACGAGGCATGGAACACCGCGCGGGAGAAGGGGGCACATCTCGTGTTGGTGACCGGCGAACCGGGGATCGGAAAGGGATCGGAAAGACGCGTCTCGCACAGGAACTAGGCCGCCGCGTTCGAGCAGAGGGACACGTGGTGGCTTCGGCTCGTGCGTACGAGGCTGCGGGGAGACTGCCATGGGGTCCCGTGGTCGACCTACTCCGATCGGATGCTCTCCGGAGCCACCTCGACACGCTCGACACGGTCTGGAGGACCGAGCTCGCTCGTCTCCTGCCCGAACTCCTCGACGCGTCCCAGCCATCTGGACCGAGTCAGTCGGGCAATCTGGGTCTATCCGGGTTTCCCAACGCCATTTTGGGGCCTTTCGGGGTTTTTCGTGGGTGATTTGATTGGAAAGGCCCTGTGGGAGCTCGTGGAAAACGCACAGCGTTTTCCAAGGCACGGTGGGCGCGTTCTGTGCGTCCACGGCGCCGTCAGCTTCCACAGGGCCCGTCCGTGCGCGACAAGATGGCTCCCAGGGAGGGGGCCCATGCGTGATGTCGAACTGGACCGCTGCGTCCTCGGACTGCAGTCGACCGGCGAACACCTGACTATGTTCGCGTCAACACCGTCGACCTGTACACGCCGAACGCTCGATTTACCCCGGAAAGACTGGGATATCAGGTGCTTACGCTATTTGGGAAACTCGGATATAGCCGCAATGGGTCTATCCGGGTTTGCCAAAGACGTTTAGCTGATGCAATGACTTGATTGCTGCATGTAAACACGGGCTTCATTCCCTCTGTTGATTGCCGTCGACAGGAAGGAGGAGAAGCCCGTGAGCAACCTGAAGTTGCTGCGCACGATCCTACGTCTCAAGAGTCTGAAGGTCACGCATGTTCGGTTCATGCATCGCGACACGGAGCTCCATCTGGCGGTCAAGCCGTACAAGAACGGCTGCCGCTGCCCGGCGTGTGGGCGGCGCGGCCGAATCGTGCACCAGACAAGCGAGCGACGGCGGTGGGAGGATGTGGCGGTCATGGGCCTGCGCATCGTGCTCTGGTATGCCCCGAAAGAGATCCAGTGCCCCACCCATGGGCGCGTGCAGGAGGAGATCCCCTGGGCGCCGGCCTATGCCCGCGTCACCTACCGCCTGGAGTGGCGCCTCTGCGCCCTGTGCCAGATCATGACGCAGCAGGCGGCGGCCGAGATCCTGCGGCTCCCGACCTCGACCCTGTCCAACCTGCTGCACCGAGTCATCACGCGGGTGCGCCACGGGCACAAAATCCGAGGCCTGACCACGCTCGGCGTCGACGAGATCTCCTACTGCAAGGGCCGCAAGTTCGCCACCCTCGTCTACGACCTGGACCGCGCGCGCGTCCTGTGGGTCGGCCCGGGCAAGGGCCGCGACACCATCGATCGCTTCTTCAACGACTGGCTGAGCCCGGGGCAGAAAACGCGGGTCGCCTGGGCCAGTTGCGACATGAGCCCCGCCTATATCGGGGCGATCACCGATCACTGTCCCGAGGTCACGCTCGTCCTCGACCGCTTCCATCTCGTCAAAGCGCTAAACCAGGCCGTGGACGAAGTCCGCAAGGAACAGTGGCGGGCTCTCGACACGCCGGGGCGCAAGGCGATCAAGGGGCTGCGGTGGCTGCTCAGCAGGCACTCCAGACACCGGACCAAGGGCCATACCCGGTTCCTCAATCGCTTGCGGAACTCCAATCGGCGCATTCATCGCGCCTGGGTGCTCAAGGACGAGTTTGAGCACTTCTGGAACTACCGCTATCGGGCCTCGGCGACGAAGTTCCTCAGACGCTGGATGACCGCCGCGTTGCGCAGCCGCATCCCGACGTTGCGCACGTTTGTCGGGACACTGCGGACGCACCTCACGCACATCATGGCCTTCATCGACAGGCCGCTGACGAATGCCGTCGGCGAGGGCTTGAATCGCATTATCAAGATCGTCAAGAACCGGGCGTCCGGTTATCGCCACCTGGACGACTTCGCCGACATGATCTACCTGACCGTCGGTGACCTCGATATTCCTGCGCACATTCCCAGCCACTTGCGTACCCTGTGAGCGACGTCAGAATGCCTATGCACCAGCATCATCAGCGCATTTCGTTAGTTGGGAAATTCGGATATAGCCAAAGCAATGACCGAAGCGGTACGGGGGCGCGTCATCACCCCTTTGGATTCTGACTACGACGACGCTCGCGTTGTCTACAACGGCATGCACGACCGACGACCCGCCGCCGTCATCCAGTGCATGGATTCGGCCGATGTGATGGCCGTGGTCGCGGCTGCTCGCGACGGCGGCCTCGACCTGGCAATTCGTGGTGGGGGCCACAGCGTGCCCGGATTCGGCACGGTGGATGACGGCCTGGTCCTCGACCTGTCGCCGATGAATAACGTGTGGGTCGATCCAAACAAAAAGGTCGCCCGGGTCGGCGGCGGCGCGACGTGGGGTGATGTCGACCATGCGACCTACCCGTTCGGCCTGGCAGCGCCCGGCGGGATCATCTCGACGACTGGTGTGGGTGGCCTGACGCTGGGTGGTGGTCTCGGCTACCTGACCCGCAGCGTCGGGTTCTCCATCGACAACCTGCTGTCGGCCGATGTCGTTCTCGCCGATGGTCGGCAGGTTACCGCGAGCGATTACCAGAACGAAGATCTGTTCTGGGCCTTGCGCGGCGGCGGCGGCAACTTCGGCGTCGTCACCAACTTCGAGTTTCAGCTCCACGAGGTCGGTGACATCGTGGGCGGCCCGTTGTTCTACGAGGTCGACGATGCCGCGACGGTCCTGGAGTGCTACCGCGAGTTCATGAGGCACGCGCCCGAACAGCTCGGATGCTTTTTCGGCTGGCAGATAGCGCCTGACGAGCCGTATATCCCCGACGACCGGGTCGGCGATCTGTTCTGTGTACTGGTCACGTGCTGGAACGGCCCACACGAGGAGGCCGAGCATGTTCTCCAGCCACTACGCGACGCTGCCGAAGTGAAAGTGGATCGGGTCGACGTGATGCCGTTCCCCGCGCTCAACAGCGCTTTCGACGATTCTGTCCCGAAGGGCATGCAGCATTACTGGAAAGCAGACTTCATCACCGAGCTCACCGACGAGGCAATCGCTGCTCACGTGGAGCATGGCAAGAAGACACCGCACATAAGCTCGAGCATGCATCTCCATGCGATCAACGGTGCGGCTCAACGGATCGGCGCCGACGAGACCGCCTTCGGACACCGAGACAAGAACTTTTCCCCGGTGATAGCGGGAATCTGGGACAACCCAGCCGACAACGAAGCCAACATCCGGTGGGTGAAGGACTACTACGCAGCCATTCATCCCCACTCGGGGAGCGATGGGGGCTACGTCAACTTCATGTCCAGCGACGACGCCCACCGTGCGGCCGCAAACTATGGCGTCAACTACGAACGGCTCGCAGCAGTGAAGGCGACCTATGACCCGGACAACCTCTTCCACATCAACCAGAACATCGCTCCGGCGAACCGGAGCTGAGCATCATCGCTGTCATGGAATCCTCGGCCGACGATGGGACGCGCTGCTGGCACTCCCCGGGCGGACGGCGACATCGTCAGGGCGTGGGCGCTCCGCAGAGACGCGCCGACTCCGCGAGCGACCCCAGCGTCACACGCGCCGCGCCGCGATAGTAGTCGGTCTCCGGAGGCATTCCGGCGTGTTAGCCGTGTGGAAGACGTGACTCGCCGCGGCCGCGACGCCGCTGCCGGGTTCGCTTGGTCGGTACTGGGAGAGGAGCAACCCCCCGCCGCCGAGCGCCGTGGCGCCACCCAGGAGCGCACTCCACTTTAGGAAGCTCCGTCGAGAGGCGTCGGCGGCATCAGGCTTCAGCGGCATCGACGTTGCTCACAGGCTCGGCTGGGTCGCGGCGCAGGGCGGGGCCGCGCCCAGAGGCTCCTGCTCCCGCCACTATACGCTAGGACCGTGACCACCCTCGACCGAGGCCTCGGGTGGCTCGAGGCGACCACCTTGATCGTCGGCGGCATCATCGGCGCGAGCATCTTCCTCGTGCCGGCCGACGTTGCGCGAGAGGTGGGGTCGCCCGGTTTGCTCCTGGTGACCTGGTTGCTGTCTGGCCTGCTCGCCGTGTGCGGCGCGCTCTGCTTCGCCGAGCTGGCGGCGGCGATTCCGGAAACCGGTGGCACCTACGTCTTTCTCAAACGCGCCTTCCCCGGCACGCCGGCGGCGTTCCTCTTCGGGTGGATGATGTGCTTCACCTACGCGGCCGGCGCGATCGCGGTCGTGGCGGCGATGGCGTCCGTGTATGCGGGCGAGCTGTTTGGTCGGTTCCTGCCGTCGGGATTGTGGGGGGAGCGGGTCGTGGCCGCCGGACTGATCGGCGTCCTGTCGACCGTCAACTACCTGGGTGTCCGGATCGGCGGCAAGACGCAGAATGTGCTGACGGCGCTCAAGGTCGGGATGTTGCTCGGATTGATAGTGATCGGGCTCGCGTTCGGGCAGGGTGGACTCGACCAGTTCACGCCGTTCCTGCCGGCCGATCGTGAGACCCCTCGAGCGATCGGTTCGCTCGGCTCGGCGATGCTGCTCACGCTGTTCGCGTTCAGCGGCGCCTACTTCGTGACGCATGTCGCCGGCGAGGTGCGCGACCCGGCGCGGATGATCCCACGCGCGATTCTGATAGCGATGGGGATCGTGTTGGTGCTGTATGTCACGATCAACCTGGCCTATCTGCGTGTCCTGTCGTTCGACGCGCTCCAAGCATCAGAGCGGGTCGCGGGCGACGCGGCGCAGGCGATACTCGGGCCGGTCGGTGCCTCGGTGACGGCGCTTGCCGTGCTCTGCTCCGCGATGGGCACGCTCAACGCCCAGCTGTTGAGCTACCCGCGGATCTTCTACGCCCAGTCCAGGGACCGCCTGTTCTTCCCGGCGCTCGCGCGACTCCACCCGGTTCATCGGACCCCGGGTCCCGCCATCTTGCTGGTGGGCGGGCTCGCTGTCGCCTATTCCTTGGCCGGTACCTATCAGCAGATCCTCAACACCGTCGGGTTCGTGATCCAGCTGTTGCTAAGCCTGGCGGTGGCAGCCGTCATCGTCTTGCGTGTCAGGGAGCCGGACCTGCCACGTCCCTACCGGGTCTGGGGATACCCGGTGACCCCGGTGCTCTTTCTTGCGATTTCGGCGTGGTACCTGGTCAACCTGCTGCTCACGCGGACCGTCCCCTCGTTGGCTGGCCTTGCAGTCGTCCTCGCTGGTCTGCCGTTCTACTACTACTGGCGGCGGCAGAGCGCTGACGCGCAGGGAGGGGGTGGGGCGCTAGTGTCCCGTATGGGGCGCTAGCTCCTCCAGTACCGCGCGAAACGCAGCGATCGCCTCGTCGACCTCCGCCTCAGCCATGGCGGTCGAGACGTTGAAGCTGGTCCGCCAGCCGGAAAATACCCCGCGGGTCAATAGCGCCAGGTGGGTCACTCGCCGATACCAAGCCGGGGCCCGCGCGCCGTCCCGGTAGTTGCGCACCTCGCCGTCGACCAGATGGGTCTGGACCAGTGAGCCGTGCCCGGTCGCGCGACCCCGCACCCCGGTCGCGGCGAACGCCGCCTGAAACCCGTCGCGCAGCCGGTCACCCAGACGGTTGATCCGGTCGATCGCTTCGGGTGTCAGCAGCTCGAGCGATGCCACACCGGCCGCCATGCAGATCGGGCTGCCGTTGAAGGTGCCGGCGTGGGTCATCCGGTCCGACCGGCGCGGGTCGAACAGCTCCATGATGTCCGCGCGCCCACCAAACGCCCCGATTGGCAGCCCGCCGCCGATGATCTTTCCGAGGGTGGTCAGGTCCGGCTCGATCCGATACAGCTGCTGCGCGCCGCCCGGCGCCAACCGGAACGAGATGATCTCGTCGAGGATGAGCAGCACCCGATGGGCAGTCGTCGCGGCGCGCAGCCCGTCCAGGAACCGCTGGTCGGCTGGAATCATGCCGCCGGCGCCCATCACCGGTTCCACGATGACGGCAGCCAGGTCGTCGTGGTGCCGCTCGATCACTCGCAGCGTCGTCTCCAGGTCGTTGAACGGCGCGACCAGCACTTCGTCCGTCAGCGCCGTCGACAGGCCGATCTCGTCCGGTTCACCGGTCGGCCATACCGGCCCATCGGGCCCTGGAGCGATGCTGATCTCAACCGGGTCATAACTGCCGTGATAGCCCCCTTCCATCTTGAGAAACTTCGAGCGTCCGGTGAAGGCGCGAGCGACCCGCAGCGCGTTCATCACTGCCTCGGTGCCGGAGGTCGTGAACCGGACTCGGCGCATCGAGGGCACCCGCCGTGTGATCTCTTCCGCGAGCGCAAGCTGCACCTCCACCGGGGCCGCGTAGACAGTGCCCTTCGCTGCCTGCGCCGCGATGGCAGCCGTGATCCGGGGGTGTCCATGACCGTGGATCAGCGAGGTGAAGTTGTTGAGCACATCCAGGTAGGCGTTCCCGTCCACGTCGTGGAGCCGGCACCCTTCGGCCCGGTCGGCGAAGAGTGGATGGGGTCGAAAGAAGGTGCTGGTCCGGGTGTTGCCACCGGGAAGGCTCCCGAGGGCGCGCGCGTATAGTCCGGCCGAACGGGACGTGCGCGCTCGAAACCGCTCGCGCAGCTGTTCCTCGAAAGCGTCGATTGAGGGTTCGTCCTGCACGTGAGTGGTTGTCTGGTCGTTCGGGCCTGAGAATCAGGTTGTTAACGTTACCCGAGCTGACGGGCAGAGATCTGCCCGTGTGGGAAGGGTGTCGGTGTATAACCGTGTTGCTCGAACGGCACAATGAAAATCTCGGGCGTCGTGTCCGGAGGTCACATGCCCAGACGTCATGGCATCGTCGCTGTTGCCGTTCAAGCCGCCGTATGGCCGGATCACGGCGATCGACATGACCACCGGCGAACACGTCTGGCAGATCGCCAACGGCGACGGTCCCAGACTCGCCGACCCGATCAAACACCTCGACCTGCCCCCACTTGGCACCAAGGTACTGAACTTTCCGATCGCGACCGAGACGCTGCTCTTCACCGCGACGGGGCGCGACGCATGGAACCCGCCGTTGCTGAACGTCTACGACAAGACGAGCGGCGAGCTTCTCCGGGCCATCGAGCTGCCATCTTCCGTGCGAGCGCTCCCGATGACCTACCTGCACGAGGGCAAGCAGTATCTTGCGGTCGGTATCGGTTCAGGCCGCGACCCGGACGAGATCGTCGCGCTGTCGATCCCCCAGGACTAATACACTTATTCGATCGCCGTCCCGTCACACGGAAGGGGAAGAGATGAGCCGCTCCACCACGCTGCTAACCATCGTCGCAGTCGTGCTGCTCGGACTAGTGGCGTTGCCTGCAGCAGCGCAATCCGGTGACGCAGCTCGAACGCCTTGGGGCGACCCCGATCTGCAAGGGGTCTGGTCGTACGCCACGCTCACGCCGCTGGAACGGTCGCCTGAGGTGGAGGGGCGGGAGTTCTACACCCCGGAAGAAGCGGCGGCGTATACCACGCTCCGGAAAACCGATCGCCCGGACCGCCCCGGCGTCGACCCGGGCGGCTACAACGCGCTGTGGTGGGACGGGGGGTGGGTGCTGCCGGACCAACGGACCTCCCAGATCGTCGACCCACCAACGGGTCGACTCCCGCTGAACGAGGTGGGGCAAGCCCGTCTGGACGCGCGTCGCGAGCACCGGCGCATACATCCAGCCGACTCGTGGCTCGACCGGACCAATTGGGATCGCTGCTTGACGTATCACGGCGTCCCGCCGGTCGGCACCAACTACAACAACACGTATCACATCGTCCAGACGCCCGACGTGGTGGCCATTCACGTCGAGAACATTCACGACGTCCGGATCATCCCGATCGGCGATCGGCCGAGGCTCGACGATGCCATCCGGCAGTGGAACGGCGACTCTCGGGCCCACTGGGAGGGTGACACGCTCGTGGTCGAGACGCGGAACTATAGCGACAAGACCGAGCTGCGGTTTGTGTCGACACCGCACACACGGGCCGTCGAGCGCTTCACACGCGTCGGCCCGGACACGATCGACTACCGGTTCACCATCGAGGACGACGAGATCTACACGCAACCCTGGACCGTGGATCGCCCGATGGCCCGACTCGACGACTACGTCATCTATGAGTACGCCTGCCACGAGGGCAACTACGCGATGACGAATATTCTCGCCGGAGAACGTGAGCGCGAGCAGCGTGACGCCGCGGATGGAACGGGCGACTCAAAGGTTAGGTGATCACCGCAGAATCACCGATGCGCCGGGTCCAGGCGGCGATTCTGACCGAGTTGGTTACAATCGTGAAGCCGAGAGCGCGCGTAGCGACACCCTGCGCGTCGCATCTGGTTGGCGTTGCCGGGGCCGGCGGAACGCGGCGTGCGATCGCAGCGGGAAGTCGGAGCTCATCACCGACCCGCCGAACGGCCGCCTGCCTGAGCTGACCGCAGATGGCCAGGAGCGGGCGCGGATCAACCGGGGATCGTTCACCGTCGAGCTTTGCATTTCTTCGCGATCGCGGCAGGCGCCAAATCGATGATCAGTCGGTGAGAAATGGCTCGAACGAAGCTTCGCCGTTTTGCGGCGCTCGAAAAGATGGAGAACGTCGTTGACGGGCGACGCTGCGCGCCCGGCTGGTTCAACACAGCCTTTGGCCCCGCGGAGACAGCTGTTCTCGAGTTGGGATGCGGCCGTGGCGAGTACACCCTCGCGCTGGCACGGAGTCGGCCGAACAGGGGAGTTGTCGGTGTGGATCGAAACGGCTCCCGCCTGTGGATGGGTGCGAGCCGGGCGCTCGACGAGGGCCTGACCAATGCGTTCTTTCTCCGCTCCCGGGTCGAGTATCTGGAAGAGCACATCCCGGCCGGCCGGGTCGGCGCGATTTGGCTCCCGTTTCCCGACCCACTTCCGAAGACTCGGCAGGCCAGGCACCGGCTGCCGTCGCCCCCGTTTCTCGAGCGCTACCGGCGGCTCTTGTGCCGCGGCGGGGCCGTCCATCTGAAGACAGACGACATGGCGCTGGTCGACTTCGCCGAGCGCGCCGTGCGCGTCGCGGGAGGACGGGTCCTCGGGGGCTTCCAACGTCGCACGGTCGACGGCGACATGCTGGCGGCCGTCCACACAACCTACGAGCAGAGGTATCGACGGGAGGGTCGGACAATCTACGAGCGGACGTTCTGCCTGGACTGATGGCAGCGGCTTCGCGCGTAGTTCTTGGGCGCGCCGCCGACCGGTGCGACACGACCGTCGCCGACATCGCGACGGGCGGCGAGGCCGACGATCGGCCCCGCCTCACCCGGGACCCTTCCAGTAAGTGCCGCCGTCGCGTTCGCGATCGAGGAGCTTCAGCCCGATCATTTCGCGCCGGAGGTAGGCCGAATCGGCATGGCGTTTCTTGATGATGGCGTTCACTTGCTTCTCCGTGTACCGGATCCCCTCGTCGAAGTCCTCCGCGAGCCAACGCAGGAGAATATCCCGCTTCCTGCGCACGGTCGGCACCTGCGTGATTCTCTGTCCGTCCACATAGGTTCGAAACACCTTGCGCTCGTACGCGTCCCTGTTCACGCCATCCACGAGCGAGTTGACGTGCTCCGTGGAGAACAGATCTTTCCGGAATCGCTGGAGCACGGTGCGATGGAAACTGTAGAGATGCGTGGTTCCGTCTGCCCGCATCGATACCAGTCCATGTGTGGACAGCCGCGCGAGGTGATGCGAGATGGTCGGTTCCGTCAGGCCGATCAGTGCCGACAGCTCCTTCACACTGTGCTCTCGTTGCGTCAGCAACCCCACAATCTTCAGGCGGCTTTCATCAGTGAGGTCCCTGAAGGCGGCGAGCAGTTCGTCGAATCGTTCAGCTGACAAAGACCTCCCTTGTGTCGATAGACATCTAATTCGAAGCGTATCGAATTAGTGGGCCACCATCAAGCCCAGCCCTCCGCCCACGGCGCTGGCGACGGCGTCAGAGGTCGGGGGTGATCCTCGCCATATGGCGAGGTCGGGGGTGATCCGCGCCATGTGGCATGGTGTCTGCCGGTATGATCCCTCCGATGACGGCCGACTACACCCAGAGAGTCCCGCTCGGGCAGACCGGGCTCACGGTCAGCCGACTTGGGCTCGGCTCCAGCTTTGGGGCGCCGGCGAGCGTCATCGAGGAGGCGGTCGAGCAAGGTGTCAACTACCTCTATTGGGGCACCGTCCGGCGGTCAGCCTTCGGTCGGGCGATGCGGAACGTGGCTCGGCGCCGCCGTGAGGACGTCGTCCTCACGGTGCAGTCCTACTCCAGGATCCCAGGGCTCATTGGCTTGTCGGTCGAGGTGGCCTTGCGGCGCGCGGGCCTCGACTACTTCGACGTGCTGCTCCTCGGCATGCGAAACGAGCGTCCCGGCCCGGCGTATGTCGACGCGTTCGAACGGCTTCGCGAACAGGGCAAGGTCCGCTTCCTGGCGCTCAGCACGCACAACCGACCGTTGCTGCAGTCGCTGTTCGACGAGTATCACAAAGGGGAGAGCGCGTACGACATCTTCATGCTGCGCTACAACGCGGTCCACCGCGGCGCGGAGCGGGATGTCTTCCCCTTCGTGCCTGTCGACCCGCGTCCAGGCCTGATCGCGTACACCGCGACACGCTGGGGCCATCTCCTCGACTCGCGCAAGATGCCCGCCGGCGAGACCCCGCCAACCGCCGGCGATTGTTATCGATTTGTCCTCAGCCAGCCCGCCGTCGACATGGTGCTCTGCGGTCCGTCGGATCGGGTCCAGATGCAGGAAGCGCTGCACGCGCTCGAGCGGGGCCCGCTGCCGCCAGACGAGGTCGAGCGGATGCAACGGATCGGCGACCACATCTACGGCCGCCACAAGCCCCGGTTCGCGGAGGCAGGCGACGCAAAGGACGTCGACACCAGGGTCTCGGCCGGGTAGCGACCAACACACGTGTCCTATGAGACCATCTCACGTATGTGCCGCGATTGGGGCTGGCAGGAGTCGGTCGACTGCCGGCCTGACGGCCTCACCGGAGGTTCTCACAGCGGCCGGGAGTGACCATGACGCAGACGACGACCACGACGTTCCGGGCGGTCACGCGACGCATCGCCGTGTGCGGGCTTGCCGCGCTCGCACTGGTGACCGTGCCGGCAGGCGTGCACACGCAGGCGCCGGCCACACTCGACATCTACTGGATCGATGTGGAGGGCGGCGCCGCCACGCTGGTCGTGACACCCCAGCGCGAGTCGCTGCTGATGGATACCGGGTGGTCCCGGCCCGACGCGCGTGATGCCCTGCGTATCCAGGCGGCGATGAGCGACGCGGGCATCACCGAGATCGACTACCTGCTCTTCTCGCATTTCCATGGCGACCACGTTGGGGGGCTGGCGACGCTGATCGAACGTGTCCCCGTCGGCCAGATCATCGACCACGGCGACAGCGTCGAGCGGGGCAGCGAGCGGGGCGATGCGCTCTGGAATGAGTACGTCGGTCTCGCCGTCGACCGCAGACGGTCGGTGGCACCAGGCGACAAGCTGCCGCTCCGACGCATCGAGTTTTCGATCATCGCCTCGCACCGCGCGCTCGTCGATTCGCTGGAGCCGCGGCCGCCCAATGGTCTCTGCGCCGACGCGGAGGCACCGACGGCCGACCAGGGGGAGAACGGCCATAGCCTCGGATACCTGCTCTCGCTTGGCGCCTTTCAGTTTCTGAACCTCGGCGATCTGACGCCCGACCGCGAGCATGCGTTGGCCTGCCCTGAAAACCGACTCGGTGTCGTCGACGTCTATCAAGTCCCCCATCATGGAGGCTACGGCGCTATCCGGCCCGAGCTCACGGCCGCACTCGACCCGACCGTCGTCGTCATCAACAACGGCCCGCGAAAAGGCGGGACCCCGGATTCGCTTGTTGTCGCGCAGAGCATCGCCAGCATCGAGGATGTCTGGCAGGCGCATCGCGCGCTCGCCGACGACGCGGCGTACAACACGGACGAGCCGCTCATCGCCAACCTGACCGAGGAGGATGACTGCGCCGGGCACTGGATCAAGGCGACGGTGCAGCCGGACGGCCGGAGCTGGACGATGACGAACGGCCGGACCGGCGTGAGCCGCACCTATCAGTCGAAGTAGCCTCCGACATGCGCCTGGACCAACCGTTCATCGCGGCGGCCGCTCAGATTAGCCCGGTGTTCATGAAGAAGAAGGAGAGCATCGAGAAATACGCCGAGTGCCTCCACGACGCGGGCCGGCAGGGCGTCGATCTGGTGGTGACCCCCGAGACCGGTATTCCAACGTATCCATATTGGCGCAACAACTTCGGCTACACGAACCCGGAGAGCGCGCAACTGTGGAAGGACACGGTCGTCGCGTTCTACGACCAGTCGGTTCGCATCCCGGGGCCCGAGACCGACGTGCTCTCGAAGGCGTGCGCCAGCGCCGGCGTGGTCGCCGTGATTGGATTGAACGAGCAGGACGATCGCGACGGCTCGGCGACGCTGTACAACACCATGCTGTTCATCGATCGCGACGGGACGCTCCTGGGC
This sequence comes from Vicinamibacterales bacterium, assembly GCA_965197395.1. Classification (GTDB taxonomy): domain Bacteria; phylum Acidobacteriota; class Vicinamibacteria; order Vicinamibacterales; family UBA8438; genus CAZYFH01. Next base: position 92,054 of record CBDANB010000005.1, on the reverse strand, counting down.
CGGCACCGGAAGCTCATGCCGACGCACCAGGAACGGTTCTTCTGGGGGCGTGGCGATGCCTCGGATCTGCAGGTCTTTGACACGCCACTCGGCAAGCTTGGCGGGCTCGTCTGCTTCGAGAATCACATGACGCTCCTGAAGGCCGCGATGGCTATGAAGGGCGAAGAGATCCACGCCGCGTGCTGGCCCGGGTGGTGGAGCTACGGCGGCAAGGGCAACGCCACACGAGACATGTCGGGGGACGTGCGGCCGCTCTACCTCTCCGATCAGGACGCTGCGATACGTGAGTACGCGTTCGAGACGCAGACCTTCGTTGTCAGCGCGTCGATGTTCCTCCCGGAGGATGCCGTGCCCGACGAGTTCCCCTACAAGGAGACCGCGTCCTGGAAGTGGGCGATGGGTGGCAGTGCCATTGCCAATCCGTTCGGCGCCTATGTCACGGAGCCGGTGTTCCATCGCGAGGCGCTCATCGTCGCCGAGCTAGACCCAAAAGACCGCATCGTCGCCAAGAACGTCTTCGACTGCATGGGGCACTACAGCCGGTGGGACGTTGTGTCGCTGCGTGTGCGTGGCGACGACTTCGGGCCTACCGGAGCGGCGTCACCGCCGCAACGCATCAAGCTCGAGCACGTGGAGGCGGTGGCGGCGAAACACCAGTTGCCGCCCGGTAAAGTGGAAACGATCGTACGCGAGCTGGAAGCGCTTGCGGTCGACGTCGAAGGGTAGCGAGGAACTTCCATGGGACGACTACGCATGAGCCGCGAGCGCACCACGACGCTCGCCTTCACCTGTGCCCTTGCCATCGCCACGCCCGCTGCCGTGGCCGCGCAGTCGGGCGAGTGGCGTGCGTACGCGGGCGACGCGGCCAGCACGAAGTACTCGCCGCTCGACCAGATCAACGCGGACAACGCCGGTTCGTTGCAGGTCGCCTGGCAGCAGTCGACGATTCCAGACGCCGTCCGGCAGGGCAACCCATTGGAAGCGCCCATCGCCTCGCGGAACACACCGCTCATGGCCGGTGGCCTGCTCTATGTGAGCACGGGGCTCGGGGACGGTGGCCGCGCTCGATGCGACGACGGGCGAGGTCGTCTGGTTCGACGCGGCGCCCGTGGTGGACGGTCAGGCCGTTCGCGCGCCTGAAGGATGACGATGACAATGAACATGACGGCTTTTTCGTCTCGCGCGATCGTCGTCGTCGCCGTGGCTGCGGGTGTGGCCGCAACGCCAGCGTGCGGGGTGTCAACGGAGCAGGCGTCGGAGCCCCCGCTCGTCAGCCAGGCGCAATACGACCGCTGGATCGACGAGCTGTCGAACTGGGGTCGGTGGGGACCCGATGACGAGGTGGGCGCCTTCAACCTGATCACACCGGCCCGGCGGGCCGCCGCCGCCGCGCTCGTCACCGAGGGATTCACGGTCTCGCTCGCGTCGGAGGCACAGAACTACGAAAGCGTCGACGTGCCCTGCCCGGTCGAGTGGTCGATGACGCGCGCGAACCGATCCGCCGCCAGCGATCAGATTTCCTACCCCTGCATCCACGGTTCAGGCACCACCCACCTCGATGCGTTCGCGCACATTTTCTTCGACGGCAAGATGTGGAACGGGTACGACGTGGAGGGTCTGGTCACGATGGAAGAGGGTGCGACAAAGAACAACATCCTCGCCATGAAGGACGGTATCGTGACGCGCGGCGTCCTCTACGACATCCCGCGTCTCAAAGGGGTGCCCTACCTGGAGCCGGGCACGCGCATCACCGTTGCCGATCTGGAGGCGTGGGAAGAGATGGCCGGGGTCGCGGTCGGCCCAGGCGATGCCTTCTTCATTCGCTGGGGTCGCTGGGCCCGACAGGATGCCATCGGTCCGTTCGACACCGGTCAGGAGGCGGCCGGTCTCGACAACAACGTGATTCCCTGGTTACGCGAGCGTGACGTCTCGGTCGCGGGATGGGAAACGCCCGGCTACGCGCCGCAGCCCGAGGGCGACCTCCCCCGGATCGCGCTCCACAACTTCGCGCTGACAATCCTGGGGATCCAGCTGCTCGATCGTGCCGATTTCCAGGCGTTGGCCGCGGCGGCCGCCGCGCGCAACCGGTGGGAGTTCATGGTGACCATCGCCCCCCTGCCGATTCCCAACGGCACGGGGTCGCCGGTCAATCCGATCGCGATGTTCTAGACCACGACGGGCTCCGCGGCCCAAGCAGTCTCCGCGGCCGTGCGCGGGACGCCGCTACCGGCGCACGTCGCGCCCGAAGACCCGCCGTTCCACTGCCTCGACGATCTCGACCGTGTGGTCTTGCCCGGCGTCATCGATGTCCCGGAACGTTCGCGGCGGTCGGTGGCCGGTCCGGGTCGCTGGCATAATCAGCCGCAAGAGAGGTGGCTGAGGATGGGTGGAATGTCGGATGTGGCGTGGACGGTCATCGGAGCATTGGGTGGTGTCGCTCTCGGCTCGATCGCGACGTGGGCGACGCAGGCATACGTGCTCCGTCATCAGGATTCGACGCGGTTCGACCGTGACAAGCGAGAGCTCTACGCAGACTTCAGTCGATGTGCGAATCTCGCAATGGCAGCCGCGCGCGCAGAGACCAGAGACAAAGAGAGCATTGCTCGGTCGCTGGTGGTGTTTGAGCAGCTGCGCTTCCTGGCGCCGAGGTCGATGCTGCACAAGGTCGCAGCGGTGCACGAGCTCGTTGGCCAGGCTGTCGACCGGGACGTTCCCGACGAGACGGAAGAGCTGGTGCCGGGATTCAACGAGGCGATGGAGGCGATGTATACGGAGGGTCGCGCCGACCTCCGCGTCGTCGAGTAGTGCTCGGGAGGTCGGCAGCGCGCGACCCGCGTCGCCGAGCGACGACCGCCCCAACGTGGTATAGCTAATGCGCGGCTCACCATAGAGGAAGACAGATGCACGTCATCATCAGTATTGTCCTGCTGCTCCAGATACTCACGGCTCCGGATCCGGCGCAGATGGAAGACGCGCCCGATCTCGGATACCGGCCGGTCCCGCACGGGTTGCAGATCCCGGCGGACCTCGAAATGGGCGCGCCGTCGAGCGTCGCCTGGACGTCACGGAATCGCCTGCTCGTGTTCAATCGCGGGCCGAACCCGCTGATGGAGTTTGGGCCCGACGGCAGCTTCGTCCGTTCGTGGGGACAGGGGCAATACGACCGGCCGCACGGCATGCGCGTCGACCCTCGAGGCAACATCTGGACGACCGACGTCAACGCGGATGTCGTGCGGAAAATGAACCCCGACGGCGAGGTGCTCCTCAGCATCGACGCCGACGACACGCCACTGATGAACGAGCCGACCGACCTGGCCATCGGCCTGGCGGGCGAGATCTTCGTGCTCGTCGGCCACGGGCAAGGCGAGCCCCACGTGCTGAAGTTCGACAGTGAAGGATCGCTGATGACCTCGTGGGGTGAGGCCGGGACCGGAGCGAGCGAGTTCGACACACCTCATTCGATTGTGGTCGACGCCGAAGGGCTCGTGTATGTTGCGGACCGGCAGAACCGACGCGTCCAGATCTTCGACGATCAAGGCGCGTACATAAAGGAGTGGGCATACAAGGGCCTCCCCTGTGGACTGTTCATCGATGCCGACCAGCAGATGTATATGGTCAGCGGTTTCGCCGGCGAGATCCTCAAGCTGGATGAGAACGGCAAGGCCATCGGGGCCAACGGCCAGCCCGGCAAAGGGCTGGGGGAGTTCGGCGAAGCGCACTACATGACCGTGACCCCGAGCGGCGACATCTACGTCGCCGACACCGTCCGACCCGAGCTGCACAAATACGTGGAGCGCTAGGCGGACGGGCCAGACGAACATGGCAACGGGACGACGCACCGTAACGGCGCTGGTCACGGCGACGATGGTGGTCGGGGCATCGCTCGCGCTCGCCGCGCAGGGCACCGAGAACGGCGAGTGGCGCAGCTATGGGGGTGACATCGCGAACACTCGCTACTCGCCCCTCGACCAGATCACCGCCGAGAACTTCGCGGACCTCGAGGTGGCGTGGCGGGTCCAGACGCGCAACTTTGGTCCCAACCCGGAATTCAATTTCCAGTCGACGCCGTTGATGGTCGGCGGCGTCGTCTACTCGACCGCCGGGTCGCGGCGATCCGTGATCGCGCTCGACGCCGGCACGGGTGAGCTGTTGTGGATGCACCGCCTCGACGAGGGTGAGCGCGGGGCGGCCGCGCCGCGTCGGCTGTCGGGTCGTGGGCTCGCCTTTCGCGACGACGGCGCCGACGGGCAGATCTTTTACGTGACCCCCGGCTATCAATTGATCGGGCTCGATGCCGCAACAGGCGACCGACTCCCCGGTTTCGGTGCGAGCGGCATCGTCGATCTGAAGCAGAATTTCGATCAGGACATCGACCTCGTGACCGGCGAGGCCGGTCTGCACGCCGCGCCGATTGTCGCCGGCGACACCATCGTGGTGGGCGCGGCGCACCTGCCGGGGAGCGCGCCGAAGTCGATGCGCAACATCAAGGGGTACATCCGGGGCTTCGATGCCGACACCGGTGACCGGAAGTGGATCTTTCACACGATTCCGGGGGCGGACGAGTTCGGCAACAACAGCTGGCTGAACGAGTCATGGCGGTATACGGGGAACACGGGCGTTTGGGGGCAGATCAGCGTCGACGCGGAGCTCGGCATCGCGTATCTCCCCACGGAGATGCCGACCAACGATTACTACGGGGGACATCGCCACGGCGACAACCTCTTTTCCGACAGCCTGGTGGCGGTCGACCTCGAAACCGGCGACCGCGTGTGGCACTACCAGTTCATCCATCACGATGTGTGGGACTGGGACATTCCCTGCGCGCCGATCCTGGCCGACGTGACAATCGACGGCGTCGTGCGGCAGATCGTCGCGCAGCCGACGAAGCAAGCCTGGCTCTACGTCCTCGGCCGCGTGACCGGTGAGCCGATCTGGCCAATCGAAGAGCGGCCGGTGGAGGCGTCGAACGTGCCGGGCGAAGTCCTGTCCCCAACCCAGCCGTTTCCCACCAAGCCGCCCGCGTACGACCGGCAGGGTGTCGACCTGGACGACCTCGTCGATTTCACGCCTGAGATCAGGCGGCGGGCCGAGGAGATCGCCGCCCGACACCGCATCGGTCCGATCTTTACCCCGCCGACCGTCTCGGAGGCGACCGGCGTGATCGGCACGTTGATGCTCCCGTCGCAGGCGGGGGGCACCAACTGGCCCGGAGGCTCGATCGACCCCGAGACCGGGATCGCCTACCTCTACACGTTCACGTCGATGGTGTCGCTCGGGCTCATCAACGACCCGGAGCGCTCCGACATGAACTTCATTCGTGGGCGCGCGCGGGAGATTCCAGCCGAGGACGCGGCGCTCAATATCGACGGCATCCCGATTGTGAAGCCGCCGTGGGGGCGGATCACGGCCGTCGATCTCACGGTGGGTGAGATTCTCTGGCAGATTCCCCACGGCGCGACGCCCGACAACATCCGCAACCACCCGCTGCTCGAAGGCGTGACGGTGCCGCGGACCGGGCGGGTCGGCCGGGTTGGGACGCTGATCACGAAGACCCTGGTGATCGCGGGCGAGGCGGGGAGGTTCACGACGCCGTCCGGCGACGACGGGGCGATGCTCCGTGCCTATGACAAGGCGACGGGCCGCGAGGTCGGTGAGGTGTATATGCCCGCCGGTGCATCGGGATCGCCGATGACGTATCGGCATGACGGCCAGCAATACGTCGTCATCGCAGTGAGCGGTGGGGGATTCCCGGGCGAGCTCATCGCGTATCGTCTTCCGGAATCGGACTGAGCCGTAGGCGCAGGCCTTTAGGCCTGCGAGGCGGGGCTGAAGCCCCGCCCTACATTGGCAACGCACGTGAGCTCCGTGATTAGGCTTGGTTGCCGCGGCGCTCCGTGTCGGCAATACTGTTAGCGTGTTTCTGTCAATCTCTGAGGAAGTGTCTTTGATGAACGCCACGAACCGTTTGCGGCTTCCGCTCGCCGGTCTGCTGGGGCTCCTGGCCCCAGTCACCCTGGGTGCTCACCCTGGGCCAAGGACATCGCCCCGATTCTCCAGCGGAGCTGTCTCCCCGCCAGTCGTTCGCCATGCCCCGCCCAGCGCCACGGTGACGTTCGCCAAGGACATCGCCCCGATTCTCCAGCGGAGCTGTCAGGTCGTCCTGGGCGGGCGCACGTGCCATCGGCCCGCGTCGGTGGCGCCGATGTCGTTGCTCACCTATGAGGACGTCCGCCCGTGGGCGCGCGCCATCAAGATGCGGACCGGTCTCCGCAGCGAGCGTGGGGCCATGCCGCCCTGGTTCATCGAAAAGGACATCGGCATCCAGCATTACAAGAACGACCCTTCCCTGAGCGAGGCGGAGATCGAGAAGATCGCCATCTGGGCCGATGGCGGCGCACCGCTCGGGAATCCCGCCGACCTGCCGCCGCCGCTCGACTTCGGCGACGAGAACACCTGGGCCATCGGCGAGCCCGATCTTATTCTGGATTCGGCGGAGGTCACCGTCCCTGCGTCAGCACCGGACAAGTGGACGAACCTCGGCACCATCCCGACCGGACTCACCGAGGACCGGTACGTGGCGGCGGTCGAGGTCAAGGAGTTCAACGACATTCCGGCGGAGGGTGCGGGCGACACCGTTGGCGGCCGGTACGTGTTCCACCACATGACCTACGCCTCCGTGCTGCCCGACGGCGCGGAGGGTGAAGGCGCGACGCGGTTCCCCGTTCACGAAGTCGGGCGTAACGCGGACATCTTTCCCGACAACGCCGGCCGGTTGCTCAAGGCCGGGTCGTCGCTGGAGCTCGAGACGGGACACCTGCATGCCAACGGCCGCGAGACCCGGGCGCACTTGAAGTTCGCGTTCAAGCTGCACCCAAAGGGCTACGAGCCGGAGATCCGGCACTCGCGCGTGTTCGTGGGGAACGGTGTCGACATCGACATCAAGCCGGACCAGCCGAACCAGGAGCTCCATGCCTATCGGGTGCTGGAGGAGCACACCAGGATCGTCTCCTTCGAGCCGCACCAGCATGCGCCGGGGATGCGTATGTGCGTCGAGGCGATCTGGGGGCACAACATCGAAACGTTGGCCTGCGCGGGATACGACCACAACTGGGTCAAGCAGTACATCTACGACGACGACTACGCACCGCTCCTGCCGAAGGGGACCATCCTGCACATCATCGGCTGGCTCGATACGACGGTGGCCAACCGCAACGTCGCCGACCCGCGGAACTGGTCGGGTGGGGGGCGCCGGTCGGTGGCCAACATGTTCATCGACCTCGGTGAAGCGCTCGAGCTCACCGACGAGCAGTTCGAGCGTGAGATGGCGGAGCGCCGGGATCGGTTGGGACTGACACCAAACGACCATGTCATCGGCTGTCCGCTGTGCCTGGTCGAGTTCCCTTCGCGACAGCTCTCGGCAGACGGTCAGCAATAGCGTTCCGGGGCTTGGACGACGGTGATGGGGACCCGATCCCGCCGGCTGGTCGTGACGCTCGCCCTGCTGCCGCTCCTCTCCTGGGGCACCACCGCCCAGACTCGCTACACCTTTTCCAGGGGCCAGAGCGTCTCCCCCGCCTACGAGGGATGGTCGCCGAACGAAGACGGGACCTACACCTTGTACTTCGGATACATGAATACAAACTGGGAAGAGGAGCTGGACGTGCCGATCGGGCCGGCGAACCGCATCGAGCCCGGGGGGCCCGACCAGGGTCAGCCGACACACTTTTACCCCCGCCGGAACATGTTCCTCTTCACCGTTCAGGCGCCGGCCGATTTCGGAGAACAGGAAATCGTCTGGACGCTGACGACCAACGGAAAGACCGAGCGGGCCTACGGGTCGCTCCGGACCGACTACCTCCTCGATCCACAAACGATCGCCACCGAGATGGGGGCCAACTTCGGTCGGGTGCGAGATGAGTGGCGCACGAACGAGCCGCCATCGCTGAGCCTTGCCGTCGACCAACCGCGCCGAGTTGGTGTCGGTGAGCCGCTGACACTGGTCGCGTTCGCCAGCGACGACGGATCACCCTCTGGCGAGTACACCCCTCCGGCGGTCGAGCCTGGCAAGCCCCACCCGGCGTACACCCCACCCCGGCAGATCGTGCCCGGCAACCCGCCAGGACTCCGCCTCTCGTGGATCGTCTACCGGGGCGACGCCTCACAGGTGAACTTCAGCATCCCGCAGTTGAAGACGTGGCAGGACACGCGGGTCTACTCCAATTCTCCCTGGTCGCCGCCCTACATCCTGCCGGCAGTGCCCGCGGACGGGAAGTGGCAGGTCGATGCGACCTTTGATGAGCCCGGCACGTACACGCTCCGCGCCGTCGCCGGCGACGGCGCGCTGCTGTCCAGCGAGAACCTCATCGTTACCGTGACGCGCTGACCCTGGCGTGCCCGCAACCACTCGTTCCCGCGGCGTTTCGTGCGTCGAGACCTGCGGCTGCGCCAGCGAGTCCCGGATAGGGCGTCAACCCTAGTTTGTGTGCCACGGGCTAGTTGCCGTGGGAGACCCCCCGGCTTTGCCGGGGCGGCCAGCAGCGTTTGACGTATCCGGGAGTCGCGTGAGGAAACTCCTTCCCGTGAGCCGCACAAGCATCACGAGAAGGAGTCCTCATGACGACGTACCGAAGTCTCAATCATACGAAATGGCACTGCCAGTATCACGTAGTGTTCATTCCGAAGTACCGGAAGAAAGCGATGTATGGAGGCGTCCGGCAGCAGCTGGGCGAGGTGCTGCGGCAGCTGGCGCGGCACCGCGAGAGCCAGGTGGAGGAGGGGCATCTGCTGCCCGACCACGTCCACATGTTGGTGTCGATCCCCCCGAAGTACTCGGTGGCGCAGGTGATCGGGTATCTCAAGGGGAAGAGCGCGATCCACATCGCTCGGGAGTTTGCGGGGCGGTCCCGGAACTTCGTGGGGCAGCACTTCTGGGCGCGCGGGTATTTTGTCTCGACGGTGGGCCGTGATGAACGGATCATCCGGGACTATATCCAGCAGCAGGAGCGAGAGGATCGGCGGCTGGATCAGTTGCCGTTGGACTAGAGCCGCCACCGTCAGGTGGCTCAAGTGACCGCGCAGCGGTCACGTCAGCCGCTTTGAGCGGCTCACAACTAAAGCCCCCGGCTTTGCCGGGGGATACTTACTTTATAGCAATAGAGATATTTTTTTTGTATAATCAAAATCTAACAATGGTCGAGCCCGGCCTCGCGCTCCTCGTGTTTGCCGTCTTTGCCGTCGTTGCGGCAGCGGTGTTCTGGCCATCGGGCGGTGTCGTGCCCCGACTCCTGCGCCTGGCCCGGCTCGATGAGCGCGTCCGTCTCGAAGATGCACTCAAGCACGTCTACACCTGCCAGCGTGGCGGTCAGGTCTGCTCGCTGGAGAGCCTCGCCGGGCGGCTGGAGATTTCCCGAGCGCGCGGGGCGCTACTCCTGTCGCGTCTGGCGGAGATGGGCCTCGTTCACACGGGCGACAGCGGTCCGACCCTGACGGCGGAGGGGGAGCAGTCGGCGCTGCGCATCGTTCGCACCCACCGGATGTGGGAGCGCTATCTCGCCGATCGCACGGGTGTGCCCGCTGGCGAGTGGCACGACGAAGCGGAGCGGATGGAGCACGCGCTCTCGACCGATCAAGTCGAGGTCCTCGACTCACGCCTCGGACACCCGCGCTGGGATCCCCATGGCGACCCGATTCCGACCTCTGCCGGCGACGTACCGCCGGACCAGGGTCTCGGGCTGGTCGCAGCCGAGCCGGGACGGGCCGTCGAGATCGTCCATCTCGAAGACGAGCCGCGCGAGATCTACAACGCGCTGCTGGACGACGGTCTCGCGCTCGGCGTCCGGCTTGACGTCATCGAGCGGACCGATCGCGCGGTGCGCGTTCGCGCCGGCGGGCGCGAGTGGAGTATCGACCCCGTGTCGGCGGGCAACGTCACCGTGCGCTACCTGCCCGAGGGTGAGCACGCGGAGACGCCGTGGACCACGCTGCTCGCGGCGCGACAGGCTGAAACGGTGCGCGTCGTCGGCATCTCGCAAGCCTGTTCCGGCACGCAGCGCCGGCGCCTGCTCGACCTCGGTCTCGTGCCCGGGACCGAGATCACGCCGGAGCTGACGAGCGCCGCCGGCGACCCGGTCGCGTACCGCATCCGGGGGGCACTCATCGCGCTGCGCCGGTCGCAGGCCGAGTGGATCCGGATCGAACCCCCCGCCGCCGTGGAGGAGGTCGCCTGATGGCGATGCCCGCAGCCTCCTGCGGCGGATGCGCCGAGCATCGCGCGCAGAGCCTGATCCGCCTCGGCCTGAGCCCCGAGAAGTGGGACATTCTGATCGCGCTCGCCGGCAATCCCAACGTCGGCAAGAGCACGGTCTTCAACGCGTTGACCGGGCTGCGGCAGCACACCGGCAACTGGCCCGGCAAGACGATCGTCCGCGCCGAGGGCGCGTTCGCACACGAGGGCAAGCGGCTGAAGATCGTCGACTTGCCGGGGACCTACTCGCTGCAGGCGGGGAGCGCCGACGAAGAGGTCGCGCGCGACTTCATTCTCTTCGGGCGTCCGGACGTCACGATCGCGGTCGTCGACGCGTCACGGCTCGAGCGCAACCTCAACCTCGTGCTCCAGATTCTGGACATCACCGACCGGGTGGTCGTCTTTCTCAACCTCGTCGACGAGGCGCGGCGCCACGGGATCGCGGTCGACACGAAGCGGCTCGAGGCGAAGCTCGGCGTGCCGGTCGTGAGCGGAGTCGCGCGGTCGAACGTCGGCATCGATGAGCTGATCGACGCGGCGCACCAGGTCGCGACTGGTGACCAGCGCACCACACCCTTCCGCATGGCGTCGCACGCGCCGGTCGTCGAGGAGACGGTCGCGTCGCTCGCGCAGGTGGTCGACGACGCGTTTCCCAGCGTGCCGAACAGCCGGTGGGTCTCGCAGCGACTGCTCAATGCCGACGACGCGGTGATCGAGGCGGTCCGGTCCGGCGAGCTGGGGCAGCTGGGCGACGATGCGGACGGTCCGGCACCCGCTGTCGTGCCGGACGCGGTGCGCACGCATGTCCTGGAGGCGGCCCAGCGCCTTCGGTGGGACCTCCCGGCCGACTTTCACGACAGGATCACGGAACGGACCTACGCCGCCGCGCAGGAGATCGCGACGGGCGCCCAGATGCGCGGTCTCAAGAAGGCCGGCTTCGACTTCGACCGGTCGCTCGACGGCCTGCTGACCAGTCGCTGGCTCGGGTTTCCGCTGATGCTGGCGATCCTCGCCGCCGTCTTCTGGATCACGATCGAAGGCGCCAACGTCCCGTCCTCCATGCTCGCCGCGTTGCTCCTCGACACCGTGCACCCTTGGCTGAAGGGCCTCGGCGACGCGATCTCCATGCCGTGGTGGATGAGCGGGTTTATTTTCGACGGGGTCTATCTCGCAACGGCCTGGGTGGTGGCCGTGATGCTTCCGCCGATGGCGATCTTTTTCCCCATCTTCACGCTGCTGGAGGACTTTGGCTATCTACCGCGCGTGGCGTTCAACCTCGACGCGCTCTTTCGATCGGCCGGCGCACACGGCAAGCAGGCCCTCACGATGTGCATGGGCTTCGGGTGCAACGCGGCCGGGGTCGTCGCGACGCGCGTGATCGACAGCCCGCGCGAGCGGCTGATCGCCATCATCACCAACAACTTCTCGCTCTGCAACGGCCGCTGGCCGACGCAGATTCTGATTGCGTCGATCTTCATCGGCGCGCTCGCGCCGGCGCGGCTCGCCGGCGTCGTGTCGGCCGCGGCGGTCGTCGGCATCGCGGTGCTCGGGATCGGCATGATGTTCCTAGCGTCGTGGCTGCTCTCCCGCACCGTGCTCCGTGGCGAGGCGACCAGCTTCAGCCTGGAGCTGCCGCCGTACCGGCCGCCGCGCGTCCTGCAGACGCTCTACACGTCGGTGATCGACCGGACGCTGATTGTCCTCTGGCGCGCGGTGATGTTCGCGATCCCGGCCGGCGCGGTGATCTGGCTCGTGTCGAACATCACGCTCGGCGAGATCAGCCTCGCGGAGCACTCGGTCGTCTGGCTCAACCCGCTCGGCCTGCTGATCGGCCTGAACGGGGTCATCCTGCTCGCCTATGTCGTGGCGATTCCCGCGAACGAGATCGTCGTGCCGACGGTGCTGATGCTCACGGTCCTGACGGCCAACGTCGCCACTGGCGGCTCCGGCGCCGGCGTGATGTTCGAGCTCGACAGCGTCGGCGCCACCGGCGAGCTCCTCCGGGCGGGCGGTTGGACGCTCCTGACCGCCGTCAACCTGATGTTGTTCAGCCTCCTCCACAACCCGTGCTCCACGACCATCTACACGATCTTCAAGGAGACGCGGAGCGCGAAGTGGACGACGGTCGCCACGCTGATGCCGGTCGCCATGGGCGTGACGGTCTGCTTCCTCGTCACGCAGGTGTGGCGGCTGCTGGCGGCGTAGCCTCCACTCGTGAGCGTATCGAAGGGGATTTCCCCTTGACGCACTACGATCGTTCATATAAATGTAGTGCATGAAGACGGTTGCATCGCGGACGCTGGCGGCAAGCCCCGGCAAGGTCTGGGCTGATCTCGAACGTGACGGTGCCCTCGTGATCACGAAGGATGGGGTCCCGCGCAGCATCATGGTCCCCACGAGCGACGCCACGCTGCTCGAGGACGTTCAGGAGCTCGTGTTCGCGCGTGCCCGCAAAGCCGTCCGTGCGATCCGAGCTCGTGCGGCCGACACCGATTCAGGCTCGTTGACGCGCGCTGACATCGAACAGGAGATCACGGCCGCACGTCGTTCGATCAAGCGACGAGCTCGGCGTGGGTGATGGACCGGTCTGGGTGTTCGACACCAACGTGCTCGTGTCCGGTCTCCTGTCACCCTCCGCCCCACCCGGACGACTCCTCGACGTCCTGCTGGCTCGCCGGCTGAGGCTCGCGGTCGACGACCGCATCGAGCTGGAGTATCGGGAGGTCCTGGCGCGACCCAGACTTGGCATCGAGCGGGGCCGGCGTGACGCCTTCCTGGCGATCCTGCAGTTCCAGGAGCATGTCATCGCCCTCCCGTGGGCCCATCGCGGTCCGCCAGACGAGGACGACGCCATCTTCTTGGAGGTGGCCATGCAGACCGCCGCGCGCACGGTGGTCACCGGCAACCTCAGACACTTTTCCCCCGCGTGCCGCGGCCCGGTCACCGTGTGGTCGCCGCGGACAGCGTGGGAGCGGTTCGTTCGCTTGCGACTCGCGTAGGTGCGGCGGCCCCCGCCTATTTCCGCAGCTTCGCCAGGAACACGTCGTACGAGCCGTACCGCGCCACCGGGCCACCGCCGAAGCTGAGACTCGAGCTGAAGAAGTAGCCGGTCACGACGGGGTTGCCGTCGGTATCGACGGCGATCGCTTGTGCTAGGTCGGTGGACGTGCCGCCAAATCTGCGTGACCAGAGAGCGTTCCCGCCGGGACCGAGCTTTGCCACGAAGACATCTGCGCCGCCGACACTGGCGAGCGTCGGTCCGTCGAAGCTGAGGTTGTTGCTGTAGAAATAGCCCGACACCAGGACGTTGTTGTCGGCATCTGCTGCCACCGCGAAGCTGTAGTCGGTGCTGGAGCCGCCGAGTCCCCGCGACCACACATGGCTGCCGGTCGCGGCGTCGAGCTTTGCGACGAAGATGTCCCATCCGCCGACTCGTGGCACTGGTGGGCCCCCGGCCACGGATAGGTTGGTGCTGGGGAAACGGCCGGAAAGGAGGACATCGTTGTTGCTGTCCGTCGTCACGCTCTCAGCGTACTCGCTGCTATTGCCACCGAGGCTGCGCGACCAGACGTGGCTCCCGGTTGCCGAAGAGAGCTTCAGGACGAACGAGTCCCGGCCGCCGAACGTCGGTAGAAAGCCGCCACCGAAGTCGACCGCTCCATGGAAATGTCCGGTGACCAACGCATCGCCGGCGCCATCCACCGCCACATCTGAGCTTCGGTCGATGGATGCGCCACCGAAGGAGTCCGCCCAGAGATAGCCGCCGGTCGCTCCATCGAGCTTGGCGACAAAGATGTCCGGGGCCGAAACAAGTCCTATCGGGCCGCCGCCGAAGTCGAGACTCGGGTCGTAGAAATCGCCGGTCACGACGGCATCACCGCTCTGATCTACCGCTAGGCCCTGGGGGTACTCGGAGTTTGCCCCCCCGAAGCGCTTCGACCAGACGTGATTACCTGCGCCATCGAGCTTCGCCACGACGATGTCGTATCCGCTGGCCGGGGCCAGTGAGCCGCCACCGAAATCGATGCTGCCCCAGGCTTGCTCGCCCGGCGAGGAAGACGTTGCCGGCCGCGTCCGTCGCGACGTCCAAGGCCTGGTCAAAGTTGGTTGACCCAAATTGCCGTGACCAGACGTGGTTCCCGTCGGTGTCGTATTTGGCGACGAAGATGTCGCCACTTCCGGCGGACGTGAGCGTCCCGCCGCCGAAGTCAGCCGTGTAATAGAAGACTCCGGCTATGACCACGTTGTCGTCGGCGTCGGTCGCCACATCGAACGCTCTGTCAGCGCTCGGGCCCCCGAGCCCTTTCGACCAGCGATGGTTGCCGCCGACCAGACCGTTCAGATCGGCCTCCGTCAGGTCAAGCGCGTCGAGGATCAAGTCGACCTCGGCCGGACCGGGCGGCCCTTCGGGTCCCGTCGGACCGATCGGCCCGGTGGGTCCCGTCGCTCCCTCAGCACCGGCTGGACCTGGGAACCCTTGAAGGCCCTGGTCCCCCTGCGGGCCGGTCGGTCCGATGATGCCGAGCGTATATTCGGCATCGTCGATCCGATCGGACTGCGGCCCCTTCGTCTCCGAACGCTGCGCAATGGCGAGGTAGGAGGCCGCGTCCGTCTCCGCCAGCGTTGCGAGGATCGCGGTGTTCGTCGAGCTGATGACGGCCAGTTGGTTGAGCGCGCCCCCGGTCGTGCCCGCCCAGACCGTGGGGTTGGTGCCGAAGTTGATCCCCTCGAACAAGAGCGTGTTCTGCCCCAGGTCCGGCGTGATCTTCGCGATCGCCAGCGGACCGAGCTTCGACTGCTTGTCGGACCCGGAGCTCTTCGACTTGCTCTTGCCAGACGCGGAGCTCTTCGACTTGCCCTTGCCACCGCCGTCATCCGCCCGGACGCCGGTTGCCGTACGAACATAGTATCGGAGGTCTGGCCAGCGATTATGACGAACCGATGTCGGATTCCCAATGAGCCGATGTCAAGGAAGCCTCACATCCAACGTGGCGCGCGCGTGGCCGGGGCCTCGTCGGCCTAGCGGACGTGATAGAACACATGGAGTGGGCGCGGTGGCTGACGGAGCGGGGTCGGTCCGGGGGTGGAGTGTCGTGCGTGCTGCGGCCGGCCCCGGGGCGGTCAGCAGCGTTGCGTTTCTCTTGGCGAGCGCGCTCGCACTCGTGGAGGCGACCGGCCGCGTCATCGCGGCGCCGCTGACAACTCAGCAACAGACGACGTCCGGCGCCGACGTCACGTGGGACTTCGAGACCGGCGACCTGCGCGGCTGGACAGCCTCGGGGGCCGCGTTCGCCTTCCAGCCGACCCGCGGGGACAATCCCGCCGCTCGTCAATCCACTGCCAACCAGCAGGGTGACTACTGGATCGGCACCTACGAGCAGTACCAGGGCGGACCGGCGGAAACGGCCGGCACGACGCAAGGGACACGGCCGCAGGGCACGCTCGAATCGCCGGCGTTCGAGATCCCGCCTGGTCCGCTCAGCTTCCTGATCGGCGGTGGGGCCGAGTTTGCGACTCGGGTGGAGCTCGTCGTGATCTCCGCGGCGGAGGGCGAGAGTCGGGCGCTGCATGCCACCGGCGACGGCACCGACGCGATGCAGCGCGTGACCTGGGACCTGGCGCCGTTCGCCGGGCAGCGTGGGCGGATCCGCGTCGTCGACGGGGCGTCTGGCGACGGTGGCTACATCAACGTCGACGACATCCGGTTCGCGTCGGTCACGGTGCCGAATGTCGTGGGACGCGATGAGGCCACCGCGCGAGGGGTGCTCGAGGGGCGTGGGTTGACCCTCGGCGCCGTCGAGCGGGTCGAGTCGCGCGTGGCCGAAGGACGCGTGCTGACGCAGGACCCAGGAGCAGGCGCTCGAGTCGAGCCGGGGACGCCGATCGCCGTCGGCGTCGCGCAGCTCGCGCGCGTGCTGGTACCGGACCTCATCGGACGTCCTGAGTCGGACGTCGACCGGCTGCTCGACCGCGCCGAGCTGTCGCGCGGACAGATTCGGCGCGAAGAGTCGCGCCGGCCGCCAGGGACGGTCGTCTCGCACGCGCCCCCGGCGGATGCGCGCGTGCCCATCGACACCGCCGTCGACGTGGTCGTGGCGGTGCCGGTCACCATGCTCGTGCCCGACCTGGTCGGTCGCGGCCGGGACGATGCGAACCGGCTGCTCGCGGATGCGGAGCTTGAGCCGGGTCGCGTGCGGCGCGAGGAGTCACGCCGGCCGCGGGGGACCGTCCTGTCGCAGGCGCCGTCCAGCGGCGACCGGGTCGCGATTGAGACCGCCGTCGACCTCGTGGTGGCGACCCCGGTGACGGTGCGCGTGCCGGATCTCGTCGGCCGCGAGGTTACCGACGCCGACGCGCTGCTGCGTGACGCCGAGCTGAGGCGGGGGCGCACGGCGACCGAGGAATCGCGAGAGCCCGAAGGCACGGTGCTGGCGCATGATCCCGCCGCGAGTCGCCGGGTAGCGATCGAGACGGACGTCGATCTGATCGTTGCGACGCCGGTGACGGTGCTGATTCCCGACCTCGTCGGCCGCGACGAGCCGGCTGTCGACGATCTTCTCCTCCGTGCGGAACTCACGCGGGGCACGCTTGAGCGGGAGGAATCCCGCGCGCCGGTTGGCACGGTGCTGACGCAGACGCCGGCGGCCGGGACGCGGGTCGTGGTCCAGACGCCGGTCGCGCTGGTGTTCGCAGTGCCGCTGACGGTGGTCATGCCCGATGTCGCCGGCTTGGCGGAGGCCGAAGCGCTCGAGCTGCTCGACGTCTACGAGCTCGGGCTCGGCGTGCTGGCGCATCGGGAGTCGCCAACGGACATCGGTCGCGTCCTGGAGCAGTGGCCTGCCGCCGGCACGCGCATCGACATCGGCACCGGCATCGATCTCGTCGTCGCCGCGGTGGAGACCGTCGAGACCCCGACCGTCGTGGGCCTGTCCGTCGACGCGGCCCGACAGGTCCTGACGGCGCTGCGACTGGATATCGGTGACGAGACGCGACAGCCGTCCCGAACGGTGGCAGACGGCATCGTGCTCGAGCAGCACCCGCCGGCCGCGACGCGGGTCGCCGTTGGCTCGGCGGTCGGCCTCGTGGTGGCGGAACCAGAGATGGTGGCGGTACCGGCGATCGTCGGTCTCGACGTCGACGACGTGACCGGTACCCTCGGCGCGGCCGGGCTGGTCGCCGGACTCGTTGAACGGCGGTTCTCCTTGACGCCGGGCGGCACCGTGCTGTCGCAGAGCCAGCCAGAAGGAACGCTCCTGGAGTTCGGCACGCCGCTGCCATTCGGCGTCGCGCGCGATCGGGTCACCTGGCTCGGGCCGCTAGGTGCGTTGCTGCTCGTCGGGGTCGTCGGCCTCGTCGTGCGCCGTGTCAGGTCGGGGTCGACGAAAGGGAAGCCGTCGAGATCGCCAGCACGGCGTGAGGCGGCAGCGGGTCCCGCCGTCGGTGTTCGAGGGGTTCACGACGCGGGCAGCCAGGGCATCCCGGACGACGCCCGTCCCACGACGCGGGTGGCCGTACGACTGCGACCACTCGTTGACCACGGCACGCAACAGATCGAGGTCGAGGGGACCGCCGCCAACCTTGGCCGGCTGATTGCGCGCGAGCGGAGGCAGCCGTGACCGGTGAGACACGTACCCTGCGGGACTTCTTTGCGCTCGCCGATGACGATCGGGCGGCCCAACGTGTCGCTGCGCTCGGGTCGAACCCCGCGCTGGCCACCCTCGCCGACACGGTGTCCGCGACCGCCGGTTCGGCCGGCTGGCAGCATGTGCTCATGGATATCGCCGGCGCGCTCCCGGATCTGCTGCAGGTCGAACTCGCCGAGGTGCTCGGCGGGGGGTGGAAGACCGGCGCCCAGCTCGGGCGCTACGCGGACAGCCAGCGGTACGCGCCAGACGAGTCCATCGTCGTGGAGCTGACCACGCACGTCGTGACGTCGCGACATCGACCACGACTCGAGGTGCTGCTCGACGACCAGGCGTGTGGCCGGCTCGACGTCGAGGTTGAGATCGCCCTCCGGATCGACGGAGCCGTGCTCACGATCAAGGACGGGAAAATCTGGAAGGCGACCACGGGCGCGTGTGCGGCGAGCGGCCGCATCACCTGCGCCGGGCAAACGCTCAGCGAGCGCGAGTCCGTCCCGGTGCCGCTGCCCGACGCCTTCGTCTTCGACGAGCCGATCTCCATAGTGCCGCGCGCCGAAGGCTGGGAGGACACGCCGCTGACGTAACGGGTATCATCTTCGCGATGCCTGATCCGCGGACTGGTGGCGCGCTGCTCGGGAGGAAACCGATGTGTAGAGGCGAGCTCGGGAGATGCGCGACGGCGCTGGCGTTCATCATCGCGGCCCCGGCGGCAGCGGATGCCCAGGAGGTCCAGCCCACTCACGGGTTGCAGGTGGTCGTGACGACGGCGCCCGACCGGGAGCGGGACCTGGTCAACGCCGAGTATGTGTCCATCGCGAACGCCGAGCTCTCGCTCGAGCCGATCGCACGCAGCGTGCTGGCGCACTGCGGATACGGTCCCGCCGCCGGTGGGTCCGTCGCCACGCTCACGATCCGGGCGAAGGCCAATGCCATAGGGGGCCAGTATGGCGACACCCTGACGGCCTACACCGGGGCGGACATCGAAGGGACCGTCTCCCTCGCGCCGATCGAGCGAGCGGTGATGGCGGCTGCGTTCTCGGCGGTTCGTTATCCAACCCTCTTGTTTCCGGCAGCGCCCGGCGCCGGCGCTGACGTACGGGTGCCGAGAGCCGCGACCGTCGACCCGGTTCTGTATGGCGCCGTCAAGCGCACGCGTGTCACGTCGACTGTTGGCTCACGTCCCCTCCTGGAAGGGAAGGTGTTCGTGGACGCGCTGCTCGACGTCGTCCACGAAGCCTGCGGCACGACGGGGCTCGAGCGCGCGGCTGACGACGGCGTGCCGTCGCTGCGCGCCGCGGCGATTCACGCGCTCGCGTCTCGCTCGGTGGGGCAACCGGACGCGCGCGAGGCGCTGCTCGCGAAGCTGAACGACCCCGACCCGGCCGTGCACGGCGCCGTCGCGCAGGCGCTCTCGGACGCCGACGCGACCGCGGCAGCGGAGCCGCTCCGGCGGCATCTGGCCTCCAAGCCACTCCACTACGAAGCGCGGGGATCCCTGGAGCGCGCCATCGCCCATCTGACGAACACCCCGCTCGAGAGCCACACGTGGCAGTCGCTCGCCCGCTGGCACCTCATCGTGTGGGACACGTCGTCGAAGGACGACGTGCGCGACCTGCTCGGCGAGCCGGAGACCATTGGGGACGACGGGAAGTGGCGCTACGGCTCAGGATGGGTCGCGTTCTCGCGTCCCGAGAACGGCGAGACCGTCACGCTGATTCGGTATCCTCGCTATTAATCGGTCCCCTCGCTATGAAGAGGGGGCTTCGGCCCCGCTCCCGCGAAGGCCCTCGTCAGCCGCCCTCCGGGGGGGCGGCATGAAGTCCTCGAGGTCAACGCCGAGTCCATCAGCCACCCGGTTGATGTAGTTGAAGTACGCGATGACCTGCACGGCGTCGCTGATCTGCGCGTCGTTGAACCCCTGCGCGCGTAGCGCGTCGACGTCGTCTCGCGTCATGCGCCACGGTTCCCGCGTGAGCTTGACGGCGAAGGCGTGCAGCGCCCGGTCGCCGTCGCCGACCTCCGCGGCCTCGGGGTCACTGGTGAATCGCGCGACGAAGGCGTCGTCTTCGACCTCGGCCCGGAGGTCGGCGGCATGCGCCTCGATTCAATAGTGACAGTGGTTTTCACGCGACACGACCACCGCGAGCATCTCGCGCTGCGCGCGGCTCAGCTGCGACGCGCCATGCATCGCGCTGAGGTATAGCCCGATGCTGTTGCGGAGGTGTTCGGCGTTCAGTCCCATGATCTTGACGATGTTGAACAGGCGCCCCGCGCGACCGATGGCCTTGTCGTATTCGCGGCGCAACGGGCCCGTGGCGTCTGCCGGTTCGACGGTCGTGATCCAGGCCATGTCGTCCTCGCTGAAGAAAAGGGGAGCGCGATCACGATATCCCAAACGTCCGGCCGGGTCGCTTGCCCGAACGGTCGCGGAAAACGCGGCGGCGGGTATCCAACCGGCGAACGGCAGTGGTAGGACGACGCGGTGGTCGTGTAGGCGTCGCCCCTCGGAGTGATCAGCCCGGATCGAAAGGACTTTTCGACGATGAGCACCAACAGACCCTGGGGTGCGTTGCTGCTACCGCCAACGACATTTCGGGGAACGGCGGAGGCGGCGACCAGTGCTGCTGGACGACCGCGCACGTCGACGTGACCGTCGCCGCGGCGCCCTAACCCCAGAGCTCGGCATTTTCCCGCTTGCGTCGGAAGGGCTCTCGGTGTCACCCTTTGCGCAACGAGTGTGGCAGGAGGACTCCAGATGATCCGGAAATTCAGCATTCTCGGCTTCGTGGCGGTCGTGGCGGTCGCCGTGGCGTGCGGCGGCGGCGGTGCAATGGAAGAGATGCCAGCCGAAGCGGCGATGGCCGACGCGGCACCGGGCCCGTCGACGGGCGACGGCGCGCCGATGTTCGAGGTCGATCCCTTCTGGCCGAAGCCGATGCCGAACAACTGGCTGCTCGGCTCGACGATCGGGGTGGCGGTCGATTCCCGCGATCACGTCTGGATCGTGCACCGCGGCAACCTCAGCTCGAACGAGACGCCCGCCGTCCAGGATCCGCCACTGGCCGACGAGTGCTGTGCGCCGGCGCCACCCATCCTTGAGTTCGACCAGGAGGGCAACCTCGTCGGTCACTGGGGCGGCCCGGGTGAGGGATACGACTGGCCCGATTCCAACCACGGCATCGCCCTCGACAACATGGACAACGTCTGGATCGGCGGGAACGGCGGCGCGGACTCGCACGTGCTGAAGTTCACGCGGACCGGCGAGTTCTTGCTGCAGGTCGGCGAGCACGACCACGAGGGTCCCGACAGCCTGTCGACGACCCGGTACTCGCAGGTGGCGAAGGTAAGATACGACGCCTCGGCGAACGAGGTGTACATCGCGGACGGCTACGGCAACAAGCGGGTCGCGGTTGTCGACGCCGACACCGGCGAGCTGAAGCGGTTCTGGGGCGCGTACGGCAACGAGCCGAGCGACGCCGAGTTGCCCCGCTACGACCTGGACGGCGCACCGGCGCACGGCGCGGTCAGCACCGATAAGTCCGGCACGCCGCAGTTCCGCAACCCGGTGCACTGCGCGGACCCAACCAACGATGGGCTCGTCTACGCCTGCGACCGTCCTGGGAATCGCGTCCAGGTCTTCGAGACCGACGGCACGTTCGTCGAGGAGATCTACTTGAAGACGAAGACCCTCGGCGCGGGGGCTGTCTGGGATATTGCGTTCTCGCGTGACCCTGACCAGACGTTCGCCTACGTCGCCGACGGGATGAACGAGAAAGTGCACGTCCTGCGCCGGAAGCCGCTCGAGTATCTCTACAGCTTTGGCCGCGGCGGCCGGCAGGCCGGACAGTTCTACGGCACGCACAGCATCGAGACCGACTCGCAGGGGAACATCTACACGACGGAGACCTACGAGGGGAAGCGCGTGCAGAAGTTCATCTACAAGGGGATGGGGAACCCCACGGGCGACGTCGGCGTCGCGTGGCCGCAGTAGCTTCTCGCCGATGTTTTCGTGACGATGTTCGGAAGGGCCGGGCGCACTGCCCGGCCTTTCGTTTGTGCGGACGTCGGTGTCCGGACTATCGTCCTAGAGGCGGACAGGGGAGTAGGAATGCGCAAGACGCGAGGGCTGGTGTTGGGGAGCGTGTTGGTGGTGTTCGGGTGCGGCGCCGAGGCGCCGGCGGGGCCACCGCTCGACATGGGCCATTCCGTCGCTGACCTCATGTCCGGCATGATCGATCCTGCAGCCGACGTGTTGTGGGATGCCGTGGGCACCATCCTGGATGAGAACGGCGAAACATACTGGCAGCCGGAGACCGAGGAAGACTGGATCGCCGTCCGCGCCGCAGCGATGACGATCAAGGAATCGGCCAACCTCCTGATGCTGGGCGATCGCCCACACGACCAGGAGGGATGGATGCAGTACGCGCGGGAGATGTCGGAGGCCGCCGCGGTTGCCCTCGACGCGGTCGAATCACGTAACCCCGATCGCGTGTTCGACGTCGGGGAAGCGGTCTACAACAGCTGCAACGCGTGTCACAGTCTGTACTGGGTCGGTGACGAGCAGCGCGGTCGGGTGGAGTAGGCCCGAAGCCCCGCCTGCGTGAGGCCGCTGGGGCCCGAGACGAGCGCCCGTCCGGGCGCAGTAGGCCAGGACGGCCAAGGCGCGCACGGCGCGCCTCGCGGGCGCGGAGCGGGGCTCTCGGAGTCCCCGCGTAGCGCCCGCGGGGGTTCGGGGCGAAGCCCCGCCTAATCAATATCGCAGGCGGTCGGGTCGAGGCTCTCGGTGCCCGCGTTCCCGGGCGACACGCGCGCCGCGTTCAACAGATACAGCCGGTAGGTCCCGGGATCCAGCCCGGGATTGCCGCACAGCGTCACCTGATCCCCGCGTTTGAGCGCAGAGGCACCCAGCCCCCGACGCTGAAGGCGATCCGCCGCCCGCCACTCGACGGCCCACGTCCGGACGTGTCCGTTGGGCTCGTGCACCCGGACGTGGAGCACGGAGTGGGGATTGTCGAACAAGAAGGATTCCACTTCCCCCTCGATCGTCACCGTGCGCGCGACGTCGTAGACCTCCGAAATCGCGTGGTGCGCGTAAAGTGGCAGACCCACCAGGATGGCCCCGGCGAGCGCGAGAACGCGCGGGTTTGGTTTCACGGCTCGTCCTCCGTTCACATGACGTGGGCCGACCACCATCGTTATCATAGTGCGGAGACGGTCGACATCGAGCCTGAAAATTGCCTGAAGTTCTGGGAGTGTCGGACACCGCCGGCCGGTCGGATGCAGCGCGGTCCCGGACGATGCGCGTGCTCGTCGTCGAGGATGAGCAGAAAGTGGCCGATGCCCTCCGCGAGGGGCTGGAGGGCGAGGGCTACGACGTGGTTGTCGAGAGTACCGGTGAGGCCGGGTTCCACCGCCTGACGACCGATCGGTTCGACGTCGTGCTCCTCGACCTGACGCTCCCGGGTGTGGACGGCCTCGAGGTCCTGTCGACCGCACGGCGGCGGGGTCTCGACACGCCCGTGGTGGTGCTGACCGCACGCGACGCCACCCCGGACCGCGTCCTCGGACTGGACGCCGGTGCGGACGACTACCTCGTCAAGCCCTTCGCCTTTGCCGAGCTGTTGGCGCGTCTTCGGGCGGTGGGGCGGCGGGGACGGGTCCCCGACAGCCACCGACTGAGTCTCGATACGCTGGCGATCGACCCGGCCAGTCGGGACGTCACGCGCGCAGGTCGGGCGGTGGAGCTGACGGCCAAGGAGTTCGATCTCCTGCTCCACCTGGTACGTTGCGCGCATCAGGTGGTGTCGCGCGATACGCTGGCGCGCGAAGTCTGGCGGGAGACCGCCCGCAGCACCACGCTGAACAACGTCATTGACGTCCATATGTCGAGGTTGCGACGAAAGATCGACGCCGACCAGCCGGTCAAGCTGATTCACACGGTCCGTGGCGTCGGGTTCGTGTTGCGCGAGGGGACACCGTGACGCCGCGATGGGTGCCGCATACCCTGCGCGTGCGCCTCACGGCGTGGCATGTTGCGGTGATGGTCGTCGTGCTCGCGATCTACGCGTCGGTGGTCCTGCTGATCGTGACACGGAGCGCATCGTCGACGCTCGACGGTCAGCTCCGAAGCGACTACCGGTGGGCCGCGGAGATGGCCTTGCAGGGTCCGGACGGCTCGCTGTCGTGGTTTGACGGCGACCCGGGGACCGAGGGGAGTCCGTGGCTCCAGGTGTGGACGCCCGAGGGGCGGTTGATCTACCGCACGGCGGTCGCCAGCCGGCTGCCCGTCCCGGAGAGCGAAGCGCTGGTCGATGGCGCCGACGACGAGATCGTGTCGGTGCCGGCCGGCCGCGTCCCGTTCCGGCTGCTGGGTGGGCGTACCACCATCGGCGCCGAGCCGGTCGTCATTCAGGTCGGTCGTTCGGAAGCGCTCATGCGGCGCGAGATCCAGGAACTCGCGCTCGTGCTGATTCTCGGGTTGCCGCTGAGCGTGGCGGCCGCCGGTGTCGGCGGCTACTACCTGGCTCGGCGCGCGCTGGCGCCGCTAGATCGGATGACGGAGCGTGCACGGGCCATCACGGCGACACAGCTGAGCGACCGGCTGCCCATGGGCAACCCGAACGACGAGCTGGGGCGGATGGCCTCCGTCTTCAACGAGACCCTTGGCCGGCTGGAGTCGTCGTTTACCGAGATGCGACGGTTCACAGCCAACGTGTCGCATGAGCTGCGGACGCCGCTCACGGCGGTGAGAAGCGTCGGCGAAGTCAGTTTGCGCGAGCAGCGTGATGCTGCGTCCTACCGCGCGGTGATCGGCAGCATGCTGGAGGACACCGACCGGCTCACCTGCCTCATCGACCGGCTGCTGATCGTATCGCGCGCGGACCACGGTGACACGACGCTCTCCGGCGACGCGATCGATCTCGGCGATCTTGCCGACAACGTGACGACGCATCTCGGCGTGTTAGCCGAGGAGAAGCAGCAGTCGATGGTCGTCGAGCGCGCGGGGCATCCCACCTGCCGCGGCGACCAGATCGCGCTCCGTCAGGCCGTTATCAACCTCGTCGATAACGCCATCAAGTTCACGCCCGTCGGTGGCGCGATCCGCGTCCGGGTCGCCGAGCTGGCGACCGGCTCCGTCCTCGAGGTCAGCGACACCGGGCCCGGCATTCCCGAGGGGCAGGCGCCACAGGTGTTCGACCGGCTGTATCGCGGGCATCCGGGCGGTGAGCGCGGCGGCAGCGGACTCGGGCTCGCCATTGCGCGCTGGGCGGTCGAATCCAACCAGGGTCAGCTGAGCTACGAGCGCCAGAACGGTCGCGGCAGCACGTTTCGTATCGAGCTGCCAGCCTGAGTCCGACGACCTTGCGCCCGGCGTTCGTAGGCCGTCAAGCGGCCCAAAACCAGAATCTGTGCTCGTTCGTTGGCCTGTGACGGCAAAAGTTCATGAACTCTTCAGGGACGTGCGCGCGCGGCGTTCGTTAGACTCAGCTGCAGATCGCCGTCGGGTTGCACCCGTTTCTTGCCTGCTCGATTGCTCAGGCCCGCGATGCGGCCGAGCGTGATTTCATCGAAAGAGAGGTTGATGACGGACTGGATGAGGCCTTCGGGTGCGGCGTCGGCGGATCGACTGCCGGCCGCCACACGATGCGCGGTCGCCGCGGTGCTCGTTGGCCTGATCCTGATGATGTCCGGTCCACCGCGGCTTTCGGCCCAGCAAGGCGAGGGTGCCGTGTCCGGCACGGTCGTCGATCCGCTCGGCGCGCGATTGCCAGCAACGGTGTCACTGCTCCAGGACGGAGCGGCGGTGAGCGAGCAGGAGACCGATGCGAGCGGCGCCTTCCGGTTCGACGGGCTCGCCGCGGGGCGATATCGCGTCGAAGGTCGCGCGCCGGGGTTCACCGTGGCGGTGACCGCCGCCATCTTCGTCGGCGCAACCGCCGACGTGCGGGTCGACCTCGCGCTGCAGATCGGCCCGATCGAGCAGCACGTCGTCGTCACGGCGGCCGCCACCGATCTGCCGCAATCACAAAGTGGGTCGCCGGTCACGGTGATCGATCGCGAGGTGCTCGAGCAGCTTGGCAAGGCCGATGTGCTGGAGGCGCTGCGTCTGGTACCCGGCGCGTCGGTGGTGCAGAACGGCGCGCGCGGTTCGACGACATCGGTCTTCCTCCGCGGCGGTGGCGGCGACTTCAACAAGGTGCTGATCGACGGTGTGCCGGCGAACGATATCGGCGGAGCGTTCGACTTCGACGCCTTCGCCACGGCGGGTGTGGAGCAACTGGAAGTGCTGCGGAGCGCGAATAGCGTAATTTACGGCGCCGATGCGCTGAGTGGCGTGATCAGCCTCACCACACGTCGCGGGGAGACGCAACGTCCAGAGCTGACGTACGCGATCGACGGCGGCACCTTGGGCACGGTCCACAACGAGCTCTCTGTCGGGGGGATCGCCGGACGGTTCGACTACTTCGTCGACGTGTCACGGTTCGACACCGACAATGATCTGGCGAACAACGCCTATCGGAACGACTCGGTGGCGGGGCGCTTCGGCGTCCTGCTCGGGAGCGCGACTGAGCTGAACGCGACCGTTCGACACACCCGGACCGACCTCGGTCTGCCTGGTGCGGTCCTGTTCAACGGGATTACCGACGACTCGTCGCAGTCGAACAACCTGACGTTCGCGAGCGTCAATGCGCGCTCACAGGTCACCAACCGCCTGCAGACCAACGTCCAGTTCTCGTCGATGGACCGCGGCTACCGTTTCGTCGACCCGGCTCCCACTGGCGAGCCGTTCGACCCGTTCGGGTTCGGCGCGAATTACCTCGGTGACGAGGTGACGGTCGTCGGCGCGAACGGCTACCAGGCGACAGGGCAAGCGATCCTGAACTTCGGCGGGGTCTATCCGTCGGTGTACGAAGCCGATTCGACGCGGCGGATGGTGTCGGGCCAGGCGGACTACTACGTGAACGAGGCCCTCGACGTGTCGGCGGGTGTCCGTCTCGACCGCGAGAAAGGGGTAGCGGGTACGTTCGCCACGACTGAGCGCACCAACGTCGGCTCGTTCGTCGAGGCTCGCGGGACCGTCGGGAACCGGCTCCACCTCACCGGCGGCGTGGGGTTCGAGCAGAACGACCTGTTCGGCTACGCGACGACGCCACGGCTTTCGGTGGCGTTCTACGCGCGGCCTCCGTCGCCGACGGCGACCGGGGCGCTCGGCGACACCAAGCTGACCTTCAACGTCGGGCGGGGCATCAAGGCGCCGGGGGTGTTCGACGAGCAGTCATCCTTGTTTGCGCTGCTGACGGGGGTGCCCGGGGGGATCGATCCGGGGGCCCCGATCGGACCGGAGCGCAGCCGCAACGTCGACGTGGGGATCGAGCAAGTGTTATGGGGCAGCCGCGCCCGCATACGTGTTGCCTATTTCCACAACGAGTTCGACGATCTGATCGAGTTCGTCAGCAAGTTCGCCCTGCCGGAGCTCGGCGTCCCAACCGCGGTGGCCGCGGCGGTCCCGTTCGGCGCGACGGTGAACGCCTCGTCGTATCGGGCACGTGGCGTCGAGACGTCGATGGATGTGTCAGTCGGCGATGTCCGGGTGGCGGCGTCCTATACGTATCTCGACGCGGTCGTCACGGAGTCGTTTTCCGGGGACGCGCTCTTCCCGTCCGTCAACCCAGCCTTCCCCGACATCCAGATCGGCCAGTTCTCGCCGCTCGTCGGCGCGCGTCCGTTCCGGCGGCCGACCCACTCCGGCAGCCTCCTCGCGTCCTATGTCCGTGGACCCGCGCAGGTGACGCTGACGGGGTACTTCGTTGGAAAGTCCGACGACAGCACGTTCCTGTCGGATGCCTTCTTCGGACCGTCACTCCTCCTGCCGAACCAGGACCTCACCGCGGGCTATCAGAAGGTCGATCTCAGCGGCTCGTATCGCGTCCACCGCCGGCTGCGCTGGTATGCCAGCATCGAGAACCTGCTCGACCAGGACTACACGGCGGCGACCGGCTTTCCTGCGTTGCCGCTCACGTTCCGCAGCGGGCTCTCGGTGACGCTCGGGGGCGACTAAAACAGATGGGGCTTCGCCCCAAGCCCCCGCGACCGCTCCGTGGGGACCCCGAGAGCCCCACGCCGCGGTCGCGAGGCGCGCCGTGCGCGCCTTGCCGGTTTTCAGAAACTTGACTCATGTGCACACGCTCGGGACGGTCAAGACGGCGAGTCGTTGCGGCGGTGCGATCGGCTGCTAAGCTGTACCCGTGTACCAGGACGCCACCAGCATGCTCTGCGGGTTGGGCGCGGCGATCTTTGCCGCGACTGCCGTGAGCCGGCGCGACGCGGTGGCCCTGATCGGCGGCTTCCTCGTGGCGGCGTTCTGGTGGCAGCCCGGCCCGGCCTGGACCGGGGGTATCGTCGCGCTCGCGGCCGCGCTGTCTATCGCACGGCCCAACGTCGAGTGGGCCACCGCCGCTTGCGGCGGCCTCCTCGGGGGGCTCTGGGGCCTGCAGCTCCAGGTCGAGGGGGTGCCGGCGCCGGTTGCGTGGCTCCTGGGCGCGGCGGTACCGTCCGTCGCGGCGGTCTTGGCCGTGCGCAGGGCCGGTTTCGCGCCGGCCGGCTTGCGTGAGGATGCCGTGGCCGCGGTCGGCGCCTTCGGGCTCCTCGTCGCGATGGGACCGGCCGTGAGCGCCGGGTGGGGTTCGGCTGCGGCCATGAACCTGGAACCGGGGAGTGGGGTGCGTCCCGGTCTCGATGTGTCGCTGCTGGTGCTGGGTGCCGCCATGCTGGCCGGCGGTGGCGCGCACGCGCTGTGGAGGCGGGGGTGAGCCTGCTCGGAACGCTCGAGAACGGCCTGTTCGCGCTATCTCAGGTGCTTCGGTTTCCGGTGATCGCGTTGCTGTGGGTGTGTGTCGGGGCTGCCGTGTTCATGGCCGGCGGCTGCATCGTTGAGTTCCTCGCGCGGCGCCGCGAGCGCCAGGGGTTCGATGTCAAGCGTTGGCTCGATGCCGGGCCGGCGCTTGGTGCCGATGACGCGCGCCGCGGATCGCTGCCGGTACCGCTGCAGGGGCTGCTGCGCGACGTCGAGACCGCACGACGGACGCCCTCGTTTGGCAACGGCGGGCTCGAGCATCTCGTTCTCGAGCGGGAGGAGCGCGTCCGTCACACGTTGAGCGGCTCTCGGCTACTGATCAAGGTGGGCCCGAGCCTGGGATTGCTGGGGACCCTGATCCCCATGGGCACGGCACTTGCCTCGTTGACGGCCGGGAACCTGGAGGCGATGGCGGGGCAAATGGTCGTGGCGTTTACGACGACAATTGTCGGTCTGTCCGCTGGTACGATCGCCTACGTCGTGATGGTCGTACGGCACGCCTGGGTGAACGAGACCGTGCGGGAGCAGCGTTACCTCGCCGAGCGGATGGCGGGCGAGTTGGCGCGGGAGGAGAGAAGGGATGGGGCGCTTCCTGCATCTGCCGTCGCCGGCTGAGGCCGCCGACGAGGACCCGCTGGCCGGCGTCGCGAACATCTTCGACGTGTCGGTCGTGTTCATCGTCGGCTTGATGATCACGCTGTTCTCCGTGTATCGCATCGGCGATCTCGTCGACCCTGATAGTGAAGTGACGCTCGTCAAGACCAACGCCGACGGGCTTCGGGAGATCATCGTGAAGCGGGGGACCGAGATCACCGCCTACGAGATGACGGGCGAGACGCTCGGTGGCGAAGGCGAGCGCCTCGGCACCGCCTATCGGCTGGCGAACGGCCAGATTATCTATGTGCCTGATTAGGATGCCTGGGACGCCGCGCGCCCTCACCGTTGCGATCCTGCTGCTGCTCGCTGCGCCCGCGGCGGCACAGGAGGTGCGCGTCACCTACCTGTTCTCGGACGGCAACCTCCCCGGCACGCTTCGCGCCTACAAGGCGTTGCTCGACGAGCGACCGGATCTCCGTGACCGGGTCGCGGTCGACTTCCTGACCGAGTCGCTGTTTGATGACGCCGACGTCGAGGCCCTGCTCGACACCGACGTGCTGGTCTTCGACATCATGAACCAGCAGATGCTCGAGCGGTTCGACGAGACGCACGACGTCGACCTGCTCGGTCGGGTCAGCGGGCAAGGGCTGGTGCTGGCGGTCGGCGAGGGCCTGATGCCGCGGGAGCAGTACCTGGAGCAGGGGGCGGTCTGGGACGATCGCGCCCGCGCGTTCTGGGCCAACTGGGGGTTTGCGAACCAGCTTGGACTGCTCAAGCAGACGCTGTCGGCCGCGGGGATTCCCGATCTGACGGTGCCGGATCCGCAGCCGAGCCTGGAGGCCGGGTACTACTATCCGGACGGCGAGACCGGGCGGGTGTTCGCGACGTGGGCGTCGTTCGACCGTTGGCGCCGCGCCGAAGGCACGGCGCGGCCTGGCTCGCCCCGCGTGGCGGTGGGCTTCTACAAGTCGAACTACTACGCCGGTGACACCGCGCTGATCGACGCGGTCATTGCGGAGATCGAGGGACAGGGCGCCGAGGCGATCCCGGTGTTTGGATACCCCGCGGGTCTCGCGTTCGAGACGCTCTTGCGCGACGCCGACGGCGCGCCGCGCGCCGACGTGGCGCTCGCGTTCCTGTTTCGCTTTGCGGGTCCGCAGGCGGCCGCCTCGCTCCAGACGCTCGACATCCCGGTCCTCAGCCTCGTCAGCCTGTACGGGCGGAGCGAGGCTGAGTGGCGTGCTTCGGCGCAGGGCCTGTCGATGTTCGAGGGGACGTTTCAAGTCGCCGTGCCCGAGCTGTCGGGTCTGGTGGCGCCGACCGTCGTCGGGAGTCAGGAGCGCGTCCAGGACCCCGAGACCGGGCTCACGATCGTCGTGCGCCAGCCGATCGCGTCGCGCGTGACGATGGCGGTGCGGCGCGCGCTCGGCTACGCGGCGTTGGCGGCGGTCCCGAACGGCGACAAGCGCGTCGCGGTGCTCTTCTACAACTACCCGCCGGGAAAGGCGGGCATCGGCGCCAGCTATCTCAACGTCGCCGAGTCGCTGGCCAACATCCTGGCGCGCCTCCGGCGCGAGGGGTACGACCTGGGCGGCGAAGGGGTCGATCTGTCGGCGGACGCTCTGCTGGATGAGATCACCGCAAAGGCCAGAAACGTCGGTGGTTACGCCCCAGGGGAGCTCGAGGCGATGCTGGCGCACGGCGCGGCCGCGCGCGTCAGCCTGTCTGACTACCGCCGGTGGCTCGACCGCTACGCGCCCGACCTGCGCGCGAAGGTGCTCGCGGACTGGGGCGAGCCCGAGGCGACGACACTGATGGCGTCGGATGGGAGCCTGATCATCCCGGCGGTCCAGTACGGCAACATCGTCGTGCTGCCGCAACCGGCACGCGGGTGGGGCGAGGACGACGACAAGCTGTATCACGCCAACGATCTCGCGCCGCATCATCAGTATGTCGCCACCTACGCCTGGCTCCGGGCCGACGCGGAAGACGGCGGCGGGTTTGACGCGGATGCGGTGATCCACCTCGGGACACACGGCACGCTGGAGTGGCTCGACGGCAAGGACATCGGTCTGTCGGACGCCGATGCGCCGGACGCGCTGATCGCCGACCTGCCCGACCTCTACGTCTACAACGTCGACGTGGTGGGGGAGGGGTTGGTCGCGCGGCGCCGGGGAATGGCGACGCTCGTCGATCACATGGTGCCGCCGTTCACCAAGAGCGAGCTCCTGCCCGAGCTGGCCGCGTTGAGCGAGAGCATCGACGACTATCACAACAACCTCCATAAGAACGCGCAGCTGACCCTCGCCTACGCCGACCAGATCCGCGAACAGGTCGCCGACCTTGGGATGGTCAAGGACCTCGGGGTCGAGATCGGGACCGAGGGGGAGCTCGACCACGACGTCCTGCACGAGATCGAGGAGTACATGATCGAGCTGCGCGGGCAGCACATCCCGTACGGCCTGCACGCGTTCGGCCGCACGCCGGATCCGGGGATGCGCGCGAGCACGGTCGACGCGATCGTCTCGGTCGACCGCAGCCTGCTGCCGGCGGACGCAGAGGTGATGGCGGTCGACATGGAGCGGCGCATCGTCGAGTCAGCGCCCCGCGAGCTCGACTCCCTGGTGCGGGCGCTCGACGGCGGTTATGTTCCGGTGGGCGGCGGCGGCGAGCCGATCCGGAATCCGGACGCGTATCCCACCGGCAAGAACTTTTACGGCATCGACCCGGCCAAGGTGCCGAAGCCGGCGGCCTGGGAGGTCGGTGTCGACCTGGCCGACCAGATGCTGGCGGACCACCTCACCGAACATGGGCGGTATCCCGAAAAGGTGTCGTTCGTCATCTGGGGCGACGAGACGATGCGCCACGAGGGCGTGCTCGAGTCTCAGATCTTCCATCTGCTCGGGACGCGCCCGGTCTGGGACGTCCGTGGCAACGTCATCGACGTCGATGTCATCCCGGCCACGCAGCTCGACCGGCCGCGCATCGATATCGTCATCGCCTCGGCCGCGGAAGGGATGTTCAACAACGTCACGCGGCTGATGGACGAGGCGGTCCAGCGCGTCAAGGTGCTCGAGGAAGCGGAGAACTACGTCCGCCGGCATTACCTGGCCACGAAGGCCGCCCTCATCGCGCGCGGCTATTCAGACGACGATGCCGACCGCCGCGCCGGCGTTCGCATCTTCGACGAGCCACCGGGCACCTTCAACCTGAATACGTCGGGGATCGTGGCCGCCAGCGGGACCTGGGACACCGACCAGGGGATGGCGAACGAGTATCTGACGAAGATGGGACACGGATACGGCAACGGGTTCTGGGGCGAGCCGATGGAGGATGTCTTCCGGATGGCGCTCTCGGGCACCGACAAGGTGGTGCACAGCAGCTCGACGATGCTCTACGGTGCCCTGGACAACGACGACTTCTACATGTACATGGGCGGTCTCGCGGCCGCGGTCCGGAGCATCGACGGGACGAGCCCCGAGCTGGTCGTGACCAACACCCGGGACCCCGGCCGGCCCGAGATGACGGCGATCGACAAGTTCCTTGGCGCCGAGTTCCGGTCACGCTACGTCAACCCGACCTGGATTGAGGGGATGCAGCGCGAAGGCTACGCCGGTGCCGGTGAGATGCGCGCGTTCGTCGAGTATCTGTGGGGCTGGGACGCGACGGTCAGTGACACCGTCGATGACGCCATGTGGCAGGAGTCGTTCGCGGTCTACGTCGAGGACAAACATGACCTCGATCTGAAAGCGTTCTTCGGCACGCAGTCGCCGTTCGCCTATCAGGACCTGACGGCGCGGATGGTCGAGACCATCAGGAAAGGCTATTGGGAGGCGGACGACGCAACGCGGACCCGGCTGTTGACCGAGTACGTCGAGAGCGTGAACACCCATGGGGCGGGCTGCGCCGAGCACACCTGCGGCAACCCGCGTCTGCTCAGCTACGTGATCGAGCAGGGCCGGCTGGCGAATATCCCGCTACCGGCGGTCGAGACCTTCCAGCAGGCGATGGAGGAGGCGATCGGGATGGACATCGCCACCGCCGCGGCCGCCGCCGAGGCGTTCGTCCGTCGGAACGAAGCGCGCCCACCCTCGCTCACGGACAACCTCGAAGGTTTCCGGATGGAGCATGCACTCGAGGAGAGCGAGCTAGTGCCGCGTAGGCCCACGCGGCCCGTGGATGGGGGTGCGTGGGACGGGCTCTGGGTGGGTGTGCCGGTGCTCGGGTTCCTCATCGCCTGGCACATCCGCAGACGGCATGGGTAGTGGCCTTCTGGCGCGCGCCCTGTCATTGGTCGTGTGGGCCACGCTGGCGTCCACGTCGATCCAGGTGAGCGACGGCGGTCACGGCGCCTACGAAGCGAGTCTCACTCCCGTGGGCGAAGGATTCGCCGTTGCCTGGCACGACACCCGGCACGGTCGCCCGGAGATCTACCTGCGCCTGGTCGGAGCCGACGGGCGACCCGCCGGCCCCGAGCACCGCCTCACGTCGAGCGCCGACCGATCGTATGAGCCGAGCCTCGACGTGGTGGGCGACGACCTCGTCGTGGCCTGGTACGACGTGTCCGCGCGTGACGCCGGGTTGTCGGCGGCGCGGGTCGGAGTCTGGGCCACGGACGGCACGCCGCGATGGACGCGGACGCTGTCCGATGCGAGCCGCGACGGCCGCGTCCCGGTCGTCCGTACCCGGACGGGCCAGCTCTTCTGTGCCTGGCTGGAGGAAGAGGGTGAGTCGGTCGGCGTCTGGGCGCAATGGCTGGATGGTGGCGGGACCCCGATGGACGCGCCACGCCGAATCGCGGAGGCGGGGCCGACGACATGGAACCTGAACGCGGCGCTCGACGCCGATGGCGTCGCGTGGGTCGTGTTCGATGCCGTGGCGGGCACGCGCACGAACGAGCTGTTCGTGGCACGGGTAGGCCATGCGGACAGCGTGGTCACGCGCGTCACTGATGACGACGGCGTCGCGTCGACCTACCCGGATCTGGCGTTCGGCGGCCGCCGCGCGGCGCTCACCTGGTTCGACGAGCGCGACGGTAATCACGAGGTCTACCTGTCCATCGGTCCGCCAGAGGTGCTGCGCAGTGGAGTGGAGGCGGCCGCACGGCGCATCACCCACACGCCCGGCGCGTCGGTCGGTGCCTACGTGGCATGGAACGGCGCAGCCTTCGGTCTGGCCTGGTCCGATGAGCTGGACGGCCAGCAGCACGAGGTGCACTTCCAGGCGTTCGACCCGCACGGTGAGCCCGCCCACGACGCGCGTCGGATCACAGACAACACGACGGCCTCGCTGATCCCCTCGATACGCGGGTCCGGCGACGGGTTCGCGCTGGCGTGGAACGAGGACGTCTTGGCCGCGCGGGGCGACCACGTCAGTGGCGGGCGCTCCGAGATCGTGTTCGCCTTCGTGCCTTGAACGCGGTCAGGACCGATGGCCCTGCTCGACTGGCGCCGCGCGCTCATCTACACGCACCGCTGGCTCGGGATCGCCGGAAGTCTTCTGTTCATCGCGTGGTTCGCGTCCGGCGTCGTGTTGATGTACGCGGGGATGCCGAGTCTCGCGCCGACGGAACGCCTCGCTCGCCTGCCCCCGCTCGATCTCACGACGGCTCGCATCGGACCCGCCGAGGCGTCGCGCGCGGTGCCGACGATGCCGCAGCGATTGCTGGTCGGGATGGTTGGCGAACGCCCGGTCTATCGCTTCTGGCACGGAGGGCGGTGGACGACGGTGTTCGCCGATACGGGAGCGAGACTTGATCGGTTGTCGATCCGGCGGGCGACGGAGCTCGCCCAGCGCTTTGCGCCGGAGCATGCGTCCACCACGCGTCACGACGGTCGGCTGACCGCACCCGACCAGTGGACGCTGCTGAGTGGTGCGCTGATGCCGGTGCATCGCGTCGCGCTCGGCGACGGGCGGGGTACCGACGTTTATGTCTCGGAGCGGACCGGTGAACCGGTCTTGACGACGACGCGGAGCGGCCGCCGATGGGCGTACCTCGGGGCGGTCGTCCACTGGCTCTACTTCACGCCGTTCCGCCGCCACGCGGCGATCTGGGCGCAGTCGGTCATCTGGCTATCCGTCGTCGGCTGCGTGCTCGCGCTCTCGGGCATCGTGTGGGGTCTGTGGCGGTTGTCGCTCGAGCGGCGCTATCGGTTGAGGGGGCGCACGGCCCGATCGCCCTACTCCGGTCTGATGAAATGGCACCACTACGCCGGGCTGGTGTTCGGTGTTGTGACCTTCACCTGGGTCTTGAGCGGGGGGCTGTCGATGGAGCCGTGGGGTTGGCACCCTGGTACCGCGCCGACCGCCGACCAGCGCGCAGCGGTCAGCGGGGCGCCGATCCCGCTCGATCGAATCGGCCTCGAGGAGCTTCGCACCGCGGCCGCCGCCATGCAGGCGTCGCTAGTGCCGAAGGAGTTGGAGGTCGTGCAGTTCAGGGGCCAGACGTATGTGCGGGCGCTCGACCCGGAGACACTGGAAGGAACGCTCGTCTCGGCGCTCCATCCCGAACGAGGCGTTTTCGGGCGGTTCGACGACCGCGCGCTTCTCGCTGCCGCCCATGCCGCGATGCCGGAGGCGCGCGTCGTCGACGCCGTCTGGCTCGAGGAGTACGACAGCTACTACTACGACCGCTTTGGCGCCCTGGCGTTACCCGTCCTACGTGTGCGCTACGAGGATGCGGAGGAGACCTGGCTCTACCTGGATCCGTTTCGGGGGGCGATCGTGCGGAAGGAAGAGCGGCTCACCCGTGTGAACCGCT
This sequence comes from Vicinamibacterales bacterium, assembly GCA_965197395.1. Taxonomy (GTDB): domain Bacteria; phylum Acidobacteriota; class Vicinamibacteria; order Vicinamibacterales; family UBA8438; genus CAZYFH01. Next base: position 55,956 of record CBDANB010000005.1, on the reverse strand, counting down.
GGCTCTATCACGGCCTACACAGCCTCGATTTTCCGTTTCTGTACGACAAGCGGCCGCTGTGGGACGTGGTTGTCATCCTCTTGAGCGTCGGCGGACTCGCGCTGAGCATGACGTCGCTGGCGCAGGCCTGGCGGCGCCTCAAGCGACACGGCCGGCGGCTCGTAGGCTCGCGAGGGAGAAGGCGGCTCGGCCCGGCACGATAGCCCCGGGGTGCGCCGGTCCCCGGGCCGCCCTATTGGTTCGCGGCGAGGTCGCGCAGGAAGTTTATCACGTTCCAGATGTCGTCGTCGGTGATGCGGCCCTCCCACGCGTCCATGTCGTACTTGGGTGGGACGCCTTCCCGGATCACCTTGAAAATCGCGGCATCCGTGTCCCCGTGGTCCCACTCCCCGTCCACCAGGTTGGCCGGTCGCGAGTCGGGCGGGGCCGCCATGCCGCGGCCGTCCGCGCTTATGCCATGGCACGAGCGGCAAAAGCGGCCGTAGGTCACTCGGCCGGCCGCGATCGATTCTTCGGCGGACGCGATTGGGTTGTCCTGCGCGGCGAGCTCGGCTGCCTGGGCGGTGGGCGTTGGCGAGATCCCGATCATCACGGAGAGTCCGACTGCAAAGAGCACGGCGATGGCCGGCACGAAGCGCGTCATATCTGCGACCTCCTCAGGCTGTTGAGCGTCAACTATACCGCTCCTGGTGGCATGAGGCGGGGGCGGCGCGGGCCGAAGTTGACCCTGATCAAACCGGCGAGTTACACTGCGCGCCTGCCATTGCCGCTGAAACGGGGGGGTCTAAGAATGCGAGTTGCGAGTCTGGTCGTCGGGTTGTGTCTGGTCGCCGGGGTCGCCACCGCGCAGGACCCGGCGCCCGAACCGATCGGGGACCTCGCCGAGGTCATGCGCGGCATTCTCTTTCCCAACTCGAATCTGCTCTTCGACGCTCAGACGACCGACCCCGGCGCGCCGCCAGAAGCCGCGGGCGGAGACTCGACGAGCGCGAGGTTCTCCGGCATCTACGTCGGCTGGGAGCAGGTCGAGAACGCGGCGATCGCGCTGGCCGAAGCCTCCAACCTCATTACGCTGCCCGGACGCATGTGCGAGAACGGCGAGCCGGTGCCGATCGAGCAAGACAACTGGAAGGAGTTCGTGCAAGGCTTGCGTGAGGCGGGGCAGATCGCGTACAAGGCGGCGCGCAACCAGAGCCAGGACGAGGTCATCGACGCGACGAACTATATCGCCGAAGCCTGCGCGAACTGCCACAGCGTCTATCGGGACAGCTATACGGATCCCCCCAAGGAGCGCTGCGTCCCGTAGCCCTGCGGCGCCAGCGACCAGTACCGCGGGAAACTGACCGATGCTCAGGAGCTTGTTCGAGTGGGGCCAGCTGCTGCCAAGCAGCATCGCGCTCCGCGAGTCGCTCAACGCGTATCCGATCATGCTGACGTCGCACGTGATCAGCATGTGTCTGATGGCGGGGCTCGTGATGATGATGGACCTGCGGTTGGCGGGCGTGGGTAACAAGCATTCCTCGATCAGCGATGTGCAGTCACGGTTGTTTCCCTGGCAGATGGTCGGTTTCGTCGTCAGCGCCATCACCGGGGGACTGCTGGTATACGCGGACCCGATGCGCTTTTACGTCAATTTCTACTTCTGGACGAAAAACCTGTTCATGGTGCTGGCGGGCATCAACATCTGGTACTTCCATACGAAGACGTATCAGACGGTGGAGCAGTGGAACACCGACCCGACCCCACCGCCAGCGGCTCGGGTCGCCGGCTACATGTCGATCGCATTGTGGGCCGGCGTCATCGTCCTGGGTCGCATGATCGCCTACTCCGGACTCGTTCCGCAGTGGTGGCTCGATTTGGGTCTCCAAGGATGAGCAGCGCGCAGAGGGACGTTTAGGAGCACACCATGCTGCAGCCGTTCTTCACGTGGATGCAACAGCATCCGTTCAGCGCCTATGTCCTCGACACGACCTGGTTCTCGCCGATCACGCAGGTGATGCACCTCGTGGCGTTGTCGATCTTCGCGGGAGCCATCCTCGTGGTCGACATGCGGCTGTTGGGCATCGGGTTGACCAAAACGCCGCTCGCGAAGGTGGCGCGTGACGCGCAACCGTGGCTGATCTGGTCGTTCGTGGCGTTGTTCATCACGGGATTCCCATCGCTGACGTCGACCGCCATGAAGCAGTATTTCAGCCCGTTTTTCTGGTGGAAGATGGAGCTGCTGCTGCTGGGCGTCATTTTCACGTTCACGGTTCGCCGTAAGCTCGTCCAGAGGGACGAGGCGCAACTCGGGCCCGTATGGCCAAAGGTGGCGGGGCTCTTTTCGATTTCGGTGTGGACCGGCGTTGCGGTGGGTGCGAGGCTGATCGGACTGCTCTCCTGACCGGCGGGGGGCGACCCTTGACATCGACCAGAGCGGCGGCGAAAATACGACGCTGATTTAGGTGTTCACCGGTCACGACGTGGCGTCGGCTGCGAGGCGGAGTGCCAAGCAGCCGGGTCCCCCGTCGCGGCCCGAGCGGGGAGATGAGCTGATGCGAAATCGGGGCACGGTGAGATTTGTGATGTTGGCGTCGGCGCTGGTTGCCGTCGTAGTGGTGTTTTCGTTGGCGACTGAACCGGTCGCCGGCCAGGATTACCGCGCCGAGCGGACGGCCTTCGGCCAGCCCAACCTGAACGGGATCTGGCAGGCGCTCGGCAGCGCCAACTGGAACATCGAGGGTCATGCGGCGAGCCCGGGGCCGGTCGTCGAGCTCGCGTCACTCGGCGCGATTCCGGGTGGGCTCGGGATCGTCGAGGGTGGCGAGATCCCGTACACAGCCGCCGCACGCGCCAGGCAAGCGGACAACAAAGAACACTGGCTCGAGCGCGACCCCGCGATCAATTGCTACATGCCTGGCGTCCCGCGGGCCAACTACATGCCGTATCCGTTCCAGATCGTGCAAACCGAGGAATACATTCTCATCGCGTATGAGTTCGCCAGTGCCAGCCGGGTCGTCTACATGAACCGGCCGGATTTCGAAGCGCCGGTCGATGCGTGGATGGGTCATTCGCGAGGATCTTGGGACGGCGAGACGCTGGTGATCGACGTCACCGCGCAGATGCCCGACACGTGGCTCGATAGCGCGGGGAACCACCACAGTAACTCGATCCACGTCGTGGAGCGCTTCACGGCGCTGAGCGAGAACCACATCATGTACGAGGCGACAATCGAAGACTCCGAGGTCTACACGCGCCCCTGGACGATGCGGTTCCCGCTCTACCGGCGGATCGACGAGAACATGCAGTTGCTCGAGTTCAAGTGCGTCGAGTTCGCAGAAGAGCTGATGTACGGGCACCTGCGGAAGGACCCCGACTTGACACCGACGTATCGCCCGACCGGTTTTGGCTCAGCGTTCGAAGGCGACGCGCCGGGCCCCCGCTGAGGGCTCGAACTCACGCGGAATCGGGTAGTTGACGAAATACGTGGTTGACGTCCATAATACGCAGACCGTGGCAACCAGAGGCTGGTAGTTACCAAGTGGAGGCGAAACCGATGCGAAAGGTAGTCCTTGCAATTGCGGCAGTGGCCATCGCTATGGCGGCGGTGCCCGTCGTGGCCCATCACGCGTTCTCGGCGGAGTTCGACGCTGACGCGCCGATCCATCTCGAGGGCAAAGTGGTGAAGATGGAGTGGATCAACCCCCACGCGTGGGTCCATCTTGAAATCGAAGATGGGACGGTGTGGATGGTCGAGGGCGGCACGCCGAATACGCTGCTCCGCCGAGGCTTCACGAAGAACTCGCTGCTGCCTGGAACCGAGATCGTCGTCGATGGCTATCAGGCCAAAGACGGCTCCAACAAGGGCAACGGCCGCGACCTGACCTTCAAGGACGGCCGGAAGCTGTTCATGGGGTCGTCCGGCACAGGCGCGCCGCAAGACGGGCGTGACGCCACCGAGCCGGAATAGGCTGTTTCCGCGGACCGCATCGGTCACGAATACGAAGACCCTGAGCGTCCCAAGCATTGCTTGGGACGTTCAGGGTCTTTTCTTGTCTAAAATCAGCGCGGCGCGCTAGAGAAACCCCACGATATGACCAGATACCCGATCCTCCTTTCCGGCGCAGCGCTGCTGCTCACAGCGGGGTGCGGTCAGGCGCCCATCGATTCACCGGATGTTGCCGTGGCGGATATGCTGGCGGTCAACGCTGGCGCCGATTCCAGCGAGGATCCGAGGCGGCAATTCGCCGGGACCTGGGAGCTCGTGCGCGTGGAGCGATACGACGCCGATGGCGAGTTGCTACCGCCGCCGGAGTCACCCGGGTTCGGCGCGGGCGCCCCACTCGGCTACATCATGTATGACGGCGACGGCCACATGGGCGTGGTGATTCAGCAGGACGGGCGAGAACCCTATGCCGGCGAACGCCGGACCCCCGAGGAAGCGCTGGCGGCCGTGACGAGCTACACCTCGTACTTCGGTCCCTACACCGTGAACGAGGCCGAGGGCTACGTCACGCATCATCTCGAGGGCAGCCTGAGCCCTGGCGGCCGCGGGCGCGACAACCAGCGCTTCTACGAGTTTTCCAGCAACCAGCTCGCGCTCAAACCCCCGGCCGGCGCGTCTCGCGCTCAAACCCCCGGCCGGCGCGTCCGGCAACGAGATGCGCATCGTGTGGGAGCGGGTTCCGGATCTCGCAGAGCTCACCGCCGAGCACCGGCGTTTCGTCGGGTTCTGGGAGTTCGACTCGGTCGAGCGCAGGACGGCCGACGGCGAGCCGCTGCCGGCGAACCATTGGAGGGCGGGCTACATCATCTACACGCCATCCGGCCACATGGCGGTGCATCTGGCGCGACCCGACCGGCAGCCGTACGCGGACGGTGGTCCGACGCCGGAGGAAGCGAATGCCGCGCTCGGCTCCTATGCCAGCTACTTCGGACCCTTCACCATTCACGCCGACGAGGGCTACGTGGTCCATCACCGCATCGGCAACACCAGCCCGAACGGCATCGGCACCGACGCGCAGCGGTTCTACGAGTTCGCTGGCAACCAGCTCATCCTGAAGCCCCCGCCGGCGACGGTCGATGGCCGCGAGGTGCAGAGCTTCATTCACTGGAATCGCCTCCGACAGCGGGGACTAGGAGAGGGGCAGTGGTGCTGCGCGACGAGGATGCCGCGACCATCATCGGGATCGCGAGCGCCAGCGACATCCTGCGAGCCCACTAGACCTCAGCCCGGAGACCACGTGTGTCGCCCGTCGTAGGGCAAGGCTTCAGCCTTGCCTCGCAGGCCTAAAGGCCTGCGCTACAGATGCCACACAAGTGAGCTTCCGGATTAGGCGATCGTCGCCACCAAAACGAGGTCGCGGGCGCGGAGCGGGGCTCTCGGGGTCCCCGCGTAGCGTCCGCGGCGGGGTTCGGGGGCGCTGCCCCCGTCTGATATTAGTCAGCGGGCGTCGCGTAGATCGCCAGAGTATCCTGGAGACGCATGACGGCGTCCGGCGCGACACCGGGGCCAGCCTTCGACGCGAGCACGACGTCTGCCGAGTCGAGCCGCTCCCCGTAGAATCGCTCATTGGCGTCGCGGTCGGCGCGAATCGTGGAGCCCTTGAGCGTCACGCCCGCGAACACGCCGCGGGTGCGGGAGTAACTGAGGATCTCCGCCCGCAGATGGAGGTCCGTCGAGGCCTCGGCGTCCCGACCGAGGGGGCCGACAACGGCTGACGCATCGCCACCGATCTTGAACTCGTTGTCGAGCAGCTTCTCCAGCCCGCGCCGGTTCATCACGACCAGCACGAGGTCGACGGCCTGGCCGCCGATCTGAAGGCCAAAGCTCCCGCCCGTGAGGGTAAGAAACGCAGGCTCCGTCCACGTGCCGTCATCCGGGTTCCGGGCGCTGATGATGCCACGACCCCGATGCCCGCCGAAAATGAAGCCGGCCTTGATGGTGGACGGAAATATCGCGACGGCCTCGGCGCGGTCGAGAATCGCGCGCGGGACCGCGGAGTCCGGCTCGGCCATCAGCTCCTCGAGCACCGTGGCCGCCTGGTCGACACGTTCCGATTCGTCGGATGCGGCGCTCGGGATGGACTGGCCGGCGCTGAGGATCAGCGCAGCAGTCGAGAGGACGATTGTGTATCGATTCGCGGACATTTGTAACTCCTCAAGATCTGACGTATACGGCCGTGGTGTCGTTCACCGACGAGCGCGACAGATTGTTGCATGGGCCGTGCCGAAGTCCAACGCCGCCAGGCCCCGACTCCCGGACGACGCTAAGATCGACGCGATGCGTGCCCGATCGACCGCCCGGTGGGCGACGGCCCTGGTCACTACGGTGTCCACGGCGATGGTCTCCGGCCAGGATCGGGTCGCGACCCCACCTCTCTCTATCGGCACGATCGAGATCGTCAGCCACGAGGTCTTCGATGAGCCGGCGCGAGGGCTCGCCGCCCCGTACCGCGTGGCCAACGACATCCACATGAAGACGCGTGACGGGGTCATCCGACGGGAGCTCCTGTTCGCGGCGGGCGAGCCCATCAACCGCGAACGACTCGAGCAGACCGAGCGCAACCTGCGGGGGTTGCCGTTCCTGCGGGACGCGCGTGTCGAGACGACGCCGGTCGACGAGGATGGCGATGGGCGACCCGAGCGCATGAACATTCGGGTGGTGACCTGGGATACGTGGTCGCTCGCGCCCCGGTTCGATTTCGAGCAGATCGAGGACCGCACCATCTGGGAGATCGGGGCGTCGGAGAAGAACTTGTTGGGGTTCGGCAAGGCAATCACGGTGTCCCACCGGACGACCCTTGACCGCACCACCGACCGAGTCGTCTATCAGGACCGGCAGCTGGCCGGATCGCGGTTGGCCCTGACGGCGTCGCTGGCGAATCTCAGCGACGGCGACGAGGAGTTCCTCACGCTCGACCGGCCGTTTTTCTCGCTCGAGGATCGCTGGGCGCTGTCGATGCGGGCCGGTGCGTTCAGTCGGACCGATCCCATCTTCGAGGACGGCGAGGAAATCGACCGGCTCCGACATCGTGGCCAGTGGGGCGACGTCGAGATCGGTCGGGCGCTCCTCCGACGACCGACCAGCGCGCTGCGGATGCATGCCGCCTACCGCAGCCGTTCGGAGCGGGTCGGGGGCGACGCGCGTGATTTCGGAATCGTGGAGGTCGGCATCCGTGCCGTCGAGCATCAGTTCGTCCGGCTGAGCCACGTCAACCAGTTCGAGCGGTCCGAGGATTTCAATCTCGGCGCCGAGTCATACGGGACCGTAGGGGTGTCGGCGGGCCCGCTCGGCGGCAACGAGGGGCAGGTGGTGTTCCTCTCGGGTGGGCACGCCCGCGGGATGGCGTTCCGACCCGATCATTTCGTCCTGGCCGGTGTCGGGTTCGCCGGTCGTCGCGAGCGCGGCGCCTGGCGGAACGCCCTTGTCGAAGCCCGCCTTCGGTATCTTCGCAAGCACGGCATGCGACACGCCCTCGTCGGTCGTGCGACCTATCGCCATGGCTACGACCTCGACCCCGAAGTCCAGCTCCTCCTCGGGACCGAGACCGGTTTGCGCGGCTACCCGGTGCGACAGTTCGCCGGCACCAGATCGCTGCTGCTGAGCGCCGAGGAACGCTGGTTTGTGGCCGACGACCTCGGCCAGCTCCTCTCGCTCGGGCTCGCCGCCTTTGTCGACAGCGGCTTCGCGTGGCCGGAGGGACAGGACGTCGATCTCGCGGATCTCCGGACGGCAATCGGCGCGAGCCTCTTGATCGGCAGCCATCGGCTGTCGACGCGGGGCGGCGTACGACTCGATGTCGGCTACGGTCTGCATCCCGTTGCGGGGACCGGTCACTGGGTGTTTGCGGCGGGGTCCGATATTGGCTTCTAGTTCCAGATGGGGCTTCGCCCCAAGCCCCCGCGACCGCTCCGCGGGGACCCCGAGTGCCCCACGCCGCGGTCGCGAGGCGCGCCGTGCGCGCCTTGCTGTCTTCCGCACACTCGACTCATTTGCACATGTTCGGGACCATCAAGACAGCTAGCCCCGCCGGTCGGGGATACGCGTGGCGTGTGGCGGCGCACTTTGCCGGCGGGATGGCGGTGCCAGTGCTCGGTCTATTCGTGCTGGTCCCGCTCGCTGGGGCGGTCGGAGGTCTGACGGGCGGATCGGTGGCGCGCCTGGTCGTCCTGATCGCGCTCGCCGGCGCGGCAGGTGGCGCGCTGGCGGGGGGCGCCCTCGGGTGCGGGTGGCGGGGCGCGGCGGGGTTCGCGCTCGCGTTTCCCCTCGGCCTGGCGTTGCCGCTGCTCGCCGTGGCGAGTGTGCCGGCGCTGTCGGGTCGAGAGCGTCTCGTCGAGCTCGTTGCCGGCTTCGTCCCGACCTTCGCCGCGTCGTTCGCGCTGATGGGGGCCGTCGGCATCGGGTGGATCAGTGCCGGCTGGCGACGCGCGCTCCGATCGTCGCTGGCGTTCTCGCTCGCAGGTGCGGCCGGAGGCCTGGGGCTCACTAGCGCGGCCGCTCTCCTCCCCGGAGGGCTGACCGGGCAGTTCCCGTGGCTGTTCCTGATCGCGGCCGCGCTGACCCTCATCGCGCCGGCCGCGCTGGCGGGTTGGTGGCTCGTCTGGTCCAGCGATGCCAGCAGCCCGCGGTGAAAGGGCTCAGGGCATGGTGACCCGCACCCGCTCGACCTCTCGCTGCGCACGATAGATGAAGAACAGGGCAGCCGCCGAGAGCAGATGCCAGACGGCGTGCGGTTGAACAATGTGCGCGAACCCGCCGTCCTGACATGCCATACCGGCGTGATCGAGGACCAGCAGCGCGACCCCCGGGAGGATCAGCGTGACGGCGACACGGTAGTCCGACGACGCGGCGCTAAACACCGGCCGGCGGCGAAGCAGCATCAGCACGACCACGGACTGGACGGCGACACCAGCAAATCCGAGCCACAGGCGCAGAAACGGGAGCAGCGAACAGACGCCGGCGAACGCGAGCACCGCGCGCGGGAACGCCCGCCGCCCCATGAATCCTCCAGACACCAGCGTGGCGGCCAGAAGATAGCCTGTCACCAGGAAGATGGCCGCGAGATCCACGCGTTGCAACGTCGCGGCAAACGAGGCGTGAAACAGCATCGACGCGAGCCCGACCACGACGATGACCGCCGGGAATCGTCCGATGGGAAGCTGGCGATCCTCGGGACGGGACGTCGTCCAGATGAGGAGCGCGGCGACCAGGTAGGCGAGCGCGGTGGCGGTTTCAGCTGGATGGACGATCCAGCCCGCGACGTCCGGTTCGCAGGTCTCGAGCACCGCGCGTTCGAAGCCGCTCCATGGACCGCGCATAACGCTAGGGCGCGATCTGGCCTGCTTCCCCGAGCAGCTCCAGCCAGGCCCTGCCCACGTCGTCGCCGAAGCGCCGTCCGATCGTGACGAAGTCCTCGTAGTGGTTCGGGTGGTCGCCGTTCCACCAGCCGACGTAGTCGGGGCGCGGGATCATGTACGACAAGTAGTCTTGCGCCGAGCCGATGACGGCGTGGTGGGTGCCGGGCATGATCCGGTCGACGCCAGGCATGGCAGGAAAGTGCCACGTGCCCCACCGCTCGCCGTAGTCGGCCGTGCTTGCCGCGCGACCGAGGAAATACGCCGGGTCGATCTCGCCGGGCGCGGTGAGGAGGCTGAGCTCGCCGATGCGCAGGAGGCTGACCTCCGCCCGCACGCAGCCGAGCGGTCCCCAGCAGCGGGGCCAGTAATACCGAGGTCGATCCTCGGGCGACGCGTCATCGTTCCAGACCGACCAGGTCGCGAGCAGGTGAATCATGTTGTCGATCGGCGTATCGAGGGCGGTCGTGTGCACCGACACCGTCACGGCGGTCGTCGCGGCGGCCGTATCGAGCGCGCGGGTCGCCGCATCCGCCACCTCGTAGCCAGTCGACCGAATCTTGTCCCAGCCGTCCCGCACCAGGACGGGGGCGGGGACCCCGTCGTCGCCGACCTCGACCACGCGTTCGCCTGCCTCGCTCCAGAGCGGCACCGGTGTTCCACGGAGGCCACCGATCTGGTTCCCGAGTGTTCCGACGACATAGACCGCCACGCCGCCGCGGCGCTCCTCGAGAAACCGGCGCAGGTAGTGTGGGTAGTCGCTCGAGATGAGCCGATTGGCGCTCCCGAGCGTGTCGGGGTGATTGTGCCAGTTGACGAACGTCGCGATCGGCGCGCCCGTGGCGACGGCGTCGAATCCCGCCGCCACGATGCGCGTATTGCGGACGATGGGATCGCGCTGGTCCCGCTGAATCAGGAACTCGTCATAGGCCGCCGCCGAGTCGTCGAACTCGTTGTTGATGTCGGGCAGTCGACACTGCGGGTCGCGCTTGAGCACCCCGGTTGCGGGGTCGCGGCACGAGACGTGCGTGGTCGTCGCAAGCGACATGGTGGCGGGGCGCAGCCGTCCGATCGCAAGGTCGATCGACTGATAGATGTGCTCACGGACCTTCTCTGTGTATCGGGCGTTGCGGCCGGGCATCAACGTCGACCAATAGCCGCTTCCGTCAGGCGCGGAGTGCGTGTGGGTCGACTGGATGATGACGTGTGTCGCGGGGACGCCGAGCGTCTGCTCCACGCGGCGGCGCACGCGGCCGGTGTGCTTGCGACCCAGACCGGGCAGATCCGTCGAGACGATGACCACGGTATGTCCGTTGGTGCCGCGGATCGCGAGGGCGCGGGACCACAGCGGATCGTGGATCCCCGTGGCCAGGCGGTTGTCCGCCCGTAGGGGGACGAAGGGGCTGAATCCCGCGAGATGGACCCAGCGAAAGCAGTCGCCGAGCTCGTTGAATTGGGCGGGCCCGGCGTCGGGCGCGGCGTCCTCGCATAGCCGCGGGGTGATCTCGACCGCGGCCGCGCCGGCGTGCAGTTGGGCCGTGGCCGGTGCGGTGTGCAGCGTGGAGGCGATCGCCGTGATGACGAAGGCGGTCGCCCGCATCCAGGCCGCGCGACGCCGGCCTCGTTCAGGCCGTCTCGATGCCCGCGGCGTGACCAAGGCCCAGCTCCTCGATGGCGTTCTCCCGCATCCGGAACTTCTGCACCTTGCCGGTGACCGTCATCGGAAACCCGTCCACCAGCTTCCAGTAGCGGGGGATCTTGTAGGTCGCGATGGTGCCCCTGCAGAACGCGGCGAGCTCGCCATCCGTGAGCGAGGCACCAGCTTTCGGCTTGACCCAGGCCATGACTTCCTCGCCGTACTTGGACGAGGGGACACCGATGACCTGGGCGTCTTCGATGTCCGGATGGGTGTAGAGGAACTCCTCGATCTCGCGTGGATACACGTTTTCGCCACCCCGGATGATCAGGTCCTTGATGCGACCGACGATGCTGACGAAGCCGTCCGTGTCCATCGTCGCGAGGTCGCCGGTGTGCATCCAGCGCGCGCTATCGATCGATGCCGCGGTGGCGTCCGGGTTGTTCCAGTAGCCGAGCATGACGGAATAGCCTCGCGTGCAGAGCTCCCCCGGCATGCCGCGTGGTACGACCTGGCGGGTCTCGGGGTCGACCACCTTGATCTCGACGTGCGGGTGAATCCGCCCGACACTGGTCACCCGCTTCTCGACCGGGTCGTCGACGCGCGTCTGCGTCGACACGGGCGAGGTTTCCGTCATCCCGTAGCAGATCGTGATCTCCTTGACGTGCATCCGATCTCGCACCTGTTTCATCACCTCGACAGGGCACGGCGAGCCGGCCATGACGCCGGTTCGGAGCGAGGACAGCTCGGTCCGGTCGAAGTCCGAGTGGCTCAGCTGGGCGATGAACATCGTTGGCACCCCGTAGACCGAGGTGCAACGCTCCGCCTCGATGGCGGCCAGCGTGCTGGCCGGGTCGAAGCCCTCCGCCGGCACGACAATGCACGCGCCGTGGCTCGTGCAGGCGAGATTGCCGATGACCATGCCGAAGCAGTGATAAAACGGCACCGGAATCACCACCCGGTCGGCTTCCGTGTAGCCGAGGATCTCGCCACAAAAGTAGCCGTTGTTCAGGATGTTGTGATGCGAGAGCGTGGCGCCCTTGGGGGACCCGGTCGTGCCCGACGTGTACTGGATGTTGATGGGATCGTCGAACGAGAGGCTCTCCTCGCGCTCCGCCAGCGCCGCCTCGCCGGTCGCCGATACCTCCTCGAGCAGGGCCTCCCAATCGTCATCGAGGACGACCACCTCGGTCAGCATCGGGCACTGCGCGCGCACGGCGTCGAGGATGGCGCCGTAGTCGGTCGTGCGGAACCGGCGCGCGTGCAGCAGGAGGCGGACACCGGACTGGGTGAGCGCGTGTTCGAGCTCTCTGGCCTTGTACGCCGGGTTCACGTTGACGAGCACGGCGCCGACGCGGGCGGTCGCATACTGCGTGACGACCCATTCGTAGCGGTTGGGGGCCCAGATGCCCACACGGTCGCCCTTTGCGATGCCGCGCCCGAGGAACGACCGCGCGAGCCGAGACGTCGCGTCCCAGAGCTGCCGGTAGGTGGCCCGGTAGTCCTGCGAGCGGACGACGAGGGCGTCGCACTCGGCGAATCGTTCAACGGTCCGGCGCAAGTTGGAGCCGATGGTCTCACCGAGCAGCGGCACATCGGTCGCGCCGTGCGCGTAGGAGGGAGCGCTCACTCGACGGTGATTATAATGGGGCCAGGAGCCAACGAGTGCCATCTGGCTCGCGACTCGGCGCATGTGTCGGCGTGGTCGCCGCTGGGTTCGTCGTCCTCGCTGACGGCGCGCCGCGGGCGCAGCCACGCGACGGCCAGGTCTTCCGATCCGGCGTCGACCTGGTACAGGTCACCGTGACCGTGCGGGACGGCGACGGCCGCCTGGTTGGCGACCTCGGCCGCGACGATTTCGAGATCCTCGAAGACGGTCGCCCCCAGCCCATCACGCAGTTCGACCACGGCCGTGTTCCGGTCAGCCTGGGTGTCGTGCTCGATATCAGCGAGAGCATGTACGGCCGGCGAATCGAGGACGCGCAATTCGCGCTCCAGCGATTCCTGGTCGATCTGCTCGAGCCGACCGACGAGGCCTTTCTGGTCGTCTTCAATCACGACCCGCATCTCGAGGCGTCGTGGACCCCGGGGCCGCAGCGGCTGCGGGGGCGTCTGGACAACGTGCGCCCGTACGGCGCCACGGCCATCTACGACGCCATGGACATGGCGCTGCCGTTGTTCGCGTCTCGGTCGCATGCGCGCGCCGCGTTGGTGCTGATTTCGGACGGCTCCGACACGGCCAGCGATGCGACCCCGACCGACGTGCGCCGCGCGATCCGGCGGTCCGATGCATTCGTCTACGCCGTTGGGATCGACGCCACGGAGCGTCGCCCCATCAACGACCGCGTGAACGCGCGCGTGCTGCGCGAGATCACTGACGAGAGCGGCGGCTACACCGAAATCATTCACGACAGCCCGGACCTGGCGCCGGCGACCGAGCGGATCGCGGAGGAGCTGAATCACCAGTACACGCTCGGCTATACGCCGACGCGTGCGCCGGACGGCAGGTATCACCGGATTGAGGTGCGTGTCGGTCTCGTCGGCTACGACGTGCGGGCGCGCCGCGGGTATGTCGCGACGACCACACCGTGACCCGCCTGCACACCGAGGGCATTGGGGCGATCGACTTCGTCCGAAAACCTCTCATGAGGGGCTGCCGAGAGGAACGCCGGTGGAGTGTGCCGTTACTGGACGAGGTTATGTCGTGTGTGTCATATTGTGTCGTATAGATTAACTCAAGACAGGTAAGCCACCGCCTATGGCGGTGAGACGCGCAAAGGTTCGACCGTGGTAGGGGTTAGCCGAAGAAGATAGACGGTCTCCAGTCATGAACTCCCCAGTTCAGAAAGGAGAGCGCCATACGAGAGTGGCAGAGCCAATCTCACGGTGGATGCTATTGCAAATGCGGTTGCTGTGGCTTCGGTAGTCTCGAACTTGCGTTCTTCCGTCTGCTCCGATTTGACGCGCAGGCGCTGCTGTGGGCCCGGTCGATTTGGCCGAACAGGCGATCCGCGATTACATCCGGTGGTCGCAAGCAGAGGAGACGCCGCGAGAGCGGCTAGAAAATCGCTAATCGAAGGCCCCTTCGAGGGGCCTTCATCATACCGCCCCCTCAGGGGGCGGTAGCTGATTTAGTGGCATGGGACTATTCATCTTTGGCGGAAGCTCGCACGTTGACCGATTCGTTTGACGATGAGGTCGAGGCCTGGATCGACAGGCTCGAGACTGATTTCACGGGGGCCGACGAGGCCACCTCGGAAGGGCTGCGCCCTGCGAACCTGCAGGAGACGCAGGAGATCGTCCGAGCGCGACAGCCGACCGAGCGGCCGCTCGCCGCCGACCTCGAAGCGCGGCTCGCCGATCAGGTGGCCATGCTGTCATCCGCGCGACGCGAGCTCGCGCGGACGGAGCAGCTGGTCGAGATGATGAAAGCGATCTCGGCGGAGATACGGGCCCTGCGCGAGGACCTCGGTCGCGTGAAGGGCAACTCGTCAGAGGTCTCCGCGCTCCGGCGTGACGTCGACGAGATCAAGGAACTGCTCACCCGCATGCGCGAGCTGGCCGCGGCGCGCCGCAAGGCGATCAGCCCCGGCCGAACCGACCCCGAATGATTCCGGCGCTCACGTGAGGTGGCGCCGGGGACGCACTCGTAGCGCGGGCCTTTAGGCCCGCTCGTCCCTGCCGGCCAGTCCAACGTCGCGACGCGCCGGGTGAGATCTCCCGTCTCGTGTATGGTCACCAGATGGCCGTGCTCGAGGTGCGCGACGTCTCGAAGCGATACCAGCGCGGCGACCGCGACATCACGGCGGTCGACGGCGTGAGCCTGACGCTCGATCAGGGTGCCTTTGCCGCGGTGGTGGGGCCGTCGGGGTGCGGGAAGTCGACGCTGCTCCACGTCGCCGGCGCGATGGACCGACCCACCGGTGGGGAAGTCTGGCTCGAGGAACGCCTGCTCGGCACGCTCGACGACGACGCCCTGACTCGGCTGCGGCGCGAGCGGATCGGCTTCGTGTTTCAGTTCTTCAACCTCCTTCCGACGTTGACTGTCGCCCAGAACATCGGGTTGCCGCTCCTCCTGGCGGGGGAGCCGGTGCGCGACGTCGATCGCCGCGCTGAGAGTTGGGCGCAGCAGGTCGGGCTGGGGCACCGGCTGGACCATTTTCCGCAGCAACTATCCGGTGGGGAAGCGCAACGCGCGGCCATCGCGCGCGCCGTCATTCATCGGCCGGCCGTCATCATTGCGGACGAGCCAACGGGCAACCTCGATTCCGCCAACGGCGCACGTGTGCTCGATCTTCTCCGTACCGTCAACCGCGAGACGGGTGCGGCGCTGCTTCTTGCCACCCACGATGCGAGCGTCGCGGCCGCCGCCGACCGCCTCGTCCAGATGCGCGACGGGCACGTCCACGAATCGTGAGGCTGTTCCGCTGGTTCATCGGACGCCACCTCCTGCAGCATCCGCTCCGCAGCGCGATGACGGTCCTGAGCATCGCGGTCGGCGTGGCGGTCGTCCTGGCCATTCAGCTCGCCAACGCCAGCTCGGTCCGGGGATTCGAGGTCGTGCTCGACGCCGTGGCCGGTCGAACGTCGCTCGAGATCACGGCGCCGGGCGCCACGCTGGACGAGACGCGGCTCTCGGAGCTCGACTGGCTCCGTGCGTACGGTCTGGTCAGCCCCATCATCGATGCCGACGTGCGTCTGACGGTGCCGGGCGACGGGGCCGACGATGTTGTCGGTGGCGACGTGACTCGACTGCTCGGCGTCGACATCCTACGCGACCGACCCTTCCGCGACTACGCGCTGGCGGATGCGAACATGCCGACGGGGCAGGCCGTGAGCACTTGGGATTTTCTTGGCTATATCCGAGTTTCTCAAAGGGCGTAAGTACCTGATATCCCTGTCTTTCCTGGGTAAATCGAGCGTTCGGCCTGCACAGGTCGGCCGCTTCGATGTGAACATAGTCATTCACGGGTCGACTGCAGTCCGAGGACGCGGCGATCTTGTCGCATACGGATGGGCCCTGTGGAAGCTGCCGGCGCCGTGGACGCACAGAACGCGCCCACCGCACCTCGGAAAACGCTGCGCGTTTTCCACGAGCTTCCACAGGGCCTTTCCCATCAAATCATCCACGGAAAACCCAGAAAAATCCCGAAAGGCCCCAAAATAGCGTTGGGAAACCCGGATAGACCCATTTTCTTGACCTCCTCACCGATCCGCGCGCGGTCGTGCTCACGCGCCAGTTCGCTGACGATCGCGGGCTCACGCTCGGTGACGACGTCGGTCTGCTCGTGGGTGACCGCGAGCGCCCCCTGGTGGTGGCTGGGGTGCTGGATGACGTCGGGCCCGCCCGCGCCCTCGATGGCCATTTTGCATTGATGGACATCGCGGCGGCGCAGTGGGCGCTCGACCGCATCGGGCGGGTCGATCGCGTCGATGTGCGCCTAAAGGAGGGAATCGACGTCGCCGAGACCGAAGCGCGCATCCGGGCGCGGCTGCCGGCGGGGCTCTCGGTCGACCGCCCGGCGCGTCGCGGCGCCGAGGTCGAGCGGATGCTCCGCGCGTTCCACTTCAACCTCACCGCGCTGTCGCTCATCGCGCTCCTGGTCGGGCTCTTCCTCGTCTACAACACGGTGTCGGTGTCGGTGATCACGCGGCGCGGCGAGATCGGCGTGCTCCGCACCGTTGGCACACCGCGCAGGGTCATCCTCGGTCTGTTCCTCGGCGAGGCGATGGCCATGGCGGTCGTCGGCTGCGCGGTCGGCGCGCCGCTCGGATGGGTCCTGGCGCACGCGGCGGTCGGATTGACCTCGTCCACGGTGAGCCAGTTCTGGGTTGTGACGGCCGCGGCGGTGCCGCCGCTTGACGCCACATCGGTCGGGTTGGCCTTTGCTGTGGGTGTTCCGCTTGCCGCGGTGGCGGCAGGTGTCCCGGCGCTGGAGGCCGCGCGGCTCGCGCCGATGGCCGCCGTGCGGAGCGACGACCACCTACGCGGGCGCGCGCGACTCCCACGGCGGTTCGTCATCGGGCCGTGTTTGCTGTTCGTGGCCGGCGCGGGCCTGGCGACTCGAGGACCGATCGGTGGGCTCCCGGTGTACGGGTTGCTCGCCGCGCTCGCGGTCGTGTTCGGGGCCGCACTCCTCGTGCCAGCCGTCCTGTTCGGCGCGCGGCGCGTCGGCGACGGGCCGCTCGCCCGGTGGCTCCGCGTCGAGGGCCGGCTGGCGCACGCGAGCCTCGGCGGCGCCATTCCGCGTCTGGCCATCTCGGTGGCCGCCCTGGCGGTCAGCCTGGCGATGATGGTAGCCATCGCCATCATGGTGGGCAGCTTTCGACAGACGGTGATCTACTGGGTCGGCCAGACGTTGCAGGCCGACCTGTTCGCGTCGACGGCCCGGCGGTCGCCGGTCGGCGACCGCGCGGGGTTGTCGGAGGCCGCCGAACGGATCATTGCGGCGCATCCGGCCGTTGCGGCCGTCGACGGCTTCGCCGGGACCAACGTGCCGTACGACGACACCGTGGTCGTCGTCGGGTCGGGGCGGTTCGACGTACTGCTCGACCACGGTGGCTTGCTGTTCAAGGCGCCCGCCGACGGGCGGGCGGCGATGGCGACCGCGGTCGGCGCGGACGCGGTGGTCGTGTCCGAGAGCTTTGCGTTGAAGCATGGCAAGGGCGTCGGTGACGCCGTCGAGCTTGCGACGCCAGCCGGCCCCGCGCCCTTTCGCGTGGCGGCGGTGTATTACGACTATTCGAGCGACCGCGGGCTGGTGATGATGGACCGCCCGACCTTCGCGCGCCATTACGAGGCGCGGCGCCCGGCGGGCCTGTCGGTCTACCTGCGGGAGGGCGCCGACGCAGATCTCGTGCGGGATGAGCTGCTGGCGGCCCTCGGGGGGGCGCGGATCTTCATCAACACCAATGCGACGCTCCGCGGCGAAGTGCTGCGCATCTTCGACAGCACGTTCGCCATCACCTACGCACTCGAGGCGATCGCGATCGTCGTGTCGCTGTTCGGCATCGCGGTCACCCTCTTGACGCTCGCACTGGAGCGGCGTGCGGAGCTGGCGCTGCTGCGGCTGGTGGGGGCCGAGCGCCGCCAGCTTCGCCGGATGATCATGATCGAGGCGGGGGTGCTCGGGGGCGTGAGCCAGACGATCGGTCTCGTGGTCGGAACGGCGTTGTCGTTGATCCTGATCTACGTGATCAACGTCCAAAGCTTCGGGTGGACGATTCAGTTTCATCTGCCCGTCACGTTTCTCGTGCAGTCGACCCTGCTGATCCTGGCGGCGAGCGTCGTGGCGGGCCTGTATCCGGCCCGTCTCGCCGGTCGGTTCGGGCTCGGCGGGCTGTCGGTCGAGGAATGATGCAGGGTGTGCACCGGCGGTGGGTGACCTGTGCGGTGCTGGTCCTCTGTGGCGGCGTGGCGGGGCTGCGGGGGCAAGTTCAGGACGCCCGTGCGTGGCGGTTCGCCGATCCCGACTACACGCTGACCTTCCCGCGCGACCACGGCGCACACCCCGCGTACCGGGTCGAGTGGTGGTACTACACCGGGAACCTGGAGACGGCGGACGGGAGCGAGCGGTATGGCTATCAGTTGACGTTCTTCCGGGTCGGGATCGATCCCGAGCCGGAGAACCCGTCGCGTTGGGCGGTGCGCGATCTCCACATGGCCCATCTCGCCATCACGGATGTCGCGCGCAGGCGCCATCGCGTTGCGGAGCGGCTCAATCGCGCGGGCGTCGGGTGGGCGGGCGCGCGCTCCGATACCCTGCGCGTCTGGAACGAGAATTGGAGCGCGGAGCTGGACGGCGACGGTGCGACCCATCGGCTCCGGGCGGCGAGCGACGACGGCGCGATCGCGATCGATCTGCGGCTCCAGTCGGGCGCGCAGCCCGTGCTCCACGGCGACGACGGGTTCAGCCAAAAGGGCGCCGCGCCGGGCAACGCCTCCCACTACTATTCGCTCACCCGTCTGCCGACCGACGGCACCGTTAGTGTCGACGGGGAGACGATCGCGGTCCGCGGTCTGAGCTGGATGGACCACGAGTTCGGCAGCAGCTTCCTGGAGCCGTCTCAGGCAGGTTGGGATTGGTTCTCGATCCAGCTCGACGATGGCACCGACCTGATGGTCTACACGATGCGTCGCCTCGACGGAACGCCGGATCCCCACTCGAGCGGAACCGTCGTCGCGCCAGCGGCCATCGTGCGTCTGACGGCGGACGACTACCGCCTGGTGCCCGGCCGTGTCTGGGCGTCCCCCACGAGCGGTGCCGCCTATCCGGTCGGCTGGCGCCTCGACATACCGTCGCTCGAGCTCCAGCTCCACGCCGTCGCCGCCGTCGACGCGCAGGAGCTGCACACCGACCGATCGACAAGGGTGACCTACTGGGAAGGGGCGATCGACGTCACCGGTACGCGCGCCGGCGAGCCCGTCGCCGGTTCCGGGTATCTCGAAATGACCGGGTACGCCGGACCGCCGATGAGCGACGTCCTCCGGTAAACCGCTGTGTTGGTAGTGCAGGCCTTCAGGCCTGCGACGGGCACGGCTGAAGCCGTGCGCTACGTACCGGTTACCACGTACCGTCGGGAGTGCGTGGTCCGTAGCGCAGGCCTGCGAGGCGGGGCTGAAGCCGTGCCCTACTGGGCCGGCGTCTTCGGATACCCGAGTCGGCCGAGCGCCTCGGTGATCTCGTCCAGGATGGCGGGGTCGTCGATCGTGGCGGGTGTCGTGTAGTCTTGGCCCTCCGCGATCTTCTTGATGGTGCCACGCAGGATCTTGCCCGACCGCGTTTTTGGCAGCCGGGGAACGAGCGCGGCCGCTTTGAAGGCCGCCACCGGACCGATCGATGACCGGACCTGTGCGACCAGCTCCGGCACGATCTCCTCTTCCCCGCGGGTTACCCCGGCTTTCGTGACGGCGAACCCCACCGGGACCTCGCCCTTGATGGCGTCGGCCACGCCGACCACCGCGCACTCGGCGATGTCGGGATGGGACGCGAGGACCTCTTCCATGCCGCCCGTCGACAAGCGGTGGCCCGCGACGTTGATGATGTCGTCGATACGGCTCATGATGAACAGATAGCCGTCGTCGTCCTTGAACCCCGCGTCGCCGGTCACGTAGTACCCCGGATGGCGAGCGAGATACGAGCGCTCGAACCCGTCCTCGTTGTTCCACAGCGTGGGCAGGCAACCGGGTGGCAGCGGCAGCTTGATGAAGATGCCGCCGGTCGTCCCCGCCGGCAGCTCGGCTCCGTCATCCCCGAGCACGCGGACGTCGTAGCCGGGGACGGCTGTCGTCGGCGAGCCCGGCTTGACCGGCAGCATGCCGAGCCCTACACAGTTGGCGGCAATGGGCCATCCCGTTTCGGTTTGCCACCAGTGGTCGATCACCGGCACCTGCAGCCGGTCGCGCGCCCAGTTCAGTGTGTCGGGGTCACAGCGCTCGCCGGCCAGGAAGAGCGTCCGAAATCGCGAGAGGTCGTACGTCTCGATGAAACGGCCGTCCGGGTCCTCCTTCTTGATGGCCCGGAAGGCGGTGGGCGCCGTGAAGAGGACGTTGACACCATGCTGCTCCACAACGCGCCAGAAGGCCCCGGGGTCGGGTGTGCCGACTGGCTTCCCCTCGTAGAGGATCGTCGTCGCGCCGGCCAGCAACGGGGCGTAGACGATGTAGGAGTGGCCGACGACCCAGCCGATGTCCGACGCGGCCCAGAACACCTCGCCGGCGCCGACGCCGTACACGTGCTCCATGCTCCACTTCAGCGCGACCGCATGCCCGCCGTTGTCGCGCACGACGCCCTTTGGCACGCCAGTCGTACCAGAGGTGTAGAGGATGTAGAGCGGGTCGGTGGCGGCCAGCGGCACGCAGTCGACCGGGGCGGCCTCGGCGCACGTCTCCTGCCAGTCGAGGTCGCGACCGTCCACGAGTGATGCGGTGGCCTGCGGCCGCTGCAGAATGAGGCAGCGCGCCGGCTTGTGCGACGAGAGAGCGATCGCCTCGTCGAGCAGCGGCTTGTACGGCACGACGCGTCCGGCCTCGATGCCGCACGACGCCGACAGGACGAGGGTCGGCGTGGCGTCGTCGATGCGGGCGGCCAGTTCCTTTGCGGCGAAGCCCCCGAACACCACGGAGTGGATCGCGCCAATCCGGGCGCACGCGAGCATGGCGATCACCGCCTCCGGGACCATCGGCATATAGACGATCACGCGGTCGCCGCGCGCGACCCCGTGCGCCGCCAGCGCCCCCGCCACCCGGGCCACTTCGTCCCGCAGCTCGGTGAACGTGTACCGGCGCACGGTATCGGTCACCGGGCTGTCATAGATGAGAGCCAGTTGTTTCCCGCGCCCGCGGTCGATGTGGTGGTCGAGGGCGTTGTAGCACGTGTTGAGCTCACCGCCGGTGAACCAGCGGTGGAACGGGGCGCGGCTGTCGTCGCGCACGCGATCCCAGCGTTTCGTCCACGAGAGCGACTCGGCGGCAGCGGCCCAGAATCCCTCCGGGTCGGCGACGGCTCGGCGATAGACGTCCGGATAGGCACTCATGAGTGGACATCCTACCGCAGGGGACCGACCGGTCCTTCCCGAATCAGCGTCCGCCGCAGCCCCGTCGTATACAATCAGCACACGGCGTGATTCCAACCTCGTGGGAGGCGCACGATGAGACTCGGGACGCGAGCGATGGGTTGGTGCGCGGTGCTGGTGGTCCTCAGTGTGGCGACCGCGGTCGCGCATCTGCGTGTGGACAAAACGACGCCGGAGGCCGACGCGGTGCTGGCGGGCTCGCCGCAGCACATCCAGGTGTGGTTCACGCAGAGCCCGGATCCGGCGATTAGCCTGCTCGCGCTCGAGGGCGCCAACGGCGCCATCGAGCTGGGCGACACGATGATTCACGACGACAAATCGCTGATGGCCATGTTGCCATCGGCGCTGGCTCCCGGCTCGTACACGGTGAAGTGGCGGACCGCGGGCAACGACGGTCACGCGCAGCGCGGCGATTTCGCCTTCACCGTGCGCGCCGCCGACTAGCGCTCGCCAGTCGCTCGCGGGGTCGGCGACCGCCGTCCGAACGGGTCGGATGCGCCGTCATTCGCAGCGCACCCTTTGCATGAGCCCCGCGTCGCTCGCCGTCGCCTACCTGGCCGTCGCGAAGTGGGTGACCTATCTCGGGCTCTTCGGGCTCACCGGCGCGACGGCGACCCGCGCGGTCATGACTCCCATGCTGACCGCCGCGCATGCCCTCCCCCCGGGCGTCTGGCCGCGGCTCGAGCGGCGGCTGTATCGGGTGGGCGTCTTGTCGGCGGCCATGGTGATTGTCGCCGCCATCGCACGTCTCTACGCACAGACCTACTCCGTCTTCGGCCTCGACGAGCCGGTGACCGGCGAGCTAGCGCGGGTCATCGCGCTGGAGAGTCGGTGGGGCAGGTTCTGGATGCCGCAGGTCGCGGTGGCAGCGGGGGCGGTGGTGACGATCGGATGGGCCGCGGTCCGGCCCCGTCCCGGGTGGCGCGCCACAGCGGTCATGGTCGTGCTGCTTTGGGCGACGTTGCCATTGACCGGGCACGCGGTGACGCTCGGCACGCACCTTCCGTGGTTCCTCCAGATTGGCCACGGGCTGGCCGCGGCGGCCTGGCTGGGCACGCTGGCGGTCGTCCTGGCGGTCGTGGCCGTCGCGACATCTGAGCCCGGTGCGGACGCGTGGGTCTCCGCCGTCATCGACCGTTTTTCCCGACTTGCCGTCTGGGCCGTAAGCATCGTGCTGGTGACCGGCGGTGCCACGGCGTGGTTGTATGTCGATGCGCTGAGCCAGCTCCGGACGACGCCGTGGGGCCTGACGCTGCTCGCGAAGATCGCGCTGGTCGGCGCCACCGGCGCCGTTGGGGCGTACAATTGGCGGCGGGTGCGGCCGCGGCTCGGGAATGCCGCCGGCACGCGCGCCCTGGTCCGCTCCGCCCGCGTTGAGCTCGCGCTCGGCGTCGTGCTGCTGGTGGTTACGGCTACGCTCGTGCATCTGGCGATGCCCTACGAACTGGAGTAAGAACGCCATGACGTCTCCTTTCTCTCGTCGTCACTTCCTTCAGGCCGCCGGCGCGAGCGCCGCCGTCTGGGTGCCGTCGTCCGCCAACGGGTATACGGGGCCGGAGGTCGCGGCCATGGCACGTGGGGAGCGGCTCGAGGTCGGGCTGTCGATGTGGGATCTCGACACGCCCGCGCTCGTGGTCGATCTCGACGCCCTCGAGGGCAACCTCGCCACGATGCAGCAGACCGTGCGCGCCAACGGGATCGCGTCGCGCCCGCACGCCAAGACCCACAAGTGTCCGGCCATTGCGCGCTTGCAGCTCGAGGGCGGCGGGGTCGGCATCTGCGTGGCGAAGATCAGCGAGGCCGAGGCGATGTTCGAGCACGGCATCACCGAGCTGCTGATGACGACCAGCAACGTCACGCCCTTCAAGATCCAGCGGGCGATGATGCTCCGCAAGTTCTGCGACGGCTTCATCCAGGCGACCGACACGGCCCAGAACGCGCAGCAGCTATCCGACGCGGCGCAGGCGGCCGGCATCGTGGCCGATGTGGTCGTCGACGTCGACCCGGGCGGCCACCGGACGGGCATCACGCCCGGGCAGCCCGCCCTGATGCTGGCGCAGCTCGTTGACCGGCTGCCCCATCTCCGCCTGCGCGGCATGCTCTGCTACGACGGGGGGTCGCAGCACGTCCAGGGGTTCGACGCGCGGCGCGCCCAGACCCTGGAGCGTCTGGTACCCGCATCGGAGACCTTCGAGCTGTTCCGGCGGTCCGGGCTGAGCACCGAGATTTTCAGCGGAGGGGGCACCGGCACGTACAACATCGATCACGCCACGCCCGGCCTCACCGACGTTCAGGTCGGCAGCTACGCCTTCATGGACGCGCAGTATCTGGCCATCGGTGGCGAGCGGGACGCCGAGCGATACACCGACTTTCAGCCGGCGCTGACGATTCTCACGACCGTCCTCAACGCGCAATACGAAGGCCGGGCCACCACGGACGCGGGCGCCAAGGCCTGCACGATCAATCGGCCGTGGGCGATCGTCAAGGGCGAGTCGGGGATGAGCTATACGTCGGGCTCCGATGAGTTCGGGTCGATCCGCTACGACAACCCGAGCCGGACCTACGCTGTCGGCGACAAGCTCGAGCTGATCGTGTCGCACTGCGACCCCGTGGTGAACCTCTACGACCAGATGTACGCAGTGCGGAACGGGCAGGTCGAGGCGGTCTGGAGCATTGCGGCGCGCGGCAGGTCGACATAATTGGACTGGGCTTACTACGAGTCCCCGTTGCCGCGTCGTCGGGACGGCGATCGGGTCGGGTATAATACTCACGCCCATGTGGACGAAGCTGATGAACCGGCCTCGGAAGAAGCCGCCAAAGCGCATCGCGGTCATCGACCCGGAGCGCTGCTTCGGTGCGTTCGCGTGCTCGATCTGTCAGGCGGCCTGTCCGGTCGAGGACTGCATCATCGAGGAACCGGATGCCTACGGCCGGATGGTGTGTGCGGTCGTCGTCGACAAGTGCATCGGCTGCGGTCTCTGCGTCACGCTCGGCAACGCGACCGCCCCTCAGCCACGGGACTTCGGCTGCCCGCCCGACTACGACGCCATCGACATGCACGACTTCACTGACGTGGTCGAGGCGCTGGAGGCGGAATCCAGCGACACTGACGCGTCCGAGCCGGCCGCCGCAGCGACGTAGGGCGAGGCTTTAGCCTCGCTTCGCAGGCCTGAAGGCCTGCGCTACGGACAACGCGCACGTCACGTTAGGGTCACCAGCGGTCGGCCGGGCTGAACCAGCTCACCGTCGCGACACGCGACATCGCTCACGCGCGCGTCGCGTGGCGCGCGCACCGCAATCTCCATCTTCATCGCCTCGAGCCGCACCAGCGTGTCGCCTTCGCTGACCGCGTCGCCCGCCCGAACGAGCACCTTGGTGACCGTCGCAGGCATCGGCGCCGAGAGCGCTTCATCGTCGGGGACGCGCGCCCCCGCAGGTCCGGCGACGGCCGGACGCTCGACGTCCAGCGCGCGACCACCGACCATCGCCCACCCGCGCACGCCGTCCATGACCACGTGGACGAGGTGCCGCGACCCATCGGCGGTGACCAGGCACGTCGACGGATCGATGACAGTGATCTCGACCGCAACGGACCGGTCATCGACCTCGACGACGTCGTCGGAGACGACGCTCGCCCGACGGCTCGATGATCCAGCGTGTATGCAGAGGTCGATTGGTGCCGGCACGCCGCGTCCCTACATCCGCCAGTCGTGCAGGCGGGCCCACGGATCGCTCGCGCCGCGCTCGCCGGCCAGCGTGGTGCGCGACGGGTTGTCGCGCCGAAGTGCACGCGCAGCGGCGGCCGCCACAGCGGCGATGACGGTGCCGTCCGGCGGGCTGTCCTGCAGCGCATCGTGCTCGTCGTCCACGAACCCGATGTCAATCGCGCCGCGCTCGAATCTCGGATGGGCGAGCACGCGACCAAGAAAAGACAGGTTGCTCGGCACACCGAGCACGACGTAGCGGCCGAGCGCCGCCAACGCTCGTCGACGGGCGGCTTCGCGGGTCTCCCCGTAGACGACGAGCTTCGCGAGCAGCGGATCGTAGTGCACCGGGATCACGCTCCCCGTGCTGACGCCGGAATCGACGCGTACGCCCGGTCCGGTCGGTTCGCGGTAGAGCGCCAGGCGACCGGCGTGTGGGCTGAAATCACGGGCCGGGTCTTCCGCGTACACCCGGCATTCCATCGCGTGCCCGCGCGCGCTGATGTCGTCCTCGGTCCACGGGACGCCGCCGCCACTCGCGATCTCGAGCTGGGCTCGAACGAGGTCGACGCCGGTGACCAGCTCCGTGATGGGATGCTCGACCTGCAGGCGGGTATTCATCTCGAGGAAATAGAACCGTGCATCGTCTCCGCTTCCTTCGACCAGGAACTCGACCGTGCCGACGTTGTCGTAACCCGCCGCCCGCGCCACCGTGACCGCCGCCGTCGTCAGCCGGTCGCGTGTCGACGGCGTCAGCGCGGTCGAGGGGGTTTCTTCGATCACCTTCTGGTGGCGCCGCTGCACGGAGCAGTCGCGTTCCCCGAGGTGGACGAGCCGTCCGTCGCGATCGCCGGCAATCTGAACCTCGATGTGTCGGGGTCGCTCGAGCAGCCGCTCGACGTAGAGCGTGTCGTCGCCAAACGCCGCGTGCGCCTCACGGCGCGCCGCGTCGGATGCGGCGGCGAGATCCCGGTCGTGACGCACGATCCGCATCCCCTTACCGCCACCGCCCGCTGACGGCTTCAGCACCGCCGGATACCCGATGGCCCGGACGACGGCCTCGACGCCGGCGATGGTCTGATCCCCCGGCTCGCCTCCGGGCACCACGGGGACACCGGCCTCCGTGGCGGTGCGCCGCGCCTCGATCTTGGAACCGAACCGCTCGATGACCCCGGCCGACGGTCCAACGAACGTCAGGCCGGCGTCGACGCAGGCGGAGGCGAACGCCGCGTTCTCGGACAGGAAACCGTAGCCGGGGTGGACGGCGTCCGCCCCGCTCGCGCGCGCGGCGTCGATGAGCCGCGTAATCGACAGGTAGCTCTCCGCTGCCGGCGCCGGTCCGATCGGCAGCGCACGCGTGGCCTCCGCGACGTGGCGGGCGGTGCGGTCCGCATCGGAGTAGACCGCGACGGTCTCGACGCCGAGCATCTCGCACGTGCGAATGATGCGGACGGCGATCTCGCCACGGTTGGCAATCAACAGCCGCGTAATCATCTAGGCCCTACGCAGGAGAGTACTCGCGCCCCTACATCCGAAAGATCCCGAACGCGGGGTCGGGGATCGGGGCGTTGTGGGCGACGGTGAGTCCGAGCGCGAGCGCGTCGCGCGTGCGTGCGGGATGAAGGACACCGTCATCCCAGAGGCGCGCCGTGGAGTAATACGGTGAGCCTTCGCGCTCGTACTTCTCGACGATCGGCCGCCGAATCGTTTCGACCTCGGCGTCGCTCAGCTCGCGGCCCTCGCGCGCCGCCTGCGCCTGCTTGACGGTCGCGAGGACGTCGGCCGCCTGCTCGCCCCCCATGACCGAGACGCGGGCGTTCGGCCACATCCAGAGGAACCGCGGATCGTAGGCGCGGCCGCACATGCCGTAGTTGCCGGCGCCGAACGACCCGCCGATGATGACGGTCAGCTTCGGCACGACCGCGTTGGCGACCGCGTGCACCATCTTGGCCCCATCCTTCGCGATGCCGCCCTGCTCGTACTGCCGGCCGACCATGAATCCGGTGATGTTCTGCAGGAACACGAGCGGGATACGGCGTGTGGTGCAGAGCTGGATGAAATGAGCTGCTTTGAGCGCGGACTCGGAGAACAGGACCCCGTTGTTGGCGAGGATGCCGACGAGCATGCCGTGCAGACGGGCGAATCCGGTGACGAGGGTCGGACCGTAGCGGGTCTTGAACTCGTCGAACCGCGAGCCGTCGACCAGGCGGGCGATGACTTCTCGCACGTCGTATCGTGCGCGGGGGTCGGCCGGGACGATGCCGATCAGCTCGTCCGGGTCGTAGAGCGGTGCTTCGACCGCCGCGACGTCCGGGACGTGGCGTGCCTCGGTATGCACCGTCGAGACGATGGTGCGTGTCAGCCTGATCGCATGCGCGTCGTCGTCGGCGAGATAGTCGGCGACACCCGAGAGCCGCGTGTGCACATCGGCGCCACCGAGCTCTTCCGCCGTCACCTCTTCGCCGGTCGCGGCCTTGACCAGCGGCGGTCCACCCAGGAACACCGCCCCGGTGCCGTTGACGATCACCGTCTCGTCCGACATCGCGGGGACGTAGGCGCCGCCGGCCGTGCACGATCCCATCACGACGGCGATCTGTGGAATGCCGCTCGCCGACATCCGCGCCTGGTTGAAGAAAATCCGACCGAAGTGCTCCCGGTCCGGAAACACCTCGGCCTGCATCGGCAGGAACGCCCCGCCGGAGTCGACGAGATAGACACACGGGAGACGATTGTCGAGCGCCACCTGCTGGGCCCGCAGGTGCTTCTTGACGGTGACCGGCAAGTACGTCCCGCCCTTCACCGTAGCGTCGTTGGCGACGATCACGACCTCTCGATCGGACACGCGACCGACGCCGGTCACGAGGCCGGCGGCCGGCGCCGCATCGTCGTACATGCCAAACGCCGCCAGCGGCGCAATCTCGAGAAACGGCGAGCCGGTGTCCAGCAGCCGGTCGAGGCGTTCGCGCACGGTGAGCTTGCCCTGCTCGCGGTGACGCGCGACGGCCGCGGAGTCGCCCCCGTCGCGCACCGCGGCGAGTCGTGCGTCGAGCTCGCCGACGAGGCGCTCCATCGCCTCGCGGTTTGCGCGGTATTCCGGCGTGTCGGTGCGGAGCTGCGAGCGGATGGGGTCCATTACCAGCCGCAGCAGTCGGTCTTGTACCCGCAAGCGGGACAGCGCCAGACCGCGTGCATGCGGAACATCTCTTCGCCGCACCGGTCGCACAGCATGGCGGCGTCGGGGACGCGTGTCGGCGTAGGAGGTGGTGGCGGCGCCGGCCGGGGTGGTTCCGGCATGCGCCGATTATAGATCGGCGCGTTGACCGCTTCCGATGTGTGCCCCTATCATCAGGTCAGAGCGCTCGGTTGCGCTCCGAGACCTGCCGCGTGCCAACCGACCGCCCGATCGCGACGTTCCCACGTGCTGCCGAACGATCGCGGATGGTCGACGATCAGATCCAGGCGCGCGGCATCGACGACGCACCGACGCTGGCCGCGATGCGCGCGGTGCCCCGCCACGCGTTCGTGGCCGCGCCGCACCAGGCCGCGGCGTATGACGACCGCCCGCTACCGACAGGCCACGGACAGACGATGTCTCAGCCGTACATGGTGGCGGCGATGACCGCGGCACTCGAGCTCGCGCCCGACGACCACGTGCTGGAAGTCGGCACCGGCTCCGGATACCAGACGGCGATCCTCGCGCGTCTGGCGGCCGACGTCGTCTCGTTCGAGTGGGTGCCGGAGCTGGCGGCACGCGCACGCACGGCGCTGGCGCGCATGGGCGTGGCCAACGCGACGGTGATGAGCGGTGACGGGAGCCGGGCGCATCCGGGACGCAGCTTCGACGCGGTGCTTGTGGCGGCAGGCGCACCCGAGGTGCCGCCGGCGCTGCCCTCGGCGCTCGCCGACAACGGTCGGCTGGTGATGCCGATTGGCACGCCCGACCGGCAGGAGTTGCTCGTCGTCCGCCGTCGTGGTGCCCGTTTCATCGAGGAACGACGGGGCGGTTGCGTGTTCGTGCCGCTTCGGGGGCCGCACGGGTGGCGGCATGCGCGAACCGAGAGGAGGGTCGACGCGTGATAACCGGTCAGCGCCGGATCCGGCGCCCGCGGGTCCAAGCCGCAACTCTGATCTGCCTGCTCTTGGTGTGGCCGACAGTCGCATCCGCCGATGGGGTGTTCACGCCGTTCATCGGAGCCTCGTTCGGGCCCGGCGATACCGAACGGGTGAGCACCTGGGGCGTGTCGCTCGCCTCGATGGCGGGCGGCGTCTTCGGGTTCGAGATCGACTTCAGCCGCACCGCGGAGGCGACGGACAGCAGCGTGTTCGTCGACAACAGCCGGGTGACCCAGTTCACGGGCAACATCATCGTTGGCGTGCCGATCAAAGCGGTCCGCCCGTATGTCGTCGGTGGCGTCGGTTGGGTGCGCACCGAAATCAACGCCGTCGACCTCTCGCTCGCGGACCAGACCGATGGGCTCGGGGCCACCGTGGGTGGTGGGCTGATGGGGTTCTTTTCGGACCACGTCGGTGCGCGTGTCGACTTGCGCTATCTGCGCGGTGCATCCGTCGGGGGCTCGCTCACCGAATTCGAGCTCGACAAGGTCGGGTTCTGGCGCGCGGCTGTCGGTCTGGCCCTCCGTTTCTAGACTGAGGCCGACACATCACGGGAGGACGCCGTGGACGAACGCTCGCAAGTACTCGTTGCCACGATTCTCGGCGCCGTTGCCGGGGGGGTGCTCGGGTGCCTCTATCTGACGAAACAGGGCCGGCGCGTGCGCGACCAGGTTGAACCGATGCTGGACGCGGTGGTCGACGAGCTCACGCGGGCGCGCGCGACGGTCGAGAAGGCGCGCGGCGCGGCGCGCGAGGGGCGTCGCGCCATGGACGACCTTCTGGCCGCGCGGCCGGCGCGCGACCCGGGCGCAGAGTGGGAAGGGCGCGACTACCGCCAGGCGCCGTCGTAGTCGGCGGCTGGCTCAGGCGATTCCGGCGCGCGGCGGGGCGCGCCACGGTGCAGCTGGTCAGCACCGACGATCTCACCTACGCGTCCTCGATCGCCTATTACGCCCTGGTGTCGCTCTTCCCGTTTCTCTTGTTGGGCGCCTTCCTGATCGGCCGGGTGACGTCGGATGTGGCGCAACGGGCGGCCGTCGCCGATCTCATCCTCCAGTTCTTTCCTGACCGGGTCGGTCTCGTCCGCGCGCAACTCGACGCACTGGCGCAGGCGAGTCTCGGGATCGGCCTTGCAGGGACCATCGTGGCCGGCTGGGTCTCGCTCGGCATCTTTCGGGCGATCTCGATCGCCGTCAATCATGCGTGGGGCGTCGACGAGCCGCCGAGCTTTCTCCGGAGCCAGTTCATGGCCTTCGCGATGCTGCTGGCCGCCGGCATCACGTTGATCCTGGCGCTGGGATGGGTGAGCGTCGGCGGCATCCTCCGGAGCTCCTGGTTCGGTCGGGGGCTCGAGATGTTCCCGGCGCTGGCCAGCGCGAGCGCCCTCCCGAGCCGCTACACGGCGCTGGTCGCCGTCACGATCGGCGTCGGACTCGTCTTCTACGTCGTGCCGAACGCGCGCGTGCGTTTTCGCGACGTCTGGGTCGGCGCCGTGGTCACGGGACTGCTGTGGCAACTCGGGCTCACCGGGTTCTCCTGGTATCTCCGCGAGATATCCGATCTCAGCTTGCACGGATCGATTGCCACCGTCGTGACGTTCCTGTTTTGGGTCTACACCTCGGCGGTGATCTTCTTGTTCGGGGCCGAATTCACGGCGGAGTGGATCCGCACGGCCGACCGCTCATCCGAGGCGGTGCCCGGCGCGGTGAGCTAGGAGCCCGTGGTGAAAGTGCCGCTGCATTCGACCGGCGATGCATCCCGCCTGACGGCGTTGCTCCTCGGTCACATACGGCCCGGTATGCTCCCTCGTCGCGCCTTGTCAGCCGGGCGCCTCGCCGGTCTCGGTGCGACACGGCACTTTCACCACGGGCTCCTAGGACCGCGGGCGTCCGACCCACTCCTGTATTCTTGACGGCGGAGCGACGAGCGTGCGTATCGCCTATCAGGGAGTGTCCGGCGCGTACAGCGAAGCGGCAGCCCTGCGGTTCAACCCGACCGCTGACCCGATGCCGCGTCCTGAGTTCGACGACGTCTTCAAGGCGGTGCAGGAGCGCCAGGCGACGCACGGCATCGTGCCGATCGAAAACACCATCGCCGGCACCCTCCACCGCAACTACGACCTGATGCTGGAGCACGAGCTGTCGATCGTGGCGGAGGTGAAGCAGCCCATCGTCCACAACCTGATCGTCTGCGAGGGCATCGGCTTCGACCAGGTGCGGAAGGTCTATTCCCATCCGCAAGGCCTCGCCCAATGCGAGCGGTTCCTGCGGACGCTGGCGGATGTCGAGTTGATCGCGACCTACGACACGGCCGGCAGCGCCAAGATGATCAAGGAACAAGGGCTGACGGACAGCGCGGCCATCGCCTCGGAGCGCGCAGCGCGGATCTTCGATCTGACGGTGCTGAAGACCGGGATTCAGGATTTCGCCGACAACTTCACCAGGTTTCTCATCATCAGTCGCGACGGCGCCCCGCTGGGCGCGCCGGACAAGACAACCATCGTGTTCACCGTGTCGAACGAAGCCGGCGCGCTCTTCAAGGCACTGAGCGTGTTCGCACTGCGCGACATCGACCTGACAAAGCTGGAGTCGCGGCCGATTCCCGACCGGCCGTTCGAGTACCGCTTCTACGCCGACATTTCGGCCAATCGCGAGGAGCTTCGGTGCGCGCGCGCGCTGATGCATCTGGCCGAGTTCGCACCGTCGCTGCGTACGCTTGGTTCCTACCCCGCCTGGAAGGATTGACGGGCGCCGCGCGCCGCGCGTCCGCGTGAGCGTCGCACCATCGACCATGGCGAACCGACTGCAACATGAGCCGAGCCCGTACTTGCAGCAGCATGCTGCCAACCCGGTGGATTGGTATCCGTGGGGCGAGGAGGCGTTTGCCAAGGCACGTCACGACGACAAGCCGATCTTTCTCTCGATCGGGTACTCGACCTGCCACTGGTGCCATGTCATGGAGCACGAGTCGTTCGAGGACCCGGCCATCGCCGCCGCGCTGAACGACCGCTTTGTCTCGATCAAGGTCGACCGCGAGGAGCGTCCGGACGTCGACCGCGTGTACATGGCATTCGTGCAGGCGACGACCGGCGCCGGCGGGTGGCCGATGAGCGTGTGGCTGACGCCCGAGCTGAAGCCGTTCCTGGGCGGGACCTACTTTCCGCCGTCCTCACGTGGCGGCCGCCCCGGGTTGTCCGATGTCCTCGACGAGATCGGGAGGCGCTGGTCAGCCAACCGTCACGAGCTCGTATCGTCCGCCGACGCGATGCTCGCCCGCCTGCAGCAGACGACTGGCGCCGGCGCGGGTGACGGCGTCACGGGGGAGGTTGCCGGCGTCGACGCACTCGCGACCGGCGTGCAGCAGTTCGTCGACGCGTTCGACGAACGCCACGGGGGATTCGGGCAGGCCCCGAAGTTTCCCCGCCCGGCGGAGCTCCTCTTCCTGCTGCGGGCAGGTAGACGCGGCGCCAACCGGGAGGCGCGGCGCATGGCGGTCGCGACGCTCGAGGCGATCGCCCGCGGGGGGATGCGCGACCACCTCGGCGGGGGATTCCATCGCTACGCGGTCGACGCGGCGTGGCGTGTGCCGCATTTCGAGAAGATGCTGTACGACCAGGCGCAGCTCGTCCTCGCCTATCTGGACGCAGGGCAGTCAACGGGCGAGCGGTCTCTCGTGGATGTCGCTGAGGACACACTCGGCTACGTGCTCCGGGACATGACGAGCGAGGAGGGCGGGTTTTACTCGGCCGAGGATGCAGACAGCCTCCCACCGGACGCGGACGGCCCGGATGCCGTGAAGGCCGAGGGCGCCTTCTATGTGTGGACCGCGGTCGAGATCGACGCCCTGCTGGGGAACGACGCCGAGGTTATCAAACGCCGGTTCGGCATCGAGCCGCACGGCAACGCGCCACAGGACCCGATGGGGGAGTTCACCGGCAAGAACATCCCGTATCTCCAGCAGCACGTCCACGAGATCGCCGCGCTGACCGGACGATCCGAGGACAACGTTCGCGAGGTGCTCTCACGTGCGCGGCAGCGGCTGTTCGAGGTGCGGGCGCACCGTCCGCGCCCGCACCTTGACGACAAGATCCTGACCGCGTGGAACGGCCTCATGATCGCCGCGCTCGCCCGCGCGACGCCGCTCGTGTCCGCTCCAGCGGCCGATCAGTTCGCGCGCGCCGCGACACGTGCAGCGACGTTCGCGCGGGAGCGCTTGTGGGACGCCGAGCGTCGGGTGCTGCATCGCCGCAGTCGCGGAGCGCAGGCGTCGATCGACGGCTATGCCGAGGATTACGCGTTTCTCATCTGGGGCCTCCTCGAGCTGTTCCAGATGGACAGCGATATCGCGTGGCTCGATTGGGCGGTCGAGCTCCAGGCACGGCAGGACGAGCTCTTCTGGGATGACGCCGGTGGCGGGTGGTTCGCGACGACCGGTCGCGATCCGTCGGTGCTCTTGAGGATGAAAGAGGACTACGACGGCGCCGAGCCGGCGGCGAGCTCGGTCGCCGTCGGGAACGTGGTGACGTTGCGACACCTGACCGGCGACGCTCGCGCGCTCGCCAAGAGCGAGCGGACGCTCGGCCGCTATGGCGCCCGTCTCGGCCGGGCGGCGCGCGTCGTCCCGATGATGATGGCCGCGCTGGCGCGCTATCACGCGCCGGCCACACAGATCGTCATTGTGGGAGCGCCGGGCGATGACGGCACCCGCGCACTGCAGCGGGTCGTCGCGTCCCGGTATCTTCCGTTCGCGGTCCGGATCCAGGTGGCATCGGACGCGCGGCGGGCGGAGCTCGCGACACGGATGCCGTTTATCGAGGCGATGAGCGGCGTCGAGGGGCGACCGACGGCCTACGTCTGCTCCGATTTCACCTGTCGGGAGCCGGTGACGACGCCGGCGGAGCTCGACGCGCAGCTTCGGGACCTGTAGCAGGACGTTCGCCCACGGGCTGCTATAGACTGTGCCCCGTGTCTTGGTCGCACCTGTCTCGCCGGTGGCCGCGAACCGCGACGTGATGACTTTCAACGTTGAAGTGCTCCTGAAGGGTAAGGAACATGTCGTCGACGAGTCGGTGCATCTCGACGGCCCCGCCGCCGCCGACTGGGCCGACGACAACGTGCGGCGCATCCTGACCCTCACGCTGGGCATCTACGACAAGGTGCTGAACCCGTCGGCCGAGACGCGGTCTGTCTCCCTGCAGGGATTTAGCTGGATCGTGACCCCGGTGGACGGCGGGGTGGTCATCGCTATCGAAGTGTCGACCGGGGCGGTCGTGGCAGGGCCGTTCGATGCCGATGCGGACGAGCTCACCGCGACGATTCAGCGCGTGCTGGCCAACCGAGCCGCCAGCGACCGCGTGCATTAAGGCCTTTAATTAGGCTGGTCGCGGCCCATCAACTGCTTGAGGAACTCGATCAACGTCGGAAACCCTTCGGGCTTGTAGAACACATGGGCATGGTGGCGGGTCACCGCGGCCTGCTCGTCCTCCCCGAGTTGGCTCCCGGTCAGCACAATGGCGGGTGTGCGCGCGAGCTCTGGCCGCCTGCGCAAATCGGCCAGCAGATCGATCCCCGAGCGCTTCCCGGGTAACCGCACGTCGAGGATGAACGCGTCGACAGGACTGGCGTCGGCCAGTTGCTGCGCCTCCTCGACCGACGCCGCTTCGAGGGCGCAGCACCCGTGGCGCTTCAAGAAGCAGCCGATGACCGCGCGAATGCTCGGCTCGTCGTCGAGGACGAGGACGCGGGCGGGCCCGCAAACGGGGGTCGTGGTCATGTAAGTCTGGTCGCCCGTTGCTGAGGGCCGAACGGACAGCTCCTCGAGTCAGAATCCTTGCATGCCGTATGCCGGCTCTCAGAAGCACCCAGGGGCCCGACCACGTCGTCCGTATCGTCGTCGTCAAAAGGGACTTAGCGATGCGGCGGAGGGGTGAACCGCGCGGGGCGAGCAGCGGCAAATGTGCGATTCGCGGCCCGGTGGGCCAGCCGACTGGCCGGTGGTCCGCCACGCCGGTTGCCAGCCGACTGGCCGGTGGTCCGCCACGCCGGTTGCCAGCCGACTGGCCGGTGGTCCGCCACGCCGGTTGCCAGCCGACTGGCCGGTGGTCCGCCACGCCGGTTGCCAGCCGACTGGCCGGTGGTCCGCCACGCCGGTTGCCAGCCGACTGGCCGGTGGTCCGCCACGCCGGTTGCCAGCCGACTGGCCGGTGGTCCGCCACGCCGGTTGCCAGCCGACTGGCCGGTGGTCCGCCACGCCGGTTGGCTACCGGCGCATCCGGGCCGTCCTATGAACCGCGCTGGGGCGGCGACGGACGAGCGCCGGTCGCGACGAACTTGTCGAAGAGCCAGAAAAGGAAGAAGACGATCGCGCAGCCGCCCAGAAACATGAGGTGCGCGCGCGTGTACGTGGCGAATGCGGCGTACTCCAGATTCGGGACGAGCGCCACGACGTAGAACAAGGCGGTGCCGAGAATCCAGAAAATGATACGCGTGACCACAAACCCTCCGCGCAACTCGGTGCGTAAGCATGGCCTGTGGCCGCGGGCGTGTCAATATTAGTCGGGGCCGGCGGCCCCGAACCCCGCCGCGGGCGCTTCGCGGGGACCCCGAAAGCCCCACTCCGCGCCCGCGAGGCGCGCCGTGCGCGCCTTGGGTGTTTCCGAAGGTCCAAACGAGTACGAAGCCCTCTTGGGGCGGGCGGGCGACGTGGGATCTGCGATAACATGCGACATCGTTCAACCTCAGAGAGGTGCCGCATGAAAAGCCCGGGACTCGCGATCGCGTTGACGGTACTCGTCGTCGCCGCGTTAGGTGGGCCGACCTCAGCTCAGACAGCTACCGAGCCACAGGGGCAATGGTCCGTGCCGCGCACCCCTTCGGGGCAGCCCGACCTCCAGGGCATGTGGGCGAACAACGTCGCCACGCCGCTGGAGCGCCCGGTCGCGTTCGAGGGGAAGGACGTCCTCACCGATGAGGAGCTGGCGGAGCTGAAATCGCAGATCTCGGAGGTGCTCGATGGCGGCGACGCCGTGTTCGGCGACGGGCTCATCGCGGCGGCGCTCGATGAGAACAGCGACTACCTGACGTTCGATGAAACGACGGGCAACTACGGCCAGGTGTGGTTGGTCGAGCGCGACGTCGACAACCGGACGTCGCTCCTGGTCGATCCTCCAGACGGACGGCTCCCGGCCATGACCCCGGCGGCCGCGGAGCGCGTGGCGGCCCGCGGCGCGTATCTCGCCGGCCATCCGGCCGACTCGTGGGAAGACCGGATGCTCAGTGAGCGGTGCATCACGTTCGGTCTGCCCAACCTGCTCGCCGGCTACAACAGCTACTACCAGATCTTCCAGACCGACGATCACGTGGCGATCTTGCAGGAGTTGATCCACGACATCCGGATCATCCCACTCGACGACCGGCCGCACGTCGATGACGCGATTCGCCACGTCCACGGCGACTCGCGCGGGCGCTGGGAGGGGGATACCCTCGTCGTCGAGACCACCAACTTCGCGGCGAACGCGGACTCGCCGGGCGCCCTCGCGATGAGGTTGCTGAGAGGGGTGAGCCAGGAGCTCAGCCTCGTGGAGCGCTTCACCCGTGTCGGCCCAGACAAGATGCACTACGAGGTCACGGTCGCGAACCCGACGCTATGGGATCAGCCGTGGACGATCCTCGTGCCGCTCAGCGGTTCCACGGAGCCGATTTTCGAATACGCCTGCCACGAAGGGAACTACGGGATGGAAGGCATCCTGGCAGGGCACCGCGTGCAGGAGCGGGACGCGGGATCCCGGTAATGGTGGATTCCTTGGGGGGAAGGCAGATGAAGCGCACGGCCGTTATCGTTCTCGGGCTTCTCGTATGTGCCGGTATCGGTGCTCCGTCGGCGACGGGCACGTTTGGCCAGGGCGGATGGTCGACGTTGTTCGATGGCTCGAGTCTCGACGGGTGGAACGCGATCGGCGACGCCAACTGGGAGCTAGCCGACGGCGCGGTCCAAGCCGACAGCGGGAGTGGCTTCCTCGTGACCGCGGATGCCTACCGGGACTTCGAGCTGACGCTGGAGTTCTGGGTGGACGAGCCGGCGAACAGCGGCATCTTCATCCGCTGTGCCGACGCCCAAAGCGTCACCGACCGGAACTCGTATGAGGTGAACATTTACGATACGCGCGCGGATCAGACGTATCGGACCGGCGGCATCGTCCACATCGCGTCGCCGCAGAGCGTCATCATGAGCGGCGGGAAGTGGAACTCGTACGAGATCACCGCTCGCGGTTCGCGGCTGCTGGTCACCCTCAACGGGGAGCGGATGGTCGACGTCGAGGACACGCAGTTCGCCGCTGGGCCGATCGCGCTCCAGTACGGCGCCGGCGTCGTGAAGTTCCGCAACGTGCGGATCAGGCCGCTCTAGAGCCGTGCCACGCCGCCCGCCCGCACGTCCGGAGAGGGCCGCCTCGCTCGCCACGGCCGTTCTGCTGGTCGTGTTGACCCACGGCATGGCCTCCTGGTCCGCCGCGCAGGACCCGCCTGCTGGGCCGCCGCTCAGGCCGCTCGTGCTCGACACACAAGCACGACAGCGGATTCGCGTCGTCCCGCTCGCCACCGGGCTCGAACACCCCTGGAGTCTCGCCTTCCTCCCGGACGGCCGCAGCATGTTGGTGACCGAGCGCCTGAGGAGATGAGATGCGAATGGCACGAATGACGCCGCTCTTGTGCATGGTCATGTTCATGGCCTGCGCCGCAGAGGAGCCACCGCCGAGCCCGGACCCGGCTCCAGTCGAGTTGCCGGCGGCATCGGTGGCGATCTCAGCGGACTGGCAAAACGGGAGCCTGTCCTTCCTTGACGCGGACGCCTTGCTGGCACCCGGGGGCACGTTCGAGGACGCCCTGATCGAGCGCATGCCCCTCGCCGCTCCTGGCGAGCAGGGGCCACTCACTGTCGTGACCACCGGCGACGGCACTCGGGCGATTGTCCTGCGTTCCAACGGCGTGATGGCGTTCGTCGGCGCGAGGATCGGGATCGACGCCGGTAATTCTCCCTCTTCGCGCCTTGCCAGCCTGGCGCCTCACCGGTCTCGGTGCGACGCGGCGCTTTCACCACGGGCTGCTAGCCCGCGGGCTGTCACCGCTGGGCACTCGCCGGTCCAACGGGCACGCGTGATAGTCTTGAGAGTGAGGGGAAGCTCCGGGTGAACGTCAACGTCAAGAGCGCGGTCCTGTGGTCGGCCCTGGTGGTCGCGGCGATCTTGATCTGGACCGTCTCCGGCCAGTTTCGAGCCGCCGACAACTCGCTGACCTTTAGCGAGTTCACCAGCATGGTGAACGCGGGCCAGGTCGAGAGCGTCACGCTCGCGGGCAACGAGATCACCGGCCGCACGTCGTCGGGCGACAACTTCCGCACCTACGCGCCTCCGCAATACGACGGCCTGGTCAATACGCTGATCGATCGCAACGTGGCCGTCAGCGCGCAGGCGGCGGCCGAGAACCCGTGGGCGACCCTGCTCTACGGGTGGGCGCCGATTCTCCTGATCATCGGGTTCCTGGTGTACTTCATGCGGCGCCTCCAGAGTGGGGGGAACCAGGCGTTGTCGTTCGGCAAGAGCCGCGCGAAGCTGTCAACGAGCTCCCAGAAGAAGGTCACGTTCAAGGACGTGGCCGGTGTCGACGAGCCCAAGGAGGAACTGCAAGAGATCATCGAGTTCCTCCGGGAGCCGCAGAAGTTCCAGAAGCTGGGGGGACGCATCCCAAAGGGCGTCCTGCTCGTCGGGCCGCCGGGCACCGGAAAAACATTGCTGGCTCGCGCGGTCGCAGGCGAGGCCCACGTCCCCTTCTTTACGATCAGCGGCTCTGACTTCGTCGAAATGTTCGTCGGTGTCGGCGCGTCGCGCGTGCGTGATCTGTTCGCGCAGAGCCAGAAGAACGCACCGTGCATCATCTTCATCGACGAGATTGACGCCGTCGGCCGGCATCGCGGCGCCGGTATCGGTGGCGGCCACGACGAGCGCGAGCAGACGCTCAACCAGCTGCTGGTCGAGATGGATGGCTTCGAGTCGAACGAGGGCGTCATCCTGGTGGCGGCGACGAATCGCCCCGATGTGCTCGACCCGGCGTTGTTGCGGCCGGGCCGCTTCGACCGTCGCATCGTCGTCAGCCTGCCCGACGTCGCGGGGCGCGAAGGCATTCTCGGCGTCCATACGCGCAAGATCCCGCTCGCGGACGACGTCGACGTGCACGTGCTGGCGCGTGGCACCTCCGGCTTCTCCGGCGCCGATCTCGCCAACCTGGTCAACGAGGCGGCGCTCAATGCGGCGCGCTACAACCAAAAGGCCGTTGGCATGCAGGACTTCGAGTTCGCCAAGGACAAGGTCCTGATGGGCTCGGAGCGCCGTTCGATGATCGTCAGCGACGAAGAGAAGCAAGTGACCGCCGTCCACGAAGCCGGACACGCCCTCCTGGCCGTGCTGCTTCCCAACGCGGATCCGATTCACAAGGTGACGATCATTCCGCGGGGCATGGCACTTGGGGTGACCCAACAGCTGCCCGTCGAGGACAGGCACAATTACTCACGCGACTACCTCGACGACCAGATCGCGATGTTGCTCGGCGGCCGCATCGCCGAGGAGCTGACCCAGGGCGACATCACGACGGGCGCCGGCAACGACCTCGATCGCGCCACCGACATGGCGCGCAAGATGGTGTGCGAATGGGGGATGAGCGACGCCATCGGGCCGCTCACCTTTGGGAAGAAGGCCGAACAGATCTTCCTCGGCCGAGACTTCTCGCAGCAGCAGGACTACGGCAGGGACACCGCGATCCGGATCGATCAAGAGGTCAAGCGGATTGTCACTGACAACTACGATCGCGCTCGCAACACGCTGGAGAGTCACAAGCAAGCGCTAAATCGTATCGCCGAAGAATTACTCATCCGCGAAGTGCTCGACGGCGACCAGGTCCGGCGGATCGCCAAGGGATTGACACTCGACGAGCCGGTTCCATCCGGATCTGCTCCGTCCCTCGGCGGCGGCGTGACGACCCCTTCAGACGATCCGGAGCCCGTCGTGCCGCCGGTTCCGTCACTCGAGAAGGCCGTCCCCCAGGAATAGCGGACCCGCCGGAAACGCCGCTGACGGCGTTCCAGTCGGCTTCTCGGCTGTGTGCCAAAGGCGGGCTGCCCTTGGACGGGCGTGGCTCTCCACGCGCTCCGGGGCGGCCGAGTTTGACGCGGACACGCCGCGCGGGATAGATTAGCAGTCGAGACTAGAGAGTGCTACTCCAGGCGTCGGCAGCATCGAAGTGCCGATGGCTGGACGTATCCCTAAGCGTATTCATCACTTACAGGGAGCTTAGAGTTTATGGCTGTCAAGGTACGACCGCTCCACGATCGCATCATCATCGAACGCATCGAGGAAGGCGAGCAGCAGGTCGGGGGGATCATCATCCCCGACACCGCCAAGGAGAAGCCGCAACAAGGCAAGGTCATCGCCGCCGGGAAGGGCAAGATCAAGGACGACGGCACGGTGACGCCGCTCGACGTCAAGGCGGGCGATACCGTGCTGTTTGGGAAGTATGCCGGTCAGGAGATTACGGTCGACGGCAACGAGTTGTTCATCATGCGGGAAGACGACGTGCTCGGTGTCATCGAATCTGAGTGACGAGAGAGCAACGTGTGTCAGTGATTGGAGTTCGAGAACATGGCTAAGCAGATTGTGTACGGTGAAAAATCGCGCCGGATGATCATCGAGGGCGTGAACCAGTTGGCGAATGCGGTCAAGGTGACCCTCGGCCCCAAGGGCCGGAACGTCGTCCTCGACAAGAAGTTCGGGTCGCCGACGATTACGAAGGACGGCGTGACGGTCGCCAAGGAGATCGACCTCAAGGACCCGCTCGAGAACATGGGCGCGCAGATGGTGCGCGAGGTGGCGAGCAAGACGTCCGACATCGCGGGCGACGGCACGACGACGGCGACGGTGCTGGCCCAGGCCATCTATCGCGAGGGGGCCAAGAACGTGGTCGCCGGCGCGAACCCGATGGAAGTCAAGCGGGGCATCGAGACCGCGGTGGCCACCGTCGTCTCGGAGCTCGAGACGATGTCGAAGGAAGTGAGCGGCGCGATGATCGCGCAGGTCGGCACCATCTCGGCGAACGACGACGCGACCATCGGGACGATCATCGCCGAGGCGATGGACAAGGTGGGGAAGGACGGCGTCATCACGGTGGAGGAGGCGCGGACGCTCGAGACGTCGCTGGAGGTGGTCGAGGGGATGCAGTTCGACCGGGGGTATCTCTCGCCGTATTTCGTCACCGACGCGGAACGGATGGAGACGGTGCTGGAGAACCCGATCATCCTCATCCACGAGAAGAAGATCAGCAACATGAAGGACCTGCTCCCGTTGCTGGAGCAGGTGGCGCGCCTCAGCCGCCCGCTGCTCATCATCGCGGAGGACATCGAGGGCGAAGCGCTGGCGACGCTGGTGGTGAACAAGCTGCGGGGGACGCTGCAAGGGGCGGCGGTCAAGGCGCCGGGCTTCGGGGACCGCCGGAAGGCGATGCTCGAGGACATCGCGATCCTGACCGACGGCAAGGCGATCACGGAGGATCTGGGGCTGAAGCTGGAGAACATCCGGATCGAGGATCTGGGCAAGGCGAAGAAGGTCACGATCGACAAGGACAACACGACCCTCGTCGAGGGCGACGGCGCGCAAGGGGCGATCGAGGGGCGGGTCAAGCAGATCCGGGCGCAGATCGAGGAGACCACGTCGGACTACGACCGCGAGAAGCTGCAGGAGCGGCTGGCGAAGCTCGTGGGCGGGGTGGCGGTGATCAAGGTGGGCGCGGCGACCGAGACGGAGATGAAGGAGAAGAAGGCGCGGGTCGAGGATGCGATGCACGCGACGAAGGCGGCCGTCGAGGAGGGTATCGTGCCGGGCGGCGGCGTGGCCCTGCTGCGCTGCGAGCGGGCGCTCGAGAAGCTCTCGCTGGCGGGCGACCAGCAGATCGGTGTCAACATCCTCAAGCGGGCGCTGGAGGAGCCGATGCGCTGGATCGCGCACAACGCCGGTTTCGAAGGGGCCATCGTCGTGCAACGGGTACGGGACGCGGACTCTGACCTGCACGGCTTCAATGCCCAGACCGAGGTGTACGAGGACCTCGTCGCCGCCGGCGTCATCGACCCGACCAAGGTGGTTCGTACGGCGCTTCAGAACGCCGGCTCGATCGCCTCTTTGCTGCTCACGACCGAGGCGCTGATCTCGGAGATTCCCGAAGAGAAGGACGCGGCGGCGGGTGGTGCCCCCCCCGGCATGGGTGGGTGGCATGGGCGGCATGTACTAGCGGGCGAAGTCGGAGCGCACGGGAGTCGAACCACGCACATGGTCTCTCACGCCGCGAGTGCGTGAGACCGCGTCTGAAATATCGTCGGTTGCTGGGCGGGCGCGGGCTATGCCAACCCTACACCGATCCAGGAGCGTGCCATCCCGGTCGTGCTCGACGGCCGCGATCTCATTGCGTGTGCGCAGACCGGCACGGGCAAGACCGCGGCGTTCTTGCTGCCGATCCTGCAGCACCTCGCCGGTGGCACGGCGGCGCGCCACCCGCGCGCGCTCGTGCTCAGCCCGACTCGAGAGCTGGCCGCACAGATCCGCGAGATGGCCGGGCGGTACGGCGCGCATCTGCGGCTGCGGCGCGCGGTCATCTTTGGCGGCGTTGGCCTTGAGCCGCAAAAGCACCGGCTGGCCGCCGGCCTCGATCTGCTCATCGCTACCCCGGGCCGGCTCCTCGACCACCTCGGTCGCAACCAGGCGAGGCTCGCCGACGTTGAGATCGTCGTCCTGGACGAAGCCGACCGCATGCTCGACATGGGGTCCTCCCGGATGTCCACAGTCCGGCAGGTCGTGCATCCGGTGGCGATGATCCGCAAGAAGGAGCTGCTTGCCAACCTGTCCCCGGAGGACTACGTGCACCGCATCGGTCGCACCGCCCGAGCCGGTCACGGCGGCGACGCGATCTCGCTGGCCGCGCCCGAGGAGCGCCTTCAGCTGGCGGCGATCGAGCGGCTCGTCGGGAAGCCGATCCGTTGCGAGCACGTTGCCGGATTCACCGCGCGCGCCGAAAGGGGATTTCTCGAGGTCTATGCGAATCAGTCAGGTGGCCGAGCAGACGGGGCTACGCGCGTCCGCGATCCGCTACTACGAGAGCATCGGTCTGCTGCCCGTGCCGTCGCGGACCAATGGCAGGAGAAGCTACGGCTCCGACGTGTTGGTGCGGCTGGCGGGCATCTCGGTGGCGAAGGAGGCCGGCTTCACCGTCCAGGAAATCAAGCGCCTGTTTTACGGGTTTCCCGATGCCAGCCCCTCGACACGCTGGTCCGAGCTCGCCCGAGCGAAGCTGGTCGAGATCGACCGACTGATCGCCCGCGCGCGGAGCATGAAGCGTCTTCTCGAAGAGGGCATTCGATGCAACTGTTCGAGCCTCGACGAGTGCGACCTGGTCTGACCGAGGGCCGGCCGAGGCGAGTGCGCGCGGGAGCTGAATCGACAGACCTGCTGTGATGCGCCGGGCCATGAGCCTCCTCCTGGTTGTATTGGTCGCCGTCGCAAGCGTCGTCCTGCTCGCGTGGATGTTCCAGAGGCGGCTGATCTACTTTCCCCTTGGCGCAGTGCTGGCGCCGAGCGACGCGGGGCTCGCCTCGGTCGAGACGGTGGAGATTCAAACAGGCGAGGGCGTGACGCTCGACGGGTGGTTCGTCACGAGCGCGGCGTCGCCGTCGCCGTTCACCGTGATCGTGTTCAACGGAAACGCGGGCAACCGATCGTATCGCGCCCCGCTGGCCGCAGCGCTCCAGGCGCACGGGGTGCAGGTGCTCCTGTTCGACTACCGGGGCTTCGGTGGCAACGACGGCACACCGACCGAGGCCGGGCTCCGAACGGACGCCCGTGCCGCCCGCGCGTACGTCCTGGGTCGGTCGGACGTCGACGCATCCCGGCTGGTCTATTTTGGAGAGTCGCTAGGCTCGGCAGTGGCCATCGGTCTGGGGGC
Organism: Vicinamibacterales bacterium; assembly: GCA_965197395.1. GTDB lineage: Bacteria > Acidobacteriota > Vicinamibacteria > Vicinamibacterales > UBA8438 > CAZYFH01. The sequence goes on along the minus strand of CBDANB010000005.1, from coordinate 11,566 downwards.
TGAACACCCGCCAGCGGCATTGATCGTCCGCTCACCGTTTCCCTCCCTCGTGGACGTCGGGCGGATTCACTACCCGTTCCTCCCGGTGCGGCTCGTCCTCGAGGATAAATTCTCCGCGGTCGACGACATCGGTCGGGTCACCAGTCCGGTGCTCGTTATCGCGGGCGACCAGGATCGGATCATCCCGATCGCGTTGAGTCGCCGGGTGTACGAGGCGACATCGGCTACGAAGGAACTCGTCATCGTGGAAGGGGCCGACCACAACGACAGGGCACTGCTCGCCGGCGAGCGCATGGTCGCCGCGATCATGGAGTTCCTGACATCGTCCGCGGCCGACCTCCCGTAGCGAAGGTCAACCCACTAGAATCCAGCAGTCACCCCAATATGCCGAGGTGGCGAAACTGGCAGACGCACAGGACTTAAAAAGCGTTTGCCGTGATCGAAAAGGGGCCGAAACGTTGGTGTTTTGCTGACGTTTCGGCCCTTTGTTTTGGTTGGCGTTGGGTGCTCTTGGGTGGGGATCTGACACTCTTTGGGCACACTCTGGGCACACCGAACGGTTCCGCGGCCGCCGCGACCGACTCTTCCAGCGCCAGTAGAGCCGCCATCCCCGTCGATGCCACGCCACGACAGTGGCGGGCTGGACAATACGCACCGCCTGTCGCCAGCGCGGCCACAGCCGCGATAAGAGGACCCAGAACCCGCGGTCGAGCCGGGACAGCCGTGGGCGCTTCGGTCCCTGGCGCTGCAGCACGGCCAGTTGATGCCGGAGGGCGAGGATCTCCGTTTCGAGTTCCGCGCGAGACCGCAGGGACGAGCGTAGCGCAGCGAGGACAGCGACGAACAACACGGTCATGGTGGGGGAGGACCGTATCAGCCCCACCGTGTAACTGCAACGTCGTCAACAGGTACCGAATTTTCGGTAAGGACACCCTAGTAGCGCGCCCTCGGAGCCCCAGGCGCCAGCAGCGGCCGGAACGGCACCGCCAGCGTCAGCTCCTCCGTCCGCGGCGTGTAGCAGATCGTCTCGCTGCAGACCTGATACAGCACCGAGATCGGCACCTCGACGGTATCCGGTCGATCGGGGTTCGTCCGGTGATACACCTCGACGTTCGGCGTCACCGGAATCGCCACGTCGACCACCCCCTCGTACACGGGGAGCGTCACCCCGAGCTGCGGGAACTCCCGTGGGTGGGTCGGTGGGTAGCGCGGCGTACCGACTCGCAATCCCGGCGTCTCGGGAATCGTCACCTCCGACGCGATATAGCCGTCGGGCAACGGCTGCCCGTACATGTGCAGTCCGTCCTCGAGCTCGAATCGGACGTGGATGGTCGATTCCGTTTCGAACTGCATCGACGGATCGGAGACGAACGTCGAGATCCGTACCTGGTCGCTGCCGAGCTCGACGACCGGAGTCTCGTGGCGCGCGAGAATCTCGCCGAGCGCCGAATCACGAATCGTCCCGGCCGAGGCGCGGGTGCCGTAGTGACGATGAAAGAACTTCTCCGTGACGACGCCCTGCTCGTCGGTCACATAGACCCCGGGAAACGGGACGCCGTAGAAGCCACGACCGGCGCGGCCCTGCTCGGGGTCGTCGGGCGAGATCAGCGTGTTGAGGATGCCGAACCGTAGGATCACCTCGGAGTCGACGTCGGACAGCAGGTCGTAGGTCACGCCGTAGTCATCGGCGAACGACTTCAGCTGCTCCTGGCTGTCGTAGCTGACGCCGTAGACGCGAATACCAGCTTCTTCGAAGAGTGCGAGGTTGTCTTGCAGCTCGACCAGCTGCGTGCGGCAGTACGGTCACCAGACCGCCGAGCGATAGAAGACGACGATCGACTTCGACGCCCCGCGGTCGCCGTGGTAGTCAACCACGCGGCCGCTCTGGTTCGGCAGCGAGAACTCCGGGAGCCGCTCGCCCACCGGCGGTCCACTTGGAAACTCATGCGTCGCCGGATAGCGACGAGCCGGATGACTCGCGGGTATACCGATCGTGATGCCGAGATCGTCGGTCTGCGTCCCCGGCTCCAGCGCCTCGTGCGCGGACCGGACCGGCTCGGCCCGTTCACGTTGCGGGTCCTGCGCGGCAACCGACATGGGCGCCGCCACCGCGCACGCCAGGGCCGGCAGGAACATCCATCGTCTCGTCATCGTCTTCGTCACCGTCATTTCTGTGATTTGCTCACGAGTTTGAAGAACGAGAACAGGTGTTCGACCACGTCGGCATTCCGCGAAATGAACAGCGAGTGGTCGCCACCCGGAATCTCGGTATACAGATGCTGCATGCCCAACTCGCGCATCCGGGCCACCGACTCCCGCGCTCCCGACACCGGTACCGTTTGGTCGTCGGAGCCGTGCAGCACTAGAAACGGTATGTGGCGGACGGCATCCTCGTCAACGTACTCGGCGGTCAAGCGCCCAGCGGACGCCCACGGCATGAGTGACCGCCGGCGCTCACATAGTGGGTCACACCGCGCTGTTCGGTGCGGGCCGCTGGCGGCGTTAGGTCGTGGCCAAGGGCACTGTCAAACCCTGAGTGCCTCCCCGGCAAAGCCGTGGGGTCTCTCACGCTTACTCAGCTCTGGGCGCGGTCGCTCACGGAGGTCCGGGCGCTTGCCCTCCGCCGGCGGCTCCCGCCGTGTGGCGACGACAGGATTCGTGTGCGCTGGACGATCAGTCATCCTGTCCGCACACGTCGCCGCATCGGCTGACGGCGTCGGAAGTTCTCGTCACGTCTTGCCTGACTGCACGAATTCGTCAATCACCCGCAGCGGCCGCCACTACTGCCGGTGACTTCGACCGTCTCTTTCGGTTTCCCATAGCCGTACTGCAGGAGCAAGCACTCCACCGCCGGCGCCAGCTTCCCCGATTTGAGGCGTTCACGGAGCGTTGTCTCGTATTCGGGATCTTCGAGGTGAGCCGGCGCGCGATCTCGCGAATGAGGAGCGTGGCCTTGTTCTTGCTCTCTTCGGCGGCCCCGGCGAGATGCGGGCGCCGCCGTGGGAGTCGGTCCATCGCAGCAAGACGCGGCTGACTGGTGGGCGGCTCGACTCGCCCTATCGATCGCCCGGGGCCGCGTATTGGGCGTCGTCGACCGGCTCCATCCACTCGATGGCGAGGTGCTCACCCGCCGCATCGGGAAAGGTCACGGAGACATGTGTCAGCCCCTGGGCGGGCACGGCGCCGTGCCAGTGCCGGACCCCCCTCGGCAGGAGCGCCGTCTCGTGCAGCCCGACCTCGCGCACCGGACTCCCCTCCACCTGGTAGCGGAGGCGACCTTCTCTGACAAACAGCAACTGGTCGCTGTGCCGGTGCCAGTGCGTGCGGGCGCCCGGCTCGAAGCCGCGCGACGACACACGGATGCCCTCCGCGTCGATCCGGAACGACGTGCCGGTAAAGGGGTTGTCGGCCTGCTGCTCGGCATGGCCTATCCAGACGACCGACGCCACCGCGACCCCGCACAGGCACAGGCACAGGCAGAGCCATCGTCCCCGCTCCAACGATCGATGCATATGACACCTCCCCCGTTGCCGCTTGGCAGGCAACTCACCCCAGACCGCCGCCGCCTCCGGCTCGATGCGCGGTCGCGTCGCGGGCCCTCGCCGCAGAGCGCGCCGGTCGGCGCGCCAGCTACGTGCCCCTCGCGTCGAACGTCGGCGGCATGAGCGACCGCAGCTGGATGCCCCAGTGGTCGCCCGCACGGGTCACGATCCAGAGCGCCGGGACCGTCCAGTCCTCCTGGTGCTTGCCGTTATCGTGTTGGAATGGAGACTACACAAACTCTCCCAAGCGAGACTCGCAGACAAGGACAAGGAAATCAAACGAGTTGTGGAGGCACGCGACAAATTGCAGGAAATCATCCTAACCAAGCGCCTCGCAACCGAGAAACCTCCCAAGGGCGGGAACCATGACTGACGTATCACGCCGATTGCTAGAAGATCGCGATCGCGTTGATCGGCGATCCAGTACCGGTCGCGACCGCCAACGGACCGGCCGTCAGCATGAACTCCCACCGGTTGAGCCGCGCCGCGGTCTCGGCGAGCGCGTCCAGATCCTGGTTGTCGAACAAGTCGATCCCCATCGCGACGATCGTCAGCAGGTGGACCGGCGCGTCGACCCCCTCGACCTGCGAGGGGAAGACGTCGAGCGCCGCGTCGCTCCCGAGGAACGACACGTCGCGCGCCTTGATCCACGGCATCGTCGACGCATGCAGGCCGGCGGCGTTCTGAGCAATCGCCCACGAACCGACCTCGGCGCGCCGGGCCCATCGCCCAGTGCGGATGAAGACCGCGTCGCCCGGCTGCACGGTGACGCCGGCCATCTCCTCCCACGCTTCCAGGTCCTCGACGTAGATCGGCGTCCCCGGCTCGAGGTAGTCGACGCCCTTCAGACGCGGGATGTCCATCAGCACGCCGCGCGTCACGATGCCCGCCTGAAGGTTGACGATCGACGCGTTCGAGCAGCCGTCCTCCGTGATCGTCTCCTGTGAGACGCCGTTGTACATTTGTCCCTTGTAGAGCATGTGACAGAGCGAATCGATGTGGCTGTGGGAGAGGCCGTGATAGCTGATGTTGTAGTTGTCGCTCACGCCGCCGCGGAGCGCCGGCACGGCGTTCGGGTCGGGCACGCTGAGCATCCGTTGCACGAACGGACGCGGCACGTCCTCGGCTTCGTCGATGATCAGACGGTGCGCGAGCGAGACGGTGATCCCCTCGGTGATGAGCGCGGCCGCGGCAAGCCGCCTGGCCGGCGTGATGAGGTTCGCCGCCCCGAGCTGGTCGTCGTCGCCCCAGCGACCCCAGTTCGAGAGCTCGTCCATCATGCGTTCGATATCGGCCTGGGTCAGATCGCGCGAGACCGGCGGGACCTCGGGCGGTACGTAGGCTGGGGCGACCGGCGCCGGCTCGGCCGCGTCAGTCGATGCCGGTTGTTCCGCGCCTGACCCGCAGCCGCCGCCGCCGACGGCGAGGACCAGCGCCCACGTTCGTATCGTGCTCCACCGTTTCATATTCACCTCCCAGCGCAGCCGTTGTGGACGGCCGCGCCGACGACCGCAGGCGTACCTTTCATCAGATGACGCGCAGATACGGGGGCCCGCGGGCGTCTCAAGTCGGCGAACCCGGCGATTGGGGCCGGGCGTTCGAGGAGGCACATCGCCTAGTTCATTGGAGCGTCAGAAGGTGGCGAGGGCATTGAATGGTGACGCGGTTCCCCCTTGTAACTGAAGGATGTGAAGGGTGAACATGAACTCCCAGCGCTTCAATCGTTCCGCTTCTCGGGCCGCGTCTTCCAGGTATGCGTTATCGACGAGCGGCAGGCCCATGTTCACCTGCGTGACCTGATGAATCGGGCGGTTGATTCCGTGGACGCCCGAAGGTTGGACGTCGTTGACCGCGTCGCTGGCGAGAAGCGACACGTCGCGCGCCCGTAGCCACGGCAGCACGGACGCATGAAGCCCGGCGCCCCCCCGACCGTACGCCCATGGTCCCTCGGCCTCCCTCTTCGCCCACCGCCCGCTGCGAATGAGCAGAGCGTCTCCGGCGCCAATCGTGACGCCTGCGAATTCCTCCCAGGCCTCGAGATCTTCCGGATAGATCGGAGTACTCGGCTCGAGCCACTTGACGTTCTTCAACAGCGGCATATCGACGAGGATGCCACGGGTCACGTAGCCGGGGCCCATCCGGTCGGCTGCCGATTCCCGGCACCCGGCCGCAGTGAGGGTGAAGGGGAAGCCGTTGTAACTCACCGCGGGCTCACCCGGCCTTCGGCCGATTGGGCCCTGATAGTGGCAGAGCGCGTCCATGTGTGAGTTCAAGCCGTCGTGGATCGAAAGTTGGATGACGTCGAGGGCACCCCGTATTTCACCTGTCGTTGGATCGATTCGAGCCATCCGGTGCACGTTCTCGCCGAAGCCTCCCGTGTCGCTTCCGGACTTCTTGAAGGGATTGGTTCCTCACACAAATGTATGCACGGTTTTGGGTAGTGGAAGGTCCGCCATGCAGTGGTAGAGGTTCCGGATGTAGGTCGTGGCGGTCCTGAAGCCGTAGGCCCTGTGAATGATGAGCTTCGCTTTGTTGTTCAACCCTTCGACGGTGCCGTTGTCGATGGGCAGCCGGAAGTAGTTGAGGATGTCGTCCTCGTGGCGGCGGAGCAGCCACGCGAAGTCGCGCATCGGCGGGAGGCGTGAGTGCGTCGCCCACCAGAACCACCGCTTCAGGTAGCGCTTCGCCCACCCCGCGCGGCGGTAGCTCCAGAAGTGCGCGAAGAACTCTTTGAGGAGATAGGCGCGGTTGATCTTCAGATTGAGGTGTTCGAGCTCGCCCAGGCGCCGGTGCTGCGTCTCGGTGAGATTCCAGGGGTTCTTCAACCAGATGAACCGGGTCTTGTGCATCAGCGCTTTGTGTGCCGGGCCTTTCTCGCGAATCTCGTCGCGGCGGACCTGATCGACGGCCGCCATGAGATGACTGACGATGTGGAATTTGTCGAACACCAGCACCGCGTGGGGCGCCCGGACCCGGATCACGTCGATGTAGGGCTGCCACATATCGCAGCAGATGCCGGCGAGCGCCACAGTGCGCTCGGGGCCAAGGAACGCAAAGAACGCCTCGAGGGTCGCCTGGCTGCGTCCCTCGCCGCTCCAGAGCAGCCGCTTCCGGGCCAGGTCGTACACGTTGGTGACGTAGACGTGCCCCTTCTTCCGCGAGATTTCGTCGATGCCGATATGGGTCACGCCGGTGAGGTCGCGGTGCGCCAACCCGTAGGCCACGGCCGCCTCGACCGCTCGCTCCACCGTGCCCCATGCGCACCCGAACAGCGTGGCCACCTGCTGCCACGGCAACACCCGCGTCCAGGTCGCGATCGTCACCAGCAACGCACGCGTGAACCGCTGCCGGCCCACCGCCCAGGGCAGCGCTTCCACATGCACGCCCCGGCACCGCACACACTGGACCCGTCGCGGCGCGTAGACGAGCGTCACGGGAATTCCCCACAGCGGGACATGGCGAAAGCGTCGGACCCACCGGGTGTCCCGATAGCTGCCCCGCTGCTCGCACTGACCACAACGCGGCGCATACCGCCCGTCGGGGGCCAACTCCGCTGCCAATCCGCCGACGTCGCCCGTGACCCGCAGCACCCGAAACCCTTGCAATTCCACCGTTGCCTTCACCAGACTTTCCACGAGCATGAGTCTCCTCTCAGATACCCAGGTAGCGTTGCAACTCCTAAGTACCTGATGAGACTCATGTTCTTCAAACCGCAGCCCTACTCAGCCCGCATACATTCGTGCGACGAACCGAAGAGAGCAACCGGTGCGCAAATCGTCGCGTTGGGGGGCGACGCCGCGGCGATTGAATCGGGACAGGACAACTCCGCCCTCGGGGATGAGGGCTGGGAGCCCGTCGAGGTCGATCGCGTGGTGGAGGATGGCGATACGCTCACCGTCGGGGGTGTGACGTTGCGTGCCCTCTGGACCGGCCGTCACACACAGGGCGCGACCATGTGGGTGACGACGCTGAAGATGCGTCAGGGGTCCGAGCGAGTGTGTGGTCACCGGTCCCCGATCAGAGGCCGAATCCCAGTCGGTGGTGGCGCGTCATGATCGGGTTCTGCGTCTTCGTCACGAACTGCGGGTTGATCTGATCGATCGCGGTCGTCCGCGTCTGCCGCATGATCATCCTGAACTCGTTCAGCATGAGGTCGAACACCCGGTCGACCCCGTCCTCGCCGAACGCACCGAGGCCCCACACGTAGGGACGACCGATCCCCACCGCGTCGGCGCCCAGCGCCAGTGCTTTGAAGACGTCGGCGCCCCGGCGGACGCCGCTGTCGATGAGCACCGGCACCCGTCCGTCGACGGCTTCCACGACCTCCGGGAGCGCGTCGATCGCGCCGCGGAGCATGTTCACCCCGCGGCCGCCATGGTTGGACACATACACGCCGTCGGCACCGTGCTCGACCGCCAGCTCGGCCTCCTCGCGCGTGACGACGCCCTTGACGAGCACCTTCATCGACGTCGCGTCCTTGAGCCGCTTCAGGTAGTCCCAGTCCTGCGTTGGGCGAGGTCCCGCCGGCCCCTCGAGGTCACGACGCATCGGCCGCTGATACCCCTCGTGGTGGTTGTGGCAGTTCTGACAGAATGCGGCGGTTGTGCCCTCGGAGCCAGACACGCGCCGCGCGAGCTCCCGGTTGCTGCCGCCCAATAGGTCGACGGTCCACACCAAGACCTGGCAGCCCGACGCCTCGACCCGGTCGATCGACCGCTTGACGACGTTCCAGTCGGGTCGGATGTAGAGCTGGAACCAGTGCGGCTCGCCCCACGCCTCGGCGATCTCTTCGTACGACTGCGAGCTCTCGTGTGACTGGACCGTCAGGATGCCTCGCTTGCCAGCGGCGCGGGCCGCCCCCACCTCGCCCTCGGTGTGAAAGGCCCGCAGCGCCGCAACCGGGCAGGTGAACAGCGGCGCTTGGTATCGCTTGCCGTAGAGCTCGACCGACGTGTCCAGGTTGCTCACATCCTGACCGAGCCGCCGGGGTCGGAGCATGATCCGGTTGAACCCCTCTCGGTTGGCGACCCGTGTCTCGAAGTCGTCGACACCCAGATGCAGGTACGCCCAGTGCTCGGGCAAGTTGTTCGTATGGGTCGTCATCTCCATGTCCCACACGTTGACCGCCAGCTCGGGAGCCTCGACGACCTGCCCGGCGAGCTGTCCCTCCAGAAACCGGTTGCGATCGAGAGCAGCGGCTGCGTCCTGCGCCGCGGGACGCGCGTTGCCGGCCGCGGGATAGACCATCTCCTGTCCGCAGTCGGGACAGGGAATGCCCGCCGGTCTCGGACCGCCCGTCGCACCGCGGAGCGACTCCTTGGCGATCGCCTCCTGCCAGGCAGGCGGGAGGGCCGGCAAGGCCGCGGCGAGCAGGGGGCTGCCCGCCAGGAGCTGGAAGAAGCGTCGGCGGCTCTCCCGTCGACCCGGTCGGTCCGTGTGATCTCGTCGTTCAGCCATTCGCGACTCTCCTCCCCGCGGGACTATACCGGTCTACGCATAACATCCGTGATTATGCCCGACTGTCCCTAAACTGACCCGTCAGGACCTTACTTCTCTTTTCTACGTACGCCTCGGCCGTGATCAGTCCCGACTGGTGGCATAATCAGCAGCGTTCTAGGATATCCCCAGAGGAGGGGCCATGCGTGCATCCGTGTCAGCGGGGTCCCGTGTGTGCGTTGCGACGTTGGCCGTGCTCACCGCCGCAGGCGGGGTGTCCGCGCAGGCGCCCGCCGAACCGTTTACTCCCATCACCGATGCCGTCCTGCAAGATCCCGATCCGGCCGACTGGCTGATGTGGCGCCGGACGCTCGACGGCTGGGGCTACAGCCCGCTGGACCAGATCACCCGCGACAACGTCGGCGAGCTGCGCATGGTCTGGTCGCGCGGGCTGACACCAGGCAGTCAGCAGGGGACGCCGCTCGTGTACAACGGGATCATGTACATGCCAAACCCGGGCGATGTCATTCAGGCGATGGATGCCGTCACGGGCGACTTGCTGTGGGAATACCGCCGGGCGCACCCCGATGACCTGGAGGACTACCTCCGGGCCGACACCAATCGAAACCTCGCGATTTACGGGACCCAGATCATCGATACCAGCAAAGACGATCATGTCTTTGCCCTCGACGCGACCTCCGGCCGGCTCGTCTGGGAGACCCGGATCCTCGATTACACGACGAACCCCGCCCACCAGACCTCCGGTCCGATCATCGCCAACGGCAAGGTGATCTCGGGGCGGAGCTGCCGGCCGGATGGCGGGCCGGAGGCGTGCGTCATCACCGCGCATGATGCGGCGACCGGCGTCGAGCTCTGGCGCCGGCGCACAATCCCCGCGCCGGGCGAGCCGGGGGACGAGACCTGGGGCGGTGTGCCCTTCGAAGAACGCAAGCACGTCGGTGCCTGGATGGTGCCGAGCTTCGACCCGGAGCTGAATCTGATCTACATCGGGACGTCGGTCACCTCGCCGGCGCCGAAGTTCATGCTCGGCGGCACGGATAACACGCACCTGTACCACAACTCGACGCTGGCGCTCGACGCGGACACGGGGGAGATCGTCTGGTACTACCAGCATCTGAACGATCATTGGGACCTCGACCATCCCTTCGAGCGCCTGCTGGTCGACACGGCCGTCGCGCCGGACGCGACGGCCGTGAGCTGGATCAACCCGCGGCTGCGACCCGGGGAGGTGCGGAAGGTGCTGACCGGGATTCCGGGCAAGACCGGGATCGTCTACACCCTGGATCGCGAAACGGGCGAGTTTCTCTGGGCCACGCCCACGGTGACGCAGAACGTGGTCAGCCATATCGACGGCGCTACCGGCGTCGTGACGGAGAACTCCGAGGTGGTGTTCCGCAGCGAGGGTCAGGAGGTCCTGTCGTGTCCGCACGCCGTGGGGGGCAAGGACTGGGAGGCCGGCGCCTACAGTCCGTTGACCAACACGATGTATTTCCCATTGCGCAACACCTGCGCTCGGACGATGGCGACGTCCGAGGCCAACAACCTCTACTCGCTCATCATCCGCGGTCAGATTGCGCCCGGCACCGACCAGGTCGGGACGGTGCAGGCGATTTCGGCGGAGACGGGGAAGATCGTCTGGACGGTTGAGCAGCGGGCCGCCACCACGTCGCTTGTCGCGACCGGGGGCGGACTGGTCTTCGGCGGCGACGCCAACGGGCGATTCCGGGCGTTGGACCACGAGACGGGCGCCACCCTGTGGGAGATCAACCTCGGCTCGGCAGTGACCGGCTTTCCGATCACGTACGCCGTCAATGGACGGCAATACGTCGCGGTGAGCACCGGCACCGCCATCACCACCAACCTCCTCCTGCGGTTGACGCCGGAGCTCCGCCCGAGCACGGGCAACAACATCTTCGTGTTCGCCTTGCCGAACTGAGCTTGAACCGCTAGTCCCCTGTGTCTGAAAAAGCTTCAAATAGTGTGTCGGCTGTGATGTATTGGGCGGCATGGCAAGAACAGGTCGGCCCAAAGCGAGATTGGAAGTCACCGCCGCAGAGCGCGTAGAACTTGAGCGGCTCGCCAGGCGCGCCCGAACGAATCGGCACGTGGCCTTGCGGGCAAGGATCGTCCTGAGGAGCACGCGTGGCGAATCGAACGTGGCGGTCGCGGCGAAACTGCGCTGCTCGAACGTGACGGTCGGCAAGTGGCGACAGCGGTTTAGGGTAGGTCGCGTGGACGCGCTGTACGACGAGCCCAAGCCCGGAGCCCCACGGACCCTGTCCGATGCGGATGTCGAGTCGATCCTCGTCACGACGTTGGAAAGTAAGCCGAAGGGGCGGACCCACTGGAGCACCCGCAAGATGGCGGAGCACGCTGGCGTCAGCGCCTCTACCGTGGGCCGCATCTGGCGCACTTTCGGGTTGCAGCCGCATGTCGTGGAATCCTTCAAGATCTCCGACGACCCGCTGTTCATCGAGAAGGTGCGGGACATTGTCGGCCTCTACCTGAACCCACCCGACCACGCCGTCGTCTTGTCATTCGACGAAAAGCCTCAGATTCAAGCCCTC
>CBDANB010000004.1:0-494073 GCA_965197395.1 Vicinamibacterales bacterium | reverse complement strand
GGCTTCCGCGGATGACGGTCAGGCCCTCCGTCGCATGCGCGTAGCGAAGCCATCTATCGAGGAGCCGGATGCGGAAGAACCCGCACGTCCGGATCCGTGGGGGACTGGGGTCAGTAACGGCCCTGGTCTACCCGACCGCCAAGCGCCTCGGGCGACGGGTACGCCGTGACCTGCACACCCTGGTCACGCCCGATACCCTCCTCCGCTGGCATCGACAGTTGATCGCGAGGACATACGACGGCCGCGGCCGTTGCGGACCGGGCCGCCCACGGGTCATGGACACGATCCGCCGGCGCAGCGTCCGGATGGCCACCGAGAACCGCGAGTGGGCGACACCCGTATTCGGGGTGCCCTCGGCAACCTCGGTCATCAGGTCGCGCGGGGCCCCCTCGCCAACGTGCGCAAGGAGCGCGGCCTAGAACCCGCCCCCGAACGCAAGAAGCGCACGACCTGGCGGGAGTTGCTCGCGGCCCACTGGGACGTGCTCGCCGCCGCCGACTTCTTCACTGTCGAGGTCTGGACGCCACGCGGCCTGACCCGCTTCACCGTGCTGGGCCTGAGTCACCTGGCCAGCCGCCGCGGTCAGATCGCGGGCATCAGCGCCGAGCCCGACGGGCCGGGGGTCACCCAGCTCATGCGGAACGCCACCGATGCCGAGGACGGATTCCTGCGACACATCCGGTTCCTCATCCATGACCGCGACCCGCGCTTCCGGCCGGCCGGGCGCGACACGCTCCCCCCGGCCGATGTCACCCCCATCCGACGCCCCGCCCGCGCGCCGAACCTGAACGCCTACACGGAGCGCTTCGTGCGCACCATCAAGGACTCCTGCCTCGAGCGCATGGTCCTGATCGGCGAGGGCTCGCGGCGTCGCGCCGTCCGCGAGTGCGTCGCGCACGACCACCACGAACGGAATCACCAGGGGCTCGACAATCGCCGGATCCTGCCGCTGTCGACGGCACCGCCACCCCGTGGTCGCGTCCCGTGCCGCCAGCGGCTCGGTGGATGTTGCACGACGACTATCGGTCAGCAGCGTGATACATGACCGGCCGTCAACCCCACGATCTCGTTTTTGGACAGTACGACCGCGCGCGCCAAGCCGCAGACTTGGCGGCCTGAACGACCGTCTTGACATATAGGGGCGTCAATGCCGTTCTAGGCGATAATGGGCATCGGTGTGCAGTTTTGGGAAGGACCGTCCCCGGTTGTTCCGACAAGCTATCTGACACCTCCTGCCGGCCGGTCGTCCGCCCCAGGCATGTTTCAGGACTGGAAACGACACTGACTCGCTGCTCTGCGCGCCGTGGCCTCGTCGCCTTTGCCTGCACGCTGGCGGCGTTGCTGTCGGGTCCGCTGCCGGTCCACGCCCAGGAGGAAGACGCGCCGATCTACGCCTGGGCCGACACGGAGACGGTGGAGGTGTCGAGTGACATGATGAACCCCGCGGCGCAAAGCCCCCTGGTGCTGACCATCAGGGAAGGTGAATCCGCCACCTACTACCTGCGGCTCAGCAAGCAGCCGGTGGCCAGCGGCTGGTGGGTCCGCGTGCACGTCGACGGATACGTCCGCTACGACGGCGAATACCCTGACAAGGGCGTTCGGTGGACACCGTCGGTCGGCTGGGAGGTCCAAAGAACGGTCGCCCCAACAGATGATCCGGTTGGGCCGCCAACGCAGTGGCGCGGCGTCACAATATATGGGTCTATCCGGGTTTCCCAACGCCATTTTGGGGCCTTTCGGGGTTTTTCGTGGGTGATTTGATTGGAAAGGCCCTGTGGGAGCTCGTGGAAAACGCACAGCGTTTTCCAAGGCACGGTGGGCGCGTTCTGTGCGTCCACGGCGCCGTCAGCTTCCACAGGGCCCGTCCGTGCGCGACAAGATGGCTCCCAGGGAGGGGGCCCATGCGTGATGTCGAACTGGACCGCTGCGTCCTCGGACTGCAGTCGACCGGCGAACAACTATGGGTTCCTCACACAAATGTGTGCACGATTCAGCCCCCAGCAGGTCAGCCACGCCGTGGAAAGAGGCTGCGGATGTGTTCGTGCCCGCGAATCAGCGGTGAAGTCGTCTATCGCTCAGTCGACGGCCGCCTGCGCGGGCCCCGCTTTTGGTGGGGGGCCTGCTCGACGGCAGCCGGTCCCACCTCAAGGTGCTGAGGCGCTGGCATTTACAGGGCGACGAACCATGAACACTCGTGGAACGCGGCCTGGACTTTCGCCGACGTTTTACCGCTGGGCCGAACCCTCGCTGACTGTTCAGCCCCTTGGCACTGGCAGGCCCCTCGCGATTTCCGCCGTGTACCGTGGGCCGGACTTTCCGAGAGCCTGCAGTTCCTCTCCAGATACAGACGGTGTTCTCCAGCCACGTAAGTCGATGACAATGCTTGACTTATTAGCCATGGAACCGGCCAAAGCTGCACCGATCCCTGAGAGGAACCCAACTATGTTCGCGTCAACACCGTCGACCTGTACACGCCGAACGCTCGATTTACCCCGGAAAGACTGGGATATCAGGTGCTTACGCTATTTGGGAAACTCGGATATAGCCCAATATATTCCACGCACGATACCGACCCAGAGGACGACGAGATCGTGAACATCACCCACGAGGTGTGGGACGAGGACTCCGAGTGCCCACCGTCCCTGCACGGCATTGCGCCGGTCACCGCGATCGGACGATCAGGAGGGTGAAGGCGCTCGGACGGCGACGGTGGACGAAGGCGTCTGGTGACCATCAGCACGCGCGCGTGGAGCATGCGTTCTTCCGGTACACGTCGATCGTCGGCGACTGTCTTCGGGCACGCAGTTCATCGGGGCAACGGCGTGAGGCCGTGCTCGCGTGTCACGTTCTGAACCGGAGGACCGAGCTCGGCAGACCCGTCTCGTACCGCATCGGGAGGTGACGGGCTCGACGGTTTGAAGCGCGTAGGCCTGCCCGCATCCGCGCTGGTGTGAATCTGGCCGTTGAGGTACCGCCCCAGGGTTCTTGGACAGTGGTTTGACGGTATTCGCATCTACGCGACCGCCGTCCAGCCCGCCGAGGTCGCGTCGCACCCGGGCGGGGCTTCGATAGTCGTATTTCTCCAGCATCCACTGTTCGTTGTACGTCCGCTTGAACGCAAGCAAGGCCAGGCGGAGTTCCTCGATGGTCTGGAAGCTCCGCACCCACAACAGATTCTCCTTCAGCGTGCGGATGAAGCGCTCCGCGACGCCGTTGCCTTCGGGCTCCCGCACGAAGCTCGGGGAGCTTTCGATGCCGAAGAAGGCGATCTCGCCGATGCACTCGGTCGTACAGTGATCGACGGCCACGAAGACGCAGGTCGCCCCCTCGCCCACGGTCACCGTCGTCGAGCGCGATCACGACCGTGTGGTACCCTCCTGCCGGCGTTTGTCTTCGTCACGCTGATTGGCGCCATCGAGACGGTCGGCGACAGTGTTGCCATCCAGCGCGTCTCGTGGCGGACGCCACGGGCGATCGATTTCCGCGCGGTGCAGGGCGCGGTCGCCGCCGATGGCGTGGGCAACCTGCTCTCCGGTTTCGCGGCGACCGTGCCGAACACCACCTACTCGTCGAGCGCCTCGGTCGCCCAGATCACCGGGGTCGCCGCTCGGACCGTCGGCATTGCGATCGGCCTCATTTTCATCGTGTTGGCGTTCCTGCCGAAATTCATGGCGATCATCCTCGCGATTCCCGGCCCGGTAGTCGGGGCGTACACCCTCGTGCTGATGGCCACCCTCTTCATGATCGGCATGCGCGTGGTCGTGGAGGACGGCACCGACTACCGGAAAGGCGCCGTGGCCGGGATCGGGTTCTGGATCGGTACCGGGTTCCAGCACCAGCTGATCTTCGCCGACTCGCTGGGCGCGTGGGACGCACTGCTCGGGAATGGCATGACCTCCGGCGGGCTCGCGGTGGTCCTCATGACGCTGTTCCTGGAACTCGCCAGACCGCGCCGCCGGCGCGTCAGGACCGGCCTGAACATCCACGCCTACCCGACCATCGATACGTTCCTGACCGAGTTCGCCGCCAGCCGGGGCTGGAGCGACGCGATGACCGACCGGCTCCGTGCGGTCGGCGAGGAGACGTTGCTCACCCTCATCCAGCCGGACGAGGATGCAACGGCGCGTGAGGCGCGGCGCCTGTTGCTAACCGCGCGCAGCGACGGTCGCGCCGCCGAGCTGGAGTTCGTCGCCGTGACCGACGAGACGAACATTGAGGATCAGCTGGCGTTGCTGGGGGAACGGACCGCCGGCGCGCCGGTTGACCAGGAGGTCTCGCTCTGGTTGCTGCGGCACTTCGCCTCGTCGGTGCGCCACCAGCAGTATCACGACACGGACGTGGTGACGATCCGCGTGGAACCGCCCGCGCCATCGTCTTGACGCCGGAGTCACGTTGTCGTGGATCCGGGTCCATCGGTTCATGACCGACGGCTCCAGGTCTGCGGGGTCAACGTCCCATCGGGCGTGGGAGCTTTCCAGCGTGTGTAGCGGAGGCCCTCGCGCCCGGGGATTCGTCGCGACCAGCGCCTGCAGCACCTCGATCACCGCCGCGTCCCGCACAGTGGCCGCCACCGGTGGGGCATACCAGGCCGCTCGCACCAGTCCGACGACGCGGCAGGCGCGGCGGACCGAAAGCTCATGCTCCGTCGTCAGGACCTCGATGGCCTGGCGACGCGCAGTCGGCGTTACAGTTTTCGGCTCAGAACATCCTGGATAGCCGCATTCTCGAGCGCGAGGTCCGCGTAAAGCCTTTTCAGCTTCGCATTCTCGGCCTCGAGCTCCTTCATCCGCTTCAGCTCGGCCACGCTCGTGCCGGCGTACTTCAACGCCAGTTGAAATAGGTGGCCCGACTGATGCCGTGCTGATGATCCCGGGGCCTACCGGAAGGCGTACCGAACACGCACACCGGCCCGCCGCGGAGCGAGCACGTTCGCAAAGTAGCGGCGCGCAAGGCCGATGCCCTGTGGGTCGGCACGTCGATCGACGGCGTGGAAGATCGAGTGGGCGACCAAGGCCGTGAAGGACATGCGTCGCATCGCCGCCCCAGCCCGCGCGCGGATCGTCGCCAAGGTCGAACAGTACGCGGCGGATCCGGCGTCGCTGGCCAACAACGTGATCCAACTCGCTGATAGCAGGTATCGACGACTACGGGTTGGCAGCTATCGGGTCCTCTTCAGCGTTGAAACCAACACGATCACCGTGCTGGTGGTTCTGAGAGTTCGACACCGGAGCGAAGCGTATGACTGACACCGACACCATTACGCTGACACGAGCGCAGTACGAAGCCTTGATCGCCGAGAAGGAAACGCTTGAGGATCAGATAGCTGCGCTCGACGCAGATGATGGGAGCCGCATCCCGCACGAGGTGGCACTGGCCATCATGCAGGGCGAGCGCCCTATCGTCGCGTTTCGCACCCATCTCAGCGTCACCGTGCGTGATCTGGCCGCGCGGACGGGAATCGCCCCGGGCTACCTGTCCGAGATCGAACGCGGGCGCAAGCCCGGCTCTGCAGCCGCGCTGTCACGCATTGCCGGGGCCCTTGGGACGACGATTGACGCCTTGGTGACACTCAGGTGACATCCTGAAAATAGGATGCCACGGCGCCCGCCGCCGTGTCGCCAAGAGCATCTACGGGGACGGCCGGCCTCGCCGCCGGTGTCCACGCCAACGTCTGCCCGTGCGAGTTCCGCTTTCCGTCACCCACCCGGCTATGAGACCAATTTGGGGGTGGTAGGATGCTTGGCTCGGACGGCCCGAATACCTCATGGTCGAGGACACTAGTGTAGTGCGTCTAAAATAGATGACATGTCAGATCAGGCATGTTCCAATGCCGACATGCCACGAATTGCTCCGGCCATCGCGCTGTCTGATGACGAACGGACGCTCCTCCGGCAATGGTCCAGAGGCCGTCGCACCCCAGTCCGCCTCATGCGACGAGCCCGGATCGTGCTCCGAGCCGCCGACGGCTGGCTGAACACGGCCATCGCCGCGGATCTCGGGGTCCGAGAGAAGACGGTCGGGCTCTGGCGGCGGCGGTTTGCCGAGCAACGAACGGCCGGGATTCAGAAGGACGCGCCGGGCCGGGGGCGACCGGCGACCGTGCAGCGAAGCGCGATCGAAGCGGAGGTGATCCGCATGACAACACAGGAGCGGCCAGCCACCGCGACTCACTGGAGTACGCGCACCATGGCGGCCGCGCTCGGCATCAGTCCCGCGAGCGTACGGCGCATCTGGCAACGCCACGGGTTAAAGCCTCACTTGGTCCGCACCTTCAAGCTCAGCAACGACCCGCAGTTTGCCGAGAAGCTCGACGACATTGTGGGGCTCTACCTCTACCCGCCGGCGAACGCCCTCGTCTTCTCGATCGATGAAAAGAGCCAGATTCAGGCCCTCGACCGGACGCAGCCGGGGTTGCCGATCAAGAAGGGGCGAGCCGGCACGATGACACACGACTACAAACGGAATGGGACGACGACCTTGTTCGCCGCGCTCTGCACGCTGACCGGCCACGTCATCAGCACCTGCCTGCCCCGTCACCGCCATCACGAATGGATCCGGTTCCTCAATCTCATCGACAAAGAGGTCCCGACGGACCTGGACGTGCACCTGATCTGCGACAACTACGCGACCCACACCCACGAGCGCGTGCAACGGTGGTTCCGCCGGCACCGCCGCTTTCACGTGCACTTCACCCCGACCAGCGCCTCCTGGTTGAACATGGTCGAGCGTTTCTTCCGCGACCTGACGGACAAGCGCTTGCGCCGCGGCGTGTTCCGCAGCGTGCCGGACGTCATCGACGCGATCGACGAGTACATCGTTCAGCACAACGACGCCCCCAAGCCGTTCATTTGGACGAAGAAGGCGTCGGACATCCTCGCCAAGGTCACCCGCGCAAGGCGAGCACTGAATAATGCCCCATCAGTCTGACGCACTACACTAGAGACCCTCGGTTCGATTGCGATCGAGACGTCACTGAAACGGCAGGTCCTCTTCGCGAGGAGCGTTGCCACAATGTTGCCACGACTGGGGTCGACTCGGGGGGACTCCAGGAGACTGGAGGGGACGACCGCATGGCTGGAACGTGATGACCGACAAAGACTTATCGCCAGAAGTCCTTTGCCATCATTAACTGTCTTTGTTTAGCGGGTGACGGCAACAGATCCAAGAAATTGGACTTGTACAATGTTCGGGGATATGACATAACGCATGCGTGGCCGACGAGCGCACGCGACCGACGCGCAACGAACGCGACGAGCTGATCAAGCGCCACCAAGAGGAGATCGCGCGCCTGCGTGACGAGTTGGCCCGCGCGCACCGCGATCGCGATCGGTGGAAGCGACGAAGCGAGCGGCTCAAGCACCAACTCGACGCGGCGCGGCGGGCGGGCTTTCGACAGGCCGCCCCGTTTGCGAAGGATCGCCCGCAGGGTCACGGCGGGCGCCCGGGTCGGCGGGCAGGCCCCACCTATGGACGCCGGGGGCGGCGACCGATTCCAGCGCGGGTGGATGAGACCTATGCCGCGCCGCTTCCCGCGGCGTGCCCGCGCTGTGGTGGGGCGATTCAGGTCACTCGCGTCGCGACCCAGTACCAAGAAGACCTGCCGGTCGTCCAGCCCATCGTGCGGCGGTTCCACGTCCAGATCGGGTGCTGTGTCGCCTGCCGGCACCGCGTGCAGGGTCGGCACCCGCTGCAAACCTCCGACGCCTTGGGCGCGGCCGGCGTGCAACTCGGTCCTGGCGCCGTGACGTTCACGGTCCTGTTGCACAAACACGTGGGCGTGCCGCTGGACAAGATCGCGACCCTGCTGCACGACCGGTTCGGGCTGACCGTGACGCCGGGAGGACTCGCCCAGGTCTTGCATCGCGCGGCGCGGGTGGCGGGGCCCACGTATGCGGCCCTCTGCGCTCAGATCCGGGGGAGTCCCGTCGTCAGTCCCGATGAAACCGGCTGGCGCGTCGGTGCCGTGTTGCACTGGCTGTGGGCGTTCGCGACACCCGAGACCACCGTGTATGCGATTTGCCCAGGGCGTGGCTTTGGCGACGCGGCCACCATCTTGGGCGCGGACTTCCCCGGCGTGCTGGTCCGCGATGGCTGGGCGCCCTATCGCCGCTTCACCGGCGCGCTGCATCAGAGCTGTCTGGCGCATCTGCTCCGTCGGTGTCGCACGCTCCGCGCCGACCATCCGCGGAGCCCCTGGGCGGCGCGCGTGCAGACCGTCCTCACCGACGCCCTCGCGCTCCGCGATCGGCGCGACGCGCAGGCGATCACCGAGCATGGCCTCGCTGTGGCCCATGGGCGCCTGCTCGCCCGCCTCAGCCGGCTCATCGACGCGGCGCCCGCCCTGCCGGCGGCCCAGCGCTTCGCCGCCCACCTCGACCGCGAGTGTCCGGCCGTGCTCGCCTTCTTGTGGGCCCCCGACGTGGACGCCACCAACTGGCGCGCCGAACACGCCATCCGTCCCGCCGTCGTCAATCGCAAGATTTGTGGCGGGAATCGCACGCCCCGCGGCGCGCGGACCCAACAGATCCTCGCGAGTGTGGTCCGCACCGCGCGTCAACGCCACGTCGACCTCAACGACCTCTTCACCACGTTGCTGCGGGCACCGCGTCCGATGGTCCCCGCGGCTCTCCACCCCCCGACGCAGTAGCATCACCCGCTAAACGAATACCATTAACTTAAGAAATCACGTGGTTCGGGTTCGACTCCCGCCGCCTCTGATTGCGGTTGCAATACTTCAAGATGACCATGGAGGCAACGTCGGAGCTACCACAGCTAGACTGGGACATGGTCATACTTCGGCCGACACGAAAGCTGAACTCGTTGCTGCCGGCAACGGAGGTCATCCCGACCAGCTCCGATACGGCGCTCGGCGATTGGTACGTCAACCGAGTTGTGGTGGATCGGCAGCCGCTTCTCCTCTTGGTGAGTTCTACTTCGCTGCTGCCGATGCTGATTCCGGCACAGAATGTGCGGGGCCTCCCAGCCCGACTCGCTGCGCTCGTCGAGGCAAGATTGAGACGTTGCGGGCTCGACGATCGGACGATCGCCGCCGAGACTCTGGCAATGGCCTCGGTAGCGGTCGGTCCGACGGTTGATCGGTCCGTGCTCGGCATCATGGTCGACTTCGCGAAGGCTGTTCCGTACCACCTTGAGCCTGGGCAGTGGGGGGAAACCACCCTGCGGATCGTGGAAGAGCGCCTTGCCGCGACTCCGTGCCACGCAGCGCTCTCCTGGGACCGCGTGATATTTCCGGAAAAGAAGGCACCGGAGGTTCTGCGGGCGAAGTGGCTGGCGAACACACCACTGCAGCCGACGCGGGGCGCGTGGACCACTGTGCATTAGGCATCGAGGTCGGCCGTCCCGACCATCACGCCTAGGGCGGGCGCAAGGACAATGACGCGACGCACACATGTTCCGAGGATCGATGTGGTTCTGGTTTCGTGGATCGTCGTGGTTCACCTGCCGCGGTTGTCCTGCGTGTGCCGTGGTCCGGTTGATGTACTGCTCATGGACACGAGGTCGATCCGGTCTCGTGAGCACGTTGACGCTCTCCGATCTCACGCCGCACCACCAGGAACCGGAAGGACAGTCGGCGGTGATGGCCGGCGCACTCAGTCTTGGTCGGTCCGCAGGCGGCGTCTGTGGTGTCATGCGGTCCCGTTGATTTTGTGGGGTACAGTGTTGGGAACGTGGCGGGGAACGCACTCTAAACTACTATACATTTCGGGCTTCGACAACCATGTGGACTAACTCGAATAGGCAAGCCACCGCCTCTGGCGGTGAGACGCGCAGAGGTGGCGGCGGGTGACCACTCGTCGCCCTCGGCCGCAGCCCCCAACCGCGAGGAATCACGTGTGGGCCTATGACTTCGTCTTCGACACGTGCGCGGATGGCCGGTCGCGGACGTGCTTGACGATCGTCGATGCGTGCACGCGCGAGTGCCTGGCGATCGATGTGGCGGGAAGCATCCGGTCTGGGCGGGTGATCGACGTCCTCGGGCAGTGAGTGAGCCTCCACGGCACCCCGCGCTATCTACGGTCCGCGTGCTATGACCAAGTTGTCAAGGCTCTCGGCGCCGTTGGGCTGTCCAATCGAGGGACAGTTACGGGCACGGGCTCGCTGGAGCCGACCCATGAGTGGTCGGCCGATTAAACGCACCTCGGCAGCACCGAGTACGGCGTCGGCAATTTCGGCAGCACCGAGTACGCCCGCGAAGAACTCCGCGCCGAAATGTCCGCCATGATGACGGGTGAACGTGTCGGCGTCGGCCATGACGGAAGCCGAGGCGCGGCGTACGTCGAGGGATGGCTCAAAGCCCTCAAAGAAGATCCGAAGGAGATTTACAAGGCCGCAGCCGACGCGCAGAAAATCTCCGACTACCTGATACGTCCGATCAAGGAACGGGAACAGACGACCGAGCAGGAACACGCCACGATCGCCGAGAAGTATTCCCCGGCGCACAGCCCGCAGATCAGCCACGCGCCCACGCAGCAGCCCCAGACGCAAGCCCGCGAGGCCGGCATCAGCCGCTAGGCCATGTTCGACCGTACCGACGTGCTCTGGCGAGAGGAACCGACGCCGGCGCCGACCGACAAGGCGGCACGGGGCAACGACCAGGTGCGCCAGGTCAACGACCAACCAGACGCGCCAGGTCAACGGCCGACCGACGCGGCCGACGACCGCCACACTGACGGCCCACCGCGCGAGCCGCCCGACGAACACCGTACCGCGCGCCAGTACCGCGACGACCCCGCGCGCGCAGAACTGGCGACCGAACGACACGACCGCGAACGCGAACGACTGGACCGCATCACCCAGGCGCGCACGCGGCCCGACACCCCCGCCGACGAGCCGCGCCACCCCCCCCGCCAGGACCGACCGACCGCCCCGCGAGGTATGGCCCGAGAACAAGGAAGGCCACACCATGAACCACCATCCGTTAGGGCCGGACGGTCAAGCCGCGTTCGAGCGGGCGCAGGAACGCGATCGCCGCGATCCGCCCGCCCGCGCCGCCGGCCCCGAGGACCCCCGCCAGGACCGACAGGCGCGCGAGGACGGCCGCACATGGACCGACGGCCACGCATGGACCGACCAGGACCGGGCCGGCATCCAACGATTGACGAAGGACACGGCCGCGCCGCGCGAGGAAACCGACGATCAGCGCGTCATCCGCGAGTACGACGAACGCAACGCCGCGCGCGCAGAATCGAATAGGCGCATCGACCTTGCCCACGCGGTGGCAGCTTGATACGCCGTGGAACACGCGCGCCATGCAACGCACCGTACGTTTCTGGCGGCTGGCCCCGATCATGCGGGCCAGTCGGCAGTGGGTCCACACCGCACACATCTCCCTGACAGGCCTGGAGGCCATGCCAGATGACGACTGACCCCCGCGCGCAGCGCCTGGTGCACCTGATCTGCGGCGCGATGACTGTGGGTCGTGTCTCTCTGCGTCAGCGGCGGTGGAGATCCACACCAACCGTGCGTTGGGAACGGTGGGACCGTCGTGCCGTCTCATGAGCCTCACATGCCGACCGCCAAGACCAGCGTGAGTGATCCGCTCCGCATCGCCATGGTGACCCCCGACGGCACCCAGGGCCGGATCGGCATCACGCTGTGCCCCGGCAAGACGGATAACACCGCGAGGTTCGGTCCCTGGGCACGGGATCTCGATCTGGACCTCGATGTGATTCAGCACTGGGGTGCAACCGCACTGATCAGCCTGATCGAGGATCAGGAATTCGACCAGCCACACCCGCGACCCTGCCCCACACAGTCGCCCACATCGCCACGGGTGGCACCAGTGGCCGGCACACGCACGGGAGTCCGCCACCCCTGGAGGGCGGGTCCACCCGTGGGTCGTTCGAGGCGCCGCTCCGAAATAAAACGCTCGTCCCGCAAGTGCGAGTTGCTCGACTTCGAGATTAAGCGTTCGGGCGAACACCCCGCCGTCTGGGACTTGACCGCCCCGCTAAACACCAGCTGGCCTTGGACATCATCTGCCTCCCTTCTGGAAGCGGTCGGCGGGTACGCGACCTATGACGATTTCATTCCATTGCTGGTCACCGGGCATGTGTCCCCGCTTTAGGTGCTCCAGCACCGTGGCTTTGGCGATGTCGTATGTTTTGACCTGCAGTGCCCGCTTCCGATCTTGGGAGGCTCGTTCCGGGTCTTTGTTCCCGCGTCTGCGACCGTGGATGATGCCTGAGCGGAGACCGTAGAAGTCGCTGGTTGTGTTGCAACTGTGGCCGGCGGCGACTGGTAGCCTAAAGAGATGATGAAGAAGGCAATCCGACCGGCGATCTTCAAGTGGCGGCAAACGGAGCCCGCACTGATTTTGTGCGCCGTGCGCTGGTACCTTCGGTACTCGCTCGGCGAACTTCCTGACGTGGCTCTTTTCATGACCATCGGCCACGGTGCGCGCGCCTGGCCCGCGTACCCCGCGCTGTCGGCCCCCCTCACCATGCTGGGGGTCGAACGGCGCTGGTTCCTGCTCAGCGCGACCATCGGCATGGCGATGTGGAACGCGATCAACTCGATCGTCATCGGCGCGGCGACCTTTTCCGTCCTGTACGGCGTCGGCTGGTGGGCGTGGCGCGTGGACCCGCACATGCTCACCATCCTGCGCGAGTCCGTCCGATTCAAGACCCGGTACGACCCGGCGAAGTGGGCCGAGCAGCCGTGGTACATCGTCATCACCCAGGCCCGCCGGCTGACCCGATCATGACGACGACCGATCTCGACGTTGCCGACCACCACGCCGCCGGCGCGCTGGCCGACGAGCTGCCGTATTGGGGCTGGCTCCCCGACGAGGCTCACCAGATGACAAGGAGCCGTGGTGGATATCGGAAGGAGGCAAACCGATGACCAACGATGCTTCGGTAAAGTGATCGATCGGCACGAGGGGCGGAGCCAGTGTGCTAAAGTGCCCAAAAGGTCCTCTAAGTCTGTGAACCGCACCGTCATCCACCTGTTGCTCTCGGTCGTGCTGCTCGCGGCGTCGCCACTGCGAGCGCTGTGTTCCGACTCATGCGTGTCGGACACGGACGCGGTGCAGACCACCGGTCACGACGAGCCGGCCTGTCACGAGTCGCACGAATCGTCGCCACCGTCCGATTCCAACACGTCGGATGACGGGTGCCGGCACGGGGACGAATCCCCCGCGCGGAGTCTGCGTACGGCACATAAGCCGGTCGACCTGTCAGCAGATTCGCGGGCTCTCCTGCACGTCGCCCCCGCCGGGGTGCACGACGGGACCGCGATGACCCCGCGCGTGGGCGTGTCGACCCTGCCGTTCCACGCGGTTCCGGCCCCTCGGCGTTTCCCCACGCCGCTTCGGATCTGATCCTTTCCCGTCGTCACGCTCCAGCTTCCATTTTTCGAAAAGCGCCGTCACGCACCGAGCGTGACACCTCCGCCTTGGCGCCGCGCCCGTCGGCGCCAACTGCGGTGGATTGGAGCAGATGTGATGGAGGATCCACGAGACTTTCGGGCTCCGACCGTCTCCGCGACGTCACGCCGCACGTTCGTCAAGGGATTGGCAGTCGGGGGCGCCGCCGCCGCCCTCGGGCTCTGGCGCCCGTCGCTGTCGGCCTCGTCCGGCCGCGCGCCGACGCCGACGGATCTCGCCGGTACGGACTTCGACCTCACGATCGGCGAGACGCCGATGGACTTCACTGGGTCACCGCGGGTCGCCGTGACGGTGAACGGCTCCGTCCCCGCCCCCACGCTACGGTGGCGTGAAGGCGACACGGTCACGGTGCGGGTGGCCAACCGGCTGCGCGACGAGACGTCCATTCACTGGCACGGCATCCTGCTGCCCGCCAACATGGACGGCGTACCGGGGCTGAGCTTCGACGGGATTCGGCCCGGTGAGACGTTCGTCTACCGCTTCAGGGTCCGCCAGGGCGGCACGTACTGGTATCACAGCCACTCGGCGTTCCAGGAACAGCGCGGGCTCTACGGCGCGCTCGTCATCGAACCGCGGGACCCCGAGCCGTTCAGCTACGACCGCGACCATGTCGTGCTGCTGTCCGATTGGACGGACGAGAACCCGGCGCGCGTGTTAGCCAAGCTCAAAAAGCAGTCGGACTACTACAACTACCACCGGCGCACCGTGGGCGATTTTTTTCGCGACGCGCGCAAGCGCGGATTCGGCGCTACGGTGTCCGATCGCCTGGCGTGGGGCGACATGCGGATGCGCCCCACCGACCTGGCCGACGTCACCGGCGCCACGTACACCTATTTGATGAACGGTCACGCACCGGCGGGGAACTGGACGGGTCTCTTCCAGCCCGGCGAGCGGGTCCGGCTCCGGTTCATCAACGGCTCGGCGGCGAGCTACTTCGACGTGCGCATTCCGGGTCTGAAGATGACGGTGGTCGCGGCCGACGGCCAGTACGTCCACCCGATCACGATCGACGAGCTCCGGATCGGGACGGCGGAGACCGTCGATGCCATCGTCGAGCCGTCGGGCCAGGAGGCGTTCACGATCTTCGCGCAGTCGCTGGATCGCAGCGGGTACGCCTGCGGGACGCTGGCCACGCGCGACGGCTTGGCGGCGCCGATCCCGGACCCGGATCCGCGGCCGCTGCTGACCATGGCCGACATGGGCCATGCCGCGATGGGCGACGGAAACCATGTCGGACACACGTTGCCCGCGACGAGTGGTCCAACCGAAGGCGACGGCGAGCAGAACCATCCGGCGAGCGAGCGCGGCAACCCGCTGGTCGACATGCAGACGATGACGCCGACCTCGCGGCTCGCCAATCCCGGCATCGGCTTGCGCGACAACGGGCGCGACGTCCTGACCTACGCTCGCTTGCGGAGCCTCTTTCCCGATCCCGACGGCCGCGACCCGTCGCGGACGATGGAACTGCACCTGACCGGCCACATGGAGCGCTTTGCCTGGTCGTTCGACGGCGTCAAGTTCGCCGACGCCGCGCCGATCAGGCTGACCTACGGCGAGCGGCTGCGCGTTGTGCTGGTGAACGACACAATGATGTCGCACCCGATCCATCTGCACGGCATGTGGAGCGATCTCGAGGACGACGACGGTCGGTTCCAGCTCCGGAAGCACACCGTCGACATGCCGCCCGGCACCCGACGCAGCTTCCGGCTGCGGGCCGATGCGCTCGGCCGCTGGGCGTTTCACTGCCACCTGCTGTACCACATGGAAGCCGGCATGTTCCGGGAAGTGCGAGTCGACGAATGACGAACCGAGTGCTCGCGTTCGTGCTCGGCGCGGGCGTGGTGGTCGCCACCCTCGGGTGGCCGGCATCGTCTGACGCACAGCAGACGACCGACGCGACGACCGAGCAGGAGGACGAGCCCCGCACGCCCATTCCGCCCATCACCGACGCCGACCGCACGGCGGCGTTCCCCGACGTCACGCGCCACGCCCCGCACGGCGACGCGGTGCACGCCTACGTGCTCTTCGACCAGGTGGAATGGCAGGCGGGAGAGCACATCGCCCGGGTCAGCTGGGACACCACCGGGTGGGTGGGCGGTGACCGCAACCGCCTCTGGTTTCGAAGCGAAGGCGCAGGCGCGGATGGCACGCTGGGCAGTGCCGAGGCGCATCTGCTCTACGGCCGCGCGTTCGCGCGGTGGTGGGACGTCGTGGTCGGTGTGCGACAGGATGTGCGCCCCGGGCCCGCCCAGACATGGGCGGCGTTCGGCGTGCAGGGGCTGGCGCCGTACTGGTTCGATCTGGAGGCGACCGCCTACCTCGGCGAACAGGGCCAGACGGCGGCGCGTCTTGAAGCCGAGTACGAGCTGCTGTTGACGAACCGACTGATCCTGCAGCCGCGGGTCGAGGTCGACCTCTACGGCAAGGGGAACCGCGAACGGGACATCGGCGCCGGCGTCAGCCACGTCGAGACCGGCCTACGCCTCCGGTACGAGCTTCGCCGCGAGCTTGCGCCCTATCTCGGCGTGCTGTGGGACAACGTCGTCGGCGACACGGCCGACCTGGCGGCCGCCGCGGGGGAGACACTGGACGGCGCGACGCTGGTCGCCGGGATTCGGTTCTGGTTTTGAGGTGTGCGAACCGGTCGTCCCGGCGTGGGTTCAGGGCGGACTCGCTTTGGCTCACGCGCAAGCACTGATGCAGGTCGCGGATGTCGCCTCGGCTGACCAGGGCTCGGTCGCTGGAGCCCCCAGTTCTGGACGTGATATTTCGTCTTGTACGTCGGATGGACTCTCGACCTCATCCATCCAGTCTGGTCTGGTCCCTCAGGAGGTCACACCAGATTCCTGCACCAACGCGTGTGCCGGGAAAGCCCGGTCAAGGGGGACAAGATGCCGTGATGTGATCTTCGAAACCTTGTTCGAAACCCTGTGGGTATCCAACTCCATCCGGCCAAGGTCGGCCACCAGCCGGAACCGAGTGATGCGTGGGCCTGGGGTGACCCGTGCTTGGCAGATCGGGCCGCAATCTGCATGGCCACAGTGCGAAAGCGACTGTCGTCTCCGCTGACATAGCTTTCAACCAGTGCCTTGATCTGCTGTGTGGTGGCCATCCGTGGACCTCAATCCAACAGCAGCGATGCGGCAGTGTCAAGCTGTTGGTGAGAGGATAGGTTCTGCCGCGGGTGAGGCGACGACTCATCCCGCCAGGCTCGTGTAACGGGCCGACGATTCACGCGGTCTCTCGTACGAGGCCCAGCGCCTGCGCGGCGACCGAGAGACCCCGTAAGGTGCGTTTAATGGGCCGAGGTCCGGTCAGTGCTGGTCGAGTCTCCCAAGTAATCTCAGGCCATGCCGCCTGCGCTACAGTTCCTCGTTCTCACGTTCGCTGGCTGGGGGAACCGCCACCAAGACGATCTGATCGCGTATCTCCGGGAGGAGAATCGGGTCCTCCGGGAGCACCTGGGCCCTCGGCCGCTTCGCCTGACCGATGCCCAACGCCGTCGACTCGCCGTGCGCGGCCAGAAACTCGGACGGCGCGTCTGGATGCAGGTCGCCGGCATCGTCACGCCTGACACGATTCTCCGCTGGTACCGGAGATTGATCGCCCAGACATACGACGGCAGCGCCCGCCGCGGTCGAGGCCATCGGCACAGGGGTCGGATCGGCGGTCATGGGGTCGACCGGGGTCGTCGCGCAGGCGCCGTTCGTCGCTGCCAGCACCGCCCTGATACCTGTGGGTGGCGAATTCGTAGGAATCCGACATCGTTCGATCTTCGGGTCCCGTGAGCCTGGAGTCCCCCGCGAAGTTGTCGCGATGGCATGAGTAAGGCGTGCAGCTGACGCACTGCCCTGCTGTGTCGCGATAGACGTCGAACGCGGGCGCGTCGACCCGCTCGCCACCGTCTTCGCTGGTCAGATGTCACGCCGCGATCGGCGTCTGATAGAGACCACGGCAATGCGCGTCCCATCGGTAGCGGTCGAGCCGTGCGACATCCTTTCGTATCGGGACGGGCGTCCGCCCGTCCAACGACGCATGGGCCCGATGCGCATTGTAGAAGTCCTGGAAGGCCACCAGTTTGTCTTCCAGGTCCGACGCAGACCAGAACAGCAGCTGATCCACGCATTCTCGTCGCAGCGTGCCGATCAACCGTTCGACAAACGGATGCGACAGCGGCACATACGGCACACTCTTTACCTCGGTCACCTGCAGCACCCGCAGCAGTTGGCGCGCCATTGGTGAAACCGATACAGCGGCCCACTCGTCGTGGTCGGAGCTGAGGCGCTTCGGACGCGAGAGCCCTCGAATCGCATGGTTGAACATGCGGCACAGGGCCCGGCCATCCACGGTTCCAGCATGGATGCCAACCATGCCCGCGTTTAACGTATCGGGCCCCTACGAAGTACCGGTGTACGAGGGTAGAGCAGCCAGGACCATCACGTCCGAGGAGGTCAAGCAGTTCTGGCGCAGTAACCCAGCTGCCGCCACCAAGAAGGGCTGCTATGTGTTCGGCGTTCGCTCAGGTGGGGGGATGACGCCCCTTTACGTAGGAAAAGCGACGAGAAACTTCAAACAAGAGGTGTTTACGTCTCACAAACTGGCCAAGTACCAGCAGACACTAGCGGACTACGTGAAAGGCACTCCCGTGTTGTTCTTTCTGAGCCTTCTGGCTAGTCGAGGCGCTCCGAATCGAAAGACGATCGGCGAACTCGAGGACTTTCTCATCCAAACTGCGGTTTCAGAGAATCCGGACCTGCTGAACGTGCGCAACACGCGTCGGGCTGATTGGGAGATCACTGGCGTTGTTCGTAGCGGTGTGGGCAGGCCTTCGAAGGCTGCAAGGGCGTTCAAACGGTGCATGGGGCTGTAAGCCTCGCTGTCCGGGGGGCTTTGAGGCCGCGTTTCATCGAGAAAGACGAGGCGGGTCGGGTCGAGGGTCGGGGCGGTCGCTGCCCACTGCGCGCGGGCGGCCGCGATGTCGGGACGGTCGTGTTCGGACGCGCGCACCGTTTTTTTGGTCCTTCCGGGTTTAGCGTGGCAGGGCGACCACGCGGCCCTGGAGACTGCGCGGCGTGCCGACGCCAGTCAGCCGCCGCATCAGCAGCCCGAGGTTGAAGCCGGCGGTGTGCACGAGCAGCCGCTTGAGGATGTTGGGATGCCCCCGCAGATGCACACGCCGCATCGCGCCGGTTTCGAAGAGATGGGCGAACGGGCGTTCCAGCCGTTCGCCGCGCTGGCGCAACAAGCGTTGCCCGCGGGTGCCACGAATGCGCCGGCGGTTGCGATAGACCGCGGCGCAGGCCGCGGCCTTGCCGCGCCAGTTCCGGCGGCCGCGATCGGGTTCCGAGATGTATGTACCGCCCCAGGGTTCTTGGACGGTGGTTTGACGGTATTCGCATCTACGCGGCCACGTCCAGCCCGCCGAGGTCGCGTCGCACCCGGGCGGGGCTTCGATAGTCGTATTTCTCCAGCATCCACTGTTCGTTGTACGTCCGCTTGAACGCAAGCAAGGCGAGGCGGAGTGCCTCGATGGTCTCGAAGCTCCGCACCCATAACAGATTCTCTTTCAGCGTGCGGATGAAGCGCTCCGAGACGCCGCCCTGGACCTGCCGACCTTTCTTCCACCGCTTTCTTGATGACTACTACAGCCCGCGGGCGGCAACGGTTGAAACCGTGTGGCCGCGCGCCCTGCGGTTTCTCACCACCGGGCTGGCCAATGAAGCGTTCCGCGTGGAAGGGGAGCCCGTCGCCATGCTCGCGGCGGGCTCCGCCCGTGCACGTCGTAGTTCTCTGGCACGATCGCCCGTGTTAGAGCCCGCTTACGGTCTCTCCGGCAGAGGCCGGTGGAGCGCGGAGAGTCGTTGCCAGAACACGGGCGACGGCGTGCGTTTTCGTGTCTCCCATTGGTAGACGACGGCTTTCCGTGCCGCGCCCACCAGGGTGGCCAATTGCGCCTGACTCAACCCGCGTGCGCGACGTAGCGCGCGAATCTGCGCGTCGTAGTCGTCGGGCACATTGGCCCACGTCAATGGCGCACGACGGTCCCCCGGCTCCACCGATCGCCCATAGTACGACCGCCGAAACGCCCTGGCGGCGGCGGGAGTCGCGCGGGCCCGGAGCCGGCGAAAGGTGGTCCGGGTGTCATAGGTCACCGGCAGCCGCCCGTCCCTGGCCGCCGCCCGCAGCGTCTTGACGTGCACCCCGATCAGCAGCGCGAGCACGGGCAACGGCAGGAGCGCGTGATCATCGCGATGCGTGGCGAGCGCCCTGGCGCGCGCCATAACCTGGGGCGGCGTTGCCCGCCGCCCGGCATCCCACGTCCGGTACGACTCGGGGGACACACCGAGCAGGGCCGCACACGCCGCTTGCGACTTCCCCAACGCGATCCGGCACTCGCGCAGCGTGCGTGGCTCCACGACGTCACACCATGCCATCGGTGCCGGCCGCCGTAAAGCGTGGTGTTGGCGCTAGCGTACTTCAGTCAGCCAATCTGCGGAGACGACCGGTCACTCTGTTCGCCTGCACCTTCGCCCCTGGTGCCCAGGCAGTGGGCGCAATCGGCGAATTCTTTGGGAAATTGGCGCGCCCGGCAGGATTCGAACCTGCGACCCTCGGCTTAGAAGACCGATGCTCTATCCACCTGAGCTACGGGCGCTCAATAACTTACGAAGACTGTACAGCTACTCCCACTATCCACCCTTGAGGCTGTGAGGAACCGGGTCGCATGCCTCGCCGCTGTCGTTCTCGCGACTACACAACGTGCAACTCTAGTCGTTTCCCGACGGCGTTGAGCGCCTGCTCGAGCTGGTCGACCCGGGACGCGTGGTTCACGTCGAGCACGCGGTCGACCTGGGGAAGGTGCCAATTCAGGCGGCGGCCGAGCTCGGCCTTGTTGACTCGCTGCTCCCGCATGGCGTTGTAGAGCTCGATCTTCGCGACCATCAACGGCGGCATGTCCACATGTGGGCCGCGCCGGCGAGTCGATGGTGCCGGAATCGGCTGTCGATCCTTCATCAAGGCTTCGAAGACGGTGGCGGCTGCATCGACGGCTCGAGTCAGCGCCTCGTCTCGATCGTCCCCGTACGTGTGGGCCCCGGGCACGTCCGGGAACGACACCAGCACACGGTCATCCTCTGTCGTCAGCTTCACTGGATAGCGCAACATCTCCTCCTCCTGGCCTTCTGGTCGTCTGGGATTAGTCGTCAAGCTGTCTCCAGACGTTGCGCGCGTTCTACTTCGTGCCTTTGAGTCGTAGATCCTTCTTGATCCCCTCCATCGTGCCCTTCGGCATGTCCCGCTTCCCGTGCATCGGGAGCGATACGACCCGCTTGCCGCGCTTCACCGTTAGGTGTCCGCCCTTACCTGGTTCGAACGTGCAACCCTGCTGACCTAGCCACCGCTTGAACTGGCGTGGCGTCATCGGCATGAGAGAACTATACAACAGATGTGTTTCTATATAAACATATGTGTTGTGTCCATCGCGATGGGCGATCCGGGGGTTGCGATTTGCATCCTTTCCCCCCCTACACCCTGCTGGCCTTCGGTCTCGATGTCCGGTGCGATGACGAAAACGCCAGTGTTCGTGGGGGAAGGCCCATTATTCGGGCGGTTCGAAGAAGCCTTGGCTCGGGTTAGAAGACCGATGCTCTATCCACCTGAGCTACGGGCGCGTAACGACACACAAGGCCCCGCGACGTTCTCAGCAACGTCTCGACGCATCAGCATGAAGCTGTTCGAGAAAGTCCTCAGCGGGCGCGCCGACTGTAACGCCCACTGAGCTCACCGCTCCCAGCCTATACCGCTCGACGCTGAGCGTCATGGCGAGCTCATCGTGGCAAGCCACCAGCGGTTGCCCCAGCGGTCTTGTACGCTGGCGCTGCGCTCGCCGTAGGGCATGTCCGCGGGCGCGAAGACCGACTGGGCTCCGGCGGCGATCGCCTTGTCGTACGTCGCATCGGTGTCGGGCACATAGATGTGGAGCGCCGCGGTCATCGTCCCGAACGGCTCTCGCCTCGGAAAGCTCGAGCACCGAGTCGTCGATCCGCACTTCCGCGTTGCCGAGCGTGCCGTCCGGTCGTTCGGACCGGCTTGCGACCTCCGCGCCGAACACCTGCTGCAGGAACGACAGCAGCCCCTCGGCGGCCGAGACGCTCAGCGAGACGGTGATGGCGTGGAATCCCTCACGAATGTAGCCGGGTGGCATGGCCGCGTCCTCTGTCCGACAAGATCATCCTCATCGCGTTCCCGGGCGTGTGGCGTCACGGTCTCGAGGCGTGCCTGGTCCGTCTGCCTCCGCGTGCTGCGCCGCCCACTGGGTCCAGTTGCCGTTCGCCATCTCGACACGGCCGCCGCCCTCGAACACGAGCAGTCGAGTCGCGACCTTGTCGAGAAAGAACCGGTCATGGCTGACGACGACGATCGCTCCGGGGAAGTGCGCCAGCGCGCGCTCCATCACCTGCGTGCTCTTCATGTCAAGGTGGTTGGTCGGCTCGTCGAGGAGCACGGCTGGTGATCCGGACAACAGACAGAGCGCGAGCGCGACCCGGGCCCGCTCGCCACCCGACAGTGTCCCGATCTTCTGGTAGAGGTCCATCTCAGAGAAGCCCGCAGGTGAAGAAACCGATTCACCTGCTTGCGTGGCGCTCGATGCGCCAGCCCCTCGTAGTTCACGAGGCGCGTCACGGTCCGTTTGGGGGTCGAGCCCGTCCAGCACCGTGTTGTAATCGATATATCGCTCACCAGCCTTCCAGGTCACGCGACCCGTATCCGGTGGAATCTCCTCCCGCAGCACCTTCATCAACGTGGTCTTCCCGCACCCGTTCGGGCCCACCACAGCCAGGCGGTCCCCCTTGTGGACCTCGAATCCCAGGTTCTGAAAGAGCGCGTCCGCCCCATATCGTTTCGAGACCTGTACGACCTCGCACAGGTCGTCGACGGACCGGATGCCGCCATAGATTCCCGTCACGATGGTGTCGACCTCGCGCGGGGCCACCTCCTTCTTGATGTGT
Source organism: Vicinamibacterales bacterium (assembly GCA_965197395.1). GTDB lineage: Bacteria > Acidobacteriota > Vicinamibacteria > Vicinamibacterales > UBA8438 > CAZYFH01. The sequence continues at coordinate 471,654 of CBDANB010000004.1, read as the reverse complement.
GCGAGGCGCCGCGTGAGTGAGGCGTTGGGGTTCTTCGCCGCTTCCTGACGATCCTGAATGGCCTCGGCTTCGAAAATGACGGCCCCGTTGAACCGGGACAGCCATCCCTCCAGCCACGACAGCCCCTGGAGATCCAGGAAGTTGGTCGGCTCGTCCAGCAGCAGCACGTTGGGCGCTTCGAGCAGAATCTTCGCCAGCGCCGCCCGGTTGCGCCAGCCACCCGAGAGCTGATCGAGGGGGAGCCGACGATAGCGCTCGCTGAACCCCAGTTTGCTCAAGACCGTGTCGATGCGGTGCTGATAGGTCCAGCCGTCCGCTGCCTCCATCACGGCCATCAGTGCTTCGTAGTCCTTGAGTAGCCGTGCGAGCTCCGCGCCCTCCGGTCCGCCTGACGCATCGTTGCAATCGTCCGGTGTCCGCGATGAGTCGTCGATGTCGGGGGCTACGGCCGCGCGCGGTCGGCCGGGGGGGCGGGTTGGCGGCACGAGGCGTGCCCGCGTCGTCACTCGAGCGGCAGGGAGACGGGGAGGCGATCCTCCCGTTCCACGCCCCCGGGGACCAGTCGGGGGGGCGCCTCCTGCTTGACGAGGTACATCGGCCGGCGCTTGACCTCCTCGAACACGCGGGCCAGATACTGCCCGATGAGCCCCAGAAAGGCCAGCTGGCACCCGCCCAGGATCGTCACGACGCCAATCAGCGAGGCGTAGCCCGGGACGATGCCACCGAACAGGAATCCGTTGCCGAGGGTCACGATGAGATACGCGAAGCCGAGGAGGGTCATGACGAGGCCGCTTCTGAGCGCGAGACGGAGGGGCGCGGAGGAGAACGAGAACACCGCGTCCACGGCCAGACCGATCATCTTCACGAACGTGTACTTCGACTCGCCGGCCGCCCGAGCGGGCGCGTCGTACGGCACGAGCGCCTTGTCGAATCCGGCCCACGCGATCAGCCCTCGAAGAAAGCGATGCCGTTCGGGCATGCTCCGCAGCGACTCGCATACCTGGCGGGACAACAGGCAGAAATCAGCGGCCCCCGGCGGCACCTGGGTGCCGCTGAGGTAGTTCAGCACTGCATAGAACCCGCGGGACGTGACCCGTTTGACCATCGACGCGCCCTCGGTCGCGCGCCTGATCGACAGGACGATGTCATGCCCGTCCCGCCACTTGTCGACGAATTCCCGGATCAGCTCCGGGGGATGCTGGAGGTCGGAGTCCATCAGCACCACCGCGTCGCCGGCCGCACGATCGAGGCCGGCCGCCAGGGCGATCTGGTGCCCGAAGTTGCGCGAGAGCGAGCAGACCCGCACCGTTGAGTGGGTTCGACTGAGCTGGTTCAACAGCGCCAGCGTGTCATCCGTACTGCCGTCGTCGACGAAGATGATCTCCGTCGTCAATCCGGCAAGCCCGTCCAGCACGGCAGCCAGCTCGCGATGGAACCGGAGAATGACCGGGGATTCGTTGTAGCAGGGGGCGACGACCGAGAGCAGCCGTCCCCCGTTGGCCGCGAGCGGGCCGCGGGTATCGTCCCCGGCCGAGGGGGCATCTGCCGACGGTGGCCGAGTCATGTTCTGCACCACCTCTCGCCAGGTTGTCAGATCGCCCGCGGGCTGTCCACCCTCCGCCGGGAGGGCCTGGGCGGCCTGGCTCGGCGCCGCGCCCCGCTTCCCGGCCGGCCACACGCGACCGGTTCGCGCGGCGTCGCATGGTACCATTCGGCAACTTGGTGCCGCCCATGCGCCACCCGCGGCTCGACGCCGCGGCCACGCCACCGCGAAACGCCTGGCCCCGCTGGTCGCCGTGAATGGAATGCGGGTCTCACGTCTCAGACCGGATGTCGACGGCGAGCTCTGGGATTCGTACGTCGGGCCGAAGACCGACACGGTGACGGATCTCTCCGGCTGGAGCCGTCTCGTCCACGACACGTATCGACTGCCGTCGTTTCTGCTGGCCGCGAAGACCGGGAGCCGCCTGGTGGGAGCGCTGAGCCTGCTCGAGGTGGCCCATCCGTTCTTTGGGCACTATCTCACGACGGCGCCGTTCGGCACCGACGGTGGCTTGCATTTCGATGACGCGGCCACGCGCGATCTGCTGGTGGAGGAAGCGAAGCGGCTGGCGGATGAGCGCGACGTGGACTACATGGTGATCCGCACCAGAGGCGTCGACCTCGGCGGGTTCACCGCCGACCACCGATACCGCACCGCGGTCCTCGATCTCCAGGTGGGACCAGAGGCGATCTGGGCAGAGACGCTCAGGCGCGAGACCAGAAACCAGATCCGACGGGGGCAGAAGGAGGGCTTCGAGATCGAAACCGGGCCGGACCAGATGACCCCCTTCTATGAGGTGTTTCACGCGCATATGCGCGACCTGGGGTCACCCGCGCACAGCCTGTCGTTCTACCGGTCGATTGTCCGACACTTCGGGACGTGCGCGCGGTTTCTCGTCCTGCGGGATCGTCGACAGGTGGTGGCGGGGGCGTTGCTGTTTCGAGTCAACGGCACCGCATCGAACTACCACACGGTGGCGTTGCGGTCCTACAACCGTCGTTGCCCCAACTACCTTCTCTACTGGACGATGATCGAGGAGAGCAGCCGCGCCGGCTGCCGCTGCTTCGACATGGGCCGATCTCTCGATGGGAGCTCGAGCCTGCGATTCAAAAGCCACTGGGGGACGCAGATCGTCGCGCTCAGCTACAACTACTACCTCCGGAAGCGGACGCACCCCCCGCTGGTGGACCCGCGCAATCCCGCCTACCGCATCCCGATTGCCGTCTGGCGGCGCTGCCCGCTGGCCGTGACGAAGCTTGTCGGCCCGCGTCTGATCCGGGGGCTCGCGTGATGGACGGCGTCCTCGTCGTGAACGCCGACGACCTCGGGATGTCGCGCGGCGCGACCCGCGGGATCACCCGCGCCCATCAGCAGGGCGTCGTCACCAGCGCCAGCCTCGTGACGACGACGCGCGACTATGCCGATGCCCTGGACACCTGCGTGGCGCGGTGCCCCGACCTGGGCATCGGCCTGCACTTCACGCTCGGCGCCGGACGCCCCGTCAGCCCTCCCGCGCGGGTCCCCCTGCTCGTCGATCGCGACGGCTTTCTCAGATGGGGCTTCGCCTCGCTCGGCCGCGCCATGGTGCTGGGGAATCGCGACGCGCTCCTCGACCAGATCGACACCGAGCTGGAAGCGCAGGTCGAGCGGGCAGTCAGTGACGGAGTCGCGCTGGATCACATCGACAGCGATCGGCACGTCCATTTGATTCCCGGCATCCTTGGCCGTGTCGTCGCCGCGGCGAAGCGATGGCGTATTCCTTACGTGCGCATGGGACGCGAGATGGGGTGGCGCGTCGCCCGGCTTCGGCATTGGTCGCCACTCTGTCTTCGGGGCGGCGTGATCAAGTGGCTGCTGCTCTCCACCCTGGCCCGGCGCGGCCGCCGATCGGCCGACGACGCGGTGCGCACGACCGACCACTTCGTCAGCTATCTCTACACCGGTCGGCTCGATCTCGTGATGGCCGAGATCCTGGTGAATCTGCCGGCGCGGGGCGTGACGGAGATGATGGTGCATCCCGGCGTCACGGACGAGAGCGTCGGGGTGACGTTGGGAAATCGCCAGCTGGAGCGATATCTTCTGGCAGACGACCGGCAGGCCGAGCTGGACGCGTGCCTGCGCGCGCGCGCGATGGGCTCGGCGGTGACGCTGCGTACCTTCGGACAGATCGCGCGGCTGGAGAAGGCGAATGTCACTCGTGCCGATGACGGCCGCCGACGCGCCTGACGTCGCCGGGCTGCATTGCCGGCGGCTCACCGGTTTGCTGACGGCACTCGGTGTCCACGCCGCACGGGCCTTCTACCGGGGCGCCGCCCGGACCGATGCCGCCGTCGGATTCGTGTACGCGGATCGAGACGGTCTGCGGGGATTCGTGCTCGGTTCGTCCGAGCCGCGGCAGTTGTGGCGCGAGGTGCTCGTCCGCAATCCCGGCGAGACGCTGTGGGGGCTGATCCTCGGCGTCCTGCGACGACCCTCGACCGTGCTCGCGCTGAGGCAGAGCGGCGGCTCCGCGGCCGACGGCGCCGACCGATCGCCGGAGCTGATGTATCTGGCCGTGGACGAGGCGTCGACCCGCGCCGGCATCGGGGCGCAGCTCGTGAGCGCCTTCACGCAGGCGATGCGGGATCGCGGCATCGGTGCCTACGAGCTGTCCGTCGACGCGGACAACGCGCGAGCCATCGAGTTCTACGAGAAGCGCGGGTTTCGGGCCGTCGGCGAGGTCCAGCAGTTCGGCATCCGCCGCCGCCGCTATCGATGTGAGCTCTGGGGTTAGGGCTAGCCGCTGACCGCGTGAGTCGGGGGCGACGCCCCTGCGACGCGCTCCGATTTCGCGGCGATGGCCGTGAACTGCGCCTCTCGATGGAGCGCCTTCGCGAGGCCGTAGACCGTCGAGACGAGCGCCCGCTCGGCCACGGTCAGGTTGATCTTCGAGATCGGGTATTCCATCTTCGCGAAGGACGCGGTCCGAAACCCGCGGGCATCCAGCAGCGACCGGAAGCTCGCCTCGGTGAAGTACGTGCGGTTGTACGGAATGTAGAGCCGATCGAGTCCGTAGGTGAATCGGTGCAGGGAGAGCGCGTAGGCCGCGCGACCCAGATCGGAGAAGAGGCAGTCGAAGTTGTCGGTGGTCATCAGCAACACGCCGTCGGGCTTGAGCAGCGCGTGCGCGCGGTCGAGATTGGCCGCCGGCGACTGCACGTGCTCGATGACATCCCAGAACGTGATGCAGTCGAACGACCCCTCCGCGTAGGGCGCCCGGGTGAGATCGCCGGTGTAGATCTCGAATCCATGGGTTTCGCGCGCGACGGCGGAGGAGAACGGCGACAGCTCGACGCCGCTCGGGTCCCAGCCCCGGTCACGCGCCACCTCGAGAAAGGCGCCGAAGGCGGCACCGACGTCCAGAATCCGTCCCTTGCGTCCTAACAGGTGCTCCACGCGCTCCAGCCCGGCCACGAACGCCGGGACGCTCGGGTCGGTCTCGCCGCGCTGGCGCGCCGCCCTGAACGCGTTGGCCTGCACGTTGACGTAGTACTCCTCGGAGAATGCCTGCTCGAGGTCGCCGCCTGGCGGGAAATCGGGGTTGAACATGACGTGGCACTGCCGGCAGCGCCACACGCGATGGGCGCGGAGGCGGTACAGCGGCTTACCACCGGCGGCGTGACACGCGGGACAGTCGGTTGACGGTGGCTTCACGATTGGTGTGCTCGTGCGGAGGGACAACACGACGGCGCGTGCGTTCAGTACATATTGACGAACGCGGGAACGGAGTGGGGTGGCACGGGGAGCGTGAGACCCACCGACGCCCCGCGGTCGAACGAGACGTAGATCTCGGCCGCCGCAGGCTCCCAGTACGCGAAGTCGAGACGCCCATCGTGATCGTAATCGGCCGGGATCGGGATGCCGGTCACCGTGCCAAAGGTCGACTGAAAGATCCCCTCGGGCGCCGGCGGTGTCCCCTCGGCCGGCCGAAACGTGTACCACGTTGCGTTCGTGCGCTGCCACACGGCGATCTCGTCGATGCCGTCACCGTCGTAGTCGCCCGGCACCAGCACGTCGCCCTCGCGACCGCCCCACCTGAACGAGCGGCTGGTCTGGCTGCCTACGCTCTGGAGCACGATGTCGCCGGTCCGCAAGCTCCAGACGGCGAGATCGCCGGCCGAGTCGGGGAAGAACCGCCCGGCGAAGGGAAGCGGCAGTTGATCCGCGGCGAGGCTGGGGCCGTCCAGCGGTCGACCTGGTGCCAGCTCCCAGCGTCCGGTCGGCACGCGGTACGTCAGGTGTTCGGCGAAGCCGTCCCCTTCGAGGTCGGCCACGATCGGAAAGTCGAGATCCCACAGCCAGCGGCGATACTCGGGCTGCCAGGCGCCGTCGCGCGAGTCGCGGTACGTCCAGCGGTAGTCGCTCCGCTCGACGATGCTGGTGATGCTCTGGCCGCGCTCGTAGTGGGTGTCGCCCAGTCGCCCGAGCAGGAGGTCGACGCGACCGTCGCCGGGAAACGTGGCCACGTAGAGGTGCGGCAGCGCGTCGGGTGCCAGCGTCTCCGGCAGCCGTACGCGGCTGGCGCCGACCAGGATCTCGTCGTTCACATAGTCGACGAACAACAAGTCGTCGCGGCCGTCGCCATCCCAATCCGTGCGCGCCTGGGTGATGATCTTCGGTTGCCAGCGCAACTCGATCCCCTGGTCGAGGTCGAGTGTCGGCGTCTCGACCGCGAAGAGGGCGCGTGGTCCCGCTTCAGCGACCCTGGTGACGTAGCCGTCCTCGACCAGCTTGGCGAATCGGGTCCGGACGACGAGCGGCGCGTGCACCATATCGGCGAGCGGACGCGCGTACAGCCAGCGCGTCTCCGACGCCGCAGGCGCACCGGGACGCAGGCGCGCCATGTCGCCGTTCAGGCGGTAGCGTTCGGAGACCATGTCCGAGGAGAGGCCGTAGGCCCCCGTTCGTTCGTAGCGGCTGGGCGTCAACGTGAAACAGGTCCCACAGTCGATCAGCAGCGCGCTGAGGAAGCCAGTCCGGCGCTCGTCGGCGGACGCATCGAAGACGACCTCCGGCTCGTCGGTCTTCAGACGCATGAGGGCCTCCGCCATCGCGACCTCGATCTGGCCGCCAGGGTACGCGTATGGCGAGACATAGAACCCGTTCCACCGATGCTCCGTCGAGAACGCTCCCCCATAGCAGATGGCCAGCGGGGTCGCGATGAGGACGACGAAGGCTGGCACGACCGCGGCGCGGTGTATCAGGCGCATCAGTGGCGGCACCGCGAAGGCGGACATGACGCCCAGCGCAAACCGCGTGCACATGAAGAACTTGCTGACTTCCGTCGCCTCTTCCACGTTGCCCGAGCCATACGGGTAGAAGGCCAGGTGCGGCGTCAGGTAGGAGATCGCGGCAAAGACCGCGAGGAACGAAAAGAGCGAGTCGCTGTCGGTCGCGCCGCGCGACCGGACGACCAACCTGGCGAGCAACGCCCCCGCCGCCATCACGAGCGGGAGCCCGAACCCGGCCAGGTTCCAGTGGATGAACGTGCCCAGCCCCCCGTTGTGATAGCCGAGACTGGCCCGGAGGACGAGCCCCCGCGCCGCTTCATGGAACGCGGGATCCGCGGACAGCAACCCTCCGTGGGCAAAGGCAATGGCCGTCACGCCCGCCGTGAAGGCGCAACCGTTCCAGAAACGGAGCCGGCTCGGCTCCGAGAGCCAGCCGCCGAGGAGATAGAGGCCAGCGCTCACCGCCGCCGCCGCCGCGAAGGCGCCGTGGGCAAGGAACAGCGCGCCAAAGCAGACGACGCTGGTCGACAGCCACGCCGGCGAGAAGTCCCGCCGTCTCTGCCACGTGACGAACGCGTAGACGGCGACCAGCGTCAGGGCGAGTCCGAGCGCCACGGCATGCTGTTGGAAGTAGTTGGTGATCTCGAGGGGCAGGCTCGACACGCTGTCGGGGCCGGTGCGTAAGTAGAAGCTCTGCCGACGGACGATGGTCAGCAGGTTGGCGACCCATCCCGCCGCCGGGTCGTATCGGTGCACCAGCTGCGCAGCCTCCGGTACGCGACTGTAGGACGTATAGGCTTCGAGCGACGGCACGTAGAGCCAGGACAGGCCGCCGCCGAGCAGGACCGCCGCGCCTCCCCACATCGCCGCACCCCGTCCGAGTCCCAGCCGAGCGAGCCAGAAGACGAGGAACAGGAAGCTGAAGAGCCAGAGACCGGTGCTGACGAGATCGATGCTGATGTTCGCGGACAGCCCCGTCAGCCATTTCGTCGAGCCGGAGAGCAGGGTGAAGCCGTAGTGGTATCTGATCGGCACCTCCGGGAACGCGTTGTGGCGCGGGGGAAAGATCCCCTCGGCGAACTGGTTGGCCGCCGTGAGATGAATCGCGCTGCTCGGTGATTCGTCCCAGTAGTTCGTGCTGACGCCCAGGAGCCACTGTGGCAGCGCGAGGATCAGCGCCGCCAGCAGGGGCAGCATCCACAGACGCCACAGACGCCACGTCCCGGCGCGCGGCGCGCCCGCGAGCGCCGGCGCGCGGCGCCACCACAGCACGCCGCACGTCGCTGTGCAGAGCGCGAGGTAACAGAGCGCGGCGGTGACGGCGTCGTGCAGGAGACGGCCGACGAGGTTGACGACGGTGACGTAGCCGATCAGCGCCAGGCCGCACGAGAAGACCCCGCGCACGGCGCCGTCGTACGCGGTGCCGCTCGGTCGCGGATCGGGGCCGGCCTTGGAGCCGGCGGGCGCGCGCGCCGATCGAGGCTTGCCCGGGCGCCGGGGTGCGGCCTCGAGACGTCCGGTCACCCACCAGTAGGGGAGCCACGCGACCACCAGCGCGAGCGGGACGAGCACGAGCCTGAACAGCTGGTCCATGCCTCGATCACCGATAGGCCGTCGCCTGGATGCCGTAGAGCTCGGCGTAGTGTCCGGCAGCCGCCAGGAGCTGGTCGTGGGTGCCGACTTCGACGAGGCGCGCACCGTCGAGCACGACGATGAGGTCGGCCATGCGGACAGTCGAGAACCGGTGGGACACCAGTACGGTGACACGCCCGGCAGCCGACTCGGCCCCATCGTGCGCGGCGTCGGTCCGTCGCGACGCGGCGGCATACCGCTCGAAGAGCGCGTGCTCGGTTTCGGCGTCCAGCGCGGCGGTCGGTTCGTCGAGCACGAGCAGCAGGGGCTCGTTGCGCATGAAGCCTCGGGCCAGCGCCAGCTTCTGCCACTGCCCAAAGGACACCTCGACGCCGTCTGGCCAGGTGCGACCGAGTTGGGTATCGAGTCCCGATGTCAGCCCCGCGACGACGTCGTCCGCGCCCGCGCGATCGACGGCGGTCACGACGGCCGCCTCGTCGTCGACGCGAGGGACGTCGCCGACGCCGACGGTGCGTCGGGCCTGGAATTCGAAGCGGAAGAAATCCTGGAACGCGCCCGCCAGCCGCCGCCGCCACTCGTCCGCCGGCATGCTGGCGAGGGCGACGTCATCGACGAGCACCGTCCCGACTGTCGGCTCGTACATCTTGGCGAGCAGCTTCACCAGCGTGGTCTTGCCAGCGCCGTTCTCGCCGACGATGGCGACGACCGCCCCCGCCGGCAACGACACCGACACGTCGTCGAGGACGAGCTTCTCGGTGCCGGGGTACGCGAACGAGACGTGGTCGAGTCGGATCCCCTGCTCGAGCCGTCTCGGGACGGGTTGGTCGGCCGCGGCCACGAGCGCGGCCGCGTAGTCCTCGAGCCAGGCGAGGCGTTGAGAGCCGTCCATCCAGATCCCGCGGAGGAATCCGATTTCTCCGACCGCGGCCGCGACGTAGGTCGAGAGCCGCCCGCCGGCCGCGAGCACCAGCAGGACGCTGGCCGCGGGGGCGCCCAGGCCGGAGGAGACGAAGACGACGGCACCGACGTAGGCGCCGCCAAACACCGTCCACGCCAGCGTGTGCCACGCGGCCGAGCCCCAGCGGGCGGTTGATACGGGCGCATACCATCGCTCCCACGCTTCGCGGCGCTCGGCCACGAGGCGGTCGCCGATCCCGGTCACGCGGACTTCCTTGGCGGGCGGCGCCGTCGTGGCGGTCGCGAACAAGTGCCTGGCCAGCCGGCTGGCGGGGGCGGCGCGCTCTTCGACCTCGCGCTCCACACCGGGGCGCCACGCCGACGTCAGCACGGTGGGCGCCGCGAACGCGGCGAGTAGCACCAGCGCTGGATGAATCGACATGAGCAGCGCGATGGTCACGCCGAGGCGCAGGATCCATCCGCAGGTGGAGAACAGCGACATGTACATATGGTCGAGGACGAACACCTGATCGCGGAGCACGGAGAGCCGGTCGAGATACTCGGGACGCTCCTGATGCGCGATGGTCACGACCGATGCCTGCAGCTTGGCGACGTGCGACTCGAGCGCGATCGTCACGCGATCGCGGAACCGTCGTTGCACGCGGGTGCTGACCGTGCCGAGGAACCAGGTCGCGGCGGCGGACGCGGCCAGGCCGATCGCTGCCAGACGCACCAGGCCCGGGTCGCCGTCGATGACCCCGATCCCGAGCAGCGTGATCCAGAGCGCCAGCAGCGCGTCCGGCACCGCGGCGACCAGCGCCAGTGCAAATGCCGCGAGCATCAGCCTCGGCTCGTGCCGGTAGCCGAGCATGCAGAGCCGCCACATCGACGAGAGCGCGGGCGGCAGGTCGTCGGCCGGCGCCGGCGCGCCGCCGCGCTCAGGAGAGGACGTCATAGGCCGTGCCTTCCTCGTCCTCGGTGGCGTTGAAGCGCTGTGCTTGGAGGTCGAACATCGTCCGATAGCGGCCGCCCAGCGCGATGAGCTCGTCGTGCGTCCCGAGCTCCACGACGTGGCCCTGCTCCAGCACGCAGATCCGATCGGCGTGACGCACGGTCGAGAACCGATGGGAGATCAGGATCGTGGTGCACGCGCGCGTCTCGGCGAGGATGCGGTCGAAGATCTCCGCTTCGCCCCGGACGTCGAGCTGCGCGGTCGGTTCGTCGAGCAGCACGACACCGGCCCCGGTGCGCACCGCGCACAGCGCCCGCGCCAGTGCGACCCGCTGCCACTGCCCGCCGGACAGGTCCGTTCCGCCGGCATAGCCGCGCGCCAGCACGGTGTCGAGGTCGGCGAGCGATGCGGCGCCGGCCGAGTCGAGTGCCGCACGGACGACCGCGTCCGGCGCCCCGGCGGGTGCGACGTTGTCCCGGAGCGGGAGCTCGAAGCGGATGAAGTCCTGGAAGACGGCGGTGACCCGCTTCCGCCACGCGTCGAGCGAGAAGTCCCGCAGATCGACCCGGTCGACCTCGATCGCGCCGGCCTGCGGGTCGTAGAGGCGACACAGCAGCTTGGCGAGCGTCGTCTTGCCGGCGCCGTTCTGGCCCACGATGGCGAGTGAGGACCCGGCCGGAATCGTGAGGTCGAGGTGCTCCAACACCGGTGGACCGTCCGGGTAGGCGAATGTGAGATCGCGAAACCGGACCTCGCGGGCCGGCGCCCCCGTGGCCGCGCGCGTGCCCGACGACAAATCCTCCAGACCCATGGTCGACTCGAGACGGAGCACCGCCGCGACCGGCGCGGACGCGCCGTCGATGGCGAAGTTGAATCCGCCGAACGCGATCATCGATGTGCCGATTGCCGTCTGGGCGAACACCACGACCTCGGCGAGCGTGAGCACGCCCGACGCGGCGGCGCCGGCGAGCGACCAGAACACGACGACGTTGGAGGCAACCACGAGCAGCAGGCTCCACAGGACCGGCCGCTCGCGCAGACGCGTGGCGGCGTACTGGAGCTCGTGCAGCCGTGTTCGAGCGGTGACGAACCTGGCGATGGTCCAGTCCGCCAGGCCGAACATACGGAGCTCCTTGCTGGCCGGTGGGTCGACGGCCAGACGATAGGCATAGTCGGCGTCGCGCTGGGCGCTGCGGACCTCGTCGGTGTTCCGGTCCCGCCACACCGTGCTTTCCCTCAGGAGCCAGTGCGTCGCGCCCCATCCGCCCGCGAGCACGATCGGCGCCCACCAGGCGTACGCCGCGAGCACGACGGCGCAGGACAGCCCTCCGATCAATCCGACCAGACCTCCGGCGATGAAGTCCATCGAGATGAAGAGCGGCGGCCCGGTCATCCCGAGGTCGAAGTCGCGCGAGACGGTGAGGTCGCTTGCGAGCGCCGGCTTCTCGAGATGCGCGATCCCGCGTGGGCGCGCACACGCAGCGGTCAGGTGGTCGTATAGCCAGGCGGCGGTGCGGTCACCGAGGTTGGCGCTGACGGCCTGGTGAATGGGTGTGAGGATCTGGAGGAGGACGAACACGACGCCGACCAGCGTCAGGGGGCCGGCGAGCCCGGTGTCGGCCTGCACGGCGCCGACGAGGAGGCCCATCGCGATGGCAAAAGCGGCGGGGAGGCTGCCCCGCAGGAGGAGGACGGTCCACCACAGTGAGGCGAGCGGGCCATCGGCCCGTGGCAGGACGCTGAAGAACTTCCACTCGTTTCGCGCGCGCAAACGCCGAAGCACTTATTCCTCCGAAGTCGTGCCAACCTCAGGCGGGTCGGCTGGTCATTGTAGCGCCTCGGTCTGCCGCTCAGCTGGGCCGGCGACCTGTCATGTCAAGGTCCGGGTCTGGATTTGCAGATCATCATTCGTAGTAATGAAACTGTAACTACTATAATCTTGACTGTAGGTGGACCAGGATTGATAGAATGCCTCGAGTAGGCGCGATGGCGCCGAGGAAGTCATGACCTTTTTGGGCACGCGGCCTATTCGCGTCATTCTCAGAGTTAGCACGGTCGGCGTCATGACGCCGGCCGCAAGCGGATGATGCACCCAACAGACAACAGTACCGAGGGACAAGGGGCCATCATCCGACGCCGGGTGATGGCTTTTTTGCGTTATGAGCAGACGACGTAGCGCCGCGATCACTGAGGGCCCCTCTCGGGCACCGGCCCGCGCCATGCTGAAGGCGGTTGGGTTTACCGACGCTGATCTCCGCCGGCCCCTTATCGGCGTGGCGAATACGTGGATCGAGATCGGCCCCTGCAACTACCACTTGCGGGAGCTGGCGGCGACGGTCAAGGACGGCATCCGAGCGGCCGGTGGCACGCCGATGGAGTTCAACACGGTGTCGATCTCGGACGGCATCACGATGGGCAGCGAGGGGATGAAGGCTTCGCTCGTCAGCCGCGAGATCGTGGCGGACTCGATTGAGCTCGTGGCGCGTGGCAACCTGTTCGACGGCCTGGTGGTGCTGGTCGGCTGCGACAAGACGATCCCCGGCGGCGTCATGGCACTGGTGCGCCTCGATATCCCGGGGCTGGTCCTCTACGGAGGATCGATTGCGCCGGGGCGGTGGGAGGGACGCGACGTCACGATTCAGGACGTCTTCGAGGCGGTCGGGACCCATGCTGCGGGCAAGATGACCGACGAGCGGTTGTCCGCACTCGAGGACGCCGCCTGCCCGGGGGCGGGTGCGTGCGGCGGGCAATTCACCGCCAACACGATGTCGACCGTCTGCGAGCTGCTCGGCGTCTCGCCCATGCACGCCAACGGGGTGCCGGCGCTCGTCGCGGAGAAAGAGGCGGTCGCGCGCCAGGCGGGCGCGCTCGTGATGCGGCTGGTCGAGACCGACCTCCGGCCCCGTCAGATCGTGACCAGCGCGGCGCTCGAGAACGCCGTCGCGGCCGTGGCCTCCACGGGGGGGTCGACGAACGCGGTCCTACACCTGCTGGCGATTGCTCGCGAGGCGAGTGTCCCGCTGGCCATCGATGACTTCGACCGGATCAGCTCGCGGGTGCCACTGCTGGCCGATCTCAAGCCGAGCGGGCGCTTCGTCGCCACCGATCTGTATCGAGCGGGTGGCATTGGCCTGGTGGCCAAGCGTCTCCACGAGGCGGGCATTCTCCAGGCGGATGCGCTCACCGTCACTGGGCGGACGATCGGTGAGGAAGCCGCCGCTGCGTCGGAAACCGCCGATCAAGAAGTGGTGCGACCGCTCGACGACCCGATAACACCAACGGGAGGTCTGGTGGTCCTCAAGGGCAATCTTGCACCGGACGGCTGCGTGGTGAAGGTCGCCGGCCACACGCCGGCGCGGCATTGCGGGCCCGCGCGGGTGTTCGACAGCGAGGAGGCAGCGTTCGCGGCCGTTGAGCAGGGACGGATCCAGGCGGGCGATATCGTCGTGATCCGATACGAAGGTCCGCAGGGCGGTCCTGGCATGCGCGAGATGCTGGCCGTGACGGCGGCGATTGTCGGTGCCGGTCTCGGGGAGTCGGTAGCGTTGCTCACCGATGGTCGGTTCTCGGGCGCGACCCGGGGGATGATGGCCGGGCATGTCGCCCCGGAAGCCGCCAAGGGTGGGCCGATCGCCATCGTCCGCGACGGCGACTCGATTGTGTTCGACGAGCAGAATCGCGTCCTCGAGATCGAGGTGAGCGACGCGGAGATCGCCTCGCGGCTCGCGGACTGGGAGGCGCCGGCGCCGCGGTTCGCGACCGGCGTCATGGCCAAGTACGCGCGCCTCGTCTCGTCGGCGGCGACGGGCGCCGTGACGGGGTAGGAACGACACAGGAATTCGCAATGTCCAGTATCAGAACGGGCGCGCAGACTATCTGGGAAGCGCTGGTCCGCGAGGGCGTCACGACGGTGTTCGGTTATCCGGGCGGTGCGATCCTTCCCGCGTATGACGCGCTGCTCGACTATCCCATCCGGCACGTCCTCGTTCGCCACGAGCAGGGTGCGACGCACATGGCGGACGGCTACGCACGTGCGGGCGGCGGTGTGGGTGTCGCGGTGGCGACGTCGGGTCCCGGCGCGACCAACATGGTGACCGGCATCGCGACGGCGATGCTCGACTCGTCACCGATCGTATGCATCACCGGGCAGGTCGGCAGCAAGCTCATCGGGTCGGACGCGTTCCAGGAGACCGACGTGACCGGCGTCACGTTGCCGATCACGAAGCACAACTACCTGGTGACAGAGACCGAGGAGATCGCCCCGACGATCCACGAGGCGATGTATGTGGCGCGCTCCGGGCGCCCGGGCCCGGTGCTGGTCGATATTACGAAGGACGCGCAGCAAGGATCGGCTGAGCTCGAGTTGGATCTCGGCGATGTGACGCTGCGTGGCTACCGTCCCGACCTGCGGGCGTCGCAGGCCGAGTACCGGCGGGCCGCGAACCTGATCAATCGCGCCAAGCGACCGGTGATCCTGGCCGGCCATGGCGTGCTGTTGTCGGGGGCCATGAGGCTGGTTCGCGACCTGGCGGAGCGCGCGAACATCCCGATCGCAATGACGCTGCTCGGCATCGGCGGTGTGCCGGCGCAGCATCCCCTCAACATGGGGATGATGGGGATGCACGGCGAGTCGTGGGTGAACGCCGCCATCCAGGAAGCTGACCTGCTGCTGGCGCTCGGTATGCGGTTCGACGACCGGGTGACCGGCAACGTGAAGACATACGCGCCGAACGCCCGCAAGATTCACGTCGACATCGACCCCGCGGAGTTCAACAAGAACGTCGCGGTCGATGTCGCGCTCACCGGCGATCTGGCGGCCGTTCTCGACGAGCTCGGCCCGCTCGTCGAGTCGGGTGACCGCGCGGCCTGGCTCGCCACCATCCACGAGATGAAGGGCGACGTCGCCGTCCGCGACATCCAGAACATTCCCGACAGCGGGCATCTCTACGCGGCCCACGTGATCAACGACATCTGGCGGCTGACCGAGGGGAAGGCGGTTGTCGTCACCGACGTCGGCCAGCACCAGATGTGGGAGGCGCAGTACTACCACCACAGCGAGCCGCGGACGCTGATCACCTCGGGCGGGCTCGGCACGATGGGGTTCGCGCTGCCTGCCGCGATCGGCGCCAAGCTCGCGCGCCCCGACGCCGAGGTCTGGGTCGTCGCCGGCGACGGCGGGTTCCAGATGACCATGGCCGAGCTGGCGACGATTGCGCAGGAGGGCATCAAGATCAACGTCGCCATCATCAACAACGGCTTTCTCGGAATGGTGCGGCAATGGCAGGAGTTCTTCTACGAACGTCGCTACGCGGCGACGCCGCTCGTGAACCCCGACTTTGCCAAGCTCGCCGAGTGCTTCGGTCTGGCTGGCGCGACGGTCACGACGCGGGCGGGGGTCGAGCCGGCGGTGACCGCTGCGCGCCAGGAGACGCGCACCGCCGTCATCGACTTCCAGGTGGAGCAGGAGGACACGGTCTACCCGATGGTGCCGGCCGGTGCCGACTTGCACAAGATGATCCGTCGTCCCAGCGTGGCCCCGATCGTGGAAACGGCCGACGATGAGTGAGCGCACGCGTCACACCTTCGTCGTCTACGTCGAGGACAAGCCGGGCGTGCTCAACCGCGTCGCCTCGCTGTTTCGACGTCGGGGTTTCAACATCGATTCGCTGACGGTGGGCCACGCCGAGACGCCCGAGGCGTCCCGGATGACGGTGGTCGTCGACACCGACGCGATCGGCGCACGCCGACTCGAGGCCAACCTCTACAAGCTGGTCAACGTGCTTCGCGTCCGCGACATCACGTCGGTGCCCGCCATCTTTCGCGAGTTGGCCATGGTGAAGGTGACCGCGACCGCGGAGACACGGACGCACATCATGCAGCTGGTCGACGTCTTCCGGGCGCGGGTGGTCGACGTGGCGCCCGATTCCGTCGTGATCGAGACGACCGGAACGGAAGCCAAGATCAAGGGCCTCCTCGAGGTGCTGCGTCCGTACGGGATCGTCGAGTTGGTGCGCACGGGTCGAGTCGGGATGGCGCGTGGGCCGCACAGCGTGATGGTCGAGGCCGCCGACACGCCAACGTCCGGCGCCCCCGCCGCCGTCGACGACCGAGACGCGGAGGACCCCGACGTGTCGTACTCCGTGTAGAACACTGAACGTAACCGAAGGAAAAGGCATGGCGACGATCAACTACGACGACTCGGCGGATCTCGGGCTCATCCAGGCGAAGAAGGTGGCCGTGTTCGGATACGGGTCGCAGGGCCACGCGCATGCGCTCAATCTCAAGGACAGCGGTGTCGAGGTGCAGGTGGCGCTGCATGCGGGCAGTCGATCCAGGACCAAGGCGGAAGCCGAGGGCCTGACCGTCGTGGCCGGCGGCGATGCGGCGGCGTGGGCCGACGTCGTGATGATGCTGACCCCCGACACGACGCAGGCCGGCATCTACACGGAGCAGATCGCACCGCACCTGAGCGCCGGCAAGATGCTGATGTTCGCCCACGGATTCAACATCCGCTTCAAGACGATTCAGCCGCCGGCCGACGTCGATGTCACCCTCATCGCACCGAAGGCGCCCGGGCACCGCGTGCGCGAGGTGTTCCTCGAAGGCGGCGGCACGCCGGCGCTCATCGCCGTGGAACAGGACGCCACTGGTGGTGCCAAGGCGCTGGCCCTCTCCTACGCGAAGGCCCTCGGGCTGACGCGCGCCGGCGTCATCGAGACGACGTTCGCGGAAGAGACCGAGACCGACCTCTTCGGCGAGCAGACCGTCCTGTGTGGCGGCGTGAGCGCCCTCGTCAAGGCCGGGTTCGAAACGCTGGTGAAGGCGGGCTACCAGCCGGAGGTGGCCTACTTCGAGTGCATGCACGAGCTGAAACTGATCGTCGACCTCTTCTACCGCGGTGGGCTGAACTACATGCGCTACTCCGTGAGCGATACGGCGGAGCACGGCGACTACACCGGCGGTGCGCGCGTCGTCACCGACGAGACGCGGGCAGCGATGCAGCAGATTCTCACCGAGATTCAGGACGGCACCTACGCGAAGAAGTGGATCGCGGAGGATCAGGCGGGCCGGCCGTGGTTCATGGCGCAGCGCAAGGCGGAGCAGGAGCACCCGATCGAGGAGGTCGGAGCGAAGCTGCGCGCGATGATGCCGTTCCTCGACGCGGTGACGCTCAAGGAACACGTGTGAAGGCGGAGGTCATGCTCTCGTAGCGCAGGACTTCAGTCCTGCGAAATCACCGCCGTCTTGATCCACCGGACGATCGCGTCCTGCACGACCGCATAGCCCTCGTCGGGCGTCGGGGCCTTCGCCCTGCGCACCTTCAGCGAGTGGTCGCCGCCCTCCACGACGTGGAGCGTGGCCTGCGAGCATCCCTCGATGACCGGTCGGAGCTCGTCCGGCGATCCGAACGCGTCGCGGCTCCCCTGCACGAACAGCATCGGGGAGCCGATTGATGGCAGGTGCGCCGCGCGCTGCCGCTCGGGCCGGCCCGGCGGGTGCAGCGGGTATCCAAGAAAGACCAGGCCCGCGACGCCCAGGTCGTCGTCGGCCGCCGCGACCGCCTGCGACGCAATCCGCCCACCCATCGACTTTCCGCCGACGATGAGCCGACTGGCCGCGCTCGCGACCTCGGCACGCGTCGTGGCGATGGCCGCTGTGTAGCACGCCTCGAGACGCGCGGCCGGGTCGGGCGCCCGGCGACCACGCTCCGTGTACAGGAAGTTGAAGGTCACCACGTCGAGCCCGCGGTCGGCGAGGCCGCGCGCGAAGGCGGTCATGAACGGATGCGTCTGCGGCGCGCCCGCGCCGTGGGCCAGGATGAGCGTCGCACCGACCGTCGTGCGTGCCGTCGCCGGGTAGGCAAGCGCCCCCACCGCGTCGCCGGACGGCAAGGCGATCGAGAAGGGGCTCGGCATTAGCTAGACGGGGCTTCGCCCCGAACCCCCGCGGGCGCTCCGCGGGGACCCCGAGAGCCCCACTCCGCGCCCGCGAGGCGCGCCGTGCGCGCCTTGGCCGTTCCCGACGGTCCGCACGCGTCCAGAAACTCCAACCTCGTGCGCATAACGGCCTAGCGCATCGCCGCGAGAAAGCGTCCCGCGGCCTCCCGGAATGCGTCGGTCCATTCATGTCCGCCGTCGAAGACGAGCGATTCGACCGGCGCCCCGGCGTCTGTCAGGCACGACAGGTCCGCGTCCATCTTGGCGTCGGTGTACCACTCGTCGGTGCGGCCGCGGCCGACCAAGACCGGGGGCCAGTCGATCGCGGGGTCGTGCCGTAGCTCCGGTGGCAGGTCGCCGCCAAGCACGATCAGGCCGTGGCACCGATGCGCGACCTGCGTCGCCGCGCGATACGCCATGGCGACGCCTTGCGAGAACCCCGCGTAGACGAGGGGGTCGCGCACCTCGTACTCCGCCGTGACCTGCGCGAGGACCGCGGCGACATAGGCCAGGTTGTCGGCGATCGCCTGCTCGCGATCCTGCCGCGTCATCCAGCTTCCGACGACGTGGTCGCGAGACGCGTTGTAGAAGCGGTGGAGCGCCTGGACCGAAACGCGCAGCCAACGTTCGCTTCCGGGAATCCGGTCGAGCTCCGCCAGGTGGCGCTCGGCGTGCTCGGCGTAGCCATGGAAGCCGACCAGCATCGGCGCCGGCCCAGCGCCGTCGGGCTGGCCGACGACATAGCGTCCGTGCGTCGACGTTTCGACGAGATGGACCCGCGGCGGACTCGTCGTCAGCGGCGCATTCGTATCGGTAGCCACGCCACGGTATTCTAGAAGGATCGGATGGCACGGATGAAAGGAACGGCATATGCCTCGGATTGAGTTCCAGCAGCTTCCCGAAGACGCCCGCGTCTGGATCTTCTCGGCCGAGCGCCCGCTCGATCGCGACGAGCAGGCACGACTGATGGCCGACGTCGACGCGTTCATAGACCAGTGGGGCGCCCACACCGTGCCGCTGACCGCCGGGCGAGAGCTGCGTTACGACCAGTTTCTGCTCGTGGCGGTGGACCAGCGCGCGGCCGGACCGTCCGGGTGCTCCGTCGACGCGCTGGTGCGGCAGATGAAGGGACTCGAAGCGGAGCTGGGGGTCGAGCTCGTCAACCACGCGCCGGTGCTCTATCGCCGTGGGCAGACGATCGAACGGGTGCCCCGCGCGGCGTTCGCCGATCTCGCGGCCACCGGCGTTGTCAGCCTGGAGACGACGGTGTTCAACAACACGCTCACCAGTCTTGGCGACGTGCGCGCGGGTCGGTGGGAAGTGGCAGCCGCGGAGTCGTGGCACGCCCAGGCGTTCTTTGCTTGACTCAGGCGGGGCCTGCTGCCCCGAACCCCGCCACGGGCGCTCTGCGGGGACCCCGAGGGTCCCACTCCGCGCCCTGGCGTGCCCTTCCCGAGAGAGTGGTCGGGGCGCCCGGATTTGAACCGAGGACTTCCTGCTCCCAAAGCTACACTACATCACGGTCGGTTGACGGTTGCCTCCGGCTTTATTGGGTTTGTAGTCTCGGTCCTCGGCCGTTGACAGCCCCTTTCGCCCCCCTGTTCCGACATCCGTTGCAAACGGTTGCAAGAGGCCGCGCCGCTCCTCGAAGTGCCGCATCGCGTCATGCTGCGTCTGCATCGTCCCGGCCAGGTACGTGCTTGTCTGCGCGATGGACGTGTGCCCGAGCCAGTCGCGGATCGTGTGGAGCGGCACGCCCCCCTCAAGCCACCGCGATCCGGCTTCCCGCCGTAGATCATGAAAGTGCAGATCGTTCGACGCCAGCGCCGCGCGGGACGCCGCCGTAAGGTTCTTCGTCGCCGTGTACGTGGGCGTGTGGCCATGCGCTTTCAGGACAGCGGTCAGCCAGGCGCGCGTACAGTCCTTTGCCCGCTGGCCGATCTCGGTCCCGAACACGAAGCCGTCGAGGGGCACCATCTGGCCGGCCGCGTCAAATCGGCGCATCTCGAGGATGCGCCTGAGCCGTGACGAGATCGGAATGCGACGATCGTGGCGCGTCTTGGTCTTCCTCCACGGCAATACGAGCGCCGCGCGCGACGTCCACGCGACCGTCGAGCCCTGCATGCTGATCCCTTCCACCTGTCGCCATTGAAGCGAGAAGATTTCGCCCCGGCGCATCCCGGTCTCGAGCGCCGCCTCGACAACGGCCCGCAGGTGCGATGTGCAGGCCGCTAAGAGTCGGGGTTCCTCGTCCGTGTCGGCGTCCAGCCGGCGGCTGCGTGGCCGTTCCTTCCACAGCTTCACCACGGGTTCCGTGCCGCGCTTGAACGGCGTGCCCTCGACATACCCGACGCGGATGCCCCAATTGAAGAGCGCGCGCAGGGCGCGCACGTTCCGGTTGACGCCCACCAGTCCCGTCCCCTGCGCGCGCCGCACTTCCCGGAAGCGTTCGATCGTGTCGGTGACGATGTCCGCCAGCCGCCAGGCGCCCAGAGGAGCACTGCCGCCCGTGGGGTGGGGGAGTGCGGTCCGGCAGATCGTTCCGAGGGCGTAGCGGTATTCCCGTGCGGTCGCCACATGCTCCACCATTACGTAGCGCTCGAGGTAGACATCGGCCAGCTGCCGGAGCGTCATCTCGTCCCGCGCAGCGGGTTCCCCGAAGCGCCCCGCCAGGATGTCCGCTTTGATCCGAGCCGCTTCGCCCGCCGCCTCGGTCTTGCTGTCGAGATGTCGGCCGAGGACCCGGTCAAGGGAGAGCCGATACGACGGCCCCCCGGGCGGTTTGAAGTTGACATGCCACGCGTGTCCGCACTTCGACCACTGGCGCCGCGGGCATCGACAGAGCTTGCGCAGCCCGTTGTTCTGGTGTCGCTTCTTCATCCTCGCTTCCTCCTCTTGCCTTTGCGTTCGTTCCTGCGCTCTGCGGTGCTCAGCTTCTGCTGAGATCTCTTTGGATTCTGATCCCGATGCTTCTGCTGTTTGTGGCGGTTCATGCACGGACTGACGCCGCGGTTTCCCATGAGCGGCGGACAGTACTTCACCCGATCGCTCTTCGCCACAAAGAACGCGCCACACCGCGGATTAGCGCACCCTCGCACCCAGCCTCCGACAGCCGCATCCGCCAGATGCCAGTAGATGCAATCCAGCAGGCTGCACGGCGTGAATAGCGACGTGAACCCCTGGCGTCCATCGTTCTGGCGCTCAACGATGAGTGTTCGGGAAACGCCAGTGAGGTTGGCACGTAGCTCAGTGGAAATGATGTGCAGCGCGGTATCGCGCGGGGGCATGCTGGCAACCTGTGTCGTTCGCGGGCGGAGGTAGCCTCGCTCCGCGGCGTGGTATTCAAGGTCCTCTGTGTGACTCCCGTCTGCGTGGGATCGCCGCACCTTGAGCTGGTCAATCGCCATTCCGATCGCCGCGTCGTCGCTCAGGCTGCCGAGAAGATCGACCAAGAGCTTGACCGTGCGCGCATGCGCCACTACCCACGCGACTGGGTCCCCTACACGCGCCGCTGTCGTGTCGTAGCTCCCCTTGAGCCACGTGTGCGCTCCGATCAGCTCCTCCGGGAAGCGCCATGCCTGCGCATAGCCGAGCAATCCGTAGTGGCGAGCGAAGGCTAGGATGTCTGACTCCTGGCCCGTCGCTGCCTTAACGAGCGCACTTGGGATCTCAGGATGCGCCATCGGCAGATAGCTCCGACAGCCTGTGTGAGTGTGAAGGGCACTCGGTGCAACCACTTTCCCGCCGACCATCCCGCACATGCACCCGTCGATGACCTGGTACTCCTCCGCGACGGGCCACAGGTCCGTAAATGACCGACTGCGACTGTCGGCGAAGTCTTGATTGGTGCTCGGTGCCATAACCTTTAAAAAATCAGTAACAGGTTATGTTATGACGCTAACGCACTCTAGACTAAAACCGTGCGTGAGACAACCAAAATGCTCCGTCTCAGGGATGAGAGGTTGCGGCGGGGGTGGACTCAAACGCGGCTTTCCGCACTGACCGGGATCGCGAGTCCTGACCTGTCCGCGATCGAGCGCGGGGCGCGGACCGCATATCCCGGCTGGCGGCGCCGCGGTCCGGCTGTGCAAGCAGGGTGACCGCAGCATCGGCCAGGTGGCACGGGAGTTGGACCTGACCGAGTCGGCGTTGCGGCGATGGGTGCAGCAGTACGAGATCGACCACGGCCACAATCCGACCGGCGCGCTGACCACCGAGGAACTCGAGGAACTCCGAACGCTGCGCCGCGAAGTGCGCGTCCTGCGAGAGGAGCGAACGATCTTAAAAAAGGCGGCTATATCCGAGTTTCCCAAAGGGCGTAAGTACCTGATATCCCTGTCTTTCCTGGGTAAATCGAGCGTTCGGCCTGCACAGGTCGGCCGCTTCGATGTGAACATAGTCATTCACGGGTCGACTGCAGTCCGAGGACGCGGCGATCTTGTCGCCATACGGATGGGCCCTGTGGAAGCTGCCGGCGCCGTGGACGCACAGAACGCGCCCACCGCACCTCGGAAAACGCTGCGCGTTTTCCACGAGCTTCCACAGGGCCTTTCCCATCAAATCATCCACAAAAAACCCCGAAAGGCCCCAAAATAGCGTTGGGAAACCCGGATAGACCCAAAAAGGCGGCGGCCTTCTTCGCGAAGGAACAGGCGTGAGGTTCGCGTTTGTTCATGCGGAGAAGGCCACCCATGCGGTGCGGTCTCTCTGTCGGGTGCTCCAGGTCACCCGCAGTGGCTACTACGCATGGGCGAAGCGCCCGCCGAGCCGACGGCACCGTGAAGACGTCCAGCTGACAGCCCGGATCCGGGCGATCCATGCCGCGAGTCGGGGGACCTACGGAAGCCCGCGGATCTACGAGCAGCTCAGGCAGGACGGGTTCACCGTTGGCCGGGAGCGAGTCGCCAGACTGCTGCGGGCCATGGGCCTGATCGGCCTGCCCTGCAAGCGGTTCCGGCGTACCACGGACAGTGCCCACCAACATCCGGTTGCGCCCAACGTGCTCGCCCGTGACTTCGACGCCGCACAGCCGAACGAGCGCTGGAGCACCGACATCACCTACCTCTGGACGTGGGAGGGGTGGCTGTATCTTGCCGTCGTGCTCGACCTGTTCTCGCGGCGCGTGGTGGGGTGGGCCATCCAGCCGCACCTGCGGGCGGAGCTGGCGCTCGAGGCGTTGCACATGGCGCTGGGGAGGCGCGTCCCAGCGGCCGGCCTCGTCCATCATTCGGACCGAGGGTGCCAGTATGCCGCCGACGCGTACCAGCGCGTCCTGCACGACCACCAGATCGTCTGCTCGATGAGTCGGAAGGGCGACTGCTGGGATAACGCCGTCACCGAGAGCTTCTTCGGGACGCTCAAGACCGAGCTCATCCACCGCCAGCCGTGGTCGACGCGACGCAGGACCAAGGACGCCGTCGCGGAGTACATCGAGGGCTTCTATAATCCCCACCGCCTGCACTCGTCCCTGGGATACGTCAGCCCCAACACCTTTGAAAGGAGGCATGCTCGACAGGTGCAGTGTGCAGCATAATCAACCTGTCCACTTTTCCCAGGCAAGATCACGCGGCGCTCGGGCGCGCGGGCGGGCCCCGAGGCGAGCCCGCCGCGTCAGTTTCGATAGAGCCGTTTGAAGGAAGTCGCTGGCGCGATGGGCGCGGGGCGGGAAACGTGAGCCGGCCCAGGCGATGGGCCTGCCTGAGTCCGGCAACCATCTTGCCGCGAAACACGCGGCTCAGGATCTTGACGGGGAGGAAGAACCGGTGCCGTGGCTGGATCCACCGGCGGCGGTCGGAGGAGAGGCCACCGACCGGGACGACGCAGTGGACGTGTGGATGGTGCAGGAGCCGCTGCCCCCAGGTGTGCAGCACACTTAGGAACCCGATGGCCGCCCCGAGATGCTTCCGGTTCGCCGCGACCTCGAGCAGCGTGGCCGCGCTCGCGTGGAACAGGAGGGTGTAGACGACCGTCTTGTTCGCCAGCGCGAGCCGCGACAGGTGGTGCGGCAGCGTGAAGACCACGTGGGCATAGCCCACCGGTAGGAGGTCTTGCTGGCGGGCGGCGAGCCATTGGTCCCGCGCGCGGGTCAAGCACTTCGGGCAATGCCGATTGCGGCACGAGTTGTAGGAGATGGCGCGCCGGTCGCATCCCACACAGCGATCGAGATGACCACCGAGAGCCGCGGTCCGGCAGCGCGCGATCGCCCGGAGGACCCGGCGGTGCTGCCCCGTGAGCCAGGCGCGGTGCTGCTCAATGAAGCGCTCGCCGTGTTCGCGGATGATGTGGGCCACCTCGAAGGGTGGCCGCGTCACCGTGGCTGCAACCGGCGCGAGCGCCGCGCGGTCTCGGGACGCGACACCGGCATCGCGTCGAGCGGGTTGGCGACCGCGTGCAGATGCCGTCGCGACAAGTGCACATAGATAACGGTGTGCTCGAGCTTGACGTGGCCGAGCAGGAGCTGCACCGTGCGCAAGTCAGCGCCGGCCTCCACCAGATGGGTCGCGTACGAATGGCGAAGCACATGGGCGGAGACGCGCTTTTTCAGCTGCGCGCGCGTGGCCGCGGTGTGGCAGGCCTCCCAGACGACCTTCGGGGTGATGGGTTTGTCGGCGCGCCAGCCGGCGACCGTACCCGGAAAGAGCCACGTCTTCGGCGTCATCCACCGCCAGTAGACGCGCAGCGTGTCCAAGAGCGTGCGGCTCAGCGGGACGTATCGATCACGCCCGCCTTTGGCGTGCTGGATGTGCATGAGCATCGACTGGCTGTCGATGTCTGCCACGCCCAAGTGACGCATCTCCGCATTCCGCATCCCCGTGGAATACAGCACCATCAACATCGTGCGGTCCGCGAGCGTGCGCGCCGCATCGATGAGGCGCGTGACTTCCTCGAGGGTCAAGACCGTCGGCAAGCGCCGTGGGGCCTTCGGGTACGGCAGGTCGTTCAGGCCATACGCCCGCTTCAACGTCTTCACGAAGAAGAACCGGAGCGCGGCCACGTGGAGCTTGACCGTCCGCGGGCTGAGTTTCCGGTCGTGGAGCAGGTAGACCTGATACGTACGCAGGTGGGTCTGATCGAGGCGGTCCGGTGGTTGCTGAAAGTGCCGCGCGAACCGCTCGACTGCGTGGATGTAGGCCTGAACCGTGGTCGCGGCGTAGTTGCGGCGCTGGAGCTCCTCCAGCATCGCTTGTCTGAGATGAGTCACAAGCACCTCCTTGTGACCCACACGCTAGTCCCCTTGATCTTTGATTTCTTCAAAAAGTCGTTGGTCATCTGGGGCCACCGTGGACTTGAACGGTGCGCTGTCCGAACCGCTTCACCTTCGCGAGAATTTCGTCGGCTGTCTTTGTCCACTTGAAGGGTTTGCCCTCGTCGTTGTGGGCGTCCACGTAGGCGTAGATGGCGTGGCGCAGCGCGTGCGGGCTGGAATGTGATCCGCGCTTGAGGGCGTGTTCGGTGAGAAGGCCAAAGAACCGCTCGACGAGGTTGAGCCAGGCGGAGTAGGTCGGCGTAAAGTGGAACTGGAAGCGCGGGTGGCGGGCCACCCATCGTTTGACCAACGGGGACTTATGCGCCGAGAGATTGTCGAGGATCACGTGGACGGTGAGGGCGGAGTGCACCCGCTCGTCGATCTCGCGCAGGAAGCTCACGAAATCCCTCGACCGATGCGGCTTCTTGGTTTGCGCAACGACCTGGCCGGTCGCGACGTTGAGCGCCGCGAAGAGGTCCACCGTGCCATGGCGGATGTAGTTGTGCGTCTGGCGTTCGGGGCGACCCAGGTCCATCGGCAGAATCGGCTGCGCCCGCTCGAGGGCTTGAATCTGAGGCTTTTCGTCGAATGACAAGACGACGGCGTGGTCGGGTGGGTTCAGGTAGAGGCCGACAATGTCCCGCACCTTCTCGATGAACAGCGGGTCGTCGGAGATCTTGAAGGATTCCACGACATGCGGCTGCAACCCGAAAGTGCGCCAGATGCGGCCCACGGTAGAGGCGCTGACGCCAGCGTGCTCCGCCATCTTGCGGGTGCTCCAGTGGGTCCGCCCCTTCGGCTTACTTTCCAACGTCGTGACGAGGATCGACTCGACATCCGCATCGGACAGGGTCCGTGGGGCTCCGGGCTTGGGCTCGTCGTACAGCGCGTCCACGCGACCTACCCTAAACCGCTGTCGCCACGTGCCGACCGTCACGTTCGAGCAGCGCAGTTTCGCCGCGACCGCCACGTTCGATTCGCCACGCGTGCTCCTCAGGACGATCCTTGCCCGCAAGGCCACGTGCCGATTCGTTCGGGCGCGCCTGGCGAGCCGCTCAAGTTCTACGCGCTCTGCGGCGGTGACTTCCAATCTCGCTTTGGGCCGACCTGTTCTTGCCATGCCGCCCAATACATCACAGCCGACACACTATTTGAAGCTTTTCAGACACAGGGGACTAGCCGGGCGTGCGACCGCACCTCACGCGGAGCGTCCGTCGCGCCAGCGACTTCGTTCAAACGCCGTCGCGATGAGGGGGCCCACCCCCGGCGCGGTCGTCAAGCGGTGCACCACGGGGTTCGCGGCGGCCGTCGCTGTGACCTCGGCATCGGCGGCGGCCAGTTGCGCGGTTAGCTGCTCCCAGAGGGCGAGCAGTGGCCGCAGCGCGGTCTGCAGCTCGTCGGGGAGCTCGAGCTCCTTCACATACGTGCCGAACCGGTCAGCGTCTCCCGCCCGGACCCGCAGCCCCTCCCGACGCACCAGCGCGCGCACCAGGGCGATGGTGCGTCCGCGGGTCCGCACCAGCAGGTCACGCACCCGGAGCTGGCGCCGCACCCGGTGCTGCGCGGCCGACACGCGATGCGCCGGGCGATAGGAGCCGAGTCGGGCCGCCTCGGCCAGCATCCGCGCATCGCGCCGATCCGTCTTCACACGCCGGCGCCGTTCGGGATACATCGGGGCGTAGTTCGGATCCGCCACGATGACCTCGTGGCCGCACTGCTCGATCGTCTGTGCCACCCATTCGCTTTCGGTCGTCGCCTCGAGCAGGACCCGCGCCCGCGCCCGTGCTTGGAACAGGGCGGTGAATCGCTGCCGCGTACTCTGAATCCGTCGTTCGATGATCTCGCCCTCTGGCGTGAGGATGCAGATTTGACTTTCCCGCTTGTGCACGTCGATGCCAATATGCTCCATGGCTGGTCTCCCTTGTTGCGCCTTGAGCGCGTTTGAAAATTGTGGAGCGCAAGCTACCACGTGGGGACGACCAGCCGCTTCATCCTATCTCCCTGACGCCTTTGCGGCGGACCCGGATCGGCTGGCCGGTAGGCGTCGAAAGCGAGAGAAAGACTGACCAGCGTGCAGGCATCGGCCACAAGGCGTCAACTGCTGAAGACGATGGGTGCTGCTGTCGCGGCGGCGACACTCGGTGCCTGCAATCGCATCGATTCGGCCGGCGCCCGCACGTATCCGCGTCCGCTGTCCCGGCATCCGTTCATCGCGCCTCGCATCACGAGGGACCGGATTGTTCGGGTAATCGTCGGCCATCGCCCCTTTCGGCCCTCGGGCTTCGTCGTCAGGCGCGAGGAAATAGATGGGAAGCACGTCATCCACAACTACGGACACGGGGGCGGTGGCATCTCGCTGTCCTGGGGATCCTCGGCTCTGGCCGTTCGGGAGGCGGCGGGCGAGCCGGTCGGCGCTGCCGCTGTCATCGGTTCCGGCATCATGGGACTGACCACAGCGCGCCTACTGCAGGACGCCGGCTGGCAGGTGACCATCTACACTCGCGACATGCTACGGCATACCACATCGAACGTCGGTGCCGGGCAGTGGGATCCGTTCAGCGTTTTCACGGAGGGCGTGGCCTCGACAGACTTTGAAGAGCAGTTCAAGTTTGCAGCACGTATTGCTCATCACGCCTACCAGAATCTCGCCGGCGCGAACTACGGCATACGCTTCGTCGAGAACTACTTTCTCGGTCACGAGCCGCCGGAAGATTCATACGCGCTCCGGGAACTCCCGGAGTTGTTTGCCTCGGTTGCGGATCTCGAACCACACGAGCACCCGTTCCCGGTCCCCTATGTCAGACGCATCGTCACCATGCTCATTGAGCCGGCGACGTTCTTGCGCCGTGTGCGGGGTGACTTCTATCTCGCCGGCGGCACGTTCGTTGTCAGGGATTTCCGCGAGCTGTCGGAGGTCCTGTCGCTGCCCGAACCGGTCATCTTCAACTGCACGGGACTGGGTGCGAAGGCTCTGTTCGACGATGAAGAACTGACACCGATCAAGGGACAGCTCGTATTCCTACCCCCGGATCCGGCGGTCGATTACGCGACCATCGGCGGCGTCAGCGACCTTGCCTACATGATGCCCCGCCGCGGCGAGATCCTGCTCGGCGGTTCCTATCAGATCGGTGACTGGACCCAGCACCCGGAACCTGAGGTAACCGATCGCATCATCGCGGATAACAACGCGATCTTCGACAATTTCCGGTGATCGCGCCCCCGGTGCCGGGTACGGAGGACGCGTGTTGCCCGGTGTTCTCACCAGACGGCGAGTGGGTGGCGTTCTGGAGCGTCAGGCGACAGGAGTTGTTGAAGGGGACCTGTGGGACGCGAAGCGTTCCAAGCACCTTGTGGGCATCCGCGCTCTTGGCGGATGTCCACAGGTGCGGCAGGGTCCACAGCGGCGCACTGAGCGCGTAGGCGGTGCGCGCGCGGATGGCCTCCCAGGTCTCGAGATACAGGTCCCACTCGTCGAGCCAGTCGAGCGTCGCGAGGACGAACCAGTACAACTGCTTGCGGTGCGCCACCGCCTCACGCCGACTCAGCTGCGCGTGATGGTGGTCGGCCGCGCGGAGCAAGAGCAGACCGGCGTCGAGCCCCGTCTCATACGATCGCGTGTCCCGCACCGCCTGGAACAGGGATGTCCACATCCAGGCCCCCATGATCGTGCGGTAGGTGTGCAGGTCCTCGAGACTCTTGAGCGCGGGCGCGTCACGCGCGGGTCGACCCACCACCGCGTGCACGAGGGCGCCGGCTCGGCTACGGAGCAAGAACTGCATTTGCGTGTGCAGGTCGCGCGCGAACCGGTCCTGCCGACGGCGGGCACGGCTGTATAAGTGCCGGAGGACGTCGAGTGCCGCGGGGTGATCGTGGGTGTCGGGCTCCTCCTCGCGCGCGTCCGGCGATGACGCATCCACCGTGGAGCCGCTCCCGGTGTGAGGTGGGCGTGGCAGGCGCTCCAGGTCGACCTCGATCGTCAGCGCCACCCGGCCCGCGGGTGTGCGCGGCGCGCGGCGGCGAGGACCGTGCTGGCCGCCCGAGGGCGGCGTGGCCTCGGTGCGTGGCGTCGGTCGGGCAATGCGGAGGATGCGAGCGGTTCGTGTGCTCACCATGATACGTTGCGATCCCAGACGAGCGAGGCGCGTCCGGGTGCCCGATGGATTGTCATCGCCCCCACCAGGCGTCGTTCATGTGCCGTTCACCGGATCCGTTGCAAGTTCGTTGCAAGCGAGCAGGTAAAAATGGTCGCGGCGCCCGGATTTGAACCGAGGACTTCCTGCTCCCAAAGCTAGACTACACCACGGTCGGTTGACGGTTGCCTCCGGCTTTATTGGGTTTGTGGTCTCGGTCTTAGCCCGTTCTCCGGGTCACCCGTCAGCGCGACCTCCGATTTCTGATCCGTTTTTTGGAAGATTTCCGGCTATATCCGAATTTCCCAACTAACGAAATGCGCTGATGATGCTGGTGCATAGGCATTCTGACGTCGCTCACAGGGTACGCAAGTGGCTGGGAATGTGCGCAGGAATATCGAGGTCACCGACGGTCAGGTAGATCATGTCGGCGAAGTCGTCCAGGTGGCGATAACCGGACGCCCGGTTCTTGACGATCTTGATAATGCGATTCAAGCCCTCGCCGACGGCATTCGTCAGCGGCCTGTCGATGAAGGCCATGATGTGCGTGAGGTGCGTCCGCAGTGTCCCGACAAACGTGCGCAACGTCGGGATGCGGCTGCGCAACGCGGCGGTCATCCAGCGTCTGAGGAACTTCGTCGCTGAGGCCCGATAGCGGTAGTTCCAGAAGTGCTCAAACTCGTCCTTGAGCACCCAGGCGCGATGAATGCGCCGATTGGAGTTCCGCAAGCGATTGAGGAACCGGGTATGGCCCTTGGTCCGGTGTCTGGAGTGCCTGCTGAGCAGCCACCGCAGCCCCTTGATCGCCTTGCGCCCCGGCGTGTCGAGAGCCCGCCACTGTTCCTTGCGGACTTCGTCCACGGCCTGGTTTAGCGCTTTGACGAGATGGAAGCGGTCGAGGACGAGCGTGACCTCGGGACAGTGATCGGTGATCGCCCCGATATAGGCGGGGCTCATGTCGCAACTGGCCCAGGCGACCCGCGTTTTCTGCCCCGGGCTCAGCCAGTCGTTGAAGAAGCGATCGATGGTGTCGCGGCCCTTGCCCGGGCCGACCCACAGGACGCGCGCGCGGTCCAGGTCGTAGACGAGGGTGGCGAACTTGCGGCCCTTGCAGTAGGAGATCTCGTCGACGCCGAGCGTGGTCAGGCCTCGGATTTTGTGCCCGTGGCGCACCCGCGTGATGACTCGGTGCAGCAGGTTGGACAGGGTCGAGGTCGGGAGCCGCAGGATCTCGGCCGCCGCCTGCTGCGTCATGATCTGGCACAGGGCGCAGAGGCGCCACTCCAGGCGGTAGGTGACGCGGGCATAGGCCGGCGCCCAGGGGATCTCCTCCTGCACGCGCCCATGGGTGGGGCACTGGATCTCTTTCGGGGCATACCAGAGCACGATGCGCAGGCCCATGACCGCCACATCCTCCCACCGCCGTCGCTCGCTTGTCTGGTGCACGATTCGGCCGCGCCGCCCACACGCCGGGCAGCGGCAGCCGTTCTTGTACGGCTTGACCGCCAGGTGGAGCTCCGTGTCGCGATGCATGAACCGAACATGCGTGACCTTCAGACTCTTGAGACGTAGGATCGTGCGCAGCAACTTCAGGTTGCTCACGGGCTTCTCCTCCTTCCTGTCGACGGCAATCAACAGAGTGCGTATTCCGGAGGATCTTGAACACCGATTCCGGGCGAACGTGAACACGGTTTCCGGGAAGTTGAACACCGATTCCGGGCATCGTGAACACCGATTCCGGTGATTGTGAACGCTCGTCGGTAGCGAGGTGAGGCACGCTGCGTCTCCCGAAAGGAGGACGCCGCGATGCCAGTACCGAGGCTATCGATGAGGAAAATCCGCGAGGTTCTACGACTCAAGCACGACCGGGGCCTGAGCCACCGGGCGGTGGCGCACGCCTGCGCGATCGGCGTCGGCACGGTCACGCTCTATCTGCAGCGGGCGACCGCCTGCGGGGTGGGCTGGCCAGTGCCGGCCGAGCTGGACGATACGGCGCTCGAGGCCCGGTTGTTTCCGCGGGCCGCGCCGATGCGGGACCGGATCCGGCCCGATTGCGCGGAGATCCACCGTGAGCTCAAGCGCGTCGGGGTCACGCTGCAGCTCCTGTGGCAGGAGTATGCCCAGGTCCATCCCGACGGCTACCGCTACAGCCAGTTTTGCGAGATCTACCGGCGCTGGGCTCGGCGCCTCCGGCCGTCGATGCGTCAGGTGCATCGGGCCGGCGAGAAGACCTTCATCGACTTCTCGGGTAAACGGCCCACGGTCGTTGATCGGCGCACCGGCGAGGAACGGCCGGTCGAGCTCTTCGTCGCTGTCCTCGGGGCGAGCAGCTACACCTACGCCGAGGCGACCGCCAGCCAGCAGCTGCCGGACTGGGTCGGGGCGCACACCCGCATGGTCGCGTACTTCGGCGGCGCGACGGGCCTCTGGGTCCCGGACCAGCTGAAGAGCGCCATCACGCGGTCCTGCCGCTATGAGCCCGGCGTCAATCGCACCTACGAGGAGCTCGCCGCGCACTACGGCGCCGTCGTGGTCCCCGCCCGCCCCTACAAGGCCCGCGACAAGGCCAAGGCGGAGGCGGCCGTCCTGGTTGCCCAGCGGTGGATTCTCGCCCGCCTCCGGCACGAGACGTTCTTCAGCCTGGCCGCGCTGAACGTGGCCATCCGCGCCCTGCTCGACGAGCTCAACGACCGCCCGTTGCAGAAGCTGGGGGTCAGCCGCCGCACGCTCTATGCGCGGCTTGACCGCCCGGCACTCCAGCCCCTCCCCGCCACTCGCTACGTCGTGGCGCAGTGGAAGCCTTGCCGCGTCAACATCGATTACCACGTCGAGGTCGCACGGCACCCCTACAGCGTCCCGTACCAACTCATCCACGAGCTGGTCGAGGCGCGGTACACCACCACGACCGTCGAGCTGTTCTACAAGGGTCGGCCGCTGACGTCGCATCGTCGGCGCTATGACGGGCAGCCCTCCACCAAGCCGGAGCACATGCCCAGGGCCCACCGGGCGCATGCCGAGTGGACCCCGTCGCGGCTCATCCGCTGGGCTGAGCAGACCGGCCCCGCCACGGGGCGGCTCGTTGCCGAGATCCTGCAGCGCCGCCCGCACCCTGAGCAGGGCTATCGCGCCTGTCTGGGGATCATGCGCCTGGGCCGGACGTACGGCGACGCACGGCTCGAGGCCGCCAGCGCGCGCGCCGTCGCCCTCGGCTCGTACCGCTATCGCACCATCAAGAACATCCTCGCCTCGGCCCAGGACCGCCTGCCCCTGGAGGCCCCGCCGGAGGCGACCCCGACGCCCACGCACGCCAACATCCGCGGCGCCGCCTACTATGCGCCGCCCACCCCCGAGGAAGACCGATGCTGATTGAACAGACGCTCGAGAAACTGCACGCCATGAAGCTCAGCGCCATGGCCGAGGCCGTCCAGCAGCCGCTCCACAGCGATGACGCCGCCACGCTCAGCTTTGAGGACCGCCTCGGGCTGCTGGTCGACGCCGAGTGGACCGCCCGCGAGCAACGGAAGCTCCAGCGACGGCTGCACACGGCCAAGCTCCGCTATGCCACCGCCGCGCTTGAGGCGGTCGACTTCACCCACCCCCGCCGACTCCACCGCCAGCAGGTCCTCACGCTGGGCAGCTGCGCCTGGATCGCCGAGCGCCACAACCTACTGATCACCGGGCCGACCGGCATCGGCAAGAGCTTCCTCGCCTGTGCCTTCATCGAGCGGGCGTGTCGGCGCGGCTTCACGGCG
This sequence comes from Vicinamibacterales bacterium, assembly GCA_965197395.1. Classification (GTDB taxonomy): domain Bacteria; phylum Acidobacteriota; class Vicinamibacteria; order Vicinamibacterales; family UBA8438; genus CAZYFH01. The sequence goes on along the minus strand of CBDANB010000004.1, from coordinate 438,334 downwards.
CGCTACGTCCGCATGCCGCGCGTGCTGCACGAGGTGGCGGTCGGCCGGGGGGATGGGTCCTACACGCGGCTGCTGGCGCGCCTCGCCAAGCTCGATCTGCTCGCGATCGACGACTGGCTGCTCGCGCCGCTGCGCGACGCCGAGCGGCGCGACCTCACCGAGATCATCGAAGACCGGGCCGAACGGGCCTCCACCCTCATCGCCAGCCAGCTCCCCGTGACCGACTGGCATGCCGGGATCGGGGACCCGAACCAAGCCGACGCGATCTGCGACCGGCTGCTCCACGATGCGCACCGCCTCGAGCTGAAGGGTTCCTCGATGCGGCGCACGAACGCGTCCCCGACGCCACCGCCGCAGGCCACGCCGTGATCAGCACCCGGCCGACCGGCGGCTGCCACGGGGGGTAGACAGGTAGGGCGAGGTCGAGCAATCGCCTCTCAGGGCATCCTCGTCGGTCGTTTCGAGGCCGAGGCCTATGGATCCTGCCAGCGGTATGGAAAACGCGTTCGGGCGCCCAGGAGGACAGCGGCGCCAGGGCACGCGTTTCCCACACCGCTTTGGACGGCGCACACGGCGCGCCGCCCACAGGCTCCACAGGGTCATCATCTGCATGCACAAACACGACAACGCCTCGGTGGACACCCAAATCCGGCCATTAGTGGACAGTTGAAAACCGGCCATTTCCGATAGCGGCCTGAGACGTTGACACCGGTCGGGAACTGCACGTTCCTGCCCGGCATGAGCAACGTCTTGTCTGAAGACAAACGACAACAGGTCCTGGCGCTGGGACGCCTCGGTTGGTCGCTGCGGCGGATCGAAGGGGCGACCGGGGTCCGGCGTGAGACGGCCAGCGGTTACCTGAAGGCGGCCGGCCTGGTGGTGCGCGGCCGTGGCCGGCCGTCCGCTCGTCCGGCAAATCCGGCCATTTCGCCGGACGTGTCCACCGACCCTTCGCCGGCATCCTCGACCGACACGGCCACAACCGACGCCGGCCCCGTGTCCGGGAACCACCCCAGTCGAGCGCCGCGAGAGAGCGCCTGCGAGCCCTATCGCGAGCTGATCGTCGAGGCGGTTGGCCGGGGGCGCAACGCCATGGCCATCTGGCAGGACCTGGTCGATGACCACGGCTTTCCGGCGGGCTATGCGAGTGTACGGCGCTTCGTCTCCACCCTCCGGCAGCAGCCCGCCGTAGAGGCCCGGGTGGTCATCGCCACCGCCCCGGGGGAGGAAGCACAAGTCGACTACGGCGATGGACCGATGGTCCGTGACCGCGCCTCCGGCAAGTACCGGCGGACGCGGCTCTTCGTCCTGACGCTGGGCTACTCGCGCAAGGCCGTCCGGCTGCTGGTCCGCCAGTCGAGCACGCAGGTCTGGGCCGAGTTGCACGAGCGGGCGTTCCGGCGGCTGGGCGGCAGTGTCCGCGTCGTCGTCCTCGACAACCTCAAGGAAGGCGTCCTCACTCCGGACATCTACGACCCCACGCTCAATCCGCTCTACCGCGACGTGCTGGCCCACTACGGGGCCGTGGCCCTGCCGTGCCGCGTCGGCGACCCCGACCGCAAGGGTAAGGTCGAAGCCGGCGTCGGCCACGCGAAGAAGACGCCGCTGCGCGGCCTCCGCTTCGAGCGCCTCGACGACGCCCAGGCGTATCTGGACCGCTGGGAGCGGCGCTGGGCCGATACGCGCATCCATGGCACGACCAAGCGCCAGGTCGCCGCCATGTTTGCCGAGGAACGTCCGGCGCTTGGCCCGTTGCCGCTCGAACCGTTTCGCTACTACCAGTACGGCCATCGCACCGTGCATCTCGACGGCTGCGTCGAGGTCGCCGCGGCCTACTACAGCGCGCCGCCCGGCTGGATCGGCCGCCGCATCCACGTGCAGTGGAACGCGGCCCACGTCCGGCTACTCGACCCCCAAACCGGTCAGCTCCTCCGCGAGCACCTGCGCGCGCCACGAGGCTGGCATCGCATTGCCGATCAGGACCGGCCCGCCCGCACCCCGGCCAAGACCCTCGCCCTGCTCGCCGCCGCCAAGCGGGCCGGTCCGGGCATCGCTACGATCTGTGACCACATCCACCGCCACGACGGCGCCGCCGGCGTCCGCCGCATTCTCGGCGTCCTCGCCCTCGCCAGGAAGCACGGTCCCGCCGTCGCCGAAGAGGCCGCCACCGCCGCGCTTGAACTCGGCGTGCCCACCTATCGCTTCTTGCGACGCTACCTCGATCGCCGGCCAGCACCGCCCCTCTCGCTGCGCCAGGTCGACCCGCTCATCCGGCAACTGACCCTCTACCGCGATCTCATCGACCGCAGAACAGGAGACCCGTCATGAATCTCGTCGAACTCGATCAGGCCCTCCGCAAGCTACGCCTCTCCGGCATGGCCGACGTCCTCGATACGCGCCTGCACCAAGCCCAGACCGAGCAGATGGCCCCGATCGACCTCGTCGCAACGCTCGTCAGCGACGAACTCCAGCGGCGCCAGGACCGGCTGCTCGTCCGGCGCCACAAGCAGGCGCGCTTCCGTGACCCCGACCGCGCGCTCGACGGCTTCGATTTCGCCTTCAACAAGAAGATCAACCGCGCGCTTGTCTTCGAGCTCGCCACCGCGCGCTTCGTCGCCCAGCGCGAGGACGCGCTCCTGCTCGGCCCGCCCGGAACCGGCAAGAGCCACCTCGCCCAGGCCATCGGCCGGGCCGCGATCCAGCAGGGCTACCGCGTCATCTACCGCGAAGCGCACACCTTGCTCGAAGAACTCGCCGAGGCCACGCTCGCCGACACCCGCAAGGACTATCTGACCGAACTGACCCGCGTGCCCCTGCTCATCATTGACGACCTCGGCATGCGTAAGCTGCCGCACACCGCCGCCGAGGACCTGCTCGAGCTGATTATGCGCCGCTACGAGCGGGCCTCCACCGTGCTCACTTCGAATCGACCGGTCGAGGACTGGGGAAAACTGCTCGGCGACACCGCCGCTGTCACGGCGCTACTCGACCGGCTGCTGCATCACGCGCACGTACTCAAGTGCGGGCCGCGCAGCTGGCGCACCAAGGTCCAGACAACCTTGCGAACACACGACGTCATGAAGTAGAACTCAACTGCCGTCTCGGGACGCCCGAAATGGCCGGTTTTGCGGTGTCCACAAATGGCCGGTTTTGACCCGTCCACCGAGGACAACGCGAGTAGGATATCCAAGACCCGTGACGACCACGATGGAAGGAGACTGACCGACACACGTCGCTTCGCTCCGACGAGCGTTCACCTTCGTCGGAATCGGCGTTCACGATCCTCGGAATCCGTGTTCAACTTCAGCGGAATACGCAGATGCAGGGTCGCTCGCCATGACGGTCACACCATGCCGTCGATGGCGCTGAAAGTGAAGCGGAATCTGTCTACCCGTACTTCAGCACGCTAGTCGTCGGTGCGATGTGACCGGTCGGAACGACGAGAAGTGACCGCAGGAGTGGTCACCAGCCTGCGCAGTCGGCAGAATCCGGCGAGAAAGTGGCGCGCCCGGCAGGATTCGAACCTGCGACCCTCGGCTTAGAAGGCCGGTGGTCTCAAATCCAGGACCGACCCCTCGGTTGAGAATAAATGTAATTTTGGGTATTTCGGGACTGTCAAAGGGGGGGTCTCAGAAATCCGGCTCTCCTAAAGTTCGTGTGGGTCGCAAAGGCGTCCCGACGGCAGGCGCTGAATCTGCAAGTGCTTGATTTTGTGGATCTTGTTGGTCTGCGTCTGAGGATTTAGGCCCTGTGGAAGCTCGTGGAAAACGTGCGGCGTTTTCCAAGGCGCGGTGGGCGCGGTCTATGCGTCCACGGCACCGTCAGCTTCCACAGGGCGGGCTCCAGGCACATGCTCGCGGCCCAGAAACCCGGCCCGGACTCGCATCGAACCCTGCGGCCGGTGGTGGACCCAGGCCACGGCCGCGTGGCCGCGGCGAAAGTCCTCGGCTTGCCCACGGTCCCCTGTCTGCAGCTCACGCACCTGAGCGAGGCCCAGAAGCGCGCCTATGTTCTCGCCGACAACAAACTGGCACTCAATGCCGGCTGGGACGAGGACCGGCTCGCCGCGGAGCTGGGGGCACTGTTGGCCACGGATCTCGACCTCGACTTCGGGGTCACCGGCTTCTCGATTCCGGAGGTCGACGCCCTCCTGGCGACCGTCGCCCCCGAGGAGCCGGATGACCCGGCCGACGAGGCCCTCCCGGAGGCCGCCCCCGCCCGGGTCCGCCGGGGCGACGTCTGGCAGCTCGGGGCGCACCGGCTGATCTGTGGCGATGTGCGCGACCCGGCCGTGCTCCCCGCCCTGATGGCGGGCGAGCAGGCCCGCCTGGTCTTCACCGATCCGCCCTACAACGTCCCGATCGACGGGCATGCCAGCGGCTTGGGCCGCATCAAACACCGTGAGTTCGCCATGGCCGCCGGGGAGATGAGCCGCGAGGCGTTCACCGGGTTTCTGCAGCAGGCCCTCGCGCCGCTGGTCGCGCACAGTGTCGAGGGATCGATCCACTATGTCTGCATGGACTGGCGCCACCTGCCCGAGATCCTCGCGGCGGGCGAGGCCGTCTTCACGGAACTCAAGAACCTCGTCGTCTGGGTCAAGGACAACGGCGGCATGGGCACCTTCTATCGCTCGCGCCACGAGCTCATCCTCGTCTTCAAGCACGGGACCGCCCCGCACTGCAACACCTTCGAGCTGGGCCAACATGGCCGCTACCGGACCAACGTGTGGCAGTACCGAGGCGTCAACACCCAGCGGGCAGGCCGGATGGCGGACCTCGCCCAGCACCCCACGGTCAAGCCGGTGCACCTGATCGCCGATGCCCTCCGCGACGTCTCGGGCCGGGGCGAGATCGTGCTCGATGGGTTCGGCGGGTCCGGCTCGACCCTGATCGCCGCGGCAAAGACCGGCCGGCGGGCTCGCCTCTGCGAGATCGACCCCATCTATTGCGACCGCATTCTCGCCCGCTGGGAGACCTATGCCACGGACGACGCCACGCGGCTGGAGGCCGGGAGGCTCGGGGCCGCGGGCGGCCAGGCGGGGGCGCCATGAGCCGCACCCGCCGGGGGTTCGGCCGACGCCAGCGGCGCCACCCGACCGTCGGCTACGGCCACCCGCCCGAGGCGCATCGCTTCACGCCAGGCCAGTCCGGCAATCCGCTCGGCCGCCCGAAAGGCGCCACCGCCCACACCCCCGCACAGGAACTCACGCGCCTGACGAAAATCGTGCTCGACGAAGCCGCTCGCCTGATCCCCCTCCGGGACGGAGATCGCACGGTCACCGTGCCGATGCTGGAGGCGATCATCCGCCGACTGGCCGTCGACGCGGCCAAGGGCGATCCGCGGGCCCAACGGCTCTTTACGGAGATGCTGGCCCTCAGCGAGGACGAGGCGCAACGCGCGGCGGAGCAGGCCCTCAAGCCGTCCCGCATTGAGATCGTCTTGGTCAAACCCAAAGATCGCCAGGCCCGTCACGACTCCGAGAAGGACTTGTGAGGCGCCTGCGACACACGCGGGGGGCGGCGGCGCCTCTCGGCGCGCCGCAGCGGGCGATACGCGACGTGTCCGCCGCTGTGAGGCCATTCCACCAGCGGGGTGGTGTGGGTGATCGATGGCGGGCTCCGACCACCGGGGCCACTCTTCGTGCATCATCGATATGATTGATCATGACGTATTTCCCACCCACGATCCGGCGTTGCTCTGGCGCGTAACGGTGGCGAGCATGGATCGCTCGGACGATGCACGGTGCGGTGTCGAACGGTGATGCAGTCCGTTTCCTTCTCCATCAGACGGGTCCATCGCCTGCGGCGGGCGGCCGAACAGGCCAGACGGGTCCCCGCCGAAGACCCCGATCTGTCGCCGGAGGAGCGCCTCTCCGACGGCTGGTCCGCCAGTCCCTACGACCCCCACACGCTGCTGCGTGTCTTCGAGACGCTGTGGCTCAAGGCAGGATTCGCCCTGCATGCCTACGTGTTTCGGGAAGGCAGCAACGGCAACGGCATCATCTGGGCGGTGCCGGCCGATGCCCCGCTGGTCGCTCCGAACGAATGTCCCAGGCTCGAAGACACGTGGCTGCACCCTCCGCGGCCGCCGGGGGCCGTCCCGCTCATGCACGCCATCGAGGGCGACGGGAGTCCCTGGTCCTACCTGTCTGCATCGATCCTGTCCCGGGAAGCCGCGGAATTCGGGGCACTCTGGCACGGCTGTGTCTGGAGTGACCAGACGATTCTCTCCAAGCCCCCGCGGCAGGCCGACGGCCAGGAGACGTCGGACGACGCGCGGACGCTGACGAGCGACGCACCGGTAGGCCACTGGACGTGGCACGGTGCGGCGCCTCCTCGCACGTGGAAGCCGACGTATACCGACAGGGGCACGACCAGGGAGGTCGTCCTGCACATCCATCATCCCATCGGTAGAGAAGAGATTTACCGGGCGACGGACACCTGTCCTGCTGGCAGTTACGAGGGCAAGACCGAGACCACCGTGGTGTGCACGGGCGACCGGTGTACCGTCTACTGACCGATGTCCTCCACGCGCGACTGGCGATCAACGGTGGTGCGTGGACGGCTTCGATGGTCCCGTGGATTCCCGCTCGAAACGTGGGCTGTCGATCGATGGCCGGTTTTGGGTGTCCACCGAGGGAGGGTGCGGCAACCGTGCAGCCGCACGACTGGGAGGGCGTGCCTATGACACCACACCACACGCTGGCCCCCACGACCGATCGGACCGTGCCCGGGGCGGCGCCGCCGCCGACGCGGGAGTTCCCGCCGCACGGGCCGACGCTTCAGCAGCATGTCGGCCACGGCCTGCGTCCGTGGCTCATGCTCCTGGCGCAGTTCGGTCGTTTCGCGCGATGGGCTTCCCGCTTCATGGCCCCGGCCAGTCATGGCTTCCCCGCCTCGGCACACGCCGCGCGCCAGCGGTCATACACCTTGGGATTGCCCCCCCCTCTCGGCGACAACGCCTGCGAGACGCTCTTCACCCCGTAGCCCTTCGAGCACGATCCGCCTCTTCTCTTTGGCGGCGAACCGTCGCCGGGTCGTCCCACGAATATCGTGAACACCCGTCTCCGGTCCCCTGGCGGTGTCTGCCGAGACGCCCCGGCTGTGGCGCCGTGTCGCCCGCGCATCACGGTGTACGCCACGGGACACATCGCCGTCCCTTCGCCGCCGCACATTCCACTTGCCTGTCGCGCCCACCAGAGCGAATGTGGACGGACGCCGCCTGCTCGCGGCCGCCACCAAGGAGGGACCTAGCCCATGACCCCGCACGAGACCGGCTCGACCGCCACCCCCGGTGACGCACGCGCGGCGCCGCCGCTCACGCGCACGTACGGCCCCCAGGGGCCGACCCTGGGAGATCTCAGCGACGCCTACCTCCAGGACTACCAGGTGCGGCAGTTCCGGTCCCACAGCACCGCCCGCGGCCGGGTCGCCCATCTCACCGCCTTCTTCGGCCGCGCCGCGCGGGCCGCCGCGCTCACCACGCACCAGATCCGCCAGTACCAACTCGCCCGGCATGCCGCCGGGGCGGCCACCGGCACCATCAATCGGGAGACCTCGGCCCTCCACCGCATGGGCACGCTCGCCGTCCACTGGGGCTGGCTCGACACCGTGCCCGGCTTCCCCGACCGGCTCCGCGAGAATCCCCCCCGCCAGGGCTTCTTCGAGCACCCCGAGTACCTCGCCGTCCGCGCCTACCTCCCCGCCCCGTGGCAGGACATCCTCGACCTCGCCTACTACTCCGGCTGGCGCAAGCAGGAACTCCTCGGTCTCACCTGGGACGAGATCGACGAGGCCGGCGGCGTCATCCGACTCTCGCCCGCGCGCTCGAAGACGTTGGTGGGACGCATCCTCCCCATCTCGCCGCCCATCGCCGAGGCGCTGGCGCGACGGCGAGCGCGCCGCGATCCCACCAGCCCGCTCGTCTTCCACCGCGACGGCATTCCTGTCCGCCGCTGGCGCACGGCGTGGCGCACCGCCTGCCAGGCGGCCGGGGTGCCGACCCGCTTCCTCCACGATTGCCGGCGCACCGCCGCCCGTAACCTGATCCGCGCCAGTGTCCCCGAGCGCGTCGCCATGCTCCTGACCGGGCACAAGAGCCGGGCCATCTTCGACCGCTACAACATTATCCACGAGCAGGAACTGCTCGAGGCCGGGGACCAGCTTGTCGCCTATCTGGCGCAGCAGGCGCAGGCGGCGCCAGCCCGTCGGCGGCCCCACACGGCCGGGCTCGCCGCCCCGCGCACTGCGCCGCCCCTCCGCCTCGTGCGACGCACCACCGCGTAAGGGCGCGTGGTACGCCCGCGAGCCGGGCGGCGGGGGCCGGACACCGCCTGTCTGTGCGCCGCGGGTCGGTCTAGGCCCAACACCGTACGGGCTGGCCAGCGATCGTGGCACACGTGGCGACGGCGCGGGCCGACGTGGCCGAACACGGGCACCCGGCCGCCCAACCGAGCCTCCACGCCAGGAGGCCGGGCGCCATCCGCCCCCGCAGCCGCTGCACAAAGTGCTTCCGCTAGCATCGATCGTCTGGGCGCTCATCCCGTGCTGCTTCGCCACCTTCGGCACCGGCCGCTGATCGGCCGCGCGGAGGAACACGCGACGACGGGTGGGGCCGCTCGGGGACATTCCGCCAGTCGAGTGCGAAGCGCAGTACTAGGCCCAGGCCGCGGTGGCCTGATGCAACACATTCGGTCTCCGATGTTCCCGGTACGATTCACTCCACGAATTCATGGTGCTGACGCGCGGCCTCCAATCTTCACGTGAACCCACGCCCGGCACGTGATCAGCAGTTCGTCGTCGTCGTCCGCCGCCGGCCAGATTCCCACGGGCTACAGTACTTCTCGAGCTTGACGACGTGCTTCCTTGCGTCATGGGGTGATAGGGCGCGCGTTGAGCGTCACCCCGGCCACGGTGCCCGGCGCGCCGACGGGCCTGAGCGCCACGGCCGGCGACCAAGAGGTGGATCTGAGCTGGACGGCGCCCGCGTCGAACGGCGGGGCGGCGATCACGAACTACGAATACGAACCGAACGGTTCCGGCGCCTGGACCTCCACGGGCGGGACGGCCACCAACTACACGGTTCGCAACCTGACCAACGGCCAGCCTTACACGTGCAAGGTGCGGGCGGTCAACCGCGTCGGGACGAGCACGGCCTCCGCCGCGTCGCCGAGCGTCACGCCCGCGACGGAGCCGGACGCGCCGACGGCCTCGTGCGACGCGGCACCGCGTAAAGGTGCACGGCCCCCCGGCATGGCGCTGGTGCATGACTCGGAACTGACCGTCAACGATCCCAACCCAGAGGCAAGTCACCGACCCATACTGTACGACTCTGGCCGACCGAGCTCGGTCATCTGGTTCAGGACGTTACACGCGACCACGGACTCGGCCACTCGCCCGCCTCGGGACCGGGCGCGAAGCCGATCCCCGATAATCGATTTGTACCGAAAGAACGCATTCTCCACCCGCGCCTGGAGATGGTAGCCGGCCTCCTTCTTCCAGCGGCGCCGGCCGAGCGTCCTCACGTCCGTGATCGTGCGATCTCGCGCGCGCGACCGCGGCCGACGCCGAGACACCCTCGCGGTCTTGGACGGTGGAACCACGACAGTCGCGTCACGCATCCCCGCCGCTTCGTAGAACGCGACCGTATCGTAGGCCGCGTCAGCGGTCACCCGTGCGATCTCATCGTCGACCGTCTCAATTAGGTCAATGCCAATGGTCGCGTCATCCACCGTCGGCTCGGTCAGCGCGTGAGCGACGATCACGCCCGCTCGATCAACAGCAAGATGCAGCTTCTTCCAGCCTCGGTGGCCGCGTCCACCGTGTTTCACCGCAGCCCATTCGCCTTCGCCCACAATCGACAGTCCCGTGCTGTCGACGATGAGATGGATGGGTCCTCTCGATGGGATGCGGCGGAAGTCAACCGCGAGAGACTGACTTCGTCGGGAGAGCGTGGTGTGGTCGGGGGCTGCGAGATCGACACCCATCAACGACAAGACCGACCGCAAGAAGCCTTCCGCTTGGCGCAAGGGCAACCGGAAGACAAGGCGGAGCGTCAACGCCGTCTCGATCGCACAGTCCGAGAACTTCTTCGGCGCCTGGTCGACCGGACGGCGACGGGCGCCACGCGTCCGTGGCGTCGGCAGAGAGCCACAGCGTCACGTCCCCTCGCTGGACCAAGGCCTGCTCGTACGCTGACCAATTCCCCACGCGATACTTCGTCTTGTACTTCGGATGGACCTTTGATCTCATGTCGAGATCGTGCACCCGCAGCGGTCATCGTGGCCAGAGAGCCTACAGCTGCCTCGTCGCAGCCGAAGGGTTGTGCACCAACGCCGTGGCGCGCTGCCGCGGCGGCCCACCGCCTGTTCCGCCAGGCGCTGCCTGATCCGGCGCATCCTCGGCCCCGCGTCATCCACACGGACCGCGCACGCCGCGACGGCTCGGCGATTGCCCGCATGCAACAGGAAGGCATCCGGCAACGCCGTGGCCGCCCCCGACCGGTCCACTACGTGCACACCATCGTGGAGCCGGATCACCGAGCGATCACAGGACGCGTGAACGCCACGCAGGGGTTTCGTGATGTGCAGGCGGCGCGGCGTACGATCCAAGGCGACGAGGCGATGCACATGATCCGGAAGGGGCACGCGAGGTGGGTGAGCGGGTTGGCTGTTCGGCAACAGAGGCCTCCTGCGCCCCAGGGTTTCCTTGGACACTTGATTGCGAGAGAGTACTCGCAGGAGGAGTGTCGAAATGGGGAAGCCAGATCAAGGTGCGGCGGCGGCGGAGGGAGCCCGGAGGGCGACCGGAGATGCTGCCGGGAACGGCCGTGGGGGACGGTTTTCGGCCCGGCGCAAGCGCGAGACGGTGCTGCGTCTGCTGCGCGGCGAGGATCTTGAGTCCGTGTCGCGGGAGCTGGGGATCACGGCGGCGCGGGCCTCGCAGTGGCGGGATCAGTTTCTGGCCGCAGGCCAGGCCAGCCTGAAGAGCCGGGCGCCGGACGCCCGGGACGAGGCCAATCGTCGGCTGCAAGCCAAGATCGGTGAGTTACTGATGGAGAACGAACTGCTCTACGCGAAGGTGGACCAGTTGGAGGCGGCCGGCCCTTTGGCCCGGCGGAGGTCGAGGCGATGAAGGGCGCCCACTCGATCTCCACGCGTCGGGCGTACGGCGTGCAGCGGGTCTGCCGCGTGTGGCACCGCGCCCGCTCCAGCGTGTATGCGCGGCGGCAGGCGACGACGTCCCCTTGCCGGCGCGGGCCGGTCGGCGCCGCCCCGGACGACGTCCTGGTCGGCCATATTGGCCGCATGCTCGAGGCGTCGCCGTTTCATGGCGAAGGGTACCGGAAAGCCTGGGCGAAGCTTCGGGTCGAGGGAATCCGCACGTCCCAGGAGCGGGTGCGCCGGTTGATGCGGGAGCACGACCTCCAGGCCCCGCACCGCGTGGGCCACGCGCACGGCCCGAAGGCGCACGACGGGACCATCACCACCGAGGCCCCCGATGTGATGTGGGGCACGGACATGACGACCACGGTGACCGTGAGTGAGGGCGCGGCCTGCGTCTTCGTGGCCGTCGATCACTGCACAACCGAGTGCATCGGCCTGCATGCGGCCAAGCGCGGGACCCGATTTGAGGCCCTGGAGCCGATCCGCCAGGGCGTCCGCGAACGCTTCGGTGAGATCGGCGACGGCGTGGCCCGCGGGCTCCGGCTCCGGCACGACCACGGGTCGAACTATCTGGCCGACGACTTTCAACAGGAGGTCGCGTTCTTCGGCATCGAGAGCTCGCCGAGTTTCGTGCGGGAACCCGAAGGCAACGGCGTCGCGGAACGCTTCATCCGCACGCTGAAGGAGAATCTGTTGTGGGTGCGGAGCTTCGACACCATCGAGGAGCTCCGCCTGGCCCTGCTTGCGTTCAAGCGAACGTACAACGAGCAGTGGATGCTGGAGAAATACCACTATCGAAGTCCCGCTCAGGTGCGACGTGACCTCGTCGGGCTGGACGCGGCAGCGTAGATGCGAATACCGTCAAACCACTGTCCAAGAACCCTGGGGCGCTACAGGCCGTGCATCCATCACCTGTTCGAGGTGGCGGCATGAGCCGAAGCCGGGGCGACTCGACCCGTCGCGCGCCTGTCGCTTGTTGAAGGTTGCCACACATCCGATCAGGCCCAGCAGGCCAGGTCATACGCCCTGTGGTTGCTCTTGGGAACATCAGCCCCTGAGGCCGCGATGATCAACGGCCCTCCATGTCCCATTCAGATTCAGAGGTGCCATGCAGCCGGACGCGCCTGAGACGCTCCGTGCCGGCAGGAGGACCCCTCCGTCGACCAGCGCCGCCTGTCCACGGCACTGCCCGCGTGTCAGCGCCGCGTCCTCCTTCCTGATGGGTGGTGCCGAGCGGTCGGGCGTGTGCTGGCGTGTCGGCGCGCGTATTCGGTTTTATAGTTCCGCGTCGGCTTGAATCGTTGATACCGGGCCGTCGACGCACACCGGGCGTCGTGATACCACTGACGCCCGTGCGTCGGCAGAAACCACACGCCGCACGGCTCGTGTTTGCAGCGCCGGAGTTCCGGCCACCATCGCACCAACACGTCTGCGGCTGACGCGACTGTGATGGTGCGCCAGTTCCCCAGGTAGATACGCACGATCGCCTCGTCGTCGCCCCGTTCAAACGACCACGGCGGCGCCGGTCCCTGCAGGCCAAAGGGTTGCCACATGCCCGCCTGCAGCGCGTTGACCCCGGCCCAAAGATCGTGCTGTACCCCGCCCATGAGCTCGCGGGCGGCAGCGATGACGTGCCGGGACTCCACGCCAGGTCGTCTCGGTGAGCCGGGCCCGAGCGTTCGGCCTGCACAGGACGGCGGCTTCGATGTGAACATAGTCATTCACGGGTCGACTGCAGTCCGACGACGCGGCGATCTTGTCGCATACGGATGGGCCCTGTGGAAGCTGACGGCGCCATGGACGCCCAGAACGCGCCCACCGCACCTTGGAAAACGCTGCGCGTTTTCCACGAACTTCCACAAGGCCTTTCCCATCAAATCATCCACAAAAAACCCCGAAAGGCCCCAAAATAGCGTTGGGAAACCCGGATAGACCCGATTTTTGGACTCGACCCGCGTATCTCCATACAGGCCCGCGGCGTGTGATGTGCCGCAATCAATGAGGCCGGACACACGACAGCACCTGGCCACGGGCTGCTAGAACTGCACGGTGCCGAGCACCATGACCGCGTGGACCAACGGGGCGGCAGCGCGCTCCCGGCGTTCCGCCTCGAGCCTCACGGTCGCCGACCGGCCCACCGCCAGACGACCTCCCAGCCGGTAGCCCCGCGCAGCCTCGTGGGCCAGGCTCAACCCGGCGTAGGGAGTGAGCAGGCCCCTGCCGCGAAAGGCCGCGAAGCCGTACCCGAACTGCGCATCCAGACGTGTGCCCGGCGCGTCGTACAGCGTCGGCTCGGTCGCGCCGCGCTCCCACAGACGCTCCACCCCGCTGGCGGTCTCGCCCCAGGCGGGCCTCAAGCTCACCGACGGGCCGCGGCCAGACGCCCCGGGTGCGTAGCGGAGCAGCGCGCCGAATCCCCATTCGCGCAGCGTCCCCTTGTGCATCGCCAGCCAGCGGCCGTAGCCCTCCGCGGTCAGCCCCGCCTTCGGGTCCAGGTAACGCAGTCCGCCACCGACTTCGAGGCCGGCTCCGGTCTGCCCGTCGCCGCCGTCGTGCCGCAGACCCAGCTCCCCCCACGGGGTGAGCGACGCGCCGGAGGAGAACATGTGCTCGTGGCTGGCCTCCGTGCTCAGCCGCAGCCGCCGCATGTCCGTCGTCACCGCCCCGAACGCTGCGTCGGCACCGGCAACCTTCAGTCGCGCGAGCGCCCCTTCGCCCTTCAGCCGCAGCGTCGTCCTACCGCGTGCCAGCAGCCGGCCACTGACGCCCACGGCTCCCGAATCCAGCGTCGCGGCGCTCGTCAGGCCCCCCCCGGCCAAGTCGTCCGTGATTCGGAGCTCGCCCCAGGCGTGACCAACCGTGCCCCACACGTCCAGCTCCGGCGACACCGACCAGCCCAGGTAGGGATGGACGCCGGTTAGCCGCAGATCGTACGCGCCGAATGCCTCGCGGTTACCTGCTCCTGCGTAGTAGTCGAACGAGCCCCTCGACCGGGATACGGACAACCCCGCCAGCACGCCGGGACTTAGCCTCACATCGGCGCCGAGCTGTACGCTGAACACCTCGCCGTCCCAAGCGAGCGCCCCGCCCTCACCGCCGCCAGCCAAGCCCTGGTAATCGCCGCATCCCCACGCTGCGAAACGGCCCGTGCCGCCCTCTGCCTCATTCGACGGCATCAGGAAAGACGAGTCGCCGAGCGCCTGCTCCAGCGGCAGCGGCGCGGCGCCCGCCGCGGTCCACCTGTCGGAGGTCAGCGCAGGAGAGAGCGAGAGATGTGCGACCGGCTCCGCCACTCTTGCCCGCGCGCCATCGGAAAACGCCTGATCCATGCGACACCGGACAGCGGTGAAAGCCAGCGCCCGTCCCATCTCCGGAAGCACGGTCCGGTTGACCAACTCGATGCGCCGCACCACGTCGTCAGTGATCGTCCCTATCCCTGTGTCGTCGACCAGGGTTGCCCCAACCGGATCGCTCAGCTCTACCGTGAAACGCTCGGCGCCTTCCACCAGCTCGTCATCGAGCGCCTCCACGCCCAGCGTGTGAGTCGTCTCTCCCGGCTCGAACCGCAGCGTCCCTTCTATCGCCGCATAGTCGGTTCCCGCCACCGCCGTTCCGTCCACCGCGCGGTACGACACCGTAACCGTCCTGCCGCTGGGTATGCTCAGTCGCACGATGAACTCCGCCGTGCTGCCTTCGGCGACGGAAGGCGCGTCGTCGATTGCCAGCTCCGGCGGTTCGTCGTCATCGACGATCGTCCCCGCGCCCGTCCCGTCCGCGATCGTTGCCCACGACGGAACGCTCAGCTCCACCGTGAACCCTTCCTCGGCTTCGTAGGATTCGTCGTCCAGCGTGGCCACGCTGACCGTCCTTGCTGTTTGTCCCGGCTCGAACCGCAGGATTCCCGATGTCGACGTGTAGTCCGAGCCCGCCGTCGCCGTCCTGTCCACCGTCCGGTACGACACTGTAACCGCGACCCCGCTCGTCGCGCTCAAGCGCACCACGAACTCCGCCGTCTCTCCTTCGCGTACTGGCGGCGCGTCGCTGATCGCCAGCGTGGGCGGTTCGTCATCGTCGCTGATCGTTGCCGTCCCGGTCCCGTCCGCCACCGTTGCCCCGGTCGGAGCGCTCAGTTCCACCGTGAACGCCTCGGTCTCCTCCGACGCGGCGTCTTCCACGATCGGCACCAGGATCGTCTTCGTCGTCTCTCCCGGCTCGAAGCGCAGCGTCCCCGATGTGGTCGTGTAGTCCAATCCCGCCACCGCCGTCCCGTCCACCGTCTCGTAGTCGACCGTCACCGTCGCCGTGGCGGCTTCGCTCAACGTCACCTCGAACTCCGCACGGCCCCCCTCCGCCACCGTCGCGTCCCCGATCGACAACGTCGGGAGCTTGCCCCCGTCGCCGCTATCGTCACCGCCACCGCCACCGCCACCGCCACCGTCGCCACCGTCGCCGTCACTGTCACCGCCATCGTCACCGTCGCCGCCATCGCCCCCGTCACCGCCCCCGTCGCCGCCATCGTCACCGTCGCCGCCATCGCCCCCGTCGCCGCCATCGCCCCCGTCGCCGCCATCGTCACCGTCGCCGCCATCGCCCCCGTCGCCGCCATCGCCCCCGTCGCCGCCATCGTCACCGTCGCCGCCATCGTCACCGTCGCCGCCATCGCCCCCGTCGCCGCCATCGCCCCCGTCGCCGCCATCGCCACCGTCGCCGCCATCGCCACCGTCACCGTCGTCACCGCCGTCGTCGTCGATGATCCGCACGCTCACCTCGGCCACACCGTGCAGGGACGGTGGACACTTGGTGTTCTCGTCCCACACCTCGTGGGTGAACTTCACATACACATCGTCATCGCGCGTATCGTTGTCGTCCGGGAGTGCCTGTATTCGCACACTTCGTCGTTGCGTTGGACCCGAGCTGCTGTCCCGATTGAACTCCCATCCGACGGACGGCACCCAACTAATTCCTTCTTCTTCGAGCTTGCCGTCGATGTAGACGACTCCGTCGACGTGGACTCGGACCCACCAGCCCCCTTTGTCCGGTCGCTCTATGACCGGTTGCTTTGTGAGCCACAATTCGTAGCTCTTGGCGTCTCCCCTCGTGATCTCAAGGGTGGACGTCGACACCAGTACCGTCCCTCCCCACGAGAAGATCGGGGCGTCGTCCTGGGCGTGGACCGGCGGTGCCGTGCCGGACAGCAACGCCAACAGCATGATGGTGAAGACGACGAGATGCCGACGGCGGGATTCGGCGACCGGAATCTCTTCCAATCCGGGAACAAGCCTGCGGCAGGCCGGCGCGTCGGACATGTCAGGTGCCCGGGGCTAGCAGCCCGTGGTGAAAGTCCTAATTAGATCGATCGCCAGAATCGATCTGGTCTCGTACACTGCCACGCAGGGCGATGGGCAAACGCCGCCGACGCGCGCGGCAATCGACGATGTGGGTGGCCACCGCGGATCTGCCGACGAGTGCGGGGCACCCGTTTTACGAGCGGTTGAACCGCATGCTCGACGATGCGGGCTTCGACGCGTTCGTTGAAGCGCCGTGCGCACCGTTTTATGCCGACGACATCGGCCGCCCAAGTCTGGCGCCGGGGCGGTA
Source organism: Vicinamibacterales bacterium (assembly GCA_965197395.1). GTDB lineage: Bacteria > Acidobacteriota > Vicinamibacteria > Vicinamibacterales > UBA8438 > CAZYFH01. The sequence continues at coordinate 421,572 of CBDANB010000004.1, read as the reverse complement.
TTTCCGGTTGCTGTTGCTGGGCTACTTCGAAGGCCTGGACTCGGAGCGCGCGATCGCCTGGCGCGCCGCCGACGCGCTGAGTATCCGGGCCTGTCTGGACGTCGCGCTGCACGAAGCGCCGCCGGACCACTCGACGCTGTCGCGCACCCGCCGCCTGCTTGACGTCGAGACGCACCAGGCGGTGTTCACGTGGGTGTTGCAGCGGCTGGCGGAGGCCACCCTGGTGCACGGGCACACGATTGGGATCGACGCGACGACGCTCGAAGCCAACGCGGCGATGCGGAGCATCGTGCGCCGGGACACGGGCGCGGCGTACGAGGCGTGGCTGACCCGGCTCGCGGAGGCGTCGGGCATCGCCACGCCCACGCGGGCCGACCTGGCCCGGTTCGACCGAAAGCGGAAGACGAAAGGGTCCAACGACGACTGGACCCACCCGCACGATCCGGACGCAAAGATCGCGAAGATGAAGGACGGCCGCACGCACCTGGCTCAGACCGCGGAGCAGGCCGTCGACCTCGAGACAGGCGCCATCGTCGGCGTGACCGTGCAGGACGCTGACGACGGGGACACGCCGACGATGGTCGAGACCCTCATGACGGCGGCCGAACAGGTCGACGCGGTTTCGCCGGCCGGCGCCGGGATCGGCGAGGTCGTCGGAGATAAGGGATATCACAGCAACGAGACCATGGTGGCCTTCGCTGACCTCGGCGTGCGCAGTTATGTCTCGGAGCCGGATCGCGGGCGGCGCAACTGGCAGGGCAAGGCCGCGGCCCGTGACGCGGTCGATGCCAATCGCCGGCGGATGCGGGGCGCCCGTGGGCAGCGGTTGCTGCGGCAGCGGGGCGAGTGGCTCGAACGTCCCAACGCGCATCTCTCCGAGACCGGGCGGATGCGCCGCACGCATCTGCGCGGGCAGCCCAACATCCTGAAGCGTGTGCTCGTGCATGTCTGCGGCTTCAATCTCGGGTTGCTCATGCGGCAGCTGACGGGCGTCGGCACGCCGCGGAGCCTCCACGGCCGCGCGGTGGCCGTGCTCGGTGCCTTGATCGCCCTGTGCAGCCGCCTCTGGAGCTCCGTACCGCGCTCCGGGTCGCCAGATCCGCTCGATCGACCATCCATCGACCCTGCAACACGGTGTCACGAACGTATGTCCCTCACTCTACGCAGGGGCGCTTTCACCACGGGCTGCTATGGATCGGAACAGCCGGCCGCCGGGCCTCGTGAAGGTACGCACCGAACCATTATCGCTGAGGCGGGCATCGAGTTCTATGGTGACGCGGAGGACGCCGTGTTCAAGGCGATGATGGAGTAGGAGGGTTGGGCGAGAGCAGTTGAGGAACCCGTTCTTGACGACCGGCCTGGGCCTGAGGGCCAAAGCCCGGCTTGAACGCGTCGAGCTGTCCTCAAGTCTGATCATTCGCCGGATCGCTCTGGAACTACCCGACCTGACGAATTCGCGTACTAGCCGGGATTTCCGTTTTGCCTGCCTCGGATGGTCCCTTTATACACCCGAGAGCCGCCGAGCGCTCGAAACTCTGTTCGTCGCACAATCGTCCAGCTCCAGAGGCCGTCACCTCAGCCCGCCCTGACGTGCAACCGACTGGAGCCCCTGCTCTTAGGGCATTCCTCAGACACCGCTCCACACTTGTACCCTTCTTCGCCAGGCGGGCTTCGTTGCACTCGGCCGCGCGTCAGCCTGCCGGCACCGGCAGCGCCCAAATCCTCCGCAGCATGTCGCCGAACAGCCGCCGGGTCAGATGCCCTTGTGCCAGCAGGAGCCAGTAGTACCGCGCGTGGAATGCCGACCTCCGGATTATGCCGATCGTTCTGACCTACGCGCGTTGGGACGCGGCCCTCGCGATGTCCACGTCGGCATAATCCTGCCTGCCTGACGGACAGAGGAAGCTCTTGTCGGAACACAGAAAGGAGCTTCCTATGCGGCAGGAGGCCTCTCGGTTCTGGACGGTAGCGGAACATCGCGTTTCCACGCCGCACGTCGTATGCGGTGCGGATCTCGATGCGAGGCGGCAGCGCTGCGTTGGCATCACCCGGCGTGACCGAGAAACCTCCGTTGACTCGATTGATGTGGAACCGCTGAGGTTTTCGCGCGCGCGGGTCACTCTTCTTTGTCTGCTTCTTTTTTTGTCCTTGTCCTTATCTCCTGCACCTTCCTCCTGCGCGCCATCGCCCCCGGAAGGCAAGGGAAAGAAGTCGGTTAGCAACGTCGGATCGATTTCCTGCTCCGTTTCAACGATTGCCCGCACTATGGCTGCCACGCTGCCGGTGACGAACTCGATATACGACGGACCGTAGGTGTACTTGTTCTTGAAGTGTGAACTCTCGCGCTGCCACTGGGTGTGCGCCGGGTTCTCCGAGTCGCCCAAGAGCGTCGCGAGAGGCGAATCCTCTACAACGACTAGCGCTCGCATGCCCCTACTGCGGTGCCGTGGTCTCACGTCCGAGATGATGATGCCGGCACGAATAAAGCTGGGCCGCCCGTTGCCGTCGATATCGTCCCGTACGATGAAGATATCGAAGAAGGACCGGGCGGAAACCTTGCCCTTGGGACGGATGTCCAGGTAGATGCGGATCGCGATGCGTTCACCGATGCGGTCTGAATCTTGGTCCTGAGCGCGGTAATCAGCTCCTGAGGAATCGTGACGTCTTCCCACTTATACGAATGAGCAGGCGGTGGCCATGTCGCGGGGAACGAGATGCGGCTGCGGTCGTACGAGGCGTTGCAGGGCGATCGCGCGGTCAACGACCGGCTGCTGAAGCGCGTGCTGTATGGAATCTCGTGCCGCAACTACGAAGCCGCCGCCGAGGCGATTCCCGGGGCCATCGGGCTGTCGGGGTCGACGGTGTCCCGAGGGTTCATCCAGGCCAGCGCGGCGCAGCTCCGAGAGTTCCAAGAGCGGGACCTGTCCGGTGAGGACGTGGTGGCCGTGGTCCTGGATGGCAAGACGTTCGCCGATGCCACGATGGTCATCGCGTTGGGCATCACGCTATCGGGAGAGAAACGCTTCCTGGGCTTCGTCGAAACGGATACGGAGAACGCGCAGGTGCTGACGCCGTTCCTGCGCTCGTTGGTCGAGCGGGGCCTCGACGTCTCCCAGGGCGTGCTGGTGATCCTCGACGGCGGTAAGGGGCTGCGATCAGCCGTCCGGAAGGCCTTCCGGGACCGCGCCCTGGTCCACCGGTGCCAGTGGCACAAGCGCGAGAACGTGGTGAGGTACCTGGCCAAGCGCGAGCAGGCCTCATGGCGCCAGCGCCTCCAGCGCGCCTACAACCGCCCGACGTACCCCGAGGCGCTGGGTGCGCTCGAGACGCTCCATCGTGAGCTGGAGGACCGGAACCAATCCGCCGCCGGCAGTCTGGCGGAAGGGCTGGACGAGACCCTGACGCTGCATCGCCTCGGGCTGTACGGGGTGCTGGGCCGGTCGCTGAAGACGACGAACTGTCTCGAGTCCATCAATGCGCTCGTCGAGGAACGCTGTGCGAAGGTGGATCACTGGCAGCACTCGAGCCAACGCCACCGCTGGCTGGCAACCGCTCTCCTGGACATCGAACCACGTCTGCGGAAGGTGATGGGCTACCGTCACCTGCCCACGCTCCGTATCGCGTTGAAGCGAGAACTGAAGATCAACACGACGACGTCGAAGAGGAAAGCCGCGTAAGCAATCAGGAGCCGTGGAGAGTTTCAACTAAGAATAGGCTTGACTCGGAACTCCGCGAAGGCCCCCACCATGTGCATCAGCATCCGGCCGGCCGGCGGCGTCGTGTCGATCGCCTCGGTCACGCTCCGGAATCCCGCGCCGGCGTCCCCGAGCTGCGCCATGAGCGTGAGCACGTCGCGCAGCGAGCGCGAGAGCCGATCCAGCTTCCACACCACAACAACGTCCCCGTGGCGCAGGTGCGTGAGGAGCTGGAGGAGTTGGGGCCGATTCCACCGTCCGCCTGAGGCCTTCTCGTGAAAGATGCGCTCGCACCCCGCCGCGGTCAACGCCGCCACTTGCGCCGCGGTGTCCTGATCGTCCGTGGACACGCGGGCGTACCCGATCAACATTGCAGAAAGGTATCGCCAATCCCCTTGATTCGGCAATACCGTTTTGCAACGCCTAAGCCCTTGCAAACACGTCCGGGGCCAGAGGGGTGCACAACCGTTCCTTTACGCAAGTGGTTTCGCTGTGGAGCCTCGGCGCGCCCGCGCAGCACCGGCCATGGGTCCGGGCACCGAAGACTTTGTCGTGCGCGGGCTCGGCTTCCTAGAGTTGGCCGGCGCGGATGCGAGGAGCCCTTGGCGCACGTGGCCGGTTACCGGAACGAGTTCGCGTTCCGCTTCAACCGCCGCCGCTCCCGCAGCCGCGGGATGGTGTTCTATCGGGTGCTCGAATGCGCCGTGGCCCACGGCCCCGTGCGCTACCAGGACCTCATTGCCAGCGTGCGACCTCGGGCCGTGCCGTCCACGCCGCCGCACGCCCGCGGGCACCCGCCGAGCCGGGACCGCCCTCCGGCGCACCGCCCATGGAGAACAGTGAACCCAGGTTACTCCGGTTAAATGGATACCCCAGTCCCCGCTTACGACGGCGGAGCAGCCGTCGACCCCACAGGCTCTCGTCCGTTCCCTCGCGTTTCCTTCCTCTCGTGCCGCCGCTTCAAACGCCGAGGGTGGCGACCGCTTCTCCGCCCCATGTCTCCACGGTCGCTGTTGTCTTCATCGATACACAGGCGACTCGACCACCCCGTTCCCGGACTCTCCCAGCAATCTCCGTCCGGGATGCCATGACGGCACCAAACGCGTTCACTCTCGTTGCGGCCCGAGGCTTTGCCCGTGCCTCCGGACTGGGTACTGAGGCTCACGTGTCGGGTCTGCTTCGACGCGGCCGGTTACCCCGCCGCCACGCCTGACCCCCAGGGCCTTGGTCCGGATCGCCGAGCAACCCGGTGATGGACTGCACCACGGACTCCCGCACGAGTTCCTTGAATTCGTTCACGGTCAAGTCGGCGATCTTGGGGCCAGTCATGAGTTTTTCGCTCCGTTCGTCACCGTGACGTAAGTCTCAGGCTACGCTTCCGCCATGATCCAAGCGCACCGTCGAGCAACACACCTGATTGAATCGTACGCGGATAGCCTGATGAATACAACGCGCAACGAGCGCGGCAGGATCTCGCTCTCAGCTGGCAACGCCACGAATCCCGAGCGGCGCCTACTCTGAGCTGATGGGGGAGATCGCCTCCGCTAGATCGTGTTGGCGCTAGGGACGAACAGCTAATAATGAAACGGCCAGTTGGGGTCGGGGTTGACGCGCAGAGGATAAGCCTCTCGATCCCCAGGCCCAAGCTGCTCCCTGAACTTCTTTACCGATTCAGGAATGCGAATGCCGCCTGGACTTCCGGCCTGTTTGACCTGATCCCTGTATCGACAGGCCTCAAAATAAGGTTCCTCACACAAATGTATGCACGATTCTGGAATGATCTCGCCGATCACGCGTCGGCCTCAAGATGAGGAATAGGCCAGAAACCAGCCGGATTCAGGGGCTTCCATAGCTGAATCGACCGCCGCCTGCGCGGGCCCCGCTTTTGGTGGGGGGCCTGCTCGGCGGCAGCCTGTTCCGACGTAAGATGCTGATACGAAGATGTTTACGCCGTGACGATCATGCAGCCAGGTGAAACTCGCGGCTGACTCGCCCCGATGGCCATCGCGCGCCCGGAGCTTTCCCTCCACCGCCTCGAAAGCTGGCGGCCTGGTACCACGCGCCCTCAAGTGCAGCCGGCGGTCCAGGCCCCCGCATCCACGTCTTAGATACCGGGTCATTGCTGACTCTCGCAAGTGGCTGATTCTACACAGTTTAAACGCTGAGAGGACTTACTCTCCTTGCATACATTCGTGAGAGGAACCCAAAATAACGCTCCTGCTCGATGCACATGGCTTCAGCATGTTCACCTGTAATCACCTGCCCGCATTTTGAGCAGCCTATCTTCAATTCTTCCGTTGTATTGACGCACCATACGCCTTCATCAGTACCGCACTTGCGACACTTGAGCGGTTCGCCTGTTTTCAGATACGTACGCATGGTTTTATTCTCCCATGCACGGTTTGGTAAAAAACTTCTGATCGACGTGGTCGACATCCTCGTGCCGTCCGGTGCTCGAACCGCGTCAGCCCGCGAGGCATCCACACCTCCACGGTGAAGAAGTCGGCGACAGTGGGCCGGCAGGAGGTCGAGACCGCGGGCTGGTGTGTCCGGCCGTTCCTTTCTATCACGCTGTTTTCTTTGACCTCGGGGCGGCAGCCTTCCAGACCGTCTTCATCCTCGCGCTGAGCTTGCCCGTGCCCGATTTCTCGGCCGCTGTCCCGGTGGCGGCGGCCTGTGTGCTCTTCGACGTGGGCTCCTTCCCGCTGGTCGATCTGGCGGACGCGCGTTTCTTTGTCGCCTTGGTGCGAGATGCCGGTTTCTTGCGCGCGGCCGCCGCTCGAGTCTTGGTCGCCTTCTTGGTGAGGGTCTTCGTGCGTCGTCGCGTGCGCCGAGGGGCTTCGTTGCCGTCCGAAGCAGCCCCTATGTCCAGATCGATGCCGAAGACGGATGACATGTCATCTGTCTTCAAGAGGCGTCGCCGACCGCTCTTCCTGGTCGTCGGAACATCAGTGACCGCGGCAGCGACCAGCTCGGCGGGCTCGACGCCCCGCAGCGTGAACAGCATCTCCGGCTCATGATCGAGGCGCGCACCGACGCCGTAGAGCACTGCCGCCACGTGCTTGCACATGGTCGCCCAGTCTGGGCACGAGCAGCTCAGGGAGATGTCCTTTGGCGCAGGAAAGAGCCCCTTGCCTTTGCGGGCCACGACCTCCATGACACCGCGCGAGATCGACCCTTGAAGCAGTTCGACCATCGAGTCGATCTTGCCGGCACACTGCGACTTGATCGCCGTCCACCTCTTGCGCGCCAGTCGCGTGATCTCGATCTTGACATCGTAGAGGCTCGAGCCGCTGACGAGCGCCCGGACCCGCCCGGGGTTGATCCGCAGATCGATGACCGAGCCGTTGCGCACATAGGTGCGGCCTCGAGGTAGGCGATTGGCGTAGTCGCTATACGCCTCCAAGTTCCTGCACCACGACTCTCCCCAGAACGTCCTGGCGATCTTGCGGCCGTCGATTTCGACAGGACGAATCACATGCCCGGATCTCTGGAGATTCGCCGTCGTCTGTGCGGCGCGCCGGCGACGCATCGCTACCGACACATAGGGTCGCCACCGGTAGTTGTAGGAGCTCATGCCTTCACACCGCTTCGACTGCGCTCTGCATGTCGAGCGACACCATCGAGATCAGCTCCGCGTTGCTCATCTCCGTCAAGATCGACTCGGCACGGCCGGACAGGATCTCGTCGGAGAGCTGCTGCTTCCCTGCGATGAGCTCATCGATCCGCTCCTCCACCGTGCCCCTGCAGACGAACTTGTGGACAAGCACGTTCTTCTTCTGGCCAATGCGAAAGGCGCGGTCCGTGGCCTGGTTCTCGACCGCCGGGTTCCACCACCGGTCGAAGTGGATGACATGGGACGCGGCGGTCAGGTTAAGCCCGGTGCCCCCCGCCTTGAGCGACAGCACCATGAACGGCACTCGCTCGTCCTCCTGGAAGCTCTTGACCAGCCCCTGCCGCTTCTTGACCGGCGTGCCGCCGTGCAACACGAGGCCGCTGCGACCGAAGACCTCGGCCAGAAAGCGAGCCAGCGGCGCCGTCATCTCGCGGAATTGTGTGAACACGAGCACTTTGTCCTGGCGCGAGGCGATGGACTCGCTGAGCTCGCGCAGCCGCGTGAGCTTGCCGCTCTCGGTGGCCGCGTAGCTCCCGTCGCCGAGCCACTGGGACGGGTGATTGCAGATCTGCTTGAAGCGCATCAGAAAAGCCAGGACCACGCCGCGTCGCTCGATGCCGTCGAGCTCATCGATGGCCGTCTTCATCGCTTCGACCGACTGTGTGTACAGCGCGGCCTGGCGTCTGCTCAGCAGACAGTAGGCGTTGACCTCGGTTTTGTCGGGCAGATCGGCGATGACACGCGTGTCGGTCTTGAGCCTTCGCAAGAGATACGGTTGCACCAGTCTGCGCAGTGGCGCGTAGCCTCCGTGCTTGCCCGACGCCATGGACTTGCAGAACCCGTTGAAGGCCTTGGCCGAGCCCAGCAGCCCCGGGTTCAGAAAATCGAAGATCGACCACAGGTCGCCGAGGCGATTCTCCACCGGCGTGCCGGTCAGGGCCAGGCGCCACCTCGAGTCCAGTGCCTTGACCGTCTTGGTCTGCTTGGCGCCCGGATTCTTGATGGCCTGTGCCTCGTCCAGGATCACGTTTCGCCACGCATGCGACTTCATCCACGTGGTCCGCATGGCGGTGCCGTAGGTGGTGATCACCGCGTCGTGGGCGTCCACCTCTTTTTTCGAGAGCTTCTCGAGCTCGGCCGATGGGATGCGCGACGAGTGGGCGACGAACACCTTGAGCTGGGGGGCGAAGCGCTCGATCTCCAGGCGCCAGTTGTCGACGAGCGAGGCTGGCACCACCAAGAGGTCGGTGCCCTGCTCCTTGTTGCGCCGGCTCAAGGACAGCACACCGAGCACCTGGATGGTTTTGCCGAGACCCATGTCGTCGGCCAGGCAGCCGCCGAGCTCCAGGCCGCGCAGCGTCCAGAGCCACTGCACGCCGAGCTTCTGATAGGGACGCAGCTCGGCCCGTAAACCGGCGTCCGCGTCGATCTCGGCCCGCAGCTTGGGCGAGCGCAGTGTGTCGAGCCTCGACGAGAGCCACTTGCCCGCGATGACCTCGGACCATTCCGGCCGGACATCCTCGATGCCGTCCGAGTCGTCGCCGTCGAGCTGCGCGCCTGCCAGCATGCGCATGGCCTCGCCAAAGCTCACTCCGCCCGCTTGGGCTTGTTTCTGCACGTCGCGCCACTGTTCGAGGACCTTGCCGAGCTTCTCCCTGTCCACCTCGACCCACGTGCCCTTGATCAACACCAGGCCCTCGGTGGACGCGAGCAACGTGTCGATTTCCTTCGGTGACAAGCGCCTGCCATCGAGGGTCAGCTGCACATCAAAATCCAAGAGCGCGCTCATGCCGAGCGTCGATGGCGCCTTGCCACCCACCGAGACGGAAACCTTGGGGCGGGGACGACTCTTGGCGCTCCACCAGTCGGGCATGCGCGCGACCAACCCGGCCTGCTCGTACAGCGCGACCTCGCAGAGGAAGCGGTGGGCCTCCTTGGGGGTCCAGGACAACGGGTGGTAGATGTCGCCGGAGTCGACCAGCTCGCGGATGAACTCGCTCTGCTCGGCCGCGCGCGACAGTGGCGAGAGCAGCGCGAGCAGCTTCTGACGGTTCTTCGCACCGGCGTAGTCCTTGAGCGCCTGCCCGAGCGGCAGGTGCTGGGGCTTAGCCTGCTTCGAGACCTTGTGAACGTAGGTCGCGATGAAGGCGAAGGGATAGTCCAGGTCACGCTTGTTCTCGGCCAGGTGCAAGCAGACGCGGCCGACCACGTTCCAGACCGAGCTCTGCTTCTTCAGATAGCCTTGGACCCCGCCGTCCTTGAACCGCGCCGCCTCAACGGTCAGGGCCTTGCCGATGTCGGACCACAGGGAGCCGAGCAACGCGGGCGTGAGCAGCTCTGCGCCCTGCATGGGAGGGACCGCCTCGGAAAACGCCGCGATCTCGTCTGGAGCGGCGACGGGGATGACCAGGGACGTCGGATCGGTCGGATCCAGCGCACCGCAGACCCTGGCCACGAAGGACCGCCCGATGTCGCGCCAGTACGACAGCGTCGGGTGAAGGTCAATGCTCAGCTCTCCCGCGCCCAGGTGCAGCACCCCATGCCCACGCCCGGCGTTGAAGGCATCGATAATGCGCCGTTGCACTGCGGTGGACAGGCCAGGGCCCTCATCGAGCGAGCCGGGATGGACGTCAATGCGGCCGCTCGGGGTCAATCCGGACAGCAGGGTGCCACTGGCGTCAAGGGCGCTATCGAGAGAACGCTGGGGCATTGACTGTTGACCCGCGAGTGCGGCACATCGGGGTTCTGGGTATGGACGTAGGCGCGGCGTGGCGGGATGAAAACCAGCGATTCGGATTCATCAGAAGTATCTGGGTCGGCAGCGCAACTTCACGGGCTATCACCTGTGGGCTCGTGGATATTGTGCCAGCAAACTACACCTGGAGGCACGGAACTGAAGTTGCCCCTGATGATCTGGAGATGCGTGTCTCGCACGAGACGATCTACCGGTCGCTATTCGTGCAGGCCCGCGGGGCGCTACGCAAAGAGCTGACTGCGTGTCTGCGCACAGGGCATACGCAGCGCCGGTCGCACAAGCGCACGGAGCATTCAGGCACTGGCCGGCTCCGACCGCCAATGGCGAGGCCCTCGCCGCGGCCACCCCCGGGGACCGGACGTGGCTCGCCTGGCCGCTGGGCGGCGACCAGGACTTCCACCAGACGAGTGCCGCCTACGAGGCCATCAAGGCCGCCGAATATGTCGAACTCGACGGCACGCGACTGACCTCGGCCCAGCTGTTCACGTTGCGCTCGATCAAAGATTTTGATCCGGGATATGCCGGGAATCCCCGCGCGTGCGGGGGAAACCGCGGTCTGCGTCGGAACAGCAGCGTGAGGGAGTCGCCACGTGACCGCCGGCTGAATTTGAAAGTCGGGCGCGCGTGGGCGATCAAAGAAGCGTTGCGGGCCTTGTGGACCTACCGGCAGCATGCGGCCGTGAAGCGGTTCTTCACGCGCGGGTATGGCTGGGCGATCCGCTCGCGGCTCGCGCCCGTGCAACAGGTGGCGAAGACGTTGAAGCGGCATCTCGCAGGGGTGCTCCGCTTTGTCCAGCATCCGATCACGAATGGCGTGGCTGAAGGTCTCAACAGCAAGATCATGAGCATCAAGCGAAAGGCCGGCGGCTTCCGCAACCCGTCACACTTCACGACGGCGATCTATTTTCACTGCGGAGGGCTCAACCTCTACCCACGCTAAACCCGGAAGGACCGATGTTCAGAGTACAACGGCAAAGCTCATGGTGGGAGTCGGCTGGCCAGCCGTACTGCCCAAGCTGATTGCGATGTCGGCCGAGGTAGGGGAAGAGATTGAAGAAGAGGAAGTGTGATGAAACTAGCCCAACGTGTTCTGGGATATAGAAAGTTCTGGGACGAGCCCGAAATACGGGAACTCATCGCACAATCGAGGGACTTTAACCCACCGGAATCGGTTGACGCCTCCAAGAGCCTTCTCATCTTTCCGACGTCGAAACAGCAGACCTGGTTAGCGTCTTCGAGCACGCGGCTTTATTGCATCCTGGACGACGTGCGGAGGCCCACACCTAGTGCAGTGATTCGGAAATAGCTCGGCACTTCATGACTTTGTCCAAGATGCGTTCTGCCGGCGCGGTCCAGATGAACGGGACGGCGGCCTGATTGTGGTTGTGAATGTACGCGTAGATCGCGTCGATGAGGTCGCGGACGCTCAGAAAGTCGCCGCGCCGAATCTGTTCCGTGGTCAGGTGCGAGAACCATACCTCGACAAGATTCAGCCACGAGGCGCTCGTGGGCACAAAGTGCAGATGGAACCGCGGATGCCTGCGGAGCCACCGCTGAATCGCCGGATGCTTGTGCGTCGCGTAGTTATCGACAATTGCGTGGATCGCCACGTCCGGCGGCGTTTCCGCGTCGAGCAAGTTCAAGAATTTGCGAAATTCCTGATGACGATGGCGCGCCCGACACGAGCCGATAACGGTGCCTTCGAGGACATTCAACGCGGCAAACAAGGTGGTCGTGCCGTGCCGTTTGTAGTCGTGGGTCATCGTGCCGGCCCGGCCGGGCTTCATCGGCAGGCCAGGCTGCGACCGTTGCAACGCTTGAATTTGGCTCTTTTCGTCGACACAGAAGACCAAGGCCTTCTCGGGCGGATTCACGTAGAGCCCGACGACGTCGGTGAGCGGTTCTCAAGGAACCGCGGGTCCGTCGACAGCTTGAACGTGCGGACGCGGTGCGGCTGCAGCCCGTGGACGTGCAAAATCCGGTGAATCGACGCCGGGCTCAACCCTTGCGCGGCGGCCATCGTGCGCAGGCTCCAGTGAGTCGCCCGCGGCGGCTCGGTGTGCAGCGTTGCCTCCACGACTTGCTGCTCGCGGGCCGCGGTGATCTGGCGCTTGCGCCCGCGGCCCGGGGCATCGCGGGTCAAGGTGGCGGGGCCTCCGGACGCGAACCGGCGGCGCCACAGCCGCACGGTATCCTGGCTCGTGTCGAGCCGTTGAGCGATGTGCTTGCTCGGCAGACCGTCAGCCGCGAGCACCACGATTCGGCTCCGCAACGCCACACGCTGCGCTGTCGTGCCCGCTCGAATCCAGCGTTCCAACGTCGCGCGTTGCTCCGTCGTCATCGGCAAAGCTGGGGCTCGGTTCATGGGCTGCACGGTACCAGACCCCAGCTGGAAGTACAAGACGTTTCACGATCACTGCACTAGCCGGTCTCCGATTTCCTTTGACACTCGCTCAGTCGCGGTCGCAAGTTCAGCGAGCTCCGCACACGCCTGCCACTCGGCATGGCGATCCGGAAAACGTGAAATAGACGTCCAGAAGCTTCCGGACCGGTCCCTCGCAAGTGCAAGGGCTCGCCCAGCATTCCCGTCAACGAGCAACTGGTCGCACGTTTCGAGCAGGCTCCGCTCTTCGAACCGAAAGGTGTCGATTTTACCAAGTGTCTGGGGATCGATCCCAGAGTGTAAGCGGCGGGCGTAAATTGCACAGATCCGGCGGCTCAAAATTGGGCTATATCCGAGTTTCCCAAATAGCGTAAGCACCTGATATCCCAGTCTTTCCGGGGTAAATCGAGCGTTCGGCGTGTACAGGTCGACGGTGTTGACGCGAACATAGTTGTTCGCCGGTCGACTGCAGTCCGAGGACGCAGCGGTCCAGTTCGACATCACGCATGGGCCCCCTCCCTGGGAGCCATCTTGTCGCGCACGGACGGGCCCTGTGGAAGCTGACGGCGCCGTGGACGCACAGAACGCGCCCACCGTGCCTTGGAAAACGCTGTGCGTTTTCCACGAGCTCCCACAGGGCCTTTCCAATCAAATCACCCACGAAAAACCCCGAAAGGCCCCAAAAATGGCGTTGGGAAACCCGGATAGACCCCAAAATTGCACACGCGTTGACGGCGGCGACCGCCGCCGTTTCCCATGGCGACCACGCTACAAGCGGAGTCGCCTATGTATATGCGGGAGAAGCGCGTGCTGTTACGTCATTATCTGGAGCAAGGGGTGGCGAAAGCGGAGCTGGCGAGACGGCTTTGTGTGAGCCGCCGCACCATCTACCACTGGATCGGGACGGGGCAGTTGGAACGGGACCTCGACGCGGAGCCGGTCCGGTATCGTCCGCGCCCACCGGTCCCGACCAAACTCGATCCCTACCGGGGCATCATCACGGCCCGACTGGAGACGTTCCCCGCCTTGACGGCCCAACGGCTGTTCGACGAGGTGCGCGCGGCGGGCTATCCGGGCGGCTACACCCAGGTCAAAGCCTATGTCCGGCAGGTCCGGCCGCGGCCGCCCGTCGCACCGGTGGTGCGCTTCGAGACGCCCCCGGGCTATCAGGGCCAGGTGGACTTCGGGACGTTTGCCCTCCCGTGGGGGCGTCGGCACGCGCTGTTGATCGTGTTGGGGTACTCGCGCCTGCTGTGGCTGCAGTTCTTCCCGCGCCAAACGATGGCGGTGCTGATCCGCGGCCTCGAGGCGGCGTTTACCTCCTTTGGCGGGGTGCCCCAGGAGCTGTTGTTTGATCAGATGCGGTCCGTCGTCACCGCGGATGGGCGCCCGGACGCGGGCGGGCTCGTGATGAATGCCGAGTTCTTGCGCTTTGCTGAGCACTGGGGCTTTCGCGCGCGCGCCTGTCGGCCGTATCGGGCGCAAACGAAGGGCAACGTCGAGCGGCCGATTCGCTATTGTCGGCAGAGCTTCTTCTACGGGCGCACGTTTGTCGGCGACGACGACCTCAACGCCCAGGCGGCGCACTGGTGCGATACCGTCGCCAACGTCCGGCAGCATCGGACGACCGGCGAGCCCCCCCAGCGACGCTTCGCGCGCGACGAGCGCGGGCGGCTCCAGCCGTTGGCCGGGCAGCCGTATCCGCGCCTCGGCACCCTCGTGGCCACCCCACCCCACCCGGTGCGAGTCCTGCCGGTCCTAACGGTCGAACACCGCGCGCTGCGCGTCTATAGCGAGGCCGTGCGATGACGGGCGCCCCCGATCGCCGAGACCGTATCCGGGCCATGCTGGCCGATCTGAAGCTGCCGGGCGCACTTGAGGCGGTGGACACGATCCTCGCCGAGGTGGATCGAGGCGGAGTGACCGTCACCGAGGCCATCGCCCGCCTACTCGACGCCCAGATCAGCCTCCGCAATAACCGACGCCTCCAGACCGCGATGCGCTCCTCGCGGCTCCCGGCGATCAAGACGCTCGCGCAGTTCGACTTTGCCTTCCAGCCGTCGATCCGGCGCGATCAGATTGAGAGCTTGCACGAGCTCGGCTTCGTCCGGCGCAAGGAGAACGTCATCTTCCTCGGCCCGCCGGGGGTGGGCAAGACCCATTTGGCCATCAGCCTCGCGATCGCCGCGGCGGAGCACGGGCGGCGCGTCTACTACGGCACTTTGGTGGCCCTCATCGAGTCGCTGGAACAGGCCAAAGCCGCCGGGCACCTCGCGCGCCGCCTCCGCGTGCTGAGCTATCCCGCACTCCTCATCGTCGATGAGATCGGCTATCTGCCCGTCAGTCGGGACGGGGCGGTGTTGTTCTTCCAACTCATCAATACCCGCTACGAACGCGCCGCGACCGTGCTGACGTCCAACAAAGGCTTCGAGGAATGGGGCGCCATTCTCGGGGACGAGGTGATGGCGGCGGCGCTCATCGACCGGCTGATGCACCACTGCCACGTCGTCAATATCCGCGGCAACAGCTATCGGATGCGGGAACACAGGGATCTGCTGCGGGCGATCAGTCCCAGCGCACAAGACTCGAGGGCATCCAAGCCGAAACGTCGCCCGCGGAGGGAGGTCTCGACGACCTGAGGCTCGTCACCTCGCTTGAATCTGAATGTGTGCAATTTTCAGGCGCCACAAATGAGCAGTTTTCGCCCGGCGTTGACACCAGAGCTACGCCAGCGGGCAGGAAGCCCTCGGGACCCGGCCCTGGCGACGAAACGGCGCGTCCAGATCCTTCGGGAGGTGCCAGCACTGCGGACGGTCGGACAGACGGCGCCAGTTCGCGCGGCATTGAAACCGTCCGCCCCAATCCCTTGAGAACAAAGGCTGCGGTCACTGCGGACGGTATGGACGCAACGACCGCTCCCCAATCTGCTTCCGGGACCAGTGAGCCTTCGAGCCGGACAGCACCTGAGGATCAGGATTAGAAGGTGGGAGTTCGCGGAGGAAAGGACACTGTTGAGCCCTGACGCTGAAGGCTCTCCTACGAGTCGCGATGGCCTGCTTGTGATCGGCGCTTGTTCGCCTCTTCTTGGGCTTCACTGAGGGCTTTTGTGCATGGAAGCATAGCGGAGGTTTGGGCCTGGCCCCAGGGGGGCCGTTCTCTCCCGAAGGTTCCCGACTCGATCGGACTCAGGTGGCCTGGGGAGCCGTTCTTCACTGGCACCAGGCTTGCCGACGTTTCTCCTGAGAATCGACCGTTTCCGCGCCGGGCCATCGCATCCGAGGCTGATCAAGCTACGAACCGGAGCGTGCGAACCTCCTCAAGAAGGCGACCAAACCCGGGATCCGGCGCCACGCACTGAGTTCGATACGTGTCCAGGAAGGGCATCGAGTTGCTTCGTGGCCGCAAACAGCGATTCGAGCGCATCGTGGACCTGGACCAGCGGCAACTCGGACACGCCGTTGCCGAGGTCTCGCGATTCACCGTCGCCGCCGCGGCCCCGGCCGCCAGGCCCGTCCGCTGATAGGACCGACTCGCCTCCGTCGTCATGACCGTCGCCGGCTGTCCCCTAAACGTCGCCCGTAGATTCGCCACGCGCCCGCGCGCCGTGTCCACGGTGCGGCGACGCACCAGGTAGTCATCGAGATACCACGCCGCCAGATGATCAAAGGTTAGCGGCCCGTGGTGGCCACAGTTCTCGACGTGCGACCAACGGAATCACCGTTGACGTGCCTGCCCAGGTCCAGGCTGAGCTCCGCTCACGTCTCGTCACGAACGCGAGCCTGCAACCGGAACAAGTCGCCACACGTCAGTCGCTTACGCGGACGGAGGTCGCAACGACGAGGTGAGGTCGGGTCGTGGGATGTGAGCGTTGTCGACGCACATCCGGATCGGTCATCGACGAAGTGGCCCCGCGCAGGCCGATCCCTTCTTTTTTCGAAGGAAACACGGGGGGTGTGGACAGTCCGCGGTACACACAATATGACCGCCATTGATAACCGATTCCCCAAACCTCGGCCACTGTTGGGGGGGGGGCCCCGGTAGACCGGTGGCCTTCTAAGCCGAGGGTCGCAGGTTCGAATCCTGCCGGGCGCGCCATTTTCCTAAAGAATTCGCCGATTGCGCCCATTGCCTGGGCACCGGGGGCGAAGGTACAGGCGAAAAAAGTGACCGGTCACCTTCCACGATTGGCTGACTGAAGTACGCCGAGCGCCACCCCCGCGCTTCCCAACGGCCTGCGCCGATGGCATGGTGTGACGTCGTGGAGCCCCGTACGCTGCGTGAATGCCGGATCGCGTTGGGCCAGTCGCAGGCGGCGTTCGCGGCGATGCTCGGTGTGTCCCCCGAATCGTACCGGACGTGGGATGCCGGGCGGCGGGCGACGCCGCTGAAGATACTCGCGCGAGCCCGTGCGCTGGCGACGCATCGCGATGACCACGCGCTCCTTCCGTTGCCCGTGCTCGCGCTCCTCATCGGCGTGCACGTCAAAACGCTGCGGGCGGCGGCGCGAGACGGGCGGCTACCGGTGACCTATGACACGCGGACGACCTTTCGACAGCTCCGAGCGCGGGCAACGCTCGCAGCCGTCACGCAGTTTCGCCACGCCTACTATGGCCGACCGGTGCGGCCGGCGGACCGTCGCGTGCCCTTGACCTGGGCTGGTGTACCCGACGACTACGCTGAGCAGATCCGCGCGCTGCGTCGCGCACGTGGGTTGAGCCAGGCGCAATTGGCCACGCTGGTGGGCGCGGCGCGGAAGGCCGTCGTCTACCAATGGGAGGCGCGCAAACGCACGCCGTTGCCCCTGTTCTGGCAACGCCTCACCGCGCTCTTCACGACAGCGGCCAGCCCCTCGGCAACAGGATCGCAAGTAGTGCCGCGGCTCGAAGATCAACGCGTCCCGCTCGTAGCTGCGAGGATGGCGGGCGATGACGGTACTGCCGCACACGACCACGACGGTGTCCACGTAGCCCTTCACCACCACCTCGCGGTGGCCGTAGGCGGTCGGCACCGAGTAGTCGTTGCGGCGGTAGCGCACCAGCGACAACGACGTGACCCGCGTCGGGCGCGTGTCGCAGGCTTCATACGGGACCGGCGGCAACGGCAACACCGCGGCGCGGTCGCGCGCGAAGCGCTCCCCGATCGTCTCGGTGTGCCGCCGTAACCGCTGCCCGCGCCGCGCGCGGCACTGGCGCTCCACGTCGGCGTTCAACGCGTCCCAACTGGCGACGCGCGGGACCGGCACGAAGAAGTTGCGGCGGGCGTAGCCGACCAGCCCTTCCACCTTGCCTTTGTCGTTGCCCTTCCCCGGTCGTCCGAAGCGATCGTCGAACAGGTAGTGCGACTGGAGTTCGCTGAAGACTTGGGTCCGCGCTGACCGGCCTCGTGCATCACAGCGATAGTGAGTATATGGGGGCCTGCTTCCGGGCGGCTTGACCCGCACCAGCGATTGACCCGTCAGGATGTGGGTGCTGGAACGCTCCTGGGCTTCTCTGACCCACATCTCCGATTGACCCTGTGTCTTTCCTCGGAACTGTCGGTTGCCCGGGAGCGGGCCAGTGAGGCGCCTGCCTCACCGACGGTGTGACTTCATGTAGAGCCTGGCCAGTGGCCCCGTCACTGTCTTGTCCACCCGCCTCGGTGCGCCGGCGCCGTTCCCTATGACCGAGCCAAGGAGGCGACATGACGCACGTGACATCGGTACCGACCATCCGCGTGGTCGGCGGCATTGACACCCACAAGGATCTGCACATGGCCGCCGTCGTCGACCGCGACGACGGCCGTCTGCTGGAGACCAAGGACTTCTCGACGACACGCGCAGGGTATCGGGCGTTACTCCGTTGGATGCGTCAGCACGGCGCGCTCGAGTCGGTCGGGATCGAAGGCACCGGCAGCTATGGCGCCGGGATCATGCGTTTCTTGAACGCGGCGGGTGTGACGACACATGAAGTCGACCGCCCTGATCGGAGCGACCGACGTCGCCGCGGGAAATCGGATGCCGTCGATGCCGAGATGGCCGCCCGGGCCGTCATCTCGGGGCGCCGCCTATCCACGCCGAAGAATAAGAATGGCCGCGTCGAAGCGCTCCGCGTGCTGCGGTTGACGCGGGCCGGGGCCGTGCGTTCCCGAACCAAGGCACTCCAGCTTCTGCGCAGTCATGCCGTGTCTGCCCCGGACGAGGTCCGCGACGAGGTCCGTTCCCTGACCCGGATGCAGCTGCTGCGGACCGTCGCGGCCTGGCGGCCCGACTATGACGACTTCGACCATCCCGCCACCGCCACCCGGATTGCGATGCGGTCGTTGGCCCGGCGTATCCTGGAGCTCAACAACGAAGTGGCCGACCTCGACGACCTCATCGAGCCCCTCGTCACCGACCTCGGCGCGCGACTCATCGAGCGCCCGTGCATCGGCATTGAGACCGCTGGGCAGCTGCTCGTCACCGCCGGCGACAACCCCGGGCGCATCCGGTCCGAAGCCGCCTGGGCGATGCTCTGCGGGGTGGCGCCGCTGCCCGCCTCCTCCGGCAAGACTGATCGCCACCGCCTCAACCGTGGCGGCGACCGTCAAGCCAACCGAGCCCTCCACATGATCACGATTAGCCGGCTCCGCACCGACGAGCGCACGCAAGCGTTTGCTCAACGCAAGGTCGCCAGCGGTAAGTCCAAACTCGAGGCCATCCGCTGCATCAAGCGATACATTGCTCGTGAGGTCTATCCCCTTGTGAAGGCCAACACCGCCGATGTTGGAGGCTCGACGAGCGTCCCTTGACATTTATGAGAGCTTCCGCGGCACGCAGTATCTTTCGATGCGGTACACGGATCGTCTCGCGGCCGCCGGCATTGCGCCATCGGTCGGGAGCCAAGGCGATGCGTTCGATAACGCCCTCGCCGAGTCGGTGATCGGACTCTACAAGACGGAGGTGATTCGACGACGAGGGCCGTGGCGCACGCTCGAGGCCGTGGAATTCGCCACGCTGGAGTGGGTGGATTGGTTCAACATGCGGCGGTTGCTGGGACCGATTGGAGACGTGCCGCCGGCGGAGTTTGAAGCGCAGTACTATGAGCAGGCCAAGGTGGCCTGATTCAATGAATCCAGTCTCCGAAGATCCCGGTACGGTTCAAGCATCTCGGCCTTCGTTGAGCGGTTTGATGGGAGTCGAGGACTGGCGCGCGTCCGGAGGTGTCGCCGGGGTTCACGCCCCGGCCTTCGTTGAGCGGAACCCTCCCCCATCGGTGAGCTCGAACGGTGGACGCCGACGGCGCGATGCCGGCGCCGCCCCAGGTTGCGACGTACGTGAAATCGGAGACCCAGAGCTGATTCGGACGGGTGGCCACGAATCGGCGGTCAACGAGGTCCACCGGGCGACCGCCCTCACCTGCGTGGGTCGTGGTGACCCAGGCCCGGCCCCGGACGGCCCCGGGGGGGCGACCCTGGACGTGACCATCAAAAAAACCGGTCCGGCCCGCCGAACACGATCGCCCTGACGTCGCGGCCGCGCGGGTCATGTGGCACGCCGCCGCGCCGACCTGGGATCCGACACGCCTGGGCTGCATGCTACAGATCCGTCAGCCGGCCGGTGCTGTCTCCGAGACGATCTTCCCGGACACCCACCATGTCGAGCATGTTGAGCAGCAGGTTGGTCATCGGGGTCTCGGCCGGATAGCGCAGATGCCGCCCCCCCCTCAGCCGCCCGGCGGCGCCACCGGCCATCACGACCGGCAACGGCGAGTGATTGTGCAGGTTGCCGTCACTCATCCCGCTGCCGTACAGCAACAACGTGTGGTCCAGCAGCGTGCCGTCGCCGTCGGGCGCCGCGCGCAGCTTCTCCAAATAGTAGGCGAACGTCCGGACGTGATGGGCGTTGACCTTGGCCAGCTTGGCGAGTTTCTCGTCATTGTTCTGATGATGCGACAACGCGTGGTGCGGGTCGTTCACCCCGATCTCGGGGAAAGTCCGGTAGCTGGCCTCGCGGCCGAACGCGAACGTGATGACGCGAGTCAGGTCGGCCTGGTAGGCCAGCACCTGCAGGTCGATCATCAGCTTGGCGTGGGCGCCGAAGTCGTCCGGGACGCCGATGGGACGCCCCGGCACGGGCAGCTCCCGCTCGCGGTTGTACTCCTCGGTACGCTGGATCCGGCGCTCGGTCTCCCGGATCGCCTCCAGATACTCGTCGACCCGGCGGCGGTCCTGCGCCCCGAGAGCGGTCTCGAGTAGTCCAACCTCCTCGGTGACCGAATCGAGGATGCTGCGGTCCATCCGCATCTCTCGCACCCGGTCGGCGGCGCTATCACCGGCGCCGAACAGCCGCTCGAAGACGGCGCGCGGATTCCGCTCCATCGGGTTCGGCGTGGTGGGAGTGCGCCATGAGATGGTGTTCATGTACGCGCAAGCGTAGCCGGCGTCGCAGTGACCGGAGATGTCGGCCGCATCGAGGGAGACCTCCAGCGACGACAGCGGCGTGTTCTGGCCGATCTCCTGTGCGGCGATCTGATCGGCCGTGGTGCCCACCTCCACGTCGGCGCCCTCGGTCCGTTTCGCGTGCACTCCACTCAGCCAGCCGGCGCTCGCGCGCGAGTGGTCCCCACCGCCGTCGCCCAGCGACTCCAGCTGACGGTGCGCCAGGTTGGTCACGACGACCACCTTGTCGCGGTACGGCTCGAGCGCCTGCAACGACGACGAGAACGTGAAGTCTCTTCCGGTGGCCTCCGGGGTCCACGCGGCGTGATACGCGCCATTCGGAATGTAGATGAACGAGACCCGTCGCACCGGGTCGGCGGCCGTCCGGGTCATGGCCGACAACGCCGGCACCATGGCATCCAGCATCGGCAACGCCACCGCCGCGCCCATGCCACGCAGCACCGTCCGGCGGGGTAGTGACATCTTGGTGATGATCATGGCTGTGAACTCCGCGTCTGGAATGGCGCGCTCTCGACCACGCCCATGATAAGCGACGAGAAGCGGTACTCCTCGTCGGCGGCCGTTCTACCGATCTGCCGGACCACCGGCGCATCGCGGAGCTCCGTTCCTCGGCCCACGGCGTAGGTCAGCAGCTTTTCGGTGAACGTCGTGATGAACTCGTCCGCGCGACTGGCCAGGACGGCCCGGAGCTCGGCGGGGCCGTCGAATGTGCTTCCGTCGGGCAACGCGCCGGTCGCGTCGATCGGCGTATCGGCCTCGCCACGCGCCCGCCACCGGCCGACGGCATCGAAGTTCTCGAGCGCGAGCCCTAGCGGGTCCATCTGCGCGTGACAGATCGCGCAGCTCGGGTTCTTCCGATGCTGCTCCATGCGCTCGCGCATCGAGAGCACCTGGCCCTCGGCCGTGTGCTCCTCCAGCTCGGGCACGTCCGCTGGTGGTGGCGGGGGTGGCGCTCCGATGACGTTCTCCAGAATCCACTTGCCGCGTGTCACCGGCGAGGTCCGGTTCGCGTACGAGGTCGCCGTCAACAGGCTCGCATGTCCGAGCACCCCGCCCCGGTTCCCGTCCGGCATCGTGACACGTCTGAAGTGGCTGCCATACACGTGCGGGATGCCGTAGTGTCGGGCGAGGCGCTCGTTGAGGAATGTCGTGTCCGAGGTCAGAAACTCGAGCACGCTGCGGTCCTCGCGGATCACGCTCTCGAAGAACAGCTCCGTTTCCCGTCCCATGGCGCGTCGCAGGTTGTCGTCGAAATCGGGGAATCGAATTGGATCGGGTGCGGCGGACGCCAGGTTGCGCAGATACAGCCACTGCCCACCGAAGTTATCGACGAGCGCTTCGGATCGTGGGTCACGCAGCATCCGGCGGACCTGCGGTTCGAGGACGTCCGGATCGGCGAGCCTCCCCTGCTCGGCCAGCTGGAGCAGCTCGTCATCGGGAATGCTGCTCCAGAGAAAGAATGACAGACGGGAGGCCAGCTCCAGATCGTCGAGGGGACGGATTGTGTTCGGCGCCGCGTCCACCCGGTCCGGCTCGACGCGGAACAGGAACTTCGGGCTCACGAGCATCCGTTGCAGGGCCCGACCGATGCCATCGTCGAACGTACCCTCGTCGCGACCGATCTGATAGAACTCGAGCAACGCTCCCAGATCGGCGTCGGTGATCGGACGTCGATAAGCCCGGCGCGCCAACCCCCCGATGATCTCCTTCGCGCAGGGGGCTTCCCCATCAACATTAGCCGGACGGCACACTAAGATCCGGCGGCGACTCGGCGTGTCTCCCGGCCCGGTCGCCCCGTACGGCCCACCAATGGCGACGCTGCGGACGTGCGGCTGACCCGCCGTCTGGTTCGGATCGATGAAGCTTCGCAGCCGCGGGAGACGCACCCCACCCGTCTGCGCCGACGTCTTCCTGACAAACGCCACCGTCACCGTGCGAGCTCCCGCCTTGACCGGCAGGCGCACCTCCAGCTCGTCATCGGCGTTCATCGCGTAGGCCAGTGCCGCCTCTCTGGCGGCCCGCCGCGCCGCCTCGTCGGCCTCGTCGGCAAGCTCGTCGGCCGCCGGCTGCGCACGACCTCCCCCGATGATAAACAGCTGCACGCGCTCGCCATCGATGCCGACCTCGATCTCGTGCGGCTCATCCAACCCGCGGATCGTGTCCACGACGGTGCGCAGTAGTCGGATCTGGATGACGTAGTCGCCATCGAGCGGGAACTGATGACGCACCGCAACGCCGCCCCGGGTTCCCAGGGGCAGGCCGTCGATGTGATCGTCCTGGGTCAGCACCGTGGGGACGAGATAGGTCGAGATGGACGGCGTGATGGCGGAGCTGCCCACCGCCAGCCGGCTGATGTTCCGCGCGGCCGACAGGTAGCGCTCCATCAGCAGCGGGGACACACCCAACGCGTCCGCGATGTTGTCGAACCCGTAGCTGGCATCGTCAGGCGGCAGCAGCTCGGCCACGTCGACATCCAACCCGAGCAGGTCGCGAATGACGTTGGCGTACTCGGCGCGGTTGAGACGGTGGAAGATCGCCGTGCGTGGCAGCTCGGCCCGCGCGGCCCAGGCGGCATCGAGGTCCGCCTCGAGCCGGTCGAGGAACGCGGTACGGATCACGTTGTCTGGTCGCGGGCGACCGGTGGGCGGCATGATGCCGGCGCGCAGCTTGCGCACCACTTTCTCCCAGGTCTCCGCGTCCTGGCTGACGTTTGACAGGTCGAGCGTGTCGAGCGTCAGGCCAACCGCGCGCAGCTGCGCGGCGAGCGGTGACGACGCTGCCGCGTCGCCCCGCACGATCCGCTCGTTGTGGCACGTAACACAGTAGCGATCGAGCATGGCACGAGACGGATCAGCGTCGGGTACAGACGCTCCGCCGGCTGGCTGCTGCGCCCCGGCGGCCTGAGCCGCGAGCACCGCCGCCAGCCAACTTGAGACGAGCGCACCGGAGCGTCTGGTCATCCAGCCGAACCCGTACCGATCTTGCGCTCAAAGCCCTGCGAGGTTTTCCCCAGATCCGAGTCATTGTAGCCTATACTGCGTGCGATTCAACGGTTTAGCGTCACTGGCGCACCGCATCTCCCCCCGCTCATGGAGACCGTCAGCATGGGTCTGAAGAAACTGCGCGGACTGTTGGCCGTCATCCTCCTGATACCCTCCAGCGTCGCCGCGGCCGGCGCCGACCTCCGGCTGGTCGATGCGGTCCAGCACCGCGACAGCGCCGCTGCGCGTGCCGTCCTGGCTGAAGGTGTCGATGTGAACGCCCAGCAGCCCGACGGCACGACCGCCCTCCACTGGGCCGCCCGCTGGGACCAGGTGGACATCGCGGGCGTGTTGCTCGAGGCAGGGGCCGACGCCAACGCCGTAAACCGCTACGGGGTGACCCCGCTCTCGCTGGCCTCCACCAACGGGAACGCCGCGATTGTCTCTAGGCTGCTCGGCGCGGGCGCGGACCCGAACGCCGCCACGCCACATGGTGAGACACCGCTGATGACCGCCGCGCGCACCGGTAACGCGGACGTCGTCGCGCTGCTGGTCGACGGCGGGGCGAGGGTCGACGCGATGGAGGACTGGCGGGGACAGACTGCGCTCATGTGGGCGGCGGCCGAGAAGAACGCGGCGGCGGCGCGGGTGCTGATCGACGCGGGCGCCGACGTGAGCGCGAGGTCGGAGGCAGGGATGACTCCCCTGCTGTTCGCCGCGCGCGCTGGCGACATCGACACGGTACGGACCCTGGTGACGGGGGGCGCGAACGTCAACGAAGCCGCCAACGATGCCATCCCCCGACGTCGAACGGAGGAAACGGACGAAGAATTTCCACCGCGGCTCGGGTCGAGCGTCCTGGCGACCGCCATCGAGAACGCCCACTACGACCTGGCTGCGTGGCTCGTGGCCGAGCGAGCCGACCTGAACGCCGACGGCCCGCGCGGCACGGCGTTACACGGGCTGGTGCGCACCCGCACCTGCGAGCGAACGGCGATGCCCTGTCCGGAGCGGTCCGGGACGCTGGATAGTCTGGGGCTGGCCGAGGTGCTGCTGGCGCACGGCGCCGACGTGAACGCGCGGCTGACCGCGAATCCACCCAAGAACGGTACCTACGATTACAACTACATGAGCCTCGTCGGCGCGACGCCGTTCTTTCTGGCCGTCAAGGCATCCGACACCACGTTGATGCGCCTGCTGCTCGATCACGGGGCCGACCCCACGCTTGCGAACGCGGACAACACGACCCCCCTGCTCGTGGCGGCCGGCATCGGATATATCGAAGGCCAGATCCTCGCGTCGGAAGCTCAGGCGTTCGAGTCGGTCGAGATGCTGGTGGGCCTCAGGGAAGACGTCAACACCGCCAACGACCAGCATCAGACCGCGCTGCACGGCGCGGCCTACCGGGGCGCGAACTCCATCGCACAGTACCTGATCGACCACGGCGCCCAGCTCGACGCCAAGGACGAACAGGGCCGGATGCCGGTCACGATCGCCGACGGCGTCGTCGCCGGGCCCTACTTCAGGGCGCACGACGAGACGGCCGCGCTGCTGCGCGAGCTGATGGGACCGGACGCGCCACCGAGACCCATCACGCAGGGGGCACGGTAGGCGGAGATCCCTCTCTGAAGACGTCGCTTCGATCGCCCCGATCGCGAACGACCGCTACCCGAGGGTGGCACTGTCAAGTTGAGGAGCGCAGCGCATAGCTGGGCGGGATGGCGGGAATCGATAGCCGCGGTAGCTGAGTGCGAGGCTGAACATGCCCCAACTCTGCTACGTTCGACCTCAACGTGACAATGCCCCCGATTACCATCTAGCGACCAGACCGGAAAATAGCTGATTCCGTCGTTCGTCGGGTCTGCCCGTGAACAGCGCCCACTCGTGTGCCCCACTTGGCCGAGTGGCGCACGGCTTGGCCGGTCCCGTGCGGGAGCCGGAGGCCCGGCATGCGGCCGTCACGAGCGAAGCCCTTGCTGCGGCGGTCGTTATGGCGTGAGTGCCGCCTTCGACGCGGTTGGCACGATGCGTGCTGCTCCCAGCGCAGGCCCCCCCAGCTTGGAGGAGGACAGATGGTAGTTGACCACGCTTCCGGGTCCGCCCCCGCGCCGGACGGCCGTTTCGCCCGCGCGCTGGATGCAGCCGGTGTCAACACCCGCGCGCTACCTGAGACGTGGCGCACGGGCGCCGTGCGGCGTGCCCGGCGCTACGCGGCGCGGATGGCCGTCGGGGGGCGTGCATGGGCGGGCGGCCCGTCGTTCCAGGGCATCACGGAGAACGTCAGTCGCACGGGTGTGCTCTTCAGGACCGACACCTCTCCGCCGCCCCCGGTGGGGACGACGCTCGACCTGACGCTAGACCTCCCCAGACCGACGCGCGACGGTCTCCCGCCCGTGGTGACACTCCGGGGCGACGTGGTGCGCGTGACGCTGGACACGGACTTTGGGGAGATGCTGCCCGCCGTGGCCGTGGCCGTTGAGTGGCGGGACGGCGATTGGTGAGACGACCGCTGACGGGGGGCCCGTCGCGGGGCGCTGTGCCGGTTCACCCCCGTCGTGGCTCAGAGCCACTCGGTCGACACCGGTCGGTCGGTCCGACGGCGGGGCCACCACTCACCGCGCGCCTGCGCCGCGTGTCCCCGCTCGGCTGAGGGGATGACAGGGCTATTATCCGGCCCTCCATGTCCCTCCCGCCTGGCTCCGACCTCGGCCCGTATCGCATCGTCTCCCAGCTCGGGGCCGGCGGCATGGGCGTCGTCTACACAGCCGACGACCCGCGCCTTGATCGCCAACGTCGCCATCAAAGTCCTCCCGCCTAACCTGACGCGGGACGACACCGCGAAGCAGCGCTTCCTACAAGAGGCGAAGGCCGCCTCGGCCCTCGACCACCTCAACATCTGCAACAATCCACGAGTTCAACGAGACCGGCGACGGCCAACTCTACCTCGTGATGGCCTACTACGAGGGGGAGACGCTCAAGGAGCGGATCGCGCGCGGACCACTACCGGTGGATGACGCGATCGACATCGCCACGCAGGTGGGGCAGGGCCTGGCGAAGACTCACGCTGCCGGGATCGTCCACCGCGACATCAAGCCGGCGAACCTAGAGGGACAAGAGGAGGCCCTCGACGTCACGGCACAAGACTATGGCGAGCTACGAGTCTCACCCGATGGGACGCGGGTGGCCGCTGCCATCCAGAGTGCCGAGACCTCTTCTATCTGGATTCTAGACGTGACGCGGGGCACACTGAGCCGTTTGACCTCTGACGTGGCGAACGAGGCCACGCCTATCTGGACACCTGATGGCCAACAGGTGGTCTTTACGTCTGATCGGGACGGTGGGTCGGGGTTTTATCGGAAGTCGGCGGATGGCACTGAGGGAGATCGAGCACCTCGCGGCGATCGACAGCATAGGTCCCTTGTTAGGCGGCAACTGGTCTCGCGAGGAGAGCCACCTCGCGTTTAGCCTGAACCAAGACACCACTCGACTCGACATCGGAGTGCTCTCCATGGAAGGCGGGCGGTCCTGGGAGGCCCTGCTTGAGACGGAGGCGTTAGCGTTTGCTCCGGCGATTTCTCCCGATGGGCAGTGGATCGCGTATGGGTCGAACGAGACGGGACGCTTCGAGGTCTACGTGCAACGCTTCCCGGACCTCGGTGAGCGGCAGCAAATCTCGACCGATGGGGGTATCTCGGGATCAGCGGCGGATTTACACCGGTCGACATGCGTGTCGTCTCTATAGATCCGGGGGCGCCGCTCTCGGTGGGGCGCCCTGAAGTGTTGTTTGCTCGTGGCAGCTTTAGGCGCGCTCCAGGCCCGCGGCGCTACCATGACATCGTCCCAGACGGACGGTTCTTGCTGCTGTCACCGCGGGGTGCTTCTGATCCCGGCGCAGTTGTCTCGCCGCATATCAACGTCGTCCTTAACTGGACCCAAGAGCTGTTGGAGCGAGTGCCGATCGACTGAGTTCGAACGCACCGAGGTATCGGTGAGGCGATACGTATCTACGTCGCGGACACAGCTCGCGAAACGGTATGAAAAACAGGCTCTCATCTGTGAGACTGGGGCTGGTTCGGAGCGGCGAGGTCGGCGTGCCAGTGGGGCGATTGAGACCGTCCAATTGGATGATCCGGCGTGTGCGTGTTGAGCGAATGAGTGGGCGTCGCCGGAGCGTCGGTGGCTGCGGCGCAAGCCTGAGATCCTGAATAGCGACTGTGTGGCACACGCTCCGCTCCGGCCGTAAGGAGAGGCCGATGTCATACCGGATTGCGGGCATTGACGTGCACAAGCGGCTCCTGGCGGTCGTGATCGCGGACGTCGCGGTGGACCGAGACTACGCGTTTACTCGCCGGCGTGTCGGCACCAGCCCGCGCGAGCTCCGGGAGCTGGCCGCGTGGTTGGTGGCGCAGGCGGTCGAGGAAGTGGTGATGGAATCGACGGCGCAGTATTGGCGCCCGGTGTGGGAAACGCTGGAGCGCGTCTGGCAGCCGAGCCGCCGGACACGCGCGGGCGCCGGCCCCGTCTCGGGCACCCTGCATCTGGCGCAGGCCCAATCGAATCGCGGTCCCCGCGGCCGGAAGCAGGATTTCCCCGACGCCGAACGCTTGGTAAAGCGGTTGGTCGCGCAGGAGCTCACACTGAGTTTCGTGCCGGAGCCCGAACAACGGCTGTGGCGCACGGTGATGCGCCGCAAGTGGCAGCTGACTCGTAATCGCGTCCAACTGCAGAACCGGCTGGAGTGCCTGCTCGAGGAAGCCCACCTCAAGCTGTCGAGCCTGGTGTCGGATCTGCTGGGCCTGAGTGCGCGGCGCATGCTCCAAGCCGTGGCGGAGGGGGAGACGGATCCCGCCGCGTTGGCGGCGCTGGCCGACCGGCGCCTGCGCGCCACGCCGGACCAGTTGTCCGATGCGCTCGGCGCCTGCACGGACCTCCACCCCGTTTACCGGCGGCTCCTGCACCTGGCGCTCGACGAGCTACGTCTCGTGGAAGACCAGATCCGGCAGCTCGACCAAGAGATGGCTGGGTTACTCGGTCAGCACCAGGACGCCGTGCAGCGCGTCGCGGAGGTGCCGGGGCTCGGCGTGGACTCGGCGCCGCAGGTCATCGCCGAAGTCGGGCCGACCGCGCCGACGTTTCCGTCTCCCCAGCAGCTCTCGTCGTGGGTGGGTGCGTGTCCGGGTGAGACAGAGAGCGCGGGCGTCAACTACAGCCACCGCTCACCCAAAGGCAACCGCCAGATGCGCCGCCTCCTTCATCAGGCGGCCAACGCTGCGGTCAAGACGAAGGGGAGTATCTTCCAGCTGGTCTATCGGCGGCTGGTCCCCCGCCTGGGCCACGCGCAAGCCATCTGGGCCATTGCGCATCGGCTGTGTCGGTTAATCTGGATGATCCTCCACGAGGGCGTGCGGTACGAGGAACGTGGTCCAGCAGTCAGCCGCTTGCGGACCCAGCGACGGGCCGCCAAGATGATCCGGGAACTCCGCACGCTTGGCTATCGCGTCGAGTCGGTACTACCTCAACCGGGTACCGCATGAGCGGCAATGTTTTTCGATCCTGGCACTAAGAGCTGCTCGAGCGCGTCCCAATCCCATAGGGGGTCGGCTGACATCGCGGTCGAGCTTCGTGTCGGTGGCGCGATAGACCTGGCCCATCCCTCCCTCGCCGATGAGGGCGGTGACGTCGTAATGGCCGAGGCGGGAGCCGACGGTTAGGGCCATTCTTTAGAGACCGAGGCGAGGACGGAGGAACGCGCCGATCTTGGCGATGGCGTCGTCAGACTCCGGCACGTTTCCAGCCCCTATCTGGAAGACGTGTTGCATCTCCGGGAACACCTCGAGTGTCGCGGTGACGCCATCCCGTTCCGCGGCCTGGGCCACCCGTCTGGCATCATCGAGTAGCGTTTCATAGCCACCCACCTGGATGTACATGGGCGCGACGCCGGCGAAGTCGGCGTGAACCGGTGCCACCAACGGGTCCTTTGGGTCGTGGCCGTTCAGGAACAGCCCGGCCAGGCTGAGCAGCAACGGTGGCTTGATGAGCACGTCGTTCTCCACGTTCGTCGTCATCGTTTCTCCGGTCACCTCCATGTCAGCCCAGGGTGAGATGGGCACGGCAGCGGCGGGTTGCGCCGTGCCCGCCTCGCGCAGCGCCAGCAACGTGGCTAGCGTCAGCCCGCCACCGGCTGAGTCGCCCGAGATGGCGAGATGTGCGGGATCGAAGCCCTGACCGAGCAGCCACCGGTACGCTGCGGTCGAGTCCTCAACGGGCGCCGGGTGCGGGTGTTCCGGGGCCAACCGGTAGTCCACACTGAGAACCCGACAGCCCACGGCGTTGGCGAGGTGACCGGTGAGATGCTTGTAGTAATGGGCGCTCCATCGAGGACGTATCCGCCGCCGTGCACGTACTGCACCACGCGGTCCGTCGCTCCGGCGTCCGGGTCGGCCCAAGTAGCGGGGACCCCGCCGGCGTCGACCTCCGTCCAGGTGACACCATCGGGCTTCCCCGTCAGGTCCGCGAAGAGTCCATACAGCGCCCGCATCTCCACGGACAGTCTACCGAAAGGGGTTTCTCCTCCTTGTGCCCGACAACTGCAGCTGGCGCTCGAGCATCTCGCCGAGCTGCCAGTATGCCCTTTCAACGCCTCAGCTTCCGGAGAGCTTGCCATCGCCTGTTCTCCGAGGGCTTCTTGGGGTCAGGGGAGGCATGCTCGCAGGTGCATCGCTCAGCGATGTGATCAGCTCGTGTGGTAAGGGGTGTCGTTCAAACCGAGCCGCACGCCGACGCAGTCCAGCGCCTGGCCCCTCCTGTGGGGGTGGATATCAGGGCTGATTATGCCACCGGCCGGGGCTGATCACGGCCTCGGCGCCGATTGGGTGTGCAACGAGCGGACAGGAGCGACGGTCCTACCGCGGCCCGTCTTGCGCCCGGCTCCGCAGGCCGAACCAGACCTGGATCCCCGTGTAGAACAGCGCGGGCACCGCGGTCACCGGCGATCCGATGCTCAGGTGGGAGGCCACCGCGCCGACGTGATGACCATGAGGGCACCGGTGGGGCGACTGCGCTCGTTTCGATGCCGCACGTGCGGGCCGACGGCAACACGGCCGAGGCCGACCGGAGACACAACCGCGAGCGCGTAAGGCGCTGGCAGCGGGCACAGCAGGCCAAGGGGACGTGTCGGTGCGGGATGCGGATCGCAGAGGGGAGCGCGTGCCGCTGTCTTGAGTGTTTGGAGGAGGACCTGCGTGGTACAGTCCGGCGGCGGGGGATCACCACTGCGGACCGCGTCGCCGGGCACGGCCGCTGATGGAACGTGGATAGACCGACGATTACGTGCCGGAACGAGGGGGAGGAGCCGTGCACCAAACGCCCTAGAACGCCATGCGGTCGACGACCTCGCGATACGCCGGATGACCGCGCAACTCGTCCATCGCGGGGTCGAGCCGCAGGAAGATGAGAATCCACTCGCGATCGACACAGGACTTCACGAGCAAACGCCCGGCCTCCTCGACGTCGCCCACGGCCGACCTCGCCTGGGCAAGGAAATACGACAAGACGTGTTGCCCGGAGGATACGGCTTCGGCGAGCATGGTCCTGGCCTCTCGCGTTCTTCCGGCGCGCGCATGGGCACGGGCCATCACCACGCGCAGGAACTGGAGCTCGTTGAGCGCGAACGCGGTTTCGAGTGCGTGCACCGCGTCGTCGTTCCGGCCGACTGCGATGTGGCAGAAGGCGGCGTTCAGATAGGCCCGCCAGCACCGCCGGTCCACCTGCAGGGTCCGTTCGAGCTGATCGAGCGCCTCCGCGTGACGTCGCAGGAAAAAGAGGACCCAGGCCACCTGCGTCTTGATAATGAGCGAGGCTGGATCCAGCAGCTCGGCGTGTCGCGTGTCGAGCAACGCCTGTTCCCCGTTCCCACGTGTCAGGTGCCAGAAGCCCAGCCAGCTCCGGGCGGTCCCATCGCGGGGGTCGAGCTCGGTGGCGCGACGAAACGCGCGCGCGGCATCCGCCCAGCGCCAGTCGTAGCCCAGGTAAACCAGGCCCATCGCGGCGTGCGCATCCGCGAGTGTCTCGTCGATCTCGATCGCGCGACCGGCGGCTTCCCGGGCGCGTTCCATGTGCTCTAACACCGGCTCCGGCGTGTAAGAGGCGAGAACGGCGTGCACCAGCGCTTCCATCGCGTGTGCGGGCCCATATCCCGGGTCTCGTAAGATCGCCTGCCGGGCGAGCTCCAGGGCGCGCCGCATGCCGTCCACAGTGCGATCGTCCAGCTGTCCCGGGCCATGAGATTCAGGGCGTGTGCCGAGGGATCGGTGATCTCGCGCCGCGGCGACGGCCCCGCGAGCTCTTCCCGGCGTGGGTCGCCGCCGCCGCCCCCAGGCTGGCTGCGGCTCAGCCACCAGGCGTCCAGGGCGGACCGGAACGCGTAAACGCTCGACGACCGGCGATGGCCGTGCCGGAGGACCGGCAGCCCACAGTCGCGCTCCCACCGCTGGACGGTGCGAACCGTCCGATCGAAATGAGCAGCGATCGTCTTCCAAGAGTCGAGTCGATCTTGAGGTGGACGCATCGGGGCGGCAGCGCAGATGCCGACCAGATTCTGCCACAAGTCGAGCTCCGTCAGCGTGTTGCGCTCTCCGGACGGCCGAACGTTCCGGGCAGCCAGGGGGCATGTCGTTCAATGTCGCTTGCGGGGCCCTTCGAACCCGCCTAGGCTGAGTTTTCGGCAGCCATCGTCCCGGGCCACCGATTGGATGCACATGACACGTAGCAGATTTTTCGCGGTATTCATTGCCGGGGTGGCCGTGTCGCTGCTCCTGCGAACCGGTCACGCAGAGGCCCAGCCTATATCTGTCCTCCTGGAGACGGTGGACGACACCGGCCAGGCGGTGCCCGGGAGCTTCGATTTCACGACACCCGCCCTAGGCGTCCAGACCTCGCCCTATACCGCCACCGACGTGCCGAACGGCAGCAATGTCCAGGTCTCCGTCGTCGACGTCGCGGGCATCGGGGCCTTCGTGAACGTGGGCCCGGTGGTGGCCGACAGGACCTTGGCGGTGGATATGGCGACCCTCGAGGTGACTAGCGTGTCCACTCCAGGGGTGACTGCCATCCGCTTTGTCTTCAGCGGCGGCCAGACGGCGAAGCTGTATGTCGGCACGACCGTCCGTACGAGCCCGGTGTTTCGCTACGACATCGGCAGTACCGGCACCCAGACGTTGGACCTGACACTCGATCATGCGACGTTCGACTTCCCCGGCTGGTTCGCCTTCAGCCCGGCCGGCGAGATGTTCGTCATGAATCACTTTGGCGGCGTCTCTCGCTTTCTGGATCCCGCGGGGGCTCCCGTGTTCCACGGGTCCATCCTCTCCGACAATTTCGCCAACCTCTCCTGGTCGACGTTCCGGGGCAACGAGTTGTTCGTCACCAGCGCCGGCTCGGGCAGCGTGTTGCGTTTTCTCTTTGACGCCGCGGGAAACGCCGTGGTCAACGGAGAAATCGCCGTCGCCGCGGGCGTCATCGAAGCAAACCCGGCCACCGGCGAGCTCTTCATCCCGCAAGGCAACCCGACCCGGAGCGACCGCTATCTCATCGACCCGTCTGGAAATGCGGTGCCGAATGGGAGCATCACCGGCAACGGACTGAACGCCCCACACGATTTAGCGTTCAGCCCGTGGGGCGAACTGTTCGCCGTGAACGGCTTTGGCGACAGCATTTCCCGGTTTGTCTTCGACGCAGCGGGCAACGCCTCGCCCAACGGCGTGATTAGCCAAAGCACCCCTGATGCCGCCGGAGGCCCCGGCGCGGCACTCAACCTGCCCCTTGGCGTGGATTTCAGCCCGTGGGGCGAGCTGTTCGTCGCGAACCGTAATGACGGATGGATTCACCGTTGGGTCTTTGACGCCGCCTTCAACGCGACGTTCAACGGGTCGTTCAACCACGGCTTCGGGATCCACGACCTGCAATTCGCGCCACCGCCGAACCTCCCGCCGGTGGCCGACATCGGCGGGCCGTACGCCGGGAACGAGGGCAGCACGATCGTGCTCGACGCATCCGGATCGGCCGACCCCGAGGGGGTTCCGTTGTCGTTCGCATGGGATCTCGACGACGACGGCGTCTTCGATGACGCCACCGGCCCTCAGGCAAGCGTGACGGCGCCCGACAATGGCGCGGTGGGTGTTAGCGTCCGGGTCACAGATCCGGTCGGGGTCGGTGACACCGCCTCCACGGTGGTGACCTTCATCAACGTCGCACCGACGGTCAACGCGGGTCCGGACCTGGCTCTTGCGGCCGGGGACATCGCCGCCGTCTCCGGCACGTTTGGCGACCTGGGCCTCGCCGACACGCACGCGGCCACCATCGACTGGGGCGACGGGACGATCGAGCCCATCGACCTGGCGCCCCTCCCGCCGGGGACGGTCCAGGGCAGCCATCTGTACGGCGCGCCGGGGGCCTACCCCGTGACGGTGACGGTCGCCGACGACGACGGTGTGTCCGCGTCGGACACGCTGGTGGCCGCACAGGGTCTGGCGGGCCAGACGAGGAAGCTCCTGGTCGGCGCCGGCGCCGGGACCAACGTCGTGTACCGCTACGACGTGGGTGTCATCGGCAGCCCGACGCTGGACCTGACACTCGCGCATCCAAGCTTTGCCTTGCCCGGTTTCCTGGCCGTCAGCCCGGGAGGCGAGCTCTTCGTCATGAACAACGGTGGCGGCGTCTCGCGTTTCCTGCAACCCCAGGGGACGCCCCTGTTCAACGGGTCGTTCGGATCGGGTGATTTCGGCTCCCCGCACTGGACGGCGTTCAGGGACGACGAGCTGTTGATCACCGACTCGGGGCTGGGGCAGGTGGTGCGGTTCACGTTTGATGCCACGGGCAACGCCGTCCCCAATGGGGAGATCGATCTGAGCGCGCCCGATGACATTCGCGTGCGCGGCATCGCGGTACACCCAGCCACCGGGGAGGCCTTCCTCTCGATCTGCTGCGGCGTCAACCAGATCAGACGCTTCGTAGACGACGGGACAGGGACCCTCGTACCGAACGGAAGCATCGCGGGCAATGGACTGAGCACCCCCCACGGCATGGCGTTCAGTCCCCGAGGCGAGCTGTTCGTCACGAACCATAGCAACAACAGCGTGTCTCGGTTCGTCTTCGATCCAGCGGGTGTGGCGTCTCCCAACGGGCTGCTCACCGGCGGTTCCCTCAACCGTCCCATCGGTGTGGGCTTCAGCCCGTGGGGAGAGCTATTCGTCGCCAACCCTAGCAACGGCGTGATCTCTCGGTATCTCTTCGACACGTCGTTCAACGCGGTCTCCAACGGATCGTTTGCCAACCCCGGCCGAATGCACGACCTGCAGTTTGCACCGCCGCTCAACCTCGCCCCGACCGCCGATCCCGGCGGGCCCTACGTCGGACCGGAGGGGAGCGTGATCACCCTGGATGGATCGGCGTCAGCTGATCCTGAGGGCGCGGCGCTGATCGTCGAGTGGGATCTCGATGCGGACGGCACCTTCGAGGTGGCCGGGCCCGTGGCCAGCGTCACCTCGCCCGACAATGGGGTGGTGTCCGTGACGCTGCGGGTCACGGACGATATCGGGCAATCCGATAGCGCCACGGCAGACGTCGTCTTCAGGAATGTTGGGCCCACCGTGGAGGCGGGCGCCGACCAGAGCGTCGCGGACGGTGGCGCCGTCATGCTGGCAACCACGTTCAGCGATCCGGGAACCGTGGACACCCACACCGCTCTCATTGACTGGGGCGATGGAAGCGTCAGCGCGATCGATCTGTCTGCGCAGGGGTTCCCGCCGGGGACGGTGCCAGCGAGCCACACGTATCTCGCGCCCGGCCCGTACCCGGTGACGGTGACGGTCACCGACAAGGACGGCACGGGCGGGTCCGACGGGCTCCTCGTGACGCATGGCCTCGAGAGTGGCAACTTCGAGCTCATCGATCTCTTGACGGCGCGCGGCGCTGAGACGATGAGCGACCGGTTTGGCTTCGCGGTCGACATCGACGGACGGCGGGCCGTCGTGGGAGCCATCGGCACCGACGTCGCTCCCGGGGTCGTCGATCAGGGAGCCGCCTACGTGTTCGACTTCGATGGGACGAACTGGCGGCTGACGCAGCGACTCGAGGCGCCCAACCCAGCGAACACAGACCAGTTCGGCTGGTCCGTGGCCGTCGATGGCGACCTCGTCGCGGCTGGTGCGCGACTGCGGGAGGCGCAGGGCGTCGCCGGCGTCAATCACGGCGCGGTCTTCGTGTTCCAACAGGTCGGTGACCCGACTGATCCCGCTACGTCGGTGTGGCACCTCACCGCCGAAGTTGCGGCATCGGATGCCGGCCCGGGGGATGCCTTCGGCTTTGCGGTCGACGTGCAGGACAGCATGTTGGTCGTCGGGGCACCGGGCGACGATGACGCCGGGGCGAACGCGGGCGCCCTCTACGTGTTCGATCGGGACCCCAACGCCAACTGGGTTGAGACGCGCAAGCTGACGCCGGCACCCGCCGGCGGGCGCCTTGGCACGAGCGTCTCCCTCTCGTCCCAGCTCGTCGCCGGCGGCGCGCCCGGCGACGCGGTTACGCCAGGCGCGGTGTTCGCGTTTGACGGAATGGCGACCGGTGACTGGACGCCCATCCCGGTCGACGAGGTCACCGTGGGGAGCGAGTTCGGCACCAGTGTCGCCACGGATGGCGACCTCCTGGTGGTGGGCGCGCCGCGTGACGACGTGGTCGACCCCGATCGCGGTGCCGCGTACGCCTTCGATCGCATTCCCGGCGCGCGGACGTTCGACGGCGGTCAATTGCTGCTCCCGACCGACACCGGGCCGAACACCCGATTCGGCGCTGCCGTGGGGGTGTCGGGGAACGTCGCCATCGTCGGCGCGCCCTTCTTCTCCCTCCCGGCGTATCTCTTCGAGCGTGTCGGGTTCAACGATTGGGGAGCCGACCTCAACGGGGACGGCGCGGCCGACCCGACCCGGCGATTGACAACCGACCCGCCCCAGGGGAACGACGCGTTCGGTGGGGCGGTCGCGATTGACGGTCCACGCGCGATCGTCGGGGCGAGCCTGTACGACGCCGTTGACGCGCAGGGGACTGTGATCATCGACAGTGGCGCGGCCGTCGTCTACGCGCTCCCCCCCGCACCGCCAATTGCCAATGCTGGACCGCCGCAAGTGGTGGGGTGTGTGCCCGGCGAGGCGATCGGCCTGGATGGGTCCCGGTCGTTCGATCCCGACGGTGACGCGCTCACCTACACCTGGGAGGGACCGTTCGGCGTCGTGACCAGCGCCAGCCCGCTGGTGACCGTCGACAGCCCGGGGATCGTCGGGACGTATCTCGTCACCCTGACGGTGACGGACAGCCGCGGCGAGAGCGACACCGACACGACGGGGTACACCATCCGGGATACGGCTTCCCCCATCCTGCAGCTGGCGCGGACCGCGATCACCGTCGATCTCACGTCGCCGACAGGGGCCCTGGTTGATGTGCTCGCGAAGTTCTCGTCGCGCACGCGACGGATCTGATCCTTCAACCACGCATCGCGCTGCGCGCGCCCCGATCGCAACCGGGGATTGGCCTGCCACGCTTTGTGCGCGTAATACGTCGACGGAGCAATCGGCACCACGGCGCTGATCGGCTCGACCCCGTACGTTTCCCGCTGCGCATCAATGAAGGTCACCATTACCTCGGTCGGCGGTCGAGCTCCGCCTGTGCGAAATACGCTGACGCTTTCCGCAGGATCTCATTCGCCCGCCGGAGCTCGCGGATCTCACGCGCCTGCTCCTTCAGCACGGCCCGCTCGTCCGTCGTCAGCCCCGGACGGCGTCCCTGATCCCGCTCGGCTTGGCGCACCCAATGCCGCAGCGTCTCCGACGTGCAGCCGATCTTCTCGGCCACGGATCGGATCGCGGCCCACTGCGAGTCGTGCTGGTCTTCGTGCTCAAACACGAGCCGCACGGCGCGGTCCCGTACTTCTGGTGAGTACTTCCTCGGTCTTCCCATGGACTCCATCCTCCCAAGATATGGAGCCTCCGGGAAACCCGGGGCGATTCAATCAGACTACAACGCATTGAGAACGATCCCATCATTGCCCACCTTCCAGGGTTGAATGGCGTTTCCGTGAGGAGCTCCGGAGTTGCCCCAGAACTGGGGGTACTCAGCTGCCGTCGGCTGGACCTGACCCTTGTCATCGGTACACCGCGACTCCAGCACCGCTTCTCTGCCGTTCCAGGTCCACGGGGCCGTAAAGCGGGTCCAGGCCATCCGAAGTGCCGGCTCGTCAATCGTGGCGTCGCTCCAGCGCTGACCGCCGTCTGTGGAGATTTCCACGCGCCGGACAGCGCCGGACCCGGACCATGCCAGGCCCCTGATCGTGTAATAGCCAGGGCTGGGCAGCCGCTGTTCGCCAGACGGGAACGTGATGACCGACTTCGGCCCCTGCTCCAAGTAAAAATCGCCGCCGAAGCCACCACCACGAGCCTCGCCGCCCGGTCGGTAGCCCCGGTCCATGAAATGATGTTTTCCCAGTAGGACATCAGGGGGCGCTTCACGAGCCGGAGGCGCCTCAGCCACTTGACGTGATACTTGCCTTGAAAGCCAGGCACCACAAGTCGCAATGGGAAACCCTGGTGCGGACGCACCGGCTCCCCGTTTTGGCCGTACGCGACAAGCACGTCGTCCATCGCTTTGCCTAGCGGGAGACTCGCCCCGAGCCTGACCGATTCGGCCCCTTCCGCGAACACCCAGTTCGCCCCCGGTTGCACACCCACTTCGTCGAGCAACGCCGCGAGCGGCACACCGGTCCACTCGCTGCACGCGATCATCCCGTGCATCTGCTCAACCGTTTTCCCCGTCGGGGTTGGCCTGTTGACGACGCATTCGATGTAGTGGGCTCGGGACACGGATGGCAGTGCGCATGAGCTCGTCCATCGTGAACACAAGCGGCCGCTCCACCAGACCTGAGATCACGAGCCGATGGTGGCTGGGATCGATGTCCGGAGGGACGCTACCGTGGGAGGACACGTAATGCAGGTCGGAGGGGGTGATGTTGCCTACCAAGTCCCGGAGCGGCGTGAATGCGTCGAGCCCATCCGGCTCGCCATGGAGGAATATGTTTTGGCCGATATTCGACATCGTCGGGCGCTTGACGGTGACGAAACGCGAGCGCTCACCGAAGGCCATGGCGTGTGTCGCGAGTCTTTCAGGTTCTGCAGACCCGGGAATGCGGGCACCCACGGACCGCGCCCCCACAGCCACACCGGCCAAGGTGACACCCGCCTTCAGGAAACGTCTTCTGGTGCGCCTCGCATCCATGACAACCTCTCTTTCATCAGACGGCTAGTCCCCTTGATCTTTGATTTCTTCAAAAAGTCGTTGGTCATCTGGGGCCACCGTGGACTTGAACGGTGCGCTGTCCGAACCGCTTCACCTTCGCGAGAATTTCGTCGGCTGTCTTTGTCCACTTGAAGGGTTTGCCCTCGTCGTTGTGGGCGTCCACGTAGGCGTAGATGGCTTGGCGCAGCGCGTGCGGGCTGGAATGTGTTCCGCGCTTGAGGGCGTGTTCGGTGAGAAGGCCAAAGAACCGCTCGACGAGGTTGAGCCAGGCGGAGTAGGTCGGCGTAAAGTGGAACTGGAAGCGCGGGTGGCGGGCCACCCATCGTTTGACCAACGGGGACTTATGCGCCGAGAGATTGTCGAGGATCACGTGGACGGTGAGGGCGGAGTGCACCCGCTCGTCGATCTCGCGCAGGAAGCTCACGAAATCCCTCGACCGATGCGGCTTCTTGGTTTGCGCCACGACCTGGCCGGTCGCGACGTTGAGCGCCGCGAAGAGGTCCACCGTGCCATGGCGGATGTAGTTGTGCGTCTGGCGTTCGGGGCGACCCAGGTCCATCGGCAGAATCGGCTGCGCCCGCTCGAGGGCTTGAATCTGAGGCTTTTCGTCGAATGACAAGACGACGGCGTGGTCGGGTGGGTTCAGGTAGAGGCCGACAATGTCCCGCACCTTCTCGATGAACAGCGGGTCGTCGGAGATCTTGAAGGATTCCACGACATGCGGCTGCAACCCGAAAGTGCGCCAGATGCGGCCCACGGTAGAGGCGCTGACGCCAGCGTGCTCCGCCATCTTGCGGGTGCTCCAGTGGGTCCGCCCCTTCGGCTTACTTTCCAACGTCGTGACGAGGATCGACTCGACATCCGCATCGGACAGGGTCCGTGGGGCTCCGGGCTTGGGCTCGTCGTACAGCGCGTCCACGCGACCTACCCTAAACCGCTGTCGCCACTTGCCGACCGTCACGTTCGAGCAGCGCAGTTTCGCCGCGACCGCCACGTTCGATTCGCCACGCGTGCTCCTCAGGACGATCCTTGCCCGCAAGGCCACGTGCCGATTCGTTCGGGCGCGCCTGGCGAGCCGCTCAAGTTCTACGCGCTCTGCGGCGGTGACTTCCAATCTCGCTTTGGGCCGACCTGTTCTTGCCATGCCGCCCAATACATCACAGCCGACACACTATTTGAAGCTTTTTCAGACACAGGGGACTAGCCGATATGGAATAGCCCTGTGTCACGGCCCGATTGTCGCGAAGGTGGCTTGGCAGTCGGCGACTCGCTGTTTCACGAACATGCCAAGCTGAATGGACCCCCTGATCCGCCGGTCGGTGGAGGTTCCTCGTGTCGGCATTGCCCTGGCTCTGGTTGCTGCGACCGATCTGCATGACAAACGCCCCGTCCTGCGTAAACTTCAGCAGTTGGTCATCGGCAACCGGCTTGAGCCCGGGCAGGCCATTGGTGGGACAGTTGTTTCCGCCCAGCCAGACGAAGCCCTGGTGATCAATATGGAGGCCGTGTTCCCGTTCGGGCCATTCATACCCGGTGCCCGCACCGCCCCACGCCTTGATGAAATTGCCTGCCGTGTCGAACACGATGACTGGCGGCGCAGCCATCGCGATTTGATCGGAAGGGAGCGTCCGCGGGCGGTGCAAGACCCATACGTTGTCCTGTGCATCCACGGCAATGCTGGACGGGTCGCCGAGTTTCCATTCTGCCGGCACCGTCGGCCACGCGCTGTCTACCTCGAATATCGGCAGGTTGCTGCCTAGCGTCTTGGACGCTTGAGCGGACAGCGCCGAGCTGGAAAGCCATGCCGTTGCCACGCTACCAGCAACCACAACCATTGCCATGAGAACCGCACCACTTGAGCTTTCACGTTGCATGGTTGCCTCCATATCTTCACTCGCTGGCCCGTAGGACGAGTGCGGCTCAGTGTGTTGTCTCACGCCGCGCGACCGCCGAAATCGCCGGGCACCGAGTACGCGGCGTCATGCAGTTCCGGCATCCTGCGCTGCTACTGGGAAGCGGTCGTCGGCCATACCACGCCCTGATTCCGGTTTGTGACAGGGCCTAGGCCCTTGTATACGAGCACGCGCTTTCCTTCGAACGTCTCGGTCGTGTAGAGGTTGCCCTGCGAGTCGGTGGCGATGCTGTGCACGCCGTAGAACTGACCGGGCTGACGCCCGCCGTCGCCGAAACTCGTCAGTTCCTCGAGCGTCTCACGTAGCAGGACGTGCACCTTCGCGTTCGGCGCATCCGCCAGGTAGAGGAAGCGCTGCTCCGGATCCCGCGAGAAGGCGATATCCCAGGCCGACGCGTACCCAGGCCGCTGCTGGATGAACGCCTCCTTCACAAACTCCCCTTCCTTGGTGAACACCTGAATCCGATTGTTCGGGCGGTCGCAGACATACAGCAGCCCGTCGTGCGCCAGGTCGGCGCAGTGCACCGGATTCCCGAACTGCTGGGGCGGTGGCGCATCCGGATTGAATGGCCCAAGGTCACTGTCGTCGGGCCTGTTGCCGTACGCACCCCAGTAGCGCTTCATCGTGCCCGTCTCCCCGTCGAGCACGGCCACGCGCTTGTTGAAGTAGCCGTCGGCGAGATAGGCTTCGTTGGTGTTCGGGTCGACGAAGATCTTGGCCACTCGCCCGTAGCTCTCGCGGTCGTTGCTGTCACGCTCGTAGACTGAATCCTCGCCGGCGCCGCTGACACGGCGCGCTTCCGCGCGACCGAACTGCGCCAGAAACGTGCCGTCCTGGGTGAACTTCAGGACGTGGGCGTCCCCCCCGCCGTTTCCGCCGATCCAGACATTCCCCAGGTGATCGACGAAGATCCCGTGGTTCGACTGCGGCCATTCGTAACTCGGTCCGGGACCGCCCCAGTGCCGGAGGACGTTCCCCTCCTGGTCGAACTCGAGGACAGGCGGAGCAGCGGCACAGCACTCGCCGGTGGGCGGGTCCGCGTCCAGGCGCCGTTCACCGGCGGCAAGCGACGAGGCCCGGTGGATGATCCACACGTGGTCCTGCGCGTCGACCCACACGCCGATCGTCGAGCCGAGGACCCAATGATTAGGCAAAGGCTTGGGCCATAGCGGATCCACCTCGAACATGGGCGCTTGCCTTTCGCTCTGCGCAACCGCAGCCTTCTCGAGGGCGGCCTGACCGACTGCGGCAATGAGTGCGATCAGTACGATTCCAATATAGACGGTGCGCTTGCTGGTCATCGCTTTCCTCCAGTCGTCAGCAACGGCGTAGGGAACGACCGCGCGTGTGCGTCGCGAGCGGATCGGGACTGAACCGGAACTTCGAGACCTTCGTTTTGGCCCTCGCCGATGAGGGCGGTGACGAGCCCCGAGGGCGGTGAGACCGGGTCGATTGTCAGTGCTGCCCCGATATTCCCGACAAGACCGAATGCTGCCCGTGGCTCATCGGTGAAGGTTGCCAGGTAGTTTCTTAGGCCAGATTCTTCGACAGCCATCTGATCTACCCTTGGGGGCGCACAGCGCTGAGATCGGAACTTCTCGTATTCCGTGTGTCCCCAGTCAAAAGACCTCGTGATACCGGCCTCGGCCAGTCAAGCCTCTGTTTCTCTATGGATGTCCTGTCAGCCGTCGTGATCCTGGACATCGAAGGCCAGCGTGGTGAGTCGAATCTCGCGGGCCGGATCGCGCGGCGCGCGCAGGACGCACTGACACTCAGTTTCAACCTGACGATCGATCCAACGGACAAAGTGCCTGTTGTCGCTGAGAGTATCTCGGATCTTCGTCAAGATGGATGTAAACCTCGGGCCCGGGTGAAAACGATTATCGCGATCCTCGTGTCCCGCCAGGTTGTATACGCAAGAACCTACTCGATGGCATCGTCGAGAGCCTTCGCTCCACTCCAGATCTTGCACTCCGCAATGAGTACGTTCTGACCCTCAGTTCGGACCAAAATATCTGGCTATATCCGAGTTTCCCAAAGGGCGTAAGTACCTGATATCCCTGTCTTTCCTGGGTAAATCGAGCGTTCGGCCTGCACAGGTCGGCCGCTTCGATGTGAACATAGTCATTCACGGGTCGACTGCAGTCCGAGGACGCGGCGATCTTGTCGCATACGGATGGGCCCTGTGGAAGCTGCCGGCGCCGTGGACGCACAGAACGCGCCCACCGCACCTCGGAAAACGCTGCGCGTTTTCCACGAGCTTCCACAGGGCCTTTCCCATCAAATCATCCACGAAAAACCCCGAAAGGCCCCAAAATAGCGTTGGGAAACCCGGATAGACCCAAATATCTGTCTTCCCCCCCCCCCCCCCCTCCCAATTCGAGTTGAACGTTTCGGCCGTGGCGTCCCCTCCCAATTCG
The DNA here is from genome assembly GCA_965197395.1 of Vicinamibacterales bacterium. Taxonomy (GTDB): domain Bacteria; phylum Acidobacteriota; class Vicinamibacteria; order Vicinamibacterales; family UBA8438; genus CAZYFH01. The sequence continues at coordinate 378,058 of CBDANB010000004.1, read as the reverse complement.
GCGTTCAGTTGAACAAGGAAGTGCTGGCGAAGATCCTCTTCGGGCAATGCCGCGAACGAATGAGGTGCCCGCTGGGCCAGCGTCTCCCCGTCGAGATACTCCATGACCAGGAAGTCCGTCTCGCCGTCCCGACCAATGTCGAACAGGGTGCAGATGTGCGGATGGTTCAAGGCGGCGACGGTTCGCGTGTGGAGCCTAGCAGCCCGTGCTAGTCGGACTGCGCGGTCAAAGACCGCAGGAGGTGGGCTGGAGCCTAGCAGCCCGTGCTAGTCGGACTGCGCGGTCAAAGACCGCATCCCGTCCCTCGTCGGCAGGTCATACACCGCCTGCATCGCCGGTTCCAGCCTGGCCAAGGTGATCTCTCCCTCGGACTCCGGCAGCGATTTATCACGGCGCGTCGACGTCCGGAGAGCCGACCGGTACGCGTTCCAGAAGACTGAGAGGTTGCCGCTCCTCGCCGCGCTCTCGAACACCGTCATTGCGTGGGCCGCAGGCGCGCATTCGAGAATGGCGAGCAGCGTCCTCAGTTTGTGTGCGGTCGTCATGGTCGCCTCAGTGATGCACCGACCCGGTGCATGGCCACTCGTCCTTCGACGGCGCGTCGAGGGAGACGTGTTCACCACCCGCCGCCACGTGCGCCTCGATATACGCGACCGCGTCTTGCACACATCGCATGAGTCCCGCATCCGTGTCCGGAATCTCGATGCCGAACGCGTCTTCGAATGCCAGTAGCAACTCGAAGGCATCGAGCGAGTCGGCCCCAAGGTTGTTACGGAACAACGCCTCTGGCACGACGTCGTCGTCATCCACGCCCAGATGCTGCCCGATGATGTGCTTCACCTGATCAGCGACGGTCATGATCCCTCCATCGAGCCGTCGGCGCCCGTTGGGACCTCGAACCTTCGACCGGGCCGATCAGCACCGGAGACAGCACGACGATGTGCTCCTCAGCCGTCACGCACCTCTGTCCCGTGACGAGGTTCGCTGCCGAGACGTGTTCGTCGCACCGAGGCATCGTGACCTGACGCCGCGGACCCCTCAGCGAAGGTGCGCAACGGCCGGCTCCGCGACGGATGCCGCAACTTGCCCAGCGCTTTCGCCTCCAGCTGCCGAATGCGTTCGCGCGTGAGGCCAAAAACCTGCCCGACCTCCTCCAGCGTCTGCGCGTGGCCATCGTCCATCCCGAAGCGCCGCCGAATGATCTCACGCTCTCGCGGCGCCAAGGTCCTCAAGACGGCGTCGGTCCGCTCCCGCCTATCGGTGACGATCGACTCCTCCGCCGGCGACCGCGCCTGCGGATCCGTGAGGACGTCCCGGAGCACGCGCTCGTCATCGCTGCCGATCGGCGTGTCGAGCGAGATGGTGTGGTGCGAGATGCGACGGGCCTCGAGGATCTGGGCGGCCGACAGGCCCAGGTGCCGGCCCAACTCGGCGGGGCTCGGTTCGCGGCCCCGTTCCTGAACCAGCGCATGGGAGGCGCGGCTGAGCCTATTCATCCGCTCCACCATGTGGACGGGCACTCGAATCGTGCGCGCGCGGTCGGCAATAGCACGCGTGACCCCCTGCCGGATCCACCAGGTGGCGTACGTCGAGAACTTGTACCCCCGGCGGTACTCAAACTTGTCCACGGCGCGCATCAGGCCAATGTTGCCTTCCTGAATGAGGTCGAGGAACGGCAGGCCGCGGTTCCGGTATTTCTTCGCGATCGACACGACCAGCCGGAGGTTGGCCTCGACCAGTGCACGCTTCGCCTGCGCGGCCTGTGCCTCCCCGCGCGCGATGCGTTCGCGTGTCTGTCGCACCTCCGCGGGTGTTTGCTGCAGCTGCTGGGTCAGATCGCTGAGCTCGGCGCGGACCTCTTTCAGCCGCTGGCGCGCGCGCCGGCGCGGCATTCCTGTCAGCCGTGCCCTCGCGGTTGTTGAACGGAGGCGGCGCTCGGCACGCTGGACGGCTCGCGCAGCGGACTCGACCGCGGCCGCGGATGTGTGAAACCGCTCGACGAGGCCGCGTCGGGTCGCGTCGCTGAACCCGATACGCCGTACCAGGTGAGCGACGCGGGCGCGCGCGCGCCCTGTCTCCCACCGCGCGCGCCGAGCGGAATGCGGACTTCGTCTGCTCGTCTGCTGCCAGGACGCCCGACACCGCTCAACGTCGTCCCATGCCGCGCTGATCGCCTCAAACTGCACCAGGACATCTTGGGCCCGACGCGTGACCCGATCAGCGGTCGTGTCTCCCTGGTGGTGCGTCACAAGGCCGCGCACGAGGTGGCCGTCGCGCCGCAGGGCGTCCCCTAGTCGCATGACCCCCTGCACGAGGCTGGGCGTATGTGAGACCGCCACGACCACCGTCCGCGTGCCACGTTCGAACTGCTTCGCCAGCGTCACTTCTTGCTCGCGCGTCAACAGCGGTACCCGGCTCATGTCCGCGAGGTACTGGCGCACCACATCGCCGGACGACTCGGGTGGACTTGGGGGAACGTCGATCTCGTCGGTGCGCGCCTGGCGCGCGCCCGACGCCGCGTCCACGATCTCGATCCCGGCGTCACGACACCGGCTGCGCAGGTCGTCCAATACCCTCGGCGCCGTGACGTCGGCGGGCAGACACGCGTCGATCTCCTCCAGGAGCACCTGCCCCTGCTCCGCCCCGAGGGCGATCAGATGGTCGATGACCTCGTTCTGCTCTGTACTCAACATCGTGGCACTCGGTGTGCGCGCGACGAGACGCCAGCTTGCGATGCTACCATCACGGTCTGGGGCAGAGCCGGCCCGGCGCGCCCCCCGTTGGAGGCGACGGATGATGGTGACAGCCGCGATCTCGCCACGAGCCGTGCGCGGCAACTGGTGGGGCCTCGAGATGCCTCACACTTGGACGCGTGACGAGGGAGTGCCCCCTCCCGGTCTGCCGATTCGCGGTAAGACGGTGCGCGCCGAGCTGACACGGCGCGGCAAGCGCCCAGGTCGACGTCCATGACACAGGGTTACCGGAGGGCAACGTCATCGCTCCCTGTATCACGCTCGTTGAGGGTGCACATTTCTGCGGTACCGTGATGACACCCGCATCGCGCGCGTGACGACGCGCCGCGTGCCAAGAGGAACCCGCTGACGGCACCCGTCGCCGGTGAGAATTGCGACGCTGCCCCGCCACATACCCCAGGGCGGCTCCAAGCACGAAGCTGCGCAGGAGTCCCATACCAATGCCGCCATGATCTGACAACGGGCGTGCCATCATGGACGACCTTCGACGGATCATGACACCCAACGGCACTAGCCTGTGGTCAGACAAATGCGGGATACGCCCAAAGAGCCTTTTGCGGCGCGGACGCCGCCGAGCACCTGGCCGTAGCGAGTGCTACCGTACCGGCGCACACGACCAGCGTCAAGCGCGACGTCGACATGCCGCGGGAGAGTCTGCATGCGCGATCCACCCCGGGCCAGCTCAGTCCCGGCTAGACCGTAGCCGTTCGCCGCGCCACAAGCAGCACGTGGTCATTGTCAAAGGTGATGCGCGAGCCGTCGTGCACGACGGCTCGCACGCGGCGTTCAAACGTGTGGAAGGCCGTCTGCAGCCGATCAGGTGCGTAGAACCTGAACGTCGAATAGTGATACGCGGTGACTTGCTCGCGCAGTCTCGACAGCGAGGTCGTCACGCGCCAGGGAATCGTCTCCACATCCACGGACGCGAAGGCGCGCGTGGCGAGGAGTGTCTCCCGAAGCGCGGCGACGGCATATAGCCGGTTCTCGAGCGCGGCGAAGTCTGGAAAGTAGCGGCCCCAGATCGTGCGCCGGTTCTGCTCGGCGGTCCTCGTGTAGAGCACGAGCTGACCCGAGGGGGTGAGCACGCGAGCCGCCTCGCGCGCAAACCTGGTGACGTCGAAATGGTGGACCGCGTTGAAGCAGGTCAGGGCGTCGCAACTCGCGGCGCGGAACGGGAGTGTCTCGACGGCGCTGACGAGATGGCTCGCTCCGGGGTACGCGCACCGGGCGCGCCGGCGGGCTTCGGCCACCATGGCCGGACTCCGATCCAGGCCAATACCGCACACGTCTGTGCCATGCGTGGACGACAAGTCCTCACTGACCGCGTCCAGATAGCGCCCGGTGCCCGTGCCGACGTCGAGGAGCCGAAAGGGCCGGGCCTGCCCTGCGGCGCGAGCCAAGATGCCGCTGACCAGCCGCACCGCGTCGAGGTCCAGGTCACGCAGATGCCGATACCTGGCCGACACGTCGGCGAAGTGGTCAGCCGAGCGAAGCGTGCCGCCCCGCGTCCCACCATCGGCATCCAGCGGGATCTCAACCGTCACATGCGAAGCGTCTGCAGTGGCCATAGGTGTGCGCTGAACGCCGAACCGACGGGGGCTGGCGGTGCTGAGCGCTCAAACCAGTGAGCGCAGGGAGCTTGCCACTGCTGACGCGACCTGTCAAGGCGCCGGGGCCCGACGCGCGAGATGTGCGGCGTCAGTGGAACAGTATGTGGGCGACGACCAAGGAGGCGAACAGCCCCACGCCGAACCGCGCCACACCCCGGTCGGGCGCCGTGATCAGCTCGCGCAACGGGATGCGCCATCCCTGGCGCAGCATCGTCGGCACGGCGACCACGCCGAAGCTGAGCACGATGACCCACCCCGACCGCACCAGGTAGCTCGTCTCCGGCCACAAGAGCGCGAAGCCGAAGTACAGGGCGATGCTGCCGAGCACGGTGCCCAACACAAGATGCCGCGACGGCCGGATGAGGAAGACGGCGGCGGTCACGAGCACCACGAACCCATTCTTCACGTAGTAGGACACCTCGTTGAACCAGTGGGTGAGGGGATCCTCCTGCAGACTTCCGGTCTTGAGGGCGACCACCGCGAAGGCAAACAGCAGGCCGGTCACGAAGGCCCCCAGGATGGCCACCTTGCCCACGCGGACGATGTCCTGCGGGGACGCATCCCGGCGCAGGTGGCGCTTGTAGATGTCGATGGACGACAACGTGGCGACGGAGTTGTAGATGGAGTCGACCGTGCTCATCAGGGACGCGAAGAGCCCACAGGCGATCAGGCCGCGCAGCCCAGCGGGGAGAAACCGGGTGACGAGGGTGATGTACGCCGTGTCCGGGTCGTCGAGTGGGGCGTCGGCCAGGATCCCCGCCAGCGCGATCCCCGGGATGACGATGATGAGTAGCATGGCGTACTTGAGCACCCCGCCCACCAACAGCCCCACCTGGGCGTGCCAGAGGCTCTTGGCCGCCAGGGCCCGCTGCAGAATGACCTGGTTCGCCCCCCAGTAGTTCAAGTTCAACAGGTTGATCCCGATGAGGGCGGTCCATGGCACCGTCGGGTGGTCCCGCGGCAAGTGCAGATGCATGAGGTGTCCGGTCGTGCCGAAGAGCGCCGACCAGCCACCGAGGTGATGCACGGCGATGAAGACGGTGATCAGACCGCCGCCGAGAAGCAAGACGAACTGCGCGAGATCGGTCCTTACCACGGCACGCAACCCGCCCAGGTACGTGTACAGCGCTGAGAATGCCCCAAGCGCCACGATGAGGACGATGAGCCGCACCGCCTGGCTGTCGCTGATCCACGCCACCATCTCTGCAAAGATGCCGTCGAGCGCGTACGCCGCCCAGAACAACGCCGTGCCCAGGTAGAGAAACGCGTACAGCGCGATCATCAGCAGCGCGTACGCCAACGCGATCGTCGGCCCGAACCGCTGCTCGAAGAACTGGCTGATGGTGACGACCCTCAGCCGGAGGTAGAGGGGAACGAAGACGAAGGCCGCGACCACGATGCCGAAGATGGCGTTGAGCTCGAAGTTCGCCTGCGCCAGGCCATCCACGTAGGCCGCGCCGGCCACCGAGAGGAAATGGCCGGCCTCGATGTTGGTCGCGATCGTGGAGATCGCGATGGACGGCCACCGCAACGAGCGTGAACTGAGGAAATACTCCTCGGGACCGGCGGTCGAGTCGACCCGTGCGCGTAGGCCGACCGTGAAGATGACGGCGAAGTACGCAAGGACGATCCCGAAGTCGACCACCGGTCGATTCTAGCTCGCGGGTCGACGTGTCAGACGGCCGCCTTGCGCCGGCTCGACGTCGGAATCCTGAGGTCTTCGCGATACTTCGCGATGGTGCGACGCGCCAGGACAAGCCCGTCTTCCTGGAGCCGGCTGGCGATGCGCGAATCGCTCAACGGCTTCCGCGCGTCTTCAGTGTCGATGAGCGTGCGGATGCGCTGTTTGATCGTGACCGACGAGACGGTCTCCCCATACGAGCTGTGAATCCCGCTGTGGAAGAAGTACTTCATCTCGAAGACGCCCTGCGGCGTGTGCATGTATTTGTTGTTGACCACGCGGCTGACCGTCGACTCGTGCATCCCGATGTCGTTCGCCACGTCGCGCAAGACGAGCGGGCGGAGATGCTCGATCCCATGATCGAGGAACTCACGTTGGAACTGAATGATGCTGGTCGCCACCTTGTGGATCGTCTTCTGTCGCTGATCCACCGATTTGATGAGCCAGAGGGCCGACCGAAACTTGTCCTTGACGTAGGCCCGCGTTGCCTCAGAGGTGTGGCTGCCTTTGTCCAACATCCCGCGGTAGACGGGGCTGATACGCAGCTGGGGCATCCCGTCATCGTTCGACACCGCCACGTAGTGGTCGTCGACCTTCACCACGGAGACATCGGGAATCACGTGCTGCGACGCCACCGGACTGAGGCGGCTGCCGGGCCTCGGATCGAGCTGACGCACGATCTCGAGGTGGCGGTTCATGGCTTCGATGGACAGCCCGAGCCGGCGCGCCAACTCGGGCACTTGGCGGGTCTCCAGCAACCTGAGCAAGGCCGCGTCCTGGACGATGGTCTCGCTGGGCGTACCCGCAAGGCCCAAGTGGCGGATCTGAAGATGGAGACATTCCTGGGGGTCTCGGGCCGCGACTCCCACGGGATCCAACGTCTGGACCAGCGCCAGCACGCGCTCGACCTCGGTTGTTGACCACGCGCCCATCGCGGCAACCTCATCGAGCGACGCCACGAGATAGCCGTCCTCGTTCAGGTTGCCGATGATCGCCGCCCCGATGTCGCGCGCGAGGTCATCGCTCGTGCGGAGGGACAGCTGCCACAGGAGATGATCCGCGAGCGAGCTGGTCGTGGACAGCGTGTTCTCAATCGGCGGGAGCTCTTTGATCTCCTGCGGTATCCGTGGCCGGTACCCCTCGTGCAAATACTCGCCGAAGAAATACTCGTAGTCCTTGTCGTCCCACGTGTCTTGTCGCTCGGTCGTCGGCGGGGGATCCGGGTCGGCCTGCTCGACCCGGGCGGCCGCATCGGTCTGTGGCTGCTCTTCGGCTGGCACGTCCTCCAGCAGCGGGTTCTCGACCACTTCCTGGTTCAGCATGTCGACGAGCTCGAGGGTCGTCATCGGCAGCAGCTTGATCGCCTGCTGCAACGAGGGGGTGAGGATGAGCTTGTGGCTGAGCTTGAGCTGGAGGGTGTGCCGAATGTTCATCGCGAGCACCCATCATACCTACCCGGAGGGGCAGCAAGGGATTCATCCTCACGGACGCCGGTCAAAAGGTCTGTTGGAGGCTGAACGACGGTTACCGCGCGATCCTGGGTCGTGCGCGCAGCGTGACCCAGGCGGTCGTGGTGCCAGGTGCTCGGAGGACGCGACCATCGTCGCTCCCGATCGGCGTGTCGAGCGAGATGGTGTGATGCGAGATGCGACGACCTCCGGCACCAGTCCAGCGCACGGCAGCGGCGCTGGCGATCGACCCAACCCCGGCCGCGCCAGCTCGCCGGCCACCGTCTCGTGAGACATGCACTCAGAGGGGGCTTATCGGTTTGCGTCGTTGGCAGCGGCTCTGTCGTCTGCCCGCGCGCCCGAGAGGATGCCTTCCATGCTGTAGTTGCCTTCGTGGCACGCGTACTCGAACATCGGCACCTCGGTCCGCAGCATCGGCTGCGACGACGTCCACGAGCTCGTCCACGTCTGCGGGTCGATCACCGTGAACGTGTACTCGAGCGTGCCGTCGTCAACGCGGGTGAAGCGTTCGACCAGCCTCAGGCTCGCAGAGGACCGTGTCCCGGGGGGCGCGGAGCCGAGCGGGACCCAGGCCCGTTCGGCGTTGAAATTCGCGGTCTCGACGACCAGCGTGTCGCCCTCCCAGTGGCCGCGCGAGTCGCCGGTCCACAAACGGATGTCCGAGTTGACCGGCGGGCGACCGTCGAGCGGCACGACACGAGCCGTGTGCACCATTTCGGTCAGGATCGCCACGTGGTCCGGTGTCTGAAAGAGCTGCATGTTCTGGTTGTAGGCGAGCGGCGTGATGGGAGGACCGGCGTTGAACCCCACGATGCACCGATCCGACGTGTTGCGATCCGACCAGGAATCCGCCGGATGGTCCGCCAGATACTCCCGCTGCGCGTCCGCAAGCCGCTGCGCTTCAGGCGTCAACGGCGGAATGCGGCCGTTCGGCGGGTCGATGATCAGCGACGTGCGCCCGGTCGACGTCGTGCCGCCGTCCAGCCAGAAATTGTTGTAGAAGCCGGGGGCGCCGTCCTCGCCCTGGTCCACGCTGGCGGTGGATTCCGTGCGCCGCGCGTCGCGATTCGCGAGCTCCTCGTTCCGGGCGATGGTCGCTTGCTCGGCGTTGGCCGCTTCCTCCGCGGTCAGGAACTCCTTGTCCGCCAGGTCCGCGGGTCGTTGCAGCGGCGTGATGGTACGGAAGTCCCAGATGCCCTGCAGATCTGGCTGCCCCCACGGGGTCCGAGGAGCCTGCGCGGAGCTCGATTGGGCCGCCGCGAGCACGGGCAACAGCGCCACAACCGTGATCACCATGAACGCACTAGCAACGTAACGATGGCTCATCTGAGTCTCCTCTTCTCGCGTCCTCGGCTCTGGGCGTCCGCCCATGATGAACCCGAACGCAACCTGCGCGCAAGCACACGCACGCTGTGCCTTGGAGCTGCGGCCAGCCGTCAGACCGAGCCGGCCCGCTTTCTCGCCACCACCACGTCCTGGTGGTGCTTGAACCCGCGCTGGACATAGCCGCTGATGTCGAACACGGCACCCCAATGGCGACGTATGTAGTGCTCCGCGTGCCACGTCACCTGATACCAGGGCGGATGAATACCGGCGTCGGCGCCGCGGTGTGCGCGAACACGATGCCCTCGTCTCTCAGTCTCGCGATTGTCCAGGGTGGCAATCGAGGCTCCCAGCTATGGGGGCCATGGACGCTCGCCAGCAACACGCCCGAGGGGGTCAAGATGCGCTGGAGCTCCGCCAGCCAGCGATCCTGGCGCTCCTCGTCCAGGTGCGTGAACACCGATCCGCACCAGATCACGTCGAAGGCGGCGTCGGCGAACGGTCATGGGGGCGTCTTGCACGCCGTACCGGTAGCCGCCGGCGTTCTGGGTCGCGAGCACACAGAAGAGCGCGGCGCCGCCGACGCCGAGCACGATTCGCGCGGTCTTGGGTGAGCGGTTCGCGTAGCGCGTGCAGATGTCCGTGACGGCTGTCCACAGGCCGGTCAGCTGTCGGGACCGACCCGGACGGTCGTCGGTCGACGAGGCGCTCGCGCTCGGTGGGTTCACCGTCAGGCTTCAGACCGACCGGGGCCGACGGCTCAGTCGCGAACCTTGTCGCTCTCGATCTGGCCGTCCACGAGGCGAACGACGCGGCGGGCCCGCTCCATCACGCGGGGGTCGTGCGTGGAGAAGAGAAACGTCACACTTTGATCGCGGTTGAGGCCTTCCATCATCTCGAGCAGATGCTCGGCGGTGTGCGAGTCGACGTTGGCCGTCGGCTCGTCGGCCAGCACGACGGCGGGGTTGGACGCGATCGCCCGCGCGATCGCCACCCGCTGCTGCTGGCCACCGGAGAGCTCCGACGGGCGCCGATCCTCCATCCCCTCGAGCCCCACTTGGGCCAGCAGCCCCATGACGCGCGGTCGCCGCGCAGCCTCGTCCACGCCCTGCACCGCCATCACGATCTCGGCGTTCTCGTAGGCGCTCAGCACCGGGAGCAGGTTGTAGGCTTGGAACACGAACCCGATGCGATCCCGGCGCAACCGACTGAGCTCCTTCCGATTGAGCGTGCTGAGATCCGTCCCGTCTATGCGAACCGTCCCCGACGTCGGGCTGTCGAGCGCACCGATCAGATTGAGCGCCGTCGTCTTGCCCGAGCCCGACGGGCCGCTGATCGCCGTGAACTCGCCGCTCTTCACGGTCATCGTGACCCCGCGAAGCGCATCGACGTGCTGGTCCCCCTGCTGGTAGACCTTCGCGACGTCCTCGAGCTCGACGACCGGTTTGGCGCCGTTGTTGGTCATTTATCCTTCATGCGGGGCTAAAGCCCCGCTAGGTACAGCGACGGGTCGGACCTCGATGGCGAGGACGAAGCCCGCCGACAATTCACCGTCGGCTCGTAGCGCAGGACTTCGGTCCTGCGGACCTCATCGTCGCGGGGCTGAAGCCCCGCGCTACGTACCGCGCCCGCGAGGCGCGCCGTGCGCGCCTAGACGAGGCGGATCACTTCCACCGGGTCGGCGTGCCCGGCCTTCCAGGCGGGGTAGATCCCCGACAAGAGCACGGCGGCGAGCGCCGAGACACCGATGAGCACGGCGTTCTCCGGGAAGATGCCGACCTTCAGGGTGTCCCCCATGCCGACGCCCGCAATCTCCAAGTTGGCCTGGTCCCCCAGCACGGCCGCGATGTCGAGACCGGTCGACGACAGATAGAGGTACGGCCCGATGGTGACCGCCACGGCGCCGACAAGGCCGACGACGGCCAGCCATCCGCTCTCGAACATGACCAGCCGGAAGAGCTGGCCCGGGCTGAAGCCGACCGCGATCATGATGCCGAACTCTCGGATCCGCTCCATCACGCTAGCGAAGAGCGTGTTGAAGATGCCGGCCGCCACCAGCACGGCCATGATGATCATGAAGACATACGAGCCGCCCACCTTGAGCGCGATGAACGTGGCCAGCTGGGGCTGGAGCTCGTGCCATGGCAACGCCGCCACATCCGCGGGCAGCGCGCCACCGAGCTCGCCCACGACCGCGTCGCTGCTGCGCTGATCGTCGACGAAGACGGCCACCTGAATCGCCTCGTCGGGCGCGAAGCCGATGAGCTCGCGCACCGTATCGATCGGCAGCAGGCAGATGCCGCCGTCGGCGCTCTCGGAGCCGGTGCGCACGATGCCGGAGACTCGCGCCAGCGCGCTGACGATCTCGCCCTCCTTGTCGGTCATCGTGTAGACGAGCTTTGACCCGAGCTCGACGTCGAGGTTGGAGGCGAGGCGGGCGCCGAGGATGATCCCACCGTCGCTCGAGGACTCGAAGAACTCGCCCTCGACGAGCCCTTCCAGCAGCGACAGCGTTTGCTCATCCTCCTGCTCCGGGTCGATGGCGAGGAACCCCGCCCCGAGGTTCTCGCGTGCGGTCGACAGCATGTTGAACCCGGAGATGCGCTGCACGACGCGGGTCACCCGCGCCTCTCCCGATGCCAGACGGATGAGGCGATTGGTCCCCCGCACCGACCGGGACAGCGTCGGGTTGTCGAGATACTCCGGGTGCTGCAACGTCACATGACCCGCGCCGAGCCTGGCGGCGAGCTGGATCATGTCGCTCCAGTTCTGGTCCTGCATGGAGGCCATCAGGACGGCCAGGAAGACTCCGAAGACGATCGCCGACAGGGTGATGGACGTGCGGCGGCGATTGCGCCAGAGGTTGCGCCACGCCATCCTCGCCAGACTGGTGCCCTTCATGTCAGCATCCCCCTCGGGCTATTGATACCGCATCGCCTCGATCGGGCTGATGCGCGCCGCCTTCCGCGCCGGGTAGATCACCGCCAGGCCCACCAGCACGACCAGGACCAAGACCGGGGCGACCACGGTGATCGGTGTCACCGTCGCGTTCCAGGTGGACCCGAACGTCATCCCGATGATCGTCGTCCCACTGAGGGCACCCATGTCGATCCCCACCTGCACCATAAACCACAGTGCGGGTGCTGCGAGTATCAAGCCGACCGCGATGGCCAGGCCGGTTTGCAGACCGCTCTCGACGAAGATGAGCGACATCACCCGACCCGGCTCGACTCCCAGCGCCTTCAGCACACCGAACTCGCGGATGCGCTCGAACACCGCCATCAGCATCGCGTTGAGGATGAGGATGGCGATCACGATGTAGATGATGAACGAGACAATCCACTGCGCCTGACTCGCGGTGTCGAAGTAGATCGCCAGCGTCGGCAGCAGCTCGCGCCATGATTGCGCGTCCAGGCCGGGGGCGAGCTCCCGGACGGTGTCGGCGGCCACCGCCAGATCGACACCGGCCGGCCGCCGCACGATGATCTCGTGCGCTCCCGTGGGCAGCACGAAAAACTCGCGGAACATCGCTTCGTTGAGAAACACGCCGGACCGATCCACGGAGTCGCCGACAATCGACAGGATCCCGCGCACCGAGAAGAGATCGTTCGCCATGCTGCCGTCGGTCGCTTGGCTCAGGGCGATCAGCTCGTCGCCGACACTCAAACCGAGCGCACCCGCGAGACGGTAGCCCACCACGACCCCCCGTGGATCGGCAGGGTCGAGCCACTGACCCTCCGTGACGCGTTGTGAGATTTGACTGACAGCAGCGTCGAGTGCCACGTCCACCCCGCGGAGCTGCGCGCCCGTCGAAGACTCCTCCGCGGCCACGAGGCTGGCGCCGACAAGCCGGGGACTGGCGCGGAACCCGGCTTGCTCCAACGCCGGGATCAGCGTGTCCACCTCGTCGACGAGCTCGTAGATCGACGGCCTGTTCAAATAGTCGACGGTGTGGATCTGCACGTCGCCGATCTCGAGCTCGGTGATACCGGTTTCCATGTCCGCAAGGAGGCCCTGGAGGAGGCCCGTGTAGACGACGCTCACCCAGAGCGCCAGCGTGATCGCCGCCACGGTGACGGTAGACCGGCGCCGATTGCGCCCGACGTTCCGCCACGCCATCTTGAAGATGCCCATGCTGTTCCGCGATCGACGAATTGTAGCCCGAAATCAGCGGGTGCGAGGGCCGTATAATCAGGCCAATCAGAGGCTTGGACTGACCATGAAGAAGAAGATCCTTCTATGAAGCGGCTTGTCAAGTCACCTCGTTGTTCGTAGAAGCTCACACGTCTCCGATACACCCTCCAGTGAGCGCGCCGTCTCCTCACCCAGCTGGTGGGTGCGCGCGAACGGGTTGGCAGCTCAGTGTCCCGTTCACGGGTCCGGACTCGGTCGCCAGGGTGTCAACCTCGTAGACGCACCGGGCGGAGGCCGCGAGGTGCGTCATCCTTCTATAGAAGCTCGCGCTCGACAAGGGCGATGCCTCTGATCGCCGGCGCAAGAGACGATCCGAATGGGGGGCGGCACCATCTCCCTGCCGGCCTCGCGTGCGACCAAGGATCTTCACGTGCTCACCCACCAACCCTGACACCCCGGACCTCAATCAGTTACCCGACAGCGCCACCGGGGACTTACCCGCCCGCCCCGGCCGGCAGCCCGACCCCGACGCGGCGCCCGTCATAGACCGTCTGGTCCCGCCACATCGCAAACAGGATCCCCGCCAACCGGCGCGCGACGGCCACGGTGGCGATGCGCCGGCCGCGGCGCGTGGCCAGTTGCTCGGCCCAGGCGCGCAGGCCCGCGGCCTCAGCCCGGCGGGACCGGAGCGCCGCCCACGCGGCTTGCACCAGCAACCAGCGCATGCGCGGATTGCCCGCCTTGGTGATGTGGCCCCGGCGGCGGCGGTCCGCGGAGCTGTCCTCACTGGGGACGAGGCCGAGATAGCTCTCGACCTGATGGGCCCCGCGAAAGCGGCCCGCCTCATCGAGGGTCGCGACAAACGCCGTCGCGATGAGGGGGCCCACCCCCGGCGCGGTCGTCAAGCGGTGCACCACGGGGTTCGCGGCGGCCGTCGCTGTGACCTCGGCATCGGCGGCGGCCAGTTGCGCGGTTAGCTGCTCCCAGAGGGCGAGCAGTGGCCGCAGCGCGGTCTGCAGCTCGTCGGGGAGCTCGAGCTCCTTCACATACGTGCCGAACCGGTCAGCGTCTCCCGCCCGGACCCGCAGCCCCTCCCGACGCACCAGCGCGCGCACCAGGGCGATGGTGCGTCCGCGGGTCCGCACCAGCAGGTCACGCACCCGGAGCTGGCGCCGCACCCGGTGCTGCGCGGCCGACACGCGATGCGCCGGGCGATAGGAGCCGAGTCGGGCCGCCTCGGCCAGCATCCGCGCATCGCGCCGATCCGTCTTCACACGCCGGCGCCGTTCGGGATACATCGGGGCGTAGTTCGGATCCGCCACGATGACCTCGTGGCCGCACTGCTCGATCGTCTGTGCCACCCATTCGCTTTCGGTCGTCGCCTCGAGCAGGACCCGCGCCCGCGCCCGTGCTTGGAACAGGGCGGTGAATCGCTGCCGCGTACTCTGAATCCGTCGTTCGATGATCTCGCCCTCTGGCGTGAGGATGCAGATTTGACTTTCCCGCTTGTGCACGTCGATGCCAATATGCTCCATGGCTGGTCTCCCTTGTTGCGCCTTGAGCGCGTTTGAAAATTGTGGAGCGCAAGCTACCACGTGGGGACGACCAGCCGCTTCATCCTATCTCCTCGGGACCGGGGCGCTGATGATCGTGCTGATCGCTGTGGGCATGACGTATCGCGACACCCTCCTCCTCGGAGTCATGAGCCTGACGCTCGCTCCCGGCCACGCGTTCTCAGAGGCCTCGCCTCCTCAGGCACCCGACTACAACGACCCCGACCATTGGGCGGCGCTCCCGGACCGCGATGATTGGTCCGACCGCGTCCCGGTCGGCGATTTCGCTGACATGCAGGACACCGCCGCCGTCGATGTGTTCTAGGGCCGTCCATTCGGGCTGGCCCAGGGGCCCGGCATCACACCCGGCGCTCGTTCAGCCCTGACGCCAGCGTACACGCTACCCGCGGCGCCCGAGTGTTTCTTCGCGGCGACGGCGGGCAAACGCGCGGAGATCGGCCTCCTGGTCGAACTCGTCGACGATCTCCTGGCCGATCAGCTCTTCCAGCACGTCCTCGAGCGTGACGATGCCCTCGAACCCGCCAAACTCGTCGATGACCGCCACCATGTGGCGCCGGCGCTCGAGGAATGTGCGAAGGAGCTGATCGAGCGGGGCCGTATCGACCACGAACTGCACCGGCTGCATCAGCTCGGCCAGCGTCGTGCCGAACTGGTCGTTGGCCACGGCCGTCAGGATGTCCACTTTGTGCGCGACCCCCACCAACTCCTCTGGATCGTCGTCATAGATCGGTATGCGGCTGAACTTCGCGAGCTCGGGCAACGCCACCGCCTCCTTGGCGGTCGTGGACGCGGCGAGTGTGAAGGCGACCGGTCGCGGTGTCATCACGTCGGCGGCGGTCCGCTTCTCGAGCGACAGGACGTTCTGGATCACGCGGGCTTCGGCGGTGCTCAGATTGCCCGACCGCAGACCGAGTCGAACCATCGTGAGCAGCTCGTCGTCCGACATCTGGGGCTCCTGCTGTCCGCTCCACACGAGCGTGGTCACGAGCCGCGTCACCGCCACGAGCGGTCGGAAGACGACGACCAGCGTCTGAAGCGGCCGGGCGATCAGCGGCGCGAGACCGCGCGCGTACACGACGCCGATCGTCTTGGGCAGCACCTCCGAGAACACGAGGATCGCGAGCGTGAACGCCACCGAGAAGACCGCAATACGCGACGGGCCGAGCGCGCTGGCCGCCAACGCACCGGCGACCGCCCCGCCCCCGGTGTTCGCGATCGTGTTCAGCGACAACACGGCCGCGATCGGCTGATCGACCTGTCGCCGCAGGCGCTTCAGGATCCGCCCGGCCGGTCGACCGTCGCGCTCGAGCGTCTCGATGCGGCTGGCCGGCACCGAATAGAGCACCGCCTCGAACAGCGAGCACGCGGCTGACGTGACCACGACCAATGCGACGACGACCATCAACTCTGCCATTGCCGTCACTACCTCCGATGCCTAACAGCTCGTGGTGAGAGTCCGGCGACTTTCACCGCGGGCTGCAAAGGCCGTTGTGAAACAATACGAACGAGACCTTAAAGCGCGCGCGGACTCTCGCGTCCCGACCGGTCCACTCGGTTCCCTGTGACGACCGTGCAACGCCCAACGCCCATCGTCGACCCTCCGACCGTACCACGGCGCCTGGACCAACGGCTCGGCGCCCACCTCTCGGTGGTCGGGGGGGAGCCGGGGGTCCGCTTTCGGGTCCTCGCCCCGCAGGCCGTCCGGGTGTCGGTGATTGGCGAGTTCAATGGGTGGAACGCCGGTGTCACGCCGATGCATCGGCTCGCGGAGGACGATGTCTGGGAGTGCTTCGTCCCACATGTCGCTCCCGGCGCGCTCTACAAATATCGGATCGCCGGCCCGGCGATCGAACCGCCGTGCGACAAGGCCGATCCAGTCGCGTTCGCCACGGAACGCCCGCCGGGCACCGCCTCGCGCGTCTGGGATCTCTCGCAGTATCACTGGCGCGACAGCACGTGGATGGCGCGACGGCATCAGCGCAACCGGCTCGACGCACCGGTGTCGGTCTATGAGGTCCATCTCGGTTCCTGGATGCGACGGCCGGACGGCTCGTGGCTGACCTATGCCGAGCTCGCGGACCGGCTGGCCGACTACGCCACCACGCTCGGCTTCACGCACATCGAGATCTTGCCCGTGGCCGAGCATCCGTTCGACGGGTCGTGGGGATACCAGGCGCTGTCCTACTTCGCGCCGACCAGCCGCTACGGCACCCCGGACCAGTTCATGGGGTTCGTCGACACGCTGCATCGCGCTGGGGTCGGCGTCCTCCTCGACTGGGTCCCAGGACACTTCCCGAACGATCGGCACGGCCTGGCCGACTTCGATGGCACCTGTCTCTACGAGCATCGCGATCCGCGGCAGCGCCACCACCCGGACTGGGACACTCTCGTCTTCGACCACGGCCGCGACCAGGTGGAGGAGTTCCTGGCGAGCAGCGCGCTGTTCTGGCTCGACCGCTACCACGTGGACGGGTTTCGAGTCGATGCCGTGGCCTCGATGCTGTATCTGGATTACAGCCGCAACCCCGGCGAATGGACCCCCAACCCGCATGGCGGCAACGAGAACCTGGAGGCGGTGACCTTTCTCCAGCGGCTCACCGACGCGGTCGAAGCCCGGTTTCCCGACACGCTGATCATCGCCGAGGAATCGACCGCCTGGCCGAAGGTCTCGCACTCGACCCGGTCCGGCGGGCTCGGCTTCGACCTCAAGTGGAACATGGGGTGGATGCACGACGTGCTTGACTACATGGCGCAGCCACCGGCCGGGCGACCCGCGATGCACGCACGGCTGACGGCCAGCCTGGGCTACGCCCACGCCGAACGCTTCCTCCTTCCGCTCTCGCACGATGAGGTCGTCCACGGCAAGGGCGCGCTGCTCCAGCGGATGCCGGGCTCGCGATCCGAGCAGTTCGCCAACCTGCGTCTGTTGTTCGGCTGGATGTATGGGCATCCCGGCAAGAAACTGCTGTTCATGGGTAACGAGTTTGGCCAGCCAGCCGAGTGGCATCACGACGCCAGCCTCGACTGGACGTACTCGGAGTCGGCGCGCCACGCCGGGGTCCGACGCTGGGTCACGGACCTGAACCGCGTGTATCGCGAGACACCAGCCCTGCATGCGAGCGAGTTCGACGCGGGCGGGTTTAGCTGGACACCCGGAGGAGACATCGCCTCCGGGCCGCTCAGCTTCGTGCGCCGGGGCGGGCCGCGCCACGAGGCCGTGCTGTTCGTCTGCAACTTCACGGACCGGCTGTTCGCGGATCACGCCGTGCGCGTGCCCGTCGACGTCACGACCGACGGGTGGTGGCGTGAGCGCCTCAATAGCGATTCCGCGTACTACGGTGGCGCGAACCGCGGCAACCTGGGTGGCCGGCGTGCCGACCGAGGGGCAGACCGCACCTCCACGCTGCGTCTCGTCGTCGCCCCCTTGACCGTGCTCGTCTTCAAAGCAGGTCCGACGCGTCCGGACGAGGAGCGTGTCTGATGCCCGAACGGCGTTTCTATACCGACGTCACCACATACTTCGACCGCGCCGCGGCGTTTACGGACCATCCGGCCGGGCTCCTCGATCAGATCAAGCGGTGCAACAGCCTCTATCGCTTCGATTTCCCGGTGCGCCAGCGAGACGGCCGCATCGAGGTCATCCGCGCATGGCGGGCCGAACACAGCCAGCACCGGTTGCCCGTCAAGGGCGGCATCCGCTACAGCGCGGACGTCGACGAGGACGAGGTGATGGCGTTGGCGGCGTTGATGACCTACAAGTGCGCGATCGTCGAGGTCCCCTTCGGCGGCGCCAAGGGCGCTATCCAGATCGACCCACGGCGCCACGACCGCGACCAGATGGAGCGCATCACGCGTCGGTATGCGTACGAGCTCGTGAAGAAGAACTTCATCGGCCCGGCGGTCGACGTCCCTGCACCCGACTACGGCACGGGGCAGCGAGAAATGGCGTGGATCGTCGATACCTATCGGGCGCTCCATCCGGATCAGATCGACGCGCAGGGATGCGTGACCGGGAAGCCGGTGTCCCAGTCCGGCATCAATGGACGGCTCGAGGCGACGGGGCGCGGGCTGTTCTACGCCCTGCACGAGGCGTGCGCCCAGGCAGACGACATGGGGCGCCTCGGACTGGCCACGGGTCTCGACGGTAAGCGCGTCGTCGTGCAGGGCTTCGGCAAGGTCGGGTACTGGGCCGCGCAGTTCTGTAGTGAGGTCGGCGCGCGGATCGTTGGCATTGCCGAGCATGACGGCGCGATCGCGGACTCCAACGGACTCGCGCCGCTCAAGGTCCGCGAGTTTCAGAACGAGCACGGTTCGATTCTGGGGTTTCCTGGGGCCACATCACTCGAGGACCCGCGCGCCGCGCTCGAGTTGGACTGCGACGTCCTCATCCCGGCCGCGCTCGAGAATCAGCTCACGGCCGAGAACGCCGGGAAGGTCAAGGCGCGCGTGATCCTCGAGGGCGCCAACGGTCCGACGACGCCGGAAGCCGACGACATCTTCCGACAGCGGGGCATCCTGGTCATCCCCGACGTGTATGCCAACGCCGGTGGCGTCATCGTGTCGTATTTCGAGTGGCTCAAGAACCTGTCACACGTCCGGTTCGGTCGGCTCGAAGCCCGGTATCAAGCGCACGCCGAGAGCCGGATGCTCCGTGCCATGGAAACGACGACGGGCAAGCGGCTGACCGACACCGACCGCGCCGCCATCGTGAAGCCGGTCGACGAGCTGACGGTCGTCAACTCGGGTCTCGAAGACACGATGGTGGTCGCCTATCGCCAAATTCGCGACCTGCTGCGCCACACCGAAGGGCTCGAGGACCTGCGGACGGCGGCGTTCCTGCTGGCGACTCGCCGCGTCGCGCAGGCCTATCTCGAACTCGGGGTCTTTCCCTAAGGTTAGTTGACGTGGACGCGCCGGTCGTCATGAAATTTGGCGGGACGTCGATTGGCGACGCCGACGCCATACGGCGGATGCGCCGGATCGTCGAGGGTGAGCGACGCCCGAGGCTGGTCGTCGTCTCGGCGCTGTCCGGTGTGACCGACCAGCTGTTTGCCCTGGCTGCCACCGCCGGACGCGCCGGGGCAGATACCGCGGCCGCCGAGGTCGAGGCCCTGCGGCACCGCCACCACGAGTTGACCGCACAGGTCGTGCGCCCGAGCGTCCGCGCGCGGGTGGCCGACGAGATCGACGCGACGTGCGACGAGTTGGCGTCGCTGATCCACGCCGTGGGTGTGCTTCGCGAGCTGACGCCCCGGTCCGCTGACGCCATCGTCGCGTTCGGAGAGCGGCTCAGCAGCCGGCTCGTGGCGGGGGCACTCGCGTCGACGGCCGCGGGCTCCACCTGGATCGACGCGACCGACGTCCTCGTGACCGACGCCACCCATGGTCGCGCCCAGCCGCAGATCGACGCGACGGCCGGGCGCCTCCGATCAATCGCAATCCCAGCGCTCGACGCGGGGGCCGTCGGGGTCGTTGGCGGCTATGTAGGCGCGACACCGGACCGGGTGACGACGACGCTGGGGCGCGGCGGTTCCGACTACTCGGCCGCCGTGTTCGCGGTCGCCCTCGACGCCGTGGAGCTCCAGATCTGGACGGACGTCGACGGGATGCTCACCGCCGACCCGCGCATCGTATCGACGGCGAGGCTCGTGCCGCAGCTGTCGTATGCCGAAGCGTCCGAGCTCGCGTATTTCGGCGCCAAGGTGCTGCATCCGGAGAGCATCCAGCCGGCGATCGGGCGTGACCTCGCGGTCCGCATCCTCAACGCACGCCGGCCGGAGGGCTCCGGGACGACCATCACCGCGGCCCCGCTCGCCCGCTCCGGGTCCGTGACGGCGCTCGCCTGCAAGCGGGGGGTCACGGTCATCGAGATCACGTCGGCGCGCATGCTGATGGCGCATGGGTTCCTGAAACGGCTGTTCGACGTCTTCGACCGGTTCGGCACGGCCGTCGACGTGGTGACGACGTCCGAGGTCAACGTGTCGGTGACCATCGACGACGCCGGACGACTCGAGGCAGTGGCGGCCGAGCTGTCGACGTTCGCCTCGGTCGCCACCGAACCGGACATGGCGCTCCTCTGCGTCGTGGGTGACCGGCTGCGCGACGAGCCGACCATGCTCGGCGCCGTCGTGGGCGCGCTCACCGGCATCCACTGCCGCATGGTGTCGCAATCCGCCAACCGACGGAACATCACGCTCGTCATCGCGGAGCGCGACCTGGCGGACGCCATGACGCGGCTGCACGACCACTTCTTCGGCCATTCACACGCTGCGACGGCGTGACACCGATCGCGAGGAGACACACCGATGTACGAGACCATTCGATAGGACGTGGCGGAGGGAATCGTCAGTCGCGTGATCGCCCATGACGATCTCGTGGCCCACGCCCGCGACTACGTCACCGCGCTGGCGCGCACCTCGTCACCGACGGCGGTCAAGGTCATGAAGCAGCAGGTCTATCGGCACCTCTCCGCAACGGTGGGCGACGCGATGCGCGAGTCACTCCGGCTGATGAGCGAGAGCCTCGAGCGGGACGACTTCAAGGAAGGCGTGGCATCGTTCATGGAGAAGCGTCCGCCGCGCTTCGGACGGATCGGAGCCTCGTGAGCATGACGCCCCCAACGGCGCCCGACCGCCGCGGCACGGCGGGCGGTTGGCAGGACCGCATGCTGCTGGAGGGCCCGCAGCCCCGCCGGCGCGAGTTAAACCTGCTCGCAGGCGCGCTGCGGGACTTCGTGAGCGGCTTCCGAGGCCTCGCGTTCGTCGGCCCGTGCGTGACGGTCTTCGGGTCGGCGCGCTTCGCGGAGGGGCACGAGTACTACGACCTCGGTCGCCGGGTCGGACGCGCGGTGAGCGAGCTCGGGTTCACCGTGATGACCGGCGGCGGGCCGGGTCTGATGGAGGCCGCCAACCGCGGTGCGCGGGATGCCGGCGGCAGCTCGGTCGGGTGCAACATCCTGCTCGGCACCGAGGAAGCGCCGAACCCCTATCTCGATCGATGGGTGACGGTGAAGTACTTCTTCGTGCGCAAGGTGCTGCTGTTCAAGTACTCCTACGCCTTCGTGGCGCTCCCGGGCGGCTTCGGCACGATGGACGAGCTGTTCGAGGCGCTGACGCTGGTGCAGACGAAAAAGATCCACAGCTTCCCCATCGTGCTCATGGGGACCGACTACTGGAAACGTCTGCTCCACCTGGTTCGCAACATGGTCGATGAGCGCGCGATTGAGCCCGGCGAGATCGAGACCTGGCTGACGACCGACGACGTCGACGAGGCCATGGCGCACATCCGGCGCTACGCGATCGACGAGTTCAGTCTCCAGGCGCGCCGACCACCGCGGCCCCGTCGGATACTCGGCGAGCGCAAGCTGTCCTCCGGTGCCGCACCCCGGATCTAGCGGTCCGTCCCTCGGACGCTCCCCTACGCCGTGGCCGGGGTCATCGCTCCGACCGCCGGGGTCGCGTCGACTCAGCGGTTACTACGGCCGCAGGTCGAGGCAGACGAGCGTGTCCCCGTTGCGCACGTAGAGCAGTCCGTCGGCGAGGGCGGGATAGGCGCGGATGACGGGTGGGAGGATCTGCGCGCGGGCCAGCGGCTCGAAGCCGTTCGGTGACGCTTCGGCCAACACGAGCTCGCCGGTCTCGCGGACGATCACCAGCAGATCGCCGGCCAGGGTGACCGTACCGGCCTGAAACCCATCTTCGTTCCAGGCGACGGCGCCGGTCGCGAGCTCCACGGCGCGCAGGCTCGGCCCGTATTCCTGCCGGCCGTGGAAGCCGTAGAGATAGCCATCATGGTGGACGCTGGTCGCGTAGTGGTTCGACATCGCGTCGTCCGACGTCCAGATCTCCTCCAGCTCGAGGCCGTCGACCTCGAAGAGCCCGGCGCCGGTTCCGTACTGCGCAGACACGAAGATGCGGTCGCCGATGACGAGGGGTGTCGCCGCGTTCACCGAGGCACGAATGCGCGCCCGCCAGCTCCGCTCGAACCGGGTGCGCCCGGTGGCCGGGTCGAGCCCCACCAGGTTGTTGCGTGTGAAGAACACCGCGTGGCGCACCCCGCCGAACGTCGCGCCGACCGGTGAGGAGTAACTCGCTTCTTCCCCGGCGGCGGTCCAGAGCAGGTCGCCCGAATCGGCATCGAACGCGACGATGCCCGCCTGCCCACCGCCGATGTTCGCAAGCACGCGACCGTCCTCGACCAGTGGCGACCCCGCCGCGCCAAAGAACGCCTTGCGAAACTGGAAGCGCTCCCGCGTGTCGACGTTCCAGACGCCATCGCCGGTCTCGAGGTCCACCGCGTGCAGCCCTCCCTGTGCGCCGAAGGTGTACACGCGTCCATCGGCGACGACCGGCGCCGAGCGTGGCCCCTCGTCGAACCCGAAATCGTCGCGATACGATGTGACATATTCGTAGCGCCAGATCGGATCGCCGTTCCGCGCATCGACCGCCTCGATGATCTCCGCCGCGCCTTCGCGGTGGAACAGCACGAGCCGGCCCCCGACCACCACAGGGCCGGCGAAGCCCTGGCCGACCGGTCGACGCCAGAGCTCACGCGGCGCACCGTCGGTCCACTGGCGTGCGAGCGGAGGGCCGTCGTAGTGGCCGTCGCGGCCCGGCCCCAGGAACTGCGGCCAGTCCTCGGCCTCGAGGGACGTGGTGAGCGCGGGGAAGGCGGCCACCGTCGCCACGACGAGACACACGACGCCCCGCGTCGCGCCTCGCACGTTAGGGCCCCGCCTCGTGCACCTTGGCACCGAACGGCGCACGCCAGTCGGCGGCGAGCATCGCGTAGACGACGTGGTCGACAAAATGATCGTAGAGCCACTCGGCATCGCGCAGGATGCCTTCCTGGCGAAAGCCGAGGCGGTGCGGAATGGCGCGGCTCCGGTGATTCCCCTCCGCGCACCTGATCTCCACGCGGTTGAGACGCGCGTCATCGAACGCGTGCGCGAGCAGCGCCCGACAGGCCGTCGTGACGAGCCCGCGTCCCTGATACGCCTCGCCGAGCCAGTAGCCGATCGAGGTCAAGCGATTGCGCCAGTCGATCTGATGGTGCCCGACGATGCCGGCGATGCTACCGTCGATCTTGATGGCCAGCTGGGCTCCGTTGTTCTGCGATGCCTGGGCCCGCGCGGCCCGAATGAACGCGCGTGTATCCTCGATCCGACGGATGCTGTCGAGCCACGGAAGCCACGTGCGCAGATACAGGCGGTTCGCCTCGGTGAGCGCGAAGAGCTCGGCCGCATGGTCCAGCTCGAGCGGCGCCAGCGAGAACTGTTCCGAGACCGGAATCGTCTGCATGCGCGTATCGGGTGAATCGGTAGCGATTATACTGAACGGTCTGACGTGTCCGGCGACAATATCCGTCTGATGGTGGTCAGCGCGCGCGAGGGTGGCGCGTGACGCTCACGGAGGGCGTCGACGGCAACGTGGTCATCCTTCGTCCACACGGGCGATTGAGCGTCGAGACCTTTGGTCTACTGAAAGGTCGGGTCCGCGCGCTCGTGGCCGAGGGCCGGCGACAGATCGTGCTGAACCTCGCGGACGTCCCGTACGTCGACAGCATCGGCATCGCCGAGATCGTGCGTGCGCACGTCATGCTGAAAACCGACGGTGGTCGGCTCACGCTGACGAACCTGCCGCCCATGGTCGACGAGCTGTTGGGGCTCACGCACCTGCACACGGTCATCGTCAGCGCTGCAACCGAAGCCCAAGCTATTCGCATGGTTGCTGGCCGACCTGGCCGCACGCAGGCGAGTGGGGGCCAGGAGGGCACGTGACACGGTTCCAGATACCCGGCGTCGTCGTCACGAGCCTCATCCTCGCGGCCGGCGCGGAGGTCAACGTCCAGGGGCCGGACTCGGTCCACATGATTGCCGTCGAAGGCGAAGGGGCGCGCTACTGGCCCCGCTGGCGAGGACCGTCGGGGCAAGGCGTCGTGGAGGGCGCGAGCTACCCCGACCACTGGTCGGAGACCACCAACGTGGTCTGGCGCACCGCGGTGCCCGGCAGCGGCAACTCCTCGCCGATCGTCTGGGGCGACCGCATCTTTCTCACCACCGGCCGCACCGGGGGCCGACGACTCTCGGTGCTCTCCTTCCGGCGCTCGGACGGCGAACTGCTCTGGGAGACCGAAGTCGCACCCGGCGGTCGAGCCCATGCGCATCAGAAGAATGGACCCGCACCCGCGACCCCGACGACCGACGGCGAGCGTGTCTACGCGTCGTTCGGCAGTCGGGGTCTCGTCGCCGTCGATTTCGACGGCGCACTCGTGTGGCAAACCGAGCTCGGGTCCATTGACAACTATCATGGCCCGGCCGGCTCGCCACTGCTCTATAAGGACCGCGTCATCATTTATCAGGACCAGCGAGGCGGCGGCTTCGTCGCGGCCTACGACACGCGAACCGGCGCCCAGGTCTGGCGTACGGCGCGCGGGGCGAGCGTCGGGTGGGGCACGCCGGTCGCCATCCGTGTCGGCGACCACGATGAGCTCATCGTCAGCAGCCAGAGGACCGTGAACGCGTACGACCCCGCCAGCGGCGACGAGCTCTGGAGCTGCGACGGCAACCTGTTCGAGGTCATCCCGACGCCCGCTGTCGGCGCCGGGCTCGTCTTTTGCGCGTCGGGGCGCGCCGGCCCGACACTCGCGATCCGACCGGGGGGCCGCGGGGACGTCACCGACACGCACGTCGCCTGGCAGACCAGCCGAGGGTCGCCGTTCGTACCGTCCCCACTCGTCTACGGCGACTACCTCTACACGGTCAACGACATGGCCAGCATCGTGACGTGCTTTGAAGCAGCGACGGGGCGCGTGATGTGGCAACAGCGGCTAGGGCGCGCCCAGCGTGAAAGCTTCTCGGCCTCACCCATCGCGGTCGATGGCAAGGTGTTCTTCACGAACGACGAAGGCCAGACATTCGTCCTGCGCGCGGGCCCGGCGTTCGAGCTGATGCACACCAACGACATCGGAGCGCGGACCCTCGCGTCGCCGGCGCTGGTCGACGGCTACTGGTACATCCGCACGGCGGACGAGCTGCTGGCCATCGGGGAGTCGTGACGGGGCTAGGCAGGACGAAGGGCGAAGGGCTCGACGCTAGAATATCGCGAGCGGGTTGAGCGGCGATCCCGTCCCCGCGTCCATCGCGAGCGGCGCGGCCACGAGCAAGAACTCCCACCGGTTCTGTCGCGCGGCCTCCGCGGCCACCGCCTCAAGGTCGAGATTGTCGAAGAGCGGCATCCCCATCGCCACGATCGTGAGCTGGTGAATCGGCTGGGTCACGCCGTCCACCCCGGACGGCAGCACGTCGTTGGTGCCGTCGGCACCCAGCATCGCCACGCCCCGCTCGCGGAGCCAGGGCGCCACCGAGGCGTGCAGCCCCGCCGACTCTCGGTTCATCGCCCAGGCGCCCATCGCGGCACGCCGCGCCCAGCGACCGTTGCGCACGAACACGATATCGCCGCTCTCGACCGTGACTCCCGCCTCGCGCTCCCACGCCTCGAGATCCTCGACGTAGATGGGCGTGCCCGGCTCGAGGTAGTCGACGCCCTTGAGTCGCGCGACGTCCATCAGGATGCCGCGTGTCACGATGCCCTGCTTGAAGTTGATGATGCTCAACTTGGCGCAGCCGGCCACCGTCACCTCGTCGTCACGAACGAAGCCGTTGTACATCCGGCCGTCGTGCATCATGTGACACAACGAATCCATGTGCGAATGCGCGTAGCCGTGATACGCGAACGTATAACGGTCGCTGCGGAAGGGCCCGGGGGCATCCGGGCCGAGGATCTCACGCCCGATCGGCGATGTCGCGTCCTCCGCGCGCTCCGTCAGGTAATTGTGCGAGAGCGACACCGACACGCCCGCGGACGCCAGGCTCAACGCCGCGCGCCGCTTGGCCGCCGTGATGAGGTTGAGCGTTCCGCGCTCGTCGTCGTCGCCCCACCGACCCCAGTTCGAGATCTCCGTCATCCATCGTTCCACCGTCGCCGCGTCCACGTCATGGGATGTCTGTGCGGCAACGGTGCCCGGTTGTAGGTGCGCGACCGCGCACATGACTCCGACCGCAGCCACGGCGAGAGCGATTCGATTGGCCATCATTGTTTCGCTCCCTGCTTCACGTCCATGCTCGCTAGGGTCTGATCATCGGCGTCATGTGCGCGGTATTCGCGGATTGTGATGCCCATGGCCGCGTACACGCCGGGCCGCACCGGCGGCACCGAGCGCGCCGTCCGCCCCGCGCATCGGATGAGGGTGGCAGGATCGGTCGCGCCGGGCGACGCCGTGAGCTCCACCAGCACTTCGACGTCGGTGCGGGCCGGGACGGGCCGCTCGCAGCGGCACAGCATGCCAGACTGGCTGATATTCACGGTTGTGCCACGCTCCCAGCCCGACGCGCCCACCGCGCGGAAGCGCATCGGCAACTGCACCTCGAAACGCAACGCGCGGAGGGGCCCCCCAGAAGGCCGCCGGCCGGGCGCAGGCATCGCACCCGCCGACACGCTACCGACGATCAGCGAGAACGCATCGGTGGGAGCATCTGGACGCCGCCAAACATGGTCGCAGCTCCCGCAGTGCATCCATCCACCGATCGTCGACGTCGCCGTCAGCTCGTCGGGCGCTGAATTCTGCCCACACCTTGGGCATGCGACCGTGGCCATGCGTTAACCATTCTATCCGCAGCAAGGGACGCTCCAAGGCGCACCGCGCGCGAAGCCCCGTCTCGGAAGGCCGCGGGGCTGCCGGGACGGCCAAGGCGCGCACAGCGCGCCTCGCGGCCGCGGAGTGGGGCTCGCGGGGTCCCCACGCAGCGGCCGCGGGGGCTTGGGGCGAAGCCCCATCTCGGAAGGCCGCAGTGCAGCGGGACGGCCAAGGCGCGCACAGCGCGCCTCGCGGCCGCGGAGTGGGGCTCTCGGGGTCCCCACGCAGCGGCCGCGGGGGCTTGGGGCGAAGCCCCATCTAAAAACGAAAGAGGCGGTTGATCTTCACGACGAACGCGCGGTTCTGCAGCGTTGGGAAGCGAGGCGTCAGCGTGTCGCGCTGGTCTGTATACACCACGAAGAGCTCGCTTCCCGGTCGATACTCCCACCGGAGCCGGATGTTGGTGCCGAGTGAATCGGTAGCGGAGTTGAACTGCAGCAGCGCGGCCACGAACATCCGCGGCGTGATCGTGTACGTCGCACGTGTCACGATGAGCTCGCTCGTGAAGTCGCCTTCGGGGAGCGTCACCCAGTTGAGCGAGATCGTCGGCTCCACGTAGAGCTGCGGCGTCAACCCGATGCGGCCGAAGAGATATCCGACGCTCGTCTTGTCACCCCCGAAGAACCCGCCGTGGTCGAAGGTCATTCCGCCGGCGACCCTCCGCTGCGACCCGAGGGCGTAGACGAGCCGCGTGTTCACGAAGGAATAGGGGCCGACGGGGATCGTGACGCCGCGCGCGATGGGAAACGGCTGCTGCAGGAGCTCATATCTGCACCGCTCCCGACCGATACCGCAACGACTTGAACGGGATGCCGATCTCGACGAGCCAGCCGTCCTCGAAGCGGCTGCTCCGGACGTCCCACACCGCGTTCCAGTCCATGTTGTATGTCCGCCCTTCGTCGGTGATCGTCGTGTCGAACAGACCGCCAAGCGCGTTCGTCACGAAGCCGACGCCGTTCCGGCGGTCGTAGAAGGTGTCGAGCACCACGGCGAACGTCTCGTTACCGAACATGCCGAACGCGTCGCGCTTCATCTCGTTGGCGACGATCCGCTCCGGTTCGGAGTTCCAGCAGCGGGCGGCGATGTAGATCGTGCCGCGGTCGAACATGACCCACACGTCCGTCCGCTCCGTCACAAGCGCCCCTTCATCCGGCTCCTGCTGGATAAAATCGGTGATGGGCGCGACGGTGTCCGTCGCCGACGCGGGAAACCAGACGTCCATCGCGCGAGACGAGATCGGCGTCGAGCGGTTCCGCAACGTGAATGGCGACCCCGCCGACGCGTGGATCGGCGACGGCACCGCCGCAGCGCTCTGGGCAAACACCTGCGGCGGACACGCGAGCACGGCGAGCCCGAGCAGACCGGTGGCCGCACAGCGCCCCATGGTGATGTCGAGCACGGGATGATCCAACGCGTTAGTCTACAGTAGCCCTCATGGCGACCCGACCGACCGAGCTCTGCTTTACGTCTGCGGTGGAGCTCGCCCGGCTGATCGCATCAGGTCAGGTGTCGGCCGTGGAGGTCATGGACGCGCACCTCGCGCAGATCGAGCGCGCGAACCCGACACTGAACGCGATCGTGACGCTGCTCGCGGACGAGGCGCGAGAGCACGCCGAGGCGGCTGATGCGGCGTTGGCGCGCCACGAGGCCGTCGGGCCACTCCACGGCCTGCCGGTGGCTCACAAGGACTTGACGCGAACCAAGGGCATCCGCACGACGTTCGGGTCGAAGGTGTTCGAGCATTTCGTGCCGGACGAGGACGCGCTGATCGTCGAGCGGCTCCGAGCCGCCGGGGCCATCACGATCGGCAAGACCAACACGCCGGAGTTCGGCGCCGGGTCGCAGACCTTCAACGACGTGTTCGGCGCCACCCTCAATCCGTACGACGTGACGAAGACCTGCGGAGGCAGCAGCGGGGGCGCCGCGGTGGCGCTGGCGGCCGGCATGGTGCCCATCGCCGACGGCAGCGACCTCGGCGGCTCGCTGAGAAACCCCGCCAGCTTCTGCAACGTCGTCGGCTTCCGCCCATCGGCCGGCCGCGTGCCGGTGTGGCCGAGCCAGGCGTCCTGGTTCCCAATGGGTGTGCAGGGCCCGATGGCACGAACCGTCGCGGACGTGGCGCTGGTCTTGAGTGCGATCGCCGGCCCCGACACCCGTACGCCGCTGTCGCTCCCGGAGCCGGGTGCGGTCTTCGAGCGACCGCTCGCCCGCGATTTCGACGGCACGCACGTGGCGTGGAGCCTCGACTTCGGCGGCCTCCCGTTCGATCCGCGCGTCACGACCGTCGTCGACGCGCAGCGTGAGCGGTTCGAGATGATTGGCTGCGAGGTCATCGAGGCGGGGCCCGACGTCGCGGACGCTGACGAGGTGTTCAAGGTGTGGCGCGCCTGGTATTTCGAGCTCTGCTACGGCTCGTTGCTCGATGAGCACCGGGACACGCTCAAGGACACGGTGGTCTGGAACATCGAAGAGGGACGCCGCCTCTCGGGACCGCGACTCGGCGAGATGGCGCGCAAGCGCAGCGCGCTGCTCGAGCGCGTGCAGCAGTTCATGAGCCAGCACGATTTCCTGGTGCTCCCCGTCAGCCAGGTCCCGCCGTTCGATGTCTCCGAGCCGTATGTCACCGAGATCAACGGCGTCGAGATGGAGACATATATCGACTGGATGGGGTCGTGTGCGTACATCTCGGTCCTCGGGCTGCCGGCGATCTCCGTGCCCTGCGGGTTCACGCAGCAGGGACTCCCGGTAGGGATCCAGATCGTCGGACGGCAACAAGACGACTTCGGCGTGCTGCAGCTCGCCCATGCGTTCGAGCGGACCACTGGCGTCGGCCGTCGGCGGCCGGCGCTGCCAACGAACAGCGAGTAACCGTGGCGCAGGTCAGAGGGACGGCGAGCGACGAGCGGCCGGGCGCGCGCCGGCGGCGGGCGCTCGCGGTCAGCCTGTGGGTGGTGGCCGCCGTGGGCGCGCCGACGACGGCCCGTGCGCAAACCCCTCCGATCCAGACGGTTGAGTTTCACGCCGACTCGATCGGCCGGACGATGACGTACAACATCGTCCTGCCTTCGAGCTATGGACATGCGGCGACCGCCGATCGTCGGTACCCGACCCTGTATCTCCTCCACGGGGCGGACAGCAACTTCCAGACCTGGCGTCACCTGCTCCCCGCGCCCCAGGACGCGCGAGACGACGACCTGATCATCGTCATGCCCGACGCGGGAAACTCCTTCTACGTCAACTGGGCCCGGAGCGACGACACCCACGCGAATGCGTGGGAGGACTACATCGTTGAGGACGTCGTCGGCCATGTCGAAGCCAACTACCGCGCGCTGTCACGTCGTGAAGGGCGGGCCATCGCCGGCTTTGCGATGGGCGGGTACGGCGCGCTGGTCATCGGGTTGCGTCATCCCGAGCTGTTCGTGTCGATCGGCAGCCAGTCCGGCACGCTGGACTACGGGCGATCCGCCGCGGCACGACTGCGGATCGGAGGTCTCGCCCACCCGCCGCAGCGATACGCACCGGAGGTCGAGTCGCAACGGACGGTGAACGACCCGGACATCGGGATGCCCGGGTTCAGCAGCCTGACCGACCGGACGCCGAACGGCCAGCCGTTCGACACGTCGGAGCAAGCCGACGCCCACGACCCGTTCATGCTCGTGATGCGGGTCCCCCGCGACAAGCTGCCGTTCATCCAAATCGATTGCGGGACGGGGGACCCGGGCCTCCGCACCACGCAGTCCTTCACCAGCCTGCTGCTCGACGCCGATATCCCGTTCGATTTCACCCAGCGCAGGGGCGGGCACGACCCCGCCTACTGGATGGAGGCGTACGGGTACGCCCTGGGACACCATGCCGAGGCGATGCGCGGCGCCCTCGGGTGGCCGGTGCGGTGACTGCACCAGCGGCGGACCCGCGGCCTCAAGTGTCCGGCAAAGCGGGGTACAATACGGCGGTTTGTGGAGGCGTCACCCGCAGTTGCGAGAGGATCTTATGAGCATTCCACGTATTTGCACGCTCGGACTGGTGGCCATGGCATCGCTCCTGGCCGTCGGCGTCGCGCTCGTCTCCGGCACGGTCGGTGCCCGCCAGGCGGTCGCAATCGATGACGACGACATCGGTGGCGTGGTCCGCGGCCCCAACGGGCCGGAGGCCGGCGTGTGGGTCATCGCCGAGACCGACGACTTCAGCACGCTCTTTCGCAAGATCGTCGTGACCGACGACGAGGGGCGCTACGTGTTGCCTGATCTCCCGGACGCGACCTTCGACATCTGGGTGCGGGGATACGGATTGAAAGACTCGCAGCGTGTGACCGGCGAGCCTGGCCAAGCGTTGAACCTCACCGCGGCCGCGGCCGCGACGCCCGGGGAAGCGGCCGAGGTGTACCCGGCCAACTACTGGTATTCGCTGATGGAGGTGCCGGCCAAGAGCGAGTTCCCCGGCACAGGCCCCGATGGCAACGGCATCGCCACGGGCGTGCGGACCCAGGCGCACTGGGTCGACCTGCTCAAGCAGGGCTGCCAGCTCTGCCATCAGCTCGGCAACCTGGCGACACGCGAGGTCCCGAACCCGGACGCCTTCGACTCGACCGAGGCGGCGTGGGCTCACCGGATCGCCACCGGCCAGCGCGCCTCGAATATGACCGGCACGTTGGGTCGCTTCGGGCGCGAGCGCGCGGTGGCCGCCTATGCGGACTGGACGGACCGGATCACGGCGGGCGAAGTCCCCACGCAGCCGCCGCGCCCGCAGGGCAAGGAGCGCGACGTCGTCCTCACGATGTGGGAGTGGGGCGGTGAGACCGCCTACATCCACGACGAGGTCGCGAGCGACAAGCGCGACCCGCGTGTCAACGCGGGCGGTCCGGTCTACGGGGTCGAGTTCGCCAACGACAAGCTCGTCTGGGTCGACCCGACGACGAACGAGGCGCGAGAGGTCGCGCTGCCGGTACGCGACACGCCCGGTGAAGGCGACTTTCGGTCGTATATCCGGCAAGAGATGCCGAACCCGTCCTACTACTTCGGCGACGAGCTGATCTGGAACAACCCCGGGAACCCGCACAACCCGATGATGGATGGTGAGGGCCGTGTCTGGATGACCCACCAGATTCGGGGCCCCGGCAACCCCGCGTGGTGCCAGGAAGGATCGGGGAACCGGTTCGCCGAGTACTACCCGCTGGCGGCCGCGGCGCGGCATGTCGCCTACTACGACCCGGCCAACGATGAGGTGGAGCTCATCGACACCTGTTTCAACACGCATCATCTGCAGTTCGGATTCGACGACGACAACACGCTCTACCTCAGCTCGGTCAGCGACGTCATCGGGTGGATCAACACGAAGACGTATGCGGACACGGGAGACGAGCAGGTCTCGCAGGGGTGGTGCCCGACCATCGTCGATACCACCGGCGACGGCCGCATCACCGAATGGACCGGTCTCCGTGACGACCCGGACCCGGCGAAGGACCGGCAGATGGGACGTGGCTGGTACGGCATCGTCCCCGACCCGACGGCGGACAACGTGGTGTGGGGCGCGGCAGCGGGGGTGCCGGGGCAGATCGTGCGCCTGGCGATCGGGGACAACCCACCGGAGACCTGTGTCGCCGAGTACTACCAGCCGCCGTTCGAAAACGCGCGCGCGCCGATCCAGGGCTACTCGCCGAGGGGGATCGACATTGACCGGCACGGCGTCGTCTGGACGGCGCTCTCCGGCAGCGGCCACTTTGCAAAGTTCGACCGGCGTGAGTGCGCCGTGCTGAACGGGCCGGCCGCGACGGGCCAGCATTGTCCCGAGGGCTGGACGCTTTACGCGACCCCGGGTCCCCAGATGAAGGGGGTCACCGACCACGGCAGCGCTGACTTCCACTATTACAACTGGGTCGATCAGTTCGACACGCTGGGCTTGGGGGAGAACGTGCCCATCGCCACCGGGTCGACCTCCGATTCACTGCTCGCCTTCCTGCCCGAGGCCGAGGAATTCGTCATCATGCGCGTCCCCTACCCGCTCGGGTTCTACTCGCGGGGCATGGACGGCCGCATCGACGATCCGAACGCCGGCTGGAAGGGGCGCGCGGTCTGGGCCGACTACGGCACCAACGCCGTGTGGCATACCGAAGGCGGGAAGGGCACGGAAGGCAACCTGGTGAAGTTCCAGGTGCGGCCGGACCCGTTGGCGCATTAGCGCCGCGCCTCTACGTTGATTCGTAGCGCAGGCCTTTAGGCCTGCGAGGCGAGGCTGAAGCCTCGCCCTACTGGGCAACACGAGTCAGCGTCGAGATCACGACCCGTCGCGGAGATGTCGGCCGCGAATCGGCCGGCCAGGCGCGACCCCCTCGATCAGCGTGCCGTCTCGCACCACGAACGTCCCGCCGACGAGCACATGCTCGATGCCGGCGGAGTATTGATCCGGCGCGTCATACGTCGCCCGATCGATGACCCGCTCCGGATCGAAGACCGTCAGGTCGGCGTCGGCGCCGACGGCCACGCGTCCCTTTGTAGCCATTTGTGGGGCCACGTGCGCCAACCGTTCGGAGGGGAGCTGGGTCATCTTGCGCAGCGCATCCATGAGCGGCAGCGTCGACCGGTCACGCGCATAGCGCCCCAGGATGCGCGTGAACGTGCCGGCGGCGCGCGGGTGGGCGCGCCCATCACTGAACGGGATGCCGTCGCTCGCCGCGATCACGTCCGGTTGACCGACAATCCAGGCATTCGTCTCTTCCGAACGCCCGTGCATGATCACCCATCCGCCCTCGCGCCGATACCGCTCGAAGCTGTCGCGCGTGAGCCGCTCGCCGGTGTCGACCCACTGCAGGGACGCGTAGGCGCTGGCGGGGCGGTCGACCCATCCGTCGAACAGCGGCGACTCGATGAGCGACGCGCTGGCCGTGTAGGGATAGGCCTCCGTCGTCACGTCAAGGCCGCGTTCGCGCGCACCGCGGATCATCGTCAGCGCCTCCTCCGCGCGCGACCCCGCGGTGCTGTTCAGGTGCACGATGTGCACCGCGGCTCCCGTGGCAGCGGCGTTGGCAATCACCTCCTGGAACGGCGCCAGCGGCCCGCCGCGCACGAACGCGGCGGAGGATCGCAGGTGGACGAACGACGGCGCGTCGCGCGTGGCGGCGATCCCAAACAACTCGAGAAGCTCGCGATGGCTCACACCCGGCGTATAGCTCAGACCGAATCCGAACCCGACGCCGCCCTCGTCGAGACCCCGCTCCATCAACCGCGCCAGCGTCGACAGCTCCCCGTCGGTCGCGGCGCGATAGAGCGCCTCGTAGCCGCTCTCGCCGAGCGAAAACGTGCCGTCGGGGTTGCTGCGGACCAGACCACCGCCCATCGCGCGCTGACGCGCGCCCTGGTGACTGACCGACGCGCCATAGTTGATCAACGCTCGGCCGCCGCGCCGCTCGTACCAGCGTGCGACGGGAAACACGCCGATCTCGAGCTCCAGTGCGGTGGTCACGCCGTCCATGGCCTGATAGCCATGGCTGAGGGCATCCTGACCATGGGCATGCAGGTCGATGAAGCCGGGGGCCACCACGAGACCCGCCGCGTCCAGGGTGTCGGTCCCCGTCAGCGGTGTGTCGGAGATGGCCGCCACTTCCCCGTTGCGGACGCCGACGTGCCGCACGGCGTCGAGTCCGCTCGCGGGATCCATCACCCGTCCGGCCGCGATGACCAGGTCGAACGATTCGGCTCCGCCCGCGCGCGACGGCGCGCCACCCGGTGCCTCATCAGACGCACAGGCCGCCAGGCACACGGCGAGAAGAATCACCGTGCCGTACCGCTGCCTTCGCGCGGATGTGGCACCCCTGGGCTCGAATCTCTGCCCCGTTGCGCCTAACCCCTGGCTCTTCATCACCACAACCCCAGCACCCGCCACCAGATGAGCCCAAACGCCAGCCAGACTACCAGGTTGGCCACCGACGCGTAGAAGCCGACCCGCCACCAGTCGCCGAGGCTCACGTAACCCTCGACGAAGATCACCGGTGAGGTGGTCGTCCCGTAGTGTGTCAGCCCCGCCTGCAGGTTGTTGATGAACAGCAGGCTGTAGACGACCACCGGCGGCGGCGCCCCGACACCGAGGAGCAACACGATGAACGGGCCATACAACGCGAGCGCGTGTACCGTCGTGCTCGCGAAGAAGAAGTGCGTGTAGAAATACAGGACGAGCGCCAGCACGAAGACGACGAGCCATGGCACGCCGGCGAACCAGGCGCCGACCCACGCGGCAAACGCCGCGGTCGACCCGGTGTCGTTCAGCAGGCCGCCCATCGTCAGCAGCCCGCCGTACCAGACGAAGACGTCCCACGCCGACCGCTCGTTCAGCGCGGCGTCCCAGCTGAGTGCCCGGGTCACGAACAGCACCGCCAGCCCGATGAACGCCACCAGACCGGGGGACAGCCAGTCCACATACGACGACGCGACCCAGAACCCGACGAGAAACACGAAGACGCCCGCCACCACCGCCTCGGCGCCCCTAATCGGCCCGAGCTTCGCCAGCTCGTCCCGCGCGAACGCGGGCGCCGCCGGGGTGTGAGTGATCTCTGGCGGCAGGACCCGAAGCACGAGGTATGGCACCGCGAGACTCGAGACGATCCCTGGCACCAACCCGGCGACAAACCAGCTCCCCCACGTGATGGTGAGCCCGGTGAACTCGTTCGCCAGCTCGCCGAGGAGGATGTTGGCGGCGCTGCTGTAGAAAAACATCGCCGACGCGACCACGCTCGTCTGATACATGCACGCCATCAGGAACGCCCCGAGGCGCGGCGCCGTCTTGCCAGGCTCCGATTCGTAGAGGCTGCTGATGCTTCGGGCGATCGGAAAGACGATGCTGGCCGAGCGTGCGGTGATGGACGGCACGCCGGTGGCGAGCGTGAGATCCGTCAGATGGAGCGCGTAGCCGAGACCGAGTGATGTCGTGCCGATGGCACGCACGAACCAGAGCGCGGTCCGGCGGGCAAGACCGGAGTCGCGTAAGGCGCGCGACATCAGCATCACCGCGAGCACCATCCAGACGGACGCGGCGGAGTATCCGGTCAGGGCGCGTTCCATCGGCACGCGCCCGACGAGGACCAGCATCGTGATGCCGAGCAGCACGACCTGCGAGCCCGGCATCGGCTGCAACATCAGACCGGCGATGGTGGCGAAGAAGATGCCGGTGATGCGCCACCCCTGCGGATCCACACCCGCCGGGGCAGGCAGCACGTGCGCGATGACGAGATAGATGGCGACGAGGGCGATCAGCCGGGCAGGCCGGGGCGCCACCTCAGACGGCGACGCGTTCGAGGACCGCGGCCAGTCCCTGGCCGACGCCGATGCACAGCGTGACGAGCGCGTAGCGCCCCTCGACGCGTTGCAGTTGGCGCACCGCCGTGAGCGCGAGGCGGGCACCCGAGGCCCCAAGCGGATGGCCGACGGCGATCGCGCCGCCGTTCGGGTTCACACGTGCGTCGTCCTGGTCGAGATCGAGCAGCTTGAGACAGCCGAGCACTTGCGTGGCGAACGCCTCGTTGATCTCGATGACGTCCATGTCCGCGAGCGTCAGACCCGCGCGCGCGAGCGCCTTCTTCGTCGCCGGCACGGGTCCCAATCCCATCACCCGGGGCTCCACGCCGGCCGCCGCCGCCGTCACGACCCGTGCGATCGGTGTCGCGCCAGCCTTCTCGCCCGCCGCGCGCGACCCGACGATGAGCGCGGCCGCCCCGTCGTTGATCCCCGACGCGTTCCCCGCGGTCACGATGCCGCCCTCGGCGAGGGGGCGCAGCGTCGCGAGCTTCTCCACACCGGTGCCCGGGCGGGGGTGCTCGTCCTCGGCCACCGATGTCGTCTCACCGCGTTTCGGTCCCGGGACGGTGACGGGATGAATCTCGCCCGAGTAGAAGCACTCGCTCTTCGCCTTCGCGTAGCTCGCCTGGGAGCGGGCGGCGAACCGGTCGCTCGCGTCACGCGTCAGTCCGAGGTCGCGCGCCACCTCCTCCGCCGTCTCATACATCGCGTGGTCGCCGTACAGCTTGGTGGCGCGGGGGTTCGAGAAGCGCGATCCGAGCGTGGTATCGAAGACGGCCACTTTGCGACCGTAGGCCCGGTCGGACTTGCCCATCACGAACGGCGCGCGGCTCATGCTCTCGACGCCGCCCGCCACGAACAGCTCGCCCTGGCCGCACGCGATGGCGCGGGACGCATCAACGACGGCCGCGAGGCCGCTGGCGCAAAGCCGATTGACCGTGATGCCCCCGACCTCGACCGGCAGACCGGCCAGCAGGCCGGCGCGCCGCGCGACATTGCGGCAGTCCTCGCCCGCCTGGTTGGTGCAGCCTGCGACCACGTCCTCGAACTGGTCGCCGTCGAACGGGTTCCGCTCGACCAACGCGCCAACGAGGCCGCCCAGAAGGTCGTCGGCCCGCACGGGCGAGAGCGTGCCGGAGTGTCGGCCGAACGGGGTGCGGATTCCGTCATAGATGAAGGCGTCAGTCATTGGCGTGACTCCTCGCCCGCGCCGAGCATCGGTCTCCACCGTGGAGATCCCGTGAAGGCAAGGAGCGGGCGCCGGACGATTATATGGCTATATCCGAGTTTCCCAAATAGCGTAAGCACCTGATATCCCAGTCTTTCCGGGGTAAATCGAGCGTTCGGCGTGTACAGGTCGACGGTGTTGACGCGAACATAGTTGTTCGCCGGTCGACTGCAGTCCGAGGACGCAGCGGTCCAGTTCGACATCACGCATGGGCCCCCTCCCTGGGAGCCATCTTGTCGCGCACGGACGGGCCCTGTGGAAGCTGACGGCGCCGTGGACGCACAGAACGCGCCCACCGTGCCTTGGAAAACGCTGTGCGTTTTCCACGAGCTCCCACAGGGCCTTTCCAATCAAATCACCCACGAAAAACCCCGAAAGGCCCCAAAATGGCGTTGGGAAACCCGGATAGACCCGATTATATGCCCGCCGGCCCGCCGACCACGGGCTGCTAGAGCCCGAGGACGTTCGGCTGCAACTTGGCGAGCCCCTGCTCGCCGGCCCACAGATCGAGCTCGACCGCGGCCAGCTCGTCGACCTCCGGCACGGCGGTGCCGTCCGTCCGGAGGTCGATCGCCTTGACGTAGGTCCGGCAGGAACCGCACCCCTCGATGCGCACGTGCGGCCAGGCGTCGCTGACGTGATACGACAGCTCGTCGGGTTGCTCCTCGCCACACCGCGGGCAACGGCCCCTGAGAAACGACCACTCGGCCGAGCAGAGCGAACACAGCAGCAGGCGGCGCCCGGGGACCTCGGGCTCGTCGCGCAAGATGGCAAGGAGCGGCGGAGATCCACACCGTGGGCACGTCGCCGCGTGTGAGCTGCCGCGGTCCGCGTCGACCGCGACCGTGCCCTCCACGAGCGCCTGGGCAATCGGTTGGAGGAACGTCCTCGGGAAGAACTCGAGAAGCGCCACGTCGCAGTCGAAACCGGACGCGAGCTCGTCCACCGCGCGCGCGGCGAGAAACGCAGACAGCACCGCCGCTGTCGCCGCCGGCTCCGCCTCGAGCCGAACGGCGACCGCCGACAGCACGTCTGTCGCGATGGCGCCCACGTCACGCACGAACCGCACGAACGCCGCCTCCCTCGCCCGCGTCGGTAGTCGTTCGAGTCGCAGCCGGGCGTCGGTGTTGTCGGTCGCCCCAACCGCGCGCTTCCACCCAGGCCGCTGCGCCTTGCGGTAGAGCGGCTCCTGGAGATCGAGCAGACGCAGGTAGAACTCGAGCAGCTCCCCGGCGTGAGGATGTTGGGAACGCAACCGGTCGGCGCGATTCCGGCGGCGTGTCCAGACGGAACGGTTGGTAGCCGTTGCGGACGCTCCAGTTCAACTTCAACGTTGACTTAGTTTACTATCTAGTTTAGATATAGACCATGGTCAGACTCAACGTTCACGAGGCCAAGACGCACCTCTCTCGATACCTGGAACGTGTGCAATCCGGTGAGACAATTGTCCTGTGTAGACGAAATGTCCCGATAGCCGAGATCCGACCGATTCGCCAGCCACGCTCCCAGAAGCGGCCGATCGGGCTGGCCACGGGAACGTTCGAGATACCAAAGGCCTTCTTCGATCCCCTCCCCGAACACGAGCTCGATGCCTTCTACGGCGACGGGGACAAGTGAACGTCCTGCTCGATACGGCGACGTTCTTGTGGACCTGCCTCGATTCGCCGCAACTCAGCGCGGAAGCGAGGCGCGTGTTTGCGGACCCCGACAACGACGTTGTGCTCAGCGCCGTCTCTGCGTGGGAAATCGCGGTCAAGCACGCTCTTGGACGACTGCCACTCCCCGAGCCGCCCGACCGATTCCTCCCACGCCAGCGCGAAGCCCACGGTGTGGGGAGCATGACACTGGACGAGGAGACCGCGCTCCACGTCCTGCGTCTTCCGACACTCCACCGGGATCCGTTCGACCGAATGCTGGTGTGCCAGGCCATCGTGCACGGGATGACCCTCCTCACACCCGACCCGTTGATCACGCAGTATCCAGTGAGGACCGTGTGGTGACGAGATGGGAATTCCGACGGCCCTGAGCAGCCTGAGGCGGCTGGCGATCTGAGCTATCCCCCCGTCTTCTCCTCGTACCACCGCGGATGGTGATGCCGCGCCCATCGTCGCGTGACGGTGCCGTCGATCATGGCGCGCGCGGTGCCCGGGTAGGCGACGGTCCCGAGGTAGACGTGGAGCACGAGGAGCATCCCGCCGGCCAGCGTCGCCGCGAAGTGCGCAAGACGCATCGTGGCCAGTAGTGACGCACCGAACGAGGCCGGGAACCACAACAGCACGCCGCTCACGACGAAGACGACCGCCAGCATGCCCTGCGCCCAGAAAAACATCTTCTGTCCTGCGTTGTATTTCCCAGCGGGCGGCACTTTGTCGTGTTGTCGCGTCGCGTAGTGCCGCACCGCGCCGAGCCAGCGCCAGTCGGTCTCGCACAGGAACATGTCCCTGATCCAGATCACGACCATGACGACCATGCCCGCGCCGAACACCGCGCCGATCCACGGGTGCAACACGCGTGCGGCCGGTCCGCCGCCGACGAGCACGGTGATCCAGAAGAGCTGCGGGTAGGCGAACGCCAGACCCGTCGCGAGCAGGACGACGAAGCCCACGCCCACGACCCAGTGCAGGATGCGCTCGAAGAACGTAAAGCGATTCAGCAGCGGCTCAGCCATCCCGACTCTCGTGCGGGGCGCGCGACCGGCGCGCGGAGCCGTGACCAGGCATTACTCCTCCACCCGCTCCGGTCCGTACGCAAGCAAGTGCACGAGCGCGCCGACCACGCTGAAGCTGAGCAAGTAGGCCCCCATGCGCTTCAAGAATCCCAGCGCGGTCATCGGCGTCGGGCTGGCCGTCGGGTCCGAGGGCAGGCTGTAGTCCTCGAGCCGGTCGCCATGCGGCACGACGTACATCATGTGCGTGCCGCCGACGCCGGCCGGGTTGTACACCGCCGCGTTCGCGTAGCCGCGCGCGTTGAGCGTCTCTATCTTTTTGTCGGCCAGCGCGAGCATGTCACGCTTGGACCCCCAGGCGATCGCGTTGGTCGGACAGGTCTTCACGCACGCCGGCTCGAGCCCGGCTTCGACCCGGTCCACGCACATGTTGCACTTCGAGACCTTGCGGGTGCTGGCGTCGAATCGCGGGATGTCGAACGGGCAACCAGTCACGCAATACTGGCACCCGATGCAGTTCTCCTGATTGAAATCGACGATGCCGTTCGTGTACTGCACGATCGCACCCGGGGCCGGACAGGCGAACAGACACCCCGGCTCCTCACAGTGGAGGCACGCGTCCTTCTTGATCAGCCAGTTGAGGTTGCCGTCGATCTCGACCTCGTTGAA
This sequence comes from Vicinamibacterales bacterium, assembly GCA_965197395.1. Classification (GTDB taxonomy): domain Bacteria; phylum Acidobacteriota; class Vicinamibacteria; order Vicinamibacterales; family UBA8438; genus CAZYFH01. The sequence goes on along the minus strand of CBDANB010000004.1, from coordinate 336,978 downwards.
TCGCATCAACAGCCACGTCTTCGGGCTCAGGTCCTGATGGCTCTGATAGCTGCCGAAGTTGGCGGTCGGCTCGATACCTAGGTCGTTCCACTCCTTGCAGGCGACCTCGCACCCCTTGCAGCCGATGCACTTCGAGATGTCGACCAGCTTGGCGTAGGTGGGACCTTCTGAGCGGAGCGCGTCCATCGGGATCAGCGCTCCCGGCGTCGCTGACACACGGCGGATGGCGAGGGTGTCGGCCACTACGCGCGCTCCAGGTTGACCAGAAACGCCTTGAATTCCGGGCACCGGGTGTTGGCGTCGCCGACGAAGGGCGTCAGCAGGTTCGCCATCGACCCTTGGGTCAGCCCGACGAATCCCCAGTGCACGGGGATGCCGACCGTCCAGACGACCTTGCCGTTCACCCGGAGCGGCTTGATCCGCTTCGTGACGATGGCGGTCCCTTGGACCTCACCCCGCTTCGAACGGACGCGGACCTGGCTCCCGTTCGGAATGCCCTTCTCCTCGGCGAGGCCCTCGGGCACCTCGACGAAGAAGTCGGGCATCGCCTCCACGAGATACGGCACGTTGCTCGTGACGAAGTGCTCGCGCTCGACGACGCGATACACGGTGCAGGCGTACGGAAACTCGGTGTCGCCGTTCGCCGCCAGGGAATCGCGCACGCCGTCGTACCAGCGGATGACCGGATTCACCGGCACGCCTTCGTGGAGCGGGTTCGTGGTCGGGCTTTCGACCGGCTCGTAGTGCTCGGAAAACGGCCCGTCGGCGAGATGCGAGCTGAAAAGTCGCGCAACCCCCTCTTCAGTCATGATGAAGGCGCCCGCCGCATCGGGCGGTGTCGTCCGGCCGTAGTCGGGCACGTCGCCGATCCACTCGCGGCCGTTCCAGACGATACCGGCGCGGGTGCCGTCCCATGGCCGTCCGTCCGCATCCGCGGAGGCGCGGTTGTACAGCACGCGGCGGTTGGCAGGCCAGCTGAACCCCCAGTCGTGGTGCATCCCGAGGCCGGTCGGGTCGGCGGTGCCCCGACGCTGCATCTGGTTGCCGTCCTCAGTGAAGCTGCCCGTATAGATCCAGTTCCCCGCGGCCGTGGTGCCGTCGTCGCGCAGATCGCCGAACGACGCGAGCTGCTGTCCGGTCGCCAGATCGCGCCCGTTGATCTCCTCCGCCAGCTCGACCATCGTCGGCTCGCGCGGATTGAGGTAGTCCCACGTCAGATGCTGGATCGGCTCGCTGTACGCGCCGCCTTCCTCCTGGTAGAGTTCCTTCACCCGCCAGAACAGCTCGGAGAGGATCCAGGTGTCGGACCTGACGCCGATCGGCGGCTCGATCGCCTTCTCTTTCCACTGTGCCCAGCGCCCGCTGTTCGTGAACGACCCATCCCGCTCGATCCAGTGCGAGGAGGGCAGGTAGAGCACTTCGGTGTCGATCTCCTCGGGGTTCATCCCCGGCGACTTCCAGAACTCGGCCGAGTCGAGCATGAAGGGATCGATGACCACCTTCCACTTCAGCTTGCTCATCGCCTCGAGCAGACGTGGGACGTCGGGCCCAGCGAGCAACGGGTTGAACCCGAGCGCGACGAACCCCTCGAGCTGCCCCTGATGCGCCTTGTCCCACAGCGACAGCCAGGTGGCGTCCTCGCCCTGTTTCGCCAGGTAGTCGTAGGCGAAGTCGTTCTCGCTGGTCGCGTGGTCGCCGAACCACGCCTTCATCTGCGAGACGTAGAACTTCGGGTAGTTCCCCCAGTAGTTGACGGTGTCTGGCACGAGCGGCTGCGGCGTTGAATCCTCGAGGTGCCGACTCAGCGACGTCTGGTCGGGCGTCGGTACCTTCAGATACCCGGGGAGGATGCCGGCGACAATCGCGTGGTCCGTCGCCCCCTGCACGTTGGCATGGCCACGCAGCGCGTTGATGCCGCCGCCCGGCCTTCCGATGTTGCCGAGCAGGAGCTGGAGAATGGCCGCGGTCCGGATGATCTGGCTGCCGACCGTATGCATGGTCCAGCCGACGGCGTACATGATGGTCCCGACACGATCGGCGCGCCCGGTCGAGCAGATGATCTCGGCCATCGCCAGGAAATCGTCTTCCGAACAGCCGGCGATGTCGGCCACGACGGCGGGCGTGTAGCGGTCGTAGTGCGCCTTGAGCAGCTGAAAGACTGACCGGGGGTGCTCCAATGACGGGTCGCGGCGGACGTAGCCGTCGGGACCGCGCTCGTAGTCCCAGGCGGTCTTGTCGTAGTTGCCGGCGGCCTCGTCGAATCCGGCGAACAGCCCGTCCGCGAACCCGTAGTCGCCCCCGACGATGAACGACCCGTTCGTGTGCGCGCGGACGTAGTCGCCGTGGTGGAGGTCGTTCTGGAGCATGTAGCGAATCAACCCGCCAAGAACCGCGATGTCCGCGCCGGGACGGATCTGCATATGCCGGTCGGCGACCGCCGACGTGCGGGTGAAGCGCGGGTCGATGGTGAGGAGCTTCGCGCCGCGGTTGTCACGCGCCTCGAGCGCCCACTTGAAGCCACACGGATGGTTCTCCGCGGGGTTGGCGCCCATGACGAGCACGACGTCGGCGTTCTTGATGTCCTTCCAGTGGTTGGTCATCGCCCCGCGGCCGAACGTGGCGGCCAGACTGGCCACCGTGGGGCTGTGTCATATGCGGGCCTGATGATCGATGTAGACCAGACCCATGGCGCGCATCGTCTTGGTGATGAGATACGCGTCCTCGTTCGAGACCGTCGCGCTCCCCACCCAGGCGATGCCGTCCGCGCGGTTGACGACGCGTCCCTCGGTGTCACGCTCGCTGAACGAGGTGTCGCGCGAGTCCTTGAACTTGCGCGCAAACCAATCCATCGCGAAGTCCCAGTCGACTTCCTTCCACTCGGACGCCCCCGCTTCGCGCAGCAACGGCTGATGGCGCAGGCGCGGGCTGATGGCGAGCTGCATCTGCGAGGCGCCCTTTGGACACAGCGTGCCGCCGTTGATGGGATTGTCGGGGTCCCCCTCGACGTGAATAACGGTGTTCGTCGTGTTCAGACCGCCGCTACCGTGCACATACGCGATGGTGCCGCACCCAACGGCGCAGTACGGACAGACGGTCTTGTACTCTTTCGCGTTGCGGATCTTCAGCTGGCGCACAGCCGCATGGGCCGGGCGTAGATCGAACCCGAGCGCGCTGGCGCTCACGCCACCGACGACCGAGGCCTTGATGAACGTGCGACGTGAAATATCCATTCCTAGACGGGGCCTCGCCCCGAACCCCACGCGGCCGCTCCGCGGGGACCCCGAGAGCCCCACTCCGCGGCCGCGAGGCGCGCCGTGCGCGCCTTGGCCGTTACCGACGGTTCATGATCAAATACAGGATTCTCGCTACGGGCCGACACACAACGGCCTTACAGGACATCTATATACCACACCCTTGATGGACCGCGAGGCGTTGCGTCGAAGCGGCACCCTGGGAGACACTTCGCATCGGGAGGACGCCACATGCGACTCACGTGTGCACTCATGACCGTCGGCGCCATCGGCATCGCGACAGCCGGCATCGCCCAGACACGCTCCGCCCGACCGGTGGCCTCCATCAAACAGATTCAGGAGGCGATGGTTTCGCCCGCCTCGGACGTCATCTTTGGCGTCGGCAGTACGGCGCCGCAGAGTGACGCAGAGTGGGCCGCGGTGCGCAATGCCGCTGTGATTCTGACCGAGACCGGCAACTTGTTCATGCTCGACGGCCGGGCCCAGGATGCGGAGGAGTGGATGGAGATGGCCGGTGCCCTGGTCGACGCGGGCGCGGCGGCCCTCGCGGCCGCCGAGGCGAAGGACGTCGACGCGGTCCTCGACGCGGGCAACGGGATCGTCGACGTGTGCGAAACCTGCCATGTGCCGTACCGCGACGGGCGGCAGATGGGACCACCTCCCACGCCGGACGATCCGCGGGAGTGACCTCATCGGGTCAACGAGTCGCAACCAGAGTGGATAAGACCTCACCCGTGTCGCAGCTTCAGACGACCGGTGTCCGCGCGGTCTCGGTGCGCCGGCGCGGGCAGCAGCTCGAAGAGGACCTCGTCGTGGTCGAGGAACCGCTCGAGATCCGCGTCGATGGCAAGCCGCTGGTCGTCACCATGCGCACACCGGGCCACGACGCGGAGCTGGCGGCCGGCTTTCTCTTCGCCGAGGGTGTCATCTCGAGCGGGCGAGAGATCGCGGCGTATCGAGAAGAGACCGGCACCGATAACGGCGGGGCGCAGATCCGGGTGACCAGCTTCGCCGGTGACCGGATCGACGTACGGCTCCGCGACGGTGCGGGACGCGCCGGTGTCGAGACCGTCGAGCGCGAATTCCGCGCCACCGCGGCCTGCGGGGTGTGCGGCAAGGAGCAGATCGAGGATCTCCACCAGGACCTGCCGGCGATCGAGCCCGCTCCCTGCTCGACCACGCTGCTCGAGGCGCTGCCCGATCGGCTGCGTGAACGACAGCAGCTCTTCGAGGCGACCGGTGGCATTCACGCCGCCGGGCTCTTCGCGCTCGACGGCACCGCGCTCTGCGTCCGCGAGGACATCGGCCGCCACAACGCGGTCGACAAGGTGATCGGGCACTTCGTGCTGAGCGCGGATGTCCCGCTGCGAGAACGGATCCTGGTCGTCAGCGGCCGGGCGGGATTCGAGCTGGTGCAGAAGGCGCTCAAGGCGGCGATCCCGGTCATGGTGTCGGTCGGGGCGGCGTCGAGCATCGCCGCCGACATGGCGACGAGCGCCGGTATGGCGCTCTATTCCTTCGCCGGACCCGGCCGTGGCAATCTCCACGTTGCGAGCGACGAGCGTTCGTGAGGCCCTCGCCGTTTATCATGGTGCTCGGAGGATGACTTATGACACGTCGCCACGCAGGTCTCGTCGCGGTTGCCATTGCCCTCACGGCGTCGACCTCGCCGATCTGGGCGCAACAGGGGGAGGTCGAGGGAGCCAACGCCGTGCTCCCGTGGGCCTACGTGCTCAACGAGCCGACGTCAGGGAACGCCGATGCACCGGATCCCGACGAGGTGGTGACGGTCCCCGGCTCCACCGTGTCGATGCCGCGTTCCGCGATCAACCTCGACAATGGCCCGCCCGACTGGCACCCGGACTCTCACCCGCCGATGCCGGAGCTCGTCGCCAAGGGCGGCGGCGACGGGGTGGTCGCGTGCGGCTACTGCCACCTGCCGAACGGACAGGGCAAGCCGGAGAACGCCAGTGTGGCGGGGCAGCCATACGAGTACATCGTGCAGCAGATGACGGATTGGCGAAACGGTCGACGCAAGACGGGCGAGCCGCGGATGGGCCCGCCGGCCTTCATGGAGCGGATCGGCCTTGCCGCCACCGATGCCCAGGCTCGGGTGGCGGCCGAGTATTTCTCGTCGATCGACTTCAAGCCGTGGATTCGCGTGGTAGAGACCGACATGGTGCCCGAGACGCGGTTCTCCGGCTGGATCCACAAGGTGGTCGAAGGCGGCGGGATGGAGCCGATCGGCACGCGCGTGGTCGAGACGCCGGAGGATCTGCATCGAACCGAGCTGCGGGATGATGCCTCCGGCTTCATCGCCTACGTACCCACCGGCGCCGTCGCACGAGGAGAGCGCCTCGCGACCACCGGCGACAATGGCAGGATGACGACCTGCGCCGTCTGTCATGGCCCTCAGCTGAGAGGGCTCGGTCCGGTGCCGGCGCTCGCGGGTCGATCGCCGAGCTACATCGCACGCCAGCTCTACGATTTGCAGACGGGTGTGCGGAACGGCGCCTGGTCGGACCTCATGGATGCGACCGTCGCCAACCTGACAACCGAGGACATCGTCAACCTCGCGGCGTATACCGCGAGCCTCGAGCCCTAGCAGCCCGTGGTGAAAGTCCCGCTGCATTCGACCGCCGTGTGACGGCGGGCGGCGTTAGTCGGCTTCGGGATTGCGGCAGGCGAAGCTGCTCTCCACGTCGGCATTCCCTTCGCCGTCGTAGACCGCGACCTGCGGATAGGGGCAGAGGGGGCGGGTCATCGCCGCGCTGCCGGTCTGGTCGAGCTTTGACGCGACGAGCCGCTCCGGTGCATGGCCGTCCTCGACCCACGCCCGGATCGCCTCCACCCAGTCGACGCGGTCGGGCCCCGGGCCGCCGGCGCAATGCAACACGCCCGGCAGCATGTACAGCCGCGCGTAGTCGCGTGCCGCCGGGTCACTTGCTTCGAGCCGTTCGTAGTAGTCGATCGTGCCAAGCGGCGTCAGCGCGAGATCCGACCACCCGGTCCAGTAGATGATCTTGCCCCCCGCGTCCCGGAAGCCGCCAAGGTCCGTATCGGTCGCGTCCAGGATCGCCGCGGTCGACGCCGTGTCCTCGCGCCACGTCGAGAAGTCGTACTCCGTGTAGTCCCAGTCCGGGTCGCTGAAGACGAAGTTCTTATAGAGCTCGGTGCCGAAACCATAGTGCGCGTTGGGCACGCCCTGCGCGGCGCGTTGCTCGCTCCAGACCACCCACGAATCCCAGCCGCCGCGGTCGTCCTCACCACCGTAATTGAAGCCAAAGAACAACGGTTCCCCGTTGGTCGTCGGCCCGTCGTAGACCGCGTTGATCGCCGCGAGCTGTTGCGCGGTCACGCAGTCGGCGCCAGGCGCGTCGCCGGCGCAGCGCGGCAGCTCCTCCGGCTCGAACCCGCAGCGCCGCGGATCGGTCATCACGCCGTCCTCGATGCCGTCGTCGGCATCGCACGCCGCCAGAATGCTCGACCCGAGCAGTCGCAGGTTGTCCGGTGTGAGCACCGGCGCGGTCGTGTCGCCGTCCGGGAAGATGGCCTGCTGGGTCTGCACGAACCCGGCCGAGAGCGCGGTCCAGTTGTAGGCGGGCGCCGCCGCCACGATGCCGTCGAAGTCGTCGGGATAGCGCTGCGACTCCATCATCGCCTGGCCGCCGCCGCGCGAGCAGCCGACGAAGTAGGAGTGCTCGGGGGCCTGCGCGTAGTAGTGATTGATGATCGACTTGGCTGCCTCTGCCGTCAGGTGAATAGCGCGATGTCCGAAGTTCTCCTGCCGCTCCGGATTGTCGAGCGCCCAACTCGCCTCGATACCACCGCCGACATGGCCCGTGTCCGTACCGACCGTCGCATAGCCGCGTTCGAGCGGCGTCCCGCCGTGCGCACACAGCGAGCGCGCCTGATTCTGCACGCTCCCGACGTATCCGCCGCCGCCGCCCATGAGGAACCGGCCGTTCCAGTCATCGGACTCGGGAAGCAGCAGCTCGAAGTTGATCTCGGTCTCGATGGTTCCGGCGACCCGGCAGTGGGCAGGCCCGGTGTCACCGGCCGGCAGGCGGTCGGCCTCGTTGATCCGCATGTCGATCAGGTCGAGCGCCGTCAGATCGGCGCACGGATCCTGGGGGTCGGCGGCCGAGCTGGCGCAGGCCGCCGCGAACGCCTGGGCCAAAGCGACGATGGTGGCTTGGGCGTAACGGCTCTCAAAATGCATCGAGCTCTCCTTCGGGCCGCGCGTTTCCCTGCACCATACTCACTCCCGCACGACTCGGCAAGACCGGCGGCGCGAAGTTAGGCCGTTGCGCGGCACGGACGAGGATTTCGTACTCGTCGCGGACTGTCTGCAAACGGCAAGGCGCGCACGGCGCGCCTCGCGGGCGCGGCGCGGGGCTCTCGGGGTCCCCGCGAAGCGCCCGCGGGGGTTCGGGGCGAAGCCCCGTCTACCAAAGACCCCACGCTATAATCCGGCCGCATGCCCCCCCTCGATGGACTCCGCGTCATCGACCTCACGCGCGTGCTCGCCGGACCCTATTGCACGATGATGCTCGGCGACATGGGCGCGGAGGTCATCAAGATCGAAGAGCCGACCCATGGGGACGATACGCGCGCGTGGGCGCCCCACCGCGCGGGCTGGAGCACGTTTTTTCTCGGCCTGAACCGCAGCAAGAAGAGCGTCGCGCTCGACCTGAAGAGCGATGAGGGCGCCAGCGCGCTCCGTCGCCTCGTCGCCGCAGCCGACGTCATGGTCGAGAACTTCCGACCGGGAAGCCTCGCCCGACTCGGCTTCGACTACGACACAGTTGCCGCGCTCAACCCTCGCATCATCTATTGCTCGATCACCGGCTACGGGCAGTCGGGCTCGAAGAAGGACCTGCCCGGCTACGACGCGGTCATCCAGGCCGAAAGCGGGCTGATGGATGTGACCGGCTTCCCCGACGGTCCGCCGACCCGCGTCGGCGTCGCCATCACGGACTACCTGGCCGGTCTCTACGCCATGAACGGCATTCTCCTCGCGCTGCGGGATCGGGACGCGACCGGCCTCGGCCAGCAGGTCGACATCGGGCTGATGGATGCCATGACGTCGGCCCTCGCGCTGCCGGCACTCATGTACTTCAATACCGGCACAGCGCCGGGTCGCGAGGGCAACCAGCACCATTCGTTGACGCCCTACGAAGCGATTCCGCTCGACGACCGCCTCGTTATCGTCGCGGTCGGCAACCCGCGGCTCTGGACACAGTTCTGCCAGGCGATCGAGGCGCCCGACCTCGAGCACGATGCGCGTTACGCGACCAACACCGAACGGATGCGGCATCGGACCGCGCTCATCGACGAGCTGACACGGCGCCTGGCGCGCTTCTCGCCCGACGAAATCATCGAACGGCTGCGTGCTCACACCGTGCCCTGCACCCAGGTCCGTAGCGTCGCCGAGGCGCTCGAGGATCCGCATCTGCGGGCCCGCGACATGGTGGTCGACATCCCGCAACCCGAGCTCGGGCACGTCCGGACACTCGGGAACCCCATCAAGCTCTCGCGTACCCCGGCCGTGATCACGCGACCACCGCCCGCGCTGGGCGAGCACAACGCGGAGGTGCTGGCGGCCCTCGATCGGGACCGCAAGGGCGTGACTCAGGACTCGTAGGGCACCGGCTCGGCGGATCGCTGGATGCAGGCTCGCGGTGCGGCACCCGCTCGACGGCTTCGCTGCCGCGCCGTCAGACCGAGATAGGTCGTACACTAGAATCATGGACTACAGACAGCAGCCCTGGCCGATCGTCGGGGCCGCCGCCGTCGTGGTTGTTGCGCTCGCGGTCGCGGGGTATTGGTATTTCGGACGCGGAGACGCGGAACCAGACGTGCCACCCCAAGCGGCCGTCGAGGCGCCGCGCCCTGTGCCACCTGCGCCGACCGAGCCGGTCGAGCCCGACCCCGCGCCGTTCGTGCTCCCCGGGCTCGACGACAGTGACGGCGTGCTTCGCGACCTGATTGCCGGTCTCTCGGCACACCCCGGCCTCGCGGCGTGGCTGGTTACGGACGACCTGATCCGCACGTTTGTCGTCATTGTCGACAACGTCGCGGATGGCTCCAACCCGTCGCGGCACGTACCGTTCACGCGGCCCGATGCCAGGCTCGAGACGACGGGCGCGGCCGCCGAGCTGCGGATCGACACCGCCAGCTTTCGCCGCTACGACGACCTGACACAGATCGTCGTCTCGCTGGACAAGAACGGCTCGGCTGAGCTGTATCGGCAATTGCTGCCGTTGATGGATGAGGCGTATGCGGAGCTCGGCTCTCCGGACGTCGCCTTCACCGACACGTTTCATCGCGCCGTCTCGCACCTGCTCGAGACGCCGGTGATCGAGGGTCAGCCGACGCTGGTGCTGCGCGCGACGCTGTTCGAGTACACGGATGACTCGCTCCAGTCGCTCTCGCCGGCCCAGAAGCAGCTGCTCCTGATGGGTCCCGACAACCTGCGCACCGTGCAGGCCGCCATCAGGGACATCGCGCTGTCGATCGGACTGGGCGATCTCCCGCGAGGCTCGGTGCTCCTGCGCTAGTAGATGAACGACGTCCTCCGCGTCGCGCTTTGCCAGACGAATCTTCCGGTCGGCGACCTCGACGGCAATGTCGAGCGCGCGCGGCGGCTGGTCGGCGACGCGCGCGCGCGCGGGGCCGATCTGGTCGTCTTGCCCGAGCTCGCGCTCACGGGCTACCCACCAGAAGACCTGCTCCTGAAGACGAGCTTCGTTGACGACGCCGCCCGGGCGCTCGAGGCGTTCGCCGGCGACGTGCATGACACCGTCGCCGTCGTCGGTCTGCCCCTGCGATCGGTGGAGGGCGGTCTTCGCAACAGCGCGGCCGTCGTCGCGGACGGCCGCGTCGTCGCGACGTATCACAAGCACTTCCTCCCCAACTACGCCGTCTTCGACGAGCAGCGATACTTCGCGCCAGGGAACGAAGCTGTCGTGCTCGAGCTCGGCGGCGTACGGGTCGGGGTCACGATCTGCGAGGACATCTGGCGGGCGGGCGGTCCCGCCGAATGGGCGACCGTGGAGGGCGGTGCGGGGCTGCTGGTCAACCTGTCCGCCTCCCCCTATCACCGGGCGAAGGGCCAGGAGCGCGAACGACTGTTCGCCGGGCGCTGTGCCGATTACCGCTGCTTCCTCGCGTTCTGCAACGCGGTCGGCGGTCAGGACGAGCTGGTCTTCGACGGCCACAGTCTCGTCATCGATCCGACCGGGGCGGTGCTGGCGCGTGGCTGCCAGTTCGACGAGGAGCTGCTCGTCGTCGATCTCGACCTCGCCGCATCATCCAGCGCACACAGGATCGGGGCGACCACGGGCACGGAGCGCGTCCGCCTCGTCACGTTGGACCGCCCCGGAGCGGTCAGGCCGGCGCTCGAGCCGCAGGCGCCGTCCGCGCTCCTCGACCCCGAGGCCGAGGTGTACCGCGCGCTTACGCTCGGCACGGCGGATTACCTCGACAAGAACGGGTTCCGCGGCGCCGTGCTCGGGCTCTCGGGCGGCATCGACTCGGCGCTCTCGCTGGTGATCGCGGTTGACGCCATCGGACCGGACGCGGTGACGGCGGTGTCGATGCCCTCGCGGTTTACAGCCGACGCCAACCGCGACGACGCCACCGAGCTCGCGCGTCGCCTCGGCGTCACCGAGCTCGAGGCACCGATCGAATCCCTGGTGGGCGGCTACGCCCAGACCCTTGCGGGGCCGTTCGCCGACACCGAGCCGGGCGTCGCGGAGGAGAACCTCCAGGCGCGCATCCGCGGCAACCTGCTGATGGCGCTCTCCAACAAGTTCGGCTGGCTCGTGCTGACGACCGGCAACAAGAGCGAAATGAGCGTCGGCTACGCCACGCTCTATGGCGACATGGCCGGCGGGTTCGCGATCCTCAAGGACGTGTTGAAAACGTGGGTCTACCGGCTTTCGGTGTGGCGCAACCGGGAGCGCGAGGTCATCCCCCAGCGCATCATCGACAAGCCGCCGACCGCCGAGCTCCGAGCCAACCAGCTCGACACCGACAGCCTGCCGCCCTACGACGTGCTCGACGCGATCCTCGAGGCTTACGTCGAGCAGGATCGAAGCCCGACCGAGATTGAGGCGCTCGGCTTCGATCGGGGCACCGTGTGCCGTGTCGCGCAGTTGGTCGACCGCGCGGAGTACAAACGCCGCCAGGCGCCCCCGGGCGTCCGCATCTCGACCCGCGCGTTCGGCAAGGACCGGCGCCTGCCGATCACGAATCAGTATCGGCCGACGTAGGTTCACACCTCGATCAGTCGCGACCTGAGCATCATCCGCACGTACTGACCGAGGCGCTCTTCCGCGGGCTCGACGCGACTGCCGAACTGCGTCCGCAACCGCTCGGCGATGACCTCGAGCGGCGTCTCGCCGTCGCACGCTTTCCACACGACGGTGCCGACGTCGTCGAGTCGGATCCGGTAGTACGGCTCGGACAGCTTGGTCGCGAGCCATCGGCCGACCACGTGCTCGCCGAACTTCGGACGCAGCACGACGCAGCGGCCCTGCTCCTCGCGCCATTGGAGACGTCGCCGCGGTTGTGCGGTGGGCTGCAGCGTCATTCCATCTTGACGCCAGGGGCTCCGGAGCGCATCGCCTTGAGCGGGACCTGCACGAGCATGTAGAACAGCACGATGAAGATGAGCGCGCCGACCAGGGCGCTGTCGGCGAAGCGCGGCAAGACCAGTCCCGGGACCACCTCGCTTGCGAGCACGATAAACGCAAGCAGGACAGCCGTCAGCGCCTCGCCGGCGATGAACCCCGAGGAGAGCAGCACGCCGGTGTTGGTCGCCCGCGTCCGCTCCTCGCCAGACGCGTTGCGCTCGTTGAGCGACCGGTTGAGCCACCAGGCGATGATCCCGCCCACAAAGACCGCCGAGGTCGATTGGAACGGCAGATACATGCCGACCGCAATCAACATCGGCGAGGGTGCGTTGATCAGGATGAGACCGGCGGCCAGCGCCATCCCGGTCACGACCAGTGGCCAGGCCATCTCGCCGCCGACGATGCCCTGCGCCATGAGCGCCATGAGACCGGCCTGCGGCGCCGGGAGCTCCGCGCTCCCGATCTCGTAGACCCGGTCGAGCGCGATCATGGGAATGATGAGCACGAACGCGGCAATCGTCACGCCAATCAGCTCGCCGACCTGCATCTTCCACGGCGTACCGCCGAGGATATGACCGACCTTCAAGTCCTGCAGCATGTCACCCGCAATGCCGCAGGCGCAGCAGACGACGCCCGCGACACCAATCACACCGAGGATGCCGCTCTGACCGGTGACCCCGATGAACACCATCACGATGGCGGCGATCAGCAGCGTGCTGAGCGTCAACCCGCTGATCGGGTTATTCGAGCTCCCGAGGAGCCCGACCAGGTAGCCGGCCACGGCGGCGAACAGGAAGCCGAGGATGACCATCAGCACGGTCAGCAGCACCGCCCCGCCAAGACTCTGGCTGAAGTACCAGTAGAGGCCGAACAGCGGGATCGACAGCGCGACGATCCCCATCCCCGTCTTTTTGAAGCTGAGGTCGACGTTGAGCCGCTTGGTGTCGCCGCCGGCGTTGGCGGTCTGCAGATCCCCGACCGCGCTCCCGATGCCCTTCATGAGCGAGGTCCGCAGCTTGAAGAGCGTGAAGAACGCCGCGACGATCATCGTGCCGACCGCGAGGGGGCGCACCTGCTGGCGCCAGACCTCGGTGCTCAGCGTGATGAAACTCGCCTGATCGGTTGCCTCAGCGGCGAGGCTCGGGTTGAGAAACAGGCCCAGCGGCACGAGGAGCAGCCACCCCATGACGGCGCCCGCAAACAACGTCGCCGCAATCTGCGGGCCGACGATGAAGCCGACGCCGACGAGGGCCGGTGACGCCTGTGGGGACTGCAGGAGGAAGCCACCGACGTAGTTGATCGGCTGGCCGAGCATGTCGATCGTCGAGCGCCCGAACGAGACGAAGGTCGCTGCCGAGTCCGCGACGAAGGTGACGCCGTTCGAGTTCTTGACCAGCTCCCACAGGCCGGCGATGCCCATGGCGCGGAAGACATAGGCGGCGCCGGTCTGCTGCCCCCCCTGGCCGGCCTTGACCAGCTCAGCGGCCGCCACGCTCTCGGGAAACGGCAAGTCGGCCTCGACGACCAGTGTGCGGCGCAGGACGATGATGAAGAGCACGCCGAGCAGACCGCCCACCAGCATGATGGCGGTGCTCTCCCAATAGCGCAGCTCGTCCCACACACCGCTGATGACGAACGCGGGGATCGTAAAAATGGCGCCGGCCACGAGCGCCTCGCCGACCGATGCCGTCGTCCGAGCCATGTTCTCTTCGAGAATCGAGCCGCCGAGCAATCGCAGCGCGGCCATGGCGACGACGGCGGCGGGAAAGGTCGCAGCCACCGTGAGGCCGACCTTCATGCCCAGATAGGCGTTCGCGGCGCCGAGGACGATGGCCATGAGCGCCCCGAGGGCCACGGCTTTGAAGGTCAGCTCCGGTAGATTCGACTCTTCGGCCACGAACGGGGTGAACGACGCCGACGACGTCCCACGGGTCGGTTCCATCATGTAAGTCTGCAATACGACCGGCTGGTTGTCACCCTGGCGACTGGATGCTACGGTCCGGCATGGTTCGGGCCGAAAACAGTGGCGTGCGGCCAATCCCGGACATCTACGCCGAGAAACGGGCGGCGGGGCGTCCCGTCATCTCGATCGAATTCTTCCCGCCCAAGACCCCAAAAGGCGACGAATCGCTGTTCTCTCGGACGCTCCCCCGCCTCGCGGCCGCGCACCCCGATTTCTGCTCCGTCACCTATGGCGCCGGGGGCAGCACGCGTGCGAAGACGCTCCAGATCGTCGATCGCATCCAGCGCGCGCACGGACTGCCCGGCATGGCGCATTTGACCTGCATCGGCTCGACCCGAGCGCAGATCGACGACTATCTCCGCGAGGCGGCGGCGCTCGGCATCCGCAACATCCTCGCGCTACGCGGTGATCCCCCGCGGGACGACGCCGACTTCGTTCAGCCGCACAACGGGCTCGCCTATTCGTTCCAACTGATCGACGTGATCAAGGCCCACGGGCCATTTGCCGTCGGCGCCGCCGGCTTCCCCGAGAGTCATGTCGCCTGCGCCGAGGGAAAACACGTGGATTGGCAGCGGGTCGGGAACAAGATCGCGCATGGCGCCGAGTTCATCCTGACGCAGCTCTTCTTCGACAACGCCGACTACTTCGAGTTCGTCGACTACATGACCAACGTGCTCCACGTCACGGCGCCGATCACGCCCGGTATTCTGCCGATCCTCAGCGGCGCGCAGATCACGCGATTCACGGCACTCTGCGGCGCCACGCTGCCCGCCCATCTGTCGGCGAAGCTGGACGCGCTGGGAGACGATACGGAAGCGGTGACGGAGTTCGGGATCGAATTCGCGTCACGCCAATGCGAGGAGCTGCTGCGCGGCGGAGCTCCAGGACTCCACCTCTACTCGCTCAACCGATCTAGGTCTTCGCTCGCGATACTGAAGAATCTTGGCCTTGCGTGAGCGAGGGACTCTCACGCTAATCCTTATCCCGCGGTCGGCGCGTGAGGAAGTCTTGCGGATTGCCCAGGATCGGCTCTCCCGTCTCATCCGGCGTGGTGCTGACGGCCGCCTCCTCGGGCGGCGCCGCAGGGCGTGACACGGCGCGCGAGGCGAGGTCATCGATCAGGTCGCTCGCGATCCGATCCTGGAGCGCAAACAGCTCCTCGACCGAGCCATCGACCTTGACCGTCCGAACGATGTGTCCGGTCGACACGTCGACGTATCGCCGGGTGACGCGGAGCCGATCGCCGAGACGCTGATACCCGCCGGACACGAGCCAGCGCGCGCCGGAACCCCATCCGACCCCCAGGACGGCGGCTGCGTCGACGGCTGGCTCCCGACCGACCCGCGCGACCGCACCGGTGTCCACGTGACCCACGGCCGAGAGCCGCGGTGTCCGCTGGATGCGTAAACGCACGGTCTCGGCGATTCCCGCCCCAATCCAGGCATCGCCGTCGTGCCCGGTGATGTTGGTGAACGGCAGGACCACGACGCGCACCGGCATCTCGCCGGTGCCGATCTCGACCTCCTGGGCGGAGAGTGACCCGAGAACCAGCAGCCAGACGCCGAGGCCAGTACACTGTATGCGGTGCGAGAGCGGTTGCCTGCGCATGGGCATGAGGTCTCATTCTACCGAGACGGCAGCGGCCGGACATGGGTTCCGGGTGGGGCAAGGGGTGGCACTCCCCGACCTCAACGGCCTGTCTCACACACATCGGGGAAACTCGTCACGAAAGATGTCGAAACTGACATTTCGTCTCAGAATGAGACACTTGGTAGGACCGACGTGAAAGCCCCTCGGTCCAAAAGGCGATCGAACAGCGCTGCAAGACACGTCAATCCAATTACTTACGGTGCCATTGACATGAACTCCTCAGTCTGGCGCGACCCTTGCTGTTTGACCGACGATAGTCTAGCCGTCGCTGCAGAAAGGCAAGAGCCGTGGCCGCTCCAACACTGTCCGTTCGTCCGTCCGACTCCGCGGGCGCTCCACGGCCCCCAACGATGCGTGTCGGCGGCGTGGCACCCGACGAGGGCGCGGTGACTCGCGAAACCGATCCGCCGACCGCGGCACAAACGCCTCGTCCAACACCTGCGGCCAAGCGAACCGGCCCGCCGGCGTTGGGCGCGATCCTGATCGAGCGCAAGCTCGTCACGGAGGAGCAGCTCACCCAGGCGATGGACCGCCAGAAGCGAACGCGGCGACGCCTCGGTCGCGTGCTGGTCGAGATGGGCTTCACGACACCGGAAGCGGTCCTCGAAGCCCTGAGCGGTCAGCTCGGCGTGCCATCGACCCGCGTCAACTCGTACACCGTCAACCCGGAGGCCGTGCAGGCGCTGCCAGAAAAAGTCGCGCGTAAGCACACCGCGTTTCCACTGCTGAAGGTCGGCTCGACGCTGGTCGTCGCCATCACGAGCCCGAAGAACCTGACCGCGCTCGACGACCTCCGCTTCGCCTCCGGCTGCGAAGTGCAGATGATGGTCGCGATGGAAACGGAGATCCAGTCGGCGCTCGACAAGTACTACGGCAACCGATTCGGGACGGCCAACGAACAGGACGATACCGGACAGACGGTCGTGATCGACGTGCCGGGTCCCCAGCTGGATCTGCACGACGAGCAAGCCGAGCGGTCGGCCACTTCGCTGGTCGATCGCATCATCGCGCGCGCCGCGGCGGACCGCGCGAGCGACGTGCATCTGGAGCCGATGAAGAACAGTCTCCGGGTGCGGTTCCGTATCGACGGCACGTTTCACGAGGTCGCACATCTGCTGCTGGCGCTCGCCCCGGCTGTCATCGCCCGGATCAAAGTGTTGTCGGGCATGGACATCTCCGAGCATCGGAACCCGCAGGACGGGCGGTTTAGCGCAACGGTCGGCGGCCGCGGCCTGGATATGCGCGTCTCGACATACCCGACCATCTGGGGAGAAAAGGCGGTCCTCCGACTGCTCGACCGGGCGACCTTGCAGCTCACGCTCGACGGCGTGATGAAGGACGAGACCCTCGAGCGGATGCGCGGCCTCATCTCGCGTCCCGAAGGCATTCTCCTCGTCACCGGACCGACCGGCAGCGGGAAGACCTCCACGCTCTACGCATCGCTGGCCGAGCTGGCCGAGATGGGCAAGAACGTCATCACCATCGAAGACCCGGTCGAGTACTGGCTGGCCGGCGTCAACCAGGGTCAGACCAATCACAAGGCCGGATTCGACTTCGCGCGTGGCTTGCGCGCCATGCTTCGTCAGGATCCCGACGTCATCATGGTCGGCGAGATCCGGGACACCGAGACGATGGAAACCGCCATCGAGGCGGCGCTCACCGGCCACCTTGTCCTGTCGACGCTGCACACCAACAGCGCGGTGGCCACGGTGACCCGGCTTGTGGAAATGGGCGTCGAGCCGTACTTGCTCGCGTCCGCCCTCACGGGTGTCCTGGCACAGCGCCTTGTTCGCAAGACGTGCGAGACCTGCCGGGAACCGATGCCCGCGCCGCCCACGCTCGGTCCGTTGTTCGACGGCAACCCGCCGGACAAGGTCTGGAAGGGCGTCGGCTGCGAGGAATGCCGCGGCACCGGCTTCCGTGGTCGTGTCGGCGTGTTCGAGCTGCTCACGCTGGACGACGAAGTGAGACGGCTGATGTTCGAAGGCGCGTCCGAGGCCGACCTGACGAAGGCGGCCCGAGCCGGCGGGCTCGTGACGCTCCGCGACCAGGCGCTGGATTGTGTCCGGGCAGGCACGACCACACTCGAGGAAGTCGTGCGGATCTCATCCGACCGGTAGGAGCGTGTGCGCGTGATGACTTCGTTCACGCCCGAGACGCGGTGCGCCGAATGCGGCGCGACCGGCGTGAACGAGCTCGACAGCGCGCCGACGGGCGACTGCTTGCTGCAGTGCGACAACTGCGGTCACATCTGGCGCTCGACGGGACCGCGGGTCGATGCGTTCGAGTTGATCATCCGCCACCGCGCCGCTGGGGCAAGCCGTCGCACCAGCCGTCGGCCACCGCGCGGCGTTGCCCGCGCCGAGCGTTACACCGTGAAGCTGACACTGCGATACCGGCTCGCCGGGTCGATCGAATGGGAAATGGGACAGACCGAGAACATCAGCAAGTCGGGCGTCCTGTTCCGCACCGAGCACAGCGGCCCGCTCTTCCGACGCTTCATCCGCGCCGAACCGCAACAACCCGTCGAGCTGGTGCTCGAGTTGCCGACGATCAACCCGGAATCGCCCATCAGCCGCGTCCGCTGCCTCGGTGAAGTCGTGCGCGCCGAGGACCCCGAAGCGCCCGATATGCTGCCCACTGTCGCGGCGACGGTGCATGAGTACCGACTGGCGACGGCTTGAGGCGGGTAACGTGCTCCTAGGGCTTAGGGCTTAGGGCTTAGGGCTTAGGGCTTAGGGCTTAGGGCTTAGGGCTTAGGGCTTAGGATCGCTTAGGCGCTTATGTGGGTCGCGACGGCGGGCAGGGCTTAGGGGCACCATAAGCTTTGAGCTTTGAGCCCTGAGCCTTGGACTTCGCGCGGGACGCTAACTCCGGTCCATCCATTCGACGAAGCGAGACGGTTCTTCGACGATCATCACACGCACGACCCGTTGATACTCGTGCATGAGCTGTTTCGCGGCCTCCTTCGCATCCTCGGCGGACGCGTACCGCACCGAGATCGCCGGTGCGTTCACGGCACCCCCGCGCACGGTCGTGACCAGCTTGAACATCGTCGTCTCCGATCTGGGCGCTGATCATACCACTCGGTCATCCGGCGAGGCCGCGCCAGATCGGCGTCCCGTCTGTGCCGAGCACGAGGTCGATGACCAACCCGTAGCTCGCGATGCCCCCGTCGACGCGATTCGCGCGAAGAAACCGATCGTAGACTCGGCGCGCGTTGCGACTGACGACCGGCACCATGCGTCCGAGCCGTGCGTCGATCGCGCGGATGTCCGCTCTTGGGCCGTCGTCCACCGTGGTCCACAGGTCGGCGCGTGCCGCCGGCGACAGCGCTGGTAGCAGCCGGCGCGCGAGGAAGAGCCAGCCACTGTACCGGCTCTGGTCGTTCCCGGCCAGACAGGTGAGCCATCCCACAAAGCTGGCCTCGGCCTCGTGCGCATAGCCGGCCAGATGCGCCCACTCGTGCGCGACGACGAAGGGCCGTTCATAGGGCAGCACGGTGTCGTTGACGAGCACCTCGAGCGAGAACGGGTTTAACATCCCGTCGATGCCGGCGCGCTGAAAATACGCCGTGAGCATCGTCGTCTTCGGTACCCCGGCCACGGCGGTGCGTGTGGCACCCAGACGCTGCTGCACGAGCTCGAACGCCGGTGCGAGCTCGGATGGAAACTCGACAAGGCCGGTCCACGTCGTGGCGCGCGCCGGCGCATAGAGCGCGTTCACCCGTCGGATCGACTCGGCCGCGAGGTCGGCCAGGGCCGACGCTGTGACACGCGACTGTACGTAATCCAGCTTCGACGCGAGCGGTACGCGGCGATAGTTCAACCCCCACGCCGCGACGAAGACCAAGTAGACGACCGCGGCGATGACCGTCGTCCGAAACACCTGGCGCGCGATCGCGAGTCCAAGCGTCCGACCGCCGCGCCCAGGGCGCCGGAGTGAACGCCACCACCAGACACCGAGACCGGCGAGCCCGAGCAGAAGCACAACGTCGAACAGGGCGAACCCCACGAGGCTCGACAGCCGCGTCACCATGTTCTGGGCGAGTGGATAAAGCTGATGCGAGTAGAGCCGCTCGACCCAGCCCGCGGGGGTCGGGACGAGCGCCGCGACGACGGCCGTGCCGATGACGGCCAGCGACACCCGAGGGACCGGGGATCTCCACACGGGTGGTCACACCTGAGCCAGGTGTACCCCGTGGTCGTCGAAGACGATGTAGTGCTTGGGCAGGATGCGCACGCCGACCGCGTCGCCGGCCCGCGGTCGCACGCCCGCATCCGCACCTATTAAAGCCCGGAGCCGGATGCCCTCGACCTCGACCTCGACCAGCGCGGCATCCGCGTGCGGCTCGATCGAGGCGACGCGGCCACGCCAGCCGACCCCGGCCGTGTCCAGACGAACATGGGCGGGACGGACCCCGACCGTGATGTCGCGACAAAACACTTCGTCGATGCGACCGCGCAGCGAGATGGTCTGGTTGCCCAGCAGGATGGCTTGACCATCCTTCTCCAGGATTGCGGGCACCAGGTTGATCGCCGGTCGCCCAAAATACCGGGCGACACACTCGGTCGCGGGTGCCTCGAGCATCTCGGTCGGCGAGGCGCACTGGAGCAATCGGCCACGTTGGAGCAGCACGATGCGACTTGACATCGCGAGCGCATCATCGGGATCGCCTGACGCGCACACGAACGTCGTCCCGAACGTGGCGTGCAGGGTCAGGATCTCGTCGCGCCGAGCGGTGCGCGCCGGTCCCTCGACGTGCGCGAGCGGATCGTCACAGAGCACACACGGCGGCGTCTCGGATGGCGTGTCGCCACCGGCTTCGGCAGTCAGCTCCTCCACGGAGACGAAACGCGGCGGACGGTGCCCCGCCTGTCTCGCGTCACCATCGCCCTCGACGCGCACGGTGCCACTCGACGGCGCGTCCATGCCCGCGATCAGTCGCACGAGCGTCGACTTGCCGCACCCAGGCGGACCGGTCACGGTGAGGAATTCGCCCGCCCGCACCGTGAGGCTGATGTCATCGATGGCGGTCGTCGTCTCGAACCGTTTCGACACGTGCTCGAGTCGTATCTGCATGGCGAGTGCGTCAATCGGCACATGGTACACTCCCCCGATGGAGAAACGGGACCAGAGCACGTGGGGTCGTTCGACGGTTGAGACAGCGTGCCCGCTCGATTGCCCGGACACCTGCAGCCTCGCAGTGTCGGTCGAGCAGGGACGGGTCACGCAGATAGACGGGTCGCACCGTCAGACCGTCACCGGCGACTTCATTTGCAGCAAGGTGCGTCGCTTCGGGGATCGCGTATACGGTCCCGACCGACTGCATCACCCGGGGGTGCGGAAGGGGGCCAAGGGCGAGAGCCGCTTCTCGCAGGTCAGCTGGGACCAGGCCCTCGACGCGGTCGCCCGCCGCATGCTCGAGATCCGCGACGAGTTCGGAGGCGAGGCGATCCTGCCCGTTTCCTATGGGGGATCGAACGGTCTGGTGTCCCAGGACACGGCGGATGCGCAGCTCTTCCGGCGATTTGGCACATCGCGCCTCGCCAGGACTGTCTGCGCGGCGCCGACGACGGCCGTCAGCCGAGCGCTGTACGGTCCCATGCCCGGCGTCACCTATCGCGACTACGAGCAGGCGCGGCTGATCGTGGTGTGGGGCGCGAACCCCTCGACGACCGGGATCCACCTGATTCCGCACATCCGGGCCGCCATGAAGGCCGGCGCGGCGCTCGTCGTCGTCGATCCGCGCCGGACGCCCTTGGCAAAACAAGCCGATATCCACCTCGCGGTGCGGCCGGGCACCGACGTGGTCGTCGCGCTTGCTATCCACAGGTTTCTCTTCGAACAGGACCTCGCGGACACGGCGTTTCTCTCGGCGCACACACGCGGCGCCGAGCACCTGCGCGAACGCGCGGCCGAGTGGACGATGGAGCGCGCGGCCACGGTCGCGGACATCGACGTGGAGTTGCTCGAACGGGTGGCCGAGCTCTACGCGGAGTCGTCGCCGGCGATCATCCGCTGCGGCTGGGGCCTCGAGCGGAATCGGAATGGCGGCAACGCCGCCATGGCGGTCCTCGCGCTGCCGGCCGTCGGCGGCAAGTTCGGCGTGCGGGGGGGCGGCTTTTCGATGAGCAACTCGGGCGCGCTTGGCCTGACGGACGCGTCGTGGATCGAGACGGACGAGCCGCAGACGCGGCTGGTCAACATGAACCATCTGGGACGCGCACTGACGGACTACAACGACCCCCCGGTCAAGATGCTCGTGATCTACAACTGCAACCCGGCGGTGACGATGCCGGATCAGAACCGCGTGCTGCGTGGGCTTGGCCGCGAGGACCTGTTTACCGTGGTCTTCGACCAGGTGATGACCGACACAGCTCGCTGGGCCGACGTCGTGCTCCCGGCTACGACGTTCCTGGAGCATTACGACGTGGCGCGCAGTTACGGGCTCGGCAACTTGCAGCTCGTCCAGCCGATCATCGACGCCGTCGCCGAGGCGCGCCCCAACGTCGAGGTGTTCAGCGATCTGGCCGTCCGCGTCGGCATCGATGTCAGTCTCGGTCTGCGCTCGGATCCGGAGGCGCTGATGCATGTGGCAGAGGCGCTCCCCGACGGGCTGCGCGACGCGCTGCTCACCACGGGACTCGCGGAGGACGCACGCGTCGCGACGCCAATCCAGTTCGTGGACGTGTTTCCGCGGACGTCGGACCGCAAAGTCGACCTGTTCCCCGAGGCGCTCGAACGGGAAGCCCCAGAGGGCCTGTATCGCTTCCGGGCGGACCCGGCGAACGACGCCTACCCCCTCGCGCTCGTCTCCCCAGCCAGCGACAAGACCATCACGTCGACGCTCGGCGAGCTGCGTCCGCGGCTCGCCTCGCTGCAGATCCATCCGGACGACGCGGCGCTGCGCGACCTGTCGACCGGCGATATGGCGCGGGTGTTCAACGCGGGCGGCGAGGTCCATTGTCCGGTGACCGTCAATCCGAACGTGAAGCGGGGCGTCGTCAGCCTCCCAAAAGGGCTCTGGCAGCGCAGCACGGCGAACGGCTCGACCGCGAACGCGCTGGCGCCGGATACGCTGACCGACCTTGGGGAAGGCGCCTGCTTCAACGACGCGCGCGTCAACGTGGCGGGCATCGTCAGGGCCGACATCGGCGGGCAAAGCGTTGCGCTGTGGACCGGCGCCCGGCGGCAAGAGCGGGTACACTGATCGGGGTCCAGCGTTCTTTCACGTAGCGGGAAGGCATCAGCCATGGCGTCATGTGACGATCCGAAGACCGATGGATCCGCGCCGGCCGCGGGGGGACATGTCGTCAAGTGCGTCAAGTTCCAAAAGGAACTGCCCGGTCTCGAGGAACCGCCCTGGCCTGGCGAGCTCGGGCGGCGAATCTACGAGAGCGTGTCGATCGAAGCGTGGAAGCTCTGGGAAGAGCGGATGAAAATGATCCTCAACGAGTACCGGTTGATGCCGTGGCAAAAGGAAGCGCAAACCCTGGTGGCCACACAGATGGAGGACTTCTTCTTCGGCGAGGGTTCCGCGCTCCCGCCTGACTACACCCCGCCTCAGGCAAAGCAATAGCGTCGAGAGGACGGAGCCTCGACGGTCCCCGATCCGTAGCGCAGGGCTTCAGCCCTGCAGCCCTCTGAGGTCAATCGACGGCGTGATCTCGAACCGCAGGCACGCGTGCGCCCGGCGCAACGCCGACACGACGTCGACCGCGTGCCGTGCGCGGGCGAAGATGAACCCCAGGTAGCTGGCCCCTTCAGGCAGCGGCACAACCCGTTGGTCTACCTTCGCGGCGATGACCACGTCGTCGATGTGCGCCAATCGACGGGCCTCGTCCAGCCCATCGACCCGGCGGTAACGCCCCTCGTGGGGGATAGGGATCATCATGACCCCCGCGGCCCCGGGCGCGAGCCGGCATGCCGTGGCGACCCGTCCAAGCGCGTGTTGCAGGACGACGTCCTCCAGCGACGCCACCTCGCCATCCGGCGACTCGAAGCGCATCATCCGCGAGCACAACCCGCCGATCGGGCGGGGCGCGACCTCGAGGACGAAGACACCGGTATCGTTCAGGCGGCACTCGGCGTGCACAGGGCCGTCGGTCAGGCCGATGGCCGCGACGGCTGCCTCGACCTGCGCGCGGACGCGCTGCTCGATCGTGTCGGAGAAGCCGGCCGGCGTCACGTAGATCGTCTCCTCGAAGAACGGCCCTTCGAGCGGATCCGGCTTGTCGAACCACGCCAGCACGTCGAGCACCCCATCGGTCACGAGGCCCTCCATGGCGATTTCGTGACCGGGGAGGTACTCCTCGATGAGGACGACGTCGTTCGCGGGGTCCCGCAGCGCTCTCACGTCGGGCGATCGGAGCAGGCGCTCGAGTCGCGACAGCGCGCGTGCGAGATCTGCGGGCGTATCCGCGCGTATGACGCCCCGACTCGCCGCGAGGTGGAGCGGCTTCAGCACGCACGGGAAGCGCACGCGATCGGTCAGGTCGGCAACGCCATCGCAGGGGGTCGAAAAAAACCACGGGGCGGGGAGACCGGCCGCGCGCAACCGCGTCCGGGTCATGAGCTTGTTGCCCGCGACGCGCACCGCTTCCGGGGGACTGGCGGGCACGCCGAGCGCCTGGGCGGCCAGGGCGGCTATCACCGCGGGGCGGTCGCCCACCGCCACGACACCGTCGATCGATCCGTCGACCGTTGACTCGACGATGGCGTCGACCGACGCCCCCTCGTCATGGAAACGCACCGGCACCGCCGCGTCGCGCCACGGATCCTCGAGCAGATGACATCGGTCAGTGGCGCAGACGAGCTGGACCCCGAGGTGCCGAGCGGCCGCATCAAACGCTCGAAGCTGATAGCCGGTCGTGGACGAGACCAGGAGGACGCGGGGCATGGTCCTGGGTCTTAGGTCTTAGGTCTTAGGTCTTAGGTCTCAGGTCTCGGGGTACGAGCGTTGGCATAGCGAGCCCCTAGGGCGTAAGACATAAGACGTAAGACACGAGATACGGTGTCAGATCAGAGCCACCTGCTCTGGTGTCGGTTCCGCTCAGCAATACCAGGGCTCGTTGAGGAACGGGACCTCAGCGCGCGTCGGCAGCGGCTCGCTGAGCGCGCGCACGTCGCTGGCGCCTTCGTGCGCCAGCGCCCAGATCGCAGCGAACAGATCGCGGCGTTCCGCGGTCAAGCGACGTCCGACCAACTCACCCACGGCAGTCGCGAGCTGATCCACCTCTGGGTCGGCATGGCGCCACGGATACATCAACAGCGTCTCGTCAAAGGCTCGGAGGTGCGGCGTCAAGTCGGCAAGCTCGAGTAGCCGGGACCCGCTCGGCACCAGCAGCCTTATGGCCAGCTGGATTGGCGCTATGTGATCGACCAGCTGCAAGCGATCGATCGCCGACAAGAGCCTGCGATACCCCTCGCATGTCGTCCACGGCGTGAACGGGATCAACGTCGGGTTCAACGCGACGCCCACGTCACGGCACAGCTCCACGACCCGCTCCACGTCGGCGAGTGTGTGCCCCTTGTCAAGACGCTCGAGGATGGCGTCGTCGACCGATTCCACGGCGCTCGTGATGAAGAGGCACCCCGTGTCACGGAGCCGAGGCAGCGCATCCGCGTGTCTGAGCAGGTGCTCGACTTTGATGGTGACGTCGTAGGTCAACCCGGGGCTCTCCCGGGCGAGCCCCTCGACGACGCGCATCGCGTGACCGATGCCATTAAAGAAGTCCGCGTCACCAAACGTGATGTGCTCGGCGCCCCGACGGGTCTGCGCCTCTACGTCGGCGAGGACGACATCGGCCGGTACCACCCGGAACTGCCCGCCGTAGACGGGCACCACCGGACAGTGGCGGCAGACGTGTTTGCACCCGCGGCTCGCCTCCGTATAGCCGACGACCTTGCGCACGGTCCCCCGCTGCAACGCCGCATATCGGCCCAGCGGCGGGAGGTCGAGGCGATCGGGCGTGATGAAGGCGAGCCTCGGCAGGCGGCCCTTCGGTGCCGGTCCGGCGGTGCCGACGGGTCGGCCCGCGCCGCCCGCGGCGCTTGGCGGGCGGTCTCGGCCAAGGGCAACGTCGACGAGGTCCGCCTCGAATTCCCCGCCCAGGATATGGGTCACGCCCAACCCCCGTAGAAATGCGGCGTTGAGCGGAGCGTAGAGCCCGTAGCAGCACAACTCGGCGTCCGCGTTGAGCCGCCGGACACGCTCGATGACCGGCACCGCGAGGCGCGTCGCCGTGTGCATCGGCAGGTGTAGGGCGACGAGCCCCGCGTCAGCCATGTCTGCGCGGAACGGCTGCCGCGACAGATCGACACAGGTCACGTCGACGCCGGCCCGCCTGAGCCAGGCCGCGGGCGACGCCAAACCGAACGGCTGGCGCCCCAGCTCATAGGTCGAGATGAGAACGGTCCGCATGATGTGGGCTAGTGCCCGGTACCCAACTGCACCTCGGCGTCGGTTGGTGGCGGCGTCGCCAGGCTGACGACGACGAGAGCGGCGATCGACAGCGCGAGCGCCGGATACGCCGTCTGCCAGCCGAACGGATAGACCGGCGTCCCGTCCGCCGTCGCGCGCGCGAGGCCGATGATCTCCCATCCCAGCGTCGTGGCCATCCCGACGAGAATCGACAGCACACCGCCGAGCCTGGTGGCGCGCTTCCACAGCAGCGCCCCGAGAAGCGCGGGCGTGATGCCCGCACCGTACATCGTATATGCCCAGAGGGCCATCGCCAGTATCGTCGGGAAGAACGTGCCGGCCACATAGCCGAGCGTCCCGACCCCCACGACGATGAAACGGGTGTAGCGCACCACCTGCACATCGGTCACACCCGGGTTGATGAATCGCTGGTAGACGTCGCGGATCAGGTTCGTGGACGGCGTGAGGAGGAAGCTGTTGGCCGTCGAGACCACGATGGCCGCCGCGCCACACACGAGCAGCACTCCGAGCACGGGCGGCAACGCATCGGTCGCGACGCGGATGACGATCTCTTCGGATGCCGCCGTGCCCAATCCGCCGACGACGAGACTGCCGAAAATCCCAGTCGAGTCGATCAGCGTCTCGACCACGATCGTACCGGCGATCCAGCCGACGACCGCCAGGCGCGCCGCCCGCTCGTCGCGCGCTGAGAAAAACTTCTGATACATGTTGGCTTCGCCGAGCAGCAGGAACATCGTGGGCAGGAAGAGCGCGAACGCCGCCTGCGGACCGATGTCGCCGAACACGGAGACCTGGTCGGGCCTGAGCGCCGCGATCGCCGCCGTGATGCCGCCGACGTCGCCGATGAGAAACGCGACGCCGAGCGTGACCGCGAACGTCATCAAGAGGCCGTTGCCGACGTCGAGATAGGCAATGGACAACATGCCGGCAAGCGACGTGAAGAGGATGCAGAAGACCGCGGTCAGGAGCGCGCCGGTGCCTGGATCGACGTCCGCGATCAAGGCAAGCAGGCGACCGCCGCCCCTGAACTGATAGGCGGCAATCGTCGCATACGCGAGCACCGTCGTGATCGTCCCGAGCACGCGCGCGGCGGGGCCGTAGCGCAACTCGAGGATGTCGGGCACCGTGTAGAGCGCGAGTCGCCTGACGCGCGGCGCGATGAAGTAGACCAGGGCGATGCCGGCCCAGGCGCCGGCGGACTGCCAGAGCGCGGCGAAGCCGGATCGGTAGCCGAGCCCCGCCCCGCCAAACAGGCTCCCCGACCCGATCCAGGTCGCCAGCAGCGTGAAGACCAGCACGCGCGCCGGCAGCGTCCGGCCGGCCACCAGAAAGTCGTCGCCCGTCTTGACGCGCCGGCTCCGCCACGATCCAATCAGCACGAGCACCGACATATAGAGGATGACCGCCGTGAGCATGCGGTTCATCATACGGGCTTACGAGGACACGCCATTGGCTCGCGGGCGGTATGATCCTCACCACCGGTCTAGCCGCCATGCCGCTCGACGAGTACCGGCGCAAACGCGACTTCACGAAGACACCGGAGCCCGGCGGCGACGGCGCCGCACCGACCCGGCGACACAAGAAGCAGCCCCCACGCAAGGCTCTCTACTTCTGTGTGCAGAAGCACCTCGCGAGCCACCTGCACTACGACCTCCGGCTGGAGCACGACGGGGTGTTGCTGTCCTGGGCGGTGCCCAAGGGCCCTTCGCTCATCTCGACCGACAAGCGGATGGCGGTCCGGACCGAGGATCACCCGCACGCCTACGGCAGCTTTGAAGGCGTGATCCCAGAAGGCTACGGCGCGGGCATCGTCATGCTATGGGACCATGGCACCTGGACCCCGGAAGTCGACGACGTCCGCGCCGCGCTGGCCAAGGGCGACCTCAAGTTCGCGCTCGACGGGTACAAGCTGAAAGGCTCATGGGTCCTGGTCCGGACGCGCGATCGCGACGGCACACCGTCTAAACAGCGGGGCCGCAACTGGCTACTTATCAAGCACGCCGACTTCTGGTCGGGTCCAGTCGACATCACGGAGTTCGCGCCGCTTAGCGTCAAGAGCGAAGGAGACTTCGACGATATTCTCGCGGCGGATATGCCGGACCAATGGGTCACCGGTCGTCCGGCGACCGCATCGGGTGGCGGCGCGGCAGCCACACTGACGAGAGCGGTGATCGAGCGCGCGGCCGGGAAAATCCTTGCGCGCAGGAAGAAAACGTCCGCGCCACGACGCGCGACACGCACGCGGGCCGCACCACGCAAGCCTCGCCAACGTTGATCGGACGCCCGTCGCGACGCCGGAGCGAGGCGCGGCTACTGCAGCAACCGCTGTCCCAGCGCGCTCCAGACCGCATACGCGAGGCGCCGTCTGGCATGACGAGCAATCTGCCCCTGCCAGAAATGCCCGGTGACCAATTGGCAATTCTCCGGGATCTCCCCGATCGAGAGAAGCTCCTTGTGCTCGTCCGCGTATCGCTCGGGCACGCCGCTCCCTGCGTCGACGGCGTTTGCCAGTACGACATCGACGGGGCGCCCGATCGCCTCGCCGACACGGCGGACAGCCTCTCCCACCGAGAAGCCGCGCATGCCCCGACCTTCGGTGAGGATGTTGGTGACGACGATAATGGGACCCGATGTGGCGCGGACCGCCTCGGCCACGCCGCTGACGAGCAGGATCGGCATCAAGCTGGTATAGAAGCTGCCCGGTCCGATGACGCACGCGTCGAACGCGCGGATCGCCTGGTCCACCGCAGCGTGAATCTTCGGCACTGGATCGAGAAACACTCGGGTGACGCGACGACCGTGACTCTGCTCGCGATCGACCTCGACCTCGCCACGCGTGCGCGACCCATCGGCGTATTCCGCGCAGACCGTGGCGTGCTCGACACTCACCGGCCAGACGCGCCCATTGCAGTCGAGGAGCGTTCGCAGGCCGTCGACGGCCGCCAGGAAGTCGCCGCTGTACTGCTCCATCATCGACAGCAACAAGTTGCCGCCGGTGTGCCCACCGAGCCGGGTATTGTCGAGTGCCGGCAGACGGGACAAGAGCAGGCGGCGAGCCTCGGCCTCGTTTCGGGCCAGGGCGAGCGCGCACTTCAACACGTCGCCCGGTGGGAGCACGCCGAGTTGGTCGCGGAGTTGACCCGAGCTGCCGCCGCTGTCGAACATCGTGACGACCGCGTTCACCCTCACCCAGGGGTTCTGCTTGAGGCCGCCGAGCAGGCTGGGTAGACCGGTCCCTCCACCGAAGCAGCCGACGTTGACCTCGCGAAGTTGCACGGTGCGCATTGTCGCACACCCCTATCGACACACCCGGGACTGACCGTCGGCGAGCCGTCCGTTGTGAGGGAGTAAGATACGCCTCGCCGCCAGCGAACGACATGGCCTTCATCGACACGTTGCTGCCGGAGTTCGACCGCGAGACCGGCACGACACGGCGACTCCTCACACGTGTGCCGGACGGCGCATTGGGGTGGCAACCGCACGAGCGCTCGATGACGCTTGGCCGGCTCGCGGCACACCTCGCCCACATTCCGACCTGGGCCAATCACGTGGTGGGCGGCGACTCGTTCGACATCGCCGCGGGGGCAGACACGGCGAAGGACGCGGCGAGCGTGGCAGAGCTGTTGGTGGTCTTCGACCGCAACGTCACCGCGGCGCGTGCGCGAATCGTGGGACGCCTCGACGGCGAGCTGCGCGTGCCGTGGACTCTCACACGAGGCGATCAGGCTCTGTTCACGCTCCCCAAGATCGTGGTGCTGCGGTATTTCCTCTTCAACCACCTCATCCACCACCGAGGTCAGCTGAGCGTCTATCTGCGGATGCGTGACGTGCCCATCCCGGCCATCTACGGCCCCTCCGCCGATGAGGGTGCGTTCTAAACTTAGACGGGGCTTCGCCCCGCACCCCCGCGGCCGCTCCGCGGGGACCCCGAGAGCCCCACTCCGCGCCCGCGAGGCGCGCCGTGCGCGCCTTGGCCGCCGATCCTGACATCGGCCTCCCGAGACGGGGCTTCGCCCCGCACCCCCGCGGCCGCTCCGCGGGGACCCCGAGAGCCCCACTCCGCGCCCGCGAGGCGCGCCGTGCGCGCCTTGGCCGCCGATCCTAACATCGGCCTCCCGAGACGGGGCTAGCTCCGCATCCCCGCCGGGCGCCACAAAACTGAACACTTTGGCACGATTCGACCTGCCGGTGACCCACTACGCGAGTCGTACCGAGCGGTCGATACAACGGCTGCATGGCCCGCGTGACATCGCTCGTCCTCGGCGTGATCGGCTTCACCGCCCTGATGCTGCTCAACGTCGGCGGCTACCGATATGGGGTCTCCGACCAGGCGTTCTACGTGCCGGTGGTCCTCCAGGGACTCGACCCGCGCCTGTTCCCGTATGACGCGCCGCTGCTCGACGCACAGAACCAGCTCTTCGCGTTCGACAACTGGTTCGCGCCGCTCCTCGTCCTGACCGGGGTGAGCCTCCCGATCGCGTTCCTCCTGAGCTACTTCGCGGGCGTCGGCGTCGTATACGCCGCAGCGGTCAGCATCGGGCGGTCGCTCTACGCCACCTGGTGGGGTGTGGTCGCATTCGTCGCCGCGCTGGCCATCCGACACCGGATTCCGGACACGGCGGTCAACACGTTCGAGGCCTATCTCCACCCGCGCCAGCTCGCGTTCGCCGCCGGTCTGACGGCCGCAGCCGCGTTTCTCCGCGGGCGCACGTGGATCGGGCTCACCGCGGTCGTGGCCGCCGTCCTGCTTCATCCGACGACCGGGCTGTGGTTCGCGGTACTGATCGGTATCGCCGCGTTCGTTGCCGACCGCGAGGCGCGGCATCCACTCCTGTCGATCGCCGGTGCGGTTGCGACCGCTGGCGCCGTGCTGCTCGCCAGCACGCTCCGCACGCAGCTGGTCGTGATGGATGCGACGTGGAGCGCGGTGCTGCAGTCGAAGGACTATCTGCTGGCGACTCAGTGGCCGATGTCGACCTGGTTCGTCAATCTTGGTTTCGCCGCCATCATCGCCGGCGTCTACGACTACCGGCGCACGCTCGGGCTCGCCGGCGCCCGCGAGACAGGCCTGGTCGCGGGGGCGGGCACGCTCTTGCTGCTGTTTCTCGCCTCGCTGCCGCTGGCTCACGCCGGCGTCGCGTTGGTCGTGCAGCTGCAACTCAATCGCATCTTCTGGATCCTCGACCTCCTGGCTATCATGTACACGGTGTGGGTCCTCGTCGAGAGCCCGCTGGCACGGCGCCCGCTCGGGGGCCTCGCGCGCCGCGGTCTCCTGGTGCGGCACGCGGCGGTGGCGCTGATCGTCGTCGCGGGCTTGGCCAGGGGCAGCTATGTGACCTTCGCCGAGCGGGCCGACCATCCACTCGTCGAAATCGACCTGCCGGCGACGGAGTGGACCGCGGTCATGCAATGGGCCGGTCAACGCCCGATCGGCACGCACTTCCTGGCGGATCCCGGTCACGCCTGGCGATACGGGTCGAGCGTGAGGGCCGCGAGCGGCCGCGATGTCTATCTGGAAGAGGTGAAGGACATCGGCATTGCCATCTACTCCAGCGACGTTGCCCATCGCGTGGCCAGGCGCATCGCCGACCTCGGCGACTTCGCGGCGCTCGATCCCGCGCGGGCTCGCTGGCTCGCCCGCAGGTACGATTTGGACTACCTGATCGCGGAGCGGCCACTGGACCTCCCCACCGCGCACCAACACGGCCGGTTCACGGTGTACGATCTGCGGTCCGACCACCGGCTCGACTGGCGCGCCGAGGCGTCAGCCGATGACGACTAGCCTTAGGGCTCGGTGGCTTAGCGCCCTTCGAGCTTAGGACTCGGTATCCACGGCCGCTTGCGTCGCGC
Source organism: Vicinamibacterales bacterium (assembly GCA_965197395.1). Lineage (GTDB taxonomy): Bacteria > Acidobacteriota > Vicinamibacteria > Vicinamibacterales > UBA8438 > CAZYFH01. The sequence continues at coordinate 305,175 of CBDANB010000004.1, read as the reverse complement.
CCGCATTCCCTGCCAAGGTGTGCTGCCACGGTCGCCCAACGCCGTGCGACACCCATGCCCGCTACCGACGAGGACACCTTTCGACCCGCCGCGGGGCTCGACGGCGGACACCGCATGACCCTGTTCACCTGGGGTCGTCCGCGCGCGCTCCCCCGCTTGCCGGCCGCCGTGCGGCGGTACTTCGACGTCGCGCGCGACGCGCGCGTGCTCGCGCACTGCCACTGGCAGCCGCAGCCACGACGTCACGCGACGCTGATCGCGCTGCATGGCCTCGAAGGATCGAGCGAGGCGCACTACATGCGTGGGCTCGCGGACAAGGCCCGCGCGGCTCGCCTCAATGTCGTGCTCCTCAATCAGCGTAATTGTGGGCGCACCGAGCACCTCTCGCGTGGTCTCTACCACTCCGGGCTCTCTGCCGACCCGGCGGCCGTCGTCCGCGAATTGGCCGAGGTCGACGGTCTCCCACGCATCGCCCTCGTCGGGTACTCGCTCGGAGGCAACGTCGCGTTGAAGCTGGCCGGCGACTACGGTGGCTCACCGCCCCCGTCACTCCGAGCGGTCTGCGCGGTGTCGCCGACGATGGACCTCGCGCGCTGCGTGGACGCGCTCGAGCATCGGCGAAACCTCTTCTACGAATGGAACTTCGTCCGTAACCTCAAGCGCCGGATGCGTCGCAAGGCGCGCGCATACCCGGGGCTGTTCGATCTGAGCCCGCTTGGCGGCGTGCGGACGGTGCGCGCCTTCGATGAGGCGTTCACGGCCCCGCATCACGGGTTCCGCGACGCCGACGACTACTATCACCGGGCGAGCAGCCTCCGCGTGATCGACCGCATCAGGGTGCCAACGCTCATCCTCAGCGCCGATGACGATCCGTTCGTCCCCCCCGCGCAGTTTCGCGATCCGGCGGTCGCCGGCAACCGGCAGGTCACGACCGCCATCCAGCGTCACGGCGGCCACTGCGGGTTCTATGCCGAACCGTCGAACGGCTTCGATGGGTATTGGGCGGAACGGACGGCGGTGGGGTTCGCCCAGCGGCACTGCCGCGACGACGATCCAGCGGAGGGCTAACGGCTCGACGCCAGCGCGTCGACCAGCAGCTTCGCGAACGCTGGCCCTTTGCCCTTGTCCTCGTGCTTGAAGTAGACGAACACCTCTTCGCACGCAGCCGTCGCCGACTTGATCGTCCCGGCCCACCGCGCCACGTCGGCCTCGCTGTAGCCCTCGTCGCGAAGCCGGAAGTAGCCGTACCGCGCGGTGATCTCGACCGGCGTCGACATGCGGGCGCTGTCGGCCACACAGAGCGCCAAACCGGACGCCGAGAGTCGCTCGTACACGTCGGCGTCGTGCCAGGAGTCGTGGCGGAACTCGAACGCGGCGCGCGCGCCCGGCGGCAGCGTGGCAAGGAACCCGTCGAGCACCGACAGGTCCTTTTTGAACGACGGTGGAAGCTGGAACAGCAACACCCCGAGCTTGGGCCCGAGGGACGCGGCGGCCTCGCAGAACGCGCGCGTCAACTCTCCGCAGTTCCGTAGCCGGGCGTCGTGGGTGATCCGCCGAGGCGCCTTGAGCGTGAAGGTAAACCCGGGCGGCGTGATCGCCGACCACCCGGCGAGCAGACGCTCGGTCGGCAGCCGGTAGAACGTGTAGTTGATCTCGACGGTCTCGAGGCGCTCCGCATAGTACGGGAGCATTTTCTTCTGCGAGAACTTCTCCGGATAGAAGCTTCCCTTCCACTCCGGGTAGTTGTACCCGGAGGTACCGACCCGGACGCGGGGCGCGGCGACTCGCGGGTGGTCGCTCGAATCCATCTCGGACCGTGGAACGCCAAGGCGCGCACAGCGCGCGCAACCCCATCGAGAGCCAAGGCGCGCACAGCGCGCCTCGCGACCGCGGAGCGGGGCTCTCGGGGTCCCCGCGGAGCGGTCGCGGGGGCTTGGGGCGCAGCCCCATCTAAATTTAGTCCAGATCGAAATCCCGGATCGGTTTGGTGACCGGCTCCTCCTTGGCCTGCTTCAGCGCCTCCTCGAAACGCTTCGACAGGGCGTCGCTGCGGCCCTTCTGATCCGCGACCGATCGCTTGAAGACAGCCTCCCTCCGGGCGGCCTCCTCGGCCAGGATCCGCTGGGCGTTACCGAGCTCGGGCTTATCGTCTCGCTCCGGCGCACGGTGAGAAACGACCCGCCGGAGGTTGACGTCGATGACGAGCGTCGACCCGCAGCCGGGGCAATCGACCTCAATTTCAGAGCCGAGCTGAGCCATCACAAACCTCTACAGGTCACTAGTTAACGGCTGGCGGAGCCTGATATCATACTCGCTATGGTGTTCGTGCGCCACGCCGCGCGTTGCCCGTGGCGAGCGGCTCTCGGCACCGCGTTGTTGGCGGTCGTGGTGGCTCCGGCCACCGCCGTCGGGCCCGCGCTCCCCCAGGCTCCGCGTCAGACGGAATCCTCGACCGCCGCCGCGCGTGCGGGCGCCGTTCTTGCGGGTGTCGTCTTGGACGGGGACACGCGTGGGCCAATCGCGGGCGCGCTCGTGGTCGCGACGAACGAGGCCACCGGCTGGCAGCAGGTCGCCACCTCCGGTCCGGATGGTCGCTACGAGATCGGTGGGCTTGCCGAGGCATCCTACTCGCTGCGCGCCAGCGCGCTCGGGTTCATAGGGCGTCGTTTCGGCCAGCGCCACGCACTCGACGCCGGCGTCACCGTCGACCTGTCGGCGGGTGACGTCTTCGGTGACGTCGATTTCGCCCTCCGGCGCGGCGCCACGATTCGGGGCCGGGTGCTCGACGCGACCGGCGCTCCGATGGAGCTGATCGAGGTCGAGGCGCTCAGGCCCCAGTTGCGCGAGAGCCAGCGCGTCCTCGTGCCGATCAGCAGCGCCCAGAGCAGCGCCAACGGCACGTACACCATCACCGGCCTGCCGCCTGGCGACTATTACGTCGGTGCCTTCGATCCCGCCGCCGAGGGCGCGCTCGACGAAACCGGGGTCCCCGATCACACGTTCCACCCGGACGTCCCAACCCCAGGTGACGCCACACGCGTCGGGCTCATCAGGAACGGCTCGGTGCCGGGCATCGATATCACCATGCAGGCCGTCTCCAGCGCTCGCGTCAGCGGCCGGCTGACGGTCGCTGCAGGGATCGAGCTGCGATCGGGGATCGTGACGGTCAGTCCGGAATCCAGCGACGGCGCCAACATCGGGACGGTCCTCGGCGCCCAAGCCACTCCAGCCGGCGTCTTCTCGTTCCCCAGCGTGAGACCTGGAACCTACCGGGTGCGCGCGCAGGCGAGCGCCACCGGGGTGGCCGGTCGCCTCTTCGGATCGTTTGTCGTCACCGTCGGACAAACCGACCTCTTCAACCTCGTCCTCTCGCTGAGCCCCGGCGCGCTGCTCGAGGGTCGCATCGAGCTCGAGCCGCGCGGGGGCACTCCTGTGCCCGCCGATTTATCCGGGTTCATCGTGAGCGCCCCGATGGCTGACGGCACCCTGACCCAGGGCGCGACATCGGCGCCGACCCGTCCGGACGGCACCTTCCTCTTCGACAGCCCTCCCGGTCCTCGGGTCGTCCGCATCGGAGCGCTCCCGCCGCCATGGGTCCTCGATCGCGTTTTGCATCAAGGTCGCGACGTGATCGACGTGGCGCTCGACTTCACTCAAGGTGCGAGTATCCGGGGGCTGCGCGTGATCCTGACCGATCAGTCGAGCCGGCTGACCGGCCTCGTGACCAACGACGCCGGTGATCCCGTCACGGACCGCGCCGTCGTCGTCGTGTCCCGCAACCCGTTCTTGCGATTCGCGGGAAGCCGGCACGTGCAACTGACGTACCCCGACCTGAACGGGCGATACGACATCGCGGGTCTGCCGACCGGCAGCTATCTGGTGGCGCTCGTCGAGGAGCTGTATCCCGGCGAGCTCTCCGGCCGGGCCGACTTCGACGCGGTTGCGTCCGCCGGTATGGAAGCCATCATCGAGGCGGGGACGACGACGACGCTGGATCTGACGGTGGACGCCGATGCCGAACGGCTAGCGAGGGTACCTAGCCTTCCTCTTCGTAGTCGCCCTCAGTCGGCGGACTGATGCGCGTCGACCGCCGCAACGCCTCGCGGTAGTCGTAGACCGGCATGCTCTCGACGTGGATCGAGAGTCGGCAGCCGGGCGCTTTCCGGTCGACAACAACAGCGACCGGACTCCCCTCGACTCCCTCGCGGAAGCGGATCTGGCAGCCACACGCGAGACGTGCGCGCTCGAATCCCTTGAGCATGGACTAGATGATACTACAGCGCGGCGCGCTCACGGCGGAGCCCATCAGAGAGCGGTCGTGACCGGCCGACTCGTGCGCAACAGAGTCAGGGGTGCCGAGACAGTAAGGCGCGCACAGCGCGCCTCGCGACCGCGGCGTGGGCTCTCGGGGTCCCCACGCAGCGGTTCGCGGGGGCTTGGGGCGAAGCCCCATCTACAGCAGGTCGTCGAGGTCCTTCTGGAACTCCGCCTTCGTGGCGATGCCCATGTGAGTGCGGCACACCGTCCCCTCCCGATCGATGAAGAACGTGACCGGAATGCCCCAGAGCGGCCCGTAGGCCTCCTGAAAGTCCTCCCGTCCCAGTCCGACGAGCATCGGGTAGTTGACCTGGTACTCCGCGGCAAACGGCTTGATCTGCTCCGGTGTATCGTCGAGGGACACCCCGAGCACCACCAGCCCCTCGTCTTCGTATTGACGCTGGAACTCGACGAACCACGGGATCTCGATCTTGCAGGGCCCGCACCACGTCGCCCAGAAGTTGAGGAGGATCACGCGCCCCTCGAGCGACGCCAGGTTGACCTCGTCGCCGTTCATGTCCCGCAACGTGAAATCGAGCGGGGCCGGCTTGGCGTCGGCGTCGCACGACGCGGCCGCGGCCGACACCTCCGTCTCGAACAACGAGAACGGCTCAAACGCGACGCGTCCCACACTGGGCAGCGTCAGCATGCCGAGCGCGAGCGCCGCGCCGATCGCGATTATCCACCGTGTCGTCATATGCCTCGCCCGGAGCTTCGGGGCTCCGTCCTCTCGTTCGTCGAGCAGCCACGCGCGTCCGTCAGTCGGCGTACTGCCAGATTACCGCGTCGTGCCGCATGATCTCAAGGTCGCGGGCGCGACGTGCGACAGCGCATCGGCGTCAATCGAGTCCGGTACTCGCCGATGTGTCCACGCAAGCGGGCAGCTGAGCCCCCGACGGCGGCGGCGTCGGTGCGGTTTTCGGCCCACAACCCGCGGCATGGTCCTTGCTGTCTCGAGATCCGGACGATTGCCGCAATCGTCGTAGCTCGCATAAGATGAATTCGATCGATCCGGTCCGGTGCCAGCCCTGCCGAAGGCCGCAAGGAGCCCCCGATGACAGTTCCGTCGCCACCGCCGCGAGGTGCACGATGACGCGTAGACAACGCCGCCGGGGCGCTCCTCCATGGGTGGCTGTGGCGCTCGGACTTTGTGTGGTCTCGTTGGCCACCGAGGCCGGAGCCCAGGGCCAGTTCGCCACGTATTACGGGAAAAACCGGGTCAAGTACGACAAGTTCGATTGGCACATCTATACGACGGACCATTTCGAGATCTACTACTACCCCGAGCTCGAACAGCATCTCGAACGCGTCGCCGGCTACGCCGAAAGCGCGTATCAGCAGGTCAGCTCAGACCTGAGGCACGAACTTGCGTTCGCGGTGCCGCTCATTGTGTTCAAGACGCATAGCGAGTTCGAGCAACAGAACATCTTTCCCGGGGGAAGCCCGGAAGGCGTCGGCGCGTTCGCCGAGCCGTACCGCAATCGTATCGTGCTGCCGATCGACGAGCCGCCGGACGGCCTGTACCGGCTGATCACGCACGAGCTGACCCACGTGTTCGAGTTCGACATCATCCCGCGGTCCATCATCCGGAACAACGTGCCGCTCTGGGTCGATGAGGGGCTGTCCGACTTCATGGCCGGTGTCTGGCGGCCGCTCGATCTCATGACGGTGCGGGACGTCGCGGTCTCGGACATCGTGCCGTCGATGACCGAGTTCGACGGCTACGGCGGATTCGCGAGCGGCCGCGTCGTCTACAACCTGGGACACGCGGTCTTCGAGTTCATCGAGGAACGGTGGGGCATGGAGGGAATCCGCCAGTTCATGTTCGCACTGCGGCGGAGCGCGATCGGCGCGGGCGAGGACCCCTACGAGGAAGCGCTCGACCTGCCTGCCGAGGAGTTCGATGATGCGTTCAAGGCGTACCTCGACGACCGCTTCGAAGCGTTTCGTGACAAGGAACGACCGTCGGACTATGGACGGGACCTGGCGCCCGATCCGCTGCGCAGCCGATACCCGGTGGTGATCTCGCTCGAGGCGTCGCCGTCCGGCGAAGTGATCGCTGCCGTGGCGGTGAACCGCAAGGACCGGGAGCTCGACGTCGTGCTGCTGTCGTCAGCCACCGGCGAGGTCGTCCGCAATCTGACGTCCGGGTTCGATCAGAGCTTCGGCTTCGAGTACATCGTGCAAAACGGCCATCGGAGCAATTCGGTGCCATGGCTCTCGTGGGCGCCATCGGGTGATCAGATCGCCTTCCTCGTACGACGGGGGAAAACCAAGGCGCTCGTCATCCAGAACGTGGCCACGCGGGAGGTCGAAGAGGTGATCGACCTGGAGTCGGTCGATGAACCCGAATCTCCAGATTTTTCGCCTGACGGGCGCACCATCGCCTTCTCGGCGCTGAACGGCGGGGTGGGCAACATCTACGAGATCGATCTCGCGACTCATGAGATCACGAATCTCACGCAGACCGAGTTCGCAGACTACGCTCCGTTCTATTCGCCCGACGGTAGCTACATCATCCACACGACGCGAGTCAGCGGCAACGACAAGCTGTTCCGATTGGACCGGGCGACGGGTGATCGCACGCAGCTGACGTTCGGGACGCACGATGAGGCCGGGGGGCAGTTCCTCGACGACAACACCATCGTGTTCACGTCGACCGCCGTCGATCCGACGCAACCGCTCGATCCGGAGACGGCGCGGGACGGAGAGATCTTCAACATCTGGACGCTCGACCTCGAAGACGGCGAGCTTCAGCAGCTCACGGACACCGCCACCGGCAACACCAACCCGGTGTTGCTGAGCCCGGATGAGGACGAAGAGGGCGACCGGATCGCGTTCATCACGTACGCCAAGGCGGAGTATGGGCTGCACACGATCGTGCTCGACGATCCGCTCTACACGGCGTCGACCAGCGACTTCGGCGGACCTGGCCCGATTATCGACTTCCAGGCGCCGCTGACGCACATGCTGAACCTCGGCAACACGCGCAAGAAGGGCCGCTTCGAGAACATGTACCTGGAGGGCCCGCCGCCGATCAACTTCGGCGTGACCAACAACGGCGACCTCATGGGCGGCACGGTCATCTCCTTTGCCGACGTCTTGGGCGACCAGCACTTCAGCATCATGGCGCTCTCGATCGCGCAATACCGCACCTACGGCGCCTCATACACCAACCTCGCCGGCCGGTTCCAGTTCGCGGCGCAGGGGATCGTATCGGAGCAGTTCTTCTACGGGTTCTATCCTGGCTCGGCCTTCTCGTCCGGCCTGGGCTTCCTCAACCGAGACGATGCGCTCGCCACCCGGTCGCAGCGCGGCGGCAGTCTGGCGGGCATCTATCCACTCGACCGGTTCCGTCGGATCGAGCTGTCGGCCGGCTTGTTCAACTACAAAGAGGGGTTTTCGAACGACGCGCTCGCCCAGCAGTCGACCACGTTTCAACAACAGCGCTTCGGCACCAGCATCTTCAGGGACGGCACGTTCATGCCGCTCGGCGCCCGCTATGTCCAGGAAACGACGGTGTTCCGCGAGTTCGGTCCGGTCTCGGGTAACACGGTGATGTTCGGCTACGAGTACGCCCCACCGGCGGGCTCGCTCCTGTCACGCCAGACGGTGGATCTCGACGCGCGAGCCTACCTGCGCATCGCCGAAACCGGTGTGCTCGCGCTCCGTGGACGCGCGTTCAAGAGTTGGGGCGAGTTCCCCGACTTCACCTTCTTCGGTGGCCAATCCGAGATGCGCGGCTACGACTATCTGCAGTTCCTCGGCCACAAGGCATTCTTCGGTAACGCCGAGCTCCGGTTCCCACTCGTCGAGGCAATGGCCACACCGATCGGCGTGCTGGGCGGCATCCGCGGCACGTTCTTCTTCAACTTCGGTATGGCCGGCTTCGACGGCCAGCCGATGAACGCGTGGACAACCGACCCCGTGGTCGTGCGCCCCGTGATCAACTTCGCCGCCAACCCGGTTACCCGGCAACCGCAGCAAGTCCTCGGCGACCCGGTTGCCGTGAGCGGCTTCCGCCTCGACAACGCGCGCGCCTCTTACGGCATCGGTCTCACGACGATGGCGATCGGCTTCCCGATTCACTTCGACTGGGCGTGGCTGACGCTGTTCAATCGGGAGTGGGAGGACGTGTTCTTCGCCCAGGAGGCGGCGCGGCAGGGTGTGCTGCGCGGCAGCGACGTCTTTCGGAAGGTCCGCTTCCAGATGTGGATCGGGTTCGACTTTTGATTAGACGGGGGCTGCGCCCCCGAACCCCCGCGGGCGCGAAGTGTGCGAACTCCGGTTAGAGCTCGGTCAGGCGAAGTGTGGAGCTCTTCAGATCGAGGGCGACGCGATAGTGGCGCAAGAAGTCGTGGCCGACGATGCCACCAATGTGAAACCCGAGGAGCGCACTTGGCCGGTGCAGGTTGAGCACGACAACCGAGAAGTTGTCGTACTGCACGCGGTCGAACGCGAGGTGAACGCCCGGGAGGAGAAAAGCATCCGGGTCCCACCCCGACGTACCGAACACCTGGAGCGGGATGTGGCGGGCCGGGACGACATCCAACGTGTTGGCCGTGCTGAGGCTGATCGAGATCACCTCGCCGCCTGTATCGACGATAAAGCTCATCGGGTGATCCCGGTTGACGACGCCGCGAACCAGCGCGAGGCGGTGGAGGCGCAGTGGCAGCACGATGTCGGCCGGCGTCTCGGGCAGCTGATAGGCAACGGTCAGCTGGTGGTTTTTGTAGTCAATCGCGGTTGACATCCCGAAGGCGAGTGGCGAGAAGCTGTTCTCGACGCGCGTCTCCGGCATTCCGGTCAACGGCGGGTTCTTGATGATCGCCGGGACGTTGCGCACCATCAGCGTGCCGATCTCGAGCGAGTCGGCGCGACTCATCTCGAGACCGCGGAGCCCGACGTCACCGACGCCCGCGCTGAGCGTGCTGGTAATGGGGCGCACACCACGGCGCTGGGCCGTCTCCTTTGACAGCACCATCTGCTCGGCGCCGGTATCGACAACGAGGTCGATCTCGTTGCCCCCATTGATGCGTCCGCGAACGACAACTTTGTCCCGCACGAGGCGGAACGGGAGCACGTGCACCCGATCCACCTGATCCGCGTCCATCTCGAACGGCATGCGGTCTCCGAACGAGCGCAGGAACCGTACTTCCGACCGGACCCACTCCGACTTTTGCGTGCGCCGCGCTGCCGGGAGTCGTTCGACGTACTCGTCGAGGGCGTCGGCGGCGGCCGGATACTGACCGAGCCGTCGCTGAATGGAGCCGAGCGTGTGGTAGAACTCGGCGCGGTCCTCGCCGGCGATCGCCGCGTGCGCCTCGGTCAGTCCCTGTTCCGGCCGGCCACGGGCGGCGAGGCTTCGCGCGACGCCGTGTCGGGCGCCCGCATGCCCCGGCTCGACGGCGAGCACGTCGCGGTAGATCGCCTCCGCCTCCGAGAAGAGCCCGGACGCCCAAAGCGCGTCGGCATAGAGCACCCGGGATGCGGTATCCGTCGGGCCAAGATCGTCGAGGAACTGCGCCTCTTCATAGGCGCGTGAAAACTCGGCGACGAAGAGCAATGAGCGGAGCAACCCGGTCGACGCACGAAGAAGCTGCGGGGCGGTGGCGCCCTCCTTGGCGCGATCGTAGGCGCTGATCGCTTCCCAGTAGCGTTCATCGCCAAAGAGGAGGTCGGCCAACTGCAGGCGGATCTCACTTCGCGCCGTCGCCGGTGTCGAATTGGCGTCGATGACGATCGGCACCGCCGCCGCCACGGCCAATGCGACCAACACGCCTCGAACACCAATACGCATCACACCCTCCGTAGGAGCCAGTGCTGAACGTGCCGCTACTATGCCCCATCACCTGGACCGGCGCCAGCACTGGCGTGCCGCGCTACCGCGTATACCGCTCGATGGGAACGCCGTCGTACATGGCGTCAACGCGCAAGATCTGATCACCCCGGCTGTAGGTGCCCAGCTCGTAGTCCTCGCTCATGATGAGCGCCTTCACCGGCTTGGTCGGACAGACCTCCGCGCAGAGCCCGCAAAAGCTGCACCGCGACAAGTTGAAGTCGAAGTAGTCGAGCACCTTGATCTTGTGCCCCGGCTCCCGGTGCCCCCCCAGGTTGATGAGATCGTCGGGGCACGCCTTCGCGCACTGGTCGCAGACGATACATGTCTGCGCGCCAGTTTCAGGCTCCACCTGCAGACGCAGCACGCCGCGAAACCGCGGCGCGACCGGGCGACGCTCGGCCGGATACTGGAAGGTGAACGCGGGTTGCGGCGTGTACTTGAGCGTGACCCACAGACCCTTGAGGAGATCGACCAGGAAGACCGTGCGGAAGAGCTTCCCCAGGAACAGCACGGTGGTCTACCCGCGATCCCCAACGAGGATGGGCTCCGACTGCCCCGCCATGATCACCCGCCGCTTGCGCAGCACGGTGCTTTCCTTGCGGATCTTGTCCTGCAGCCGCATGAGCCCGTAGAGCAGCGCTTCCGGACGCGGTGGACACCCGGAGACGTAGACGTCCACAGGCACGATCTTGTCGACCCCCTGCAGCACGCTGTAGGTCGGAAATGGACCGCCCGCGTTGGAGCAGCTCCCCATCGAGATCACCCACTTGGGCTCGGGCATCTGATCGTAGAGCCGGCGCAGCACCGGGGCCATCTTCTTCGTCACCGTTCCGGCGACGATCATCAGATCCGACTGCCGCGGCGACGCGCGAAAGACCTCGGCGCCGAAGCGTGCGATGTCGTAGCGCGGCATGGTCGACGCGATCATCTCGATCGCGCAGCACGCCAGCCCGAACCCCATCGGCCACAAGGACGACTGGCGCGCCCAGTTGAGCACGCGGTCGAGGTTTGTCGTGATGAAATTGTCTTCGAAGCGCTGGTCGATCAGACCCATAAGGGTGCCGTCAGCCTACTTGCCCTCGTACCACTGGACCTCGATGTCGATGTAGTTCTTCCACTGGTCGGGGACTTCGTCGTTGGCGAAGATCGCCTCGACGGGACACGCTGGGACACAGGCGCCGCAGTCGATGCATTCCTCGGGATGGATGTAGAGCTTGGTCTCCGCCTCAAACTCGTCTTCATCTTTCCGCGGATGGATGCAGTCGACCGGGCACACGTCGACACACGCAGTGTCCTTCGTGCCAATGCAGGGTTCCGCAATTGTATACGCCATGACTCCTCCGGCTACGCCATTGTTCCCAGAACAATCAGAAGAATACACGCGCGCCGAGCGCGCGATCAAGGGGCCGAATCTACACAACCTTCATTCGTCCGGCGAACCCGTCTTCGTAGCCATGATAGTGCTGAACGGCGGGCTCCGGATACTTCCAGCAGTAATACCCCTCGCCGGTATCGAAATCGACCAGCCACAGCCCCTTGACCTCGAGGCCCATCGTCCGGAGGTCGCGTGCCCACGAGGTGACGACACCATCCAGCGTCTCGAGCATTGCGGTCCGGCGAGGATCGGTTTCGGACAGCTGCTCGAGTTCTTCGGCCAGCCCGTGCGCCCGATCGACTGCCCGCTCCGTCCGAGCTCGCACGTCCGGCAGCATTCGCTGGGCATCAGCGAGGGTAAACGTCCGGCGTGGACGCTGACGGCCCGGCACCGGCGCATTATAGGTCGCGCGGTTGTCCGGCGCTGACATCCCCGCTGGCCGACATGAAGGGTGGTGCGCTATCCAGCCGTCTCGCCTGGCCGCAGCTCGAGCACGGTCACGCCGTGCGGCTCGACCAGCTCGCGCAGGCGCGATGGGGTGCCCGTGAGTGCCGGGTAGGTCCCGTAGTGCATCGGGACGACCTGACGCGCGCCGATGAGCTCGCACGCGCGCGCGGCCCCCTCGGGACCCATGGTGAACCGATCACCGATCGGCAGGAACGCGATGTCGGGTGCATACAGCTCGCCGAGGAGACGCATGTCGCCGAAGACGGCTGTGTCACCGCCGAAGTAGACCGTCAGGCCATCCTCGAACCGCACGACGAACCCGGCCGCCTCACCCATGTACACCGCCCGACCGCCGTCGTCCCAACTGCTGCTGTGATCGGCACGCACCATGACGATCTCGATGCCGCGCAAGGTCACCGCACCGCCCATGTTGAGCGGATGCAGCTCACGCACCCCGCGGGCTTCGAGCCACCGGCAGATTTCCACGATGGCCACGACGGCGGCGCCTGTGTCACGCGCCACCCGCTCGACATCGGCGAAGTGGTCGGCGTGGCCGTGGGTCACCAATACCAGGTCGGTCTGCACCCCGCGTTTCCAATCCTCGGGACAGGCCGGGTTGTCGACGAGCCAGGGATCGAACAGGAGACGCGTGCCGCCCGGAGACCTGAGAAGAAACGTGCTATGACCCAGCCAGGTGATGGCCAGCGACCCGTTGGACGACATGGAAGGGAGACGATAACATCGTCCGGTCCATGACCGCACCCGTCCCCGTGCCACTCATTCGGGGCAGAAAAGCACGCGCCGGCGGGGTACCGCGTCAGCCCAAGCCGCCCTGGCTCCGCGCACGCGCACCGGGCAGTGCCGGGTACCGCCGGTTGAAGCGTGTAATGCGCGACCTCGAGCTCCATACGGTGTGCGAAGAGGCGAGCTGCCCGAACATCGGCGAGTGCTGGGACCACGGCACCGCAACATTCATGATCCTGGGTGATGTCTGCACGCGCGCGTGCGGGTACTGCAACGTTGTCCACGGCCGACCCGCCGTCGTCGACACCGACGAGCCCGAGAGACTTGCGACCGCGGTCGCGCAACTACAGCTGGATTACGTCGTCGTCACCTCCGTCGATCGGGACGACCTGCCGGATGGTGGCGCGTCGGTGTTCGCCGACGCGATCACGCGCGTGCGGCGGCGCATGCCGACGTGCCGGATCGAGGTGCTCATTCCAGACTTCGCGGGTCGCGCCGCGGACCTACGCACCGTGCTCGACGCGCGGCCCGACGTGCTGAATCACAACGTCGAGACGGTCGAACGCCTGTATCGAACGGCGCGTCCTGCCGGCCGCTATGCGCGCGCGTTGGCGCTCCTCGCCGAGGCCCGCCGTTACGCGCCCGCGGTACCGACCAAGACCGGCGTGATGGTCGGACTCGGTGAGCGCCGGGACGAGTTGCTCGGCACGCTCGAAGACGCGCGGCGGGTCGGGTGCGACATCCTCACCATCGGGCAATATCTCCGACCATCCGCGGCCCACCTACCAGTGGCCCGGTACTACCATCCGGACGAGTTCGCGGATCTCAGGCGGCACGCCATCGAGTTGGGCTTTCGCCACGTCGAGTCCGGCCCCCTCGTGCGGAGCTCGTATCACGCCCACGAACAGACGGCCGCTCTCGATGGCACGCCCCCCGCTCAGACCCAGCCCTAGCAGCCCGACGATGCCGCTATCGACGCTCAGACGGCAGATCGTCTCATGCCAGCGCTGCCCGCGGCTGCGTGCGTACTGCGCCCGTGTCGCGCGCGAGAAGCGAGCGGCGTTTCGCGACGACGTCTACTGGGGTCGGCCAGTGCCGGGCTTCGGAGATCGCCGAGCGCGGGTGCTGGTCCTCGGCCTGGCCCCCGCCGCGCATGGCGCCAACCGCACGGGGCGCGTCTTTACCGGCGATCGGTCGGGGGACTTCCTGATGCGCGCCATGCACGGGGCCGGCTTCGCCAACATCCCGACCGCGCAGCACGCCAAGGACGGGTTGAAGCTCAGCGACGCCTACATCAGCGCGGTGGTGCGTTGCGCACCACCGGAAAACAAGCCGACGCCGAAGGAGATCCGTAGCTGCCAACCCCACCTCGAAGCGGAGCTCGATCTACTGACACGCGTGTGCGTCGTCGTCGCGCTCGGCAAGGTGGCGTTCGATGCCTACTGGCGGCTCATGGCCGAGCGGGGTATCGTGCCGCGGCCAAAGCCGCGCTTCACGCACGGCGTCGTCTTTGACGGCGGCGACGCCTCCACGCGCGCGCCGGCGCTCGTCGCCTCGTATCACCCGAGCCAGCAGAACACCAACACCGGCAAGCTGACGCCGACGATGCTGGCCGACGTCTTCAAGAAGGCGCGCTCGCTCCTCGATTGAGACTGGCGCCCTGCCTACGCCCGGAAGCATCCCTACGCCGCAACCGCGCACCAGGCTGCCGGCCGCGCACACCCCTCCAGAAACCGACTCGCTCAAGAACGGGTTGGTTTCAAACCGGGCAGGGGAGCTTCGCTCGCCAAAGGCAGACGGTTTCTTCCGGGATGTGCGCGCCCGGCAGCCCGACTCGGCTTACCGGAAGCGACGCCAGTACTCGGCGTGCCTCAACGCACTGTGCTTCTCTGATCAGGGGTGTGCGGGCTCTTCTCGCGCAGCCCAACGTTGAGCCATTTCGATCATGCGTGGACCAACGTCTGACCATTCATGAAGCGTCGTCGGATCGAAGTCAGCCCCATTCGGCCACACCAGGGTATGGACCTCTGGGTCGATCGAGACCTGTGCGAACAGGGCCGGGTCGCGCAGGGTCCCATATAGCTCGCCGTGCAATACAGGTTGAAAATCGATCCGTTGTTCGGTGTTATCGTCGAACCGCACGGTCAGTTCGAACGGTCCGGTCGTCTCGAACTCGGTGACCCGATATAGCGGATGTTCCATGCCGCCTCCCTACTACCGCAGTGGTTCGATCTTCGCCGGAGGGCGCCCGGCCTGAAGTCGATTCCAATCCTCGGTCAGTTCCTGCTGGTGGATCTCGGCCCATGCCTCCACGAGTCGTTGTTGAGTTCTCGGAACGCTCCCGCTGATGAGTTCCACGGGTTCGATCCCGAAAACCGCAGCCTCGTCCTGATAACACGCGTGGAAACTCTCCGGACTCATGCCGGGATCAAGAAGACTGAAGTCGTTGTCAAGCCAAGGCTCGCATCGCAGAAAAGTCTTGGCGGACTCCGAGGACCCTCCAAGATACATCTCGAGCAGCGTTTCAGGAGGCCCATGCTTCCCGTCCGATAGATGGACGTACTTCAGAAATGGCCAGTGTCGACGGCCTCTTTGGATGATTTCGACTGCGTGCGAGCCAGGAACTGACTCGCCGACCCAGATCCCTTCTTGCCGCTGAGAGTCGACGGGTGACCCCATCTCAGGATAGGGATTCACGGTGTAGTCTTGCCCAGCAAGGTCGACTTGTAGCTGCTCCCACCCCTGAATACGCGAGACCAATACCGGATAAAGGGACAGGTCCCGCGCACGAATTGCCTGCGGGACCTTTGTGTCAAGACGAGCGGCCACTGTGTCTCTGATTTCTGCGAGAGCATTCGCCATCTCTGGTGGCATCTGTCTCGAGGATTCGGAGAGGAGCTCGGTCAGGAGCTCCTGCCCCCGCGAAATCTCCGCAAGCGTCGACGACACAAGCTCCAACTCGTCTGATGTGCGTCTCGCATCGTTCCGCTTGGTGGTCGCTACACTCGAGCTAACTGAGAGTACCCGTTCGTTCAATCGTTCGATCTCCTTCTCCTGCTGAGCGATCGTTCGCTCGAAGATCAGGGTCGACTTGTCCACCACGCGAACGAACGGGGCTGCCGGACGCGCACATCCCGGAAGAAACCGTCTGCCTTTGGTGAGCGAAGCTCCCCTGCCCGGCTTTCGAACCAGCAGTTACTTGAGCGAGCCGGCTTCTGGAGGGATGTGCGCGTCCGGCAGCCCGGGGCGTCTCACCGAGCCTTCTTCGGCCGGTAGACGTGTGAACTCTGGCCGAAGAACACCTCGGCGGCTTCCATCAGCGTCTCGGACAGCGTGGGATGCGGATGAATCGACCGAGTAAGATCCGACGCGGTGGCGCCCATCTCGACCGCCACGACGCCCTCTGCGATGAGCTCGCCGGCGCCCGTCCCGACGATCCCCACACCGAGCACGTGTTCCGTCTCCGGGTCGAGCACGAGCTTGGTCACGCCGTCCGGCCGGTCGAGTGTGAGTGCGCGGCCGGAGGCACCCCATGGAAACCTCGCCACCGTGACCGCCCGTCCGGTCTCCGACGCCTCCGCCTCGGTGAGACCGCACCACGCCACTTCCGGGTCGGTGAACACCACGGCCGGAATCGCTCGCGGCGCGAAGGCGGACTCGCCGCCGGTGATCGCCTCGACCGCCACGCGAGCCTCGTGGAACGCTTTGTGCGCCAGCATCGGCTCGCCCGCCACGTCGCCGATGGCGTAAATCGTCGGCTCGGCCGTGCGCCGCTGGCCATCCACATTGACGAACCCGCGGGCGTCGAGCTCGACACCGGTCCGATCGAGTCCCACGACGTCCGAGTTGGGGACGCGCCCCACGGCCACCAGCACCGACTCGAAGCGCTGCACCGGCTCGGTGATCGCCGGCCCCGCGAGCGACACGTCGATCCCGTCCTCGGCCGGGGCAAGGCGGGTCACGCTCGTGTCGAGGTGGACAGCCTCGGCGATCTGGCCGATCCGTCGCGCAAGCACGCGGACGAGGTCGGCGTCCGCCCCGGGGAGCAAGCTCGACGTCATCTCGACCACGGTGACCGCCGAGCCGAGCGCCGCGTACACCGTCCCGAGCTCGAGCCCGATATAGCCCCCGCCGATCACCAACAGCGTGCTCGGCACCCGCTCGACGTCGAGGGCCCCGGTGGAATCGAGCACGCGCGGATCGTCGAGGGCGAGCGCGGCCGGGCGCGCAGGTCGCGAGCCGGTCGCGAGGATGGCGTGCTCGAATACGATGTCCGTCTTCGCGCCCGCGCCATCAGGTGGCGCGACCGTGAGCCGGTGCGCGTCAGCAAAGGCCGCGCGCCCCTGGACGTATCGGACCTTGCGTTGCGTGGAGAGCTGACCAAGCCCACCGGTGAGCTTGGCCACCACCTCGTCCTTCCACGCTCGGAGCTTGACGGGATCGATCGACGGGGTACCGAAGTCGACGCCCCAGCGGGTCGATGCACGCGCATCGCTCACGACCTTCGCGGCATGCAGGAGCGCCTTCGACGGCATACAGCCGCGGTGCAGACAGACGCCGCCCGGTCGCGGCGCGTCGTCGATGAGCGTGACCGACAGCCCACGATCCGCGGCCTGGAACGCCGCCGTATAGCCGCCCGGACCGGCTCCGATCACCGCGAGCTGAGTGGTGTCAGACATGCGGAGCCGTCTACATTACTATAGGGACGATTCGACGGAGGAGTGCTCGGTCCGATGACGAGATCCACGCCGACACGATCGTCCGTTGCGCTGCTGACCGCAGTCGTCGCGGCAGCCGGCGTCCTGGTGGTGCCGGGCACGAGTGCGACACAACAACGAGATTTCGCTGTGCCACAGCTCTTTGCGCCTGTCGAGATCGGCGCGGACACACGCGCCCTTCCGCGGTCCGAGATCCGCGCGCTCGCCAAGATCCTCGACGCCGCCCGCATCATGGACGGTCTCTTTCTCGAACAGGTCTGGGCCGGTAACCCGTCGCTCTTGCTCGAGCTGGAGCGCGACCAGACCCCGAGCGGTCGCGCGCGCCTGGAGTTCTTCCTCGTCAACAAGGGTCCGTGGTCGCGACTCGAGGACAACGCCTCCTTCGTCCCCGGCGTGCCGCCGAAGCCGGCGGGCGCCGCGTACTACCCGGCCGGCGCGTCGCGCGAGGACGTGGTCGCATGGATCGACGGTCTTGCCGGCGCGGAACGGGCGGAGGCGACCGGGTTCTTCACGACGATCCGGCGCGCGCCCGATGGCGCGTTTCGAGCGGTGCCCTATAGCGTCGAGTATCAAGGCCCGCTTGCCATCGCGGCTGCTCGCCTCCGCGAGGCCGCGGCGCTGACCTCTGAGCCGACTCTCGCCCGCTATCTCGAAACGCGGGCGGCAGCGTTCCTCTCGAACGACTACTACGACAGCGACGTCGCCTGGATGGAGCTCGACGCCGCGATCGAGCCGACCATCGGACCGTACGAGGTGTACGAGGACGAGTGGTTCAACTACAAGGCGGCGTTCGAGGCGTTCGTGACCATTCGGGACGATGCGGAGACCGACCAGCTCGCGCGCTTCGGAGCCGAGCTGCAAGATCTGGAGGATCGCCTGCCGATCGACCCGGCGCACCGCGATCCCCAGCTCGGGGCGCTGGCACCGATCCGGGTCGTGAACGTCGTGTTCACGGCCGGCGACGCCAACAGCGGCGTCCAGACCGCGGCGTTCAACCTGCCGAACGACGAGCGCGTCGTGCGCGATAAAGGCTCCAAGCGAGTCATGCTGAAGAACGTGCAGGAAGCGAAGTTCGACACCGTCTTGCTGCCCATTTCCCGCATCGCCTTGCCGGCGCAAGACCGGGCCGAGCTGACGTTCGAGGCGTTCTTCACCCACATCCTGATGCACGAGCTGATGCACGGCCTCGGACCGCATGCGATAGAGGTCAACGACCGCCAGACCACGGTGCGCCAGGAGCTGCAAGAGACCTACAGCACGATGGAGGAGGCCAAAGCGGACATCTCTGGCCTCTGGGCGCTGCACTATCTAATCGACAAGGGCGTCGTCGACCGCTCGCTCGAGCGCTCGATTTACACGACGTTTCTCGCGTCGACGTTCCGCTCGATTCGCTTCGGTATCAACGAAGCGCACGGCCGCGGCGTGGCCATTCAGTTGAACACGTTTCTCGACGCCGGCGCCGTCACGGTCCGCGATGACGGAACCTTCGCTGTGGATCACAGCCTGATTCGCGCGGCCGTGGAGGCGCTCACGCGCCGGCTGATGACGATTCAGGCTGAGGGAGACTACGAGGCGGCGCGGACCGTGCTGGAGACGCTCGGGGTGGTGCGGCCTGAGGTGCAGCGTGTGCTCGATCGCCTGGAGGCGATCCCGACCGACATCCGACCGCTGTATACGACGGCGGAGGCGCTGGAGCGCGACCGAGTGGCCACGCCATAAGCCGCGCTCATACTCCCGCCCCGCTGGCGCACCCGACCGTCCACTGCCTATAATGTTCTCTTGGCGCGCGGCCCGAGAGACCGGCCCTTCGTTGGTGATCACGCAGTCATCTGAGGATCATATGTCGGACCCAGACATCATCGTCGGTATCGGCGGGGCGGCCGGAGACGGCACGGCGTCCGCCGGAAACACGTTGGTACTGTCGCTGGCCCGGCAGGGCATTGGCGCGTACAGCTACAACGCCTACCAGTCGGTCATTCGGGGCGGGCATTCGTGGCTTCGCATGCGATTCTCGGCACAGAAACCGCTCAACCATGGCGACCAGGTTGATGCGTTGATCGCGCTCAACCAGGACAGCCTCGACCGGCACTTGCAGGAGCTGCAGGCGGGCGGGATCGCGCTGTACAACGGCGCCAAGTTCGCCCCTAGCTACGATCCGCCTCAGGGGGTCCAGCTCTGCTCGCTCCCCGTCCCCGACCTCGCGCCCGACGCGACCCGACTTCCGGTCATGCAGAACACCGTGGCTGTCGGCGCGTTGGTGCAGATGATGGGGCTCGATTTCTCCGCACTCGAGTCGGTCTTCGAAACGACCTTCGCGAAGAAGCCGGCGGTCGTCCAGAAGAACGTCGAGGCCGCGCGGAACGGATTCGACTACGCGGCCAAGAACTTCCAGCCCCTCGGCACTAAGCTCGAACCGACGGACCAGAAGTGGGCGCAGGCGTCGGGCAACCACCTGCTCGCGATGGGTGCCGCCCTGGCCGGATGCAAGTTCTATGTCGCGTACCCGATGAGCCCAGCCACCCACGTCCTGGAGTGGTTTGCCACCCACGCACAGCGGCTCGGCATCTGCGTCCGACAGGTCGAGGACGAGATCTCTGTCATGAACATGTGCATCGGCGCCAACCATATGGGCGTGCGCGGGATGTGCGCGACCTCGGGCGGCGGGTTCGCGCTGATGACCGAGGCGATCGGCATGGCGGGCATCTTCGAAACGCCCGCCGTCGTTATCAACGTCATGCGCGCCGGACCGTCGACCGGTGTCCCGACGAAGACCGAGCAGGCCGATCTCAACCAGGCGTTCGGCGCCAGCCAGGGCGACTTCCAGCGGGTAGTGCTGGCGCCCATGAGCATGCCCGATTGTTTCGTCATGCCCTCGCAGGCCTTCGATGTCGCAGACCGCTTCCAGCTCCCGGTCATCATCCTCTCGGACCTGCTCCTGAGCGAGGGCAGTGAGACCGTGGACACCACGCTGCTCGACGTCGAGTTCCCGATCGACCGGGGTGAGCTCATCACAGAGGCGGACGGACCGCCCGCGGGCGAGCCGTATCTCCGATACAAGGACACGCCGTCGGGGATCTCACCGCGCGCCATCCCGGGTCTGCCGGGTCACCTGTATGTGGCGGCCACGGACGAGCACGACGAGGACGGCGTGCTGTTGAGCGACGTCTACACCGACCCAATCCGTCGGATGAAAATGACACACAAGCGGGCACGCAAGATGGAGAACATCCTCCAGCATCTGCCGGCCCCAATCCTCGAAGGGCCCGCCGACGCGGAAACGACCTTGCTCGGCTGGGGCTCGACGTGGGGCGCGATCAAGGAAGCGGCGGAACGGCTCAACGCCGAGGGCGTGTCGGTCAACCACCTCCACGTCAAGACCCTGGTCCCTCTCCACGTCGACGAGATCTGCGCCGTGCTGGACAAGAGCAAGCGGGTCATCATCATCGAAAACAACCAGAGCGGGCAGTTCGCGCGGCACTTGCGTGCTGAGAGCAGCCGTGTGGCCAACGGGCACATTCGGAAGTACGACGGCGAACCGTTCGAGCCAAAGCACATCGTTGCAGGCGTCAAGCAAGTCATCGGGGGCCAAGAACTGGTCGAGGCGGTATCGATCGAGCCAGGCTGGCGAACGGACCATCCCACCGGCACGAGCGGCTCGTGGGAAGGCCTGAACCAAGTCACGAAGCCGGGCGTACCGGCCGAGGCGTGAGGAGATAGCGATGGTAGCTCCAGCACTCGTCGCGAAGGATTTCAAACCGGAAACGCCGCCCGATTGGTGTCCCGGTTGTGGCGATTTCGGCGTGCTCAGCAGCTTGTTCCAAGCATGCGCCGACCTGCAGATCCAGCCTCACGATCTTCTGGTCGTGTCGGGCATCGGTTGCTCGTCGAACCTGCCCGGGTTCATCCGCTCATATGGTGTTCACAGCTTGCACGGGCGGGCGCTGGCCTTTGCAACCGGGGCCAAGCTCGCCAATCAGGCGATGACCGTTATCATCACCGGCGGCGATGGCGACGGCTACGGGATCGGGCTCAACCACTTCGTTCAGGCGATGCGCCGCAACATCGATGTGACGTACATCGTGATGAACAACGAGATCTACGGGCTCACGACCGGGCAGGCCTCGCCAACCACCGAGACCGGGATCAAGACGAAGACGACGCCGCTCGGGAATCTCGAAGGGATGTTGAACCCTATGTCGCTCGCGCTCGCCTCAGGCTGCGGCTACATCGCCCGCGGCTTCAGCGGACAACCGAAGCACCTGCTGCAGCTTTACAAAGACGGCATCCAGCACCCCGGCTTCGCGCTCATCGACGTGTTCAGCCCGTGCGTCACTTTCAACAAACACAACTCCTACCCGTGGTTCCGCGAGCGCGTCTATACGCTCGAAGGCGAGGAGCACGACACCAGCAACTTCCACGCCGCAATGGACAGGGCCTTGGAATGGGGCGACCGGATCCCGATCGGGCTCTTCTACCGCAATCCGGATCCGCCGCCGCCGCTCGACGCCCTTGACCCGGCGCTGACGGGACAGCCTCTTGTGCAACAAAGCTACCTGATCGACGGCGACACACGTGGGGAGCTGATTCGCGAGTTCATGTAGGATCGATGAATGCGGCCGACGTCGCTGGGTGACCTGCGTCGCGCGATCGACGCGGGTCACATCGCCCGTCGCAGCGTCAAGAACGAGCTGCGCGATAACCTCATCGCGGCACTCCGCGACGGTAACCCGCTGTTCCCGGGGATCATCGGCTACGACGATTCCGTCGTGCCGCAAGTCGTCAACGCCCTCCTGTCGCGACACAACTTCATCATCCTGGGTCTGCGCGGACAAGCGAAAACGCGTCTCCTTCGCGGTCTCGCGGACCTGCTCGACCCTGAAGTGCCGATCATTCCCGGATGCGAGATCAACGATGATCCGCTGAATCCGCTCTGCCCCGGCTGCCGGACCCGGCTCCGTGACGAGGGCGACGCGTTGCCCGTCGCCTGGCTCCCACGCTCGGCGCGCTACGTGGAGAAGCTGGCAACACCGGACGTGACCATCGCCGACATGATTGGCGACCTCGACCCGATCAAAGCGGCGCGAGGGGGGTTGCAGCTCTCCGACGAGCTGACCGTGCACTACGGACTGCTGCCGCGCGCGAACCGCTGCATTTTCGCCGTCAACGAGTTGCCGGACCTCGCCGGCAAGATCCAGGTGGGCCTGTTCAACATTCTCCAGGAGGGTGACGTCCAGATTAAGGGCTACCCCGTGCGGCTGCCGCTGGACGTCATGATGACGTTCACGGCCAACCCCGAGGACTACACGGCGCGTGGCAAGATCGTCACGCCGCTCAAGGACCGCATCGGGTCCGAGATCCGGACGCATTACCCACAGACGCGCAGCGACGCCATGGCCATCACCGCGCAGGAGGCGTGGATCGACCGCGCCGACCCCGGTGCGGCGGACGCCTCCGGGGTCACGGTCCCGGCCTATGTGCGCGAAATCGTCGAGGAAGTGGCGTTCCAGGCTCGCGCCAACAAGAAAGTCGACCTGCGATCGGGGGTCAGCCAGCGCCTGCCCATTACCTGTCTGGAGAACGTTGTCTCGAACGCGGAGCGCCGCGCGCTCGCCGCCAGCGAACAGCCGACGGCGCGGGTGACCGACATCTACGCAGCGCTGCCGTCTATCACCGGCAAGTTCGAGCTCGAGTACGAGGGGGAGTTGCGCGGCGCGGACAACGTCGCGCGCGATCTGATCCGGTCTGCGGTGGCGGCCGTCTTCGACGGGTGGTTCGACGGTGTGGACACGCACCTCGTCGTCGAATGGTTCGACATGGGCGGGTCGCTCCCGGGGAGCGATACCGTCTCGTCCGCGGAGCTGATCGAGCAGGTGTCCGAGATCCAAGGGCTCTCCGAGCTGACCCGGCAGGCCGGTGCCGCGCCCGACGCGGCTCCTCCGACGGTCGCCGCGGCGATCGACTTCGTCCTCGAAGGGCTGTACGCGCAGAAGAAGATCAGCCGGACGGACGACTGGAGCTACCGTGCGGTGGAAAAACCGCGGCGTAAGGCGGGTGCGTCAGAGCCGTACTTTGATCCGAACTTACGGGTTCGCGGCGATCGCAAGAAGAAGTATTACAACTGAGTTCCCTAGTCTTATGTCTTATGTCTTATGTCTTAAGCAGAACGCCCGCACGAATCATGCCTAAGACCTAAGACTTAGGACCTAAGACCTCGCGATTCGCCCATGCGTTACCGCTACACCCGGTATACCGGTGAGGCCCTCGGCGGCGTCGACCTCGAGGAGCTCGTCTCCAAGCTCTCCGAGCTGCTCCTCTCGAGCGGCTTCGACAACCCGTACGGCGACCCGCTGGCGGCCCCTGATGATGACGAGAACGGCGACCAGACCGTCCAGGCGCTCCACGACGCGATCCTCGATGCGCTCCTGAACGGCGGCCTGCTGCCGGAAGAGGCCGTGCAGCAGCTCCTGGGCGACCCGGCGGACGCCGACCAGGCGGAGGGTCAATCGCGGCTCGAACAGCTCATCCAGCAGATCATCGAGCAAATGGCCGAGCAGGGGTATATCAGCATGCGCCCCGGCGGTGACGGGCAGGCCGGGGCTTCGATGTCCGGCCCGGAAACGCCGGCGGCGCGCTTCGAGGTGACCGACAAGAGCCTTGATTTCCTCGGCTACCGCGCGCTCCGCGACCTTCTCGGATCGACCGGCCGGAGCAGCTTCGGCCGACACGATACGCGCGAGCTCGCGACGGGCGTCGAGGCGAGCGGCGCGTCGAAGCCGTACGAGTTCGGCGACACGATCAACATCGATGCCAGCGGGACAATTCTCAACGCGGTCAGGCGAGCCCAAGGCGCCGTGGGGGGCGACCTCATCGACGTGCAATACGAAGACCTGATGGTGGCCCAGGGCGAGTATCAGAGCTCGTGCGCGACCGTGCTCATGCTCGACTGCAGCCACAGCATGATCCTCTATGGCGAGGATCGCTTTACGCCGGCGAAGCAGGTCGCGCTGGCGCTCGCCAACCTCATCCGCCGACAGTATCCCGGTGACGCGCTGAACGTCGTGCTGTTTCACGATTCCGCCAAGGAGATCCCGTTGAAGCAGCTCGCCCGGGTGCGGGTCGGTCCCTACTACACGAACACCCGGGAAGGGCTCCGTCTCGCGCGACGCATCCTGGAGCGCCAGCGGAAGGACATGCGCCAGATCGTCATGATCACCGACGGGAAGCCGTCGGCGCTGACCCAGCAGGATGGGCAGATTTACCGCAACGCGTTCGGCCTCGACCCGATGATCATCGCCGAGACGTTTGCCGAGGTGGCCAGTTGTCGCAAGGCCGGCATCATGATCAACACGTTCATGCTGGCGCGCGACCACGAGCTCGTGGCGTTCGTGCGTCGCGTCGCGGCCATCTGTCGCGGGAAGGCCTATTTCACGACGCCGTTCACGCTCGGGCAGTACGTGCTCATGGACTACATGGACAAGAAGACGAAGACGGTCCAGTAAGTATCCCCCGGCAAAGCCGGGGGCTTTAGTTGTGAGCCGCTCAAAGCGGCTGACGTGACCGCTGCGCGGTCACTTGAGCCACCTGACGGTGGCGGCTCTAGTCCAACGGCAACTGATCCAGCCGCCGATCCTCTCGCTCCTGCTGCTGGATATAGTCCCGGATGATCCGTTCATCACGGCCCACCGTCGAGACAAAATACCCGCGCGCCCAGAAGTGCTGCCCCACGAAGTTCCGGGACCGCCCCGCAAACTCCCGAGCGATGTGGATCGCGCTCTTCCCCTTGAGATACCCGATCACCTGCGCCACCGAGTACTTCGGGGGGATCGACACCAACATGTGGACGTGGTCGGGCAGCAGATGCCCCTCCTCCACCTGGCTCTCGCGGTGCCGCGCCAGCTGCCGCAGCACCTCGCCCAGCTGCTGCCGGACGCCTCCATACATCGCTTTCTTCCGGTACTTCGGAATGAACACTACGTGATACTGGCAGTGCCATTTCGTATGATTGAGACTTCGGTACGTCGTCATGAGGACTCCTTCTCGTGATGCTTGTGCGGCTCACGGGAAGGAGTTTCCTCACGCGACTCCCGGATACGTCAAACGCTGCTGGCCGCCCCGGCAAAGCCGGGGGGTCTCCCACGGCAACTAGGAGCCCCTGGCAAAAGTGCCGCTGCATTCGACGCTCCCGCCCACCATTCCGATCTTCCCGCTGCCCAACGTCGTTCTCTTTCCCAACGTCTTCCTCCCGCTCCACATCTTCGAAGCTCGCTATCGCGAGATGGTCCACGACGCGCTGAACGGTGACCGTCTCATCGGCATGGTGTTGCTCCGCGAGGGATGGGAGAAGGAGGCCGATGTCAATCCCGCGGTGTATCCCACCGGGTGCGCCGGCCTGATCACCCATGTGGAACGCCTGGCGGACGGCCGCTACAACATCGTGCTGCGTGGGTTCGAGAAGTTCCGGGTGTGTCGGGAGGAGCACTCCCGGGCCTACAGGCTGGCCACGGTCGACGCCCTCCCCGAAACGATGGACCCCGACGCGCGACCCCGTCTTCGGAGCGCGCGGCAGCGTCTCGAGGCGCTGCTCGAGCGCCGTTCGACCGAGACCGGGTCTGAAACGACCGTGCCGCGCGAGATGGCCGACGGCGACCTCGTGAACGCGCTGGCGCAGTATCTTGAGCTCGAGCCTGTGGAAAGGCTGGCCCTGCTGGAGCGCGGCGACGTCGTGACGCGATGCGAGACCTTGATCGATCTACTGGAAATGCGGATGCTCGTCGCCGCGCAGACATTCCCGACGACGGGTCTGCAATAGCGCCGTGGCGCTGTGGTTCCCGCCGCTCTTGGTCTTAGGTCTTAGGCAAGAACGCCCTGGGAACCTAAGACCTAAGACATAAGACCTAAGACATAAGACATGCGACAGGAGCATGCCCCTGGGGACCGGCTCAGGACGACGCGACCGCGCTGACCGGCGCACGTCCGAGCCGCCCGGCGATCTGGTCGACGACCACCCGACCGTGAAAGCGGCCGTTCTCGATGAAGACCTCGCCGCGATTGGCACCCGCGACGACGGCGCCCGCCAGGTAGAGTCCAGGGACGTTGGTTTCGAACGTCTCCGGGTCGTGGCGTGGCACGTTGTTGTCGGCCACCGCGATGCCGCACCCGCGCAAGAAGTCGAGATCGGCCAGATACCCGGTCAACAGAAACACGGCATCCGCCGCCATCGTCTCCCGCGTCCCGGCGCGGTCGACCACAAGATCTCGGTCCCGGATCTCCACGACCGTCGTCTCGAACGACGCCTCGATCGACCCCTCCCGAATCCGGTTCTCGATGTCCGGTTTGACCCAGTATTTGATGGACGCGCCGAGCTCGGCGCGCCGATGCACCAGGGCAACGCTCGCACCGGCGCGATACAGATCGAGCGCCGCTTCGGCGGCGGAGTTCTTCCCACCAACGACGACCACGCGCTTTCGGTAGAACTCGTGCGGCTCGGTGTAGTAATGCGAGACATGCGGCAGGTCCTCGCCGGGCACGCGAAGCCGGTTCGGATGGTCATAGCACCCGTTCGCCACGACGACACACCGCGACTGCCAGCGGTGGGTCACGCTACCAGCGTCACGCGTGCCCACCGTGAACGGCGCGTCATCGCCGCCGGGCGTCACGTCCGTCACGGTTGAGCCGAACGCGATGTCGATCTCGTGCGTGTCGACCACGCGCCGGTAATAGCGCAACGCCTCGTCGCGGGTCGGTTTGCCATGCGGCGTGACGAACGGCAGACCGCCGATCTCCAACAGATCCGGTGTCGTGAAGAAGACCATCTGGCTGGGGAACCGAAACAGGGCGTTGACCAGCACACCCTTCTCGAAGATGCGAAAGTCGAGTCCGGCCTGTTTCGCGGCAATCGCCGTCGCCAGTCCCGCCGGTCCCGCCCCGACGATGATGAGATCGTGAATCACTCCCAGCTCGCTTCTCGCGACGTTACGGCTCGCTGTACTCAACCCGGACATCGCTGATCACGGCTACCGGGCGACCGACGGACCGGATGCTCTCGCGACCGTCGAGACGCACGACCTCCAGGTTCTGGCCAACGATGGACACGACCTCGAGGTCGTCCGGGACAGCGATGAACACACGCTCGACGCCGGTCGGGGCCACGGCCTTCATGCCGCCTGGACCGGCCCCGCCCGTCACGCGATCGATGAGGTCGTCCGCGGTGCGAAACTCACTCAGGATGAACCGTCGCCCGACCACATCGCCATCGACGGTCGCCACGGCGATCTCCGCCGTGTACTCCGCGAACGCCCGCCCGCCGCGGTCTTCTTCCGCGGAGTAGGTGTGCCGATTGTGCAAATTGAACGACAGCGTCGCGTCCCCGCGGTGAGGTGGCACGATGACCACGACCCCCAGATCCGCATCCTGCTGAATGAGCACGTCGCAGAACGCGAGATCAGTATTGAGGCCGACGCCGAGCACCGTGGGGCAGCGTACTTCCGCCGGCTCGATCCGGCGATCCTGGGAGGCCACGGCGGCGGTGGTCACCACCGCGGCGCCCGCCAGGAGCAGGAGCCGAACCATCATCAATCGGATTCCCGTCGGTCCGCAGCCCGAGCCGCGTCGGACGGCGTGAGCGGGACGCGCACGTCGCCGCGCTGCCGCAACAGCTCCAGAAACTCCGTCCGCGTTTGCGCGTTCGATCGGAACGACCCGAGCATCGCGCTCGTGAGCGCGGACGAGTTCTGCTTTTCCACGCCGCGCATCAGCATGCACAGATGGGTCGCCTCGACCACGACCCCGACTCCGAGCGGGTTGAGCTTTTGCAGCAGCACTTCGGCAATCTGGTTCGTCAGCCGTTCTTGCACCTGCAGACGCCGACTGAAGACCTCGATGAGTCGGGGGATCTTGCTGAGCCCCACCACCTTGTCGCGCGGCAGATAGGCCACGTGACACTTTCCGAAAAACGGCAGGAGGTGGTGCTCGCACAAGCTGTAGAAGTCGATGTCCTTGACGATGACCATCTCGCTGTAATCGACGGAAAAGAGGGCGCCGTTCAGCACGACGTCGACGTCCTGCCGGTAGCCGCTGGTCAGGAACCGCAACGCTTTCGAGACACGCGCGGGAGTCCGCGCCAGCCCCTCGCGCGCCGGGTCCTCCCCCATCTCCGCGAGCAGCACGCCAACGGCGTCGCGCACCCGCTCGTCATTCATGATGTCCGGCATCAGCGACGCGTCAGTAGGAATAGAAGCCTCGCCCGCTCTTGCGTCCGAGCCGACCGGCCAGCACCATGCGCTTGAGCAGCGGCGGCGGCGCGTACATCTGATTGCGAAACTCGTCGTGCATGATATTGGCGATGTAGTACGTCGTATCCAATCCAATGAAGTCGAGCAAGGTGAATGGCCCCATCGGATGCCCGCACCCCATGGTCATCGTCTTGTCGATGTCCTCGAGCGTCCCGACCCCGGCTTCGTAGGCGCGCACGGCGTCGAGCAGATACGGGATGAGTAACCGGTTCGCAATGAACCCCGGTCGGTCGGGCGCCGTCACCGGCTCCTTACCCAGGCGCTTGCCGAGGTCGAACGCACGCTCGTAGGTCGCGTCGCTGGTCGTCAATCCGCGGATCACCTCGACCAGCCCCATCACCGGCACCGGGCTGAAAAAGTGCATCCCGATGAACCGATCGGGCCGCTTTGTCGCCGCTGCGAGCTCGGTGATACACAGCGACGACGTATTCGACGCGAACACCGCTTCCGGACCGACGGCTTCTTCGAGCGCCGCGAAGACCTCGCGCTTGGCCGCGACGTTCTCCACGATCGCTTCGATCACGAAGTCGCAGTCGGCGAATGCGTCGAGCCGGGTCGTGCCGGAGAGGTTGGCCAGCGCGCGGTCCTTCTCCTCGGCGCTCGTCTTGCCACGCGTGACACCCGCCGTGAGGAAATCCTCGATGCGACGGAGGCCTCGATCGACGAGCGCCTGATCGACTTCGCGCACGATCGTCCGGAACCCCGCGATCGCGCTCACCTGCGCGATCCCGGAGCCCATCAACCCGCACCCAACGACACCGACTGTGTGAGCTGCCATACCTTGTCAGTCCATTTACCATCCACCGAAACACCAGATCATAGCAAAGTCACCGTGCTATAGTGCGCGCACCATGGGTGCCGAGAATCGACGCGACACCGGACGCGTCGACATTCTCGGCGAGCTTCAGGGCGAGGTCATGGTCTTTCAACCGATGCAGATCGCCCAGATCTCGTCGGGCGGCGCCCAGATCGACACGCCGTTTCCCCTGCACCTCGATTCGCTCCACGACCTCCGGCTGACCCTCGGCGGCGACTCGATCATCGTCAAAGGGCGAATCGTGCACTCGAGCATCAGCGACGTCGAGCACGAGCACGTGATGTATCGATCAGGTGTGGAGTTCGTCGAGCCGTCGGATCACGTCGCCGCCATCATTGCGAACTTCGTCTCCGCGCTTCAATCAGACCGCGTGGGGAGCGAAGCCCCGTAGCGTCGTACAGCGCGGCGCGAATCGTGCCCGCGGCACGCGCGTGGATGACCGGCCGCACGCGGAGCGAGTCGTCGCGCATCAGCTGCAGTTGAAGACGACGTGGGAGCGGTGAATAATCCGTGCGACAGCGCGCTGGGGACCGCTACTACGGGGTCTCAGCGTCGGCGCCGGCGGCATTCGCCAGGCCGCTGAGCAGCTGCACGATGAACTCCGTCGGGAGGGCGAACGAGAGGCTGACGTTCGTCCCGACGGCGTTCAGCTGGAAGGAGTCGAGCAGCGACGCCAGCTCGGGGCGCGAGCTGGTCTGCATGCGCGCGAGCGCGAGAAAGCCCTGGATGATGTCACGCAGGTTCTGACCGGCTGCCTCGTCGCGGGCCTCGGCCACGACGGTGCCGCTCAAACCGCCGTTGACACGACCGCCGACTGCGAACGCGGCCACCTGGGGAATCTGGGTTTCGACCTCGTCCGGCAACCAGTCGGTCGCACCCGGCCCATCGAGCCGACCGATCGCCCACGCGTTGCTGCCGGTATCGATGTTGCTCAGGAGCCCCATCAGCCGCGTGTTCGATGTGACGTCGTTGCCGGTGGACGGGAGATCGATCGCTTCCCGCACGAGCGCGACTGATCCAAGGGCCACGACCCCGGGCGCCACAAACGCCATGGCCAACGTGTCGTCACCCTGGGTCGTCGTCAGCATCCGGCGCCCCTGATACTCGGACACCGTGCCGCCATGCTCGCGGGCCAATGCCTCCAGCCGCGCGACGTCGAAACGACCGTTCAGCACAACCAACCCCTGCGGGTCTTCCGAACCGCGTGGCACGAGGCAGGCCACCACTGTGTCGATGTCGTCTTCGAGGTTGATGCCCGTGCGCTCCTGGAACTCGGCCTGGCCGCCGCCGTCCGGGACGAATTCCCGCATGCGCTGCCGGAAATCGGAATACATGACGTCGCGGACGTTGGCAAATGCCACGACGTTGGCGGCGGCCGGCACATACCGGAATGCGTCCGGGCGGGTCTGGGCGGAGGCTGTCGGCAGACCGCCCTGGAGGTAGGCGACGAGGCCCCCTGCCAGCCCCAAGGCCAGCACGCCGCTTGCACCGACGAGCGCATAGCGCGTCTGAACGGTCATATGCGTCTCAGCCTATGGGAGTATACCGGTGCACAGTGCGAAAAGTTCCATCTGTCGCCGGTCCAGCCCCCGCTGCCCCCTGGCGGGCTCCAGCCCGCCCCACGCTCGGTCTCGACCGCTCATTGCTCCAGCACGTATTCGCGCCGCCCCACCACCCAGGCCGCCCCGCCGAGAGTCAGGGCCCAGATGAGCGCCAGCGACACCACGCAGCTCCAGGCAGACGGTGCCGCTTGAAACGTCTGCAGAATCGATTGCAGCAGGCTCATCGCCCCGTCTTGCGGCATCGCATGCGGCACGAGGCCCTGGAGGTAGTAGGCGACGCTCAGGTTTTTCATGTAGCCGGGCACCACGACGACCACCGGCTCCCAGCCGAAGACGAACACCAACCCAGTCAGCAAGGGGCGCTTGAACCACGCGCCGACGAGCGCGAACGCGGCGCCGTAGACCGCGAGCCCGAGACCGAGCAGCCCGAGGTCCGTCACGAGGTCCGGGAAGCTTCGGCCGACGCTGCCGCCGACCATCGGCACCACCAGGAAGTAGACGATGACCACCGACGGCAGCACGACGAGCGACGTGCAGACGAGATACGCGAGGTATTTGCCGACCAGGACAGCCCCTCGGGCGATTGGCCGGGTGAAGAGATATGTGATCGTCTTGTCTTCGACCTCATCGGCGATGAGCGCGGTGCCGTAGAACACGCCGAGCACGGGCACGGTAAAGCGGAGGTAGAACGCCCAGATCATCAGGCCGAAGACACCGGGCCCACTCAAGGCAAACGGTCGGCCGTTGACTGAACCCCCGAAGCTGACCATGTCGAACGTGGCCAGCGCTCTCAACGTGACGGCAATGACGACGGGTCCACCAACGACCAGCGCCATGAACACGGTCCGCCTCGACCAGAGCATCTCGCCGAGGCTCAGGTCGAAGACGCGCATCGCCGCGCGCACGAACGTCGGGGGCCGTTGCGGGTCCCTCCCCACTGGCTGCGGGTCGCCTCCTACTGCTTGACCAGATATGAGAACACCGCCTGAAGATTGTCGTCGGGCGAGGTAACCTCGTCGATCGCGCCCGTCGCGTCGTTTGCCGCGAGCGCCGTCAGCTCGGTATAGAACGCGTCCGGGCGATTCGTTTCGACGACCACCACGTCCTCGTCGAAATTGAGGCTGATGACGTGCGGGTACTCGAGGAACTGACGGGCAAGCGCGCGTGGCTCCGACGACTTGATCTGCACCTTGTGCGGATGCTCGTCGATGAGATCGCGGATCTGGTGCACGTTGCCCTCTGCCAGAATCCGCCCGTTGTTGATCAAGAGGATGTTCGACGTCATCAGCTCGATCTCGTGCAGGATGTGGCTCGACACGATGATGCTCTTGCCCGCGCGTGACCAGTCCTTGATCAGCTTTATCGTTCGGCGCCGACCGAGCGGGTCCATCCCGGCGAGCGGCTCGTCGAGCAGCAGGAGTTGCGGGTTGTGGGCAACCGCCTGCGCCAGCTTGACCCGCTGGCGCATGCCCTTGCTATAGGCGCCAATCTTCTTGTCGGCTGCCGACGTGAGCGACACCGTTTCGAGCGCCGTCCGCGCGACGGCCGTCGCGGCATCGCCTTCGAAGCCGCTGAGCCGGGCCAGGGCGGACAGCCATTCCAGGCCGGTCATCCGCTCGTAGAACGCGTCCTGATCCGGGCAATAGCCGATCGCCGCATAGGCGCCGGGGTTGGCCCAGATGGGCGCGCCGAGCACATTGACCTGACCCTGACTTGGCTTGAGCTGTCCCGTGACGATCTTCAAGAAGGTCGATTTGCCGGCGCCGTTGGGTCCGAGCAATCCGGTAATGCCGGGCGGAATCGAGACGGTCACGTCGTTGAGCCCGATGACCTGGCCGTACCACTTCGAGAGTCCGGTGACCGCGATGACAGGCGCCGTCACGTCACGACCCACCGATTCGACGGGCGCTGTCACGTGACGACCCACCGCTTCGACGCTGCCGTCACGTGACGACCCACCGCTTCGACGCTGCCGTCACGTGACGACCCACCGCTTCGACGCTGCCGTCACGTGACGACCTCGACACCGCGCACGCGCCGATCCAGGATCCACACCGAGACGCCGAGGAGCACCATCACCGCCAGCAGTGACACGCCCCACGGCGTGGAATACCGCGGCTCCATTCGGAATACGACGTCGCCGACCTGCGCGAGGTTCGCGCTGAACGACACCCACGACACCCCGGTCGACCCGGTCACGCCGCGGAGCGTTTGGAAGATCGCTTCGCTGAAGAGGAGCGCGCCGGCGTACAGCATCCCGACGAAGCGTGCGCTGTTCGACAGCGACGACAGCGCCAGCATGGTGAACGACGCGAGCAGCACCTGCAGAAACGCGAAAATGGTCATCGCCGGGATGAGGAACAGGTTCTCCCGCAGGAACGCCGTGCTCCCGGCGAACATGGCTTGCAGGAACAGCAGCAGCATCGCCGGCACCCACGTCACGAACAACAGGAAGGCCATGAGGACGGCCAACTTACCGGCCACGTACTCGGCGCGGGTCAACGGCTTCGAGAGGTAAATCTGCAGCGCGTTGGCGCGCCGGTCGTTCGCGATGAGGCCCGCACCGACGTAGAGGGTGACGACGAAGACGAAGAACGCTTGCTGGTCGAAGAAGTCACGGAACGTTTGCGGGCTCGGCGCGATCATATCCATCGACGGGAAGTTGGCGGAGAGGTAGAAGAACACGGCGCGGACGACGAACGGCAGCCAGGCAAAGAGCAGCACGGCCAGGTAGAGGCGCAACGACAGCATGCCGCGGATCCCGGTCCGGGCGATCACGCTCCACGCGGCACCGGGAGCGGCGCGCGCGCCGCTATACCGCCGATAGCTTTGATCGTGGATGGGCATGGGTCCGGATTACTCCTCCCCGATCGCCCTCGCAAACACGTCCTCGAGGGTCGGCACGCTCGGTCGGAGGTGTCGGACCTGCACGCCGCATCGCGTGGCGATCGCGAACACATCGCGCGCGTCGCGGTCGTCCCCAATCAACACACGCATTACGTCGGCGTCCGTCTCGTGGCAATCGGCGCCGGAGTCGCGTAGCTCCGCGATGAACCGATCGGCGTCCCCCTTGACCCGGATCTCGAAGACACGCCGGCTTGGCCCCTTCAGCTCTGCGATCGGCCCCTGCGCGACAATGCTGCCGTGGTGCAGCACCAGTACGCTGTCGCACGTGGCCTCGACATCGGGCAGCAGGTGCGACGACACGATGGCGTTGACCCCCTTCTTGTGCGCCAGGTCCCAGATGAGCGCGAGCATCTCATCCCGACCCTTGGGGTCCATTCCATTCGTCGGCTCGTCGAGAAACAGCAGATCTGGATCGTGCACGAGCGCCTGCGCGAGCTTGATCCGCTGTTTCATTCCGGTCGAGTAGGTCTCGACGTTGCGATAGCGCGCTTCACCCAGGCCCACGTAATAGAGGACCTCATGTGCGCGCTGCATGGCGTCGGTGCGCGGAAGGCCGGCGAGCTGGCCGCAGTAGGCGACAAAGGTAACGGCGTTGATGCCTGGAATGTGCGCGTCGCTCTCCGGCATGTACCCGATGCGGGCTCGGATCTCCAGTGGGCGCTCCGTGACGTCGAGACCGAGGACGCGCATCGTGCCGCCGGCGGGAGACACGAAACCAAGCAGTGATTTCAGCAGTGTGCTCTTGCCGGCGCCGTTCGGGCCGAGCAGCCCGATGGCACCAGGTGCGAAGTCGGCGACGATCTCGCGGAGCGCCGCCTGTCGGCCGTAGGTCACGCTGACGCGGTCGAGCTGAGCCACCGGCGCCGTCGGTGAAGGCGGTGTCGACGGGTTCATCGCGGTCGCGGGCTCGGACGTGGCGGTTGGCATGCGCGTGGACCGCCACACCGCTGCGTAGACGGGTGGCGGTGGCAATCTCCCCCTCTTATACGGAGTCGTGGCGTCAGGCGTTCTGCGTCGCCGCCGGGGAGCGTGGTGCGCGCCAGGCTCACAGGTTGCCCTTGAGCCCGAGCGCCTCCGCGTGTTCGCGCATGAAGTTGATGACGTTGGCGATGTGCTCGTCGAGCGGGAGACCGATCTCGTCCGCCCCCCGACGCAAGTCGTCGCGACTCACGGCGCGCGCGAACGCCTTGTCCTTCATCCGCTTCTTGACGGACCGTGCCTCGAGATCGAGCACGCTCTTGCTGGGCCGTACCAGGGCGGACGCGGTGACGAACCCGGCCAGCTCGTCACACCCGAAGAGGGTGTGCTCCAGCGGCGACTCGCGCGGCACGTCGCTGTAGTCGGCGTGCGACAGGATGGCGCGGATCATGTACTCCGGGTACCCGCGCGCACGCAAGATCTCGCTACCACGGAAGGGATGATCAGCGGGCTCCGGCCACCGCTCGTAGTCGAAGTCGTGGATGAGGCCGACGACGCCCCACGCCGCCTCGTCCGCCCCGGATCGGCGCGCGTAACCGCGGACGGCCGCTTCGACCGCAAGGGCGTGCTTGAGCAGGCTCTCACCGGTCGTGTACTCCGTCAACAGCGCCCACGCGTCCTCACGTGTCGGCGTCATGGACCGGTCCTCGCCGTCGTGCCGGCAGCTTCCAGATCGACTGGCGCAGCCAGCCCGTTGGCGGCTGTCGCCGCGAGCTGATTCTCGCTGGCCGCGACCACCACTGCCACCGTGGCGTCGCCAGTGACATTGGCGGCCGTGCGGCACATGTCGATAATCCGGTCGACACCGAGAATGAGTGCAATGCCGGCGATCGGCACGCCGATGGCCTCGAGAATGATGACCAGCATGACGACCCCGGCGCTCGGGACCGCCGCGGTGCCGATCGAGGCGAGCAGCGCCATGAAGACGATCGTGAGCTGCGCTGACAGGTCGAGCGCAATGCCGAGCGTCTGGGCAATAAAGACCGCCGCGACCGCCTGATACAGCGCCGTGCCGTCCATGTTGATGGTCGCGCCGAGCGGCAAGACGAACGACGCGACTTCCTCCGACACACCCAGGTTGCGCTGCGTGTTCTTCATCGTCACGGGCAGGGTCGCGGCGCTCGATGAGGTCGAGAACGCGACGAGCTGGGCCGGCACGATCCCGGAAAAGAAGCGGCGCACGCCAAGCGGCGTGAAGATCCGCAGCAGCGCGGGATAGGTCACGAGCATGTGAATGCCCATGCCGAGGAGGACGGTAAAGCTGTAGAAGCCCAGCGCCCCGAGGAGCTGGACCACGTCCGAAGCATCCGCGACGCTCGTGATCGTGCCGGCGATCAGCGCGAACACGCCAAGCGGCGCAAACCCGATGACCATCTCGACCACTTTGATGATCACGGCGTTGACGCTCTCGAACAGATCGAGGAGGGGCTTGGCCCGCTCGCGTGGGATGAGCATGAGCGCGACACCGAGGAGACCCGCCACGAAGACGACGTTGAGCATGTTGCGGTTGTCGGTCGCTGCTCCGATGATGTTCTCGGGCACCATGTCGACCAAGGGCTGCAGCGGTCCGCGGTCCATCGCGTCGCGAGCCACCAGCTGCCGGTCGGCGGCGTCGTCCTGATAGGTCTCCTGAAGCCGCGCCCGTAGACCGTCGGGGATCGTCTCGCCGGGTCGGAGCACATTGACCACGCTGAGGCCGATGATCAGCGCGATGAGGGTGGTGCCCAGATAGACGGCGATCGTCTTGCCGCCGATGCGCGAAAGCTTCTGGAGGTCGGCCAACGACGC
Organism: Vicinamibacterales bacterium; assembly: GCA_965197395.1. Classification (GTDB taxonomy): domain Bacteria; phylum Acidobacteriota; class Vicinamibacteria; order Vicinamibacterales; family UBA8438; genus CAZYFH01. The sequence continues at coordinate 268,389 of CBDANB010000004.1, read as the reverse complement.
GATGCCGGTCACGAGCGATGCCAGCACGAGCGGGACGGCGATGAGCAGCAGGAGGCGCAGAAAAACAGTTCCAAACGGAGCGATCCAGTCCGCGGTGAAGTCGCCCCAGCCGGCGACGGCCGCCACCACGCCGTAGATCAGGCCAAGCCCGAGCGCGATGAGGATGCGCCAGTGTGTCTGCCGATGCCAGGGCATGGGGGGTACTGTAACTGTACCTATGTCTTAGGTCTTAGGTCTTAGGGCTTTGTTGAGGCTGAAGGTTGAGATGGGGCACCATAGGCCTTGAGCCGTGAGCCATAAGCCAGCGGGAGCCCGCGGGCTCCTAGCTTGCGTCGCTTGTGAGCTCCAGCGAGGCCTGCGCATTCAGATCGAGCGAGCCGACGATGCCCGCCCGCAAGAGCCGCAATCCGGCGGCTCCGATCATCGCGGCGTTGTCGGTGGCTAGCGCCAGGCTCGGGAGGAACAGCGGCAGGTCGGCCGCGGCCGCCCGCGACGCCGCCTCGCCTCGCAGCCGCGAGTTCGCCGACACGCCGCCCGCGATCCCGACGCCCCGGGCCCCGAACCATCGCGCCGCGGACATCGTGCGATCGAGCAGCGCGCGAACCGCGGCGCGCTGAAAGCTGGCGCAGATATCGGCGACCTCGGCGGCCGGGAGCGGGCCGGTGACCCCGCTCTCGCGGCGCCGGGACTCGACGTGGCGCTTCACGGCCGTTTTCAGCCCGCTGAAGCTGAACTCCAGCCGTCGGGCGCGCCGCGCCGCCGCCACGCCCGCCGGCCGGGCGAGCTCCGGGTGCATGTTTCTGTCCGCATGGGTCATCCGCGCGATTGGAAAATTGACGGCCGCGTCGTTGCCGGCGCGCGCAACGCGATCGATGGCGGGACCGCCGGGGTATCCCAGCCCGAGCACGGAAGCGACCTTGTCGAACGCCTCCCCGGCCGCGTCGTCGCGCGTGCGGCCGATGAGCCGATACTCGCGCTCCGCCTCGACCAGATACAGGTTGGTGTGCCCACCGGACACGACGAGCACCACGGCGGGCAGGGGCATGCGGCCGTTGTGGACGACGAGGGATTCGATGTGGCCGGCGAGGTGGTGGACCGGCACGAGCGGCACATCGAGCGACGCGGCCAGCCCTTTGGCAAAGGCCACACCGACCAGCAGCGAGCCAACGAGGCCCGGTCCCTGCGTGACCGCCACGCCATCCAGATCGGACCAGGTCGCGCCACCGTCGGCCAGCGCGCGCTCGACGACGCCGCAGATGTCACGTAGATGTTGTCGGGACGCCAGCTCCGGCACGACACCGCCCCACTCCCGATGGATATCGACCTGCGACGCCACCGTGTTGGATCGCACCGCCCACGGCCGCGCCTCGTCGCCCGTCTCGGACACAACCGCGGCGGCGGTCTCATCGCACGAGGTCTCGATCGCCAGGACGGTCATCGGGCGGGCTCACGGGACTCGCAGATCGACCGGAGGCTGTCGAGATACGGGGGACGGCAGATGCCGCGCTCGGTGATGATGCCGGCAATCAGGCGCTGCGGGGTCACGTCGAAGGCCGGATTCCAGACGTGGGCGCCCTCGGGCGCAACGCGTCTCGTTCCCAGATGCGTAATCTCGCGAGGATCGCGCTCCTCGATCGGAATGGCGCTGCCGTCGACAGTGGACAGATCGATGGTCGAGGTCGGCGCGGCGACGTAAAACGGAATCTCGTGCTCGTTCGCGAGCACCGCGACGGTGTACGTGCCGATCTTGTTCGCGACGTCGCCGTTCGCAGCCACGCGGTCGGCCCCGACCACGACGACATCGACGGTCCCGTCGCGCATGAGGGGTCCGGCCATGCTGTCGGTAATGACGGTCGTCTCGATGCCGTCCCGCACCAGCTCCCACGCCGTCAGACGAGCGCCCTGGAGGAATGGCCGCGTTTCGTCCGCGTAGACGGCGATGCGCTTGCCGCCGCTGACCGCCGCGCGTATCACGCCGAGCGCCGTGCCATAGCCGCCGGTCGCGAGCGCCCCGGCGTTGCAATGGGTGAGGACACCCCCGGCATCCGGCAGCACGGTGGCGCCGTGCTCCCCCATCGCGCGACAGCTGGCGACATCCTCATCGTGCACGCGCTGCGCTTCGGCGATCAACCGGGTCCTGATCTCGTCCGGCGATTCCCCGGCACGGGCCGCGCGGGAAAACGTCGCCTTCATGCGCTCGATCGCCCAGAAGAGATTGACCGCGGTCGGTCGCGTCGCGGCCAATCTGTCGCACAACTTGTAGAACTCCGCCGCAAGCGCCCCTGTCCCCTTCGCCTTGCTGCGCGTCGCGCCGAGCGCCAGCCCCATCGCGGCGGCGACCCCAATCGCGGGTGCGCCTCGAATCACCATCTTTTCGATTGCGCGGGCGACGTCGTGAGCCGTGCGGCACTCGACGTAGACCTCCTGGGACGGGAGCTTACGCTGGTCGACCATCACGACGTGGTCGTCCCGCCAGTCGACGGTCGGCAACATGGAACAGATGATACAGGGGCGGGGGAGAGCCCTTGGCTTACGGCTTAGGGCTCACAACAACACCGCGGCAATTGACGCGTTGATCAAGGTGGCCGTGAACCCGGCAAGCAGCGCACGCGAGCTGAGCCGGGCTAGATCCGAGCGACGCTCCGGCGCCATGCCGCCGATGCCGCCGAGGATCACGCCGATCGATCCAAAGTTGGCGAAGCCGGTGAGCGCGTAGGTCGCGAGCAGGTGACCGCGGTCGCTGATGACGCCCTGATACTCGCTCTCGAGCTTCACATATGAGACGAACTCATTGGTAACAAGTTTCGTGCCGAGGAGGTCCGCCACCGCGGGCACGTCGGCGCTGGGAACCCCCATCAGCGCTGCCACTGGCGCGAACACCACGGCGAACATGCCCGCCATCGTCAGGCCTGGCCGTAACACGCCGAGACCGAAGTTGATCATGGCGATGAACGCGAGAAACGCGATCAGCATCGCCGCGACGTTGATCGCCAGACGCATGCCGTCGGCGGCCCCGCTCGATGCCGCGTCGATGATGTTGACGTGCTCGCGCTCGACGTCCAACGTCACGCGCCCCGCTGTCGCCGGCTGCTCGGTTTCCGGCAGCAGAATCTTGGCGAGGTAGAGCCCGCACGGCGCGGCCATCACGCTGGTCGTCAGCATCGCGATCGGGTCGGCACCGAGGCTGACGTAGATGGCGAACATGCTCCCGGCGATGGTCGCGAGGCCGCCGGTCATCAGCGTCAACAGCTCCGACTGTGTCATCCGCCCGATATACGGTCTGACGATGATCGGCGCCTCGGTCTGCCCCATGAAGACGTTGGCCGCCGCCGACAGCGTTTCGGCGCCGCTCGTGCCCATGAGCGGCATCATCGCCCGCGCCATCAGCTTGACGATCACCTGCAAGACGCCGAAGTAATACAGCACCGTGAAGACCGACGAGACGAAGATGATGATCGGCAGGGCGGAAAACGCGAGGACGAGACCATTCGGAAACAGCCGCCCCATCTCGTCCGGGCTGGCCAGCACGCCGAAGACGAACTCTGCGCCCACACTGGTGAAATCGAGAAACCGCGTCACGACAGCGGCAAGCACCGAGAACACCGCGTAGCCGGGCCGCACCCCGCCAATTGCGAGTTTGAGAATGAGCACGCCCAAGGCGACCTGCAGACCGAGGCCCCAGATGACCGTACGCCAACGGATCGCGGCGACGTTGGACGAGCAGCTCACGAGCAGCGAGATGAAGGCGGCAACGCCCATCACCGCCCGCACACGCGCCGGCAGGACATCTCGCAGCAAAAACGCGACGGCGGCCAGGACGAGCGCGATGAGACCCGCGCCGAGCCGTAGACGCCAACCGCCGGACGGTGGTGTGTCCCTCACAACTCGGCTACGGTCGCGCGGCCGCGACCGGTGGATGCCATCCGTGCGATCGCGATCGCCGTCACGGAGGTTCTATATTTTAGTGTGCAGAACCGTGTGATCCAGCGGTCCGTGGTCACCGGACCCTCTGCTAAGATGACCAAATTGGTCGTATGACCGAGATCTCGTCTGCCTCGACGGTCACCGAGCAAGTGGGAGCGTTGGCGCGCGCACTCGTGTCGGGAGTGCAGACCGCATCGCTCTATCCGCCTGATCATCCGCAGGTCGCGACGGTCGTCGCGCACCTGCACGCCACCGTGCAACGGCTCGACGCGATGCAGGGCTTCACGGTCGGCGTCGCGCCCGATACGTTAATGCTCGACGGCAAGGCGACGGATCAGCCCGACACGCGCGTCACCGAGGCGGCCTGTCTGCTTCACGAGCGCGACATCGTGCGGGTCACGTTCAGCAGTCAGATCAAGGCGCGTTCCCTCCAGTCACTGCTCTCCTTGCTGGCGCTCGACATCGCTGGCCTGCGCGCCCGCGGCGGCGCTGCGAAGGCCTGGCACGAGGATGGCGACGGCGCCATCTTGATCGAGCAGATCGATTACCACGAGGTGCTTCGCGATCATGACACCACGCGACCAGAGTCGGACCAGGATGAGATGTGGGTGCACCTGGTGCGCTCGGTCGGCCGTCGGGACGCGTCGCTCAGCGAAGCCGAACAGGCGCGACTACTGGAGATCGCTGGTGACGCGGGGGCAATTCAGCGGCTCGCAAACGGCGCCATCGGCGATCACCGCACGCCGGACGGTTCGCCGCTCGTCACGACACAGGCCTCGGCGGTGCTCGCCACGTACCAGCATCTGCGGAACATTGTGTCCGTCATGGCGCCCGAGCGCAGCGAGGCGCTCGCGCGCAACCTGGCGGCGTCGACGGCCGAGCTCGATCCGCGTGTCGTCGTCGAGATGATGCGGAGCGGCCAGCGTGACGAGGGCGACGAGGAGGTGGTGCGCGGCCTCGGCGAGGCGTTCGACGAGGAGCAGGTGGCGCAGCTGCTGGCGACGACGCTCGCGCTCGACGGCAAGGCCTCCGAGCGGCTCGCCGAGGTCTTCGACACGATCGTCCCCGATCCGGAGCGGAAGGACCGCGTCGTCGCGCTGACGAAATCGATGCTGAACGACGGCGACTTCGGCAGCCAGCAGCGCTTTGAAGCGCTCTGGAATTCCGTCGACTCGCTCGTGGTGTCGCACGACGAACGCCCGTTCGTGTCATCGGAGTATCGCCAGGCGCTCGACACCGCGACCACGCGGGGTGAGTCGATGGCGGCCACGGCGCCGTTACCCCCCGAGCTCGGCGACTGGATGGAAACCGTCGAGCACGAGAACGTGCGCGATTTGTCGGTCACGCTTTTGTCAGACCTGCTCCGCCTCGAGACAGGGGCGGCGCGCGCGAGCGAGCTCACCACCGACATGCAGGCGATGGCAGAGGATTTGCTTCTGGCCGGCGAGTACGCCGAGGCGCTCCGGCTGGCCGAGGCGCTGGCGGAGCGAGCGACCGCGACCGGCGCCGCCGGCCGCGTCGCGTGCCGCCGCGCACTGGACGAGTTGGGCGCGTGCGCGGCGCTGCGGGAAACCGTCGGGCTGCTGGGCGAGCTGGGCGATGTCGAGATCGACGAGGTGCGCGCGCTGTGTCACCGGATCGGCGCCGCCGCCGTGGACTCGCTCCACGCCACGCTGATGTTCGAAAAGAAGACACGCGCCCGGGTACGCGGGAGCCAGATGATTGTGAGCTTCGGTGCAGCGGCGGTCGGCCGGCTCGCGCCGCTGGTGACGCACGCGCAGTGGTTCGTGCAGCGCAACGCCGCCGAGGTGCTCGGCCGCATCGGCGTCCCCGCGAGCGTGCCGTTGCTGCAGCCGCTGCTACGCGGCGTGGATCCGCGTGTTCTCCGCGAGGCCGTCGTCGCGCTCGCCGCGATCGACGATCCCGGCGCGGCTCGGGCGATCCACACTGTCTTGCGGTCGTCGACCGGCGAGGGCCGTCAAGCCGTCATCGACGCACTCATCGACGCCAGTGACGCGCGGGTGGTGCCGCTCCTGGCACGCATCCTGGATGAAAGCCAGGCGCTGGGACGCGATCACACGCTCAGCCTCGAAACGCTGGACGCGCTCGGGAAGCTCCGGGACGAGGCGGCCGTCCCCGCGGTCGCGCGGGTCATGCGTCAATGGCGATGGTTCGCGCGCCGGCGCAACCGCGCGCTCAAGGCGGCGGCGGTGGGCACGCTGCACCGGATTGGCACCGCCGCGGCCACCGGCGCGCTCACCGAAGCCGCACGCACCGGGGATCGACTCCTCCGCCGCATCGTGAGCCTCCACGCGACCGGCAACTAGACTATGGATCTCGAGCAGCGGGAGGCGCTGGTGCGGCGGCTGGCTGCGGCGATTCGTGGGGTCGCGCTCTACAAACCCGAGCATCCCCTCGTGTCGCGGGCGGTCGACGCCCTAGCCACGGCCTGCCAGCGGGCGCTCGAGAACTCCGACGCAGTCGTGATCGGCTTTCTCGGAGATGACGTGGTGGCGGACGGCGAGCGGCTGGTCAGATCTCGCGCCTCGTTCGCCGGCTTCGCCCGCGATTTGCGCAGCCGCGACATCGACAAGATCACCCTACGCCGCGGGCTCGATCGCCAGGAGATCGGCGCGTTCGTCGCCGCCGTGAGCGACCGCTCCGACCTTGAGGATCCCGACCTGTCGGACGAGAAGCTCCGCGCCCGCGGCGTACGCCGGATCAGCCTCGGCAAGATCACCGTCGAGGAAACGGACGAGGACGCGGCTGGAATCGAGGCAGCGAAGAAGGTCTATGGGCAGGCGGTCGCCACGGCGGAGCAACTGTGGGCGTCAGCCGGTGCGGGCCAGACGCTAGACCCGGGTGCGGCACGGCGTATCATCGATTCGCTCGCCAAGATGGTCCACAGCGATCGCACCTCGCTGATGGCGCTGACCGCGGTCACCCAGCACGACAGCTACACGTTTACGCACATGGTGAACGTCTCGGCGCTCGCGATGGCCCAGGCTCGTGCGCTCAACATGGACGGCGCCATGTTGCGCGAGTTCGGTTTCGCGGCGTTGATGCATGACATCGGCAAGGTCAACACGCCACAGGAGATCTTGAACAAGCCGGACCAGCTGTCGAAGGACGAGTTTGCCGTCATGAAGCGCCACGTCGTCGATGGGGCGCACATTCTGCGCAAGACACCGGAGGTGCCGGCGCTCGCACCAGTCGTCGCCTTCGAGCACCACCTCAAGATGGACCTGAGTGGCTACCCGGACAACGTGGGGCACCGCGACCTGAACCTGTGCACGATGATCGTCACGATCGCCGACGTGTTCGACGCGCTGCGCAGTACGCGCGCGTATCGGGACTCGCTGCCGACGGATCGCATCCGCGCCATCATGGGCAAGCAAGGGGGGAATGACTTCAACAACAAGCTTCTCCGCCGGTTCATCAACCTGATGGGCGTGTTCCCCGTGGGGACGCTCGTGCGTCTCGAGAGTGACGAAGTGGGCGTCGTGACGCACGCGCACCCCAGCGATCCGTTCCGACCACAGGTCAAAGTGATCCTCGACCCCCACGGCGATCGGCTGGAAGAGCCGCTGCTGGTCAATACCTGGGAGCGCCGGGAGCCGGATACCGTCGTCCGGGCCGTCGCCGAGGCGGTCGACCCGGACGAGGTCGGGATCGACCCGTTGGCGTTCATGGAAGGGCGCGGCGCCACCGACGCCGCGACGACCGATGGCTGAGACGAAGACCGAGCGGGAACCGCTCGACGACCAGGCCGCGGCCCGGCTGGCCGAGTTTGCGCGCGGCTGCAAGGCGGCCGCCCGCGCGGTCTCGCTCTACCCCGACGGGCATCCGTCGGTGCAATCGTCGCTCCAGCGGATGGTGGAGGTCGGCCGCCGAGCGACGCTCGCCGCGCCGCTCGAGCTGACCATCCTGCCGGACCAGCTACTGCTCGGTGGGCGGGCGGCGGAGAAGCCGGACACCGCCACACCGGAGCTGGCGGCACTCTTCCATCGTCACCAAATCGGCCGTTTCGTCCTCAACGATGGCGCCGACAGCGAGACGTGGCTGACGTTTTTCCGCCTCTTGAGCCGGCCCGCGGAGGACGTGCGTGACGATGGCGGCATCGCGCATCTGTGGGGCGACGCTGGCGGGCTCACCACCTCGCAGCAGCGCGTGAGCGTCGAGCTTCGCGAAGTCGACTACGAAAGGATCCTTCGCAGCCAGGGAGACGGCGAGGCGCCGCTCGAGGCCCTCATCGAGGGGTGCCTCGGCGACACACCGTTCGAGTTCGACGACGCCACCCGGGCGGCCATGATCGACACGATTGGGAGCGAAGCCAAGCTGGCGGCGGTGGCCGCCGAGTTGCGCGCCCGAAGTGGTGATCAGGACCCAACGAAACACGCGGGCGCCCTGTTTCAGTTCATGACGAACGCGGCGGCGGTCCTGGACCCGTCAGACCCCGCCCAGGTCAACACGGCCTTCGGCAACCTGGCGACCGTGGTGGGCGATCTTCCCGCCGAGGGCATGACCGAGCTGCTCGATCGGCAGAGCGCACCCGAGGCCACGGTCGGCGGCATCAACGTGGTGAGCGCGGCCGTCGGCCACATGAGCGACGAGACGATCGCGAACTTCGTCGCCAGCTCGGTGATCGCCCAGGGGGGCGCCACGCAGCGCCTGGCCGAGGCGTTCTCCGCGCTCGTGCCCGACATCGACAGTCGACGGCAGCTCCTCTCCCTCGCCGAGCATCAAGTGTCCGAATCGCCGGTCGGCACCGAAGAGGACTTCCCCGACGTCTGGCGACGCACCGAGGAGATGCTCACCTCGTATCGCGACGAGCAATACGTCGGCGCCGAGTACGCACGCGAGCTGTCCCAGGCGCGCGAACAGGCGGTCGAGGTCGACGCGCTGAACGACGACCCACCGGAGCGGGTCGCGAGCTGGCTCGAGACCGTGAATGACGGACGACTGCGCGACCTCGACCTGCAACTGCTGCTCGACCTCCTGGAGCTCGAAGCGGACGCCTTCCGATGGCGGGATTTGACCGTCACGGCGGCCGAGACCGTGGAGGAGCTGACGCGCCGGGGCGATGTCCCCATCGCCGTCGGACTGGTCGAGCGGCTTGCCGCTGAACGGGGTGACGCAGACGAGGTCCCAGCCGACGAGGAGTCCAAGCGCGCCTTCGCCCTGCAGGCGATCGAGCGGATCGCCGCCGGCCCGGCGATGCGGCATTCGCTCGGGCATCTCAAGGACGGCGCGGAGGAGGTCTCGACCGCGGTCGGTACGCTGTGCACCGTCCTCGGGCCGGCCGTGGTGACCTCGCTCGCCGAAGTCCTCGCATCGGAACAGGATGCACGCACGCGGCGACGCATCCGCGACATCCTGCTGGGGTTTGGCAAGAAGGGCCGCGAGGCCGTCCAGCAGCTGTTGAACGCGCCGAACTGGGAGGTGCGGCAGACCGCCGCCTTCCTGCTGCGGGAGTTCGGCGGGACCGAAGGACTGCCGGAGCTGGAGCTCCTGCTCACCGATTCGGAGCCGTTGGTCCAGCGCGAGGCGATCAGGGCCGTCGTGCTGATCGGCGACGAGCGCACCTACGGAGCGCTCGTCCGCGTCTTGACCGATACGAAGTCGCGCAGCCGGAGCCGCGACACGCTCATTCAGCAACTGACCTCGCAGCGTGATGCACGCGCCGTCCCGTTGTGCAGCTATCTCATCACGAACATCGATCACCGGACGCTGGCCGACGTGTGCATGGCGGCCATCGAGACGCTCGGCAACATCGGGAGCGACGAGGCCGTGCCCCCGCTGCGCGATGTGCTCTACAGCGGTGAATGGTGGGCCCCACTCCGGACGCGCGCGCTGCGAAGAGCCGCGGCGCTGGCGCTCCGGCGATCGAAAAACAACAAGGGCAGCGCCGTCCTGCGCGAGGCCGCCAGCTCAGGTTCGCGCGGGGTCCGCCGCGCCGCGCGCGTCGAGCTGACCCAACTCACACGGTGACCCATGGCTGAGCTCTCTCGCCGACTTCCCCTCTACGACGACCTCGCGCGCCGCTTTGCCTCCGCACTGCGCGGGACGCAGCTCTACGCCGCGGACCACCCGCTCATCGTGCGCAACCTGGAGGCACTCCTCGACGCGCTGGAGCAGCTTTTGAAAGAAGACGACATGGTCGCCATTGGCGTCGTCGGGGGCGCGCTCGTCGTCTCTGACACGCCGCTGCCAAAGGCCACCGCGACGCTCGGCGAGCTGCTGAGGCGGTTGCAGATAGCTGGCATCGAGCGCGTGACGTTCGCACGAGGGCTCACCGTCGACGAGGTCGGGTCGTTCATACGCGCGGTTGCGGAGCTGACCCACCAGACCGCTCAGCGCGCGGACGCCCTCCCCACGCTGCCCCATATCACCGTGGGACGCATTGGCGGGGGCGGCGCCGGCGCGGCGGGCATCGCCCGCGACATCGCGACCATCCAGCGCCTCTACAGCGACGCGAGTCAGGCCGCGGAAAGCGTCTGGGACGCCGCGAAGACCGAGGGGCAACCAGAATTGCACGCCGCCGTCGACACCGTCGACGGCCTTGCCGACAGCATCACCGAGAACCGCACGGCATTGATCGCGCTGACCGCGATGAAGAGCTACGACAACTACACGTTCACCCATATGGTCAACGTGTCGATCCTGACCATGGCGCAAGCCCGGTCGCTGGGCATCGAGGGCAAGCTGCTGCGTGAGCTCGGGCTGTCGGCCCTGATGCACGACATCGGCAAGGTCCGGACGCCGCTCGAGATCCTCAACAAGACCAGCCAGCTGGACGACGACGAGTTCGCCATCATGAAGCGGCACGTCGTCGATGGAGCGGAGATCCTGCGGCAGACGCCGGAGATGCCGATCCTGGCGCCAAGCGTCGCCTTCGAGCATCACCTCAGGCAGAACGGCACCGGGTATCCGCCGGTGAAGCGGCCGACGCTCAATCTCGGCACAAAGCTGTGCAGCATTGCGGACGTGTATGACGCGATGCGCTCGCAGCGCGCTTATCAGCAGGCGTTTCCGACGGACCGGATTCTGGCAGTGCTCAAACGGAACGAGGGTGGCGAGTTTGACCACGACCTGGTCCGACGCTTCGTCCAGCTGATCGGCATCTATCCGCCGGGAACGCTGGTCCGTCTCTCCAGCGGAGAAGTCGCCGTCGTCCTCAAGGTGCACGCTCCCGATCCCTATCGGCCCAAGGTGCGGGTGTTGCTCGACCCCGAGGGACAGGCCATCGGCGTCCCCGTCGAGCGCAACCTGTGGGAGAAGGCCGCTGATGGCGACTCGGACGTGAAAATCGACGCGCCGCTCGATCCCGCCGAGCACGGCATCGATCCGCTGGATTTCATCTAAACCTCGATGGGGCTGCGCCCCAAGCCCCCGCGACCGCTCCGCGGGGACCCCGAGTGCCCCGCTCCGCCGCCGCGAGGCGCGCCGTGCGCGCCTTGGCCGACAGTCCTGATAGCGGCCTCCCTCGATGGGGCTGCGCCCCAAGCCCACGCGACCGCTCCGCGGGGACCCCGAGTGCCCCGCTCCGCCGACGGGCGAGGCGCGCCGTGCGCGCCTCGCCCGTCGGGTATACTGGCGGGCCGGTCGCGCGACACCGCGCCTGCGGCTACTCAACCGTGCATTCACTCCGTGCACACACGATCCTGGCGGCCACCGTGGCCATCGCCGCTAGCCTGCTGCTGGTCCCGGCGCGGGCCGAGCAGGCGGCGGCCATCCCATCTCCGGAGCAGTTCTTTGGCTTTGCGATGGGCACCGAACGGCGGCGCGCCCACTGGGATCAGATCGTCGACTACTTCGCCCTGATCGCGGATCGGTCCGACCGCGTCGCCGTCCGCGAGCTCGGCAAGTCGAACTCGGCCAACCGTACATTCTGGCTGCCATCTCCACCCCCGACACGATAAGCATCAGATGGGCAACAACTTCGCCCGCATGACGGTGCTCGTCGAGGACGTCCACCCCGATCTGGTGACGACGATCGCCCGGGATCTCGGGCTCGAGTTTTACGCCGCCGTCCCGCCGGACCCCATTGCGGTCCTGCCGATCCAACGGCCTCGTCTCGGCGTCGTCGAGCCCTGGGGCGGCAACCGGGACGCGGGATGGACGCGGTGGGTGCTCGAGCAGCACGAGTTCCCGTGTCAGCGCCTGCGCAGCGCCGACCTTAGGCGCCCCGACCTCATCGACCGCTTTGACGTCATCATCCTGCCCGAGCTGAGCTCTGCTGATCTGCTGCGTGGCCTGCGCCAGCGCCGTGATCGAAGCTCCCGTCGGGCTCGGCCGGGTCATCCTGCACACGTTTCGCGTGCAGCATCGCGGGCAGACGTGGGGGACGTTCAAGCTGCTTTTTAATTCGATTTTCTATGGCCAGGCGATGAGCGGGCGGCAGCCCGCGCCGACCACGCTCGGCGCACCCTGACGTCTAGTGTCCTAGGAGCCCGTGTGACAGAAGCCCTTCGCGCGCTCGTCGTGGCCGCGATCGCGCTCGGCGGCGCGCTGGCGTGGCTCGCCGTGCTCGCCACGCGCGCTGATGCCGCGTCACCAGCACGGCTAGTCGCAGAGCTCCGCCTCGCGCAGTTCTCGGCGCTGCTCCTGACGCTCGCTGCCGCCGTCTACGTCGGACTGGCGATTGCCAACGAGCAGGTGGCCGGCGCCGGTCTCGACATCGCGTTGGCCATCGGCTTCTTCGTGGTGGCCGGGCTCGTCACGACATGGGAGCCGGTCCGCGCGTTAACGGCCCTTTCGGTCGCGTGGGGCGCGCACGGGGTGGTCGACCTGGCCCATACCGCCGACCTGCTGCCCGCCGCCATCGCGCCGGTGTGGTACCCGACGGCCTGCGCAATCTACGATGTGGCGGTCGCGGGACTCTGCTACTTGCCCGTACTGCGACGATGAGGCGAGGGACACGCGATGTCAGAATCCGTCGACACCACATACCTCGACATCGCACGGACCCGTCTGGTCGTGCACATGACCGCTCAGATCCGCACCTGCCTGGAGGCCTTGAACGACCAGCAGGTGTGGTGGCGCCCGAACGACTCGTCGAACGCCATCGGCAACCTGGTCCTCCATTGCGCGGGCTCGACCCGGTATTACATCGGCCACGTTGTCGGCAACATCGCCTTCGTGCGTGACCGCGACGCGGAGTTTGCGGAACGCCGGGAGATCCCGCGCGCCAAGCTCCGGGCGGGCCTGGATCTCGCCGCCACCGAGGCCGACCAGGTGCTCGGCGCATTCGATCCACGCCGCCTGCTGGAGTCGGCCGAGCGGTCGCCACGGCCGTCGACATACATGCAGATCATCGGACTGCAGTTGGTTCACTACGCCACGCACACCGGTCAGATCCTCTTCGCGACAAAACTGCTCAAGGCGGACGCCATCGACGACGTCTGGAGAAAGACGCCGGGACACTGAAGGAACAGCGACCCTTGGCTTAGGGCTCATGGCTGTAAAGCCGCCCTGAGCTCTGATCCGTTGAGCCATAAACCCTGAGCCGGAAGCCTCGAGTCTCGTGGCCACCCCCTTCACTCGCCGCGTGCTGTCCGTCGTCCGGCGGATCCCCGCCGGGCGCGTGGCCACCTACGGCGACGTCGCGGCGATGGCTGGGCGCCCAACGGCGTGGCGGGCCGTGGGCAATATCATGCGCACCAGCGCGCCGCCGGGCGTGCCGTGTCACCGCGTTGTCGCCGCACACGGTCGACTCGGCGGCTACGGTGACCTGTTCATCAAGCGCACGCTCCTCCGCGCCGAGGGGATCCGCGTTGCCGGCGACCGCCTGCGTGGCTTCCGAGAGATCCGTTGGCGCCACGCGTCTCGGTTCCGCGACGACGAGCGTCCACAACCCCGGCGCGTAGTGCTATGATGTCGCAACAGCGTGGAGGCGCCATGAGACAGTTGTTTGTCGTGGGATTGCTGGCTGGTGCGTTCGTGGCGGTCACGCCGCTTGTCGGCTCGCCCGTCGAGGCACAGCAACTGAGCGGCAGCGTCAGCGTGCCTCAGGGCAATGCGGCGCTCGGCACGGTCGAGTTGCCCCGCCGCGTAATGGCCGATGGTCGAGGTCTAGACGCCGGCAGCTACGACGTCCAGCTGACCGGGCAAACCGCCTCTCCGTCGGCCGTGGGCGCGCTAGGCGTGCTCGAGCGATGGGTTGAGTTTCGGCAGGAAGGCGACGTCAAGGGCCGTGAAGTAGTGACGATCGTTCCGCAGAACGAGATTGCCGACGTGGCGAAGAGCGCACCGCCCGGCGCCGGGATGTCGCGTGTCGAGCTCTTGCGCGAGAACGAGTATCTGCGCGTGTGGATCAATCAGGACGGCACGCACTACCTGATCCACCTCTCCGTCGGCTGACGATCTCGACGGCCACCAGCAAGCCCCCTCTATAGCGCCATCACATCGAACTGCTCGTGGTGCAGTTGGATGTCCGACTTGATGGTGACGCGGCGACCGAGCACGCGCTCGAGCTCCTGCCGCACCCCTGTTTCCTCTTCCTTGAGCGCCCGCGCAATGTCCGGGTTCACACGGATCTGCACCGCCTGGCCGTTGAGCTCGCTCCCCACCTTGCGCATCTCGGACAGGATCTCGTAGCAGATCGTCGAGCTCGACTTCACCACGGCGCTGCCGGAGCAGTACGGGCACGGGTCGGTCAGCGTCCGCTCGAGGCTCTGCTTGACGCGCTTCCGCGTCGCCACGATGAGACCGAACTCGGACACCTGCAGCGCCTTCGACGGCGACCGATCGCGCCGGAGCTCCTGCTCGAATGCCTGATAGACCTTCTGGCGATTCTTGCGCTCCTCCATGTCGATGAAGTCGAGCACGATGATGCCGCCCAGGTCCCTGAGCCTGATCTGCCGGACGATCTCCCGGGCCGCCTCGAGATTGGTCTTGACGATGGTGTCTTCGAGCCGGCCCGTGCGCTTCCCGACATAGCGACCGGTGTTGACGTCGATGGCGACGAGCGCCTCGGTGTGGTTGATGACGATGTAGCCGCCGGATTTTAGCCACACCTTGCTCCGGAGCGCCTTGTCGAGCTCGGCCTGGACACCGTACTCCTCGAAAATCGGGAACTCCTTCGTGTAGTGCAGCACGCGTGGGACCAGGGCCGGCATGATCCGCTCGACGAGACGGAGCACACGCGCGTGCTCATGCTTGTCATCGATCCGAATCGCCGAGTAATCGTCGTTGAGGAAATCGCGGAGCAGCTTCGCGACCAGGCTCTCCTCCTGATGGATGACCGCCGGCGCGCGACTCGTGTCCATCCTGGCGCGTGTTTCCGTCCAGAGCTGATGAAAGTACGCCAGGTCGCCGTCGATGTCCTCGCGCGGGCGTTTCGCAGCGGCGGTGCGGATGATGACGCCGCCGGTAAACCCCTGGTCCTGACGGAACTGGCGCACGATGCCGCGGAGCCGGCTGCGTTCTTCGCGGGTGTCGATCTTGCGCGAGACGCCGATGTTGTCGACCGTCGGCATGAACACCAGGAAGCGGCCCGGTACGCTGACGTGCGACGTGATGCGGGCGCCCTTAGTGCCGAGCGGCTCCTTGACCACCTGCACCAGGATTTCCTGGCCGGCCTTCAGGAGCTCATCGATTTTCTGGGTCGGCCGATCCCGGCCGTTGCCGCGGTGACCCTGTCGCGGGTGCTCCCGCCCGTCGCCCCCTTCGTCGCCGTCACCCGATTCGAGGCGGTCGAACTCCTCGAGCGTGTCGACGACGTCAGAGACGTAGAGGAAGGCGTCGCGCTCGAGCCCGATGTCGACGAAGGCGGACTGCATCCCCGGCAGCACCTTGTTGACACGGCCCTTGTAGATGTTCCCGACGACACCGCGCTGTCGCTCTCGCTCGATGTAGATCTCCGCCACTTGGTCGTCCTCGAGAATGGCCGCGACGACCTCGTGACCGTTCGAGGAGACGATCATCTCCTTGTTCATGCGTGCAACTCTCCCGTGGGTCCCCGCACGCCGCACAGACGCGTTGCGACACGGCCGCCGCGACGCCGACCCCTCGGGGGGGCTCGACATCGTCTCGCGGCTGCCGGCGCGCTCGTCGACCACGCCGCCGATCTCGGGGTGGTCGGTGCCACTCGTGGCGCAGCATGCGGACAGGACCATCAGTTCGTGAATCGGCGCATCCTGACGTTCAGGATGAGGCCGAAGCCCATCAACGTCGCGATGATCGACGAGCCGCCGTAGCTCAGCAGCGGCAGCGTCAGCCCCTTGACCGGGGCCAGTCCCGCCGACATCGTGACGTTGTAGATTACCTGGAACGCGAACCCGGACATGATCCCCACCACGAGATATGCGCCGGTACGATCCTTCGCCACCCTGGCCGCGTCGAGCGATCGGAGGATGACGAACAAATACAGCCCAAGTGTAAACAGCACACCGAGGAACCCCTGCTCCTCGGCCAACACCGAAAAAATGAAGTCGTTGTGCGCGACGGGCAGGAAGTTGTACTGGCTCTGCGTGCCCTGCAAGAAGCCCCGTCCGGTCAGCCCGCCCGACCCGACCGTGATTTGCGCCTGAATCTGCTGGTACCCCGCGCCGCGCGGATCCTGCTCCGGATCGAGAAAACTGGCAATCCGCGTGCGCTGGTAGTTCTCGAGCCCATACGCCCACACAACCGGTGCCGCCAGGACCGCGACGACCGCGATCACGGCCAGGTCGCGCAGTCGCAACCCGGCGAAGACCATGACACCCAGACACACCGGCACCAGGGTGACCGCGGTACCAAGGTCCGGCTCCCGCGCGATGAGCGCGCAGGGGACGGCGACGAACGCCCCACCCATCAGCCAGTCGCCGGCCGTCCGCGGGCCGCGGCGCGACTGGGCATAAAAGGTCGCCAGCACGATGGCCAGGACGATGCGGGCAAACTCGGACGGCTGAAGGTTGACCGGACCAAAGCCGATCCACCGGCGCGCCCCGCCCACCTCGTCGCCGAAAAACAGCGTGTAGGCCAGCAACGCCGTCAAACCGCCGTAGATGAGCAACGACCGTTGGGCCAGCACGCGGTAGTCGACCATCAGGCAGACGACGAATGCGAGGAAGCCGATCGCCAGCGCGCCGAGCTGGCGACTGAATTGCGCCCCGACTTGCTCCGTTGTCGGATCGTAGGTGGCGCTGAAGATCATCGCGAGGCCAATCACGCAGAGCAGCGCGACGGCCGCGACCAGCGTCCAGTCGATGTACGTGTAGAGCCGGCGCTCGAACATGGGCTCGACTACTGGTTCCCACCGCCGTTCGCCGCCGCTGTCACGGGCAGCACCCTGGCCGGCACCGCCGGCGGACGTGCCGGCAGCGGCAGCGTCGGCAACGGCTGCCCTTCGCGCTTGGCGAAGAAGGTCTCCATCACGTGGCGCGCGATCGGTGCGGCCAGATACCCGTGCTCCGAGTGTTCCGCGAACACCACGCCCGCAATCTGGGGGTTGTCGCGAGGCGCCGCAAAGACGAACCACCCGTGATCGCGCAGGTCTTTGTCGGTGTCGCCGGCCGCCTCTTTCCCTTCGAGGGAGATGACTTGCGCGGTTCCGGTCTTGCCGATCACATCCCGACCGTCGATCCGCCCGCGCCCACCTGTGCCGGCTTGGTTGACGACCATCCAGAGGCCGCGCGTCACGGTTTCGAGCGTTTCCGGCCGGAGACGGACCAGCGAGGCTGTGGAGGGTGGCGGCACTGGCCGCCAGCCGGTGCCGTCGTCAAACTCCTTCAGCAGCCGAGGCACGACACGCCGGCCGCCGTTGGCGGTCGTCGCCATCATCACGGCGAGCGAGATCGGCGTCACCGACACCTGTCCCTGCCCGATTGCCACCGAGATGGTCTCGCCTGGATACCACGGCTCGGCGTGGCGCTCGCGTTTCCAGGCGCGCGACGGGATCAATCCCCGCACCTCGTGCGGCAGGTCGATCCCGCTCATCTCACCGAGCCCGAGCGCTGTGGACCATTTGTGAATCTGGTCGATGTCGAGCTTCTCGCCCAGGGTGTAGAAATAGGTGTTGCACGACTGCTCGATCGCCTGTTCCATCGCGACGGTGCCGTGACTCTTCCAGCACTTGTAGAAGCGCCCGTAGACCGACGCTCCGCCCCCACACGTCACGGTGAAGTCGGGCGTCACGACGCCTTCCTCCAGCGCGGCCACCGCCATGGCGATCTTGAAGGTCGACCCCGGCGCATAGCGTCCCTGGAGCGCGCGATTCTGGAGCGGCTTGAGCCCGTCCGTGTTGAGCGCCGTCCAGGTCGCCCCGTCGATGCCAGTCGCGAAGGCGTTCGGATCGTAGGCCGGCAGACTGACGAGCGAGAGCACCTCGCCGGTCTGCGGGTCGAGCACGACCGCCGCGCCCTCGAACCCCTCGAGCCTGAACGCGTCCTCCGCCGCCTTCTGCAGGTCGTAGTCGATGGTCAGCTGCAGCCCTTGTCCCTCGGCAGGCGCGATCTCGCCGAGGGTCTCGATCTCCCGGCCGACGCTGTTCACCACGACGTGACGCGACCCGTCCGTGCCCATCAGGCGGTCGTTATACGCCTGCTCGATGCCGGACTGACCGACGATGTCCCCGCTCGCCAGGCCCACGCCGGTGGGTGTGGCGAGCTGCGCGTCGGTGATCTCGCCGACGTAGCCGAACGAATGCGCCGCCAGCGTGGCGGTCGGATAGTAGCGGGCCGGTATCTGCTCGACCACCACCCCCGGCAGCTCCAGCTTCCGGGCGGTGACGGCTGCCACCTGGGCTAGCGAGGCATCCTGAATGATGACGATCGGCCGGTAGACCGGGTCGCGGCGGTGGCGCTCGACGACGCCCCGCACCGCGGCCTCGTCGATGCCGGTCACCTCGGCCAACAGGCGGATCGACCGGTCGAGATCCTCGACCTGCTCCCGCACGAGCGAGATGTTGAGCGAGTAGCGGTTCTCGACCAGCACCTCACCGTCGCGGTCGACCACGACGCCACGCGGCGCGCGCAACGCGATGCGGCGCTGATGGTTGTTCTCGGCCATCTCGAGAAACCGCGCGTGCTGACCCACCTGGAAATGCCAGAACCCGATGAGGAGGACGGCGAAGATCAACGCCACCGTGACCTGAAACAGCGCGAGGAGGCGCCGTCTAGTGCCGTGGTCGATGGGGGAGGTGTGGTGCTCCATCAGTTCGTCCGCCAGCGGCGGGTCGCGAGGCCGCCGCGACGAATCCGGGCGCGCTCCCACATCACGGGGGCATGCTCGCATGCGGCAGCGGCCACGATGCCCACCAGGGCATTGGCCAACGCCTGGGTCAACACGTCGGTCCACGCGGCAAGCGGCGCCGCGGGCCCGATGAGCGTGTAGACCCCGACGAAACAGGCGGCGTGGGCCAGTGTGGCGACAAACAAGATCAGCAGCCGATGCCAGGCGCGTGAGGTGAGGAACTGCACGCCGAGCCACCCGACGATGAACCCGACGAGGCTCTTCGCCAGGCCGCTGACCCCGACGATGCCCCCTGACAGCAGGTCCTGCGCAAGCCCGCCCACGGTGCCGGCCCACAAACCGACGATGGGTCCACGCGACAGCGCGACGAACACGACGGCAATCAGCAGGAGGTCAACGTCGGTCGCGACGCCGGCGAGGCGGGTCAGAGTCGTTTGCGCAGCCAGCGCGAACGCGATGACGAGCGCGATCCGCGGCACCGTCATTCGTATCCCCCGGACACGAGCGAGGCCGACACACCGTCGTCCCGCGGCGTCATCACGATGAGCACGTCCTCGAGCCGCACGAAGTCGACGACCGGATCGATCTGAATCGCCTTGTAGAGACCCGTGCCACGTTCGACGCGGCTGACCACACCGATGACGAACCCCTTCGGGTAGATGTCGTCGGTACCCGACGTGACCACGACATCTCCCTCGACGACGTCCTCGAGGTTGGACACGTACTCCATACCCAGCGTCGCGTCGTCGTCGGTCCCAACGACGACGCCCGCGGCACGCGTGCGTTCGATCAACGCGCCGGCCGCGGCGTTCCGATCAATCAGCAGCTGCACCTTTGCCGCGCGCGCGCCCGGCACGCCGATCACACGACCCACCACGCCCCGCGGCGCGATCACCGCCAGGTCGGGCCGCACGCCGTCCCCGGTGCCGCGATCGACGGTGAGCGTGCGGAAATACGGTGTCGCGTCGGTGGCAATCACTCGCGCGCCGACGGTGCGTAGATCGACGGACTCGCGTAGCTCGAGCAGCTGCTGCAGGCCCCGTGCGCGTGTCGCGAGGGCGCGCTGTTCTTGCAGACGCAACTCGAGCGCGGCGACGTCATCGCGCAGGGACGCGTTCTCGGCGCGCACATCGCGCAGCGACACATACCCGGTCCAGACGTCGCGCAGGCCGAAGACCCCGGCCGTCGCCCACCGCTGCACCTCCGCGAGCGTCCCGAACGCCACGGCCTCGAGCACGGTCGCGCCCGGCCGCGCGTTGACCTGCGCGGAGATCAGGATGACGTGGCCGATGACGACGGCCAGCACCACGTAGCGCGTGCGTTGGCGGCTATTCACGGCGGTCTCGCGACCCGTGTACCGGCCCGATCCAGGAAGCGCGCATCTGGGTCAATCGATCGAGATCTTTCGCAGCAAACCGAAATCGGCGAGCATCTTACCCGCCCCGAGCACCACGGACGACAGCGGGTCCTCCGCCATCGCCAGCGGCAACCCGGTCTCCTCGCGCAGCCGTTTGTCGAGATTGCGGAGCATCGATCCGCCGCCCGTCATCACGATGCCTTTATCGACGATGTCGGCCGAGAGCTCGGGCGGCGTCCACTCGAGCGCCACGCGGACCGCATCCACGATCACGTTGACGGTCTCGGCGAGCGCCTCGCGGATCTCTTCATCCGTCACGGTGATGGTCTTGGGTATGCCTTCGATGAGGTGGCGCCCCTTGATCTCGAGCGTAATCGTCTCGTCGAGCTGATACGCCGACCCGACCTGCATCTTGATCTGCTCGGCGGTCCGCTCTCCGATGAGCAGGTTGTACGTCTTCTTGATGTATTGGATGATGGCTTCGTCCATCTCGTTGCCGGCCACGCGCACGGCTTTGCTGTAGACAATGCCGGCCAGCGAGATGACCGCGATGTCCGTGGTGCCGCCGCCGATGTCGACGATCATGTTGCCCGACGGTTCGGTGATCGGCATCCCGGCGCCGATGGCCGCCGCCATTGCCTCCTCGACCAGATACACTTCGCTCGCCTTGGCGCGATAGGCGCTGTCCTTGACGGCGCGTTTCTCGACCTGCGTGATCTCGGACGGCACGCCGATGACGATGCGTGGCCGGACGAGGACGGTGCGGTTGTGCGCCTTCTTGATGAAGTAGGAGATCATCTTCTCGGTCACCTCGAAATCGGCGATGACCCCATCCTTCATCGGCTTGATCGCGATGATGTTGCCCGGTGTGCGGCCGAGCATCTCCTTGGCTTCCCGACCCACCGCCTCGATGCGTCCGCTGACTTTGTTGATTGCGACCATGGAGGGCTCATTGACGACGATGCCCTTCCCGCGCACATACACGCATGTGTTGGCCGTACCGAGATCAATCGCGAGGTCACTCGAAAACAGCGAGAACACCGACCGCAGACTCAAGCTCGTACATCCTTACGTATCGACGACGGTTTCGCATGCCCGCGACCGTCCACTAACCAGACGGGGCTTCGCCCCGAACCCCCGCGGTCGCTCCGCGGGGACCCCGAGAGCCCCACTCCGCGCCCGCGAGGCGCGCTGTGCGCGCCTTGGCCGTTCCCGACGGTACACAACAAGTACGAAATCCTCGTTAGGGGCCGCATAACGGCCTAGCCAACCACTCCCGCCAGCTGTATGCCGTCCTTGCCATGTGCCTTGACCCAGTACATCGCGTCATCGGCTGCTTGCAGCAGCTCATCGACCGATGTCGCAATGTCGGGCAGCGTTGCAACCCCGGCGGAGGCCGTCAGGCGGAAGTTGATCCCCTCGTCCTTTAAGAACACGTGCTTCGACACGCGGTCGCGGATGCGGTCGCCGACCGCGACGGCGCCTTCGCTGGGCGTGTCGGGCAGCACCACCGCGAACTCGTCGCCGCCGAAGCGGGCCACGATGTCCGTTTCACGCGCGCTCTCCCGAATGATCGCCGACGCCTCGACCAGCGCCCGGCTCCCGTAGAGGTGCCCGTGCATGTCGTTGACCCCCTTGAAGCCGTCGAGGTCGATGAACAGCAGCGACAGCGGCTGACTGGTCCGCGATGCGCGTTTCGCCTCGCGTCTCAGCACCTGCGAGAGATACCGGGAGTTGTAGAGCTGGGTCAGATCGTCGGTGACGGACAATGCCTCGGCGCGTTGCATCCGGAACGCGTTGTCGAGCGCCAAGGCGGCTGGCTCGAGCAACGCGTGCAGTGCGCTCAGCATTGGCGCCGCGAATCGGGGGGCGGTCGGGGCGGCACCGCGATCCACACCTACCAGCGCGGCGATCGTCCGGCCCCGGCACACCAGCGGGAACGCCACGGCCGCCACTTCCGGCGCCCCCGGTGTTCGCCGATCGCGGTGGAGATTGGCCGAGGTGTATTCCTGCGAATGGCGAAGCACCCACGCGCCGAGCGCGCGTACGGCCATCTCGGCATTGGCGACCAAGCCACGCTCGGCCATCATCTTCGGCGCCCCGGTCGAATCGGGTCCCACCACGACCCAGCACGGAGCGGGGAGCCACGCGGCCGCGCGCGCGACGACCGCGTCGGCGACGCGATTCGGGTCGAGCGACACGCTGACCGATCGCATCATCTCCCCGACCGTCTCGACGCGCGCGAGATACCGGCGCAGTGCCGGCTGGAACCGGCTGAACCGCGTCGCCAGGTCAGCGGGCGACGCGAGCGCGACCTGGTGCTCAATCTCAACGCCGGTGAGCGGCGCGTTGAGATGACAGGCGAACCCCATCGCGCGCGAGCGTTCGATGACGGTAGTGCTTTCGGTGGCCGAGTACGACACGATCGGCGTGCCACGCGCGATGGCGTTGAGCCGCCGCCAGTTGGGGCGTCGCCCTGGTGACAGCTCCCAGAGGACCGCGTCGACCGCGGTCGCTGGCGGGCGAACCGGGACCGTGCGCTGCGGGTAGCACGCCACCTTGAATTTTCGCGTCCGCGTGAGCGGCGCGACCTGCGGCTGGACGTCTGCGCTTGCGTGATAGACAACCAGGCGGAGCACGGCGCGGCTGGCGGTGGTGCGGCGACGGGTCGTGGCACGAGGAGAGCGCGAAGCCATCGATGACCGGCGTTCTGTCAGGTCCCCTAAGTCCTTCAGTCACCACAAAATATATCATACGGGCCTGTGCAAAACCGTGCTCCGACAGCGAACGCATCGGCAGTCCGGAGCGACCGACGTTGCCTCCGGTGCCCCCCTCCCCCGCCGCCTCGGCGCGCTTGCCGCCTCCGAACCCCTATCGGTAGAATGGCATGTTCAGCGCACTCCGGTGTCGCTCTCAAAGGAATGACTGCACTATGACCATGCTTGACGTGATGCGCCGGTTCAAGCAGAGCTGGATCCTCAAGCTGGCGCTGGGACTCGTCGCGGTGATGTTCGTCGCCCTGATCCCCGGGGTCGGGCTGAGCCCGATGGGCGGTACCGGGCTGCCGACCGACGTCCTTGCCCAGGTGGGTGACTACGAGATCACGCTGCAGGAGTTCCGGCAGATCTACTTGCGCCAGCTCCAGCAGTACCGGCTGCAGTCAGGTGGCGACATCAGCGAAGACGTGCTGCGTCAATTGGGAATCGACCGCCAGATTCTCCAGCAGCTGATCGACGAGTACGCCGCGCTCGCCGAAGCCGATCGACTGGGCCTCGAAGTCGGCGATGCGGAAGTACGCGAGCGCATCGTGACGCTACCTGGGCTCCAGATCGATGGTCGGTTCATCGGCGAGCAGCAGTACCGGCTGCTGCTACAGCAGCAATCCCCGCCGGTCACCACCGAGCAATTCGAGGATGACATCCGCAAGTCCATCCTGCTGGAGCGACTGCAGACGGCCGTGACGGGGTGGGTATCGGTGTCGGACTCGGAGGTTGGCGCCGAGCACCGCCGGCGCAACGAGCGGGTCAAGGTGGACGTGGTCGCCTTCCGGGCCGATGACTATCGGGACGAGGTCGAAGCCACCGACGAGGACGTCGCGCTGCTGTATGACCAGGAATCGACGTCGTATCAGGTACCCGAGAAGCGCAAGCTCCGCTTTCTACTGGTCGACGAATCCGCCATCTTCGACTCCGTGACGCCGACGAGCGACGACGTCGAGGACTACTACAGCTCGAACCTCAGCCGCTATCAGACGCCCGGGCAGGTGCGCGCGAGCCACATCCTGCTCCGTGTCGGCGATCAGGACGAGGCCGACGTGCTGGGCCGCGCCACCGAGCTCTCGATGCAGGCGCGCGCCGGCGCCGATTTCGCCGAGCTGGCCAAGGTGCATTCCGAGGACGAGACAAACGCCGACACGGGCGGGGACCTTGGTCTGTTCGGTCGCGGCCGCATGGTGCCGGAGTTCGAAGCGGCGGCGTTTGCCATGGCGCCCGACGAGATCTCCGAGCCGGTCAAGAGCACGTTCGGGTATCACGTGATCAAGGTGACGGAGAAGCAGGAAGAAACCACGCAGACGCTCGACGACGTGCGCACCAGTGTCGAGAACATCCTGAAGCAGGAGCGCGCCTCGTCACGCGCCCGAGCGCTCGCGCAGGCGATCGCCGCCGAGGTCACGACACCGGCAGAGCTCGAGCAGGCCGCCGCCGCCCGCGGGTACGAGCTGCAGGAATCCGGCTTTGCGGCGCCCGGCGAGCCGATTCTCGGTCTGGGATTCGCGCAGGAGGTCTCGGCACGCGCGTTTCAGCTGGCGGAGGGCGAGGTGGAAGGGCCCATCGGCACGCCGTCCGGCCCCGCGTTCGTGACCGTCGTCGACACGCAGGACTCGTACACGCCCCAGCTCGACGAGGTGCGCGATCAGGTGCGGGAGGACGTCATCCGCAAGAAGGCGCTCACGCTGGCCCAGCAGCGGGCGGCCGAAGCCGCCGAGGCATTGCGCGCCGCCGAGGACTTTGTCGCGGCCGCGACCGCGGCGGAGTATTCGGTCGGGACCAGCGAGCTGGTCACGCGCGGATCGGCGTTACCCGAGGTGGGCATCAGCGCCGCTGTCGAGGCCGTGGCGTTCGAACTGGAGCCTGGCGCAGTGAGCGAGGCGATCGAAACCGGGAACACCGCGGCCGTGGTGCATGTCGTGGAGCGGGAGGAGGCGCCGACCGACGATCTCCCGGATGCCCGTCAGACCCTACGTGACGAGTTGACCGCGACTCGCCAGGGACAGTTCTTCGGCGCCTACATGAACAAGGTGAAGGAGCGGCTGGAGATTACCATCGATCTCGCGGCCCTCGAAGAGGCCTTCGCGCCCGTCTAGAAAGCGCATTCGGCGGACGGGGCTTCATGCGCGCCTTGCACCCCCGACAACACCCCGCCCGGCTTCTGCGAGACCCATGCAGGTTCGCCGCTCCATTGCCCGGAGAGCGGCCCGGCATTGGTCTCTCCACGAAAACCGCGTCGTCACGGCGGCAGGGTGCTGCTTTCGGTGGCTAGGTTGCGGTTCCTCCGACGGCTTTCGCCGAGAGACCAATCGCCGGACCGCTTCGAACCTGCAGTGACTGCCCGGGACGCCTCACGGAGTCGGCTACCATCCGGTCGACGACGTCGTAGCGCGGGGCTTCAGCCCTGCGTCATCTACGGAGCCATCACCCGCGGGAGCAGCGCCAGCGGCGCCCCCGATTCGAGCAGCCGCGCCTGGCCCAGCGCGAGCGTGGCCAGACGCGCGGACGGCGAGCCGAGCCAACTGGCCGCCACGGCGGCCGACGTCAGCGAGAACGATTCGTTGATCTGCTCGAAGAACGACCGCGAGCGCGGGAACGGCACCAGCCGCACCTCGCGTTCCGCGGCGATGCCCGCCTTCTCCTTCGCCAAGGCGACGGCGTGGCGCAGCCCGCCGAGCTCGTCGACGAGCCCGTTCTTCTTTGCCTGGCGTCCGGTCCAGACCCGGCCCTGCGCCACCGCGTGCACCTCGTCGCGCGTCATGCCGCGCCCGTCCGCGACGATCTGGAGAAACCGCTCGTAGGTGGCGTCCAACTGACTCTGCATGGCGACGCGGCCGGCGTCCGAAAACCGTGTCGCGGGCGAGAAGAGATCCGCCTGCGCCCCGTCGGTCACCGCCTCCATGTTGACCCCGACCTTGTCGAACGCGCCACCGAGCACGTACTTGCCGCCGTACGCCCCGATCGATCCGGTCAGCGTCCCCGGCTGCGCAACGATGGCATGCGCCGGAGCCGCGATGTAATACCCTCCCGAGGCCGCCAGATCGGACATCGATGCGATCAGCGGCTTCTCGGCTCGAGCCAGCACCAACTCGCGCCACATGATGTCGGCCGCAATGGCGACCCCGCCCGGGCTGTCGATCCGCAGGACGATCGCTTCGATCGACGGGTCGTCGCGCGCAGCGCGGACCGCGCGCACGAGTGTCTCGGAGCCGACCGTCCGGCCGCCCTGGATATCGACCGCGTTCCCGCCGAAGTTGATCGTCCCTTCCGCGTAGACGACGGCCAGCCGCGGACCTGTGTTCAGGCCGAGCCCGTCCGGCGCGACGTTGCGATACGACGCGAAGTCGAGCACCGTCGGGTCGTCGCCCAACGGCAACCCGTCCAGCACCTGATCCTCGTAGACGACGGCGTCGATCAGCCCGCGCCGTTGCGCGTCCTCGGCCAGGAAGGGGCCGTCGTCGATCAGCGCGCGCACGACCGACGGCTCGAGCTCCCGCCGCTTCGCGATCCCCTCGACCAATTGGTCGTAGAACTCGCGGTTGAGCGACTCGGCCATCTCACGCTGCTCGGGTGTCATCGTGGTTTCGGTATACAGGTTGACCGCCGTCTTGTAGTCCCCCGCGGCGATCATGTCGGCCTCGACGCCGACCTTGTCGAGCGCCTCGCGCACGAACAGCTCGTAGCTCGCCACACCGACGAGATTGAGCGGGCTCGACGGGGTCAGGAAAATCTCATCGCACGCCGTGGCCAGGTAATACGCCTGGCCCATGCCGAACTCGAGATACGCGACGATGGGCTTGGTCGACTCCCGGAAGTCGAGCACCGCGTCGCGGATCTCCTGCACCTTGCCCCAGAGCGCGGGCTGATACGACGGCAGCAGGACCACCGCCGAGACCCGGTCGTCGACCTTGGCCTTGCGGAGCGCCTCGACCACCGAACCGACCGTGTCGCGACGACCGAGCAGCTGGCCGAACACGTCGTCCGGTTCCCGTTCGCCCAGCGTCGCCGGGACGCGGAGCCACAAGACCGAGTTGGTCTCGACCGACGGACCGCCGCGGCTGAAGACGTAGGTCACCACCACACCGGCCATCGAGACGAGGACGGCCACCAGGAGGAAGCTCAGGATGAAGCGTGCGCCTCGGGAGAGTGCCACTGTCGATACTCCTTGAAACGGGTCCCCCCGAGTATATGGTGTTCGGTACCAGGCGATTCGATGCGGCGGTCCCCACGGCGACCCGCTGAATCGCTCTGCTATACTGGCCCTTCTCGCCGCGCACCGAGCCGACGCTGGGCGCTCAGGCGTTCGCGATCCATCGCAGCGCCGTCCCCGCTCGAGGACCAACGTCGCTCATTGAATGCGGAAGTGGCGGAACTGGCAGACGCGCAAGCCTCAGGAGCTTGTGCCCTTCGGGGCGTGGGGGTTCAAATCCCCCCTTCCGCACCATCACTCCAACACCCCAATGTTCATGGGGTTGCTTTCATCGCGAACGCCGAAATAGCTAACGGAGAGCTAACGAAGTCTCGGGCGACCGCGTGAGTCGTGCGGACGACCGTGTGGCGGGCGCTTCCGTTACGCCTGACGAACCGCTCCGGCCCCGGCTGGGTCGGCGACTCGAACTAATCGAGGATCTACGGGACGGGGATGAGACGCTTCAGCTCCTCGAACCAATTCTCGACCAGAACGAGCGTCGTGTTGATGGGTGCGTCTTCGGGATCGTCGTCCCGTGCCGAGCTGAGCATTAGGAACCGCTGGCCGTCGGCTGACACGTCGTAGGAAGTGCCACCGCCTTCACCCATCTCATACTGACCCGCGAACAGCAGCTCTGGCCGTGAGACGCGGAGGGTCGGTTCGGTCTCAACGCCAACCACCATCGTGCGATCTCCCGCCGGGCTGCGATAGAAGAGCTCGCGGCCGCTCGGAGACCAGAGAGGCTCCGCCCCACCACCGCTCGAAATCGTCACTTTCTCGCCCAGGTCGGGATAACGCTGGATGTAGATTTCGCCCTGGCCCGATTCAACCGAGGCGTAGGCCATCCACTCCCCGTCGGGTGACAGGTCATGGTCCCATACGCGGAAGGGCGTCACGAGATACGGTGACCGATCGCCATCGCGCGAGACCGTCCAGATGTCACCGTTACTCGGTCCCCGCCGCTCAAAGAAGGTCAGAGACTGGCCGTCTGGTGTCCACGAGTAGGGCATCATCCGCAGATCGCCTGTCAAGACGGTCCTTCGCTCGTCGCTGCCGTCGGCCGCGCGACTGTACAGACCGTAGGAGCGTGGGTCATCGGAGCCGAAGAAGACCCGGTCACCATCGAGCGACCAGGCAGGAAAAAAGCTCCTTGTGTCGTCCGTCAGGCGCGTCGATGTGCCCCGTTCGAGGTCGTCGACCCAGACGTCCCGACCGTCATCCGCCTGCAGCGTGAGGGCTAACTTCGTGTTGTCCGGTGAGAGGCGGGGGGTTCTGGTGCCGCTCCGCCCCGATGGGATCGGCGTGGCCTGCCCGGTGCGGTCGACCCACACCGGCCTGCTCCCCAACCGTGAGGAACTGTAAGCCAGCCCCACTGCGTCACCTGGCCGATACACCAGTGTCCCATCGCCCGACACGGCGAGGGCAATGGCGCCGGCTCGGTCGTTGACCTCAACGTCCTGCAGGAGCACCTCTTCCGGCCCCGTGGTGGCGAGTGTTTCTAGATCGAAGGGCACACCCCACAACGCCCCTTGGCGTCCAAACACCAGATGGCCCGTGGGGAGGTAGCGACCGTTGTATGCGCCCTCGACGACGACATGCTGCTCGCCTGTGTCCAGGGACAGCACCGCCAGCGACCGCCCTACGTCGCGCGCCGCGTCTGCGTCCTGAGATGTCCGGATCGTAAACAATACGTCCGTGCCGCCCGGCATCGCGTGTGGCCAGGTATGAGAAACCTCCCCGTTCTCGGCATCGAGCGTCGCCAGCGGTTCAGGCGTGCCTCCCGCCTCCGGGATCCGGTGCAGCGTCGGAGCGCGCCGTGCATCCCCCGCCAAACGCGACACGATGATGGTGCCATCCGCGAGCCACGTCGCCCCGAAAGGCGGGAAGCATTCGCACAGCGTGAGCGGCGTACCACCTCGGAGCGCAACGCGCTTCAGCTCGCCGTCCTCCTCCGCCGAGGCAGTGAAGAACCCTACCCACTCACCGCCGGGTGAAAAGAAGGGCCAGTAGGCGCCCTCGGTTCCATCGATCGGACGCGGCTCCAAGTCGTCGAGGGTCCGCAGATACAACTGGTGCGTCCCCGCGACGTTGGCGGCATAGACGAGCTGCGTCCCGTCAGGCGACCAGACAGGCATCGCGTGGAGACCGATCAGCGGTATGGGACTCGCTTGGCCGATGTCGAGGGCAAAGCGTCGGACCAAGTCGGTAGGTGGGTCCGTTGGTCGCGTGGCGCTCCAGACCCCGAGGCCGGTCAGGGCCACCAAGCCCAGCACCGCGAGGGTCGCAGGAAGAGGCCGCTGCCAGAGCTGAAGGTGAGGAACGGCGACCGGTTCGTCACCCGTGCGGACCGTCGTCTCGAACGCGCCCTCCATCGCGAGTCGCACGTCGGCCATGTCATGGAGCCGCTGCTTCGGTTCTTTCTCGACGCAGCGCCGCACCAATGTGCTCACCCTAGGTGGCGCGTCGGCCGGCAGCGCGTCCCAATCGGGCTCCAGCCGAAGGACCGCGCCCAACACCTCCGACACATCGCGGCCCTCGAATGGACGGCGACCGCTCAGCATCTCGTAGAGCACGGCACCGAACGCCCAGATGTCAGATTTCTTGTCGACGGGCTTCCCTCTTGCCTGCTCCGGCGACATGTACGCCGCCGTCCCCATGATCACGCCGCTGGCGGTGGCCGACGCCGTGATCGTGGGCGAGTTGGACGGATCGCTGCTGCCACCCGGCTGAAACGCCTTCGCCAGGCCGAAGTCCAGCACCTTGACGGTCCCGTCGTCGCGCACCTTCACGTTGGCCGGCTTCAGGTCGCGGTGAATGACGCCCTGCTCGTGCGCCGCTTCGAGGGCTTCGGCGATCTGCTTCGCGATGGCGAGCGCGTCGTCAATGGGGATCGGCCCCTCGGCAATCCGATCCGCCAGGGTCGGTCCCTCGACCAGTTCGAGGACCAGCGCCTTCGTATCGCCTGATTCTTCGAAGCCGTGGATCGCACCGATGTTGGGATGGTTCAACGAGGCGAGGACTTTGGCTTCGCGCTCGAACCTGGCCAGGCGGTCAGGGTCTGACGTAAATGCCTCGGGCAGGACTTTGAGCGCCACGTCGCGGTCGAGCTTCGTGTCGCGGGCGCGGTACACCTCTCCCATGCCGCCTTGGCCGATCTTGGCGGTGACCGCATACGGGCCGAGGGTGGTGCCGGGTTCTAGCGGCATATGGCTCTGCGCTGGATGTCGGCCCATTGTAGGCTGGCAGCGCCGGCCGCGTCGCCGATGGGACGGCAGCCCCAATCCCCGGATTTCGCGTGACTTAGCCTCCAGCGCCCGAGGGGCATCACGTGGGCTCAGACGCGGACTATTGATCGGGTGGTGTCAAATATGACACCATGCCGTGTGAGGAGCCACGTCACCAGGACGATCTCCTGGATTAGGGGCGCCCGGAAAGATTTCGAACGCTTCCCGCACGGGGCGCAGACGGCCATCCTCCGAGCCCTGACGATCGCCGCCGAAGGTCGCAAGGCCGACATCGCCAAGTCGTTGAAGGGATTTGGATCTGGTGTGCTTGAGGTGGCGCTCAAGTACCGCTCCGATGCATACCGGACGGTTTACGCGCTGCAGTTGGGTGATGATATCTGGGTCGTGCACGCCTTTCAGAAAAAGGCGACGCGCGGCGTCAAGACGCCAAGGAAGGAGCTCGATCTGGTGCGGGAGCGATTGAAGCGCCTGAAGAAGGAGTTACAGCAGTGACTGCGAGCAAAGACGATTTCGCACTCGTGCGCGGCAGCGGCAACGTGTTCCGCGACCTCGGCCATCGGGCGGCAGACGTCGAGCAAACCAAGGCGATCTTGGCCGCCACGATCATCGGCATTCTGGATGATGAAGATCTCTCGACCCGTAAGGCGCAGGAGAGCACGGGCATCGACCATGCCGACTTCACCCGCATCCGCAATGCGAAACTGGACCGCTTTACGATCGATCGCCTCATGACCATCGTCGACCGACTCGGTCGCACACTTGAATTGCAGATCCGCGTGCAGGCGCGTGCGGCGATCGCACACGACGCTCACTCGCATCCTTGAGAACGGGGTTGGCCAGCGATCCGGCCTTACAATTTCTTACAATCTGAACCGGGAGAGTCTGGAATCAACAGGCACGAACGGGCACAATCGAGACAGACTGGCGCAGAAAACAACGGTCAGGCACGAACGGGAACAACATCGTCAAGCCTCAGGAGCTTGTGCCCTTCGGGGCGTGGGGGTTCAAATCCCCCCTTCCGCACCAATTCTTCGATGACCCCATGTTCATGGGGTTGTCTTAGCTTCGAACGGCGAAATAGCTAACGGTTAGCTAACGAAGTCTCGGGCTGCTGAGTGAGTCCGTGCGGAACGTCCGTGCGGCGGCCGCCTGATGGGCCTAATCGACCACGCCGCATCGAGCGTGGTCGGCTCATCGAACCGATCGAGTCAGGGCACCGGGACGAGGCGCTTCACTTCCTCGAACCAATTTTGGACCAGGACCAGCGTGGTGTTCGGGGATGCCGCGTCAGGGTTGCCGGCCTCCTCGTCGGCGATCATCACGAAGCGCTGGCCATCGGCTGACACGTCATAGTTGCGACCACTGAAAGCGACCGCATAGCGCCCCTCGAAGAGCACCTCTGGCCGCGAGACGCCGAGGGTGGGCTCGGTCTCCACCTCTACCACCATCATGCGGTCACCTGCGAGGTTGCGGTAGAAGAGCTCGCTCCCGTCAGGAGACCAGCGCGCGTCCCGTCCGCCACCGCTTGACACCGTCACCTTGTCGCCGAGGTCGGGATAGCGCTGGAGGTAGACCTCGAGCTGGCCCGATTCATCCGAGCTATACGCCATCCAGCGCTCGTCCGGCGACAGGTCAGCGTCGGGGATCTCCCCTGGACCGACGACGTACGGCGACCGATCACCCTCCCGCGACACCGTCCAGAGCTCACTGTCGCCAGGCTGACCCTCAACGAAGAGCATGGCCCCGCCGTCCGGCGTCCACCCGTGCGGAGCCATCACCGGCTCTCCCGTCACCACGGTGTCACGCTCGCCGCTCCCGTCGGCCGCTCGACTGTACACACCGAACGGTGGTGTGTCGGTGCCGAAGGAGACGCGAGCGCCATCCGGCGACCAGGCCGGATAGTGAGTAATTGCGTCATCGACCTGCGGTCCCCAGCAGTTCTGGATGGACGCCAGCATCCGCATCTCGACGAACTGGATCTGGGAGTCGGCATCGCTGCGCGATGCGTTTCACCTTCACCAGCAGTCCTACGTCTCGCGCCGCCGTCGCGGTCCGACGGCTCACCGAACCGCGGCAACCGACCGCTCGCCTGCCTTATCGACCAGGGGACCGATGACCGCTCCCACAGTCACCGTCCACACGACCTCGTGCAAGGTCCAGGCCCACGCGAGGCTGTACGGGAAGTCCGCGATGACCAGGCTGAGAAAAATGTGCGTCGGGAAGCCGATGAGCACGCCGGCGTAGAGGCCGAACGTCGCGCCGCCGAGCGCGCCGCCTTTGAAGCTCTGCCGCACTCGCAAGTAGACCCCGACGAACACCGCGACGGCCACAAAGTTCCCGAGGACGAGCCAGGCGACGGAACCGCTTGCGAAGAGGCCGGTTTGCTGGGCGTAGTAGGACGACCCCAGGAGAAAGCCGTGCACGGCGGTATCCAGCGCGTTGGCGATGAGACCGCCCACGACGACGGTCTTGGCGAGCTGCATCGGGCGTATCGGCTCTCCCCCACCGGCGGCCGAGCCCGTCGCTCGCGCTGACATGCCGGTCGGGTCCCCGCCCTTCCGCGCCGCGAGGAGCATCGGGCCGAACACGATGGCGGCGATGACGATGACCACGAGAACCTCGCCCATGCCTCTACGTTCGCATTCTACCGATTCGCGGAGCCTGGATTTCGACCGCCGCAGTATGATCCGTTGCCGACGGGTTTCGCCGCCGCGACAGGCGCACCTGACGCGCGCAACGGGACTCGGTTCTGGCGGGAGCTCTCGATGAAGCTAGTGATCGTGCTTCTGACGCTCGTCAACATCGGCTTGCTCGTGCCAGGTGTTACGCAGCCGATCTACAGCATCGCAATCACGTCCGGGGTGGACGCGGGCGGGTTGGTGAGCTTCGAGGGCACCGTGTACGAGCGGACCCGGTCGATTCTCGGAGCCGTCCGTGAGCTCGCCGAGACCGGCAACTATCTCGTGTCGTTTCTCATCCTGTTCTTCAGCGTCATCGTGCCCCTGACCAAGGCCACGATGCTCCTCGGCTCCATCTTCGCGGCCAGCAGGCGAGTCCGGGAGTGGCTCGTCTACCTCGTCGACCTGATCGGGAAGTGGTCGATGGCCGACGTGTTTGTCGTCGGCGTGTTTCTGGCCTATCTGGCGACACAGGACCAGTCACAGGCCAATGTGTTCGAGGTGGCGTTCCTCGGTCAGCAGCTAGAGATCAACATGATGACGAACCTGACCTCCACACTGGGGACCGGGTTCTACTTCTTTCTCGGCTACTGCCTCTTTTCGATCTTCTGGACGCAGGTGCTAAAGCACCGAGGGGCCGCGCTCCAGCGAGCGTGAGCGAATCAAAGGGTGCCGATATGACCAGACGTCTTCCGGTCGGGCTGTTCGTCGCGATCCTTGTGTCCGGGTGCGCACCCTCGGACGACGTGGCGTCAATGGCGGAAACAACCGACGACCCGGCGATGGATGCGACGGCTCATGCGGAGGTCTACAGCGGCGAGATCACGATGACGCAGGTCGACGTTGGTGACTTCACGTTCGACGTGCGAACCGCCGGCCCCGGCGACGGCGAGGTGGTGATCCTGCTGCACGGGTTTCCCCAGACGTCCTACGAATGGCGCCACCAGCTCAGCGGACTTGCCGAAGCGGGTTTTCGCGCGGTGGCGCCGAACCAACGCGGCTACTCGCCCGGCGCGCGCCCCGAGAACATCGAGGACTACGCGGTGCCCCTCCTCGTGCAGGATGTGATTGGGTTGGCGGATGCCATCGGGGCCGACCGGTTTCACGTCGCCGGGCACGACTGGGGTGCGGCGGTCGCGTGGGCGGTCGCGGTGGCTGCACCGGACCGCGTCATCACGGTGAACCCGGTGTCCGTCCCACACCCGGACGCGTTCGCGCAGGTCCTGAACAACCCGATGTCGTGTCAGGTCGAGGCGTCCGCCTACTTCGACGTGTTCGTGCAGCCGGACTCGGAGGACGGCTTTCTGGCCGACGACCACGCGCAACTCCGCGCGATGTACGCGGGAATGGAGCGCGAGGCCATCGACGACTATGTTCGCGTGCTCGGCTCGAAGGCGGCACTCGGCGCCGCCCTGAACTGGTATCGCGCGAACATCGCCAACCGCTCGCTCGAGGTGGCCCCGGTCGGCGCCGTCACCGTGCCGACGATGTTCACCTGGAGTGACGGGGATACCGCACTGTGTGTCGACGGCGCCCTCCTCACCGAGCAGTTCGTCGACGCACCCTATCGCTTCGAGGTCCTGGAGGGGGTGAACCACTGGATTCCGGATCTGGCAGCCGAGGCTATGACTTCGCTGCTGGTCGAGCACGTGACCGAACACGCTGAACGCTGAACGATAACACGCCTTCAGTCCGTCTTCACCGCGGTGCCGCTGGCCGTGACCATGAGCATGCTCCCACCTTGCCCCACGACCTCGTAGTCGAGGTCGATACCCACGACGGCGGTTCCACCCTTCTGGAGGGCCACCTCCTCCATCTCCGCCAGAGCGATCTCCCGCGCCTTCTGCAGCTCCTGCTCGTAGGCGCCCGAACGACCGCCGACGATGTCGCGGATGCCGGCAAAGAAATCCTTGAAGATGTTGGCGCCGACGATGGCCTCCCCGGTCACGATGCCGAGGTACTCTCGAATGGTCTTCCCATCAATGCTCGGTGTGGTCGTGAGAATCATGCGCTCTTCCTCCTCCTTCCATTATTGCGCCGGGCGAGTCCCGGGTGTAACCTCCGAATTCGTAGGCGGTCGTCTCGGAACCGGGAGGTCACGCCAATGAAACACCGAGCCGTCGGAGTCATCGGGATCGGTCTGATCGCGCTGGCAGCGCCGCTCGCGGCGCACCACTCCTTCTCTGCGGAATTCGACATCGAGCAACCCATCACGCTGAAGGGCACGCTCACGGAGCTGGAGTGGGTGAATCCGCATGGGTGGATTCACATGGAGGTGGAAGGCGCGGACGGCGCGCTGGTCAACTGGGCAGTCGAGATGGGCAACCCCACCGCGCTGCTGAGACGGGGTCTCAGAAAAAGCGACTTCCCGCCGGGGATCGAGTTCGTCGTCGAAGGGTATCGGGCCAAGGACGGGTCGACCACGGCCAACGGGATCAGCGTCACCTTTCTCGACGGCCGCAACTTCTTCGCCGGGTCGTCCGGCACCGGGGGTCCGGAACCGACCCCACAGCGATAACCACGATGTCTCGGTGGTCGATGGCGGCAGCCGTTGCCGGCGCATGCCTCATCGTCGCGGTCACTGCGACCGGGCAGACCCAAGCCACAACATCGCCGGCCTATGTCGCGCCGCGCACACCCGACGGCCAGCCCGACCTCCAGGGCATCTGGCAGGCGATGAACACCGCCGCGTGGAACATCCAGGACCATCCGGCTGCGCGGGACATCCCTGCCGGGCAAGGTGTGGTCGAGGGGAACGAGATCCCCTATCAGCCGTGGGCGGCGGCTCAGAAGCGCGACAACTTCGAGAACCGCCTGACCGCGGACCCCGAAACCCGATGCCACATGCCGGGCGTTCCGCGCATCACGTACATGCCCTACCCGTTCCAGATCCTCCAGTTCCCCGACCGTGTGCTGATCCTCTACGAGTACATCCACGTCACGCGCACGATCTACACGGACGGCAGCCCGCACCCCGACGGCCATATCGATTTCTGGATGGGCGACTCGCGCGGCCGGTGGGAGGGCGACACCCTGGTCGTCGATGTGATTCACTTCAACGATCAGACTTGGTTCGACCGCGCTGGCAACTTCCACAGCGAGGCACTGCACGTCGTCGAGCGCTACACGCCCGCGGGTCCCGACCACCTGACCTACGAGGTCACCCTCGACGACCCCAAGGTGTTCACGCGACCCTGGAAGATGCGGATGCCGCTGTATCGCCGACAAGAGGCCGACGTGCAGTTGCTCGAATACGAGTGCTATGCCTACGCCGAGCGGGAGCTGGCAGCCGAGAAATGACGGCGCACCTCTTCCGGAGGACCCGATGAGCAAGCGAACGACCTGGCGTTTGGCGGCGGTCGCCGCCGCGATCCTTCTGCTGGCGGCGATGCCAATCGCCGCGCAATCGTGGACGCCGCCTCGCACCCCCGACGGCCAGCCGGATCTCCAGGGCTACTGGGACGGAGGCCCCGTCAACGCGTCACACAGCATCGAAGAGGGATGCTGCGACGCGATTCATGCCCGGATGCAGAGCCGCGGACCCGACCGGCTGGGACTGGCCGACCCACTGATCGTCGACCCGCCGGACGGACGGATTCCGTACCAGCCGTGGGCGGCAGCGAAACGGAACCAGTATCTGATCGACATGGAGACGCCGACCGAGCTGGAGCACATCGACCCCGAGGACCGGTGCCTGCTGCTCGGAGCGCCGCGCAGCAACTACCGCGGCGACCTCGAGATACGCCAGACACCCGGCTACGTGGTGGTTCTCTACGAATGGGCCCACGCGTATCGCGTCATCCCCACCGACGGCCGCGCGCACGTCGGTGAGGACATCGGCATGTTCAACGGCGACTCACGCGGGCGCTGGGAAGGCGACACGCTAGTCGTCGACGTCACGAACTTCAACGATCAGATCTGGCTCGACTCCCACGGGAGCTTCTATAGCGACGCGCTCCATGTCGTCGAGCGGTGGCGGCTCGTGGACGCCGACACGATCAGCTACGAGGCCACGATCGAGGATCCCAGCGTGTTCACCAGACCGTGGACGCTGGCCTTCACGATGGGGCGGAAGGGCAGGGACGGCGACTACGAGTTTTTCGAGGAAGCATGCTGGGAAGGCGTCACCAACATTCATCGGCTGGCGGCGGGCCGGCTCGCGGTCGCCGCCGGCGAACAGCGCATGCACACGCACGAGGACCCGAAGTAGCTTTTCTTGGATGGGGCTCCGCCCCAAGCCCCCGCGACCGCTGCGCGGGGACCCCGAGTGCCCCGCTCTGCGGCCGCGAGGCGCGCTGTGCGCGCCTGTCGTCTTCAGCAGAGCCTCGCTCACTCGCACAGGTTCCGGACAGTCAAACACATCTAGCGAGACCCGGCGGCGGCGCGTTCTCCCGAACGCTCGCCGTTGAGGATGTTGGTCATCGCGTAGTTCCCCTCATGGCAGGCGTACTCGTAGACGATGTAGTCGTCGAGCCGGGGCATCGTCCGCACGGCGGTCCAGGGCTGCGTGTAGACCGTCAGGTCTTCGATCGTGAACTGATGCTCGATCGCGTTCGCGCCGACGCGTGTGAACCGCTCGACCGCGCGCGTGTTCGGCGATGACGGAAACCGATGCTGCGTCTGGTCGCTGAAGTTGGCCGTCTCGACGACCAGCGTGTCGTCCTCCCAGCGACCACGCGAGCTCCCGTTCCACTGGCGGATGCCGTCGTCGAGCTGCGGGCGCCCGTCGAGCGGAATAATGCGCACGTCGTGGATGTTCTCGACCAGGATGGCGACATAGCCGGGCGCCTGAAAGATCTGATACGTGTTGTTGTAGCCGGTGGACACCGGCGGCACGCCATGGTACGTGATGCACCGGTCCCAGTTGCTGCGATCCAACCAGGAATCGGCCGGGTGCCTGCGTCGATGCTCACGCTGCGCCGCCGCGCGTTGCTCGGTCTCCGGTCGCACGGGGAGCCGGCCGTCCGCGGGATTGACGATCAACGACGTGCGCCGGTCCGGGCTCACCCGCCCTCGGTCGAACCACAGCGCATTGTAGGCGCCGACATCGCCCGGCCGCGGCGGGACGTCCCGCGTCACGGACACGTCGCGGGCGGCGGCTTCCTCGGGCGTGTAGAACTCGCGGTCCGCCAGGTCGGCGGGTCGCTGAAGCGGCGTGAGTGACGCGTACGACCACGTACCTTGCAGGTCGGGGTCGCCCCAACCCGTGCGCGGCGCGTCACCGTCCGTCCGTGTCTGGCCGGCGCTGGGGAGCGGCACGACCAGCGCCATCGTGCCCAGAGTCAGGAGTGTCAGCCAGCATCGTGTGCGCATATCCGGACCTTCCATGTGGACGCGATCAGAAGATGACGAGGAACGTGCCGTCGGGCTCTGTGACGACCGCCGGGACGCTGCCGTCCGGGATGGCGGGTCCTGTGCCGTGGTCGGCGGTCGCCGCACCCGAGGCGTCGAAGAGCTGCCAGTGGAACGCGCCGCCCGATTGCCAGCTGATGCCGTCGCCCCACACGAGGAGCTTCTCCCCCCGGTCGTTGACGGCGACCGCCGGGTTCTTGCGTCGCGCGGCCGCGCGGCCCGCGGGTGAGACCGGGTGCGCCAGGGCGTCGACGTCGCTGACATATACCTGTCCCGCCGTTTCCCACGACACCAGCATCCCCTCCGGCCCAGCCGTGAGGCTCGTCGTGGAGATCGGGCAGGCGTTGATCTCCCATGGATCGATCAGCTCGTCGGTAAAGGAATGGCCGGCATCCACGGACGTCAGCAGCCGCTGGCCGCGCCTGACGTTCTCACCGGCGCCGCGATACGACACGCGCACGGCGCCGGCGCTGTCGGCTAACGCGTGCAGCCCGCAGCAGTCACACACACCCGCCGCATCCGCGCTCACCGGGCGCGCCGTCTCGAAGATCCGTCCGTCGTCGTGCGAAACGGCCATGTAGACGGAGCGCTCGGCGTCGGGCGGCATGCCGGTGTGCCAGAAGACATAGACGTTGCCGGCTTGGTCGGCGGCGACCGACGGACCCGCCTCCACCCCGACGCCGCCCGCGAGCGCGAACTGCGGCTCGAATCCAGTGCGGGCATCGTTGGTGCGGGTGTACAGGAACTCCGTGCGGCCGAGCTTGAACCACACGACATGGAGACGACCGTCCTTGCCGAGCGCGATCTGCCCCCCATCGATCGGCCCGATGCCGACGACCGTGCCCGGCTGGCTGTTCACGAACTGCGGCTCCGACCAGGAGCGCGCGCCCGGCGCACGCGTGACGTACAGGAGATCTCCCGCGCGCGGCTCGCCCTGAAAATAGACAAGGTGCACCGTGCCGGCGTCGTCGATGATCGCCTGCGGCAGGCGTCCCCCATCGGGAACACGCAGGAGGGTGACCGACTCGCTCAGGTCCGCGGGGCCGCAGCCCGCCACCGCCAGGCCCGCGACGACGGCTCCGACCAGTCTCGTGCTCCAACGCATGCGGGTCGGCTCTACCGGTCGTCGTAGATGTGGTCCATGATGGTCCGGACCGTGCCGGTGTCGGCGGCGAAGTCGCTGTATTGATCCGGCACCGTGTACGCGCTGGCCGCCTGGTCCACGCTGCGACCCGCCTCCTTACCCTCTTGCGCGACGCGGACGAGGTCGTTGTAGAACCCGGCGAAGTCGGTGAAATCGCTCCACGTCACGGGCGCGTTCGTGTGGCCCGGGATGACCGTGTCGATGTTCTGCAGGCCCGCGACCGCCTTCGTCAGTGTCTCGCCGAACTCCACGGCGCTCCCGCCGCTGGCGTCGACATCGATGAACGGGAGCGCCTTCCGCTGAAACATGTCGCCGGTGTGCACCGTCCTGACGGATGGGAAGACCACGAACGCGTCGCCGTTGGTGTGACCCCGGCCGAAGTAATAGAGCTCGATCTGGTCCTGGCCGCTGAACAGCGACGTCCGCACCGCGAAGGTCCGCTTCGGGATGTACTTGGCGTTCTCGTCCTTGAAGGCGTCGCAGTTCGTGACGGCTTCGCACGATGCCCTCGCCATGTGGGCCGCCGTGTTTTCGTGCGCGATGACCTGCACCGTCTCGGGGAACTCGGTCGTGCTCCCGGTGTGATCAAAGTGTGTATGCGTGTGGAGGATCATCGTGACCGGCTTGTCGGTCACGGAGCTGACCCGGTCGAGGATGTCCTGCCCGTAGCCCGGCAGCTTCGTATCGACGAGCACCACGCCCGACTCGGTCACCCACACCGCCGTGTTCCCGCCGGTCCACGTCGAGCGGTCCGACGGATCCGAATCGGCGAGCAGGTAGAGGTTGTCCGCGACTTCCTGGATGCCGGTGATGGGCGCTCTCGCCGCCTGGCGTGCCTGATAGGTCGCCGCCGTCAGCGAGAGACCGGCCACGGTGAGTATCGTCAGCACCACCGTTCGTCTCAAGGCCGCCGCCTTCCAGTTCTGCACAACCCGCCTCCCATGTCCTATGGCGCGACCCGGATCACATGCGTACCAGGCCACTCCGCGGATCATCGAGGCTCGCATCATGGCGGAACAGACATAGGACACGCTGTGTCTTACATCGGAACACTATTCTAGTGTACGGGAGGCGCTGCGCCGAGGCTCGAGCAGCCTCGGACCCGGGGCTACTACACTGGTGTCGAGACTCAGGTATGTCCATTCGGCCAATCACGAAGATCAGCGGCACGACAAAGACCCGCGAGGGCGCCGGCGTGCGGCTCGAGCGCGCGTTCGGCTTCGGAGACACCACGGCCTTCGACCCGTTCCTCCTGCTGGACGACTTCCGGAGCGACAACCCGGAGGACTATCGAGCCGGGTTTCCATGGCATTCCTGCGCCCCAGGGTTTCCTTGGACACTTGATTGCGAGAGAGTACTCGCAGGAGGAGTGTCGAAATGGGGAAGCCAGATCAAGGTGCGGCGGCGGCGGAGGGAGCCCGGAGGGCGACCGGAGATGCTGCCGGGAACGGCCGTGGGGGACGGTTTTCGGCCCGGCGCAAGCGCGAGACGGTGCTGCGTCTGCTGCGCGGCGAGGATCTTGAGTCCGTGTCGCGGGAGCTGGGGATCACGGCGGCGCGGGCCTCGCAGTGGCGGGATCAGTTTCTGGCCGCAGGCCAGGCCAGCCTGAAGAGCCGGGCGCCGGACGCCCGGGACGAGGCCAATCGTCGGCTGCAAGCCAAGATCGGTGAGTTACTGATGGAGAACGAACTGCTCTACGCGAAGGTGGACCAGTTGGAGGCGGGCGGCCCTTTGGCCCGGCGGAGGTCGAGGCGATGAAGGGCGCCCACTCGATCTCCACGCGTCGGGCGTACGGCGTGCAGCGGGTCTGCCGCGTGTGGCACCGCGCCCGCTCCAGCGTGTATGCGCGGCGGCAGGCGACGACGTCCCCTTGCCGGCGCGGGCCGGTCGGCGCCGCCCCGGACGACGTCCTGGTCGGCCATATTGGCCGCATGCTCGAGGCGTCGCCGTTTCATGGCGAAGGGTACCGGAAAGCCTGGGCGAAGCTTCGGGTCGAGGGAATCCGCACGTCCCAGGAGCGGGTGCGCCGGTTGATGCGGGAGCACGACCTCCAGGCCCCGCACCGCGTGGGCCACGCGCACGGCCCGAAGGCGCACGACGGGACCATCACCACCGAGGCCCCCGATGTGATGTGGGGCACGGACATGACGACCACGGTGACCGTGAGTGAGGGCGCGGCCTTCGTCTTCGTGGCCGTCGATCACTGCACAACCGAGTGCATCGGCCTGCATGCGGCCAAGCGCGGGACCCGATTTGAG
This sequence comes from Vicinamibacterales bacterium, assembly GCA_965197395.1. Classification (GTDB taxonomy): domain Bacteria; phylum Acidobacteriota; class Vicinamibacteria; order Vicinamibacterales; family UBA8438; genus CAZYFH01. Next base: position 226,300 of record CBDANB010000004.1, on the reverse strand, counting down.
GCCCTGGAGCCGATCCGCCAGGGCGTCCGCGAACGCTTCGGTGAGATCGGCGACGGCGTGGCCCGCGGGCTCCGGCTCCGGCACGACCACGGGTCGAACTATCTGGCCGACGACTTTCAACAGGAGGTCGCGTTCTTCGGCATCGAGAGCTCGCCGAGTTTCGTGCGGGAACCCGAAGGCAACGGCGTCGCGGAACGCTTCATCCGCACGCTGAAGGAGAATCTGTTGTGGGTGCGGAGCTTCGACACCATCGAGGAGCTCCGCCTGGCCCTGCTTGCGTTCAAGCGAACGTACAACGAGCAGTGGATGCTGGAGAAATACCACTATCGAAGTCCCGCTCAGGTGCGACGTGACCTCGTCGGGCTGGACGCGGCAGCGTAGATGCGAATACCGTCAAACCACTGTCCAAGAACCCTGGGGCGCTACAGCATCCACATCGGGGCATCGAGACCATCACGTACGTCCTCGCCGGCACGGTGGACCATGGCGACAGCCTGGGTAACCGCGGGAGCCTCGGCGCCGGCGACGTGCAGTGGATGACGTCCGGGAGCGGCATCCTTCACCAGGAGATGCCACAGGGCGACGACAGGGGACGCATGCACGGGTTCCAGCTCTGGGCCAACCTGCCGTCGTCGCTCAAGATGACGGCGCCGCGCTATCAGGACATCGAGGCAAAAGACATCCCAAGCGTGGTCGACGACGACGGAACCCGTGTGCGCGTGGTGTGTGGCGAGTTCTGGGGCAAGACCGGTCCGGTCGACGGCGTCGCCTCCGACCCCCGGTATCTCGACGTCTCGGTCCCACCCGGCCACCGGGTGCGTCTACCGGTCGATCGGTCGCAGCAGGCTTTCGCGTATGTCTTTGCCGGCTCAGGCTCGTTCAAGGATGCCTCGTCGCCCCGCGCCGTGGCGACCGAATCGGTCTCCCCGGCTGGCGAGCCGAGCGACGGGCGCGTGGGGAATCGGTCACTCGTGTTGTTCGATGCGGGCGACGAGGTGTCGGTTCAGGCCGGCGGGGACGGGATCCGCTTTCTGCTCGTCTCGGGAAAGCCGCTCGAGGAACCGGTCGCGTGGCGCGGGCCCATCGTCATGAACACCGAGGAGGAGTTGCGCCGCGCGTTCAGCGAGCTGCATGACGGGAGCTTCATCAAGACGCCGTAACCGGCACGGCGCGTGGGGCGAAGCCCAGTTCTATTCAATGTCGGGCGCCCGCCACCCCGACGAGGGGGCAGCGTCCGCGACCCTCTGGCCCTTGTCCGGCTCGGTCGGGACGCCCGCGTCGAACAGCACGCGCCCCGTCATGTGCGTGGGGACCGGCACACCGGCCAGCGTCAACGTCGTCGGCGCCAAATCGATGATGCTCACTCGATCGTCGCGGGTCGTGCCGGCGTCACGGTCCCCGGGGCGGCGCGCGATGACGAACCCGCGGTCGGTGTCGAGGCCGACGAGAAACAGCGCGGTCTCGTCGGCGAGCCCGTCTTCGTCGAGCGTCGCGAGAATCGTGCCGACCTCTTGGTCCAACGCCTCACCGTCGCGCGCCGAGAGGTTGAAGAGCGCGAAGAACGGACGCGAGCGATCGACCCCGACCGCCCCGCACCCGAACGACACCGTGCAGGGGGATTCCCAGTCGACGAGCCGACCCCGCCAGTCGGCCTCGTGACCGGCCGCGTCCCACGCACCGAGCAGACCCGGCTGTCCGAAGTCGCTCCCATGCGCCTCTGCCCCGACGTCGACGGAGAGATTGTGCCCCGCGCGCCCGGCGCGGCTCGTGTAGTAGCCGGCCCTGCGCAGCTCCAGCGGCAGGACCGCGACCCCAGGGGGCGGCGGTGTGGAGAGGCCCCCGCCCGTCAGGCCGAGCGTCGCCGGGGAGACGCCAGTCAAGAGCGCCGAGCGTTCCGACCGCGACCCGGATGCACCAATCGCGAGGTTGGTGAACGACGTCCCGACATCGGCCAACGCCGCGACGTGGCCGGCGAATAGGGAATGGCGCGGCCCATCCGACACGATCCAGATGATGTTTGGGGCGGCCGCGTCGGCCGCGGGGGACGCCTCGCCGACGTCTGCGGATGGGCTCCCGCAGCCGGCGGACATCACCACCGCGACCGCAATCCCGATCGACGCGATGCCTCGACTGTTGTGCATCCAGCGCGTTCCTGATTCATGGCATCATACAAGACGGGGGTTGGCATGACCGATCGATTGCGCGCCGCGCGCGGGTGGCATCCGTTGCTGATCGCGCTCGCCGTCACCGTCCTCGCACCGTCCGTGGTACGCGGTCAGTCGCCGGCGTTGCGCACGGCCGATGGCCATCCCGATCTGCAAGGTATCTGGAACTTCTCGACGGCCACACCGATGCAACGACCTGAGGAGCTGGCCGGCAAGGAGACCCTCACGGCCGAAGAGGCCGCCGAATGGGAGCAGCAGCTGGCCGAACGGCGACGTGCCGGTGACTCGACGTCGCCGACGGCGTCGGCCGAGGCTCGCGTCAGCTATGAGCAAGCGATCTGGTTCGAGCAGAGCGACACGCTCGAGAAGCAGCGAACGTCGCTCATCGTCGAACCGCGGGATGGACGCATCCCGACCGTGCGACCCGACATGCAGGCCCGCCGCGAGCTGCAGCGCATCCTTCGGAGCCGTCATGCGCACGGCCCCGAAGACCGCGGCGTCTCGGAGCGGTGTCTCCTCGGCTTCAACTCGGGCCCGCCGATGACGCCGAGCGTCTACAACAACAACATGCAGCTGTTTCAGTCCGCGGACCACGTCGTCGTCCTGAACGAGATGGTTCACAACGCGCGCATCATCCCACTGGACGGCCGCGCGCACCTGCCCGCCAACCTCCGCCAATGGGTCGGTGATTCGCGGGCAAGCTGGGAAGGCGAGACGCTGGTCGTCGAGACGCGGAACTTCTTGCGCGAGACCTCCTTCGGGGGATCGAGCGCGAACCTGTACCTGATCGAACGGTTCACGCGCGTCGACGCCGACACCCTGCGCTACGAGTTCACGGTCAGCGACCCGACGACCTGGGCAGGCCCTTGGACGGCGCACGTGCAGATGACCCGCACGGACGAGCCGCTGTACGAGTACGCGTGCCACGAGGGCAACTATTCGATGGCCAGCTCCCTGTCGGGCGCGCGCGTGCTGGAAGCCTCGGAGGCGTCGTCGGGCGGATCGAACTGACGCGACACTGCGTGGGCCGCGTCCCCATCCTCTCGTCGCAACGGATGAAAGCGAGGTTCCTGATGGTCGATCGCTCGAAATCGTTGTTGGCCCTGTGCGCCGCTACGGTGCTGATGCTCGTCGGCGCGACACCAGCGACCGGGCAGACAACCGATGCGTGGGAGCTGCCCCGGCTGGCGGACGGACAACTCGATCTCAACGGGACGTGGAACAACGTCGGCGCGGCGCACATCCCACTCGAGCTGCCGGACGAGCTCGTTGGCAAGACGCTGTCACCCGAGGACATCCGGGCGCTGGTCCAGGAGCGGTCTGACGCGCGCAAGTCGGTCACCTGGCAGGGCCACGAGAACAGCCGCGGTGTCGGCGCCTACGCCAACTACTGGTTCGACTGGTACTGGAAGGAGCCCGCCGGCGTCGACGCGCTGGCACTCCTCATCGAGCCGGCCACCGGCAAGGTCCCCGAGATGACCGCGAAGGCGAAGCAGAGCGTCGCCTATCATCGCGAGCACCTGCACGATTCGTTTTCGACGATGGAATCAGGCGACCGCTGCGTCTCGCGCGGCACCTACGGCATCATGATGCCGACCGCATACAACAACGGGAAGATGTTTTTCCACACCCCCGGTCACGTGGTCATCCTGAGCGAGATGATCCACAACTCGCGGATCATTCCGATCGATGCCGGGCCACCCATCAACGAACGCATCAGCCAGTGGAACGGCGACCCGCGCGGGCACTGGGACGGCCAGACCCTGATCGTGGAGTCGAAGAACTTCAAGGCGGTTGCCAACCAGCGCGGGCCTGGATCACGCGCGCCGCAGACCGAGGCGCGGCACGTCGTCGAGCGGTTCACGCTCCTCGACGCCGCCACGCTGCGCTATGAGCTGCGCGTCGACGATCCGGAAACCTACACGGCCCCCTGGGCGGTGTCGTTCAACTACAAGCGGGATGACGCCTACGTCCAGTACGAGTACGGATGCCACGAGGGGAACTACGCCGTGCCCAACTCGCTGAGCGGGCAGCGCGCGCAGGAAGGGCGGTAGCGGCCCACGCCGCGCCGACCCGCCAAGTTCGGGGACGCGCGCGTCACGCGCGCTGCTGCAAGAACGCGGTGAGGAGCCGGGCCACCACCTCCGCCTGCTCTTGCTGCACCCAATGGCCGGCACCTTCGACGAAGTGCACGCCGCGCATGTCGGTGCAGGCGCTCTCCTGCATCCGCTCCAGTGAGCCGGGCCGCTGATAGGGACCCCAGTCGCTCGCCCCGCCAATGAAGGCGGATGGGATGTCGATCGTACGGCCGGCGAAGAGCTCCATCTCGACCCGACCCTCCCCGCCCGACCGATACCACTGCAGGCCACCCTGGAACCCCGTCCGCCCGAACTCCTCGCTGTAGACGCGGAGCTCATCTTCGGGCAGCCATCTGTTGGCGGCGATCTCGGCCGGTGACGGCATGTGGTCCGCCACGGTCTCCGCCATCCCCTTGTCGAGCTCCATGATGTAGTAGGTCGGCATCTGGGCAACTTCTGCAGCCGTCCACGATGCAAGACGAAAAGGCTGGTTGCCGGCCCAGTCGGCGCTCTTGTAGTGGTAGTAGCCGCGCAGGAACGCGTGGATCCCCTGCGGGGCGTGCTGCATGTTCGCGTTGGCTTCGCGCGTGTTGTAGTACCGCTGATAATGCTTGCGGGGCCGCGGCAACCTGGCCATCTCATCGTAGATGCTCGGCCCGGTGTCCGCCGCGGTGGTGGCGAACGGGAACGCCGTCGTCCCACCGAAGGGCGCGCTCATCAACACGACGGAGCGGAACACGTCCGGCCGCGCAACGGCGCACCACGCCGCGATGGGCGACCCGAAGTCGTGCCCGATGACGGCGGCCACGGAGCGATGACCGAGCGCCGACACCAGCCCGAGCGCGTCACGCACCACATTGAGGCGCCGGAAGGGGTGCAGATCGGCATCGTAGCCGGTGTCCCAGCCGGTCGTCCGCCCGTATCCGCGCTGGTCGGGCGCCACGACGTGATACCCCGCCGCAGCGAGCGGCACCATCACGTGGCGCCAGCTGTAGGCAAGCTCGGGAAATCCATGCAGGAGCAGCACCAGCGGCCGTCGCCCCCTCGAGTAGCCCGCTTCCAACAGATGCATCCGCAGGCCGTTGACGTCCGGCACGAAGCGCGATCGAATCCCCGTCGGCAGGACGCTCTCGTCGTAGGGGCCGATAGTCGCTGCGGACGCCTGCGACGATGCGGCCCGCGCGGTTGCGCTGCCGGCGACCGCCAGCGCGGCGGGTGGCACCAAGGTCGCCAGGCCCATGAGTTGGCGACGGGTGATCGCTGTGTGGCGATTCGTGGACGCGACGGCGTCGGGGGTCTGTCCCATGGCTCTCCCCTTGCGGAAACTCGTCGTCGGACCGCCGACGACGCTGCAATTATAGGCGCGCGTCTGTACAATACGTCCCGTTCCACGCCCTGTCGCGTGGGCATCTCGAATCACGAGCACGAGGAGGTCAGGAGAGCCATGGTGAGCAAGCAACTCTGGACACGCGCGGGGCTCGCTGCTGTGATGGCCGTCGGGTCGTACGCGGCGATCGCACAACAGCAGGCACCGCAGCCGATGTCGTTCTTCGTCACGAGCGTCGGCCTGGGCAACGGCGCCAATCTCGGCGGCCTGGCCGGTGCCGACGCGCACTGTCAGAGCCTCGCCGCCGCCGCCGGACGTGGCGACTCCACCTGGCGCGCGTATCTCAGCACGCAGGGGCCCAACGCGGTCAACGCGCGCGACCGCATCGGAGGCGGCCCGTGGTACGCGTCGGGCGGACGCCGCCGGGCCGCGCAGGATGTCGGCGAGCTTCACGGTGACACCCTCGAACAGGCGAGGCGTGGCAACGCTCTCGGCAAGGTGATCTCGCTCACCGAAAAGGGAGAGCCGGTCAACGGCGTCGGCGACTCCCCCAACCAGCACGACATCCTCACGGGCTCGATGCCCGACGGCCGCGCCTTCACAGACGGGATGGACCACACCTGCAACAACTGGACGGGCAACGGGGACGGCTCGGCGCAGGTGGGCCACTCGGACAAGCAGGGCGGTGGCAACGGGTCGTGGAACTCGTCACACCCGAGTCGCGGGTGCAGTCAGGAGAATCTGGTGGGTACCGGCGGCGCTGGCCTGTTCTACTGCTTCGCGACCAATTAGTCCGAGCTCATGGAGCCCGTCGTAGGGGCCAGGCTTCAGCCTGGCCCGCAGGCCTGAAGGCCTGAGCTAGTCCCCTTGATGATTTCTTCAAAAAGTCGTTGGTCATCTGGGGCCACCGTGGACTTGAACGGTGCGCTGTCCGAACCGCTTCACCTTCGCGAGGATCTCGTCGGCTGTCTTTGTCCACTTGAAGGGTTTGCCCTCGTCGTTGTGGGCGTCCACGTAGGCGGAGATGGCGTGGCGCAGCGCGTGCGTGCTGGAATGTGAGCCGCGCTTGAGGGCGTGTTCGGTGAGGAGGCCAAAGAACCGCTCGACGAGGTTGAGCCAGGCGGAGTAGGTTGGCGTAAAGTGGAACTGGAAGCGCGGGTGGCGGGCCCTCCATCGTTTGACCAGCGGGGACTTATGCGCCGAGAGATTGTCGAGGATCACGTGGACGGTGAGGGTGGGGTCCACCCGCTCGTCGATCTCGCGCAGAAAGCTCACGAAATCCCTCGACCGATGCGGCTTCTTGGTTTGCGCCACGACCTGGCCGGTCGCGACGTTGAGCGCCGCGAAGAGGTCCACCGTGCCATGGCGGATGTAGTTGTGCGTCTGGCGTTCGGGCCGACCCATGTCCATCGGCAGGATCGGCTGCGCTCGCTCGAGGGCTTGAATCTGAGGCTTTTCGTCGAATGACAAGACAACGGCGTGGTCGGGTGGATTCAGGTAGAGGCCGACAATGTCCCGCACCTTCTCGATGAACAGCGGGTCGTCGGAGATCTTGAAGGATTCCACGACATGCGGCTGCAACCCGAAGGTGCGCCAGATGCGGCCCACGGTGGAGGCACTGACGCCAGCGCGCTCCGCCATCTTGCGGGTGCTCCAGTGGGTCCGCCCCTTCGGCTTACTTTCCAACGTCGTGACGAGGATCGACTCGACATCCGCATCGGACAGGGTCCGTGGGGCTCCGGGCTTGGGCTCGTCGTACAGCGCGTCCACGCGACCTACCCTAAACCGCTGTCGCCACTTGCCGACCGTCACGTTCGAGCAGCGCAGTTTCGCCGCGACCGCCACGTTCGATTCGCCACGCGTGCTCCTCAGGACGATCCTTGCCCGCAAGGCCACGTGCCGATTCGTTCGGGCGCGCCTGGCGAGCCGCTCAAGTTCTACGCGCTCTGCGGCGGTGACTTCCAATCTCGCTTTGGGCCGACCTGTTCTTGCCATGCCGCCCAATACATCACAGCCGACACACTATTTGAAGCTTTTTCAGACACAGGGGACTAGGTGCTTTGACCTACCGCGCGCCCGCGGCGGCCTGCTTCTCCAGGTTCCGGTAGACCTCGAGAATGTGACGGACGTCATAGTTGCCTTCGTGACAGGCGTACTCGAACATCGGCCCGTCCGTCTTCAGCATCGGAATCTCCGCGCTCCACGGCTGTGTCCACGAGGTCGGATCGTCGACCGTGAACTCGTAGCGGATCATGTCCTCGCTGACGCGCGTGAATCGCTCGACGACGTGCAGCGCTGCGGTGGAGCCCTGGAAGCGCGTCTTGTCGGTGAAGTTCCCGGACTCGACGACGAGCGTGTCACCCTCCCACCGGCCACGCGAGTCTCCGGGAATCATCTGGATGTCGTCGGGTAGGGGCGGACGCCCGTCCATCGGAATGATGGGTCTATCCGGGTTTCCCAACGCTATTTTTGGGCCTTTCGGGGTTTTTCTGGGTTTTCCGTGGATGATTTGATGGGAAAGGCCCTGTGGAAGCTCGTGGAAAACGCGCAGCGTTTTCCGAGGTGCGGTGGGCGCGTTCTGTGCGTCCACGGCGCCGGCAGCTTCCACAGGGCCCATCCGTATGGCGACAAGATCGCCGCGTCCTCGGACTGCAGTCGACCCGTGAATGACTATGTTCACATCGAAGCGGCCGACCTGTGCAGGCCGAACGCTCGATTTACCCAGGAAAGACAGGGATATCAGGTACTTACGCCCTTTGGGAAACTCGGATATAGCCGGAATGATGCGTGGAAGGCTGTTGCTCAGCTCGGTGTGCAACACGACGTAGCCCGGCGTCTGAAGAAACTGATGAATATCGTTGTAGGCCGGTGGCAACATCGGCGGGCCGTTGTGCGGCCAGACTACGCACCGCTCCGATAGCGGCCGGACCTCGTAGCCATCGAAGGGACCTCGTTGCCGCCGTGCCTCGGCGCGCGCGGCCGCGCGCTGCTCGGCTTCCGCCGTCGGCGGCGGAATTCTGCCATTCGGCGGATCGGTGATCAGCGATGTTCGCCGCGTCGAAATCCCCTTGGGGACCGGCGTGCGCAGCCAGATCTCATTGTCGTAGTGTACGTATGAGGCGTCGCGGTTCGCCTGGTAGAGTCGTTGCTCTCTCGCCTCCGCATCCTCGAGATTGATGGCGTCGCCCGCGAGCGGATCCACGCCCTCGGCGGTCAGCTACTGCTGGAGCTCGGCCGCTTCCTCGTCGGTGTAGAACTCCTTATCGGCGAGGTGCTCGGGTCGCTGTAGCGGGGTGAAGGTCTGGGTCGTCCAGAAGCCCTGAAAGTCAGGCCGGCCGTCCGGGGTACGCGGCAACGTCCACGCGGCATCGGGGTCCGCGCCGGTCTGGGCCTGGTTCTGGCCAGACGCGGGAACTGCCAGCAACGCCGCCGCGGCCATGGTCAGTACCGTTGCGGAAACTCGGCCAGCCATCTCCACCCTCCCTGCGAGAGTCTGCGCCGTCGTCGTGTGCCCATGATCGCCCACTGCCACTCCGTGGCGCAAGTCGAGTGTCCCAATGAAACCTGGTGCGCGAACCGGTCAGGCGCGGTATCCGGTCATTCGCCGCACCGCCCCCGGGCGAGGCTACACTTGGAGCCGACACGCGCGCCGACGCCGCCGGTCGGCGGCTGAGCCGGCATGACGAGGGGGGCAGGCATGGGAGGACGGCAGCTCACACGCGCAGCGCTCGTCGGGATGGGTCTTGGCCTCGCCGCGCTCACCGGAGCCGGGTCCATTGGTGACGTCGCGTCGGCGCAGGAGGCCGACGGTCGATATCGGCTCGTCGAGGACTGGCCCCGGTATCCGCCCGGCGCGGAGTTCGAGATGGGGACGGGTATCGCCGTGGACGCTCGCGGCGTCGTCTACGCAATCTCGCGCGACGTGGACCACTGGGCAAGCCACCCGCTGGCGATGACCCGGTATCGCGGCAGCGGATCCATCTGGATGTTCGACCGGAGCGGAGCGTTTCTCGGTACGTTCGCGGAGGACCAGGCGTTCATCGGCCCGCACAGCATCTACGTCGACGGCGACGGGTTCGTCTGGGTCGTCGATCGCGATGGGCATCAGGTGAAGAAGCTGACGCCCGACGGCACACCCGTGTTGACGCTCGGCGAGTACGGCACGTACGGGGACGACGCGTCGCATTTCAACGGGCCCACCGGCGTCGCGATTCTGCCCGGCGGCAATTTCGTCATCTCCGACGGCTACTGGAACTCGCGGCTGGTCTGGTTCGACAAGGACGGGACCTTTCTCAGACAGGTCGGCGAATACGGCAACGGGCCTGGGCAGCTCGGCGTGGTGCATGCCGTGGCGGTCGACGCGCGCGGCCGGCTTCTGGTCGCCAACGTCTGCGGGGGCGCGCTGCACCCGTATGTCACGGTCCGGGGACAGATCGCGGAGGAGCGCCTGCGGCCCATCCCGGGCTGCCGGAGCCGCTTCGACGTCTTCGGCCAGGACGGTTCGTACGAGGGCCCGTGGTCGGTGGTCGAGGGCGCGTTGACGTTGAGCGTCGCCGCCTACGGAGACCGGATCTACGCCGGCACGACCGGCGCCGAGCGGGGGCGGCAGGATGTCGTGATCGTCGACGCGGAGACCGACCGGGAGATCGAGCGCATCGAAAGCGCGGACGTCTACGTGCACCAGATGGCGTTCGACCCGTCGACCGGTGACATCTTCGTGGCATCGGTCTATCCCGAACATGGTGCACGGGAACGGGGCCCGGCCGGGCCGTCGTTCGTGCGCTGGACGCGGGACCGGTAGGCGATGACAGCGCGGAACGCGGTCCTGGTCGTTGCGCTCGTGGGGACTGGCGCCACCCCCGGCGCCCAGGCCGTCGACGCGGTGCAGGCGCGCGTCCACGCCGAACGCGCACCGCTCATCGAGACGATGCGGGAGCTCGTCGCCATCGAGTCGGGGAGCAGCGACGCGGACGGATTGCGTCGGATTGCCGATGTCATCGGCGACCGGTTGCGCGCGCTGGGTGGCAGCGTCGAGCGGGTGCCTCCGTCGGACATCTATCAAATGGGCGACACGCCCGACACGATCGGCGAGATGGTGCTGGCGCGCTTCCGTGGGAACGGCACGCGGCGCATCCTCCTGCTGGCGCACATGGACACCGTCTATCAACCCGGGATGCTCGCCGAGCAGCCGTTCCGCATCGACGGCGACCGGGCATACGGCCTGGGGATTGCGGACGACAAGCATGGCATCGCCGTCATCCTGCACGTGCTGTCGATCCTGCAGCAGCTGGACGTCGACAACTACGAGACGCTCACCGTGCTCATCAACGCGGATGAAGAGGTGAGCTCACCCGGATCGCGCGCGTTGATCACGCGGCTCGGCGGCGAGCACGACGTCGTGTTCTCGTGCGAAGGCGCCGGGCCGAACGACCGCCTCGCGCTGACGACCGCCGGGATCGGATCCGTCAGGCTGCGGGTGGAGGGGCGCGCGTCGCATGCCGGGGCGGCCCCCGACGAGGGGCGCAACGCGCTCTACGAGCTCGCCCACCAGATCATGCAGACCCGAGACCTCTCGGATGAGACGACCGGCACCAAGATGAACTGGACCGTGGCGTCGGCGGGTGCGCGACGGAACGTCATCCCCGATGACGCGCGAGCGACCGCCGACGTGCGTGTCCTGACCGTCGCCGACTACGAGCTGATCGAGGAACAGGTACGGCATCGCCTCCGAAACCAGCTCATCCCGGACACGCGCGTCACGATGGAGTTCGAACGCCGCCGCCCACCGCTCGAGGCGACCGCGGCCTCACGTGCCCTGGCGCGGCATGCGCAGGCGGTGTACCGGGAAATCGGGCGCACGCTCGGCGTCACAGAAGCGGCCTCCGGCGGGGGGACCGACGCGGCGTTCGCCGCGCTGGAGACCGATGCGCCGGTCATCGAAGGCCTCGGCCTCCAGGGGTTCGGCGCGCACTCCAGCGCGGCCGAGTACGTGGACCTCCGATCGATCGAGCCGCGGCTCTATTTGCTGACGCGCTTGATCATGGACGTCGCCACGGGCGCCGTCCCCCTCCCGGTGAACTAGCTCGCGTGCTACAACGGGTTCACGGGTGTGTCCCGTCGCGACGACCATGCAGCCGAGCCTGAAGGTCGCAGGAAACGCGCGCTCGTGCTCCTTGCACAAAGTCACGCCGGCGCCTATGGTGTGGAGCAAGACGTCGGTCCAGCAGCCCGTGGTGAGAGTCCCGCGTCGCACCGAGACCGGCGCGGCGCCCGGGTGGCAAGTCGCGAAGAGGGAGAATACTCGGGAGTATTTGACCGATGAGCGACGCCGCCACGCGGGATGCATCGCCGGTCGAATGCAGCGGGACTGTCACCGCGGGCTGCCAAAGGAGAAGCCAATGAGCAAGCGATTCCTCGCGGTGTGCGTCACGCTGATCGCATTTGGACTGGCGGCCCCTACGGGAGCAGCCGCGCAAGGTGCGCCGGATCCCTGGACGCCGTCCAGAACCGCCGACGGACAGCCGGATCTGCAGGGCATCTGGGCGAGCGACTCCGCGACCCCTCTCGAACGACCGGCCGAGCTCGCGGACAAGACGACGCTGACCGACGAGGAGGTTGCGACGCTCCAGGAGCGAGCGGCCACGCTCTTCGGCGATGACGCGGGGGATGCCGCCTTCGGCGAGAGCGTCTTCCGCGCCGCGCTGGCTGACGCGACCGAGCACAAGTCCGGCGACGGCGTCACCGCCAATGCCCCCGAGGGCACCGGCAACTACAACCACTTCTGGCTCATCGGTCGCTGGTTCGACAATCGCACGTCGCTGATCATCGATCCGCCCGACGGGCGCCTGCCGCCGATGACGCCCGAGGCCGAGCGGCGGCGCGACGCAGCGAGAGCGCGGCCGCGAGCCCGCTACCCGGCCGGACCCGAGGATCTTGGCGCTGGCTTGCGCTGCTCGGGTGGGCGCGTGCCGATGACCGGGCGTGGCTACAACAGCAACTACCAGATCGTGCAGACGTCCGGTTACGTCGCCATCCTGATGGAGATGATGCACGAGACGCGCATCATCCCGCTCGACGGACGACCGCACGTGCCGTCCCACCTGCGTGGCAACCTGGGCGACTCGCGGGGCCGGTGGGACGGCGACACGCTGGTGGTCGAGACGACGAACCTCAAGCGCGGGACGAACTTCAGCGGCGCCTCCAGTGATCTGCGGCTCGTCGAGCGGTTTACCCGGACCGGACCGGACACACTCCGATACGAGTTCACGATGCACGATCCGACGACGTGGACGACACCGTGGACCGCGCAGATCTTCATGCGGCCGGCCCCTGGGACCGGCCAGATTTACGAGTTCGCCTGCCACGAGGGCAACTACGCCATCGCGAACACCCTTCGGGGCGCGCGACTGCAGGAGGCCGACGACACCGCCGCGACGAATGGTCGGTGAACCGCGCGGGCCGTGGCCCTGAGTGTCGGGCGGCTCACCGAACTTTCCGCCCAGGCGTGCGTTCTTTCCAGTAAGGACCGCCTGCGTTCGCGATGCCGGTGTCGGAAACCGCAGAGCTCGTTGACCGCTGTCGCCAGGGCGACGACCTGGCCTGGGAGCGTCTCGTTCGAACGTTCCAAGGACGCGTGTACGCACTGGCCTATCACTACGTCCGCGACGCCGACGCGGCGCGCGACCTCGCCCAGGAAATCTTCGTCCGCGTCTACCAAAAGATAGATACGTTCAGCGGGCCGGCATTCCTCCCCTGGCTCCTGCGCCTGGCGCGCAACCTCTGCATTGACCGGCTCCGGCGGATCAAGGCCCGGCCGCCGGCTCAAGACGTGCCGGTCGAGCATGACGGGCAGACGCTCGCGGCCGCGGGACCGGACCCGGAGCAGGCGTGGCTGGCCGATACGAGCAAGCGGCTCGTCCACGAAGCGCTCGGAAGGATGACGGAGCGAAACCGGGAGATCATCATGTTGAAGGACATCCAGGGACTGACCTTCGACGAGATCGCCGAGTTGCTCAGCGTCCCCGTCGGGACGCTCAAGTCGCGCTCACATCGCGCGCGGGTGGAGCTGGCGCGGCAGGTGCTCGCGATCGATCCGTCATACGGCGCCTCGGGGCGAACCCATCGCGCGGAGATGCGTCAGTGACCTCAGTGGGGAACGACGCGATGGCCTGCGCCCGCTTCGAGGCACGGCTGGCGGCGTTCGTCGACGGGACCCTCTCGTCTGACGACCGGCGCTTCGCCGGGGAGCACCTGGCACGCTGCCCACGGTGTCGGGAGCTCCACGCCGTGCTGCGCAGTGAGCCGGCGGCGCCGCCGATCGACGCGCCGGACGGGCTCGTCGCGACGATTCTCGAGCACACGAGCGGATCGACCTGCGGCCCCGCACGTCAGCGGCTCGTCGACTACGTCGACGGGGCGCTCCGGGGCCTCGACCACGAGCTCGTGCACGACCACGTCGAGCATTGCCCCGACTGCGCGGCGACGGCTGTGGCGCTGGCCCGACTCGTGGATGAGCTGCCGGCGTTCGCCAAGCTCGAGCCGCCGGCGGAGCTCGTCGCAAATGTACTGGCCGCCACCCGACCGCGCGTGGCGTGGTGGCGGGGCCTTGTGGCCGCGCTCGCGCGCGTTGACCGTCTGCTCGAGCAGGCGCTCCCGCGCGTTGACCGTCTGCTCGAGCAGGCGCTCCCGCGCGTTGACCGTCTGCTCGAGCAGGCGCTCCCGCGCGTTGAGCGTCTGCTCGTGCGACCGCGCATCGCCTGGGAAGCCGGCTACATCGGAGCGGTGGTCCTGTGGCTCGTGTTCGGGGTGTCGTGGTCACCGCTGCGCGCCGCGCCGGTCCAGGCGCTCGCGGCGCTGTCCTCCGTCCAGCAGGGCCCAGTCGCGCGACTGGCCGACGCCGGCGGCCTGGCCTGGGACGCAACCGGTGGTCGTCTGCTCGATTCGGCACGGGCGGCGCGGTCCACCGTCGGTCAGCGGTACACCCGGATCGCCGCGCGGCTGCCCGAGCTTGCGGCGGACGGCGAAGGACTCGAAGCCGGCCTCCTCGATCGGAGCGTACGCCGGGGCGCGCGCGCGATGCGCTGGCTGAGCGATCGCACCGAGCGCATGAGGCGACAGCTCACATCCCCCACGACCGGTGAGCAACCGGAATGACACTCACGCTGAAGGAGCAGGTGATGAACGGTTCATCCGAACACGTCGACACCCCTGAACACCTCCCCGAAGAGGCCGCCGCGCCACCGGACACGACGCCGCCGCCGCACGACGCAGTCCAGCCCGGCGGCGCGCGCACACGAACGCGGCCCGCCGGCTGGACGCCGAGCCCGCCGCGGAAATCGCCGCTCCTGGCGGGCGTGCTGTCCCTACTGCCCGGAGTCGGACAGGTCTATGTCGGGTATTACATGATCGGCTTCATCCACAACATCGTGTTTGCCGGAACGATTGTCATGGTGGCATCCTACGCGAGCGCTGCGGTCATTCCGCTCCTCTCCATCTTTCTCGCCTTCTTCTTCGTCTACAACGTCGTCGACGCCGCCCGCCGGGCCATGTTCTACAACTTGGCGCTCGATGGCGGCGAGGGGCTCGAGCTACCACACGAGACGAGCCTCACCCTGCCGACCTTTGGCGGGTCGATCGGCGGCGGTGTGGCCATCATGGTCACGGGCTTCATCCTGCTGCTGAACACGCGGTTCGGCGTGTCGCTCGCGTGGGTCGAAGACTGGTGGCCCCTCGCCCCGATGATCCTCGGCGCGTATCTCGTCGGGAAAGCGCTCCGGGAACGGACCGAGCGGCCGGAAGACCACCCGACTCCCTGACATCGGTAGACGAGATCGGCGCGTCCCGGCCCGCCACACTGGGGTCAGTGTGATGTAATACGTGCGTACTGCACACGGATTGGAGCGCCTCTGCATGAGCACAAAGACGCTGATGGTGTCGGCCGCGTGCCTCTCCATCGCAGTCCTGCTGTCGTTGACCGCGTGGGCCCAAGAGCCTCGGGGTGGGCCCAGCTTTCGCGATGGGACGAACCTGAACCGCCCGACGAACTACCGTGAGTGGCAGTTCCTCAGCTCGAGCTTGAACATGAGCTATCAGCCGCCGGGTGACGCGCAGCCGCAGCTCTTCCAGAACGTGTTCGTGAACCCGTCGTCGTATCGAGGGTTCATGGAGACGGGCCGGTGGCCCGACGAGACGATGTTTGTCCTCGAGATCCGGCAGTCCAGCAGCGAGGGCGCCATCACGGGGACCGGACAATTCCAGTCCGACCTCGTCGCGCTCGAAGCGGAAGTGAAAGACGACCGGTTTGCGGACGGGTGGGCGTTCTACGACTTCGGCACGGCGCAATCACTGGCGGACGTCGCCACACCGCTGGCCGGCGCGCAAGTGGCTCGGTGTATCGAGTGTCATACCGAGCACACCGCCGTGGAGCGGACGTTTGTCCAGTTCTATCCGACGCTGCTTGAGGTCGCGCGCCAAAAGGGCACGGTCAAGCCGGGGTTCTAACATGAAGACGCTGACCCTCGCCGTGATGACGACGTGCGGCATGCTAGGTGCGGCCACCGTCTACGCCCAAAGCGATGATCCCGCGGCGTGGGACCCGCAGGCCGCCGCCGCCTACCTCGACCAGCGTCTCAAGTGGTGGTCCGGCTGGGAGACGGCCGCGCGCGAGCGAGGGACGTTCTGCATCTCGTGTCACACGACCGGGCCATACGGCCTCGCCCGACCGATGCTGCGTGCCGGCGACACCACGGACACGCCAACCCAACACGAGCAGACGCTCCTGACGAGCCTGACGACACGGGTCACCCACTGGGAGGAGATCGGACCGTTCTACACCGATGAACGCTACGGGTCACCGAAGACCAGCGAATCCCGCGGGACGGAAGCCATTTTCAACGCCCTCATCCTCGCCAGGCGTGATTCGGTGCGTGGCACGCTGAGCAAGACGGCAGAACAAGCCTTCGATCACCTCTGGGCGCTGCAGGAGACGAGCGGGCAGGCGGAGGGTGCCTGGCCCTGGCTGCACTTCAACCTGGCGCCGTGGGAATCGGATGAGGGGACCTACCATGGGGCCGCGCTGGCCGCCGTCGCGGTCGGACTGGCTCCGGATGAGTACCGCGCGCGTCCGGAGATTCACGACCACGTCGCGCGCCTCCGCGACTACCTCAGGCGGCGGGTCGACGCCGAGCCTCCCTTCACGCGGGTGATGGCGGTCTGGGCCGAAACCGCACTCCCCGGAACGCTGACCTTCGTGCAGCAATCGGCGATCATCGACGACGTCGTCGGTCAACAGCGGCCCGACGGCGGCTGGAGCCTGTCGTCGTTGGGGTCATGGGAGCGACGCGACGAAACAGCCGTCGACCAGACGAGTGACGGCTATGCCACCGGTCTCGTCACGCTGGCGCTGCGGACGGCAGGCCAGCCGCGAGCACAGGCAGCGATCGCGCGCGGTCTGGTGTGGCTCGAGCGGAATCAGAGCCCGGATGGTTCCTGGCCGGCGACGTCCCTCAACCGGCAGCACGATCCGTCGTCCGACCGGGCAGGCTTCATGCGCGACGCCGCGACCGCCTACGCGGTGCTGGCGCTCACCGCGCACAAGGGCCACTAGCCACGCGCGTCGGGCTCGCCCCGAATCTTATCGATCTTGCGGTCGCGATCCGTCGTCAACCGAGCCAGGTCTCGCCGATAGTTCGCGTCGAGTCCCTGGCGTGCCTCGGGGTCGTAAGTGGTCCGCAGCGCCGACTCGTGCAAGATGCGGCACTCCGCGACGCCTGCGTCGTACGTGCGCCGCGCCTCGGCGATCGCCGAGGTCTGGGCCTCGGTCAGCGGCGCCGCGTCGACACCGGACTCGGCGTCCTGCTGCTTGAGCCGCTCCATCACCAGCTCCACGGCGCTCTTTGGAGGCGAGTTCGGCACGCTGGTCCTTTCTGGCGGCAACAAATCTCAGTCGGTGACGACGAAGTCCGCGGCCCATTCGTGCGGGCCCCAATGCACGACCAACCGGCCGCCGCCGCCGCCGACCGGCATCAGCGTGACGCCGAGCGGTCGAAACGACGCGTCGGACCGCGAATACTCTGCGTCGACCTCCGCCGCATCGAACGCCGGGTCGTGTTGCGTCCCCCATGAGTCCGCCTCGTTGTTGAACACGAACCGCCATCCGTCGGCGACCTTGCGGAGCCAGACCGCATACACGCCCGCGAACCCCGCGGCCAGATTGCCGGTGGACAGCGCTGTCTCGCCGAATCGGAGCGTGACGTCGGTCCTGAGGCGTGGCGGCGCCGCTCGGATCAAGCGGACGACCGCGCCATCGGCGGTCTCGGACAGGTGCCCAAAGTCCTCGTCCTCCACATCAATGCCCTTCCAAAAGAGGACGCCGACCCGCGAGCCATTCGCCAGCACGACCGCCGTCTCGTTCCGTTCGGAAAGCGTGTTGCGACGCGCGATGTCCGTCGTATCGGTGTCGGCCTCTCTTTCCTGTCCGCGGCCCGAGACCCGCGGCCTGCGTGGCGGGCGTGGAAGCTCCTCGAAGCGAAAGTCGGTGCTCCACGCGTGGCGGCCCCAGCGCAGCACGAGACGGCCCGCTTCGGCCGCGGTCGCGGAGACCGACGCAGTGAGCTGCGGGGACGCCGTCTCCGTTGTACGGTGGCCCAGCGGGATGTCGTGGACGGCCTCGCCGTCGCTCGCGTGGGCCTCTAGCGCCCACCCTGATGACTGGCGCACGAGCCACAGCTCGTAACTCGGCGTGGTTGGACCGGCGCGCTCCGGCTCGTCGTCCGTGTCCTCGTCAGCATCGGACTCTTCCTCCTCCGGGTCGTCGACGTCATCGCCACCGGTCGACGGAGCGGGCGCCGGCGGCGGTGTGAGATCCGGGACGATCGAGCCGAGACGCAATGCCCGATGCCCCTCGAGCGTGCCGACGCGCACGCGCGCGCCGAGCTGGCCGGCGAGCAGCGCGCGGCCCTCTGCCCCAGCCGCCAGACCCGGGCCAAAGGCGATGTCGATGTTCTGGGCGTCCAGGGTAAGCGCCGCGTGCAGCAGTCCGTCGACCCCGTCGCTCGGCTGTGGCGCCTGCGCGCCAGCCGCACCGGAGAGCAGCACGACCGCGACGACGTGGCCGCTGAGGGTCAACCGTCCGTGACGCATGCCAAAAGGCGAAGGGCGGGGCCAACACACCCCGCCCTCGTGAATCGGAACGACGCGGCGGCGCGCGCCGCTAGTTGTCGTTGTCGGTCGACGCCGCGGTGGGCTCCACCTCGGCGTAACCGATGAAGCCGAGTGACATCTCGTCGTCGGTCCGCGGCCCGTGGCCGACGAAGCGGTTCGAGTCGAACTCCTTGCGCGCGGCGCGCTCGGGCGTGTTGTCGTACCAGAAGTCGACGTCGATGCGTGTTCCCTTCGGGAGCAACTTCGGCTCTTTGTACTTATACGTGACCTGCCACCCCTGGTCGTAGTTCGGCACGTCGAGCAGCAGCTCCTCGGTGCCGTCGGGATAGAACGCCGTGTAGCGCGCCGCGACCGCGCGGGTGTGCGCGTGGGGCCAGAAAGTCAACACGCGCGTGTCCTTCTCGAGCACCCGCGACGACCCGACCCGATAGTTCGCATGGTTCGGCGGAATCGAAAATCCGCGGTTGGCAAGCGTGTCGTTAATGACCTTGTGCTGCACCGGTCCCTTGGCGAGGAAGAACCCGATCTCGGCCTCGCTCGTGACCGCCGACCCCGCGGCCGGCTCCTTGTGGTAGTGCATGTTGAACGAGATCATCGAGCCCTTCTCGATCAAGACGCCATACCCCTCCGGCAGGAGGCCCGACTCGCCGCCTTCAGCCACACAGCTCAGCAAGGCGCTCCCGGCCACATCGGCGCCCTCGCCCTCGACGGCGCTCCCGTCGGCTCGCACCTGAGCGCCGGGCGGGATAACCGACGAGCACATGTGGTGGGTGACCCGGTTGTCGCCGGTCCGGAACTCCCATCCTCTCACCCAGGTATCCGCCGGGAGGTCGGCTTCGGTCAGCTTCGTGTAGAACGTGATGTTGAGGTCGTAGACGTCGTCCTCGATTCGATACGGCTCCGGCATCTTGACGACGAAGTCGGGTGTGCCGTACGTCCAGCCGTCGTTGGCCGTTTCGGCCCACTCGATGGCGGGTGGGGCATCGGCCTTGTCGCCGGCGCGTGCGCCTTCTTCGACCCAATTGACGAGCGTGTCGATCTCGTCATCGGTCAGGCCACGCTCGTTCGCGAAGACGCCCGTCGGCGCCGAAGCGAACCAGGGCGGCATCTCACGCGCTTCAACCTTGCGGGCAATCGCGCGCGCCCACGGCCGCGTTTCCGTGTAGTCCATGAACGACATCGGCGCGATGAGGCCGCTGATGTTCTGGCCGGACGGCCGATGGCAAGTCTGACAGTTCTCCTGCATGATCGGCAGGACGTCCTTGTAGTAGGTCACGTCGGTGTCGTTCCCGCCCGCGAACGCCGGCGCCGCCATGGAAAAGGACAAGGCGACAAACACCGTCACTGCCACGAGCCATCTATTCTTCATCAGTGGGCTCCCTCTACCGCGGCCACTCCGGGCACAAACCACGCCGCTGCAGCTGCCGCGCGTACGAGTACCCCGTGCCGATCGCAACTTGTACCACATCGGTCCAAGTGCCGCAAGCGGAACATCTTGCGCCGAATCCAGCGCCTGTTGGCAGTCAGTCCTCCTTCCATGGGTTGTTCGCAAATACCGCGAGCTCGGGCCAGAGCGCCCGCGGGGGCATCGCGAGGGCCGCCATGATTGTCTCGGCAATATCAGCCGCATAGAGCTTGTTGGGGTTGTTGCGGCCGGTCCGGCCCATCCACTCGGTCTGGACCTCCGACGGGCAGACGCAGGTCACGCGAATGCCGTGGGGCCGGAGCTCCGCCTGCCAGCACTGGCTGATACCACGCACGGCCCACTTGCTCCCGGCGTACACCGTGCCCCCCTTCTGCCCCTTCATGCCGGACGTCGAGGCGAGGTTGACGATGGCCCCGCCCTGTTGCGCCTTGAGCAGCGGCACGACCCGATTCGTGAGATCGACGAGGCCGAACACATTCGTCTCGAACAGCGCGCGCATCGACGCCATCTCAATCTCGCCAGCGCCCGCCATGTATCCGAACGCCGCGTTGTTGACGAGGATGTCGACCCCGCCCATCCGCTCGCGACAGACGTCGACGGTGCGCGCGTTGTCGCCGCCGTCAGACACGTCGGCGCGGAGCCCGTGCGCACCGGTGTCGGCCGCGACCTGCGTGATGCGCGACTCGTTCCGACCCGTGAACACAACCTCGTGGCCGGCCGTGCGCGCGCGGGCGACGAGGGCCGCCCCGATGCCCTGACTCCCGCCGGTGATCAGAAAGCGTTGGGTGTCCATCGATCATCTCCGTTTGGTTGCTAGACGGGGGATGCGTCGTGTGAGGTAGGGATTCTAGCGTTCACCGGGTCGTAGCTCCATAATGGGCCGCGAGCGGACGGGAGGTCCTTGAGATCATGATGCGTCACCAACGCGTGTACTCGCTCATCGTCGTGGTTGGTCTGACCGTGCTGCTGCCAGCGCTCGCCGTCGGCCAATCGTCCGACGACGGCTGGACGGCGCCACGAATGCCGGATGGCCGTCCCGACCTGCAAGGGGTGTGGGCCAACAACAGCGCGACTGGTTACAACAGCTCGCCGGGCCCGAAACGTTGGAATACGAAATCACGGTGACCGATTCGACCACCTGGACCCGTCCGTGGACCGCCATGGTCCCGATGTCGAGAAGCCAGGACACGCTCTTCGAATACGCCTGCCATGAGGGGAACATCGGCATGGCGGGGATCCTGGCCGGGGCGCGTGTTCAGGAGGAACGGGCGGCTCCGGGGTCGCGCTGAGTGGTCCGTTACTGACCGCCGGCGGCCGCCGCCCGCAGCTCGACGCCCGCGGCGACGAAGCTCAACTCTGTCGCTGTGCCATCGGGGTTCCGCGTCAGCGCAACCCCTTCGGCGATCAGATGATCGGCGTCAGCCTTGGAGAAGATGTTGCGCTCGAACACGCCCTCGAGCCGAGCCGAGTGGCCGGCGGAGTCCTTTGGCACGAAGAAGCCGTAGTCCTTGAACGTGACGCGAATGCCCCGTTCGGCCCCCTGCGGCACGAGCTCCAGCCAGCAGCCCTTGTTTTGGCACGCCTTGACGACCTGGCCCTCGAGAATCACCGACCGGTCAGCGTATGCATCTGCGTTTCGCGCGGCCTCGGCTAGCGTGACGACCGGTGAGTCGCCGATCGCAGCGCCGCGTGTGATGAGGTCGACGTCGGCGTCCTGGGCGCCCACAAAAGCCAGACTGCCGACGACGAGCGTCAGCACGACCACGAGGTGGCGTGCGATTCGGTGCGACCGGCGAACGCTTCTCGGCTGAGGCATGATGCTCCCTTCGAGTTGACCCGATCATAGCACCGGCTGGACACGGCGCACGCGGGACGATTCGTCGTATTCTCTACGGACAATGACAACCAAGGGGGAAGCCGTGAGACGAAGTTGGATGCTGCTGGCGGTGGTGGTACTGGCGGTCTCGTGTGGCGGAGCGCCGGAGCCGGCTGAGGCGCCGATGCCCGAGGCGACGTCCGACGCGATGCCCGCGGCTGACAGCCAGCCGAGCGCCGGGACGATCGAGCGGCTCGATCCCGCGTTCGACGCGCTCGTCCCCCCGGACGCCGTCATCGAGCACCTCGCGGGTGGGTTCGGGTTCACCGAGGGTCCGGTCTGGGTCGAGGACGGCGGGCCGTTTCTGTTGTTCAGCGACATTCCCAATAACGCCATCATCAAGTGGACGCCCGACGGCGAGGTGAGCGACTTTCTCAACCCGGTCTTCGAAGGAGAGACCGAAGGCGGCGGACTCTCCGGCTCGAACGGGATCACGGTCGGCCCGGGCGGCGACATCGTCTTCACGGAGCACTTCGGCGGTCGAATCTCTCAGGTGAGTGCCGACGGCACGCGGAGCGTCGTCGTCGACAGCTACGAAGGTGGCCGGTTCAGCAGCCCCAACGACCTCGCCTACCACACCAACGGGTCGCTCTACTTCACCGATCCACCGTACGGACTGCCGAGCCCGGAAGACAGGGCGCAGGATGTCAACGGGATCTACCGTCTCGACCCCGACGGCACGGTGACGCTGCTTGCCGATCTGCAGGGACCCAACGGCATCGCGTTGTCGCCCGATGAGTCACGGCTCTACGTCGCCGACAGCATGGCTAATCTGTGGATGGTGTACGACCTGGCGGCCGACGGGTCGCTGGGCAGCGGAGAGGTGCTGCTGGACGCCAGCAGCTCGGAGGAGCCGGGGGCGGCCGATGGGCTGAAGGTGGACGACGACGGCAACCTGTGGGCCACCGGCCCTGGCGGCGTCTGGGTGATCACCCCCGACGGGCAGCACCTTGGCACGATCAAGCCGACGGAGGTGCCGGCCAATGCCGCGTGGGGCGACGACGGGCGCACACTTTATATGACGGCACGTACCGGGCTATATCGCATTCGCGTGAGCGCGTCAGGAAGCATTCCCCCCGTTTCCTAACGACCCGGCCAAGGCGCGCACGTCGCGCCTCGCGGGCGGATCGGGGCTCGTGCAGGTTCGGAGCGGCCCAGCGGTTGGTCTCTCGGAGAAAAACCGTCGGAGGCACCGCAACCCTGCCTCTCGAGCGGCAACCCAGCAGCCGTGACGACGCGGTTTTTCGAGAGAGACCAACGCTGGGTCGCCCTCGGGGCAGTTCGCGTTGCGAACCTGCACGAGTGCACGCGGTGGCCGCGAGGTTCGGGGCGAAGCCCGTGCTGAATCCCTACCGCGAGCCCGCGCCGGCCGCAGCCCGCTCCTCGGCGCGAGCGCCGGCGAGGATGACCTCCATCGCGTAGTTGCCCTCGTGGCACGCGTACTCGTACATCGGCTCGGCGTTGCGCGTCATCGGCACGGTGTAGGTCCACGGACGGGTCCACGTCCGCGGATCGCGGACGGTCACCTCGTAGACGAGCGTGTCGGGCGATGGCCGGCTGAAGCGCTCGACCAAACGGAGATCGGGGCTCGACCCGCCGCGCATAAAGCTCGTTTCGCGTAGGAAGTTGACCGTCTCGATGACAAGCGTGTCGCCGTCCCAATAGCCTCTCGAGTCGCCGGTCCACTGCAGCAGATTGACGTGCGCGCGCCCGTCGAGCGGCACGATTCGGGCGTTGTGATTCATCTCGTTGAGCAGCACCACGTGGTCGGGCGTCTGAAACAGCTGCACGTTGTTGTTGTAGGCGCTCGGGGTCATCGGCGGGCCGGAGTTGAAGCCGGTGATGCAGCGCACCTGCAGGCCGTTGGGACCGAGGTCGTCCACCCAGCCGCCCGGTGTCGGCTGATGCGGTCCGGTATCGCTCCGCGCCGCTTCCCCGGCCGCGCGCAATCGCTCGGCCTGGGGTGTCAGCGGGGGGATCTTCCCGTCCGGGGGATCGACCACGAGTGACGTGCGCTGGGTGCCGACAACGGAGCTCCCGCGATCGAACCAGAACGTGTTGTAGTTCCCGACGATATCGGCCGGCACCTCGCCGTCCCGAGCCGCGTTCTCGGCGCGTCGGGTCTCTTCGAGCTCCGCCGCCTCCTCCGGTGTAAGAAACTCCTTCCCCACCAGATCGTCCGGCCGCTCCATTGGTGTGATGGTGCGGAAATCCCAGACGCCCTGCAGGTCCGGTTGCCCCCACGCGGTCCGGAGCGGTGCGCCGCTCGCCGCGCCAGACTGTGCCTGGCCCGCGACCGCGACGGACGTGAGTGCGAGAAGCGCGACCACCGTCGACGACAACACGGACCATCGAACCGTCATGTCAGACCTCCCTGCTCGTGCAGCCTACACAATCATCGCCCTGGATCGCCGCATTGTACCCGACGACGAGCGCCAGGCACTGGCTCTAGGCCGCCCTGGGAGGGCGGCGACAGCAGCATGGTATGGTCGAGCCGGGGGTGGGCGAGTGAACGACCAGTACGTCGTTGTCTCGACGGCGCAGGGCCAGTTCGACGAGAGCCAGCTGCGGGCGTTTCTCGAGGCCAACGGCTTTCCGACGCAGTCCCGCGGCGAAACGCTGCGCAACACCCACGGGCTGTCACTCGACGGACTGGGTACGGTGGAGATCCTCGTGCCACGCGACCAGGCCGACGCGGCCCGCGACCTGCTCGCCCGAGCCGAGCGCGGCGAGCTCCGCCTCGCCGACGACGCCGTCGATGCCGACGACGACACGACGCCGGCCGACTGACGGCACTGAGAGCGCTGACAACCGATGCCCCGCGTCTACGTCATTCACGAAAACAACGCGTGGGTCGAGCCGTTGCGTGCGGCATTCGACGAGCTCGACGTGCCGTTCGAGGAGTGGTTTCTCGGTGCCGGCACGCTCGACCTCACGCAGGCGCCGCCCGTGGGCGTCTTCTACAACCGGATGAGCGCCTCGTCGCACACCCGTGGCCACCGGTTCGCCCCCGAACACACGACCGCGGTGCTGGCGTGGCTCGAACACCACGGTCGGCGCGTCATCAACACCGGTCGCGCGTTGCAGCTCGAGCTCAGCAAGGTCGCCCAGTACACCGCCCTGAACGCGCACGGTATTCGGACACCCGATACCGTGGCCGCGCTCGGACGCGAGGCGCTCATCGAGGCCGGACGACGGTTCCCCCCACCGTTCATCACGAAGCACAACCGGGCGGGGAAGGGACTCGGCGTGCGGCTCTTTCACGACGCCGACGCACTCGAGCGGTATGTCGCGAGCGAGGCGTTCGAACCGTCGGTCGACGGCGTCACGCTCCTACAGGACTACATCGAGGCGCCGGAACCGTACATCACGCGCGTGGAGTTCGTCGGCGGGCGCTTGCTGTATGCGGTGCGGGTCGACACCAGTCAGGGGTTCGAGCTCTGCCCGGCCGACGCGTGTCGCGTCGACGATGCCTTCTGCCCGGCCGGCGAGTCGGCCGATTCCCTGTTTCGCATCATCGAGAGGTTCAGCCACCCGCTGGTCGAGCCATACGAGCGCTTTCTCGCCGACAACGGCATCGGCATTGCCGGGGTCGAGTTTGTCATCGATCGTCACGGCGTGCCGTTCACGTACGACGTCAACACCAACACCAACTACAACAGCGCCGCCGAATCGGTAACCACGCTGTCAGGCATGCGGGCGATCGCCGCCTACCTGGGGCAGCAACTGGCACAGGTCGATCGTGGTGCCGTCGTCGACAAGCCGGTGGCCGCTCGGTAGGGTCGCACCGCATTCCGCAACACAACCTACGCACGCGACACAGGGGGAACGGATGAGAATCTGGTCGACACTACTGCTCACGTCCATCGTTGGCTTCGCGCCGGCCCTCGCGGGCGCGGACGTCACAATCAGGGACTGGCGCGGCGCCTCGGTCACCGCCACCGAAGGCATGGTCGACTCGGACGGCGTCAAGATCGTGTACCACACCGCCGGCGAAGGCCCGCTCGTCGTCTTCGTCCACAGCATCACCGGGCCGTGGTTCGTCTGGCGCCATCAGATGGTGGCGATGTCGGAGCATTACCGCGTCGTGGCCATGTCGACCCGAGGGACCGACAAGAGCGACAAGCCGCAAGGGGTCGAACACTACGCGATGCCGAAGATCTCCGGCGACATCGCCGCCATCATCGACCACTTCGGGGACGAGAAGGCGATCATCGTCGGCCAGGACAGCGGCGGGTTCTACGCCTGGCACTTTGCGATGACCCATCCGGACAAGACCGACCGGCTGATCTCGCTCGGTACGGTGCACCCCGCGGGACTGATCCGCGAGCTGGCATCCAACCCCGAACAGCAGCAGGCGAGCATGTTCCAGCGCGGCATGCAGGAAAACCCGGAGATGGCGGCTCGATTCGCCGAGCAGTTTCGCAACCCCACGGCGCCACCCGACGACCCGCTCGGCCAGCTCCTCGTGGAGGCCTACGGACGCCTCGACGCCGAATCGGTCGTCAACTTCTACAAGGCCAACTGGCCACGCCCGCCGTTCAGCCTCGAGACCGAGGGCTTCGGCTTCAGTATCGGCGAGTTCCCCCACGTGCAGGCGCCGACGCTGCTCATCTACGGAGAGGACAGCGGGCCGTTCAAGAACGGGACGCTGAACGACACCTGGCGCTGGGTCGACAACGAGCTGACCGTGCAGGTCCTCCCGGGCGTCAACCACGGCCCGCATACCGAGGTGCCCGAGATCGTCACGCCGCGCATGCTGGAGTGGCTCGAGTCGACGCGCTAGCGTGTGGGCAGGGCGAAGCTGAGGATCAGATCGCCACCTCGCCGGCCGCGGCTACCGCCCCCTGACGCCACGGTCACGAACTGCTCGCCGTTCACCATATACACAGAAGGCCCGGCAAAGACCCCGGCTCCTGTGTTGAACTTCCACAGCTCTTCCCCGGTGACGGCGTCATACGCGTAGAAGTAGCCGGCAATGTTGCTGCCGGCGCCGACGAAGACAAGACCGCCCGCCGTCACGACCGGCCCGGACTGCCCGTAGCCCTCGAAGATCTGCCGCCACACGAGCTCGCCGGTGGTTGGGTCGTAGGCGGAGACGAAGCCCCGCGCGCCCCGTCCGGCATCGGACGGCCGGTCGATGGCGTTCACGTAGAGCAGGCCGGTCAGCTCGCTGTAGGCCAGCGGCGCGTAGCTCGCGCCGCCACCGAAGCCCGGTGCGAAGATCTGATCCGGTCCAAGCGGCGTGAACTGCGGAACGAGCGTCTTGCCTTCCGCATGCTCCGGCGGGATCTCCTCCGGGAAGACCGGCGAGACCGGCTCCATCCGCTCGCCGTTCGCCTTGTGGGGAATTGGCTGCGTCGGCCACGGCTGCTCACCCTCGCGGTCGGTCTCCGTCGGCACCGGCGTCTCGATGATCGGATGGACCGGCTCCCCCGTCGCACGGTTGAGAATGTAGAGCCACCCGTTCTTGTTCGCCTGCGCCAGCGCCTGGATCGGCTCACCGTCCACCTCCATGTCGAAGAGGATCGGCTGGCTGCCGTTGTCGTAGTCCCACACGTCGTGATGCACGAGCTGGTAGTACCACTCCAGCCGACCGTCGTCGAGCGAGAGCGCGAGCACCGAATCGCTGAACAGGTTGAGCCCCGACCGTTTGGTGCTGTCTCCGAAGGGGTTGCCGACCGCGACATAGACCAGCCCGAGATCCGGGTCGATCGATGGCGTCTCCCAGATCCCGCCGCCTTCGCGACCGCCGCCGACCCACGTAGGTCCGGCGATGTCCCAGCCCTGGTCGTTCTCATCCTGCGGAATCGTGTTGAAGTGCCAGAGCACCTCGCCCGTCCGAGCATCGACCGCGAGCACGTGCCCGCCTGGAATGCGGCTCTCGCTACGAGTCGAGCCGACGTAGAGCACCCCGTCGTGAATCTGCGGCGCCGTCGTGAACCAGTACCCCTTCGAGATCGCGGTCTCGACGTCCGGGAACCGCTGCTTGAGCACCTCGAGGATCACGCTCGCCTGGCCGTTGTCGCCGAAACCCTCGAGCGGCGCCCCGGTCGTCGCGTCGAGCGCGAAGATGAACGAGCCGGCCGCACTGTAGACCACCCCGTCTTCGTAGGTGACGCCGCGGTGGCGGAAGATGTAGCCAGCCTCGCGCGCACCGCCGAGGAGATCGGTGACGTCATACGACCACAGCAGATGACCGTCGGCGGCGTCGACGGCGTAGACACTGCCGCGGGAATCGGTCACATACATGACCCCATCGACGATGACCGGGGTCGTCTGATTGCTGACGCCGTCGATGACGCCGTGCTGGAAGAGCCATCGCGGCGTCAGCGTGCCGACGTTGTCGCGCGTGATCTGATCGAGGACGGAAAAGCGCGTGCCGGCCAGATCGAGATTGTGGAGCCGCCAATCGGCGCTCTGTGCAAACGCCGGCGAGACGAGCGCGACCGTTACTCCCACCGCGAGACAGAACCGAGCGCGGGCTCGTGTCATCGTTCCGACCTCCAATCGGGAGAGAATAGTCGAAGCCTCGTGCGCGGAACAGGCGCAGAGTAATATCCTCCTGCGTGGAGTAGACCTGCGATGAGCACGACGAGCCTCAATCGGCGCCGCTTTCTGCGGATGGGCACCCTCGGTGTGGGTGTCGGTCTGGCGCGACCGACGCCGACGCTGGGTCAGAAGGCCGCGCGCTCCGGGCGCGCCCCCGCCGGGCGCGTGCGCATGGTGGGTGATGGTCTGGGCCTGACGCCCGCCGAGTCGGCCGCGCTCTGGACCGAGCTGGCCGAATCCGACGCGATCGAGCGTGACGCCTACTCCATCGGCGGCACCGTGGGCGAGCTCGAAAGACACTTCGCCGCCGTCCTCGGGAAAGAGCGCGCCGTCTTCATGCCGACCGGGACGCTGGCCAATCACCTCGCGGTGCGCGCGCTTGCGGGCGGAACGGGCCGCGCGATCGTGCAGGCCGAGAGCCACCTGTTCAACGACTCGGGCGACTGCGTTCAGACCCTGAGCGGTATCACCTTGATGCCGATCGCGCCAGGACGCGCGACGTTCACGCTGGATGACGTCCGCGACGTCGTCGGCCGAACGGCCGGCGGGCGCGTGGCGCGACCGGTGTCGGTGATCTCGCTCGAAACGCCGGTGCGGAGACGCTTCGGTGAGACCTTCGACGAGGCCGAGATGGACCGCGTCACGTCGTTCGCGGCGCGGGAGGGCATCCGGTTGCACCTCGATGGGGCGCGACTCTTCCTCCAGAGCGCGTACACCGGGCGCTCCGTGGCCGACTACGCGCGCGCGTTCGACACCGTTTATGTGTCGCTCTACAAGTACTTCAACGCGGCGTCCGGTGCGATCCTGGCCGGCCCGCGGGCGCTGCTCGACGACCTGTATCACACGCGTCGCATGTTCGGCGCCGGTCTGCCCGGTGCCTGGCCCTTCGCGTCCATCGCACGGCACTACGCCCCGGGCTTCGTCGACCGGTTTCGCCAGGCCGTGGCGGTCTCGGAGGCGTGGATCGCGCGGGTGGCGCGCCACGATGCCTTCACGATCGAGCGGATCCCCGGCGGGACCAACATCTTCCGGTTGCGGGTCGCACATGCCGACCCCGCGGGCTTCCGGGCGCGATTGGCGAGTCGCGGCGTCGACCTTGGCACCCCATTCCGAAACGGCGTCCCGCGCCGAGGGGGCGCCCCGCGCCGAAACGGCGCGGAGTTCCTGGTGACCGTGAACGAAACGTGGAACCGGACCACCCCTGATACGCTGGCCGACGCCTTCGTCGGCGCGCTCCGCGCCTGACAGCCTAGTGTCCCATGCTGGTGGAATGGTCTGAGTTCACCGCGTTTCTCCGGCTGCGCATCCAGGAGCTGGTGGCAACCGAGTTCGCACAGGTCCGTTACGGCGACATCGGCATGGCCAGCCTGCTGGCGATGGTCGTGGCCCTCGCCGCGCTGCTGACGTGGGCGCGGCTCCTGCTCACGCGACGCTCGCACGCCCGGCAGCACTCGGGGCACACGATCGGTCGGCGGTTTCAACGCCGACTGTTCGCCCGCGTGCTCTATCACATCCCGAAGTTGCTGTTGGCGCTCGCAGTCATCGGTCTGTTGGTAGCCGTGTCCGATCCGTTCCTGACGGCGACCGAGGAGATCACCGGCGACGTCGAGTCGAGGGTCCGCATCGACCTGGTGGACACGTCGCTGTCGATGGCATGGGAGTTCTCCAACAGCGAGCGCTCGCGGGCCGAGGTGGCGCGCGAAGCACATCTGCAGTTCCTCGAGATGCGCAGCAACAAGAACGACCGCGTGTCGCTCTGGCTGTTCTCGTCGTATCCCTACATGGTCGACGACTTCGTCCTCGACGACGAGCTGTACTACTTCCAGGTCATGGACGCGCCGTATGTCACGGTGAAGATCCTGGCGACCGAGCCCGGCACGCCGCGCGAGCGCTACTTCGTCCCGCAGGACAAGGTCCAGATCATTCCCAGCGAAGGCACCACGGACATCATCCGGGCCCTCCGATCGGTCATGCGCCACTTCGATCGGGACGAGGCCGTCCTCGGGACGCGGGCGACGGCCCATCGGGCGGTGCTCATCATCACGGACGCCGACGTGGACGAGATGCCCGAGGTTGAGTTCGCCCAGCTCAGCCAGCGAAACATCGTGCCGTATGTCATCTATATCAACACGACGGACGCGCGCGCGGCCCGGCTGGACGTACCGGCCACGCCGCCGTTGATCGAGCGGATCCGGGAGTTCGGCGGCGACTACTTCGACGTCACGGACCAGGACAGCCTCGAACGGGCGTATCAGGCGATCGACGAGCGCGAAGCCGTACGCGTCGAGCTGACGCATCGGGCGTTGAAGGTACCGATCTACTCCCGGTTCCTGCTCATCAGCCTGGCGCTGCTCGTGGTCGGCATTCCGGCAGGGTTCGTCGCGGAGTTGATCTGGGGCACGCATCCTTAGTCAGACGGGGCTTCGCCCCGACCCCACGCGGCCGCTTCGCGGGGACCCCGAGAGCCCCACTTCGCGGCCGCGGGGCGCGCACGTGCGCGCCCTTGGCCGGGGGTAGCGGCAGAGGACACACACGCATGACCGAGACTGGTGGTTCGCCAGACGATGCGCTCGCGGCGTTGCATCAGATCACGCAGGTCGACGAGGACGGACATCTTTTCATCGCACCGGTCATTCACGATTGGGCGGAGGTCAAGCGTCGCGACATCGATACCGTGATCGACCTCGAGGGCGGACTCGACCTAGGAGTGCCGACCGAGCCGGAACAGATCCTGTACGTCTATTTCCATATCTACGACGAGAACCTGCCCAACCTCGACAAGCTCGACGGGCTCGCCGATCTCGGCGCGGACCTCGTCCGAACGGGGCATCGCGTGCTGGCCCACTGCGGCATGGGGTTCAACCGATCGGCCCTGGTGGCCGGGCTCATCCTCCACAAGCTGGGCATGCCGGGGCCTCAAACGGTCGAGCGGCTCCGCGCGCGCCGCCCGGGCGCGCTCTTCAACGAAACGTTCGCCACCTACCTCGCGTCTTTAATTTGATGGGGCCTGCGGCCCCAAGACCCGCCGCCGTCGCTAGCCGGGGCCCGAGAGCCCGGCGCCGCTCCGGCGAGGCGCGCCGTGCGCGCCTTGCTCTTGGATGTCCTGCGGCCCCAAGCCCCGCCGGTTGACAAAGTGACAGCGGCGCTGCACATTAGTAGCCGTACACGACCTGTGTGACGCGGCCGGCCTGGAGATTCGCTTAGGAGGCTATGAGTGATGACGCCCAGAGGCTATAGCTCGCTGATCGGTTTATGTGGCGTGGTCGTGCTCGCGGTCATGACCGCGTCGGCCGCGTCAACGGGAACCGCAGTCGCCCAGACCGGCGACGTCACCTTTGCGAAGGACGTGGCGCCGATCCTGCAGCGCTCCTGCCAGACCTGTCATCGCGAAGGCGCCATCGCCCCGATGTCCTTGCTGACGTACGAGGAAACGCGACCGTGGGCACGCGCCATCAAGGACAAGGTGCAGACCCGCACAATGCCCCCCTGGTACATCGACAAGAACATCGGTGTGCAGGGCTTCAGATATGACCGGTCG
Source organism: Vicinamibacterales bacterium (assembly GCA_965197395.1). GTDB lineage: Bacteria > Acidobacteriota > Vicinamibacteria > Vicinamibacterales > UBA8438 > CAZYFH01. The sequence continues at coordinate 194,177 of CBDANB010000004.1, read as the reverse complement.
CTGAGCGACGCGGAGATAGAGACGATCGTGACCTGGGTCGACACCGGCGCGCCGCGCGGCAACCCCGCCGACCTGCCGCCCGCGGTGGAGTTCGCGGAGCGCGACATCTGGCACATCGGCGAGCCGGACTGGATCGTCCCGATCCCGGAGCCGTTCGTCGTCCCGGCGGATGGCGCCAACTGGTGGGGCGACCTCTTCTCGGATTCCGGACTGACCGAGGACCGGTGGATCAAGGCGGTCGAGACGAAGCCATCCGCCGAGGGCTTCCCCGTCGTACACCACGCCGTGACCCGGCTGCAAGAAACGGCGGATGCCGACGAGGGTGACTTCCTCAACGAGTACGCCCAGGGCAAGAACGGCGACGCGTTCCCGCCCGGCACCGGCCGTCTGGTGAAGGCCGGCTCGACCATCCGCTTCAACATGCACTACGCGTCGATCGGCGAAGAGCGCACCGACCGCACCAGCGTCGGCCTGCAGTTCTACCCGAAGGGCGAAGAGCCGGAGCACGAGTTGTTCTCACGCGGCCTCGGCTGGAACTTCGACCTCGACATCCCGCCGGGTGAGGACAACGTCCGGCACGATGGCTACCACACGTTCAACGAGAACGTGCGGCTGACCGGCTTCCAGCCCCATCTGCACAACCGCGGGAAGCGACAGTGCATCGAAGCGATCTACCCGCAGGGCGACGTCGAAACGCTGAGCTGCGCCAACTGGGACTTCGGCTGGCACATCGTCTACAACTACGAGGAAGACGTGCAGCCGCTGCTCCCCAAGGGCACCATCCTGCACACCATCACGTGGCACGACAACTCGCGCGCCAACCGCTGGAACCCCGACCCGCGCAACTGGGCGGGCTTCGGCCAGCGGTCGAGCGACGACATGAGCTTCACGTGGACGAGCTGGTACGAGCTCGATGACGAGGAGTTCGAGGCCGCGCGCGACGAGCGGCGCGAGCTGACCGACAACAACAACTAGCCGCCACGCGGAGACGTAAGGACCGGTCATGACAAGCGCCACCTGTCGATCGCTCTCTGCGCTGACGGTGGGGCTGGCCCTGCTCGCGGCCACGTCCGCGAGCGCCCAGGTGCGCTGGGACCGGGGTCAGAACGTCGCACCCGTCTATGAAGGGTGGGAACCCAACCTCGACGGCTCCTTCACGATGTACTTCGGGTATCTCAACCGGAACTACGAGGAGATGCCGCACGTCCCGGTCGGCGCCAACAACTTCTTCGAGCCGGGCCCCGCGGATCGCGGACAGCCGACGCACTTCTACACGCGTCGGCAGCAGTTTGTCTTCACGGTGGAGGTCCCAGCCGGGTGGGGCGAGGACGAGGACCTCGTGTGGACCCTCACCCACCAGGGGCGAACCGACCAGGCCGTTGGCTCACTCTGGGCATCCTGGGAGATCGACGAGGGCGTGCTCAAGGCCAATCGGGGTATGGGGCTGCAGGGCGCCCCGACCGACAATCAGCGCCCAGCAATCACGCTGCCGGGGGGCACTGACCTGACGGTCACGCTCCCGGAGTCCCTCACGTTGACCGCGCGGGTCAGCGACGACGGGGTGCCTGGCCCGCGGCCGCCGCGTCCCGAGCCAACCGATCCCCAGCAGGCAGCCGCGCAGCGACAGCGGGAGCAGCGACCCAGCCCCAACACGCAGGCGATCGTCGACGCAAAGGTCGCCGGCAAGACGGGTCTCGCGGTGACGTGGACGCACTACCGGGGACCGGGTGCTGTGACCTTTGAGCCGATGAGCATCCCCGTGGAAGGGGGCCGCGGCGGCGAGGCGGTCACCACCGCGCGCTTCAGCGAGGCGGGGACCTACGTCCTCCGCGCGTACGCGGACGACTCGATCGTCACGACGCCGGTTGAGGTCACCGTCACGGTGAAGCCGTCGCCCGCGTCTCCCTGACTCGCCCGCCGCGACCCGACCCGACCCGCCCATCATCTTGGAAGGGTAGAATCTGCCTGCCCGCCTCTGAGCGGACGCATTATGCCGACCGTGAACCGGTTTCGGGTCTGTTCGGTCCTGCTCGTGACGGCCGCGGTCGTCATGGCGCGCTGCGCGGACGCGCCGCCGCCGTCGGATTCAGGCCCTGACACCGCGCGGCGTTGGCTCGCCGGCGATTCGCACATCCATAGCCATTGGAGCGCCGGGTACGACCGCCAGCAGAATCCCCCAGCGTTCATCAAGGGCCGTGAGGCGATCTACTCGACACCGCGCAACGCCGCCATGGCACGACGGTTCGGCCTGAGCTGGATGGTCACGACCGACCACGGCGGCCCGAACCACGCGAAGTTCAACATGACCGAGGCCTACGCTGAGCTGAAGGCGTCGCGTCAGGAAGTGCCGGACGTACTCCAGTTCTACGGTATGGAGCTCAACATGCCGGGCATGGATCACCACACGCTGATCATCCCGCACGCAGAGGACGAATCGCCGGTGCTATTCGACATCGAGCACCAATTCGACAAGCTCGAGGTGTGGCCAGTCGACCCGGCGCGTGACACCGAGACGGCGAGGGGCCTCGCCCTCGCCCATATGACGCGGTTGACCCAGCTTCCCCTGCTCTTCGCGAATCACCCGTCGCGCTCCGCGACCGGCATCGGCCAATACGGAGCCGACGAGCCATGGGAGCTCCGCGGCAACAACGATCAGGCACCGGACATCTACCGCGGCATGGAGGGCGGGCCGGGCCATCAAGCGGCCACCCTGGCGCCCGACGGACGGGCCACACGTGAGGAACCCGGACGACCAGTGCGCGCGCGCGGCCTGTATCGCAACCCGGGCGCCGGCACGCTCGGTGGCTTCGATCAGATGACGGCCATCGTGGGCGGTTTGTGGGACTCGCTGTTGGGCGAGGGACGGCGGTTCTGGATTGTGGCCTCCTCGGACTCCCACGTGAACTTCACCGAGACATCGCGCCGAGGCAGCGATTTCTGGCCGGGCCAGTTTCACAAGACCTACGTCTACGCGCGACCGACCTACGATGACGTGCTTGGCGGTCTCCGCGACGGGCGCATCTTCGCCGTCGCCGGTGACCTCGTGACGGCGCTCGATGTGGTGGCGTCGGCCGAGAGCGAGCGCGCCGACATCGGTGGGACGCTGCAAGTGGGACCGCGCCAACCCGTGGACGTGACCATCAGGTTCCGCGATCCGGATGACACGAACGCCAGCGGCGACCGCCCGACGGTCCGCCGCGTCGATCTGATACAAGGCGAGGTGCGCGGGCCGGTCGGTGACCCGGGCATCGACACCAACGACACGACACGGGTCGTCGCCCGCTTCACCGAGACGGATTGGACCCGGAGCGGCGACGTGCTGACGATCGCGACGTCGCTCCCGGCGAGCGACGTCAGCACGTATGTCCGCGTGCGCGGCACCAGCACGTCGGACGCGGAGCCGGTGATGGATGAGCCGGGCGAAGATCCGTGGGCCGACCTGTGGTTCTACTCGAACCCCATCTTCATCGAGGTCGTTGACTAGGCGGGGCTTCGCCCCGAACCCCCGCGGCGCCGCGGCGCGCCTTGGCCCGCCTGAACGGCTCTAGTCTCGATACGTGCGAATCGGCGGGAGCTCGGCCCCCGTCAGCCCGGTCGGCATCTCGCCGGCCACCACCGGCAACCGCAGGGTCCCGATCCCGTCAATGCTCGCCTCGACGACCTCACCAGGCTTGAGGTAGCGATCCTCGCCGCGCGTGTCCGCCGCGCCCGCGGCCGTGCCACCGGAGGTCCCGTTGTTGATCACGTCGCCCGGGAACAGCGTGACGATCGACGAGGCGTACTCGACGAGCTCCCAGAGCGAGTGGATCATGTCGCCGGCACGCGCGTCCTGCAGGATCCGACCGCCGACGCTCAGCGTCTGCCGGAGGTTGGCCATCGGATCGCCGTAGAACTCCTTCGGCGCGATCCAGGGCCCCTCGGGCGCGAAGGTCTCGTGCCCCTTGCCGACGAACCAATCGGAGCGCGTCGCGTTCCCGCCGGGGGGGCGGCCTCCGCGATCCGAGACATCGATCGAGACCATGTAGCCAAAGACGTAGTCCTGCGCGTCGTTCGCCGACACGTAGCGCGCCGTGCGGCCGATGACGGCGCCAAGCTCGACCTCCCAGTCGGTCCGGTCCCGGCCATACGGAATGACGATCGGATCGCCGTTGCCGATGACCGCACCACGGCTCGGCTTGAGGAACAAATACGGGACGCCGCGCTCCTCGCGCCGCCGTCGCTGCTCCGCCGCCCGCTGTTCGGGTGTCGCGCCCTCGCTGACGTGGCTGAAGAAATTGACGGCCGCGTTGAGGATCTTGCCCGGATACATGATCGGCGGGCGCGTGCGCAGGTCGCTGACCGCATGCACGTAGTCGGCCTGCATGCTGCCGCTGCCCAGATTGTTGTTCACGACGTGGTTGACGATCTCGTAGAGCCGGTATTTGAGGCCGTAGTCCCACCGGCCGATCAGCTCGGTCATGTCCTCCGGCATCGGGACCTTTGGATACTCCGGGCTGGCCTCGAGCGCCAAGTTGGCGATCTCGATGTCGATCACGAGGCTGTCGCGCAGCACGAGGCCGACATGGGGCACGCCGTGAATGTCGAACGTGCCGACTTTGAACGGTTCGACGGATTCCGCGCCCGCTCCCTGAGCCAGGAGCGCGCCGGGAGTGACGAGTGCCAGAACCGCTGTCAGGACGAGAATCAATCGCATGATGCTCCTTACGGGTTGCCGCGCGAAGGGCCGATGTCGCCCCGCTTTTACCCCCGCCCCGCGACCCTGTCAAGGCACCGGTCGCGCACGACCCTCGGCAACCGGGATAATAGGCGCGCGAGGAGATTCACCCATGACACCAGCCGGGAGCCGAGCGAGCCGAATCCTCCGTGTTGCCTTCGGGTGCATCTGCGCCGCTGTCGCGGTAGACGTGGTGACGAGCGCGGAGGCCCGCCAAGCCCAAACCACGCGTCAGGCCTCGCCCCCGAACATCAGCGCGGGTGGCCAGACCAACTGGACGAGTCACAACCTCGACCTGCACAACCGCCGCTATTCCGAGCTGAACGAGATCAACACTGGGACGGTGTCACGTCTGCGCGAGCGCTGGTCGTTCGTCGTGCCGGCGGGAACAGATGTCGCGCAGGTGACACCGCTCGTCGTCGACGGCGTGATGTACTTTCACGCCGGCGCGCACGTGTTCGCCGTCAATGCCGTCACCGGCGAATCGGTCTGGACGCTGGAGCTCGACACGGCGGCGCGGAACCGCGTCCGCGGTCCGACCTATGCCAACGGGAAGGTCTACGCCTACAACGGCGCCAACCTGGTCGCGGCCGACGCAGAGACCGGAGAGCTGGTCGAGACCTTCGGCGACGGCGGCGTGTTACCGGTCGTGGGTCTCGCATTGCAGACCAAGTACCCCGACATCTACCCGCCGACCCTCGATCCCACCACGATCGGCTATCGCATCACGAGCGCGCCCGCCTATCACGACAACACCCTCTACCTTGGGGCCGCGCTCTCCGAGGGACACATCCCCGGCGGCCTGCTGATCGCGACCGACGCGACCACCGGGGCCATCAAGTGGGTGTTTAACACGATTCCCCAGCGACCGCAGGACGACGGATGGGAGATCGCGCGGGACACGTGGGGCGACGGCGCCCGAGCGGGCGGCGGCATCTGGACCCAGCCCGCGATCGACCTCGAGCTGGGCATGCTCTATATCAACTCGGGGAATCCGTCGCCCGACTACGACGGCTCAGCGCGCCCCGGCATCAATTTATTCAGCAACGCCACGATCGCGCTCGACCTGGAGACGGGGGCGCTCGAGTGGTACTACCAGACGGTGCACCACGACCTGTGGGATTGGGACAACGTCACCGGGCCGGTGCTCTTTGACGTCACACGGAACGGCCGGACGGTCAAGGGGGTCGGGGCCGCCGGCAAGAACTGCCTACTCTATCTCTGGAACCGGGAAACCGGCGAGCCGATCAACGCGATGGTCGAAACGCTCGTGCCAACCGAGACCAACGTGCCGGGGGAACAGGTGTGGCCGACGCAGCCGATGCCGCACAACGCGCGCGGCGTCCCGATGACCCCGTTCTGCGCCACGTTCATCGATCTCGACGATCCCGAGCTCCGGGCGCAGGCACGACAGATGTACACGCCGTATTCGACGAACGAGCACTACATCGTCGCGCACGGCGGCTCCAGCTTCGGCTCACCCGCCTACAGCCCGCGCACGCAGCTGCTGTACGTCACCGGCAAGAACGCCGCCGTCTCGCTGACCGTCAGTCCGGTCGGCGACACGCTGGAGCCCGGCCCGGACAGTCGCGGCCACACGGAGAGCTTCGAGGAGCTCAGCCGCATCCCGGCCTACACACCGACGACGACCTTGACGGCGTACGAACCGGTGAGCGGTGACGACGTCTGGCAACAGGTCCTGCCAGCGGCCACGCCCATCGGCGCCAGCGGCAATCTGGCGACGGCAGGCGACCTCGTCTTCCAGGGGACCGACGATGGTCGGTTCTACGCGTTCGACGCCGCGACCGGCGAGCAGCTGTTCACGCACGAGGCGCAGCGTCCCATCCGGTCGAGCCCGCTCACCTACGAGGTCAACGGCACGCAATACGTCGCGGTGATCGCGACCAACACCGTGCTCGCCTTCACGTTGCGCTAGCGATCCGCGGCGATCACGCGACTGGCGTCTGTCGGTCGCCCCGCCGGTGTCGACCCACACAACTGACACCGGTGTCCCCCAATGGGACAACGCCGGCACCGCGCGGTGCCGTGCGGCTCGGTTCCCGTCGCCGCCGGGCTGGCACACGACTTGCTCATCTAAGCGGTGGCGGTGCCGATGGAAATAATAGGGTGCGGCCGCGTGGGGTTCGGGGCAATGCCCGTCTAGGGAGGCCGACAGATAGATCGGCACGGCCAGGGCGCGCACAGCGCGCCCCGCGGCCGCGGAGTGGGGCTCTCGGGGTCCCCACGGAGCGGCCGCGTGGGGTTCGGGGCGAAGCCCCCGTCTGAAAAACGATGCGAGTCGGACCACTTGGAGAGCTACTGGCGACGGATCAACGGCAAGCGCTGCAGTTTTTCATCCGAGGCCTGCTCGACGTGTCGGAGCCCTCCGTCGACCGACAAGAGCTCCTGTACAACGCGAGCGTCCTCGCCCACTACGCGCAGGTCTCGACACGGGCCGCAGTCGAGCTACCTACGCCTGCGGCTCTTGGAGGGGTGTTCGACCACTTCGTAATCGACTCGACCCTCGCGCACGATGGCCTCATGATGGAGACCGCCGGCGCGCAGTGTCTGCTGCTGGGAGGATTCTTCGCTCGACAGATGCGACGGCGCCACAGCATCCAGTGGTACGCAGACTTGGGGTCCAGCTTCTTCGCCCGAGCCGCGGCGCAGGAACAGGCATCGCTCAAGGCCAAGATGCTCGACGCGATCGCGCGGCGCTTCGAGGCGTGGCGTCTGCGCTACGAGCGGCTGAGCGATGAGCTGCGCGTGCAGCGTTATCTGCTGAGCCCGCCGCCACCGTCCCCGCCAGGACCAGGCTAAACCGGGTCTGCCCTACCTGGAGCCCGCCTCTTTCTCCTCGACCCGCGCGCCAGCAAGCAAGTTGGTCATGCCGTAGTTGCCTTCGTGGCAGGCGTACTCGAACAGCGTCAGGTCGCTCTTGGTCATCGGGACGGCGGCCGTCCAGGGGCGCGTCCACATCGTCGAGTCCTCGACCGTGAACTCGTAGACGAGCGTATCGTCAGCAGTGCGCGTGAACCGTTCGACGAGCCGTAGGTTCTCCGTCGACGCCGTGAAGCTCGTCTCGCCGAGGAAGTTGGTGGTCTCGACCACGAGGGTCTCGCCTTCCCAGCGCCCGCGTGAGTCACCGACCCACTGTCGGACGTCGGATGGGAGGTGCGGCGAGCCGTTCAGCGGCACGATCCGCGCGTTGTGCACCATCTCATTGAGGATGACGACGGTATCGGGCGTCTGGAACAGCTGCACGTTGTTGTTGTAGGCGCTTGGCAGCATCGGCGGGCCGGAGTTGAACCCGAGGATGCACCGCTCGCCCAGCGCGCGATCCTCGGGGCCGGCCGCGACGTTCCCGAATAGGACCGAGAAGAACCTGCCCGCCTCCTCCCGACCCGCTGCCGTGTACGGGATCGTCCCGTCCGCTGGATCGGTAATCAAGGACGTGCGCTTGTCGTCGGTGACGTTGGTGCCGTAATCCCACCAGAACTGGTTATACGCACGCTCGACGTCGCTCCCGATCCCGAACGGCTTCTCGGCACCATCCCGCCGATCGGCGTCCCTCGCCTCGAGTGTCTGGGCCTCGAACGCGGCGGCCTCCTCGGCGGTCAGGAACGCCTTGTCCGCCAACTCGGCCGGTCGTTCCAGCGGTGTGAGCGTGCGAAAGTCCCACACGCCCTGCAGATCCGGATCCCCCCAGGAGGTGCGGCGCCCGTCCTGCCCCATCGCTGGGACCGACGCCAGCGAGACGAACGTGATCGCGGCGATCAACGACACGCCAAAACTACCCATGGACCTGCGGTTCATGTGACCTCCACTCAGACACGAACATCGATATAGACTCCATGATCGCCCATGGGCAACGCTCGTGCAACCGGGCCTCGACGGACCCACGCGGTCGCGGGAAGATCGACTTGAAAGCGCGCGGTAGAAGACCCTGCTCGATGGCTTACGGGATCGTCGCCGCCGCGGCATCCGTGCTCGTCCTGTGTGCGGCCCCGCCCGCCGCCGCGCAGCGCGCCACGGACGCTGTCGCGGTTCGGGCCTTTTCCAACATCTCGGAGGCCACCGAGGACGAGTGGATCGGCGCCGGCATCGCCGCCACGCTCGTGGCCGAGCTGGAGCGGGGCGGCGATCTGTCGGTGGTCGCCAACGGCGCACGGTGGGTCGTCAGCGGCGGCTACCAGCGGCTGCGCGAGCGGCTGCGGATCACCGCGCGCATCGTCGACGTGGCGACTGGCACGGTCGTGCACACGGCGATCGTCGACGGCACGGATGTGGAGCTCTTTGCGTTGCAGGACCAGCTTGCCGCCGAGCTCAGGCGGGGGCTGCCATCGGGAGACACGGCCGAGCCCACGCGCGCCGCGAACGCCCCCCGTGCGGCGGCACCTCCGCCGGCGTCTTCCGAGCCACCGGCGACCCGTGATGCCCCGCCGCCGGTGTCCGCCCGCGATCCGGTCGGCGGCGGCCGTGGCGGCTTTGCAGCTGCGCCCACCACGGTGATCGACGGCGCGCCGCCCCCGGTGGGCCCCGAGACGATCGCGCGCGACGCGGCGGGACGCGCCACGGTGCGCGCGGTCCGGCTCACGGCACCCATTCGGCTGGACGGCGTGCTTGACGAGGGGGCCTACGAAACGGTGCCGTCGTTCGGCGGCTTCGTTCAGCAAACCCCCAACGAGGGGGATCCGTCGACCGAACGGACGGAGGCGTGGGTCTTCTACGACGCGCAGAACGTCTACGTCGGTGCGCGTCTCTGGGATTCGGCGCCGGAGTCGGAGTGGGTCGCCAACGAGATGCAGCGCGATTCGTTTCAGCTCGTCAGGAACGAACGATTCGGCGCGACGATTGACACATTCTATGACCGCCGCAACGGCGTCTCGTTCATGGTCAACCCCATCGGTGGATTCGTCGACTTCCAGCTGACCGACGAAGGCAGCCCCAACATCGACTGGAACCCGATCTGGGACGTGCGCACCGGCCGCTTCGACGGCGGCTGGACGGTCGAAATGGAGATCCCCTTCAAGTCGCTCCGCTATCGTCCGGGCGCGTCGCAGGTCTGGGGGCTGCAGCTCATCCGAAACATCCAATGGAAGAACGAACAAACCTTTCTGAACCCGGTGCCCATCTCCGGCGGTCCGGGAGATTTCCGTGTGTCGGCAGCCGGCACCTTGACCGGCGTCGAGGTCCCGGGTGGGAACCGAACGTTCGAGATCAAGCCGTACGCGATCGGCTCGCTCGCCACCGACGTCAACGCCGTTCCACTCGTCTCGAATGACGGTGACGGCAACTTCGGCTTCGACGTCAAGTACGGCGTCACCGAAAACCTCACGGCCGACTTCACCTACAACACCGATTTCGCCCAGGTCGAGGTGGACGAGCAGCAGGTGAACCTCACGCGGTTCAGCCTCTTCTTCCCCGAGAAGCGCGAGTTCTTCCTCGAAGGGCGGGGCATCTTCGACTTCGGTCGCGGGGCGCCCTTCGGCGGCGGCGGCGGACCGGGCGGCGGGACCCGCCGACCGGGTGGCGGAGGCTTCTTTGGCGGCGGCGACGTGCCGACCATCTTCTTCAGCCGGCGCATCGGGTTGGAGCGGGGGCAGACGGTGCCGATTCTCGGCGGTGGCCGGCTCACCGGCAAAGTGGGCAAGTTCAGCATCGGCGCCGTGAACATGCAGACCGACGATGCGCTGGGCGCGAACGCGATGTCCACGAATTTCACCGTCCTGCGGGTCAAGCGCGACATCCTGCGGCGCAGCAGCATCGGGGGCATCTACACGGGCCGGTCGGTCACGACGGCGGGGACCGGATCGAACGAGGTCTACGGCGTGGACGGGGCCTTCTCGTTCTACGACAACGTCAACTTCAACGGCTACTACGCGCGCACGCAGACGCCGGGCCTCGTTGGCGACGACGCGAGCTACCAGGGCGTGTTCACCTACAATGGCGACCTGTACGCCTTGCAGCTCGACCACCTGTTCGTCGGTGACAACTTCAACCCGGAGGTCGGCTTTCTCCGGCGCGACGACTTCCGTCGCACGTTCGCCACGGGCCAATACAGCCCGCGGCCGCGGTCGCTTCGAGCGGTGCGTCAGTTCATCTTCGGCGGCAGCCTCGACTACATCGAAAACGGGGCGGGCCAGGTCGAGACTCGGATCGCGCAAGCGCGCTTCAGCACCGAACTGGAAAACAGCGACCGGTTCGGCTTCGATATTCAGGACAACTACGAGCTGTTGGTCCGACCGTTCCCGATTGCCTCGGACGTCACCATCCCGGTGGGCGCTTACGCGTTCCAGGACGTCTTCGTGTCGTACTCGATGGGAGCGCAGCGGCGCTTCTCGGGTACCTTCTCCATCCAGCGCGGTGAGTTCTTCAGCGGCAACATCACCGCCTACGGCTACCGGCGCGGTCGGATCGAGATCACGCCGCGGTTCTCGTTCGAGCCGAGCATGTCAGTCAATCGGATCGACCTCCCGGAGGGGCAATTCACCTCGACGCTGGTGCAGAGCCGGTTGACCTACACGCTGACGCCACGGACGTTCTTCGGGGGCCTTCTGCAGTACAACAACAGCACGAACTCCCTCAGCACGAATCTCCGGCTCCGCTGGGAGTATCAGCCGGGGAGCGAGCTGTTCGTCGTCTACAACGACCAGCGCGATACCGGGCTGCGCGGCTTGCCGTTGCTGCAGAACCGCGCCTTCATCGTCAAGTTCACCCGCCTGTTTCGTTTTTAGATCGGGCTTCGCCCCAAACCCCACGCGGCCGGTTCGCCCGAAGCCGTTGACATGCTGCGGGTTATCAGCGACGATTGACCAGATTACCTTGGCGGGATTCCATACAACGAGGGGCTCATTTATGAAGCGTGTGGTCATTCTGGCGGCCGGTTTCGCACTGGCCATAGCAATGGGGGCGGCGCCGGCGAGCGCGGCCGAAGATACGCCGACGTTCAACGCCGAGGTCGGGCAGCTCCTGCTCGATAACTGCGCCACCTGCCATCGGCCCAATCAGATCGCGCCGATGCCACTGCTGTCCTACAAGGACGTCCGGCCGTGGGCCCGGGCCATCAAGTCCAAGGTCGTCTCGCGCGAGATGCCTCCGTGGTTCGCGGACCCGAGGTTTGGCGAGTTCACGAACGACATCAGCCTGAGCGACGAGGAGATCTCCACGATCGTCGCCTGGGTCGACGGTGGCGCGCCGGAAGGCGACGGCGTTGCACCGCAGCCGCCGAGTTTTTCGGCAGCAGGCTGGGGCCACCCGGACGGCACGGACCCCGACTACGTGATCGAGTTCCCGATCGAGTGGCACGTCGACGCCGACGGTGAGTTCCCGAACTTCAATCTCTATCAGCCGCTGCCGTTCAACGACGTGATGCGGGTATCGGCGACGCAGGTGCGACCGGGCAATTACGCCGCGACGCATCACATCACGACGGCCCTCATGAGCATGCCTCCGGGCATGAAGCTGGGCACCGGCCCGGCGTGGCCTGGCGGCCCGACGATGGACTACACCATCGTTCCCGATCCCGACGCCGACCAGGAGGCGATTGCCAAGGCGAGGCAAGCACGAGCGGAGCAAAGTGACCGTGACGAGGTGGCAGAGACCGCCGAGGACCGGGCGGCGCGGGAAGAAAGAGGGCGCGCGCGGACCGGGTTCGGCCCCTACATTCCTGGGCTCCGCGCCGAAGTGACGAAGCCGGGCCAGGCCAAGGAGATTCGGGGAGACCTCTTCGACCACATCGTCTGGAACATGCACTACCAAGCCACTGGCAAGCCGGAAACCGCGCGACCGTCGATCGGCGCCTGGTTGGCGACCGAGGGTGTGACGAAGTATCAGCGCACGCTCGTGCTCAACGAGACCACCTCCGAGAGCGAGCAACTGGTGGCGCCGTCTCTCACGAAGGAAGAGCGGATGGCTGCGGCCAAGGCGCGGCAGATCGCGCAAGGGCTGAACCCGTTGCTCGACCCGATCCCGGCAGGCGACGGGAACTGGACCGTCACCGGTATCGGCGCGTTCCAGAACGACTCGATCCTCCAGAGCATGCTCATCCACGCGCACCTCCGCGGTAAGGACTTCACGTACATCCTCACGTACCCTGACGGTCGCGAGGACGTCGTGCTGCGAGTCCCGAACTACGACTTCGACTGGCAGTTCGAGTACGAGCTGGCAGAGCCGCTGCGGGTGCCGGCAGGCAGCACGTTGAAGATGATTGCCCGCTACGACAACTCGCGCGCCAACCGGGAGAACCCGGCGCCGCACAAGGAGACGTACTGGTCGGAGCAGAGCTGGGATGACATGTTCCTCACCACCGCCAGCTACGTCCTCGAAGACGAAGAGGCGAACGACAACTGATTCGCCTGTAGCCGATTCACCCAAGGGGTCGAGCGGCGTGTACGCCGTCGGCCCCATTTTTTCGCTGTCTGGAGACGCGAGTGATGACGAGTCAAACGCTCGCGCTGGGTGGCTTGGTCATCGCAGCCGCGTCGTTGCCGCTCTCGGTTGCGGCCGAGCAGCAACCTGCCGCCAGTCCGAGAAAGCCGCAGGCCGAAATCGTCTCCACGGTCGGCTGCGTGGAGCGGGGCGCCGGAGAGAACACATGGAGGCTCACGCGCGCCTCAGAGCCGGCAACGACCCGCATGGGGGTCTTCGACACAGCGCAGGTCGATGAGGCACGGCAGACCGAGCGCGGGTCGCGAGAGTTCCGCCTCATCGGGGTCGCCGACTTCCTGACCGCCGAGGGCCTATTGCGGTCGAGCGATCGCGCGCTGTTTACGACGCCCGAGCAGATCAACGCGACAGGTGAGCTGCGCGTGGGTCACACAGTGCTGGTCAAGGGGCTGCTGATCGATCCGGATGGTGAGCCACGCATCAACCTCGTGGCGGTCGTTGGGCTCGCCGACACCTGTGAGTGATACTGCGGTCAAGGAGTCGTTCGTCATGGCCAAGCACATCGTGTTCGCCACACTGCTCGTCGTCGCGGCTTCGCCGCTGGCCGCGCAGACGCCGGCACAGGTTGAGGCGGAGCCACTGGTGAAGCTGCAACCCGGGGAGACGGTCGTGGAGGGTCAGTGCCTCACCAGACAAGAGCTCGATCTCGTTGCCGGCCTCAATGCGCTGAGTCGACCGACCGTCGGCCCTGAAGGAGTCAAAACTCTCGAAGAAGGCGATGGTGACGATGTGAGGCCGTTCGATCCCCATTACTTCGTCGGCACCTGGGAGATCGACGGGCCCGTCCCGGAATCCGCGCTCGGCGAATCGGGCGACATGGTCGGCACGGAGACCGTCCGCCACCTAGGGGGCTGCGCGTACGAGAGCACCATCGAAGCAAGGATCGCCGACACCACCCTCACCGTGACGTCGCTGATGTACTACGACCGACGGTCGAAGTACCTCGTGCGGCTCGAGGACGACAGCCGGGGCGTGCGGCTGCTCAAGGCCGGTCGCATGGGCGGAGACCCGGGCGGTTTCTACTCTCACCACTGGGAAGCGCCAGCAGTCACCAGTCAAGGCACGCAGGTGCGCTTGACGGGGCGGACCTACATCACGTCGCCGTATGCATTCCGGGTCCTGACGCGGATTTCAGAAGACGGTGGTCCGTTCATCAACTTCGGAACGGTCTGGTGGGAACGTCCGGAGGACGCGCCGTAGCGCGAACACCCATCATCCCTCCGTGACGTCGACGTCGAAGGCCGCCGTCTCGACCGCGCCGCCCACCTTCACCTGCACGAACACACGATAGGCGCCCGGCTCGGGAAAGACGAACGGGAACGTCACCCTGTTGGTCGGCGCGAGGACGTGCTGCATCCCGTGCACTGTGCGTGCCTCGGCCCCCTCGGCGCTCGCGAACCGTTGCTGCGCCGCCATGTTGATGCTGCCCGAGGGGTGCAGGTGCACGAAGACCGAGCCGTCGTCGCGCATGACAGCGGCGTGGCTCAGCATCCCCATATACGGCTCGAGGACCGACGCCACGCCGTCGGCCTCCGTCACCGCGAAGCTGAGTGTGGTCTCGGCGTCGGCAACCGCCGGGCCGTGGCGCTCCCACCGCACCGTGCGCCCGCTATCGAGTTGGTACTCGTTGGCGCGCGCCTCCCCCATTGGTCGGAGCGCGGACCACGAATCATCGGGATCGCGCGTGAGCGCGGTCGTCCCGGTATCGGCCACGGCCCCCGGCGCGGACTCTGCCCCGGCCGGTGCGAAAGCCGCGTGCACCCGGTCGACGAGCGTCTGCGCGAATCCCGACTCGTGCACGATGTCGGCGTAGATCCGGTAATCGCCCGGCGGCACGTCCGGCCACGCCACGGTGAACGAGGCATCGTCGACCGCCGTCGGGTGCACATGCGCGAACGCCGACAGATCGCCATCCTTGACCAGGAACATATGCATCAGCTTGCCGTGGTCCGGCATGAGCGGTGACCAGGTCCGCCCCCCCCAGCTCGGATCGTCCACCCGTAGCGTGAGGCGCGACCCGCCGGCGCTCGCCTGCATGCTGGACACCGTGCTGGGCGGACGATAGATCCGACTGACATACGCGGCGTCGGCGGCGCCCCACCAGGCCCATCCACCCCAGCACATCACCGCGAGCACGACGCCGCCGATGCTCGTCGCCAGACGCCCGCGTGTGCGCCTGCGAGCATCGGGAGCAGTCCCCGGCGCGAGCACGCTTTCACGTACCGCCGCCCCGAAGACCGTCATGGCGCCGACGAACAGGAACGCCGCGGCCCCGATGAGGGCCGCCGCCATGCCACGGTTCATGTCGAGCCGGCTCTCGGCGACCGCCAGCACCGGGACGAACGCGGTCCCCTGCCCCTCCGTCCCCGCGACATCGACGTGCACGCTGTAGGAGCCGGCCGTCATGAGCCAGAGCTCGGCGTCGTAGAGCGTGGGGTCTCCGGCCACCGGCCTCGCCGGATCGGGCGGGGGGGCACCTTCGAGACCGACGTCCCATCGCAGGGGACGCACGGTAACGCGCTCGACGCCATCGCCGCGCGTCACACGGACGGAAATCTGGGCGAGCCCGGGGATCACGTCCGGCGTACGGACGATCACCCGGATGCCGTAGGGACCCGCCGGACCCTCGAAATACGCGTTGGAGGTGCCGACGTGCGCCGACAGGGCGAGCGCCGCACCCAGCACGACCGCGACGGATACAACACGTCGGATGGTGCGGGTCACGCTATCGCCGCACCCGGGCCATCCAGTTGCCCCACCAGAGGCCAGCGGTCGCCGACACCACGGCGATCAGCACCATCCAGCGTGCGGCGGCAAACGTCATCGGATCGCCCCAGAACTGGTACTGCCAGTCACCGGGCGTCGAGTTGTAGTCGAAAACATCGGCGGCGAAAAAGGCGTTCCGGGCACCGTCGGTGAGCAGGAAACTCGCGAAGGGCCACTGGACGCCCGCCAGGATAAGCATCAAGACGAGGCCGGCGCCAACAGCGGTTGCCCACCGCCGCGCCCGCCCCGCGCCGTCGGGGACGCGGTTCATCAACAGGTCGACGGCCACCGCCGGGACCATGAGCAGGATCGGAAACGCCGGCGTCACCATGTGATCCACCTGCCGGAGGATCGGCGCCAGCATCGGCTGTGCCGGGAAGAGCTGGAGGATCCAGATCATGACCATCGTCACGCCCATGTAGACCGCTGCCGCCGCCGTCGCCCCCCACCGGAACCGCGCGCTCCGCGAGACCCCGATGAGCAGGAAGGGAAAAATCCCGGCGCTCACGAGGAAGAACTGCGGCCCGTGCTGGTCGTTTGGATACGTGACGTATTCGGTGGCGAGCGTCGCCAGCATGACGATCAACGCCCCCCCCGCGTAGACGAAGAGAAACAGTAACGACCGGGCGCTCGTTCCACGGCCGGTGGGCGAGCCGGCGTTGTTCTGCCAGGCGAGGGCCATCAGCATGGCGCCGATCTGGATCGCCAGGATGCCAGCGGCGAGCACCGCGTGCGGGGGGCTCAGGATCTCGACGTCGAGGCCGTAAGCGTTGTGCCACCAGTCGTCGAATGGCCCGGACGTGATCATGGCGAACGAGCCCCAGATGCATACCCAGGCCCCGAGCGGCGCGCGGAATCCCCAAAATGACACGCCGCCGGCGCGCTCTCCCGACGTGCCCGCGAACGTCGTCTTGAGCGCGAGCCAACCGCACGACAGCCCCGCGACCGCCCCGCCCAGATAGATGGCCAGATGCGCCGGTGTCCAGAACGTGTCCCGTCCGATCGTGCGGTGCCACGAGATGTCCCAGATGACGCCGACGAGCACGCTGGTCGACGCAAAGGCGACCGCCCAGAGATACCAGGGGACGACGGCCGGCGCCGCGGACGCCTCCGTCATATCGATCGTGGTGGCCGGTGCAGGCGGAACGTATGTGCTCATGAAGAGCCTTCGTCGTGAGGTGCCGAACGACTTCTTTATAGTGGTTCCTCACACAAATGTGTGCACGATTCAGCCCCCAGCAGGTCAGCCACGCCGTGGAAAGAGGCTGCGGATGTTTCGTGCCCGCGAATCAGCGGTGAAGTCGTCTATCGCTCAGTCGACGGCCGCCTGCCGGGCCCCGCTTTTGGTGGGGGGCCTGCTCGACGGCAGCCGGTCCCACCTCAAGGTGCTGAGGCGCTGGCATTTACAGGGCGACGAACCATGAACACTCGTGGAACGCGGCCTGGACTTTCGCCGACGTTTTACCGCTGGGCCGAACCCTCGCTGACTGTTCAGCCCCTTGGCACTGGCAGGCCCCTCGCGATTTCCGCCGTGTACCGTGGGCCGGACTTTCCGAGAGCCTGCAGCCTCTCCAGATACGACGGTCTCCAGAGGTGCGATGACGACTTATTAGCCATGGAACCGGCCAAAGCTGCACCGATCCCTGAGAGGAACCTTTATAGTTTACGTGATCGTCTTGAGGCCGTTCACTCTGGACCAGGAGCTGACGATCTCAGAGGAGCGAGGTATGCGATCCAAGGTCGCCATCGGCACCGCGGTCGGGCTGCTCGCCTTGGCGCTGAGCGGCTGGACGGCACGCGTTGCGCGCCAACCGGACGAAGCCGTCGACAGTACCGTGACCACGTTGGTCGGACGTCTGACCCTCGAGCGTTACAAATCGACGCTCGAGGGTCTGACCCAGTTCGGCGATCGGCGCCAGGGGACACAAAGAAATCGCGACGCGATTGATTGGATTGAGGAACGGCTGCAGGACGTCGGGTGCACGGCCACGGCGCGCCTGGATTACGTGTACGAAGCGGTGCCACGACAACGGAGTGGACGACGACAGACCGGCGACCTCAACCCGCGTGACGGCACCCCGACCGGCGGACAGATCGGGCGCAACGGCTCCGGTCCCGGTGGTAGCAGCATCTTCGGCTACCGAGCTCGAACCGGAGTCAACACGGATCCGGCCGCACAGACTGATCCCCGGCTGCGCGAGCTGAACCAGGAGCCCTCGACGCCGGGCCCGCGGCAGCAGGTCTATTGCACGACCATCGGCGCCACGCATCCGGCGGAGATGTACATCCTCGGCGCCCATATGGACGGGCATGGCTGGGGCGAGGCCGCGAACGACGACGGCTCGGGCACCGCGCTGGTCCTGGAGCTCGCGCGCGTCTTCAACGCGCCCGATGTGCGGACCGGGCGCTCGCTCCGCTTCATCCTCTGGAACAACGAGGAGACCGGGCTGAACGGGAGCCGCGCCTACGTCGAGCAACGGCAGGCGATGCAGGGACGCGAGGACCCACCGGGATCGGGACGGTATCCCGAGCCTCGCTGGCTCGGCATGATCCAGCACGACATGATGCTGTTCGACCACGGCGCCCCGCGCGCCGACGGCACGGTGAGCCGCGACCAGCGGCCGGAAGCGGACATCAACATCGAATTCCAGTCGACGGCCGATCTGGCGGACGAGGCCCGCGAGCTCGCGTATGTCTTCAAGGCGGCCAACGACCGCTACGCCACCGACTACCCGGCGACCGTTGGGCCGCACATGACGAACACCGACTCGACGCCGTTCATGAACCTCGTCCCGGCAATCAGTCTCCGCGAGCACGAGCGCGGTGCGCAGATCGGCGCCGGCTGGGATCCGCACTGGCACCAACCCACCGACCTCTTCGCCACGTTCTCGGATGACGACTTCCGCCTGGGCCTCAACGCGGCCCAGACGACGCTCGCGGCGATAGCCCAGCTCGCGGAGGCCCGGATCGCCACCCCCTGAGGCGCGTCGGCGACCTGCGGACAGCAGACGTGGTTTTATGGGAGAATTCTTGGTCCCATCCCCCTCGAGCCTTCTCAACCGAACGCACATCAGCACTACACGGAGGAACGCAATGTCGAGATGGAATCTGGTCACCGTACTTGTGCTCACGCTCGCGATGGCGGGAACCGCCGCCGCGCAATCGAAGCTCTCCGCCGACGACTACGCGGAGATCCAGCAGCTCTATATCAAGTACTCCCGCACCATCGATGCCGGTGACGCCGAAGGATACGCGGACACCTTCACAGCGGACGGCGTCTTCGGTAACTCGACCGGACGCGCCGCGTTGATCGAGTTCGCCAAGGGCTTCCACGAGAGCAACCAGGGGCGCACGCGTCACTGGAACAACGAAATCATGATCGAGCCGACCGCGGAGGGCGCCGACGGGAGCTGCTACCTCTCCCTCTACAACACCGGCACGCGTCCCCAGACCCTCATGGTCACGGGGATCTATCGGGACAAGCTCGTCAAGACGTCGGACGGCTGGCGCTTTAAGAGCCGGGCCGTCGAGGTCGACCGGCCGGCGGACAGCGGCCAGTAACCGTGGAGCGGCGGCGGTCGGGTGCCGATCGCCGTCGCCTACGCCCGCGCGCGGCCGAGATCTTCGACGGCGGTGATGAGCGTCGAGAGATCGTCTCGCGCATGCCCGCGTCCCATGAGCCCGTTGATGAGCTGCATCGTCACGGCGCCGGCGGGGAGCGCCACGCCGAGGTCGTGCGCCAGCGTCATCACCGTGTTCAGATCCTTGTGGTAGAGCCGGGTCTCGATCCCGACCTCGAACTCTCGCCGCGCCATTCGGCTGCCGAAGAAGTCGAGCACGCGGCTCGACGCCATCCCACCCATCATCGCCTGCTGCACCAGGCCGACGTCGAGTCCGCTGCGCCCCGCCAGCGTCAGCGCCTCGGCGACCCCTTGCGCCGTGACGAGCAGCAGGAGCTGGTGGCACGCCTTCGTCGCCTGCCCGGCGCCCGAGTCGCCCATGTGGAGCACGTTGGTGCCGAGGCACTCGAAGAGCGGCCGCGCGCGGTCGAGCGCGGCGGCCGAACCGCCGACCATAATTGACAGCGTCGCCTCCCGGGCGCCCTGCGGGCCACCCGACACCGGCGCGTCGAGCATGTCGATGCCGCGCTCGGCCAATCGTGCGCCCATCGCGCGCGTGGCCGTCGGATCGATGGTGCTCGTGTCGATGACGAGCGTTCCGCGTCGCGCGCCGTGGATGACGCCGTCCTCACCGAGCACGACCTGCTCGACGTCGGACGTGGCGGTCACCATCGTGAAGACGGCCTCGCAGTCGGCGGATAGCGCCGCGGGCGTCTCGTAGCGCGTCGCCCCACGCTCGACCAGCGGTGCGAGTGACTCGGGCCGCCGCGCGTACACCCCCAGCACATGTCGGTGCCGCATCAGGTTGAGCGCCATCGGGCGCCCCATCGTGCCAAGACCGACAAAGCCCAGTTTCATGCTGTCGTCCCTTCGCGATTGCCGACCCGCTGCCAGATGCTATGGTAGCCGCACGAGTGGTTGGTTCCAGCGGCAGGGACGTTGCCGCCGCGGAACGTCGACGCGCGACTATCCATCAGGCAACGAAGGAGAGGCTCATGCGCACCGGTCTCGCGGTCATCGGCGCCGTCGTCGTCGCGTTCGCACTGGGACGGCTCTCGGCGCAGGATGTCCAGCCCTCCTGCCCCATGTGCCCGGCGACCTACGTCGCGGCGGAGGAGCTCGCCGAATACGCCTTCGTCGGCCGGTCGGCCGGGCTGGTCGATCAACAGGTGCGCTCGATCGACATCGGCAAAGCCAAGGTACAGATCGCCGTCGCCCATCGTGGCGCGCTCCCGTCGCGCCGCGGCCGAGTCGCCGAGCACGATCTGGTGACCGAGGTCTACGTGGTCATGAGCGGCGGCGGGACGATCCTGACCGGTCCCGATCTCGTCAACAAGGTACGACGTCCGCCCGACAACCGCGCCGTGCAGTTCCTGAACGGTCCGGGCAACAACGCCGAGGACGTGCGAAACGGCGCCACTCACCAGCTCAAGCAGGGCGACGTCTTCGTGATCCCGGCCGGTACGGGGCACGAGTTTACGCAAATCGACGATCACATCACCTACATGATGGTGCGTGTCGACCCGGACAAGGTGGTGCCGCTCATGAACGCCGCGGCATCGGAAGCCTACCTCGCGGAACAGCGGTAGTCGACAAGGATGCCATGCAACGACCCATGACACGGCTCATCACGCTGGGTGCGGTCATCACCGTCGGCGCGCTCTCGATCGCCGTCTCCTCTCAGTCGCTCTCACCCGCGGCCGTGCGGGCGACCGAGATCGAGCAGGTGCGGGACAACCTCTACGTCATCACCGGCTCCGACGCGACAAACCGCGAGGCCTTCAGCGGCGGAAACACGGGGGTGTTCGTCGGCGATGCCGGCGTCACGGTCGTCGACACAAAGCTGCCGGGCTGGGGAGCGCACCTCCTCGACCGGATCTGGACCGTCACCGACCAGCCGGTCGTCAGGATCATCAACACCCACACGCACGGCGACCACACCGGCAGCAACGCCTTCTTTGCGGAGACGGTGGAAATCGTCGCGCACGCGAACACCCGCGCGAACATGGAGCGGATGGACGCGTTCGCCGGCGACAACGCCGCGTTCCTGCCGACCCGAACCTACGGCGACCGCCTGACGCTCGGCACCGGACGCGACCGGCTCGAGCTCTATCACTTCGGCGCCGGCCATACCGACGGCGACACCGTCATCGTCTACCCGGCGCTCCGGATCCTGCAGATGGGCGACATGTTCCCCTGGAAGGACGCGCCGTTCCTCGACCGGAGCAACGGCGGCAGCGGCGTGGCGATACCCGACACGCTGTCGAAGCTGCTCGCAACCATCGACAACGTCGACACCGTTGTGCCGGGTCACATCCCGGTCACGACACCGGCCGCACTCGAGGAGTTTCAGCGGTTCACGGCCGATCTACTGGCGGCAACACGGCAGGCTATCGCCGACGGCCAGAGCGCGGACGAGGCTGCCGCAGCGATCGATCTGAGCGGGAGATACCCCGATTACGCGGCGAACCGCGTCCCGGCGGCGATCCAGGCGATCTACGAGGAGCTGGGACGCTAGCGTCTCAGGAAAGACATGAGAATCGCTGCGCTCGGCGTCCTCCTTGGCTGCATCCTGTTCACCAGCGGTCGGCCGATCCACGCGGTCACCGCAACGACGGCGCAGTTCACGGCGCTGTTCAACGGCAGGAATCTGGACGGCTGGGACATCGTCAACGACGGCCAGTTTTCCGTCGAGGACGGCGTGCTCACAGTCAACCGCGGCACCGGGTGGCTGCGTTCGGACGCCACCTTTGGTGACTTCGTGCTCACGATGGAATTTCGCTTCTTGGAAGAGGGAGCGAACAGCGGCATCTTTGTCCGCACCGGTCCGACAAGCAACGACGACGAGAATGGGTGGCCGAACAATGGGTATCAGGTGCAATGCATGGATACGCTCACCGGCACCCCGCTCGCCCATCTGATCCCGTATGGCGCGCCGCCGTTCGAGCATCACTCTGACATCGACGCGTTGAAGAGAGCCTATAGACCTGCGGGCGAGTGGCACACGTACGACATCAAGGCCGAGGGGGAGAACCTGACGGTTCATCTCAACGGTGTGCTGATTACGACGGCGACGAGCATCAAGAACTTGACCGGGCATATCGGCATTCAGGGCGAGCACGGCTTGCTGGAGTTCCGCAAGATCGAAGTGGATGAAATCTGAGCTCGCGCTCGAACGGAAGTGAGGACACCAATGGCCCATCGCCCACAGCTGGCTTTTGCCGCACTCCTGGTCGCCACCGCGGTAACGGTCGCCTGCGGCCCGGGTGCGCCTGTGACCGCGGACGTCGAAGCCGGCGCGAACACCCCTGACGCGCCGATGGCGAGCGGGCCGACCGCGTTCCAGCTCGACCCGATGTGGCCGAAGCCGTTGCCGAACAACTGGGCGGTGGGCAACGTCGTCGGTGTGGCGGTCGATGCGCGTGACCACATCTGGATCGTCCAACGCCCCGGCAGCCTGACGCCGCAGGAACGCGGCGCCGCCGACGAACCGCCGCTGGCCGACTGCTGTCATCCGGCGCCGCCGGTCATCGAGTTCAACCAGGAGGGCGACGTCGTGCAGGCCTGGGGGGGGCCGGGGGACGGATACGAGTGGCCCGACTCGGAGCACGGCATCTTCATCGACCATATGGACAACGTCTGGCTGGCCGGGAGCGGCGGTGAGGACGCGCACGTGTTGAAGTTCACGCGCAGCGGTGACTTCCTGCTCCAGATCGGCCGCCACGGTCAGGGTCAGGGCAGCAACGACACCGCCAACTTCGGGATGCCGGCCGAGATCGACATCGACCCGGAGACCAACGAGGTCTTCATCGCGGACGGCTACGGCAATCGGCGCGTCGCGGTGTTCGATGCGAACACCGGCGAGTACAAGCGGCACTGGGGCGCGTATGGAAACCAGCCGACGGACGATGCGTACACCTACGATCCGGACGCGCCGCTGTCGCAACAGTTTGGTCGACCGGTCCACTGCGCCACGCTGGCCCGCGACGGGCTCCTCTACGTCTGCGACCGGATCAACGATCGCATCCAGGTCTTCCAGAAGGACGGCACCTTCGTCGACGAAGTCGTCATCGCCCAACGCACGCTCGGCTTCGGCTCCGTCTTCGACGTCGACTTCTCGCCGGACCCCGACCAGCAGTACCTCTATAACGTCGACGGGATGAACCAGAAGGTCTGGGTCGTCGAGCGCGCCAGCCTCGACATCGTCGGGTCGTTCGGATTCGGCGGGCATTTCGCCGGCGGATTCACGGCGGCACACAGCTTGGCGGTCGACGCGAGCGGCAACATCTACGTGGGCGAGACGCTGGAGGGCAAACGCGTCCAGCGATTCGTGCGCAACCCGTAGCGCCGGCCGTGGCATCGTGGTCCCGAAGCGCGTAAAATGGCAGGGCGTTAGGCCTGTGCCCGGCGCATCTGGAACCCACTAGGAGCGAGAGCATGAAGGTAATCCTGAGCGCTGCCACAGCGCTGGCGCTCGTGTGCGTCGTCTTCACATCGCCGGTCCAGGCGCAGGCCTTCGATCCGCCGCGTCTGTCGAATGGAAACCCCGATCTGAACGGTATCTGGCAGGCGCTGAACCCCGCCAACTATGACCTCGAGCCCCACATCGCCCGTCATGCGATGGCGCTGCGCGAGGGGCCCCAGGGACCGCTGCCCGCCGCACCGGTCCTTCAGCTCGGCGCCGTCGGCGCGGTACCCGGCAGCATGGGTTGGATTGAGGACGGCGGCACGATTCCCTACACGCCCGACGCGCGCGCGCTGAAGGAAGAGAACCAGGCGAACTGGCTCGACCGCGATCCCGAGATCAAGTGCTACATGCCGGGTGTCCCGCGTGCGACGTATCTCCCCTTTCCGTTCCAGATCTTTCAGAACGAGCAGTCGGTCTTCATCGCCTATGAGTTCGCGGGCGCCGTCCGCGACGTCTATCTGGAGGACGTGGGACCGGCGGAGACTGATTCCTGGATGGGACAGTCGGTCGGCCGATGGGAAGGCGACACGCTGGTCGTCGAGGTCACTGGCCAGAGCGACCAGACCTGGTTCGACCGGGCCGGGAGCCATCACACGAACCAGCTGCGCGTCACCGAGCGGTACACGCTCATGAGCCCCAATCACATCCAGTACGAGGCGACGATGGACGACCCCACGGTCTTCACGCGCCCCTGGACGATTCGCATGCCGCTCTACCGGCGCATCGAAGAGGGGGCGCGGCTGATGGACTTCAAGTGCGTCGAGTTCGTCGAAGAGCTCATCTACGGCCACCTGCGCCGCAACCCGCTGGAGCGCTAACCGAGGGAGCATCATGATCAGTCGACAGACACGCGTGCTTGGCGTTGTTGCCACCGTCGCGGTCGTCGCGTTGGCGCTGGCCTCGGTGGCCACCGCCCAGGACATCCCACGGACCGCGAGCGGCCGGCCGGATCTCTCCGGAACGTACGACACGGCCACGCTGACCCCGTTGCAGCGACCGGAGGAGTTCGGCGACCGGCTGGAGCTGACCGAGGAGGAAGCGGCGGGCATCGGACAGGGGGGACAGGCCGCGGTCGGCCAGGCCCTGTTCAATATCCCACTGGAACGCAATGAAGAGTCGGGGCCACCCACGGAGGCGCCGCCGGTCGGTGGTGACGGCTCGACCAGCGCGGCCGGCGCCGTCGGCGGCTACAACTCGTTCTGGTTCGATGCGGGCAATGGCGCGTTTCAGATCGACGGGAAGTGGCGCACGTCGATCATCACTGATCCGCCGAACGGCCGCCAGCCGCCGATGACGGCGCAGGCTCGGGACGCTCGGGCCGGGTTCGCGAATTTCTTCCGCCCGAACACCGGCACCGCCTGGTGGCTCGTCGAGAACGGACTCGATGCCCCGGGTCCGTATGACGATCCGGAGATCCGACCCATGGCGGAGCGCTGCCTCCTCGGCTTCGGCTCCGTCTCCGGGCCGCCGATGCTGCCGGTCCTCTACAACAACCTGAAACGGATCGTGCAGGCCGACGATCACATCATGATCCTGGCGGAGATGGTGCACGATGCGCGCATCATCCGGATGGACCAGGAGCACGCGGCGCCGGAGATGCGATTCTGGCTAGGCGACTCGGTCGGCCACTGGGAGGGCGACACGCTCGTGGTGGACACGACAAATTTCAACGACACGCCGGCGCTCGGACAGGCGTCACGAAACCTGCACGTGGTGGAGCGCTTCACGCGCGTCGACGCCGACACGCTTCTTTACGATTTCACGGTCGACGATCCGACGGTCTGGACCGGACCATGGAGCGGCGAGTACGTCTGGCCGGCGAGCGACAACCGGGTCTACGAATATGCCTGTCACGAGGCGAACTACTCGTTTTATGGCATTCTCGGCGGCGCGCGGATTCTCGAGCAGGACGTCCTGGAAGGCCGATAGCGCCCCTGTCTCCTGGCCTGCTGACGGAGGTTGACATGCGAAGTCGCACTGCAGCGGTTCTCAGCCTGTTCGCGCTGGCGATCGTGCTGGCCCCGGTTAGCGCCGACGCGCAGGACATTCCGCGGACGGCGAGCGGCCGTCCGGATCTGTCGGGCTCCTACGACACGGCGACGTTGACGCCACTGCGGCGACCCGAGCGCTACGGTGATCAACTCGTGCTGTCAGACGAGGAGGCGGCGGCGATCGCGGAACAGGCGTTCGACCGCAACCTGGAGCGGAACCAGGACAGCGACCCGAATCGCGAGGCGCCGCCCACCGGCGGTGATGGGTCGCCGGGCGCCGCGGGCAACGTCGGCGGCTACAACACGTTCTGGATCGACCCCGGGTCGGGAGCCTTCAAGATCAACGGCGAATGGCGGACGTCGATCATCACCGACCCGTCGAACGGACGCCAGCCGGCGATGACGGCTGACGCGCAGGAACGCGCGGCCGCGCGGCGGACGCGGTTCCGCCCCAACACCGGGACCGCCTACTGGATGATCGAGAACGGCCTCGACGCGCCCGGGCCATACGACGACCCGGAGATCCGGCCGCTCGCCGAGCGCTGCCTGCTCGGCTTCAGCTCGACTGGCGGCCCCCCGATGTTGCCGGCGCTTTACAACAACCTCAAGCGGATCGTGCAGACCGACGACTACGTGATGATCCTCGTCGAGATGGTCCACGACGCGCGCATCATCCGGATGAACGCCGAGCACGCGCCGCCCGAGATTCGCGGATGGCTTGGCGATTCGGTCGGCCACTGGGAAGGCGACACGCTCGTCATCGATACGACGAACTTCAACGACACGCCGGCGCTCAGGCAGGCCACGCGCGATCTCCACGTGGTGGAGCGCTTCCGGCGACTCGACGCCGACACCCTTCTTTATCAGTTCACGGTCGAGGATCCCAGCGTCTGGTCAGCACCCTGGAGCGGTGAATATGCGTGGCCGGCGAGCGACAACCGCGTCTACGAATACGCCTGCCACGAGGCGAACTACTCGTTCCAGGGCATTCTCGGCGGCGCACGGATTCTCGAGCAGGACGTTCGCGACGGCAAGGTTACGGAAAGCAGATAGGTCAGACAACACGAGGTGCATCCCATGCGTAAGCAGCCACAACGTCACATCACACGCGGCGCCAGGGCGTTCCTCCTGATCGGCGTCGCGGCGATCGCGATGGCCGCAGCGGTACCGGTCATCGCGCACCACGCGTTCGGCGCCGAGTTCGACCCGAATCGGCCGGTCCTCCTGCGCGGACCGGTGGTCAAGGTCGAGTGGGTGAATCCACACACGTGGATCCACCTGGAGGTGACCGCCGACGACGGCACCAAGGAAGTGTGGATGGTCGAGGGTGGCACGCCGAACACGCTGCTGCGGCGCGGTCTGCAGCGGGACTCGATCACGCCGGGCATGATGATCGTGGTCGATGGCTATCAGAGCAAGGACCGCACGGCCCGCGCCAACGGACGCGACGTGACGTTCGAGGACGGCCGCAAGTTCTTTATGGGCTCGTCCGGCACCGGCGCGCCGCGCGACGGTCGCGACGTGACCGAGCCGGCACGCTAACTCCAGCGTCACGACACCTGTTCCACGGGCACACCGCGTCCTGGCGGCTCCGCCGGGGCGCGGTGACGCTCCTCCCCTCTTCGAGCCCGCACGCGGTAGTCCACTAGATGACGGTTTGGACACGCTGGCTCCGCCAGCCCCAATCGCTGTGGATGCGGAAGGCGCTCTTCCAGATACACCTCTGGTCCGGCATCGGGGTCGGGCTCTACATCGTCGCGATCTGCGTCAGCGGGAGCGTGCTGGTCTATCGCAGCGAGCTGCGTCAGACCTTCGAGCCCCAGCCCCATTTCGTGACGGTGTCCGGCGAGCGCCTGGGGATCGAAGCGCTGACGGCCATTGCGTTGCGCGCGTATCCCGACCACACCGTATCGCGGGTCATCGAGCGCGAGGACCCTGCCCGGGCCGCCACCGTGACTCTCGACCGAGACGGCCACCGTCGGCAGATGCTGTTCGACCCCTACACGGGCGCTGACCTCGGTCATCAGTTGCCGGTCCCCTACCGCCTCACGACGTGGCTCCTCGACCTGCACGACAACCTGCTCTACGCGGACACCGGGCGACGCGCGAACGGGGTCGGCGCGATCCTCTTGACGCTGTTGAGCCTGACCGGCGCGGTGATCTGGTGGCCGGGAATCAAGGGCTGGCGCCGGAGCCTGATGATCGACATCAGGGCCAATTGGCGCCGGCTGAACTGGAGTCTCCACAGCGCAATCGGGTTCTGGACGGTGGCGTTCGTCTTCATGTGGGGCGTAACCGGCGTCTATCTGACGTTCCCGGAACCCTTTACCGCGCTCGCAGACGCCATCGAACCGTACGACGAGGAGAGCTTCGATCCACGGACCGTCGACGAGGTGCTCGCCTGGGTGGCGCGGGTGCACTTCGGCCGATTCGGCGGTTGGTCCACGAAGCTGCTGTGGGCCATCGTCGGGCTGCTACCGGCGGCGCTCTTCGTCACCGGGGCCCTGATGTGGTGGAACCGCGTGCTTCGACCGCAGACGGGACGGGACGCGGCGACCGCCGAGCGTTCCTGAACGACCGTGCGGGCCGGCTTACCGCGAGCCCTCCGCGGCGCGCCGCTCTTCCAGACGCGCCCCGCCGAGAATGCCGGGCATCGCGTAGTTCCCTTCGTGGCAGGCGTATTCGAAGATCGGATCCTCGGTGGAGGTGTGCAACAGCTCGACGGTCCACGGGCGCGTCCAGGTCGCGGCATCGTTGAGGGTGATCTCATGCTTGAGGACGTCGGGACGGACGCGCGTGAATCGCTCGACCAGATGGAGGGCCTCGGTCGCCCCATTGAAGCGGGCCTCTGGCGAGTAGTTGCGGGTCTCGACGACCAGCGTGTCACCCTCCCACCGGCCGCGCGCATCGCCGTCCCACTGCTGGATGTCGTCACCGAGATGCGGGCGGCCATCGAGCGGAATCGTGCGGATCCCGTGGCCCATCTCTTGGAGAATGGCCACGTGGCCCGGCGTCTGGACAATTTGTAGGTAGCTGTTGTACCCGGACCCCATCCGCGGCGCAGCGAAGTGTAGGCAACGGTCGCCCAGGTTGCGATCCTCGGGGCCATCCGAGGGATGCGTGCTCGCGTGCGCGCGACGCGTAGCGGCTCGCGCCTGTGCCGTCTCGGTGAGCTGCGGGATCCGGGTGCCTCAGGAATGCGGCGTGAGGCCGCTATAATCGGGTCACTGGGCAGCCGCCTTGGGGAGCCGTGTCCCGTCCGATGAAACGCTGTGCGCTCTGCCTCGTCCTGGCGCTCGCCGCCGGCTTCCTCTCGGCGCTGCCCGCGCTCGGGCAAGACGCGCCGCAGATCGGTCAGGACGGCAAGGACGTCGAGTGGGTGCCGACGCCGCCCGAGCTGATCGAGACGATGCTGGACATGGCGGACGTGACGGCGCGCGATCTCGTGATGGATCTCGGATCGGGCGACGGACGCGCGGTCATCGCGGCAGCCGTGCGCGGTGCGCGCGCGATCGGGGTCGAGTACGACGGCGGACTGGTCGAGCTGTCACGGGAGCGTGCGGCGTCGGCGGGGGTCGCCGACCGGGCGGCGTTCGTGTCGGGCGATCTCTTCGAGGTCGACCTCTCGCCTGCTACGGTGATCACGATGTTCCTGCTGCCGGATATCAACCTGAAATTGCGGCCCACGCTATTGCAGCTGGAGCCGGGCACGCGTGTGGTGTCCAACACCTGGGACCTGGGAGCGTGGACCCCAGACGAGACGGTCGTTCTCGATCCCTGCCCCACCTGGTGCACCTCGCACCTGTGGATCGTGCCGTCCCGCGTCGGTGGGACCTGGCACTCGCCCCACGGCGAGCTGGTGTTGACCCAGCGCTTCCAGACGTTGTCCGGGACCGTCCAGGTGAATGGCGAACGCCACAGCATCCGCGACGGTCGGCTGCGTGGCGACGCGTTGAGCTTTCACGTGGGGGAGACACGGTTTCGGGGCCGCGTGACGGACTCCGCCATCGAGGGTGTCGCCGAGTCTCCCACCGGCACTGACCGCTGGCGCGCCACCCGGGCGGGTCCGTGAGCGTCTGCGCGCAGGCGTCGGGGCGCGGCGAGTGACGATGTCGATGTCGATGTCAATCGTGCAGTCCACCCGGGCACGCGTCGTGGGGCTTCTGGCCGTGGTGGTGGTGGCCGGATGCGGCGGCGGGACCGCGTTCAGCGAGGACGGTTTGACGGAGTCGTTCGCGCAGCAGATCGCCACAATCGAGCTCGTGAACGAGTTCGAGCGTCGGGATCGCAAGCTGACGTTCGTGCGGGAGGATGCCGGCGGGCTCGACGTCGCCTGGAGGGTCCACATCGAGTTCACCGCCATCGAGCCATACGACGACGCGGCCACGCCGTATCGTGGAATCGTCCGGTCCTCGTGGTTTGCGGACGACCGCCTCGTCACGCACACGGACACAACGTCCCGCCTGCCGGCCTGGGTTCTGGACACCGGCGTCAGCCAGGATTGTTGGGCCTGGTGGGTCGAGGAGACACAGCAATGGGATTGGTAACGCGAACGACATGCATCGGCCTGCTCGCAGTCCTGACCGCCGTCACGACGGCCACTCCGCTGGCACAGTCGTCCGGCGCGGAGCGAGCGGTGCTCGAGCAACAGCAAGCACGATTCGCCGCGGCGATGGCGCAAGACACCGCGGCGCTCGAACAGATGCTGGCGGATGAGCTGCGCTACTGCCATACCACGGGCGCGGTCGACACGAAGGCGACGCTGCTCGACACCGTGCGCACCGGCCGGATTCGCTGGCTCGACATGCACCCCAGTGGCATGGAGGCGCGAGTCTACGGCGACGTCGGCATCGTCGCGGGAGAGATCCGTCAGACGATCACGGTGAGCGGTCGCGAAGACCCCATCGACCTCCGCATCCGTACGATCGACGTCTATGTGGAGCGAGACGGCCGCTGGCAGCTGACCGAGTTCCAGGCGTCCAGGATGCCGAACTAGGTGCACTGGTGAGCGTCTTCCGCAACGGTCAGCAGCTCCTCCACTACGAGATCACCGAGCAAGTCGGCGCGGGCGGGATAGGGCGAGGTGTATCGAGCCCGCGACGCCAAGCTCGGGCGCCCGGTCGCCATCAAAGTGCTCCTGGATCCGGCCCATCAGGATCGGACGGCGCGGCGCCGGTTTCTGCAGGAGGCACGCGCCGCATCCGCGCTCGACCACCCAGCTGCGC
This sequence comes from Vicinamibacterales bacterium, assembly GCA_965197395.1. GTDB lineage: Bacteria > Acidobacteriota > Vicinamibacteria > Vicinamibacterales > UBA8438 > CAZYFH01. The sequence continues at coordinate 162,945 of CBDANB010000004.1, read as the reverse complement.
GCGACGTTTCTCGGGTCGGCGGCCGTACGTGCCGTGTTCGACGGCGGGGGCGCGCCGAGCTGACCGGAGGGTATCGATGCGGAGCAACACGTACACCGTGTGGGCCGGCCGCGTGGTCCTGGCCTGTGGACTCGCTGGCGGCGCGGGTCCCGTGTTCGCGCAAGACGACGTCGAACGCGAAAACCTGACCGACATCCGGGAAATCGCCATCCGCGTCGAGGAGATCTCGCCCGACGCCGAGGCGCAGGGCCTCACACAGCGCCTGCTCGAGGACGCCGTCGAGGAGCGTTTGGCCGAACGGGGGGTTCCGGTCGGTCGGTCGCGCCGGGGCGCCGAGCTGTATGTCAACGTCACCACGCATGAAGGATCGACCGGCCTCTATGCCTACTGCGTGCGGGTGTCCCTTCAGCAACTGGTGACGATCGAGGGCAACCGACTTCGATCCCTGGTCGACACGTGGGACCGCGCCGGGTTGGGTACCGTCGGTGGGGCGAATCTGGCGCAGGTCGAGCAGGTCGTACTGCAGATCGTCGACGTCTTCGCCGAGGACTACCTCGAGGTGAACGACCCGCCCTCGAGTGACGCCAGACAGTAAGATGACTCAATGATCGGCAACCCATCGGCCGTGTCATGCGTACTGGCGACCGTCATCGCACTTGGACTGACACCCGTCGCGGCCGCCCAGGACGACGCCGACGCGCCCCCGGAGCACCCCGTCATCAAGCCGATGACCGGCGCCACAGTCGATCCGGGGTCGACGCGCCAGGAGTTCGGCCGATTGACCATCAGCTACCGTGACGGGAGCCAATCGATCAGACGCGAGGTCGAGGGACACGCGTGGCACCTCGAGTATCAACTGAAGGACCGTGACACCAGTCGGGACGAAATCCTCGCCAACTACGAGTCGGAAGCCAAGCGCATCGGCGGCGAGGTGCTGAATCGGCGGGCGACACGCCTCCTGTTTCGCGTCACGCGTCCCGGTGGCGGTGTCACCTGGTGCCGCCTCGACGCGCGGTCGAACGGCGCCTACGAGCTGGAGATCATCGACGAAGCGTCGCTGACGCTGAGCGTCGAGTTCGATGCCGACGCGCTGCTGGCAGCGCTCGACCGGGACGGACGCGTGGCGATCTACGGCATCCTCTTCGACGTCGATCGGGCCGATCTGCGGCCGGGGAGCGGGCAGGTGCTCGACACGATCGCCACGATTCTCAAGGCGAATCCACCGCTTCGAATCGAGGTGCAGGGGCACACGGACTCGACCGGCTCGGCGGAGCGCAAACGCCAGCTCTCACTCGAGCGCGCGGAGGCGGTGGTGAGCGCGCTCGCGCTGTACGGCGTCGACCGGGGGCGTCTCCAGCCGGGCGGCCTCGGCGCCGACCAGCCGGTCGGCGACAACGCTACCGACGAAGGCCGCCAGCAAAACCGGCGCGTCGAGCTGGTGCGGATCGAGTGATGGCGTCGATGGCCGCATCGCCTACGCCAGCGCTGTCGACGCGGGAGTTCGCGGTCGACCGCCCCAACTATCACCTGGCCATGCTCGGGGTGCGCCCGTCCCACGCGGGGACGGGCGTCGCGCGGCGCCTGCTCGACGCGCTCCACGACACGTCACGCCGCGATCCGCGATCGGCCGGGGTCACGCTCACCACGGAGGACCCCAGCAACGTGGCGCTCTACCAGCATTTCGGCTACGAGGTCGTCGGACATACTCGCGTCACGGATTCGCTGGAATCATGGGGGTTCTTCCGCCCCGATCCGGAGCACCGACATGACGAGTGACGCCCCACCGACGATGTCGCGCGCCGTCCGCTTTGGTCGCGGACTGCTGCTGTTGTCCGGCGCCTTCGTGCTCCTGGGGCTCGGCGGGTATCGACTTGGCCTCGCGCCGCTCACGATCGGACTGCTCATGTTCGCGCTGGGGGTCCTGGGCGCGGCCATCGCGACCCTGCTGTCGCTCGTCGGGCTCGTCATCACGTGGCGACGGCCCACGGCCGCCCGGCGCGGCGTCCGGATCGCCGTCGTCAGTATCGTCGTCGGCGCGGTCGGCTTCGGCATTCCCGCCAGCCTGCTGATTGGCAACTCCGCGGCGCCGATTCACAACATCACCACTGACACGGCGAATCCCCCTCAGTTCGTCGCGGTCGTGCCGTTGAACACGCCGGGGCGGACGGTCTACGAGGGCGAGGCGATCGCCTCGCAGCAACGCGCCGCCTACCCGGATCTCCAGCCCGTCTCGCTGGCCATGCCGCCGGCGGCGGCCTTCGCGCGCGCGTTGGAGGTCGTCGAGGAGATGGGGTGGGAGCTGGTCGAGACGGATCCCGCGGCGGGGCGGATCGAAGCAACGGACACGACGTTCTGGTTCGGCTTCAAGGACGACGTGGTGATTCGCGTCGCCTCGGCCGGCGACGGCACCCGCATCGACCTCCGGTCGCTCTCCCGCGTGGGCGGTGGGGACGTCGGCGCGAACGCGAATCGCATCCGACGCTACGTGGCGGCCTTGACGTCGCGCTGACCGTCCGAACCGCCGGGTGGTGTGTCTCGGAGGACCCACCCGAGGGTGGCCAGAGTCTCAAGTGCTTGGACCCGCTCGCCGACGTAGAGCGCTACGGCCGCGACATCGCCAGGCCGCGGGCTGAACCCCATCCGCATTGGCCACACCTGCTGACGGCGCGACACCGTCAGCATCACATACCGCTCCTGCGGCGACCCGCCTCGTGACACCGATCCGACCGGGCGCGGATCGCCCGTCGCGGGCGCTGGCGCGGTCGGTGGCGCGTAGACCAGCCGCTCGATCTCCACGTCCCCGTGCCGCCAGCGGACATCCCATCGCTCGCCGTCATGCGGACCGTCGAACAGCACGTCCGCCGCGCCCAGTGCCATATACGCCGCCGGCCCGTCGCCGATGAGAGCGTCCATGGCCACGTATCCCGAGGGGACATCGAACAGCTCGAGCGCCTGGCGGACGAACAGGCTGTTGAGGTGCTCGTTGAACGTCGTGCCGACCGCTGTCCCGACCAACGTCGGTTGGGCGCGGAGCATGGTCCGCTCCTCGAGCGGGTCGCCAAACACGACCGCGAAGCCGGCTTCCTCGGCGGTTCGCGAGCGTTTGGGGTCGGCTTCGAGAAAGACCACCTTCACGTCGGCGCGCAGCAGCTCGGTCGCGAGGGCGAGGCCCAGGCCGGTCGCACCCAGGATCGCCACGCGGTCGCGGCGCGAGAGGAGGAGCCCGAGCGACCATGCCATCCCACGCGCCGTCGCCCCGGCCAGCACCACCGTGCCGGCAATCGTCAGAAACACGAGCGCCCGGAGCGCGCCGCCGCCGTCGATCCCTTCGGCGTCCAAGGTTGCGGCGGTGATCGACGCGATCGCCGCGGCAATGATGCCGCGCGGCGCGATCCACGCGATGAAGCCGCGCTCGCGCATCGTCAGGCTGACACCACTCGTCGCGGCCCAGACGCTCACCGGCCGGATCACGAGCACCAGGGCGCCGAGGACGATCAGCCCACCGCGGCCGAGCGCCCGGATGTCGTCGAGCGCCACGTCCGCCGCCAGCAACACGAACAATAGGCCGACCAACATCACCGTGAGGCGATCCTTGAACTCGCGCAAGTCGCGGCCGACACGCGTCTCGACGTTGCCGACGACGATGCCGGCAATCGTGACCGCCGTGAGACCGCTGTGTGCGATCACTGCGTCGCAGAACTGGAACGCGAGCACGACCACCGCCAGCGTGAAGATGTTCTCGTAGCCGCTGGCGACGACGAACTGATACCGCAGCGCGCCGATCAGGATGATGCCGACGACGGCGCCGGCCACCAGACCGAACGCGATGCTGGCGGCGACCCCGAGCCCCTGCGCCGCGATCGTGCCGACGGTGGGCGCCGCGACGACCTGGAGCGCGAAGGCCGCCAGGAGCGCCCCAATGGGGTCGACGAGCACGCCTTCGGCCTCGAGGATGGTTCGCATCCGAGGGTGCAGCCGCATGTCGCGCAGCAACGGCGACACGACCGTCGGACCCGTGACCACCACGAGGCTGCCAAACAGCAACGAAAGCCTCCACCCCCAATCGAGCACGAGCCAGGCAACCCCGGTCGCGCCGACCAGCGTGCAGAGCGCCCCTACGGTGATGAGCTTCCGGATGACGGCTTCCTGCCGCCGGAGACGTGACCACTCGAGGTTGAGCCCGCCCTCGAACAGGACGATCGCCACGCCGAAATCAACGAGCGCGAAGAGCCCGTCCCCGAGCGAGTCCGGGGCGATCCACCCGGCCACCTCCGGCCCCAGGACAGCGCCGGTCGCGAGCAGGAGCACGATGCCGGGGAGGCGCAGCTGACGGGAGAGCGACTGCGCAAGCACGCCCGCCGCCAGCGCGACGGCGACGGTCAGACCAGCGTTATGGAGTGGCATCAGCCGGCGATGAACGACGGTCCGCGCAGAGGCGACGACCCGCTATAATCCGCTCCTAGGAGACGGGCGGGGAACGAGATGGCTAAAGACAACTTCAGGTTCGCGTGGCACGCCGCCGTGGCAATGGTAACGGTATTCGCCTCGCCGGCGGTCGCGCAGGACTGGCCTCAATGGCGCGGACCGGCCGGCGACGGCACGGTGACGTCGTTTCGCGTGCCGGCCACCTGGCCTGGCGGCCTCGCGCGGCAGTGGAACCGGGAGGTCGGGCTCGGCTACGCGACGCCGATCCTGATCGGCGACCGGCTCTATCTGTTCACACGGGAAGGCGACGACGAGGTCATGCAGGCGCTCGACGCCGCGAGCGGCGAGACACTCTGGCGCACCAGCTATCCGGCGCCGTTCACGATGAACCCGGCGACGGCGCCACACCGCGAAGGACCGAAGTCGACACCTGCGTTCGCCGACGGCCGCCTCTTCACGCTCGGCATCACGGGCATCGTCACGGCGTTCGACGCCGGCTCCGGCGAGCGCCTCTGGCAAAAGCCGGCGCCACCGGTCGAGCCGCTCTACCACACGGGGATGTCACCGCTCGTGGTCGACGACTTCGTGATCCTGCACGTTGGGGGGCACAACGCCGGCGCGCTCACCGCGTTCGACGCCGCGACCGGCCGCGTGCGCTGGGAATGGGACGGTGATGGACCGGCGTACGGATCGCCGCGTCTCTTCACGCTCGGCGGGACGCGGCAGATTGTCACGTTCACGCAGGAGCACTTCGTCGGTGTCTCCATCGAGACCGGCGCGCTGCTCTGGGAGCGCCCATTCATTACCGGGTCGACGACCACCTCACAGACGCCGCTCTTGCACGGCGACACCGTCATCGAGGCGGGTCGCGGCAACGGCGTCACCGCGTTTCGCGTCGTCCAGGCGGGCAACGGTTGGCGAACCGACGACGTCTGGCACACCGACGAGGTATCGCTGCACATGGCCAACGCCGTCATCGTCGACGGTGTGCTGGTCGGGCTCTCGCACCTGAACAGCGGCCAGTACTTCGGGCTCGACCTCGACACAGGTGACGTGCTCTGGACGAGCCCGCCGCGCCAGGCCTCTCATGCGTCGATCGTGCGGTCGGGCAACACCGTCATCTCGCTCGAGGATGACGCCGAGCTCGTGGTCATCAGGCACAACCGCAACGCGTTCGAACCGATTACGCGGTACGTGGTGGCGACGAGCGAGACGTGGACGGCACCCACGCTGTCTGGAAACCGGGTGTTCGTCAAGGACATCAGCTCGCTGACGCTCTGGACCGTCGAATAGCGATGATCGCGCCGCGTCGGTCACCGAGAAGGAGGGGCACCATGGACGTACGTGTGCGGACCCGCATCAGCCTGTTCCTGACGATCGTCACCGCGACGGCCGTCGCCTGGATTGTCTTGGGCCAGCAGTCGACGACGACCGCCGCGCAGAGCAACTTCGTCGGCGACCCCCCAAGCCGCCCCGACTCCTCGGACATCCGCGCGCTGCGGTTGCGGTTCGAACCCGGCGCACGATCGAACTGGCACAGCCATGGCAACTGGCAGGTCATCGCGGCGGAAGAGGGACGCGGACGCACGCAGGTCCGTGGTCAGGCGATTCAGGAGCTGACGCCCGGCACGGCTGTCTACGCCGGCCCTGGCCTCGTGCATTGGCACGGTGCGGCGCCCGACGAGCATGTCGTGCAACTGACCTTCGTCAGCGGCGAAACGAGCTGGCTCGGCCCGGTCAGCGACGACGAATACCTCGGGCGCTGAGTATTCTCGAAGGTCTCGGGGCTTAGGGCTTAGGGCTTAGGGCTTAGGGCTTAGGGCTTAGGGCTTAGGGCTTAGGGCTTAGGGACATCTGCGCGACACGACACTACTCCCCTCGCTCGAGCTGTCGCTGCAGGGCGAAGGGTTCTTCTCGAGCTCGCTGCCGCGCCGTGTCTGCACGTTCATGCTCGACCATGGACAATCGAACCGCTACTTCAACTTCATCCCCAACGTCCGGGGCACGTGGCACGCCCTGTCGCACTACAAGAACGCCTCGGGCAACACCGAGGACGATGACGGCGTGACCTCGTGGGACTCGCCCGTGGAGAAACGGGCCATGTATGCGGAGGTGGTGCGGTGGCACCACCGACAGGTCGCCTACCTGCTGAACCGCCTGAGCGCGATCCAGGAACCGGGCGGCGGCACCATGCTCGACCTCAGCATGATCGTCTACGGGGCGACGCTCGGCGATGGCAACGAGCACGACCCGAACGATTTGCCGACCCTGGTAGCGGGCCGCGGCGGAGGAACCATCAGGAGCGGGCGCGCGCTCGAGCTCGCGGAGCCAACCGACCTGGCCAACCTGCACCTGTCGTTGCTCCAGCGCATGGGGGTACCCGCCGACACGTTTGGGAACAGCACCGGGCCACTGACGGAGCTGGATGTGTGACCGTTGCCGTGCGCGGCCGAGGCGCGCGCGGCGCGCCTCGGGGGCGCGGAGCGCCCGCGTGGGGTTCGGGGCGAAGCCCCGTCTGTTTAGTGAATCACTTCGCCTTCGGCCACCTGATCGAACGGCTCCAGATGCGGAATCTCCAGGGCGTGGACCGCTTGAATGGCGAGCGCGAGCGCCTCGTCGCCTCCGCAGACGCGGCCCTGTGTCTGCAGCCCCTTGCGCGTCGCACGGAGCGCGCGCAGGACCTGCGCCCGATCGAATCGTTGGCCTTCACAGTGCTCGCAGAAGCTCATGGTGGTCCTCGCCTCCCTGGGGGGCCGCAGCCGAACCCTGCTCAAGCGTAATCTATTTCGCACGCGAACACCGGTTCGGGTAGATTGATGAGACTCCGACGCGGAGGAATCTCGATGAGCCACGAGGGTCGTGTTGAATGGTGTCGTCTCCCGCTGGCGGCCACGGTGGGTCTCGCCCTCGCGGGGACGGTGATCTCGGGACAAACCCGACAGGGTCCCACGTCGGGCGTGCCGGCGTTGTCGCCCCCCTCCGGCCAGGTGGTGCTCCACACCGGGGAGGTGCCCAGGATCCGGGTGGTGCCGATCGCGCACGGTCTCTCCCACCCGTGGGGGATGGCGTTCAGACGCAACGGCGACATCCTCGTCACCGAGCGCGACACGGGCACGCTGCGGGTGATTCGCGACGGCCAACTGCTGGACCAGGGAATCCCCGGAGTCCCCGAGGTCGTGAAGGGCGTAGGCCGCGCCGGGCTCATGGACATCGCCGTCCATCCCGCGGACGACCGCGTTGTCTACTTGACGTATTCCAAGCCGATAGAACGCGACGGTGAGCCGGGCGTCACGGTGGCGCTTGCCCGCGGTCGTCTGAACGCCGGCGCGCTGACGGAGGTGCGTGACATTTTCGTCGCAGAAGGAATGGACAGAGGCATCGCCGCGTCGAGGGTGCTCTTCGCGCCGGACGGGACGCTGTACTTGACGGTCGGCGGCTCCTACGTGTTTGCGGACACCGGCGACTACGCCCAGGATCCAAGCACGCACTTCGGCAAGCTGATGCGGCTGGACGACGACGGCAACGCGGCCGACGGCAACCCGTTCGCCGGCAACACCGCCTACCTCCCGGAAATCTACTCGATGGGGCACCGGAACCAGCTCGGCCTCGCCTTCCACCCCGAGACCGGCGACCTCTGGGCCATCGAGAACGGCCCGCAGGGGGGCGACGAGGCCAACATCATCAGACCCGGCGAGAACTACGGCTGGCCGATCGCGTCCTACAGCCGTGAGTATTCCGGTGTCCGGGTGAGCGACACGCCGTGGCGCACCGAGTTCGTGGACCCCGAAGTCCTCTGGTGGCCATCGATCGCGCCCTCCGGCTTGACGTTCTACACCGGCGAGCACTTCCCCGCCTGGCAGGGCAACCTCTTCGTCGGATCGATGATGGTCGGTCGGATGCCACGAACCGGGCATATCGACCGGATCGTCTTCAACCGGCAGGGTCAGGAAATCCGGCGCGAATGGCTGCTCGCCGAGCTCAAACAGCGGATCCGCGACGTCCGCCAGGGACCGGACGGGTATCTCTACGTGCTGACCGACGAAGACGACGCGGTCTTGCTCCGCATCGAGCCGGCGCACGCGATTGCCGATCCGCCCGGCAGCCGCATCTTCGTCGATCGTCTGACCGAGGCGCGCGTCCCGCCGCTTCCCGCGGCAGAGTGGACCGAGGACCAGCGCACCCTCGTGGCGCGATATGCGCCGAACGGCAATCCGGGCAACGCCCTGCGCACCCTCGTGCGGGTGCCGGCGCTCGCCGACCGGGTGTTTCCGTTCATGCAATACCTCCAGCGCGACTCGACGCTGTCGCCGCGTCATCGCGCGCTCCTGTTCCTGCGGACCGCGTGGCTCACCCAGAGCGCCAACCTCTGGGCCACCCATGCGAGCCGCGCACGCGAGTCGGACGTGCTGACCGACGACGAGGTCCGGCGCGTTGCGGAGGGGCCGGGCGACGGCTGGAGCGCGTTCGAGGCGATTCTGATTGGGCTGGCCGACGAGCTGTTCCGCAACGCCTCGGTGACCGGCCAGACCTGGACGGCGCTCTCGGAGGAGTACACCCTCCACCAGATGATGGACGCCGTCGTCACCGTCAACGAGACGACGTCGCACGCGATCCTGTTCAACTCCCTCGGGATCCAGCCCGACGCCGATGCCACCGCCCGCATCCCGACCGATGACGTCGCGTATCGCATCCGTGTGCCGGGCCGTGAACCACCGCTCGTCGCGCCGCGGATCGAACCGGTCGAGGGTCAGGGGCTGCGCGTGTCACGGACCTTCCGACGGCATCCGGCGCAGACGGAGGCGCGATCGACGAATCCGGGGTACATCCTGAACCCCGAGCGATCGCGGCTGACCCCGCACGACCGCGAGCTGGTGATTCTCCGCACGGGGTGGAACGCGCAGGCGGTCTACGAATGGGCCAAGCACGTTGGCAGCGTCGGCCGCGCGCGCGAGCGTGGGCTCGAGCCGCTGTGGATCGCCCAGGGGAAGGACGCCCGCGGCTGGGATGCGAACGAGCGGGCCCTCATCGACGCGGCGGACGAGATGTATCGCGACACGCTGATCTCCGATGCCACCTGGGCCACCCTATCCCAGCGCTACGACACGCACCAGATGATGAGCATCGCGGCGACGGCGGCGCGGTATCGCATGGTCTCGATGACGCTCAACGCCTACGGCGTGCAACCCCAGCCGGACGACGAGCTGTTCCCGGTGTTGGAGGGGTATTAGGCGGCGTCCGTTTCGCCTGGTGCACCGCCCGTCGAGATGCACTAGGCAGAGGCCGACAGCGCTGGCTACAGCTGTGGCGCCGGATCGAAGCGCGGCTGGACGCTCGTTCGCCGCTCGGGAACGACCCTTATCGTCGACGTCTGCGGCCACGCGGGATTGCTCCAACCGGAGAAGACGAATCCGTCGTCGGGAGCGCCTCGAGCGTGGCTGGCACCTCCCGGAAATAGAGACCGGTCCATGTCGATCGATCGACCTCCAACGAGTTCACTCTCACGCCTCCGCCGACCCCAGCCTCGACGGTGAGGACCGCGTCGGACAGATCGTAGTGGTCTGATCTTGCCTGGGAAAAGTGGACAGGTTGATTATGCTGCACACTGTACCTGTCGAGCATGCCTCCTTTCAAAGGTGTTGGGGCTGACGTATCCCAGGGACGAGTGCAGGCGGTGGGGATTATAGAAGCCCTCGATGTACTCCGCGACGGCGTCCTTGGTCCTGCGTCGCGTCGACCACGGCTGGCGGTGGATGAGCTCGGTCTTGAGCGTCCCGAAGAAGCTCTCGGTGACGGCGTTATCCCAGCAGTCGCCCTTCCGACTCATCGAGCAGACGATCTGGTGGTCGTGCAGGACGCGCTGGTACGCGTCGGCGGCATACTGGCACCCTCGGTCCGAATGATGGACGAGGCCGGCCGCTGGGACGCGCCTCCCCAGCGCCATGTGCAACGCCTCGAGCACCAGCTCCGCCCGCAGGTGCGGCTGGATGGCCCACCCCACCACGCGCCGCGAGAACAGGTCGAGCACGACGGCAAGATACAGCCACCCCTCCCACGTCCAGAGGTAGGTGATGTCGGTGCTCCAGCGCTCGTTCGGCTGTGCGGCGTCGAAGTCACGGGCGAGCACGTTGGGCGCAACCGGATGTTGGTGGGCACTGTCCGTGGTACGCCGGAACCGCTTGCAGGGCAGGCCGATCAGGCCCATGGCCCGCAGCAGTCTGGCGACTCGCTCCCGGCCAACGGTGAACCCGTCCTGCCTGAGCTGCTCGTAGATCCGCGGGCTTCCGTAGGTCCCCCGACTCGCGGCATGGATCGCCCGGATCCGGGCTGTCAGCTGGACGTCTTCACGGTGCCGTCGGCTCGGCGGGCGCTTCGCCCATGCGTAGTAGCCACTGCGGGTGACCTGGAGCACCCGACAGAGAGACCGCACCGCATGGGTGGCCTTCTCCGCATGAACAAACGCGAACCTCACGCCTGTTCCTTCGCGAAGAAGGCCGCCGCCTTTTTTAAGATCGTTCGCTCCTCTCGCAGGACGCGCACTTCGCGGCGCAGCGTTCGGAGTTCCTCGAGTTCCTCGGTGGTCAGCGCGCCGGTCGGATTGTGGCCGTGGTCGATCTCGTACTGCTGCACCCATCGCCGCAACGCCGACTCGGTCAGGTCCAACTCCCGTGCCACCTGGCCGATGCTGCGGTCACCCTGCTTGCACAGCCGGACCGCTTCCTGTTTGAACTCCACCGTGAATCGTCGTCGTCTCCGTTGGGCCATGAACACCTCCCGGCGCATTCTCGCGCCTTGTGGGGTGTCCACCCAACCCAGGCAAGCTCAGTCGCGCGCATACCCACGCAGGACGTCCGGACGCTCGTGGGCGAACTCACGCAGCTCTTCGACCTCGTCCAGCCATCCTTCGTGGGAGCCCTCCCACTCATCGGCCCACACGTCCAGGTCGTAGGGGATGTCGTCGTCGAGCTGAATCGCCATCTCGTCGATCAGATCGACGACGTGATTGCGGCTCAGCGTCGTGTTCAGCAGGTCGGCCAGTCGATTCAGCACGTCGTGACGGGTCACGTCGGCGTCCATGAGGCGGCGGAGGATCAGGGTCGCCCATAGGGAGTCGGCGCCGTCGTCGTTGTAGAAGCCGAGGTCGGGTCGGGCGCCGTCCCGCGTGAACCACGCCAGCGTATCGTGCGTGACCGGGCTGGATGACGCCAGGCCGAACGACACGTCCACATCCCACATCAGCCAGCGCCACCGTCCGCCTTCAATCCGCGGACGAAACTTGACCAGGTTGGCCTCGACGAGGTCGATGTTTCCTGCGTAGATCTGAAACAGGTAGTAGTCGACGAAGTTGTCGACGTCGATGAGTCGCCGCGCCGTCTCGAGATCCTCGGCGTAGTTCAGGTCGGCCGTCTCGAAGAACGCGAGCGTCTCTTCCCAATGGCGAAGGTCACCGGCGCGAACGTCGTCCGACTCGCGGATCAGATCAACGTCGGCCTGTCCGAAGTGCTCGGCCAGGTAGTCGACGTCGATGCGCTCTCGTAGGTGGTAGATGCCCCACGGCCGCCCGTTGAGATAGAGAAACACCGGCCGAGCGGCAGATCCATATCCGCCGACCTCACCAAAGAGCGTGTGCATCAAGGGGTCGCGCATCCGCGGCAGGTCCTGCACACCGTCGTCACCGCCCATCCGGAGCACCAGCGACTGAAAGCGCTCCCGGTCGGTGGCGTCGAACAAGGGATAGTCGAGCGCGTCGGCGCCGTACTTCGGCCGAAAATACAACACGAAGCTCTTCTTCGGAAACTCCCGTGACGTGTTGCCCAGGATCCGGAATCCCGCCGTCGTCGTGAACTCATGGGTGCCGTCGCTGTCGTAGAACTCCATCGTCACCGGGCGCTCCCACGCCATCCCCCGCTGGTCGTAGTTGGGGTTGTCGGGGTCGGCACCCTCCACATAGATGCCAATGTGCTCGTCCGACAGATTCGCCGGATCGGTAATGACGGAGACGGTCGGAAGGGAGACGTCGCCGTCGAGCTCGTCGATGAAGTACGTGCGTGAGATGATGTCGCTCGGGTTGAACCCCTCACGATATCTCCGGGCCCGAAGCACCGTGGTCGAATCGAACGTGATCGGTCCGACGTAGATCTCGCTGGCCTGGGTGGGCGTCGATCCATCGAGGGTGAACCGCACCTCGCTCACGCGCGAGTTCCCCAACGAAACCTCGATCGGCTCGCTGTAATAGCCGCTCGCGAACGTCGTTGCCGGCGTGTCGGCCATCGGAGTGCAAAACGGCGGGTTGGCCGTGCGTGGCGTCGGCGTCGCGTAGTGACACCAGCCGGGCCTCCCGTCGAGGTGACGCCCCCAGGAAGTGTTGCGGCTCTGCGGCACCAACCCAACCGTGTCGACCGGGCGGCCATCAGGGTCGTAAAGACCGAGAAAGTCCCCGGTTCGACGGAGCCGGAATCCGGTATGCAGCTCTGCAGAGCTACGCGTGTCGCCATCCGCCGACCCGTCGCCCGGCACCTCGTAGTCTTCGGCCAGCACGTTGCCGCCGGACACGGCGATCAACCCCCATGCGTCGTCGGGGTCCAAGCGATGCGCGTAGTCGCTCCCCATTGTCTCCCGGAGGTACGTCACGGCGTCATCGGTCAGCGTGGCGGCCTCGCCCTTGACGGCCATCATCACCGCCTGGCCGACCGGCAGCGCACGAAGCACATCCAGGAGCCGGGCCGACTCATCGGCGCTCTCGTGGACGGCGAATCTCTGTGTATCCGCGAGCGTGCCATCGCGCTCGACGACAGCGAGGTGCAACCCGGCCTCCACCCCGGCGACGTTCTCGCCGTTGACCAGCAGCTCGACGGTATCCCCGTCCATCCGGCCGGCGCTGACGAACTCGAGCTCGATCGGGTCGGCGGGATGGCGGTCCGGCAGATACCAGTAGCTCTTGCCCGAGGCCCACACCAGCGTGTGCCCCTCCGCCGGGACCACGACATCCGGCACGACCCACTGTCTCGGCTGCGCCGGGCTGTCGCTCAACGAGTAGCCGGCCAGCGCGATCGGCGCGGCGGTCGGATTGTAGAGCTCGACCCAGTCCTCGAAGTCGTCGTCATCGTCGCTGACCACGCTCCCGTTCGACGCCATCACCTCGTTGATCACCACCACGTCGGGCGTGACGGGCACGAACAGCAGCCGGCTCATCACCGCGGCGCCGAGACCCACGACCGCCACGACCACCATGATCCAGCGACGGGACGGTCGATGAAGCGGCATCACGAGCGCGACCGGCGCCGACCGCGCGCACGGCCGTTAGAACACATTGTCGGGAATCTCATCGTCTTCGCTCACGACCACCGAGACGTCGGTCACGTCCGGTCGCTCCGACAGGGCCGCGGAGAACGCCACCAGATCGGCGTCCCGCTTGGGTTGTACGTAGAAGGTCAGCTCGAGCCGCTCGCCGCCCTGGACCGACCGGACGTTGATCAGATCGTGCCCGCGCAGGTGCATCTCGAACACCGGCGTGTACGTCGGTGGCTCGCCGGCGCCGCCCTGTGGCACGGTCAGCGTCAGCAGCGTCTCCCGGCCGGCGGTCAGTCCAAACCTGGTCTGGTGCATCAGCCAGGCGAATAGCCCGATGAGCGCGACCCCGAGGGTGGTCTCCACATACAACCCGACACCGGCGCCCATCCCGGCCGCGAGCGACCAGAAGATGAATGCCCCATCACGGGCGTCCTTGATCGGCGTGCGGAACCGGATGACGGCGAAGGCGCCGAGCAACGTGAACGCCCGCACCAGCTCGTTGGCGACGATGATCATGATCAACGAGACGATCATCGCGAGATAGACGATGGTGTGCAGGATGGGCACCGAGTAATTGAGGTTGGTCATCGTCCGCCGGTAGATGACGGCGATGAACAGGCCAAAGACCAGCGCCAACGGCACCGACGTGAGCACGTTGATCCAGGTGACGTTGACCGGCCCGAGCAGAGTAAGTATCCCCCGGCAAAGCCGGGGGCTTTAGTTGTGAGCCGCTCAAAGCGGCTGACGTGACCGCTGCGCGGTCACTTGAGCCACCTGACGGTGGCGGCTCTAGTCCAACGGCAACTGATCCAGCCGCCGATCCTCTCGCTCCTGCTGCTGGATATAGTCCCGGATGATCCGTTCATCACGGCCCACCGTCGAGACAAAATACCCGCGCGCCCAGAAGTGCTGCCCCACGAAGTTCCGGGACCGCCCCGCAAACTCCCGAGCGATGTGGATCGCGCTCTTCCCCTTGAGATACCCGATCACCTGCGCCACCGAGTACTTCGGGGGGATCGACACCAACATGTGGACGTGGTCGGGCAGCAGATGCCCCTCCTCCACCTGGCTCTCGCGGTGCCGCGCCAGCTGCCGCAGCACCTCGCCCAGCTGCTGCCGGACGCCTCCATACATCGCTTTCTTCCGGTACTTCGGAATGAACACTACGTGATACTGGCAGTGCCATTTCGTATGATTGAGACTTCGGTACGTCGTCATGAGGACTCCTTCTCGTGATGCTTGTGCGGCTCACGGGAAGGAGTTTCCTCACGCGACTCCCGGATACGTCAAACGCTGCTGGCCGCCCCGGCAAAGCCGGGGGGTCTCCCACGGCAACTAGACATGGCGCTCCATGCGGGTGCCAGGGATGTTGCCCATCAGCGCGGCCACCGCGGTGCAGTACTTCGAGCAGGCCTGCGCTTTCAACCGAAAACGGCCGTGCACGGCGCCCATCCACCGCGGCACAAGGCGTGTGAACTTTACCTCGACGATGACCCATTCCCCCAACAGGCGTGTCCAGCCGGACTCGTCGTGGATCGCCGAGAGCGGTGGTGAGGGCACGGCCCGAACATGACGATCGAACGTGACGCGTGTCGTGCCGTCCCAGCGCCCCGTGTAGGCCTCACGGTCGTAGGTCACCAGGGCGACCGGACGATACGCGCGACGGCGCAGCCTGAACATCAGGCGCTGGCGCGCCACTTCGTTGGCCGGCGCGCTCGACGCAGTCGGAACCCAATCGAGTATCGTGCCTGCCGCGTCCGGGGCGATGGCGCGGTGGTCGATCGGAATCTTGCGCTTCGCGTAGTCGCCGCCCAGCTTCTGCTTGAGCTCCAGATGCAGCGGGGCCGACCCCATCTCGTTGTACGTGCGCAATCGGTACTTCTCGCGAAACCGCTGCCCGCCGATCTTTGCCCAATAACACTCGAGCGTCGGGCTATCGAAGTAGATGCTCCGCACGGTATAGGAGTCGGCGGGCCGGTCCTGGCCATGTCCATCGAGCCTCAGGTGCGGCCGGATGAGCTGCAGGATGCGTCGCGCCGTCTCAGGCCGAACGACGTACTTCAGCTCGTGACGGCCCGTTGCGCGCGACGCCGCACGGCGCGGCCTCGAGACCGGGTCGTTCGGCTGAACGTCGCGCTCGAACATCCGCGGCAGTATATAGGCGAACCGCGGGCGACGCGCTTGTAGCACCGCGGCGCGTGAGCCCGTAGGATCACGACATGAGACCGCCTGCGCGTCTGCTTCAGGGCGCCTTACTCGTGGTCTGGGCGACGACCGCCTGGCCGGTGTCGGCGCAGACGAGTGACGAGCTGGCGACGCTGACGAAGGAGGTCCGGGAGCTCAGGGAGCTGCAGGAGTCCTTGCAGCGGGACGTACAGGAGATCAAGCGTCTCCTGCAGGAACGGCCGAAGCCGTCACCAGAGGCGCCACGCGAGGTCACGGTGACCGTTGGTGGGGCGCCGTTCCGCGGAGATCCAGACGCGCCGGTCACCGTCGTGGAGTTCTCAGACTACCAGTGGCCCGATGCGGTGGACGCCGGCCGGTCGCGGTGCTACGCTGCGCGCGGTGGTGTGCCGTCGCTCGTCGGGCAAGGCGCCGGACCACGAGCGTAGGAGGTCTTCGTGACTCGAGCACAGGCGCTCATCGGCAGGATGGCGTTGGTGGGTCTCGGCGTGGCCACGATTCCGGCCGCGGCCGGCGCGAACGAGCGGGCGACAGCCACCTTCACGAAGGATGTGCTGCCGATCCTCCAGCGCGCGTGCCAGAGCTGCCATCGTCCCGGCACCGCCGCGCCGATGTCGCTCCTGACCTACGAGGACGCGCGGCCGTGGGCCCGCGCCATCAAGGATCGCGTGGTCCAGCGGCAGATGCCGCCGTGGCATCTCGACCGCGGCATCGGCGAGTATCTCGATGACCCCTCACTGAGCGACGACGAGATCGAGACGATTGCGGCGTGGGCCGACGCCGGCGCGCCACGCGGCAATCTCGAAGACGCCCCGCCGCCGCTCGAGCTCGGCCCGCTCGACGCGTGGTCGTTCGGTGAGCCGGACCTCATCGTCTCCATGGAGCAGGGGTTCTCGATCCCGGCCGAGGGCGCCGACTTCTATCCGTCCGAGATCGTCGACTCCGGCTTGACCGAGGATCGCTACATGAAGTGGGTGCACGTGTTGACCACGGCCAGCTGCTGCCTTCACCACGAGCACGTCTATGCCTTTGTCGAGGGCGAAGAGACGGGCGACGACAACACCGGGACGGTGCACGTCACCGAGTACGTGATGGGCAACAACGGTGACTTCTTCCCCGATGGCGTCGGCAAGCTGCTGAAAGCCGGGTCGAAGTTCCGGTTCGCGCCCCACTACCACCCGTGGGGAGAGGAGGTCCACGACATCTCGCGCGTGGGTATCAAGTTCTATCCGAAGGGCGTCGTGCCGGAGCTCGAGGTGACGTCACATCGGATCCGCACGGGGGTGGGGAACGACTGGATGCTGAACCGCGAGAAGGTGGAAGACCTCCTGCTCCGCGGGGGCCACGACTTGCCGCTCGAAGGAGACACGCCGCTCGCGCCGTTCCTCGACGAGAACGCGGTCAACAGCCTGGCGCAGCTGAGCATCCCGCCGAACACGGTGGCCCGTTCGGAACGCTACCTCCGCTTGGAGCAGCCCGCGATCGTCATCAATTTCCAGCCGCACATGCATTTCCGTGGCAAGCGGATGCTGCTCGAGGCGATTCACGTCGACGGCCGCCGCGAGGTGCTGACCGACGTGCCGAACTACGAGCAGGTCTGGCAGCTCACCTATACCTACAAGGAGCCGCACCTCTTCCCCGCCGGCACGATCCTTCACTCGATCGCGTGGCACGACAACACAGCGGCCAACAAGCACAACCCCGACCCGACGTCGTGGGTGGGCTGGGGCGGCCGGACCATGGATGACATGGGCAACGCCTGGACGGACCTCGCCTTCATGACCGAGGAGCAGTACCAGCGGCGGCTCGCGGAGCGGATCGATCGGCAGGAACAGAAGGGCCGCGCCGCGACGAACGACGGCCAGTAACGACTACTCGACGACGACCCTCACCCGAACGCTGGCCTCCAGCACCGAGTCACTCCCGGTCAGCTCCAGCTCGTAGGTGCCGGCTCGGCTGAACACAGCACGCGTCCGTGGCTCGGTCGCGCTTTCGAGCGTCACCGTGCCAGGGCCACTCAGCGTCCGCCACAGTGATGTGACGGCGGCATGCTTGGGCAGGCCCTCGTCTCGCACGCTGCCGAACAGCTTCAGCTCCGCACCGACCGTGACCCGTAGCTCGTGGGGCCCGCGCGGGCCGCCGTATCCCAACACCCGGACGATCGGCGGGCGGTTGATGCAGACGTCGTGGGGGGGGTCGCTCGCCTCGAGGCCCCGCTGGACCTGCCGCACGCCCGACGCGTCGAGCTCCCAGTTGTACTGGAGCATGTCGGCGCTGGTCGACGTCGTCTCTCCCGCGTGCGACAGCGTCCATCGCAGGTCGCCGTCGAAACTGTCGCCGACGACGATGATGCACTGCCAGCGGTGATGCCCTGGCAGAAACGTCGTGGTCTGGCCGCGGTCCGGCGGCCCGGGCGACAAGGCGTTCGCCGGGCCGGCTGGAATCGTCACCGGCGTCCGGTTGTGGTTGAAGTAGGCGAACGACAGGGTCAGGGTGCCATCGGCGTTCCTGATGAACCCGTCGTAGACGGGATAGATGGACGAGGGTTGCTGACTCGAGGCGATGCGCGGACCCGGCACCCCTGGTCCGAACAGCATCAACGCGACCGCGGTGCCGGCAAGCAGCCATCGAGGGTCGTGCCGTGTCGTCACTAAGTCCCCGGATCCTCGACGCAGTCCCCGGATCCTCGCACAGCCCGGACACGAAGTCGAACCGAGCGACGTGCTAAGGTCGAGCGTCACCGATGTGTCGGTCAGCCGCGCCGCGTAGCACCCGGGTGGGCGTCCGCTGGGGCACCATGGCCCTCCTGCTCGCTGTTGTCGTGCGCCTCGGCGCGGCGGAGCTCAAGCCGCAGACCCTGGAGGCCTTCGAACGCTATGTGGCCGCGACCGAGGCACGCATGCGCACCGAGCTCGCCGGAACGCGCCGTTTCTCTGGGTGGACCGGCTCCCAGCCGATGACCGCGACGAGACGCATGCAAGGCTCCGGGCAGGCGAGGTCGTCATCGAGCGCCTCGAAACGCGGGACGGCCGCGCCAGCATTGACATTCCGAACGGTGCCGTCCACCACTGGGTCGGCACGGTCGTCATCCCAGGTGTCACGCTGGATGAAACCATCGCCCTCGTCCAGGACTATGGTCGCTACGCGGAGATCTACGGGCCCGACGTTCGCGACGCGCGGCTCCTCGAACAAGACGGAGCGCGGTTCCGCGTCTATTTCCAGTTCTTCACGGACAAGGTCTGGACCGTGGTCCTCAACACCGAGCACGAGGTCGAGTTCCGGTTCCTGGACGACGGCCATGTGCACGTCCCGAGTCGTTCGACCCGGATTCTAGAGGTCGACCATCCGGACACCTCCGACGAGCGCGAGAAGCCCGAGGGTAACGACCGTGGCACGATGTGGCGTTTCTACAATTACTGCTCCTTCGCCCAGCGCGACGGCGACGTCTACATGCAGTGCGAGTCGATCACGCTCAGCCGGGGCATCCCCCTGTTGCTCAGCGTCTTTCTCCGACCGTTCATCAACGGCGTTCCGCGGGAGAAGCTGACCTCCACCCTCGAGGCGACACGGCAACAGCTCATCCGGTGAGGGGCGGGTCGCGACCGGTCACCGCGTCGGGTACACTGCGACTGCAACCGGACAGCGGAGGAGACACGATGAGACGAATCCCGCTCACCGCGTGCGCCGTCGCGCTCGCGGCCGGCGTGATGGCTTGCTCCGGCACCATCGTCGAGTCGGAGGACAAGCGCGCCATGACGACCGAGGCCGACTTCCGACACGCCATGGAGGCGCTCTCCAACTGGGGACGGTGGGGGGACGACGACGAGCTCGGCGCGGCCAACTTGATCACGCCGGAGAAGCGGACCGCGGCGGCCGCCCTCGTGACCGAAGGGCGGAGCGTCTCGCTGGCGCACGACATCATCCAGGCAGAGACCCTCGAGGGGCCTTCGTATCTGGACCGTCAGGTGGTGTCCGTCAGCGACACCGGCGCCTCCGACCGGTATCAGTACACCGGCACCTATCACGGCGTCATCCATAGCCACCTCGACTCGGTCGATTGTCACGTGATGTTCGAAGGCAAGGGCTACAACGGCGTGACAGCCGAAGAAGTAGAGGCGGCCAACGGGTGTCCCCGCGGAAGCATTCATGCGCTGAGGGACGGGGTCTTCACGCGCGGCGTCCTGTTCGATGCCACGCTGCTACCCGGGGCGGACGATCGGGGCTGGGTGGAACCGGGAACGCCGATCCGCGCCGCCGACCTGGAGGAGCTGGAGCGGATCGAGGGCGTGCGGGTCGAGCCGGGAGACGTCATTCTGCTCCACACCGGACGCTGGAAGCGACGCGCCGCGTTGGGACCCTGGCGATCATCGGAGGGCGTCGCGGGCTACCACGCCGACGTCGCGTACTTCCTCAAGGAGCGCGGCGTGTCGTTCATCGGCCACGACATGTTCAACGATGTGTTCCCACACGAGTTCTCGGACGACATCCGCCTGCCAATCCACCGGCTGGCGCTGGTGTCGCTCGGCGTCTGGATTTTCGACAACCTCGATTTCGATGGCGTGAGGGAGATCGCGCGCGAGCTTGGGCGCTACGAGTTTCTGTTCACCGCTGCGCCGTTGCGGATCGAGAAGGGGATGGGGTCGCCGCTTAATCCGATCGCCACGTTCTGACCGGGCGTGTCGTCCCCGCGAACCAGTCAGTAGAAACCGCCATGATCGCATGCGAGACACGCCACCGAGTCCTCGCTACCGCACTCATGGTCTGTCTGGCCGGCGCCGCACCCTCCGGCCAGTGGTTCCGGGACGGCGAGCGGCTCCCAGACCAGCCGTGGAGCAAGTCCCTCGGCGAGTTCGGCGCGATGGTGGTGCTGTCCGCCGAGCCAGACGAGTTCCTCGACGCGTGGACGCAACAGACGCCGGGCGTGTCGATTCGGGCCGCGAGCAGTCTCCGGCGAGGCGTGGCGCTCGCGCCGTTCATCCTGTTCATCGGTTGCCAACAGGACGCGGAGGGCCTCTGCTCCGCCTCGTTCGATCTCGAAGTGATCAAGCCGGACGGCTCGTCGCATTTCCGCAGCGCGGGGTTGGAGCTGTGGCGCGACAAGCCGGCGCCACCAGCCGGTCGCCTCGGGCTCTCGGTCGGTTACGCGGAGATCGTGCTCGAGCCGGACGACCCACTCGGACGATACGTCGTGCGCGTGAACGCGCGTGACGAGGAGGCGGAGATCGCGCTCTCCCTGGAGCAAACCTTCACCGCGGTACCCTCCGTCTCGACCGTGATCGGCACCGGCGAGCTCGGATACTCGGACCAGCGCGTCAACAACCCGTACGGCGTCGTGATCGGTCCTGACGGCGCGTTGTACTTCTGCGATCTCGACAATCAGCGGATCCGGCGGCTCGACCTGGTGACCGGCGCGACGACGACCATCGCCGGCAACGGCGAGCGCGGGTACAGCGGCGACGGCGGTCCGGCGGTCGACGCCTCACTGAACATGCCGCACGAGATCCAGTTCGACCGCGACGGCCACCTCTACATCGTCGAGCGCGACAACCACGCGGTGCGGCGCGTCGACGCCAGGACCGGCGCAATCACCACGGTGGCGGGGACGGGCGAAGCGGGCTTCTCTGGGGACGGCGGCCCCGCCACGGCCGCGATGCTCAGCCGGCCACACAGCATCGTCTTCGACCCCGACGGCCACTTGCTCATCTGCGATATCGGGAACCACCGCATCCGACGCGTGCACCGGGAAACGGGCACGATCGAGACGTTCGCCGGCACGGGCGAGCGGGAACCGACGCCCGACGGCGCCCCACTGGCCGGGACACCGCTGAACGGTCCGCGAGCCATGGCGCTCGACCCGAACGGTAATCTCTATCTCGCGCTCCGCGAAGGAAACGCGATCTACCGGATCGACCTCGACGCCGGGACGATTCACCACGTCGCCGGCACGGGCGAGCAGGGCTATACCGGTGACGACGGACCGGCGCGCAGCGCCACGCTGGCCGGTCCCAAGGGCCTCGCCTACGCGACGGGCGGAACCCTCTACGTCGCCGATACAGAGAACCACGTCATCCGAGCCATCGATGTGGCGACGGGGGTCATCACGACGGCGCTCGGGAGCGGCGAGCGGGGCGACGGTCCCGAACCGGACCCGCGGGCGTGCAAGCTCAACCGTCCGCACGGTATCTGGGTGGATACCGCCGGTGTCCTCTACGTCGGCGACAGCGAGGCGCACCGGATTCGGGTGCTGCGGTAGGCCGGATGTGAGAAGGCCTGGACTCGACCTCGTCCAACGTCAGAGCCGACGGCGGATTGACCCACGCGACCCCGTGTTCACGGGAGCCCAACGGTAATCAACCCTGTCACTC
Organism: Vicinamibacterales bacterium; assembly: GCA_965197395.1. Classification (GTDB taxonomy): domain Bacteria; phylum Acidobacteriota; class Vicinamibacteria; order Vicinamibacterales; family UBA8438; genus CAZYFH01. Next base: position 140,683 of record CBDANB010000004.1, on the reverse strand, counting down.
CGTGCACGGCCTCCCACGGCTTGTCGAGAGACGGTGGTGGCCCCACCCCGAAATCAGCGTCGATGGCCTCGTTCGCGTATACCCGGAGGACGTAACCAAGTTCGAAGATGGCGCTCCGACCGATGTTCCATCGCAGCACCAAAGGATTCAGCTTTGAACCTGCCTTGTGAAATCCGTCGAAACCGGCGCCATAGAGGAAGTTGTACGTCAGTCCAACGCCGTGGTACATCTCAAAAAAACTGGCTATATCCGAATTTCCCAACTAACGAAATGCGCTGATGATGCTGGTGCATAGGCATTCTGACGTCGCTCACAGGGTACGCAAGTGGCTGGGAATGTGCGCAGGAATATCGAGGTCACCGACGGTCAGGTAGATCATGTCGGCGAAGTCGTCCAGGTGGCGATAACCGGACGCCCGGTTCTTGACGATCTTGATAATGCGATTCAAGCCCTCGCCGACGGCATTCGTCAGCGGCCTGTCGATGAAGGCCATGATGTGCGTGAGGTGCGTCCGCAGTGTCCCGACAAACGTGCGCAACGTCGGGATGCGGCTGCGCAACGCGGCGGTCATCCAGCGTCTGAGGAACTTCGTCGCCGAGGCCCGATAGCGGTAGTTCCAGAAGTGCTCAAACTCGTCCTTGAGCACCCAGGCGCGATGAATGCGCCGATTGGAGTTCCGCAAGCGATTGAGGAACCGGGTATGGCCCTTGGTCCGGTGTCTGGAGTGCCTGCTGAGCAGCCACCGCAGCCCCTTGATCGCCTTGCGCCCCGGCGTGTCGAGAGCCCGCCACTGTTCCTTGCGGACTTCGTCCACGGCCTGGTTTAGCGCTTTGACGAGATGGAAGCGGTCGAGGACGAGCGTGACCTCGGGACAGTGATCGGTGATCGCCCCGATATAGGCGGGGCTCATGTCGCAACTGGCCCAGGCGACCCGCGTTTTCTGCCCCGGGCTCAGCCAGTCGTTGAAGAAGCGATCGATGGTGTCGCGGCCCTTGCCCGGGCCGACCCACAGGACGCGCGCGCGGTCCAGGTCGTAGACGAGGGTGGCGAACTTGCGGCCCTTGCAGTAGGAGATCTCGTCGACGCCGAGCGTGGTCAGGCCTCGGATTTTGTGCCCGTGGCGCACCCGCGTGATGACTCGGTGCAGCAGGTTGGACAGGGTCGAGGTCGGGAGCCGCAGGATCTCGGCCGCCGCCTGCTGCGTCATGATCTGGCACAGGGCGCAGAGGCGCCACTCCAGGCGGTAGGTGACGCGGGCATAGGCCGGCGCCCAGGGGATCTCCTCCTGCACGCGCCCATGGGTGGGGCACTGGATCTCTTTCGGGGCATACCAGAGCACGATGCGCAGGCCCATGACCGCCACATCCTCCCACCGCCGTCGCTCGCTTGTCTGGTGCACGATTCGGCCGCGCCGCCCACACGCCGGGCAGCGGCAGCCGTTCTTGTACGGCTTGACCGCCAGATGGAGCTCCGTGTCGCGATGCATGAACCGAACATGCGTGACCTTCAGACTCTTGAGACGTAGGATCGTGCGCAGCAACTTCAGGTTGCTCACGGGCTTCTCCTCCTTCCTGCTCGACGGCAATCAACAGAGGGAATGAAGCCCGTGTTTACATGCAGCAATCAAGTCATTGCATCAGCTAAACGTCTTTGGCAAACCCGGATAGACCCAAAAAACGGCCCCGGGCCCCGGCGTGTCTCCGGAGAGCTCATTAGTTGACTCCGGCCATTGTGGCTGGCGCTTCTTGTGCCCGATAGTACTGCTGTTCGTACTCGGCCGGTGGCACGTCGCCGATCGACGTCAAGCGCCGCCGGTTGTTGAACCAGTCCACCCATTCGAGCGTCGCAAACTCCACGGCCTCGAGATGCCGCCACGGGCCGCGCCGACGAATCACTTCGCGTCTTGTACAGCCCGATCACCGACTCAGCGAGGGCGTTGTCGTACGAGTCACCCACGCTCCCCACGGACGGCTCGATGCCCGACTCGGCCAGCCGGTCCGTGTAGCGAATGGAGAGATACTGACCACCCCGATCGCTGTGGTGCACTAACCCGTCAGGTGCCGGCCGCGCATACAGGGCTTGCTCCAACGCACCACACGGCAAGCCGTCAAGGGCGAGGTCGGTGCGCAAGGAGCTGGAGACGCGCCAGCCTACGATGCACCGGGCAAGGAGCAGCAGTCGATCACGAACGCCACGTAGACGAAGCCGGCGCCAGGTCGCCACGAAGGTGAGGTCCGCCACCCAGAGTGCGTTGGGGCGCGTGGCCACAAACGTGCGGTTGACCAGGTCGGCCGGCCGCGGGGTGGGGTCAGGACAGGTCGTCGTGGTGAACGCCCGGCCCCGAACGGCGCCCCGCAGGCCCAGCTCCCGCATCAGGCGTTCGACGGTGCACCGGGCGCACGGGCGATCCCCTCACGGTTCAACTGGCGCCAGACTTTGTACGCGCCGTAGACCGCGGGCATCAAGTTCTCGTCGCGCACGCGACGGATCTGATCCTTCAACCACGCGCGCTGCGCGCGCCCCGATCGCAACCGGGGATTGGCCTGCCACGCTTTGTGCGCGTAATACGTCGACGGAGCAATCGGCACCACGGCGCTGATCGGCTCGACCCCGTACGTTCCCAAGGTCCCGCTGCGCATCAATGAAGGTCCCATTACCTCGGTCGGCGGTCGAGCTTGCCTGTGCGAAATACGCTGACGCTTTCCGCAGGATCTCATTCGCGCCGGAGCTCGCGGATCTCACGCGCCTGCTCCTTCAGCACGGCCCGCTCGTCCGTCGTCAGCCCCGGACGGCGTCCCTGATCCCGCTCGCGCTTGGCGCACCCAATGCCGCACCGTCTCCGACGTGCAGCCGATCTTCTCGGCCACGGATCGGGGTGCGCGGCCCACTGCGCTCGTCGTGCTGGTCTTCGTCGCTCAAACACGAGCCGCACGGCGCGGTCCCGTACTTCTGGTGAGTACTTCCTCGGTCTTCCCATGGACTCCATCCTCCCAAGATATGGAGCCTCCGGGAAACCCGGGGCGATTCCGGATAGACCCAAAAAACTCACCTTGTCTGGTGGGTCACCGGGCCGTCGGGTGGCCAGGGTGTTCACAGACCGGAACTCGAAAGCCGGGTCGAAGTTCGCGGTGTAGACCTGCCGGTCCTCGGGCTTGTTTCTCACGGAGAGAGCGAAGTCGCCGCCGAGGCGGAGCCAATAATCGAGGTCCCGACGTTCTTGAAAACGGACAACTGCAGCAGAACACTCGTACACGTCGCCCGCGCCTAGATCTACCTTGCAGTAGGCGAAGCTGCCCGGCACGAACGTGCCGGGGCCGCTCATTTCGAAAATGAACTCCCAGCCCTGGGCCAGACCCTGACGGGGGAAAGCGCACACAACGAGCAGAATGACTGCAATGGCCCAACGTCGACGCAACGACATTCCTGGGTCTATCCGGGTTTCCCAACGCTATTTTGGGGCCTTTCGGGATTTTTCTGGGTTTTCCGTGGATGATTTGATGGGAAAGGCCCTGTGGAAGCTCGTGGAAAACGCGCAGCGTTTTCCGAGGTGCGGTGGGCGCGTTCTGTGCGTCCACGGCGCCGGCAGCTTCCACAGGGCCCATCCGTATGCGACAAGATCGCCGCGTCCTCGGACTGCAGTCGACCCGTGAATGACTATGTTCACATCGAAGCGGCCGACCTGTGCAGGCCGAACGCTCGATTTACCCAGGAAAGACAGGGATATCAGGTACTTACGCCCTTTGAGAAACTCGGATATAGCCACATTCCTGACCTCCTCGGGTTTAGCGGCAACTATGGTCGACTCCGCCTAGGGCCCGTTCGTCGAAGAGTTGCCCCGTTGCGCCGGTCGCAGTGACCGCAGGGTCGTCGCGCCGGACCCTGCGGTTCCGATCGGCAGCCAGAGGGCTGTACAAGAGCATCTCCTCGCCGTTCGATCCCACGACGAAAGCCGGTTCACCCTCGACAACCACGACCTCGAACCGCTCCCACACGAGTCGCCGCGGGAACGTCCATGCTGCAACGCTCAGAAACGCCACGGCCACCGTCATCCACTTCATCAAACGCACCGCTCGTGCGTGCGCGACCCGAAGTTCAAGCGTCGGAAACAAGCGCCATGCGGCAAAGCCAAGCAGAAAGCTCAAGTAGGCAGACAGAAAGCCGTGCACGAGGTGGCGTTGTCCCGATTCCGGGCCAAGAACGGACGCGGCGAGAGCCGCACTGGAGGGATCCGCCCGGAGCGCGAACACCGTCACGAAGACGTCTGCAAACGCCACCCAGTTGATCAGATACCAGACGGTGACCCCAAGAAACAACACGGTGGCCGCCACCCGCTTTGGGTTGATCTCTCTGACACGAAGAACTACGGTCTGAACCCGTCTCTCTCCAACCATGCCGAGCAGGATCGCGATGACAACCGCAGCGGTCGCCCACGCGACAACCAGCGGGAGAACTGATTCGATACCCACGCTGAAGTAGTCGGTCGGCGCGGCGCGAAAGCCAGGGTCGATTTGCAGCGCGACCTCGAATGCCCTTGAAGCGACGAATCCGAGCATCAAGGTCACCACCACGCTCACCGCCACGGCAGACAACACTTGAACGACTCGCCGCATCGTGATGCGTCGCTCCACCGTCGGCTTCGATTCATGGAGCTCTTGACGCATCTCAGCGGCGGTCAAGCAGCGGTGCTCAGGCGACCGCGCGAGCGCCCGCTCGACGACCCGCGCGAATTGGTCCGGCAGATCCGGGTTCAAGCTCTGCAGCGTGACCATCGATGCGCTGCTACCGTGCGCCGCCCGTAATTCCTTGGCCGACCGGCCGCGAACGGGGTATTCCCCGGTCACCAGATAGAAAAGCAGCACACCCACGCTGTAGAGATCGCTCTGAACCGTCGGCTCCGGACGATGGAAGCGTTCGGGGGCCAAATACGCGGGCGTCCCGGCGAGGCCGCGGGACGATTCCGACGTGCGCGGCACCCGAAACCGCGCGGCGCCGAAGTCGGTCAGCACCACGCGACCGTCGCCGTCGCGCATGACATTGCGCGCCGTGATGTCGCCGTGCGCGAGACCCGCGGCGTGGACTTGGGAGAGCGCGTCGCACACCGCCATGCCGATGTCGGTGGCGGTGTCCGCGTCGAACGTGCCGCGGTCCTTGACCTCGGCCTCGAGCGTCTTCCCCTCGATGAGCTCCATCCAGACGCCGACCCTATCGTCGTGCTCCTCCGCGCCGTAGACACGGACCACGTTGGGGTGCCGCACACGCGCCAGCTTGCGCGCCTCGCTCAGCAGCTCGTCCTTCTCGGCGCCGCGCGATCGGTGCTGGTGATAGAGCTTCAGGGCGATGTCCTGCTCGAGATCGGGATCGCGGGCGCGATACACCGTGCCGAAGCCGCCCGCGTCGATCTCCGCGACGACGCCGAATTTTCCCCAGGTCTCTGGCGGGGCGGACGCGCGATGGGCGAGCTGGCGCAGCTCCGCGATCAGCCGCAGCTCGTCCGGATCGGCGTCGCCAACATCACCGCCCAGCAGATCGGCCAGCCGCTCGCTCTGCTCGGCCGAGCCGCCGAGCACCTCCTCCAGCACGCGCCCGAGGACGTCGCTGATGACATCTCTGGCCTCCGCCGGCGAGGCCACGCCGTGGTCACCGGCGATGAGCGCGTAGCTCCGGCCACTCACGATTCGTCCCGTACACGCGGCTCGGTCGTCCGTCGTGAGTTGCTCGAGCACCTGCAGGTAGGACGCCAGCTTCGTCGGATCAAGACGTGCAGTGCGTGCCACGACAGAAGGGTCGGGGTGGGCACCGGCGCGGTGGTCGGGGGGGCTCGACAAGACGCCGTTCCTGCCCAGGGTCCAACCGGGGGTCAACCGGTCGCGCAGCACGCCCGGCTGACGGGTAGGATGTCGGTTATTGTCCTCAGACGGGACACGAGTGTCAACAGGCGGCGCACTACCCCCTCTGCTGCTAGTGTCCTGTAACAGAAATAAGTAAACGGTTTGTGGTGCCTCGACGTATTCCTCGCAGGAGGTGCACGTGAGAGGTCCTGCCCCGGTGACAGTGACCGTCAGTGACGACGAACGGCAACGGCTCGACTCGTGGGCCCACCGGTCGCGCAGTGCCCCGCAGGTGGCGCGGCGCGCCCGCATCATTCTGGCGTGTGCCGCCGGCCGCTCGACGACGAGCATCGCCAAACGGTTCCACGTCTCGCGGACCACGGTGTGCAAGTGGCGCACACGCTTCGTGCGCGATCGCCTGGAGGGACTGATCGACGAACCGCGTCCGGGCACGCCTCGGCGGATTACCGATGCGCAGGTGGAGCAGGTGGTGATTGCAACCCTGGAAACCACGCCTCGCGGGGCGACGCAGTGGAGCACGCGCGATATGGCGAAGGCGACGGGCCTGAGTCACATGACCATCCAGCGCATTTGGCAGGCGTTTGGATTGCAGCCGCATCGCAGCGAGACCTTCAAGCTGTCGCCAGACCCGCAGCTGGTCGAGAAGGTGCGCGATATCGTCGGGCTGTACGTGAATCCGCCGGACCATGCCCTTGTGCTCTGCGTGGACGAGAAATCGCAGATTCAGGCGTTGGATCGGACGGCCCCCCTGCTGCCGATGCAACCCGGGCAGGCCGAGCGGCGCACGCATGATTATCGGCGGCACGGAACGACCTCGCTGTTTGCGGCCCTCGACGTCAAGACGGGCGAGGTGCTCGCCGAAATGCACCAGCGGCATCGCTCGATCGAGTTCCGCAGGTTCCTCGATGCGATCGACGCGCACGTCCCCGCCGACCTGGACGTGCACCTGATCGTCGACAACTACGGGACGCACAAAACCGCGATCATTCAGCGCTGGTTGGCCAAGCGCCCGCGGGTCCACCTGCACTTCACACCGACCTATGGGTCCTGGATGAACCTGGTCGAACGTTGGTTCGCGGCGCTGACGACGAAGCAGCTTCGCCGCGGCGCCCACCGGAGCGTCGCGGCCCTCAAACGCGCGATCCAAGAGTTCATCGAGGTGACCAATGAGCAACCGACGCCGTTCGTCTGGACCAAGAGTGCCGACGACATCCTCGCGAGCATCGCCCGGTTTGCTCGGCGAACGCTGGCTGCACACCCAGCATGACAACTGTTCGCGAACCACTGTTACGGGACACTAGCGCGGTCTCCGGTCCAGCGGTGCAGGGTGGCAGCTAGTGGCGCTCGTCCCCGTCAACCGCGGCGCTAGGAACGAGGCGTTTCACCTCGTCTCGCAGCTTTGCCAGCGCGCGGTTGTAGGCCATGCGTGCGGCCGCAGCCGAAGGCTTCCCGAGCGTCTTGGCAAGCTCCTGGAAGGAATGGCCATGCTGGAGGCGATAGATGACGAACAGACGCTCCTCGGGACGGAGCCGCTCGAGCGCGGCGTCGAACACGTCGGTGTGCTCACGCTCGGCGAGCTGTTCTTCCGGCGAAAGCCCGTCATCCTGGAGCTCGTCGGCGGCCAGATCGGCCTCAACGCCCGCGCGCTGGGCGTAGCGGGTCTCGTCGATGACCAGGTTTCGGAAGACGGTGTGCAGCCAGTTGCGGAAGTCCTTGATCGTCTGACCCTGAAAGCGGGGGATGTGATTCAGCGCGCGAATCAGCGATTCCTGCACGAGGTCTTCCGTCTCGGCCCGGCCTCGGGCCCATCGCGGCAGTCGGCCGCGACCCACCCGCCTCAAGTACGGCCGCATCCGGCTGACCAGCGCCTCGGCGGCCTTCCGGTCTCCGGCGCTGGCCAGCGGCCACAAGGTCACCGTGGAGTCGGTGGAGGCGGATTCCGGCTCGGGTCGGACCGGCGACTCCGGGTTCGGCTGGGGTTTCTCGCGTCGCGCCATCACATCTGGCCTCAGCATAGTCTCCATTAGACCCCCTTCGTGATGTACAAACGTCCACGCGGGCGAAATCGAACAGGCTGAGCGAAAAAGAATCTCGGGGCAACTGGCTATAATCGGGCCAGGCTCCGGGGGACACACCCTCTGGAGCCTGCTCGGCCCCGTTCTGAGCCAGAGACAAGATCGTGACGCGTGAGGCGATGCTGGCGCTCCTCGAGCGCCGCGACAAGGCGATTCTCGACCACGACGCCGACGGCGCCGCGGCGGTCTACGGAGAGACAGCTGTGCTCGAGAGCCCCATGTCGGGACAGTCGGTCGGCCGGGAGGCCATTCGACAAGCGCATGCGTCGCTCTTTGAGGCGTTCGGCACCATCCGGCTGGAACGCGGGCAGGTCCTCGTCGACGGCGACCAGATGGCCAACGTCTTCAAGTTCACCGGAACGCACACCGGCACGCTGTTCGGGCTGGAGGGGACCGGCAAGCGGATCGCGTTTCGCGGAGTGAACGTGATGACCGTGAAGAGCGAGCAGATCGTCTACGAACGTCGCATCTACGACTTCACCGGCTTCCTCGTGAAACTCGGCCTGCTGAAGGCCCGTCCGGCTTAGGAGCCTAGGAGTCAATCGCCCCAATGGACGCGGCGCGGCTCGAGTTCACCGATGCGGCTGGTCGACGACGCGTCGTGGACATCACCGAGTCACCGTTCCGTATCGGACGCAGTCACACCAATCAGCTGGCGCTCCCGAGTGCCGAGGTCTCCCGCGTGCATGCGGAGATCATGTGGGACGGCGAGCGCTTCGTCGCGCGCGACTGCGAGTCCCGCGCCGGCACCTTCGTCAACGACCAACCGATCGGCGAACAGCCAATCGTCGGCGGCGACCGCGTGCGGATCGGTCCGCATCTCGAACTGACGTTCGCCACCGGTGAGCGCGTCCTCACGCGCGAGCACAGCAGCACCACCAGCTCCAGCGCCATCACGGACCTGCGCCAGACGGCCTTGTTGCTGGAAGGCCTGCGCGCGCTGGGCACCGCGAAGGTGCTCGACGACCTGCTCGAGATGGTCATCGATTCGGCGGTCGAGATCTCCGGCGCCGAGCGCGGGTTCATCATGCTGAGCGGCCCGGCGGGGGCGCTGGAGTTCAAAATGGCGAGGCGGCGGGACGGCGTCGCGATGACGGGCACGCAGTTCGAGGTGAGCCGGAAGATTCCGGACGAGGTCTACACGACCGGCGAGACACGGCTGATCGAGGACCTGCTGGACGGCGACGTGGCGGGCGGTCACGAGGGCACGATCGCGCTTGGCATTCGCAACGTGTTGTGCGCCCCGCTTCGCGTCGTCGAGCTCGTTGAGGCCAACGAAGTCGCCCGCGAGGAACGGCGCATCGGCGTCCTGTATCTCGATAGTCGAGAACGGAAGTCGTTCAAGTCGAGCGCGATTCGCAGCGCCGTGGAGACGCTGGCCAACGAGGCGGCCAACGCCATCGAGAATGCCCGTCTGTATCGCGAAGCGCAGGAAAAGGTACGGCTCGAGCACGACCTGCAGACGGCCAAGGAATTTCAACGTGCACTGCTCCCGAGGGCGGCGCCCGGACTCGGCTTTTTCGAGGCGGCGGCCGAGATGCAGCCCTGCCGAATGATCGGCGGTGACTTCTATGAGTACGTCCGTCTCGCGGACGACGCGGTTGGGTTCACGCTCGGCGACGTCGCCGGCAAGGGGGCGCCGGCCGGCCTGCTGGGCGCGCGGATCCAGGAGATCTTTCTGTCGCAGGGGCCGAAGCTCGTCGCGCCGGCGCGCACGATGGCCGCGATCAACGAGACCTTGCTTCGCAAGTCCCTGGAGTCGCGCTTCGTCACCATGGTCTACGGCGTGCTCTCCGCGGACGGCCGACTCCAGTACTGCAACGCTGGCCACAACCCGCCCATCCTCATCTCGCGGGACGGCGTCCGGCGATTGGAGGCCGGCGGCCTCATCGTCGGACTCTTCGAGGAGGCCGAGTACGAAGAGGAGAGCGTGCAACTGACGCCCGATGACCTGCTCGTGATCTTCAGTGACGGGATCTCGGAAGCGACCAACCACGGTGGCGAGGAGTTCGGCGATGCGGGAATCATCGATTGCCTCGAGACGAACCTCGCCGTCCACAAGCCGAGCGACCTGCTCGACACCTTGTTCACTCGAATCCAGGAGTTCACCGTTGGTGAGCTACAGGCCGACGACATGACGGTGCTGGTGTTGCGCTACAAGGGCTAGTCCCCTGTGTCTGAAAAAGCTTCAAATAGTGTGTCGGCTGTGATGTATTGGGCGGCATGGCAAGAACAGGTCGGCCCAAAGCGAGATTGGAAGTCACCGCCGCAGAGCGCGTAGAACTTGAGCGGCTCGCCAGGCGCGCCCGAACGAATCGGCACGTGGCCTTGCGGGCAAGGATCGTCCTGAGGAGCACGCGTGGCGAATCGAACGTGGCGGTCGCGGCGAAACTGCGCTGCTCGAACGTGACGGTCGGCAAGTGGCGACAGCGGTTTAGGGTAGGTCGCGTGGACGCGCTGTACGACGAGCCCAAGCCCGGAGCCCCACGGACCCTGTCCGATGCGGATGTCGAGTCGATCCTCGTCACGACGTTGGAAAGTAAGCCGAAGGGGCGGACCCACTGGAGCACCCGCAAGATGGCGGAGCACGCTGGCGTCAGCGCCTCTACCGTGGGCCGCATCTGGCGCACTTTCGGGTTGCAGCCGCATGTCGTGGAATCCTTCAAGATCTCCGACGACCCGCTGTTCATCGAGAAGGTGCGGGACATTGTCGGCCTCTACCTGAACCCACCCGACCACGCCGTCGTCTTGTCATTCGACGAAAAGCCTCAGATTCAAGCCCTCGAGCGGGCGCAGCCGATTCTGCCGATGGACCTGGGTCGCCCCGAACGCCAGACGCACAACTACATCCGCCATGGCACGGTGGACCTCTTCGCGGCGCTCAACGTCGCGACCGGCCAGGTCGTTGCGCAAACCAAGAAGCCGCATCGGTCGAGGGATTTCGTGAGCTTCCTGCGCGAGATCGACGAGCGGGTGCACTCCGCCCTCACCGTCCACGTGATCCTCGACAATCTCTCGGCGCATAAGTCCCCGTTGGTCAAACGATGGGTGGCCCGCCACCCGCGCTTCCAGTTCCACTTTACGCCGACCTACTCCGCCTGGCTCAACCTCGTCGAGCGGTTCTTTGGCCTTCTCACCGAACACGCCCTCAAGCGCGGATCACATTCCAGCCCGCACGCGCTGCGCCACGCCATCTACGCCTACGTGGACGCCCACAACGACGAGGGCAAACCCTTCAAGTGGACAAAGACAGCCGACGAAATTCTCGCGAAGGTGAAGCGGTTCGGACAGCGCACCGTTCAAGTCCACGGTGGCCCCAGATGACCAACGACTTTTTGAAGAAATCAAAGATCAAGGGGACTAGCCGGCGGCTACGCCTCCCACGCGTCTCCCCAACGCCCCTGTCTCGCCCGGCGATAGTGGCCACCGTCTCGCCGGGTGATCGTCCGAACCGACACGCCGCCCGGCGCACACACGTGAAGCAGCACGCGCCCCGCGCGCACGTCGGGCCGACGGATCACCCGCCCTGCCACCAGCCCCACCGGTTCCCGCGCCACGATCACGTAGGCGTATTTCTCGTCCTCGTACGCGAGCGCCGCGCGCTTGAGACGCCGGTGGAGACTCGATCGACTGAGGCGGACACCGAAGTGGCACCAGTCGCCGGCGGCAAGGGGACACGGGGCCGCGTGCGGACACGGCGCGACCAACGCCGCACCGTGATCGAGCAGCCTGGCTCGTGCATCGAGGATACGACGCGTGCCATCGGCCGACCCCGGCTCGATAATGACGAGCGCTCCGCCCGCGGCGCTCCACGCCGCATCGACCGCTCTGTCGCGGGCGGCGGGGGCCAGCTCGCCGAGGACATACCCGACGAGCACCAGGTCGTGGCGCGGCAGGTCGCCGACATGGGTCACATCGGCGGTGCGCCAGGTCGAGTGCACTCGGCGGCCGAGCGCCGTCGCCCCGAGCAGCCGCTGACCCAGCTCCGCCATCCCCTGATCCGTCTCAACGTGTGTTGCGCGCGCGAGACTGGCGTATTCGGCGCTCGCCGCCCACAGTGCCGTCGCCGGTCCGGCGCCCAGATCGAGCACGCTCACCGCATCGAACTCGGGCTGGCGGTGCCGCAGCTCGCCAAGCACGGCCCGCGTCGCCGCGTATGTGGCGGGCATCCGCGCAGCGAGGTAGGCCAGGCGGTCAACCGGCCCGGACCCACCGCCGGGCCTCCCCGGGGCGCCCTGCGTGCGATACGCCGCGGTCATGCGCTCAGCCGCCGCGCGAAGGTCGCGAAGCGGCACGCCCTCGAGCTCACGCTCGACGGCGCTCCGTAGCTCGAGTGGCGGCAACGCATCGGATCCGTGCATGAGGGACCGTCGCTGACGGACTATAATCCTTTCCCCGCACCGACCCCATGGCGCAGTCACCCACGATCGAAGCGGCGCTCACTCTCGCCAAGGAGCGGTACGCGCAGGCGGCCAAGGCCGGCCGAGTCGGCGTGTGGGATTGGAATCCGACGACCGGCGACATCTTCATCGACCCCGTGTTGAAGGCGCTGCTGGGCTGCGATGATGCCGAGCTCCCAAACCGCATCGACGCCTGGATGGCCCGTGTGCATCCCGAGGACCGCGCGATTGTCGACGCCGAGGCCGCCACGGTTCTTGCCGACGAACGGCCCACATACGACGTCGAGCACCGGATGACGCACAAGGACGGATCAACGCGGTGGTTTCTCTCGCGCGGCGCGGCGACGCGGAACGCAGCCGGCGACCCGGAGCGGATCGTCGGCACGACCACGGATATCACCGACCAAAAGGCCGCACAGGCATCGCTGGCCTCCGCGCTGAACGAGCTCGAGCGCGTCGTCCGCGACCGGACCACCCAGCTCGACGAGGCGGGCCGCCGGCATCGGGACCTGTTCGACAGGGCGCCCGTGATGTACGTCACCATCCGCCGGCGCAACGGGCAACCGACGGTCGAGGATTGCAACGAGTTGTTCCTACAGTTACTTGGCTATGTACGCGCCGATGTCATCGGCTCGCCGCTGGCCGATTTCTACACCCCGCAATCCCGCCAGGACATGCAGCGTGCGGCGATCGACGGTCCGCTCGACGCAGCGGAACGGCAGCTGGTCGCGAAGTACGGCGGCGTGCTCGACACGCTCCTTCACGCCGTGCCCGAGACCGACCGCACCGGCGCGATCGTCGGCACACGCGCCATGTACGTCGACATCACGGAACGCAAGCGAGCGGACGCCAGGCATCACGATGCGCAATCGCGCTACCGGCTTCTGGTCGAGCAGTCGCTCGTCGGGCTTTACATCATCCAGGACGGACAGGTCGTGTTCATCAACCCGAAGATGGCGGAGATCTCCGGGTATCCGCGCGACGCCGAGGCGCAGCTGTTGTCGATTCTCGATCTCGTCGTCGAGGAGGATCGCGCCCTCGTGTCTCAGAACATCCAGCGCCGGATGACCGGGCGCATGGACGATAGCAGCTACACGGTGCGGATCCGACGCAAGGACGGCCGGATCGTGCCGCTCGAGGTCAGCGGCGCGCTCATCCAATACCGCGGCCGGCCGGCGGTGGCCGGTGTGGCGCTCGACATCTCGGAGCGGCTGCGTCTTGGAAACCAGGTGCTGCAGTCGCAAAAGCTCGAGAGCGTTGGCACGCTGGCGGGTGGTGTGGCCCACGCGTTCAACAACGCCCTCACCGCCATCTGCGGCCGATGCGAGCTACTGCTTGGTGAGACCAGCGCGGGCGACCCGCGCCGGTCCGACGTCGAGGCGATTCTCTCCGTGGCCGAGGAGTCGGCGAACCTGACTCGTCAATTACTCGCGGTCGGTCGGCGTCAGGTGCTCGCGCCGAAGGAGTTCGATCTCAACGTCGCGGTCGGCACCACGCTCGAAGTCGCCGCCCCGCTCATCGGCGAGCAGATCCGAGCCTCGACGGAGCTGGAGTCGCGTCTCGGACTGGTCAAGGCTGACCCCGGGCAAATCGAGCAGGCCCTGGTCAACGTGATCCTGAACGCGCGCGATGCGATGTCGGGCGGCGGCACACTCACGGTCGCCACGACCAGCGTGGAGTTGGACGACGCGTTTCACCGAACGCACCCTGACGTTCCGCCCGGACCCTATGTCCTGCTCACGGTCACGGATACCGGCGAAGGCATGAGCGAGGAAACGGTCAAGCACGTCTTCGAGCCGTTCTTCACGACAAAAGAGTTCGGTCGCGGCACCGGGCTCGGACTGGCGACCGTGCATGGCATCATCCGGCAGACCGGCGGGCACGTCCTGGTCGAGAGCACCGAGGGTCGGGGGACGAGTGTCGCCATCTATCTCCCGCGTCTCCCCGATGACGCGGTGGCAGGATCTGATCGCGACGCCACGGACGGCGAGCCGCTCGAGACGATTCTGCTTGTCGAGGATGAACCTCACGTGCTGCGCACGATCGGCGACATGCTCACGCAGGTGGGCTACCACGTGCTGGCGGCGCCGAATGCGGACGAGGCCATGCTGATCTCGTCGCAGCATCGGGGTCGCATCGACCTGCTGCTCACCGACGTCGTCATACCGGGCATGAGCGGCTGGCAGCTCGCGGCCGAGCTGACGCGCATACGTCGCGGGACGCGCGTGCTCTATATGACCGGCTACGCGACGCCACATTTGCCCATCGAGCTGCGCGACGACCCGTCGCTCCTGCAGAAGCCCTTCTCGCCGAAGGCGCTCCGTCGCGCCGTGCGCCGCGTCTTCGACGAGGAGTCATAGCAACCCGTGTCGGGTCTGGATGCCGCCGCACTGGGGCCGGACGACCTCGCGATCGTGCTGACCGGCGGTGGCGCGCGCGCGGCCTATCAGGTCGGTTTCCTGCGGTGGGTCGCGCGCAACATCCCCGACGCGCATTTCCCCATCATCACCGGTGTGTCCGCAGGTGCCATCAACGCCGCCTTTCTCGCCGCCTGTCCCGGCCGGCAGATGGACGCCGTCGAACGGCTGTCCCGGCTCTGGAGCGAGCTCACCGTGGACCGCGTGTTTCGGGTCGATACGCGGTCGCTGGTCGGCAACGTCGCGCGCTGGGGACTCCGCCTGGTCTCGGGCGGCAGCGCGCTGACGCCCGATATCCGCGGCTTGGTCGATACCACCCCACTGCGTGACACGCTGCGCGCAATCTTCTCATCCGAGGACGGCATCATCAGCGGCATCGGTCCCAACATCGAGCGGCGTCGCCTGTGGGCGCTGAGCATCATCACCAGCCACTACGGGACCGGCCAGTCCCTTGTGTGGATCCAGGGGCGGGACCTGCGAGCGTGGCAGCGGCCCGACGGCGAGAGCCGTCCGACGCAGATGACGATCGATCACGTGCTGGCGTCCGCGGCGTTGCCGCTCTTCTTCCCGGCAGTCCGGCTGGACGACGGGTGGCACGGTGACGGAGGTATACGCCTGACGGCCCCCTGCTCGCCGGCGATTCACCTCGGGGCCACCCGGATCCTCGCCATCTCGACGCGTCACGGCGTTAATCGCGCCGGCGCCGGCGACTCGGCGCCTGCGTATCCGCCGCCGCTCCAGATCTCCGGGCAGCTGCTCAACGCGATCTTTCTCGACGACCTCGACCGCGACGCCGTCGATCTCGAACGCGTCAATTTGTTGCTCAGGGATCTCCCCGCCGAGAAGCGCCGCGGGCTACGCCCGATCGATCTGCTGGTCATCCGACCGTCAGTCGACCTCGGGCGTCTCGTCGCGGAATTCGAGCCGAAGCTCCCGCGTGTCTTCCGCCATCTGGTCCGTGGCCTCGGTTCGCGCGAGACGAAGTCACCCGATGTGCTAAGTCTCCTGGCGTTCGACCCGGAGTATCTCGGTCGGTTGATCGAGATTGGCGAAGCCGACGCTGCCGCCCGCGCGGACGACATCCGCCGGTTGCTCACACCGACCGCGTAGCAGCGTGATGACGACGCGGTCGTCCACCGCCGGGGACACGGACCCGCGCGGCGGTCAGGGGAGGCTCAGCGCCACGAACTGCCCGGCGACCTCGAACCCGCCGATCGGCACGATGACGTACTGCGTGCCGTCGTGCATGTAGGTCATCGGCACGCCGGTGGTGCCGGCCTCGAGCTCCATCTCCCACACGACCTCGCCGGTCATCTTGTCGTAGGCGCGGAACCACGGCAGGCCGAAGTTGGTCGCGATCTGATACGGCATGCCGTCCGGGACGCGGCCATCCCCCCGCACGCCGACATCCGTGCCCTCGCCGATGAAGAGCAGCGTTTTCGTCAGAAGCGGCCCGGGACGGCCGGGACTGCCGAGACGCCCGAGGTTCAGGTGGCGGATCGCAGGGTGGTCGCGCGGGCCATGGCCGTTCGGGACCTGCCAGGCAACGGTGCCGCTATTCATGTCGAATGCGGTGATACGGCCATAGGGCGGCTTGAAGAGCGGCAATCCGCGTGGGCCGCCGATCCACTGTCGCGTGCCCTTCACGTACCGGAGGTTGGTGCGATCCGGGTTGCCCTCGCGAATGTCGGCCACGAACGGCGAGGTGATCGACGGCACATAGAGGTAGTTGGTCTCGGGGTCGGCCGCCGCGCCCTGCGCGTCGGCGCCGCCCTGCGACCCCGGCAGCTGGATCGTGCCTTGGTTGTCGTTGGGTCCGTCGCCACGCACCGACGGCGGCGTGAACATCGGCCCGATCGTGTAGCGCTCGACGATCTCGAGCGCCTCGGCCCGCAGCTCGGGCGTGAAGTCGATCAAGTTCTCGATGGTCGCGCCCTGGCGATCGAACGCCGGCGGCTTGGTCGGGAACGGCTGGGTCGGCGACGTCTGCTCGCCCAGTGTCCGCGACTGCGGCACGGCCCGTTCCTCGATCGGCCAGACCGGCTCGCCGGTCGCGCGGTCGAACGCGAAGGCGAAGGCTTGCTTGGTGAGTTGCACCACCGCCCGGACGTCGCGTCCCTCCACGGTCAGGTCCATCAAGATCGGCGCCGTCGGCAGGTCGTAGTCCCACAGGCCGTGATGCACGAGCTGGTAGTGCCACACCCGCTCCCCGGTCTCGGCGTCCACGCAGACGAGCGACTGGCTGAACAGGTTGTCGCCCGGGCGATGCCCGCCGTACATGTCGTTCGTCGACGACGTCACCGGCAGATACACGTAGCCGAGTTCCTCGTCGGCGCTGAAGCGCGACCAGACCGGCGCGTGTCCCGTGAATGCCCAGGCGCCATCTTCCCACGTGTCGGTGCCGAACTCGCCCGCCTGCGGAATGGTGTGAAACACCCAGCGCAGCTCGCCGGTGCGCACGTCGAACGCCCGCACATCGCCACGGATATCTTCTTTGGTCACGAAGGTATCGGTCATCGACTGGCCCATGACGATAACGTCGCGCACGACGGTCGGCGCGCTACCCCACCGGTAGCGCGCCCCGTCGGCCAGCCCCAGTGTCAGATCGACGCGACCACCGTCGCCGAAGCCGTTCACCGGCTGGCCGGTCTTGGCGTCCAGTGCATAGAGCCACTCACCGCGGTGAGCGAGGATGCGCTGGTCCATGCCGTCGGTCCAATAGGCCACGCCGCGGGCACCCGCGCCGCGATATGCCGCCGGCCCGTCCCCCACCGGTCGCTGCACCCAGACCGTCTCGCCCGTGCCGGCGTGAAATGCTTCGACCAACCCGACGGCGTTCGGGACATAGAGAAGGCCGTCGACCATCAGCGGTGTCGACCGGTTGGAGTTGCCGTAGGCGAGGTCCGGCACGATATCGAGAATCGACTGGTCGACGGTCGGGCGGGTCCAGGCGACCTGGAGGTTGCCGACGTTGTCCTTCGAGATCTGGTCGAGCGCCGAATACTTGGTCGCTCCGAGGTCGGCGCCGTAGACGCGCCACTCCCCGTCTGCCGCGCCGTCCTGTGCGGACGCGTGCGGCGCCACGACCATGGCGAGTACGAGGACCACGGACGAGGTGATGGTCGCGTGGCCACGGTACTTTATTTGCTTCATCGCTGTTTCTCCTGCCTACCACAGTATCCTTCGCCAACCTCGAGCGCGCTCAATCACGTCCCGCGCGGCTTAGCTCGGCGCGGTGCCCCTCGCGCCCGGGAGCCTTTTGACGATCGCGCTGTAGTTGACCAGGACGCGGTCACCAACGAAGAGCTGTCCCCGCACGAACGTGAGTGAGCGCGTCCGCCGCACGACCTCGCCCGTCGCCTCGATCACCTCGCCCGGCTCGCTGGCCGCGACGAACTCGCTGCTGAGTGAGACCGTGATGCATCGCTCGCCCGGCTGATCCCATGTAGCCGCCAGACACAGCGCGAAGTCGGCGAAGGTCAGCAACATGCCACCGTGCAAGGTGCCGCCGGTGTTCGCGTGCCTCCGGTCCGCCAGAAACGCGAACGAGATCGCACCGTCGACGACCTTGTAGCCGAAGGGGCCAACGTGGTCCTCGAACGGATCCTCGTAGTCGAATGGCTGATACCCGGGAGGGAGCGACTCGCTCATATCGACGGATTCTATCGCGCCCGCATCGACACGATGTCAGCGGGACGAGCCAGCCAATGGTCGGGCGACTCCGCGACGAGCGCGGCGCGCGGGAACGGGCCCCACTCGACGGCCGCCGTCGACACGCCCGCGGCGCGCCCGGCACGGATATCGTGGGGCGAATCCCCGACGAAGACCGCGCCGGCGGCGGGCGCCGCCAGGCGGGCCAGTGCTTCGAGCACCGGCGTCGGATCGGGTTTGTGGGCGCGCACATCGTCGACCCCCACGAGCACCCCGAAGTGCTCGTCGAGGCCGCATCGCGCGAGCCCGCGCCACGCGAGCGCGCGCCCCTTGCTCGTCACGATCGCCAACGCCACGTCGCGCGCCCGCAGCGCCACGACCGCGTCAACGATGCCGGGATACGGCCGCACCAGCCGGTCATGGTGTTCGTGGTTGTACGCCCGATAGGTCGCCAACAGGCCATCGACGTCGGCTCGCTCGGACGCGAATGCCGCAAGCTGCGTGCGCAGCGGCCTCCCGAATCCCGCGCGCCACGCCGCGTCGGGCGGCACA
The DNA here is from genome assembly GCA_965197395.1 of Vicinamibacterales bacterium. Taxonomy (GTDB): domain Bacteria; phylum Acidobacteriota; class Vicinamibacteria; order Vicinamibacterales; family UBA8438; genus CAZYFH01. The sequence goes on along the minus strand of CBDANB010000004.1, from coordinate 121,739 downwards.
GCGCCCAGGTGCGTGCGCATCGTATGGCGGAACGACGCCATGATCAGATCGATGGAGTCGACGAGCGTCCCGTCGAGGTCGAAGAGGTAGGTCGCGAAGCCTGGGCTGGTCGTGTCCATCAGAACGTCACGCCAGCCGCCACGTGCGCCCGCACGCCGTCGACGAGGTTGTGCGCCACATCGATCTGCAGCTGCACGAATGGGACGCTGAAGAAGATCCCGCCCCCGACCCCCTTGCGAAACCGCGTCTTTCGAATCGACTGTCCGACGTCGTACGCGGCGGCGACGTCCACGAAGACCTTGAACCCCGTCTTGCCGAACGAGAGAGGCGAGCTCCACGGGAGCCGGAGCTCGATCGTCCCGGCCGCCATCCGGTCACCGATCAGCTCCCCGACCCGCCAGCCGCGCAACGTGCCGCCGCCGCCGAGCAGAAGCTTTTCGTACACCGGCAGCGGCGCCGTCGAGCCTTCGTAGACCGCGCGCACGGCCAGCACCGCTTGCCCGACCCCGCCGACGTACGCGCGGGCCTCGACGCGAGGCTTCGCGATCGTCGTCGACGCGCCGCCAATCGCGATCCACTCGACGCCGGCGGCCGCGAACGCCGCATTGCGCGGAAACGCCACGTCCTCACGGGTGTCGACTTCGAGTTCGATGCCGTACCGCGCCACCCGGTTGGACAGGTCGGCGAACCGCACGTCCTCCCAGGCCCCGTGGCCGCTGAGTCGCAGACGTGCCGGCAGTCGGCGATCGGCCTCGACCCAGAGCCTGACCCGGTCGTCGTAGACGCTGAAATGCGGATGCTCCCGTCGCCGCCGTGCCGCGCCACCCCGGATGCCGTCGACCACACGCCCACCGAAGCGCCTCTCGAATTCCAGCCCAACGCGCTGCGTGCCGCCCCAGGTCGCCGGCACCGAGATCCGCCCGTCCGCTCCCAGCGCCTCGACGAAGCTCGTGCGCGCCCCATAGGTGAAGCCATAGCCTTCGTCGTAGCTCATGATCGGCAGAAACATCGTCTGCCGGCCCAGACCACCGAGGGATCGCGTGAACGGGTTCGACCCGGCCGCCGCCGCGCGCTCGCGGACCACCAGGACGAGGGTCACCCGGTCGTTGGCGCTCAGCGAGCGATAGCGTTTGCGGACGTCGACCGAGTCGAACCGACCGCTCGCCTCGAGGCGGCCGACGACATCTGCGATGACAGCCGGTCCGACGCTCATCCCGAGCGACAGACCGGCAAGGGCGATCACGTCATCGTCGGGGACGGTGAAGTTCCCCTGCACGCGGATCTCGACCAGCGTCTCCGCCGCCGGCTGTGCCGACGCTGGTGAAGAGATAGCGATCAGCACGGCGGCCAGCGCAACGGCCAGCGCGCTACCGCGGGGGGCCATACGAGCGGATCCGGCCGCCGGCGTCGGCCTCGCGGTAGTCCGAAAACGCGCGCGAGTAGGACACGTCAAACGACCCGGTGGCGAGCGTGACCTGGCCGAGAATCTCGACAACCTCCGGAAGCCAGACACCGGCGATCGGCTGCCCCATCGTCATCGACGCCTTCAGGTCGTCGAGACGGGCCAGCCAGCGGAAAGGCAGGAAGTCGAAACCGACGTTGTCAAAGGTGAACTTGACGATCTGAAATTCGGCTGGGTCGACCCACAGGGTGACGAGGCTGGTTTTGTCGAACCCGGTGCTGTCAATCCGCACCTCGACCTGGCCGTCGGTGTCCTCTCCGTCGCGTTCGTCGTCGGAGAAGAGCCGCTTGGGGTAGTACTCGATTCGAAGGACCTCGCGACCGGCGAGCTGCTCCCGCCCAGCCAGGTAGTAATTGCCCGGTTCGAACTCGAAGTCGAGGAAATACGACTCGGAGACGAAGCGCGGCTGCAAGTCGGCCGGGGCGTTCGACGTCGCGCCGCTGGACGCGTCGACGCCGGCCGCCGTCCCCTCGCGCGCGGCGTCGGTGACCGTCACGGCGCGCAGGGCGTCCACGGCCGCTGCGAGCGCAACCGACCGTTCAGCGTCGTCGGCCAACGCCGCGCGCGCACGCTCCCATGTCGCATCGTCCAGCCCCAGCCGCAGCGTAAAGCGTGCAGACAGCTCGAAGAGCTCCACGAACGGCGCGATGTCCTCGTCCGGCGCGGACCGTGCCTTCGCCGCCAGCACCGGAATGAGCGCGCCGAGCAGGCGTGCGACCTCGAGGTCGTCCAATCGCTCAGTCTCGAGCATGGCGAAGGCGTCGCGCGCACGTGCGACGGCACGGCCGAAGCCGACCGCCGGCACACCGCCTCGATCCGCGAGGATGCGGTCGCCCGCTGCCGTAATCGCGGCCCGATCGTCTCCCCACAGCCGGGCGTCCTCCGCGATCGACCGGAGGAGATCCGAGCTGACCTCCTCGCCCCACAAACGCTCGATCGACCGACGGACGTTGTCGCGGGTCGAGCGTCGTGAGCGCCGGCTCAGCGGCCGCGTCTGGCGCTGCCGGCTCGCGTCGCGGCGGCGTTCCTGACGCAGCCAGTCCGCCTCGTACTCCCGGCGGCGGGTCTCGTCGATCCTTACCCCGTCGAACGCGACTGGGCTGCGAATGAGATACCCCTCTCGCATGTACCACGTGTAGTCGTGGCGGAAACCCTGCAACAGGGTCTGTCCGGGACCGTTGAGCGCGAGCGTCTCCCGCTCGTCGAGCACGTACTGGGTGAGCGCGATCGAGTTCTCTTCGCGTCGCTCGAGCACCCGCTCCATGAACTGGTCGATGTCGTCGTCGTCGTCGTTGTCCTGGGCCTGGAGACTCGGCCCGAGCGAGCCGACGCCGGCGAGGCAGGCAATCAGGACGGCGCCGGCAACGCGCCGACCGCGGGACGGTGCGGTGCCGAATCTTGCCCAACGGGAACGCGTCGCACGGAACATCGTCGTATCAAGCCTTGTGACGTCCGGGGCGCCATGTTGGTTCGGTTGTGGGTCGCTACCCTCTATATGGTGCCCTCCCTTGACAGGGGCACTACAGGCGCTGCATAGTGATCGTTTAGTCCATGACCATGGCTGATCGGCGCCGCCTGCTCGACCAGCTCCAGCGCGAGCGTCGAAAGGGAATCGAAGCCTGGGAGCGCCTCTGCCAGGCGCCACGCACCGGCTCGTCCCTGGCTCCTGCGACGCCCACAAACCGGTCCAGCAAGGCGCCCACGGCCCATCCGTTCCGGGACGGCCGCACCGCTCACCGCCGACCCGAGTGAGCTTCACAGCCCGAGCCACAGTACGGCGGCCCCACTCGCGGCCACGAGCACGCCGGCCAGCGCGTCCCCATAGAGACCGACGCCCCTGATCCCCGCGAGGCCGAGCCCGCGAAACGCAAGCGCCACCGTCACGAGCATCGCCGACACGGTCAGCAGCCCGAACACCGCCACGACCGCCGCCACGAGCATCCAGTCGCCCGCGATGCCGGGCACGACCATGAGCGGGATGAGCGGCTCGCACGGACCAAGCAGAAAGACGACGAACAGCGTCCAGGCCGTCAGGCCCCGACCGGCGTCGTGCGGATGCAGGTGCTCCCCGTCATGGGAGTGCGGGTGGCTGTGCACCGTCCCGTCGGCGTGGGCATGCACGTGGGAGTGCGCCCGGCCCCGGAAGCGCGCCCACAAAGCCCAGGCGGCATAGGCGAGGCCGAATCCGATCAGCAGGGCGGCGGCGAGCTCGCCCCGTGCCGACTCGAGCCACAGCATCGAATCAGCTGCCACACCGAGTCCGATGCCAGCGGTCCCGATGACCACCGATGAGGCGACATGGCCGAGGCCGCACACGCTCGTGATCGACAGCGTCCGCCGAAGCGTCCACCCACGCGCCCGCCCCAGCACGACGAAGGGCAGCGAATGGTCGATCCCGAGCACGGTATGGACGATCGCGAGCGTTGCCGCCGTGCCAATCAGCACGCTACCGAACGCTGGGAGGGACTCGAACATCGGGACGACTGTGAGAGACTATCCGTACTGAATCGTATGCCCAAGGCGCGCACGGCGCGCCTCGCGGGCGCGGAGTGGGGCTCTCGGGGTCCCCGCGGAGCGCCCGGCGGGGGTTCGGGGCGAAGCCCCGTCTGGAAAACGCTCATTATGACGGCTTTGGACGATAGGGTCATTCGGTTGCGCCGGCTACTGACGGACTTCGAACGGGTCGTCGTCTGTTTCTCCGGTGGGGTCGACTCGGCCTATCTGCTGGCCGAGGCGGTTCGTGTACTCGGTCAGCGAGCCGTGGCGTTGACGGCGGTCTCACCCAGTCTGGCGGACGAGGAAGGCGCGGCGGCAAGGCGCCTCGCCGAAGAGATCGGTGCGCGGCACGTGCTCGTCGACACCTACGAGCTCGACGATCCCCGCTACGCCGAGAACCCTGTCAACCGCTGCTACTTCTGCAAGACCGAAGTGTATGGTCGGGCCGTCCACGAGGCGGCGCGTCTCGGCGTGCCACACGTCCTCGACGGTTTCAATGTCGACGACCGGGGGGACTATCGCCCCGGCCGCCACGCAGCGAAGGAACACGGGGTGCGCTCGCCTCTGGATGAGCTCGGCTTCACGAAGTCCGACATCCGTGAAGCCGCACGGCGGATCTCGCTGCCGGTGTGGGACAAGCCGGCGCTGGCCTGTCTGTCGAGCCGGTTCCCCTACGGCACGTCCATCACCCCGGCGCGGTTGACGCAGGTCGCGACCTCCGAGCGCGCGCTACGCGAGCTCGGCTTCGCCGTCTGCCGTGTCCGCTATCACGACGCGACCGCGCGCATCGAGGTGGCGCCCGAGGAGGTGGCACGACTCCGCGAGCCGGCCATCTGGTCCGCCGTGCGAGCGCGGTGCCGCGATGCCGGGTTCGCCGAGGTGGAGATCGACCCCCGCGGGTACCGCCAAGGCTCGCTGAACGAGGACGCGCCGGCTCGCCTGTCGACGACGCAGCGATGACGCCACCCGCACACACATGGCCCACGCGGAGCGTCCAGGGGTCCGCCGTCTCACCCTGATCATTCTATTGCTATTAGACGCCCTCGGCCGCGTCCTAGTTCGTCTCGGGGCGTTGGTTCTTCCGAACGATGTTGAAGAACGAGAAGAGCTTCGACAGCGTGTCGGCGTCGCTGTTGATGAAGCGTGAGTGGTCCCCGCCTGCGATCTCGACATAGACGTGCTCCATGCCGAGTCTTTCCATCATCGCCACCCAGCGGCGCATCGGCACGACCAGCCTGTCCTCGTCGCCCTGAAGCGCGATGATGGGGATGTGGCGGAACTCGCGCAGCTGGTCGGGGCTGACCGACGGCGCCGGCGCGGCGACACCGAGCGCGGCCCAGATGTGCGGATACCGCGCGGCCAGGTGGTAGGTGCCCGCCCCGCCCATGGAATGCCCCCACAGATAGATGCGGTCGGCATCGACCGTGTACTGCTCGCGCACGATCGCCAGCACGTTCATCACATCCTGTTCGGCCAGCTCACCCAGGTTGTCGGGGAGCGCGCCGACGTCGTCGTCCGCGCGCATCCGCGGGACGCCCGGTCCGCGGCTGCCGTACCACGCACGCGGGTGATACCCCTTCGGCGTCACGAGGATGTAGCCGTCGCGCTCGGCCATGTCGACGTAGCCGTCGTAGCTCATCAGCCAGTCGTATGGCCGGCCCAGACCGTGCAGGCCGACGATGAGCGGCCATTCGCGCGTCGCGTCGTAGCTCGACGGCACGAAGATCGCGTAGGGGACCTCGGCGCCGGTCGCGTCGAAGGTGTAGGTGCGGCCCTCGACCCGAGGATCCGCTGCAACGGTGCCGCCCGGCTCCTGGGCCATCACGACGCTCAACGACAGCAGGACGACACCGGCGACGGCAACAACTGAACGATGTGCGGTCATGGGACCCTCCCCGGGGATCACGAGGCCTCCCGAAACATCTCCTCGACCGGCACCACCCGCACGCGGTCGGGGTTGATCGCCAGCTCGAAACTGAGGATCTCGTCATCCTCTTCACGGATGGCGTCCGTGATCGCGGCGTTGTAGGTCGGCGGCGACGGCTCGTTCGCGAGCAGGCGGTCGCGAAACGCCTCGGCCTCCGTCGTGACGATGGCCACCGCCAGGTCGTCGTACTGCAGATAACGGCGAATCGCGGCGTTCACGTCGTTCACCGTCAGGGCGGGCAGCCGGCGCTGGACTTCGTCGACCAGGTCATCGCGGCCGTAGAAGCTGGCATCGAGCAAATAGCCCAGTCGCCGGCTCGTGGTCTGGACGTGGAGCTTGGAATAGTTGAGCAGGAACTCCCGCGAGGCCTCGAATGCCTCCGGCGTCATTCCATCATCCACGAGCCGGTGAAGCTCCCGAATGGCCTGGCGTAGGGCGAAGTGCGCGTTGTGATGCGGCACCGGACGGATCCACATGCTGAAGAACTGCTGTCGGCGCGCGATGTTCGGGATCGGAAACCGGCTGCCGCCGTCCTGGATGAAGTTCTCGACATAGGAATAGTCGCCGTAGTTGAGCCCGCGATCCCCGCGCATCTTGTTCATCAAGAGGCCGTTGAACGTCCGGTGCTCGCCAAAGTACGAATTCGCCACCATCAGCGCGTAGAAGTCATCGTCCGCGCGGGTCACCGCGACCGGGAAGCCGATGGAAATGGCGGTGGCGATCGCGTCCTTCTCGACGAGCAGCACCTCGATGCCGTCCAGCGCCCGAGGCTCCGGCAGCGCCGGCGTCGCGGTCGTGCCGCTCGGCAACGCCTCCATCAGGTCGCGCTCGACCTCCGCCGCGAAGCCGTCGGGATAGCCGCCCGCAACCCCGATCAGGAGGTTGTCCCGTGTGTAGTGCGCGGCGTGAAACGCGCGCACGTCCTCGAGCGTGACGGCCGCCAGGCCATGCTCCGTCCCCTGTTCGGGTGTCCCGTAGGCATGGCCCTCGTAGAGCAGCGTGTTCAGCGCCTGTTTGCCGAGCTCCTCGTCGTTGTTGCCGCGCAGCGTCGAGACGACCGCGTTCGTCAGGAACTCCCTGTTCCGCTCGAAGTCGGCCGGGTCGAACCGTGGCGACGACACGAGGTCGCGAAAGACGGCGTAGAACGGTGCGAGGTGATCGCGGTGCACCTCGCCGACGATGACCGTCATTTCCTTGTCGAACTGCGCGCCGATCGTGGCCGACCATGGATACAGCGCTTCGGTGACGGCCTCATAGGGCATCGATGCGGTGCCCCCCTGCCCGACCATGAGGGCCGTGAGCGCGTTGAGCCCGTTCTTGCCGGTCGGATCATCGACCGACCCGGTGCGAATGCCTATCCGCAGCGTGACGAGTGGCGAGTTGGGCGTCGGGAGCGCGACGGCCTGCGCCATCGCCGTCTGGTCCGCGCCCCCTCCCCCGCCGCAGCCGAGGGCGACCAGCGCGAGCGCGGTCACCAGACCGACGACAAGACGGTGCCCGCCCACCCGCATTACTGCCCCTCCTGGGTCAGCACGACCGTGGTGCGGTTGGTGTCGCTGAAATAGGTGCTCGCGACCCTCAGGATGTCGTCGGGTGACACCGCGTCGTACAGCTCATAGACACGATTCACCGTCTCCGGATCCCCCGTCAGCTGCACGTAGTGGCCGAGCGTCTGCGCAATGCTCGATGGGTTGTCCAGCCCCATGGCAAAGGCGTAGCGCATGTGGGACTTGGTGTTTGCGAGGACGGCGGTGTCCACCGGCTCGGTCTTCATCCGTTCGATCTCGGCAAGGATATCGGCTCGCACCTCGTCGATGCGGGATGGGTCGGTGACGCGTGCGGTGATGGTGAACAGCGGCGCATCGCGGCTGTCGACCGCGCCGCCCTGAATCGCGTCGACGACCTGTTCCTCGAGATACAGCTTGCGAAACAGCGGCGAGGTCTGCGAGAACAGCAGTTGCGAGAAGACGTCGAGCGCAGGCATGTCGATCCCCGCGTCAGAAAACGCGGGCGCGTGATAGCCGATCATCAAGAACGGCAGCGTCGGATTCGGCCAGGTGATGCGCGCCGTCCGCTCCTCGGTCTGGGGCGGCTCCGTCGGAATGGCGGGCATGAAGTCGCCGCGTTCCCACTCGCCGTAGTACTCGTGTGCCAGCCGCTCGAGCTCCGCCTGGTCGAAATCGCCCACCACAACGACGATGCAGTTCTCGGGCCGGTAGTAGCGGTCGTAGAACTCCAGGCTGTAGTCGTAGTGGTTCGGCATCTCTTGGATGTCGTCCAGCAGGCCGATCGTCGTGTGTTTGTACGGGTGGGTGGTATAGGCGAGGTCGTGCAGCTTCTCCCGCAGGAGCGAGACCGGATTCGAGAAGTTGAGGTTGTACTCGCCCAGGATGGCGCCCGCCTCGGTCTTGAAGTCCTCTTCGGAGTACTGCAGACGACGAAACCGGTCCGACTCGAGATCCATCATCGTCTCGAGCGCATCGGCACTGGCGACGATGTAGTACGTAGTCCAATCGCTGGTGGTAAAAGCGTTGGCATCGGCGCCGATTCGCTTCACGACCGCGCCGTAGGCATCGGTGGAGTACTTCTCGGTCCCCCGAAACATCATGTGCTCGAAGAAGTGGGCGTACCCGGAGAACCCCGGTTCCACCTCGTTTCGGGAACCGGTGCGCACAACCGTGTAATACGCGACGATGCCAGGACTGTCGTAGTCGACCCCGACCACCCGGAGGCCGTTGTCGAGCTCGAAGACGCTGACCGGAAACGGGAAAATCCGTGCAGCGTCCTGAGCGGACGTCGTGGCGACCGACGCCACGAGGGCGGCGGTCGCCAGCATGCCAGAACGGAGACCGTGGGTGGATCGCATCGCGTGCTCCTGCTCGAAAGTCGGGACAGGTCCCTCAGTATAATGATCCTATTGTGGCTCCAAAGCGGAGACCGGTTCCGGTGCCGCCGCCGCCGAGGGTGGAGCGCCCGGAGCCCGTGGAGGACGACTGGATCGAGCCGGAGCCGGACACGCCGGCGACGGCGGCGGAGTCTGCGGAGGCTCCGGAGGCTTCGGACGCTCCGGAGGCTTCTGGCTCTCCGGAGGCTCCGGAGGCTCCCGACCTCACCGTCTTCGACGCGCCGCCAGCATCGTCGGCCGCACGCATCGAGATCTCCCGGACGCTGCTCGCCGCTCTCGTCGGCGGGCTGATGATCTCGTTGGCCACCATCGGGTTTCTGGTGGGTCGAGGGACCAGGGCCGGCGGCGATCCTGCCCCTGACGCAACGCTCGTCATCGAACCCGCGAGCGCTGAGCCGGCGTCACCCCGATATGCGCCGTTCCCCGCGCCGCCCGCGGCGACCGCGCCGGCACCGCCCGCGGCTGCCGGAGCAACGACGACACCACCTCGGGCCATTGCCGCGTCGCCACGACGGCCGGTGCGTCCCCCACCAACCGCCGCCCCGAGCGAGGCTCCCGCCTCAGCCGATGCGGCGACACGCGACGCACTCAGACGCTATTTCCTGGCGATCGACACGATGGGTGGCGGCGGCGGAACGAGCGACCCCGAGCAGATGGCGACGGCCATCGTGACCGAGGGCGCGAGCGGCAACTGGTCGTCGTTCGATGAGATTGCGCGCACGCAACAGACCAATCTGTCACGGATGCGTCAGATGTCGGTGCCACCACAGGCGCGCGACTATCACGAGACGACCCTCCGTCTGATGCAGGCCGGGGTGCAGCTGATGGAGAAGGTCCGGCGCGGCATGCAAGACGGCGATGCCATGGCGCTGACGGCGCTCTCGACGGACGCGCAGGCGATGCAGCTGGAAGCGGAGCAGGCCGATCGCCTCGCTGCCGACCTCAAGACCCGCTACGGCCTCACGCGCTAGTGTGGGTCCCTGGTCCCGCATTCTAGCCGTGGGTAGGCGCTCAGTCGTGTAGGTGCTCGCCCTCCCCTGGCGCATGCCAGTGAGCAAGATGGTCCAGCACAGCCGTCGCTGGTCCTCGTCCCACGCATAAGCTCTCTCACGTGAACGTGGAGCTGCTAGAAGCAGTTTGCTGTGCGTCAGCCGACTGGTTCGATTCTCAACACGGCCCCCGCCTCGTGATCAGTTGTCAGATACAGTAGGCCGTCTGGTCCCTGTTTTACGTCACGGATGCGCTGATTGAGCTCGGTCATCAGCGCCTGGCGACGTATCGGTATCCCTCTCCGGTTGAAGACGACGCGGTGAAGCTGTGTGGTGGACATCCCTCCAATAAACAGGTTCCCCTTCCATGCCGGGAACCTGTCACCCGTATACATGGTCATTCCACCAGGAGAAATCACGGGGACCCAGAAGAGAATCGGCTGCTCCATGCCAGGCGCACACGGTTCGGCGAGCTCCGGTCCCGTGCCGCCCACACCCTCCGTCCGTTCGCCCGTGTAGGCTTGGCCGTACGAGACGACTGGCCATCCGTAATTCAGGCCCGCTCTGACGATGTTGACCTCGTCGCCACCTTGCGGACCGTGCTCCACCTCCCACAGTTCGCCTGTCTCGGGATGAATCGTCAAGCCCAGTGGATCGCGGAAACCCAGGGCGTAGATCTCCGGCTGATACCCAGGCCGGCCCACAAACGGATTGTCCGACGGCGCGGTCCCATCGTCGTTGAGACGCAGGATCTTGCCGGCGTGACTGGCGGGATCCTGGGCCTGCTCGGCCGTCCCGACGCGATTGTTCCCCCCGTGCGCGCTGTCACGCAGCGGCATGCCAATCGACATGAAGATCTTCCCGTCAGGGGCGAAGATCAGTCGTGCGACGCTGAAACCGCTGGTCCAGGCGTTCGACACGAAGATATCTTCGACGTCGGCCAACGTGTGGTCGCCATCGAAACGACCTCGAGCCAGCACGGACGTGCCCGCCATCTCTGGACGAGCGTCGGCCTCCAGCGGAACGGTCTCATCCGGGTCGGGTTTGAGATACGTGAAGTAGACGAGGCTGTTCTCCTCGAAGCGCGGATGCACTGCCACATCCCACAAACCAAACCTGCCGCCAAAGCCCGTGTGCACCGCTGGCATGTTGGCGATCGGCTGGAGGTCCAGCACGCCGTCGCGAACAACGCGCAGCGCGCCGGAGCGCTCGGCGACCAGCATGTCGCCGTTCGGTAGGAAGTCAACGGCCGACGGGCGGAAGAGGCCCTTGATCGGGACCACGCGAACGCGTTGATCGCCGGCGCTCACGATCTGCGGGCCGTCCGCGAGTGTGTCAGGGCCCACCCCTCTTCGTCCCTGCTGCGCGTGGCTGACCGCGATGAATAAGACCAGCGTGAGGATGACGAAGGACGCGGGAGAACGTCTCAGCAAGAATGAGCGTGTCATGGCCGACCTCCAAGAATGGACGAGTATGCTCCTGCTGCGCGTGCTGGCTGACCAGTACGAACATGACGGCGGACCGACGCGATCTTGGCATGTCCTAACGAAGTCAGCCACCCGCGACGCGCCGCACTAGGCGATGCGCTGTCCTTGAGCTTCGCGACGACCTGTGCCGCATCACTGCAAAGCCTCGATCACGAACGAGTACGCTCCAGACGCGCGACGTTCACCACAGGCTGCTAGACTCAGACCACCATGACGCATCCACGGCTTGACGCATCGCTCCTCGCGGCGGTCTGTCTCCTCGTCTTACCGGGCGCGGCGTCGGCGCAGTGTGAGGCCGATGGCGACGTCGAGTTCGTCTGCGGACCGATCAGCCCGGAGGATCTGATCGCCATTCCCGACACGCCGTGGGTGATCGTGTCGAGCATGGAGGACGACGGCTATCTGTCGGCAACCGATACCCGGAACCTGGAGTCCACCCGGCTGTTTCCGACGGCGACATCCCGGCCACGGCATGACGCCGCGATGTTCGGCTCCTGTCGGGAGATGACGCCGACCGCGTTCCGACCGCATGGCGTCAGCCTGCGGCGCGGTACCGGGAACCGTCACACCCTCTACGTCGTGCGTCACGGCGCGCGGGAATCGATCGAGGTGTTCGACGTCGACGCGGGGGGCGCCCCACCGACCCTCACGTGGATCGGGTGCGCGGTGGCGCCCGAGGGCCTCGGCCTCAACGCCGTTGTTCCGTTGCCAGACGGCGGGTTCGCGGCGACGAGCCCGAGCACCGGCGACATCTGGGAGTGGCACAGCGATGGCGGCTGGGTGCGCGTTCCCGGCAGCGAGGAGATCGGGCCCAACGGCCTGGAGATCTCCGAAGACGGCGAGTGGTACTACGTTGCCGGGTACGCGGCGCAATCGGTGATTCGGCTGTCGCGCGGGCAGAGCCGGCCCCGCAAAGAGATCGTGGCGAACGTCGGCTTCTTCATCGACAACGTCCACTGGACACCCGACGGCGACATCCTCGCCGCCGGTCACATCGCGGCGCAGCGGAGTGGGATCGGCGCGTGTATTCGGGACGGCGCGTGCGACGACGTCCGGTCGCGTGTGGCGCAGGTCGACGTCGAGTCAGGCGCGTCGACCGACGTCTTCGACTATCCGTCGAACGAGCACCTCATTCTCGGCACCGCGGCCATTCAGGTCGCCGACGAGATTTGGGTTGGCGGCGTCGCCGGCGGCACCCGGATCGCACGCGTCCCGGCGCCCTAATGCCGCTGCAGGCAAATGAGCGCTACCCGACAGACAGACAAATGGCCCTTATATCTGATGTTGCCTTGCGACCACGGTTAGCGTTGCAGCGAGGCACCACGGATAAGCGTGACTCTTGGAGTTCGCCGGTGTGAGGACCTAAATGGCCCGATCCCCCGCAGAGGATCACTTCGAGACCGTCCCGGGCCGGCGAGCGAACGGCAGAGAGGTTCGATAGGAAGTTGTCCCAATGAGGACCGATATAAGGGAAACCAGCCGTTCCGACTCCGAGTAGGCGCAAGGAGGGCGGGATGCAACGACTGTATCTGGGGATTGACTGGGCAGACCGTGAGCACGCGGTCTGGGTTGATGACGCGACCTTCGCGGACAGGTCGCCGCGCCGCCGGATGCGCCGCCCCGCTCGTGGTCCGAGGCCAGCACGTATCGCACCCGGTGTGGGAGCGACAACACCCATTGGCGCACCGGAACGTCGGGGAACACATGATCGACGAGGTGCGCGGCGCGGTCGGTCATCCGGCGCCCGCCGAAGTTGCGCGAGGCGAGCCGGTTCCTGAAGGGAAGGGCGCGTCCGTGCACGCGCCCACCCGGCGAGCCTGCCCCAGGGCTACCGCGGCGTCGCGTACCCCAGGATCTTCGGTCGCTGGTCGGCCAAGCTGTCGACCACCGCCTGCGTCACCACGTTCGAGAACATCGGCCGGATGTTGATGTGGTTGTAGGGGCGGATCTGAATCAGCAGGATCCCGACGAGGTCCTCCACCGGGTCCGCCCAATACAGCGTCCCGGCCGCACCACCCCAGGTGTAGCTGCCTGGCGACAGCGCGTCGAGTGACTCGGCCGGGTTCGTGAGCACGCCGAAGCCGAGCCCGAACCCATACCCGCCGCCACGCACGTAGACCGATTTGCCCGACCCGATATGGTTCGTGATCATGTTGTCGACGGTCATCCGCCCGAGCAAGCGGACGCCGTCGAGTTCGCCGCCGTTCGCGATCATCTGCGCGAAGCGGATGTAATCGGCCGCGGTGGAGTTCAGCCCCGACACGCCGCGGAAGACCTGAGTCGGCTCGCGATACTCCGGTGCGCGTGCCAGCTCGATCTTGCCGTTCTCGTCGGGCCGATACACCGCGGCCACCCGGTCCATCTTGTCGCGCGGCACGTAGTAATGCGTGTCGGTCATGCCCAGCGGCTCGAAGATCCGCTCTCCGAGGAACACATCGAGCGACATCCCGGAGATCTTCTCGGCCAGGACGGCGACGTAATCCGTCGATGAGCCGTATTGCCACTCGTCGCCGGGATGGAACGCTCCGGGGATGACCGCGGCGTGCGCCACCTGCTGCTGCAGCGTCGGCCACCCCTTGCCGTGGTTGGTGACGTAATTGACCTGCTCCGCGCTGAGCCCCCGGCCGTTCGGATTGAGCGTCAACCCCGACGTGTGCGTCAAGACGTGGCGCACGGTGACGGGGCGAGCCTCCGGCGTGTTGCGTGCGCGGACGCCGTCGTCGACGAGACGGACCGTGTGGTCCGCGTACTCGGGGAGCCATTTCGCGATCGGGTCATCCAAGAGGAAGCGGCCCTCTTCGAAGAGCATCATGAGCGCCGCCGACACAATCGGCTTGGTCATCGAGTACATCTCGAAGATCGTGTCGCGCGTCATCGGGGCGTTGTTCTCCTTGTCCTTCCACCCCTGCGCCTCGAAACGGACGACCTTGCCCTTGCGCGCCACCAGCGTGACGGCGCCGGCGATCTGGTCGGTATCGATGTAGTCCTGAATGAAGGCGTCGATCCGCGTCAGCCGCGTGGACGACATACCAACCGATTCCGGCTCGACGACCACCACGTCCTCGGCCGCCCGCATCGACGGCACGACGAGCCCCGCCGCCACGAGGCCCACGAGCGCCGCCGTCGTCGCCGCCCACACTCGCCGCCGGCTCCTCGATGTCTGCATCGTGCGCCTCCTGACCACCCAGTATAGTACAGACGACGATGGTCGTTTTCCGTCGTGCCCCGTCCACTGCGGTTGACCGCAGTTCTCGTCCAGGATGCGCGCAGCCGTCGCGGGTGCGCGACCAGCGGCAAAGCGGGCCGGCCGGAATCCCGTCGGTGTGGCGGACTCGAGCTTCCCGCCTCCGGTTGTGGTTCTAGCTCGCGGCATCGCGGGTTGCGCGTCACGGCGACGACGCCTCCCCCCTACAGCGCGAAGACCCAGATCGCGGCGCCACCCTGGGGCGGCTCGACGTCCGTCTCGCCTCGCCTCTCGCGGAACGCGTTGTATGTCCTCGACAGGTCGCTGACATGGTTATTGCGCAGGCCAACGACCACCGCGACGTACTGCGTGTCGCCGATACCGTAGGTCACGAGCGTCGAGCTGGGCAGGTCGTCGAGGCTGGTCCGCCAGAGCAACTCACCGGTGGTGGCGTCAAAGGCCTTGAGCGCCGGATCGAGATCGCCGGAGAAGATCACGCCGCCGGCAGTGGACAACAGCGACGTTGACAGTGGGGCCGACTGATGGTGGGCCCAGGCCAACTGCTGCCGCTCGACGTCGATCGCCTGCAGGCGGCCCATCGTGCCGTCATCGCTGTCCGGGTGTTGCGCCGAGCTGATCCCCACGCCCGAGGTGAGCAGTTTGAATCCTTCCGGACCCATGCGGTTGCACCACTCCGTCAACGGCAGATAGAGCAAGGTCGACTGCCGGCTGTAGGACGTCGGTGGCCAGCTTCTCGCACCGGAGACGCCAGGACAAAACACCGTGGTCCGATCGAGGTCGGGCAGTCTCTCCGGATCGATGGTCTTGGCGCCGGTTTCGGGGTCGATGTCCGTCACGACGTTCTGTGTCTCGGCATCAACCGAAAACAAGTAGTCGCCGGTGGCCGCATCGAGCGCATCGAGAATCGCCATTTTGCCGACGTTCATCACAACCTTGCGCCGCCGGCCGTCGATTGTCACGTCGACAATCTGGCGCTCGAAGACCCAGTCCAGATCCCACTGGTCGTTCGCCACATGCTGGTAGTGCCAGACCAGCTCTCCGGTGTCGGGATTCAGGGCGATCGTGCAATTCGTGTACAGGGCGTCGCTGGTGACGCCCGCGTCCTCCACCGGATGCAGGAGCGGTCCGGTGTCGTACGTCGGCGCCACGCCGAAATAGATGAGGTTGAGCTCCGGGTCGTACGTGCCCTGATGCCAGACCGACCCGCCGCTGCGTTCGTCCAGGGCCAGCCCGTTCCAGCTGTTTCCACCGGGCTCACCCGGTCGCGCGATGGTGTGGAATCGCCAGATCTCATCGCCCGAATCGATATCGATCGCGAGGACGAATCCCCCCTTCGGCACGAAGCTCGCGGCGACACCCTGGATGACGTTGTTGCCGACCACCAGGGGCGCGCTGCGCAACTGGTATTGGCCCCGCGTGTCCGTCACGGTGTCGGCGCTGATCTCGTGATTCCAGATCAGCTCGCCGGTCTTGGCGCGCAACGCGAGCACGTGTAAGTCCGACGTGGGCACAAGAAGTTTGTCCCCGTGCAATGCGAGGCCCATCTTCTGGCTCGACCGGGAGGTCGTCGGGTACTGATAGCGCCACAGGATGTCCCCGTTCGACCCGTCCAACGCGAGCACGGTGTCCGGGAATGTCTGCAGGAACATCACCCCGTCATGCACCAACGGCGTCGGCATGCTCGTACCGCCGCGTAGCGGCGCGCGCCACGCCGGCCGGAGGTCCTGGACGTTGGCATGCGTGATGACGTCGAGCGGGCTGAAATTCTGGCCGTCGTACCGGCGTCCCCACTGCAACCAATCGGCGGCCGGCGGGTCGCGCAGCATGTCGTCGGTGACCGCGCTCAGTCCCGTCAACAGCGCCGATTCGCTCGGCGACCCGATGACCGGTGCGTCGGGATCGACCGTCGCTCCTTCACGGGGCGAGATCGTCAGGGCGGCGAGCGCATCCGTATCGGACGGCAGGGCGCGATCGGCAGGCTCGTGGCCATTGGCGCGCAGAAGATAGGCGAGGATGTTCGCGTAGGTGTTCTCACCCAGGTTGCCCGACGTCGCACGCGGTTCCGGCGGCATGCGGTGGAGGTGAAACATGAGGGTATCCGCCGTCTTCCCGCGCCACGTCCGATCGAACCGCGCTCCGGTCAGACTCGGTGACAGATGCTGGCCTTCCAGGCTCGCCCCATGGCACGACGCGCAGTGCTGCCGATACGCCGCGCTGCCAGCCGAGACCTGCGCCGCGGTGAACGTGGGTGCCAGCGTGCTCGGCGTCTGACCGAGACACACGGACCCCCACGCGCCCAGCACGGCAAGGACACAGCCACAGATCCCCGCACGTCCCGTTCGTCGCATGGGCGGCGGTGCTCAGTAATCATCCGCGGCGAGCGACACACGAATGATCTCGTTGTCGTTGCGCGTGATGATGTGACGGTTCGCGTAGGCCGGGTGCGTCCAGTTGACCGCCCGGTCTTCGAACCGGCGTGGGCCAAAGCCCGCGCGCGACGTCGCCTCGATCAGCTTCGTCCGATCGAGCTCGACATACCCTTCCGGCGTGAACTGCGCGAGGATGAGATCGCCGGCGTCGTTGTTCACGAAGTACCGGTCGCCATGCCGCACCATAAACGCAGCGCCCCAGCGACGCTGCACCGTCATCTGGTCGCTCGCCCACAGGCGATCGCCGGTCGTGGCATCCAGACCGCGCAGCTCGCCATAGCTGCCGACGCCGTAGATGTAGTCGCCCTCGACGATGGGCGTCGTGATCAGCGAATGCAGCGCCGCCGTCCCGTCGGGCATCTCACTGCTGCCGGCGACCTGCCAGAGCTTTGTCGCCGCCGGTCTGTCGGTATCGAGGCGGAGCATCAGCGAGCCGCCGTAGAACTGTGTGAAGAAGAGGTAGTTGTCGCTCTTCACGGGAGTCGTGACGGTCATCGACCCCTGCACGTCCCACGCCTCGTCCCAATAGACCTCGCCGGTTGCGGGGTTCAGCGAGCTGACCGCGTTCGGATGCCAGATGATGAGCTGCCGCACGCCGCCCGCTTCGTAGATGATCGGCTGACCGTAGCCCATCTCCATGACGACGTCGATCGCCCGCCACACCTCGGCCCCGGTCTGCTTGTCGAATGCCACGACCAGCGCGTCCGGCTCCCCGCCGACGATATAAATCACGAGGTCGCCCTCGACGAGCGGCGCGCTCGCAACCCCCCACACCGGGATCGTCGTGTCGTACTCCGCGACCGCGTCATGCGACCAGACCACGCGCCCCGTGGCCGCCTCGAGACAGAGCAGCATCCCGCCGGCCCCCGCGACATACACCCGGTCGCCGTCCACGGTCGGCGTCGCGCGGGGACCCGTTGCATACGAGAGCTGCAGGTTGCGATACGCGGCCGGCCAGTCGTGCGTCCAGAGCACGTCGCCCGTCCCTTCGTCGAGCGCCAGGATCCGCTCAGTGCCGTCCATCACTTTCGTCTCGGGCAGGAACGCGAAGTCGGTGACGAAGACCCGGCCGTCCGCGACCACCGGACCCGCAAAACCGCCCTGGATCGGCGTCCGCCACGTGACGTTCAGGCCACCGGACGGAAATCGATCGACGATCCCGTCTTCGGCCCAGACGGCCTGTCGGCCCGCGCCGCGCCATTCCGGCCAGTCGTCGGCGTCGAGCGTGGTTGAGAGCGCGGTACAGGCGAGGGCGATCGTAATGCCGAGTCGTGAATGCATGATTAGTAGTCCGTGGCGTCGAGCGAGACGCGGATGACCTCAGCGTTGTTCCGGTGAACGATGTGCTTGTTGGCGTACGCCGGGTGCGTCCAGTTGACGGGGCGATCCCACCGCTTGGTCGGACCTGAGCCGATGCCGGAGCTGCCGTTGGCGTCGATGAGCCGTGTCCGGTCGAGCTCCACGTAGCCCTGCGGCGTGAACTGCGCGATGATGAGCTGCCCGTCGTCGTTGTTGACGAAGTAGCGGTCGTCGTGTCGGACGAAGAACGCGGTACCCCACCGCGCCTGCGCGGTCATCTCGTCGCTCATCCACAATCGCTCGCCGGTCCGCGCGTCGAGACCACGCAGCTCACCGTAGCTCCCGACCCCGTAAAAGTAGTCGCCGATGATGAGCGGCGTCGTGATCATCGAGTGCAACCCGTCGGTCTGGTCCGGCATCTCGCTCCGGCTGCCGCCCTTCCAGAGCATCGAGGCGGAGGGGCGATCCTGGTTGAGCCGCATCATCATCGACCCGTTGTAGAACTGCGACACCAGCAGATAATCACCACTCCTGACCGGCGTCGCGACAGACATACCGGCACCGACTTCCCATTCCTGCTCCCAGTAGATGTCCCCCGTCTCCGGATTGAGCGACACCAGCGCCGCCGCATGCCAGACGATGAGCTGACGCGCGCCACCCGCCTCGTAGATGACTGGCTGGCCATAGCCCATTTCACCCACCACCTCGACCGCGTGCCAGATCTCCGTGCCGGTGCGCTTGTCGAAGGCGACGACGAGCGAGTTCGGTTCTCCGCCAACGACCGTGATCAGCTTGTCGCCGTCGACGAGCGGCGCGCTGGTGGTGCCCCACGTCGGGATGCTGGTGTCGTACTCCGCCACGAAGTCCTTGCTCCAGACGACGTCGCCGGTTTCGACGTCGAGGCAGAACAGCCGCCCGGTGGCGCCGACCACATAGACACGGTCGCCGTCCACGGTCGGCGTCGCGCGGGGGCCGAGGGCGTACGAGCCCATGAGCATCCGGTAGGTCGTCTGCCATTCGTGCGTCCAGAGGACCGCCCCGGTCGCCTCGTCGAGTGCGACTGCGCGCTCGGTACCATCCAGCGTCCGCGACGCCGGGTCTTCGAGCCAATCGAGGATGAACACGCGACCATCGGCCACAGCGGGACCCGCATACCCGGATCGGAGCGGCGCACGCCATTTGACGGTGAGCCCCTCGGCCGGAAACGACTCGATGATGCCGGACTCGCGCCACACGCCGAGCCGATCGGCGCCCCGCCACTGGTGCCAGTCGTCCGCGAGGATCGGTGTCGCGCCCCACGCGAGCAGGAACACGGCCAGCGCCAGCATGCGCCGGCGCCGCGGGAAGGAAGAAATAGTCACTATCGTCGCCCCTTACGTTGTCGTGGTCGCTCGGCCGAGGCCGGCCTCCGGTGGCTCTAAGGTTAGTCCCACCGCCGTGCCGGCGGCGGTGTGCCGACCGGCTCAATATTGTGAACCAAAGTCGCTGTCTGATAAAATGGACGGCTCAGGCCTTGGCGGCGAACGAGGTGTCGACGTTCGCGCGCTTGAGCATCGTCACAAACCCCTCCTTGTCCACCGCCTTCTGATAGGCCTCTTCCGGCTCGACCGTCCTGGTCTTGACCAACTCGATCAGCGCGTCGTTGAGCACCACCATCCCGGACGCCTTCCCCACCTGCATCATCGACGGAATCTGAAAGGTCTTGCCTTCGCGAATCAGGTTGCTGATCGCCGAGTTCGGGATGAGCACTTCGAGCGCCGCCACGCGGCCGCCGCCGACCTTGCGGCAGAGATTCTGCGCGATCACGCCCCGAAGCGACTCCGACAGCATGACGCGGATTTGCGACTGCTGATCGGGCGGGAACTGATCGATGATGCGGTCGACGGTCGAGGCGGCGGTCGTCGTGTGCAGCGTGCCGAAGACAAGATGCCCGGTTTCGGCCGTCTCGATGGCGATGGCGATGGTCTCGAGGTCGCGCATTTCGCCGACGAGGATGATGTCGGGGTCCTCCCGCAGCGCCGCGCGCAGCGCGTCACGAAACGAATCGGTGTGACTGCCGATCTCCCGTTGGTTGATGAGGCACCGCTGGTTCTCATGGACGAACTCGACCGGATCCTCGATGGTGATGATGTGATCGTCGCGGGTCCGGTTGATGTGGTCGATCATCGCGCACAACGTCGTCGACTTGCCCGAACCCGTCGGGCCGGTCACGACGACCAGACCCTTGCTCAGCTGGCAGAGCTGGAGGATGTGCGGCGATAGATTCAACTGCTCGGCGGTCAGGATCTCGGCCGGGATGGCCCGAAAGACCGCGCCCATCCCCTTGCGGTCAGCAAAGACGTTGGCGCGGAAGCGAGCGAGACCGGTGATCTCGTAGGCAAAGTCGGTATCGTGCCGCCGGTCGTACTCTTCGCGGTTCACCTCCGGCACGATGTCGCCGACCAGCCGTTCGATCGACTCGCGCGTCAGTGCCGCCGCAGCCTCGTCGAGGCGTGCCATTCGACCGTCGACACGTACCATCGGCGGCACGCTGACCGAGAGGTGGAGATCCGACGCCCCACGCGCGCACATGGCCCGGAACAGCGCATCGATCGCATGATCATTCGCCGCGGCAGGGGGTGACACGGTCGCGTGCTCCGACTCGGCTCGATCGGCGGTCCGCGCGCCGGGCTCCCCGGCGTCGCGCGGCGGCTCGTCCGCGGGCGCGGGCGCGGCGTCCTCCGCCTCCGCCGACACGCTCGGCGGTGGCGCGGCCTCGGCCCGGGCAAAGCGCACCACCATCGACGCACCGTCTCGGCGGATCTCGACGTCGTAGGCCTGACCGGCGGCCGACGCATACGCGAACGTGACGATCGGGTCGGTGCGGAGACGGCCACGAGCCTCCGTCGGGACGACCGGGACGAGCAGCTCGAGCACGTCCTGCCGCGTCATCGCCATCGGCTGCGCATCGGTCTGGGTCTCGCCCACGACGATGCGGGGCGGGCGACCAACCTCGAGAACGAACGTCCCGGTCGGGTCCTCTACCAGATCGAGATAGGTGTCGATTCCGTTAGCCATCTGACTGCCCTTGCTGCGGCTCGAGCGGCTCCAGCTCGACGACGTGGTCGAAGTTGACGAGCACCGTCTGGTGCGGCTTCTCCACATGCAAGAACGTGTGGAGGTTGGCGAAATCGCTGAGGCGCGCGTGGCCGGACAGCGCCGCGATGTGCATCTCGCCCGTCACACGCTCGCCGTTCGACAGCACGAGCCGGGCCGGTTCGCGTCGTGCCAGCTCATAGCTGGAGTCGTGCACCAGCTCCGCCTCCGTCGGCGGCAAGCCCACAGTCACGATCTGGGCCCGGTTGAGCAAGATTACCGACGCCCGTCCGGTATCGGCATCAACGTGAAACGGAACAAACCGCGTCGCGGCGTTCAGCACCTCGTCGATCCGCTCCGGCCCCGCGTGATCGGCGGCCGTCTCCGAGAGAAAGAAGGCGCCGCGCACCGTGCGTCCGCCCGCGAGGGTCAAGGTCGCCCGCGCCTCGCGTTTCTGGATTCGGAACACCGTGATGTCTGTCATGGTCGCCTCACCCCCGCCGGGCCCTCCGAATGAGTATCGGCCGGAAACGCGTGCGCTCAGCGTGTCTCATGGTGGGTCACCGGCGTTGGCGCCTTCGAGTGGCCCCGCGACGTGACACTGTCCTGCCCGCTGTCGCGGACAGTGCAGCCGCGCGAATCGGAGACGGCCACGATCTTCCAGCGTCTTGCCTGGCACGGTCCATGCTACGCTACGAAGCGCCAGCCTGCTTGCAACGAGGAGCTTCCCATGCGACGCGTAGCTCTCTCCATCGTGGCGGCAGCGCTTGCGCTGACCCTCGGCGCCCCCGAGGCGTTGGCGGAAGCCGAACCACAGGCCCGCCGCCGAAGTGGCGGGGCTCCGACAGCCGCTCCGCCGTCATCGTCCGGATCTCGGGCGCGCTCGGCCGGGCCGCGCCGCGCCCCGCGCTCCCAGCCAGCGCCCCGCGAGCGCGGATCGGTTCGCCCGGAGCGACCTCCCTCCGGCGCCGTCGTCCAGCGGCGATCACCCCGCGCTCGTGGGACGGACCGACCCACGACGTCGGGGCAACGAGGCACCGTCCGACGGCGCGACCCTGGCACGATCAATCGTGGCGTTGGCGAGGCGCCGCGCGTCGACGGACGCGCGGCTGGCCGCGTCGTGCGCCGATCGCCGCGCCAGGGCGGCGTAGCGGGCGCGGCACCGAACGGTGCGGGCCGCGTGGCCCGCAGGGCACCGAATCGCCGCCCACCGGGTAACGTCGAACGACGGGCGGTCCCGCGCCCTCAGGCACGAAGCGGCGTCGCGTCAGGCTACGGCGGCCGCGGCGGCAGCTACGGTCGCGGGCGCGGCCGTGGCAACCGAGCCGGCTACTGGTACGGGTATAGCTCTCGTGGCGGGTATGGATACCATCGGAACGGGGGTCGCTTCGGCCACCGCCGAGGATACGGTGGCCGCTACTTTGGGGGATATTCGCATCCTCGCGTCTACGGTAGCTACTTCTACCTCCCGGGCTTCTCGTTCGGCCTTGGCTATGGGTACGGGTCGTACGGCTACCTCGGCTATGGCGGCTACGGCTACCCCTACGGCGGATACGGATACGGGTATGGCTACCCCTACGGCGGGTACGGCTACTACGGCGGCTACGCGCGCAGCGAGGCGCAGCTGTACACCGGTTTCCTCCGCCTGAAAGTCCGACCGCGGTTCGCGGAGGTGTACGTCGATGGATACTTCGTCGGGGTCGTGAACGAATACGACGGCGTCTTCCAGCGGCTGCGGCTCGAGGAAGGTCCGCATACCGTGGAGGTCCGACACCCGGGGTACGAGCCGCTCGAGCTCGACGTGCTCATCGTCCCGGGCGAGAAGGTAACCTTCGAAGGGGACCTGATCCCGCAGCCGTGACCTGGGTGGCCGAGGCCACCGCCTATTCCTCACCACGGGCAGGGTGCGCGAGCACCCTGCCCGTGCCGTGTACGGCCCCCGGGGCCGCGCGCCCGGTAGATCTTCTTGAGGCAGACACCGATCAACGGCTGCATATCACGGATCCAGAGGCGCGAGCTGTTCGTATACTTCAGTATGGCAACGCGGGGCGGCGCCAAGGGATCCCCTGACTTCGACTTTTTCCAGGCGTACACGAAGGACCTCACCTCCGAGGACGTCCAGCGACTCTTCACCCGCGACGCACGGGACGCCTACCAATTCTTCACCCGCCACATCGACGAGAAGGCGTTCCAGGGGCTCCCGCCGATTAGACGCCTCGCGTTACGTACGCGCCTCGTGTTTCTGGGGTTTACCCTCAAGCTCTCTCCGGCGCGGCGATTGATTTTCGGAATCGCGCTGGTCGCGTTCATCATCGGGGTACTCGAGCTCTTCGAGGGGTTTGGCTTCACACAGGTGCCGGTCGTGCCGTTCTTCCTCACGATCGGCGTGCCCGCACCGATCTGGGCCGACGGGACGCTGTGGCTGTTCTTCGGATTCGTCCTCGTCAACCTGCTGGTGCTGCTCGAAGTGGCCGACCGGCTCACACTGAAGAACGACCTCGAGATTGCGCGGGAGATTCAGCTGGCGATGCTGCCGCAACGGACCCACGCGACCCCGGGGCTCGAGGCGGCTGGCCGAACGCGCCCCGCCAACACCGTCGGTGGGGACTGCTATGACATTTTGCCGCTCGACGACGGCCGCTTGCTCGTCGTGCTCGGCGACGTCTCGGGGAAAGGCAGCCCGGCGGCCCTCCTGATGGCGCTGCTGCTCGCGATGCTGCGCACGCTGGCGGCCGAGAACCTGCCCGCGACGGGGCTCGTGACGCGGCTGAACCGACTCGTCCACGACCAGACCCCCGGGTCGCGGTTCATCACGCTCTTTCTCGTGGTCATCGACCCGCAGACCGGCACATGTACCTACGTCAACGCCGGCCAGACGCCGCCGCTCGTCCGTCGGAGCGATGGCACCACGGAACGGTTGCTGACCGGCGGGATGGCGCTTGGCATGTTCGAGGGCGCGACGTATGAGTCGGCCCAGCTGGAGCTGGCGGTGGGTGACCTGCTCGTGATGTACAGCGACGGCGTGACCGAGGCCGAGAATCCCGACGGGCAGCCATTCGACGAGATCGGTCTCCGTAGCGTGATCGATACGCACTGCAACGAAGGCGTCGACGATCTCGGCGCGACGATCTTCACCGAGGTCGAGCGGTACGCGCAGAATACGAAGCTCGCCGACGACCTCACGGTGCTGGCGGTCCGCCGCCTGCCGGCGCCGCCCCCAGATTGAACGCCTATCTCCCGGGCGGGGCATCCCGCTCTCCGGGAGACACGCCACGAATCACAGGTACAGAACTCTGGCGCCCGATCGGAGCGCGTGCTATTTTCACGACCGATGCGCGCCCCGCACGGCACCGGCCCGATCCGCGACCCTACGTCGGAGCGATACACCCGATGCACCGTGGACCTCGCCGAAGGCGCGGTGGCGTTCGGCGACGTGGCGTGCCGCAACCTCGAAGACGTCCTCGGCGGTTTCGGTCGATCGTTTCAGCTGCTCGCGGAATACAACGTCACCGACGCGTTTGCGAGCGATAGCCCGCTCGTCGTCAACACCGGCGTGCTGACCGGTAGCAACGTGATGACCGGTCTACGCGTGTACTTCTCCGCGTATAGCCCGCTGAAGGTCTCGAACGCGGGGCTCCCCGCAGCGATGTGGTCGGCCGGGAGCGGAAAATTTGGCTCGAAGCTCCGCTGGACGGGTGTCGATGAGATCGTCATCGCGGGCCGTTCGCCGCAGCCGGTCGTGCTCGTCCTGCGCGCCACGGACGAGGGGCCGTCTGCCGAGCTCGTCCCCGCCGCTCCGCTCCTCGGTCTCGAATGTTTTCGAAAGATCCTGGCGCTCCAGCCCGACTACCCCGACGCCCATTTCGCCGTGATCGGACCGGCCGGCGAGCACTTCGCCTCCTGCTACTTCGGGGCCGTCGCGCTCAGCACGGAGAACCTGCTGAAGACCGGCGATGACAAGTGTCGGTGGGCCGGACGAGGCGGGATGGGGTCGGTGATGGGGTCGAAGCACCTGGTCGGCATCGTCGCCCAGGCGCCGGATCACGTCGTGGCACCGTCGCCCCAGATCCGCGCCCTCAATAAGGACATCGCCACCGGGCCGGGCTCGCGCAAGTTTCGCGAAGCGAACCGTGGCGGCCTCGGCGGCACGTGGGCCAACTACGAACCACTCGACCGGTTCGCGTTCGTGCCCCAGCACAACTTCAGACCACAGGGTGATGGCCGCGCCAAGAAGATGTTCCGGAGCGCCGTGGAGCCGGAGTTCGTCATCAAGGCCGAGTCGTGCTTCAAGTGCGGCATCAACTGCCACAAGAACCTCTACGAGCGAACGGCCGACGGGTCGCGCGGGGCGTTCCGCGCCAAGTTCGACTACGAGCCGCTCAACCTCCTGTCGACGAATCTCGGCATCGACGATCCGCATGCGGCGTGGCCGCTCGTGGCCAGGGTCGACCAGCTCGGGATGGACTCGATTTCGATCGGGACGACGATCGGCTACGTCCTCGACTACAACGCGCGCCATCCCGACAGCCCCATCTTGAACGGCGCCCGCTTCGGCGAGGTGAACAAGGTGGCGGAGTTGATCGAGCTGGCGGGCACCGGCCGCTGCCCGGAGGTCGGTCGAGGGGTGAAGCGGTTGTCGGAACACCTCGGTGAGCCAGCGTACGCCATGCAGTGCAAGGGGCTCGAGCTCCCCGCATACATCCCGGATACCAACCCCGGCTATCCGTGGGCGATCGCCGGCGGCCACATGTCGATGGCGACCTACATGCTGCTCGCGCTCGAGCAAGACCGGTCGGTCGACTACTGGGTGAAGGCGATCACCGAGCGTGGGCTCTACTTCGTGCGTGACGACCTGCTCGGGCTCTGCAAATTCGCCATGCTCAACGCCGAGGAGGCGCCACACGCCCTCGCGGAAGAGGTCGGGCTCCACGTCACGCGAGAGGAGCTCCTCGCGGCCGTCCGGCGCGCGTTCATCCGGGCGTTGTGGCTCGAGCGAAAGCAGGGGTACGAGCGCGCCGACTACACGCTCCCCGCCGAGGTCTTCGACCGCCCCAATCCGGCGCTCGAGATCGAGCCCTTCATCACCCGCGAGTTCTTCGGCTCGCTGAGCGAGCAGGTGTGGGCGGTGTTCGATCGGGAGATCGCGGACCTCGAACGGACGACGGCATCGTCATGAGTGTCCGTGTGCGCCTCCCAGCGCTGTTCGCCGACCGCATCGGGGGCGTCGGCGTCGTCGACACGACGGCACCGACGGTGGAAGCGGCGTTGCGCGAGGTGGGCCGCCGTTACCCGGCGCTCGCCACGCTCGTACTGGCGTCCGACGGTCGTGTCAACCCGGTCATCGTGGTGTTTCTCAATGATCAGCAGCTCCCGGCCGACCGTCTCGGCGCGCCGGTCCGTACGGGTGACGAGATCGACATCGTCCCCGCAATCGAGGGAGGGTGAGGCGGCACAGCATGGCGAAACCGAAGATCACGGTGGTTCCATGGGGCCCCTTCGTCGTCAGCGGGCTCGAGCGGCTCGACGACGCGGCCGGTCAACGGTTGCCGGTGCAAGCGGACATGGAGCTCTGCCGCTGTGGCTATTCCGCGACCAAACCGTTCTGTGACGGGGCACACGGGCCCTATCACTTCACTGGCGAGGCCCGCATCAACGTCGCGGCGACCCGGGGACGGACCTACACCGGACAAGCAGTGTCCGTGCAATACAACGAAGCGATCTGCGCCCACGCCGGAGACTGCACGCGGGGACTCCCCGAGGTCTTTGATACGAGCCGCAGGCCGTGGATCGCGGCGGACGGCGCCGACCCGGAGCGGGTGATCGCAGCCGTGCGCGCCTGCCCGTCGGGCGCGCTCGCCTACACGACGACCGCGAGCGGGCCGGTGGCGGACGCCGACCAGGAGCCGAAGATCACGGTGCTCAAGGATGGACCGCTGGCGGTCGACGGCGCGGTTGAGCTCGACGGCTGCGCGTGGGCCGAGGGGGCCTCCCGCGAGCGCTACACCCTGTGTCGTTGCGGGGCCTCGCGCGCCATGCCGTTCTGTGACGGGTCACACGCGACGGTCAGGTTCCGCAACGGCTAGCAGCCCGTGGTGAAAGTGCTGCGTTGCACCGAGACCGGCGAGGCGCTCGGTTGACAAGGCGCGACGAGGGAGAATACCGCCCCGTATTTGACCGAGGAGCAACGCCGTCAGGCAAGATGCATCACCGGTCGAATGCAGCGGGACTTTCACCACGGGGTGCTAGGGGGTGGGCGTCACCTCGATGTCGAGCTCGGCGCCGAACATCATCGTGCGGTCCTGGTCGATGGCGGCCCAACGGAGGAGCACCCCGATGTCCGGCTCCACCATCCCCTCGAACGAGGTGACACCGTTGGTGACCACGGTGACCGGCGCCGTGAAGTCGAACTCCTCCGGCGAAAGGAGCAACGTGTATCGCCGCACGCCTTGGGTCGCGACCCTGACTTGATTCCGCCCGGCCACGCGCACTTCCACCCGGCCGGAGGGCTGGCGATGCGGGAACGCCGGGCGCGTGCGCGGCGCGGCCGTCTCGGGATACACGAAGACGATCTCCGTCCGCTCGCCGCTCCGATCGACCACCAGTCGGAGCCGGTCGCCGGGCGCAAATCCGGTGAGCGCGTTCTTCAGATCCTCGACGTTCGGGGCCTCCAGACCCTCGACCTCCACGATGGTGTCGTTCGATTGCATCCCGGCCGCCGACGCGATCGAATCGTCCTCCACCTCGAACACCCGGAGCCCGGATCCATCCTGCAGCTCGCCGATCGTGCTGATGCCGAGCGGCAACCCGCTCGCGGCGTCGGCCACGGTGTTGAACGGGTCGAGCTCGCTTTCGCCGTCCACCGACCCGAGCTCGGTGATGACGAGCCAGTGCGCGCGGTTGTATCGGTCGACGCGCTCGGTTTCCCACGACAGCGCCGCCGGCATTGGACGTCGCTGGACGTCGTCCATGAACGAGTCCATGGCCGCCGCCTCGCTCTCCCACCAGCTCGTGTCGTGGCCGGCCTCCGGTTGCGGCCGGAAGTCCAGCTGGACCCCCGCGTCCTGGAACAGACGCAAAAACGGCACGACGGCGGCGACCGGATACAGGCGGTCGCGCCCGCTGTTGATGATGAACAGCGGCTTGTTGCGTAAGTTCGTCACGTGCATCTCGCCGTCGACACCCGTTGAGGGGTTGGACAGCACGACCGGATGCCCGATGAACGGTAGGAACCCCGCCCACGACGTCGTCGCCTTGAACGCCTGGTAATACGCGCCGGTCGCGCCGTCCGAGATGCCGAGCAGATACACGCGGTTCTCGTCCACGTTGTAGGTCCGCTTGACGTCGGTGAGGACACCGGCCAGATTCTCGATCTGGGAATCCTGCCACCAGATGGACTCGTCCCACGAGGCTGGGATCACGACGATGGCATCGTCGCGCGTCACCCGCTCCTCGTTCCGCCACCAGCCGTCGTCGCGCTTCGGACGCATCACCCCGCCATGTAGGTAGACGCGGACGGGATACCGGACCGACGGGTCGTAGTCCTCCGGGATGAGCAGGACATACGCATGCTCCACCCCGTCCCGGTTCGGACGGCTGCGGAGCTGGCGCCCAGTCGGCACGTCAGCGGCGTAGGGTCGGCCGCGACGCAGCCGCGACCAGATGTCCTCGATGCCGGGATCGGTGGCGAGCACGCGCTCGGTCGCCGCCGCCACCGCGGTGTCCGAGGCGGCCGCCCAGAACGCGGCGAAGGCCTCATCGAGATCGGCGTCGGAGGTCTGCCCGGCCCGCGCCGGCGCGGCGACCGCCAGCGCGAGCCCGGCGACAACCCCGATCGAGACCCCACGGTCGGCGACGCTCGATCGGACGCGACCCGCCACCGTCACGGCTGTCCTTGCGAGGTGCTCCCGGCGCCCCCGAGCCCGTGGCGGCCGAGGAACCGGTGGATTGTCTCGAAGATCCGCAGCGTCTGCTCGCGGTCGAACCCTCCGTGGCCCCCGCCCGGCACCGTGTGCAATTCGTTCGCGACGCCGATGTCGGCGAGCTCGGCGTGCAGCCGCACCGCGTGCCGATAGGGCACGACGGGGTCGGCGTCTCCATGGATGGTGAGGACCGGCGGCAACCCGTTGCGCACGTAGCTCAGCGGTGACACGCGGCGTGCCACGTCCAGTCGGTCCGACAGGCTGCCCATCCAGCGGACGGCGTAGCTCTTCGTGTTCTCGCCTTGCAGCAGGTCGCCCACATCGGTGATGCCATACCAATTGATGATCGCGGCGACACCGAGCTCCTCCTGGATCTGGCACTCGAGGTCGAGCCCGGCTGACTTCGGGATCATCCCCGTCGTCAGCGCCAGGTGTCCGCCGGCCGAGTTCCCCGTCACGACGATTCGCGACGCGTCGAGGTTGTACTCCTCGGCGTTACGCTTCACCCATTGCAGCGCGCACAGGCAGTCCTCGACCGCCGCCGGCGCGCGCGAGACCCGGCCCAATCTGTACTGCACGTTGACCACGGACCAGCCCATCTCGAGATACGGCAGCAGTCGGAGCACGTTGGCCTCCTTGCTGCCGCCAACCCATCCGCCGCCATGGATATACATCAGCACCGGCGTGGGACCGCGCGCGTTGCGTGGGATATAGAGGTCGACGCGGTTGTCGACGTTGTTGGCGACGTGATACGTGACGTTGGGAATGACGCGATACTCGTTCGACACATGAGAGACCCACGCCGTCGTCGGGGCAAGCTGGGCCCGAGCGCCGACGGGCATCACGACGAGCGACGCCACGACCGCGAGCAACGCGATGGCGAAGAGCCGACTGGACATGCCGCCTCCCTTTCTGGGACAGGTGAACGGTGGTTCGTGGGTGAGTCTGGCGGGACGTTGCGTCCCGTGTCAGTATACAGAGGAGATGACGTCCAGACAGACGGTCACCTGTGCGACGGTGGCCCTCGGCGTCGTGCTGGCGGTCTCCGTCGGCGTCCGCGCCCGCGCACCGGGCGGGCCGGTCGCGCCCACCCCGGTCATCGTCGAGCTTTTCACCTCCGAGGGCTGCTCGAGCTGCCCGCCGGCCGACACCCTGCTGCGCAGCCTGGCGCGCATGCAGCCGGTGCCGGGTGTCGTGATCATCCCACTCAGCCAGCACGTCGACTACTGGGACCGGCTCGGGTGGCGGGATCGGTTCTCGTCGCCGCAGTTCACCCAGCGCCAGCGGGCGTACGCGAAGGCGCTCGACGTCGGCAGCATCTACACCCCGCAACTGGTCATCGATGGTCGGGTGGAGCTCGTTGGGAGTCGCGGTCGGCAAGCCGGCGCGGAAATCCGACGGGCCGCTGACGCACCAAAAACGCCGACCGTCGTGCACGCCACGACCACACCCGGGAATCGCGAGATGTCACTGGCGGCTGAGATCGGTGCGCCGCCCGCGGGCTCGACGGAACGGGCCGACCTATGGCTCGCGATCACCGAGAACGGACTGATGACCGACGTCAAGGCCGGTGAGAACATGTTCCGCCGTCTGCACCACACCGGCGTCGTGCGCCATCTGGAGCGTCTGGGTCCCGTCTTGCGTGAGGACGCGTCCCCTCGTCGCTTCGAGGCTCGTGTGCGGCTCGAACCCGAGTGGAACCGCGAGGCCCTCCGGGCCGTGGTCTTTCTCCAGGATCCCGACACGCTGCACATCTCCGGCGCCGCTCAGACCGCCATCGACTGACCGGGCCCGCGCGCCTTGGCGCGGAGCATCCGCGACGGCGTCGGTGGTCGCGTGTGCTATGTTTCCCGGTCGTTTTCCCTCTCACTCTCGGAGCCATCATCGTGACTGACACCGCCAACAAAGAGACCCTGAGCTTCCAAACCGAGGCGCGCCAGCTGCTCCAGCTGATGATCCATTCGCTCTACTCGAACAAGGAGATCTTTCTCCGCGAGCTCGTCTCGAACGGGTCGGATGCCTGCGACAAGCTGCGCTTCGAGGCGCTCACCGAGGCCACGCTCCTGGAGGACGACCCCGAGCTCGCCATCCGCGTCAGCTGTGACACCGACGCGCGCACGGTCACCGTCGCCGACAACGGCGTTGGGATGTCGCGCGATGAGGTCGTCGCGCAGATCGGCACGATTGCCAAATCAGGCACACGCGAGTTCGTCGAGCAGCTGACCGGCGACCAGGCGAAGGACGCGCTGTTAATCGGTCAGTTCGGCGTCGGGTTCTATTCGTCGTTCATCGTCGCCGACCGCGTGACGCTAACGACGCGGCGCGCCGGCCTCTCCGCCGATGACGGTGTCCGCTGGGAAAGCACCGGCGACGGCGACTACACCATCGAGACGGCCTTGAAGACCGCGCGCGGGACCGAGGTGACGCTCCATCTGCGCGACGACGAAGACGAGCTGCTCTCCGGCCAACGACTCCGGGCCATTCTGCACAAGTACTCGGACCACATCACGATTCCGATCGTGATGCGGAAGGAGACGCCGCCGGGCGCGGACATCAACAAGCCGACGCCGCCGGATGCCGAGGAGACGCGCACGGAGACGGTCAACCAGGCGTCGGCGCTCTGGGCGCGTCAAAAGTCGGACATCACCGAGGCGCAGTATCACGAGTTCTACAAGCACGTCGCCCACGACTTCGAGGCGCCGCTGGCTTACGTGCATGCGAAGGTCGAGGGACGGCAGGAGTACACCGTGCTCCTCTATCTGCCGCAGCGGGCGCCGTTCGACTTGTGGGATCGCGAGCAGCGTCACGGCATCAAGCTCTACGTGCGCCGCGTCTTCATCATGGACGGCGCCGAGCAACTGATGCCCAGCTACCTCAGGTTCGTCCGTGGCGTCATCGACTCGCACGACCTCCCGCTCAACGTCTCGCGGGAGATCTTGCAGCACTCGCGCGATGTCGAGGCCATCAAAACGGCCTCCGTCAAGCGCGTGCTCGGCCTCCTCGAGGATCTGGCGGAGAAAGACGCCGACAAGTACGCGACGGTGTGGCGCGAGTTTGGTCGCGTGGTGAAGGAAGGCGTCGGTGAGGACGGCGACAACAAGGACCGGATCGCCCGGCTACTCCGCTTCGCCTCGACCCGCACGGACACGGACGAGCAGACCGTGTCGCTGGCCGACTACGTGGGACGGATGGCGGAGGGGCAGGGCAAGGTCTACTACATCACCGCGGACAGCTTCGCGGCCGCGCGCAACAGTCCGCATCTGGAGATCTTTCGCAAGAAGGGCATCGAAGTGCTGCTACTTCACGACCGAGTCGACGAGTGGCTCGTGGCCCATCTGACCGAGTTCGATGGTCACGCGCTCGCGTCGGTCACGAAAGGCGACCTCGATCTCGGTGACCTGGCCAAGGACGAGGCCGAGGCGAAGCAGCGGAAAGAGACGGAAGCCGGTTTCAAGCCGGTGCTCGAGCGGATTCAGCGCGCGCTCGGTGGCAAGGCCAAGGAGGTTCGCCTCACTGACCGGCTGACGGAGTCACCCGCATGCCTCGTGACCGAGCAGGACGGCATGAGCGCCAACCTGGAACGGGTGTTGCGCGCTGCCGGTCAGGCGGTCCCCGACGTCCCGCTGGTGCTCGAAATCAACCCGACCCATCCAATCGTTGCGCGCTTGAAAGACGAAACGAACGAGGCGCGGTTCGGTGACTGGAGCCACATCCTTTTCGACCAGGCAATGCTCGCGGAAGGTGGGCGGCTCGCGGACCCGGCGGCGTTCGTCAAACGCCTCAACGAGCTCATGCTCACCATGGCCGGCGAACCGAAGTCTCGCCTCTGGACACCTGGCACGTAGGGGACGACAGCGGTCCTTCGATTCGCGGGGGAACCGTTCTCGCACGACTCACATCCCCGAATGGCGCGGGAGTTGACCGCCGCGTTCCGGGGATTCCGCGTGGCATCGTTTGTGCGCCCTTGATTGGTGGGCATCTCGTCGCTCGACCAAGGGGACTGACATGTCACGCTACGAAGTGATGAGCCTCACGGTGGGCAGCACGGCGTTCGGCGGCGAGGAGCTCGTGGCGATCTTGCAGCGACCTCGGGCGTGGTAGCGGCTGACTCGCTTCCTATGACACATTCCGTTTAACACATGTGTCATGCGCTCGAGATGGTTGATCGCATCGACCCGGCTACCCTTGCCGGGCCGTTCTCGTAGGTTGTCGCTGCGCGCCCAACGCATACGATTCGCGGAGCCACGCTTCGACGTCGGCGTCGAGGTCAGACGGCGCGTGTACCCTGAAACGATACTCCCACCATCCCTGGACCTCGAGGACGAACTGCAGCCGCGGGTGGCGCACCGGCCGGCGAAACGCCACGCCGCACACGATGTGGTTCTTGCGGACGATGACCTTGGCGAACCGGACCCGCGCCTGGAGCGCGATGTAGGTCTTCTTCGGCGAGATGATGATCGGGCCGCGCCTGCGCGCGAGTCGCACGAAGGCGTCGAAGAGCTGACGCAGATGGGGCGGCTTGTCCGTGAAGTGCTGGTCGACCGTGTGCGGTCCGCAACTGTGCCACATGTTGCGGGTGACGTAGTGTTGGCCGCACGCGGGGCAGGTCCAGAGCGGGCGTGCGCTGTTCTCGCTCCGCCGTGTCCCCACGCGCCGCATGCGCCCCCCCACAGATTGCTCGCGCCGGCCGGGTCTCGCAGCCCAAGTATAGGTTCGTTCGGCGCACCATCGTGACCGCGGGGCCCCCTGGTATACTCCGCGGCGCGAGTGGAGGAACGGCGAGAGTGAGGGCGGGCGCGAGAGCGAGACACATGATCGCCGCGGTGCCAACGTTGGCGCTGGCCATTGGACCGGTGATCGCCAGCGGCGGAGCTCGAACGGTGGCGTCGCAAGCGGAGCAAACCACCGTGTGGGACGGCGTCTTCACGGCCGAGCAGGCCGCGCGTGGCAAGACGGTCTACGAGCGGCATTGCGGCAGCTGCCACGGCGCCGATCTGAGCGGATCGCAGGAGGCCCGGCCGCTCGCCGGCAATCGATTCATGCAGGATTGGCGCGAGGATACCGTCGACACCCTGTTCACGCGCATCCGCTCGTTGATGCCGTTCGACGACCCCGCGACGCTCAGCGACGCCGCCTATCTCGATAGCGTGGCGTACATCCTCGAGTTCAACGGCTTTCCCGACGGCGGCCGCGAGTTGGCCGCGGTCGGGCTCGCGGACATTCGAATCGAAGACCGGGAAGGGCCGGGGCAGGTGCCGAGCTTCGCCCTGGTGCAGGTCGTCGGTTGCCTGACCCAACACGCCGGTGACGGCTGGATGCTCATCCGCGGTACCGAGCCGGTGCGAACGGCCGACCCGTCAGCATCGACGGCCGACGATCTGACGACCCTCGGCGACCAGCCGCTCGGCGAGCAGACGTTCGCGTTGATGAGTGTCTACCCCGATCCGGCGCCGCACGCCGGCCACAAGATGGAAGCCAAGGGCTTTCTGATCAGGGGGCCGGAAGAGAATCGGATCAACCTCAGCGCCCTGACAATGGTCGCCGCCGCGTGTGGGCCGTGACCCCAGCAGGCTCGTCGATTTATCGAGACGCGTCCGGCTTGACCACCGCGACGCTGTTGACGTCCTTGTCGTGCAGCGCCGCGTCGTAGACATCCCTCGCCTTCATAAGCTGGCGAAGCAGCTCGGCGGTGTGGTCCGCCCGCTTGACGGTGCCGGTGTAGTGCACGCCGTCGGCGATCCGCAGCGGCGTCCATGACTCGCTGGTCTCCACGAGCAGGTCGGCGCCGTTGTCGGCGAGAAACTGCACGATGGGGTTGGCACCCCGGAGCGCCGCGCCGTGCAGCGCGGTGTAGCCTTTGTCGTCGGCGGCATCCACGTTGCGGTCACCCAGCTCGTAGGCCAGCTTGACCGCCTCGAACGCTTCCTCGTTGGTGCCGGCGCTCTCGCCGAGGTTGAAGATCCCGACGCCCGCCGCGACCATCAGCGGTGACGCGTTGCCTTCCGTGGCCTGACGCGTGTCGGCCCCATGATCGGCCAGCAGACGCATCAACGGCGCATCGGCGTGTTTCGCGGCGAGCAAGTACGGCGTCGCGCCGACCCGATTCAGGTTGTTCCGCTCGCGGTTGTTGAACCGCCGGGTCTGTCTCGTGTTTGGATCGGCCCCGTTCTCGAGCAGGAACCGTGCGAACTCCAGTGTGTCCAGCCGGTCGATCATCTGCACCGGCGGCATGCCCTTCCCCGAATTCGGCCGGCGTGTGTACGCGAGCTGGTGTAGCGCGGACCAGCCCTGTTCCGCGGCGTTCGGGTCGGCGCCACGCTCGATCAAATAGGTCGCGAGCGAGAAATGAGCGTTGGTCACAGCAATCACCAACGCGCTGGTGCCGTCGGGCCCGCCGCGGCGCGCCGGCGCATCCGCGGACCCCTCATCGGCGGTCTCGGTAGGCAGCGGGCGAACCGTGTCGTTCACGTCGGCGCCGGCTTCAAGGAGCGCACGGACGGCGTCGTCCGCGCCGGCCCGCACCGCAAAGAGCAGCGCCGTCCACCCGGCGGTCGACCGCTCATCAATACGCGCGCCGAGCTCGATCAAGGAATGCAACGCCTCTGGATGGTCTTCGCCGGCCGCCCACATCAGAGCTGTCTGACCGCGCCAGCTTTCCCGCGCGCCCACAATCGCGCCACGAGCCAGGAGCAGTCGCAGGACATCGACGTTGCCGGTCCGGGCGGCGGTCATCAACACCGTCTCACCCTCGGGGAGGCTCCCGTTCGGGTCCGCGCCAGCGTCGAGGAGAGCCTCCACGATCGGCGCATCCCCCCGGCCGCATGCGAGCACCAGCGGCGTCACGCCGTACCGGTTCGGCGCCGTGACGTCAGCGCCTGCCCGCAGCAGGAGGTCCACCGCGCCGAGGTCGCCCTGGTGTGTCGCCCAGTGGAGCGCCGTCGTGCCGTCCGCCTCCGGGGCGTTGACGTCGACCTGGTCTGCGAGCAACGCGCGCACGGCCGCCAGGTCCGCAGCCTTGACCGCCTCGACCAGCGGGACCGTCGCGGCTTCGCCCGTGGCGTCCACGCCCAGCACGATCGACGTCAGCAGCGAGACCACGACCAGCGACCACCCGGCTCGGTGTTTCACGCGCATGTGCGGGTCTCCTCGAATCCGTTCTGCGTATGGTACCGCACCTCGCCGCCACCCGCGAAGCCCGGGACCTTACGGGTTGAACAGCCGGGTGGGAAGCTGTACGATCCCGTAGTGGGGCGGGGTTTGCCCAGACGCTCGTGACACGATGACCACGGCCGACAAGAGTCGATGAGTCGATGATAAGAGGCCGGTTCCTGCTCCTCGGTGTGCCCCTCGTCCTGGCGTTCGCAGGCCTCGCGCCGGCGAGCGCCCAGCCGGCGCAGCTGTCCGGGGGGACCTCGCCACCCGTCGCTCAGCACCGTGACGTCCTCGACCGGTATTGCGTCACCTGCCACAACGAGGGGTTGCGTGACCGCGGCACGGTCCCCGTCTCGCTCCAGTCGGTCGACCTGACCGACGTCGCCGCCGAAGCGGAGGTGTGGGAGAAGGTGATCCGCAAGCTTCGGACGGGCTCGATGCCCCCCGCGGGCCGGCCACGCCCGGACACGGCCACCTCCGACGGGCTGGCCGCCTGGCTGGAGACCGAGATCGACCGCGCCGCGACAGCGCATCCCAATCCGGGGCGCACGGAGCCGCTGCATCGGCTCAACCGCACCGAGTATCAGAACGCCATCCGCGACCTGCTCGATCTCGACATCAACGCCGCGGCGCTCGTGCCGGCCGACGACCAGAGCTACGGGTTCGACAACATCGCCGGGGTCCTGAAGGTCTCGCCGACGCTGCTCGAGCGCTATATGAGCGCTGCGCGCGAGGTGAGCCGACTGGCGGTGGGCGCGTCCGCGATGACGCCGGCAGGTGAGACGTTCCGTCTCGTCTCCGACCTCTCTCAGTACCAGCACCGCGACGGACTCCCGTTCGGCACGCGCGGCGGCGCGTCTGTGCGATACAACTTTCCCAGGGATGGCGAGTACAAAATCAAGCTGGAGCTTCTCGACCTGTTCGCCGGCGCGCCGATCCGGGAGCCGCACCAGCTCGAGGTGAGCATTGACGGCGAGCGGATCACGATCTTCGATCTGATGCCGCCCGATCCGAACCGCGATCAAGGTGCTGCCTACAACGCTGGTCCCGAGGAGCTCGAGGTCCGAACCCCGGTCGCGGCGGGTCCGCGGGTGGTCACCGCCTCGTTCATCAAGAAGACCGACGCCCTCGCGGAAAGCGTCCGGCAGCCGTTCGATCGTCCGCACGGCGAGGGCGACTACCTGCTGTATCAACCGCACCTGGGCACGGTGGCGATCACTGGCCCGTTCAACGCGACGGGCGCGGGCGACACGCCGGCTCGCCGCCGGATCTTCGTCTGCCAGCCGGACCCGACCGACGATGTCCCGTGCGCCAGGGACATCCTCGGTAGACTGGCCCGGCGCGCCTATCGCCGACCCGTGACTCGCCAGGACGTCGACGGCCTGATGGCGTTCTTCACTGAAGGCTCGGCCAACGGCGA
This sequence comes from Vicinamibacterales bacterium, assembly GCA_965197395.1. GTDB lineage: Bacteria > Acidobacteriota > Vicinamibacteria > Vicinamibacterales > UBA8438 > CAZYFH01. Next base: position 83,974 of record CBDANB010000004.1, on the reverse strand, counting down.
CGGTTTCGAAGCCGGCATCGAGCGTGCGCTGCGCGCGCTCCTCGTGAGCCCCGACTTCCTCTTCCGCGCGGTCGCCGATCCGACCGGCGCGGCTCCGGGCAGCCCCTACCGTCTGAGCGACCTCGAGCTGGCGTCGCGCATCTCGTTCTTTCTCTGGAGCAGCATTCCTGACGACGAGTTGCTCGACGTCGCCGCACGCGGGGAGCTCCGGGAGCCGGCGGTGGTGGAGGCCCAGGTGCGGCGGATGCTGGCCGACCCGCGGTCGGACGCACTGGCGAAGAACTTCGCGGGCCAGTGGCTGCGGCTCCGCAATATCTCGGGCGCGCTGCCCTCCGACGTCATCTTCCCGAACTTCGGTGAGAGCCTGCGAGAAGATTTCGTCCGAGAAACAGAGCTCTTCTTCGACGCCGTACTTCGCGAGGATCGTCGTGTCACCGAGCTGCTGACCGCGGACTTCACCTTTCTCAACGAGCGGCTGGCCCGTCACTACGGCGTCCAGGGCGTCTACGGCACGGACTTCCGTCGCGTGACCCACCGCGACCCCAACCGCCGGGGGCTCCTGGGACAGGGCAGCATCTTGACGGTGACCTCGTACCCCGATCGCACGTCGCCCGTGGGTCGGGGTAAATGGGTCCTGGAGAACGTCCTCGGCACGCCGCCACCTCCCCCGCCCCCCAACGTCCCCGAGCTCGAGCCGGAGACGGACTCGGGGAAGGCGCTGGCGATGCGCGAACGGATGGAGCAGCATCGCGCGAACCCGGTGTGCGCGAGCTGCCATCGCGTGATGGACCCGCTCGGGCTGGCGCTGGAGAACTTCGACGCGGTGGGCCGCTGGCGAGCCCACATGCCCGGTGGGACGGACATCGACGCCTCCGGAGCCATGCCTGACGGCACTGCGTTCAATGGCCCGTCCGATCTTCGCGGGCTGCTGGTCAGAAACCCGGAACAATTCGCCACGGTCGTGACCGAGAAACTGTTGACCTACGCGCTCGGACGCGGCGTGGAGTACTACGATGGGCCCGCCGTCCGCCAGATCACCCGTGGGGCGTCGACCGACGACTACGGGCTGGCGGCGTTGGTCGTCGGTGTCGTGAACAGCACGCCGTTCCAGATGAGGACGTCCAAGGACCAGCCGGAGACCGGCCAGTAGCTCGCCGCGCATTCCGCTCAGGAGACACCGCATGTTCATCACGAAGAGAGCCCTTCCCCGCCGGACGTTCTTGCGCGGCATGGGAGTCACGCTGTCGCTGCCGTTGCTGGACGCCATGGTGCCGGCCGCGTCGGCGCTCGCGAAGACCGCGGCGGCACCGGTGCGTCGGCTCGGTTTCGTGTATATCCCGAACGGGGCGGTGATGCCGTCCTGGCAGCCAGCCGGCGACGGCGCCCTCACCGAGCTGTCGCGCACCCTGAGTCCCCTCGCGCCGTTTCAGGATCAGGTCATCGTGCCGATCGGCCTCAGCCAGAAACAGGCCGAGGCGCTGGGCGATGGCAACGGCGAGCACTCGCGCGCCGGAACGGTCTGGTTGAGCGGCGTGCACCCGAAGGAGACCGAGGGCGCCGATGTGCGAAACGGCACCACCGCGGACCAGATTGCCGCCGCGTATATCGGCGGCGACACGCCGCTGACGTCGCTCGAGCTCGCGATGGAGCAGACCTATCTCATCGGGAACTGCGACAACGGCTATAGCTGCGTCTACACGAACAGCATCTCGTGGCGCACGCCGACGACGCCCAACCCGCATGAAACCAACCCGCGCATCGTCTTCCGGCGGATGTTCGGCGATGGCGGCACGCCGGAGGAACGGCTGGCGCGGCTCCACGAAGACCGCAGCATTCTCGACTGGGTGACGGCCGACATCACGCAGCTACAGAAGAAGCTGGGCGCCGCAGACCGCAACAGCGTCGATGAGTATCTGGATTCCGTCCGTGAGATCGAGCGGCGGATCCAGGTGTCCGAGCGACAGCACGGAGAGTCGTCGCTGGAGCTTCCGGACCGTCCGATCGGCGTGCCGGAATCGTACAACGATCACGCCAAGCTGATGTTTGACTTGCTGGCGGTCGCCTTCAAGGCGGACATCACCCGCGTGTTCGTGTTCACCCTCGGCAAGGAGCAGACCAACCGGGCGTACCCCGATCTCGGGGTCAATGCCGCCCACCATGCCGTGTCACACCACCAACACGACCCCGTCAAATTCGAGCAGGGCGCGAAGGTGAACCAGTATCACGTCGGCCTGACCGCCCATTTCCTCGACGCGTTGACGTCGACGCCGGACGGGGATGGCACGCTGCTCGACAACTCGCTCATCCTTCACGGTGGCGGGATCAGCGACGCCAACGAGCACTCGCACATCGACCTGCCGCTTGTGCTGGTGGGTGGCGCCGGTGGCGTCAAGGGGGGTCGTGTCCTCCGGCATCCGAAGGACACGCCAATGAACAACCTGCTGCTGGCGATGCTCGAACGTGTCGGGGTGCACACGGACGAGTTCGGCGACGCAACCGGTACGTTGGGGCTCACGCGGCAGGAGCCGCTCTCCGGGGTGTAGTCTCGGGCAACGAACCCCAGCGACCGCGTCCGCGACGGCTCGGCTCGTCCCGGAGCCTCTGGTCACGGCTGCAGGACGAGCGTCGTCTCGGTGACCGAGTCGATCTTGTCGCGCGAGTAGAAGATCGGGAAGTAACGGTCGCGTCCCCACAGCTCGAACAGGTCACGGTAGTGGGGGCTGTCTGGGTTTCCGGACTGCCCTGGACTGTTCAGGCCGACGGAGTTATCCCAGTTCTCCGTATCCGCGATGATCATGAAGGACGCACCGGAGGTCTGGTTGTCGCCGCCGCCGGTGTTGTGCACGGTGCCGCCGTAACCCCCGCGTGGCAGCGGGCCAACATCGAGGCGCCGACGCAGGTCGGCGTTGACCGCACCGCTCATGGGGTGGCGAATGAGCGCGTGCTTGAACTGCTCCCCCCCGTATCGCCAGGTCGCCATCTCGGCGGTGCCGAAGCGCTCCTCGAGATCGTCCAGCGCGGAGGTCAAGCTGTCGCGGAGGATGGCGTCGCGGCCGGCGATGGGATCCGTGCCAAACCGGCCGTCCGGCGCGACGAGCCAGTCGATCATCCGCTTCATGTTTACACCGCGAATGTAGTCACGGGCCGTCGCCGGCACGACCACCTCGTGCACGGCGCGACGGAGCCGTCGCTCCCAGCTAACGTAGATCGCCGCCTCGATCGAATCGCGAGCGACGACGCGGTCCCAGTCGAGCAGCCGATGTCTGGCTTCAGCGGCGCGTCCGTTGACGCCCGGGAGGTCGTCGAGCAGCGGCACCAGATTGCGGGCGGCAACCGAGACCTCATCCATCTGCAGGGACATCATGTCGACCGTCGTAAGATGCTGGCCGTGTGAGAGCACCTCCTCGACCCGCGCCGCACGCATCTGATCGCCCCAGGTGTAGTGCAGCGCCTCCCAGTACGGGTAGCGATCGGGCACGTCGTGGAGTGTGTAGTTATTGGCCGTCCCAAAAAATCCCTTCTCGGGGTTCGTCACGGCAGGGAGGGCCGTGATGGGCAGGAACCCGTCCCACTCGTAGCGCCCATCGCCCGGCACCGGGACGAGCCCGCTGTGATGCGGTCGGATGGGCGAGATTCCAACGGCTTGATACCCGATGGTCCCGGACCGGTCCGCCCAGACCATGTTCTCCGACGGGATACGGCTGTAGCTGCACGCCTCGACGAACTCATCCCACGTCGTTGCCTGGTCCATGCGCAGGCTTGCCAGATAGGGTGCGGCGCCGTAGTCGAGCCACGCCGCCGACAACCCGTACGCGACGTCGTGGGCCGGATCCTCGTAGAGCACGGGACCGTGACGCGTGTATTTGAGCTCCACGCGCCGCGGCGCCTCACCCTCCACCGGTATCGAGTCTTCGAGAACCGTCATCTCCTCCCACCGACCCAGATACCGGTACTGGTTCCGATTCGCGGGATTGGTTTCGTAGACGTAGAGGTCCTCGTTGTCCTGGCCGAATACCGTCAGCCCCCACGCGCCCTGCTCGTTGTGACCGATCGACACACCTGGCAGTACCGGCTCGCCGCCCCCGATAACGTTCCAGCCCGGCGCCACGAGATGGACCCAGTACCGCAAGGACGGCGCCGACTGCGCCCGGTGGGGGTCGTTGGCCATGATCGGATACCCGCTCAACGTCCGGCTGCCGTGCACGACCCAGTTGTTGCTGCCGATCGCCTCCACGTCGGCTCGGCGCATGTCGATCTCGGCCGGCATGGCCGCCGCGAGACGGTCGAACGTCGCCGCGTCACCGCGTGAGGCGAGGGACACATCTTCGGGCTGGAAGCGGATCGGGCGACGGTGCGCACGGTAGAGCGCGAGGATGTCGTCATCGAGGATCGACACGTCGATGGCGGGATCGATCGACACATCGGGATCGCCGATGTAGTAGTTCAGCTCCTTGACCCGAGCGGCCCCCAGTGCAGCCACCGCGCGCGCGGTGTCGAGCTCCGACGTCACGTTCGACACGAGCCCCTGATGCCGTGACACCACGACCGCCGGCGTCCAGTGCTGCGGCGTGATGTCAAGCAGATCGAACTCGAGCGGCAATAGCTCAGGGTGACGTTCCGTCAGATCGATATACGCGTTGACGCCGTCGACGAACGCCGGAATGATCGTGTCGCCCCGGTCGTGATAGCGGCGCATCTCCGTCGTCATATCGCCACGAAACCTGTGCAGTCGGGCGCCGATGTCGCGGGGGAGCTCACGCGGGCCGAGAATCTCGGCCACCGTCCCGGTCGCCTGACGACGCCAGACCTCGAACTGGAAGAGCCGATCGCGCACCGCGTTGTAGCCCTGAGCGAAGAACAGATCGTGCTCGTTCTCGGCGTAGATGTGCGCGATGCCCCACCGATCGGTGACGATCTCGACCGGCGCGACGAGTCCCTCGACACCGAGCGTTTCCTGCTGGGCATGCGCGCCAGAGCTCAGCCCGAGGAGGATCGCCGCGACCGCCAAGGACATTCCGGGTCTGATGCTCATCGCGCGTCTCCCTCCGGTCGTCACTCGAACACTGGAGCGGTGGAGCCCTTGAACCGTTGGCCGGGGCTATTATGCCTTCGCGCAGGTAGATCCGCACGATGAGCGACAGACGGAATCCGCTGGTAGCGTCCGAGGACTGGTGGGCGGTCTGGCTCGGGGCGATCCTCATCGCGGGCGTCACGCTGCCGGTGATCACGACCGTGCCCGGCGTGGGCCGTTGGAGCACCGGGGTCGCGGAGGCGTTTACCGGCCGCGGCGCCGGTCTCCTCGTGCTGGGCCTCGGCCTCCTCGTGCTGACAGCCGCGGCCGTTCAGGTCATCGCGCGGGAGGGCACCCGTCAGGCGCTCGCGTTCGCGCCGCTCTTCCTGTTGGCCGTCATCGCCTACACCTTCGCCAACCAGGCCGGTATCCGCGCCACGGGGTTCGGTTATGCCTTCTGGGCGCTGACGATCGGTCTGGCCATCGCGAACACGATCGGGACGCCGGTCTGGCTGAAACCGGCACTGCGGAGCGAGCTCTACATCAAGACCGGTCTCGTGTTGCTCGGCGCCGAGATCCTGTTCGGCAACATCCTCAACCTCGGCATCCCCGGGCTGTTCGTCGCCTGGTTCGTCACGCCGACCGTCATCTTCTTCATGTATCTGTTCGGCACGCGGATCCTGAAGATGACGAGCCGTTCGCTGGTCATCGTCATCGCGGCGGCCACGTCGGTCTGCGGTGTGTCGGCCGCCATCGCGGTCGCCGCGGCAGCGCGGGCGAAGAAGGACGAGCTGACGCTCGCCGTCGGCATGTCGCTCATCTTCACGGTGGCGATGATGGTGGTGATGCCGATGGCCATCCGCGCGTCGGGCATGGACCTCGTCGTCGGCGCCGCGTGGATTGGCGGAACAGTTGATGCCACAGGCGCAGTCGTCGCCGCCGGCGCGCTGTTGGGGGACCAGGCGGAACAAATCGCGGCCGTCGTCAAGATGATCCAGAACACCCTGATCGGCGTCGTCGCGTTTCTCGTCGCGGTCTACTGGGTGACGCGGGTCGACGCCACGGGTGCCACGCGCACGCCCGATGCGATGGAGATCTGGTATCGCTTCCCGAAGTTCATCATCGGTTTCGTCGCGGCATCGCTCGTCTTTTCATTCGTGTTCACCCCGGCGATGGGCGAGGCGCGCGTCGGCGAGATCCTCGACCTCACCTCCGATTTCCGGGGCTGGCTGTTTTGCCTCGCCTTCGTCAGCATCGGGCTCTCGTCGAGCTTCCGCGAGCTCGGCCGCCAGACGTCCGGCGGTCGGCCGATCCAGCTCTACATCACGGGCCAGGTCTTCAACCTGGTCTTGACCCTGCTTGCCGCGTATCTCGCGTTCGGCGGCATCCTGTTCGAGCCGATCCCGATCGATGCCACCGCACGGTCGGCAACGCACCCCGGCACCACGATCGACCACAACCTGGCGACCGACCGCGACGCGACACCGCTGTTCTACACGGAAGTCGACGGCTGGCAGGACTACCTGCGGGATTGATCGCCGACCACTGAGCGCGAGTCGGCGACCTTCCGTAGGGCGCGGCTTCAGCCGTGCCTCGCAGGCCTGAAGGCCTGCGCTACGACGCCCCGCATGCGCGCCCCGGAATCAGAGACTCCAGCCGTCGCGATACTCCTCGTCGAGCAGGGCATTGGTCTCCGGCACGTTGGACACCCGCATCCGCGCTCCATCCCACTCGATCAGCTGTCCGGTGCGTACCGCCAGGTTGCCCAGCAGCACGACCTCCGTCAGCGGGCCCGCGTGACCGGGAAAACTGGAGCCGGTTGCGCCTCGACCCTTGATGGCATCGATCCACTCGAGAAAGACGCCCGGCGACCGCGGATACGTTGGAGGTGGCGGGCTGGCCATGACATCGTCGTGAAGCTGTGCTGGAAATAGCCGGGGCGTCCGCCCGTACATGTCCGCGCCGATCGCGTCGTCGGTCCCGACGAACAGCTGCCCACTCGAGCCACCGGGCAAGCGCTCCCCCACCGCCACGTGGTGTGGTCGTGGTATCGCCAGGTCGCCATCTCGCCAGACGAACCGGACCGGTGGGCGGGTGCCGTGCGACGGGAAGTCGTAGGTGATCCGCGACACCGCGGGTGCCGGCTCGGCGAACAACGCGGTCGTCTCGGCGGTGATGCGCGTCGGTCGGCCGGTCGAGGGCCTGCGGCCAGATCGGCCGGTTGGTCCAGTACTGCACTTCTCGAACCGACCCGACCACGCCCGCGTCGATCCACTCACGGATCTGCCGGGCGCCCTCGCCCGCGTGCCCCTGATTGCCCATCTGCGTCACGACGCCCTGGGCGCGGGCCATGTCGCCGAGCGCACGCGCCTCGGCAACCGTCCGCGTCAGCGTGTCGCTCGGGGCCTGCACGCCCCTTCCGAGCACATGTCGAGGGACGATCGTCACGGCGGCTGCCGACGCGATGGTGCCGATGAACCGGCGACGCGTGATGCTGTCGTGGTCGTGCATAACGGCTTCACCCGGCGGCTACTGTCCTGAGCGGCGGCGGCGGAAGTACTCCACCTGGTGCTCGCGCACGTTGCGGTTGTGCTCGCGCAACGTGTTCGCGAACGCGTGCGTGCCGTCGTTGCGGCTCACGAAATAGAGGTAGGTGACGTCGGCCGGTCGGAGCGCCGCTTCGAGCATCGCGCCGCCCGGCGCCGCAATCGGACCCGGGGGTAGCCCGCCGTATCGATACGTGTTGTACGGCGAGTCGAACTGCAGGTTGTCGCGCGTCAGGTTGCCGTCGTAGAGACCCGCGCGCTGAAGGGCGTAGATGACCGTCGGGTCGCACTGCAATGGCATCCCGATTCGCAGCCGGTTGTTGTACACCGCCGACACCAATGCGTGCTCCGCCGCGCTCCCCGTTTCCTTCTGGATGATCGAGGCCAGCGTGACGACGTCACGGGCGGTCAACTGGCGCGCCGACGCCAGCGCGCGCAGCTCGTCAGTGAACGCCGACTGGAACTGCGCCACCATGGCACGCACCAGATCGTCGGCAGTGGCGTCCCGGGGCAACGCGTATGTCTCGGGAAACAGATACCCCTCGAGGTTCTCGGCGTCGGGGTCGAGTGCCGCGACGAGCGTCGCGCGACCCGCGGCTTCGATGAACTCCTCAGCCGATCCGAACGCCGCGTCCTCGAAGATCCGCGCCATCTCGCCGATGGTCAGGCCTTCGGGAAACGTGACGGACCGCAGGTAGACGTCGCCGCCGGCGATCTTGAGGACCGTGTCCGCAGGGGACAGCGGCGCGTCGAAGTAATACTCACCGGCTTGGAGCGCGCGGTCATGGCCGCTCCGCCACACCGCCAGTCGAAACGTCCAGGCGTCGACCACCACCCCCGCTCGTGCCAGTCGTTCGCCGATGACACTCGTCGAGTCACCGGGCTCGATATCAACGAACGCCCCGGCCTCGACGTAACCCTGATATGGCTCCGCGAGACGCGCCCTCAACTCGCTCCACGCAACGCCCGCGGCCAATGCCGCCACCAGCACGAGCCCGAGCAGGACGACCAACAGGCGTCTCACCGGCCCGACCCCTCCACCTTCTCGAACCCCGAGCGCCGCGCCTCCACACGCTGATCCAAGTAGTCCTGCAGAATGATGGCCGCGCTCGCGGCATCGAGCTGCGTCTTGCGTCGCCGCCAGCTCGCCTCGCGCTCGGCCAGGCGCTGTTCCGCCTCGATGCTCGTCAAGCGCTCGTCCTGTGTGGTGATCGGGAGCCCTGTGGCCACCCGAAGCGCCTCGGCAAAGGCCATCACGCGGGTCGTTTGCTCGTTGGGACGCCCGTCGAGCCGCCGCGGCAACCCGACGACGACCGCCGTCAGGCCGTCGGCCTCACCGGCGAGCACGTCGGCCTCCGCGGCGACCATTGCAACTCGTTCGGCCAGAGATCCAGCGGCGCTGAGTGTGCGACATGGCCGTGCGAGCGTTCCCGTGGGATCGCTGACGGCGATGCCGATGCGGCGCTCTCCGTAGTCGACGCCGAGCACGCGCATGAACATCTAGGGTACCACCTCGGACCTTGAACCTTGCAACCGCGGAGCCCAGGCCAGTGTTCCGCCGTGCTATACTTCCGGTCCAGCCTGTTAGCTCCCAGCGATCAGGGTCGTTTCATCAGTACACGGTGGAGATTCCGGGGCGCGTCGAGGTGTGATGCGTCGATCAACGAGATCTAGGAACCGCCTATCCGTCGGACTGGCCACTGCGACTGGTGTCGCGGTCGTCCTCTTCTCGTCCTCTCCCGCGGTTGACCATGACCAGGGCACCCCGCGTCTCGGGGCGGCTCCGCTGGCGGCACAGACCCTCGACGGCGCGGCACCCGATCGGCGGCACCTCGAGCAATTGGCGGCGCGCGCCGTGGCACGGATCCTCACCCTACAGGAGGAAGCCGAGGAGCTGGCATCGCGGGAGCGGTCGCTCCTGGTCGAGCTTCGCGAGCTCGAAGTCCGGCGGCAGCTCAAGCGCGAAGAGCTGACGCGCCTCGAGACGGAGATCCACGGGGCGGAGACCGAGCTCGGCGACACAACGGGTCGCATCACCGAGCTCGAAACGGCGGCCGTCGAGCAGCGTCCCGTGGTCGAGTCCCGTCTCGTCGAGCTCTACAAATTGGGCCAGCCCCGCTACACCCGGTTACTCCTCGGCGTCGAGGATCTCCGGTCGATCGGGCGCGCGTACCGGCTCGTCTCGGAGCTGGCAGAGCTCGACCGACGGCGCATCACCGATGCATCGGGCGACATTGGTGGCACTCCGCGAATCGCAGCGCACCCTCGAAGCTCGTCATGCCGAGCTGACGGGGCTGCTGGCCGACGCGCGGCAGACCCGCGGCGAGCTCGATCGCGCGGTCCGTGCCCAGACGAGGCTGGTCGAGTCCATCGACGCGCGACGCGATCTCACGGCACAGCTCACGGGTGAGTTGCAACTCGCCAACCAGCAGCTCCAGTCGTCGCTCACCGCGATGGCGACCGGCAGCGCGAGCGCCATGACCGCGGCGCCCCTGGCCCTGCCACTCAGACCATTCCGCGGCGATCTCTCGCCGCCGGTTCCAGGCGACATCACCGCACCGTTCGGGCGACAGCAGCAAACTCGCTTTGGCACCACGATCCAGCGGAACGGCATCGAGATCTCGGCGGACGAGGGCACGCCCGTCATTGCCGTCCACGAGGGCCAAGTCGCCTACGCCGATACGTTTACCGGCTTCGGCAACCTGATCATCATCGACCACGGCACCCAGTCCTACTCCCTCTACGGATACCTGGCCTCGCTCGACGTCGAGCGGGGCGCGCGCGTCGATCGCGACATGCCGCTCGGCACCGTCGGGCGCGCGCCAGCCGGGGCGTCGTCGCTCTACTTCGAGCTGCGCGTCGACGGTCAACCAGTCGATCCGGTAGAATGGCTCAGGGACTAGCAGGGCTGCTAGATTCGCCCGTCTAGACGCCCCGAGGGTCCCGCCGTGGACCCCAGACGCAGGCACGAATGTCAACGCGCACCCGACTCATCGTTCTGTTCGCCTCCGTACCGGTCATTGCTTTCCTCGTGGTCGGCGGCTTCCTTGGCCGGGTGTCCGCCGGTGAAGATGCCTACCGCCATCTGCGCATTTTCGAGGACGTCGTCTCCCTGATCTCCAACAACTACGTCGGGGAGGTGGACCTCGATGAGGTCATCGGCGGCGCGCTGCGTGGGCTGGCGGAAGGACTCGATGCCGACAGCGCCTATCTGGAGCGCGAGGACGCGGACCGCCTCGAGAGCGGGGAACCGCTCCCAGCCGGTCGAATCGGGGTCGAGGTCACGCGCCGCTACTACCTACAAATCGTCGCGGCCGCCGACGGCTCTCCAGCCGCGGCCGCCGGGGTGCTCCCGGGCGACTTCATTCGAGCCATCAACGGCGAGCCGACCCGCTTCATGTCCGGCGTGGTCGGCGAGCGGCATCTCCGGGGCGAGCCTGGATCGAGCGTGACCATCTCGCTGATTCGCGGGGCCACCCAGGAGCCCTACGACATCGATCTGGTCCGTGAACGGCTCGCCGAGCCGGCCGTGAGCCGCCGGATGCTCGACGACAACGCTGGGTATGTTCGGGTGCCGGGATTCGGTGCTGGCATCTCGGACGCGGTCCGCGACGCGGCGGCGGCGCTCATTGCCGACGGCGCATCGAGCCTCCTGATCGACGTCCGTAACAGCGCGACGGGCACCTTCGAAGAAGGGATTGCCGCGGCCAGGCTGTTCGTCGGCGACGGCACGCTCGTCATTCGCGAAGAGCACGGTGAGCGGAGTACGCCGATCGAGGCGAGCAGCGGGAGCGCCGCTATCGAGACCCCCACGATCGTGCTGGTCAACGCCGGTACGTCCGGACCGGCGGAGCTCTTTGCCGCCGCCCTCGTCGGCCGTGCGCGTGCCGACACCGTTGGCCAGCGCACCGCCGGCCGCGCCGGAATCCAGAAGCTGGTCAGACTTCCCGGCGGCCAGGGTCTGTGGATGTCGTGGGCCCGCTACCTGAAGGCCTCCGGTGACCCGATTCACCGGTACGGTGTCGAGCCGACGGTCGCCGTCGAGCCAACGACGACCGAGCTCGGCGAACCGCTGCCGACCGACGACACGGTGCTCGACCGCGCGCTCGAGCATCTGTCGACCCCGCTTTGACCCTGGTTCTCGCACGTTGCTATACTGTCCGTCCTTGTAGAGATCCCTAAGCACCAGTGTTTTCAGTGTTTTCTAGAGATAGGCGCGTAGCTCAGTTGGTTAGAGCGCCTGCTTGACATGCAGGAGGTCGGCGGTTCAAGTCCGCCCGTGCCTACCATGATCCAGTCAGCTCTTCTCATGTGATTCCTCTTCCCACCGCATGAGTCAGGTCACCGTCACGCTCCCCGATGGGTCGGCGCGAAGCGTCCCGACAGGCACGCCTGTCAGCGACGTCGCGGCAGCGATCTCGCCCCGGCTGGCCAAACACGCGCTGGCGGCGGTCGTCGATGACCGCCTCGTCGACCTGACCCATGTCGTCGACGCGGATGCGGACGTGACCATCGTCACGGCGGAATCACCCGAGGCACTGGCGCTCTATCGCCACAGCACGGCCCATTTGCTGGCCGCGGCCGTGACGGCGCTGTTTCCCGGAGCGCAGTGTGGGATCGGCCCGGCGATCGACGACGGCTTCTTCTACGACTTCGTCGTCGACCGACCATTCGTGCCGGACGACCTGCGGGCCATCGAAAAGAAAATGGCGGAGCTCGCCAGGCGGAACCTTCGGTACGAACGCAAGATGTTGCCGAAGGAAGAGGCCAAAGCGTATTTTCAGGAGCACGGCGAGCCGCTCAAGGTCCAGTTGATCGAGGAAAAGGGGGGCCCTGTCGTCTCCTGTTACACCATCGACGGGGTGTTTATCGATTTCTGCACCGGTCCGCACGTGCCGTCCACCGGCAAACTGAAGGCCTTCAAGGTGCTCTCGAGCTCCAACGCGTACTGGAAGGGCGACGCGCAGAACCAGCCGATGCAGCGGATCTACGGCACCGCGTTCTTCAAGGACTCCGCCCTCAAGGCCCACCTCGAGCGGCTCGACGAGGCAAAGAAACGCGACCACCGCAAGCTCGGCAAGGAGCTCGGGCTCTTCCTGTTCCATCCGTGGGCGCCGGGCGCCCCGTTCTGGCAAGCGAAAGGCGCGACGCTCTATACCCTGCTGACCGACTACATGCGAGATGCGCTCGCACCCGAGGGCTATCTCCAGGTTCGCACGCCGCTCGTGTTCAACAAGCGGCTGTGGGAAACCTCGGGCCACTGGGGGCACTATCGAGAGAACATGTTCCTGGTCGAGTCAGAGGGCGAGCCGTTCGGCCTCAAGGCGATGAACTGCCCCGGAGCCATGCTGTTGTTCGCGAGCGAGGGCCGCAGCTATCGCGACCTCCCGCTCCGCCTTGCGGATCAGGGCGCGCTCCACCGCAATGAGGCCTCGGGCGTGCTCTCGGGTCTGACACGGGTCCGTCAGTTCGCACAGGACGATGCGCATTGCTTCATTACCGAGGAGCAAATTGAGGCCGAGGTGGAGCGACTCCTCCGCCTGGTTGCGCGCGTCTACGCCGATTTCGGGCTCGCGTATGACGTCGAGCTCTCGACTCGCCCCGAAGACTATCTCGGCGAGCTGGAGACGTGGAACAACGCCGAAGCCCGGCTCAAGGCGGCGATGGAGTCCGTCGGCCAGCCGTATGTCGTCTCGGAAGGCGAAGGCAACTTCTACGGGCCGAAAATCGACTGCCACGTGACGGATGCCATCGGACGCAAGTGGCAGTGCGCCACGATCCAGCTCGACTACCAGATGCCGCAGCGGTTCAATCTGAAATACACCGGCGCCGACAATGCGGAGCACTGCCCCGTCGTGATCCATCGCGCCATCTTCGGGAGCTTCGAGCGGTTCATCGCGCTGCTCATCGAGCACTACGCCGGCGCGTTTCCGCTGTGGCTGGCGCCGGTCCAGGCGCGCGTCCTGTCGATCGCCGACCGACATGCGGAGCACGCCAGCGGTGTCCGAGACACGCTGACCGCGGCGGGGTTTCGCGCCGAGGCGGATGTCCGCCAGGAGAAAATCGGGCTCAAGATTCGTGAGGCGCAGCTGCAGAAAGTGCCGTATATGCTGGTCGTGGGCGACCGGGAGGCCGCCGACGGGACGGTGGCGGTGCGCAGTCGCATCGCCGGCGACCAGGGACCGCGGCCGGTGGGCGCGCTCATCGACGCCCTCCACGCGGAGGTTCGCCTGAAGAGCGCCCAGGCGACGGGGTAAGATACGTCTTCGCGCCGAAGACGGTAGACTAAGAAGGGAGCATGGTATTCCTCTAGGACGCGGCCCACGCGGGCCACGCCGCGACTTCCGCCAGAACCGCACGCGGGTCAATGAGCGCATTCGAGTGCGCGAGATCCGCGTCATCGACGACCAGGGCGAGCAGCTCGGTGTGATGTCACCGCAGCAGGCGCTCGCCGTCGCGCGGGACAAGGGGCTCGACCTCGTCGAGATCTCACCGACCGCGCAACCGCCCGTCTGTCGGATCATGGACTACGGGCGGTATCAGTACGAGGAACAGAAGCGGACGCGGCAGGCACGGAAGCACCAGAAGACGATCGAGGTCAAGGAGATCAAGTTCCGGCCAAAGGTCGACGAGCACGACTACCAGTTCAAGAAGAAACACGTCGAGCGGTTCCTGGCGCACGGGGACAAGGTCAAGGCGACGATCTTTTTTCGCGGACGGGAGATGGCGCACCCTGAGTACGGCCGACACATTCTCGATCGCTTGGTCGACGACCTGCAGGAGCTTGCGACGCAGGAGACGGTGCCCCGTATGGAAGGCAACCAGATGCACACGATCCTGTCGAGCAAGACCGTGGCGCGCAAGGGACGGTAGGGACGAAGCAAGGAAGAGGACATCGTGCCGAAGCTGAAAACCCACAGAGGCGCCGCGAAGCGCTTCAACAAGACCGGGACCGGCAAGATCACCCGTAGTCGAGCGTTCTTGCGGCACATTCTCACAAGCAAGACGACCAAGCAGAAGCGCGGCCTTCGCGGCACGACGCTCGTGGATGCCGCCGACGCGGCGAAAATCGCACGGATGATTCCGTATAAGTAGACGCGGGACTGGCTTCAAGGCGCGGGCGTATGGGTCGGCTCCCTCGGCCCAGCCCTAAGCCCTAAGCCCTAAGCCTGGAGCAATTGAGAAGATGCCTCGAGTAAAGCGCGGGACGATACGACGCGCGAAGCGGCGAAAGCTGTTGGCCCGGACCAAGGGGTTCTATCAGACAAAGAGCAAGCTCTATCGTGCCGCGAAGGAAGCCGCTGACACGGCGCTCAACTACGCGTTCATCGGGCGGCGCCGCAAGAAGCGCGACTTCCGCCGCCTGTGGATCACGCGGATTGGCGCCGCCTCCCGACAGCACGGGTTGAGCTACAACCAGTTCATCAACGGGCTCAAGACCGCCGGCGTCGGGCTGGACCGCAAGGCGCTCGCCGACCTGGCCGTTCGCGAACCGGATGCGTTCGCGCATCTGGCCTCCCGGGCCAAAGATGCCCGCGCGGCAACCTGATACCCCCACCGTCGAGGGCCTCCGCGGCGAATTCCTGAGGGAGCTGGAACAGGTCACCGCGGTCGAGAGCCTCCAGACGCTCCGCGACCGCTACCTCGGCCGCAAGCGCGGCGCGGTGCCGGCCTTACTGAAGTCCGTGGCGTCGGCCCCGGCCGACGTGCGCCCCGAGCTCGGCCGGCGAGCGAACGACCTCAAGCGCTTCATCGAGGCACAGCTCGCAGCCCGTCGCGCGACCCTTGACGCCGACACCGGACCACTCGCGGCCGTCGACGTGACGCTCCCCGGGCGCGACATTCGGCTGGGTCACCGTCACCCGCTCTCCGTCCTCCGCGAGGAGATCGAGACGATCTTCGCGAGCCTGGGGTTCGAAATCCTCGAGGGCCCCGAAGCTGAAGACGACTACCACAACTTCGAAGCGCTGAACATGCCGCCCGAGCATCCGGCTCGAGACATGCAGGACACGCTCTACCTCGACGGTCCGCTCGAGACGGCGGCAGGCCGCCCGGCGACGTTGCTCCGCACCCACACCTCGGGCATGCAGATCCGTTACATGGAGACACACGAGCCACCGGTGCGGATCATCGCGCCCGGTCTGGTCTACCGTCGTGACACGCCGGATCAGACGCACTCGCCGATGTTCCAGCAGATCGAAGGCCTGCTCGTCGGTGACGACGTCACGATGAGCCATCTCAAGGGCACGCTCGAGTGCTTCCTGCAGCAGGTGTTCGATCCCGACACGCAGGTCATGTTCCGGCCCAGTTTCTTTCCGTACACGGAACCGAGCGCCGAGGTGTTCATCAGCTGCGTGTTTTGTCGCGGCAGCGGCTGCTCGGTGTGCAAGCGCACCGGCTGGATCGAGATTCTCGGCAGCGGCATGGTGCACCCCGCAGTGCTGGAGGCGGTGGGTTACGACGCAGAGCGGTTGACCGGATGGGCGTTCGGCGTGGGCATCGATCGTCTGGCCATTCTCAAATACCGGGTCGAGGACAACCGCGCGTTCTACGAAAACGACCTGCGATTGCTGGAGCAGTTTCCCCATTGAGAATCCTCGTGTCGTGGCTCCGCGAGCTCGTGCCGGTGGACACGAGCATTGACACGCTGGCCGAGGGGCTGACCATGCGTGGGTTCGAAGTGTCGGCGATCGAACCGGCACACGCGTCGACCGGGAAAGACGCGGTGCTTGACCTCGAGATCACACCCAACCGCCCCGACTGTCTCAGCGTGGCGGGCATCGCCCGGGAAGTGGCGACGATGTACGGCACGACGGTGACCTGGCCGGCGCTGGCCGCGCCGCCGCATGCCGGGGACGGCGGGGGCATCGATCTGGCCGTGACCATCGAGGAAGCCGAGCTCTGTCCCCGCTACGCGGCGGCGGTCGCCGCGGTCGACGTCACCCTGTCGCCGGCGTGGCTGGCCGCGCGCCTCGAGGCGGCTGGCGTGCGTCCTATCAACAACATCGTCGACGTCACGAACTACGTCATGCTCGAGCTTGGCCACCCCATGCACGCGTTCGATCTCGACCGGCTTGGGGGCGGCGAGCTGCGTATCCGACGGGCCAGGCCCGGCGAGCGCCTCCGCACGCTCGATGGCGAGGATCGCGCGCTGGCCGACGACATGCTCGTCATCGCCGACGGCGCGCGGGCGCAGGCGGTCGCGGGCGTCATGGGCGGTGCGGACTCCGAGGTGCACGAGTCGACGACACGTGTTGCCTTCGAGAGCGCCTATTTCAAGCCAATCTCAGTCCGCCGGACGAGCCGGCGACTGGGTCTGTCGACCGACGCGTCCTATCGCTTCGAGCGCGGCGCCGACATCGGCGCGCCCGTCACGGCGCTGCGCCGCGCCTACGCGATTCTGGCGGCCATCGGCGGGGGCGAGCCGAAGGGCGGCCTCATCGACCGGTACCCGGCGCCGCGCGCGGCGATCGTGGTCGACCTCCGGCAGGCTCGTATCCACCGTGTCCTCGGCGTCGACGTCGATGCCGGCGTCGTGGCGATGACCCTCGAGCGGTTGGGCTTTGCCGTCGAACCGGTCGAGCCCGCTGACAATGCCCGATGGCGGGTCACCGTGCCGTCTCATCGCGTCGATGTCAGCCGGGAGATCGATCTCATCGAGGAGGTCGCGCGATACCACGGCTACGATCGGCTGCCGTCCACGTTCCCGGCGATGGTCCGGCCGCCCGCTCCCGTCGCCGCCGGCATCCGGCGCCAGCGTCTGCTGCGGCGTGTGCTCACCGCGAGCGGGTGCTCGGAGGCGACGACATACGGGTTCATCGAGCGGGCCGCGGCGGAACCGTTCGTAGACACGACGGACGCCCTCGTACCGGTGGCTAATCCGCTATCGGAGAAGTACGCGGTCCTGCGCCCCTCACTCGTGCCCGGTCTGGTCGACGCGCTGATTCGCAATCGTCGCCGCGAACACCGGGACATCCGGTTGTTCGAGATCGGGCACCGGTTTCGGCGCGCCGGCGGCGAGTCGGCCGGCGTCGCGATCGCGCTGACCGGTGCCGGCATGGTCGAACACTGGAGCGGACGCGCGCGTCCGTCCGATCTCTTCGACGTCAAGGGCATCGTCGAACGCCTCGCTGACGCGGCCGGCGTGACGACGCACATCGAGCCCACCACGCGCCCGGAGCTCGTGCCCGGGCGCGCCGCCGTCGTGCAGGGTGTGCGGCCCGGATCCGACGAGGTCTGCACACTTGGCTTCCTCGGCCAGCTCCTCCCGTCACTGGCCACCACGCGAGGTTTGCCGGTCGCCGGTGACGACGTCTATGTGGCCGAGCTCGATCTGGACGTGTTGGGCGAGATCGCGGTCGATCGCTCGGCGATGCGCGTGTCGGCGCTGCCACGCCAGCCGTCGATCGTCCGAGATCTGGCCATCGTCGTCGATGCGTCCTTGCCTGCGGCCACCGTTCGTGGCACTATCCGTGCGGTCGCGCCAGAGACGCTGATCGACGTGCGCGAGTTCGACCGTTACGAGGGGAAAGGCGTCCCCGAGGGCCGACTGAGTCTCGCGTTTCGGTTGACGTTTCGCCATGCCGACCGCACGCTGACCGACGCGGAGGTGCAGCAGACGATGAGCGCCATCGTCACTAGCCTCGAAACCACCCACCAGGCCACATTGAGATGACCGGCGTCGCGAGGAGCATGTTCACATGGCCAACACCGCACGATCAGTCGACCTCGAAACACTCGAACGGCTCGCCGAGAAGATCCAGGCGCTCGTGGGATTGCTCGAGCGCACGCGCGCGGAGCTGGCCCAGACGAGTGCGGACAACGGCCGCCTGACCACCGAGCTCGAGACGATGCGCGAACGGCTCTCCGCCGCGCAGAACGACGGCGCGGAGGTCAAGACACTGCTCGCCGAGCGCGAGCAGATTCAGGCACGCGTCGCCGACATGCTCAGCCAGTTGGAGGGGATCGACCTGTAACCGCGTCTGGCTTAGGGCTGAAGGCGTAGGGCTTGGGCAGGGGACGCGGACACACGCGATGATCGATGAGTCGCGACCCGAGCCGAAAGCCGTGAGCCTTGAGCCTTCAGCCAGGCGACACGTGTCGCAGGCGTCAGTCGGCGCGAGGTGTCGCCCGTGACCGACGACGACGATGGCGTCATCACGGTCGACATCTTCGGCCAGCGGTATCCTATCCGCAGTCAGCTGGACGCGTCCTATGTGGCCGAGCTCGCGCGCTACGTTGACGAGAAGATGCAGTCAGCGGCCGACCGCCCAAGCGCCGGCGACTCGGTCCGCGTCGCCGTGCTCGCCGCGCTGAATATCGCGGACGAGTACTTTCGATGTCGAGACGGCCGGGCGACCGCCGACAGCGACGTGCACCAGCGCGCGATCGAGCTCGAAGCGCTCGTCGATCGGGCGATCGCGAGTGCATCGCCGCCGAGATAGGGTCACGTCGTCCACCCGGTGGGTCGTCTGACCGGGCGGGGCGCCCGTAGCCTTCCCATCTTGCCACCCGGCCTGCTTCGTTCTAAGATGAAGTTCGTTACGTAGAACGGCACGATGTTGGGGCCGTTGACGATTGCCTGGAAGCAGACGTCAGCAGCCGCGTGATCTTGAATTCCCTGCGGTGCGCGTGATGGTTTGGGGGCTCGTTTGAGCCATTGTTGTATCGAAGAGAGTCGCGACGCTTTGCTGTGTGCATGCCTCCGCGCGAGGAAGCCTTAGAGGCGAAGCTTCACCTAGCGGCCCCACCTGTTTAGACAGGTTCATACGACCTCCCCACACGGCAGTCCGCGGGGGTTTTGGTTTCGCCCGGGTTCCAGCATGCGGCGCCGATTCCGTGGGGGTCGCGCATGCAGCTCCTTCCGTACCTCGCCGCCGCGCTCGCGGCCGCCGTTGGCGCGCTCATCATCTTCGGGATCTGGATCGCCACACGCAAGCGTATCGCCGCCGACACGATGGGCCGCGCCCGTGACGAAGCGCGCCGACTCGTGACGGATGCCGAGCGCGAGTCCGAAGCCACGCACAAGGAAGCCGTGCTTGCGGCCAAGGAGAAGGCGCACGAGCTGCTGCGTGAAACGGAGACCCAAACGCACAAGCGGCGCGAAGAGATCACCGCGCTCGACACGGCGCTCGGGGACAAAGCGCGCCTGGTCAGCGACCGGGAGTCAACGCTCGAGCGAGCCGAAGCCGGTGTTCGATCACGCGAGGACGCGGTCGGCAAGCGGGAGCAAACCGCAGAGGCCGAAGACGCGCGGTGCCGGGAGCTGGTCACCCAGACCCAGCGCGAGCTGCAGCGCGTGTCTGGCATGACGGCCGACGAGGCCAAGGACCTCTTGCTCCGCCAGCTGGAATCCGACGCCCGCCGGGACGCCGCCAATCTCGTCAAGAAGCTCGAGCACGAAGCGCGTGAAGTCGCCGCGGATAAGGCCAAACACATCATCACCCAGGCCATCCAACGCAGCGCCGCTGAGCACGCGATTGAGACAACCGTGTCGGTGGTCGACCTGCCGAGCGACGATCTCAAGGGTCGCATCATCGGCCGGGAGGGACGGAACATCCGGGCGCTGGAAACCGCCACCGGCGTCGAGCTCATCGTCGACGACACGCCCGGCGCCATCATCCTCTCGAGCTTCGACCCCTATCGACGCGAGATCGCCAAGGTCTCGATCGAGCGGCTGGTTGCCGACGGACGCATTCATCCCGCGCGGATCGAGGAGGTCGTCGAGAAGGTGAAATCAGAGGTCGCCGAGGCGACCCTGAAGGAGGGCGAGGCGGCCGCGTTCGAGCTGGGCCTGCACGACATGCATCCGGAGATCCACCGGATGATGGGCCGCCTCAAGTTCCGTACGAGCTACGGCCAGAATGTGCTCGCGCATTCCAAGGAAGTCGCATACGTCGCCGGCGTCATGGCCCGCGAGGTCGGGCTCGACGCGCACACGACCATCCGGGCCGCGTTCGTCCACGATATCGGCAAAGCGATGGACCGCGAGCTCGAAGGGACGCACCTGGAGATCGGCATCGAGTTCCTCAAACAGCACGGCGAGAGCCCCGCGGTCGTCGACGCGATGGCCGCCCATCACATGGACATCGACTGGCCGTCGCTCGAGTCGATGCTGGTGCAGGCGGCCGACGCGATCTCGGCCGCTCGACCGGGCGCGCGACGGGACATCCTGGAGTCGTATATCAAGCGGCTGGAAAAGCTTGAAAGCATTGCCGACTCGTTCAAGGGGGTCTCGAAAGCGTTCGCGCTCCAGGCCGGACGCGAGATCCGCATCATGGTCGAGAGCGACTCCGTCTCCGACGAGGAAGCGGTGTGGCTGTCGAAGGACATCGCCAAGCGCGTCGAGAACGAGCTGGAGTATCCGGGCCAGATCAAGGTCACGGTGATTCGAGAGACACGGGCGATCGACTATGCGAGGTAGGTAACTGCTCGCGCTCCGCCCGACGATGCCTCCCATTTCCGAGTCGATTGCGCCAGACGTCACCGTCGCCGATCTTGGCGAACGCGCCCTCATCGCACGCATCCGTGCACGCATCCCACCGGCGCCGTCGTCGGTTGTCGTCGGGATCGGCGATGACGCAGCCGTCGTCGCTCCCGACCGCGGGACGCTCACGGTCATCACGACCGACGCGCTGGTCGACGGCATCCACTTCGATCGCACGTTCGCGTCCGCGGCGGATATCGGGCACAAAGCGCTCGCCGTCAATCTGAGCGATCTGGCCGCCATGGGCGCCACGCCGCGCCACGCGTTGCTCTCGCTCGCGCTCCCGCCGCGGGCGCCGGTCGCGGACATCGATGCGCTCGTCGGCGCGCTGCTCATCCTCGCGGGTCAGCACGGCACCGCGCTCGTCGGCGGCAATATCGCCGGCTCGACAGGTCCGATCTCGGTCGACGTGACCGTCACCGGCAGCGTCAGGCGTCGTCGCGTGCTGACGCGCGGTGGCGCGCGGCCTGGCGACGTCGTGTATGTCAGCGGGCAGATCGGCGGCGCTGCCGCCGGACTCGCGTCACTCAGGGGCACCGATAGCGGTCCCGCGTTGGCCACCGATCGGTGCCGACGGCGCTTCCTTCGACCCGAGCCGCGTGTGCGGCTCGGCCTCGCGCTGGGCCGGAACCGCGCGGCGCGCGCGTGCATTGACCTGAGCGACGGGTTGGCGGACGCCGTGCATCAGGTGACCGATGCCAGCGGCGTCGGTGCCCGGATCGAGGCCGATCGAATCCCGATCGACCCGGAGGCGCGCGACTGGTTCACGCGGTCCGGTGCGGACCCGGTGTCGGCCGCGCTCGCGGGCGGCGAGGACTACGAGCTGGCGTTCACGGCGCCGCCGGCGTTCCGTGGCCGTCTGGCGCATGTCCGCCGGCTCATCGGCGACCTCCCGATCACGCCGATCGGCGTCATCACGAAGGAGCGCGACGCCGTACTGCGGCGGAACGGGTCTGACGAGCCGCTGCCCCGAAGCTTCGAACACTTTCGGGAATCGCCCAGGGCTTAGGGCTTAGGGGCCCGTCTTCTCGCCCTCTCTAAGGTCTTAGGTCTTAAGTCTTAGGGGCTCGTTCCTTGCAAAGCCCAACTTGTGTCCCGTGACTATCGAAAGCTCAGGGTGTTCGTGCTCGCCGACGAACTCGTCACTGGCGTTTACGGCTCGATCCGAGCTTTCCCCTTGACGGAGCGATTTGGCCTTCAGAGCCAGCTCCGTCGGGCGGCGGTCTCCGTTGCGTGCAACATCGTTGAAGGATCTGCCCGGCGTTCGACGAAGGAGTTTCTCAACTTTCTCAATGTCGCGGCCGGATCCGCTGCCGAGGCGCGCTACCTCGTCGTTCTGGCCAACCGGCTTGCTACATGCGGGAGGCGGATCAGGCTGCGCTAGTGGCGGGCTATACAGAGCTCTGTGGGCGCATGTACTCGCTCATGAAGTCCCTAAGACCTAAGACCTAAGACTTTCGGACCGAAGACCTACGACCGAGTCTTGTGCGCCGTGTGTCATTCTCGGCGCCTCAGCCCCCGTCCTCTCCTGCTCCTTGTACTGCAGCTGGTAGAGCATGTGGTAGAGGCCCCGCCGGGCAAGTAGCTCCTGATGGCTGCCCGCCTCGCGGAGCTGGCCCCTGTGGAACACCAGGATCTTGTCCATGTCCTGCACGGTCGAGAGGCGATGCGCGACGGCGATGGTGGTGCGCTCGGCCATCAAGACCCGTAGCGCGTCCTGGATGAGCCGCTCGGTGTCCGTGTCGACGCTCGACGTCGCCTCGTCGAGCACGAGCACCTCGGGTGCAAACGCCAACGCGCGCGCGAACGACAACAGTTGCCGCTGTCCGACGGAGAGCGTGGCGCCCCGCTCGGCCACCTCGGCGTCGAGCCCACCCGGCAGCCGTTCAATGAAGCGATCCGCATGCACACCGGCAGCGGCGCGATCGACGTCGGCATCACCGATCTCGACGTTGCCGAGGCGGATGTTCTCGCGGACGCTCCCAGAGAACAGATACACGTCCTGGAGCACGAGACCGAAACGACGCCGCAGGTCGGCCAGCGGAACCCGCGTGATGTCGATGCCGTCGATCGTGATCCGCCCGCGATTGACGTCGTAGAACCGCATCAGCAGGTTGATGAGCGTCGTCTTGCCGGCGCCGGTGGCCCCGACGATGCCGACCCGCTCGCCGGGGGCCACGTCGAACGAGACGTCGCGCAGCACGTAGTCCTCGTCGCGATACGCGAACCAGACCCCTTCGAAGCGGAGGTGTCCGCGCCCGTTGGGCGACTGCGCCGTCGCCGGCGAAGGGCTCTCGATCTCGACCGGCGTGTCCAGCAGTCCGAAGATGCGCTCCGAAGATGCCATGGCCGCTTGCAAGATGTTGAACTTCTCCGACAGATCACTGATCGGTCCAAAGAACCGTTGCGAATACTGGATGAACGCGACGAGCGCCCCGAGCTCGACCGCGTTCTGGAGCGACCGGCCACCGCCATACCAGATGATGAGCGCGGTCGCGACCGCGCCGAGGAACTCGATCGCAGGGTAGAACGTCGCGTAGTAGAAGATCGAGTCGACGTTCGCGTCGCGGTGCTCGCGGTTGATGCCGTCGAATTGCGCGAAGTTGCGGCGCTCGCGCCGGAACAGCTGGACCGTCGCCATCCCGGTGATGTTTTCCTGCAGGAAGGCATTGATCCGGGCAATCCACCCGCGCACGCGGCGATACGACTCGCGGGCATGCGTGCGGAACCAGTGCGTGATGAGCGCGATGAACGGCAGCACCGAGAACGCGACGAGCGCCAGACGCCAGTCCATCCACAGCAGCACGACCATGATGCCGACCAGGGTGAACACGTCGCGGAAGACCGAGATCACCCCCGACGCGAACAGGTCGTTCAGCGCATCCACGTCGGTCGTCACGCGGGTCATCAGTCGGCCGACGGGATTGCGGTCGTAGAAGCGGAGATCGAGCCGCTGCAGATGGCGGTAGATCTGCATGCGAAGATCGAACATGATCCGCTGCCCCATCATCTGCATCGTGTAGGTCTGCACGTACTCCAGCGCGAACGAGCCGACCAGCACGACGAGAAACGCGAGCGCGATCCCGTCGAGACCGTCCAGGTTGCCGGTGGTGATGTGGTCGTCGATCGCGACCTTCGTCAGATACGGCTGGGCGAGCTGCAACCCGGAGTAGCCGACGATGGCGGCGAGCGACACGACCACCGCCCGGCGATGCGGACGCAGATAGGTCAGCAGCCGCCGCATCAGGCGCGCGTCGTACGCCTTGCCGAGGACGTCGTCAGTTTCGTGTCGAGACACCTGCGCTGTTCGCTATCCGTCCTGGGTCCCTGGCTACGACGCCTCCAGCTCCCTCTCCAGGAGTTGCTTCCGATGCAGTCCGGCGTACAGGCCGCCGCGCGCCACCAGCTCGTCGTGCGTGCCGCGCTCGACGACGCGACCATCATCGAGCATCAGGATCAGATCGGCGTCCCGTACCGTCGAGATCCGGTGCGCGACGACAATCGCCGTCCGCTGCCGCATGACCGTTCGCAGCCGCGACAGGATGGCGTCCTCGGTGTGGGTGTCGACCGCCGACAGCGCGTCGTCGAGGATGAGGACCCGCGGATCGGTGAGCAGCGCGCGGGCGAGCGCGACACGCTGCTTCTGTCCCCCCGACAAGGTAATCCCCCGTTCGCCGACCGCCGTGTCCAGGCCGCGCGGAAAGGCCTTGAGGTCGCCCTCCAGCCGCGCCACATCGAGCGCGTCGTCGACCCCGAGCGCCGTCGCCGGGCCGGCGGCCACGCGCTCGCCACCGACGTGCGCCGACGGGACCGGCGGCATCGATCGAGCGGCCTCGTCGACCGGCACACCGAACGCCACGTTGTCCGCGACGGTGGCGGAGAAGAGAAACGGCTCCTGGGGCACGTAGCCAATCGCGCCACGGAGCACGCCGAGCGGCAGATGACGAACATCCACGCCGTCGAGGAACACCGTCCCGGGCGGTGGCTCGAACAGGCGCGGCAGTAGATCCACGAGCGTGGACTTGCCCGACCCAGTCGGGCCCACCAGCGCCAGCACCTGGCCGGGCTCGACCCGCGCGCTGACGTTGGACAGTACCGCGCGCCCGTTGTAGGCGAAGGTGAGATCGCGGAACTCCACCTGACCGCGGACGTCGGCGGACGACGCGATGGTCGAGGGCGCATCCGGCTCCCGGATGGACGGTTCGACGTCAAGGACGTCGAGCATCCGGCGCCATGCCGCCATGCCCCGCTGGAGCATGTTGGTGACCCATCCGAACGCGATCATCGGCCAGCTGAGCATGACGACGTAGCCATTGAACGCGACAAACTCGCCGACCGTGATCCGCCCATCGATAACCTGCCGGCTGCCAATCCACAGCACCACGAGCGCCGAGAGCCCGAGAAACAGCGCCATGCTCGGGTGGAAGACGCCCTGCAGCTGGATCATGGCGCGGCTCCGCTCGACGTATTCCAAGTTGGCCGCGCGGAAACGCTCGATCTCGACCTGCTCGCGTCGATACGCGCGCACCACCCGAGCGCCCGCGAGCGCCTCCTGGACCACGGCGCTGAGGTGGGCCAGCTGCGCCTGGATCCGCTCGGACCGCCGGTAGATCGCGGCGCCAAACAGCTTCACGACGATCGACACGACCGGGAGCGGCAACAGTGCCAGCACCGTCAGACCGGGCGAGATCGAGAGCATCAGGACGAGCGCCGCAACGAACGTGATCGACGTCGTCGCCGTGTACATCACGGCGGGACCAGCCATCATCCGGACGGCCGCCAGGTCGTTCGTGGCGCGCGACATGAGGTCGCCGGTCCGGCTGGACTGGAAGTAGGCCAGCGGCAATCGCTGGAGATGCGCGAAGAAATCGTTGCGCAGGTCGTATTCGATCGCACGCGATGCGCCGATGATGATGCGGCGCATCAGAAACCGACAGCAGCCGCCCGCGAACGCGATCCCGACGATGACGCCGGCATAAAACCCGAGCGTCCGGCCGCCGGTCGTCGCTTCACCGCGCGCAAGGCCCGCCGCCAGATCGTCGATCGCGTACTTGAGCACCCAGGGCGTCATCAACTGGATACCGGTGGCCAGCACCAGGAACACCGCACCCGCGGCGAGCCGACGGCGATACCGAACGAGATAAGGAAGGAGCTTCGACGCGGCGGGCGACATCAAGCCCTCAGAATAACAGTTGTGTCATTCGGCCTACGAGGGCGTCGAATCGCGCGACGCAGGGACAGCGCCGGCCGATGGCTGCCACCAGCGTGCGAACGGAACGCCACACCTCCGGGCGTTGGTACAGACCGTGCACTGTGCTATGGTCGGTATGCCTATCCCAGCAGGCTGTACTGCGCAAATCCGGCGCCCGCCGGGCACCGCGCACGGTTCATCACTCGATAGACACGGGGCGAGGAGACGATGGCGGTTACAGCTATCCGACGGGCGGTAGGGTGCGTCTGCGCGGCCGCGGTCCTCACGATCGGGGCGGCACACGCGCAGGAACAAGACGCGGAGTATCTCTGGTCGATCGATCGCTCGCTCTGGACGGGCACGAGCATCGGGGAGGACTACACGGTCGAGCTGAGCGGCGGGCTGTGGGCGCCCGATGCGGTCATCGTGGCGTCGAGCGAGCAGTTTGGCATTCTCGGCAGCGACATCAACTTCGGCGACGATCTCGGGATGGGCCGGCAGCGGCACCCGGAGTTTCGACTGGCGTTCAAGCCTGGACGCCGTCACAAGCTGCGTGTCTCACTCGTCCCGATCGAGTATCAGCAGCACAGCGTGCTCAAGCGACGACTCGTGTTTCAAGGCATCGCGTACGACGTCGGCCTCCCGGTCTCGTCGTTGCTCAAGTGGGACGCGTGGCGCGTCGGCTACGAGTTCGATGTCATCGCGCGCGACCGGGGCTACTTTGGGTTGATCGTCGAGGCCAAGTACACGCGCCTCCTGGCCGAGATCGAAAGCGACCTCGCGTACGAATACACGAGAGCCCAGGCGCCGATCCCCGCCATCGGTGGCATCGCTCGCGTCTACGTCACGCGGTTCACGCCCATCACCGCGGAGGTAACCGCGTTCAAGCTACCGGAGCGCCTCGCGGGAGACTATCGAGCGCAGTATGTCGACATCGACCTCTATGCCACCCTCAACCTGTCGCGCATGGTGGGCGTCAATGTCGGATACCGATCGATGGACTTCAGCTATCTGATTGGTCGTGACACCGGCGACCTCAAGCTCGACGGCTTCTATCTGTCTGGGGTCGTGAGGTTTTGAGAGGTCCCGAAGGTCTGTAGGTCTTAGGCTTAGGGCGCGGCGGAGGCACCGTCGAACGTCGTCGTGGCGAGCGTGGCCAGGCGCTGGTCCGCGGCCTGGAGCGTCGCGTCGCGTTTGCAGAAGCAGAAGCGCACCTGGGTTTGCCCAAGCGCGGGATCGTGATAGAAGCTGCTCCCCGGCACCGTCGCGACGCCGACCTCGGTCACCAATCGTCGGGCGAACTCCACGTCGTCCGACGCTCCGAAGTGACCGATGTCGGTCATGATGTAGTACGCGCCGCGCGGTCGGTAGCACGTGAACTCGTGGCGCTGGAGGATCTCGAACAGCAGATCGCGCCGGCGCTGATAGTCGGTCGCCAGGTGCGTGTAGTACTCGTCTGGCGACGAGAGCGCCACCGCGCCCGCCGCCTGGAGCGGCGCCGCGGCGCCGACCGTCAAGAAGTCGTGCACTTTGCGGATCGCACCGGCCAGCCAATCCGGGGCGATGGCCCACCCGACCCGCCATCCGGTCACGCTGTAGGTCTTCGACAGGCTGTTGATCGTGACCGTCCGCTCCGCCATGCCGTCGACGGCGGCCATTGGCAAATGCCGCGCGCCGTCGTAGACGATGTGCTCGTAGATCTCGTCCGTCACGGCAACGACGCCCCACTGCTGGCAGAGGCGCGCCACAGCGACCAACTCCTCGCGCGTGAACACCTTCCCGGTCGGGTTGTTCGGGCTGTTGATGATGATGGCCTTCGTGCGGTTGCTGAACGCCGAGGCGAGCTCATCGGGGTCAAACGTCCAGTCGGGCGGACGCAGCGTGACGTAGCGCGGTGTCGCACCGGACAGAATGGCGTCCGGCCCATAGTTCTCGTAGAACGGCTCGAACACGACGACCTCGTCGCCCGGATCGACCAGCGCCAACATCGTCGACATCATCGCCTCGGTCGACCCACAGCAGACCGTGACATGGACGTCCGGATCCACCGGCACCGCATAGCGTCGCGAGAACTCGCGGGCGATCGCGGCGCGCATCGCGGGGGCTCCCCAGGTCACGGCGTACTGGTTGTCGTCGGCGCGAATCGCCGCGCACGCCGCATCTTTCACCCGGTCGGGGGCCGGAAAATCAGGAAACCCCTGCGACAGGTTCAGTCCGTCGTGCGCGTCCGACAGCCGCGTCATTTCTCGAATCACCGACTCCGTGAAGTGACGCGTCTTCTGCGATCCCACGAGCGTGCCCATGCGGGTCATTATAGGAAGATGCGCGGCCCGACGGCGGCGCGCGTCGCTGTGGTCTAATGAGCCGGAGACAGATGCCCAGACAAACAATTCGCGCGGCGATGTGGCTAGGACTGGCGGGCGGCATCGTCGCGGCGGTGGTCGCGATCACCAGCACCCCGCCGCTGACCGCGGCACCGACCCTGCCGGCGCCCGTCTCCGACACGCGCCTCTTGCCGCTCGACGACTTCGCGCCGCAGTTCCTCGGGATGTTCCGGAAGGCGATGACCATCGAGGACGACATCCGCACCTACGCGGAGAAGTACGACGTCGACATCGACCTGGCCCGCGCGATGCTGATCCAGGAGTCCGGCGGCAACCCCAACCTGACGTCGATCGCGGGTGCCGCCGGCTACTTCCAGGTCATGCCGGCGACGTTCCGCGGGCTTCGGGTCGACACCAACGTCGAGGCTGGGATCAAATACCTCAGCCAGATGGTGCGCCAGTTCCGGCGCGAGGACTACGCGGTCGCCGCCTACAATGGCGGGCCAGGTCGCGCCCGGCGCGGCCGGCCGCCACTCGAAACCCTGCAATACGTGCTATCCGTCGGCGCGTATCGCACGGCGCTGAAGCTGCACGAGCGGTCGATCCGTCATCACGCCGAGACGATCCGTCTCGAGGCGATTCGCGCGGGCGACGACTGGTGGGCCCTTTCGCAACGCACCGGCGTGTCCATCCTGCAGCTCCGGGTGCACAACCCGTTTCTCGCGACCCGGGCGCTGCGAGTCGGGCAGTTCGTGGCCTACCCGCGGGAGCCGCGCCCTGGGCTGTTCGCGTCGGCCGGTGACGAGCACCTCGAATACCGGGCGCGGATTGGAGACAACTACCTCCACCTGGCGTTCCTGCTCGACATCAGCCGCGACGACCTCCGCGAGCAGAACGACCTGTGGCACCTGCAGACGGTCCCGCCCGGCCAACTCCTCCGCCTGCCCCTCGAGTGGACGGGCAAGCACGAGGTGTATACGGTCCAGGCGGGCGACGACCTTCGCACCGTGGCCGAGCGTCTGAAGTCCTCCCCGTGGCGCATCATCCGCGACAACAACCTGTTCTGGGATGAGACCCTCACACCTGGAATGGTGCTGCGCGTCCGGCCGGAAGCGCCAAAACCGACATTCGCAACCTACCGCGTCCAGAGCGGCGACACGCTCAGTGCCATCGCGCGCAGGCACGGGACGAGCGTGCGTGCGATTCAAGTCGCCAACAACATGACAGGGCGGACGCTGATCCGGATCGGCCAGCGCTTGCGGATTCCGACGCGGCCTGAGTAAAGGAAGGGCCAGGGTACGTAGCGCAGGGCTTCAGCCCTGCGTCCGCGATGTATGTAGTACGTAGCGCAGGGCTTCAGCCCTGAGTCGCGCGATCCTACGTCCCCAGAAGACTGGGGTCACCGTCCGCGAGTGTTCGCACAAGCTCCTGATCGAAGAACAAGCGCCGCGAGCGTACGCTGGAGGGAATCCGCTCTTCGTAGAGGCCGCGCGCGCGGTCGATCTCGCCCGTCAGCCGATGGCCCAGGTCACGCTCGGCCCGCCCCTCGGTCACCGCGCCCTCATTGTAGAGCTTGATCTCCGAGACCAGGAGGCGAGCGTAGCGTCGTGCCGCCTCGTCGGCTTCCGATTCGCCGATCCCCTGCGTGGGTGCCGACCCAAAGCCGGGCGCATTCGCTGGCTGCGGCGCCGGCTCGATGCCCTTCGCGAGTGCGGCGGCGCGATCGGCCGTCAGCGCCTCGAGGCGGTGTCCGGCGTGTCGCGCGAGCAGCTCGACCGCGTCCGACCACTGCGACAGGATCGACCGGCTCTCCGTGTTCACGTCGTCGGCGTACACCAGCACCATCGTCTCGCCGCCAATCAGCACCGGCACGGCCAGGGCACTCCGATCCAGGGGCAGCGCCGTGAATGCCGGTGGACGGTCGGCGTCAGTCCGCGCGCCTCCGGCGGGCAGCACTCGTGTTCGCCGTGTGCCGATCGCCCGACTCAGGAACCCCGCATCGGGACCGTTCAGGATCCGGTCCCTCGCCTCGCCCGCCTCCGGGCCAAACCCGGCGAGTCGCCACCCGCGCATCTCGCCGTCACTGGCCACGAACACGGCTACTCGCCCGGCTTCTGCGGCGACCAGCTCGGTGAGCGTGTCGAGCACGTCCGTCAGCGTCGGCTGCGCGTCGAGACGTCGCACGGAATCGAGCAACCGCGAGACGGCCGCCAGCACGGCCTGCTGGCCCCGTCTCGCCTCTTCCCGTGCCTGTGCAATCTCGTCGCCCACTGCGCGCTCGGCCGTCACGCGCGCCTCCGACGCCGCGGCGTCGACCGCCGCGCCTTGCGCGTCGGCCAGCGACGACGCCAGAACGCGTTCCGCTTCGTCGCGGACCTTCGCGACTTCCGCATCGACGACCCGCTTCTGCTCGGCGGCCGCCTCGTCTCGCGTACGCGCCAGCTCGGCCTGTGAGGCTTGCCGCGCCCCAGCCAGCTCGGCTTGCGATTCGCGCCGGACCGCCGCCACCGAGTCCTCAGCCTCCCGCTTTGTTCGCGCGGCCTGCTCGGCGATGCGCGCCGCCGCCTCTGCATCGGCCGCCTGCCGCGCCCGCGTGGTGGCGTCGACAACCGCAGCCGCCTGCGCCGACTCGGCGGCGCGCCGGGCATCATCCAGCAGTGCCTGGCGCTCAGCTCCAGCCTTCGCGACCAGATCGCTGGCCAGACTGCGGACCATCCGATCGACGACCTCTCGCAGGCGTGCCAGGAGCGCGTCGACGGCCTGTTGGTTGTCTTGTTCCAAGCTCATGTGCGCCTTGGCATTATAATTGAAGTGCTTGTAGGGCAGGGATTTAGCCCTGTCTCCGAAATGGGGGCGACACGGCTTCGACGGGGGTAAAGGAATCGTAGGATGCATGCCGAGCACCATCGACTCGCTAATCCGATGGAAAACACTGTAAGTGCGGATACGCAACTTGCGCTCGCTGCTTAATTAAGTAGCGCGCTTACCTTGGCAGCGCCCACGGGCCGGGGCTAAGCGTCATACAGTGGGCTGGTCGTCGCGCGCGGCACCGACACGCGACGATGAGATGCATCGGGGCTAGGCTTCCGGCGGTTTCCGCCGCCCCTCGACGCCGGAGGCGAGAACTTCAAGGGCGGACACGCATGTAGAGTCCTAAGGCACCGTACTCTCGGACGCGGGTTCGACTCCCGCCGCCTCCACCACTACCATGGGCGTCGAGCTTGAAACTCTTCGTGTTGCTCATCCTCCTGACAGGCGGCGCGTCGCTCTTTGACGTGTTCGAGGTCGAGACCCCCGCGTGGCGCAAGGCGTTGAAGTGGCTCATCGTCATTGTCGGAACCGTCGGGCTGTACTTCGTGGTCGGGCACTGGGCAATACTCTTTCCGATAGTTGCCGGTGGCGCGGGCTCGGTGTATCACTTCGCGTGGTGCCGCAAGCACGGTATCGATCCCATCCATGCGACGCCCCGTCGTAAGTACTATGAGCTGCGGCAGTGGGAATGGCGGGAGTGAGTCGCGATAGCCGAGGTGTGTGGTAGATTGCCTCGTGCCCATATCCAGGTCGATTTACTGCTCGGCGTGGGATGACAGGTACCCCTCGGTGAAGAGGAGGTACAGGATCTTGTTGACGGCCGGAAGTCGGGCAGAACATTGCGCGCCGGTCAGCTCCCCGGGGCGAGGCGGACGCTCCCGCAAACGGCCGCGGGCTCGACCGAGGCGTTTGTACACGCTCGCTGCGCTGGTAAACAGCCGAAGCGCGATCTCCCGGACATCGAAGCCGCAGAGGGTCTTCAGCGCGAGAACCAGCTGTGATTCCGCGGGGATCGCGTCGTCGCAGCAGACAAACAGCATTCGCAACAGTCGTCACGAACCTCCCCCGCCAGGAACATCTCCGGGCCGTGCTCCGGAGTGCCGACATCTTCCATGGCCTTCTGTGCCAGGATGCGACGGGAGACGGTCTTGCGCCCTCCCGCGGCTGGCTTCGCTGGATACACAGATACTTCTGCTGTGGCATGTCGCCTCCCTTTCGCGATTCTGTCGATCAACTCGACATTCACTACTAGGACGCGCGTGTGCCCTCGTTTTGGACACTCTGTTGAGGAACGCATCGACCCGGCTCATTCTATGTCCACGCGGCACCAGCCGCGATCACCGCTCGCCATCGGCTCCCAACTCGGCCAACACCTGCGTGGTCAATCCCTCGATCGTCTGACCCTGGGCCAGCTGCATCATCGGGATCTGGACGTCGAGGCGCGAGTCGAGCAAGCTCTCCAGCTCCACGCCCATCAGCGAGTCCAAACCAAGCTCGACGATCGGGCGGGTCGCATCGACGCTCGCGCCCGGAAGGCCGAGCACGGACCCCACATGCTCGGCGAGCCTGGAGGCGACAAACGCTCTGCGTTCCGGTGGCGCCAGGTCCAGCACGGTTTGTCGGAAGTCGCCGGCGAGGTGGCGCTCGTCGGACGTACCGCCGCAGACAAGCTCGTATTTCGGCGACTGAGAGGCGGGTGCGCTGAGACGCCACCGTTGCCAGTCGAGCTGGGCGACGGTGACCTGCACCGCCTCGGCGAGCAGCAGTCGCTCCAGCATGTCGAACGCCTGCGCCGCGGTGAGACTCCCGAGCCCTACGCGCGCGTCCAGCCGGTCCCGAACCTCGGGATTCCTCGCCAGATACCCGACCTCGGCGATCGCCCCCCAGCTCACTGTCAGGGCGGGCAACCCCTGCGCCCGCCGGTGGTGCGCCAGCGCTTCGAGAACGAGGTTCGCGGCGACGTAGTTGGCTTGACCGGGATTCCCGATCGCGGTGGTTCCCGACGAGAACATGACGAAGTAATCGAGCGGGAGCTCCCGGGTCTGCTCGTGCAAGAACCAGGCGCCGCGCGCCTTCGGAGCGGTGACCCGTGTAAACCGCTCGCGATCCATGTTCAAGACGGCGCCGTCGTCGAACACGGCCGCCGCGTGGAAGATGCCCTTGAGCGGCGCCAGCTCGTCGGCGGTGCGCCGGAGAACCGCCTCCACCTGCCCGGCATCGCACAGGTCGACCGGCGCCACCAGCACGGTCGCGCCCTGCGCCTCGAGCTCGGCCACGCGATCCCTCGCTCCGGGGGTGGCCATTCCGCGACGCCCAACCAGCACCAGGTTGCGCGCTCCCTTGGTGACCAGCCAGGCTGCCGTCGCCAATCCGAAGCCGCTCAGGCCCCCGGTGACCAGATAGCTCGCGCGCGCGTCGAGCTGGAGTCCGGCCGGCTGCTCCGGCTCGACGTCGACCACGGTGTCCCGCATCGAGACGACGATCTTGCCAATGTGCTTCGACTGCTGCATATGCCGAAACGCATCCACGACCCGGTCGCACGGAAAGAGATGATACGGTGGCGGTCGATAGACGTTCGATTCGAGCCTCGCCACCACCTCCTGGAGCAGATCGCGCGCGAGGTCGGGTCGCGCGGTCAACAGTTGATCCGCGTCGATCGCGAAATACGACAGGTTGTTGCGGAACGGACGCAGCCCCAGCCGCGTGTTGGCGTACAGGTCACGCTTGCCTATCTCGAGGAACCGGCCGAAGCGGCGCAGCAGACCCAGGCTCTTGGGAATCGCCTCTCCCGCGAGGGAGTTGAGCACCACATCGATCCCCTCACCGTCCGTGAGCCGCGTGATGTCGTCGGCGAAGTCCAGGCCGCGAGAGTTCAGGACATGGTCGACGCCGAGCCGCCGCAGAAAGTCCCGCTTCTCGGGACACCCGGCCGTTCCGAAAATCTCCGCCTGCCGGTGTTGCGCGATTTGCACCGCAGCGAGGCCCACACCGCCGGCGGCTCCGTGAATCAGCACACGCTCGCCCGGCCGAAGCCGGGCCAGATGTTCGAGCGCGTAATGGGCCGTGATGAACGCCGTCGCCACACCGGCGGCTGCCTCGACGCTCAGCTGCTTCGGTTTCCGGACCACCGCTGCCGCCTCGGTGATAACGAAGGAAGAGAAGGCGTGCGGAGCGAATCCCATGACCTCGTCGCCGACACGGAGCTCGCTCACGCCGTCGCCCACCGCGACGATGTGCCCCGCGCACTCCATGCCCAACGAAGCGCCCGCAAACCCGTGCTCCAGGGCCTCACCGGTGAGCAGGCCCATCGCCCACATCACGTCTCGAAAGTTCAGCCCGGCCGCCCGTACCTCGATTTCCACCTGGCCGCGCCCCGGCGCTGCCCGGCGCACCTGGTGGAAGCGCAGGTTCTCCAGGGATCCCGGCGCCCGGACGTCGAGCCGATACGACACCGCATCGCCCCCGCCGTCGGAGATCGGGCGCGGACCGATGGCGGGGTCGTCTGCCGCGGCCGGCTGGAGGCGATGGACGTAGCGGGCCTCGCCCCACAGCAGCAGCTCGTCCTCCGCATCGTCATCGGCATTGTCAGCGTCATTCGGCGAGCCGAGCTCCGCCATGAGACTGTCGACTGTCTCCGCCTCTGCATCCTGCGCTCGGAGGTCCACGAGCCGGCACCGGAGCTCCGGATGCTCGTTCATCAGGACGCGCCCGACTCCCCAGAGCGCGGCCTGCGAGGGACGGATCAGCTGATCGCAACCGGGTGGCCCCGCGTGGGCACCGGCGGTGATCAGCCAGAGTCTCGGGCGCGCCTGCCACGCTGCCGTCGCCAGTCCCTGCACGAAATGAAGGGCGGTCAGACACCCGTGCTCCTCGACCCGCGTCCAGTCATCTTCGGTGAGGCTGCCCAGATGGAGGATTTCGTCAGGCTCGGCTCCGGCGGCGCTCAGCGCCGCGCACAACGCGACGAAGTCCTCCCGGCGGCGTGGCGCGACCTCGAAGTGATCGGCGGTGATGCGCCGGAACCGCGCGCCGGGCGTCACCGTGACGACATCGTGACCCGCCGCCCGCAGGGCCGCGTCGACGGCGCCGTCCAACGCACGCGGTGTCGCGTTGGTCGGGTCCGTCCCCCGGAAGACAAGCCAGCGCGGACGCCGAGGGGGCGTGACGGCTGCGACGCGGACGTCGGCCGACGGCGCGACGTACGCGCTGCGGGCCAAGATGATCGACTGCTGTGCGTCGAGCTTCCCGCCCCGGTCGTTGACGACCGCCACGTCCCGATACCCGGCATCGGTGAGCGCGGCGCGCCACGCCTCGACACCGAGCAACCCGGACGTCGCACGCCGGACGCCGTGCTCGACACGCCACCAGCGAGGCAGCAGGCCAAGAACCAGATCTGGCATGCGCGCGGGTGCCGTCTCGAGCAGCACCAGCAGCCCATCGGACGCCAGGACCCGCCGTACGCGCCGTAGCGCGGTACGCACGCTGGCGACGCGGCCGACCGCGTTCGCGGCGATGACCAGGTCGAACAGGCGGTGGCGCGCATCGGAACCGGGGTCGTCGAGATCCAAGCGCTCACACGCCACGAACGGGTGATCGCGCGCCCAGTGCTCGGCCCGCGTCAGCTCGTCGTCCGCGCCGCAGGTGACCACATATTCCGTGCGACCTGACGGCAAGAGCGGGAGCACGGCGGCCGTAGCACCTCCGGTGTCGCTTCCGATGTCGAGTACCCGCAGCACCTTCCCGGGCGGCCAGTCACGCACACCCTCCGCAACGACCTGCTCGAGGAGCCGGTTGTAGAGGCCCGCCGCCGGACCGGCGTGGCGGAACTGCTCGAGCATCCCGAGTCCCTGCTCGGGAGCGAGCAGCGGTTGAGGATCTGCCCGCCCTCGGACGACGTCGGCGATCCGTTCGGCAGCACGGCCGAGGAGCGCCAGCTCGGCGTGATACGCGGGGTGCTCGCGCACAAGCTGTCTCCACAGCGCATCCGGTTCACCGACTGACGCGGCGGGATTGAACCCCCATCGATCGTCCTGAACCGTCAGGACCCCGTCCTCCCCCAGGACCTCCAGCATCCGGCCCACAAACCGCTCGTACTCCGGCGTGACGCCGGCGCTCGCCACCAGCGATGCGGCGGTGAAGCGGGAGTCGCGGGCGCATCCGAGCGTTTCCAGCGCCGCCGCCGCATAGCTCGCGCAGAGCGCGTCGATGCGCGGTCGCACGTCGTCGTAGAACGCGGCCCGTCCGAAGGCGGCGCACACCGCGGCAGCCCGTGGCGCCACGCGATCCACCAACGCGCTCGGCGCGGGGAGCAGCCTGGATCCGAGCGGCTGCCGCTCCAGCTGCCCGTCGCCGAAGTCAACGTCGTACCGAGGGCGGCGAGGCGCCCACTTCCATCCGAACGTAAAGAGGTCACGCGTGGGCCCGACCCGTGATGCGAGGTCGACCGCGTGAAAACGGACGCGGTCGATCTCGGCGAGCAACAGCCCCCCGCCGTCGAGCACTCTGCAGCTCACGACGACCGAGCGTGCCCCGTGAGTCTCGACCTGCGCGTGACAGTAGATCTCGTCCGTCGGGGATCGATGGAGGCGGACCCGCTCGATGCGCACCGGGACATAGGTCGTGCGGTTCCCTCTCCCCGAGCGCTCCGCCGGCACCGTTTCGAGCGCGATCTGGAAGCAACCATCCAGCAAGGTCGGATGGAACAGATAGCTGCCGTCTTCCGGTGTTTCCGCGGACGGGGCGCGACGCATGCGACCCAACGCCTCGCCGCTGCCGACCCGGACCTCCTCCACCACCTGAAACGCGGGGCCGTAGTCGAGGCCGCGCGCCCGGGCCATGCGGTAGTGCGCCTCCTTGGAGATTGTCACGGCACACCGGTGCCGGATCGTCGACAGCGACTCCGGCGCCACGTGGGCCGGGTCGCCAGGCGTTCCCAATCTTCCGACCACGTGATGGGTCCAGGTCGCCTCACCCGACCGACTGTAGATGCCAAGGGACGCGTCGTCTCCGAGCACAGTCTGCACGTGCGGCGACGCGTTGTTGCTCATCGCGGGGGTCATCGCAGAGGGCATCACAAGCGCCTTCCGAATCTCGAGCCCCTCAAGCTCACATGGCCCGCTCCCGTTCGTGCGCGTGGCCGCCGCGAGGCCCATCTCGACATACGCCGCGCCAGGAAACACCACGGCGCCCTGCACCTGGTGGTCCTCCAGGAACGGAACGAGTCCTCGGTCGAATCGCTGGTCCCACGTCGGGTGGGCCGACGGCTGTCGGTGGCCGAGCAACGGATGATCGAGGGCACCGGCCTCGACGCTCGGGGCGTTCCAGTAGGACTCACGCTGCCACGGGTAGCGGGGAAGCTGGACGCATTGCCCACCATCTGCGAAGAGCCGGCCCATGTCCCATGGCAACCCGGCCGCATAGAGGCGTCCCACGCTATTGAGGAGGTTGACGCTGGGGTTTTCCCGGCACCGCAGGGTGGGGACCGCGGCACCGGCCCGGTCCGCTTCACGAAGGCACTCGGTGAGGTAGCCACTCAGAATCGGATGCGCCCCGATCTCGAGAAACGTGGTGTACCCGTCGTCGACCAGACGCCCCACCGCGTCGGCAAAACGGACCGGCCGCCGGATGTTGTCCCACCAATAGGACGCGCCAAGACTGCCACCCTCCTCGTCATGTTCATGGCCGGTGACGGCCGACATGAACCGCACGGCCGTCTGCGACGGCACCAGGCCATCCAGCGCGTCGAGCAAGGGACGCTGAATCGGATCCATGAACCGACTGTGAAAGGCGTAGTTCAAATCCAAGATCCGGAAGAACACGTCCTTGGTTGCCAGTTCCCGACCAAGCGCTTCAAGCGCCTCGACGTCCCCAGACAGCGTCACCGCGCGCGGGGAGTTCACCGCCGCGATTGTGATCCGATCGCCATACGGGCCGATCAACGTGCTGGCATCCGCCTCGGACAGCGCGGCGGCGGCCATCTTTCCGTGACCCGCCGTGAGCGCCTGCGCGCGACTGCGCTCGTAGATCACTTTCACCGCCTGCTCGAGCGAGAGCGCGCTCGCGGTGTAGGCCGCGGCGACCTCGCCGACGCTGTGCCCCACCGTCGCCTGTGGCTCGATTCCCCAGGACCGAAGGAGCTCGCACAGGCCGATCTGGATGCCGAAGAGCGCCGGCTGCGCGACCTCGGTCCGATTCAGCCGGCTGTTCGCCTCGTCGGCCTGCAACTCTTCCACCAGCGACCACCCGGTGTAGGGCCTCAGCTCGGCGTCGACCGACTCCAGCGTCTCTCGAAAGACGACCTCGGTCGTGAGCAACTCGCGCCCCATGCCACTCCACTGGCAGCCGTTGCCGGAAAAGACGAACGTGAGCGGTGACGCCGCGGACGAGACGCGGTGGTGACCCGACACGAGCCCTGGGCTCGCCGCCCCCTGGGCGAACGCTCTGAGCGTGTCGGACATCGCGCGCGCATCCGGCCCCACCACGGCGAGACGGTGGTCATGATGGCCCCGCCGGACGGCCGCGCTGTAGCAGACGTCGGTGAGCGCTGGCGGATCAGCACCGAAGAAGTCCGCGTAGGCTTCGGCCAGCGCGCTCAACGCCGCCGCGCTGCGCGCGGAGAGGAGCAGCAGCTGCGGGTTGGGGGGGACGGCGGGGCCGATCGGGACCTCACGAGGTGCCACATCGCTGATCACGACATGTGCGTTGGTGCCCCCGAAACCGAACGAGTTCACACCCATGATGATGGCGGGCGACGGGTGGGCCGGGAGATCGCTCGCGTCGTCCTGCACCTGGAGCCCCAGCTCCGCGAACGGGATGTCGGGATTCGGCGTGTTGAAGTGCAGGGTCGCTGGCAGCCGGCGATGCTTGAGCGCGAGCGCAACCTTGATCAGGCCAGCAATACCTGCCGCCGGCTCCAGGTGACCGATGTTCGTCTTGACCGATCCGACTCGACACGCGTCATCGATTCCCCGACCGGCGCCTAGCACCTGCCCCAACGCCCGCGATTCGATCGGATCCCCGACACCGGTACCGGTCCCATGCGCCTCCACGTAGTGGACATCGCGTGGCGACACGCCGGCGCGGTGGTAGACGTCCCGAAGCAATCGGGCCTGTGCCTGTTCGGCCGGCACCGAAATCCCCGTTGTCCGTCCATCCGAGTTCACACCCGTGCCGAGGATCACCGAATAGACGGGGTCACCGTCTTCCAGCGCCTGAGCGAGGGGCTTGAGGACGACGACGCCCGCACCCTCGGCGCGGACGTATCCGTCGGCCGACGCGTCGAAGGCCCGACAACGCCCGCGGGGTGAGAGCATGGACGCCTTGCTGAACCCGATGAACGGGCCCGGCTTGACCAGCACGTTCACGCCCCCCGCGAGGGCCACCGAGGCTTCCCCACTCCGGAGGCTTTGACACGCGAGGTGCACCGCAACGAGGGAGGAGGAACAGGCCGTATCGACGGCCACGCTCGGTCCGTGCAGATCGAAGACGTGCGACACGCGGTTCGCGGCAAGGCTGAGCGCGCCACCCACGTTGGTGTAGGCGTTTATCGAGGGTGGGTCGTCAAACTGCAGCGTCGCGTACTCGGTGTTCGACACGCCGATGAACACGCCCGTATCGGTGCCAGCCAACCGTTCGGGCACCAGCCCGGCGTCCTCGAGGGCCTCCCAGCTCACCTCCAGCAGCAGCCGGTGCTGGGGATCCATGCGGCTCGCTTCCCGAGGCGAGATGCCGAAGAACTCGGCGTCGAAGAGGTCGATGCCGTCGAGCATTCCCCCCTCGGCGCAATACATCCGGCCCGGCAGCGCTGGATTGGGGTGATACGCGCTCAGCAGTGCCTGGCGATTCGCCGGGATGGCGCCGATCGCGTCGACGCCCTGCAGCAAGAGCGTCCAGAACGCCGTGGGGTCGGCCGCGCCAGGGACACGACAGCCGATGCCGACGATCGCGATGGGGTCCATAGCTGGGAGCGGTTCGTCCGCATCAACTCGCGAGCATGACCGGCTGCTCGCGGCCCGGACGCGGACGGCGCCGGGTCACCTGGTGGAAGTGCATGCGGCGTTTGCGCGTGGCCTCGCTGCCATAGAGATCCGTCACCAGATGACGGAAGCCGGTCACCAACGTCTCCGCGGACATGCCGTCGGGCGTGAAGTTGAGATCGAACAGGGTGCACCGCTCCCATGCCGCGTCCTGGCGGAGACGGCCCGCGCGCGCGAGTCGCTCGCGGAAGGGCGTGCCCGGAAACGGCGTCGGCAGCGTCACTTGCACGTCGAATGGCAGCGTCTCGTCGATGAAGTCGCGGATATCGTCGAAGATGCCGGAGCGGTGCCCGTCCAGACCCACGACCAGACACGCATTGACGCGGATGCCGGCCGACTGAATCCGGTCGATGGCGGTCCGGCAGCGGTCGTACTGGCGTAGCTTCCAGTTATTTCTCGACTCGAGTCCGTCGAGACCAGCCGGGGTTGGACTCTCGAAGCCAATCAGCACCTCGACACACCCGGCTGCGTGCATCATCTCCAGCAGCTCCGCATCCTCGTGCACCGAGAGGTCCGTCTCGGCGAACCATTGAAGTCCCAATCGTTCGAGCTCGGGCAGCAACTCGCGCCAGTAGCGCTTGTTGACAAACGAGTTGTCGTCGGCGAACTCGATGAAGGGACGGGGCCACAGCGCGCGGATGTGGTCGATCTCGGCGAGGACCCGGTCGGCCGGTTTCTGCTTGTAGCGATCCGTGATGAGAATCGAGCTCGCGCAAAAGTCGCATCGCCACGGACACCCGCGCGAGGTCTGGACCGTGATGCGATTGTAGCGCTCGATGTCGAGCACCTCGAAGGCCGGCATCGGCGAACGCCGCAGATCGAACTCCGATCCGCGTACGTCGTACATGGGGGCCAGCGCGCGGGCATCGGCGTCGTTCAAGATGCGCGGCCAGGCGAGCTCGCCTTCACCGGCAACCGGGATCGCGCCGTGCCGCATGGCTTCCTCCGGCGCCACGCTGACGTGCAGACCGCCCATGACCACCGGGACGGCCAGGTCGCGGTAGCGGCGCGCCACGCGGTACGCTTCTCCGATCTGCGCGCTGAAGCTCGATATCGCGACCAGATCGAAGTCGGTGGGCAAACGATCGATCGCATCCGTGTCGGGTACCTCCAGGTAGCGGACGTCGTGACGCTTCGGCGTCATCCCCGCGAGGGTTAGCAAGCCGAGGCTCGGAAGCTGCGCAATCGTGCGCCCACGGTCCACGAACCCAGGGAGTGTGAGACCGAGGGCCCGCAGCTCCGGGTCGCAGGCCCGAATGCCACTCATCGCGATGAACCCGATTTTCATGACGCAACTCCTTCGAGGCCGATCACACCGGCCGCGGAAAGCAGGCACACGACGGGGATGAAGAACAGTTGGCGAAAGCCTCGCCGCCAGGCGGACAGGTAGCACACCGTCGGCATGGCGACGGCGCCGCCGATGAGCAGCCAGGACGCGAGGGGGCTCGCGCTCTCGGCGCCGCGCAGGAACAGCGTCTGGGCGTACGCGAGGTTCAGAAAGGCAATGCCGAAGAAGCTAATGTGACCGAGACGAAGCATTCTTCGCGGCCACGACGTGTATCCGCCCAGCCAGTTGTCGCGGTGGAATCCGAGCCCCTGAGCGGTCCCCGACAACAGGCCGAGCCCGATCCCGACCCACGCCGCGTCGATGTGTATATCGATCACGTTCGTCGCGCCACAGCCGGTTGCGACCCGCCCCGTGCGGATGGTCACCGGCGTATCGTTATCTAGACGACTGCGAACGCCTTGCCATCCGGCGTTGCGCGTGGCAACTCCAGATCCATCAATAGGTTGAAACGATGTTCCAAGGAAGAGCCCGGCCACGGCATGTACACCCGATGCGCATCCATGGGACATCCAATGCACGGGGGCACGCAGGCGTCTGATCGACGTGGCTCACGCCAGACCGACCCCGGATCGCGGCGTCCTGTCGAAGAGCGAGAGCATGGCTGGAAGCACGACGGTGTCCGCGAGAAAAGCGGACACCATGGTCGCGGCGGTCAGCCAACCGAGTGCAACAAGCGGCGTGAAGGATGACAACGTGAGCACGAGGAACCCGCACGCGGTGGCGACGGTCGTGAACAGCATGGCGCGGCCCGCTGTACGGACCGTCGCCCGCGCTGCGTCGGCGGCGCCTTCGCTCTTTCGCCGTTCCTGGTAACGCGTCAGAAAATGAATGGTGTCATCGACGGCGATGCCGAGCGCGATGGACGCGATGACCGCAGTGCCCGTATTGAGGGTGATCCCTGCCAGGGTCATGAACCCGAAATATGTCAACACGGGGAGCAGGTTCGCGCCGATGCCGATGAGCGCGATCGTGACCGAACGAAACCACACAAAAAAGACCAGCGCGATCAACAGTGACGCCAGCGCGATACTGCGCCGCATGTCGCGAGGGATGGCAATGGACGCCTTGGACAACAAATACATCGAACCGGTGACGCTCACCTCGGCGGCTGGCAGCGCCTTGGCCTGCCGACCGCCCTGTTCGTCAGCGTGCCCGTAGCGGCGACGCAGGTCGCTCACGAAGCCAAGAAACTCATCGCTCGAGATGATGCTCGAGCGTCCAATCACGATGGCCGCGTTCCCATCGGGTGACATCAGGCGGGCCAGCTCGTGAGGCCGCGCGTATCCGGCCAGATACTGTTTCGCCAGCTCCCGCGAATCGGGGATCACGTGTCCAGACGCGGATTCGCGATCAGCCGGCTCACCGCCGCGAACAGCGTGGTTCATGTTCTTGAGGTAGCCGACGATCGACAGCGAGGAGGCGACGAGTGGATGGGCCGTGAGCGTCTGTTCGATATCCTCCAACAGACGCAGCACCTGCGGCTCGAGGACACCGTCGAGGCGTTCGCCGCGCGTCCGTACAACCACGTTGATTGGGCGTTCGCCGGCGAGGTTGTCCCGCATGAACGCCAGTCCCTCGAGCGGCTCGGAACCGCGCTTGAAAAACGAGGCGTAATCGGTATCCACCTTCACGGCTGCCGCACCCCAGAGGCTTGCCGCCGCGACGACCGCGCCGACGGCGACGACCGCCACCCGCCGTCTGACGGCGAACGCCCCGACCCCCTCGAGCGTGCGGCCGACCGGGCCAGCCACGCGCCCAGGGGCAGCCATCCGTGGCATCCGCCCGCGATGAAAGCTCAAACAGGCCGGTACGAGGACCACCGTCAGGAACGTGGCGGACGCCACGCCGAACGCGGCGTAGATCCCGAAGTCGCGCACCTGGGGCACTTCACTGAACATCAACGCCCCGAAGCCGATGAACGTGGTGAGCCCACTCCCCACAACCGGCCGCATGACGCGGCGCAGCGTCTGTGAGACCCGCTCCGTGGGCTCGTGCGCGGACTCCTGGTAGTACTGAGCGACGACGTGCATGGAATATGCCACGCCCACGGCGAGCAGGAGCGACGGGACCGCTGACGCGACGATCGTGATCGACCGGCCAATGAGCCCCACAAACCCCACCGTCCACACGACCGCAAGGCCCACGGTCGTGAGCGGCAACAGCACGCCAAGCGCGCTGCGAAACGTGACCCACAGGATGATCGCGATCACGAGCACCGTCACCGGGACGAACAGCAACATGTCACGCCGCATGTACTCGCTTGTGTAGCGGGTGAGCACAGGGATGCCCGCGAACACGCAGTCCACATCGCGGCATTCGCCCTTCCCGATGCTTCGCACGGTCTCCACGAGCGTCTCTTTGAGGGTGAGGTTGCCGGGCCGGTGCGCAATCAGTACGTTGATCGCGGCCGAGCGACCATCTGGGGATACGAGGTTGCGCACGAACAGCGGATTCGCGAGGGCCCTTTCGCGAAGCTCCCGCACGTCCGCATCGCGCTCCGGGATCTCCGGGATGAGCAGGCCCGCCGCGATCATGTCGCCGCGCCCAGAGACGTCGTGAACGTTGGTGAGGGAGACGACCCTGTCAACGCCGTATGCTGCGGGCAGCGCTTCGATCGCGGCGGTGATTCGAGCGATCTTGTGCAGCATCGTCGGATGGAAGACATCGCCTTCGCGCACACGGATTCCGGCGACGATGATCTCGTCGTCGCCGAACTCATCCCGAAACTCTCGGTAGCGCTCTAGTTCGTCATCCTGCAGGAAGATCGATTCCATGGCCGAGTCGACGCGGACTCGGTGAATCTGCGCACACAGACCCGCGGTGACGATGGCGACAAGCGCCAACGCGGCGCGCGGAGCACGGACGGGAATCGGAGGCATTTCGACGACGAGCGCTCTTCGTCCTCAGAGAGCGCCCCTGTGCGAAAGAGCAGGGAGGGTGCCAACCGGAGGGCGTGCAGACAAGTGCGCGCCGCGAAAGAGGTTAGGTCGTTCGGGACGGCGACTGCGAGGTCGTCCGCCCAGGCCACATCGGACGCTGGATGTCGTCAGATGTACATCGGATGCTCACCGGACGACGCGAGGACGCGTCGTCCGGTCTCAGCCTTCTTCCCGATTCAGGGCGAGCGCCGCGTTGATGAGCCGTGCGCAACGAGCGGGTCGAGGTCAAT
Source organism: Vicinamibacterales bacterium (assembly GCA_965197395.1). GTDB lineage: Bacteria > Acidobacteriota > Vicinamibacteria > Vicinamibacterales > UBA8438 > CAZYFH01. The sequence goes on along the minus strand of CBDANB010000004.1, from coordinate 39,053 downwards.
ACCGATCGGGGTGGCGTCAGGGGTGCTGGTCATCGCGGCGTCTGCGTTCGGGTCCGCGGCCGATCGGGTGGTGCGCTTTGCGGATCAGGAAGCCGCGATCGAGGTCGCCCTCGAGGTGAACGGTGTGGGTGCGACGACACGCTGTGGGGCCGGCTGTACGGTGCACGGCGCTGGCACGCCCGCGCCGGTCATGACCTGGATCCATGCCGGCGCCCACGTCTATCCGCGCGGGACGAGCGAGCGGATCGTGTCCTTCTTTCGCGATCGGTCCCGCGCGCCCTGATCACTCGACCCGCGACGCCGTGAGCTGACTCGTGTCGCGAGACTCCGTGGCCCGCATCCCCGCGAGCCGCCGGTCGATGATCGCCGTCGCCTCGGTCATGATGCGGTCCACCAGCTCCTGGCAGGTCGGAATATCGTGAATTAACCCGGCCACCATGCCGGCAGACCAGACCCCGGCGTTGCCGTCGCCATCAAGCAACGCACGGCGGCCACGCTCGCCGGACACGAGGTGCTTGACGGCGTCGATGGTGGCGTTGCCCCGCGCTTCGATCTCGCGTACCTCGTTCGCGACCTCGTTCTTGAAGACCCGTGCCGTGTTCCGCAACGTGCGGAAGATCGGCTATATCCGAGTTTCCCAAAGGGCGTAAGTACCTGATATCCCTGTCTTTCCGGGGTAAATCGAGCGTTCGGCCTGCACAGGTCGGCCGCTTCGATGTGAACATAGTCATTCACGGGTCGACTGCAGTCCGAGGACGCGGCGATCTTGTCGCATACGGATGGGCCCTGTGGAAGCTGCCGGCGCCGTGGACGCACAGAACGCGCCCACCGCACCTCGGAAAACGCTGCGCGTTTTCCACGAGCTTCCACAGGGCCTTTCCCATCAAATCATCCACGAAAAACCCCGGGTTCCTCTCAGGGATCGGTGCAGCTTTGGCCGGTTCCATGGCTAATAAGTCAAGCATTGTCATCGACTTACGTGGCTGGAGAACACCGTCTGTATCTGGAGAGGAACTGCAGGCTCTCGGAAAGTCCGGCCCACGGTACACGGCGGAAATCGCGAGGGGCCTGCCAGTGCCAAGGGGCTGAACAGTCAGCGAGGGTTCGGCCCAGCGGTAAAACGTCGGCGAAAGTCCAGGCCGCGTTCCACGAGTGTTCATGGTTCGTCGCCCTGTAAATGCCAGCGCCTCAGCACCTTGAGGTGGGACCGGCTGCCGTCGAGCAGGCCCCCCACCAAAAGCGGGGCCCGCGCAGGCGGCCGTCGACTGAGCGATAGACGACTTCACCGCTGATTCGCGGGCACGAACACATCCGCAGCCTCTTTCCACGGCGTGGCTGACCTGCTGGGGGCTGAATCGTGCACACATTTGTGTGAGGAACCAAACCCCGAAAGGCCCCAAAATAGCGTTGGGAAACCCGGATAGACCCGGAAGATCAACGCGGTGTCCAACTCGGTCGCCTCGACGAGCTGCCGCTTGATGTTGTCGTGAATGGGCGCCTCGCGCGTCGCCATGAACCGGGTCCCCATGTTCATACCGTCGGCGCCCAGCGCGAGCGCCGCCACGAGCCCGCGTGCGTCGCCGAACCCGCCCGATGCGATCACCGGCAGACCCACCTTGTCGGCAGCGCAGGGGATGAGGACGAGCCCGGGGATGTCGTCCTCGCCGGGGTGGCCGGCGCACTCGAAGCCGTCGATGCTGATCGCATCGCACCCGATCGCCTCGGCCTTGAGCGCGTGCCGCACCGACGTGCACTTGTGCACGATCTTGATCCCGGCGGCTTTGAAGGTGGCGATGAACCGTTGGGGGTTGTGGCCGGCGGTCTCGACACTCTTCACGCCCGACTCGACGATGGCCTGCGCGTACTCGGCGTGGGGCGTCGGTTTCAGCGTCGGCAGGATCGTCAGGTTGACGCCGAACGGCTTGTCGGTCATCCCACGGGTCCGAGCGATCTCGTGTGTCAACGCCTCCGGCGTCGGCTGTGTCAGCGCCGTCAGGAAGCCGAGCGCCCCGGCATTGGCGACCGCCGAGACCAGCTCGGCGACGCCGACGTTCTGCATGCCGCCCTGCACGATCGGATGCTCGATGCCGAAGGTCTCTGTGAACCGTGTGGTGATCATCGCATTCGACGCTCCATCAAGGGAGAGGGGTACCGGCGCACGGACATGTCCACCGGGCGCTGGCGCGAAACGCTCCGGCAGGAGCATCGCCACGTGAAACTCACGCGGGCATCGCCGCACGTAACCCCAGAGCCCACTCTGGGTTAGGTGCGGTCTTCCGCGGCTCATTCACGCCAGAACGTTGTGGACGACGTTGCCGGACACATCGGTCAGGCGAAAATCCCGACCCTGGCACTTGTATGTCAGGCGGGTGTGGTCGATCCCCACGGCATGCAGGATCGTGGCTTGTAAATCGTGAATGCTCACGGGGTCTCGGGTAATGTTCGCGCTGTAGTCGTCGGTTTCGCCGTAGGTGATGCCGGGCTTGATGCCCCCACCGGCCATCCAGACCGTGTAGCACTTCGGGTTGTGGTCGCGCCCGTAACTGTTGGCAGTCGCCTGGGTGTCGACGGCGGAGCTGAATTGACCATACACCGTGCGCCCGAACTCGCCGCCCCAGACCACGAGCGTCTCGTCAAGCATGCCGCGCTGCTTCAGATCCTGGACCAGCGCAGCCGACCCCTGGTCGACCTGTTGGCATTGTTGGGGAAGGTAGAGCTGCAGGTTGCTGTGGTGGTCCCAACCCGTATGCGACAGCATCACATATCGGACGCCCCGTTCGGCCAACCTCCGCGCCAGCAGACAATTGGCCGCAAAGGTGCCTCGCTCCCGCGCCTCGGGCCCATAGAGGTCGAACGTGCTCTCAGGTTCCGTTGACAGATCGGTCGCGGTGATGCGACGCATCAAAGCGCTGTGATCCCGGTCACCCGGCGAGATCACCTGCGTCGAGCCGTCCGCCGGGCTCGTCCGGGGTCGCGTCCTTCAGCACCGCTTCGGGGTCGTCCAGACGCAAGTTCGCTCGTCGTGTGGCCGCGTCGGGACCATGACAGCGAAAGCACTTGTCCGACAGGATCGGCCGGATGTCGCGATTGAATCGAACGGTTTGCGGAATGGAGTCGGGGACCGGGTTCTGTGCGCGAAGACTCCAGGTCGAACAGACCACGGCCGCCGCCACCGCGCCCAGCCAGACGACCCGACCAACCCCACCCGGCAGACGACGGATGGTACGCATACCTCCACAAAGCCCTTCGGGCAGATATCGGCGCACGGGTACTGTGCGCACAGTACACTGAATGACCGTGCCCCTCAACACCACCGTCACCCTCTCCGGCACGCCCGGTTCAACTGCGGTCAAGGGCCACGGTCGGTCGGTCACCAACCACGGGAGGAACCCCATGAAGCGCGGCATCGTACTCACCATCGTCGGCACACTCTCGCTCGCCGCCGTGGTCGCCCAGGACGCGGCCAAGGTGATCGAGGTTGAACGGCTCGAGGACAACTTGTTCGTGCTGCGGGGAGAAGGGGGCGGTGGCAATACCGCCGTGTTCGTCACGACCGAGGGGGTCGTGGTCGTCGACACGAAGAACCCGGGTTGGGGCCAACCTATCCTGGAGCAGATTCGTGCGCTGACGAGCAACCCGGTCACGACACTGATCAACACGCACAGCCACGGCGACCACGTCAGTGGCAACGTCGGGTTTCCCGCAACCGTCGATGTCGTCACGCACGAGACCACGAAGGCCAATATGGAGGTGATGCGGCCATACACGGGTCGGACCGAGCCGCCGGTGAACGTGTTCGAGGACACCAACGGCAGGGGGTTGCCGACGCGGACGTTCACCGACCGGATGTCGCTCGGGAGCGGCGCCGACCAGGTGGACCTGTACTACTTCGGGCGTGCCCATACGGGCGGTGACGCCTGGGTGGTCTTCCCTGCACTCCGCACGCTGCACGCCGGCGACGCCTTCCTGGGGAAGCGAGTCCCGTTCATCGACGCCGCGAACGGCGGGAGCGGGGTCGCGTTCCCCGACACCGTGCAGAAGGCGCACGACACCATCCGAAACGTCGACACCATCATCACCGGTCACAGCACGCAGGCGACATGGTCGGATCTGAACGAATGGGCCGCGTTCAATCGCGACTTCCTGGAGATGGTGCGTGCAGGTCGGTCAGCCGGCCAGACCGTCGATCAGATCGCGGCCAGCTGGACGACGCCGTCGACATACGTCGGCTACGCTGCTGCGAACGCGGCCGGGGTCAGACGCAATATCCAGGTGATCGTCGACGAGCTCGAGCGCTAGCAGCCCCCGGCGCAGTCGACCGGTGCCAGCTCTCAGCTGTGTGGTCTCGGGGTGCTCGACGAACACCATGTTGTGCGCGGCGTCCTGGTTCCTGTGAATGGTGAGTCCATGACAGCCGTCGAATCCACGGGTGTGATGAAGCTCGTTCCTCAGGAAGTTCACTAGGTCGTCGGCGTGTTCGGGCTTTACGTTGCATTCGACGGTTACGAGAACGGCCATTGGTGCAAGTCTCCCCTGTTGAGCTGATGAGGTGTGCGGTCACGATGGCTTCACGGATGACGGCTACGGCGCGAGGTACAAGAGACCAGAGCCCGGACCACCACGACCCCACGCTCAGGCGACCGACGGGTCGCGGAGGTGCAGATCCCACCACGCCTCGGCCCGACCTGTGTCCCAGGGATCGGCCACAGGCACCGCGCGTAGCGCCGCGCTCATCGCTCTCGCATCCTGGAAGCGGTTTGCGGGGTCCTTTTCGAGGCACTTCATGATGATTACCTCGAGTTGGGACGGCAGTGGCCGATCCGAGCGCCTGGATGGCGGTGTAGGCACGGTCTTCACGTGCTCGACTATCTGGGCGACGCCGCCAGTGGTGCTGAACACGAGGGTCCCCGTCGCCAGCCAGTACGCCACACACCCGAGCGCGTAGATGTCCGAGCGGTGGTCGACGCCGTTCCGTGCCACCACCATCTCTGGAGCCATGTAGGCGGGGGTGCCCGCCGTTGTCCCCTCCCGTGTCAGCTTCGCGGACTCGGACACCGGATGTTCGTGCTGCACGAGGCCGAAGTCGAGCAGCTTGACATGATCGCAGCTCGGGCCCAGGCGGCAGAGAAAGAGGTTGGCTGGCTTGATGTCGCGGTGAATCAGTCCGCTGTCGTGGGCATCGGCGAGCGAGTCGCAGGCCTGGACCAGCACGTGGACCGCCCGCTCTGCTGGGACGGGTCCGAATCGCTCGACGAGCGACTGTAGATCGAAGCCGTCGAGAAACTCCATGGCGTAGAAGAAGTGCCCGTCGCCGGTGACGCCGAAGTCGTAGACCTCGATCGTGTGGGGGGAACGCAGCGCTGCAGTGGCTTTGGCCTCGCGCTCGAAGCGCAGCAAGACCCGGCGAGCCTGGTCGGCGTCGACGCCCTTGAGCCGATCCTCGCGGATCAGCTTGATAGCCGTCGGCCGGGCCAAGGTCTGGTGGCGCCCTCGCCACACCTCGCCCATCCCACCGCTGCCGATCCGCTCCTCGAGGTCGTAGTACGTACGCTTGCGTTGATCGTACGCATAGGTGAACAGCGTATACGTCACGAAGGCCGAGAAGACAGCGACCGCGGCGCTCCCGCCTAACACGAGCCCGGTCTCGAACAGGCGACCAGTCGCGACGGCATCGAACGCGGCGCCCGCGTTGGCCGCACGCGCGCGCACGAAAAGCACCGCCGCCAGTGGAGCGGCCCCGATCACGACCACCCCAACGACAGCACGCGCCAGCGTGTTGAGGACAAACACCCCGTAGGCGATCATCAGCAACCCGAAACCCAGCAGCGTGCCGGTCCATGCGGCCGCACCGGTCGCGAGGTCGGCGACACCGACCGCGTACGTCGTCGCAGCTAGGTAGAGCGTCACGGTCACGAAGGCCACCGCTTCGATGACGCGTAGTTGCCGGAGGCGCCAGCGTTTGCGTGTCACGGTCAACGCCGTGGCCACGGCCATGACCACGAGGACCAATCCGCGCCACGCGAGCCACGCCGTGCCGATCGAGGTGGCATCGCGGAGCATGACGAGGGCGAACCCGACGAACATCGTTGCCGTGAAGGCGCTCAACAGACGTTGCCCGAGGTTCGCCATGGCGTCCCGTCGAGCTTCCCGACCGGGAAGCAATCCATCCTCCGGTCAGAGGTGGAGAAACTCTTGGCTATATCCGAATTTCCCAACTAACGAAATGCGCTGATGATGCTGGTGCATAGGCATTCTGACGTCGCTCACAGGGTACGCAAGTGGCTGGGAATGTGCGCAGGAATATCGAGGTCACCGACGGTCAGGTAGATCATGTCGGCGAAGTCGTCCAGGTGGCGATAACCGGACGCCCGGTTCTTGACGATCTTGATAATGCGATTCAAGCCCTCGCCGACGGCATTCGTCAGCGGCCTGTCGATGAAGGCCATGATGTGCGTGAGGTGCGTCCGCAGTGTCCCGACAAACGTGCGCAACGTCGGGATGCGGCTGCGCAACGCGGCGGTCATCCAGCGTCTGAGGAACTTCGTCGCCGAGGCCCGATAGCGGTAGTTCCAGAAGTGCTCAAACTCGTCCTTGAGCACCCAGGCGCGATGAATGCGCCGATTGGAGTTCCGCAAGCGATTGAGGAACCGGGTATGGCCCTTGGTCCGGTGTCTGGAGTGCCTGCTGAGCAGCCACCGCAGCCCCTTGATCGCCTTGCGCCCCGGCGTGTCGAGAGCCCGCCACTGTTCCTTGCGGACTTCGTCCACGGCCTGGTTTAGCGCTTTGACGAGATGGAAGCGGTCGAGGACGAGCGTGACCTCGGGACAGTGATCGGTGATCGCCCCGATATAGGCGGGGCTCATGTCGCAACTGGCCCAGGCGACCCGCGTTTTCTGCCCCGGGCTCAGCCAGTCGTTGAAGAAGCGATCGATGGTGTCGCGGCCCTTGCCCGGGCCGACCCACAGGACGCGCGCGCGGTCCAGGTCGTAGACGAGGGTGGCGAACTTGCGGCCCTTGCAGTAGGAGATCTCGTCGACGCCGAGCGTGGTCAGGCCTCGGATTTTGTGCCCGTGGCGCACCCGCGTGATGACTCGGTGCAGCAGGTTGGACAGGGTCGAGGTCGGGAGCCGCAGGATCTCGGCCGCCGCCTGCTGCGTCATGATCTGGCACAGGGCGCAGAGGCGCCACTCCAGGCGGTAGGTGACGCGGGCATAGGCCGGCGCCCAGGGGATCTCCTCCTGCACGCGCCCATGGGTGGGGCACTGGATCTCTTTCGGGGCATACCAGAGCACGATGCGCAGGCCCATGACCGCCACATCCTCCCACCGCCGTCGCTCGCTTGTCTGGTGCACGATTCGGCCGCGCCGCCCACACGCCGGGCAGCGGCAGCCGTTCTTGTACGGCTTGACCGCCAGATGGAGCTCCGTGTCGCGATGCATGAACCGAACATGCGTGACCTTCAGACTCTTGAGACGTAGGATCGTGCGCAGCAACTTCAGGTTGCTCACGGGCTTCTCCTCCTTCCTGTCGACGGCAATCAACAGAGGGAATGAAGCCCGTGTTTACATGCAGCAATCAAGTCATTGCATCAGCTAAACGTCTTTGGCAAACCCGGATAGACCCAAACTCTTGGCTGGCGGAGCCCGAACGCTTGGGGGCGAGAACCTCGGCGGTCGTCGCAGCGTCGACGGCGGTGTCGCTCATGAGACTGCCGGGTGACGTGGAGTCAGGGGATCAGTCTAGCGTAGGCGACGAGCCCGGGTCGGGCGTAGAATGGTCATCTCTAGGCTGGACGCCGCAACCACGCCGCGATCCGAGGAGCAGACCATGTGCGACGAACACACGCAAAAAGATGTCGACGACGTTCTTGACCGTTCCGGGATGACCCGGCGGCAGTTCGGCAAACTCTCGGCCGCGGCCGGAGTGGCGATGATGTGGAGGCCGGTCGCCAACGCCCAGGGGGTGACGGAAACGGATGTCGAGGTGGCGACACCTGATGGGATGGCCGATTGCTATTTCGTGCACCCGTCCAGCGGGCGACATCCTGCGGTCCTCGTCTGGCCTGACATCCTCGGTCTGCGGCCGGCCTTTAGGGCCATGGGCAACCGGCTGGCCCAATCGGGCTACTCGGTGCTGGTGGTGAATCCGTTCTATCGGGACGCCCGCTCACCGGTTGTTGAAGAGGGCGCGACCTTTGGTCAGGAGGAAGTGCGGAACCACGTCCTGCCGATGGCGCAGAACCTCAACGCCGACACGCACTTCACCGATGCCAGGGCGTTCGTCGGCTTTCTGGATCGCCAGACCGCCGTGGACACCGGCCGCAAGATCGGCACGACCGGCTACTGCATGGGTGGCCCGATGGTCATGCGGACGGTCGCCGCGGTGCCCGACCGACTGGGCGCGGGCGCCACGTTCCACGGTGGCGGCCTGGCGACCGCTCCCGACGATAGTCCGCACCTGTTGATTCCGGAGACCTCCGCGCACATGTTGCATTGTGTCGCCGCCAACGATGACGAACGCGACCCCGCCGCGAAGAACACGCTGCGGGCAGCGTATGACGCGGCGGGCATCCCCGCCGAGATAGAGGTCTATGCGGGAGCCATGCATGGCTGGTGCCCACCGGACTCTGCGGTCTACAACGAAGCGCAGGCGGAGCGGGCGTGGAGCCGGCTCCTGGTCCTGTTCGAATCCGCGTTGGCATAGGACGGGCGGCGTGCAGCGACGAACGGTCGCGACCCCCGTCTTGCTCCTGTCGGTGGCGCCACTTGCACGAGCGCAGGGTCTCCGGACCTCGTTCGACGGTCAGGTGGCCCGCCTCGTGGCGGAAGAAGCGCAAGCATCAGCGGCGCGTGGCCGGAACCCCTACCTCCAGCCGTCCTTGCTGCTGATGGGCACCGGTGCCGCGGGACCATACTTGGCGCCAGCTACCAGGTGCTTCATTGCGGTGGTGAGGGCATCGCGATCGACTGCCACGCCGGGAACAGCAAGGGGATGATACTCACTTGATGGCCGGAAGGTTTCACCGGCGACGCGGCAATCGCCCCGCAGGCAAGCCGCCACCCAGCGCCCTGTCACAGACCAGGCGTGGCGCCGTTCGCGACCAGGAACCGAACGACCGACTCGTACTGGAGACCCTCTGCGGCATCGAGGGCAGTACGGCTGTCGGTGTCGGCGGCGTTGACATCCACCCCCATCTGGACCGCGAGCGTGACCGCTTCGAGCGCGCGCATCTCGGGCGAGCCGTCGGGAAGCGGTCCCCACGATCGCACTCGCCGGCCCCCGCCCATACCGACCGCCGCCATCAACGCGGTGGTCGCCTCGAAGCGTCGCTCGAAGCTTCCGTCGGCGATGTAGTCAGCGTGGTGCACGAACAGCGGGTCGGCGCCATTGTCCGCAAGCAGACGCATCAGCGTGACGCGCCCGAGCCGGGCGGCCAGCCAGAACGGCGTGGCACCGACCAGCGCCGGCGCGAAATTGTGGTCTCTCGAGGCGCGTCGCGTCGGTGTCCACGTTTCCAATCGGGGGTCGGGCTCAGCGCCATGGACGAGCAGTGCGGTCGCCGTGTGTTCGTCGCCGCGCATCACCGCGGCGTGCAGCGCCGCAAACCCGGCGCCCGCAGCGTTGGGATCGGCCCCCTGCTCGAGGAGGTAGTCGACGAAGTCTGCGTATCCTGAATGCGCCGCGAGCACGGTCGCGCTGACCCCCCACGCGTTCACATCATCGACATCCGCTCCGCCGGACACGAGAAGCCGCGCGGATGCGAGATCGCCGACGCGCGCGGCGAACAGCAACGCGGTATTGCCGCCGTGTGGGATCTCCTGGTTGTAGCCGAATTGACCGTGCGGCGGCACGGCCATCACCTGCGTCCAGACGTCCGAGCGCAAGTGGACGTCGGCGCCGCCGGCAATCAGGACCTCGGTGACGTCGGCGTGGTGCTGGGCCACCGACCACATGAGCGCGGTCTGCCCGCGCGCGCCGCGCGCGTTCGGATCGGCGCCGGCGGCCAGCAATTGCTCGACGACCGGGGGACTGCCGGACCGCGCGCCGACCATCAGCGGCGTCTCGCCGGCCAGGAGGGGCGCGTTGGGGTCCGCTCCCGCGGCCAGCAGCCGGCCCACCATGGCGGCGCTGCCGTTCTGGCTGGCCGTCCAGAGTGGGGTAGCGCCCAGGTCATTCGCTGCGTCGACCGCGGCACCCGCCGCCAGCAGCAGGCCGGCGCTGTCGAGGTCGTCGCGATAGCTGGCCCAGTGAAGCGCCGTCGACTCGTCCCCGTCGGAGGCCCCCGCGCTGGCGCCGGCTGCCAGGAGCGACTCGACGGCAACAATGTCCGAGCCCTTGACGGCGTCGATCAAGCGTCGCTCCAACGACAGCGCGTGCGCGTCGGATGCCGAGACAGGGGCAGCGCCCTGCGCGTGCGCGTCGGCTGGCACGACACCCGTCACCGCGACGATCAGGCCGGCGACGAACAACCCCTGGACGACTCGCATCCTCTAGAGCCCGGTGAGCGGCTCCAGCGGGAGCCTCCCGGTGCTGCCACCGAGGCGGTCCACCGGCACGTCGAGCTTGTCCATGAGCGTGACGAGCAAATTGGCGAGCGACGGCTCGTCCGCGTATCGCAGATGCCGACCGCTCGGCAGCGTCCCGGCGCCGCCGCCCGCCAGCATGATGGGCAGGTTGTTGCCTGCGTGCCGCGTGCTGTTCGAGATGCCCGACCCGTACAGGATCGTCATGTGGTCCAGCAGCGAGCCATCGCCGTCCGGCGTCGCACGCAGCTTGGCGAGATAACCGGAGAACAGCTCGGTGTGATATCGGTTGATCTTTGACATGTGCGCGATCAGCTCGGGCACATCGTTGTGATGTGACAGCGGGTGATGCGCCTCGGGCACGCCGACCTGCGGATACGGCCGGGCGCTCTGTTCCTTGCCGATCATGAACGAGATCACCCGCGTCAGGTCGGACTGAAACGCGAGCAGTTGAAGGTCGAGCATCAAGTCCAGGTGATCCTCGAAGACCGGCGGCGCGCCCTGCGGCTGCCGGATCGCCGGCAGCTCGAGATCGCGCTGCTCCTCGGCCTTCGAAATCCGCCGCTCGACGTCGCGAATCGACTCCGCGTACTCGTCGACCTTGATCTGATCCTGCGGGCCGAGCTCGTGCTTCAGATCGACGAGCTTCTCCGTCACCGAATCGAGCAGGCTCTTGTGCTGCCGCAGCCTCGCCTCGCGCGCCGACCGTTCGGTGCTGCCGCTGTCGCCGAACAGCGACTCAAAGACCGCGCGGGGATTCCACTCCATCGGCAACGGCTGAGTGGGGCTGCGCCACGAGATGGTGTGCGTGTAGACGCAGCTCAGGTTGCCGGAGCACGCGCCGGCGTTGTTCGGTCGGTCCATGGCGACTTCGAGCGACGCCAGCTGCGTCTCGTTTGCGAAGTGCCGGGCCAGGAGCTGGTCCATCGAGACGTCGGCGATGATCTCGACTTCGTTGCGTCCGCCGCGCGTCGTGCCGGTCAGGAACGATCCGGAGGCGCCGGCATGGATGTAGTTCCAGTTGGACTTGAGGCCCGACAGCACGAGCAGCTGATCACGATACGGAGCCAGCGGCTCCAGAATCGGCGACAGGGCGAAGTCGCGTCCTCCCGCACCGGCCGGCGTCCAGTGCTCCATGGCCATGCCGTTCGGCACGTAGAACGCCTGGAACCGATGCACCGGCTTGGCGGCGGCCAGCAGACCGCGCGAGGAGGCGGGCAGCATGGCGTCGAGGAACGGCAGCGCCAGGCTTGCGCCGAGGCCACGCAGCACCGTGCGGCGCGGCAGCGATTTCGTGGTCAGGAAGGTCATGTGTCTCCCTCGTCAGTTCGCCAGGGCGTCCGAGGCCCGCATCAGAAATGTCGGGCTGGTCACGATACCCGTAATCAAGGCCGACCAGCGGTAGTCCTGGTCCGCCGCGTCGCGGACGATCTGGCGCACGGTCGGTCGATCGTAGTATTCGAGCCGGCGGCCGAGCGCGTACGCCAGCAGCTTCTCCGTAACCGTGCGTGGAAACTGGTCGGGGCGCTCGAGCAGCAGCGCCCGCAGCCCCGACAGCCCTTCGACCGCCACTCCGCTCGCGGTCGTTCCGCTCGCGTCGACCGGCTGACCCGATTCATCGATGGTTCTCCACCCACCGATGACGTCGAAGTGCTCGAGCGCGAACCCGAGCGGATCCATCACGGCGTGGCAACTGGCACACGACGGGTTCTCCCGGTGCCGGGCCAGTCGCTCGCGGATGGGCAGGTGCACCGTGGCGGGCGTCGATTCCAGGTTCGTGTCCACGTCTGGAGGCGGCGGCGGGGCCGGCGTGCCGAAGATGTTGTCGAGTAGCCACTTGCCACGGAGGACCGGCGACGTACGGTCGGGATACGACGTCGTGGCGAGCAGCGCACCTGCCGCGAGCAGCCCGCCGCGCTGGTTCGCGTCCGGGAGCGCGACGCGCCGGAAGCGGCTACCGTAGATGCCCGGGATCTCGTAGTGCCGCGCGAGCCGCTCGTTGACGAACGTGTAGTCGGCGTCGAGCAGCTCGACGACGCTGCGGTCGTCGCGCACGGTGCTGGCGATGAACAGCTCCGCTTCGCGCTTGAACGCGTCGAGCAGCGTCGCGTCGTACTGTGGATACTGGTTGGGGTCGACGACCACCTCGTCGACCCGCCGCAGGTTCAACCACTGCGCCGCGAAGTCGTTCACCAGCGCGTCGGTCGCGCGCGGATCGGCCAGCAGGCGCCGCACCTGTTGCTCGAGGGTGACGGCGTCAGCGAGCCGTCCCTGCTCCGCCAGCGCGAGCAGCTCCTCGTCGGGAATGCTGCTCCAGAGGAAGAACGAGAGGCGCGACGCCAGCTCCAGGTCGGTGAGACGGTACGCCGCCGCCGCCGGCGGCGTCGTGGGGGCCGGATCGCGATATACCCGCAGCAGGAAGTCCGGGTCGACGAGGATGCGTTCGAGCGCGAACTGAACGCCCGCGTCGAAGCTCCCGCCCTCCGCCCGGCCCGCCTCGAAGAACGGAAGGAGCGTGTCGAGGTCGCCGGCGGTCACGGGACGCCGATACGCCCGCCGGGCCACGGTCGAGAGAATCTCGGTCGCACATCGGCGCTCATCCGGCCCGTCGGTCGGCGCACACGTGAAGACGGCTCGGCGGCTCGGCGTGCTGGTCACGGCCGGTTCACCGATCAGCTCAGGTCCCCCGATCTGGACGGCGCCGACTGCCGCATACCCCATGTAGATCTGATCGTTCGTGAGGACACGCCCCCGCTGGAGCGGCTGTGGAAGCCCTTCGGGTTCCCAGAGCTCCCTGACGAACGACACGCCGACCACCTGCGGTCCCGCGTCAACCCGCGCGCGCACTTCCAGGCCATCATCGCCGGTCAGCTGCATGAAGGCTTCCCACTCGACGGCGCCTGCGAATCCCGGCTCGCCGTCGCCGGCGTAGCTCGCCGGCGCCGGTCGGCCCGGTGCGTCGCCCCCGACGGTGAACCGTTTCAGCAGCCGGCCATCGAGGCGAAGGTCGAGCTGCTGCGGCCAGCCCATCCCCATAATGTAGTCCTGGTATTGGCGCCGCAGGCGTACCCTGATGGTGTACTCGCCGTCGACCGGGAAGTTGTACGGGATCGCGATCCCGCCGCGGGAGCCGAGCGGCAGCGCTTCGCTTTCTCGGTCGTCCTGCACGACATGTAGCGGGATCTCGAATGTGTCCATTCCCGGAGTCGTCGGTGGCAACCCGACCGCGAGACGCGTCACGTGGCGCGCCACCGAGAGATACCGCTCCAGGTGGGCCTTGGAGATCGTCAACACCTCGGCGAAGTTGTCGAAGCTGCCGTCGGCCGTCTCATCGCCGGGCAGCAGCGACGTCACGTCGACGTCGAGCGCGAACAGGTCGCGAATTGCGTTGCGATACTCGGTCCGGTTGAGCCGGTGGACCGCGGTGATCCGCCCCGGGTTGGGATTGGCCGCCCAGGCGCGGTCGAGGTCGTCCTCCAGCGCGCCGGCGACCGCGTCGTATGTGGCCGCGTCGGGGCGACGCCTGCCAGGTGGGGGCATCGAGCCCGCACGCAGCTTCGCGATCACCCGCTCCCACACCTCCGGATTGGCGGCGGGGCGCGACGGGTCGACCGTATCGAGGGCCAGATCGGCGGTTCGGAGTCTCTCGTTGTGGCAGGTGACGCAGTAACGCTGCAACACCTCACGCGTCTCGGTCGGCGCGAGGCGCTCGGGCTGTGCCGGCGCGGCCTGCGCGGGCGGGCCGGCGGCGAGGACGCAGGCGACAACGCCGGCGGCGATCGCCACGGCCAACGCCCGCCGCTCGCCCATGCAGAGCCGCCACCGAAGCCGTAGAAACGGCGGTTTACACCCCATTTTCCCTGATCCGTTGAGTATAGGCGTTCGCGCACCGTAAAGGAATGGCGAACTGAGGCCGACGCGGCCGGCTTCGTATAATCGCCACACCGTGCCCCGATTCACCACGCGGCTTTCCCCGCGGGGACGCCGGATTGCCGGCGCCGTCCTAGCCGTGGCGTGCTCGGCCTGCGCGGGGCCAGGTTGGGACGACTACATGGACGCGGGCTACGACGCGCTTCAGGATGGCCGATTCACCGAAGCGGAGGAGCTGCTGCTGACGGCGTTGGATCAGACCGAACCGCTTGCGCCCGACGATGTGCGGCGCGCAACCACGCGCACGACCCTGGCCGAGCTCTATCTCGCTCAAGCCAGGCATGGCGAAGCCGAGGTGCTCTACCGTCAGGCGCTCGCGATCATAGAGCAGGCCCTCGGTCCGGACCACCTCGATCTCGCCTCGCACCTCGTCACCATGGCCGAGTTCTACATCGATCAAGGTGTGTATCCGGAAGCGGAACCGCTCTACGAGCGGGCGGTGGCGATCGCGGAGGCCACGCTCGGTCGCGACCACCCCGACGTCGGGACGGCGCTGGCAGGCCTCGGTTCCGTCTACTACAACCAGGGGCTCCTGGCAGAGGCCGAGCCCCTCTTCGAGCGGTCGCTCTTCATCTTCGATGCCGTGCTCGAGCCGGACGACGTGCGCCTAGCCGATGTGCTCGACGACTACGCGGCATTGCTGCGCGTCACCGATCGCGGGCCACAAGCGGCCGAGATCGAGTCGCGGGTACGGGCGATCCGCTCGGCGCCGTAGATAACGGCGCCGAGCGGCCCCTGACGCGCTACACGTGTAGGCCGTACTGTCCAGAAACCGAACGACCCGTCCAACCGCCCAATTCCACGGCGCCGTCCGTCTGGAGCGGGCTTCGATGAAGCGGGAAGAGACGGGCTCTGCTACGCTCGGCCGCTATGTGTCCGTTTCCGAGGCGCTGCAGTGCCTCGTCGTCGCCGTGGCCGGCTGGATCAACCAACAGCAGCGTGACGTCATTGACTATCTCCAGGAAGAGAATCGCGTCCTGCGGGAACAGCTTGCCCCCCGTCGGCTTCGCTTCACGGATGCGCAGCGCCGGCGTTTGGCCGCGAAGGCCAGGGCCCTTGGTCGTCGCGCCCTTGGTGAGATTGAGACGCTGGTCGCCCCCGATACCCTGCTCGCCTGGCATCGTCGGCTCATCGCGCGGAAAGCGAAAATACGACGGCAGCCACCGCCGCGGCCCCGGCCGCCCACGGGTCATGGCAGAGATCCGGCAGCTGATGGTGCAGATGGCGACGGACAACCGGGACTGGGGCTACACCAGAATCCGCGGCGCGCTGAGCAATCTCGGGCATGAGGTCTCCCGCGGCACCATCGCCACGGTCCTCAAAGACAACGGCCTCGAGCCAGCGCCCGAACGCACGAGACGCACGACCTGGCGGGAGTTTCTCGCCGCCCACTGGGACGTGCTGGCGGCCGCCGACTTCTTCACCGTGGAGGTGTGGATGCCGCGGGGTTTGACCCGGTTCACGGTTCTTGTGCTGATCGAGCTGGCGACGCGCCGGGTCCACATCGCGGGCATCACGGCCCACCCGGATGGCCCGTGGGTCACCCAGCTGGCGCGGAACGTCACCGATCCCGACGACGGGTTCCTGCGCAGCAGGCGATTTCTCATCCACGACCGCGATCCGCTCTTTAGCAACGCCGTGCGCGACGGCGATTTGACGAGGCGGCCGACGACATCCACACGTGGAGCGGTGCTCCGTCGGGTTAAGCGCTTCGTCGTGTCGATTCCAGGGGACGGGGTGCGGTCGACGGAGCGCGCCTCGACGTCAGCCGGCAGTGAGGCGATCGTCCTGGCCCTCGCCCCCGACGGCTCGGCGCTGGCCTACGCCGGCGCCGGCGCCATCCAGGTGCGTCCGTTCGAGCAGGCCGCGGCGCGGCCGGTGCCGGGCACGGAAGGGGGACGCACACCCTGTTTCTCCCCAGACGGCACTAGGCTCGGGTTCGTCGACCGCGCCGGCGATCTCAAGGTCGTGCGTATGGCGGCGGGCACCCCCGAGACCGTGGCCGAGGGGGTGGCGCCGATCGGGATGAGCTGGGCCAAGGACGACTCGATCGTGTTCGGGGTATACCAGGGACCCCTACAGCAGGTCAGCAGCGCGGGTGGCGAAGCGCCAGTCGTGACGACGCAGGCCGCCTCCGAGTTCTTTGGGTGGTACTGGCCGGACGTGCTGCCGAGCGGCCGCGCCGTGCTGTTCAGCGGCGCCAGTGGGCCGATTAGCTCGGAGAACAAGGTGGCGGTGTTCTCGTTCGACACCGGGACGGTCCGGGTCCTGGCTGACGGCAACTTCCCGCGCTATTCGCCGACCGGGCATATCGTCTTCGCCCGAGGGGGAGAGCTGTGGGCGATCGCCTTCAATGCGGATCGGCTCCAGGTCAGCGGCGCGCCGCGTCGCGTCGCGACGGGCGTGGCGCACTCGTTGTTCTCGGGGCTGACGCAGTTCGCGTTGGCCCAGGACGGCTCGCTGGCCTTCGTGCCTACTGTTGCCCAGGCGCTCGATAGCCGACTGGTGTGGGTGAGTCGGGATGGTTCGACGGTGCTGGCCGCCCCTACGCTGGCGGCCTATCAGCATCCGCGACTGTCGGCTGACGGGGCGCGGGCGGCGGTCTCGATTACCGATCGGGTGGGGGTCGAGCACATCTGGGTGCTGGACCTGACGCGAGGGGCGCGGACCCGGGTCACAGTCGAGGGCACCGTGAACCGATGGCCCGTGTGGGCTCCGGATGGCGAGCAGGTGGTGTTCTGCTCGACGCGGGGCAACGAGACCATGGGCCTGTTCGACAAGCGAGCCGATGGGAGTGGGGAGGCGCACCTGCTTCTGTCACCGCATGAGGTGGGTGGCGAGTACGCCGTCCCGGTGTCGTGGTCGCACGATGGGGGGGCCTTGGCGTTCTACCTCGGCACGCTGGCCGGCCCGCGCAACCTCTGGTTCGTGTCGCGGGACGGGGCCCGGCGCGAGGTCTTGGCTACGCCCTTCGACGATCGGTCGCCGGCGGTCTCACCGGATGGGCAAAGGCTAGCCTATGTCTCGGACGAGTCGGGCAAGGACGAAGTCTATGTCGTGGGAGCGGAGGAACGGGGCACGCGGATGACGGTCTCGTCCAACGGAGGTACCGAGCCCGTCTGGGCGCGGGACGGGGGCACGCTGTTCTATCGCAGTGGCGACGACCTGCTGGCGACCACCTTCGACAGTGGGACGGGCCAGCTCGGCGCACCGGACGAGGTGCTGCGTGGTCGCGCCGACTTGCTTCGAACGCCGCAGGGCAACCCGAACTACGACGTGTCTCCCGACGGCGAGCGATTCCTCATGGTGCAGCGAGCCGATGAGGCCGGGTCCGTGCCGCTACAGCTGGTACTGAACTGGGACCTCGAGCTCACCGCGCGGTTGTCTGGGGCATAGCCATGCGTGTGCCGTCTGCAGGGGTCACCATCGCGTCACGTTGGATCAGCGCAACGTAGATGCCTCTGAGTGTCGGCGATCGACTCGGGCCGTATACAGTCACCGCCAAGGCCGGCGAAGGCGGGATGGGAGAGGTCTACCGTGCCCGCGACACCAAGCTCGATCGGGATGTGGCGCTCAAGGTGCTTCTATGAAGCGGCCTGTCAAGTGACCCCGGTGTTCGTAGAAGCCCGTTTACTATCCAGACACACCTCCAGTGAGCGTGCGGCGCCCCCTCAACCATCCAGGGGTGCGCGCGCGAACGGGTCACGCATGCGACGTTCCAACGTGCAGCCCGGCCGGGTCGCCGGTTTCACTACGAGTAGACGCACCGGGCGACAGCCGCGAGTTGCGTCATCCTTCTATTCGCGCTCGACAAGGGCGATGCTCTGATCGCCGGCGCACGAGACGATACGAAAGGGGGGTGGCACCGACGATAGACGATATTAGACGGGTCCCGTGGTTAACGTAAGATCTACTATTCGACACAGGCTGGACGCCCGACCCAGGCTGTACGCCGCGGATGTTGCAGTCTCCGTGAGACTGGGTCGCGTCGTTTCGGGCGCTCTCCAGGTTGTGCGTGTCGCTGCTGCCACCGCTCTGGCTGGCCCGTGCTGTCGGCAAAGGAAGACGATAGGCGATTTTGGCGCCCCCGATCACCAAGCCAGGCCCCTCGAACCCGCCTGGACAGCCCCGCCCACGGGTCCTGCTCGCTGACGACCACACACTCGTGCTGGAAGGGCTCCGGCGGCTCCTGGAGGACGAGTGCGATCTGGTTGGCGCCGTTGAGGATGGGCGCGCGCTGCTCGACGCGGCAGCTCGTCTCCGCCCCGATGTCATCTTGCTCGATATCTCGATGCCGCTCCTCAACGGGCTCGAAGCGGCCCGCCGCCTGCGCACGCTCGTCCCCGACAGCCGGATCATCTTCCTCACCATGCACGCCGACCCGACGTACGCAAACGAGGCGTTTCAGGCCGGCGGCGCAGGTTACTTGCTGAAACGGTCGGCGGCATCCGAGTTGTCCTTGGCGATCTCCACCGTCCTCGACGGCCGCATCTACCTGACACCGCTCATCACGAGCGACGCGTTGCCATCCGTCGGGCCGACATCTACCTGACACCGCTCATCACGAGCGACGCGTTGCCATCCGTCGGGCCGACCCCGATTCCGCCGCACCTCGGTGAGCTGACGCCGCGTCAGCGGGAGGTGCTGCAGCTCGTCGCCGAAGGTCACGCGGCAAAGGACATCGCCGGCAGGCTCGGGATCTCGGTCAAGACCGTGGAG
The DNA here is from genome assembly GCA_965197395.1 of Vicinamibacterales bacterium. GTDB lineage: Bacteria > Acidobacteriota > Vicinamibacteria > Vicinamibacterales > UBA8438 > CAZYFH01. Next base: position 19,881 of record CBDANB010000004.1, on the reverse strand, counting down.
TTCCACAAGACCCGCATCATGGACCGTTTGGGACTCCGGACGGCATCGGAGCTGACGAAGTACGCCGTCGCGCACGGCGTCACGGACCTCCCGTAGCTTACCGAGGACCGCGCTAGTGTGCTGTTCCTAACGCTTCCCTACAATGACGCACTTTCCGCAGAATCGTGTTCGCCGTCGCAGTCCAGATGAATGGTTCGGCGTGCCGGTTGTGATGGGTCACGTAGTCGTCAATGGCGCGGATCAACTCCGGCACGCTTCGAAAGGTGCCGCGCCGGATGCGTTTGCGAGTGATCTCAGCGAACCAGCGCTCGATGAGGTTGAGCCACGACGCACTGGTCGGCACGAAGTGGCGGTGATAGCGCGGATGGGCCGCGAACCACGCCTCGACCTTCGGATGCCGGTGCGTCGCGTAGTTGTCGAGAATCAGATGGACGTCACGGCGCGCCGGCACGGTACGACGGAGCTGGTCCAGGAACGCCAGGAACTCGGTGTGGCGTTTGCGGGGGGCGCAGCGGGCGAGCACCGTCCCCTCCAGGACATTCAGCGCGGCAAACAGGTTCGTGGTCCCGTGGCGAATGTAGTCGTGGGTTTGACGGGCGGAGATCCCGGGACGGAGCGGCAGGACCGGCTCGGTCCGGTCCACGGCTTGGACCTGAGGTTTCTCATCGACACAGAAGACCAGGGCTTTCGCCGGCGGCTGCAGATAGACCCCGACGACATCTCGGAGCTTTTTCACGAAGTCGGGATCCCGGCTGAGCTTGAAGGTCTCCACGCGATGCGGCTGGAGCCCGTGCGCTTGCCAGATGCGGTGGGTCATGGTCGGACTGAGGTCCTGGGCTTTGGCCATCGTCCGCACGCTCCAGTGCGTCGCGTCCGGCGGCGTCGTGTGCAAGGTTGCATCGACCACCGCTTGGATCTTCTCGGGCGACACAGCGGGCCGCCGGCCGGGGCGTGGGGCGTCCTTCAGCAAGCCCACGATGCCAGCCTGCCGGAACCGGTCCCGCCACAGATAGACGGTGGACCGATGCACGCCCAACTCCCGCGCAATCGCGTTGATGGGTGTCCCGTCCGCGGCCGCGAGCACAATCATCGCGCGGGCCACCACCCGTTGTGGCGTCTTGCCGGCCCGCGCCAAGGCCTCCAGATCGGTCCGCTGCGCCGCACTGAGCGCCAATGCTTCGGCTGGTGTCCACATGCGCACCAGCATAGCCTGGTCGCTGAGTCTTGTACAGTTATTTACGACACAAACCACTAGGGATCTCCCTAGTTCCTTCACGCCACGCCGAGGCGTATGGTGCTGTCGACGATAGGGTGGTGCGATGAATTCGGTACTACAGCCGAGCGGCATCAACCCCGAATTGAGGAGGGGCAAATGCGTTCATTCGCTCTCGTTTCGCTTATCGGACTCTTCGGGGTCTTGCTGTTTCCGGCAACCGCCACCGCGCAGGAGCGGGCAAGCCTTGTCGGCGTGGTGCAAGACGCGTCGGGCCTCGTGCTGCCTGGCGTGACGGTGGAGGGGTCGAGCCCGGCGCTGATCGAGCGCGTGCGGAGTGGCGTGACGGACGGCAATGGTCGGTACGCCATTATCGATTTGCGTCCGGGCACCTACCAGGTGACGTTTTCGCTACCCGGCTTCAGGACCGTGGTGCGCGAGGGCATCGTGCTCGAAGGTGCGTTTGCGGCGCGGGTGAATGCCGAGCTGACGGTCGGGACGGTCGAGGAGACGGTGACGGTCACGGCGGAGTCGCCGACGGTGGACGTGCAAGGCACGCGGGTGCAGTTCGTGGCGAATCAGGAGATACTCCAAAGCTTACCGGTCGGGCGCAGCATAGATCGAGCGATGAGCGTCGTCCCCGGCGTGAATTCCTACAACAGGAGCGCCGGCGGGTCTGACTCGCAGGCCTATAGCGACCATTACCTCGAGTTCTCGAGCGTCCACGGCTCAATCGCTACTGAGGACCAGCGCCGCACTGTCGATGGGCAGAACGTCGCGCAGATGCTGTATTTTTCTGGAAACTTGACTTCCGCCAACTCTCCCAACGACCTCTCGTTGCAAGAAGTGGTGTACGACGTCTCATCGCACTCGGCGGAAACGCCAAACGCCGGAGTGCGCCTGGACGCGATCCCGAAGGAAGGCGGCAACGAGTTCTCATTCGTGTATCGCGCCTTCGGCTCGAATCAGTCGTTGCAGGGCGGGAACCTCACACCGGAACTGCGTGAGTTTATTTCGGCACAGAGCTTGCCAGATTTCAATTGGGAAAGTAACGTGGCCGTCGGCGGTCCGATCGTGGAAGACAAGCTCTGGTATTTCGGGACTCTCAAATTCTCGCAATTTAATACGCTCATCACGAACACGTTCTTAGCTGACGGCACGCAGGCCGACACCGGAGGAGCCGTGAATCCCAACGCGTCGCTCCGGCTGACCTACCAGATGACGCCAAGGAATAAGCTCCGGGTCATGGGCACCCACGGTACGTCTTCGATACAGCGTTTTGGCGTCACGGGTCTGACGTCGCCGGAAGCGGCCACACGGGTGACGGCGCCGATCAACTACTCCGTTACGGCGAGGATGTCGTCGGTGCCGACAAACCGGCTACTCTTCGAGTTTGGGCAGTCCGTCCATGTTGCGTCGGCGACTAACCTGCCGCAGCCCGAGCTCGGTCCGTTCGATGTCCAAAAACGCGAGGCGACAACCGGGTTCACCTATGGGGGAGCCCCGTACAATATCAGGATCGCCCTTGACAAAATCTATCACACGAACGCGACCGCGTCCTATGTGACCGGCTCCCATACGTTCAAGGGCGGCGTGAGCTTTCAGCGAGGCACTGACGAATGGACCAGCTTGTCGCACGCAGACATGAGTCGGCTGACCCTTTTTAACGGAGTGGCGAACTCCGTCACCGTGGCGAATACGCCAGTGTTTAGAACCAACAGAGTGAACGCCGATCTGGGGCTGTTCGCGCAGGAAGCGTGGACCGTCACTGATCGCTTGACGTTGAACGTGGGGGGCCGGTTCGACTACCTGGACGTGTCGGTGCCGCCACAGACATCGCCGGCCGGTCGCTTTGTGCCGGCGCGCAGCACGGACACCATCCCGTGCGCGCCGTGCTGGCGGGATTGGTCGGTCCGGGGGGGCGTGGCGTACGACCTGTTCGGCAACGGCAAGACGGCGCTCAAAGCCTCAGTTGGCAAATTCCTGCAGACGATGTCGGCGCGAATCGCCGATGCGGTCAACCCGATGACCATTCAGAGGGAATCACGCAGTTGGACGGACCTCGATGGTAACGGGGCGGCCACGGATGCGTCTGGCAACGTCCAGTTCGACGAGATCGGCCCCGCGCGCAACGTGAACTTCGGCTTGCCGTCGGGTTCGACAAGGTTTGACCCGGACACGCCACGGGGCAGCAACTGGGAAGGCACGGTAACAATCACGCACGAGCTGCTGCCGCAAGTCTCGGTCAACGGGGGGTACTATCGGCGACAGTTTTACAACATGCCGTTGACAAAGAATGCGGCGATAGACTCGGTTCGTGACTGGACGCCGTTCACCATGACAGCGCCGCTGGATCCGAGGCTGCCGAATGGCGGCGGCGAGGTCATCACGCAGTACAATCTGAACCCGGATAAGCTGGGCATCGTGGACCGCGTGATGAGCTTTTCTCCCGACAACACGAGGGTGTACGACGGCTTCGAGGCGAGCGTCAACGCGCGGCTGCCGGGCGGCGGCTTTGCCTTCGGCAGCGTGACGACGGAACGGACCGCGACGAACAGCTGCGACGTGTCGAACTCCGATCCGAATAGGCTCCGCTTCTGCGACCAGGTGCCGCCGTTCCGGGCGCTCTTCAAGGTGTCGGCCGGCTATCCGCTACCGTACGACTTTTTCGTCAGTGGGACGGTCCAGCTCAGGCCCCCCGGCAGCATCGGGTCGACCTACAGGTACAACAGTGCGATCGCGGGAATCCCACTGACGGGTGGCGGTAACCGGAGCGTCACCCTCATCAGTCCCGACACGGTGTTCTATGACCATGTCAAGCAGCTGGATCTCAGAGTCGCGCGCACGTTCCAGATCGGGCAAACCCGCGTGCAGGGGTTCGTGGAGATCTTCAATCTGCCGAACATATCGACGGTGTGGCGGGTCAACACCACCTTCGGGTCGCGGTTTCAAGACCCCTTGCTCATCGCGAACCCCCGGCGATTACAGATCGGTGGGCAGATCGAGTTCTGAGCCTGATCGAGAGCATGTTTTCGATGGCGAGATCATGCTCTCGATGGCCGTGACTGCGAGAGCCACATGAAGAGTGCTACCGCAACAGCAAGATGCGCCAGCGGTGGCTGGGCGGGGACACACCACTCGTTGGTTGACGTCCTCCTGCACCGCGGGGTAACTTATGCGCACGAGGTAGGGAAGCTTTATGCGCATGAGAAAGATGCGGCTTCGACGCATTAGTGCAGGGGTGTACTCTCTTCTCTTGGCCGTGACTGGGCTTGTCGCCGCCGGGAGCGACGCTCGTCTCCCGGAGGCGGCCAAGGCAGGAGATCGGGACGCCGTGTCTGTCCTGCTGCGTCAGGGGGCCGACGTGAACTCGCCAGCGGTGGACGGCACCACGGCACTTCACTGGGCGGTCTACCGCGACGACCGGGAAATGGCCGATTGGCTGCTCGACGCGGCGGCCGACGTCAACGTCGCCAACCGGTACGGCGCCACACCGCTCTCGCTCGCCTGCACCAACGCCAACCCCGAGATGGTCGAGCGGCTGGTCATGGCTGGTGCGGATCCGAATGCCGCGCCCTCAGGAGAGCCTGCGCTGCTGACGTGTGCGCGCACGGGCAGGGTGAAGGCGGTGGCGGCCTTGCTCGCTCACGGGGCCGACGTCAACGCGACGGACAGTTGGCGCGGCCAAACGGCGTTGATGTGGGCCGCTGGGGAAAACCATGCCGCGTCTGTCCAGCTGCTGATCGAGCGGGGCGCTGACGTGCGCGTCACCGCGACGGGAACGCGACCTCGGTCGCGCGGCCGCGGGGATCCGTCGCTGGCTGACGACCGTGATAGGTTCACGGCCCTGTTCTTTGCAGCGCGGGAAGGCTCTCTGGAGTCGGCGCGGGTCCTGGTGAACGCCGGCGCGGACGTGAACAAGACCGTCGTCGGAGGCGCAAGCGTGTTGAGGAGTGCCATCGACACCCGGCATTATCCCGTTGCCGCACTGCTGCTGGACAGGGGCGCCGACCCGAACGCAGGCGACAGCCGGGGGGAAACCCCGCTGCACGCCGCGGTGCGCGCTCGTAATCCCGCAGGCCTGCGGCGCCTTCTGAGAGGCACGGATGCCGAGGAGGGTCTCGAGTTCATCGAAGTCCTGCTGGCGCGAGGAGCGGATCCGAATGCGCGAACGGTCGAGACGCCCCGGCGGACCGATGCCCAGGCGGGTGCTGCGGGTCGACCGGTGATCGACAACACTTTGAACGTGAGCGGCGCGACACCGTTTCTGCTGGCGGCCCAGGCCGTCGACGTTGACGCCATGCGTCTCTTGCTGGCGCACGGCGCCGATCCGCAGCTGTCTACCTATGGGAACACGACCCCGTTGATGGTCGCCGCAGGGGTCGGGTTCCTGGAAGGACGAACTTATCATCTCAAGCCGGAGCGCGATGTGCTCGAGGCCGTCACGCTGGCGCTGGATGCCGGTCTTGAGATCAATGCGGTCAACGACCGCGGCCAGACCGCGTTACATGGAGCGGTGTACCGGATCGCGAACAACAGCGTCATCCAATTGCTGGTTGATGCGGGGGCGAGGATGGACCAGCGGGACGAGCTGGGCCGCACGCCCGCGGAGCTCGCGGAACACGGATTCCTCCAGCTCGCGAGCCTCATCCACCGTGACAGTGCCGCGGAGCTGCTGCACAAGCTGAACGGAGGCAATGCACTCGCCACGGAAGCGCGACAGTGCCCAGCCCGCTGGAACCCCTCGATTGCGATGGTGTGTGCCCCGGATGCCTCCGGTGGCTCACGATGAGGATGAGCAGGCGCCCTCGGTCGCGCGTGGACCTCCCCCTGTTCTCTCTCGCCACGGTCGAAAGGAGCGCGCGATGGCTGTAGGACGGTGTGTCGGGGTGATCGGAGTCGCTGGGCTGTTCTGGGTGGCGCAGGGTGCGGCGGGCGCTGCGAGCGCAGCGCAGCAGCCGTCGCCAGCCGGTGTGCCCGCCGGCCCCGACGCTCGCGCCGTGCTGAACCAGTACTGCGTGCCCTGCCACAACGAGCGATTGCGGACGGCAGGACTCGTCCTGGACAGCCTGGATGTCGCCCAGGTGAGCGGCGCGCCCGACGCATGGGAGAAGGTCGTTCACAAGCTTCGGAGCCGGTCGATGCCGCCTCCCGGCAGGCCCCGGCCCGACGACGGCACGTACGATGCCCTTGCCTCCTGGCTCGAGACGTCGCTGGACGACCTCGCCGCGGCGCATCCGCGTCCCGGTCGTGTGTCGCTGCATCGGCTGAATCGGGCCGAGTATCGCAACGCCATCCGCGACCTGCTCGCCCTCGACGTCGATGTGAGCGAGCTGCTTCCGACCGACAATGCGACGTATGGGTTCGACAACATCGCGGATGCCCTCGGGGTCTCGCCGCTGCTGCTGGAGAGTTATGTGACGGCGGCGCGGAAGGTCAGCCGGCTCGCTCTCGGCAATCCTCTGATTCCGCCAATTCGCATCACGCACAAGGTACGCGAAGATCTTACGCAAAACTACCATCTGGACGGTCTGCCCTTGGGAAGTCGCGGCGGATTGCTGGTTCGCGAGTACTTCCCGGTCGACGCAGAGTATGAGTTTCGACTACGGCTCAGACGGAGCGCCGTCGCCAGCGTCCGGGGCATCGATGAGGAACACCACGTCGAGCTCACGCTCGACGGCGCGCGGCTGGGGCTCTTCGCGTTCGGCGGCCCGGACGTCTCCGGACCTCGGGGCCGCCCGGCACAGGTGGATGACCACATGTGGGTCCGCGTCCCCGTCCCGGCCGGCGATCACGCAGTCGTGGCGACGTTCGTGGGGAAGCCGTCCGCCTACCTCGAGCAGAAGAAATCCCTCGTCAGCGTGAACGTTGGGGATCGTGTCGGGTTGCCTTACCTCGATCGGATGGTCATCACGGGTCCGTACGGGGCGACCGGAGCGCCAGTGGGCGCGACGAACACGCCGAGCCGGCAGCGCATCTTCGTGTGTCAGCCCACCGACCCCAGCGAGCGGAGCGAGGCACGCGGGGTGTCGGGGTCCCCAGATGACGAGCGCTGTGCCCACACCATTCTGTCGAGGTTGGCGCGTCAGGCGTATCGACGGCCGCTGACTGCGACCGACATCGAAGAGCTGCTCGGGTTCTACCGGGCCGGGCGGGGTCAAGGCGGCTTCGAAGCCGGGATCGAGCTGGCTCTGCGGTTCCTCCTGGCGAGCCCGCAGTTCGTCTTCCGTTTCGAAAGCGATCCGGAGCAGCTGCCTCCGGATACCGTCTATCGCGTCACTGACGTGGAGCTGGCCTCGCGGCTGTCCTTTTTTCTCTGGAGCAGCCTGCCTGATGACGAATTGCTGGCCGTGGCCGAGCGCGGCCGCCTGAGCGACCCGATCGTGTTCGAGCGCCAGGTGCAGCGGATGCTCGCGGACCCCCGGTCCGAGGCGCTGGTGAGCAATTTCGCGGGGCAGTGGCTGCATTTGCGCAATTTGCCCAGCACAAGCCCGGACCCCAACGAATTTCCCGACTTCGACGAGAACCTGCGTCGGGGGTTTCAACGGGAAACGGAGTTGTTCTTCGAAAGCGTCATGCGCGAGGACCGCAGCATCCTGGACCTGCTCACGGCGGACTACACCTTCGTGAACGCGCGGCTCGCGCGGCATTACGGCATTCCGGGCGTGTATGGCGATCGCTTCAGGCGTGTCGGGATCACCGATGACCACCGGCGCGGGCTGCTCGGTCAGGGCAGCATTTTGACGGTCACCTCGTATGCGACGCGCACCACTCCGGTGTTGCGCGGTAAGTGGGTCCTCGAGAACCTCCTCGGCGCGCCGCCACCCCCGCCCCCGCCGGACGTGCCCGAGCTCGAAGACAGCAGTGACGAGAAAGTCCTATCCATGCGTGAGCGCTTGGCTCAGCATCGGGCGAATTCGGCCTGCGCGGCGTGTCACGCGAAGATGGACCCGATTGGATTCGGGCTTTCGAACTTCGATGCGGTTGGCCGTTGGCGAACCATCGCTGAGGACGGGAACGTCATCGACACCTCGGGACGCCTGGCCGATGGAACCCAGTTTGATGGACCGGTCGGACTCCGCGAGGCGCTGCTGTCGCGGCCGGAAGCGTTCGTGACGACCTTCACGAACAAGATGCTCACCTACGCCTTGGGGCGGGGACTCACGTATCATGATGCGCCGGGTGTGCGCGCGATCGTGAGAAAGGCCGCCGACCAGCAGTATCGCTTCTCGTCGATCATTCGAGGCATCGTCAACAGCGAGGCGTTTCGGATGCGAACATCGTCTGCTACAGAGGTGACGACGACCGTCAGATGAGGGAAAGGAGTCGAGCCATGATCATCACCAAGAAGGCCATCCACCGCCGGACGTTCCTCCGTGGAGTGGGGGCAACTGTGGCGCTGCCACTGTTGGATGCGATGGTGCCGGCGCTCTCAGCCATGTCGAAGACGGCCGCCAATGGGGTGCGTCGACTGGGGTTCGTGTACATCCCAAACGGTGCGGTCCTGGACAAATGGACCCCGGTGGGGGCAGGGACGACCTTCGAACTTTCCCCGACGCTGACGCCGTTGGCGCCCTTCCGGGATCGTCTCGTCGTGTTGTCGAACCTGGCCGCACGAAATGCGGACGCCGAGGAGGGGGAGGGATCGGGTGACCATGCGCGCTCGAGCGCGGTGTGGCTGAGCGGCGTTCATCCGAACCGGACGGAAGGCGCCGATGTGCGAGGCGGTAAGACGATCGATCAGATCGCGGCCGATGAGATTGGGCGAGATACGCCGTTGCGCTCGCTCGAGCTGGCCGCGGAGAATTTCGCCACGGTGGGCTCGTGCGAGATCGGCTATGCCTGCGCCTACACCAGCACGTTGTCGTGGCGCACGCCTACCACGCCGCTGCCGATGCAGACCAATCCTCGCCGCGTCTTCGAACGACTGTTCGGTGACGGCGGCAGCGTCGAGGCGCGCCGCCGCCAGGCCGAAGAAGACGGGAGCATTCTCGACGCGATCGTCCGCCAGATGGCCCGCCTGCACGGGCAACTCGGTGCGGCCGACCGGACGCGCGTGACGGAGTATCTCGACAGCGTCCGCGAGGTGGAGCGCCGGGTTCAGAGGATGGAGAAACAGGAGGCAGACCATCTGCTCTTGCCGGAGCTGCCGGCCGGAATTCCCGATCTGTATGAGGATCATGTCAAGCTGTTGTTCGACCTTCAGGCGCTGGCGTTCCAGGCTGACGTGACACGCGTGGGCACCTTCATGCTGGCACGCGAAACGTCCTATCGGACATACAACCAGATTGGCGTCCCGGATCCGCACCACTCCACCTCGCATCACGGGAACGACCCAGATAAGTTAGAGAAACTCGCAAAGATCAACACGTATCACATGAGCCTGTTCGCGTATTTCCTCGACAAGCTGCGGTCGACGGCGGATGGCGACGGCACCCTGCTAGATCATTCGATGATTCTGTATGGCGGGGGCATGAGCAATTCCAACGTACACAGTCACGTCAACATGCCGGAGCTGCTCGTCGGTGGCGCAGCCGGTCGGCTCAAAGGCGGCCGGCACCTCGTGTATCCGGACCATACGCCGATGGCGAATCTGCTGGTGTCCATCCTCGACAAGATGAATGTCAAGGCGGAGAGTATCGGTGATAGCACGGGCAGACTCTCGGACGTGTAAAGGGGACAGTGCAAAAAAGGGGTCTATCCGGGTTTGCCAAAGACGTTTAGCTGATGCAATGACTTGATTGCTGCATGTAAACACGGGCTTCATTCCCTCTGTTGATTGCCGTCGACAGGAAGGAGGAGAAGCCCGTGAGCAACCTGAAGTTGCTGCGCACGATCCTACGTCTCAAGAGTCTGAAGGTCACGCATGTTCGGTTCATGCATCGCGACACGGAGCTCCATCTGGCGGTCAAGCCGTACAAGAACGGCTGCCGCTGCCCGGCGTGTGGGCGGCGCGGCCGAATCGTGCACCAGACAAGCGAGCGACGGCGGTGGGAGGATGTGGCGGTCATGGGCCTGCGCATCGTGCTCTGGTATGCCCCGAAAGAGATCCAGTGCCCCACCCATGGGCGCGTGCAGGAGGAGATCCCCTGGGCGCCGGCCTATGCCCGCGTCACCTACCGCCTGGAGTGGCGCCTCTGCGCCCTGTGCCAGATCATGACGCAGCAGGCGGCGGCCGAGATCCTGCGGCTCCCGACCTCGACCCTGTCCAACCTGCTGCACCGAGTCATCACGCGGGTGCGCCACGGGCACAAAATCCGAGGCCTGACCACGCTCGGCGTCGACGAGATCTCCTACTGCAAGGGCCGCAAGTTCGCCACCCTCGTCTACGACCTGGACCGCGCGCGCGTCCTGTGGGTCGGCCCGGGCAAGGGCCGCGACACCATCGATCGCTTCTTCAACGACTGGCTGAGCCCGGGGCAGAAAACGCGGGTCGCCTGGGCCAGTTGCGACATGAGCCCCGCCTATATCGGGGCGATCACCGATCACTGTCCCGAGGTCACGCTCGTCCTCGACCGCTTCCATCTCGTCAAAGCGCTAAACCAGGCCGTGGACGAAGTCCGCAAGGAACAGTGGCGGGCTCTCGACACGCCGGGGCGCAAGGCGATCAAGGGGCTGCGGTGGCTGCTCAGCAGGCACTCCAGACACCGGACCAAGGGCCATACCCGGTTCCTCAATCGCTTGCGGAACTCCAATCGGCGCATTCATCGCGCCTGGGTGCTCAAGGACGAGTTTGAGCACTTCTGGAACTACCGCTATCGGGCCTCGGCGACGAAGTTCCTCAGACGCTGGATGACCGCCGCGTTGCGCAGCCGCATCCCGACGTTGCGCACGTTTGTCGGGACACTGCGGACGCACCTCACGCACATCATGGCCTTCATCGACAGGCCGCTGACGAATGCCGTCGGCGAGGGCTTGAATCGCATTATCAAGATCGTCAAGAACCGGGCGTCCGGTTATCGCCACCTGGACGACTTCGCCGACATGATCTACCTGACCGTCGGTGACCTCGATATTCCTGCGCACATTCCCAGCCACTTGCGTACCCTGTGAGCGACGTCAGAATGCCTATGCACCAGCATCATCAGCGCATTTCGTTAGTTGGGAAATTCGGATATAGCCGTATTTCTCCAGCATCCACTGCTCGTTGTACGTTCGCTTGAACGCAAGCAGGGCCAGGCGGAGCTCCTCGATGGTGTCGAAGCTCCGCACCCACAACAGATTCTCCTTCAGCGTGCGGATGAAGCGTTCCGCGACGCCGTTGCCTTCGGGTTCCCGCACGAAACTCGGCGAGCTCTCGATGCCGAAGAACGCGACCTCCTGTTGAAAGTCGTCGGCCAGATAGTTCGACCCGTGGTCGTGCCGGAGCCGGAGCCCGCGGGCCACGCCGTCGCCGATCTCACCGAAGCGTTCGCGGACGCCCTGGCGGATCGGCTCCAGGGCCTCAAATCGGGTCCCGCGCTTGGCCGCATGCAGGCCGATGCACTCGGTTGTGCAGTGATCGACGGCCACGAAGACGAAGGCCGCGCCCTCACTCACGGTCACCGTGGTCGTCATGTCCGTGCCCCACATCACATCGGGGGCCTCGGTGGTGATGGTCCCGTCGTGCGCCTTCGGGCCGTGCGCGTGGCCCACGCGGTGCGGGGCCTGGAGGTCGTGCTCCCGCATCAACCGGCGCACCCGCTCCTGGGACGTGCGGATTCCCTCGACCCGAAGCTTCGCCCAGGCTTTCCGGTACCCTTCGCCATGAAACGGCGACGCCTCGAGCATGCGGCCAATATGGCCGACCAGGACGTCGTCCGGGGCGGCGCCGACCGGCCCGCGCCGGCAAGGGGACGTCGTCGCCTGCCGCCGCGCATACACGCTGGAGCGGGCGCGGTGCCACACGCGGCAGACCCGCTGCACGCCGTACGCCCGACGCGTGGAGATCGAGTGGGCGCCCTTCATCGCCTCGACCTCCGCCGGGCCAAAGGGCCGCCCGCCTCCAACTGGTCCACCTTCGCGTAGAGCAGTTCGTTCTCCATCAGTAACTCACCGATCTTGGCTTGCAGCCGACGATTGGCCTCGTCCCGGGCGTCCGGCGCCCGGCTCTTCAGGCTGGCCTGGCCTGCGGCCAGAAACTGATCCCGCCACTGCGAGGCCCGCGCCGCCGTGATCCCCAGCTCCCGCGACACGGACTCAAGATCCTCGCCGCGCAGCAGACGCAGCACCGTCTCGCGCTTGCGCCGGGCCGAAAACCGTCCCCCACGGCCGTTCCCGGCAGCATCTCCGGTCGCCCTCCGGGCTCCCTCCGCCGCCGCCGCACCTTGATCTGGCTTCCCCATTTCGACACTCCTCCTGCGAGTACTCTCTCGCAATCAAGTGTCCAAGGAAACCCTGGGGCGCAGGAGTCACGCGTATTCCTGCTCATCTCTACCTCCTGTTATTGCTGCCAACGATACGCCATCGGATCGTCGTCTTAGCGGATCTTTGGACGCACATTGCTGTTGCCAGTAGGGTTCCGCTACAGGCGACCACCGAGTATATTCGTCTTTTCTTCTCCCTAAGCACAGGCGAGCCAAGCGCGCTGCAAGTCTAATGAACGCGGGCACGATATCGGCTCCTCGTATCTGCTGTCTCGATCTGGACACCTTCTTTGTCTCGGTCGAGAGGATTCTCGACCCGTCTCTCGAGGGCAAGCAGGTTGTCGTGGGTGGGCGTCCGGGGACGCGTGGCGTGGTCACCGCCTGCAGCTACGAGGTGCGCGAGGCGGGCGTGCGATCGGGAATGTCCCTCACTGAAGCCGGGCGCCGGGCACCCGACGCCGTCTACCTCGCGGTGCGGGGCGGCGTCTACGGCGAGTACGCGGAGAAGGTGCGCGAGATCGCCGGTCGCTACTCGCCGGTGGTCCAGGTCGCCAGTATCGATGAATTGTACATGGACTTCGCCGGCTGCGAACGTCTCTATCGGAGGCCTGGAGACATTTCCGACGACGCAACCATCGAGCGTACCGTGCGCGAGATGACCGCTGTGATTCACGACGAGCTCGGGCTGCCTGCCAGCGCGGGGATCGGCACCAGCCGTTCGATGGCGAAGATTGGGAGCGGCCTCGCCAAACCGGCCGGCGTGCTCCTGGTGCCGGCCGGGAGCGAGGCCGCCCTTCTGGCCCCGCTGCCGGTGCGCACGTTGCCGGGGATCGGACCGGTAGCGGAGGGGAAGCTCCAGCGCGCCGGGCTCGCGACGTTGGGCCAGGTGGCCGTGATGCCGTTGGCGGAGCTGCGACGGATCTTCGGTGCCTGGGCGGAGCACGTCAAGAACGGCGCTCGGGGGGTCGGCTCCGCAGATCTGAGTCGCGACCGCCCGGCCTTTCGCGAGCACGACGTCGAGGGGGATTCGGTCGGCAGCATGTCCAACGAGCGGACGTTTCGTGCGGACGTCAGAGACACCGCGACCATCGAGTCGCAGTTGTGCTCGCTGTGCGAACGGGTCTGCTGGCGAGCACGGCGGCGCGGTGTGAAGGCGCGCACCGTGACCCTGAAACTGCGCTACTCGAACTTCCAGACCCTCACGCGGTCGCGCACCATCTCGCCGACGTCGTCAGACGCGGAGGTCTATCCGGTGGTCAAGGACCTCTACCTCGGCGCGCGAGATGGGCGACGTCGAGTGCGTCTCCTCGGCGTCGGCCTCTCCAATCTCGGTCTCTTCGAGCGTCAGCTCGCGCTGTTCGCCGGCGATCGACGGCGGGACACGGCTGTGGACGCGATTCGCGAGCGCTTCGGCTACGACGCCGTGCGACTCGCCGGCGGGCGCCGCCACGGACGCGCTTAGTTTCCGGCGGGCTCGAGCCGAACGATCGGTGTCGGTCCGCGCCGGTCTTCGATCGCCAGGTAGATCAGGCCGTCAGGTCCTTCACGCACGTCTCGGATGCGGCCCATGCCCCAGGCCAACGTCTCTTCTCGCTCGATCTGCTTCGAGTCGTCGTTCATGCTGAGACGGGCCAACTGCTGTCCTCGGAGACCGCCCACGAAGAGGTCGCCGCGCCACGCCGGAAAGCGGTCTCCGCTGTAAATCAGCAGACCCGACGTCGCAATCGACGGCACCCAAAAATGTGCCGGCGACTCGACGTCGTCACGTATCGTCCCCTCGTGAATGGCCAGACCGGTCTGGTAGTTCACGCCGTAGCCGACCACCGGCCACCCGAAGTTCGCACCACGGACGAGGCGATTGAGCTCGTCGCCGCCCTGTGGCCCGTGCTCGTTGACCCAGATATCGCCGGTCTCGGGGTGCACGGCGAGCCCCTGCGGATTGCGATGCCCGTAACTCCAAATCTCCGGCCGGGCCGACGCGTCGCCTACGAACGGGTTGTCGTCGGGCACACGACCGTCGTCCCGGAGTCTGACCGTGACGCCATGATGGTTGGACGTGTCCTGCGCCGGGTGCGCATCGAGATCGCCGGTCGATGGCACCATGCGATCCCCCGCCGTGACGTACAAATAGCTATCCCGATCGAACGCCATCCTGCCGCCGTAGTGCCCGCGCCCCTGGGCGACCGCCTCGAACACCTCCTCCACGTCGGTGAAGCGATCGTTCTCGAACCGACCTCGCACAACGGCGGTGGTGGAGCCTTCGGCGCTCGGCTTCGCGAAGCTCAGGTAGAGCAGGCGGTTTGTGGCGAAGTCGGGGTGGGGCCGCACGTCGAACAGCCCGCCTTGCCCTTCCGCGAAGACCGCGGGCACGCCGGGGACGGCGCCGGGGAGGAGCATGCCGTTCCGGATGATGCGCAGTCGTCCCGGCCGCTCGGTGACCAGCATGTCCCCACCCGGTAGCCACGCCATGGACCACGGCACCTCCAGCCCCTCTGCCACGGTGACGACACGGTAGTCGTGGTCCAGCGACCGGTGGACATCCTGCGCTCCGACACTGACCGACACCGTAAGAGACAACACTCCGCTGACAATGACAAGCGCCACCGCCGTCCGACTCATGGTGAGCTCCCCTCTCGCAGACGCGCCGCAGCAACCTGGGCCTGGTGCCGGCTCCCGTCGCGATCTTCCCGAGAGTATACGCAGGGCTGCGCCTCAAATGAGCGGTATGCTCATGTCGTCCCCATGTCCACAGGTCGCCCGTCGTTGGTTCGCTGGGCAGCGCTCGCCGCCGCTCCCGTTCTGGTTGGAGGCGCCGTCTGGGCCACGCAGCTCCCCGGGCCCGATGTGGCCGCGACACCCAGCCGGGTGAGGCTCTCCATCGTCGGCACCACCGATCTGCACGGTCGCGTGTTCCCCCGCGAGGGGCGAGGAGGCCTGGCCCTGCTTGGCGGGTATCTGCGCAACCTGCGCGCGGCGCGGGCGGCCGACGGGGGTGGGGTGCTGCTTCTGGACGCGGGTGACACCTTTCAGGGCGGGATCGAATCCAATCTGTCGGAGGGCGCGCTTGTCGTCGACGCCTACAACGCGCTCGGCTACGACGCGCTGGCCATCGGCAACCATGACTTCGAGTACGGGGCGCTCGACACCGCGTCAGGGGACACCGAGCCGTCCGACATGCGTGGCGCGCTCAAGGCGGCGGCCGCACGCGCGCGGTTTCCTTTTCTCGCCGCGAACGTGATCGACGAGGCCACCGGACGGCCGGTAGCGTGGCCGAATGTCCGGCCGTCCACGATCGTCGAGACCGCGGGCCTCCGGGTGGGCATCGTGGGCGTGATGACCTGGGATGGGCTCACCAAAACGCTTTTCGCCAACGTGCAGGGGCTCGGCACGACCGCGCTCGCGCCCGCCGTCGAGGCCGAGGCGAAACTACTGCGCCAGCGCGGCGTCGATGTGGTGGTGATCCTGGCGCACGCCGGCGGGGCGTGCGCACGGTTCGACCACCCTGCCGACCTGTCGTCGTGCGACGACGATGCGGAGATCTTCCGGCTAGCCCGGCAGCTCCCGGCTGGTCTCGTGGATGCGATCGTGGCGGGACACAGCCACGCGGCGGTGGCGCACGAGGTGGCAGGCATTCCCATCGTGCAGGCGTACTCGGTGGGAAGAGCGTTTGCGCGCGTGGATCTGACCGTCGCGCGCGGCGTCGGCGTCGTGTCGACGCGGGTCTTCGCACCACAGCGGCTGTGTGCCGCCGTCGGGCCGGACGGGTCGTGCGCGGCCGGTGGTGCCGCACCCGCGAGCTACGAAGCGGCGGCGGTCGAGCCCGACGCCTCGGTGGTGGCGGCGATGCAGCCGGCGCTCGAGCGCGTGCATCGGTGGCGGAATGTTCCGCTCGGCATTACTCTCGAGACGCCGGTGCCACGGAACCGTGACGGCCTCGAGTCGCCGCTCGGCAACCTCTTCGCGGATGCGATTCGGGCCGCCGTGCCGGGTGCGGACGTCGCCATCGGCATGGGCGCGCGACGCGGGGGGCTGCGTGCCGATTTGCCGGCGGGCGCCCTCACGCGGGGGCCGCTCTACGACGTGTTCCCGTTCGACAACCGCGTGGCGACACTGGCGTTGACCGGGGCGCAGTTGCGGCAGGCCCTGGCCGCCGACATCGCCCGCGGACGTCGCCGGTTCCCGAGCGTGTCGGGCGTCCACGTTCGCGTGACCTGCAAGGGCGATCGGCCGCAGGTCGAGATCGTGAGGCCGTCGGGAGCGCCGATCGGCCCGACCGAAATGCTCACCGTGGCAACGACGGACTTTTTTGGCTCGCGGGTGAGGTTCGGCTCTCCGGCGACGCAGCCGAAGACGGCGCTGGAGTCGGCGCCCCTGGTCCGGGATGCTGCCGTCAGGTGGCTCAGCGCGCGTGGCGGACGGCTACGCGCCGCGGACCTCGCGTTCCCGCCTCGCTGGGAGCCACTCGACGGCGGGACCTGCCTCGCTACCGACTAACCCCAGAGCTCACTTGGGTTAGTTGGCCGGGACCCGTTCTTCAAGTTCATCCACCCAGTTGAGCACGACGTTGATCGGCGGCGGAGGTGACCATGAGGAATCGGTCGCCGCTCGGATCCACGTCGTAATGTCGCTCCGCGTAGACTCGTCCAGTCTCCAAGAAGTACTGCCCTTCGAACAACAACGTCGGGATGCCAAGTGCGAGCGCAGGCGTCGTTTCAATCGGAACGGCCATCATCGCCCCGGAGGAATCGCGGTAGAAGAGCTCGCCGCCTTGCAGTGACCACACCGGTGCAGTCCCGCCACTGGTCGAGATCTGCTGCCGACCACCTTCCCTGCCGAGCGGCTCAAGATAGACCTCAAAGAACAAGGTGATGGTCTGGTGGCCGTAGTGAATGGCGGGCGCATCGCCGGACAACGTCACGGCGCGCGACAGGAGTCCGGTAACCGTCACCGGTTGGTCGGGCAGCGTCATGTCTCTCGTGGTCTATGCCATCGGCGGCCCCGACACCGCCATTCTACGGCGTGCCTTTGTGTCCAGGGTCGGATACCGTAGGCGTCGTGGCCTCAGCTTCTCACTCCTGGTCGGCACGCCTCGTCGGCGGTGCCCTCCTTGCTTTGAGTCTTGGCACGGCCGCGCAGGAGGCCCCCGTTCCTGCTCTCCTCCAGGACTTTGTGCCGGTCACCGACGCGATGCTCCGCGACCCGGACCCCGAGGACTGGATCAGCTTCCGCAACGGTTACGCCCTGTGGGGCTACAGCTCGCTCGACCAGATCGACGCCGGCAATGTCGACGGCCTACAACTGGTGTGGTCGCGCGCGATGAACGAGGGGTACCAGGAAGTCGAGCCGATCGTCTACGACGGCGTCATGTTTCTCGCCAACGTCGAGGACATCGTCCAGGCGCTCGACGCGAGGACGGGCGATCTGCTGTGGGAGTACCGGCGTGCCCTGCCGGACAACATCGCCGGCGTGACCGGCACGCGGTATCGCTACCGCAACGTGTCGATTTACGACGACAAGATTCTTCTGGCCACGAACGACGCGTTTCTCGTCGCGCTCGATGCGAGGACCGGCGAGGTCGTCTGGGAGACCGAGCGCGCCGACTACCAGGAGCGCGTCGCGCAGACCGCTGGCCCCGTGATCATCAACGGCAAGGTGGTCAACGGCTCCCGCTGCAACCCCAACAGCCCGCGCCCCGGGGGATGCTTCATCAGTGCGCACGACGTCGGCTCCGGCGAGGAAGTGTGGCGCATCAACATCGCCGCCACGCCCGACCAGCCGGGCGGCGATACCTGGGGCGGTCTGCCGGTGTCGGCCCGTCGCCACGCCTCGGCGTGGATGGTCGGGAGCTACGATCCGGCGCTCAACCTGACGTTCTGGGGCACCGGACCGCCGGCGCCACTGCCCGAGACGCTCCGAGGCGCCGGGAAGGCCGGCCTGCTCTACACGAACTCAACGCTTGCGCTCGACCCTGACACCGGCGAGGTGATGTGGTACTTCCAGCATCTCCCGCGGGACAACTGGGACCTCGACCATGTGTTCGAGCGGATGATCGTCGAGACCACGATCTCGCCGAACCCAGCCGCCGTCCCGTGGATCAGCCCGGACGTGCGACCCGGGGAGACACGGAAGGTCATCACCGGCATCCCGGGCAAGACGGGCCTCGTGTGGACGCTCGACGCCGAAACCGGGATGTTCCTCTGGGCGCGCCCGACCGTCTATCAGAACATCATGACGGGGCCCGACCTGCTGACGGGCCGCCCCATCATCGACGAGTCGACGACGCCGCAGTCGGTCGAGAACGCCGTCCTCGCCTGCCCACACCTGCTTGGTGGCAAGAACCAGCCGTCGGGCGCCTACAGCCCGGACACCAACGCGCTCTACATGCCACTCAACAACGCCTGCATGGACATCGCGATGTCGGTCGCGGTCGCCGGACCGAGCGACGGCTACGACGTTCGCGTCCAGGTGCGTCACGGACCGAACGTTGATCCCGACACGGCCCCGGTCGGGAGGGTCGAGGCGGTGTCGGCGTCGACGGGCGAGACACTCTGGACCTATCAGCAGCGTGCGCCGATCTACGGCTCGCTGCTGGCGACGGGCGGGAATCTCGTCTTCTCGGGCGACGTCGTTCGCCGGTTCCGGGCGCTGGATGCCGACACAGGCGCAATCCGGTGGGAGACGATCCTGAACGGACCGGTCAGTGGGCGACCGATGACCTACAGCGTCGACGGACGGCAGTATCTCGCGATCGGGTCGGGTGGGCAGACCCAAGGCACGGGGTTCCTGCAGCTGACGCCCGAGCTCAACACGCCGAGCGGGAGCAACACGCTCTTCGTCTTTGCGTTACCGGAACGCTAGAATGGCCAGGGTCACGAGGGTGGCCCACATCGCGTGGCCCCGTAGAGCAACCTGTCACCAAGGAGACCCCAATGTGCGATGACCGAACCGTTGCCGACAACACTGAGTACTTGCGCGGGAACACGCTCACGCGGCGGCAGTTTGGCGCCGTGTCCGCGGGGGCGGGGCTGGCGATGCTGCTGCCACGCGCCGCGAATGCCCAGAGCGTCACGGACACCGACCTCGACATCACGACGCCCGATGGGGTGGCAGACAGCTACTTCGTGCATCCCTCGAGTGGGACGCATCCGGGAGTCCTGATCTGGCCCGATGCCTTTGGCTTGCGGCCCGCCAAGCGGCAGATGGCCAAACGGCTAGCAGAATCCGGCTACTCGGTCCTGGTCGTCAACCCGTACTATCGCGCGCAACGGGCGCCGGTCGTCAACACGACGAACTTCGCCGAAGTGCGAGAGACGATCATGCCGC
>CBDANB010000003.1:0-285110 GCA_965197395.1 Vicinamibacterales bacterium | reverse complement strand
TCTTACACGGTCCCATAGCTCGACCAGGAGGCCGATCAGCGCGGTACGGACGGCCGCCGCACGGCCTTGCAGGCTGCGCGGCGTGCCGACGCCCGTCAGCTGCCGCATGAGCAGCCCGAGATTGAAGCCGCAGACCTGGACGAGCACACGCTTCAGGATGTTGGGATGGTGCCGCAGATGCACCCGGCGCAGCCGCCCGGTCTCGTAGAGATGCGCGTTGGGCCGTTCGAGCAACTCGCCGCGCTGGCGCAGCAATCGTTGCCCACGATCGCCCCGAATCCGCCGGCGGTTGGCATAGGCCGCCGGCTGGGCCGCCGCCTTCCCTGTCCACTTGCGTCGTCCCCTATCCGGCTCCGACACGTAACTGCGGATACCCAGCTCCCGGAACGCGACCATGGTCTCGTTACTGTGATACCCCTTGTCGCCGACGACCTCGACAATGCCCGCCCCGGCCGGCAGGACCATCTCGACGTGGTCGGCCGCGGTGATGAGCGTCTCGACCATCGTGGTCGTGTCCCCGTCGTCCGCGTCCTGCACCGTCACGCCGACGATGGCCCCGGTCTCCAGATCGACGGCGTGCTCGGCGGTGTGCGCCAAATGCGTCCGGCCGTCCTTCATCTTCGTGATCTTCGCGTCGGGATCGTGCGGATGCGTCCAGTCGTCGTTGGACCCTTTCTTCGTGCGCTTCCGGTCGAACCGCGCCAGCTCCGCTCGGGTCGGGGTGGGGATGCCCGACGCCTCCGCGAGCCGGGTCAACCACGCCTCATAGGCTTCGCCCGTGTCCCGGCGCACGATGGTCCGCATCGCGGCGTTCGCTTCAAGCGTCGTCGCGTCGATCCCAATCGTCTGCCCCTGTACCAAGTCGGCGTCCGCCAGCCGCTGCAAGACCCACGTGAAGACTGCCTGGTGCGTCTCGACGTCAATCAGCCGGCGCGTGCGCGACAGCGTCGAATGGTCCGGCGGCGCCTCGTGCAGCGCGAAGTCCAGGAAGTGCCGGACACTCAGCGAGTCCGCCGCACGCCACGCGATCGCGCGCTCCGAGTCCAGTCCCTCGAAGTAGCCGAGCAGCAACAACCGAAAGTAGCGACCCGGTGCCAGACTCGGGCGACCCACATCGTCGGCATAGAATTTCGCGCACTCCCCCTCGGCGAAGGCGTCGAACCCCGCCTCGTCGAGCACGCGATTCAGCCGCTCATAAAAGGGATGCCCGGCGCTCTGCGGGAGATCCGCCGTCGCGACCCACATGGACGTCTGGCGGTTGCGTTTTCGTTTCTTACCCATCGCCATAGGCCGAGTATAGAGACCGAGATCGGTTCTGGCGATCGATCTAATTCAGGGACTTTCACCACGGGCTGCTAGTCCCCTTGATCTTTGATTTCTTCAAAAAGTCGTTGGTCATCTGGGGCCACCGTGGACTTGAACGGTGCGCTGTCCGAACCGCTTCACCTTTCGCGAGAATTTCGTCGGCTGTCTTTGTCCACTTGAAGGGTTTGCCCTCGTCGTTGTGGGCGTCCACGTAGGCGTAGATGGCGTGGCGCAGCGCGTGCGGGCTGGAATGTGATCCGCGCTTGAGGGCGTGTTCGGTGAGAAGGCCAAAGAACCGCTCGACGAGGTTGAGCCAGGCGGAGTAGGTCGGCGTAAAGTGGAACTGGAAGCGCGGGTGGCGGGCCACCCATCGTTTGACCAACGGGGACTTATGCGCCGAGAGATTGTCGAGGATCACGTGGACGGTGAGGGCGGAGTGCACCCGCTCGTCGATCTCGCGCAGGAAGCTCACGAAATCCCTCGACCGATGCGGCTTCTTGGTTTGCGCAACGACCTGGCCGGTCGCGACGTTGAGCGCCGCGAAGAGGTCCACCGTGCCATGGCGGATGTAGTTGTGCGTCTGGCGTTCGGGGCGACCCAGGTCCATCGGCAGAATCGGCTGCGCCCGCTCGAGGGCTTGAATCTGAGGCTTTTCGTCGAATGACAAGACGACGGCGTGGTCGGGTGGGTTCAGGTAGAGGCCGACAATGTCCCGCACCTTCTCGATGAACAGCGGGTCGTCGGAGATCTTGAAGGATTCCACGACATGCGGCTGCAACCCGAAAGTGCGCCAGATGCGGCCCACGGTAGAGGCGCTGACGCCAGCGTGCTCCGCCATCTTGCGGGTGCTCCAGTGGGTCCGCCCCTTCGGCTTACTTTCCAACGTCGTGACGAGGATCGACTCGACATCCGCATCGGACAGGGTCCGTGGGGCTCCGGGCTTGGGCTCGTCGTACAGCGCGTCCACGCGACCTACCCTAAACCGCTGTCGCCACGTGCCGACCGTCACGTTCGAGCAGCGCAGTTTCGCCGCGACCGCCACGTTCGATTCGCCACGCGTGCTCCTCAGGACGATCCTTGCCCGCAAGGCCACGTGCCGATTCGTTCGGGCGCGCCTGGCGAGCCGCTCAAGTTCTACGCGCTCTGCGGCGGTGACTTCCAATCTCGCTTTGGGCCGACCTGTTCTTGCCATGCCGCCCAATACATCACAGCCGACACACTATTTGAAGCTTTTCAGACACAGGGGACTAGAGCCCATGCCGGATCTCGGCAGCGGCCTCATCTACTACGTTGTCTTCCTGTTCTCCACCACGCTGCACCCAAGGACATCCCATCGCGGAAGGCCGGGAAGCTGAACGACATCCTCGACCGCCTCGACCATCATGCCGTGCCGACGGCCGTCGAGAAGCTGCAGGAGAAGCTCGAGGAGGGTAATCTGACGGCGGTCCTCGAAACGCTGAAGGGACGCGGTCTGTTCAGGACGTTCCAACACGCCCATCAGGAAGTGGCGCCCAAGGACATCCCGGTGGACGGGTCAAAACCGGCCATTTGTGGACACCGCAAAACCGGCCATTTCGGGCGTCCCGAGACGGCAGTTGAGTTCTACTTCATGACGTCGTGTGTTCGCAAGGTTGTCTGGACCTTGGTGCGCCAGCTGCGCGGCCCGCACTTGAGTACGTGCGCGTGATGCAGCAGCCGGTCGAGTAGCGCCGTGACAGCGGCGGTGTCGCCGAGCAGTTTTCCCCAGTCCTCGACCGGTCGATTCGAAGTGAGCACGGTGGAGGCCCGCTCGTAGCGGCGCATAATCAGCTCGAGCAGGTCCTCGGCGGCGGTGTGCGGCAGCTTACGCATGCCGAGGTCGTCAATGATGAGCAGGGGCACGCGGGTCAGTTCGGTCAGATAGTCCTTGCGGGTGTCGGCGAGCGTGGCCTCGGCGAGTTCTTCGAGCAAGGTGTGCGCTTCGCGGTAGATGACGCGGTAGCCCTGCTGGATCGCGGCCCGGCCGATGGCCTGGGCGAGGTGGCTCTTGCCGGTTCCGGGCGGGCCGAGCAGGAGCGCGTCCTCGCGCTGGGCGACGAAGCGCGCGGTGGCGAGCTCGAAGACAAGCGCGCGGTTGATCTTCTTGTTGAAGGCGAAATCGAAGCCGTCGAGCGCGCGGTCGGGGTCACGGAAGCGCGCCTGCTTGTGGCGCCGGACGAGCAGCCGGTCCTGGCGCCGCTGGAGTTCGTCGCTGACGAGCGTTGCGACGAGGTCGATCGGGGCCATCTGCTCGGTCTGGGCTTGGTGCAGGCGCGTATCGAGGACGTCGGCCATGCCGGAGAGGCGTAGCTTGCGGAGGGCCTGATCGAGTTCGACGAGATTCATGACGGGTCTCCTGTTCTGCGGTCGATGAGATCGCGGTAGAGGGTCAGTTGCCGGATGAGCGGGTCGACCTGGCGCAGCGAGAGGGGCGGTGCTGGCCGGCGATCGAGGTAGCGTCGCAAGAAGCGATAGGTGGGCACGCCGAGTTCAAGCGCGGCGGTGGCGGCCTCTTCGGCGACGGCGGGACCGTGCTTCCTGGCGAGGGCGAGGACGCCGAGAATGCGGCGGACGCCGGCGGCGCCGTCGTGGCGGTGGATGTGGTCACAGATCGTAGCGATGCCCGGACCGGCCCGCTTGGCGGCGGCGAGCAGGGCGAGGGTCTTGGCCGGGGTGCGGGCGGGCCGGTCCTGATCGGCAATGCGATGCCAGCCTCGTGGCGCGCGCAGGTGCTCGCGGAGGAGCTGACCGGTTTGGGGGTCGAGTAGCCGGACGTGGGCCGCGTTCCACTGCACGTGGATGCGGCGGCCGATCCAGCCGGGCGGCGCGCTGTAGTAGGCCGCGGCGACCTCGACGCAGCCGTCGAGATGCACGGTGCGATGGCCGTACTGGTAGTAGCGAAACGGTTCGAGCGGCAACGGGCCAAGCGCCGGACGTTCCTCGGCAAACATGGCGGCGACCTGGCGCTTGGTCGTGCCATGGATGCGCGTATCGGCCCAGCGCCGCTCCCAGCGGTCCAGATACGCCTGGGCGTCGTCGAGGCGCTCGAAGCGGAGGCCGCGCAGCGGCGTCTTCTTCGCGTGGCCGACGCCGGCTTCGACCTTACCCTTGCGGTCGGGGTCGCCGACGCGGCACGGCAGGGCCACGGCCCCGTAGTGGGCCAGCACGTCGCGGTAGAGCGGATTGAGCGTGGGGTCGTAGATGTCCGGAGTGAGGACGCCTTCCTTGAGGTTGTCGAGGACGACGACGCGGACACTGCCGCCCAGCCGCCGGAACGCCCGCTCGTGCAACTCGGCCCAGACCTGCGTGCTCGACTGGCGGACCAGCAGCCGGACGGCCTTGCGCGAGTAGCCCAGCGTCAGGACGAAGAGCCGCGTCCGCCGGTACTTGCCGGAGGCGCGGTCACGGACCATCGGTCCATCGCCGTAGTCGACTTGTGCTTCCTCCCCCGGGGCGGTGGCGATGACCACCCGGGCCTCTACGGCGGGCTGCTGCCGGAGGGTGGAGACGAAGCGCCGTACACTCGCATAGCCCGCCGGAAAGCCGTGGTCATCGACCAGGTCCTGCCAGATGGCCATGGCGTTGCGCCCCCGGCCAACCGCCTCGACGATCAGCTCGCGATAGGGCTCGCAGGCGCTCTCTCGCGGCGCTCGACTGGGGTGGTTCCCGGACACGGGGCCGGCGTCGGTTGTGGCCGTGTCGGTCGAGGATGCCGGCGAAGGGTCGGTGGACACGTCCGGCGAAATGGCCGGATTTGCCGGACGAGCGGACGGCCGGCCACGGCCGCGCACCACCAGGCCGGCCGCCTTCAGGTAACCGCTGGCCGTCTCACGCCGGACCCCGGTCGCCCCTTCGATCCGCCGCAGCGACCAACCGAGGCGTCCCAGCGCCAGGACCTGTTGTCGTTTGTCTTCAGACAAGACGTTGCTCATGCCGGGCAGGAACGTGCAGTTCCCGACCGGTGTCAACGTCTCAGGCCGCTATCGGAAATGGCCGGTTTTCAACTGTCCACTAATGGCCGGATTTGGGTGTCCACCGAGGCCCATCGCTCCAGATCAACATCCTGAACGCGCCCAACGGCGGTTTAGAGCGTCCGTCCAGCGGCGAGGTCGTTGGCGTACCGCGCGAGGACGTCAGAGAGGTTCCAGATGCTCGTGTCGCACTCGATGGGCCCGTGAATGCCGGAACTCACAAAAATAGTACTGAATTAGGATACGTGGACCGACGTGCCCCCTATACGCCCCCTAGAGCGTCCCCTCGCGATGGTCCGCCGCCGCTAAGTTCTTGAAAAGAATGGAGCCGGCGAGCGGACTCGAACCGCTGACCTGCTGATTACGAATTGTCGGCGCGTCGAACTCGTTGGACTCCAGGGGACGAGTCTGGACGAGGACCGCTTGGTTGCCGTCCGTGGTTGTCCGCTTGCTTCATCCGCGTCCTGCCGTTGGGGGGTCAGTTTGGGGGTCGGATGGTTAGATCCTTGGAGGCTGACCGCTTGAAGACGGGCGGGGTGGGGTCCGTGGTTGGATGGCGAAAATTGCGATCGTCGTTGGCGCGGTCGGTTGAAGGGAATGCCAGCGGTTGCGAGCCACGCCCGATGTTCAGCCGACTGACGGTGCGGCACGACGCGTGCCCAAGCCGTCAGGGTGGCATCTCCGTCCGGCCAGTACGCACCGCGCGTCGTCGACCGCGGCGTCCTCTACACGATCGTCCGCGATCACCTCGAGCATGACCCGCGCGCTTTCCGGCGCCTCGCTCGCATAGTGGCCGATCGGGACCGGACTCTCGTGCAGAATGGCCGACAGCGTCCCGCTCTGACTCGACCGCGTGAACGGATGCACGCCCGCCAGCAGCTCGTATAGCAGGACGCCGAACGCGAAGATGTCGGATCGCTCGGCCGGTTCTGAGCCGATGGACCTTTCGGAGAAAAATCGTGCTCGGTCGGAAGCGACTGGGTGTATATTTCTAATCGCCGGAAGGCCAAAAGTCGATGACAATGCTTGACTTATTAGCCATGGAACCGGCCAAAGCTGCACCGATCCCTGAGAGGAACCATATTTCTAATCGCCGGAAGGCCAAACCGGAAGGCCAAAGTGGTGGTGATCGTGTGGGTGACCACAAGCCTTCACTCATCCGGAGCCGGGCCAGCTGGCCACAGTTTCTGCCCCGACAGGCGGGGCTCAGCCCGAGGACGGTTTCCAAGGACCTGTGGGCGCGCTCTTTGCGTCCACGGGTCCGGCAGCTTCGACAGGCCAGCCTGATCCGGGTCGCGCAAAGTGACCATCACTTCGATCCCAGGAGCCCGAGTGCCGAAAAATGTCCAGATCGGGCGCAAGAACGGCATGACGCGGTCCGTTGGTGCCGATTGGGGTCCACAGATTCTGCGGAAGAGCCAGAAATCGTAGTAGCGCGTGCGATAGGAGGCAGCAATGACGAAAAGCCAATTCCGTGAGGTTTTGTTCGGAGCGAAACACCCTACCGGACTGCTGGTCGCAGCAGCTACGGTCGCCGTACTCCTTTTCTTGGAAGTTGGTGCCGTTGGACAAGAAGTTGGTGCCGTTGAACACAGTGTGTCGGCGCTGCCAGAGACTCAGGAGGCGCCGGGATATAACCCGACGACCCCAGCAAAAGTTGAGCTGGGAAGGCTGCTGTTCTGGGACCCGCTTTTGTCGGGACCCCAAGACGTAGCCTGCGCGACGTGCCATCATCCCATAAACGGCTATGCGGAGGACCGCGACCTGTCGCTCGGCGTGACGGGCACCGGCCGGGGCCGCTTCCGGCGTGACGGGCATCTCGTCAAACGCAATAGTCCGACGGTTCTGAACGTTGCTTTCAACGGCATCGATGAATCGGGCCGCTACGACCCGGCGACTGCGCCGGCGTTCTGGGACAATCGCATCAGGAGCCTCGAATCGCAGGCGCTCGAACCGCTCAAGTCGTTTGAGGAAATGCGAGGGGACACCTACCCGGAGGATGAGGCTCTCGCGAGAGTGGTGGCGAAGCTCCAGGCCAACGCCGAGTACCCGAGCCTGTTCGCCGGGGCCTTCGGCAGTGAACAGCCGGTCACCGCGGAAAACCTAGGCAGGGCGATAGCGGCGTTCATGCGGTCGCTGCTGGCCAACAACTCGCCGTTCGACCGCTACATGCGCGGCGACCGCAGCGCCATGACGACGGAACAGGTCAGAGGAATGCAGCGCTTCGAGGAGATCGGGTGCATCAGGTGCCACAACGGGCCCATGTTCTCCGATTACAAACTGCATGTCATGGGCGTGCCCGACAACCCCGCTCTTGCATCAGGTGCCACAACGCCCGCCTCCGACGGAGGCGCGCAGAACCCTCCTTGCCCGGCAGCTCCTGGGGAGCCGCGTACTGATGCGTCCCGAGCAGCGTGCGACAGCTATGCGTTTCGCACGGCGTCGCTGCGAAACCTTGAATTGACCTTCCCATACGGGCACAATGGCATGTTCAGGACGCTGAACGCCGTCGTGGGGTTCTATGAATCCACCATCGCCGGGGAGTCCCGGAACCCGAACGTCCCCTACGAGGAGCTCGATCAGCGGCTTCGCGAGTTGCAGAACGTGGACGAAGAAGACGTGGATCTGATCGAGTTTTTGATTGCTCTGAGCGATGGGTCGTTCGACCGGACGATTCCCGAGCGCGTACCGAGCGGCCTGCCCGTCGGCGGAAACATTCAATAGAGCAGAGTACGCGCCGTCGTGGTAGGCTGCGAGCTTTTAAACGCTCAAATTTTGAGGCATAGCGATTGGAGGACTCACATGAAACCGATCTCTCTGTTTGTACTCGGCGTAATGACGGTTGCGATGAGCGCGCCGGCGCAGGCGCAGGTCTATGAGGAGCGCCGGACCGATACGAACGACCCCATCGAAAAGCCGTTGCTCGCCGCTCCGAACGCGGCTATGGCCAGGAACGCCACGGTCGTTAAGTGGATTCGGAATCCGGCGAAGAGTGCGGAGGAAGACGTCACGGCTGCCGACTTTACGTTTGAAGTCTTGAGGCCCGGCCCCGGCCGTATGATCTGCTACGACCTGACCGGCTGGCCTGGAGAGCGGCCGTGGTCGGTGGAGTGCGTCAGCAGCGACGCCAACATGGCGCGCATCGCGCAGAATCGAGCGTTCGCGGAGATGGGGACCAAGGCCCAGCCACTGCTGTTAGAGGCCAGTGGAGGCAGGCCCGCCGGGCGTCCTGTCTTGTCGAGCAGCGGCACCGGAGGGATTAGGGATCTGGTTGTGGCCGCCGGGAAAGACGGAACGCGTGAGCTGCCCGAAGTCGGGACCATTTGGTATAACCTCCGGGGCGACAGCCAGGACACCGCCATCTGGCACACGTTTATCGGCATGCCGAACTTCATGGCGGACGAAGTCGGACTGCCGAATGTTCGCGACGCGGGCGGCGCCTGGCTGATGTTTGAGGGCACGCCGGACGCCCACATCATGATAAATGGCCGATAACCAGAGTTTCTCGGCCTCGGGGTTTTTGACCACGAATCAGGGGGAGGTGTGTGACACCTTCCCCTGATTTCCCGCAGGTTGGGAATGACTTCGCTTTGCGTGAGCTTTATGAAATATCTACTGATAGGTCTTCTTGCCTCCGCTCTTCTTGCCTCCGTCACGATGTTTGCAACCCAGAGCAGACAGACGTTCTCAGGCACGATCACCGATGACGAGTGCCCCAGCGCCGATCATTCCGGAATGCGGATGGGGTCGACCGACGCTGCCTGCGCCATCGCTTGCGTCGATGACCACACCGTCGAGTTCGTTTTGTTTGACGGCGAAGCAACCTATCTGTTGAGCGACCAGGACAAATCAAGAGAGTTTGCCGGAAAGAAGGTAGCAGTCGTCGGCACGCTGGACTCCACGACCTGGACGATCCAGGTCACTTCAATGGCCGCGGCCAAGTGACCCATCGATCCTCCCGGCATTCACACGGTTTTCGGAAACCGCAAGTAGACCACAGCTCCGTCTCCCCGGGAGAAGTCGCTCAGGGCGGGCGCGGGAGTCTGTATCGGGCGGCTGACTCGGGTAGTGCCCCTACCCCGCGGCGACCATCATGATCTCGTCGAGCGCCGCTTTGTCGGCCGGCAGCTCCGCCTCGCCCGCCGGGTAGCTGTTCGCGTCGAGGATGAACGCCACGACGTCGGTATACTCTTCGTCTGAGAGTCGGCCAGGCCCATCCGCGGGCATCGAGACCTTGATCCGCTCGAACAACGACCCGACCGGCACCTCGGTCCAGAAGACGATGAAATCGTTGCCGGCGACGCTGGGTGCCATCTCGCCGTCACCCCGTAGGTCGGAACCATGGCACGACTCGCAGTTCTGGCGGTAGACACGCCGGCCACGACGCGCCTGCGCCGCCGTGAACACCCCGTCCAGCACCGTGCTGGAGGCTTCCTGCCACGCCGGGGCTGTCTCACCGGGGGCCGCACCGGTCTCGATCGCCAGGCCGCTTACCGAAACCCACGCCACCACCAGCCCTACACACACCACGGTCAGCAGCCTCTTCATCCGCTATCTCCTGTTCCAAGGCCTACACGAAGGCCATCACTATCTTCCCGTCTTGATCCATCTCATTCTGGCACTCGGGGCTGGACCCGATCAACCCGCCGGAGCGCCCACCTGGTAGCCCTACACCCGCTGCAGCAGACAGTCGAAGTCGTAGCCCACTTCACACCAGGCGGGCAGCGAGTCCAGCCGTTTCATGGCCCGGTGATAGTAGTAGTACGGCGTCCAGCTCCGGAGCCGGCTGTGACGACGGGCAATGTCGTGGTCGATGTGCTCAGCCAGCTGCCGAAACCGGCTCTCGACGTCAGATGCGGCTCCGGCGGGTCGGGTTGCCGCCTGGGCCAGCCGCGTCGGCAGGGTGTGCCGGACGAACCGCCGCTGCCCCGGTAGCCGCCCCAGCGCAGTCAGACCCCTGAGGATGCCGACCATCCTCATACGTCGGCACCCGGAACCCGCATTCGTCGAACAACCGCTGCAGATGTCGGCGACCAAAGAACGAGAGGTGGCCCTGGTCCAGCACCGGCAACACCCCCGCCCTCGCCCTGGACCCGGTCGACGCTGCGAGCAGCGGCCGCAGGTTGGCCTCGCCGTTTGGTGTCACCAGCCGCAGCCATCCGCCCGACCGCAGCACACGACGTGTCTCGACGAGATGCCGCCGGGGGTTGGCCACGTGCGTCGCGACGTGGGGTCACAGGGCGGCGCGTGCAGGGGGTGTCTAATCCTGACTATCGTCTTGGACGGGCGCCCCCATCCGGAGGGAGATGCGCTGAACCCGACCTATCTCGGGCATTCAGTCGGTCGCTGGGAGGGGGATACGCTGGTCGTCGATGTCGTCGGGTTCAACGAGAACACGTGGATAGACTTTTTCGGCCACCCGCACACAGACGCGCTTCACCTCGTCGAGCGGTTCTCGCGCCCCGACAAGAACACCCTGCATTACGAAGCCACGATCGAAGATCCCGGCGCCTACACGGAGCCCTGGACGGTCGCGTGGGACATCCCGTGGAACCCGGACGGCGAGCTCATGGAGTACATCTGTCAGGAGAACAACAGATACCTGTATCGCCTGACCGACGATTTCGGGCAGCCGATCTTCTCGGACCGGTGAGGCGGTGAGGGACTCGGTCCCCACGCAGCGGCTGCGTGGGGTTCGGGGCGCCCCGTCTAATGTATCTATAGGAAATTCAAAACCCAGTTTCCGGTGGGCTCAGCACCGCGTGCTTATGCCGGCGTGCCCGACGCACCTCCTCGGGGAGGCCCGCCGAACCCCAGGGGGGCGGTCAAATCTCTGGAGCCCGGCGAGGCGGAGACCGGGGGGGACTTTCGCGCGCGTTTTCGCAGAATAGGGAGCTCGACCCTTCACCCGTTTTCCGGCGGGAGGATCGCCGTGGTGTCGTTGGCCCGCGCGACGGCCTGGTCGGGTGACCTTATGGGCGCGAACCCTCCGACTTCGTCGGCAACACGCGCCGCACCCAGCGCATGCGGCGGCCTTTACGGTCCACGAGCGGATCGACACCAAAGCATTTCTGCAACGACGTCGCCCACCGGAGCCGTCTCGGTCTGCCCAGCCTCTCCTGGCCGAGGAGGGCGAAGAGCGCGTCGTGGGTCTGACACTTCACGCGAGGGGCCAGGAGCCCGAAGTACCGCACGTTGTGCCGGTAGCGGTCAGGGACATGGTCGGCGAGGGCGGCCAGGAACGCCGCCGGCGTGTACGCGGTCTCGACCGTCTTCTGCGTGCGCGTGTCTTTCGTCACAAACCGGATTTCTTGACCGCTGACGGTCCGGAACCGATGCTGGGCGATGGGCGGACGCCGAGCGTACCGACCGGCATACCCCAGGAACTGCTTCTTGCTGCGGAATCGCTTGACGTCGATGTTCCACCACCGCTCGTACTGGGCAGTCAAGAACCGCCGCAGCTCGCGGCGAGGCATCTCGGTGTCCAGGACGCCCGCCCGCGCCGTTTCCCGCAGCAACGTGATGACGGCGTAGCGCCACATAGGCATCAGCGCCTTCCGGTCGAGTCGGGCTCGGTTGCACCAGACTGTGCCGTCTTCGCGGAGGCCGCCCTCCGACACCAGGATGTGCAGATGGCAGTTGAAATTGAGGTGCCGGCCGAAGGTGTGGGGGATGACCACGATCATCAGCCGGACGCCGTACTTCTGCCGAGCCCATTGCTGCAAGACCTGGGCGCCCAGCACCGGCAGATTGTGGAGGAGATGTCGGTTCCGTCGGAACAACGGCCAGAGCACGTCCGGCATGGTGAGGCACACGTGGGCATAGGGGACATCGGGCAGATCGCGCCATTGGTCTCGTTGCCACGTGCGTGTCGCCTGATACCCGCAACTAGGACAGGCCCGCGACTTGCACGTGTGATGCACCACGCGCTCTTCGGTGTCCGACGCGAAGACCTCGGCGCCGAGAGCCTCGGTTCCGCAGTCGATCACCTTTGCGAACGCCTCCCGCACCGCGGGACGCATGGCTTCACGGTCCCATAGCTCGCGATGCATCGCGAGGAGATCCTGTAGCGGTCGCTGTTCGGCCGGCATTATCCCGCGAGTTGCTCTCGCAGAGCGTCGTAGCACCCTTGCGTGACGACGACGGCGTCCCCCGGTGTGTCGACGACGGCGACCGTGACGGTGCTTGGATTGAGCTTGGAAAGTGCACTAAGCAGGGATGCGGCGTCGTTGGCGGGTCTCTCAGGGTCCAAACTCACATGAGCCCGAATCAACCTGGCGATCGTCTTCTTGAGGTCCGTTCGGTGCAGGTGCTCCCAGAGCGCGTCGCGTTGCTCCTTCGGGCTCAACGTGCGCCACTGCCAGGCCCGATGAATGCTGACGTGGCCTAAGAGAAGCTGTTCGCGCACAGCTGGGACGATGTGGGGCAGAAGCTGTTTGACCTTAGTGACGTTGCCTGTCGAGACCCCGGCCACGTCCGGGATCACCGCCCTGACATCGAGATACTTGGCGTTCGTCAAATTTGACGAGACCTTCTCAGAGCGACTGGCCGCGCGCGATTCGCGGCGGCGCTCCTTCAGCACGGGTTCAAGCTCCAGTGCCAGGAGGATGCGGCAGCAGGGGGGCAACCCCACCGATGCCTGATGCTGCTGGATCAGGATTCGGAGGGCGTCCTCCTGAGTTACATCGCATTCGAGACACGGGAGCGTTCGCTCCTGCCGGTCCCGAGCGACCCGCCACCGTGCGTACCCATCGAGAATCGTGCCGTTGCTTGTAATCAGGAGCGGCTCTCGGATGGTCCGCTTTGTTGGGCGACGCGGCTCACGCGGGCAGCGGCCATCGGCTCGCAGAGGGCCCGGTACGTCGAGTGAGGATGCAGTTCTTCAGTGAGCCGCTGCACGAATCGCGCATTCGGGGGATCGTGCTGCTCACCGTACCGATCCAGGGCAGCATCGTGCTGCTCCGTCACGGTCCCGGTCACCGCCCGCTCTCGACGGGTTCCGTGAGCTGTTTGTCGATCCACGCCCGCAGGCTGTCAACCGGCGCCCGCACGACGCCGCCGACGCGGATCGACGGCACCTCCCCCTTCGAGATCAATTCATACATACGGCTTCGGCTCACGCCGATCGCCTCGGCCGCCTCGGCCGGCCGGTAAAGTAGGCGCGTTACGTCGGTCTGCGGCACGTGATTCCTCCTGGTGGACCCTATGGTGTCGTGTGGACCCGGACGCTCAATTATGTTGAAATATCACTGATAGCGTAGATATCAATATTAAGGGTCTATATTATGGATGATGGCTCGAGGCCTCAGGTCGAGGCGCAGTTCGGCCGTGCGCTCCCGTCGAAGATTTGGAAGTTCCTAGAGAAGGAGGGCCGGTTTCGCGATGGGATACCTGTGGGAGAGGCGTGGAATGATCTCACTGAACGTATCTGGGATCTGTTCGAACTCACGGGGGAGCCGATCGACAAGGCCGAATCCAATCTCGCGCGCGGCGCTCCTGCGCGAGGCGATGTGCAGGCAGCCCTGAGCCTTGTGGTTGCACGCGCGGCTGATCGTGATCAGCACGTCCTCGCGTTCCGCTCCGAGGTCCTCAGTGGCACCCTCCTCGCGGTAGATGACGTGGAGCGATGGATCAAAGACCAGCAGAAGAAGGATGGCGAACCGACGTGGTGGCTGGAAGTGGCGGTGCGACCAGGAACCAGAATCCGCCATACCCGGAAAGGACTTGTGGCCACACCGGCGGTGACGATCTCCGCGAAGTCTCCTGGCCCGGTTGGCGGTGTGTCACGACGGCTGCTTCGATACGGCACTGCGACATCGGAATGGCAGCATAGCGTCATGGTGACGCAGGGCGGGGTGTTGGACGGCCTGCGAGATCTGTCCGAACGTCTATCACGCGAGAATGGTTGGCAGGCAGCACAAGCCACCGTTTTCGTCCTGACGGGACGGGCACCATTGATCCCCGCCGTGCGGACCCACATAAGTGCAGCGGGTCGCGGTCGGATCACGATGGAGATTGATCCGGCGATCACGCCGCGGGAACTCGCGGATCGGTATCGTCGTTTTCGCGGGAACGTACTAGGTACGAGACGGGTCAAGCGCCTGAGTCGAAAACATCTCGAACTCGCTGCTTTTGCGTCGTCGCGGCCCGACGACGAACCGTGGGACCGTCGCCGCGTCGCCTGGAACCGCTCATACCCGAAGTCGGCGTACGCGAAGGAGAGGCTGAGTCATTTCAAACGCGACTGCGAGAAAGCGCAGGAGCGACTCATCGCGCCGAGAATCGCGCTATCCGATGTTCTGGATTACGCGGCGAAGCCGTAAGTTGAAGGAGAACAGGCGTCATGTCGAAGCGAAGAGGGCGCGGCGAAGGTAGCATTCGGCACAGGAGCGACGGGCGTTGGGAAGTCCGCATCGACCTCGGACGCGGTCCAGGCGGGCGTCGTCGTCGCAAATCCGCGTTCGCCAGGACAAAGGCCGACGCCGTCAGCCTCTTGCGCAAGCTCGGTGGCCGCGCTGCCGACGGTCAGTTACTGTCCACGAGCACGCCGACGGTCCGGCTGTTCCTTGAGGATTGGTATGACACTTATCGCGACAGTTGGCGGCCCAGCACGCAACGCGGGTACCGGGGCGCCATTGACGGCTACCTGACCCCGGCGTTCGGCAGGCTGCGGCTGGAACAGCTTACGCCGCGCCGCATTCAGCGGTGGCTGCTCGATGAGAAGGCCAAGCACGGGGTGCGCCGGCGCATCGGTCTGGCTCATGCCGTGCTTCGGTCGGCGCTCTCGTATGCCCAGCGCATGCAGCTCGTTACCATCAACGCCGCCACCCTCGTCGTGGTGCCAACAGCCCACGTCCAGACCATTAGGCCGCTGAGTGTGGACCAGGCTGCGACCTTTCACCGGGTCGCGGCACAACACCGCCTGGGGGCGTTGTTCTCTGTTGCACTGGCGTGTGGTCTTCGTCTAGGCGAAGCCACTGGCCTCCTGTGGGACGACGTAGATCTCGATAGTGGGGAAGTGCGTATTCGGCAGCAGCTTCAGCTTGTCGGAGGACGCCTTGTGTTGCAGGAACTGAAGACCGCAAAGAGCCGGCGGACACTCGTGTTGCCCACCGTCTGCCTTGAGGCGCTTCGAGCCCATCGCCGGCTTCCCCTCCACCGTCACCTAGAGAAGCGCATGAAGGCCGGTGCCGACTGGCAGGACACAGGGCTGGTGTTCACGACGGTGCGGCGGGGCGCGGGGCGACGGCTCGGTACGGGACTGCATCCGCGCAACGTTCTTCGTTTGCTCCACAGGCTCCTAGACAAGGCGGCTCTTCCGCACGTGCGATTCCACGACTTGAGGCATAGTGCCGCGAGCCTGTTGATCGCGGCTGGTGTCGAATTGGTCGAGGTCAGCATGTTGCTCGGACACTCCGAGATGCGGGTGACGGCGGACTTGTACTCCCACCTTCAGCAGCAGACCGCGTCGCGTGCGGCCCAGCACATGGACGCCGTCTTGGTGCGTTAGGGGGTCAGTTAGGGGGTCAGGGTCAGGTAGAAGAAAGCCCCGGCACTCTGTTCGCCCTGTTCTTCTAAAGATTCATGGAGCCGGCGAGCGGACTCGAACCGCTGACCTGCTGATTACGAATCAGCTGCTCTACCAGCTGAGCTACGCCGGCATCCAAGGAGGCACGCGCGGAGGCGTCGGTCACCGCGCAACACGGGATATTAGCACAGCGCGGTTGCACGCCCATTCATAGGCTCGAAGCGCTCCTGGCGTCTTGCGTGACAGCAGCACCCACGTATAGTGTCTCGATCCCGGACGCGGTTGCGCCGCTGACCCCGCCGCCGTACAATCCTCTGTTATCGTCTGCGCGCAATTCGTCTCCTACGAGCGGTTCATGTACTAGCGGACGGCCATCGGACACGATGCGGAAGCCTGCCCCCGGGAACCACAGCCAGATCGTCATCCGTGGCGCCCGGACCCACAACCTGAAGAACATCGATCTCACGCTGCCCCAACAGCAGCTCATCGTCGTGACGGGGGTCAGCGGGTCGGGGAAGTCGTCGCTGGCCTTCGACACGGTCTATGCGGAGGGCCAGCGGCGGTATGTCGAGTCGCTCTCCGCCTATGCGCGGCAGTTCCTCGAGCGGATGGAGAAGCCGGATGTCGATCGCATCGACGGGATCTGTCCCGCCATCGCGATTCGCCAAAAGAACAGTCTTCGCAATCCCAGGTCCACCGTCGGTACCACGACCGAGCTCCACGACTACCTCCGGCTGCTGTTCGCGCGGGTCGGCCGCACGATCTGCCGTCAATGCGGACAGGAAGTCGTGCGCGAAACGGCGGAGGTCGCCGCGCGCGAGTTGGCGGCGCTGCCTGAGGGAACGCGGCTGATGGTCGGGTTCGACATGCCCATCGTGGCCGTCCCGGCGGGATCGAACGGGACGGAGGTCGACGAGATCGGCGAGCGCGAGTCCCCCGCCCCCGCGCCGGCCGGGACGCGGCGAGGCCGCTCGAAGAAGAAGCGGACGCGACCCGCGCGCGGGACGCGGGCGAGCGTCGAGGCCACCATCGCGGCGGGGGCCGACCCGGTTGCCGGGGCCATCGAGGGACTGCGCCGGAAGGGCTTCGGGCGCCTGCTCGTCGACGGTCGGGCGGTGTCGTTCGACGATCTCGACCGTGCGCGACTCGCGGGCCGGTCGGCCATTCAGGTCGTCGTCGATCGCATCAAGATCGGCCCCGACGTGCTCTCACGACTGACTGATTCGATCGAGACCGCCTATGTTGATGGCGGTGGCACGGCGTTCGCCGTTGAGGTGCCGGACAGCGAGACGTCGTCCAGAGACCCAGACCCACAGCCCCCCATCCACAAGTTCAGCGAGCGGTTCGAGTGTCGTGCCTGCAGCATCCACTATGAGATCCCGCAGCCGCGACTGTTTTCCTTCAACAACCCGTTCGGCGCCTGTCCCACGTGTCACGGCTTCGGCAACATCATCGAGCTCGACATGGCGCTGGTCGTCCCCGACCCGTCGAAGTCGATCCAGCAGAACGCCATCGAACCCTGGAGCAAGCCGCACTACCGGTCGCACCTGGCCGCGCTGAAGAAGGCGGCGCGTGGCCACTCTGTCCGGATGAACGTGCCGTGGTCCGACTTGACCGCCAAGGAGAAACACTTCGTCATCGAGGGCGACGGTGACTATGCCGGCATCCAGGGATTCTTCCGGTGGCTGGAGCGCAAGAAATACAAGGTGCACGTACGCGTGTTCCTGAGTCGGTATCGTGGCTATCTCACCTGTCCCGAATGTGAGGGCACGCGGCTGCGCCGCGAAGCACGCGATGTGCGGGTCGGCGGTCGTACCGTCGATAAGGTGTGCGCCTACACGGTCGGCGCCGCGCGGCGTTTCTTCGACACGCTGACACTGACCGAGAAGGAGGCCGCGATCGTCGAGCGCATCACGCGCGAGATCCAGAAACGGCTGTCGTTTCTAGGGGACGTCGGGCTCGACTATCTGACCCTGGACCGCCTCTCGTCGACGCTCTCGGGCGGCGAAGCGCAGCGGATCAACCTAGCCACATCGCTCGGATCGGCGCTGGTGGGCACGCTGTACGTGCTGGACGAGCCGTCCGTCGGCCTTCATCCCCGCGACAACGAGCGGCTGATGCGCATCCTGGGCCAGCTCCGCGATCAAGGCAACACCGTGCTCGTCGTCGAACACGATGCGGACATGATTCGGGCCGGTGATTATGTCGTCGACCTCGGGTTAGGGGCGGGGACGCGTGGCGGCAACGTCGTCTACGCCGGCCGTGGGGAGGACCTGGCGCAGGAGCCGACGTCGCTCACGGCGAAGTACTTACGCGGCGAGCTCGCCATTCCCGTTCCGGCCGCCCGTCGCAAGCGGGTGCCGAACACGCAGGTGGTGCGGCTCCTGGGCGCCGCCGAGCACAACTTGCACGATCTCGATGTCGCGATTCCCCTCAACATGCTGACCTGTGTCACCGGAGTGAGCGGGTCGGGTAAGTCAACGCTCGTGCACGATGTGCTCTACGCGGCGATCAAGCGCGCCAAGGGGGCCTGGGACAAACGGGTCGGCGCGCACGCGGGGCTGGAAGGCATCGAGTTCCTCAACGACGTCGTGCTGGTCGATCAGGCGCCCATCGGACGCACCCCTCGCTCGAACCCGGTGACCTATCTCAAGGCCTTCGACCCGATTCGCGAGCTGTTCGCGCAGACGCGCGAGGCCCGGGCGCGCGGACTCACCGCTAGCCATTTCTCCTTCAACGTTCCCGGTGGGCGGTGCGAGGCGTGCGAGGGCGAGGGTGTCGTCCGCGTCGAGATGCAGTTCCTGGCCGACATCTTCGTGCCGTGCGAGCACTGCGACGCCAAGCGATTCAAGCCGCAGGTGCTCGAGGTGACCTACCGCGGACGCAGTGTCGACGAGGTATTGCACATGACGGTGCGCGAGGCGCTGCATTTCTTCAGCGCGTCGCCGAAGGTCGTGCGCCGGCTCCATGTGCTCGACGAGGTCGGGCTCGGCTATCTACGGCTCGGCCAGCCGGCGACGACGCTGTCGGGCGGGGAGGCGCAGCGCATCAAGATCGCGGCGCACCTTGGGTCCCGTCGCGCCGAGCGCACGCTGTATATCTTCGATGAGCCGACGACCGGGCTGCATTTCGATGACATCGCGAAGCTGCTGGCGGCGTTTCGAAAACTGCTGCAGGCCGGGCACACGCTGCTGGTCATCGAGCACAACCTCGACGTCGTGAAAACCGCCGACTGGATCATCGACCTGGGTCCTGACGGCGGGGAACACGGCGGACACATCGTTGCGGAAGGCACACCAGAGCAGGTGGCCGCAGCCGATCAGTCGCATACCGGCCGCTACTTGCAGCAGGTGCTGGCGGTCGGGCGGACGCACGCATATGCGGGCTAGCAGCCTGGATCCGGCGAACGCCGTCGACTAATACAGGCCACTCGCCGACTGCGACGCACACGTCATGGGCGACGCTCGACGGGCGAGCCGAAGGCTGCCACGGTCGTTTTACGCGCGGCCGACCCTGGAGGCAGCGCGCAATCTGCTCGGCAAGACGCTGGTCCACGTGACGGCCGCCGGCACGACCGCAGGGCTCATCGTCGAGGTGGAAGCCTATGTCGGGGAGGACGACCCCGCCTGTCACGCGGCCGCCGGCCTCACCCCCCGCAACGCGCCCCTCTATGGTCCGCCCGGTCGTGCCTACGTCTATCTCAACTACGGTCTCCACTACTTGGTGAATGCCGTCACCGAGCCGCTCGGGTCTCCGGCCGCGGTCTTGATCCGGGCACTCGTGCCACGCGAGGGCCTGTCGTTGATGCAACGCCGGCGCGCACGCGGCGCGCGGCGCACGGGGCACTCGGTGGTTGACGAGGCGTTGTGCCGGGGGCCGGGTAACGTGTCGACCGCTCTCGGCATCACACTCGCGCAGAACCGGTGTGACCTTGGTGGCGACCGACTGTTCATCGAGGATGGCGGCGCGCGGACGGTGCCGACGACCTGGAGTCGGCGAATCGGGATTCGCGTCGGCACGTCCCGTCGGTGGCGATGCTATGTCGTCGGGTGTGCCAGTGTGTCAGCGATCCGCTAGGGCTGCCAGGGGGCCCTGGCGTCAAGCAGGAGCGGCGGTCATTGCCGGCGTTGCGCTCGTTCCACTTCGACGTCCAGGTCGATCGCATCGCCATACCGCAGGAGGCCCAGCGTCACGCGGCGCCCGATCTCCGCATCGAGTAGCAGGCGGCCGTAGTGCGCGGCGTCCTCGATCGGCTCGCCATCGAACGACACGATGATGTCGCCCGGCTCGATCCCGGCGCGACTAGCGGCCGACTCCCGATGCAGCTGCCACACGATGACACCGCGCGTGTCCGGTGCGTCGAGCTCACGCGCAAGCTGCGGCGTGACCGCGCGGACCTCGACGTATCCGAGCGAGCCTCGTCGCACCTCGCCGTACATGATCAGCTCTTCCATGACGCGCCGGGCGAGATTGCTCGGCACGGCGAACCCGACGCCCTGATACCCGCCGCTATCGCTGAAGATGGCGGTGTTGATGCCGACGAGCTGGCCGCGCGCGTTGATCAGCGCTCCACCGGAGTTCCCGGGATTGATGGCGGCGTCCGTTTGGATGAAGTCCTCGTAACGCGCCACGCCGAGGTTGTCACGACCGACGGCGCTCACGATGCCGAGCGTCACCGTCTGGCTGAGCTGAAAGGGGTTGCCGACCGCCAGGACCCACTCGGCGATACGCAGCGTCGAGGAATCACCCCAGGGCACCGTGGGCAGATCACCAGCGTCCACCCGCAGCAGGGCAATATCGGTCGACTCGTCTCGGCCGACGAGCTCGGCCTCGAACTCCCGTTCGTCGGCCATCGTGACGGTGATCCCACGCGAGTTCGGGCCGACGACGTGCGCGTTCGTCAAAACGTAGCCATCCGGCCTGACGATGACGCCAGAGCCAAGGCTCGGCTGCTCGCGATAGCGGGAGAAGCCCGGCGTGTCACCGAAGAAGTAGCGAAAGAACGGGTCGTTGCCGAAGGGGGAGCGCCGGCGGCGCACGACCTGACGCGACGAGATGTTGGTCACCGCGCGGACGGTCTGCTCGGCGACGTCGGCGAAGTCAGGCAACGCCGCCGTGGCACGACCGGGCTGCCCGAGGGCTGGCGCGGGGGGGGGTGTCGCACGCACCGTCCGAGCGCGGTCCGGCGCCGCGGCGACGACAGGCACCGCTTCGCCTGCGACCCTGGTCTCGAGACCGCCAGTGAGCACGATGCCGCCCGCGATACCCGCCACAAACGCGGCCGAGACGAAGGCGACGACTCCGGTTCGCATGGTGCGGACTCCCTGGCTCCGTCAATTGTACCGCCTCCCCGCCGTGTCCTGGCCCCCGGTTTCCCACTGTAGTACGATCGCGGGTCGTCCGCGTCGCGTGACTTGCACCTACGCCCGAAGCCCATGGAATCCGTCCAAGCCACGCGCCTCCGCAAGGGAATGCTCATCAGGATGAACGCGAACCTGTTTCGCGTGCTCGAGCTGAACCACGTGACGCCGGGCAACAAGCGAGGCTTCGTGCAGTCCAAGATGCGCAATATCCGGACCGGGACGCAAACCGACCACAAATTCAGCTCCGGTGACTACGTCGAGCGGGCGTTGCTCGACTCCCGCAAGATGCAGTTCCTCTACGCGGACGGCGAGGGGTATCACTTTATGGACACCGAGTCCTACGAGCAGGTGCACCTGGCTGGTGACACGCTGGGTGACGCGGTGCACTACCTCCTTCCGGAGGCGACCATCACCGTGGAATTCGTCGAGGATGACCCGGTCGGGATCGCGTTACCGCTGACCGTCGATCTCGCCGTCGAAGAGACGGCGCCGGCGATCAAGGGTGCGACCGCCAGTGCGCAGCTCAAGCCCGCGCGGCTCGAAACCGGTCTGGTCGTGCAGGTGCCCCCATTTATCGCCAACGGTGACACCGTGCGAGTCAACACCGACACCGGCGAGTACCAGTCGAGGGCTTAGCAGCGAGCCCCCGCCTCATCTGCTCACCTGATCAGTCGCGCGATCAGTCCCACCAGCCCCGGACCACTCGCCATCGGGTCGCCGAGCCACTCGGGTGGCGTGACCCAGACGAAGGCCAGGATCGCGATGACCATCAGGTCGTATTGCCAGGTGGCACGTTCGAACGTCCAGAAGAGCGCGTGCCAGATGACCACGGCCGGCAGCGCGATGATCTGCTTCAGGCTCACGCGGCTGCTCCGTGGCCGTCCGACCGTAGCTCGCGCCAGGTGTAGTAGATGCGGTCGAGCACCGTGACCACCGAGAGGACCAGGATGACCCACAGCACCGCGGCCATCCGATTCGTGAATGCCCCAATCATGAAGAGCACGATGCGCTCGGGTCGTTCCATGAAGCCGACCTTGCAGAGCGGGATAATCGATTCCGCTCGCGCGCGACTGTAGCTCGTCATCACCGAGAACATGAGCGTGAGCGACGTGATGAGCACGTAGTCCGCGCGGCCCAACGACGCGTAGAGATAGATGAGGCCGATCAGCAGGAACAAGTCGGAGAAGCGGTCCATGACCGAATCCCAAAAGCCCCCGAACCGTGAGGACAGCTTCAGCTCGTCGGCGACCTTGCCGTCGATGAAGTCGAAGATGTTGGCGAGCAGCATCACGAATCCCGCCGTGCGGAACTCGCCGATGGCCAAGGCCCAACCCGCGCCGGCGCTGATGATCACTCCGGTCAGCGTGAGGATGTTCGGGTGGATGCGTAGCGCGACGCAGAACGCGATGATGGCGCGCAGCGGAAACAGAAACGTCGCGCCGATGGCGCCGGTAAAGGTCATCCAAGTATCGTTAGTGCGATGGCCATTCGTGATCTCAAGGACGAGATCGCCCGCCTGCCCGAGCAGCCAGGAGTCTACCTGTATTTCAACCGCGCTGGCGACACGATCTACGTGGGTCGCGCGCGCGCGCTGCGGGATCGCGTTCGGAGCTATCTGAGCGCGTATGGCACGAGTCCCAAGACCGACGCCCTGCTGGACGAGGTCGCGCGATTCGAGATCATCGTCACTGATTCGGTGGTCGAAGCCCTTGCGCTCGAGAATAACCTCATCAAGCAGCGCGCGCCGCGCTACAACATCCTCCTGCGCGACGACAAGAACTACCCCTATCTACAACTGACCACCGGCGAGGCGTGCCCACGTGTGCTGGTCGCGCGCACCGTGGCGCGTGATGGCCACTTCTACGCGGGCCCGTTTCTTCCCGCCACGTTCGCGCGGAAGACGATGTCGCTGACGCATCGGCTCTTTGGGATTCGGTCGTGTAACGAGGTCATTACCGGTCGCCGGGGCCGGCCGTGCCTCGAGTACGACATCAAGCGCTGCATCGCGCCCTGCGTCGCCGAGATCTGCAGCGCGGAGCGCTATGCCGAGGCCGTCGCGCACACGCGGCTGTTTCTCGAGGGCCGAACCGAGGAAGTCATCGAGGGGCTCGAGAGCCAGATGCGTGCCGCGTCCGACGAGCAGCGCTACGAGCAGGCCGCGCAGCACCGCGACGCGATGCGCACGGTGGAGACGCTCCGCGATCGTCAACAGAAGATGGCCACCACGCGGCTCGGCGATCGCGATGCGTTCGGGGTGCGGCTTGGCCCGGCCGGGGCCGTCATTCAGGTGTTTCAGATGCGGCGCGGTCGCGTCGTCGAGCGCGTGGAGCTCGTGGCCGACGACATCGAGGAGGCGACTGGAGGGGAGCCCGAGCTCGTCCAGGCGGCGGTCGAGCAGTTCTACGATGCGCGTGACGTGCCGCCAGAGGTGCACGTGCCGCTCGAGCTCGCGGATCGTGAGGCGATCGAGCACTGGCTGTCGGATCGTGCGGGACGTCGAGTGCGTCTCGTGGTCCCCAAGCGCGGCGACAAGCGGGGGCTGCTCGAGCTGGCCGCGCGGAACGCGGCCCTCGCCTACGACTCGCGCTTCAGCGAGAACTCCCGGGTGCGTGTGGATGCGCTTCGAGAGCTACAGCGCGTGCTTGGCCTCGCGGCCGCGCCACGGCGTGTCGAGTGCTTCGATATCTCGACCATCCAGGGGAGCGAGACCGTCGCGTCGATGGTCGTCTGCGACGATGGTCGGATGCAGCGGGCCGAGTATCGGAAGTACCGAATCCAGGGCGCCGGCGCCATGGGCCGCACGACGCGGCGCCGCAAGCGCGCCTCGACGAGGGGCGGAGGCACGCGGTCTGCTCCAGGCGCGCCCACGGTGCGGGGCTCCGATGGTGCGCCGGGTGCTTCAGGGCAGGAGCCGGACACCCGGGGTCGCCCGGACGATTTCGCCGCGATGCACGAGGTCGTCCTGCGGCGCTATCGGCGGCTTCTTGAACAAGGCGGCCCGTTTCCCGATCTGGTGGTCGTCGACGGCGGGAAGGGGCAGTTGTCCGCGGCCTATGACGCCTTCGCCCAACTCGGCCTCTCAAATCTCGTCGCGGTCGGTGTCGCGAAACGCGAGGAAGAGCTGTTTACCCGTGACGCTGCGGACCCCATCCGCCTCGATAGCCGGAGCGCTGCGCTACAGCTCGTCCAGCGCATGCGGGACGAGGCGCATCGCGTGGCGGTGACTTTTCATCGGCGTGCACGCACCATGCGCGACCTGCGGTCCGAGCTGGATCTCGTGCCGGGCATCGGCGCACGCCGCCGTGGCGCGTTGCTCCGGCGCTTCGGCAGCCTGGCGAACGTGCGGCGCGCAACCCGCGAAGAGCTGCAACCGGTGATCGGGGCCAAGCTCGCCGACGCCGTCCTTCATCACTTCACGACGCTCGACGCCCGGCATTAGTTAGACGGGGCTTCGCCCCGGACCCCCGCGGGCGCTCCGCGGGGACCCCGAGAGCCCCACTCCGCGCCCGCGAGGCGCGCCGTGCGCGCCTTGGCCGCTTTGCGGCCGCATCGTGTGCGCGGCTAGCACTCTCGGGCGCTTGCCGAAACGCCCGCCTGCCCGTATCCTTATTAACCGTTGACTGGCTTGGACATCGGCCAACTGCTCATCCCGTTTGCCGTCATCCTGTTCTCCCTGACAGTTCA
The DNA here is from genome assembly GCA_965197395.1 of Vicinamibacterales bacterium. Lineage (GTDB taxonomy): Bacteria > Acidobacteriota > Vicinamibacteria > Vicinamibacterales > UBA8438 > CAZYFH01. Next base: position 260,241 of record CBDANB010000003.1, on the reverse strand, counting down.
CGAATCGGCGCACGCATGGTCTGCTGCCCGTCTGGGTGACCGGACCGCCGAGCGCCTCAGTCGGATCTCGCTCAACCCGATCCGCCACATCGATCCCATGGGCACGATCGTGTTGCCTCTGATTCTGACGTGGAGTGGCGGACCGGTCTTCGGGTGGGCCAAACCCGTGCCGGTGGATCCGCGAAACCTGAAGCGGCCCAGGCAGGATTTCCTCCTCATTGCAGCGGCCGGGCCGGCGAGTAATATCGTGCTGGCCGTGATCGCCTCGGCCGTCATGAGCGTCGCGCCGGTCAGTCCGGTCGAGGTCGGCGGCGCGGCGGTCCCGCTCTGGCAGGTTGCCAGCGTCATGTTCGAGATCAATCTCTTGCTGGCCGTCTTCAACATGCTGCCAATCCCGCCACTCGACGGCGGCAACGTGCTCGCGGGGCTGGTGCCGGAGGGGTTCGCGCGGGGACTGGATCGACTCAGGGGAGCGGGGGGATTCGTCATCCTGCTCGTGCTCATGTACACCGGAGTCCTATACGACATCATCATGCCGCCCTACCTCTTCCTGTCGGAGCTGTTGATCTGGTGAGGCCGCGCGTCGTCTCGGGCATGCGCCCGACGGGCAAGCTCCACCTCGGCCATCTCGTGGGTGCGCTTGGCAAGTGGGCGGAGCTGCAGACCGACTACGACTGCATGTACTTCGTGGCCGACTGGCACGCGTTGACCAGCGAGTATGCGGATACGACGGAGTTGACGAGCTACGCGTACGACAATGTCGCGGACTGGGTGGCCGCGGGGATCGACCCGGAACGCAGCACGCTCTTCGTCCAGTCGCTCGTGCCGGAGCACGCCGAGTTGTATCTGCTGCTGTCGATGGTGGTCCCGATTCCGTGGCTCGAGCGCGTCCCGACCTACAAGGAGCAGATGGACCAGCTGTCCGATCGCGATCTGTCCACGATTGGCTTTCTCGGTTACCCGCTGTTGCAGGCGGCCGACGTCATCATCTACGGGGCGAACTGCGTGCCGGTGGGTGAGGACCAGGTGCCGCACCTGGAGCTGACCAGGGAGGTCGTCCGGCGCTTCCAGGGCTTTTTTGGCGAGCTCTTCCCCGAGCCACAGCCGCTGCTGACGCGCTTCCCGCGGCTACCAGGGCTCGACAACCGAAAGATGTCGAAGAGCTACGCGAACACCATTGATCTGGGCGACGATGCCGCCACGGTCCGGAAGAAAGTGATGCGGATGTATACCGATCCGAAGCGGATCCGCGCGGATATCCCCGGCACGGTCGAGGGGAATCCGGTGTTCACCTATCACGACGCCTTCAACCCCGACACCGCGGAGGTCGACGACCTCAAAGCGAGGTATCGGGCCGGCACGGTCGGCGACGTCGAGGTCAAGGAGAAGCTGGCGCGGGCCGTCAATGCCGTGCTCGAGCCGATGCGCGAGCGCCGCGCCGACGTCCGATCGCGACCCGGCCGGATCCGCGAGATCCTGCACGACGGGTCGACCCGCGCGCGCGCGATCGCGCAGGAGACGATGGGGCACGTGCGCGACGCGGTGAGGGTGAAGTACAGCTGACAGCCGTATGATCGGACGACAGCGATGACCGACGACGAGCCACGCGAAACCGATGATCCGTTGCCGACCGATCGGGAGACCCACGAGCGCCCGCCGGGCTTCGAGTCGATCCTGCCGGACTATCCCGTCAAGCTGGCCAATTTCGAGGGCCCGCTCGACCTGCTGCTGTATCTGATCAAGAAAAACGAGGTGAGCATCTACGACATCCCGATTGTCCTGATCACCGACCAGTATCTTGGGTATCTCGACGTGATGCAGGAGCTCAACCTCGACGTGGCCGGTGAGTTCCTCGTCATGGCCGCCTCGCTTATCCACATCAAGGCGCGAATGCTCGTGCCCCGACTCGAAAGCGCGCCCGACGAGGACGAGGATGCCGAGGACCCGCGTGACGCGCTCGTGCGTCGCTTGCTGGAGCATCAGCGCATCAAGGCGGCGGCAGAGCTCCTGCACGAGCGGGAGACCGTGCGGAGCGCGCAATGGACGCGCGCCGATGGGCGTGTGGAGGACATCGCCGGCGAGCCGATCGAACGCGAGCTCGAAGTCGACTTGTTCAGCCTGCTGCAGGCGTTTCAAGCAGTGCTGTCACGATCTCGCGAGCGCCCGCGCGTGCCGCTGCCCGCGGACCTCATGCCGATCGAGACGCGGATCGATCAGCTGCTCGCACGGCTGTCCGAGACCGACGCCTGCGGGTTCGACGAGCTGTTTGCCGACGCGTCGTCGCGGAGCGGCCTCATCACCACGTTTCTCGCCTTGCTTGAAATGATCCGGCTCCAGCTCGTACGGGTGTTTCAGGCGACGAGCTTCGGCCCGATCCGCGTCTACTACAAGCGCGCCCGTCCCGCGGACGCGCCCCGACCGATGAACGACCCGGAGGCTGCGGCGAACAGTGAGTAGAGTGACTCAGAACCGGAACTCCATGGGCGCGAGGCGGACGAGCACCGCTGGACGTATCCGTTGGACATCGAGGAGTGGGGTGCTCACGTGTCTGATGACCTGAGTGACCTGAAAGCGACGATCGAAGCGTTGATCTTCGCGGCACCGGAGCCGCTGACGCTCAAGGCGCTCACGCGGATTCTCGACGGTGAGCCGCGCGAGCACGTCGAAGAAGCCCTGTCGGCCCTCAGCGAGGAATGGGCGGACCGCACGGGCGGATTGCAGCTGGTCCAAGTCGCCGGCGGTCACCAGATCGTGACGAAACCCGAGCTGCACGAGTGGGTGCGACGGCTCTTTCATGAGCACTCGAAACAGCGCCTGTCGGTGCAGGCGTTGGAAACGCTCGCGGTGATTGCGTACCGGCAACCTGTGACGGGACCCGAGATCGCGGAGATTCGCGGTGTGAACACGTCGGCTGTCCTCGGGACGCTGGTCGAGCGCCGCCTGGTCAAGGTCATCGGGCGGAAGCCAGTCATCGGGCGACCGTTTCTCTACGCGACGACCCGGGAGTTTCTCGATCGCTTCGGGCTCAAGGATTTGACCGACCTCCCCAAGGTCGAGGACATGGCCGAAGCCCTCGGCATGGAAGTGCCGGCGGGGCTCTCCGACGAGTATCCGACCGACGAGGCACTGCCGTTCGACCCGGAACCGCTCTCGACCGATACGTCGGACGAGCAGGTGCATTGAGTGTCGTGTCCGCTGGAATCCGACTCCAGAAGATCTTGTCGATGGCGGGGCTCGCGTCGCGACGCGCAGCCGAGACCCTGATCCAGGACGGGCGCGTCACCGTGAACGGCCGCGCGGTCACCGCCCTCGGCACTCGCGCCGACCTGGCCACGGATGACGTGCGTCTCGATGGGCGGCGGGTGAAGCGCCCGGCGCGGCACCGGTACCTCGCGGTCCACAAGCCGCGCGGCTACGTGACGACCCGTCGCGACCCTCAACGACGAAAGACCATTCTCGACTTGATTCCGGATGTCGAGGACTACCTGTATCCCGTCGGCCGGCTCGACTACGAATCCGAGGGGTTGCTGCTGCTGACCAACGACGGCGAATTAGCCGCCCTGTTGATGCACCCGCGTCACGGGGTCTCCCGGGTGTACGAAGCCACGGTGCGTGGCGTCCCGAGCACCGCACGGCTGCGCCGCCTGGCGGGCGGCGTGCCGCTGACCGGTCGGCGCACGGCGCCCGCGAGCGTTCGGCTGCTGGCGGGTCGGGCGGGGATGCGTTCAGGGGAAGCGCGCGTGCGTATCGTGCTACGCGAGGGTCGCAATCGACAGGTCCGGCGGATGTTCGACGCGATCGGACACCCGGTGCGCCGGCTGCGTCGGACGGAGCTGGGTCCGCTTCGGCTACGGGGGCTCAAACCGGGCGGCGTTCGTGACCTGGCAGCCGCCGAGGTCGCGGCACTCCGCCGGGCGGCGAGTGGTCGAGCTCCGGCGCGGCGTTCATCGAGCGCTGCGGAATGACGGCGCCGTCGGTGATCGCGATCGACGGGCCGTCCGGAGCCGGCAAAGGGACGGTGGCACGCGCCGTCGCCAGCGCGCTGGGCTGTGCGTACGTCGATACGGGCGCGATGTATCGCGCGGTGGCTTGGCTGGCCGAGCAGGAGCACATCGGTTTCGAGGCTGAGCGGGCGGTCGCCGGCATTGCCACTCGCGCCGTTTTCGCGCTCGACGCGACCAGCGTCGCGATTGACGGGCATGACGTGACGGCCGCGATCCGTACGCCGGATATGGATGTCGCCGCCGCTACGGTCGCGCGCTTGCCGCGGGTGCGGGACGCGCTCGTCCGACGACAACGCGAGCTGGCGGGAAGTGGCCACGTGGTCATGGAGGGACGCGACATCGGCACGGTCGTCCTCCCCGACGCCACCGTCAAGATCTACCTGGATGCGTCTCCGGAAGAGCGAGCCGCCCGCCGGGCGGGCGATCCGGCTCACGGGGCATCGAAGTCCGGCATCGATGCCGTCGCGCATGCACTCGAAGCGCGGGATCATCTCGACCGAACGCGGCAGGCGTCGCCGTTGATGCAGGCCCCGGACGCCGTGCTCGTCGACACGACCGGGGTGTCGGTCGACGATGTCGTGTCTCGGGTGCTCGCTATCGTTCGCGAAAAGCTGGGGCAGCGAACCTCGGGACACTAGGTCTTTTCCGCCCTGATTCGGGCGATCAGACCCGCCAGCGAACCGGCAGTCGCAACGGGTTTCTCCGCCGGCGTCGCTCCCTTGCCGGGCGCCCTGCTCCGGACCGGTATGGGCGTGTCGGCTGACGACGATCCGTCCGGTCGCACCGCGCCCGTGACGGGGCCGATCGACGGATCGATGTCGGCAAGCACGCGGCGCGGCCGATCGAGACTGGGCGGCCTGACTCGTCGCCGCTTCGCGTCTGCCGCACGTGGTGTCTTCGGTTTCGCCTTTGATGTCGGGGTAGTGGCGGGGGTCTTCGGCTTTCGTGTTGCGCGCCTCATGCCGCTGGCGCGGGGCGTCCTCGGGTTCGCCTTGGACGTCGTGGAGGTGGCGCGGGTCGTAAGCTTGCGCGTGGCGCGTTTCGCGCTGCCGGCGCGGGACCCCTTCCGGGTCGCGGTCGTCTTGCGAGTGCTCGCGCGCGTCTTGGTCTGTCGCGTGGCGCGCGTCGCTGGCGGTTTTCCGGTCCGCACGGGACGCTTTTTCGAGGGCCGGGGGCGCTTGGCCGATGCGCGAGGTCGTGCCTTCGATCGGGGTCCTGACTTCGGCAACGAAGGCTCCTCCGGGATTTGACGGCCCGCCGGTAAGTATCATATAGTCTTGTGCTTACCGCAAATTGGAGGCTCACAGACCGTGACGAATCGGATGCCCGTGTGCCGGGCGTCGGTCCAGCGGTCGCGCAGCCGGACAGGTAGGAGAGGACCCACACGGTATGACAGACGCAGTTGACGGGCCCGAGGTCGAGACATCGGCGGCCACGGCCCTCGCGCCGGAGCTTCCGGATGGCAACGTCGAGGACGAGGTGATGGACCCCGCCGAGCACGCGCGCTTGCTCAAGCTCTACGAAAGGAGCTTTCGCAACATCGCCGAAGGCGAGGTCATCAAGGGCACCGTCCTGAAAGTCTCCGAATCCGAGGTCATTGTCGACGTCGGCTACAAGTCCGAAGGCATCATCGCGCTCTCGGAGTTTTACGACGAGCACGGCGACGCCTCGGTGAACCCGGGCGACACGGTCGACGTGCTGCTCGAGCGTACCGAGGACCGCGAAGGCCACATCGTGCTGTCGCGCGAGAAGGCCGAGAAGATGAAGATCTGGGACGAGGTCGAGAAGGCGTACGCCGACCGCAAGGTCGTCATCGGCCGCGTCATCGAGCGCATCAAGGGCGGCCTTGCCGTCGACATCGGTGTCCGGGCGTTCCTGCCCGGCTCGCAGATCGACGTGCGGCCAGTGCGCAACCTCGACTCGCTCCGGGGGCAAGAGCTCCGCATGCGCGTCATCAAGGTCAACAAGAAGCGCGGCAACATCGTGCTTTCGCGCAAGGTCCTGCTCGAAGAGGAGAACGCGGAGAAGAAGAAGGAGACGCTCGCCAACCTCTCGGAAGGCAAGGTCATGCAGGGCGTCGTGAAGAACATCACGGACTACGGGGCGTTCATCGACCTCGGTGGCATCGATGGTCTGCTGCACGTCACCGATATGTCGTGGGGCAGGGCCCAGCATCCCTCCGAGCTGTTCAAGGTCAACGAGGAGGTCGAGGTCACGGTCCTCAAGTACGACCGAGCGACCGAGCGCGTCTCGCTGGGCTACAAACAACTGCACGCCGACCCGTGGGCGTCCGTCGATCAACGCTATCCGGTCGGACAGCGGCTCAACGGCAAGGTCGTGAGCCTGACCGACTACGGCGCGTTCATCGAGCTCGAGCCTGGCGTCGAGGGGCTGATCCACGTCTCGGAGATGTCCTGGAGCAAGCGGATCAAGCATCCGTCAAAGCTGCTCAACGTCGGCGACACGGTCGAGTCGATGGTGCTCGGCGTTGATCCGCAAGCGCGCCGGATTTCCCTCGGGCTCAAGCAGATCGAGAGCAATCCGTGGCACCAGCTCGGTGAGAAGTACCCGGTCGGGTCGAAGCTGACGGGCAATGTGCGCAACCTGACCGAGTTCGGGGCGTTCGTGGAGGTCGAAGAGGGGATCGACGGGCTCATCCACATCTCGGACATGTCGTGGAGCAAGCGGCTCAAGCACCCGTCGGAAGTGCTCAAGAAGGGTGACGAGGTCGAGACGATGGTGCTCAACATCGATCCCGACAATCAGCGTCTCTCGCTCGGCTTGAAGCAGCTGGCAACCGACATCTGGGACGACTTCTTCGCCGGAACGAAGGTCGGGGACGTCGTCGAGGGCAAGGTCGTCCGCATCACGAACTTTGGTGCGTTCGTCGAGTTGGCCGAGGGCATCGAGGGGCTCATCCACGTGTCCGAGTTCGATGCGCAGGCCGGCGGCGATGCGGCCGAGCTCAAGGTCGACGAGACCATCAAGATGCGTGTCATCAAGTTGAGCCCATCCGAGCGAAAAATCGGCCTCAGCATCCGAGCGCTGAAGTCAGACAGCTTCGAGGGCGACTGGCAGAGCTACGCAAGCAGCGATTCGCCCGAAGTCACGCTGGGCGACCACTTCAAGCAGCAGACGTCCTCGGATTAGCGCGGAAAGCGGGTTCGCGCCATCGAGCCGTCGTCGAAGGGGGGGCCGTGGCAGGAGGCAGTATGACCAAGGCGGCGCTGGTCGAGGAGGTCGCCCGGGTTGCCGACCTCACGAAGAAGCACTCCGAGGTTATCGTCGATACAGTGTTCCGCAGCATCATCGATGCGCTGCATCGCGGCGAAAAGATCGAGTTGCGCGGATTCGGTAGCTTCCGGCTGCGCCGGCGGGAGCCCCGCAAGGGACGCAACCCGAAGACCGGTGACAAGGTCGACGTGCCGTCGAAGCAGGTCCCGTACTTCAAGCCCGGCAAAGAGCTCAAGGAGCTCATCAACCGCGAAGCTGATGTCGTGCCAGCCGCGCCATCCGAGCCGTCAGCGTCAACGCAGGAGCCCACGCCGGCCGTGCCCGACACCGGCGTGACGCAGTACCAAAGTTAGGCGCGCGGCTCTCGGCCCGAGCCTCGACGAGCGCTCGGACGGTGTTCGACTGCCACATCGATTCCCACAGCCGTCGCGACCCGAGGGTGAGTTGTGGAGCGTCTGTGGGCCCCCTGGAGACTCGAGTACGTGAGCACCGCGGCCGACGGCGGCGAGCCGGCAGAGTGCGTCTTCTGTGCCGCACTCGACCCGGAGGGGCTCTCGCCCCTGCTGCTCCATCGGGGCGAGCGGGTCTTCATCATCCTCAATAAGTTCCCTTACAACAACGGCCATCTCATGGTCGTGCCGATACGCCATGTCGGACGCCTCGCCGACGCGACGACCGCCGAGCTGCACGAGATGATGGCGTTGACGCGCACCGCCGAGATGGTGCTGACCGAGGCCTACCGGGCCCACGGGATCAACGTCGGGATGAACCTCGGGCGCTCGGCCGGTGCCGGAGTCCCGGGTCATCTGCACGTGCACCTCGTTCCCAGGTGGGATGGCGACACCAATTTCATGGGCGTGGTGGGGCAGACGCGCGTCGTGCCCGAGGATCCGGCCGCCAGCGTTACGCGCCTGCGACCGATCTTCGAGCGTCTGACGGGGCCCGAGTAAGGGCAGTGCCCTCCCGACGTCTTACGTCTTACGTCTTTATGTCTTATGCACGGCACGCGTCGTACCCTAAGACCTAAGACCTGGGCCCCAAGCCTCCCATGGACCTCGAGCTCACCTCTGACCAGGAGGCGTTCCGGCTCTCGATCGCCGAGTTCGCCACGGCGTCGGTCAAGCCGCGAGCGGCCGACATCGATGCCACCGATCGGTTCCCGGAGGACCTGGTGTCGATGGCCGCCGACCTCGGCCTGATGGGTGTGACGATCCCTTTGGCCCTCGGTGGCGCTGGGCGCGACTACGTCAGCTACGCGCTGGCGATCGAGGCGGTGGCGGCAGCGAGCGCGACCCTTGCGGTCATCCTCGCGGTCAACAACTCGCTCGTGGCTGAAGTCGTCGCGCGGTTCGGTTCGGAGGCTCAGCAACGTCAGTGGCTGCATCCGCTATCGACCGGTCGGGTCGTTGGCGCGTTTGCGCTGTCGGAGGTCAATGCCGGGACGGACGCTGCCAACCAGGAGACGACGGCAATCGCCGACGCGGACGGCTATGTCTTGTCCGGTCGCAAGGTGTGGGTGGCCAACGCTGCCAAAGCCGGGGTGATTCTCGTCTTTGCCGCGACGGAGCCTGGTATTGGCGGCCGCGGCGTGAGTGCGTTCCTCGTGCCCGCGGATGCGCCGGGGTTGCGCCGGACGGCGACGCGCGACTCGCTCGGCGTGCGCGGCCTTGGCTGCATGGACCTCGAGCTGCACGACGTGCGGGTGGATGCCCGCGTGATGCTTGGCGAGCCTGGCGAGGGGTTCCGGGTGGCGATGTGGGCGCTCGACGGGGGACGTATCGCGATCGGCGCCCAGGCGCTGGGTGTCGGTCGAGCGGCGTTCGACGAAGCGCTGGCCCATGCCCGGCGGCGTCGGACCTTTGGACAGCCGATCGGTCGCTATCAGGCCATCCAGTGGATGCTGGCTGATATGGCGACAGAGCTCGACGCGGCCAGCATGCTGGTCCTCAAGGCCGCGGCGGCGAAGGACACGCAGGAGCGCTGCACGCTGGAGGCGTCGATGGCGAAGCTCGCGGCGTCCGAGGCGGCTCACCGCGCGGCAGACAAGGCGATGCAGATCCTCGCGTCCGCCGGCTATCGGCGCGGATCGACCGTCGAGCGGTTGTTCCGGGACGTGCGCGCGACCGAGATCTACCAGGGGACGTCGGAGGTGCAGCGGATGATCATCGCCTCGCAGGTGTTGGGGTCGCCTTGAGCCCTAAGCCCCCTGCCCTCCCAGCATCTGCTTCGCAATCGTCTGCAGCTGCAGGTTGGATGTGCCTTCGTAGATCTGACCGATCTTCGCGTCACGATAGAACTTCTCGACGGGGTAGTCCTTCGTGTAGCCGACGCCGCCGAAGAGCTGAACGGCGAGCGAGGTGACGCGCTCGGCCACCTGCGAGGAGAACAGCTTCGCCATGGCCGACTCCGTCAGGAACGGACGTTGCGCGTCGCGCAACCGCGCCGCGTTGTAGGTCATAAGCCGCGCAGCCTCGATCTCGGTCGCCGCCTGGGCGAGCTGGAACTGTACGCCTTGGAAGTCGCTGATCTTGTGACCGAACTGCTGGCGCTCCTGGACGTAGGCCAGCGTCTGGTCGAGTGCGCCCTGGGCCAGCCCGACCATTTGCGCCCCGATCCCGATGCGTCCTTCGTTCAGCGTCTCGATGGCCACTTTGTAGCCACGCCCGAGCTCGCCGAGGACGTTCGCGCCGGGCACGCGACAGTCGTCGAACAGCAGCTCGCACGTGCTGCTGGCCCGAATGCCGAGCTTGTCTTCCTTCTTGCCGACGGTGAATCCCTCGCATCCCCGCTCGACGACGAAGGCGGTGATGCCGCGATGCCCGGCGCTCGGGTCGACGTTGGCGAACACGATGAACAGGTCGGCCTCGTTGGCGTTCGTGATCCAGAGCTTCCGGCCAGTCAGCACGAAGTCGTCGCCCGCCGGTGTGGCGCGCGTGGACAGTGCGAACGCGTCGCTGCCAGACCCGGCTTCGGAGAGCGCATAGGCGCCCAGCGTGCCGGAGGCGAGCCTTGGCAGGAACCGACGGGTCACGTCATCCGACCCCCATCGCATCAGCGCGTTCACGACGAGGGTGTTCTGCACGTCGACGACGACGGCCACCGAGGGATCGACGCGGGACAGTTCCTCCACGGCAATCACCGACATGAAGAAATGCGCGCCGGCGCCGCCGTGGGTTTCGGGAATCTCGATGCCCATGATCCCCAGCTCGAACAGCTTGTCGATCAGCGCCCGCGGCATCTCGGCACGGTCATCCATCTCACGTGACAGCGGCGCCACTTCGGCCTCCGCGAACGCGCGCACGTTGGCCCGAAGCAGCCGCTCGTCCTCGGACACGGACGTCAATGGCGGGGTGTGGTCGGCAACATCGGGCATGGCGTGGACCTCCGGGAGACCGCAACGAGCGATGCTATCATTGACTGACGCCGTGCCAACGAGGCTTGGATGAGACATCAGCGAACGGCCACCTGTGTCGTCATCGCTCTCGGTTTGCTGTCGATAACCCCCGGTAGAGCCGAACAGCGGCAGACCCAGCCGGCGCCTGACGAGACAGCCGCGTCTCAGCAACAAGCGGAGACGCAAGCATCGCCGGTCGACGCGGGGGCGGAGGACGCGGCCGATCCGCAGTCGCCAACGCCGATCTTCCGCACCGGCATCAACTACATCCGCGTCGACGTCATCGCGACCGATGGGGACGGCAACCACGTCACAGACCTCACGCTCGACGACTTCGAGGTGTACGAGGACGACATCCTCCAGGACGTCGACTCGTTCCAGCGCATCGAAATCGACACGTTGTCGCAGCTCGACGGCGAGCCGCTGACCGAGGTTGGCATCCGCCGGTCCGATCTGGAGCTCGCGGCGGGGCAGGCCGACGTCCGTGTGTTTGTGATCTTCCTCGACGACTACCACGTGCGTGAGGGCAACAGTATCCGTGCGGGGATGATGCTGACGGACTTTCTCGAGAACGACCTCATCCCGACCGACCTCGTCGGGATGATGTATCCGCTGATGCCACTCTCCGACGTGCGGCTGACCCGAGACCACGAGGCGATCATCACCGCCGTCAAGCAGTTTCGGGGTGTCAAGTACGACTACGAGGTACGCAACCAGTTCGAAGCGCGATACAACCACTACTCCACCATGATCGTCGAGCGGATTCGCAACGACGTCTCGCTGTCGGCGTTGCGGGGGTTGATGGTCTACCTCGGTGGGTTGCGGGAGGGCCGCAAGTCCGTCCTCGTGGTGAGCGAGGGATACACGGATTACGTCCCGCCGCAGTTGCGCGACCAGAACGCGGAGATGGGGATCGGCAACCCGGATCGGGGCAATCCCTTCGCCGGCGGCAGCCCGTTCGAGGAAACCTCTTCGTTCTTCGAGGCCAGCATGATGATGATGAACCTGCAGCGCGTCACCGAGACGGCGAACCGGTTCAATGCATCGCTATACACGGTCGATCCCCGCGGCTTGGCCGTCTTCGAATTCGACCTCGATCAGCCCGCCGTCGGCTTCCGCACCGACCAGCGCGCCCTGCGTGGGACGCAGGACTCGCTGCGCGTGCTCGCGGAGCAGACCGATGGCCGCGCCATTGTCAACACGAACGACCTCGTGCCCGGCCTCCAACAGATGCTCAAGGACTCGAGCTCCTACTACCTGCTCGGCTACAACTCCAGCGTGGCGGCCACGGACGGGAAGTTCCACGAGATCGACGTGCGCATACGGCGAGAAGGGGTGCGCGTGCGGGCGCGCCCTGGCTACTGGGCTATCACCGAGCGGGACGCTGAGCGCGCGCTGACAACCACGGCCAACGAGCCGCCGAAAGCGGTCGACATGGCGTTGTCCGCGCTGGCAGAGCCCCAACACGGTCGTCTCGTGCGTACATGGGTCGGCACCGCGCCGGCGTCGAACGGCAAGACGCGCGTGACGTTTGTCTGGGAGCCGGTTCAGGTCCGCGGACGGCGCGAGGCCGCGTCACGGGTGCTCGTGACGGCGATGGGCGACAGCGGCGGCGCCTATTTTCGAGGGCGCGTTCCTGAACAGGCGGCGCGCGCCGGTCGCGGAACGACCCGCAGTCGCAGCGCGGGAGCGCCGCCACCGGTGACCCGGATCGAGTTCGAGGCCGACCCGGGGGTGATGCAGATGAGCTTGGCCATCGAAGGCGAGGGCGGCGAGGTGCTCGATCGCGACCGGAACAAGATCGAGATCCCTGACTTCACCGGGCCCGACGTTGTGCTGAGCACCCCTTCGTTCGTGCGTGCGGGCAACGCGCTCCAGCTCCGCGAGATCGTCAATGACTTCGACGTGCCGCCCACGGCGTCGCGCGATTTTCGCCGCACAGACCAGGTGCTCGTCCGATTCGAGGCGTACTCACCCGGCGACATCGTCCCGACCGTCGAAGCGCGGCTGCTCAACCGAAGCGGCGGCACCCTCTACCCCCTTGATGTCGAGCCGGCGACGGATGGGCGCCCGTTCCAGGTCCTTCTCACACCCGTGAGCCTGCCACGCGGCGAGTACATCATCGAGCTGACTGCGACGACGCCCGCAGGTGAGACGACCGAGCTCATCGCGTTCCGCCTCGACTCTTGACGTCCATGAAAGCGGTCACGACAGCCCCACCGCCGACGGAGACCCGCGAGTTCACGACCGTGTCGGGGCGGCCGATAGAGCCGCTCTACACGGCGACCGACATGGCGGACGTGGACTACGCGCAGGATCTCAACGATCCAGGGCAGTTCCCATACACCCGGGGCATACACCCGGCGGGCTACGGCGGCAAGCTGTGGACGATGCGGCAGTTCTCCGGGTTCGGCGCCCCCGAGGACACCAACGCCCGGTATCAGGAGCTCCTCGCCGCCGGTGGCACCGGATTGAGTGTGGCCTTCGACCTGCCGACGCTGATGGGGCGCGACCCCGATCATGAGCTGTCGCTGGGTGAGGTGGGGAAGTGCGGTGTCAGCGTCGGCTCGCTGGCCGACATGGAGCGGTTGTTCGACGGTATCGCGCTCGACGCGGTCACGACGTCGATGACGATCAACTCGCCGGCCGCGATCGTCTTCGCCATGTATCTGGTGGTCGCCGAGCGGCAGGGCGTGGCCTGGTCGACGCTGTCAGGCACACTCCAAAACGACATCCTCAAGGAGTACATCGCGCAGAAGGAGTACATCTTTCCGCCGCAGCCATCGATGCGGCTCGTGACCGATGTGTTTGCCTTCTGTGCCCAGCGGGTACCCCGTTGGAACACGATCTCGGTCAGCGGGTATCACATTCGCGAGGCGGGCGCGACGGCGCTCCAGGAGCTCGCGTTCACCCTGCGCAACGGCATCGAGTACGTGCAATACGGGATCGAGGCGGGAATTCCGGTCGATCGCTTCGTGCCGCGGATGTCGTTCTTCTTCAACGCCCACAACGACTTCTTCGAGGAGATCGCCAAGTATCGAGCGGCCCGGAGGCTGTGGGCCGCGGTGATGCGCGACCGGTTCGGCGCCACCGACGAGCGGGCGTGGAAGCTCCGTTTTCACGCCCAGACGGCGGGGGTCTCGCTGACCGCGCAGCAGCCGAACAACAACATCGTGCGGACCGCGCTCCAAGCGCTCGCGGCCGTGCTCGGCGGCACGAACTCGCTGCACACGAACTCCCTCGACGAGGCACTGGCGCTGCCGTCTCGCGAGGCGGCGATGCTCGCGCTGCGCACGCAGCAGGTGATCGCGTATGAGAGCGGCGTGCCGTCGGTGGTCGACCCGTTCGGCGGGTCGTACTTCGTCGAGCGGCTCACGCGCGACCTTGAGACCGGCGCGCGAGGGTATTTCGAGACCATCGACGCGATGGGTGGCATGGTGGCGGCGATCGAGCAGGGCTATCCGCAGCAGGAGATCGCCAACAGCGCGTATCGATTTCAGCGATCGGTCGAGCGCGGGGAGAAGTCCATCGTCGGCGTCAACGAGCACGTCGACGAATCGCGCCCGGGAATCGACACGCTCTACATCGACGAGGCAACCGCCGAGCGCCAGGTCGACCGGCTGCGTACACAACGGCGTGTCCGCGATGGCGATCGAGTCGCCCGGGCGCTCGACGCACTGCGACACGCGGCCGCCGGCACGGACAATCTCATGCCGCCTGTGCTGGAGGCCGTGCGCGCGTACGCCAGCCTCGGCGAGATGTGCGATGCGCTTCGCGACGTGTGGGGGGAGTACGAGGAGAACGCGGTTTTGTGAGCGGCGGTGCTCGTAGCTCGGTCTTACGTCTTAGGTCCTAGGTCTTAGGGGCCCCGACTCCAGGGCGCTTCCGTCCATAAGACATAAGACATTTAGTGCAGACATTGGACCTCGCGAATGCGGAAGATCCGAGTGGTGATCGCGAAGCCCGGCCTCGACGGTCACGACCGTGGCGCGAAGGTGATCGCGCGTTCGTTGCGTGATGCCGGGATGGAGGTGATTTACACGGGGCTGCGTCAAACGCCGGAGCAGATCGTGGACGCGGCCTTGCAGGAGGACGCCGACGCCATCGGGGTGTCCATTCTGTCCGGCGCGCACAATCACATCTGTCCGCGGATCATGGAGCTGTTGAAGGCACGCGGCCTCGACGACGTGCTCGTCGTCGTCGGCGGGATCATCCCGGACATCGATATCCCGAAGTTGCAGGCGGTCGGCATCGACGGCGTGTTTCAACCGGGGACACCAATGCAAGCGATCGTCGACTACATTGCCGAGCACGCCCGTCACGAGAGCGACGACCAAACGCCTCCCGCCTCGCCGTAAGACGAACCACCGTCCTTGACTGCCCGTACGGGTGCAGATACGCTGCAATGATTATGGGGCCAAAGCTGTTGCTGGCCGATGACAGCGTTACCATTCAGCGTGTAATCGAGCTGACGTTCGCCGACGAGGACATCGACGTCCAGGTCGTCGGCGACGGCGTGCAGGCCATCGATCAGATCAGGGCCAACACGCCCGACATCGTGCTGGCCGACACCAGCATGCCCGAGAAGGACGGCTACGACGTGGCCGCCTTCGTCAAGAACGATCCGACCCTCGCACGCATCCCCGTCGTCTTGCTCACCGGCGCGTTCGAACCGCTTGACGCGGCGCGGGCGGAGACCGTCGGTTCCGATGGGGTGCTCGTCAAGCCGTTCGAGCCGCAGCAGGTGATCGGCAAGGTGCGGGAGCTGTTGGCATCGGCGGCCGGTGCCGCGGCTGAGCCGCCCGCACCAGACCCGGTCGCGGCCCCCCGGACGCCGCCGTCGTCGGCGGACCCTGCTCCGGAGGCCGCAGGCCACGCCTCGCCGCCACCCGTGGTCGAGACGCCCGTGGCCCCGGTGACTCCGGTAGCGTCGCCGTCGGTATCGTCGGCCGCCGCGAAGCAGCGCGTTGATGACGGCGAGTTGGCCGACTACTTCGACGAACTCGACGAGGCGTTCGCTAGCACCGAGGGGCCATCGGGCGCCGGTCCGGTCCCCGCCGGCGCGCCGACACGCACGCCGGCGCCGGCGTACGAATCCACGCCCGGTCCGCCGCTTGACGATACCGGCCGGCAGTCCGAGGTGGCGCCATCGGTCGCGCCGCCGGCGGATCTCGATCGGCTGGACTTGGAGGCGCTGGTCGAAGATGCCGCCAAGGCGGATGCGTTGCCAGCCGCGCCGCTGGCCGACGCGCCGGCGCCGAAGCCTGCGCCCCCACCGACGCCGCCTGCCGTGGCACCCGTGTCGCCCCCGACGGCCGCGTCCGAGCCGGCCCCGACGTCCGTGGCGTCTTCACCGGTTCCGGAGACGGCGTTACCCGAGTCCGCGGGCGGATCGCCGGTCGGCGAGGTTGCGAGCGAGACCGTCTCTCGGTCGCCGGTGCCGGGGCCCGCGAGCGCGGCCGCACCCCCGCAGTACGCCGCCGGTTCGGTGCTGGCCCAGGCCTTTGCGACGTTCCTCGCGGTCGAGCAGGGCGCGCCCGCGCCGCGGCTGGCCCCTGCTGGTGCGGACACAGTGGACACTCCGTTGCCCGAGGCGATGGTCGATGACGTCGTGCAACGCGTCGTCGCCCGGATGACGGACTCCATCGTCCGCGACACGACTGCGGAGATCGTTTCGGAGGTGGCCGAACGGCTGGTCCGTGACGAGATCGATCGGATCAAGACCGGCGCGAAGTAGCCCCTGCCACCAGTCGCGGTGCGCGGTCACCGGCTCCTGATACGATCGGCGGCAATGCGCGCGCTTCCCACCGCTTTTGACCACACCACGGTCGATCCCAAGTGGTACGCCTACTGGGAAGCCCTGGGCGCGTTCCGCGCATCCCCCACATCTGGCCGGCCGCCGTTCAGCATGGTGCTGCCGCCACCCAACGTCACCGGCACGCTGCACATAGGCCACGCCTTGAACCAGACGTTGCCCGACATCGTGGCCCGCTGGAAGCGCATGCGCGGGTTTGACGTGTTGTGGCTGCCCGGCACCGACCACGCGGGCATCGCCACGCAGAACGTCGTCGAGAAACAGCTCGCCGCGGAGGGCAAGACGCGGCACGATCTCGGCCGCGCGGCCTTTGAACAGCGCGTCTGGAAGTGGGTCGAGCAGAGTCACGGCACCATCACGAGTCAGATGCGAAAGCTCGGGTCGTCGGTCGACTGGTCGCGCGAGCGATTCACGCTCGACGAGTCGCTGTCGCTGGCGGTGAGACGGGTGTTCGTCTCGCTGTATGAGGAAGGGCTCATCTATCGCGGCACGTATCTCGTCAGCTGGTGTCCCCGATGCCGGACGGCGCTGTCCGATCTCGAGGTGATACACCGACCGGCCACGGGCACGCTGTATCACCTCCGGTACCTGTTTACGGAGGGAGAGGGTGGCGTCACGGTCGCGACGACGCGGCCAGAGACAATGCTCGGTGACACCGCCGTGGCGGTGCACCCGGACGACGAGCGCTACCGCGACGTGGTGGGCCGGACTGTGCGCCTGCCTGTCATCGGGCGAGACCTACCGGTCATCGCCGACGCGTTCGTCGACCCGGCGTTCGGCACCGGCGCGGTCAAGGTCACACCGGCGCACGATCCGAACGACTTCGACATGGGCGAGCGCCATGGGTTGAGAAAGGTCGCGGTGATCGACGAGGACGGTCGGATGACGGGCGATGCGGGCCCCTACGCGGGCCAGGATCGGTTTTCTGCACGCAAGGCGCTCGTCGCTCAGCTCGACGCGGACGGCGTGCTCGTCGGCGTTGAGGACCATGAACATGCGGTCGGCCATTGCGAACGGTGCGCGACCGTTGTCGAGCCACTGCTGTCCACCCAATGGTTCGTTCGAATCAAGCCGCTCGCCGAGCCGGCGATGGAGGCGGTGGCGCAGGGACGGACGCGATTCGTACCCGACACATGGACCAAGACCTACAACGACTGGATGACGAACATCCACGATTGGTGCATCTCCCGCCAGCTGTGGTGGGGGCATCGGATCCCAGCGTGGTACTGCGAGTCATGCGATGCGGTGCACGTCGCCGAGACGGCCCCGTCGGCCTGCACGTGCGGTGGCGTGCTGCGCCAGGAAACCGATGTGCTCGATACCTGGTTTAGCTCTGGCTTGTGGCCCTTCAGCACGCTGGGATGGCCCGAGGAGACGGATGACCTCGGCAGCTACTACCCGACCAGCCTGATGATCACGGCGCACGACATCATCTTTTTCTGGGTGGCACGGATGATGATGCTCGGGCTCAAGTTCAGGAATGAGGTGCCGTTCACATCCGTGTACATCACGTCGCTCGTCCGTGACGCGCACGGTCAGAAGATGAGCAAGTCGAAGGGCAACATCGTTGACCCGCTGGAGCTGATGGAGGAGATCGGGGCGGATGCCTTTCGCTTCACGCTGGCCTCGCTCGCCTCGCCCGGCATGGACATCTCCCTCTCAGAGGGGCGCCTGCGGAACGCTCGGCAGTTCATCAACAAGGTGTGGAACGCCTCCCGGTTCGTCCTGATGAACGTGCCGGCGTCGCTCGAGGAGCGACCGACGCTCCCGCGGCCCGCCACACTCGACGTCGTGCATCGCTGGATCCTGCATCGCACGAGCGCCCTCGCGAGCGAGGTCGACGCCGCGTTTGAGCGCTTCCGATTCGACGTTGCGGCCGACCGGCTCTATCACTTCTTTTGGCACGAGTACGCCGACTGGTACATCGAGCTGGTCAAGCCCGAGCTCCAGGCCGACGCCCCGGTGCGAGACCGCGCCGTATCCGTGCTGCTGGAGGTGCATGACCAGGTCCTACGTCTGTTGCACCCCTTCGTGCCGTTCGTGACAGAGGAGATCTGGCAGGCCCTGCCGCAGCGGCCGGACGATGGTCGGTCCGCGGGTGGGACCGACCAAACGATTACGTTGTCGGCGTTTCCCACGCCCGAGCCGGAGTGGGCAGATGACGAGGCCGTGGCCGTGATGACGCTCCTCCAGGAGGTGACGACAGGCGTACGAACTGTCCGATCGGAGTGGGGGGTGCCGCCCGCGCAGAAGGTCACCGCGCTGATCCAGGGCGCCGACGCCGACACGGAGTCGGCCTTGCGCGCGCACGCATCGCATATCGTCCGACTCGCCGGGTTGGGGGCACTCGAGTTTGCCTCCAGTGTCGAGCGCAGGCCGGACACCGTCCGGCGCGTCGTGCGCGACTTCCAGATTCACATCCCGCTCGAGGGCATCGTGGATCGGGCGAAGGAGGCGGCGCGCGTGCGGCGGGATTTGGACAACGTCGTACAGCAGCGCGGCCGCCTGCGGGCGCGTCTTGAGAACCCGTCCTTCGTCGAGCGCGCGGACTCGCAGGTCGTGAGCGACGCGCGCGCCCAGGAGCGGGAGCGCGGTGTCCACCAGGCCAAGCTGGAGCAGATCCTGCAGGAGCTCGGTGGGTGAGGGAGGAGCCCTTCGCCCCACTGGACCCCGGGCTGTATCGCGAGGTGGTACGCCGAGCGCTCGCCGAGGATCTGCGGTGGGGAGACATCACGACAGAGGCGTCTGTGCCGGCCGAGGCACGCGCGACCGGCGAGGTGCAAACGAACACGGCATGCGTGCTTGCCGGTCTCGATATCGCGGTCGAGGCGTTCTTGCAGCTCGATCCCAAGGCGGACGTGACCCGCCCGCGTCAGGACGGGGAGACGTGCGAGGCGGGGGAGACGATCCTGCGTCTGAGCGGGTTTGCATCGGCATTGCTCACCGCCGAGCGGACGGCGCTGAACTTTTTGCAACGCCTGTCCGGCATCGCGACGTTGACACGCCGGTTCGTCGACGCCGCCGGCTCACGCGCAACGATTCTCGATACGCGGAAGACGACACCGACGCTCCGGGTGCTGGAGAAGTACGCCGTCCGGGCCGGCGGGGCGGTCAATCATCGCCTGGCGCTCGACGATGGATTGCTGATCAAGGAGAACCACGTGCGAGTGGCCGGATCGATTGCCGCGGCGGTCGACAGGCTGCGCGAGACCGATCACGACCTGCCGATCGAAGTCGAGGCGCATTGCCTTGACGAGGTGGACGAGGCGCTGGCCGCCGGCGCCGCGATCGTCCTGCTCGACAACCTCTCGCCGGTCCAGCGGCGCACAGCGGTCGAGCGGTGCCGCGGCCGTGCACAAACGGAGGTCTCGGGTGGGGTCACGTTGGCCGACATCGACACGATTGCCGCGCTGGGTCCAGACTACATCTCGGTCGGCGCGCTGACGCACTCGGCCCCGGCGATCGACATGAGCTTCGAGATTGTCCCGTAGGGCCGGGCCGCTAGAGCAGATGGGCCCAATGCCGCCGCCATCCGACATCGCCGCTGCCCTGGGCCAGCGGCCGGATCTCGCGGCGGTCCGGCTTGTCTACTTCCACGAGGTCACCTCGACGAACGACGTGGCCGTCGAGCTCGCCGAGTCCGGGGCTGCCGACCGCACCACGGTGCTGGCTGGCGCCCAGAGCTCGGGTCGAGGGCGCCGCGGGCATTCGTGGCATTCACCGGGTGGCGTCGGGCTGTACATGTCGATTCTGTTGCTCGGACGACAGTCGCCGCTGGTCACCCTCATGGCGGGGGTCGCCGTCGCCGAGGCCGTCGGTCACCGTAGCGGCGTCGCAGTCGAGCTCAAATGGCCAAATGACGTCGTCGTGCCGGCGTCGCGCGTCCCCCCTGGCGTCGTGGGCCCGTCACGAAAGGTTGCCGGCATTCTGGCCGAGCGTTTGCCGCTGGCAGTCGATGAGGGGGTCGTGATGGGCATCGGGATCAATGTCGGCCGAGCGGACTATCCGGCCGAGCTCGGCGGTCGCGCGACCTCGCTGGAGGCGGAGGCCGAAGCACCCGTCCGGTCGGCAGCCTTGCTCGCGGACGTGCTGTCGGGTGTCGAGCGGTGGCGGCGAGCGCTGGCCGCGCACGGGTCGACCGATCTGCTCGCGCGCTGGTGTGCGTTGTCTCCGAGCAGCCAGGGGGCGAGTGTCACATGGGACGGAGGAGGAATGCGACGCGTCGGCGTGACCGCCGGCATCGACGACGACGGCGCGCTGAGGGTCGACTGTGAGGGTCGGACCGAGCGGATCGTCGGTGGTGAGGTGACCTGGGAGGGGAGCTCGCCCCAAGCCCCAAGCCCTAAGCCCTAAGCTTGATCCAGGCGTAATTCCGTGCTTTTAGCCATCGACATCGGCAACACCAACATCGTGCTCGGGATCTTCGAGGGCGACGACCTCGCCGTGAGCTGGCGGCTCGCGACGCTTCAGGACCGGACCGCCGACGAGCTGTGGGTGCTCGTGAGCCGGTTGTTCGACGAGCGTGAGATCGACGTTGCACAGATTGACGGCGTCGTCATGGCGTCCGTGGTCCCGGCGCTGACCCAGACGGTCTCGGAGATGGTCGCCCGGGGGCTCGATCGCTCGGTTCTGACCGTGGATGCCGGCAATGCCGGGCTGGCTGTCGAGTACGAGGAGCCGGGTGACGTCGGTGCCGACCGATTGGTGAATGCCGTCGCGGCGTTGCGGCTGTTCGGCGCTGCGCAGCGCTCAGTCGTCGTCGTCGATTTCGGGACGGCGACCACCTTCGATGCCATCTCCGCGGGCGGCGCATACCGGGGTGGCGTGATCTGTCCCGGTGTGGAGATATCGGCCGACGCCCTGTTTCAACGTGCCGCACGACTGTCGCGCGTCGACGTGCGGAAGCCTGACGAGCTGATCGGGCGGACGACGGTGGCGTCCATGCAGTCCGGCCTCTTTTTTGGCTACGTTGCGATGGTTGAGGGCATCGTGTCACGCATGCGAGCCGAGCTGTCCGCGGACGGGTCCACCACCATCTGCGTCGCCACCGGCGGACTGGCCCGTGCGATCGCCGACGAAACGGACGCGATCGACGAGGTGCAGCCCGATCTGACGCTGGCCGGTCTGCGTTTCGTATGGGAGCGGAACAACGGGGGCTAGTTGCCGTGGGAGACCCCCCGGCTTTGCCGGGGCGGCCAGCAGCGTTTGACGTATCCGGGAGTCGCGTGAGGAAACTCCTTCCCGTGAGCCGCACAAGCATCACGAGAAGGAGTCCTCATGACGACGTACCGAAGTCTCAATCATACGAAATGGCACTGCCAGTATCACGTAGTGTTCATTCCGAAGTACCGGAAGAAAGCGATGTATGGAGGCGTCCGGCAGCAGCTGGGCGAGGTGCTGCGGCAGCTGGCGCGGCACCGCGAGAGCCAGGTGGAGGAGGGGCATCTGCTGCCCGACCACGTCCACATGTTGGTGTCGATCCCCCCGAAGTACTCGGTGGCGCAGGTGATCGGGTATCTCAAGGGGAAGAGCGCGATCCACATCGCTCGGGAGTTTGCGGGGCGGTCCCGGAACTTCGTGGGGCAGCACTTCTGGGCGCGCGGGTATTTTGTCTCGACGGTGGGCCGTGATGAACGGATCATCCGGGACTATATCCAGCAGCAGGAGCGAGAGGATCGGCGGCTGGATCAGTTGCCGTTGGACTAGAGCCGCCACCGTCAGGTGGCTCAAGTGACCGCGCAGCGGTCACGTCAGCCGCTTTGAGCGGCTCACAACTAAAGCCCCCGGCTTTGCCGGGGGATACTTACTGTCCGTACGGGACACGAGCTGCCAAGCCTGGGGCCCTGCGCAGATGGAGTCCGGAGCGTACTGCCGCGACGTCGAGTCATATCTCTGCCGTAAGAATGACGGTCATCTCATCCGCATCGTCGGGCCGGCGTTCGAGCTCGTGAGCGGCTGGGCGAGCGCTGCGATCCCGCTGAGCGTCGTGACGCGTGCGGTGGACCTGGCCCACGCACGCTACTACGGCAAGGGGCCGAAACGACGGCCCCTCCGGATCGAGTACTGCGAGGCCGACGTCCGCGATCTCTTCGACGAGTGGAAGCGCGCGATCGGTGTTGGCGCAGTCGGTGCGCGCACGGCACCCGCGGACGCCGACGAAGCCGCCGACGGCCAGCGCGCGCCGCGCCGGCGCCCGCTGGGGGCCCACCTTGATCGGGTCGCCGCACGGTTGCGGGCGTGGCGGGGGGGCAGCCGACCCCTGGCTTTGGATCGGCAGGTGATGGACGTCGTGGCAGAGCTCGAGGAGACCCGTGAGGCCGCCAGGACCGCGCGTGGAGAGGCGCGGCGGCGCATCATCGATCGGCTGGCGGAGCTCGAACGGTGCTTGCGTGCTGCGGCTCACGCCAGCACCGACGAGGCCGTCCGCGGTCGGCTGCGCGAATCAGCCTTGGTCGACCTCGAGCCGTTTCGGGACCGGATGGCGCCGGACCTGTTTCGGCGGGCGCTGGAGGCCAGCCTCGACCGGCTGGTGACCGAGCACGCCGAGCTGCCGCGTCTCACCTACGACTAGCCCTCTCGCGGTCCTGACTACGCGGCGCTCAGGGCGCGCGCGCTACATCCGCGGCGGCACCTCGCAGCCCATTAGATCCAGGGCGCGCCCTAGCTGGAGACGCGCGTAGGTCACTGACGCCGCGCGCCAAAGCCGGACGTCGCGGCGCTCCTCGGCGATGACCGGGCAGCGGTGATAGAACGTGTTGAACGCCTGCGCAAGCCCGAACGCATACTTGGCCAGCACGGACAGCTCGAGCGCGCGCACCGACTGCGCGGCGACCTCGTCGAGTCGGGCGGCCTCGAGGACGAGCGCCCATGGGTCTGTGCCGTCCGGGCCGTCGAGTGCGGCGTCCGGCAGCGTCGCGAGCGCGTCCACAAGCGCGGTGTCATCGGTGCCATGGCGCTGCCGTAGCTTGTCGAGGATCTTCTCCGCGCGCACTGCCGCATACTGCACATACGGACCGCTTTCGCCCTCGAAGCTCAGCGCCTCATCGATATCGAAGACGATGAGCTTGCCGCGCGAGTACTTGATCATGAAGTAGCGGATAGCCGCCACGGCGATGATGGCGGCAATGCGTTCGGCCTCCGTCTCGTTCTCGGCGAGATCGACGTGGCGATCGAGCACCTCGCGGCGCGCGGCCGCGGTCACCCGGTCCAGGAGGTCATCGGCCTTGACGCCCATCCCCTTCCGCCCCGACACCTCAACGAACGGGCGTCGCTCGTCGGGGTCGGCGTCATGACCGAGCGCGCGTGCCGTGCCATGGGAGAGCGCGACCATCTCGTACGAGACGTGCACCGACCGGTCGGCCTGCGTCCGCCGGTCGATGGCCCGCAGCGCCTGCTTGAGCAGCTCCTGCAGATAAGACTGCCGCGTGTCGATGACGTTGTAGACCGCCCCGGCGTCCCCGAAGGCTGGTGGGACGAGCCCGTCCGTTCGCGCGATGGATTCGGCCGTGGTCGACCACAGCGGCCGGCCCGACCGCTGGTTGCTGTGGTGGCGATAGCGGAAGTCCCGGTCGAGCACTCCGAACTTCCAGAACTGATAGGCGATGTCCTTCCCGACGTAGGTCACCGTACCGTTTGAGCGCACGATGATCTTGGCACGCGCGTCGAGGCCTTCCCCGGTTGCGTCGTCGGCCTCGGCGGCCACGTCCTCGTCCTCGCGGGGCACGTCAGCGAGCGGCATGACCCAGCAGCCGGCCTGTGGACCGTCCGTCCGCAGAAAGATGGCGTCGGCGTGCTGCAGCACCGCGAACGCTCGCGCCCAGAACTCGAGGCGCAGGATGTCGCCTTCCCAGCTCAACAGGTCGTATTCGACGTTCAGTCGATCCATCGTGGCCAGGTGACACTGGACGATGTGGGCCGCGACGGCCTGGCCGATCGCAGCTGTCGGTGTGTCACCGGCTTCCAGATCGCGCAGCGCGCGAGTCCGGTGGGCGAGCCGGTCGTCGTCGCCGGCGTACCACTCGGTCACGCGCGCGTACAGGTCCCAGCAGTAGGCATCGAACCGCGGCTTGGCCGCGAGCGCGGTCACGTCGTCGATCGACGCATGCTCGAGCTGCTCGAATCCCACGGCGACGTCGGCCACCTGGACGCCCGTATCGTCGATGTAATTCTGGACTTCAACCGGCGTGCCCAGGAAGCGCAGTACCCGGACCAGCGTGTCGCCGAGCGCCGAGTTTCGCAGGTGTCCGATATGGGCGGCCTTGTTGGGGTTGATCGCGGTGTGCTCGACGATGGTCTTGGCCTTGGCGGCCGGTGCCGTGGCTCCCGCCGCCGGCGTCGTGCACGCGTTCCTGAGGAACGTCGCGCGGTCGAGGAAGACGTTCACGTAGCCGTTCGGCGCGGCCTCCGCGCGCGCGATGCCATCAATGGGGCCGAGCGCGGCGACGACCTCGGTTGCGATGGCCTTCGGTGCCTTGCGCAGTGTCCGCGCCAGTTCGAACGCGACTGGGATGCCCAGATCGCCCAGCGTTCTGTTGGGCGGATACTGCACGGCAATCTCGGGCACCGCGTCGGCGTCGAGGCCGTACAGCTCCATGAGCACCGCGCGGAGGCGGTCCTTCAGCCTTGCGTGAATGGTCAGAATCATGGCGGCGACGTGGGCTGCAGGGCGCGTGCGCCACCATCATACGGCCGAACCGAGCGGCGCCGCGCCGGCCGCGGCCAGGGCGAGCGCGCGGGCGTAATCGGCGGGGGTGTTGATGTTGAAGCAGAGCGTGCCCCCTGGGTCAAAGGGCCGAATCGCCTCCGGCCCGATCTCGGTGATGCGTGCACCGGCAAATGCGTCGGTGACCTTGAGCGCGTTCGCATCGAGGCGGCGCTCGATGAGCGCGATGCAGCCGGCGCCATACGACGCGCACAACGGCTGGTGGCCGTCCCGCGTACGGGGCACAGCGATGTCGACGCCGCGGCCGGCCCGCAGCACATATTCGAGGAACCGCGCGCTGAGAAACGGCATGTCGGCGGCGACGATGAGCGTCTGCGGCGATCTGGACGCGACCAACGCGGTGTAGATCCCGCCCAATGGACCGGATCCAGGCCGCAGGTCCTCGTGGATAGGCAGCCCCAGGCCTTCCAAGCGGCCGCCCGCGGTGGCTACGACGATGACGTCGTCGGCGACCGACCGCACGACTGTCAGGAGGCGATCGATGACCCGCTCGTCGCCGAGGGGAAGCAGCGCCTTGGCCCGCCCGCCGAACCGACGTGCCCGCCCGCCTGCGAGGATGGCCGCGGTAGACGTCCGCACGCGCAACCCTAGCAGAGGGGGAGTCGGCGGGAGATGTCGGCCCGGTATGCCACACTCAGATCCCCGTGGCAGCCAACAAGACCGTCGGGCGACTGCTCGTGGCCAGCCTGCATCAGGCTGTGGCCGAGTGCTTGCCGACCCGCCTCGAGTTCTACGAGCACTGGCTCGACACACGCAAGCTGCGCCACGAGTCTGTCGGCCTCGCCCAGCTGGTGGCCGTCTTCAGTTTTCTCCGACGGGAGGCCAAGGCGTACGAGCGCGTCATGTCGCTGGCGGGACGGTTCGCGGTCGACTGGACGATCGAGTCGTGGCCGGCAGCCGCAACCGGCGCCGTCCACGCCCTGCCGCGATTCATGCGCCGGCGCGTCGCGATGCGCCTCGCGAGGCGCTTGCTCCAGCAGCTTGGCGCGGTCGGACGGCTCGTCGTTCGAAGACGGGCGGGCGCCTTGGAGGCCGAGCTCGTCGATTCGGTGTTCTGCGATGTCCGTGCCGTCACCGCGGGGCCCCTGTGCGCGTTTCACGCCGCGGCGACCGCGCGGTTCTTCGAGCGATTCGATCTCCCCACGCTGGTGGAGATTCGGCGATGCCGGGTGACCGATGGCGCGTCTTGCATCTTGACGATTCGTGGTGAGCCGCAACTGAACGCGCGCTGACGTCTACGCCGCGAAGCCTCGCTCCCGGCCGCCCACGCGTTGACACTGTTCGGGCGCTCGGCTACGGTACGAGGGGTAAGTGCTATGTCCGCGTTTCGCGCCCGTCGGCGCGTCGGCTTCAGCGTAGCGGTAGGCTGGCTCGCGCTGCCACTGCTCGCGTCGGCGCTCGTCGGCACCCGACAGGCCGACCCCGGCGCCCCCGGTCCGCGTCCGCTCGTGTACGCCGCCGATGTCGAAGCGCTCATCCATCCCATCTCGGCCGAGTACATCGTGCAGATCCTCGACCGCGCGGATGCCGACGACGCCGATCTCGTCGTGTTGACGCTCCGCACCCCTGGCGGTCTGGTCGATTCCACCCGCACGATCAACACCCGGATCATCGAGTCCGAGACCCCCGTCGTGATCTACGTCGGCCCGAGCGGGACCCGCGCTGCCTCGGCCGGGTTCCTGATCACCATTGCGGCCGACATCGCGGCGATGGCGCCCGGCACCCACATCGGAGCGGCGCATCCGGTCTCCGGTACCGGGGCCGCGATGGACGACACGATGGCCGAGAAGGCGGCCTCGGACGTCGCGGCCTATGCGCGGTCGCTGGCGAGCCGCCGCCAGCGCAACGTCGAGCTCGCGGAGAAGGCCGTCATCGACAGTCAGTCGTTCACCGAGGAAGAAGCGCTCGCCGCCGAGCCCCCGCTGATCGACTTGGTCGCATCGGATTTCGACGATCTCCTCGACCAGCTGCACGGGCGCGAGATCAGCCGATGGGATGGGAGCACCCAGGTTCTCCGCACCGCAGGTGCGCGCGTCGAGCGCACGGCGATGACCTGGCGGCAGCAGTTGCTGAGCGCGGTGGCGCATCCCCAGGTGGCGGTGCTGCTCTTCAGCCTGGGGACGCTTGGCCTGACGATCGAGTTGTGGAACCCGGGGGCGATCGTGCCCGGGATCGTGGGTGGGCTCTGTCTGCTGCTGGCGTTCTTCGCGTTTCAGATCCTCCCCATTAACTACGTGGGGCTGCTCTTGATCTTGTTTGGTCTCGCGCTGCTCGTCGTCGAGATGCTGACGCCCACCTATGGCCTCCTCGCGACGGGCGGCATCGTCAGCATGGTGCTCGGTGCGCTGATGCTGATTGACTCGCCGGCCCCGGAGCTCCAGCTCGGCGTCCCGTTCATCCTGTCGAGTATGCTCGCGCTGGCCGCCATCGTCGGGGGGCTGACACGACTGGTGATCCGAGCGCAGCGCACGCAGCCCGTCACCGGCGTCTCCGGCATGCTGGACGCGGTCGGGATGGCCCTCGGTCCGATTCCGGCGGGCGGCGCCGGCCGCGTATCGACACATGGAGAGATCTGGTCGGTGACCAGCAAGGATGACCTGGCCGACGGGGATCAGGTGCGCGTCGTCGGGATCGACGGCATGACGCTCACGGTGCGGCGCCACGAGCCTGGGGCCAATGGAGGCGCGGGAACATGATCAATCCGGGGCTCATCTTTCTCGTCATCCTCCTGATCTATCTCGTCAGCTCCATCAAGATCCTGAACGAGTACGAGCGCGCCGTGATCTTCCGTTTGGGCAAGCTGTATCCGCGTCCGAAGGGTCCGGGTGTGATCCTCGTCTTCGCCCCGATCGACCGGATGGTGCGCGTGAGCTTGCGGACGATCGTCATGGACGTGCCCCCGCAGGACGTCATCACGAAGGACAACGTCTCGGTCAAGGTGAACGCAGTCGTCTATTTTCGTGTCATGGACCCGCAGCGCGCCATCGTCGAGGTCGAGAACTTCCACTACGCGACGTCGCAGCTCGCGCAGACCACGCTGCGGAGCGTGCTGGGCCAGGTCGAGCTCGATGGGCTGTTGGCCGAACGCGAGCAGCTCAACCAGCAGTTGCAGCAGATCCTCGATACGCAGACCGATCCGTGGGGCGTCAAGGTGTCGGCCGTGGAGGTCAAGCATGTCGACCTGCCGGTCGACATGCAGCGTGCGATGGCCCGGCAGGCCGAAGCCGAGCGCGAGAAGCGTGCCAAAATCATTCACGCTGACGGCGAGTTCATCGCGTCCGAGAAGCTGGCGCAGGCCGCTGAGGTGATCGGCCATCAACCGTTGGCCATGACGCTCCGCTACCTGCAGACGGCGACCGAGATCGCCAGCGAGAAGAACTCGACGCTCGTGTTCCCGCTGCCCATAGACATCTTCAGCGTGCTGGGCGGGAAAAAGAGCGACGGCTCCTGAACCCGGCATGGCGTCTCAGGCCCCAGGCGACGTCACTCCGAGCCCGAAACAGGTCGTCTTTCTTTTCATGGCGGCGACCGTCGTCGCGGTGGTGGTGTTCCTCTGCGGTGTTCTGGTCGGGCGGGGCGTGCCTTTCGTCCAGCCGCTCCTGCGGACTGATGGCGGCGGCGCGGCGACCGCGGGTCTGTTCGGAGACGAGCGACGGCCCGCGGTCATCAACACACCAAATTCCGAGCCTTCGGCGGCCGCGACGTCGGGTGACGACCTGAGCTACTTCCGACGGTTGGAGCGTGACGCCCCGGTCGAGGAGGCATTGCGCAACCCACGCGCATCCGTCGAACCGCCGCCGCCCGTGGCCGACTTGCCCGAACCGGCGACCGAGTCCGCGGGCGCTGCCGGGCCCGCCGCACCGGTGCCACCGGGACGCGGCGAGGTGGAGCAGGTGTCAAGCACGGGCGTGGATCCGTTGCTCCCTGGTTCGCAGGCGGCCCCGGATCCGGCTCCCGCGGTGACGGCTCGGTCCGCCGGATGGGCGGTCCAGGTCATGTCGCTCCGCGAACGACCGGCGGCTCAAGTTGTCGCCGACGATCTGAGCGCCAAGGGATTCCCCGCCTTCGTGGTCGACCCGGTGCGGGATGCGCCCGTGGAAATGTTTCGCATCCGCGTCGGTCCGTTCGCTGATCTGGCCGACGCAGAGCGGGCACAGCTGCGTCTGGAGACCGAAGAACACTTCACCCCCTGGATCACGCGGTAGTGCCGAGAGGGAGCGCCGCCGCGACGCCGCTTGCCGCAGCGCTCTCCGGCCTCCTGCTCGTCTTCAGCTTCCCCCACCTCGGGCACCCCGCCATTGCCTGGATCGCACTCGTGCCACTGCTCGTCGCGGTCGGGAGCGGAATGCCGCCGACCCGTGCCTTCGGGCTCGGGCTCGTGACGGGTCTCGTCCATTTCGCGGGGACGATCTATTGGATCCCGGCGGTGATGGTCGACTACGGCGGGCTGCCGCGGTCGGCGTCGTGGATCGTGCACGGGTTGCTCGTGGCGTATCTCGCGCTCTATCCGGCGCTCTTCGCGTTGATGATGGCCTTCATCCGGCAGCGTCTCGGGGCCGGCGGGCTGCTCTACGCGCCGGCCGTGTGGGTGACGACGGAGCTCGGCCGGATCCATCTGTTCACCGGTTTCCCGTGGGAGCTGGTCGGCTACAGTCAGGCGGCGGTCCTCCCGGTCGCGCAGGTGGCCAGCCTCGCGGGGGTCCTGGGCGTGTCGGCGCTCGTGGTGCTGGTCAACGCGGCCCTTGCGCACGCGGTCGTCGCTCGGCGGCCCCGGCCGTGGGCGCCCGGGGCGATCACCGCCGTCGTCGTCGTGGCGAGTGTCGTGTTCGGCTACTGGCGCCTGGAGGACGCGGCGCTGATCCGTGGGGGTGAGCCGCTGCGCGTGGCCGCGTTGCAGGGCAACGTCGCGCAGGACGAGAAGTGGGACCCGACGAGGCGCGACACGATCCTCGCCGGCTACCTCGATCAGACGAGACACGCCGCCGCCGACGGCGCCCGGCTCATCGTCTGGCCCGAGGCGGCCACCCCCTTCCCGTTCGAGCACGACCCCCGTGGGGAGGCGATTCGTCGCGCTGCGAGGGAAACCGGCGCGCACGCACTCGTCGGGAGCACCGCGATCAGCGCAGGCGCCGAGACGAGGTACTACAACGCCGCGTATCTCATCGACCCATCCGGCGCGACGGCGGGCGTCTATCAGAAACAGCACCTCGTGCCGTTCGGAGAATACGTGCCGATGAAACGTGCGCTGTTCTTCGTGTCGCCGCTCGTGGAGACCGTCGCTGATTTCTCCGCCGGGCCAGGTCCACGCACCCTGCCGGTCGGGGGGCGGCCGGTCGGCACCGCGATTTGCTACGAGATCATCTATCCTGGGCTCGTGCGCGGGCTCGTACTGGCCGGGAGCACGCTGCTCATCACGATCACGAACGATGCCTGGTACGGACCGACCGCTGCGCCGCACCAGCACTTCCAGCAGGCGAGCTTGCGAGCCATCGAGCAGGGACGGTTCTTGGTGCGTGCCGCCAATACGGGCATCAGCGGCGTCATCGATCCCTATGGTCGCATCCTGGCACGGACCGCGCTGTTCGAGCCCGCTATCGTGGTCGAGGACGTGCGATTGCTCGACGGGCTGACCGTCTACGGGCGCATCGGCGATACGCCGGCGTATGCCGGCGCCATCTTGACCGCGCTCGTGCTCTGGGTCTGCCGGCGGCGCCCCCGCGGACGCCGCGCGGCGCGCTGACTGGCCACGTCACCGGCGCGGCTGCTAGGACACGAGGAACATCTCACCTGCGAACGGAGGACACGGTGGCGATCGCGCTCGATGAACAGATTCGACGATATCAGGACCTGGCCAGGCGGGCAGCGGACCTGCGAGGTTATCTTTGACGCCGCACGTATAGAGACCGAGATCGCGCGCCTCGAGCAGCAGGCTGCCGCTCCGACCTTCTGGGACGATCAAGCCGCGGCACAGCAGGTTCTCCAGCGCCGCCGCCGTCTGCAGGAAGACCACGACCTTGCCGAGTCCCTGCGTACCCGTACCGAGGACCTCGACGTGCTCGTCGAGTGGGCCAGCCAAGGCGAGAGTGTGGCGGATGATCTGGCTGCCGGGCTCGACGAGCTGCAGGCGCAGGTCGACGCGGGCGAGATTAAGAAAATGCTCGGGGGCGAGCACGACGTGCGCAATGCGATCGTGTCGATACACCCGGGCGCCGGCGGGACGGAATCGCAAGACTGGGCCGAGATGCTGCTGCGGATGTATCTGCGGTGGGCGGAACGACGCACCTTTGCGAAGGACGTGATCGAGTTCCAGCCGGGCGACGAGGCGGGCGTCAAGAGCGCGACGATAACCGTGAACGGGTCGTACGCCTACGGGCTCCTGCTGCAGGAAGCGGGTGTGCACCGGCTGGTGCGGATCTCACCGTTCGATCAGGCGGCGCGGCGGCACACATCGTTCGCGTCGGTCTTTGTGTGGCCGGATCTGCCTGACGACGTCGAGGTCGAGATTGAAGACAAGGACCTTAGGATCGACACCTACCGGTCAAGTGGCGCCGGCGGTCAACACGTCAACGTGACCGATTCGGCCGTCCGCATTACTCATCTGCCCACCAATATCGTCGTGTCGTGCCAGAACGAGCGGTCGCAGCATCGGAACCGCGACGCGGCCATGAAGGTGCTGCGGGCGCGACTCTACGACCTTCGGCTCCGGGAGCAGCAGGAGAAGATGGCGCAAATCGGCGGCGAGAAGAAGGACATCGCGTTCGGGAGCCAGATCCGCAGCTACGTGCTGCACCCCTATCAGATGGTGAAGGACCACCGGACGAAGATGGAAGTGGGCAATGTCGAGCGCGTGCTGGACGGCGACCTCGACGAATTCATCAAGCGAAGCCTGATGCAGAAGGCCGCGGAGAAGAGCGCGTAGCGGCGTGGCGCGCGTCTACCTGCGGAACGCCGTGCCCGGCTCGGTCCCGGCGATGAACGCCTCCTGGATCGCGTCGCGGGCCCACGGCTCGGTGACCTGGCCCGTCTCGGGGTCCACGGTCGTGAAGACGATGTTGCCCGGCGGGACGAACCCTTCGGGTGCTGGCTGTTCGTCGACGTAGGCCTTCATGAAGTCGATCCAGATGGGCAGCGCGACGCGTGCGCCTTCTTCTTTGTCCCCGAGCGTGCGCTTCTCGTCGTATCCCACCCAGACCCCAACGGTGATATCCGGGTCGAACCCAACGAACCACGCGTCGGTGTACTCGTCCATCGTGCCCGTTTTGCCCCCCACCGGCCACGCGAGCTCGCGTCGTGCCCGCTGCGCCGTGCCCCGCTGCACGACACCGCGCATCAGGCTGACCATGATGTAGGCGGTATCGGCCCGCAGTGCGTCCTGTGACTGTGGATGGTGCTCTTCCAGCACGTTCCCGTCGCGGTCGAGAATGCGCTGGATCTGCATCGGCACCATGCGTGTCCCCCCGTTCGGGAACACCGAATAGGCACTCGTAACCTCGGCCAACGTCGCTTCGGCCGAGCCGAGCGCGACCGACAGATACGGCGGCACCGGCGAGCTGAACCCGACGCGGCGCGCGAAATCGACAACGACCTCCGGACCGACTGCGTTCATCAGCCAGACGGCTGGCACGTTCCGCGATCTCTCGAGTGCGCGGCGAAGGGTGATCGGTCCTTTGAATGTGTTGTCGTAGTTTTCGGGCTCATACAGGTCCTGGTCGGGTCCGACGTCGTAGCTGACAGGCTCGTCGATGACGATTGATGTGGCGGTGTAACCCTGGTCGACCGCCGCGGCGTAGAGCACGCCCTTGAACAGCGACCCGAGCTGCCGATACGCCTGCGTCGCCCGGTTGAACTTGCTCCGCTCGAAATCGTACCCGCCCACCATGGCGAGGATGTGCCCCGTGCGATTGTCGATGGCCAGGAGCGAGGCCTCGACTTCGGGCTCCTGGTCGAGCGTGACGTCGGCGATGCCGTCGGAGGTCTCCGGTAACGCCGTGATCCGGACGTCGATGAGGTCGCCGCGCTCGACGATCTCCTCCGCCGACCGAGCCCGCGTCCAGCGATATTCCTCCGGATCGATCGTCGCCGTGTATCCGGCGACTCGCACCTGCACAGTGCCGCTGTCGATACCGGTAACGACGGCCGGCACGACGTCGCCCACCTCGATCGGGTAGATCCACCGCGGGTGCTCGAACGCGTCCAGCGAGTCGACGGTGTCGCCATCGGTCAAGACGTTCCGCCGCGGGCCTCGATACCCGTGTCGCTTGTCGAGGCTGCGCAGGCCTTCGGACACGGCCCGATTCGCCGCGACCTGGAGCTTCGCGTCAAGCGTTGACCGAACCACGAGCCCGTCCTCGTACAGGCGTTCGGCGCCGTACTCTCGCTCGAGGTGCTGCCGGACCTCCTCCAGGAAGTAGGGCGCGATCTCATTGCTCCGCTCGCGACGCGGCGCGAGACGGATCGGCTCCGCCATCGCCGCCTCGGCTTCCTCCGGTGTGATGTAGCCTTCAGCGGCCATCCGGCCAAGCGCGTAGTTGCGCCGAGCGGTCGCCCGCTCCATGTCGACAAGCGGGCTCTGTCGGGACGGGTTCTGGATGATGCCGGCGATGAGCGCGGCTTCGCCGAGCTCCAGATCTGCGGCCGGTTTGCCGAAGTACAGACGGGCCGCCGCCTCGACGCCATTGGCGGCATGCCTCGCGGTACCGAGCCACATCTCGTTGCAGTAGAGCGTGAAGATCTCGCGTTTCGTGTAGCGCTTCTCGAGCAGGAACGTGTAATACGTCTCCCTGAGCTTGCGCAGCGGCGTTTTCTCCTGCCCGAGCACTTCGCCGCCGACCGTGATATTGCGCGCGAGTTGCATCGTCAGCGTGCTGGCGCCATGGAGTCGGCGCCGGAGCACGTCGTTGACCGCCGTCCTGATGATGGCGGGGATGCTGATGCCGCTGTGCTCGAAGAACGAGCCGTCCTCGGCTGCGATGATGGCGTGGCGCAGCACGTCGGGGATGTCGTCGTAGCCAATGATGACCCGACGCTGGGTGGCGAAATCACCGATCTCCTCACCACCGCGAGCAAACACCCGCGTGATGGTGTTCGGCGCGTAGTCGTCGAGGGCCGCGATCTCTGGCAGGTCCGGCGAGTACGCGAACAGCGCGCCGCTCACGGTTCCGAGCACCGCCGCGCAGGCGAAGAGCCCGATCGCGACGGCCTGGCGGATGAAGCGGTTCGGTGCGGGCGTCATTGTTTGGAGGCCCTCCCTCTGCGTCGATGTGCGGCTAGTTTGGACGCGCGGCCGTGAGACGTCTACTCCTAGTGGAAACGCGCTCGTGACGCGTCGACAGAGACGGACGCGCGGCCGTGAGACGCCCACTCCTAGTGGAAACGCGCTCGTGACGCGTCGACCGAGACGGGCGCGAGGCCGACGTGACCCGGCTGGACGAGGATTGGGCCGCCGCTGAGGTCGACTGGTCTGGGGTGTTCGCGGCCATCGGACCTGCGGCGCCTGTCCCGGTGTCCCCCGACGTGCCTCTGGCGCCACGTGCACCCTGGCGCGGCAGCACGATCACCGGGGGGCGTTGGTGTGCGGGTGCGGCGCTCACCGCCGGCGCGCCGACCGACGGCACGCGGAGACCGACCACGGAGAGGCGCGGGTCCTCGGGGCGGGGGGGCTGCTCCGGCTCCGGCGGCGCCAACTCGTCGACCGGCAGCTCGATCGGGAGGACGACGATGGGCTGCGGCGCCGGGGCGTCTTCGTCGTCGTCTCGCGCGGGAGCGCAGCAGAATCCCCCGCCGACAAACCATGGCCCCGCCGGATACCAGGTGTGGGGATGTATCCTGTCCGACGACGCCCTGGACGCCACTGCCGCCAAGTCGGGCTGCGGCGCGCGCGGTCTCGATACGGCAGACAGGCGGGTCCGGAGCATTCGCGACGCGTATCGACCGCGACGGCTCTCGTGTCGCCGTTCCACCCAGCGATCGAACTCATCCCACGCCGCCGTGTTGTACGCGGTCGCCTCCAATGCGGTGCCGGCCCCGGCGACGACTTGCTGTCCTGCACCGAGGGCCACGATGCCCGCACCAGTGGTGACGGTGGCGTGACCGCGCGCTACGGACACGCGGAGACCGGCGGGCTCGATGGCGATGAGATACTCGCCGGCCCGTTCGAGGGCAACCTGGCCATCGGGTGTGTCGACGCGCGTCTGAGCGAGGCTCCCGCCCGGGTCGGCGGTCACCCGGAGCCGGCCACGCTGACAGCGAACGAGCTGGGACCCCAGGAGGTCGATGACCGTGTCATGGTCAAGATCCAGGTGCTCCGCGGCACCGCGGTCCAGTTGGATTTCCAGACGACCGCGCCCGGTTACCGCGCGATCCCCTTCGAAGACTGGTTGGTCGACGACCGCCACGAGGCGACGCGTCCCGCGGACGATGGACGCATCTCCCTCGGTGCCGGACACCATGCCGAGTGGCTCCGTCTGCGCATACGCGGCGGCGGCGCCGACGCTCACTCCCAACATCAGGATGGTCGATGTGACGCCGTAACTACGTCCTAAGTGTCTGTATCTCATGGTGTTGGACGTGCGAGGCAGGCACTATGAGTATACCACGCCGAGGGCGATACAGCCCCTGAGGATTCCCCAGGCGCCCCCAATAATTGACATATATACACTCATATTTTATACTTGCCTCAGCATAGGATGTTGGGTGAAACGTGAGCGGTCTCCGCACATTTTTCGCGCGCGGTCCGGGCGGTCTTCTTCCGCCCTCGATCACGCGTTAAGGACGTAGGCAGATGAGCAAAATCATCGGAATCGATTCAGGAACCACCAACTCGGTCGTCGCGGTCATGGAGGGTGGCGAGCCGACGGTCGTGACGAATCCCGAGGGCAGCAGGCTGACACCGTCAGTGGTCGCGTTCGCGAAATCAGACGAGCGACTGGTTGGTCAGGTCGCCAAACGTCAGGCGGTGACGAATCCAGAAAACACCATCTTCTCCATCAAGCGCTTCATGGGCCGGCGCTTCGATGAAGTCAACGAGGAGATGAAGATGGTGCCCTACACGGTGGCGCGCGCGTCGAATGGTGACGCTCGTGTCAATGCGGGTGGCAAGGAGCTGGCCCCCCCCGAGCTGTCGGCAATGGTGCTCCAGAAGCTCAAACAGGCCGCCGAGGAATACCTAGGCCAGAGCATCGAGCAAGCCGTCATCACGGTGCCCGCCTACTTCAACGACGCGCAGCGGCAGGCGACGAAGGACGCGGGCCAGATCGCCGGACTTGAAGTACTTCGTATCGTGAACGAGCCGACGGCGGCCGCGCTGGCGTACGGACTCGACAAGAAGACGGACGAAACCATCGCGGTCTATGACTTCGGGGGCGGCACGTTCGATATCTCGATCCTGGAGGTGGGTGAAGGCGTCGTCGAGGTCAAATCGACGAATGGAGATACGCACCTCGGGGGCGACAACCTCGACCACCGCATCATCGAATGGATCGTTGCGGAGTTCAAGAACGAGGAGGGCATCGACCTCGGCAAGGACCGAATGGCGCTCCAGCGGCTGAAGGAGGGAGCCGAGAAGGCCAAGATGGAATTGTCGACGGTGATGGAGACGGAGATCAATCTGCCCTTCATCACCGCCGATCAATCCGGGCCGAAGCACCTCCAGAAGAAACTCACGCGCGCCAAGTTCGAGCAGCTGGTGGACGACCTCCTCCAGAAGACAGTCGAGCCGGTGAAACAGGCGCTCGCGGACGCCGCGCTCGACCCGTCGAAGATTGACGAAGTGGTGCTCGTTGGCGGGTCCACCCGCATTCCCAAGGTCCAGGAACTGGTCAAGGAGTTGTTTGGCAAGGATCCCCACCGGGGCGTCAACCCGGACGAGGTCGTCGCGATCGGTGCGGCGGTGCAGGCAGGCGTCCTGGCCGGCGAGGTCAAGGACCTCCTCCTGCTGGACGTCACGCCTCTATCACTCGGCATCGAGACGCTCGGCGGCGTGATGACCACGCTCATTCAGCGCAATACAACCATTCCGACCAAGAAGAGCGAGGTGTTCTCCACGGCGGCCGACAGCCAGACGAGCGTCGAGGTGCACGTGCTCCAGGGTGAGCGCCCGATGGCGAACGGCAACCGGACGCTCGGCAAGTTCCACCTGGTGGGGATCCCGGCGGCCCCGCGTGGGGTGCCACAGATCGAGGTGACGTTCGACATCGACGCCAACGGCATCGTCAACGTCTCGGCGAAGGACCTCGGGACCGGCAAGGAACAGAAGATCACCATCACGGCGTCGAGCGGCCTCGGCAAGGACGAAGTCGACAAGATGATGAAGGAGGCCGAGTCTCACGCCGACGAGGACCAGCAGCGAAAGGAGGAGGTGGAGACCAAGAACCGCGCGGATCAGGCGGTGTACGCGGCCGAGCGGATGGTCAAGGACGCCGGAGACAAGCTGACGGACGCCGACCGGCAGCCGGTCGAGGAGGCGATCGCCGCGTTGAAAACGGCGAACGAGGGCGCCGACCTCGCGGCGGTCACGGCCGCCTTGGACGCATTGAACACGGCGCAACACAAGGCCGCCGAGGCGTTGTACAAGCAGAGCGCGCCCCAGCCGCCGACGGATGGCGGCGGGACGGCGGATGAGCCTGCGGCCGAATCGGCCGAAGAGGCGGGTGGCGGTGACGTGATCGATGCGGAGGTCGTCGAGGAAGACAAGAAGTAGACACGGGCGCCGGGCGGGGAGGCGCCAGGCCCCCCCCGCGGCGGTGACCAGCACGTGGGCCAGGGCATGGATTTCTATGTGATTCTCGGGCTGCAGCGCGCGGCAAGCCAGACCGATGTGAAGCGGGCCTACAAGCGGCTCGCGCGCCGGTACCACCCCGACATCAACCCCGGCGACGGCGAGGCGGAGGCCTTCTTTCGCCAGGCGACCGAAGCGTACGAGACTCTGAGTGATCCCGAACGGCGACAGGAGTACGACATCCACGGCGTGCGGGCGAGTGTCACCCGGCAGACGTCCGTGGAATTCCAAGGGTTTGATTTCTCCACCGCCGGTTCGGAGGGTGGCGCCTCGGCGACGTTCGGCGAGCTGTTTGCCGAGGTCTTTCAGGATGCCGGAGCGAGCCAGCCCGCTGTGGAGGCAACGCGCGGGAGCGATCTGCACGGGGAGGTGGCGCTCAGCTTCGAAGAGGCATTCGGGGGCGCCGAACACCGCCTGTCGATCACGCGACTCGATACGTGTGAAGCGTGCGGCGGCACGGGCAAGCGCCGGTCGGTCGCGGGCCGGTGCTCGAAGTGCCACGGCGTGGGGACGACGCGCTGGCGACGGGGACACATGGTCTTCTCGAAATCGTGCAAGCACTGCGGCGGGTCGGGTCGGTTGCGGCACCGACCGTGCGGCGCGTGTGGCTCCGAAGGCGTCGTAGCGCGAGACGAGCACATCACGATCCAGGTGCCTGCGGGTGTGCGCAACGGCGCCAGGCTGCGGGTCGACGCAAAGGGCAATGCGGGCCGGGCGGGCGGCGAGCCGGGCGACCTCTACATCACAGCCACCGTGAAGGAGCACCGCTTCCTGCAACGCGAGGGCGATGACCTCCATTTGAAGATGCCCATTGCCATCCACGAAGCGGCGCTCGGCGCCAAGATCGACATCCCGACGCTCGACGGCGCGGCACGGCTTCGTGTCCCGCCGGGGACTCAGTCGGGTCAGCGATTCCGGCTACGCGCGCGCGGTGCGCCGTCGCCCCACACTGGGACGCGCGGCGATCTGGTCGTGGAGGTCAGCGTGGTGCTACCGCCCGTGTTCGACGAGCGGTCGAAGGAGCTGCTGCGGGAGTTCGGTCGCATCCACTCGAATGACGTCAGGAAGGACCTGTTCGAGGGTTAGGCCGTTATGCCGTCCGAAACGCGACGCCAGCCCGGCAAGGCGCAGTACATGATCAGCGCGGTCGCGCAACGCTACGACATCCATCCGCAGACGCTGCGTCTGTATGAGCGCGAGGGCTTGCTCAGGCCGTCGCGAACCGACGGCAACACCCGGCTCTACAGCGAGGACGATCTCGAGCGACTCGAGACGATTCTGTCGCTGACGCGCGACCTCGGCGTCAACCTTGCTGGTGTCGAGATCATTCTCAACATGCGGGAGAAGATGGACCGCATGCAGCGCGAGGTGAACGAGTTCATGGCCTACGTCAAACAGGAGCTCGCGCGCGGACTCGGCGACTGGGAGCAGCGGCTCGGCACCGCGCTCGTGAAGTCGCGGCCCGGCGATCTCGTGCGGTCATCTCCCGCGCCGCGAGCGCCCGAGCCCGCACCGGCTAAGGCGTCACGGTCGACGCGCAAAAGAAAGCGTTCCTCGTAGACGGCGGCTCTCGCGGTATGCTGTGCACCTGCAGTCATGGCCTGTGCACTGTGCAACGACACCGGATGGCGGGAGCACGACGTCGATGGCACGACCCGCGTGGCCCGCTGCGACTGCTGGCGCGAAGCCGTGGCGCGGCGATCGCTCGAGGAAGCGCGGATCCCCGCGCGCTACCGCAGGTGCACCTTCGACACATTCGTCACGTATCGCAACGATCAGTTGACTCGAGCGGTGAAGAAGGCCCGCGAGTTCAGCGAGTCGTTTCCGGTGGTCGACAAGGGCATCCTGCTGATCGGGCCACCCGGTGTCGGCAAGACGCATCTCGCGGTGTCCGTGCTGCGGGCGGTCGTGCTCAAGGGCATCCGAGGGCTGTACTACGACACCCGTACGTTGCTGAGCGCGATCAAGAGCACGTATAACCCGGTGACCCGGACGTCCGAAGCGGAGATCCTGGGACAGGTCATGCGCGCCGAACTGCTTGTGCTCGATGACCTCGGCGCCGAGCGTCTGACCGACTGGGTTGAGGAGACGATGAATCTCATCGTCAACACGCGCTACAACGAGCGGCGGCCGACCGTGTTTACGTCGAACTACGAGGATGTGCCGGACGCCGACGATCTCGACTCGCTCCTCGTGCGGGTGGGGTTTCGCATGCATTCGCGATTGCGCGAAATGTGCGACTTTCTCGAGTACGGCGGGCCGGACTATCGGGACTTCGAGTATCCACCGAGCGCCGAGGACCTCTTTCGGGCGTGGAAGTCGCGTCCACGCAAGCGTCTGCCGAAGCGCACCTCCAGTCGCGCCCGCGCTCGGCTCAAGGACACGCAGAAGGAAGGCCAGCTCGAGCTCGGTTGGTCGGGCGGCAAGGCGAGTAGTTAGTCGGGGGCGCTCCAAGCGCGAAGCCCAAAGTCCCCGTGAGTCCAGATCCTCTCGGTCTCTACCTGCACATCCCGTTCTGTACGTCCATCTGCAACTACTGCAACTTCAACCGCGGGCTCCTCGACGCGGAGCTCAAGCGCCGGTATGTCGGCGCGCTGGCGACCGAGATCGGCCGGGCCGCCGAGGCCGTGCCGGTCGATACGATCTTCTTTGGCGGGGGCACGCCGTCGTTGCTTGCGCCAGACGAGGTCGCCTACCTGATGGACGCGTGTCGGTCATCGTTCACCGTGGCATCTGGAGCCGAGGTGACGCTCGAGATGAATCCGGAGACCGTCACCGCCGACTACGTGGCGGCGCTGCTCGCCGCCGGTGTGACACGCCTGAGTATCGGCGTGCAATCATTCGACGACCGGGAGCTTGCGCGGCTGGGTCGGGAGCACACCGCGGCGCGCGCGGAAGCCGCGCTGGTCTCGGCGCGCGCGGCGGGGTGCGACAACATCAGCCTCGACCTCATGCTCTGGCTGCCCGCGCAGACACCGGACGACTGTGCCGCGTCCGTCGAGGCCTTGATCGGCCTGTCCCCCGACCACGCCTCCGTGTACATGCTCGAGCTCTATCCGAATGCGCCGCTGCGTGAGGAGATGGCCCGCCGAGACTGGTCCCTGGCACCGGACGACGATGCCGCGGCGATGTATCTCGACGCGCTCGAGCGGATGGACGCGGCCGGTCTCGCGCAATACGAGATCTCCAATGTCGCTCGGTCGGGGAAGCGCTCGCGTCACAACTTGAAATACTGGCAAGACGGCGCTTGGCTCGGCTTCGGCTGCGGCGCGCATTCCACCCGCGACGGCTGGCGCTGGGCGAACGTGTCGGAGACCGCCCGCTACGTCAGCGCGGTGGAGGGGGCCCAACCGGTGACGCGGGACCGGCGCCGTCTCCCGGACGACGAGCGGCTCGGCGACGCCTTGTTTACCGGTCTCCGGCTCACGGAGGGCCTCGATCTCGAGACGATCAGGCGGTGCTACGATGTCGACGTCTGCGACCGCTTCGGTGCCCGTCTGCAGCCCTTTTTTGACGCCGGGCTCCTCGTCCACTCGGCCGGTCGGCTGAGGTTGACGCGGCGCGGGATGCTGGTCGCCAACGAGGTGATGCAGTGCTTTGTCTGAGCGGGCCTGTACGGTAAAGTATCCCGCTTTTGTGACCATGTGGCGAGGAGCCAAGGAGGAGAGGGACATGCGCGTATTTCGCAAGCAGCGGTCGGCCGGGCGGATCTGGATGGGATGCGCGTTTGCAACAACCCTGGCCACAGGCGTGATACTGGGGACGCTCCTCACGTCGAACCAGGCGGCGGCCCAGCCCACGACGACCTTTACAGGCAGCGCGGCCTTTATGTTCCATTTCGTCAAGCCCTCGGCGACATCCGACTACGAAGGCGTGATGCAGAAGGTCAGCGACGCACTGCAGGCAAGCCAGAACGAAGAAACCGACCGCAAGGCGCAGGCGCGCGGGTGGAAGGTCTATCGGGCCGGGGCGGATTTCACCGGCCAGGGCTCCGTGCCGTACGTCTGGATCATCGATCCGGTCATCAGTGGTGCCAACTACGCGGCGTCAACCATCATGAACGAGGCGTTCCCGGGGGAGATCGAGGGGCTCTTCGAGACCTACAACGGGTCGTTTACGGATGGTCAGGTCAAGCAGCTTCCGGTGAACCTCGAGCTCGTCGCCGACTTCTAATATTAGATGGGGCTGCGCCCCAAGCCCCCGCGAACCGCTACGTGGGGACCCCGAGAGCCCCACTCCGCGGGTCGCGAGGCGCGCGGTGCGCGCCTTGGCCGCCGCCGGCGGCCTCTCGCAGATGGGGCTGCGCCCCAAGCCCCCGCGAACCGCTACGTGGGGACCCCCACCTGCCCATGGTGCACGTCCGCGTCGCACCGAGACCGGCGAGGCGCGCTGTGCGCGCCTTGGCCGCCCCCGTCGAGCGACCGTCGACCGCACCCGAGCGCAGGTCAGCTCCTCGCGTATAGTGGTGCGATGCGTGTGCAGCGGGATGTCGAAGGGTGGATCACATGACGCGTTCGGATTTGACTCGTCGGTTTAGTTGCCGGCCCATGTGGGCCGGCGGCGCGATCGCCACCTCGGTGGCGGTCGGGATCGTCGTGGGACTGGCGGTGTCGCAGCGGACCGCCGCGGCCCAGTCGGCGCCGCCGGCGCGCTCGTTCGACGCGGACGCCGACGTCGGCATCATTCTCAACTACATCAGTGCGACCAGCGCCACCGACTTCGAGGGCGTCGTGCGAAAGCTCGGTGACGCGCTGGCGGCCAGCGAGGACGCCGGCCGCCGTGAGCAGGCCGCCGGGTGGCGGATCTACAAGGCGAAGGAGCCGGGTCCGAGCGACAGCGTCGTCTACGTGTCGTTCATCGACCCGGTGGTCGCCGAGGCCGACTACGCCGTGACGGACATCCTCAACGAGGAGTTCCCCGCGCAGGTGCAGGGGCTCTACGAGACCTTTATGGGTGCGTTCGCTCCGGGCCTCGGACAGATCGTCATCAACCTGGAGCGGCTCGAGGGATTCCCGCCCGACCTCTAGCGGCATTTTCTAGATGGGGCTTCGCCCCAAGCCCCCGCGACCGCTCCGTGGGGACCCCGAGTGCCCCACTCCGCGGTCGCGAGGCGCGCTGTGCGCGCCTTGGCCGTCGTTGGGGCTTCGCCCCCCAACCCCGCGATCGCCGAGGGTCAGAAGGCGAGGTTGAGGCCGACGTAGACCCGTTGCGGCTTTTCGTGAAGGGGTGATCCGCGCAGCGTGAACACGCGGTAATCGATGCGTGCGCGGAGTGGCCCCAGTAACGAAATCTTCACGCCGCCCCCGACATTGCCCCCCACATTCGTCGTTTCGTGCGCGTCGAGACGTTCGCGATACGCTCCGCCGCCGATCGTGCCGTAGAACTGCAATCCCGCGATGCTCACCGGTGTCTGCACCAACACGTTGAACATGCCGGATTTGAGCGCCGGCGCGTTCGCGGCGCGGTCCTCCGGGGTGTCGGAGTACTCGAACTCGAACCCGATGACGAGCAGGGAAAGGCCAAGGGCCGCGCCTCGTGCCATGCGATTGGCCGGCGTGCGGTTCGGCCCGATGAAGGCGGTGGCGTCGGCGAAGACCGGGCTCGCCACGCCCGTCAGCAGCACTGCAGCAACCAGCGTTCTCGTCAGTTGACTCACGTGTGGTCTTATCGACGCCTGAGGCCCGAAGACTTAACCCCAGAGCTCACGTGGTGACCCAAGTGAGCTTTGGGGGTTAGCCAGGCGACAGAGCTCACGTGGTGACCCAAGTGAGCTTTGGGGGTTAGCCAGGCGACGCGAACCCGTGTGATAGAGTCCGACGCCATGGACTTTCGGCCGACCGACGCCGAACGCATCACGCGGCGGGCGGTACGGGAGTTCGCGGAACGGGAGATTGCGCCTCACGTCATGACGTGGGACGAATCTCAGCGGTTTCCCCTCGAGCTCCTGCCCAAGCTCGCCGAGCTCGGGCTGCTCGGCATTCAGTTTCCGGAACGCTACGGTGGCGCCGGCATGTCGGCGGTCGAATACTGCATCTGTATCGAGGAGCTGGCCCGGGTCGATCCGGCAATCGCGCTGACCGTCGCCGCGCACAACGGGCTCTGTGCTGCCCACGTGTACATGTTCGGCTCCGAGCCGCAGCGGGCGCGGGTGCTGACCCGGCTCGCGCGGGGCGAGACCCTGGGTGCCTGGGGCCTGACCGAGCCGACTGCCGGAAGCGATGCCGGCGGGACGCGGACCACCGC
The DNA here is from genome assembly GCA_965197395.1 of Vicinamibacterales bacterium. Taxonomy (GTDB): domain Bacteria; phylum Acidobacteriota; class Vicinamibacteria; order Vicinamibacterales; family UBA8438; genus CAZYFH01. Next base: position 216,054 of record CBDANB010000003.1, on the reverse strand, counting down.
CACCTCGGTACCGGGCGGATGGGTGCTCAACGGGGCGAAGACATTCACGACCCACGGCAGTCTGGCCGGCGTCACCGTCGCCATGGCGGTCACCGATCCTGGCCAAGGCCATCACGGGATCTCCGCCTTCATCGTCGAACAGGGCACGGGTGGGATGACGCCGGGTCGCAAAGAGAACAAACTCGGCATGCGCGCCAGCGACACGTCGGAAGTGCGGTTCGAGGACTGCCGGGTATCCACCGACGCACTGCTGGGAGCCGAAGGCCAGGGGTTCGTCAATGCCCTCGAGGTGCTGGATGCAGGCCGCATCGGCATTGCGGCACTGTCAGTAGGACTGGCGCAAGGCGCGTTCGAAGCGGCGCGGCGGTACGCGGCCGAACGCCGACAGTTCGGCCAGCCGATCGCGTCCTTTCAGGCGATTCAGTGGAAGATCGCGGACATGGCCACCAGGATCGAGGCGGCCCGTTTACTGACCTATCGGGCGGCATCCCGCAAGGACCGCGGACGTCACACGACTCGAGAATCGTCCATGGCCAAGCTCTACGCGAGCGAGGTGGCGGTGCGCGCCGCCGAGGAGTGCGTGCAAATCCACGGTGGGTACGGGTTTGTGAAGGACTATCCGGCGGAAAAATACTTCCGCGACGTCAAGCTGATGACCATTGGCGAAGGCACAAGCGAGATCCAGCGACTCGTGATTGCTCGACAATTTCTCGATGCCACTGACTCGGCCGGCCAGTCTCGGGTCGGTCTGCTGGGGTAGCCATGGACCTCGCGGAGGGGGTGCTTGCCGGGGATCAGCGGGCGATCGCACGCGCCCTCTCGATCGTCGAGAACGAGACGTCGGCGGCCGCACCCCTGGTCGGTCGTCTGTTCGGGAACGCGGGACGCGCGCGGGTCGTGGGTCTGACCGGCGCCCCGGGGGTCGGCAAGAGCACGCTTGTCGATCGTCTCACTGCCGAGTGGCGCCGGGCCGGGCGTACCGTCGGCATCATCGCGGTCGATCCGACGAGCCCCTTCACTGGTGGCGCGATCCTCGGTGATCGCGTGCGGATGCAGGCGCACGCCTTGGACGCAGGCGTCTACGTTCGTAGCATGGCGACCCGCGGACATGTCGGCGGCCTTGCGCGGGCGACCGGCGACGCGGTGCTGGTGCTCGACGCCGCGGGCAAGGACATCGTCGTCATCGAAACTGTCGGGGTCGGGCAGGGCGAAGTCGATATCGCGGGCACCGCGGACGCGTCGGTCGTCGTGACGGTGCCAGGCACGGGGGACGACGTCCAGGCCCTCAAAGCCGGAATCATGGAGATCGCCGATCTCTTCGTTGTGAACAAGGCGGATCGGGACGGCGCCGACCGCGCGGTGGCCGAGATCGAGGCGATGCTGTCGCTCCGTGACGCGGCCACCGACGCGTGTCCGCCGGTACTCAAGACGCAGGCGTCGACCGGCGACGGCATCCCGGATCTGGCACGCGCGATAGACGATGTGGCCCGCGTGACGTCTGGTCGGGGAGGGCGCCAACGGTATCGCGCGCAGATGCGGGTACGGACCGCCCTGACCGACGGTTTCCTGACCGCCGTGGGGTCAGACGCGATCGAGGCGGCGACGAGCAGGGTGCTGGACGGCGCCTGTGATCCCTACCGCGCGGCTGACGAGATCCTGCGGCAAGCGCTGAGGCCGCGATCGGAGACGTGAACCGGCTATCAGGTCAGTGGGTGGAGGGTGGACAGCCGGGCGCCCTGCGTCCTAGACGCTAGCACCCGGCGGGCCAGCAGACACATGAAAGCGACACTCGATCACATCGGGATAGCCGTCGGCGACCTCGGGGAGGCGCTGCGGTTCTATACAGACGCCTTGGGACTCGAGGTGGCGGTCACCGAGGACGTGCCGTCCCAGGGCGTGCGCGCGCATTTCGTGCGGGTCGGGTCGGCGTCGCTCGAGTTGCTCGAGGCCACCAACGAGAGCTCACCCATCGGGCGCTACGTCTCCCGACGAGGCCCCGGGCTGCATCACATCACACTGCGCGTCGACGACATCCACGCCGCGCTCGATCAACTCGCGGCGCACGGTGCTCGGCTCATCGACGAACGCCCGCGCGAGGGGGCGGAAGGCTCGCTCGTCGCGTTCGTGCACCCGTCGAGCGCGCATGGTGTGCTGGTGGAGCTGAAGGAAGAGAGACGATAAGCTCACGCTCGGAGGAGCCGACCCGCGGGGTCGAGCGACCGCCGTGCGGCGATTGGCCCATCATGTCTGAACCCATCCGCATTGGTGTCATCGGCGGCAGCGGACTCTACGAGATGGCCGAGCTCGTCGACGTGGAGGAGCGCGCGGTCCCGACGCCGTTCGGCGAGCCGTCGGCGCCTTATGTCATCGGGAGCCTTGGCGGGCAGCGCGTGGCGTTTCTGGCGCGTCACGGCGCCGGTCATCACATCCTGCCGACGGAGCTGAATTTCCGTGCGAACATCTTTGGGTTCAAGGCGCTCGGTGTGGAGTGGGTCGTCTCCGCAAGCGCGGTCGGGAGTCTGCAGGAACGGTATCGACCGCAGGATATCGTCGTGCCGGACCAGTTCCTGGACCGGACCCGCGGCCGGATCAGCACCTTCTTCGGACGCGGTCTGGTTGCGCACGTCTCGCTCGCGCATCCGTTCTGTCCGACACTGAGCGCGCTCGCGGGTGACGCGGCGACAGCAGTCGGGGCGACCGTCCATCGTGGCGGGACCTACGTGTGCATGGAAGGCCCGCAGTTCTCCACCCTTGCTGAATCACGCCTGTATCGGTCGTGGAACATGGACGTGATTGGCATGACCAATCTGCAGGAGGCGAAGCTCGCGAGAGAGGCCGAGATCTGTTTTGCGACACTCGCGCTGGTCACCGACTACGACTGCTGGCACCCGGACCATGACCAGGTCACCGTCGAGATGATCGTCGAGACGTTACAACGGAACGCGTCGACCGCCCAGCGCACGCTCAAGGACCTCCTGACCCGTCTTCCGGTCGAGCGGGGATGCGAGTGCGCGACCGCCCTGCAGGCGGCGATCATCACGCGTCCGGACGCCGTGCCGGAAGAGACGAAGCAAGACCTGGCACCGATCGTGGGCGAGTACCTGACGTGAAGCCGATCCTGACCGTTGGATCCGTCGCCTTCGATTCTGTGACGACGCCGTTCGGTGAGGCGTCGCGCATGGTAGGCGGCGCGGCGACGTTCTTCAGCGTCGCGGCATCGTTCTTCGCGGACGTCCGCCTCGTCGGTGTGGTCGGAGACGATTTCGGCGAGGAGCAGGTCCAGGTGTTCGGTGGACGCCGGATCGACCTCGAGGGGCTCCAGCGCGTGCCGGGAGATACCTTCCGATGGCGCGGCGAGTACGGGCTGGACCTCAACACGCGCGAGACCATCTATACGCACCTGAACGTGTTCGAGTCCTTTCGGCCGCACATCCCGGAGTCGTTCCGCTCGAGTCCCATCGTGTTCCTGGCCAACATCCACCCGGCGCTTCAGCTCGATGTGCTCGACCAGGTCACCGCGCCCTCGTTCGTGGCGCTCGATACGATGAACTACTGGATAGAGGGCACGCCGACCGAGCTGCGCGCGGTGCTGCGACGTGTCGATGCGGTGATCATCAACGACGAGGAGGCGCGGCAGTTGAGCGGCGAGGGCAGCCTGGTCAAAGCGGCTCGCGCCATACAGGCCATGGGACCGGGCCGCGTGATCATCAAGCGGGGCGAGCACGGCGTCTTGATGACGCGAGACGAGGGGTTCTTCGCGGTGCCGGGGTTACCGCTCGAGGATGTCCGAGACCCGACGGGGGCCGGCGACAGCTTCGCGGGCGGATTGGTCGGCTATCTGGCCGCGGCCCCGGCGCTCACGGACGACGTGATCGCACAGGCCATGATCGCCGGGTCGACGCTGGCATCGTTCTCGGTCGAGGATTTCGGCTTGGCCCGTCTCCTCAGGCTGGAACAGGGCGAGATCTCGAGCCGCTTCGGGGCGTTCAAGCGGCTGACGCACTTCGATGCGCTGTAGGCCAACCACGGGTGCTGTCATCGGCCTCGGGTTCGCGTCCGCGCTCTGGGTGTTCGTGCTGGTCGGCGCGCCGCATGCCGTGACGCACGTGGCGCCGACCGAGCCGGTCTTCGTGGCGGCGACGATGGTCTACGTCGTCGGTAGTGTGGTGTGCCACCAGCAAGCCGCGCGGTCTTTTCACCTCGACGAAACCCAGTTGCCGGTGTGCGCCCGCTGTACGGGGCTCTACGCTGGCGCGCCGCTCGGGCTGCTGCTTGCGTTACCGCTGGTGACGCGGCGGGGTGCCGCTCGCCAGGGTCGACCCACCGGCTGGGGACGGCTGCGCGCCGTCCTGATCATCGCGGCGGTCCCGACCGCCGTGACCGTCGTTGCAGAGGCAGCCGGTGTCGTCCAGGTGACTGACGTCGTGCGTGCTGTGGCCGCGGTGCCGCTCAGCGCGGCCGTCGCGGCCATCGTTGGGCTGACGTTGGGCGGTGCACTCGGAGACGATAGACTTGGAACGGATGAGTCGGGCTAGGACGGTGGCACCGGGGGCGGCGGCGTTTATCTGTGTCATCGCTTGGGCCGTCCCGGGGGCGGGCCATCTGTGGTTGGGGCGATTGCCCAAAGGTGTGATCTTTCTCCTCGTGCTCCCGTTCATGTTTGTCGTCGGGCTGTGGCTCGAGGGTCGTGTGGCTCCCTTCGACCTCGCCCAACCCTTCGTGGCCCTTGCCGCCGCGGCCGACCTCGGCATCGGAGCGCCGTACTTCCTGGCTCGTGCGCTCGGGTTCGGCGACGGCACGGTTGCGGCCACCACCTATGAGTACGGCAACACCTTTCTCATCGTTGCCGGGCTGCTCAACATGCTGGTGGTGATCGACGCCTTCGATATCGCCCTCGGGCGCAAATAGGCTCCCGGAGCCTGATGATGCTTCCATGGCCAGCCATTTCGTCCTGATGCTGCTGTTCGCGGTGTGTGTCTCGGTCGTCTTTGCGGCGCTCCTCCGGGACGAGCCGGCCGAGCAGGTGCGATTCGGCGGCGTGGTGCTCGCCGCGTTTATGGTGGCCGGCGTGGTGCTGAGTTGGCTGCTGTACCCGTTCCCGCTGTGACACCCTTGCCGTGCGTTGGGATCCAGCGTGCCCTCTCGTCCTGGGGACCCGCCGTGATACTGATGGCGGCGATTTTCGGGGTGTCCTCGATGTCGAGCCCGCCGCAGCCACCCGGCAACGTGCCCGACGTGGCCGCGCATGCCGCGGCCTACGCCGTGCTGGCCATGCTCGTGTTGCGCGGGATCACCGACCGGCACTGGCGCGGTGTCACGTTCGCGGCGGTCGTCTCCGCGGTCCTCGTCTCAGCGCTCTACGGTGTGACCGACGAATGGCATCAGTCGTTCGTGCCGGGACGCACCGCCGAGGCACGTGACCTCGTGGCCGACACGATTGGTGCGATGGCGGGCGCGGCGGTCGTCTGGGCGTGGAGTATAGTTTTTCGAAACCGACCACACCGATGACACACAAGCACATCGTCGTCGAACGCAGTGGCGCCATTGCCGTCGTGACGGTCAATCGTCCGTCGGCCCGCAACGCCCTCAACGTCGAGACCGTCTCTGAGCTGCGCGAGTTGATGGACGCGCTGGCCATCGACGCAGACGTACGGGTTGTGATTCTCACGGGCGCCGGTGATCGCGCATTCGTGGCCGGGGCGGATATCGCCGAGCTCGCCACACTGACGCCCGCATCGGCGCAGGCGTTCGCGCAGCGCGGCCAGGCCATGTGTGATGCCCTCGAGCGAATGGGGAAGCCGGTCATCGCCGCCATCAACGGCTACGCCCTGGGCGGGGGCTGCGAGATTGCGATGGCCTGCACCGTGCGGATCGCGGCCGACACGGCCAAGATCGGGCAGCCCGAGATCTCACTCGGCCTCCTGCCAGGCTATGGCGGGACACAGCGCCTACCCCGACTCGTCGGCAGTGGGAGGGCGCTCGAGCTGATGCTCACCGGCGAGCCGGTCTCCGCCGGGGAGGCATGGCGCATCGGCCTGGTCAACCGTGTCGTGCCGGCGGACGAGCTCATGACCGCGGCCCGGTCGTTGGCGGACGTGCTGGCGTCCAAGACGCCGGTCGCCGCGCGTCACATTCTCGAGGCGGTCCAGGACGGGACGCAGATGTCGCTTCGGGAAGGGTGCGCGCTCGAGGCGTCGCTCTTCGGTCTCGCCGCCGGGACCGAGGACTGGCGCGAGGGTACCCGCGCCTTTCTCGAGAAGCGACGGCCGAGCTTCACGGGGTCATGAAGGACAGCCCGGTCATCGATGGCGCGGGTGACGCGTCCGGGCTGCGCATCGGCGTCATCGTGTCGGCCTATCACGGTTCGGTGACCGACTCGTTGCGCGAGGGTGCCCTGGCCGCCTTGTCACGCGCCAACGCGCGGACCGTGACGGTCATCACGCTGTCGGGCGCGTTCGAGATTCCGCTCGTCGCGCGGCGCGCCGCGGCATCCGGGGCCTTCGACGCACTCGTCTGTCTCGGGTGCATCATTCGGGGCGAGACACCGCATTTCGACTACATCGCGTCGGCGGTGGCGCATGGGATCACGACCGCGTCACAGGCGACCGGCGTCCCGATCACGTTCGGGATCCTGACGACGAACACGCAGGACGAGGCACAGGCGCGCGCTGGTGCCGGACCCGCGAACAAAGGGTGGGAGGCGGCGATGGCCGCGGTACAAAGTGCCAACGTCGTGCGCGCGCTGCCCGCCGGGGGGGGCGGGGCAGCGGAGTGACCGCGACCTCCTCGCACCGCGTCGAACGGCACCGCGGGCGGGAAGCCGCGCTCCAGCTCCTGTACCAGTGGGAAATCGGCCGTCTCGCGGAGGCGACGGTCGACGACGCCATCGAGCTGTATTGGACGGTGCATCCGGCGCCGGCGTCGCGGCGGGCCTTTGCGACAGAACTCGCGCGCGGCACGGCCGCGCGCGCAGAAGAAATCGATCCGCTCATCGAGACGCACGCCCAGAACTGGCGTCTGTCCCGGATGGCGGTCCTCGATCGGCTGATCCTGCGAATGGCGATCTACGAGTTCCTCGGTACGGACACGCCGCCGCCTGTCGTCATCGATGAGGCGCTCGAGCTGGCCAAGACGTTCAGCGGCGACAAGTCGGCGGCCTTCATCAACGGGGTGCTGGACAGCGTGCGTCGTGAGGTCGTCGAAAGCCCGGAAGCGCATGGCGCCTGAACGACGCATCGAACCGCTTGCACGCGAAACCGATCAGCTGAAGCAGCGGCGCGCCCATCTTGACGCCCTCCGGGCGCTCGGGGTCGACGCATACCCAAATGGGTTCGCGCGGACCGACACGATTGCCGCCGTCGCGGCGGCGCACGGATCGCAGTCTGGGCCGGAGCTCGAGGCCGCGACTCCCGAGACGACCACCGCCGGTCGCGTCGTGTCCATCCGGAGCTTTGGCAAGGCGAGCTTTCTCGTCATCTCCGGCGGTGATGCTCGCATTCAGGTCTACGTCCGGATGGACTCGGTATCGGAGCGTGACTTCTCCGTGTTCCAGCTGATCGACATCGGCGACCATGTCGGCGTCGCGGGACGGGTCTTTCGCACGCGAACCAACGAGCTCACGATCTGGGCCGCCCGGGTCGAGATCTTGGCGAAGTGCCTCGAGCCGCTACCGGAGAAATGGCACGGGCTCACCGACGTCGAGACGCGATACCGGCGCCGCTATCTCGACCTCATTGTGAACGCCGACGCGCGCGCGGTCTTCGAGACGCGCAGCCGTGTGTTGACCGCGATGCGGGCATTCCTCGACGCGCGCGGCTTTCTCGAGGTCGAGACGCCGATGATGCAGCCGATCGCCGGCGGCGCCCTCGCGCGGCCGTTCGTCACGCACCACAACGCGCTCGACCTGCCGCTCTATCTCCGGGTGGCGCCCGAGCTGTATCTGAAGCGACTCGTCGTCGGCGGCCTCGAGCGCGTCTACGAGCTCAATCGCAACTTCCGGAACGAGGGGATCTCGACGCAGCACAACCCCGAGTTCACGATGCTCGAGTTCTACGAGGCCTATAGCGACTACCAGGCGCTGATGACGATGACCGAGGTGCTGGTGAGCTCCCTCGCCCGCGCGGTGCTCGGACAGGACGTCGGGCCCTTCGGCGACGAGACAATCTCTTACGCGGCCCCGTTTGCGCGAGTCGCGCTGCGGGATGCCGTGCGGACCGCCGCCGCCACTCGACTCGGGGATGCCGTGACGGATGAAGAGCTACGAAGCCGCGACACGGCCGCCGCACTCGCATCGCGGCTCGACGTCGTCGTCCCCCCGAGCGCCGGCGCCGGGAAGATCACGCTCGCGATCTTCGAGACCCTGTGCGAGGCGTCGCTCGTGCAACCCACCTTCGTGCATGATTTTCCGACGGAGGTCTCTCCGCTCGCAAAACAGCGACCTGACGACCCAGACACCGTGGAGCGTTTCGAGCTCTATATCGGTGGCATGGAGGTCGCGAACGCGTTCAGCGAGCTGAACGATCCAGCGGAACAGCGGCGCCGCTTCGAGGCCCAGCGCCGCGAGCGGACCGCGGGCGACCTCGAGGCCCACGCGATGGACGAAGATTACCTCCGCGCCCTCGAACACGGCCTCCCGCCGACCGGTGGCGAGGGTGTCGGTATTGACCGGCTCGTGATGCTGCTCACGAATTCTCCATCCATCCGTGACGTGATCCTCTTTCCGCTCATGCGGCCGATAAGGGGACAATAGGAGCAGGGATGCTGCCATGAAAGTGCCGTTCGAGTTCTACATCGCGACGCGATACCTGCTGGCGCGGAGGAAACAGGCCTCAATCGCCAGTACGTCGATCATCTGCATCGTGGGCGTGATGGTCGGCGTGATGGCGCTGGTGATCGCGCTCGCCCTGATGACCGGTATGGAGCAGGGCATTCGCGACCGCCTGCTGGGGTCGCAGTCGCATGTGTACGTGTGGAAGGTGGTCGATGGCGGGTTCGCGGACTACCGTCACGAAGCCGAGCGGCTGCGCGAGGTGCCGCGGGTGCTGGCCGCCGCGCCATCGATTCAGGGCAAAGCGCTGGCACGCACGCGCCACGGCGACGTGTTCATCAACGTCAAGGGGATCGACCCGGTCCTGGAGGCCGATGTCACCGACGTCGTGGTCTCGGTGCGGCACGGCGCGATCGCGGATCTCGAGAAGCCACATCACCGTGGCGTGGGCGGCATCGTGATCGGTCAAGGCGTCGCCGAGAAGCTCGGCGCGTTCGTCGGCGACGAGGTGACGCTCCTGACCACCGCTGGGTCGGCGTCACCCATGGGTGTGCTCCCACGGCCCCGGCGGCTTGCGGTCGTCGGCATCTTCAGCCTGGGGCTCCTCGAATACGACACGACATACGCGTTCGTCACGCTCGACGTTGCCAAACGCCTTTTCAACATCGACAAAGTCGAGATGATGGAGGTACGGGTCGACGACCTGTACGCGTCGCGGGAGGTGGCCGAATCGATTCCCGACCTGCTGGGCCCTGCCTACATGACCGAAGATTGGTCGCGACTGAACGAGTCGCTCTTCTCGGCGCTCTGGTTGGAGAAGACCGCGGTCTCGATCGCGATCGGCCTGATCGTCCTCGTCGGGGCACTCCACATCGTTGCGTCACTCATCATGATGGTGATGGAGCGGAGCCGCGACATTGCGATCTTGAAGACGATGGGCACGTCGTCCGGCACGATCCGCGCCATTTTCGTCCTGCAGGGGGTCATCATTGGCGCGATCGGGACGAGTGTTGGGGCGGCCGCCGGATACACGATCGCGACGGTGATGGACCGCTATCGCCTGGTGCGGCTGCCGATGGAGTTCTACCAGATTCCATACTTGCCGTTCACCGTGGAGCCCGTTGACTTCGTCGTCGTCGTCATCTCGGCCATGTTGATCTGCTTCGTGGCCACGGTCTATCCGTCACGCCAGGCATCGCGATTGGATCCGGCTGAAGCGCTGCGGTATCAGTGAGCGTGCTGAGCTCGCTGCTCACACTCGTGTCTTATGTCTTACGTCTTATGTCTTAAGGTACTCGTACCGCCCGGCACCGAACGTGAGCCTAAGACCTAGGACCTAAGACCTAAGACCAGCCGGGACCAGGCCCCTCACTCTGTGCCCTTCCTCGAAATCTCCCAGCTCTCCAAGTCCTACCACGTCGGCGGCCGCGCGCTGACGGTGATTCGGGGCCTCGATCTGGCGGTCGAGGCCGGCGAGATGGTCGCGATCGTCGGCGCCTCGGGCGTCGGCAAGAGCACGTTCATGCACCTCGTTGGTGGGCTGGACCGCGCCGATCACGGTGCCGTTCGCGTTGCGGACACCGAGCTCACCGGGTTGACGGAGGCCGAGCTGGTCGCGTTTCGCAACCGTCACATCGGGTTTGTGTTTCAGTTCCATCACCTGCTGCCGGAGTTCAGCGCCGTCGAGAACGCGGAGATGCCGATGCGTATCGCCCGGCTACCCAATGACGAAGCGCGCGCGCGGGCGGAGTCGCTGCTCGCGCAGGTCGGTCTCGGCGACCGGCTGACGCACCGCCCGGGTATGCTCTCCGGCGGCGAGCAGCAGCGGGTGGCCGTGGCGCGCGCGCTCGTGATGCGTCCCGCGTTGTTGCTCGCGGACGAGCCGACCGGGGACCTCGACGAAGCGACTGGAGAAGCACTGCACGAGCTGCTCCGCGAGATCCACGGGCGTCATGGCCTTACCTCGGTCATCGCGACCCACAATCAGCGGCTCGCGGCCGCGTGCGACCGCGTGCTGCATCTCGAGAACGGCCAGCTCCGTTCCGCGTGATCGATGCACTCGGCAGGTCGGCCCTCCGACCACCTGACAACTCGGTACACCCGCTAAGTGCTTGATTTTGGGCAAGAACCCGAATTGGCGTGGGCCGGCCGATGCCCTATAATCGAGATGCGGGCCGCCTGACCTGTCTGGCGACGCGACGTGTCTGGGTGGGTGGATGTTCGAACGATACACGGAACGAGCGCGGCGTGTATTGTTCTTCGCCCGCTACGAGGCCAGTCAGCTCGGCAGCATCTCCATCGAGACCGAGCATCTTCTGCTCGGGCTGATCCGGGAGGGCAAGGGTCTCACCAGCCGGATCTTCGCCCGGTCTCATCTCGCGCTCGAAAACATCCGCAAGGACATCGAAGGCCGCACCGTCTTTCGCGAGAAAGTCTCGACGTCCGTTGAGATCCCGTTCAGCACCGAGACCAAGCGCGTGTTGCAGTTTGCCGCCGAGGAGGCCGATCGCCTCTTGCACAACTACATCGGGACCGAGCATCTCCTGCTGGGCATTCTCCGCGAGGAGCGCGCGGTGGCGTCGACCATCCTGTCCGAGAAGGGCATGCGGTTGAACACGGTGCGCGAGGACATCGTGCAGTTGCTGAACGAGAAAACGACGCTGACGCGGGTCAAGGAAACGCCGCTGTTGGCGGAGTTCAGCCGCGACCTGTCCGATGCAGCGATGAAGAACGGTCTCGACCCGCTGGTGGGCCGGACGATCGAGGTCGAGCGGGTTCAGCAAGTGCTCTGCCGTCGCACCAAGAACAACGCGGTGCTTATCGGCGAGCCGGGTGTCGGGAAGACCGCCATCGTGGAAGGGTTGGCGCAGAAAATCGTCTGCGGCGACGTGCCGCACTTCCTCGCCGATAAGCGGCTGCTGGCGCTCGACATCTCGTTGATCGTGGCCGGCACCAAATACCGCGGTCAGTTCGAGGAACGCCTGAAGGCGATCATGAAGGAGCTGACCGAGAACCCGAACATCATTATCTTCATCGACGAGCTCCACACCCTGGTTGGCGCCGGGTCGGCCGAGGGGTCGCTCGATGCGGCCAACATTCTGAAGCCAGCGCTGTCTCGCGGGGAGATTCGCTGCATCGGTGCAACGACGCCCTCTGAATACCGAAAGTACATCGAGAAGGATCGGTCGCTCGAGCGCCGGTTTCAGGCCATCAAAGTCGAGCCGCCGACCGAGGCCGAGTCACTCGAGATCCTCAACGGCATCAAGGACCGGTACGAGAGTTATCACCACGTCACCTACACCCCCGACGCGATGGAAGCGGCTGTGTATCAGTCGAGTCGCTACATTACCGATCGCTTCCTGCCGGACAAGGCGATCGACCTGGTCGACGAGGCGGGGGCGCGCGCCAAGCTGCGCGAGGCGGGCTACAGCGAAGAGTTCAGCGAGATCAACAAGAGCATTCGCGTCGCGGTCGAGCAGATGGAGAACGCGACCGCCCAGAAGGACTACGAGCGAGCGCAGTTCTTTCGCGAGCAGGAGGTCCTCGCGCGAGAGAACCTCCAGTTCGTGCGTGAGAAGTTCGACGTCAGAACCGGCGCGCACGCCATCGAGGTCGGCAAGCAGGACATCGACGAGGTCGTGTCGAAGTGGACCGGCGTGCCGCTCACGTCCATCAACCAGGACGAGAGCGCCAGGCTGCTCAGCATGGAGGAGGACCTGCACCGGCGCGTCATCAGCCAGGAGCGGGCGATCTCCGCCCTGGCCCGCGCCATCCGTCGCTCTCGCGCCGGGCTCAAGTCGCCGCATCGACCGGTAGGGAGTTTTGTCTTTCTCGGGCCGACCGGTGTGGGCAAGACGGAGCTGGCCAGGGCCCTCGCCAACTTCCTGTTCGCCAGCGATACGGCGCTCATCCGCTTCGACATGTCCGAGTACATGGAGAAGCACTCGGTGTCGAAGTTGATCGGGTCCCCTCCAGGCTACGTCGGCCACGAGGAAGGCGGGCAGCTGACCGAGAAAGTCAAGCGGCATCCGTACTCCGTCGTGCTGCTCGACGAGATCGAGAAGGCGCACCCGGATCTGTTCAACATCTTGTTGCAGGTGTTCGAAGACGGGCATCTGACGGACGGGCTGGGCAACCGGGTCAACTTCAAGAACGCCATCATCATCATGACGTCGAACATCGGTGCCCGCTATATCCAGAAGAAGGCGTCGGTCGGATTCCAGTCGGCGGATGCGCATGAGATACAGCGCAGCGTCTCTGACATGGTGCTGAGCGAAGTCAAGCGCACGTTCAACCCTGAGTTCGTCAACAGGGTCGACGAGATCATCGTCTTCGAGGCGCTGTCGGATGAAGATCTGCGGCAGATCATGCGGATGCTCGTCGACCAGCTGAACGAGAATCTGGTGGCGAGGGATCTACGAATCTCGCTCACGTCCGACGTCGTGGACTGGATCATCGATGCCACCTGCAAGGACCGCTCTTATGGGGCCCGTCCGTTACGGCGTGCCATCCAGCGCTACGTCGAGGACCCGCTCTCCGAGGAGCTGATTCGCGGCCGGCTGGAACGTGGCGACGTCGAGGTCTATCTCGAAGGCGGCGTGCTGACCTATCGCGCAGCGGGCCTGGAATTGGAAGGCCGGCGGCTCGCCTAGCGGCGTCGCCCGCGGGCACATCTCTGGCGGTCGCGCGACGCGGATTCCGGCCAAATCCTGGCGTGGGACGTCAAAGATCTCGTAAACTAGAGGTCGGAGACTACTGACCGCAGGTCGGCCAGTGTCGCTCACCGGGAACTCACTCATGCGAATAGCTCGTCACGTCACGGTGGCCGCACTCGCGTCTGCCATGCTCTTGAGCGGCGGCCCCGGCGTCGCTGCCGCCCAGCCTGAGCGGCAGCAGCAGCCGTCGCTCTTCGGCCAGCGTCAGCCTGAGCAGGCACCGCCGCCGACGGAAGCGCTGCCGCCAGAGGGCTCGCCGCCGCTGCTGCGGACTGTGGAGCTCAGGTACCCAACCCACGAGAACGGCGTCGGGACCGTCGAACCCGAGACCTATCTCTACTACATGCAGCTCACGGAACACTTGAGCAGACCCTCACAGGGCAAATGGGCGCCCTACACGGAGGCGACCGAGCGGGTCGTTCTCGAGGACTTCCAGCGGCTGTGGGAACTCGGCTTCCTGAGCGATCTCTGGATCGAGGTCGTCGACGAACCGTATGCGAACGGCGTCGAGGGGAAGCGCGTCGTCTTCAACCTCGAGGAGCGCCAGCGCGTCAAGATCGTCGCGTATGAGGGTTCGGAAGAGCTCAAGACGGAGGACATCAACCTGAACCTGGGAGACAACGGGGTCACTCTCCAGATGGACTCGTTCATCGATCCCCGTACGATTCGGGCCACCAAGGGCGTCCTCCAGATGATGTTCCGCTCCAAGGGGTTCCAGTTCTCCGAGGTGACCCATGCCATCGAGCCGGTACCCGGCGGTCCCAATCTGGTGCGGCTCGTGTTCAACATGAGCGAGGGGCCGAAGGTCAAGATCCGCAAGATCGAGTTCGCGGGCAACAGCGACCTGAGCGACGGCGACCTCAAAGGCAAGATGAAGAAGGTCCGGGAGCAGTGGTGGCTTTCCTGGATGACCGATCGCGGGACCTACAAGGAAGGCGAGTTCGAAGAGGACGCCGAGGCCATCGTGGGCCACTATCGCGATCAGGGCTACATCAACGCGACCGTCGGTCAACCGGATATCGAGTACCTGGACGTGTCCGAGGACGGCAAGACCCGCGCGATCAACCTGCGGATCCCGGTCGACGAAGGCGAGCGGTATCGGATCGGCGAGCTGGGCTTCGCAGGCAACGAGATCCTGCTGGAGGAGGGCTTGCGCAGGATCTTCGACGACATCAAGGCGGGTGATTACTACAGCGAAGGCGAGATTCGGAAGGGCTTCGAAGACGCCCGCGAGCTCTACGGCTCGCTCGGCTACTACGAAATGACGCTCGCACCGGAGCTCGCCCGCCGGGACGTGCTCGCCGAGGCTGTGAACGCCGAGGCCAACGGCAACGGCAACGGCAACGGCAACGGCAACGGCAACGGCAACGGCAACGGTGAGCTCCGCGCCAACGGTAACGGCGACGGTCCGGAGGACGCGAACCGCGGTGCCGAAGAGGTCGTCGCCGAAGCGCGACCCATTCGGATCGATGGCAGCCCAGTCGTCGATGTGACGATTCGCGTGCAGGAAGGCGAGCAGTACTTCGTCAACCGGATCGAGTTCTCGGGCAACCGAACGACGCACGATGAGGTAATCCGTCGCGAGCTCCAGTTCGCCGAGAAGAGCGTGTTCAACACCGAGGCGCTCAAATACAGCCTGCGCCGGTTGAATCAGCTCGGTTTCTTCGAGCCGCTCGAGGAAGACGGCATCGGGATTGAGAAGTCCGACGTCGACAACGAGGTGGACATCACGTTCAACCTGACCGAGACGAACCTGAATCAGTTGACGTTTGGCGCCGGTGTCTCGCAGTACGACGGGTTCTTCGGTCAGGTGCAGTTTCAGACGACCAACTTCATGGGTCGGGGCGAGACGCTCGGCGTCTCGTTGCTGAACGGGGCGCGCACGCGCAACTACATGGTCTCGTTCACCGAGCCGTTCATCTTCGGGCGCCCACTGTCATTGGGCACCCAGGTCTTTTCGCGTCGGGTCGAGTGGATCGGCAGCTTTACCGAGGAATCAAACGGTGCGACGGTCACGGTCGGATGGCCCCTGGCGGTCTTCACGCGAATGTTTTTCGCCTACAGCCTCCAGTCGTCCTACGTCACCGACCTCAATCCGATTTTCACTGACAATCCCGAGCTGCTGGCCTTCAACCCGTTCTTTCAGGATGCGCTCCTGCAAAGCCAGGGTGGGCGCCGTCTCGTCAGCAAGGTGACACCGTCGTTTCTGGCGAACACGGTCAACCATCCGATCTTTCCCACGCAGGGCCGCAGTCTCCGGGCTTCCATCGACCTGGCGGGTGTGGGTGGCAACACGCGCTTCTGGAAACCGACGCTCGAAGGCACGTGGTACAAGCCACACACGTCCAAGACCGTCATCGGGTTGCGTGGTCAGTACAGCTACCTGTCGGCGGGCAATCCGAACCAGATCCCGATCTTCGAGCGTCTCTGGCTCGGCGGCGAGTACTCGGTGCGCGGATACGACATCCGCCGCATCGGGCCGACGCTGTCCGACATCGATCCGGATGTGCCGGAGGACTCGTTTCACGGTCGCACGCTCATTGGCGGCAACAAGAGCCTATTGGTCAACGCGGAATACCAGTTCTTGTTCAGCAACGAGATACGGCTGGTCGCGTTCTACGACGCGGGGCAGGTGCAAAACTTCGGGGACTCGTTTGCGATGAAGGACTTCAGGTCGTCGACCGGACTCGAGCTGCGCTTCTTCATGCCGATGCTGAACGTGCCGTTCCGGGTCATCTACTACTGGAATCCGAACCCCGAAGGCATCTACAGCGACCGATTGCAGGACCAGGAGGATCGGGGATTCCGATTCTCCGTCGGCACGACGTTCTAGTCCACGAGTGGCCGTGGTGGCGGCCACGAGCGTGCCGAGTCAGGCGTGGCGTGACAACGCACCGGCGCGTGGGATGCCAGGCCAGAGCATTGGCGAGCGAGCTTTTCGACCGTCGGGACACTAGCGCCGAGAGGCCGAAGAGCCAAAAGACAGAGAGACTGATGAGCGAAAGACGAGGACCCATGAGATCCGTGATTCGCGTCGTGGCGGCCATGTTCATCATCGGGGTCGCCGGTAACGTCGACGCCCAGGACGTACCGCCTGCGGCGCCGGCCCCGTCGTTCCCGGCTGGTACGAAATACGCCTACGTCGACCTCCAGCGCGTGCTCGCGGAATCGACGGAGGGCCAGGCCGCGAATGCGAAAGTCCAGGAGCTGACGGACTCGAAGCTCGCCGAAATCGAGGCGCGGAATCAGGAACTGCAAGGGCAGATCGGCGGACGCAACCAGACGCTCACCGATTCGCAGCAGAAGCTCGAGCAGGGCCAGAGCATCTTGAGTGCGGAGGCGCGGCTCAGCTTGCAGCGCGAGATCTCTCGACTTCAACTCGAGATCCAGCGGGAAACGCAGGACGCGCAGGCGGAAATGGAGCGCGTCACGCAGGACGCGGAAGCTGAGGTCGGCGAGCTGCAGCAGGCGCTCCAGCTCGAGTTCGAGCAGCGGCTCGCGCCGGCCCTGGAGCTGGTCGCGATGAGTCGCGGGGTCGACTTTCTCTTCAACGTCGGGCAGGGCGGCGTCATCTGGGCCAACCGCGACTTGGATTTGACCCAGGACGTCGTCGATCAGCTCAACGCGGCGGCCACGAGTCCCTAATGACCCGGGGCTTCGCCCCGCACCCTACGCCGCCGCTCAGCGAGCATCCCGGGACTCCCGATTGGTCGCCGGTGGACGATGTGCGTGCGACCTTGTACACTGGCGCGCGCGCTGGGGTCAGGGAGTATCTGGTCCCGCGACTCTAGTCCGTGTCCCTCGACATCCCTCTCGTTCTCGACCGCCTCTGCTATCGATATCCATCGCTGCTGGTCGACAGCGTCGTTGAGCACATCCCCGGCGAGCGAATCGTTGCGGTGAAGAACGTCACCGTGAACGAGGACTACTTCCAGGGGCACTTCCCGGGCACCCCGCTGATGCCCGGTGTGATGATGATCGAGACGCTGGTGCAGGTCGCGACGTTGTTGCTGCTCGATGACGGCGGCGAGGCTCCCACGCGACGCGCCGTGCTGCGTGGAGTCAACGACGCGAAGTTCCGACGCCAAGTCGTGCCTGGCGACCGGCTGCGGCTCGAGGTCACGCTCGCGCGTGAGCGACGGGGGCTGGCCATCGCCCGGGGTGTGGCCACCGTGGCGGATCGGACCGTCGCGGAAGCCGAGTTGCTGCTGGGGCTCGAATACGGTGAGCCACAGATCCACCGGACCGCCATCGTTCAACCCGGAGCGGTCCTCGGCGCGGGAACCGTCGTCGGTCCCAACGCCGTGATTGGCGCTGACGTGCGCATTGGCTGCGGCGGATGGATCGGCGCCTCGGCGGTCATCGATGGCGATACCGAGCTCGGCGACGGGTGTCAGGTGTTCCCCTTCGCCTCCGTGGGCTTGATTCCGCAAGATACGAAGTTCCGAGGCGAGGCCACGCGGCTCCTGATCGGACACCGCAACGTCTTTCGTGAGTTCGTCACGATCCACAGGGGCACCCGCGGTGGCGGCGGCGTGACGCTCATCGGCGACGACAACCTGTTCATGGCGTACGTCCACGTGGCGCACGATTGCATCATCGGGAACACGACGATCATCAGTCACGGCGCGATGCTGGGCGGGCACGTCGTCGTTGAGGACGAGGCGGTCATCGGCGCGTCGTGTGGCGTCCATCAGTTTTGCCGCGTCGGGCGGCAAGCGTTCATTGGCGGAGGGTCCGTCGTCACCCAAGACGCGTTGCCGTATGGCAAGACCGTGGGCAACCGCGCCCGGATCTACGGGTTGAATACCATCGGTCTCGAGCGGCGCGGGGTGCCGCCGACGACGATCGAGAAGCTGAAGCACGCCTACCGCTACCTCTTGCAGTCCAAACTCAATACGACGCAGGCGCTCCGGCACATCGACGACGATGCGTCCCTCGTCTGTCCCGAGGTGCGCGATCTGGTCGAATTCATCCGGACGTCGAAGCGAGGCGTCACCTTGCGGCGACCGCCGCGGCGCGCCGAGCCGATGGAGGTCGAGGGCCCGGCGTAGCGCGTGTTCTGGGCTCCGGTCCCCCGACACATGCGACTCGGTCTGATCGCCGGCAATGGCCGGTTCCCTTTCCTGGCGCTGGAGGCGGCGAAGCGGTTGGGGCATGAGATCACGGTCGTCGGGATTCGCGAGGAGACGAGCCCCGCGATCGAAGCGGCTGCGGCCGAGGGTGCTCCGGCGTCGTTCCACTGGGTGTCGCTCGGCCAGCTTGGCCGGTGCATCACCCTGCTGAAGGAGGCCGGCGTGACGCGCGCGCTCATGGCCGGGCAGGTCAAGCACGCCAAGATCTTCTCCGGCGTGGTGCCGGACCGCGCAGCGCTCTCCGTGCTCCGACGGCTCGCCACGCGCAACACGGACGCGCTCCTCACGGCGGTCGTTGAGGTGCTCGGCGAGCATGGTATCGAGATGGTCGACTCCACGGCGTTCCTCGAGCCGCTGCTGGCGCGCGCGGGGACGTTGACGACGCGGGGGCCGACGGAAGACGAGCGGGCCGACCTCGCGTTCGGCTACGACATGGCCGATTCGATCGCGGGGCTCGATATCGGCCAGACCGTCGTCGTCAAAAGCCGCGCTATCGTGGCCGTCGAGGCGATGGAAGGCACCGACGAGGTCATCGCGCGGGCGGGGCGGCTCGCTGGGTCGGGTGTGCGAGTGATCAAGGTGGCCAAGCCGAATCAGGACATGCGGTTCGACGTGCCGGTGATCGGCGTGCCAACGATCGAAGCGCTTCGCGCCGCCGCCGCCACCGTGCTCTCAGTCGACGCCGGACGCACGCTCGTCCTCGACGGCGACCGTGTGTTAGACGCGGCGAACCAGGCGGGGATCGCCCTGGTCGGTCGCGCGGAGGACCAGCAGAGGACGTCCGAGTGACGACCGGGTCACCGTTTCGCGCGGCGGTGGTGGGGGTCGGGCACTTTGGGCGACATCACGCGCGGATTCTGAGCCGGCTGCCCGGCGTCGAGCTCGTTGGCGTCGTCGACATCGACCCCGCGCGCGCGGAGGCCGTGGCGACGGAAGTGGGCACCCGCGCCGTACCCGATGTCGAGGCGCTCGTCTCCGATGTGGACGGCGTCACGATTGCGGTACCCACGGCGGCCCATGCGCGTGTGGCGTTGCCGCTGCTGCGGGCCGGTATACCCGTGCTCGTGGAGAAACCGATCTCGACGACGGTGGCCGACGCCGATGCGCTGGTCGAGACCGCCAACGCATCGGGAACGACCCTGGCGGTCGGCCACACCGAGCGCCACAATCCCGCGGTGACGATCGGTCACGAACTGGTGTCCATGCCGCGGTTCATCGAGGTGCATCGTCTCGCTGCCTTTGCGCCGCGAAGTCTCGACGTCGATGTCGTCTTCGACGTCATGATCCACGATCTCGATGTCATCCTCTCGATCGTGGACGCGGTCCCCGAGTCGATCGAGGCCGTGGGCGTCCCCGTGCTTTCCGATCGTGTCGATATCGCGAACGCGCGGATCCGCTTCCGTGGCGGGTGCATCGCCAATCTGACTGCGAGTCGGATCAGCCGCGACCAGGTACGCAAGCTCCGTGTGTTCCAGCCGCATGCCTACGTCTCGATCGACTACGCTGCGCAGCACGTCGAGGCCTGGCGTGTGATACGTGACGGAGAAACCAGGCCCGCGATCGAGGGCGGACCGGTCGACGTGCCGCGCGCGGAGCCGCTTGAACGGGAGCTCGCGGATTTCGTGCACGCAGCGCGGACGGAGGCGCGCCCGCGCGTGAACGGGGCGGACGGACGCCGGGCGCTCGCGCTGGCGCAGAGCATCGCGACGGCGATCGCGGCTCGATAGCCGACTGCGACAGATCTCGGCCGATGCGGCATGGTGAGCACGTGACGACCGCGTTGGACGACATCGAGAGCCGAGTGGCGGCCGGCGAGCCCCTGACGGAGGGCGACATCGACGCCCTCGTCGGGACTCGGGACCTCCTTGGGCTTGGGTCCGTGGCCGATGCGATGCGACGTGCTCGACGCGGTCATCAGGTGACGTTCGTCCGGGTCGTCGAAGTGCCGGTTGACGCCGAGCCACCGGCGATCCCGCCGGGCGCGGGGGAGGTGCGCATCGTCGGTTGTCCGGATGACCCGGACACCGCGCTGCGGGTGACGCGGCGCGTCCGGGCGGCGGCTGGCGAGGTGCCCGTCACCGGGTTCGCGCTCGACGACCTCGTGGAGGCCTGCGGGGAAGACACGCATCGCGTAGCAGAGCTGGTTGGGGCGCTGCGCGAGGCCGGCTTGGCGCTCGTTGCCGAAGCGCGCGTCGACCGCGCACGCGATCCACGGTGGATCGAGCTTGCCGCGACCGTGGGCGTACCGGTGGCGCGGCTGACGGTGATCGGGCGTGAGGCCGAGGCGGGGACCTGGGCGCGGCGAGTGGCCTCGTGGCGCTCGGCGGTCGGAAGCGTCCGCGCGTTCGCGCCATTGCCGCGCGTCGCGGCGCCCCGACCCACGACTGGCTATGCCGATGTCCGGCAGGTTGCGCTGGCGCGGCTGCTGGTTGACAATATCGACTCGATACAGGTGGATTGGAGTGTGTACGGGCCGAAGCTAGCGCAGGTCGCGCTCGCGTTCGGGGCCGACGACGTGGACGCAGTCTCGCCAATCGATTCGATCGAGCTCGGGTGGCGCCGGGCGCCGCTCGAGGAGATCGTTCGCAACATCAGCGCGGCGGGGCTGGCCCCAGTACAACGCAACGGCCGTTTCGAGATCGGCACTGCACCATGAGTGTGATCCGTGTCGGGGCGGTCCAGTATCTCAATGCCAGACCACTCGTTCACGGGCTCGAAGCGCGCGATGACCTCGTCTCGGTGCGGTTCGACGTGCCGGCCAAGTGCGCCGCGCTGCTTCACGATCGGTCCGTCGACCTCGGGCTGATTCCGACGATCGAGTACCTCCGAACTCCGGGATATCTCGTTGTGCCGGACATCGCGGTGGTCTCGAGCGGTCCCGTGGCCTCGGTCGCGGTCTTCTCGAAGCGGCCCGCGACGGCCATTCGCTCCATCGCCATAGACTCGAGCTCTCGCACGGCCGTCGCGTTGCTGCGAATCCTGTGCGCCCAATGGTTCGACATCGAGCCGACGTTCGTGACGATGCGCCCCGACCTGCCGGCGATGCTCAAGCGGTGCGACGCCGCATTGTTGATTGGCGACATCGCGCTGTACATCGAGCACGAGACCACCGGCCTCGAAAAGATCGATCTTGGAGGCGAATGGACCACCATGACGAACCTCCCGTTCGTGTGGGCCTTCTGGGCGGGTCGGCCGGGTGCCGTCGAGCCGGTCCACCTCGAGGCGCTCCGTGAAGCGCGGGCGGCAGGAGTTGGTGCGCTCGAGGCGATCGCCGCTGAGCACGGTCCCGATGACGAGGACCAGGCGGAGATCGCGCGCGCCTACTTGCAGGACAACGTGCAGTTCGAGCTGACCGCGGACGGACTCGCCGGTCTCAAGAAGTTCTACAGTGCGGCGCGCGATCTTGGCATCGTGCAGGTTCCCCCCAACGTGCGCTTCTACGGATCGTGATGTCGGACGCAAGCCCGCAGGCGGTTCCGCAAGCTCGCACTGGCCAGCGGCTGACCGCCGGGGAGGCGCTCGACCTCTACCAGCACGCACCGACGCACGAACTGGGCCGACTCGCGGACCAGGCCCGCGCCGTGAAACATCCGGATAGGGTCGTCACCTACATCATTGATCGCAACGTCAACTACACGAACGTCTGCGTGGCGCGTTGCAATTTCTGCGCATTCTACCGAGAGGTGGGATCGTCGGACGGCTATGTGCTCGGGTTCGAGGAGGTGTTCAGGAAGATCGACGAGACCATCGCGGTCGGCGGCGTGCAGCTCCTGCTTCAGGGTGGGCACAACCCCGATCTGCCGCTGTCGTGGTACGAGGATTTGTTCGGGGCCGTCAAGGACCGATATCCAACCTTCAAGCTCCATGCGCTCTCCCCACCGGAAGTCATCCATCTATCCCGGTTGTCGCAGCTCCCGGTGCGCACCGTCATCGATCGACTCGTGTCCGCCGGTCTCGACAGCATCCCCGGTGGCGGCGCGGAGATCCTGGTCGATCGCGTGCGGGAGCGGCTGAATTGCCATAGCAAGGCGACGGCCGCCGAATGGCTCGGCGTCATGCGCGCGGCCCACGAGGCCGGGCTGCGGACGACGGCGACGATGATGTACGGAACCGTCGAGCGCCCCGAAGAACGCATCGAGCATCTGATGCGTCTGCGGGACCTCCAAGACGAGACGGGTGGTTTCACCGCGTTCATCACGTGGAGCTACCAGCCGACGAATACGGAGCTTGGCGGCGTCGAGGCGACCGGCGTCGACTACCTGCGCACGCTCGCGCTTGCGCGTCTGGTCCTCGACAACTTCGACAATCTGCAAGCCTCTTGGGTCACCCAGGGTGGCAAGGTGGGCCAGCTCAGCCTCGCCTACGGCGCGAATGACATGGGCAGCGTGATGCTCGAGGAGAACGTCGTACGGGCCGCGGGCGCCGCCTATTGCATGGACGAGGCCGAGATCGTGCGCAACATTGAAGACGCCGGTTTTGTCCCCAAACGTCGCAACATGCACTACGACACCATAGGGGATCCCTTCTTCCGCGAGCGCGCCGTGCCGCGGATGCACGAGCTCGCCGTCGCCAGGGATTCCGGCGACACGAGCCTGCCACCCGAGCTCGACCGGTACCCCGCCCGCAGTCGGTCCGGAAAGCGACGCCAGACCGCGACATGAGCGCCGGGCCGACCCGGTATCAGGCCGCCTGGGTCGTGCCGGTGACCGCACCGCCGATCCGCGACGGTCATGTCGATGTCGAGGACGGGGTGATCGTCGCGGTCGGTGAGCGCCACGACCGACGCCACCGCGCCGACGCGACGGTCGTGCCGCTACCGTCGACGGTCCTGCTGCCGGGGCTCGTCAACGCACACACGCACCTTGAACTGTCCCATCTGCGAGGCGCCGTGGCGGCTGCCGTGTCACCGCCCGTGTGGGCCAGAGCGGTGATGTCGCAACGGGGTCACCACGACGACGCCACGGCCGCGCCCGCGCTGGCGGCGGCGGTGAACGAGCTCCGGCGCGCGGGGACTGCCCTGGTCGGCGACATCGCCAACACACGGCAGTCGGTGGGCGCGCTCGAGGCGAGCCGGGTGGAGGCGGTCGTCTTCCGTGAGGTGCTGGGGTTCAACGTCGGGGCGGAGGAAGCGCGAGTCATTGCCCGTGAGCTGAAGGTGGAGCGCGCCGCGCGAGTCGAGGCCGGCGTTCGCTTGGCGGTGGCGGCGCATGCACCGTACTCCGTGGCGCCCACGCTGTTCAAGGCGCTCAGGGAGATTGGTGACGATGGACCGCGGTCCGTCCACGTGGCGGAATCGTCGGAGGAGCTCGAGCTGCTCGAGCACGGGACCGGCGCGTGGCGTACCGTCCTCGAGGAGCGCGGCCGGTGGATTCCGGGGTGGAATCCGCCAGGCTGCGGTCCGGTCGAGTACCTCGATGCATTCGGGTGGGCCGGACCCGGGACACTCGCCGTGCACGGTGTGCATCTCACGCCGGCCGAGCTCGATCGTCTCGCGGCGTCCGGGGCGACGCTGGTGACGTGTCCGCGCAGCAACGCGTGGACCGGCGCCGGGACGCCGCCGATCGCGCAATTCTACGCCTCGGGTGTGCCCGTGGCCGTCGGCACCGACAGCCTGGCGAGCGCGCCAGACCTGAACCTGTTCGCGGAGCTCGCCGCGATGCGACGGATCGCTCCAGGCGTGCCGGCAGGGTCCATCCTCCGGAGCGCGACCGTCGTGGGAGCCGAGGCGCTCGCGGCAGCGGACCGATTCGGATCCCTCCGCGCTGGGCGGCAAGCGGCGCTGATCGGGGTCGATCTGCCTGGCCCCGTCGACGATGTGGAAGAATACCTACTGAGTGGGATCCAGCCGGAGCAGATAGTGTGGCTGGAGGACATCGGCAGGGACTAGGAAGCGGAGACTGGGGACCAAGGGCGAGGGACGGGGCACACGGGGTGCCGCCGACCACCTGCGCGGGATGTTGAATCGAATCCGCACCTACGCCTCGTTCATCCGGCTGAGCCACACCATGTTTGCGCTGCCATTTGCGCTTACCGGCGCGGTGCTTGCCGGGATGGCGGTGCCCCTGACCTGGGCGCGCGTTGGCTGGATACTCGCGGCGATGGTGAGCGCGCGCACCGCGGCCATGGCGTTCAACCGAGTGGTTGACGCGCGTTTCGATGCCCTGAACCCGCGGACACGCGACCGGGAGCTCCCGCGCGGCCGCGTCTCTCGGCGGGAGGCGATCGGGGTGGTCATTGTTGCGTCGCTGGCGTTTGTCGGCGTGACCTATCCGCTCGGGGCGCTGTGCTTCGCGCTCTCTCCCGTCGCGCTCGCCATCGTGTTCTGGTACTCGCTGGCCAAGCGCTACACGAGCTACACGCAGCTGTTCCTGGGCCTGGCGCTGTCCGTCGCGCCGGTTGGCGGATGGCTGGCGGCGGGTGGTGGGCCTGGCTGGGAGCCGTGGCTGCTGGCGATCGCGACTGGGACCTGGGTCGCGGGCTTCGACATCCTGTACGCGTGTGACGACGTGTCGTTCGACCGAGCCCACGGCCTCCACTCGATTCCTGCCCGTTTCGGCGTCGCGCGGTCGCTCTGGATTTCGCGCGCCCTTCACCTAGTCACCGTGACGGCGTTGGCCGGACTCGCCGGTGTCACGGCGCTTGGCCCGGTGTACCTCGCGGGTGTCGCGGGCGTCGGGCTGCTCCTGGCCTATGAGCAGTCCCTCGTTGGCCCACGAGATTTGTCGCGCGTGAAACAGGCCTTCGACCTGAACGGATACGTCGGGATTCTCTATTTGCTCACGACGGTGGCCGCCGTTTATGTCGGGTAGCGCCCAGCGCGTCATCACCGTCGGGATCACCGGCGCGAGCGGGGCTCTCTACGCGGTGCGCACCGTGGCCGCGTTGCTGGCCGCCGACGCGCGTGTCGAGCTCGTGGTGTCCGACTACGGTCGGCGCCTGCTGCGGGACGAGCTCGGTGCGGAGGCGGCCATCGACCGTCTCGACACCTACCTCCACGCGCGCTACGGCGTTGTGGCACGTGCCGACACGCTGGAGATCCACAGCAACAAAGATGTGGGCGCCTCGATCGCTAGCGGCAGCTACCGGTGCGACGCGATGGCGATCGTCCCGTGCTCGATGAAGACCCTCGCGGGGGTGGCCCACGGTCTCTCGCGAAACTTGATCGAGCGTGCGGCGGACGTTGTGCTCAAGGAGCGCCGCCTGCTCGTGCTCGTGCCTCGCGAGACACCGATGAGTTTGCCGCAACTGAAGAACCTCGTCTCGTGCGCGGAGGCGGGCGCGCACGTGCTGCCCGCGATGCCCGCCTTCTATCAGGGGCCGGAGACCCTCGACGATCTCGCGGACTTCATGGCCGGCAAGATCCTGTCGTCGCTCGGGTTCGATCATCAGCTGTTTCCCGCCTGGACCGGGTAGATCGCTCGCCCCATTGGTTGACAAGACCCCCCACCGCATCGCGGGCATGTTCGACGGAATCGCCCGACGCTACGATGTCCTCAACCACATCTTGAGCGCCGGCCTTGACCGTCGATGGCGCGCGCGCGCCGTCCGATCGCTGGGTTTGGGGGGGGGGGAGCTGGTGGTCGACCTGTGCACCGGCACCGCCGATCTGGCCATTGCGCTGACGCGCGGACCCGCCGGTGCGTCCCAGGTCGTGGGGGTCGATTTCGCGGGAGAGATGCTGCGCCGCGGTCAGGCCAAGATTGCCGCTCGTGGACTGGCGGGACGCGTGCGTCTCGTGCGAGGCGACGTCACCCGCGTGCCCGTGGGGAGCGAGTCCGCGCATTGTGCGACGGTCGCGTTTGGCATCCGCAACGTCGAGGACCCGCGGCGCGCGCTGGACGAGATGCACCGCCTCATCCGGCCCGGCGGTCGCGTCGCGATTCTCGAGTTCGGCACGCCGAACGTCCCGGTACTCAGGTCGGTGTATGCGTGGTACTTCCAGCGCGTGTTGCCGCGATTGGGTGCGGCGATCTCCGGTCACGACAGCGCGTATGCCTACCTTCCGGCGTCGGTCGGCGAGTTCGGCGGACGGGACGCGCTGTGCGCGCTGCTCCGCGCAGCCGGGTTCATCGAGATCCGGGCGGTCCCGCTGCAACTCGGTATCGTCTACCTCTATGAGGCTCGCCGGGCGTAACCTTGGAAGGGGCTCGCCCCGCCCGTGCAGGTTCGCAACGCGCGCTCCTCAACGAGCGCCCCAGCATTGGTCTCTCTGCGAACACCGCGTCGTCACGGCGACAGGTGCCATCGTGAGTAGCCGGATAGCGGTGCCTCCGACGGT
Organism: Vicinamibacterales bacterium; assembly: GCA_965197395.1. Lineage (GTDB taxonomy): Bacteria > Acidobacteriota > Vicinamibacteria > Vicinamibacterales > UBA8438 > CAZYFH01. The sequence continues at coordinate 189,159 of CBDANB010000003.1, read as the reverse complement.
GTTCTCCGAGAGACCATTCGCTGGGCCGCTTCGAACCTGCAGTGGTTGCCCGAGCCCGTGCGGGCCACCGGTGCCCGCGGAAACCCCCACCAAGGCCTGGTGCGCGTCCGCGTCGCACCGAGACCGGCGAGGCCCGTGGACCGGGCTGGTATAATCAGAGCGGAACCCGCACACGAACTAAGTGCCTCATGTACTTCGACTTCGACGACCGCCGTTTCGAGACGCCGACGGTCGAGGCGGCGATGTCATGGCGCGAGCAGGCGCTGCTGTCGATCTTTGCCCACGTCCTCGTCGTGCTAGCGGTGATCTTCGTGCCGCAGATGTCGTTCGTCCGGGATGCGGAAGCCCGACGGGCAGAGCGGTTGGCGGAGTTGGCCGAGGAGCAGGCAGCTTTGGCCGCCCTGCAGCGGGAGGCCGATACGAACCGCCCGTTCGTCTTCGTCCAGCCGCGAGTCGATCTCGAGACCCCGGACCCGCCGCGGTTGGATGCCCCGCTCTCGGATAGGGATCGGCGAGCGCAGTCGCCATTGTCGTCCGACGACCCGCTGAACAGCCTGCCGAACGCGCTCGGGAACTCCTCGACCTTGGCTGAAGCGGACGACCCCGATGCCGGGCTCGACGAAACCCCGCGCATCGGGGTGCTAGCCGACGCCAACTCACCCGACCCGGCCGATGTGCCGGACCCGGACCCGGCCGTGGACGAGCTGCTCGACGCCCTCGCCGATCGGCCGCCGTCTGAGAGCGCCGACGACCCGGGACCGGGGGAGGATCGCGAGCCGGAGGAGCGGACCGCGGAAGCGCTGGATGCTGAAGGATCCCTGGTCGTGCCCCGACAGAGCGGGGGGCCCGAAGATCCTGATCCCCGATCGGACGCCGACGTCAAGGCCGACGGCCTGCTCGGCCGCGCCATGGAGAACCTCGAGCAATACGTTCGGCGCGAGAGTTTTGACAACCTGCGCGGGAGCACCGACCAGTACGGTCCCTCGATTCAGTTCGACACGAAGGGTGTCGAGTTCGGCCCGTGGGTGCGCCGGTTCATTGCCCAGATCCGCCGGAACTGGTTCATCCCGTACGCCGCGTTCAGCATGCATGGCAACGTCGTGCTCACGTTCTACGTCCACAAGGACGGCACCCTGACAGACCTCACCGTGCAGCGGCCGTCTGCGGTCGGCGCATTCACCAACTCCGCATTCAACGCGCTACAGTCCTCGAACCCGACCCGGCCACTGCCGCCCGAGTATCCTGACGACCAGGCGTTCTTCACGGTGACGTTCTACTTCAACGAGTCACCGCCCGCGTAGCCGCGTGCCGGGTGGCTGACGGCGCGACGTCTCGTGGCGAGTAACGGCCGCGGTCCGCTCAATGCAGCTCCCGACACGCGTGCAGCGGCTTGGATGGCTCATCCTGCTGGTCGTGCTGACTCTGCTCGTGGTTCTCCGATGGTGCCGTCAGGTGTGACGACCGAAGCCACCCACCCTCGCTTCGTGGCGATTCTCGGCCCGACCGCGACCGGAAAGAGCGCACTCGGCTTGGCGCTGGCCCAGCGTCGAAACGGCGAGATTGTGAGCTGTGATTCAACGGCCGTCTACCGCGGTTTCGATATCGGCACAGACAAAACGCCGCCAGAACGGCGCCGGGGGATCCCGCACCACCTGGTCGACGTGGCGGAGCCGACCGAACGTTATTCAGCGGCGCGCTTCGCGCAGGCGGCGGCGGCGGCCATTCGCGACATTTCGCACCGCGGGCGCCTCCCGATCCTCGTCGGTGGGACTGGGCTGTACTATCGGGCGCTCACGCGAGGGCTCTTTCCGGGTCCGGGCCGCCACGACGCACTGCGCTTGCGTCTTGCGCGGGTCGCGCGGAGACGGGGCGTCGGCTGTCTGCACCGGATGGTGGCCCGGATCGACCCGGCGTCAGCCGAGCGGATATCGCCGCGTGATGAGAAGCGTCTGGTCCGCGCGCTTGAGGTGTTCATGCTCACCGGACGGCCGCTGACAGATCACTTCGCCGACACGCGCTCACCGCTCGACGACTACCTGGTGGTGGCGTTCGGTCTGCGGGTGTCGCCAGCCGACCTGGCGCGACGGGTCGCCGATCGCGTCGACTGCCAGTTCGCTGATGGACTCCTGGACGAGATCCGGCGCACGCTTTCCGCGGGGGTAGGGGAGGATGCGCATCCGTTCGGCGGGCTCGTCTACCGGCAAGCCCTCGAGCACCTCCGGGGTCTGCGCACCGAGCGCGAGACACGCGAGCTCATCGTGCGGGAGAACCTGCGGTACGCGCGCCGTCAGTTGATCTGGTTTCGCAAAGAGCCTAACCTACGGTGGATTCATCTGCCGGGGGAGCATCGCGACGCAATGACTACCGTGCTCGGGGCGCTTGGAGACGTTCCCACCTGATGTCGACCCGCGACAGCGAACAGGCGGCGGTCGGTCCCAACCTGCAGGACACCTTTTTGAACGGAGCGCGACGCGAGCGCCTACGCGTCGCCATTCGTCTCATGGATGGCACCGAAGTCGACGGTCGCATCAAGAGCTTCGACCGGTTCGCCGTGCTGGTCGAGCACGATGGTACGGACTCGATGCTCTTCAAGCACGCGATCGCGTCGATCCGACCGTTCACCATCAGTGCGGTGGAGGCGTCGTCCTAGGCGCGCACGGTTTTGGGCGCAGCCCCATCCGAGAGCCGGCGGACCACGTGGATTGCAGACTGCGTCTCCAGCCGGCCAGGCGCGCACAGCGCGCCTCGCGGGCGCGGAGTGGGGCACTCGGGGTCCCCACGGAACGGTCGCGGGGGTTTGGGGCGCAGCCCCATCCGAGAGCCGGCGGACCACGTGGATTGCAGACCGCGTCTCCAGCCGGCCAGGCGCGCACAGCGCGCCTCGCGGGCGCGGAGTGGGGCACTCGGGGTCCCCACGGAGCGGTCGCGGGGGTTTGGGGCGTAGCCCCAGCTGATTAATGCCCGACCGAGCGATTGCGGGCGCGCTGCGCGCCCAACTGGAGGCCCGCGAGCAGGACACGCTGGCTCCGTGGGCGGCGCGCAGCAGCGCCAGCCGGGGTCGTCTCCGTCCCGAGCCAGACGACCCGATTCGACCCGCGTTCCAACGCGACCGCGACCGGATTGTCCATTCGAAGGCCTTCCGCCGGCTCAAGCACAAGACCCAGGTATTTCTCGCGCCGGCCGGCGATCACTATCGCACGCGACTCACCCACACGCTCGAGGTGTCGCAGATCGCGCGCACGATCGCGAAGGTGCTCCGGCTCAACGAGGAGCTCACTGAGGCCATCGCACTCGGGCACGATCTCGGGCATACGCCGTTCGGGCACGCCGGCGAGCGCGTGCTGAAACAGCTCATCCCCGGCGGGTTCAACCACTACGAACAGAGCCTGCGCATCGTCGACGTGCTCGAGCAGGGCGGCGTCGGTCTCAACCTGTGCTGGGAGGTACGCGACGGCATCGCCAAGCACTCCAAGGGCAAACAGGGCGCACCGGTGGGGGAGGATCCCGAGCACCGCGCCGCGACACTGGAAGGGCAGGTCGCGCGTGTAGCAGACATCATTGCCTACGTGAACCACGATATCGACGACGCCATCCGCGCCGGGGTGCTCGGTCCCGATGATCTGCCTCGGGACGCGGTCGGTGTGCTCGGCTCGTCTTCATCGGCGAGGATCGGGCGCATGGTGGCGGACGTCGTAGAGCGGACTCTCGACCGGGCCGATTCGCCCGAGATCGACATGAGCACAGAGGTGTTACAGGCGACGCTCGGTCTGCGCGCGTTTCTGTTCACCGCGGTCTACGAGAACGAGGTGGCCACGGCCGAGTTCAAGAAGGCGTACGGCATTCTTGCCGGGCTCTGGGAGAAGGTGCGCGATGAGCCCGCGCGATTCCTCGATGCGCGCACGCTCCAACGCGATGGTCTCGACGTTGCCGCGCGCGATTTCCTGGCGGGCATGACCGATCGCTTCGCAATCAGCCTCTTCGAGGAGCTGTTCGTCCCGCGCCCGTGGGGCGAGCAGGTCCGTTCACGCGTGCTATAGTATCGGGTTCGTCGAATGGTCATGGAGATGGCTGAGACGGGGCACTCCGACGTGAGCCTGGTCCTGGACACCCGTGCGTTGCTCGGGGCCCAAGACCGCGTGGAGCGCTCGTACCCACCCTCGACATTCGATACGGGGCCGGGTGACGGCTATACAGTCGCCACGGCAGTGATCGTGAAGCTGGTCGTTGACAAGGACGGCGAGATAGTGCGGCTCCGGGGCCGTGTCACGACAGCCATGCGGTTGGCGTGCGGGCGGTGTCTCGAGGCGTTCGACCGACTGGTCGACCTCGAGGTGGACCTTCGCTATCTGCCCCAGCGTGCGAACACCGGCGACGGCGACGTGGAGGTCTTCGATGACGATCTCTCGACGGCGTTCTACCGAGACGATGAGATCGACCTCGGACATCTCATTCGCGAGCAACTGCAACTCGCGGCGCCGATGAAGCCGCTCTGCCGCGAGGAATGTCGGGGGCTGTGCACCGTGTGCGGCATCAATCGGAACACGGACCAGTGCACCTGCAAGATCGTGTGGCGGGATCCGCGCCTCGCGGCCCTACGGTCGATGGTGCGCGGCGAGCCGGGGCACGCGCGAAAGGACTGATCGAGATGCCGAATCCGAAACGGCGGCACTCCAAGGCGCGTACGGCGAAGCGACGCGCGCACGACGCGATCAGGGCGGCCGCGACGGGCGAGTGTCCCCATTGTCACGAGCCGAAGCCGCCGCACGTGGTGTGCCCGCACTGCGGGTACTACAGAGGCCGGCCGGTCAAGCCCGTCAAGGACGCGTGAGCCCCGCTCGGTCGGGGATGCCCAGCCGATGCACATTGCCGTTGACGCGGCTGGTGGTGACCACGCGCCGAAGCACATCGTCGCGGGTGCGCTGGTTGCCGCGCGACATCTCGGATGTGGGCTCACGCTGGTCGGGCCGCGAGATCAGATCGAAAGCGAGCTCAAGCGCCACGGCGGCGCCACCGGCGTTGACCTTCGCACGATTCACGCGCCCGACGTCGTGGCCATGGATGCGGCACCCGCCGCTGCGCTGCGCCGGAAACCGCGCGCGTCGGTACGGGTGGCGGCCGAAACAGTCGCTGCCGGGGACGCCGTGGCGTTTTTCAGCGCTGGAAACACCGGCGCCACCGTGATGTCGGCCCACGCCGCGTTCGGCATGCTGCCGGGCGTCGACAGGCCCGCGTTGGCCACGACCATACCCACGCTGCATCGAGACGCTGTGCTGCTCGATGCGGGAGCAACCGTCGACTGCCGGGCGCATCATCTCGTGCAGTTCGCGGCAATGGGCACCGTCTATGCGCGTACCGCACTCAGCGTCGCGTCGCCACGTGTCGGGCTCTTGTCAACGGGAGAGGAGGCCACGAAGGGAAACGACCTGACTCGGGATGCGCATCAACGGCTGCGGGCCTGCGGTGTGAACTTCATCGGCAATATCGAAGCCAGGGAAGTCTATGGCGGTCGGGCGGATGTCATCGTGTGCGATGGCTTTACCGGCAATGTCGCGCTGAAGATCAGCGAGGGGCTCGTGGAGGTGGTGGAGGATCTGCTGCGCGCGGAGCTGCGGCGGACGTTCACGACCCGATTTGGGTATCTGCTGTCCCGTCGCGCGTTCCGGCGCTTCCGTCGCCGCGTCGACTATTCGGAGTACGGGGGCGCGCCCCTCCTCGGCGTGGCGGGGCCGGCCATTGTCGGGCATGGACGGTCATCGGCCAAAGCCGTGCGCAACGCCATCGCGCTCGCCCACCGGTTTGCGACGCAGGACGTCATCGCGGATCTTGGCGCCGGTCTGGCGTCGCTGACGCCTGCCGCCGTGGAGACCGAACGGTGATCGACCCGCACCGAGAGGCGCAACCATGATCGCGTTCGTGTTCCCCGGCCAGGGGTCGCAGCGCGTCGGGATGGGGCGGGCACTCGCCGCCGAGTTTCCGGTCTGCCAGGAGACGTTTCAGCAGGCCGACGACGCCCTCGGCGAGCCCCTCAGCAGGCTCTGTTTCGAGGGGCCCGAAGACCAGCTCGCGCTCACCGAGAACACGCAGCCCGCGGTGCTTGCCACCAGCGTGGCGGCGTACCGGCTCCTGACGTCGAGGGGACACGCGCCGTCGTTCCTCGCGGGCCATAGTCTGGGCGAGTACTCGGCGCATGTCGCGGCGGGGACGTTGTCGTTCGCCGATGCGCTGCGCACGGTGCGACGCCGTGGTCGGTACATGCAAGAGGCGGTGCCCGTGGGCGAGGGCGCGATGGCCGCCGTGCTCGGGCTCGACGCGGAGACCATCCGCCGGGCCTGCGCAGAGGTCGCCGACGGCGACGTGGTGAGCGCCGCCAACCTCAATGCGCCAGGGCAGGTCGCGATCGCCGGCGCCCGCGATGCCGTTGGCCGCGCGAGCGCGCGTGCCCGCGAGCTCGGGGCGCGGCGGGTGGTGCCGCTACCGGTCAGCGCGCCATTCCATTGCGCGTTGATGAAGCCGGCAGAAGCCCGTCTCGCGCCGGACCTACGCGCGCTGGTCGTGTCCGATCCAAAGGTTCCGGTCGTGGCCAACGTCGATGCCGAGCCGAAGCGCGCCGGACTCGAGGCCACGGCGGCGCTCATCCGGCAAGTGAGCGCACCGGTCCTCTGGGAAGCGGCCGTCCGCCGCCTCATTGCCGACGGCGTCACGACGTTCGTGGAGGTGGGTCCGGGCCGCGTGCTCAGCGGGTTGATCAGGGCTACAGACAAATCGGTCCGTGTCGCGAACGTCGCGGATCTGAAGAGCCTCGCGGCGGTCGAGGCCATGCTCGAAGGGTCGGGACGGGTGTCCAGCGCGCCGGGTGGTGCCGATGCATGACCTCACCGGGCGGGTCGCGCTCGTCACGGGCGCGTCGCGCGGGATTGGAAGAGCGATCGCGTTGAGGCTTGCGGGCGCTGGCGCGGCGGTCGTCGCGGGCGCGCGCGATCGCCACGCCGACGAGGTGGCGGGTGAGATCGCGTCGTCGGGTGGTCAGGCGGTGGGCATCAGTCTGGACGTGACCGATGCCGACACGATCGGTCGCGCGGTGGCGCTCGCCGCGGAGCGCTTCGGGGGCATCGACATCCTGGTCAACAACGCCGGCATCGTGCGCGACCAGTTGATGCTGCGGATGAAGCCGGAGGAATGGGACGCGGTGCTCGCCACCAATCTGACCGCCGCGTTCGCCTGTTGCCGGGCCGTGCTCCGGCCGATGGTGAAGCGACGCTCAGGCCGCATCATCAACATCAGCTCCGTCGTCGGACAGTCGGGCAATCCGGGCCAGGCGAACTACGCGGCGTCGAAGGCCGGGCTCATCGGGCTGACGAAGGCGCTCGCCCGCGAGGTGGCATCGCGCAGCATCACCGTCAACGCGGTGGCGCCGGGGATGATAGAGACGGACATGACGGCGACGCTGGATCAACGCGCGCGTGACGCGGTCGCGGCCCAGATCCCGCTTGGCCGGCTCGGCGCCCCCGCGGACATCGCCTCGGCCGTCTGCTTTCTCGCATCGGACGAAGCGTCGTATATTACTGGTCAGGTTCTAGGCGTAAATGGCGGGATGTACATGTAGGAGGCTCCTGAATGGCGGTTGCTGACAAAATCAAGGGGATCATCGTCGAGCAGTTGGGCGTCGATGAGGAAGAGGTCACACCGGATGCCTCGTTCGTGGATGACCTCGGTGCCGACTCGCTCGACACAGTCGAGCTGGTCATGGCCTTCGAGGAGGAGTTCGGTCTCGAGATCCCGGACGAAGACGCTGAGAAAATTACTCGCGTCAAGGAGGCTGTTGACTATATCCAGTCGCACGCCAAGAAGAAGAGGTAGGCGTTCGGAGCGGCGAGGAGACAGCTGGTGCAGAGGCGGGTCGTCGTGACCGGTGTTGGCTTGGTGTCGTCGTTGGGGATCGGCACACAGCCGACGTGGGACGCGGTGTGCGCTGGTCGGAGCGGGATCAGCGAGATCAGTCGATTTGATGCGTCAGCGTTCTCATCGCGGATAGCCGGCGAGGTCAAGGCGTTTGATCCGCTGCAGTTCGTCGGCAAGAAGGACGTCAAGAAAATGGACGTCTTCATCCAGTACGCGATCGCGGCGTCCGAGTTCGCGGTCCGCGACGCCGGGTTCGAGACGGATCGGGCGCTGGGGCCTGAGGTCGGCGTGGTCATCGCGTCAGGCATCGGCGGATTCAGCACGATCGAGCGCGAGCATCGGGCGCTCCTCAAGGGCGGACCGCGGAAGATCTCACCGTTCTTCATTCCGTCGGCCATCATCAATTTGGCCGCCGGTCAGGTCTCCATTCGATTCGGGGCGCGCGGGCCAAACTCGGCGACGTGCACCGCCTGTTCCGCCTCCGCCCATGCCATCGGGGACGCGTTCGAGATGATCAAGCGGGGGGCTGCCGAGGCGATGATCGCCGGTGGGTCGGAGGCGGCCATTACCCCGATGGGGGTCGGCGGGTTCGCGGCCATGCGCGCGCTGTCCACCCGCAACGATGAGCCCGAGCGCGCCAGCCGACCGTTCGACCTCGACCGCGACGGGTTCATCATCGGCGAGGGATCCGGCGTCGTCATTCTCGAGGAGCTCGAGCGCGCTCGCCTGCGCGACGCATCGATTTACGCTGAGCTCGTCGGATACGGTATGTCGGCCGATGCGTTTCACGTGACCGCACCGGCGGAAGATGGCGAGGGTGCGGTGCGGGTCATGCGCGCGGCGATCGCGCAGGCCGGGGTCGAGCCGTCCAAGGTCGACTACATCAATGCGCACGGGACCTCGACGCTCTACAACGACCGGCTCGAAACCCTGGCGATCAAGAACTGTTTCGGTCCGCATGCGTCGACGGTGGCCATCTCCTCCACGAAATCCATGACCGGGCACCTGCTCGGTGCCGCGGGCGGATTGGAAGCGGGGATTACCGCGTTGGCGGTGCGGGACCAGGTGGTGCCACCGACTATCAATCTCGAAACCCCGGACCCCGATTGCGACCTCGACTATGTGCCGAATCAGAAACGGTCGTTATCGATCGACTACGCGCTGTCGAATTCGTTTGGGTTCGGCGGCACGAACGCCAGTTTGCTCCTCAAACGGTACGAGAACTGACAGCGGCCTGGCCGGTGCCAGGCGCCCGGCCGTGAAGGCCAAGAACCACCACCGACGATGAATATCGCTGTCTGCATCAAGCAAGTCGTCACACGGGACTGGCCGCTCCGCGCGGATGCCGGGGCGACGTGGGTTCGCGACCACGACGCGAGCTTCGAGATGAACGAGCCGGACGCCTACGCGCTCGAGGAAGCGCTCCGCCTCAAGGAGCGCCATGGTGGGGAGGTGGTGGTCTGCTCGGCGGGCCCCGCGCGCGTGGGGCAGGTGATACGGGAAGCGTTGGCGCGCGGCGCCGACCGAGCCATTCACGTCGACAGTGCCGAGCTGGCGGCGGCCGACGCCGGAGTGGTCGCGGGTGCGCTCGCCGCCGCCATCCGTTCCGAGTCCTTCGATCTCGTGCTCACGGGTCTCCAGTCCGATGACCAGGGATTCGGGCAGACCGGGGTTGTGCTCGCCGAGTTGCTGGGGTTGCCGCACGCGACCATCATCATGGATGTGGAGGCGGTCGGCGAGGGCGCGGGTCAGATTCGAGTGAAGCGCGAGCTCGAGGGCGGATGGTTCCAGTGGGTCTCGATGCCGACACCGGCGCTTCTGACGATCCAGAGCGGGATCAACCAGCTGCGCTACGCCACGCTGAAGGGCATCATGGCGGCCAAGAAGAAAGATGTTCGCACGGTGACCCCCGGCGCCGCGCCGGCGGTCGGGCACCGGATCCTCGAGATGTACACCCCCGGCAAAGGCAAGCAGACGCATCTTATCGACGGGGCGCCGGCCGACGCGGCGGCCGAGCTCGTCCGTCTGCTGCGCGAGGAGGCGCGCGCACTGTGAGAGCCCAGGCGCAGGTCCGCTCGAGGGCACGATGGTCGGCGACGCCCGCCGGTCGCGCCGGCAAAGGAGCGTCATGATCCTCGTGCTCGCTGAGCAGCGCGCCGGCACGCTGAACCCGGTGACCTGGGAGACCATTGCCGCCGGCCAGGCCCTCGACGGGCCGCTCTCGGTCGCCGTGGCCGGCGCGAACGTCGGGTCCAGTGTCGAGGCGCTGGCCGCGGCCGACGTCGCTGAGGTGCTCGCCGTCGAGGACGCGGCGCTCGAGCCGTACACCCCCGACGGCTTCGTCGGCGCGCTCGCGCAAGTCGTCGAGCAGGTGCAACCCAGCCTCGTGCTGTTTCCTCACACGTATCAGACGCGCGACTACGCGCCCGCGCTGGCCGCACGCCTCGAACGCACGCTGATGACGGATTGCATCGGCGCGAAGTCCCGCGATGGGGGAGTGGCGTTCGTGCGTCCGATGTTCCAAGGCAAGTTCGTCGCGGACGTCGCGCCCGTGGGACCGCCGCCTCACTTCGCCAGTTTTCAGATCGGGTCGTACCGGGCGGATGCCGCGGCGCGTGGCACGAGTCCGGCTGCGACCCGCGCGATCGCCGTGACCATCGATGCGGCCTCCATTCGCCAGCGTCCGGGCGAGCCGTTCAAGGAGGCCAAGCAAGCGGTCGACCTCACGCAAGCGGAACGCATCGTGGCCGTGGGTCGCGGCATCAAGGGACAGGAGCACCTTCCGCTCGCGCAGGAGCTCGCCAAGGCGCTGGGCGCGGAGCTGGCCGCCTCGCGTCCGATTTGCGATTCCGGCTGGCTTCCGATGGACCGGCAGGTCGGCAGCTCGGGACAGACCGTTGCTCCAAAGCTCTACCTGGCGCTCGGCATTTCAGGTGCGATCCAGCATCTGGTGGGGATGAAGGGATCGCGGACGATCGTCGCAATCAACAAGGATGCCGACGCGCCGATCTTCGAAGTCGCCGACTACGGGATCGTGGGCGATCTGTTCGAGGTCGTGCCGGCCCTCGTGACGGCGCTGGGGGAGTGAGCTGGATCGCGAGACACTCGACGTCGACGTCGTCATCGTAGGTGGCGGCCCCGCCGGTCTGGCGGCCGCCTACCGCCTGGCAACGCTCCAGAAAGAGCGCGGCGGTGACCCGCTGACGGTGGCCGTCCTCGAAAAGGCGAGGGAGGCTGGCGCCCACATGCTGTCGGGCGCCGTCCTCGACGCCTCGGCGCTCGTCGAGTTGATCCCGGACTGGCGCGAGCGCGGCGCCCCGCTCGATGTTCCGGTGACCGGCGACCGACTCTACCTCCTCACCGAGCGCGGCCGGATCCGTTCCCCCTTCACCCCGCCGCCGCTGCGCAACCACGGCTGCTATGTCGTGTCGATCAACCGCCTCGCCAAGTGGCTGACCGAGCAGGTCGAGTCGGTCGGCGTCGATGTGTTTCCGGGGTTCGCCGGCGCCGAGCTGCTCTACGACGGCGACCGTGTGGTCGGGGTGCGGACCGGTGACCGCGGGATCGGCCGGGATGGCGAGCGCAAGTCGACGTTCGAACCGGGCGTCGACATACGGGCGTCGGTGACGGTGCTGGCGGACGGGGTGCGCGGCAATCTGACGAAGACGCTGGTGCGACGGTTCGCGCTCGATGATGGGCGTCTGCCGCAGGTCTACGCCATCGGCATCAAGGAGCTGTGGGAGGTGCCGCCGGACCGGTTGGCGGCGGGGACCGTACTGCACACGTTGGGCTACCCGCTGCGATTCGAGGAGTTCGGTGGGGGGTTTATCTACGCGCTGCCTGAGGGCCGGGTGGCTGTCGGATTCGTCGCCGGCCTCGACTACCGCAACCCGCTCTTCGATCCGCACGACGCGTTCCAGCGCTTCAAGCGACATCCGATCGTGGCGCCGCTGCTGGCCGATGGGCAGATGGTGCGGTACGGCGCCAAGGCGTTGCCCGAGGGCGGGTGGCATGCCATCCCGCGGTGCCACGTCGACGGGGCGCTGGTGGTCGGTGACGCGGCCGGGTTTCTCAACTCGATGCGACTCAAGGGCATCCACCTCGCGATGTGGAGCGGGATGTGCGCCGCCGAGACGGCGTTCGAGGCGATCCGTGCCGGAGACCCGTCAGCGGATCGGCTGGGGCGTTACGCGAGTCTGGTCGCGGCGGGGCCGATCAAACGCGAGCTGTATCCGGTCCGCAACGTGCATCAGGCCTTTGGGCACGGGCTCATCCCCGGGGTGGCGTATGCCGCACTCTCGCTCGTCACCCGTGGCTGGTGGTTCCGCGACCCGATGCCCACGCACGCGGGGCACGAGCGGATGTGGTCGCTTCTGCGCTATTTCGGCGATGGCGCGCCGGTTGTTCCGCCGCCGGCGCCCGTCGACCGCAAGCTGACGTTCGACAAGCTGACCAACGTGCATTACTCCGGCACCCGCCACGATGAGGATCAGCCGTCCCACCTGATCGTGCACGACACGGATATCTGTCGCACGCGATGCCTCGAGGAGTACCAGAACCCGTGTACCCGTTTTTGCCCGGCCAATGTGTACGAGATCGTCGACGCGGACGGCGGCCCCGGGAAGCGGTTGCACATCAACGCCTCGAACTGCGTGCACTGCAAGACGTGCGACATCATGGACCCGTATCAGCTCATCGATTGGGTGCCACCCGAGGGCGGCGGCGGGCCGCACTACGAAGGCATGTGACGTCGAAGGCTGCACCGGCGGCCTTGACGCGCGGCCAGCGCGCGCGCGCGTCGGCGATCGCGGCCCTCGCCTATCCCGTCATCGCGGCGATCGGGCGGACGCTGCGATGGTCGATCGACGGCTATGCCCACTACGAGGCGGTCTGTCGCGACGGTCACCAGCCCATTTTTGCGTTCTGGCACGGCCGCATTCTGCCGGCTACATATTTCTGGCGACGGCGAGGCATCGTCGTGATGACGAGCGCGAACTTTGACGGCGAGTGGATCGCTCAGATCATCGAGCGGTTCGGATATGCGACCGCGCGGGGCTCGACGTCGCGCGGCGGCCGACGCGCACTGGCGCAGCTCCGGCGTCACATGCGCTCCGGACGACCCGCCGCCTTTACCGTCGATGGTCCGCGAGGGCCGGCGGGGTCGGTTCAGCCGGGAGCCGTGTGGCTGGCGGGACTGACCGGGAACCCGATGCTCCCGTTTCACATCGAGGCCGACCGGTACTGGGAGGCGCGAAGCTGGGACCGTACCCAGGTGCCGAAACCGTACGCTCGCGCCGCAATCGCCGTCGAGGAGCCGATCCTGGTGCCGCCTGGCGCCGGCGACGACGTGCTGGAAGCGAAGCGCGTCGCGCTCGAGCAGGCGCTCCTGCGGGCGCAGCAGCGCTCGGCGGCGATGCTCGAGCCGCGCTGACCACGCGAGGTGGATCGTGGACGCGACCGACGTCTTGGTGATCTCCTCAGACCGCTTCGTCGACCACGCAACCCCCCCTGGGCACCCAGAGCAGCCGGCCCGGGCGGAGGTCCTGTCGCGGGTGGCTTCGCGCTGGCGCGCCGCCGGCGGTCGCGTCGCGACGCCCACCCCCGCGCCGACCGAGGCGCTGCTTCGCGTGCATGACCCGCGCTATGTCGATGCGATCGTTGCGACGGCGGGGGAACGGGTACGACTCGACGCGGATACCTATGCGTCGCCCGATTCCGAGGCGGTTGCCCGGCTGGCGGCCGGCGCGGCCATGGCGGCGATCGATCACGCGCTGGACCACGATGCGCCGGCGGTGGCCCTCGTCCGTCCGCCGGGGCACCACGCCGAGCGGGGACGGGCGATGGGCTTCTGTCTCTACAACAACGCGGCGGTCGCCGCGGCGCATGCGCTGGCCAGCGGAGTGACGCGGGTGGCGATCGTCGACTACGACGTGCATCACGGCAATGGGACGCAGTGGATCTTCTACGACGATGCCCGGGTGTTGTATCTCTCGACACATCAGTACCCGTTCTATCCGGGGACCGGCGCCGCCGCTGAGGTGGGGCGCGGCGACGCGGCCGGCTTCACGGTCAATGTTCCGTTCGGGGAGGGCGCCGGTGACGCGGACCTCGATCTGGTGTTTCGCGAGGTCGCGGTGCCCGTGCTGACCGCGTTCGATCCCGAGGTGCTTCTGCTCTCCGCCGGCTACGACGCACACGCCGATGACCCGCTCGGTGGGATGCGTGTCTCGACGACGGGCTTTGCGACGATGACCCGGCGGCTACGCGCCGTCGTCGATCGCTGCTGCCGGGGTCGCCTGGCCGTGGTGACGGAGGGTGGCTACGACCTACCGGCGCTCGAGGCGTGTCTGGACGCCACGCTGCGAGTGGTGTCCGAGTCGTCGCCCGCGGACGTGCCGGCGGTCGCGGGACCGACGCCGGTGGCGGACGTCGCGCTCGCCGCCGTGCGACCCGCGCTCCGCCCGTTTTGGCGTACACTAGTAACCGGATAGCGGTCACGAGATCTGCGTCGGCGGCGGTCGCAACCCCGGTCATCTTTCCAGCCTTTCGTGCGCGATTACGATCCCCAGGCCATCGAGCGGAAGTGGCAGCAGCGGTGGGCGGATCGCCGCGCCTTTGAGGTCGACGAGGGCTCGTCCCGCCCGAAGTTCTACTGCCTGGTCATGTTCGCGTATCCGTCGGGTCACGCCCACGTGGGCCACGTGCGCAACTACATGATCGGGGACGTCGTGGCCCGCACCAAACGTATGCGGGGCTACAACGTGCTTCATCCGTTCGGGTGGGACGCGTTCGGGATGCCGGCCGAGAACGCGGCGATCCAGCACCGCACCCATCCCGAGACCTGGACACGCGCCAACATCGCGCACATGAAGGACCAGCTGCAGCGCCTCGGCATCAGCTACGCCTGGGACCGGGAGTTCGCCACGTGTGACCCGGCGTACTACAAGTGGAACCAGTGGCTGTTCCTGAAGATGTACGAACGGGACCTGGCGTATCGCAAGCGGTCGTCCGTCAACTGGTGCCCGAGCTGTCAGACCGTGCTGGCCAACGAGCAGGTGGTCGATGGAGGCTGCTGGCGGTGCGGCACCGACGTGGAGACACGCGACCTCGAGCAGTGGTTCCTCCGCATCACGCGATACGCGGACGAGTTGCTCGAGCGCACGGAACAATTGGATCAGTGGCCCGCGAAGGTCCTGACGATGCAGCGGAACTGGATCGGGCGCTCGGAGGGCGCCCTGGTGCGGTTCCCGGTCGTGGCTGCCGGCGAGTCCGCTCCCACGTCGGACGAGGCTATCGAAGTATTCACCACCCGGATCGACACGATCTTCGGCGCGACGTTCGTGCTCCTGGCGCCGGAGCACCCGTGGGTTGACCGCCTGACGGACGAGAGCCCGGACAGCGAGGCCTTTCGGGAGCGTGTGAGACGGTTCCGCGCGGTCGACCGCACGGCCCGCCTGACGGGAGAGCTCGACAAGGAGGGGTTTGATACCGCGCGCCAGGCGGTCAACCCGTTCACGGGTCAGGCAGTGCCCATCTGGATCGCCAACTTCGTGCTCGCCGAGTACGGCACGGGCGCCATCATGGCGGTCCCGGCACACGACCAGCGGGATTTCGAGTTCGCGCGCAAGTACGCGTTGCCGATCCACGTCGCGATTCAGCCGCCCGATGTGGCTCCGCTGTCGGGGGAGGCGCTCGACGCTGCCTCGACCGAACCCGGGACATTGGTCGAGTCGGGAGAGTTCTCGGGCCTGTCGAGCCGGGAGGCGATAGCGACCATGACCCGGGCCGCGGACGCGGGCGGTTTCGGCCACGCCGAGGTGCAGTACCGGCTCAAGGACTGGGGCGTCTCGCGCCAGCGGTACTGGGGCACGCCGATCCCGATCGTCTACTGCGACGGGTGCGGCACGGTACCCGTGCCGTACGATCAGCTCCCCGTCGAGCTACCGCACGTCGAAGCGTTTACCGGTCGTGGCGACTCGCCGTTGGCCCAGGTACCCGAGTTCGTCCAGACGACGTGCCTGGTCTGCGGCGGACCCGCGCGCCGCGAGACCGACACAATGGATACCTTTGTTGACTCGTCGTGGTACTTCTACCGCTACTGCGACCCCCACAATGACGACGCACCGTTCGACGCCGCGAAGGTGAACTACTGGGCGCCCATCGACTTCTACAGCGGTGGCGTGGAACATGCGATCCTGCATCTGATCTATTCCCGGTTCTTCTGCAAGGTCGTTCGCGACCTCGGTCTCGTCGACCACGACGAGCCGTTCACCCGCCTGCTGACGCAGGGCATGGTGCTCCGGGGCGGCACGGTCATGTCGAAGTCGAAGGGCAACGTGGTCGACCCCGACGACATGACCGCCCGGTATGGCGCGGACGCGCTGCGTCTCTACGAGATGTTCGTCGCCCCGCCCGAGAAGGAAATCGAGTGGACCGATGCGGGCCTCGAGGGCAGCGCGAGGTTTCTCGGACGCGTGTGGCGACTGGTGGCACCGTTCGCCGCGGCGTTCGCGGCCGGACACGACGGGGCGCCGGCAGCAAGCGAGTGGAGCGACACCGAACGCGCCCTCCGACGAAAAACGCACGACACCATCAACCGCGTGTCGGCCGATATCGACCCACGCGTGCATCTCAACACCGCGGTCTCGGCCCTTATGGAGCTGGTCAACGACACATACGGCTTCTGTGAGCGCACCCGGCTTGGGCCCTTCGCGGACGGTGGCGCGGCGGATGCATCGGTGCCGGCGTCAAGCCTGTGGGTCGTCAAGGAAGCCGTGGAGGCGTTGATCGTGATGTTGTCGCCGTTTACGCCGCACCTTGCCGAGGAGCTGTGGGAGGCCATCGGGCACACCGATGGTGTCGAGGCCGCCGGGTGGCCCACGTTCGACCCCACCGTGGCTCGGGCCGAAGAGCTCGTGCTGCCCGTGCAGGTGAATGGGAAGGTGCGTGCGCGGTTGGCTGTCGGAGCGGAGATTTCGGAGGCGGATCTCCGCGCGCTCGCGCTCGAGCATCCGCAGGTCCAGGCGCACACGTCGGGCAAGGACGTCACGCGCGTGGTCGTCGTTTCGCGCAAGCTCGTGAGCGTCGTGACGAAGTAGGAACCATGGCCCTGGAGGTCGTATGTCGAGAACGCTGACGCCGACGATGTTGACCGCGACGCGGCGGATGGCGGCGCGCTGCACCGGACGTTGGCTGGTGGCCGGTCTCGCGCTCGCGACGACCACAGCGTGCGGGTACTCGCTCGCCGGGCGTGGGTCGTTCCTGCCCGACTACATCGAGACGATTGGCATTCCGACGTTCGAGAACAACACGTCGGTCTTCGAGGTCGAGCAGCTCCTGACACAGGAAGTGCGCTCGGCGTTCATCGGGCGGGGATCCTACCGCGTGCAACCGAATGTAACCGGCGTCGATGCCATCCTGACCGGCACCATCAGCAACATCAACATCACTCCGGCGAGCTTCAATGCTGACCAGCAGGCATCCCGCTACGTCTTCACGCTGACCGCCAACATCGAGTTCCTCGATCTGAGCACCAACGAGGTCGTCTGGAGCAATCCACAGCTGGTGTTCAGCGACGAATATGAGGTCGCGTCCGGGGCAGGTGACGTCGCGAACGTGTCGTCCTTCTTCGGGCAGCGCTCGAACGCCGTCGAGCGCCTGGCGGTCGATTTTGCGACGACGGTCGTCAGTTCAATCCTCGAAGCCTTCTAGGCAGACCTTCGGTGAGCACCCTCACACCCGCCGCGCTGCGGAACCAGATCACGGCCGGCGCACTCGACCCCGTCTATCTCGTGCTCGGGGACGACGAGCACGAGAAGGCAGAGCTGGCGACCGAGTTCGAGGAGGTCGTCGAAGAGGGACTGCGGGCGTTCAACGTCGAGCGGTTTCGCGGCGGCGAGGTGCCGCTGGGGACACTCCTCGACGCGTTGCGGACCCTGCCGATGATGGCGCCCCGCCGGATCGTCACCGGGCTGCGCGCCGAGCGGTGGCTGATGCCCAAGCGCGAGAGCCAGGCCACCGCGAGGGATCTCGAGGCGCTCGAGCGGTATCTGGAGAGGCCGGTTCCGGACGCGACGCTCGTCCTCGTCGTGACCGACCTCGACGAGCGGCGGCGCATCAGCAAGCGCCTGCACGCGAACGCGACCATCGTCCGGTGTGGGGAGCTCGAGAACACGGCCGATGCCGAGCGTTGGATCCGCGCCCGTCTCAAGGCGGCGGGCGTGGCGGGCGAGCCGGCTGCGACGCGTCTGCTGGCCGCCGTCGTCGGGCCTGACGTGCGCCGCCTCCGGGGAGAAGTGGAGCACTTGGTGTTGTACGCGATGGACCAGCCTAGCGTCTCGGTGGACGACGTGCGCGCCGTGGTGGGGCCGGCCGCGGCCCACGATGACTGGGCGGTCGCGCGAGCCATCGAGCGGGGCGCGGCGGGCGTGGCACTACAGGAGCTCGCGCTGGCGCTCGACGCCGGCGCGCCACCGCACATGGTGCTCGGCCAGCTCGCCTGGGTCGCGCGCTCGCGCCTGGCCGCGCCGCGGGTGCGGCGGGCCATCGATGCGGTGTTCCGGACGGATCTGGACCTGAAGCGGTCAGCGGGCGAGCCGCGGGTGCTTCTCGAACGTCTGGTGGTGGAGCTGTGTGGGTGAGCGAGCGCCGGGTGAGTGAGGCCGTGATGCGGCCCGAAACGCGAATTCTGTACTCGTTGAAGACCGCCGGTGACGGCCAAGGCGCGCACGGCGCGCCTCGATGGCGCGGAGTGGGGCTCTCGGGGTCCCCGCGTAGCGCCCGCGTGGGGTCCGGGGCGAAGCCCCGTCTAGATTAGGTGCTGGCCTTGCTCAAACGCTTGGTCAGCCGTGACTTGTGGCGGGCCGCCGCGTTGGCATGGATGATACCCTTGCCAGCCAGACTATCGATCAACGCGACCGTTGTGCGGAGCTCGGCGCTGGCGTTGGCCGGGCCGTTCTCGGTGTTGGCACTGGCATCGTCGATCGCGGCGCGCGCAGACTTGAGCGCGTGCCGCATGCGCGTGCGGAGACGTCGATTGTGGTCGCGGCGCTTCAGGTTCTGGCGGTGCGCCTTCAGTGCCGACTTGTGATTGGCCATGAACTGCCTATTATATCGATGCTCGCCGCCCAGGGGCTAGCAGCCCGTGGTGAAAGTCGCGCCGCATTCGACCGGCGCTGCATCCCGCCTGACGGCTGTGCTCATCGGTCAAATACTGGGAGTATTCTCCCTCTTCGCGCCTTGTCAGCCAGGCGCATCACCGGTCTCGGTGCCGAGCGGGACTTTCACCACGGGCTGCTAGTCCCCTTGATCTTTGATTTCTTCAAAAAGTCGTTGGTCATCTGGGGCCACCGTGGACTTGAACGGTGCGCTGTGAAATTTCGTCGCTTCACCCTCGTCGCGTCCACGAGGCGTATGGTCGGCGTGCGGCTGGAATCTTTGTCCAGCGCGTTGAAGGGTTTGCCCTCGTCGTTGTGGGCGCCACGTAGGCGGCTAGATGGCCTTGGCGCATCGCGCGTGCGGAGCTGGAATGTGATCCGCGAGCGCTTGAACGTGTTCGGTAGAAGGCCAAAGAACCGCTCGACGAGGTTGAGCCAGGCGGAGTAGGTCGGCGTAAAGTGGAACTGGAAGCGCGGGTGGCGGGCCACCCATCGTTTGACCAACGGGGACTTATGCGCCGAGAGATTGTCGAGGATCACGTGGACGGTGAGGGCGGAGTGCACCCGCTCGTCGATCTCGCGCAGGAAGCTCACGAAATCCCTCGACCGATGCGGCTTCTTGGTTTGCGCCACGACCTGGCCGGTCGCGACGTTGAGCGCCGCGAAGAGGTCCACCGTGCCATGGCGGATGTAGTTGTGCGTCTGGCGTTCGGGGCGACCCAGGTCCATCGGCAGAATCGGCTGCGCCCGCTCGAGGGCTTGAATCTGAGGCTTTTCGTCGAATGACAAGACGACGGCGTGGTCGGGTGGGTTCAGGTAGAGGCCGACAATGTCCCGCACCTTCTCGATGAACAGCGGGTCGTCGGAGATCTTGAAGGATTCCACGACATGCGGCTGCAACCCGAAAGTGCGCCAGATGCGGCCCACGGTAGAGGCGCTGACGCCAGCGTGCTCCGCCATCTTGCGGGTGCTCCAGTGGGTCCGCCCCTTCGGCTTACTTTCCAACGTCGTGACGAGGATCGACTCGACATCCGCATCGGACAGGGTCCGTGGGGCTCCGGGCTTGGGCTCGTCGTACAGCGCGTCCACGCGACCTACCCTAAACCGCTGTCGCCACTTGCCGACCGTCACGTTCGAGCAGCGCAGTTTCGCCGCGACCGCCACGTTCGATTCGCCACGCGTGCTCCTCAGGACGATCCTTGCCCGCAAGGCCACGTGCCGATTCGTTCGGGCGCGCCTGGCGAGCCGCTCAAGTTCTACGCGCTCTGCGG
Organism: Vicinamibacterales bacterium; assembly: GCA_965197395.1. Taxonomy (GTDB): domain Bacteria; phylum Acidobacteriota; class Vicinamibacteria; order Vicinamibacterales; family UBA8438; genus CAZYFH01. The sequence continues at coordinate 168,833 of CBDANB010000003.1, read as the reverse complement.
CGGTGACTTCCAATCTCGCTTTGGGCCGACCTGTTCTTGCCATGCCGCCCAATACATCACAGCCGACACACTATTTGAAGCTTTTTCAGACACAGGGGACTAGGGCGTGACAGCGGCTCACTGGCGCTTCAGCGAGCGAAGCCTTCGTCGCTGGCGCTTGTCCGGCGCGCCCGTGGGCGGGCCGGCGCGGCGCAAGAGCTCGCGGAACTCCCGGTCCTCCGCCGATGGGGGCGGCGTGCGATCGTCGTACAACGCGCGCGCTGCGGGCTTGGGGAGGTGGCGATCCGCGAGAGCCCGCACGGTCACCATCTGCTTCACACCGTGCCGGCGCGTGATGGCGATGTCATCCCCGGTGCGGACGTCGCGGTGCGGCTTGGCCCGCTGACCGTTGACGTCAACCTTGCCGCCCTTGCAGGCTTTCTGCGCTTCGGAACGGGTGTGATACAGGCAGGCGACGTCCAGCCAGACGTCGAGTCGAACTGGTGTGATGGGTGCGTCCACGCTAGCGCCGCGGCGCCGTGGCGACTTCGTGGTCGTCCGAAGCCGGCCGGACGTTGCTATAGACGGGGATACGGCGGCCGTTGACGACCGCATACGATTTGTAGATCGTCTCGCCCGACGCCGCGGGCAGCTCGTTCGTGGTCGCCAGGGCGGTCGCCGACCGCACCCGTTCGACGTAGTCCTGTGTTTCCCGGTAGGGCGGGATCTGATTGCCGTACCGGCTCACGGCGCCCGGACCGGCGTTGTAGGCGGCCAGCGCCAGTTCCTCATTGCCATCGTATTCCGACAGCAGTCGGCGCAGATACGTGACGCCGCCTCGGATGTTCTGCTCCGGATCGTATGGATTGAGCACGCCGAGCGCTTGGGCCGTCGCCGGCATGAGCTGCATCAGACCCATGGCGCCGACCGGCGAGCGCGCGTTCGGGTTGAACGCGGACTCCACTTGAATGACTGCCCGCACCAGATCGGGGCGGACACCCTCGCTGGCGGCGTATCGCTCGATGACGGCGTCGTAGTGGCCGGACCGGCTGAGGCGCGCGAGGGGTCTGGTCGGGGTGGTCGTGCGGATGGGGGTCGCGGCACCTCGTACCTCGAGCGTCTCAACACCCGGCTCCGGCGGCCGATCCGACAACACGAGGGTGCCGTTGGCGTCCCGCCAGGTGTAGATCTGGGCCTCCGCTGGCGCGGCGACGGCCGCCATCCCCAAGGCGGCGACGAGCATGGCTCCCAAGACACGCATGATCCAGCCATCCAGTCTAACAGACGACCGTGGATCGCGGCCGCAAGCCTAATCCGGACAGCGAGTTGCGGTTTCACTGCGATACTGGTGCGGCGACGTGGGCGCTGTATTGGCTGCGGACCTGTGTGGCGGCCGTCCGGCGCTGTCCTAGGGTTAGTCCCCCGCGAGCATCGTGCGCACGACCGCCTCGCTCTGGGCACACAGCGCGTCGATCTTGTCCGGGAGCTTGCCGCCAGCCTGCGCGAAGTCGGGCCGGCCCCAGCCATTGCCGCCGACGATCGGGGCGATCGCCTTGACGACTCTGCCGGCGTGCACCCGAGCGGTCAGGTCCTTGGAAACGGAGACGACGAGCGCGACCTTCCCGTCGTTCTCTGACACCACGACAACGACCCCGCTGCCGAGGCGATCGCGCAGTGAGTCGGCCAGCGTCCGGAGGGCGCCCTTGTCGAGACCGGAGACGCGGCGCGTGACCATTCCAACGCCGTCGACGTCGACGCGGTCCGAGGCCGCCTCCGGGCCGGCCGACCCCAAGGCCGCGGCAACTTTGAGCCGCTCGACCTCGCGTGCGAGTCGCTTCGTCTCGCCCTGAAGACGCTCGACGGCCCCGACCGCCTGGTCCGTGGGCGCACCCAGCAGGCGCAGGACGCCGTCCAGAGCATCGCGATGGTGCTGCAGTGTGGCCACGGCCGCGTCGCCGGTCACCGCCTCGATGCGCCGGATGCCCGCCGCCACGCCACCCTCGTGGGTGACGACGAATGGGCCGATATCGCCCGTGGCGCCGCAATGCGTGCCGCCGCACAGCTCCATCGACACGCCCGGGACCGAGACGACGCGCACGCGGTCGCCGTACTTCTCGCCGAACAGAGCCATCGCGCCGTCGGCGATCGCCTCGTCCGTCGATCGGACCGTCGTATCGACGGTCTGGTTGCCGTAGATGTGCGCGTTGACGTCGCGTTCGATCTCCGCCAATTGCGCCGGCGAGACCGGCTCGCCATGGGTGAAGTCGAACCGCAGACGGTCGGGCGCCACGAGCGAGCCAGCCTGCTTCACGTGCGGGCCGACGACGCGACGCAGGGCGGCGTGCAGCAAGTGCGTCGCGGTGTGATTACGGCGCGTGGCGTCTCGACGCGACGCATCGACCGTCGCCGTCACGACGTCGCCCGTCGCGAGGCGCCCCGACACGATGCGCACGGCATGCGCGCGCGGTCCCAGCCGCGCGAGGCGTGTCATCGCGTCCACCGTCGCCTCGCCGGTACCCCCATCCACCCGCAGACGTCCGGTGTCGGAGACCTGGCCGCCGGCCTCCACGTAGAACGGCGTACGGTCGAGCACTGCGTAGCCGGAGAGGCCCTCGCCGAGCTCGGCCACCTCGCGGCGTTCGGCGTCGAACAACGCGGCGAGCGACGCCGCGGCGACCTCGGTGGTCTCGTAACCATCAAAATGGTCGCCGAGCCGTTCGACCGACTGCTCGGTGTCCGGCGCGCGGTAGGCGAAGACGCGTTCGGCGGTCGCCGCAAACGACTGCCCGTCGCGCGACCGCTGGCGCTGGCGCTCCAGCGCGTGCTCGAAGCCGATCCGATCGACGACGATGCCGCGCTCGCTCGCGAGGTCCTCGATGAAATCAAGTGGCAGCCCGAACGTGTCGTAGAGCCTGAACGCGTCGTCTCCATCGATAGGCCGCGAACCGCTGGCGGATTCCGCGAGCGCGGCCTCGAGCCGCGGCAGCCCGTCCGTGAGCACTTTGTCGAACTGCTCCTCCTCCCGCTGTACCGCGCGCACAACGGCATCGCGGTTGGTCGCGAGCTCGGGGTACGCGGATCCCATCTCGCGGACCACAACGTCGACCAGGCCATACAGAAACGGCTCCGTCAACCCGAGCTTCTTTCCATGCCGCATGGCCCGCCGCATGATCTTGCGCAGCACGTAGCCTCGCCATTCGTTCGATGGTGACACGCCGTCGGTAATGAGAAACGTCGTCGCGCGCAGGTGGTCGGCAATGACCCGCATCGACACATCGGTTGACTGATCCGAGGGCCGTCCGTCCTGGGGCCCGTAGCGGACCCCGGCGCGCTCGCCGATGGCGGTGAGGAGCGGCGTGAACAGGTCGGTGTCGTAGTTCGACAGCTTGTCCTGCAGGACGGCAACGATACGCTCGAGCCCCATTCCCGTGTCGATCGAAGGTGCCGGGAGCGGCGTCAGCGAACCGTCCGGTGTGCGCTCGAACTCCATAAAGACGTTGTTCCAGATCTCAACGTAGCGGTCGCAGCTGCAGTCGATGCCCAGGCACGCCTGGCGCGCGCACGGGAGGTGGTCGCCACGATGGAAGTGAATCTCCGAACAGCGCCCGCACGGGCCGGTGTCGCCCATGGCCCAGAAGTTCTCGTCCACCCCCATCTCCGCGATCCGGTCGTCGGTGACCAGGCGTTGCCAGACCGCGTACGCCTCGTCGTCGCGCGGGACCCCGGCCTCGCCCGCGAACACGGTGGCGAAGAGCTGCTCCGGCGGCAGCCCCCACACGTCGGTCAGGAGCGTCCACGCGAACGGGATGGCCTCCGCCTTGAAGTAGTCGCCGAACGAGAAATTGCCGAGCATCTCGAAGAAGGTATGGTGTCGCAGTGACGGCCCGACGTTGTCGAGATCGTTGTGTTTGCCGCTGACGCGCATGCACTTCTGCGCCGTCGTGGCGCGCCGGTAATCGCGGCGCTCGCGGCCGAGAAAGGCCTCCTTGAACTGGTTCATCCCAGCGTTCGTGAACAGCAGCGTCGGGTCGGCGTGGGGCACGAGCGTGGAGCTCGACACGATGTGGTGATCGTGGCCCTGGAAGTAGTCGAGAAAGCCCTGACGGATCTCTGGCGCGGTCATCGTGGTCATTGTTTCATGGACACTCGACGCCGGTCCGGGTCAGTCGTCGGGCGCGCCAGCGGTCTTCGACCGCGCGCGCAACGTCGCGGCGGCCATGCCGGCGTCGAATCCTTGACGGAGCAGATATTGATAGAGTCGGCGGAACTGAGCGCGGTCCTGGACGGGGCCCTCGAGGCGGCGCGCCAGGGCGCGTTCGAGGACGTCTTGCTCGTCGTGATCGGCGTAGACGGCATCGACCGCGGCCAGTGCGTCCCCGCGCTCGATACCGCGCGTCTCGAGCTCCCGGGCGACACGCCGTGGTCCGCGCCGTTTCACCAGCACGGCGGTTCGCGCGTAGGTCGCGGCGGCGCGCCTGTCATCGAGCGCGTGCTCATCTCGAAGGCGCTCGAGAGCGCGCTCGACGACGCCGGGCGAGAAGTTCCTTCGCAGCAGCCGGTCGCGGAGCTGCGACGTGGACAGCTCGCGGCGCGCCAACAGCGCCAGGCCGATCGCAAACGCATCAGGGGCCACGTCTGGTGGCTCGGCCGGGCAGCTATCCCCCGAACCGCTCGATGTCGGGGCTCTCGCTCACCTGGGCCGACTCGGCCATGTCGTCGCGCGCCATGTCGGACGTGCTGCCGATCCCCTGTACTTTCAGCTTGAACTCGTCCACGTTGGAGACCCAGCGCAGCGCCTCGTCGAGCGTGATGCGCTGTTTCGCGTAGAGCGCATAGATCGCCTGGTCGAACGACTGCATGCCGTATTGCGACGTGCCCTGCGCGATCGCGCCCTTGATCTGGTACGTCTTGTCCTTGCCGACGATGCAGTCGCGGATGAACGCGGTCGCGATCATGATCTCGAGCGCGGCGCAGCGCCCTTGGCCGTCCGCCCGTGGAATCAGCCGCTGCGAGATGACCGCCTTGAGCACGCTGGCGAGCTGCAGCCTCGTCTGCCGCTGCTGATGCGGCGGAAAAACCGCGATGATGCGGTTGATGGTTTCTGTCGCGTCGAGGGTATGGAGCGTCGACATGACGAGGTGCCCGGTCTCCGCGGCGAGTAATCCGGTCTCGACGGTTTCGAGATCACGCATCTCGCCGACCAGGATGATGTCGGGGTCCTGCCGCAACGCGGCACGCAGCGCGTGCGCAAACGACTTCGTGTCGACCGATACCTCGCGTTGATTGACGATCGACTGTCGGTCCCGGTGGAGGTACTCGATCGGGTCCTCGACGGTCATCACGTGCGCCTGCTTCGACGTATTGATGTGGTCGATTAATGCCGCGAGCGTCGTGCTCTTGCCACTGCCGGTCGTGCCGGTGACGAGCACGAGGCCGCGCTCTTCGTCGGCGATCCGCTTGAGCACCGGTGGCAGCTCGAGCTCGTCGATCGTGAGGATCTTCATGGGGATGATGCGCAGGACCAACCCGACCGTCCCCCGCTGCCGGAAGACGTTGCAGCGAAATCGCCCGACGCCGGCGATGCTATACGCCAGGTCGACGTCCTGTTCGCGCTCGAACGCCTGCGCCACCTCAGCCGGCATGACCGTCGCCGCCATACGCTCGACGTCGTCTTTGGCGAGGGGCGCGGCGCCGCTCATAGGCACGAGCCGCCCGCTGACACGCATCGTCGGCGGCGTTCCTGTCTTGAGGTGGACGTCGGACGCACCTTCGCCGATGGCGACCGTCAGGAGCTCGTTGAGGTCCACGGCGAGGGCTCCTAGCGGGCCTTGGCTGTGGTTCCGGTGGGTTCCACCGCCGTCGCGGTGTCCGTGTAGACGTACGTCAGCCACCCGTGGGTATCGGCGGCTCGGCCGGCGATGACGTCGAAGAACCGTTGCTGAATCGCCTCCGTCACCGGGCCACGCGAGCCGTTTCCGATCGCGATCTTGTCGATCGACCGGATCGGGGTGATTTCGGCGGCCGTACCTGTGAAGAACACTTCATCGGCGATATACATCGCTTCGCGCGGGAACGCTTCCTGCCGCATCGCGAAGCCCATCTCGTCGGCCAGCGTCATGACGACATCCCGCGTAATGCCGGGGAGCACGCAGTTCGCCAGCGGCGGGGTCGTGATGATGCCGTCTCGCACCACGAAGATGTTCTGCCCGCTGCCCTCGCTGACATAGCCCGCCGGGTCGAGCGCGATGCCCTCGGCGTAGCCATTCAGTGTCGATTCCATCTTGATCAGCTGCGAGTTGGCGTAGTTGGCCGTCGACTTGGCGACCGACGGAAAGCGGTTCGGCGCGCCGCGACCCCACGAGCTGACCTGCACGTCGACGCCCTGCTCGAGGGCTTCGTCCCCGAGATACGCGCCCCATTCCCAGACGAGAATCGCCACGTCGACCGGGCACTTGAAGGGGTTGACGCCGAGCTCGCCGTAGCCGCGGTAGAGCAGCGGGCGGATGTAGCAGGCCGTGTAGCCGTTCGCGCGGATGGTATCCAGGACCGCGTGCTCGAGCTCGTCCGCCCGGAAGCTGTGATCCATCCGATAGATCGTTGCCGAGTCGAGTAACCGGCGGACATGCGCGTCGATACGAAACACCGCGGCGCCGTTCGGCGTGTCGTAACACCGGGCGCCCTCGAACACGCCGCTGCCGTAGTGCACGACGTGAGAGCCGACGTGGATTTTCGCGTCGTCCCAGTCAACGAGCGACCCGTTCATCCAGATGCGGCCCTGCCCGAAGCTCATGCCAGACCCCGTGAAATCGTGTGCACTGAGTAGTTTACGACGCCTGTCCCGAGTGTAGCGGCCGCCCCCGCCGTATTGCAAGCCTAGAGCCCGTGGTGAAAGGTCCGCGCCGCACCGAGAGCGGCGATGCATCACCGCTCGAACCGAGCGGCACATCCACCACGGGTGCTGCTACTGCATCTCGTCGCAGAACGGACAGCGGTCGGTGCGCGCGTGCAGTGGCTTGTGGCACTGCCAGCAGAAGCGGCCGGCGGGGGGTGTCTCGGTCTGTAGACGTGTCTGGATATCGCGCATCTCGGCGTCATGGCCTGCGCTGTTGGTCGTCCGGCCCGATCGCGGAGTTCGGCGATCCCCTGTGTCCTGCGTGCCCTCGAGGTCGCGCAACAGATCGCTCGCGCGCTGATAACGCGCCGACAGCTCCGGTGCGAGCGCCTTCATGATGATGTCGTTCAGTGCCTTCGGGATGCCGGGGTTCCTGAGCCGGGGTGGTCGGACCAGCTCCCCGCGCATCAGACGGTCGAGGTCGCTTGGTGCGGGCGCGTCGTATGGGAGCACGCCCGTCGCCATCTGATACATCGTCACGCCGAGCGAGTAGATGTCGGAGGCGAACACCGCCTTGCCTTCGAACTGCTCCGGGGCCATGTATGGCGGGCTGCCGATGACCGTTGTGCCGTGCGCGGCGATCTCGAGGAACCGTGACGTGCCGAAGTCGGCGACTTTGAGCACCCCGGCGCCCGAGATCAGCACATTGGGAGGACGTAGGTCGCGGTGGATGACCCCCTGCCGGTGCGCGTGCTCGACGGCGCTGGTGATCTGCGTCGTGTATTCGACGACCCGGTCCGGGGCGAGGGCACCGTCGTTCGCGATTTCGTCTTCCAGCGTGCGGCCCTCGACGTACTCCATCACGATGAAGAAGACGTTCTCCTCCTTCTCGGCAGTCGTGATGGACACGATGTTCGGGTGATCCAGCGCCGCCAACAGGCGCGGCTCGCGGAGCAGCTCGCCGAAGTTTAGGTTCTGCTTGTGGGGAACCTTGATCGCGACGTCCTTGTCGATCCAGGTGTCCTTGGCGAGGTAGACGGCTCCGAAACCGCCGCTGCCAAGAGGAGCCAGGATCTTGTACTTGCCGAGCGTCTGTCCTCGAAACAGCATGCGGGTGCGGCCAGTATAGACCCTCGGTACGAACCGGCTTTGGGCTCAGGACTCAGGGCTCAAGGCTGGCGAAGGCACGCCCGCGTGGTCGTTCATCTTCCGCTGTTGGAGCGGTGTGGCGCGATGTCGTTGTGCGGCCACAAGCCATACGCCCTAAGCCCATGAGCCGGGAAGCATCCGCGTCAGTGTGGATCTACAGGTCGCCCCAGACGAACTGGAGCACACACAGTGCCGCCACCGGCGCCGCATCGGCGCGGAGGGTGCGCGTGCCGAGCGTCACGGTGCGGAACCCGGCGTCCACCGCGAGATCGCGCTCCGTGCGCGTCCAGCCACCCTCCGGACCGATCACCACGGTCGCCGTTGCCGGCGGCTTGGCCGCTGACAGCGCCCTCACGGATTCGGCCGCGCCCGTGCCGGACGCGGCGGCCGGTTCGACCAGCAACAGCCGAAGCCCATCGGCTGGGGCGGTCTGCACGAAGCGATCGAACGTCGTCGGCTCGTCGATCTGTGGCACCACTGCGCGGCCGCACTGCTTGGCGGAGGCGACGGCAATACTGACCCACCGCGCGCGCGCCGCGGTTCGCTGCGTGTTGAGCGGCCTGGCCGTGTTCGTCGTCAGCAGCGGTGTCACGACCGACGCGCCGAGCATGGTGACGTCGCGCACGACGTTATCCAGCTTGCGCCCCTTCAGGAGCGCGACGGCGAGCCTCACGCGCACAGCGCCTTCGGGTGTTGGCACCACCGCGCTGCCGGTTCGCACGGTGACACACTCGCGGCCCACAGTCGTGACGACGGCGGCATGCTCGTGCCCGCGGCCGTCGAACACACGGACGGCATTCCCGACTTTGAGGCGGAGCACCCGGGCGAGATGCCGGCCCTCATCGGCAGGCAACTGCACCGTCAACGCGGGTCGGTCGGCGTCGGGGGCAAGGAAGCGGTAGGTCACCGATGACGCCCGGGAGCGGTCGCGCCGGCGCGTTCTCGACGCAAGGTCAGCGCGACCCAGCCGTCTTCGACGCTGCGCGCGACGGGAGACAGGGCCGGCGCGAAAGCCGCGCGGACGTCGGGCTCTTCGAGGGTCGTCAGGCCTCCGGCAACGAAACGACCACCGGGTCGTACGCACCGCGACAGCTGCCCCGCATATTGCACGAAGAACGAACCGGTGAGGTTGGCGGTCACCAATCCGCACACGGGGGCATCGATGGCTCGCACGTCCATGTGGCGCAGGTGGACTATCGACGCGACGCCGTTCCGCGCGATGTTGTCGCCGGCGTTCGCGAGCGCATCGTCATCGCGATCGACGGCGATGACCTCGACCGCGCCAAGCGCGGCTGCCGCGATTGCGAGGATCCCCGACCCCGTCCCAAGGTCGAGCGCGGCCGCCCCGGCTGGGACGACGCCGTCGGCTTGCAGTGCCCGGAGACACAGCCGGGTCGACGCGTGATGTCCCGTGCCGAATCCCATTGACGGATGAATCACGATGACGGCGCGCCGGTCGTCCGCCGCCTCCGGCGGGAGATCCCAAGGCGGCGCGACGATCAGGTTGCCCACACGGACCGCGCGGAGGCTCGCTTGGGCGCGCTCGGCCCACCGGTCGTCCGGCACCTCCACCGCCTGCGCTTCCGCGCCGTCAGGCGCGAGCGTGCCAGCGATCGCCGCATGCGCGCCGTCTCGGTCGTCTCGCGAGAAGAAGTAGACGCGCCGTGCGACGATATCGGCCCGCCGGCCGGTGTCGTGCTCCTGGATCGCGAAGGGACGGAAGTCGTCGAGCAACGCATCGAGCCGCGCGGGGAGCGCCGGTGCGTCCGTCGGGAGCCGGACATCGAGCGCCGGCCTACCCCTCACCCAAAGATGTCCTTGACGCGCTCGAAGAACGGACGGTCGTCGCCGTCCGTTTCGGTCGGCCGGCTCGGCTCGGACGCGCGTTGCGGCATCGTCTTGTCGAGCTCCGTGATGAGGTCCTTCTGCTCACGCGAGACCGAGGTAGGCACGTCGACCCTGACCGTGACATACAGATCACCGTGGCCGCGACCGGACACGTGGGGCAGCCCCTTGCCCCGGACGCGAAACCGCGCGTCGGCCTGCGTGCCCTTGGGAACATGGAGCGTCGCGTTGCCATTGAGCGTCGGCACCGAGATCGTGCCGCCGAGCACCAGTGTGGGATAGGTGACCGGAATCGCGCACCACAGATCCTCGCCCTCGCGCTGAAAGAACTCGTGGTCCTTAACATGCACCACGACGTAGAGGTCGCCCGGCGGTCCGCCCGTATGACCGTGCTCGCCCTCGCCATAGAGCCGGAGCCGCTGACCCGTGGCAATGCCGGCCGGCACCTTGACCGTGATCTTCCGGTCCTGCTCGAGGCGCCCCGCGCCGCGACACTCACGGCAGGGGGTCCGGATGACCTTGCCCGTGCCGCGGCACTGTCCGCATGTGCGGGCGACCGTCAGAAAGCCCTGTTGATATCGCACCTGCCCGCGGCCACGGCATTGGGAACAAGTCTCCGGGCTCGAGCCGGCTGCGGCGCCCGACCCCGCGCACGCCCCGCACGGCTCGGCGCGCGGGATCTGCAGGGTTGTCTCCGTGCCGCTGGCCGCTTCCTCGAATGCGATCTCGAGGTCGTAGCGCAGATCCGAGCCCCGCTGCGGACCACCTCGGCGACGGCCGCCACCGAACAGGTCGCCGAGCCCGCCGAAGATGTCGTTGAAGTCGGCGAAGATCGTCGGGTCGATGCCGGCGCTCCCGCTGGCGCCGCCTACGGCGGCATGACCGAACTGATCGTACCGCGCCCGCTTGTCGGCGTCCGCGAGCACGCCATAGGCCTCGGCCGCTTCCTTGAAGCGCTCCTCGGCCGCCTGGTCGCCCGGATTGCGGTCGGGATGATACTTGAGCGCCAGCTTGCGATACACGCTCTTGAGCTGCGTCTCGTCGACGTCGCGTGGAACGCCGAGCACGTCGTAGTAGTCGCGCTTGCTCACGCCTTGGCCACCCGGACCATGGCGGCCCGCAAGAGCCGGCCGCCGAGCATGTAGCCGCGTCGAAGCTCGTCAATCACTTCGCCCTCTCGATGCTCCGCGCTCACCTCGTGCGCGACGGCCTGATGCACGTGCGGGTCGAAGTCGCATCCGGTCGCCTCGATCGGTGTCACGCCCCGCTTCCGGAGCAACTCGAGCAGTTGGCGATGGATGAGCTCGACGCCCTGCCGATACGCACTGGCAGTCGTCTCGTCGTCTTGGACGCGGAGTGCGCGCTCCAGATCATCCACCAGCGGCAGCAGCTCCTCGAGGAGGTCCGCCGCGGCGGCGCGGGCGCGCCCGCCCCGCTCTCGCTCGACGCGCTTGCGATAGTTGTCGAACTCGGCGGTCTTGCGGAGCAGCAGGTCCTGATACTCGTCGCGCTGGCTCGCCGCGTCCGGCTCATCGTTCCCCCCCGGGTCCGGCGTCGGGCCGGGGGGGGCGTCGGCCGGTTCGGTCTCCGCGAGCGCGTCGTCAGGCGGTTCCGGTTTCGCGTCGTTTGTCATGGTCCGACGATGTCGCTTGCGCGACGAGGACACGGCTCACGGCGCGGGACACCCGGTCGACGGCGGCAATGGCGCGTGAGTAGCGCATCCGGCGCGGACCGATGACGCCGATGCTGCCGGTACGCCAGCCGTCGAAGTAGGTAGAGGTCACGAGGCTGAAGTCCTGCATCTCGGGTGAGGTATGCTCGGTGCCAATCACCACCGTGAGATCCGGGCCCTCGATGTACTCGTTCAGCAAGCGCACCAGCAGATCCTTCCGCTCGATCATGGCGAGCAGCGTGCGCAGCGTCCCGAGCGGGACGCGATCCTCGCCGTCGGACATCACCTCGGCGAGAAACCCAGCGCCCTCCACGAACAGCTGGTGATGCGGGACCATGTCCTCGAGCGTCGAGCTGGCGAGCCGGAGCGCGCGTGAGCGCAGCTGGTCGTACAGCATCCGCTCCTGCCGGAGCCGCTCGATGACGGCCGCCCGGACGTCCCACAACAAGAGCCCTGCGAACTCCTGGTTGAGGTAGTTGGCACCCTGATTCAACGCTGCACGGTCGGTCGGCTCGCCGAGGTCGACGGCCTTGTGCGCGACCTCGCCGTCCTCCGTGCTGACGACGACGAGGATCTTGGTGCCGTCGATCGGGACGAACTCGATGTGGCGAAACGTGCCGGCGGAGACGCGCGGCATCAACGCGAACGCCAGATGATGCGATGCCATCGACAGCTCGTGCGACACGTTGGAGAGTACGTCGCTGACCGTGCCGGCCTGGCGGAGTCGCGCCTCGACCGCGGGTGTCGGCCGTGCGTCGCGCCGATTCTCGAGCAGCAGGTCGACGAAGTACCGGTAGCCGCGGTCCGTGGGCACGCGGCCGGCGGAGGTGTGCGGTTGGTTGACAAAGCCGAGTTGTTCGAGCTCGGACGTGATGCTTCGCACGGAGGCCGGGGACAGCCCGACGTCGGCGTGTTCTGCCAGCCACAGCGACGATACCGGCTCCCCCGTATCGATGTAATGCTTGACGAGCGCCGCGAGGATAGCTTGTGAACGTGCCGGGAGCCCGCCTGTCGCGCGGTGACGCGTGCCGGACCGTGGTGTCATGGCTCAGGCCGCATTATAGCAGTCGCCTCCCGTGCCCCGACGACCACTATTGTCACGGGCGGCTACTCGTCGGCCGTCACCGGCGCCGCCTCGGTCGAACGCGGTGTCCATTGCAGCGATCGCACCGTCGCGTCAGCCGTCTCGGTGTCGCGTGAGAGCTTGCCGTATTTGACGGCGATGAGCTCGGCGAGAATGCTGACCGCGATCTCCTGCGGGCTGACCGCGCCGATGTCGAGACCGACCGGCGCGTGGACCCGTTCGATGTTGTCGACCGACACGCCCTCGTCGCTGAGCGCCTCGTAGAGGCGTGCCACTTTTGCGCGACTGCCGATGAGCCCGAGATACCGCAGGTCGCGTTTTGCGAGGGCGCGCAGGGCGTCGAGGTCATAGCGATGACCGCGGGTGAGAATGACGGCGTATGCCTGTGAAGGAATCGTCGCACGCTCCAGCCAGGTGGGGATCGTATCGACGGCGACCTCGACGGCATCCGGAAACCGATCGGCGTTGGCGAACTTTTCACGGTCATCGAGCACGTGAAGCCGGAACCCGACGTTGGCAGCCAGCTGTCCGAGGTGATACGCGACGTGCCCGCCACCGATGAGATACAGGTGCGGCGACGACTCTAAGGGCTCGATGTACACCTCCATTTGTCCCCCGCAGATGAGCCCCGATTCCTCGGCGAGGTCGTCGGCGAGCTCGTATTTCGCGACGAGCGGCTGCCGCGTTTCGAGTGCGCGCCGCGCCTTCCAGAACGCATCGTTCTCGTAGCATCCGCCGCCGATTGTGCCGACGGAGCGGCCGTCGGGAAAGACGAGCATTTTCGCGCCGACCCGCTGTGGCGTCGATCCTTGGGTCCGAATGATGGTCACCAGGGCAGCCGCTTCCCCGCGCTCCAGCGTCTCACCGACCGCGCGAAATACCTCTTCGTTCATATGTGGATCTCGATCGCGCCGGCCTGGCGCAGGCGGGTGATGAACTCGACCGTCAGCGCCCGGCGGGCCTGGTCGAGTAGCAACAGGCGGATCTGACCGCTCGCTTCATCGAACGGAAGAACGTGTCCTTCCCGCCGCTCGACCGCGGTGATGATGTGGAAGCCGAACGGCGATTCGACGACATCGCTGACGCCGCCCGGTTCGAGAGCGAACAGCGCGGCCTCGAACGGTTCGACCGTCTGACCACGTTTCACGAAGCCGAGGTCCCCGCCGGATTCGGCAGTGGCGACGTCGCCTGAGTATTCGCGCGCGAGCGCCCCGAAGTCGGTCTCCCCGGCGAGCACCTGGTGGCGCACGGTGTCGGCGCGGGTCCTGGCCGCATCCCTTGCAGCGGGGTCGGCATCCGGCGTCGTCTCGATGAGGATATGGCGCGCCCGCACGGCATCACCTTCCGCGAACTGGCCCGGGTGCCGCTCATAGAACGCCCGCACGGCCTCCTCATCGAGTCCGAGTTGTGGCGCTACCTCAATTTCGATGACCTTGGCGATCAAGAGGTCCTTGCGGGCTTCCTCTCGCACCTCGTCGAGCGTCGACTGCCATTCGTCCAGTTGGGCCTCGAACGCGGCCTCGGAGTCGAACCCGGCGACGACCCTGGCGATCTCAGCCTCGACCGCGCTCTCGTCGACGGCGAGATCGCGCGCGCGCGATTCCTGGAGCAGCAGGTGAAAGTCGATCAATCGGTCTAGCACACGCCGATACACCTCGTCGCGGAACTGCGGAGGGACCACCTGACCGGCCTGCACTTCCGCCGATTGCACGGCCCGCTCGAACTCGTGTCTCGCGATCGCCAAGCCGTTCACGTGCGCGACGACCTCGGGCAATGAGACGGGCACCGGATCGACAGCGGCGACCGCCGGTTCCACGGGGGCCACCGCCGCCGGTGCGTCGGCCACTGGTCCGGCACAGGCAGGCCATACGAGTCCGGCGAGCAGTCCAGCTACGACGAGTCTCTGGTGCAAGTGCTTGTCCCGATTACAGTTGAGCCTGCTCAAGTATACCGCGACGGCGATGCGCGGCCGCGGGCTACAGCGACAGCACCAGTACTGGCCGCGGCCGGCTACAGCGACAGCACCAGTACTGGCCGCGGCCGGCTACAGCGACAGCACCAGTACTGGCCGCGGCCGGCTACAGCGACAGCACCAGTACTGGCCGCGGCCGGCTACAGCGACAGCACCAGTACTGGCCGCGGCCGGCTACAGCGACAGCACCAGTACTGGCCGCGGCCGGCTACAGCGACAGCACCAGTACTGGCCGCGGCCGGCTACAGCGACAGCACCAGTACTGGCCGCGGCCGGCTACAGCGACAGCACCAGTACTGGCCGCGGCCGGCTACAGCGACAGCACCAGTACTGGCCGCCCGCGGGCTACAAGGACAGCAGCCAGTGCTGGCCGGGGTCGAGCGGGAGATCGGCCAGCAACCGCTCGATGAACGCATCGCCGTAGCGGTTGAGGAAGTACACCGCGCCGACGGTGCGCTCTTGCGGCGTGCCGTCGGGGAACGCTTGGGCGCGGGCTCGATGGAACTGGCGCCGCAACGTGTCGTCACGCCGCTTGGCGGCCTGGATGATCTTGCCCCGGAGGTTGCGCAGGTCCCGCTCCATGCGGCCTTTCGTCGATTGCACCGCACCCGCCAGTGTGGGGTCGATGACCGGCACCGCGTGCTCGAGTCTCGAGAGCTGCTCGGCAACGGACGTCTCGGTGTCCCCCAGCGCTTGCTCGATCTCGTCTGGTAGCCGTGACACGAGGAGACGGTTCAGGGTGGCGTCGTCACGCGGTTGCAGCTGCTCGAAGCCGAGCTCGTAGCGGCGCAGGAACTTCAGGGTGGCCGCGTCGACGATCGTCGCGCTCGTGCGTGGATGAATGACCGGCATCGGCACGCCGAAGCTCGCGTAGACCTCGCGGAGCTGTCCCAGGTAGGCGAGCTCGTTCGGGCCGGCAACGTAGGCCACCGTCGGAAACAGCGCGTCCTGCACGATCGGCCGCAGGAGCACGTTGGGGCTGAAACGCGCCGGGTGGGTTTCCACATCGCGCATCAGCGCTTCGGTTTCGACCGGCCGGTCGCCGACCGTGAATCCGCCGCTGCGGATGCGGATCGGTTCCCGTGCGCCATCGAGTTGAAACAACGCAACAGCGTCCGACGGCGGCTCGACCTGCGCATGATAGCCTCGGGTCACCAGCTCCGCCCCCGCTGCCGCAGCCAGTCTCGCCGTTTCGCCGGTCGCCTGGAGCTCGTGCGCGAACACCGACCGGACGAGGGGCTTGGCGGCGGCATCCGACGCGTCGAAGACGACAAGGCCCGAGGTGCCCGCCAGCGTGTCGATCCATCTGGCGAACGCCTCGACCAGACGTGTGCCCTCGGCATACGCGGCGTCAAGACCGGCGATGAGGTCGGCGGTGAACTCGGTCGGCGGCAGGAGGGTGCGCAGCCGTGCCGTGGCCTCGCGGATTGAGGCGGTGAGCCGAACAGAAGCGGCCGCCGTCCCCGGCGGCGTGCCGAGGTCGAGCGTGACGCGCTGGAGGGTGAGGTCGGAGTCCAGCACGGGACAGCTGCGGATTTCGTCGAGGTCGTGGTCTTCCGCGTCGACCCAGAAAATGGGAATGACGGTGGCGTCGTGCTCGCGCGCCAGCTTCCGTGCAAGGCGGACGCCGGTCAGCGCCTTGAGCAGCGTGAAGAGTGGTCCGCCGAAGAGGCCGGCTTGTTGCCCGGTGACGACCGCGAGGGCGCCGGGCTCGGCCAAGCGTGCGGCGGCGGCCCGAGCCTCGGCGGGCGCGCCGCGCGCGGCAAGCTGGGCCACCAGAATGTCGCTGATGCCGGGCACGGGCGGCTGGCTCCGACGCCGCGCGATCGCGTCGGCCCAGCTTGACTCGCCGCTTGGCGAGCCGGCGTAGAAGGCCTCGAGCCGCTCGAACGCGTGACAGTAGTCGCGAACCAGAGGCCCGGCCCACGGCAGGCGGCGAAGGTCGATAGGGATGCCCGAGGCGGAAGCGAGCGAGTCCGAGACGTCGGCGGGCACTCTCACCGTACTCTTCCAAACGGGTTGGGTGGTGTCAAGCAATCGCTGCACTCGCTCGCAGTGCCTCGCGAACGTATTGAAACAACAGCGTTTCCGTGGTACTATCCGGTTCCCAGCCGGAGGTTTCCACCACTGACACGTGAGGACGGCAGCTCGTTTACCGCCCCCGGTGCATTCGGTCCCTTCCGGGTCATGCACCAGATCGGTGTGGGCGTTCTCGGGCCTGTGTTTCGGACGTACGACCCTGAGGGCGATCGGCTCGTCGCGGTCAAAGCGTTCCACCTCGATCTCACACCCGAGTCCGCAGAGAGACTGGCCGAGGCCTTGCGGCGCTTCGTCGACGCGGGGCTGTCCCATCGCGCGATCGTGACGCCGTTGGCGGCGGGTCTCGAAGCCGGGATTCCGTATCTCGCGCAGGAGTACGTGGCCGCCGAGTCGCTCGACGTGGCGATGCGGCACTACGCGCCGGCCATCCCCGAGCGCGCGCTGCCTTTTATCGCTCAGTTGTCGAGCGCGGTTGACGCCGCTCACGACCGTGACGTCCTGCATGGTGGTCTCCACCTGCGAGATGTGTTCGTGACGCCGGACGAGGCGCGCGCCACCGGGTTTGGTGTCGCGCGGGCGCTGGAGGAGGTCGGGCTCCGCGCCCCCGTCCGACGGCCCTACAGCGCGCCGGAGCTCGTAGCGGGTCGGGGCTGGGGCCCGGAGGCCGATCGTTTCGCTGTGGCGGCCGTTGCCTATGAGCTGCTCACGGGTAAACGCGCCGCGGGGAGCGGCGAGCAGGTCATCGAGGGGCTCGATGTCGTGGACGTCGGGGACCACGGGGACCGCGCCGCGTTGAGCGAGGCGTTCGCGGGCGCGCTCGCCGACGATCCGGCGAGCCGTCCCTCGACCGCTGCGGAGTTCGTCATCGCGCTGGGCGAGGCGGTGGGCGTGCCCACGGACGCGCCCCCCGCGCTCCGTGCGAGCGATGCTCACGCGGCGGCGGACTCGGCGCGGATCGCCGATCTCCTTGAGCACATCGGGCCGCCGCCGGCCGCCGCTGACGGCCGCGCGATCTCCGCCGACGTGGGACGCGCGGCGGATGCTGCTCCCGATCTGGATGGCGCGCCTGCGGACGAGCTCACGACGGATCTCGCCGCGCTCGATCGTACGCTGGACCAGCTCGAGCCGCTGCGCGCCCAGCCGTTCGACGACGAGATGGAGCCGTCGACCACGCCCCTGGCGGCTTTCGATGCGAGCTCACCTGGCGTCGAGGAAGGCGGCACCGTGGAGTCCTCCGGCGACGTGGCCGCGATGGTCGATGGTGACCCGGGTGTGATCGACGGCGGGGTTCTTGATGCCGCCGAGGACACCGGTACTACGGACACGGCGCGGTCGGTGTCGCCGACCGATCGGGAGGTGGTTTCGGGCGACGACTTGCGCGAGCCACGGTTGCCACTGAGCGACGGCCCGGCCGACGATGGCGTCACCCCCGACACCGACGCATCGCAAGTCGCCGCCGAGCTGGCCGAGCCGGACATTACCGGTCGGTCCGTTGTGCCTCCGCCGGCGATGGCCGTTAATGGGCAGACCAGTCTCGGTGACGCCGCCATGATGTTGTCGCAGGACGATGACACGCTCGATTCTCACGTGCGCCCGGATGACGCGTCGCCGAACCTGCTTGACCCCATCGACTCGGCCGACCGGTTCGACCCGCTCGATCCCCTGGACCCGCTCAATATCGACGAGCCTCCGCCCTCCCGTACGTCGGTGCGCGCCATGATGCCGTTCGCCCTCGCGGCCGTTATCGGTGTGCTCGTCGCGTATGTCGCTGCTCTTGGGTTCGGCATCGAGCTGCCGTACGGCGGTAGCGGGGCGGCACCGCAGGTCGACGAGCCGCAGGGTGGCGGAGAGCCGGCGGTTGGGGAACGCGACTGGAGTGAGGGGACGGTCGACGGCGTCGCGGCCGATGCGACCGCCCTCGACTCGCGTCCTTCGCCGGTTCCGCCGGCGCCGCCAGTCCGGCCCGCCGAAACGGAAACTCGGTCCGAGCGAGCCCGGCGAGAGACGCCCGCGCAGGCGGAGCCCGTACCCGCTGCTGTCGCAACTCCGTCGCCCGCCGCGGCGCCCGCTCGGGCTGCCGAGACGCCCGCCGCGGGATGGCTCCTCGTCCGGACCACGCCTCCCGGCGCCTCGGTCCTGGTCGACGGCGTCGATCGGGGCCAGACGCCGCTATCACTACGCGATGTGGCCTACGGCACGCACCGGGTGGAGATTCGCACCTCGGGGTACGAGCCGGAAACACACGAAGTGTCCCTCTCCGCAATCACGACGGTCGCGGCGATCAGCGCGCAGCTGTCGCCTGAGGCCGGGTTGACGCCGGCGCCCCGGGGCCGTGGATCGGTGTTCGTCGACTCACGTCCGGCGGGTGCCCGCGTGCTCGTCAACGATGCCGCGGTCGGCCTCACCCCGGTCCTCGTCCCCGACCTCGCTCCGGGCACGCACCGTCTGCGCATCGAGCGTGACGGATACCAACCCTGGGTCACCACCGTAGACGTGCCTTCCGCTGACCGCGTCCGCGTGGCGGCGTCGCTCGATCCGGCCGGCCGCCGATGAACGCTGTCCTGGCGCTCGAGAACGGCACCTGGTTTCGCGGCATGTCTGTCGGAGCGACGGGGCAGGCCGCTGGCGAGGTGGTGTTCAACACGAGCATGACCGGCTATCAGGAGGTCCTCACCGACCCGTCGTATGCCGGACAGATCGTCACGATGACGTGTCCGCAGATCGGCAACTACGGAGTGGCGCCCGACGATGTCGAGTCCAGCCGGCCGCATGTGGCCGGGTTCGTCGTCCGCGAGGCCTCGCCAATTGCCAGCAACTGGCGCGCGACGGGGACGCTGGGCGACTATCTCGCGGCCCATGACATCGTCGCGATTTCGGGCATCGACACGCGCGCCTTGACCCGCGTGCTCCGCTCCTCGGGTGTGATGCGCGGGGTAATCGGCACCGGGAGCGCCGATCCGGACGAGCTGGTGGTCCAGGCCAGGCAGGCACCGGCGATGGAGGGCAGCGATCTCGTGCGGGGCGTGACGTGCGAAGCACCGTTCGATTGGCTCGACACCGACGCGCCAGCCGGCTTCACCCTTCCGCCCACCCGACGACCGAGCCGGCGCCTACGTGTTGCGGCCTACGACTTCGGGATAAAGCGCAACATCCTTCGCCGTCTCGCGAGCTACGGATGCGACGTGCGAGTGTTTCCAGCGACCGCTCCGGCCCGCGACCTGCTTGCGATCGAGCCGGATGGGGTCTTCCTCAGCAACGGTCCGGGGGACCCGGCGCCGCTCGACTACGCGGTGGCGAACGCGAGCACGCTGATTGCCGCCGACGTCCCGGTCTTCGGCATCTGTCTGGGTCATCAGGTGCTCGGGCTCGCGCTGGGGGCCCACACCTACAAGCTCAAGTTCGGGCACCGCGGCGGCAATCATCCCGTGAAGAACCTGGCAACGTCCCAGGTCGAGATCACCTCGCAAAACCATGGGTTCGCCGTCGACCCCGAGTCGGTGCCGGACGAGGTGGAGGTGACCCACACCAACCTGTACGACGGCACGGTCGAAGGCCTGCGCCATACCCGACTCCCTGTCTCCTCTGTGCAGTATCATCCCGAGGCGTCGCCCGGCCCGCATGACGCCGACTACCTGTTCGCGTCCTTCGTCGACGAGATGGAGCGACGCGCATCGGGGTGAGCGCCGCGGCGCGACCGTTCATGCCCCGCAACACCGACCTCAAACGCGTGCTCGTCATCGGGTCCGGTCCGATCGTCATCGGGCAAGCGTGCGAGTTCGACTACTCCGGCACCCAGGCCTGCAAGGCGCTGCGGAGCGAGGGACTCGAAGTCGTCCTGATGAACAGCAACCCGGCGACCATCATGACCGACCCGGAGGTTGCCGACCGCACGTATGTCGAGCCGCTGACCTGGGAGTACGCGCGCTCGGTCATCGAGCGCGAGCGTCCCGACGCGCTCCTCCCGACGGTCGGTGGACAGACGGCGCTCAACCTGACCATCGAGCTGGACGAGCACGACGTCCTCGAGCAGTGCGGGGTCAGGTTGATCGGCGCGCCGATCGAGGCCATCAAGGTGGCCGAGGACCGCCTCCAGTTTCGCGACGCGATGGAGTCGATCGGTATCGAGGTTCCGGCCAGCGCCTACGCGCGGTCATATGAAGAGGCGTTGCAGTTGGTCGACCGCTTCGGGTTCCCGGTCATCATCCGGCCATCGTTCACCCTGGGTGGCGTCGGCGGCGGGATCGCCTACAACGTCGAAGAATTCCGTGAGCTAGCGGGCCGCGGGATCGAGCTCAGCCCGGTGCACGAAGTGCTCATCGAGGAGTCGGTCATCGGCTGGAAGGAGTTCGAGCTCGAGGTGATGCGCGACGTCGCCGATAACTTCGTCGTCATCTGCTCGATCGAGAACGTCGACGCGATGGGCGTCCATACGGGCGACAGCATCACGGTCGCCCCGGCTCTCACGCTGACCGACAAGGAGTATCAGCGGATGCGCGACGCGGCGCGTCGCATCATCACGCGCGTCGGGGTCGAAACCGGCGGCTCCAACATCCAGTTCGCGATCAACCCCGACGACGGACGGATGGTCGCCATCGAGATGAATCCGCGTGTCTCGCGTTCATCCGCGCTCGCCTCGAAGGCGACCGGGTTTCCGATCGCCAAGATCGCCGCGAAGCTCGCGCTCGGGTACCGGCTCGAGGAGATCCCGAACGACATCACGCGGCTCACGCCGGCGTCGTTCGAACCGAGCATCGACTACGTCGTCGTCAAGATTCCGCGGTGGACGTTCGAGAAGTTTCCCAAGGCCGACCGCACGCTGACGACCCAGATGAAGTCGGTCGGCGAGGTCATGGCGATCGGGCGGACGTTCAAGGAAGCGTTTCTCAAAGGCGTGCGGTCGCTGGAGATCGGCCGGAGCGGTCGGCTGTTCGCCGGCCCGCCGGACGCGGCGGTCGACGAGGGGCAGCTGCAGCGCGACCTCGTGTCGCCCCACGATCGCCGTATCTGGGCCGTGTTCCGGGCCCTGGAGCACGGCTGGGGCGTCGACCGGATCGCGGACGCCACCCACATCGATCGCTGGTTCCTGACGCAGTTCTCGGAAATTACGGAGCTCCGCCGTGCGGCCGGACTTGTCGGGTATCGATCGATGTCCGACGACGTGCTCACCGAGTTGAAGCGTGCCGGCTTCGGCGACGAGGAGCTGGGCAGCATCCTTGGCGTCGAGGCGAGCGTCATCGCCGACCGCCGGGCGGAGGCGTCACTAACCCCCGTCTACAAGCGCATCGACACGTGCGCGGCCGAGTTCGAGTCGTTCACGCCCTATCTTTACGGCACGTACGAGCGCGAATGCGAAGCTGAGCCGACGGACCGCCGAAAAACGGTCATTCTCGGGAGCGGTCCCAACCGCATTGGGCAGGGGATTGAGTTCGACTACTGCTGCTGCCACGCCGCCTTCGCGCTGCGCGAGCAGGACTACGAGACGGTGATGATCAATTGCAACCCGGAGACCGTCTCGACCGACTACGACACCGTCGATCGCCTCTACTTCGAACCGTTGACGCTGGAGGATGTGCTGGCGGTCATCACGCGGGAGCAGTCCGCCGGCGGCGAGGTGTCGTGCATCGTCCAGTTCGGGGGTCAGACCCCGTTAAAACTGGCGCTGGGTCTCCAAGCGGCGGGCGTCGGCATTATCGGCACCTCGCCCGACTCGATCGACCTGGCGGAGGACCGCCAGCGGTTCGCGCAGCTCCTCTGGGATCTGGGCATACCGCAGGCGCCCAGCGGGATCGCGGCCTCACGTGACCAGGCACGCGACGTTGCGGGTTCGATTGGATATCCCGTGGTGGTCCGGCCCTCCTACGTTCTGGGTGGGAGGGCGATGGCCATCGTCTACGACCCGGGCGCGCTCGATCGCTATATGACCGAAGCGGTCGATGCGTCGCCGGAGCATCCGATTCTGGTCGACAAGTTCCTGGAGAACGCGTTCGAGCTCGATGTCGACGCGGTGGCAGACGCGAGCGGCGCCGTGATCATCGGCGGCATCATGGAGCACATCGAGGAGGCCGGGATCCACTCGGGGGACAGCTCCTGCGTGGTGCCGCCGTATCTCGTGCCAGAACGGCACCTGAGCGTCATCCGGGATTACACGCGCCGTCTGGCGCGGGCGCTCAACGTCATCGGTCTGCTCAATATCCAGTTCGCGATCAAGGAGGACACGGTCTACCTGCTCGAGGTGAATCCGCGAGCGTCGCGCACCGTGCCCTATCTATCCAAGGCCACCGGCGTGCCGCTTGCGAAGGTGGCGGCGAGAGTCATGATCGGGATGTCTCTGGCGGACCAAGGCATCGTCGATGACCTGGAGGTCTCGGGCGTGTTCGTCAAGGCGCCTGTGTTTCCGTTCGTCCGCTTTCCGGGTGTCGACACGATCCTCGGTCCCGAGATGAAGTCGACGGGCGAGGTGATGGGTGGCGCCGACAACTTCGGCACGGCGTTCGCCAAGGCCCAGCTGGCCGCTGGACAGCGTTTGCCGGATTCCGGTACGGCCTTTCTCAGCGTCAACGACGACGACAAGCAGAACGTGGTGCCGGTCGCGCGCGACCTCGCGGGGCTCGGATTCGATCTGATCGCGTCAAAAGGTACCGCGGCCTATCTGCGTGCGCACGGACTCGAGGTCCAGGTCGTCTATAAGATCAACGAGGGACGCCCGCACGTCGGCGACCGCCTGTTCAACCGCGAGGTGCAGCTCGTCATCAATACCCCGCTCGGCCGTGAGTCGTTCTTCGATGATATGACGATGCGTCGCATCGCCATGCTCTACGGCGTGCCGTGCGTGACGACCTTGACCGGTGCCGCGGCCACGGTCAGCGCCATCCGTGCGTTGCGTGCGGACGAAAGCGTCGTCAGGCCGCTGCAGGACTACCACGCCGGCATCGTCATTTAGACGGGGGCTGCGCCCCCGAACCCCGCCGCGGGCGCTCCGCGGGGACCCCCACCATGCTGGTACCCCACTCCGCGTCCGCGCGCCGCGCCGTGCGCGCCTTGGCCGGCGCCGCTCCCGCCGCGCGCGCCGTCCTGCTCATAGACGGGGGCTGCGCCCCCGAACCCCGCCGCGGTTTAGTGGAGTAGCTTCCAGCGGTTCTCAGTCGGCCCGTCGCAGAATCCGCGTACCCCGAAGCGCGTGTCCGCCGCCGCCGCGGCCGCCGCTGCGCACACCGCTGGTCCGCTGTCGCTCAGCTTCGACGTCGATGCGAACGCCGGCGGGCGAGCGGCTTGCACTCGAGGTCGCACATGGCGTCCCCCGCGCTTCCGCCGGCCGCTGCCTTGCTGGCGGGCGTGGCGCTCGGCTGGGCGCATCCCGCCCCGTTCTCGCTCACCGTCCTCTGCGCCATCGTGGGATGCGGCGCGGCCGCCATCTGTTTCGCGCGCGGGGCCACACGGTGCTTCGCCGCGATCGCGCTCGCCACGTTTACCGCATGCGGCGTGGCATTGGGATCCGCGGCGCAGGCCGACCTGCGCACGCCGCTCCTGGGCTGGTATGAGGCCAGTCGGGCCGACGCCGGTGATGCCGTGGCCCGACCCGTGGTTGTCGAAGGGCGTCTCGCCCGCGACGCCACCCAGACTGGCTACGGAGCCAGTCTGACCATTGACGTCGACCACGTGGGCGAAGGCTCGCACCGCGTCGCGTCCACCGGCGGCATTCGCGTTGGCGTCGGGGGGAGGTTCGCCTCATCGCGTCGCGCCGACTGGCGCAGCGGTCGACGCATACGAATGCCGGTGACGCTTCGACGGCCGGCCCGCTACGCGAATCCTGGTGTGCCGGACCAGGAAGACGCCCTCAGACGCCGCGGCATCAGCTTGCTGGGTTCGGTGAAGAGCGCGCTGCTGGTCGAGACGCTCGAGTCCACCTCCCGCCGCCGCGATTGGGCCGCCGCGGCGCGCGCGCTGGTGCGGCGAGAGGTTGGCCGATCAATCGGGGTGCACGACACGCGGTCGGCGGGCATCGTGACCGCCGTCTTGATCGGCGACCGCGCCGGGCTCGACCCGGAAACCGAGCGCCGGCTCCAAGAGGGGGGCACCTATCACGTCATCGCGATCTCCGGGGGGAACATCGCGATTCTCTCCGCCGTGCTGTTGCTTGGCTTCCGGGTGGTCGGCGTCGGCGGCCGCCTCGCCGCGCTGCTCACCATCGGCTGTCTCCTCGGGTACGGGCAGATCGTCGGCCCGGAGGCGTCCGTGGCCCGAGCCATTTTTGCGGCGGCGGTCTTTCTCGCCGCCCGAGTGGCCGACCACCGGATCGGTCCACTCAATACCCTGGCACTCACGGCGGGCTGCCTGGTGGCCGCGTCACCACGACTGCTGACCGATCCCGGGTTCCAGCTCACCTTCGCAGCGACGCTCGGCATCCTCGTCGGTGTCCCGCGATTGCTCGCGGTGGTGTCACCCATCCTCGAGGCGGCCGGTCGCCGCGGGCGGTGGCTCCTGGCTGCCTCGTTCGGACTCCTGGCAGCGACGATCTCCGCCGAGCTGGCGTTGCTGCCGATCGCGACCGCATGGTTTTCGCGCGTGAGCTTCGCCGGGCTCGCCCTCAATTTCGTTGCGATTCCGTTGATGAGCGTCGCGCAGCTCGCTGGGATGGCGTCGGTCGGGCTTGGGCTCGTGTGGCCGGACGCGGCGGTGGCGCTCGGCTACGTTGCGCATGCGGCGGCAGCGGGAATCGTGGAATCGACGAGGCTCGTCGATGTGGCCCCGTGGCTGGTGTGGCGGGTGCCCCGACCGTCGCCCGTCGTGACGGTCGCGTACTACGGAGGCTGGCTGCTCTGGCTGGGTGGCCGGCGTCTGTGGGCGCGTCGGCTCGCACTCGGCTGCGTCGCGACGGCTGGGCTCGTCGTGCTCGTCGCACCCGTTGCCCCTCCCATGGTCGGGCGGGCGGCCTCGTGGTGTGCCGGCGCCGCGCCGAGGAGGACGGCCGCGGATGCGTGGCTGCGCGTACTGTTTCTGGATGTAGGCCAGGCCGACGCCACGTTGGTGCAGTTGCCTAACGGCCGCTCGATGCTGGTCGACGCCGGTGGCACCATCCGCGGCGGGTACGACGTCGGCACGCGGGTCGTTGCGCCAGCGCTCTGGGCGGCCGGCGTGCGACGACTCGACTACCTCGTCCTCACCCATGGGGATCCCGACCACATCGGCGGAGCGCCGGCCGTCCTGCGCGACTTTGCGCCCCGCGAGGTGTGGCACGGCGTGCCTGTGCCGTCGCACGAACCGCTGGACATGCTTCGCTTGCTGGCGCGTTCGGCGCACCTCGGCTGGCGGGCGCGCTATGCTGGCGATCTCATCGTCGACGGCGGGGTCGCGATCCGCGTCGTGCACCCGGCGCCCCCCGATTGGGAACGGCCACGGGTGCGAAACGACGATTCGGTCGTGCTCGAGCTGCGATACGGCAACGTGTCGATCGTGCTGCCTGGCGACATCGGTACCGAGGTCGAAGCCGGGCTCGTCGATTGGCCCCCCGCGGACCTCCGAGTGCTCAAGGTTCCGCATCATGGCAGCCGCTCGTCGAGCAGCGCTCCCTTTCTTGCCGCGCTGCGCCCGGATCTGGCCATCGTGAGCGCGGGTCGTGACAATCGGTTCGGGCACCCGCACCCCGAGGTGGTCCGTCGGCACGCGGACGCGGGGGCGACGATGCTCAGCACAGGTGGGGTCGGTGCCGTGGCGCTCTGCACCGATGGTCGGCAACTCGCGGTCGCGACCGAGCGACGAGGCCGTCTCGAGCTCGGCCCTGAGCCCTAGAAGCCCTACTGCCCGTCTTTGATCCGGTCCCACTCGGCGTTCATCTCCTCGGACGAGACGTCGCCGAGCGCGATGCCACGCTCGCGAAAACTGCGCTCGAGCTCGCTGAAGCGGTCGGTGAACTTGCTGTTGGCCGCACGGAGGGCCGACTCGGGTTCGATGTCGAGGTGGCGAGCGAGGTTGACGACGGCGAACAACAGATCCCCAAGCTCTTCCTCCATTGCGGCCGCCGTGCCGCGCTGTCGGGCCTCACGCAGCTCGGCCAGTTCCTCGTCGACTTTGGCCTCGACCGCGTCGGCGCTGGTCCAGTCGAATCCGACCGTGGCCGCCCGTCGGCCTAGTCGGTAGGCGCGCAGCAGGCTGGGGAGGCTTGGAGGGACACCGCCGAGGCTCCGCGGCTCGCGACCGGCCGAGGCCTGTTCCCCCGCTTTGATCTCCTCCCACTGCCGCTTGACGTCCGCGGGTGTCATCGAGGTGGCCACGGCGCCATCACCGAAGACGTGTGGATGCCGCCGCACCAGCTTGTCGCACACCGCGTCGACCGCGTCCTGAATCGCGAACGTGCCCTGCTCGCTCGTCACCTGCGCGAGAAACACGGCTTCGAGCACCAGGTCGCCAATCTCGTCTTTGAGCCCGGCCGTATCGTCGCGGTCGATGGCGTCGACGACCTCGTATGCCTCTTCGAGCACGAAGGGACGGAGCGACTCCAGCGTCTGCTGTCGATCCCACGCACACCCCTCCGGGGACCGTAGCGTGCGCATGATCTCGACCAGCCGGTCAAAGGCGACGCCGGCGGTGGATCGATCGCGGTCGCCTGTGTCAGACATCGTGGCGTATGCTAGTCCCCTTGATCTTTGATTTCTTCAAAAAGTCGTTGGTCATCTGGGGCCACCGTGGACTTGAACGGTGCGCTGTCCGAACCGCTTCACCTTCGCGAGAATTTCGTCGGCTGTCTTTGTCCACTTGAAGGGTTTGCCCTCGTCGTTGTGGGCGTCCACGTAGGCGTAGATGGCGTGGCGCAGCGCGTGCGGGCTGGAATGTGATCCGCGCTTGAGGGCGTGTTCGGTGAGAAGGCCAAAGAACCGCTCGACGAGGTTGAGCCAGGCGGAGTAGGTCGGCGTAAAGTGGAACTGGAAGCGCGGGTGGCGGGCCACCCATCGTTTGACCAACGGGGACTTATGCGCCGAGAGATTGTCGAGGATCACGTGGACGGTGAGGGCGGAGTGCACCCGCTCGTCGATCTCGCGCAGGAAGCTCACGAAATCCCTCGACCGATGCGGCTTCTTGGTTTGCGCCACGACCTGGCCGGTCGCGACGTTGAGCGCCGCGAAGAGGTCCACCGTGCCATGGCGGATGTAGTTGTGCGTCTGGCGTTCGGGGCGACCCAGGTCCATCGGCAGAATCGGCTGCGCCCGCTCGAGGGCTTGAATCTGAGGCTTTTCGTCGAATGACAAGACGACGGCGTGGTCGGGTGGGTTCAGGTAGAGGCCGACAATGTCCCGCACCTTCTCGATGAACAGCGGGTCGTCGGAGATCTTGAAGGATTCCACGACATGCGGCTGCAACCCGAAAGTGCGCCAGATGCGGCCCACGGTAGAGGCGCTGACGCCAGCGTGCTCCGCCATCTTGCGGGTGCTCCAGTGGGTCCGCCCCTTCGGCTTACTTTCCAACGTCGTGACGAGGATCGACTCGACATCCGCATCGGACAGGGTCCGTGGGGCTCCGGGCTTGGGCTCGTCGTACAGCGCGTCCACGCGACCTACCCTAAACCGCTGTCGCCACTTGCCGACCGTCACGTTCGAGCAGCGCAGTTTCGCCGCGACCGCCACGTTCGATTCGCCACGCGTGCTCCTCAGGACGATCCTTGCCCGCAAGGCCACGTGCCGATTCGTTCGGGCGCGCCTGGCGAGCCGCTCAAGTTCTACGCGCTCTGCGGCGGTGACTTCCAATCTCGCTTTGGGCCGACCTGTTCTTGCCATGCCGCCCAATACATCACAGCCGACACACTATTTGAAGCTTTTTCAGACACAGGGGACTAGCAGTCCGCGTATGAGCGACGTGTCCTTCAATGGGTTTGTGATCTCGCTGGCCACGACCGCGGCCGTGCATTTCGGCGACGTGGCCGACCCGAACACCGGGCAGACCACCATGGCCAACCTCGAGGCGGCGGGCCACGCCATAGAGATGCTGGCGCTGCTGGAAGACAAGACCAAGGGCAACTTGACCGACGACGAAGTGAAGTTTCTGCGGCAGGTCCTGTACGAGCTCCGACTCCGCTTTGTCGAAGCCAAGGGCGGCGATGGACACCGTCCGGCCGGGGCCGATCAGGATCCGAACATCATTATCCCGTAGCGAGTGCGGATTACCTTTCTCGGGACGGGCACCTCGGCTGGGGTGCCCGTCATCGCGTGTGAGTGTGCCACGTGCCGGTCGACCGACCCGCGCGACAAGCGGTGGCGACCGTCCATCGTCGTTGCGCTCGAGGACGGCACGTCCGTTCTGATCGACGCGTCGCCCGACCTGCGCGCCCAGGCGCTGGCGTTTGGTCTCAGCCGAGTCGATACCATCCTGCTCACCCACTGCCACGCGGACCACGTGCTCGGTCTCGACGACGTGCGAATCTACAACTTCCGCCAGCGGGCGGTCATCCCGTGCCTTGCCGCTCGAGCGACGCTGACGAAGGTTCGCCAGATGTTCTCGTATGTCTTCGACCCGGCGACGCCGCGCGGCGGTGGGCTGCCGCAGCTGGCGCTGTCGGCGCTGCTCGGCCCCTTCTCGATTGGCCGATGCACCGTCCTGCCGATTCCTCTCATGCACGGGACGCTCCCGGTGCTCGGCTTCCGGTTCGGTGCGTTCGCCTATCTGACCGATTGCAACGCGATTCCGGAGTCGTCCTGGCCGCTGCTCGACGGGCTCGACGTGCTCGTCCTCGACGCACTCCGACACAAGCGCCATTCGACGCACTTCACCGTCGAGGAGGCGGTGGCCACCGCCGGTCGTATCGGGGCGGCGCGCACCTATTTCACCCACATGACCCACGACCTGCCACATGCCGCGACCTGCGCGGAGCTCCCCGATGGGATCGCGCTCGCGCATGACGGCTTGCAGCTCGACGTCGCGGAACGCGACGTGAGCAACGTGGTGGCGCGCGCGACAGCAGCCACCGCCGGGCTGTGAGGCCGCGCCTTTGGCCGTTGCTACGGCTCGGTCAGAAGCGCCGTGGCGCGCGTGAGCTCCCGCGCCAGTTGGTCGAGCGAGCCGGCAGCCAGTGCGATCTGCGCGGTCGCTTCATCCCACGCGCGCTCTTCGATTGCCTCGCGCACGCCGGGCAGCGTCTTGACGCCGTAGCCGGTATAGAAGCCTGGGGCATAGATCTGGTGACGAAACCATGCCCGGCGGGGTAGCCCGGACTCGCGCGTGAGGGCCCGTTCGGTCAACATCAGGATCCGATCGAGCTCCCGGCGGGTCTCGTCCGAGAGCGTGCCATCTGCCACTGACCGTCGGAGCGCCGCGTCGTAGGCGGTTGCGGTCTCGGTGAGCGTTCGCACCGCGTTGCGGAGCGGGGCGAAGTTCAGATGGGGCACCGGCTGACCCTCCGGCGGCGGCGCGAACGCCGTCGTCGGGTCGGCGGCCTGGCGATACCGCCCATCGCGGATCAGCCGGGTGACCCGTGCCGTGTCGTCACGCATGGTGTCCGTCAACGCGACCACTTCGTCGACATACCTTCCGACCGTGTCTCCGAACGGCACGAACTGAAAGGGAAGCACGTCGGCCTCGGCGAGCCGCAGAATGGCGCGTCCGGCGGTCTGCGCGAGGGCGATGCCGTATGCGAACGACGGATCCCCGAACCGCACGTAGTGGTCGAAGGAGTCGAAGATCGAATGGTAGGATCCGCCTCCGCTTTCGCCGCTGAAGGACAGGTTCAACGACGCGATCCCCAGATGCTGCAGGAACGGCGTGTAGTCCGACCCCGACCCGAGCGCGCCGATGCGGTGGTCGGCTCCGGCGTCGAGGTCATCCCCGATGCCCCGCGTGAGACGGCGCGCGTGCAGCCGCTCCGACACGCTGACGCCGGTCTGCGGATCGATCACGTCACGCGCGACGTCGTTGACGAAGCGTTCGAGCGTGTGGGACCCGGACATGTTCGGGAAGCCGCGGCTGTTGCCGTCGGTGTTGATGTAGGCGACGGCATTGGCGCGCAGGCAGTCGGCATGATGCTCGGCCCATTCGGTCGAACCGATGAGCCCCGGCTCCTCGGCGTCCCACGCCGCGAACACGAGCGTCCGCTTCGGCCGCCAGCCCGACGCCGCCAGCGTGCCGATCGCTCGCGCTTCCTCCATCAGTGACACGAGTCCGCTGATCGGATCGCGCGCGCCGTTCACCCAGGCGTCGTGATGATTGCCGCGCATGATCCACTGGTCGGGGAACTCCGCGCCCTCGAGTCTCGCGATGACGTTGTAGGCCGGTTCGATGTCCCAGCTGAACGCGACCTCGAGCTCGACCCGCGCGGGTCCCGGTCCGAGGTGGTAGGTGAGGGGCAGCCCCCCACGCCAGTCCGGGGGGGCGACCGGTCCGCCGATCGCCTCGAGGAGCGGCCGCGCGTCGGCGTACGAGATCGGCAGGACCGGAATGCGGGTCAGCGTCGGCGCTTCCGTGAGCTCCAGCCGCGGGGCATCCTCCGTGGCGCCGATGTTCGGCGTCAGGGGGTCACCGGGAAACAGTGGCATGTCGGCGACCGAGCCGCGCTGGATCCCCTGGTCCATGCGGTACGCCCCCTGAGGGTAGACATCGCCACGTGCGTAGCCGTCGTCTCGCGGGTCGGAGTAGATGAGGCAACCGACGGCGCCATGCTCGGCCGCGACCTTGGGTTTGATCCCGCGCCACGACCCGCCGTAGCGGGCCAGCACGATCTTGCCCGCGACGTCGATTCCCCGGCGCGCGAGCTCGTCGTAGTCCGCCGGGACGCCGTAGTTCACATAGACCAGCTCGCCGGCCACGTTGCCGTCGATCGAGTACGCGTTGTAGCTCGGGAGCTGCTCATCGCGTTGCCCCGAGGTCGCGTCCTCCGCGAGCGCCGGCTCGCGCAGCGCGGCCGCGAATCGCGTCGGCGCCGTCATCTCGACACGCCTCGTCAATGGCGTCGGAAACAGCACGTGAAACGTCTCGATCTCGGTCTCGTATCCCCACGAGCGGAACTGGGCCGCCAAGAAGTCGGCGATCTCCTTGCTGAAGGGTGCGCCGACATGGTGCGGGCGCCCGCTGAGGTAGCGCATCCACTCGCGGAGATTGTCGGTCCGCAGCTCGCTGTCGAACCGCGCCTCAAGCGCGCGGTGCGCCGCGGAACGATCGCCGATGAACCCGAGCAGCGGACCATCCGCCGCGGTGGCCGGCAGTGCGAGCGCGAGCGCGACCAGACCGGCACCCGCGAGTTGAACCCGTGTGCGTCTGCGCATGACTGTGTCTCCGTGGATTATGATGGCTGGATCGCGCGTGGAAGTCATTCACTATCCTGAGGACCCGTCGCCGACGGGCTGGACGCACACCGCCCTGGCGCTGGGCAACTTCGACGGCCTGCATCGCGGCCATGCGAAGATCGTCGAGCGCGTGCGCCGGAACGCGAGCGAGCGCGGCGGTACGGCCGCGGTCCTGACCTTCGAGCCGCATCCACCGCGGGTCGTGCGCCCCGATCGCGCGCCGCCGCTCCTGATGACCCAGGCGCAGAAGCTGGAGGCGCTGGCGGCTGCCGGGATGGACGGGGCCGCCGTCGTCAGATTCACGCCCGAGCTCTCACGCTGGGATCCCGACACCTTCGTGCGCACGGTACTCGTGGAATGGCTGCACGTCAGCGACGTTTGGGTGGGAGCCAACTTCCTCTTTGGCCGTGACCGCAGCGGGAACTTCTCGCTGCTGCGCTCACTCGGCGCCCGGTACGGGTTCCGTGCCGAGAAGATCGAGCCGGTCCGCTACAAGGATTTCGTCGTGAGCAGCACCCGGTTGCGGCGGCTGATCGGCGAGGGGCGGGTGGACGAGGCGGGCGCGCTGCTCGGACACCACTACGTCATCGATGGCACGGTCGTGAAGGGGGCGGGCCGTGGTCGTGGCCAGGGGTTTCCCACCGCCAACCTCGAGAGCGACAACGAGCTTTTGCCGCCGGACGGCGTCTACGCCACCACGGCGACGGTGAAGGGCATCATCAACGCGTCGGTGACCAACATCGGCGTGCGACCCACCTTCGAGGACGAGGGCGCGCGGACGGTCGAGACCCACGTCTTCGGGGCCGATGGAGATCTCTATGGCCAGCACGTGCGGCTGGCATTCATTCAACGGCTGCGTGACGAACAGCCGTTTCCGGACGCGGCAGCGCTCACTCGTCAGATTGCCGCAGACTGCGCACAAGCGCGGGCGCTCTTCGATCGGATTTCACTATAGTTATTCCGGTGTTGACCGTGACCGAGTGGCGTCGTGACTGAATCGCCACACCTTGATCTGGCGTCGATACGCTTCGACCTGACCGTGCCGTGCGATGCGCGGTTTCGTCCGATGCTCGACCAGCTCGCCTCACGGTTGATCGCGTACGTCGGCTACGCCGCATCCGACGCGACGACCCTGACGCGCGCCGTCGAGCGCACGACCGAGCGAGTGCTCACCGGCGCCGCCGGGCGCCCCTATGCCACCCTCGATGTCAGTTTCCGGACCAGCGAGACGGAGATGGAAATCCGGATCCGATGTCGGCAGGGACCGGATGGGCCCCGGGATGCCGATGGCACGGATATCGAGCGCGCGCTCAGTCAAGCGGGGGAGGACGACCCGCCGCTCGACTTTATTCAGCGGGTGATGACCCGTGTCGAGTTCGACCGCGAGGACGGCGCTGACATCTGCACGCTCGCACGGACGCTGCCGGCCGCGTCGTAGGCAACCGTCCACCGGCCCAGCCGCCTCATTCCACGCGGACCGCTGATGCGTCTCTACAACACGCTGACCCGGCGCATCGACGAGTTCAGTCCTCAGCGCGACAACACGGTGCGGATGTACGCCTGCGGGTTGACCGTCTACGCGCGCGGACACATCGGCAACTTCCGGACGTTCGTCTGTCTGGACGTGCTCCGACGCGCGCTCCGGCATATGGCCGGTTACACGATGCACCAGGTCATCAATTTCACCGACGTCGACGACAAGACCATCGCTGGCGCGAAGCGCGCTGATGTGTCGCTTCGCGCGTATACCGACCAGTACATCGAGGCGTTTCGCGAGGACGCGGCCACTCTGGGGCTGGAGCCGGCCGAGGAGTCGCCGCGTGCGACGGACGGCGAAAACCTGCGCGCGATGGCGGCGATGATCGCGGCGCTCGACGAGCGCGGCCACACCTATCGGAGCGAGGGATCGGTGTACTTCAAGATCGCCACGCTACCGCACTACGGCAAGCTGGCGCGGCTTGATCATGACGGAATCCAACCGGGCGCGCGGGTCGATGCGGACGAGTACGCGAAGGAAGATGCTCGCGACTTCGTGCTCTGGAAAGCTTCATCGGCGGGAGAGCCGAGTTGGGATGTCGGCGTCGGACCCGGTCGCCCCGGTTGGCATATCGAGTGTTCCGCGATGGCGCTCCGATTGCTCGGCGCGCCGCCGATTGACATCCATGCCGGCGGTGTCGATCTCGTCTTCCCGCACCATGAGAACGAGATCGCGCAAGCCGAGGGCGCGACGGGGCAGCCGTTCGCCCGGTTCTGGGTGCACGTCGAGCACCTCCTGCTCGACAAGCACGTCAAGATGTCGAAGTCGCTCGGCAACGTGTTCACGGTGCACGACATCCTCGACGAAGGTCACCGGGCCTCGGCGCTTCGCTACGTCCTGCTGTCGACCCACTATCGCAAACAGCTGCGCTTCACGTGGGAGAGTCTCGCGCAGGCCGAGGAGGCGCTGCGGCGACTGATGGACTGCCTGGCTCGGCTCGAGGCCGTGAGCACCGACGGTCGCCACGATGCGATCGCCGATCGCGTCGTGCGCGCGAAGGAAGCATTCGCCGGGAAGATCCGCGACGATCTCAACACCCCCGGCGCCCTCGGTGCGGTCTTCGAGCTGGTGCGCGACATCAACGCGGCGATCGATGCGGGCGAGCTGGGAGGCGGCGACGTGCCGGTGGTGCGGGAGGCGTTCGACGCGTTCGATCGCGTGCTGGGGGTTATCGCCCTGCGACGGACCGAGGAGGCGGCGCCTCCGGTGGCGGTGGAAGAGATCGATCGCTTCATCGAGGAGCGGCACGCCGCGCGGCGGCGTCGCGATTTCGCGGAAGCCGATCGCCTGCGCGACGATCTCGATGCCCGTGGCGTCGTGCTAGAGGACACCCCGACAGGCACCCGCTGGAAGCGGAAATAGACCGGCCCCTCCCTTGCACGTGGTCGCCACGTGCCCACCGCCGACCGCGCTCGTCTCGGGAAACAGGGTGAAGACCTGGCCTGTCGCGAGCTCCGTCGGCGTGGGTACGCAATTCTTGCGCGCGGCTATCGCACGCGGTACGGCGAAATCGACATCGTCGCGCGCGACGGGGCCGTCCTCGTCTTCGTCGAGGTCAAGGCGCGGTCGACCGCTCGGTGCGGCAGCCCGCTCGACGCACTGACCTCGCTGAAACAGCGCCAGGTCACCGCGATGGCACGCAGCTATCTGATGCGAGCCGGCTGGGGCGATCGGCCGTGTCGATTCGATGTCGTCGGCGTGCGACTCGAGCAGGGCAGTCGGCCGTCCGTTGAGATCATCCGGGGCGCGTTCGTGGCGTCATGAACATTTGACGCGATTGGCTGATGGTTCTACTATGACTCCATATCAGCACCGTCCAATGGCTGTGAGTCTCTCAGTGAAGAACGTGCCGGACGACGTCGCGGAGCGTCTCCGAGCGCGTGCGAAACGCAATCGCCGATCGCTGCAAGGCGAGTTGCTTGTGATTCTGGAGAGTGCCGCCAGACCGGCCCTGTCGGTGGCCGACGCGGCCCAACGAATCAGGGAGCTCGGCCTGCCTCCGGGGCCTGACGAGTCGACTGAAATCATCCGACACATGAGGGACACGAGGTAATGAGCGCGCGCGTAGTCGACGCCTCGGTGGTGGCGGCAATCGCTTTCCAGGAGGCGCGCACGCAAGATGCTGAACGGCTATTGACGGGCAACGTGCTCTACGCGCCGAGGCTTCTTCGTTTCGAGGTCACGAACGTTGCTGCGGTCAAGACGCGACGGGACCCTGCGTCAACGCCGCGTGTCGAGTTTGGATTGGGGATCGCGCTGGCCATGCGGTTCCGCTGGGAACCACTCGTCTTCGCGGAGGTCTGGCGGCTG
This sequence comes from Vicinamibacterales bacterium, assembly GCA_965197395.1. Classification (GTDB taxonomy): domain Bacteria; phylum Acidobacteriota; class Vicinamibacteria; order Vicinamibacterales; family UBA8438; genus CAZYFH01. The sequence continues at coordinate 133,153 of CBDANB010000003.1, read as the reverse complement.
GCAGTCGACACCGGGCTCTCCGCGTACGACGCCAGCTACCTCTGGCTGGCCCGTGAGCTCTCAGTCCCGCTCGTTACCTTCGATCGGCGGCTCGCCGTCGAGCAGAGCGCCTGGGCGTGTCTTGAAGCGGTCTCAAACCCTGTGGTACCGTAGGTTTGCGCGTGTCGAGACGGGCGGGAATAACTCAGTGGTAGAGTGCGACCTTGCCAAGGTCGAAGTCGCGGGTTCGAATCCCGTTTCCCGCTCCATTCCCCCTCGCCGCGAGCCGTGCTTCGTCCTGCCTGACGGCGCCGTCGCCAAGTGGTAAGGCAGAGGTCTGCAAAACCTCCATCCCCGGTTCAAATCCGGGCGGCGCCTCCATTCTTTTCAGGTCACTGCGAAGCGCACTCTGGCGCGGGCCGAGCGATACCAGTCGCCTTCAGACCGCCACTTTGCCCTCTAATTGGCGAAATCGTCCTGGCGAGGTCTTTCGGTCTGGCACCAATGGTAAAGAGCGAGCGGACGAGGAGGTCTACTGAGACAGACGAATCGCCAGCTTCCATTTGACAACCCGCGACTGGCTCGACTCGAGGCGTCGCGCCAACTCCACTTGTGACAACCCCCGGCGCTTCTGAATCGCCCCGGGTTTCCCGGAGGCTCCATATCTTGGGAGGATGGAGTCCATGGGAAGACCGAGGAAGTACTCACCAGAAGTACGGGACCGCGCCGTGCGGCTCGTGTTTGAGCACGAAGACCAGCACGACTCGCAGTGGGCCGCGATCCGATCCGTGGCCGAGAAGATCGGCTGCACGTCGGAGACGCTGCGGCATTGGGTGCGCCAAGCCGAGCGGGATCAGGGACGCCGTCCGGGGCTGACGACGGACGAGCGGGCCGTGCTGAAGGAGCAGGCGCGTGAGATCCGCGAGCTCCGGCGGGCGAATGAGATCCTGCGGAAAGCGTCAGCGTATTTCGCACAGGCGGAGCTCGACCGCCGACCGAGGTAATGGTGACCTTCATTGATGCGCAGCGGGAAACGTACGGGGTCGAGCCGATCAGCGCCGTGGTGCCGATTGCTCCGTCGACGTATTACGCGCACAAAGCGTGGCAGGCCAATCCCCGGTTGCGATCGGGGCGCGCGCAGCGCGATGCGTGGTTGAAGGATCAGATCCGTCGCGTGCGCGACGAGAACTTCGCGGTCTACGGCGCGTACAAAGTCTGGCGCCAGTTGAACCGTGAGGGGATCGCCGTGGCCCGGTGCACCGTCGAACGCCTGATGCGGGAGCTGGGCCTGCGGGGCGCCGTTCGGGGCCGGGCGTTCACCACGACGACCTGTCCTGACCCCACCCCGCGGCCGGCCGACCTGGTCAACCGCACGTTTGTGGCCACGCGCCCCAACGCACTCTGGGTGGCGGACCTCACCTTCGTGGCGACCTGGCGCGGCTTCGTCTACGTGGCGTTCGTCATCGATGTCTTTGCCCGGTGCATCGTAGGCTGGCGCGTCTCCAGCTCCTTGCGCACCGACCTCGCCCTTGATGCGTTGGAGCAAGCCCTGTATGCGCGGCCGGCACCTGACGGGTTAGTGCACCACAGCGATCGGGGTGGTCAGTATCTCTCCATTCGCTACACGGACCGGCTGGCCGAGTCGGGCATCGAGCCGTCCGTGGGGAGCGTGGGTGACTCGTACGACAACGCCCTCGCTGAGTCGGTGATCGGGCTGTACAAGACCGAAGTGATTCGTCGGCGCGGCCCGTGGCGGCATCTCGAGGCCGTGGAGTTTGCGACGCTCGAATGGGTGGACTGGTTCAACAACCGGCGGCTCTTGACGTCGATCGGCGACGTGCCACCGGCCGAGTACGAACAGCAGTACTATCGGGCACAAGAAGCGCCAGCCACAATGGCCGGAGTCAACTAATGAGCTCTCCGGAGAACCCGGGGCGATTCATCCGCTGGATCTTGTCGACGATGTGTCGCGACTTTTGCGCGTACAGGTCATTGACCTTTGGCGCGACCAGTGCGTCGCCGCGCAGGAAGCCCTCTTTCCAGATCGTCTCAATCGATTTGTCCATCGAGCAGTCTCCTCAGACGTGCCTTGATCCTGGTGATCCGGACGCCGATGTTGTTTGCGTTGGTGCCGATGATCTCGGCGATCTCGCGGTACGACTTCTCTTCCAGGTAGAGCAGGATCACCGCACGGTCGATTTCCGACAGGTGCCGGATGGCGCCGTAGAGCCGGTTGAGCGACTCGTCCTCGAATGCGCGGTTGTCTTCCGACCCGTGAGACGCCGGGCTGTCGGTGGTGACATGCTGGGGTCGCTTCTTGGTTTTCTGGTTCGTCGCACGAATGTATGCGGGCTGAGTAGGGCTGCGGTTTGAAGAACATGAGTCTCATCAGGTACTTAGGAGTTGCAACGCTACCTGGGTATCTGAGAGGAGACTCATGCTCGTGGAAAGTCTGGTGAAGGCAACGGTGGAATTGCAAGGGTTTCGGGTGCTGCGGGTCACGGGCGACGTCGGCGGATTGGCAGCGGAGTTGGCCCCCGACGGGCGGTATGCGCCGCGTTGTGGTCAGTGCGAGCAGCGGGGCAGCTATCGGGACACCCGGTGGGTCCGACGCTTTCGCCATGTCCCGCTGTGGGGAATTCCCGTGACGCTCGTCTACGCGCCGCGACGGGTCCAGTGTGTGCGGTGCCGGGGCGTGCATGTGGAAGCGCTGCCCTGGGCGGTGGGCCGGCAGCGGTTCACGCGTGCGTTGCTGGTGACGATCGCGACCTGGACGCGGGTGTTGCCGTGGCAGCAGGTGGCCACGCTGTTCGGGTGCGCATGGGGCACGGTGGAGCGAGCGGTCGAGGCGGCCGTGGCCTACGGGTTGGCGCACCGCGACCTCACCGGCGTGACCCATATCGGCATCGACGAAATCTCGCGGAAGAAGGGGCACGTCTACGTCACCAACGTGTACGACCTGGCCCGGAAGCGGCTGCTCTGGAGCGGCGAGGGACGCAGCCAGGCGACCCTCGAGGCGTTCTTTGCGTTCCTTGGCCCCGAGCGCACTGTGGCGCTCGCCGGCATCTGCTGCGATATGTGGCAGCCCTACATCGACGTGATCCGGGTCCGGGCGCCCCACGCGGTGCTGGTGTTCGACAAATTCCACATCGTCAGTCATCTCATGGCGGCCGTCGATCAGGTCCGCCGCGACGAGATTCGCGAGAAAGGCCCGGCACACAAAGCGCTGATGCACAAGACCCGGTTCATCTGGTTGAAGAACCCCTGGAATCTCACCGAGACGCAGCACCGGCGCCTGGGCGAGCTCGAACACCTCAATCTGAAGATCAACCGCGCCTATCTCCTCAAAGAGTTCTTCGCGCACTTCTGGAGCTACCGCCGCGCGGGGTGGGCGAAGCGCTACCTGAAGCGGTGGTTCTGGTGGGCGACGCACTCACGCCTCCCGCCGATGCGCGACTTCGCGTGGCTGCTCCGCCGCCACGAGGACGACATCCTCAACTACTTCCGGCTGCCCATCGACAACGGCACCGTCGAAGGGTTGAACAACAAAGCGAAGCTCATCATTCACAGGGCCTACGGCTTCAGGACCGCCACGACCTACATCCGGAACCTCTACCACTGCATGGCGGACCTTCCACTACCCAAAACCGTGCATACATTTGTGTGAGGAACCGGTTTTCTTAAGCAGGGTGAGACAGACGTTCAGGGTCAGCCGATAGACCCAGGTTCCTGCGCCCCAGGGTTTCCTTGGACACTTGATTGCGAGAGAGTACTCGCAGGAGGAGTGTCGAAATGGGGAAGCCAGATCAAGGTGCGGCGGCGGCGGAGGGAGCCCGGAGGGCGACCGGAGATGCTGCCGGGAACGGCCGTGGGGGACGGTTTTCGGCCCGGCGCAAGCGCGAGACGGTGCTGCGTCTGCTGCGCGGCGAGGATCTTGAGTCCGTGTCGCGGGAGCTGGGGATCACGGCGGCGCGGGCCTCGCAGTGGCGGGATCAGTTTCTGGCCGCAGGCCAGGCCAGCCTGAAGAGCCGGGCGCCGGACGCCCGGGACGAGGCCAATCGTCGGCTGCAAGCCAAGATCGGTGAGTTACTGATGGAGAACGAACTGCTCTACGCGAAGGTGGACCAGTTGGAGGCGGCCGGCCCTTTGGCCCGGCGGAGGTCGAGGCGATGAAGGGCGCCCACTCGATCTCCACGCGTCGGGCGTACGGCGTGCAGCGGGTCTGCCGCGTGTGGCACCGCGCCCGCTCCAGCGTGTATGCGCGGCGGCAGGCGACGACGTCCCCTTGCCGGCGCGGGCCGGTCGGCGCCGCCCCGGACGACGTCCTGGTCGGCCATATTGGCCGCATGCTCGAGGCGTCGCCGTTTCATGGCGAAGGGTACCGGAAAGCCTGGGCGAAGCTTCGGGTCGAGGGAATCCGCACGTCCCAGGAGCGGGTGCGCCGGTTGATGCGGGAGCACGACCTCCAGGCCCCGCACCGCGTGGGCCACGCGCACGGCCCGAAGGCGCACGACGGGACCATCACCACCGAGGCCCCCGATGTGATGTGGGGCACGGACATGACGACCACGGTGACCGTGAGTGAGGGCGCGGCCTGCGTCTTCGTGGCCGTCGATCACTGCACAACCGAGTGCATCGGCCTGCATGCGGCCAAGCGCGGGACCCGATTTGAGGCCCTGGAGCCGATCCGCCAGGGCGTCCGCGAACGCTTCGGTGAGATCGGCGACGGCGTGGCCCGCGGGCTCCGGCTCCGGCACGACCACGGGTCGAACTATCTGGCCGACGACTTTCAACAGGAGGTCGCGTTCTTCGGCATCGAGAGCTCGCCGAGTTTCGTGCGGGAACCCGAAGGCAACGGCGTCGCGGAACGCTTCATCCGCACGCTGAAGGAGAATCTGTTGTGGGTGCGGAGCTTCGACACCATCGAGGAGCTCCGCCTGGCCCTGCTTGCGTTCAAGCGAACGTACAACGAGCAGTGGATGCTGGAGAAATACCACTATCGAAGTCCCGCTCAGGTGCGACGTGACCTCGTCGGGCTGGACGCGGCAGCGTAGATGCGAATACCGTCAAACCACTGTCCAAGAACCCTGGGGCGCTACAAGGTCGACTGCTCGGACTGGTGGCTGAAGATGTCTCGACTCCTCCAGATCTGAAGACACACTTCCTGGTAGAAGTCTTCGAAGTCTTCCTGGGTGTCGGTGTACGCCCGACAGATCTTGATGACGATGCCCGCGAAGGGCAGGATCGACGAGGTGTAGAAGTCGTGACTCACTGTCTGGTTAGTGGCTTGGTTCGCCGATCATTACACCTTGCTGGGCGAGCCAACCCTGGGGCCCTCGCGCCGCTGGCCCTCCTGGTCGGCCTCTACTCGGCCTTCGGCGTCGTGTTTCTGGTCATCCCCGCCCGGCTCACGACGGCGCTCCTCCGCGGGCCGCGGCGTCTGTTTCGGCGCCTGGCTCGCTGGGGCGGCTAAGGTCGGGCCGGTCGCTGTCTCTCCAGTCCGCTCGTTGCACCCCGGTTGCCCCTGCGAGGCCGTCATCAGCCCCGACCGGTGGCATAATCGGCGTGTCCCAGAGGGATATCCCTACAGGAGGGCCTGGTGGCTCGGCCCGAACTGGTTTGACCGTTGCGACGCGGTCCTTCTGCGAAGTGAGGCATGTGCGATGAGCCTTCAACGTTCCATGCGGTGTTGGGTGCTCGCGGTTGCGATCTGTTCGCTGGCGCCGCTACCAGTGACCGCTCAGGATTCTCCGTTGGACTATCCGCAGTGGCGCGGACCGCAGCGCGATGGTTCCGCGGCGGCGTTCGTCGAACCTGTGCCCTGGCCGGAGCAGCTGAACAGACGGTGGGCGGTTGAGGTTGGCACGGGCTACGGGACGCCGATCGTCATCGGCAGTCGGGTGTATACCTTCACGCGGCAGGACGACGACGAGGTGCTCAGCGCGATCGATACGGCGACGGGCCGCGTCGTCTGGCGCACGGGCTATCCGGCGCCGTTCCGCGCGAACCCCGGGACCCAGCTCCACGGCCCGGGTCCGAAGTCGACGCCACTCTTCTATGACGGCAAGCTGTACACCCTCGGGATCAGCGGCGTCGTCTCGGTGTTCGATACGGGTGATGGCACGCTGCTCTGGCAGCATCCCGACCCAGGTGTCGATCCGCTGTACGCCACGGCCATGTCTCCCCTCGTGGACCGCGGGAACGTGATCTTCCATGTAGGTGGCCACGACCAGGGTGCGCTGACGGCTTTCGACGCGAACACCGGTGAGGTGACGTGGCGCTGGGTCGGCGATGGGCCGGCGTACGCGTCGCCGATCCTGGCAGACATCGACGGGACGCGGCATCTCGTCACAGTGACACAGGCGCACATCGCCGGCGTCTCGCCCGACACCGGGGAACTGCTCTGGCAACGGCCCTTCGTGTCGAACAGTACCAACAACTCGATTACGCCCATCGCGTACGACGACAGCATCATCGTCTCGGGGCACAACCTCGGGGTCACGAGGTTCCGCCCGGTGCAACGCGGGGATCGATGGGATACCGAGACCGTGTGGGACAACCAGGACGTGGGGCTCTTCATGAGCAACGGGGTGCTGATTGATGACACGTTCTTTAGCTTGTCGCACACGAACAGTGGCCAGTTCTTTGCCTTGGACGCCGCGACGGGTGAGACGCTGTGGTCCACGGCAGGCCGAGAGGCGACGAACACGGCGATCGTCAAGGCTGGGGATCTGCTGTTCTTGCTCAACGATGACGCGGAGTTGATGGTGGCGCGAGCCAGCCGCGCGGGGTTCGAGCCATTCCGGCGCTACAAGGTGGCCGACAGCGCCACCTGGGCACAGCCAGCGATTTCGGGGAGCCGTCTGTTCGTGAAGGACGTCTCCACGATCGCCCTCTGGACGTTGGACTGACACCCGGGCGACCCGGCGCCCGACAGACAGATCGATGGCCTTAACCGTCGGTGACCGACTCGGCCATTACAACGTGACCGCCCTCATCGGCGAGGGCGGGATGGGTCAGGTCTATCGCGCCACCGACACCCAACTCAGCCGCGACGTCGCGTTGAAGATCCTGCCCGACGCCTTCGCTGCCGACCCGGATCGGCTCGCCCGGTTCCAGCGGGAAGCGCAGGTCCTGGCCAGCCTGAACCACCCGAACATCGCGCAGATCCACGGCATCGAGAAGAGCGACGACACCCAGGCGCTCGTCCTGGAGTTGGTCGAAGGGCCGACCCTCGCCGATCGGATCGCGAAGGGGCCGATCCCGCTGGATGAGGCGCTGCCGATTGCCAAGCAGATCGCCGAGGCGCTGGAGGCGGCGCACGAGGCCGGAGTGATCCACCGCGACCTGAAGCCCGCGAACATCAAGGTGCGGGAGGACGGGACCGTCAAGGTGTTGGACTTCGGGCTGGCGAAGGCGCTGGACACGACTCCAGAAGGCGACCCGTCTCAATCGCCAACGCTCACGGCCGCTGCCACACAGATGGGCGTGATCCTGGGAACAGCGGCGTATATGTCGCCGGAACAGGCCAAGGGCAAGCTCGCGGACAAACGGGTCGACATCTGGGCCTTCGGTGTGGTCCTGCTCGAGATGCTGACCGGCGAGCGACCGTTCGGCGGCGACGACGTCTCCGACACGCTCGCGGCCGTCCTCCGAGCGGACGTCGATTGGTCCCAGGTCTCACGCACCTTGCCGCCGTCGCTCGCACGACTCGTCCGGCGGTGCCTCGAGCGCAATCCCCAGCGACGGCTGCGGGACATCGGTGAGGCACGCGTTGTCGTCGACGATCTATTCGTCGGCGCGGTTGACGACCTCTCGTCGGTCGACCCGGTCCCAGGTTCTCCTCGCCTGGGACGCGACCGAACGACCTGGGCGGTAGCTGGCGGCCTCGTGGGGGTAGTCGTCGCGAGTGTGCTCCTGCTCGACCTCGGCGAGGATCCCGGCGCGAATCCCCAACCGACGCAGCGGTTCTTGGTGACCGCTCCACGCGTGGCGGCTGTCGCGATGCACACGGCAATCTCCCCCGACGGTCAGCGGATCGTCTACTCCGGTCTCGGCGAGGCCGGGACACGGTTCTTGTTTGAGCACCGACTCGATCGGTTCGAGACCGAACCGATTCGAGGTACGGAGGATGCTCGAGATCCCTTCTTCTCCCCGGATGGGCGGTGGGTTGGCTTTCGCGCGAATGGCGATCTCAAAAAAATGTCGCTCGACGGCGGGATACCAGTCACCCTCGGTGACGGCGCGAGGGTCGCCGGCGCCGCCTGGCTCGCGGACGGGGTCCTCGTGCTCGGGCAGACCAGCGGGCCGCTGCTGACGATGCCCGATGCCGGTGGCGAGACACAGCTCCTGACCGACCTCGCGGAGGGCGAGACTCGGCACCAGTCGCCGTTCGTGCTCCCGGATGGTCAGACCATCCTCTTCGTGGCCGTGTCGGGCGGAGACGAGACGGCCGAAGTAATCGTGTACTCGAGAGAGACCGGTGAGCGGCGGAACCTGCTCCGGGGATGGTCGCCGCAGGTCATCGGCGGGCATTTGGTGTTCGCGCGTCAATTCACCCTCTGGGCGGTTCCGTTCAACCGCGCGACGCTGACCATCGAGGGCGACCCCGTTCCCGTGCTCGAGGACGTGAACGGGTTGCTCGGAGCCACACAGCTCTACGCAACAGCGCCCAACGGAACCCTCATCTACCGACCGCGAGGTGAGCGTTCGCGCATCGTTTGGATGGAGCCGGATGGCACGACGACCCCCGTCGGCGACGCCGACATCTTCCACGCCCCAATCGACTTGTCGCCTGACGACCGTCTGTTGGCCGTGACCCGCCATCAAGAAGGAGGCCGCGACGAGGTGGTGCTGTATGACTTCGCACGTGGAACGGTGCTGTCAGGTTGAGCGGCGCGTGGCAGACTGACCGCATGAGCCAGCAGCAGCGATCCCGCTACCACGGATACCGCTTTCCAGCCGAGATCATCGCCCACGCGGTGTGGCTGTACCACCGGTTCGGCCTCAGTTTTCGCGACGTCGAGGACCTCCTCGCCGAACGCGGCATCACCGTTACATATGAGACGATCCGGCAGTGGTGCCTCACCTTCGGGCCCCAGTACGCTCGACGGCTGCGGCACCGGCGCGGCCGCCAGGGAGACACCTGGTATCTCGACGAGCTCTTTGTGCGGATTCAGGGCCGGCAGCAGTACTTATGGCGGGCCGTCGACGACGACGGGGACGTGGTCGACATCCTGGTGCAGTCGCGGCGCAATCGACGGGCGGCGGTCCGATTCTTCCGCAAGTTGTTGAAGCGCCAAGGCTGCGTGCCACGACAGCTCGTGACCGACAAGCTGCCGAGTTACCCCGCCGCCCAGCGAACGGTGATGCCCTCCGTGCGTCACGTCACTGCCCAGTATGCGAACAACCGGGCTGAGGTCTCGCATCAACCGACCCGGCAGCGCGAACGCCAGATGCGGCGCTTCAAGTCGGCCCGGCAGCTTCAACGATTCGCATCCATTCACGGCGTCGTGCAGAATCACTTCAGGCTCGGCCGCCACTTGCTACGGGCGGTTCACCACCGGTGGCTCCGCTCGCGAGCGTTCGCTGACTGGGATGCCGTGACGTGTCCCTGCTGAACCGACCGCGGCACCATCGCTCGGGATGGAAGTTCGGGCCGACGGCCGCTAAGTTGACAGAGCCCCGCAATCGGCGCGCAGCGGTCCGGTTCTTCCGCAAATTGCTGAAGCGCCAGGGCTCCGTGCCCCGCCTGGTCGTGACCGACAAGCTGGCGAGCTACCCCGCCGCGAAGCGGACAGTCATGCCCTCCGTGCCCCATGACACAACTCAATATGCGAACAACCGCGCCGAGGTCTCGCATGAGCCGACCCGACAGCGCGAACGCCAGATGCGGCGGTTCAAATCCGCACGACATGCTCAACGCTTTCTGTCCGTGCACGGTGTCGTGGACAATCTCTTTCGGGTCGGTCGCCATCTGCTTCGTTCCGCGCATCATCGCCTGTTGCGGACGCGGGCGTTCACTGAATGGGACGCGGTGACGTGCGCCTGCTGAACGAAGGCCCCCAGCGCAGTTACTGGGGGCGAGCACTGGGCTCAGTCCGCCAACTTGACAGCACCAGCTGCAGACCTACACGGAGATCTCGCCCAGCGAGTGCGGCCTCCACGTGCTCCTGCGCGGCCGGTTGCCCGCCGGGTGGCGTCGACGCGGCGATCTCGGCGTCGAGGTGTACGACAGCGGGCGGTTCCTCGCGATCACCGGTGAGCATCTGCCCGGCACGCCGCGCACCGTCCAGGACCGGGTTGACGCACTCGCGGCGTGGCATGCCCGGCACCGCCCGCGACCGCCTGACGCGGCGAGGGGGTCTCTCGGTCAGCAGGCGTCGCACCTCGCGCACGCGTCACAGGCGCTGACCGACACGCAGCTCCTGCATCGGGCGATGCAGGCGGCGAACGGCGCGAAGTTCGCGCGTCTGTGGCGCGGGGACTGGTCTGACGCCTATCCCTCCCAGTCGGAAGGCGATCTCGCGCTCTGTACGCGTCTGGCCTTCTGGACCGGGCGGGACGCGCGACGGATCGATCGCCTGTTTCGGACCTCGCGCCTGTATCGCGGGAAGTGGAACGTCGTCCACGGCCGGGACGGTCAGACGTATGGCGAGCGCACGGTGGAGATGGCCGTCGCGAGCGTCACGAGCGTCTGGTCGCCGTGGTACCGGGGAACCGTGGTGGCGAGTTCACGTCGCCCAGCGGGGAGACCGTAAGCGGATGGACGGCCACGCCGCCATCGTCCGTTGTCGGGCCGTGGAGCGGCGCAAGCCACGAACTGCCGACGGGACAACGCCGCTGCCGGGCGACGTCTTCGAGGTCCTCGTGAATGCGCTCGCTGACGCCCTAGTTGCCGTGGGAGACCCCCCGGCTTTGCCGGGGCGGCCAGCAGCGTTTGACGTATCCGGGAGTCGCGTGAGGAAACTCCTTCCCGTGAGCCGCACAAGCATCACGAGAAGGAGTCCTCATGACGACGTACCGAAGTCTCAATCATACGAAATGGCACTGCCAGTATCACGTAGTGTTCATTCCGAAGTACCGGAAGAAAGCGATGTATGGAGGCGTCCGGCAGCAGCTGGGCGAGGTGCTGCGGCAGCTGGCGCGGCACCGCGAGAGCCAGGTGGAGGAGGGGCATCTGCTGCCCGACCACGTCCACATGTTGGTGTCGATCCCCCCGAAGTACTCGGTGGCGCAGGTGATCGGGTATCTCAAGGGGAAGAGCGCGATCCACATCGCTCGGGAGTTTGCGGGGCGGTCCCGGAACTTCGTGGGGCAGCACTTCTGGGCGCGCGGGTATTTTGTCTCGACGGTGGGCCGTGATGAACGGATCATCCGGGACTATATCCAGCAGCAGGAGCGAGAGGATCGGCGGCTGGATCAGTTGCCGTTGGACTAGAGCCGCCACCGTCAGGTGGCTCAAGTGACCGCGCAGCGGTCACGTCAGCCGCTTTGAGCGGCTCACAACTAAAGCCCCCGGCTTTGCCGGGGGATACTTACTCCTGGACTATCAGCACGATACAGACGCTATGGTCGATTCCCCTCACCGAAAAGGCCACGACGTGGACACGCAGAGCGCATAGACTGTGGCGGTCCCTGCTTCTCTCCCGGACAGCGCCATGGTCGCCGCGATCTACGCGAGGAAGTCCACTGACCAGACCGGCGTTGCCGACGCAGCGAAGTCGGTCGTGCGGCAGCTCGACCAGGCCCGTGTCTATGCCACAAGGCACGGGTGGGTTGTGCCCGAGGATCACGTCTTCGTCGACGACGGGATCAGCGGCGCGGAGTTCGCGAGACGGCCTGGGTTCCTGCGTCTGATGAACGCCCTCCGGCCTCGGCCACGGTTCGACGTGCTGATCATGAGTGAAGAGAGCCGCCTCGGACGTGAGCAGATCGAAACGGCCTACGCGCTCAAGCAGATCATCACGTCGGGCGTGCGGGTGTTCTACTACCTGGAGGACCGGGAGCGCACACTCGACAGTCCGACGGACAAGATTATGCAGTCATTGACCGCGTTCGCCGACGAACTCGAGCGGGAGCGGGCGCGGCAGCGCACCTATGACGCGATGGCTCGAAAGGCGGCGGCTGGCCACGTGACCGGAGGCCGTGTCTTCGGGTACGACAACGTACCGGTCGAGGTCGCTGGTCCGGATGGCACGCTCCACCGCTCGCATGTCGAGCGGAGGATCAACGACGCCGAAGCGGCCGTCGTGCACCAGATCTTCGAGCGGTACACCCAAGGGTACGGGCAAACGAGCATCGCCAAGCAGTTGAACGCAGAGGGCGCGCCGGCGCCTCGTGCGCAGCAGGGACGCCCCTGCGGCTGGTCCCCCTCGTCGATTCGAGAAGTGCTGCATCGGCCGCTGTACCGGGGCGTCCTGGTCTGGAACCAGACCAAAAAGCGTAATAAGTGGGGGATGGTCGTGCGTCCAGCAAAGGCTGGCGCGTTCAGCGGGAGACAGTCCCGCCGGAGCAAGAGCCAGGAGCTCCGTAGCCTGGATGGCAGGGAGGAGGGAAACCGAGGCTCTGAAGCCCATCGACGACCCACCCATGGGGTGGCAGCGAGTCATCGGGCCGTAACGAATGTGAACGCAGAGGTGGCCCCGAAAGTCATGGCCCCGGAGGCCGAGCCCCCGACTATTGGGCGAAGGCAGCATCACGTGTCGCACACTGGCTGACGCGGCACGTGGCTCCGGCGGGGTGGGAGCGACGGCACGATGACAAGGACGCGTCGAGCAACTGGAGAAGCCCTCCTCGTCCTGTCGCGAAATCGGCAGAGCTAGGTAGGTCGTATAACCGGCAGCCCGGGAAGTCGACCGAAGACGAGAGGGTGGCGGAGGGGCTTGTAGTAGCACAGAAGCGGGGTAATGCCCGTGGAGCGAAGGAGCCCTGCTGTCTCGGCAGCACCTCCGGCAACATGGAAGGCAGGGGCGAGATGACGAAGGCGCCCATCACGCTGCAAGACCTGAGACGGAGGATATACGTCAAGGCGAAGGCTGAACCGTCTTGGCGGTTCTGGGGCCTGTACGCCCACGTCTGCAAAACCGACACGCTCCACGCGGCCTACTCACTGGCCAAAGCGAACAAGGGGGCCCCTGGCAGTGACGGGGTCACCTTCGCGGCCATCGAGGCGGACGGGGTGGCAGGGTTTGTTGAGCAGTTGCGGGCCGAACTGGTTACCCGCACGTATCGTCCCATGCGCAATCGACGGAAGGCGATACCGAAGGACGGCGGCAAGAAGGTCCGCGTGCTGTCGATACCGGCCATCCGCGACCGCGTGGTCCAGGGAGCCCTCAAGCTCATCCTGGAACCTATCTTCGAGGCAGATTTCCAACCGGGTTCGTTCGGCTATCGGCCCCAGCGGACGGCGCATGCAGCGGTGCAGCGAGTCGCCCAAGGCATTGTGCAATACAAGACCCGCGTCATCGACGTGGACCTTGCCGCCTACTTCGACAATGTGCGGCACCACCTGCTCTTGGCGAAGGTGGCTCGACGGGTCAACGACGCGGACGTGCTGGGCTTGGTGAAGCTGATGCTGAAGGCGTCGGGCAAGAAGGGCGTTCCCCAAGGCGGGGTGATTTCACCCTTGCTCAGCAACCTCTACCTCAACGAGGTGGACCGGATGCTCGAGCGCGCCAAGGAGGTCACGCGGAACGGGAAGTACACATACCTCGAGTATGCGCGCTTCGCCGATGATCTCGTGATCTTGGTGGATGCCTACCGCCGGCATGACTGGTTGCTCACGGCCGTGGACCGACGCCTCCGGGAGGAATTCGCCAACCTCCAGGTCACGATCAACGAGGAGAAGAGTCAGACCATCGACTTGGCCCGTGGGGACAGCTTCGGATTCCTCGGCTTCGCGTTCCGTCGGGTTCGCAGCCGTACTGGCACGTGGCGAGCGCATTACACGCCGCGGGTGAAAGCCCGTACAGCGCTCCTGCGTAAGCTGAAGGACATCTTCCGACGCCATCGGTCCCAGCCCATCGACCGTGTGGTGACTCTCATCAACCCGGTTCTACGGGGATGGGTCACCTACTTCGCCGTCGGGCACTCGAGCCGGTGCTTCTCGTTTGTGAAAAGCTGGGTGGAGAAGAAGGTTCGGCGTCATTTGATGCGTGCCCGGAACCGCCAGGGTTTTGGGTGGCACCGGTGGAGTCGGCGGTGGGTGTATGACGTGCTCGGTCTGTTCAACGCGTACCGAGTCCGTCGTGTGGTCCCCCCGCTGACAGCGGGTGCCACTCGATAGGTCCCATATGTAGCGCCCCAGGGTTCTTGGACAGTGGTTTGACGGTATTCGCATCTACGCTGCCGCGTCCAGCCCGACGAGGTCACGTCGCACCTGAGCGGGACTTCGATAGTGGTATTTCTCCAGCATCCACTGCTCGTTGTACGTTCGCTTGAACGCAAGCAGGGCCAGGCGGAGCTCCTCGATGGTGTCGAAGCTCCGCACCCACAACAGATTCTCCTTCAGCGTGCGGATGAAGCGTTCCGCGACGCCGTTGCCTTCGGGTTCCCGCACGAAACTCGGCGAGCTCTCGATGCCGAAGAACGCGACCTCCTGTTGAAAGTCGTCGGCCAGATAGTTCGACCCGTGGTCGTGCCGGAGCCGGAGCCCGCGGGCCACGCCGTCGCCGATCTCACCGAAGCGTTCGCGGACGCCCTGGCGGATCAGCTCCAGGGCCTCAAATCGGGTCCCGCGCTTGGCCGCATGCAGGCCGATGCACTCGGTTGTGCAGTGATCGACGGCCACGAAGACGAAGGCCGCGCCCTCACTCACGGTCACCGTGGTCGTCATGTCCGTGCCCCACATCACATCGGGGGCCTCGGTGGTGATGGTCCCGTCGTGCGCCTTCGGGCCGTGCGCGTGGCCCACGCGGTGCGGGGCCTGGAGGTCGTGCTCCCGCATCAACCGGCGCACCCGCTCCTGGGACGTGCGGATTCCCTCGACCCGAAGCTTCGCCCAGGCTTTCCGGTACCCTTCGCCATGAAACGGCGACGCCTCGAGCATGCGGCCAATATGGCCGACCAGGACGTCGTCCGGGGCGGCGCCGACCGGCCCGCGCCGGCAAGGGGACGTCGTCGCCTGCCGCCGCGCATACACGCTGGAGCGGGCGCGGTGCCACACGCGGCAGACCCGCTGCACGCCGTACGCCCGACGCGTGGAGATCGAGTGGGCGCCCTTCATCGCCTCGACCTCCGCCGGGCCAAAGGGCCGGCCGCCTCCAACTGGTCCACCTTCGCGTAGAGCAGTTCGTTCTCCATCAGTAACTCACCGATCTTGGCTTGCAGCCGACGATTGGCCTCGTCCCGGGCGTCCGGCGCCCGGCTCTTCAGGCTGGCCTGGCCTGCGGCCAGAAACTGATCCCGCCACTGCGAGGCCCGCGCCGCCGTGATCCCCAGCTCCCGCGACACGGACTCAAGATCCTCGCCGCGCAGCAGACGCAGCACCGTCTCGCGCTTGCGCCGGGCCGAAAACCGTCCCCCACGGCCGTTCCCGGCAGCATCTCCGGTCGCCCTCCGGGCTCCCTCCGCCGCCGCCGCACCTTGATCTGGCTTCCCCGACACTCCTCCTCGACAATCAAGTGTCCAAGGAAACCCTGGGGCGCTGCGACGTACGGAGTCGGGAAATCTCGCAATCAAGTGTCCAAGGAAACCCTGGGGCGCAGGACATAGCCCTTGACGGGAAGCCGGCAGGCGATGGGTAAGAAACGAAAACGCAAGCGGAGTGGGTCGACGGAAATCCGCAGAGCGCTCGGGCATCCCTTTTTGACGAGGCGGGGCCTGGAAACGGAGCCACGGATGACCCTATGCGGGCACGAAGGGGGAAACCCCGGGCACAGCCAAGGGGAGTCCTACGGGCCACCGCGCCAGGCCTCGACCCTACTAACAACGTCGTCGCCCACAGACAGAGTGGCTCTCCGTGCCCGCTGAGCACCTGCGGATCGTCTCTGATGACCTGTGGGATGGCGTCCGGCGGCGACTGGCGTCGATCCGGAAGCGATCACTGCGCTCGACGCGCGGCCAGTTGTTGGGACGGCCGCCAGGGGAGGGCGCGAAACACCTCCTGGCCGGTCTAGCCACCTGCGCGTGCTGCGGGGCCAGTCTCGAGGCGCGGAGCCGCAAGCAGGGCCGTCTCCGCCCGGTGTTCTACGGCTGTTCCGCGTATCACCGCAAAGGCAGTACCGTGTGCGCCAATGGGCTGACGCTCCCTGCCGACGTCCTAGAGGGGGCGGTCTTGGGCGCCGTTGAGGAGGTGTTGCTCGCGCCAGGGGTCGTCGAGGCGGCCATCGACCGGGCCATGGCACGGATCGCCGGTGACACGAGTGAGGATCGGTTGACGGCGCTTACGCAGGAGATCGACCGTGTACAGGCTGAGTTGACGCGGCTCGTCGACGCGGTCGCAAGCAGTGCGGGGTCGCACGCGTTGGTGGCCGCCGTACAGGAGCGAGAACGGCGCCGCGACGAGCTGGTAGCGACGCGTGACGCACTGATCCGGCAGGGAAGCGACGGCTGGGAGCTCACCGAGGCGGTACGTCGCGACCTGACAACGCGGATGGCGAACTGGAAAGGCCTCCTCCGGCGTCACGCGCCGCAAGGACAGCAGATCCTCAAGAAACTCATCGAAGGGCGCCTGCTGATGACGCCGTTCGCAGACGAAACGCCTGCGTACTATCGGTTCGAAGGCACGGGGAGCCTCGTCGGACTACTGGCCGGGATCGTTCCACAAAAAGGGGCGTCCCCAACGGGATTCGAACCCGTGTCTTAGCCTTGAAAGGGCTAGATCCTAGGCCTCTGGACGATGGGGACGGACAGAACGCTCCGACCAGTATATGCGGGGGTGCGCCAGCGTTGACCGGCCCCTTCGAGAACGGATTGCCCACCGCGACGAACTCGATGATCGCCTGAAGCGAGACTCGCATCGCATCCTCTGCCAGCCCGCGCCGTAACACCGCGGTTGCCTTCCACTGCGAGATATTGTCAATAGTTGTGGATCAGCGGTCGGCGTGATCAAGCGGCTTCCTTCCGATCCCCCTCGGGGTTCCGTTCCTTCTGCGCGCCGTCGACGAAGACCACGCCGGCACGAACGAGCGGCAGGAGGTGTGCGCCGTTGAGACGACGCCACCGACGCTGCGCCATGTCCAGCAGCTTGTAGGCCATTAACAAGCCCTTTGTGCGAGAACCGGCGCCCTTGGTGACGCGTTGCCGCAGCCGGACCGTCGCGAACGGCGATTCGATGACGTTGGTCGTCCGGAGGTGGATCCAGTGCTCGGCCGGGAAGGCGAAGTACGTGAGCAGGGCCTCCCGATCGGCCGCCAGGCACGCTGCCGCTTTCGGATACTTCACCTTGTACTCGGCCACGAAGCCGTCGAGCTGTGCGTCGGCCCGCTCCCGCGTGTCGGCGGCCAGGATGTCGTGCAGCGCTCGCTTGGCCTTCGGCTGGAGGCGCTTCGGTAACTTGTCAAGCACGTTCCCCAGCTTGTGGAACCAGTCACGTTGCGCCGCCGTCTCCGGCCACACATCCCGGACGGCCGCCCAGAAGCCCAGGGCGCCGTCGCCGACCGCCACCACCGGCGCCCGCATCCCCCGGCGCCGCAGGTCGCGGAGCACCGTCGCCCAGCTGTCGGTGCTCTCGCGATAGCCATCCTCGAGCGCGACCAGTTCTTTCGTCCCGTCCGGCCGGGCCCCAATCAGCACCAGCGTGCACAGGCGGTCGTCTTCCAGGCGAATATTGAAGTGGATCCCGTCGACCCACACGTAGACGTAGTCGCGGTCGGTGAGATCCCGCTGGCGGAACCGCCGATACTCCTCGTCCCAGGCCGCCGTCAGCCGCGCGATGTTGGTGGCACTCAGGCCGGCGGCGTCCTCCCCGAGCAACACCGGCAGCGCCTCACGAAAATCGCCGGTCGACAGCCCGCGCAGATAGAGAATCGGCAGCACCTCGGCCACCTGCGGCGAGCGGCGCATATACGGCGGCAGAATGCGACTCGTGAACCGCTGGCGCTGACCGTCCGCCTCCACCCGCTTGTCGTTCACCCGCGGCGCCCGGACCTCCAGCGTCCCTGCCCCGCACGTGACCTTCCGCGCCCGCGCCTGGCCATTACGCACGACCAGCCGGCGGCCGTGCTCGTCTTGCGCTTCGGCGTGCGTGTCGACGTACTGGGCAACCTCCACCGCCAGGGCCTTCAGCAGCATCCGGCGAGCTCCTTCTCGCGCGAGCTCATCCAGCGTCGGCCCCGCAGCCTGCTCTTCCGTTGCACCGTCGTTGTCGAGTACCTTCAGCATAGGTGGCGTCTCCTTCCCCGGCCTGCCAGCCGGAGTTTTGCGTTTGTCACGCGGAAGGATACGCCGCCTGCTTCACGCTCCCGATCCACAACTTCTGGTTATAACTCTCCACTGCTTGTCGGGGAAGCGTGCGTCGAAGCGGTGTAGACAAGGAAACGATCCTTGTTCAAGTGCGGTCAGGGGGCCCCTCGCTCGTTTCCGCTAGGATCAGCAGCAAACGCCGTGGCCACTGTCGGTTACGGGGCGCAGCGTCAAGCTCTTCGTGCAAGCAGATCTCCAGGACGCCATCGATTTCCACCAGGCCATCGTCGCGGAGGGCGAAAAGGCCCTGGTTGGCTACGAGCGCGAGAAGGCGCTGGCCAACATGGTGCTGCTGTCGGAGATCCCGACGACGTATGACCGGGAGGAGCACCGGCAGGTGAACGCTGGCAACCTTCTGCTCCGGGGCGTGCCGGGCGTCGGCAAGACCTTCTTCGGCGTCATTCTGGCGGCCATCAGCGGGGCGAAGTTCGCGCGGCTGCAAGGCCGCGCCGACCTCCAGCCGACCGAAGTGGTCGGGTTTCAGATGATCAACCCGGCGACCGGCGACTTTCTGACCGAGTTTGGGCCGCTGGCTTCCGCCGAGGTGGTGCTTCTGGACGAGATCAACCGGATTCCACTCAAGTCCCAGAGCGCGTTTCTCGAAGGGCTGCAGGACCGCTCGGTCACCGTCGGACGCACGACGTATAAGTTGCCCGCGTTCAGTTTCGCGATCGCGACGATGAACCCGATTGAGCTCGGACAGGGTACGTTCCCGTTGTCAGAGGCGGCCACTGACCGGTTCGCCATCATGATCAACATCGGATATCTCCCGCCCGAGGAAGAGGAGAAGCTGGTCCACTTCGACTTCAAGAAGGTGGCGCTTGACGGGTTGATGCCGAAGGAGCGGGTCGTCGAGCTCCGCTCGATCATCAGCGACCGGGTGTTCCTCCACGACGCGCTGGCAAAGTACATCCGCCGGCTCGTCGCAGCGTCACGGCCGTATGACACAGAGACGGAGTGGCTCCACCAGTCGCCGTCCGACCTGGTCGAGCGATTCGTCGATCTGGGCGCGTCACCCCGGGCGACAATCTGCTGGGGACGGCTCGTCAAGGTGTGGGCGCTGCTCGACCGCGGCCGTGCGGAGGTCTATCCGGAAGACGTCCAGGAGCTGGCGCGACACGTGCTCGGACACCGCATCTGGCTGGCGCCGCACGCCGCGGCGCAGCGCGTCTCGATCGAGGCGGTCATCGACGAAATCGTCCACCAGGTGCCGATCCCGTGACCACCCATGCAGGCGAGGCACTGGTGAGCTGGGCCGAGATCCAGGACATCGAGCTGGTCATCGTGCGTCGCATGCGCGAGTACGCGTCCGGGGCGCATCCGAGCACGTTCCAAGGGTCTGGCCACGATTTCGTTGGTTTGCGCGACTGGCAGGCCGGTGACCGTCTGTCGTCGATCGACTGGGCGCAGTCGTCGCTGACGAACTTCAGCCCGATCGTGACGCGCGAGTTCGAGCAGCAGAGCAGCGGACGCGTCGTCATCGTCGCGGACACGTCGCTGTCCACGCGCTGCGGTGTCGACGGGGTGCCGATTGCCACGGTCATCGCGCGGACTGTGGGCACACTGGCGCTGGCCGGTGCGTTCTTTCAGGACCAGGTCGGCCTGATCATGCTCGACGGTCGGCGGCGGGAGCTGGCCGTTCGGCCGCAGATCGGGAAGAACCACGCGATCCACTGTCTTGAGGCCTATCAGGAGGAGGCCCTGGGGCGTCGAGGGCCCGTCGAGGTGGGGGAGGGCGTGACGCTGGCCGGGTTGCTCCGCAAGACGTCGCTCGTCCCGGTGATCTCCGACTTCCTGTTCAACGAGCCGGAGGCGCTGCTCAATGAGTTGGCGGAGCTGAACGCGCGGCACGATGTCTTTGTGGTGATGGTCGACAGCGCGTACGCCTTCGATCTGCCGCCGGCGTCCGCGGGATGGATCGAGGGCTACGACGTGGAGACCGGCCGGGTGCAGATGCTGTCGGTCGGGGAGCTCCAGCGGTTGGGCGCGCGCGTCGAGACCTGGCAAGCGGACGTGGAGCGGGCGGCTCATGCGCGCGGACTCGAGGTGCTGCGGCTCGGGGCGGAGGCCGAGCGCTTCCATGAGACGGTGGTGGAATTCCTGGCGTCTCGTCGGATGCGCAAGCGATGAGGGTGGGAGATCGAGGGCCGCGCCGGCGGTCGGTGCGGCTGCGGTATTGCGTCGCAGGCCTGAAGGCCTGCGCTACGTACGGGGACCGGTGGGCGCCTTGATGCCCCGACACGCAAAGATGCCTCGGGATCGACGGGCGACGGGGACGAGGCGATTCGTCGCGGCGGTCTTCGCGCTCACGGCTGGCGTGGCCGGCGGCGGCGTGTGCGACAGCGCGCTGCGCGCCGCGGGCGCGCAGCCCGAGGCGGAGACGGTCCAGGTCGACGCGATGCAGTGCTGGCGACGGGTCGGCGCGAATGCGGTGTATGTCGGTGAGCGATTCGAGATGATGCTCACCTGCAGCGCCGTCGAGACCGCGACCGCACGCACGGTGCCCGACCTCGGCCGACTCGAGCCGGGGACGCTCTCGGTGTCGCCGTTCGAGGTGCTCGACGGCGAGCGATACGGTGACATCGTCCGTGGGCCACGGCGCTTTTTCCAGTATCGCTACGGGCTGCGGATCATTGGTGAGGACTACTTCGGTCTCGATGTCCAGCTGCCGGCGCTGGAGCTCGCCTATCGGATCACGCGTACGCTCGACGGCGGACCTGCCGTCGAGGGTCGCGAGGTGATGTACGTGTTGCCGCCGGAGTCGGTCCGGGTCCTCACGCTGGTGCCGGCCGAAGTGGGCGACGTGCGCGAGCTGCCGGTCGCGACGTTTGGCGATGCGGAGACACGGCTGTTCCGCGCCAACCTCACCGGCCTGGCAGCCGCGGTGCTTGCGCTTGTGGCCGCGATGGCGTTGATCGTCGCCGGCCTGCGCGCCCGCCGTGACTGGCGGGGGGCGAGCCCGCGCGGCGCGGCTCCGCTGACGGACTGGCGCGTGGCTCGGCATGCACTGGGCGAGATGACGGCGGTGCAGCGTGCGAGCGAGGCGGAGGGATGGACCGCCCCGCTGGTCGGCCGCGCTCTTGCCTCGATGCGGCTGGCGGGGGCGGTCGCGCTCGCGCGTGCGACCGCGGAAGTGGACGTCGACCGGCGCGTCGACGACGGCGAGGGGCAGCTGGAGGTGCGGCGGGGCTGGCTCCGTCCGACGACGACGTTCATTTCGTCGGCGGTGACATCGGCGCGTATCGACCGCGAGCTGGAACGAGTGCGTACGGAGCGACCGTCCGACGTCGACGCGCTCGAGACCATCCGGGCGGCGCTCGACCTGTTGTCCGGCGTGCGCTACCGGCCCGCCGGTGAGCTCCCAGCGGATGCGCTGGCGACGGAAATCGGCAAGGGAATCGCCACACTGCAGCGACTGCAACGTCGCGCCGCGGCGCCGTTCCGCCGCGCGGACGCGCTGTGGCGAGCGGCACGCGGTTGGGTCGGGGCGCGATGGCCCAGATAGCCGAGCTGGTCGACCGCGTGAGCGCCACGCTGGCGGAGCTGTCGCAGTTTGTCGGAGGCGCGTGGCCGCTGGTCCATCGCGAAGGCGCCATCCTCGGCGTCGGGGCGCTGGCGCTGCTGGCGCTCGCCACGCTGATCTGGCGCTACGCGGCGGCTCGGCGGCCGGGTCGCGCGACCGTTGTCCTGCCGGCGTTGCTGTCCCACACGGCACGCCGCTCCGCCCTTGCTCCCGTACGCCATGTCGCGTTCGTGATCTTTCTCGGCGGTCTGGCGCTGTTCGTCGCGGCGCTGGCCGACCCCCAGACGACGCTCGTAGAGGAGGACGTGACGTATCCCGGGCATCGGATCGCGATCCTGATCGACGCGTCGCTGAGCATGAACACGGCGTTCGCCACCGAGCAGCTCGCCGCCGGCAACACGTTCCTCGCCAACGTCGCCGCGGCGGAGTATTTTGTGCGCCGCCGGATGGACGGGCCGTATCACGATCTGGTCTCGCTGGTGCAGTTCGGCAACGAGGCCTACATCGTGACGCCGTTCACGAATGACTACGACAACGTCCTGCTCAGCATCAGCTTGATCGGCACGCCGGAGGAGTATCGGCGCTTCCCCGATCACGGCACGCTCATCATGCGGGGCATCAGCCGGGGCGTGCAGTTGTTCCGGTCTTTCGACTTCCTCAACGCCACCGGCAACCTGATCGTCATCTTCAGCGATGGCCAGGACACGCACGCCCGGTTCGAGGATGTGACGCTCGACGAGATCATGAGCGAGGCGGCGGACAACGAGATCCCCGTCTATTTCATCCGGACGGCCTACGATCAACGGCTGGGCGACGTGATCTCTGATCAGCAGTGGAAGCTCGCCGTCGAACGCACCGGCGGTCGCTTCTTCGCAGCCGAGAACGAGGCTGCCATCCTCCGGGCGATCGAGGACATCGACGCCGCCGCCACCGGCCGGATCCGCACCCGGCAATACGTAGCGCACGAGCCGCGGTTTGCCTCGCTGGCGCTCGGGGCGGTGTCGCTGTGGGTCGTCGCGCTCGCGCTGACGCTCGGCGTGAAACAGATGCGGAGATTCCCCTGAGGCTGTTATGAAGTCAGCACTGAGCGCGGTGGTCGTTGCGGTGGTGCTCGGGGCGCTCGCCGCGCTCGGCTGGACCGGCAGCCAGCTCGAGCGTCGCATGGCGCGGGCAGAGCAGCAGATGGCGACGCTCAATCTCGGCGCGCCGGCCGCGACCTACGCCGAGCTAGCCGACACGTTCGCCTGGGCCGAGTCGTGGCCCTGGCTCTTCGGCGACACGTCTGCCGACGTCGTCGCGCGGCAAGCAGCCATTCGGTACTGGCGAGCCGACTACACCAGCCTGCTCGCCGACTTCGCGGGCGGGGCCTCTGCGGAGGTCACCGGCAACCTGCCACTCCAGTTCATCGTCGCCAACGCGGCCTATCGGGCCGGGCTTGCCGCGCCGGCCGACCGGGCGCAGGTCCTCGCGGCGCTCGACGGCGCCATCGGCGCCTATCTCGGGGTACTCCAGGAGAGCCCGGGACATCGCGACGCCGCGTACAACTACGAGTATCTGCTGCGTCTGAGCGCGGACGTTGCGGCGGGGGCCGAGCTGCCGAACGGTCGGCAGAGCCTCCACGGGCAGGAGGGCGAGTCGCCCGAGGATGTACAGATGGAGGACATCAGGATCTACGTGCCGGTGCAGCGCGACGTCGACCCGGAGATGGACGAGGCCCCGACGATTGGCGCCGGTGGCCGCATCCGACGCCGAGGCTGATGCCACCCGTCCGATTCCTCGACCCGGTGTATCTGTGGCTGCTGGCCCTGCCCGCCGGGTTGCTGGCCGCCTGGACGTGGCAGCTCGTGCGGCGCCGCGTCGATGCGCGCCGCTACCGTGCGCGGCGCACCGTGCCAGTGGCGGAGCGTCACGCCTTCGCTGGCGGTCTGTCGTTCTGGCTGTGCGTCATCGCGGCGTCGGCCCTCGTCATCGTGGCGCTCGCGCGGCCGCAGGCGCTCGTCTCGGTCGTGCAGTCCGCGAGGGTCGACTTCGTGGTGCTCCAGGACGGGTCCACGTCGATGCGTGTCGACGACGTCGCGCCCGATCGCTGGCAGCGGTCGATGGCATGGCTCCGGACCTTCGCCGAAGTGCTGAGCTGGCGACAGGAGCGGGTCGCGCTCGCGTTGTTCGCCCACCGCGCGGCGCCACAGGTCCGACTGACGAGCGATCCGAACGCGTTCTATTTCTTTCTCGATCACCTGAGCGGGGCCTCACCGTTCCGGCTGCGGGATGACACGAGTTGGGATACGAACATCGAGGATGGGATCTACTGGGGCGTGAAGATGATCGAGCGGGACGAGGAGCTCTACGGCCGACGGCTGAGCGCCAGGGCCTTCGTCGTCCTGTCCGACGGTCAGTCGTGGAGCGGCGAGGTCGAGCGCGCGCTCGCGCGTGCCCAGGACCGCAGTATCCGCGTCTACGTGGTGGGCGTCGGCACGACGGGCGGCGGGTTCATCCCACAACTGCCGGTCGGCCGATACCAGGAGGCGGAGCCGCCCATCCACTCGACGCTCGATCGCCAATCGCTTCGTGCCATCGCACAGGCGGGTGGGGGCGCGTACTTCGAGCTCGGGTCGGAGCCCGACTCTGTCATCGCGCTCAAGATCGTGACCGATGTGATGCGATCCTCCCGCGGCATGCTCCAACGCCAGGAGAAGTTCACCGAGCTGTATTGGTGGCTGCTGGTGGCCGCGGCGTTCGTTCTCGGCCTGGGAACGTTATTGATCAAGGAACGCACCCAGCTGTGGTGGCAGCTCGCCGCGGCCGTCACCCTGTTCGCGGTGCTGCTGCCGTGATATGTCTTGAATCGACACTACGCGAGGGGGATATATGACACCCGTGACTGGTCGGAACGCGACGTGTGGCGGCATCGGTGTGGCGCTCGTCTTGGCGGCGAGCGTGGCGACCGCGCAGCCCCTGCGCGACGACGGCTGGGGGTTCGCGTTCGTGGCCCCCACCGGGTGGCAGGTCGTCGACCAGTCCGCGGAGGGCGCTGTGCTCTTCTCTGCGGACCTTGGCGCCTACCTGCTCATCGAGCCGCATCAGTTCGAGAGTCGGGAGGCGCTGGCGCTGGCGGCGGGCCGCGGATACCAGGACACCGGCGTGCGCCTGTCGCCGGTGGGAGAGGTGGCCGACCACGGCGACGGTGTCGCACTCGAGATGGAGGGCGTCGTGGAAGGACAGCAGGCACGGGCGTACGCCATCGGCCTGCTGTCGCCGTACGGCGGGGGAGCGATCGTGCTGATGGCCGTGGCCCAGGCCCAGTGGGACGCGGCGTTCGTGCCACGCGTCGAGCGCATCGCCACGACGCTCGAGTTCTTCGATCCGGCCACGACGACGGCCGCGGCGTCTGCCGGCGATACCGACTGGACGAGCAAGCTCGCGGGGCACTGCGTGGCCTACATGAGCAGCAGCGGTGGCGGCGGGAATGCCGTCGGCGGTTTTGCGACGGGCACGTACGCGTCCGATCGGGCGAAGCTGTACCTCAACCCCGACGGACGATTTCAGTCGGGCGCGAGCCACTCGGCGTCGTTCGACGCTGGGGTGTCGTTCGGCAACGTTGCCTCCAACTCGGGGCTCCGGCAGGGCACCTGGTCCATCGTGGCCGAGGGTGGGTCGAGCACGTTGCGGCTCCAGTATGAAGACGGGTCGCTCGGCGGGTACACGCTCACGACCAATGAGCGCGGCCATACGTTCCTCGATGGCGATCGTTGGTTCGTCGTCAGTTACCAGGAATGTGAAGACATTTGAATGAGTGGGCCGGGTAGCGCGCCGCTGTCGTGGATCTCGCCGAGGGCCACGGTGAAGCCCAGCCCGATTCATGGTCGAGGTCTCTTTGCGAGTCAGCGAATCGCGGCCGGCGAGCTGGTTGCCGTCAAAGGCGGCTACGTCCTCGATCGCGCGGCGCTCGAGGCGATCGAGCCCGAGCTCGGCCCGGACGCCGAGGTGCCGGTGGCCGAGGGGTTGTTCATCGGGCCGGTCCGGCCATCGGATCGGGACGGCAGCATGATCTTCAGCAATCACTCCTGCGCGCCCAACATCGGTGTCAAGGGACAGATCGTCTTCGTGGCGATGCGCGCCATCGAGCCGTGGGAAGAGCTGACCCACGATTGGGCGATGACCGATGACGACACCTACGAGATGACGTGCCGGTGCGGCGCGCCGGAGTGCCGTGGACAAGTCACCGGGCAGGACTCGCGGCGGCCGGAGCTGCAGGCGCGGTATCGCGGCTACATCTCGTGGTATCTCGAGGATCGGATCCGTCGCGCGGCGGTCGCAGCCGGCGACGGTCGCGCGTGACGGTCATGGATCTCTCCTTTGTTCCGCTGCTTCGGACGCAACGCGAGCTCTACCGGTTGCCTCGGGGCATGGACCGCTTCAGGGCGTATCTGTGCACGATGGTGGACGATCGGACAGGCGATCTGGCGCTGCCGCTGGTCGCGATGAACCCGATGGGCAAGGACCACGTGCCGGAACTGCTCGACCGACTGATCGCGCTCGATGCCGACGCCGCCGGCGCAGCCACGGTGGCGATGCTGTCGGCCGAGCTGGCCGATCGGCCTGGGCGATTCCGCATCGGCCTCGTCGTGGCGGATGACGCGCACGGGGGGTGGACGAACCGATACTGCACGGAGTTCAGTCATCGGTTCGAAGGACGCGCGCTCTACACGCGAGGGTGGGTCGTGGGGCTCGTCTGGACCGGCGAGGCCCCCGACCGTCGTACCGTCACCGAGGAGGTCGGCACGATCGTGCATCGGGTCGTGTACGTCGAAGAACACGGGCCCGCGGTGACGCTGGGTCAGATGCTGGCGCAGGAGGGGAGCGCGATGGCACGGGCGGGCTGCGTGACGCCGGCGCTCGACGCCGACGATATCGTCTACACACGCCAGGTCGTCGAGCCGCTGCGCGAGGCCACCGACCGCGCGACGATCATGGCGTGCCTCTTCGGTGACGGGGCGGCGACAGCGCTCGGCTATCGGCCGCAGGGGCTCAGCGAGCGAGCCGGGCTCGCGCTGGCGCTGCAGGATGCCCGGGCGGCGCGCCCACGGGCGTCGGGTGTGCATGGAGTCGCCTCATGAGCCCGTCGAGCGTTCGAACGTTCGGATTGACGCATCTTGCGCTCGCTGTGAAGAACCCCGAGCGTTCGCTGCGGTTCTACCAGCAGGTCTGTGGGGTGGCGGAGCGCTTCCGGGAGGACGCGTTCATCCAGGTGCAGACGCCGGGCGCTCGAGACGCGATCGTCTTCGAACGCAACCGGATGACGCTGGCAAACGTGGCGGGGTCATCCACTTCGGCTTCCGCCTGGTCGATCCCGGAGACGTCGATGCGGCCGCGGCCGCGATCGAAGCGGCCGGTGGGACGGTGACGCGTCGCGGCGAGTTCTGTCCGGGCGAACCGTTCCTATTTGCCACCGACCCCGACGGATACGAGCTTGAAATCTGATATGAGCTGCCAACGCCGGTGGACCCGACCTGACAGGAGGCGAATGTGAAGAGTTGGCGATGCGTCGCGGCGGCGGGGATACTCGCGACCATCCTGGTGGGCTTGCCCGCCGCGGCGCAACCGCTCGACGAGGCCGCCCGCCGTGGCGTCCGCGACGAGCTCAATGCGTTCTTCGATCAGTACTACGAGTGGTACTCGGCCGGTCGCGCCGACGAGATTTCCCGGCACGCGTACAACGTGCCCTATCAGCTGGGCGACGGCACCGCGCTCGCGACGCGCGCCGAGGTGCGGCAGTGGGTGGTCGACGCGTACGCGCGGCTGGACGCGCAGGGGTACGGGCGCTCGGCGATGCCGGAGCGCAACATCTGCGTGCTGAGCGCCGGCGCGGCAATGGTGAGCGGCCGGGGTGTCCGGTATAAGAAGGATGGCAGCGTGTTCGGCGAGTACGGGTGGACCTACACCGTCGTCATGACGGACGACGGCTGGCGCATCGTGTCGATCTTTGGACACGACCCCAGCCTTGTCGTGCGGTGCTGACCTGTCGTCGCACGCGTGGCGGCGTAAGTGGCGGGCCGTAGCGCAGGCCTTCAGGCCTGCTGTCGTTAGCGGATAGGAGGTGCCTGTTGGCCGTGTATGTGATCGCGCAAGGTCGGGTCGAAGATCGCCAGAAGATGGATGAATACGTGAGCAAGGTCATTCCCACCATTGGAGCCCACGACGGACGGGTCGTCGCCTTCGACGAGACGCCTGAGGTCGTCGAAGGGTCGAACGAGTATCCGCGGACGGTGGTGCTGGAGTTCTCGGATCAGGCAGCGTTTCGTGCCTGGTACGACTCGCCGGAATACCAGGCGATCCTGCCGCTGCGCCTCAACTCGACACCCGGCAGGTTGATCGTCGCGAACGGCTTCACGCCGCCGCCGGCCGGCTAGCCCCGAGACGTCACGGTTCGCGCTCGTACCAGTAGCGCTGTGCCAGCGCGTGGCCGTCGAATGGGCGCCGGAGCAGCAACAGGCCGAGGCGTGCGAAGAGGGTGAAGTAGTGCCAGTCGCCGAACTGGTCGAACTTGCGCATCGACGCCAACGCCTTCACCGATCCGAGGCGGGCCAGATGCTGGCCGCGCTGGCGGCCGCGCCGTTTGAGGTTCCAGAGGAATGCGACGTCCTCTGCAAACAGTCGCCGTTCGTTGTAGCCCCCAACCTCCTCGAACGCGCCTCGTGGACAGAACACCACGCCGGTGTCCATACCGGTCACGACGACCAGCGGCACTATGGCGAGGTAGGTCGCTAGGATCCCCGGTGACCACCGCTCAAGGCGGACGCCGGTCGCGCCCGCGATGACACGCCCATCGGCGAGCGCGCGATCGATCGCGTTGAACGTATCGGGGTGGATGCGCGAGTCCGCGTCGATGAAGCTAAAGACCGCACCGCGCGCCGCGTGGGCGCCCCCGTTGCGCGCGGCGGCAATCACGCGCTTCTCGACCCCCACGACCCGACAGTCTCGCTCGGCCGCGATCTCGGCCGTGGTGTCCGTCGATGCGTTGTCCGCCACGATGACCTCGATCCGATCGGCGCCGGGCGTATATCGCGCACGGGCCTCGTCGACGGTGTCGAGCAGGCGTGGCAGGAGCGCCGCCTCGTTGTAGGCGGGGATGATGAGCGAATGCTGGATGGGCAATCCCGAGCCAGACACGGTGGGTCGCGATGGGGCTGCTAGTGACGCTGGTGGCTCAGGCGCCCGTAATGGGCGTCATGCTTGGCGACGACCATTTTTCCAATCGGCGCCACCGCCATGCCGGCCAGCTTCACATGCTGCCATGCGAAGGGAATGCCGATGACCGTCACCGCCAGGAGGGCGGCAAAGAACAGATGGCCGAGTGCCAGCCACCAGCCGGCAAGGACGAACCAGATGATGTTGCCCAGCACGCCCAGACCGCCCGTCCCGAGGTCTTCACGGCTGGTCACATCCTCTCGGTCGACGATGGTCCGGCCAAACGGCCACAGATGAAACTCTGCCATGTTGAAGGCGGCACGCGCCCAGGGAATTCCAACGATCGAAATGGCGAAAAAGAACGCTGCGATCAACCATCCAACGGCCATTTCAAGCCCGCCGAAGATGATCCAGGCGATGTTGAGCAAGAGATTCATGTGGGTGACCTAGCCAGTATACCTTTGCGTTTACTGCTTGTTCCGGGTGCAATGCGTCTCAGGCGTTTTCACAGACTTTCTGTACTGCTGCTACTGCTTCTTTGAGGGCGGACTGGGGCGCTCCCTGCGGGCTCGCTCGGGACGCCTGATGGACGACATCATCCAAACCGACGCATCGCTGAATCCCGGCAATTCCGGCGGGCCGCTGGTGACGACTACCGGCGCGGTGATCGGGATCAACACCGCCATGATTCTGCAGGCGCAAGGGTTGTGCTTCGCGATCGGGAGCAACACCGCACGATTCGTCGCGGCGCGGCTCATCCGCGACGGGCGGATTCGCCGCAGTTACCTCGGAGTTGTCGGGCAGAACGTGTCGATTCCACGAGCCATGGCGCGCGTGCACAGGCTCGCCGTAGCGTCGGGGGTGCGCGTGGCCTCGGTGGAAGCCGGCAGTCCTGCGGCTGCTGCGGGCCTCCGCGACGGCGACATCATTCTGGCCCTGGCGCGCGAGGCCGTGCGAGGCATCGACGACCTCCATCGATACCTGACTGACGATCGGATCGGCACGCCGACGACGTTGACGTTTCTCCGCGACAGGCAGCGACGCCAGGTGACGGTCGTCCCGCGCGAAACCGCGAGTCCATCCTAGGATCACCAGCGGGGCGGTCAGTCGTCACAGTGTGATCAGTCCCCGGCGAGCGGCGCGGCGAACCGCGTCGGTGCGGTTGGCGGTGCCGAGCTTGCCGGAGATCGATGACACGTGGAACTTGACGGTCTGGTCGCTGATACCGAGCGCGGCCGCGATCGCCTTGTTCGGCAGCCCTTCGGCGAGGCGCTCCAACACCTGGACCTCTCGCGGCGTGAGTGGCTCCACTAGGTCCTGGGCCAGACCGTGTTCGCCGTCCGGTGCCACGACGAGGGCGTCGACCTCGAACTCGGAGGCGCGCGCCGCGGCGAGTGACGTGAACTCACCCGCCACCTCGGTCGACCCGTCGAGTTCGGCGCGCAGCCGGGCGCACGCGTCCGGAGAGCCGACGAGGAGCACGCGCATTTAGGAAACCGGTCGTTCACCCACGGTGACTTCAAGCTCGATCGTTGCACCGCCGCGCCGCACGTCGAGCGTCACGGTCCGGCCGACACGGTCACCGACGAGCAGGTCGAGCAGGTCTTCGGGCGAGTCGACGGCGTGATCATCAAGGGCCATCAGCACGTCGCCGACGAGCACGCCACCGACACTAGCCGGGCTGGCGTCGGTCACCGCCACGACGAGGAGCGCCTGGTCACGCCCGTCGTTCCCTCGCTGGTTTTCAGGCAGCGCCACCGGCTGCCCCGCGAGTCCAAGATACCCTCGCTTGAGCCGGCCGTGCTCCAACAGTGTCGCGGCCGCCTTCCATGCGATCGACATCGGTATCACCACACCGAGTCCGCGGATCTTCGTGGAAGTCGCGACCCCGACCACGCCTCTGGCCGGCTCAAGGACAGCGCCGCCGGCGAAGCCCTCGTGCATCGGCGCCGTGGTCCGATAGACCTGGTCGATCGCGCGGCGTCGCCCGGTCGGCAGCGGGCCGCCGATCACCGAGATGATGCCGGCGCTCGCGGTCACGAGGTTGCTCCAGGATCGCGCCACGGCTACGGCCAGGTTGCCCACGCGCGGCGTTGCGCTGGACGGAGTGATGGGCGAACCGCGCAGCCCCTTCACGCGGAGCACGGCCAGGCTCGTCGTGGGATCCCAGCCGGCGAGCTCGGCGTCGAGCACTCGGTCGTCGTCACATCGCACGCGCGGGGAGTCGTCGCCGCCGAGCGCGCGCACGGTCGTCAGGACGACATCATCGGCGTATGTCAGCCCGCTGGCTGGCCGCCGCCGGCCCTGGATCTGGACGACCGACGGTGCGGCCTCGGCGACCGTATCGGCAAGCTCGTTCGAGAGGGACACGAGAGAGTCGACTGTCATGCCCCATCCTCGCAGAACCCGGAGCGCCGCGAATCACCCAAAAGGGCAGCTCCCGATCCCGGAGATTCGCGTCATGCCCAGGGTGCTGGCCGCCATCTCGGGGACGTGCATGCGGCGGACGAGGGATTGGAAAGCGGGGCGTGAGGAACCCTACGGCGCGTCGAGTCCGAGCCGTCTCCACACGGCGAGCACCTGCTCAGCCACGAACGCATGGCCGGCCGCGTTCCAGTGGCTGTCTTCCGGGGCGTAAAGGAGTTGGCCTGCCTCGGCGGCATCTCTCATCGGTCCCGACAAGTCCACGCAGTCGAAGTCTTCCGCCGCGCAGAGGGCCGCGAATCGGGTGGGCAGTGCCCACGGCTGCCAGTGCCGGCACGGGCTGTCGGAGGCGAACGTGCAGAACTCGCCATACACACGGAACTTCATCGGGACAAAGAAGAGCGTGATCGCCACCCCGCGCTCACGAGCGAACGTCACCCCCTCCCGAAAGGCGGTCGTCGTGGTGTCGAATCGTTCCTGCTCGTAGTCCGTGAACGGAAGCGTCGCATAGTCGTGATAGAAGAGCCGGTGCATCGTCCCGCCCTGGTCGCGATACCACCCGTGAGGCGGCATAGCCTGCGGGACGAGCGGATGGGTGGCGCGTCGCACCAGCCTGTAGGCGTTCCGCACGAACGACCCCCGCAGGAAGCGTGGCCAGTCGAACCGCGCGGGCTGGACCGGATCGGTGTCGTACCCGCCGTGTTCCCGTAGATAGATGAGCGCGTTCTCGAACTCCTGGTCGTCATAGAGGTCGTTGCCTTCAAAGAAGAACCAGGCCACGAGCTTTGGTTGCAGCGGTAGACCGTAGCGACGCAACACGGCCAGCTCCTGCACGGTGCCGAACCCCGATACGCCAAGATTCGACACGGGGCGTCCCAGCCGTTGCTCGAGGATCACAGCAGCGGTCTCCTCGTCCGAGACGTACCATCCCTCGATGTAGGAACCACCGAGCAGGACCACGTCCGCCTGCGCGTGCGACCGCCGATTTCTAAAGCCTCGCGCGTCGGTGGTGAAGGTCACCTGCCTCGTGATCTCGCGTGGCAGGTTCCATCCGCTCACCACATCGCCCTGGAACTTCCCGGTCCAGGTCACGCCGCCCGGCCGTCGGAACGATAGCTCCACATCTCCCACAAAGGCGTCGGTGAGCCCGGTGTATCCGAGCAGCGGAGCGTAGCTGATTCGTCCGACCGTAGCTGGCAGCTCCAGCAGCGTCAGGAGCATCGCCAGCGTTCCCGTTGTCGCGAGCGCCCGCAAGAACACCCGACGTGGTGGGGCGTGCGACAAGGCCGCCACCACCGCCCAGACTGCCAGATAGCTCAGCACCAGTCCGGCGCCGAAACACGGCTCGGTCCAGGCTTTCACGGCTGGGTTGGTGGCTCGCGAGACGACACGGGTGAGCAGCCACCAGATGATGGCGATCGAGAGCCAGAGGGCGAGGCGCCGAACCGCGGGAGGGACAGGGGGCATGTACCGTCGTTGGTGTCAGCAGAGGTAGTTGACGGGGTATCGCGCCACGCAGACGACCCCCATGCCGCCCTGGCCGAGCTGGGAGCGGATCGCATACGGGCCGAGCGTGGAGCCTGGCGAGAGGGCCATGGGAGGGGCTCATGATAGCTCGCCGGCGCGCCATCGCTCCGGCGCCGTCGGGCGGCCTCAACCAGAGGCCGGCCCGTGCGGGCGTCCAGGGCCGCTCCGGCGACTATCGGCGGACCCGAACCTCGAAGTTGGGTACGACCCCGCCGGTGAACACCGAAACGCGTAGGTAGTACTCGCCCTGTACGACCCCGCCGGTGAACACCGAAACGCGTAGGTAGTACCGGGTAGAGCCTGACATCGAGGCGCGGATTCCGATCGCCGCCGGAGTCGTCGTCCGCCTGGAGTAGAAGGCCCAGCTCGTCGTACAACGCCGCGACGCGATCCGCCTCATCACTGGTCACGTCCACCGCGTAGTCATCCTCGTCGGTGATCAGCACGAGTACCATGACGGCGATCGCGTTGCCCTCACTGGGCACGAACACGGGCGCCGCCACTGCTTCCACCGACTTCTGAAGCCATGAAGATCAATCGTGATGTGTCTGTAAACTGTTACGTATAAAGGTATAAATGAAGTGGGCCGCGTTGGGATCGAACCAACGACTCCCTGATTAAAAGTCAGGTGCTCTACCACTGAGCTAGCGGCCCATCGTGGGCGTACATCTTACTGCAACATGCTCTCGCGCAATGACTTCGACGATTCTGGACATCGGACGTTGATTGCGGGCTGCTAGGATAGGTCGGTCATATCGGTTGCCCAAGGCACTGGCAGTCGGGAAGCGCGACCTTTAGGAGACTAGCCCCATGCGACGACGCACGCGTTCGACGACGTCGGCCGCTCTGTCCGTGCTGCTGCTCGCGGTCTTGACGCTGCCTGCGGTCGCATCGATCGACGAGGCGGCACCCGCGGAAGTCGGCCTGTCCGCCGAACGGCTGCAGCGCATCCACGAAGCTGTCCAGCGTCACATCGACGCCGGGAATATCAGCGGAGCCGTTACCGCAGCGACCCGCCTGGGACGACTGGCCCATCTCGAGGCGCACGGCATGATGGATCTCGAGTCGAATACGCCGATGACCGAGGATGCCATCTTCAAGATCATGTCGATGACGAAGCCCGTCGTCGGCGTGGCCATCCTCATGCTGATAGAGGAAGGCAAGATCCGACTCAACGATCCGGTCTCACGATTCATTCCAGAGCTCGCGGAGCTGAAGGTCGCGGTGCCGATGTCACGCGAAACGGGTCCCCGCGCGTCAGGACGAGGGGGAGCGGGACAGCCGCCGCCGTTCTATACCATTCCCGCGCATCGCGCCCGACACCTATCGCTCGCGCGTCGTCACGGTCTACCAACGGACACCGCAGGGACTCACGCGGTCCGAGAATCAGAACGGTGTGACCAGTGACACGTATTTCTCCGGCGGCGGCGGTCTCATGAGCACCGCGGAGGATTACGTGCAGTTCGGTCAGATGCTGCTGAACGGAGGCGAGCTGAACGGCCATCGGCTGCTCAGTCCGACGACCGTCGACGTGATGGCGTCGACCTTCGTGGAACAGTTCGGGTTCGGTCAGCCGACCCCGGGGACCACCTTCGGGCTCAGCGTCCGCGTTGTGGGTGATCCGGTCACGGCCGGCCAGCGCGTCGGCGCCGGCAGCTTCGGTTGGGATGGCGCGTATGGCACGCACTTCTGGGTCGACCCGACGGAAGAGATCGTCGGACTGGTGATGATTCAGACGCCCAACTTCCAGGTCTCGCGCGACGTGAAGAACGCGTTGATGCAGGCGATCGTGGACTAGCTGCTAGGATGCCTCGTCCCGTAGCGACCCACGCCCGTGCGGGCGCGGCATCATGACGAGACTCACGCTCACCCTCGGGGTCGCGGCGTCCGTGATCGGCGTCGGGCTCGCCCAAGCGCCCGCGGTCGGACGGTTGCCGCTGGACGAGCTCAACGTGATGCCGCCATCGGACCGCGTGACCGGCACACTGGGCAGCCTTGACGTGCAGGAGCGGTCGTGCCGGCGTTTGAACCTGACGGACGAACGGCTTCGCCGGCGCATCGTTGACGTCGTGGTGCAGGAGTGGAGCTTCTTCGGGTTCACGGTCGTCGACTACACACGGCCCCCCTCGTCCAGCCAGACCTTTCGGCGCGGTCGCCGTCGCTGGTCGCTCCTGACCCCGGCGGACGTGACGCGGGTGGCCGATTCGATCGCCGGCTACTGGACGGTCACCCCGGAGGGCGCGTGGATCATCCAACACCAGAATGACCGGTGGAACAGCTCGGGTGCGGATATCCGCTGGCGCGCCCCCTGGTCGGCGGCGTTCGTCTCGTGGGTGATGTGTGAGAGCGGGCTGGGCCAGGCGGCTCAGTTTCGCCGGGCCGTGGCGCATCACGCCTACATCGATCAAGCGATCCGCGCCCGTGACACCGGCGCTCCCTCTGCGGCGTTCACCGCGCACGACATCGGCGAGACGGCGATATCGCCCGGCGACCTGCTGTGCAGCGGACGCCGACCGGCCTATCGTTCGCTCGCCGAGCGACGCCGGCAGTTGGGCGAGGGGGCGCGCACCCATTGCGATGTCGTCGTGGCGCTCGATGTGGCGAGGAGCCGGATTCTCGCGATCGGCGGTAACATCCGGGCCACCGTGGGCCTGAAGCTGCTTCCGGCCGCGTCCGATGACGGTGTTGGCCTGCGTCCCGAGGGTGGCACTCGGCCGCCGTTCGCTCACCTCAGGCTTCGTGCGGCGCCGATTGCAGCGGACGCATTCGATGACAGCCCGACCATGCAGGCGCTCGCGTGCGGCGGCGGCGCCGTGCCGGCGCAGCTCGCTCGCGCGGACTTGGCGCCGTCCGCCGCAACGACGCGCTGCTAGCTGGCGTCCGAGCCGGCTGGACCTCCCGGCGTCGGTCGAATGAGTCGCGGCCGCGTGCATGCCGCCGAGGGGTTCTTTCTTCCATCACCGGTCTGAACCTGAATCGGCGCACCGCCGTGGTCGGGGCGGTCGGGTCACAGTTCGTCTATGGCGAAGGGATCAGACCGACGGCCATCGCGATGTAGCGGTCCGGCTACGGTCCGCCGGGAGGTGGCCGAGCATCGACGCGCCGCGGGGTGAGAGCGTGTACCCGGGATGATGGCTCTCGGTCAGCCCGAGGGTCTTGAGTTTCCGCACGTTGCCCTTGAGCCAGTCGCGCTCGTAGCCGAGCATTGTCGCCAGTGTTTGGGCGGCGACCTTCGGGTGGCGGGCGATGGCGGCAAGCACGGGCCGAGTCCATGGGCCCAGCCTCGACGCCGCGTCGAGACGGCGCAGGCGGTCGCGTATCTCTGCGATCTCGCGTTGGGTATGCGGCGCCTTGCGACGCAGCGCGGCTCGCGGATCCTCGCCGGCGTAGGCCAGCACGATTCTGTAGAGATCTCCCTCGCGCGTCGCCAGGTCGTCCATCAGGGCTGCCCGGCTCGCGTATCCCGCGGCGATCGCGTCGCCGGGGGACACGCTCCGCGCGGCCACTCTCTCGACGCTGGAGATCGCCAGCACGCCAACGGCCGTGTGCAGCGTGCCGCCGGTCTTGACCGTCGGCCTCCGCCACCGCCGAAACGCGAGTGTGACCTCACCCGACTTGATTCGATGGAGGATGGGCAGTCGTATGAGCATCGGCGTCGTGCGCTTAACCCCAGAACTCACTTGCGTGAGTTCTGGGGTTCGTGAGCGCGAGAGCCCATTATCGCTCGTCCGTGCCGTTCGGCCGCCGCCGTGAGATAGTCTCTACCGATGGCTGCGATCAACAAGACGCGCGAGCGCAGGGCAAGCGAGACGAAGTTTCTCGCGGCCGTGAAGCACGCCGGACGCCGAGAGGATGCGCAGGTCCTGACCGAGGCGTATCGCTATATGAACAGGTCCTGACCGAGGCGTATCGCTATATGAAGAAGAAGCACGGATGACGCCGCGCCACGCTGGTCGACCGCGGTCTCTCGCCGCCTGGGGTCTGGTCGCCGGGACCCTCGCGCTGGTGGTTCCGGCGCCGGACGCGCAAGCGCCGCTCCCCGCGTTGCCGGCCGTTGACCTCCCGGCGGCTCCGCTCGTGGTCGACACCGCAGAGGCGCGGGTACGCATCGTGGTCGTCACGCGAGGCCTCTCGCATCCCTGGGGTCTGGCCTTTCTCCCCGATGGTCGTCTGCTCGTCACGGAGCGCGGGGGGCGCTTGCGCGTGATCCGCGACGGGACACTCGACCCGCGCGCGGTGTCGGGCGTGCCCGACGTGCACGCGGAGGGGTTGGCGGGTCTGATGGACGTGGCGCTCCACCCGCGGTTCGAGGAGAACCAACAGGTCTATCTGACCTACTCGAAGCCGGGTGTCGACGGGGTCAGTGTGACGTTGGCGCGCGGCCGCCTGGGCGAGCACGCGTTGACAGAAGTGCGCGATCTCTTCATGTCGGACGTCCTGGCTGGCGGTGGGACGGCGGCCTCGCGGATCGTCTTCGCGTCGGACGACACGCTCTACATGACGGTCGGCGGCGCGTTCGGGGCGGCGACGGGCGGGCAGCGCGCGCAGGATGTGGGTGACACGATCGGCAAGGTCGTCAGGCTTCGCGACGACGGGAGTGTCCCGCCTGACAATCCGTTCGTGGGTCGGGACGGCGCGCGTCCAGAGGTCTATTCTCTCGGGCATCGGAACCAGCTGGGCATGGCCATTCACCCGGGGACGGGCGAGCTCTGGGTGCACGAGAACGGCCCGCTCGGTGGCGACGAGGCCAACATCATCCGCGCAGGACGCAACTACGGCTGGCCGGTGGTCTCCTACAGCCGCCAGTACTCCGGTTCGCGCGTGGCCACCCGACCGTGGCAGGAAGGGATGGCGCAGGCGGAGATCGTCTGGTTGCCCTCCATCGCGCCCTCGGGCATGGCGTTCTACGACGGCGACCGTTTTCCGAGCTGGAGCGGGAATCTGTTCGTCGGCGCGCTGCGGACCGGGATGATTCGCAACACTGGACATCTCGAGCGCATCGTCTTCAACGAGAACGGAGAAGAGCGGTCGCGCGAGTGGCTGCTCACCGAGCTGCGGCAGCGGATCCGCGACGTGCGGCAAGGCCCCGACGGGTTGCTCTACGTGCTGACGGACGCGGATGACGCGGCGCTACTGAGAATCGAACCTGTGGACGAAGGTTAGGAGGCGCGAGTGAAGACACGACAACCGATGGCGGTGCGAGGACGGGGCATGAGACGGCGCGACGCGCTGACGACGCTGGGTTTGGGGGCCGTGGCGGCGATGGCGCTTCCGAGTCGGGCAGGTGCGGTCGCGTTGACCCAGGCCGAGCAGTCCAACATCGACGTCGTCAACGCGTTTTGCGCCACGTGGGTTGCCCCCGTGGATTTGCCGAAGCTGGGCTCGTATCTGGCGGACGACTGCGTCTACCGTGCCACGGAGACGACCCCGCCGTCGACGGGACGCGCGGCGATCATCGAGGGTCTGCAGAGCTTTTTGGGCGACGCGACGTTCGTCGAGTTCGAAGTGCTCGAGACCTTCGCGAGGGGACCGATCGTCGTGAACGAGCGCATCGATCGATTCACGCTGCCGGACCGATCCATCGA
Source organism: Vicinamibacterales bacterium (assembly GCA_965197395.1). GTDB lineage: Bacteria > Acidobacteriota > Vicinamibacteria > Vicinamibacterales > UBA8438 > CAZYFH01. The sequence goes on along the minus strand of CBDANB010000003.1, from coordinate 94,522 downwards.
GTGGCGTGGCGTTGGCGTGTTCTATCTCAAGGACGGCGCCATCGCCGAGTGGAGCGATTTCACGATCGCGTTCTCGTAGGAACTCACTGCACGTGGGCGCGGATCTGGCGGTTCACGTTGTGGCGCTGTCGGCGGATCGCCCGGAGCTTGGCGTGATCGTGCGCGTCGAGCGCCGCCTGCCGCGCAGTCTTCAGCGCGCCCAACTTCGCCTTCGCCGCCGCCTTGTCGAAGCCGCCCGTGACCTGCTGATGATGCTCGTGCGCGTCGATGCCGAGCGCCTTGCAGACGGCCGGGATCAGGTGTTCCTTGTTGAGCTGCGTGTAGCCTTTGACCGCTTCGTGATCGAGGCCCTTGGCGATGTCGCGTAGCTCGGCAACCGTCTTGTGCTTCAGTTCCTCGTAGGTGTAGTCAGCCATCCCGTCCTCCCGTCGTGGTGGGGAGCTCGAACCTAATACCCGCGCTCTTCCCGCAGGTCGCGCAGGTTCATGCCGCTCTGGCGGAGGTGCTCGTAGACCTTTTCCCACCCGCCTTCTTTCGCGAGCCGCATGACGATGGACTCGGCGAGGCGGTGCTGGCGATGGTCGGGGAACACCTGGTAGACCCGGTCGCAGAACGCGGCGTAGTCCATCGCGGGCTTGGCCTCCGCGAGCGCCTCGTCGACCTCGCCCATCAGATCGTAGACGGCCGTTTCCTGCGCCTCAGTCGCGTCGACCGACACCATGAGTCGCATGAACGGCTCTTTGTCGGTGGACGTATCGATGATGTTGAAGAGGCTCTTGAGCTTGCGGTTGAGATTCGCGATCTCACCTTGGAGCGCCGTCAGCCTCTGCTCGACGTCTTCACTCATCGTCCTCGCTCCGATTCCGCGCCACTATAGCACGGCTGTTTCTACAGGATCTTCAGTCCGAGCGCCGACAGCACGAGCTCGACGCCGAGCTCGGCGGTGACGTTACGGGTGTCGAGAATCGGGTTGACCTCGACGAGGTCGAGCGCCCGCAGCGCGCCTGAATCGGCGATGGTCTCCATCAGCAGATGCGCCTCGCGATAGCTCAGCCCGCCCTTGACGGGGGTGCCGACCCCCGGCGCGATCGCTGGGTCACAGACGTCGAGATCGAACGAGACGTGGACGCCCCCCGTCCCCGAGTTGGCGAGCCGCAGCGCCCGATCCGCCACCTCGGCAATGCCGTCGCGGTCGATGTCCTTCATCGTGAACACGTGGACGCCGGAGGTGACGATGCGCTGCCGCTCCTGCGCATCGAGGTTGCGCACGCCCACCAGGACTGTGCGCGAGGGTGACACCGTCGGCGCGAGATCGCCGATGTGCGACAGCTCTGCTGGCTCCGAACCGAGAAGCGCCGCCAACGGCATGCCGTGGACGTTGCCGCTGTCGCTTGTGTCCGGCGTGTTCATGTCGCCGTGCGCATCGACCCAGATGAGCCCCGGGGTGTCGCCGCGCCGGCGGCGGTCGACGACCGTGGCGGTCACTGAACCGGCCGCGAGGCTGTGATCGCCGCCCAGGACGATCGGCAGGGCGTTCGCCTCGTGCGAGACGCGCGCGGTCTGAAACAGGCGTTGGCACACGCGCGCGATCTCCCGGATGTACTTCTTTCGTTCGTGACCGCTGGCCTTCGTTTCGGGGATCGGCGATGCGAGGTTGCCGCGGTCGACGACGTCGTAGCCGAGCGCGGCGAGACGGGGGCCGACGCCGGCGATTCTGAGCGCCGACGGCCCCATGTCAACGCCACGCCGCGGGGCCCCGAGATCGAGCGGGACGCCGATGATGTGGACGGGTGACCGGGACATTGAGCGATGCCTTGTGCCTAGGCTGTTATGCGGCCGCCCATGAGGATTCTGTACTCGTTATGAACCCGTCGGCAAACGGCCAAGGCGCCCACGGCGTGCCTCGCGGGCGCGGAGCGGGGCTCTCGGGGCCCCCGCGCAGCGTCCGCGGCGGGGTTCGGGGGCGCAGCCCCCGCCTAGTCTAGTTACAAGCCGGCTGCGGTCGCGTGCGCCTCGTCCTGAATCGCCTCGACGGCGGCTGTCGCGGCCGCGCGCCCGGCGGCCACGCAATCGGGAATCCCCACGCCCCGGAAGGCAGCCCCGACGAGATGCAGGCCAGGCAGGCGCGCAAGACGGGAGTCGATGGCAGCGACGCGATCACGGTGCCCGACGTCGTGCTGTGGGTTGAGCCCCGGCCATCGGTACACGCGTCGCAGGCTCGGCTCGGCGTCGATCCCCAGCAACGTCGAAAAGTCCCGGTGCACCATGTCGGCCAGCTCCGCGTCCGCACGCGCCAGCACGTCGGGGTGACGCGCCCCGCCGAGGAAGCCGCGCATCAGGGCGAGATCGCGAGGGGCGCGCCGCGGCCACTTCGACGACACCCAGGTGCCGGCCATGATCGAGAGCCCGGGTTCGACGCGCGGCACGACGAAACCGGTGCCGGACAGCGGGTGATGGACGGCCGTGCGCGGGTAGGCCAACGCGACGGTTGCAGTCGAGGTGTGTGGGATGTCGGCACACAGCTGGCCGAGCTCCTCGTCGAGTGGTCGCAACAGCGTCGCGGACACGGCGGCCGGTACGGACAGCAGGACCTGTCGGGCGACGACGTCGTCGCCGTGCGACGCACCGACGCGAAACGGTCCGGAACCGTCGATCGACGTTGCTGCCACGCCGCGCCGGAGGGCTGCCACGGGCAACCGGCCGACGAGCGCCGAGACGAGCTCCTCGAGCCCGCCGGGAAGCGACCGAAACATGCCGTCGTCATTCCCGCGTGCGGCCCGCGCCGCACGTAGCTGCCGAAAGGCGCGGATCACGCTTCCATGCGTCCGCTCGGCGTCGACCAGCCTCGGGAACAGCGTCTGCATGGACAGCCGTTCGACATCGCCGGCATGAATGCCCGCCAGGAGCGGGTCGGCGATACAGTCGACCGTTTCTGTGCCGAAACGCCGTCGAAAGAAGGAGGCGACCGATTCGTCCGCCGTGTCTGTGCGGCGCGGCACGAACAGCTCCATCGCCATTCGCGCCTTGCCACCCCACGACAGTAGGCCGGTCGACAGCAGCGGGCCGAGTCGCGTCGGGATCCCGAGCACCGACGTCGGTGGAAGCGGGTGTAGCGCGCCGTGACGGACGACAAAGGCGGTGCGGGGGAGGAGCGTCGAGACGAGGCGCGGTGCGAGCCCGATCTCGCGACACAACGCGAGCGCCGCCGGTTTCTGGACGAGCAGCGAGTCCGGGCCGGCGTCGATGGTGAAGCCGTCGACCTGGTCGGTGCGGACGACGCCACCCAGACGCGGCGAGCGTTCGAGGAGGGTGAACGGCACCGCGCGGCGGTGGAGCTCATAGGCGGCCGCGAGGCCGGTGATCCCCCCGCCAATCACGGCGACGTCCACGTCGTGCATCGTGCGTCTACTGTTGATGCACGAAGCGGACGAGCGCCTGCACGCGCTCGACCGGTGTTTCGGGTAGGATGCCGTGCCCCAGATTGAAGATGTGGCCTGGCCGGTTGCCGGCGCGCTGCAGCACGTCTTGGGCGCCGTACAGCAGGCGGTCTGTTGGGCCGAGGAGCAGCGTCGGGTCGAGGTTGCCCTGGACGGCCTTCTGGTCGCCGATGCGCGCCCACGCCTCGTCCAGGGGAATCCGCCAATCAATCCCGATGACGTCGCCTCCGGCCTCCGTCATCGCCTCGAGCAGGGTGGCGGTGCCGGTGCCGAAGTGGATCACGGGAACACCGGTCGCGGCAGCCGTCGCGAGGACCTGACGCGTATGCGGCAGGGCGAACTCCCGGTAGTCGGAGGGGCCGAGAGCACCGATCCACGAATCGAACAGCTGCACGGCCTGCGCGCCCGCCTCGACCTGCGCCACGAGATAGGTGCCGACGGCTGAGGCGAGCGTGTCGCACAGGCGGTGCCAGGCCGCCGGCTCCCCGTACATCAACGCCTTGGTTCGCGCGTAGTTGCTCGACGGACCGCCCTCGACGGCATACGACGCGAGCGTGAACGGCGCGCCGGCAAAGCCGATCAATGGGACCCGGCCATCGAGCTCTCGGCGCAGCAAACGGATCGTGGTCAGCACGTGGTCGAGCGCATCCCGAGGCTCGAAAGTGCGCAGCCGATCGACGTCGGCGGGCGAGCGCACCGGCGTGTGGATGACCGGCCCTTCGCCCTTCACGAAGTCGAACGGGATGCCCATGGGCGCCAGGGGAAGGAGCAAATCCGAGAAGAGAATCGCCGCATCGACGTCGAGGCGGTCGACCGGCTGAAGCGTCACCTGCGTTGCGAGCTCCGGGTGCGCGCAGATGTCGAGCAGGGTGTGACGCTCGCGCAGTGCCCGGTATTCGGCCATGTATCGCCCGGCCTGCCGCATGAACCAGACGGGTGTCGCGTCGACGGGCTCGCGGCGGCACGCCTTGAGAAACCGGTCGTTCACGCCGGCCATCGTACTACGAGCGCTCGGGCGGGGAAGGGTTAGGACCTGGTCAGGCCGCGTGCGATGGTGACGAGGTCGTCGAGCCACAGGGGCTTGAAACGGACCGAGGCTCCAAGGGTTTTGAGTTGTTCGGTGATGCGATCGTCCACGAAGTAGTCACCGGTCACAATCGCGACCTTCGTGTCGCGCAGCTCGGGTCGCGCCCGGAGCAGCTCGAGAAACCGCAGACCGCTGAGGATGGGCATCCGCAGATCGAGAATGATGGCGTGCGGACGCTTCTCCGCGGCCAGGATCAGTCCGGATTCCGGGCTAATCGCCGTGTAGACGGTATAGCCCTCGAGTCGGAGCATGCGGGCGAACGTGTCGGTGACGCCCTGATCGTCATCCACGATCAGAATGCCGGCCGATTCAGCGTCCCGTGCCGCGGCGACGAGCATCGTGACTTGATTCTGGCGTGTCAGGGGCTCGTTTTCAAGTGAGTGGCATCCATGCTACGATTGCGCGTTTTAGTGTCCCCCATCCTCCTCCGACCCATTCGCGAGCAATTCGAGCACGATCGGATCATCCGCCAGCTTCAAGCACGATGGCGCCGGCGCTTCGCCGTGGTAATCAACCCCGGACAGGAGGAGACCGCGTCGGTACGCTCGGTGTCTCGGCCCGTATTCCCAGACCTCGTGCTGACGAGCACGGATCACGGCCGGCGCCACCACGGCGTCGTCGAGGTGGAGACGACCGAGTCGGTCAACCATCTCGAAGCCATGGCGCAGTGGGCGCACCTCGCCAAGGTCCGCGGCGCGTTCTACCTGTATGTCCCCGCAGGTGCGGCCGACGTGGCGCGGCGGCTGTGCGAGGACAACCGAATCGCGTTCACCGAGATCTGGACCTACTACGCGGTCGGGCGCCAGGTGCGGTTCTCGATGGTCCATCGATCCGCGGCTGCGGTTCGAGCGGCCAAGGCTCGCAAGACAAAGGCAGCGGCCAAGGCGGCAAAACCCGCGACGACCCGCAAGAGCACGAAACCCCGCAAATCGTCGGTCAAGGTGTCCTCCGCATCGAAGGCCAAGCACGCCAAGAAGTCGACGAGGGCCAGCGCGACCAAGCGTACCAAGGCGAGCAAGGCAACCAAGACCGCCAAGTCTGCCAGGACCACGCGGAAGCGGGCGAAGCCGACGCGTTCGGCGACGCGGAAGACGGCCAAGACGGCTCGCAAGACCCGATCCACGAAGACGGCCGCATCGACGAGGCGGGCCACGCGCAAGACGGCGAAGCGGTCGAGCGCGAAGCGCCGATAATCGCGCCCATGCCGTTCCTGCGGTTTTCCCGCGACAAACGCGGCTACGAGAACACGTACGTGCTGCATGGGTTCCGGAGCGGGGACCGCGCACGCCCTCGCGTGCTTTACTGGTTCCGCACGCCGCCCAACGTCAAGGTAGGTCGGTTGCCGCTCGACGAGGAGGCAATCCGTGCCATCGAGGAACGGAACCCCGATCTGTCGTTCGACTGGACCAAGATGCTTCGCGTGCGCCCGAAGACACCGGTGAGAGCCGCGAAGCGATCGGCCGAGGGCCGCTCCGCCAGGGCACGCTCCGCCCCCGAGCGTTCCCGTCCGCGCCGGATGCCTCCAGCGACCCCGGTCGAGGCTCAACCGGATGAGCCCGTGGACGCTGAACCGGATGGGCCCCTCGACGCTCAACCGGATGAGACTGCCGATGCTCGACCGGATGAGCCCGATGCTGGGACGGTGGACGCGGCTGGGTTCGTCGAAGGAGACGCGGACATCGACGTGTCGGATGATGACGAGGGCGAGTGGCGGCACCCGGTCGTGGACCTGATCGGGGACGAGGGGCTCGCTCGTCTCCGGGCGCGCTATGCGGAGCTGCGCGCCCGGCTGGCCGAGAAGCAAACGGCTCCGGATGTGCGCGAAGTGCTGGAAGCTCGGGTCGAGGCAATGAATCCGGACGGGTGGCGGCAGCGCGAGGCCGTCGTGCACGGGATCGAGCGTTTCGAGGCCGACGCCGAGGAGATCAAGCGGACACTCGGACGTCGCCCGCGCCGGCGCCGTGGCGGCGCGGGTCGTCGCCGGCGGGGCAGCGAGGCCGGCCGAGACGAATCGCAGCGATCATGATCCGCGGAACGCCAGACCAACCAGGGACTTAGCGAGTCTATAGCTCCGAAGGAGCTTTGCTATAATGTCTGGCATGCAGGGACACACACCTCGAAGCCGACGCTGGCGTGGCGTGTTGGTCGTAAGTGTGATCGGCGCGCTCGGCGCGCTCGGTGCGGTTGCCGCGGCTCAGGCGCCGCAGCCGCCAGGCGCGACGGATCCGCCGACCGCGGCTGACCTGGACACCCCGGACCCCGCTCCCGTCTTCCGATCCGGTGTGACGTTGGTGACGACGGATGTCATCGTCCGCGACGGCGATGGCGTGTTTCTTCCAGACCTGACGAAGGACAACTTCACGATCTACGAGGACGACGTCGCGCGCGACGTGGCGTCGCTGGTGCTGGTGCACGGCGGTCGTGTCTACAACCAGCTCCTGCCGCCACCCCCGGTGCAGGAGGGGATCATCTTGCCGCCGTCACGGCCCGTGAACGACACGGCGGGCAGGATTTTCGTCATCATCATCGACGACCTGCACATCGAGGCCAACAAGACCCCGAAGACGCGGCAGGTCTTCGAGAAGATGTTCAACACGCTGATTCACGAAGGCGACCTCTACGGACTCGTCACGACCGGGCCGTCCTCGATCAGGATCGACTTGAACTACGACCGGAGCCAGCTCTATTCCGCGATGGAGCGGATTACGGGCGACGGTTTCAACGCGACGGAGTTGATCACCGACCTCATGCAGGGTGCTCGCGGACCTGAGGAGCTGCGGTGGCGCGCGCACGTGGCCTTCAAGACCGCCCGGGACCTCGTGCGGAATCTCGAGCAGGTGCGGAACAGGCGCAAAGCGGTCCTCTATTTCAGCCAGGGCTACGACTTCAACCCGTTCGAGGACCAGCGGGTCCTTGCCCGCGATCCGTACGCACGTAACTTTCCCAACAACAGCGGTGGTGGCCGGATTACACAGCCCTTTGAGATGGGGGACATGTCGTACGATCCCTTCGAGCGCATCGAACGCGGGGGTGTGGTGTTCAGCGATACAGACCTGGCCATGGAGCTCGCCGAGCTGGCGAAGGCCGCGAACCGCGCCAACGCGTCCTTCTACACCGTCGACCCACGCGGATTGATGGTTGGCCCCGATGTGGACTACAAAGGGCCGATCCAGCCGTTCAACGAGTGGCTCTTCCAGACACAGAACAGCCTCCGCACGCTTGCGGAGCTGACCGGCGGGAAGGCGGTCGTGAACACCAACAACTTCGAAAATCTGTTCAAGGAAATCGATGCGGAGACGAGCGACTACTACGTGCTCGGCTTTTACTCCGGTAACGCCGATCCGACCGCTCGGACCCGTCGGCTGCGGGTCGAAGTGGACCGCGATGACGTCGAGGTGCAGTCGCGGACCCACTACACGTACGAACGCGCCGGCGTCCAGGCGGCGCTGCCTCGGCCGTAGCAGCGCGATTCAGGCCACTCGTTAGGCGTGCGCCGCCGCCGCCACCGCTGGGGTGCGCGTTCGGTCGGCGGTAGCGTGTTCCGACGTCACCACTTGATTGCGCTGGTGGTCGCTCGACCAGCACACGTTCCCCTTCTCCTCGACGTAGTCGACCTCGCGGTTAAGCGCGACTTCCCGGTACCGCCCAACCAGACACCCGCACGACAGTGTGGCAAATCCGACGAGTCGAAAAAGTGGCATCGTGTCCCCTCCTCGTTACGGATACTGTTCAGCAACTTGTGTGCCACGGTGAGTGGCGCGGGACCGCCTCAATACCTCCCCGAAACGGTCATTGGGCGGTCGATGACCGTCTGTGAGTGTTCCGTTGTGGCGCAGCCGCGCGGATCCAGTCCGGGGCGTGTCAAGAAAGTGGGTCTATCCGGGTTTGCCAAAGACGTTTAGCTGATGCAATGACTTGATTGCTGCATGTAAACACGGGCTTCATTCCCTCTGTTGATTGCCGTCGACAGGAAGGAGGAGAAGCCCGTGAGCAACCTGAAGTTGCTGCGCACGATCCTACGTCTCAAGAGTCTGAAGGTCACGCATGTTCGGTTCATGCATCGCGACACGGAGCTCCATCTGGCGGTCAAGCCGTACAAGAACGGCTGCCGCTGCCCGGCGTGTGGGCGGCGCGGCCGAATCGTGCACCAGACAAGCGAGCGACGGCGGTGGGAGGATGTGGCGGTCATGGGCCTGCGCATCGTGCTCTGGTATGCCCCGAAAGAGATCCAGTGCCCCACCCATGGGCGCGTGCAGGAGGAGATCCCCTGGGCGCCGGCCTATGCCCGCGTCACCTACCGCCTGGAGTGGCGCCTCTGCGCCCTGTGCCAGATCATGACGCAGCAGGCGGCGGCCGAGATCCTGCGGCTCCCGACCTCGACCCTGTCCAACCTGCTGCACCGAGTCATCACGCGGGTGCGCCACGGGCACAAAATCCGAGGCCTGACCACGCTCGGCGTCGACGAGATCTCCTACTGCAAGGGCCGCAAGTTCGCCACCCTCGTCTACGACCTGGACCGCGCGCGCGTCCTGTGGGTCGGCCCGGGCAAGGGCCGCGACACCATCGATCGCTTCTTCAACGACTGGCTGAGCCCGGGGCAGAAAACGCGGGTCGCCTGGGCCAGTTGCGACATGAGCCCCGCCTATATCGGGGCGATCACCGATCACTGTCCCGAGGTCACGCTCGTCCTCGACCGCTTCCATCTCGTCAAAGCGCTAAACCAGGCCGTGGACGAAGTCCGCAAGGAACAGTGGCGGGCTCTCGACACGCCGGGGCGCAAGGCGATCAAGGGGCTGCGGTGGCTGCTCAGCAGGCACTCCAGACACCGGACCAAGGGCCATACCCGGTTCCTCAATCGCTTGCGGAACTCCAATCGGCGCATTCATCGCGCCTGGGTGCTCAAGGACGAGTTTGAGCACTTCTGGAACTACCGCTATCGGGCCTCGGCGACGAAGTTCCTCAGACGCTGGATGACCGCCGCGTTGCGCAGCCGCATCCCGACGTTGCGCACGTTTGTCGGGACACTGCGGACGCACCTCACGCACATCATGGCCTTCATCGACAGGCCGCTGACGAATGCCGTCGGCGAGGGCTTGAATCGCATTATCAAGATCGTCAAGAACCGGGCGTCCGGTTATCGCCACCTGGACGACTTCGCCGACATGATCTACCTGACCGTCGGTGACCTCGATATTCCTGCGCACATTCCCAGCCACTTGCGTACCCTGTGAGCGACGTCAGAATGCCTATGCACCAGCATCATCAGCGCATTTCGTTAGTTGGGAAATTCGGATATAGCCAAGAAAGTGGTCACCCTCCGTTATGATCTTGACGGTCGAGGAGCTAGTGAACGAGCGCAGCACACCGGTAGCGGGCGGTTCGTCGGTCGTCTCCCTGGTGCGACGGGCGATCGGCGCGGTCGTCATCCTCGTCGCGGCGGGCGTGACGCCGGCGTTCGGGCAGGAAGACCCCGACGACCTCGGGCGGCGGCTCCTGACGACTCCCGGCGTGCGCGCGGCCGTCGACGCCGCCATCGAGCTCGAAGCCGCTGTGGTGGCCGACCAGATTGCGCTGTGTGAGATACCCGCCCCACCGTTCCAAGAGCAGACCCGGGCAGAGGCCTTTCGTGCGCGCCTGACGGCGCTCGGCCTGGAGCGCGTCCGCATCGATGCCGTCGGCAACGTGCTGGGCGAGCGCCCCGGTCGGCGTGCGCGGCCCCACCTTGTCTTCAGCGCCCATCTGGACACCGTCTTTCCAGAAGGGACCGACGTGTCGGTGACGCGGGACGGTGACGTGCTCCACGGTCCAGGCATCGGTGACGATTGCCGCGGGCTCGCCGTCGTGCTCGGTGTCGCGCGTGCGCTCGACAGCGGCGATGTGGAGACCGCCGGGCCGATCACGTTCGTTGGGACGGTGGGGGAGGAGGGCCTGGGCGACCTCCGCGGCGTCACGCATCTCTTCGGGACCGAGTTGGCGGGTGAGGTGGATCGTTTCGTGTCCGTTGACGGGGCCGGTCTTGGCATCACCAACGTTGCCGTCGGATCGATGCGCTACCGGACGGCGTTTCGGGGCGCGGGCGGACACAGCTATGGGGCCTTCGGACTGGCGAGTCCGGTCCATGCGCTCGGCCGCCTGATTGGGGCGATCGCCGACTTCGAGGTGCCGTCCGACCCGAAGACGACTTTCACGGTCGGCCGCGTGGGCGGCGGGACATCGATCAACGCGATCGCGGCGGAGGCGTGGCTCGAGGTCGACTTGCGCTCCGAGGATCCGGCGACGCTGGCCGCCCTGGACAGCAGGTTTCGACGTGCGGTCCACACGGCGCTGGCCGAGGAGAACGCCCGGTGGGGCAGTGGCGGTCGCCTGCGAGTGGAGACTGAGGTCGTCGGTCAGCGGCCGGCAGGTCGGACACCAGTCGACGCGCCGCTTGTGCGCGCGACACTGGCAGTGTCCGAGGCGCTGAACCTCCCCATGCGGTTATCGGCGGGTTCCACGGACGCCAATCTCCCGATGAGCCTCGGGATCCCCGCGATCACCATCGATGGGGGCGGACGCGGCTCGGGAGCCCACGCGCTGCACGAGACCTTCGACCTGCGCGATTCAGTGCTCGGCTCGCAGCGAGCGATCTTGCTGGCGGTGGCGTTGACGGAGCCCTAGGGCTGCTCCCAGCCCGTGGTGATGGAGGAGTCTGCTACAATCGCCGATATTTTGGGCAGATGGCGAAAAGCCGCCGCCCACAGGGTGCCGCTCAGGAGGTCCTAGCGTACATGCGCCGGCGTCGCGGGTCCGGGTCGTCACTGCTCGTGCTGGTGCTCGTAGCGCTCGGGGCGTTTTTCCTGAGCTTCGGCCGTTTCAGTTGGACTCCCAACGTCGGACTGGCGGAACCCGCCGAGACGGCGCCGGTTGTCTGGCGCGGCGCCGACGCCCAGCAGCCGCCAACCCTCCGCTTCCGCGACGTAGGCGACCTGCCCAGCCCGCGCGTTCGGGCGGAGGCCGCCATTCTCTACAATCCCGCCACGCATGAGGTGCTCTGGGACTCGAACGGCCTAGAGCCGCGACCGATCGCCAGCATTACCAAGGTCATGACGGCGCTCGTGCTGGTGGACCACCAGTCCGATCTGTCGCGGGACGTGGTCGTGTCACGGCGCGACGTGCGCAGGGCGTCGACGACGTATCTCCGGCGCGGCGAGCGGATCTCGCTCAACGACCTGCTGCACCTCGCGCTCGTGGCCTCCGACAACGCCGCCGCCCGCGCGATTGCGCGGGTGTCGCCGTGGGGGACGCGCGGCTTCGTCGAGCAGATGAACCGTAAGGCCGACGATCTCGGGCTGGAGCGCACGACCTTCGTCGATCCGTCAGGTCTCGACGAGCGCAACATCGCGTCGCCATACGACCTGGCTCGACTCATTGGCCACGCCAGTAGCGACCCGACGATTGCCGGCATCATGCGTAAGTCGTCCTATCGGCTGCGCACGAGCCGCCGGCGGCTGACGGTACGCAACACCAATCGCCTGCTGCGTGGTCGCCACGTCGTGCAGGGTGGAAAGACCGGCTATATCGACGAGGCCGGGTATTGTCTCGCCGCGGTGGTGAAGCTGCCCGGGAGCGACCCGCTCGCGTTCGTGGTCCTCGGTGCGCGCTCGAATTCAGCGCGCTTCGCCGAAGTGCGTCGTCTGGTCACCTGGGTATCGACCAAGGGCCGCTCGCTCATCGTGCCCGGTCTCCACCGCGCTGACTAATGGCCTGATACCGGCCACCAGGTCGCCCGGGCGACGCGGCCGCACGACATCCTCTCTCGCTGCCATGCCAGCGCCCCCGTCCGCTTCCGACATCGACACGACCGGCGGTGACCAGGAGTCGCTGTCCATCTTGATGGTGGCCTCCGAGGCGCTGCCCTTCGTCAAGACCGGCGGCTTGGCCGACGTCGCCGGGGCACTGACGACCGCACTCGGTCGTCTCGGCCACGAGGTCACGCTGGTCGTGCCGCTCTACCGCGAGGTTGGATGGGTCGGCGCGCCGTACGCGCGGTGCCACCTCTCGCTGGGCGGGCACTGGTACGACGTTGGGTTCGTCGAGCGGTCGCTGGGCGCGCGCGCTCGTGTCGTCTTAATCGAATGCGACGAGCTCTACGACCGGGAGGGGGCGTACGGCACCGGTGGGCGCGACCACCCGGACAACGCGGTGCGGTTCGCGCTCCTCGCGCGGGCCGCGCTGGAGCTGGTGCAGCGTGCGCGCCGGCCCCCGGATGTCATCCATGCCCACGACTGGCAATCGGGGTTGGTGCCGGTCTACGCACGCACGCTATACGGCGCGCATCCGCTGTTCGCTCGATTGGCGACGATGTTCACGATCCACAACATTGCGTATCAAGGGCTCTTCGGGGCCGAGACGATGGGCGCCGTGGATCTGCCGGCGCGCGCCTTCTCGATGGAGGGCCTCGAGTTCTGGAACCAGGTGAGCTTCCTGAAGGGCGGCATCAACTTCAGCGATGGAGTCACGACCGTCAGCGAGGGCTATGCACGGGAAATCCTCACGGCGGAATACGGCTACGGGTTCGAGGGCATCATGCAATCCAGGCAGTCGGCGCTTCGCGGCATTCTGAACGGCATCGATGTCAAGGCATGGGATCCGGCCCATGATCGTCACATCCCCGCGCCATTCTCGGCTCGCGATCTCGACGGCAAGCGCGCCGCGAAGCGAGAGCTGCTCAGGCGGTTCCGGCTCCCAGTGAATGACGCCGACGCCGACACCGACGCCGAGCGCCCCGTCATCGGCCTGATTTCGAGACTCGTGCATCAGAAAGGGTTCGATCTCGTGCGCGAGGCGCTGACGGAGCTGGCCGAGCTGGGCGCGACCTTCGTCGTGCTCGGCAGCGGCGACCCGGAGTACGAGGAGATGTGGCGCACGGCGGCCGACCGGTATCCGCGCACCATCGCGGTGCAGATCGGCTACGACGAGGCGCTCGCGCATCTGGTCGAGGCAGGCGCCGACATGTTCCTGATGCCCTCGCGCTACGAGCCGTGCGGGCTCAATCAGATGTACAGTATGCGCTACGGAACGGTGCCCGTCGTGCGCGCGACCGGCGGGCTCGATGACGCGGTCGACGACGTCGACGAGCGGACCGGCGCCGGGACCGGGTTCAAGTTTCGCGACTTCGACGCGTCGGCAATGCTGACCACGCTCCGTGATGCCATTCGGGTGTACGGCGACGGCGATCGCTGGCGGCTGATCCAGCAGGCCGGGATGCGGCGCGATTTCTCCTGGACCGTATCGGCTGCGCGGTACGTCGAAGAGTACGCCGACCTACTCGCGACCGTCCGAGAACAACCATGAGAGACGTCATCATCATCGGGTCCGGCCCCGCCGGATTGACCGCCGCGCTGTACGCCGCACGAGCCAACCTCGCCCCGCTGCTCATAGAAGGTCTGGAGTCTGGCGGTCAGCTGATGTTGACCACCGCCGTCGAGAACTACCCGGGCTTTCGGGACGGCATCATGGGGCCCGAGCTGATGACCGAGATGCGGGCACAGGCGGAACGGTTCGGCACCGAGATCGTGCGTGGCGACGTGACCGCACTCGATCTGTCGCGTCGGCCATTCACCGTCACAACGAGCGAGGGCGCGCATCACGCGCGGGCGTTGATCCTGGCGACCGGCGCCTCCGCGCGCCTGCTCGGCCTGCCGTCGGAGCGCGCGCTCATGGGCCACGGCGTGTCGACCTGCGCGACGTGCGACGGCTATTTCTTTCGGGACAAGCCGATCGTGGTCGTGGGCGGAGGCGATTCGGCGATGGAGGAGGCGACCTTTCTCACGAAGTTCGCGTCACAGGTCACGCTCGTCCATCGGCGCGAGGGGTTTCGTGCCTCGAAGATCATGCAGGACAAGGCGCGCGCGAACCCCAAGATCGCGTTCGAGCTCGACACCGTCCTCGACGACGTCAAGGATACGGGGCGGGGCGTCGTCACGAGCGTCGTGCTCCGCAACGTCAAGACGGATGCCACAAAAGAGCTGGCCGTTGACGGCGTGTTCATCGCCATCGGCCACACGCCGAACACCAGTCTCGTGACTGGGCAGCTGGAGCTCGATGCCAACGGCTACATCGTTCCCCAGCGCGGGACGGAGACCAGCGTGCGCGGCGTCTTCGCGTGCGGTGACGTGCAGGACCACGTCTATCGCCAGGCGGTGACGGCCGCCAGTTCCGGCTGCATGGCGGCGATCGATGCGGAGCGATATCTGGAGAGCCTGCCGGTGGAAGATTCCGAGGCAGCGGCCGAAGAAACCGAAAACGCCGCGCCCTGACCCAGGGACATCACCACCATGAAGAGCTCGACGGTGACGCTACACGTCGTCTCAAGTCTCGATGGCTTCATCGCCAGGCATGACAACAGCGTGTCCTGGCTCGACAGCTCTGGAGACGTCTACGAAAAGGGCGTCTCGGACGAGAGCGCTGAAGAGTTCCTCAAGACCATCGACTGCTACGTGCTGGGTTCTCGTACGTATGAAACCGCGCTCGAGCTCGGGTGGCCCTATGGCGACACCCCGACCGTCGTGACCACACGCAGGGAACTGCCCTCCACGAGGAAGAGCGTGGAGTTCTACTCAGGTGATCTGAGGAAGCTGGTTGAGGAGAGGCTCGCGCCTAGGTATCGCAACATCTGGCTCGTCGGAGGCGCGACGTTGGGCCAGGATTTTCTGAGGCTCAGCCTCGTGGATGAAATCAGATTGTCGATTGCGCCGATTCTGCTGGGGGACGGGCTGTCTTTGTTCGGCAATTCCGGTTCCGAACTGAGGTGGCAGCTGAAGGATGTCGTCGCCTACAAAACCGGCTTTGTCGAGCTGTGTTACGGGAGCAAGAGCCGGCCGGCGGAAGACTCCAAGGAAATGGCCGAAGAAACCTGAGCGCCGCGCGTGTTAGCGGGTCCGACGTACTCCGACGTCGTGGCCGCGGGTATCGCTCCGACTGCCGGTGTCGGCCTGCCGGCAAACAGCGCCTTTGCTTGCCCCGTGTCGTCCCTGCGGCGATCAAGGGATGGCTAGCGGTGACGGGTGCGGCTGCCTTGGTGGGTTCCGAGTGGTCTGAAGGCGACGGATCACAGAGACCGTGATCGCCGGTCGCGGCGCTACGGAGCGGTTTGCGAACTCGCGATGCGGCAGGCCTCCGACGGCTGTCGGAGCGATATCCGCGTCCACGACGTCGACTCGCCGCCCGAGCCCCGACGACCTGGAACGATGATCGCTGCCGCCCGTCGACAGGTTCCGGGAGCGGTTCTCGTCGCGAGTAATTGAGATTGTCAGAAACCCTGGTTTCTGAGACGAACGCTCGACGAGGCGAAGACGCCGCCGCGACCTCAACGTTCGCGGCCTCGGCAGGGCGAAACGGTGGGTTTCTGACACACCAGGTCGTAGGACGAGCAGGTCACGTGGACACCTGCATCGCGCAGTCGGGCAAAACAAAGAGCCCATTGCTGCGGCCTCGTCGCACGCCCCGAGTCGAGTCCTCGACGATTGCGAGACGCTTCTCTCATTGCCCGCACAGCACGACGGCTCCCGCGCTGCAGCGCGGCCCTGGCTGCGGACTAACTGGTCACAGTCCCATCGCACGAATACATCGGCACCAGCCGCACGCCGGAGGAGTACCGATCTGCCGAGAAGCCGCCCGCGGACTCCACGGCGACGGCCTCCCAGCATGTCGCTCGCCTCGCGCCAATCGCCTCGACAGCGAACGTTCAAGGCCCCCACACGAGAGAGGGAAGTGCATCGCCAGCCGAGATCCGTGCGGCGCGTGTCTTGCCGGTCCCAGAAGGCCGACAACAGGCTTCATCGGCCATCGCCCGTGCTGGGCGGTTCTACTGCTACGTGGCGCGCACCTCGGGGAGCTGCGCGATCGCCTCCTGAACATCAGCTTCGGGATACTCGTAGTCTTCTAGATCGTTCTTCAGATAGGCGTCGTACGCGGCGAGATCGTAGTGGCCGTGTCCGGAGAGATTGAAGACGATCACCTTGGTCTCCCCAGCCTCTTTGCAACGGAGCGCTTCGTCGATCGCTCCCCGAACGCCGTGTGCCGACTCGGGCGCCGGCACAATCCCCTCTGTGCGGCAAACTGCATCGCCGCCTCGAATGTCGCGACTTGGCGAACAGCGACCGCCTCGATGTCGCCATGCTCGTAGAGCGCGCTGACCTGCGGCGCCATGCCGTGGTAGCGGAGCCCTCCCGCATGAATACTTGGCGGGACAAAGGTGTGCCCGAGGGTGTGCATCTTCATCATCGGAAACGTTTTCGCCGTGTCCAGGTAGTCGAACGCATACGTGCCTTTTGTGGTTCCTCTCAGGGATCGGTGCAGCTTTGGCCGGTTCCATGGCTAATAAGTCAAGCATTGTCATCGACTTACGTGGCTGGAGAACACCGTCTGTATCTGGAGAGGAACTGCAGGCTCTCGGAAAGTCCGGCCCACGGTACACGGCGGAAATCGCGAGGGGCCTGCCAGTGCCAAGGGGCTGAACAGTCAGCGAGGGTTCGGCCCAGCGGTAAAACGTCGGCGAAAGTCCAGGCCGCGTTCCACGAGTGTTCATGGTTCGTCGCCCTGTAAATGCCAGCGCCTCAGCACCTTGAGGTGGGACCGGCTGCCGTCGAGCAGGCCCCCCACCAAAAGCGGGGCCCGCGCAGGCGGCCGTCGACTGAGCGCGATTGGCGAACAGACGACTTCACCGCTGATTCGCGGGCACGAACACATCCGCAGCCTCTTTCCACGGCGTGGCTGACCTGCTGGGGGCTGAATCGTGCACACATTTGTGTGAGGAACCCCTTTTGTTAACGACGGACACGCCGCCGGCTCGACGACGATGAATCGTGTCTTCCTCCCAGCGGTGAAGTTCTGATGCAGGAACGGGAACGCGAGACCCGCGAAACTGCTCCCGGCCGCGCTTCCTCCGATGACGATGTCGGGATACTCGCCGGCCAACTCGAACTGCTGGAGCGCCTCGAGCCCAACGATCGTCTGATGCATCAAGACGGGTCCCAGCACCGAGCCGGCGCCGAACCGCAGCTGGCGTCCCATGCTGGCGACCGCATGCATCGCCTCCGAGAGCGCGATGCCAATGGAACCAGGATGATTGGGGGTCTCCGCCAGGAGCTTGCGACCATACTCTGTCGTATCGGAGGGACTGGGCACCACGTTGGCGCCGAACGACTCCATGAGAATCCGTCGGTACGGTTTCTGGTCGTAGGACACCCGCACCATGTAGACGTGACATTCGAGCTCGTAGAAACGACACGCCATGGCGAGGGCACTGCCCCACTGCCCGGCGCCCGTCAACGTCGCCATACCCGGAGCACCGTCCTCCTTGACGTAGTACGCCTCAGGCACTGAGGTGTTCGGCTTATGTGAGCCGACCGGGGAGACGCCTTCGTACTTGTAATAGATGTGGGCGGGGGTAGCGAGCGTCCGTTCCAAGCGCCGTGCGCGGATCAGCGGCGATGGGCGCCAGAGCTTGTACACGTCCAGAACAGGCTCCGGGATATCGACCCAACGTTCCGGCGTCATCGCCGCAGCGGCGAATCCTGTGGAGAAAATCTGGCTCAAGGCTTCGGGAGCAAGCGGCTCCTGGGTATCCGGGTCGAGCACTGCGTTCCAACCCGTCTCGGCCAGGTCGACCGGCATGTCGGCGTTGATGTTGTACCAGGCTCGTGGGATCTGGTCGTCCGCCAAAAGGAACTTGGTATCGCTCACGATGGAATCTCCTCTCTCAGAGTCCCGCGCCATCCGCTCGCGAATCCCTTCATTTTCTGTGGTAAAGGTAATCCTCCCGGTATGACAGACGCGACCGGTCGAATCACGGAACTCCTGGCCGAGGCCCACGGAGGGCGACCTGCGGCGCTCGATGAAGTCGTCGACCTCGTGTATGACGATCTCCGCCTCATCGCCCAGAAGCAGATCGCGAGACGGCGCGGAAGACACGACCGGAGCGTATCGCTCGAGCCGTCGGAGCTCGTCAGTGAGGCCTACTTGAAGCTGGTCAAGCAGCGAAACCCGTACGGGAGCCGGGGGCACTTCTTTGCCATCGCGACACAGGTCATGCTGCGAGTGCTGATGGACCATCATCGTGCCCGAGCGCGTGGAAAGCGCGGCGGCGATCAGGTCCGATTGTCCTTGAGCAGAGTCGATCGTGAGCTTGCCGCAGAACCGGGTGTCGAGATTCCGGCTCTGGTCGAGGCCCTGGAGCGTCTGGAAGCGTTGGCGCCACGAACGGCTGAGGTGACCAAGCTTCGAGTGCTATGCGGCATGGCCGTTGCCGAGGTAGCAGACACGCTGGGATTGTCGGTCAGTACCGTGGAGCGCGAATGGCGGTTCGCGCGCCATTGGCTGGGTGCAACGCTCCGCGGGCAGTGATGACTCCCGAGCAGTTCGCGCGTGTCCGGGCGGTGTTCGATGCCGCGATGGAACAGTCGGCCGCGTCCAGGCACGAGTTTGTCTCTCAGACATGCGCTGACGATTCCGAAGTGCGCATCGAGGTTGAGCGTCTTCTCGAACACAGCGCCGGCGAGACGCTTCTCGCCAACGTCCATCGCGCGCTGACCAGCGCACTGAACACGCTCGACGGAGATGGTACGGGCGCGGCACTGGCGGGCGAGATGGTCGGCCGCACGCTGTCCCATTACAAGGTCCTCGAAGAGCTGAATCGCGGCGGGATGGGCATCGTCTACAAAGCACTCGATCTGAAGCTGAACCGGGAGGTGGCGCTGAAGGTACTTCCGCCGCATCTCGTCTCCGATCCAGACCGGAAGCGACGGTTCGTGCGGGAAGCACAGTCCGCCGCCGCGCTCAAGCATCCGAACATCGCCGTCGTGTACGAGATCAACGAGGTGGACGGCGAGACATTCATCGCGATGGAGCTGATCGAAGGTGCGATGCTCAGCGATGCATTGGAAGGCGGTCCGCTGTCGGTCGATCGTGCGCGCGATCTCGCGCTCGACGTGGCGTTAGGACTCGCGACAGCGCACGAGAAAGGCATCGTTCACCGTGATGTGAAGCCTGCGAACATCATGGTCACCGAGGACGGCCACGCTAAGATCATCGACTTCGGGCTCGCCAAACTTCGCGTCGACGAGGACACGGCTACAGAGAGGGGGTCGTCCCTCGCGGAAGAACCCACCCGTTCGCATCAGTCAGTGCCCGGAGCGATGATGGGAACGATTGGCTATATGTCCCCGGAGCAGGTGCGGGCCGCGGACGCTGATGCCCGAAGCGACATCTTTTCCCTTGGCGCCGTCATCTACGAAATGGTGTCGGGTCGCACGGCGTTCGGCCGCGACACGAGCGTGGACACGCTACTGGCGATTCTGAACGAGCGTCCGCCCGAGGTCGAGGGGGAGCGGGGCCCGGCGGGAAATCTGATGCGACTCGCCAGACGCTGTCTCGAAAAGGCGCCGGACGCGCGATTCCAATCGGCTCGTGATCTCGTCGCTGAACTCGACGGCGTGCGGACGCAGAGTCCAGCGCCGCCGTCCGTCGCCATCCTTCCCTTCACGAACATGAGTCCGGATCGGGACAACGAGTATTTCAGCGACGGGGATGTCAGAAGAGATCATCAACGTGTTAGGTAGGCTCCACGGATTGCGGGTCGCTTCGCGAAGCTCGTCGTTCTCCTTCAAGAATCAACTCGTCGACATCGGCGATGTGGGCGCGCGACTCAATGTCGAGACGGTGCTTGAGGGCAGCGTCCGGAAAGCTGGTAGCAAACTCCGGATTACGACACAGCTGATCAACGTCGCTGACGGATACCACTTGTGGTCTGAGCGCTACGACCGCGAGGTCGGCGACGTCTTCGCAATTCAGGACGAGATCGCGACAAACATCGCCGACCGGCTGCAGGTCCTCCTCGTCAGGGAACGAGACGCACCACTCGTCGAATCAGGGACTCTGAACCTCGATGCGTATCAGGTCTACCTCCAAGGCCGATTCTGTTGGAACCGCCGGGAGCTTCCCCGGTCGCTCGCCTGTTTCGAACGCGCGGTCTCGATCGACCCAGCCTACGCGTTGGCGCACGCCGGGGTCGCGGACGCTAACGCCATGCTCGGCTTCGGCTACGGGGGGAATCCTCGGGAGGCAGGTCCGAAGGCAAAGCGCGCCGCCCACAAGGCACTCCAGCTGGACGATGGACTCGCCGAAGCACACTACTCGATGGCTTATGTCAGCTTCGTGTACGACTGGGATTGGTCGACCGCCGCTCGGGAGTTTCAGAGAGCGGTCGAACTAAATCCGAAGTACGTGGCCGCACGCTACATGTACGGCTGGTATCTGCTGCTGGCGGAGGGTCGAGGTGACGAAGCCATCGACGAGGCTCGGAGAGCGGTGGACTTGGATCCGTTTGACAGCCACGCGACTGGGATGCTGTGCATCATTCTCTGGGCCGAAGGACGATCTGAGGAAGCGCTCCGTCTCCTCAAAACAGCGATTCAGCGAGAGCCGACGTATTTTCTCTTGCACCGTTGCCTCGGTCTCGCGTACGCGGCCCAATCCAAGTTCGACGAGGCGGTTACCGCTTTGGAGCACGCGGCAGCGTTGTCGAGGAGAGACATTGTGGTGCTGATGGATCTCGCCTGGGCGCACGTGATGCAAGGGAGGGTCGAGGACGCGGATGCCATCATCGACGAGTTGGTCGCCAGGCGCGAACAACAATATGTATCTCACTGCAGCGTCGCGTTCATTCACGGCGCGCTCGGCAGAAGCGATACAGCCCTCGCGTTGTTCGAGCAAGCCTTCGAGGACCGGGACCCCGTCCTCGTCACGATGAGAGTCTGGCCGCGAGCCTATGGTGGTCCGCTTGCCAACGACCCACGTTACGAAGCCCTCTTGAGGCGAGTGGGATGGAAGTAGCCGCTCAGGAGGCTTGTGTGAACCGCCCAGATCAAGCCGCAAAGAGACGGAGACGGGGCCGCCAGAGACTCCGAGTGGGCGGGTTGAACTGACCAACCGCGAGGACCACCTCACCGAGGACTCCACGATCCGGTAGCGTGACGAGCCCGCGCCCTTGGCTCTCCCTGGGCGACGCGCACTGATCCGAGAGCCGAATACTGGTACGGGTGGCGTGGAGCACTCGCCCCGAGGCATCTGTCTCAGAAACCCCGGACTTTCGCCTCTCCGAATCGCGCGAGCACCGAGCCACTTTCGCCCGCGCTCGAGGGCGTGTCAGAAACACCGCAATCTGAGAACACGACACTCCTCACCGGACCGGGCAAGGTGTCGCCGCTGGGTCGAGGGCAGCCAGGGTCTCGTTGCGAGCTGTGGTCGGTTGCGAGTCGACGTCGTGGCCGCGGGTATCGATCCGACAGCCGTCGGAGGCCTGCCGCATTACGAATTCCGGAAACCGCTCCGTAGCGCCGTGACCGGCGATCACGGTCTCTGTGATCCGTGGTCTCCGGAAGACCCGTGACCCACCAAGGCAGCCGCACCCGTCGCCGCTAGCCATCCTTTGATCGCCGCAGGGGCAAAATAGGGCAAGTGAAGGCGCGGTTTGCCGGCAGGCCGACCCCGGCTGTCGGATCGATACCCGTGGCCACGGCGTCGGAGGATGGGGTTAATCAATCCACCCGCCGCCCAGCACCGCGTCCCCGTCATACAGCACCGCCGCCTGCCCAGGGGCAATCGCCGTCTGCGGTGTGTCGAATCGCAGCCGGAGGCGACCGCCGTCGAGCGCCCAGACACGCGCCGCTGCCTCCGGGTGCCGGTGTCGGATTTGCGCCGTGATGCGGTGTCCCGGTTCCGGCGTGGGTCCGATCCAGTTCACGTCCGAGGCCGTGAGCGACGTCCGTTCCAGCGCGTCGCGTGTGCCAACCGTGACGGTCCGTGTTTCCGCGTCGAGACCGGTGACGTAGAGCGGGACCGAGCTGGCGAGGCCGAGGCCCTTCCGCTGGCCGACGGTGTAGCGGTGGACGCCGTCATGATGCCCCAGCACTTGTCCGGTCGAGTCCGCGACCGGGCCACCCTGGAGCGCGGGGGCTCGCCGCTCGACGAACGTCGCATAGTCGCCGTCCGGGACGAAGCAGATCTCGTGGCTGTCGGGCTTGTCGGCGACGGCGATCGCCTGCGCGCGCGCGTAGCGCCGCACGTCATCCTTTGACAGCGCTCCCAGCGGAAACCGCGCCCGAGCGAGCTGCGCCTGCGTGAGAGAGAAGAGGAAATAGGACTGGTCTTTCGACCGGTCGGCGCCGCGACGGAGGACGTATGCCGTCTCCTCGGCGGATGCGTCGAGGCTGGCGGGCTCGACGCGCGCGTAGTGACCCGTGGCGACGCAGTCCGCATCCAGCCCGCGCGCCCGGTCGAGCAGACTGCTGAACTTCAGATCGCTATTGCAGCGGATACACGGGATCGGCGTGCGGGCGGCGGCGTAGTCGGCGACGAAGCGTGACACGACGCGCTCCTCGAACTGGCGCTCGAAGTTGACGATGTAGTGCGGGATGCCGAGCCGCGCCGCGACCCGACGCGCGTCATGAAGGTCGTCGAGCGTGCAGCACGAGCCGAAGCGGACTTCGCCCTCGCGCTGGTCGTAGAGCTGCATCGACAACCCGACCACGTCATGCCCTTCGGACGCCAGCAGCGCGGCGGCCACCGACGAATCGACTCCGCCTGACATGGCAGCCACGATGCGCATCCGAACAGCGTACTGGAGGCTCGAGGTCGGTGGCTAGCGGCCTAACTGCAGGTGCGAGGTGGCGGGAATCGACTACGCGCGCGCGCGGGCGCCTGACCGGGCCAGCGTCCGCAGCTTCGTGACGACCGGGGGGAGGACGTCGAGCACGCGATCGATCTCGTCCCGGGTGTTGCCGAGCCCGAGACTGAAGCGAATGGAGCTCTGCGCGCGATGCGGGGCCAAGCCCATGGCTTTCAGGACGTGGGACGGTTCGAGTCGACCGGAGGAGCAGGCCGACCCGGTCGAGACCGCCACGCCTTCGAGGTCGAGCGCGATGAGCAACGCCTCGGCTTCGACGCCATCGAAGCTGATGTTGGACGTCGTCGGCGCACGTCGATCCGGCGCGCCGTTCACAGCCGTGCCAGGTACGCGCGCGAGCACACCGGTCTCGAGTCGGTCGCGCAGTGTACCGATCCGCGCCCCCTCGGCGTCGAGCTGCGCGACCGCGATCCGGGCGGCGACGCCGAGCCCGACGATCGCCGGTACGTTCTCGGTGCCCGCACGGCGGTTCCGTTCCTGACGGCCACCGGTCATCGCCGCGACCACGCGCGAGCCCCGTCGCACCCACAGGATCCCGACCCCCTTGGGGCCGTTGAACTTGTGGGCGGAGAGCGACAACAGATCCACCCCGAGCGCCGCCACGTCGAGCGGGAGCTTGCCGCCCGACTGCACGGCATCGGTGTGGAACAGCGCCCCCTGCTCGTGCGTGAGTCGCGCCAGCTCTGCGATCGGCTGGATGGTGCCGATCTCGTTGTTGACGTGCATGACGGTGACGAGCGCCGTCTCGGGCGTCAGGGCATCCCGAAGCGACGCCGGGTCGACGACACCGCTGCCATCGACCGGGAGCTGCGTCGTTGTGCACCCGTACGCCGACAGCGCTTTCAACGTATTCAGCACGGCCTCGTGCTCGATTGCGGAGGTAATCACATGCCGCCGGCCATCCGGCGCAGCCTCCAGCGCTCCGCGAATCGCGAGGTTGTCGGATTCCGTGCCGCCGCTCGTAAAAACGATCTCCGAGGGTTCGCCGCCGACCAGCGTCGCGACGCGAGCGCGAGCCTCATCGAGGGCTGCTTTGGCCGTTTGCCCAAACGCGTGCACGCTCGACGCGTTTCCGAAACAGGTCAGGAGCGCGTCGCTGACCGCCTCGGCCACCGCGGGTTCGACCGGCGTCGTGGCGTTGTGATCGAGGTAGATGCGCACCGTTGCGCGATCTTACCATCACCCCTAACCATCAGCAATGAAAGGACTAGACAGGATCGGAGGGGCTCTAATATACTGGCGGGACGCGATGGCGGGCGACAGTGTTCACTGTGGAGCGCGCCGTCCAGAGTGGAGAGTCTCATGTGGAAACGGGATGAGTCAGTCCGGCCGCCGCCGGTCGCCGGTGGTCGTGACGCCAAGCCGTCCCCAGGGCCGGCAGCGGCGCGGCGGCCTGGAGGCGAGGCGGCGCGCTCGATTGAGAGGGACGTCGTGAATATCGGGAAGTCAGTCGTGATCAAGGGCGAGTTGAAGGGGAGCGAGGACCTGACTATCGAAGGCCAGGTCGATGGCAAGATCGAGCTCCGACAGCACGTGCTCACGATCGGTCCGAATGGCAAGATCAACGCCGAAGTGTTCGCCAAGTCGGTCATCGTCCTCGGGGAGGTCACCGGCAACATCACGTCGACCGACAAGGTCAATATTCGAGAGAACGGCTCGGTCGACGGCGATATCACGGCACCGCGCGTAGCCATCGCCGAGGGTGCGCACTTTCGGGGCAGCATCGACATGCAGCACTCGCAGGCCACTGCCGCTCAGGCGCCGAAATCGGCGGCGAGCGGTGCCCCCCCGGCGAAACGGACCCCCGCGCCCGCGCCCGCGGCGGCCGCGGCCGGAGCGAATCGCTAGCGGCTCGCAGCCGGCGGCACCCCACACGGCCCCGTCGGTGGCCAGCCCGCGGCGGTCGCGGGCGGGGCACCGGTTCGAGCCACGTGCGGAGCGGATTCCGTGAGACGACGTCCTGGGCGAGGGAAGGATGCAAGGTTTCAGTGATCTGGTCTCTCGCTTGGGAGGGCGTGGCAGCGCGCAGGGCGCAACGTCTCGCGGCGTGGTCGAAGATGGCCGGGACGGCGTGTTTCCGACTCGGGCGCTGGCGAGCTTTCTGGACTCGTTGCGCGACCGAGACGCGCCCGTCGTGCTCGATCTCGGGGCGGTCGTTGGCGCAAATGTGACGTTTCTCGGCGAGCAGCTCGGTTGCAAGCTGGTCGTGGAGGATCTGTTCGCCGACCGCGACCGGTCGACGCAGCCTGGTGACCACGACCGGTCGACGCAGCCTGGTGACCACGACCGGTCGACGCAGCCTGGTGACCACGACCGGTCGACGCAGCCTGGTGACCACGACCGGTCGACGCAGCCTGGTGACCACGACCGGTCGACGCAGCCTGGTGACCACGACCGGTCGACGCAGCCTGGTGACCACGACCGGTCGACGCAGCCTGGTGACCACGACCGGTCGACGCAGCCTGGTGACCACGACCGGTCGACGCAGCCTGGTGACCACGACCGGTCGACGCAGCCTGGTGACCACGACCGGTCGACGCAGCCTGGTGACCACGACCGGTCGACGCAGCCTGGTGACCACGACCGGTCGACGCAGCCTGGTGACCACGACCGGTCGACGCAGCCTGGTGACCACGACCGGTCGACGCAGCCTGGTGACCACGACCGGTCGACGCAGCCTGGTGACCACGACCGGTCGACGCAGCCTGGTGACCACGACCGGTCGACGCAGCCTGGTGACCACGACCGGTCGACGCAGCCTGGTGACCACGACCGGTCGACGCAGCCTGGTGACCACGGCGACGATCGCGCGGAGGTTCGCCGCCCGAGGCTGGCGCAGGAGGATGCGACCGTCGATGGCGTGCTGTGCTGGGATGTGCTCGAACAGGTGGACGTCGCGTGGGGGCAGGCTCTTGCCGATGAGTTGACCCGGATCTTGCGGCCGGGCGGCGCGCTGCTGGTCACGTTCAACACCGAGACACGCGTTGCGAGGGGCCACACGAAATACGAGATCGTCGACCGCACGACGCTTCGGCATCGGTTCTGCGCCGGCTCCCGCGGCCAGGATCGTGTGCTGCAGAGTCGCGAGGTGACTCGCATGTTCAAGAGGTTGGCGATCGCCGATTCGTTCCTGCTGACGCATCGAATGCGGGAGATGCTGTTTCGTCAGGCAGGGCATTAAGGATCAGGACAGACACTATGGCGCGTCCAGTCGTCGCACTGCTGAGCGACTTCGGCACACGAGATCACTATGCCGGCGCGATGAGGGGCGTCGTATTGGGCATCTGTCCCGACGCGACCCTCGTCGACATTTCACACGATGTGCCGGCCCACGACGTCCTGACCGCTGGCCTCGAGCTTGCGGCGTCGTATCGGTTCTTTCCCCACGGCACCGTCTTCCTGGTGGTGGTCGATCCGGGTGTCGGATCCGCGCGACGGGGCCTGGCGGCGGACATCGGCGAGTACCGCTTTGTCGCACCTGACAACGGCGTGCTCACGTCGGTCTTTCAGGAGATGCCGCCCAAACGAGTCGTGGAGCTTACCGAGCGCCGATACGCACGGCCGACGGTGAGCCGCACGTTCGAGGGGCGGGATCGGTTCGCGCCCGCGGCGGCGTGGGTGGCGAAGGGGATTCAGCTGTCGGCACTCGGGCGCCCAGTCACCGACTACCGCATGTTGGAGATCCCGATGGCCGCATCCGAGGACGGGCGCATCGCGGGTGAGGTGCTTCGGGTGGATCGCTTTGGCAACCTGGTGACCAATATCGATCGCCGCGCGTTCGAGCGCCTCGCCCAGACCGGGACGATCCAGATCGCCGCTGGAGCGCACGACATCGGGCGGCTCGTGGAGACCTACGCCGACATCGGCGGCGACGAGGTGTGCGCGCTGTTCGGCAGCACGGGCCACCTCGAGTTCGCGGCGAACTCGACGAGTGCGGCCGAGCAACTCGGGCTGGACCGCGGCGCCGCGGTCACGGTCAGCCGCGGCTGATCCGCATCGGGCGGCCAAGGGAGCCTGCCTTACATGTTCGATCTCGAACTGTCGGACGAACACCGATTGCTGGAACGATCCGTGCGCGAGTGGGGCGCGCGCGAGGTTGCGCCCCGCATCCGCGAGCTCGATCGTGAGCATCGCTTCGATCCGGACATCCTCACGCAGATGGCCTCGCTTGGTCTGCTCGGGGTCTCGGTCCCGACCGAATACGGCGGCGCCGGGATGGACTACCTGAGCCTGGGGTTGGCCTGCGAAGAAGCCGAATACGTGGACACGTCGCTCCGCGTCATCCTGTCCGTGCACGTGGGGCTGAACTGCCTGAGCCTCTTGACGTGGGGCACGGAAGAACAGAAGCAGCGCTACCTCGTGCCTCAGGCCCAGGGACTGAAGATTGCCACCTATGGGCTAACGGAGCCGGGGGCCGGCAGCGACGTGCGCGGCATCCAAACGGTCGCCATCAAACGAGGCGATCGATACGTCCTCAGTGGCGAGAAGATGTGGATCTCGCTCGCGGACGTGGCCGACCACTTTCTGGTCTTCGCTTACAGCGATCTGGAAAAGAAGCGCAATCGGGACGTGTCGGGTATCAGCGCCTTCATGGTCGAGCGTGCCTTCAAGGGGTTCTCGAGCGGAACCCTGACCGAGAAGTGGGGCATCCTCGCGGGGAACACCGGGTTTTTCAAGATGGACGAGGTCGAGGTGCCCGAGGCCAACCTGGTCGGGCGGGAGGGCGAGGGCTTCAAGATTGCGATGTTCGCGCTCGATCAAGGGCGCCTGACCGTCGCGGCCGGCGCGACCGGGCTGATTCGGGCATGCCGCGATGCCAGTGCCGCGTATGCACAGGAGCGCAAGACGTTTGGCGTGGAGATCGGCCGCCACCAGCTCATCAAGGAAATGATCGCCCAGATGGAGTCGGACTATCAGGCCGGCCGGCTGCTGTGGCAGCGATCCGCCTGGCTAAAAAACCGCGGTCAGCGAAACACGCGCGAAACCGGGCTGGCCAAGTGGTTCTCGACGGTCGCATCGGAACGCGCGGCGGGCGACGCGGTGCAAATCCACGGGGCCAACGGATACTCCGACGAGTATCCCGTCGGACGGTTCTACAGGAACTGCAAGGGCGCCGTCATCTACGAGGGGACCCGAGAGATTCACAAGCTCATGCAGGCGGACTACGTGCTCGGGTATCGCGTCGACAAACCGACGCGGTGCGCATTGCCGCCCTATCGAGAGGCCGTGCGGGCATGACGACGGCGCCCAGTGCCGATCTGTCGCTGGCGTTCCTCGACGTGGTCGAACAGGCCGCGATCGCGTGCGCTCGCACGATGGGTCGAGGGGATCGGCATCAATCCGATCACGTCGCGGTCGAGGCCATGCGCGCGCGGCTCGACCACGTGCCGATCGACGGCCGGGTGGTGATTGGTGAGGGCGAGCGCGACAAGGCGCCGATGTTGTTCATCGGCGAGCGTGTTGGGCAGGGCGCCACCGGTGTGGAGGGTCTGCCAGAGATCGACATCGCCGTCGACCCGCTTGAAGGCACCAACCTGTGCGCGACCGGTGCACCCCGCGCGATCGCGGTCCTGGCTGCGGCAGAGCGTGGCGGTCTGCTCCACGCGCCCGACCTCTACATGGAAAAGCTCGTCGTGGGCCCGAGGGCCAAAGGGGCGGTGAGCCTCGACGCGTCGGTAGCCGACAACCTCAAGGGGATCGCGGCGTGCCTCGATCGGGCGGTCTCGGACCTCGTTGTCGTCGTGCTCGAACGCGAGCGACACGCCCAGCTCATTGCAGACATTCGGGCTGCCGGGGCGCGCATTCGGCTGATCGGGGACGGCGATCTGACCGCCGCTATCGGCGCGGCCGTCGCCGGCAACGGGACGCACGCGGTCATGGGGAGCGGCGGCGCGCCAGAGGGCGTGCTCACCGCCGCCGCGATGCGGTGTCTGGGCGGTGAGATCTTCGGCCGATTGGTCATCGATACCCCGGAAAAAGAGGAACGGGTGCGCTCGATGGGCATCACGGACCTGAAGAAACTTTACACCTCCGCCGACCTCGCGTCGGGCGAGCAGATCATCTTCGCGGCCACCGGGGTGACGGAAGGCGCGTTGATGAAAGGGGTCCGCTTTTTTGGCGAAGGCTGCCGCACGAGCTCCGTCGTGATGCGCACCCGGCCGCATCGCGTGCAGTTCATCGAGACCATCCACGTACGGGAGCGCACCACCGCAGCCGAGTTGCGGTTCTAGATCTCCGACGACAACGCATGCAGCACGTGCAACCGCGTCCGGCGCGGTGCGACCTGACCCCAGGTCGCGCGATTGTGCTCCTGCTCGTTGTGGCCAGCCTCGGTCAGGACGCCGGCGCCGCTCGCGCCGTGACTCCGCTCACCTGGAGCACACGGGGTGCCGCGCGCGCGTCGAGCGAGCCCGCGGTCTCGTGCGCGACCGATCTCGCTGCCGGCCTCGGAGCCGCGGAGGGTCCCCTCGAGCCGCTCACCGAGGGTGAGCCTCTCTGGTTCGACCAGAACCCTCGGCTCCTCCGCGCCGACCACACGGGCGGGCTCTCCTTCGACCGCTTCCTCGTCGTTGGCGATGTCTCGACCGTCACGTTCGACCGCTTCGATCGATCCGCCACCGGTTTCGTGAGCCGAGAAACGTGGGAGCGGACGGGGACGACGTCGATCGCGGGCCGCGTGATCAGCGTCTTCAGCCCGTCGTGGGATCACGCCACCGTGCGTGAGACAATCCGGCGATTTCGACGCGGCGTCGACAAGCCGGTCGTCCACTTCGGGACGTTCATTGCGCCGGGCGGGCGGTCGCATGACATCCGGCTCAACGTCGGTCTGCTCAATACGCCCGAATCGACCGTGACCCGCATCGACGACAGCGTCCAATTCGCGAGCCATGTCGTCAACCTCGTGGTACCGACGTTCGGCGACGACCGGATTGCGAATGGCCATACGGCCGTCGGTTTCGAAGACGCCACCGCGCGGTTCTATGCCCACGTTCAGGATACATACGACAGCATCGCGTTCGTGACACAGCACACCCAGGTGGGTATCGCCGACGGCTTTCATCGCAATGTCGGAAACCCGGTCTCGGGGCTCGGTGCGCTGCGGGTGTTTGACGACTCAGCGCGCTATGGCAGCGGTGGGGTGCTGCGCTCGGTGGAGCTGTATCCGGGCGCGTCGTTCGGGACGCATGCGACATCACACCATCAGATCGGCCACCAATGGGTCGACTACTGGGATTGGTCGGCGCTGGCGGACAGTGCCGCGTCGCTACGCGCGGAGCACACGCCGCTCCTGACACCCGGTGCGGCCTACACGGGCGCCGCGCTCCAGGCGACGCGCCGTGTGGGCCGTGCCGAGGAGGCGCCGGGCGCCGATGCGGCGTTCGTGGTGGAGCGATCAGGGGGGGGCGTGATCGCGCACGCGACCACCCGCTATCGGATGGGGCTCGTCGGCCTTGCGGCGGTGCCGGAGCTGCGCGTATTCGCCGATCAGCGTCAGCTCGACGAGACGGATCCGGCACGACCCGAGGCGTCAGGCGAACCTGATCCAGGCACTGTCGTGCGGGGCGGGTCGGACGCCGTGCACATCAACGACATCATTGCGCGGCACGGTGCGCGCGACGGTCCGGTGGAAACGCGGTGGCGGCGGGCGACGGTCGTCGTGTCCCGGGGCGCGCTTCTCTCGAAGGCCGAGATGGACTACTGGAACTTCCTGTCTGCGCGGCATGCGCGCACCAGCGGCACGACGTCGTGGACGGGGCTGCCGTCGTTCTTTGAGGCCACGGGCGGGCGGGTTCCTCTGGAGACCGCGATTCACCCGACCGCGCACACGTCACTCGCCGACGACCGACCACCGTCGGTGTCGAGCCTGCCGATCGACCCTGGAGAGTTTCCCGGCGTGCGGCTGTCCGCTGCGGTGCCGGCGGTGGTGCCGGTTGGCCAGCAGGTCACCACTGCCGGGACGATCACGGCCGAGGAGCTTCGCGACGCGGCGATTGCCTGCGCGCGATGGCAGCGATACGGGAGCCCGGACCCCAACGAGGTCTTCATCTGTGCGTCGACGACGGCCGAGCAATTCTCGCTCCCGGTGCGATTCAGCGAGGCGCAGGCGGGGCGCTACACGCTGGAAATCTACCTCTTCGCGCAGTCCGGGTCCTCCGAGCCGCCGCTGGCGTGGGTGTCGGGCATCGAGGTTCGCTAGTTGCCGTGGGAGACCCCCCGGCTTTGCCGGGGCGGCCAGCAGCGTTTGACGTATCCGGGAGTCGCGTGAGGAAACTCCTTCCCGTGAGCCGCACAAGCATCACGAGAAGGAGTCCTCATGACGACGTACCGAAGTCTCAATCATACGAAATGGCACTGCCAGTATCACGTAGTGTTCATTCCGAAGTACCGGAAGAAAGCGATGTATGGAGGCGTCCGGCAGCAGCTGGGCGAGGTGCTGCGGCAGCTGGCGCGGCACCGCGAGAGCCAGGTGGAGGAGGGGCATCTGCTGCCCGACCACGTCCACATGTTGGTGTCGATCCCCCCGAAGTACTCGGTGGCGCAGGTGATCGGGTATCTCAAGGGGAAGAGCGCGATCCACATCGCTCGGGAGTTTGCGGGGCGGTCCCGGAACTTCGTGGGGCAGCACTTCTGGGCGCGCGGGTATTTTGTCTCGACGGTGGGCCGTGATGAACGGATCATCCGGGACTATATCCAGCAGCAGGAGCGAGAGGATCGGCGGCTGGATCAGTTGCCGTTGGACTAGAGCCGCCACCGTCAGGTGGCTCAAGTGACCGCGCAGCGGTCACGTCAGCCGCTTTGAGCGGCTCACAACTAAAGCCCCCGGCTTTGCCGGGGGATACTTACTCCCCTGTGTCTGAAAAAGCTTCAAATAGTGTGTCGGCTGTGATGTATTGGGCGGCATGGCAAGAACAGGTCGGCCCAAAGCGAGATTGGAAGTCACCGCCGCAGAGCGCGTAGAACTTGAGCGGCTCGCCAGGCGCGCCCGAACGAATCGGCACGTGGCCTTGCGGGCAAGGATCGTCCTGAGGAGCACGCGTGGCGAATCGAACGTGGCGGTCGCGGCGAAACTGCGCTGCTCGAACGTGACGGTCGGCAAGTGGCGACAGCGGTTTAGGGTAGGTCGCGTGGACGCGCTGTACGACGAGCCCAAGCCCGGAGCCCCACGGACCCTGTCCGATGCGGATGTCGAGTCGATCCTCGTCACGACGTTGGAAAGTAAGCCGAAGGGGCGGACCCACTGGAGCACCCGCAAGATGGCGGAGCACGCTGGCGTCAGCGCCTCTACCGTGGGCCGCATCTGGCGCACTTTCGGGTTGCAGCCGCATGTCGTGGAATCCTTCAAGATCTCCGACGACCCGCTGTTCATCGAGAAGGTGCGGGACATTGTCGGCCTCTACCTGAACCCACCCGACCACGCCGTCGTCTTGTCATTCGACGAAAAGCCTCAGATTCAAGCCCTCGAGCGGGCGCAGCCGATTCTGCCGATGGACCTGGGTCGCCCCGAACGCCAGACGCACAACTACATCCGCCATGGCACGGTGGACCTCTTCGCGGCGCTCAACGTCGCGACCGGCCAGGTCGTTGCGCAAACCAAGAAGCCGCATCGGTCGAGGGATTTCGTGAGCTTCCTGCGCGAGATCGACGAGCGGGTGCACTCCGCCCTCACCGTCCACGTGATCCTCGACAATCTCTCGGCGCATAAGTCCCCGTTGGTCAAACGATGGGTGGCCCGCCACCCGCGCTTCCAGTTCCACTTTACGCCGACCTACTCCGCCTGGCTCAACCTCGTCGAGCGGTTCTTTGGCCTTCTCACCGAACACGCCCTCAAGCGCGGAACACATTCCAGCCCGCACGCGCTGCGCCAAGCCATCTACGCCTACGTGGACGCCCACAACGACGAGGGCAAACCCTTCAAGTGGACAAAGACAGCCGACGAAATTCTCGCGAAGGTGAAGCGGTTCGGACAGCGCACCGTTCAAGTCCACGGTGGCCCCAGATGACCAACGACTTTTTGAAGAAATCAAAGATCAAGGGGAGTAAGTATCCCCCGGCAAAGCCGGGGGCTTTAGTTGTGAGCCGCTCAAAGCGGCTGACGTGACCGCTGCGCGGTCACTTGAGCCACCTGACGGTGGCGGCTCTAGTCCAACGGCAACTGATCCAGCCGCCGATCCTCTCGCTCCTGCTGCTGGATATAGTCCCGGATGATCCGTTCATCACGGCCCACCGTCGAGACAAAATACCCGCGCGCCCAGAAGTGCTGCCCCACGAAGTTCCGGGACCGCCCCGCAAACTCCCGAGCGATGTGGATCGCGCTCTTCCCCTTGAGATACCCGATCACCTGCGCCACCGAGTACTTCGGGGGGATCGACACCAACATGTGGACGTGGTCGGGCAGCAGATGCCCCTCCTCCACCTGGCTCTCGCGGTGCCGCGCCAGCTGCCGCAGCACCTCGCCCAGCTGCTGCCGGACGCCTCCATACATCGCTTTCTTCCGGTACTTCGGAATGAACACTACGTGATACTGGCAGTGCCATTTCGTATGATTGAGACTTCGGTACGTCGTCATGAGGACTCCTTCTCGTGATGCTTGTGCGGCTCACGGGAAGGAGTTTCCTCACGCGACTCCCGGATACGTCAAACGCTGCTGGCCGCCCCGGCAAAGCCGGGGGGTCTCCCACGGCAACTAGCGGCCCGTGGTGAAAGTCACCACGGGATGCTAGAACACGATTTCGCGGACCCGCGACAGCATTGTGATCGCAACGAGCGCCATGTCGTGCGCAACGCGTGCCAGCCGCGCGGCGGTTGGCACGATTTGATCGCTAGACTGAGGATTGGCTCGTGATCACGGGGTGTGTCACGGGATTTGCAACGATGACCGCAGTGGCAAGACGGCGGATCGGTCCCACGGCAAGTGTGGTGTTGCTGTTGAGCCAGGGGCCGCAGTCCGCACAGGGTCTCACCTCGGTCTACGCGCCGCTTGCCCTCTCCACGGAGCCGGCGGCGGTCGAGCCACTCCGGTGGTGCGGGACGCACGCTGATCGGCTGCGTCGAGCAGGTGTTGTCAACGCCGGACCGCTGGACGATGGCCACTTGCTGCGCGCTGATCAGTTTCCGAGACACCTCAGCCCGACGCACACCGGAGACTTCGGGTTCTCGAATCTGCTGATCCTCGGCGACCACGAGACGCTGACCTTCGAGCGGGTCGACCCTGACGCCGACTCCAAGCGCGTCGCTGAAACCTGGACGCGGACGGGGACGAATGCGGTGGCCGGGCGGATGGTCAGCGTCTTCAATCCCACGTGGAGCGTGGAGGTGCTGCGCGGCCTCCTACGGCGCTATTCCTGGGGTGTCGATCACCCGTTCCTCTTCTTCGGCGACGTGGTGGCGCCGGGCCCAGCCGCCGTCGCGTCGGCAGGCGTGGGGGCGCCCGGCGCTGCCTCTGCCGCTGCCGCGCCGGCGGGCGCCGCGGCACCCGGCGACCGGCAGTTCGTCTATCTTCAAATGACACTGCCGAACCTGCCCGAGGCGGTGATCACGCAGGTGGCCGACGACGTGCAGTTCTCGAGTGATGTCGTGAACATCTGGGGGCGGGACTATGGCGATTCGCGCGTGAGCGGCGGCGACACGGCGTTCGACCTGGAGTCGGTGGCGCAGACGTTCTACGAGCACTTCGCCGACGACTACGACGTGCTCGCCGTCGTCAGCCAACACACGGAATTCACCGACGGGTTCGGCTTTCATCGTGTCGTCCGGAATCCGGTGACCGGCCTTGGCCTACCGATCGCAGACGACAGCGCCGCGTACGGCAGCAACGGCATGCTCCAGGCAGTCGAGGGGTATCCGCCCGGGGGATTCGCCTCGAACCGCACGATGCTCCACGAGACTGCGCATCAATGGAGTGAATACAGCGGGATCTGGGACACGGTCACGCTCCCGGTGCCGGGCGCCCGCTCTGCGCTCGATCGCCGGGGGCACGACCCCGAGGACCATACGCCCCTGCTCTACCCGGGCGAGGTGCTGGCCGGTGCGGTGCTCGAGGCCACGCGCCGGGTTGCGGAACAGGACGGCGAGTACACGATCGAGCCGACGACCCCCACGGTGGTCTACAACCCCCTGACCTTGTATCGGATGGGGCTGACGGCGCTCGATGACCTGCCGGCGTATCAGGTGTTCGTCGACCAGGGACAGTTCGTCGATGAGAATGGCAGCGCGTCGTCGGAGGCGCCGGCGGCCGGAACCCCGGTGACGGGTGAGCGTGTGGCGGTCACCGCGAACGATCTTCTTGCGGCCGATGGCGCGCGCGACGGGCCGGTCGTCGATCGGATCCGCCGTGCGGCAATCGTGGTGTCGCGCGCCGGTCTGCTCTCGCCGGAAGAGCTGCGTTGGTACAACTTCTTCGCCGCGCGATTCGGTGAGACCACCGGTGTGACGAGCTGGGACCGCTACCCGAGCTTCTCGGAGGCCACCGGCGGTCGGGCCGTGATGACGACCGATATCCGTCCCAAGGCCGTGACCGGGACCGTCGCGGCGGCGATCGTTCGGCCGGTCGACCCGATCGAGCCGGGTCCGGACACGCAGTGTCACGGCGTGGCGAGGAACGCGCTCGTCGGTTTCCTCTTCGACGATCCAATCGCCGGATGTCTGCCGGTTGGCGACTTTACCGTCACCGGCGAACTGACGCTGACGGATCGCGACGACTACAACGTCGTCTGCCTCGGATTGGATCCCTACGTCGGCAACGCGGCCTTTAACTGCGCGTCGGTGAGCGGGAACCGCTTTTCTGTGACGTTGTCGCCCGTGGACACCGGGACCTATCAGCTCGAAACCTACGCGTTCTTCGATGCGACCCCGCAGTATCCGACCTCGTCGTATCGGGTCATCGAGGTCCGATGACGGCGTCCGCCTGGCGGGGGGGCGGGATGGCCGGCCTGTTCTCGGTGGTCGCCGTCGTCGTGGCGTGTGCGCAGGAGGCGCCATCCGCCACGGTACGTGTCGCGCTTGGCCTCGAACGCGCGCGGACCGGGGATCCGGGCGCGCATCTTGTCGCGGGTCGCACGCTGGGCGTCGTCTGCTTCGAGGCATCACCACCGAGGACCATGACCGTGGCCGACGCCG
Organism: Vicinamibacterales bacterium; assembly: GCA_965197395.1. GTDB lineage: Bacteria > Acidobacteriota > Vicinamibacteria > Vicinamibacterales > UBA8438 > CAZYFH01. The sequence continues at coordinate 58,158 of CBDANB010000003.1, read as the reverse complement.
GCGCAATGGTAGACGCGTTCCGCGCCGCGCTTGGGAGGGGCGAGTTCCCGGTCGAGACGGCGTCCCAGGTGTTGGCGCTTCCGGCGCCGGCTGCGCACGACGGCGGGGCATGCGACATCGCGCTCTTTGACGACGCGGACGGTGATGACGCGTGGGATCCGGGCGAGTCGTACTTCTTGTCGTGGAGTGGGGGACGCGGGGGCTACCGACTCGTCGCGTTATCGGACCCGCGACCAGATCAGTCGGGCGCCCAGGCCGGGTGGAACCTGGTCGAGGGGGGTGTGCCGCCAACGTACACTCGCGTGCCCAGCGACATCGTCGTGGTCATTGAGCCGGTCGTCGAGCCGATTGAGACACGGTGACCGAGTGGTTCGGTTGCGTCGGTTGGAGCGTTGTAGAGGGTTGTCACTGCGGGAAACGAGGCGCGTGCAGTTCTGTGCAGGTTGGCCGTTGAGCCTCAGGTGCGTTTCGGCGTTGCGATAGAATGGCGAGCGTGAATACTTCCCAGCCTGTGGAGCGGAGGAGCTGGTCATGACGAGCAGGAGACGACAGGTGTGGGTCCGGATGGCCACGATCGGCGTGGTGGCGGTCGTGCTCGCCGGTGCACACGCGCGGGTCGAGGAGCAGCCGCCGGCGACGCTGGCGAGGCCGCCGGCCCCGCTGGAGGATGTGCCCGCTGTGTGTGCCACAGGCCGCGAACTTGGCCTCCAGTTCGGCTTGATACAGCCAGTAGCGATGGAGGACAACGCCCCGCTCGGATACCAGGTCTTTCCGCCCGTCATCGCCCCAGACCGAACCGAGGACTTTCGCGTCGTCATGGAGTTCGTCGGCGACGTCCCGACGCTCACGGTACGGCAGTACGAGAGAAGCGACGAGGGTTTTGTCGTCGTGACGCTGGAGCGCGCGACGACACGATCGGTCGACGGGCGATTGATCAGCATCTTCGAATGGACGGTGCCTGCCCGCGTGCTCGCGGAGGCACTTCGCTATTTCCATGGGCACGACAATCCGGCCGTGCCGATCGGCGAGGTGGAGCTGCCCGGTGTCGTGGTCGAGGAGCCCGTGTCCGGCGCATTCGGGGGCGCGATCCGAACACACGAACCGATTCGCGTGCGGCTACTGTCGACCAACCTCGAAGAGTCGGTGCTTAAAACATTCACACCGCCTGAACCGTCCCGACACTTGTCGAGGTGCAGGCGGGGCAGTATGCGAGCCACGTCGTGAATCTGCACATCCGGGATTTCGGCGATGAGCGAGTGCAGGGGGGCGACCAGGCCTACGATCTCGAGGGCGTCGTGCAGGCCGTGCTGCAGCGCCTCAAGGACACGATGGAGGTCGTGGCGATCATCCCCGAGAAGTCGGCGATGAGTCCGTGGGCGGGCTTTCATGGGGTGGTCAAGAACGACGTCACGGGAATCGGTCTCCCTGTCTTCGACAACAGCGGCCTCCACGGGAGCGCAGGGATTCTGCGCGGCCACGAGGTGTACGCGGCAGGTGAGGCGTTCCGGCCCGCCACCTTTCTGCACGAAATCGGACATCAACACGGCTATTACCTCAAGCTCCCCGAGCTCATTGGTGTCGAGGCAGCAGGACATGAGCCCGACGCGCACATGGCGTTGACAGCGTTCGCGTCGCAGCCGGACGTTGCCACGGCGACGGCACTTGGGACGTCGCAAGGTGAAACGCTGCTTGGTTCGGTCCTCAGAGGCACGCGCGTTGCCACGAGAACCGCCCCGGTCGCGGGCCTCGCCGGACTGGTGGGGTCGGATTTCCAGATTGGCTTGACCGGCGCGCCGGTCGTCTACAGTCAGACGCAGCGGTACGCCATGGGCCTGGTAGAGGGGTCGGGCGTGTCCGATATCGAGGTGTTCGAGGATCAGAAGCAGTTCGATCCAGAGACCGTCACTGCTCCGGAGGTCGGCACCACGCTCGCAGGAAATACGCAGACGGTGACGATGAATCAGATCAGGCAACAGCATGGCGACCGGTCCGGTTCGGTCCTCACGCACGTGCGTGTGGGCTTTATTGTCATCTCGCGCGACGGACTGCTCCCGCAGCGGGCGATGGATTGGTTCAACTTTTACGCCCAGCGCATGGGCGTCGATTCGGGCACGCGGAGCTACAACGGCTTCGGGTCGTTCAAGGAAACAACCGCCGGCGCCGCGTCGCTCACGACCGACATCAACCCGTTGACCGACGAAAAGATCAACCAGGCGCTGCCGGTCAGCAACGCATCGTTCGGCCCGAGCGACTGGCGGGGCCTCATTCTGGACCAGGCGTTCGCCGGGACGATGACGACGGACCAGCGCCTCACACTCTCGGGACGCATCGACACAGCCATTCACGGCGATACCGATTACGTCGCGATTATCATTCGCTTCATGCCATACGGTGGCGGCGATGACCTCACGACGCAAGGCGATGTGACGAATGGCGCATTCTCGTTCGACGCGAGCGTGCCGCAGGAGTCGGGCGCATACGCCGTCGACATCTTCATCTACGAGTCGTTTGAGTCGCCGGCGACATCGACGGCGGTGGTAGAGCCGGTGTTCATCACTGCCCCTATTGCCGCAAGGTGACCGCGGCGTCCTGCACGCACGGACTCGTTGGGTCTTTTGGTGCGGGCGCCGTGCGGTGACGTCGCCCTGAGTGCTCCCGTGGCCGCGCAGCAGTTCTCGCTCGATCCGGACCAGCCCCGCATTGATCGGCTTCGTCCGGCGGCCGACGCCTTGGCCGCCGGCCATCTGGTTGGGTATCCGACCGACACCCTCTACGGCCTGGCGGCCGACCCACGTCAGCCGGCAGCCGTCGAGCGGCTGTTTCACGTCAAGCGCCGCCCGGCCGGGATGGCGATACCCCTCGTGGCGGCCGATCTCGCCCAGGCGGAGGCCGGTGTCGGGTCGCTGACCCCGGTGGGTCGCCGACTCGCGCAGCGCTTCTGGCCGGGTCCCCTCGCGCTTGTCGTCGATGCGTCGTCGACGCTCGACCACCGGCTCCTCGGCGAGGGGCGAACGGTCGCGGTGCGCGTGCCGGCCAGCGCCGTCGCGCGCGCGCTCGCGCGTCTCTTCGATTATCCCATTACTGCCACCAGTGCGAACCGCAGCGGGTGCGTCGCGGCGACGACGGCGGCCGAGGTCGTCGAGATCTTCGGGGCGACGCTCGAGGTGGTGCTCGACGCGGGCCCGACCCCCGGGGCCGCGCCGTCGACCATCATCGACGCGCGTGGTGACGTGCCACGGCTCCTGCGCGAGGGCGTTGTGCCGTGGGACCGCGTGCTACAATCGCTCGCGTGAGAGGCTACGGGATGACCGTGCATCACGCACCCGCGCGTGAGCGCGCGGCGGTCGTCAGTCTCCTCGTCGCGGCGCGCCGCCAGGTCGTCGCCGGGTCCTCGCTCGACGAGACGCGCGGATGATCGTGAGCCGCCGGTCGCTGGCGGCGTTCCTCGTGCTGGGGGCCGTGGCCTGCGCCCCACGAGTGCCCGTCGTCACCTCGCCGGCGTACCCCGATTTTCTCTTTCCCGATGTGCCGCCGGAGTACGCCGCGTCGATCTCCGGCCAGCGCGAGGCCTGGGCCGTGCTGCAGTCCGGCAACCTCGCCGCAGCCGAGGTGCGGTTCACCGTGTTGGCGGGGCGCGACCCGGAGTTCTACCCGGCCACTGCCGGCCTCGGTTGGGTGGAGCTGGCGCGCGGCGCGTATGCGGAGGCGGTGACCCACTTCGATGCGGCGCTGGATCGTGATCCCGCATACGTCCCAGCCCTCGTAGGCCGCGGGGACGCGCTCGTGCGCGGTGACGACCTGACAGCCGCGCTCCGCAGCTTCGAGGCCGCGCTCGAGGTCGACCCGGGGTTGACGCGGGTGGACCGCGCGGTGGCCGAGCTACGACTGCGCGTTATGACGACCAGGCTCGCGGAGGCGCGGGCGGCCGTCGAGCGGGGTGACGTGGCCGAAGCGGAGGCGGCGTATGCGCAGGTGATCGAGGCATCGCCCGACAGCGCCTTTCTGTATTTGGAGCTGGCGGGGCTCGAGCAGCGGCAGGGCGATCTGGTCGCCGCGCTCGGTTATGCACGGCGGGCGAGCGAACTGGACCCGCGCGACGTCGCCGCGCTGATCCTCGAGGGTGACCTGTACGAGGCACGCGGCGACCTAGAGGCCGCCGAAGACGTGTATCGGCGTGCGGACCTTCTCGAGCCGAGCGACGAGACGGCCGGCCGGCTGGCGCGTGTTCGAGACCGACGACGCGTGGCGACGTTGCCACCGGAATACCAGGCAATCTCCGAGCGCGACACCGTGACACGCGGCGATCTCGCCGCGCTACTCGGTGTGCGGCTGGATCAACTGCTCGATGACGCGGCTGTGGGTAAGACCACGCCGATCATCACCGACACCCGGAACCACTGGGGGGATCACTGGATTCTCGCCGTGACGCAGGCGCGCGTCATGGCGGTCGACGCGAGGTATCGATTCGAGCCAGCCCGCGCCGTGCGACGGGGCGAGCTGGCCGACGTGGTCGCCGGGGTCCTGGGTCTCATCGCCGCCATCGACCCCGAGGGGGCCCGGCCCTGGCTCGAGGCGCGTCCGCGGTTCGTCGACATGAACGAATTACATCTCAACTACCCGAGCGCAGCCGCGGCCGTGTCGGCCGGTGTGCTGGCGGCGTTCGATGATGGGTCCTTTCAGCCCATCCGCGCCGTGACCGGGGCGGAAGCGATCGAGGCGGTGGACCGGCTCGACGCGCTGGCAGGGGAGCCGGGATAGTTCGCCGTGGCCGTCCTGACCGCCGCCAACCAGCTCACGCTGTTCAGGCTCATGCTGGTGCCTGGCCTGGTGATCCTCGTGATCTACGGGTTCAACGGGTGGGCGCTCATCGTCTTCGTGGTGGCAGGCATCACGGATGGTCTCGACGGTCTGATCGCCCGCATGGCCGGTCAACGTACAAGCCTCGGCGCCCTGCTTGATCCCATGGCGGACAAGCTCTTGTTGGTCTCCACGTTCGTCGTCCTGACCGCACCGCTCGATCTCGCGAATCGCTTGCCGTTGTGGCTGACGGTGCTGGTGATCAGCCGAGACGTCCTGATCGTCTTGACGGTGGCCGTCGTCAATCTGGCGATCGAGCGGCGCACCTTCTACCCATCGGGACTCGGCAAAGCGGCGACGCTCGTCTACATTCTGACGTGCGCGCTGACGCTGTACTTCAATTATCTCGGCCGACCATCGGTCGTCGTCGACGTGGCGGTCTACGCCGCGCTCGCCATCACGCTGGTGTCCGGGCTTCACTACATCGTCTACGCCGCGCGGCTCGTGAACAATGAGGCGGGGCAGCGTTAATCGGACGAGGCTGCATTAATCAGACGGGGCTTCGCCCCGAGCCCCGCGGGACGTGCATCATGGGGGCTGGTAGCCACACTCCGCGGCCCGGCGAGGCGCGCCGTGCGCGCCTGGGACGGCTCGGGTTGTCAGCGCGACGACCGGAAGGCTATTCTGGGCATCGCGCGTGCGCGTAGAGCCGCACGTCGGGTCCGGACGTCGTCTCGTCACGTCACTCCAGGAGTCACAACATGTTGGATGCGTTCAAGAAGATGGGGACCGGCGGCGGGAAGCCGGCGCAAGAGCAGGCGGACGAGCTCGAAGCCCTGATCAACACTTCGCGTGAAGAGCGTGGCGCGCTCAGCGCGATGCTGACGCAGATCGAAGCGCATGCCAAGAAGCTGTCGCAAGTGGGCAAGTCCCTGCAGCAAGTGAACGAGAGAGCGACCGGGGCGACCGGCAAGCTCGAGGAGCTATCGACCAAACTCTCGGCCCTCGAGGCTCGCACGAAGGGGTTCGAGCAGGTCGAGGGGCGCGTCCGATCGCTGGGCGACGCGGTCGGCCAGGCCGAGCAGACCGCGGACAAGCTCCTGGCTCCGGATGGCGAGCTCCAGAAGCACCGGCAGGCGGTGCAGCAGTTGGCGACCCAGACGATCCAGACGACGGCCAACCTCGATGCACTGAAGAAGGAACGGACCGGGCTCGACCAGTTGCGCGACGGGCTCCGGCAGGCCCAGGGCGAGGTCAAGGACTCCGCTGAGCGCACCGTCGCGTTGAAGGGCGACTTCGACAAATTGCGGGCGCGCGCCGCCCAGCTCCAACAGGAGCACGGGCGCATGAAGGACTCCCTGCGGTCAACCCGCGAGGAGGCCACGAACACGACTGAGGCGGTGCGTGACGTCGAGAAGAAGTTGGGGCCGCTGGCCGAGCTCAACGAGCTCAGCAAGACGACCGAGGAGCGGCTGGCCACATTGAACTCCCTCGCCGAGCACGTCCTGCAGAAGGTCAAAGTGCTCGAGAATCAGAAGCACACCGTGGAACACGCGGTTGTCGAGTCGAATCGCTTGAGCGAGATGGTCTGGAACATGGATGTGCAGATCGGCAAGCTCAACGAGGGCACGAAGCTGGCGGCGGAAGCCGACGAGACACTGCGCCGGATTGAACAGGTCTCGAGCGAGATCACCACCCAGCTCGAGCAGGCGCAGCAGACCAAGACCGGGTTCTCCGCCGACTTGACCAAGCTGGACAAAGGGCGAGGCGAGCTCACCGAGTTCGTCAAGGCGCACTTCGAGCGTTTGTCGCTCGAGCGGAAAGAGTTCGAGTCGTTCGACCAGCGTGTCCAGGCGCTCCAGAACACGCTCGGCGCGCTCGAGCGCGGGTTCGACGGTCTGGCCGGCAAGGAGAAGGCGGTCGCGGCGATGGGCCAAAAGGCCGACGCGCTGGGCAAGAATCTAGACGCGCTGTCCGGGCGGGCCGAGGAGCTGGCCGGCCGTCAGGAAGGGCTGACGGCCCTCGAAACGCGGCTCGGGCAGGTCGAGGACCTCGGCACTCGCGTGACGCGCCAGCACGAGACCCTGACCGAGGGGCGGAAAGAGCTCGACACGCTCCGGAAGGAGATCGACGAGTTCTACAAGACGCAAGCGGAGATCAGCAAGGTCCGCGACCAGGTCGGCGCTGATCGCACGGCATTCGAGGGGTTCTTGAAGCGGGTCGAGGAGTTCCGGCGCCACATCCCCGAGCTCGACTCCCGCATGGACGCCATCAGCGAGAAGCTGTCGGTGGTCGACGAGGGCACGCAGAAAGCGGCGACGCTCGTCGCCATTGCCGACGATCTCGACAACCAGATGACCCGGATCGCCGCGCATCAGCAGTTGGTCGAGAAGATCGACACGCGGTTGAACACGCTCAACGCCCTGAGCGTGTCGGTCGACAAGCGACTCGAGGAGCAGATCGCGCGGCGCAACGAGGTCGAGGCGCTCAAGAACGACTGCGACGGGCTCGGCGTACAGGTGGGTGACGCCCACCAGAAGCTTCAGGCCGTGTCCAGTCTGCAGCACAAGCTGCTCCCGATCACGACGCAGGTGGCCAGCCTCAGGTCACAGATCGACAAGGCCGCCGCCGCCTTCAAAGGCAGCCAGCGGGATGAGGCGGAGTTGGCGGCTCAAGAAAAGCGTCTGACGGTGCTTGCCGACGGCAGTCGCGACGTCGCGGCGTCGGTGGAAGAGCGTTTGAAGCAGATCCAGGGGGTCTCGGAAGAGCTGACTCGCGCCTCGACGATCAAGGAAGAGTTGACGCAGGAGCTCGGGCGCGTGCAGGCGCGGCAGCGTGACGTCGGCACGCACGTGAAGACGACGGAGGACCAGATCGCGCAGGTCACCAAACAGCTCAAGCAGCTCGACCAGCGTCACACCCAACTGTCGTTCGCGGAGAAGAGGATCGCTGGATTCGAGGGGCGTCTCACGGAGCTCAAGACGCTCAGCGACAACGTGGAAAGCCAGATTCAGGCGATCGCGACCCGTGAGGCGTTCGTCGGGTCGGTCAAGAAAGGCGTCGACGAGGTCCATCAGATCAGCCAGCGGAGCCGTGCGGACCTCCAGCACGTCGTCGACCATCGCAACCAGGTGGATGCCCTCCGGGCACAACTCGACGCGGCCCTCAAGAGCGTCGGGGAGACCGAGGAGCGGATGGCGGTGATCGAGACGCGCAAGAAGCTGGTCGACGAGGTGCAGCTCAAGACCAACGTCATCGTCAACGTGCTCGAGGACGTGCGCGTCAACCTCGAGATGCTCAGTGAGCAGCGGACGGTCGTCGACCATGTCGTCGAGAGCATGGCGCGCGTGAACGACACCGTGCAGAGCGCGCAGGCGACTCTCAAGGCGCTACAGACCGAGCGCGAGCTCGCGGAACGCATCGAGCGAGGCATCAAGTTGCTGCGCTCGAAGACCGGCGCGCCGGTGGACGAGAGTCGACAGGAGTCCGCCTGAGGCAAGAACTGCGACCGTTGGCCCTCGCCGGCGTCCCGGGGCCCTGTAGCTGCTAACCCGCGACGTCGAGCTTGGTGCGGAAGTAGGCGATCGTCTCTTGGAGTCCCTCGGCGAGCGGGACGCGTGGCGTCCATCCCAGCCGGCTGCGCGCCAGCGTGATGTCGGGCTGGCGCACCCGAGGGTCGTCGACCGGCAGCGTGTTGTGGACGATTCGTGACGTCGAGCCGGTGGCCGCCACGATCTGGTGGGCCATCTCGAGGATGGTCAGCTCCGCCGGGTTGCCGATGTTCACCGGCACGTTGACGTCGGACTCGGCCAGCCGGACGATGCCGTCGACCAGGTCGCTGATGTAGCAGAAACTCCGCGTCTGGTCGCCGTCGCCGTAGACCGTGACCTCCTCACCGCGAAGGGCCTGGGCGATGAAGTTCGGCACCGCCCGGCCATCCCTGATCCGCATGCGCGGGCCGTAGGTGTTGAAGATGCGGACGATCTTCGCGTCGAGGCCATGGAAGCGGTGATACGCGGTCGTCATCGCTTCGGCGAACCGCTTGGCCTCGTCGTAGACACCCCGCGGGCCGATCGGATTGACGTTGCCCCAATACGTCTCCCGTTGCGGATGCTCGAGCGGGTCGCCGTACACCTCCGAGGTCGACGCCAGCACGAAGCGGGCCTGCTTCGCCTTCGCGAGCCCGAGAGCCTTGTGCGTGCCGAGCGCGCCGACCTTGAGCGTTGGAATGGGGTGGTCGAGGTAGTCGATCGGGCTCGCCGGGCTTGCCCAATGCAAGACCAGGTCGACGGCGCCGTCCAGATAGATGTAATTGGTGACGTCGTGATGAATAAACGTAAAGTCCCGGTCGCTCAGGTGCGCGATATTGGCGACGTCCCCGGTCAGGAGATTGTCGATGCCGACGACGGCGTATCCGCGGTCGAGTAGCGCGTCCGCCAGGTGCGATCCAATGAAGCCGGCGGCTCCGGTGATGACGGCGCGAGGCATCGTCGCTTAGTACGCGTGCTTGTGGAAGGACAGGCGGAGGAGGGTCAGCCATATGATTTTAAAGTCGAGCGCGACCGACCAGTTCTCGATGTAGTAGAGGTCGTACTCGATGCGCTTTTCGATCGATGTGTTGCCGCGCCAGCCGTTCACTTGGGCCCACCCGGTCATTCCCGACTTCACCTTGTGGCGCAGCATGTATTGCGGGACGCGTTCCTTGAACTGATGCACGAAGAACGGCCGCTCGGGCCGCGGCCCCACCAGGGACATGTCCCCCGTGAGCACGTTCCAGAGCTGCGGGAACTCGTCCAGGCTGAAGCGCCGCAGGATGCGCCCGAACGCGGTGCGTCGGGGATCGTTCTCGTGCGCCCAGACCGGACCGGTCTCTCGCTCGGCGCCATCGAACATCGACCGGAACTTCAAGACCATGAACGGGCGCCCATCGAGCCCCATGCGTTCCTGTCGATAGAAGACCGGACCGATGGAGGTAGCGCGAATCGTGGCGGCGATGGCCGCGAAGGGTAGCGCGAGCACCGCGAGACCGGTCGCCGATAGACCGATGTCGATGACGCGCTTCACGATGCTGTTGAAACCCTGCAGCGGCACGTCGTTGACGTTGATCAGCGGGATGCCGTCGAGGTCTTCCAGGCGCGCACGGAGCGTCACGAACTGCAGGAAATCCGGAATCACCTTGACCTCGATGCACTCCCGATTCGCGATCTCGACGAGGCCGAGCATCTTCACGTGCTGATCGAGCGGCAGCGCGACGTAGAGCTGATCGATGTGTTCCCGTCGGATGATCTCCTCCGTATCCGCGAGAGGGCCGAGCAGAGGCAAGCCGCGGTACCCGAGATGGTCGTCGCCCGGGGCGTCATCGACGAACCCGGCAATCTGATACCCGAACTCGGCGTTCTGGAGAAAGCGGTCGGCGACGTGTCGGGCGAGGTCGCCGGTGCCGGCGATCAGCGCGCGCCGCAATCCGATCCCCTTGCGGAAGCGTCGTTCCATCACCGCGCGCACCGCGTCGCGCGACGCGTACGCGAACGCGACGTTGACGAGGAGGAACAGCCCCCAGACCAGCTGGGAGACCTCGTACGCGCCGGCCGCACGCGCTGCGGGTGACGCGTAGTACACCTCGAAGACCAGCGTGCCGAGGAGACCGAGCACGATGGACAGGAGGGTGCCGACGAAGACGGCGAAGAAATCCTCGACGCGCGTCCGGCTCCGTCTGAGGCGGTAGACGCCGTGGAGGTGGAAGGCGACGGGTACGAGGACACCGATGAACGGCGCAAGCACCAGATACTGGTCGAACGGTGGCTGGCCTTTGGGTGCGGCAACGATGCCCGACTCGAAGCGCGCGAGATATGCGAGGGCGAAGGCTGCCATGGCGAGGAGGCCGTCCAGGACGATGTGACACGCGACGAGCGCGCGCGTCTGACGCGTCATCATCATGGCCGCACCTCCTCCACGAGGGCCTCGATCGCCGAGCGCATCTCCATCTGGAACCGGGACCGCGAGAACCGGGTGGCGGCCTCATGGAGCGCGGTGGGGTCGAACGCCGCGTCGTCGAGGCGACGGACGGCATCGGCGAACGCCGCCTGGTTCTCGTCCCGGACCAGCACACCTGTCACGCCGTCCTGGACGGTCTCGCACGCCCCGCCGCGGCCCAAGGCGATCACCGGTCGGCCACAGGCCTGTGCCTCGACGGGCGCGATCCCGAAGTCCTCCTCGCCGGGCAGGAGGAACGCGCGTGCGCCTCGATAGAGGTCGCGCAGCTCATCCTGCGAGCAGTGCTCCACGAACGTGACCGTTGGGCCCGCGCGGACCCGGAGACGCGCGGCCTCTGGTCCCGTGCCGACGATGCGCAGCGGCACGTCGGCCTGCTCGCAGGCCACGATGGCGTGATCGATGCGCTTGTAAGGCACGAGAGCCGAAACGACCAAGAAATAGCGTCCTGGTGAAGCCCCGTTCGGGGTGAAGAACTCCGTGTCGACGGGTGGATAGACGACGTCGGCCGCCCGATTATAGTATCGGTCGATCCGCCCCGCAACATGCTGGGAAATAGCGACATAGCGGTGGACCCGACCGGACGTGCCGGCGTCCCAGCGCGCGAGCCGGCGCATCGCCATCCCGTAGACCTGGCTCCGGACCCGCCCGACCCGCGCGCGGCCGAAGTACGCGTCGAACTGGTCCCAGGCATACCGCATCGGTGTGAAGCAGTAGCAGAGGTGGCGCGCCCGGCCCACGGGGACGACCGCCTTCGCGGCGCAGTGGCTCGTGCTCACCACCACATCGTAGCCGTCCAGATCGAACTGCTCGACCGCGACCGGAAACAGCGGCAGATAGTACCGGTAGACCGTACGCGCCAGCGGGAGACGTTGGATGAACGAGGTCCGCGGGCGAAGCGCCTCGAGGTCGGCGCTGACGCTGCCGGGCCGGTGCAGCAGGGTGAAGAGCCGAGCGCCGGGAAGGACCTCGACAAGCGCTTCTAGCGCTCTCTCGCCCCCGCGCATCCCGGTCAGCCAGTCATGGATCAGCGCCACGCGCCGCGTTCCAAGCCGCGCGGGTGAGGCGTCCGCCGTTCGTCGCGCGATGTTCGCCACCAGTTTAGGCCCCGGCCGCGACCTCGCCGTAGATCTGGCGTACCTTGGCGACGGATTGCTCCCAGGAGAACGCCCGGGCTCGCGCGAGGCCCTTGCGTCGGAGCTCCTCTCGGAGTGTCCGATCAACGAGCGCGCGGGTGATGCCGTCCGCAATCGACGCCGGATCACGTGGGTCGATCAGCACCGCCGCGTCGCCGAGGACCTCCGGCAACGAAGAGACGTTGGATGCGACGACCGGCGTGCCGCTCGCGAGAGCCTCGAGCGGCGAGAGCCCGAACCCTTCGTAGAGCGAGGGAAACACGAAGACGTCGGCCAGCCGGTAGAGCACAGCCAGCGTGCTCGCGGGCAAGTAGCCCAGAAACCGCACGTGCTTGTGGAGGTGGTGTCGGTGGACGGCGCGTCGAAGTGTCGCGTATCTGGAGACCTCGCTCCCGGAGACGAGGAGACCGAGGTCGTCGAGACCCGAGCTGCGGACGAGCATGAATGCCTCGATGAGACGCTCGAGGTTCTTGTGCGGTAACACATTGCCGGCGTACATGACGAAGCGGTCGGGCAGTTGATAGCGTTCGCGGACCCGCACCATATCTTCCTCTGACGGCTCGACGCGGAAATGCTCGTCGATGGCATTGGGGATGACGGTGATCTTGTCCTCCGGCACGTCGAAGAAATGCAGGATGTCCTGCTTGGAGGATTCCGACACGGTGAGCACGCGGCTCGCGCGGCGAAGGGCGTACCAGATCTGTGCCCGCGCGTAGCTGAGCGCGAAGCGGTTCGGGAGATACTGCGGAAACCGGAGGTGGATGCAGTCGTGGATCGTGACGATCGCGCGGCACGGTGTCAACGGAGGCAGCACGTAGTGCGGCGCGTGAAAGAGCTGGGCGCCGGCGCGGCCGAGGTCGAACGGCACGAAGAACTGCTCACTCACGGAGTAGTTGCCGGCGCGCTCGGTGATTGCTCGAAAGTTGCTCCCGAGCGTCTCCGCCCACGTCGAGTCGTCGCGTTGGCACAACAGCACGTACTCGGTGTCGTGGTCGAGGCGCGCCAACTCGTGGACCAGGTTGCGGACGTAGGTGCCGATCCCGAAGTCGTGCAGCTTGCGCGCGTCGATCGCTACTCGCACCGGGCCACTATAACAGCCGCGGATCTGGCCTCGATTGGCGGTGCGTTTCATGGCTTATGGCTTACTCGTCTTCCCATGAGCCTGAAGCCCTGAGGCCTGTGCCGATCGCCACGTTCGGGCAGGCTGCGCCGTTGATAGGCTTACGGCAGCTCGCCTCGCAGCCGCAGATAGACGCGCAAGAACGGCACCCATCGCGGGTGGTGCTTCGCATAGAACGCGAGGTGGCTCCGCCGATACGCTCGATGCGTGGCGGCCGGCGCCGTGGCGCCGGCCTGACCGCGCGCGTGGATGATCTCGGCGCGTGGCGTGAACAAGATGCGCCGCCCACGCCTGCGCATCGCCGCGCAGAAGTCGATGTCTTCCGTATAGAGGAAGAACTGCTCGTCGAGCAGACCGACGGCCTCCGCGTCGGCGCGGCGCACGAGCAGGCAGGCGCCGCTGACCCAGTCGGGGTAATGCGCCGTCCGCGCACGGCGATCGAGCCAGCGAACGGCCGCCGGGTGGCGAGCCGCCAGCGCGCGACCAAGCAGCTTCTGTCGCGCCTCGTTCCAGGGCGACATCATGCGACCAAACGACAGCTCGAGCTCGCCCTGTGGGGTGAGGACCCGCGGGCCGGCGATGGCCGCCGTCGCGTCGGCCTCGAGCGCAGCGACCAGGCGGTCGACGCTGCCCGCCGGGACGACCGTATCGCCGTTCAACAGCAGCAGCAGGTCGGCGCTGGACGCCCGGATCCCGGCGTTGGTTGCGCATGCGTACCCCGCGTTGTGATCCATCGCGATGACCTGCGCATGCGGCCACCCTGAGCGGACCGCGTCGGCGCTCCCGTCCGTCGACCCGTTGTCGACGACCACGATGTCGTGTTCCGTGACCGGCGCTGGGTCGTGCAGCGACCTGAGACAAGCCTCGAGCGCCGCGCGGGTGTTGAAGCTGACGATGACGATGGCGACGCGGCTCACGTCTCGTCCTCCGTCGCCTGCACGAGCACCGCCAATGTCTCGGCCGCCGCGCGGTCCCACGAGAATCGCGCGAGTAGCGGTTGGGCGTCGGCGAGCAGCCCGGCTCGCACGGCGTCATCGCGCATGACGGTCACGATCTCGCGCGCGACCGTGACGGGATCCTGAACCGGCACGAACCTGGCGGCGCTGCCGTAGACCTCCCGGGCCACGGGCGTGTCGCCGACGATGAGCGGCACGCCGGCGGCCAGCGCCTCGAGCGGTGTCATCCCGAACCCCTCGTACTCCGAGAGAAAGACAAAGACCCGCGCCCGCCCGTACAGCACGGCCAGATCGTCGTCCGCGAGGTGACCGTGCAGGCTGATGCGATCGGCGACGCCGGCTGCCTCGGCGCAGGCCTCGAGGTCTTGCCGCGGATGGGTCCGGTCTGCGCCAACGATGGCCAGCGTGGCGTCGGGAACGTCGCGAGCGACGACGGCGATTGCGCGAATCAGGGTCGGGAGATGCCGGCGATTGAACAACGACCCGACGTACAGCACCGTCGCGGGTGCGGTCACGCCGTGTGACGGACGCGGCGCGGAGACGCCGTTGTACACCACGGCCACACGCGACCCATCGAGGTCGAAGTGGCGGATGATCTCCGCGCGGGCGAACTGTGACACGGTGACGATCCGTGCCGCCCGCGCCGCCGCGCGTCGTGCCAACCAGCGCCGGCGGAGCCCCTCGCGCCATCCAAACCACTCCGGATGCACCGCGAACGAGATGTCATGAAGCGTCACCACACAGGGGGTCGGCAACCGGAGCGGGAGGGAGTAGCCCGGGCCAAAGAAGACGTCGAGGGCGTCCCCGCGCGCCGCGCCAGCGAGCGACGTCTGCTCCCACCACACACCCGGCTTCCCGGGAATCGCCCGGTGTTCGATCCGGGCGCCAGCCGGCTGCGCGGCATCCGTGAGGTCGCTCAGGTCTGTGTCGGCCGCGGTGTAGACGATCAGGTGATGGCCGTTGGCTGCGGGGTCGCGCACCCACCGGCGCAGCAGCTCGGCGAGATAGCGTCCGACGCCGGTGCGGTCGCCGGCGAGCTCCCGACCGTCGATCCCGATTCTCATGTGGGCGACGTCGAACGGACCGCCGTTCGATCGTGCGCCGCGATCGCGCGCGCATATGCGGCGCGCAGCGCGCGGGCGGACGCTTGCCAGCTGAAGGATCTGGCCCGGGCGATCCCGCGCGAGGCGCAGGTGGCCGCGAGGTCCGGGTCATCGAGAAGGCGCGCGATGGTCGACGCTAGCCCATCGGTGTCGGTTGGATTGACCAGGAGACCCGCGTCCCCGACGACTTCCGGGAGCGCGCCGCGATTGGAGGCGACGACGGGCACCCCCAGTGTCATTGCTTCCAGCGCCGGGAGGCCGAAGCCTTCGTCGAGTGAGGGCAACACGAGCGCGCAGGCGTTCGTGTAGAGCTCCTTGAGCACCGGCTTTGTCACGTAGCCCGTCCGACGGACGTGACCGGCCAGCGGCGGCTCCTGCATGGCGCGGAGGCACTCCGCGTCGTCCCGGTCGTCGCCGGCGCCGCCGGCGATGACGAGCTCGGGGAGATCCGCTCGCTGGCGCAGGAGGTGCGCATACGCGGTGAGCAGGCGGTCGACGTTCTTGCGCGGGGCCAGCGTGCCGACAAAAAGGAGATGCCCGCGGCGCGGGGGCGCCGCGCGTGGGGTCCATGCCGGCGGCCCGTTCCAGCAGAGCGAGATCGCGTCAGGGGGAATGTCGAGCTGGCGTGCCACCTGCCCCGCGGTGTATCGCGAGGGGACCACGACCTGAGACGCGCGGCGAGCGTGTTGCCGGACGAGCGCCGGATAGTCGCGTCGAATCTCGCCACGGACCCGCTCGGGGTGGTCCAGGAAATCGAGGTCGTGAATCGTGACCACCTGTGCAGCGGTTCGTGACGGGAGCAGGAGGGGGTGCGGTGAGTGGACGACGTCGAATCGCTGTCCTGTGAGCGCCTCGATTGGCGGCCACTCGGCGCGATGCCACGCCAGGTTGAGGAGCCGGACCGGCACCCGTCGATCGACCGCCGTCACCCCTGATGGGAGCGGGACGGCGCCGGGCCGGCCCAGTCGGTCCTTCCAGGAGCTGCTGAAGAGCGTGACCTCGACCGGATCCGCGGCGGGATCCCCGGCCTCGACGTCGTCGGGCGCGGCCAGCGCCGCCGCTAGCTGGTGGACGAATTCACCCACGCCTGTGGGCGCACGAAGGGCAGGCCGATAGTCGATCAAGACACGCACGTCGGTCGCGATGGTAGCATACGGACCAGCGGGTGAGCGGGCGACAGCGGACGATGCCAGAATCGTGCAAGTCCTTTAATGTCAACACATTGACAGGTGTCATGGTGCGTGCTACGCTTACGGATTTCGTGGTGCAGCATGAGCGGGGTCCTGGGCGATGAAGCTCGCGGTGGTAGGGACTGGGTATGTCGGGCTGGTTGTGGGCGCGAGCTTCGCCGAGACCGGCAACGACGTCGTCTGTGTCGATAACGACGCCAAGAAGATCCGCGCCCTGAAACGGGGCCGGATGCCAATCTATGAGCCGGGACTCGAAGAGCTCGTTACGCGAAACCAGGCCGAGCGTCGCCTGAGGTTCACGAGCGCGCTCTCGCGCGCCGTGAAGGGCGCGCAGTTGGTCTTCATCGCTGTCGGTACCCCCCAGGACGAGGACGGCTCAGCCGACCTCACACACGTCCTGGCCGTGGCTCGCGACGTCGCGCGGGCCATGAACGAATACAAGGTGATCGTGACGAAGAGCACCGTGCCGGTTGGCACCGCCAGCCGTTTGCGCGAGGTGATCCGGCGCGAGACGACCCACCCGTTCAGCGTGGTGAGTAACCCGGAGTTCCTCAAGCAGGGGGCCGCGATCGACGATTTCATGCGCCCGGACCGTGTAGTGATTGGCGCCGAGGATCCTCGCGCGTCCGAGCTGATGCAGACGCTGTACGCGCCGTTTACCCGCACCGGCGCCCCCATTCAGGTGATGGACTGCGCGAGCGCCGAGCTCTGCAAATATGCGGCAAATGCGATGCTCGCCACGCGCGTGTCGTTCATGAACGAGATGGCGAACGTCTGCGAGCTGTTCGGCGGCGATGTCGACAACGTCCGGCGCGCAATGGCCGCCGACCGGCGGATCGGGCCGTCGTTCCTGTTCCCCGGCATCGGCTACGGGGGGAGCTGTTTCCCGAAGGACGTGAGCGCACTGGTGCGGTTCTCGCGCGACAAGGGCTATCGTTGTCGCATCCTCGAATCGGTCGAGGTCGTCAACGACGCGCAGAAGCACAGGCTCGTCGAGAAGATGGTGACCCATTTCGGGTCGCTGCAGGCGAAGACGATCGGCCTCTGGGGTTTGTCGTTCAAGCCGCGCACGGATGATATGCGCGAGGCGCCGTCGGTCGCCGTCGTCAACGACATTCTCGCCAAGGGAGGCCGGGTGCAGGCCTACGATCCACGGGCCGAGCGGGCCGCGCGGAAGATTTTTGGGGACCGGATCGCGTACGTGCAGCGCAGCTACGACGCCGTCACGGGTGCTGATGCCCTGGCGATCGTCACCGAGTGGAACGAGTTTCGAGAGCCTGATTTCACACGTATCCGGTCCCTGATGCGCACGCCGGTCATCTTCGACGGCCGCAATCTCTTCGACGTGGATCAGATGCGGGCCGAGGGGTTCACCTATCATTCGATAGGGCGGTGATGGGAGCGGTGCTCGTCACCGGAGGCGCCGGGTATATCGGCAGCCACGCGGTCAAGGCGCTACGCGCGAGCGTCCGCGAGGTCGTCGTGCTCGACAGTCTTGTGGCTGGCCATCGTGCCGCCATCGGCGATGCGCCGTTCGTCGAGGCCGACGTGACGGACGCGCCGGCCGCGCGGAGGGCGATCCGAGACTACGACGTGACGGCCGTGATGCACTTCGCGGCCTTTCTGTCCGTGGGGGAGTCGGTGGCCGAGCCCCAGCGCTACTACGCGAACAACGTCGCTGGCACGCTGGCGCTGCTCGGGGCGATGCGAGACGAGTCCGTGACCCGGCTGGTGTTTTCGTCGACAGCGGCGGTCTACGGCGAGCCGAGCGAAACGCCGATCCCCGATGGCTACGCCACGTCAACGCCGTGAGGAATTGAGCGGTGGCACATCCCATCCTGCGCATCGCGCACTACGGGCTACCGCACCGGACGCGCTTCGGGTGGGCGGTGGTCGCCATGGCGTTCTACGCCGCGGCCTCGGGTGCGCTCGTCTACCTGTTCAAGCCGATCTTCGATGACGTCCTGACCGTCGGCGACACATCGAGTGACACGCCGTTTGGGGCCGTGGTGGCCGCCATTCTCGGCTTCAGCGTGGTGAAGGGGGTCGGCGCGTACTTCTCGGTCTATCTGATGACCGACGTCGGACAGCGCGTGGTCCGCGATCTCCGCAACACGCTGTTCGGTCATATCGTCGGCCAGTCGGCGAGCTTCTTCGCGTGGCGGACGACGGGCGGGCTGATGTCACGTGTCATGAACGACATCACGCGCATCCAGCAAGTGGTGTCGGAGACGCTGGGCGACCTGCTCCGCGAGTCCATCACGGTCATCGCGCTGGCGGCGCTCTTGTTCATCATCGACGCGAGGCTGGCACTCGTGTGCATCATCAGCGCGCCGCTGGTGGTGTATCCGCTCGTGCGGTTGGGCCAGCGCGTGCGGCGCACGACCCGCCGGGGGCAGGAGGCGCTCGAGCACTTGTCGCACATCACGGCCGAAGCGTTCACGGGGCACCGTATCGTCAAGGCGTTCTCGGCCGAGCGATTCGAGAGCCGCCGGTTTGACCAGGCCTCGGAGCGTGTCTATCGCATCACGATGAAAGTGACGAGCACGCTGTCGGTGCTCCCGCCGCTCATGGAGTGGCTAGGCGCGCTTGGGGTCGTCGGCGTGCTGTGGTACGGCGTCAGCCGCATCACGAGCGGCGCGATGACACCGGGCGACTTCACGTCGTTCGTGGGCGCGCTGCTGATGATGTACGGACCGGTGAAGAAGTTGAGTCGGGTGAACGCGAACATCCAGCAGGCCATTGCCGCGTCGGAACGCGTCTTCGAGCTGTTGGACACGCAGAGCGAGGTCGAAGACCGTCCGGGTGCGTGTCCATTGGCGCCGATGCGCGAGGGAATCGCGTTCGACGACGTAACGTTCGCCTACGCCGATGGCGCGGGAGAGACGGTGCTCCGCGGGGTGTCCTTCGACATTCGGGCGGGTCACGTCGCGGCGGTCGTGGGCCTGAGCGGCGCCGGCAAGACGACACTCGTCAACCTGGTGCCCCGGTTCTATGAGGTCACGGGCGGTGCGATTCGCATCGACGGGGTCGACATCCGAGATATCACCGTGGCGTCGCTCCGCGCGAACATCGGTATCGTGACGCAGGATACCGTCCTGTTCGACGACACCATCGCCCACAACATCGCGTACGCCACGCCAGACGCGGACCCCGCGACGATCGAGGCGGCGGCCCGCGCGGCGCACGTCCACCAGTTCATCGTCAGTCTCCCCGACGGCTACGAGACGATGATCGGGGAGCGCGGGCAACGGTTGTCGGGCGGTCAGCGCCAGCGGGTGGCCATTGCGCGGGCGTTGCTCAAGAACGCGCCGATCCTGATCCTCGACGAGGCCACGTCGTCCCTCGACGCCGAATCCGAGCTGCTGGTACAGGATGCCCTGTCCAAGCTGATGCTGAATCGGACGTCGTTCGTCATCGCGCATCGATTGTCGACCGTGCGCCGGGCCGACGCGATCATCGTGCTCGACGACGGCCGCGTTCGAGAGATCGGTCGTCACGACGAGCTCCTCGCGAAGCCGGGGAGCCTCTACGCGAAGCTGTACGCGCTACAGCTGTTCGATCGCGACCTGGCCGATGACGATACGGAGTCCGACGTCCCGTCGGACGCGTCCAGCCCGATTGCTCGTCACGCATGATCACGTCGATGACCGGGTTTGCGTCGTTGACGCGCGAAGACGAGCTCGCGGCAGTGAGCGTGACGGCCCGAAGCGTGAATCACCGGTTTCTCGATATCCAGATCCGCGTCCCGCCGCCACTCGCGGCCCTGGAGTCGCGGTTGCGCGAGCGGATCCAGCAGCGGCTGGCGCGCGGCCGCGTCGAGCTCGGCGTGACGCTCCAGGTCAAGGCGGCTGCGGCCGTCGAGGTCGAGATCAATGACGCGCTCGTGGCGGCGCTGGTGAAGGCGGCGGAGCGCCCTGAAATTGCCCGCGCGGCCACGGGGGGCTGGGTGGTGGGTGACCTGCTACGGTTCCCGCAGGTGGTGGCGATCCGGGAACGACCCCGCGCGTCCATCGAGGAGGAGCAGCTGGCTGCGGCCGTGCTGTCGGCCGCGGACGACGCGCTGGTCGAGCTCGCGCAGATGCGCAGCAGGGAGGGGGAATTCCTACGCGCTGATCTCGACGGGCGGCGTGCCGCTCTCGCCGACCTCGTCGAGCGGATCACCGCCGAGGCCGCGGCGGCGCAGACGACGGCGCGTGATCGGTTGACGGCACGGGTGGCCGAGCTCTCGACCGAGATCGCCACAGATGCCGGCGCCGTGGCCCAAGAAGTGGTCCGGTGGGCGGCGCGGTCGGACATTCACGAGGAGGTCGCGCGGCTCGAGGCGCACCTCGCGCACTGGACCATGCTTGCCGACGCCCCGGACGCGTGCGGCCGGAAGCTGGATTTCCTGCTGCAGGAGATGAACCGCGAAATCAACACGATCGGGTCGAAGGCGGACGGCACCGGTATCCCAGCGCTCGTGGTCGCCGCGAAGGCGGAGCTCGAGAAACTGCGCGAGCAGGCGCAGAACGTGGAGTGACGTGGCGTCGGTAGGAGAACCCCAGACAGGCGACCCTGGAACGACGCCGCGCCCGCGACGCGGTCTCCTGTTTATCGTGTCCGCTCCGTCGGGGGCCGGGAAAACGACGCTCGTCACCCGGCTTGTCGAGCGTCTACGCGGCGTGGTGAAGTCGCGCTCGTATACGTCGCGGCCGCCTCGGGCGGGGGAGTCGGACGGCGTCGATTATAATTTCATCGAGAAGGCGTCGTTCGAGCAGCAGGTCGCCGAGGGCGCATTTCTTGAATGGGCCGACGTGTTTGGCGAGTTCTACGGCACCGCCGCGGCCGACACGGAGCAGCACCGAGCCGAAGGGCGCGACGTCGTGCTCGTGATCGATGTTCAGGGCGCACGGCAGGTGCGGCAACGGGGCGACCGGGTGGTCGGCGTCTTCGTGCTGCCGCCGTCGTTCGCCGCGCTCGAAGCGCGTCTGCGTGCACGCAGTGCCGGCGACGTCGATGAGACGAACCTCACGCGGCGTCTCGAGACAGCCCGCCGCGAGGTAGAGGCCATTCGCGAGTACGACTACATCGTCGTGAACGACGATCTCGACGCCTGCGTCGACCGCGTGCGCAGCATCGTCGTGGCAGAGCGGGCGACGCGCGACGCGATGGCGGATGTGGCCGCGGACATCGCGGCAACGTTCAAAGAGTAGCGACAGCACAACATGGCCCTGGTTGCGCTTGGTGTGAGCGGCGGCATCGGCGCCTACAAGGCGGTCGAGGTCGCCCGCGGTCTCCAGCAGCGGGGATACGACGTGGTCGCCGTCATGACCGCGAACGCGCGCAAGTTCGTCGGCCCGCTGACGTTCGAGGCCATTACCCGGCGGCCGGTCATCGGCGATCAGTTCGCCCCGGGCGCGAACGCCGACATCGAGCACATCGCGCTCGCCACCGATCTCGATCTCCTGCTCGTCGCGCCGGCCACGGCCAACATCCTGGGCAAGTTCGCGAACGGTATCGCCGACGACTTTCTCTCGTCGTTGTATCTGGCCACGACCGCGCCAGTGTTGGTCGCGCCGGCAATGAACAGCCAGATGCTCGCACACGGCGCCGTCCGCCAGAACCTGGACCGTTTGTCGGCGCGGGGTGTGCGGTTCGTCGAGCCTGGGGAGGGCTATCTCGCGTGCGGCTGGACCGGGCGGGGCCGCCTGGCCGAGCCGGCGGATGTCGTCGACGCGGCCGCGCAGCTGCTCAATGCGGGTGGGAGCCTGGCCGGCCGCTGTGTGCTGGTGACCGCGGGACCGACATACGAAGATCTCGATCCGGTGCGTTACCTCGGCAATCGTTCGACGGGTCGGATGGGCTATGCCGTCGCCGCGGAGGCGATGGCGCGCGGCGCTCGGGTGCTCCTGGTGACGGGCCCGACGACCCTCGAGCCGCCGGCGGGTGCGGAGACGATTCGGGTTCGCAGCGCCCGGGACATGCACGAGGCGGTGACTGCGCGTGTCTCGCGCGACGGCGCCGAGTGCGTCGACGTCGTCGTGATGGCCGCCGCCGTGGCCGACTACACGGCGGGCGACGGCGCGCGTGAGTCGAAGATGCAGAAGGACGGCGCGGAGCTCGTCCTGTCGCTGCAGCGCACGCCGGATATCCTGGCTGAGCTTGGACAGTGGCGCGCGGGTCGGTCCGCTCCTGTGCTCGTCGGGTTCGCCGCCGAGACGGACGACACGGTGCGGCGTGCCCGCGCGAAGCTCGAGGCAAAACAGCTCGACTTCGTGGTGGCCAACGACGTGACCGCCCCGGGCGCCGGTTTCGCGGTCGACACGAACATCGCGACGCTTGTGACCCGGAACGGCGCCGACGAGGTTACCCGTCGGTCGAAGCGGGACCTCGCGCGGGTCATTCTGGACCGGGTGGAGGAGCGCCTTCGTGCGCCGCAGCCCGCGGGCGACCCACAGGCTGGCCCGTGAGCGATCGCGATCAGATCGCGGCGCATCTCGAGTTTTTCGAGGAGCTCGGTGTCGATGGCACCAGCCGCGACGCGGCGTGGCGCACACGACCGGTGGAGCGCCCGGTGGTGCAGGCGTCGGCTCCGGACGAGTCGCCCCTACCTGCCGGCCCTGCCGCCGGCGCGGAGCAGGCACGGCTCGACCACATCCGCACCGAGCTCGGCGAGTGCACGCGCTGCAAGCTGCACGCCGGGCGGACCAAACTTGTCTTTGGCGTCGGCAACCCCGACGCCAACCTGATGTTCGTCGGCGAAGCGCCGGGGCGAGACGAGGATCGGCAGGGTATTCCGTTCGTCGGGCGGGCAGGCCAGCTGCTGACCAAGATCATCGAGGCCATCGACCTCCAGCGGGACGACGTCTACATTGCGAACGTGATCAAGTGCCGCCCGCCGGACAACCGGAATCCGGAGCCCGACGAGGTGCGGACCTGCGAGCCGTTCCTGTTCGCGCAGATTGACGCCATTCGGCCGCGCGTCATCGTGGCGCTCGGCTCGTTTGCCGTGCGGACGCTGCTCCGCGACGAGAAGACCCCGATCTCGAAGGCACGCGGCCGGGTCTATAACTTCCGCGGCGCCAAGCTGATCCCCACGTTTCACCCTGCGTTTCTTCTCCGCAGTCCGGACCGCAAGCGCGACGTCTGGGAGGATATGAAAAAGGTCCGAGCGATCCTTCGCGAAGATTAGCGTGCCGCGTGTCCAGCCTCTCGAACCCGAGTACGATGATCCGCAGTGCCCGTTCTCGTGTCCGTCGCCGTGCCGGTCCCGTTCCTGCCTGCGCTCACCTATCGGGTCCCTGACGGGATGCACCATCCCGAACCCGGCAGTCGCGTCATCGTGCCGCTCGGGAGCCGCGTCGTCACCGGATGCGTCATCGGCACGGACGGTGCCGGCGACGATCCACAAGCGACGCCGGCCGACGGCATCCGCGACGTCGTGGAGTGCCTCGATGTCGAGGCCCTTCTGCCGTCGGAGGTGCTGGAGCTTGCCCGGTGGGTGGCTCACTACTACGCGTGCGGTCCCGGCGAGACGATCGCGGCCGCGATGCCGCCGCTGGCGATGACTGCCACCCGGCGGCGCGCCCCTCGGTTCAAGACGCGCCGCGTGGCGCGGGCGACGAGCCTCGGGCGTGACACGGCGCTGGCGGACGAGGGCCGGGGTCTCGGACACCGCCAGCGCGAGGCGCTGGCCCTGCTCGCGGAGGCGCCGGACGGGCTGGACGCGGCGGTGCTCGTCCGCAGAGGCGTCGGAGCTGCCACGCTCGGGCGGATGGCACGCCGCGGGTTGGTGACGCTGGGGACACGGCGTGTTGACCGCGACCCGTTCGCGGGTGCCGAGTCCGGCGTGGCACCGGTCGACGAGGCGCCCGTCCAGCCGACGAGCGACCAGCGGCGCGCGCTGGAGACGCTGGAGCCGCTGGTCGATGCGGCCCGGTTCCACGTGGCGTTGCTCCACGGCGTGACCGGAAGCGGCAAGACCGAGGTCTATCTGCGGCTCGCCCGCCGTGTGTGCGCCCGCGGGCAGCGGGTGCTCGTGTTAGTGCCGGAGATTGGGCTCACCCCGGCCGTGGCCGCGACCTTCCGCCGGGCCCTGGGCGAACGGGTCGCCATTCAGCACAGCGGCTTGTCCGACGGCGAGCGTCATGACCAGTGGCATCGCATTCACAGCGGCGCGGTCGATGTGGTCGTCGGCACGCGCTCGGCGGTCTTCGCTCCCCTGACCCACGTCGGTCTCATCGTCGTCGACGAAGAGCACGACACCTCCTACAAGCAGGAGGAGTCTCCGCGGTATCACGCGCGCGACGTCGCGGTCGTCCGGGGACAGCGGGCGGGCGCCCTCGTCGTGCTCGGGTCCGCGACGCCGTCGATGGAGAGCTTCCACAATACGCGCAACGGGCGGTACACACGCGTGGTGATGACGACGCGCGTGCACGAGCGACCGCTGGCAACGGTGCAGGTCGTCGATATGCGTCAGGCCGCGGCTGCCGAGGGCGCGGACGTCGTCCTCAGTCAGCCGTTGCGCGACGGGCTCGCGCGTGTCCTGGCCCGCGGCGACCAGGCGCTCATCCTCCTGAACCGACGCGGGTTCGCCTCCGCGGTCCTCTGCCGTCAGTGCGGGCGGACGCTGGAGTGTCCAAACTGCAGCGTGACGTTGACGCTGCACCGCGGGGCCGGCAGGGCGCGTTGCCACTACTGCAACTACAGCGTCGCGCGCCCGACGACGTGCGGCCACTGCGCGGGTCCCTACCTCGAGGCGGTCGGGTTCGGCACCGAGCGCATCGAGGAGGATGTCGCCGAGCGGTTCCCGGACGCCACGGTCGCGCGACTGGACCGAGACACCGTCAGCCGGCGCGGTGCGGCGGCCGCGATCCTGGCACGCTTCGCGCGCGGGGACGTCAGCGTGCTGGTTGGCACCCAGATGATCGCCAAGGGGCACGACTTCCCGAACGTGACGCTCGTGGGTGTTATTTCCGCCGACGTGGGGCTCACCCTCGCTGATTTCCGCGCGGCCGAACGGACGTTTCAATTGCTGACGCAGGTGGCGGGCCGCGCCGGTCGCGGTGCGCGCCCCGGTGAAGCCATCATCCAGTCGTTCTATCCCGAGCACTACAGCATCGGGTATGCCTGCCGCCAGGCGTACGAGCCGTTCTTCGACGAGGAGATTCGGTTTCGCACGGAGCTGGAGTATCCGCCTGTCGTGGCGATGGTCAACGCGGTCGTGCGCGGGCGTTCGTGGCAGGCGGCGATGAGTGATGCCCGCGAGCTGGCCGGATTCCTGCGTGGGCAGGCGGGCTTCCGGGTGCTCGGTCCGGCACCGGCGCCGATCGCCCGCTTGCGCGGGCAGCACCGGGCGCAGCTGTTTCTCAAAGGGCATCACCGGCGGGCGATGCGTGACGCGATCGTGAACGCGCTGAACGCCCATCCCGATCTGCGTCGACGGGTGAGCGTAGACGTCGATCCGCTGTCGATGCTGTGACGGCGGACCAACGAAGGCCTACGGCCTAAGACCTAAGACGGGAGGCCACCGGGACAAGGGTTGTCCATCTGCGCCCTACGGCCCCGCGACGAACGTCGAGATCTCGATCGGGGCCGGTGTGAAGCAGAGCACGAAGATCGCGACCGTGCCGGCGGCAACGAGCAGCCGGCGGCCATCGAGGGGGATGTGGTCGTCGACCGTACGGGGGTGGCGTGGGCCGAGGTAGGCGACCATAACGAGAATCAGAATGGCCCAGACGACCCAGGAGATCGAGATAAACGCCAACCCGATCACCGCGCCAAGCGAGGCAAGGGTGACGAACGTCGATCGGGATCCCAGGACGGCGTATGCGATGTGACCGCCATCGAGCTGGCAGACGGGAAAGAGGTTGATGGCGGTGACCAGCAAGCCCAGCCAGGCAGCGGTCGCGACGGGATGCCAGTTGAGCGTGTAGCCAGCGGGTGTGCCGCCCCAGATCAGCCATTCGGCGAACTGATACAGGAGCGGCTCACCGAACTGGATGCTGATGAGGTTGTCGGGCAGCGAGGTCGTCGCGTCGGGCAGCAGCACGATGCGCGACAGCCAGAGTCCAAGGAAGAGCGCCGGCACGGCGACGACGAAGCCGGCGATCGGTCCTGCGGCGCCGATATCGAACAGCATGCGTTTGCCGGGAATTCGCTGCCGGATACGGATGACCGCACCGAGCGTCCCGGTCAAGAAGAGGGGTGCTGGGATGAAATACGGCAGCGACGCGTCAACCCGGTAGTACCGGCAGGCGAAGTAGTGTCCGAGCTCGTGCGTCCCGAGGATGGCCAGGATCGTCACGCTGTACGAGGCCCCGTACAAGAGCGAATACGAGGTCCACTCCGTGGTGAAGTCGTAACGGAAACCGGCATAGTGCTCGCTGCCCGCGATCATCGTCGTGAGGATGGTCGTCAGCAGGAGGCCGAGGTGGACGATCGGTCGGTGCCGGCGCGGCGGGCGCCAATCGAGGTCCGGGGACAGCCCCCCCGCCGCCTCCGGTGTCGGGGACCAGGGGACGGGCGCGGGGAGCGGTCGGTCGGCGGGTTCGAGCGACAACGAGACAGTTCCGCGGCGTCAGCCGCCGATGTTCTGGAGGTCTTTACCCGGCTTGAATCGAATCGTGCGACCGGGTGGGATCCGGACTTCCTTGCCGGTGCGCGGGTTGCGACCGATGCCGCGCTTGCGGGGCTTGACCTGGAACACGCCGAATCCCCGGAGCTCGATCCGCTCACCGCGCTGCATCGACATGCGCATGGCGTCGAAGACGGCGTCGACGGCCACCTCGGATTTCACCTTGGTGATGTCGGCGGCCCTCGACACCTCGTTGACGATGTCGACCTTGATCATGTCGTGTGCGCTCCTCGACGTGTGTAAATATCATAGATACCGCAATTTACGGCTGTCAAGAACAGCAGGCTGAGCCGCACGGAGAGAGCCGGTTGAGCGGCACGGAAAGAGACAGACCGATGGGAGGCCGTTCACGTCGAGGGAACGTGGTCGTGTTGGTGGGGCGCCCCAACGTCGGGAAGTCGACGCTCTTCAATCGCGTGTCCGGTGCACGCCGGGCCATCGTCACGGCGGTGCCCGGCACGACGCGTGACGTGATCCGACACGCCGTGGAATGGCTCGGCACTGACCTCGAGCTGGTCGATACCGGCGGGTTGTTCGGCGCAAGCGACGACCCGCTCCAGGCCGAAGTGGCCGCCCACGGGCTCAAGTCACTCGAGACGGCCGACGTCATCGTGATGCTCGTCGACGGGCGAGACGGGGTGGTGCCAGCCGACGAGGCCGTCGCTGCCCACATCCGCCGGCTCGGTGTGCCGACCGTGTTGACCGTCAACAAGATAGACGACAAGGACGCGCGAGGGCGGGTCGAGGAGTTTTATCGGCTGGCGATCGCGCCCGTCGTGCCGATCGCGGCCGAGCATGGCCTTGGCGTGGGGGACCTGCTCGACGAAGTCGTCGCACGGCTCCCCGGCCGAAAGCCGCCGGTCGCGGAGCGGGCGGAGGCGGCGGACGCGGTGGTCCCGGCGCGTGCCGCGACGGTGGAAATCGGCGTGGCCATCATCGGACGACCCAATGTGGGGAAATCCTCGCTCGTCAATCTGCTGGTGCGGGAGGAGCGGGTGCTCGTCAGCGAAGTGGCCGGCACGACGCGCGACACTGTCGACACCGGCCTGACCTGGCACGGACGGACGCTCCGGCTGGTCGACACCGCCGGTATTCGGAGACCTGGACGGGTGGCGCGCTCGGGTCGGGTGGAAGCGGTCAGCGTGGTGGTCGCGCGCCGGGCGCTCGCCGGCGCCGACGTGGCCGTGCTCGTGGTCGATGCGGATGAAGGCATAAGCAAGCAGGACGCGTCCATTGCGGGTGAAGCCGAGCGGGCGGGATGCGGCATCGTCATCGCCGCCAACAAGTGGGATCTCGTCAAGTCGCGGGGTCCCGGGTTCTCCAAGGAGTTTGATGCCGACCTGCGCGATGCGCTCAAGTTCGCGGAGTTTGCGCCCATCGTGCATATCTCGGCCCTCACGGGCGAGCGCGCGCCCAAGCTAATCGAGCGGGTCGTCGAGGCGGCGGCGGCACGCTCGACCCACGTCTCGACCGGCGCTCTGAACCGGATGGTCGAGCGGGTCACGCGCCGGCACCCGCCGCACAGCCCGGGACGTGGGGAGGTGCGCATCAAGTACGCCACGCAGGTGGCGTCACGACCGCCGACGTTCGTGTTCTTTACGAACGTGGCCACGCGGTTTCATTTCTCGTACGAGCGATTCCTCTGTAATCGGCTACGTGACACCTTCGGCTTTGAGGGCACCCCGATCCGGCTGCGGGTGCGCACCAGTCGCGACACGCGCGGTCGACGCCGATGAGACCACCGGCCCCGTGCGAGCCGACTGCTATACTGGCGTAAGATTCCCAACCCGCATGGCCACGACGATCGACATTCCCAAGCGGGCGTTGTACAAGACCGCAGAGGTCTGCTCGATCGCGCAGGTCCAGCCCTATGTGTTGCGGTCCTGGGAGACGGAGTTTCCGGGTCTTGGCCGCGCGAAAGGCGGTGGCGCACGCGTCTACCGCCGAGCGGATGTCGAGCTGGTGCTGGAGATCAAGCGTCTGGTCTATCAAGAAGGGCTGACGCTCGGCGCGGCACGGCGGCAGCTCGGCGGCGATCAGCAGGACGGGTCGGTCGAAGACGAGGGGTCGATCGCGGAGCTACTGGGTCAGGACGCGCGCGAGCGGATCGCCGATGTGAAAGAGGATCTGCGGGCGGTTCTCGCGATGTTGTCGACGAATGGCCACCCCGAGCGCCGACTGTTCGACGAGGCACCGCAGCCGACGCCAGAGGTGGCTCCGGCGCCGCGGCGCGCGGTGAAGGCGCGTGCGCCACGGAAAGTGAAGGCACGGGCGCCCGCCAGCGCGAAGCGCAAGGGGCGCCACTAAGCCAAGGTGGCAGGGTGGCGAGACGGCGCGGCGCCGTCTCGGTGTGTGTGACGTCGTTCGGGATGTGGCGCAGCCTGGTAGCGCACCTGACTGGGGGTCAGGGGGTCGCTGGTTCAAATCCAGTCATCCCGACCAATTAAATAGGGGGTCAATCGCAACTTGCGGTTGGCCCCTTTTTCTCTCGTGTGCAACACGCGTGCAACGGATTCCGAGAACAGTCAGAAATTCGTCGAAATAGTCCCGCCGCGCGGACTCCATCGCCTGCTTCTCCGCGATCTCCCTGGCCCCTGTTCGCTTCCTCGCGGGCACGCGTTTCTGTTAGTGAGGTCACCGGGCAGATGCAGCAAGAACTGCCATCGCGCACGCAGGCGAGCGCCGCCAGCAGCTGAGCGCGAACGGCGCCAGGGTTGCACGTCTCCACCGGTTGGCCGCTGACTCAGGAGAGCTGCCGCATGACACGTGCCCCCGATGAGGACTACGACGTGATCTGCGAGCAGCGTCGCCAGCCGGCCGGCTCGGACTTGTGGACGTGGGTCCGGCGCCTGGGTCTGAGAACCGTGGTTATGTTAATGCGACGCGATCAGCAAAACCCCCAACGTTTCGCGACCTTTCGCCTCGAGCCGCTCAACGACTTACAAGGATCTCTGATCGAATAGAGGGGGGGCTGCACTTTCGCCCCCGCCCCAGAACACCGTAGAACCGCCGGTGCGGGTCTTCCCTGAACACGGACCAACGCTTCACAGCGATGCCGCGGGGCAACGCTATAATCCGGCCCTCCCATGTCTCTGGTCCCCGGCGCTCAGCTTGGCCCGTACTCGGTCGTCTCACAACTCGGCCAGGGCGGCATGGGCGTCGTCTACCTCGCCCAGGATCCACGCCTCAAGCGCCTGGTCGCCATCAAGCTCCTGCCGCCCGACCTGACCCGCGACGAGACCGCCAAGCAGCGGTTCCAGCAAGAAGCCCAAGCCGCCTCGGCGTTGGACCATCCCAACATTTGCACGATCTTCGAGATCAACGAGACGGCCGACGGCCAGCTGTACCTCGTGATGGCCCACTACGAGGGGGAGACGCTCAAGGAGCGGATCGGGCGGTGGCCATTGGAGGACTATCATCGATGCCGGTGACTCGCGAGTACGCCAATTCCACGGTGCTGGTCGTCGATGCTGACCAATCGCGGCTGGAGCGGACGGTAACGGTGCTCGACCAGGCGGGTTACTCCTGCGCTCGAGCGACATCGGGTGCGGACGCTCTGGCGATGCTCGCTGAGCAGCCCCCGGACGTGCTCATTACCGGCGTACGCGTGCGGTCGGTCTCCGGCTTGGACCTTGCCCTCCAGCGATACCTCACCGATCGGCAGTCGATCGTCATCGATACCGAGTTCCGCCCCTCGCTCGCTGCCGAGGCGGGCCGGCTGGACGCCCACTATCTGGTGCATCCTGTCGGATCGCAGCGGTTGCTCCGGACCGTTGCGGAGCAGCTCCGCCGGCAAGCGGGGGGACGAACGGCGTCGATGGCCACGCTCCGCCCTCCACGCGGGTACACAAATCGCGCTAGAGGAGGGGCCCGCGACCCTGATGGATGTGAGCTATGGAGGCTTTCGGATCGAGCTTACGGGCGGGGTGCGGCGCCCACCCACACGTGTGACTCTGCAGCTCGTGCCTTTGACGCGGACGGTGCAAGGCCGCCTTGCATGGCAGACCGCCGTCGAAGACGGCCTCGCGTGCGGGCTCACGTTAGTGAACTCGGATCACGCCACGGACGCCGCGTGGCGACAATGGGTCGATCAGGTCGCCGTGTAGCGAGGACTCCAGCCGCTCGCTCCCCAAGCCTTCCTCCGCAGCATGAGTTTCCCGAGACGACGGCGAGCTGGTAGCCCGGCGTCCTCGCATTCCGCGCGCTCGTTGCGCGTGCGACCTGGGGACTTGCAGAGCGGCGCTCCTGGAGCTCATGCGGGCCAGGCCGCTCCGGGGTGAGCTAGCACCACGGAAGATGGCGGCCGTTCGAGCGCCAGGAGACCGATGAACTCCTCGACGAGGTCTGCCCGCCGCCACCCGCGCCGCACTTCGGCGCGCAGTTCCTCGCACGCGTGCTCACACGACCATGCCGTGGCATACGGACGGTGAGTGGTCAGAGCGTCGTAGATGTCGACAATACTCGTGATTTGAGCGAGAAGAGAAATCGCGTCCCCGCGCAGGCTGTCGGGATAGCCCGAACCGTCTAGTCCCCTGTGTCTGAAAAAGCTTCAAATAGTGTGTCGGCTGTGATGTATTGGGCGGCATGGCAAGAACAGGTCGGCCCAAAGCGAGATTGGAAGTCACCGCCGCAGAGCGCGTAGAACTTGAGCGGCTCGCCAGGCGCGCCCGAACGAATCGGCACGTGGCCTTGCGGGCAAGGATCGTCCTGAGGAGCACGCGTGGCGAATCGAACGTGGCGGTCGCGGCGAAACTGCGCTGCTCGAACGTGACGGTCGGCAAGTGGCGACAGCGGTTTAGGGTAGGTCGCGTGGACGCGCTGTACGACGAGCCCAAGCCCGGAGCCCCACGGACCCTGTCCGATGCGGATGTCGAGTCGATCCTCGTCACGACGTTGGAAAGTAAGCCGAAGGGGCGGACCCACTGGAGCACCCGCAAGATGGCGGAGCACGCTGGCGTCAGCGCCTCTACCGTGGGCCGCATCTGGCGCACTTTCGGGTTGCAGCCGCATGTCGTGGAATCCTTCAAGATCTCCGACGACCCGCTGTTCATCGAGAAGGTGCGGGACATTGTCGGCCTCTACCTGAACCCACCCGACCACGCCGTCGTCTTGTCATTCGACGAAAAGCCTCAGATTCAAGCCCTCGAGCGGGCGCAGCCGATTCTGCCGATGGACCTGGGTCGCCCCGAACGCCAGACGCACAACTACATCCGCCATGGCACGGTGGACCTCTTCGCGGCGCTCAACGTCGCGACCGGCCAGGTCGTGGCGCAAACCAAGAAGCCGCATCGGTCGAGGGATTTCGTGAGCTTCCTGCGCGAGATCGACGAGCGGGTGCACTCCGCCCTCACCGTCCACGTGATCCTCGACAATCTCTCGGCGCATAAGTCCCCGTTGGTCAAACGATGGGTGGCCCGCCACCCGCGCTTCCAGTTCCACTTTACGCCGACCTACTCCGCCTGGCTCAACCTCGCCGAGCGGTTCTTTGGCCTTCTCACCGAACACGCCCTCAAGCGCGGAACACATTCCAGCCCGCACGCGCTGCGCCAAGCCATCTACGCCTACGTGGACGCCCACAACGACGAGGGCAAACCCTTCAAGTGGACAAAGACAGCCGACGAAATTCTCGCGAAGGTGAAGCGGTTCGGACAGCGCACCGTTCAAGTCCACGGTGGCCCCAGATGACCAACGACTTTTTGAAGAAATCAAAGATCAAGGGGACTAGCCGTTCGTGATGGCACCGCACGATCAGCCGTTCGCTGTGCGGCACATCGAGCATTCTGCACACCTCATCCCCGATAGCAGGATGGCGTTCGATGAGCTGGCGTTCCTGCGCCGTGAGCCGGTCTGGCTTCAGCAACACCGCCTCAGGGATACCGACCTTGCCGATGTCGTGGAGAAACGCACCGTGCCGTAACGCGTCGAGGTCGGCCGGCCGCAGCCCCACGGTGGCGCCCAAGGCCGTGGCGTACTCAGCCACGCGACCGCCGTGGCCCATGGCGTCCCAGGTACGGGCCTCGACTGTGAAGGTGAGGTTCATGACGGCGGCGTCTGCGACTTCGGGGCGGTCCGCCCGGCACGCATGCTCGCCCATGACTGAGATACCCTCCGGCCAGGTGTCGTTCGCGCGTGGGGAGCGGCGCGTGCCTCGCGGAGATGCAAGCCATGCGCCGCGGCGATGGGGGGTGAGCCTGGCGGCGAGTGTCCGTTGGATGCACGAAATTGCACAGTGGGGGGGGGTCGCAATCTGACCGACCTGGTGGTCGGTGGCCACATGGGTAACCCCAACGAGCGTTGGCTGAGGGGTGCGGCCGTCGTCATCCGGACTGATTCGTAGCCCTGGTGGAGCAGTGGCTCGGCAATCGATAGAATTCCTCTGGATCTCCCTGATAACTGATGGCCCTCGCGGGAGGTGATTCGGCAGATCTGCGCGGCGCGGGACGTGACGATCATTCGGGGGGCGGTGTCGCCGGATCATCTGCACATTCTGGTGAGCGCGCCGCCCCAGTTGTCGCCGTCGAAGCTGGTGCAATTCATCAAGGGGCGGTCGTCTCGCCTGCTGCAGCGGGAGTTCCCGGAGCTGCGCAAACGGTACTGGGGGCAGCACCTGTGGGCGCGGGGGTATTTCTGCGCGAGCGTGGGTGCGGTCGACGAACAAACGATCAAGGAGTATATCGAGGACCAGCGGTGGGATGAGGATGTGGAGGGGTTCAAGATCACCGCGCCACGCGAGCCTTGAGCCGGCTCTCAGCCGGGCCCCTTTCAGGCGGCTTGAGCCGCAAGCCGACTTTCAGTCGGTACGTGAATCTACCGCCTTTAGGCGGTAGTTCATCAATTCAAACCGCGCGGGACTACCGAAACTGTTCTGGAAAGCAGGCGATGGCACCGGCGCCGTCGAGCAGCTGACCGAGGCGCCCAACCCGCAATTCGCGCACGCATTCTCGCCCGACGGGACGCGCCTGGTGTTCCGCGAAACTCATCCGGACACCGGGCCCGACCTTCGTGTGCTCTCCCTGGACGGCGAGCGCCCGTCGGAACCGCTGCTCGCCACCGAGTTTGCTGAGCAGAATCCGGAACTCTCGCCCGACGGCCGCTGGATCGCCTACCAGTCCAATGCGTCGGGCCGGGCTGAGATCTACGTCCAGCCCTTCCCCAACCTGGACGAGGGCCGCTGGCCGATCTCGACCGGCGGGGGTACCCAGCCGCTGTGGGCGCCAGACGGGCGCGAGTTGTTGTATCGCGCTCCGGGCGGGGCAGTGATGGCGGTACCGGTCCAGACGCAGCCGACCTTCACGGCGGGCGATGGCGAGGTCGTGTTCGAGGGATCGTACCTGGTGACCGCGCCCGTTGTGCCCACGCGCACCTACGACATGGCCCCCGACGGCCAGCGGTTTCTCATGGTCAAAGAAGAGGGTCTATCCGGGTTTCCCAACGCCATTTTGGGGCCTTTCGGGGTTTTTCGTGGGTGATTTGATTGGAAAGGCCCTGTGGGAGCTCGTGGAAAACGCACAGCGTTTTCCAAGGCACGGTGGGCGCGTTCTGTGCGTCCACGGCGCCGTCAGCTTCCACAGGGCCCGTCCGTGCGCGACAAGATGGCTCCCAGGGAGGGGGCCCATGCGTGATGTCGAACTGGACCGCTGCGTCCTCGGACTGCAGTCGACCGGCGAACAACTATGTTCGCGTCAACACCGTCGACCTGTACACGCCGAACGCTCGATTTACCCCGGAAAGACTGGGATATCAGGTGCTTACGCTATTTGGGAAACTCGGATATAGCCAAAGAAGACACGACGGGGGACGAGACCGCGGCGGAACCTCACATTGTCATCGTCATGAACTGGTTCGAGGAACTCAAAGAGCGCGTGCCCGTTCCTATCGCCCACGATGGGCCCGAGGAGCGGCAACGACGAATACCGACGGAGCATGCGAGGAAAGAGCTCGGTCAGCATCGGAGCCTCCAGGAGGGGGTGCCAGAATCGGCACGGCTCCGATGTACTCACATCGCATCAGTAATGTGGAGACAAGACGCGACGTGACTGAGGCCGCCGGCATCGCAGAGCGGGTAACTCCAAATTACTGATCGCTTGTCATAAATCGATGATGAGCAGCGGCAAGCGGGTCAGATCGGTGAGGTAGGCCTTGCGGGTGTCGGCGAGCGTCGCCTCGGCGAGCTCTTCGAGGAGCGTGTGCGCTTCCCGATAGAGGACGCGATAGCCCTGGTGGATGGCGGCGCGTCCGATGGCTTGGGCCAGATGGCTCTTGCTGGATCCACAGGCGGCGACGTCGGAGTCCTGGGCCGCTGGGTCGGAGAACGAACCTTACGTTAACTGACGGGCACCCGTCTAATATCGTCTATCGTCCTTGGTGCTCATCGTGTTCCTCTTGCTCTTCATCTGGTCGTTCATTGAGCTACCGGGGCGGCAGTAGGCAGGGTTCAACAAACCTCCCTGGATGCCGGGGCACTTTAGCGCCCGGTTTCCGGGACCGGCTCGCGGCCTTCAGCGGGGGCCAGGAATCATGTGTTTGCTGGGCTCACCAGCCACAAGACCCAGAGCGGTTAGGGTGGGGTACATGTCTTGGTCATCGTTAACGACTCGGCGCGGCGACCAGCACTCTGAGTCTTGCAGCTACCGTTGGGGTAACTCGTTACCGGGGTGACCCGCTCGTGGGGTGAGCGAGGGCCGGTGAGATGGTGGGTTGTGGGGCATGAAGCAGCTCGACGAGGACGGTGGCCGCATCCAAGTTGCGCTGCTGAGCGGTACGCAGCACGCTCATGAGGACGTGTTGGGTGTCAGCGCCGCGGGCCGAGCGGTTGCCGCCACAGACCTTGCGGTTCACGACGGCCGGTCGCAGCGCCTGTTCGGCGCGCCAGTTCGTCGCATCGATCGTGGGGTCGAAGAGAAAGCTGAAGAGGGCGGGCAGTTCGGTGCAGAGATGCGCGGCCAAGCGCTGCATGGCGGGAAGCGTGCCGGGCTCGTCCAGGGCCGTGAGCAGCTGGTTGAGCACGTGGCCTCGGGCCACAGCGGCGCCGTGCGCCGACATGGTCCCCGCGGTGCGCCGGTCGCGGATGCCCAGCGCCTGCTGCAAGAGCCCCTTGACGCGCGCGGCAAACGGCGCGCGCGGGTGGTCCTTCATCAAGTCGCGACAGCGCCGCAAGAGATGAGCGACGCAGGTTTGATGCCCCGCCTGCGTGAACTGCCGATACGGCGCCCAGCCGTCGCGGACCAGCACGCCGTCGTAGTCGGCGCCGAGCACCGCCGCTGCCTGCGGGAACCCTCGCCCGGGTTGAATCTGATACACCGTCGTCTCAGGCGTCGCGAAGGCCCACAACCACTCCAACTGCCCATTGACCTTCCAGCTGGTTTCGTCGGGGGCGACGACGGGGCTCCCGCGAATGACCTCGCAGAGGGCCGCATAGGTCGGCTGGGCCTGACGCGCCGCGCGATGCAAGGCGCGCGTCACCGTGCTGGCGGTGACCGCCAAGCCGAAGCGATCGCGCAGGAGCCGGACGACCTTGCCATGCGACAGCCCCAGCTGCTTGTTGAGGACGACGATCAAGGCGAGGGCCTGCGGCCCGAGCTGCACGGCGGCGGCGCCCAAGGCATCCGACGTCTGCAACGGGTGGCGCCCTTGCACGCGCCGGCCACACGTCGCGCAGTGACCGATCCCCACGTCGAAGCGGCGCACGCGCGGCACCACCACCGGCAGGTCTTCCTGATACTGCGCCGATACGCGCGTCGGCGACACGGCACCGGCACAGTGCGGACACGTGGTCGGCACCGGGACCGCGATGACCTCGTCGACGCGCCCCGGCGGGGGCCGGTGCCGGTGGCGGCCGTGGCGCGGCCCTGCTCGGCGCCCGCTGCGTCGTGGCTGTGGCGTGGGCGCGCCTTTCGAGAACGGTGCCGCCTGCCGTGTGCCCGCCCGACGCGCCAGGTCGAGTTCGTGCTTCAGCCGCTCGTTCTCACGGCGCAGCCGGTCGCGGTCGCGCTCCAATCGGACGCGTTCTGCTTCCGACCGTTCAAGCTCGCGCCGCAACCGTGCAATGCGTTCGCTGTCCCGAGGAGCGTCAGACCGATCCGCCACATCGAGGTTATGCCAGATTCCGGACAATTGTACAAGTCAAAATTTACCCAGGAAAGACAGGGATATCAGATATAGCCATAAAGATGGGTCTATCCGGGTTTCCCTTTCGGGGTTTTTCGTGGGTGATCCGCCACTGCGTCCTCGGACTGCATCGAGGTTATGCCAGATTCCGGACAATTGTACAAGTCAAAAATGTTCGGTATGGAAGGTCAGACCCGGTAACCAGTTACCCGTTGGAAAGGTAGCGAAAGCCGAGCTTTTCATACAACTCTCGTGCCGCATGGTTGTGGGACAGTACTTCCAGCCATACGGTTTTCCAGCCCCCCTGCAGAAGCCGTTGGAACAAGTGCTGATAGGCGGCAAAGGCGAGACCTTGCCGCCGGACGGCAGGGTGGATATCCATCCCGATCTTTATTCGCCGTGCTGTAAGGTCCTTGTCCGCAATGCGGATATACCCCACTCTGGCCCCATCGTGCTCGACGATTAACCACTCCGGATCTTCCGTGACAAACCAATGCCGAACCTCTTCTATCGAAAAACTGCGAGGATCGTGCAGAAACGGGAGCGTGTCCGGGTGGTGGCGGACGTCGCAAAGAAACTCCAGGTCGCTTTCCTCAAGCGGTCGCAGTACGACCGAGTCGATCACCATCCCTCCTTGATAGTGTCGGCGATACGTTCGCGATCTTCAGGGACGACCCACCACCCAACCGGAATACACAGCATCTCCCTATCAAGAATGTCGGTGCCCGGCAATTCCCCGGCAACGAATTCCCGGGTACAAGAATACTGATCATTGCGCCGGTGCACCATACCGGACATGATGCCTCGCTCCTCCAGCTTCCGTTTCAGATCGTCTCGGCGCTCCGCCCGGATGGTGAACAACCAATATGCGCTGTCGCGATCGGCGTCCTCCTGCAACAAGCCAATGCCCGGAACATCGCGCAAGGCTGTTCCATAATAGTCAGCGT
This sequence comes from Vicinamibacterales bacterium, assembly GCA_965197395.1. Taxonomy (GTDB): domain Bacteria; phylum Acidobacteriota; class Vicinamibacteria; order Vicinamibacterales; family UBA8438; genus CAZYFH01. The sequence goes on along the minus strand of CBDANB010000003.1, from coordinate 20,193 downwards.
TCTGCTGGTGCAGTGCTAGGGTTTCATCGACCAGCGACATATTGGCCAGTCCTATCGCCGCCGAGATATCGTTCATGTGGAATTTATATCCCCATTCGACGATATCCTGATCGCATCGAAAACCATTGCTTCCTCTCAGGGATCGGTGCAGCTTTGGCCGGTTCCATGGCTAATAAGTCAAGCATTGTCATCGACTTACGTGGCTGGAGAACACCGTCTGTATCTGGAGAGGAACTGCAGGCTCTCGGAAAGTCCGGCCCACGGTACACGGCGGAATTCGCGAGGGGCCTGCCAGTGCCAAGGGGCTGAACAGTCAGCGAGGGTTCGGCCCAGCGGTAAAACGTCGGCGAAAGTCCAGGCCGCGTTCCACGAGTGTTCATGGTTCGTCGCCCTGTAAATGCCAGCGCCTCAGCACCTTGAGGTGGGACCGGCTGCCGTCGAGCAGGCCCCCCACCAAAAGCGGGGCCCGCGCAGGCGGCCGTCGACTGAGCGATAGACGACTTCACCGCTGATTCGCGGGCACGAACACATCCGCAGCCTCTTTCCACGGCGTGGCTGACCTGCTGGGGGCTGAATCGTGCACACATTTGTGTGAGGAACCGAAAACCATTGCTTTGGGCACGGTCCATACCGTACCAGCGCATCAACCGCGCGCGCTCGGTTTCGTGTTCATCCGGGCATAATAACGCGCCTCCGTCGCCACAGGTCAGGTGCTTAATAGCCTGAAAACTGAACACGCAGTAATTGCCCGAGGTACCGATCATGTTGCCACGGTATTTACTGCCGAAGGCATGGGCCGCATCCTCAACAATCGACGGGCGGGTTCCATACTTGTCGTAACACTCGTCCTGAACCGCTTTGATCGCGTCTAGATCGTTGGGGTAACCACCCCAATGAACCAGCATGATCGCCCGGGTTCGCGGGGACAGTTTGCTGCGCAGGTCTTCGACATCCATGTTTCCATCCGCGTGATTGGTGTCCACCCAGCGGATTTTTTGCCCGGACGCCAGTATCGGCCAATTGGTAGCAGTGCAGGTTATCGGTGGCGCCAGAACCTCTCCCGGCTCTGAATCAATGCCACGGATCAGCCGCAGCGCCAGCATCAAACCAGAAGTGGCGGAGTTTAGTGACAGCGGCGCAGGGTGGCCGGTAAACTGCGCAAGAGCCCGTTCAAATATCTCAACCTGCTCACCCTGACCGATGTACCCCGACTCCAGTACGCCCTTCACGCGCTCGGCGGCATTCGGCGACATGCGGACCTTGAAGAGGGGTATGAATGCCCGTGGTTCCTTACTGCTCATACTGTCCTCGTGCCGGCCGGTAGTGTCGTGAAGTTGGTGGAAAAGTAAAACGGCGTCATCATCCGGCGCGGTTTCACATTCGAGCTACTCCCGCTGGCGGGTTCCGGAGGATGACGCGATGACGACGATGCCAGGAACGACCGGGAACACGCGACCACGAACGTCAACCCGTTGGAGACCCTGATGCGCGAGCGGATTCGCGCGGTGATCGAGACCCCGGTCGAGAAGTTTCTGCGGTTCCCGATGGCGCAATGGAAGGCGCTCCGCACAACGAACGCGCTCGAGCGCATCCATGAAGAGTTCGGCGCGGGGTGAAGACGCGAGCCAGCTTGCCGAGCCAGGACGCAGTCGTGCTTTCGTTGTTCGGGCTCCTGCGCTCGGGCGCGATCACGCTCCGTGCGTTAGTCGGCTACCAGGAGCTCGCGCGGGTGGCACCGGCAGCGGCGCAACCTCGTGGCGGGATGATGTATCACTTTTCTGGTTCCTCTCAGGGATCGGTGCAGCTTTGGCCGGTTCCATGGCTAATAAGTCAAGCATTGTCATCGACTTACGTGGCTGGAGAACACCGTCTGTATCTGGAGAGGAACTGCAGGCTCTCGGAAAGTCCGGCCCACGGTACACGGCGGAAATCGCGAGGGGCCTGCCAGTGCCAAGGGGCTGAACAGTCAGCGAGGGTTCGGCCCAGCGGTAAAACGTCGGCGAAAGTCCAGGCCGCGTTCCACGAGTGTTCATGGTTCGTCGCCCTGTAAATGCCAGCGCCTCAGCACCTTGAGGTGGGACCGGCTGCCGTCGAGCAGGCCCCCCACCAAAAGCGGGGCCCGCGCAGGCGGCCGTCGACTGAGCGATAGACGACTTCACCGCTGATTCGCGGGCACGAACACATCCGCAGCCTCTTTCCACGGCGTGGCTGACCTGCTGGGGGCTGAATCGTGCACACATTTGTGTGAGGAACCACTTTTCTACCACTTGACCGACACCGCTGCCGGCCAGGTAACGCACGTCAGTCTAGCTGTAAATCGGGTGTGGCGTATTCCCAAGTTTCCAGCCCGCGCACGAATGTATGCGGGCTGAGTGGCGGCGGCTTCTTCACCCTTCGTGTGGTACGGAGGGATGCCATGACGATGCCAGGAAGTCCCGTCGCCTCCAAGCCGTGGAGCGGCCGCCGGCCGCGACCGTGCAGATTCCCCTGCCCGTGCTGGGCGCGTTCGCCATCACTTTTCACGCTGGGTGGGCGTCGGATTCAGCTGACGCGCCCTCGCGTCCGCAGTCAGTCGGGGCAGAAGGTCGAGCCACTTGACGTCGACGCGGTCTCGCGTCGCTACACCGGTCGTGATCGCGCTCGGTGCCTGGGGCTGCGGCCAGGCGCGACCTCGTCGAACCGCAAGGCGCGTCAGTCTAGCTGTAAATCGGGTGTGGCGTATTCGCCAAGTTTCCAGCCCGCCAGATTGTTAATGGGTTCGTCGCACGAATGTATGCGGGCTGAGTAGGGCTGCGGTTTGAAGAACATGAGTCTCATCAGGTACTTAGGAGTTGCAACGCTACCTGGGTATCTGAGAGGAGACTCATGCTCGTGGAAAGTCTGGTGAAGGCAACGGTGGAATTGCAAGGGTTTCGGGTGCTGCGGGTCACGGGCGACGTCGGCGGATTGGCAGCGGAGTTGGCCCCCGACGGGCGGTATGCGCCGCGTTGTGGTCAGTGCGAGCAGCGGGGCAGCTATCGGGACACCCGGTGGGTCCGACGCTTTCGCCATGTCCCGCTGTGGGGAATTCCCGTGACGCTCGTCTACGCGCCGCGACGGGTCCAGTGTGTGCGGTGCCGGGGCGTGCATGTGGAAGCGCTGCCCTGGGCGGTGGGCCGGCAGCGGTTCACGCGTGCGTTGCTGGTGACGATCGCGACCTGGACGCGGGTGTTGCCGTGGCAGCAGGTGGCCACGCTGTTCGGGTGCGCATGGGGCACGGTGGAGCGAGCGGTCGAGGCGGCCGTGGCCTACGGGTTGGCGCACCGCGACCTCACCGGCGTGACCCATATCGGCATCGACGAAATCTCGCGGAAGAAGGGGCACGTCTACGTCACCAACGTGTACGACCTGGCCCGGAAGCGGCTGCTCTGGAGCGGCGAGGGACGCAGCCAGGCGACCCTCGAGGCGTTCTTTGCGTTCCTTGGCCCCGAGCGCACTGTGGCGCTCGCCGGCATCTGCTGCGATATGTGGCAGCCCTACATCGACGTGATCCGGGTCCGGGCGCCCCACGCGGTGCTGGTGTTCGACAAATTCCACATCGTCAGTCATCTCATGGCGGCCGTCGATCAGGTCCGCCGCGACGAGATTCGCGAGAAAGGCCCGGCACACAAAGCGCTGATGCACAAGACCCGGTTCATCTGGTTGAAGAACCCCTGGAATCTCACCGAGACGCAGCACCGGCGCCTGGGCGAGCTCGAACACCTCAATCTGAAGATCAACCGCGCCTATCTCCTCAAAGAGTTCTTCGCGCACTTCTGGAGCTACCGCCGCGCGGGGTGGGCGAAGCGCTACCTGAAGCGGTGGTTCTGGTGGGCGACGCACTCACGCCTCCCGCCGATGCGCGACTTCGCGTGGCTGCTCCGCCGCCACGAGGACGACATCCTCAACTACTTCCGGCTGCCCATCGACAACGGCACCGTCGAAGGGTTGAACAACAAAGCGAAGCTCATCATTCACAGGGCCTACGGCTTCAGGACCGCCACGACCTACATCCGGAACCTCTACCACTGCATGGCGGACCTTCCACTACCCAAAACCGTGCATACATTTGTGTGAGGAACCTGTTAATGAAACCGGAAGGGTCCTTCATCAATCGCCGGGTCAGCGCCGCGACGTCTATGTTTTCGTCGACCGCATGTGCCCAGTAAGGCTGGGAGCGCACCTTAAATGCCCGCCCCGATCCGCATCCATGGTGATAAAACATGTCGAAGTAAACGCCGCAAAGCAGCGGATGGACGTTACACTGATTTGATCGCAGAAGCGTGTACACCTTTTCGCGGTTGTCATACTGGTAGTACGGCACCGCAACGTCGTCTTCTATTTGACCAACGAGATCTAGACCCACACGCCCTACCTCCCAGGATAGGCAGTCCAGGGCGTCCGGTGTTGCCAACAGAATTGACGAGTGTAGTCGCTGTTCGATGTTTTCCGGTCTGATAGCGATCGCAATTTCTGTCGGCGGCCGCATGCGGGCACGCAACAACCAAATCCGTGCACGCGGCGGAACTTCTTCTCCGCCTCGACAATGGCCGCGCTCACCCAGCGGACGACCATCGTGCCGCTGCGCCAGCGCTTCACGTTCCTTGAGTAGGTGGTAATGGCGCCATTGAAGTTCTCGATGGCGTTCGTCGTGCGCAACTTCGTGTACAACACGCCCGCAATGCCGAAGCGTTGGAGCGTGAGCGTGTCGGCGAGGCCCTCTCGGACCGACGCGGCCGCCCCCGGATGGTCGGTCTCCAGCGAGGCGGCCAGGCGCTCCAGTTGCCGGTGGGCCAGCGCGACATCGACGGCCGCCCAGGCCTCCCGCAGCACCGCCGTCACGTTCGCGTGCAGATGATCCGGGAGGTGGCCCAAGATGTTGCGCCGCTTATGGAGCTGACACCGTTGGATGGCGCCCAACGTGCCAAACACCGTGTGGATGGCCGAGGTGAGCGCCTTCGCGCCGTCGATCACGAAGAGTCGCGCCCGTTCCGGATCCAACCCGCGCTCGACGAGGTCGCGCAGCAGCGCCTTGACGACGCGGCTGTGTTCGGTGTGGCCTTCCCGCAGCCCCAGCACCTGCTTCTTGCCCTCTGTATCGATGCCGAGCGCGATCACGACCGTGTGGTCGCCCAGGACGATTCCATCGATCAGCACGATCGGGAAGTGGCGATCCCCGAGTGGCGTGGTGAGCCAGCGGGTCAGCTGCGTCGTCGTCATGGCGACGTAGCGACGCGAGACCGCGCTCTTCGACGTCGACCGCTCCGCGACCTCCTCCGGCAGGGTGTCGAGGCTCCGAGCATACTTCCGCGTGGAGATGCCGCAGGCCACCGCGTTCACCGCATGCGCATCCAGCGGGTCGCGGTGCGAGGCGAACGCGAAGCTGGGCAGCTCGACCTCCTGCCCCGACTGACTGCGGACGCGAGGGCGCGTCAGCTGAATCCGACGCCCACCCAGCGTGACCTCGCTCGGCGTCGTGCCCGCGCGGCCCGCCTGGCGATCGGGGTCGCGTTTCCAGCGCGGTCCGCACAACGCGGTGCGGTCCTGCTCCATCATGGCATCGAGGACCTGTTGGCCCGCGCGGATGCACAACTCGAAGTACGAGCGTTCGATACTGGCGAACGCGCCCAGCACGGGCAGGGGAATCTGCACGGTCGCGGCCGGCGGCCGCTCCACGGCTTGGAGGCGACGGGACTTCCTGGCATGCTTCGTCATGGCGGTGGCTCCTTCTTGGTTGGTTACCCCCTCCGTACCACACGAAGGGTGAAGAAGCCGCCGCTCTTACATCAGAAAATCAACAGGTCTTGGGACAATCCCTCTTTGTCGTGGCCCGGATATAGGCCAGTTGCAGCGCAAGCCACTGGGCCTGTTCTTGCGAATCGTTGGCGAATACACTGCCAATAAGAATACGGTCTTCCATCTGGGTTGTCCCGTTCGCTGTTGCTTCAGAGGAAAAGGGTAGAGTCACGCGCAGGTGGACTTACCGCGATCCCGTCTTCGCGGTTTCTTGGGCAGTTTCGATCGTCTTGGGCTTCGCCCTCTGTTCGCGTGACCGCTACTCTGCCGGCTCAGGCACCAGACGGTGCGGCGGGCCGAGGTGTTGTCGCTACTCGGTTACATACGGAATCAGCGCCAACTGCCGCGCACGCTTGACCGCGGTCGTCAGCTTTCGCTGGTGCTTGGCGCAGGTCCCCGAGAGCCGGCGGGGCTCGATCTTCCCGCGCTCAGGAATCGACATCATCATCATCCGCACGTCCTTGTAATCGATGTAATCGATCTTGTCTTTGCAGAAGCGGCACACCCTCGGCCGGCGAAAACGCTTGAACTCGCCGCCGCCCCGTGGCTTCGCCTTCGCCGTCGCCTTGGCCCTGAACATCTCGCACCTCCGGGCTCGCCGTCTTCCGTGACGAGCGACAGTCTAGCCGATCGCACTACTACAGAGATCGCGTGCGCCACCAGCAGCGGCGCGGGAGGGGGATGACGCACGCCGGGCTGCACGAAACGCAACGTCGAGAGCACCTACACGCCGGCGGAGTTCCTGGCCACGCTCGCCGACCACGTCCCCGACCGCTACCAGCAAACATTCGCTACTTCGGGCTGCTCGCGCCCCGTGTGAAGTGCCAGACACACGATGCCGTGTTCGCCCTTTTGGGGCAGGCACGGCTCGGGAAGCCGCGGCGCTTGTGGTGGGCGGCATCCATGAGAAAAAGGGTTCGTCGCACGAATGTATGCGGGCTGAGTAGGGCTGCGGTTTGAAGAACATGAGTCTCATCAGGTACTTAGGAGTTGCAACGCTACCTGGGTATCTGAGAGGAGACTCATGCTCGTGGAAAGTCTGGTGAAGGCAACGGTGGAATTGCAAGGGTTTCGGGTGCTGCGGGTCACGGGCGACGTCGGCGGATTGGCAGCGGAGTTGGCCCCCGACGGGCGGTATGCGCCGCGTTGTGGTCAGTGCGAGCAGCGGGGCAGCTATCGGGACACCCGGTGGGTCCGACGCTTTCGCCATGTCCCGCTGTGGGGAATTCCCGTGACGCTCGTCTACGCGCCGCGACGGGTCCAGTGTGTGCGGTGCCGGGGCGTGCATGTGGAAGCGCTGCCCTGGGCGGTGGGCCGGCAGCGGTTCACGCGTGCGTTGCTGGTGACGATCGCGACCTGGACGCGGGTGTTGCCGTGGCAGCAGGTGGCCACGCTGTTCGGGTACGCATGGGGCACGGTGGAGCGAGCGGTCGAGGCGGCCGTGGCCTACGGGTTGGCGCACCGCGACCTCACCGGCGTGACCCATATCGGCATCGACGAAATCTCGCGGAAGAAGGGGCACGTCTACGTCACCAACGTGTACGACCTGGCCCGGAAGCGGCTGCTCTGGAGCGGCGAGGGACGCAGCCAGGCGACCCTCGAGGCGTTCTTTGCGTTCCTTGGCCCCGAGCGCACTGTGGCGCTCGCCGGCATCTGCTGCGATATGTGGCAGCCCTACATCGACGTGATCCGGGTCCGGGCGCCCCACGCGGTGCTGGTGTTCGACAAATTCCACATCGTCAGTCATCTCATGGCGGCCGTCGATCAGGTCCGCCGCGACGAGATTCGCGAGAAAGGCCCGGCACACAAAGCGCTGATGCACAAGACCCGGTTCATCTGGTTGAAGAACCCCTGGAATCTCACCGAGACGCAGCACCGGCGCCTGGGCGAGCTCGAACACCTCAATCTGAAGATCAACCGCGCCTATCTCCTCAAAGAGTTCTTCGCGCACTTCTGGAGCTACCGCCGCGCGGGGTGGGCGAAGCGCTACCTGAAGCGGTGGTTCTGGTGGGCGACGCACTCACGCCTCCCGCCGATGCGCGACTTCGCGTGGCTGCTCCGCCGCCACGAGGACGACATCCTCAACTACTTCCGGCTGCCCATCGACAACGGCACCGTCGAAGGGTTGAACAACAAAGCGAAGCTCATCATTCACAGGGCCTACGGCTTCAGGACCGCCACGACCTACATCCGGAACCTCTACCACTGCATGGCGGACCTTCCACTACCCAAAACCGTGCATACATTTGTGTGAGGAACCAGAAAAAGCTTCGGCGTAGATCCGCTCTTGGACACCGAAGGCCGGCGGATGCGTTGGACCCGTCGGCTGCCACCCGCGTCGGAACCAACCCTCGCCGTGAACTGACCGGCCGTCTTCGCATTTTCTCAAACTGATTCGCCGCCCAGGCGCGAGAACGCTTTCTCTGCGGTCTCCGAACCGTCAGCCTCCAGAGATTTGACGCCCCCCCGGCCGGGTCGCTCGTCCCGCACACCGGGCGAAGGGTTCGCAGCCGCCGAAGATCGTACCCGGAGGCATGAGAGCGCGGGGACGGCGGCACCCTTCGCCGCACCCGGCCGACCATGCCCAACTCGCGCCTGAGCGCACCAGGAAATGAGCTTTTGAATTTCCTATAGATCGAGTCGAGCTCTTCGTCGAAGTGCTCCGAGGTCCGCTGCCGACGCGCCCAGGCGCGGAACGCCGCGCTCGGGTCGGTCGCGGCCAGAATGCGCAGCATCTCGTCGGCCGACATCTCCTCCAGCTTCGCCGGCGGCGGCAGGCTCCGGCTGTCCTCCACGTTGAGCGGCAGAAAGGCCTCGCCGTCGGCCCATCGCACGAGCACCCGGTCTGGCGGCTGTGGCGCGCCCCACTCGAGCACGATCTCATTGGGCCGTCCGGACTCGAGCCACGCCGCGTCCGTCAACAGCTCCCGTGGGTCCTGTCCACACGCATGCACACGCCAGTCCTCCGGAAGATGTGCTGGGTCCAGTCGCAGCGCGATCTGCCGACGCTCTCCGGCCCGATAGAGCGCCGCCAGGAATCCGGCCGGCAGCGTCGCGACAGGATCCTGCTCGTCTTCGTCCTCCGGTTGTGGCCCCCGCCACTCTGCCTCGTCCGGATCGTCGACAACTTCCAGCTCGGGCCAGATCGCCTCCAGTTGGCCGCTCGCGCGCGCGAACGCCACCCGGTCCACCAGCGTGAGCAGGTTCGCCTCCGCGTGTCGATGCGGTGTCACCCCCATGCCGGCACTGGTGAAGTTCGACGACCCGATCATCAGGGCCGAATAGGCGTCTGCGCGAAGGGCCAGCATCTTGGCGTGCCAGGGACGAAAGTTCCCGTCTTCTTCCCTCCGCAGCAGCTCCACAGTCGGCTCCGCCCGATACCGTGACGCCGTCTGAATCAAGCTGCGGGGCGCGTCCAGGCGACAGACCTGGCCGTCGTGGTCGCCCGGCACGCAGAACGTGATGCGGTGCCCGGCTCCCTTCGCCATCAGCTTGCACAGCGCGGCAGGGCACTGTCAAGTTGGCGAGCGGAGCGCATAGCTGTGGCCGGCTAGCGGACTCCCGTCATCCTTATTAGCAGGCACACGTCACCGCCTGCCATTCGACGAAGGCCCGCGTTCGCAATACACGATAATGGGCCGCCCGCAGCAGATGTCGGGCCACCCGGAAGAGATTCTGCACCACGCCGTGGGCCGACGCGAAGCGTTGCAGATGGACGGCCGACTTGAAGCGTCGCATCTGGCGCTCACGCTGTCGCGTCGCCTGATGCGACACCTCGGCGCGGTTGTTCGCATACTGATCCGTACAGTGGACCACCGACGGCATCACCGTGCGGTGCGCGGCCGGGTAACTGCGGAGCTTGTCGGTGATCAGCCGTCGGGGCACACGGCCTTGGCGTTTCAGCAACTTCCTGAAAAAGCGCACGGCGGCGCGCCGGTTCCGCCGCGATTGCACCAGAATGTCGAGGACGTCGCCGTCCTCGTCTACCGCCCGCCACAAGTACTGCTGACGACCGTTCAGCGTGACGAACAGCTCATCGAGGTGCCACGTGTCCCCGAGGCGCCCACGCCGGTGCCGGAGCCGTCGGGCATACGCGCGGCCGAACGTGCGACACCATCGTCGAATCGTCTCATAGGTGACCGTGACGCCTCGCTGGGCCAGGAGGTCCTCCACATCACGAAAACTGAGACTGAAGCGAAAGTACAGCCAGACGGCGTGCGCGATGATGTCGGGCGGGAATCGATAGCCGCGGTAGCTCGGTGCGGGGCTGCTCATCCCGGTACTCTGCCAGCCGTCGCCTGAAGTTGACAATGCCCGCCGCCTAGTTGCCGTGGGAGACCCCCCGGCTTTGCCGGGGCGGCCAGCAGCGTTTGACGTATCCGGGAGTCGCGTGAGGAAACTCCTTCCCGTGAGCCGCACAAGCATCACGAGAAGGAGTCCTCATGACGACGTACCGAAGTCTCAATCATACGAAATGGCACTGCCAGTATCACGTAGTGTTCATTCCGAAGTACCGGAAGAAAGCGATGTATGGAGGCGTCCGGCAGCAGCTGGGCGAGGTGCTGCGGCAGCTGGCGCGGCACCGCGAGAGCCAGGTGGAGGAGGGGCATCTGCTGCCCGACCACGTCCACATGTTGGTGTCGATCCCCCCGAAGTACTCGGTGGCGCAGGTGATCGGGTATCTCAAGGGGAAGAGCGCGATCCACATCGCTCGGGAGTTTGCGGGGCGGTCCCGGAACTTGGCTATATCCGAGTTTCCCAAATAGCGTAAGCACCTGATATCCCAGTCTTTCCGGGGTAAATCGAGCGTTCGGCGTGTACAGGTCGACGGTGTTGACGCGAACATAGTTGTTCGCCGGTCGACTGCAGTCCGAGGACGCAGCGGTCCAGTTCGACATCACGCATGGGCCCCCTCCCTGGGAGCCATCTTGTCGCGCACGGACGGGCCCTGTGGAAGCTGACGGCGCCGTGGACGCACAGAACGCGCCCACCGTGCCTTGGAAAACGCTGTGCGTTTTCCACGAGCTCCCACAGGGCCTTTCCAATCAAATCACCCACGAAAAACCCCGAAAGGCCCCAAAATGGCGTTGGGAAACCCGGATAGACCCCGGAACTTCGTGGGGCAGCACTTCTGGGCGCGCGGGTATTTTGTCTCGACGGTGGGCCGTGATGAACGGATCATCCGGGACTATATCCAGCAGCAGGAGCGAGAGGATCGGCGGCTGGATCAGTTGCCGTTGGACTAGAGCCGCCACCGTCAGGTGGCTCAAGTGACCGCGCAGCGGTCACGTCAGCCGCTTTGAGCGGCTCACAACTAAAGCCCCCGGCTTTGCCGGGGGATACTTACTTGCCATCGGCTCTTGCGGTGGGACCAGCGCGCGTATAACATCCGCGGCTCATGAACGTCATCTTCCACTATGCGGCAAGTCCTGATCTTGCCCGCCGGCTGACCGAACTCGACTCGCAAGGCCTCTCCGTTTCGGTTTGCGCCGAATCAGACCGCGAGACGTTCGCCGCACTCATCCCCCACACGGAAGTGCTCTGGCACCTGCTCGAGCCGGTCACCTCCGCCGCCTTTGACGCGGCGCCGAAACTGCGTCTCGTTCAGAAGATCGGAATAGGTGTCAACACGATCGATCTCGACGCCGCGAAGGAGCACGACGTCGCCGTTTGCAACATGCCTGGCACCAACAGTAATGCCGTTGCGGAGATGGCGCTGCTCTTGATGTTAACGACCCTCCGAAAGCTGCATCGGACGAACGCCGAGACGAGGGCTGGAAGGGGATGGGCGCTGCCGGTGGCCTGGCAGGACGGATACGGTGAGATCGCTGGGCGAACCGTCGGCCTCGTCGGGTACGGTGCCGTGCCGCGGCTCCTCGCGCCGGTGCTGAGCGCGATGGGGGCGCGGGTGCTGTACACCGACGTCATGGACCGACCCGACGCGGTCGGGGAAGCGCGCCGGCTGCACGAGCTCTTGAGCGAAAGCGACATCGTGTCCCTCCACGTTCCGCTCACTCCCGAGACCGAACATCTCATCGATGAGGCGGCCCTCGCCCGCATGAAGCCAGGGGCGATCCTCATCAATACGGCACGCGGCGGCCTCGTCGACGAGTCGGCGCTCCTCTCAGCGCTCAGAAGCGGGACGATTGCCGCGGCGGGTCTCGACGTCTTTGAAGCCGAACCCACACCGCCGGACAACCCGCTCTTCGACCTCGAAAACGTCGTGGTCAGCCCGCATGTGGCCTGGCTCACGCGAGAAACATTGGATCGCAGCATCGAAGTCGCCGCAGAGAACTGTCGTCGACTCACCGCCGGCGAGGACCTCATACACCGCGTCGTCTGAGTTCCGAAACACTCTTTTGGGGCCTGTCGCTGCCAACCCCCGCCCTCAGCCGTCGCCAGCAGACGGCAACCCTAGCGCGTGCCGAAGTTATCTGCGCGTCCGAGTAAACTGGAGCCTCCAATGGGCCTCACCAAGGACCTCGGCGAGCGCGTTGAGCTCGTATCGATGGACTCGCATTTGCACGACATATCGCTGGCGCTCTACCGCCAGGGGCAGGACGACGCGCCGGCCTACGTGGTGCATACGTACAGTCGGAGGGACGGCGCCGCGACGCGGGCCGAGGTGGTTGCCCGCACCATGGCCACGCTGGGTGGCGTCGAAGTCGATGGTTCACGGGTGCGCTTCCCGTGTGGGCAGGCGCACGAGCTGGCGTGTCGTCGGCTGTTTCTTGAAGCCTGCAAGGCGGACCCGTCGAGCGACGTCGATCCGAAGCCTCTCACGGTGTTTGACAAGAAATCCGACGGCAATGTGAGCCTCGAGAGCCTTGGCAGGGGCGTCTATCGGCTTGTGGGAGCCGAGGATGACGAAAAGCGGTCGAAGCGGCGGAGTGCCATCGGCGCTGGCCTGGTGAAACTCGGCGAGCTGACGTGGGTGGAGGGCACGGCTCAGGAGGTCGCGTTCCCCTGCCGGCACTCTCACGACAGACTGGTGGGCTTGCTCCTTGGCCGGGCCCTGAACGTCAGAGGAGTCGAGCGCGAGCAGCAGATGGCGGCAGCGCGTGGACAGCTGCTGGCCCCGAGCGCGCAGAAACAGTAGACGTGTGAAGCCTTGGGTACGAACGCGATGACTGGACGAGAACGGGTGCTGGCGGCGCTTCGCGGAGAGTCGGTGGATCGGACACCGGTCTGCAACCCCACATCGGTCGCGACCGTGGAGTTGATGGACCTCGTCGATGCGCCGTTTCCTGACGCCAACCGGAAGCCGGAGCTGATGGCGCGACTTGCCGCGACCGGCTATACCGAGCTCGGATTCGACACGATCATGCCGGTCTTTTCCATCATCCAGGAATCATCTGCGCTCGGCTGCAAGATGCAGTGGGAGCAGAAGGACAACTGGCCGACGGTTCGGATGCGAGAGCCGATCTGGGTCGAACCAGATGACATCAAGATCCCGCACGACTTCTTGACCCATCCGGATACGAAGTGTGTGACCGACGCCATCAGGATTCTCAAGAAGGAGTACGGCGACGAGGTGGCGGTCATCGGCAAGACGATGGGGCCGTGGACCCTCGGCTACCATTGCTTCGGCGTCGAGCCGTTCCTGCTGATGTCGTTGGACGACCCTGAGAAGACAAAGCTCTGTCTGGACCGGATGAAGCAGGCCACGGTCGATTATGGCCTCGCACAAATCGAAGCCGGCGCGGATGCCCTCACGATGCCCGATCACGCGACCGGCGACCTGGTCAGTGGCGAGTACTACGCCCGGTTCCTGCGCGACCTCCATATCGAAATGGTCGAGCGGTTGCCGGTGCCACTGATTCTCCACATTTGTGGGCGGACGCTCGACCGAATGGAGTACATCGCCCAGACCGGCCTGGCCGCGTTCCACTACGACTCGAAGAACCCGCCCGCTGAGGCGATGGCGATCGTGAAGGACCGGATCGCGCTGGTCGGGAACATCAACAACCCGGAGACGCTATTTGCGCAGGGACCGCCGGAGGTTCGCGCCGAGGTCTATGAGAACCTTGACGCGGGCGTGCCGCTCGTCGGACCTGAGTGCGCGATCCCGCTCCAGACCTCGATCGAGAACCTCAAAGAGATACCGAGAGCCGTGCAGGATTGGACGCGGGAGCGCGCTGCGTCTCAGTGACTTCGGAGGGGCCGCTGTTTGGGCGACATGGCTGATATCAAGGACATCGCGAATGACTTCGTGCGCCACGAGATCGAGGAGTACATCGAGCGGCCCGACGAGCGCGAAGACGTCGTCGCGACCTACGCGAAGATCAGTGAGAGGATGCAGGTGATCGGTGCCGCGCTGATTGACGGTCAGCACACCACCGTCGACGAGCTCACCGCGAAGGCGCTGGCTGACGGCGTGCCGGCACTCGAGGTGATGGACGACGGGTTGATTGCCGCGATGCGGATTGTCGGCATCAAGTTTCGCGAGAACTTCATCTACGTGCCGGAAGTACTGTCGTGCGCTAGGGCCATGAGGGCAGGGATGGCGCACATCGAGCCGATTCTCTCTGCGTCAGGCATCAAGCCAGTCGGTCGTGTTGTCATGGGGACGGTAAAGGGCGACCTCCACGACATCGGCAAGAACCTCTGCATCATGATGTTGCGGGGAACTGGATTCGAGGTCTTCGATCTCGGGGTGGACACGTCGGCGGATGAGTTCCTCGAGGCGATGGATGAGCACGACGCGACGCTGATGGGGATGTCCGCGTTGCTCACCACGACGATGCCGAACATGGCTGTTACGATCGAGGCGTTCATCGACGAGGGGATTCGCGATGACGTGAGAATCATGGTTGGCGGCGCGCCAGTCAGCCAGGAGTTCGCCGACGACATGGGCGCAGACGGCTACGGCAAAGACGCGATGGAATGCGTGGCGCTAGCGAAGCGGCTAGCAGCCCGTGGTGAAAGTCCCTGAATTAGATCGATCGCCAGAACCGATCTCGGTCTCTATACTCGGCCTATGGCGATGGGTAAGAAACGAAAACGCAACCGCCAGACGTCCATGTGGGTCGCGACGGCGGATCTCCCGCAGAGCGCCGGGCATCCCTTTTATGAGCGGCTGAATCGCGTGCTCGACGAGGCGGGGTTCGACGCCTTCGCCGAGGGGGAGTGCGCGAAATTCTATGCCGACGATGTGGGTCGCCCGAGTCTGGCACCGGGTCGCTACTTTCGGTTGTTGCTGCTCGGCTACTTCGAGGGACTGGACTCGGAGCGCGCGATCGCGTGGCGTGCGGCGGACTCGCTGAGTGTCCGGCACTTCCTGGACTTCGCGCTGCACGAGGCGCCGCCGGACCATTCGACGCTGTCGCGCACGCGCCGGCTGATTGACGTCGAGACGCACCAGGCAGTCTTCACGTGGGTCTTGCAGCGGCTGGCGGACGCCGACTTGGTACAGGGGCAGACGATTGGGATCGACGCGACGACGCTTGAAGCGAACGCCGCGATGCGGACCATCGTGCGCCGGGACACGGGCGAAGCCTATGAGGCGTGGTTGACCCGGCTCGCGGAGGCGTCGGGCATCCCCACCCCGACCCGAGCGGAGCTGGCGCGGTTCGACCGGAAGCGCACGAAGAAAGGGTCCAACGACGACTGGACGCATCCGCACGATCCCGACGCGAAGATCACGAAGATGAAGGACGGCCGGACGCATTTGGCGCACACCGCCGAGCACGCCGTCGATCTGGAGACCGGGGCCATCGTCGGCGTGACGGTGCAGGACGCGGACGACGGGGACACGACCACGATGGTCGAGACGCTCATCACCGCGGCCGACCACGTCGAGATGGTCCTGCCGGCCGGGGCGGGCATTGTCGAGGTCGTCGGCGACAAGGGGTATCACAGTAACGAGACCATGGTCGCGTTCCGGGAGCTGGGTATCCGCAGTTACGTGTCGGAGCCGGATAGGGGACGACGCAAGTGGACAGGGAAGGCGGCGGCCCAGCCGGCGGTCTATGCCAACCGCCGGCGGATTCGGGGCGATCGTGGGCAACGATTGCTGCGCCAGCGCGGCGAGTTGCTCGAACGGCCCAACGCGCATCTCTACGAGACCGGGCGGCTGCGCCGGGTGCATCTGCGGCACCATCCCAACATCCTGAAGCGTGTGCTCGTCCAGGTCTGCGGCTTCAATCTCGGGCTGCTCATGCGGCAGCTGACGGGCGTCGGCACGCCGCGCAGCCTGCAAGGCCGTGCGGCGGCCGTCCGTACCGCGCTGATCGGCCTCCTGGTCGAGCTATGGGACCGTGTAAGACCTTCCTGGGCCCTGACACTCCACAATCCGTTCGTGTCGGCGGACAACGGCGTCGCGACCGGTGAATACGAGCACTCGATCCTCAAGTTACGAATTAGCCCTTCTGCCACGGGCTGCTAGCGGGCGACGGGGAGAGCGATGGACAATAGGGCTCGCACGGCGGCAAATCCCTCGAGTGGTGAGAGAATCGACCCCCGCGAGTACCAGCAACGTCTCGACCGCATCACCGCGATCTTTTCCGACATGATGCAAACAGCGGACGCGCTGTCGACCCGGCGGTGTCCTTACAAGAACCGTTTCGATCACTGCACCGCCAAGTTCGGGTGTCGCAATCAGCGCGCGGCCACGATCGAAGGCCAAACCTACTTGTGCGTGGCTGACGACAAGCTCGACTACCGCAGCGCGTGGGAGACCATCTAATCAAGCATGGCGGCGAAGGGCTGCCGCTCGTAGCCAGCCGGACCATCTTCGACTACGCCGACGAGCTCGCGGTGCGGGTGCCGACGTCGTGTGGTCGGACCGGCATCTGTCATGAGTGCGTGGTCGAGGTCCACGCCGGCCACGAGAACTTGAGCCAGCGAACCGAGGCAGAGAGCTTCCTCGGCGAGACCTGCCGGCTGGCATGCCAGGCGGTCATCGAGCGAGTCGAGACAGACGTCGAGTTCTCCCTGCTCCGCAGCCAACCACAGATCCTGACGTCGTTACCGACGAAAGACGTCGAGCTCGATCCACGAGTACGGCGGGATGGTGACCGCGTTTTGTACGGAGACGACATCATCGATCGGTACCGCGGGCAGATGTACGGCCTCGCCCTGGATCTTGGCACCACCACGGTGGTGGCCGAGCTGGTCGATCTGCAAACCGGTGCCAGTCTCTACCTCTCGTCGTTCGAGAACCCGCAACGATTTGGCGGGAGCGACGTGATGCATCGTATCTCGTACGACGGCGGACCGTTCCGCGGCGAGCTGCACAAGGCGATTGTCAACACGCTCAACCAGGAACTGCGGGCGATGTGCGAGCGCCTCGAGTTTCCACGCCACATGATCTACGAGATCGTCGTGGTTGGGAACTCGACCATGCGTGATCTGTTCTTCGACCTCGACGTCCAGCCGATCGGCCAGCGTCCCTACAAGTCGATCATCGAACAGGAGGTCATCGCGGGCACTCGGGAGTCGACGATGCTGGTTGCCGACGCACGATCGCTCCGTTTGTGGGCGCACCCTCGAGCGAAGGTCTACGCGGCGCCACTCATCGCCAGTCACGTGGGTGCCGACATGGTCGCCGACCTCGTGGCGATTGACGCGCTGACGAGCACGAAGAGCTTCATGCTGGTCGATGTGGGTACCAACACCGAGGTCGTCGTGCGGCACAATGGACGGATGGCCGCCGCCTCGTGTCCGGCAGGTCCGGCGTTCGAGGGAGGCGGCGTGCGGTGCGGGATGCCGGCGGTCGACGGGGCGATCGAGTCGCTGCGCCTTGCGACCGGCGGAACGGGCACCGAATCCGACTACCGTGTGATTGGCGACGCTGAACCGAGGGGGTTGTGCGGGTCGGGTCTCATCGACCTGTTGGCCGAATTGCGGAGGCTAGACCGGATGAGTCCGAAGGGCGTCTTCACCGAGAAGGCACAGGAGCTCAGTATTGTCCCCACACATGGCATCTCGTTCACCAGGGAGGATGCCAGCAACCTCGCGCAAGCCAAAGCGGCCAACTACTGCGGCCAGCTGATCGTGATGCGTTCGCTTGGTATCGGACCCACCGACGTCGATTCGCTCTATCTTGCGGGCGGGTTCGCGAACTACATCGATGTGCCGAACGCGATCACCATCGGCTTCCTTGCACCGGTTCCGGTCGAGCGCGTAACCAAGGTTGGAAACGCTGCGCTCCAGGGCGCCAGAGAGTTGCTGCTATCGCAGAGCAAGCGCGACGCGATCGCAGAGATGATCACAGGCATCGAGCACGTCGAGCTCGAGACGACGCCCGACTTCTTCGAGGTGTTCGTGGAAGGATGCCAGTTCAATCCCATGCCTCGGCTCATGGAGTAAGACGTGGGACAGACCCTGCTCGAGGCGATCCGGGAACGCGTGCTGCTGTGCGACGGCGCCATGGGGACTCAGCTGCAGCTCGCGGGCTTGGAGCCTGGAGGGTGCGGCGAGGCCTGGAATCTGGATCATCCCGACCGGCTGCTGAAGATCCAGCAGGGCTATGTTGAGGCGGGCTCTGACTGCCTGCTGTCAAACACGTTCGGTGGGTGTCGCGTCATGCTGGAGCGCCACGATCATGGCGGCGACGTGGAGGCGATCAATGCCGCTGGCGTCAAGCTCGCGCGCCAGGCGTTCGGGGCACGACCCGGATTCGTGATCGGCGATATCGGTCCGTTCGGTGGACTGATGGAACCGTATGGCGACGTTCCCGAGCAGCGCGTACGCGAGGCGTTCGCCGAGCAAGCCACGGCGCTCGTGGAAGCCGGCGCCGACGCCATCATCGTTGAAACCCAGACGGCGCTTGAGGAGCTCAAGCTGGGTGTCGACGCGGCACGCAACGCGGGCGCGCCTTGCGTGATCGGATCGATGGCCTATGATGTGTCGCGGGACGGCTCTCGGCTGCGGACGATGATGGGAATCGGGCCGGAGCAGGCCGCCGAGTTCATGCGCGATAGCGCTGTCGATATCGTCGCGCTCAACTGTGGCAGCGGTGTCGATGTCACCTGGGCGGCCAAAGCGGTCGCGCTCTATCGCCAGGTGTGCGACATGCCGACGATGGCGCAGCCCAATGCCGGACAGCCGGTGCTCGAGAACATGAAGGTCGTCTACAAGCAGAGCCCGGAAGCCATGGTGGCTGAACTCCCGGCGTTGCTTGACGCGGGAGTTCGGATCGTCGGTGGCTGCTGCGGAAGTACTCCGGATCACATCCGCCTGTTCCGAAAGGTGATTGACCAGCATGCCGGATCGTGACCCGATCACGAACAACACCGCTCCGTCGATGTCTCGTCGCTCCTTCGCGCGGGTGAAGAGATCAGCCCGATCGTCCGAGAAGTCCGGAAGCGCGACCAGTTCATTGCCCCCCTCCAACGGCGCCTCTGGGCGCTGGCCCTCAACCTGTGGTGGAGCTGGGACGACAGTTGCGTCAGCCTGTTTCGCGAGCTGAATCCGCCGCGCTGGCGTGAGCTGGGGCGCAACCCGGTGGCGCTGCTCTCGGAGATGCCGCTCGACGCCTTCTACGGCGTCAGCGTGTTGGTCGTCCGGGGTGCTGGCAGGCTGGTCCAGCCAGGGTAACGCTGTTTTCGCCGGTTCGAGGAACTGACCCAGCGGGTGCCCCCGAACTGACTCGTCCCAGATCTGATCCGAGACAGACCCCGACCTCTTTCTCCCTACGCCCTGGTGCCGCGCGATCGGTGACGCGCGTGGCGTACGAGAGCCGACGTTCGGCCAGTCCATCAGGCCCGCCCGCTGGGCGGACTCGGCGTTGGACCCATCCAGGCGCAATGTCTCGGCGATGAAGGCGTATGGGGTCGGTGGAGGACGACACGAGGAGCCCTGTCTTGAGGGGGAACAAACAGCGAATACTACTCCGGGTAGCCCTGCCGCCTCGGATCACATGTTGGTCGCTCACGAGTCCTCAGCAGCGGCTGGCGAAGACCGGAGCTGACGGCCCCTGAAGCGGGACGATGTTGTGACGAACAAGCGTTTCGCGCGCTGGGCTGGCCTTCAGGTGTATAAGGGGGCCTTCCGGGGCCGGCAAATCAGAAATCCCGGTTAAGGAGGCCGTATGCGTCTGATATGTGCATTGGTGGTACTAAGTGCAGCGATGGTACCTATGTCGCCGTATGGCGCAGCAGAACGAGGGGAGCGCATTCAGGCGGCGAGCGAAGCCGTGGAACCGTTCCGCGTCATAGGCAATATCTACTATGTCGGCGGCCAATATGGCTCCTACCTCATCACCACGCCGGAGGGCCACATTCTCCACGACACGGGCAGCGCCGATATGCACGCGCTCATCGTCTCGAACGTCGAGAAACTCGGGTTCAACGTCCGGGACATCCGGATCATGATCTCGAGCCATGCGCATTGGGACCACATCGAGGGACACGCGGCTATGAAGCGAGTGACCGG
>CBDANB010000002.1:0-234241 GCA_965197395.1 Vicinamibacterales bacterium | reverse complement strand
GTCGGTGTTCAGAGACGACCCCGACTGGTCCGCCCTGCATGACGACGTGCCTTCGAGGGTCCGTCAGGCAGTCCAGGTCTGCTTGCAGAAGGATCCCGCCCGCAGAGTGCGCGACATTGCTGCCGTTAGGCTGGCGATGGACGGCGCGTTCGAGACGACACCGATACCGGCAACAAACGCCGCTTCGGTGCCCCAGATTCGGATCTGGCAGCGACCTGCGTCGGTTGCATTGATCGCGGTGTTGATGGCTGTGGCGGCAAGCCTCGTTGTTTGGGTCTTGACGCGGCCCGCACCGACCCCACGCCCGCCCTCAACACGCCTGTCGGCTGGGTTGCCGCCCGGCGTGTCGCCAGACATTCAGGGGATGACGGTGTCCCCGGACGGGCGCACGCTCGTGTTGACGGCCGCCGGGCAGCTTTACCTCCGCGGGCTCGGAAGCCTTGGGGCCGCGCCGATCCCCGGCACGGAAGCCGGCCAATCGCCCTTCTTTGCTCCCGATGGCGCGTCGGTCGGCTTCTTTGCTGACGGCGCGCTGCGGAAGGTGTCGCTCGACGGGCGACCGCCCGTGACCCTCTGCCAGGTGCCCGGTGGTCGTTCTGGGGCGAGCTGGGGTCCGGACGACACTGTGGTTTACGCCTACGTTGGGTCAAACGGTCTCTGGCGCGTCTCGGCGAACGGCGGAGACCCCGAGCCGATCCCGGGTCGGGTAGACGATGCGCCGGTGGAACTTCGGTGGCCGGATGTGCTTCCTGACGGCTCGGCCGCACTGGTCACGGCGTGGACCACGATGGAAGAGAGCGAGATTGGCGTGGTAACCCTGGCGACGGGCGAGCTTGCACTCTTACTCCCGGGGAGCTTCGCGCGCTACAGCCCGACCGGCCATCTCGTTTACTGGCGTGAGGAGGCCCTCTGGGCGGTGCCCTTTGACGCGGCGCGCAGGCAGCTCACGGGAGCGGCGACGCCCGTGGTCGAGGGTCTCGGCGCCAACCCCGGCGGCCTCGCCCACTTTGGGCTGGGGGGAGGCACCCTTGCCTACCTCGACGCGGGCGGGCTTGGCGATGAGCGCGCGTCTGGGCGCGTTCACGGTGGGTCGGGCGTGGGAGGACGGCGAGCGGCCGCCGATGGGGTATGCCGGCAAGTTCGACCAGGTCTACGACTCCAACTCGTTCCCGTCCTGGGAGGCCTACGCGCTGCACGCCGACAAGGGGTTGGAGGTGCGCGCGCCGGTGACCGGAGGACGGCACCTGGTGGGGGTCTCCTTCGACCGGCGTTCGGCGTTGCCCGAAGGCATTCTGCCACTTCCTCTCGATCGGTCCGCGTACTCGCACGGCCAGGATGAAATGCAAGACGGTTACCCGGCGGTGTCAGTGGTGCAAATCATCGGCCCCTACGACCCCACGGGCGCCTCGGAGCTCCCGAGTCGTGCGCGGCTGTTGACGTGCGAGCCGACAGGCGACGCGGCGGCCGAGGAGCGCTGCGTGACGACGATCCTCTCGACGCTGGCGCGTCGCGCGTATCGGCGGCCGGCGACTGAGGCGGATGTCGAGACGCTGCTGGCCTTTTACCGGGAGGGCCGGGCCGACGGGAGCTTCGACGACGGCATCCGCGCGGCGCTCGAGCGGGTGCTGGTCGATCCGGAGTTCTTGTTCCGTTTCGAAAACGATCCGCGCGACGCGCCACCCGGCACGCCGTATCGGATCAGCGATCTCGAGCTGGCGTCGCGTCTGTCGTTCTTCCTCTGGAGCAGCATTCCTGACGACGAGCTTCTCGCCGTCGCCGCCGCCGGGGAGCTCAGCGACGCGGTGGTGCTGGACCGTCAGATCGACCGCATGCTCGCCGACTCCCGGGCCACCGCGTTGATGGAGAACTTCGCCGGCCAGTGGTTGCAGCTGCGCAAGCTGCGCAACGTGTCGCCCGACACGGCGACATACACGGCCTTCGACGAAAACGTGCGCGATGCCATGTGGCGGGAGACGCAGCTGTTTCTCGAGCACGAACGGCAGAACGATCGCCCGGTCGTCAATGCGCTCCGGGCCAATTACACGTTCGTGAACGAGCGCCTCGCGCGCCACTACGGGATCCCCGATGTGTACGGCGTGCAGTTTCGCCGCGTGCGCTACCCGGATGCGACGCGCGGTGGGCTGCTCGGGCACGCCAGCATCCTCACGGTCACGTCATATGCGAACCGCACCTCGCCCGTGGTCCGGGGGGTGTGGCTACTGGAGAACTTCCTCGGGACCCCGCCCTCGCCGCCGCCACCCGACGTGCCGGGCCTGCCGGACGCCGGCGAGGACGACGCGCCCCGCACGGTGCGCGCACGGCTGGAGCAGCATCGGGCCAACGCGGTGTGTGCCAGTTGCTCACCGTATCATCGATCCGCTTGGGTTTGCGCTCGAACAGTACGACGCCATCGGGCGCTGGCGAACCACGAACAAAGGCGGCACACCGTTCGACACAGGGATTCCGATCGACGCGTCGAGCACGCTGACCGACGGCACAGAGGTCCACGGGTTAGCGGGGCTCCGGGAGGTGATCCTGAGCCGCGACGATCAGTTCGTGGCGACGGTGACCGAGAAGCTGCTCACGTACGCGTTGGGTCGCACGCTCGAACATTACGACATGCCCACGGTCCGACGGCTCAGCCGCCAGTCGGCGCCGGGCGACCTCACCTGGGCAACGCTCATTTCAGCCGTCGCCAAGAGCACGCCGTTTACGATGCGGAGGTCAGAGTCATGATCGTCACGAAGAAAACGATGCCGCGCCGGACGGTGCTCCGGGGCGTGGGGGCCACCCTGGCGTTGCCGCTGCTCGATGCGATGGTCCCGGCGATGACCGCGCTGGCCAAGACGGCCGCGCGCCAGGTCGCGCGCTTTGGCACGGTGTATGTGCCGAACGGCATCATCATGGAGCAATGGACGCCGGTGGACGAGGGGCGTGCGTTTGAGTTCACGCCGATCCTGAAGCCGCTGGAGCCCTTCCAGGATCACCTGCTGGTGGTGAGCGGCCTCGACAACACCGGCGCCGCCTCTCGCACGGGGAGCACCGGCGGGCATGCGCGGTCGGCCGGGGCGTTTATGACCGGCATCGAGCCGCTGCAGACCACCGGCAGCTCGACGTTGCAGCTCGGCGTGTCGATGGACCAGATCGTCGCCGGCGCGATCGGCCAGCAGACGGCGCTCCCGTCGCTGGAGCTCGGTTTGGAGGGGACCGACACGGTCAACGGCGTCGGGACGTGCGATGTCGGCTACAGCTGCGCCTACCAGAACACGATGGCGTGGAGCAGCGCCAGCACGCCGCTGCCGGTCGAGGCGAACCCGCGCGTGGTGTTCGACCGTCTCTTTGGCGGCGTCGACAGCACCGACCCGGCGGCGCGCAGGGCCCGCCTGCGTCGACAGGGAAGTCTCATCGACTCGGTGCTCGACAAGGTCAGTCGGCTCGAGGGCGGGCTCGGGCAGCGTGACCGTGCGAAGCTCGACGAATACCTCCAGTCGGTGCGCGAAATCGAGCGGCGTCTCCAGAACGCCGAGACACAGGGCCGAGAGCTGCCGGTCGTGGCGTCGCCGGCGGGCATTCCGGTGAGCTATGACGAGCACGCCCGGCTGATGTTCGACATGCAGACGCTCGCGTTTCAGACCGACACGACCCGTGTCATCACGTTTCAGGTCGGGCGGGAGCAAAGCGGCGCGACCTATCCGCAGATCGGCGTCTCCGACTCGCACCACCCGATCTCTCATCACGGCGGCGACAAGAACAAGATTGCGAGTCTGCAGAAAATCAACACGTACCACGCCACGTTGTTCGGCTATTTCCTCGAGAAGCTGCGTTCGACGCCAGACGGCGATGGCACGCTCCTGGACCACGCCCTGATACTCTATGGCAGTGCGATCAGCGAAGGGAACTCGCACGATATCCGGAACGTCCCGATCCTGCTCGCCGGCGGGGGAGGGGGGCGGATCAAGGGTGGCCGCCACGTCAAGTATCCGGAGGCCACGCAGCGGCTCACGAACCTGCAGCTGACGCTCCTGAACGCGTTGGGGGTCGTCACCGAGGAGTTCGGCGACAGCACCGGCGAGCGGCTCCACGAGCTTTCGGAGCTCTCGAGCGCGTCGGCGTAGCGACGCGCGCCGTCTCGCGCCGAGGCGCGTACGTGGCGCAGGCCTTCAGGCCTGCGGGCCAGGCTGAAGCCTGGCCCCTAGGACGGCTGCGCGGCGGAAAAGCTCTGCGGCAGCGACCACCGGCCGGTGTTGACACGGCGCGCGCGAAAGTGCAGGATACGCTACGAACGTGACTTTCTCGATGACGACCTGGATGAGCGGACGCTCCGTTGCGCTGATCGCCGCGTTGTTGGTGATCGCGTCATTGACCGTCGGGGATCTTCAGGCCGCCGAACCGCAGCAGGCGCCCGCTCCCTCGCACGAGGCCGGCGCCGATTCCTCTCGCGCTCTCCTCGACCGTTACTGCGTCACCTGCCACAACGAGCGCGTGGTCGACGGGCGGGAGTCCGCCCGGTCTCCGCTGGCAAGTCAGTTACGCGCGGTCGGCCTGACGCTCGACACACTCGATCCATCGGACGTCGGCAGCGACCTGGAGACCTGGGAGACCGTGGTGCGCAAGCTGCGCGCCGGGATGATGCCGCCGGCCGGTCGTCCACGGCCGGACGCGGCGACACGGGACGCGTTCCTTGCGAACCTCGAAGCTGACCTCGACGCGGCCTGGGCGGCACGGGCGGAGGTCCCCCGCACGGCGATCTTTCACCGTCTCAACCGGGCGGAGTACGCGAACGTCATCCGCGATCTGCTCGCGCTCGACGTCGACGTCGACGCGCTGTTGCCGACCGACAACGCCAGCTACGGCTTCGACAACATCGCCGATGCCTTGGGCGTCTCGCCGCTGCTTCTCGAACGCTACCTGACGACGGCGCGCCGCGTCAGCCGCCTCGCGGTCGGCCGGTCGTCTATGCAGCCCTCGGAGGCGACCTATCTCGCCCCGCTGGATCTCACGCAAGACGGCCACGTCCCCGGACTGCCGCTGGGGACGCGTGGTGGCCTCGTGGCGACGCATCAGTTCCCGCAGGACGCCGAGTACATCTTCCAGCTGCGGCTGCGCCGATCGGTCATCGAGACGATTCGGGGTCTCGGGGAGCCGCACCAGATCGAGGTCAGCATCGACGGCGAGCGGGTGCAGCTCTTCACCATCGGCGGCGAGTTTGGTTGCGCAGGGATCCAAATCCCGTGCGGCACCGGCAACGTGCATCGTGGTGACCGCCGCGGGGATGCGGCCGCGCGTCGTGCCGCGACGCAGGATTACGCGATGTTCGCCGACAACGCGCTGGAAGTCCGCGTGCCGGTGACGGCCGGTCCGCACACCGTCGCAGTCGCGTTTCTCAAGAAGACGGACGCGGTGTTCGATAACATCCGCCGACCGGTAGAGCGCAGCTTCGTCGATCCCGTGGCGGAAGGATGGCGTCCGCCGCATCTCCGGAGCGTCACCATCAACGGCCCATACGATGCCACCGGACCGGGCCACACGCCGAGTCGCGAACGCATCTTCGTCTGCCGGCCGGCGCATGGAGACGAGGAGGCTGGCTGCGCGAAGCGGATCATCGAGACGCTGGCACGCCGTGCGTATCGCCGCCCGGTCACCGACGCTGACCTCCGGGCGCCGCTCGAGTTCTATGAGCTGGGTCGGGCGCAGGGGAGCTTCGACGACGGCATCGGCCGCGCGTTGCAACGCATCCTCGTGCACCCGGAGTTCCTGTTCCGCGTCGAGCGCGACCCAGTGGACAGCCAGCCGGAGACGACGTATCCCCTCCACGATCTGGAGTTGGCCTCGCGGTTGTCGTTCTTTCTCTGGAGCAGCATCCCGGACGACGAGTTGCTCGACGTCGCCGACGCCGGGCGGCTCTCCGAACCCGACGTGTTGGAGCAGCAGGTCCGACGGATGCTGCGCGATGAGCGGTCGCTAGAATTCGTGGGCAACTTCGGGGGGCAATGGCTGTATACGCGCAACATGCAGTCCGCGATCCCTGACCCGGTCGCGTTCCCTGACTTCAACGACAACCTGCGGCAGGCGATGCGGCGGGAGACCGAGCTGTTCTTCGAGGACGTCATCCGCGAGGATCGCAGCGTCCTGGAGTTCATCACGTCGGATACGACATTTCTCAACGAGCGTTTGGCGCGGCATTACGGCGTCCCGAACGTGTCCGGCAGCCATTTCAGACGCGTGACCCTGCCGGACGGAACGCGCGGCGGGGTCCTCGGCCATGGCAGCGTGCTGACCGCGACGTCGTATGCCAACCGGACATCGCCGGTGACGCGCGGGAAGTGGATTCTCGAGAACCTCCTCGGTGCGCCGCCGCCACCGGCCCCGCCCGACGTGCCCGAGCTCGAAGAGACGGCCGAGGGGGGCGAGGTGCTGTCGATGCGCCAGCGGATGGAGCAGCATCGGAAGAACCCAAGTTGCGCCGTGTGTCACGCGCAGATGGACCCGCTCGGTCTGGCGCTGGAGAACTACGACGCGGTCGGTCGCTGGCGGGTGCTGAGTGAGTCCAGCCAGCCGATCGACGCCACCGGGGTCTTGCCCGACGGGAGCGCGTTCGATGGGCCGGCGGAGCTCCGGGACGTCCTGGCAGAGCGGTCGGGGGAGTTCGTCACCACCATGACGGAGAAGCTGCTGACCTACGCCCTCGGGCGCGGCGTGGAGCTGGCGGATGCTCCGGTGGTGCGCCAGATTGTCCGGCGGGCCGAGAGTAGCGAGTACCGCTTCTCTTCGCTTATCATGGGTGTGGTAGAGAGTGAGCCGTTCCGAATGAGGAGATCGTTGCCATGATCATCAAGAAGTTGTCCCTGCCACGACGGACCTTTCTGCGGGGTGTGGGCGCGACGGTGGCGTTGCCGCTGCTGGACGCGATGGTCCCGGCCTTGTCTGCCGTCAGTCGGACGGCGGCGAACCCGGTACGCCGGCTCGCCTGCATTTACATCCCCAACGGCGCGTACCACGCGCAGTGGAATCCCGAGGGCACCGGCGCGGACTTCACGTTCTCGCAAACGCTGCAGCCGCTCGCGCCGTTTCGGGACCGTGTGGTCGTTGTGACCAACCTGGCCCACCGCAACCTCGAGTCGAAGGGTGATGGCAGCGGCGACCATTCGCGGTCGAGCGCCGGCTGGCTGAGCGGCGTGCACGCGAAGCGGACGGAGGGCCCTGACGTGCAGGTGGGGACTACGGCCGATCAGATCGCCGCGCGGGAGATCGGCCAGGACACACCGCTCGCGTCGCTGGAGATCGGCCTCGACAAGTCCGACATCCTGGGGCATTGCGATGTCGGGTACAGCTGCGCCTACATGAACAACATCTCGTGGCGGAGCCCGACGACGCCCAACCCGACGGAGCGCAACCCGCGCGCGGTTTTCGAGCGCCTGTTTGGCGACGGCGACAGCGCGGCGGAGCGGCTATCGGAGATGCAGATGGACCGCAGCCTCCTGGACTCGGTGACGGCGGATGTGGGGCAGCTCCAGAAGGAGCTAGGAGCGAGCGACCGGCGCCGGGTCGACGAGTATCTGGACGCGATTCGCGAGACCGAGCGGCGGATTCAGAAGACCGAGGAGTACAACAGCACGCAGGAGCTTGCCGTGCCGGAACGGCCCATCGGCATTCCGGAGGACTTCGCGACCCATGCGAAGCTAATGATCGATCTGCAGGTGCTGGCCTATCAGGCGGATCTCACGCGCGTCACCACATTCGCCTTCGGCCACGAGGCGAGCTATCGGACGTTCCCGGAGATCGGGGTAAGCGATCCGCATCACTCGCTGTCGCACCATGGGCACAACGACGAGAAACTCGCCAAGCTCGCCAAGGTGAACCACTATCACGTGGAGACGCTGGCCTATTACCTGGGCAAGCTGCAGGCGTCGCCGGAGGGTGACGGCAACTTGCTGGACCATTCGCTGCTCCTGTATGGCAGCGGCATGAGCGATGGCAACTTGCACAACCACTCGCCGCTGCCGATTGTGGTGGCTGGTGGGGCCGCGGGGCGGTGCAAGGGCGGCCGGCACCTGGCCTGTCCGCCGGAAACCCCCATGACCAACCTGCTGTTGAGCATGCTCGACATGGTGGGTGTGCGCGAGGACCGTCTCGGGGACAGCACCGGCCGGCTGACCGATCTGTAACACCAACATGTCTCGCGGAGCCCGCTCCGCCTGCGCGGCCGCGGTCGTGCTGCTGTGCGGGAGTCCGGCGGCCCACGCGCAGCTCGACACGCCGTGGCTCGTCAACCGGTGGGGCACCTGCTGCACCGGGGACGGCCGGTTCTTCAATCCCCGGGGCGTGGCGGTCGACGCTGAGGGCAACCTCTACGTTGCCGACACCTTCAACTACCGCATCCAGAAATTCGATCGGACTGGTGCCTTCCTGACGAAGTGGGGTGCGGACGGTACCACGGGAGACGGCGAGTTCTCGTACCCGTCCGGCGTGGCGGTCGATGCGGCCGGTCACGTCTACGTGGCCGACACCTTCAACGATCGCATCCAGAAATTCGACGGCGACGGCGCCTTTCTGACGAAGTGGGGCAGCAGCGGTAGCGGGGAGGCGCAGTTCCAGCGCCCGCAGGGCGTGACGGTCGATGCGGCCGGCAACCTCTACGTCGCGGATACGTTCAACGACCGGATTCAAAAGTTCACCGGCGAGGGCGTTTTCGTGACGAGCTGGGGGACCAGCGGCAGTGCCGAGGGCGAGTTCAGGAGTCCGCACGGTGTCGCGGCGGATGCCGGCAGCCATATCTACGTCGCCGACCAGAACGACCGCATCCAGAAGTTCACAACTGACGGGGCGTTCGTGACGACCTGGGGCACGACCGGCACGGGCAAGGGCCAGTTCCAGAGCCCGCAGGGTGTGGCCACGGACGCCGCCGGTAACGTCTACGTCGCGGACACTTTCAACGATCGCGTCCAAAAGTTCGACAGCTCAGGAGTGTTTCTGACGACGTGGGGTACGACCGGAACCAGCAGCGCCCAGTTCCTCAGCCCACAGGGCCTGGCCGTTGACGCGGACGGCAACCTCTACGTGGCCGACCAGAAGAGCAACAACCGCATCCAGAAGTTCACGCCGTCGCTGGAGGGTCTTGTTGCCGGGTTGTTGCGGAGTGTGGCCAGCGTCGATTGGGAGGCCGGCCTCGACGCGGCGCTCGAGGCCACGCGCGCGGCCGCCCAAGACGAAGCTGAGGGCGAAACCGACGAGGCCGACGCCGCGGACGCGGTGGCGCCGTCCACTGCCGAAGAGCCGCCAAGCGCCAACGACGAGGCCATTCGCACACTCGAGGCGTTCATCGACACCGTCGAGGCGCGGCGGGGCACGCGGTTCGCGAACGCGCAAGCGGATTTCTTGATCGCGGCCGCGCAAGAGATGATCGTCTCGCTGGGCGGCGAGGTCGAGGACGACGACGACGGCAGCTAGCCCGCTCCGCACGCCGGTGCAGGCCGCCCGTTACCTCTAGCGCGCGCCCTGATCGGTATTCCGTTCCGGCGCGTCGGGGCCCATCAGCTCGCGCAGGAGCGCCGCGGTCTCGTCGTGAGCGCGGAAGCCGGTTCCCCGTCGAAAGCCGTCGGCGATGGTCACCGGCAGCAGATCTTTGTCGTCCTTGGCCCACAGATCGGCCCCGCGGTCGACGAGATAGCGGACGATGCTGTTCGCGCCTCGGTACGCCGCGCCGTGGAGCGCGGTCTCGTCCCGGGCGTTGGTGGCCGTGACGTCCTCCCCCAGCCCCACCAGGATCTCGACCGCTTCCAGCGCCTCGTCCTCAGTCGCATGGACCTGTCCTTCGATGAAGCCCAAACCCGCGGCGACGAAGAGCGGCGGCGTGTCGTCGCTGTTCCCGAGCGTCTGGTCGGCCCCGTGCTCGAGGAACAGGCGCATCAGCGTGATATCCGCGGCCTTGACTGCCAGGAAGAACGGCGTCGCGCCGACGAGGCTCATGCCGTTGCCGTCGTACGTGCCCTTTGTGGGCGGCCGCGCCGTCATGCGCGCGTTGACGTCGGCGCCATGAGCGAGCAGCACCTTGGCCAGACTCAGGGTGTCCAACGCACCGGTGGGCGTCGGGCAGGGCATGGCCGTGAGCTCGCAGTTGCGGGCGCGGACCAGCCCGTGCAACGCCGTGCCCCGCGGGCCGTCGAGGTTGGGGTCCGCGCCCTGCTCGACGAGCCAGGCGGCCAGTTCGTAGTGGGCGTTGCGGATGGCGGTGGCGAGCGCGCTCGACCCGAGCCGGGGCGGCGCCGGTCCGTCACCTACTTTCGGATCCCGCGGCCTACGTGGGATGGCGTCCTCCGCGGCTTCGTTGATGTTTGCACCGCCCGTGAGCAACGTCTGCACCGTGGCGAGGTCGCCTTCCCGGGCCGCAAACACCAGCGGAGTCATGCCGGCTTCCGAGCGCGCGGCAACGTCGGCGCCGCCTTCGATGAGCATCCGGGCCGCAGCGGCGTTCATTCCCGCCGCCGCCCACATGAGGGCCGTCTGCCGGCGGACGCTCTCCCGCGCATTCGGGTTCGCCCCGGCGGCGAGGAGTCGCGTGACGACGTCCGCGTCGCCGGCTCGCGCCGCGGTCATCAGCGGTGTCTGACCATACGGCGTCGCGGCGTTCGGGTTCGCGCCCGCATCGAGCAGCGCTGTCACGATGGCGGCGTTGCCGTTGGTGGACGCCACCGAGAGGGGGCTGACCCCGTAACGGTTCGTCGCGTTCGGGTTCGCGCCAGCCTCCAGGAGGAGCGTTGTGAGGTCGGCGTGGTCCCGGTGGACGGCCCAGTGAAGCGCCGTCGTGCCGTCGGGCTGCGCCTCGTTCACCGCGACGCCCTCCTGCACGAGGGTACGCGCGGTGTCGTCGTCTCCGTCCTCGACCGCGTCGACGAGGCGATGGTCGGCGCCGGCGGCGGCGAGGCTGGTTGCAAGCAGGACGGGCAGGGTCCAGGACAGAAGGAGCGTCGGCGTCAACCGCTGTCCGCGCAGGTGCATGAGGCTCATGTGGATCATGTGGATGGTCTCCAGAGACCGAATCAGCGTGTCCCCGACAGAACAGATTGCATTATACGCGACCGGGTCGCAGGAAGGTGACGGGTCGGTCTATGGATCCCGCGCCTCAGCGGGTCACCGAGCTGGCGCGGCCCTATGCGGGCCTGAAGGCCCGCGCTACGTAAGCTCGGCGCCAGCAGAGGTGAGCGCCGGGATCACGGGTCGACGACTAGGAACTTCTGGATGCGGCGGCCTTCCTGCTCGGCCACGTAGACGTTGCCGCCCGAATCGACGGCGATGCCGTGGGGCAGCGTGAACTGCCCGGGATAGCGCCCGGGTCCGCCGCCAAAACTCGACAGAAGATGGCCCGTCTGGCGGTCCACCACATCGACCATCACGCTGTTCTGGTTCACGACGAACAGGAGTCGCTGATCCGGGTCGCGCGAAAACGCGAGCACAACCGCGGTTCCACGCGAGCCACTCGGGCGGCCCTCGGGGGAGCTTACGGGTCGCCACCCAACGTCGATGTTGCGGATGAACGTGCCCATCCGGTCGAACACCTGGAGGCGATCCGCCCGCCGGTCGCAGACGTACACCAGGCCGTCGTCGGCGACCCGCAGACAGTGCGGCAGCGGGGTCAGGTCGAGTTCCGCCTCGGACCGGTGGAGCCGCCATTGACGGAGAAACCGCCCGTCGCGGTCGAGCACGGCGATGCGCTGATTCCCGCGCGGCGTTTCCCCGTCCGCGACGTAGACCTCGCCGGTCTCAGCGTCCACATCGAGGCTCGCGGGGAGAAAGAACTGGGCACGGTCGGAGTTCAGTGGACGGCCGTCGCGCGTGCCGTCTGAGGAGTCGTACTGACCCGATTCCCCGATCTGGAGCAACAGCTCGGCGCCGTCCGGCGAGTACTGCTGCACGACACCGGTACCGGCGGCCACGATCCACACGTTGCGGTCGGCGTCGACGTGGCAGTCATGCAGCCGGTCGCCCAGCAGGTCCGGGTCGCCCCAGCCGCGGATGACGGTGCCGTCGGGATCGAGCTCGATCACCGGTGGCGCCAGACGCGCGCCGTCCAGGTCTTCGGGCACCACGTTCTGCCGATTGAGGAGGAACACGTGATCTCGGTCGTCGATACACATGCCGCCCAAACCGCCCGTGATCCAGCGATCACCTAGCGGAAGCTTGGGCCAGAACGGATCGACCTCGTAGCGGGGGACCGACTGCGCCTCGAGGATCGCGACGGCGCCAACCGTCACCACTAGCACCCGGCAGCATTTGCGGACCGTACGAGCGACCTCAGGATGCAGTCTCATCTGCCCACCCTGGGGCGGGATTCATGTTAGTGTCAAGCGGTTTTTCGACACCCACGGAGACGTCATGCGCCACACGCGAACCGGTTTGATCTGGATGACAACACTCGCGGCAGTACTGGTCGCCGTCCTCGCCGCCACGACGGCCACGTTGGCCGAAACCGAGAACTGGCCATCCTTCCGCGGGGCGGACGCGCTGTCGACCGCCGACGATGATCCGCGCCTGCCGACCACCTGGAGCGCGACCGACAACGTCGTGTGGAAGACACCCATCGACGGGTTGGGCTGGTCGTCGCCGGTGATCTGGGGCGACCGGATCTTCCTCACCACCGTGGTCAGCGAGGGCGAGACAGAAGAGCCGCGGATGGGTCTCTACTTCCCCTACGGCTCACCCGAGACGTTTCCGGAGGACCAGAGTCCGTTCCCGCCCCCCAAGCCAGGCGAGTTGATGGAACGCTCACCCGATGTCCACCACTGGCTGGTCACGGCGATCGATTTCGACACCGGCAACGTGCTGTGGACGACCGAGGCGTTTGTCGGCGTGCCCGACTTCGACCGCCACCTCAAGAACACCTACGCGTCCGCGACGCCGGTGACCGACGGCGAGCGAGTGTATGCCTATTTCGGCAACGTTGGGGTCTACGCGCTCGACATGGACGGCGGGCTGGTCTGGGAAAAGCGATTCGACCCGGCCGCGACGCGTCTGGGTTGGGGACCGGCGGCCTCCCCGGTGCTGCACGACGACACGCTCTTCGTCGTCAACGACAACGACGACCGGTCCTTTGTGGTGGCGCTCGACGCGGCGACCGGCGACGAGCGCTGGAGCGTCAATCGCGACGAGGGCACGAACTGGTCGACGCCGTTCGTGTGGCAGAACGAGGGTCGCACGGAGCTGGTGACCGCCGGCAGCGACCAGGTGCGGTCCTACGACCTGGACGGCGACGAGCTCTGGCACTTCAGCGGCCTGAACTCGATCTCGATCCCGCAGCCGTTCAGCGCGCACGGACTCCTCTATGTCACGTCAGGGTATGTCGGCGACCAGAGTCGGCCAGTGTTCGTGATTCGTCCCGGCGCCAGCGGTGACATCACGTTGGCGCAGGGCCAGCACGGCAGCGATCACATCGTGTGGCACGACGACACCGCCGGGCCCTATCACCCGACGCCGCTGGTCTACGGCGACTACTATTTCACTCTCCTGGATCAAGGATTCGTCACGGTGCACGATGCGCTGACCGGCGAGGAGCTGTACTTCACGGAGCAGCAGATCCAGAGTCAGCAGGTGCGCCGTCGCGTCGCCCGCGGCTCCGGTGGCTTCACCGCGTCCCCGTGGGCGTACAACGGCAAGATCTTCGTGCTGAGCGAGGAGGGCGTGACCTACGTGATGGACACCGAGGACAGCTTCCGGGTCGTCGCCACCAACTCGCTTGACGAGGTCGCCATGTCGAGCCCGGCGATGTCGAGGGGAAGCCTGTTCATCCGGACGCGCTCCCATCTGTGGCGACTGAGCGACGCGCCCCGGTAGGCGGCCGACTCACCTCAGTGGGTCGCATGCCGCGGACCGCGCGTACGCTCGTGACCGTCGCCCTGGCCGTGGCGTCGGCGGCGTTGGTCTTCGGCTCGGTCGGTGTCGGGTCGCTCGCCCACGCACAGGCGGCGGACGGCGACCTCGCGGATGAGCTGGCCGCGGTCGCGGCGCTCACCGGCCAGCCGCGAGTCGTGAGCGCGGCGGGGCTGACGCGGGACGAGACGCCGCTGTTCACCCTCGAGAACCCGACGCCGTTCGACGTGCCGGGGGCCGAGCGCCGTCTGGTGCTGATCGGCGGACTGGACGGGAACCCGGAGAGCGCGCGGATCGTGCTCGATGCGGTGCGCTGGTTCAAGACAGCCGCCCCAGAGCGCCAGCGAACGAGGTGGGTGCTGAGCGCGCTGCCACTCGCGAATCCCACCGCTCAACCGAGTGATACGTTCCCGCCGGACGCGGGGTACTTCGATGACCCCGAACGGCCCGATAGTCGATATGTCTGGCGGTGGGTGGCGTATCAGGCGCCCGATCTCGTCGTCGAGGTTCGCGCAGGCGGCGAGCTCCGGATACGGAGCTCCGCGGACCCCGCCACACGGCCCGCTGACCTCCTCCCGGTGGGGTCCCTCGCCGCTGCACTAAGCGACCCGGCTACCGACGCGGCACTGGGGACCGTTGACACGATGCTTGTCACCGCGCCCGTGTCGGACGGCGCGATCCTGCTGCGCGAGGTGCTGGCACGCGCGGCGGGGGAGCCCTCGCCCCTCAGGGCCACGATCACCGCGAGAACCAGCCGTCACCCGCTCAGCGTGGCGCGCGTGCTCGCGGAGCGATATCCCGAAAGCGCCGGCGTCGGCTATGTGCAGGCGGTCGCCTGGGTCCACACGCTGCGACTCGCCGCGGTGACCGACGATGCGTCGCTGCGGGCGAAGGTTATCCGGGAGGTGCGGCCCTGGCTCGTGGGCGAGCAGTCGTGGTTCGGCGATCAGATTCGGTTCACCGCTGTCGGCGGCGCGATGGTCTTCGCGGAGCTTGGGTTGGCGGCGGGTGAGCATCAGGCGGCGGCGGCGAGACTGGCCGCCGAGGGTATCGTCCATGCCGCGGCAGAGACGGCGCCCGGGGTGCCACAGCACGGGTTCGGGTGGATCGAGGACGTGTTCCTCGGGACCGCCACCGCCGCAACCGCGGCGGATCCGGACGGGCTCGACGCGGCCGCGCGGTTGGTCGTGCACTCCGCCGGCCAGCTCCAGCGTCCGGATGGTCTCTTTCACCACTCGGCGGAGGCGCCGACGGCCTGGGGACGCGGCAACGGGTTCGCCGCGCTCGGAATGGCGGAAACGCTCACCGCGCTGCCATCGGACCATGCGGCGCGGGCGACGATCCTCGACGCGCACCGCCGCCAGATGCAGGCGATGCGTTCGCAGCAGGCGCCGGACGGCATGTGGCGACAGGTGGTCGACCTGCCGGGAACGTATCGCGAGCTGACCGTCACGGCGATGACCCTGACCGCCCTGGCGAGAGGCGTCCGGCTCGGGTGGCTCGACGACACGTATCGACCGGTCGTGATGCGCGCATGGCGGGGGCTGCTCGCTCACATCGCGGACGACGGTACCCTTGTCGATGCGTGCATCAGCACCGGGGCCGGACCGACGCTGCGGCACTACCTGGATCGCGTGGCGGTCAACGGCGCGGACGACCGCGGCGGCGCGTTTGCGCTCGGTGCCGCCCTCGAGATCCACGCCCTGGTCGAAGGCCGCTAGCCTCTGCGCAACGCCCAAGCCCTCAAGAATGGTGTCGTAGCGCAGGCCTCGAGGCCTGCTCGGCGACGAATAGGGTCGTAGCGCAGGCCTTCAGGCCTGCCCGGCCACGGAGAGGGTCGTAGCGCAGGCCTTCAGGCCCTGCCGGCGAGCATCGTGCTGCCCCGCCGAGGCGCGGCTAAAGCCACGCGCTACGTACTCAAGGGACGTGTCGTAGCGCAGGCCAGCGTGGCGCGGCTAAAGCCGCGCGCTACTGGGCGACGTACGGCTGGCCAACCAGCAGCGCTGGGTCCGCATCCGCCTTCGGCACGAACTTCTGCGTGCGACCCATCTGGTTGTCGGATCCGTAGAGGTTGCCATCCGAGTCGACGGCAAACGAGTGCATCTCGATGTATCGGTTTGGCCCCTCGGTTTCCAGAAGCCACGTGTATTGCACGTTACCGTTCAGGTCCAGCTTGACGATCTTGGGCGGCGCAAGGTCCGTCACCCACACGTCGTAGCCGTTGACGATGATGTCGAGCGGCAGACCGAAATCGGGCCAGACGGCGACCGGCGCCACGTTCGGGTGATACCAGGCTGCCGCGCGCGTCGTCTCGTTGAAGACCTGGACGCGTCTGTTGTCGCGGTCGGCGACGAAAATCCGCCCGTCCGGTCCCGTCGCCAGCGAATGCACGACGTTGAACTCGCCGCGTCCGTCCCCGCGCTCGCCGAACTCGTCGAGGTAGTTCCCCTGCGCATCGAGGATCATGACGCGGCCGTTGTCGTACCCGTCAGCGACGAGGACCCGTCCGTCAGGCAGGAACGCGACATCCTGGGGTTTCCCGAAGTGCGTCTCGTCGTCGCCAGCGACGTCTTTCTCGCCGAGCGTCATGAGCAGCTCGCTGCCGTCGTTGGAGAAGACGAAGATCTGATGCCCCGTTTCATGCACGACCCACACGCGTCGCTCGGGGTCATATGGGCTGATGCGAATCCGGTGCGGTCCGGGTCCGTCCGAGCCCTCGAACAGATGGTCCCACTGGTCCCAGACCTCGATCACCTTGCCGTCGCCGTCGACGACGAAGATGCAGTTCTGCCAGGTGCGCCGCTCGGCCTCTCTGAGCGTGTTGATCCCGATGGAGCCGGCGATTCCCGTAAAGCCGGACGGTAGCGGATCGGGGAGCCTGGTCTCGCCACGCTGGGCCACGAAGATGCGGTCCGGCGACTCCGCGAAGACACCCGAGTTGCCGCCGAACGCGAAGCCGTCGTCGGCGAACGGCTGCAGCCACCCCTCAACGACGTCGTATGCGCCCGGCCCGGTCGGACCGGGCTCCTGAAGCAACGCGGGGCCTGTGATGAGGGTCGCCGCCACGACGAGTGCAAGGACGAGGACAAACGTGCGCATGAGCACCTCCGGCGGATTATCCTACCTGACGGAGGGCGCCGATGCGAAACGGCCGATTGCGGTGGTGCGGGAGCCTCGTGCGCGAGCTGATCGCGGTGGCGGTGCCAGAGGGAGACAGAGCGTGATGGACTTGCTCGTGCTCGGCTTGGGTGGGATCGGCCTCCTACTCGTTGCGGTGGTCGTGATCGGGCTATCGATGCCCGAACGATACGCCGGCCGCTCCGAGGTGACCTACGCAAAGCCTGCCGAGGCGGTCTGGGATGCCCTGCTCGACTACGACAAGCACCCCATGACGGGCAAGATGAAGCGGAGCGTTCGGACCCACCCGTCGAAATACGACATGCCCGCCTGGGTCGAGGACATGGGAAGCGATGCGGTCACCGTCGAGACC
This sequence comes from Vicinamibacterales bacterium, assembly GCA_965197395.1. Classification (GTDB taxonomy): domain Bacteria; phylum Acidobacteriota; class Vicinamibacteria; order Vicinamibacterales; family UBA8438; genus CAZYFH01. The sequence continues at coordinate 216,891 of CBDANB010000002.1, read as the reverse complement.
GTCGAGTCGGTGCGTCCCCACCACATGGTGCGCGAGATGACCTCGAAGGCGGTGCCGATGACCAGCCGGTGGCAGTACACGCTCGAGCCTGCCGACGAGGGCTGCACGCTCGCGATCGATGCCGCGACCCACATCCGTAGCGGCACGTGGCATGTGCCGATCTTCCGCGTGATGATGGTCCTGGGCGGCGGGGTACAGAAGGGCCTCGACGTCCAGATGGACATGGTCGCCGACACCCTCGGTGTGGAGGCGCAGCGCGGGTAGCCGTCTCGGGTGCGGCAGTAACTAGCGCGGAACCTCAGTCCCGCGATGTGGCAGAGTATGTAGCGCGGGACTTCAGTCCCGCGACGTGGCTAATAGTCGGACGCCTTCAGCGACGCGCGGATGATCTCCGTGTCGTTGCGATGCACGATGTGGCCGTTGGCGTAGGCCGGGTGCACCCAGTTGACGAGGCGCTCGGCAATCGCGCCATGCGGCGTTCGCGTGCCCGAGCTGCTGGTCGGCTCGATCAGCTTCGTGCGGCCGAGCTCGACGTAGCCGGTGGGCGTCAACCGCGCGAGGATCAGATCCCCCACGTCGTTGTTCACGAAATACCGGTCGCCGTGCTGGACTAAGTGTGCGCTGCTCCAGCGCACCTGCACCGCCATCTCGGGACTCATCCAGAGACGCTCGCCGGTGCGGGCGTCGAGGCCTCGCAGCTCGCCGTAGCTGCCGACGCCATAGATATGGTCATCAACGATGACCGGCGTCGTGACCAGGGCATGCAAGCCGTCGGTCTGGTCGGGTAGCTCGCTCCGGCTCTGTCCGCGCCACATCTCGGTGGCCGCCGGCCGGTCACGACTGAGGCGCATCATCATCGACCCGTTGAAGAACTGCGACACGAAGAGGTAATCGCCGCTCTTGATCGGTGTCGCCAACGACACCTGCATGGCGACTTCCCACGGCTGCTCCCAGTAGACGTCGCCCGTTTCGGGGTCGAGCGACACCAGCGCGTCGGGATGCCAGATGATCAGTTGTCGGACCCCGCCGGCCTCGTAGATGACCGGCGCGGAGTATCCCATTTCGGTGACGACCGGGAGCGCGCGCCAGAGCTCGTCGCCCGTGTGCTTGTCGAACGCAACGACCATCGCATCCGGCTCGCCGCCGATGAGCGCGATGAGGCGGTCGCCGTCGACCAGCGGCGCGCTCGACATCCCGTACACCGGCACGCTCGCGTCATAGTCCGCGACGTAGTCCTTCTCCCACCGGACCTCGCCCGTCTCGACGTCGAAGCAGAAGAGCCGGCCCGTCGAGCCGAGAATGTAGACCCGGTCGTCATCGACCGTGGGCGTGGCGCGCGGCCCGAAGGAGTAGGAGACCACGAGCATCCGGTACGACGTCTGCCATTCGTGCGTCCAGAGGATCTCGCCCGTGTGCTCATCGAGCGCGAGGGCGCGTTCGGTCCCGTCTAACGTGCGCGACTCCGGATCCTCCGCCCAGTCCGAGATGAAGATCCGCCCGTCGGCGACCGCGGGCCCCGAGTAGCCACCCCCGAGCGTCGTGCGCCAACTGACCTTCAGCTCGTCGGGCAGGGCCGCGACGATGCCGGTCTCGTGCCACACGCCGAGGCGGTCGGCGCCGCGCCACTGCGGCCAGTCGTCGGCGAGCGCGGGCACCGTGACGGCCACGACGGCCGCCAGCGTGGCGGACGCGAGACGTGCACGGCCGTGTCGGGCGATGGGTCGCATGCTGACTCCCTTTCTTACACTCGACGACGAGCGGCGCTTGCGCACCGCTCGGATCGCGTCTCGGCGATCCTTGGGCAGGCTGGCGAGGAACTGGGCGACGGTCGTCGGCTGTGCAAGCATCGGCACAGCGTACATCCACCAGGCCCGATCCGGCGAGCGCCCCCGGTGGTTCCCTGCTCCGGCGCTCGGCGACGTAGAACGAGTCTCGCCGCGGTGAGACGTCGCGAACACCGCACAGGCCTACCCGGACACGACCTTCACGGACGAAATGCCAGACCACTATCGGGGACGGGACGATCGTAGCCGGGTACTACGGGGCGGGGCACACCAGCGCCGACGTGGTCGTGACGTTCGAACGGGCCAACGTCGTGCACATGGGCGATCTGATGTTCAACCGGCTCCATCCGTTCGTCGATCGGCCGTCGGGCGCGCGGATCCGCAGTTGGATCGAGACGCTGGAACGGGTGCGCGGCGAGCACGCGGCCGACACCATCTATGTCTTCGGCCACGGGAGCCCGAACGGCGGCGTGACCGGAGACCGGAGCGACCTCACCCACCTCCGAGACTATTTCAGCGCCGCGCTGGAGCTGACGCGCCGCGAGGCGCAAGCCGGGCGATCAAAGGAGGAGATCACGACGACGGAGTCCCTCGCCGGGTTCGGGGATCACGTCTCGCCGTTTCCGCTGCTCAGCCTGAGCGGCGTGCTCGGCGTGGCTTACGACGAGCTGATGGAGGGGTAACGCGCGGGGCCAGCCTTATCGGTGTGAGCCCGTCACCGTCGAATCTTGGTCGTTGACCGTGGCGCCGTTACGCGCGTGCTCAAATCCTCGCGTAGTCGCCGTGTCGTCCGAGACCGCCGGCGAAGCGTGACGCCCCGCCGACCGCTTCTTCGTGCATCGGCTCCTGGCCGCTGAGCCACTCGTACTTCATCGCTTCGCGCACGGTGTTGCCATGCTGGCGGACCGCGGAGCGCCGGTCGGCGCGCACGCACACCTGGGGGAATCGGGCGATCTCGTGCGCCATCGTTTCGGCCGCGGCTCGGCTCGCTCCGTCCGGTACCACTTTTTCGCACGCCCCGATGCGCAGACATTCCTCGGCCTCTACCTTGCGTCCCGTCATGATGATCTCCAACGTGCGGCCCTGACCCACGAGGCGCGGGAGACGCACCGTGCCGCCGTCGATCAACGGAATCCCCCAGCGCCGGCAATAGACGCCGATGTAGGCGCTGCCTTCCATGACCCGAATGTCGCACCAGAGCGCCAGCTCCATCCCGCCGGCCACGGCGGGGCCGGCCACCGCGGCGATCACCGGCTTGGTCAGCTCAAGGCGTGTCGGTCCGAGGGGACCACGAGGAATCGCGTTGACATCGGTCGGGCCGTCGTCGGGGAAGGCAAGGTCGCGCTGCAAGTCATCGGGTGACACGCGACTGACGAACTTCAGGTCCCAGCCGGAGCAGAAGGCCCCTCCTTCGCCCCAGAGGACGGCGACGTAGGCATCGTCATCAGCCTCGAAGGCGAGAAACGCCTCGACGAGCGCATCCGCGGATGCGGGGTCCATGGCATTGCGAGCCTCCGCCCGGCTGTGGATGACGGTCGTGACGTGATCGGACTTCTCGATTCTCACAGCCATGCCGATGATCCTTTCTGATTGGGCGCGGTGCCGATTCCGTCGCTCGGGATCGCATGATAGCGTGCTAATCCCCGCTCCGACGGGAGGATGCTCGGACACGTTTCCGGAACTCGTCGAACGCGGCGAGCCGGTCTTCCCGTGCGCTCCACTCGCGAATCTTTCTGAGGTTCACCGTCACACGACGTGCGATCTGCACCGCGACCTCGAGACTCTGACGATCGTCCCAGTGGTAGAACGCCACCAAACGATCGCGACACGCGTCAGTCGCCGAGAGCGTGAGTGTCTGGCCGTTCTTGCCGCGGAGCATCGTGGGCCTGATCTTGTAGTCGTTTCCGACGGCGAGCGGGCCCCGCGGGAACTCCACCCAGAACGGCGTCACCGGATGAAGATACCGTTCGCCACTGCGGTGAAAGCCGATTTCCTCCAGCGCGCGATCCAGCACCGGCTGGGTCGTCCGTCCGGTCAGGACGAAGTCGAGGTCGCGCGACGCATACGCGCCGCCGGAGTGGATCGCCGCGCAGGCGCCGCCAGTCAGGACCGCCGTGATTCCGTGCCGCTCCAACGCCGCACCTACGGCCAAGGCGACGTCGCGAAGGGTGGATGCCCTGGTCACGGTCACGACGGTTTTCCGGTCCGACGAGGCCGACGACGCAAGCTCGCGACCGCACGCTGGAGTTCGGGATCGGCGTCCGCGAGCCTCGCGAGGTAGGCGGCAAGCTCCCGTTTCGCGAGATAGGCGGGGTTGAACGTGAAAAGGCGTGTCCGGCCCACCGGCCGGCCCGAGATGAGACCGTCGCGCTCGAGACCACGAAGGGCTCGCTGGACCGGCGCGACCGGGACGTCGAGGATGCGACCGAGCTCACGGGCGTAGCTGTTGCGGAGCAGCCTGAGCGCCAGCAGCACGCGTGTGCGGGTCTGTCCGCCGAACGGGCTCGACGATATGACACGCATGTGGTGTCATATGACACCATTATGGTGTCTACGTAAGAACTGCCGGGCTGGCGCGAACACCGTCGAGTAAGTGCCGGCGTGTCGAAACGGCTGCGTATAATCAGAGCCGCGTCTACATAGATGACCCTCACCGCCGGCGACCGCCTCGGGCCGTACTCCGTCGGCGCCAGCATCTGCTCCGGCGGGAAGGGCCCCGCTGTGGGATTAGCCGAGCGCGCCAGCGACGGCTAACTCCTCTGATAACGTGCCAGTGGCGCGAGCGCGGGCTTGCGGGGAATCCCTAGCTTGTATTACATTCCAACACAGGCCAAGTCATGCGGGAAACGGTGACAATCAGCTTGCCGCCCAATGTCCGGCGTGAGCTGGACCGCCTCGCCACGCGGGACGGGGTCACGAGGAGCGAAGTTCTCCGGGCGTCGCTCGAGGAGTACCTCTTCGTGCGCCGGTTCCGGGCGCTACGGAACCGGATGATGGCCGCGGCGCAAGCGCAGGGCATCTTCACGGACGAGGACGTCTTCGACCGCATCTCGTGAGGCTCGTCCTCGACTCGAATGTCCTGATCGCCGCCTTCGCCGCACGCGGCGTCTGCGCGGAGCTGCTCGAGCACGGCGTTCGGGAACATGAGCTGGTCACAGCTGCCTTCATACTCGACGAAACGCGGCGCAACCTCGTCGAGAAGGTTCGGGTCACGGTGTCGCACGCCGACCAGGCGCTGAGGCTCCTCCGGACCCGCTCCGAGATAGTCGATCCCGATCACGTCGAGTCACGAGCGTGCACAGACCCGGACGATCTCCCGGTCCTCGGCACCGCGGTGGCCGGCAGATGTGACGCTATCATCACCGGGGATAGGGATCTGCTCGACGTCGACCCCTATCGAGACATCCGCATCATGTCGCCGCGGGACTTCTGGAGGTTTGAAAGCCAAGAGCTACGGTGAGCAAGACATCGCTATCCCGGAGGCAATCGATGGAACTTGATCCAGACAAGATCGACGACGCTGTCCTTGCCTTGCTGCATCTTGGTCTGCACGACAGAGGGCGAGCGTGGAAGGGCTTCGACTGGGAAGCGATGAACAGGTTGCACGAGAAAGGCTACATTTCTGACCCACGCAGCAAGGCCAAGTCCGTCGTCTTCACCGAAGACGGCTTGACCCGCGCCGCCAATCTGCTCGAAGAGCAGTTCGCCAGACACCGTTGAGGGGGGCAGGCGCCCCCTCACGCCGACGGTGGCGGCCTCCAGAGCACGTCGATCGCATACGCGAGATTGAGACGCTCGCCGTGCCAATGCGGGGTCGCCGTGTGCCCGTCGATCGTGATGTCGTGGGCCGCCAGCCGCGACGCGGTTGGCGCGAGCGGCGCGCCAGCCCAGGACGGTGCCGGCCGGAAGGCGACCAGCGGGCGGCCATCCGGCCACGAAAACCGGACGTCGCCGTCGTCGCGCAGCGTCACGCCGAAGCCATCCTCATGAACGGCGCGGTGGTGCCTTCGACAGAGCAGGACGAGGTTATCGAGCCGCGTGGAGCCACCCTGTGCCCAATGGTGGACGTGGTGGGCGTCGCAATGCCGCGCGGTACAGCCGGGGAAGCGGCACCGGCGATCCCGAGACGTCAGTGCCCGGCGCAGAGCTGGCGACACCGTGCGCGTCTTCCGCCCGACATCGAGCAGCTGGCCACCGGAGCCGTGGCGCATCTTGACCGTCGCCGCGTCGCACGCAACCCGCCGCGACGTTTCCGCTGAAACGTACGGACCGTCCTCCAGCGCCGATTGGCCGGGCGCGTCGTCATGTTCCAACACACTTTCGTCAACATGGACGACGACCTGGTACCGATCGCCCGCGGTTCCACGATCGAGGTCGGCGCCGAGAGCGCTCTCCGCAACGAGCCCGAGCGCATCGGCGCGGCGCTGCCCGGTCGTGACCTCCTCAGCGGCGGGATCAGTCTCCGTCGCTTCTTGCCGTAGCCGCTCGCTCGCGGCCTCGAGCGCCCGCATCACCATCGCCCCAACCTCCGGTGAGAGTCGGCCGCGAATCACCACCATCCCGTCGGCATCGATCCACGTCCGGAGCTCACGCGTCTCGTGCCGACGCTTCTCATCCTTGGCCTCGGCCACCCGGTCGACCCGCCGCCACGCCCGGACCAGCCGCTCGACGTGCGCCGCAGTCCCGCAGCGGGCGAAGTCGAGCAGCGACCGCTCGTTCTCCGGCGTCGCCACCCGGGTCATGGCGCGGACCTTCGAGTAGGAGAGCTGGCCGCGCTGCATCGCGGCGCTCAAGAGCGGGAGATCTGCGAGCGCTCGCGCCACCCGCACCTTCTCGCGCGCGGCCCCGAGGTCCAGCCCGGTCCGCCAGTTCAGCCAATGGGCCACCGACAAGAAACCGTTGTTCCACCCGCCGCTGGCTTCGAACTGGCGGATGAGCACCAGCAGCTCGTAAGTCGCGGCCTGAATGCGGGCTGACAGCTCGGCGATCGCGTCGCCAAGCTGTTCGATCTGGTCTTGGCGGCGGATTGCCGATGCCGGGATGGAAGCGCCGAACGGGGCTCGCGCCAGGGGTTCGCTGATAACCATGACCTATGATAACCCCCTCTTTTTCAACGTCTTGAGAGCGTCAAAGGGGGCCGCGCGCAGGTCGAACCACCTTCGTCGTCGGGGAGGCGGCCGCGTTCCTTGGAGACGGCCTCCCACGGAGCCAGACGGGGCATCCAGATCGCATCGAGGTTGGAAATCGACCGGCGTCCAGAAAGCTTGTCAAGTGGAAAATGCAGTCGGCTCTCTATAATCGGGTCACTTCGTCGCAACACAGATCGTTTCGTCCAGGGTTCGCGGGTGCTCTCCGGAGGTCAATCATGAGCAAGGCGGTCTTCTTCCGACTCGCTCCCTTCGTCGCCGCGGCCCCCCGCTCCTCGCGGGCTGTGGTTCAAGCTGAGGCAGGGAGGCGTCCTTGGGGGCCGTCTGGGCTGATAGAATCCTGATATGAAGACTATTGCGGTTTCTATTGACGAACCGACGCTTGCCGCGCTCGACCGCGTCACAAAGCGGCCTCGCCGCGGCGGGAGCGGCCACCGCCCCAACCGTTCCGAGGTCGTGCGGCAAGCGCTTCAAGAGTTCATCGAGCGGCACGAGCGTTCAGCGCGCGAGGCGAAGGAACGGCAGGTCATCGCGCGGCATCGCGGTCGACTGGCTCGAGAGGCGGCGGCACTGGTCAGAGAGCAGGCGAAACTGTGACCCGCGGGGAGATCTATCGCACGGCCGCTCGCCTGCCCGAACGCGGCGACAAGCCCGGGCTCTATGTTGTCGTCTCCCGTCGCTTCATCGCGCAGAACGACGACGTGTCGACGGTGATCTGCGCCCCGGTGTACAGCCGGATCCTCGGAATCTCCACCGAGGTCATCGTCGGTCCGGCAGAGGGCGTACCGCGCCCGTCAGCATTGCGGTGCGACTTCCTGACGTTGCTCTTCAAACGAAAGCTCACCGCGCTGGTAGGCGTTCTTTCCCCGCGCAAGACGGCCGAGCTCGAACGTGCGCTCGGCATCGCACTCGACCTGCCCAGCATGGTCTGACCGTGGAGCACGCGGGTGCGGTTTCGCTGCCGTGTGCAGCTGCCTGGCGGTATGATCGCGTACTGCGCTCGATCACTCGAAAGCTCTCCACATGCCCCTCAGCGTCGGGGACCGGCTTGGCCACTACAACGTCACCGCCCTCATCGGCGAAGGCGGGATGGGGCAGGTCTACCGCGCCACCGACACAAAGCTCGCACGCGACGTCGCCCTGAAGATCCTCCCCGACGCTTTCGCGGCCGATCCTGATCGCCTGGCCCGGTTCCAGCGTGAAGCACAGGTCCTCGCCAGCTTGAACCACCCGGGGATCGCCGCCATCTACGGCACCGAAGAAGATACGGCTGACGGCACCCGCGCGCTCGTCCTCGAGCTCGTCGAAGGCCCCACGCTCGCCGACCGCATCGCCGAAGGCGCGATGCCAATCGAAGACGCCCTACCGATCGCCAAGCAGATCGCCGAGGCGCTGGAGGCCGCCCATGAGGCGGGCGTGATCCATCGCGACTTGAAGCCCGCGAACATCAAGGTGCGCGAGGACGGGTCCGTCAAGGTCTTGGATTTTGGGTTGGCGAAGGCGTTCGACACGACGCCGCAGAGCGATCCGAGTCAGTCACCGACGCTGACCGCGGCGGCCACGCAGATCGGCGTGATCATGGGGACGGCGGCGTACATGAGTCCGGAGCAGGCGCGGGGGAAGCCGGCCGACCGCCGGTCGGATCTTTGGGCGCTCGGCGCGGTGCTGTTCGAGATGTTGAGCGCGACCCGGCCGTTCGGGGGCACGGACGTCTCGGAGGTGCTGGCCGGGGTGATCAAGTCCGAGCCCGACTGGACGCTGCTGCCCGGCGAGACGCCCGACCGCTGGCGGCAGGTCATCCGGCGGTGCCTCGAGAAAGATCCCAGACAGCGGCTGCGGGATGCTGGGGATCTGCGGCTGGCGCTGCACGGGGCCTTCGAGACGCCGGCTCGTCCGTCGGCCGACCGCGCCGCTGCGCCGGCCCGGAGCCCGCTGCGTTTCGCCTCCGCCCTGGCGGCCGCCGGTGTGCTCGGGGTCGCACTCGGCATGGTCGTGGCCCCGGACGGCGGGAGCACGCCTGGACCGGCCGCCGCCGTCCACTTCGGCCTGGCGCTGCCCGGGGTCGACATCGTCTCCGCGCGCCCCTCGCCCGACGGGGGGCGGCTGGCCCTGGTCGGACGCGACGAAGCGGCGACGGGCAATCAGACCAGGGTGTGGATTCGAGACCTCGACGATACGCGGTCGGTGGCGGTCGAGACGGTCGAGGGGTTCAGGGGCGATCTGGCGTGGTCGCCCGACGGCACGGAGCTGGCGCTCGGGACCACGCGAGGCGTGGTGGCGGTCGGGATCGAGACCGGGCTACGGCGCTCGCTGTCGGACGAGCCGTTTAGGGTCCAGGCGTGGAGAGCGGGGGCCACTATCCTGGATGGCGGCATCGCGGAGATGCGCGGTCTGGACGTGCGCACCGGCGAGGTGCGCGCGCTGGGGGCGGGACTCCATCTGTCCCCGAGCTTCCTGCCCGACGGTCGGCGGTTTCTGTTCACCGGACTGGCGGACGCCCAGGCGCTCGGCAATCCGACTGGCATCTACCTGTCGTCGATCGACGCGCCGGACGAGCGGCGTCTGGTCCTGCCGGTGGTCTCGACCGCCATCTACGCGGAGGACCATCTGTTGTTCGTGCGCGACGGAACCCTGTTCGCCCAACCGTTCGACTCGGCGGAGGGCGTCGTGTCGGGTCAGCCGGCAGCGCTCGTCGACGGCGTGCGATTCTTTCAGCCGAACGGCGCGGCTCGCTTCGACGTCGCCGGCGACACGCTGACCTACATGACTCCACGGCCCGACCACACCCCGATCTGGGTCGATCGACGAGGTGAGACCGTCGGGACGCTCGGCGTGCCCGGGCTCTACCAGGATGTGGCGATCGCGCCGGATGGCGAACGGGTGCTCCTCTATCGAGTGGACCGACGCAGCGGCGGCGGCGACCTCTGGCTCCACGACCTGGAGCGGAACACGGAGATCCGTCTGACGAACGATGCCTGGTCCGAGATCCTGGCCATCTGGTCGCCGGACGGCAGGCATGTGGCCTACGGCTGGGATGGTGAGGGCCCGCCCGACGTCTACGTGAAGGAGGTCGACAGCGACGCGCCGGCGATGGCGGTCTATCAGACACCGGCGGTCGACTTCCCCGTGGCCTGGCTCCCCGATGGCGGCCTGCTGGTGCGGTCGGGGGGAACGCTGGCGGTCGTCGCGCTCGACGGCACCGCAGGAGACGATGTCGCTTTGCCTGAAACCGCTAACCTGGCCGCCGACCTGTCACCCGACGGACAGTGGATTGCGTTCATGGCGAGAGACACAGGACGCCAGGAGGTCTACGTGCAGCCGTTCGGTCGCCGTGGCGGGCGCGTTCGGGTGTCGTCGGCAGGGGGGTTGCGTCCACGCTGGAGCCGGGATGGACGATCGCTCTACTACCTCCGGGAACGGAGCCTCTACGCAACGGACGTACGCCTCGGCGCGACCTTCGAGCACGACGCGCCGGAAGTGCTGTTCTCGGCCGATCGCCAGATCGATTTCTACGACGTGCTGCCGGACGGGGAGCGGGCGCTCGTCATACTCGATGCATCGAACGACTTTCAGCGCGTGCAGGTGCTGACGAACTGGCAGGCCCGGTTGCCGTGACGGCGTCACGGGCTCGATCCGGTCCGGTGTGCCGAGCGTGACGCCAAGGTTCCTGTGCAGCGATACAATGGCCGCGCGTTCGTCGCCAGGATCGGGCGCGAGTAAGAGAGAAAGCAGAACCACCATGAGATTCGCCATACGTCACCTCGCCGTTGCCGCCACCCTCGTGCTCGTCGCTGCTCCCGCGCTTCACGCCCAGAACGAGGCGTGGACGCGGCCGTTCCCGGCACACCGCGTGATTGGCAACCTCTACGCGGTCGGGACCTACGACCTGGCAGTGTTCCTGATCACGTCAGACGATGGCCACATCCTGATCAACACGGGGTTGGAGGACTCGACCGCGCTGATCCGCGCGAACATCGAATCGCTCGGGTTCCGGTTCGAAGACATCGAGATCCTGTTGCAGATGCAGGCGCACTGGGACCATACGGCCGCGCTCGCCGAAATCAAGCAGATCACCGGGGCCGAGATGTGGGCGACCGTCGGCGACGCGCCGGTGCTCGAAGACGGCGGGTTCAGCGACCCGCACTTCGGTGGGCGGGAGTCGTTCAAACCGGTCACCGTGGATCGGATCATCGCCGAGGGCGACGTCGTCGAGCTGGGTAACACGAAACTGACGGTGCTCGAGACGCCGGGGCACACGGCGGGAAGCTCCAGCTACACCATGGAGGTGCGCGAGGACGGTCGGGACTACGACGTCGCGATTGCGAACATGGGGACAATCAACGCGGGGAAGCGGTTGGTGGTCGATCCGACCTATGCGGGCGTCGCCGAGGACTTCGCCGAGACCTTCAAGAAGCAGAAGGCGCTCGAGGTCGACGTGTGGGTCTCGGCGCACGGGTCACAGTACGGGTTGCACGACAAGTACGAGGCCGGACAGGAGTACAGCCCGCGGACCTTCGTGGATCCCGATGGCTTTCTCGCCGCGGTTGAACGTCTCGAGAAGCTGTATCTCGAGCAGATGGCCGCGGAGCGGCGCTGACGCGTCCAACGGCCCGGGCCATTTGCTGGTCGATGCCGGGATGCGGTTTTCAGGGCGCCGCATCGCGCAAGCGCTCGCAGATAGGCCACTGACTCGCCACGTCCTCACGCACTGCTTCGGTCACGGGCCACCGTCGTATGCTGCGGGTCAGTTCGAGCGGTTCGCGGAGAGTTGTCGAGGGTGAGGTCCGGCACGTCAGGAGGATCGCGATGAATCATCGACGTCTCGGAGTGGCGATGGGTGTCGTGGCCACGGTCGCGGCCGTCTCGCTCGCCTCGGTGCCTGCGTATGGGCAGGCACCGACATCGCCCCGGACGCCGTGGGGCGATCCGGATCTGCAAGGAATCTGGAACAACAACACCCTTACGCCGTTGGAGCGCCCGGACTCGCTCGCCGACACCGAATTCCTGACCCCGGAAGCCGCGGCCGCCATCGAGCGCCAGGCCGTGGCGCGCGTCGACCGCGAGAACGCGCCCAGCGAGGTGCGCACCGAGCTGCTGCCGGCCGGCGGCAACGTCGGGGCGTATAACAGCTACTGGACGGAACAGGGCACGCGCATCGTGTCGACACGGCGGACGTCGCTGATCGTGGAGCCGCCGAACGGCCGCTTGCCGCCGTTGAGCGCGGAGGGGGAGCGGCGGATCACGTCGGCGGAGAACCGTCGGCTCGCCGACGTGCAGAACGGACGTGTACCCGCCGATGGGCCCGAGGAGATGGGCCTGAGTGAGCGTTGCCTCTGGTATCGTGGGATCCCGTCACTCCCGACCGGGTACAACAACAACTACCACTTCTTGCAAACGCCCGACGCGGTGGTGATCCTCCAGGAGCACATCCACGACGTGCGCTACATCCTCCTCGACGGGCGGCCGCATCTCCCGGATGCGATCCATCAATACGCCGGGAGCTCGCGTGGGCGTTGGGAAGGTGACACGCTCGTCGTCGAAACCACCAACCTCAAAGGCCCCTTCATCAGACGATGGAATCGCCCGGAGAACTCGCTGGCGCGTGGCACACTGAGCGAGACTGCGCGTGTCGTCGAACGCTTCACCCGCATCGCGCCCGACACCCTCGACTACGAGTTCACGGTGGACGACCCGGGGACGTTCACGCGGTCGTGGAGCGGCTCGCTGCCATACGCTCGCGCCGAGGGGCCGATGTTTGAGTTTGCCTGTCACGAGGGGAACTACGGCATGCGGAACATGATGGCCGGATCGCGCGCCGAGGAGCGAGCCGCGCTCGAGGGCAGATAGGGTGGTGGCGTCGATGACAATCGTGCCCTAGAGTCAGATATCGTCGGCTGGGGTGGGTCCCGGCGCGCCGCGCCACGAAGGTCGTCCCGATGGCCGGGCTCCGGTACGAGTAGTCCTGCCGCCGACGCCTCTCGATCCGTGCTCAGGGTCACCGTCCGACGGCGCTGCGGTCTTCCGCTGCCGGGGGTTGGGAGCCAGCGCCGATGCTGACGAACATCCGCACGCCTTGCTCGTATCGGCTGACGAGATTGGTGGTCCCGTTGATACCGACCGGCAGGCCAAACTCGCGGCCGGCGTCGATCACTGTGTTGAGACCGGCGGCGACCGCTGCCTGGTCGCCGGCGTACGACACGCTCATGTCTCCCGATCCGGCCCACAAGATAGCGCCGATACTGCGCTCGCTGAGCGCCCGGGCGATGGCGTGGGCATTCTCGACGCCCAACTGGTTCTCGATGATGAAGATCGGGATCAAACTTCCGGCGGGATCGAGTCTCCAGATGTCGGCGCGCTGCTGATACTCGCGGCTCGACAGACCCCAGTATCTGGCGGCGATCGCCGGGCTCGATCCTCGAATACCCACAGGCTCGAAGTCCGCAACCCCCGGCGCTTGCGGGTATCGCATCGCGCGCACAGCGTGCAGGACCTGGTCGACGGTCTCGGTGTGGGGGAAGACGAGTCCATGCACACCTGTGTCGAGAACGTTCTTGACCACCCATTCGTTCGTCTCGCGCGCGTTGACCGGCATTCGCACGAACACGCTCTTGGTGGCGGTCAGCCCCTCCTGGGCAATCGTGCGGCGATCCAGCAGCCATTGCAGGTACTCGGTGAGGCGTGGCACGTCGAATGGCGTGTGCTCGAGATCGTAGACGACGAAATCGAACGCGCGGTTGGCGGCATGGCCGACGGCCGATTCTCGATCGCTGCCGACACCGAGGTAATTGACGAACTGGCCGAAGATCGGCTTGTCCGCGTCAAGCAACGGCAGCACGTTGTTGACGGGGACCGGCTGCGCGAGCGCGGTGGGCGTCGGAAGCGCGCCAAGCGCCAGCACGAGTATGCACGCAAGACAGAGTGGTCGTGATCCCATTGCCCGATCTCCTCCTTTGACCGTGTCGTGACCGGTCTGAGAGGGTAGGCTATTGGACAGCTCGGACGACGCGCAACAGCGGTGGGCCCGGCGGCCCCGGCGGTCGTCGACTCACGACGTCGGAGCAACCGCGATGCTGACCAGTGCTGAGCGTGATGCAGACAGCGGGGCGATCGCGGGGTAGGGCAGGCGACCACGGGCGGGGGACTCCATGAAACAGACACAGACGACACGTCGTTCAACGATGACTCTACGGCGGTGGATACCAGCGGTCGCGCTCACGCTCGGTGTCGTTGGCAGTGCGCTGTGGCTCGCCGCGGGGTTGGGTCGCGCCCAGGAGCCAACCCGGCTGAACAAGGTCATCGAGGCACTGGAGGCCGGGCGTCCCGCGGTCGCCAACCAGGAATGGCGCTTCGTCGACATGGAGCATTCGCCGTTCTCCGGCGCGTTGGTGCAGTCGGTCCTGGCCGAGATGGACCAGGACCGCGGCGCCGACGGCCGGATGCGCCTCACGCCGCTGGTGCGCATTCCCCAGGACGGCGACGAGGACTTCAAGTGGGCCGTCAAGCAGGTCCTGGACCTCGGCGGGTTCGGGGTCATCCTGCCGCACGTTGATGAGAAGGAAGAGGCGGTTCGGCTGGTGCGGGCGATGCGCTATCCGCCGCCGCGTGATACCGAATACCCCTCACCGCGCGGCGAGCGCGGCTGGGGGCCCGGCGGCGCGATGCGGCTGTGGGGGATGGGCGGTGCCGAGTACGCTCGGAAGGCCGACGTCTGGCCGCTCAATCCGGAGGGCGAGCTGTTCGCGGTGGCGATGATCGAATCGGCCGAGGCGGTCCGGAACATCCACGAGATTCTGGAGGCTCCGGTCAGCGCGATCATGGTCGTGCCTGGCGACATGGCGATGGATCTCGGCGTCGGCCCGAATCCCGCCGACCGAAACCATCCGGAGGTCGATGCCGCGTTTCAGACCGTGCTCGAGGCGTGTCTTGCGCAGGACCGTGTCATCTGCGGCTGTGGCGACGGTCGTGCCCGGCTGCAGCAGCGGCTCGACGAAGGGTGGCGGTTCGTGCTTCCTCTGGGCGGCTGAACGCGGTTTCTCAACCCTTGCGCCTGGTTCTGGGTGGGTCCATCATTGGTGTGCCTGGACGGACGCTAGCGCGCGAGGAGGGTCACATGAGTCAGCGATATGTCGTCACCGTGGCGTCGGTGGTCGCGGTCGTTGCCCTGATGCCGGTGTGGGCGGCCGCCCAATCGGTGAACGCGACGCCGAGCCGGACGCCGTGGGGCGCGCCGGATCTGCAAGGCGTTTGGGACTTCCGATCCATCACCCCGATGGAGCGACCCGAGGACTTGGCCGATAAGGAGTTCCTGACGGAGGAGGAGGCGGCCAACCTCGAACAGGAAACCATCGATCGGAATGCTGACCTGCTGAATCGCGCCGCGGAGCGGACCGAGGCCACCGAGAGCGTGGACAGCGGAGAGAATGGCGCCCCAGGCTTCTACAACAACTTCTGGCTGGATCGGGGCACGACCACCGTCGGGACACGGCGGACGTCGCTCATCGTCGATCCGTCGGATGGAAAAGCTCCGCCCCTGACGGCGGCAGCGGAGCGACTGCGGACGACAGCGAGGGAGGCGCGTAGCGGCGTGCCGACCCACGCACCCACGCCAGGCGGCTGGATCGAGGACCTGGGCGCCAACGGATTGCAGTTGCGGTGCATCACCGGGTTCAACTCCGGGCCGCCGATGACGCCTGGCGGCTACAACAACAACGTGCAGGTGTTTCAGACGCCCGACCACGTGGCGCTGCTCAACGAGATGAACCACAACGTGCGCGTCATCCCGCTCGATGGACGCGCGCATGTCGACCTCGGCCAGTGGACGGGCGACTCGCGCGGCTACTGGGAGGGCGATACGCTGGTTGTCGAGACGACGAGCTTTCTCCGCGAGACGAGCTTCCGCTCCGGGCTGACCGACGACAACCTACGTCTCGTCGAGCGGTTTACGCGCACGGCTCCGGACACCCTGATGTACGAAGCCACGATCGATGATCCGACTGTCTGGTCGAGCGCCTGGACCTACCAGGTCCCGATGCAATGGAACGACCAGCCGTTGTTCGAGTACGCCTGTCACGAAGGCAATTACGGGCTCTACAACATCCTCGCCGGTGCGCGCGCCGAGGAAGCCGCGGCCGGGCAGGGCTCGCGCTAGGACGTCTTCGATGAGACTGCGACAGCGGCGTATGGCATCCGGGCGGTGGGTTGGCATGGCGGTCGTGCTCGCCCTGATCGGGGGGGCGCGAGCGGACGCGCAGCAGCCGCTCGTGGACGCCTCCGGCGAGGTCCGAGAAGAGGCGTACGACCATCTGCGGCGTGCGCTCTTCGGCGAAGACCAGGTGTACGAGCGGATCGACGGCCGCCGGATCAAGGCGTGGCTGAACGAGGTCGTCGCCTTTTCTCGCCAGAGTCGCGACGACGGGAATCGCTACTGGGGACGCATCTCCGGCACGAAGTACGAGCGGATGACGGCGGACTGGACGGCCACGAAGTTCCGCAGCTTCGGGTTGGACAACATCCGCATGCAGGAGTTCGACCTCGGGCCGCAGTGGTTTCCCACAGACTGGACGCTGACGGCCACGGCTGGTGACGAGCGACTCAGCTTCGTGACGGCGAACCCGGCGATGCGATCGGATCCAATCCCGGGTGGGATCGAGGCTGAGGCGGTCTGGGTCGGCCTCGGCACGGCGGCCGATTTCGCCGGCCGTGACGTCGCCGGCAAGGCGGTGATCATCCAGACGATTCTGGCGCCCGGCCAGATGGGCAATTCGGCGTCCTGGGAAGGCGCGACCAAGCGCGCGCAGGACGAAGGCGCCGCCATGATCGTCGGCGTCTGGGGGTACGGCGGCAATCTTGCCGTCTGGCAGGGCGTGAGCGCGTTCCAGATGGTCAGGAATCCGGACGGGACCTCGGAATACACCCGCCAACGTGTCACGACGCCCGGCTTCTTCATGGGGTTCGAGGACGGCCGGAGGCTGCGCGACCTGGTGGCCGCCGGGCGCCCCGTGACGCTCTCGGCCC
Organism: Vicinamibacterales bacterium; assembly: GCA_965197395.1. Lineage (GTDB taxonomy): Bacteria > Acidobacteriota > Vicinamibacteria > Vicinamibacterales > UBA8438 > CAZYFH01. Next base: position 199,946 of record CBDANB010000002.1, on the reverse strand, counting down.
GCCTCGACACCCAGACGCGTGAGGGACTCACGAGCCCCAGCGTCTACGGGACGTTGCCCGGCACGACCGACGAGCACATCTACGTGATGGCGCACATGGACGGCTACTACGACGCCGCGCTGGACAACGCGTCCGGCATGGCCGTCATGATCGCGCTGGCGGAGCACTTCGCGCAGGTGCCACAGGCGGAGCGGCGGCGCACCATCACGTTCATCGGGACGGCCGGGCATCACGTCGGGTCGCCGAACGCCCCCTATCTGCGGGACAGCGGCATGCTCGAGAACACCGCGCTGCTGCTCAACTGCGAGCACATCGCGCCGACCCAGTTCGTCGCGTTCAACACCGAGCTACGCCGGACAACCACTGTTTCGCCGCGACGGTGGTGGGTGCATGGCAGCGACCGCTTGCTCGACATCACGCTGGACGCCTATCGCACGTTCGGCGTGAGCGTCATCGGCGAGATGGACGGCCGCGCGACCGGCGAGATGATGGCGATCGACAAGGAGGCGCCGTCGGTGCAGCTCATCCGGTCACCGGAGCACAAGCACACCGACGGCGATATCCCGGCCCTCGTGCCGGCCGCCGGCCTCGAAGCGGTCGGTCGCGCCTTCGCGAAGATCATCGACCAGGTCAACACGCTCGATCTCGTCGAGCTCCAGCCCGCGCGGCCGAGCTCGAGGCGTTGACACCATATCGGAGGCGGAAGATGAAGTACGTCCTGCACGCTGCGTTGTTCATCACGGTCCTGGTCGGCGGCCCGCTGCTGGTGAGTTGCGCCGACACTGCACAGGTCCTCGCGCCGGCCGTGTCGGACGAAGCGCCGGCGACGATGAGTGCGGCGCCTGGCGGGGTATGGACCGTCGCCCCCCGCGCCCTGCCGCCGCCCGCGCAAGCGAGCGCCGAGCTGCGTGGCTCGATCGCGGCCGCGCCGGTCCCCGACGCGGCGGCCACCGCGCAGGTCGCACCGTCGACGCCCGAGGAGTGGGAGACGGCGCTGGCCCAGTTCGGTGGCCAGCAGGCCGAGGGCGTCATCGACGGGCTGTCGGCCGCGCTCTCGGTCACCATCGAGCCGGGCGACATCATGGGCGTCAAGGTGTATCACGTGCGGCCGGCCGAGGTGTCGCCGGACCACGCGGACCATCTGTTCGTCCACGTGCACGGTGGGGCGTATGTCTTTGGTGGCGGCGAGGCGAGCGCGTCCGAAGCTGCGGTCATCGCCGCCGCCGGCGGGATTCCGGTGGTGTCCATCGACTACCGCATGCCGCCGGACCACCCGTTCCCGGCCGCCGTCGACGACGTGGTTGCCGTCTGGGAGCATCTGCTGACCGAGCGCCCCGGGTCGGCGATCGGCCTCGGTGGGACGTCGGCCGGTGGGGGATTGGCCCTGGCGGCCACGCATCGGTTCATGGAGCGCGGTCTGGACGTGCCGGGCGCGATCTACGCCGGCACGCCGTGGTCGGACCTCACCAAGACGGGCGATTCGCAATTCACGAACGAGGGAATCGACCGGGTGCTCGTCGGCTACGACGGCCTGCTCTCGGCCTCTGCGCACCTCTACGCGGGCGACCACGACCTGAAGGACCCGCTCCTCTCGCCCATCTACGGCGACTTCGACGGGTTCCCGCCGACGTATCTCGTCACCGGAACACGCGATCTCTTTCTGAGCGACGTCGTTCGCACGCACCGAAAGCTCCGCGAGGCCGGTGTCGTCGCGGATCTCAACGTCTACGAGGGGATGTCGCATGCCGAGTATCTGATGGTGCAGGATGCGCCCGAGTCGCAACAGGTCTTTGCGGAGTTGGGCGCGTTTCTGCGCCAGCACCTTCAATGACGATCGACCTGGAAACAAGTCATAGCTCGGAGGATGGGTCATGAGGCGAGTAGTCGTTCTGAGTGCGCTGGTCGTGTTGGGCGTGGTGGCGACGCTGGGTCGCACGGTCGCCCAGGGCAATGTGGCCGAGATCGAGCAGGTCAAGCGCAACCTGTATGTGATCACCGGTGGCGGAGGCAACACGGCGGCCCTCGTCACAGACGACGGCGTGGTGGTGGTCGACACCAAGAACCCGGGGTGGGGCGGCGCCATCCTGGACAAGATCAGGACGGTCACCGACAAGCCGGTGACGATGATCGTCAACACCCATACGCACGGGGACCACGTTGGGAGCAACATCGACTTCCCGCTGCCGGTCGAGGTGGTGGCGCACGCCAACACCAAGAGCAACATGGAGCGAATGGAGCCGTTCCAGTCGTCGACGGGGCGACAGTTTCTGCCCGGTCGGACGTATCAGGACCGGCTGACGCTGCTCGACGGCGACGATCAGATCGACCTGTATCACTTTGGCCGCGGTCACACGAGCGGCGACTCGATCGTCGTCTTCCGCGCGCTCGGCGTCGCACACACCGGCGATCTGTTTGCCTGGAAGGGTGTGCCGTACATCGACGTCGGGAACGGTGGCAGCGGCGTGTCGTACCCAAAGACGCTGCTCGCCGCCGCGGACGGCATCCGGGGCGTCGACACGGTCATTCCCGGGCACAGCCCGGTGATGACCTGGGCCGACTTTCGCGAGTTCGGCGAGTTCAACCGAGACTTTCTCACGGCCGTCGAGCGCGGCAAGGCCGAGGGCAAGACGGCGGCGCAGGCGGCGGCCTCGCTCAACCTCCCCGCGCGCTACGCGAACTACGCGATGAGCCGAGGCACCCTGACCAGTGCCGAGGACAACGCCGCGAAGATCTACGCCGAGCTCGAATAGCGGACGATGAGCCCGCCGCCCCGCGACCCGTGAGCACTCTGCTGAGGAGACACGATGAGATTGGGGATATTCCCGGCGTCGTTACTGGCGGTGGCGTGCCTGCTCTGGCTGCCCAGCCCCGCCGCGGCGCAGTGCGAACCGGATGGCGACGTCGAGTTCGTGTGTGGACCGGTGAGCCCCGAGGATCTGATCGCGGTTCCTGAGTCGCCGTGGGTGATCGTCTCGAGCATGGAAGATGACGGGTACCTCTCGGCGGCGCACAGCCAAAATCACAGCTCGACCCGGTTGTTTCCGACCGCGTCGTCGTCGTCGCGCGCGCGGCACGACACGGCGACCTACGGCGCGTGTCCGGGCCCGTCAACGAACCAGTACCGGCCGCACGGCATCAGCCTCCGGCCGGGTCGTAACAACATGCACACCCTCTACGTCGTGCGACACGGGGCGCGCGAAGCGATCGAGGTCTACGACGTCGATGCGAGCGGCGCGACGCCGACACTCACGTGGGTCGGGTGCGCGGTGGCTCCGGACGGCCTCGGGTTGAACGCGGTGGTCCCGGTGCCCGACGGCGGTTTTGCGGCGACGAGCCCCGCGACCGGCGATGTCTGGGAATGGGAGGCAGGCGCGGGGTGGACGCGGGTGCCCGGCAGCGAAGACATCGGACCCAATGGACTGGAGATCTCGCCGGACGGCCGGTGGTTCTACGTCGCGGGCTACGGCGCGCAGGCGGTGATCCGGCTGTCGCGCGGACAGACGCCGGTGCGAAAGGACTCGGTGGGGGTCGGCTTCAACATCGACAACGTCCACCTGGCCCCCGACGGCTCGCTGCTGGCGGCAGGGCACAGCACACCCACCCGGACCCGGGTCGGCGAGTGCATGCGCAATCAGATGTGCGACGGGATCACGTCACGGGTGGCGCGCGTGGATGTCGAGGCGATGACCGCCCGGGAGATCTTCACGTACCCGACCAACGACTACCTGCTCCTCGGCACCGGCGCGATTCAGGTCGGTGACGAGCTCTGGGTGGGCGGCATCGCCGGCGGCACCCGGATCGCGCGCGTCCCGGCTCGATAGCAGAGGTCCAGGATCACCTAGCGCCCGCACAGGGCGCTAACACTGACAATCGAGCGCGAAGACCCAGACGAGGCCCCCGCGGGGGATGTGTACGCCAGGCTCGGTTCCCGCGGCCTGCGGATGCGCGCCGGACATCACCGCGACGTACTGCACGCCGTTCACCGCGTAAGTCGTCGGCACGCCCGCGCGACCGTAGTTGGTGCGGAGCTGCCACAGCAGTCTCCCGGTCAGCGCATTGAACGCCTGGATATCGCCGCCGCCGAGAAAGACGAGGCCGCCTCCCGTCGCGAGCACCGCGCCATCGGTCCCGAACGCGAACTCGTGGGTCCACGCCCGCTCTCCGGTGTCGAGGTCCCACGCTTGCAGCTCGCCGACGTGGTCGGCCCCGTCCCGGATGAACGACTCGAAGTCCGCGCCGGTATAGGTCTCGCCCGGCGCGTATTCGACATCGCGCCCTTCCATGACCGAGCAGGTGTTCGCGTTCGCCGAGAAGTAGAGGTAACCGGTCTGCGCGCTGTACGCCTCCGGCGGCCAGTTCTTGGCGCCTGCGAGCGACGGACAAAACTCGACGCGCTTGCCGGTGCCCGGCACATGCGCGGGGTCGTAGGTCGGACGCCCGGTCTGGGGGTCGAGACCCGTGAACACGTTCTGATTCACGTAAGGTCGTCCCTCGACAAACCCAATGCGGTCGGCGTGCCGCTCCAGGAGCCAGAGGTAGCCGTTCCGGCCTGGATGCACGAGCGCGGGCATCGTCCGACCGCCGCGTTCGATGTCCACGATCAGCGGCGCGTTGGCTTCATCCCAATCCCAGGACCCGTTCCAGTGATACTGGTGATGGCCTCGCAACTCGCCCGTCGCCGCGTCCAACGCGATCGTCGCGTTGGTGTAGAGGTTGTCGCCCGGGCGCGTGTCGCCCATCCAGGGGCCCGGGTTGCCCGTCCCCCAGTACGTGAGGCCGAGCGCCGGGTCGTAGGTGCCGGTCAGCCACACCGGCCCGCCGCCGGTCCGCCAGGAGTCTCCGGGCCACGTGTCGCTGCCCGGTTCACCGGGCGCGGGAATCGTGTGCCGCTTCCAGACCTCGTCGCCGGTTCCTGCATCGAGCGCGACGACGAATCCACGAATCCCTTGCTCCCCACCGGACGTCCCGACGAGGACCTTGCCGTCCGCAATCAGCGGCGCCATGGTGATGTAGTAGCCGAGCCTGTAGTCCGCCACGGCGCGGTCCCAGACCACCCGGCCCGACACTGCGTCCAGCGCGACGACGTGCGCGTCGAGGGTGCCGACGTAGACCCGGTCGCCGTAGAGTCCGACGCCCCTATTGGTCGGGTGCGGCTTTTCGAGATCACCTGGTAGCTCGCGCGCATAACGCCACAGCAGGTCGCCCTCCGCCGCATCGAGGGCAATGACGTGGGCGCCCGTGGTGACGAACATGGTGCCCTCGTTGACGATCGGAGGTGCCTGGTGGTGCTCGCCGACCACCCCGGTGGCGAACACCCATGAGGGCGCCAGGTCAACGACGTTGAGCGACGTGATCTGGCGGAGCGGGCTGTACCCCCAGCCGTTGTAGGTCCGGCGGTACATTAGCCAGTTGCCTGGCTCGGGCTCGCGCAATCGCGAGTCGGTCACCGGCACGTAGACGCTGCCCGCGCGCACCGACACTTCGCTGGGCAGCGTGGGCGCCAGCGCGAAGGCGAGCACACCCGCCAGCGCACACGCGGTCAGGACACGCGGCACAGCCTGCCGTTCAGGGCCGGCTTGGGAGATCGTCCCGCTCGTCAGCGGGTGGCGGCCGCCTTCTCCCTCTCGCGCTCGCCCCCGAGGATATTGGTCATGCTGTAGTTTCCCTCGTGACAGGCGTACTCGAAGAGCAACTGCAGCTCTTCCTCCGGAAACGCGAAGAAGGGGAACTCGCCCGAGAAGCTCTGGGTCCACTGCGTGGGATCGTTGATCGTGAACTCGTAGTCGATGGTGCCGGCGTCGGCCCGCGTAAAGCGCTCCGTCACGGTGATGGTGTCATCGGTGCGGCCGTTCGCGGCCCGGAGCAGGACCGGGTCGCCGCCGACCGCGGCGGCGTTCGCCTTCGTCCGCCTGATGTTGGTCGTTTCGACGACGAGCGTGTCGCCCTCCCAGTGGCCACGCGCGTCCCCGTGCCACTGACGCATGTCAGAGGCGAGGTGTGGCCGTCCGTCGATCGGGATGATCCGCGTGTCGTGAATCATCTCCACATAGATGACCACGTAGCCCGGCACCTGGAAGATCATGAAGTTGTTGTTGTAGGCGCTCGGCAGCATGGGCGGGCCCGCGGACCAGATGAGGCAGCGGTCGTTGAGCTCGAGGTCCTCCCACGAGTCGAACGGCCCCGCGACGGGGTACGCCGCGTCATGCGCCGCGCGTCGGCGCGCCCCATCCGTCGTCAACGCCGGGATCCGGCCGTTGGGAGGGTCGGAGATCAGCGATGTCCGGCTGGTCGGCCGTGTACCCCCGTCCAGCCAGAAGTTGTTGTAGCCGCCGACGTTGCCCCCGGCCACCGTGCGACGCGGCGCCGCGCGCAGGAGCTCCTCGTTGCGATCGAGCCGCGCCCGTTCCTGCGCCGCCACTTCTTCATCGGTCAGGAACTCCTTGGCGCCGACATCCTCGGGTCGCTCGAGCGGCGTGATGGTCTTGTTGGTGTAGATACCCTGCAGGTCCGGATCACCCCACGGGGTCCGCGCACCCTGCCCGGCCGCCACGGCCGGCAACAGCGCGCCCACCACGACGACGCACAGCAGTACCACGAGAGCTCGTTGATTCATTTGCCACCTCCGGTGTTGCCGCGGGGGTCCCGTTTCGTGTCCACGATCATACGGAGTATATGCGGTCTTCAGGTCGTCGATCTCGAGGGCGAGCGGTCTCCCCGTCGCACCTCCTGGTCCAGGCGGGCTTCGTACACCTTGATCATCGCGCTCTTTGGCAGCTCGCCGAGTCCCATGTCGAGCGCCGCCCGGTAGGTCGCCACCATCGCGTTCACCACGGGCAGCGACGCGTCGAAGCGCGCCGCGACCTCCTCGATGTTCACGATGTCCTTGTAGGCGCCCTGCAGCGAAAAGTCGCCGTCGAACCTGCGCTCGAGGATACGGGGCACGAAGTACTCGCTCGCGAAGCTGCGCGCGCTGGCCGTGGTCACCACCGTCGCCACGGTCTCCGGGTCGAGCCCGGCCTTGACCGCGAGCGGCAGCATCTCGCACACGGCGGCGATGTTCACGTCGTAGATCACGTTGTTCACCGCCTTCATGAGCTGGCCGGCGCCGACCTCGCCGCAGTGCACGACGAACTCGCCCATGATGTCGAGATACGGCTTCGCGTCGGCGAACACCGTCGGGTCGCCGCCGAACATCATGGTCAGCGTGCCGTTGTCGGCACGGACCGGAAGCCCGGAGATTGGACAGTCGCAGTAGCGGAGTCCGGCGCGTTCGGCACGCGCTGCCAGCTGGACCGCCGCGCCGTGATTCATCGTCGTGGTATCGACGACGGCGAGGCCCGTCGTGCGCCTCTCGCTCACCCCGCGCTCGCCGAACAGCGCCGCCTCCGACTCGGTCTCCGACGGCACGCAGATAAAGAGCAGCGCGGCACGTGCGGCGAGCGCCGCGGCGTCGGCCGCGAGCGCGGCGCCCTGCTCGGCAAGCGCGTCCATCGGCTCGCGGCGCGCGTCGTGGACGTGCAGCGGGACGCCGGCCTGGAGCAGGTTGCAGGCCATGCCGTACCCCATGCGGCCGAGCCCGATGAAGCCGATCGGACGGTCGTGCATCGACGGTTGAGGGCGACTACCGTCCGGTGAGGACATGGCGCAACCGGGCCACGCCTTCGCTGGCCGGCCCGACGACCGGCGCATCGCGGACGGCGGCGCTCCCAGGCAGGATCCGCTCCATGGAGAACTGCGCGAAGAGGATCGGGGTACCGGGTTCGACGGCGCGGACGGCCTCGACGACGAGGCGATCGTGAGACTCGCCGTCGCCGCCGAGCAGGGCGTCCATGGCTCCCGCGACCGCGCTACTGGTGACCGTGACGGTCAGTGAACGCGCGAGCGCCTCCCGTTCGATCTCCGCGGAGAGCAGCGTCGCGGAATCGGGCGCGGTCGCGAGGACGTGCAGCGGCCGATCAGACGCCAGCGCGCGCTCGATGATTCCGTCGAAGGAGGTCGCCACCGGGATGGTCATGCCCTCGCGGGCTTGCGTGACGAACGCGCCGAAGAACGACCCGGTCACGATGATGCCCTCCGCGCCGGTCGAGGCGCTATACGCGATCAGACGGTCGATGCGCGATGCCAGCTCCGCGTCGTCCACGGTGCCTTGGCCCCGGTCGAGATAGAGCGAGCCGTCGAGCAGATGGGCGACGTCGGCGGCTGACCAGCCCCGGTCGAAGGCCGCCTGGGTCGTCGGGATCGCGTTCATCAGCGCGTGAACCGCGCCGATCCGGTAGCGCCTCGGTTGGTTCATGGTTGCATCGGCCGTCTCGCCGACTCACTCGGGCAACGCGAAGACCCACATCACGCCGCTCCCCTGCGGAATCGTGGTGTCCGTGAACTGCGCAAACGAGGTCGTCTGCGCGATGCGCCCCCCGGCACCGACCGCGACGTATTGGCGTCCGTCGACCTCGAACGTCACCGGCGCCCCCGAGATGTCCCCGTTCAGGCGCGTCTTCCAGAGCAAGTCGCCGGACGTCGCGTCGAGCGCGAAGAAGCGACGGTCCGCCGTGCCACCGAAGACGATACCGCCACCGGTCGCCAACGCCGAGGCGGTCATGGCGACGCCGCCAGGTGAACGATACTCCCAGGCGCGCCGACCGCTCACCGGGTCGAACGCCACGAACTCACCGACGTAGTCGTAGCCGGGCACCGACTTCACACGCGCCGCCATCCCGCGATAGACACGGCCGGGCACGTACTCCTCGGAGACGAACGTCACGTCCATACAGGCGTTGTTGACCCCGAGGTAGTAGAGGCCGGTCTCGGGACTAAAGCTCGGCGAGTTCAGGTTCCTCGCCCCGTGGTAGTGCGGGCACACCTCGAACACCTTGTCCGAGTCGACGTCCTCCGCCGTCGGGATGAGCGCTGGGTTGTAGATGGGACTTCCCGAGTCGGTCCATCCGGTAATGAGGTTGTCGTAGCCGGTGCGGAACGCATTGAGGAACCGGCCGGTCTCCCGGTCGAGCACGACGCCCCACCCGATCTTGCTCGTCTCGATGAGCGCCTTGCGAACCGTCCCGGCGATCTCGAGGTCGACGAGCATGCTCTCGTGTGTCGAGTCGAGATCCCAGTTGTCCGACGGCACGACCTGGAAGTGCCATTGCAACTCACCCGTGTCGATATCGAGAGCGAGGATCGAGTTCGTGTAGAGCGCATCGCCTGGCCCGCGCAGCGTCGACGCCCACGGTGTCGGCTGGCCGGTGCCGAGGTAGACGAGCCCGAGCTCCGGGTCGTAGCTGATGGTGCCCCAAGTCAACCCCCCGAGCGGCGGGATCTCGTGCTCGGTCCAGGTCTCGTAGCCGGGTTCGCCAGGTGCTGGCACGGTATAGGTGACCCACAGTTGGTCGCCGGTCTCGGCGTCGTGTGCCACGACCGCCCCCCGCGCGTCCCGGTCGCCGCCCGCGAATCCGAGGATCACCTTGCCGTCGGCAATCAGCGCCGGATGGGCGTGCCCGAGGCCGGTCGTGTAGTTGCCGGTGCTCACTTCCCACTGCTGCTCGCCGGTGCGCGCGTCGAGCGCGACGAGCGCCGCGTCGGCCGTCCCCCAGTAGATCAAGTCGCCGTAGACCGAGACGCCGCGCGACCGGCCGAGCGCCTGCGACTTCTGGATGTCGTCCGGGTAGCTCCGCTGGTGCACCCAGGCGACGTCACCCGCCGTGACCTCGAACGCGGTGATCCGATCCGATTCAGCGACGTACATCAACCCGCCGGCGACGATCGGCGTCGGCACCCAGCGGCTGCCGTCGCCCATCGAGTGCGCCCACACCAAGCGGAGGTCGTCGACGTTGGTCCGGTCGATCTGGTCGAGCGGGCTGAACCCGGTCACATCGTAGGTGCGCCGGTAGCTCATCCAGTCGCCGTCCTCAGGGCTGAGCAGTCGCTCGGCGGTCACCGGGTCGAAGGCCGCCGTCGGCGATTGGCCGAGCGCCACGCTGCCGAAGGCGAGCAACCCGATCACGCACGTCGGCACGAACCATCGGCGTCCGTTCATTCGCATGGCCCTCTCTCTCGCACGTCTCGCGTAACATACCACCACACGGTGGGAGCGCGAGTGAGGACGCACGCGTACATGGCGCACGCCGCCCGCGGCGGCCTGGTCGCCCTGCTCGTCATCGCGGGGTACGTGCCGGTGGCCCGGGCGCAGGACGTCGATTGGCCGGTCTATCTGGGGGATTCGGGCCGGCGGCACTACTCCGCGCTCGACCAGATCACGTGCGACAACGTCACCCAGCTCGAGGTGGCGTGGACCTACGATGCGGGGGAGCTGCGCGCTGGCAACTCGACGATGTATACGAGCCCGCTGATCGTCGACGGCGTGCTGTATGGCCTGTCACCGAAGCTCATTGCATTTGCGTTGAACGCCGCGTCGGGTGAAGAGCTGTGGCGGCACGACCCCGAGCTGACCGGTGCGGCCCAGCGCGGGTTGATGTGGTGGGAACGGGACGACCGCGCGCGACTCTTCTACACCGCCGCCGGCTTGATCTTCATCGGCGCGACCCCGGACCGGAAGTTCCGCGCGTACGACGTGCGGAACGGCGAGCAGCTCTGGCAAGTCGAGCTCCCGGCGGCCGCGTTCTCCACGCCAGCGACCTACGCTGTCGACGGCACGCAGTACGTGGTGATCGCCGCTAGTGGCGGCAGGATGGGGCCGCCGTCCGGGTCTGCCTACGTCGCGTTTGCCCTGCCGTCGTGATCGTGACTCCGGGACTGACGCGGGCCGCGCCGGCCCCTGGTGACGACCGGTCGCGAGGGTCGAGGCGGCGACCGCCTGGCGCCCGGATCGCGTTCCGCCTCCTCGGCGCCGGTGTCGGCCTCGTGTTGCTCCTGACCCTCGGCGGCTACTGGCTGCCGAGTCAGGTCGAGGCGATGCGCATCTCGGCGACGGTGCCGGCGTCGAGCGCAGAGGTCTTTACGCTCTTCAACACTCGCGCCGGCCAGAAGCGCCTCTGGACGTTCGCCGCGGAGCGCGCTGGCATTCTACCGATGACCCTGACCGCCCTCGGGGGCCCGGACGCAGGGGTCGGGAGCCGCAGCTGTTTTTGCCACTCGAGCGAAGGGCGCGGCGTCGTCTCGTCAGCCCTCAGCTCCATGGCGCGCGGTGAGGGTGCCATCGTGGAGAGTGTTCCGAATCGGCGCGTGGTGTACGACATCGACTGGGGGTTCATGCTGACGCGACGAACGATGACCTTCGAGGGTCTTGGGGACACACAAACGCGCGTGAGTTGGTTGGAGACGAACGAGGCGACGAACCCGCTGATGCGCTACGTCCTTGTACTGAGTGCCTCGACCATCAACGACAATCTCAGCGGGATGCTGACCGCCGTTGCACCGGTCATCAACCTGGAGTCCGCCCCGGCGCCAGGACGATGACGTCCCCTCCCCGGCGCAACGTCGCCATCATCGCCCACGTGGATCATGGCAAGACGACGCTCGTCGATGCCCTCCTTCATCAAAGCGGCGTGTTTCGTGCGAACGAGCGGGTCGCTGAACGCGCGCTCGACAACATCGATCTCGAGCGGGAGCGCGGCATCACGATCATGGCCAAGAACACGGCCGTGCGCTACGGCGACGCGACGATCAACATCGTCGACACGCCCGGCCACGCCGACTTCGGCGGGGAGGTCGAGCGGACGCTGTCGATGGTGGACGGGGTCCTGCTGCTGGTCGATGCGTCCGAAGGGCCGTTGCCGCAGACGCGGTTCGTGCTCCGGAAGGCCCTCGCGCGTGCGCTCCCGGCCATCGTCGTCGTGAACAAGATCGACCGCAAGGATGCGAGGCCGGTGCAGGTGCTGAGCGAGGTCTACGATTTGTTCATCGATCTCGACGCAACCGAGGCGCAGATCGAGTTCCCTGTCCTGTACACCAACGCGAAGGCGGGCACCGCGAGCGCCGACGTCGAGGTCCAGGGCGACAACCTCCGGCCGCTCTTCGAGGCCATCCTGGAGCGCGTGCCCGCCCCCGGAGGCGATCCGGCGGCCCCGTTGCAGCTCCTGGTCGCAAACCTCGATTCGAGCGATTACCTGGGCCGGATCGCCATCGGCCGGATCTTCAACGGCAGCGTGAAGATCGGGGATCACGTGGCGCTCTCCAAGCTCGATGGGGAGGTGCAGCGCACGCGCGTCACGAAGCTCTTCGCATTCGATGGATTACAGCGCGTGGAAATCGAGGCAGCGGCGGCCGGCGACATCGTCTGCCTTGCCGGTCTCAGCGACATCACCATCGGCGAGACGATCACCGACCCGGACGACCAGCACCCCATTTCCCCGATCCACATCGACGAGCCGACGGTCTCGATGGTCTTCGGGGTCAACACCTCACCGCTGGCCGGTCGTGATGGGCGATATGTCACCTCACGCAACCTGCGCGATCGTCTGACACGTGAGCTGGTCGGGAACGTCTCCATTCGCGTCGAGGACACCGAGTCGCCGGACCAGCTGAAGGTCGTCGGACGCGGCGAGCTCCAACTGTCGATCCTGATCGAGATGATGCGCCGGGAAGGCTACGAGCTGCAGGTCTCCCGCCCGGAGATCGTCACCCGATCGGCCAATGGCCGCACCGAGGAGCCGATCGAGGAGCTCGTCATCGACGTCGCGGAGGAGTTCCAAGGGGTCGTGATTGCCGCGCTCGGCACCCGGCGGGCGACGATGACGAAGTTGATCAACCATGGGAGCGGTCGGATTCGTCTGGAGTTCCGCATCCCCACCCGTGGCCTGATCGGCTTCCGCTCACAGCTCCTGACGGATACCCGCGGGACCGCCATCATGAATCATCTGTTCGCGGGCTGGGAACCGTGGCACGGCCCGATCGCCGGACGTCCGACCGGCGTGCTGGTGGCCGATCGGGCGGGCAACGTCACCGCGTACGCGATGTTCAACTTGCAGGAGCGTGGGGAGCTGTTCATCGAGCCGACCACGGTCGTCTATGAGGGAATGATCGTCGGCGAGAACGCGCGGCCGGACGACATGGACGTCAACATCACCAAGGAGAAGAAGCTCAACAACATGCGGTCGTCGACCGCCGAGGAGGGCATCCGCCTGATTCCGCCGCGCACGCTCAATCTGGAGCAGGCGATCGAGTTCATCAGCGATGATGAGCTCGTCGAGGTCACGCCTGCGACGTTACGGCTCCGGAAACGACAGCTCTCGGCCACCAAACGGCGGACTGCGGCACGATAGCGGCCGTGCGCAAGGGCGGCGGCGTGCCGGAGCGCTGTCGGTTGTAGGATTATGCGACGGTCGACGCGTGAGGGTGAGCGAGTGAGGGAGAGCCAGATGACTCGAGTGTGTGTGACGACATTCATCGTGTGCGCCGGTCTCGGGTTCGTGGTCGCGCCGGTTGCGGCGCAATCCGACACGGCGGTGCTCCGGACACCGCATGGGGACCCCGACATTCAAGGCGTGTTTACGTTCCGCACGCTCACACCGTTGCAGCGACCGGTCATCGACCAGGGCGCGGTGGCCTCGCTCGCCGGGCGTGAGACGCTGACGGCGGAAGAGGCGGCCGCGTTCGAGTCGGAGCGACGCAACGAGCTGAACCGCGACACGCAGAACCTGCTCGTGCATGCGCCGGGCGTCCGCTATCAGTCGCTCGCGGAAGGCGGCGTCGGCGGCTACAACGAGTTCTGGTATGAGCGCGGTATTGAGTTGACACGTGACAAACGCACGTCGCTCATCGTCGATCCCCCGGACGGTCGCGTCCCGTATCGGGAGGAGTATCTGGCGGCGGCGGGCATCCGCGGCTTGAACATTCAGAACGGCTTCGCCGATTCGTATACGGACCGGAGCCTGTCGGACCGCTGCCTGATGGGGTTCAACGCGGGCCCGCCCATGGTCTCGAGCGCCTACAACAACAACGTGCACATCGTGCAGACGCCGGACCACGTCGTGGTGCTCAACGAGATGGTCCACAACGCGCGGATCATTCCACTCGACGGGCGTTCACATGGGACGCTCCAGCAATACGCGGGCGACTCCCGTGGCCGGTGGGAGGGTGACACGCTCGTGGTCGAGACGATGCACTTCCTCCGCGAGACGAGCCTCGGCGGTTCGAGCAAGGATACGCACCTCGTGGAGCGGTTCCGCCGGGTCGACCCGGATACGGTGATGTACGAGTTCACCGTCGAGGATGCGAACAGCTACACGCGACCCTGGACGGCGGCGATGCCGTTGCGACGCACCGATGGGCCGCTGTTCGAGTACGCGTGCCACGAGGGCAACATCGGCCTCGGCGGCATCCTCGCGGGTGCGCGCAACAAGAACATCCAGTGGGTGACGGAACGCTGACGGGGGACCGACCAATGACAACATCGCGTCTCGCGCGACGTGCACTCTTCTCGCTGGCGGTCATCGGCGGGCTCTGGTATGCCGGGCCGCGCTCCGCGGCCGCGCAGTCAGCCTTCGTGCCGGTCACCGATGCGACGTTGCAGGACCCTGCGCCCGACGACTGGCCGATCCCGAGCGCCCCGTGTATCTGCATCACATACCCGCCACAGGGGGAGCCGAAGGCGCGCAGATGGTGCAGGTCTGCTCAGGCGTGGACCTTCCGGGCGCCGGCGCCGATGAGACCTATCTCCTCCGGACCAACGGGAATCAGAGCCACGAAGTGTGGGATGTGTCCGACCCCGCGAACCCGTCGCTCGTCACCACTGTCGCACGCATGGGCCGGACGCCTGACGGCCAGCAGCACACCCACAAGGACTGGTGGGAATGCGACACCGGGTTGGCCTACCTGGTCGGCACTGTGGACGGCTGGCGTGCGCCGCGCGTGGTCCAGGCGTTCGACCTGGCGACGCCCGCGGCGCCGCGCCGCATCCGTGACTTCAGCCTCGACGGCGTGCAGCCGGACGCCGGTGGGCCGGTCCCGGGCGGCTCAGGCGTCCACGAGGTCGTGCGCCTGGAGAACCGGCTGTACCTCAGTTACGGCACGTCGCGCGACGGCGTCCTGCAGCTCGTCGACCGTGAGCGATTTCTGCGGGGCGATCCGCGTGCGGCCGCGCCGCTCGCGCCGAGCCCGGGGGGGTTGCGATATCCGGAAGTCGGGCGCCTCGACCTTCCGGCGTTTTGGGGTGGCCACACGGCGTTTCCGCTGATGGACGTCGAGATCGCCGACTACGCGCCGAATCGCAACCAGCGAATCCGTGACTTCATCGTGCTGGTCTCGGAGTCGGTGGCGAATCAGTGCCAGGAGCCGCGCCACGCCGTGTTCTTCGTCGACATCACGGACGAGGCCCATCCGTGGCCGGTCTCGACGTTCCAGGTGCCGGAGGCCGACGGCGGCTTCTGCGAACGGGGCGGGCGTTTCGGACCACACGGCACGCAGTGGTTCATGGGCCCGCCCTTTCACAAGCGCCTCCAGGTGTTCTCGTGGTTCAACGCCGGGATGCGCGTGGTCGACGTCAGGAATCCGTTCGCTCCCGCGGAGGTCGCGTATTACATCCCGGCGACCACGGCGAACACCGCGGAGCGCTGCGTCACGATCGACGGCGCCGAAAGCTGCAAGGTCGCGATCCAGACGAACAACGTCGAGGTCGACGACCGCGGCCTGATCTACCTGGTCGATCGCGCGAACACCGGGCTACACATCGTCGAGCTCACCGGGGAAGCCGCAGCGATACTCGACCATGGCTCTGACCGTCGGTGACCGCCTCGGTCCGTACTCCGTTACCGGCAAGATCGGCCACGGCGGTATGGGCGAGGTCTACCGCGCCCGCGACACGAAGCTCGACCGCGACGTGGCGCTCAAGGTCCTGCCAGACGCGTTCACGACCGATGCCGATCGCCTCGCCCGCTTCGAGCGCGAAGCCAAGCTCCTCGCCTCCCTGAACCACCCCAACATCGGGCACATCTACGGGTCTGAAGAAGCCGAAGCCGAAGCCGAGGGCGAGGGCGGCACGATCAGAGCGCGGGTCCTCGAGCTCGTCGAAGGGCCCACGCTGGCGGATCGCATCGCGGACGGCCCGATCCCGATCGACGACGCGCTTCCCATCGCGAAACAGATCGCCCAAGCCCTCGAAGCGGCGCACGACCAGGCGTCAGCAGCGCGCCGTGCGATTCGTACGGCATCACGCGGATCGATTCAACATCGACCCGGACAGTATCGGCGCGATGGGGGGCTCGTCCGGCGGGCACCTCGTCAGCCTCCTGGGGATGCTCGACGGAAAGGGCGACACGAAGGACCCGAGTCCGGTGAATCGGACGAGCGCGAAGGTGCAGGTCGTCGTCGCGCGCGCCGCGCCCACTGACTTGACGCTGTCCTCGTCGAGCCGGAACCGCGATGCGGACGAGGTGGTGAGCTACGACAACTCCGAGGTGATGCGCGACGCCCTGGATCGCGCGGGTGTGCCGGCCGACCTGCTGCGCATCCCCGGCGGCGGCCACGGCCCGACGTTCCCTGGAGCCACTAACCCCCCGGACTTCGTCCACGCCATGGTGGAGTGGTTCGACCGTTACCTGCCTGGTCACTGACCCCAGGTCACGGGTATGGCCATTCGTAGGGCCAGGCTTCAGCCTGGCCGGCAGGCCTGAAGGCCTGCGCTACGTTGGCGACAGCCGGCAGGCGTAAAGGCCTGCGCTACGTGTGCGACGGCGCGTTTACCGGACGTCCAACCCGCCACCGGCCGCGATCTCCCGGATCCGCGCTGCCTGCCCCGGGTTGGCCGCGATGAGCTCACGGACCTTGCGGCCGACCTGCGCCTTGTCTGTGGCCGACATCGACCCGGCGGCCGAGGCCGCGCTTTCCACGGCGGCATAGCAGTCGGCTTCGTAGGTTATGGAGCCGCACTCGGCCGTCAGGTTCGCGAGGATGGATCCCGCGGCTGAGCTCGTCTGTGCGGTGCCGGCGCCACCGCCGCCGGTGCTGTTGAATCGCTCCTGAGCCTGCTGGATCTCGGCCGCCGCGCCGCGACGGATGTTGGCCCCCTCGGTGCCCGCCTGAAAACAGGTGAAGTCGGGCCGGTTGGCCCAGCGTAGCGGTGCGCAGGCGTAGATCCCCGCTTCCTTGGCGGCGGTCGCCACCTCGGTGATCAGCGACTCGTACTCGGCATCGCCCTCGCCGAAGCCGGAGAAGTTGCCGAGGTCACCGCTGGCGGCAAACAGCCCCGTGACCCCAGGAATCTTGGCGATCTCACGCGCGTTCTCGACGCCCTCGAGCGTTTCGATCATCAGGATGAGCACCACGTTGTCGTTCCAGGTCTGGCGGTAACCGCCGGGGACGTTGTTCCAGATTTCACCCGACCCCTGACCTCCGCCCGCGCTGCGACGGCCCACGGGTGGGAAGTACGTCCAGTTGACCGCCTCTTGTGCCTCCTCGACGGTGTCGACCGTCGGCACGACGATGACGGCCGCGCCCATGTCGGTCGCGTGCTGGATCTCCCGCTCGTCGGCGTACGCCACTCGAGCTCCGGGTGCGGCTGGGCCGGGACAGGTGCGCCAGAACCGCGCCACCTGCTCCCAGGAGATGGCTTCGTGCTGCATCTCGACCCAGACGAAGTCGTAGCCGGCGGCCGCCATCGCGCAGTAGGTGCGCGGGTCCGTGGCACGGACCGTCCCGCCGATCATCGGACCCCCCTCCAGCAGCTTGCGCTTCGCCGGATTCCAGATCTCCGGCTGCTGTCCGTCAGGCAAACGGAAGCGTGAGCCATAGTCGAATTCGTCGGCACGGAACGGTTGACCCTGCTGCGCGGTGGCGGGCAGCGCCGTCAGGCCCAGAAGGGCGCTCGTCAGTGCGGTCGTGATCGTGAGCTTCATCTTGATGTTCATGGCGCCTTCTCTCTGCGTTGCCGTGCTGTCTTCGTTTTCGACCGCCGCGCGTCGGCGGCGTCCGTACTCGACAGAGTGTAATCCGTGATCGGCCCTGGTAGAAGCTGCTCCGGGCGCGGCCGTCCCCCTGGCGGCTGCCGTGGTAAGGTGCCGCCACAGAGGGAGGGTTCGAGATGCGAGGTCTGACCGTGTTCAGCGCGCTCGTGGTGGTCGCCTGCGCGGCGCCGGTGGTCGCGCAGACCCCGGCGGTGCGACCGGTGACGGACGCCGTGCTGGCCGACCCACCGCCCGAGAGCTGGCTCAACTGGCGCCGCACGCGCGACGGATGGGGGCACAGCCCGCTCGACCAGATCACGCGGGACAACGTCGGACAGTTGCGTATGGTCTGGTCGTGGGCGATGGAACCCGGCTCGCAGCAGACCACGCCACTCGTACACGACGGCGTGATGTTCCTCGCCAGCCCAGGCAACGTCGTGCAGGCGCTCGATGCGGCCACGGGCGATCTCCTATGGGAACACCGGCGCGAGTTCGCGACCGCCCGCGGCCGCGGCCGTCCCAATCGCAACATCTCGATCTACGAGGACAAGATCATCCTCAATACCGCCGACGCCAACATCGTCGCGCTCGATGCGCGCACGGGCGATGTCGTGTGGGAGTCGGAGGTGGCCGACGCGGACAAGGGGTATTCCTACACCGGGGGATCACTCGTCGCTCGGGGTAAGGTGATCTCCGGGATGGCCGGCTGCATGCGGTTCTGGGACGACGGCTGCTTCATCACGGCCCACGACGCGGAGACCGGGCGCGAGCTCTGGCGCACTTCGACCGTGGCGCGGCCCGGCGAGCCGGGCGGCGACACGTGGGGCGACCTGCCGATGCTGTTCCGCGGCGGCGGGGACTCGTGGATCACCGGCACCTACGACGACCAGCTCGGTCTCACCTTCTGGGGCGTCGCCCAGGCGAAGCCGTGGGCGCAGGTGAGCCGGCGCACGGACGGCGATGCGCTCTATACCAGCTCGACGCTCGCGCTCGACCCCGACACCGGCGAGATGCGCTGGTACTACCAGCATCTGCCCGGTGAATCGCATGACATGGACGAGGTCTTCGAGCGCGTGCTCGTCGATGTGGACGGCCGACCATCGGTGTTCACGATGGGCAAGCTCGGCATCCTGTGGCAGCTCGACCGCGCGACCGGGCAGTTCATCAAGGCCACCGACCTCGGCTACCAGAACATCGTCGATATCGATCCGACCAACGGGCGGATGTCGTTCCGTCCCGGCATGACGCCCCAGCTCGACGTCGAGCTCGAGTTCTGTCCGAGTCACTCCGGCTTCAAGAGCTGGCGCGCGATGTCATACGACCCGGCGACCGAGGCGTTCTACATCCCGCTCACGCTCAACTGCCAGCGCTCCATCTACAGCGATGTGGAGTGGCGCGAGGGCGGCGGCGGCAACGGGATGGTGTTCCGGGAGAACTTCCTCCACCCGGACAGCGACGGCAACCTCGGCGAGCTCGTCGCGATGCATGTGAGCGGCGAGATCCTCTGGTCGCATCGCAAGCGCACGCCGTATATCTCGGCGGCATTGAGTACCGCAGGCGGTCTCGTGTTCGTGGGGACGTTCGACCGGCAGGCGTATGCCTACGACACCGCGACCGGCGAGCAGCTCTGGGAGACACGCCTCCCGACCTCGGTGCAGGGGTTTCCGATCACCTATGCGGTCGACGGCACGCAGTACGTGGCGCTACCGACCGGGACGGGTGGTGGAAGCTGGACGACAATCCCACTGCAGCTCACGCCCGAGAAGCGCCGCCCGAACGGTGGCAACGGGCTCTTCGTCTTTGCCTTGCCGGAGTAGAGCGGATCCACGAGGTGCCGAGCATGTGGACAGCAGTGCGCCGACTCTCGCTCTTGGGTCTGTTGTGCATCGTGGCCCAGACGGCCGCCGCGCAGACACGGCCATTCGATATCTACTGGGTGGACGTGGAGGGCGGCGCGGCAACGCTGCTCGTGTCGCCCGACGGTGAATCGCTGCTCGTCGATACCGGGTTCCCGGGGCAGGACGACCGGGATGCGAAGCGGATCGTCGCGGCGATGCAAGAGGCCGGCCTGACCCGGCTCGACAAGCTGATCATCACGCACTACCACCTGGATCACGTGGGCGGACTGGAGGCGCTGGCCGAGCTGATCCCGATCGGGCAGTGCTACGACCATGGGGCCAACACCGAGGAGAGCAATCAGCGGTGGCTCGATGCCTATCTGCGGGTGTGCGGAGACAAGCGGACCGTCGTCGAGGCCGGCGAGACGATTCCGTTCGGGGCAGTCGAGATCGACGTGGTGGCGTCGGATGGGCGTCTCATCACGGCACCCGTCAATGACGGCGGTGGAAACAACGCGCTCTGCGCGACGGCCGAGCAGAAGCCGCAGGCCAGTCCGGAGAATCAGCGCAGCGTCGGGATCCTCTCCACGTACGGCCGATTTACGTTTCTCGATCTCGGCGACTTCAACTGGGCGAAGGAGGTCGAGTTGTCGTGCCCTGCGAACCTGGTGGGCGAGGTCACGATCTACCAGACCAGCCGCCACGGCGCGTTCGACGATGCCGGCTCGCCGACGCATCTCTATGCGATCCAGCCTCAAATCGTGCTCGTCAACAACGGTCCACGGAAGGGGCTCGGCGGGACGTCACCGGGTTTCGACGAGGTCTCGACCGCGCATTATGAGCGGATCGCCGCGAGCCCGGGCATTGAAGGGATCTGGCAGGGGCATCGGTCGCTGCTCGACCCGGATCCGGACCACAACACCGCGGAGGACATGATCGCGAACTTCGAGGAATCGGCGACGTGCGCCGGGCACTGGATCCGGGCGTCAGTCAGTCGGGACGGCACGTTCACCATGACGAACGGCCGCAACGGGTTCAGCCGCAGCTACACGGCGCGGTGAGCCCAGGGTGCACGGCTCCTGGTCCACTAGTGCCCCGGCTCGAGCGCGATACGTATCGCCCGGGCCTCGTCCAGCACGGCGCGCGCCGCGTCGACCGCGCGGACGGCGTCATCAGATGGCGCGCGGCGGACCACGTCGGCCAGCCCGCCATCCTTAAGTCTTTGCAGCTGGGCCAGGATGGCGTCCCGCAGCTCGGGACCGTTGTCCACGCCACGGAAGTAGCCGATGTGCATCGCCTTGGCCTTTTCGGCCTCGTCGGCAAATTCTTCTCCTTTTGACCCGCCCCCGGCGGTCCTGACCTTGAGGTCGGAGATGCCCAGTAGGCGCTGGACCGGTCCTTGCTCGATCGCCAGGTTCTGGATGTTGGCGAAGGTCATGGTCGATTCACGCACCGAGGTGATCCCTTCGCGGATGCGCAGACTCCGGTCGGTCACGATGTACCACCGCATCTCGTAGTCCAGACGCACCAAGGTGTAGGTGAGGGGCGCTTGCAGTGCGATCAATGCGAGGCCGAGCATCTCGAACCAGAAGACCGTGGGGCCGACCGACAACACCACCAGTTCCGGATCGTCGGCCAGCGGTCGGACCTCGAAAAGCTCCATCCGGTCGGCCCAGCTCGCCGGGGGCACGCGCGCGACGATCCGGTCGACGGCGACCGCGGGCACCTCGAACTCGAGCAGATCCTGGAACGGGAAAAAGGAACCAAACACGAACAGCACGCCGACGACGACGCCGACCTGACGGAGCCCCCAGCGCGCCAACGCGTAGCGGTAGTAGTTGGGCGCGGCGCGAAACACGCGCACCGATGCCTCCGAGCCGGCGGGTGGGCGTGGCTCAGGCGGCAGCTTGAGCCATCGCGCCGCCGCGCGTCGCAGCGAGCCCATCGATCACCTCCCGGCGCCGCGTTCCAGCAGCGCGCGAATGCCGCGCAGCTCCTCGGCGACACTCTGCAGTGCCGCCGTCAGGCTGGGCGCGTCTGCGGTCGCGGCGGACACGGCCGCGTCCGCCGCGGGCGATTCGCGCGCGCCGCGCATCCGTTCGTAGATGAAGTCGCGCAGCGCCTCGAACTCGAGCACGCCCTCGATCGTCATTTCCGCCTTGGAGCTCCCGCTGGCGGTCTGGATCAGGAGGCGCCCCAGACCGAGCCATCGCTCGACGATGTTGCTCCGCAGATGGATGTCCTGAATCCGGGGATAGGTCAGGTGCACCTCGCGGCGGAACAGCATGCCCCAGCGCATCGCGATGCCCTCGTCGCCGAACTCGTAGCGGAGCGTGCGATACCGAAAATAGCGCGGGACGAAGACGATCGGAAACAGTGGGCCGAACACGAGCGACGCCATCACATAGTAGCCGAGCAGCCGCCGGTGTGGTCGCTCGATGTTGGCGATCGAACCCGATTCGAAGCGGGAGCGCTCGGCTCGGACCGCATCTGCCATCGGCCTACGCTACCACGCACGCCGGCGGTTTCGGCGCGAAGGGATAACATACAGCGGGGCGGGGCACGGACCACTCACGCTGACACGGGAGACTGTGAGCGATGCGACGAGATATCGATCGGCAGACGGCGAGCGCGCGGCAGTGGGTGACGCGGCGCACGTTCCTGGGGTCGCTCGCGGCGCTGGCCGCGGCGCCACGGTCGTTCGCACAGACGGGACCGCCTATCCCGGTCAGCTCCATCAATCACATGACGCTCAGCGTGTCGGATCCCGCGCAGTCGCTGGAGTGGTATCAGGGGCTGTTCGGGATGCCGGTCGCGGCGCGGCAGGCGAACACCGTCATCCTCCGGGTCGGCGCGGGGCCGCAGTTCATGGCCATCGGCGGCGGCGCCAGCAGTGCCCCGAGCATCAACCACCTCTGCCTCTCGACGCCAGGCTTCAGCGCTGACGACATCACGACCGTGCTCCAGCGCACCGTCGGGCGCGAGCTCGACGCCGGTCAGCTGAACCTGCGCATCCGGATGCGTGATGACGAGTTCGGCGGCGCGCCCGAGGGGACGCCGGAGCTGTGTGTCGAGGACTACGACGGCATCGTCCTCCAGCTCCAGGACACCGCCTACTGCGGCGGCGAAGGTCTTCTCGGCGAGACGTGCCTCTCGACGCCGGAGCCGGCACCGAGCGGCGGACTTCTGGCGCTACGCGACTACAACCACTTCACGATCTTCGTCACCGACCAGCAGCGGACCATCGCGCTCTATCAGCGGCTGTTCGGTATGCCGGTCGACACCTATCAGGGCGCCTTGCCGGTGCTCCGAGTGGGATCGGGCCGCGCGTTCCTCGCGGTGACCGGTGGCGGCGGTGGTGCGCAAGGCGCTTTCATCCATCACGCCTGTTTCAGTGTCGACGACTTCGATGTCGACCGCATCCTCGACGTGCTCGATGGCTACGGCGTCACGCCACGCGGCGACACACCCGGCCCGGTCGCTCCGCGGAGGTCCTACGTCACGATGCGGATGCCGGACCGCGGGGGCGCGCCGGGCGGCACGCCCGAGCTCTACTTCACGGACCCGGACGGCATCCTGATCCAGCTGCAGGACGCCCGGTATTGCGGCGGCAACGGATACCTCGGCGATGAGTGCGGCACACCGGAGAACCCGACCGGTCGCGGGTAGCCGGCGGCGGGACGCACCCCCCAGCGCGGTGCGGCACTCGTTCTCCGGGTCGACGGCCTGCTTCACGGACGCTGGAGGCGCGGCTCAATTCCGGTCCGGCAGGGCAAAGACGAAGAGGTTGTTCCCCGCGCTCGGGCGCAGCTCCGGCGTCAGGTCGAGAAAGCGCTGCGTGCCCGTGCTCACGGCCACGAATTGCCGTCCGTCGACGGCATAGGTGATAGGGAAGCCGCTGACCGACGAGCCGAGGTTGATCTCCCAGAGGACCGCTCCCGTCGTGTCGTCGAACGCCCGGAAGCGGCCGTTCACATCGCCCCCGAACACGAGGCCGCCACCGGTGGCGACGAGCGACATGATGGCGGCGCGCTGCTGGTAGGACCACGTGATCTCACCTGTCTCTGCGGAGATCGCCTGCACGGTGCCCACTTGATCGGTCCCCGGGGCGATCTGCCCGCGCCAGGAGATCGCGTAGATGTTGGCGCCGTCGTCGGTCGTCGCCAGCATCCGCGCGCAGACGTTGCGCAGCGGCATGTACATCATGTTGGTCAGCGGACTGTAGGCGCCAGCCTCCCAGTCCTTGCCGCCGGTGGCGTGTGGACAGGTCAGCACCTCCTGACCGGTGCTGCTGAAGACCAGCTCGGAGCTCTCCGTGACGGCCCCGGTCGCGCCATCGATGTCGCTGATCACGTTCTGCGTGATCGTTGGCGTCGCCCAGAGGAACTCACCGGTCTCGCGGTCGAGGGTGTACACGACGCCGGTCTTGCCGGGGATTCCCGTGATGACCTTGCGCACCTCGCCCGAACCCAGGCGTGGGTTGATCCAGCTCACCGCGTTCGGATTCGGCGCCACAACCGTATCGACCAACAGACGCTCGAACGGGTGGTGTGGACGCAGCCGAATCTCAGGTGCTGTCACTGGCGCCCGCCTATAATCAGTATGTTGACTTCTCTGTTCCAGCCCGACGTGCGGCAGGTCGTCGAGCGTCGCCTAGGCACGCTGCGGCCGGAGACCAACGCCCGGTGGGGGCGCATGTCCGCGCCCCAGGCCGTATGCCACCTGGCCGACTCGTTCCGGTTCGTCTATGGCGAGCGGCCGACAGACATGCACGGCAGCCTCTTCACCAAGACGGTGATCCGGTTCTTGGCGCTCACGACCCCCGTCCCGTGGCCGAAGGGCGTCCCCACCGCACCCGAGATGGATCAAGAAGTGGGCGGGACGGCGCCGTCTGAATTCCGGGCCGACGTGGACGACCTCAAAGCGCTGATTGCCCGGTTCGTCGATTCGGCGGGTCGCGAGATGGAGACCCACCCGATCTTTGGCGACCTCACGCCCGGCGAGTGGGGACGATGGGGGTATCGCCACATGGATCACCACCTGACACAGTTCGGCGTGTGAGGGCCCGCCGGAGAGTGTGGATGCGAAGAGCGGCGCTGCGTCTCGTCGTGCCGTTGCTGCTGATCGCGGGCGCTGGCCTCGCCCAGACGCCGACTGTCCAGGTCGCGATCTCGACGCCCGAGAGCGGCGACGTCGTGCCGCGCAGCCTGGACGTTGCCGGAACCTCCGTCGGCCTGGGCGCGAACACGATCGCGCTCTTCGTCTATTCACCGCCGGCCGAGCGATGGTTCTTCCAGGGTGCAGCCACCGTTGGGGCCGATGGACGCTGGGAGGTTCGCCAGGTCGTCGTCAGCGGCGGCGTGGGAGTGCCCCCGGGGGACGAAGACTTCCGGGTCGTTGCGACGGTCATGCGCGAGTTGCCGCCTGGCCTGTCGGGTGTGCTTGGTGATGACTTCCCGCTCCCCGGGACGCTCGCCCAGTCGTCGGCGGTGCTAGTGAAACGCGGGGAGTAGGCGGGTCGTCTGTGATTTCAGCGCGGGAGGCGTCCGACATGACACTGAAGAAGCTGGCGGGGTTCGTGTTCGTGCTGGTGGTGGCGTCCAGCCTGGCGTGCGGGTCGGCGCCAGTCCAGGAAGCCGACGAGATCGCGGCACCGCCGACGACTGGCGTGGCGGCGACAACCGATGGCCAAGTCGAGCTGGTCGAGCTCGTCGGCCGGATGCGCGACATGGCGTGGGCTGAGGACGTCGACGCGGCCGAGGCGCTCATCGAGTCGCAGCGCCCACACCACGACACCGCATCGCCCGGGTGGCTGCTCGCCGCATCGTGGCTCGGTCGTGGCGCGAGCTTCGCCGAGCGCTGGGATGTGGCCGAGCGGTATGCCGGTGAAGCGCGCGGCGGCAGCGTCGCCTTGCTCGCCGAGCGGGACCTCGACGCCGACAGCGAGCTGCCCCTCGCCCTGGGCGCCGGCATCGAAGTGCTGGGACATGCAAAGGATGCACGTGGCGATCGGGCCGCCGCCGTCACATTTCTGAGCGATGAGCGCGAACGGTATCGCGGCACGTCGATCGAGATGCGCATACAGAAGAACGCGCTGCTGCTCAGTCTGGAAGGCGCGCCGTTTCCGGTGCTCGACGTCGACGAGCATCTCGGCGACCCGTTGCCGTCGGCCGAGAGCCTGAAGGGCAAGGTGGTGGTGGCCTTCTTCTGGGCGCACTGGTGCCCCGACTGTCATCGCCAGCTTCCGGTCCTCGAGCAAATCCACGACACCTACGGCGACCAGGTCGCCATCATTGGACCGACGCAGCTCTGGGGGTATGTGTCACGCGGGGAGGATGCGACACCCGACCAGGAGCTCGCGTATCTGCGGGGCGCCTACCAGGAACGGTTCCCGATCCCGTCATGGATGAGCGTGCCGGTGAGCCAGCAGAACTTCCTCGACTTCGGCGTCAGCACCACCCCGACCGTGGTGATCATCGATACCGAAGGCATCGTCCGGCTCTACAATCCGGGTGATCTCCCGTACGCGGAGCTGTCGGCGCACGTCGAGCGCCTGCTCGACGCGTAGCCCTGTGTCGCTGCTCGCACGTCCTCGAACCCCAGCGTGACCGGAGCCACGGGGCCACGGCCTCCCGCGCACGAGTTGATGGTGCCGCTCCGCACCGATGCCGATCTGCCGCTTGATCGGATCGGCGGCAAGGCGGCGTCGCTCGTGCGGCTGGCCAGGGCTGGTTTCCCGGTGCCGGATGGGTGGCTCCTGACGTCGGTGTTCTTCGAGTCGTGGACCGCCCGCCTGGGGCAATCAGATGAATGGCGTGAGGTGTGTAGCCTCGCGGCGGATTCCATGCGACGCGAGGGGCGGGCAGGGCTGACCGCGGCGTGCGATGCCGTGAAAGCGCGGGCGCGGGCGTTGGTCCTCGACGCTCGGCAGCAGCGTGTCCTCGAGAGCCTCGACGCCGCGGTTGGCGAGGACGTGTGCGCTGTCCGCTCGTCGTCGCCGGAAGAAGATCTCGCCGAGGCCTCGTTCGCCGGCCTCTACGACACCGTGCTGGGTGTCACCGGCGACAGACTCGAGGACGCCATCCGCCGGTGCTTCGTCTCCTGTCTCGATGCTCGGGTGGTCATCTACAAGCAGGAACGGAACCTGCCGGTCGATGTGCCGCGTATCGCGGTCGTGGTGCAGCAGCAGGTTGCGAGTGACGTGTCAGGCGTCGCGTTCTCGCTCAACCCGCTGACCAACGACTTCGACGAGGCGGTGGTGAACGCGAGCTGGGGCCTGGGCGAGGCGCTCGTGTCCGGCGAGCTCGTGCCCGACCGGTGGGTGGTCGACAAGGTCACGTCGACGACCGTCGAGTGCCAGCGGGGCACGAAGGGCAACGTTCGCCCCGACCAGCTGAGTCTCGACGATGCGCGGTTGGCTGATGTCGTCGAGACCGTCTGTGCCATCGAGTCGCTCTACGGCGACCCGGTGGACGTCGAGTGGGCGTTCGCCGGCGGCACGTTCCACGTGCTGCAGGCGCGCCCGATCACCACCTACGTCCCGCTGCCACCCGAGTTACAGACCTCGCCGGGTGAGCCGCGCCTGTTGTATCTCGACCCGAGCCTGGCGGATGGGCTCACGATGAGCGGGGCCGTGTCGCCACTGACGAACGACCTGATCATGTTGATGGCGGAGGGGATGGCGAGATACGTGGCCGGAGACGTCACGCTCGATCGCGACGTGAAGCAGGGCGTCTACGGGGTGAGCGGCGCGCGCGTCTACGCGAATCTCTCGCACGTGCTGCACCTGGTCGACGTGAAGAAAGCCGCGGCCCCCCGGCGTCTCATTGACGCGACCCTTGCCGACATCTACGAAACCGTCGACCTCGATCGGTATCGGGCGGAGCGGCCACCCGCATACCTGCGCAAGGGACGGCTGCTGCGCGCGGCGCCGCGCGTCCTGTGGCGGGCCCGCGGATTCCTGAAGGGGATGGCGAAGGCGATGCTCCGGGGGGAGGCGTTCCAGGCGCAGTATCGTGACGCGCTCGCAGCATTCGAGCGCGACGTCAACCTGCCGCCCGACGAGTCGATGCCGATGAGCCAGTACGTCATGTGGCTCTATGGCCTGGTCGGCAGGGTCGGCCAGGTCGCGACGGCGCCCGCGCTGATGATGCACGTTTTTCGCGGCACCCAGGTCCTCGACCGTCTCATCGACTCGACGTCGGTCGAACAGCGGCGGCTGTTGGACGCCATCAAGTCCGGAGCGGATGATCTCGTGTTCGAGATGGGAATTGCCCTGCATCGCCTTTCCACGTTGCTGCCGGCGACGGCCTTCGACGATATCGACGCGCTCGCTCGTTCGCTCACCGCGCGATCGCTACCCAACGAGTTCCTCGCCGCATGGGACGAGTTCGTCGGGCGCTTTGGTTGCCGGGGGCCGCTCGAGATGGATCTGGCGTACGCCAAGTACGGGGACGATCCGCGGATTGCGCTGCGACAAATGGCGACGCTGGCGCGCGGAAGCCGCGTCGACCCCGGCGAGACTCACGCGCGTCAGTCGCGGGAGCGGGAGACCGCGTATCGCCGGCTCGCCGAGATGTTGCCGGCGCGCAAGCGCCGCCGTCTCCACCGCGCCTATCGCAACGTCATCGTCTTCGAACCGGCGCGGGAGATGCCGAAGCACCACATCACGACGGTGAACATGCGCATCCGGACACGGCTGCTCGCGCTGGCCGACCGCTGGGTGGAACAGGATCGTCTCGATCGGCGGGAGGATATCTTCGAGCTGCGCTTCGAGGATATCGACCGGGCGGAGCAGGACCCCGCGTTCGATCTGCGCGAGCGCATCGCGACGCGCAATGTGTTCTACCGGAAGGCCCGCAGGCTCGTTCGCCATTTCCCGCATGTGATCGACTCGCGCGGGCGCATCCTTCGTCCGGAGCGACCGCAGGTGCCGGGCGAGCTGCGTGGGCTCGCGGTCTCCTCGGGTCGGGTGACGGGGCCGGTCAGGGTGATGCACGACCCGTTCGCAAAGGAGATCGAGCCGGGCGACGTCCTGGTCGCCCACACCACCGATCCTGGCTGGACGCCGCTGTTCATCAATGCGGCGGCAGTGTTGCTGGAGGTGGGCGGCGAGCTCCAGCACGGCGCGCTGGTGGCGCGGGAATACGGCAAGCCGTGCGTGGCGGGGATCGTCGACCTGACCCGCAGCCTGAGTGACGGGCAGATGGTCGAGGTCGACGGCGATGCCGGCGTCGTGCGGCTTCTGTCGGAACCAGAGTAACCCCCAGGGCTCCGACCCGGGAGCTCACGTGTGGCCATGTTGCTGCGCGAGGCGCTCGCCTCGCCTGTGGTCACGCGTCGTCCTTGATGAGCTGCCGCTGCCACGGCAGCAGCGTGTCCATGCCGGCCTCGCCCTCGGTGGCGACGCGTTCGAGCGCCGCACGCGGAGCGATGAGGTCCGCGTCGATCGCCAGCCGCGCGGCGGCCCGATCCCGTCGCTGCCTGAGTGCGGCGACGCGTGCGTCCTGGACACGTGTGAGGCGTGGCCGCGCGTTGGATGGGACGCGGCGGGGCCATTCGGATTGGTCGAGCTTCAGTGCGTCGGCCGCCGCGCGCTCGAAGCGCGCGCGACGAGGGCCGCGCATCCCGCGGGACGAGACCGGGTCACCCTGGTCGAAGCGCCGCGCCGCGTCGACGAGGTCGGCGTTCAGCGAGATGTGGAACGGCGGGCGGTCGACGGTGCGGGCCTCATCCTCGCGCCAGTGCCAGAGCGCGCGGAGGACGGCACCGGCGCGCGGTCCAAGTGCGTGGCTGCCGCGGACGCGCCATTCAGTCTGCGGATCCCTCGCACGCACAATGCGCGCGGCCGCCACAGCACGCTGAGACGATTGCTCCAGCCACGTGAGGCGCCCGAGGCCCTCGAGGCGCTGCTCGAGCAGCGCGGCGAGCCGCAGCAGGTAGTGCGTGTCGTTGCGCGCGTACTCGATCAGCGGTGGCGCCAGGGGTCGGTGGGCCCAGTTGGCTTTCTGCGACCCCTTGGGCAGCGTGACGCCAAAGTGCTCCGCGACGAGCGCGGAGTAGCCGTATTTGGCGTGGCCGGTCAGCCGCGCGGCGATCATGGTGTCGAAGACCTTGGCTGGTGTCTCGAGCCCAAGTCGATACAGCATGCGCAGGTCGAAGTCGGCGCCGTGCAAGACCATCTCGGTGTGAGACAGCGCCGCCAGCAAGGGCGACAGGTCGAGCCCGGCGAGCGGGTCGACGAGCTCATCCCCATCGGGCAGCCCGATCTGGACCAGGCAGACCTTCTCGCGATAGCAATGCAGGCTGTCGGCCTCGGTGTCGACGCCGAGGCGAGCCGTCCCGGCGATGCGTGCCACGAGCGCCGCCAACGCGGCCGACGTGTCGATCACGGCGCGGGAACGGTACCACAGGATTCGCCGCTGGGCGATGGCGGAACGTGCCTATAATCGCCCGGAGGTGCCACCGGGGAACGTGGCGCGACGGGAGACAGCCATGAAGCGCAGAGCCCTCTTGCAGTCCGCCATGGTAGCCGGGGCCGGTGTCGTGACCCCACGACACGAAGCTCGACAGGGACGTGGCGGTCAAGGTGCTGCCGGACAAGCTGGCCAACGACGCGGGGGCGCTCAGACGGTTCCAACAGGAGGCGCGCGCGGTCGCCGCATTGAATCATCCCAACGTCGTCACGATCCACGCGGTCGATGAGAGCGACGGCGTGCACTTTCTGGCCATGGAGCTGGTCGAGGGGCAGATGTTGAGCGAGCTCATCGGCGGCGAACCGCTGTCGCTTGGCCGCTTCTTCGAGGTGAGTGTGCCACTGGCCGACGCGCTCGCCACCGCCCACGACGAAGGCATCACCCATTGCGACCTCAAACCGGCCAACGTGATGATCACCGCTGCTGGTCGCATCAAAGTGCTCGACTTCGGTCTCGCAAAATTCGTCGGGATGCGCCACGAGCTCGAGGCCACACTCAGCGCACCGCTGACCGAGCACGGCGCGGCGGTCGGCACGTTCCCCTACATGTCGCCGGAGCAGCTCGAGGCCAAGGTCGTCGACCACCGCTCGGACATCTTCTCGCTCGGTGTCGTGATGTACGAGCTGATCGCGGGGTGCCGTCCGTTCGTCGGCGGATCTGGCGCGCGAGGCCGTCGCGCTGATCGACGAGGCTCTCGCGGAGCGAGACCCCGTCCTGATCAACAGCATCAAGTACTACCCGGCGTACGAGCCGGTGCGTCAGGCGCTGCGGGAAGCCGGCACGCTGGACGCAGCGCTCAGCCGCCTCGGGATCGGGGCGCTGTAGTGTCCTGCAATCGATGACCTCGACCCGGCTCGCCGGGTCACGAAGGAGGGTATCTGTGAACGGTGACGGCAATCTCGCCGTGTTCTGCGATTTCGAGAACGTTGCCCGGGGTGTGCGTGACGCGAACTACCCGGAGTTCGATATCCGCCAGGTGATCGAGCGGTTGCTGCTGAAGGGCAGCATCGTGGCGAAGAAGGCCTATTGCGACTGGGCGCGGTTCAAGGAGTTCAAGCCGGCGATGCATGAAGCGGCGTTCGAGCTGATCGAGATTCCGCACGCGCGCCAGACCGGGAAGAACTCGGCCGACATCCGCATGGTCGTCGACGCGCTCGACCTCTGTTACACGAAAGAGCACATCGACACGTTCGTGATCATCTCCGGCGATTCCGACTTCTCGCCGCTCGTGAGCAAGCTGCGCGAGAACGCCAAGTCGGTGATCGGCGTCGGGGTGAAGAGCTCGACGTCGGACTTGTTGATGAACAACTGCGACGAGTTCATTTTCTACGACGACCTGGTGGCCGACCGGAAGCCGGCACGCCGGCGCAAGCGGGGCGGGAAGGCCGTCGCATCCGGCGGGAAGGGCGGCAAGCAGCCCGGCCCGGGTTCGGCACCGGCTGCTACCAAGCCGCAGGACGGGCCGGCGCAGGAGGCGATCGATCTCGTGCTGCAGACCGCGGCGGGGATCTACGCGGAGCGGGGCGACCGCACGAAGCTCTGGGGTTCGATGATCAAGCAGACGCTCAAGCGCCGCCGTCCCGGATTCAACGAGTCCTTCTACGGCTTCAGCTCGTTCAACGATCTGCTCGAGGAAGCGCAGAGTCGCGGTCAGCTCGAGCTGGAGCTCGACGAGCGGTCAGGTGGGTATCGGGTCGTGCGAGTAACGGAGGAGGAACCGTAGATGACGGCGACACGGCGACCGGCGACCGGCGACCGGCGCCCGGTCGGCGAAGGCGCGCACGGCGCGCCTCGCGGGCGCGGAGTGGGGCTCTCGGGGTCCCCGCGAAGCGCCCGCGGCGGGGTACGGGGGCGCAGCCCCCGTCAAAGGAGGAGACGCATGTCGCAGCGAACGGAGCTTGATCGGAGAGCGTTTCTTCGGAGCGCCGGAACCGCCGCGCTGGCCGGGGCGCTGGGGACGACGCCGGCGGGAGCTGCCGCTCCGGTGCTCGGGTCCGCCGTCCAGCCTGACGGCGAACGATACGACTTCGACACGGTCTACAGCCGGATCGGCACCGACTCCTCGAAATGGGACCGACAGATCAAGCGGTACGGCCGCGACCAGATCCAGGTCGGTATGGGTACCGCGGACCAGGACTTCCGATCCGCGCCGGCCATCACGCGCGCCCTGCGCGCGCGCGTCGAGCACGAGAACTACGGCTACATGACGATCCCGTACTCCTACCGGCAGTCGATCGTCAACTGGAATCGGCGGCGTTACGGCCTCGAGATCGACCCGGAGACGATCCGTCATTCCGCCGGCGTGCACCCGGCGATCATCAGCACGCTGCGCGCGTTCTGCCCGCGGCGGAGCAAGGTGCTCATCCTGGCTCCGGGCTACGACGGGTTCTACGCGGACATTCGCATCGTCGACACCGTTGCCGAAGAGAGTCCGCTGCGACTCGTCAACGGTCGATACCAAATCGATTTCGACGATCTCGAGCGTCGCATCGACCACGACGTGCACGCGTTCATCCTGTGCAACCCCCACAACCCGACCGGCAACGTCTGGTCGCGTGACGACCTGATGCGGCTGGGCGAGATCTGCACGCGTCGGCGCGTCGTCGTCCTCGCCGACGAGATCCACTGCGATTTCGTGACCGCCGGCCACACCTACACGCCCTACGCCACCCTCGAGGACGCGGAGATCGTCAAGAACAGCATCACCTACAAGTCGGTCAGCAAGTCGTTCAACCTGTCGGCGATGCGGTGCGCCTACCTGTTCTCGACGAATCCCGACTACCTCGACCGGATCACCGGTCCCGGTCAGCTCCGGCAGGCAATGAGCACACTGAGCATCGTCGCGGCGCGGGCCGCCTACGACGAGGGCGAGGAGTGGCTCGACCAGCTCGTCGACTACATCGACGGCACGCAGACGGCCGTCGAGTCGTTCGTGCGGGCGAGCATGCCGCACGTGCGGATGGTCAAGCCGGAGGGTACCTACCTCGCCTGGTTGGACGTCAGCGATGCGATGCGGGTGGTCGATGTCACGCCGCCCGCGGCCGACGACGCCTCATCGACGCCCGAGGCGCTGTTTCAGCGTTACCTCGTGGAGCATGCGCACATCCACATCAATCCCGGATCCAGCTACGGTCTCGGCGGGTCCGGCCGGATGCGCATGAACATCGCGACATCGAGGACGCTGGTCGAGCTCGCGCTGAGTAACATGGCAACCGCGCTGGCGAACGCCTAACCCCAGAGCTCACTTGTGTGGCATCTGTAGCGCAGGCCTTTAGGCCTGCGAGGCAAGGCTGAAGCCTTGCCCTACGTGGGGCAACACAAGTGAGCTCCCGGATTAGTGCAAGGTCAGACGGTCCGCCTGGGGACGAAGCCGCGGAAGACGATGAGCAGCCCGATGGCGATCAGCACGAGCGGCCAGCCGGTCTCGATCACCGGCAGGACCCACATCTCCAGCCAGCCCAGGGTGAAGGAGAATCCGACCACTCCCGCCACGGCGTTGAGGGCGGCCGGCACGAGGAGGCCGGATTCGCGACATCTCCCCGCGACCCAGGTCGCCAGAAACGCCACTCCCCCCATGAGCGGGTAGGCGGGCCAATATACCTCCATCTCCCACCATTCCAGCGGACCGAGGGTAAAGGCGAAGAAGAAGAGGCCAACTAGCAGTCCAGATGTCCCGAGAAAGACCTTGCCGGGGCCGTGGTCCGTGCCCGTGAAAAACGAGACGAGAAGCGCGGCGCCAGCCAGACACGGCAGGATTGGCCACATCTCCTCGAGACCTGGCAGGTTGACGCCGAGGTTTTGCAGGAAGATCCAGGTACCCACGACCACGAGCACGGTGCCGAGCGTGAGGTGCCCTGTCGGGTGGCGGTGCGTCGCGTCCACGTCTGTCATCGTCCCGACCTCGTCGGCGAAGCGCCGCGGCGCGTTCAGTCCGAGCGGATGACGACGCGGTTGAACGCGCCGTCGGAACGCAGGCGGTAGGCCGGGCCGCTCAGCTCACCTCTGTTCGAGCGCCGGTCCACCAAGTTGTTGATACCATCGGTCGAGACGCGGACCGCGGTGTCCTCGGGTACCACCAGCTCGAGATGGTTGAAGGCGCCGTCCAACGTCACGCGGGTGTCGGTGCGGGGTGTCCCCAGACGCAGCGTGAGGTCGTTGAACGCCCCGTCGAGGTCCGCGCGCGTGACCTCGATCGTCGCCAGATCGAGCTCTCCCTCGGCGAACGCGGTGGCCAGACGAAGTGCGACAGGCAGGTCGTTGGCCACGTCCACCTCCCAGCGGTGTCGCCGGGTGGGCAGGAAACGGATGGTGCCGGAGTCCCAGCGGTCGCTGCGCAGACGGACCCGCGACGAGTCGCCGCGACCGGTCACGCGCACCCGGCCCAGATCGGGTGGTGCCGTACGTCCCTGGAGCAGCATCCCTGGAGCTCCCGGAACGGCACGCACCTCCAGGTCCGCGAGTGCCATCTCCGCGTCCAGGCTCCAACGCTCAACCCCTGGGTCACGTGCCGCCCGCACCGTGCTCCACTCCGCCGAGAGCGTGACCGGGCCGCGCCATGCCACGTAGCTCAGGGTCCCCATGATGACGAGTGGCGATACCAACACGGCCCAAGGAGTTCTGCTGTGCTGGAACATCAGGCGCAGCCCAAGGGCGATCAGCAAGACCGGCCAATATGCCAACGCATCGAGCCAGAAGCCACGGTGCAGGAATCCCTGCGTGGTCAGGAGGAAGAACACGCCGAAGCCGATAAAGCTCAGCCCGCGCGACACGCGGCCCCAGACAATGCGTGTTTCACTCATGCCCGCTCCTCACGAGCGCGCATCAGTAACCGGACCCCGATGGCGACGAGGACCAGCGGCAGCAGGTTTTCGAAGCTCAGCCAGCGCGGCCAGTGAAACATCCAGGCGAAGCGATCGAGCAGGAAGACCGACCCCACGACGATGAGGATGACTCCGGCGATCATGTGGCCGCGGCCGGATTCCGCCACGTCGCGGACCTCATTGACGACATTCTCGCCGGCGGCGCGTATCCGCTCCCCGGCCGCACGCGCCTCTTCCGCCACCTGCTCCCCGGCGTCGCGCGCCTCCTCCGCCACGTCGACCCCGGCGGCAGCCGCTTCCTCCACCACGTGCTCACCAGCGGGCGTCTGCTGCGCAACGCCGTCGTCCTGAGTCGGGACGATCACCCAACAGATGACGTAAAACAGCAGCCCGATGCCGTTCGCGAGGGCCAGCAGCACGAAGCCCAGGCGGACGAAGACCGGGTCGACGTTGAAGTAGTCCGCGAAGCCGGCGGCCACGCCGCCAACCATCGCGCTCCGTCGGTTTCTCGTCAGGCGTCGAGCCATGTCCTCCCCGCGCCGGCCGCTGCGGTCAGCGCCCGCCATCACTTCCATTTACGAGATTTGGGCCCCGGACGTTGCATCGATGTCCTCATGGATACCGGCGAGCAGGCGACGCGGCGTTTACGCGCGGTGAGCTCTTTCGCGCCAGCTACAACCCCGGTGCGGTATTCGACCGGCTCGCGGAGGAGCTCTCTGGCTACTACCTGCTCGGTGTGGAAGCGCGCGCCACGGACCGAGACGAGGACCGTGACATCAAGGTCGAGGTGAGCCGCAGGGGCGCTCGGGTGCGCGCGCGACGCGAGGTGCGTTTCACGCAAGAGCCGGACGAGGCCGGCAGCCCGAGCGAGCGGATGACGCGCGTCCTGCAATCCCCAGTCTTCGCGACGGAGCTTCCGCTGCGAATCGCAACCTACGCGTATCCGGACGGAGAGCGAGCGCGGGTCATGGTGGCCACGGAAGTCGGGTCCGAGGTGGACGCCTCGCCGGATCTGACCGTTGGCTTCGTCCTGCGCGACCCGGAGGGCACGGTGCTGGCGAGCGGAACGCAGCAGGTGACCGCCACGCGGGCCGAGACGCCGAGCGGCACGGTCCTCGAGGACTCCCGGTCGATACTCGTCGACGCGGGCACGTATTCGCTGAAGGTCGCCGTGGTAGATGCCGCCGGCCGGCGCGGCAGCGTTGACCATCGGGTCGAGGCGCCGCCGCATACGGCCGGGCCATTGAGCGTCGGCGACCTCATGGTGTCAGAGCGTCCAGTGGCGCCTGGCGTCTATCACCCGCGGGTCGAAGCGCACGTCGCAGGCGGCTGGCTCGTGGCCTACACGGAGCTGCAGGCGGCCGACGCGTTTGACTTCGAGCAGACGCGCGTCGTCGTCGAGGTGGCCGACGACCCAACGGGCCCCACGCGCGCATCGGGGGTTGCGGTGTTGGATGGCCCGACCGACGAGCCACGCCGCGTCGTCTTGGCCGAGGTGCGAATCGACCATCTGCTGCCAGGCTGGTACGTCGCGCGCGCGCGCGTGATGGATGGCAATGTCGAGGTGACGCGACTCTATCGTCCGTTCCAGATCACCGAACCCCCGAAGAGGAGGGTCAGATGAGCAACAGATGCCTCGCCGCTGTGTCTCTCGCGATCGTGGCGGTCGCATCTGAATCGGCTCGAGATGGACGGCGAGCCGGTCCCCGTCCTCGAAGGCGTCCTCATGACTCCCGGCGCCGGGGCACAGTTCGCGTTCGCCAGCGACGGCTCACTCGTCTACGTCACAGGCGTCGCTGGGTCGACGTTAACCGCCAGGCTCGTCTGGGTGGATCGCGACGGGAGAGAGGGCGACGAGATCATCGATGCACCATTGGAAGGGCCTCGCTACCCTCGTGTCTCGCCCGATGGCCGGCGGCTGGCGCTGACCCTGGGCCCTGCGAACCAGGGCGACCTGTGGGTCTACGATCTGGGTCTATCCGGGTTTGCCAAAGACGTTTAGCTGATGCAATGACTTGATTGCTGCATGTAAACACGGGCTTCATTCCCTCTGTTGATTGCCGTCGACAGGAAGGAGGAGAAGCCCGTGAGCAACCTGAAGTTGCTGCGCACGATCCTACGTCTCAAGAGTCTGAAGGTCACGCATGTTCGGTTCATGCATCGCGACACGGAGCTCCATCTGGCGGTCAAGCCGTACAAGAACGGCTGCCGCTGCCCGGCGTGTGGGCGGCGCGGCCGAATCGTGCACCAGACAAGCGAGCGACGGCGGTGGGAGGATGTGGCGGTCATGGGCCTGCGCATCGTGCTCTGGTATGCCCCGAAAGAGATCCAGTGCCCCACCCATGGGCGCGTGCAGGAGGAGATCCCCTGGGCGCCGGCCTATGCCCGCGTCACCTACCGCCTGGAGTGGCGCCTCTGCGCCCTGTGCCAGATCATGACGCAGCAGGCGGCGGCCGAGATCCTGCGGCTCCCGACCTCGACCCTGTCCAACCTGCTGCACCGAGTCATCACGCGGGTGCGCCACGGGCACAAAATCCGAGGCCTGACCACGCTCGGCGTCGACGAGATCTCCTACTGCAAGGGCCGCAAGTTCGCCACCCTCGTCTACGACCTGGACCGCGCGCGCGTCCTGTGGGTCGGCCCGGGCAAGGGCCGCGACACCATCGATCGCTTCTTCAACGACTGGCTGAGCCCGGGGCAGAAAACGCGGGTCGCCTGGGCCAGTTGCGACATGAGCCCCGCCTATATCGGGGCGATCACCGATCACTGTCCCGAGGTCACGCTCGTCCTCGACCGCTTCCATCTCGTCAAAGCGCTAAACCAGGCCGTGGACGAAGTCCGCAAGGAACAGTGGCGGGCTCTCGACACGCCGGGGCGCAAGGCGATCAAGGGGCTGCGGTGGCTGCTCAGCAGGCACTCCAGACACCGGACCAAGGGCCATACCCGGTTCCTCAATCGCTTGCGGAACTCCAATCGGCGCATTCATCGCGCCTGGGTGCTCAAGGACGAGTTTGAGCACTTCTGGAACTACCGCTATCGGGCCTCGGCGACGAAGTTCCTCAGACGCTGGATGACCGCCGCGTTGCGCAGCCGCATCCCGACGTTGCGCACGTTTGTCGGGACACTGCGGACGCACCTCACGCACATCATGGCCTTCATCGACAGGCCGCTGACGAATGCCGTCGGCGAGGGCTTGAATCGCATTATCAAGATCGTCAAGAACCGGGCGTCCGGTTATCGCCACCTGGACGACTTCGCCGACATGATCTACCTGACCGTCGGTGACCTCGATATTCCTGCGCACATTCCCAGCCACTTGCGTACCCTGTGAGCGACGTCAGAATGCCTATGCACCAGCATCATCAGCGCATTTCGTTAGTTGGGAAATTCGGATATAGCCTACGATCTCGGGGGCAGGCCGCGGCTCCCGCTGACGTTCGAAGGGTTCAACTTCCGTCTCGTATGGATGCCAGATGGAGCGCGCGTCGCGTTTGCCTCGGATAGAGACGGGCCGAGGAACCTGTTTTGGATGCCGGCCGACGGTAGCACCT
This sequence comes from Vicinamibacterales bacterium, assembly GCA_965197395.1. Taxonomy (GTDB): domain Bacteria; phylum Acidobacteriota; class Vicinamibacteria; order Vicinamibacterales; family UBA8438; genus CAZYFH01. The sequence goes on along the minus strand of CBDANB010000002.1, from coordinate 161,428 downwards.
TGGACCCCGAGCCGCTGCTGACGAGTCCGAATCGTCAGGTTCCCGCAGTCTGGTCCCCCGACGGGCGCGAGCTGCTTTTCGAGGAGTAGCGCCCGGAGACCGGGTGGGACATTCTGGCGCTGCCGATGGAGGGCGAGCGCGCGCCGAGAGTGGTGGTCGGGACGGAATACGACGAACAGCTCCCAGCGGTCTCGCCCAACGGCCGCTGGCTCGCCTACGTGTCCGATGTGACAGGCCGAGACGAGATCTGGGTGGCGCCGTATCCCGGCCCTGGAGCCCCCCGTCCTGTGTCGCTGAACGGCGGCACCGAGCCGGTGTGGTCGCGCGACGGGCAGGAGCTCTTCTATCTGGAGGGCAGCAAACTATTGGCGGTGCCGGTTGAGACGGACGGGACCGGATTCGGCTTTCAGGCCGCCGTCGAGTTGTTCGATGAGCCGTATGACCACGGGAACGCGCCTACCTACGACGTCGCTCCAGACGGTCGGTTTGTGATGCTCAGCCGAAGCACGGAGTCCGAGCAGGCCAGAGTCGAACAGCTGGTCGTGGTGCTCAATTGGACCCAAGAGCTGCTCGAGCGGGTGCCGACCGGACAGTGAAGCGATAGAGTAGGGGCCTATGCTCACCAGACGAACGTTGTTGCTCGCTCCGCTGGCGACCGTCGCGGCGCGGTCGGTCGTGGCGCAGACCGCGGCGCCGGGCAAGATGCTGCTCAGCATCCACCAGAACACCTCGCGGGGGGCCGGCTTCCGCGGGTCGCTCGAGGGCTGGGCGAAGGCAGGCATCCGCCACGTCGAGCTGAACGACGGGCTGCTCGACCAGTTTCTCCAGAACGACACGCTGGCTGCGGCTGGCCGCCTGCTCGGTGATCTGGGCCTGACGCCAGTGTCCGCGGTGGCCGCGCTGCAGGACATCTGGCTGCCGGGTCCGGAACGTGCGGCGTCGCTCGAGACCTGGCGGCGGCGCTGCGACCAGTATGCGACCCTCGGTCTGGAGCGGGTCTACTCGCCATCGATCACGCGGCGCCCCGTCACGGCTGACGACTTCGCGGCGACGCCCGATAGCATCCGGGAGGCCGGCGAGATCGCCCGGGAGTACGAGCTGACGGCGATGATCGAGTTCATCCGCACGTCGACCCACCTCGCGACGCTGACGTCATCGCTGCAGGTGATTCGCGAAGCGGCGCATCCCAACGTCCGGCCGATGCTCGACTTCTTCCACTTCTGGTCGGGTCTGAGCAAGTTCCAGGACCTCGATTTGCTGGAGCCGGGTGAGCTGGCCCACGCGCACTTCCAGGACCTGCTCGACACACCGCGCGAGTTGATCAACAACGATGCGCGGCTCATTCCGGGCGACGGCATCGCTCCGGTGGTACCCATCATCCAGAAACTGGCAGAGAAGGGCTACACCGGCGCGCTGTCGGTCGAGCTGTTCCGGGCGGAGTACGTCCAGGGCGATGCCTTCGAGGTCGGCACCGAGATTCGCCGGAAGTGCGAAGCGGTGATGAGCCGGGCCGGGGTCCTGTAGCAGCCCGTGGTGAAAGTGCCGCGTCGCACGCCGGGCGCGCGCTGCATGGCGAGCGTCGTTCTTGTCGGCATCGTTGCCGCCTGCCAGGGTGCGGAGCCCGCGTCGACCCCGGACGCGACCGACGCGCGCGGCGCCATTGGCGCGCACGTCCAGCCAGTCGATCCGCGCACACCATTCATCGGGACGTGGAGGCTCGCCCGGGTCGAGCGCTCCGACCAGCGTGGGGCGCCGCTGCCCGATTTCGTCCATGACACTATCGGCGTGGGCGAGCCGCTCGGGTATCTGATGTACGACGGTGAGCGGATGGCGACCGTCGTGCAGCAGGACGGCCGCGCGCCGAGCGCCGGTGACGGCCTCACGCCCGAGGACGCGCTGGCCGCCGTCGAGAGCTTCACCGCGTATTTCGGACGCTATTCGGTCGACGAGGTGGGCGGCTACCTGTTGCACCAGGTCGCGGGCAGCTTGAACCCGAGCGGCGCCGGTGGCGACACGCAGCCGTTCTACGAGCTCTCGGCCAATCAGCTCGTCCTCACGCCAAGCCTGCAGTGTCCGGATTCGTTCCTCACCGCGCGCGGGTGTGGATATGGCACGACCGGTGTCCAATTGCGGAACGTGTGGGAGAAGATCGACCTGTCGACGGAGGTCGGTGACGACGAACGGCGCTTCTTTGGGTTCTGGGAGATCGACAGGGTCGAGCGACGCGATGTCGATGGTGATGGCGGAGAGGTCCCGACCGAGCAGTACGCCGCGGGGTATCTGATCTACATGCCGTCGGGCTACATGGCGGTGCATCTCACGCGACCCGATCGCCGCGCCTACGAAGGAACCCGACCCACGGCCGCCGAGGCCGAGGCGGCGATGCGGGGGTACGTGAGCTATGCCGGGCCGTTCAGCGTGGATGTCAACGAGGGCGTCGTCGTGCACCACCAGGCTGGCCATCTCGACCCGGCCCGCGTCGGCGACGTTGCCCGCCGCGCCTTCGAGTTCCAGGACGACCAGCTCATCCTCGAGCCACCGGTCTCAACGGTCGATGGGCGACAGATCCAGACACGGGTGTTCTGGAACCGGCTGAGTACACTCGACGCTGACAAGTAAGCACCGGCAACCACTCAGAAAGGGAGAGTCATGAGAACAGCGCTGCTCGCGGTCGTCATCGGTTTCACCTTCAGTGGCGTGGCGCGCGCCCAAGATGCCGCGGCGCCCTGTGGCCCAAAGGGCCAGTTGCCGGCGTCGCTGTCCGGCAACGTGGCGTCAGACTCGCGATGCTTCGAGATTCGGATGTATACGGTCGACAAGGACCGCGTCGGCACCGGCGACTACGTCGGCGACATCGACATGCTGCATCAGCGCTTCCGGGAGGAAGAGCTCGCCATCTTCGAGAAGCACGGCGCCGAGATCGTCGCGGTCTGGCAGCGTCTCGATGACCCGGACACCCTGGTCTGGATGCTCGCCTATCGCGACCGCGCCCATCGCGACCGGGTGTGGGAAGGGTTCCGGACCGACCCGGCGTGGACCGCGCTCCTGGCGAAGTACAACACGCCGGTCTCCGCCGAGGTGTACATGATGAGCGCGACAGACTATTCAGCGCTCAAGTAGGCGGCGCGGAGTCGCGGTGGCGGGTCGTAGCGCGTGGCTTCAGCCGCGCCGAGCAGGCCTAAAGGCCTGCGCTACGTACCGGGGCGGATGCGGTCCGCCCGCTACCGCGATCCCTCCGTCGCCATCCGCTCCTGCGCACGATACCCGGAGAGAATTCCCTCCATGCCGATGTTCCCTTCATGGCAGGCGTACTCGAACAGCGGTTCCTGGCTGTGCTTCAGCGGAATCTGGACCGTCCAGGGGCTCGTCCAGGTCGTCTGATCGTCGAACGTAATCTCGTAGTGCAGGGTGTCGGCGCCGACCCGCGTGAATCGCTCGGTGATCTTGAACTCCTCACCGGCATTCCAGAACACGCCCAGGTCCGAGTAGTTCGTCGTCTCGACGACGAGCATGTCACCGTCCCAATGGCCGCGCGAGTCGCCATGCAGCTGGCGGATCTCGTCGTCCACGTGTGGCGGCCCGTCGATGGGGATAATGCGCGCGTCGTGAATCATCTCCATGAGAATGACGACGTGGTCGCGATTCTGGATGATCTGGTAGTAGCTGTTGTAACCGGCCAGCAGGTTCGGCACGCCGAATGTGAGGCACCGCTCGCTCAGCGGCCGGTCCGCCCATGAATCCGCCATCGGCGCGATGATCGGTGGCGGCACGCCTCGACCGGCGCGCTCGGCGCCCGATGTGCGGGCCGGGATCTTGCCGTCGGCGGGTTCGATGATCAGCGATGTCCGGTTGTGCTCGAAGTTGCGGTCGGCGAGCCAGAACTGGTTGTAGTTGCCCGTGGTGTCATAGGAATCGGCGTCGCTGATGCCGGCCAGCGCCGCCACTACGAGCTGGTCGCCGAACTGGGCATCGAGGCCGCTCGCGGTGACCGCCGCGGCCGACGCCTTCAGCTCGGCCAGATCCTCGTCGGTCAGCGTGGTCTTGCCGGCCCACGCCTCGGGCCGCTCCAGCGGCGTCACGCTGTTGTTCGACCAGACACCCGAGAGGTCCGGCCGACCGTCAACGGTTCGCGACACCGTCCAGCCATCGCCGGCCGACTGTGCCGCGGCCGGCACGGGGGCGAGCGCGACGAGCGCGACGAGGGCTACCGCTGTCGTTCCAATCACACGCATCCGTCTCTGCATCACCACCTCCGTCGGTCGAATTGGGGCCGCCTGAACACCAAAGAGCGTTGCCATTATGCCCCGTCCGTATCGCTCAGGTCACGCCGACCTGTCGCGGCCTTCGCATTACAATGACCCGCGTCGCCGATGCCCGTAGCCGTCGCCCAACCTCTCGGCCCACACACACACCGCTCCCAATGGCGTGACCGGCGGGCGGAGTATTGAGCTCCGCCGTACGGTCCACGCCCGTCTCGCGCCAGGTGGCCGGTGCGGTGATCGCCGGCATGCTCGGGTTGTCCATCACCCGCATGTTCTGGCCGGTCGTGCCAGCGCTGGCCGCGCCCGTCCTCGCGTGGATCGCGCTTGCCCTGCTGTGGCGGGGACTCGGGATGCAGCAGCGGGTCCAGATGGTCGCGTTCTCGGCCCTCGGTGTCGCCGCGCTGTCGTGGGGCGTTGGTCGAGGCGCGGCACTCAGTGTCGAGGCCGTCCTGGGGCAGAACCAGGCGATCCTGTCGATGCTGGCCTCCATCACCCTGCTACGCCTGCTGAGCCCGCCGGTACGCGAGGCCGAACCGGAGCTGCCGCGCGGGATCGTGTCCTACTTTCGCAGCATGGTCGGCGTGCACACCTTCGGCGCGGTCATCAACATCTCGGCCGTGATTATCATGGCCGACCGGCTGACGCGTACGGCGCCGCTGACGCTGACGCAGGCGCAGTTGCTGAGTCGGGCGTTTACCGCCGTCGCCTTCTATTCGCCGTTCATCGGCGGGGTCGCACTGGCGCTGGCCTACACGCCTGGCTCCAACCCGCTACTGATGATGCTGTTCGGGATTCCGATAGCCCTGGTCGCGCTGTTCCTCCTGTCGTGGTACGCGCGCAGCGGGCGGGTCGACGACATCGTGAACTTTCGTGGTTATCCGGTGCATCTCGAGGGCTTGTGGCTGCCCGTTGCGCTCGCGGCAGCCGTGCTTGTCGCGCTGGTGCTGACGTCTGACTACTCGGTGCTGTCGCTGATCACGATGCTGACCCCCGTGGTCGTCGGGTGCGCCCTCGTCGTTGGCGGCGGCCTACGTCGAGCGCTGTCCAACTATGTGAACCGTCGGCTCCCTGAGATGGGTGGCGAGCTCGCGCTGTTTCTCGCGGCCGGCGTGCTCGGCTCCGGGTTGCTGGCGGCGTTCGGCAGCGCGACCGGCTGGACCCCGTTCGACCGGCTCGACGCCTTCAATGCCAGCCTGCTGCTCCTCCTCTTCCCGCTGACCTCGTTGATCTGCATTCACCCCATCGTCGTCATCAGCGTCGTACCGCCGCTGATCGGGATGCTCGATGTCGATCCCACGTTTCTCGCCATCGTGTTCGCCATGGGATGGGGCCTGGCGTGCGCGCTGAACCCGATGTCCGGCGTCAATCTCGTGCTGCACACGCGGTATGGCGTCAGCAACTGGGCCATCGGGCGCAGCGCCATCCCCTTCAGCGCGGCCTTGTATCCCGTCGCGGTTGGATTGCTTTACGTCTACGAGTCCGTCTTCCTATAGCCCGGCGTTGACTCGTGTGGCATTCGTAGCGCAGGCCTTCAGGCCTGCACGGCGAGGCTGAAGCCTCGCCCTACATGGGCAGACGCGCAGCCATCGGCGTCCAGATCAGCGAGACGCTCACGGCGCGGCAGTGACCCACATGTCTGCCTGGACGACAGCGTTGCCGGGCGATCCGCCGGCCACATACAGATTGCCGTCGATGATCGCGGCGGCCGGCGAGGACAGCGGCATCGGGAGCGTTCCCACCGTCGCCCACGCTTCGCCGGGGGAGAGTGCGAGGATGTCCGGATCGACCTGCTTCGTCTCACCCCGCGCGGTCGTGTGCCCCCCGACCATGTAGATGACGCCGTCGTGCACGAATGTCCCGGCCTCGGCATGTGAGTGCCCTTTCGGCAGTGGGGGACCGCTGGTCCACGTGTCGGTGACCGGGTCGTAGATGTCGACGCGCGCCTGGTCGAGCTGTTCGCTGTCGTGATGGAACTGCCCTCCGATCGCGTAGATCTTGCCGTCGAGGCTCACGCACGAGAACTGGTTGCGCGGCACCGGCATCGGGGCGGCGTGGGTCCACCGTGCGGCGCCATGCGCCCACGCGTCGAGATCGAGGACCCAATGGTCCGGAGCGTCCGTGTCGCGGTCGGCCTTGACGCCCCCCATGTAGTGCAGCGATCGGCCCACGAGCGCGAGGCCGCCGCCGCCGCGTGTTTCCGGTAGCAGCGGCGCCGCCGTATATCGGTCGGCGTCGACGTCGTAGCTCCACACCTCGGCGATGGTATGGCCCTTGTAGCCGTCTTTGTAGCCGCCGGCGAACCATACGGTTCGACCGTCGAGCACCATATTCATGTGCGTGATCGCGCTGGGGAGATCTTGAATGCGCGTCCAGCGTCGATCCTGCGGGTCGAACGCGTGGGACAGCTTGCTCGACCTCACGCCCTCGGTGTACCCGCCGAAGAGGAAGAGCTTGCCGTCGAGCACGACGGTCCCGGGCTCCCATTTCTCCACCGGCATGTCGGGCAACTTCTCCCATTCCTGGCCGGCGGCTGATCCGGGATTCCAGAGACCGAGGCTCAGGGCCAGGATGACGGCGGCTGCAAGCGTCCCGGACCCTCGGCGTCGGAGGGGGGTGGCAGTCGAGGTCTCGGCGACGTTCATGGTGTGTTCCCTTCGCGAAATGGTCGACCGGGAGATCATATGCCCCCACCCCCTTCGTTCTATAATCGCGTTACCCATGAAGACACACACCCTCGTTGCCTGCTCGCTCGTGACGTCCATGCTGGTGGCGCCCGCGTTCGGGCAGGACTCCGTCCCAGTGCGCACACCGGACGGGCAGCCCAACATTCAGGGCGTCTGGACAAACTTCGATCCGACGCCGTTCGAAGCGCCCGACGACATCGACCTGGAGCGGCTGGCGCCGCTGGCGCGGTGGTTCCCCGGGACCAACCGGCCTCAGCGTCCCCCGGCCAACCCTCCCGCCGACGCGCGGTCACGCGGACCCCAGGGCCCGTGGGGTGATGGCCCGGGCGACGCGTTGCGAAACGAGCGACGCCGCTCGATGGTCGTCGACCCGCCGAGTGGACGGGCGCCGCTGCGACGCGAAGCGATCGCCAGACGCAACCATAACCTGGAGAACCTGACCGACGGCTGGCTGACCCACACGCCGTGGGAGCGGTGCATCACGCGCGGCATTCCGGGCGGCATGTTTCCCGGCGGCTACGGTGCCGGCTACCAGATCCTGCAGGTGCCCGGTTACATCGTGATCTTCTACGAGATGGTTCACGAGGCCCGCGTCATTCCGCTCGACGATCGGCCGCCGCTGTCCGAGAACATCCGGCTGTGGAACGGGAACCCGCGCGGCCACTGGGAGGGCGAGACGCTGGTGGTCGAGACCGCGAACTACAACGACCAGGGGACGATCGGCACGAACATCGCGAGCCGCGGGCTGCGCGGCATCCAGCAGAGCGAGGCGCTGAAGATCGTCGAGCGGTTCACCCGTGTCGATGCGGACACCATCGACTACGAGGTCACCATCGACGACCCCGGGCCGTTCACGGCGCCGTGGAAGGTCGCCATGCCGCTCAATCGCGACTCGGCGTACCAGATCTTCGAGTACGCCTGCCACGAGGGCAACTACGGACTCGAGAACAGCCTGCGCTCCGGGCGCGCCGAGGATGAGGCCGGCAGCCAGTGAACGCGCGTGACACCGGCGCAGCAGGGAAGCCAGCGGCTGCGCGAAAGGCACTCGCATGACAACCAGCTTCAGCGTCACCCGATGCGGCTCGATCGCGGGCGTGGCCCTCGTGTTCGCGCTTGCCGCACCAGCGGCGGCTCAGAATTCGTCCACGGGCGAGGCTCCCGAGACCTGGACGCCGGAGCGTCTCGCCGATGGTCAGCCGAACATCACCGGGATGTGGAACAACTCGAACGCGATGTTCACGCCGCTCGAGTTGCCGCAGGAGTTGACCGAGCTCCCAGAGCTTTCGACCGATGAGCTGCAAGCGCGGGCCGAAGCATTGGACAGCGGCCGGAGAGAGGCGTTCGCGTGGAAAGGGTTCGAGGAGAACCGGGGCGGCGTCGGCGCGTATGGGACCTACTGGTTTGATTGGTATTGGGAAACGCCGGTCGACATCGGCGCACCCGCGCTAATCGTGCAACCGGCGATCGGGCGGATTCCGGGCCGCACGGCGGACGCCCGTGAAGAGATTGCGATGAACCTCGCGGCGCTCCACGACTCGGCGGCCAATATGGAGTCGGGCGACCGCTGCATCTCGCGCGGCGTGCTCGGCATGATGATGCCGACCCACTACAACAACGGCACCCTGATCCTGCAGTCGCCCGGATACGTGGTGATTCACAGCGAGATGATCCACAACGCGCGCATCATCCCGGTCGGCCAGGAGCCGCACCTCGACGCGGGGATCCGCCAGTGGGAGGGTGACCCGCGTGGCCGCTGGGACGGCAACACGCTCATCGTCGAGTCGACCAACTTCCGGGCGGTGCAGAACATGCGGGGACCGACGGCCGGCTCGCGGTCACGTCAGTCCGAACGGCAGCGGATCGTCGAGCGGTTCACGCTTGTCGGTCCCGACATGCTGCGCTACTCAATCACGATGGATGACACCGAGACCTACACCCAGCCGTGGACCGCGGCGTTCCCGTTCAACCGTGACGACCGCTACCTGCAGTTCGAGTACGCCTGCCACGAGGGCAACTACTCGGTGCCCAACGCGCTCGGGGGCGAGCGCGCGGCGGAGGCGAAGGAGCACTAACTACTCGGGCGCCGGGAAGTACGCGATTCGGTCGCCTCGATACGACCCCAGCCACATCTCGTTCCCGACGATCGTCGCGGTCGTCGATGCCACGAAACCTGGCATGGCGGGGTGCTCGAAAATCCGCCGGACGTCCAGCGTCGCCGGGTCGATTGCCGCGACGTTGCTCGTTTCGCGTGTCGGCTCGCGCGGATCCGTGATCGAGCGTCCGTCCTTGTCGGTGTGACCCGCCGCGAAAAGCACCGAGCCGTCGGGCGACATCCTGAGGTTGTCGGGCCGGAATCCCAGCGCGACGACGTCCTTTTCAACCGGGGCTCGGCCGCGCGAGATGCGCGTCAGCTTCTCCTCGCTCCACCCGGCGATGTACATCCAGCGTCCGTCCTTTGAGATCTCCAGTCCGTTCGGCGCCGTATCCTCGCTGCCCGGCACTCGTCGCCACCCGGTGGCGGTGTGGTACTCCCACACGTCGCCGGTGCCACCACTCGTTGCCGCGAATCCACCCTCCGGGAGCGCCACCACGCTGTTGAACGCTATCGTCGAGAGTGCCGGAGCGCATCCGATCCACGTCAAGCCCGGTGGTGTCGTGCTGGCATCGACCTCGAACACCTCGATCGATTCCCGGGTGCCGTGGTGGACCACGTACAGCGTGTGAAGGGTGGCCGGTCCCGGTTGGAGATAGAGCCCGTGGGCTCTGAACGCGTCCGGTGTCTCATCGAGCGGACCAGGGCACGTCGGGTAGGTCGTCGCATCGAACCGTTCGGCTGGCTGCGGGATCGGAAACAGGACCGACGTGGTCTTGTCGCGCATGTGGACGAGGTGGATCCGGCCACCTTCCCGGGCGCCGGACGCGATGACCCACTCCGAATCGGGGACAATGGCCAGGTCCTCGGGACTGACGAGATCGCAGATGAAGTTGATGTCCCCGACCGGTACGCACGGGGCCTCACCCGTTACCGCGAAGGCGGGCGGTGCCGCGTTGGTGCCGGGTATCGCGTCCGCCGCGTCGTCGGACGTGGGCGCAGGTGCGCCGCAACCCAGGACGAACGATGTCACCAGGCCAGCGAGTGCGAGTGCGGGTAGTCTCACGTCGTCCCTCCTCGGCGATCCGTCTCGCCCGAGTGCTGCTATTGTACGCCGCAGGAGTCACGCAATGTCCGCATGCTGTCGAGCGTCACGTTACGTCTTGGTGATCGCCGCGACCGTGACAGCCGCGGCGCACGTGGTGCCGGTGCCGCTCCACGCCCAGTCGCCCGCGGCGTTCGTCCCCGTGACGGACGCCATGCTCCAGAGTCCTGCCCCCGAGGACTGGCTGATGTGGCGCCGGACGCTCGACAGCTGGGGCTACAGCCCCTTGGACGAGGTTACCCGGGACAACGTCGATGAGCTCCGGATGGTCTGGTCGCGGGCGCTTTCCACCGGACGGCAGGAAGGGACGCCGCTGGTCTACGACGGCGTCCTGTACATGCCGCAGTCGAGCGACGTCATCGAGGCGATCGACGCGGTCACCGGTGATCTGAAGTGGGCACATCGTCGCGACCTTCCGGACGATGTCTACGACTACGTCGGCGGCAATGCCCGCAACAACCGCAACATCGCGATCTACGACCGGTTCATCATCAATACGAGCGACGACGACTACATCTTCGGGTTGGACGCCACCACCGGGGCGATTGCGTGGGAGACCGAGATTTTCGACTACACGGTCACCCCGGCCGGGCACAGTTCGGGTCCGATCATTGCCGACGGCAAGGCGATCTCTGGACGGAGCTGCCGTCCAAAGGGCGGTCCCGATTCATGCGTCATCATCGCTCATGATGCGCGCACCGGTGCGGAGCTGTGGCGCCGGCATACCATCCCGAAGCCCGGCGAGCCTGGGGACGAGACGTGGGGGGGGGTGCCGTGGGAAGAGCGGATCCACGTCGGCACGTGGATGCCGGCGAGTTACGACCCCGAGCTGCGCCTCGTCTACCAGGGCACCTCCGTGACCTCGCCGGCCCCGAAATTCATGCTCGGCGGTATCGAGAACGCGCACCTGTACCACAACTCGACGCTCGCGCTTGACGTCGACACCGGTGAGATTCGCTGGTATTACCAGCATCTGAACGACCACTGGGATCTGGACCACCCGTTCGAGCGCATCCTCGTCGACACCGTCGTCGCGCCCGAACCGTCGGCGGTGAGCTGGATCAACCCGCGGCTCGCACCGAGCGAGGTCCGGAAGGTCATGACCGGCATTCCCGGCAAGACGGGCGTCGTCTACACGCTCGACCGCGAGACCGGCGAGTTCCTCTGGGCGACGCCCACCGTCACGCAGAACGTCATCAGCCACATCGACGGGGCTACCGGCGCGGTATCGGAGAACGCCGAAGTGGTGTTCAGCGCGCTTGGACAGGAGGTGTTTGCCTGTCCGACCTGGAACGGGGGAAAGGACTGGGAGGCGGGTGCCTACAGTCCCCTGACCAACACGATGTATATGCCGCTGCGGAACACCTGTGCCCGCATGATGGCGACCACCACCTTCCCTGAGGACACTCCGGCCGCACGTACGGAGAGCCGCTCGACGACCTACGCGATTGCCTACCGCCATCAGCTGGCACCCGGCACCGACAATGCGGGCACGGTGCGAGCAATCTCCGCGGCAACCGGAGAGACAGCCTGGCTGTACGAGCAACGCGCGGCGACGATGTCGCTCGTCGCGACCGGCGGTGGCCTCCTGTTTGGTGGCGACGTCAACGGCCGGTTTCGGGCCTTTGACCAGGACACCGGCGAGGTCCTCTGGGAAATCAACCTCGGCTCGCCGGTCAGCGGCTTTCCGATCAGCTACGCCGTGAACGGCAGACAGTATGTCGCCGTCAGTACCGGCGTTGGCGGGACGTCTGGGCACTTCGCTGGCCTCACGCCCGAGCTTCGTCCCAGCGCGGGGAACAACCTCTTCGTGTTCGCCTTGCCGGATGGTGGCTGATGGTCGGCAATGGGTATGCGACACCATGGGGCTAACGATGCAACCGACACGACTCGTCGTTGGTCTCGCGGTCGCGACCCTCGTTGCCTGCGCCGAAGGCCCGGCGCTTCAGACCGAGCCCGGGGGCGTGGCCATCGTCGGTGCCCAATTGATCGACGGTACCGGCGCGACTCCCGTCGCCGATGCCGTCGTCGTGATTCGTGACGGACGCATCCGCCGATGCCGTCGTCGTGATTCGTGACGGACGCATCCAAGCAGCCGGGCCGCGGGCCACGACTGCCATCCCCGCTGGTGCGGAGATTTTCGACGGGGCCGGGAAGACGGTGATCCCCGGTCTGGTGGATACCCACAACCATTACCCGGGAGACCTGGCGGCGGTGGAGCGGCAGCTCAGGACTCAGCTCTACTACGGCGTCACCACCGCGCGCAGCATCGGCGCTGACGCACCCGATAACGTGGCCCTCATGCTCGAAGCCAATGCTGGTCGGGCTGGCCTGCCGCGCATGTTCACCGCCGGCCGTGGCTTTACGTATCCGGACGGCTTCAACGCGGGGATCGCGAATCAGCCCGAAACGGTAGACGAAGCCCGCGAGATGGTGCGGGAGCAGGTTGGCCTCGGCGCCCACTTCGTCAAGATGTGGGTCAACGAGACGCCGGAGCCGGGGCACAAGATCACGCCCGAGATCCGCGCGGCGATCGTGGACGAGGCGATCACGAACGGCGCGATTCCGGTGGCCCACATTGACGAAGAGGCGGATGGCCGGCAGTTGGTCGCGGCCGGTCTGCGGGATTTCCTGCACAGCACCGTACGGACGTTCGGCCCGGGGGCCGGCGTCCCCATGACCGACCCCGAGGTCTCCCAGCAGTTCATCCAGATGTGTCTCGACAACGACGTCGCCTTCTCGCCCACGCTGTCGATCAGCCAGAACAACTGGCATTTCGCCGAGCATCCCGAGGTGCTGGAAGACCCCGAGCTGCGTGCGGCATTCAATCCGCAGTCGCTCGCACGCTGGGATGATCCGGACGTTCGGGCCAACGTCGTCGACGACCCCGGTTTCGAGGACCGCAAGGCGGCGTTCCGGCAGGTGCAGGCGTTCGTGAAGACCATCCATGACGCCGGCGTCATGGTGGCCCTGGGCACCGACAGCGGGACCGGCAACGTCCCGATGGGGTGGGGCACCCACCACGAGCTGGAGCTCTACGTCGAGGCCGGGTTGACGCCGATGCAGGCGATCGTGGCAGCCACCGGCACCGGCGCGACCATCATGCCGCCGGTCGGCGCGGCCGACTTCGGCACGCTCGACGCTGGCAAGATCGCCGATCTGATCGTGCTCAACGCCGATCCGCTCGCCGACATCCGCAATACGCTCGCGATCGACCGGGTGATGCAGGCCGGGGAATGGGTGGCGCGCGACGGGTTGCTGCCGACTCAGTAGCCATGGCGGACTCGAAGAACGCGGCAAAGGTCGGGGTCGGGTTTGGTACCGCACTCGCGATCGCGATGTCGTGGAACGCCAACGAGTCGATTCTCTGGGCGATCCTGCACGGCATCCTATCGTGGGTCTACGTCATCTACTACGCGTTCGTCCGGTAAGCGGTCCACGGGCGTTCAAGGCGACGCTCGTGATCTCGAAACCGGCCAGCGGCATCTTGAGAAAGCGCGCAATCGCGGTCGCCTGCGCGTGTCCCGCTCACTCCTCGACCGTGATTTCGCCGATGGCCCAGGGGTGGTCCGTGCAGTGGTAGAGGAACGTCCCGGGCTCGTCGAGCGTGACGGACGCCGACGTCGCCGGGTCGAGCGTGTCGGTGGTCCAGCTCCCGTCCCGCGCCGCGATGGTGTGGGCGATCTCCCCGTTGTTGACGAAGCGCACCCGCTCGCCCGCGGTGACGAGGGCACGCACCGGGTTGAAACGGTGCTCGTCGAACCCGTACCGCCGGCCGCCCACCATGCCTCTTAGAGCCTCGATGAGCGTCGCGGTCTCGATGGCGGCGGTCTCCTCTGGGGCGGGACGCGGCCGTTCGTAGTCAGCCCACGGATCAAGCACCGGCTCACCCCGCGCGGGAACGGTGCCGTCCAGCGTGAACGCCCACAGCTCGGGGCCCATGGCGATGGCGATGAACTGCGTGCCGTCCAGCTCGTATGTGGTCGCCGGGCCTGGGCGCACCCGCGCCCCCGCCGCGCTGGTTCGGAACGTCCACGCCCGTGCACCGGTGCGCGCGTCATACGCCTCGGCCTGACCTCCGGCCGAGCCACGGAACATCAAGCCGCCAGCGGTCGTGAGCGGGCCGCTCGTGCCGAGCAGCGCCGACGGCACCTCGTGTTTCCAGACGACTCGACTTGTCCGCGTGTCGACGGCGGCGATGATGCCGACAGGGTCGGGGAGGGTGAGCTCGTTGTCATCGAGGTTCCAATGCCAGGGATCCTCGAAGCGGCGCGCGCGGCCGACCGTCGCGTTGCCTTGCGCGTAGATGTAGCCGGTCTGCGGACTGAACGACATCGGCGTGACCCGGACACGAGGAATCGGCACACCGGGCGCCACCACGGTGTGCTCGTTCACCATGGGCGGCGTGAAGCCGCTGCAGTTGAGCTCGAACGGTGGCGGCACCCGGTCGCGCCAATACGAGCAGTCGGGCAGGATGCTTTCACCCGTCACCGGGAACGGTTGCGTCGCTGCGGTCCGCTGATGTGCGTCCTGCGGCACGTCGCGCTCCTCGATGGGGAAGAGCGGCTCGCCGGTCGCGCGATCGAACAGGAAGAGGTGGCCGTCCGCCCGCATGGCCGCCACCGCCTTGCGGGATGCGCCGGCCCCCGCGTCGTGGTCGTAGAGCAACAGGGGGGTGGCGATATCGGCATCCCACACGTCGTGCCGGACCACTTGATAGTGCCACCGCCGCTCGCCGGTCTCGATGTCGAGCGCCAGCACGGAGGCGGTGAAGAGGTTGTCGCCCGCACGGATCTCGCCGCCGAACATCGGCACCGGGTTGCCGGTGGAGAAGTAGACCATCCCCAGATCTGGGTCGACGGTCCCGACCAGCCAGACACCGCCGCCGCCGAGCTCCCACGTGTTCGAGTCCTGTGGCCACGTGTCGTGGCCGAATGTGCCCGGCCGCGGGACGACGAAGAAGGTCCACTGGATCTCGCCGGTCGCGGCATCGAGGGCGAGGATGCGCCCCTGCCCGCCGGTATCGCCGTTCGCCAGGCCGACGAAGACCCTGCCGCGCGCGTACATCGGCGCAGTGGTCACCGACTCGCCCACCTGCGACGGGACGCTGCCGACCGACTCGACCCAGACGAGCTCGCCTGTCTCCTGGCTGAGGGCCGCCACCTGTGCGCTGCGTAGCCCGACGAAGACGAGGCCGTCGCCCAGCCCGACGCCCTGCCACGAGGGGACCATCCGCGCGTCATCTTCAGAGCTGCCCGGTTGCCACCGCCAGTTGGTCTCGCCGGAACGCGCGTCGATCGCGAAGACGTTGGCTCCGGCGGTCAGGTAGAGGACGCCGTCCTTGACGACCGGGGTCGCCCTCGACGACGCACCGGCCAGCCGCGTCACCCACGCGCCGCCGAGCCGGTCGACCGACGCGGTGGAGACGTCGGTGAGCGAGGAGTAGCGCGAGCTCGACCAGTTGCCACCGACCAATGGCCAGTCCTGGGTCGGATAGCCACGGCCTTGCTCGGGGCCCTGCCCGTTGAGCCGGGCGGTCGGGACGAGGACGGAAACGGACACCGCGGCGACGGCGATCAGGATGCGCACGTAGTTGCGTCTGCCCATCTCGGCTCCTTCGGTTTGGTCGAGCTGTCTCGAGTGTCCACGACCGCCACGACGCCGTCAAGGCAATCCCGCCTCTCCTGGCTTGCCGAAGCCGGCGCTGCCGGTGTAGCGCTAAAAGCGCTACGAAGCGCTACATCTGCTACGATTGGTGGGTGAACAAGACCATTACTCAGCGCGAGCTCCGGAATGACTCCGCTGCGGTACTGCGGCAGGTCCAGGCCGGGCAGACGCTGGTCGTGACGCGGAATGGCACGCCGGTCGCCGAGTTGCGGCCGCTGCCGCCGCGTCGGAGGTTTGTCCCCCGGGACATCGTCGCGCGAGCTGCGGACGCGGCGCCGAGAATCGATGCGGCTCGCTTCCGCGGAGACGTCGACACGCTGGTGGATCAACGTATCGATGGGTGATGTGGCGCGCGGTCTGCTCGACACCTCGGTGCTGATCGATCACGACCTGATCGATCCCGATCGACTGCCGGACGAATCCGCGATCGCGGCCGTTTCGCTGGCGGAGCTTGCAGCGGGGCCCCACGCCGCTGCCGATGCGAATGAACGCGCGCGTCGCCAGGATCGGCTGCAGTGGGCGACGGCGACCTTCGATCCGCTACCATTCGACGCCGAAGGCGCTCGCGCCTACGGACGCGTGTTCGCCGCCGTCCGAGCAATTGGCAGATCGACGCGCACGCGCTTCGCGGACGTGCTCGTTGCGTCGACCGCGGCAGCGAACGGACTACCGCTCTACACTCGCAATCCGGCCGACTTCGCCGGGCTCGAGGACGTCGTCGAGATCGTCGCGCTCTAATCCCAGAGCTTCCTGGGTTGACCGGTGACCCGACGGCGATCGGAGTACGCGCCCAAGGAGGATCGTCATTTCACAAACACGAACGGTGGTTGTCCTGGCGGTGGTCGCGGCCGTGGGATTCGGCGTGCCGTCGGCGGGGTAGGTCTCGCTCCGCCCGCTGTACATAGACGAGCAGTTCTCGTCGAACGGGTCGCCGTGCCTCGTCCTGGGAACCCCGTTACGCAAACATACCGAGCGTCGGGAACTTCTGCCCCAGCACGTGCTCCGACTTCCGGTACCCGAGAAACTCCTCGATTAGCGTGGCGTACACACGCCGGAAGTCGGTCGTGTGCTGCAGGTTGTCCCCGAGCACGAGCTCGGTCAGGCTGGGTGGGCTGCTGTATTGGCCGCCGGTGACCCCGCCACCGAGCACGAAGGAGACGTTGGCGGTGCCATGGTCGGTGCCGAGCCCGGTGTTCTCCGGCACACGTCGACCGAACTCGCTGTGGACGAGAATGGCCACCTCGTCCTGCTTGCCGAGGCGCTTCATCTCCTCGAAGAATCCCCAGACCGCGTCGGAGCAATACTGCACCTGGCGGTTGTGCGGGCTTTCCTGATTGACGTGCGTGTCGAACAGGCTGTTTCTGAGCCGCACGTAGTAGAGCCGCGCCGGGAAGTCGTTTTCGATGAGCGCGACAACCTTGTCGAGGTCCAGTAGACGCACGTCGGTGTTGCGAGTCGCGTTGTAGTTGTCCCACGCCTGGCGGACGAGCGCCGAGGCCTCACGGGCGCTCTGGTTGACGTCGAGCAGGAATTTGTGGACGTCGCCGCGAGGCACTTGCCCGGTGTCGAGGTCCCCGATTCCCGTACGCTGCGGGTGGAACATGTTGCGGCTGAACGCATTCGGGTCGTTAAAGACGACTGGGACGTGCTCGCGAGCCCGGACGGCCAGCGTCTGCGCTCCTGCAATGTTGACGAGGTAATTGGGAGTCCCCTCGGGATCCAGGGCGTCGGCGGTGCGCCCATACCAGCCATACGGCTCGCCGCTGTTGGGCGCTCCGGTGTGCCAATACGAGCTGGAGGCAAAGTGGGAGAACGACGGCTGGTCATAGCCCGCGCCGTGGATGACGGCGAGGTTGCCCTCCTCCCAGAGCCGATGCATGCCGACCATCGATCGCTGGAATCCAAAATGACCGTCGACCTTGATCACGTCCTTCTCGCGGACGCCGATGGTCGGGCGGTGCCGATACAGCGCATCGTCACCGTACGGGACGAAGGTACTGAGCCCGTCGTAGCCGCCGAACCACTCGAACACCACGAGGATCTTGCCCGGGGTGGCGGCCAGCGCCTCGGACGTTGCCCCGAAGAGCGGCGGTAGGGGGCTCAGGCCGCTGCCGAGCAGGCTCAGGCCGATGCCACGGGCGCCGATCTTGAGCGCCTGGCGGCGGGACACGCCGCTCATCTCGCACAGCTTGTTGCTTCGGTTTGTCATGGTTAGCTCCCCTAGTCGATCTGGTATTCGGGGGTGCTCATGATGAGGTGGGTCACCATGCGCAGCGGATCTTCCATATACGTCTGGGCGCGGGCGAGGTCGGTGGTGCCGAGCTCGTCATCGAGGAGCGTCACGAACGCGCGGCGGGTGTCGCCCGACACCGGTATCCGCAGAAACCGATCCAGCAAGGCATCCACTGCCTCGTCGGTGGTCGTGGCGCCGGAGTCCATGACGATCTGTGTCATGTCGATCCGGGCCGCGCCACGCGGCGTTGGAATCAACTTGCGCATGGCCTGGGCCCACCCGCGATACCCGGAGACGCGCGTGTTGAACAGCTCGTCACGTTCCCTGTTCGACAGGTCGAAGGCGGACATCTTGTCGGGGTTGTCGGCGCCCTCGCCGTCCAGGGCGATCGCCGCGCTGAAGTCCTGGCCACGGCGCAGTCGCGCGCCCACTGTGCCGTCACCGCCCCCGCCAGAGAGGTGGTTCGGGTCCCGGAACCCGATGACGTTGGGAAACAGGTAGCCAAAGGCTACGTTGCCCCGCCCCTGGAGGAGGGCCGGCGTGATCCACGACCGACCCTGGGCCCATCCCGCGACCGACGGCGGGTTCAGCAGGTGCTGGCCCAGCGCAATCGTCGTGCTGTTGAAGTCGGGCACGCCGGGCACATCCTCGGCGCCGAGCTGCTTCAGCATCGTGATCACATGCTCGACCGGACCCTTGATGTGGGCACCATAGCTGGCCTCGCTGTGGAAGTCTCGTGACAGGAACACGGTCGTCAAGAGCGGCCGGAGCTCGTAGTCGTTGTCCCGGAGGATGGCGCCGAGCTGGGCAGTCAGCGCCGGCGACACCTCCTCGCGCACGAAGAAGCGGTAGATCTTGGTGGCGATGTAGTCGGCCGTGACTGGCTGGTCGAGGATGATCTTGAGCACGTCCACCCCGTCGAAGTTCCCGGTACGGCCCAGAAACGTCTTGGGGTCGTCATCGTGCAGCGCCGCGTTGACCACGAAGTCCAGGTTCTCGAAGTTCCAGCCGGTGAAGGCGCGCGCGGCCTCGCGTACGTCCTTCTCGGAGTAGTTGCCCACGCCCATCGAGAACAGCTCCATCACCTCGCGGGCGAAGTTCTCGTTGGCGGCGCCCTTCACGTTCACCCCGGCGTCGAGGTAGTAGAGCATGCCCGGGTCCTTCGCGACCGCCACCAGCAGGTCGCCGAAGTTGCCGGCCGCGTGTCGCTCGAACAGATCGATCTGCCCGACCATCTTGCGGTAGTCGCGGACCTTGTTCTCGGCGGTGGCGAAGTGCCCGTGCCAGAACAGCGCCAGCTTCTCCTGGAGCGGCCGGTTGCTGTCGAGCATCCGTTCGGCCCACCAATAGCCGACCCGGCGGGTCTCGAGCATGGTGGCGCGCAGCCAGTAGAAGAAGCGGTCGGACACCGGCTGCATGTGGCGGTTGACATGGTCGGGTTTGACCCGGATGCCCATGCTCTCGCCTTGCTTCGCCGCAAGCTCGGTCGCGGCTGGTCGGCTTGGCGGAAAATGCACCAACGTCTCGTCCCAGAACCCCGAATGCACGAAGGGTTGGAGGCGGTCGTTCGGCACGCTGTCGTAGTGCACGAGGGAACGGACGGCCTGCTCAGGCGTCATGTCCGCCAGCTTCTGGATCTCCGCAGGCGTGCCGCTGAAGCCGGCGCGGCCGAGGAGATGCTCGGCACGGTCGTAGCTCCAGTCCGCCGCCGTGATCGGGGTCAGATCGCCCGTCCAGGAGGCGGGCCCCGGCTCCGCCCCCGTCAGGCGCGCCGAACCGGCGACGCCGGTGACGACAAGGGTCAGCACGGCACCAGCCACTGCCGCACAACGGAAGCGTCGAGTCGTCATGAGTCGGATCCCCTCATTGCCATCCTGGTCCTTCGGGCCACCATCTATCAGCACCGTTATACACCGAGCCCTGCCCCGTCTGCCGGGTTTCTTCGCACGGGGGTGGAATGACGTCGCGCGCGCACCCCGTCGTAAATGGCTCTCCCTGCCGGCCGCGATCAGCCTGGGCCGGTGACATAATCATCAGCAATTCCAGCGCGGCTTGGATGACAGTCGGTCCGCCGTGGCGAGAGGGGAGTTGTGTCGATGAGGAGCGACGTCGGTTGTGGCGCACTCGCTGTGCTGGTCCTGAGCCTAGCGGCAGCGCCCGCAGCGGCGCAGGTCAGCGCCGACGACCTCCCGGACCGGGCTGTCGAATGGCTCCAAGAGTACATCCGCATCGACACGGTCAATCCTCCGGGGAACGAAATCGCCGGCGTGGACTTTCTCGCGGCGATCTTCGAAGACGAGGGGATTCCGTTCGAGACGGCTGAATCAGCCCCGGGCCGAGGCAATATCTGGGCGCGTCTCGAGGGGGGCGAGGAGCCGGGCCTCCTCCTGCTTCACCACATCGACGTCGTGCCGGCCGATCCGGACGCGTGGGTCACCGACCCGCTGTCGGGCGAGATCCGTGACGGGATGGTGTACGGCAGGGGGGCCCTCGACACGAAGGCCGCCGGCATCGTGCATCTGGCGGCGTTCATCGCCCTCCATCGGGCGGGAACCAAATTGACCCGAGACGTGGTCTTCATGGCGACGGCGGACGAGGAGGCCGGCGGCTTCTTCGGCGTCGGCTGGCTGGTCGATCAGCGTCCCGAGGTCTTCGACGGCATCGACTACGTGATCAACGAGGGCGGTTCCGGCTCGGTGGTCGATGGGCGGGTTCAGTTCGCTGTCGAGGTGACCCAGAAAGTGCCGTATTGGCTCCGGCTCACGACGCGTGGTGAGCCCGGCCACGGTTCGCGCCCGCTCGCCGTGTCGTCGATCACCCGCCTCGTGGCGGCGCTGGAACGGCTGCGTGAACACGAGTTCGAGGCCCGCGTGATTCCCGCCGTTGATGCGTACTTCAAGGGGATTGCCGCGGCGACGTCGGCGAAATGGCGCGACCGCTATCGGGACATGGCGACCGCGATTCGCGAGCCTGGAGTGACGGCCGAGCTTCAGCAAGACAACCCGGGTCTGCACGGGCTCATCCGAAACACGTGTTCCATCACTAGACTCAGCGGAAGCACCAAGATCAACGTGGTGCCGAACGAGGCCTGGTCGGAGCTCGATTGCCGTCTGCTCCCGGATCAGGATCCCGAGGCATTTCTCGACGAGATGCGCGCCGTGCTGGGTGAACAGGTCGAGATCGAAACCCTCATGGGCTTCACGCCTGCGGTCTCCTCGGCCGAGACGGTGCTGTACGGTGCGATCGTGGACGTCACCCGCACCCACTTTCCCGGCGCGGTCGTCGTGCCGGCCGTGTTGTCCGCCTTCACCGACAGCCACTTTCTGCGTGACCTCGGCATGACGGCGTACGGCTTCGCGCCGTTCGCGATCCCGCTGGACGATCGCGGGGGCGTCCACGGCAACAACGAGCGGGTCTCGGTTGAGAACGTCCGGCGCGGCGTCGTCATGATGCTGGACATCGCGCAGCAGCTTGCCGTGGACAACGCCGAGCGCGTTCGTGACTGAGGACGAGCCCTGCTCGTGCCTCCTCGCCGCCCCTACTAGCTCGCAGGCCAGGCGCCCAGGGCCTCGCGCAGCGTGATGAGCTGCGCGGCGTGATAGCCGTTGTGGTCCAGCAATATCAGCGCCGCCCGAAGCGTGTGATGGTGTTCCTTCTCGGCCGCGGGGACCTTCGCAAGAAGATCGTTACCGGAATCCTCGATGATCTGCGCCATCCGCTCGGTGGCGTCGAGGAGCTGGCGGGTCGTCACTGACCACGCCTCGGTCGAGGGCGGCTCTTGGCTCTCCGGCCAGTAGCCGTCCGGCCACGCCCGTGCCTCGTAGTTGGGGTCCTCGCAATACGCGATGAGGTCTTCCGCCGCGAGCCGCATGTGCTCGACCTGCTGCCAGGCGGTATGCGTGTGCCCCTCGACCTGCCGGCCGGCGAGCTCCACAGGGAAGCGATCAAGCGCCGCGGAGAGCCCGGCATGGGCGTGGCTCTGACGAAGCTGGCGCGCGACGGTCTGTCTCGTCTCGGAGGTGTTCATGCCCAAGGATAGCTGGCGGAGACGATGCGACGGGGTGTCAGTTCCGCCACATGCGAGGACCAGCCTCGACGCTCCCGACACACCTCCGTGAGTGAAAATGGTCAATAATATAGACTGGTCATATTAAGTGGACGTATATGCGATGATGACGGCATGAAGACCATGGGAGCAGCGAAGTTCAAGGAACAGTGCCTGTCTGTGCTGGACCGAGTGGATCCGGACGGACTCGTCGTCACCAAGCACGGGAAGCCGGTGGCCAAGCTGATACCGATTTCGACCGATAGTGCCGGGCTCATTGGCGCGCTCAAGGGCAAGCTGCGCATCCATTCCGACGTCCTCTCAACCGGGTTGGATTGGGATGCTCAATCTTGATACCTACGTCCTGCTCTACGCATTGGCGGGACGACTCACCGCCAAGGAACGACGGTTGCTGGAGTCGGATTCGTGGAGCATCTCGGCGATCGCGCTGTGGGAGATCGCGAAGCTCGAGCAGCTGGGTAGAATCGAGGTGGACCTCGATTCGCCAGAGCTCACTCGACTGCTATCGCGGCTGCACGTCTGGCCGATCACGCTGGACGTCTGCCGGGCCATTCGGACCCTCGATTTCAGAGGGAACCCCGCCGACGAGCTGATCGCCGCAACGAGTCTGGTGCACCGCGTGCCGCTGCTGACTCGGGACCGACAGCTAAAGCGATCTCGGCTCGTGCCGCTGGCCGGATAGGCCGGCGGCGGAGACTGCGCGTGACGCGTGGCGAGCCCGAGCCGACATTCAGTTCGCGAGCCCGCACCGTTGCAGCGTTGAATCATCCGCACGACGGTGCACTCCGCCGCCGAGCAGCGGCGGGCGTGTCAGCGGAAGGTGTCCTGGCCGGTCGACCGCGGCCGCCACAGCACATCGATGGCGTACGCGAGATCGAAACGCTCGCCGTGCCAGTGCGGGGTCGCGGTGTGGGCGTCGATTGGGATGCCGGCCGAGGCCAGGCGGGCGTTCGTGCCGGCCAGCGGGGCGCCCTTCCAGAGCTGTGCCGGCGGCGCGGCGAGGAGCGGGCGGCCATCGGGCCAGGCGAAGCGGGCCTCGCCGTCGCCGCGCAGTGTCACGGTGAAACCCTCCTCGTGCACCGCACGGTGGTGGCGGCGACAAAGCAGCAGCAGGTTGTCGAGGCGGGTTGCGCCGCCTTGCGCCCAATGCTGGAGGTGGTGGGCATCGCAGTGGCGGGCGGAACAGCCCGGGAAGCGGCACTGGCGGTCGCGGGCCGTCAGCGCCCGGCGGAGGGCCGGCGAGACGGTGCGCGTCTTTCGGCCCACGTCGAGCACCGTCCCGTCGTGCGCGTGGCGCATGGCGACCGTCGCGGCATCGCACGCGATCCGGCGCGACGTTTCCGCGGAAACGTACGGGCCGTCCTCCAACGCGGACTGGCCGGTTGCCTCGTCGTTCTCCAGGACACCCTCGTCGACGTGGACAACGACCTGATACCGATCGCCGGCGGTCCCACGGTCGAGGTGTGCCGCCAGGGCAGTTTCGGCCAGCACCGCGAGCGCGTCGGCTCGCCGCTGGCCCGCGGTCGTCTCCGAGGCGGCGGGGTTCGTACCAGCTTGCTCCTTGTAGAGCTGCTCGCTCGCCGCCTCCAGGGCCCGCTGTACGACCGCTCCCACCTCGGGCGAAAGCCGGCCGCGGATGGCCACCATCCCGTCGGCATCGATCCACGTCCGCAGCTCTCGCGTCTCGTGCCGGCGGCGCTCGTCCGGTGCCTCGGCCACCCGGTCGACTCGCCGCCACCCCCTGACCAGCCGTTCCACATGCGCCGCTGTCCCGCAGCGGGCGAAGTCGAGCAGCGACCGTTCGTTTTCGGCGGTCGCCACACGCGTCAACGCCCGGACCTTCGAATAGGAGAGCTGGCCGCGCTGCATCGCCGCGCTCAGCAACGGCAGCTCCGCTAGCGCACGCGCCACGCGCACTTTCTCGCGCGCCGCCCCGAGGTCTAATCCGGTCCGCCAATTCAACCAGTGGGCGCACGAGCGGAATCCGGTGTTCCATCCGGCCCCGGCATCGAACTCACGGATCAACACCAGCAGCTCGTAGGTGGCGGCCTGGATGCGCGCCGAGAGCTCCGCGATCGCCTCGCCGAGCTGCTCGGCTCGGGCCTGCGCCGGGCTCACCCGGGGCTGGGCGCACCAGGGCGCTCGCGGCGGCGGCGCGCTCTCGATGAAGGGATCGAACCCATCGAAGGGCGGCGGCGACGATGCGTGGGATGGGCGGTTGGAGGTGCTATGCGGAGCGTCTAGGGTACTCATACATCATCATAACCCCATGTTTTCAACCGCTTGAGGGCGTCCTGGAGAGCCATGCGGGGTTCTCACCACCTTCGAGTCGGGACCGTCGCTGCAGCAGCCGCAGGTGGGCAGCCAGGCGTTCACAGTGGTCATCCTCGTGGCGACCCGGCGTCGAACCAACCGGCGCCTCGAACGCTGTCAAGCGAAAAGTGCGATGAACGATCAAAAAAGGGGTCAGTACTTGCCCCAGCGCTGACCGCGCGCAGCAAACCGGAGTGCTGCCGCGTATGATCGCTCCGCCGATGGCTGTCGTTCCCGGTTCGCCGCTCGGCCCGTATACGATTCGCTCCCAACTCGGCCAGGGTGGCATGGGCGTCGTCTACCTGGCGCAGGACCCCCGGCTCAAGCGTCAGGTCGCCATCAAGCTTCTGCCGCCGGACCTGACGCGCGACGACACCGCCAAGCAGCGGTTTCTCCAGGAAGCGCAAGCGGCTTCGGCGCTCGACCACCCGAACATCTGCACCATCCACGAGATCAACGAGACGGCCGACGGCCAGCTCTACCTCGTGATGGCCCACTACGAGGGGGAGACGCTCAAGGAGCGGATCGCCAGAGGCCCGCTGCCTCTCGACGACGCGGTCGACGTCGCCACGCAGGTGGGGCAAGGGCTGGCCAAGGCCCACGCCGCCGGGATCGTCCACCGTGACATCAAGCCCGCGAACCTGATGGTGACGGCGGACGGGACGGTCAAGATCCTCGACTTCGGCCTGGCCAAGCTCGCGGGGTCGGAGGGCGTCACGCAAACCGGAACGACGGTCGGCACGGTGGCCTACATGTCGCCGGAGCAGGCGCGCGGGGAAGAGGTCGATCACAGGACGGACATCTGGTCGCTGGGCGTGGTGCTCTACGAGATGCTGAGCGGGAAGCAGCCATTTCAGGGCGACAACCTGCTGGCGATCTCGAAGGCGATCCTGGAAAGGCCGACGCCAACGTTGACCGCCCAGGCATCGGCGCTGAACGGCGTGGTCGTCCGTGCATTGAGCAAGACCATGTCCGCGCGGTATCAGGCTGCGACCGACCTGCTCGACGTTCTTCGGAGCGCGACGGCGCCTGCGACGCAGGCGACGAGCGAGCCCGACGTCCCCTCCATCGCCGTGTTGCCGTTTCGAAACATGAGTGCCGATCCTGAGCAGGAGTACTTCTGCGAGGGACTCGCGGAGGAACTGATCGACGCCCTGGCTCGCCTCGAGGGCCTGCGGGTGGCCGCGCGCACGTCGGCGTTTCAGTTCGGCGGCAGGGGACACAACCTGGCCGATGTCGGTAGGCAGCTCAAGGTCAAAACGATCCTCGAAGGCAGCGTGCGCAAGGCCGGGAACCGTCTTCGCATCAATGTCCAGTTGATCAACGCCGACGATGGGTATCACCGCTGGTCCGAACGATACGACCGCGATATGGATGATGTATTTGCGGTTCAGGATGAGATCGCTCGGACAGTAGTCGAGAAACTAAACGTCAGGCTCCTAGGGGCCGCAGACACGCCCCTCGTGACAAAGCCAACGGACAATATGGAGGCCTACAACCTGGTTCTGCAGGGCCGGTACCATTCCCTGAGGGTGACCGGCCCGGGGTGCGACAAGGCGCTCGAACGCTTCACCCAGGCCCTCTCGCTCCAACCCGACTATGCCCAAGCGGATGCTGGTATCGCCCGGGTCCAAGCCATGCGGGCGGTAGTGAGCGTAACCGCACCTCGCACCGTGATGCCAGGGGCAAAAGAGGCAGCGCTCAAGGCCCTCGCGCTCGACGGGACGGTGGCTGCAGCGCATGCCGCGCTGGCGTTTGTCCTGCACTACTACGACTGGGACTGGGCGGGAGCGGAGCGAGCGTATCGTCGGACCCTGGCGTTGCAACCCGGCGACGTGTTTGCACGATGCATGTATGCGGTGGTGCTCGGGCAACAGGGTCGCGCTGACGCATCGGTGGCCGAGGCGCGAGTTGCTGTCGAGAGCGATCCGATATCACCCTTCAGCCGCTTTCATGTCGGCTGGACGCTCGTCATGGCGAGGCGATTCGACGCTGCGATCGCTGAAGCAAAGGCCGGCATCGAATTGGATGCAGCCTATCCCCTCTTGCACCTGGGCCTGGGGGTGGGGTTGACCGGTCTGGGCAGACACGAAGAAGGGGTCGAGGCGTGCAGACGCGCCACGCTCCCTACACCAGGTGAGCCATTGCCACTGGGGTATTTCGGCTGGGCGTTGGGGCTCGCCAGCCGGAAACAAGAGGCGCGCGCGATCCTTGAAGATCTTGAGCGGCGAAGAAGCCAGGCGTACGTCGGCGGCATGCTGCTGGCTGTGGTGAGTCTGGGGCTAGGTGACCACGATCAGGCCATCTCGTGGCTGGAGCAGGGGGCCGAGGAACGTGACGGTCTGATGGCACATCTCAACGCCTTGTTTGTCTTCGATTCCCTCCGCGCCGACCCCCGCTTCCAGGCCCTCCTCCGCCGGACGAACTTCCCCGAGACGCCAACCGCAGGATAGGCGGCGACACGCCTTCTTCGGTGTCACGCCGGCCAGTGGCATAATCAGCCCAGCTCAAAGGAGGCGCCAGATTTGGGGGGACGAGCCGGAGGAAAGCGTCGCGTTGTAGATGCCAGCGGGCTGGCACGGCGGCTCGAAGCGGCTGTCGGCAAGGAGTACGCGCGGACCTTGTTGGAGATCGCTGAGGCCCTGACGATATTCGAAGCGCAGCTTGAAAGGGGCGAGTACCGTGATGTGCGGTCGGAAATGGTGCGCCTCAGCAGGGCGTTGAAGACGACCGCACGACAGTTTCGCGCCTAGCCGACAACAGCGCGGCGTGCCCGCTCTTACGCGGAGGTCGCCGTGCCCCGATGGTGCGCTTGAGGCTGCCTCAGGCACCGGCGATCCCGCGCGCCGGGACCGATCCCGATTGACGAAGACAAGGAGGCGGGATGAGGCGATGGATACGCACGGCGGTCGTGCTCGCGTTGATCGGGTCCATCCCGACGGGGGGTGCGGCTCGCTCACGCCGGCCAGCTACCCGAGGACGTCCATCCGGATTCGCGAAGCCGTCTTCCGCCGATCGACAGGGTGGAGCTCGATGCTGAGCGTCGAGCCGCGTACGACGCGGTGGTTCGAGCGGAAGGCGCGGCAGGTGCACCGATGGGCGCCGCGGCCCTGCGCCTGCACGGGTCGGGCACCAACCTTCGGTGGGCCGCTCCGATGGGTCGTCAACTGACGGAGTTGACCATTCTGACGACAGCCCGCGAATACGATCAGCCGTACGAGTGGGGGTTGCACGAGCTGGAGGCGCTCGCCGTTGGGCTCGACGCGCGGATCATCGATGTCGTGCGGCACCGGAGTCCACTTACCGGACTGAGCAGCCGGGACGCGATCATCATCGAGGTCGGTCGTGAGCTGTTCGGCGATCACAACGTGGGCCGAGAGACCTACGCGCGGGCAGTGCGCGCGTTCGGCGAGCGGGACCTGGTGGATCTCGTCGGTGTGATGGGATCACACGCGGCGGATGCCGCCGTGCTGGCGGCGTTCGACCAGCACGTGCCTGCGGGACGCCAACCCCTCCTCCCGCTACAATGACCCTGTCTTCCCCGCACGGCTGTCGCGAATCGACGAGAACGACCGGGAAAACTGCTTGTGTCTGATCAGCGACTCCGACATAGCCGCGGCCTGATCGCCGCGTGCATCGTCGTGGGCCTGGCGATGACTGGCCTGGACGCGGAGGACTGGCCGCAATGGCGCGGCGTCGACCGAGACGGCGTCTGGGCGGATACCGGCGTCGTGGAACGGTTCCCCGGGGCTGGCCTCAACGTGACCTGGCGGGTGGCGATCGGCGGCGGCTTCGCCGGGCCCGCGGTCGCCGATGGTCGAGTGTTCGTCCTCGACTACGAAGAGACGCCGGGCACCCGCACCATGGACGGCACGGAACGCCTCCTTGCGCTCGACGAGGAGACCGGCGCGGTCCTCTGGTCGCAGACGTGGCCGGCGACGTATCGCAACATCCAGTGGAAGTTCGCCAACGGCCCCCGCACGCCGCCGACGGTCGACGGCGACCGCGTCTACGTGCTCGGCGCGGCGGGGATGATGTCGTGTCTGGACGCGGGGACCGGTGAGGTCGTCTGGCAGGTCGATACCGTCGCCGAGTACGGCGCCACGGTGCCGGTGTATGGGGTCTCGCACGCGCCGCTCGTCGAGGGCGACCTGCTGGTTGCCGTCGTCGGCGGCGAGCCCGACGCCAAGATCGTGGGCTTCGACAAAGTCACCGGCGAGGAGATATGGCGCGCATTGGAGATGACGTCGGAAACCGGCTACTCGTCGCCGATCGTCATCGACGCGGGCGGCGAGCGACAGCTGATCTTCTGGCACGCGACCGCCCTGGTTTCCCTCAACCCCGAGACGGGCGAGGTCTACTGGGAGCAGGAGTTCCTATCCGGCGGCGGGCTGTCCACCACCACGCCGGTCCGCAGCGGCCGATATCTGCTCATCAGCCAGTTCCGGATCGGGTCGATGATGATGGCGCTCAACAGCGACCGGCCCGCGGCGCGGATGCTCTGGCAGGGACGGAGCCGCAGTGAGCTGCCGCACCTGACCGATGGACTCCATGCGCTCCTCTCGACACCGATTGTCGACGACGACCACCTCTACGGTGTCGGCAGCTACGGCGAGCTCCGCGGCATCGACGCGACGACCGGTGAGCGGATCTGGCAGAGCGACGCCATGGCCCCGCAGGAGCGCTTCGGGTCGGCGTACTTCGTGCGCAACGGCGACCGGTACTTCGTGACGAACGACGCCGGGGAGCTGATCCTGGCTCGGTTCACGCCGGAGGGCTACGAGGAGATCGACCGTACGCCGCTGCTCGAGCCGACCCTTCGCACGCGTGGCGGCGCCTCGGGCCGATGGAACGACCGGACGGTGTTGTGGGCCCACCCCGCGTTCGCGAACCGGCACGTCGTCGCACGCAACGGCCGCGAGATCATCCGGGCCTCGCTCGCGGCCGCCGACTATCCCGAGCCGTAGGAGGATCAGGATGGCAAAGCGAGCCGGACTCGTCGTTGCCGTCGCGGCGGCGCTGGTGGCCGGGCCGGCCGCGGCGCAGGATGCGCGCAGCGTCCTCGAAGCCGCCGCAGACACGCTGGGCGTGACGAACATGACGTCCATCCAGTATTCCGGAACCGGCTGGATCGGCGGCGTCGGCCAAAACTTCGCCCCCGATCAGGATTGGCCGCGGTTCGAGCTGGCCAGCTACACGAGGACCATCGATTTCGGCACGGGCTCCTCGAAGGAGGAGATGGTCGTTCGGCAAGGGAGCTACCCCGCGCGAGGCGGCGGTGCGCCGATCCGCGGGGAACGGCGGCAGACGTTGCTGGTCAGCGGCACGCGCGCCTGGAACGTCGTGGGCGATCGCGTGATTCCGATGCCCGCCGCGTCCGAGCGACGCATGCTGGAGATCCTGCTCACCCCGCACGGGTTCCTCAAGGGTGCGATGGCCAGCAACGTGACCTCGGTGACGCGGAACGAGTACGGCGGTCGCGTGACCGTCGTCTCGTTCATGGCGCTCGGCAGGTTCCGCGTGAACGGCACCATCACCGAGCAGAACGTCGTCGAGCGGGTGCAAACCTGGCTTCCCAATCCCGTCGTCGGGGACATGTATTGGGAGACCGTCTACACCGACTACCAGGATATCGGTGGCGCGCAGTTCCCCATGCGATGGCATCAGCACCAGGATTTCGACGATGGCGCCCACGAGCCGAACGTCAGCGGCGGGGATCACGCGTTCGGGCTCGAAACCATCACCGATGTTCGCATCAACGTGGACGGCGCCGGGCTCACGGTCCCGGACGTGGTGGGGAGCGCCACCGTGCCACGGGTTCTCGTGGAAACCGAACGTGTTGCGGACGGCGTCTGGTTGATTGGCGGAGGGTCCCACAACAGTGTGGCGGTGGAGTTCCAGGACCACATGGCCGTCATCGAGGCTCCGCTGGACGAGGAACGGTCGCTCGCCGTGATCGAGGAGGTGATGCGGCTCGCGCCGGACAAGCCGATCCGGTTCATCGTGAACACGCACCACCACTGGGATCATCTGGGCGGACTCCGCACCTACGTGCACGAGGGCGCGACCGTGATCACCCACGAAGGCAACCGCCCGTACTACCAAGAGGTGCTAAGGGCAGGGCCGTGGCTGCTCGAGCCCGACCGGTTTTCGCTGTATCCGCCGGAGGAGTGGTCGGAAGGCTATATCTACGAAACCGTCCGCGAGAAATACATACTGGGCGATGACGCGCGCCTGGTCGAGCTGCACCACGTGCAAGGCCTCGATCATGCGGCGGGCATGTTGATCGCGTATTTCCCGAAGGAAAAGCTGGTGGTGGAGGCGGACCTCTACACGCCGGCGGTGCCCGGCAGCGGGTCTCCAGGGAATCCCAGTGCCAGCGCACGGACCTTCTATCGAAATCTGCAGCGCTTGGAGCTCGATGTGGAGACGATCGTGCCCATTCACGGTCGGCCTGGTCCGATGTCCGCGTTCGCGGACTTCGTGAGCCAGACGCCGTAGTGAAGACCCGCCAATGGCCAAAGGCGTTCGAAAGGCCGTCGTCATCGTGGCGCTCGCCGTCGGGCTGGGGTGGCTGTTCTGGCAGACCGTACAGGACAGCTTGTCTGAGCCGTACATCATCGAGCGCGGCGTCGTCGCCGAGTGGCGACTGGCGCTGAGCGGTCCGATGCACCCGGGCGCGGGGCTCCTCGTGTTGCAGCCGACCGACCAGTTCCGCGCAGAGCTCTTTCAGCAGATTTTCACCAGGACCATGGAGTCGATGACCTCGCCGGTGGAGGCGTCGATGCCGATCGTGCTGCACACGGAGTATCGAGACACGCTCGGGACGGTCTTCTCGCCCGACGACATGCTCGCCGCCGCCGAGGCGGCCGGTCTCTCCGACGCGACGCCGACGCCGGTCTGCGTCGGCGTCGCGCGCGAGACGGTCGACGGGAGGCCGCGGCAGCTCTACTTCGCGCTGTTCGACGCACCGGACGTCGACCGGTTTCGCGAGAACCTGGCACGCCGCCATGCCGTCGACGCCCCAGCCGCGTCGTTCGTTCCTGGCCGACTGGC
The DNA here is from genome assembly GCA_965197395.1 of Vicinamibacterales bacterium. Classification (GTDB taxonomy): domain Bacteria; phylum Acidobacteriota; class Vicinamibacteria; order Vicinamibacterales; family UBA8438; genus CAZYFH01. Next base: position 129,950 of record CBDANB010000002.1, on the reverse strand, counting down.
GCTGGTGGTGCCAATCGCCGCATCCGACGGCAACTTCGCCAGCTGGTGGCCGCTCGATGTCCAGGCCGAGACCGATTGCCAGGCCCCGCTCACCGTTGGTGGGTGAGCGCGGGACGTCCACCGACGGCCGAGTAGGGCGGTCGTCCCACGACGCGGAACATGCCACGACGTGGCGCTCAAGTGGCTCCTCCTCGCTGCTAGTGCACTAGCGGTTGTCGGGGAACTCGCTGATCCAGCGGAAGCCGCGCCCGACGAGCAGGAGATCGTCGATGTTCCTTTCGTGGAGTCGGATGTCGACCTCGCCCGCCACCGCGTCTTGTCCGTCAGCAGCGCCGGCACCTCCCGCCCATCCTTGACGAACGAGTCGACGTCATGAATGCCCCACAGCTCCGGCCGCTCGCGACCGTTGCCGAACGTGCGATACCTCTGTAGACCGTCGATGGTCCAGCGCCCGGAAACCGACCGTTGTCCGTTACCGGTTTTCCGATCAGCTACGCGGTCGACGGCCGGCAGTATGTCGCCGTCAGTACCGGCAGTGCGGGCACGGCGTCGGGCTTTATCGGCCTGACGCCTGGCATCCGTCCGAGCGCGGGAAACAACCTGTTCGTCTTCGCACTCCCGGAATGAGTCGACCTGGTCAGAGCGTTATCGCCGTCCACCCATCCACCACACGCACATGTTGTAGAGACCCGCTTCAATCAGACCCGCAATGAATCCGAAGCCCCCGAACAGGAGTGGCATGCCAATGAGTGCAAGAAACGCGAGAACCGTCCCGAATCCAAGTCCCGGCGTCTCCGCGCAGGTGATCCACCCCGCACTGACGAGCGCATCAATAACAAGCCCACCAAACGAATAGAGTATCCCGGCGAGAAGACCGAGCACGCTAAGCAGGCCGCCCTGGAACAATGCCAAGGTCAGGTAGCCGATCGGTTCTCGTGTCGTCACGTGTGTGTCCGCCCAACGCCTCGCCGACGCCGTCGCTCACCTGGATCGCCCGCCACACTCAGGGCGATGATCGGGTACGCGCCGCGCCGGCGGTCCTGACAAGCTGCTCGAGCACCTCAGACGATTGGGCTCCCACGACGGCGCGACTGCCAGCGACGAACGTCGGGACGCCGGTGATGCCGTAGCGCCGCGCCTTTGCCCAGTCGGCGTCCACCGCCTCCTTCGAGCGTCGCTCGACCAATACCTCCCGCGCCTCGTCCGGCGGCAACCCCGCAGACTGGGCCAACCGGACCAGCTCATCGATGTCGGCGATATTGCGGTTGTCCACGAAGTACGCGCGATACAGGACGTCATGGATGGCCGGCACGCCTCGGGTGTCCGCCCATGTGCCGAGCTCTTGGGCGAGACGGCTGTTGTAGGTGTGCGTCCGTTCACCGTAGGGGAGTCCCTCAGCGCGCATCAGATCGGCCATCCGTCGCTGCATCACCGCGAGGTCCACACCCCGGCCCGCGAACAGCGCGGCGAGCGACTGTCCCTCCGGTGGAGTGTTGGGATGCAACGGGAAGAACACCCACCGCACCGTGATCTCGAACTGTTCCCGTAGTCTGTCAATACGCCCGGTACTGAGGTAGCACCACGGTCACACGTAGTCCGTGACCACCTCGAGGACAATCGGGTCAGTCATCAGCGCCTCCGTCAGGTCGATGTGCGCGACCGAGAGGTCTTCGTCTTCTCCCCATGCAATCGCCGGCGGCGCTAAAGGCCCGCGGGTCGCGTGATTCAGGGCAGCCTGAAGACGAAGAGCATGTTGCCGCGGGGTGGCTGTTCGATCTCGGGCGTCAGCCCACGGAAGTCGTAGGCGAACTCACCCTGACCGGGAATCGTGTAGGTGCGCCACACCTCCTCGCCTGTCTCGACATCGTGGGCGGAGACCCAGCAGCGGGTATTGAGGTGATAGCAGCCCGACATGCCGGCGACGACCCGCCCGTTGATCACCATCGGTCCGCCGGAATAGTGCTGGCCGATGCCGACCGTGACACGCTTCGCATGGCGTATCTTACCGGCTCGCCGAGCGGGGCGCGCGCTAGGTCGGGGGCTGGGCCTCGATCGTGGGTGGGGCCTCGGGCGTCGAAGCCGCAGGTGTCGCTTCCGCGTGGTCCTCCGTCTCGACGGGGTCCGCTCGCTCGACTTCGAGGCTGCACTCGGCGAGCAACGCGATCAGGGCACCGACGGCCGCGAGCACGGGCGCGAACACCGCCCCCACGACGCCGACGGTCAACGGAAACTCCGCGATGAGGCGTCCGCGCTGTCGGACCCGCACTCGCCGGATGTTCCCCTCGGACAGCAGTTTCTTGAGCTGGTCCAAGAGAGCGCCGCCCTGAGCCTCAACCGTTTCCCAACATGTGCGTGCCGTCATAAAGACCTCCATCAAGGATGGACGGGCTGCGGGTGTGACCGGTTCCGCGCCCCGAAGATGGCAACCGCGACCGCCGCGCGCGACTTCCGGAGTGCCACGCTATGATCGGTGGTGCATGACTGACGCGGCACCAGATGTCGTGGCCTCCGTCATCCACGTGTCGGAGCTGACGCGCCGATTCGGAGCCACGATGGCCCTGGACTCGGTGAGCGTGTCGATGCCACGCGGGGCGGTCTACGGGCTGGTCGGCGCAAACGGGGCCGGCAAGACGACGCTCATCAAGCACATTCTGGGGCTGCTGCGGGCGGAACACGGGGCGGTGCGCGTCTTCGGCCTCGATCCGGTCGCCGATCCGATCGGCGTCCTGTCGCGCATCGGCTATCTCTCCGAGGAGCACGACCTGCCGGGCTGGATGCGCGTCGACGAGCTCATTCGGTACTCGCGCGCGTTTTATCCGGCGTGGGACGCTGCGTACGCGGAGGAGCTGCGGCAGGCCTTCGCGTTGGACGCCACGGCGACAACCAACAACCTCTCGAAGGGGCAGAAGGCGCAGGTGGGACTGCTGATCGCGTTGGCCCATCGGCCCGAATTGCTGGTGCTGGATGAACCGTCGTCCGGCCTCGACCCCGTGGTTCGTCGCGATATTCTCGGCGCCGTCATGCGCACCATCGCCGACGAGGGCCGGACCGTGCTCTTCTCGTCGCACCTGCTGGAGGAAGTGGAGCAGGTTGCCGACCATGTCACGATGATCAGTCAGGGCGCGATCGCCCTGAGCGCGCCGCTGGACACCATCAAGCAATCGCACCGGTCGGCCACCGTGCGGTTCTCGGAATCGCGGCCTCAGCCCCCGTCCGTCGCGGGCGTGCTGCGCTGGGACGGTGGGGGACGGGAATGGACGGCGGTGTATCGCGACGGTGCGGGGGAGCTGCGGGACACCGTTGCGACGTGGGGCGCGCGCATCGTCACCGAACGCGTGCCGTCCCTCGACGAGATCTTCGTCGCCCATGTCGGGACACCCGCCACGTCGGCCCCCACGGATGACCCGTGAACCATGCGTTCGCCCGCCCTAGCCATCGCCTGGGAGTTTCGTCGGCAGCATCGATGGGGGCTTGTCGCCCTGGCCGGCTACGTGCCCTTCGTCGCGGCCTTCAAGCTCCTGATCCTCGGACCGGAAGCCACCGTCGAGCTGGTTCCGCTTGACGACATGCCCTCCCCGGCGGTGGTCGTGCCGTTCTCACTTCTCTTCGGGTATCTCCTCGCGGTCTTCACCTTCGGCTTTGCCGGCGACCTCGCCGCGCGCCAATCGATCTATCCGCCCCGCATGTTCGCGCTGCCGGTGACGACGGGCGCGCTGGCCGGCTGGCCGATGCTCTACGGCACCGTCGCGATGGCAAGCCTGTTGGTGGCCACAGCGCTCGTCGCACGGTGGCTGTGGCGGCTCGACGCGCCGCTCATCTGGCCGGCAGTCTACGCCGCAACGTTTCTCGCCTGGACGCAGGTGCTGGCGTGGATGCCATACGGGTGGCGGGGGCTGCGTGTGGTCGCCGCCGTGCTGTGGCTGACGACAATCAACGTCGTCGTGTTCAGCGCGGTCTATTACGAGGTGCCCGAGCCCGTGATGGTTGCCCTCCTGGCGCCGCAGCTGCCGCTCGCGTATCTCTGCGCCCGGTTTGCCGTCGCACGCGCTCGCCGCGGCGAGGTGCCCGATTGGCCGAGCAGGTTCGCCCGGCTTGGACAGCGTGCGCATCGCCCGCCACGGCAGCGAGACCACTTTCCTTCGCCCGCCCGCGCGCAACGGTGGTTCGAGTGGCGGCGGCATGGGCGGTCGCTACCGGTGTGGGTGGGGATTCTGCTGCGGGTCGAGCTGGCGTTGCTTCTGGTCCCCGGCAACGACACGCCCACCCTTGTCTTCTACACACTGCTCGTCGCGCTGCTGACGCCGCCCTTCATGGCGGCCTTTGCCGCCGCGGCGACGGCGCGCACCTCCAATCCCGCCGTGAGCGACGCCTACGGTATGACGCCGTTCATCGCGACGCGGCCGCTGACGAGCGCGGCGCTCGTCTCCGCCAAGCTGACCATGGCGTTCCGGAGCACGCTCGCTTCGTGGCTGCTGGTGCTCGTCGCCATCCCGCTCGGGCTCACGCTGTCGGGCACATGGCCGGTGGTGCTCGACGGGGCGGGTCGGGGCGTTGAGATCTTCGGGCCACCCCGCGCGCTCGTCATCGCGCTCCTCGGGCTCTCCGGATTGGTGGCCGCTACGTGGAAGCAGCTTGTCCAAGGACTGTCGATTGGGCTCACCGGCCGCGAATGGCTCGTCAAATCGAGCGTCTTCCTGCGCCTGTCGCTCCTCATCGTTATCCTGGCGGTGGCCGAGTACGTCCTGGACAACCGGTTGCTGGCGCGGCTGTGGGATGCGTCCGCCTGGATCCTCGCCGCGATGGTCGTCGTCAAGATGTCCGCCGCCGCCTGGGTCGCCACGCGCCTCGCGCGCGACCGCCTGCTGAGCGACCGGGTGCTCATCGCGGGTGCGGTGTGTTGGCTCGTCGCGGTGCTGGCGTTGTACGGTCTGCTCGAGTGGATCCTCTCCCTACCGCTGTCGATGCCGCGCTACCACCTCGCGCTCGTGGCGATCCTGGCCATCCCCTTGACGCGGGCGTCGGTGGCACCGCTGGCGCTCGCGTGGAATCGTCACCAGGGTGCGCGACAGGACGCGGCCGCACCATCACCGACGATCCTCGGACGCCGGAGGGTCGCCCGCGCCGTGCTGGTCCCGATCAGCATGCCTGTGGTGTTGGCGTTGGGCGTGGTGGCGTCGTATTCCTTCGTGAATCTGACCGATGGCGCGATCGTCTCGTCGTACCGAGGACGCGAGTACCTCGTGTATGTCCCGGACACGTACGACCGCACCACCCCAACGCCGCTCGTGCTCAGCATGCACGGCGCCGGGTCGTACCCCGCGCAGCAGATGCACACGAGCCGGTGGAACCGGCTGGCCGATGAGGAGGGGTTCATCGTGGTGTACCCCGCGGGAGCCGGGTTCCCGCGGGTCTTCGAGGCACAGGACCCGAGCGAGGTGCCGGCGGAGATCCGATTCTTCTCGGGGTTGATTGACACGTTGACAGCTAGCTACAACCTCGACCCGAACCGGATCTATGCTAACGGGCTCTCCAACGGCGGCGGCATGTCGTTCGCGCTGTCCTGCACGCTCTCCGATCGCATCGCGGCGGTCGGGGTGGTTGCGCCTGCGCTGTTTCTGCCGTGGAGCTCGTGCACGGACCAGCGGGCGGTGCCGATGATGGCGTTTCACGGAACGGCCGACCGGCTGACCCCGTATCACGGCGGTCGGTCGTGGGTGGACACCCGGAAGACGTTTCCGGACACCCCTACGTGGGTGGCGGGTTGGGCTCAACGAAACCGCTGTGGGCCGACGCCCGTCGATGCCGAGGTGGCGCCGGACGTCGTCCGTCGCGCATACGCCGACTGCGCCGAGGGGGCCGACGTGGTGTTCTATAACATCGAGGGCGGCGGTCATACGTGGCCAGGGGGCGAACCGCTTCCGGAGTGGCTGGCCGGCCACACAACTCGCAGCATCGACGCGACGCGGGAGTTGTGGGCGTTTTATCGTGAGCACCCGCTGCCGAGTGAGTAGGAGGGCCGAGTGGTGGGAGAGTCACGGTTGACTACGGCTCGGGTGGGAATGGCGTTAGGAGCGCTCGCTGCGGTGGTCGTCGCGCTCAGCGTCGCGGCACAGCCCGCAGCGAATCCCTATCGTCTTGTCGAGCGGCGGATGTCGGCCCGCACCGGGTGAGGAAGTATGTCAAAGAGCGCTGAAGCTGGTGTTGGTCTGGTTCCCGGCGAGGGTGTCCACGTCGCGGTCCGTCGCCGGACGGAGCGCCAGGCGGAGGCAGCTTCCGGTTGCCTGCCGCCACGGTGCCGCGGTAGATTCGGGTCTATCTCCGTCCACGATTCCGAGGTGCGCACATGGTTTCGCTGATCGTCAACGCGCGGCGCTACGACCTGGACATCGAGCCCGAGATGCCGCTGCTCTGGGCTATCCGGGAGGCGGTGGGCCTCACGGGCACCAAGTTCGGCTGTGGGATCGCCCAGTGCGGCGCCTGCACGGTGCATCTGGACGGTGCGCCCATTCGGTCCTGCACGACGCCGGTCTCAGCGGCGGTGGGGAAGCGGGTCACCACGATCGAGGGCCTGTCGCCCGACGCGAGCCATCCGCTGCAGGTGGCCTGGATTGCCGAGCAGGTCCCACAGTGCGGGTATTGCCAGTCGGGGCAGCTCATGTCGGCGGCTGCCCTGCTGGCCCGGACGCCGCAGCCGACCGATCTCCAGATCGAGACGGCGATGTCCGGCAACATCTGTCGTTGCGGGACCTACCAGCGGATCCGCCGCGCCATTCACCGGGCCGCGAGGAGCGCGTGATGGCCAAGACAATGACGGTTGATCGACGCGCATTTCTCAAGGTCAGCGCCACTGCGGGCGGCGGGCTGGTGGTGGGCACGTACCTCGGATCCTTGCCGGCGTCGCTCGAGGCCGCGGTCGCCGGCTCCTTCGAGCCAAATATCTGGGTCCGGATCGACGCCGACGATTCGGTGCGCGTCATGCTCACCCAGCTCGAGATGGGGCAGGGGGTGATGACCGCCATGCCAATGCTGGTGGCCGAAGACCTGGACGTCGCCTGGAACACGATCACCACCGAATGGGTGGGGGCCGACGGCCGCTATGGCGCGGGGTTCGGCGGCCAGCAGCTGACCGCCGGCAGTAATAGCGTTCGTGCCTACTGGCGGCCGCTGCGGGAAGCGGGTGCGGCCGCGCGGCAGATGCTCGTCACGGCGGCCGCCGCGGAGTGGGACGTGTCCGCCGGGGCGTGCTCCACTGACAAGGGCCACGTGATTCATGAGCGGACCGGCCGCCGTCTTCGGTACGGCGCGCTGGTCGATCGCGCCTCCCGTGTTCCGGTGCCCACCGACATCACGCTGAAGGAGCCGAGCGCCTTCACACTGCTCGGTCAGGATGTGGGGCGGCTCGACATTCCGGAGAAGGTCGATGGCCGAGCCGTCTTCGGAATCGACGTGAAGCAGCCCGACATGCTGGTGGCGCGCGTCCTTCGCTGCCCGGTGTTCGGCGGCACGGTCGCCGCTTACGACGCAGCCACGGCCACGGCCATCAAGGGGGTCCACGGCGTTGTCCCGGTCAGCGCCGGCCTCGCCGTCGTGGCTGACAGCTATTGGTCCGCGTCGCGCGGCCTCCGGGCACTGAGTGACAGCGTCACCTGGGACGAGGGGGCGCTGGCCGGCCTCACCACGGCCGAGATCAGCCGCCGGTTCAAGGAGAAGGCGGAGCAGCCAGGCGCGCCGGCGCGCAACGACGGCGACGTTGACGCGGCGCTCAGCAGCGCGGCGACCACCTTCGAGCGAGTGTTCGAGGTGCCGTACCTGGCACACGCCACGATGGAGCCGATGAATTGCACCGCGCACGTGCAGGCCGATCGTTGCGACGTGTGGGCGCCGACGCAGGGGCAGACACCGACGCAACAGGCTGCCGTCGCCGCCTCCGGGCTGTCTCCCGACCAGGTCTTCGTCCACCCCACGTATATGGGCGGTGGATTTGGCCGCCGTGGCGAGGCCGACTTCGTCACCGACGCGGTCGAGGCCTCGAAGGCCGTCGGCCGCCCGGTCAAGGTGATCTGGTCACGCGAAGATGATATGCAGCATGACTACTACCGCCCCTACACCTACGTACGCATGTGGGCGGCGCTCGACGCTGATGGCACGCCAATCGCGTGGAAGCAGCGGTTGGTCCAACCGTCGCTGCTCGCTCGGAACAACCCCGGCGGGCTTGCACGGACCAGAGGTATCGACTTCATCTCGGTCGACGGGGCGGCGAACCTGCCTTACGACATCCCGAATATCCGCGTCGAGTACACCGAGTTTGACCCGGGGATTCCGTTCGGCTTCTGGCGCTCGGTCGGCGCCTCGGTCAACGGCTATGTCGTCGAGGCCTTCATCGACGAGGTGGCGACCGCCGGAGGCCATGACCCATACGAGCTGCGGCGGGAGCTTCTCCGCCATCACCCGCGCCACAAGGCGGTCTTGGAGCTGGCCGCGGAGAAGCACGGTTGGTCCACGCCGCCGCCTGAGGGACATGCTCGCGGCATCGCTGTCCTCGAGTGCTTCGGCAGCATCGTCGGCGTCGTGGCGGAGATCTCGGTCCCTTCATCGGCCACCCCGGGAGGCGCCGTGCGCGTTCACCGGCTGACCTGCGCGGTCGACGCCGGCTGGGTGATTCACCCCGACACGATTAAGGGGCAGATGGAGGGCGGGCTGCTCTACGGGCTGACGGCCGCGCTCAAGAGCGAGATTACGATCGACCGGGGTCGTGTGGCTCAGTCCAACTTCGACAACTATCAGATGCTGCGCCACAACGAGTCGCCCGAGGTCGCGGTGCACATCGTGCCAAGCACCGAGAATCCCGGGGGCATCGGTGAGCCGAGCACCGCGGTTCTGGCGGGTGCCCTGGTGAACGCCATCGCGGCCGCAACCGGCAAACGGATGTACCGGATGCCGATCCGGCCTGAGATGGTCCGCGCCTGACCGTCTTGCTCCGAGCGCCAACGATGTCCGATGAGGGGGCCTCAAGCGCCTCGGCGCGCCGAGGAAAGGAGTGGTGATGTCTGCATTCAGAGGGGGGCCTGTGACCGATCGGCTGCGACGGTTCTCAGGTGTCGGAGCGGTGTGGTGCGGTTTTTGTCTATGTGTGACGCTGCTCGTCGGCTGCGCGACTCCCACTCCGGTCATGTCCGCGCACCGGCATGGGGAGCACCTGGTCCTGTCCAATAGCACCACCGTCAGTATCTGGGATCCGGACGCGGATCGACTCGTCGCGCGCTTCGAGGGGTTCAAGGAATGCATCGACGCCGTGTCGTATGGGGACGACATCATCGTGAGCCAGTACGGCACCGGGAGTGTCCTTCGCTTTCACCCCGCGGCCCCCGATGACCGCACCACGATTGCGACCGGCCTCGACGAGCCAGCCGGCTTGGCCGTGCAGGGCGACGATCTCTATGTGGCTGACCGGAGCGGCACCCTCTTTCAGATACTCGACGACGGCGACACCGTCGAGCCTCCGCGCCCGGTCGCCGGCGAGTTGGCCGGCCCAGAGGGCATCGCGGCGGCGGAGGATGGCACGCTCTACGTGGTGGAAGAAGATGCGGGTCGGGTGACGCACGTGGATCCGCAGACCGGGACCGTCACGTCGGTTGCCGACGGGCTCGCGCTCAGTGGGCTGGAGCGGAGGGCGCTCGGGGACTCGACGACCATCGGCTCGCTGAGCGGCGTGACGGTCGGGAACGGAGCGCTCTTTGTGTCCGACTATCAGGGGAATCGTGTCTACCGTATCGATGAGGATGGGTCATGGCCACGTCTCACACCGTCGACCACGCTGCGGAGCTGCTGACCTTTCTGTGTGCGTGTCGTCCGGAGGTGAAGAAGACGAGGGTGCGGCAGTGGCTGAAGTACGGTTCGATTCATATCAACGGACGGTCGGTGACACGCGCCACGCACCCTCTGCAGATCGGGGACGTGGTGTCGATTCGCGCCAAGGGCGACGTGCGCAAAGACGGTCTCTTGCCACCGGGGATGAAGGTGGTGTTTGAGGACGGGGCGTTGGCGGTCATCGAGAAACCCGAGAACCTGCTGAGCATGGCCAGCGCGAAAGAACGGGACACGACGGCCTACGCGTGCCTGACGGCCTATCTGCGTGGCGGCAATCCGCAGCGCTCGGAACGGGTGTGGATCGTCCACCGGTTAGACCGCGAGACGTCCGGGCTCATGGTGTTTGCGAAGACGGAGGCGGCGAAGCGTGTCCTGCAAGCACAGTGGGACACGACGGTCAAACGATACGAGGCGGTGGTGGAAGGCACGCCACCAGCGGACAGCGGCGTGCTCAGGTCACATATGGACGAGAGCAAGCCCTTCAAGGTCCACAGCGCCCCTCGCAGCGAGCGGACACGGCATGCGGTGACGCGGTACCGGGTCGTGAAGCGTGTCGCGACGTGCGCGTTGGTCGAGCTGACACCAGAAACGGGTCGGCGCAATCAGCTTCGGGTGCATCTGGCCGAGGCGAAATGTCCGATCGTTGGCGACCGCAAATACGGCGCTCGGACGAATCCCGCCTGGCGACTGGGGTTGCACGCAACGTCGCTGCACTTCACGCACCCGTCGTCCGGAGATCTCTTGCGGTTTGAATCGCCGCTGCCACCGGAGTTGGCCTCGCTGTTGTGACGTCGCAGGTCGCTCCGACCGGGCGCCGCGTCGTCCCGTTGCGATAAGGAGCCTCCCATTCAGGTCTTCGGCAAGACCCAGGGTCTCAAGGCCAGTCACGTACGCCAGCTCGAGCGCCTCTTTCGGCGCCGGGTGCCTGCAGATCGACTGCTGACGCAGGAGCTCGCGCGGGAGCTCACGGAGATCAGTCGGGAGATCCGGCGGGAGGTCGGCGTTCTGGTCGGTCGCCGTGGCGACGTCCAACACGTCATGGTGGGCGACGCCCATTCGATCGAGCTGCCTGACTGGGGACGCTTGCGTGCCGGGCGTGGCCGCCTGCGCGGGCTCCGCTGCCTCCACACCTATCTGGACGGTGAGGGGTTGACACCAGACGACAAGACCGACCTGCTGCTCCTCCGGCTCGACGCCATGGTGACGATCGGTGTCGGGGGCGACGGGCTCCCGACGCTCGCCCACACCGCCGCGCTCCGACCTGCCACCCTCGATGGCGACGAGATCGAGTGCCTCGAACCGCAGCCACCTGCGAGACTCCTGTTCGACTTTCAGGTCTGGGTCCGCGACCTCGAGGACGCGCTGTCCGGCGCGGTTGGGACGCGCGAGGTCGGCGACCGCGAGCGCGCCATCCTCGTGTCGGTCACGGCGGGTCGCCGCGCCGACGATCTGGAGATTCACCTCGCCGAGCTGCGCGAGCTCGCGCGCACGGCTGGGGTCGAGATCGTCGACGTCGTGACGCAGCAGCGCCCGCGCGTCGATCCGAGGACGGTGCTTGGCTCCGGCAAGCTCCAGGAGCTCGTGGTCCGCGCCTTCCGGAGCGACAGCGATCTGGTCATCGTCGACCAGGACCTGACGCCGACGCAGGCGCGCAATCTGGCCACCCGCATGGAGCTGCGCGTCATCGATCGCACGCAGCTCATCCTCGACATCTTCGCGCAACATGCGACCACCCGAGACGGCCAGCTCCAGGTCGAGCTCGCGCAGCTCCGATATCGTCTACCGAGGCTCGCGCAACGTGCCGACATCTCGCTGTCCCGTCTCGCGGGCGGCATCGGCGGTCGAGGCCCCGGCGAGACGAAGCTCGAGGTCGATCGCCGTCGCACGCGCGACCGCGTCACCCGGCTCGAGCGCGAGCTCAGAACGCTCGGCCGCCAGCGGGTCAACAGGCGACGCCGGCGTGGTCGCCGCGATGTCCCGGTCCTGTCGATCGTCGGTTACACGAACGCCGGCAAGAGCACGCTGTTACGCGCGCTGACCAAGACGGACGTGTACGTCGCCGACAAGATGTTCGCCACGCTCGATCCCGTCTCACGCCGCCTGCGTTTCCCACGCGAGCGAGAAGTCATCATCACCGACACCGTCGGGTTCATCCGCGACCTCCCGGCCGATCTGGTGACCGCGTTCCGCGCCACGCTCGAGGAGCTCGCTGGCGCATCCCTCCTCTTGCATGTCGTGGACGCCTCCGCGGCCGATTGCGACCGGCGCATCGCGGCGGTGCGCGGCGTCCTGGTGGAGATCGGCATCGAGGCCCCCGAGCTCCTCGTGTTCAACCAGATCGACAAGTTGGAGCGCGGGGAAGGCCAGACGTTCGCGCACCGCCACGGTGGCGTCGCGGTCTCTGCGCGCGAACGCACCGGCCTTGGAGCGCTGCTCGAGCGGGCCGAGCACATGCTGTGGGCCACGGACGGTCGGCGGCTCGCAGTGTCAGGCGCCCTGGCCGGCGTGGCGAGATCTGACGCCGCATCGGCGCCGCAGGGAACACCTCACTCGTAGTCCGCTGCCGCGAGCGAGGCGCGGATGATCTCGCTGTTGTTTCGCTGGACGATGTGTCGATTGGCGTAGGCCGGGTGTGTCCAGTTGATGGGGCGGTCGTGACTCTGGCCTTCGCGTGCGGCGCGCGGGGTTCCCCGGAACTGGCGGGAGTAGTAGAGGCCTCGGTCGCTTCGACCATCCGCCTCGATCAGCGTCGTGCGACCGAGCTCGACGTAGCCGGTCGGCGTGAACTGCGCGATCAGCAGGTCGCCGTCGTCGTTGTTGACGAAATAGCGGTCGCCATGCCGCACCATGAACGCCGTGCTCCAACGCGCCTGGACCGTCATCTCCCGACTCATCCACAGGCGTTCGCCTGTCCGCGCGTCCAGTCCCCGCAGCTCGCCGTAGCTGCCCACGCCGTAGGCATAGTCACCGATGATGAGCGGGGTCGTAATGAGGGAATGCAGCCCGTCAGTCTCGCCGGGCAACTCGCTTCAGCTTTGACCCCGCGGACGAGGCCGTCGCCGCCCACCCGGTCCGGCTCAACGACGGCGGGGTCTTGGTCCAGCTGCCGGCCTTCGTCCCAGAGGGCTGATCGGTCATCCCGTCGAGAACAGTGCTAGCGAGCAGCCCGACCCAAGTATTGCTGAAACACCCGTTCAACGACGTCGTCCACACCAGGGACGAAGAGAACCGCGACGATCGTCACAACCAACGCGACCGCGATGCCCCAGTAAAAGTACTTCATCGCGCCCAGGCCCCCGTCAGCTAGTTGCCGTGGGAGACCCCCCGGCTTTGCCGGGGCGGCCAGCAGCGTTTGACGTATCCGGGAGTCGCGTGAGGAAACTCCTTCCCGTGAGCCGCACAAGCATCACGAGAAGGAGTCCTCATGACGACGTACCGAAGTCTCAATCATACGAAATGGCACTGCCAGTATCACGTAGTGTTCATTCCGAAGTACCGGAAGAAAGCGATGTATGGAGGCGTCCGGCAGCAGCTGGGCGAGGTGCTGCGGCAGCTGGCGCGGCACCGCGAGAGCCAGGTGGAGGAGGGGCATCTGCTGCCCGACCACGTCCACATGTTGGTGTCGATCCCCCCGAAGTACTCGGTGGCGCAGGTGATCGGGTATCTCAAGGGGAAGAGCGCGATCCACATCGCTCGGGAGTTTGCGGGGCGGTCCCGGAACTTCGTGGGGCAGCACTTCTGGGCGCGCGGGTATTTTGTCTCGACGGTGGGCCGTGATGAACGGATCATCCGGGACTATATCCAGCAGCAGGAGCGAGAGGATCGGCGGCTGGATCAGTTGCCGTTGGACTAGAGCCGCCACCGTCAGGTGGCTCAAGTGACCGCGCAGCGGTCACGTCAGCCGCTTTGAGCGGCTCACAACTAAAGCCCCCGGCTTTGCCGGGGGATACTTACTCCCGTGGTGCTGCTTCGAACAACCAGACGTCCCCAGCTTCCACTGTCGCCCGTGTCGTTTGAGACGGGTACTTGTTGGTGATCGCGGCGCAAATACCGTCCAGCACGTCACCTGACGTGATGCGTCGTAGTTGGCGTTCGTAGCGTGTGCCGTCGATGCGGATGACCGCGCGGCCGTCGCGTTCGGCTTGCACGGGCCACCGTTTCCACAGTCGCCCGACCGTCGTGCCCATGTAGCCGGACCAGACGTAGAGCTTTCCGGCGTGTTCCGTCGTCCAAATTTTCCGCGACGTCGGAGGGTCCAACAACTGCAGTTCGATCGTCGGTATGTCGCTGACGAAACTCCAGTCCGGCTCCGGGCCGGTATGCAGGCGACCGGATTCCAGTGGGCCACCGGAGAAGACGCGGTTCGGACCATCTGCGAACCGCTGCTTCACCGCTGCGGTGACGACCGCGGTGATCGGGATCAGCAGCAGACACAAAACAATGGACGCTATGCGTTGGACCGTTTTCATAGGAATACCCCTTGGGTGCATCGCCGAAACCGTGATGCGGGATTCAGCTCGCGGGTGTGGGTTACCGCGCCGGCGCCTGAACCAGCTTGCGTACCCATCCATCTCCTTTGGTCAGCAGATAGAGCTCGCCCGCAGAGTCGATCCCCATGCGGAGGTCGACCCGGTTCCCGGGCCCGTAGGTGTTCGGGAAGCCTGCGACGTCGACCATGTCCTGCTCGCTGCCCCCGAACAGCAACCGGACCTCGGTGATCGGGACTTGTCGGTCAGCGTCGAGCGCGTCCGCATCGATCACGAACAATCGGCCGAGGACGAACTCGGCGAAGACGTACTTGCCCTGCAGCTCGGGAATAGCCCGCCCTCGATAGACGAATCCTCCGCCAATGGCGTTGCCCTCGTCGTGGTCGTATTGCGCCACCGGATAAACGAGATCGCGCTCATCCTCGGGTGGTCGCGGATAGACAGGCCCCGGCCCCGCTCTCACGGCATAGCCGCTCGCGAACGTCCCCTCGCGAAGCCGCCAGCCGTAGTTGGCGCCCGGCCTGCCGAGATTGACCTCCTCGATCTGGTTCTGGCCGATATCCCCGATGAACATCCTGCCGTCCGTGTCCCACGAGAAGTGCTGGGGATGGCGGAGCCCGTAGGCCCAGATCTCCGGCGCCACGCCATCCCTGCCGACGAACGGGTTGTCCGATGGAATCCCGTAGCCGTTGGTCCCGTCTCCGCCGAGCGGGTCGATGCGGATGAGGGCCCCATGCGGCACGCGGAGCGACTGACCGTGATCCCGGGGGTCGTGTGCCGCCCCGCCGTCACCAAGGCAGACGTAGAGCAGGCCGTGGTCGGCCGAGCCCGCTTCTGCGTGGGGGTTGAACGCGATCGTGCCGATGTTGTGGTTCGGGGCGAACTGACCGATTCGAAAGACTTCGCGTGAGGAGCCACTGAAGACGTCGGCGCGTGGATCGCGTACCGTCCACTCGCGAATCACGCTTTCGTGACTTTCCGCGTCGTCATCCAGATAGTCGGCGACGCCGCTATCCGAGCCGGCGCTGTACGCGGTGTAGAACTTGCCGAACCCGGGTGCGCCCGTGTCGCCGAACTGCGGGTGGAAGGCGACGCTGACCAGACCGGACTCGTTCGGGAACATGGAGTCGTCGAAGCCGACGTCGTGCCGTCGAACGTCCAAGAAGGTGACCGGGGCCTTCCCGCGCTCGTCGGTCATGTACACCAGACCGCGCAGGTCGTTGAGGACCAGCCGGCCAGAACCGTCTCCCACGGGCACCATGTACTGGATGCGTGCGTGGGCCGCGTTGATCATGGGCCCTCCGCTCGAGTCCGACGTCTGCGGGACGCGTACGAACTCCTCTGTGCCGACGATCAGGTCGCCCTTCTGGATCTTCTCGGTAATCGGGTCACGCAACGGCCCCGATTGGGCGCCGGCCGAGCCGACCGAGAGAACGGCCAGCGCCGCCACGATGCTGAGAAGTCCCGAACGTCGCATGCGAAAGTATGGACCGAACCCTGGAGTCGGTCCACCGCCCGGCCAACCGGAAGCGCTATAGTGCCGTCACATGCATGCGTGGTCGGCTGACGGCCGCCGCGCGCAAGGAAGAGGACCCAATGGAGATCGCCCGAGCGGCGCGGTTGATGACACTCGCGCTCGTCGCTGGCACCGCGGCGGTGTCGGCACAGCAGGGACCGACGCAGGCCGAGCTCGATTGAGAGCTTCA
Organism: Vicinamibacterales bacterium; assembly: GCA_965197395.1. Lineage (GTDB taxonomy): Bacteria > Acidobacteriota > Vicinamibacteria > Vicinamibacterales > UBA8438 > CAZYFH01. Next base: position 113,890 of record CBDANB010000002.1, on the reverse strand, counting down.
CCATGCCACCGTTCGTCTACGACGATCGCATCATCATCGCTCCGGCCGGTAGCGAAGCCGGCGTTCGCGGGTGGGTCGGCGCCTTTCGGCTGGAGGACGGCGCCCCCGTCTGGCGCTTCAACACGATTCCCGAGCCGGGCGAGCCCGGGTCCGAGACGTGGTCCGATCCGGCCAGCGACCAGATCGGCGGCGGCGCGGTCTGGACCCCCCTTGGCTTCGATCCGGAGAGCGGACACGTCTATGTGCCGGTCGCCAACCCCGCTCCGGATTTCTACGGCGACGTCCGCGAGGGCGACAACCTGTATACGAGCTCGATCGTCGTGCTCGACGTGCGGACCGGCGAGCTGCAGTGGTACTTCCAGGACGCGCCGCACGATGTGCACGATTGGGATCTCACGCAGGCAACCCCGCTCTACTCGGCCACCGTGAACGGCGAGCACCGTCGGCTCGTGGCAACGGTCGGCAAGCGAGGCGTCCTGCATGCGGTGGACCGCGAGACGCACGAGCACCTCTGGGAAGTACCGGTCACACGGCGCGAGAACAGCTCGGCCCCGGTCACGGTGGACGGCGTGCGGGCCTGCCCGGGCATTCTCGGCGGTGTGGAGTGGAGCGCCCCCGCGTACCACCCGCCGCTCGATCTGCTCATCACCGGTGAGCTCACCGGTGACCTGCTTATCCTCGACGCGGCCGACGGGTCGGTGCTGCACCGCTTCGACACCGGTGCACCGAACAACGGCGGCAACGCGACCTACACCGTCGACGGGAAGCAGTACATCGCGCTGATGTCGGGCAACACGTCGCCGCTGTGGCCCACACCGCCAGCCGAAGGACAGGTCATCGTCTTCGGGTTACCGGATTAATCCGCACAGGAGTGAAGCGCTTCGATCGGAAATTCGGTCCTGACTTGATCGCGAGCCTACCGGCCGCGCCCGCCGTCTATCTGTTCAGGGACGACGAGCAGCGGGTCCTGTATGTCGGGAAGGCGAAGAACGTGCGCACGCGTCTGTCGGGGTATCGCAATGCGTCGCGGCGCAAGGTCCACCGCAAGATGCGCACGATCGTTCGAGAGGCTGCCACCGTCGAGGTGCGTGTCCAGACGACGGAGGAGGACGCGCTCGCGGTCGAGAACGAGCTCATCCGCACGTTGACGCCCCCGTTCAACGTCGAGGGCAAGTACGCGTTTCTCTATCCAGCGATCGGTGCGCGACGGACTGCTCGACACACGCTCTTGTGCTTCACGACGGACACCGACGCCTGGTCGGGCTACGAGCTTCAGTGGTTCGGCGTGTTTCGTTCACGGCTCCGCGCCAAAGTGGCGTTCGACGCGCTCGTCGAGCTCCTCGCGCTGGTGGGGCATCAGGAGCGCACCTCGTCCCTCGGTGCAGTGCCTGACGCACGAGGCTCGAGGCTGGCCGGTGTGCGTCAGCTCGACGCCCGGCTCGTTGACTCGCTCGTGTCGTTCCTCTCGGGCGCGTCGCGCGATGGCCTACGCGAGTTGGCCGTCGTCCTGCTCGACAAGCCGCGGGCACGCCGGGAGGCACGCCACGTACAGGAGCTCATCGAGGTGCTCGATGACTTTTACCGAACCGACCTCGAGCCACTGCGCGACACGCTCAGGACCGCCGGTCGCACGGGTACGTTCGTGGCGCAAGACGAGCGCGACACGCTCTTCATCCGTCACCGGTGATGCCTGGCTGCTGCCCTCCGGTCGGCGCGGGATCCCCGCCTGCGACACACGAGCGCCTCGTGAGGTGGAACGAGCGTTACGCCCGGCGGGAGGAGACCCACGGTTTCACGCCCGCGGCTCCGCTCGTGGCGGCGGCTGCCGGCGAGTCGCCGGGCAGGGCACTCGACATCGCGTGCGGCGCGGGTCGCCACGCGATCTTTCTAGCCGAACGGGACTGGCGCGTGAGCGCCGTCGACGGCTCCCGCGCCGGCATCGAGTTGATGCTGGCCGAGGCGGAGGCGCGGGGATGTCGTGACCGCATCGACGCGCACGTTGTTGATCTGGAGTCAGAGCCGCCGGCGTTCGCCATCGAACAGGATGGTTACGATCTCATCGCCGACTGCTGTTTCCTGCACCGCCCGATGTTTGCCGCCATTCGGTCCGGTGTGCGTCCCGGCGGGCTCTTCGTGGCCGTCCTCCACGTGGCGTCGGTAGACGGACATCTGGGCCACGGATTTGTGGTCGCCCCAGGCGAGCTCGAGCGCATGGTGAGGGGCTGGGGCTGGCACATCCTTCGCGCTCGTGAGGGGGAGCACGCCGAGTCGGGTCACGACATCCGTACGGCGGAGCTCGTGGCGCGGCGGCCTGCCCAACCGACGGTATGATGGGCGGACTGTCAGCCCAAGGACGCCCATGCCCTCATTCGACGTCGTCTCCGAAGTCAACATGCAGGAAGTGCACAACGCCGTGAACCAGGCGATCCGCGAGATCGACACCCGGTTCGACTTCAAGGGCAAGGGCGCGACGTTCGAGCTCGAAGACGGCACCGTGACCATGCAGGCGCCGGACACGTTCCAGCTCGGGCAGATGTACGACATCCTCACTGCGAAGCTGGTCCAGCGAAAAGTCAACATCAAGTGCCTCGAGCGTGAGCCGCCACAAGAGAACGTCGCTAATGCCAGACAGGTGGTCAAGGTTCGTCAGGGGATCGAGACCGAGCTCGCACGGGAGCTTGTCAAGATGGTCAAGCAGACGAAGCTCAAGGTGCAGGTGGCGATTCAGGGCGATCAGCTGCGGGTGTCTGGGAAGAAGCGCGACCTGCTACAGGACGTGATCGCCCTCCTCAAGGATGCGAAAGTCGACATGCCGTTGCAGTTCACGAACTTTCGCGACTGACTGCCGCTATTCAGCTGGTTGGCACATAATCACCGGGAGTTCCTCACGACACCGCGTCGACACAGCGCTGGCGTTCGATTGGCGATCTGGAAGGGTAGAGCCGCATGGATGACCTCACGCGCCGTCGTTTCCTAGATCGCACGGGCGCCGGCGCGCTCGGCGGTCTCACCGCTGCCGCCCTGCCAGGACTGATGCCGGCGCGCGCGATGGCCCAATCCTCCACCGCACGTGGCGGCTCGCTCCGGGACTGGCTGTCCCTGACCGACGAGGCGGCACTCGAACCGGAGCTGCCGATCATCGACCCGCACCACCACCTGTGGGACCGACCGGGCAACCGTTGCCTCCTCGAGGACCTGCTCGAGGACACCCGGGAGCACCGCGTGCGCCAGACCGTCTTTGTCGAGTGCTCCTCGATGTATCGGGCCGACGGTCCGGAAGAGCTCAGAGTTGTCGGCGAGACCGAGTTCGTGCAAGGCGTTGCGGCCAAGAGCGCCAGTGGCGGGTATGGCGAGACCCGCGTGGCAACCGGCATCGTCGGCTCGGCCGACCTGCGGCTGGGTGACGGTGTGGCCCCGGTGCTCGAGGCGCAGATCGCGGCCAGCCCACAGCGTTTTCGAGGCATCCGTCATCGGGCCGCCTGGGCGGGGCCGGCCGTGGCGCCGCGCCAGCCAGCCGATCTTCCGGAACACCTGCTGCTCGACCCGACCTTCAGGCAGGGGTACGCGCGTCTTCGTACCTATGGCCTGTCATTCGAGGGTTGGGTCTATCACACGCACATCGCCGATCTGGCGGACCTCGCCGGGGCGTTTCCGGATACGACCATCATCTTCAATCATCTTGGCGGGCCGATCGGCGTGGGGCCCTACGCCGGACGCCGCGACGAGGTGTTCGCCGCCTGGAAACCGGCGGTGGCCGCGCTAGCCACGCACCCGAACGTGGTCGCCAAGGTGGGCGGCATCCAGATGGTGGTCAACGGATACGGCTGGCACGAACGGGACCGGCCGCCGACGTCGGATGAGTTGCTCGAGGCCAACGGCGAGTGGTATCGCCACATGATCGAGCACTTCGGGCCCGACCGGTGTATGTTCGAGAGCAACTTCCCGGTCGACAAGCTGTCGTGCTCCTACACGGTGCTGTGGAACCAGTTCAAGAAGCTGACCCGAGGGTTCTCGGCCGACGAGCGGGCCGACATGTTTCACGACACGGCCATGCGGGTCTACCGTCTGCCTCGGCTCTGACGACTGATGAGACACGCGCGTCAAAACGGAAGGTGACACATGACAATACGATTCTGGCTCTCATTGAGCCTGTCGGTGCTGATGACGGGAACTGCGGCGGCGCAGAGCGTACAAAGCGTCCTGCAGACCACCGCGACCGCGATGGGCATGGAGAGCTTGACGTCGATTCAATACTCCGGGACCGGCTGGCAGGGTCGCGTCGGACAGAACGTCTCACCCGAACGCGATTGGCCACGGGTGGATCTGACGAGCTACACGCGGACGATCGACTTCGTCACGATGTCGTCGAAGGAGGAGTACGTCCGGAGCGGCAGCACGACGGCGGTCACGAATCTGGTCAGCGGCGAGTACGCCTGGAGCCTGGACGCGCAGGGACAACCGGTTCCGCGGCCGGACACGGCCGAGCTGCGGCGGCTCGAGATCCTTCTGACGCCCTGGGGGTTCATCAAGGGCGCCATGGCGCCGGGGGCCAATCCGACCATGGTCACGCGGCACGAGTACGGAGGCCGGTCGACGGTGATCTCGTTCATTGCGTTCGGAAAATATCGGGTCAACGGCACGATCAACCCTGACAGCCTGCTCGAGCGCGTACAAACGTGGGTGCCCAATCCGGTCGTTGGTGACATGTACTACGAGAACGTCTACACCCAATACCGGGAGGTCGGTGGGGTGCAGATTCCTCGGTTTCATCAGCATCAGGACTACGACGATGGCGCGCACATGCCGAATGTCAGCGGTGGCGACCATGCGTTTGGGCTGGAAACCGTCACGGACCTTCAGGCGAACGTGGCCAACGCGGCCCTGACGGTGCCCGACGACGTGCAGCGCGCGCGCCTGCCGCCGGTCTACGTGGAGTCGCAGCGGCTGGGCGACGGCGTGTGGTTGGTCGGGGGAGGGTCCCACCACAGCGTCGTCATCGAGTTCGCCGACCATGTGACGGTCATTGAGGCGCCGTTGAACGAGGCACGATCGCTCGCGGTGATCGACGAGGTGTATCGACTGATTCCGGACAATCCCATCCGGTTCGTCGTGACGACCCATCATCACTGGGACCATCTAGGGGGGCTCCGGACGTATGTTCACGAGGGCGCGACCGTTGTCACCCACGAGGGCAACAAGCCGTATTACCAGGAGGTTCTACGGGCAGGACTCTGGACCCTGGAGCCCGACCGGTTTTCGCTGCATCCGCCCGAAGAGTGGTCGGAAGGCTACATCTTCGAGACCCTGAACGAGAAATACGTCCTCGCCGACCAGACGCGAACGGTCGAGATCTACCACGTCACAGGACTCGCCCATGCGGCGGGCATGCTCATCGCGTACCTCCCGCGCGAGAAGATCGTCGTGCAGGCCGACCTCTACTTCCCCCAGGCGCAAGCTCCCAACGCGAGCGCCCGCTCGCTCCGCCGGAATCTCGAGCGGCTCGGTCTCGACGTGGAGACAATCGTGGGCATACACGGGAGTCCTGCTCCGATGTCGCAGTTCGTGGCCTTTGTCGGCGCCGGGCAATGATGGGGTCCGGGTGACCGACACGCCCACGCTGGACGTCGACGACGCGGCGGGTCTGCTCGTGCAGGATGCTGAGGACGACGACGAGGACAGCGACTTCGACGACGACGAAGAAGACGGCGGCGAGGACGGCGGCGAGGACGACGAGGACGACGACGTCCCGCCACCTGGATGGTCGGACTGACCGCCCGCGTCGCACGCAACGGCCTACACTGCTCGCCTGAGGACGCTCGATGCCAACGACTTTTGGTTTGCTCTTTCTCCCGTCACACGGCTCCGACAACCAACCCGTCGCACACGTCCACCTCAACGCCACCCTGTCGCATGCATATGCGGAGTTGGAGCCTGCGCAGCCCCTGGTCACGCCTCCGGCCACCACGGTGGCCGAGCTCAACTACCAGATCACCAAGTTGCACGAGGAGCTGGAGAACCTCCGCGAGGACGCGCGAAACAAGTTTGCGGAGGCCAGTCAGCCGAGTCGGTCAACCAACGGCAGCGGTTCATGATGTGCGCCGGTGCGCTATCCGAGCGCGCTGTCGAATAAAACGAGGAGTCGACTCCAGGCCCGCTCTGCCTGTGAGTCGTTGTAGACGGTTGCATCTGGCGGGCACCACCCGTGCATTGCGCCGGCGTAGACCTCGATCTCTGCCGGCAATCCGGCCGCGGCAAACGCGTCACGGAGCACGTCTTTGGCTTCCGGCTGGTTCTCGTCGTCGTTCGCGGCGATCGCGAACAGATAGTGCGCCTTCATTTGCGGCACGAGCAGATGCGGGCTATCGGGTTGATCGGTCACGAGCCCACCGCCGTGGAAGGACGCCGCCGCTCCGACGCGGTCGGGAACGGCAGCGGCTGTGCGCATCGTGAAGGGCCCGCCCATGCAGTAGCCCATCGTCCCCATCTTCCGGTTGCTGTCCACGGAGGCTTGGTCGTCGAGGAAGCCGATAAACGCCTTCGCGTCGCTGGTCTGTGTCTCCGCGTTCAACGCCCCCATCAGCGGCATGATCGTCTCTCGCACTTCGGCGAAGTTCGTCGTGTTGACGACCGGCGCCCGTTGCGCGCGATAGTACGGGTTGACGACCAGGACCGAGTAGCCGGATTCTGCTAGCCGTTTGGCCATCTGCCGCTTGGCGGGCCGCAAGCCAAAGGCATCGGGCCAGATCAGGACTCCCGGATGCGTCCCACTCGAGGGATGCACGAAGTAGCTGTCTGCCACCCCATCGGGCGTCGTGATGTCGAGGTCGGTGTCCGTGACGCTCTGGGCATTCGCGGCGCGTGGCAGCAGCATCGCCAGCCCCGCCCCCGCGGACACGGCGCCAAACTGCCGCCGCGTGAGCGTGTTCCCGCGCAAGTACTCAGTGTTGTCGGCAACGGTTCGGTCATCGCACATTGGGGTCTCCTTGGTGACAGGTTGCTCTACGGGGCCACGCGATGTGGGCCACCCTCGTGACCCTGGCCATTCTAGCGTTCCGGTAACGCAAAGACGAAGAGCGTGTTGCTCCCGCTCGGCGTGTTGAGCTCGGGCGTCAGCTGCAGGAACCCCGTGCCTTGGGTCTGCCCACCCGACCCGATCGCGAGATACTGCCGTCCGTCGACGCTGTAGGTCATCGGTCGCCCACTGACCGGTCCGTTCAGGATCGTCTCCCACCGGATTGCGCCTGTGTCGGCATCCAGCGCCCGGAACCGGCGAACGACGTCGCCCGAGAAGACGAGATTCCCGCCCGTCGCCAGCAGCGAGCCGTAGATCGGCGCACGCTGCTGATAGGTCCAGAGTGTCTCGCCCGTCGACGCCGACACCGCCTCGACCCTCCCGACCGGGGCCGTGTCGGGATCAACGTTCGGTCCGTGACGCACCTGGACGCGAACGTCGTAGCCGTCGCTCGGTCCGGCGACCGCGACCGACATCGCGATGTCCATGCAGGCGTTGTTGAGTGGCATGTAGAGCGCGTTGGTGTCCGGGCTGTAGGCGCCCGACGGCTGGTTCTTGCCACCAAGCAGGTGTGGGCAGGCGAGGACGGCGTTCTCGACCGACTGCGGCGTCGTCGACTCGTCGATGATGGGGCGGCCCGTCAGCAGGTCGAGCCCCGTCATGATGTTCTGATAGACGGTCGGGCGCGCCCAGAGGAACATCCCGGTTTCGGCGTCGAGCGTCCACACGAGGCCCGTCTTGCCCGGGATGCCGGTGATGACCTTCCGTGTCTCCCCGGGTCGCACGTCCGGGCTGATCCACGGGACGGCGGCTGGGTTCGGCGAGATCGTGGTCTCGACGATCATCCGCTCGAACACATGGTCGAGGTCCCAGTTGTCCCGCGGGAGATGCTGGAAGTACCACATCATCTCGCCGGTGTCAGGGTCGAGCGCAAGCGTTGAGTTCGTGTAGAGCAGGTCGGCCTTCCCGGCGCCTCGGAGCGTCTCGGGCAGTGGCGCCGGCGGTCCGGTGCCCCAGAACGTCAGGTTGAGCGCCGGATCGTAGCTCCCGACCATCCACGCCGAGGCGTGGCGACGGGCCGACACCGGCAGACCGCCCCAGGTATCGCCGCCCGGCTGGTCGGGCGTGGCGGCGATGTTGATGCGCCACACTTCCTCGCCGGAGCCGACGTCGTGCGCACTGATGAAGCATCCCCCGGGGCGCGGGCTGTTGGGGTTGCAGCGGGAGCCGTTGACCACCTTGCCGTTGATGATCACGGGGCCAGCGGTCTGCGCGACGCGCTCCTGGTAGTCGGCGCGCTCGGTCTCCCAGACGACCTCGCCGGTCCTCGCATCGAGCGCGACGAGAAACGCGTCGTTCGTGGCCAGAAGAATCTTGTCGTCGTAAATCGACACGTTGCGGTAGCGATACCGCGTGCCGGTCACGCCGGCGATGTTGTCCGGCAGGGCACGCCGGTACTCCCACAGCAGATCGCCCGTCCTCGCGTCGAGCGCCTGGACGATGTCCTCGACGTTGGCGAGAAACATGACGCCGTCGTAGACGATCGGCTCGACTTCCTGGTACCCCTCGTTCATCGCGCGCGACCACACCAGTTGTAGGCCGTCGACATTGCCGGCGTCGATCTGGTCGAGCGAGCTGTAGCCCCACAGGGCGTAACCGTTGCGGAAGCTGATCCAGTCCTCGGGGTCCGGGTCGCGGAGCATCGCGTCGGTGACCGGCACAAAGTCCTGGAGGAGAGCAGGAACGGGGGCCTCCTGCGCGGCCGTGCCAAGACTCAAAGCAAGGAGGGCACCGCCGACGAGGCGTGCCGACCAGGAGTGAGAAGCTGAGGCCACGACGCCTACGGTATCCGACCCTGGACACAAAGGCACGCCGTAGAATGGCGGTGTCGGGGCCGCCGATGGCATAGACCACGAGAGACATGACGCTGCCCGACCAACCGGTGACGGTTACCGGACTCCTGTCGCGCGCCGTGACGTTGTCCGGCGATGCGCCCGCCATTCACTACGGCCACCAGACCATCACCTTGTTCTTTGAGGTCTATCTTGAGCCGCTCGGCAGGGAAGGTGGTCGGCAGCAGATCTCGACCAGTGGCGGGACTGCACCGGTGTGGTCACTGCAAGGCGGCGAGCTCTTCTACCGCGATTCCTCCGGGGCGATGATGGCCGTTCCGATTGAAACGACGCCTGCGCTCGCACTTGGCATCCCGACGTTGTTGTTCGAAGGGCAGTACTTCTTGGAGACTGGACGAGTCTACGCGGAGCGACATTACGACGTGGATCCGAGCGGCGACCGATTCCTCATGGTCACCTCCGCCGCCGATCAACGTCGTGCTCAACTGGGTGGATGAACTTGAAGAACGGGTCCCGGCCAACTAACCCAAGTGAGCTCTGGGGTTAGTCGGTAGCGAGGCAGGTCCCGCCGTCGAGTGGCTCCCAGCGAGGCGGGAACGCGAGGTCCGCGGCGCGTAGCCGTCCGCCACGCGCGCTGAGCCACCTGACGGCAGCATCCCGGACCAGGGGCGCCGACTCCAGCGCCGTCTTCGGCTGCGTCGCCGGAGAGCCGAACCTCACCCGCGAGCCAAAAAAGTCCGTCGTTGCCACGGTGAGCATTTCGGTCGGGCCGATCGGCGCTCCCGACGGCCTCACGATCTCGACCTGCGGCCGATCGCCCTTGCAGGTCACGCGAACGTGGACGCCCGACACGCTCGGGAACCGGCGACGTCCGCGGGCGATGTCGGCGGCCAGGGCCTGCCGCAACTGCGCCCCGGTCAACGCCAGTGTCGCCACGCGGTTGTCGAACGGGAACACGTCGTAGAGCGGCCCCCGCGTGAGGGCGCCCGCCGGCAAATCGGCACGCAGCCCCCCGCGTCGCGCGCCCATGCCGATGGCGACGTCCGCACCCGGCACGGCGGCCCGAATCGCATCCGCGAAGAGGTTGCCGAGCGGCGACTCGAGGCCGTCACGGTTCCGTGGCACCGGCGTCTCGAGAGTAATGCCGAGCGGAACATTCCGCCACCGATGCACGCGCTCGAGCGCCGGCTGCATCGCCGCCACCACCGAGGCGTCGGGCTCGACCGCCGCCGCTTCGTAGCTCGCGGGTGCGGCACCACCGGCCGCGCACGACCCGTCCGGCCCGACGGCGGCACACAGCCGCTGTGGTGCGAAGACCCGCGTCGACACGACGCCGACGCCGCGCGCGACGGTCAGATCCACGCGCGCAAACGCTCTTCCCACCGAGTACGCCTGCACGATGGGAATGCCTGCCACCTCGTGCGCCACCGCCGCGTGGCTGTGTCCCGCCACGATCGCATCCACGAGACCAGCCGGGAGCTGCCGGGCTAGCCGGAAGATCTCCGCATCGTCGTCGCACGACGACAGGTCGGCAGGGTGGTCGAACCGTGCGCACGCCCCGCCGGCGTGCGCCAGGATCACCACCACATCGACGCCGCGCTGGCGCAGTAGTTTCGCCTCGGCCTCGACGGCGGGCGCGAGCGCGGTCGTGCCGAGCCCCTGCACGTTGGCGAAAAGCGTTTTGGTGAGCCCATCCCAGGTCATCACGCCCACGATGCCCACCCGGAGGCCCGCGGTCTCGACGATCGTGGACGGCCGGACATTCGGCCACGCTACCGGCCGTCCGGTGGCCTCGTCGATCACGTTCGCGGCGAGAAAAGGAAACCGCGCGCGTGCGGCCGCCGCCTTGAGCGCGCCACGCATGTCGGACGGCTCGGTGTCCCCTGACGCGGTGTCGAGCGCCCCGTACTCGAAGTCATGGTTGCCGATGGCCAGCGCGTCGTAGCCGAGCGCGTTGTAGGCGTCGACGACAAGCGCGCCCTCCGACAGATTGGATTCGATCCCGCCCTGAAAGGTGTCACCCGCGTCCAGAAGCAGCACCCCACCCCCGTCGGCCGCCCGCGCCGCGCGCAGGTTGCGCAGATACCCGCCAAGCAGGGCCAGGCCTCCTCGCCCCTCGCGGGGGAACACGCGACCGTGCAGATCGGTGGTGCCGACGATGGAGAGCCTCACCCGGCTGGGTGTCGCGGCCACATCGGGCCCGGGGAGCTGCGTGGCCCAGACGGCGCCTCCAACCAGAACGGGAGCGGCGGCGAGCGCTGCCCAGCGAACCAACGACGGGCGACCTGTGGACATGGGGACGACATGAGCATACCGCTCATTTGAGGCGCAGCCCTGCGTATACTCTCGGGAAGATCGCGACGGGAGCCGGCACCAGGCCCAGGTTGCTGCGGCGCGTCTGCGAGAGGGGAGCTCACCATGAGTCGGACGGCGGTGGCGCTTGTCATTGTCAGCGGAGTGTTGTCTCTTACGGTGTCGGTCAGTGTCGGAGCGCAGGATGTCCACCGGTCGCTGGACCACGACTACCGTGTCGTCACCGTGGCAGAGGGGCTGGAGGTGCCGTGGTCCATGGCGTGGCTACCGGGTGGGGACATGCTGGTCACCGAGCGGCCGGGACGACTGCGCATCATCCGGAACGGCATGCTCCTCCCCGGCGCCGTCCCCGGCGTGCCCGCGGTCTTCGCGGAAGGGCAAGGCGGGCTGTTCGACGTGCGGCCCCACCCCGACTTCGCCACAAACCGCCTGCTCTACCTGAGCTTCGCGAAGCCGAGCGCCGAAGGCTCCACCACCGCCGTTGTGCGAGGTCGGTTCGAGAACGATCGCTTCACCGACGTGGAGGAGGTGTTCGAGGCGGTCGCCCAGGGGCGCGGGCACTACGGCGGCAGGATGGCGTTCGATCGGGATAGCTATTTGTACGTCACGGCGGGGGATCGCATGGTGCCATCGACCGGCGATCTCGATGCGCACCCGGCGCAGGACACGTCCAACCATCATGGCGTCACGGTCAGACTCCGGGACGACGGTCGTGTGCCCGACGACAACCCGTTCGTAGGCGACGCGTCGGCCCGGCCGGAGATTTGGAGTTACGGGCATCGCAATCCGCAGGGGCTCGCCGTGCACCCCGAGACCGGCGATATCTGGGTCAACGAGCACGGGCCACAGGGCGGCGACGAGCTCAATCGCCTCGTCCGTGGTGCGAACTTCGGGTGGCCGGTGGTCGGCTACGGCGTGAACTACCAGACCGGTCTGGCCATTCACGAGGGGACGATACGTGACGACGTCGAGTCGCCGGCACATTTTTGGGTGCCGTCGATTGCGACGTCGGGTCTGCTGATTTACAGCGGAGACCGCTTTCCGGCGTGGCGCGGCGACCTCTTCGTGGGCGGTCTCCGAGGACAGCAGTTGGCCCGTCTCAGCATGAACGACGACTCGAAGCAGATCGAGCGAGAAGAGACGTTGGCCTGGGGCATGGGCCGCATCCGAGACGTGCGTGAAGGACCTGACGGCCTGATCTACCTGGCGATCGAAGACCGGCGCGGACCGACACCGATCGTTCGGCTCGAGCCCGCCGGAAACTAAGCGCGTCCGTGGCGGCGCCCGCCGGCGAGTCGCACGGCGTCGTAGCCGAAGCGCTCGCGAATCGCGTCCACAGCCGTGTCCCGCCGTCGATCGCCGGCGAACAGCGCGAGCTGACGCTCGAAGAGACCGAGATTGGAGAGGCCGACGCCGAGGAGACGCACTCGACGTCGCCCATCTCGCGCGCCGAGGTAGAGGTCCTTGACCACCGGATAGACCTCCGCGTCTGACGACGTCGGCGAGATGGTGCGCGACCGCGTGAGGGTCTGGAAGTTCGAGTAGCGCAGTTTCAGGGTCACGGTGCGCGCCTTCACACCGCGCCGCCGTGCTCGCCAGCAGACCCGTTCGCACAGCGAGCACAACTGCGACTCGATGGTCGCGGTGTCTCTGACGTCCGCACGAAACGTCCGCTCGTTGGACATGCTGCCGACCGAATCCCCCTCGACGTCGTGCTCGCGAAAGGCCGGGCGGTCGCGACTCAGATCTGCGGAGCCGACCCCCCGAGCGCCGTTCTTGACGTGCTCCGCCCAGGCACCGAAGATCCGTCGCAGCTCCGCCAACGGCATCACGGCCACCTGGCCCAACGTCGCGAGCCCGGCGCGCTGGAGCTTCCCCTCCGCTACCGGTCCGATCCCCGGCAACGTGCGCACCGGCAGCGGGGCCAGAAGGGCGGCCTCGCTCCCGGCCGGCACCAGGAGCACGCCGGCCGGTTTGGCGAGGCCGCTCCCAATCTTCGCCATCGAACGGCTGGTGCCGATCCCCGCGCTGGCAGGCAGCCCGAGCTCGTCGTGAATCACAGCGGTCATCTCGCGCACGGTACGCTCGATGGTTGCGTCGTCGGAAATGTCTCCAGGCCTCCGATAGAGACGTTCGCAGCCGGCGAAGTCCATGTACAATTCATCGATACTGGCGACCTGGACCACCGGCGAGTAGCGACCGGCGATCTCGCGCACCTTCTCCGCGTACTCGCCGTAGACGCCGCCCCGCACCGCGAGGTAGACGGCGTCGGGTGCCCGGCGCCCGGCTTCAGTGAGGGACATTCCCGATCGCACGCCCGCCTCGCGCACCTCGTAGCTGCAGGCGGTGACCACGCCACGCGTCCCCGGACGCCCACCCACGACAACCTGCTTGCCCTCGAGAGACGGGTCGAGAATCCTCTCGACCGAGACAAAGAAGGTGTCCAGATCGAGACAGCAGATACGAGGAGCCGATATCGTGCCCGCGTTCATTAGACTTGCAGCGCGCTTGGCTCGCCTGTGCTTAGGGAGAAGAAAAGACGAATATACTCGGTGGTCGCCTGTAGCGGAACCCTACTGGCAACAGCAATGTGCGTCCAAAGATCCGCTAAGACGACGATCCGATGGCGTATCGTTGGCAGCAATAACAGGAGGTAGAGATGAGCAGGAATACGCGTGACGTGGCTGGTCTCGGTGTGGGTCTATGCTTCGGTCTGATGGCGGCGACAGCCGGCGCACAGGGCATGATCGGACCCTCGTTGGCAGAGGCGAAGAGGGCGTTGGCCGCGACCGAAGAGGCGGCTGTCGAGATGAGCGTCGGCCTTAGCTGCGCGGTGGTCGACTCGCGGGGCGCCCTCGTGGCGATGACGCGGATGGACAGCGCCCGGTATTTCACCGCCGACGTTGCGGTGGGCAAGGCACGGGCGTCGGCGGCATTCGGCGCACCGTCGGGCGGGCTGACCAGAGTCGCCTCGCTAGGGCTGGGGGAGGTCATCGAGGGAGGGGAGATGCTGTTTCTTCAGGGAGCCGTCCCGATCATGAAGGATGGCGACCTCGTGGGCGCCCTTGGCTGCAGCGGTGCATCGGCCCAGCAGGATGAAGATGCGGCCAATGCCGGTGTAGCCGCGATGGGCTAGAGGCACCCCGATGACGTACATGGTGAACAGTCGGCAGTACATCGGCGGGGGACCGCGCCTGGTGGCCTTCGCGTTGCCGGACTAGATCGCGCCGCTGCGGCGCGTGATGCGAGCGAGAATCGGTCCGGAGATCGAGCATGTGGACACGGAGTCGGCGACAGGGCGGCGGTGGGATCCCGCGCAGGCGGTTCCTTCACTCGGTCGTGGCTGCTCCCTTCTTCACGCCTCTCGCGCGGATCCCCCTGGCCACAGGGCAAGGACGAGACGCGCTTCCGGTCAAGGTCAGCACGCTGAACCACGTGAGCTTCGGCTGCGTTGACCTACCGGCGACGGTCGCTTGGTACGAGAAGGTCCTGGGCGTCCCGCGCCATGCGTTCCAGGACTATGCCGGGGGCCAGACCGTGCTGCGGGTGGGGATCGACCCGCCGGCCTACATGGCCCTCACCGAGCGGGCCCCGGAGAGTCCGGGCGGGTCAGCGACCCGTCGCCCACACTTCTGCTGGGGCGTTCCGGACTTCAACGTCCACCGGATCCTGGCGGCGCTCGCCGAGATGCGTGCGCCGGCCCGGTCGGTGCTCCGGGAAGGCACGACGATCAACGGCGTGAACTTCGACGGCCCGGACGGCGCGCCGCTCCAGTTCAATCCCGAGATCGCGTGTGGTGGCCTGGGCTTTCTGGGAGAGGTGTGCGACACGTCGGCGGCCGCGGTTCGGCGGCCGTCGGATCCGCCCCCGATCCAGGTGCGGACGCTCAACCACATCAAGTACGTCGTCACCGATCTCGAGCGCGCGCTCGAGTGGTATCAGCGTCTGACCGATATGCGGGTCGTCACCTATCAGGAGCCGGCACGGGGGCCACGCACCGCCGGCTACGACGGCCCGCCGATCCCGGTGCTCCAGATTGGCGCAGGACCTCAACATCTGGCCTTGGTCGAGGGGGCCGGCCGCGACGCGTTCCACCTGCACGTCGGCCTCGGCGTGGAGGGATTTGATCCGGACCGGGTGATGGACGCGCTCGGGCAACATGACGTGTCGGCTCGCGTACGGATGCGTGGCGGGGCCACGCCGGAGATTCTGGTGGACGCGCCGGACGGGGTCAGGATCCAGCTCCAGGACATCACCTACTGCGGCGGCGGCGGCCGACTCGGGAACGCGTGCTGATCGGGGGAGGCATTGTGCGACGCACGCGCCTCGCGTTCTTTTCCGTTTCATCTTCGCGGCGGTGACGCTCTTTTTCTGGTTGACCTCGTCCTTATCCCATTCAGCCGCGTGTTCGTCCCACGTCATTGTCTTGCCTACAGAGTTATTGGAGAGTGTCGGGAGCTGGCTGCAGCCTCGTCAGCGCGACAGCACGCTGTCGGTGAATCGCTCGATCATATGATCGCGACACGGTGACGGATGTCGAGGGGCGTGCGCGGGGCTGCCGACGCGACCTTGGCGGCTCGTTGGCCGTCTTAGCGAATAGGGGAGCAACGATGCTTTTTCGTCAGTATCTGGACAAGGAACCCGTGATTGCCGCGTCTTATCTGTTCGGATGTCCGACGCAAGGAATCGGCGCTGTCGTCGATCCCATCGGCAACGTCGGGCGCTATCTGAAAGAGTCGGAGGCCGGGGCAGTGCCAATCAGATTCGTGATCGATACGCATATGCACGCCGATCACATGTCCAGCGGTCGTCAGCTCGCCGAGGCGGCCGGAGCCGATTACATACTCCTCGCTGGCACGGAGACGACCTATTCGTTCAAGGGGGTCGAGGACGGCGAGGTCCTGCACATGGGGAACACCGAGGTCAAGGTGATCCATACGCCGGGGCATACACCCGAGCACATCTCCTTGGTGGTGACCGACCATGCTCGAGCCGACGAGCCATGGCTGGTGCTGACCGGCCACACACTCATGGTGAGTGATATGGGTCGGACGGAGTTGGCGACCTCGGCAACGGAAGGGGCACGCGCACTCTTTCACAGCGCGGAGAGGCTCCGGAAACTACCCGACCATCTGGGCGTGTTCCCCGGGGCGTTCTCAGGGTCCGTGTGCGGTCGCGGGCTCAGCGGCAACCCGAGTTCGACGATCGGCTTTGAGCGCCGACACAATCGCGCGTTCGCGCTTGAGGATGAAGAAGCGTTCGTCCAGCTCATGCTGGACGAGATCCCGACTCCGCCACTCAACGCCGCGCAGATTCGAGCAACGAACCTCGGTCTCGATCCTGAAGGAGTCTGAGGAGCCCCAGAGAAGCCCTCCCTGCACCACGCCTCTCCGACGCCGCTCGTCCGCCAGCTACTTTGCCGCGCCGTCGCGCAGAGGTGTGTCGAGCACGGCGAGGGCCTTGTCCAGCCACTCGGCATCCGGGAGACCGTGACCCAGGCCCTCGACGGAGAGATACTCGAATGTTCGGAAGCCACCGTTCTTGATGACGTCCCACAGGCTGGGCACGTAGGTGGCCACCGGATCATCCGTGCCCTGGATGATGGCGTGACGCGAGCGGTCCCGGGCCAGCGTCAGGTAGGAGTCCGGCGGCTTGCCAATGGTCGGCGGGAGGAACCGACCCTCCCGTGGCGGCGTGGGCTCGTACCAGTTCACTCCCGCAACGTAGACGCCCCCCATGAAGAGGTAGTTGGCCTTCGCCACGCCGGGGGTCTCGATCGTGTACGTTCCGGCATAGGACGTGAGGTCATCGGCCTGAACGGGCCCAGATGCCTGCTCGACCTGCGCGAGGACCGGCACGGAGAGCAAGGCCACGACGAGAGATGTAACGGTTTTCTGGCGTCGCTTCCGTGACCCCGCCTTCTTCTTCCTCGCCTTCCTCGGCTGAGGATGAATCCCGAATCTGGGGTCATCCCGCGCGACGGCGACCGCCACTCGTTCCATCGTCCCCTCGAAGTCGTCATGAACCGAATCGATGTAGAGCCATTTCTTCAGGATGTCGTGAGGCGCCAGGTGCGGGAACTCTTCGACGATGGCAGGTTGATGCACATACTCCGTGCAGATCAAGACGCCATGCCAGTTCCACCGGCCGGTCTTCGTCGGTTCGACAAGGAGCATCATCTGTCGGCCGAACAGGTAGACAGCCAGTCCACCGAACATCCTCTTGGTGAAGAAGCTGGGATGGTCCTCGAAGACCTGACAAATCCATTCGTTGTCGAACGATTTCATCTAGGAACAAGACAACGTCTCGGCCGGCGTCAACACGACCGTCGTGGTCGGCCTCGCTACGGGGCCGGGGCCGGCGTTCGTGCGGAGGCGGGGCGAGTCGAGGGAGATCTTCGTGACCGACCAGGTCATCGAACCGTGAGTGCGATCTTCCGCGTCACGCTTTTCGGCCCATCGGAGGCCTGCACCCGGAACAGATACTCGCCGGCGGTGGAAAAGGTGGCGGTGACCGCAGCAACACCGTCTGCCGAGTCCTCCCGCGGCTCGACGGAGACGCCGGTCGGGCCCCGCAGTTGCGTCCAGGTGACGTTGACCTCGCCCACACTCGTGCGGGTCGGGCGCTTGCGGGCCGTGGGCTGGACTTGCGGGACGTTGACTGGCAGCGTCGGTCCGTTGTCAACAGGCGCGAACGAGGGCGGCTGCTCCTGGCCACGACGCCGTCTACGAGGCTCAGGCAGACCGTCATCACTCACCCGCGCGGACATCGTCACCGACTCGCCCACGCCGGTCGTGGTCGGAGCCTCGATGGCGGACATCGTCGGCGCCTGGTTCTCGGCGGCCCCTTCTCCCCCGGCGAAGAACGCGCTCAAGGGATCCGTGGAGATCTCCCACTCCGGCTGCAGCCAGCCCTCGGCCCGATAGGTCTCGTCGCGGATCGTGACCTGCCAGACGAGCCGTTCGTCGCCCCAAACGGCCGGCACGGTCACACTGAACACCCGACGATTGACGCGGGGATAGAAATATGTCGGCTGCCCCTTGTCTGGCTCGTCGGGCGACATGCGGTTGTTCGCGCCCACCGGCACGTGCAGTTCCTCGACGTAGTTCCGGTTGAGATAGCCGAAGTGCATCTCGAAACTGCCGTCGGGGTTATGCGCCCAGCCTTCGAAGTAGGGCTGGATGGTCTGGCCCGAGTTGAACGTGAAATGTAGTGGGTCGGCCTGGGCCTCGGCCTCGGTGGCCGAACCCAGGACGATGACCATCGCCATGCACAGGAACGGTGCACCCCAACCCAACCGCATCACCATCGGCCTGCTCGTCCTGACTCGGGCGTCGAACCAGCGTCGCGGATCCACGGCAGCCTCAGTTGTCGTTGGTCCGTTGGCGGGCCTCGGCGCGGGCCGCGACCTCCGCCTCATATTCCTCATCGGTCAGGTCGGCCCACCCAATCCAGGCGAACGCCATCTCGTCGATGGTCCGCTGGCCGGCACCGACCCAGTTGCTCGGGTCGACGTTGCCGCGGTTGGCCGCCGAGTTGTCGAGCCAGCTGCTCACGTGCAGGATGGTGCCCGCAGGAATCAGCGGGGCCGTGTCATCGTCGTAGTTGTAGTTCATGTGCCAGTTGTAGTCGAACCCGGCGCAGTTCACCGTTTCGGCCCTGACCGGCTGGGTCGGGTAGATGAACTCGATGCACTGATACTTGCCCAGCATGTGCATGTGGGGCTGGAACATCGTGATGCGGGCGGCCTTGCTGAAACGGGCATAGCCATCCGACCGCATGACCTCACCGGCCGGGATGTCGAGCACGCCGATGACCTGCCCCTGCGAGCCTCCGAGCTGTTTCGAATACCGGACGTGCTTTGGCTCGGCACCCCGCGGCAAGAAGTTGATGCCGAGCTCGACGTTGGCATCGACCTCCTCGCCCACCGAGTGGAGGTGGTAGCTCAGTCGTGCCTGCGAGTGTCCCGGCAGCAGGAGACCAGAATCGGGAGGATAGATCTCGGCCTGCTTGCCCGACGCGTACTCGACGAGGAACAGCCCGCCCCCCATCGACTCGCCCTCGGCGTTCGGCTCGACGGCATACGAGAGCGCATGGTGGACCACCTGCCGTGCCTTGTCCCCGATCGGTCGCGTCTGGATGGCGGTGATGTAGCGGTCTTCGTCAAGGCCCATGTCGGTGAACAGATTCCCGAAGATGTCGGGGCCGGCGGCCGGGACCGTGTAGGTCGGGAACCTCACCACTAGGTCGGGCTCGCCGATCTGCCAGGCGTCGGCGGGCGCGAACTCCGGCGGCGCCGGCGTATCGACGGGATTGCCCTGTGGGGCGCCGTGATCGACCCAGCGGCTGATCGTGGCGATCTGATCGTCGGTCAGCGAGGGGTCGTTCTTGAAGCCCTGGATGCCGATGTCCCGATCGAGGTGCCACGGCGGCATCGCCCGGGTCTCGACCTTGTACTTGATCGACCGGGCCCACGGTCGCGCGTCGCTGTAGGTGATCAACGACATCGGCGCAATCTGGCCGGGCCGGTGGCAGTTGACACACGACGCATGGAAAATTGGCGCGATGTCGGTCGCAAACGTCGGTGCCTCCGGCACTTGTGCCCCGGCGCTCCCCGGGAGCAGCAACGCAGCGACACACGCCGGACCGGCAACGACGGACTGAAGTCTCATCAGGGCGTTCCTCCCAGGTATGCAACAGTGTAGCGGTTCTCGGCGCGGACAACCAACGGCCCCTGCTGCCGGCTCCGCGGTGCGGCGTCCGTGGCGGGGTCGAGGCCATGATTCGGTCCCGACCGGTGGCATAATCAGCGCTGGTTCCCGACCGGATTCTCTCGACGAGGGCACGTCGGGGACTCTTACCGGAGGTAGACACATGACTCGCCCGAAGGTGAAAGGCGTCGGTATTGCGTCGGTTGGCCTGCTCGTCGTGCTGGCGTGGGTCATCGGCGGTGGATTGGCGACTCCGGCGGGGACAGCGGCACAGACGGCACAAACAAAATGGCCTCCGCTGTTCCCCCGCTCGGGCGCGACCAAGGTGCTCGAGACTGATCGCATCATCGTGTGGGACCAGGTGTATACGGCAGCGGAGATCGTTCATAAGCACATTCGCGACATCCTCGTGTTTGCGGTGGAGGACGGTCCGATACGCGTCTCGACGCCCGATGGTGTGCAGAGCGCCGGAGCGGAGCGGGTCGGTGAGGTTGCACCAGAGCACGGCGGGCTTCCGCGTGTCGTCGGTTACTTCAAGGCGGGGATCGGACCGCACTCGGAAGCGCTCATCGATCCCGACCGCCCGCGACGATTTTTTTTCGTCGAGTTCAAGGGAACGGAGCCCGCGGACTGTAAGGACTGGAGTACTGCCTGCTAGTCCCGGTCGTGCACACGCCCGCGAACATCACGTTGCGCGAGGACCGTGACCCTGCGCCGTTGGATCGACCCAGGACCGGGACCGCTCGACTGCCTTGCGCCAGCCGGAGACGCGATCGGCGCGAGCGCTGGTGCATTTCGGCGAGCACCTCGCCCGTCTTGACGTCGAGGGCCGCAAACAGCGAGGTCGTTCCGTGCCGCCGATAATCATGCGTCCCGCTCGGCCTGCCCGGGTTGCATCACGGGGGGCCGTCCGATCCAACGCCTGAATCTGCGATCACGCAGAGCACAAGGGCATTCCGCGCGTACAGGACCGTGACCCTGCGCCGTTGGGTCTCGCTGCGATGCGACCCGCCTGCCAGGACATGTGACGGCCCGACCGCGTCGACTGCCTTGCGCCAGCCGGAGACGCGATCGGCGCGGCGAGCGCTCGGTGCCATGGCGGGACGAAACTCCCGATCGAGGGCCCAGTTCTCGGTGACCTCCCGACGGCCTTTCCAGAACCCGGTGGCCAGCCCCGCCAGGTAGGCCGCTCCGAGCGCGGTCGTCTCGTTGACCGTCGGCCGTGCCACCGTCTTGCCGAGGACGTCGGCCTGAAACTGCAGCAGGTCGTCGTTGACCACGGCGCCCCCGTCGACCCGCAGGGTGCGCAGCCTGACGCCGGCATCGCGCTCCATCGCATCGACGACGTCCAGCGTCTGGAAGGCCATCGACTCGACCGTCGCGCGGGCGAGCTGCGCGGCCGTCGTCCCGCGCTCGATGCCGACGATGACGCCACGGGCGTAGGGGTCCCAGTACGGAGCACCAAGACCGACGAGCGCCGGCACGAAGTAGATGCCACCAGCATCGCGGGCACGGGCAGCGAGACGCTCGACATCGCCCGACGTCGCAATAAGACCGAGTCCATCCCGCAGCCACTGCACCGCCGCACCGGCGACAAAGATCGCGCCTTCCAGGCAGTAGGTCGTGCGGCCGCCCACGCGCCAGCCGATGGTCGTCAACAGCCCGTTCTTCGACGCCACCGCCTGTGAGCCGGTGTTCATGAGCAAGAAGCAACCCGTGCCGTAGGTGTTCTTCACCATGCCCGTGCGGAAGCACGCCTGCCCGAAGGTCGCGGCCTGCTGGTCTCCGGCGATGCCGGCGACCGGGACTGACGCGCCAAGGAGCTTGCGGTCGGTCTCACCAAAGACGCCGCTCGAGTCCTTGACCTGGGGGAGTATCTCGCGTGGGACATCCAGGACCGCGAGCAGCTCGTCGTCCCACGCCTGGCGATGGATGTCGAAGAGCAACGTGCGACTGGCGTTCGAGGGTCGGTCGCGTGCACCCGCCCCCCGGTCAGCCGCCAGAGCAGGAAGGTATCGATGGTCCCGGCGAGAATCTCGCCTCTCGCCGCGCGGCGTCGCAGCCCCCGGTGCCGGTCGAGCAAGTACTTGATCTTGGTGCCGGAAAAGTACGGATCGAGCACCAGACCGGTCTTGCGTCGGAACGTCCCCTCGAGCCCGTCCGCCTTCAGTCGATCGCAGATTGGCGACGAGATCCGACTCTGCCAGACGATGGCGTTGGCGACCGGGTGGCCGGTCGCCTTCTCCCAGACGACGATCGTCTCGCGTTGGTTGGTGATGCCGATCGCCGCCACGTCGCGCGCCGGCGTGCGCGCCGCGCGGAGCGCGGCCCTGGCCGTGGCCAGCTGCGTCGCCCAGATGGCCTCCGGGTCGTGCTCCACGTGCCCGGGCGAGGGAAAGATCTGCGGAAACTCGCGTTGTACCGTCGCCGCCGGACGACTCGATCGGCGGAACACGATCGAGCGGCTCGAGGTGGTGCCTTGATCCAGGGCCAGGACGACGCGTGCCATGCGAACCTCCTACCAGCCGAGCGCCTGGAACGCCAGGGCTCCGAGCACACCACCGGCCAGCGGCCCCGCGACGGGCACCCACGCGTAGCCCCAGTCGGAGGTTCCCTTGCCGGCGATCGGCAGCAGCGCATGCGCGAGCCGGGGTCCGAGGTCGCGCGCCGGATTGATGGCATAGCCCGTCGGGCCGCCGAGGGAGAGACCGATGGAGAACACCAGCACGCCGACCAACAGCGGGTTGAGACCGGTGGCGAAGACGCTCGACAGGTCCACCGGGCCCGCGGTCATCTCGCCGGCGTTGGCGGCGATGGCGCGTATGCCGAAGACCAGCACCGCCGTCCCGACGATCTCGGTGACGAGGTTCGCGCCAGGTGAGCGGATCTCCGGTCCGGTGGCGAACACGGCGAGCGTCGCCGCGGCATCGTCTGTCGCTGCCCAGTGAGGCCGGTAGCTGACCCACACGACGACAGCCCCCAGGAAGGCGCCGATCATCTGTGCAGCGACGTAGGTCCCGACGTCGGCCCAGGGAAACTGCCCGATGGACGCCAACCCAACGGTCACCGCCGGATTGATGTGGGCGCCGCTGATGCGACCGACGCTGTAGACCGCGACGGCGACGGCGAGCCCCCACCCCGCGGTGATGACAATCCAACCCGCTTTGTTCCCCTTGGTGCGCGCCAGGACCACGTTGGCGACGACGCCGTCACCCAGGACGACGAGAATGCACGTGCCGACCAGCTCGGCAGCGAACGCTTCCATATGCACTCGGTAACGACTAGGCCACTAGCGCGGGAACAGGTCCGGATTGTCCGTGAACACCCCGGTGGCGCCGAGGTCGTCGAAGAGATGGCGCATGTAGGCCCCCGCATCGGCGAAGCCGTCGGGCAGCCGGCCTGCCCGCACCGTGTAGGGATGGACCTCCAGGCCGAGCTCGCGGGCGACGACCGCCCTTGACGGGTCGTCCGCGATCAGCGGGACCGCTGGACCGATGCCGTCCGCATACTCGGCGACCCCACGCAAGCCGTCGTCCGTCAGCAGCGTCGCCGCCTGCTCGCCGCCGACAAGCTGGACCAGCTCGTAGGTGTCGCCGGTCAGCCCGTACATCCGCTTCAAGCTCTCGGGACTGAACGACTGCACGTAGATCGGCGTCCCGGCCTGACCCGCGGGCGTATCGAGCGCGTTGGCCGCCAAGACCCGGGCCACCTCCTCCTCCATCATCAGCCCGAGCGCCTCGTACTCCTCCGGGGCCTTCGTTTCCGGATACATGCCGGCCTGCCCCTTCACGAGATCGATCGCTTCCTGGAACGTCGGCACCCGCGTGCCGGCGAACTCTTCGGCGAACCAGGAGCCGGCGTCGAGTGTCTTGATCTCGGCGAGCGTGAAATCGGCGACCCGCCAGACCTGGCGCCGGGCCCCACGCCACTCCACCTCAGTGGCACGGTCGGGAAAGACCTCCTCGACGTTGGTCGTCCGATCCAGCGTCGTGTCGTGCATGCAGATCAGCACGCCGTCCCGAGTCAGCTGCAGGTCCTGCTCGACATAGTCCGCCCCCATCTCGATCGCCAGCGCGTAGGCGGGCAATGTGTGCTCGGGCGCGTAGGCCGAGGCGCCGCGGTGCGCGATGTTGACCGGCCCCCTGGCCGGGTCGGTGGTCGCGCCAGGCGCAGGCTCGGCGCGCTCGCTCACCCCTCCGGCGCACGCGACCACACAGAGCGCAACAACGACCAGGGCGAACCAACGTCCCCGGCTGAACGCGGTCATGGCGCCGAGAATGACCGGACGGGAGGCGGAGGTCAAGACAGGCGGGCCAGCGAGCTCGCCCCGTGGCCCACGCCAGGGCTTGACAGATCTAGGTTCTCAAATATATAAGTTACGACTTATATAGGAGACGCCATGGACTTTGACAGTGCACACTACCTCGGCGCGGTGGAGCGTTCGGTGTCATCCAGCGAGCGCGCTGGGAAAGCGGCGAGTGCCGTCATCCTGGCGCGGACCTACGAGACCACGGTCGATGACTTATGGGACGCCGTGACCAACGGTGAGCGCATCCCCCGCTGGTTCCTGCCGATCGCAGGCGAACTAAAACTGGGTGGACGCTATCAGCTCGAAGGGAATGCCGGCGGAGAGATCACCCAGTGCGAGCCTCCCACCTACCTGGCGGTGACGTGGGAATTCGGTGGCGATACGAGCTGGGTGGAGATTCGGCTCTCCACAGTAGATGACCGGAATACCAGCCTGACGCTGAGTCACACGGCGAATGTGTCCGACTTTGGGACGCACTACGGACCTGGCGCGACAGGCGTGGGCTGGGAAATGGGGTTGCTCGGGCTTGCGCTGCACCTGGCTCAACCGGACACGCCGAAAATGGACGAAGCGGCGTTCTCGGCTTCGCCGGAGGGGAAGGCCTTTGTGACGGGCAGCAGTGAGGCCTGGGGGCAAGCGTCGATCGCCGCGGGAACGGATCCAGCAGAGGCGATCGAGGCGGCCGGGCGAACGACGGCCTTCTACACTGGTGAGGCTTCAGAGACGCCCTGATGCACGCATTCGAGGTCTTGGGAGATCCCGTTCGACGGCGCATCCTTGAGGTGCTGGCCAACGGTGAACGGCCGTCTGGTGCCGTCGCTGACATCATTCACGTCGAGTTCTCCATTACCCAAGCGGCCGTGTCCCAGCATCTCAAGGTGTTGCGGGACGCGGGATTTGCCACGTCGCGTAAGGACGGCGTGCGGCGCATCTATTCCGTTCAACCGCAGCCCTTCAAAGAAGTCCAGCACTGGCTCAAGCGATTCCGGCATGTCTGGGAGCCGACGCTCGATGCGTTGGCCACCGAAATTGCACGAGGCAAGAAAAGGCGCCGGGACTAAGATTAGGGGTCGTCACGGTAAGCTCAGCATCCGGTCATCCCGGTCGGTGCGTGCCAGGAACAAGAAGTGGACGAGGTGCGATCATGTTGCGCATGAGACTCGATCGAATCGTGGTGGCGGTGGCGCTGATCCTGGCCTCGGCCAGCATGGTCGCCGGTCAGGTGCTACCGAATCCGTACCGGCAGGACTTCAAGTCTGGCGGGCTTGGCCCGGCAGACCGGTGGGCCAAGTTGCCGGCGGGCCGGACGATGGGTGCGGTTGGGGATCTGACGATGGACCCGGACGGCAGGCACCTCTGGGCGGTGATTCGCTGCGATGCGACGGCCGTGGAGCGGTTCGGTAACGAGTGCCTGGATTCGGACCTCGATCCGATCGTGAAGTTCGACCTGGATGGGAACGCCGTCGATAGCTTCGGGAGCGGGACCGTCATCTGGCCGCATGGCATCGACCTCGATCAAGACGGCAACGTCTGGGTCGCCGATGCGGTCGCCGGGCCGCGCACGCCCGAAGGCACCAGGGGACACCAGGCGATCAAGTTCAGCCCGACCGGCGAGCTGCTGATGCGGCTCGGGACCCCCGGCAAGGTCGGGGGAGGGCGAGATCATTTCAACTCGCCGGCTGATGTCGTGGTGGGGGAGAGCGGCGCCATCTTCGTCGCCGACGGCCACGGCAACAACGGCAACAATCGGGTCGTGAAGTTCTCGAAGGACGGCACCTATCTGAAGGAGTGGGGGGGAACCGGATCCGAGCCGGGCGAGTTCCGCGGGTTGCATGCCATCGAGATAGGCCCCGACGGGCGCCTCTACGTGGCGGACCGCTCGAACAACCGGATCCAGATCTTCGACCAAGAGGGAGCGTTCATCGATCAGTGGGCGCAGTTCGGCCGTCCGAGTGGCATCGCCTTCGACAACCAGGGCCGGATCTATGTCTCCGATTCAGAGTCCGACGACTTCCAGAATCCAGGGTTCGAGATGGGTATCCGGGTCGGGGAACGGGAGACCGGTTGGGTGACCGCGTTCATTCTTTATCCATGGGGCGATCCGCGCGATCCGGGCGGTGGCACAGGGGCCGAGTTCGTCGCCGTCGACGGCGAGGGCAACATCTACGGGGGAGAGCCGCGGCCACGACGGATCCAGAAATACGTGCGGGTGCGGCCGTAAATGCCGACACGCGGCTAATCGTTGCCACGGCACCAACGCGTGATCAGCACCCCTTGAACGTCGGGGCGCGCTTCTCCACGAACGCCTGGGCCGCCCTCTTGTGGTCGTCCGTCATGAACGTGCGGATCATGTGCATCGCTTCAAGATCCATGACCTCGCTCAAGGAGCCGTGCAGCGTCGCGTTGAGGTTCTTCTTCATGTAGCCGACGGCCACGGTGGGCAGACTCGCGAGGTATGCGGCGAACGCCGCCGCTTCGGTCCCCAGTCGATCGGCGGCCACCACCTTGTTGACGATTCCAAGCTCGTGCGCCTGCTTTCCGGTGATCACGTCGGCCAAAAAGTAGAGCTCGCGTGCCTTGGCGGCGCCCACAAGATACGTCAGGAAATAGGCCCCGCCGAAGTCACCGGAGAGGCCGATCTTGGAAAACGCCGTTGTGAGCTTGGCGGTGTCCGCCGCGATGCGGAAGTCGCACGCCAGCGCCATAGACAGGCCGGCGCCCGCCGCGGGTCCGGGGATGACGGCCAGGGTGGGTTTCGGCATCTCATGCAGATGCCGACTGACCTCCATGCGACGCCGCAAGTCATGCACCCGCTGCTCCACGTTGAAGCTGCCCGCGCTCCCTGACTGCGAGTCCGCCGACCCCTGGGAGGCAAATCGTTTGACGTCGCCGCCGGCACAGAAGGCCCCGCCCGCCCCGGTGAGTACGAGGAGGCGAACCGATTGATCGGCTGCGAGCCGGGGCAACGCTTCGGTGAGCGCCTCCATCATCTCAGGCGACAGCGCGTTGCGGGCCTCGGGCCGGTTCATGGTCAGGGTGGTGATGCCGTCCTGGTGGGCTTCGATGAGTTGGTCAAGCATGGTCCTAAGAGACTACCTGACATGGGTGGAGCCAAGCCGGTCCCATCGGTAGAATGGCCCTGACTCGACTGGGAGGTAATAGGTGACCAGAATCCAGATTATCGTCGCGTCGGTCTGCGTGTGCCTGCTGGCGCTCCCGGCCACCGCCGGCGCACAGGCGCCGGGCCAGCTCCTGGTATTGCTCCGCGACTCGAGCCAGCTCGCCATCGTGGATCCGGCGAGCGGCGAGACCCTGGGGAAGGTCCCGACCGGCCGCGATCCGCACGAGGTGACCGCGTCAGACGACGGGCGGCTGGCATTCGTGGCCAGCATGGTCGACGGCATCTCGGTGATCGACATCGCCGCGCGGGAGGAGATCCGCCGGGTCGACCCGGGCGCAGGCAGCCAAACGCACGATCTCCTCTTTTTCGGCGGCAAGGTGTACTTCACCATCGAGGGCTACAAGTCGATCGGACGATATGACCCTGACGCCGACGCGATCGAATGGACGCTCGAGATCGGCGAGGACGGGACTCATCTGCTCGTCCTCGACCGGAGCACTGGCACGATGTTCATGCCGAACACGCGCTCCAACACCGTGACGATGGTCGAGAACGTTGGCGCCGGGCCGTCCCGAGCCACTGTCACCAACATTCCCGTGCCCGGCGAGACGCCGGAGGGCATCGACCTCTCGCCGGACGGGCGGGAGATCTGGACCGCGACGCGTGCCGACGGCGGGGTCTCGGTCATCGACGTGCGGACCCAGCAAGTCGTGGCGGACCTCGACCTGGGGATGCGGGATGCCAACCGCCTCAAGTTCACACCGGACGGCAAGGTGCTCATCATCGACGGCGAGGCGGCCGAGCTGGTCGTGATGGACTCCGGCTCGCGCGAGGTCATTCGGCGGGTGAGCCTGGGTGACACCGACACCGGCGACGGCGCCGTGTTGATCGGGCCCGAAGGTCGGTTGGCGTATCTCGGGCTGCGAGCAGCCGACAAGGTGGCCGTGCTCAATCTCGAGACGCTCGAGGTGACCATGGAGATATCGATGGGGCAGGGCGACGGCCCCGGCTGCATGTACTGGACTCGCCCGAGCTAGCCAGCCCGCGTCGTGTAGGCATCCGTAATGCACGTCTCAATACCGGACAAGACGATCGAGTCCTACAACCAGACCGCCAACGAACGGACGGCGACCGGTACGGGGCCTCGGTTCACGATGCCCGAGCGGGATTGGAGGAGAGTGGCTACGCACCCGAGCTCGAGGCGCCAATCGGGAGCAACATGCTCGTCACGTTCACGCTCCCCGACTGATGCTGGCCACCGGGTCCTGAGGGCGTGGAGGCGCAGAGGCAGAGCATGAGCGAGGGGCAGCGCGTCGATCGTCGGAGATTCCTGGCCGGGACCGCCGGCGCCATGGGCGCGGCCGTCTTTGGGCGGCTGCCGCTCGGCGCCCTGGCAGAGCAGGGCGCGCCGCCGGCCGCGCAGGGGTGGGATGCCGGCCTCGTGCGGCACGTGCTGCCGACCGCCAGCGACTCCCGCTTCCTGCTCAAGGTCTCGTTCGAGCGTCCGCTCTCGGCCGCGCCGACCCTGCGGGTCGGGTCCACGAGCGTACCGGGACAGATGAGCGACACCGCCGGCGAGCATTGGCGGTTCGACGCCGCCGACCTCGAGCCGGGCCGGCGCTATGAGCTGTCGCTCCGAGACGCCGGTGGCTCCTCACTGTGCGAGCCGTGGCCGTTGTCGACCTTCCCCCCGCCCGACGCCAGCCAGAATCAGTTCCGGGTGCTCTTCTTCACGTGCGCCGGCGGCCCGGGCGGCACCTACGAGGGCATCGGGCGGCGACAGGGGTTCCTGCCGACCGTCGTCCGCAATCGGCTGCTGCGTCGCGCGTTGTCATTCGAGCCGGACGCGGCGGTAGCCAACGGCGACCACATGTACTGGGACCTGCACGTCTGGCAGGGGGAGAATGCCGGACAGCTCAGCCCGTCCGGGCGGCGCTCCAACTTCGACTTCGCCGACTCGGTGTTCGGGACCAGCAACGAAACGGCGATGAAGGCGGCGGCCGGCCCGCAGATCGTGCCGGTCTACGGGCGCGACTTCCGGTCGACCCCGGTCTTCTTCATTCAGGACGACCACGACCACTGGGAAAACGACGCCGTGACCGACGAGGTTGCGAGCTTCCCGGCCCCGTGGTTCCAGCTCCAGCTCGCCCGGGCGACACAGTGGCTCTACTATCCAGAATTCCTGCCCGACGCGAGGCGGCCCACCGGGTTGCCCTGGTCCGCGGGCACCGACCGCGGCGATCTCTCCGAGAGCTTCGGGACCATCCGCTACGGCACGCTGGCCGAGGTGCTGCTCTACGACGTACGCCGGACGGCGAGTCTCGCCGGACCGAACGCGGTGTTCATCGACACGCAGGTCGAGAACTGGCTGATCGAGCGCACCCGATCGAGCGAGACGCGGCATCTCGTCCACGCCCCGTCGAATCCATTCGGCTGGAGCGCCGGCAAGTGGGGGGAGTGGTACCCCGACATCCTCGACCGTGACACGGGGCAGCTCACGACGGCGATCACCAAGCCCTACTGGCAGGAGGGCTGGCTGCACCAGCATGACCGGTTGGTCCAGGCGATCGGCGGTCAGACCGAGCGCGCGCCGATTGTCATCAGCGGGGATCTGCATGCCATCGGCGTCGGGCGCATCCATCGGGCGGGCAGGGTGAATCTGTCGGCTCGCCCGCTCACCGCCGTGCTCAGCGGCCCGATCGGCACCTCGATCCGGGGGTTCCCGTCGGTGGTGCGGGGCATCGGGGCGACACCGCCCGCGCATCTCGATCTCGAGGAGTCGTCGACGCCGATAGAGGACCACGGCTTCACGCTGGTCGATTTCCTCCCGGACCGGATCGTGCTCCGACTGTTCAGATGGGACGTCGACCGTCAACCGCTGGAGGCGATCGACCGGTTGGATCCCTTCTATACGACGGAGCTGCCGCGCGTCGTGTAGCCAGCCCGTGTGATTGTGTATACCGTGCGTGCCTTGAGTCTCTACACCTCCACGACACCCAGGCCCTCGTTTTGATCCTATTGCCGGGGCGCTGACTCGACCCCGGCGAAGATGCCCGCGAGTCGTAGCGAGAGCGAGGGGAGGCTCTCGGCGAGGAAGCGATGCGGGACGCGATCCGCGGCCAAGGAAACGTTGGTGGTCAGCGCGATGACGATGCCGTGCTCGGGCAGGGTCAGGAGCGAGGCGAAACCACCAACCGACGCTCCACTGTGCCCGAATACCGTCGTCGTCTCCGCCTCCGGACCGAGCCGGGCGGATGGGACAAACCAGCCGAGACCGTACTCCGTCGATTCGCCGGACTCGAGCTCGAGAGGGGTTCGCAACATATCGAGCGTCTCGGGGTGCAGCAGGCGGCCGGCGAGCGTCGCGAGGCCGAAGCGGACGATGTCGGACGGCGTCGACAGCAGTGCGCCCGCACCCTGGATGCACGAGTTGTCGCCGTCGGCGGCGTCTTCGACGGCGTTACCACCGCCAAATGGCCAGTAGAAGTGCGTGCGCCGGGCCGCGGGCCGGAGGACGTCGTCAAACACCGTATCCCGCATCTCCGACGGGTCGTAGACCTCGCGTTGCATGAAGTCGAGAAACGGCTCGCCCGCCGCCGCCTCGACGACGGCGCCGACCAGCGTCCACCCGTAGGTCGAATAACGGTGCCGGGTGCCAGGAGCGAAGAGCAAGGGATCGTCAGCGAAGAGCTCCAGCCCGTCGAGCGGGCTCTCGCAGTGGGTGCGCATATACAGGAGCTCGTCGTCGAACGGGGGGTGGCGTACGCCGGCGACGTGACCCATCAGCTGGCGTGTCGTGACGGACCACTCCTTCTCGGGGAAGCTGGGCAGGTAGTCGCGCACAGGCGCGTCGAGATCGAGCAGACCACGCTCGTGGAGCACGCCCACGGCCGTGGCGGTCATCGGCAATGCCGCGCCCCCGACGCGGAACAGGGTCGTCGGCGTCACGGGGCGCAGTTCGTCGATATCGGCCCAGCCGAAGCCCTCGGCACAGACGATGTCACCGGCCATGCCCACCGCGAGCGACAGCCCGGGCAGGTTCTCCTCGGCAACCAAGGCGCGGACGAACGGGCGAGCCCGCTCGACCGAGTCGGCGTGCGCGGCGGCTGGGGGTTCGTCGATCTCGGAGTGCATCGTCGAGGCGTCGTCGCCGTGTATATCGGCGTAACAGGCACTCCACGAGTTGACGGCCCTGCATATCGGAGCGCAGGCGGGGAGCAGCGGCGTCGCCAGCATGAAGATCGCGGCTGGCGAGCACCGAAGAAGGCGGCCGAATCGACTCGGTGCGTCGGTCATACACCTAACTTTGCACTGCAAAGTTAGGTGACGTCAAGCACAATCTCGCGGTCGGGTTTCCGCAGCGCACCCAGTGTGCATCGCATGGCACCCAATGTCCGATCCGACCGGTCAGACGTATCCGCCCAGAGCAGCCTCGACCGCCGCCGGGTAGCTGCCCCCGAACTTGATCGCGTGTACGACGAGAGGCGCCAACTGGTGCAGAGCCACCCGATCCCGCCACCCCGCGGCTAGTGGGAAGCCCTCCTCGTAGGCTGCGACGCACTCGGCGCCGAAGCCACCGAAGAGCCGCATCATCGCGAGGTCGAACTCGCGATGGCTGCCGTGTGCGGCCGGGTCGATAAGCCAGTTGCGGCCGTCGGTTCCCACCAACCGGTTGCCCGCCCAGAGGTCGCCGTGCAAGCGGGCCGGTGGCTCCGGCTCGCCGCCCAGCTCGAGGAGCCGGCCGGCCACGGCTTCGAGGTCTCGAATCGCGCGGTCTCGCAACGCCAGACCGTCCTTCGCCAGGCGAGCCAGAGGCAGGAGTCGCTGCGTCGCGTAGAACTCGGCCCACGTCGCACACGGCTCGTTGGGCAGCCCTCGGCTGCCGGTGGCACGACGGTCCTCGCGGCCGAAGCTCGGTGCCCCAGCTCGATGGAGCGCGGCCAGTCCGCGGCCGAGCGCGATCTCGGTGTCAGTAACCGCGCCGCCCTCCTCGATCCATTCGAGCACCAGGAACGGCGGGACGTCCGACACCGCCAGGACCTCCGGAACGCCGATCTCGGGAGCCCCGCGGATCCAGGCGAGCCCAGCCGCCTCGGTGCTGAAGTGATGCGCCGGTGGTGACGCGTGGGTCTTGGCGAAGACCTGACGTCCGTCCTCGAGATCGAGGCGGAACGAGGTCGCCACGTCGCCCCCGTGCACGCTCGTCGCACGCACGATACCGGCGTCGAGATCGGTCGCGATGTGCTCGAGCACCTCCTCCACCAGCCGCGGGTCCGATGACTCCCGCACCCCACCAGCCTTGCATATCCTGTCGACACGCGTGATTCCACCTACCCGGGGCCGGGTCCCCCGCCGGCAACATGCGCGACTCCGGTCCGCGGCGTGCAAGCTCTATGAGATGCTGTCGGCTGCGATGCGCAACGAGAACTCGCCCCAGCGGACCTCAGACTCCACAGGACACAGCCATGAACGAATACTCACGAAGGCACATCATGTTTGTACTTTCCACACTTGGGTTGACTCCGCTTGGTGCAGCCTCTGTGGTTTCGCGCAGCGTGTCTGCGCAGCCCACGGGCCCGGGCATCGAGTTGGACCCCTATCCCTCCGCCTGGTTACCCGACGGCGTCCGGTCTCGATTCGTCAACAACATCAACGGCCTGCGGGTGCACGTGCTGGAAGCGGGATACGAGACGCCCAATCGACCGGCCTTGCTGCTGCTGCATGGCTTTCCAGAGCTGGCCTACAGTTGGAGAAACGTGATGGTTCCGCTGGCAGAGGCCGGGTATCACGTTATCGGCCCCGATGTCCGCGGCTACGGCCGCACGACCGGATGGAGCTCGGATTACGATACGGACCTCTCGCCATTTCGCTCCCTCAACAAGGTGCGGGATGCCCTGGGCCTGGTGCTGGCGTTCGGCTACCGATCCGTGGCCGCCGTGATAGGCCACGATGCGGGCTCGCCCCTGGCTGGCCGGTGTGCCGTCACCCGTCCGGACGTGTTTCCCGCGGTGGTGATGATGAGCGCACCCTTCGGCGGCACACCAGCGTTGCCCTTCGACACCGCGGATGATCCCCCACGAACCCCTGTCACGCGCGGGCAGAGCATCCACGACGATCTGGCGGGACTGACGCCCCCCAGAAAGCACTATCAGCGCTACTACACGACTCGGGGTGCCAACGAAAACATGTGGCACGCCAGCCAGGGCGTTCATGACTTTCTTCGGGGCTACTACCATTTCAAGAGTGCGGACTGGGAGGGCAACACACCGTATCGACTGGCGGCCCGGACGGCGGAAGAATGGGCGAAGATGCCGAACTACTACATCATGCAGCTGAGCCAGGGCATGGCGGAAACGGTGGCGGACGTCATGCCTCCCGCTGCAGACATTGCGGCCAATACGTGGTTGCCCGATTCGGCACTGAGGGTGTACGCCGAAGAGTATCGTCGCACCAGCTTTCAGGGTGGCCTCAATGGCTATCGCATGGGCGGCAGCGGCATCGGCGTGGCAGAGGTGCAATTGTTCGCCGGCCGGACCATCGATCAGCCGTCGATGTTCATCAGCGGCGCCAGCGACTGGGGTACCTACCAGAGTCCGGGATCCTTCGAGCGCATGCAGGAAGTCGCCTGCACCGATATGCGTGCGGTGCATCTCGTGGACGGTGCGGGTCACTGGGTGCAGCAGGAACAAGCCGACACGACGAGCCGTCTCCTGCTGGAGTTTCTGGGAGGTCTCGGCTAGGTGCACCAACGTCTCCCTGTTGGCACGCCCTCTGCACGTAGTCGAGGTGGTTATGGCTCGTCGGGCGCCTCCGATGAGCGGTTCGTCGCACGAATGTATGCGGGCTGAGTAGGGCTGCGGTTTGAAGAACATGAGTCTCATCAGGTACTTAGGAGTTGCAACGCTACCTGGGTATCTGAGAGGAGACTCATGCTCGTGGAAAGTCTGGTGAAGGCAACGGTGGAATTGCAAGGGTTTCGGGTGCTGCGGGTCACGGGCGACGTCGGCGGATTGGCAGCGGAGTTGGCCCCCGACGGGCGGTATGCGCCGCGTTGTGGTCAGTGCGAGCAGCGGGGCAGCTATCGGGACACCCGGTGGGTCCGACGCTTTCGCCATGTCCCGCTGTGGGGAATTCCCGTGACGCTCGTCTACGCGCCGCGACGGGTCCAGTGTGTGCGGTGCCGGGGCGTGCATGTGGAAGCGCTGCCCTGGGCGGTGGGCCGGCAGCGGTTCACGCGTGCGTTGCTGGTGACGATCGCGACCTGGACGCGGGTGTTGCCGTGGCAGCAGGTGGCCACGCTGTTCGGGTGCGCATGGGGCACGGTGGAGCGAGCGGTCGAGGCGGCCGTGGCCTACGGGTTGGCGCACCGCGACCTCACCGGCGTGACCCATATCGGCATCGACGAAATCTCGCGGAAGAAGGGGCACGTCTACGTCACCAACGTGTACGACCTGGCCCGGAAGCGGCTGCTCTGGAGCGGCGAGGGACGCAGCCAGGCGACCCTCGAGGCGTTCTTTGCGTTCCTTGGCCCCGAGCGCACTGTGGCGCTCGCCGGCATCTGCTGCGATATGTGGCAGCCCTACATCGACGTGATCCGGGTCCGGGCGCCCCACGCGGTGCTGGTGTTCGACAAATTCCACATCGTCAGTCATCTCATGGCGGCCGTCGATCAGGTCCGCCGCGACGAGATTCGCGAGAAAGGCCCGGCACACAAAGCGCTGATGCACAAGACCCGGTTCATCTGGTTGAAGAACCCCTGGAATCTCACCGAGACGCAGCACCGGCGCCTGGGCGAGCTCGAACACCTCAATCTGAAGATCAACCGCGCCTATCTCCTCAAAGAGTTCTTCGCGCACTTCTGGAGCTACCGCCGCGCGGGGTGGGCGAAGCGCTACCTGAAGCGGTGGTTCTGGTGGGCGACGCACTCACGCCTCCCGCCGATGCGCGACTTCGCGTGGCTGCTCCGCCGCCACGAGGACGACATCCTCAACTACTTCCGGCTGCCCATCGACAACGGCACCGTCGAAGGGTTGAACAACAAAGCGAAGCTCATCATTCACAGGGCCTACGGCTTCAGGACCGCCACGACCTACATCCGGAACCTCTACCACTGCATGGCGGACCTTCCACTACCCAAAACCGTGCATACATTTGTGTGAGGAACCCGATGAGCATTGTCATCGACCCGATGAGCTAACACCGGTCATCGCGTTCGACGCGACGTGAGAAGGAGTTTGTGGTGGACGGAGTCGGTGTGGAGGGCATACGGGGTTGGCTATTGGTCTACATCATCGGTTCGATCCCTGTTCTGCTGTTCGTGTCGGCGGGCCTTTCAGGCTGGTTTTTCGAGTATCCCATTGGTCTGGCGCTCGCGATCTTCCTCATGCTTGCGAGTCCACTCATGCTCATTCTGTTGAAATCCTCTGGGGCGCCACAATGGAATATCGCTGCGTTGTGGATCGCATCACTCTTGATCACCGTACGCATCATTTATGGCCTGTTGTTTACGAGGATCCAAGAGGGCCTGCCACCGCTGACTAGTGAGGAACTGCTCGAGGCACTGCCGACGCTTCTGGGGATCGTGGTTGTCTTGCTCGGTTGGGCGACGGTATGGACGAAGTAT
Source organism: Vicinamibacterales bacterium (assembly GCA_965197395.1). GTDB lineage: Bacteria > Acidobacteriota > Vicinamibacteria > Vicinamibacterales > UBA8438 > CAZYFH01. Next base: position 77,948 of record CBDANB010000002.1, on the reverse strand, counting down.
TTCCAGACGTCGGTGCGAGTCAGCAACACGTTTGGCAAGTGACAGCTTCGCCGTGTTGATCGCCGCGCAGGTGCACCAATACCCCTGTCGTCAGTTTCCTGTCGTCGCCGTCAGCCAGCCTTCGTCGATCGGCTTCGACGGATCCGCCGTGATTTTCAGATCAGCGCAGTGGTGGTAGGAGTAGCCGCCTGGCTGGTTATACGCGTGATCTGCCATGAATTGGATCACTTGTAGCGTGCACTTTTCGCACGTGATGTTCGGGAGCGGGATGTCGGTCTCCCATGGAGCCATCGGAGTCTCGGGTCTAAAGGAGGCACCCTGGCCTTCTTCTGGATAGTGTCTGAACAGACCGTCAGCGAGGACGGGGATCTGGGGCGGGCTCTGAATCGCCCCCCAGACGGAATACACACCCCGATCCGTGTACTTCTCGAAGGTTATCGGGTCTGGCGGCAGCTCGTTGCGCGAGTTCACCGCGAGTGCGATGCGGTAGTGGCCCGAGTGGAAAATCGTTTCCTGGATTTTCACGTGCAGCTCGGAACCGCCGGTGACCTCGGTGACGGCGCCTGTCAGCAGCTCCGCGTTCTCGCCACTCGGTTCGCCGCCGCACGGTCCGAGCTTTTGAGGATCGCCAAGCTGGTTCTCTACGATCCAGGACGCCGGCTCCACCAGCTGGAAGTGAGCGTCAGTACCGACTGGCAGCATCGGGAGCACGATGGCCACCGCGAGCAGGAAACGTAGGGAGAGCTTCATTGTGTCGTCCTCCTAGGCGATAGACCAGCCCGAGCGGAATGTTCGCGCTCTGGAGCGCGGCCACATGCAGATGGCGCATCCTCGCATGCATTGTATTGTAATGGACGGTCGACCGTTGGACTCGGTGAACGAGAGCCCGGTCTGCGGGGTGATAATGCGAGTGATAGCGTGCTTGGCGACCGTGCTCGTCGCCGGCGTTGGCGTGGCGTTCGTACCGGCCGCCCTCCAGACATCAGAGCAGGATGCGGCCCTGGTCGTCGTTGAGTCGCTGGCGCGGCTCCGTTTCGATCGGCTGGGCCATCCCCAGCTTCAGAGCGATTCCATCAAGCCGGTATTGGCCCCGACAGCACGGCCTCACAAGTTGCTGATTCTGCCCGTGCGCTTTGCCGACCAGGGCTACGACCGCTTTGCCGGGGATCCCACTCAGGACCAGAGGAACCGCGACTACTTCCAGGATGTGCTGTTCGCCGGTGGCCCCGCGAACCCCGAGCCAGGAACCCTCTCCCACTACTACTGGCACCAATCCCGTGGCCGCTACAACGTCACCGGCGACATCTTCCCGGTGGTGGAGCTCGAGCGGCCCTTGCACTACTACGGCCGGCCGGCGCAGAGCTCCGACGGTACCTGGCGCAACGACGAGCGCGCCACGGAGCTCGTGATCGACTCCCTGCGGGCGGCCCACCTGGCAGAGCCCGGTTTTCCCTGGTCCGACTATGACCAGTGGGACCCGCAGGACTTTGACGACGACGACGACCGCGACGAGCCGGACGGCTACCTGGATCACTTCATTCTGATCGTCGCGGGCAAGGGCCAGTCGTCCTGCAACGGCCTCTATAAGCTGGGGGAGAAACTCAACACCAATGCCGCATCCGATGCGGTACTTGGCCTGAACCAGGCCGAGCGGGACTGTGCTGACCGGATCTGGCCGCACCGCTTTGCACTGAGCCAGAACCTTGACCGCGGTCCGCAAGTGGGTGGGCGGATGAACGTGCGTGGCGGGGTCGACATCGGCACCGGCCTCTGGGTGCTGGACTACAACATGCAGTCTGAATACACGGACCCGTCCACGTTCATCCACGAGTTCGGACACTCCCTCGGGCTACCAGACATCTATGCGCGGTCCACCAACAACTCCACGGCGTCCTGGGAGGCCATGTCGAGCACTGCCTCACCCGAGCCGCAGGAACTGAGCGCCTGGTCGCGCATGGTGCTGGGGTGGCTGGAGCCGTGCGTCGTACGTCCGCACGATCTCGGCGGCCCGCGCAACGGGTCGCTGTATCTCAAGCCTATGAACGACTGGAGTGGTGAAGCCGGCTACACCCTGGCGGACGGCGTGTGCGACGCCACCATGGTGATCCTGCCACCCAAGTTTCGCGACATCGAGATGGGGCCCCTGGGCGCCGGACAGGGTGCGCAGGCGGTTTACTCTGGCCAAGGGAACAACATGAATCGCTTCTTGGCGCGGACCTTCGACCTGAGTGCGGTGCCCGCCGATGAGCCGGTGGTGATGAGCCTGGACGCCTGGTTCGTGATCGAGGCGGAATGGGACTATCTCTACGTCGAGGTGGCGGGTGTAGGCGAGCCGTTCGGGCGCATCATGCCCATGGACAAATCGGCCATCGACGACGAGGAAAGCGCGATGCCGTCGGGGAAGGGGCACGAGGGGGCCGGATCCGTCCCGGGATTCACCGGGCGCAGTGGCGACCTGGACGGTGACGGTAAGGTTGAGGGCGCCGCCGGGTGCGATCCCAGCGCGGACCGAACGCTGGCGGAGGACAGCGTCGGCTCGGCGACGACGGACCCGTGCGAGGTTGCGCAGTGGATTGAAGCGGCGTTCGACTTGAGCGGGTACCGGGGTCGCGAGGTGACTGTGCGCTTCACGTACTTCACCGACATGGCGGCGGTTGAGGATGGCGCCATGCTCGACAACTTCGCGATTCCCGCTATCGGGTTCGTCGATGACTTTGAGGGCCCTGATCTGGCGCTTCAGGATTTCGGGTGGGCGTGAACACGCGCCACGGCGGGCTACAGGCCAGGCCTCCAAGGGTCGCTGGCCGACTGAGTCTATGGCTGTGGGGACGTGGGAATGTCGCGGTTTGTGCGAGATTTCCACGTTTCCATAGCCCGGCACGGCCGCGATGTGGTGTCACTAGGCGGCCATGTGCGGCTCTCAATGCCCCCAGAACCGGCGAGATGGGCCACATTTGCAGCCGGCGTTTCACTCCGAGCGTCGAAACGAGCCACCCGAAACCCGGAAGAGCCCCTGATCTGGCCGGGTGGGAGACCGAGGGGTTCACCCTCACGCCGGGACGCCCTCAACTCACGCATCACCTGACCGTGCCACACTTCTACGTGTTGGAATACCGCGACCCGTACCGCGAGTTCGCCTCGGTCGAGAACTACGACCGAGCCTTATCCCACCCTGGCTTCACGTTCTTCCCCAACCAAGACGGGGAAATGTCCGCACTCAACGTCAACTACCGGCCCGGTGTGCTGATGTGGTACTACAACGGCGAGTACCTGTGGAGCCAGAACGAACCGGCAGAAACCGGTCCGGGGCGAGGATTCCTTTTGGTCGTGGACGCCAATCCGCAGGAGTTTCAGATCCCGGCCTTGCCCGAGCGGTACTATCGAACCACTGACGGGTGGACGCACTGGGAGTTCGACGAGTCGGCGCAGCCGGTGTTGCACGACGGCTTCGTCGACACGATGTGCTTCCAGCGGCGGCGGGACTACTACTCGACGGACGTGGCCGAGGAGGATCGGGCGCGCTGTGCCGACGTCCTGGTCGATGGCGAGCCGCCAATGGAGCGGTTGAACTGGAACGGGCGCAGCCTGATGTACAACTACGCCATCATCAACGAGTTCCTGCCCGGTCCCGAGCGCCGCGCGCGCAAGTCGGGTGGCAGCCTGTTCGACCTGCGTATTCGCGACGGCCAGACCCAATACCGACTCTACGACCGGGTGCTCCGCGGCATGCACTCGGCCGATGCGCCCTTCGCGGTGGAGGAGTTTGCGGATGGACTGGAGTTCTACCGCGCGCAGGACGGTGTCATGACCCGGCAGTCGGTGGCCCCGTTCGCCGCGGTCAGCGAGTTCTCTGACGCACGACCGAATCGCTACCAGAATCCCACGCTCCCGTTTGGGGGAGCCGACGTTCCTGGAGTCGGGTTCAGCTACACGCTCGAGCGACCAGGCTCGCGCGCTCCTGCGGGCAGCGTGGTGCGTGTGGACTACCGCTGGCGTTAGAGGGAGGAGCTATCAACCCTCAAGGAGATGATCGAAGAAGAGAAGGTTGGCTCGATCGTCGACGCCGTCTACCCCATGCAGCAGGCCGCCGAGGCACACCGCCGTGTCGAAACCGAGCAACGGGTGGGCGCGATCGTGATCGAAATCGACGAGGCAGGCGGCGCCGCCTGACACCGCCAGCTGCCGTTCGTGTGTCCGCGTGGGCATCGCTACAGGACCGTGTAGTCCACTCTTACAGTGCTAGTCGGTTTCTGGCGTCGTTGGACTGGGGTTACTGATTACTCGTCGTTGGTTGTGGTGTCAATCGTGAGTTGACGAGATGAGAAGCGCCAGCCGTCGGAGGTCTTCACCAGCACGTCCTTGTATGTTCCCGTCCACATGATGCTCCGAGTGCGCGAGTTGAACGTCAAGGCGTAGCACCTGCCCTCCGCACCATCGGCAGTCGGCGTAATGACAAGGGCGTTGTACCAATGGCGTGGTTCGCTGCCGTTGTCCTCGTGGTATCCCTCGGCAAACGCGATCAGCGCATCGCGACCAGTAACAGTAACGGAACCGCCAAAGGAGCCGTTTGGCGTAAAGGCGTCAGCCCACGCGATCGCATCACCGAAGTCGATGGCCTGAACGTAGCTGGCATAGAGCCGGTTTATCTCTGCATGATCTTCGGCACTCAACTCCTCTGCCTCGACCGGATGGACGGCAATGCAGGACACAGCGAACACAAGGGCAGCGAAGCACTTCCAAGAATCAAACATGATGCATCTCCTCCGTCATGTGCTACTGGTCACCATCGGCAGGGGTGTCCATGAGGAACTCTCGCGCCGCAAACCGCCAGCCCTTGGAGGTCTTCGTGAGCGTGTCTTCGTAGACGCCTGTCAACATGAGGCTGCGAGTGTTCGCGTTGAAGACCACGAGATAGCACGTACCCTTGGCGCCGTCGGCAGTGGGAGTAATCACAAGGCCACTGTTCCAATGGCGTGGGTAGGGCCCGTTCGTCGCGTGGTATCGCTCAGCAAACGCGACCAGGTTGTCGTGACCGACGACCGGGGTGCCACGGGCACCTACGCGGTCGACGCGAATGAAGCCATCCGGTGTATACGTGTCGGCGTAGGCCATCGGATCACCGAGGTCGAATGCGTGAACGTATCTGGCATAGAGTTGATGGATCTCCGCATGATCCTCAGCAGTCAGTTCCTCTGCCAGTACCGGATTCACGGCCAACGACACCACAATCGTCAGGGCAACTAACCTTAGGCACTTCCAGGTGGTGTTGAACATGACGCTCTCCTCTTCGCGGTTTCGTTCGCTCTTCCGTAGAGGGCTCTAGCAGCCCGTGGTGAAAGTCCCTGAATTAGATCGATCGCCAGAACCGATCTCGGTCTCTATACTCGGCCTATGGCGATGGGTAAGAAACGAAAACGCAACCGCCAGACGTCCATGTGGGTCGCGACGGCGGATCTCCCGCAGAGCGCCGGGCATCCCTTTTATGGCTATATCCGAATTTCCCAACTAACGAAATGCGCTGATGATGCTGGTGCATAGGCATTCTGACGTCGCTCACAGGGTACGCAAGTGGCTGGGAATGTGCGCAGGAATATCGAGGTCACCGACGGTCAGGTAGATCATGTCGGCGAAGTCGTCCAGGTGGCGATAACCGGACGCCCGGTTCTTGACGATCTTGATAATGCGATTCAAGCCCTCGCCGACGGCATTCGTCAGCGGCCTGTCGATGAAGGCCATGATGTGCGTGAGGTGCGTCCGCAGTGTCCCGACAAACGTGCGCAACGTCGGGATGCGGCTGCGCAACGCGGCGGTCATCCAGCGTCTGAGGAACTTCGTCGCCGAGGCCCGATAGCGGTAGTTCCAGAAGTGCTCAAACTCGTCCTTGAGCACCCAGGCGCGATGAATGCGCCGATTGGAGTTCCGCAAGCGATTGAGGAACCGGGTATGGCCCTTGGTCCGGTGTCTGGAGTGCCTGCTGAGCAGCCACCGCAGCCCCTTGATCGCCTTGCGCCCCGGCGTGTCGAGAGCCCGCCACTGTTCCTTGCGGACTTCGTCCACGGCCTGGTTTAGCGCTTGATCGCCTTGCGCCCCGGCGTGTCGAGAGCCCGCCACTGTTCCTTGCGGACTTCGTCCACGGCCTGGTTTAGCGCTTCGAAGAGGGCGGTGACGAGATGGAAGCGGTCGAGGACGAGCGTGACCTCGGGACAGTGATCGGTGATCGCCCCGATATAGGCGGGGCTCATGTCGCAACTGGCCCAGGCGACCCGCGTTTTCTGCCCCGGGCTCAGCCAGTCGTTGAAGAAGCGATCGATGGTGTCGCGGCCCTTGCCCGGGCCGACCCACAGGACGCGCGCGCGGTCCAGGTCGTAGACGAGGGTGGCGAACTTGCGGCCCTTGCAGTAGGAGATCTCGTCGACGCCGAGCGTGGTCAGGCCTCGGATTTTGTGCCCGTGGCGCACCCGCGTGATGACTCGGTGCAGCAGGTTGGACAGGGTCGAGGTCGGGAGCCGCAGGATCTCGGCCGCCGCCTGCTGCGTCATGATCTGGCACAGGGCGCAGAGGCGCCACTCCAGGCGGTAGGTGACGCGGGCATAGGCCGGCGCCCAGGGGATCTCCTCCTGCACGCGCCCATGGGTGGGGCACTGGATCTCTTTCGGGGCATACCAGAGCACGATGCGCAGGCCCATGACCGCCACATCCTCCCACCGCCGTCGCTCGCTTGTCTGGTGCACGATTCGGCCGCGCCGCCCACACGCCGGGCAGCGGCAGCCGTTCTTGTACGGCTTGACCGCCAGATGGAGCTCCGTGTCGCGATGCATGAACCGAACATGCGTGACCTTCAGACTCTTGAGACGTAGGATCGTGCGCAGCAACTTCAGGTTGCTCACGGGCTTCTCCTCCTTCCTGTCGACGGCAATCAACAGAGGGAATGAAGCCCGTGTTTACATGCAGCAATCAAGTCATTGCATCAGCTAAACGTCTTTGGCAAACCCGGATAGATCCCCTTTTATGAGCGGCTGAATCGCGTGCTCGACGAGGCGGGGTTCGACGCCTTCGCCGAGGGGGAGTGCGCGAAATTTTAGGCTATATCCGAGTTTCCCAAATGGCGTAAGTACCTGATATCGCTGTCTTTCCGGGATAAATCGAGCGTTCGGCCTGTACAGGTCGGCGGTTTTGAGGTGAACATAGTGGTTCACCGGTCGACAGCAGTCCGAGGACGGGGCGGTCCACCCCCTCCCTGGGAGTCATCTTGTCGCACACGGACGGGCCCTGTGGAAGCTGACGGCACCGTGGACGCACAGAACGCGCCCACCGCGCCTTGGAAAACGCTGCGTGTTTTCCACGAGCTTCCACATGGACTTTCCCATCGAATCACCCACGCAAAACCCCGAAAGGCCCCAAAATGGCGTTGGGAAACCCGGATAGACCCAAATTTTATGCCGACGATGTGGGTCGCCCGAGTCTGGCACCGGGTCGCTACTTTCGGTTGTTGCTGCTCGGCTACTTCGAGGGACTGGACTCGGAGCGCGCGATCGCGTGGCGTGCGGCGGACTCGCTGAGTGTCCGGCACTTCCTGGACTTCGCGCTGCACGAGGCGCCGCCGGACCATTCGACGCTGTCGCGCACGCGCCGGCTGATTGACGTCGAGACGCACCAGGCAGTCTTCACGTGGGTCTTGCAGCGGCTGGCGGACGCCGACTTGGTACAGGGGCAGACGATTGGGATCGACGCGACGACGCTTGAAGCGAACGCCGCGATGCGGACCATCGTGCGCCGGGACACGGGCGAAGCCTATGAGGCGTGGTTGACCCGGCTCGCGGAGGCGTCGGGCATCCCCACCCCGACCCGAGCGGAGCTGGCGCGGTTCGACCGGAAGCGCACGAAGAAAGGGTCCAACGACGACTGGACGCATCCGCACGATCCCGACGCGAAGATCACGAAGATGAAGGACGGCCGGACGCATTTGGCGCACACCGCCGAGCACGCCGTCGATCTGGAGACCGGGGCCATCGTCGGCGTGACGGTGCAGGACGCGGACGACGGGGACACGACCACGATGGTCGAGACGCTCATCACCGCGGCCGACCACGTCGAGATGGTCCTGCCGGCCGGGGCGGGCATTGTCGAGGTCGTCGGCGACAAGGGGTATCACAGTAACGAGACCATGGTCGCGTTCCGGGAGCTGGGTATCCGCAGTTACGTGTCGGAGCCGGATAGGGGACGACGCAAGTGGACAGGGAAGGCGGCGGCCCAGCCGGCGGTCTATGCCAACCGCCGGCGGATTCGGGGCGATCGTGGGCAACGATTGCTGCGCCAGCGCGGCGAGTTGCTCGAACGGCCCAACGCGCATCTCTACGAGACCGGGCGGCTGCGCCGGGTGCATCTGCGGCACCATCCCAACATCCTGAAGCGTGTGCTCGTCCAGGTCTGCGGCTTCAATCTCGGGCTGCTCATGCGGCAGCTGACGGGCGTCGGCACGCCGCGCAGCCTGCAAGGCCGTGCGGCGGCCGTCCGTACCGCGCTGATCGGCCTCCTGGTCGAGCTATGGGACCGTGTAAGACCTTCCTGGGCCCTGACACTCCACAATCCGTTCGTGTCGGCGGACAACGGCGTCGCGACCGGTGAATACGAGCACTCGATCCTCAAGTTACGAATTAGCCCTTCTGCCACGGGCTGCTAGGCGGCAGCGCGACAACAGTCTGCCGTACTCAGCCGGCCACGGATAGGGCCAGTCGCTCGACGAAGATAGCGACGACGAGGAACGAGGAACCGAGCAGAACCAGGGCACCCACGGCGAAGAACGTCTTCAGGGCTCGGTTCTCGAAGGGGGCCGCGGAGACCAGGTTGCCGAACTGCGTGGCCACCCGGACGGCGACGTAGATCGCGATGATCAGTGCCCCGATCTCGAGGGGGGGCGCGTCGTCGATCCCTGCGGACCCGACGAGAGTTGCGGCGGCGAATACCCGCATCAGCCAGGTGAAGAAGAGCTCCTCGGCGGGAGCCAACCGGTCGTGTAGGGAGCTAAGGGCTTCTTGCATTGGCTCGGGACACTCCTAAGCGTTCGAGATCGAACCTGCCATAAACTTTGCAATACAAAGTTATATCCGTCAAGCACAATCTCGCAGCGACAACGAACGGATGAGTCACATGGCCGAACACGGCGACGCCGGCCACCAACGCGCTGTCGAAGCCGAGCTGCTTGGCAATGTCATCGCTGTGCATCCGGTTCTCCGAATCCTCCATGAAGTTGCGCGCGGTGGGTCGATAGAGGCTCATCGTGTTCTCTCTCCTGCGTGCCGGCTCTTCTTCCGCCATTTTCGCGTGGGTACGGTGTGACGTTCCGCCGCGCCTGACGGCGCGCGACGCTATGATCCCCCCATGCTGCGGTCGAAGTCGGCGCCCCGGGCGAGCTCGGTCGGCGTCGTCGGGACGCAGCACCTCGATCTGCCACGACCGCTCGCGCTCGATTGTGGGCGCCGACTGCGGTCCGTTCGGATCGCCTACGAAACCTACGGCACCTTGTCGCCCGTCCGCGACAACGTGATTCTCGTCTGTCATGCACTGAGTGGTGACGCCCACGCGGCCGGGCATGCTCGCACGCCCACCGCCGAGAGCACGCGAGACGGTTTCCGCGCCGAGGAGCGCGACGGCGGCAAAGGGGGCGGGCTCGGCTGGTGGGACGGCATGATCGGTCCCGGCAAGGCGTTCGACACGGACCGGTTCTTCGTCGTCAGCTCGAATCTGCTGGGGGGCTGCAGAGGCACGACGGGTCCCTCGTCCGTGAATCCGGAGACCGGCCGGCGCTACGGATCGGACTTCCCGGTCATCACGGTAGCCGACATGGTCCGCGCCCAGCGAGCGTGGTTGGCAGCGCTCGGTATCAGGCAGTTGGCGGCGGTGGCCGGCGGTTCGCTGGGCGGTATGCAGGCGCTTGAATGGGCCGTGCTCTATCCCGACGACGTCGATGCGATCATCCCGATTGCATCGACCCATGCGCTCCACCCACAGGGGGTCGCGTGGAACGCCATCGCGCGCAGCGCCATCACCGCGGATCCAGACTGGCAGGGCGGCCACTACTATGGCACCGGGCGTGCGCCGACCGCGGGCATGGGCGTGGCCCGCATGCTTGGGCACACGACCTATTTGTCCGCCGGCGCAATGCACGACAAGTTCGGGCGACGTCTGCACGCTGCGGCGGACGTCCAGTACCAGCTGACGCAGCCGGAGTTCGAGGTGGAACGCTATCTGCGCCACCAGGCCGACACCTTCGTACGGCGGTTTGACGCGAATACGTATCTCTACACGTCGCGAGCGCTGTCCTACTTCGATCTTGCCCGGCAGTACGGCGGGGGCCGACTCGAGCGCGCGCTCGAGAATGTGGCCGCGCGGACCCTGCTCATCGCGTTCAGCTCGGACTGGCTCTACCCCCCACTGGGGTCAGAGGAGCTGGCGACGGCGTTGCGGGTCGCCGGCAAGGACGTGGAGCTGCGCGTCATCGACGCCCCCTACGGACACGATTGCTTCCTGCTGGAAGAGCCACGCCAGACCCCGATGATCCAAAGATTTCTTGCGCCTTAGCTAGCACCAGGAGGCCCCACTTCATGGAAGAAGAGTTTCGACGGTTCGGGTTCGAGACCCGGCAGGTCCACGCCGGTCAGCGTCCCGACCCCAACACCGGCGCCCGCGCGGTCCCCATCTACCAGACGACGAGCTACGTGTTCGAGGATCCGGAGTCGGCCGCGGCCTACTTCAACCTCCAGGAGTACGGGAACACCTACTCCCGCATCATGAATCCGACCGTCGCGGCGTTCGAGGAGCGCGTGGCCAACCTCGAAGGCGGGTGCGGCGCGGTCGCCTTTGCCAGCGGTATCGCGGCGCAGGCGGCGGCGCTCTTTACCCTGCTGTCACCCGGAGATCACGTCGTCTCGTCGTCAGCGCTCTACGGCGGGTCGGTCAATCAGCTCAAGCACTACTTGCGGAAATTGTCGGTGGGGCTCACCTGGGTCGACCCCGACGACCCCGACGCCTGGCAGGCGGCGGTCCGCGAGAACACGAAGGCGTTCTTCGGCGAGACCATCGGGAATCCGGGTGGCAACGTCCTCGACATCGAGAAAGTCGCGGCTGTCGCGCACGAGCACCATCTGCCGCTCCTGGTCGACAACACGTTCGCCACGCCGTTTCTGTGTCGACCGATCCAATGGGGAGCCGACATCGTGCTTCACTCCGCGACCAAGTTCATCGGCGGGCACGGGACCAGCATTGGTGGCGTCGTGGTCGAGTCGGGCGAGTTCAACTGGTCCAATGGGCGTTTTCCGGTGGTGGCCGACCCTTCTCCGGCGTATCACGGGCTGCAGTTTCATGAGACCTTCGGGACGTACGGCTACCTGATGAAGCTGCGGTTCGAGACCTTGCGCGATCTGGGCGCGGCGATGAGCCCGTTCAACGCGTTCCTGTTCCTGCAGGGGCTCGAGACCCTCTCGTTGCGGATGGCTCGGCACGTCGAGAACGCCGCCGCGGTCGCTCGCTACCTCGAGGCGCACGAGCTGGCCTCGAACGTCACCTACCCGGGCCTCCCGCCGAGCCGCTACCAACCGTTGGTCGCGAAGTATCTGCCCGGCGGCGCGGGCGCGGTCTTCTCGTTCGACTGCCGCGGGGGCCGCGAGGCGGGGCAGCACTTCATCGAGGGGGTCACCCTGTGGTCCCATCTGGCCAACGTCGGCGATGCCAAGAGTCTTATCATCCATCCGGCGAGTACCACTCACCGGCAGCTCGATGACGACGAGCTGCGGGCGGCCGGCGTCGGCCCGGGGACCATCCGGCTCTCGGTCGGCCTCGAGGATATCGACGACCTGATCTGGGACCTCGAGCGGGGCTTCCGGCAGGCCGGCGGAGCGGCGGGATAGAAGGCAGCGTCGACATGTTCGATCTCAGTCGCTATCAGGATCCCGCGACGATCCGGCAGGTGCTCGCCAGCGCGAAGACCGTCGCCGTGGTGGGCCTGTCGGCGAATGAGCTGCGGGCGAGCCATTTCGTCGGGTTTTACCTCCGGCGTCACGGCTACCACGTGGTGCCGGTCAACCCGCGCGAGCGGGAGGTCCTGGGAGAGACGAGCTGCAGCAGCTTGTCCGACGTACCGAGCCCGGTCGACATCGTGAACGTGTTCCGTGCGCCCGACGCGCTCCCGAGGATCGCGGAGGAAGCAGTGGCGGTTGGCGCGAAGACACTCTGGTGTCAGTTCACGGTGATCAACGAGGAAGGGGCCCGTATTGCCGAGGACGGCGGGCTCTCGGTGGTCATGGACCGGTGCATCAAGATCGAGCACGCCCGCTACGTCGGGCGGATGCACTGGTTCGGTTTCAATACCGAGCGCCTCACGTCCGTGCGGGGCGGTCTGCAATAGCGCGCGCTGAATCGTCCTATCGGCGCCGGCGCCTGACCAACATGAAGGGAGCGACACATGCCGAGGTTCGTCATTGAACGCGATATTCCGGAGATCGGCTCAGCGGAGCGCGGTGCGCTGCGCGACGCGGCCGTCAAATCCAACGGGGTGCTCGCCGCCATGAAGGCGGAGAACAAGAACATCCAGTGGGAGCACTCCTACGTCGCCGGCGACAAGACGTTCTGCATCTACATCGCCGACGACGCGTCTTTGATCGCGGAGCACGCCGAGCGCAGCGGCTTTCCCGCATCCATCGTGACGCCGGTTCGCAAGATGATCGATCCGGTCACGGCCGAAGGCGAGGGGTGAGTCGCAGCCGCGCGGCGATCTCGGGCATTGGTGAACTGAAGCCGGAGCGTCGAACTGACGCAGTCACAACGCTCGAAATTCTCGCGCGCGTGTCCCGGCTCGCGGCGCTCGATGGCGGGATCGGGCCCGATGACATTGACGGGCTGCTTGTTGGCCCACAGGTGGGCGAGACGCCCCAGCATGTGCCGGCGACGGTGGCCGAGTATCTTGGGCTTTCCCCGACGATGTCGAATGTTGTCGATCTGGGCGGCGCATCCGGGCCAGGGATGATCTGGCGCGCAGCCGCCGCCATTGAGGCGGGGATGTGCGAAACCGTGCTCTGCGTGCTGGGCAACCACCGCGACAAGGTGGTGCCACGCTCGCCCAACAGGAACCCAATCCGAGAATTCGACGTGCCCTTCGGCGCGTCGGGCGCCAACGCGTCGTACGCGCTCCTGATGCAGGCGCACATGGCCGCCTACGGCTGCCGGCCAGAGGATTATGCGCTGATCGCTGTTGCCGCGCGGGCCAACGCGCAGTTGAACCCCACGGCAATATTCCACGGCCAGCCCGTGAGTGTTGAAGAGGTGCTGGCTTCGCCCATCGTCACCTCACCTCTGCACCTCTATGAAATCGTGATGCCCGTAGCGGGCGGGGAGGCGGTGATCGTCACCTCCGACGAACGCGCGGAGCGGGGTCGGCACAAGCCGGTGCAACTTCTCGGCGCCGGCGAAAAAGTCACCCACCGCGCGGTCAGCCAGGCGCCGAGCTTGAGTTCAGGGCCGTTGAAACCGGCGATGGAGCGCGCCTTCGTCCAATCGGGGCTGCAGGCCAGGGACATGAGTCTCCTGTCGCTCTACGATTGCTACACCATCATGGTCGCTATCACCATCGAAGATGCGGGCCTCTGCGACGCCGGAGCGTTCGGAGACTTCCTGCGTGACGCCGGGTTAGGGCCTGACGGACGCTATCCTCTGAATACCCATGGCGGGCAGCTGGGCTTCGGCCAGCCGGATCTGGCGGGTGGGATGACCCACGTGGTCGAAGCCGTGCGGCAGTTGCGGGGCGAGGCACGGGGGCGACAGATTCCGAATGCCACCTCCGCGCTTGTCACCGGCAACGGCGCCACCATGAGTGAGGCAGTGGCATTGGTCTTGGGAGCTGAAGCATGACTTCTAAGCTGTCAGAACTGGCCGTTCCAGGACCAACGATGATTGCACTGACCAAACCCTTCTGGGACGCGGCCGAGGCAGGACGGTTGCTGATCCAACGCTGCGGCGGCTGCGGAAGGGCCGTGTTCTATCCGCGCGCGATGTGCCCGTATTGCTGGTCCGAGGACTTGACTTGGGAAGAAGCCAGCGGGCGCGGCCAGCTGACGTCCTTTTCTGAGGTCTGGAAACCCGGCCATCCCGGGTGGATACCGGCTGCGCCATATGTTGTAGGGCTCGTGACGCTAGCCGAAGGCCCAGTGATGCTCTCCAACGTTCTTCCGGGTGGGCGCGCGGTTGTCGTCGGCGATGCCGTAGTGTTCGGAGCCACGAACATCGGCGGGCGGGTTCTGCCTTGTTTCCGCCTCGAAAACGGAGAGTGATGACGAGACGGGTGCGGTTCGGTCAGAGTCCTAGCCTCTTCGTTGCGTATGGGCCGGTCAGGTGCTTGGCTACGTCGTACGGATCGCAACGACCACGCGGGTCGAAGTCGATTGGGCCAATCGTCTTGGCGACCTTGACCGCGGCCTTGTTGAGCTTCTTTGTTCGCATTCCGATGCCCATCAGGGCCCCGGCCATGGACATCAGGACCGGGATCGACTGCTTCGCGTAGTGCCGGTCGACACGTTCGACGTGGGCCAGGAAATAGTCCTCGTGCGGGGCGGTCTTCCTCTTGTCCTTGGAAATCTCGTAAAGCAGGCCGTAGCCGCACCGCAGATGGGCCAGGAAACGCTTCCGAACCGTATCCCGGCTCTTGATCCACTTGTCGGCGAGCTCAACCACGAACGGCGTCTTGGCCAGTGGGGCATCGCAGGATGAGAAGACGTGCGCGAGGTGGCCACCGGCCAGCTCGTCGACCTGCGTCTCGGCCTGTTCCAGGGTCATGACCCTAGGATCGTCAATGAGAAGCGAGAGAAGCCGCATCTCATAAACCTTGGACTTCCAGAGCTTCCGGGCCAGTGCCGAATTCCGCCCGATCTGCTTGGCGAACTTTCGCAGCTTTGTCAGCCCGGTGCCGTAGCTCTTCAAGCCGCTCAGTGTCGCGTCCCGCTTCTTCCAGTGCGCGATCCCGCGCGCGTCCTGATTCTTTTTCAAGTAGGCAAGAACGTCGGATCCGGTCATAGGGTGATTGTACCGAAGCATTGCCGGGCAATGCGCCTCGTGCTGGTTCGCGCCGCTGCTCCATCCGAGGCCGTGATCAGCAATGCCCGTCTGCCGGACCAGCTCGACGGTGTCGGCTGGGACTACGGCGCCGATCGGGTATGTCAGATCTCATCAGTTACTGGCGTGACGGGTTCGACTGGCGGGCGCAAGAGGCGCGGCTCAACGAGTTCGACCAGTACAAGACGGTGATCGACGGGCTCGACATCCACTTCATCCACCAGCGCTCGCCGGAGGCCGACGCGCTCCCGATCATCCACGCATGGGTGGCCGGGATGCACATCAACATGGTCGTCGCCGGTCCACCGCCGGACATGGAAGACCTGACGGCCGACCACACTAGAAGATCGCGAGCGCGTTCAGCGGTGACCCCGTCCCGGTCTCGACGGCCAGCGGACCGGCCGTCAGCATGAACTCCCACCGGCTCAGCCGCGCAGCCGTCTCGGCGAGGGCCTCGAGATCCTGGTTGTCGAACAAGTCGATCCCCATCGCGACGATCGTCAGCAGGTGCACTGGCAAGTCGACGCCCTCGACCCGTGAAGGAACGACGTCGAGCGCCGCGTCGCTACCGAGAAACGACACGCCGCGCGCCTTGACCCACGGCATGGTCGAGGCGTGCAGGCCGGCGGCGTTCTGCGCGATCGCCCACGGGCCGACCTCGGCGCGGCGGGCCCAGCGACCGGTGCGGATGAAGACCGCGTCGCCCGGCTGGACGGTCACCCCGGCCATCGCCTCCCATGCTTCGAGATCCTCGACGTAAATCGGCGTCCCTGGCTCGAGGTAGTCCTCCCCCTTGAGACGCGCGATGTCCATCAGGACGCCGCGGGTCACGATGCCGCCCTGGAGATTGACGATCGACGCGTTGCTGCACCCGGCTTCCGTGATGGTGTCTTGCGAGGCGCCGTTGTACATCTGCCCCTTGTAGAGGATGTGACAGAGCGAATCGATGTGGCTGTGCGAGTAGCCGTGGTAGCTGATGTTGTAGTTGTCGCTGACGCCGCCGCGAAACGCCGGCTCCGCGCTCGGATCCGGCACACCGAGCATCCGCCGCTCGAACGGCCGGGGCACGTCGTCTGCCTCGTCGATCAGCAGACGATGCGCAAGCGAGACCGTGATGCCTTCAGTGATCAGCCCCGCCGCCGCCAGGCGCTTGGCAGGCGTGATGAGATTCGCCGCGCCGAGCTGATCATCATCGCCCCAGCGTCCCCAGTTCGAGAGCTCCTCCATCAGCCGCTCGATATCGGCCTGCGTGAGGTCACGCGATTCGGCTGGGACCTCCGGCGGCACGTAGGCCGCCGCGGCCGGAACCGTCTCGGCCTCTTCATTCGCAATCGCTTCCTGCTCCGCACCGGAGCCGCAGCCGACCACCATGACCGCAATCCCGATCGCCGCCGCCCCATTGATGTGCCACAGCCTCATCGCATCCTCCTCGACGGCTCCGCTGCCGCCTGCACCGCGCATCGTAGTCTAGAGGGGGCGTCCTCAGTCGCGCTCCGGCAATGCGAACACGAACAGGTTGTTCCCCCGACTGGGACGGAGTTCGGGCGTCAGGCTGAGGAACCCCCCGGCCGAGGCGGCGGTCCCGGTGCTGACGGCCACATACTGACGCCCGTCGACGGCGTACGTGATCGGATACCCGGTCATGGGCGAGCCGAGGTTGATCTCCCACAGCACGTCGCCGGTCCCCTGGTCCAGTGCCCAGACGCGTCCGTTGACGTCGCCGCCGAACACCAACCCGCCCCCGGTCGTCATGAGCGACATGGTGCCGGCACGCTGCTCGTGCAGCCAGAGCGTGCGGCCGGTCTCGGCCGAGATGGCTCGCACGGTGCCGAGCTGGTCGGTCCCGGGCGCGAGCTCGAACCGGGCGGCGAGCTGGTAGATGGCGAGCCCTTGGTCCGGCGTCGCTAGCACCCGCGCACACGAGTTGCGCAACGGGTAGTACATGGTGTTGGTCAGCGGGCTGTACGCACCCGCCTCCCAGTCCTTCCCGCCGAGCCAGCCCGGGCACGAGAGGACCTCCTGTCCATACGCGCTGAAGACCACCTCCGGGTTCTCGGTGACCCGGCCCGTAGCGCCGTCGATGTCGTTGATGAGGTTCTGGGCCACGGTCGGCGTGGCCCAGAGGAACTCGCCCGTCGCGCGGTCGAGGGTGTACACCACCCCGGTCTTGCGCGGAATCCCGGTGATGACCTGTCGCACCTCGCCGGGACGCAGCCGCGGGTTGATCCAGCTCACGTCGTTGGGATCCGGGGTCACCGCCGTATCGACCAGCAAGCGCTCGAAGGGATGATCCATGTCCCAGTGGTCGTTCAGATGCTGGTAGTACCACCGGATCTCGCCGGTCTCGCCGTCGAGTGCGAGCGTCGAGTCGTGATAGAGGTGCGTGTTGCCGGCTCCGCCGAGCAGGAACTTCGGCGCCGGAGAGGTGACCGACGTGCCGACATACACCAGATCGAGCTCGGGATCGTAGCTCGGGACCATCCACGATCCGACGTGGACCCGCTCCTCGTAGGGCACACCGCCCCAGGTTTCGTCACCCGGCTCACCCGGGGCCGAGAGCGCCGCGGCGAGACACGCGGCGCTCTCGGCGACAGGAGATCGGATCAGTGCGACAATCATCGTGACGACTCACTTTCTCAAATCGACGAGACCGGGGACACGAGGTCGATCGTAGTTTCTCATTGTTCTCCGACTCAGAGCGCGGAACGCGGACCAAACGCACGATGAAGAAACCTGGACGTGGGGAGAGGGTGTGGGTGTATAAGAGGCCGTATCCGATCAGCAAAAATCGAGACCTCGGTTTCAGGTGAGACCACATGTCGCCAGACACGATGACCTGGCTGTGGCTGCTCGCGGGCATTATCCTCGTCGCGAGCGAGCTGTTTCTACCGGGCCTGGTCGCCGTGTTCCTAGGCGTCGGCGCCGTGCTGGTTGCCCTCTTGCGCTGGCTGGGCCTGATCGACAGTCTCGCCTACTCGTTCGTTGCTTGGTTCGCGTCGTCGTTGGCGTTGCTCGTCCTCGTGCGGTCATCGCTGCAACGTCTGGTGCCCTCCGAGACGAGCTTCACGTCGCTTGCGGAGGATGTCGACTTGTTCGGCTCGGTGGCCGAGGTTGTCGAGGCGGTTTCGCCTGAACACACGGACGGACGGATCTCGTTTCAAGGGACCACCTGGCCGGCGACTTCCGACTCGGCAGAGATCCTACCCGGCGCCAAGGTCACGATCCTCTATCGCGAGAGTCTCGGGTGGCGAGTCCAGCCTTGCGACGCGGCTAACACCGCTGACGGCGGGCAACGCTCCTCTGATCCAGCCTGACATGGGAGGGCGAGTATGGGTGAGGTGGTAGTTACGATCATGACGGTGCTCGTCGTTGGGACGATCCTCGTGTTGTGGAACACGCTGCTGATCGTGCCCACCCGGGAAGAGGTGGTGCTGGAACGGCTCGGAAAGTTTGCCGCCATCCTGCCAGCGGGATTCTACCTGCTGATCCCGTTTATCGACCGGGTCGCCTATCGTCAGGAGCGACGCGAGCAGGTGATCGACATACCGCCGCAAAGCTGCATTACCAAGGACAACATCCAGGTCGACGTGGATGGTCTCATCTTCTTGAAGGTCGTCGATTCCTACAAGGCCAGCTACGGGATCGCGTCTTACCCAAGGGCCTCCATCAATCTGGCCCAGACAACGATGCGTTCTGAAATCGGCAAGTTGACATTGGAGCAGACGTTCTCCGAACGGGAGGACATCAACAAGAGCATCGTCAAGGAGATCGACACCGCGTCCGATCCCTGGGGCATCAAGATGTTGCGCTACGAGATCAAGAACATCACCCCATCGGGGAAGGTGCTGGAAACGCTCGAGAAGCAGATGGAAGCCGAGAGACAGAAACGCGCTCAGATTACCCTTGCTGTGGCCGACAAGGAGGCCAGGATCAACGTGTCGGAAGGCGAACGGCAGGAGGCCATCAACGTGTCAGAGGGCGACCGGCAGCGCCGGATCAACGAGGCGAAGGGGCGGTCGGACGAGATTGCCCTGCTGGCCGCGGCCTCGGCTACGGCGATTGCCGCCATCGCCACCGCCGTTCGCCGACCCGGAGGTGCCTTGGCGGTGAAGATGCAGGTCCTCGAGCAGTTCATCGACGAATTCGGCAGGATCCTGCAGGCATCCGACGTGTCCGTGGTTCCAGCGCAACTGGCAACGCTGCAAGGGTTCTTCGAGGGCATGGCCGAGGTGGCCCAAAAGCTACCAGCCCGGCACAACGTGACTGCCCCGTCGAACGTTCCGTGAATCGTGCCGACCAGGTAAGCGGGGTTACGAAAGTGGCAATCTTCAATCTCGTCGTGTGGGGTGTCATCTTCGTCGTCGTCATCATCAAGCTGGCGGGATCGATACGAATCGTTCCCACGCAGAGCGCCTTCATCGTTGAGCGATTGGGGCGGTACGACAAGACCCTGCAGCCAGGCTTCCACCTCCTCGTGCCGTTCGTCGAGACCGTCGCGTTCGTGCAATCGCTGAAGGAAGAGGCGGTGGATGTTCCGCCTCAGGAGTGCTTCACGAGAGACAACGTCCAAGTCGAGGTGGACGGGGTGCTCTACATGCAGGTGACGGACGCCGTCAACGCCAGCTATGGCGTCACGGATTACCAGTATGCCGCGATCCAATTGGCCCAGACCACAACACGCGCGGTGATAGGTCTCCTGGAGCTCGATCGGACGTTCGAGGAGCGGGATGAGATCAACAGTCGAGTCGTGAAAGTCCTGCAGGAGGTGGAACACCAATGGGGGTTGAAGGTGAAGCGCTTCGAGGTCAAGAACATCGTGCCGCCCCAGTCGGTGAAAGACTCGATGGAGAAGCAACTGGCTCCTGCTGGCGGAAGGGCATCTGACCCGGCGGCTGTTCGGCGACATGCTGCGGAGGATCTGGGCGCTACCGGTCCCGGCAGGCTGACGCGCGGCGAGTGCAACGAAGCCCGCCTGACGAAGAAAGGGCACAAGTGTGGAGCGGTGTCTGAGGAATGCCCTGAAAGCAGGGGCTCCAGTCGGTCGCACGTCAGCGCGGGCTGAGGTGACGGCCTCTGGAGCTGGACGATTGTGCGATGAACAGAGTTTCGTGCGCTCGGCGGCCCTCGGGTGTATAAAGGGGCCATCCGGGGCAGGCAAAACGGAAATCCCGGCCAACAACAAGGTGTGGGCCCTGGATAGGGCGACGCTCGAGCCGGTGTACTCTTGGGGTACGGGTGGGGGCCAGCCGGGCCAATTCGATTGGCTCCACTACATGGACTTCGATTCCCAGGGGAATCTCTATACCGGTGAGGTCCAGACAGGGCACCGGCTCCAGAAATTCGTGCGCCTGAACGGCAACTAGCCGCGCGCTATGCGATTCAGATGAGAGGTCACATGCGTTTCTTCCCGCGAAAGTCCCTTTTTTTTGGGCTCTTCGCCTCAGCGCTGCTGTTGGGGGCACCCGAAGCAGGCCTCGCCCTGTCCGGCGTCAATCATTCTTTCCGGTCGACGACAATTAGAATTCCCGGTTGTTAATCCGTCAGCCTCTCTCGGTCAAGGCTGAGAAGTTGCTCCCTGCGGTGGGGCCCTGGCGGACGGAGCGGACCCGTAAGAAAAGAGGTTCCTCTCAGGTTGTTAATCCGTTGCGAGAGCTGGAGCCCGTCGGTATCTCTCCGGCTGCACTTGAGGGCGCGTCAAGGAGGCGGCCTGCCAGGGCCAAGCTCCGGGCTGGCCGCGTTCCAGAAGTTGCTCCCTGCGGTGGGGCCCTGGCGGACGGAGCGGACCCGTAAGAAAAGATGCGAAGCCTCCTTGGTCCGCTCCCGGAGGCAGGGCCCCACCGCGGCGCCGCGGCGCCGGGGAGCACCCTCGATCCTCCCGAGCAGGGGGGTGCTGGGGTATGGCCCGGCTCGAGCAATCGTCTCCTGGGGCATCCTCGCGGGTCGCGTTGCCCGCCCGGCCTCCAGATCATGGGTTCGGCCTCGTCGCGGCCGCGGTGGCGGCCTTGCCCTTGGTTTTCTTGGAGTGCTCGAGTCGATAGCTCGGGACGTTCAGTTCCAGAATGATGCTGTGATGGACGAGCCGGTCGATGGCCGCGGCGGTGGTCATGGGGTCCTTGAAGATCTGCTCCCATTTCGAGAACGGCAGATTGCTCGTGAGCATGACGCTCCCGCGCTCGTAGCGGTCTGCCAACAACGTGAACAGCACCTCCATCTCCTCGCGCTCCTGCTGGACGTAGCCGAGGTCATCGATGATGAGCGGCCGGAACTTGCTGAGCCGTTTCAGGAGCCGGGCTAACCGCAACTCGCGCTTGGCCACCAAGAGCTCCTGGACCAAGAGGCTGCAGGTGGCAAAGAGCACCCGATGCCCCCGGTGGATGAGTTCCTGGCCGAGGGCGCACAAGAGGTGCGTCTTCCCGCTCCCCGGATTGCCGAAGGCGAGGACGTTCTCATGGCGGTCGATGAACGCCCCGTCGCGCAGCGTGTTGAGTTGCACATCGATCTTGCGGGGTAACCGCTTGCGGTTAAACGCGTCCCAGCTCTTCTCCGGGGGGAGCCGGGACTCGCGGAGATAGCGCGCCACGCGGTTCTGCCGCCGCGCGTCGACCTCCAGCGCCACCACCCCGTGCAGATACTGCTCATAGGTCCACGAGTCGTGGGTGGCCACCGTCGCCTGCTCGCCGTAGCACTGCCGCATCGTGGGCAGATGCAGTTCCTTCAGATGCTGCTCTAGCTCGCCCGTCGGATTCACTACCATGGCACCTCCTCCACCGCCTCCAAGAGGTGGTCATAGGCGGTGAGCGCGACCGCCGGGATCTCCACGTCGACCACCGGCGGGGTGTTCGGCGCGAGGTGGGCGTCCACGGCCGCGACGGTGGGCACGGCGCCGGCGCGGAGCAGGTGGCCCAAGGCGGCGTCCACAGCCGCTTCACTCTCCTGGGCGGCCAGGTGGAGGATCTGCAGATAGGTCTGGCTGGCCCGCGCGCCCGTGGCGGTCTGGCGCAGCGCATCGTAGGCCAGGCGGAACTGCGTCGTGGGAAACAGCTCGTCGCGGTACCGGTAGTGCTCGAAGGCGCCCGGCTTCCGCACCAGCCAATCGATGATGTGCCGGTATTGGATCCGGTGCTTGCCCGACCCGCGGAGGCGCGGCACCGTCTCGACGTGGCGTTGCGCGTACCACACCTGGAGCTCATCGGCGCACACGCGCACCTGGACGCGCTCGCCGATCAAGCGGCTGTCCACAGAGTAGCGATTCCCCGCGACTCGGATCAGGCTGCCGCCGGTGACGCGTACGTCCACCCGTTTCCACGCGTCCTGCCGGCCGAGCGGCAAGTGCCGCAGCTGCGGCCGTTCCAGCTGGAGGCGCGTGCGGCGCCCGGCATTGAGGGTCTCGAACATCTGCCCGAGAAACGTCTCGTACGTCGCACGTGTGGCGAAGTCCCGGCTGCCGCGCAGCAGCAGCGCTTGGTCGACCGCCTCCTTGATCCGGTGATGCCGCTGCTCGATGTCGCCGTTCTCATGGGGCTTCGATGCCTGGATCCGCTGCCCGTCCATCCGATAGTGCGCCAGCAGCGCGCGATACCGCCGGGTGAACACCGCGGGGTGAATCTCCTGGTGCACCGCGGCGCTCAGGCGATCCGTCCGATGCGCGTGCGGGGCACCGCCGAGCTTCCACAGGGCCGTTTGCAGGCCTGCACTCAGGCTCTCGAAGCTCTCGGTGAAGCACACCGTCCCCCACTCCCAGTTCGAATACGGCAACACAAAGTGGTACAGCAAGTGATCGAACGGCTGGCCCTGGATCCGGATCTCCAGGCCGGTCATGTAGGTGAAATCCGATTGCCCCAGGGCGCCCGGCTCATACCGCTGCTCGAAGAACACCTCCTTCGGGCGCCCCGCCAGCGCGCGCCAGCGCTTGATGCGGCGCTGCAACGTGCGGAGCTGGCCGTCCTGAAAGCGCCCCGGCTGACGCCGTTGCAGGTCCGCAAACAGCGTCTTGGCCTGCAGCGCCGGCGTCGCTTCCAGCTTCGCCCGTACCTCGTCCCACACACCCGCGAACGGATCCGGCCGCGTCCGCCAGTCGTGCGGCTGCCGCACCTCACTGGGCAGCGTCCCCAACCGGCGGTACTTCCGGGCCGTCCGCTCGTCCATCCCCGCCTTCGCGGCCGCCGTCGACAGCGTGGCCTCCTGATGCAGTAACGTCATCAGCTTCCTCACCTGACGGTTTGTAACCAAGCCAAACTCCTTTCGTTGCCAGAGTTTGGACTGGTGCCGACCGTCGACACACCGGCATTTCTAATTGTCGCCAGGCGGGAATTCTAATTGTCGCTGATCACGGGGTGGTCAGTATCTCTCCATTCGCTACACGGACCGGCTGGCCGAGTCGGGCATCGAGCCGTCCGTGGGGAGCGTGGGTGACTCGTACGACAACGCCCTCGCTGAGTCGGTGATCGGGCTGTACAAGACCGAAGTGATTCGTCGGCGCGGCCCGTGGCGGCATCTCGAGGCCGTGGAGTTTGCGACGCTCGAATGGGTGGACTGGTTCAACAACCGGCGGCTCTTGACGTCGATCGGCGACGTGCCACCGGCCGAGTACGAACAGCAGTACTATCGGGCACAAGAAGCGCCAGCCACAATGGCCGGAGTCAACTAATGAGCTCTCCGGAGAACCCGGGGCGATTCACGCAGCATGTTGCTGCGCGAAGACTTCGCGCCGTTCTGGAGGTATCGATCGGCCCACTGGGCGGGCCTGTTCTTGGACCGGTGGTGTATCCAGGTGATGCGGTCGCGCATCGACCCGATGAAGAAGGTCGCGCGCTCACTGCGCGCGCACCGCGCCTTCTTGTTGAACTGGTGCAAGGCCTGCGGGCAGATTTCAGTCGGCGCGGTCGAAGGATTGAACAACAAGGCCAAACTCACCACCAAAAGGGCCTATGGCTTTCGGACCTATCGATGTCTCGAAATCGCCCTATACCACACGCTGGGGCACTTGCCGGAGCCAGAAAGCGCCCACAGATTCTGCTGAAGAGCCAAAACTATGAACGAAACACACATGAAGCGGGCGGTGGCGCTTTCCAAGAGCGGCATGGAGTTGGGGCACGGCGGGCCGTTCGGCGCCGTGATCGTCCGGGACGGCACAATCGTCGGCGAGGGCTGGAACGAGGTGCTGAGTTCGAATGACCCCACCGCCCATGCCGAAGTCGTGGCTATCAGGAACGCGTGCCGCGAGCGGGGGACGTACGACCTGTCGGGCTGCGAGATCTACTCCAGTTGTGAGCCATGCCCCATGTGCCTGAGCGCCATCTACTGGTCACGCATCGGTAGGGTGTACTTCTCCCTCGGCCGGCATGACGCGGCCGGCATCGAGTTTCGCGACGAGTTCATCTACGAGGAACTGGCGAAGCCGTTCGAGAAGCGGGCGTTGCCGATGGAACGCGTCCCGTGCGAAGGGGCGCTGGACGTCTTCACCAGCTGGACGCACCTGGCTGGTCACACCACCTACTGAGGTATTGTCAAGTTGAGGCCGACGGCCATTCTTGGGCTCTTCCGGCTTTCGGGTGGCTATCTCAACACCTCGTGGAGGACAAGCGTGGGTCGCGGTAGCATCCCACCATGCAAGACCGTGACTTGTACGCCAAGCTTCTCGGCCTCGAACCGCCGTGGGAAGTCGTCGATGTGGGCCTCTCGATGGAGGACCACTCAGTGCAGGTCTTTGTGGCCCTCCGGGCGGATGCGCCGGCGCCGTGCCCGGAGTGCAGCGAGCGCTGCTCGCGCCATGACACCCGGACGCGGTCGTGGCGGCACCTGGACACGATGCAATACAAGACCCTGCTCGTGGCGGAGATTCCCCGGATCGATTGTCCGACGCATGGCATCAGGCAGGTGAAGGTGCCCTGGGCGGCTCCCCGGTCTCGCTTCACCGCCCTCTTCGAGTGTCTGGTCATCGAGTGGCTGCAGCACGCCAGCATCAAAGCCGTCGCCGAGCTGCTCGCCCTGACCTGGGACCAGGTGGCGGGCATCATGGAGCGCGCGGTGGACCGAGGGCTCGCCCGCCGCAAGCGCTCGGTGCCCAAGGTCGTGGGCGTCGATGAGACCTCGTTCCAGAAGCGGCACGAATACGTGACCGTTGTCTGTGATCCCGTGCGGGCGGTGGTCCTCTTTGTCGCAGATGGCCGCTCGGCGGACTCGCTCAGCGGCTTCTTCGACCCGCTCACCACCGCCGAACGAGCCCGCATCGAGGCGGTCGCGATGGACATGTCGGGCGCCTACCTGAGCGCGGTCACCCGAGCGTTGGGGCCACACGCGCACGAGCGGATTGTCTTCGACAAGTACCACCTCGCCAGCCTGCTGGGCGATGCGGTGAACAAGGTCCGTCGTGACGAGCACAAAACGCTGCTCGAGAACCACGACGAGCGCCTCAAGGGCACACGGCATCTCTTCCTCATGAACCCCTGGAACATGTCGCGGGCACAGGCGGCCGAGCTAACGCAGCTCAAATCCAGCAACCTCAAGGTCGCCCGCGCCTGGGCCATCAAGGAAACGTTCATGGACGCCTTCGCGTTTCGCCAACCCCAACGGGCGGAGCGGGCGCTGAAGGCGGTGCTCACCTGGATGGCCCGCTCGCGCCTGGCACCCATGGTCCGAGTCGCACGGACCGTCCGACGACATTTCGCCGGGGTCATCAACGCCATCATCAGCGGCATCACGAACGCGACCGCCGAGGCCCTCAACTCACGCATCCAGTGGATCAAGAAACAGGCCGCAGGGTTTCGGAGCCGGGAGCGGTTCCGCAAGGCTATCTACTTCCATCTCGGAGGCCTGGACTTGTACCCGGATGAGGCACGTGCTCATGCCCACCCGAATCCCTGAAGCGCCCATTCTTGATGCCCAGCATGGCGGGTTCACGGCTGGATCGAGCCCAGTATCTTGGGGGTCGATCGACTAGCTTTTCGTCAACTTGACTGTGAGCTGGCTGGGTGAACCGCCACCAAGACGATCTGATCGCGTATCTCCGGGAGGAGAATCGGGTCCTCCGGGAGATAGGATGAAGCGGCTGGTCAACCCCACGTGGTAGCTTGCGCTCCACAATCGTTAAACGCGCTCAAGGCGCAATGAGGGAGACCAGCCATGGAGCATATTGGCATCGACGTCCACAAGAGGGAAAGTCAAATCTGCATCCTGACACCCGAGGGCGAGATGATCGAGCGACGGATCCAGAGTACGCGGCAGCAGTTCACCAAGTGGTTCGCCGGCCGCGCGCGGGCGCGCGTGTTGCTCGAGGCAGCGACCGAGAGCGAATGGGTCGCGCAGACGCTCGAGGCATTGGGCCACGAGGTCATCGTGGCCGATCCGAACTACGCGCCGATGTATCCGGAACGGCGGCGGCGCGTGAAAACCGATCGGCGGGATGCCCGGATGTTGGCGGAGGCGGCCCGGCTGGGCTCGTATCGCCCGGCCCATCGGACGTCGGCCGCGCAGCGCCAGGTGCGCCGCCAGCTCCTGGTGCGCGACCTGCTCGTGCGGGCGCGGGGGCGCACCATCGCCCTCGTTCGCACGCTCGTGCGCAGCGAGGGGCTGCGTGTGCGGGCGGGGGATGCCGACCGATTCGGCTCCTATGTGAGCGCCCTCGACCTCCCAGCCAAGTTGGAGACGGCGCTGCAGCCGTTGCTCGCGCTGTGGGACCAGCTCACCGAGCAACTGGCCGCCATCGATGCCGAACGGGCCACGACCGCCGCGGCCAACCCGGTGGTGCGGCGACTGACGACGGCGCCGGGCGTGGGCCCCGTCATCGCGACGGCCTTTGTCGCGACCCTGGATGAGGCGGGCCGCTTTCGCGGCGCCCATCAAGTCGAAAGCTATCTCGGCCTGGTGCCCAGTGAGGACAGTTCAGCGGACCGCCACCGCCGCGGGCACATTACCAAGGCGGGCAATCCGCGCATGCGCTGGTTGTTGGTGCAAGCGGCCTGGGCGGCGCTGCGGTCCCGCCGGGCCGACGCCGCCAGCCTGAGGGCCTGGGCCCACCAACTCGCCCAGCGGCGCGGGTCACGCATCGCCACCGTGGCGCTGGCCCGCCGGTTGGCGGGGATCTTGTTCGCGATGTGGCGCGACCAGTCGACCTTTGTTTGTCGTCACGGCCCGGTGGCCGTGACCGCGTCGTCCGGTCGCCCCAACTGAGCTGACCTCCGCCGTCGGCGGGTGTCTCGGGTCGCAGGATAGGTGGGTGAGCACGTGAAGGTGCTTGGTCGCACGTGAGGCCGCCAGGGAGATGGTGCCACCCCCCTTTCGTATCGTCTCGTGCGCCGGCGATCAGAGCATCGCCCTTGTCGAGCGCGAATAGAAGGATGACGCAACTCGCGGCTGTCGCCCGGTGCGTCTACTCGTAGTGAAACCGGCGACCCGGCCGGGCTGCACGTTGGAACGTCGCATTCGTGACCCGTTCGCGCGCGCACCCCTGGATGGTTGAGGGGGGCGCCGCACGCTCACTGGAGGTGTGTCTGGATAGTAAACGGGCTTCTACGAACACCGGGGTAACTTGACAGGCCGCTTCATAGAAGCACCTGGGCCCTCGGCCGCTTCGCCTGACCGATGCCCAACGCCGTCGACTCGCCGTGCGCGGCCAGAAACTCGGACGGCGCGTCTTGATGCAGGTCGCCGGCATCGTCACGCCTGACACGATTCTCCGCTGGTACCGGAGATTGATCGCCCAGACATACGACGGCAGCGCCCGCCGCGGTCGAGGCCGGCCGATGACGCGACGTGACGTGGCCGCGCTCGTGGTCCGGATGGCGGTCGAGAATCCCCAGTGGGGGTACACACGGATCCGCGGGGCGCTCTCGAACCTCGGCCACGAGATCGCTCGGACCACGGTGAAACGGATCCTGCACGACCACGGGATCGACCCGGCTCCCGAGCGGAGCCGGCGCATGCCCTGGAAGACGTTCCTGCAGGCGCACTGGGAGGGCCTCACGGCCTGCGATCTATTCACCGTCGAGGTGCTCACGCTGGCCGGGCTCCAGCGGTACCTGGTCTTCTTCGTGATCGCGCTGCAGTCCCGCCGCGTGCCATCGCCGGGATCCATCCGCAGCCGTACGGCACGTGGATGGAGCAGATGGCCCGCAATTTGACGGACCCGGTCGATGGCTGCTTGCGACGCGCCCGCTATCTGATTCACGACCGCGACCCGCTCTACACGCGGGTCTTTGGCGAGATCCTAGAGGGCGGGGGTGTCCAGTCGATCCGTCTCCCGCCGAAGAGTCCCAATCTCAACGCGTATGCCGAGCGGTTCGTCCGCTCTATGAAAGAGGAGTGTCTCAGTCGCGTCGTCCCCCTCGGCGAAGGGCACTTGCGTCTCCTCGTGGGCGAGTACGTCGAACACGACCATCGCGAGCGAAACCACCAGGGACTCGACAACCAGCTCCTGCAACGACCGCCACCGCCGGTGAGCCTGGCCGCCGACGTTCAGCGGCGGGAGCGTCTGGGCGGATTGCTCAATTTCTACCACCGGGAGGCCGCATGAGCGGTCGGCCGATTAAACGCACCTTACGCCGTGGAGCGCTAGACGACGTCCTTCTTAGCGATTCCCGTTGCCAGGGCGATCATCGAGGCGATGTCTGACAGGTTCGAGGGAACCACGAATGTGTTGCCAGCCTTCGCCAGCCGACCGAATTCCTCGATGTACTGCTCCGCGATCCTCAGCTGCATGGCCCTGTCTCCCCCGGTGGTCTGCAGCGCGTCCGCCACCCTGCGGAGGCCCTCCGCAGTCGCGGTGGCCACAGTGAGAATGGCCTCAGCCTCCCCCTCGGCCTCGTTGATCTTCTGCTGCTTGGAGGCCTCCGACTCCTTGATGACCTGCTGCTTGCCGCCCTCGGCCTCGTTGATTTTTGCGTCCCGCTCACCCTCGGATGTGAGGATCACCGCCCGCTTCTCCCGCTCCGCACGCATCTGCTTCTCCATCGCCGAGAGCACGTCCTGTGGGGGATTGATGTTCTTGATCTCGTAGCGAAGAACCTTGACGCCCCAGGGGTCGGACGCCTTGTCGAGTTCCATGACCACCGAGGCGTTGATCGTGCCGCGCTCCTCGAACGTGCGGTCGAGATCGATTTTTCCGATCTCGCTACGCAGGGTCGTCTGGGCGAGCTGGCTGATGGCAAAGATAAAGTCACCGATTCCGTAGGAGGCACGCTGGGCGTCGAGCACTTTCATGTAGAGAACCCCGTCCACGCCTACCTGGACGTTGTCCCGGGTGATGCAGATCTGCTCTGGGATGTCGACGGCGTGCTCCTTGAGGTTGTGCTTGTATGCGATCCGCTCTACGAAAGGGATGAGAATGTGGAATCCCGCCTGCATCGTCTTCCGGTACTTGCCGAGGTACTCCACGACGTACGCGTTCTGCTGAGGAACTACGATGGCGGTCTTCGCAATGACCACGAGAGCCAGCACGACGACGACTCCGGCGGCGATTAATGTTTCCATGGCGTTCCTCCCGAGAATCGTTTACAAGTCCTTCCGGATCGAGAGGACTAGACCGTCGACACGCTCCACTCGGCATCGATCTCCAACCTCGAGATCCAGCTCGCCGATATTCCGGGCGCGCCAGGTCGAGCCCCGCAGTTCAGCCTGTCCCGTGCCTCCGGCGGCGAGCTGCTCGGTGGCGACGGCGATCTCGTCCTCTAGCTTGTCCACGTCCTGCTCGCGCGTCTTGATCTTCTCCCGAAGGCGAGCCCGGAAGAGGACGAGCATCCCAATCGACAGTGCGGCGAAGAGGAGCCACTGCGCGGAGACGGGGAGGCTTACCCCGAGCAGGACCAGCAGGCCGACGATGACGGCGCTGGCGGCAAAGAAAACAAGATAGAAATCCGTCGAAACGATGATCTCGGAGATGAGGATGACCGTTCCGAGAACTATCCAGCCCCACCAGGGCATGACTCACCTCGCTTCGGGATCCGTACGTGGGATGCGGACACGCAATGTACGCGCGCCTTCGGGTTGCGGCTCATCGTACACCAGATGGGCGTGACGGAAGGGCTGGTCAGGCGTCGGTGCGTGGACTTCGCCCGAGCGACTCTGCGTCGCTAAATCCAGGGATTCTGACGATCTCGATCACTCAGGATGAACGCCGCTGCATTCGGTGAAGACTCATCGGCACCCAATCCGGGATTTCCATTTTGCCTGTCCCGGATGGCACCGTTATACACCCGACCGCCTTGATGTAGACGTGCTGAATGCCCTGATCGGCCAGATGCCAATGGAACTGCGCCTGGAACTCGTGGCCACGGTCGGTCCGGACGGTGTGAATCCGGAACGGGAACTTCTTGATCACGTGGTCGAGGAAGTGGATGGCGTTCTTCTGGGTATGCCGTGGGTAGGAGCCCCGCACGCTGCGTGAGTGCCGGATCGCGTTGGGCCAGTCGCAGGCGGCGTTCGCCGCCATGCTCGGTGTGTCCCCCGAATCGTACCGGACGTGGGATGCCGGGCGGCGGGCGACGCCGCCCCAGGTCATGGCGCGAGCCAAGGCGCTCGCCACGCATCGCGACGACCACGCACCCCTTCCGTTACCCATGCTCGCGCTGCTCATCGGCGTGCATGTCAAGACGCTTCGATCAGCGGCCCGAGACGGGAGGCTGCCAGTGACTTATGACACCCGGACCACCTTTCGCCGGCTCCGTGCGCGTGCATCGCTCGCGGCCGGCACGCAGTTTCGTCGCGCCTATTATGGCCGACAGGTGCGACCGGCGGACCGACGAGAGCCGCCGAGGTGGGCGAGTGTGCCAGGCGACTACGATGTGCAGATTCGCGCGCTTCGTCGCGGGCGCGGCCTGAGCCAGGCGCAATTGGCCACGCTGGTGTTAGCCCTGGCCGACTACAAAAGCTATCAGTCTGGTGTGTCCGGGATCGTTTCTCGCTCCGGGGTTTCGTGGCCATGCTGGTCGGCCCGTAGTTGAGCGGGGCCTTCTAAGCCGACTTTGCCACCAGTACAAACTCGAAAAGCCTTTACAGTCCTGCAGAATGGCGCAGTCTATTCGTGTCTGAACGAGTCAGAAAGAGCACAAAACGCTCCTCAAGACCAAAAACGGTTGGCCAAGAAATTGGGCTATATCCGAGTTTCCCAAATAGCGTAAGCACCTGATATCCCAGTCTTTCCGGGGTAAATCGAGCGTTCGGCGTGTACAGGTCGACGGTGTTGACGCGAACATAGTTGTTCGCCGGTCGACTGCAGTCCGAGGACGCAGCGGTCCAGTTCGACATCACGCATGGGCCCCCTCCCTGGGAGCCATCTTGTCGCGCACGGACGGGCCCTGTGGAAGCTGACGGCGCCGTGGACGCACAGAACGCGCCCACCGTGCCTTGGAAAACGCTGTGCGTTTTCCACGAGCTCCCACAGGGCCTTTCCAATCAAATCACCCACGAAAAACCCCGAAAGGCCCCAAAATGGCGTTGGGAAACCCGGATAGACCCAGAAATTGGACTGCAGGCCGAGACTGCTCAGCAGCTGGGGATATCCGTAAATCGTCGAGGCTTAGCTCGGAGCACACTTCCCCGACCGGAGCAGAAGGTGCTGCATCGGATCAGGGAACTGCGCGGCCGCCTGATCGCCGACGCGCTGTGCCCGCCCGACCCCAGACGCTCGGGGACGGTTTCGCACGATCGCACGGCCATGCGGTGCCGGGCGGCCGAGATGGGCTGGCCCGTCTACCAGTGGTGCTATTGGGAAACGCTCGAACCCCACGGGTGGCTGACCGAGGACGAGGTCACGCGGAAGCGTCGCGAGCGGTCCCGCACTATTTGGGAAACCGAGGATGCGCTCCAGGAGCCCCGTGCCGAAGGACGCGCCATCGACCCGGCCGCGGTGGAGCGGATGTTCGACGCCACGCGCGGCGCGCACATCTCGCCGGGGGAGCTCGAACAGATCTGGTGCGGCCAGCCGGGTCCACCCGCCGAGCCGGGCCTGGCCTGATCCTGCCGGGGCGTGGTACTGCACCGGCATCGACTGGGCCCAGAAGCGCGACTCCACCGTCGCCGCCGTCGTGCGCTGCGATACCACGCCGCTCCAGCTCGTCGCCGTCTACCGCACGCAGCGACGGCCCTGGCTGGCCGCCGTCCTGCGGTGTGACGTGACCCCGCTCCGGCTTGTCGCGGTCTACCGCACCCACCGTCGGCCGTGGCCCGAGATGACCGAGCGGGTCGGTGCGCTCCTCGATGAGTTTCCAGCACGATCCGGACGCGAAGATCACCAAGATGAAGGACGGTCGCACGCACTTGGCCCACACGGCCGAGCATGCGGGAGACCTGGAGACCGGCGCCGTGGTGGGCGTCACGGTCCAGGCCGCCGACGACGGCGACACCACGACGATGGTCGAGACGCTCATCACCGCCGCCGACCAGGTCGAAGCGGTCCGGCCGGCCGGGGCTGGCATCACCGAGGTCGTCGGCGACAAGGGGTACCACAGCAACGACACGATGGTCGCGTTCGCGGACCTTGGGATCCGGAGTTACGTCTCGGAGCCGGATCGCGGGCGGCGCAACTGGCAGGGGAAGTCGGCGGCACGCGAGGCGGTGTATGCCAATCGTCGACGGATTCGGGGCGCCCGCGGGCAACGGCTGCTGCGCCAGCGCGGGGAACGGCTCGAACGCCCCAATGCGCATCTCTACGAAACCGGGCGCATGCGCCGCGTGCACCTGCGCGGACATCCCAACATCCTGAAGCGCGTGCTCGTGCACACCTGCGGGTTCAATCTCGGGTTGCTCATGCGCCAGCTGACGGGCGTTGGCACCCCGCGGAGCCTCCACGGCCGCGCGGCAGCCGCGTTCGAAGCCCTGATGGCCTCTCTCAGCCATCTCTGGACCCTTGTCTCACCCTCTTGGGCGCGAGACGCGCTCGATCAGCCAGATTCGTCACGTGTTGACCTTGTGACAGGGTGGTACGAACACATGCCCATCGATTGACGAATCCGTGCTTCTACCACGGGCTGCTAGGGGTGGAGCCCCGTTTCCGCGAACTGCCCGGCAGTGCTCAAGCGCTTGCAGGTTCCTTCCGCCTGCTCGGGCTCTGGCGCGACGCCAGGCTATCGGGGTTTCTCGCCGGAGTCCGCCATCGCCAGGTGATCGACGCCGTGGTGGACGCCCTCCGCACGGTCCTGTGCGGAAAGAACTGGGCAAAAGCCGAAACGCGATTCAAGGAACAACCGGCATCGCCATCCTCGCGCGAGTCCCTATCCACGTACGTGGATAGGCACACCGACTTCGGCACTGTCCTACGGCATCGGTCGATCGCAGACGGCACCGCGCGTCAGACCGCGGCCTGGTTCGTGAATGCGGCCGCCCGGAGCAACGTGTGCCGGGACCGCGATCTCTCGGAGTTCGCGCTCCGTCTCGCCAGCCAGCCGCTGATAGCTGCCGACCACCCAGGTCTCGAGGCGCTACTCGCAAAGCTGGCCAACAACCCGGCGATACTGCGCGGCGCGCGTCTGCTTACGCTTCTAGTAAGTATCCCCCGGCAAAGCCGGGGGCTTTAGTTGTGAGCCGCTCAAAGCGGCTGACGTGACCGCTGCGCGGTCACTTGAGCCACCTGACGGTGGCGGCTCTAGTCCAACGGCAACTGATCCAGCCGCCGATCCTCTCGCTCCTGCTGCTGGATATAGTCCCGGATGATCCGTTCATCACGGCCCACCGTCGAGACAAAATACCCGCGCGCCCAGAAGTGCTGCCCCACGAAGTTCCGGGACCGCCCCGCAAACTCCCGAGCGATGTGGATCGCGCTCTTCCCCTTGAGATACCCGATCACCTGCGCCACCGAGTACTTCGGGGGGATCGACACCAACATGTGGACGTGGTCGGGCAGCAGATGCCCCTCCTCCACCTGGCTCTCGCGGTGCCGCGCCAGCTGCCGCAGCACCTCGCCCAGCTGCTGCCGGACGCCTCCATACATCGCTTTCTTCCGGTACTTCGGAATGAACACTACGTGATACTGGCAGTGCCATTTCGTATGATTGAGACTTCGGTACGTCGTCATGAGGACTCCTTCTCGTGATGCTTGTGCGGCTCACGGGAAGGAGTTTCCTCACGCGACTCCCGGATACGTCAAACGCTGCTGGCCGCCCCGGCAAAGCCGGGGGGTCTCCCACGGCAACTAGGCTCGGCTCCGTGGGACAGCACGGACACTACTCGGCCGAGCAGGTGGAAGATGTGATCGTATCCGTGACGGCAAGTGAAGTGCTCGCCGGCTGCCGCCGAACCCTCGGCCTGCCGGAGCAGCACGGCGGGATCGTGGACGACGTCCTGCTCGCCGGCCTTCTCCGGCGGAGCGCCGGCATGCACTGTCCATGTTCCCGGGCGACCCTGCGCGCCTCGGTGCTTGAATGCACTCAAGCCCTATCTACCGACCACGCTGCTCTTCCGCAACGCATAGACGACGCCATCGAGGCCCTAACGCTCGGCGGCGACCTTCTCGAACTCGACGATGTCGCCACCGAGGACTCCGAGGTCCGCCAGACCTGGCTGTTCGCCACGCCTCCGGGCTTCGTCATCCGGCCGAACGGCGCCGCATTTCTTTTCGGCGTGGTTCCGGATCAGGACGCCTTCCTGCCGTCCTCTCTCGGTATCCGTGTCCTGCACGACGGATTCGCGCGCTCTATTGAACCGCGGCCGGGCGAAAACCTTCGTTCTGCATCGGATTCCAGCGGACCAAGTGCACCGTCCCCGAATGAATTGGGATCGTAGACCGCAACAGGTGGGGTTACCCACGGGCACCTCGGATGGGCCGTCTGCGCGACGAGCGGGCGGAGTCGGACGGCGGATCCGACGCGGCGACGTCGGTCCGCATCGTGAACGAGGATGTGCCGCTCGAGCCGTACGCCAGGGCTGAGAGACATGGCTATCGGGTCACTGCACACGCTGCGACTGCCACGTACGGGTGTCGTTGTCCCGGCGGGCGACGCCACGCATCGTCGAGTCGTCAACCTCGGCCCGGTAGTCGGTGCCGGCGGCGCGGAAGGTGAAAATGGAGCCGCTCAGGCCCCCCTCCTCTATTGGAACCGTCTGGCCACCAGCGGCCAGCCAACCGGTCACCGTTTGAAACCGCTGCTCCAAGTGCAATTGGCCACCCACGTCGTCCATACGCCAGATCCCCCCGACCTTGGCTGGAACGGTCCACAGGTGGGCTGTGCAGAAGCCGGGACAGGGGTCGAGGACGATCGTCTGGTCCGGGTCCCATCCGGGGGCTTCCGGGTCGTCATCTGTTCCGCGCATGTCCCACGTGTTCGAGACGATCCGAGTGCCAGGTCTGAGGGCGAACAGCGTGGGTCGGAGCCGGAGCGTGAGATCGGGCAAGAGGAACATCGTGATCACCGTGGCGGGTGAGAAGTCGAACGCGAATAGATCGGTGGCAATGAACTCGGTGAGCTCCGCGACACCGGCCTCGGCAGCGTTCCTTCGCGACAGCTCCACCAGGCCAGCGTCGAGTTCGACGCCGATCGCCCGCGCTCCAATCCGAGCAGCCGAGATAACCACCCGGCCATCGCCCGAGCCAAGGTCGATCAGGAAGTCGGTGGGGGCAATCGCCGCCATCTCGAGCATCGTATCGACGAGGACCTGCGGTGTCGGGACCCAGGGCGCGTCTTTCCCTTCTTGACCGAGCGTGGGCCGAGATAGTTGGCCCGCGGGGAGGGCAGGCCACAGAAACTGGCTCGCGAGGATCAGGGCGAGCGCGGTTCGGCGTATGGCGGGGGGCGGTCGTCTTGTCGTT
The DNA here is from genome assembly GCA_965197395.1 of Vicinamibacterales bacterium. GTDB lineage: Bacteria > Acidobacteriota > Vicinamibacteria > Vicinamibacterales > UBA8438 > CAZYFH01. The sequence goes on along the minus strand of CBDANB010000002.1, from coordinate 42,118 downwards.
GCGGCCACTGTCGATTGACCAAAGAGACGGCAGCTATCCTACCTGGGCTCGACCACGCCGATCATCTGGTGCGGCCGAGTTGCGTGTCGGTGGCGCGATAGACCTGGCCCATGCCGCCCTCGCCGATGAGGGCGGTGACGTCGTAATGGCGGGCGACGCGACTTCGCGCAATCTGGAGTTCTCGCAGCATGACGGGTGGGTGAGCTACGGGGAAGAGACCATTACGGAGACCAATCTTCTGGAAATCAGGCGGCGGCACCCAGGGCGTGTCCATGTTCACACCTTTCCGAAGCCGCGGGAGGCGAGAAACGGTGCGGACTGGGAATGGCACGTCGTCAGTCAAGAGTGGACGCTGAAGATGCGGGTGCAGGCAAAACGGCTTCAACGCGATGACGTTCTGAAGGTCAAGCACGAGGTCAAGTCATCCGGGAAGCAACAGCGTGACCTTCTCGTTTCCGAGGCGAGTGCTGACAGAATGAAAGCGGTCTACTGCATCTATTGCACCGAATGGCAGCGTCGAATATGGAAGGCGTTGGGCGCGCGGCCCGGCTCGCGGCCGCGGGGCGGGGGCGGCAGTGGCCGGACACCGCCCGCCTGTGCGCCGCGGCTCACGCACGGGCCACCGATACGAACCGGCCCGCGATCGTGGCACACGCAGCGACGGGGCAGGCCGACGCCGCTGAACACGAGCACACCCCGGGCCCGGCTGCGGGTGCATGCCGGAAGGCTGGATGCCACTCGCCGGCGCAGGGCCACACCCGCCAGCGGGGCGTCGCCTCACGGTCGCCGCTAGCGGCCTCATGCCCGGCGGGCGGGTAGTGTCTCAGTTTGAATCAGCGCTGCTGTCGTCGCCGCCTCCGCTGTCGCCACCATCGCCGCCGTCACCGGACGGCGCGTCCGCGTCTGGCTCCGGTAGGTCGTATACGAGTTCTGACCGTTTCTCTAGCAGCCCGTGGCAGAAGGGCTAATTCGTAACTTGAGGATCGAGTGCTCGTATTCACCGGTCGCGACGCCGTTGTCCGCCGACACGAACGGATTGTGGAGTGTCAGGGCCCAGGAAGGTCTTACACGGTCCCATAGCTCGACCAGGAGGCCGATCAGCGCGGTACGGACGGCCGCCGCACGGCCTTGCAGGCTGCGCGGCGTGCCGACGCCCGTCAGCTGCCGCATGAGCAGCCCGAGATTGAAGCCGCAGACCTGGACGAGCACACGCTTCAGGATGTTGGGATGGTGCCGCAGATGCACCCGGCGCAGCCGCCCGGTCTCGTAGAGATGCGCGTTGGGCCGTTCGAGCAACTCGCCGCGCTGGCGCAGCAATCGTTGCCCACGATCGCCCCGAATCCGCCGGCGGTTGGCATAGACCGCCGGCTGGGCCGCCGCCTTCCCTGTCCACTTGCGTCGTCCCCTATCCGGCTCCGACACGTAACTGCGGATACCCAGCTCCCGGAACGCGACCATGGTCTCGTTACTGTGATACCCCTTGTCGCCGACGACCTCGACAATGCCCGCCCCGGCCGGCAGGACCATCTCGACGTGGTCGGCCGCGGTGATGAGCGTCTCGACCATCGTGGTCGTGTCCCCGTCGTCCGCGTCCTGCACCGTCACGCCGACGATGGCCCCGGTCTCCAGATCGACGGCGTGCTCGGCGGTGTGCGCCAAATGCGTCCGGCCGTCCTTCATCTTCGTGATCTTCGCGTCGGGATCGTGCGGATGCGTCCAGTCGTCGTTGGACCCTTTCTTCGTGCGCTTCCGGTCGAACCGCGGTGCCCGCCACGGTCACCCTGTTTGATCGCTTGGCCACCCGCGGGGATGCGCTGCGCCCGCACGTCGTCCGCCTGCTGGCGTTACTGGATGACTATGGCGTGGCGGAACTGACCGTCGCCGTGGCCCAGGCCCTCGCCCAGGATGCCCTCGGCGCGGGCTCGATCACCCACATCCTCGAAACGCGCCGGCGGCGCCGCGGCCACACGCCGCCGCTCCCGCTGGCGTTACCCGACCGGCCCGGCGTCCGCGACCTCGACGTGCAGCCGCATGCCTTGGAGACCTACGATGCCCTCACCCGACCCGACCCCGACGACCCTGGCGAGTGACCTGCGACGGCTCAACTGGCCGCGCACCGCCGATGACCTCAACGATCTCATCGCGCAGGCCACCCAACGGCGCTGGAGTCCCACCGTGCTGCTCGAGCGCGTCGTCGCCGCCGAACTCGAGGACCGCCAGCGGCGCAGTGTCGAACGCCGCCTCACCGCGGCCCGGCTCGGCCGCTTCAAACCCCTGGCCGACTGGGATTGGGACTGGCCCACCGCCCTCGACCGCCCCGCCCTGGAGCGGATCCTCGCGCTCGATTTCCTCGACCGTCCCGACAACGTGCTCCTCGTCGGCGCGCAGGGGCTCGGGAAGACCATGCTCGCCAAGAACATCGTGCAGGCCGCGGTCCTCGCCGGGCACACCGCCCGCTTCATCACCGCCTCGGACTTGCTCCTCGATCTCAACGGGCAAGAAACCGCGCGGGCCCTCGAACGCCGCCTGCGGCACTACACCCGGCCCACACTCCTCGCCATCGATGAGATCGGATACCTGGCCTACGATGCGCGCGCCGCAGACCTCCTCTTTCAGATCGTCAGTCGCCGCTACGAGTACCGCGCGATCTTGATCACGACCAATCTCCCGTTCAAACACTGGGACACCGTCTTCCCCAACGCCTCCTGTGCCGTCGCCCTGATCGATCGCCTCACTCACCATGCCGACATTCTCGCGCTCGAAGGCGACAGCTTTCGCCGCCGCGAGGCGGAACTCAGTCAAAAGCAACGCCGGACCAAAGCCAAGCGGCAGTAGCCATGTCCGTCAACACCCGGTCAGATTTCCGCTCTCTTACATGTCCGCCAACAGTCGGGGTGGGTGTGCTGGGGTGTCGGCGCTGGCGTGCTGGCGTCACACCTGATCCTGCACCGCGACACCACCGCCATCTATCGCGAACTCGCGAATCTGCGCGAGCGAATGGCGAAGCTTGAAGGGGCGGTCGAAGGCTTCATGCGGGGAACAGACCCCGCGGGACGCGGCATAAACCCGCTCCGGCAACACCAACCCCAAAACCCGCCCGGAGAGCCTTCACGAGCCGGGCGTGTCCACGGCGGCGCGGCGGGCCTGCTAACCCAGATACCGGAGCTCGGCCGCCTCGACGCCAAGGCGGTCGCCAGCCTGGCAGGCCTTGCGCCCGTTACTCGGAAGTCCGGCGCGTGGCAAGGTCGCAGCTTCATCCAGGACGGCCGGCCGCGGGCGCGGCGGCTGCGCCATATGCCGGCCCTGGCGGCGATCCGTTACAACCCGGACCTGTGCGCGAAGTACCGTCAGCTCGTCGCGGAGGGAAAGCCGCGGAAGGTCGCGGTGGTCGCCGTCATGCGCAAGCGCCTCGTGCTGGCCAACGCACTGCTCGAACAGGACCGCTGCTGGCTTCCCGAACGGCCCGGGCGGGACAGCGCGCCGTTCGTCGCGGCCTGATCGGTGCCTCAAAGGGGGCAGGGCGCGGCTACGCGTGGGGCTGTGAGACGGTCAACTTGACACATGGATACTCCGCTACGGCCCTCCGGGTGACACACCCGGCCCGCTGCGGCCGGATAGCAGTTATGGGCCGGCGGGTTCCGCCGGCCCGGTTGACTCCGGATCGGCCGGTGCCGGACCCGAAAGCGCGGGGACGCCGCGCCGGGCGCGGGCGGCGCTGGCGGACAGAACACGCGCGTGACACTCGGGAGGTCGAACATGCTGAGGAACACGGAAACGCCCTCAGCGATGCTCGACCGGATCTTGTTGTCGAGAGTGTTCCAGTCATGGACGTACCAGCGATTGACGGCTTCAACCCTGAGCCGGATCTCCATCGCGGTCGCGCTCTCGAGCCGCTCCCGCTCGTACTTGATCTTGTGGGCTTTCAGGTGGTCCAACACGGGCTGGTCCGGGTGCGCCCGGAGTCGGTCAGGCCGCACCCGGGTGCGGCAAAAACCCGATGGCGGTGAGCGTAAACATCTGGTCCTCGTCGCCTATCTCGCGCGCGTCGATGGTGATCCACTCGTCGCCCCGGTCGGCCGCGAATTTCTGTGCTTCTTCAATCTTCGCGGCGAAAAGTTCCTTGTCTATGGCGCAATGATAGACATCTCGAAGCGTCACCCATCCGGGCGTGTCGCTGCTGTCCTCGGGCGGCAATATGCGGTACAGCTCGATGATCCAGCGGACGAGATTCGTGTACGCCTGCTGCCAGAAAGGTTCTTTCCTCTTGCCGAATAGTTGATTCAACCGGGACGCCACGAGGGAGGTGAGCGAGTACGAATCACGCCACGTCGCGCTCAGCGGATTCCACGTCAGCCGGCCCTCGAGGGACAGCTCGATGTCGTCGCCGCCTCGGTCCAACTCGGTCAGCATCCGGCGGATGTCGTGGCACAAATCGCCTTTGACTTCCAGGACGAGCGTGGCCGGTCGCTGCGCGGGATTGTCCGCGTGCCAGCTCAAGAGCTGGCGCGCGAACGGGTGCAGACAGGCGGAGGTCTTGCCGGACCCGATCGCGCCGAACATCGCCACGCCGGTAGAGAGTCCGCGCTCGGGAATTGTCAGCCATTCGGGGTCGGGCTCTCGATGGCTCTGACCGGGTGATGGACCTCCCCGACGACGATCCCCGGGCCGGTCGCCGTAGGCGAAAGTGGCCACGCGGGAAGGCGGGACCGGATCCCTAAACTGACGCCCATCCGGGCGAACCAGATCCGCGACGGGCTGATGAGAAATTGGCCCGTGAGGAACACGGCCACGCCGGGCGCGACGTCGTCCCAGGCGACGACGGCCGTGCAAAAGTTCTGCGTGTGATACCGGCCGAGCACGGCCACGAGGTCGGCCTCGGGGAACACGCCCGGCCACGTCCAGGCGCACGCGGCGCTGCTGCCGCCGATGACCAGGAAGGCGCGGAGGAGTGCGTCACGCATCGGGCCGCGCGGTGTGGCTGATCGTCCGGCCCGTGCGCAGGCCGGGGAGCCTTCCTGCAAGGATAAATTGAGACGGGAGCGACCCCCAGCCGGTGGGGTGGGTGTGCCACACCTGGTGCCACACCCCCCTCATCGGCTGACCGCGCCAGCGGTCAAAAAGGGGGGGTCGCTCCCGTCCAGTCCCTCCCCGCTGGCGCGGTTCGGGTCGTCCGGTCTAGGACGAAAAACACGAACGGGGACAGCGATAAATGGACGCGTGGTGTGCCACACTCCCCCCTCTCGTTTTGCCACACCCCCCCTTGTGTCCGCGTGGCATTTCGCCTGCCCTGCGCCCTGCCACGGAACGGGACCGAAACGGGGGCAACATCAGATCGCAACCTCGGGGCCAGTCAGCCGAACGGTTGACCAAATCTGGAAGCGGTCAATCGCCACTCGCGCCGTCGTTGTGGTGGGCGTACCGTCGGGGAGTTGGCGCAGCTCTTTCAGGCGATCTACGGCCGTCTTGAATCCGCCCAACGCGCGCAGCAATTGATGATTACCGCTGCTGATTGCGTCCTTAATCCGGGCGATTTCCTGGCGGATGTCCGGGTCGGCTTGGGTCGGCCCGGCAGGGTCCGTCGCGCCCTGGCGGTCGCCGTCGCGCGTCCAGTGTTTCAGCGCTGGCGCGGCGCGGTCTGCTGCCTCTGCGCCCATGCCAACCGCGACGACCTGCACGGCGAAAGTCCGCGCCCGAAGTGCGGCCCACAGGGGCGCGTGGGCCATACCCCACGCGCGCAGCTCGCTATCGGTCGTCTGGCCGGGGTCCACGTACACGAACGTCGCCGCCTGATCGTCCACGGCGATCGGCAGCTTGAACGCGAAAGAGCGCGGCGTCCCGGACGGCCCGGACAGCCGGTACGGGAACGTGCGGCGGTCCAGCCCGAGCGCCTCGAACCGCTGCACCTTGTCGCCCTCGGTGGGGAGCCATCCGAAGGTCGGCCGCTCGAGGATGTAATCGAGCGAGAGGAGCCGGCGCCTGAGGACGATCGTGGTGGCGGCCTTCGACCGGCGGTGTCGCACGTCGGGGATGCCCAGCGCCTGATAGACGGGCTTGCCGGTGAGCAACACGGCCCGCGCGCCGCCGGGGAAGATGGGTCGTGCGTCCTCGATGGCGAGGTGCTTCTCGATGAGGGCGCGGACGAACCGCAACAGGCGTTTGCGGTCGTCGCCGGCCTGGAAGTACACCCCACATTGCGCGCGCGTAAACGCGCCGCTATGCAAGGCGACCAGGGCCAGCCATTCGGCCTCGCGGCCGGTCCAGCCGAGGGGCGCGAGCTGGCCGGCGCGGTCCTGCAACGTCGGGACCGTGGCTGGGCTCGTGTCGACCTGGGCCGGGCTGCTGGTCATCTTGTCACCCGCGCGCGATCGCCGCGCCCGTCGGGGCTGAGGATCACCCTCGGGTTGACGATCATCCGCGCGAGGTCCAGGGTCGGCACCCACGGGCATGGGCGGGCGCGGGTCCAGCGGTCGCGCCGGCGGCGCGGAGCTGATCTGCGGACTGCGCGCGGCCGAGTATTTCTCCGCCAGCGCGCGATGTTCCTGCGCGGTCTCCTGTTCGCGGTCGCGGATCGGCCGCATGAGGTAATCGGAGATGTGTTGGGCGTCGGCGGCGGCCTTGTAGATTTCCCGTGGGTCGTGGTCCAGCGCCGTGATCCAGCCCTCGACGTACGCCGCGCCTCGGCTGCCGTCGTGACCGACGCCCACACAGTCGCCGGTCAGCATGGCCGACATTTCGGCCCGGAGTTCTTCGCGGGCGTACTCCACGCTGCCGAAGTTCCCGACACCGTTCTTGAGCGTGTCGCGGTCCATGCGCACCGGGTGGCCGGTCGCGTGGCCGAGTTCGTGCATCGCAATTTGGTAATACCCGTTCGCGGTCGCCAGCTGCTCACGCTCCGGGAGTGTCACCTTGTCGGTCTGCATGTTGTAAAAGGCCCGGTCGCCGCGAACATGTTTGACGTGTACGCCGCTCTCTTGGATCACCCGCTCGGCCGTCTGGTGGGCCTTCCACTCGGGCTCGTTGTCCTGGTCGTCGCGCCGGTCGCGCGTCAAGCGGTCCGCTTGTTCGACGTTGAATACGGCGTAGACGCGGACCATCGGCGGGCGGGTCTGTTCCTGCTCGGCCGCACCCGCCTTCTCCGGCTGGTCGTCAAACTTGTAAAACAGCACGTGCGTGGCCTGCTCGCCTGTGCGAACCTGCCCGCCCATGTCGTGGATTTGTTTGTAGGTGGCCCAGCGGTGATCGCGGTAGCCCTTCGCCGTTTGGGTGAGACTGAGGTAGACCGCATTGCCGCCCCGATACGGCGTGCCGGTCTGGATGTTTTCGGGGCGTCGGCGCGCGCCGGGCGTCCACGGCGTCTGCCACGGCGCCACGCCCTGCTCGATCTGCGCCTTGCTGGTCGCGGCGAACGCAGTGTGGTAGTCGTCCTGGTTCCACCGGGACCGGGGTGTCTGCGCCGACGGTTTACGCCACCAGGCCATGCGCTCCCTCCTTTCCCACGGGACGGCCTCAGCGCCCGAGGGGTGTGGAATGTGCTCCTGTCGCGGCGGGGCGATCGGGGGGCCAGGAGGGGCCAGCGTCACGTCGTCCGCGTCCCGCATCATGGCAGACGACGGACGGCCGTGAAAGCTGGCCACGCGTGCCGCGCCGACCAGACACTCGATCGCACCCGTGTGGTTCAGGATCAGCATATGTCGTAAACGGTCGTTTGCGACATGCGGGCACGGGTCCGGGGCTTCGGTTACCGCGCGGTCCAGTTCGGTCAGCATCCGGCGGATGTCGCGGTAACAATCGCCGTTGACTTCTCAGACGCGCGCGGCAGTCGCCGCTCGGGATTCGTCGCTTGCCAGCCTAGTCACTGGCGCGCGAACGGGTGCCTACACGCGGAGGTCTTCCCGGACCCGACGGCCGCGAAGATCGCCACGCCGGTATAGATGCCACGCTCAGGAATGGTCAGCCATTCCGGCGTCAGGCGCTCGCCACTTGCCACGAGACGCGCGTTGCGGCAGCGCTGGCCTTCGCTAGCGCGAGCCGCCCGCCAGCGAGGGATTCTGGCCGGCGGCCTTACGCGGGACGGGGCGAAGTCTGCCCGCTCGTGTCGCTAGAAGAATCGTACCGAGTAGTTCACCCTGACCCCGCGGCCCATCTCCGGGGCCAAGTCTTTGATGAATGACGTGTGGTTGCGATAGAGCGCGTCCGTCAGGTTATAGCCCGTGAAGGACAGGATGTGCGCCGCGTGCTGCCGCGGCCAGACGTACGACGCCCGCAGGTTGACGACGGAGTAGCCATCGGTCTCCGCCTCGTCCCGGAACACGTCGGCCTGTTGCCCCGCGAACTCCAGTTCCGGGCTGAGCGTGAATCCGCCGTAGGGGATGTCGAGGCTCAGGATCCCGCGCAGCGGCGGGATGCGCGGCAGCGGTTCCCCCGTCGTCGTCAGGGTCGCATCGACGTAGCCGATGCCGAGCGTCGCCCAGGCGTTGCCGCCCAGCCGGACGCTGCCCCTGGCGTCGAACCCCGCGACGCGGCTGTCGCCTTGGATGAAGTCCAGGACCGGCAGGGTGTCCTCCACTTCACCGGTTCGGTCGCCGAAGATGAAGTTGTCGATGGAGTAGACGTAGGCGTTCAGGTTGCTGCGCACGCGGTCGGTCTGGTGGCGGAAGCTCACGTCGAGGCCGAGCGTCGTCTCTGCGTCGAGTTCGGGGTTGCCGACCTCGAAGGCGAGGTTCCCGACGTGCGGGCCGAAGTTGTAGAGCTCCTCGAGCGCCGGCGCCCGGTGCGAGTGAGTGAGGTTGGCGACGAAGGCGCTGTCGGCACCGACGTCGGCGCGCAGGCCGATGGAGGTCGACGCACCGAGGAACTGCCGGTCGCGCGGATCGGGCGCCTCCAGGCGGTGCTCCTCGTCCTCCGCGCCGTGGTCGTCGCCGTCCGTGTCGTGGCCGTGCCCCCCGCCGCGCTCCGCGGTCCGGTAGTCGTTCTGTTCGACGCGGCCGCCGAACTGTAGCCGGACGCGGCCGAAGGTGACCTCTTCGTACGCGAACGCGGCAAAGGAAGTCTGGTCGGTCTGCGGGGCCAGCGCCTCGGCGCCGACCGCCTCGAAGTCGCGGAGCTGGGTCCAGGCCCCGAACCTGCCCGAGAAACGGTCCGTCTGCTGCTGATCGACGTCGGCCCGCAGGATGTAGGTCTGGTTCGTGAACCGCGTGCCGACGTTCTCGATGCCCTCTTCGACCTCCAGCTCGTCGTGGTTCCAGTCGATGACGTTCAGCGCGACGCGCACGCCTTCGATCACGCTGTTGCTCAGGTTGCGCAGGCCCATGTCGAAGCGCCCGACGCGGCGGTGGGACTCGAGATCGATCTCGATCTCTTCTTTATGATCGTCCCCGTCCTCGTCGTGGGCCTCTTCCTCTTCCGCGTGGTGGTCGTCGCCGTGAGCGTCGTGATGACCGTGGAACTCGTTCGCGAACGGCACGCCATAGCGGCCATCCTCCGCTGTGAATCCGCCGCTCGCGAAGAACCGGTCACCGAACCAGCCCAGACCGGCGCGCGCGTTCATCAACTTGGTGGCGGAGTTCTCGATGGTGCCCGCGGGCGTGTCGTAGTCGTCCGTGCGCCGCATGCTGCCGCCGCCCCAGACGAGCAGGTTCCCCTGCGCGTGCTGCAGACTGGCGATGGTGCCCGCCTCGGCATTCCCGCTGCCGACATTGGTGCCGAACTGCACCCGCGTGCCGTCAAACAGTGACTCGCGGTAGCTCTCGTGCGGCGTGATGACGTTGACGAGTCCGCCCACCGCGTTCGAGCCGTAGAGCAGCGTCGCCGGACCGCGCACGATCTCGATCCGCTCGGCCCCGTTCGGGTCGATGGTGACACCGTGGTCACCGGACTGGCTGGACAGGTCGCCGGTGCGAAGCCCGTCCTCCAGGATGAGCACCCGGTCGCCGTCGAAGCCGCGGATGACCGGGCGGCTCGATCCGGGGCCGAAGCTGCGGCTCGCGATGCCCGGCTCACGCTGCAGGGCGGCGCCGAGGCTGCCGGCCGATGCCAAGGCGATGTCAAAGGAGTCGAGGGTGGAGACAGCGTTGAATGCCTCGAACGTCGTCTCGGTTCCGCTCACCGAGGCGGTCACGGTCACGTCCTCGTGAATGGGAGAGAGCCGGAGCACGAAGTCCAGCGTCGCCGCCGCACCGGCATCGACAGTCACCACCTGCCGGACTGCGGTCAGATGCTCGCGCTGCGCGAGAACCGCGTACAAGCCGGCCGGCACGTCGTCGATCTCGAACAGCCCTTGTTTGTCGGTCAGCGCGAAGGCACCCGATCCGACGACGAGGATCACCGCACCATGGACGGGGTCCCCGTTCTCTTCCAGCGTCACGGTGCCACGCACCGCACCGTTCTCCTGCGCCGCTACCCTGGTTGAAGCGCCCGCGGCCGCCACCGCGAGACATGTCGCAATCAATCGGTACATCGATCTCCCCTTTCCGAGTTTCCCAAACTCTTCACAAACCATGTTCCGGTCGCCCTCGTGCGATGCGGGCCGCGCGGGCCGGGTACCCTCTAACCACGCCAGGAAACAGGAGCCCGAGCGGTTCCGGGAGACGGCACTCACGCCCGGCCGCACGTGCTCATGCACCACGGGCGCGCGCCGGCTCGACGGCGGTCGCGACCACGACGGAACGAAATCAGCGGGTGACGGAAACTAGGCGGGCGGGGCGCGGGCCGGGAGGTGGCGGAAGTGACCGACTGCGGTCCATCCAGCGTCGGGAGCCTGCTCGAACGGCTCCGGGGCAGCCGTGAACCCGACGTGCAGAGATCCGGACAGTGTCGCGGCGGGCTGGTGTCGGAGCTGGCAGACCGTGCAATCCTGATCGGTTGCGTGCTCCTCGTGCCCAGTGGCCGCGGCGGATGTAGCACCGACCAGCGCTATCGCCAGGATGGCGATCCAGGCGCGCCAGCCAGGGCTACGTCGTGCAAGCCCTGTGTGCATGGATCCTCCTTTGACCAACAAGCCTTGACGTTAGCAGAGACCGAACAGGGCGGCAAGGGCGGGCGGACTCACGGCGACAGGTCGATGCCGACCGGCGTCCAGCATCTCGTTTCCTTTTCGCTGACTGCCCACGATTTCGATACCCTTACAGCCTGTATCGCAAACGGTCGTTTGGGACATACGGGAGCCTGTGGGCCAGGTAGTTCATGGCGAGCGAGTGACGCGGAAAAGCTCTCGTTCGGGGCTCGGCGGCGCAAAGTGGAACGACTCACCCCAGCCCCATTCATAGAAATCCGTGACAAGATCGTAGTACTTGTTGGTGAGGCTCTCGTAGTCCGTTGTCCTCTGGACTAGGTGGTTCCTCTCAGGGATCGGTGCAGCTTTGGCCGGTTCCATGGCTAATAAGTCAAGCATTGTCATCGACTTACGTGGCTGGAGAACACCGTCTGTATCTGGAGAGGAACTGCAGGCTCTCGGAAAGTCCGGCCCACGGTACACGGCGGAAATCGCGAGGGGCCTGCCAGTGCCAAGGGGCTGAACAGTCAGCGAGGGTTCGGCCCAGCGGTAAAACGTCGGCGAAAGTCCAGGCCGCGTTCCACGAGTGTTCATGGTTCGTCGCCCTGTAAATGCCAGCGCCTCAGCACCTTGAGGTGGGACCGGCTGCCGTCGAGCAGGCCCCCCACCAAAAGCGGGGCCCGCGCAGGCGGCCGTCGACTGAGCGATAGACGACTTCACCGCTGATTCGCGGGCACGAACACATCCGCAGCCTCTTTCCACGGCGTGGCTGACCTGCTGGGGGCTGAATCGTGCACACATTTGTGTGAGGAACCGACTAGGTTTTCCGGTTCCGCGCCGCTGTAGACGCGTTCGTGCGGTGCGAACGACAGGGAAGCCCTGCACGAAATCTCCCGATAAATCGTTAGGGAGACGTCGGTAACGTCGACCACGTCGGACCAGCGCAGGGCGCTTACCTCGCTACGGCGCATTCCGGCCATGAGCAGCCATCCCGCGATCACGGCATCGAGGGGCGTTGTTGCACGAATCGTCACTGGCCCGCACGATGCCAACCGACAAGATCCTCACCTACCGATGCGATATGACGCTGGTCGGCCAAGCTCGGTCATCCGATTGAGGATCTTACAGCCGAGGACGACCGCACTCCCCTGCCCAGCTGGACTCCGGGCGCGAAGGCCATCGCCGATGATGGACTTGTAGTGGAAGCATCGCCGAGTGGCCGGCTGCTCTTTGCCTAGAAGTTGAGCCGGACGCCGAGGAACATGCGCCGTGGGGGCGTGAAGCGGATGCCGTCGCCGAAGTCGTTGCCGCCGGCGCCGGCGAGCAGGTCCTGGTTGCGGGTGGCGTCCTGGGTGTCGAACAGGTTGAAGATGTCGGCGAACAGCTCCAGCCGGTAACCGGCGAAGCGGGAGTTGTAGAGCAGCCGGATGTCGACGAGGCCGTACGCGGGGTTGCGGAGGGTGCCGACCGCCTCCGGCGAGAGCCAGCGCCGCGTGATGCCGGCGAAGTCGAACTCCTCGCCCGGGTCCACGCGCACCGGCAGGTTCCGGCCCGACGCCCGGAACGTACGGCTGGCGACCGTGCCGGCGTTCCAGCGCCAGTTGCCGCCGATCTGGAAGCCCTGGTCCCAGCTGTACGACGAGCTGAGCTTGAACAGATGCGCGATCGAGCCGGGCTGGACCCCCACCTGGTGCGGCCCGCGCGGGTCCAGCCAGAGCACGTCGCCCTGGAAGTCGGCGTTCGAATCCGAGTTGGTGTTCCCCGTGGCGTTGCCGAAGGTGTAGGCCGCCAGCGCCTGCCAATTATCCCGCAGCCGCTGCCTGAACGTGAATTCCACACCCTGATAGTCCCGCCGGCCGCCGGCAAGCGTCGCAATGATGAAGTTCGATTCGGGAAAGGCGTCGTAGCCGAAGTAGTCGAGGCCGAGGAACAGCGAGTCGGGATGCTCGACCGGCCTCGGATAGGTCGTGGTGCCGTCGTCACGGAAGGCGTAGAGCGCCAGATCGTAGTCCTCGATGATGTCGCGCGTCCGGCGCCGCGTGTACAGCATCATGAAGCTGCGCTCCTGGCCGAGATCGGTCTCGTAGCTCAACTGGAAGTCGTCAGTCCAAGGCGTCTTGGTGGTCGGCGCAAACAGCGCGTCGGCCTGCTGCGGCCCGCCCCGCACGCGGTACGTCACCCACTGGTCATTGGCGTACACCTGCTCTTCGCGCGTCGACCCGCTGAGGGTTCCGGCAAAGTTGGTCAGGTTGTTGCGGATCGGGTCGTAGTAGCGGCCGTAGAACGCGCTGATGCGCTGCTGGCCGCTGCCCGACGGGTCGTACGACACGCTGAGGCGCGGCGCAAACGTCCAATCGAGGGTGAACACGTTCGTGCCGTCGGTCGCGAAGTGCGCGAACCTCTCGGTGCGCACGCCGAGGTTAAACGACAGGTTGTCCGTAACGGTGAACGTGTCCTGCACGAACAGGCTGAGGCCGTTGGAGCGCGTCTCCTGCGACCCCAGCGCGGTTTGCACCTGCCGGTCGTAGTTGATCGCGCCGTGCGGATTACCGGCCGTGCTGTCGAATGAGAGGCTCACCGCAAGTTCGTCCTGGGTGATCGTGCCGTCGCGGTTCCCGTCGTACAGGCCGTAAAACTTCGGTCCGGTTCGGCAACCCGTCGATGGTCCGGACAAAGCCGCTGTAGTCGCTGCTGTTCGTCGGGTCGAACTGCGTGTTGGTGAAGCGGCCGGCAATCAGGCTACCGGCCGCCAACCCTGACAGCGCAGACGACAGCGACACGTACAACCCGCCGTCGTACCTCGTGTCGCGGTAGTTCGTGTTGCGCATGAACTCGACGCCGCCGTGGATGGCGTGCCGCCCGACCTGCACCACCGCGCTCCCCTTGTATCCCGCGGTGTCGCGCTGGTCCAGGTCGTCGAGCCCGAACCCGCCGAGCTGCTCGTCTTCGAGTGTCCGCACGTCGGTGTCGCGGAAGACGATACTGTTGCGCGGACCGGGCACGACCGCGAAGTCCGACACCTCCCCGTTGTGCCGGCTGTACGAACCCTCGACGAGCACGCCGCGGAACAGGCGGTTGTACTTCAGGTGGTAGTTGTTGCCGCCCTGCACGCGGCTCCGGTTGCGCGCGTTCGTCACGTCACGGTCGCGGCTGCCGCTGATGTCGGTCGGATCGTTCAGGAACGTAAAGCTCAACGTGTCGGTGGTGGTCGGAGCCCAGGTGCCGCGGCCGTAGAACTGATCCTGCGTGTTTTCGACGGTACGGATGGCGTCCACTCCGTCCAGGGCGACGACAGTGTCCCTGCGCTCCAGGCGGCGGTAGCTGCCGAAGAACCACGCCTCGTTGGCGACCATCGGCCCCCCGCCCGTGACGGCCGCGTCGAAGCGCGAGAACTTCAGGTCGGCGGCGTTGCGGTTCTCGGCGACGAGGCCGTCGTTCTGGAAGAAGTAGTTCACCGAGCCGCTGAACTGGTTGGTCCCGGACTTGGTGATGACGCTGGACAGCAGGCCCGGGGCGCCGACGAATTCCGCGGGGATGCCGCCGGTCAGCACCTGCTGCTCCTGGATGATCTCGGTGTTCAGGTTCGCGCCGAAGGTGCCACTCACGCCGTCGGTGACGTTGATCCCGTCGATGTAGTAGAAGTTGTCGCGCGACACGCTCGTATTGCCGTCGATGTCGCTGTAGTTGAGTCCCGACTTCGACGCGGGGTTCCCGGGCGACTCCGGGTCGTCGGGAAACACGCCCGGCACCAGCTGCAGATAGCTCTGGTAGGTCCGGCCCGTCGGGACCGCCTCCGTCAGATCGAGGGTGATGTCCTCGGCCACCACCGCACTCGTCACGTCGACCACCGGAGACGCGGCGGTCACCACGACGGTATCGGTCACGTTGCCGACCGTCAACGTGACTGCGGTGGACGCCGTCTGACCCGCGCGGACGAGGAAGTCCTCCTGGCGGATCGCCTGAAATCCCTGGAGCTCGACGGTGACGACGTAGCGGGCGGACGGATTCAGCGCGGCCAGCTCCGCCAGCCCCCGGGTATCGGTCACCGCGACGCGCGTCGTCGCGGCATCCTCCGCCGCGGCGGTAACAGTTGCGCCAGGTACCGCCAGATCGTCCTGATCGGTCACGGCGACACGGATGTTCCCCGTCGTGGTGACCTGGGCGGGGGCACGCCCGGGAGTCAACGCCGCCAACAGTGCAAACAGGGTGAACACGCGGCGCACGGTCACGGTCATCTACCGGTATATCTCGTCGAGCAGCGCCAGGGGATGTCCCAGTAGCTGTTGGAATTTGAAAGCGGCGGCTCCTCACTGCCTGTGTCGTCAACGGTCGTTTGCGACAGATCGATGTGATCGGCAGACCGGCTCCGGGTGCAGACCGACCGGCGGTCGCATCGTTCCAGGTCTCAACACCCTATTTCTCCAAGGCGTCGAGGCACTCTGCCGAGGCGCTCCCCCTCCGGGGCTCAGCCGTGCAGGATACGCGTCACGTGGCGATCTCGGCCTCTGATGATGGCGAGGCATATCGCCGGAGCAGTTTCCGCAAATACGCGACTGGACGGATCCTGGACGATCCAGATCGCGCAGGGCGCTGCCCTGCGCGACCATCAGGCCATCGCCCAGCCGGTAGTCCCGCCCGTCTGCGGAGGTCGCGACGCCAACCCGCGGCGTCCCCACGAAGCGCAGGTCGACGTCCGCCGCCGCCGTGTGCGGGGGGGGGGCTTGGCTCGCCTGGATGCGAAGCACGACCCGCTCCACTTGCGGCTCGTCGCGGGCGGCGCCGGCCGCGAGCATGGCGACGTTGCACGCTTAAGACTCGGTCCCGACGTCGCAGCCGGCCTGGGCCACGATCCCCCTCCTCACCCGTTCCACCCGTCGCCGGTTCACCCCGAAATCGAACACCCCGATGCGGGAAGCCGATCGGACATGGACGACGCCCTCGGACGGGAAGAAGTGGAACTCGAGGTCGTCCCGGAAACCGAGGCGAGTGCGGCAGACCGCGTGCAGGTAGTCGTCGGTCGCCGTCAGGATCTCCGCGCGTGGCATGGAGGTGACGACTCGCTCCAGGCCCCGCAAGATGTCCCGAGGGTCCCCCGGCGCGGGGAACGGCGCAACGCGGTGTATCCACCACTCACCGGCCCTGCTGCTGACATGGGCGAGAGAAAGCCGTTGAAGCAACCGTCCAGGGACTCCCTGTTCCAGGAGACCGGATTCCCTCACTTGCGCGCTCGCATCGTGACCGTGAACGCCGTGACCGGCGGCAGTCGGTCCGGACCGTCATCGAGTTCCTCGTCGGTGCCGATGTCGATCCTGTGGTGTTGCCTCAGAAGCGGTACTTCAGCCCGAGCGTCACTGCCCAGTATTCCAGGCCGTTGAGCATCAGCTCGCCCGTGAACGGGGTCACGCCGTCCGCTCGCACAGGTGCGTGGCTGCGGATGACTGACCACGCCACATCCTGTGCCAGGTGTCCGAACCGGGTCCAGTTTGCTTTCAGTCCCAGCGAGGTCCGGTCCCCGATGACGTAATCCACGCCGGCCAGCATCTGAAAGCCGATGGAATTGCCGCTGACCGCGGTGTCCAGCAGGCTGAGCGTGCCGGCGGCTCCTGCCGGCCGGTCGGCGACGGTGAGCGGCGGGGCCACGTCTTGGTAGCCCTGGGCGAGCGTCTTGCGCAGGAGACGCCTGCTGTAGTGCAGGTTGGTACGAGCCACGCCGGCGCCCGCGCCCACGTACGGCGTCCAGGGCGAGTCGTTCGCAAAGTCGTAATACACGTTCGCGAAGAACTGGTGGACACGGTAGTTAGAGATGACTTCGGTCGGCGGGTATATCGGGTTCCATTCAGCGGCCTTGCTGACCACGGCTTGGTTGCCGGTCGCGGCGAGGATCGACGATACATCGTCCCCCTGGGTTCGCACACGGTATTCGAACTCGACGCGCAGCGTGTCGAGGGTGTAGCCGGCGCTGAGACCGCCCGCGAACCCGGCACCCGGGGCAAAGCCGGTGGAGGAGAGCGGTTTCATGGTGGCGTCCATGCACTCCGGCGCGCCGCTCGGCGCCATGGCCGGATTGGGATAGATCAGCGTGTCGCACTTGGTCGGGGTCGTGACCGCGGACGGAGATGCTTCCAGGCCAGCAGCGTTCGCGAAACCCAGATCGAGGCCGGCATAGAAGCCACGCCGATCGCTCTGGGCGCTCGCCGCGCCCGCACTAAGCAGACAGTACGCCACCGCCAGAGCGACGATGGCGTGGTGTGTGGGTCGAGTTACCTTTCGCATGGCGGAAATGTGCCGCACAACCGAACCTCCATAAGTAGGTCACCGGTTGGTGCCGGCGGGCGGTGGCCTGACTGAGTAAGTCCACGCTCGCCTTGAACAACCCTCGCCTCGAAGGCGTTTCAGACGCTCGCGGATCAAATCGATCTCCTTCGTCGGGGTCTTGATGCCCTGCTTCGCCTTCTTCTGGAAGGCGTGCACAACCCAAAGCCGCTCTCCGAGCAGCGCGTCGCGCTGCAGCTGGGAGCCGTCCGCTTTGAGACGCGGGTGTAGCCGATCAGCCTGTGTCGCAAACGGCCGTTTGCGACAGGCGGTCAAGGACGCCGTCCGGCGCGCGCCGCCGTGTGTCGTATCCCGTGTCTGATTCTATATCTTGCAGACGTCGAGCGATCGGATCCGAATGCCCTCGCCGTCGGCTGATGCGGTAGTTACATAGGCAGGTCGGCACTGTGCACGTCCAAGTCCGCGATAGTTCAGAAAGGTCGCACAACGGCGTTCGCGGCCAGCCCCGCAGGCGAGCCTCCCTGTTATCCCAGTACTTCGACGACTTCTGCGACGACCTTCGACGCGACCCAATCGGGTGCCGTCTCGGTGAGGCGAATCAGGACGCGGTCTTCCAGCGGGTCATCCTGTGACTGGGTGATTGCGGACCACGGATTTCAGTTCATGGACTCGCTGCCAGAAGAGAGGCGATGGCGTGCGTTTCCGCGCTTCCCATTGATAGACGACAGCCTTACCGGCGGCGCCGACCATGCGCGCGAGTCCAGACTGACTGATGTCGAGACGTCTGCGCAACGCTTTGAGTTGAACGTCATAGTCCTCGGGAACGGAGGCCCAGGTCAGTGGCACTGGCGTGGCGGGCGGGCGGCGCTGAGTGCCGTAGTAGTGCCGACGAAAGTCCAGCGCGTGCTTCAGTGTCGCCCTCGGGCGCAGGCGGCGGAAGGTCGTCCGCGTATCATAGGCAACAACTAGTCGGCCTGAACGCGCGGCTGCGTGCAGCGTGCGAACATGCACGCCGATCATCAAAGCCAGGACCGGCAAAGGCAGAAGCACCGTATCGTCCGGATAGCCCGCAAGGGTCCTGGCTCTGGTGAGGAGTTGCGGCGGCGGCTCGCGGCGGCCTGCGTCCCATGGGCGGTAGGTCTCAAGCGGCACGTTCAACTGCGCCGCGAACGCCGACTGCGACAATCCGAGAGCCCGACGATAGGTTCGCATCAGGCTCATGGGTGCCGGCCCCCCTGCCGCTTGGCCGCGTCTGACCAGTTGAGCAGATCCACTGGGAGAGCGCTCAGGAGTCTCTGCAGGTCCCCGACTGCCTGTCGGCAGGTCTCCGCCAGCGCTCGAGAGCCTTCCGGGCCAACGGACTGGTCGGCGCGTTCGAAGCCGAGGGCCTGGAGTTCCAGGACATCTGCCAGTAGCGCGAATCGTGCCACTGCGGACCTCAGGGCCTCTTCCACAGTTGGCGACGATGCAGGGTCGCTCGCCATGACGGTCACACCATGGCGTCGATGGCGCTGAAAGTGAAGCGGAATCTGTCTACCCGTACTTCAGCACGCGAGTCGTCGGTGCGATGTGACCGGTTGGAACGACGAGAAGTGACCGCAGGAGTGGTCACCAGCCTGCGCAGTCGGCAGAATCCGGCGAGAAAATGGCGCGCCCGGCAGGATTCGAACCTGCGACCCTCGGCTTAGAAGGCCCGATGTCTGAGCGACCATCGGACCACTCTGGTCGATGATCATCGCCCAACCGTGGTGGTCGTATCGCGAAATCTCAGCCCTCTTGCGCCAGGAATCGGTTATCACTGGCGGTTATATCCGACTGTCCACGGACTGTCCGCACCCACCGATTTTCTTCCAGGACTCGCTGATCTGTGCCCAGTAAGCCGCGATTCCTGATAACCGATCTGGGTATGCGTCGACGACGCTCACATCTCAGCCGGTCCACCCGTGATATCAGGCCCGCCTCATATCTTGTAACTAACTTATTGCAGGCGAGTTATTCCTAAAGTAGGGTGCCAGAAATCGCTTCACTTGTGGGCGCTGTGGAGCGAAGCTGTGTCGAGTTCACGGACCTGATTCCGGGGCCACCCCCCATACATATAGAGGAGGGACGACGGAGATGGCGAGCAGAGGACGGATCTATCAGCGGGGCCCAATTTATTATCTGGCGTATCGCTGGGACGGTCGGGAGTCTCGAGAGAGCGCACGATCGTCCGATCGAGTGGTCGCCGAACGCCTGCTGGCTCGTCGGGTTCGTGAGCGAGAGGAGCGCGGCCCGACCGACCGGGTCACATTCGACCCGTTGGCGACGTGGTATCTTGACGACTACGTGCTCCGCCGCCTGCGCACCCTCGATACCGCTCGCGGACGCGTCGCGAATCTGCGCTGTTTTCGGCGGCTGGGCGGCGCTGCGCATTACGACCGAAGCGATCCGGGACTACCAACGAGCGCGGCGGACGACGGGCGCGGGGCCGTGACGGTGAACCGGGAGACCTCGGCGCTCAGCCGCATGTTTCACTTGGGGGTGCGGGCCGCCCGGCTGGCGCAGCGGCCGATCTTCCCGGAACGACTCGACGAGAACGGTCCACGCCAAGGGTTCTTTGAGCACGCCGAGTATGAAGCGGTGCGCCGACACCTCCCGAGGCCGTATCAGGATGTCCTCGACTTTGCCTATTTCTCGGGCTGGCGGAAGCGGGAGATCCTCGAGCTGCGGTGGGCCGAGGTTGACGCGGCGGGCGGTGTCGTCCGGCTGTCGCCCGCGCGGTCGAAGACGCGCGTGGGGGCGTGTGTTACCGATCTCGGCGCCGATTGCGGCGGTGCTGTCACGCCGACGCGCGACGCGTCAGCCGGGCGCGCCGCTGGTCTTCACGCGGGAGGACACGACCGTGCGGGCGTGGCGTCGGGCCTGGCCAGCGGCCTGTCGGCAGGCAGGGGTCCCCGGACGGCTCCTCCACGATTGCCGCCGGACGACGGTGCGGCATCTGGTCCGCGCCGGGGTGCCGGAACGGTATTGACGCCCCTATATGTCAAGACACTCGTTCAGGCGGCCTGGACGATCTCTTGGCGAGCGCGGGAATCGGTCATGACGCGCTGGTAGATCTCGCGAGCGAGAAAACGTTTCAAGCACCGGATGATCTCCCGTTTGGTTCGGCCGGCCGCCGTGCGGCGTGCGACGTAATCAACGGTCGGCTGATGGTACCGCATGCGGACGATGATGGCTCGATAGAGGGCAGCGTTGGCGTGTCGGTGGCCGCCTCGATTGAGGCGGTGCCGGCCGGTGGTCATCCCGGACGAGGCCGGGATCGGACACGCGCCGCAGAGCTTCGCGAAGGCGGCTTCCGAACGAATCCGGTCGGGATTATCGCCGAAGACGATCAACAGTTCGGCCGCGGTGTGGGCGCCCACACCGAAGCCCTCACGGAGGGTCGGTGATGTCTCGGTCGTGAGGCGCGCGAGATGCTGGTCGTGTCTCGCAATTTCCTCGGTGAGAGCCATCCAGCGGCGGGCGAGCGCCCGGAGGGTGTGTTTGGCGGACGCGGTGAGCGTGTCGATGGGGCCCGGTCGGAGTCCGGCGCAGCGCGTGAGCAGGCCGTGGTCGGTGAGGGCGTGGAGGGCTTCTCGCAGGACCGGCGGGGCGTGCACGACGATCTGCTTCAGCGTGTTCATCGCCGTGGTGCGTGCCTTCACCGCGGTATCCCGCGTGATCGTCAGCTGGCGCATCATCTCGACGGCGCCGTCCGCAGTCTTGGGGATGGCCGTCGACTGACCCGCCAGTACGGACCGCGCGGCGACCTCCGCGTCGATGGTGTCGGACTTGCCGGCGGCGCGTCGCGTGCGCCGGTCGCCCCGATTCACTTCTACGACACGATGCCCCGCTCGGCGCACCGCACGTGCCAGGCCGGCTGTAGAGCTGCAGATCGGTTCGTGGCGACTCTGCACGCGCCGCCCCAGCCACCGCTCGATGATCGCTTCTCAACCGACGGGAGACTATCAGTGGCCGCTCGCCTACGTGCTCGGGCGCGAGAGGCCGCATGACGGACGTGTGCCCGAAGCTGATCGAAAGAGTGAAGCCGCTGCTGGGGTTGGATAGGCCGGAGATGTGGTTCCCAGTGCTGGGTATGTACGGCGGGTTCAGTTACGCTTGACAGCGCCAGTGACTCGCATGAGTGCAAGATCGGCCAGAGAGGATACGGCACTCCAAAATTTAGCGACCTGGGACGGGCTGGCCCGCCTTGTTCCATCCTCAATCAGGTCAGTTACGCTTGACAGCGCCAGTGACTCGCATGAGTGCAAGATCGGCCAGAGCAGGATACGGCACTCCAAAATGAACAGTCGCGTTAGCGACCTGGGACGGGCTGGCCCGCCTTGACTCCAAATGCCCTCAATCAGGTCAGGAGTACCCGGTTCCTCAATCGCGATAGACGGACTTCGGCGCATTCATCGCGCCTGGGTGCACGACGAGTTTGAGCACTCCGCTATCGGCCTCTTTCCTCAGACGCGTGGCTGACCTGCTGGGTTGCTGCAGCCGCATCGACGTGCACACATTTGTCGGGACACTGCGGAACGCCACATCATGGCCTTCATCGACAGGCCGCTGACAATGCCGTCGGCGAAATTTATCAAGATCGTCAAGAACCGGGCGTCCGGTTATCGCCACCTGGACGACGGGCCTCGGCGCACATTCCCAGCCACTTGCGTACCACCAGCATCCTTCCCTCAGCGTCATTTCGTTAGTTGGGAAACTTTTTCCTCACGGTCCCGCGCATTCTGCGGGTCGAGGGCGTCCACAGTGACATGCTCGGGTGGCTGCTGGACCCGAAAGGCTGGCACGGACTCGCCGATCGTTTCGCGGTTCCCTTCGGGCGTGCGATGCTGGCTGCCTGCAAGCGATGCGACGAGGGGGCTCTCGTTGTCGAAGAGGTGCACCGGGAGTTTAGTACCGGCAAAGGCCCGATAGACATCCTGCTCCACCTTCGCCGAGGGGATGAACGGTTCGTTCTCGGCATCGAGAACAAGATTGATGCGCCCGAGGGGAAGAATCAATTGCGTCGGTACGGGGAGGGACTCGCCTACACGTTTCCAGGTACGGCGGTCGTCCTCACCTTTCTTACGCCCGACGGAAGAAAGCCGCAGTCAACACCCGGCTGTCCGGTCGCAAGCATCGGGTACCGCACGATTGTCGCGTTGTTAGAGGAAGCTCTCGCCGCGCCTCCCGCGCGCGGCCGCCACTCCGTCGGCCTTGGCCTCGCGCGACACTACTGCGCGGCATTGCGGAGCCACATCATGCCCGAACAGAATTCTGAAATAGACGAGCTCTGTCGCAAGCTGTACAACGAGCATCTGGACGCGTGGCGGGCGATCCGGCGCCGTCTTCCCTCAAAGCGTGATGAATCTCACGCTTCAGTCGGATCGAAGGTCTGTCAGCGTCTGGAGGAACAGTACCAGGGACGATGGCAGTTCCTCGTTCGTCGCGACAAGTACGCGTGCGTGTTTCGTTCGGGGTGGGGGGCGCTTGGTGTCAACGAGAGTGACCCGATTGTCGGGCTGAGCCAGTCGGCCGAACCCGGGAACACGTACCCGAAGATACACTTCCGCCTTGCCGTCGACAGCGCTGACACGGACGCGGGTGAACGGGTCACCTACTCAGTACGCTTGAAGGTCGACATGAAGGAAAACCGCACGCTTGGCGAATCCGTCGTTCAAGCCCTCAGGACTGTCCCGGCAATCCAATCGAAGATTCCGTCGAAGGTGCAGTTCACACTGGCACTCAAATCGACCTCGAAGTTGCCTGCTCCAGGTGACGAACCAGCCACTGTGCCTGACAGCGTCGTCGACTGGTACGCGCAATGCCTCGCGGATCTCGTTCGCGTGCTTGATCCCGTTCTCCCGACCACCTAGTGGAGGCCGTGGTGGAAGTGGAGATGGGACGGCCTTGCTCGCCGTGAGGTGGTGCTATGCCTGGGGTGTGTATATCAGGTTGAGGCGACGAGTGGCAGAGTAGGCCGATGAGGAGTCAGACGGCCAGCTTCACGGATATCGATTCTCGCCCGGCATCACGATCTCCCACGCCGGCGTCTACCGCATCTTGTGGTGGCACGGGATGAGTTGGAAGCTGGCCCGCGGTCGATTAGCATTCATGAGCTTTGACCGACCCCTTCATCGCTCAACTCGCCCAGCTTTGCCAAGACAGTCCAACCCGCTCGAAATGGGCCATCGTCCCCACCCATGCCCTCGGGCACACCATCGGCGATCGTCTTGTCCTTGAGGGAACCCACTGGGCGAATCTCCGCTTCAAGACGCCGTTCGACTTGGCCCTCGATCTCGCTGGCCCTTGTCTCGCTGAACGCGGCATCGACCCGGCGGCGGACGACTCCGGTCCCGCGGTGATCATGCGCCTCCTCCGTGAACTGTCGGATGACGTCCCTGCATACTTTAGGCACCTCGCGTTGCATCCGCAAATGGGCTCGGCGCTGTGGGCCACCGTTCGTGAGCTGCGACTCGCCGGGATCGCTTCGAGCGACGTTGCACCCGACGGGTTTGAGAACGCTGACAAACATGCCGAGCTGGTCGCGCTCCTGGCGGCCTTCGAGGCACATCTTGCGTCACGACGTCTCGCCGATCGCGCGACGGTCTATCGCGAAGCGCTGCAGCATCTAGAGGATTCAGCGATCGGCCCGGAGGATCCGGTTCTTCGCATGCCGGACGTCATCTGGGCCCCGCTGGTTCAGCAGCTCCTGGCCGGCCTTCCAGGTCAGTGCATCGAGCCGATTGCGCCTCGAATACCTGGCTCGCGGCGCCCGCGCCGCTTCGCCGAGGTTCCGGCACGCGAGCAGGCAGTCTCATCTCCACTGGCATACCTGTTGTCTCCGACTGAGATCAGTGAGCCGGCCTCGCCCGATCAGCTCCAGCTGTTTCGCGCCGGCGGTCGAGAGGCCGAAGTCGAAGAGGTGTTTCGACGGATCCTCCATGGTGACAAGGGCTCACTGAGCTTCGATCACGTCGAGATTGCCTGTTCGTCACCCGACTACGTGCCTCTGATCTGGCAGAAGGCACAGCGATACGAGTGGCCGATCACGTTCGCTCCTGGACTGCCTGTCACGGTTGCACGTCCAGCACGGGCGCTCCTGGCATGGTGCGACTGGATAGAAGAAGGATTTCCCGCGAGCGGTCTTCGTCGCCTGTTTCAGTCTGGCGATGTGCGACTCGAGATTCCTGATGGGCCCAAGGCCGGACGTGCGGCCCGACTGCTGCTGCGCGCGGAGGCAACATGGGGACGTCAGACGTACGCGTCGCGACTGACGGCTCTCGCAGCCACGGAGCGCACCCTGGCCGCCGATCCAGAAGTGGAAACCGATGAAGCCGCGCACCGGCTCGAACGAGCGGTACACGCCGAACAAGTGCGCGACTGGATTACGGCCCTGCTCGCAGCCATTCCCGAAGCCTCAACGACAGCACCGGTCTCTCTGATCGACGTCGTGACCGCAGCACACGCGTTCATCGACCGTTTTGCGACGACGTCAATGGAGATGGACCGTCAGGCCAAGCAGGCAGTGAAGGTTGCTCTCGACGAACTTAGAACGCTGGGGCAGGTGTCGCAGCCGACACGTGAGTGTTTGCAGTTGATTCGAGCGTCACTTGAAGGGGTGACCGTCGCCCCCGACCGCGCACGGCCAGGGCACCTCCATGTGACGACGCTGCAACGTGCCGGTTTCGCTGGCCGGCCACACACCTTTGTCGTCGGGCTCCAGGAAGGCCGCGTGTTTCCGCTCCCCGTGGAAGACCCGGTTTTGCTCGACGCCGAGCGCGAAACGATTCACCCGTCACTCGCCACGTCACTTGACCGCGTCGAGGAATCGGTGCACACCGTGGTGTCGAGAATGGCGGTCCTTGGCGCAGGCGGCGCTGCGTCACAATCGGGCCTCGCGGTCTCGTCCTGGACCCTCTCGTACTCCTGTCGTGACCTGCGCGACTATCGTGAGACGTTCCCGTCGTGGCTGATGCTGCAGGCGAGACGCTTGCGGGACCCGCAGCGGGAGATCACGTACGAGCAACTGGGCCGCGACCTCGGCGAGCCGGTCTCAGTGGTACCTCGCACTGGCGAGGCGGCTTTATCGGATGCCGGGTGGTGGTTGAGCGGCCTCCAGAAGGTGGGCAACGCAGGACTTGAATCGCTTTTCGTAGCCTATCCGATGCTCGCCCGAGGGCTGCATGCCGAGCACGAACGGGCGTCGACTCGATTTACGGCGTTCGACGGCTTTGTTCCAGCCGCGGCCGCCCAGCTCGACCCGCGCCAGTCGGGTCGCCCGGTCTCGGCCAGCAAACTCGAGGGGTTGGCGGCGTGCCCGTTTCGCTACTTCTTGCAGGTCGGTCTCCGGCTGCGGCCACTGGACGACGAGGACCGCGATCCTGACGAATGGCTCGACCCGCTCATCCGAGGTGGTGAGCTCCACGCGCTCTACGCCGACGTGATGCGCCGGCTCCGACAGCTGTCGGACACCGGCGAGCCAGTCGACCCGCGCCGCCAAACGGCATGGCTCCGGCAGCGGGCCCTCGCCCGCCTCGAGATTCTGAGAAGCGAGCGACCGCCACCATCGGACGCCATCTTCGAGCGCGATCGCGATCAGCTACTGCGTGACCTCGAGCTGTTCTTGGCATACGAAGCGGTCAATCGTGCCGACGGGCGCGAACCCGTCGGGTTCGAGGTCGGATTCGGTCTATCGCACGGCACATCCGATACCGCCGAGCCTCTCAGCCGAGCCGAGCCGGTGGAGCTCGCCTTGGGTGCGCGCCGCTTTCGTATCCGGGGCCGGATTGACCGAATCGATCGCATCGGTCCGGGACACTACGAAGTCACCGACTACAAGACAGGGTCGTTCTTTCGGCCGGCCTACACAGGCACCTTCAACGGAGGGCGCCTCCTGCAGCACGCGCTGTATGGCATCGCCGCAGCGGACCTGCTGCGGGCACACGACGGCAGCGCCGTCGTCGGCACAGGCACGTACTACTTTCCCAGCCAACAAGGTGGTGGGCAACAGAAGCGGATTCCTCATCCATCTCAAGCCACGTTGGCGCAAGTGTTTACAGATCTACTCGACATTCCTGGCGCAGGGGCGTACCTGCACACGGCGGACGAGGAAGACTGCCGGTTCTGTGAACTGTCTGCTGCATGTGGGGGTAGGCGCAAAAAGGGAACCGGTCCGGACATCGAGAAGGCTCCGGCCGCCCGTGCACATGCAGGGACGAAGCTGAAGGCGGCCAGCGCCGACGGCGTCAACGACGCGCTGAAACCGTTTCTCCGGGTGCGTGAACATGATTAAGTCCACGGCCGGGCCGAACGGTCAGGTCCCGCTGCCCGACAAGGCCAGTCGAGACGTCATCGAGCGAGCCCTCGACGTCAATATGCTCGTTGAGGCCGGGGCGGGTTCAGGCAAGACGCAGAGCCTCGCCACTCGGATGGCGGCTGGTATTCTGTCCGGACAATATCGTGTCGAGCACATGGCGGCGGTCACATTCACCCGAAAGGCCGCGGCAGAGCTGAGGGGACGATTTCAGCAGGTGCTCGAGGAGCGTCGTGCCTCAGAAGATGATCCCGACCGGCGACAGCGCGCGCAGGAGGCGCTGTCCCGCCTCGAGCGTCTCTTTGTTGGAACCATCCACTCGTTTTGCGCCCATCTCCTCCGGGAGCGTCCCGTCGAGGCGGGACTCGCGCCTAGGTTCGCCGAGCTTGACGATGTCGGCGCCATCGAGTCCAGGCAGCAGCTCTGGCGAGCGTTCATCGCGCGTAAGCGAGCCGAGGGAGGCGCACTGCTCCCCGAACTGCGTGATGCCGGGATTAGAGCAGGCGATCTCGACCATGCCTTCACGACGATCTGCACATTCGACGAGGTCGAGTTCCCAGCTGGCGACGCACCAGCACCGGACCCGACGCCAGCGTGGGCGGCCCTCGACCGATTCTGGCAGCAACTGGACCCGCTGCTCCCTCGCAGGATTCCAGACGACACGACGTGCAAGGTCCTCCAGAAGGCTCGAGACGGCCAATGGAGGATCACGATCGCCAGACGAGACCACCCGGCCGACCTGGTTGATCTGGTTGCGCCGTGGGAAGGCGCCTTCCGGATCACAATGAGCCGCTGGACGGAGTGGTACGATGATCCCCGCCAGTTGCGCGAGGACATCGACCGGATGCTTGCCGACCTCCGGGCAGCTATCGGACCATTCCTCGAGGCATGGCGTCACTACGTCTACCGCCTCGCCATCACGCTCATGGTCCAAGGCCGGGAGTTTGCCCGTGCGCATCGATACCGGGCGTTGACGCTGGAGTACGAAGACCTCCTGCAGTGCGCCGCCCGCGTGCTCCGCGAGAACCTCACGGTGCGGCGGGCCTTGCAGCAGAAGTACCAGTGGCTTTTCGTCGATGAGTTCCAGGACACCGACCCGATTCAAGCCGAAGTGGTGGCCTGGCTGACCAGCGACGGGAGCGACGCATCCGACTGGACGACCGTGTCTCTCCGGCCGGGCGCGTTGTTTATCGTCGGCGACCCGAAGCAGTCGATCTACCGCTTTCGTCGGGCTGACATCGAGATCTACAGTCGGGTGAGCGAACTCATTCACCAAAGCGGAGGAAGTCTCGTTCCACTCGCAGCCAACTTCAGGGCAACACCGCTCCTCTGCGAGTGGGCCAATGGTGCGTTCAAGGACGTGTTCCCCGACGTCCCGACGCCCCAGCAACCGCAGTATCAGAGGCTCGAGCCAGCGCTATCATTCGATACCAACCAGCCTCCTTCGCCGAGTGGCAGAACCACGGGCATTCGCGTCCTGACCACGCCGAGTACGTGTCAGAAGGCCGCAGACGTTGTCGCACACGATGCCGGGGCCATTGCCCGCTACATTCGCGCTGAGATTGACGCCGGGAATCGGCAGCCTGGTGATTTTTTGGTCTTAACCTGGAAGAAGGGCAACCTCGCCGAGTACGCACGGGCGATGGATGCGGAGCGTGTACCCGTGGAGGTGAGCGGTGCCAGCGCGTTCGGTGACTCCGAACAGGTGCACGTACTTGCCGCCTTGCTCCGGGCGCTAGCGGATCCGGATGACGAGGTGGAGGTAGTTGGCGTGCTGCGCGGACCGTTGTTCGGCGTGAGTGACCCTGCGCTTTATGCTCATCGCAGCGCGGGAGGCACGTTCATCTTCACGGCGGTCCCGCTCGAGGACGGCCCGACGACACAGGCTGAATCCAGCGTCATCCGGGCGCTCAGTCGCCTGCGTGCGATGTACCACATCACCCGGACGCTGTCGGCTCCCGCGGCAGTCGAGCGCATCCTGGAGGACACGGGGTTACTGGCGCTGACGGTCGGCGAGACACGCGGAGGTGCCAAAGCTGGCGACCTGTTCCAGGCGTTGGACCGGGTTCGCTGGGTCACCGAGGAAGGTGGCACGCTGGCCGACGCAGCCGCGTCGCTGGAGGCTGATGTCGAGTCGAACGACATCGAGTCGTTACCCCTCGAACCAGGCCGAACCGACGTCGTGCGCCTGATGAACCTTCACAAGGCCAAGGGGCTTCAGGCTGAAGTCGTCTTCCTCGCTGATCCCTGCGGCACCTTCCTGCCCAACGCTGACCGACGGATTGTTCGTGACGGCGAGTCTGCTCTCGGTGTCCTCAGGATCGAGCGGAAGAAGCCAGGGAGCTTTCACGGGCAGTTATTGGGCCTTCCAGTGGGGTGGGATGCACACGAAGCGGCCGAACTCGCGTTCGTCACCGCCGAGCACGAGCGGTTGCGATACGTGGCGGCGACCCGCGCGCGGACGCTTCTGGTTGTCAGCCGTTGGGGGAAGCCCAATGTCAGGAAGGGCCCCTGGCTGCCGTTCGAGCCACACCTTGCTGGGATGGCTGAGCTTCAGGTGCCGACAGAAGTCAGTGAACCCACGCTGGTCAGTGTCGACCTCTTGCCGAAGGCGATCGAGGAGGCCGACGACGCGAGAGTCCGCCGCGTCCTCAAGGGGGCTGCACTGTCGTTCACCACTGAGTCGGTCACGGGCACCACTCACCGCGACGTCGTCGTTCGGGAAGAGGATTCGGCGCAGTTACTCCGTGGACCCGCCACAGGCATCGAGTGGGGGGACCTCGTCCACAAGCTGCTCGAGTGTGCGGCGACGACCGGCCAGCCGGATCGGGAGCGGCTACGGCGTCGAGCAACGTGGTTGACGCGCGGAAAGCCCGCGCTTCAATCCGTCATCACCGCGACCCTCGATACCGTCGAGCAGGTGATGACAAGCGACATGTGGCAACGAGCACTGCACGCCGACGAACGCTACACGGAGGTGCCCTTCTCGTACGCAATCGAGGCGAAATCGGGACAAACGAAGATCACCCACGGCGTGATTGATCTCGCCTATCGACGCGGCGATACCTGGGAGATCGTGGACTACAAGACCGACCAAGTGGATGATCCTGCGGAGCTGACGGCTCGGTATCACCAACAACTCACTGCGTATGCGCGCGCGTGGAAGACACTCAGAGCTGACGAGAGCCGTGTTCGAGTCGGCTTGCATGCCGTTCGTCTCAACTCCACCGAGTGGCGTGATGCCGTCTAGATAGAGACCCGCAGCGCTGGCTGGACAGACGGAACTGGATTTCGAACGAATCTGGTCGGCAACAGTATCTCTGGCGAGCGGTGGACGAGGACGGCAACACGTTCGACGGCACAGTCAAGTTGATGAGAGGCGGGCGTGACGATCCCTCGATGGCTCGGTATGGGTTGTGTTGCAACTGTGGCCGACGGCGGCTGGTAACCTGAAGAGATCATGAAGCAGGCAATCCGACCGGCGATCTTTAAGTGGCGACAAACCGAGCCCGAGCTGATTCTGTGCGCCGTGCGCTGGTACCTGCGGTATTCGCTCTCGTTCCGCGATGTCGAAGAGCTGCTCCGCGAGCGCGGCCTGGAAGCGGACCACACGACAATCTGGCGCTGGGTCCAGCGCTACGGTCCCGAACTGCCGGTGCCACGATCAACTTCGTGCTCTCGGGCTTGCGCGATGCCGCTACGGCCACACGCCTGTTCCGCAAGGCGCTCACTGATCCGTCGCATCCGCAGCCCCGTGTTATCAACACGGACCAGGCCCGCCTTTACGGATCGGCGATTTCAGGGGTGAAAAAGGCAGGACTCCTGCGACGCCGTTGCCGCCACCGGCCAGTCCAATACGTGAACAACATGCTGGAGCAGGATCATCGAGCGATCAAACGACGCGTGAAAGCCAAGCAGGGGTTTCGTGAGTTTCAGGCGGCGCGGCGAACGATCCACGGCTACGAGGCCATGCACATGATCCGGAAGGGGCAAGCGAGGTGGGTGAGCGGTGCGGATGTGCGGCGACAGATTCAGTTCATCAACAACTTGTTCGAGGTGGCGGCATGAGACGGAGCCCGGCCGACTCGACCAATCGCTCTCTTGCCGCTTTTGGAAAGTTGCAACACATCCGTTGATCCTCTTCGGCGATCACCCTGACCGGATTCGTTCGGACGCCGCCTTCGCGAAGCTCTGCGGCGCGTGCCCGATCCCGGCCTCGTCCGGGATGACCACCGGCCGGCACCGCCGATGGCCGGACCAAACGCGAGATCATCCGATGCCTGAAACGCTTCCTTGCGCGAGAGATCTCCCAACGCGTCATGACAGCCTTCCGCACACGCCAAGCCGTCACCCAGGCCGCTTAAAACGCGTGTCTTGACATATAGGGGCGTCAGTACCGCGCGGGGCGCGGTGGGATGAGATCGACATCGAGGATCGCGTGTGGACCATTCTCGTTCCGCAACGCCGTGATGCGGGCGACGATGCGAACCGGTGTGGCCCACCCGGGGTTGTCGATGCGGCCGCGAACTGCGGTCGGCCAGGCCGTCGAGGCTTTCGGCCTGATACCGGGCGATCCACTTACGCACCGTTCGCGGACAGACGCCCGCGGCGGCGGCGACGAGGCTCAGCGGCAGTTGGTCGTCGAGCACGCGGGCGACCAGTTCGGCTCGACTCGCCGGGGTGGTTCTAGCATTCTGATGGATGTCCACTCGGTCCTCCGGGATGAAACCGTAGCTTTGTTCACCAGCAGTTTCTCCCGTCGGGATCGAGTGGACAACGTGTTGAGAGGTCACAACTAGAGTGGCGTATGTGCTGGCAGGGCGGGGGCTCGCGGTCCCGCCCCGCCATCATCGACGCCGGACGGCCGAGCGGCTCACGCTGAACCTGTCGCGAAGAACGTCGCGTGCACGATCGCCTTGTCGAGGGTCAGGGCCTGGCCGGTGAGTCTCTTGTGAGCCATGCGATGTTCGACGCCCAGCCCGACGCCCCGCGCGTGCTGTGCCCGCGCGGAGGCGAAGCGCCGTACGAAGTTCAGCACCTGCGTGGCGGAGGGCCGGCCGCTTGCCAGGGGCGAGTCGAGGAGGTACGACCGAATCAGCGCAGCCCAGTGAACGGCGAGCAGATGGGGCGCGCCGAACAGGTCCATTGCCGTGACCCGACGCCCCTGGGCGATCACGATGCCGCACTGGCCTGAGAGCGGCCCGCGCGCCGCGAGTTCCTCGGCCACGGCGGCGCGTGGCGGCTCTCGTCGGAATGTCTCCCGGCTCATGTCGGCCGCAGCCGCTGTGGGCGAACCTACCGAGGCTTGGCTCAGCATCTGGTTGATCTCGCTCCACACCGCTGTCTGATCGCCGTCGCGGGAGCCGGTCTGCCGCATGGACCTGGCTACCCCGGCATGCTGCACGGAGCGCACGCGGGCGGCGGCGAACGCGCCGTCACGCCGGTAGGCTTGACGGCGGCCCCATCGGCCCTGCTCGAGGCAGGACACGGGAATGTCCAACTCGGCCTGGGCCTGCACCAGAACGGTCGCGTTGATAGCGCGGTTCTGCTTGCCGCCAAGGAAGTGTTCGCCCTCGACGACGAGCACTGGCGTGTCGCCCGGGTTGCGGACCAGCAAGGTCTGCACCGACGCCTCGTCGAGCTCATCCACGACGAGCTTCGAGGCTTCGCCGGTGGCGATCGCTGGCAGGTCGTTGGCGGGCAAGTACACAGGGAAGAAGGACACGCCCAGCCGGGTGATCGGCCAGCCGATAGCGACGGTGTCGAGCTGCGGAATGGTCATGGCACCTCCAGACAGTTATTGTCTAAGAGACAATAATATGAGGTCCTCTTGATATTGTCAATACGACAATATATATTTTCTCAATGGCACCAGGCGCGCCCTCAGGCTACGACCCAGGCGACTACCCTCCGTTTGCCGTCACCGTAGACGTGGCGGTGTTCACCATCCGGAATGACACGCTTCACGTCCTGTTGATCGAACGGGGCGAAGAACCGTTCCGGGGCGCCTTGGCACTACCGGGTGGCTTCGTGAAACCTGGTGAGGACTTGGATCAGGCCGCGGCCCGCGAACTGGCCGAGGAAACGGGTCTGCGCGACGACTCCTGGCACCTGGAGCAGCTCGCCAGCTACGGTGCGCCGGGCCGGGATCCGCGCATGCGCGTCGTCACCGTCGCCTACTGGGCGATCTGCGCCGATCTCCCGGCGCTCCGGGGCGGTGGGGACGCGGTGGCCCCCGTGCTGACACCAGTGGAGGAGATCGAGGGGGGCGTGGTTCGATTGGCGTTTGACCACGAGCGGATCGTGAGGGACGCCGTCGAGCGGACGCGGTCCAAGCTGGAGTACACAGCCCTCGCGGCCAGGTTCTGCCCTCCGGAGTTCACGATCACCCAGCTTCGTCGAGTCTACGAAGCGGTGTGGCGCACACACCTCGATCCGGGCGACTTCCAGCGCAACGTCCAGCATAGCGGCGCCTTCGAGAAACGAGTCGACATGCCGGCCGCGCCTCCGTCCGGCCGGGGCCGGCGGGCATCGCTTTGGTCCATCAGGCCATCGACCAGCTTCAATGAACCGCCTGCTGCGCCACTGGCGCGCGTGCCCGCCAGGCGAAGACACCGCGAGCCGGGCAAGGGCCGCGTGCCATCCGCTGCGCCGCCCAGCGAGACCATTGTCAAGTCGCCGCCGGGCGAGGACGACCAGACGTAGCCGACCACCGAGTGTCCCGGCAGGATGCGGGCGGCGCGGTATTGTCAAGTTGAGGGTGATGGCCGTTTCTGATGCCCAGTATGGCGGGTTCACGACGGGCTCGAGCCCGGTATCTTGGGGGTAGATCGACCAGCTTTTCGTCAACTTGACAGGACCGTTCTATCAGCTACTGACGTACACGGGTGATGTCCAGTATGGCGGGTTCACGACGGGCTCGAGCCCGGTATCTTGGGGGTAGATCGACCAGCTTTTCGTCAACTTGACAGGACCGTTCTATCAGCTACTGACGTACACGGGTGATGTCGATCTCAATGAGAAGCTAGTCGATTGGGAGCACTTCTACAACGACCAACGCCCGCACGGAGGGTTCCAGGGGAAGACAGAGATATTGTCAAAAGTTGTGGATGGGGTTAGCTCAGGCGGCGTCCTTTCTGATGCCATCGACGAAGGGCACGCCATTGATGACCTCGACGATCAACTGAGCCCCGGTCAATGTTCTCCATTGTTTCTGCGCGGCCCGCGCCAGCTTGAAGACCATCGTTAAGCAGGCCAGCCGACTGCCCGCGCCCTTCGTCTTCTTCGTGCGTACCCGCACGGTGGCGAACGTCGACTCGATCGGATTCGTGGTGCGGATGTGCATCCAGTGCTCGGCCGGAAACGTGTAGACGGTGAGCAGGACGCCTCGGTCCTTGGCGAGACAGGTGGTCGCGGCCGGGACCTTCGCAGTCAACGTCGTCACGAAGAGGTCGAATGCCTGCTCGGCCGACTTCTGCGTCTCCGCCATCCAGATGTCGTGGAGCATGGCTGTCGCCTTGGCCTGCACGCCCTTGGGGAGTTTGTTCAGGACGTTGGCCGTCTTGTGGACCCACCACCGCTGGTCGCGGGTCTTCGGGAACACCTTCCGCACCGCGCCCCAGTGTCAAGGGCGGACCAAAATCAGCTACCGCCCCCTGAGGGGGCGGTATGATGAAGGCCCCTCGAAGGGGCCTTCGATTAGCGATTTTCTAGCCGCTCTCGCGGCGTCTCCTCTGCTTGCGACCACCGGATGTAATCGCGGATCGCCTGTTCGGCCAAATCGACCGGGCCCACAGCAGCGCCTGCGCGTCAAATCGGAGCAGACGGAAGAACGCAAGTTCGAGACTACCGAAGCCACAGCAACCGCATTTGCAATAGCATCCACCGTGAGATTGGCTCTGCCACTCTCGTATGGCGGTCTCCTTTCTGAACTGGGGAGTTCATGACTGGAGACCGTCTATCTTCTTCGGCTAACCCCTACCACGGTCGAACCTTTGCGCGTCTCACCGCCATAGGCGGTGGCTTACCTGTCTTGAGTTAGACCACGGTGGCGGAGGAAAATTAGACCACCCGGCCCGGTGGACGGCGTGCCTGAGAGTGGCTGCACAGCCAGCAGCTTGCGAAGGGAGGCGTCAGGACGCCGGAGCGGCAGCGTCGTGGCGGGCGTGCTTGCTGTGTGCGAGGCGATAGCTGTCGCCGTTCAGCTCCAGAATGTGGACGTGATGGGTCAACCGGTCGAGCAGCGCGCCGGTCAGCCGTTCAGAGCCGAAGATCTCGGTCCATTCGTTGAAGGGCAGATTCGAGGTCACCAGCGTCGATGCTTGCTCGTAGCGCTGGGAGAAGATCTCGAACAGCAGCTCGGCGCCGGTCTTGGACAACGGCACGTAGCCGAGCTCGTCCACGATCAACAGATCCTGCTTGGCAAGCTGCTTCTGGAGGCGCAGCAGGCGCTTCTCATCCCGGGCCTCGAGCAGTTCGTTCACCAGCGCGGCGGCGGTGAGGAAGCGCACCCGATAGCCCTTCTGACAGGCCGCCAGCCCCAACGCCAGTGCCAGATGCGTCTTGCCCGTGCCGGAGTTGCCTAACGCCAACACGTGCTCTCGGCGGTCGAGATACGCCGAGCGCGCCAGCTCCAGCACCAGGCGCTTATTCAACGACGGGATTGCGCGGAACGCGAAGGTCTCGAGACTCTTCAAGACCGGGAACTTGGCGGCCTGGATGCGGCGCTCGGTGGCGCGCTGCTCGCGATCAAGCAACTCCAGCTCGCAGAGGCGGAGCAGATAGCGCGGACAGACCAGCCCTTCCTGGGCGCACTGCCGCGCCACTGTGTCGTACTCGCGCAGAAAGGTCGGCAGGCGCAGGGCCTTGAGCTGCGCGTCGAGCAGCAGGGTCGGTTTTGCCATCACTCGGCGCCTGCCCCCAGCCGCGCCAGGTAGTCCGCTGCCGCGGTCGTCGCGACGCGCGCGGCCGGGAGATGCGGATACTGCGCCAGGTCGAGGCGGGGCGGCCGGTGTTCGATGCGACACAGCACCAGATGCTTGACGGCGTCGAACCCGATCACGCCCAGGGCGAGGGCGTCCCGGACAGCGCCGCTGACGTGGGCGAGCCGAAAGTCTTCGAGCAGCCGCAGCACCTGCACGTACTCGCGCGTCCCCGCCTTGCCCAGCCGGGCCTCCAACAGACGCCGTAGCCGACCACACGCTTCCGGCAGCTCCCAGCCGGCTAGCGGCGCCGCTTGATCGAGCGCCCCGGTCTTGCGCTCCAGCAAGGCCAAGTAGTGCCGCGGCTCGAAGATCAACGCGTCCCGCTCGTAGCTGCGAGGATGGCGGGCGATGACGGTACTGCCGCACACGACCACGACGGTGTCCACGTAGCCCTTCACCACCACCTCGCGGTGGCCGTAGGCGGTCGGCACCGAGTAGTCGTTGCGGCGGTAGCGCACCAGCGACAACGACGTGGCCCGCGTCGGGCGCGTGTCGCAGGCTTCATACGGGACCGGCGGCAACGGCAACACCGCGGCGCGGTCGCGCGCGAAGCGCTCCCCGATCGTCTCGGTGTGCCGCCGTAACCGCTGCCCGCGCCGCGCGCGGCACTGGCGCTCCACGTCGGCGTTCAACGCGTCCCAACTGGCGACGCGCGGGACCGGCACGAAGAAGTTGCGGCGGGCGTAGCCGACCAGCCCTTCCACCTTGCCTTTGTCGTTGCCCTTCCCCGGTCGTCCGAAGCGATCGTCGAACAGGTAGTGCGACTGGAGTTCGCTGAAGACTTGGGTCCGCTGGCGCGTGCCGTCACCGAGCATCCGCGCCACCGCCAGCTTGGTGTTGTCGTAGACGATGCCACGCGGTACGCCGCCGAAATAGTGAAACGCCGCGTTGTGCCCGTCACAGAACGCCTCCGTCGTCTCGGCCGGAAACGCCTGCACGAACGCGTCGTCGCTGTGCGGCAGATCCACGACCAGGTCGTGCGCCTTGCATGCGACGCCGGCGACGACCACCAGCGCTTCACCGAAGTCGGCCTGGGCGTCGCCCGGCGGGTGCACGAGCGGCACGAACATCTCTTGCCCGCCCAGCTTCCGCCGGCGCACGTAGTCTTTGACGATGGTGTAGCCGCCCGTGAAAGCGTGCTCCGCGCGCAAGCGCTCCCAGATGCGCTTCGCCGTGTGCCGTTGCTTCTTCGGACGCTGCTGATCGTCGGTGAGGATCTGATCGATGACCCTGGTGAAGGCGTCCAGTTTCGGACACCGGATCGGTTTCGCCCGGCGATACCCGGGCGGCAGTCGGTCGCGCAGCATCTTGCGCACCGTCTCCCGGGCCAGCCCGAAGCGGCGCGCCGCCGCCCGCTCGCTCAACCCCTCCACATAGACGCTGCGCCGCACCTCCGCATAGAGCTCCACTCGATACATCCCTCCTGTGTCCCACAACACACGCTCGGAATGCTCGGTGGACCACTCGAGCGGTCTGGTTTTCTGCCGCCCTCAGGCGCTTCCAACCGCCGCGCTGTGGTCTATTCTTGCTCCGCCGTTCTCAGTCCACCTCTGCTGGCGGACTATCTGGAGACCCACCAGATCGCGCACACACGTGGGGCACCGTATCACCCGATGACGCAGGGCAAGATCGAACGCTATCACCGCTCGATGATCCTCGACCTGCAGTGGAGCGAGGTCGACGAGGCCGGAGCTCGGCGCTCAGCCGGATGTTTCAGTTGGCGGTGGTACCTGGATGACTACGTGGTGCGGGGGCTGAGGACACTCGACACGGCACGCGGCAAGCGAGCGCCCAACTCGTGTCGTTTCTACGAATGGAGCCTGGCGTGCACGGCGACGACGCAACGGTATGAGGCTCGCTCGCGCGTCAGACTGATCGCGGGTACACTCCAGTCGATTCTGTCGTCTTCAGACTGGCTTGGGGGAGTCGTATGCGTGACCAGTACACATTCAACGATGGAAACGCAGAGGCGAGAAGGCGAGCGGTTCAGACGATTCACGACGTCTTGGCCAGCGTTGAGCGTACCCACCCGGTGGGTGCGGTTCGAGGCCGGAACGCTTTGCGCGAGCTGGCGCCCGCGCTACCAGGACGGCCGGCGAAGTTAGGCGTGGGCGGGTGGAACCATCAACAGGTTCTCGCTCGGAAGGTCCGCGGCATCCTCAGCGCTCGCCACAAGGATGATCCGCAGTCGGTGACGGAAGTTGGAGACAGGATTCTCGCCTTGGCATCCCGTCTCGTGCGACCGCGCGTCTTGGCTGATGCGGATGAGGCACGACTCCGGAGACTTGTGCCGAAGAGGAAGCCGTCTGAGATTATCCGCGTGCTGCTGAGCCTTCGGTTCAATCTGCCTGACCACACTGTTCGAGATCTCCAGAAACAGTTGAATATCGCCAAACTTCGCTGGGGCTAGGTCTCCAGCGGTGATAAAACCCCACCGGGTTTTGTGCACCACTTCACGCGCTACCCTAAAGCTGCGTGACGCCGCCGTCTCCGGCCGACTGTGATCCAACTGGACTCCCGTCCGAGGGCATCACGCACCTCCGCCCTGCTCATGAGGAGCAAAGGCATTCCGGAGGTGAACGATGAAGAGCAAGCCGACACGACCCGTTCCGGTGACCCTATCTGACCTGACGAGCGATCCCCACAACGCGAATCGAGGGACCGCGCGTGGCCGCGAGGCGCTCGCCGACTCCCTCCGAGCATACGGAGCGGGCCGTGCGGTCCTCGTGGATCGACATGGCGTCGTCATCGCCGGCAACAAGACCGTCGAGCAGGCGAAGGCGCAGGGGCTCGGACTGCGGGTGATCGAGAGCGATGGCTCTGAACTGATTGCGGTCCGGCGATCAGACCTTGACCTGGCGTCGGACGCCCGGGCACAGGCGTTGGCTGTCGTTGATAACCGAGTTTCTGAGCTCGGACTCGAGTGGGATGAGGCGGTGCTCCGGGACCTCGACGAGGCAGGGGTGGACCTGTCGACTTTTTGGACGGATGAGGAGTTCGCGGCGCTGGTCGCGACCCCGACCACGGGCCAGACTGACGAGAACGCTGTCCTCGCGCCGGGGCCAACGGCCTTTCGTCGCGGACACTTGATTGCGCTTGGACGTCACCGCTTGCTCTGTGGTGATGCCACCGCATCCGCGGACGTCGCCCGCGTGCTGGCCGGGGAGACGCCAAGACTCCTGGTGAGCGACCCACCGTACGGTGTTGACTACACGCCGGCCTGGCGACACGCCGTCTATCCGGGCCAGCGTACCGCGGTCGGCCGCGTCGTCAACGACGACCGTGCTGATTGGACCGATGCCTGGCGGTTGTTCACCGGGGACGTCGCGTATGTTTTTCACGCGGGGCTCCGGGCCGCGACCGTGGCCGCGTCGCTCGAAGCGGCTGGCTTCGATCTACGGAGTCAGATCATCTGGGTCAAACAGCAGTTCGCCCTCAGTCGAGGCCACTACCACTGGGGCCACGAGCCTGCCTGGTATGCGGTGCGCCGCGGTGCCACCGCCCAGTGGTGCGGCGACCGCCGGCAGTCGACCGTGTGGGAGGTCCCGAACCTGAACCCCGTGGGTGGCTTGCGTGAAGGGGAGAACGCGCCGACCGGTCACGGAACGCAGAAGCCCGTGCGCCTGGTGGAGATTCCCCTCCTGAACCATACGCAGCCAGGCGAAACCCTCTTCGACCCCTTTTGCGGCAGCGGCACGGCACTCATTGCCGCCGAGAAGACCGGCCGGCGGTGCGTCGCACTCGAGATTGATCCGCAGTACGTCCAGGTGGCGGTGTCACGCTGGGAGGCGTTCACCGGCCAATCGGCGACTGTGGTAGGAGGTGGGCGATGACCGGTGACGGGCGCACACCAGGGCCGGGTCGCGGCGGGCAGGGGGGCCACGAACCGCGTGCGCGGATTCAGGCTCGCGAGCTCCGGGTGCTGGAGCGCTCGATTCAGGGTCACAGCCAGCGGGAGACCGCGGCGGAGGAGGGCCTGACCCAGGGCGCCGTCTCGAAGATCCTGAGTCGGCTCGAACAGCGGGCCTTGGAAGAGCTCGTCGACCGCGTGGAACGGCAGAAGGCGCGCCAGACGTTGCGCCTTGACTACCTGTACCGGGAGAGTCTCCGAGCCTGGGACGCGAGTAAGACCGATGCGACGCGCCGCGTGCAGCGGAAGACTGACCGTGGTCCGGGGACACCCGGCGCGACGGTGGCCCAGCTGGTCGTCGAGACGCAACATGGGGACCCCCGGTATCTCGAGGTCGCACGGAAGGTCTTGGCGGACCAACGGCGCGTCTGGGGCCTCGATGCGCCCCAGAAGCTCGACGTCAGGGCCACCGAGGGGCCGTTCGACGCCATGACCGATGCGGCACTCGCGGCGGAGCTCGCGCGCCAGCGGCAGCTTCTGGCCTCGCTCGACACGGCCACGGAACTGCCGAGCGAGGGCGACGGGGAGGTCGAGGATGACTAAGGACGCCCGCTATCTCGCCGCGCTCCAGGCGGAACACCTCAAGCGGGTGGCCGAGCGGTCCTTCCCGGCCTTTGTCCGCCAGGCTTGGCCGATCTTGGAACCGACGACGCCGTTTCTCCCGAATTGGCATATCGACCTCGTCTGCGAATACCTCGAAGCCGTGACCGCCGGTGAGATCCGCCGCCTGGTGATCAACCTCCCGCCCCGCTACGGGAAGTCGTTACTGGTCAGCGTGCTGTGGCCGGTCTGGGAGTGGATCCGTCATCCCGCGACGCGGTGGGTCTTTACGAGCTACGCCGAGTCGCTCGCCGGGCAGCACTCCCTGGACCGGCGGACCCTGTTGCAATCGCCCTGGTACTGCGGGCACTGGGGGCCTCGGGTGTCGTTAACGAGTCCCACCGAGGCGAGCGAGTACTGGAACGCCCAGCGTGGCCGGATGCTGGCCACCTCGGTTGGGGCCGCCGTCACCGGCAAGGGGGGCCACCGGATCGTGGTGGATGACCCCCACACGCCGCTGGGCGCCGAGAGTGACGCGCAGCGACACCGGGTGATCGAGTACTTCCGGCGCAGCGTGGCGACACGGCTGGATGACAAGCAGCGCGGGGCCATCGTCGTCGTGATGCAACGGCTCCATGCGCAGGACTTGACGGCGACGTGTCTGGACCTGGGCTATACCCAGCTCTGCCTGCCGGCGGAGGCGACGAGCCGGACGCCGATCACGTTTCCGCGATCGGGCCGCGTCGTGACCCGCGCGCCGGGGGATCTGCTGTGGCCCGCGCGCGAAGGGCCGGAGGAGATGGCGCAGCGCCGAGTCGAACTCGGGGCGTACGGCTTTGCCGGGCAGTATCAACAATCGCCGAGCCCGCGCACGGGCGGCCTATTCGAGCGCGGCTGGTGGGCGTTCTACGACGACCTCCCGACCGGTGTCGACGCGGGCATCCAGTCCTGGGATCTATCGGTGAAAGGCGGGCCCGGGCACGACTTTGTGGTGGGCCTCGTGGCCGCACGTCGGGGCGCGGACATCTATCTGGTCGACCGGGTCAAGGCCCAGCTGTCATTTCCCGACACGCTGGCGGCGATCCGGCGGACGTGCCAGCAGTATCCATCCGCGCGGACGATTCTGGTCGAAGACACCGCGAACGGCCCCGCGGTGATCGACACGCTCCGACACGAAATTCCAGGCATCATCGCCGTCCAGCCGCCGGGCGACAAGGTCCAGCGCGCGACCGCCTGTGCGCCGCGCGTCGAAGCCGGGAACGTCTACCTGCCCCGGCCGACCGGCCCGACCGGACGCCGCCTCCCGGCGCGGGCGTGGGTCGACGATTTCATCGAGCAGCTGGCGGCGTTTCCCCTGGGGGCGCACGACGACGACGTGGATGCGTTCACCCAGCTGCTCCTACGCTGGCACCCGCGGCGGATGTCGCCCGAAATGGTGAGCCGCTGCCTGCGGGCGGGGAGTGGGCCCCCTGCCGCCGCGCCCCTGTTTCTAGCGGGTCGTCCCCACCCGCGGGGCGAGGGGTGACACGCGGGAGCGGCCTGGCGTCCCGCCGACGGGGGGGGACAGGTCCCGGACACCAAAGCCACAGTGACCGGCCGATTCCCGGCCAGCACGACGGCGTGGCGATCCTCGGATGTGTGGGCCGAGGATCACCGTCACGCCAGGCCATGCCTCAGTGGAATTGACGCGGACATCGGCCTCACCGCCCGCCCGTCGCCCGATGCTCGGCGTCGTGCGCCCCCGGTCGCCGCGCGTCCCCGTCGCCCCTGCACCATCCCCTTGACTGTGCCGCCCACCAGAGCGAATGTGGACGGACGCCGTCTGCCCGCGGCCGCCACCAAGGAGGGACCCAGCCCATGCCCCCGCACGAGACCGGCGCGACCGCCACCCCCGGTGCCCCCCACGCGACGGCACCGCCGCCGCGCACGTTTGGCCCCCAGGGGCCGACCCTGGGCGATCTCAGCGACGCCTACCTCCAGGACTACCAGGTCCGGCAGTTCCGGTCCCACCGCACCGCCCGCGGCCGCACCGCCCATCTCACCGCCTTCTTCGGCCGCGCCGCGCGGGCCGCCGCGCTCACCACGCA
>CBDANB010000001.1:0-44717 GCA_965197395.1 Vicinamibacterales bacterium | reverse complement strand
CCGCGACAT
This sequence comes from Vicinamibacterales bacterium, assembly GCA_965197395.1. Classification (GTDB taxonomy): domain Bacteria; phylum Acidobacteriota; class Vicinamibacteria; order Vicinamibacterales; family UBA8438; genus CAZYFH01. The sequence continues at coordinate 44,708 of CBDANB010000001.1, read as the reverse complement.
GCGGTTTCTCCTGGGTGCGAATGATGTGGGCAAGTCAACGCTCGCAGAAGCGTTGGCGCTCGTCGCTGGCAAGGAAAGACTCACTCGCCCGCTCTGCGACTGGGACTTCTTCGGAGGAGATCCAACACCGTCCTCCCGATCCGCGACCGTCGCCTTGCTGGAGACCGATGCCAACTCGATTCTGGTTCGAGCGCCCGAGGTCGGACGACCCCCGTCGACCCGGCCGCGTCCGCACCGTATGCGGTAGGGTCGAGGCCTGGCGCGGTGGCCCGTAGGACTCCCCTTGGCTGTGTCCGGGGTTTCCCCCTTCGTGCCCGCATAGGGTCATCCGTGGCTCCGTTTCCAGGCCCCGCCTCGTCAAACGGAGCGTGCGGATTTCCCGCACTCCGCTTACCTGCCGGCTTCCCGTCAAGGGCTATGGGACCTATCGAGTGGCACCCGCTGTCAGCGGGGGGACCACACGACGGACTCGGTACGCGTTGAACAGACCGAGCACGTCATACACCCACCGCCGACTCCACCGGTGCCACCCAAAACCCTGGCGGTTCCGGGCACGCATCAAATGACGCCGAACCTTCTTCTCCACCCAGCTTTTCACAAACGAGAAGCACCGGCTCGAGTGCCCGACGGCGAAGTAGGTGACCCATCCCCGTAGAACCGGGTTGATGAGAGTCACCACACGGTCGATGGGCTGGGACCGATGGCGTCGGAAGATGTCCTTCAGCTTACGCAGGAGCGCTGTACGGGCTTTCACCCGCGGCGTGTAATGCGCTCGCCACGTGCCAGTACGGCTGCGAACCCGACGGAACGCGAAGCCGAGGAATCCGAAGCTGTCCCCACGGGCCAAGTCGATGGTCTGACTCTTCTCCTCGTTGATCGTGACCTGGAGGTTGGCGAATTCCTCCCGGAGGCGTCGGTCCACGGCCGTGAGCAACCAGTCATGCCGGCGGTAGGCATCCACCAAGATCACGAGATCATCGGCGAAGCGCGCATACTCGAGGTATGTGTACTTCCCGTTCCGCGTGACCTCCTTGGCGCGCTCGAGCATCCGGTCCACCTCGTTGAGGTAGAGGTTGCTGAGCAAGGGTGAAATCACCCCGCCTTGGGGAACGCCCTTCTTGCCCGACGCCTTCAGCATCAGCTTCACCAAGCCCAGCACGTCCGCGTCGTTGACCCGTCGAGCCACCTTCGCCAAGAGCAGGTGGTGCCGCACATTGTCGAAGTAGGCGGCAAGGTCCACGTCGATGACGCGGGTCTTGTATTGCACGATGCCTTGGGCGACTCGCTGCACCGCTGCATGCGCCGTCCGCTGGGGCCGATAGCCGAACGAACCCGGTTGGAAATCTGCCTCGAAGATAGGTTCCAGGATGAGCTTGAGGGCTCCCTGGACCACGCGGTCGCGGATGGCCGGTATCGACAGCACGCGGACCTTCTTGCCGCCGTCCTTCGGTATCGCCTTCCGTCGATTGCGCATGGGACGATACGTGCGGGTAACCAGTTCGGCCCGCAACTGCTCAACAAACCCTGCCACCCCGTCCGCCTCGATGGCCGCGAAGGTGACCCCGTCACTGCCAGGGGCCCCCTTGTTCGCTTTGGCCAGTGAGTAGGCCGCGTGGAGCGTGTCGGTTTTGCAGACGTGGGCGTACAGGCCCCAGAACCGCCAAGACGGTTCAGCCTTCGCCTTGACGTATATCCTCCGTCTCAGGTCTTGCAGCGTGATGGGCGCCTTCGTCATCTCGCCCCTGCCTTCCATGTTGCCGGAGGTGCTGCCGAGACAGCAGGGCTCCTTCGCTCCACGGGCATTACCCCGCTTCTGTGCTACTACAAGCCCCTCCGCCACCCTCTCGTCTTCGGTCGACTTCCCGGGCTGCCGGTTATACGACCTACCTAGCTCTGCCGATTTCGCGACAGGACGAGGAGGGCTTCTCCAGTTGCTCGACGCGTCCTTGTCATCGTGCCGTCGCTCCCACCCCGCCGGAGCCACGTGCCGCGTCAGCCAGTGTGCGACACGTGATGCTGCCTTCGCCCAATAGTCGGGGGCTCGGCCTCCGGGGCCATGACTTTCGGGGCCACCTCTGCGTTCACATTCGTTACGGCCCGATGACTCGCTGCCACCCCATGGGTGGGTCGTCGATGGGCTTCAGAGCCTCGGTTTCCCTCCTCCCTGCCATCCAGGCTACGGAGCTCCTGGCTCTTGCTCCGGCGGGACTGTCTCCCGCTGAACGCGCCAGCCTTTGCTGGACGCACAGCCATTCACCAACATCTCGCGGGATCCGGCCGATGACTGGCTGGGCGGCGGAATCGCCGCGACCGTTGCGGCCGATCTGAGCTCGCTGGGAGACGCGACACTCATCACCGATTTCGTACAGCAAGCGCCGCTCGACGGCGCCCCGGCCACCGAGGAGACCGAGGTCTACCTGGCGTACGATACCGAACACATCTACGTCGGGATACGCGCCCACTACTCCGACACGACGCTCATCCGCGCGAATCGGTCGGATCGCGATCAGACCTTCAGCGACGACACGACGACATCGTATCTGTAGCCAGCTGCAAGGCCACAGCACCGCGCTCCCGAGAACGAGCTGGCCAATCGGCCAGTGTTGTGGCTCATCCTCGCCAGGAAAGAACAACGGAGAATCGAGGGCGGACAAACGTGCTTGCCCGAGACGGAATCTGCCCGTACGATGCTGAGGTGACCGGGCGCACCGACAACGCGGCGGACCGCATGGCCGTCGACAGATGCGCGCTGTCGGTGGCCCCTCTGTCGGAGTCCGGGCACGACCTCGCGTTCTGGTTGGGCCGGTCACCCGGTGAGCGACTACGCGCCCTCGAGACGCAGCGGTTGATCGTCTATGGTCGATTTCGAGCTTCCGCCCGACTTCAGCGCATTCTTGAGGTTGCTCGATGCGCATCACGTTAGCTTTCTGATCGTCGGCGGCTACGCCGTAGGATTCTACGGTCATCCGCGCGCCACGGCGGACATCGACATTTGGGTGCCGATGCGGGCCGCGACGGCGGACCAGCTCGTAACAGTCCTCCACGAGTTCGGGTTCGACGTGTCCGCCCTCTCGCGGGAGCTGTTCCTGCAGCCTGATCAGGTCGTGCGGCTAGGCGTGCCACCAGTACGCATCGAGCTGCTGACAACGATCTCGGGTGTCGACTTCGACGACTGCTATCCCCGGGCGGCCGAAACCACGCTTGGCGACGTCCCGGTGAGGGTCATCGGCCTCGAGGACCTAAAGACGAACAAGCGCGCCGCCGGGCGCCACCAAGACTTGGCGGACCTCGACCATCTGCCGTAGCCGGATTCTGGCTAGACGGCAATGCCGCCAGCCGCAGGTTCTCGCTGAGAGGCTTCCTCAATTTGGGGCGACCAGATCTTCGACGTCAAGATCCTGCGGCCCTCACCACCTATCAGTTCACGAACCGCCTGCTCTTCCGGAACATCATGGAGTACAACACGCTGAGCCGCGCGCTGGCGGCCAACCTGCTCTTTACCTACCGGGTGAACGCGGGGACCGTGTTCTTCGTCGGCTACGACGACCACTATCAGCAGGGCCACCTGATCGACAACACGCTGTTTCAGACCAGCGAGTTCCAGCAGACGAACCGGGCGTTCTTCACCAAGCTGTCATATCTCTTCCGATACTGACGAGCTTCTTCAGTTCCTCACGCGCCGTGGCCCTCGCCCGTTCGGCCCGCAGACCGCCACACGCGCGGACCCTCGGTCCGGTCTTAGCCCGGCAACGCGAAGGCGACGAGCCGCGGTCCGCCCCCGATAGTGAGCGCAATGTACTGACGGCCGTCGGCCCGGTATGTCATCGGTGTGCCGATGGCGCCACTCGGGAGGTCGACCGACGCCAACTCTGCACCGGTCGCCTTGTCGTAGGCGACGAGCCGCGGACCCTCGTTCGTACCCCCGGCCGTCAGGCAGTAGATCAACAACGTCTTGGTCAGCAGTGGTCCGTTGCTGCCGTTGTCGCCGCCGAGCGGCGGTAGGTCCAGGTCGCGGAGCAGTCGATGGCGCCGGTAACGATTCCCCTCACCGGTCGGGACCCACCAGAGGTGCTCGCCCGTGTTCATGTCGATCGCCGTCATGCGCGAGTACGGCGGCTTGAGCAGCGGAAGCCCTTGCGGCATCCGGGGGGCGGGTCGGATGGCGCCGCGCCTGGCAAGCCGCTGATCTTCCGGGGCGCCGTGCGTGTAGCGCATCGTGGCGCCGAGCGCCGGGTCGGGCGCATACAGCGGAATCACGGTGGCCTGGTTTCGAGACGGGATATAGAGGATGCCGGTCTCCGGGTCGACCGCCGCCCCGGCCCAACCGGCGGTGCCGCCGTCGGGTGGCCGCATCAGGGTTCCTTGGGTGCCCCCGTCGATCGGGCGGGTCGGCGGCGTGAAGAGCGGCCCGAGCACGAAATCGCTGACCGCCTCGACCGCCATGGCGCGGATCTCCGGCGTGAAGTCGACCAGGTCGTCGATCGTCACGCCCTGGTAATCGAACGGCGCCGGCCTCGTCGGAAATGGCTGCGTCGCGGCCGGCACCTCGCCCGGCATGTTGGTCTCCTGGGGCACCGGGCGCTCCTCGATCGGCCAGATGGGGTCACCGGTGACGCGGTCGAACGCATAGACGAACCCCTGCTTGCTCACCTGTGTGATGGCCTTGATCGGACGGCCGTCCACCGTGACGTCAACCAGATTCGGGTGCGTGGGGAAGTCGTAGTCCCAGAGCCCATGATGGACCGCCTGGAAGTGCCAGACACGCTGGCCGGTCTCGACGTCGACGGCAATCAGCGTCTCGGAGAAGAGGTTGTCCCCGAGTCGTTCCGCGCCGTAGTAGTCGTTGGTCGTCGTGCCGGTCGGGAGGTAGACGTGGCCGAGCTCGTTGTCGCCCGCCAGCATCGACCACACATTGGCGTTGCCCGAATAGCGCCACGACTCGTTGAGCCAGGTCTGCGCGCCGAACTCGTCGGGGCTGTTTGGCACGGTGTGGAAGTCCCACGCGTGTTCGCCGGTCCGGACATTCCATGCGCGCACCCACCCGGGCACCGCTTCGTTCGTGATGCGGCGGTCGGCGATCTGCGATCCGTGGATGACGCGGTCGCGGACGACGATGGGGGGCGAGTGGATCCCGTAGAGCATGGCGTTGAGGTAGTCGCGCTCGTCGCGGTTCGCGCGAGGGATGCCGACCATCGCGTCGACCATGCCGCCGCCGTTCGGCCCGAAGTCCGCGCACGGCCGCCCGGTCATTGCGTCGACACACACGAGATAGCCGTTGCCGGTGCCCCAGAAGATGCGCTCGTCATCGGCGCCGTCGGTCCAGTACGCCACCCCGCGTTGGCGCCACGTGCCGGTCATCGGCGTGGTCCCCTCCTCGTAGCCCTTCGGATTGAAGACCCACAGCGTCTGGCCGGTCGTCGCGTCGACGGCGACGCCCTGGGAGAGCGGGGTGTTGAAATAGAGGACGCCCTCCACCATCAGCGGCGTCGCCTGGAACCCGGTCGCGCTCGGGCGGTGACCGGTCCGGTAGAGGTTGGGGGTGTCCTCGACGAGCGCGTCGACGATGGTTGCGAGCGGCGCCGACCACTCGCCTCCACCCGGCGTCGTTCTGCTGACAACGGTGTCGACCGACGTCCACTCCCAGACCAGCTCGAGATCCGCGAAGTTCTCGGCGTCGATCTGATCGAGCGGCGAGTACTTCTTCCCCCCGATGTCGCCGGCGTAGCTGCGCCATTCGCCATTCGAGGTGTCGTAGGTCTGCCACCGGCCGGATGCGCCGTCCTGCTGTGCCTGCACGGCAACCGGCGCGGAGAGGGTGAGCGTGAGCAGCAGGCAGCCCGAGAGTCGCTGGCGCATGAGGCTCCTCGAGGCCGTGCCCGACGTTAATCGGGCAGGGCGAAGGCGACGAGCCGCGGCCCGCCCCCGACGGTGAGCGCGATGTACTGGCGGCCGTCGGCCCGGTATGTAATTGGTGTCCCGATGGCGCCGCTCGGGAGATCGACCGACGCGAGCTCTGCTCCGGTGGTCTTGTCGTAGGCGACGAGCCGCGGGCCGTCGTTCGAACCGCCGGCGGTCAGACAGTAGATCAGCAGCGTCTTCGTCAACACCGGCCCGGCGGTGGCGTTGTCGCCGCCGAGGGGCGGGAGGTCGAGATCGCGCAGCAGCCGGTGGCGACGGTAGCGATTGCCGTCGCCGGTCGGCACCCACCAGGCGTGCTCCCCGGTGTTCATGTCGATCGCCGTCATCCGCGAGTACGGCGGCTTGAGGAGCGGGAGCCCCTGCGGCATCCGTGGGTACGCGCGAATGTTCCCCCGAGCGGCCAGCCGATCGGCCTCCGGTGCTCCGTGTGTGTAGGCCACGGTGGCGCCGAGGGCCGTGTCGGGCTGATACAGCGACACCACGGCTGCCCGGTTCCGCGAGGGGATGTACAGCATGCCGGTATCCGGGTCGACGGCGGCGCCCGCCCAGCCCGCCGTGCCGCCCGGGGGCGGCCGCATCAGCGTGCCTTGCGTCTCGCCTGCCACCGGGCGGTCCAGGGGCGTAAAGAGCGGCCCAAGCCGAAAACCGTCGACCGCCTCGACCGCCATCGCGCGAATCTCCGGTGTGAAGTCGACCAGATCGTCGACCGTGACGCCCTGGTAGTCGAACGGCGCCGGCTTCGTCGGAAACGGCTGCGTCCGCGACATCACCTCGCCCGGCATGTTCGTGTCTTGCGGCACCGGTCGCTCCACGATCGGCCAGATCGGCTCACCCGTCACCCGGTCGAACGTGTAGACGAAACCTTGCTTGCTGACCTGCGCGATCGCCTTGATGTCGCGGCCGTCGACGGTGATGTCGATCAGGTTGGGATGCGTGGGGAAGTCGTAGTCCCACAGCCCGTGATGGACCGCCTGAAAATGCCACGCCCGCTGGCCCGTCTCGACATCGACCGCGATCAGACTCTCGGAGAAGAGGTTGTCCCCGAGCCGGTCGGCGCCGTAGTAGTCGTTCGTCACCGTCCCGGTCGGCAGGTAGACGTAGCCGAGCTCGTTGTCGCCCGCCAGCATCGACCACACGTTGCCGTTCCCCGAATACCGCCACGACTCGTTCAGCCACGTGTCGACGCCGAACTCGTCGGTGCCGTTCGGCACGGTATGGAAGTCCCAGGCGTGTGTGCCGGTCCTCACATCCCAGGCGCGGACCCACCCCGGAATCGCCTCCTTCGTGATGCGTCGGTCGGCGACCTGCGATCCGTGGATCACCTTGTCGCGGACGACGATCGGCGGCGAGTGGATGCCGTAGAGCATCGCGTTGAGATAGTCCCGCTCTTCGCGGTTCGCGCGCGGGAGACCGACCATCGCGTCGACCATGCCACTGCCGTCCGTGCCGAAGTCGGCGCACGGCCGGCCGGTCCTGGCCTCGACACAGACCAGATGGCCGCTGCCGGTGCCCCAGAAGATGCGCTCGTCGTCAGCGCCGTCGGTCCAGTACGCGACACCGCGCTGGGTCCAGGGGCTGCTCATCGTCGGCGTGCCGTGCTCGTAGCTCTTGGGATTGAAGACCCAGAGGGTCTCGCCCGTCGTGGCATCGACGGCGACGCCCTGCGAGAGCGGCGTATTGAAATACAGGACTCCACCGACCATGAGAGGCGTCGCCTGCAACCGCGTCAGGATGGGCCGGTGACCCGGCCGATACAGATCGGGGGTGTCCTCGACGAGCGCGTCGACGATGGTGTCGAGCGGCGCCGACCACTCACCGCCCCCGGGCGTGGTCCGGCTCACCACGTGGTCGACCGAAGTCCATTCCCAGACCAGCTCCAGGTCGGCGAAGTTGCTCCCATCGATCTGGTCGAGTGGCGAGTACTTCCGGCCGCCGATATCGCCGGCGTAGCTGCGCCATTCACCGTTGGAGGTGTCGTAGGTTTGCCACGGGCCGGTTGCGCCGCCCTGCTGGGCATGGACGGCGGACGGGACGCAGCTGAGGGCGACGAGGCCGACGGCGAGCCGGCGGAAACAGGACATGGCTGAGTGGGCGATCGTACAACAGAACGGACGCGCCGCATGTCGACTGGGACACGCCTGAGTGCCTGGGGACTGGCCGCTGGGAACCCGGTGACGTTCGAGGCTGGGGGCTGATCCCTAATCCCTTTGCTCACTGGCGGATCCGGCGGTAGGATGCGACGTGTCAACCCCGGCGTCTAAGCATCCGGGGAGCGAGGGAAACGGGCAAATGGCAATTCGGTCGCTCGTGATGAGCCGGGGCCGGATGGCACACGCTGCGACCGCCGTGTCCGTTGTCCTCGGCGGCTGCCTCGTCGGCCACCAGGCATCTGTTCTGGCCGCACAGACGACAGCTCAGCAGTCGCCCACCGAACCGGCGTCGGCCGTGTCGTCCTCGCCCCGTGCCGTCCTCGACCAGTACTGCGTCGCGTGCCACAACGAAAGGCTCCGGACCGGTGGGCTCGCGTTCGACGTGCTCGACGTCACGCAACCGGCCGCTGACGCCGACGTCTGGGAACGCGTTATCGCGAAGCTTCGGACCGGAGCGATGCCGCCCCCCGGCCGGCCGCGTCCGGATGTTGCGACCTATCACGCCGTGGCGAGTCGACTCGAGGCCGACATCGACCGGGTCGCCGCGGCGAATCCCAATCCGGGCCGGACGAGCACGGTCCACCGTCTGAATCGCACGGAGTATCGCAACGCCGTCCGCGACCTCCTGGCCGTCGACATCGACGTGACCTCGCTGCTCCCGGGGGACGAGACCTCGGACACCGGGTTCGACAACAACGCCGACGTGCTCTCGATCACGACTGCCCAGCTCGAGCGGTACCTCTCGGCTGCACGGACCATGTCTCGTCTCGCGGTCGGTTTGCCGCCTCCCGGTCCGGGATTCGAGACCTTCGACGTACCGCTGTTGTTGCTCCAGGACGATCGGCAAAGCGAAGATCTCCCGCTTGGCTCACGCGGCGGTCACGCGGTCCGGTATCACTTTCCGGTCGACGGCGAGTACCTCATCAAGATCCAACTCCGGACCAACTGGCAGGACTACATCCTCGGGATGGGGACGCCACATCAGCTGGACGTCCGGATCGATGGCGCGCTGGTGAAGCGACTCACGGTCGGCGGCGAGGCCACGGGTCGACCGGCGCCGACCACGTTCACGATAGCCGAGCCCGGTGACCCCTCGTGGGAGCGTTATCTCCACGACGCCGACGATGATCTGGAGGTCCGCGTCACGGTCGAGGCGGGACCGCGTCTCGTCGGTGTGTCCTTCGTGCGCAACCTGTGGGAGCCGGAAGGCATCCTGAAACCGCGGCAGGCCGGCGAGGTGTTGTCGAACGACGAGAGCTATCACGGTAATGCGGCGGTCAGCTCGATCGCGATCGGCGGTCCGTATGCGGTCGGCGGTCCGGGCGACACGCCAAGCCGCCGCGAGATCTTCTCCTGTCGGCCAGCCTCGGTCGTCGATGAGCGGGCCTGCGCGACCGAGATCCTGACGCGGCTTGCGCGCCTCGCCTATCGCCGCCCCGCGACCGCGGACGACCTGGCCACGTTGCTCGGGTTCTTCGAGTCGGGGCGCGGTGCCGGCGGTGGCTTTGACGGCGGCATCCAGCTCGCGCTCGAACGCCTCCTCGTCGACCCTGATTTTCTCCTCCGCATAGAACGGGATCCGGCTCAGGTCGAGCCAGGGCGCGCGTACCGCCTCGGCGACCTCGACGTGGCCTCGCGGCTCGCGTTCTTTCTCTGGAGCAGCGTCCCCGATGCACGGTTACTCGATGCGGCCGAGCACGGCACGCTCACCGATCCGACCGTGCTGGAGCAGCAAGTGCGACGCATGCTGGCCGACCCGCGCGCCCGCGCGCTCGTCGACGATTTCGCGACACAGTGGCTGCATCTGCGCAACCTCGACGATGTCGTGGGCGATCCGGTGTCATTTCCCGACTTCGACCAGAACCTGGTCGAGGCGTTCCGGCAGGAGACGACGCTGTTTCTGGCGAGCACGCTCGACGAAGACCGTAGCGTGCTGGACCTCCTAGACGCGGACTACACGTTTGTCAACGAGCGACTCTCGCGTCACTACGGCATCTCGGGTGTGTACGGCGCTCGGTTTCGGCGCGTCACGTTGCCGGACCGGGAGCAGCGTGGCGGGCTGCTCGGCCACGGTGGCCTCCTGGCGCTGACGTCGTATCCGACCCGGACCTCGCCCGTGCTTCGCGGCAAGTGGCTGCTCGACACGATCCTCGACGCACCGCCACCGTCGCCGCCGGCTGACGTGCCGGCGTTGCCGGCGCGCGGCGAGGGCGGCGCGCCGCGGTCGGTACGGGAGCGCCTCGAACGCCACCGGCGGGATCCCGCGTGCGCGCGGTGCCACGCATCGATCGATCCCCCTGGCTTCGCGCTCGAGCACTTTGATGGCCTCGGCGCGTGGCGTACGCACGACGAGCTCGGCAACCCGATCGACGCCACGGCCGCGATGCCGAACGGCGCGACGGTCAACGGGCTCAGCGGGCTCCGTGCATTGCTGCTCGAGCAGCCGGAGCAGTTCGCGCGGACCGTCACCGGGAAGCTGTTGGCTTACGCCCTCGGGCGCGGGCTCGATTTTGACGACCGCCCGACGGTACGCGCGATTGTCCGGGACACTGCGTCCAGCAACTATCGCTGGTCAGCGCTGATTATCGGAGTCGTGAGGAGTCCCGCGTTTCTGATGCGGAACGCCCAGGCGGCGGACTGAAGCTGAACAAGAAGGCGTCAGCGGACTGAACAAGAAGGCGTAGCGCGGGACTTCAGTCCCGCGACGGGCTGAACAAGAAGGCGTAGCGCGGGACTTCAGTCCCGCGACGGGCTGAACAAGAAGGCGTAGCGCGGGACTTCAGTCCCGCGACGGGCCTGATGGGGAACACAGACCGAGGAGACGTTCATGACCATGACCATGACTATCACGAGGCGATCGCTGCCCCGCCGGACCGTGCTGCGTGGTCTCGGCGCGACGTTGGGACTCCCGCTGCTGGACGCGATGGTACCAGCGTTCACCGCGGTGGCCCGGACCGCCGGCAAACCGACGCACCGTTTCCAGGCGATCTATGCACCCAACGGGATGGCGATGGAGCATTGGACGCCGGCCGAGGAGGGCCGGGCCTTCGCGCTGACACCTAGCGATCTATGCACCCAACGGGATGGCGATGGAGCATTGGACGCCGGCCGAGGAGGGCCGGGCCTTCGCGCTGACACCTATTCTCGGGCCGCTCGCGCCGTTCCGAAACCAGTTGCTTGTCATCTCGGGGCTCCGCGCGTCGTGGACCTACGTGCACGCCGGCGCGTCAGCGTCGTTTCTGACCGGTACCCCGCGCGGCGGCCAGAACGAAACCGACGTGCTCGCGAGCACGTCGATGGACCAGATCCTCGCGCGCGAGCTGGGCAAGACGACGCAACTCGGTTCGCTCGAGGTCTCGATGGACAAGTTCGCCAACGCGGGCCAGTGCACGGCCGGCCTCAGCTGTGCCTATACGCAGACCATCGCGTGGCGCACGCCGACAACGCCGTTGCCGATGGAGAACAATCCCCGAGCGGTGTTCGAGCGGCTCTTCGGCGACAGCGGGTCCGCGGACCCGGCGATCCGGCGGGCGCGCCGCCGGCAGAAGCAGAGCATTCTGGATTCCGTGACCGACAAGCTGACCGATCTCAAGGTGGCGATCGGACCTCGGGACCGGGCAAAGATCGACGAGTACACGGAGGCGGTGCGGGACGTCGAACGTCGCATTCAGCTCGCCGAACAACAACGCGACGTCGAGCCTTCGTTTACGGAGCAGCCGTCGGCCCCGCCGCGTGTCTTCGAGGCGCATCTGCAACTGATGTTCGACCTGCAGTTCTTGGCGGTCTAGGCAGACTTGACGCGCGTCGTCACGTTCATGCTGGGCCGGGAGCAAAGCACACGGGCGTTCCCGCAGATCGGTGTGCCTGATGCGCACCACCCGCTCTCGCACCACGAGGACGACCCGGAGCGGATCGGTCTCATGGCGAAGATCAACGCTTATCATGTCGCGCTGACCGCCGGGTATCTGAAGCGGCTCCGCGCGGCGGATGACGGCGACGGATCGCTGCTCGATCACATGACGATTCTGTACGGCGCCGGCATCTCCAACAGCACGCGCCATTCGGGTACCAACCTGCCGCTGCTCGTGATCGGTGGCGGTGCGGGCCGGTTGCGGGGGGGGCGCCATCTCCGGTTCCCGAGTGAGACGTCGAACGCCGATCTGCTGTTGACGTTGATGGACAAGCTCGACATGCCGCTCGATCGGCTCGGCAACAGCACCACGAAGTTGCCGATCGACACGCTGTCTGAGGTCTGATCATGTTGCGGAGTGTTGCCATTCGATGGGTCGTGCCGGTCGTGGGCGTGGTCGCCGTCAGCGTCACGGTCGGTGCCGCCGATCAACCCCTCGTCGATGCCGCACAGCACGGTGATTGGGATGCCGTGCGCGCGTTGGTCGAGCAGGGCGCCGACATCGCGGCTCGTCAGGGCGACGGCACGACGGCGCTGCACTGGGCCAGCTACTGGGATGAGGCCGACAGCGCCGCGATGCTGATTCGTGCCGGAGCCGACGTCAACGCGGCGAACGATCTCGGTGTTACGCCGATCTGGACCGCGTGCGAGAACGGCAGCGCGCTGATGGTCCGACGTCTGCTCGACGCCGGCGCGAACCCCAACGTGCCACTCCCATCCGGCGAAACGCCGTTGATGACCGCGGCGCGCACGGGAAGTGCGGACGCCGTCAGGCACCTGCTCGGCGCGGGCGCCCGGGTCGACGCCACCGCGGGTCGTGGCCAGACGGCGCTGATGTGGGCGGTGGCGCAACGGCACGCCGCCGTCGTCGAAGCGCTGCTCGAGGGTGGCACAGACGTGGAGGCCCGCTCCGACGTCTGGACCGAGGTCGTCAAGACGACACCGGAGCCGTGGAATCCCGAGTACATCGCGGATGTGCCCCAGGGCGGCTACACCGCGCTGTTGTTCGCGGCCCGCGTCGGGGACCTCGACTCCGCGAGGCGTCTCGTCGGTGCCGGCGCCAACGTCAACGACGCGGCGCCGTACGGGACCAGCGCGACGGTCGTTGCGGCGCATAGCGGGCATGGTGACGTCGCCAGGTTGCTGCTCTCACACGGCGCCGATCCGAATGCTGCCGATGCGGGTTATACCGCCCTGCACGCGGCGATCCTGCACAAGGACGCGGCCCTCGTTCGTGCCCTGCTCGACCGTGGGGCGGACGTCAACGCGGAGGTCAAGAGCTCGACGCCTGTTCGCCGCGACTCCGTCGACTACTATTTGCATCCCTCTTACGTGGGGGCGACGGCCTTCTGGCTCGCGGCGCGGTTCACCGCGCCGGACATCATGGGGCTCCTCGCGGAACGCGGCGCGGATCCGACACTCGTCCACTACCCGACCTATTGGGAGGGGACGCTGGCGGCGAACAAGAACCGGTCCCAGGTCAACGAAGGGGCAACGACGGCGCTGATGGCGGCGGCCGGCCTGGGCGGCCGCGACCCACTCATCGCGGTGCACCGTCTCGACCGTATAGCGGAGAGCGCGCCCGTGCGGAGCACGCGGCGCGAGCCGAACCCGATCGAGCTCGAAGCCGTCAGGCTCGAAGCGGTCAAGATTGCCGCGGAGCTGGGCGTTGACGTCAACGTCGCCAACGCCGCGGGCGACACCGCGCTGCACGCTGCTGCGGCCCGGGGGCTCGACACCGTTGTTGACTACCTCGTCGCCCACGGCGCGCGCCTCGACGTCTCGAATGAAGCCGGTCAGACCCCGTTGACGCTCGCCGAGCTCGGTCGACGCGGGGTCCCACACCAGAGCACGATCGAGCTGCTCCGGCGACTGGGCGCCAAGTAGTGCGGCGCGGTCGCCTGATGGACGGCTGTTGCGTGCAAGCCATCGAGTAGGCTGACGTCACAGTGGAGGCACTCATGCATTATCTCGGGACTCGGCCCGGGCCGGGCGTGGCGGCCATGGCCGGTCTGCTTGCGCTCGCGGCCTGCGGCGGGGCCGACGACATGCCACCGGCGCCGGTAGAGACGCTTCGCTACTCCATCGAGGAGTTCCTCGAAAGCACGCGCTACCGAGGGGGCTCGTTCTCCCCGGACAACAGCCAGGTCCTCGTGGGGAGTAACGAGACCGGCATCTTCAACGCGTTCGCGTTTCCTGTCGCGGGCGGCGAACCGGTTCAGTTGACCCACTCGACCACCGACTCGATTCGACCCGCCACGTACTTTCCGAGCGACGAACGGTTCCTCTACGTCAGCGACGAGGGCGGGAACGAGCTCACCCACGTCTACGTCCAGGATCCAGAGGGCGGCTCGGTGTCGAACACGCCGGGTCCGTTCAGTCCCGATGGCTCGAGTCTCTACTACCTTACAGACGACGGCGGCGAGTTCGTGGACCTGACGCGCTACGACATCGAGCACGGGACGCGCGAGGCGGTACTGCGGGTGGACTGGGACGTCACGTCTGCCCGCTTCTCGAAGCACGGCAAGTACTTCGTCGTCGGGATCAACAACGACGCTCGCACGGAGCTGCGCCTCTACGACGCGGCGACCATGCACCAGATTCCATTGCCGACGCCGACCAGTGCCGACGTGACATCGGTGTGGTTCTCGGGGGACGAGTCGCTCGTGGCCTTTTATGCCAGCTCCAGCGACCTAATGCTGGATCATGGATGAGATGGTATCGTGCCCATCTGGTGGGTTACCCGGTGACGGCCCGGCGCCTGCGGCTCTTTGTGCTGGTCCTGTTCGTCATCGGATCCGTCGGCACCGGAGCGGAGCTCATCCTCCTCGGACACGTCGAGGACGGCTGGCAGCTCGCGCCGGTGGTGCTGCTCGGTGGCAGCCTGCTCGCGCTTGGCTGGCAGGCGGCCGAGCGGGGCCCGCGGAGCACGCGCGTCTTTCAGATCGCCATGGTCCTCTGCGTCGCGAGTGGCGTCTCGGGTCTCTGGCTGCATTACGCAGGCAATGCGGAGTTCGAGTTGGAGATGTATCCATCCTTGAGCGGCCTCGATCTCTTTCGGGGAGCGATCGCGGGCGCCACGCCGACGCTGGCCCCGGGCACCATGATTGAGTTGGGGTTGCTGGGGCTCGCCTACACCTACCGCCATCCCTTTCTGGCCGCCGCGAAGGCCGCCGATCACACTGGAGTCGGATCATGAACCGAGTGCCTCGACCGTTCCGCCTCGCTGCCATGGCTGTCGCATCGGTCGCGCTGTCGGGTGTGCTTCTCGCGCAGGTCGGTCGCAACGCCGGCGTGCTGAATCCCAATCTGGCCGGGGCAGCGGAGCTGGCGGCAGTGCCGCACCTGACTGCCGCGCTCGTCGAGCAGATCATCGACCGGCGGCCCTTTCTCGCGATGGCGGCGTTCGATCGGGTGGTGAGCCCCTCGGTCGCGAAGGACCGTCGCGACGAGCTGTACGCGTCGCTCTTCATCCCGATCAACCTGAACGACGCCTCACGTGAGGAGATCCTGCTGGTGCCGGGGGTCGGCGACCGTATCGCGCACGAGTTCGAAGAGTACCGACCGTATCGCGCCATCGCGCAGTTTCGCCGCGAGATCGGTAAATACGTCGATGACACCGAGGTCGCTCGGCTGGAGCAGTTCGTCTACGTTCCCATCAACCTGAACACCGCGAGCGATGAGGGCATCCTCAGCATCCCGGGAGTGGGGAACCGGCTGTTGCACGAGTTCAAGGAATACCGTCCCTATCGCAGCCTCGCGCAGTTTCGCCGCGAGATCGGAAAGTACGTGAGCGACGCAGAGGTGGCCCGGCTGGAGCGCTACGTCACGCTCGACTGATCACTCCCGGTACCGTGTCGCGATGATGCCCATTCGGTCACTGGCGCTGGTGGTCGCGGCGGGGCTGACCGTCGCGACGGCGGGTCCCACGCTCGCGCAGCCGGTCGCTCCAGACGGGCACCCGGACATCGGCCTGTTCCTGGCCGCGGGGTCGGATGACGCGGTGGCCGAAGGTGCGCTCCAGGAAATCGGCGCGCGGTGGCGCGACGGATACGCCGGCATCCTCTGGGATCTGGCGTGGGTCGTACGCCCGCCGAATCAACGGCTGTTCCGCTTCTTTTCACTCATCGGATTTCTCGGACAACAGACCGGTCAGTCGTTTGGCCCGGATCTGGCGCGGTGGCGCGAGTGGATCTGGGACCAGCCGTATGAACCGCACCCGGACTATGCGTACTTCAAGGGGCAGTGGTATAGCCAGATCGATCCGCGTTTCGCGGAGTTCTTCCCACGCGGCGCGACGTCGCGCATCCGGCTCGACGAGATCGACTGGGGTGGTGTGGCGGTCAACGGGATTCCGCCGCTCGAGTACCCGACCCACGTGGCGGCGGCGGCCGCGAGCTACCTCGCCGATGATCACATCGTGTTCGGTCTCGTGGTCAACGGCGAGGCGCGCGCCTACCCGAAGCGCGTCCTTGCCTGGCATGAGATGGCGCTCGATCGCCTTGGCGGAGTTGAACTCACCATTGTGTACTGCACGTTGTGCGGGACGGTGATCCCGTTCGAGAGTGTCGCCGGGGGGAGAAAGTTGACGTTCGGCACAAGCGGCCTCCTGTATCGATCGAACAAGCTGATGTTCGACCACGAGACGCGCAGCCTCTGGAATACGTTCGAGGGCGTGCCGGTCATCGGGGAGCTCGCCGGCAGCGACCTGCGGTTGACGCCGCGCGCCGTGGTCACGACCACGTGGGGAGAGTGGCGGCGGCGGCATCCGGCGACGACCGTCCTGTCGCTCGACACCGGGCACCGGCGGGACTATTCGGAAGGTGCCGCCTACCGCGGCTACTTCGGTACCGACGAGTTGATGTTCCAGGTCTCGAACCGTGACGCCCGACTCCCGAACAAGGAGGAGGTGCTGGTGCTACGGTTGGCCGACCCGACGCGGTCCGGCGCACACAGCGCGCTGGCCATCGCGACGCGCTTCCTCGCGAGCAACCGCGTGTTTCACTACACCTTCGCCGGGCGTGATGTGGTCGTCGTGACGAGCGAGATGGGCGCCAGTCGCGTCTACGACACCGAGGGGGTCCGCTTCGCGCGCCACCTCGATGCCGCTCACATCGCCGATGACGGGGAACGCCGCTGGCGGGTCGGCGAGGGCGCGCTCTTCCTGGAAGGCGAACCGGGCGAGCGCCTCGAGCGTCTACCGGCGCAGCGCGCCTTCTGGTTTGGCTGGTATGCGCAGTTTCCGGAGACCGAGCTGGTTTATTAACTAGATGGGGCCTGCGGCCCCAAGCCCCGCCGCCGGTCCTCCGCGGGGACCCCGAGAGCCCCACTCCACGGCCGCGGGGCGCGCCGTGCGCGCCCTTGGCTGTGTGACTAGAGCGGTGGCCCTGCAGCACGAAGCCTCGAGCCTTGTGGCCGGACGCTCGGGCGCAGGAGCCGGCGCGCGAATATTCCGCGGCGGTCGCTCGTATGGAAGGATGTGGACAGCCACATGGCCCTGCTCCCGCACCATGCCGCGACCTCCGTGCCGGCACCTGAAGACGCCGACCGCAGGCTCGTCGTCGGGGCTCGGGCCGGCAGGGGGGAGGCGCGCGACGAGCTGGCTCGCCGTTTCCGGCGACCGGCCTACCTGTTGGCGCTGCAGATCGTCGGCGACCCTGACGACGCGCTCGACATCGCGCAGGATGCGATGCTGCGGTTCTTTGGCAGCCTGGCGCGGTTTCGTGACGACCGCCCGGTGCGGCCATGGCTCTTCGCCATCGTCCGGAATCGGGCTCGCGACCTGTGGCGGCGCCGTGCGGCGCGACCGACGGAGCCGCTCGATGCCCGGCCCGATCTCGCGGCGCATCTGGCGGCCACGACACCCGACCCCGAACAGGCGCTCGGTCGTCGCGAACGGGCGCGCGGCGTCTGGCGCGCCATCGGCGCACTCTCTGCGGACCATCGGGAGATACTCGTGCTCCGGGACTTCCACGACCTCGCGTACGCGGAGATCGCCGGCGTCGTGGACATCCCCATCGGGACCGTCATGTCGAGGCTCCACGCGGCGCGCTCGGCGCTACGGGCCGAGCTGCACAAGGACGAAAGGGCGCAGGATGCCTGAGCACTGTGGCCGCAGCTTCGACGAGGCGCTGCTGTCGGGCTATCTGGACGAATCGCTGACGCAGGTGGACGACCAGCGGGTCAGAGTCCACCTGGAAGACTGCGCCGCCTGCCGCGACGAGCTCGCGGAACTGCGGCGTGTGCGGGAGGTGACGATGGGCGCCGAGTTCAACGTGCCGTCGGACGATCAGTGGTCGGAAGCTCCCCGGAGCGTCGGGAGTCGACTCTCACTCGGGGCCGGGTGGCTGATCGTGGTCGTCTGGGTGGTCGCGCTCGCCGGCTACGGAGCCTGGGAGCTCTGGACGTCGGACGAGCCGATCGCCGAGAAGCTCATCGTGTTCGGGGGCTGGAGCGGCTTCGGTCTGCTGCTGCTGGGGGTGCTGCTCGACAGACTCAAGGCAATGAAGACGGACCGCTACCGGGAGGTTCAGAAATGATCGTCGTGACGACGGACAGCGTCGAGGGAAAGCGTGTCGTACGGACGCTCGGGTTGGTCCGTGGCAACACGATTCGGGCGCGTCACCTGGGCAAGGACATCATGGCGGCGCTTCGCGGCATCGTCGGCGGCGAGGTGTCGGAATACACGAAGTTGATGGCTGAATCGCGCGAGCAGGCGCTCGACCGGATGGTCGAGGAAGCGCGAGGGATCGGCGCCAACGCCATCGTCACCGCCCGGTTCCAGACATCGATGGTGATGCAGGGAGCGGCCGAGCTGCTGGCGTTCGGAACGGCCGTCGTGGTTGAAGACGGCTAGCCTGTTATGCGGCCCGAGACCAGAATCGGGCATTCGGTGTAGACCGTCGACACACGGCCAAGGCGCGCACGGCGCGCCTCGCGGGCGCGGAGTGGGGCTCTCGGGGTCCCCGCGGAGCGCCCGCGTGGGGCTCGGGGCGAAGGCCCCGCCTGAAGATGCCCAAGGCGCGCACGGCGCGCCTCGCGGGCGCGGAGTGGGGCTCTCGGGGTCCCCGCGGAGCGCCCGCGGGGGTTCGGGGCGAAGCCCCGTCTGACTAAGGCTCGACGGCCGACACGTCGCGCAGCCGTTCCTGCACCGTTCCGGGGACTCCCAGCCGGGTGTTGGCGCCCAGGCGATCGAGGAGCTCGGCGGTTTCGGGCCAGCTCTGGAACTGG
The DNA here is from genome assembly GCA_965197395.1 of Vicinamibacterales bacterium. Classification (GTDB taxonomy): domain Bacteria; phylum Acidobacteriota; class Vicinamibacteria; order Vicinamibacterales; family UBA8438; genus CAZYFH01. The sequence continues at coordinate 25,499 of CBDANB010000001.1, read as the reverse complement.
AACGATTGCTTCGATCCCTCGGCCATCCGGTAGGCGGTGCGACCGCGGAAATCCCGGGCGTCGATGTCGGCACCGTTCGCCACGAGGTACTCGATGACCTCGTTCATCCCGCGGAACGCGGCGCCGTGGAGCGCGGTGAAGTTGGCCTCGTTGACCGCGTTGATGTCGGCTCCCGCTTCGTGCAGGAGGCGGACCGCCTCCTCCGAGCTCACCGCCCGCACGCCACGCGGCTCCCGCGGCGTGTAGGTGGCTGGACCGAGCCCGGCGGCCGCCATGAACGGTGTGGTGCCGTCGTCGGTCGTGAGGTGCTGATCCGCGCCGCCGTCCAGCAGCGCCTGCAGGACGTCGACGTTCGTCGTGGTCCCGCTCGGCATGACGCTGAAGACGTGGGCCTGTCCGTGGGTGCCGTTCATGTCGTGCGCCGCCACCCAGAGCGGCGTGGCGCCCCGGAGATCACCGGTGCCACACGAGAACGGCTCGAACGCGCCCTTCTTCGGATAGCCGATGTAGCTCATGATCATGGCCGACGTCGTGATGCGCGCATTCGGGTCGGCACCCTTGGCGAGCAGCGCCTTCACCAGCGGGACCCGACGACTGCCGCTGAGACGCGCACGGCCCATCCCGGCGTACAGACCGCCGCGGCCGTGCCGGCGATACCACTCGCCCAGCCATTGGCCGACAGACCCGGCCGCCGCATGCAAGGCAGACACGCCGTTCATCGATCCGTTTGGGTCCGCACCCGCCTCGAGTAGGAACTGCGCGAACGCATCCCGAGCGCTGACGATGGCGAAGGGCAGAATGTGTGTCCCATCCGCGCTTGGCTCGTTGACGTCGACACCCACGTCGATCAGTGTCCGGGCGAGCGCGATGTCGCCGTTTCGCGCCGCGAACATCAGCGGCGTAAAGCCCTTGAACGTCGACGCGCGTGGGTCGGCGCCGGCGTCCAGCAGCACGCGCACGACATCCGGATGCGGCTCAGCCACGGCCCACATCAACGCGGTGCTCCTGGTTTCGGCGGTGAATGCGTTGACATCGGCACCGTGGCGGAGGAGCGCCTGCACAACCGCCACGCTCCCGGTACGCGCCGCGGTCATCAGCGGGGTGAGCCCGCTCGTCTGCGCCGCGTTGGCGTCCGCGCCGGCCGCCAGCAGGGCACCGACCATCGCGGCGCTCGCGTTCTCGGCCGCTCGCTCGAGCGGGGTCACGCCGTGATCGTCGGCCGTGTTCACGTCGGCGCCCGCATCGAGTAGCCGTGCAACCGTGTCGAGGTCGTCCCGGTGCGCTGCCCAGAGAATCGCTGTCGCGCCGTCAGCTCGGGCCGTGTTGACATCGACCCCCTCGGCGAGAAGGGCCCGCACGGCGGCCGCGTCCTGGTCGGCTGCGGCCGTGACGAGCCGGAGATCCTGGGCCGCGACCGTGGCGACGCTGACGATCGACATTGCCAAGACAATGCCCACGCGACGGTACATAGCGCCTCCCTGTGACCTTGCCTACTATATCAAGGGCCCGGCATCCGCCAGCAAGCAATGGATAGGCGCTTGACGAGTCGGGGCGGTATAATGGCAGCCTTCTCATTTTTGTGCTCCGGCGCAAGGCGCGCCCTTGACTGTCGAGGGGTTGACTGCTTATGGCAACGATGCTGAAGGCGCGCGCGGTGGGACTGGTCGGGCTCGTCGTGACGCTGGGGGTCTTCGCGCACGATGCACGCGTGCACGCGGCGGCCGCCGAGCATCCCGGAGGCGCGCGGGCCGAGCAGGCGGCGACGGAGCTTCCCAGCCGCGAGTTGCTTGACCGTTACTGCGTCACGTGTCACAACGAGCGGCTCAAGACCGCGGACCTGCTGCTCGACCAGCTGGATATCGGCGACGTTCACGGCAACGTTGAAACACTGGAGAAGGTCGTCCGCAAGCTGCGGAGCGGGCAGATGCCGCCCGAGGGCCGGCCGCGGCCGGACGTCGCGACACTCAACGCCTTCACGACGTCTCTCGAAGCCGCGCTGGATGGTGCCGCCGCCGCCAACCCCAACCCCGGGCGCGTGGCATCCCGCAGGCTCAATCGATTCGAGTACGTCAACGCGGTCTACGACCTGCTGGCGCTCGAGGTCGATGGCCAGGCGCTCCTGCCGGGTGACATGGCTGGGTTCGGCTTCGACAACAACGCCGACGTCTTGTCGGTTACCCCGTCACTGATGGCGCGCTATATTACTGCCGCCACGAAGATCAGCCGCGCGGCGATCGGTAGCCCCGACAACCGACCGATCATGCAGTTCTACAAGGTCGGCTACGAGCGCCGCGACGTCCGCGCTGGCGAGGACCTGCCGTTCGCGACGCATGGCGGACTGGCCGTGCGGCACAACTTTCCGCTCGACGGCGACTATGTGTTCGCGATTCGTCTGAAGCGCAACGAAACGATCGAGACGATCGACGGTATCGCCGAGGACGAGCATCAGATCGAGGTGCGGGTCGATCACGCGCTGGTGGAGCGGTTTCTGATCGGTGGACAGTTCCCGGGACCCGACCCCGGACAGTTGATTGCCGTGCCGGAGGAGGACGTCGAAGGCCAGCGACTCCACGAGTATCGGATGGTCGCCGACCACGCGCTGGAGATCCGGGTGCCGATCGAAGCGGGCACGCGCCTCGTCTCGGTCGCGTTCACCGATTCCGCGCCGTCGCCGGCCGCGGCGAGCGACGTTCCCGGGATCGACATGGTGTACATCTCCGGGCCGTTCGATGGGTCCGTGCCGGACGACACGCCCAGTCGTCGACGCATCTTCACCTGCCGGCCGAGCGGCAGCGGCGTGGAGGCCGAGGAGTCCTGCGCGCGCGAGATTATCCGCTCGCTGGCCCGACGCGCCTACCGCCGACCGGTGACCGTCGCCGACGTCGAGCCGCTGCTGACGGTCTATCGCGAGGGTCGGGCCGATGGCGATTTCGAGTCCGGGATCGAGCGCGCACTCGAGGCGCTGCTCGCGATGCCGAAGTTCCTGATGCGGGTCGAGCAGCACCCGATCGATACGCAGGCAGGGAGCATCTACCGGTTGAGCGATCTGGAGCTGGCCTCGCGGCTGTCGTTCTTCCTCTGGAAGAGCATTCCCGACGACGAGCTCCTCGACCTCGCCGCCGACGAGCGACTCGGCGAGCCGGACGTCTTGGCGGCACAAGTCCGCCGGATGCTCGCCGACCGGAAGTCCGCGCGCTTCATGGGCGATTTCGTCGGCCAGTGGCTCCAGATGCGGAACATCGACTCCCAGGACCCCGACGGCGCGCTGTTCGCCGGGTTCAACGACTCGCTGCGCAAGGCGATGGTGCGCGAGACCGAGTTGTTCTTCGAAAGCCAGCTTCGCGAGGATCGTCCGATCGCAGAGCTGCTGCTGGCCGACTACACGTTTCTGAACGAGCAGCTGGCCCGGCACTACGGGGTCGACGACGTCTACGGCAGCCGGTTTCGCCGCGTCACGTGGAACGACGATCGGCGCCACGGGCTGCTCGGACACGCCAGCCTGCTGACCGTGACGTCGTATGCGAACCGGACGTCGGTGGTGTTGCGCGGCAAATGGGTGCTCGAGAATCTGCTTGGCGCACCACCGCCGCCGCCCCCGCCCAACGTGCCGCCGCTGGAGGAGAACGATCGGGCGAACCCGACCTCGCTCCGCGAGCGGATGGAGCAGCACCGGGCCAGCCCCGTGTGCGCGAGCTGCCACCGCCGTATGGACCCGCTGGGGTTCGCCATGGAGCATTTCGACGCCATCGGGCGGTGGCGCGAGATGGACGGCGGCGCTGAGATCAACTCGATCATCGACCTGTCGGGCAAGACGATCGACAGCCCGCGCGCGTTTCGAGAAGCACTGCTGACCGAGGGGACCGACGAGTTCATCCGTACGGTGACCGAGAAATTGCTCACCTACGCGCTGGGCCGCGGCGTCGACTATTACGACGCGCCGACGATTCGCCAAATCGTTGGTGAGATTGCCCGTGACGACAATCGCTGGTCATCGCTCGTGGTGGCGGTTGTCGCGAGCGATCCGTTCCAATTGCGCCGGGCACCGGGCGGAGACGACCTGGTCGCCGCGCAGCAGTAGTTCGATTGAGAGTTGGAGAACAGACGATGTCATTCATTACGAAGACGCATCTGCCGCGCCGGACGGTGTTACGTGGGCTCGGCGCCACGATCGCGCTGCCGTTGCTCGACGGTATGGTCCCGGCGATGACCGCGCTTGCCCAGACCGCGGCCGCGCCGGTGCGTCGATTCGGGGTGTTCTACGTCCCGAACGGGATGTCGATGCCCTACTGGTTCCCCAAGACCGAAGGCCCGCTGAGTGAGCTGCCGCCGACGCTGCGGTCGCTCAACAAGTTCAAAGACCGGGTCCTGCTGTGCGGGGGGCTCGATGACGAGTCGGCCAACCTGGTCAAGGGGGGCGGCGACCATGCCCGCTCGGCAGGGACCTTTCTGACGAGCGTGCCGTTCAAGATCACCAATGGCGCCGACGTCTACAACGCGGTGTCGATGGACCAGATCGCCGCCCGGGAGCTCTCGAAGGAAACCCAGCTCGCGTCGCTCGAGCTCGGCATCGAGTCGAACTCGATGGTGGGCAACTGCGACGGCGGCGCGAGTTGTGCATATACCAACACCATCGCGTGGCGCACGCCCACGACACCGCTGCCGATCGAGAACGACCCGCGCGCGGTGTTCGAGCGGCTCTTCGGCACGAGCGGCAGCACCGACCCGGAAGCCCGGCTGGCCCGCATGCGGCGAGACCGGAGCATTCTGGATGCCGTCGGCGGAGAGCTGAAAGGGCTCGAGAAGGTCATCGGCCCGGGCGACAAGGTCAAGCTGGACGAGTATCTCGACGCGATGCGCGACGTCGAGCGTCGGATCTCCATGGCGGAGCAGCAGAGCTCCCGTGAGCTCCCCGTCGTCGATCAGCCCGTGGGGGTCCCGAGCGATTACGCCGAGCACGCCAAGCTGATGATGGACCTGCTGGCGCTCGCGTATCAGACCGACCTGACGCGCATCAGTACATTCATGCTGGCCCGCGAGGTGAGCGGACGCGCGTATCCCGAGATCGGCGTGTCCGACTCGCATCACCCGCTCTCGCATCACCAGGACGAGGCGGCCAAGCTCGAGCGGCTGCACAAGATCAACGAGTATCACTTCCGGCACTTTGCGTATCTCGTCGAGAAGCTGGCGGGATTGCCGGAAGGCGACGGCACGATGCTCGACTCGACGCTGTTTCTCTATGGCACCGGGATCAGCGACAGCAACACCCACTTCCACGACGACCTGCCGATCGCGCTGGTGGGTGGCAAGGCGGCGGGGATCAAGGGTGGCCGATACATCCGGTATCCGCAAGACACGCCGCTGGCGAACCTGCACGTCACGATCCTGGAGAAGCTGGGAGTTCCTGTTGCATCGCTCGGCGACAGCACTGGCAAGCTCGACCGACTCACGATGGTCTAGTCGCCCGGGTGTGGCGGCGCGACTCGCGATGGTCACGGTGGCGACGCTCGTCGCCGTCGTGTTCGTGACGGCGCAAAAGCTGTATCCGGTCTACACGCTGGACCACTTCGTCAACACGATGAAGACGCTCGGTCCGAACTTTGCCGGCGTCACCGCGTCGCTGGCGGACAACGACTTCGAAGCGGCGAAGTCCCGGCTCGTGCTCGCCCGCCAGCAGTTGGCCACGACCGTCACGCTCTGGCGCGACCACGGCAAGGACGATGCGGTCGCGTTCCTCCGCGCGGCCCTGGAGAAGATGGACGCGCTCGACGACGCGCTCTCCGCCGAGTCGGTCGACTCCGCGGCGGCCACCGCCGCCGCCCGGCAGGTCGGCGCGGCCTGCGAGGCGTGCCATGCGGTCTATCGCGAGCAGGATCCCGCGACCCGAGCCTACCGACTCAAGCCCGGCGTCATCCAGTAGTTCCGCTCTCCACTCTCGACCGTGGCAACCGGCTCGGCTACCTCAGGCCGTGCGTCTTCTTGAAATCCGGCCAGTCGCGCTTCAGGTCGAGAAACGCGGCCAGGTCGGCGCAGCGTAGGAACGGGTTGGTGTGCTTCTCGAGCCCGAGCGTCGAGCTCGGCCGCACGCCGTAATCGTGGCCAGGCCAGATGGTGGCGTCGTCGGGAAACGCCGTGAGGATGCGTTGGAGGCTGTCCCATTCGGTCCGGGCGTCCTCGTCGGTCTTCGTGCCTCCGACCTTGCCGACGAACACGAGGTCGCCGGTGATCAGCAAGCGATTGGAGGGCTCATACAGGACGAGGTGGTCCTTCGCGTGTCCGGGCACGTGGTGACAGGCGAGGCGAAGCGCACCGACGTGGAGGTCGTCGCCGTCCGCCAGCGCGAGGTCCGGTGGGGTCGGCGCATCCGCGTGGGCGGCCACTTCCGCGCCGGTGAGCTCGGCGGCCTTCGCATTGCCCTCGGTATGGTCTGGATGCCCATGCGTGTTGACGATGTGAGTCACCGTGAGCCGTTGCTGTCGTGCGCGGTCGACGAGCACGTCGGGTGAGTACGACGGGTCGATGAACACGCCCTGCCGTGCGTCGCGGTCGCCGAGCAAGTAGCCGAAGTTCCGATCGCCGCCGACGCGGACCTGCTCGAAGATCAACTGCATGCTCGTATTATGCCCCGCCGTTGCTGATGCCCAAGGGCGAGATTCCTCACCGTGAGCGCCAATACTCCGGCAGGTCCGGCTTTGTCTCCCGTACGATCTCGAGGATCGCCCGCCGATCGTCCGTTGAGAGGTGCGCAAACGCTTCGCTGCGCTCGGTGCCCGTCAGCACGGCGTGCAACCGTTCGTACAGACGCGCGCGGACGTGGTCCGGGAGGCTGTCGAAGGCTCGACTGTAGATCATATAGCTGAGCGGATTGCGAAACAGCCGTGTGCGCAGGTCGAAATCGCGTAGCGACCGGCCGAGTCCATCATGCGGTCCCCGCTCGGGGAACGTCGCGGTAAACGTCGACACGCCCGTGACGGGATCCGGTAGCGGCGCTTCATCGACGAACAGCATGTAGGCAAGCAGGTCCTCGACGAGCGCGCCGACGGCGCCGTCCACGATGTCGCCACTGCCCTCGGCGGACGAGATGCGCGCCTGCCAGGTGAGCCGCGTCATCAGGTTGACCATCTGGGTCTGGTGCTCGAGTGTCATGAGCGCGACGATGTCGCTGACCGGCGAGAGATAGCGGGACGTGTCGAGCGTGCCCGCCAGACTCGTGACGTTGTGCGTGCCCTCGGTGACCAGCCGGTCCGGCGCCGACGGGTCGCGGGCGACGGCATTCCCGCGATGCCGCAGCGCGCCATGGGTGCCGGTGACATACCACCCGCCCCACCGCTCGTCGAATGCCGTGCGGTGGTCGGTGACGACCGTGCCGAGATGGATGTTCGCGCGGCCGGACGGGTTCGGATAGACCGACCCGACGTAGAGACCCGGCACGCCCAGCGTGGCGGGACCGTGGTGACACCGCAGACAGGTCGACCGCAAGAACCGCGTGCCGTCAGACCGCTGGGTGGGCAGGCCGTAGAAGGCGACGCCGACACCGGCGTCGACGGCCGCGACCTCGATCAGGTCGGCGTCCGGCACGAACCCCAGCGCGATATCGTCGTTGAAGTAGATGGCGCGTGGTTGGCGTGGGGAGATGATGTCTGACTGCAAACTGGTCTTCGAGAAGACCATCACCTGCGAGTCGATGTCGACGTCGAGCCGGGCGAGGAGGCTCGGGAGGTAGCCGAGCCCGCCGTCGGCGAACGCCAGCGTCGAGGTGCCGTCGATCAGGCCGGCATCGAGGCGGGAGACGGCGTTGTCGGGCGCGCGCTCCCAATAGCGGATGGCGGGGTGGTCGAGCGCGAGATCCGGCGGGTAGGGCTGCGCCCGCACGACCGGCACCAGTAGCGTGGCGACCCCGATCCCACAGGCTCCCAGACACGTGAACAGCACGGTCGACACGATTCTCATTCGGTCGGCGCGCGGCGGTTCGCCGCCGCCCCATCATGACGGCGTGGACGCGCGAAACGCTAGAATACTAGCCACATGGCGAGGGATGTACCTCACTACGGGCTGCTAGCGTTCGTCGCGGCGGCCCTTGTGGCGCCAGCGGACACCGCCGCGCAGACTCCGGGTCCCGATCGGGCGCTCCTCGACCGGTACTGCGTCACGTGCCACAGCGACTCGCTGCGGACCGGTGGGCTGTCCCTCGAGGGGGTCGACCCCGCCAACCCGGCCCACGACGTCGAGATCTTCGAGAAGGTGATTCTCAAGCTGCGGTCGGGCATGATGCCACCCGAGGGACGGCCCAGACCCCCCGCCGGCACCAGTGCCACGTTCGTGTCGGAGCTCGAAGCCGGGATCGACCGTGTGGCCGCGGCCCATCCGAATCCGGGCCGGCCCATCCTGCACCGGCTCAACCGCACCGAGTACGCGAACGCCGTGCGCGACCTGCTGGACCTCGAGGTCGACCCCTCATCGTTGCTCCCGCCTGACGACATGAGCCAGGGGTTCGACAACATGTCGGACGTCCTGACGATCTCGCCGACGTTGTTGGAGAGCTATCTCGTCGCCGCCGGGAAGATCACCCGGTTGGCCGTCGGCGACCCGGACGCCGCGCCGGTGGTCGAGACCTACGTCGTCCCGCCGGCGTTCTCGCAGATGCGGCACGTCCCTGGCGCGCCGTTCGGGACCCGCGGCGGCCTCGCCGTTCGGCATACGTTTCCGGCCGACGGTGACTACGTCTTCCGGCTCTCGTTCTATTTTGCGAGCATCGGCGCCCTGTTCGGTGACAACATGCCGGCCGCGGGCGAGCAGATCGAGATCGCGGTCAACGGCGCGCGCATCGCGCTGCTCGACATCGACCGCAAGATGCGAACGACCGACGTCTTGCGCACGCCGCCGATCCCGATCAAGGCGGGTCCGCAGATGATTTCGGCGGCATTCGTCCAGCGCGCGGCCGGGCCGGTGCAGGACTTCGTGATGCCGTTCGAGCAGGCCCTCGCCGACCTGTCGACCGGCCATTTCCCGGGACTGACGGGGTTGCCGCATCTACGGAACCTGGGTATCGACGGCCCGCACGACGTCACCGGGGTGAGCGACACGCCGAGCCGACAACGGATTTTCATCTGCCGTCCCGCCGAGCGCGACTCGGCGCGCGCCTGTGCACGCGAGATCCTCGGCGGCCTGGCCCGCCGCGCGTATCGCCGGCCGGTCGGTGACGACGACCTCGCGCTCCTCGAATCGTTCTATGACGCGGGCCACGCGCAGGGCGGGACGTTCGACGCCGGCATTCGTCTCGGGCTGCAGTCCATTCTCGCGGACCCCGAGTTCCTGTTTCGTTTCGAACGCACACCATCCAGCGTCATGGCGGGGACGAACCACCCGATCAGCGACCTCGAGCTCGCGTCCCGGCTGTCGTTCTTCCTCTGGAGCAGCATCCCGGACGACGTGCTGCTCGACGTGGCGATCGACGGCCGGCTGTCGGAGCCACCCGAGCTCGCGCGACAGGTGCGCCGGATGCTCGCCGACCCGCGGTCTGAAACGCTGGCCACCAACTTTGCGTCGCACTGGCTGCACCTGCAGAACCTCGACGACATCCAGCCGGACGTCTATCTGTTTCCCGATTGGGACCTCAACTTGATCCAGTCGATGCGCCGGGAGACCGAGCTGCTGTTCGACGGCATCGTCCGAAACGACCGCGCCGTCACCGAGCTGCTGACGGCCGATTACACGTTTGTCGACGAGCGCCTGGCCACGCACTACGGAATCCCAGACGTCGTCGGCAACCGCTTTCGCCGCGTCGCGGTGGCCGATGAGCGACGGGGGCTCCTCGGCCATGGCAGCATCCTCACGCTGACGTCGCTCGCCAACCGGACGTCGCCGGTGATCCGAGGGTCGTGGATCATGGACGTGCTGCTCGGGGCGCCGCCGCCGAGACCGCCGGCCAACGTGCCGCCGCTCGAGGAAAACGAGCGAGGTGGGCTGCACCTCTCGATGCGAGCGCGGCTGGCGACCCACCGCGAGAGCCCCGCGTGCGCGGCGTGTCACCGGATCATGGACCCGGTCGGCTTCTCCCTCGAGAATTTCGACGCGGTGGGGGCATGGCGCATCAAAGACAGCGGCGCGGACATCGATCCGTCGGAAGCGCTGTTCGACGGGACCGGTGTGCACGGTCCCGCTAGCATTCGGGAGTACCTGGTCCGCTCGGAGACGCTGTTCGTGAGGAACTTCACGCGCAACTTGCTCATGTACGCACTTGGACGGGTGCTGCGCCCGTCCGACATGCCCGCCGTGCGCGGGGTTGCCCAGGCGGCGTCGGCGGACGACAATCGATTCTCGGCGTTCGTGATGGGCATCGTTCGGAGCGCGCCGTTCGCGACGCGGCGCGCCGAGGCGACGGACGCGGCGCAGTAGGGGAGACCTCACCGAATGTCCTACGTCACGAAGAACCACCTCTCCAGACGGACGGTGCTACGCGGGATGGGCGTATCGCTCGCGCTGCCGTTTCTCGACGCGATGGCGCCGGCGATGGCCGCGACACGGCGAACGGCGGCGGCACCGCGCACCCGATTCGCGGCGCTCGAGATGGTCCACGGATGCGCCGGGAGCACGGGCGAGGGTTCGCGGCTGCACTACTGGTCGCCCCGGACGGTCGGTCGTGACTTCGAGGTCACGCCGATTCTCCGGTCGCTTGCGCCGCACCGGGACGCGCTGACCGTCATCAGCCACACCGATATCGCGCCGGCGACCGCGCAGACCGAAGCAGAGGCCGGAGCGGACCACACCCGGTCGTCCGCATCGTTTCTGACCTCCGCCCACGCGAGGATGACCGAAGGCGCGGACATCTACAACGCGACGTCAATGGATCAGATCTACGCGCAGGCGTTCGGGCAGGATACGCCGTTGCCGTCGATCCAGCTGTGCATCGAGGATGTCGGCGCGCTGACGGGGGCGTGCGGCTACGGGTATAGCTGCGTATACGCGAACACCATCTCGTGGTCGTCCCCGACGACGCCGCTCCCGATGGAGCGCGATCCCGGTGTCGCCTTCGAACGACTGTTCGGCGACGGCGCGACGCCCGAGCAGCGACGACAACGCCGTCTGGCCAACGCCAGCATCCTCGATGCGATCGTCGACAAGATCGACCGCCTGCATCTGGGGCTCGGGGCGAGTGACCGCGCCCGGCTGAGCGACTATCTCGACGACGTCCGCGAAATCGAGCGACGGATTCAGCGGGTCGAGCAGCAGAACGCCGGCGCCGTCGCACGCGACCTGCCCGCCGCGCCGATCGGCGTGCCGGATCGGTGGACCGAGCACGTCAGGCTCATGTTCGACCTGCAGGTGCTCGCGTTCATGACCGACATCACCCGGGTGTCGACGTTCAAGATGGGTCGAGACGTCAGCTCCAGGGTCTACGCCGAGGCCGGCATCGACACGCCGTTCCACTCGCTCTCACACCACGGCAATCAGCCGGAGAAGATGGCTGAGTTCGCGAGGCTCAACGAGTTTCATGTCGACCAGGTGGCGTATTTCATCGACCGGCTACGTGAGACGCCGGACGGCGACGGCACGTTGCTCGACCACTCGGTCGTCCTCTATGGCAGCCCGATGGGCAATGGCAGTGTCCACAATCACCTTCGGGTCCCGCTGTTCCTGGCCGGCCACGCCAACGGCCGGCTGAAGGGCAACAGCCACGTGCTGTGCCCCGACGGCACGCCGATGGCGAACGCGCTGCTGACCGTGCTCCACCGGCTCGGCGTCGATATCGACCGCATCGGTGACAGCACCGGCGAGCTGGGGATCTAACGCTAGTCGGCTCATGGCCCCAGGGGAACGCAAGATGGCGGCGAGAGGACGAATCGGTGTCGCGTGCCTGGTCGTCGTCTCGGCGCTCGTGATGGCGTTGCCGACCCAGGCCGCCGAGGCCCCCGTGGCTGACGCCGCCATGAACGGCGATCTCGACCGCGTGCGGTCGCTGCTCGCCGAAGACGCGGAGGTCAACGCTGCGCAGGGCGACGGCATGACCGCGCTGCATTGGGCTGCCTTCCGGGACGACCTCGACATGGGTGCCGCCGTGCTCGCCGCCGGCGCCGACGTCTCGGCAACCACGCGCGTGGGGGCCATCACCCCACTCGCCATGGCCGCGACGAACGGCAACGCCGCGATGATCGATGCGCTCGTCGCGGCCGGCGCCGACGTGAACGGGGTGACGGCGACGGGGCAGACGCCGCTCATGGCCGCGGCGATGTCGGGCAGCGCCGGCGCGGTCATCAGCCTGGTCGACCACGGTGCGTTCGTGAATTCGCGAGAGACGGCCAACGGCCAGACAGCGCTGATGTTCGCCGCGTGGGAGAACCGGCCGGAGGCGATCCGGGCGCTCGTGAGCCGCGGCGCGCACATCGGCTTGATGTCGTTCATCGTGTCGATGATCGAGCCGAGGCTCGACGAATACGGCAATCCGATTCCCCAGCGGCGGCGGCGCGTGCCGGGCGGGAACTCCATCATGGGTGGGATGACGGCTCTGCTTTACGCGGCGCGCGACGGCAATCTCGAGGCGGTCAGGGCCCTGGTCGAGGGCGGAGCCGACGTCGACCAGGCGAGCGGCGGGGACGGGACGGCGCCGATGGTGATTGCGATCGCCAACGGACAGTACACGGTGGCACGGTATCTGCTCGACCAGGGAGCCAACCCGAATGCGGCGAACATCGACGGGCTGACCCCGCTCTACGCCACCGTCAACATGCGACACGCCCCCGTGTCATGGGCACCCAACCCGTTGACCGATCAGGAGGTCGTCACCTCGCTCGAATTGTTGCGCGCCTTGGTCGACCGCGGCGCCGATCCAAACGCCCCGGTTCGGCGCAAGCTCTGGTTCAGCCCGACGTCGCACGATCGAAGCTGGGTCGACCCAACCGGGGCGACGCCGTTCTGGCGTGCCGCGCAGTCGAGTGACGTCGACGCGATGCGTCTCCTGGTCGCCGCCGGCGCCGATGCCACCCGCCCCACCACCGGTGGCACGACCCCGCTGATGGTCGCCGCCGGCATCGGATGGGTCGGCAACTTCACGCAGAACGCGCCGGGGGCCTTGATGGATGCGGTCCGATATAGCGTGGAGCTCGGCGGTGACGTGAACGCCGTCGATGCGAGGGGATTCACCGCGCTCCACGGCGCGGCCGGACGAGGCGACCTCGAGATGGTGCGGTATCTCGTGGAACTCGGCGCCAATGTCGACGCGGTTAACAGGGACGGAAACTCGCCCGCCGACATGGCGTTCGGCCCGTCGCGGTTTTTCATTCCTAGCCCCGCAACCGTCGACCTCCTCGTGTCGCTCGGGTCGCCGTTTCAAGACAATTGCCGATCCGACCAGTGCGTCGACGGGAAGTTCTTCGGCGGCGCCGGCGTCACCCCGCCGAGGTAGTGGTCGGCTTCCCCCTCGGAATGCGGACGAGTGGTCACGGGGGGTTGGGGCGAAGCCCCGTCTCGGGAGGCCGGTTCGCCACGGCCGGCCAAGGCGCGCACGGCGCGCCTCGCGGGCGCGGAGTGGGGCTCTCGGGGTCCCCGCGCAGCGCCCGCGGGGGCTTGGGGCGAAGCCCCATCTAATTTGACATGAAGCTCGAGTGGCTGCTGTTCGGTTTGCTGCTGGCGATGTGTCTCGCCGTGGGCGCCGCGTTCGTCATCGGCCACGACGCGACCGTCGTCACGGAGGACGGCGTGAGCTACCCGCGCGCCGGCTTCCCACATCCGCAGTTCCCGTCTATGGATGCCGGTGGCCCTCCTGCGCCGCGGCACGGCCCCATCCTCTGGGTCGCCTGGTCGTTCGCAGCGCTCCAGACCGCGTTTCTCGTGGCATGTCTCGCGCTCGGCGCCCGGCGCCGCGGAGTCGTCGGGCGCATCGGCGTCGCGCTGGCGGCTGGCGGCCTCGTGTTCGGCGGCATCGTCACCCTGATGGTCGCCTCGTATGGCCGATTCATGGCGGCGGATTCGCCCGGGCTGGTGCTCGGCTTGCCTGCACCGACGGCCTGGTATCTCTACGTGTTCTGGCCGTTCGAGTTCTTCTTCGTCCTCGTCTTCGTGCTCGCGTACCGGCGGTCCTTCGTCGACGCCGACACCATGGTGCGCTTTCGCGCGCTGCTGGCTTCGCGACCATCGCGCCGCGCGCCGGCGGACGCCGCGACGGGTTCGGCGGCGCAGCCCCCGTCCAGACATGAATGACCAGCGCGGGCTGATCGTCCTGGTGTGCGTCGTCGGCTACCTCGCCGTCTGTATCGGGGTCGGTCTCTGGGCGCTGCGCCGCACGACGTCGACACGCGACTTCTTCATGGCCGGCCGCGACCTCGGCATCTTCGTGACAGGGCTGGCGGTCTTTTCGAGCACGATGAGCGGGTTCGGATTCGTCGGCGGTCCGGGTCTCGTCTACCGGATGGGGATGAGCTCGTCCTGGATGACGCTGACCAGCGCGCTCGGCTTTTGCGTCACGTTCTATCTGCTCGGCAAGCGCCTGCGCATGATGGCCGAGCTCCGCGACACCATCTCCCTGCCCGATGCCGTGGCGGCGCGGTATCGCAGCGAGCTGAGCCGGTTGCTGACGGCGGTGGCGATCCTGCTCGGTGTCCTCGGCTATCTCGGGACGCAGATTCTTGCCATGGCCACGGTGCTTCACGACATTCTCGCGAGCGTCACGTTTCTCCCCGAGATCTCGATCGTCGCGTGCATGGCCATCGCCTGCGCGGTTCTGGTGTTCTACTGCGTCACAGGCGGCATCCTGGCATCCGTGTATACGGACCTCGTCCAGGGCGCCATCATGATCGTGGCGGCCGTCCTCGTCTTCATCGCGGCGCTGAACGCGGTCGACGGCGGTCTCGCCGGCATCGCGACCACCATCATGGCGGACGACCCCGACGCGATGTCGCCGTGGGGGACGCTCGGGATGATGGGCGCGCTGTCATGGTTTTTCCTCTTCGCGATCGGTGGCTCTGGCCAGCCGCACGTCATCACCAAGCTGATGATGAACAAGCGGGTCGAGGACGCGCGGCACATCCTCCCCGTCAGCGCGGTCGGCTATCTGTTGTGTTCCCTCCTCTGGGTGAGCATCGGGCTCGCCATCCGCGCGCTCGTGCTCCAGGGGGTGCATCCGGAGCTGGCGAACCCAGACGACGCCGCGCCGCAGTTCCTGCAGGCGTATACGAGCCCGCTGCTCGCTGGTGTTGTCTTCGCGGCGCTCTTCGCGGCCATCATGTCGACCGCGGACAGCTTTTTGAACCTGGGCGCGGCGGCGGTGGTGCACGACATCCCGCGGGCGATACGCGGGCGGTCGCTCTCGCACGAACTGCTGTGGGCACGCGTGGCGACGGCGGTCATCGCGGTCGGCTCGGCGCTCTTCGTGTTCTACTCCCGTCAGGATCTCGTGGCGCTGCTCGGCGCATTCGGCTGGGGGACCTTTGCGGCCGCCTTGGTGCCGACCGTCACGATCGGCTTCAACTGGAAGCGGGCCACCGCGACGGCGGCCAACGTCGCCATCGTGACGAGCCTGGCTGTCAACTTCGGCATCGAGATCTTCGACATCGCCGTGCCGTATGGGATGGACGGCGGCGCCGTTGCGCTCCTCGTCTCGCTGACTCTCTTCTTCGGGATCTCGCTGGCGTCACGGCCGCCGGTCCTCGACCCGGACATCGACGCGGTCATGGACCTCTAATTTAGACGGGGCCTGCGGCCCCGAACCCCGCCGCGGCCGCTCCGCGGGGACCCCGAGGGCCCCACTCCGCGGCCGCGAGGCGCGCGGCGCGCGCCTTGGCCGTCCGGCCGTCCGCGGCCGTGATGTCATACTGCGCCGTAGCAAGGAGGCGTTGATGCGGCGGATGCCATTCGTCGTCGTGCTGGCCGCGGCGTTCGCGTGGGGTGGCGGGTCCGAGCCCGCGGCTCAGACGAACGCTTCTGACCGGATCGGCTGTGAGGCGCTGCGGAACATCCGGAACCTCACGATCACCGCGGCGGAGCTGGCCGATGGAGCAGACGGCGGGCGCTATTGCTACGTCAAGGGCATCCTGCCGCCGGCGATTCAGTTTCACGTCCAGCTCCCGCTGCCGCGCAACTGGAACGGCCGGTTTCTCCAGTGGGGCGATGGTGGCAAGGACGGCGACCTTGATTTCGCCGACCACAGGGTGCGCGAGGGCTATGCGGTCGCCAACAGCAACACGGGGCACGACAGCGGTGCCGAGCCGGGGTCGTCGTTTGCGTATGACAACCGGCAGGCCGAGGTCGATTTCGGGTATCGCGCCGTGCACCTGACCGTGATGGCAGGGAAGACGCTCGTGCGGAACTACTACGGATCGCCACCGGAGTATTCGTACTTCGAGGGGTGCTCGACCGGTGGTCGCCAGGGTCTCATGGAGGCGCAGCGCTATCCAACCGACTTCGACGGCATCGTGGCCGGCGCCCCGGCGAGCCACTACCAGGAGATGAACGCCGCACGGGTCTGGTTGCTGCAACGCATGCTCCGCGACAACCTCGCGGGTGCGCTCGGGTTCGATACCGACGGTGACGGTCGACTCGACTCTACACACAAGGTGACGCTGCTGGCCGACGCCGTGCTGAGGCGGTGCGACGCACAGGACGGCATCACCGACGGTGTCATCGACCATCCGCCGAGCTGTGACTTCGACGCCCCCCGCGACCTCGCCGGCCTGATGTGCGAGGGTGACGTCGACGCCGACCAGTGCTTCACCAACGCGCAGCTGCGGACGGTCATGGATTTCCACGCGGGCCCGCGCGACAGCGCCGGCTCGCGGATCTACACCGGCAAGCCGTTGGGCTCTGAGCCGCAGTGGGCGCGCCTCTTCGTCCCCACCCCGGCCAACGCGTTCTTTCCCGCGGCGGTCAGGCTCGGCGGCGACCACCTCAATTACCTGTTCTACGAGACCGACCCGGGCGTCGCGCCAGCGGATCTCGTCGACGTGTCCGCCACACCAGACGCGACGGCGACGCCACCGGAATGGGCCTGGTGGCAGTTCGACATCGACGACGTCACGGCCGGCAAGGGCGACGTCATGAAGGCGATTACCGATGCTACCGACCCGGACATGACGCGATTCCTGCGGCATCACGATGGCCGGATGATCCTCTATCACGGGTGGGCCGATGCGCTGGTCGTGCCCCAGCCGACGGTGGATTACTACGAGGCGTTCGTCGACGCCACGTTCGACGGCGATATCGACGCGGCGCGAGAACGCGCGCGGCTGTTCATGGCGCCCGGCATGGCGCACTGCCGCGGCGGGCCGGGGCCGGATACGTGGGACCGTCTGCGTCCGCTGGTCGACTGGGTCGAGAACGGTGCGGCGCCCGCGACGCTCGTCGCCACGCATCGTTCCGGCGACGCGATCGACAATCAGCGCCCCCTGTGCCCCTATCCCGAGCGGGCGGTCTATCGTGGCCCGGCCGGCGGCGACAACGACCCCGCCAACTGGGTCGCCGACAACTTCACCTGCCGGTAGCGGATATCGGTATCGGCGTTATCAGCGTTCATGCGGAGTGACGGACCATGACGACCCAGCGATACGACACCGGGCTCAGCGCCCGGCGCAAGGTCCTCGGCGACGACTACGTGGACCGCGCCCTTGCCGGCGCCGACGCGTTCAACGCGGAGTTCCAGGAGCTCGTGACCGAGTACTGCTGGGGGACCGTGTGGGCTCGCACGACACTCACCGACAAGCAGCGCAGCTTGAACAACCTGTCGATGATGGCCGCGCTCAACCGCGCAGAGGAGTTCAAGTTGCATCTGCGCGGCGCCCTCCGCAACGGATGCAGCCTCGACGAGATCAGGGACACGCTGCTGCAGGTCGCCGTCTACTGCGGCATTCCGGCGGGTGTCGAGGCCTTCCGTCTGGCGCGTCAGGTGCTCGACGCCGAAGGCATAAAGCCGTAGCGGCCGCGCGTGAGTGTCTACTGCGGTACGTAGGCGGGGGCCCGACCGCTGACGGGGACCGATTCGTTGCCGGATGGCGCGCTGCCGAACATGCGGGCGGGGCGCTCGCTCACGGTCGGTGCGGCAGGGCTCTCGAGCACGAGCCAATCAGACTCCGCCCCGGGGTCGAGGAGGCCGACGCGAAGCTCCTCGATGTTGTCGACCGCGTCGCCGAAGGCGCTCTCCTCGACGGCGCGCCATTCGACGCGGACCTGGGCGTCGCTCTTGTTCGTGATGCGGTAGTGGTATTCGAACCCGTCGTCGGTTGCCTCTACCCGCGACTCGAAGACCACGCCGACGTAAAACCAGAGATCGTACCCGGCGTCGTACGCTCGCGACCCCACCGTGGTGACGAGGGGCTCGAAGGTCTCCTGTCGGGTGACGCCGGCGTTCGGTGCGACGGGCGCCAGTGCCACCATGGCGCAGGTGACGGCAAACGCCGACGACCATCGCAGCATGGCCTATCCTACCCGAAGCTGTTCGATTCAAGCCGGACCGCACGTTACTGAGATAGACAGTCCGATCAGCGTCCGCCGGTGTCTACGCTGGCATGGAGTCCGGGAGAGGAGGACGCATGCGGCTCGGTCGTGCGTCACGGCTCGCAGGCGCGCTCGCGGGCCTCGCGGTGGCGGTCAGCGCGTGTGGCGGCCCCACGGTCGACGTCGGTGACGCGCTGCGGGTCGCCGATGTGACGACCGGCTGGGTCGCCGCGCGTGCCACGGCCACGGACGCGTCCCGATCGGAGAACAAGCTCGTACCGACGTGCGAGCAATCCGTTCTTCATGCGTCAATCTTCCCCGGGGGGGGGGGACATAAAGCGAATATCCACGTTGTCAACCTCACGGATTGCGGCGTCAGATCGACACCGCATAAGCTTACGCAGCCGTCCTGGTTTCAACGTCCGCCCGCGAGAACGCGGCTCGCAACCGACACCATTCAATTATGTCCAGGGTTCCAGCGCACCGAGGGCCTCCAACGATGGTGTGGCCGCCTGTCCTCATCGCGTGTCTCGTGGCGACAGTTCGACCGAGCACCCAAGTCCACGAACCACCGGCCGGTACCGCCGGGCAGACCATCGTGGTCGCACCGTTCCGCAACCTCAGTCAGCACGCGGACGACGCGTGGATCGGCGCGGGCATCGTCGAGACCGTGTCGACCGACCTGCAGAACATCGGCTTTGTCGTGCTTCAGCTCCCGATCGTCCCGGAACTGCGGGCGACCAACCCCGGTGCGGGGAACGGGTCGTCCCGTGAGCCGGACAGCCTCGAGACGCTCCGCGCGCTCGGCGCGACCTGGCTCGTCGACGGGACGTTTCAGCGCCTCGGAGACCGACTACGCATCACGGCCCGTCTCGTCGGCGTCGGGACCGGCGCCGTTCACCACAGCGTGAAGCTCGATGGTACGGTGACCGATCTCTTCGCAGCGCAGGATCGGATCGTCGAGGCGCTCACCGCGGAGTTCGCGACGATCGCCGGCGTTGGCGCGGCCGGACCAACGGCCTCGGCGGCGCGAGCGCGTCCGTCCGGGGAACCCCGAGCGGTGGCCGAACGCGGCCCGGGCGAACTGGAGAACGGCGATGCGGTGTCCGCGGCCGATGTGACCGGCGCGCTGACCCTGGAAGACCCGCCGCCGTCGAGACCGACCGGCCCGAGTGCTGGCGCCGGGCAACGTGGCGCGAGCGGGTTCGCCGCGTCGCCCATCGGCGCGCGTCCGACCACCGTCATCGGTCGGACCACCCAGACGCCTCGCATCGACGGACGTCTCGACGACGCGGTGTGGGAGACCGCGACGCACGTCACGGAGTTCGTCCAGATGGCGCCAATCGAAGGCGCACCGGGTACGGAGGACACCGAGGTGTGGATGGCCTATGACGACGACAACCTGTACTTCGCGTTCTATGCGCACTACAGCGATCCTGGGATGATGCGCGTCTTCCGCGCGGACCGAGATGAGATCCGCGGCGACGACCGGATCTCGGTGCTGTTCGACACCTTTCTCGACCAGCAGCGTGCCTACCAGTTCACGGTGAACGGATACGGCGTCCAGGGGGACTCGATCGCGAACGCGACAGGGACCAGGAGCACTTCGAGCCGGAGCTTCTCGATGCGCTCCGGTGGTGGCGGGACCGGCACGTCGAGGGGCGGCGGCGGCATGAGCGGCATGTCGTCGTCGGGCGGTTTCGGCATCTTTGGGGACGATTCGTGGAACGCGCTCTTCGAGACGGGCGGAGCGATCGTCAGCGACGGCTGGACGGCAGAGATGGCGATCCCTTTCAAGAGCCTCCGCTATCCGGCACGGCCCGGCGGCGTCCCTCATCAGTGGGGCTTTCAGATCACGCGCATCATCCGCGGCAAGTCAGAAAGCCAATCATGGGCTCCGGTCTCGCGGGCCGTGGCCGGCCAGCTCACCCAGTTCGGCGTGCTCGACGGTCTGTCCGACCTGTCGCAGAGTCGCAACATCGAGATCCTCCCGGAGCTGACCGGCGTGCAGTTCGGCTCGATCGACACGGGCAGCGGTCAGTTTGGCACCAGTGACCCCGACGGCGAGCTCGGCGTCGGCGTGAAATACGGGATCACACCGAACCTGACGGCTGACGTCACCTACAACCCAGATTTCTCGCAGATCGAATCGGACCGGCCGCAGGTCGAGGTCAACCAGCGCTTCGCGCTCTTCTATCCGGAACAGCGTCCGTTCTTTCTCGAGGGACAGGACATCTTCCAGACCTCGACGCCGCTCAACCTCGTCCACACCCGGACGATTGTCGATCCCCGCCTCGGCGCCAAGCTGACGGGGAAGCTGGGCGACACGACGCTCGGCCTCGTCATCGCGGACGACGAGGCACCGGGCCGTGTGGAAGCTGACGATCCGAACCGCGGGCGGACCGCTCAATCGTTCATCGGTCGCGCCCGTTACGACCTGTACTCCGAGTCGTATATCGGCGGCATCGCCACCGCCCGCGAGTTCGGGGACACCTACAACCGGATCACCGGTGTGGACGGTCGGCTCCGGCTCGGGCGGACACAACGGGTGAGCTTTCTCGCGGTGGCTTCCGAAACGAACAACGTTGATTTCTTCACAAAGTCGTTGGTCATCTGGGGCCACCGTGGACTTGAACGGTGCGCTGTCCGAACCGCTTCACCTTCGCGAGAATTTCGTCGGCTGTCTTTGTCCACTTGAAGGGTTTGCCCTCGTCGTTGTGGGCGTCCACGTAGGCGTAGATGGCTTGGCGCAGCGCGGGCGGGCTGGAATGTGATCCGCGCTTGAGGGCGTGTTCGGTGAGAAGGCCAAAGAACCGCTCGACGAGGTTGAGCCAGGCGGAGTAGGTCGGCGTAAAGTGGAACTGGAAGCGCGGGTGGCGGGCCACCCATCGTTTGACCAACGGGGACTTATGCGCCGAGAGATTGTCGAGGATCACGTGGACGGTGAGGGCGGAGTGCACCCGCTCGTCGATCTCGCGCAGGAAGCTCACGAAATCCCTCGACCGATGCTGCTTCTTGGTTTGCGCCACGACCTGGCCGGTCGCGACGTTGAGCGCCGCGAAGAGGTCCACCGTGCCATGGCGGATGTAGTTGTGCGTCTGGCGTTCGGGGCGACCCAGGTCCTCGGCAGAATCGGCTGCGCCCGCTCGAGGGCTTGAATCTGAGGCTTTTCGTCGAATGACAAGACGACGGCGTGGTCGGGTGGGTTCAGGTAGAGGCCGACAATGTCCCGCACCTTCTCGATGAACAGCGGGTCGTCGGAGATCTTGAAGGATTCCACGACATGCGGCTGCAACCCGAAAGTGCGCCAGATGCGGCCCACGGTAGAGGCGCTGACGCCAGCGTGCTCCGCCATCTTGCGGGTGCTCCAGTGGGTCCGCCCCTTCGGCTTACTTTCCAACGTCGTGACGAGGATCGACTCGACATCCGCATCGGACAGGGTCCGTGGGGCTCCGGGCTTGGGCTCGTCGTCCAGCGCGTCCACGCGACCTACCCTAAACCGCTGTCGCCACTTGCCGACCGTCACGTTCGAGCAGCGCAGTTTCGCCGCGACCGCCACGTTCGATTCGCCACGCGTGCTCCTCAGGACGATCCTTGCCCGCAAGGCCACGTGCCGATTCGTTCGGGCGCGCCTGGCGAGCCGCTCAAGTTCTACGCGCTCTGCGGCGGTGACTTCCAATCTCGCTTTGGGCCGACCTGTTCTTGCCATGCCGCCCAATACATCACAGCCGACACACTATTTGAAGCTTTTTCAGACACAGGGGACTAGCAGCCCGTGGTGAAAGTCCCTGAATTAGCCCGGATTTCCGATTTCGCTGTGGTACCGTACGGCTAGGACAGTCCAGCGCGCCTTGATTTCCGGGGCTCCGACGTAGGGAACCCCCGCCACGGAGGGTGACACCCTGTGGGTGAATTACAGCATGAGGCGTTTCAGTTCACGTTCAATGGCTTCTTGAAGGTCGCGTTCCAAGGATCGCGCGTCACCTCTGACGCCGGCCTCATTCTGGTGCGCGAGTTGGATGAACGCCTGGGCCTGGAGACGCTCATCGCAGAGCACCTGAGCGACTGCCGACAGGGCTTGAACAGACAGTTTAGCCTGGCGGATCTCCTGCGGCAGTCGGTCTACAGCCGCTTGGCCGGGTATGAGGACCTCAACGACGCGGTGCGCGTGTCGGCGGACCCGACATTTCGCCTCATCGGGTCGCCAAAGATGTGGGACCGGGGTGCGGCGCTGACATCGACGTTGCATTGGTTCGAGACCGAGCTGCTGAGCCAATTCTCATTTTTTGCTGATTCTGCCCCGCCTTCGGCTCTCGCGGTGGCTGCGGCCATCGCCGTATCCGCCAATGCATCAAATGGTTGCCGGAATTCAGTCGTGAGCTGTCCGTCCTTCCAGGAGCAGTTCGAAACCAGGAAGTCGAGTAGGCGACGCTTTTCGCGCGCTTCCTGCTTCTCGAAGAGAGGGCGGGCGTTTCGGGCGAGTTCGAGAAGTTCGATACCCTCGGCCATGTAGGACTGGTTTGCCGACTGGTGCTGTTCGATGGATCGAAGGCACGTGGCCTGCTCGTTACGCCAGCCGGTCGCCATGCGGTCGAACGACGCTGCAGTGATGCGACCGTCCAGCTTGTCGATATACATCGCGTCCAGGCGGTTCTGCAGCCGGGCATACTCGGCCTGGAGGCGCTCGATGGCTTCGTCGTGGGCGTGCCGCTCGTCCTCGTGGCTCTGAGTCAGGGCCGCCCGCATCCAGTCGAGCACCTCCGCATCGAAAGTCAAGCGGTCCAGCAGCGCACTGAACTGCTGCTCGAGCACCTCTTCGCGCACGTAGGGCTCGGGGCATTTCCCCTTGTAACCGGTGCAGTGGTAGTAGACGTACCGGCGTTTCTTGATCTCGCCCACCACCGCGCAGCCGCAGTGGCCGCACGTGATCAGGCGGGAGAACGCAAAGTCGCGCCTAACCCGTCGATGGCGTGTCGCGTGACGACCGTCCAGGACCGTCTGCACTCGCTCCCAGAGGTCCCGCGAGACGAGGGGCTCATGGACCCCTGGGTAGATATGCCCGTCCCAGTCGACTTCGCCCATGTAGAGCCGCTTGCGGAGAATCGCGTGGATCGTGCTACGGGGGATCGGGTCCCCACTCTTGCGGAACGAGAACCCGTCGCTCCGCGCTTTGCGCATGAGTTCCTTGAGTGACATCGTCCCCGTCGCGTACCACTCGAACAGGCGGACGATGGTTGGCGCCAAGGCTGGGTCCGGCTCGATCATCTTCCGCCCGTTCGCGCCAACGGCGTTGCGGTAGCCGATGGGGGCATAGGACGGCCAAATGCCCTGCTGGGCCTTCTCAGTCATCCCCTTCCGGGTCTCCTCCGAGAGGTTGTCGATGTAGTTCTTGGCCATCAGCACTTTGATGCCGTGCATGAACTTCTCGGAGGAGCGCGACTCGCGCGACAGGACGACGCCTTCCTTCACGAGGTGGACCTCAATGTCCAGCTCGTCCAGCGTGATCCAGTCCTTGAGATTGCGGTAGAGCCGGTCCGTCTTCTCAACCAGCACGATCCGGGTATCAGGCCTCGCCCGCAGGTTGTCGACCATTTGCCCGAAGCGGCTTCGGCCCGTGCGCTTCGCGGTCTCGATGTCCACGTATTCCTCGGCTACCGCGAGACCCTGCGCAGCCGCATACTCTCGTAGGAGCTTGAGCTGAGCCGGGATGGAAAACCCCTCCTTTTCTTGGTCTTTCGATGAGACGCGAGCATATAGGCAGGCACGTTTGGTCTGCCGTGGTTGCTGCACGGGTGTGCGTGCGTGAGCCATGTGTTTAGTCTATACTGCGCGTTCGTGGCTGGCCCTTGTGTGCGGTACCGCGGCCCTCGGCGCGGAGGTCTTCACCTCCCAGCGTGAGGAGCGAGTCGTCTCTCACACCTGTAAGTCTCGTGCCTGTCCCAGTTGCGGGCATCAGGCCACCCCGGGCTTGGGACGCGTTGCGGCCAGAAGCTGCCTTGGTGCACAACTCGCGATCTCGGTCAATAATTTGCCCTCCACCCCGAGATCCGAGGTCCCGCATGACGAGTTTCAAGCGCACCCAGCGGAAGTACGTCCAGAAGGCCTACCGTGTCCGGAATTGGCGGGAGTACGAGACGAGGTCTCCGCGCTCGCGGGAGTCTGACCGTCTGGCTCGGACTCACCGATGGCAAGCTCGCCAACTGGAACTCGCCGAGGCCGACGCGCAGGACGCCAGGCCGACAACGCAAGTACTCGAACCACGCCATCGAGACGACGGTCACCTTGGGCTTGGTGTTTGGCCTGGCGTCCAGGCAGACTGAGGGCTTCCTGCGCTCGCTGCTGACGCTCCTGAATCTGGACAACGACGTGCCCGACCACAGCACGATCTCGAGCCAGCTCGTCCAGCGTCGGTTGCTCCGTCGGCACTGCCATTTCCGCACCCTTGTCGAGTACCTTCAGCATCGGTGGCGTCTCCTTCCCACGGCCGGCCAGCCGGAGATTTGCGTTTAGTCACGCGGAAGGATACGCCGCCGTCTTCACGCTGCCGATCCACAACTTCCGGTTATATCTCTTTCATAGGGGCGTAGCGGCCGAATACCCGTAGTGTCGGAAATAGGCTGCGCATTCGTCCGCCGAAAAGCGCGGCAGACACTCGGCGATGACGCGACAGGATGGCGTCGAAGGTGCGAGGCCGGGCGGCGCGCAGCACGGCCTTCAGCTTCGTACGATCGACGAGTCACTCCGGTCGCTGCGCCGGTCTCCAGACTGGCAACTAACGACGCGGCAGCGCCTCCACCCGCAGCGTCGTTCACGCTCCATGTTGACTGAGAGCCAGAGTGTCTAGTATGTATGACACATGACATTCGGACTCTACGTTCGGACCAGCCGCGAGCGGATCCGCAGTAAAGACCGGGCCTTCTCCGTACGCCAGGTCGCACGGCGCATCGGCGTCGAGCCGGCGTATCTGAGCAAGATCGAACGGGACCAGATGGCGCCCCCGTCCGAGGCGGCCATCCGCCGGCTGGCAACAGAGCTGAACGAGGATCCGGATCTGTTGCTGGCGATGGCCGGCAAGGTGTCGAGCG
>OZ240205.1:1707500-1907688 GCA_965197395.1 Vicinamibacterales bacterium | reverse complement strand
GAACCAGATGCGCCGCCTCAATCCGCCGATGTGCCGCTGCTCATCGGCACCACGCGCACGGAAATGTCCTCGCTGTCGGTGGTGACCCGGGGGCCCGAGCTGTTCGACCTGACCTGGGAGACCCTGCCCCACGAAATCGCCACCCTGGTGCCGGACGCCGACGCACAGGCCGTGATCGCAGGCTACCGCGAGCGGGACCCGTCTCTGACCCCACCCGGTCTGTACTTTACGGTCGCCACCGACAACGGCTTCATGCGCCGCAGCCTCGCCCTCGCCGACCGTAAGGCACGCCAGCCCGGCGCTCCGGTTTACGCCTATCTGTTCGATTGGAACACGCCCATGGACGGCGGTCGCTGGTTGTCGCCCCATGGCCTGGAAATCGGTTTCGTGTTCGACAACGTCGCCAAATCAGAGTCCTTGTACGGGACCGGGGAAGCGCAACAGCGCATTGCCGACAGGATGAGCGAGGCGTGGATCGCGTTTGCCCGCGACGGTGATCCCAATCATGCCGGGTTGCCCACCTGGGCGCCTTACACCGCAGAGCGTCGCGCCACCCTGCTGATCAACACCGAACCCAGGCTGGTCGACGATCCGCGCGGCCCCTACCTGTCTCTGCTCGGCCCCTGAGCGCAACGGCGGTTCGCAGCCGCCGGTTGGGTAACCGCGCCGCGTCCAGCAGAACAGCTGATCCGCCACTTGTTGCGCGGGGTCAGCTGGCTGGTCAAGCGCAGCAGCCCGCTGTAGCGGTACAGTTTCCGAAAGGCTTGCTCGCCCGCCCGCGGGGCGTGCTGGTCTAGAATGTACCTTCACTGGCAGGATGGAGCCGAGGGAGCAGGAGGGTGAGATGAACAGTCGAGGTCTCGCCGCGTTGTTGACCGTAGTCGGCGTCGTGTCGCTGATGCCGGTGGCCGCTTCTGGGCAAGCCGCGTCGACCCCCCTTCGGACGCCATGGGGTCATCCGGACCTGCAAGGCGTTTGGGATTTCCGTACGATTACGCCCTTGCAGCGGCCCGAGGAACTGGCGGACAAAGAGTTTCTGACCGCTGAGGAAGCGGCGAACCTCGAAGAGGAGAGAATCGAACGAAACCGCAGTGCGAACGCTCCCAGTGCTGTCCGTACCGAGCCGTTGCCGGTTGGGGGAGTCGGTCGCCCAGGACAAGGATATGTCGGGAGCTACAACAACTACTGGCTGGACCAGGGGACCAACACGGTCGGCAGCATGCGAACGTCGCTGATCGTGGATCCGCCGAACGGACGCATGCCTCCGTTGACGCCGGCGGCGGAGCAGAGGGCGGAGGCGCGGCGCGCGTATCTCAGTGAACACCGCGCCGATTCGTGGGACGACCTCACCATGGGGGACCGCTGTCTGTTCACGACCGGCCTCCCTATTATCCCTAACGCGTACAACAACAACATTCACGTCTTCCAGACGCCTGACCAAGTGGTGATGCTCATCGAGATGACGCACACGCGGCGCGTCGTCCTTCTGGACGGGCGTCCCCATGGGAAGATCCGGCAGTGGATGGGGGAGTCGCGCGGCCATTGGGAGGGCGAGACCTTGGTCGTCGAGACGAAGAACTTCGGCCTTCAGAAGGGTCTCGACCTTGGAGCAGGCACCCCCATCCGAGGAACCAGCCCGAACGCACAGCTCGTCGAACGATTCACACGCGTCGATTCCGACACCGTTCAGTACCAATTCACTGTGAAAGATCCCGAGACGTATACACGCCCCTGGACAGCCGTGGTCCCCCTATCACGGACACAGGCTCCGATGTTCGAGTACGCGTGTCACGAGGGGAATTACTCCCTGCCGCTGATCCTCTCTGGAGCGCGGGCGGAAGAAAAGGCCGCCGCACTCGCGGCGAAGACGGGTTCGAGGTAGGTCGACGCGCGCGTGCCCTTGGGCCGGATGGCGCTACGACACAGGTCCCAACCCGCCACAACGCGGCCGGTCGGGCGGGGTTGGTGGACGACTCGCCATCAACCGACGGAGGAGGGCCGCGGTCTCGGGCTGCTGTTTGAACACCAATTGAGGGATCCCCTCGGCGAGCGCCAACGGCGTCCACCCGGCGTCGTTGGTCGCATCCAGACAGGCGCCTCGATCGACGAGCATCTGCACGATCGGGTTGGCGCCCCGTGACGCGGCACCGTGGAGCGCGGTTTCACCCCTGGTGTTCACGGTATAGATGTTGCCGCCCAGCTCGAGCACGAACGTGAACGCCTCGGCCACTTCCTCGTTGGTGCCCGGCTCCGACCCGGCACCCACACCGACGCCCGCGGCGGCCATCAGGGGCGTCGTGTTGTTTTCGATCGGCAGAAACGGATCGGCGCCGTGCTCCACGAGGACGCGCATCAGCTCGACGTCGCCGGCCCGGGCGGCGACAAAGAACGGCGTCGCGCCCGTCCCCCCTCGCGGCGCGCGCTGGTCTTTCTTTTCTTTCGCGATGCGGGCGTTCGGGTCCGCTCCAAGGGCCATCAGCTGCCGGGCGAGGTCGAGCGCGTGCACGTCGTCCCGATGCACCCGTTCGGGGTTGTGGAACCCGAGGGGAGTTTGTCGACTCGAGGCGAGCCGGTGCAACGCCGACCACCCGACGGCGTCCGCGTCCGGATCCGCGCCCGCGTCCAGCAGGTGCGCCGCGAGCTCGTAGTTCCTGTTCTTGATCGCGAGCAGCAACGGCGTGACGCTGTTCGGCAAGGCGTCGTCCACGTCCGCGCCGGCGGCCAGCAACGCCTGCGCTGCTTCGATGCGTCCCGCGCGCGCCGCGAACAGAAAGGCGGTGAAGCCATGCTGGGTGCGCGCGCCCACGTCCGCACCCGCCCGGACCAGCGTGTCCACCACACCCGCGTTGTTCTTGGCGGCCGCCCACATCAGCGCCGTCTGGCCGTGCGTGTCGTCCGTCGCGTGTATGTCGGCGCCGTGGGCCAGGAGCACCTTGACCGCGGCGACGTCCCCGGTCCGCGCGGCCGTCATGAGTGCCGTCCGGCCGCCCGCCGTGGCCGCATTCGCGTCGGCGCCCGCCCTGAGCAAATGCCCGATGATGCCAGCGTTGCCGGTGACACACGCGAGCGACAGCGGCGTGACGCCGTAGCGGTTGGCGGCCTTGACGTCGGCCCCGGCGTCGATCAGCAGCCCGACGAGCGCGGCCGCCTCCGCTTGCACGGCCCAGTGCAGGGCGGTCGTGCCGTCCGCCTCCGCGACATTCACGTCCGCCCGCTGGTCCAGCAGCGCGCGGACCGACCCCGCGGATCCCGCCTTGACCGCCTCCACGAGCGGCACATCGCGCGCGGCAGCGCCGAGTGAGAGGACCACCCCCAGCAACAGCACCGTCCACCGGCTCGCCATGTGTGTCCCCATCGTCTGCCCCTCTCCTCCGTCAACCGGCCAGCGCCTACCCGCAGGGGCCACTTGTGTTGAGTTGTAGCGCAGGCCTTCAGGCCTGCCAGCGAGGCTGAAGCCTCGCGCTACAACACGCCACACACGTGGGTTCTGGGGTTAGCAGCCCGTGGTGAAAGTCCCTGAATTAGATCGATCGCCAGAACCGATCTCGGTCTCTATACTCGGCCTATGGCGATGGGTAAGAAACGAAAACGCAACCGCCAGACGTCCATGTGGGTCGCGACGGCGGATCTCCCGCAGAGCGCCGGGCATCCCTTTTATGAGCGGCTGAATCGCGTGCTCGACGAGGCGGGGTTCGACGCCTTCGCCGAGGGGGAGTGCGCGAAATTCTATGCCGACGATGTGGGTCGCCCGAGTCTGGCACCGGGTCGCTACTTTCGGTTGTTGCTGCTCGGCTACTTCGAGGGACTGGACTCGGAGCGCGCGATCGCGTGGCGTGCGGCGGACTCGCTGAGTGTCCGGCACTTCCTGGACTTCGCGCTGCACGAGGCGCCGCCGGACCATTCGACGCTGTCGCGCACGCGCCGGCTGATTGACGTCGAGACGCACCAGGCAGTCTTCACGTGGGTCTTGCAGCGGCTGGCGGACGCCGACTTGGTACAGGGGCAGACGATTGGGATCGACGCGACGACGCTTGAAGCGAACGCCGCGATGCGGACCATCGTGCGCCGGGACACGGGCGAAGCCTATGAGGCGTGGTTGACCCGGCTCGCGGAGGCGTCGGGCATCCCCACCCCGACCCGAGCGGAGCTGGCGCGGTTCGACCGGAAGCGCACGAAGAAAGGGTCCAACGACGACTGGACGCATCCGCACGATCCCGACGCGAAGATCACGAAGATGAAGGACGGCCGGACGCATTTGGCGCACACCGCCGAGCACGCCGTCGATCTGGAGACCGGGGCCATCGTCGGCGTGACGGTGCAGGACGCGGACGACGGGGACACGACCACGATGGTCGAGACGCTCATCACCGCGGCCGACCACGTCGAGATGGTCCTGCCGGCCGGGGCGGGCATTGTCGAGGTCGTCGGCGACAAGGGGTATCACAGTAACGAGACCATGGTCGCGTTCCGGGAGCTGGGTATCCGCAGTTACGTGTCGGAGCCGGATAGGGGACGACGCAAGTGGACAGGGAAGGCGGCGGCCCAGCCGGCGGTCTATGCCAACCGCCGGCGGATTCGGGGCGATCGTGGGCAACGATTGCTGCGCCAGCGCGGCGAGTTGCTCGAACGGCCCAACGCGCATCTCTACGAGACCGGGCGGCTGCGCCGGGTGCATCTGCGGCACCATCCCAACATCCTGAAGCGTGTGCTCGTCCAGGTCTGCGGCTTCAATCTCGGGCTGCTCATGCGGCAGCTGACGGGCGTCGGCACGCCGCGCAGCCTGCAAGGCCGTGCGGCGGCCGTCCGTACCGCGCTGATCGGCCTCCTGGTCGAGCTATGGGACCGTGTAAGACCTTCCTGGGCCCTGACACTCCACAATCCGTTCGTGTCGGCGGACAACGGCGTCGCGACCGGTGAATACGAGCACTCGATCCTCAAGTTACGAATTAGCCCTTCTGCCACGGGCTGTTAGCAGCCCAACTATCGGTCATCGGTTGGGTCGAGCTTCGTTTTCACTTGCGTGGTGGGATCAATCTTGAAGTTCGGCTTGTTCGGCGTCGGCCTCCACCCCCCATCGCCCACAGGTCCCATCCCGCCACAACGCGGCCGGTCGGGCGGGGTTGGTGGGCGACTCGCCATCAACTGACGGAGGAGGGCCACCGTCTCGGGCTGCTGTTTAAACACTATGCCGCCGCCGAACCCCTCGGCGCGCGCCAACGGCGTCCACCCGTCGTTGTTGGTCGCATCGAGACAGGCGCCTCGCTCGACAAGCATCTGCACGATCGGGTTAGCGCCCCGTGTCGCGGCACCGTGGAGCGCGGTTTCACCCTTGGCGTTCACGGTATGGATGTTGCCGCCCAGCTCGAGCACGAACGTGAACGCCTCGGCCACCTCCTCGTTCGTGCCCGGCTCCGACCCGGCACCCACACCGACGCCCGCGGCGGCCATCAGGGGCGTCGTGTTGTTTTCGATCGGCAGAAACGGATCGGCGCCGTGCTCCACGAGGACGCGCAGCAGCTCGACGTCGCCGGCCCGGGCGGCGACAAAGAACGGCGTCGCGCCCGTCCCCCCTCGCGGCGCGCGCTGGTCTTTCTTTTCTTTCGCGATGCGGGCGTTCGGGTCCGCTCCAAGGGCCATCAGCTGCCGGGCGAGGTCGAGCGCGTGCACGTCGTCCCGATGCACCCGTTCGGGGTTGTGGAACCCGAGGGGAGTTTGTCGACTCGAGGCGAGCCGGTGCAACGCCGACCACCCGACGGCGTCCGCGTCCGGATCCGCGCCCGCGTCCAGCAGGTGCGCCGCGAGCTCGTAGTTCCTGTTCTTGATCGCGAGCAGCAACGGCGTGACGCTGTTCGGCAAGGCGTCGTCCACGTCCGCGCCGGCGGCCAGCAACGCCTGCACTGCTTCGATGCGTCCCGCGCGCGCCGCGAACAGAAAGGCGGTGAAGCCATGCTGGGTGCGCGCGCCCACGTCCGCACCCGCCCGGACCAGCGTGTCCACCACACCCGCGTTGTTCTTGGCGGCCGCCCACATCAGCGCCGTCTGGCCGTGCGTGTCGTCCGTCGCGTGCACGTCCGCGCCGTGGGCCAGGAGCACCTTGACCGCGGCGACGTCCCCGGTCCGCGCGGCCGTCATCAGCGCCGTCCGGCCGCCCGCCGTGGCCGCATTCGCGTCGGCGCCCGCCTCGAGCAAATGCCCGATGATGCCGGCGTTGCCGGTGACACACGCGAGCGACAGCGGCGTGACGCCGTAGCGGTTGGCGGCCTTGACGTCGGCCCCGGCGTCGATCAGCAGCCCGACGAGCGCGGCCGCCTCCGCTTGCACGGCCCAGTGCAGGGCGGTCGTGCCGTCCGCCTCCGCGACATTCACGTCCGCCCGCTGATCCAGCAGCGCGCGGACCGACCCCGCGGATCCCGCCTTGACGGCCTCCACGAGCGGCACATCGCGCGCGGCAGCGCCGAGCGAGAAGACCGCCAGCACCAGCACCAGCACCGTCCACCGGCTCACCGCGTGTGTCCGCATATTCTGCCCCTCTCCTCCGTCAACTGGTCGGCCAGCGCCTACCCGTAGGGGCCGCTTGTGTTGAGTTGTAGCGCAGGCCTTCAGGCCTGCCAGCGAGGCTGAAGCCTCGCGCTACGACACGCCACACACGTGGGTTCTGGGGTTAGCAGCCCAACTATCGGTCATCGGTAATCGTCGTCGTCAGTTGATCGGTCCTCACACACCCGAGAGCGGTTCGAGCTCGAGCCGTCCCGTGCTGTTGCCGTGCTGGTCCACCGAGACGCCGACCTTGTCCAGCATCGCCAGCAGCAGATTCGCCAGCGGGGTCTCCGAATACTGCAGGTGCCGGCCTCGCTTCTGCGGGGTGCCGCCCACCAGCGCGAGCGGCAGGTTCACATGCGAGTGCTGGTTCGGGTTGCTGATCCCCCCGCCGTACAGCAGGACGACGTGGTCCAGCAGGCTGCCGTCCCCCTCGGGGGTCGACTGAAGCTTCTCGAGGAAGTAGGCGAACATCTGGACGTGATAGGTGTTGATCTTCGCCAAGTCCGCGATCTTCTCCAGGTTGTCCTGGTGGTGCGAGAGGCCGTGGTGATTCACCGGCACGCCGAGCTCGGGGTACGCCCGCCCGCCCAGCTCCCGGCCGAGCATGAACGTGGTGACTCGCGTGACGTCCGCCTGATACGCCAACCACTGCAAGTCGAACATCAGCTTCGTATGCTCGGCGAAATCGAGCGGAATTCTGGTGGGGCGCTCGAACGGCGGCAGCTCGTAGTCGGCGGCGCCCTCCGTCACCTGCAGCCGGCGCTCGATTTCTCGCACTGAATCGAGGTATTCGTCGACCCGGGCGCGGTCGTTGCCCCCCACCGTCCGCTGCAGGGCGGCAACGTCCCCGGTCACGACGTCGAGAATGCTCCGGTCCCTGCGCACCTCCGCGCGCCGCTCGGCGGCGGTACCGCCGTCGCCGAAGAGACGCTCGAAGACCACCGCCGGGTGTCGCTCCATCGGCAGCGGGGTCGTCGGCGTCTGCCACGCCAGCGTGTTGAGGAAGACGCAGTCGTAGCCATTGTCGCAATTGCCGACCTGGCTGCTGGAAAAGCCGTCGACCGCCAGCTCGAGCGAGGGCAACCGCGTGTCCCGCCCGAGCGCGGCCGCCGCGATCTGATCGACCGTCGTCCCCCCCCGCACGCTCGCCCCTTGCGCCTGCTTCACGCCGATGCCGCTCAACCAGCCGGCGGCCGCGCGCGAGTGCGCGCCGCCGCCGTCGTTCAACCCCTCCGCCGCCCGCTGCGCGAGACCACTCACGACCGTGAGGTGGTCCCGAAAGGGGGCGAGCGGCGTCAGAATGGGCGAGAACTCGAAGTCCGTCCCCTCGCCGACCGGCTTCCAATGATTCACCTCCGGGTTCATCGCGACCCCGTTCGGCACGTAGACGAACCCGAGCCGCCGCGCCGGCGTCGCCGGCGTCCGCGCCAACGCCGTGAGCGGCGGCACCATCGCGTCCAGCAGCGGCAGCGCCACCGCCGCGCCGAGCCCGCGCAAGATCGTCCGCCGCGGCAACGTCTTCTTCGTAATGAACATGACTGCGAGCTCCTTACTTCGTCGATTCCGACTTCGTCGATTCCGGCCGGACGGACCGGCCCCCGCTACTGCGCCGCCGCCACCGCCGGCGGCCCGCTCGAGCGCCGCATCTGAAACGGCAGACTCTTCACGATGCCCATCAGCAGCGCCTGAAAGCGGTAGTCGGCGTCGGCCGCCGTGCGCACGATGCCCCGGACCACCGGCGCATCGCCAGACTCCACCCCCCGCCCCAAGGCATACGTCAACAGCTTCTCGGTCAACGTCGTGACGAACAGCTCGGACCGGCTCAGCAACACCTCTCGAAGCCCGTCCACGCCATCGAAGGTGGTGCCATCGAGCATCGTGCCCGAGGCGTCGATCGGCGTGAACGCTTCGCTCCGCGTGCGCCACCGTCCGACCGCGTCGTAGTGCTCGAGCGCCAGGCCGAGCGGATCCATCATGGCATGGCAGCTCGCGCACACCGGATTCGCGCGATGCTGCACCATCCGGTCCCGCATCGACAGCACCTCACCCTCGGCGTTGTCCTCTTTGAGGTCCGGCACGTCCTCGGGGGGCGGCGGCGGCGGCGTGCCGAACAGATTCTCCAGAATCCACTTGCCCCGCAGCACGGGGGACGTGCGATGTGCATAGGACGTCGCCGCGAGGATGCTCCCCTTGCCGAGCAGCCCGCGCCGGCTGGCGTCGTCGAGCGTCACCCGGCGGAAGTGGCTCCCGTTGACGGTCGGAATCCCATAGTGCTCGGCCAGCCGCTCGTTGACGAACGTATAATCCGCCGTCAGCAGCTCCAGCACGCTCCGGTTCTCCTGGAGGATGCTCTCGAAGAAGAGCTCCGTCTCGCGCCGCATGGCGCGCCGGAGGGTCTCGTCGAAATCAGGAAACCGCTCCATATCCGGCTTCACGTCGGGCAACGTGCGCAGGTACAGCCACTGGCCGGTGAAGTTCGTGACGAAGGCCTCCGACCGGCGGTCCGCCAGCATCCGCCGCACCTGCTGGTCCAGCACCGTCGGGTCGCGCAGTTGGCCGCGCTCCGCGACGTCGAGCAACTCGTCATCCGGAATGCTGCTCCAGAGGAAAAACGACAGGCGGGAGGCCAGAGCCAGATCGCTGACGGGGTAGGTCGTGTCTGGCGCGACGTCCCGCGGGCTTCCTTCGATGCGGTACAAGAAGGCCGGCTCGACGAGCAGCTGCCGCACCGCCAGCTCGATCCCTGCGTCGAACCCCGTCGCGTGCCGGCCGTCCCGGTACGCGGTCAGCAGGCGGTCCAGCTCCACCTCGCTCGGCGGCCGCCGATAGGCGCGCCGCGCCAGCGTCGAGAGAATCTGCGCCGCGCAGGGCCCCTCGTCCTCCGGCGCGGTCGGCCGACACGTGAAGATGCGCTGGCGACTCTCGGTGTCGCCGGGCCCGCTGGGCAGGAACGGCCCCGTCACGGTGAGGTGCGCCAGGTAGGGACCCGAGCGTGTCTCCTCCATGGCGAATCCTCCGCCGTAGGCGCGCACCGACGGTTCCTCGAGCGCCAGATGGAGCCTTTCAAAGGTGTTGGTCCGCGTTGCTTCGCTCAGCAGCTGCGCCTTCTCGAGAAACGCCGCGGCGACTTCGTGCACACCCGCCGCCACGGGGAGGCGCACGCGCCAGTCCGCGTCGATGTTCGCCCGGTAGCCGGCCAGGTCGACGGCGTTCTGCCCCGCCGATCTGGCCCTTTTCGCGAGCCCGGTCTCTGGGTCTATTTCATCACCATCTTCATCGGGGTCGGCGTCCGGCTCGCCGGCCAATGTGAACCGCACGACCGGGTCGCCGTCGAGCAGGATCTCCAGATCGTGCGTCTCGTCGTACCTCGGAACGTTGTCCAGGATGTCGAGCGCCAGCTTCGCCTGAAACTCGTACTCGCCATCCTGCGGGAAATGATGCCGGACCAGCGTGCCGCCGCGCGTGCCGAACGGCAGCCCCTCGAGATGCCGCTCCTGCGGGAGGTCGGGCGGCAGATGATAGACCTTCGTCCTGGGCGGCACCGCCGCGCTCCCAACGGCGGCGCGACTGATCTTGCGCGCCGCGGCCAGGTAGCGGTCGACGAGCGTCGGCGACATCCGGAGGGAGGTCGCGATGTTGTCGAACCCGTAGCTCGCATCGTCGGCCGGCAGCAGTTCCGTGGCATCGATCTCCAGGGCGAGCAGGTCGCGAATCACGTTCACGTACTCGGTGCGGTTCAGGCGATGGAACACCGCCGAGCGGCCGGGATGGGGGTCGAGCGCGGCGGCGTCGTCCAGCTTGGCCTCGAGCCAGCCCGCGAAGCCGTCGTACGCATCGCGATCCGGACGCGGCCGGCCGGCCGGGGGCATCAGGCCGCCCCGGAGCTTGCGCACCACCTTTTCCCACACCTCGGGATGCGCCGCCACATCGTCGACGTCCAAGGTGTCCAGCGTCAAGCCGGCGGTCTTCAGCCTCTCGTTGTGGCAGGTGACGCAGTACCGGTCGAGCAACAGCCGCGGCTGGGAACGGGCCGCTGCCACCGCGCCCGAGCCCGGCTGCTGCGGGGCCGCTCCGTGCAGCTCGGCAGACAGCACCAGCGCGAGCGCGCCGGCCATCGACAGCGCCGCCGATCGCTTCAACGCGGATAACGTCATCGAAGCCTCCAACCACGTATGGATCGCGACGACCGCGTGCCGTGCCCGTAGAGTGGCGCACCCCGGAGGCACGGCACTCGTCATCACTCGGATATCACTCGGACTCGGACCAGAGCGCCGTACGTGCATTAGACCTCAGTGCGCCCATCGAGTCAAGACTCGCGCGCGATTTGGGCATTGTCAGGTTGAGGCCCGCAGGTGGCACAGTGAGCGGATGAGCAACCAGGCGCCGAGTTATCGGGAGTTTGCCGTCCCGCCCGGTTGTGCGCTGCGCTCGTCAACTGACCGCCGACATGGTGAACTTGACAGTGCCGCCGACGCAGCGCGGGCTTCCTGGAGCAAGCGGGCAACGGCTTCTTCGTCTCGCTTGGCGAGGACCTTGATAGCGACGGTTCGCGCTCCGCTGCCGGGCCGACAAGAACCGCATTCGCGCCAAGCCGTTCGGTGTCGATGACCAGAGGACATCCCTCCAGTCACGGCCAGGAACTGTGAGCGAACGACCGACGCAGACAGGCATTGTAGACCCGCAGACCGGGGCGGCTCCACCGGTGTGCACAGAATGGCGCGTCTGCCGGATCGGGACCGGGCACGAGCGGATGACCAATCCGGGGCCAGACGTGCCAAAGCGGCACACATCTGAGATGACACCGCCCGCGCCCGTGCAGAACCGGAGACGGTTCGTGTGTCACGGGTGACGCTGGTGTTCCACCAACGGTCATGGCATCTCCCTTGCGCCTCGACACACGCACGCCGATGGCTGACGACCGGGATACCGCACTCCTTGACGCCGAGCTCGCCGAGCTGTGGGGGCTCCCCTACAGCTACTGGCGGGCCGCGGTGAACACGACGTACGCGAAGACCGTGACCGAGTCGCCACCGGGCCGTCGGACCTCCCGGCTGACGGTGTCCGTGATCGAACGAGCCCCCGGCTCCGAAGACATGCGCGTCACGCTGACGCTCCGGCGACCGTGGGGTGTCAGCTACCTCCGGCGCACGCTCGTGATCGCCCCCACCGGTCGCGTCGAGCCGCTCTGCGACGACGAGGCGCCGGTCGCGGACGGACGGCCCGGTGCGGCCGACTTTCGGCAACACCTGCGCGTGACGGGGCTGCCGCCGGGGACGTGGCAGCAAGGCCAGGCTGTCCACGAGGCGCCGTTCGCAGACGTGAGCGTCGGTGGCTGCTACATCCTCCAGTCGCTGGGAGCGGCCCCCGCGGGCCAGATCGGCGTCCAGTTGTGCCTGCCCTCACAGGATGACCCCATCCGCGTCAGCGCGACCGTCGTCCACGCGCAACCAGGCATGGGGTTCGGGGTGCAGTTCACCGATCTCAGGCACACGCGCCGTCAGGCGCTGCACCGGACCGTCACGTTGCTACAGCCGGGACGCGTACCGTAGGAGCACTGACCTCTGGCGGACACACGCGTCCGCGCCGAAACAGAACAGTGGACGCGCATGGCCACCCGAGCGACGATCGCACTGGTCGACGATGACACGCCGGTACGACGGCTGTTCGTCCGCACGCTCCGGCAGGAAGGCTACGACGTGCTGGCCGCGGCGAGCGGCGCCGAGGCCCTGACGGTCGCCGGTCACTATGAAGGGGCGATCGACCTCCTCGTCACGGATGTCGTCATGACGCCCATGGACGGCGTCCAGTTGGCCGACGAGCTGTCGGCGCACGAGCCACCGCCCAAGGTGCTGCTGGTTTCGGGTTACGCTGATCACCCCCGGATACGCGCGGCGCTGAGTCGCGCCGGGCGAGACTTTCTCCTGAAGCCGTTCGGGCGTGACGAACTCGCGCAGACGGTCGCCCGCCTGCTCGCGACGCCAGCACTGGCCACACCGCGCCCTGCCGACGCGCTGACCTGTCCGGCGTGCGGGGACCCGACCGCGGGCGAGGTGGTCGGCATTCTCCTCGGCAGCCTCGATTCGGACTGGCGCGTCTGCGGCGCCTGCCGCCACCTCTGGTCCGTCAACCCCTACTCGGATCTCTTCCCGCTCCTGCTCGGCAGCCCGACCAATCCCGCGACCATGGCCCGCGATCACCTGCCGCAGCGTGGCCGGGCACGCGATCCGAGATTTC
This sequence comes from Vicinamibacterales bacterium, assembly GCA_965197395.1. Lineage (GTDB taxonomy): Bacteria > Acidobacteriota > Vicinamibacteria > Vicinamibacterales > UBA8438 > CAZYFH01. The sequence continues at coordinate 1,894,914 of OZ240205.1, read as the reverse complement.
GCGTGCGGCTTCCGGCCCGGTATCGCACCTCCGACCGGGAGGCCTGGCAGCGTGGACACACGGAAGACCTGAGCCGGTCCGGCCTGCTCCTGCGGGTGGACAGGTCTCGCGAGGTCACTCGACTGCTGACCTGCGCGGCGCCGATCGAGCTGCGTGTCGAGGTGCCGTACGGCGCGACCTCATCCTCAACCGCCGTGATCGCATGTCTCGGCGACGTCGTGAGAAGTGTCGATGATAGCATCACCGCCGACCAGTCGGGGGTCGCAGTGGCGGTCCGGAGCTACCGCCTGGCCGACGTCAACGGTCACTGATCAGCTCGCTGGAGGGCATTGTCAGGTTGAGGGGGCGGATGGCACAGTGGGCGCATGAGCAGCCAGGCGCCAAGCTATCACGGTTACCGATTCCCATCTGAGATCATCAGCCACGCGGTCTGGCTCTATTACCGATTCGCGGTCAGCTTCCGGGGTAACTCGTTACCGGGGTGACCCGCTCGTGGGGTGAGCGAGGGCCGGTGAGATGGTGGGTTGTGGGGCATGAAGCAGCTCGACGAGGACGGTGGCCGCATCCAAGTTGCGCTGCTGAGCGGTACGCAGCACGCTCATGAGGACGTGTTGGGTGTCCGCGCCGCGGGCCGAGCGGTTGCCGCCACAGACCTTGCGGTTCACGACGGCCGGTCGCAGCGCCTGTTCGGCGCGCCAGTTCGTCGCATCGATCGTGGGGTCGAAGAGAAAGCTGAAGAGGGCGGGCAGTTCGGTGCAGAGATGCGCGGCCAAGCGCTGCATGGCGGGAAGCGTGCCGGGCTCGTCCAGGGCCGTGAGCAGCTGGTTGAGCACGTGGCCTCGGGCCACAGCGGCGCCGTGCGCCGACATGGTCCCCGCGGTGCGCCGGTCGCGGATGCCCAGCGCCTGCTGCAAGAGCCCCTTGACGCGCGCGGCAAACGGCGCGCGCGGGTGGTCCTTCATCAAGTCGCGACAGCGCCGCAAGAGATGAGCGACGCAGGTTTGATGCCCCGCCTGCGTGAACTGCCGATACGGCGCCCAGCCGTCGCGGACCAGCACGCCGTCGTAGTCGGCGCCGAGCACCGCCGCTGCCTGCGGGAACCCTCGCCCGGGTTGAATCTGATACACCGTCGTCTCAGGCGTCGCGAAGGCCCACAACCACTCCAACTGCCCATTGACCTTCCAGCTGGTTTCGTCGGGGGCGACGACGGGGCTCCCGCGAATGACCTCGCAGAGGGCCGCATAGGTCGGCTGGGCCTGACGCGCCGCGCGATGCAAGGCGCGCGTCACCGTGCTGGCGGTGACCGCCAAGCCGAAGCGATCGCGCAGGAGCCGGACGACCTTGCCATGCGACAGCCCCAGCTGCTTGTTGAGGACGACGATCAAGGCGAGGGCCTGCGGCCCGAGCTGCACGGCGGCGGCGCCCAAGGCATCCGACGTCTGCAACGGGTGGCGCCCTTGCACGCGCCGGCCACACGTCGCGCAGTGACCGATCCCCACGTCGAAGCGGCGCACGCGCGGCACCACCACCGGCAGGTCTTCCTGATACTGCGCCGATACGCGCGTCGGCGACACGGCACCGGCACAGTGCGGACACGTGGTCGGCACCGGGACCGCGATGACCTCGTCGACGCGCCCCGGCGGGGGCCGGTGCCGGTGGCGGCCGTGGCGCGGCCCTGCTCGGCGCCCGCTGCGTCGTGGCTGTGGCGTGGGCGCGCCTTTCGAGAACGGTGCCGCCTGCCGTGTGCCCGCCCGACGCGCCAGGTCGAGTTCGTGCTTCAGCCGCTCGTTCTCACGGCGCAGCCGGTCGCGGTCGCGCTCCAATCGGACGCGTTCTGCTTCCGACCGTTCAAGCTCGCGCCGCAACCGTGCAATGTCGCGTTCGCTGTCCCGAGGAGCGTCAGACCGATCCGCCACATCGAGGTTATGCCAGATTCCGGACAATTGTACAAGTCAAAAATGTTCGGTATGGAAGGTCAGACCCGGTAACCAGTTACCTTCCGGGCAGATCGAGGATCTGCTGGCCCAGCGGGGCATCACGGTCACCTACGAAACGATCCGCCAATAGTGTCTGACGTTCGGTACGAGCTACGCGCGCAGTCGCGGCGGAACCGGCGCGCCGCAGTGCGCTTCTTCCGGACGTTGCTGAAACGCCAAGGCTGCGTGCCCCCCGCCGGCTGATCACCGACAAGCTCCGCAGTTACCCGGCCGCGCACCGCACGGTGATGCCGTCGGTGCTCCACTGTACGGATCAGTATGCGAACAATCGCGCCGAAGTGTCGCATCAGGCGACGCGACAGCGTGAGCGTCAGATACGGCGCTTCAAGTCGGCCGTCCATCTGCAACGCTTCGCGTCGGTCCACGGCGTGGTGCAGAATCTCTTCCGGGTGGCCCGACATCTGCTGCGGGCGGCCCATTATCGTGTATTGCGAACGCGGGCCTTCGTCGAATGGCAGGCGGTTACGTGTGCCTTTTAATAGAGGATGACGGGAGTTTGCCGTCCCGCCCGGTTGTGCGCTGCGCTCGTCAACTACAGTGCCTCTTGAAAGATTGGCTGGGAGGCAGGGATTCGAACCCCGATTACACGGTCCAGAGCCGCGTGTCCTACCATTGAACGACCTCCCAGCAAGAGGTCTCACCGCAGCAAGAATCCTCGATTATACCGGTCGACGCGCTAATGATCACAACCCACCGCCAACACCAGCGCGCGGCAGACCTCGCGCATCTTGGGCGCACCCAGGCGGCCGATGTATCTCATGAGCCGAGACCGAGGGACGGTCTGCACGTGATCGAGGTTGACCGCGGACTCGTGTTTCAGCCCCTGGGACACCCCCACTACCACCTCACTCGGCGCACCGCGAATCGTCGAGCTGATCGGCGCGACCATCACGGTGTGAAGAAACGGGATGACTTCCTGGCGAGTCAACACGACCACTGGTCGGCGCTTGTCGGGAGCGGCGAAGCGGTAGGTCCAGATTTCACCGCGGCTTACCTGTCGGGCCATACACCCTCGTGCTCCCATCCGGCGAAGTCGTCGCCGAGTCCTTCGCCCTGTCCGTACGCGCGCGCGTAGGCTTCAGACACCTGGCGGGCGCGGCGGCGCCGGAGATACAGCGCCACCGCTCGCCGGAGCACCGCTGAGCGCCCATCCCGCTTGACCTCGGCGTCCGCATCGAGCCGATGGAGGAGTCGCTCATCCATCATGACCTGTATAGCTTTCATATACGTATATTACCAACATACAATAGCCTGTGATTGGCGCGCTGCTGACCCGAGCGGGTGATCCTCCCCAGTTCATCCTCTCGCGCTGGCTGTTCCTCCGCCTGCTCGGTCTCGTCTATTTCCTGGCCTTTGCCTCGCTGACGCCGCAGATCCTGGGACTGGTCGGCTCGGACGGTCTGCTGCCGATTGCGCGCTACCTCGAGGCCGCGAACGAGGTCTGGGGCTCGGACGCGTATTACCGCCTGCCGACGCTGGCGTGGATCTCGGCGAGTGACTTCACCCTCACGGCCTTCTGCTGGATCGGAATGGGGCTCGCGCTGCTCGCCATCGCAGGGCTCGCACCCGTCGTGACGTTCGGTGCCCTCTGGATCCTCTATCTGTCGATCACGGTCGCCGGGCAGGACTTCCTGCAGTTTCAGTGGGACATCCTGCTACTCGAGACGGGGCTTCTCGGCATGCTGTACGCGCCGCTCGGTTGGTGGCCGCGAGTCGCCACGGCGCGTCCTCCTCTGACGGCTGTCAGATGGCTCGTCTGGGGACTGGCGTTCAAGCTGACCTTTCTCTCCGGCATCACCAAGCTGACGAGCGGCGACGAGACGTGGTGGGGCTTCACCGCGCTGCGCTATCACTACGAGACGCAGCCGCTGCCGACCTGGGTGGGCTGGTACGCGCACAATCTGCCGGACTGGTTCGGCACGCTGTCGGTCGGCGTGATGTTCGCCATCGAGATTGCCGTCGCGTTTCTGATCTTTGTTCCCTCGCGCTACCGGCGCGTGCGGGTCGCGGCATGCGCGGCCCTCTGTCTGCTGCAGATCCTCATCGCGTTGACCGGCAACTACGGCTTCTTCAACGTGCTGACACTCGCGCTGTATCTGTCGCTGCTCGATGATGCTGTTGTCGGCCGCCTGCTACCCCGGTGGCTTGTGCGGGACCGTTCAGCCACCCCTCTGTCCGGCGTCAATCATTCTTTCCGGTCGACGACAATTAGAATTCCCGGTTGTTAATCCGCCAGCCTCTCTCGGTCAAGGCTGAGAAGTTGCTCCCTGCGGTGGGGCCCTGGCGGACGGAGCGGACCCGTAAGAAAAGATGCGAAGCCTCCTTGGTCCGCTCCCGGAGGCAGGGCCCCACCGCGGCGCCGCGGCGCCGGGGAGCACCCTCGATCCTCCCGAGCAGGGGGGTGCTGGGGTATGGCCCGGCTCGAGCAATCGTCTCCTGGGGCATCCTCGCGGGTCGCGTTGCCCGCCCGGCCTCCAGATCATGGGTTCGGCCTCGTCGCGGCCGCGGTGGCGGCCTTGCCCTTGGTTTTCTTGGAGTGCTCGAGTCGATAGCTCGGGACGTTCAGTTCCAGAATGATGCTGTGATGGACGAGCCGGTCGATGGCCGCGGCGGTGGTCATGGGGTCCTTGAAGATCTGCTCCCATTTCGAGAACGGCAGATTGCTCGTGAGCATGACGCTCCCGCGCTCGTAGCGGTCTGCCAACAACGTGAACAGCACCTCCATCTCCTCGCGCTCCTGCTGGACGTAGCCGAGGTCATCGATGATGAGCGGCCGGAACTTGCTGAGCCGTTTCAGGAGCCGGGCTAACCGCAACTCGCGCTTGGCCACCAAGAGCTCCTGGACCAAGAGGCTGCAGGTGGCAAAGAGCACCCGATGCCCCCGGTGGATGAGTTCCTGGCCGAGGGCGCACAAGAGGTGCGTCTTCCCGCTCCCCGGATTGCCGAAGGCGAGGACGTTCTCATGGCGGTCGATGAACGCCCCGTCGCGCAGCGTGTTGAGTTGCACATCGATCTTGCGGGGTAACCGCTTGCGGTTAAACGCGTCCCAGCTCTTCTCCGGGGGGAGCCGGGACTCGCGGAGATAGCGCGCCACGCGGTTCTGCCGCCGCGCGTCGACCTCCAGCGCCACCACCCCGTGCAGATACTGCTCATAGGTCCACGAGTCGTGGGTGGCCACCGTCGCCTGCTCGCCGTAGCACTGCCGCATCGTGGGCAGATGCAGTTCCTTCAGATGCTGCTCTAGCTCGCCCGTCGGATTCACTACCATGGCACCTCCTCCACCGCCTCCAAGAGGTGGTCATAGGCGGTGAGCGCGACCGCCGGGATCTCCACGTCGACCACCGGCGGGGTGTTCGGCGCGAGGTGGGCGTCCACGGCCGCGACGGTGGGCACGGCGCCGGCGCGGAGCAGGTGGCCCAAGGCGGCGTCCACAGCCGCTTCACTCTCCTGGGCGGCCAGGTGGAGGATCTGCAGATAGGTCTGGCTGGCCCGCGCGCCCGTGGCGGTCTGGCGCAGCGCATCGTAGGCCAGGCGGAACTGCGTCGTGGGAAACAGCTCGTCGCGGTACCGGTAGTGCTCGAAGGCGCCCGGCTTCCGCACCAGCCAATCGATGATGTGCCGGTATTGGATCCGGTGCTTGCCCGACCCGCGGAGGCGCGGCACCGTCTCGACGTGGCGTTGCGCGTACCACACCTGGAGCTCATCGGCGCACACGCGCACCTGGACGCGCTCGCCGATCAAGCGGCTGTCCACAGAGTAGCGATTCCCCGCGACTCGGATCAGGCTGCCGCCGGTGACGCGTACGTCCACCCGTTTCCACGCGTCCTGCCGGCCGAGCGGCAAGTGCCGCAGCTGCGGCCGTTCCAGCTGGAGGCGCGTGCGGCGCCCGGCATTGAGGGTCTCGAACATCTGCCCGAGAAACGTCTCGTACGTCGCACGTGTGGCGAAGTCCCGGCTGCCGCGCAGCAGCAGCGCTTGGTCGACCGCCTCCTTGATCCGGTGATGCCGCTGCTCGATGTCGCCGTTCTCATGGGGCTTCGATGCCTGGATCCGCTGCCCGTCCATCCGATAGTGCGCCAGCAGCGCGCGATACCGCCGGGTGAACACCGCGGGGTGAATCTCCTGGTGCACCGCGGCGCTCAGGCGATCCGTCCGATGCGCGTGCGGGGCACCGCCGAGCTTCCACAGGGCCGTTTGCAGGCCTGCACTCAGGCTCTCGAAGCTCTCGGTGAAGCACACCGTCCCCCACTCCCAGTTCGAATACGGCAACACAAAGTGGTACAGCAAGTGATCGAACGGCTGGCCCTGGATCCGGATCTCCAGGCCGGTCATGTAGGTGAAATCCGATTGCCCCAGGGCGCCCGGCTCATACCGCTGCTCGAAGAACACCTCCTTCGGGCGCCCCGCCAGCGCGCGCCAGCGCTTGATGCGGCGCTGCAACGTGCGGAGCTGGCCGTCCTGAAAGCGCCCCGGCTGACGCCGTTGCAGGTCCGCAAACAGCGTCTTGGCCTGCAGCGCCGGCGTCGCTTCCAGCTTCGCCCGTACCTCGTCCCACACACCCGCGAACGGATCCGGCCGCGTCCGCCAGTCGTGCGGCTGCCGCACCTCACTGGGCAGCGTCCCCAACCGGCGGTACTTCCGGGCCGTCCGCTCGTCCATCCCCGCCTTCGCGGCCGCCGTCGACAGCGTGGCCTCCTGATGCAGTAACGTCATCAGCTTCCTCACCTGACGGTTTGTAACCAAGCCAAACTCCTTTCGTTGCCAGAGTTTGGACTGGTGCCGACCGTCGACACACCGGCATTTCTAATTGTCGCCAGGCGGGAATTCTAATTGTCGCTGATCACCCCTCTGGATCGACAGGTGCCGGAGCCGCAGCATTGGCGGGTCGCGGTGACGGTGGTCGCCGTTCCGCTCGCGTTGCTGAGCGCGCTCACCGTCGTGCGGGAAGTCGCGCGCCCGGCGCCGCTGCCTACCCCGGCGAGCGCCGTGCTCGGCTGGGTGGCGCCGGTTCGGGCCATCAACGGCTACGGGCTGTTTCGCACGATGACGACCGACCGGCCGGAGATCATCCTCGAGGCGAGCCCGGACGGAACAACCTGGACCGAGCAAGCGTTTCGGTGGAAGCCCGGTCACCTTTCAGGCCGGCCGCGGTTCGTGCAGCCGCACATGCCGAGACTCGACTGGCAGATGTGGTTTGCCGCGCTCGGTCCACGCCAGCTAGGCGCACTGGCTGATTCCGCTGGCCGAGCGGCTCCTCGACGGATCTCCCCGCGTGGTCGCCCTGCTCGACGTCAGCCCCTTCGTCGACGCGCCGCCGCGATTCGTCCGCTTTGTCCTGTATCGCTACCACTTCACGACATCGGCCGAGGGCGCCGAGGGCGACTGGTGGCGTCGCGAGTTCATCGCCTACCTGACCGACCCCATCTCGCGTCGATGACCGCGCGTGCCGGGTCGCAACGACGCCGCTGGCTGGAACACCGCTGAACTGCGCGCCGTCCTTATGTAGCAGGACATGCGCGAGGGGCGATCATGAACAGACGGAAGGCAGTCGGCGCGGCCGTGGCGGTTGTCGCGCTGGCAGGCGCCCTCGTCGCCGTCGTCGGGCCGAGAGAGTCCGAGCCGGACGAGATCGATCAGTTGCGCCAGGTGCTGCGACTCACCCCCGGGGCCACGGTGGCGGACGTCGGCGCCGGTGACGGCTGGTTGAGCGTCGCGGTGGCGCGACAGGTCGGCCCGGAGGGTCACGTTTTCGCGACGGAGCTCAACCCGGCGCGACGCGACACGATACGCGAGACGGCGGCGGCGGCGGGTCTCGACAGACAGTTGACCGTGGTCGAGGCGGGTGTGCGCGAGTCGAACTTACCGCCGGCCTGCTGCGACGCGATCTTCATGCGCCGCGTCTACCACCACCTCGGTGATCCCGCTCGCATCAACGCGAGCCTGTTCGAGGCAACCCGCCCCGGCGGGCGTGTCGCCATCATCGAGGTCGAGCCGACGGGTCTGTTCAGCCCGCTGAAGGTGTGGCCGCACTGGACGGACGACGAACAGGTCGTTGCCGAGATGACGGCTGCGGGTTTCCGGCACGTGTCAACCGAGCCATGGCCTGGCGCGGCCCACTACGTCGCGCTGTTCGAGAAGCATTGAACCCGCCGAGACTCGAACGGCCGCCGCAGGCCTGAAGGCCTGCGCTACGACGGTCCGTTGATCCAGGTCCAGCCCCGAGCGCGACCGCCAATCACCGTCAGTGCACGCGTCCCACTTGAAACTTCTGCCGGCCGGCGATATCGGCCAGCGCGCTGCGTGCGTGCCGCTCTGTCTCGGGGTGCGGATCGAGATCAAAGACGGCGACCAGATGCTGATAGGCCGCTGTCGGCTGGTTGAGCGCGTGCAGCTGCACCAGTCCGGCGCCAAGATGCGCTTCGGCTGCGTAGGGCCCCATGGGATAGTCCCGCAGGTGCCGCTGATAGACGACGAGCGCGGCGTCGGGATGCCGGTGGTTGGCCAGCCAGTTGCTCAGAGCGATCGAATGCACTGGCGACAGCGCCCGCCGGCTGAGCTCGGGCGTCAGTTGGAAATATTCGTCAGCCGCGTCGTCGAGGCGATTGGCGGCCACGAGCCGCGCGACGGCCTCCTTTGCTGAGGCCGCAGGCGTTGCAGACACCGACCCGGGTGCGTACTCAGGTGGGCGCGCCCGCACGCTCCGCCGCTCGGCCCACCACGCGGAGCCGAGGCCGGCAACGAAACCACCGATGTGCGCCCCATACGCCACGCCTCCTCCCTCCAGGCCGCCCGACACGAGGAGCGGCAGCAGGTTGAAGACGAGATAGGCCCCGAGCACCCACCGTGCCGGCGCGTAGACGATGTTCACGAAGAAGAAGAAGTAGACGAGAAGCCGCACCCGATTGCGCGGGAACCAGATGAAGTAGAAGCCCAACACCCCGGAGATGGCCCCCGAGGCGCCCACCACCGGAAGCAACGAATCGGGGGCGAGGAGCGCGTGAAACAGCGTCGCCGCAACGCCGGTGGCCAGATAGGCGCCAAGAAAGCGGCCTGGGCCAAGGCGATGCTCGACGTTGTCACCGTAGATCCACAGAAACAGCATGTTGCCCGCCAGGTGCATGAAGCCGCCGTGGAGGAACATCGAGGTAAAGAGCCCGATGACGCTCGGGGCCGCGGGGCGGTAGCCGTAATTGAACGTGACCAGCTCGTAGGCCGAGATCTGCTGGAGGATGTCGTTCAGCGCCATCCGACCCGAGAGCTGCTGGACCAGAATCTGAACGTATTCCGCCAGCCGCGGGTCTTCGAAGTCCGGGCGCACGCTCCCGAGCGGCAGCGTCACGAAGAGATAGACCGCGACATTGACGCCAATCAGCCCGTAGGTCACCACGGGGACGCCGCGTGGGTTCGGTTCGTCTCCCAGTGGTAGAAACATGGATCACGTGCCGTGCGCGCGGTTGCACACTTCGGCGTGGGGCCGGCGCGGCGATTTGTAGATCTTACACGGCACGCCCGATACGCGGTCTAGAAGCCCGTGACGAACGGCATGAACGGCAACGGTCGCCGGGCGCAGCTCGGCGTGAACCAGGTGTTCACGAAGTTCTTTTTCGTGACGCTCGGCGACGAGCCGTCCGCCGGGACTCGTGTACGACAGGCGGGCGCCGCCATCGCTCGCGGGTTCTTCAACGACTTCGACGCCGACGGCGCGCGTGAGTCACACACCCTCGAGACCATCCAGTTCCTGGTGACCCGCAAGCCCCAGGCGTGCCGCGATGGCTTGCTGTCTGCCAGCCACGTGGTCCAGGTCACGGCTAAATACCGACCGCGGCTCGACGAGGTCGACGCCGAGTTCAGACGGCGGCTCGGGTCCCTGGGCAGCGTGCGCACGCTCGACGGCGGCATTCAGGCGCCGCGCTACACGAGTGCCGAGCTGGACGAGTTCGCGTACCGGCGCGCAACCGCGCGCCAGTCCGGGCGGACGATGCCCAACGTGATCATCCTGCCGCTGAGCAAGACCGACGAATGGTGGCGGCTGAACCCGCTCCGGAGACACGCGTACTTCTATCCGCACGCCGACGCGACCAGTGGCGAACCCGTGAAGGGACACGCGGTGGCGGCCGAAGCCGGGATCGCGACGATCTTCCGCCGCCTCTACCACAACCCCGACGGATATCAACGACCGAAAGAGTACGACTTCGTGACCTATTTCGAGTGCGAGGATGAGCACCTGCCGGTGTTCGACCAGATTCGCCGCGCGCTGCGGGACGAGCGGCAGAACCCGGAGTGGCGCTACGTCATCGAGGGTCCGGAGTGGCGCGGTCGTCGCGTGCTGAAGTGGTGAGCCCGTCCAGCGTCTCCAGGCGGCGCGCGATCTCGTCGCGCGCCTCCCGAAACCGCTGACGTCGCTCGGTCGGGGAACCGCCCGCGCCCGCGGGATCCTCGATCGGCCAGTGCACGCGATTCGCCTCCCCCAGGTACGCGGGACAGACCTCCTCCGCGCACAACGTAACCACGGTTGCCACCCCGGTGGGATCCACGGAGGACACGCTGGTGGACCGATGGCCGCTGATGTCGATCCCCACTTCGGCCATCACCTCGACGGCAAGCGGGTTGACGCCGGACGGGTTGGAGCCGGCGCTCTCGACGGGCATCCTGGAGCCGAACCGCGCGCGAGCCAGCCCTTCCGCCATCTGGCTGCGCGCCGAGTTGGCCACGCAGAGAAACAGGATGCGCTCAGCCATGCACCTGCGGCTTCACCGCGCGCACGAACGCGCTCATGAAGGCCCCGTCCACCTCGCTCGCCGCCTCGGCGGGGAACCCAGCTCCCGTCAGGAACGTGCGCGCATCGTCGGCCCGATAGATCCGCGTCGGCTCGACCCCAATCTCGCCGAACCCGGACGCGGCCAACTTGTCGCGGTACTCCTGCTCGTGCAGCGCCCCGGCGACGCAGCCGATCCACAGCTCGACGCTGCGCTGGAGCGCCGCCGGCACGTCCCGGCGGCGGACGACGTCCGAGACCGCGAGCCGCCCACCGGGCCGCAGCACGCGGTACGCCTCGGCGAGCACCCGATCCTTGTCGCCGGACAGGTTGATCACGCAGTTCGAGATGATCACGTCGACGGAATCATCGGGCAGCGGGTTCGCTTCGATCTCCCCCTTGAGGAACTCAACGTTGATCGCCCCGGCGGCGCGCTGGTTCGCGCGCGCGAGCGCGAGCATTTCGTCGGTCATATCAAGCCCGTACGCCTTCCCCGTCGGGCCGACGCGGCGTGCGGAGAGCAGCACGTCGATGCCGCCGCCGGACCCGAGGTCGAGCACCGTGTCGCCCGGACGGAGCTCGGCGAGCGCCGTCGGGTTCCCGCAACCGAGCGACGCCGCCTTCGCCTGTGCCGGCACGCCGTTCGACTGGTCCGCGTCGTAGAGGTCCCGGGTAATCGCGTCGGTACCGCCCGCGCCGCAGCAACTGGGCGCGCAGCACGAAGCCTCTCCCTCGTCGCGACCTACCTGCGCGGCGATCGCGCCGTACTTCTCCTTCACAACCGTTTTGACGTCGACCGGCGGGGTCATGGTGTCTATCTCGCTCATGATGTCACCTCACGAGCCTAGAGCTTACATTCGCATACACACATATATTGACTACGGCGACGCTCGGCGTCTCGAGCGGATCGCCGGCTGCTGCGCCGACGCGCCGCAGGTGCCGGCGGGTCTGGCCTGCTGCGGATCCTGACCCCAGAGCTCACTTGGGTCACCAAGTGAGCTCGGGGATTAAGGCTCGGATGTCGGGTCTTGCGCGCCGCCGCACAGAGGGCCATCATGGGCGTACTGTGACGAAACGGGAGATCGCATTATGACCAGTCGATGTCTTGTCGCGACGCTGACCGTCATCGCCATCACCGCGCTGGCCCCGCTCCCGGCCACCGGACAGGCGCCGCCCCGCACCCCCTGGGGCGACCCCGACCTGCAAGGCGCCTACACGAACAAGACCATCACGCCCCTCGAGCGGCCCGCCGAGCTTGCCGCGCAGGAGTTCCTGACCCAGGAGGAGACGGCAAATCTCGAACGAGAGACCGTCGACCGCAACGAGCAACTGCTCGGCCGCCCCGCCCGGCGAACCGAGGTGACGGAAAGCGTGGACAGGGGCGAGGGCGGCGCGCCCGGCTTCTACAACAACTTCTGGCTCGACCGGGGCACGACGTCGACCGGACGGACGTCCCTCATCGTCGACCCACCCGATGGCCGCATCCCGGCGCTGACGCCCGCAGCCCAGCGGCGCGAGGACGCCCGCGCCGAGACGCGGCGGGCGCGCGGGCCCGCCGACGTCTGGACGGACCTGGATCTCAACGACCGTTGCATGTTGTGGTCGGTGGGGCCGCCGATGGTGCCAACCGGCTACAACAACAACTACCTGATCCTCCAGACGCCGAACCACGTCGTCATCCACGTGGAGATGATTCACGACACGCGGATCATCCCGCTGGACGGGCGACCGCGGTTGGGCTCGCCCATCCCACAGTGGCTGGGAGAGATGCGCGGCCGCTGGGAGGGCGACACCCTCGTTGTCGAAACCACGCGGATGGCCAGGACCGAGGAGGGTTCGTCGTTCGGCAACGATCCCATTCGGATCAGGGCGGCCAACGGCGGCGCGGAGCGGTTGCGCGTGGTCGAGCGTTTTACACGGGTCAACGCCGACACCATCCGCTACGAGTTCACCGTCGAGGATCCATCGCGCTGGCAGCGCCCCTGGTCCGGCGAGATCCCCATGCGCACCGCCGACGGCCCGCTTTTCGAGTACGCCTGCCACGAGGGCAACTACAGCATCGCCAACGTCCTCAGCGGCGAGCGCGCGCGGGAACGCGCTGCGGGAGACAACAAATGACCGGCCGACGGCGCGCCGTCGTCATGCTCACGGCGATTGCGGTCTCGGCGCCGATCGTTGCCGGCGGACAACCGCCGCCGCGCACGTCCTGGGGCGATCCCGACCTGCAGGGTATCTGGACCGGCTCGACCCTGACGCCGCTCGAACGACCGGGCGACCTAGCCGGCAAGACGTATCTCACCGCAGAGGAAGCGGCCGAGCAGGAACGACGCGCGGATCAGCGCCGGTTTGTCGAGCGTGCACCTCGAGACGGTGACCCGGGCACGTACAACCAGATCTGGTTCGACCCTGGCACCCGCATCGTCCCGGACCGACGGACGGCGCTCATCGTCGACCCACCGGACGGGCGGATCCCCTATACCGCTGCCATGGCGGAGCGCGAACGGCTTCAGGCCGATTACCGCGTGAACGGCGCGCGGCGCTCATGGGTCGACGTCGACACCGGAGAACGCTGTCTCACTGACGGGGTACCGATGTTCTGGCTCGGGTACAACCCCAACCATCAGATCGTGCAGACGCCGGACCATGTCGTGATCGTGCATGAGATGTTCCGCGACCGGCGCATCATCCCGATCGACGGCCGCGCGCACGGCGCCATCCCGCAGTGGAACGGGGACATGCGGGGACACTGGGACGGCGAGACGCTCGTCGTCGAGTCGACCCATTTCGTCGACCGCAGGGACGACCGGTGGGCCGCAACGTGGCGCATGCCTACCGACACCATGCATCTGGTTGAGCGCTTCACGCGCGTCGGCGTAGACACGCTCGAGTACGAGTTCACCCTGACCGATCCCGCCAAGTTCACACGCCCGTGGAGCGCCCGTGTTCCGCTGACGACCAACCAGGCCGCACGCGGGGTGACCGAGGGCCCTCTTTACGAGTACGCCTGCCACGAGGGCAACTACAGCATCGTCAACGTGCTGAGCGGCGCCCGCGCGGAGGAGCGGACGGCGGCGGGCGGCGAAGGCTCCGGGCGTTGAGCATGGCGCGGCGGTCGCCGCGCCGGGGCGATCCGGCGATAGGTCCGGGGCGTCCTACCGCAGCTCGCCGTAGAAGGTCCGCAGGTCCTCGACGAACAGCTCGGGCTGCTCGAACGCGCCGAAGTGTCCCCCACGCGGCATCTCGGTCCAGTGCGTGATGTTGTAGGACGCCTCGGCCCACGCGCGCGGTGGGAGGATGAGCTCCTCGGGAAAGAGCGCCACGCCAGTCGGCACCTCGATACGGTCCGAGGGCGACGTGAGCAAGCCGGCCGACGTCTGGTGCGACGATTCGTAGTACAGCCGGGCGGCCGACGTGGCGGTCTCCGTGACCCAGTACACCATGACGTTGGTCAGCAGCTCGTCCTTCGTGAAGATCGATTCCGGGTCGCCGTTGCAGTCACACCAGCTCTGAAACTTCTCAACGATCCATCCCGCGAGACCGGCCGGGGAGTCGTTCAGCCCGTAGCCAAGGGTCTGCGGTTTGGTCCCCTGGATCCGGGTATAGGCGAACCCGTCGCCCAGCTCCGCCTGTCGCGCCTGCATCCGTTCGAGCTCCGCCGGCGCGGCGCCGCCCGTGGGGTCGTCCGACCCTTGCGGCGGTCCCGCGAACACCATGTTGAGGTGCAGGCCGGCCACGTGCTCGGCGTACTTGGAGGCCGTCCAGGTGCTCACCGCTGCGCCCCAATCCCCGCCCTGGGCGCCGTAACGCTCGTAGCCGAGGCGCGCCATGAGCGCGGCGTTGATATCGGCGATCTGCTCGGGACCCATCCCCGGTTGGCGTGGCTTGTCCGAGAAACCGTATCCGGGCATCGACGGGGCGACGACGTGGAAGGCGTCCTCGGCGCGGCCGCCGTGGGCGACCGGGTCGGTCAGCGGCCCGATGACCTTCAGAAACTCGACGATCGACCCCGGCCAGCCATGCGTGATGACGATGGGCAGCGCGTCCGGCTCCGGCGAGCGCTGATGGATGAAGTGGATGTCGAGGTCGTCGATCCGGGTCTTGAAGTGATCGAGCGCGTTGAGCTGTCGCTCCTGCTCCCGCCAATCGTAGGTATCGCGCCAGTATGTGACCAACTCGCGCAGGTAGACGACGTCGGTGCCATAGACCCAGCTGTCTCCGACCTGGTCTGGGAATCGCGTGCTGGCAAGCCGGCGATCGAGGTCCTCGAGCACCGCATCCGGGATGTTGATCTCGTATGGCCGGATTGCGGTCGGGTCAGTCGGTGCCTCTGCCATGGTCGGGTCAGGGTCTGGGGCCGGCGCCGGGCTTTCCGCCGCACCGCACCCGACTGCGGCAAGCACCGTCGCGAGCAGGTATCCTCCGCCGCTGAATCGTACCGTCACGGCCCAAGATTACTCCACAGGACGACGCAGGACGAGAGGCGCACTTGCCGTGTTTCCGTGAGGTTCGAACGCGCAGTGCTCAACGAGCGACCCAGCATTGGTTCTCTCTCCGAAAACCGCGTCGTCACGGTGGCAGAGTGCCAGGGTGAGTAGCCGGGTGCGGTGTCTCCGACGGTTTTCTCCGAGAGACCAATCGCCGGGCCGCTCCGAACCTGCAGTGGTTGCCCCAAGCCCGTGCAGGTTCAAACCCGCATTCGCTCGGGAGCGACCCAGTACTGAATCTGAGTACGTAGCGCAGGGCTTCAGCCCTGCGTATCGAACAAGTCCACGAGGCGGAAACGGTCGGAACCAACCCACGCGTACTCTGCGGGGTGACGCACGAGACCAGCCCGAACGGGATTCATCAGGACGTACGAGGCGACCCGTTCGGTCCCTTCGTCGCCTCTCAGGACTCGGTCGTAATACCCCGACTGCCAGAGTCGCTCGCGTGTCCGTTGGCGATACAGATAGCCGCTTCCCTGCTTGAACGAAGAGACGAAGGACCGGAGGTCGGCCTTGGCCCGCGTGCCCTCGACCAGCAGGTGCAGGTGATCCGGCATGAAGCAGTACGCGAGTACTGAGAACCCGTGCGCCTTCGCAGCCAGACGAAGTTGCGCCAGGACGGTGGTAACTGTTGCGCCTGACTCGAACCGACGATGGCGGTTACTCGTGCAAAGTGTCAGGAAGTATCGATGGTAGCCCTGGTAGCGAAACCCGGGGATACGGGGCGGTCGACGGGTCGGCACGCCCGGAGTGAGCGCAAGCGCCGTGCCATTTTTCGGCGGGCGGCAGCGATGCGCTCGTGCGCACTCGTGGTCTCACGGGGCTCGCGGCACGGGGATGGTGCCGGGACGACCCTGGCAGGGCTAAAGCCCTGCGCTACATCCCGAGCCCACGGCCCCGGCGCGACGAGCAACGGCTCGGGCAGGGCTAAAGCCCTGCGCTACATCCCGAGCCCACGGCCCCGGCGCGACGAGCAACGGCTCGGGCAGGGCTAAAGCCCTGCGCTACATCCCGAGCCCACGGCCCGGCAGGGCTGAACCCCTGCGCTACGTCTACGTCCGCTGGCGGATTGGGACCAACACCGCCGCCCAATACACCGGCTCGCTCGTCGGGTTCTTCCAGGCATGCATCGTGTTCCGCTGAATCACGACGTCACCCGGGTGCAACGTCCGCTCCTCCGTGTCGAGCACGAGGATCAGCTCGCCGCCGAGCAACACGTTGATGTCCACCGTCTCGGTCCGGTGCCACCCCAGCTCCGCATCCGGGGGCGTCGGCGGCAGCGTGACGAACACGAAGTTGGCGCCACCGACCTCCGGCTCGAGCCGCTGGGAGTCGGTGGGCTTCAGCTCCCGCGGCGTCCGCTCCGGGCCGGGACCGAACGGGTCGTCGCCGGTCGTCTTGAAAAGGTTGGGGAACGCCCCGCCCGTGACCCGCTCATCGCTGACGACATAGGACCGGCCGTTCGCGTCGTGACCGGTGACGATTCGCCGCATGCCCTGCGGGAGCGCGATGCCGGGGATCGCTGCCGGCTGGACGGCTCCGGTCACCGCCGCCGCGAGATCAGCCGTCCCGCCAACGACCACGCCGCCGATTGCGGCGCCGAAGGTCTGCATCAGCACGGTTCGTCGATCGATGGTGCTCGTGGCCGGGTCTTGATGCATCGGGGTCATTGTGTGGCTCGACATGCGACTCTCCTCGCTGTGGTTTCGGTAGAAGTAGCGCGAGGCTTCAGCCTCGCCGGCGGGCCTGAAGGCCCGCCCTACGAAAGGTCCCCTCGGCGCCAACACCGATTGGCGCCGACGTCAGGGCAGCGCGAACGTCACCAGCATGTTGCTGCCGGTAGGGGCTTCGAGCTCGGGTGCATACGTGGCCACTCGGTCGCCGAAGCCACCGACCGGCACGGTCAGATACTGCCGGCCCCCGACGGCATAGGTCACCGGGTAGCCGCTGATCTGACTGCCCAGGATCGTCTCCCAGAGGACCTCGCCGGTCTCGGCGTCGAACGCCCGGAGACGCCGGTTGGAATCGCCGAAGAAGACGACGTTGCCCGCCGTGGCGAGTGTCGATCCGGCGTTGGGCGCGCGCTGACTGTATCGCCACCGTTCGCGACCGGTGGCGATCTCGATCGCCCGCACCTCGGTGAGATCGCCGTCCTCCTCGAGCCCCGGTTCGGGAATCGAGAAGCGCGGGCTGGCGCCATCGATCGTTCGTTCGTTAGTCGTCTGGTCGAGGCATGACCGGTTGAACGGAATGTAGAGCAGCCCGGTCACCGGGCTATAGGACCACGACCACCACCCCTTCACGTTGTGGCCGCAGATGACGAACCGCTGGCCGTTCTCGCGGGCCACCAGATCCATGTTGATGTAGACCGCCCCGGTCTCCACGTCGATGTCGCTGATCACGAAGCGCTCGGTGCTTGTGTACGGGAGCGGCGCGGCCCACAGGAACTCGCCGGTTTCGCGGTCGTTGACGAACAACCCGCCGGGCTCCCCCATCGTCACCACGACTTTGCGCTCCGCCGCGGTCCCGGCCAGCTTGGGGTTGATCCACCGCACTGCCTCGGGATCCGGGTTGACGACGGTATCGATGAGCGTCCGTTCCTGGACGAAGTCCTCGTCCCAGTCGTCGCAGGGCAGGTGCTGGTAGTACCAGTCGATGGCGCCGGTGTCGGCGTTCATCGCGAGGGTCGAGTTGGAGTACAGCTCGCAGGGCGTGCTGTCGCCCACGTCCCAGGTGCCGCGGCGGACGAGTCGCGGATACGGCAGCGGCACCGCGACACCCCAGAACACGCGGTTCAGGTCAGGGTCGTAACTTCCGGGGACCCCCCACGGCGACACGTGCACCCGCCGCGCGGTCGGCAGATCGCCCCACGTCACCCCGCCGGGATCGTCATCGCCGGCCGCCGTGTAGGTGCGCCACAGCTCGTCACCGGTGTCGGCGTCATGCGCCGCCACGAAGCAGCGCGCGTCGAGACTGCTCGGGCTGCAGGTGCGCCCGCTCACCACCATCCCCTTGATGATCATCGCGCCCGACGAGTGCGTGATGCCGTCCCGGTAGTCGGCCATGCGGCGCTCCCAGGCCAGCTCCCCGGTGCGCGCGTCGAGCGCGACCAGATATGCGTCGGCGGCCAGGTGGTAGATGTGCTCGCCGTAGATCGCCAGATGGCGCGTGCGGTTGCCTATCGCGGCGTACTCGCGCAGGTCGTCGGGGAGCTCGCGTTGGTAGTCCCAGATGAGATCGCCGGTCGTGGCATCGAGCGCCTGGAGGTGATCGCTGCTCGGATGCGCGATGTACATCACGCCGTCATAGACCAGCGGCCGGATCTCCTGCGGGCCTTCGTCCATGGCACGCATCCACACGAGCCGCAGATCGCCGACGGTGTCGCGATTGATCTGGTCCAGCGGAGAGAAGCTCTGGAAGTCGTAGGTGCGGTGGATCATCAACCAGTCGGTGGGATCTGGGTCGAGCAGCATCGCATCCGTGACCGGCACGAAGTCCCCGGTCTGCCCAGCAGCCGCGGCACCCGGCCGACCATTGAGCATGACGAGGAGGCACGACAGCATCGCCGCGCCGACAACGGCGCCTCCGACTCCGAGCCGTACGTGTCGAGTCATGCTGTACCTCGGTCAGTGATACCGATGTCCCAGTCGGACCTCCGGCCGGCGTGACCGGTCGCCCGCGAGCCGAAGAGCATCGTCCGATGCGTCGCTGGTAGCAGCGGGCGCACGACGGCTAAAATCTCCTCCGCTCCTATTGACCCCTTCATCCCCGCACTCATGCCGAGCTTTCATGATGCCGTACTTGGCCGGCGTGATGTTGCGTGTTCGGTACGCTCATGATCACGACGGAAGCGGCGCTTGCTCCGGTGCTGACGACCGGACCCGTTGTCCCGGGCGAGCTCGCCTCCGCGTGCGCGTCTGCAGCTTGAAGTAGAAGTCGAGCAACTTCTCCAGGAAGTCTCCGGCCAGGCCGGACCGGTCGTTGAAGGCGATCGTCTCTTTGCCGATCATCAGCGCCGCGTACGCCAACCTGGACTGCGATGACTGGACTGCCTGCTCGTAGTCAGCGTGCAGCGTGTTGGCCTGAACGACGCCGTCGAGGAACCGGCTGTGCGCGCGCGTGCCGTCTTCGAAGGCCACCTCCTCGTAGCGGATCCGCCGCCCGCGCGGCGAGGAGCGCGTGCCGGGGTCGGCGTCAGGCGGCCGACGTTCGCGGCGCTTGCTCGTCCGCTCGCGCGTGGCGTTCGGCGGCTCTCGGCCACGCTTCGCGAGGCCGCCGGGCAACGCCAGATCCCGAAACTCGTCGAGGTCGAGGATGTCGCGCGCGATCCGCATCGCCCGCTGCTCGATGTCGGCCGCTTGCTTGGTGCGATGCGCCGCGAGGTGCTCCGCGACCTCGGACTCCGTCGTCGACCGGTACCGGTCCAAGAGATCGAGGAAGTCGATCCAGACACGGTTCTCTTCGAACCCGGAGCGCGAGGGGAGCGGTATCAGAAAGTCAGCGTCGATGAAGCCGCGAACCATGCCTTGCGCGTACACACTGTCCTCGAGCCCATACGCGACGAGCCCACTCAGATCGTCGACGACCGTCACGCCCAGATGTCGGATGGCGACCCGGCCCTTGCCTGAGGGGTCGAAGTAGAGCTCCAGGCCAAGCTGCTTGGCGCCGTCCCCCGGCAGGGACAGGCGCGACAGATCCGCGAGGAGCCGAGGCAGTCGCACGCGCGGCGGGACGACCTCCCATCGACCAACACCCGCCGCAATCTCGATCGCCAGCCAGCCTTCACGCAGATAGGTCTCGAATTTCTCCGCGAGATAGCGGCGTAAGGACTCCGGCGCTAGAGGACCGCGCGACCTGGTCGGGTCGAACTTCAGGTCTGAGATCACCACGCGCAGCCCGGGCTCGTGCAGCCGGTCGCGTGCCAGTGCGGTTTCAATGGACGCTTCATCTGATCCCTCCTTGAGAATCACGCGCAGGGTCTGGGTCGCGACGCTCTTCCGCGTGTAGAAGGTGCACTTGCGGCCGACCTGTTGAAACCCGAAGATCCCGATGCCGAGTCGCCCGATCGCGCGCACGCCACCTGCCTGCTTGGCCGAGTCGGCGACTCGCTGAAGCGCTGCCTCGAACTCCTTGCGGCTCATGCCGTACGGATAGGCCACGACGACCCTGCGCCGTTCGAGGGTGAAAGTCACCAGACACTGGTCGTGCGCGGTTGCGTCAAGCTGCGCCTTCAGGTGCTCGTCGATCGCGTTGCTGACGTGCTCCTTGAGCGCGTCGGCCGGGTTGCGGTAGAGGGTCCCCAGCCACTGCAGCGCGTTGGCCACGTTGAGCTTGATCGGAATCCGGAGGGCCATCGCGAATTCACTAACGCGCCGTCGCCCCGGCGGCTGCGGCCGCGACCGCCGGGGAGACCAGCCCCGCACCGACGAGCGTCACTCCCCTCATGAACCACCTCCGTCGATCGGTGCCCGCGATGCCCAATCATGCCGTACCCGAACACTGGCCGGGGCACATTCCTCACTCCTCCGATCTTCTATCCTGGTGGTGATGGGCAGCGCGTATCCCCCGGGCCCGGGCGGCGGCTTCCTCGGCCGTCGTCTGATCCGCGGTCTGCGTCAGCCGTTGGCGTTCGCCACTGAGATGGCGTCGTACGGTGACCTGGCTCACGGACAGATGGCCTGGTTTCACCTCTATGTCGTGAACCACCCCGACCTCATTCGCGACGTGCTCGTGACCAAAAGAAAGAGGGTTCCTCTCAGGGATCGGTGCAGCTTTGGCCGGTTCCATGGCTAATAAGTCAAGCATTGTCATCGACTTACGTGGCTGGAGAACACCGTCTGTATCTGGAGAGGAACTGCAGGCTCTCGGAAAGTCCGGCCCACGGTACACGGCGGAAATCGCGAGGGGCCTGCCAGTGCCAAGGGGCTGAACAGTCAGCGAGGGTTCGGCCCAGCGGTAAAACGTCGGCGAAAGTCCAGGCCGCGTTCCACGAGTGTTCATGGTTCGTCGCCCTGTAAATGCCAGCGCCTCAGCACCTTGAGGTGGGACCGGCTGCCGTCGAGCAGGCCCCCCACCAAAAGCGGGGCCCGCGCAGGCGGCCGTCGACTGAGCGATAGACGACTTCACCGCTGATTCGCGGGCACGAACACATCCGCAGCCTCTTTCCACGGCGTGGCTGACCTGCTGGGGGCTGAATCGTGCACACATTTGTGTGAGGAACCAGAAAGAGCTTCCGCAAATTCCGCCGTCTGTTGCGCGTGCTTCGGACCGTGGACGGCGACGGTCTCGTGACCAGCGAAGGCGAGCTCTGGTCCCGGCAGCGTCGGCTCGTGCAGCCGGCCTTCGACAGCCAACGTCTCGACCGGTATGCCCAGGTCACCGTCGAGTGCACGCGCAAGCTGACCGACGGCTGGCGATCGGCTACCACCGTCGAGATCGCGCGCGAGATGACGAACTTGACGTTGGAAGTCATCGCCAAGTCGCTCTTCGGCGTGGAGCTGGCGGGTAAGGCCGCCACGCTCCGTGACGCGGTGCGGACCGTGTCCCAGGCGTTCATGAAGGAGGTCAGCGCGCCGGTCCCAGCGCCCGACTGGATGCCGCTGCCGAGCAAGCGTCGGAAACGTCGGGCACTGCGAGTGCTCGATGCGCTCATCTCGGACGTCATCCGACAGCGACGGGCCGCGGCGGGCGACGAGGGCGACCTGCTTTCGATGTTGCTCCTGGCGGTCGATGACGAGGGCGACGGCACCGGCATGACCGACCGCCAGGTCCGCGACGAGGCGATGACGCTGTTCAACGCCGGGCACGACTCGACGGCGGCAGCGCTGGCCTGGACCTGGTTCCTGATCGCGAAGCACCCCGAGGTGCAGGCGCGATTGTCCAATGAAGCGCAGTCGGTGCTTGGTGCGCGCGCCGCGACATTCGCCGACGTGCGGCGGCTGGCCTACACCGAGATGGTGGTGAAGGAATCGCTGCGTCTCTACCCACCGACCTGGGCACTCTTCGCACGCGAGGCGGTCGAGCCGGTCGAGATCGGCGGCTACCGCATCCCGAGAGGCGGCCTGATGTACGCGTTCACCTACGCGACACACCGCGACGCACGGTTCTTCGCCAACCCGATGCAGTTCGACCCCGATCGGTTCGCACCGGCCCGCATCGATCAGATCCCGCGGTTCGCCTATTTTCCGTTCGGCGTGGGGCCCCACACCTGTATCGGTAATCACTTCGCCATGATGGAGATGACGCTGATCGTCGCCACGCTGCTGAGGGAATTCCGCATGACGTTGGCGCCCGACCAGTCCAAGGTCGAGCCCGAGGTGCTCATCGCGATGCGGCCCAAAGGCGGCGTCCGCGTGACGCTCACGAAGGTGGCGGCATGACCGTGTGGCCTACCGCCGGTATCGACCGAGCACGGGGCGGCCGGGGTAGACGCCGGCGACCGTCTCGCCGTCCTTGACGACAAACGTCCCGCCGACGAGCACGTGATGCACGCCCTCGGAAAACGACAGGGCCGCCTCGAACGTGGCGGTGTCGATGATCGTGTCGGGATCGAACACCGTGATGTCGGCGTCGCAGCCGACCTGAAGCCGACCCTTGAGCCGCATCGACGGCGCGATGTTCTCGAGGCGCTGGGCAGGCCGCAGGGTGATCTTCGCCAGCGCGTCGGTGAGGGTGAGCGCGCCCGCCTCACGCACGTAGCGTCCGAGCACGCGCGCGAACGTACCGGCGGAACGGGGATGCGCCCCCGGCGCATACGGCATGCCGTCTGAGCCGATCATGGTGACCGGCGAGCGCACGCCCTGTTCGATCCACTCCGGCTTCATCAGATGGATGATGACGGTGCCGCCTTCCTCGCGATAGGTGGCGAACGTCTCCTCGGTGAGCCGCTCCCCGGTCTCGACCCACTGGAGATCGTTGTAGGAGATGCCCATCCGCTCCTGCCATCCCGGGTCGAAGAGGGTCGATGCCAGACCCGTCGACGCCGCAGTATAGGGATAGACCTCCGTGGTGATGTCGAGGCCCCGACGCTGCGCTGACGCCACCATCTCCAGCGCCACCCCGATATCGCCGAGGGTCATGCTGTTGAGGTGCACGATGTGCAACGGTGCCCCGGTCACCGCAGCATCGGCGATCGCTTCCTGGATGGCGTCAAGCGCAACATCACGCACGTGCGTGAACACCGGGGCGTCACGCTCGGCGGCATACGCGTAGACCCTAAGTGCCGAACGGAAACCCTACCATGACTCGTGTGTGAGGAACCGGAAACACCTGCCGCCCCTTCGCGAGCTGGCCTGTCGCCCGGGCGAAGTCGCGAACCTGCTCCGACCCAGCGACCCAGGACGCCGACGTCGCCGCCTGCGGATCCGCCGAACACAGCGGCGGCCCGCGCCTCGTCGCGTTCGCGCTGCCGGGCTCGACCAGTGGCCTGTATCGGGTGAGTCGGCGCGGGTGGAAGAGAGAGGCCGCGTACCATCGGCGTCGTTCGCGATCGGTCGGTGACGGACCCACGCGTTGAGAGTGTTCCGTGCCAGTTGCGATTCACGCAACAACGCCGAGGGCCGGTCGAAGAAGCAGGCGACGGGGTCAGCGTCTCGACCCGTCGCTGGGCACGTCGGTCGACCCGCCGGGTCCGATCGGCATGGAGAAGGCGAAGGTCGTGCCCCGTTCAGGATGCGGCGTGCCCCACAGCCGCCCGCCGTGGGCCTCCACAATCGAACGGCTGATGGACAGCCCCATGCCCAGCCCCTCCGGCTTGGTCGTGACGAAGGGGTCGAAGACGGTTGCCGCGCGAGCCGGGTCCAGCCCGACACCGGTGTCCTCGACCGCCACCTCGACCGCCCCGTCGACCAGCGCCGTCCGCACCACGATCGTGCCGGTGCTTTCGTCACCGCCTGCGTCGATCGCCTCGATCGCGTTGGTCAGCAGGTTCAGCAGCACCTGCTGGAGCTGCACCGGGTCGCCGACGACCGGCTGGAGGTCGGCGGCGAGGTCGAAGCGGAGGGCGATCGACTTGAGCCGCAGGTCGTTCGCCACCAATGGCACGACCTGCTGCACCAGGTCGTTGGCGTCGACCGGCCGTGCCTCGACCGCCTGCTTCTGCACCAGGCCGCGCAGCCGGTAGACGATCTCGCCCGCCCGCACGGCGTCGGCCGCGATGTCGTCAAGGGTGGCCGCGAGCCCCGCGCGGTCGAGCGGCGCCTGGTCGAGCAGGCGGCGGCCCACCTCGGCATTCGTCGCGAGGGCGGTGAGCGGCTGGTTGACCTCGTGAGCCAATGAGGCCGTCAGCTCGCCCAGCGTCTGCACCCGCGTCACGTGCGCGAGCTGGTCCCGGAGCGCCAGCGCCTCCGCCTCCGCCTGCTTGCGCTCCGTGATGTCCACCGCAGCCGTGAGAAGCGCCCGTGTCTCCTCCCATTGGATCGTGGCGACGCACCCAAAGAGCCATCGTGGCACCCCATCTTTCGTCCGCAGGCGCCACTCGTAGTTAAACGCAACGCCCTGGCGGATCAGCATTGGGAGCTGCTTGCGCAGGAGGCGCCGATCCTCCGGCACCGCCAGGTCCTCCGCTTTCAACTCGCGGAGCTCGGCACGTGTATAGCCGCTGACTTCCTCGAATACCCGGTTCACGTAGACGAATCCCGTGCCGTCGTAGACAGAAACCATGAACGGGCCATGTTCGGCCAGCAGCCGAAACTTCGCTTCGCTGGCAGACAACGCGACCGTCCTTCTCTCGACCTCGGTTTCCAGCTCATCACGGGCGCGGCGCACCGTGTCCTCTGCGTCCCTGCGTTCGGTGATGTCCGTCCAGTAGCCGACGAGTTCGGCTGGCTCCGTGGCCGTGCCAGAGATCAGGGCCAGCTCGTCCCGCATCCACCGGTAGGCCCCATCCTGGTGTTGGAAGCGGTACTCGAGGCTGCCAGACCCGTTCTTGGCGGCCTGGGCCATCTCGGCGAGCACACGTGTCTGGTCCTCCGGGTGCAGATGGTCTGCCCAGAACGCGGGATCCGCGGTGAAGTCGCGCGGCTGATAGCCGAGCTGCACCGTGATGCCCCCACTGACATAGGTCGCGCAATAATCGCCGGACGGTTTCGCCCGATAGGTCACGGCTGGGTTTTGGTCCAGCATGGAGCGTAGTTGGCGAACCTCGTGGTCGAGCGCCGCGACCCGTGCCTTCAGGGCCTGAAGTTCCTGCCGACGATGAGTCTTGGTCTCGTCCATCAATGTGCTTGTAGAGCGTGGTGAGGCGAAGGGGGGGCGCCCCATTCGCTGTTGAGATTCAGTGCGGACGCGATCGACCGGGTCAGGGCTGAGCGGCCCACTCCGGACAACGCCACCCATGGCGGATCAAGAGCCGCTCGACTTGCAGCGCGCGCTCCTGGAGCGCGAACGGCTCCTCGAACTGCTCATCGATGACCAGGCCACCGTGGGGAGCGGCGACCCTGACCGCGTAGGGTGTGGCTCCACTGCCGGTCACGATCTCGTAGCGGAGGCTTTGCGAACCGCGCCGCATGGTCCATCTCATGTGAAGGGTTATCGGTCGCATCGCTGGCCACGATTAGTCGGCGGGTAACCACGGCAGGCTCGGAACGGCCCAGCAATTGGTCTCTCGGAGAAAACCGTCGGAGGCACCGCAACCCGGTTCGCCACATGGCACCCTGCCACCGTGCCGACGCGGTTTTCGAGAGAGACCAATGCTGGGTCGCTTTCTGGGCGAATCCGCATGACGAGCCTGCCCAGGTTGCGTCGGGGTCGGCCGCGGTCCATGATTACCGGTGCATTCACGGGAACGACTCACAAGGAGCCACCATGCGCGCTGATTCGATGATATTGCTCGCCGCCGGGCTCGGCCTCACGCTATCCGCGTGCGGACCGGCGGCAGACCCGGCGACGACCGCAGCCGACGGTGGCCTCGGTCCAATCGTTCAGACCGCCCTCGGGACGCTCGAAGGCGAGCACGCCGATGCCGAGCAAGAGGTCCTGGTGTTTCGCGGCGTGCCGTATGCCGAGCCACCGGTCGGCGACAGTCGGTGGCGCCCGCCGGCACCGGCGGCGGCGGGGGACGGCACGCGCTCGGCCACCGAGTTCGGTCCCGCGTGCTGGCAGCAGCGGACAGAACCGTCGTCCATCTACCATCGCGGCGACCTCGACCGCAGCGAGGATTGCCTGTCGCTCAACCTCTGGACCGCGGCCACCGATCCGGCGGACGCCCGACCGGTCATGGTGTGGTTCCACGGCGGAGGGCACAATCGCGGCGTCGGGAGCGCGAAGCTCTTCGACGGGACCGCCCTGGCCCGCAAGGGCGTGGTGCTGGTCACCATCAACTACCGGCTCGGTCCGTTCGGCTTTTTCGCCCATCCGGCGCTGACGGCCGAATCGTCGCACGCCTCGTCCGGGAACTACGGGCTCCTCGACAAGATCGCGGCGCTCGAATGGGTACGGGACAACATCGCGGCGTTCGGCGGCGACCCCGGCAACGTGACGATCTTCGGCCAGTCGGCCGGCTCCTGGAGCGTGTGTTATCTGATGGCCTCGCCGCTCGCGCGCGGGCTGTTCCACAAGGCGATCGGGCACTCCGGCGGCTGCTTGGGCGGCGGCCGGGCGACGCTCACCGAGGGGGTCGGCGCGGGTCGGTCGGCGCATGCGTTCGGGCTCGATGCCGCGAACCAGCTGGGGGTCCAGGGCGACGGCCCCGAGGCTGCCGCGGCGCTGCGTGCCCTGCCGGCCGAGCAGGTGCTGACCACCGGCACACCGGGGGTGGCGATCGACGGCTGGGTGATCCCGAAACCGGCGGCGGAGATCTTCGCGGCGGGCGAGCACAACGACGTCCCCGTCATCGTCGGTTCGCTGGCCGACGAAGGCACGACCCTGTACGCCGGGATGGAGGCGCTGCCGCGAGCGGAGCTGGCCGCTGCGATCACGGAGGAGTACGGCGCGCAGGCCGAAGCGGTACTGGCGGCGTACGCGGCGGACATCGAGGATTCGACGAAGGGCGCCCGCCAGGCGATCGCGGCCGACCGGACGTTCGCCTGGGAAATGCGCGCGTGGGCGCGGGCGGTCGAGGCGGCCGGCAACATGGCGTATCTGTATTTCTTTAGCCACGCGCCGCCGCTGTTTCATCTCTACACCCCGGCGGACCCTGAAGTCGAGATGCCGGACGTCCCGAATGGCTATGGCGCGTATCACTCCGGTGACCTGGCCTACGCGTTCGGCAACACCCGGCTCGTCGGTATCAACTGGACCGACTGGGATCACGAGCTCTCCGACGCCATCACGACCTACTGGGTCAACTTCGCGACGACCGGAAATCCGAACGCAGCTGATCTCCCCGCCTGGCCGCGCTACCAGGCCCTCACCGACGTGGCGCTCGAGTTCGGATCTGAGATCGGCACCCAGGTTGGCGTGCGGAAGGCCAAGATCGATCTGTTCGAGCCGGTCACGGAGGCGAATTGACAGCGCGCACGTCATGACCCACGATGGTAGTTGACGTTCCGCGCTGTGGCGCGGCGCCCCCGGCGGGCTCGGGCGGCCCCGGGGTCGGGTGGGTTGGGACCCGCCACTCCTGATACGCCCGGGAAGGAGGTGATCCTGTGGACGAACACAGTACGGGTCTTGCGGAGGTGGCGTCCTCGTAGGGGCCTCCAGCGCTTTGTGGTGGCGCAGGGGGACCCCGCAGCGGGGTAACCCAACGCCGCCGACGCAGACCACTAAGGCCCTCGTTCCCGAAAGGGAGCGGGGGCCTTTTTCACTGTACGGGGTCCAGGAGCCCGGCCCTACTCATCCTCGTTGATCACGCCGCGCCCCAGCCCGGAGGCGGACAGCAGCTCCCGGCAACGGGCGGCCAGGCCGGACGCGACGTAGAAGACGGCGCCGTGACGCGGTCTCGTCAGGAGGCCGGCGCGAAAGAGCTCGACGCTCACCGCATAGTCGACGTCGTTGGCGGTGAGCATCGCCTCCACGCGCTGCGCCTCGGTGAGCGCGGCCGCGATGTAGATACGCGACGCGTCCTCGTCAGCGAAATCCTCGACGTCGACTCTCGCCATCGGTGACGACTATACTCGCCGCTTCATGGCTATCCTGCCCGGCTCGACTCTCGGTCCGCGCGAGATCATCGGCGAGCTCGGCGCCGGTGGCATGGGCATCGTCTACGGGGCGCGGGACACCCGGCTGGACCGCGACGTGGCCATCAAGGTGCTCGATACGGATCCGGAGATCTGGATGAGTTTGCAGAACCAGTGGGACCTCTGGCATGCCTCGCGGGCGATGGGCCGCGCCTCATAGAGGACGAGGCAAGCGGCCTTGCGGCGATCCAAGGATAGTGGCGTCCCCAACGCCACAACCGGCGACCGGACGGTACTGCTGCCAGACGTGGCAGCAAGGACTTGGATGGCAACTTGTTGGAGTTCACTATCTACACCTAAGGGAGGTGCGCGATGACGCGTCTGACTGCGATGATCGGCGTGACCCTCGTCTTCGTACCGCTGACGCCGTTTGCCGCTGTGGCACAGGAACGCGTGAAGGCGTTCGACCGCCTCGACGGTCCGAGGATCTCAGTGCCTGACGATCCGGAGGGAGCGAGCGAAATGAGACAGCTGTGCCCCGAGAACATCGAGCCCGAGACGTGCGGACGGTACTGGGCGTAAACCGGGTACTTCGTTCGAAACGCCACGATCCCGACCCGAGACCGCGAGCTACTCATCCTCCGTACGGCGTGGCTGAATCGAGGTGACTACATCTGGGGACGGCACAACCTCATTGGACAGGAGGCAGGACTGAGCGAGCAGGAAATCAGCCGGGTCATGGACGGGCCCGAGGCGTCCGGGTGGAGCGACTTCGATGCCAGCCTCCTGCGCGCTGCCGACGAGCTGTTCACGAGCCGGTTTATTTCACATCCGACCTGGAACGCTCTGGCGGAGCGGTACCCCGAGAGCCAGCTCCGGGAGGTCGTCCTGATTGTCGGGAACTACACGCAGCTGTCAATGTTTCAGAACACGCTCGGCGCGCAGCTGGAACCCGGCATCACAGGCCTTCCAGAATCTGGTAGTCGGTAGCCGCTAGCCGAGTCTGAATGTCCCTCACCCCAGGCGCTACCCTCGGCCCGTACACCGTCACCGCCAAGCTCGGCGAAAGCGGGATGGGTGAGGTGTATCGCGCCCGCGACACGAAGCTGGATCGCGACGTGGCGCTGAAGGTGCTGTCGCGTGAGGATCGGCCGCACGACGATCACGCCGCGTGTCTCCAGCCAGCCGTAACGCCCGCCGTCGAGCGCGAGGCGGCCGCCGGAATGAACGCCAGAAACCGCAGCGGGTTCTCGACCGTGAGCGTATTGATGGTCGCGTCATCAACGCCCGCCTCGCGCAGCATCGGCACGAACTGCGTGATCGTCTTCGCGTAGCCCGGGCCGCCGTTCTGCTGGAGATCCAATGCCTGAGCGAAATCGGAGGCCAGCAACACTCGGTCGGTATAGCCCGCGTCGAGCATCGACAGGATCATCGGCACCTTGCGGCCGTCCGCGTCGGGACCTCCGCCCAGCCGATCGAAGCCGACGTACGCGCCACGACCGGCGATGGTCTTGTGCACCGTCGCCGCCGGGTCGACGAGGCCACCCATGTGGCCGATCACGACGCGGTCCGGGCTCACGCCGACGGACTCGAAGATGTCGAGCTGCGCGACCGCCTCCGCCCCGTTCGCCGTGTGCGTGAAGACCGGCAGATTGGTCAACAGGTGGGCCTTCCCGATCGCGTTGAAGACCTTGCGCTCGCCATCGGTGAACTCCTCCGAGCTCGCGATCTCGCCGAACGCTCCCCAGCCCTCGTCCCCGGCCGAGGCGGCGAGCGCCGCCGCAATCTCGTCGTCCGTCTGGCTCGCGAGCTCCGGTGGATGGAAAGGATCCGTGTAATACCCGCCGCTCGCGACGATCGCCATGCCGGACTGCTCCGAGATCGTCCGCAGGAACGCCTGGTCGCGACCCATGTCGGCATGCCCGCCGTCGACCAGCAGAGTGACACCGTCCTCGACCGCAGCCCGAAGCTCGGGCACGATCGCGTCGACGTGCTGCATGAAGTACGGGGCGTCGGGTGACCCAAGGAACACTTCCCGCGGTACGTTCGGGATGCCCACCAGCATTCGATCCCAGAACGCCATGTCCAACGACATGTGCTCGTGAAAGAGGGTTGCACCGCCGCTCAACGTCTCCGGCGCGACGTCGCCCAGCACGGTGCGCACGACGGCGCCGGCGGGGAACATCGAGGTCGGAGCCTCGATGGCCGCGGCCGCGTCGGCGGGCGCCTCCGTCGGCTCGGGTGTGGTCGAGCCGCCACAGCCGGCCGCGAGGCCGACCCCTGCCAGACCCAGACGCCGCATCGCCTCCCGGCGACTCATCCGCATCCACCGATCGCTCGCTCGTACCATCTGTCCGCCCTCCTGATTTCCTCTCGCACGGTCGCGCGCCACGCGAAACGCGGCAACCTTGACCTTCCCGCTCGCCTCTAGCGGCGGTCGGCACCGTCCGCCGCGAGACCTTAACCCCAGAGCGTTAGAAGATGGCGATCGGGTTGACGGGCGACCCAGTGCCGCCGGGCACGCGCAGCGGCGCCACCACGAGCATGAACTCCCAGCGGTTGAGCTCCGCTGCCGTCTCGGACACTGCTTCGAGGTCGATGTTGTCGAGCAGGTTGATCCCGCGCGCCACGATGGCGAAGCGGTGTATCGGGTTCACGTTGAGCCCCGGCACGCTGTCTGGCGCCTCGTGCACGGCGTCGGCACCGAGCAAGGCGACATCGCGCTCGGCGAGCAGCGGGATCGCCGAGGCGTCCCACCCAGACATGACCCCGGTCTCGCCGGTCGCCGCCCGGCGCGCCCAGCGGCCGGTGCGCAACAGCAAGGCGTCGCCCGGCTCGATCGTGATCCCCGCGTACTCCTCCCACGCCTCGAGATCCTCGGGATAGACCTTGGTCCCCGGCTCGAGATACGGCACGCCCTTCAGGCGCGGGATGTCGACGAGGACACCACGTGTCACGAGGCCGTTCTTCATCATCGTCGTGTCCATCTTCGAGCAACCGTCATCGGTCACGACGTCCCGGAAGTCTGCGCCGCCGTAGATCTTGTCCTTGTAGAAGACGTGACAGAGGCCGTCGAGATGTGAGTACGTGATCCCGTGAAAGTAGATTTCGATGCGGTCGCCCGAGTTCTGGCCATCCGCGTTCACCGTCATTTGAAGCCGATACGGCTCACGCGCGTCGGCTGCCTCCTCGGTGAGGAAATCGTGGGCCAGGGAGACCGTGCGGCCGGTCCGGACGAGCGCAGCTGCCTGAAGCCGCTTTGCGTCGGTCATCAGGTTGGCGGCGCCCATCTCGTCGTCCGCACCCCACCGACCCCAGTTGGAGTACTCCTCCATCCAGCGGTCGAACTGCGCGACCGAGGTCGGCTCACGGGTCTCAGGCCGGGTGAACGACGACGTCCCACAGGCGGACACGGTGATTCCGAGCACGAGCACTCGAGCGACTCTATTCAGTCCCATGGCCACCACCTTACTACCATTGGCGTGGTACGAACCGCCTTCACGGGAGCACCGCCGGCCGGCTGGTACAGTGTTTATGTGGGGAGCCGCGCCGAACGCGAGGTGCTGACAGCCGCCGGGCGCGAGCTGTCGATCTCGAACCCACGGAAAGTGCTCTTTCCGCAGGCGGGACACACCAAACTCGACCTCGTTCGCTACTACCTCGCGGTGGCCGACGGCGCGCTGCGCGCCGCTGGGGGTCGCCCACGGCTGGAGTCTAGCGGCTGCGGGGACTCGCGTGTTGCTATCGAGGGGCCGGGCCGATAGCCTTGCCTCGCAGCCGAGCGCCGGATAGGAACGGTTCGCTGAGCGGAGGCGGTCATGGTCTCGATCTCGCGGTGCGCGTTCGGCGTCGGTCTCCTGGTCCTCTTCGCGACCCGTCCCGCGACGACGCAGGAGGCGCTCCGTGTCTACTTCGTCGATGTTGAGGGCCTTCGTGCTGGCGAATCCGAGAAACGGGCAGACGAAGAGGTACCCGCGGCGCCCGTAGAACAGACGTCGACCCGTCAACTATTCGGTCCGGCCGAACGCCGAGAGGGAGATTCCGATGCGTCGATTCGTGGTTGCGGTAATGCTCGCGACGGTCACGAGCGGTGGCGGGGTGCAGGCGCAGGAGCGGGCATTCGAGCCTGTCACCGATGCCATGCTGCAAGACCCGGACCCGGCCGACTGGCTGAACTGGCGACGGACGCTCGACGGCTGGGGCTACAGCCCGTTGGACCAGATCGACAGGGAGAACGCCCATCGGCTCCAGCTCGCTTGGGCGTGGCAGATGGCCGAAGGGGTCAATCAGCCGACGCCGCTCGTGCACGACGGCGTGATGTTTCTCCCAAATCCGGACAACGTCGTGCAAGCCGTGGACGCGGTCACCGGGGACCGCATCTGGGAGTATCGGCGCGAGTTCGTTGACATGACCGAGTCGGTCGTGAGCCCGCGCAGCCGGTCGATCGCGATCTACGGCGACAAGATCTACCTCAACACGGCTGACGCTCACATCGTCGCGCTCGATGCGCGAACCGGCGATGTCGCGTGGGACCACGAGGTGGCCGACAACGCCCTCGGGTACCGCTATACGAGCGGGCCTATCGTGGCGAACGGCAAGATCGTCGCGGGCATGACCGGGTGCGAACACTACAAGGACGATGTCTGCTTCATCTCGGCTCACGATGCCGACACCGGCGAACAGATCTGGCGTAGGTCGACCGTCGCGCGCCCCGGAGAACCAGGCGGCGACACATGGGGCGACCTCCCGCTGATGTTCCGCGCCGGCGGGGATTCGTGGATCCCCGGTAGCTACGATCCCGCCACCAACCTCACCTACTGGTCCACGTCGCAGGCCAAGCCGTGGGCCCGCCTCCAGCGCGAAACCGACGGCGACGCGCTCTACACGAACAGCGTGCTCGCCCTCGACGCCGACACGGGCGAGCTGGCCTGGTACTACCAGTTCAGCCCGGGCGAGACCCATGACCTCGACGATGTGTTCGAGAGCACGCTCATCGATCACAACGGGCGCCGCTCGCTGTTCAAGATGGGCAAGCTCGGCATCCTGTGGGAGCTCGACCGGATCACCGGCGAGTTCGTGGCAGCCCACGACCTCGGGTATCAGAACGTCGTCGACGTCGATCTCCGCACGGGCAAGGTGACCAACCGCCCGGAAAAGCTCCCCGAGCCCGGCGTCCCCCTCGATTTCTGTCCTGACTTACTCGGCATCCGCAACTGGCGCGCGACGGCCTATCACCCGGAGACGCAGGCGCTCTACATCCCCATCCACCCGACCTGCGTCACCGGCGCGTTCACGCCTTTGGAAAAAACACCCGGCGCAAGCTACTACCAGAACACCGGGTGGCTCTCCCGCGGGAGCACCGCACACCCGGACAGCCCCGACCATCGCGGCCATCTGATCGCGATGGACATCGGGAGCGGCCGGATCCTGTGGCGGCACTCCATGGAGACGCGTCCGCAGGCCGCGGCGCTGACAACCGGCGGCGGCCTGGTCGTGAGCGCGGACACCGATCGGAATCTCAACGTCCACGACGTCGCGACGGGCGACGTCCTCTTCCACACCCGTCTGCCCGCTTCGGCGCAGGGGTTCCCGATCACCTACGCGGTCGACGGCCGACAGTATCTGGCGGTGCCGGTCGGCGGCGACCGATCGAACGCGATCTTCGCCTTCGCGTTGCCGGAGCGCAGGGACGTGGCGCGACGCTAGCGCTCGTGGCATCCAGCTCCGCCGTCACCGGCGTCGCCGAGATCGTGCTCAGCGTGCGCGATCTGCCTCGGATGCGTCAGTTCTACGTCGACGTGCTCGGGTTCCCGCTCCTCATGCAGTCATGCCACGAGACCGGCTGGGAGCCGGACCTAGATGGGGAACCGACGATCGCCTTCCTGACGATCACGGAAACCGACACGCCGCTCGGGCGCCACGGCCATCCGCAGCTGCTGGCATTGATCGACTACCGGCGGCACAGCTTGGCCAGGAGACAGTTCGACGGCCACGACCCCAGGCAGTCGACGCTCAACCACCTGGCGTTCGAGATCCCGCCGGACCGCTACGAGGGGGAACGCGAGCGACTGACGGCGCTCGGGCTGGAACCCCGTCCCGTCGAGTTTCCGGGAATGCGGGCGCGCGCCCTCTTCTTCGACGATCCCGAGGGCAACGAGCTGGAGCTCATCTGTCATCACCCGGGAGGGTGACGCTCCCGCCTACCGCGACCCCGCCGCCGCCTCCCGCTCCTCGGCGCGCGCACCGGCCAGGAGATTCATCATCCCGTAGTTCCCTTCGTGGCAGGCGTACTCGTAGAGCGGGCCGTCGGTCAGGAGCAGCGGGAACCGACCGGTGAACGGCCGGGTGAACGTCGTCGGATCGTTAACCGTGAACTCGTAACGCACGGTCTCCGCGTCGACGCGTGTGAAGCGCTCGGTCAGCGACAGGTTCTCCGCCGAACCCCACGAGACGAACGAGGTGCTGAAGCTCGCTGTCTTGTCGGTGAAGTTCGTCGTCTCGACGACGAGTGTGTCGCCTTCCCAGTGCCCTCGCGAGTCGCCGAGCCATTGGCGGAGGTCCTGATCGAGATGCGGTCGGCCATCCAGCGGGATCACCCGGGTGTCGTGCACCATCTCGTGGAGGATGACGACGTAACCAGGCGCCTGAAACAGGTGGATGTTGTTGTTGTATCCCGCGGGCAGCATTGGCGGGCCGGTGCTGAACCCCAAGATGCACCGTTCGGCCACACCGCGGGCCTCCGGAGAGTCCGCGCTCACGCCGCCCACGCGTAGTCGGACCGGTGGCATGCCGGTGGCGCGATGGGCGTCGGCTCGTTGTTGCGCGTCCGCCGTCATGGACGGAAGCTTCCCGTCGGGCGGATCGACGAGCAGCGATGACTGGGTCAGCGCTGTGGCCCGGGCGCGGTCGGTCCAGACCGCCTGGCTATAGCCGCCGACCTGTCCGGCCGGCGGTGGCGCATCACGCGCCAACGCGTCGGCGTTGCTCTGCTGCGCGACCTGGGCGGCCTCTTCGTCTGTCAGTTCCTCGCGTCCGGCGAACTCATCAGGGCGTTCCAACGGCGTGAACGTCCAGTAATCCCAGATCCCCTGCAGATCCGGGTCGCCCCACGGCGTGCGTGGCGACGCCCACCCGGCCGCCGCGCCATCTTGGGTCTGGCCCGAGGCGGGAGCAGGGGCAAGCGAGACAATCGCGACGATGGCCGCGGTCATCCAGACGACTCGATTCAGTTGCTTCGGCTTCGACATAGGAGGTCTCCAGACAACGGCGTGTTGTGCCGTCACTCTACCGTCTACCCGCGAATGACCGGGACGAGGTCGGTGATCGCGGAGACGACGCGGGTCGCTTCGAACCCGAGCTCCTCGGCTGGCTCCGAGGCGGCGCGCTGGATCCAGAACGTGGTCAGGCCAGCGGAGGCTGCGCCGTTGACGTCCCACGAATTGGACGACACGAACCCCATCGCCGTCCGATCGACCTCCAGCCGCTCGAGGCCGAGCTGATAGACGCGCGGGCTGACCTTGAAGATCTTGATCTCCTCGACGCTGATGACCGCATCCAGCAGCGTGTCGATACCCGCGCTGCGCGCCGCCGCCTCCAGCATTCGCGGCTCGCCGTTCGACAGAATGGCCAGCCGGACTCCCCGCGCCCTCAAGGCTTCCAATCCGGGTTTCACGTCGGGGAAGGCCGTCAGGGTGAGGTAAGCCTCCATCAGCCGCTCGCGCTGCGCCGACGTGAGATCGAGACCCAGGCTCTTCGACGCGTAGACGAGCGCGTCCTCGGTGACGTCCCAGAAATCCTTGTGCCGGCCCATCAGGCTGCGCAGCAGGCTGTATTGCAGTTGCTTCGCGCGCCACAGTTGAGCCAGCGCCGGGCCGTTACCTGGAAACAGCTCGTCGCAGAGTGCCGTCACCGAAAAGACATCGAACAGCGTGCCGTAGGCGTCGAAGGCGACAGCGTCGATGCCCTCGACACGCTCGCCTTGGGCCGCCCAAACGCCCGTGGTGCCTGGCACGATACCCGTAGTCACCGAGCTCGCTGCGGCAGCGGTCGCAGCGACGGACTTCATGAAACGTCTACGGGCGATCTTCATCGGACCTGCTCCCGGACGCGGGTCCTGCAACTCTACACCCGCCGAACGACGAGTTGGGACCGAAGACGATAGGAAGTACTAGACCGGTTAACGTAAGGCCCATTCTCCGACCCAGCGGCCCAATCCAGTAGCGGCGGGTCGCGTGCGGGCCGTGGCTCGGGGACCTCCGTGGGAAGCCGGAGGTGGCCGAGAATCCGTCGGATCACGGGCGGCTGATCGATGAATGCGACCAGGCGCATCCGTCCGCCGCACCGCACACAGGCCAGGACGTCAAAGCCGAAACTCCGTTGCATCAAGCGCGCCCAGAGATAGCTCGAGGGAGTGCGTGAGTCGTTGAGCGCCTCGCTGGCGTCGCCGCCCTGCTGGGTGGGGACCACCTGCGCCCGCCGCGCCGACCGTGCTCCCAGCACACCGCAGACACGTTCGGTATGATCTGATGTATCGGTGGTATGATCGTGCATCATGCGGACGACGATCACCCTCGATGATCGGCTCCTCGGGCGGTTGAAGAAGCACGCGGCCGCCTCGGGCACGTCCGTAAGCCGCCTCATCGAGCAGGCGGTACGGCTGCTCCTGCAGACCCCACAGCCGGAATCCGAAGCCGAGCCGTTCGAGCTGGTGACCTACGGGGCGGGCGGGCGGTTCTCGCGTCACAACACTGACAAAACGTCGGCCTTGCTCGAAGCCGATGACGTCGAGCGGTTCGGAGATCGTGAGTAGCCCTTGCAGCTCCCCGACGTCAACGTCCTCATCTACGCGCACCGGGAGGACGCTCCCGAGCACCAGCGCTACGCGGCGTGGCTTCGGAGTCTGGCCGCCGCGGCCGAGCCGTTCGCGCTGTCCGAGGTCGTTCTCGCCAGCTTTCTCCGGATCGTCACGAATCGTAAGATCTTCGAGCCTCCGACCCCCATGGCGACCGCGGTCGCCTTCTGTCAGCGCCTCGTCGAGCGGCCGCGGGCGGTGTTGATTACCCCGACGCGCCAGCACTGGGAGATCTTCGTCGGGCTGTGCGCGGACATCGAGGGACCGCTGGTGACGGATGCCTACATCGCCGCCCTAGCGATCGAGCACGCGTGCGAGCTGATGACGACGGACAGCGACTTCGCACGTTTTGCGGGACTGCGCTGGCGCCACCCGCTGGGTATGTGACCAGACAGGTGTATCGGAGCACAGACCCTCATTCGGATCTTGCACGGCTAAAGCCGTGCGCTACGTACCGACTCGGACTGCTGGCGCGGGAGGCGCGGTTACCGAGCCGGCCGCCGCCTTCAGGTCGTCGGCGCGCCCGCCTTCGAGGATTCCGAACATGCCGTATTGTTGTTGTGGCCGCTAGGCATCATCGGCGGTCCGGAGTTGAAGCCGAGGATGCAGCGCACGCCCACGCCCCGATCCTCGGGACCGTCCGCGGCGATCCCGCCGGCGCGATACCTCACAGGTCGCTCGCCGGGCAGGTCCGCACCGAGTGACCCTGCCTGCCTCCGCGCGGTCGGTGTCAGCGCGGGCAGTCGCCCATCGGGCGGATCGACGATCAGCGAGGTCCGCTTCGTGTCGACGACGTTGGTGCCGAGGTCCAGCCAGAAGTCGTTGTAGGCGCCGACGTCACCCTCCCGCGAGGGGCCGTCGAAGATCTTCCGGTCTCCCCACTCGTGGCCCGCCCTGGATTCATCATGATGGCATGCCCAGCGGCGCGCGGTCACACCAACTCGTTGGGTGTCACTCTCCGAACATCGGGGACGACGTCGAAGTGCCGGTCGTAGCTCACGACCGTGCGAATCGCGGCTCGACGCATGACGGCGACGTGAATGGCGTCCCGCGGCTGGATCCCCGCGTGTCGATCGAGAACGCTCTTGCCCTCGAGGAGATCCTCGAGCAGAACCGGATAGACGAGCGGCACGGTCGCGATGAACGCCTCGAACACCGCAACGCCTACCGCGCGCTGACGGACTGCGTAGTAGCGGTAGAGGATCTCCTGGAGCACCTCGACATCGCTGACTGCCTGGATCCGGCGACGAGCCACGGCGCGCATGAACTCGATGCACGGGGCCTTGAACTGGTGGCTGCGCCCCGCGACATACATCGGGACGTTCGAGTCGACAAAGACGGTCACCGCTCGCGCGCGCCCCGCAGGATCTCCGCCTCGAGCTCCTCCGGCTCCCCCGCGTCAGCACCGAGTCGCGCCAGATCGTCGATGGCTTTCACCCGCGCCCTGACACCGGCTGAGCCATAGTGAACAGCCGCCGCCTCGCGGACGAGGTCGCCAACCGACCGGTCCTGCTGCCGCGCGACCTTCTCCAGCTGCTTGTAGAGCGCGGGGGGGAACAGGATCGTCGTCTTCTTGGTCATTTTCCCCGGCATATCTATATCCATATCATGGTATGGATGTCACATCCAGAGCTGTTCATCGTCCGTATCCGCGTCCGGAGCGCGCCCCGCGTCGACCCCGACTGTCGCGCTCGCCGTCACCTCCACGGTCTGCGGCTCGGCCGCGTAACCGACTTTCCACACGCTGAGGCGGAACCTCCCCGTGGGTACTTTCAGGAGGGCGTGCCCGTGCACGTCGGTGGAGGCCCGATACACACCGAGTCGCACGTGGACATCGGCGAGGGGCGCCGCCGTGGCCCGGTCCGTGACGGCGATGGTGACCTGGTGCTCCGGCTGGCTGGCAGTCCGGAAGCTGAAGCTGGCGGACGCCGGGGCGTGTAGCGCGTCCGAGGTCGTCCCGCCGAAGGTGACCGACCACGCGTGCAGTCCCTCTGCGGCTGGAGCCGGCAGCGTCACTTCCGCGCCAAACAACGCGCCGGTCCCGCGCCACGGCGCCTCACCCGCTCGCCCCTCACCGACCGCATGGCCGTCAGCGTCACGCACGACGATCGGCTGTCCTGCGAGCCGACAGGCAACGGCGCACTTGATCCCGACCTTCACGGTGAAGGGACGGTGCTCGACCACAGGCGACGGCACGTCCCACACGGCGATGCTCGTCGCGTGCGGCGTGGTGGAGGACGTACGGCTCACGCGGCTCCGCCGTTCATTGCGGCGTCGCGACCCGCGATGCGCCCAAATACCAGGCAACGCCCCAGGCCATGCTGGGCGAAGCCACCCTGGGATTCGCCCGCACAGTAGAGACCGGGGATGACCTGGCCGTGGATATCGATGACCTGCGCCTTCACGTTGGTCCGCAGACCGGCGAGCGAATCGTGAAGGATCGGCGTCGACCACGCCGCGTAGAACGGGGGCGTCTGGATCTTGTACACCGGTGTCGGCTTCCCGAAGTCATCGTCCGTCCCCATGTCGACGAACGCGTTGTATCGCGACACCGTCTCCTGGAGCGCTGCGCGCGGCATCGGGCTCGACTGGTACGGATTGCGGATCGCGCCCGCGAGCTCGGCGACGGTGTCGCCGGTGAAGAAATACCCGTCCAGATCCACGTTGGGCGGGCGAGGATCCCATTCCTCCCTGGCGACCGCGTCCTGGTCGAAGATCGCCCAGATCGGCCCACCGCCGTTCAGCTTGGCCGAATTCCCGCTGTACGCCATGGCGGCCGCGAAGAAGTCGTAGCGCGCATCCACCTCGTTCCAGAATCGGCGACCTGTGTGGTTCACGAGGATCAGGTTCTGCCAGTCGGTGACCGTCAGGCCAGATGCGCGCGCGCGATCGAAGACGCGGCTGTCGGGCTGCCAGATCAGGCTGCTGTAGCCCCAGCGACAGCCGATATGACGCGTCTTCGAGACCGCGATCCCGCCCTCGGCTGTCTGATTCGCTGTCCCCCAGAGCGCGGCCCCCACAGCCATCGCCGCGGTTTCCCCGTCCCCCGACTGCCGCGACCACGGCTCACCAGCGACCTGATATTCCTCGGTCAGCCTCGGGTCGAACGTGCGGCGGAGGTCGACATTGCTCGTGCTGCCGCCGGTGGCGACCAGCAGGCCCTTCCGCGCGGCGATGTTCACCGTGCGCCCGTCGTGCAGGACCGTGACGCCGAGCACCCGTCCTGCCGAGGGGCTCTCCCGCACGATGCTCGTCATCTTGTGGCGCAGCAGCACCTGGGCGCCCTTCGCCCGCGCGCTCTTCTCGAGCGCCCGCACGAGCCCCGAACCAACCCGGGTGGGATGATGGGTCACCCGCTCGCTGGCGATGGGCCACTGGATGGTGCGCTGCTGCCGGCGCACGCGCGACGCGCCGGTCGGGCCCACCACGTGATCCTGGAACTCGACGCCGTTCTCGATCAGGAACTCAAAGGTGGCCGCGTTCTCGTCCGCGAACACACGAACGAGGTCGCGGTCGCTGTACCGGCTTTGACGGTGGTCGTGGCGGACCCAGTCGAGGAACACCTGGTCGGCCGAGTCCTCCACCCCGTGCTTCCGCTGATTGCTCGTGCCGCCACCGAGGTGGACGTTGCCACCGGAGCACATCCCGTGGCCGCCGATGTCCACGTTCTCCTCCACCATGATCACGGAGGCGCCGTGATCGAGCGCCGAGACGGCGGCCGCAAGTCCCGCGGTCCCGGCCCCGATGGTCACGAGATCCGCCGACAGATCCCAGAAGTCCTGGGCCGCGACGTCCTGGGACGCGAGTCCGTTGAGCGCAGCGGCGCCGACCCCGGCGGTGGCACCCGTCTTGAGGAACGTGCGCCGAGTGACGCTCGCCTCCCGCCGTCTGTTCTCGTCCATGGTGTCGTCCTCCGGTCCGCATATGCACTCTACGGCGAGCCACACACTCCCGCAAGCCAGCTCACTTGACCCTGTCGAGGGGACATGCGTACACTGCGGGGTTACCACGCGTTCGCGGTATTCGGCGACCTTCCTGCACGAGTCGCGGCTGTCACGGGGCGGTTCCGCGGGGTGCGGTAGGAGGGCGGGATGTCGAGTCGGTCACGCGTCACTCCGGTCGGGCGCTTCCTCGTGGCAGCGTCCTGTTGCTGGCTGCTCATATCTGCGCTCCACGCGGCCGTCGCGCCACCGCAGGCGGCGAGCACGCAGGCTGCCACCGCGGTCTCGGCGCCCTCATCGGATCAGCGGGCGCTTCTCGATCAGTACTGTGTCACCTGCCACAACACGCGGCTGAAGACGGCCGGTCTCGAGCTCGACGAGAGCGACGTCGCGCACATCGGCGCCGACGCGGAGACGTGGGAGAAGGTGGTGCGGAAGCTCCGCAGTGGCGCGATGCCGCCGCCGGGCCGCCGTCGCCCCGATGCGCCTGCGCTCGACGGGTTCGTGACCTGGCTGGAGGCCGAGCTCGATCGGGAGGCCGCGGCTCGTCCGAATCCCGGTCGGCCCGCGGACCATCGCCTGAACCAGTTAGAGTATGGCAACGCGATTCGCGACCTGCTGGCGCTCGAGATCGATCCGCGATCGCTGCTGCCGGCCGACGAGTCGGACCACGGCTTCGACAACATCGCCGAGGTGCTCTCGATCTCCCCCACCTTGCTCGAGCGCTATCTGGTCGCGGCGCGCAAGATCAGCCGGCTCGCCATCGGCGATCCGACGATAGGTCCCGCGATCGAGACGTTCAATCTCTCGCGCGGTCTCAGGCAAGACGAGCGAATGAGCGAGGGGCTGCCGAACGGGACACGCGGCGGCGCCCTCATCCGCCACTACTTCCCGCTCGACGGCGACTACGTCGTCAAGATCCGGCTGGGCCGCAACTACACCAATTCGCAGATTCGCGCGATCGCCACGCGCGAGGCCATCGATGTGCTGCTCGACGGCGCCCCGATCACCAGATTCCGGATTGGCGGCGAGTGCATCGAGTCTGACGATCCGAAGTGTACCGGGTCGGGCATCTATCGCACCTCGCCCTACATGCTCACAGCGGACGATGCCCTCGAGGTCCGATTCTTCGCGACGGCCGGGATGCATGCGCTCGGTGTCGCCTTCGTCAAGAAGAGCGTGTTGACGGAGGGGCCGGGGCCGGCGCTGCTGCCGCCGCGGCACACCAGCTCCACCTACACCGCGCCGCGCATGGACATCGACTACGTGCGGCTGGAAGGTCCGTTCGACGCGACCGGGCCAGGCAAGACGGCGAGCCGCCGCCGGATCCTAATCTGTCAACCAACCGGGGCGGACGACGAAGAGCCATGCGCGCGGACGATCCTGGCAACGATGGCGCGGCGGGCCTATCGGCGCTCGGTCACCGA
Organism: Vicinamibacterales bacterium; assembly: GCA_965197395.1. Classification (GTDB taxonomy): domain Bacteria; phylum Acidobacteriota; class Vicinamibacteria; order Vicinamibacterales; family UBA8438; genus CAZYFH01. The sequence goes on along the minus strand of OZ240205.1, from coordinate 1,852,404 downwards.
CGCCGACGTCGAGACGTTGCTCCGCTTCTATCGGGCCGCCCGCAGCGAGGGCACGTTCGAACAGGGCATCCAGGAGGGGCTGGCGCGTTTGCTGGTTTCGCCGGAGTTCCTGTTTCGGATCGAACGCGACCCGGCCAACGTGCAGGCCGATGCGACGTTTGCGGTTAACGACCTCGATCTGGCCTCGCGGCTGTCGTTTTTCCTGTGGAGCAGCATCCCGGATGACGAGCTCCTCGACCTGGCGGTGCGCGGGGAGCTGGGCGATCCGGCGGTGCTCGACGCCCAGGTGCAGCGGATGCTGGCCGACCCGCGCGCGACGGCACTGGTGACCAACTTCGGCGCGCAGTGGCTCCACATCCGCAACTTGCAGGCCGTGGACCCCGATGCGAGCGCCTTTCCCGACTTCGACGACAACCTGCGCGTAGCGTTTCAGCGTGAGACGGAACTGTTTCTCGAAAGCCAACTGCGCGACGATCGCCCGCTCGCGGAGCTGTTGACGGCGGACTACACGTTCGTGAACGAACGGCTGGCGCGGTTCTACGACATCCCGAACGTGTATGGCGCGCATTTCCGCCGGGTGCCGGTGCGCGACGCCCACCGGGCGGGGTTGCTGGGCCACGCCAGCATTCTGACCGTCACGTCGTATGCGACCCGGACGTCGCCCGTGGTGCGCGGCAAGTACTTGTTGGACAACATCCTCGGCGCGCCGCCGCCGCCGCCACCCGCGAACGTGCCGCCGCTGGAGGAATCGAGCGCGGCCGGCCAGCCGCTCGTCTCGATGCGCGACCGGATGGCAGCCCACCGCAAGAACCCCGCCTGCGCCACCTGCCACCTGCGGATGGACCCGCTGGGGTTCGCGCTCGAGAACTTCGATGCGATCGGGAGGTGGCGAACGACGGATGGCGCGTCGATCATCGACGCCTCCGGCGCCCTGCCTGACGGGACGACGTTCGACGGTCCCGCCGAGTTCCGCCAGGCGCTGCTGCTGCGCCGCGAGGAGTTCGTCCGCACGTTCACCGAAAAACTTCTGATGTATGCCCTCGGCCGGGCGGTCCAGTACTACGACATGCCCGCCGTCCGGAGGATCATGCGCGACGCTGCCGAGGACGACTACCGCTGGTCGTCGGTCATTCTGGGAATCGTCAAGAGCTCGCCGTTTCGAATGAGGATGGCGCACACGGGTGCGACGACGGCGGCACAGTAGCCGCCAATCGTGTGTGTGCGTGAGTGAGGATCTGTCATGGTGATCACGAAGAAGTGCCTGTCCCGCCGCACGGTGCTGCGGAGTATCGGCGCGACCATCGCGCTGCCGTTGCTCGACGGCATGGTGCCCGCGCTGACAGCCATGCGCGCGACGGCGGCCCGGCCGGTAAAGCGGCTCGGGGCCGTGTATGTGCCGAACGGGATGAGCATGGCCCGCTGGCGGCCGGCGACGGTCGGCAGCCTGGAGCTGACGCCGATTCTCGCGCCCCTGGCGCCCGTTCAGGACCAGGTGCTCGTCCTGAGCGGAATGGCCAACGAGGAAGCCAAGCAGTGGCTCGACGAGGGCGACGGCGACCACTCGCGGTGCCAGGCAGCCTATCTCACGGGCGCGCACGCGAAGAAGGCGTCCGGGGCGAACACGACCCTCGACGTGGGCGTCTCGATGGACCAGCTCGCGGCGCAGGAGCTCAGAGCAGACACGCAGCTGGCATCGCTCGAGCTGTCGCTGGAGGCGAACGAGCTGGTTGGTCAGTGCGAGGACGGCTACGGCTGCGCGTACAGCGCGACACTGGCGTGGCGAGACGCCAACACGCCGTTGCCGATGGAGACCAATCCGCGCGCGGTGTTCGAGCATCTCTTTGGCGCGGTCGGGAGCACCGGACGCGAGGCGCGGCGCCGGGCGCTCAAAGCGGACAAGAGCATCCTCGACTCGGTGAACGCGGAGATCACCGACCTGCAGCGGCGCCTCGGGCGGGGCGACCGCTCCAAGCTGGCGGGCTATCTCGACTCGGTGCGCGATATCGAGCGGCGGATCCAGATCGCCGAAACACAGAGCGACCGCGGGCTGCCGGAGGTGGCGATGCCGGCGGGTATCCCCGGCGACTTCGAGGAATACGCGAACCTGATGTTCGATCTGCTCCTGGTCGCGTATCAATCCGACCTGACCCGCGTCGGGACGTTTCTGATGGGTCGCGAGAAGAGCGTTCGCACCTATCCGGAGATCGGGGTCGCCGAGCCGCATCACCCGGTATCCCACCACCGGCAGCGCGAGGAGTCACTGGAGAAGCTGGCCAAGATCAACACGTTTCACATGCGGATCTTTGGGCGCTTCTTGGAGCGGCTGCGGACAACCTCCGATGGCGACGGGTCGTTGCTGGATCACGCGGCGCTCATCTACGGCGCCGGCATGGGCAACAGCAACGCGCACGACCCCCTGGACCTGCCCATCGTCCTGGCGGGCGGCGGCGGCGGCACGATCAAGGGCGGGCGGCACGTGCGTCTGGCGGAGGGCACGCCGCTCGCGAACATGCATGTGACGATCCTTGAGCGGATGGGGATCTCGGCCGAGTCGCTCGGCGATAGCACCGGCGACGTGCCGGTCCTCTCCGAGGTGTAGGACGGGGTGTGCTCGCCCAGAATGAAGGACGCCTAGAGATGCACAGCACCATGCAACGTGTGACGGTCACGGTGGCCCTGCTGGTCGCCGTCGCCAGCGCGACCCTGGCCGCCGCCGATTATCCGTTGACGGACGCCGCCAAGCGTCGCGACGCGGCGGCGCTCCGAACGCTGCTGGCCGACGGCGCGCCCGTGAACGCGACGCCGCCGGATGGCGTTACGGCGCTGCACTGGGCGGTGCAGTGGAATCACGCGGAGATGGTTGACCTGCTCCTCGGCGCCGGCGCACAGGTGAATGCGGCCGACCACTACGGCGTGACGCCGCTGGCGCTGGCCTGCACGAACGCGAGCGCCGCGATGGTCGACACCTTGCTGTCGGCCGGAGCGGACCCCAACGCAGCACAGGCGACGGGCGAGACGGTGCTCATGACCTGCGCCCGCGGCGGGGTGGTGGACGCGGTCACGCCGCTCTTGGCCCGCGCGGTCGACGTCAACGTCGGGGAATCGACCCATGGCCAGACCGCTGTGATGTGGGCGGCCTGGGAAGGACACACCGACGTCGTGCGCACCCTGGTCGAGCATGGCGCGGACGTCGATGCGCGGACGACGACCGGGTATACCGCGTTGCTCTTCGCGGCCCGGGAGGGAGACCGAGAGACGACGGAGGCGCTGTTGGAGGCCGGCGCGGACATCAACGCGGCCGCTTGGGACGGCACGACGGCGCTGCTCGTCGCGACCATTCGACGGCAGACCGCGCACGCCGCGTTTCTCCTGAGCCACGGGGCCGACCCGAACCTCGGGCCCGGCTTCACCCCCCTGCACTGGGCGGCGGGCAAGTGGGACACCGAGCTGAACGACCTGTCCAATGGTGTGGCCGAGGGGAACGAGTGGAGCGCGTTCGGCGGACTCCGCGAGTCCGACAGACTCAGCACCGTGAGGCTACTGCTCGACCATGGCGCAGACCCAGACCGTCGGACGGAGCGAACACCGGGGTTCGGCATCCGCGTGAAGGGCCACCTGGGCAACATCACCGGGGCCACGGCGTTCCTGATCGCGGCGCGGGCGAACGACCTGGCCGTCATGCGCGAGCTGCTCGCCCACGGCGCCGATCCACTGATCGCGACCAGCAACGGCACGACGCCGCTGATGATGGCCGCGGGCATCGGCCACGCCCCTGGCATCACACGCTCGAAGGAACAGGAGGCGCTGGAGGCCATTCACCTCTGCGTGGAGCTCGGCGCCGACGTGACGGCGGTCAACGAGAGCGGCGATACGGCCTTGCACGGCGCCGCCTGGCGGGAACGGGCGGATTCGATCGTTCAGTTTCTGGCGGACCGCGGCGCCGATCTGAACGCGAAGAACTACCGGGACTGGACGCCGCTCGTCATCGCCGAGGGCATCCACACGGGTGGCAACTTCATCAAGTCGGACACGACGGCGGCGCTGCTGAGATCGTTGGGCGCAATGCCAAGCCCACCGGACATCTTGAGGGAGCCGGAAGCACGATGATATCTGTCTTCGCGATAATGCTTGCGCTGGCCGTCGGGCAACCGGCGGCCCTGGATTTCGAGTTCTTCAAGAACGAGGTGCAGCCAATCTTCCTGGCGAAGAAGGCCGGATTCACCCGGTGCATCGTCTGTCATTCCGAGGGAGGGCGTGTCGGATTTCTCCAGGAACTGTCGAACGGCGCGACGGCGTGGACCGAGGAAGAATCACGTCTCAATTTCGACGCGGTGTCCCGGCTCGTCACGCCGGGCAACCCGTTGGGCAGTCGGCTGCTCATGCACCCGCTCGAACCCGACGCCGGCGGTGACGAGTTCCACAACGGTGGACGGCAGTTCACGTCGCAAGACGATCCGTGGTTTCAGACACTCGCGGCATGGGTGCAGGGTGAATGAGGAACTGACGTAGGGCAGGGCTTCAGCCCTGCCACGCAGGCCCAAAGGCCTGCGTGACGAAGACCAAGGAGCGATAACTGATGCGCACGTCACTCAGGTTCGGAGGGATTCTGCCCGTACTGGCGATCCTGCTTGTGGTTCCGTTGACGCTACTGACGACGCCGGCGGCTGCACAAACCGTTCGCATCGTGCAGACAAACAGCGCCGGCGACAACGTCCACATCATCGACCCGGCCACGAACACCGTCGTCGGCGAGATCACCGGCATCGAGCGGGCACACGGCGCCGCGCCGTCACCCGATGGGCGATGGATCTACGTCGCCAACGAGTCTGACGACACCGTCGATGTCGTCGACGTCGCCATGCTGAAGGTCACGAAGAAGATCCCGCTCAGCGGACGACCCAACAACATCGCCGCCACGCCGGACGGTCGCAAGGTGTATGTCGCCATCGCGCAGTCCCCAGGGGCACTCGAGGTGATCGATACCGCCACGAACGAGATCACCGCCACCATCTCCGTGCATGGCGGCGTGCACAACACCTATGTCACGCCGGACGGCAAGTACGCCATCGCTGGCATGGTGGGCGCGCGCAACATCACCGTCGTCGACACGAAGACGGACATGCCCGTCTGGACGACCTATTGGGACCTCGGGATCCGTCCAATGGCGTTCGACACGAACGCTGACGGATCGACGAGACGGATCTACGCGCAGCTTTCGAACTTCAACGGCTTTGGCGTGCTGGACTTCGACACGCGCAAGGAAGTCACCCGCATCGAATACCCCGGCGTCCCGCGTGGTCAGCAGACACCGGGACACGGCGGCAACACCGCGCACGGCATCGGCGTGACCCCCGACAACGAGTATCTGGTTGCGAACAGCAGCCTGGACAGCATGGTGTACGTCTACACGCTGCCGGACCTCGACCTGGTCGGCAGCGTCAAGGTGGGACACTCTCCGAACTGGGTCACGATTACACCCGACAGCAAGTTCGCCTACATCTCGTTGTCCGGGTCGAACAGCGTCGGCGTGATCGACATCGCAGCGGTGAAGATGGTGGCCGAGATCAAGACCGGCGGCCAAGTGCCAAAGCGCAACGCCACCCTGATCGTCGGGCAGTGATCGCAGTCGGAGCATGGACAGCCGCCGTGCGGCGCTCGTCGGCCTGATCCTCGCGGTCGTCGGCGCCACCGCGGCGCGGGTGCAACCCGCCGACGGCCTCTACACGAATGTCCAGGCCGACCGCGGCAACGCGCTCTACGACGAGCAGTGCGTCGTCTGCCATGGGGCGTTGACCCAGATGACCCCAGACATGGCAGCGCTTCTGGCCGACCACACGTTCCGGGCGCGCTGGACCGGGCGCTCGCTCGGCGAGCTGTTCGAGCTGATCCAGGTGGAGATGCCACAGGACGCCCCAGGGTCGCTTTCGGCGCAGCAAACGACCGACCTCCTGGCCTACATCCTGCGCGGCAACAAGCGGTCCGCGGGCGATGCGCCGTTGGCAGAGGATGCAGTGGCGTTGGACGAGATCCCGTTCGATCCCGCACGGTGAGAGGAATCATCACGCACGCTGCGACATGATCCGGGCAGGGCGAGGTCACATGACCACTCGAAGTCTCGCGCACGTACTGACCGTGATTGGACTGATCGCGCTCGGCGGTCGCGTCGGCGTCACCGCGCAGCAGCATGCAGGTCAATACGAGCAGGCCGATATCGAATACGGCCTGGGCATCTATCGAGCGCAGTGTGTCACCTGCCACGGAGACAGCGGCGACGGCGTTGCGGGCGTCGACCTGCGTGGGGGCCAGCTGCGACGCGGCGGCACGGATCGCGAGCTCCGCGGCGTCATCCGGAACGGGATCCCCGATACCGGCATGCCGCCGTTCGAGCTCGACCCGGCCGAGACCACTGGCATCGTCGCCTACCTGCGCAACATGACCTTCGAAGCGGACACCGTCGCGCTCGGCGACGCGGCGCGGGGCCGTGCGCTGTTCGGGGGCAAGGGCGAGTGCGCGCGGTGCCACCGCGTGAACGGACGCGGGCCCCGCCTCGCACCGGAGCTGACCGCCATCGGCGCCAGACGTCCGCCGAGCGGCCTCCAGCGATCGCTCCTCGACCCGACCGGGTCGATGTGGCCCATCAACCGTCCCGTGGTCGTCGTGACAAAGGACGGCGAGCGTCTCACCGGCCGTCGGCTGAACGAGGACACCTACACGGTGCAGCTCATCGACGAACGGGAGCGCCTGCTATCGTTCGACAAAGCGGATCTGCGCGAGTACACCGTACTCACGGAGTCGCCGATGCCTTCGTATGCCGATCGGCTCACGCCGGAGGAGCTGGCGGATCTGCTGGCCTATCTCGTGTCCCTGAAAGGATGACAGGGTGACGTCGACCATGGCACCCGGTGCGACCGGGCGGCGCCTCCTCTCGATCCTGATTCTGCTCGTGCTCGTGTCGGCCGAGAACCCGACCGCGCAGGTCTCCGACGAGCGGCTACGCCAGGCGGCCGACGAGCCGCAGAACTGGCTGACCTATTCCGGCGGCTATGGGAGCCAGCGCTTCAGCGAGCTCGACCAGGTGTCGCCCGACAATGTCGCCACCCTCGAGCAGCAGTGGGTCTACCAGGCCCGGGTCTTTGGACCGTGGCAGGCGACACCGCTCGTGGTGGACGGCATCATGTACGTCACCCAGCGGCCCAACGACGTCGTGGCGCTCGATGCGCGGACCGGCCGGGTCTTCTGGATTTACCGCTACCCGACGCCGTCCGACCACAGGGCCTGCTGCGGGTCGAACAACCGCGGCGTCGCTGTCATGGGCGATACGGTGTTTTTGGCCACGCTCGACGCGCATCTCGTGGCGATCGACGCCGTGACCGGTGGTGAGCTCTGGAACGTCGAGGTCGCCGACAAGGCGTCCGCCTACGCGCTCACCCACGCGCCGCTGGCGGTCAAGGACAAGGTGATCGTCGGCACCAGCGGTGGGGACTACGGCATCCGCGGGTTCATCGCCGCGTACGATACCGAGACCGGCGAGGAGGCATGGCGGTTCTACACGATTCCTGGGCCGGGAGAGCCCGGTCACGAGACGTGGGAGCCCTGCCCGACCCCGGCCACCGCCTACTGCGACCCCGAGGCGTGGAGGCATGGCGGCGGCGCGGTCTGGATCACCGGGTCCTACGACCCCGTGCTCAACCTGACGTACTGGGGCATCGGCAACCCGGGTCCCGACTTCAACGCGAGTCAGCGTCCCGGCGACAACCTGTACACCGACTCGGTCGTGGCGCTCGATGCCGACACCGGCGAGCTGCGGTGGCATTTCCAGTTCACGCCGGACGACCCGTACGACTATGACGCGGTGCAGATCCCGGTGCTGATCGATATCGAGCGGAACGGCGTGCAGTTCAAGCTGATGGTCTGGGGCAACCGGAACGGCTTCTACTACATCCTCGACCGGGCCACCGGCCGGTTCCTCACCGGGCGCCCCTTCGTGACGGTCAACTGGGCCGAAAGCCTGGACGACAGCGGGCGACCGGTCGAAACGCCGCAGCCACCCGGCGAGCCCACCTTCCCTGGCGTCCAGGGCGGGACGAATTGGTACTCGCCGTCGTATAGCCCGCGCACGGAGCTCTTCTACGTCTCGGCGTGGGAAGACTACGGCTCGGTCTTCAACGAAGCGGCGCAGGAGTACTCACCGGGCCGGGCGTTCATCGGGGGCGCCCCGACGGGCCATGCGCCGGTGCCGGGCGCGCCGACGGTGCCCGGCCTCAGCCGCGGTCCCCTGAACACGTGGACCGACGCCGCTGGTCACGGCGCGGTCGTCGCCCTGGACGCCGTGACGGGTGAGCGCAAGTGGGTGTTCGAGACGACCGACGTCAGCTCGAGCGGCATCCTGACGACGGCGTCGGACCTGCTGTTCACCGGCTCGCGGGAGGGCTACTTCCAGGCGCTGGACGCCCGGACCGGCGAACTGCTCTGGAAGGCGAATCTGGGCGGGCAGATCGTCAACGGTCCGATGGCCTATGAGGTGGCGGGGAAGCAGTATGTCGCCACCATCTCCGGGCACTCGCTCGTGGCGTTCGCGCTTCGCGATTGACACGACGGCCCATCCGCCGGTTCGTGCGGGCTGGTTGAATGGGGCCCGGCATTCGCCTATATTCCGGAAATCACGTGACTCTGAAGAGACCAGTCGAGAGCGCTATGAGACGGAAACGCAGTCCGTGCGCAGCGAAGGTCTGGATCGTGCTGGGCTTGGCGGCCCCGGTCTCGCTCTGGCCAGTGGCAGCGCTCGGGCGCGAGCCGCGAGCCGAGGTCGGACAGGCGGCCTCTGCGGGGCAGGCGCTGCTGCCGGTGGTGCTGCCTGGTGGATCCCGCACTGCTCGATCCACCGTTGGCCCGGTGACCGACGCACGACCACGACAATGACGCACACCCTGGCGGCGACGGGTATCGTGACCGCCTGCCTCCTGAGCGCGGGAGTGGTCACCGCGCAAACCGGTGCCGCGAACGGCGAGTGGCCAACCTACGGCGGCGATCTCGGCCACACGCGTTACGCCCCGCTCGATCAGATCACCTCGGACAACTTCGGCGACCTGGAGGTCGCGTGGCGATTCAAGACCGACAATCTGGGTCCGCGTCCTGAGTTCCGATTCGAATCCACACCGCTGATGGTGAACGGCGTCATGTATTCGACGGCCGGATCGCGGCGTGCGGTCGTGGCCCTCGACGCGGCCACGGGTGAGTTGACGTGGGTCTACAGCCTCGACGAGGGCGCGCGTGGCGAGGCCGCGCCGCGGCGGCTGTCGGGTCGGGGGCTCGCCTACTGGGACGGGCGGGGCGACGGCGCGGACGCGCGCATCCTCTACGTCACACCAGGCTACCGCTTGATCGCGCTCGACACACGGACGGGCCGTCCTGTTCCCGAGTTCGGCGAGGACGGTCTCGTCGACCTGAAGCGCGAATACGACCAGCAGATCGATCCGATCACCGGCGAGGTCGGGCTGCACGCGACACCCATCGTGGCGAACGACGTGGTGATCGTCGGCGCGGCCCATCGCACGGGCGGCAATCCGCGCAGCCGGCGCAACGTGAAGGGGTATGTCCGCGGCTACGACGTGCGAACCGGGGAGCGTCTGTGGATTTTTCACACCATCCCGCTGCCGGGCGAGTACGGCCGCGACACCTGGTTGAGCGATTCCGCCGAGTACACCGGCAACGCGGGGGTCTGGGCGCAGATCTCGGTCGACGAGGAGCTTGGACTCGTCTATTTGCCGGTCGAGGCGCCAACGGGCGACTACTTCGGCGCCAATCGGCCAGGCAACAACCTGTTCGGCGAAAGCCTGGTCGCGGTCGACCTCCAGACGGGCGAACGGCGCTGGCACTTCCAGCTCGTTCACCACGGCATCTGGGACCACGACATTCCCTGTGCACCGATCCTCATCGACATCACGCTGAACGGCCGAACGGTGAAAGCCGTGGCGCAACCGACCAAACAGGCGTTCCTCTACGTCTTCAACCGGGAGACCGGCGAGCCGATCTGGCCCATCGAAGAGCGACCGGTGCCCGCGGGTGACGTGCCGGGCGAATGGTATTCCCCGACGCAGCCGTTCCCCACCCGGCCGCCCGCCTACGACCGTCAGGGTGTGACGATCGACGACCTGATCGACTTCACGCCAGAGCTCCGCGCCCAAGCCGTGGAGCTCGCGTCGCATTACACGATCGGGCCGATCTTCACCCCACCGGTGGTCAGCCAACTGGACGGCCCGCTCGGGATACTCATGGCGCCAGCGGCGGGCGGCGGCACGAACTGGCCAGGGGGGTCGTACGACCCGGAGACCCACATCCTCTATGTGTCATCCAACAGCTCGCTCGGGGGTCTCGGCATCGTCCCACCTGACCCCGGCCAGTCGGACATGGAGTACATCCAGGGCAACGCGATCACCGGCCCGCGCCGCACCGGCGGTGCCGGTTCAGCGGCCGGCGGCGGTCGGACGGGGGCGAGTGCGGGCTCCGCGCCGCGCGGGGACCGAAGACTCGTCAACCTGAGCGTCCAGGGGCTGCCGCTCCTGAAACCCCCCTACGGACGGATCAGCGCCATCGACATGGACCGGGGTGAGATCCTCTGGCAGATCGCGCACGGCGCGACGCCTGACCGGGTCAAGAATCACCCGGCGCTCCGTGACCGTGATCTCCCACGCACCGGCCGGCCGGGCAGCGTCGGGACCCTGGTGACCTCGACGCTCCTGATCGCTGGTGAGGCGGACTACAACACGACGCCCGATGGGCGTGGCGCGATGCTGCGCGCCTATGACAAGGCGTCTGGGGTCGAGGTCGGCGCGGTGTATATGCCGGCGCCGCAGAGCGGGTCGCCGATGACCTACATGCTGGACGGCAAGCAGTACATCGTCGTTGCCATCAGCGGCGGCGTCTATTCCGGAGAGCTGCTCGCGTTCAGCCTGCCTTCCGACTAGTCTTGCCGCGAGCCCGGCCGCCGGTCGCGGTGAGCCACATCAGCACCGCGGCGACGGCCACGAAGGACGCAGCCGTACCCACTGCCCACGCGACGAACCCGACCTGCTCGACATTCTCTGCCGAGAGATCGAGGAAGCTCCGGGCCTCCGCGCCGGTCGCGGCCAACCCCATCGCTACGCCGCCGGCGGCGATACCGCCGAACGCCAAACCACCGAGGCCGACCAGAAGGCCGAGCGCGATACCCCCGAGGCTGAAGAGGCCGAGGCTGATACCACCCAACGTGATACCACCGACCGCCATGCCTCCAACGGCCACCAACCCGACGGCCCGTTCGCCGATCGCAACGACGCCGCGCGCGACCCCCATCCGGTCGGCGCTGAAGAGGACATGGATGAGGGGCAGTCCCCAGAGCGTCTTCTCCGACCGATACTCGTAGCCGCGAGACCGCCGGCTCCAGAGCATCTCTGAATCCCACTCACTCTCGTCCCCGATCGAGCCGAGATACGCCGACCCCCACAGGTCGTCATCCGACGCGCCGTCGCGCTCACCGGGCGAGCGGCGCGCGTGTGCCGTTGGCGTGTGGTCCGGATCGGACAGCGCTTCGACCTCTGTCTTCAAGTCGCGAGCACGCTGATACCGTAGACTTGGCTGCTTCTCCAGCGTGCGCAGCACGACCCGATCGAGGCGCACATCGATACCCACGCGCTTCGAGGGTCGCGGAAACCGCCCGACGGGCAGCTCGCCTGTCAACATCTCGTAGAACACGACGCCGAGGGCGTAGATGTCCGCCCGATGGTCGACGTGAGCAGGCGTCTCGATCTGTTCGGGCGCCATGTAGTGGGGCGTGCCCATCACCTGTTCCGTGCGGGTGAGGCGGGGTTCTGTTGCCGTCCCGACGAGCTTCGCCAGCCCGAAGTCGGCGATCTTCAGCGCGCCCTGTCGATCGAGCAGGATGTTGTCGGGCTTGATGTCGCGGTGCACGATTCCCTGGTCGTGCGCGTATTGCAGCGCCTCGCAGATCCGAGGCACTAGCGACAGCGCCTCCTTCGGCTCGATGGCGCCCTCGTCGATGGCTTGACGCAGCGTGACGCCATCGACCAGCTCCATGATCAAATAGTAGAGACGCTCGCGCTGCCCAAAGTCGTAGACCTTGACGATGTTCGGATGGTCCAGCCGTGCCAGCGTACGCGCTTCGCGAGCGAATCGGTCTCGAAACCCCTCGCGCTCGAGGAGGTGCGCGTGGATCACCTTCACGGCGACCGGCCGCTCGAGCTCCCGGTGGCGGGCGCGGTAGACGGTACCCATGCCGCCCGGACCAATCAGGCTGAACTCCTCGAGCTCCGGCAACCGCCGGCTCAGCTCCTCGGGTGACAGCGGCGGCGCCTCGGAGGCGCCGGACCCGGGCAGGGTCGTCGCTTCCCGCCGATACCCCGCGCGGAGCGCGCAGAAGGGGCAGACGCCCGGTGGGGCGTCGGCGGGAATCTCGGCCTTACACGTCGGGCAAATTCGGGGCTCGGTCATCGTCGCTCGCGGGGCGGCACGCCCGCCCGTCACCTGGTTCTACGCGAACACGATGGAAGTGTTACACACCCGGCGACGATGTCCGCGTCAGCGGCGTGATCGCGAGGTAGCTCGCGCTCACGGCGCCAGCGTCTCGAGCAGGCTCCGGAGCTCGTCATCGACGTCGTCGGCGTCCGCGACGGTCTCCGCAATCAGCTCGCGTAGCCGATCACGCCAGCGACGCCGCAGTCGGGAGACCGCCGTGCGGAGCGCACCCGGGCTCTGACCCAGGCGCTCGGCCAGCTCTCTATACGGCAGGGCGTCGTCCCCGGCGCCGACATAGCCCTGAAGCGCGTCGAAGAGGTCGCCTTTGCCGGACTGCACGTAGTGCAACCGGAGGTCGGACACCGCTCGGTCCAGCAGGCCCAGCGCCCATCGGCGCTCGTAGATCGCTTCGGGACTCAGCTGATGGGTCGCCTCGAGGCCGTAGCGTGCCTCCGCACCGTCGATATCGATCGACAGCGTCTCCGCCCCGCCGCCCCGTTTGAGCGTCGTTTCTCGGCGCCATTCCCCTGCCAGGAAGTTCTTCATCGAGCTGAGGAGAAAGGTCCTGAACCGACCGCGCGCCGGATCCGCCGCCGCCAGGTCCCGGCCCTCGAGCAACTTGGCGAAGAACGACTGCGTCAGATCGCGCGCATCGTCGGCGTCGTGACCGCGCCGGCGCACGTAGGCATAGAGCGGATACCAATACTCGGCGCACAGCGTGGCCAGGGCGCGCGCCGAACCCGCAGAGGGCGTGCCACCGGCAGCGCGCACCACGCTCCAGTGCGTGGTCGCGAAGCGGCGGCGCGGGGTCGGCTCCCCTGTCACTCGGTGCGCAGGGCTGTCACGGGGTTGATCCGGCTCGCTCGAAGCGCTGGCAGCAGCGCGGCGACGAGCGCCGTGGCGCCCAGGACGACGGGCACGCCGATGAACGTCACCGGGTCCACCGTGTCGACGGCGAACAAGAGGCCACTCAGCAAGCGCGTCACGACAAACGCCGCAAGCAAACCGATCGCGCTGCCGACCGCGACGAGGCGCAGTCCGGTCGATGCCATCAAGCGCACCACGGCGCCGTTGCCGGCACCGAGCGCCATCCGGATCCCCACCTCGCGCGTGCGCTGGGCAACGGCGTAGCTGACCACACCGTAGAGCCCGATGGCGGCCAGCGCGAGCGCCAGCACCCCAAAGGCGGAGAGGACAAAGGCGGACAGCCGCTGCGGCAGCCGCATCAGCGCCAGATGCTGGTCCATCGTCTTTGCTTCCCAGATGCGGATATCGGGATCGACCTCGCGACCGGCGGCCACCAGCGCGAGCGTCGTCTGTTCCGGGTCGGCCGACGTCCGCGCGACGACGGTCAGGAAACGCGAGAAGACCTGCGAATACGGGAGATAGATCATGTTGCGCGGGGCCTCGCCGAGCGTCCGCACCTTGGCGTCGCTCGCCACGCCGACGACCAGAACCGGAGGCTGGTCGCCGCGCCGGCGGAACTGCCTCCCGACCGCGTCGCCGTCTTTCCAAAAGCGCTGTGCCATTGCGTCGCTGATGATCGCGACCGGCTGGCTGTCGGGCAGGTCGGCGTCATTGAAGCCGCGGCCGCGGAGGATCTGGATTCCGGCGGCGTCAAAGAAGCCGACGTCGACCTCGGCCCGATCGGCGATGAACGCCCCGTGATCCGACGGCGGCTCGTGGCCGTCGACGTTGAAGTCGCTCGACTGCGTGCTGGTCGTCGTCAGGTGCAGGTTGTCGATGAGGCCAATCGCCTCAATGCCCGGCAGCTCCCGAAACCGATCGAACAGCCGACGAGTGTAGACCCGTCCCTCGTCCGGCGTGAACCTCGTGGCCGGCACCATGAACGTCATGAGGGCAGACGGCTCGCGACCGAAGCCGGGGTCGACCAGCTGCGCCTGCTGGAAGCTCCGGAGGAACAAGCCGGCGCCCACCAGGAGCACCAGCGATACCGTCAATTGCGTCACGACGAGCGCGTTGCGCCATCGGAGCTGCCCCGGCTGCCCGCCACCCGTCGTCTCGCTCTTCAGGGTCGAGGCGACATCGGGGCGCGTGCTCTGCAGCGCCGGTACCAGGCCGAGCAGGGCGCCCGCCACGACCGACACGCCCAGCGTGAACGCCAGCACGGTCCTATCGAGACCCAGATCGAACGTGAGCTGCATCCCCAGGGGCAGCGGGAAGTCGGCGTTCATCAGGAGGTTGAGGAGACCGACGGCGATCACGATGCCAACGCCGCCCGCAACCAGACTCAGCAGTGTCGTTTCCGTCAACAGCCGGCGGACAAGCGATGCCCGAGTGGCACCGAGCGCGAGGCGGACGGCGATGTCCTTGCGCCGGTCGAGCGCACGTGCCAGCAGGAAGCTGGCCAGATTGGTGCACGCCAGGAGCAGCACCAGCCCGACGACCACCATCAGCAGCCACGCGGCGCCCCGGATGAACACATCGATGGGTGGAAACATCAGGACGTCGCTGAGACGGAGGAGCACGAACTGCCCCGCCGGGTCCCAGTTGTCGATGCGATCCTCGGAGAGCTGCGTGGCGACCGCCGCCACCGCCGCCTCCGCCTGGGGCAGCGTCACGCCCGGCCGCAGGCGCGCCTTCGGAAACATGGAGTGGTTGCCACGCTCGTCGAACATGCCCGACCCGATGAGCTCCTCAACCATCATGTACGGCGCATAGAACGCGGGGGTCATGCCGCTCATGGTGCCCGCAAAGCTCGACGGGCCCACGCCGATGACCGTGTACGTCCGCCCGGCGATGCGCATCTCGGTGCCGACGACGTCCGGGTCGCCGCCGAACGCGCTCTGCCAGTAGCTGTGGTCGAGCATCACGACCGGGTGGCCGCCGCGGGCAACGTCGTCGCTTGGAATGAGCGTCCGTCCGACGGCGGCGTCGATGCCGAGCATCGGGAAGTAGTTCCCGGTCACCGCCTCGGCCATCACCCCCGCGACGGTTTCGTTCTGGTCGATCTGCGCCGGCACGAATTGCGAGCCACCGACCTGGCTGAAGACCTCGGTCGTACCGTCGCGCACGTCCTCGTAGTCGGGGTACGAGAACGTGCTGTAGGCGAACGACGCCTGGTGGAGGTAGAGGTTGACCACCTCTTCGGGGCGGTCCACCGGCGACTCGCGGAGGATGATGGCGTTGACGAGGCTGAAGATGGCCGTGTTGGCACCGATGCCGAGCGCCAGCGACAAGACCGCCACCGCCGTGAACGCTGGCCGCTTTATCAACGTACGGAACCCGTCCCGCACGTCGCGCCGCACGTCGTCGAAAGTTTGCTGAACAGCCATAGTCCCCGTCCCGGCACGCCGTTGGCCTACATTGATGACGGACACGGGGCGATCCGGGTTCCGTTGTCACCGCCCACGGCTGGTCGTCCGGCGTGGGGATCGGCTGGCCCTGGATCGTCACCATCGTCGTCCGGTCTCCCCCGAACACGGGAAGCCGGTCGACCGTGGCGGCGGCCGTGACACCCGGCAGCCGCTCGATGGCCGCGACGGCCGCTACCGCGCGCCGCTATCAGACGGGAGACCGAAGGTGTAGATGACGTTGCCGGCCGCGATCGTGACGTATTGCTCGCCATCGACCGCGTAGGTCATCGGGCCCGCGCGCACCTGGGCTCCGACGGAGATGTGCCACAGCTCGCGGCCGCTGACGGCGTCGAGCGCGTAGAAGTAGCCGTCGACGCTGCCGCCGAAGACGAGGTCACCGGCGGTCGTCAACAGCCCAGCCCACGTCTGCGGCTGGACTTGGTATTCCCAGCGCCGATCACCGGTCCGCGGATCGATGGCCCGCACCGCGCTGGTGTACTCGTCACTCGGCAATGGTCGCGTCTGGCCGCCGCCGATGAAGCGGTCGCCTTCGACGTAATCATCATCGCGGATGAAGAATTCCGCCTCGCCGTCGTACGCCATCACGTAGAACAACCCCGTCCGCGGGCTATAGGCCGGCGACATCCAGTTGGTGGCGCCGGCCGCGGGCGGCGAGACCACGATCCCGTCAACGCTCGGAAACATGCCGGGCACGCGGATCGGTCGGCCATCGGCGTCGAGCCCCTGGGCCCAGGTCTGGCGCGCGAACGGTTTGCCGACCAGATACTCGCCGGTTTCGCGATCGATCGTGTAGTAGAACGCGTTGCGGTTCGCCCACATCATCACCTTGCGCCGTTCCCCCGCAACGTCGAGGTCCGCGAGGATCGGCACCTGGATCGCGTCCCAGTCATGTACGTCATGCGGCGTGAACTGGAAATACCACTCCATCTCACCCGTCTCGCCGTCGAGCGCCAGTGCCGAATCGGCATACAGGTTATCGCCCAGCCGGACGTCACCGTTGTAGTCGGGGCCGGGGTTCCCCGTCCCCCAGTAGACGAGATCGAGATCCGGGTCGTACGAGCCGGTGATCCAGGTCGGCGAGCCGCCGGTACGCCACGAGTCACCCGACCAGCTGCGGTTGTCGGGATGATCGGGCCCCGGAATGGTGTAGGTCCGCCACACGCGGTCGCCGGTCTCCGCCTGATACGAGTCGAGGAAGCCGCGGATGCCAAACTCACCGCCCGCGATGCCGGTGACGACCCGATCCTTGACGATGAGCGGCGCCGCGGTCTTGCTGTAGCCGCCCCGATGGTCAGCGACTTCTCGGTTCCAGACGAGGTTGCCGGTCCGCGCGTCGATCGCCACCAGGTGCGCGTCCAGCGTGCTCATATAGAGCGTTTCGTCGAGGATCGCGACGCCCCGATTATTACGGCCGCAGCAGATCCGGAGGTCGTCCGGCAGCTCGTGCTCGTAGCGCCAGTACGCCCGCCCGGTCGCCGCGTCGAGCGCGACGACGTTGCTCGGGGCCTCGGTCACGAACATGACGCCGTCCACGACGAGCGGCGTCGTCTCGGCCCGATCGATCGCCGACAGCTGATGGGCCCACCTGAGCTCGAGCTGGCCCACGTTGCGGCTATGGACCTGGTCGAGCCCGCTGTAGCGCTGGCTGTCGAAGGTCCCCGAGTACATGAGCCAGTTGTGGGGCTCGGCGGCGGCGTTCACGAGACGCTCCCAAGTCACGGGAGAAAACGAGGGCGCCTGGCCGGCCACCGGTCGAACGAGCACGAGCGCCAGCACCGTCACGACCATCGCCAGTCGCTGCATGAACAGGGCCCCCTCTTTTCCACGTGCGTGTTGCACGCCGCCACTCTGCGGGTCCATCATATGCTTAGCGGACAGTCTGAGGAGGAGCGTCACATGAGCTATCGACATCTCGCTACCGCGCTGGCCGTCACCGCCGTCGTGGCGGTGTCATCACCCCTCGCCGAGGCGCAATCCACGGACGCGGGCCAGACGCCCCGGACGTCGTGGGGTGCGCCGGACCTGGGCGGTGTGTGGGATTTCCGCACGACGGTCCCGCTGGAGCGTCCGGACGAGCTGGCCGGGAAAACCGAGCTGACGGCGGAGGAAGCGGCGGCGCAGAAGGCGCGCGCCGCCGAGTTCCTGGCCGCCGCCCTCGACAGCCCCCCGCCGGAGGGTGACCCGGGTGGATACAACGCGTTTTGGTTCGATACTCAGGGGCTGATCGACGACCGCCGGACGTCGTTGATCGTGGACCCGCCGGACGGGAAGCTCCCGCCGCTCACGCCGAACGCGGTGAGCCAGGTCGGCTCGCTCTCCGAGGATTTGCCGGCACCCCGGCCTCTTCGCTATCGGGTGGGCGGGAGCGGCGTCGACGGCCACGAGGATCGCGGCCTTGCCGAACGATGTCTGTTGGGGTTCGCGAACGGGCCGCCGTTGACTCCCGGCGGCTATAACCAGAACGTCCAGGTGTTTCAGACCGCCGACCACGTGGTGGTTCTCAACGAGATGGTGCACGATCCACGCATCATCCCGCTGGACGGACGCCCGCACCTGTCGGACGACCTGCGGCAGTGGAACGGCGACGCGCGGGGGCACTGGGACGGCGACACCCTCGTCATCGAGAGCACGAACTTCACCGACAAGACGGCAAGCTTCATCAACGGCCTGACGGCGCTGGGCATCGGTGACAACCTCCGCTTGATCGAGCGTCTGACGCGGGTCAACGCCGACGTGCTGCGCTACGAGTTCACGGTCCACGACCCGACCACGTTCACCCGGCCGTTCACGGCCGCGATTCCACTGCGCAAATCAGACGCCCCGATCTTCGAGTACGCGTGTCACGAGGGGAACTACGGCTTGCTCAACATCCTGCGCGGTGCGCGGGAGGATGAGCAGGCCGCGGCCCAGCAGTAGAAGAAGAGGCTTTCACATGAAGCATCGACATCTCGCTACCGCGCTGGCGGTCACCGCCGTCGTGGCGGTGTCATCACCCCTCGCCGAGGCGCAATCCACGGACGCGGGCCAGACGCCCCGGACGTCGTGGGGTGCGCCCGACCTGGGCGGCGTGTGGGACTTCCGTACGACGACGCCGCTGGAGCGACCGGACGAGCTCGAGGGGCAGACCGAGCTGACGGCGGAGGAAGCGGCGGCGCAGAAGGCGCGTGCGAACGAGTTCCTGGTCGACCGGCCACCGCCGGAGGGTGACCCGGGCGGCTACAACGTGTTCTGGGTGGATACGCCCGGTCTGGTCGACGACCGGCGCACGTCGCTGATCGTGGATCCGCCGGATGGGAAGATCCCACCGCTGGTCGCGGGGGCGGTCCACCAGGTCGGGTCCCTATCGGAGGATGTCCCGGGAGTCGGCCCCGTTCGGTATCGCGCGGGCGGGAGCGGCGTGGATGCGCCGGAGGATCGCGGTCTCGCCGAGCGATGCCTTCTGGGGTTCGCACACGGACCGCCCTTGACACCCGGCGGCTACAACCAGAACGTGCAGCTGTTCCAGACGCCCGACCACGTGGTCATTCTCAACGAGATGGTGCACGACCCGCGCATCATTCCCCTTGACGGGCGCCCGCACCTGCCGGACGACGTGGTGCAGTGGAATGGTGACGCCCGCGGGCATTGGGACGGCGACACGCTCGTCATCGAGAGCACGAACTTCAACGGCCAGACGTCGAGCTTCACGCCCAATGCGATGGTGGCCATGGGCACAGGCGAGCACCTTCGTCTAACGGAGCGGCTGACGCGCGTCAATGCCGGTGTGCTTCGCTACGAGTTCACGGTCGAGGACCCGACGACGTTCACACGACCGTTCACGGCCGCCATTCCGATGCGCAAGTCGGAGGTACCGATCTTCGAGTACGCGTGTCACGAGGGGAACTACGGGTTGCTGAATATTCTGCGTGGTGCGCGCGAAGATGAACGGGCGGCGGCGACCCAGCAGTAGTCGCATGCGGGTCGCAGGCCTGAAGGCCCGCGCTTCGGAACAGGCGTGCGTACGGAGAGCGGTGGCGTGGTGATGTAGGGCACGGCTTCAGCCGTGCCTCGCAGGCCTGAAGGCCTGCGCTACGGATGCCACAGACGGTGCGTCGAGCCTACACGTGCTGATCGAAGAGAATCGGGTTGCCGTCCGGGTCGAGCGCCGTAAAGCTGGGCGGGGCCCGTGGTGTTCTCGTCCGCCTCTGTCTGTAGCTCCATGCCTTGCGCTTTCAGCGCCCGCTGGAGGTCGCGCACGTCGGTGAAGCTGTCGAGCGTGGCGGCGGTTGCTGTCCCAGCCCGGAAGCCGAGCGCGAACGCCCAGGCCTGCAGCCAGGCCGGTTCGGTTCCAATCGCTTCGCCTAAGGTCACGGGCACTACTGGATCCAAGGCATCCTCCCCATCCTCCCGCGCGCGCCGAACCGCGCGCCGCAGTTCACTAGCTACGCTTCGATCGCGGCAATGTCAAGGGGTGGTGACCGACCGGTCGCACGTATCGGGCCAGCCCTGGTCGCACGCGCGCGCATTGAGGGCCGCGGGCGCGCGGTCGGTGATCACGGCTTTGCTGCCCCTCAACAGAATTGGATAGTCCTCCAGGGTCGGCTGCGCGTGCGCGAATGTGCCGGCGCCACGGACCATCACGTCGAGGTTCCCACAGGCCGGCTCGAACCCGAGCTCGCACCCGCGCTCGAACGAAGCCGCCGCCTGGGCCGGTTCGAGCCAGGGCCGATCTTCCCGGAACGGCGGGGACGGGTCGTGCGGAATCCCCGCTTCGTTGCACGCCCAACCCGACCCGGCCGCGCAGAGACTCGACTCCCGCGCAGCGAGGTAGGCACAGGCGTTTGGTCGGTCATCTGCGCAGGCTTGCTGCCAGAAGGGGAGCCACTGGCCGGGATGCCGGTCGCTGAGGCCGCCGGTCGCGGTCATGAGCGCAAACACGACCATCCACACCGACATATACGCCAGATGGCGCTGGCGTGGCGCAAACGCGCGGCCGAGCGCTCCGGGGTCGATCGTCTGGAGCGTCTTCGAGCGTGCCGCGCGATCGATGAGCGTGACCGACAGGTTCAGCAGCGGCACCTGCAGGAGCTTGTCGTAGAAGGTCGGGAGTCCGGCCCGCCCGAGGATTACGTACAAGGCCACGGTACTCATCCCATAGAGCACGCCGAAGATGATGCGCCCCAGCTCGGTGCGAGGCGAGGTCGACGGATCGGTGAACAAGAGGTGCATGCCCAGGAACACGGCAATGGGGATGTAGGAATCGTAGAAAAAGTACACGCCGGTCGCGGCAAAGTAGATCAACCCGAACGCGTAGGTCGCGACGACGGCGGACAGCGTCATCGACGTGACGCCAAAGAGGAACTGGCCAGGCAGCGCGACCAGAAACAGCATCAGATACATCTGCGGTGGGTAGAACTGGGTGATCGCGATGTCCTGGCCCCAAGTGATGTCGCTCCGACCGGTGAAGATCAAGGCCAGCGCAAAGACCGCGAGTGGAAACGATGCGGGGTTGAAGATGTGGACGCGCCGTCCCTCCCTGTCCCACTGGAGCAGTTCTTTCGCGGCGAAGCCGAGCGCCACCAGCAGGAACTGAAAGTAGTACCAGTCATCTGCAAACCAGAGGAACAGGTTGATACTGAAGATGACGGGAAGCGGACCGAAGCCGAACCGGTAGGCGCCGCGCCGAGACCAGCCGAGCTGCATGTCGAACGCGTAGGCGAAGACCACCTGGGCGGCGATGAGAACGGCCGAGTCGTACACAGGGTTCCAATGCCAGCCCCAGTACAGCAGGACTGCAACCTGCGCGCATGCCTGGATGTAGTGCTGTTTCCGGGGGGCGATCTCCAGCGTTCGTCTGCGGCCGTTGTGCAGCGCTGATGCGAACAGGATGACGTTCCAGACGAACAGCGCAGACGCAGCGCCGAGTAGCGACCATTGAAGCGTGGGATTGTGGCGGACGCTGTCGAGAAGACCGAACGTCGCGAGACCGAGTACGAAGACGAGCGCCGCGCCGAAACTGCTGGACGGCGAGAGGGAAACCGACCGTCCGGCGAAGGGCGGACGCGCCAAGTGAGGCCCGACCTGGGTGTCAGGCGAAGTCGGCACCCTACGCGTGGGCTAGAGCCGCTGTGGCATCAACGGAGCGGATCGCGATTCTCCCCGTCAAATCCGGATCCGCATCCGGCGGTGCAGAGGGTCGCCGGATCCGGACCAAGGCCTTCGGCAAACGCGCGCTCCATCGCCCGTTCGCCCGCGAGCAACCCCGGTAACCCGTAGTTCCCTTCGTGGCATCGGGGCTCCGTATAGAAACGATTTGCTTCGTTACTTTGCTGGCTATATCCGAGTTTCCCAAAGGGCGTAAGTACCTGATATCCCTGTCTTTCCGGGGTAAATCGAGCGTTCGGCCTGCACAGGTCGGCCGCTTCGATGTGAACATAGTCATTCACGGGTCGACTGCAGTCCGAGGACGCGGCGATCTTGTCGCATACGGATGGGCCCTGTGGAAGCTGCCGGCGCCGTGGACGCACAGAACGCGCCCACCGCACCTCGGAAAACGCTGCGCGTTTTCCACGAGCTTCCACAGGGCCTTTCCCATCAAATCATCCACGAAAAACCCCGGGTTCCTCTCAGGGATCGGTGCAGCTTTGGCCGGTTCCATGGCTAATAAGTCAAGCATTGTCATCGACTTACGTGGCTGGAGAACACCGTCTGTATCTGGAGAGGAACTGCAGGCTCTCGGAAAGTCCGGCCCACGGTACACGGCGGAAATCGCGAGGGGCCTGCCAGTGCCAAGGGGCTGAACAGTCAGCGAGGGTTCGGCCCAGCGGTAAAACGTCGGCGAAAGTCCAGGCCGCGTTCCACGAGTGTTCATGGTTCGTCGCCCTGTAAATGCCAGCGCCTCAGCACCTTGAGGTGGGACCGGCTGCCGTCGAGCAGGCCCCCCACCAAAAGCGGGGCCCGCGCAGGCGGCCGTCGACTGAGCGATAGACGACTTCACCGCTGATTCGCGGGCACGAACACATCCGCAGCCTCTTTCCACGGCGTGGCTGACCTGCTGGGGGCTGAATCGTGCACACATTTGTGTGAGGAACCAAACCCCGAAAGGCCCCAAAATAGCGTTGGGAAACCCGGATAGACCCACTTTGCTGGCTGAGCTCGACCGCCACCGTCCACGGGCGCGTCCACGTCGTCGCGTCCTCCATCGTGGCGACATATTCGATCGTCGCCGCATCGAGCCGGGTCCAACGTTCGACCAGATGCAAGTTCTCCCGCGACCCCTGGTAGTCCGTCTTCGCGCTGAAGTTCGTGGTGTCGACGACCAGCGTGTCGCCCTCGCACCGACCCCGAGAGTCCCCCCACCACTGCCGTACGCGCGAGGGCAGATGCGGTCGATCGGTCACCGGGATGACCCGCTGCCACCCCTGCCCCTGGCCGGTGTCATAGAAGATCGACACCGTGCCCGGCGACTGCACAATCCGTAGGAAATACCCCGCCGCCCCCCCGAAGTCGGGCAGCCGGGCCGACATGCACCGTTCCCCCAACCCGCGGTCTTCCGGACCGTTCGAGCGATTGAAGGAGCTCGCCGGATAGTGAGGCGGCGGCTCCGCGCGACGAGGTGAGGGTGGCCCGTATTGTCCGCCCGCACAACCCACCAGCGCGTTCTTGCAGGTGTCCGTCGCCTGGAGGAGCGCAAGTTGGTACTCGCGGAAGGCGGCCCGTCGCTGCTCGGCCTCCGGCGTGAAGGGAGGGATGCGGCCATCCGGCGGGTCCACAATCAGCGACGTCCGTCGGCCCGTATGCTTGTGCGTCAGGAAGATCGCGCGGTTGTAGGCGCCGCCGACGTCCTGTTCGCTGCCCGCCTGCGAACGCGGGTCGCGACCGATGATGGCCGTGCGTTCCTCATCCAGCTCCGCCCGCTCCTCGTCGGTGAAGAACGCCCGGTCGGCGAACCGCGCGGGTCGTTGCAACGGGATCGCATAGTCGGTCGTCCAGATGCCCTGCAGGTCCGGTTCGCCCCACGCGGTCGGGGTCGCTGGGGCCGCCTCCGGCTGGTCCTGAGCCGTCGAGGACTGACCCGCGACCGGCACCAGCGTCATGTTTAGAAGCACGGTGACGGCGACAAGCACCGCCGCCATTACGATCAACTCGAGTACTCGTCTCGTCATATAACTAGACGGGGCTTCGCCCCCAAACCCCCGTAGGCGCTTCTTGTGCAGCATAACGGCCTGATTCCCGCTATCGGACGTTCTGGGTGTTCTCGGGTCTCAGCTCATACGGTGCGCCCGTGCCAGACGACCCAAGGAACAACTTCGTGCCATCGGTGAACGTGACGTCCCGGCCGTTCGCCCGGTTCGTGCCGTCCTTTGCCTGATACCCGTCGACGACGATCTCGGTGCCCGGCAGCAGCGACCGCTTTGTAAACCCACGCCTGAACAGCACGTTCGGGGTCCCACCCTCGAACGCCCAGCTCTCCATCGTGCCGTCCGGCTTCTTCACCTCCATATGGATCCAGACGTGTGGATTGACCCATTCCATTTTCGTGACCGTCCCCTCGAAATTCACCGGCTTCTCCGAGTCGAACTCTGCCGCGAACGCATGGTGCGCCGAGACCGACACCGCGGTCACCGCCAGCACCAGACCCAGACCCACGATAGCGACGGCTAGCTGTACTCGCATGGCTTCACCCTCCCTGTTGCCACCACCCTACTTCCGATACCACTCGTAGAAGGCGTCCCCTGGCGGCACCTTCCGCGTGATGTCCACGATGATCGTCTCCCCCTCCCACCGTTGGACGAGCTGCTCCTTGCGGACGTGTCCGTAGAGGAACTCTTCGACGAACTCGATACAGCGGTACTCGAGGAGCTGCATGTTCGGCTCCAAACGCCGATACAGCGGCATCGAAATCCGCCAGGGCCGTGTAAAGGTGTTCGGATCCTCTATCGTCACCTCGTAGCGGATTGCGTCAGGCGAGATCGGTGTGAACCGCTCCTCCAGACGCAAGGCCGTGCTGTGGAAGTTCCCCGCTCGGTCGAACCAGTTCTTGCCGTTGAAATCGGTCACGTCGACGACCAGCGTGTCCCCCTCCCAGCGGCCGACCGAATGCCCCATGAACGTGTCGTCGGGCGGCCCCTCGACCTGATCGAGGTGGATCGTACGGGCCGTGCTCGTGAACGCATAGGCCATCTGGATCTTGTTCGTGCTCTGGACGATCTGAAAGGGATAGGGCATGTACATCGCGCGCGGGATGCCCGGCAGATAGCATTTGAGCTCCGGGTCGCGGTCGATCCAGTTTGCCGCGTTCTCCTGTTTGATTGCCGCGGCTTCCGGGGTGTACGGAATCGTACCATTGCCCTCGACGACACCGAGGGACCCGGGCACGCCGCCGGCCGCGCCGAGCGCGAGCACCGGCGCCGCCGGCACCTCCGCGAAAGGAAAGGGATATGCGCCCGGTTGCGTCACCGCGCCCGGACGCGCGGCGTGCGCCTCGAGATCCCAGTTGGCCTCGTTGTTGGCCTGCCAAATCCCGCTGAAGTCGGGCTTGCCGTCCACGGTGCGTCCTGGCGACGGCGCCTGGCCAGCGGTGCGCGTCATCGACACGGCGATGACGGCGCCCACAGCCGCGACGACAAGTGCCGCGCCAATCCTTGAGCTTCTGAACCGGTTTCGCATGATCAGATCCTCTCCGTGAGCTCACGTGTGTAGTACTTCGTGGGGCAAGGCTTCAGCCTTGCCTCGCAGGCCTGAAGGCCTGCGCTACGAAAGCGACACACGTGAACCCCTCGACTCGCCACGGCTGCATGCTGGTAGCCCGTGGCCACAGCTTGTCATCGTCCCAGCGGATTCGTTTCCGCCCCGCTGTCGGCGAATCCTCCGGCAAATCCTCCGCAGCCGGCGGTGCACAGGGTCGCCGGATCGGGGCCATTGCCTTCCGCGAACGCGCGCTCCATCGCACGTTCGCCCGCGAGCAACCCCGGCAGGCCGTAGTTGCCTTCGTGGCACCGGGGCTCCGTATAGAAGCGATTCGCTTCGTTGCTTTGCTGGCTGAGCTCGACCGCCACGGTCCACGGACTCGTCCACGTCGTCGGGTCCTCCATCGTGGCGACGTACTCGATCCTCGCCGCGTCGAGCCGCGTCCATCGTTCGACCAGATGCAGGTTCTCGCGCGACCCTTGATAGTCCGTCTTCGGGCTGAAGTTCGTCGTGTCAACGACCAGCGTTTTCCCCTCCCACCGACCGCGCGAGTCTCCCCACCACTGCCGCACGCGTGCGGGCAGATGCGGCCGGTCGGTCACCGGGATGACCCGCTGCCACCCTTGCCCCTGCCCCGTGTCATAGAAAATCGAGACCGTCCCCGGCGACTGCACGATCCGCAGGAAATACCCCGCCGCGCCGCCAAAGTCCGGCAGGCGCGCCGACATGCACCGCTCCCCCAATCCGCGGTCCTCCGGTCCGTCCGAGCGATTGAAGGACCCACCCGCTGCCGCCCCGGTCGCCGGATAGTACGGCGGCGGCTCGGCTCTCCTCGGTGACGGCGGCCCGTACTGTCCGCCGGCGCAGGCGGGCAGGTTGTTCCGGCAGACGTCGGTGGGCCGGATGAGCGCGAGCTGATACTCGCGGATGGCGTCCCGCCGCGACTGCGCCTCCGGCGTGAGGGGAGGGATTCTGCCATCGGGCGGGTCCACAATCAACGACGTCCGCCGGCCCATATGTTTGTGGCTCAGAAAGATCGCCGCGCTGTAGGCGCCGCCGACGTCCTGTTCACTTCCCCGATCCGAGCGCCGCTGGTCGGAGCCAATGATGCGGGCCCGTTCCCTATCCAGCTCGGCCCGTTCCTCGTCGGTGAAGAACTCCTGGCCGGCGAACCGCGCGGGTCGCTGGAGCGGGATCTCATAGTCGGTCGTCCAGATGCCCTGCAGATCCGGCTCGCCCCAGGAGGGTCGGGGCAGCCGGGGCCGCCTCCTCTTGGCCGGCGATCGGGACCGGTACCAGCGTCATATTTAGCAGCACGGTGACGGCCAAAACCACTGCCATGACCCCGGTCAGCTCGAGCACTCGGCGCATCTCAGGACCCTACTTTCTTGACCATTCGTCGCCACCGTGCGGCCCGCCTGCGACGGTCAGACCCGTCGAACCGGATTCGCATGAGTGAGTGCTACACCCGGGTCTCGGCAAAGTCAAGGACGTACGACATCCTCTTCGCCGGGGGCGGTGATTCGCGACATAATGCGCCCGTGACACCTGAAACGAGGCCATCATGACAGCCGTTTCTCCACGAACCCGAATGTGTCGCGCGACGAATCCCGGCCTGCGCGTCATCGGCCTCTGGCTTGGCACGGCAGCGATGGTGAGCCACGGCGCGGTTGCGCAGGCGGCCCAGGGGCGGATCCAGCGCGAGCCCGCCACCTACACCACCGAGCAAGCAGATGCGGGATTCGCTGCCTACACGCAGCACTGCGCGTCATGCCACGGCGAGAACTTGGATGACGGCCCCTTCGCCCCGCCGCTCAAGGGCAACACCTTCCGGGTGAAGTGGAGCCCGCGGTCGCTCGAGGCACTCTTCACCGTCACGAGCACGACGATGCCGGAGGACCGGCCGGGCGCGCTCGGGGACGAGATATACGCGGAGCTCCTCGCGCTGATGTTGCAGGAGAATGGGGTGGAAGCCGGCCCCACGCCGCTGACTGCCGACCTCGACCTGCTCGACGGGATAGCGCCTGGCTGGCAGGCGCAGGGCGCGCTCGCGCCGGGCGTCGCGCTCCCACCATGGCCCGCCCGGCGCAACCCGCTCGACCGTATTCGACCGGTGACCGACGCGATGCTCGAGAACGCCCCCGCCGACGACTGGCTGCTGTGGCGGCGTAGCTACGATGCGTCCGGATTCAGTCCGCTCGCGGACATCACCACCGACACAGTCGCCGATCTGCGTCTGGCATGGTCGTGGGCGCTGCCGATGGGCCCCAACGAGTCGACGCCGATCGTGCACGACGGCGTCCTGTTCGTGCACGGCTACGGAGACAAGGTCCAGGCGCTCGACGCCGCCAGTGGAGACATGCTCTGGGAGTATGCCCGGCGGCTCCCGGGGACGGTGTCGCCGAGCCTCAAGCGCGGCATGTCGATTTACGGTGAGCGACTGTACGTGCCTACCTCGGACCTGCATGTCGTGGCGCTCGACGTCAAGACCGGCGACGTCGTGTGGGACCAGCAGGTCGGGGATCCGGAGTCCCGCATGCGCCTGACAGGCGGCACGCTCGTGGCCAACGGTAAGGTCCTGATGGGCACGCAGGGCCAGGGTGGCGGGGGCAACGACATCGTGGCCCTCGACGCCGAGACCGGGGTAGAAGCGTGGAGGTTCGCCACCATTGCACGTCCAGATGAGCCGGGCGGCAACAGCTGGAACGGCTTGGCCCTCGAGCACCGCAGCGGTGCCTCGGTCTGGATCCCGGGGAGCTACGACCCGACGACCAACCTCGCGTTCTTTGGCACGGGCAACACTTACGACACCGGGCCGTTACGCGATCTGGTCGCCCAGGACGGCGTCACGAACGATGCCCTCTACCTGGACACCACGCTAGCGCTGAATCCCGATACCGGTGGACTCGCCTGGCATTTTCAGCACCAGGCGAACGGACAATGGGATCTGGATTGGGCGTTCGAGCGGCAGGTCATCGAGCTCCCAGTCAACGGCGTCCCGACGCGCGTGGTCGTGACCGCCGGGAAGCAAGCCATCTTCGACATCGTCGAGGCGCGGACCGGCAAGTACGTGTCATCACTGGATCTCGGGTTGCAGACGGGGATCACGTTCATCGACCCGGTCACCGGTCGCAAAACCCAGGACCCGAGCCTCATTCCCGGCGATGGCGAGACGAAATCGCTCTGTCCGCATGTGGGCGGCGGTCGGAGCTGGTCGCCGACGGCGTTCGACCCGAGGACGCAGATCGTCTACGTGCCGATCGTGGAGGCGTGCATGGACCTCGTCCCGGTGGCCGAAGGCGAGCGTGGCAGCTTGACCACCGGCGTGCGCTGGACGGTCCGACCACGCCCGGAGAGCGACGGGAGCTATGGCCGACTGGAAGCCATCAATCTGGAGACGAAAGAGACCGTGTGGATCGCGCGACAACGCGCGCCGCAGACAACCGGGGCCCTCGTGACCGCCGGCGGCCTGGTATTCGCCGGGTCGCTGGACCGGCGGATTAGCGCCTACGACGCGGACTCCGGCGATCGACTCTGGCACACCCGGCTGAGCGACGTGCCGAACGGCCCGCCGATCACCTATGCGGTCGACGGGCGGCAATACGTCGCCGTCATCACGGGGAGCGGCGGGTATCTCACCCGCGCGTATTCGGTGCTCGCGCCAGAGATCGAGAGTCCTCCAGACCGGGGCACCGCACTGTGGGTCTTTGCGAAGCCGGAGTGAGCCGCACCCACCAAGGACGCGGCAACGGGACCGCAACGCGAGACCGACTACTCGCCCGACCTCCGCTCGATGACACGGGCGCCGCTCAGCGTGCCTTCCATGCCGTAGTTCCCCTCATGGCAGGCGTACTCGTAGATCGGCAGGTCGCTCAGACGCATCGGAAGCTCCACCGTCCACGGCTCGGTCCAGGTCGTCGGGTCGGTCACCGTGAAGCTGTAAAGCAGGTCGTCATCGCTGGTTCGCTGTATGCGCTCGATCAGATGGAGGTTCTTGGTCGAATTCCGGAAGCTGGTCTCCCGCAGGAAGTTCTTGGTCTCGACGACGAGGGTGTCTCCCTCCCAGCGTCCGCGTGACACACCGGTCCATTGTGGAATCGCGCCGTGGGCGCTGCCATCGAGCGGGATGATCCGTGCGTTGTGCACCATCTCGTTGAACAAGACGACGTGGTCGGCGGTCTGAAAGATCTGCACGTTCATGTTGTAGGCGGCCGGGATCATGGGCGGTCCTGAATTGAAGCCGGTGATGCACCGCTCGCCCAATGGACGGTCCTCCGGACCCTCGGTCGGCCGTTGATTGATCCGGACTAGCTCGGCGGCCCGCGCGGAGCCCGCGTCGGTCAGCGCGGGAATCCGACCGTTCGGGGGATCGACGACGAGCGAGGTCCGACGGGTCTCGACGACGGCCGTCCCGCGGTCCCACCAGAAGTCGTTGTACGCGAGCGCGAGGTCCCGAGTCTCCGTGGTGCCGTTTACCTGGCCACGGGCCGTCGTCACCTGCTTCTTCTGCTCCCGATCCAGGTCGGCATTGCTGGCTCGCACGCGTTCGGCGGCGTACTCGGCAACTTCTTCCTCTGTCAGGAACTCCTTGTCGGCGAACTCCTCCGGGCGCTCCAGCGGCGTGACGGTCCGGAAATCCCAGACCCCGCTCAGATCGGGGTGCCCGTCTGCGGTCTTGAGGGGCGACGAGCCGCTGCCGGATTGGGCGGCGGCCGCCGCCGGGACGAGCAGCACGAGCGCGACGCCGCTAGCGAGAGACGCGAAGGGTCGGATGGTCATAGTCTGAACCTCGTGTTGTCATGTTGACTGTACCACGAGGCGCGGCTTTGCGACGCCACGACCGGCGTGGCCAATCGGGCGTGGCCCCACCCCATTTGGTATCGTCTTTCGTGACGCGGTCGCGAGGCGTCCGTTCCCTGGAGGCCTGACTATGCTGCGAACAATCGTCCTCATCCTCACGGTGACAGCCCTGATGGCGCTACCGTCACCGGTGCTCGACGCACAGCAGCCTCAAGCGGAGCCGTTCGCGGCGCGGGGCATCCCCGCTGTCGCCCTGCCTGACCCGCCGGTGGTCTACGACACCGCCGAGGCACAGGCGATCCGCGTATCGATCGTCGCGGACGGCCTGACGTATCCATGGGGCCTCGCGTTTCTGCCGGACGGCAGCATGCTCGTGACGGAGCGGTTGGGGACCCTCAGGCTGATTCGAGATGGTGCGCTGGATCCGACGCCGGTTGCGGGCGTCCCCGATGTGTTCAGAGCGGCGCTCTCCGGCCTGATGGACGTCGCGGTGCATCCGGCGTTCGCGCAGAACGGCTGGGTGTACCTGACGTACTCCAAGCCGACAGATGCAGGCTCGACCGTGGCGCTGGCCAGGGGGCGGTTGGACGGACACGCGTTGACCGACGTCCGCGACGTCTTCGTAGCCGACGCGGGCGGCGGCGCCGCGGGCGCCTCGCGGTTGCGGTTCGCGCCGGACGGCACGTTGTTCATGACGGTGGGGGGCGCGTTCGGTGGACGGCGGCCACACGCCCAGGACCCGACCAATCATGTGGGAAAAGTGCTGCGGTTGCGCGACGACGGGTCGGCACCGGACGACAACCCGTTTGTCGGGCTGGCCGAGCACAAGCCGGAGATCTACTCGCTGGGACATCGCAACCAGATGGGTCTGGCCATCCATCCGGACACGGGGGCGGTCTGGGCCAGCGAGCATGCGCCGCAGGGTGGCGACGAAGTCAACATCATCTTGCCCGGGCGCAACTACGGCTGGCCCCTCGTCTCGTACTCACGCGAGTACTCGGGGCCACGGGTCACGGAGCGACCGTGGCGTGAGGACCTGGAACAGCCCGAGATCGTCTGGATTCCCTCGATCGCGCCTTCAGGCCTGGTGTTCTACAGCGGCGATCGCTTTCCCGCCTGGCGTGGGGATCTCTTCGCAGGGTCGCTCATGACCGCGCGTGTCGAGCGCACCGGTCATCTGGAGCGGATCAAATTCAACGAGGGGGGGGGAGAGCGGCGGCGGGAGTCCTTGCTCGTCGACCTCCGACAACGGATTCGCGACGTCGAACAAGGGCCTGATGGACTGCTCTACGTGCTCACGGGGGGCAGTTTCGCCGGCAGCGACCCGGCTCTCGGAGCGGCCGCGCTCCTACGAATCGAACCGGTTGAGTGAGTCGGCGACCGCGCGAGGTCAGTCGCCCCGCGCATCCAGCGTCGGCGGCATGAGCGAGCGCACCTGGATCCCCCAGTGGCCCCCCGCGCGGGTCACAATCCAGAGGGCAGGAACCGTCCAGTAGCGCGTGCCGTCCGGATGCCAGCGTGTGAACGTCAGCTCGAAGTGCACCTTGTCCCGTGTGACAACGCTGGCCTCGAGCGCGTCGATGGTGCTCATGTGCCAGTTCTCACGCTGCCGCATCTGATCGAAGTCGGGACGCGGTCCGTCGGCGGCGTCCTGGGCCACCGAGAACCCGCCACCCGCCGTCATGAAGAGATGCGGGTGATTGAGCGTCGTGACCGTCCCGGCCACATCGCCGCTGTTGAACGCGGTAAAGAAATCCAGCACAGCCTGGCGGGCCCCGCTCACGATCTCCGCTCGCTCGTCGGCGCCGAGGTCGGCAGGGGAGGCTGCGCGGGTGCGAAGCTGGATCCCCCAGTGGTCGTCCTGCCTGGTCAGGATGTAGAACACCCGCGAGCTCAGATACGGCGTGCCGTCGGCCCCGTAGCGGCTGAAGTCGATCTCGGCATGCACCTTGTCCGGCGAGGACTTGACGGCGGTGTACGAATCGTCGTCGAAGGAGCTACGGGTCCACCCTTCGCGGGCCCGCAGCTGGTCGAACCCCTGCGAGAAGTCCGCTGGGCGACTGTCGATGACCAGCGCCCCGCCGCCCCCCACCGAGACGAACGGGAAATGCAGCACCCCGCGCAACCTCGCGTCATCTGCCGTGTTCCACTCGGTCATGAACGCGTGGAGCGCTGCCCGAGCCGCGCGCTCGGCTGTCGCGTCTCGGACTTCGGCCTCGCCCCGCACCTGCGCGCCCCCGATCGACCCTACGGTGAGTCCCAGAAACGCGACAGTGATGGCCATCCGTGAGAACGCTCGGAGCATGCTCTCACTCGCTGTCCACAATCGATTGGTACGCCATGATCCGGAATCGCTCTTGGATGTCCGACCCGGACGGGAACATCTGGGTCAGCAAGATTCCGAGCAGATGCTCCTTGGGGTCCACGTAGCCCTGCACGACCTCCGCGAGTCGCCCCAGACGCTCGTCGGACAGGCCGACCTCCGAGGCCGCGACCGTAGGCAGTCCCTGCGCCATCACGGTCGTCGCGACGAGGGGACCGGCGAGAACTGCAGCGATGAGTGTGTGTATGCGCTTCATGATGTCGTCCTTACTTCCATCCGCCCATCTTGCGTGTGAACCGGGCCGGCAACGCCGGCTTGCGCTCGGGGGCTGGCTCGTCTTCTCCCGACGCGGCGATGATTTCACGCTCGAGGTCATCTTCGTTGGGCAGACCGGCGAGCTGATCCACGAAGAGCAGGGAGTGCTGCGACGGGATCTCGAACCGCTTGCCGCAGGTCTTGCACGTGACGTCGTCGTCCAGACGGAGCAGGTAGTCGCGCAGCTTGTCGAACTTTTCCCGGTCTTCCCGGTCGGCCCCGGCCGGCAACCGATCTTTCTTCGCGTGTCGGACCCACCGGACTCGGTAGTCGCCGGTCCGCCGGCACCGCGGACACTGGTACCGCGCCGGTCGGGTTTCCGGTTTCTTGGTGAAAAGGGCGTGCTCGTCAAGGGCCATTGGGCTCATGGTAGCAATGAACGGAGTGGGGAATCACGACTATAATGAGGCCGACCACGCGGACGGTGCACCGTCCGCTCACGACTTCGAAGGGAGAACGCCATGCGGCGCATGCTACTCGGATTTGCTCTCGTCCTCTTTGCGTCTGCCCCGGCGTTCGCTGCGGGACCGGCCGCCAAAGTTTCCGACCTCGCCTGGATGACCGGGCATTACAAGGGCAACACCGGCAACGGGACGCTCGAGGAGCGCTGGGCCATTCCGGAGGCGGGCTCCATCGCCGCGCTCGTGCGGTCGACCGCCGACGGCGCGACGAACATGATCGAGCTCATCTCCATCGAGGAAGAGGGCGGCTCCCTCATGCTGCGCCTCAAGCAGTGGGACCCGGGGATGAAGCTGCGCGCGGATGGCTTCCAGGTGATGGAGCTGATCGAGATCGGCGACCACCGGGCTAGTCCGGTAAGGCGAACACGAAGAGGTTGTTCCCCGAGCTCGGCCGGAGCTCGGGGGTCAAGCCGGTGAAATGCGCCGACGTGCCCCCGGAACCGGTGCTGACCGCCACGTACTGACGGCCATCGACGGCGTAGGTGATCGGAAATCCGGTGACCGACGATCCGAGGTTGATCTCCCAGAGTATCTCCCCCGTCTCGTGATCCAGCGCCCGGAACCGCCCGTTGACGTCGCCACCGAACACGAGCCCGCCACCGGTCGCGACGAGTGACATCGTCGCCGCTCGTTGCTCGTAGAGCCATGCCGTTTCGCCGGTTTCAGCGGAAATCGCTCGGACGGTGCCTGCGTACTCGGTGCCGGGCGTCAGTTGGTGGCGGTAGACGATCGCGTAGTTCTCAGAGCGGCTCTCGTTTCGTGCGACCTCGGCGTTCTCCGGAAAGGTGTTGGTCGCCATCATGCGCGCGCACGTATTCCGCAGC
Source organism: Vicinamibacterales bacterium (assembly GCA_965197395.1). GTDB lineage: Bacteria > Acidobacteriota > Vicinamibacteria > Vicinamibacterales > UBA8438 > CAZYFH01. The sequence goes on along the minus strand of OZ240205.1, from coordinate 1,818,164 downwards.
GGCATATACATCGTGTTCGTCAGCGGGCTATAGGCGCCCGCCTCCCAATCCTTCCCTCCGTTCCAAGTCGGACAGGCGAACACTTCCTGCCCCAGCGCGGTGAAGACGACCTCCGAGTTTTCCGCCACATCCCCGGTCGCGCCGTCGATGCTACTGATGACATTCTGCGTGACGGTCGGCGTCGCCCACAAGAACTCGCCCGTGGCGCGGTCCAGGGTGTAGACGACACCGGTTTTCCCCGGGATGCCGGTGACGACCTGCCGCATTTCTCCGGTCCGCAACCGCGGGTTGATCCAGCTCACCGCCGACGGGTCGGGCGCCACCGCCGTGTCGACCAGCAATCGCTCGAATGGGTGATCGAGGTCCCAATGGTCGTTCAGGTGCTGGTAATAGCAGACGATCTCCCCCGTGTCGGCGTCGAGCGCGAGCGTGGAGTTGTGATAGAGGTGGTTGTTGTCGGTGCCTCCGAGCATGAACTTCGGGGCTGGCGCCGTCACGGATGTCCCGACGTAGACGAGATTCAGTGCCGGGTCATAACTCGGCACCATCCACGCCCCGACGTGGAACCGCTCCTCGAACGGCACGTCGCCCCAGGTTTCGTCTCCAGGCTCGCCGGGCCCGGGAATCAGGCGCCGCCGCCAGATTTCGGCACCCGTTATCGCGTCATGGGCGGTGACGACACATGCCTCCGGTCCACCCTTCGGGGAACAGCTGCGTCCCGTGATCAACTTGCCGTTCGCGACGATCGGGCCGGAGCCCTGCGTTGCCGGGTTCACGGTGTAGTCGAGGACCTCGGTCTCCCACACCATCCGGCCGGTCATCGCGGAGAGCGCGAAGACATGATCGTCCACACTCGTGTCGAGAATGAGGTCGTCGTAGATCGCGATGTTCCGGTTGTTGGTGGCGAGCGCGCCAAACACATATTCGGTGACGTCCTCAGGCACATCGCGTCGATGCTCCCAGATGAGGTCGCCGGTCACCGCATCGAGCGCCTGAATGACGTCGTTCGGATTCGGCATGTACATCACGCCGTCGTAGGCCAGCGGTGTGCCCGACTGGAATCCGTCCGTGAGCGCCCGGGTCCAGACCATGCGCAGCGCACCCACGTTGTCCTTGTTGATCGCGTCGAGCGGGCTGTAGCCCCAGCTGTCGAGCGTGCGACGCCACATCAACCAGTCGTCGGGCGCCGGCTGCTGAAGCATGGCGTCGGTTACCGGTGTGAAGTCAGCGGCAGGCTGTGCTTCAACGCGCGCCCCGCCCGACGCGAGCATCATCACCGCCACGGCGACCACGGGTGCACGCACGGCCGCAGGGGAGTGGGTGCGTATCGTATAGCTCATGGTGGCTAGTGTCCCTCAGACAGCCGCGCCCAGCGGAGCGCGGAGACGACCTCGCGCCCCTCGTCGTCGGTGCGCACCGGAGGTCGCAGCGTGAGGTGCGTGTCAGTCAGCTCGTAGTAGCGCCGGGCGTCCGTCCCGCTGTCTCCAGGGTTCTCGCTCCCGACACGGTGATGGACGAGATACCCCTGATCGCGTGGTCCCGGACAGGTGATGCACCCGACCATCTCGTTCACCGAGAACGGCCCGAAGTAGCTCCCGTAGGTCTCGGTCGCCATCAACGCCTCGTCAGCGGTCGGCCGGTCGCCGGCGTACGGCACGCGGCCCGGTCGCATCAGATGCACCGACATGTGTCCCGACGGCGCGTACAGGATGTACGCAGTCTCATACTGATCGGCAGGCACTTCATAGCCATCAGTGGTGTGACGTGACACCGACTCGAAGCGGTAGGCACCGAAGAGCTGCCGGTGTGTCTCGGTCACCTCCGATGCCATCAGGTCGGGCAGACGCTCCCAGGTCAGGAACGCCTTCGACCCGTCGTCTGCTGGGGGCGGCTGCAGGGTCAAGCTGTCGTCGGTGAAGGTGTAGAAGCGCTGGTAGTCCGAACCCGCGCCGCTCGGATCGAGGCTACCCTCGAGGTGATGGGTGACGAACCCCTCGTCCTCGTGCACGGTGAACCGCCCGAAATACGACGTGTAGCTGCCCAGCTGCGCAAGCGCCTCGTCAGCCGTCGGCCCGTCCTCCGAGTACGGTACCCGGTCGGGGCGCATGAGGGTCACGCCCATGTACCCCGCCGCGTCGTAGATCAGGTATCCGAGACGATCCTCGATCGCTGGCGACAACAGCTCGCCCTCGGCGTTGCGTCGCTCGATGCGAGACAGCGACCACGCACCGGGGAACTGCTGACGGGGGCCCGATGCCTGCGTCCCGTCCTCTGAAGATGACGACACCGAGGCCGACGCCGAAGCTGCGGCTACGGTCGCCCGAGAGTCGGCCGAGGGCGTGGACGCGCCGCAGGCAAACGATGCGACGACTCCGACACTCGCCGTGAGGCACGCGAAGCGACTGGTCATGGTCCTCCTCCCGCTACACCGGGGACGCCGACGCCGAGGCAGCCGGTCTCGGACACCTCGGCCATGCGCACTCAACGGACGAAGAGCGCCCCGCCGCCGAGCTCGTGATACACGATCGGCACGAAGTCGTTCGCGGTCCACGACGCCTCCTGTCCCCACTGGGCGTCGTAGGCGGCGGTGGGCGCCGCAGCCATGACCTCCGCCAGTGTGTGACCCTCGGCGATTAGGGTCCGCACCTGGTCGCGGACGTCGATGATCATGTCGAGAAACCCGACCATGGCGTCACGCCCCACCACTTCGAGGCCGTGGCCCGGAATCACCTTGGTCTCCGGTCCTGCCATGGCGATCGCCATCTCCAGCGCCGCGGTCGTGCCCGCCAGCGTGCCGCCGTTGTAGACATCGATGATCGGATAGCTCGTCGTGCGGAAGACATCGCCCAGGTGCAGCACGTCCGAGTCGGGAAAGTAGACGAAGGTGTCACCATCGGTGTGCGCCGGTGGCGCCAGAAAGGCGCCCACCTCCTCGCCGTTGAAGTGAAAGCGCACGGCATCGCTGTACGTCACGACCGGCCGCGCGCCCGCGGGGGGCTGCGGCGCGAAGCGCCCTCCGCCGCGGGGGAATCGGAGTCGTTCGAGTGCGCGCACCCTGACGTTGTCGTGCGCAAAGATGACGACGCCCCGGCTGGCGAGATGCTCGTTGCCGCCGATGTGATCGGGATGCACGTGGGTGTTGACCAGGAAGCGGATGTCACCGGACGACACGCGCCCGACGGCCGCCACCAGCCGATCGGCCAGCGGCGCGAACAGGGAGTCGACGAGCAGCACGCCGTCGGGACCCGCGAAGACCCCGACATTGCCGCCGCCGCCCGGGCGCTGCACCATGTGGACCTGGCCCGCGACCGGCACCGTGATCAGTTCGACGCCCGCGAACGGGTCACCCCGATTCTGCTCCCCGCCGGCCACGGCAACGGTAATACCCACGGCGGCGAGCGTGGCAACGGCGAGTGCGTGTCGCTTGGTCATTCTTGGAGTAACTCCCGGAAGGCGGCCCGTGGCGATCTTACGACGATCCCCTGAAGAACGTGGGCGTTCGGCGTCGTGGATCCGGAGACTGCGCTCGAGTCGTTGACGTGGAATGACCACCGGCGTACATTCAATGTCCATCACCGACGCCACGTGGCTCGGATGATGCGACCACCACCATGCCACTCTTCCAGTCACAGGATCGACAGGCGATCGAGTCGCTGGCGCGGCTGACGTACTGCAATCCGTTCGACGCCGAGTTCATCGAGCGACAACGGGCGATTCTCGGTCCGGACTTCGTTCCACAGGGATCGGTCTGGAGCCTGCGGGCGGAACCCCAAGCCGGGACCACGGCCCTCGAGCAGGTCGGTGCCATTGCGGAGCGGGTAGCGCGGGACACCCGAGAGCGATTGCTCCAACCTGGATCCGCAACCCCCAAGGAGCTCGCGCTCTACGCCTACATCGTCGCCTACGCGCTCTACGTGCGCTACGCCGAAAAATTCCACCAGGTCCACATCGATCCGGCCCGCGGGCGGCGTCGGCTGAAGCTCTACCAGCGCTTTTGCGATGACGTTCGGCATTTCCTGATGCTCGACGGCGTGCGGTTCCCCGGCACCGTCGACCCACCCCATCTGTTCGCCTTCTTCTATCAGCTCCGTCGCGCGTTCGACCTCATCTTCCGGCACATCGTCGGCGGGTCGCGGCCCGCGGCCAATCTGCGCGCTGCCGTGTGGCAATCGATCTTCACGCACGACATGCGCCGCTACCAGCGCTCGCTGTTCCGCCGCATGCACGACGTCACCACACTGGTGACCGGCCCCTCGGGTACGGGCAAGGAGCTGGTCGCCCGAGCCATCGCGCTCTCGAGATACATCCCGTTTGACCCCAACAGGGAGACCTTCGTGGCCACCCTCGAAGGGTCCTTCCATGCGCTCAATCTGTCGGCGCTGTCGCCGACGCTCATCGAATCGGAGCTGTTCGGGCACCGGAAGGGCGCCTTCACGGGGGCCCTGGAGGACCGCGTCGGCTGGTTGGAATCGTGTCCGCCGCTCGGCACCGTGCTGCTCGACGAGATCGGCGAGCTCGACGCCTCGATTCAGGTCAAGCTGCTGCGCGTGTTACAGACACGCGAGTTGCAGCGCATCGGCGAGACGACCTCTCGCGGATTTCAGGGCAAGCTGATCGCCTCGACCAACCGCGACCTCGAGGCCGAAATGCGGGCCGGTCGCTTCCGGGAAGATCTCTACTACCGGCTCTGCTCGGACCTGATCGTGACCCCATCGCTCCGCGAACAGCTGCGTGACTCGCCCGACGAGCTCCGCAACCTGGCGTTGTTCGTCAGCGAGCGGGTGGTTGGTACGGACGAGGCCGCTGATCTCGCAGAAGAGGTGCTGGCCTGCGTGGACCGGGATCTGGGCCCCGACTATGCGTGGCGCGGCAACGTGAGAGAGCTCGAACAATGCGTGCGCAACGTGCTCGTGCGCAAGCGGTATCACCCACTCGCCGCTCCAACGACGGGTGCCCGCGCCGAGCTCAGCGAGGCGTTGCGCGATGGCGGCGTCACGGCCAAGGAGCTCGTCCGGCGATACTGCACGTTCGTCTACGCAAGAACCGGGAGCTATCAGGAAACGGCCAGACGTCTGGATCTCGACCGGCGAACGGTCAAGCGCTCGATCGACGCTGCCCTGCTCGAACGGCTCGCGGCCGAGACCGAACAGCGGCCGTGACCCGGCACCGACCCTCGCGCCCAGCGACCCGACGCTCGTGCAAGGGCCATTCTCACACGGACACTCGATGTACATCGAAGCATATCTGGTGACCGACCTGGCTCGCGCGCGCCGTATTCCACCCTCCACGAAACGACCTAAGTAACTGCGCGACAAGGACGTGCGTGATAGCCGGCGGTTGGCACTCCCCGTGCGACGTGCGTGTCTTGTGGGCATCTTGTGGGAGTCACATTCTCCTGAAGACCTCAGGGATGTGGCACAACGACACGTGGTTCTCGAGGGAGCATGATCATGACGCTCAGGCGGATCGCCGTTGTGTGTGTCTTCGTTGGCCTCATTGCGGGGTTGCTCGTGGCACGCTACGCGCCTGAATGCGGAACCGGTGTGTGCTGGGGCCAGTCGCCGTTTCTGTTGATGTTGATCGCAGGTGTCCTGACTGGCGTGAGCGTAGGATCGCAGCCGTCCGGCATGCGCTCGCCGCAGGTCGTCGGTGCCCTCGCTGATGAAGGGGAAGATCGCGGCTCTGTCGCCGTCGACGCTGGCTCTGCTGGCCGACGGGATCCGGCACGACCTGACGGATGCTGACGTGGCCTTCATCCGACAGCGGCGTCCGGACTCCCTGGCCGACGGCGCGAGACGGGGCTTCATCGTCGGAGCGCTCATCGGGGTCGTCGGGGCCTCGGCCTCGGGCGCCGGCCGTTTCATTCCGGTCGCAGCGCTCGGGCAAGGCATCATGGGTCTGGGGGTCGGCGTCGCCGTGGACGCGATGATCTCGAGCCGCAAGACCATTTACGACGGGCCACGTCCGACTCGTCGCCTGGCGGTGTCGCCGTTGCTCTCGCACGAGCGTCGAGGCGTCTTGCTCTCGGTGGGGTTCTAGTGTCGTGTCTCGCAGATTCCTTGACAGAGTTTCTGGAGCGCGGCGCCCGGCTGGCAAGGCGGCCGGTGCACGCCGCATCAACGGGGCGTTGACCGTGGTGCCGGTGACCTCACGCGACGGGATGTTCTGCTCGGCCCGCCTCGGGGTCGGAGCCAACGTGGGCGAGTTGAGTGAGCACGCTCGCCATATCGGGGAATCGCTTTGCGGGTGACTTGTTGAGGCACGTGACGATGATTGGCTCGAGCTCGGGCGGAAGCTCGGGTCTCACGTCACGGGGCGGCACCGCGGTGTCGCGTATGTGCTTCAGGGCGACCGCAACCGGCGTGTCTCCGGTGAAGGGCAGAACACCGGTGAAGAGCTCGTACAAGACGACGCCTACCGAGTAGATATCGCTGCGGTGATCGAGGTCCTGTTTGCCTTGGGCCTGCTCGGGTGACATGTAATCCGGTGTGCCCAGACTGATACCGGTCGTGGTGACGCTGTTCACCTCGGTGCCTCCCATCCCGTAGGGACGGGCGATGCCGAAGTCCATGATCTTCGCTTCACTGGTCGGCGTCAGAATGATGTTCTCCGGCTTGACGTCGCGATGAACGATGCCCTGCTCGTGCGCGGCGATCAGACCGGCGCAGGTCTGCTTGCCGATACGCAGGCCCACGGCGACGGGTAACGCTCCCTTGCTTTGGATCAGCTGCTTCAGCGTGATGCCCTGCACGTACTCCATGGTGATGAAGTTGAGCCCGTTCTCCTCACCAAAGTCGAAGGTCCGCACCACGTTTCGGTGGGCGATGCGGCGGGCCAGCTTGATCTCGCGCTTGAACCTCTCCAACATGTCGGGGACCGCCAAGATCTCGGCGCGCAGCACCTTCAGGGCGACGGGCTCATCGAGCTCGCGGTCGTGGGCCTGAAAGACCATCCCCATCCCGCCGCTCCCGAGCACTCGCGTGATCTTGAACCGGTTGCGAATCACGAAGCCCGGCTTGATGGCCGACAACGGGACAGGCTCGGCTGGCTGGTCGGACACGGCGGGCACGGCGGGCACGGCTCCCGTGACCTCGCTCGCCGGAGCTCGCAGGGTGCCCGAGCCCATGCGCGCTTCGGTGGCAGGTCGCTGCCTCAGAGATCCGGCCGAGAGCAGGAACACCGGCAGCGATTGGTCCAGGCCATGAATCTTGAGGGGCTGAAGCGGTTCGGCCGCGACGCGATCCTCGACACTCTGGAAGGCCTCATCCGACAACAGGACGTCGCCGGCGAGCGCCTCGTCGCAGAGGCGTCCCGCGATGTGCACGGTCGCTCCTAGCAACGTGTAGTCGAGCCGATCCGAGCTGCCGACATTGCCGAACACGGCGTCTCCCTGGGAAATGCCGATGCTCGGACGGAGCGAGCGAGCGGCCGGGCCCGCGTCATCGAGCTCTTGCTGAATGGCGTGGGCGCAGCCGAGGGCAGACCACACCATATCCCCACCGCGAAACACCGCCATCATGCGATCGGCGACAAACCTGTCGACCTGCCCTCCGAACCGCTCCACCAGCTCGGCTTCGCGGCTCAGCGCCTGGTTGATCCCCGTCACGATCTCGTCTGGCGTGGCCCCGTCCCCCAACGCGGTGAACGACCGCAGGTCTGACATGAGCACCGTCACGGTCCTGCGCTCGACGACATGCCCACGGTTGTCTCCGCTGCGCTGCAGCATCTCGGCGGCCGACTGCGAGATGTACTTCTCCATGAGCTGCTTCTCTCGCAGCTCGTCAAGCAGGGAGCCGAACGAATGGGCGAGCGACCCGATTTCGTCGTCGCTCTCCGCCGCAACGCGGCTGTCGTAGTCTCCCTCCCGGATCCGGTCCGTCACGGTCACCAGGCGCTTGATGGGCCCCGTAATCCCTCGCGACACGAGCAGGCTCGCACCGATGGCAAGCAGGAGCCCTGCCCCACCGATCAGGAGCACGCTCTGCTGGAAGGCGCGAAACCCGGCAAGCTCTCGATCGCGGGAGCGCAACGCCGTGAAGAATCCGACGTTGTCTCCCCCATGGGTCTCGAGGGGCAGCAGAATCGCGTGATACGTCTCGCGTCCCAAGGAGGGACGCAGATCGGACGCCTCGTCGACCATCTCGCTCGCCGCAAACCAGCCCCGGAAGTCTTCGGTGTCGGCGCCCAACGTCGTGCCGGCCAGCGATACGTCGTCACCGGTGCCGGCGAAGAACACGATCTCGGAATCCGCGATGCGCTTGATCTCCTCCGCTAGCAGATCATCGATGGCATAACCGCTCGTCACCGTACCCAGGATGGTCGGCCCGATGATCATCGGAATGGAGACCGCGTGATAGAGGCGCTCGCCCTCGCGCCATACACCGGCGACGCTCTCACCTTCGAGGGCAGACGCGATGAGGGACCGGTGGTCGAGAGACTCGCCGCCACGCCCCGGCATATCGGTGCGGGCCAGCACGAGTCCTTCGTAGTCCGTGACGATGATGAAATCGCTCCCGACCCCTTGCACCATCTCCTGGGCCGCGTCGAGCAGGGTCACGCCGTCGTATGCCGCTTCTTCGTCGGCCACGATCGCTCTGAAGATCGGGCTCTCGGCGACAACGGAGTTCACCAGCGAGAGCTTTTCCAACCGCTCGCCCTGGAAGTTCTCGTAGAGGATTCGCGTGGAGCTCAGCGCCGCGTCGAGCGTGGTCTCCGCCAGCTGATTGGCCTGCTGATAGGAGAAGAGCAGGAGCAGCCCGACCAGGCCGACGACGATCACAGTGAAGAACGAGAAGATCTTGGCCTGCAGGCTGAGCCGCGACCAGGACCAAGCAGCCCGTGGTGGGCTGCTAGTACCGGCCACGCTTCCTCTTGTAGGGCTTCCCGAACTTGTTGAGGTGGGGTTTGCGTTCGTAGCGGCTCACGTCGACGGCGAGCTGCACTCCGCTGAGACCCTGCGCCCCGACCGAGATCGGTTGCTCGGTGCCACCCTGCTCACTCCAGACGGTGATGGTGTAGTCGCCCGGCGGCACGTCATCGATACGAAAGCGCCCGTCGGGCTCGGCCCACGCGAAGTACGGGTTGTCGCGGACATGCACGAAGGCGCTCATTTGCGGGTGGATGTTGCAGTAGACCCTGACGAGCCCCGGCGTTTCGAAAACGTGGGTCTTCCCGGCGCCCGACTTATACAGGCCCAGATCGAAGCGGTTCCCCCGCGTGATGGAAAAGACGTTGTGCATGATGTCATCGACATTGGGAAAGGTGACTTCCTCCCCGACGAGGACGACTTGTACATGAGGTACGAAGGTCTTGTCCTGACTGCTCAGCTCTCGCGACCGCTGGGGCTGCGACGCGGTGGGCGCCGCCACCGCGCTCCCGTCGAGATAGACGAAGACCTCGCGCACGACCGTCCGTTTCACACCGCCCGTGTCCAGGATCTCCACGGTACCGGTGACAGCTCCGCCCTCGGCCCCCAGGATGGTAGCGGCGCCGAAGACGAGGAGAGAAACGATGGGAAGCGGGATGCGGGGCAAGGCTGTCACTCGGATCCTCTTAGAGGATAGAGCCGAGGCTGAGGCGAAAGCTCACTTGCAACAGATCCTCCACGGCCTGCGGGGGCAACCCGAGGCTCACGCGTGCTGCTCGCTCAGAATCCACACGCATCCACTCGACGGCGAGCCGATGCCGCTCCCCCGTTCTGAGCCAATACGACACCGTCCAGGCGTCGCCACGTTCATTATTGTCATCGAGGGCGCCGAACGCCACGTCTCGGTCCCGAATGTCGAACGTGTCGTATCGGACGCTCAGCTGATGGCGTCCCCGCAGATAGCTCGCCAGTCCGTACGCGGCCTCGAAGTCGATGGCGACCGCATCGTCACCTCCTGGGGTTCGTCCCATGCGACTCCGTCCCGTGAGGTATTGCGTGGCGAACTCGAGACCGCCGGGGATCGCGAACCACAGCCCGACGTCGTCGAAGACGGTGTTCCAGGCATACTGATCGCCGTCGAATTGGACCTGGTCGGATCGGTTATCGAAGTGCATCGCGCTCACGATGAGCCGGTCGAAGGTCTCCCACTTCGCGGCGCCGTAATAGCCGAGCCGCCCATCGATCTCGCGGAAGGGGCTCACCCAGAGCGGCTGCGTGCGCGCGAACGGGCCGCCCGGCCCGATAGAGGGAATCGGTGCCAGGGGCAGCCGATCCGAAAGCCCGCTCACCCGATCCTGAAGCGACCACCCGCGAAACGCCAGCAGGCTCCCGGTGGGATCGTTCCCGCCGAAACCGGCGCCCGTCACGGCGAGCTCGTGCGATAGACCGGTCCAAAGCAGGTTGAGCTCACCCCCGGTGACCCGCACCTCTTCACCCACCCAGCTATTCACCGCGGAGGGCGTAATCGTATAGATGGTGGTCCAGGCGTCGCCGGGGTGCTCGAGCGAGACCGGCGGGATGAGGACCCCGCCTCGCACGTCGAGGTGAAACCGCTCGGTGAGCCGAGGGCGGTAAAAGACGAAGCCCTCGATGAGATCGACGCGCCCGCGGTGCTGCTTCTTGTCCGGCTCGGCATCGACGTTCGCGTGTGCGAAGAGCCCCAGCGTCTCACTCGCGTGCGCGTCCATCCAGAACGACAGTTGGGACAGGCGGAACAGATCCGCACCGCGCGGCACGGCCGGATCGGACCCGGCGCCTGCGCCGTACCGTGTCTTGCCGAGCCCGCCGTCGAGAACGCTGACGGCGTCGTCCGTCGCCGCGAACCGGAAGTCGATCAGCGTACCCCAATCGACGAGGGGGTACTCTTGCTCAAAGGGCTCTTCGTCGATTTCGTTCTGCTGGTCGAGCGGCTCGTGCCCATCTGGCTGATCGAGGTCGTCCGCCCGCGCGTCGGGGAGGCTGGATGCGAGAACGGCGACGACCGCCATCGACCGCAGCCACCAGACCGTACGCTCGTTTCTCACGGCTTTGCTGGAAGTCGACTGCGGTGACGACAACAGACCGCCACGGCCCCCTCCGGTCCGTGGCCGGTTCCGGTGATTGCTACCTGGCTCTCGGCGCTCCCGAGGTGAGCAGCGGCTCGATCGGCACCGTCAGCGACAGCGCCTCCGTCCGCGGCACGTAGCAGATTGTCTCGCTGCACGCCTGGAACAGCACCGACACCGGCACCTTGAGTTGATCCGGCTTTTCGGGGTTGGTCCAGTTGAACAACTCGGCGTTTGGCGTGACCGGGACGGCGACATCGACGACGCCCTCGTAGACGCTGAGCGTGACGCCCAGCTCCGGGAACTCCCGGGAGTGCGTCGGTGGGTAGTGCGCGGCGCCGACGCGGAGGTGGTCGCAACGCTCCAGCGTGTCATCAACCTCGCCTTCAGAAAAGAAAAGCCGCACAGCCCGGCCAGAACCGCCCCGTGGCGCCCTGGTCCGCTGTTACTTATACCACCGGCGTCCTACAACTGCCGCTAGACGCGCGCAACGACCGCGCCGCCGAGCACGGTGCCGCTCGGGAAGAGCCTCTGACGGCCGGTGCGCGTGTTCCCGTAGTTATCGACGAACTCGAAGGTGCCGTCCCGCAGCTCGAGCACGGCAACGTCGGCCGGCGCGCCCACGTTGAGCGTGCCGCGGTCGGCGAACAGCGGGAACACGCGCGAGGCATTGACGGTCGCGCGCGCCACCACCTGGTCGAGCGTCATGCCGAAGTTCAGGAACTTGGACATGACGTTGGGGAAATCGATGACGCTCTCCGCCGACCGGCTCGTCGTGCTCCCATCCGTGGAAATCGTATCGGGCCAAAAACCCGCCTGCATGATGCCGTCGAACGTGTCCCACCGCAGATGGCCGGTCCGTCCGTTGGCGACATCGAACCACACGCCGCGTCGCCGGGCGGCCAGCACTGCCGGCAGGATGTGGCCCGTGTCGTCGATGATGCTATTGGGCGGCGGCGCGAACATGTGGGTGACGATATCGCCGCGCTTGAGAAGATCGAGCAGCCTGGGCAGCGGCGAGACCGTTTGTCCCATGTGGATCATCACTGGCAGGTCGAAGGACGAGGCGACTTCCTGTGCGCGACGCAGCACCTCGACATCGTCGGCAGCGACATTTCTCGACAGCCGCGCCTTGACGCCGATGACGACGTCACGGTGGCGCGCAATCGCGCCCTTCGCCGCATCGACGTCGGCAAGCGCGAGGTCCATCGTGTCGCCGTCGGGCAAGATACCGGCACGACCGATGTTGATGAGCACGCGTCCCGGCTGCGGTGCCGATCGCGCATTGGCCACCAGCTCGTCGATGCCGTCCGCCCCATCCGATCCGGAATCGATCCATCCGGTGACGCCGCCCTCCAAACCGATGGTTGATCCTTCGCGATCCCGTGCGTAGTGCGTGTGGATGTCGAGCAACCCCGGGACGACGAGCCTGCCACGCGCATCGAACGTCTCGGTGGCATCGTCCGCAATGTCGGTCTCGACCGCCGCGATGCGGCCGGCGGCGATTGCCACGTCACCGATCGCGTTGATTCGCAGCGACGGATCGATCACGCGCCCGCCCTTCACGATCAGATCGTGCGTTGCCCCGAATACCCTCGGCGTGCGGGCCAACATGGCGGCACCGGCGGCCGCGGCGTAGACGAACTGGCGGCGGTTCATCATCGTCTCTGTCCTCTCACGCGATGGAACGAATCGTGGGCGCTCGGGACAGGCTTGTCAACAGCCGTCGACCGTTCCTTGCCTGACCATGTCGGTTGACACCTCGTCGGGTCCGTCGATAGGCTCAACTCATGACCGACCTCACCAAAGCCATCGCCTCCAAGCAAGCCGCCATCGGACAACTGCAGGCCGATATCGATGCCCTCCAACGAGCCGCCAGCATCATCGGCGGGAAGACCACAGCCAAGAAGCGCAAGCGTCGCAGAAAGATGTCTGCTGCGGCGCGCAAGGCCCTGGCCAAGAAGCTGAAGGCGCATTGGGCCAACAAGAAGGCAGCGGCCAAGCCAAAGAAGAAGCGTCGCACGATGTCGGCGGCGGGCAGGAAAGCCGTGGCCAAGCGGATGAAGGCGTATTGGGCTGCGAAGCGAAAGGCCGCGAAGTAGCTGCTCCCGGCCGACCCTCGACACTCCGCGTTGAGCGACTCCGCGTGCCGCTGATGGGTCGGCGGCGTGCATCGACCTACCCGGACGTCATTACTGCCGACACCACTCAGGCGGCGTCGGAGGTTCTCGACGCTGAATGGGCCCGACCAACTCGATGAAGATGCCGTCCGGATCAGTGAGATTGATGATCCCCATCTCATCCAGGCCGGTGCCAGAGCAACAGGGAGCGATCTCGGAGAGAAACGCTTCGCCCCGAGATGCCAGCATCTCCACGGCCCTGTCGAGGTCGAGTACGGACACTGCCAGCCGATCGATACCGATGTGGCTGATCGGGGGCGGATAGGGTGGGTCGTCGTCGTCCGGCTCGAGCCATTGCACGAGGCGGATGCCGTGCCGGTCCCCCCGCGGCAGCGCCATGTCCGCGCCCCGAATCCGGAATGGCCGGTCGAGGCCGTACGCCCGGGCTTCCTCGAGCGTTCCTGTTTCCGGCAACCGGACAGTCTCTGTGTAACCGAGCATGCGGTAGAACGCGTAGGAGCGTTCGAAATCTGTCACGTTCAGCGCAACATACGGCATCGCGGTGATGTGCATCGCCGCGTCCGGATCCCCGTGCGGCGGTGCCCGCTCGACGAGTTTGTAAAACACGCCATCGAGATCCCTGAAGAAGACATCGACCTCCGTCACCATTGACGTGTCGGTTGCTCAGTTGGCGCACGGGCCAATCGGTCAACCTTCGGCGAGTCTACTGCTCTCGCCTTCGACTACCCCGCGCGGCTGAACGCGCCAGTGAGCGCGCGATGTGCCTCAGGGACGGAGCTTCCGTCCGTCGGCCTCGAGCTGCCGTGCGCCGGCAAGGATGCCATGCAGGCCGATGTTGCCTTCGTGGCAGGCGTACTCGAAGAGCGGTCCGTCGGTTCGACGGAACGGCATCATCACCGTATACGGTGCGGTGTAGACCGTTGGGTCGGTGACCGTGTACTCGTACGCGACAGTGTCGGGGTCGAGTCGAGTGAGGCGCTCGACCAGATGCATGCTCGTCGAGGTCAGGCCGCTACTCCCGCCGCTGAACTGGTCGGTTTCGATGACCAGCGTCTCACCCTCCCAGTGGGCCCGGGACACGCCGCTGCGTTGATCGAACGCGAGATCCGGGTTGTCGTCGATCGGAATGATCCGGGCGTTGTGCACCATCTCGTTGAGAATCGTCACATACCCTGGTGTCTGGAACACCATCACGTTGTTGTTGTAGGCGCTCGACCGCATCGGCGGGCCAGCGTTGAAACCCATGAGGCAGCGGTCGCCAGAGCTGCGGTTCTCGTACGAATCGTAGCGGTGCTCCTCAACATAGTCGCGCCGGACCGCGGCAGCCTTGATGGCCGCGTCGGTGCGTGGCGGCAGCCGGCCGTCCGGCGGGTCGATGACGAGGGCGGTCCGCTTGTCCCTCGTCAGCTCGATTCCGCGCTCGTACCAGAACTCGTTGTATGACAGCACCCCGCCGTCGGCGCGGGGACGGTAGCCACCCGAGCCTTTCTCCGGGTCAAAGAGGTCACGATTCTGGCGGGTACGCTCTGACGCCTCGAACGCCGCGGCTTCCTCGGCACTGAGCGTTTCGCGCCCGGCGAACTGCTCGGGACGCTGGAACGGCGTGATCGTCCGGAAGGTGAACATGCCGGAGACGTCAGGCTGGCCGTCCGGCGTCCGCATCGGCATCCCGGCAACGCCAGACTGCGCCACCGCCGCCTGCGGGACGAGCGTCAGGACGAGGGTCAAGGCAAACACCACCGCCAGGCTGTTCTTGATCATCCGTGTTCTCCCAGAAGTACGAGGAACGACCCCTTATAGTGCCAGACGACGGGTGGTGGCGTCACGCGGGTTGGGAAGAAATCCGTCCCCGACCGCCTTTGGTAGGGTCGAGGCCTGGCGCGGTGGCCCGTAGGACTCCCCTTGGCTGTGTCCGGGGTTTCCCCCTTCGTGCCCGCATAGGGTCATCCGTGGCTCCGTTTCCAGGCCCCGCCTCGTCAAACGGAGCGTGCGGATTTCCCGCACTCCGCTTACCTGCCGGCTTCCCGTCAAGGGCTATGGGACCTATCGAGTGGCACCCGCTGTCAGCGGGGGGACCACACGACGGACTCGGTACGCGTTGAACAGACCGAGCACGTCATACACCCACCGCCGACTCCACCGGTGCCACCCAAAACCCTGGCGGTTCCGGGCACGCATCAAATGACGCCGAACCTTCTTCTCCACCCAGCTTTTCACAAACGAGAAGCACCGGCTCGAGTGCCCGACGGCGAAGTAGGTGACCCATCCCCGTAGAACCGGGTTGATGAGAGTCACCACACGGTCGATGGGCTGGGACCGATGGCGTCGGAAGATGTCCTTCAGCTTACGCAGGAGCGCTGTACGGGCTTTCACCCGCGGCGTGTAATGCGCTCGCCACGTGCCAGTACGGCTGCGAACCCGACGGAACGCGAAGCCGAGGAATCCGAAGCTGTCCCCACGGGCCAAGTCGATGGTCTGACTCTTCTCCTCGTTGATCGTGACCTGGAGGTTGGCGAATTCCTCCCGGAGGCGTCGGTCCACGGCCGTGAGCAACCAGTCATGCCGGCGGTAGGCATCCACCAAGATCACGAGATCATCGGCGAAGCGCGCATACTCGAGGTATGTGTACTTCCCGTTCCGCGTGACCTCCTTGGCGCGCTCGAGCATCCGGTCCACCTCGTTGAGGTAGAGGTTGCTGAGCAAGGGTGAAATCACCCCGCCTTGGGGAACGCCCTTCTTGCCCGACGCCTTCAGCATCAGCTTCACCAAGCCCAGCACGTCCGCGTCGTTGACCCGTCGAGCCACCTTCGCCAAGAGCAGGTGGTGCCGCACATTGTCGAAGTAGGCGGCAAGGTCCACGTCGATGACGCGGGTCTTGTATTGCACGATGCCTTGGGCGACTCGCTGCACCGCTGCATGCGCCGTCCGCTGGGGCCGATAGCCGAACGAACCCGGTTGGAAATCTGCCTCGAAGATAGGTTCCAGGATGAGCTTGAGGGCTCCCTGGACCACGCGGTCGCGGATGGCCGGTATCGACAGCACGCGGACCTTCTTGCCGCCGTCCTTCGGTATCGCCTTCCGTCGATTGCGCATGGGACGATACGTGCGGGTAACCAGTTCGGCCCGCAACTGCTCAACAAACCCTGCCACCCCGTCCGCCTCGATGGCCGCGAAGGTGACCCCGTCACTGCCAGGGGCCCCCTTGTTCGCTTTGGCCAGTGAGTAGGCCGCGTGGAGCGTGTCGGTTTTGCAGACGTGGGCGTACAGGCCCCAGAACCGCCAAGACGGTTCAGCCTTCGCCTTGACGTATATCCTCCGTCTCAGGTCTTGCAGCGTGATGGGCGCCTTCGTCATCTCGCCCCTGCCTTCCATGTTGCCGGAGGTGCTGCCGAGACAGCAGGGCTCCTTCGCTCCACGGGCATTACCCCGCTTCTGTGCTACTACAAGCCCCTCCGCCACCCTCTCGTCTTCGGTCGACTTCCCGGGCTGCCGGTTATACGACCTACCTAGCTCTGCCGATTTCGCGACAGGACGAGGAGGGCTTCTCCAGTTGCTCGACGCGTCCTTGTCATCGTGCCGTCGCTCCCACCCCGCCGGAGCCACGTGCCGCGTCAGCCAGTGTGCGACACGTGATGCTGCCTTCGCCCAATAGTCGGGGGCTCGGCCTCCGGGGCCATGACTTTCGGGGCCACCTCTGCGTTCACATTCGTTACGGCCCGATGACTCGCTGCCACCCCATGGGTGGGTCGTCGATGGGCTTCAGAGCCTCGGTTTCCCTCCTCCCTGCCATCCAGGCTACGGAGCTCCTGGCTCTTGCTCCGGCGGGACTGTCTCCCGCTGAACGCGCCAGCCTTTGCTGGACGCACGACTATATTTCGATGACTCATGTCTGCCCGTCGCTCTACCCCGGCCATGGTCGCTCTCGGGGTCGGCTGCGCCCTGGTTTCGCTCGCGGGTCGCTCCGTGGCCCAGCCGGTGGCCACCGGAACGCCGGCGGGGCGCCCCGCGTACGTAGCCGGCCAGGAAGCGCCCGACGTCCCCCCGCCTTCAGTAGCGGTTGGGTTTAGAGTCCGGGGGGGAACTGTACTCCGTTCTGTAACCACCAATCTGGCATAAAGGGCGGCGCCCAGGTCAGCATCGCGCAGTCGACCCGGCGGCGGATCGTCACATACGAACAGCCGTCCGCCAGCAGCAATTCTTTGTCGCACGACCTTGCGGCCTCGCGAGCCTCGTGAGCTCCGTCCGCGTTCGACGTGCAACTGACGTTGGCTGCGGCCGTCGGTGTGTCAAAAGGGGGGGGCTCATTGATGTAAGAAAACCCCCACCCTGGCGACTAACGTTCCAGAACGAAATGGGGAATGCGGCCCTTGAATACATACGACGCGCAGTTTGAGCGGTGGCTCAAACAATACAGAGCGCTCATCTACCGCGTCGTTATGATTTACGCACCGCATCTCGACGCTCAGGAAGATCTGTTTCAAGAGATTGCTCTCGCGTTGTGGCGCTCTATCGAGAAGTTTGACCAGCGCTCGGCAGAATCAACATGGATCTACCGAGTAGCACTGAACACAGCCATCAGCCATCGGCGGCGCACGGATCGGCAACCAAGAACCAAGCCATTAGAGTCATGGGATGGTTGGGTGCGCTTTGATCCGGAGCGGGACCAACAGCTGGATTGGCTGTATGCGCAGATCAGAACCATGCAGTTGGTCGATCGCTCGCTGGCCTTACTCTACTTGGATGGCAATAGCTATGAGGACATGGCGACCATCTTAGGAATCTCCAAGAGTTCCGTCGGTGTGAAGATCAACCGCATGAAGTTCCGACTCAAGACACTGCTGGAGGACGAGTGATGGACTTAGAGTTCGCCCAAATGCTGTGGAAGAGGGATGAGGGCACGCATCGCTTTAGCATCGATGAAGCGAGCCTACACAGGCTAGTCAAAGGACAGAATACGAGTCTTGCACGCCAGGCGCGGCATCGCGACTGGGCCGAGTTAACTGTTGGTGTGCTGGTTGGCCTGGGCTGCCTTTACGAGGGCGCCTTCGATTTGCCCGGGACCATACGATGGGATTGGATCGCGTTGGGTGTCGCGTGCTGGCTTGTCAGCGGGGTCTTTGTGCGCGAGCGTATCAAGTCCCGCGCAACAGCACCGCTAGAGAGCGATTCGATACGCGGGTCACTGGAGAAATCTCGAGACGCCGTCGACCATCAGATCGGGTTACTGACGAGAGTGCTGTGGTGGTACGGCCTGCCCATAATGATACCGCTCACCGTCGTCGTTGTCGGGTTCGAAGGTTTCTTAGAAAGGTTTCGAACCGCTTACATTGCCGCCTGCGTTGCACTGTTGGTTGTCATCGTTCATATCAATTGTCGACATGTGCGCAAGAACCTGGTGCCAGAGCGAGCGTCAATTGAGCGCTTGTTGAAAGAGGTAGAGGGAAACGGCACTGTTTAGCTGCTGATTGGACAACGACTGTTCGGACGTCGGCACGTCACCAACCTGCTGAATGCCAGTGACGCGTTCGTCTTGCAGAACGGCGCCGAGTTACGGGTGGAAGTCACCGGACCCACCAGCATCCGCGTTCGCACGACGGTTGAAGACCATCGCTATCAGATCTACACGGGCTACCATGGGCAGCCAATAGGGGTGAGGTGGCGCCCAGCTCGAGCAGTGCCACCTCTAGCTCGGGAAAACGCCGCAACGGACCGGTACCATCCGGAAGCGTCTGGTGAATATCTGGGGTCTATCCGGGTTTGCCAAAGACGTTTAGCGGTTCCTCACACAAATGTGTGCACGATTCAGGGCTATATCCGAGTTTCCCAAATAGCGTAAGCACCTGATATCCCAGTCTTTCCGGGGTAAATCGAGCGTTCGGCGTGTACAGGTCGACGGTGTTGACGCGAACATAGTTGTTCGCCGGTCGACTGCAGTCCGAGGACGCAGCGGTCCAGTTCGACATCACGCATGGGCCCCCTCCCTGGGAGCCATCTTGTCGCGCACGGACGGGCCCTGTGGAAGCTGACGGCGCCGTGGACGCACAGAACGCGCCCACCGTGCCTTGGAAAACGCTGTGCGTTTTCCACGAGCTCCCACAGGGCCTTTCCAATCAAATCACCCACGAAAAACCCCGAAAGGCCCCAAAATGGCGTTGGGAAACCCGGATAGACCCCGATTCAGCCCCCAGCAGGTCAGCCACGCCGTGGAAAGAGGCTGCGGATGTGTTCGTGCCCGCGAATCAGCGGTGAAGTCGTCTATCGCTCAGTCGACGGCCGCCTGCGCGGGCCCCGCTTTTGGTGGGGGGCCTGCTCGACGGCAGCCGGTCCCACCTCAAGGTGCTGAGGCGCTGGCATTTACAGGGCGACGAACCATGAACACTCGTGGAACGCGGCCTGGACTTTCGCCGACGTTTTACCGCTGGGCCGAACCCTCGCTGACTGTTCAGCCCCTTGGCACTGGCAGGCCCCTCGCGATTTCCGCCGTGTACCGTGGGCCGGACTTTCCGAGAGCCTGCAGTTCCTCTCCAGATACAGACGGTGTTCTCCAGCCACGTAAGTCGATGACAATGCTTGACTTATTAGCCATGGAACCGGCCAAAGCTGCACCGATCCCTGAGAGGAACCCGTTTAGCTGATGCAATGACTTGATTGCTGCATGTAAACACGGGCTTCATTCCCTCTGTTGATTGCCGTCGACAGGAAGGAGGAGAAGCCCGTGAGCAACCTGAAGTTGCTGCGCACGATCCTACGTCTCAAGAGTCTGAAGGTCACGCATGTTCGGTTCATGCATCGCGACACGGAGCTCCATCTGGCGGTCAAGCCGTACAAGAACGGCTGCCGCTGCCCGGCGTGTGGGCGGCGCGGCCGAATCGTGCACCAGACAAGCGAGCGACGGCGGTGGGAGGATGTGGCGGTCATGGGCCTGCGCATCGTGCTCTGGTATGCCCCGAAAGAGATCCAGTGCCCCACCCATGGGCGCGTGCAGGAGGAGATCCCCTGGGCGCCGGCCTATGCCCGCGTCACCTACCGCCTGGAGTGGCGCCTCTGCGCCCTGTGCCAGATCATGACGCAGCAGGCGGCGGCCGAGATCCTGCGGCTCCCGACCTCGACCCTGTCCAACCTGCTGCACCGAGTCATCACGCGGGTGCGCCACGGGCACAAAATCCGAGGCCTGACCACGCTCGGCGTCGACGAGATCTCCTACTGCAAGGGCCGCAAGTTCGCCACCCTCGTCTACGACCTGGACCGCGCGCGCGTCCTGTGGGTCGGCCCGGGCAAGGGCCGCGACACCATCGATCGCTTCTTCAACGACTGGCTGAGCCCGGGGCAGAAAACGCGGGTCGCCTGGGCCAGTTGCGACATGAGCCCCGCCTATATCGGGGCGATCACCGATCACTGTCCCGAGGTCACGCTCGTCCTCGACCGCTTCCATCTCGTCAAAGCGCTAAACCAGGCCGTGGACGAAGTCCGCAAGGAACAGTGGCGGGCTCTCGACACGCCGGGGCGCAAGGCGATCAAGGGGCTGCGGTGGCTGCTCAGCAGGCACTCCAGACACCGGACCAAGGGCCATACCCGGTTCCTCAATCGCTTGCGGAACTCCAATCGGCGCATTCATCGCGCCTGGGTGCTCAAGGACGAGTTTGAGCACTTCTGGAACTACCGCTATCGGGCCTCGGCGACGAAGTTCCTCAGACGCTGGATGACCGCCGCGTTGCGCAGCCGCATCCCGACGTTGCGCACGTTTGTCGGGACACTGCGGACGCACCTCACGCACATCATGGCCTTCATCGACAGGCCGCTGACGAATGCCGTCGGCGAGGGCTTGAATCGCATTATCAAGATCGTCAAGAACCGGGCGTCCGGTTATCGCCACCTGGACGACTTCGCCGACATGATCTACCTGACCGTCGGTGACCTCGATATTCCTGCGCACATTCCCAGCCACTTGCGTACCCTGTGAGCGACGTCAGAATGCCTATGCACCAGCATCATCAGCGCATTTCGTTAGTTGGGAAATTCGGATATAGCCAATATCTGCCCCTGCATCCAGCAACGCGTCCACCGTGTCGATATGCCCGAGCCGCGCCGCAAACATGAGCGGTGTAAAGCCGGCATCCGAGTGACCATCCACTTCAGCCCCGCCGGCGACCAGAACGATGTCGTTATCGAGACTGACTTCGAGAGCATGCGGAACATCGAATGTGGCGAGCTGACCACCGGTACCCCGCGCCAGCGACACCCTCACGACGTACTCCCCGTCCTGTGGAAAGTTGTACCGAAAGGTTGCCCCACCCCTCGTGCCGAACGGCATGCCCGCGACCCAATCATCTTGCGAGAGATCATTGGTCACACGAAACGTTTCCGTGGCGGCCGACGGCACCGGTCTGCCCACCGCAATCCGACTAATCTTTCGCGCCGCGCCCAAGTACCGTTCGAGTAGCGTCGGGGAGACACCGAGCACACCGGCGACGTTGTCGAACCCGTAGCTCGCGCCGTCGGCCGGCAGCAGCTCGGTCACGTCGACCTCCAGGTCCAGCAGATCCCGAACCGCATTGTCTGCAGGCGATGACGAGCGTCGCGACGGCTCCGGCGATGGCGCGGCTCACCCGTTCAGGCATGGTGACGTCGACTGTCGGCTCATTCTACAGAACATCGAGAACTCTCCACCGGTTCGGGCACTCGCCCCAAGTCGGGCTTACGGAGTGCTGAGAAGTACGAGGAGTGGGTAATCCTTGCAGGTAGTTTGCCTGGGGGTCCATCATGAGCGTGCGTGGACCGAGAGCTGAGAGAGCGAGAGGAGGGTCACATGAGCCATCGATGTCTCGCGACGGTGTGTGCATTGATCGCGGTCGTGGCGCTGTCGGCCATTCCCGGTGCGGCCCAGACCGCTCCTCGGACGTCGTGGGGTCAGCCGGACCTGCAGGGTGTCTGGGACTCCGCACCATTACGCCCATGCAACGACCGGAGGATCTGGGCGACCAGGAGTTCTTGACGGAGGAGGACGCGGCGAATCTCGACCAAGAAGCCGTGGACCGCGATGCTCGCCTGTGGGAGCAGGGCGCCCCAGACGCCAGACCACGTCGTGCTGGTGACCGAGATGGTGCATACGGCTCGCATCGTCCCGCTCGGCGCGGGTCCCGGGCTTGATCAAGACATCCGCCAATGGTCGGGGGACTCTCGCGGGCATTGGGAGGGCGACACCCTCGTAATCGAGACCCGCAACTTCGCCGCCAAGCGGCGGTGGCGTGGCACGACCGAAAGCATGCAGCTGGTCGAGCGCCTCACCCGCGTGGACGCCGAGACGCTGGTCTACGAGTTCACGGTGCTCGATCCCGAGATGTGGACACGCCCGTGGACCGCGTCGGTGCCGATGGTGCTGAACCCGGAGCCGATCTTCGAGTACGCCTGTCACGAAGGGAACTACAGCATGGCGGTCATGCTGGGCGGAACGCGGGCAGAAGAGCAGGCGGCAGCGCAAGGGTCACGCTAAGTTGAAACTCCCCTCATGTGGCGCTTCTAGCGGTCACCCTACCGGCTGCCGCTGGGCTGATTGGGCCGACCTGCGTCCGCGACGATCCGCGTTAGCTGTCACGCTGTCCCGGCGCCAGGCTCAAGACCGCCTCCTGAATCGCCCCGGGTTCTCCGGAGAGCTCATTAGTTGACTCCGGCCATTGTGGCTGGCGCTTCTTGTGCCCGATAGTACTGCTGTTCGTACTCGGCCGGTGGCACGTCGCCGATCGACGTCAAGAGCCGCCGGTTGTTGAACCAGTCCACCCATTCGAGCGTCGCAAACTCCACGGCCTCGAGATGCCGCCACGGGCCGCGCCGACGAATCACTTCGGTCTTGTATAGCCCGATCACCGACTCAGCGAGGGCGTTGTCGTACGAGTCACCCACGCTCCCCACGGACGGCTCGATGCCCGACTCGGCCAGCCGGTCCGTGTAGCGAATGGAGAGATACTGACCACCCCGATCGCTGTGGTGCACTAACCCGTCAGGTGCCGGCCGCGCATACAGGGCTTGCTCCAACGCATCAAGGGCGAGGTCGGTGCGCAAGGAGCTGGAGACGCGCCAGCCTACGATGCACCGGGCAAAGACATCGATGACGAACGCCACGTAGACGAAGCCGCGCCAGGTCGCCACGAAGGTGAGGTCCGCCACCCAGAGTGCGTTGGGGCGCGTGGCCACAAACGTGCGGTTGACCAGGTCGGCCGGCCGCGGGGTGGGGTCAGGACAGGTCGTCGTGGTGAACGCCCGGCCCCGAACGGCGCCCCGCAGGCCCAGCTCCCGCATCAGGCGTTCGACGGTGCACCGGGCCACGGCGATCCCCTCACGGTTCAACTGGCGCCAGACTTTGTACGCGCCGTAGACCGCGAAGTTCTCGTCGCGCACGCGACGGATCTGATCCTTCAACCACGCATCGCGCTGCGCGCGCCCCGATCGCAACCGGGGATTGGCCTGCCACGCTTTGTGCGCGTAATACGTCGACGGAGCAATCGGCACCACGGCGCTGATCGGCTCGACCCCGTACGTTTCCCGCTGCGCATCAATGAAGGTCACCATTACCTCGGTCGGCGGTCGAGCTCCGCCTGTGCGAAATACGCTGACGCTTTCCGCAGGATCTCATTCGCCCGCCGGAGCTCGCGGATCTCGCGCGCCTGCTCCTTCAGCACGGCCCGCTCGTCCGTCGTCAGCCCCGGACGGCGTCCCTGATCCCGCTCGGCTTGGCGCACCCAATGCCGCAGCGTCTCCGACGTGCAGCCGATCTTCTCGGCCACGGATCGGATCGCGGCCCACTGCGAGTCGTGCTGGTCTTCGTGCTCAAACACGAGCCGCACGGCGCGGTCCCGTACTTCTGGTGAGTACTTCCTCGGTCTTCCCATGGACTCCATCCTCCCAAGATATGGAGCCTCCGGGAAACCCGGGGCGATTCAGCCGAATAGCCGGAACACCTTCGTCAACTGGGCAATCGTCATCAGCCGCGCGACCCGCTCCGTGAGGTTCGCCAGATGCAGGGTGCCCCCCTGCTTCCGCATGGTCACGAACCCGCTGACGATCTCGCCGAGACACGTGCTGTCCATATACGACACCGCCCCCAAGTCCAGCACCAGCTTGCGCTGACCCGCGTCGACCAGCGCCTCGACGCGACGCTTCACCGCGCCAAAGTTCTCGTCCCGCGTCATCCGGCCGGACGGCGCCAACACGGTCACATCGCCGACGACACGTTCATCAAGCTGCATCACTCGGCCACGCGTGGTCCTCGCCAGGATTTCCGCCACAGCGCGGCGCGTTCCCTCGTGAACGGGTTGGTCCAGATCGGACGCCGGTTGCGCCGTGCCTGCCGAGCGTGTGCGACCACGTCCGCATGCTCGAAGTTTTCGAGGCGTTGCCCCGGCCGGCGCGTCGTGGTCTTGGTGGGCTTCAATGCCGTATGGGATCGAGACACCGTCTTCGCGCGTCCTGTCCGCATGAGACCCCGTTTGCTGCGTCGCGTGAACGAGTCGGACCGCACGCCGACACAGATCAGCGCAGGGTCCCTCCGGTGGGGTAGCAACTGGGGCGTATTATGCCACCGCCCGGGGCGGATCACGGCCTCGGAGAGGCAGGCGGTGTGCAACGAGCGGACTGGAGGGACAGCGGCCGGGGCCCCCTCAGCCGGCCCAGATGGCCGAACGTATAGATCATCCAGACCAGCAGCAACACTTCCAGCGGCGGCGCCCACCAGTTTCCGTACAGCGCGAGCCCAGTGACGATGGCCACCGCGGCCAGAGCTGCGATCACCGTTCGGGGCTTCGTCCCCCAACTCCGTGTGAAGCCGATGTTGACCACCGGGGGAAACACCCAGAGGGTCAGCAACACAGCGATCCAGAACAGGTGGCCGCTTTGGGGCGCTGTGTCGGACGGCTCAGTACTTGAAGTGCTTAATCTTCTCGCCGCGTTCATCGATCTCGGTCATCGCCTCGATTCCCATCTGAAGGTGGATCTGAGACCATTCCTGGATAAACCGCTTGTCCGACTCCTCAGTCGTGACCCCCTCCGGCGTCGTCGGCAAGTCTGAAACCAACAGGAGTGCGCCACGAGCGATCTCGTTCCGATGTCCGACGATAAAGATCGTGGCGGTCTCCATGTCGATGGCGATACAGGTCATCGCTTTGAGCCGAGCTACGAAGTCGTTGTCGTGCTCCCAGACGCGTCGATTCGTTGTGTACACGACACCGGTACGATAGTCATATCCGTGCTCGGCGACCTTCTGGGAAACGAACTTGTGGAGTTTGAACGAGGGCAGCGCCGGCACTTCGGGCGGGAAATAATCGTCGCTCGTCCCCTCACCACGAATGGCCGCGATCGGCAGGATGAAATGGCCGATCTCGGTGGATCTCTTGAGCCCGCCGCACTTCCCGAGGAACAGGACACCCTTGGGTTGGCAGGCGCTCAGCAGGTCCATGATCGTTGCCGCGTTTGCGGACCCAATCCCGAAATTGATGATCGTGAGCCCCAGGTCGTTCGTCGCCGCCTGCATCGGCTTGTCTTCGCCAAACCGTTCACAGCCGAACGTCTCTGTGAACGTGTCCACGTGATAGCGGAAGTTAGTCAGCAGGATGTGATCGCCGAACCGGTCAAGGGGCATCCCCGTGTATCGTGGGAGCCAATTCCTTGCGAGCTGAAGTCGGTCGGGCATGAGCGCAGGCCGGCTAGACCTGTCCCATCCGCCCTTCGCTGAGGACGGTCACGTCGTCATGACCGCACGCGGCCGGCCATCCAGCGGAATGATCCGGGTGTCGTAGACATCTCGAGGAGAATCACCACGTAGCCGCGCGTCTGACGTTTTACCGCTGGGCCGAACCCTCGCTGACTGTTCAGCCCCTTGGCACTGGCAGGCCCCTCGCGATTTCCGCCGTGTACCGTGGGCCGGACTTTCCGAGAGCCTGCAGTTCCTCTCCAGATACAGACGGTGTTCTCCAGCCACGTAAGTCGATGACAATGCTTGACTTATTAGCCATGGAACCGGCCAAAGCTGCACGATCCCTGAGAGGAACCGAAATAGTCATGGTTGTAGAAGTTGCCCATCATGGCGCCGGGCAGCCCGGAACGTTACTCGCCGACCACATACTGCGTCACCGTGTTGAATCACGAGAGTCGCGGCTCAGCGCGGCCGCCGCCGTACTTGATCGGCCATGACCTGGAGCTCGCGCTCGTCGAGGACGTCGTCGCCGTTCGTGTCGAACCGGTCTAGGATCCGACCCATCCGATCCGGGACCTCCCCACGGGTCACCCGGCCGTCTCCGTCGAGATCGAACTGAAGCAGCCGGACAACCGGATCGCCGCCACCGAGCGGCCCCCCGCCGCCGCGCATCACCGCCCGCATGTTTCGCAGCTCGTTTTGCAGCTCGTCCTCTTCGAGCAGCCCGTCGGCATTGGTGTCCATCTGGTCGAAGCGGCCCGTCAGCGCCTCGGGGGCTTCGTCCCGTGTGATGATGCCGTCCCCGTTCTGGTCCCAGACCCGAATGCGCTCGAGCGGAGAACCGCCGAAGCCGCGACGGCCACCTCCCCTGCGCCCGAGTCCGCGCATTCCCGCGCGGCGAACGCGGCCCGCGTCCGGGTCGGGCGCCAGCCGCACGGTGTAGCCCTGGGTAACCGGGACGCAAAAGGTCAGTGCGTCGTCACAGGCGTAATAGGTGACCGACAGGTCCAAGGGCGCGCTACGGTCCTCGGCGGTGATCTCGACGAGAAACTCGCGCGGATCGGCGTCCGCCGCTTCCTCGACGTCGGCGAACCGGCCGTAAGCCGGGGTGACGCGAACCCCCGGCGGAGCCGTGATCGCGTATTCGAGCGGCGGCGCGTCGTTGTTCCAATGCATCCGATAGAGCGGGTCGATGTGAAAGCCGAGGTACAGCGTACCCGCACCCGTCTCTAAGAATGTCTGGTCCACCTCAGCCCGCAGTTTCGTGTAGAACGGGAGTTCGGACTCGTCGAGTCGCGGCTCGATCTGCAGCGTCGTCATCCGCCCTGGTGGCACCACGCGCGGGACGATCCCTCTCGCGACGGTGACGACCGGCGGCGTTGTCACGAGATCGAGATCGGCCACGAGGGTTGGGGTCTCTACGGGACCGATCAGCCGCTCGAGGTCCGCGCGCAGGGCCAGCGGGTTACTCCACGCCCGGCGCCCGACGACTACCCCGTCGGGGTCGATGATGAACTCCGCGTTCGGCATGTCGCCTAGTGCGTGCTTGAGGTCGTTCGTCATCGCATCGGCGATCCACGGAATACGAGAGCCGAGCTGCACCTCTGCCTGTCTGACGTGCATCAGGCGCTCGTCGAGCGTGAAGGGGTCGACGTAGTTGCTGAGCTCGGGATGCGCGAGCTGCTTGTAGAGGTAATAGAACCGAACACCCCTTGGGGCGTAGTCGCGTGCGATCGTCTCCACCCGGGAGACGTTGTTGAGGAAGGGGGGTCAGGTAAGACAGCCGAGGATGAGGACCGTGGGGTGTCCGACCACGAGGTTCCGCAGCCGGCGCCCGATGCCGTCGCGGTCGTAGACCACCGTGTCGGGCATGACGTCGCCCACCGACGGCGCGTCGTACTCGAAGTTGCGGATGGGCCGCTGCGCGTGCACGAGATTCTGCACGCCCAGCGCCACAGCGATGACGCAGGCGAGGGTACCAGGCTGGACATGAACAGACATAGCTTCATCCTATCGTGACAGACCCGAGACAGCCGGCGGGTCGTCCCGCCGGCAGTATCGCCTAGCGCGCTTCACGGTCGTAGATGTGCCGGAGCTCACGATCCTCGTCGGTCCGAAACCGTTCGCCGTCGAACGTCGACACGATGACCAACTGCTGCCCCTCGAGACGCACGTTATACGTGCGCTCGATCTGGAGCGTCATACGTGACTGCAGCTCGATCCGCGTCACCAGGGTCTCGCCGTTCCACTTCGTTCGGCGTATCACCTGCATGGAATGCCCAGCGATCCCGGCGTGCTCACGGTCATCAGGGATGAGCCGAACGACACGTCCATCGTCGTAGGTCAGGAGCACTTCACGTTCCGTTTCCACGATCGTCAATCGCCGTGCAGCCGTCATCAGGTCCTTCATCGCCGACTGCATGGCCTCCCGCATCTCGGCCATGTCCTCTGGGTCAGGTCGGTTTCCGCCTCGGCCTCGACCCCCGCGGTCACCGCCTCTGCGGCCACCACCCCGGCCGCCGCCGACTCCGCCAACACCGCCCCCGCCCGGGCCGCGGCCGCCGCGCGCCGCCGGTCCTCGTCTCCCCTGACCCCGTTCACTATTGCTTCCAAGCGCCGGCCGTGGTTCGTCGCTAAGTTCGTCGTTCAGCACCCACACCCCTTGGATGGCGCTCTCGCCTTCAGGGTCCTGGGCATGCACTCGCTCGGCACCGGCCCCAACTGGGGAAGCGGCCAGCCCCACGGCGGTAATCAGGATCGGCATCACGCGCATTTTTGTGCTCAGTTCGGTCGCTGGCGACTGCCTCCA
Organism: Vicinamibacterales bacterium; assembly: GCA_965197395.1. Classification (GTDB taxonomy): domain Bacteria; phylum Acidobacteriota; class Vicinamibacteria; order Vicinamibacterales; family UBA8438; genus CAZYFH01. The sequence continues at coordinate 1,789,561 of OZ240205.1, read as the reverse complement.
GCCAATGGCCGCACAGAGATAGACTGGGGCGCGGCCGGCTTTATTCCGTCAGCGGAGAGAGCTTCACCCCACTGGTCCGGCTCTTCCTCGTCAGATACAGGTCGGGCAGGTCCAAGACCGGTTCGTGCGTAGGCCAATGCCTCGTCGGTGAACCCTGTGAGGGCGAACCAGGCGGTGATGCGCTCGCACAGCTCGGCCGTCTGGTCTTCCTGCAGGAAGTGAGAGGCGTTGGCGATCGTGCTGTGGGGCTGGCCTCGAGCGCCGGGGAACCGCTCCTGGAGTTCCTTGTCGAGGCCCTGCCCGGCAAGGAACGGGTCCTTGTCGCTGAACAGCGTGGGAACGGGGTGTTCCCAGTGCTCGAGGTCACTTGTCCAGGCAACATGATTCTCAGCAAGCTGGTCAGCGACGTTCTGTGGCATCTGGCGCGGCCCAGCGCAGTAGGTCTCGTCCGGGAACGGGGCATCGTAGGCAGCCTTCTCGGCCGCGGTGAGGTCCCTCAGGGTCAGCAGACCACCGCGACGGCCTTCGATGTCATCCCTTCCCCCTCCTGAGTCCGTCCTGCGGTGATACACGCCGGGACATGGTGCGCTGCCGGATCGCCATCGGGGCCCCGGGTGACGCCGAGTACCGCCAACACACGTCCGTAGAAGCGTGCATAGCCCTCGGGTGATGTGGGCCGCTCGACCGACAACGCAAGTGTGAGCGCCCTGCGCAGCGTCAGTTCGGGAATGGTCGCGGTCAGATTCCGAAACGTCTGGAGTGTCATGTCAAACCCTCGTTGCGATCAGTTTCACGATTTGAAAAATGTCTAATCGATTGGTCCAAAAAAACGCTCAGCCGCTCTTGACGAGCGCAAGCACCTCTTCCACTTCAGCGAGGGCGTCCTTGTTGACCTTCGCCACCAAGTATTTCCCCTGCCTCTCCGTGACGATGAGATCGGCATTGGCGAGTTCTTTCAGGTGATGGCAGATGGTGGGCGGGGTGAGCCTGAACGCCTTCACGATCTGGCTGACACGGCAGGTCGGGGCCTCGAAACCGGATGCTGAGTTCTCCGCAATACCCAGATAGAGAGCCAGGCGATGCTCGCTGGCCAACGCCTTCATGATCTTGGCAAGCCGCTTGGTGTTGAAAGGCGCCACGGGTCTGCTGCCGCAATGGCCAACGTTGGCCCCGTCTCAGTCAATTCGATACTTTTCAAAGAGTAGTTACGTTCATCCTCGCTGTCAAGTAGACCGCTGCTTTGCGGTTTCGTCGCGCCACAGCGCATTCGGCGCGTGTTTTCTCGCGTAGTAGGATCGACCGACTCACAGTTCTTGGTCTGACCTACCTGAATGCCCCGGCCGCATTCCCCGGATTCACTATCAGCGCGACGTCGCGATTGAGCGGGGTGTCATGGGCAGGCCACACCTCACCCATGCCCCTTGACCGAGGAGGGACGACACCTCGTAGACGCCAAGTTGAACGTTGGGCGTCAGGGCCATGTGCTGTCCGGTCAGTCGCGCAGAACAGCTCCGATTATACGGGGACGCCATCGAGCGATGGACCACGCCGAGAGATGTGTCCCGCGTCTCACGGATTCGGCGCCAGGTGTCCCGAAGTAGCACAACACCTGCGATGCCTTTCCGAGGCAGGCTCACCGGCGTACATGACAACTCACGTTCCAACGGGGTCCAGCAGCTATGTCGAATCTTTGGCAGTGACCTTGCAATCCAGGGGTGGTCCGGTTCCCGAGCCGGTGCGCGGCCTGAGACCTGGTGTCGCGGCGAGGTCGTCTAGCCACCTGACGGAGGCAAGGAATGTCGAACGCGGTCGTTGCTGAGGTCGAGCACGCTGAACAGCCGCACTCGGCGGAGACAGGAGGCTGCCGCTCTCCGCTCCTCGCGGACGTGGAAGCGTGGCTGGGCACCGTTGAGCAACGAGGGAACGACGACGGTCAGGATGAGGCCGACATCGTTGAATGCGCTCAGCGACCCCAGCTTCCCGTCCTCCACGCGCAGGAGCAACTCGTCGAATTGGCCAGAGACATCATGGCTGACGTCAGGGCGCTTCGTCAGGAGGTCGAGCAGGTCAGAGAGACCGCCTCCACCGTTGACGGGCTCCGGCGGGATGTGGACGAAATCAAGGATGTCTTCGCACGCCTACGCGAACTCGCGGCGGCTCGGCGGAAGCGCCTGACCCACGGTGAGCCGGGATCCGATCTGGTCAGCTTGGTGAGCTAGTGGACCACACGCCGTCGTTCGTTCGCGGCACTCACCGATAAAGGCTTTGTCAACTTAACGCCGTCGACTCGAACTTCATCCTGAGCGACGATGCCGCGGTCGGTTCAGCATGGACACGTCGCAGCATCCCAGTCAGCGAACGCGCGCGAGCGGAGCACTGGCGTGGCACGCGGCCTTGGCGCTTCAACAACTTGCGGAAGAATCGCACGGCGGCACGTCGATTGCGCCGCGACTGGACCAGGATGTCGACCACGTCCCCGTCCTCGTCGACGGCCCGCCACAAGTACTGTTGCCGGCCCTGGATCCGCACGAAGAGTCGCGGCTGGAAAGCGGCATCCGCGGTAGCGGGACGGCTGCTGGCTCATACGGTCAGTCTGCCACGCGCCGCTCAACCTGACAGTGCCGTCTTACGTCAAGATCGCTGCCAGCAAATGCTCTAGTCGCACATTCGGCGGCGACTGTATTAGGGGTGCAGACTCGTCAGCCGCTCAGCTCGATACACTCGCCACCCAACCTCCGGGCCTTCTCTGATGACCAGATCAAACACGACCTCGACTGGCGTCGTATGTGTCACCTCAACGATCCGAGCCCAATTGACGTCATCCGAGGTATCGTCCGGGGTCCCAGCCGGGTCCGCCGTGAGACCGGCGTGGGTCACAAGGACGTTGCCCGTCGTCGCCAGCCAGTCAGCGTCAGAACCGAAGTTGGAGAAAAAGCGATCCTCGCCCGGCCCTCCGCACGCCCACACCTGTGACACTGTCTGCGCCTCTTCGTCGATCGCGTACTCGACGACCCGGCTGTACTGCTCAGACGGTGGCGGTTTCTCGTCATAGGGGATGTCCCTTGCGCTGTTGAAACTGAGCGGCGACTCGGTTCACGACTACGCAACCATTTCCGACGACTCGCCGAGCCCGAGCTGCGCGTCGCGCGCTCGGAGCGCCGCCACCAGCTGAGGCATGTCCTTGCAGCCGTTCACGCGCCGAAAGCCCGTGGTGGCTTCCAGCACCCCGGCCGCGACCCAGCGTAGCACCATCGCGCCTCCCCGCCAGCGCTTCACGTTGCGCTTGACGTGCCGCGTTCGGCTGAGACGGCTCTCGGCGGCGTTCGTGGTAGCCAGCGACCGCTGCAGGCGCTCGGAGAGGCCGAACCCGATGACCGTGAGCGTCTCGTCGAGCCCTTCCCGGACACTCGCGGCGGCACTCGGATGGTCTGCGTCCAGGCGGCGGGCGAGGTCTTGCAACAGCCGGCGGGCGGCCGTGACGTCGCGGTTCGTGTAGGCGCGGGTGAGGATCGCCTTCACCCATGGCCGTTGCGCCTGGGGCAGATACTCCAGCACATTGCGCTGCTTGTGGATCTGACACCGTTGGAGCACGGCGGCGGAACCGAACGTCTGGGTCACGGCCGTGTGGAGGGCCTTCGCCCCATCGAGGATCACGAGCAGGCTGCGGTCGGTGCGGAGGCCGCGGCTCTGCAGATTGGTCAGCAACCCCTGACACACGGTCGTGTTCTCGGTGGCGCCTTCCCACACGCCCAGGGCGTGTTTTTGACCGGTGACATCGATGCCCAGCGCGACGACGATGCAGTGGGTCCCCACGTGCACGCCGTCGAGCAGCAGCACGGCGAGGTCGAGCTCGGCGAGCGGGGTGGCCCGCCAGGCGTCGAGTTGTGCCTGCGTCTGGGCCACGAACCGCCGACTCACCGCACTCTTGCTCGTGCCCCGGGTGCGAACGTCCGGGCCCAGCGGCTCCAGGCTTCGGCCATACTGGCGCGTCGCCACGCCCACGAGCATCTGCTCAACGACGCGCCGGTTCAGCGGGTCGTCCCCGGCGAACGCCCGGAACGTGGGCAACGCGACCTCCTGGCCGTCGTGCCGGACGCGCGGGCGGCGCAGCGCCACCTTGCGCCCGCCCAGGACGACCTCACTAGGCGCATGGCCCGCCCGCGAGGCACGCCGCTCGGGTTGATGCGCATACCGGGGTCCACAGACCGCCACGCGGTCCTCCTCCAACATCGCCTCGAGGACTTTCAGGCCCGACGCGACGACCAACGCCTGCAGCTCGGTCTGCGTGTCGACCAGGATATCGACCAACGGCAGGTGCCGAAGCGCCGGCGACGATGATTGGCGACGACGGATGACTGTGCGAGACTTCTTCACGGCGGCTCCTTTCTGGGGGCTTCGGCCCCAGGTTTTTCCCACCGGCCGTATAGCACGACCAGCAGGGAGCCGCCGCTTCAAATTTCAACAGCTACCGGGGCATCCCCTCGTCATACGGTCTCACCCGGTAATTGCCGTTGTCGTACAACAGCAATGTTCCCGCGGGAGTCAGCATTGGCGCGTGCTGATGGAAGGTCCACTCAAGATCGCCCAGCGGTTCCAGGAGCCGTGCCCGCTGTGGGTCCCTCCACCCCTCAGGGGTGCCAAGAATCCACCGGAGTTCCCCGGTCGATAGGTCGACCTTGACCACCGCGTCGCCGTGTCGAAGGCTCACAATAGCCGCATCATCCCGCGCGTCGTAAATGATGGCGTTGTCATGGAGCCAATCTCGGGTGTCGCCGTCCACCACGTCACCATAGGTTGCGCGCCAGAATCCGGTACCGAGCGAGTCGTAGCCGATGCGATACGGGTCCAGCAGGTCAAAGAGCTTCCACTGCCGTACGATCTGGCCTTCTGGCGTGAACTCAACGATGATGCCGCCCACCACATGGGCGGTCTCCCTCGGAGCCGTCGGGTCTGTTTCGCTGCTCGGGTAGTCCTTGAGTTGTCGGAACTCGGTGCTCAGGGCCAAAAAGTTGCCCGACGGCATTTCATACACCTCGTGATGCAGGGTGTCAGTCGCCACAGGAATGCTTCCTTGGGGCGCGTCGCCACTCACCCCGGCCGCGTGCCACTGTCGCACCATGTGACCGAGCATGTCGATCTCGTACATACGGCCGCGCTTCGCACCTCCCGTGTACATGAGATTGCCATTCTGTAACCGACGGACGTCCGTGATCCGCTCGTCCGAACGGTAGTACCACACCACCTCGCCGGCCCCATTCACCGCGAGGATCAGACCGAAATCAGTACCGGGGTCGTCCTCGGTGCGGCGGAACACGCTGAACAGGGTCACGCCCGGTTCCATTCGCTCTGGTTCGCTCTGTACCGCGTCGACGGGCGGAAAGTCGCTGGGCAGCGCGGGCGTCGTCATCTCGTGCGGCGACGACCTGACGTCGTTGCCCGCCTCATCGGTCGCCACCAACACGATCTGGTACGTCTGTTCGGACTGGAGGCCCAAGACCATGACTGAGTGCTCCATATGATACGCCGATGTGGACGTCTGGACCCATGTGCTCTCAGGGCCTGCGATCTCGATGGTCGCCTGTGCGGCCTCGTCGAGTGTGAACGTCGCGTGCGCGGTCAGCGGTACTCGACCGCTGGGATTCACCTCAAACGTCACACCGGTCATCACGGGGGGTGTGCGATCACCACATCCCGCGACCCACGAAAGGGCACCAATCATCACGCAGCACAGAGGTCGATTTATCTGGTGCATAGATTCATCTCAATGCGCGGAGGAGCCCGATAGACCTCACCCATGCCGCACGCGCCGAGGGGGGCTCTGGATCTCGTAAGGGCCGAGGTTGGTGCCGGGCGTCACGGGCATGGGTCAGTCGGAACTCCGGCGTCTCCGCCTCCGCAGGCCCCTGACGACGGTCGGCACGAAAGTCAGCGCGACGAACAAAAGGCTCGCGGCAGCTAGCGTCAAGAACGTGCGGTCAATGCGGCTCTCGGCTGCGTCGACCAGGGCCGAAGCAATGTAGCTCAGTACCAGCGTGGCAGGTAGCAGGCCGAGGATGGTGGCCCCCACGTAGGCGCCGAAGCCCATGCCTGCGAGCGAAGCGGCGTAGTTGATCAGCGCAAAAGGGCGCCGGGAGAATCCTGAGCCGGACCACGGCCCAGAAGGCGTGGTGCTTGAGCAGGCGCTCAATAGGCTCGGTCCGTGACCCGAGCTTCTGCACGACGAAGTCACGCGCCAGGAAGCGTCCCAGGGCGTAGCTCGAGAGCGCGCCCAGAAACAAGCTGCCGAAGCTGATGGCGAAGCCGCTAGCGAACCCGAAGACGGCGCCGCCGGCCATTCCCCCTCCTCGATGAGGGCGACTACGTCGCAGTGCCCGAAGCGGTCACCGACGGTTGAGGCCATAGGTTGGGAACGACCGCCGCGGATCAGGGCGATTGTAGCCCCGCAGAGCGGGCGACTCCACCGGCTGCACGTAGAATGGCGCTGTCAGGTTGAGCGGCGCGTGACAGACTGAACGCATGAGCCAGCAGCCGTCCCGCTACCGCGGATACCGCTTTCCAGCCGCGATCATCGCCCACGCTGTGTGGTTGTACCACAGGTTCGGCCTCAGTGTTCGCGACGTCGAGGACCTCCTCGCCGAGCGCGGCATCACCGTCACATACGAGACGGTCAGGCAGTGGTGCCTCACCTTCGGGCTGCAGTACGCGCGACGGCTGCGGCACCGGCGTGCCCGCCAGGGCGACACCTGGTATCTCGACGAGCTCTTCGTGCGGATCCAGGGCCGGCAACAGTACTTGTGGCGGGCCGTCGACGAGGACGGGGACGTGGTCGACATCCTGGTCCAGTCGCGGCGCAATCGACGTGCCGCCGTGCGATTCTTCCGCAAGTTGACAAAGCCCTTTCCGTCCCTTGAGCGACGATGCGTGTGATGACAGTTCTGTACACGGGCTGCCAAGTACGTACGCCGCAGCGGTTCCCTAGCTGGGCAACGGGTACGGAGAGACACGACAGAGTCGCCTTTCCTGGGCGGTTTCTTTGTTCCGCGCCCACTCGACGGCGTTGTCAACTTAAACGAACGCGGCGCAATTATCCCCGGTTGAACCAATCCTGCCCGGCTATTCAGCAGGCACACGTCACCACGTCCCATTCCGCGAACGCGCGCGTGCGGAGCAGGCGATGGTGCATGGCCCGCAGCAGATGCCGCCCGACGCGAAAGAGATTCTGCACGACGCCGTGCACGGTGGCGAAGCGTTGCAGGTGCGCGGTCGATCTAAAGCGACGCATCTGGCGTTCCCGCTGGCGCATCGGTTGATGCGACACCTCGGCGCGATTGTTCTCATATTGATCCGTGCAATGGACCACCGACGGCATCACCGTGCGGCACGCCGCCGGGTAACTGCGGAGCTTGTCCGTGATCAGCCGGCGAGGCACGCACCCTTTGCGCTTCAGCAACGTCCGGAAGAACCGGGCGGCGGCGCGCCGACTCCGTCGCGACTGGACTGGGATGTCGACGACGTCACCGTCCTCGTCGACCGCTCGCCACAGGTACTCCTGGCGACCGTTCAGAGTAACGAACAGCTCATCGAGATGCCACGTGTCTCCGAGGCGCCCGCGCCGGTGCCGCAGCCGGCGGGCATACGCGCGGCCGAACGTGCGACACCACCGGCGGATCGTCTCATAGGTGACCGTGATGCCCCGCTGGGCCAAGAGGTCATCGACGTCACGAAAACTGGCTATATCCGAGTTTCCCAAAGGGCGTAAGTACCTGATATCCCTGTCTTTCCTGGGTAAATCGAGCGTTCGGCCTGCACAGGTCGGCCGCTTCGATGTGAACATAGTCATTCACGGGTCGACTGCAGTCCGAGGACGCGGCGATCTTGTCGCATACGGATGGGCCCTGTGGAAGCTGCCGGCGCCGTGGACGCACAGAACGCGCCCACCACACCTCGGAAAACGCTGCGCGTTTTCCACGAGCTTCCACAGGGCCTTTCCCATCAAATCATCCACGAAAAACCCCGAAAGGCCCCAAACTAGCGTTGGGAAACCCGGATAGACCCCGAAAACTGAGGCTGAAGCGAAAGTACAGTCAGACGGCGTGCGCGATGATCTCGGCGGGGAATCGATAGCCGTGGTAGCTCGGTGCGGGGCTGCTCATCCCGGTACTCTGCCAGCCGTGGCCTGAACTTGACAATGCCTTGTCGGGGGCTCGACGGTGGCCGTCAACGACTGGAGCTCGGCGTCGAGGGCCGTATCGCAGGCGTGGAGGTTGAAGTCCCTGCTGATGCTCACCCCTCGCCAGGCATGAACTGCTGCGGGAGCTCGTCAAGCGAATAGGGGCACGCTCTTCCTCGAACCAGAGAGAGCCCGTTGCGCAGCAAGACTACGCCCGCCACTACGGCCAACAAGAATCGTAGTTTGAAATCATCCACGACCAGCGAAACTGGGGTCAAGAGGATCAACCCGGCACCGGTGAGAAGAGCGACTAGACCGAATACGACTCCCCAATTGTTCCCTGCAACGAGCTCGGGATCGGCACCGCAACCCTTGAGCTTTCGGTGAAAGGTCGTCAAGAACGACTTGTACGCTTCACTCCGGTCTTCGACGTCTCCAAAGCCCTTGCAATGCCTGGAGGTGAATCCGATCTTCTTGCCGCCCCCGGTTTTGATGATGCACGTCCCCATGCCCCGGACCAGCATGAGGCGAACGGAGGCGATATCGACGAGGTTCGTTCTCTCTTGGCGTCCGTCCTTCTCGGTTTCCTTTATGAGCTCCGAGTCGTTGACCGCGAACTTGATGGTTCCGGAACGTATCGACGGCGCTGACTCGTAGGTATCGCTCATTCGCTCGCCTCCGCCCCACCACCCCCGAATCTGCCCGACGACCTGCGGATCGTCAACCGTCAGACTTCAACGGTGCCGCGGTGTGTCCGACTCCTCAGTCATGTGCCGCAGGAGCTCGCAGGGCTCCGCGTTCCTTCGCTGACCGAGAAATCGGGGTCTATCCGGGTTTCCCAACGCCATTTTGGGGCCTTTCGGGGTTTTTCGTGGGTGATTTGATTGGAAAGGCCCTGTGGGAGCTCGTGGAAAACGCACAGCGTTTTCCAAGGCACGGTGGGCGCGTTCTGTGCGTCCACGGCGCCGTCAGCTTCCACAGGGCCCGTCCGTGCGCGACAAGATGGCTCCCAGGGAGGGGGCCCATGCGTGATGTCGAACTGGACCGCTGCGTCCTCGGACTGCAGTCGACCGGCGAACAACTATGTTCGCGTCAACACCGTCGACCTGTACACGCCGAACGCTCGATTTACCCCGGAAAGACTGGGATATCAGGTGCTTACGCTATTTGGGAAACTCGGATATAGCCAGAAATCGCTCAACCCGGCGGGCGCCGCCCACGCCGAGGGGACTTGGATCTCCACCACGGGCGCCCCCGTCCCATCCGCCCGCCACACCCGCGCCGTGGAGTCCCCAGACGCCGTCACGACCTGCGTACCGTCCGGCCTGAACGCCGCACTCAAGACGTTTCCTTCGTGCCCGCGCAGCACCACCGGCGCCCCCGTCCCATCCGCCCGCCACACCCACGCCTCGTCCCCAGACACCGTCACCACCTGCGTGCCGTCCGGGCTAAACGCCGCACTCCCAACCCAGTCCAAGTGCCCGCGCAAAAGTGCGGTGGCAGAGACCACGATGGCTTGAGCACGGGCCTCTTCTGCACTGCGCTGCGGCGTCATCTCGAGGCATCCCGCTAGCCCGACGGCAGTGAACGCGGCGGCGCGCACAACCGCGAGAACAGCCCTCTGCCGACGAAGTCGCGTGCCTTGCGTTTCAACCGAGACTTCCATTTTCTTGGCCTCCCGGATCGAGACCCTCATACACTGGCAGTCTAACTGAAGGCCAGAATTCTTCATCCACACCAGTGTTTCCTTGGCCGAGGGTGGTTCCTGGCATTGTCAACTTCAGGCCAGCGTCGTGCAGAATCTCTTTCGTGTCGGTCGGCATCTGCTGCAGGCTGTGCACCATCGCCTGCTCCGCACGCGCGCGTTCGCTGAATGGGACGTGGTGACGTGTGCCTGCTGAACGGACGGTGGCTCGGCTTCACGAGGGGAGCCGCGGGCCGCGTTCGTCAAGTTGACAATGCCCAGCATGGCATAGGCCGCTCGTATACCCTGGAGTCGACGAGACGGTTCAGTGCCGTCCCAGTGCCGGCCGTGAGCCGTTGTGCTTCCACCCGGCAGGGTAGTTCGAGGGGGTGCCATGTCGAACTGGCCCGGTTTCCGACGATTCCCACGTCCATCGGCCGCCTGCGCCACGACGGAGTGGAGCCGCGCGCTCGTCGTCGCTCTCGGTTGCGGCGCGCTGGTCGGGTGTGGCTCGCCGCCACTCGAAGGGGTCGAGACGGCTCGGACGGGAGGGAACGGCGCCTCCTCGCTCTCTATCACCGTGCCAGCCAGCACGCAGGGGACCGCGGCGGGCGATCTCCTGCTGGCGACGCTCGGTGTCAAGGCAAACCCGAACACGCAGGGGCCCGTGGGGTGGTCGGCCGTCCCAGGGTTGCAGGGCTTCAACGGAGCGTTGTGCGGGTCGGACACGGAAGGCACGGCATGCCAGCTGAGCGTCTTCTACAAGATCGCCGACGGCTCGGAATTGAAGGCCGACTTCAGCTGGGGGACCACGCGTCAAGCGGCCGGTGCCGTGCTGCGTTACTCCAACGCTGACACCACCGCACCGATTGGGGCCACGAGAACCGCTCGAGGATCATCGAGCACGCCGACAGCGCCGGTGGTAACGACCACCCGGGCTAGCTCGCGCGTGCTCCGCCTGGCGGTGGCCGAGAGCGACGACGCCCGACAGTTTCTTGCCGGCTCGCTCGTCTTCGCCGACGCGCCGACCACGATCCGATTCAACATCGTCTCGTTCCCTGATGCCATCAGCGATCCCACCAACGGGTGCGGTCCTCCACTATCGGCGTGCAACCTCACGGATGACGCCGTTGCGCTGGCCGGTTCGGACGTACACAAGGGCGCGGTCGGCGCGTCGGGAACTGGCGAGTGGGAACTGCCGGGGGGCGACCAGTGGCTGGCGGCTTCGATTGAGATTAAGGTCGCACTTTAGGCAACCGACCGACGGCCGGTCAGCAACACCTCTTTTTTGGGCTATATCCGAATTTCCCAACTAACGAAATGCGCTGATGATGCTGGTGCATAGGCATTCTGACGTCGCTCACAGGGTACGCAAGTGGCTGGGAATGTGCGCAGGAATATCGAGGTCACCGACGGTCAGGTAGATCATGTCGGCGAAGTCGTCCAGGTGGCGATAACCGGACGCCCGGTTCTTGACGATCTTGATAATGCGATTCAAGCCCTCGCCGACGGCATTCGTCAGCGGCCTGTCGATGAAGGCCATGATGTGCGTGAGGTGCGTCCGCAGTGTCCCGACAAACGTGCGCAACGTCGGGATGCGGCTGCGCAACGCGGCGGTCATCCAGCGTCTGAGGAACTTCGTCGCCGAGGCCCGATAGCGGTAGTTCCAGAAGTGCTCAAACTCGTCCTTGAGCACCCAGGCGCGATGAATGCGCCGATTGGAGTTCCGCAAGCGATTGAGGAACCGGGTATGGCCCTTGGTCCGGTGTCTGGAGTGCCTGCTGAGCAGCCACCGCAGCCCCTTGATCGCCTTGCGCCCCGGCGTGTCGAGAGCCCGCCACTGTTCCTTGCGGACTTCGTCCACGGCCTGGTTTAGCGCTTTGACGAGATGGAAGCGGTCGAGGACGAGCGTGACCTCGGGACAGTGATCGGTGATCGCCCCGATATAGGCGGGGCTCATGTCGCAACTGGCCCAGGCGACCCGCGTTTTCTGCCCCGGGCTCAGCCAGTCGTTGAAGAAGCGATCGATGGTGTCGCGGCCCTTGCCCGGGCCGACCCACAGGACGCGCGCGCGGTCCAGGTCGTAGACGAGGGTGGCGAACTTGCGGCCCTTGCAGTAGGAGATCTCGTCGACGCCGAGCGTGGTCAGGCCTCGGATTTTGTGCCCGTGGCGCACCCGCGTGATGACTCGGTGCAGCAGGTTGGACAGGGTCGAGGTCGGGAGCCGCAGGATCTCGGCCGCCGCCTGCTGCGTCATGATCTGGCACAGGGCGCAGAGGCGCCACTCCAGGCGGTAGGTGACGCGGGCATAGGCCGGCGCCCAGGGGATCTCCTCCTGCACGCGCCCATGGGTGGGGCACTGGATCTCTTTCGGGGCATACCAGAGCACGATGCGCAGGCCCATGACCGCCACATCCTCCCACCGCCGTCGCTCGCTTGTCTGGTGCACGATTCGGCCGCGCCGCCCACACGCCGGGCAGCGGCAGCCGTTCTTGTACGGCTTGACCGCCAGATGGAGCTCCGTGTCGCGATGCATGAACCGAACATGCGTGACCTTCAGACTCTTGAGACGTAGGATCGTGCGCAGCAACTTCAGGTTGCTCACGGGCTTCTCCTCCTTCCTGTCGACGGCAATCAACAGAGGGAATGAAGCCCGTGTTTACATGCAGCAATCAAGTCATTGCATCAGCTAAACGTCTTTGGCAAACCCGGATAGACCCCTTTTTTGCGCTACCGTTCGGAGTCTGAGGTCCGTCAATCTGTGAAGAGATCGGAAAGCCGGACTGCAAGCGCCTTCCGCAGGCTGCCTCGGCGTTGGACCACCCGAACATCTGCGTCATCCACGAGATCAGCGAAGATCCTCGGTTTCGGCCTGGCCAATCTGGCGGGATCGGAAGGCGTTACGCAGACCGGCAACAGCTGCGAGCACGTGTGCCGATGGATCTGGAGCGCAGGCCGCAGCAGTTGCCGCTGGCGGGCGGGGCGTTACAGCGCAAGCTGGTCGCCGAAGACCATGTCCTCGAGCTTGAACTTCTTCTTGACCTCGTTGTCGGGGCTCAGCTGGGTGATGAACACGTCCGTGTCGTCCAGGGTGATGATGTCGGACTCGGAAACCGGTCGACCAGTTGGTCGCGTTCCTGAACAGCTGAACGTCGGGGCGATCGGCGCTTTGTTCTTGCGCTTCAGCATCGTGTGCGCCTTCAGCACTTCGACCATTGGCGCCAAGGCGGCAAACGGCGCCGGCAATCCGACCACGGCCAAAGTGTAGAAGGGTGCGTCGCCAGTCAGCCTCTCCATGACCTGGGGCGGGATCGGGGCACCGGAACGGAGCAGTCGCTTGAGCTGCGCGAGCTTCATCGGCAAGGCGCTGCTCCAGGTGACCGTCACGTTCAGCCGCCGGATCCGCTGGAATTGCTCGCCTCCACCCTCAGGGTCGGGGATGTTCGTCCCGATACCGGCCTGCAAAGGGTCGTCCTCAAGACGAACGCGGTTAGCACGCTGTCTCACCACATCACTGAGGTCGATGTCATCCGCAGCCGGTGTGAGGCCGCCCATCAGGACGGTCGCTCGCTGCGCCCACGGCGAGTCGGTCAACATCTTCTCGACCTCCTCGTCGGACCACGTCGTGAAGTCCGTCTCGTCCCAGAAGTCGGCGGCTAGCAGGGCCGTGCACGCGAGGAGCCAGACGCCACCGGTTCCAGCCAGCTTGCGCATTACCTACCTTCGGGCTAGGGCGTCGTTCACGCTCGACACTCACGCCATTGTATGACAAACGCCATGACTTGCCCGCCTTGTATACGCGAAGAAATGTCATGAGGCGACGCTCCGATCCCCGCTTCCAAGCCCTCCTCCGCCGCATGAACTTCCCGAGCGCCGGCGAAACCGGCGCGGTGCAAGAGATGCAAGTTCGACACGTTGAAGGTCTAGCGAACCGCAACGGCCCCGAGTCATGCGTCGGCGTGGGTGACTGCGTCGGCGAAGCGTTGACTGGGGAACGTGCGGGCCTGGTATTGAGCCGCGAAATTCATGACGACTCCGGGGTGCCGACGCTGTGGGAAGAAGCGGAAGACCTGCGACCCCCTCTCTGAGACCCCGCTCGATCAAGGTCCAGCGCCGCCCTGAGCGGGATGCATCGGCGGCCGAATGCGGTCGTATTTGTGTCCCGGCCAGTTAGCGACTGCCGCTCATCGTCCCGCGCGCTCTTCGGCTCGGGCGCCACCCAGCATGCTCGTCATCGCGTGCCTGTTCCCTTCGTGGCAGGCGTACTCATACATGGAGTAGGTGTCGTTTCGGCTCAGTTCGATCGCCGCCTTCCACGGGGTCACCCATGTCTTCGGGTCGGTGACAGTGGCTTCGTAGTCGAGCGTGTTCTCATCAGTCAATGTGAAACGCTCGGTTACCGTCAGCTGCTCAGTGTGCGCGTGTCCTCGGATCGCGCTCCTGTCGGTGAAGTTGGTCGTTTCCACGATGAGCGTCGTGCCCTCGAAATATCCGCGAGGGTGACCCAGGAAAACTAGCGATTGACTGCGCTGGTGTCAACGGGTCCCTGCCGACGGGACTCCCGCGTGGCATACTCGGCGGAGTTCTAGGTCACTTCGAGGCGACATGGACCGGTACACGCGACGCGTGCCGATCTTGGTTCTCGCCACGGGTCTCGTACTTGGCGGGTCCTGGACAGCTATTGCGGCGACCCGATGATCTGGAACGGGCGATGGAGCCGAGCCACCTCGTCGGACTCGCGCATGACGCGTGCGCGGGCGACATACCGGCCCGGCGGGAGGTGAGTGACTGACACCGCGGCAGAGACGACGATGCGGCTAGGGGCATCGGTCCAGACGTCGAGGACCGCGTCACTGGAGGCTCGCGCGGGGCCGGATTCGTCGTCGGCCACCTCGACCACCACGTGCGTTTGTTGGACCGTCGATGGGGCCTCGGCGTACAGCTCCGTGTACGCCAACAGGTTCCCGCTCGCCACCAGCGCCTCGACCGGCGGATGAAACCCGCCGGTCTCGGGAGGATGATCCGCGACCATCAGGTCGCCGGCGGTCATCGGCCCATCGGACCGCGGGTCGGCGACGAGGTGATGGTGAACGCTGCCGCTCTGGCCAACTCCGTCCAGCACTACGACCCTCAGCGAATAGGTGCCCGGATCGACGAGCAACGACCGGGAATACTCGAGCCCCCCCCCGCTGGGCGCCTGAACCGGCGTGGGGGTGATCTGCTCCTTCGCGCTCGCCACCACCGTGCCCTCCTGGTCGCGCAGGGCGAAGGCCAGTGTGACATCCGAGGTCACATCCACCTCGCCTCCGACTTCGATGGCGAGCACGACCCGCACCCGCCCGTCCTGGGGATACGCGTAGGTCGCGACGCGCAGCGGAAGGTCGGTCGTGACGACGGGCGACCGCAGCACGCGCGCCAAGCGCTCGTCGGTGCTCTCGTTCTCGTACGGGTCCGTGAATCGCACCTCCCGCCGGGCGCGCACGCGCGCGTCCGGTCGTCGCACCGACACCTTGATCGCGCGGCGCTCCTCGTCTCGGTCGTCGGGACGCGCTTCGACGCCGAGCAGGTAGTAGCCGGACAGTTCCTGCTCCAGCCGGTCGAACAGCGGACCCGGGTTGTAGTGCGCGCGAAAGAGTTCGCCACGTGCGATCGCCGTCACCGCCTGCAGACCCGCCTCCCGCATGCGGGCATCCTGCGTCGGCGTGGGTTGCCTCGTCCCTTCGGCGATGTCGATTTGCGGCTCATCGACCTTGACGACGTACACCGTCGTACGGGAAGCGGCGGCTAAATCCTCGATCTCGCCGAGAAACGCGTGGGCGCGAGCGATCACGAGCCCGCCCGAGATCCACACGAGGGCCTTGGGCCCCTCGAAGTCGCGTAACGCTCGCAGGATGGCCTCGAGTCCACGCCGCGTGTTGGTCGCGTGGAATCTCACCTCCCGCACGATCGATCGGCTCTCCTGGGCCACCCGGAACACGCAGCTCGGGGCCACGATCTGCTCGGAGCGGCATTCGCGCGTGGTCACCTCCTCCTCCACGTCCGAATCACCGTACTCGGAGATCTGGAACGCCTCCCACAAGCCGATGTTGATATCGCGGACCACACGCTCGCCGATACCCGCCATGCTGTCGAGTTCACGGCGGATGCGATCGTGATCCGACGTGAAGTCGATATAGCGGCCGGTCGGGACCGCCATGAGGGCGACGCGATCAAGGGGAGTTAGCTTGTCGACGAACGCGCCGGCGGCGCGCATCACGTGGCGGCCCTCGCCGAACAGGATGCTCTCCTCGTCGACCGCGATCACGATCAGGCGACCGCGCGGCTGTGCGATGTTCGAGGTGTAGAAGACCTCCCGCGACTCAGGTGGCGGCGGGACTCGCGTGGGTCGCAGCGAGACGAACTGCGCCTGGACGACGCGGCGGGCGTCCCCTTCGATGCTGACGGTGAACTCCTGTGGTTCGAGGTCGATGACCGGGCGACCTTCGCCGTCGATGACGCTGACGTCGATCTCGATGAGGTCGACGCCGCTTCGAAACGTCGGGCGCTGTTGCGACGTCTGCGCCAACACTGCCGCAGTCAAGGCGATCGCGACGAGACCGACACTCGCGAGAAGTTGACGGCGCATGGATCCTCCTGCCCCCACGTGCGCTGACCTTACTCTACCTCGATTCGGAGTCCTTCGCGACTGTTGTGCTGTGTCGCCCTCACGCTGGTCGGCGCCATCGAGAAACAGCGAAACGTGCTCCAGAAAGAGTTAACGCTAATCAAGAATACTGCGCCGCGCTTTCGTCTCTAATAAGGACACGGGGCAAGGTTGCCCACCCGGCGAACGTGAGGCGTGAGAGCGTGGTGGTCGCGAAGTCGTAACGGAAGGTGCTGTGGTCCCGCAGGCCGAAGGTCGAAACCGCCAGACTCTGACCATCGGGACGTTCGACTTGAAAGGCTGACACAGTATCGCGCTGGTAACCACTTCTCCCCTTACCTGCTGGCCCTGGTCAACGTTGGGATCGGTAACGACGAGAAGGCCTGGGTGGATAGAGGCCGCCGACCAGGAGAAGGACGTGCTCGTCTTTCTGTTGAGTTTCTGGTGGGCGTTCGACCCCCTCCGCGCCGACCCCCGCTTCCAGGCCCTCCTCCGCCGCATGAACTTCCCAAAGACGCCGGCGAACGGCTAACCGAGCGGCCTCTCCGTCCCTCCTGCTCGCTCGTTGCACACCGTCTGCCCGTCCGAGGCCGTGATCAGCCCGGCCGGTGGCATAATCCAGCGGGTTCCACTAGCGGACGGTGGCTCGGCTTCCCGCGGGGAGCCTCGGGCCTCGTTCGTCAAGTTGATGCCGTCACTGCGTCCCTGCCGTGGCACTCAGAGTCAACCGCGCAGATACGCAACCGCTTCGGTCAAGGCAGCGCGCTGTTCATCCGTGACGTCAAGAAAGCGCATACCGAAGCCTCGGCCCTGGTGCGTGTAAACAACGTCGGCGCTCAGCCAGATCTGGCCCGTTCGCGGAAGCCCAATCTGGAGGCGAATGCGCCCAGAGGGTGGTGGGTCTTGCGATTCGGCGAAGCAGCCGCCGACGCTGAGGTTCGCAATTTGGACGCGGCACTCCGTGTGATGGTGACACCAGACACCTTGCAGTAGCTCGATCGCCGGTGAAGGTGTGCGCCGCTCCTGCATGGTTATGGTGCGTCCTCCTCCCTTAGGCACCGGCAAGAGCTCAGTGCGTCGTCGATGGCGCGTTGCAGCTCGAGCGCAATGAACGGCTTCTGTAAGAACGTCTCCTCTGACGTCAGGAGGCGGTGCACCCGGCGCAGATAGCCAGAGATGTAGACGACGCCGACCTCTGGGCGCCGTTCCTTGACGTGGGACACCAAGGAAAACCCGTCGACCCTGGGCATCACCACGTCAGTCACGAGGAGATCAATCCGATCCGGGTAGCGTTCGCTGATCTGGAGAGCTTCCGCACCATCTCGCGCCACCAGCAGGACCCACTTCCGGTCTTCGAGGAAGCGCCCCATGAACCGCCGCAGGACGGGGTCATCGTCGACGAGCAGGACGGTCTTGGTGTCACGCATGGCCCATCACGCAACCCCGATTTCACCGGGACTTGCCGTGTTGCCGAAGCAAGAGGCGTGCCACTGGCGGCGGTCCATTCCCGCGGGCTGAGTCGCAGACGTGAGCGTCCCGATCTCACCGGAACGTGCGCGAATCGTGCGGCGCGCATCCGGGCGGACGCCGCGCACGCACTGCACGACAGACCGCAGGTCGGCTCACTCCATCCAGGGATACTGGCTGGGCCTTCGCGCGAGCATATCGCCTCGCCCCCGAGCTCAAGCAGCGGTTAGGCCCCGAGGCGTACGTACGCCTTGTCGCGGCCGCGCCCCTGATTACTGCCCCTTGAGTCCACTCTGACGCCCAACTTTCATCAGGAGACGTACGGACGCCGGACGGAGGCCCTTCTGAGTTGCGGGTGGAGTCGATCGGCACGACAGCCTAGAATGGCGGGGACTCTGCGTCGGACGACCCGATAGACAAGCTGATGGCCCTCCAGGTCGGACCGGCACTCAAGGTGCCGCAATGCGCTCGCACCCTCTGAGGACAGATCGATGGCCAAGACCACGACTCAGCTGCGGCAGGAGCTGCGGGCGCTGAAAGCGCAGCTCGCCGCAGCGGAGGAAGCGCGCGGCCGCATGCAGTCCCTCGTGGACCACAATCCGGCGGCGACGTACCGAGCCAGAGCGTCAGGTGATTTTGGTGCCACCTTTGTCAGTGCCGGGATTACGGCGCAGACCGGCTGGCCAGCATCGGCGTTCACCGAGGAGCCGAGCTTTTGGCTGGACCACGTGCACCCCGACCACGCCCCACGTGTCGTGGGCGCGATGTCGCGGGCCGTCGAGACGGGATCTGGTGCCATCGAATACCGCTTCCAGCACAAGGATGGCTCCTACCTATGGGCGCGCAGCGAGCTTCGATACCTTCCGGGTACCGGGAAGCGGCCACCTGAGCTCGTCGGATACTGGACCGATGTCACCGAGCGCAGGCAGGCGGAGGAGCACTTGCGCGAGAGTGAAGCCCTCTTTCGGGCGTTGACGGAGCATTCCCGCGCGCTGGTCGTTCTGACCGAGGGCGCACGAGCGACCTATGTAAACCCACGCGTTGCAGAGCTCACGGGCTACACCGAGGCCGAGTTGTTGGCCATGGATGCTGAATTCCTTGTGGCTCCCGAGGGGCGGTCAACCGCCGCCCAACAGCTGCGGGACCGCGTGGACACGGGCCATGTCGCGAACCGCTTCGAGGTGCCGATCCTCACGAAAGATGGGCGGCAGCTCTGGCTCGAGGGGGCCGCGGCTCGGATCGTCATCCACGGGCAGACGAGGGATCTGTTCACGGCGGTGGACATCACCGCGCGCAAGGCGGCGGAGGCCGAGCGCGCAGCCCAGCAGGCCACGCTTGCGGAGCGCGTGCGGTTCGAGCAGTTGCTGTCGGCTGTCGCCGGCACTTTCGCAGAGGCGACCCGCATCGAGGCTGTGATCGATCATGCACTCGACCTCGTGAGAGAGTGCTTCGACGTCACCTTTGTCGCTGTCGGGGAGTTCGCGGAGGGCAAGAAGCAGTTGCCATTGAGGCGGGGCGTGCGAGGCCTGATGTAGACGTGGCGAATGCCTCGATCCGCGAGATGCCAGTGGAACTGCGCCTGGAACTCATGCCCGCGGTCCGTCCGGACGGTGTGAATCCGAAACGGAAAGGCGTCGATCACGTGATCGAGGAACCGGATCGCATTCTTCTGGGTATGCCGGGCATAGACTCTGAGCGCCCGAATCCTCGTGGCATCGTCGATAGCCGTGTACTGAGAGCGACGCGTGGCCTTGCCGGTCGGGCCGATCAGCTTGAGAAACGTGACATCCACCTGGACGTGGTGCCCCGGCACTTGCTTCTCGTAGCGGTGCGTCCGGACCGCGCGTCGACCGACCCGGCTGGGTGCGTGGTTCAGGCCGTTGCGTCGCAGGATGCGGTAGGGCGGTCGCCCCGCAAATCGTGATGCCGTGATAGCGCTCGAGATACCAGACGATGCGGGTGGGCCCGAGATGATACGTCCGGCGCAGATGGAGGACCTTCTCGACGATTTCCGGGGGCGTGCGGAGTCTCGGGTTGTAGGGGCACGGCTTCTGGTTGATCAGGCCCTCGTCCCCCTGGGTCTCATAGGCGTTCTTCCACACGTAGAACCCCGATCTGGCCACGCCGAAATATCGACACGCCTTTCGGACATTACCGATACGTGCGGCATGCTCCAACACCCGCTTCTTGCGGCGAATATCCTGCCGAGCCTTATTCATCACCGACCTCCTGATTCTGGACACGTAGGTTCGCACAATGTGTCCAGCGAGGTCGGAAATTCCTACAGAACGATCGACCTTCGGCGAGTATTCGCCACGTCGTCATCAGACAAGCGGATCGAGACGAGGGTGTCGTGCAGGAGGTGCTGCAGACAATCCGCTGGGATCTGCTGACGGACACCGCGACCGTCGTCAGCCTCGTGCAGCAGCTCCGGCACGCGGGCATTCACGTCGAGATCGCGGTGGAACCGACCGGCACCTACGCCGATGCCCTGGTCGCCCAGCTACTGGCACACGATGTGGCCGTCTACCGAGTCAACGCCAAACATGCGCACGACTATCAGGAAATCTACGACGGTGTGCCCAGCGGGCACGATGCCAAGGCGGCCGCCATCATCGCGAAACTGCACCTCGCGCGCGGGGCGCAGAGCCGCCGCTGGCAGCCACTCACCCCGACGCGGCGCGCGCTCCGAGTACTCGTCGATGCGTTGGACTGGATCAAACAGGACGAGCAGCGGTATCTCTGCCGGCTGGAGTCCCGCTTGGCCCGCCACTGGCCCGAGCTGACCCGACTGATCGACCTGACGCGCGTGACGACCATCGAACTTCTGGCAACCTACGGTAGCCCTGCCGCCCTGGCCGCCGACCCAGGCGCCCCCGAGGCGTTGCGGCGCTGGTCCCACGGCCGGCTCCGGGCTGACAAACGCACGCCGGTGATCACCTCTGCCGCCACCACGCTGGGCATGCCAATGCTCGAGGCCGAGCAGCAGCAGATACTGCACCTCGCCACGACGATCCGCTCGTTGCGCCATCAACGGCAGCAAGCTGAGCGTCGGCTCGCGCAGGACATCACGGCCGATGCGGCGCTGGCCCCGATCTGTGCCCTCGTCGGGGTCACGCCGGCGGGCGTCCTGCACGCCCGGCTGGGGGACCTCCGCGAGTATCGGTCCGTCCGCGCACTCTACCGCGCGCCGGGGCTCAATCTCCGGGAACAGAGCAGCGGCAAGAAGAAGGGCCAGCTGACCATCACCAAGCGCGGCAGTGCCGTCGCCCGCCGCTGGCTCATGGCTGTCTTGCGCTGGATCCAAACCGACCGCGTTGCCCGCGCCTGGTACGAGCGCAAGGTCCACGGCAATGGCGGCATCCGCATCAAGGCGGTCATTGCCTTGATGCGCAAACTCCTCGCGGCGCTGTATCACGTCGCTCGCGGGATCCCGTACGACGCTCGCAAACTGTTCGATTGCCGCCGCCTGAAACTAACCGCGGCGTAAGGAGGGCCTCGAAACACAGTCACACACTGACGACACGACGAACGTCGAGGGGGCCGTCGTGACCTTTAGGTGCCGGCATGGCGCCGATGCCTCAGTCGACTACGAAGGCACGAGGACCCCGCGAGCCGGTTGAATACCTCATAGCCGATTGGGCGCCGCTCGACGCGAGGCCCAACGCACAGGAACCATCGGTCTACCTGCTCACGGACCTCCGGTCCCCTCGGCGACCTTGGCGTGACGTCGCCACCGTCCCTCGCTCCGCTCACGTGCACGCGATGCTGCGCCATCCCGGGTGAGGTGCGGAATGGAGGAGCTTGCAACAAAGAAAAGAACGCGAACAACGCTTCTTGACTTGTCTACGGAACCGGCACCCGCTGGGTCAGCTCCTCGAACCGGTCGAGAAGGGTCACGGCTCCAACTCGGCCGTCCAGTTGTGTTAATCGGCGTGGAATATTGACCCCCTGTGGGGGGTGATCGGCGTCGAAAACTGACCCCCCTCAACGTGTGCTGTGAGTGCCGGGTGCATCAGCGCCGACACTCGGGGGATGTTGATAGTGGAGACGATTGCGAAGATCCGACGAGATCACTTCAAGGACGGGCAGAGCATCAAGGCGATTGCGCGGACGCGCGGCGTCTCGCGGAACACCGTGCGGACGGTGCTCCGGACCAACGAGCCCGCGTTTCACTACGCGCGGCAGGCGCCGGTGGTGTACCCGAAGCTCGGCGCCTTCCAGGCGCGACTGACGGCGCTGCTGACCGCTCGTCTCAGCCAGTCGCGGCGGGAGCGGCTGACGCTGATGCGGATGTGGGAGCTGCTCCGCGAGGACGGGTACACCGGCAGCTACGACGCCGTGCGCCGCTACGCCCGAGGCTGGCGACGGACCCAGGGCCACGCCGACACGGCCTACGTGCCGTTGACGTTCGCGCCCGGCGAAGCCTACCAGTTCGACTGGTCGCACGAGATCGTCGTGCTCGGTGGGGTGACCACGACGGTCAAGGTGGCGCACATGCGGCTGTGCCACAGTCGGATGCCGTTCGTCCGGGCGTATCCGCGCGAGACGCAGGAGATGGTGTTCGACGCGCACACCCGAGCATTTGCCTTCTATCGGGGCGCGTGCGGGCGGGGCATCTACGACAACATGAAGACGGCGGTCGAGGCCGTGTTTGTCGGCAAGGCCCGGCAGTTCAACCGCCGCTTTGCGCAGCTGTGCAGTCACTACCTGGTGGAACCGGTGGCCTGTACGCCCGGCGCGGGCTGGGAGAAGGGCCAAGTCGAGAACCAGGTCGGGACGATCCGCGAGCGATGGTTCACGCCGCGGCTGCGGTTTGCGAGCTACGCTGAGCTCAATGCCTGGCTGCTTGATCAGTGTGTGGCGTCGGCGCGACGGCAGGCCCATCCTGATGACTCACAACGCACGGTCTTTGAGGTCTTCGAGGCGGAACGGCCCGCGCTGATTCCGTACCGTGGGAACGCCTCGGGCACCTTGAGCGCCACGTCCCGGTCGAGCTTGGTGTCGCGGGCGCGGTAGACGACGCCCATGCCGCCGCGGCCGATCTCAGCGGTGACTTCGTACGAACCGAGCCGCACGTCCGGCTATCGCTCGCGGCGGCGGACTACGAGTAGGGCTGAACAGCTTCGTCCTGACTACTCAAGCCTGACGAACGCGAGCGCGTAGTTGTTATTCAACGGAATGACCAGCTGGTTCTGCATCGAGTCGTAGCACATCGATGCCGCGCTCGGTATGCCCGAGGCAATGATCTCGGCCTCTTGCCCAGGGCGGATCCGGGACACGCTGCCATACCGGACGCTGCTCACGTACTTCGTGCCGTCCGCAGTGATGATGATGCCATCGTTCCCGCCTTCGACGGTGCGCTCGGTTCGAATGACCGTGACCGTGCCGTCGGGGTCGTAGGTGATGACCGCATTGTCACCGACATTGATCACCACGACGTTGCCGTCCCCGTCGATCGCGACGCCGTTGGGGGCATTGAGCGGAGCACCGTAGGCGAACAGTGATGCCTCGCCGTCCGCAGTGACTTTCCAGAGCTGCGACACGGGCCGGGTGTTCGAGGCGTAGACGGTGCCGTCCTCCGCCACAGCAAGGCCATTCAACAGCGTAGAGCCCGGTACCGGGATGGACCGCTGCGGGCGGCCCGTGGCCAGATCGAAGAGACGGACGTAGCCCGAATCGACGGTGTAGAGCACGCCGTTGCGGACGGCGCTGCCCAACGGGTCATGGAGCTCCAGGCCGTCGCGCGAGGCGCCAATCCACTTGGGCGTATGCACGCTCCCATCGGGATTGATGAGGGACACATAGCCGTCGTCGGCACCGCCGTCTCCCCGGTTCCCGGCATTCATGGCCAGGATCAGGTTCTTGTCGGGATCGAACGTGCAGCTTTCCGAAAAATGAAAGCTGCCGTAGACCGTGACGTTGTCCGACATCGGCCGCCACTCGCCTGCCTCACTTACCGCGCCGATAGGCTCACCGGCCGCGAAGTCCTGCGCGAAGGCGGGGACCGCCGAGGCGGCGACGATCACGACCGCGCGGAGCATTCTTCGACTCATCAGTTGTGCGTACATCATCCGGCGATTGTACCCCCGCGCGGTGCCATCGCTAGAATGGCGTGGAAGCGTGACACATCGTGCCCGACCTGCGTACTCGACAACCTGGACAGACGGACCGCGCCCAGCGGCCTGCAAATCCAGCCCGCCACGATGGGCAGACGGTGCGCAACGGGCGGACAGGAGGGACGGGAAGGCCGCTGGGCCGATTGTCCCTCCGCCGCCGCCATCCGCCAGCCACGCCGCCATCGCCACCCCCTAAAGAGGGGGGTGGCGGCGGCGGACGGAGATGGCCTTCGCTACTGGCGGCCGATGGCGCGCCATTGGCGCCCGGGAGCGCTAGCCGCTGGCCGCCGGCTCGGGGAAGTTCAGGCGGCGGAGGAGGGCTTGGAAAGCGGGGGGCTGAGCGGAGCGGGTCGAAGACAAGCAACGTGTTCAGCCACGGCATGAAACCGTCGCGCTCCTCGGCAGCCTGTTGCAGCCAGGAGATAGCCTGCTCGTGGGCGTCCAGCCCCACACACACTGATGCCAATACGACGCCTCCGACGTACTCCTGGCGCCGACGCCGCTCAAGATCTTCGAGGATCGTGGTAGCCTCGCGTCTCTTGCCCGCAAGGCCAAGCGTCCAGCCGAGCCACGACTGGGCCATAAGGTCGCCGGGTGCGAGGGTCGTGGCCTCCCTGCCCCGCTCGACCGCTTCGTCAAGGCGACCCAGGCCGACCAACGCCCAGCAAAGATCCCAGTACAAAGGCTGGTAGGCATCCAACTCAAGCCCGGCGCGCGTCTCCACCATCGCCTGGTCGAACCGTCGAGCCATGACCAAACTCATCGCAAGCATATGTCGGCTATGAACCGAGAGGGGGTCGCTCACGACAGCATGTCGAGCTTCCGTAATCGAAGCGTCTGCCTTTCCCGTTTGCCCCAGGAGCAATGAATAGTGCGTTCGGGCGAACGTGTCGGCGGGGTTCAGGTCAAGCGCGCGACGATACTCCCGTTCAGCGCCGGGCCAGTCCCATTCGTAGAACTGCAGGACAAACGCGAGTGCGGTGTGCGCGTCAACAACCGTGTTGTCGATCGCCAACGCTTTCCTTGACGCCTCTTCCGCCGTGGGCATCAGTTGCGACGGGCGACCGTGGCTGGCGATGGCGCGTACGGCGTGGTTGATCGCGATACCGGCATGGGCCTGCGCATAGTCCGGTTCGAGCGCGAGGGCCTGAGTGAAGCACTCAAGGCTCTTCTCAGTTTCTGGCGCCGTCGCCCTCACAGTGTAGTACCGGCCTCGTAGAACCAGGTTGTAGGCCTCCACGTTGTTGGTAGGTCCCTTCACCAGCGGTGCGTCCGAGGCTCCGAAAAACTGGCTATATCCGAATTTCCC
Organism: Vicinamibacterales bacterium; assembly: GCA_965197395.1. Taxonomy (GTDB): domain Bacteria; phylum Acidobacteriota; class Vicinamibacteria; order Vicinamibacterales; family UBA8438; genus CAZYFH01. The sequence goes on along the minus strand of OZ240205.1, from coordinate 1,764,169 downwards.
AACTAACGAAATGCGCTGATGATGCTGGTGCATAGGCATTCTGACGTCGCTCACAGGGTACGCAAGTGGCTGGGAATGTGCGCAGGAATATCGAGGTCACCGACGGTCAGGTAGATCATGTCGGCGAAGTCGTCCAGGTGGCGATAACCGGACGCCCGGTTCTTGACGATCTTGATAATGCGATTCAAGCCCTCGCCGACGGCATTCGTCAGCGGCCTGTCGATGAAGGCCATGATGTGCGTGAGGTGCGTCCGCAGTGTCCCGACAAACGTGCGCAACGTCGGGATGCGGCTGCGCAACGCGGCGGTCATCCAGCGTCTGAGGAACTTCGTCGCCGAGGCCCGATAGCGGTAGTTCCAGAAGTGCTCAAACTCGTCCTTGAGCACCCAGGCGCGATGAATGCGCCGATTGGAGTTCCGCAAGCGATTGAGGAACCGGGTATGGCCCTTGGTCCGGTGTCTGGAGTGCCTGCTGAGCAGCCACCGCAGCCCCTTGATCGCCTTGCGCCCCGGCGTGTCGAGAGCCCGCCACTGTTCCTTGCGGACTTCGTCCACGGCCTGGTTTAGCGCTTTGACGAGATGGAAGCGGTCGAGGACGAGCGTGACCTCGGGACAGTGATCGGTGATCGCCCCGATATAGGCGGGGCTCATGTCGCAACTGGCCCAGGCGACCCGCGTTTTCTGCCCCGGGCTCAGCCAGTCGTTGAAGAAGCGATCGATGGTGTCGCGGCCCTTGCCCGGGCCGACCCACAGGACGCGCGCGCGGTCCAGGTCGTAGACGAGGGTGGCGAACTTGCGGCCCTTGCAGTAGGAGATCTCGTCGACGCCGAGCGTGGTCAGGCCTCGGATTTTGTGCCCGTGGCGCACCCGCGTGATGACTCGGTGCAGCAGGTTGGACAGGGTCGAGGTCGGGAGCCGCAGGATCTCGGCCGCCGCCTGCTGCGTCATGATCTGGCACAGGGCGCAGAGGCGCCACTCCAGGCGGTAGGTGACGCGGGCATAGGCCGGCGCCCAGGGGATCTCCTCCTGCACGCGCCCATGGGTGGGGCACTGGATCTCTTTCGGGGCATACCAGAGCACGATGCGCAGGCCCATGACCGCCACATCCTCCCACCGCCGTCGCTCGCTTGTCTGGTGCACGATTCGGCCGCGCCGCCCACACGCCGGGCAGCGGCAGCCGTTCTTGTACGGCTTGACCGCCAGATGGAGCTCCGTGTCGCGATGCATGAACCGAACATGCGTGACCTTCAGACTCTTGAGACGTAGGATCGTGCGCAGCAACTTCAGGTTGCTCACGGGCTTCTCCTCCTTCCTGTCGACGGCAATCAACAGAGGGAATGAAGCCCGTGTTTACATGCAGCAATCAAGTCATTGCATCAGCTAAACGTCTTTGGCAAACCCGGATAGACCCGAAAAACTTGACCTTCAGTTTCTCGACCACCTCGCGGGCGATCTCATCCTGTACCGCGAAGACATCGTCCATGTCACGGTCGTACCGCGCGGACCAGAGGTGGTACCCGTCTTCGATGTTGATCAACTGCGCGTTCACCCGGAGCCGGTTTGATGACTTGCGCACGCTGCCCTCAAGCACCGTCTTGACGTTGAGCTTTTGCCCAATCTCACCGAGATCGTGGCCTTTCCCCCGAACTGAAACGCCGATGTGCGAGCGGCCACACGCAGGCCATCCAGACGAGCAAGGGCGTCGATCAGTTCTTCCGCCAGTCCCTCACAGAAATACTCCTGCTCTGGGTCGCCACTCATGTTCCGAAACGGCAGCACGGCGATGGACGGCACGTCAGGTTGACTTGCCGCTGGAGCTGAAGGTGTCGCCGCGCCCCGTACGTCGACGAGGAAGTCAGCGGCTGCTTGATACCGCCCGGCTCCATTCTTCGCTAGCGCACGGCCGACGACCCCGTTCAGCGCCGCCGCCTCCCCGGTCAACGTCGGCGTCGGCGTCTCCTGGATCGCCTTCGAGATCACCAGCAGGTTGTCCCCCTGGAACGGCTGCTGCCCCGCGAGCATCTCGTAGAGCACCACGCCCAGCGACCAGATGTCGGTGCGGTGGTCGACCTCTTCGCCACGCGCTTGCTCGGGCGACATGTACGCGACCGTGCCCACGGTCGTGCCGGCCTGCGTGACGCCCTCCGACCCCGCCAGCTTGGCCAGGCCGAAGTCGAGGACTTCGGCGGTGCCATCCGCCGTCAGCATCAGGTTCGCCGGTTTGATGTCACGGTGGACGATCCCGGCGGCGTGGGCTTTGGCGAGTCCCTGGCCGACCTGCGTGGCGATGTCGATGGCGTCGTCCAGCGGCAACGGCCCGCGTGCGATCCGCTCTTTGAGCGTCTCTCCCTCGTAGTGGGCCATCACGAGGTAGAGCTGGCCGTCGTCGGTCTCGTTGATCTCGTGGATGTTGCAGATGTTCGGGTGGTCGAGGGCCGAGGCGGCCTTCGCCTCCTGGAGGAACCGGTGCTTGGCCGTGGTGTCGCGGGTCAGGTCAGGCGGCAGGACTTTGATCGCCACCTGCCGCTCGAGACGCGGATCCTGGGCCAGGTAGACGACGCCCATGCCGCCCTGGCCGAGCTGGGAGCGGATCGCATACGGGCCGAGCGTCGTGCCCGGAGACAGTGTCATAAGCGGGAAGGGGGGAATCATAGCGCGGGAGCCGTGGCGCGCGCGCCAGCCTTGCCCCACCCGTCGGGGCCCAGCGGACACCGTGTACAGCAGCGATGACGGGCCATGCAGCCGCCGCCAGGCGTTTTGATACGACCCAGGAGCGCATGCTCCGAAAAAACCCGAACGTCGGCTTCTGAACCGGTATTCTGCACCGGCTCGCCCGCACGATGGGCGTGCCCCTGGCGGTGTGCGTCGCCCCGCTCGACGAGCCGTGTCGGCTCCGCGTTCGCACGCCGCGCTCAGGCTGACCGCGCCGATCCTCCGATCTCTCTCGCTCAGTCTTCGCCCACGCATGACGGCATTTGTCGTCGCCAGCGCCCCGGTCGGTACGAGACAGTTCAGCCATGAATCCGACGCCTAGGGCCGATGTGCCTGCGACGTCCGGGGTGTGCGTGTGATGGCTGGGAGCCCTCTGTGGAAGGTCACCCCTGATCCCCCCTCCCCTGGGGCGCGGCGCGGTGGTGTCGCACGGCGGGGCGTGGGCGGACGCAGATCCCGCGTGCTGGGGTTCGGGGCTGTGTGTGCGTGTATGACGATGGGGACCCTTCATCGCAGGTCACCCCCTGATCCCCCCTCCCCCCCTCGCCGGTTGTCGCTGCGCATGTTGCCGTGGTGGAACTGTAGACGCCGCACGTCACCTGCGGATGCCGCTGGTTTGCATAACGCCCAGTTATCGGATCCGACCTTCGCCATACAACTATCTGTATTTAGGCTATTTATCACCCAAGAAGACGCTGATAGCTCGTTTTGCAAGTTAGCGATGGCGAGCCTGCGCAGTGACACCCTCCACAAAGAGCTACTTGCCCGGACCGCTTGGACCGAGGCGGGAGGGCCGGCGGAGTCACGGGATTCGCTGTTGACCCGCTTTGGGATTCCTCAGCGCGCGACGGCCGTTCGGCCCGATCCGAGATCCGGGTCTTGAGGTCAGCTCCCCCCCTGGAAGGGAGACCCTGAAGGCGACGATAAGTGACCAGCCGCGGGCGGCCCGCGGCCAGCCGCCAAAGAACCACGCCCACCACCAGCCGAACGTGTCGTCGAACTCGAGAGAAGGGCTATCGGCTGTAAGCTGTCGTCATTGGCTGACGACGGTCCAGAGCAGTGACGCGTAACGTCGCGATCCGGATGGCCGCCCTACTCACGGCGGTCACCGGCGTCTCGGACCCACGCGCCCAGACCGTCGAGCCGTCGTCCCTCGGCGCGTCCCAGGTCCCGGTGGTAGCCGGCGTGCCTCCGATCGACGGGCCACCCGCCCCCATCGCGCCGGCGACTATTACCCGCGATGAGAACGGCGGCGCGACCGTTCGGGCCGTCCGCCTCGACAGCCCCTGGACCCTGGACGGTGTCCTGGATGACCCGATCTACGCCGACGTGGAGCCATTCGGCGACTTCATCCAACAGTCGCCCGACGAGGGCGCTCCGGCGTCGGAACGGACACGTACGTGGATCTTCTACGACGACGAATCGATCTACGTGGCGGCCCGCCTCTGGGAGTCGGTCCCGGAGTCTCAATGGATCGCCAACGAGATGCAGCGGGACTCCTTCCAGCTCATCTCCAACGACGGCTTCATTGTCGTGTTCGACACCTTCTACGACCGCCGGAACGGTTTCGCGTTTCGGGTCAATCCGATCGGGGGCTTCCAGGACTATCAGATTACCGATGAGGGTGACCAGAACCTCGATTGGAACCCGGTCTGGGACGTCCGTACCGGCCGCTTCGAGGAAGGCTGGACGGTCGAGATGGCCATCCCCTTCAAGTCGCTTCGCTTTCGGCCCGGACCGTCGCATCTGTGGGGCGTCCAGTTGGGACGCGACATCCGATCGAACGTCGAGGAATCCTACCTGACCGCGGTGCCCATCTCCGCCGGGCCCGGCCAGTTCCGCTTGTCGGTGGCCGGCACGCTGGCTGGTCTCGAGGTACCGAGCGGCAACCGCACGTTCGAGATGAAGCCTTTCCTGATCGGCTCGCTGGCCACCGACCGTCTCGCGGTGCCTCCGGTCGACAACGACGGCGATGGCGACTTCGGCGTCGACGTCAAGTACGGGGTGGCCGAGAATCTGACCGCCGACTTCACCTACAACACCGACTTCGCGCAGGTCGAGGTCGACGAGCAGCAGATCAACCTCACACGGTTCAGCCTGTTCTTCCCCGAGAAGCGGGACTTCTTTCTGGAGAGTCAAGGCATCTTCGATTTCGCACGCATCCCCGGGTTCGGCGGACTCGGGGCGTCGAGCCGGAGTCTGCTCTTCAGCTCGCCTGGCGTCTTCGGCAACGGGAACACCCCCACGGTGTTCTTCAGCCGCCGGATCGGACTGGAGATGGGGCAGACCGTCCCGATCCTGGGCGGCGGGCGGTTGACCGGCAAGGTGGGCGATTTCGCCGTGGGGGCCCTCAGCATCCAGACTGACGACGCGCCGATCGGCGACACCCCCTCGACCAACTTCACGGCGATCCGGGTGAAGCGCGATGTCCTGCGCCGCAGTCGGGTGGGTGCGATCTTCACCAACCGGTCGGTCTCCGTCGGAGGGAACGGGTCGAATCAGGCCTACGGGATCGACGGGGCCTTCTCGTTCTACGACGACCTCAACGCCTACGGCTACTGGGCGCGCACCGAGACCCCGGGTCGTTCAGGCGACGATCAGAGCTACCAAGCGGCCTTCTCGTACGAGGGCGACCGGTACGCCGTCCTGGTCGACCATCTCCTCGTGGGGGACAACTTCAACCCGGAGGTCGGGTTCCTGCGCCGGACAGACTTCCGACGGACGTTCGCGTTGGCTCAGTACAGTCCCCGCCCCGCGAGCATCGCGGCGGTCCGCCAGTTCCGCTGGGGGGCCAGCCTCGACTACATCCTGAACGGGGCGGGACAGGTCGAGACCCAGCTTGTCCAGGGGCGCTTCCAGACCGACTTGGAGAACAGCGACCGGTTCTCGGCCGACATCCAGGAGAACTACGAGCTGCTCTCCGAGCGCTTCCCCATCGCCCCAGGGGTGATCATCCCGGTCGGCGGCTATCGCTTCTACGACTACCTGGTCACCTACTCGATGGGACCGCAGCGGCGCGTGTCCGGCACGTTCTCGTACCAGGGAGGAGAGTTCTTCGGCGGCACCATTAGAGCAGTCGGCTATTCCCGCGGGCGGGTCGAGATCACACGACAGTTCTCGCTCGAGCCGAGCCTGTCGTTCAACGTCATCGACGTACCGCAAGGGGAGTTCACGACGTCGCTGGCGACAGCGCGCGTCACGTATACGTTCACGCCGCGGATGTTCGCCAGCGGCCTCCTCCAATACAACTCGACCCAGAACGTGATGAGCACGAACGTCCGCCTACGCTGGGAGTACCAGCCGGGGAGCGAGTTGTTCCTGGTCTACAACGATCAGCGAGACACGGAGCTGAGCCGAGGGTTCCCGATCCTCGAGAACCGCGCCTTCGTCGTCAAGTTCACTCGCCAGTTCCGCTTCTGACCGGTCAACCCGTTCGCTTCGTTCGACGCGGACTTTCACCACGGGCTCCTATTGTCAACTTGACGAACGCGGCCCGAGGCTCCCCTGGTGAAGCCGAACCACCGTCCGTTCAGTAGGCACACGTCACCACGTCCCATTCAGCGAATGCGCGCGTGCGGAGGAGGCGATGGTGCACGGCTTGCAGCAGATGCCGGCCGACGGCATTGTCAACTTCAGGCCACGGCTGGCAGAGTACCGGGATGACGAGCCCGGCACCGAGCTACCACGGCTATCGCTTCCCGCCCGACATCATTGCCCACGCCGTCTGGATGTACTTTCGCTTCAGCCTCAGTTTCCGTGATGTCGAGGACCTCCTGGCACAGCGGGGCGTTACGGTCACCTATGAGACGATCCGACGGTGGTGTCGCACGTTCGGCCGCGCGTATGCCCGCCGGCTCCGGCACCGGCGCGGACGCCTCGGAGACACGTGGCATCTCGATGAGCTGTTCGTCACCCTGAATGGTCGCCAGCAGTACTTGTGGCGGGCGGTCGACGAGGACGGCGACGTCCTCGACATCCTGGTGCAACCGCGACGGAATCGGCGTGCCGCCGTGCGGTTTTTCAGGAAGTTGTTGAAACGCCAAGGCCGCGTACCCCGCCGGCTGATCACCGACAAGCTCCGCAGTTACCCGGCCGCGCACCGGACGGTGATGCCGTCGGTCGTCCACTGCACGGATCAGTATGCGAACAACCGCGCGGAGGTGTCCCATCAGGCGACGCGCCAGCGCGAGCGCCAGATGCGACGCTTCAAGTCGGCCGTCCATCTGCAACGCTTCGCGTCCGTCCACGGCGTGGTGCAGAATCTCTTCCGGGTGGGCCGGCATCTGCTGCGGGCGACGCATCACCGTTTGCTGCGAACACGGGCCTTCGTCGAGTGGGAACAGGTGACGTGCGCCTCTTGACCACGTGACTGGTGCTCGGTGGCTACAGGCGAGACATGCGTCTACTGCGCCAAGTTGACAGCGCCCGACAACGGCAACTGACGATGTCGTGGACTAGAATTCAGACGTGTTTTCGACGCCTATGTGGCTGTGCTCGCGTCGTCGGACCTAGTGTCCTGTCCCAGTGGTTCGCGAAATAAGTTGCGCGGCCTGAGCCTGGGCCACGGTGCGTTGTGCGAAGCGAGCGATGCTCGCCAGAATGTCATCAGCTGTCTTGGTCCAGACAAAGGGCTTGGGATTCAGGTGGTGCGCGTCGATGAATTCCTGAATGGCCGCTTCCAGTTGTGAGACGGTGCGGTGCGCGCCACGGCGCAGCTGCTTGTTAGTCAGCTCAGCGAACCAGCGCTCGACGAGATTGAGCCAGGACCCATAGGTCGGGGTGAAATGGACGTAGTAGCGGGGCCGCTTCGCAAGCCAGCGCCAGATGAGCGCCGTCTTGTGCGTCGCGTAGTTGTTGAGCACGAGGTGCACGTCCAGCTCCGGCGGCACGGCCGCGTCGATGGCATCAAGAAACCTGCGGAATTCCACGGACCGATGCCGCCGGTGAAACTGGCTGATCACCTGGCTCGTTTTCAGGTCGAGCGCGGCGAACAACGACGTGGTGCCGTGCCGCTTGTAGTCATGCGTACGCCGTTCCGCCTGCCCCGGTCGCATCGGCAGCAGCGGTTGCGTCCGATCGAGCGCCTGAATTTGCGCCTTTTCATCGACACACAACACCACCGCGTGGTCGGGCGGATTCAGGTACAGGCCGACGATGTCCCGGACTTTTTCGACCAGCAGCGGGTCGTTGGACAACGTAAACGTCTCGCTGCGATGCGGCTGCAACCCGAACGCGTGCCAGATACGGCTCACTGTCATCCGGCTCAGCCCACTCGCCTTCGCCATCTCGCGGACACTCCAGTGGGTCGCGCCGCGGGGCGTCGTTTCCAGCGTGCGAATGACGACCTGCTCGACGTGGTCGTCGGCAATCCGGCGCGGCGCCCCGGGCCGCGGCTCGTCGAAGAGGCCGTCCAGGCGGTCGTGCAGAAACCGCGTTCTCCACTTACAGACCGTGGTCGCCGATACGTGCAAGCGTCGCGCGATGGCGGTGGTCTCGCGACCCTGCGCACACGCGAGGATGATCCGCGCGCGGCGCGCCACGTGCGGGGCGCTGCGCGACCGGTGCGCCAGCGAATCGAGTCGTTGCCGTTCGTCACCGGTCAGCATCAACCGAGTCCTGGGACGTCCTGTGCGCATGCTCACCTCCTTGTAGAGCAATACGCCGAGGCTATCCCTTTTATTTCACCTATTTCTGGGACAGGACAGTAAGTATCCCCCGGCAAAGCCGGGGGCTTTAGTTGTGAGCCGCTCAAAGCGGCTGACGTGACCGCTGCGCGGTCACTTGAGCCACCTGACGGTGGCGGCTCTAGTCCAACGGCAACTGATCCAGCCGCCGATCCTCTCGCTCCTGCTGCTGGATATAGTCCCGGATGATCCGTTCATCACGGCCCACCGTCGAGACAAAATACCCGCGCGCCCAGAAGTGCTGCCCCACGAAGTTCCGGGACCGCCCCGCAAACTCCCGAGCGATGTGGATCGCGCTCTTCCCCTTGAGATACCCGATCACCTGCGCCACCGAGTACTTCGGGGGGATCGACACCAACATGTGGACGTGGTCGGGCAGCAGATGCCCCTCCTCCACCTGGCTCTCGCGGTGCCGCGCCAGCTGCCGCAGCACCTCGCCCAGCTGCTGCCGGACGCCTCCATACATCGCTTTCTTCCGGTACTTCGGAATGAACACTACGTGATACTGGCAGTGCCATTTCGTATGATTGAGACTTCGGTACGTCGTCATGAGGACTCCTTCTCGTGATGCTTGTGCGGCTCACGGGAAGGAGTTTCCTCACGCGACTCCCGGATACGTCAAACGCTGCTGGCCGCCCCGGCAAAGCCGGGGGGTCTCCCACGGCAACTAGCCCCCTAGCGGCGGCAACTGAGAGGCGGTGCCAATGACCGAAGGTGCGAACACGAAGACGATCCTTGTGGCCGAGGACGATGAGAACCTTAAGCAACTGATTCGGAGGTTTCTCGAAAACCGCAGTGAGGTCATCACTCTCCTCGGGCAGGATGGTGAGGACGCTCTGCGGATCATCGGAGGGTTCCTCACACAAATGTGTGCACGATTCAGCCCCCAGCAGGTCAGCCACGCCGTGGAAAGAGGCTGCGGATGTGTTCGTGCCCGCGAATCAGCGGTGAAGTCGTCTATCGCTCAGTCGACGGCCGCCTGCGCGGGCCCCGCTTTTGGTGGGGGGCCTGCTCGACGGCAGCCGGTCCCACCTCAAGGTGCTGAGGCGCTGGCATTTACAGGGCGACGAACCATGAACACTCGTGGAACGCGGCCTGGACTTTCGCCGACGTTTTACCGCTGGGCCGAACCCTCGCTGACTGTTCAGCCCCTTGGCACTGGCAGGCCCCTCGCGATTTCCGCCGTGTACCGTGGGCCGGACTTTCCGAGAGCCTGCAGTTCCTCTCCAGATACAGACGGTGTTCTCCAGCCACGTAAGTCGATGACAATGCTTGACTTATTAGCCATGGAACCGGCCAAAGCTGCACCGATCCCTGAGAGGAACCCATCGGAGATTACCCAGACGATATTGACTTGCTTGTCACCGATGTCGCGATGCCAAGCCCGGGTGGCTTCGAGCTGGCGGCGTTGGCCGTTGAGCGTCGCCCCAATCTGCGCGTGCTGTATATCTCCGGACGTCATGAGGACAACCCGCACGTCAGCGAGGGTCTGAGGCAGAGCGGGCGATTCTTCCTGAAGAAGCCTTTCACCAAGAAGGCGTTCCTTGAGACGGTCACGAAGGCCCTGGAGCATCCACCGCCTCGGCCGACGGACGGTTTTGCGTTCCTCCTCGGGTATCCGGCCATCACTGCTCGTGTGATGCCTCAGTGGGAGCTTGCGACGGGCCCCACTCGTGACCTGCGCTATCAGCTCGAGTTGCCTGTACGCGCCCACCTGGCGGACAAGACGGAATCCATCGCTGGCGTGACCACGAACGTCAGTCGTACGGGCATCCGCATCGTGACGGATGAGCCAGTCGGTCCGATCGCCGAGGGGACGGATGTCAGCCTCCGCCTCGAACTGCCAAGTTCGGGTGTACGGAGTGCGGCGCTCACAGCAGTCGGGCAAGTCACGAGAATTGAGCCCCCGGTGTCGGACACAGGCGGGTCAGCCGTCAGTGTAGCGGTCCGGCACTATCACCCCGACGTTCGCCGATAACCGTCGTTTCCAGCTTGGTGTACGTCGTCAAACCAATCTGGACAGTTGGGCCTGAGATGTAAAAGAGACTTCTCGCCGGTTACGCGTTCGGTGTCCGTGTAGATTCTCTCGTTTCCGTCGTGCCAGTGTCCTCCGTTTGATCTGTTCCCGTCGAGCCAGAATCGCGGGCCGTCGCCCCTCGTAGACGTCGGGCTCTTCCCAGGTCGCCACGAAGGTGAGGTCCGCCACCCCGCAGTGGGAGCGTTCCGTGCCAGGTGCGATTCACGCAACAACGCCCTTCGGTGCCATAATCACAGTCGGCGTATCCATAGCGGCAGAGTAGTGAAAGGGGAGCACACCATGACGACGAAGCTTCTGGCCTTGTTGATGCTCGTGACCCTGACGGCGGCGTGCGCGGGCAGCGCTGCAGAGAACAGTGCGCCGGCGACCGACGCGCCGCCCGTGGGGTTGACCGCGGACGATCGCGCTGAAATCCTGAATCTCGCCGGCCGCTACAGTCACGGGATCGACCTGGGGGACGCCGACGCCTGGGAGGGCGTGTTCACAGAGGATGGCGTCATGGAACTGGTGTCGCAGGGAATCACGAACACCGGCGATGCGCTGCACTCGATGGGGTCGCGCGACCGCGATCCGTCAGGTCCCCAGTCACGGCACATCCCGACCACCTTCGTCATCGAGGGTACCGGCGACGAGGCGACCATGCGCTCCTATGCCACCGCGGTACGGACCGGCGAGGACGTCCGGATCGTCTGGCAGGGCCGCTACGAGGACCAGCTGCGACGCGTGGACGGCCGGTGGCGCATCGCGCACCGCCGGATCCTCACGGACTGGATTCAGCCCGAGGTCGCGGAAGGGATCGCGGCGCGCCAGTAGGTCGGCCAGGCGGGACTGGCTGTGGCGCTCGACGTCGCTCGCGCCCGTGCTCAATGGTTCTAGTGGGTTGTTGGACCTCACCGACTCTCGTTGGAAGGAAAGATGGTGCCGGTGCAGGGACTTGAACCCCGGACCTAGCGGATATGAGCCGCTTGCTCTAACCAGCTGAGCTACACCGGCATCGAGTCACCAATTATGACAGGGATTGGTTACACCACGAGCATCGCATCGCCGTAGCTGTAGAACCGATACCGTTCCCGAATCGCTTCCGCGTACGCCGTCATGATCCGGTCCCGCCCGGCGAATGCGCTGACCAGCAGCAGGAGTGACGACCGCGGGAGGTGAAAGTTGGTCAAGAGGCCATCGACAATCAGGAACTCGAAACCCGGATAGATCGCAAGGTCGGTTTCCCCAGCCCCCGGACGCAGCCGGCGGCCCCCCGTGCGAGCGACGGTTTCGAGCGCACGCGTCACCGTCGTGCCAACGGCGACGATGCGCCGCCCGGCCTCGCGCGCGCGATTGATCGCGTCGGCCGTCTCGGCCGAGAACGCGTAGCGCTCTGGGGCCACCTTGTGCGCGGTGACATCGTCGGCTCGGACGGGCGCGAACGTGCCGTATCCGACGTGCAGGGTGAGCGTGTGGTGATCGATACCGCGCGCTGTCAACTGACGGAGGAGACGCGGTGTGAAGTGCAAACCCGCGGTCGGTGCGGCGACCGATCCGCGCACCGTTGCAAAGATGGTCTGATAGCGATCCTGGTCGTCGGGCCGTGCCGCACGCTTGATGTACGGCGGGAGCGGCACGTGCCCGACGGCATCAATGGCTTCCGCAAGGTCGTGGCCGCTCTCGACCGTCAGCCGCACCGTGCGTCGGCCGTGAAAGTGGCGTTCGAGCACTTCCAGCAGTATCCGGTGTCCCGCACGGTCGAAGACGGCGCGCGCGCCTGGTTTGAGCTTCTGACCGGGATGGACCAGCGCGTCCCAACGGTCCGCGCCGAGTGGCGCGAGCAAGAGACACTCGACCGCGCCCCCGCTCGGGTCACGACGCCCCAGCAGACGGGCCGGAAACACCCGCGTGTCGTTGGCCACGACGAGGTCGCCGGGGGCCAGGAGACCTGGGAGGTCCGCGACTCGATGATGCGCGCGGGCACCGGTGCGGCGGTCGAGCCGCATTAGCCTCGCCTCGTCGCGCTGGCGCGCGGGCTCCTGCGCGATGCGATCGTCGGGTAGGGCGTAGTCGAAATCGGAGAGACGCATGGAACTCGTGGCCTGTGACAGCTCGAACCCCGCACGTCGCGATAACCGCTAATGCGTAGTGCCCGCTAATATGCCCAGCGCAGCAGCACGGCGCCGACCGTGAACCCGGCACCCACCGACGTCAGCAGTACGCGAGACCCCTTGGCGAGCCGACCGTCCGCACGCGCGTCCGCCAGCGCGAGCGGAATGGTGGCCGCGGTGGTGTTCCCGAAACGCTCGATGTTGATCACGATCTTGTCGCGGTCGAGACCCAGGTGCTGGGCGGCGCTCTGGATGATGCGCCGGTTCGCCTGATGTGAGACGAACAGGTCGATGTCAGCAGCATCGAGCTCGTTCTGCTCGAGCACCTGGCGACAGATTTCGGCGGTCTTGCGCACCGCGAACTTGAAGACCGCGGGTCCGTCCTGATGTACGTAGTGGAGGCGCTTGTCGATCGTTTCGTGGCTCGCAGGGCGGAGACTCCCGCCCGCAGGCATGCACAGCGCGGGGCCGCCGCTGCCATCGAGCTCGTGGGCGAAGTCGAGCACACCCAGGCCGTCATCGCCGGCTGGCGAGACGACGGCCGCGCCGGCGCCATCGCCGAAGATCACGCATGTCGCACGGTCCTCGTAGTCGATGATGGACGACATCACGTCCGCGCCGATGACCAGGGCGTGTTCGTGCGCCCCCGTGCCCACCATCTGCACGCCGGTCGTCAAGGCGTAGGTGAACCCGGAACACGCCGCGCCGAGATCGAACCCCCACGCGTTCGACGCGCCGATCTTGGTTTGCACGAGGCAAGCGGTACTCGGAAAGAACATGTCGGGTGTCGTCGTCGCCACGACGATGAACCCGATGTCGGCGGGCGTCAGACCGGCCTCGCTGATCGCGCGACGCGCCGCCTCGGCGCCGAGGTCGGACGAGGCGACCCCCTCGTCGACGACGTGACGCTCGCGAATGCCTGTCCGCTTGAGAATCCAAGCGTCGGTCGTATCGATCAGCTTCTCGAGATCGGCGTTGGTCAGGACCCGGGGCGGGACGTGCGTGGCCAGCGACGCAATCTTGACCCGACGTGCGGTCTGCCCGCCCGCAAGCCGCCCACCTTGCCGTTGCGTCACGCCGTCGTCCTTTCCGCGCCGCTCGCGCCCGGTCTCATATCAGCCGTGGGTTGCGTGCCGGCGCCGTCAACCCGAAGTAGTCGTACGCACGCGCCGTGGCAACCCGGCCACGCGGCGTCCGGTCGAGGAATCCAATCTGGATCAGGAACGGCTCGTAGATGTCTTCGATGGCTTCTTTCTCTTCGCTGATTGCCGCGGCAATGCTGTTGAGCCCGACGGGGCCGCCTCCGAACTTGTCGATGATCGTACGCAGCAGCCGCCGGTCCGCTTCGTCGAACCCGTTGTCGTCCACCTCGAGCATCTCGAGCGCCCGGATGGCCACGTCGAGCGTGATGGCGCCATCCGCGCGCACCTGCGCATAGTCGCGCACGCGCCGCAGCAGGCGGTTGGCGACGCGCGGTGTCCCCCGCGAGCGGCGGGCGATCTCGGCGGTCGCGTCGTCGTCGATCGGCACACCAAGAATGCGGGCCGACCGGCCGACGATCTCCACGAGGTCGCGCTCGGTGTAGAAATCGAGCCGGTGCACGATGCCGAAGCGGGCTCTGAGCGGCGCGGTGAGGAGTCCCGCGCGTGTCGTGGCCCCGATCAGGGTGAAATGCTGCAACGGCACCTTGACGGACCGTGCGCTGGGTCCCTGGCCGATCATGATGTCGAGCTCGTAATCCTCCATCGCCGGATAGAGGATCTCCTCGATGGCCGGGCTCATGCGGTGAATCTCGTCGATGAAGAGGACCTCGCGCTCCTTGAGGTTGGTCAGGATCGCCGCGAGGTCGCCCGGCTTCTCGAGGACCGGACCGGCGGTGGCCCGCACCTGCACCCCCAGCTCGGTGCCGATCACGTAGGCAAGCGTCGTCTTGCCGAGCCCGGGGGGACCGTAGAGCAGCACGTGGTCCAGCGCCTCACTCCGCTGGCGCGTCGCCGTGATGGCCACGGTGAGGTTCTCGCGGACCCGGTCCTGGCCGACATAGTCGTCGAGGGTGCGTGGCCGGAGACCGACTTCGTATTGGACGTCTGCGTCGCCTTGGGCGGGGCTGAGGATGCGCTCGGTGGTCATGACCGCGCAAGCTCGCGGAGCGCCTGGCGCAACGTCTGCTCGAAGGACCCGTCGCCGCCTTCGAGGGCCGCAGCGGCCGCCCGCTCGGCGAGCGGGCGATGATACCCCAGATTGAACAGCGCGGAGAGCACGTCGGCCCGCAGATCCCCATCCGCCGGCGCGGCGTCCGCTTTGGGCTCATCGACCCCGACGGCGACCGGGAGCTTGTCCCGCAACTCGAGCCCGATGCGTTCGGCTGTTTTCTTGCCGACGCCGGGTATCGCGGTCAGCCGCGCCACGTCGCCGTTGCCAATCGCCCGCACGAGATCCGGCGGCTCGATCCCGGACAGGACCGACAGGGCCAGGCGCGGGCCGACGCCGCTTATCGCGATCAACCGCTCGAAGAGATCGAGCTCCAGCTTGGTCGCGAACCCGAAGAGCGACAGCGTGTCCTCGCGGACGTGCGTGTGGATGCGCAGCGACACCTCCGCGTCCACGTCGCCGACGCTGTAGAAGGTCGACACCGGAACATGGACGTCATAGCCGACGCCGTTGACATCGATGACCAGCCGACTCGGCAGTTTGCTCACGAGTCGACCGCGCAGATTGGCGATCATGGTGGCGACCGATCAGCTGTTGATCCGCGGCCGGTAGCGGCGCCAGCTTCCCCGCGCCTGCCGGTCTTCACCGCCCGCGGCGCGATCCGACGTCGGGCCGACGGCGTGCGCATGACACACCGCCACGGCGAGCGCGTCCGAGACATCGAGCGGCGTCGGCGCCTCGCGCAGGCCGAGCAGCAGCATGACCATCCGCTGGACCTGATGCTTTTCGGCGCGTCCATAGCCGACGACGGCGCGCTTGACCTCCGTCGGCGCGTATTCGGCCACGGGCAGTCCTGCCTCGGACGCCGCCAGCATCACGACCCCGCGGACGTGACCGAGTTTGAGCGCGCTGCGGGCGTTCCGCGCGTGAAACAGATCTTCGATCGCGACGGTGTCGGGAGCGTGCCGCGCGAGAAGCTCGGCGAGGCCGTCGTGAATCGCGAGCAGCTTCTCCGGAAAGGGCGCGCGCGCGGGCGGCGCGAGCGCCCCGCACGCCAGCACCCGATGCCGGCTGCCGTCGGATTCGATGCACCCGTATCCGGTGCGGGCGGAGCCGGGGTCGACGCCGAAGATTTTCACGCCAGCGAGGCCTCGATCTCCTTCGCGTCGATGTCGAAATTCGACCAGACGTGCTGCACGTCGTCGTGGTCTTCGAGCACGTCCATCAGCTTGATCATCTGTTGGGCCGGGCGCCCCTCGAGCCTGACGAGCGTCGCCGGCAGCATGGCGATCTGCGCGGAAATCGGAGTCACGCCGGTCGCGGCCACGGCTTCGCGTACCGTGTTGAACACGTCGGGGGCGCTCACGATCTCCCAGCAATCGCCGTCCTCGCGGAAGTCGTCGGCGCCGGCGTCGATCGCCGCGCTCATCAGCGTCTCTTCGTTGGCCTGGCCCTGCTCGATGACGAGATGCCCCTGTTTGTGGAACATCCACGCGACCGAATTCGTCGTGCCCAGGTGACCGGCGTGCTTCGAGAGCAGATGCCGGATTTCACCCACCGCGCGGTTCGTGTTGTCGGTCAAGCACTGAATCAACAGCGCCGCGCCACCCGGGCCGTAGGCCTCGTAGGTCACCTCTTCGTACGAGACGCCAGGCTCCTCACCGGTACCGCGGCGGATGGCGCGCTTGATGTTCTCCGCCGGCATGTTCGCGGCCTTCGCGTCGCCAATCACCGTGCGCAGCCGGGGGTTCGTGTCCGCATCGCCGCCGCCATCACGGGCGGCGACCGTCAGCTCCTTGATGATCCGCGTGAAGAGGCGGCCGCGCTTCGCGTCCACCGCCCCCTTCTTGTGCTTGATGGATGCCCACTTGGAATGACCTGACATGAGACCTGCTCCAGGCTTGGGGTAGTGCGGGAGTCATTATCGCAAAACCAACGCGGGGCCGCACGCCGCGCGAGCGGCCCCGACCGGCGAGGCGCTCGACGACGTCGAAGAAGCTCTGGTCGTTGAGCAGGAAGATCAGCTCGTCGTGCAAGGCGTCATCCGCGAGCCCCAAGGCGTGCACCGGCGGGTCAATCTCGGCGTCGACGCGCTCGACGAACGGCGCGCACGCAATCGCATCCCTGAAATGAGCCGCGAGCGCGGGAGCGACGAGCCCCGGCAGCCGCACCCCGTGCCGGCGGGCGAACGTCCCGCGTGCCCTGCTAATCTCGCCCCGCGGCGCGACCGTCACGCCGCGCGCTGTGATCTCCACGAGGAGGTCGCCGTCACGCATCATTGACTCGCCTGCTCACCGTTTCCGCGCCAGGATCACCCAGACGGCGGCGTCGGCCGACCACGCCCGCCCGCGGTAGTCACCCAGCACGGCATCGATGCGAAAGCCGGCGCGCTCGAGGCGTCGCGCCATCTGCGGCACGGCCAGCGTGCGAAACACGAGCGAGAACCGATGCACCCCACGCCGGCCGTCACGCCGCTCGACGAACTCTTGGTCGAAGATGGTCAGCCCGCGGTCGCGGTCCTGCCGGACCGATTCGACCAGCGTGACGTGTCGGCCGCCCATTCGACCCCGCAAGCTCACATGCCGCCGGTATTCGTCCCACCGCGGCAGATCCGGCACCAGGTCGACCCCGAGCAGCGCGCCTCGGAGCAACACCGCCGCCGCCGCACGGAGCGTGGCCGCGAGATCGGCGTCGCGCACCAGCGACTGGAGCATCCCATAGGGCGCCATCACGAGGCGAAAGCGGCACCGCTTTCGAAAGGGCAACGCCCGGATGTCGCCGCGTACGGCCATCGCGCGGCCTCCGAGTCGCGCGCGGCGAAGGCGTACGCGTAGCCGGTCGAGCATGGGCGCCGAGCGATCGATGCCGACAAATCGGGGAACGACGCGCGCGACCGGCAGCGAGAGCCGGCCCGTGCCACAACCCAGCTCCAGCACCGGGCCATCGGCCCGCCGCGCCAGATCCACCCAGAACCCGACGTCGCGCCGGCCGAGCGTGCGCGCGTTCTCCCAGTCGTAGAACGGCGCGTACGCGTCCCAGCCGTGCCAGCCCTGCGTCGGTGTCTTGTCAGCCGCCATGCGTCCCGGGGGGCCGCTATTATAGGAGTCCGGCGCGAGAGAACACGAGAGTCATGTCGCTCACTCCTGCGTGGGCCCCCAACCTCCATCCGCTCGTCGTGCATCTGCCGATCGCGCTGTTGGCCGCGGCAGCCGCGGTGGACCTCGCGAGCCTGTTCCGGCGCGGACGTCCGCGAGTCCGCCACACCGCCACGTGGCTCTATATCGGCGGCGCCGCGACGGCGATGATCGCCTACTTCACCGGGGACAGCGCGGCCAAGGCGATGGCACTGCCCGCGGATATCGCGCTCCTGGTCGACGCGCACGCGGATTGGGCCTTTCGCACGACCTGGCTCTTCGCCTTCTTCGCCTCAGTACGGCTGGCCATCTCGTACATCCTGTCCCCGACGCTCCCGGTCCTGGTCGGTACGTTCCTCCTCGCGCTGCTCGGCATCGGCACCCTCGTCGAGACGGTCGCACATGGGAGCCAGCTCGTATTCCTGCACGGGGTCGGTGTGCAAGCGGTCGCGCGGGACAGTAGCGACCAGAACGGTTCACGCGGTCCACGGGGCGACGCGGTGACGACGGCGGCGGTCGCCACACTCGCGGAGCCCGACGCGCGGGCAATGCTTCCCTAGCAGCCCGCGGATCGTCAGTCGTCCAGCTGCTTGGCCATGGGGATGAAGCGAATGCCCTTGACCTCGCGTTCCGGACCGGTCTGGCGAAACCCCAGTTTCTCGTAGGCGGGCACACCGTAACGGGAGGAATTGACGGTCACCCGCGCGAGGTCGGCATTGTGGGTGCGTGCCTCGGCCATCGCCCGGTCGAGCAGCCCTGTCCCGACGCCGTGGTGCTGGTATCGCTTGTCGACGAAGAGCAGCGCCACGTGGTTATGCTGACGTATCTCGATCATGCCCACGGGCGCGTCACCGGCCACGGCGACGAGCACGAAGTGATCGGCCTCGGTGCGCAGGACGATCGCGGCTGGCTCGACGAACCTTCGGAACTCGTCGATCCCGAGCTGGGTATATTCGGGCCGGATGAACTCGTCGAACGACGCGAGGATGAGCGCGGACACGCCCGCCACGTCATCTGGCTCCATGATCCGGTAGCTAACGGCGTCTGACATGGGACCGAAGGGGTGCGTGCGGCGTGGATGCTACCACACGTGGTCGCTGCGAGAGGCGGCGTCGCGGCGCTGCGGCGCGCACGGTCTGCACGCTCGACGGCGGCCGGGCCCGGCGTGCCCACTCACGGCCACATCGTCTCGAACCTGCCGGCGCCGTCGCCATGGACGAGATCGCCGTACGCCTCCCATTGCGCACGCTTCCTCGCCGCAGGGACGCGACCGCGCAACACCTCGACGTTGGCCGTGACATGCGCGAGACTCGTCGGCGCGGTCAGCACGATCTCGACCGCCGGCTGCGCCAAGCAATAGCGGTAGCACTCGGTCGCCGTCGGGACGGGTGCGTGCCACGCGGGGTGACCGTCGAGCAAGGTCCCCCACCGCGTCGCCGTATAGGCCACGACGGGGAGCCGTGCGCGGTGCGCCGCTGGAAACACCGCGTTCCCGACACGCCGGTGCGCCATGTTGAATCGAAGCATGAGCACGTCGACGCGCCCGTCGCGGACGAACCGGAGTCCGAGCTCCGCGTCGTGCGTCGACGCCCCGACGTACCGGATCAAGCCGGCGTCTCGCCACCCGCGCAGTACGTCGAGCACGCCGCCCGCGCCGAAGACGGCCGCCGGATCGTCGGCGTGTGACACATACTCCGCGACGAAGACATCGATCATGTCCGTGCCGAGTTGCCTACAGAGCGCTCGTCGCGCGCGCTCGAGTCCCCGCGTCGAACGCGACCCACTGCCGGTCGCGACGATGACGCGACCGCGTGAGCCGCGCAGGAGCAGCGCGAGATCGGCGAACGCCTTCAGGTGAGACGGGCCGTAGAAGAAGAAGAGGTTGACACCGGCGTCATGCGCAACCCGCACGCACGTGCACGGCTGTCCGGGGTACGCCGCCAACCCCAGCGGCTGCGCCGGCGTGCCGTCCATCGTGGTGAGCACAATTGGACGTGGGCTGCGCCCCCGATCTCGCCGCGGGCGCTACTTTCTTAGGGACCGAGGCTCCGGAGATAGTTGACGAGGTTCCAGATATCACCGTCCGACAGTCGATTCGCGTAGCCCTGCATGTCGGCGGTCACGCCCTCCTTGATGACGGTGAAGATCTCGCCGTCGCTCTCGCCGTGCTGCCACACCTCGTCCGTGAAATCCGACGGCACGCCGCCGGCGTGCGACATGTCACCGTCACCCTTGCCCGTGTTGCCGTGGCATTGCCGGCACGTGAAGGCGTAACGCTGGCGTCCGGCCGCGATCGACTCCCGGGTCGACTCGACGGGGTTCTCGATCGCCTGCGCCTCTGCGTGCCGGTGCGGCTCCGCGGGGTGGTCCTGCGCAAGAAGTCCCGGTCCCGCCCCGACCAGCGCACCCGCGATGCCCAGCGCGAGTGCTAATCCTGCGGCGCGTCGAAGTGCTGCCACATGTACTCCGGTTGATAGGTCTGCAAGAACACGAACACCTCGTGCACCAGGTTCACGGCCCGATTGACCGCGTAGCCGTGATGACGCGTCCGTGCGACGACTTCCAACGACATCGTACCGCGCCTGGTCGAGCACCCCACCGTCGCCCGACGGGGATCAACCCGACGATGCGCCGGCAGGTCGCGCGCCGTGCGC
The DNA here is from genome assembly GCA_965197395.1 of Vicinamibacterales bacterium. Classification (GTDB taxonomy): domain Bacteria; phylum Acidobacteriota; class Vicinamibacteria; order Vicinamibacterales; family UBA8438; genus CAZYFH01. Next base: position 1,743,707 of record OZ240205.1, on the reverse strand, counting down.
CCGTCGATGAACCGCTTCAGCTCCGCGTACAGCGGGGAGCGGGCCGGCACGTCGGGCAGCAGGTTGTGAAACGTGATCGCACCGGTCGACGGGGCGTAGCGCAGGATGAACGGCCAGCGCGCGAGCCACTGGAACTCAAACTGATGGCGCCCGGCGCGAGCAGGGCGTTCGGCGAGGCCGCGGAACACCCCGCGATCGGCATAGGCGCGCAACTGCTCCCGGACCGCCGCCAGCCCATCCTCGGACGGTGTCCGCGTGCGCGGCGCTGAGGCGTGACGACCGCCCACGTCAGCGCTAGTGGTAATACGACATCACGCCCGGCTCGACCTTACCGAGGAATCCCGGCGGATACTGATCCCGAAGCCAGAACTCCTTCTTGGCCTGGACGTTGATGATGGTCGGTCGGCTCTCATCGAGCGCCAGCTGATACGCGCGCTCGAGCGCCGGCCGCATCTCGGCCGGCGCGGTCACGTATTCGCCGTGGGTGCCGAGCGCTTCGCCCAGCTTGTCGTAGCGCAGGTTCTCCTGGAAGAGGTGCACCGGCAGACCGACCGTGTTATTCCGCTGGCCCGACCAGGTGCCCCACGCGTTGTTGTTGTAGACCACCAGGACGGCTGGAAAGCGATACTTCGAGAGCGTCTCCAACTCCATCGCGGTGTAGCCGAAGCCGGCATCGCCCGTGATGCCGATGACGGGGTGGCCCTGGAAGTCGGCTTGCGCGCCGGCGCCGTGTCGGACCGCCGCGGCCACGCCGACCAGATACCCGACATCCGGCCCGATGGCGCCGTATTGATATGCGCCGTTGACGATCTGGCCCGGGCGATACGCGCGGAGATAGCGCCGCGTGTACCGGGCGATGCCGTACCCGCCCTGCAGGATCGTCGTCCGGTCTTTCGGTATCCCGCCGTCGTGGAGAAAGGCGGCCAGCTCGCGCGCGATGACCGCCGGGTGCACCGCGTCGGTGTAGCCGACGCCAGTCTGGTAGTAAGCCTCGTTCTCGTCGTCGAACGCCTGCCGGGCCGCCGCGACCTCGGCAACCCAGGCGTCGTGACGCTGGCGCGGCATCGCGTCGGCGAGCGCCTCGAGACCTGCCCGCTCGTCGCTCACGATGCCGACGTCGACCGGCAGGTTGCGCCCGATGTCCTCGGCGCCGGGATCGATCCGGATATACCGCGCATCCGGCCCGAACGCGAACTCGCCGAGCGTCGGCATGCAGTATTGCCCCACCAAGAGGACGACGTCCGCACTCATCAGCGCCATCGGCGCCGCATCGGCCGACAGCGCGTGGTCGGCCGGGAACTGGCCCTTCATCGCACCCGACTCCACCACCGGGATCTGCGTCCGCTCGGCGAGACGGCGGAGCGCGTCCCACGCCTTGTTGTAGAAGACGCCGTTGCTCGACACGATGATCGGGCGCTCGGCGTTTCGCAACAGCTGGACGGCCGCGTCAATCGCCCGCGGGTCGGGGTGCGGCTTTGTGTCGGTCCGATACTTGGTCTTGTCGTAGAAGTATTCGAGCTCTGTCGCGTCGGCGAACCGCGCGCGCGCAATCTCGGCAGGGAAGTCGATGTGAACAGGCTTTGGCACGCCGCTCCTCAGTTGACGGAACGCATACCCTGCGTACTCCCAGGTCCGCGACGGCGTGATGAGCCGCTTCCCGTATTTCTTGATCCCCTCCGTCAACGGCTGCTGCTGCTGATCCTGGATGCCTTGCTCGGTGTCTTCCGCGAAGAGCGTTTTGTTGCTCGCGAGCACGAGGATCGGCGACCGCGCCGAGTTGGCGGCCGAGACGGCGCAGATCATGTCGGTGAAACCGGGCCCCTCGGTGCCCGACGTCGCCGCAATCTCACCCGTCGCGCGGCAAAACGCGTCGGCCGCGTGGCAGAGCGCGCCCTCGTGCCGGCCCGAGTAGGTCGGGATACCGGTGTCGGCAATGGCGTGCACGACGTCGTAGTTCCCCGGGCACGTGAAGAGCGCTCTGACGCCCTCGTCTTTGCACGCGCGGGCGAACACCTGTGCGCCCGTCATCGGGAAATCGACGGCCGGGAGCGGTGCGTTCTTGGCGGATTCGAATTCGTCCGGAATCGTGATCGGCTTTGCGTCCTCCTCGGCCGCGCGGGCCACGCCTCCGGCGCCCAGAGCGGCGGCCGTTGCGCCGGCACCGCCGAAGGCGGCCTGCCGCATAAAGCTGCGACGTGACTCAAGCGTCGCGCGGGTGGCCGGCCGCCTCGTGGGGTCTGTCGTTCTCGTTTGCCGCTTCATGCTCATGGGAGCCCTCCCAAGGAAACCGATCTCGTCCGGCCGTCCGAACGTCGCATGCTATCCCGCAATATGAAAGGTGTCAACTCTTTGTAGCGCATGGCTTTACGTCTGTGGTTTAATGTTCTACGACTTTCGACGCGTCGAGCTGATGAGCTCGAAGTGAGCAAGGAGTAGCCGATGAGCCGCCCACCGCTCTCGCGAATCGCCGTCGTTCTCGCCGCTCTCGTCGCCGTGGCGAGTCTGGTCACCGTGACGCCCGCACAGGAGGATCAATGGGCCGATGCGATGGCCGCCTTCGCGGACGCCGACCGGGAGTCGCCGCCACCCCAACACGGCGTGGTCTTTGTCGGCAGCTCGAGCATCCGGTTCTGGGACCTGGAGAAGTCGTTTCCAGGTCGCGGCTATCTCAATCGCGGGTTCGGGGGATCCGAGATCGCCGACTCCATCAGGCACCTCGATTTGCTCGTGCTGAAGCACATGCCTCGGACCGTGGTGATGTACGCCGGCGACAACGATATCGCGCGAGGTAAGAAGGCGCGGGAAGTCGCCCGCGACTTCAAGAACTTCACCTCGAGGGTGCACGCAAAGCTGCCGGACGCCCGCATCGCGTTCATCGCCATCAAACCGAGCACGCTGCGGTGGGCGATGGTCGATGAGATGCGGAAGGCGAACGCGATGATCCAGGAGTTCGTGGACAGCGATGATCGCCTCGGCTTTGTCGACGTCGACGGGCCGAGCCTCGGCTACGACGGCAAGCCGCGCCCGGACCTCCTGCTCGACGACGGGCTGCACCTGACGCCCGACGGCTACGCGCTGTGGGATATGTTGCTCGAGCCTTTTCTCGCGACGAACACCGCGACACTCGCCGCGCCGTCATCTCCGACACGATTCCATAACGTCGGACGAGGCCCAGGGGCATAGTTAGACGGGGCTGCGCCCCCGAACCCCGCCGCGGATGCGCGCCTTGGCTCGGCTATTCGGCGACCGCCACAGCGGGCGCGTCACGGGCGCAACGGGCGCCGACGTTGCTCGTCTTGCCGTCCCCGGAAAACGGCAGGCGGACCGATAGACGCAGCACCCCGGGGAAGTTGAGCCACGACCCTCCACGCACCACCCTGAGATACCCGGTTGCGGCAGGCTGCGGGTCGGTGACCTGGCCATCCGGATAGCGATCGATCCACCCGTCGACCCATTCCCAGACATTGCCGGTCATGTCGTGCAAGTCGAAATCGTTCGAGGGGAACGACCCCACCGGGGCGGTGTTGACCCAGGCGTCGGCACCGCCGGCGGCGCCGCGGCAGCATTCCACGTCGCCGAAATTAGCGTAGTCACGGGTCAGGTCGTCACCCCACCAGAAGACGCGCCCTTCGTCGCCCCCACGGGCCGCGTACTCCCATTCGGCCTCCGTCGGCAAACGGCCGCCGGCCCAGTCGCAAAAGGCAGCGGCGTCGCCCCAGGTGAGGAAGACGACCGGATGGTCGGACGCCTGGTCGTAGTCGGGTCGCTGGGGCGGCCGGTGGCCGGTGGCGGCCAAGAACGCGGCAAACTGCTCGACCGTCACTTCCGTTGCCATCAGATCGAACGCGGACAGCGCCACCTCGTGACGCGGATGCTCCATGGCGAGGCATTCCACGTCTGCTGGCACACAGCCCATCTGGAACGTGCCTCCGGGTAGGCGCACCCAGGGCAACTCGATCTCCTGAGCCGCCACCGAGCCCGATAGCCCGCCGAGCATCACGAGGGTCGCCACGGTCAGACTGGCGCGCGCGGCGACCGCCTGCAGCGCTGGTGAACCGGCCGCGCGCGCGGCGACCGCCCGCAGCGCTGGTGAGCTGGAAGGCTCGGCCGCGCGTTCACCAGCCGATGGCATACCCCATCCTCCGGGGATCGGCACCCGCCGTCATCGTCCCGGTGACCGGGCTCACCACGATGCCTTGCATGTTCCCGAACGCGTACTCGCGCGACAGCTCGACCGTGTGGCCCATCGCCGCGAGATCGGCCACCACTTGCGGCGCGATCCGACCCTCGAGCCGCACGGTGATGCCGGCGCCCGGTCTGTAGAAATTTGGGTCGGCGTCCAGCGCGATACGCGGCGCCTCGATCGCCTCCTGGATGCCCATGCCAAAATCGACGACGTTCACCAGCACCTGCAACTGCGTCTGCCCGATCGTCTCGCCGCCCGGCGTGCCAAGGGCCAGGAAAAAGGCCCCGTCCTTCATGACGAGCGTCGGCGCGTTGTTCAGGATCGGGATCTGTCCGCCGCGCGCGTAGTTGACGTCGTCCGGATAAGGCGAGGTCGAGCCGTGTCGTGCGCCGTTGTTGAAAATGAGGCCGGTGTCGCCCACGACGACCCCGGTGCCCCACTGGCTCCCGAGCGTTGGCGTGCCGACGACGACGTTGCCCGCGCGGTCGACCACCGAGAAGCTCGTTGTGCTGCCGGTGTAGCTGCGCTCCGACCGGACGCCGGCCTGCGCCGCGGCGGGCAAGGGCGTGGCACCTGCCGCCGGCGCCCCGGGGGGCGTGCCGTGTGCCGGGTAGGCCATGGCCTGGCCCGGATGCGCCGCGATCAGGGCGCGGCGGGTGTCGGCAAACGACTTTGCCACCAGGCCATCGGTCGGGACATCGGCGACCGCCGGGTCGGCCACGTAGTGATAGACGTCGGCCTTCGCCACTTTGATTGCCTCGGCCAGGACGTGGAGCGTGGTGGCCGAGTTGTGCCCCATCGACGCCAGGTCGTAGCCCTCGACGAGGTTGAGCTGCATCGCCACTTCGAGACCACCGCGCGAGGTCGCGGGGCTCGAGTAGACCTCGTATCCGCGATACGTCGTGCGGACCGGCTCGGCCCAGATCGGCTCGTAGCCGGCGAAGTCGGCACGGGTGAAGAGCCCACCGGTGCGTTGGTAGTAGCGGGCCATCTGGCGTGCGATGTCGCCCTTGTAGAAGCGATCGAAGGCCGCCTGAAGCCGCCGCGCGCGCGGCGCGCGCGCGGCGCGCGCCGTGTCCTCCGCCTCGACCAGCTTATGGAACGTCCGCGCCAGATCGGGATAGCGGACGATCTGCCCCGCCGCGGGCGGCGCGCCGTCCGGGAGGAACACCGCAGCCGTGGTCGCGTATCGATCGAACAGCTCGCGAGCGATCCCGATCGAGTTCGCGACGAACGGCGCAACCGGATGCCCGCGTTCGGCGTACCGGATTGCGGGGTCGAGCACCTCCCGCAGGCTCATCGTCCCGAACCGGTCGAGCAGGGCGATCCATCCGCCGAGGAGCCCCGGCACGACGCCGGCCTTCATGCCTCTGTGGAGCTCGTCGGCGGTCACCTCGCGCGCGTCGAGCGCGCGCGGCGCCGCGCCGGTGGCGTTGAGCGAAAGGACGTCGCCGGTCTCGGCGTCGTAGACCGTGAAGAAGCCGTTGCCGCCAGCGCCGGACATCATCGGCTCGACCAGGTTCAGCGTGGCGAGAACCGCGACCGCGGCATCGGCGGCCGTGCCACCCTGCATCAGAATCTGCATCCCCGCCATCGAGGCCAGCGGGTGACCCGAGGTGATGAGGCCGTTGGTACCGGTAACGGCCGGACGATGGGCGAGAAGGCCGTCGGTGATGGGCGCGGTGGACAACGTGGGGCGAACGACGCCGGCGTCAGATGTCGATGCGGTGCCGCCGGAGCAGGATGCCCCAACCAGCGTCGCCAACAGGCAGAGGGCGAAGCGAACGATCAATGGACGCACCCGGATCTTCGTGGCAGCACGATGTTACGTGCTGTCGAGATCCGGGGCAATCAGCTGCCGAACGGCGGGCGCATCGCGGTTGCGTCGGTTTTTCAATCCAGGCGGCCCTCCAACCGCCGCGAGCGAGTACTACGGCGTTTCTTTCGACACCGCCGTTGACGAGCCGCGCATCTGCTCGAGCGCCGCCAGTCTTTTGGTCAGGTCGTCGATCTGCTGATGTCGCGCCGCGTCGGCGGCCCGCAGCTCGTCGATCACCCGTTGCCGCGTTTCGTTCTGTCGATTCAGCCGCTGTACCTCGTTGAGCAGCATCGCGTTCACCTTCCGGTATTGCACCGTCTCCGGCTGCCCGTCCTCGTTGAAGACGACGAGGTCCGGGAAGACGTCGGCGACCTCCTCGGCGATGAGTCCGTACTGCAGCGGCTGTGCGCCGCCGCTGAAGACGTGGTTGTATCTGAATGTGACCGGCCGCAACCGCATCAGCCCGGTGGTGACGTCGTTCATGTCGCGGATGTCGAACTTGTAGCGACGCGAGGAGCTGACCGTGCCGAGCTGCCCCTGCGAATCGATGACGACGGACACGGCATCGGGCACGACCGTCGTCACGCCATGAATGCCGGCGGCGAAGAACCGCGAGTGTAGCCCGTTCGTCCCGATCCGGATGTCGCCATTCACCATAAATCCGCTGCCGCCGATGTTGATCGTGTTGCTGATGAGGAAGTCGCTGAAGCCCGCATTGTAGCCAATGGCGATGTTGTTATCGCCGCTCGGGGTCGAGGTTAGGGCGCCGGTGCCGATTGCTACATTGCGGTTTCCGCTATTGTTGCCGGCGAGGGCACCCGACCCGACACCGACGTTGAACTGCCCCGTCTCGGTGTTGGCGAGCGTGCCCCAACCGAATGCGGTGTTTTGTTGTCCGGTGAGCATTGGAGCCGGATCTTGTGTCTGGAGCACGCCCCAGCCGACCCCGGTGTTCCGTGGGCCGTCCGTGATCAGAATGTTGGGATCGGAGCCTCCCCCGCCCCCCGCTGGACCGGTCGCGCCGGTCGCGCCGGTCGCGCCGGTCGGTCCCACCAATCCGACACCCGGGTCGCCTGTCGGACCCGTCGGGCCCGTATCACCCTGAGGCCCTGTTGCGCCGGTTCCCGTTGGTCCGGTGGCACCAGTCGGTCCAACCGGCCCGGTGCCTCCCTGCGCTCCGTCTTGGCCGCTCGGGCCCGTGTCACCCGTGGGGCCGGTCGGACCGGTTGGTCCTGTAGGGCCGCTCGTCCCGATCGTGGTGTCGAATGTGATGAATTGACCTTTCCCGTGCTTCGAGAGTGTGAATAGGTAGTCTCCGGGAGCGAGACAGCCGCCTGGGAAGACGGCTTCAATCATCGTGGCGCTGTAGCTCACCACCTGGAGCGGCATCAGATTGAGGGTGAGGAACGGGGGTTTCTTCGAACCAAGATTGGTCCCCTGCACGAGCAGTGTGGCTGACCCTGCATCGCAGCCATGGAACACCGCCACGACGGTTGGCCTTCTCGGCCTTCTGGCGCGCTTGTCGGAGTCACTCTTCCCGCTACTCGCCGACTTGCCGTCGCTCTTCTTGCCCTTCTTGCCGAGCGCCAAACCTGGCTCGGCCATGCCCACGAACAGGGCCAGGAGCAGCGCCAGGAACGCCGCGGGCCGTATCAGAGTTCTCCAGCGCGGTAAAGGCGGCGACGCGAGAATCCGCATGTCAGACATGACCACCTGTCCAGGAACGTCAAATGCCATATGAGCCTCCGACCTGTAGATGCCGAGGTGTTGTGGCGACTGTGTCCCGAAAGAACACACCGCCCGCCCTCGGAAGAACCCTGTCCGGTTTGCCGACGAGCCGTCTACTGGCTCAATTGGCCTACCGAATCTACGCCGTCTCGCCCTGTGAACACGGGCCTCGTTCTGTGGCCTCGGCCCGGCCCGCCTGGGGAGTGAACGGGCGTGCGAAACGACCGAGTGAAACACCGCATTCGCGGGCACGTATGGTATAGCAAGAACGCTGCCGATCATTCTGGCGGCACTGATCCATGTAAGTAATTAAAAAATAGTTAGTTACGTGATCGTTCCCGCGCCGGCAGTCAGTCCGGCTGTTCTATAATGGAACAGTACGATTCACAATGCGACACTCGGCGGAGCGCTGTTAAGGTTGACGTCCAGAGCCCGAGGCCACGAGGAGGCCTCAGCCTCTGACCGCGATCCCCGTCACCTCGAAACGCGCGCCGAACAGAAGTGTCCCGGAGCCGAGGAAGGCGCGCGCCGGCGGCGCGTCGGCGAAGTACTCGCGATAGACGGAGTTGAACGCGCCGTAGAGCCCGACGTCGGAGCAGAAGACCTGGACGGTGACGAGGTCGTCCATGGTCATGTCGGCCTCCGCGAGCACCGCTCGAATTCCGTCGAGCACATTGCGCGCCTCCTGCTCGGCCGTGGCGGGCGGGCGGCCCGTCTCAGGGTCGAGGCCGAGGCGTCCGGCGACATAGAGCGTATCGCCTGCAAGCACCGCGTCGCTGAAGGGCGCGACGGTGGTGCGCCCCGGCAGGTTGATGGCACGCGGCTGGGATGATCCCTGTGCCGCCGTGAGCCCGACGACGGTGCCCGTCACACCGACGCCCAGCGCGAGTCCGACGACAAAACCGATACGCAGGCTCTTCATGGCATCCTCCAGGGGTTGGCCGAGTTGCCGAGCAGGGTTGCGGCGTTGACCGCGGACCGGGCATCCCGGCCGCCGACCTCCGCCTACACGCCGGTCAGCAGCACGGTCGAGCCGGTCGTCTTCCGGGCCTCGAGATCGCGGTGCGCCTGCGCCGCGTATTCGAGCGCATAGGACTGGTTGACCTCGATCCGCACCGCGCCCTTCGCGACGACATCGAACAGCTCGGCGGTCGTTGACTCGAGCTCGTCGCGGGTCGCGGTGTAGGTCGCCAGCGTGGGTCGCGTCAGGAAGAGCGACCCCTTCATCGCGAGCTTGACCGGCGGCACGGGGTCGACGGCGCCCGACGCGTTGCCGAAGCTCACCATCAACCCGCGCGGCTGTAAACACTCCAGCGAGTCGTCGAAGGTGTCCTTACCGACCGAATCGAAGACGACCGGTACACCTTTGCCGTCGGTCAGCTCTTTCACCCGGTCGACGAAGCTCTCCTCCGTGTAGACGACCGGATGGTCGCATCCGTGTGCCCTCGCGAGCTCCGCCTTCTCCCGGGTGCCAACCGTGCCGATGACCGTCACCCCCAGGTGCTTGAGCCACTGGCAGGCGATCAGACCGCAGCCGCCGGCCGCGGCGTGATAGAGCACCGTCTGACCGGACGTGACGGGATACGTGCGCCGGATGAGGTACTGAACGGTGCAGCCCTTGAGCATGACCGCCGCCGCCTGCTCGTCATCGATCGCGTCGGGGAGCTTCACCAGCAGACGCGAGGCGATGCATCGCCGCTGCGTGTAGCTGCCGAGGCTCATGCAATATGCCACGCGGTCCCCGACGGCCACCTCGGTGACGCCGTCCCCCACGGCCTCCACGACCCCGGCGCCTTCGTTCCCGATGATGCCTGGCATCGAGGGCATCTTGTAGAGCCCCGTCCGGTGGTAGACATCGATGAAGTTGAGGCCGGCGGCGGTCTGGCGAACGACCGCCTCGCCAGGACCCGGGTCGGCGACGTCGATCGTTTCCCAACGCAGGACGTCCGGCCCGCCGAGCTCGTGAATCCGTATCGCGTGTGTCATGGCACTACTCCGAGAAACGAGTGTGGGGGGCCGATCGTAGTCCCCCCTGACGCTGGCGGCAAATGTGCTGCACGTCGCATCACAGCGAGCGCACAGCTCGGATCCCGCGGTGCGTCCGCGTGCGCGCCGTGCCGTGGGGCACTCACGAAGACCTCCGCGCTTGCGCTACGATTGCGCGACGATGCCAGCGGCGACCGGAAGCTTCGATGCCCACCACCCCCCGTCCGCCGACGAGCTGGCCGACTGCGTTCACTGCGGCTTCTGCCTGCCAGCCTGCCCGACCTACGCGCTCTGGAACAAGGAGATGGACTCGCCCCGCGGGCGCATCCACCTCATGAAGGTGGCGCTCGAAGGCAAAGCCGCGTTGACGCCGGAGTTCGCGCAGCACATCGATAGCTGTCTCGGCTGCATGGCGTGCGCAACCGCGTGCCCGTCCGGTGTGCAGTACGAGCGGCTGATCGAGGCCACCCGCCCGCAGATCGAGCGACACACGCCGCGGTCGCTGGGCGACCGGCTGTTCCGCCAGCTCGTGTTCTCGCTGTTTCCCTATCCCGCGCGGCTGCGCTGGGTCGCGCTCGAGCTGTGGATCTACCAGAGGTTCGGCCTGCAGTGGCTGGCACGGACGAGCGGGCTGCTCCGGCTGCTACCCGCGCGGCTACGGGCGATGGAGGCCGTCGCGCCACCCATCTCGATCGCCGGCGCGTGGTCGTCGCTACCCGCCGTGGTCCCCGCCGTCGGCAAGCCGCGCCTCCGGGTCGGGCTCCTCCTTGGCTGCGTGCAGCGGGTGTTCTTCGGCGACGTCAACGCCGCAACGGCGCGCGTGCTGGCCGCCGAGGGGTGCGAGGTGGTCGTGCCACCCGACCAGGGCTGCTGCGGGGCGCTGATGCTGCACGCCGGACGCGACGACGAGGCGGCACAGATGGCGCGCCGCTTCATCGACGTCTTCGAGGCGGCGGCCGCCGATGTCGATGCGATCGTGATCAACGCGGCGGGGTGCGGATCCTCGCTGAAGACCTATGGCCACCTCCTGCGGGACGATCCGGCCTACGCCGCGCGAGCCGAGTCGCTGGCCGCCAAGTGCAAGGACATCTCGGAGGTGCTCGCGAGCCTCGAGCCGCGCGCGCCGCGTCATCCCGTACCGATGACGGTCGCATATCACGACGCCTGCCATCTGCAGCACGCGCAGCGCATCACCGCCGAGCCGCGCACGGTGCTCTCGTCGATACCCGAGGTCGACGTCCGCGAGATCCCCGAGGGCGGGCTCTGCTGTGGGTCCGCCGGCATCTACAACCTGGTCGAGCCGGAGGCCGCGAGTCAGCTGGGCGCGCGGAAGGCGCGCAACGTCCTCTCGACGGGTGCCGAGGCGATCGTGTCCTCCAACCCGGGCTGTCTCCTGCAGTTGCAGAGCGGTTTGGCGGGAGCCGGGCAGCCGCTGCCAACGCTTCATCTCGTCGAGCTGCTCGATGCGTCGATCCGTGGTGCGCGTGTGCCCGGGCAGGGCTAGCTAGAACCCTGCGCCAGGGACCGACGCGCCGGCAGGGCTAAAGCCCTGCCCTACGACGGAGACGATTCTCGTAGCGCGGGACTTTAGTCCCGCGGCAGGGCTGAGCCCCTGGCCACGGGGCCGCGTTGTTCGTCAGAGCCCGCCGGGGCCGCGCCCGGCGTTCAACAGACCGGCCGGATCGAAGCGGCGCTTGACGGCTTGCATGACGCGAAGGGAATCGCCGATCGGCCCCCACACATCGACACGCTGGCGCAGCGCCGGCTCGGCACGCCGGATGACCGCCGAGCCACGACCGATCGGGAGGCGCGCGCGCAGATCGGTGACGAGCCGCGCCTGCGCCTCGAGCGGTCCTTGAAGCCGGAGGTCGACGACGCCCAGCCCGCCGCGACCGGCAAGCGACAGCTCGAGTCCGGCGCGTGAGGTGGCCTGCTCGACCCACTCGAGCGTTGGCACGAGCTCGGCAGGCAACGTGCTCAGCTTGATGAGCGTGCCGTCCGCCTCCCAATGCCGCGCGTGATCCCGCCACGCCGCCGCTTCCTCATCGCCAGCGACGAGTCGGGCCGATCCGTACTGGCCAACGAGCCGGAGCGCGGCGTCGGCCTGCTCGACGGTCGCCTCCTCCACCGACTCGAAACGCAGCAACACACGCGCGGGTGGCGAGGCAACCTCCACGGCGGTCGGGGTCAGCGATACCGCCATCACGTCGCGGACAACCGGCGCCGCGGCCTCGAGCGTCGCGAGCTCGACCGTGACGGTACGCGAGGCGGGCGGGCGTGGCGCCAGCTTGAACGTGGCGGTCACGACGACGCCGAGACAGCCGAACGAGCCGTTCAGCAGCCGGGAGAGATCGTAACCGGCGACGTTCTTCACGACGATGCCGCCCGCTTTCGCGAGCGCCCCGTCAGCGCGCGCCATGGTCGTCCCGATGATCGAATCGCGCGGCGCGCCGCTCACGTGGCGGCGCGGCCCGCTGTCGTTGGTCGCGACGATGCCGCCGATCGTCGCCCGCGAGGACCACGGCGGGTCCCACGGTATCCATTGGCCCTTCGCACCCAGCGATGCGTTGACGGAGGCCAGCGTCGCCCCGGCCTCGACGGTCGCGGTCAGGTCGCCGTGCCGGTGCGCGACGACCGCGTGCATCCGTGACGTCGAGAGCAAGAGATCGATCGGACCGGTCGGGGTGCCCCAGGCGAGCTTCGTGCGTCCGCCGGCAATCAGCACCCGCAGTCGCTCGGACGCCGCCCAGGCCAGTGTCGCGGCCATGGCGTCACCGTCGACCGGCTCCGCCACCAGCCGTGGGATGACGCCATCGACGGCGTCCGCACCGGTTGCCGCGCGCGCGTTGTTCCCCGACCGCGACGACGCCTCCTCGAGCAACGCGGCGGTGGATGGGACGGCCATCAGACGCGTTCAACCAACCCGGCGACCTCGGCGGGATGGGCGCGGTAGGGCCCGGGCACCTCGCCGCACAGACGCGGGGTCGGAAACACCTTGTCCGGGTTGCAGAGATGATCCGGGTCGAACGCGCAGCGGACAAGCTGCATCGTATCGAGGTCGATGTCGGTGAACATCTTCGGCATCTGGTCGGCTTTATCGGCGCCGACCCCGTGCTCGCCGGTGATTGATCCGCCGGCATCGAGGCAGAATGTCAGGATCTCTGTCGCGACCCGCTGCGCCAGGTCGGCCTGTCCGGCAATGCGCTCGTCGTAGCAGACCAGCGGATGCAGGTTGCCGTCGCCGGCATGGAACACGTTGCCGATCTTCAGGCCGGACTCGTCGGACAGCTTCCGGATTCGACCGAGCACTTCGGGCAACTTCGTACGCGGGATGACGCCGTCCTGCACGTAGTAGCTCGGCGAGACGCGCCCCATGGCGGCGAACGCCGCCTTGCGACCCATCCAGAATCGTGCGCGTTGCTCGTCGCTCCGCGCGATCTGAATCTCCCGTGCACCGGCCTCGGTGCACACCTGTTCCACCCGGGTGAACAGCGCGCCGACGTCCGCCTCGGCCCCGTCGAGCTCGACGATGAGAATCGCTGCGGTCTTCGGAAAGTTCGGGTGCACGGCGGCCTCGGCCGCGTCGATGGTCACCCGATCCATCATCTCGACCGCCGCCGGAATGATCCCGGCGGCAATGACACCGGAGACCGCATTACCGGCCGCCTCGGTGGAATCGAACGCCGCGAGGAGCGTCTTCACGGCCGCCGGCTTCCGGAGCAGCCGCAAGGTCACCTGCGTGGCCACGGCAAGGGTGCCTTCCGAGCCGACGAGGACGCCCAGCAGGTCGAGCCCGGGCGCGTCCAGCGCTGGGCCACCGAGGTGGATCAGCTCGCCGTCTGGCAGGACGGCTTCGACGCCGAGTACATGATGGACGGTGAAACCGTACTTCAGGCAATGCGCGCCGCCGGAGTTCTCCGCCAGATTGCCGCCAATCGAGCAGATGACCTGACTCGACGGGTCGGGCGCGTAGTAGTAGCCATCGGATGCCACCGCCTTCGTCACGTCGAGGTTCATGACACCCGGCTCGACGGTGATCCGCTGGTTCGACAGATCGATCTCGAGGATGCGATTCATCCGGGTCATGACGATCAGCACGCCGTCTGGGTGTGGCATCGCCCCACCCGACAACCCGGTCCCTTGGCCGCGCGCCACGAACGGCACACCGGCCGCGTGACAGAGCCGCACGATGCCCTGCACGTGCTCGGTGCTGGTTGGCAGCACGGCGACGGCCGGCTTCGAGCGCAGCTTGACCAGTCCGTCGGTCTCGTAGGTCAGCAGCTCGCCATCGTCGGTCACGATGCCGTCGGATCCGACAATTCGCTCGAGCTCGCGGATGAACGCGTCGTGCATATCTAGACGGGGGCTGCGCCCCCGAACCCCGCCGCGGGTGCTACGTGGGGACCCCGAGAGCCCCACTCCGCGCCCGCGAGGCGCGCCGTGCGCGCCGTGCTGTCTTCAGAAGCAAGCTTGACTCATCTGCACAGGTCTCGGCAGTCAAGACAGCTACCCGCTACGGCCGCGAGTACTGGTCGATCACGCGACTGATGGCGCGCCGGCACACCTGGCAGAACCCGACCGGGTTGCGGGTGAACATGAGGCAATCGATCTCCGGACGATACAAGCCCACGGGCTCATACGACGCGCCCTCGAACGCCCCAACCTGATCGGCGTGCGGCATCCCCCCGAGGAGAGCGGTCTCCCGCTCCATCTGCTCCGTGAACAGCCGATCGAGCTCCGTCTCCGGCGCGCCCTCGGCCCGTAGATCGCCCCGTTCGGCCTGCGCGGCGTTGCTCCCCGACTCGAACGTCGCCTTGTCCCACGGCGTCGGCAGCGGTGTATCGACCGAGACGAGGTCGCCCCACTTGAGCGCGTCGGGATCGTGCAGCGCCGTGACGTTGGGCTCCCACGGCTCCTCGTGCTCGCTGCCTCCCGTCTCGTAGGCCACGTCAGACGTGTAGTACTCGTCGGCAAGGCCGGCGAAGTGGTGGCCGAACTCGTGGATGAACACGTATTCGGCGAACCCGGTGTCGGCCGCCGCCGTGGCCTGAAAGTTGAAGATGCCGCCGCCACCATACTGCGCCTCGTTCACGAGAATCTCGAGAAACTCGTAGGGGGCGGCGGATGCCGCGTCACGCAGCGCCCGGTTGTCGTACGTCAGCAGATAGCGCTCGGAATCGAAGACGTTGTATTCCGCGGACAGCGGGGTACGGCGGAACTCGCCGGCGCGCGGCCGGCTGACACCGGACTCCAGTGACGGCAGGTCGAGCCCCCAGACATTGAAATCCGTCCGACGGCTCTTGAACGGCTCCTCGGCGAACAACGCGTCGACCAAACGGGTCGCGTCGCCGTGGAACTTGTCCAGCTCGGCCTCGGTATAGCCTTCGCCGATGACGAGCAGGTCGACCTTGTCGGACGGCGGTCCGTGTGTGAACAGTGGCCACACCTCACCCAGCGGCTCGCGGTCCGCCGGGTTGACGAAACGCGAGGCCGGATCAATGACGGTCGACCAGATCTGCTGGAAGCCGTTGTGGGCGTCGCGCACCTTTAGCACGATCTGCACCGGACGCTTCGGCCACGGGAAGCGCAGCGATTCGTGGAAGGATCGGTAGACCTCCCGGTACTCGGGCGTGGTTTCCCATTCGCCGTAGATCGACGCAAACCCTCGCGAGTAGATGACGCGGTTCGAGCGGCGATCGATGACATCGAACAGATACTTGCCGAGGTTGAGGTCGTCGACGAGCCGCGTCCGGCTCCCCGCCCACAACCCATCCGAGACGATCCGGTCGAGCCCGATGCTCTCGGTGCCGAGACCGCCGGCATGGAAATAGTCGACGCGCATCGCCTTGTTGAGGAAAAACTCGTCGAAGACGCCGGCGGCGACGGTCGGCTGCGCCGCTGCTAGCGCGCTGCCGCTGCGGCTGCCGCGCAGGCCGCCGACGACCAGCAGCGCCAGCGCGAGGGCGACCGCCGCGCGACCTCGTGCTCGCATCGGCTCATTGTAGCGCTCCTCGTGGCGGGCCTCACGACCCGTGCAACCACCTGGGTCGAGTAAGATCGAGTCGTCGCTTCGATGCGTGTCCCGCTGCGTACGTTCGCGTGGACGGTGGCGGCCGGTACGGCACTCGCCGGGGTCGATGTCTCCGCCGTCACGCAGGAGTCCGCGCCGCCGCCTTACGAGCGGAGGGGCGACGAGGTCGAAGCCACCTACACCGCCTTCGTCGACCGGCTCGAGCGGTATCAGGCACGGCTCCGCGAAGCGCTGGAGCGCGACGCGCCCGACCTGGCCGCCCGCCTTCGGCCCGATCCGCCAGCAGCCGTCGCGTACGGCTACCAGTTGCTCCCCACGTTGACACCGGGCAAGGCAGCCGCCTCGCACCAGCGCCCGCGATCGATTTCCTACAGTTGGCAGCGCACGCAGAACATCATCGATGCTCAAGTGGAGCGGCTCGCGGGCGACGAACGCACCCTCGACCCGGCGGCGGAGGAGGCGCCGGCCCAGCGACGTGACGCCTACGAACGGCTCGTCGACAGCTACGAAATCCTGGACGGCAACCAGAAGATCGCCGACCAGCACCTCAAGCACAATCGCTTCTGGCAGCCGGAGATCGCCAGGGACCCAGAGCGCTTTCGCCGGCAGACCCAGTTGCATGACGCGGCGGTCGAGCGCGAGACGGTCAGGAGCCGACTCGATGACGCCACGCTCTCAGCCGAGCGACGAGACGAGATGCGGGCGAGAGTCGACGCGCTGCAGGAGCAGATCCAGGACGGGCAGGCGCGCCCGGCGCTGCCCGACTACGTCACGCTCTCCACCGACCCGGAGGGCACGCACGTCGTGCACGTCCCGATCTACACGGATATCAGCGACGCGGCGTTTCTGACTGCCGCGGAGCGGGCGATCGAGGACGCGTGGCGGGGATCGACGCGCACCGGGCCGTCCCGCATCGACGTCGAGCTTCGTCCGCGGACCGTGGCCGAGCTCTACGCGGTCGAGGCGCCACCGGCGCGCGGTGCGCACATCGACGTCGCGGCGCACGTCGCGCGATTCCCGACCGATGGCGGAGTGCTCACGACCGGGGCCAACCGCACCCACGCGTTCGTCGGCCGTTTCATCGCGCTCGGGCCGGGCGCGATGTGGGGAAACACGGTCGCGCACGAGTTCGGCCACATCCTCGGCTTCAGCGACCGGTATCTGCGCGGCTCGCGTGACCGGGGAGACGCGGGCTACGAAATCCTCGAGATCGTCCCCGACCCCGATGACATCATGGCCGCCGCGGGCAGCGGCGACGTATTGCCGCAACACTTCGAACAGCTGGGCCTCGGGGCTCGCTAGCGTTGGGGAAGGCCAATCCCGAGAGTGCCATCAGCGAACGCGCGCTACGCTGCCGATCTCGCGCTCGCGCGCGCGTGCGCGGACGGCGACGACGCGGCGTGGGAGCGATTCGTCACCGAATACCGGCCCATCCTCTACGCCTCGGCTCGAGCGCTGAGGGGGGACGAGGCGTCCGCCCGCGAGCTGGCCGACTCGCTGTGGGCCGAGCTGTACGGTGTCGGGCGCACGCGGGTGTCGCTGGAACCGGGCAGCGAACGACGCTCGCTGCTGGAGTATTTTCATGGCCGCGCGAAGCTGTCGACCTGGCTCCGGTCGGTACTCGCGCAACGACACGTGGACCAGCTCCGCAGCACCGCGAAGCTCGAGTCGCTCGACGCCGACGACGCGGTCGAGCTGGCGGCGGCGGCCGGCGGCGAACCGCCGGATCCGGATCGGACTCGGTACCGCCAACTGTTCGACCGAGCGGTCGGTGCCGCGCTCGACGGCCTCGAGGCGGGCGACCGTCTGCGGCTCGGTCTGTACTACGTCCAGGAGCTGACGCTGGCCGAAGTCGGACGTGTCACCGGCGAACACGAGGCGACCGTCTCGCGCCACCTGGCCCGCACGCGCCGACGCCTCCGTCAGCGCGTCGAGGCGACGCTGACCGAGGTGAACCGCCTGGACGCAACCGAGGTCGCGGCGTGCTACCAGTACGCCGTCGACGCCGGGTCGTTCGACCTGACCGCCGTACTGCAGCGAGATCGGGGTGAACACCCGTAAGGCGGGTCCGGCATGCAAGATGACCACGGGGTCGTCGTTCTAACCTGAGAGGTTTAAGGTAGAGGCGAACGGTGGACTCCCGACACAGCGACCCGGGGCTCGCGGCGGCGCTCAAGCGCCGACTTGCGCCGTCGCTCCAGACCACACCCGCGTGCCTTGACGCGGAAGCCCTCGCCGCGTATGTCGACGGCGAGATGGCGCCCGCCGAACGGGAGGCATGTGTCGGGCATCTCGCCACGTGCGGCATATGCCAGGCCCAGCTCGCAGCCGTCGTGCGCACCGCCGGGCTGGGCGAACGCGCCGACGCCGGCGGTGCGGCGTCAGCGTGGAGGCCACTGTTCGGCTGGCGATGGATCGCACCGCTCGCGACGGCCGCGGCGGCGACAATCGCCATCTGGGTCGTCACACCCGTATCGCTGGAGGAACCGGCGGCGCCGGCGGAGGTCGACCTGACGCAAGCGCCACAAGCGCGGGCGGAACGCCCGCAAGCGGTGGTCGACGGGAACGACGAGACAGACGAGTCCAACCTCACCGCACTCCTCACGGAGCGGGCCAACACGCTCGAAACGGAGGCGTCCCAGGACGGCGTCCGCCTCGAGCAACAGGCAGCCGCGGCCGCGCCGACCCGGGCAGTTGGACCCGCTGACGCGCAGGCCGCTGCGGCGCCCCTACCGGCGAACGCGGCGCCGGAGCGCGCCCGCGAGATAGCCGTCGACCGACCGGACGCCGAGTCGCGGGCCGACGCGATCGCGGCAGACCAGGCGTTCGATCGACGCACCCTCGGCGCGGCGACAATTGTCGTTCGGTCCCCCGATCCCTCCGTCCAGTGGCGCCTCGTCGGCACCGGCGTTGACCGCACCGACGACGCCGGCGTGAGCTGGACGCGCACACTCGACGTCGAGACCGATCTGGCGGCCGGCGTCGCGCCGACCGACACCGTCTGCTGGGTCGTCGGGGGCCAGGGCGCCGTCTTTCGGACGACCGACGGGCGCACGTGGGAGGCGCTGCGGGTCGCGGGCGCCGGCGATCTGACGGCCGTGACGAGCGCCAACGCCTTGACCGCCACGGTGAGGGCGTCGGGTGGCACCTCTTTCACCACATCCGACGGCGGTCGGTCCTGGACGCCAAAGTAAGTATCCCCCGGCAAAGCCGGGGGCTTTAGTTGTGAGCCGCTCAAAGCGGCTGACGTGACCGCTGCGCGGTCACTTGAGCCACCTGACGGTGGCGGCTCTAGTCCAACGGCAACTGATCCAGCCGCCGATCCTCTCGCTCCTGCTGCTGGATATAGTCCCGGATGATCCGTTCATCACGGCCCACCGTCGAGACAAAATACCCGCGCGCCCAGAAGTGCTGCCCCACGAAGTTCCGGGACCGCCCCGCAAACTCCCGAGCGATGTGGATCGCGCTCTTCCCCTTGAGATACCCGATCACCTGCGCCACCGAGTACTTCGGGGGGATCGACACCAACATGTGGACGTGGTCGGGCAGCAGATGCCCCTCCTCCACCTGGCTCTCGCGGTGCCGCGCCAGCTGCCGCAGCACCTCGCCCAGCTGCTGCCGGACGCCTCCATACATCGCTTTCTTCCGGTACTTCGGAATGAACACTACGTGATACTGGCAGTGCCATTTCGTATGATTGAGACTTCGGTACGTCGTCATGAGGACTCCTTCTCGTGATGCTTGTGCGGCTCACGGGAAGGAGTTTCCTCACGCGACTCCCGGATACGTCAAACGCTGCTGGCCGCCCCGGCAAAGCCTCCCACGGCAAGTAAGTATCCCCCGGCAAAGCCGGGGGCTTTAGTTGTGAGCTCCGGCACGTGACCGCCGTACGCGCGGTCAGAGCCCTGACGGTGGCGGCTCTAGCTCTGATCCGGACGCTCCTCCATACATCGCATTTACCCGCGCGCCCAGAAGTGCTGCCGAAGTTCCGGGACCGCCCCGCAAACTCCCGAGCGATGTGGATCGCGAATACCCGAACCTGCGCCACCGAGTACGGGGGGATCGACACCAACATGTGGACGTGGTCGGGCAGTGCCCCTCCTCCATTCTCGCGGTGCCGCGCCATGCCGCAGCACCTCGCCCAGCTGCTGCCGGACGATACATCGCTCGGTACTTCGGAATCACTACGTGAGGACTTTCGTATGATTGAGACTTCGGTACGTCGTCATGAGGACTTTCTCGTGCGGCGGCTCACGGGAAGGAGTTTCCTCACGCGACTCCCGGATACGTCAAACGCTGCTGGCCGCCCCGGCAAAGCCGGGGGGTCTCCCACGGCAACTAGGCCGATCCAGCCTCCTCGCGTGCCCGATCCCCCGGGCTGCAAGAAATCCGGCCGTCCCCGTTCCAAGAGTAGAGGGTCAATTCCAGAGGAGGAGAACCATGGGACTTTCTATGTCATCGTTCGTCGGCGGCGGCGCGCTGCTCGCGGCGGGATTGCTGTTTGCACCGCTCACCGCGGACCCGGCCCCGCGCAACGCGGCGCGTCCGGATGGTCCTGCGACATCGACGACGCGTGCCGCGACGCGCGGTCCAGGTCTCGCCGAAGCTCGCCGCGAGGGCGCAATCGAACAGCCGAGCACGACACTCGACGACCAGGTCGACCTGGCGCTCACCGTCTATAACTCGAACATCGCGCTCGTCCGTGACGTCCGGGAGCTGCAGCTGCCGGCCGGCACATTCGACCTGAGCTACATCGACATCGCGGCCACCATCAACCCGGCCACGGTCCACTTCCGGTCGTTGACGGAGCCGACCTTGCTGCGCGTGATCGAGCAGAACTACGAATACGACCTGCTCGAGCCCCAGAAGCTGCTGCAGAAATACGTCGGGCGGGAGGTGACCCTGGTCCGGACCCGCCAGGACGCCGGCACCACCGTGACGGACGAGGTGCAGGCGCGGCTCCTCGCGCTCAATAACGGCCCGGTCTGGCAGATCGGCAACGAGATCGTGACCGGTCTTCATGCGGACCACATCCGCTTTCCCCAGCTGCCGGACAATCTCTACAGCCGTCCGACCATGGTCTGGGCGCTCGACAACGACGGCGCCGGGGCGCACCGTGTCGAGGCGGCGTATCTAGCCGGCAACCTCTCCTGGAATGCAGACTATGTGCTGACCGTCGATCGCGATGACGCGCACGCCGATCTCGACGGGTGGGTCACGCTCACGAACAACAGCGGCACGGCATTCAACAACGCCCGGTTGCAGCTCGTCGCCGGTGACCTCAATCGCATCGAGCAGGACTATCGACGCGATCGGCTGGAGGCGGCACGCGCGGTGGCGGAGAAGGCCGACCAGGCGCAGTTCGTCGAGGAGTCGTTCTCCGAATACCACCTCTACACGCTCGGCCGTCGGACGTCGGTCAAGAACCTCGAAACAAAGCAGGTGAGCCTGCTGGCCGGCACCGGGGTGGCAGTCGAGAAGCGGTTCGTCGTCGATGGCCGACAGTTCTACTACCGCAACCAGCAGAGCCCCGGCTCGCCGCTCACGGATGCGGTCAAGGTCTACTTCCGCTTCGCGAACGAGGAGGAGGCAGGACTCGGGATGCCGCTGCCGGCGGGCAACGTGCGTGTCTACCAGGCCGACGCGGCCGGCGGCGTGCAGTTCGTCGGTGAGGACCGGATCGGCCACACGCCGAAAGACGAGACGCTCAACGTCCAGATCGGCACGGCGTTCGACGTGGTGGCCGAGCGCACGCAGACCGACTTCCGGCGCATCAGCAGCCTCGTGCACGAGGTGGCGTTCGAGGTCACGCTGCGCAACCACAAGGACGAGCCGATCGTGGTCGAGGTGAACGAGCCGATCGGCGGCGACTGGCAGATGCGGCGCGCCACGCACGAGTGGACGAAGTCGGCGGCGTGGGCGGCGCGCTTCGAGGTGCCGGTCGAGGCGGGTGGCGAGACCGTGCTCCGCTATCGCGCGCGCGTGCGGTGGTAGACCGGCGCCGCATCGCGGGGCCGCCTCGGCGGCCCCGCGGCCGTCGCTATACTGCAACGCATGTCGCTCTTCAAGGGCGGGCGCAACGTCGTGGCCGATGCGGCCGCGGCGGCGGTCTTCCGCTGGCCCGCCCTCGAGCCGGCGTACATCGGCGCCGGCATGCTGCTGTCCCGGGTACCGCTCGTGGAAACGGTGTATCGCCGTAGCGTCGACACGCTGACCGGGCGTCTACGCGTCGCCGGTCGACAGTTTCGTCAGATCGCCTTTGGGTCGCGTCGGATCTGGCTGGACGTCTCCGACTTCACGGCCAAGACGCTGTACTTCCGGGCAACGCCGTACGAGCCCGCGACCATCCGGTGGATGCTCGACCATCTGCGCGAGGGCGACATCGTGGTCGACGTCGGGGCGAATCATGGGTATCACAGCATGATTGCAGCGGTCGTCGTCGGCGCGAGCGGGCGGGTGTTCGCCTTCGAGCCGAACCCGACCGTGCGAGGCCAGCTCCACGAACACGTGCGACGCAACGGGTTTGCCGATCGCGTGGCGGTCCGCGACACCGCCGTATCCGACACGACCGCGGCCTCGGTCGACTTCTATGTCTCGAGCTCGGCCGCCAACAGCGGCATGTCGTCGCTCGATCCAGCCTGGGAGGAGGGCGTCTCCGCCGAGGGGCGGCAGATCACCGTGCGCACGGAGCGCTTCGACGAATGGCGGCAACGTGAGATCCCCGGCCGGATCGACCTGGTCAAGATCGACGTCGAGGGAGCCGAGGTCCGTGTCGTGGCGGGCATGGCGGAGACGCTGGCGAACGAGCCGCCGCGTCACATCATCTGCGAGACGACCGACACGTCGCACATCTACAGCGTGCTCACGTCCTGTGGCTATGAGGCGACGACGTTGGAGCGCATCGACGACCTTGCCAACATCCTGTTTTCGTATCGCGACGGCTAGTGTTCCGAGAGTGTCGACGACGGCTACGGCAGAAGAGCGCAGCGATCGAGCTCGGAGATGATCGTCTCCGCCACTGCGGTGTTGCCAGCACCGAGCAGGTGCCCCCAATCCTTGTAGACGGGTCCTTGGGCACCGCGCAAGGCACTTTCGCTGATGTCGGCGACGCACACAGCCTCGCCGGCATACTCTGATCGCAGGCGCCCAAGCCACTCCCGGGCGTGTCGGTAGAAGAGGCTCCGCCGCTCCGCCATTTCCGAGTTGATGAAGCTCAGCTCGTCTGGATTCGCACGGCCATCGACACCGATGAGGGGCTGCAGAAACGCCGCGATCGCGAAGCCCCGCTGCCGGGCGAGCCCGATCGCGAGCTCGATGTTCTGACCGTAAAATTGCGCCGACGTCGCAGCGTCGGATGGCGCGACCTCCCCCATCGGATTGGTGATGAAGTAGTCTTCGACCAGTTCTCGCACGGCGAATCCCACAGCGGTGCGCTGCAGGAACAGCGCTGATTCCACCGCGAGTGCCAAACCAAGATGCCGGAGGGCGCCGCCGACCGTGTAGCTGTCGTTGACGCGCTGCGCATTGAGCCGGTGGGTCGAGTCCCGAAAGGGACCTTGGTCAGGCTCGGCCGCGACCGCTATCGAACGTCGGGAGTCGTTCCAGCCGTCGTAGAAGATCACCAGGTCCGGCTGGTAATCGACGAGGTCGACCAGCAGGGAGAGGTATTCCAGTCCCGAGTGGTAACCGGCGACACCCGCGTTGATGACCTCGACGCGCTCGTGGGCCGTGAGCCCCACTCGTTTGGCTCGCTCGCCCAGTAGACGCCTGAGCTGCCCGGGAAGATTTTGCGTGGGCGACTCGGCGCCGAGCCCTTCGACCGTAGACCCTCCCAACATGATGATGCGGAAGACCTCGGGTGGTTTCCGGCGTTCGAAGTGCTGTAGCGGGCCTCCGGAGTATGAGAAACACTGGTCGTTTGCGATCTGCCAGCTTCCATAGGTCGTGACCGCTATATTGCAGCCGAGCCGGTGACCGAGAAGACCGTCCGCCGGAAACAGCGCGCGGGGCGCGGGCTCGCCGCCGAGGAACTCGCCCAGGTAGCGAATCCCCGGCGACCGCTCAACGGGATGCTCGGGAGGCGGGAGGGGACGAAACACGAAACGAACGAGGTGCAGCCTCTGCGCGACCGACCGGTGGTCTCGCCCGAGCTGCCACGTGGCGCCGACGATGCCGAGCTCGAGCACGATCTCGACGAGGGCCAAGGCGGCGATCACGAGCACGCCGGCGCGGATCCGCCGGAGTGCCGCGCTTCGCCCGGGCTCGCTCGCGCCACCGAGTACTGGATGGGATAACGGGGTCTGCGGCTTCACGGTCACGTCCAAGGTGGACTAGTCACTCACGGCGAGCTCCCCCGGCACTATCGGTCGGGTCCGCGGCAGCTTCCCGCGATACGACTGCCAGCCCACGACGGCCAGCACGGCAAGAAAGATGGCCAGCTTGAGGACATCGGCACCACGGCCTACCGGCGCCACGCCCCAGACCAGCCAGAGCGTCGGCTGTGCCAGGCAGACCGCCCAGACCGAGCCATAGAAGTAACGGCGCTCATGCCCCTCGCCCTTCGTCGACGGCTTGACCCGCGGCAACCACCCCACCGCGCCGAGTATCCAGATCGACAGCGCCATCGGGGGATAGGCGGTGCCATACAGCTGGCGGAGCATCCATTCGCCCGTCACAATCGCCCACACGAGCCCGGCGACGTGGAGCAGCGCGAACGTCAACACCGCGCTCCAGGCGAACGTGTAGCAGACGCGTCGGTAGAGTGGGTTCGGCTTGTCCTCCGTGAACCGGATGATGTACGGGCGGGGCTCGACGCCGGGGAGTTGGCCCCGCAGCGCCGCAATACCGGTGCCGAAAAGCACGACGGCAAGCCAGATCGCCATTCGCCCATCGAAGCCACTCTCGAACAGGTCGAACGTGAGGGGGGCAGGCACGAGAAAGAAGACCCAGACCCAAATCGGCCAGTGCGCGAGCCGGTAGCTAACCTTGTTTCGCGACCGGATCCTTCGATCGCTCGCCAACTCGACGGGGATGGGGCTGTAGGGGATGCTCATGACCCAAGCGCTCGGAGATCGTCAGTACTCATCCAGCGTACCAGTTTGCTTCGCGCGACGCACCGCGAGCCCGAACGCCGTCTAGCTGAGATCGGTTCGAGGCCCGCCGGAAGATTGATCCCTGATCCCTAGAGGTCTTTAGTACTGGTCCAACGTCCCCGCCGTACGCGCGTGCCGTACAGCCAAACCGAACGAGAGGACCGCCAGCGGAAACGCGACGAGCGCGAAGACGGCCAGCACGACGGCCGACGTCGACCAGACTCGCGCCCTCGAGCAGCGTGGCCCGCAAGCCGTTGAGGGCGTGGGTGATCGGCAGGAGCCCCGAGACGTTTTGAAGCAGCGGCGGGAGCATCCCAACCGGGAAGAATACACCGCCGAACACCCACGACAGAGCGCCAAACATCCAGACCAGCGGGTCGCCGTGCTTTAGGACGAGTGTGAACGCCGCCGAGAACACGCCGACGCTGCTGAAGGCCAGCACCGCCAGCCCGAAGAGCGCGAGCGACGCACCGACGTTGACGGACGCGAACGACAACCCGAACGCGACGCCGCCGAGCACATACAACCCACTGTCGAGTGACGCGCGCGCGATCGGATAGACGGACGAAAAGAACATGACGCTGTACGCGGATGTTCGGGTGGCCAGAACCGTCTTCAGCGTCCCGGCACTTTGCTCGCTTTCGATGCCCTGGGCATGCGCCGAGAGGCCGGCGGTCATCGCGCCGTTGACCGCGATGCCGACCAGGATGAAGGCGAACGGCTCATAGCCGTCCGGTTGACGGCCGGTGAGCAAACGGGAAAAGAAGAAGTAGGCCGCGACCCCGAGCGCGATGTCCACCCACTCGAGCGCGAACGACACCTTATAGCTGAGGTCCGTGCGTAGATCACGCACGAAGAAGGCCCACGCCTTCCGGAGAGCCAACGTCATAGCGCCACCGACCGCGCGTAGGCGTCTGACAGTTGCAGGACGCCCGCCTCCGCCTTGATGTCGTCGGGCGTCCCGACCGCGCGGAGACGTCCGTCGCGCAGAATCGCCACCCGGTGGCAGACGTCCTCCGCCTCCGCCAGGCTGTGGGTCACCCAGATGACCGTCTTGCTCAGCCGGTCCACCAGGATGTCGCGCACGAAGCGTCTGAACTCGACCTGCAGGACGGGGTCGAGCGCCCGTGTCGGCTCATCGAGGAGCAACACCTCGGGATCCGTGAGCATCGCGCGCGCCAGCGACAGCCGCGACTTCATCCCGTCCGACAGGCGCTCGACACGTTCGGGGCCCTTCGACGTGAGACCGACAAGATCGAGGAGCTGGCGAATCCGCTCGCGAGCCGCCGCCGCGGGCATCCCCTGCAATGTGGCGAAGAAATCGAGGTTTTCGACGCCGGTCAGTCGTGGATACATGGTCTCGCTGTCGGCTGGGCAATAGCCAATCACGTCCCGCACACGCGATTCGTCCGCGACGACGTCGTGACCGCAGACCACCGCGCGACCACTCGTCGGCAGGAGGAGCGTCGCGAGGATCTCCACCAGCGTCGTCTTGCCGGCGCCGTTTGGCCCGAGCAGGCCGAGGATCTCACCAGCCATAACATCGAGGGACACATCGCTCAGCGCGGTTACCGGATCGTGCGGCGCGCGGGGACGCACGAGATCCGTGAAGGCACGCGTCGGTGGATAGGTCTTCGAGAGCCGTTCGAGCGTGACCGTCGGCTGCGACATCCTGGGACGAGCTCAGCGTCGAAGGTCTTCCATGAGGACGTCTCCCACCTGCCCGAGCTTGTTCAGGTCGCGGGGCACGACGAGCTGTTTCACTGTCGTGAGGCGCATATCGCGCGTCCACTGGTCCAAGAGCCACGCGACGCGGTGCGGATTCCGATGTTCGAGGCAATAGCTGTGCTGGATGAGCGTCATGACCGCGTCGCGTGACGAGAGCGGCGTCACTCGCGGCCGGCGGTCGGCGGCCGCTCGCCGCAGGACGTAGACACGTCTCAACGGTTGGCGCCGGTTCTGCTGTCGCATGCCGAGCGCATCCGCCGCAATGCGTTTCTTGTCGGTGTAGTGCGCGACCTGCCGCGCCCCGGCCATTCGACCGCTGAGCCTCGATACGGTCGCGGGCCACAAACGCACTCCCGGATAGCTCGGCACGGCGACGAGGTCCGTGCCACGCCGCTCGATCAACAACGCGTCGTCCGCGAGGAGCCGCCCGACGTCACGGCTGACACCGGCCGCCACGGTCGACTTGCCCACACCGGCCTTGCCAAGGAACGCGACGGCGCCCTCCAACGTCGACACGGCGCTGGCATGGAGCACGATCCGTCCAACGGCGCTCATGGCGAGCGGCAAGACCTGGTCGAGCCAAAGATGGCGGAGCGTGTCCCGCGGCGTCTTCGGCCGCGCGTAGCTGACGACGTCGAGCCTGTCCCGCCGAATCACGAAGTCGACGATGCGGGGAAAGCGCAGCAGATGGGCGTCGCTCGTCTCCGCGGCGAGGAGCCACGGTCGTCCTCCCGGGAGGGTCCAGTAGGGACGCCATCTGCTCGGCTCGACCGGCTGGCGGGGCCGACGAGAATCGAGCCGTAGCGTGACGGCCGCCCGCCCCGTCTGAGCTCGATGGAGCTCGGGGAACGCGATATTGGTCTGAAGAACGTAGTCGTAGATGTGGAAGGTCACGCCGGCCCGGCCGTGCGCCCCGATGACGGTGCTCCGGGCGGAGTCGTCACGACGCTCCGGGTGGGCATCATCTGCGATCTTGTTGAGGAGCAGTGGCCCAGCATGGATCTGGTGTCGGAACGTCTCGCACACCACCTTGCCACCGATTATCCACGCGCGATCTCCGCCACGCGGTTGTGTCCCCCGCTGCGGCGTCGGCTCGGGACGCCAAAAGCAGCGCCTACACGGCCGACCGTCTCCTCAATCGATACTGGGACTACCCGCGGTGGCTGCGCGCGGTCGACGCGGGCACCCGCTTCGATCTGCTTCACATCGTTGACCACAGCTACGCCCACCTCTTGCACGTGCTGCCAGCGGAGCGCACGGTCGTGACCTGCTACGATCTCGACGCGTTTCGCGCGATCCTCACCCCCGACGCAGAGCCTCGGATGGCCCCGTTCCGGGCCATGGCGCGTCGCACCTTGACCGGGCTGCAGAA
This sequence comes from Vicinamibacterales bacterium, assembly GCA_965197395.1. Taxonomy (GTDB): domain Bacteria; phylum Acidobacteriota; class Vicinamibacteria; order Vicinamibacterales; family UBA8438; genus CAZYFH01. Next base: position 1,715,765 of record OZ240205.1, on the reverse strand, counting down.
GGCCGCCGTCGTCGTGTGCTCGAGTCGTGCCACGCGCGACGCGCTGTGTGCCCACCGGCTGATTCCGGAGGATCGCTTGGTGGTCTCGCAGCTCGGGATCCACCCAAGCCGTTCGCTGCACCCCGACGCGGCCGCCGACGCCGAGCTCACGCAACTGCTTGGTGAGCCGTCGAGCGGCCCGGAGCTGCTTCACGTTGGCAGCACAATTCCCCGAAAGCGAATCGATCGGCTGCTGCGAATCTTCGCCGGGGTTCGTGCCCGCGTCGAGGGTGCGCAGCTGTTGCGGGTCGGTGGGTCGCTCAGTCTTCAGCAGGCCAGGCTGGCCGATGAGCTCGGGATCAGTGCCGCGGTGCATAGTCTGCCCTTCTTGAGCCAGCCGGTGCTATCGGCGGTGTATCGCCGCGCGGCACTCCTGCTCTTGCCGTCGGAACGTGAGGGGTTCGGCCTGCCCGTCGTCGAAGCGCTGGCCTCCGGCACGCCCGTGGTCGCCACCGACCTTCCGGAGCTGCGCGAGATCGGCGGGGCGGCATCGACCTATGTGAGCGGCACGGTGGCGGACTGGACCGACGCGGTTGTCGGTCTCCTGCAGGCGCGTGTGGATGACCCGGCGGCGTGGCAACGACTGCGGCGAAGCGGGGCGGACGACGTGGCCCGGTTCAGCTGGTCGACGCACACGCGGCAGTTGGTCGACGTCTACCATCGCGTGCGTGCGTCGTGTCCTTCGGGCGACGCGACGAGGGCCGCCCGGCAGCCACCGCACGTCGCGTGAGCCAGCTCGTGATCCAGGTGCTCCACGTCGGAAAGTTCTACCCGCCGGTCCCGGGCGGAATCGAGCGGATACTCCAGTTGTTGTGCGAGCACGAGCGGCCGGAGTTCGACTCGCGCGTGCTCGTGGCGGCGAACGGAAGACGCACGGTTCGCGAGCATGTCGCCGGCGTCCCCGTGACTCGCGTCTGGCGTCTCTTCACGATCGGTTCGGTCGGCGTCTGCCCGACGTTTCCGCTCTGGCTCCGGCGTCAGGCGCGGGACGTCGTGGTCATCCACGAGCCGAATCCCGTGGCGCTCGTGTCGGCCGTGCTCGGGCGTCCACCCGGCCCGTGGCTCGTCTGGTTTCATAGTGAAGTGCTGCGTCCGGCGTGGAAGTATCGTCTGCTGTACCGGCCGTTCTTGCGTGCCGTACTCCGTCGCGCCGACCGCATCATCGTGTCATCGCCGAGGCTGGCCGAGCACGCAGCCGAGCTGCAGGATTTTCGTGGCAAGTGCGCCGTCATCCCGTTCGGGATTGACCGAGACCGGTTCGAGCGGACTGACGCAGTGTCGTCGCGGGTGGCTGCGCTCCGTCGCACCCAGCGGTCTCCGGTTGCCCTGTTCGTGGGCCGCCTCGTGCCGTACAAGGGTGTGGAGGTGTTGTTACGCGCGCTGGTCGGCACTGGCGTCCGGGCTCTGATCGTCGGTGACGGTCACCTGCGAGCCGAGCTGACGGCGTTGACGCGAGAATTGGACATCGAAGATCAGGTGAGCTTTCTCGGGGAAGTGGAAGAAGACGAGCTCGTCGCTCTCTATCATGCGTGCGACTTTTTCGTGCTTCCGTCCATCACCCGCGCCGAAGCCTTCGGGGTGGTGCAGCTCGAGGCGATGGCCTGCGGGAAACCGGTGATCAGCACCTCGGTGAAGTCGGGCGTCTCGTGGGTCAATCAGCATGGGTCGACCGGCCTGGTCGTCCCGCCTGCCGATGTCGAGGCCCTGAAGGAGGCGATCGCGTATCTCGGCACCCGGGCGCCCGTGCTGCGTTAGGCCGAGCCGCGCTCGCCCGGGTGCGGCAGGAGTTCACCATCACGCGGATGATCGAGCGCACCGGCCAGCTCTACCGTAGCGTGGTGCGCGCGCGGTGCGATGCGTGAACTGTCGCCGGCCGCGGGGCACGCGCGGATCGACGTGATCCCGTGCCCCCCCCTGAAGCGTGCGCTCGACCTCGCCTTCTCGGCCGTCGGACTTCTCGTGACCTTGCCGATTGCGCTGGTCGCCGCGGCCGCCATCAAGCTGGAGGACGGCGGCCCGATCTTCTTCACACAGGCTCGCGTCGGGGAGGGCGGCGCCACGTTCCACGTGTTCAAGTTTCGGTCGATGATCGTGGAAGCCGAGGCGACAGTCGGTGCCTTGCAGGCGACCGAGCACGATCCGCGGGTGACGCGGATCGGCCGCGTGCTCCGCGCCTCGCCCTGGAGTTGGTCAACGGGCTCTCCATGCGGCACGACGTGACGCTGTTCGCGCGTTCCGCGGAGGGCGTTGACCCTGGGGTTGATTGCCGGTTGATCTCGACCCCGACCCGGCCCTGGGTGCTCTACGCCGATCTCTTCACCCGGAAGGCGCGTCGCCTCGTGGCCGAACGGAGCTGGGACATCGTGCACACCGTTGGAGGCGCGTTTCCCGGTGCCAGCGTCGTCACCGCCCAGTTTTGTCAAGCGGCGTGGCGCGAGGCACAGCGCCAGTGGCCGTCTCGATTGCTCCCGGCTCCCGAGCGCTGGTATCGCACCATGAACAGCTGGATCGCCATTGCGAGCGAGCGGCGAGCGGCCCGGGATCGGAGGCTCCGTGCACTGATCGCGGTCTCGCGCCGAACGGCCGGCGAATGGCAAGTCCACTAAGGGGTATCTCCGGACATCACGACGGTGATTCCGAACGCTGTCGATCGACGTCGTTTCCGGCCTTTGGATTCTCCGGCACGATCGGAGGTCTTGGATCGCCTTGGCATCCCACGCGACGCACAGGTCCTCCTCACCGTTGGCACGCTGGTGCGCAAGGGAATCGAAACGCTCCTCAAGGCGATGACCCGGTTGCCGGATTCGACATACTTGGTCGCCGTGGGTTCCGGCCCGCATCGACAGATCCGCGCGCTCGCTGACCGTGTCGGGGTCGATGCGCGGCTCCGTCTCGCGAACGTCACACCGACCATTGAGCGGTACTACGGCGCGGCCGACGTGTTCGTGTTTCCGACGCGGTATGAGCCGTTTGGCATGGTGATCGCAGAGGCATGGGCGTGTGGTCTGCCGGTGGTCGCGAGCGGAGTCGCCGGCGCGCTCGAGTGGGCTGTACAGGAACGGCACGTGCTCAAGATTGATTCACCGGACGACGACCGCGGGTTCGCGGACGCGGTGCGCCGGGTCCTCGGTGAGAGCGACCTCGCGAAGGAGCTCCGTCACCATGGCCTCGAACTGACCTCGAGTCTCACGTGGGATCGCGTCGTCGAGGACACCGAGGCCGTGTATCGCTCCGTGATCAGACGACGGGCGAGGGTCGGAGGCGCACGAACGCCCGGACCGCAGCGTGACGCGGGCGACGACGGTGAGACAAGCTGAGCGGTTGTGGCACATTAGGTGGAGCGATGGATTGGCAGCGGTTGCGGCAGCGAATCCTTTTTCCGTGGGGGTGCTTCTTCTGGAGCGCATCGGTCGTCGCGGTCACGTGCCGATGGCGCCTGCTCGACCACGACCCTCAGCTGGACACCGCACCGCTTAACCTCTTGTATGTCTCATCGGTCGCCGTCCATGGCGTCGTCGGCTTCGGTCTCGCGTGGCTCGGCGATCGCTGGATTCGAGGCGTGGCCAATTCCGTGCCGTTCGGCCTGACGTTGTCGGGATCCTCTTTCTCACCCGTATGGGGTATCCGCTCACACCGGACCTGCGCAGGCAGGTCGGCGGGCTGACGGAAATGCAGACCTCCATTGCCGGTGCCGCGGGCTATCGAACGTGGCTGCTCGCCGCCGCGATCCTCGGAAGCTTCTGGGCGTGCTTGGCCTCTGCGTCACGCTTCCTCCGGCCGGCCGAGGGATGGCTCTGGGGCTCGGCGGTCGCGGCGACCGTCGTTGGGGTGGGGCTGACGCTCGCGTTGCCGGGGGAGCTACGCGGCGCACAGCGCGACGTGTCGACAGTGTGCCACTTGAACCCCGCGTGGGTCCTGGTCGATACCATTTTGAGACGTGGCGGTCGCGCATGAACCCTGCCGCACATCCGATGCACCCGGTGCACTGGATCGCTCCGGACACACGGTCATTACTGGATGTCGGCTGCAACGCCGGTGCACTGCTCTTGCACTGCCAACACGACTTCCCAGACACCCAGTTGGCGGGTATCGAGGTCAATCGTTCAGCTGTCGACATCGCGAGGCAGCGAGTGCCAGTTGCCGACATCCGCGCGGCCTCGGCTGCAGCTGTCCCGTTTGAAGCGGGGCGCTTCGACTGCGTCACGTGTATCGAGGTTCTGGAGCACGTTGCGCCGGATCGACGCCGACGCGCGTTCGAAGAAATGCATCGTGTGCTCCGGCCGGGGGGACGCTTGGTCTTGCGGACGCCGCATGCTGGGTGGTTTGCGTGGCTAGACCCGAACAACTTTCGTTTTCGGTTCAGCTGGCTCTACGGCATGGTGGTGCCAAAAGGTGGCGGACGTGAGGTCGGATACGAGGGCGCGTCGGGTGTCGTGTGGCACCATCACTTCACATGCACCGAGCTGCTTGCGCTTGCTGGGGACGGCTGGACCGTCGACGCGCAGCGGTACGGTGGCTTGTTCTTGATTCCCCTCATGGACCTCTGTCGCTGGCCGTTCTACCGACTGCAGATGGCGGACAGTGTGGTGTGCCGCGTCCTCGAACGGCTGTCGGACATCGACCTGCGGCGCGATTACGGCGTCGCCGCCTATGATGTGCTGCTTGTGCTGCGCCGCCTCTAGCAGCACGTACGGCCAGGAGTATCTCGCGAACGGAAGACGCCGCACCGCTGGCGCGACGGCCCGGACCCACAGCGGCGCCGAATCGCGAGGCGACGTTCGTGCTTCGCGGTTCATTCCGATGGCGTCAGCACATCGTCGTACGCCCGCTCCAGTTCTTCAGTCATGGATTCAACGGAAAAGTCGGTTTCGATCAGCGTTCGCGCGTTGTCAATGAGCGTCCGATGCGGCTCGTTGATCTGGTCGCCGTGCTTCAAACCAGGCAGGATTCCGGCCATGGTACTCGACAGCGTCTGCGCCGCATCATCGGCCTGGGCGTCGAACGTGTAACCAGTCTCGCCGTCCCTGAGTATTTCCGCGATACCTCCATGACAACTTCCAATCACGAGCGTGGTCTGCACCATCGCCTCGGCGACGACCAGGCCGAAGGGCTCGGGCTGCGTTGACGCGTGGACGAAGACGTCGAGTGCGCGGAGGTACTCGTTGACCGGCTCGATGTAGCCGAGAAACAGAAGGTCGTCCTCAAGCCCCGCCGACGTCGCCAGCTGTCGCACGTCGCGTTCGTACGCGCGGTCCTCCGAGCTATTCGCGCCGCCGATGATGACGAATCGGCACCGCGGGATGTCTCCGCACGATGTCCGACCGCGGAGATCCGCGATTGCCTTGACGAACGTCTCGTAGCCTTTCCACGCGCTGAGACGGCCCGGCATCCCGACCAGGAGCTGCCGATCGCTACCGAGCAGTTGTGCTCGGATGGCCGCGACACGACCGCGATCAACCTCCGCTCGAGGCACACCGAGCGGCACCAGACGCTGGCCGAGCCGTGCCGGTTGTCCCATCATCCGATTGTGCTCAGACTGCAGATAGGCCGAGTTGAACAGCAGGAGGTCGCACCCGAGAAGATTCGCCACCCTGTCCATCAGTCCACCGACCGGGCCGTGTTGGAACCACACCGTCCGGACGTTGAGACCTACGCACGGCACGTACATCGCCAGATGGGCGTAGGGCATCGTCAAATGCACAACGCCGGGCTCGAGAGCCCTGAGATAGCGTCGGAGATAGCCGATGGCGCGAAGCAGCGACGGACGCGTGAGCCGAAATCGGAACGGCAACAGATGGACATCGACGCCGTTGGCTCGAGCGAGCTCGACGGCAGGGCCGTCGTTGAAGAAGAGAATCCGCGGACGAAATCTTCCTGATGCGAGGTGCTGGCGAGTGACGTTGATGAGGAACTGCTCCGCGCCGCCCAGGTATCCGTTGGGACTGACGTAGAGAACTGTCTCGGCTTCTCGCTGCCCCATGGGCTATCCCGACACGATGAGTGTGAGCCTCGCGGTCGATGTCGGGGTCAAAGACGCCCGTACAGACGGACGCCCGAGACCGTCATCGATCTCGGGCGTGAGAAAAACTCCCGGCAGCGACCTACTCTCCCACGGAGTTACCCCCGCAGTACCATCGGCGGTAGAGGGCTTAACTGCCGTGTTCGGCATGGGAACGGGTGTTTCCCCTCTCCTATGACCACCGGGAAACGAAAAAACCGAACCTCGAACATCCGTCGAGCGTCCGGCCCCGCTGCACGCGTATACCACATTACAGCAGGAATCTTGTCAAAGAGCCCCCGGAGCCTACCGCCCCGGGCCACGCCAACTGAATACCCTACAAACGGCAGCTTCCCAACGCAGCGAAAAAAGAATATGGCCAAGCCTCACGGCTGATTAGTACCAGTTAGCTCAAGGCGTCACCGCCCTTACACACCTGGCCTATATACCTGGTGGTCTTCCAGGAGCCTTCAGGAGCCGAAGCTCAGGGAGATCTCATCTTGGGGAGGGTTTCACGCTTAGATGCTTTCAGCGTTTCTCCCTTCCGAACGTAGCTACCCAGCGCTGCCGCTGGCGCGACAACTGGTACACTAGAGGTTCGTCCATCCCGGTCCTCTCGTACTAAGGACAGCCCCCCTCAAATCTCCTGCGCCCATGGTAGATAGGGACCGAACTGTCTCGCGACGTTCTAAACCCAGCTCACGTACCGCTTTAATCGGCGAACAGCCGAACCCTTGGAACCTGCTACAGCTCCAGGATGCGATGAGCCGACATCGAGGTGCCAAACCTTGGCGTCGATGTGAACTCTTGGCCAAGATAAGCCTGTTATCCCCGGCGTACCTTTTATCCGTTGAGCGATGGCCCTTCCATGCGGAGCCACCGGATCACTAAGGCCTGGTTTCCCACCTGCTCGACGTGTGAGTCTCGCAGTCAAGCTCGCTTCTGCCTTTGCACTCTCCGGCTGATTTCCAAACAGCCTGAGCGAACCTTCGCGCGCCTCCGTTACATTTTGGGAGGCGACCGCCCCAGTCAAACTACCCACCAAGCAGTGTCCCTGACCTGGATGACAGGTCTAGGTTAGAACACCGAAATACTAAGGGTGGTATCTCACCGACGACTCCCCGGACCCCAAGAGGCCCGGTTCAAAGTCTCCCACCTATCCTGCGCATAGCACACCAGCACTCACTACTAAGTTGTAGTAAAGGTGCACGGGGTCTTTCCGTCTTACCACGGGCAACCGGCGTCTTCACCGGTACCACAAATTCGCAGTGCCCCTCGTAGAGACAGCGTCCAGATCGTTGCGCCATTCGTGCAGGTCGGAACTTACCCGACAAGGAATTTCGCTACCTTAGGACCGTTATAGTTACGGCCGCCGTTTACTGGGGCTTCAGTTCAGAGCTTCGCCTTGCGGCTAACCCCTCCCTTTAACCTTCCAGCACCGGGCAGGCGTCAGACCCTATACGTCGTTTTTGACTTAGCAGAGTCCTGTGTTTTTAGTAAACAGTCGCCTGGACCTCTTTATTGCAACTCCTTCCCGCTCACCGGGCGAGCCGGATCACGAGCTGGAGCACCCCTTCTTCCGAAGTTACGGGGCGAGTTTGCCGAGTTCCTTTACGAGGGTTCTCACTCGCGCCTTGGGATGTTCTCCCTGCCTACCTGTGTCGGTTTGCGGTACGGGTACCTAGACAACTCCTTAGAGGCTTTTCTCGGCAGCGTGGCATGACCCACTTTGTGGCCGTACGGCCTCGCCATGGCACCTCAGGGAATATGAGCCACCGGATTTTCCTGGCGGCTCCCCCTACATGCCTGAACCTACACGTCCAATCGTAGGCTGGGCTAGCCTCCTGCGTCCCCCCATCGTGATAACGTCATCTAGGTAGTTCCGGAATGTTGACCGGATATCCATCCGCTACGCCTTTCGGCCTCACGTTAGGACCCGACTAACCCTGAGCGGACGAACCTTCCTCAGGAAACCTTAGGCTTTCGGCGGAGTGGATTCTCACCACTCTTGTCGCTACTTATGCCGGCAGGGTCACTTCTCTACGCTCCAGCGGTCTTCACAGTCCGCCTTCACTGCCTAGAGAACGCTCCTCTACCACTCACGGGCCCCGAAGGGTCCGTTGAATCTACGGCTTCGGTACTGTGCTTGAGCCCCGTTATATTGTCGGTCCAGAGCCGCTTGACCAGTGAGCTATTACGCTTTCTTTAAAGGATGGCTGCTTCTAAGC
>OZ240205.1:0-1702500 GCA_965197395.1 Vicinamibacterales bacterium | reverse complement strand
CGAAGACCACCCGGTGCCCGAGGTCTTGGAAGTGCTTCATCTTCCGGATCAGTACCGTATGCCCGAGATGCAGATCGGGGGCCGTCGGATCGAACCCGACCTTGACCGCCAGGGGCTCGCCGGTATCCGCTGACCGAACGAGCTTCGCCCGTAGATCCGCTTCCCGAACGACATCGACGCACCCCTTCGTAAGGAAGGCGAGCTGCTCGTCGAGCGTCATGCGACGATTGTATCGTCGAACCGTGGAGCCTCGGTTTACGATCGACACGCCGTGACGACGCGGAACCGAGCACCTCGAATCGCGCAGGGAGGCGCGACGATGGCGAGATGAGCATGCTCACCGGTTTTATCCGCCTGCTGCCGCGGTCGTGGATCAAGGCGGTCGGTCGGCTGCAATGGCGGCATCCCGCGCTCAAACGCGCCTACGACTGGGGCGCAGCGCGCGTACGACGGGGCGACCGGATCGTCGCGCGAGGGGTAGGGCAGGGTCTCCGCTTCAATGCGAGCGGTTCAAATGCTGGCTACGTCCTCGGCACATCCGAGCCAAACGTGCAGGACGCACTCGCGTTGCTCGTCGACGGGGGCGATGTCGTATACGACATCGGGGCAAACATTGGCTTCTTCTCGATCCTCGCCGCGAGGTTGACCGGCCCCAAGGGGCATGTCGTGGCGTTCGAGCCGCTTGCCAACAACGCGAAGCACATCATCCACAACTCGTCGCTCAACGGCTTCGATTGGGTGGAGATACGGACCATCGCAGTCGGACGCGAAGACGGGGACGCACGGTTCCTCGTGTCTGAGGTCGGCTCGTGGGGACGCCTCGCGTCGACGGGAAGGTCAGACCGTCACACGAGGGAGACCGGCGTCCGCGTGCAGACGCTCGACTCGATCGTCGCGAGCGGCACGCACCCACCACAGGTCGTCAAGATCGACGTCGAAGGCGCAGAGGCCGACGTGTTGGACGGTGCCCGTGCCACCATCGAGGCACATGGTCCGCGTCTCGTTATTGAGCTCCACGGCACGAACGCCGCGGTCGCCGACCGCCTCGACTCGGTGGGCTATGTGAGCGTCGTCATCGGACAGACGGTGACCATCCGGGACGCACCGTGGAACGCGCACATCGTGGCCTTCCCGGCAGATGATCAGCGGACACACGCGCTTGGCCGGGCCCTCGCCAGCCTCGGGGCCACCTGACCCCTGACCCCGGAGTTGGCCGGCCTAGCGCGGCGGCACGAACCGCCGCCCCTCTATGCGCCACCCACCGTCGAGCATGATGCCGATCGCCTCCGGATAGATCCGGTGCTCTTCGACGAGGATGCGCGCCGCCAGCGTGTCGGCGGTATCGCCCTGTTGGATCGGGACGACGGCCTGGCGCACGATCGGGCCGCTGTCGAGCTCGGGCGTCACGACGTGCACGGTGGCGCCGCTCACCTTCACCCCGTACTCCCAGGCCTGCCGTTGCGCGTCAAGGCCGACGAAGGCGGGGAGGAGCGACGGGTGGATATTGAGGATGGCGTTGGGAAACGCCGAGATGAACGCGGGGCTGAGCAGCCGCATGAAACCGGCCAGACAGACGAGGCCGACGTCGCGCCGGTTCAGCTCGGCGACGACTGCGTGGTCGAACGCCTCCCGCGATGCGAAGTCCTTGTGGATGAGCACGACGGTGTCGATACCGGCCTGGCGCGCGCGTGCGAGCCCCCGCGCTTGCGCTCTGTTGGAGATCACGACCGCAATCTCGGCATCCAGCCGACCGTCACCGATCGCGTCGATGATCGCCTGGAGGTTGCTTCCGCGGCCAGAGATGAGAACGCCCAGCCTACGGTTCATGTTCTAACGGGGCCTGCGGCCCCGGACCCCGCCGCGGCCGCTATGTGGGGACCCCGGGAGCCCCACTCCGCGGCCGCGAGGCGCGCCGTGCGCGCCTGGGTCGTACCGTGTCGCTCTGGGTCGCCAGCCATCGGAGAGTCACAGTGCGGGACGTGAGAAGTCGATCTTGGCGTATTCGACGCCCGGGTCCCCGGCGCGGATCTCCCCGATGCGCGCCGCGCCGACCTCGCCGCTGGAGATCAGTGTCGCCAGCACGCCCGGCGCATCGGCCCGGCCGCAGATGATCGCCAATCCGACCCCCATGTTGAACGTGCGATACATGTCGGCGATGGGAACGTCGCCACGCTCGCGCAGCAGATCGAAGATCGGCGGGACGGGCCAGGCCTCCCGATCGATCACGGCGGTACAGCCGCTGGGAAGCGCCCGCGGCACGTTGTCGGTCAAACCCCCACCGGTGATGTGGGCGATCCCCTTTACGAGGCCGGACTCGATCGCCGGACCGACGGTCGGCAGATACGAGCAGTGTGGCCGCAGCAACTCCTCGCCGAGCGTACACCCCAGCTCCTGGACTTCGGTGTCGACGTCGAACCCGAGCTGGTCGAACAAGACGTGTCGCGCGAGCGAGTACCCGTTCGTGTGGAGTCCGGTCGACGGGAGCCCGATGATGATGTCGCCGGGAGCGATCGTCCGGCCGTCGATGATCCGCGCGCGATCGACGAGTCCGACGACGAACCCCGCGAGATCGTACTCGCCGTCCTCATAGAAGCCGGGCATCTCGGCGGTTTCGCCGCCGAGCAACGCGCACCCGTTCTCCTTGCAGCCGTGTGCGACACCCTCGACGACCGCCGCCACGATGTCGGGTGCGAGATGCGCGGTGGCGAGGTAGTCAAGGAAGAAGATCGGGCGCGCGCCCTGCACAAGGATGTCGTTCACGCAGTGGTTGACGAGGTCCAGCCCTACCGTGCCGTGTGCGCGCGCCAGGAAGGCGACCTTCAGCTTGGTGCCGACACCGTCTGCGCTCGCCACGAGAACCGGCTCGTCCATCCCGCCGAGCTCGGGCCGGAACAACCCGCCGAAGGTCCCGATATCGGACAGCACGCCGTCAGTGAAGGTGCTCCGGGCCAACCGCTTGACCTGGTCGACCACGTCGTTGCCAGCATCGATGTCGACGCCCGCGGCCTTGTAATCCATCTGATCCTAGAACTCCAGGACGCGCGTGGCCGAGGCGGCGACCGCTCGCGCGCGCGTGCCCTCCGGCGCGCCGTAGTACGTGTCCCGCAACTGCACGTAGAAGCGTTCCTCGGCGACGTCCTCGTCAAGCATGTCGAACGCGTCGCGCAGTAACAGCAGCGCCGACTCGAGGTCGGCCCGCTCCGCAAGCGCATCGTTGACCGTGTCTGGCCGGCGGAGGGCCGCCGTCCCGAGGGCCAGGGCGATCGGGGCGCGCGCCGGGTCGACCGCATCGGCACCGACGTCGAATAGCGCGTCGAGCGCCGCGCGCTGGCCGGTCATGGCGAGTGCGGCCGCCGCGCTTGCCGCGTTGCGCAAGCGCCCCTGGTCGCCGCCGGTGGTGGCACCGAACCGCAGCGTCTCGACGATATAGCGCGTCTGGCCGGCGCAATCGACGCCCAGCAAGCAGGCCGCGGCAGAGACGACCGGTTGCAGGTCCTCCGACACCTGGCCCTGCGCGGCACTGACGGTGGCAAGCGCCCGGGCGTGCCCGATCTTGCCAAGCGCAATCAATGCGTCATCGCGCAGCGGCCCTGCCGCCTCAGCGATGCGGACGAGCGCGTCGACGGCGTACTCCGCCCGGTAATCGCCGAGCGCCTCGATGACCGCGCCGCGAAAATAGCTCTCGCCGCGGTCGATGTCCCGGACGAGCCGCGCGCGCACGGCGGCGGCGGCGCCGTGCGCGGCGAGTGCTCGCACGAGGGCGGGACGCACGAACTCCGATGTCTCGCGGTCGAGCGCCGCCAACAGGCGCGGCACGAGCGCCGGGTCTGGGGCGTGCTCGGCGTAGTCGTACGCGGCCGCCCGTACGCGATCGTTTGTCGCATCGAGCGCTTCTCGAAAGAACGCGCCAACGCGGTCCTCGCCGAACCCGACACTGAGCACCGCGGCGCGAAACTGCACGTAGCTGTCTTCGTGACGACGCGCCGCCTCCAAGAGCGCGGGCACGGCAACCGCCGCCGTGGCACGCCGCACCACGCGCGAGGCCTCGACCCGCACGGTGTATTCGAAATCCCCGAGGCGGCCGATGGCCGCGCGCAGCTCAGCGCCCGTCGGCGGTGCCTGGCCGCGCCCGGCTGCCGGCTGGCTCCCGACGGCGAGCGCCGCGATTGCGCCAATCACCAGGGCGCGTCGGGTCATGACTCCGACTCGGGGTCGGCTCCGTCGGAGGGCATCTTGAGCACCATCTGCATGTAGGCGCGCTCGTCGCGCGGCGGCGCCACGGGATATTCCTTCGTATAGCACGCGGTGCAGTAGCGGTCGTTGCGCGGACCCACGGCCTCGCGCAGCCCCTCCATGCTGAGATACGCGAGCGTGTCGGCGCCCATGAACTCCCGAATCTCGTCGACGCTGTGCTTGGCGGCGATCAGCTCGTCGCGATGCGGCGTGTCGATGCCGTAGTAACACGGCGAGACGGTCGGCGGACAACTGATTCGCATGTGGACTTCGGCCGCGCCCGCCGCCTTGAGCATCGAGACGATCTTCTGGCTGGTCGTCCCACGGACGATGGAATCGTCGACGAGCACGACGCGCTGGCCCTCGAGGATGCTGCGCACGGTGTTGAGCTTGACCTTGACCTTGAACCCGCGAATCGACTGCTGCGGCTGGATGAACGTCCGCCCCACGTAGTGATTCCGGATCAACCCCATCTTCAGCGGAATGCCGGAGCTTTCCGCGTACCCCATCGCGGCGCAGAGACCGGAGTCCGGGATCGGCACCACGGCGTCCGCCTCGATGCCTGCTTCCCGTGCGAGCAGACGGCCGAGGTTGGTACGCACTTCATTGACGCTCTGGCCGAAGACGTAGCTGTCGGGTCGCGCGAAGTACACGTGCTCGAAGACGCAGTGCGCGGACGGCGTCGCCGGGAACGGTTTGTATGACCGGACGCCCTCCTCGCCAATCACCAGCACCTCGCCCGGTTCGACGTCGCGTTCGTAGCGCGCGCCGATGAGGTCAAGCGCGCAGGTCTCGGAGCAGACGACGTACGCATCGCCGAGCCGACCGAGCGCGAGCGGGCGAAAGCCGTGCGGATCCCGCACGGCAATCAAGTTGTGCGGCGTCAACATGACGAGCGAGAAGGCGCCGCGCACCTGAGAGACCGACTCGACGATGGCATCTTCGGCAGTGGCGGCGTCCGATTTCGCGTAGAGGTGCAGTACCACCTCCGTGTCGCTGTTGGTTTGAAAGATGGATCCGCGTTGGACGAGCTCGTCTCTGAGCTCCGTGGCGTTGACAAGGTTGCCGTTGTGACACAACGCAATCTGCCCGTGCGCACAGTCGATCAGGATCGGTTGCGCGTTGACGATGCGGCTGTCGCCGAACGTCGAATAACGGACGTGCCCGATGGCCGACGGCCCGGCCAGATCGGCGAGGATCTGGTCGGTGAACGCATCACCCACGTAGCCCATCGCGCGGGACAGCCGGAGATGGCCGCCATCCGCGACAGCGATCCCCGCGCTCTCCTGACCTCGATGCTGAAGCGCGTAGAGGCCGAGATACGTCATCGACGAGGCTTCCGGATGCCCGTAGATGCCGAAGACACCGCATTCGTCGCGAAATTTGTCGGTCACGGGTATCAAGGCTCAGCACTCACGGTTACGGGTTGACGGTGCCGGGTTTGACATACAGTGGGCTCCCATTAGGCGGCGGACGGCTCGAAGTACCGGGACAGCCCGGTAGCCCACGCGTGCTCCGCCTCGGCGAGCGGCAGGTCGATGACGACCTCATCCGCGACCAGGAGGCGCAGCCGCGATCCCCCGGTCCGCCCGAGGACACGCGCGTGGACGGCGGCTGTGGCGGCGCGCGCACGAATCGTGTCGACGTGCCGCTCGTCGACCGACACGACGACCCGCGTGGGTGCTTCGCCAAAGAGCGCCGTGGTCGCCGCGACCGCATCCGTCGCGGCGCCGGGTGGCGTCGGTGGGAGGGTCAGCTCGGCCCCAATCCCGCCGCTGTCGAAGCAACACTCGGCGATGGTGACGGCCAGCCCGCCCTCTGCGCAGTCGTGCGCCGATTCGAGGAGGCCCTCGGCCGCCAGATCGGCAACGAGACGCTGCAACGCCCGCTCGGCCGCGAGGTCGATCGCGGGCGGCATCCCTCGCACCAGACCGGTGATCACCTTGAGGTATTCGCTGCCGCCGAGCTCGCAGCCCGCGGCGTCGCCCAGCAGCATCACCACCGCGCCGCTCCGCTGCACGACGCGGCCAAGGACGCGGTCGGCGTTCTCCACGATCCCGACCACTCCAAGCACCGGGGTTGGGTGAATCGGCTGGCCATCGGTCTCGTTGTACAGACTGACGTTGCCACCCGTGATCGGCACGTCGAGCGCCCGGCACGCCGCACCGATGCCCTCGACGGCGCGCGCCAACTGCCACATGATGTCCGGCCGCTCCGGGTTGCCGAAGTTGAGACAGTTCGTCGCCGCCACCGGCACCGCACCGGCGCACGCGACGTTGCGCGCCGACTCCGCGACCGCCAGCATGGCGCCGCGATAGGGGTCGAGAAAGCAATACCGGCCGTTCCCGTCGACCGAGAACGCCAGGGCACGGGAGGTCCCCTTGATGCGCACCACGCCGGCGCCCATCCCGGCGCCGACCAGCGTGTTCGTTCGCACCATGTGGTCGTATTGGCGGTAGATCCAGCGCTTGCTGGCCACCGCTGGCGATGCGAGCAGACGCAACAGGGTGTCGGCTGGGGGCGGCGGGGTGCCGAGCGCGGCCGGATCGAGCATTCGCCGTGCCGTCAGATCGTCCGGTGCACGCATGGGGCGGTCGTAGAGCGGCGCCTCGTCGGCCAGCGGTCTGTTCGGAATCTCGGCGACGGTCGCCCCGTCGTTCTTGACCCGCAGCAAGCCATCGCCGGTCACCGCGCCGATCCGGACGGCGTGCAGATCCCACTTCTCGAAAATGCGCTCAACCTCGGTTTCACGTCCGCGGCGCACGATGAACAGCATCCGTTCCTGGGATTCCGACAGCATGATCTCATACGGCGTCATGCCGGTTTCGCGTTGCGGGACCAGCGCAACGTCGATCTCGATGCCCGCGCCGCCGCGCGCGCCCATTTCGCACGACGAGCAGGTGAGTCCGGCGGCGCCCATATCCTGGATGCCGACCAGCGCGTCGGCGGGCAACACCTCGAGGCACGCCTCGAGGAGGAGCTTCTCCGTGAACGGATCGCCGACCTGGACGTTCGGTCGCTTTTCAGCGGCAGCCTCGTCGAATTCCGCCGACGCCATGGTGGCGCCGTGAATCCCGTCGCGCCCCGTCTTCGCACCGACGTAGTACACGGCGTTCCCCTCGCCGTGGGCGGCCCCCGTGATGATGGCGTCGGTCCGCGTCACGCCGAGACAGAATACGTTGACAAGTGGATTCCCCGCGTAGGTCTCGTCGAACGCGACCTCGCCACCGACGGTCGGGATGCCGATGCTGTTGCCGTAGCCGGCGATCCCCGCCACCACGCCCTCGAGCACTCGTCTGGTGAGCGGAGCCTCGAGCGGCCCGAACCTGAGCGCGTCGAGAAGCGCGATCGGCCGAGCACCCATGGTGAAGATGTCGCGGATGATGCCCCCAACCCCGGTCGCGGCGCCCTGATACGGCTCGATGAACGAGGGGTGGTTGTGTGATTCGATCTTGAAGACGGCCGCCAGGCCGTCGCCGATGTCGATCGCGCCCGCGTTCTCCCCCGGCCCCTGCACGACCCGGGGACCATCGGTTGGCAGCGTGCGTAGATGAACGCGCGAGCTCTTGTAGCTGCAATGCTCGGACCACATGACCGAGAAGATGCCGAGCTCGAGCCGATTTGGCGGTCGCCCCAGGATCGAGACGATGCGCGCGAACTCGGTGTCGGTCAGCCCGTGCGCGGCAATCGTGTCGCGATCGATCGCACTACCGTCGGGCGCGCTCATGGAGCACCTGCCTGCCGGAGGCGACTCACGAGGACTCCCCGAGGAACCGGACGCCGATGAAGCCTTCAACAATCCCCGCGACGCCGAAGGCGCCGGCCAGGATGGCTCGCGTCGGCGGCGGGAGCTGAAAGACCCCGGCGGCGAACACCACGGCAAGCAGCAGCATCAAGCCGGCGGACCCGAGGAATATCAGGCCGGCGCGGCGCCGAGTCGCGGGAGGCATGTTCGTCATCGGTTTACCGCCTCAATCTGTGCGAATCCGTCATGTTCGGCGAGCGCCGCCGCGACCGAGTCCAGCACGACCCGGCCGTCGGCACTCCCGACCGCCAGTTCGCACGCCCGCTCCGGGTGAGGCATGAGGCCGACGACGTTGCGCCCGGCGTTGCAGATTCCCGCGATCGCCGAGGCCGAACCGTTCATGTTCCACGCATCATCGAGGCCGCCGTCCGGCGCGGTGTATCGGAAGACGATTTGCCGCTCCGCCTCGAGTGCGCGAATCGTCTGCGGGTCAGCGTAGTAGTTCCCTTCCCCGTGGGCGATGGGCATACGCAGCACCTGGCCGCGATCCGCGAGCCGCGTGAACGGCGTGTCGGTCTGCTCGACCCGCACATACGCGTGGTCGCAGATGAACTTCAGGTCCCGGTTGCGCCGCATCCCCCCGGGGAGCAACCCAGCCTCGAGCAGCACCTGGAACCCGTTGCAGATTCCGAGCACGGGCCCTCCGGCCGCCGCAAACTCCGCCACACGCGTCATGATCGGTGAGAAACGGGCCACCGCGCCCGTGCGCAGGTAGTCGCCGTAGGAGAATCCGCCAGGGAGGATGACAACATCCGCGCCGGCCAGGTCCGCGGCCTTGTGCCAGACGAACGCTGCGTCGTACCCGAGTACGTGCGTGAGGGCATGGTAGGCGTCGTGATCGCAGTTGGACCCCGGAAAGACCACGACGGCCGCCTTCATCCGTCGACCTCCACGCGGTAGCTCTCGATCACCGGGTTCGCGAGAAGCTTATCGGCCACGTCGGCGGCCAGCGCCCGTGCGTCTTCGGCGGACCCCGCCTCGAGCTCCAACTCAAAGTACTTACCCTGCCGCACGTCGAGCACCGTCCGGTAGCCGAGTGTCTGCAGGGCGTTGGTGATGGTCTTGCCCTGCGGATCCAAGATCGACGGCTTGAGCGACACGAACACCCTCGCCTTCATGAGATCGCGCCTACCACAGTGGCTCCGAAGACACGCTCGAAGATCGCGTCGACGTGCCGTAGCTGAGCGTCGAGGTCGAAGGCCCGATCGACCTCGTCGCGCGTCAGCACGCCCATGACGTCGGCGTCGTCGAGCACCAAACGCTGGAAGTCCAAGCCCTCGTCATGCGAGCGCATCGCGTTGCGCTGGACCCACAGATAGGCTTCCTCTCTCGACGTGCCGTGACCGGCCAGCGCCAGCAGTATCGAACCGGAGAAGACGACACCGCGCGACAACCCCAGGTTGTCCCTCATCCGATCGGCATTCACCACCAGTCCGCGCATGATGCGCGTGAACCGACGCACCATGTGATCCAGCGCGCAGAAGCTGTCGGGTACGATGACGCGCTCCACCGACGAATGCGAAATGTCCCGCTCGTGCCACAGCGCGACGTTCTCGAGCGCGGCCATCGCGTTCGCACGCAGTAGCCGGGCGAGCCCCGTGATCTGCTCACAGCCGATCGGGTTGCGCTTGTGCGGCATGGCCGACGAGCCCTTCTGCCCCGCGGCGAACGGCTCGGCCACCTCGCCGATCTCCGTTTTCTGCAGGCCGCGCACTTCGACGGCGAACTTTTCGAGCGACGCACCGGTGATCGCCAGCGACCCGAGCAGCTCGGCGTGCCGATCGCGCTGCACGACCTGCGACGCCACCGGCTCGGGCGTCAGGCCGAGCTCTTCGCACACGGCCTGCTCGATCGCCGGGTCGAGATGGGCGTAGGTGCCGACCGCGCCCGACAGCTTCCCGACGCTGACGGCCTCGCGGCCCCGCACCAGTCGCTGCCTGTCGCGGGCAAGCTCTGCGTGCCACAGCGCCAGCTTCACGCCAAACGTCATCGGCTCGGCGTGCACGCCGTGCGTGCGGCCAATCATCGCCGTGCGCCGATGTTCAGCGGCCCGGGTCCGCACGACATCCATCAAGCTATCGAGATCGGTCAGCAGCAGGTCGCATGCCTCGCGCATCTGCAGCGCGAGGGCCGTGTCGATCACGTCGGAGGAGGTCATGCCGAAGTGCAGCCAGCGCGCCGACGGCCCGACGTGCTCGGCGACGGCGGTCGTGAAGGCAATGACGTCGTGCTGGGTGGTGCGTTCGATCTCGTCGACCCGTGCCGCGTCGACCGCGCCCCGCTCGACGATGTCGCGGGCGGCGTCGGGCGGCACGAGACCGTGCGCCGCCATCGCGCGGGCCGCGGCCGTTTCGACGCGGAGCCAGGTGTCGTACTTGCGCTGGTCGCTCCAGAGGCGACCCATCGCGGCGGGCGTGTAGCGGGGAATCATGAGACGCCCATCAATTGAACGGGAGGGCCGCTTGCCGGACCGCAAGACCACGCACCGGCGGCGCGTCGGTCCATGCGCCCAGATCCACGGTCTCCGCAATGCAATCCTGCCGAGCGACGACGACATCGACCTCGGGACGCCCGCAGGCGACCAACGCTTCGCGGCACGTCATCTCGGCGATCTCGGGCACATTGTTCACGCGACTCAAATGCGCCAGCACGATGCAGCGCACAGACCGGTCGAGGTCGTCGCGTATAAACGTCGCGAGCGACTCGTTCGACAGATGTCCCTCCGCGCTGGCGATGCGCGTCCGCGTCGAGCGGGTGTAGGGGCTCACGCGCAACAGCTCCGTGGCGTGGTTCGACTCGATGACCAGCACGCGGCAATGCCGAAAACGCTCGACCATGGTCCGCGTCAGCATCCCGACGTCGGTCGCGTAGCCGATCGCGCCATCCGGCGTGTCGATCCGAAATCCAACGGCCGTGACATCGTGCGGCACGGCGAACGGCTCGAATCCCAACCCGCAGACGTCCGCCGCCCGCCCAGGCGTCAGCATGCCCCACGTGGCCACATCCGACGCGCTCCACTCGGTCCGAATCGCCTCCGTGGCGTACACCGGCACGTCATGCCGGCGGGAAAGCACCCCGGCGCCGCGTGTGTGGTCGCCGTGCGCGTGCGTGATCACGATCGCCTCGATGCTCGCCGGGCCGACACCCAACTGCTCTAATCGCCCGGTGACGGCACGGTAGCTGAGCCCGACGTCAATCAGCACGCAACGACCCATGTGGGAGAGGAGTGTCGCGTTGCCGCCGCTGCCGCTCCCGAGCACCGTCAACTCGACAGACACGACCGGGCCCCCTCCGCGTCCGGCGCGTGGGCGAAACCATCAGTCAAGTCGGAGCTGCGCCTCCGATAACGTCACGTCATTCATCGGACCGAGCACCGTGGCGGCCAGTCCGCCCTTCGCAAACAGGTCGATCGCCACGCGTTGCACGTCGCCGGCCGACACGTGGTCGAGCGCGGACAGCGTTTCGGCCAGATCGATTTGCCGACCGAAGTACATCTCGGACCTGGCGAGCTGGGACATCCGGCTGGTGGTGCTTTCGAGTCCCAGCACGAGATTGCCCTTTAGGTGGTCTTTCGCGCGTTGCAGCTCCGCCTCGGGCATCGGCGTGGACTTCAAGGTCCGCAGCTCCTCGACCACGAGGTCCACGACCTCCGGCACCGCGGCAGCATCACAGCCGGCGTAAATCGTCAGGTTCCCGACATCACGGTACGCGACCAGGCCGCTGCTGACGGCGTAGGCCAACCCTCGTTTCTCACGCACGTTCTGAAACAGCCGCGAGCTCATGGACCCGCCCAACACCGTGTTGAGCACGTAGGTCACATAGCGATCCGGGTGGTCGTGCGGATAGCCGGTCGTGCCGAGGCAGACGTGGCTCTGCTCGAGGTCCTTGTCCCGCACGTTGAGCTGCACGGCGATGTCAGGCACGCTGGCCACGACCGGCTCGGCGCGCTTCGGTAACGAGCCGAACGCGTCCCCGATGAGGTCGCGCACCACGCCAGGCTCGATGTGCCCGGCCGCGGCAACCACGAGGTTGCCGGCGGTGTACACCCGCCCGAAATAGTCGCCGAGCGCGTCCACATCGAGGCCGGCGACCGACGCGGCAGTGCCGAGGATGGGCCGGCCGAGCGCGTGATCGGGCCAGAAACTGGCCGAGAATATCTCGTGGACCAGATCATCCGGTGTGTCCTCCACCATCTTGATCTCTTCGAGGACCACCCGTTGTTCACGCCCGATGTCCTCGGGTTCAAACGCCGGGTGCAGCAGCAGATCGGACAGCACGTCGACGGCCCGGGGCAAATGCTCGTCCACCACCTTGATGTAATAGCTGGCGCACTCCTTTGCGGTGAACGCGTCGAGCTGCCCGCCGATCGAATCGATTTCCTGCGCGATGTCCTCGGCCGTGCGCGTCGCCGTTCCCTTGAACAGCATGTGTTCGACGAAGTGCGCGATGCCCGGATGGTCGGGGCCCTCGTGACGTGAGCCGCGGGTCAGCCACGCCCCGAGGCTGACCGACCGCACGTCGGACATCGACTCGGTGAGGAGACAGAGGCCGTTGTCGAAGACCTCGCGTTCGATCATGTCCGAGACAACACCTGCTACGGGACGCGCGCCGGCCATGCCGAGCGCGCGCAACTACTTGTGTTTAATGGAATTACGCGAAAGCCCCAAGCGTTGTCATGATACCACAGAAGACGAGTCTGGCGACAGGCGCGCGCGGGAGTACCATGGGTCGTTCTCGGCCGACGCCTTGCCATGCCTCCGCGCCAAGACCTCACCGAATTGGAACCGGCCGAGCTCGAGGCGGTATTGACCGACCGCGACGCCAGGCCCTTTCACGCCCAACAAATCTACCGCTGGATCTATCGTGGCGGCGTGACGGACGTCGCCCGGATGACCGACCTGTCGCTGCCGCTGCGCAAGCGGCTCACCGCGTCGACCACGATCGTAACGCCGGACATCGTGCGACGCGACGAGTCGACCGATGGCACGACCAAGTTCCTGCTCCGCCTGCGAGACGGAATGGAGGTGGAAGCGGTCTTCATTCCAGACACGCCCGCCATGACCTTCTGCGTGTCGACACAGGCCGGGTGCGCGATGCGGTGCGGCTTCTGTCTCACCGGCAAGATGGGCCTCCGACGCAACCTGACCGCCGGAGAAATCGCCGCGCAGGTACGGGTCATGGCGCACGCGTTGGCGCTGGCGGGTCGCCGCTTCAACGTCGTGTTGATGGGAATGGGCGAACCACTCCACAACTACGATGCGACGATGAAAGCGCTACGCATCCTGTCCGCCGACTGCGGGCTTGCCGTTCCCCTGCGGCGGGTCACGCTGTCGACTGTCGGCGTGCTGCCGGCGCTGGCGCGTCTGGCGCGCGAGCCCGTCATGCCCAACCTGGCTGTCTCGCTGCACGCGACCACCGAGGAGCTGCGCGACCGGCTCGTGCCAGTCAGCCGCAAGTACGGGCTGACCGACCTGATCGCCGCCTGCCGCCGCTTCCCGACCAAGCGTCGGGAGCGGATCACGTTCGAGTACGTGCTCCTTGCAGGCGTCAACGACGCGATGGCCGACGTCCGTCGGCTCGCCGCGCTGCTGGACGGCATGCGCGCGAAGGTCAACGTGATCCCGCTCAACGAAGCGCCGGGGATTCCCTACCGCCGTCCGACGGACGCGCGCATCGATGCGTTTGGTCGCGAGCTGGCTGAAGCCGGTGTCCGCGTGTCGGTGCGCAAGAGCCGCGGGCGCGACATCCGCGCCGCCTGTGGACAGCTCATCGTCGAGGGCCGCCGGTCACCGGGTCAACAGCTGGCGGCGCGGCTGTAGCGATCGGTCGGGGTCCCGCAGATCTCTTCCACGACGGTCCCGGTGAGCGCCTCACCGGCGTCGTCAATCCGGACCCGCACCCGGGTATTGGCCGGCGGACCCGGAGGAATCCGCACCTTGAGATAGTTGTCGGTCAGTACGAGCGCGCCGCGTGTGTCGGTCAGCGTCAGACCTGGCCGCACGGAGCCCATCTGGGCCGCGCGAAAGCGGCTCGCCAGCGTGGCCCCGACCGCGCGCACCGCACGGGCCCGCTCCCGAACACGCGAGCCGTGCACCTTCCCGGGCATCCGGCTGGCACGCGTACCCGGCCGATCCGAATATGGGAACACGTGCAGGGACGTCAGCGGGCTGGCGTCGAGGAATCCGAGGGTGGTCTCGACGTCCGCCTCCGTCTCACCCGGAAAACCCACGACCAGATCGCTGCCGATGGCGGCATGGGGCAGACGCTCGCGGATGCGCGTCACGACGCGCCGGTAGTCGTCCAGTGTATAGGGCCGACACATCGCGCGAAGGACCGCATCGCTCGCATGCTGAAGAGGCAGATGAAAATGCGGCGCCAGGCGCGGGCTCGTCGTGACCAACTCGACGATGGCCGGTGTGCAGTCCATCGGTTCGAGCGAGCTCAACCGGATCAACGCCTGCGATGGATGCTCGTCGAGCGCGCGCAACAGCGCGAGCAACGACGTTGGCGGCGCCAGATCGCGGCCGTAGGACCCGAGGTGGACGCCGGTCAATACCAGCTCCTGATACCCCGCGTCGACCGCCGCCTCGACCTCGGACAGCACGCGCGCCAGCGGCAGGCTCCGCCCACGTCCACGGGTCGAGGGAATGATGCAGTACGCGCACGCTTCGTCGCATCCGGTCTGCACGATTCGACGAGCATCGAGGTGAATCGACGCGTGCGTCGCGCGAAGACGGATCGGCTGGATGCCGGCCAGCTGTTACACCTGTAGAGGCATTGCTGGAGCTCGGCGCGAGGCACCGGTCATGGTCGGTTCGCTGTTTCAATAACCTCCCACTTTTGCCCCGCCTGATCGCACGGGCACTGCGCGACGTTCGCTCGCGAGGCTGACGACCGTTTGCCGCTCGCCGGCTGTCGCGCAACCCAAGATTGACGCAAGCCGCCGTCCTCAGGCTCACGCTTGGTAGCCATCAGCTACGATCGAGCCATGAAGCCGATCGACGAAGGACTGCAACGTGGGCGTGTGGAGCGCGACCGGAGCGCTCGATGATCACATCCCTTCGTCTCTTCGCGCTAGCGACCGTGCTCGCGCCGGTCCTCCAGGCCACCCCGCCCGGCTTCGTCATGTGGAGCGCCGCGGAACTGGACCGGCGGGACACCGCGCTGTCCGAACGGGTGGGCTCGGACCACTCCGCACGCGAGACCCTCGCCGACTACGGCAACCCCAGCGGCGCCCACCGCTTCCGCTTCATCCATCGGGACGCGGACGGCATCCCCGAGCAGCATGCGCACATCGAGGATGTCGTGCTCATCAAGAGCGGCGAGGCGACGCTGGAAGTCGGCGGCGAGCTAGTTCGCCGCACCGGCGACGATGGGGAGTTCCGCGGCACCGCCATCGCGGAAGGAACGCGATACGCGGTCGGCGCAGGCGACATCATGCGCATTCCGGCCGACACGCCGCACCGCTATCTGGTGCCTGCGGGTGGGCACGTCACCTACCTCCTCGTGCGGGTCCCGGCCTTCGTCGGAGAGCCCGTGGCTCGGGCAGACGCACCGGTGCTGACGTTCGACCCGCCGGGATTCGTGCTGTGGCGGTCCGCGGAGCTGGACCGACGGGATGCCGCTTTGTCCGAACGGGTAGGCTCGGACCACTCCGCCCGCGAGACCCTCGCGGACTTCGGCGATCCAAGTGGCGGCCATCGCTTCCGCTTTATCCATCGGGACGCGGACGGCATCCCCGAGATCCACGACGAGATCATCGACGTGGTGTTCGTCTGGAGCGGCGAGGCGACCTTGCTGGTCGGTGGTGACATGCTCAACCGCACCGGTAGCCGAGGCACCGGCATCGCAGGCGGCATGCGGCATCCGGTGGCTGCCGGGAATGTTCTCCACATTCCAGCCAGGACGCCACACGGTTATCTCGTGCCGGACGGCGGCCACGTGACCTACGTGCTGGTACGCGTGCCGGCGTTTGTCGCCGATACGCGGTAGGGCACGACACATGACGACGTCCACCTATTCCGCGCTGCCAGTCGCCCTCGGGTCGGCCACGACCCAGACCGAGGAAGGGCGCGCGTTCTTTCAGCAACGCCTCGGCCTGTTCGCGATGTGGGTGTTCATCCTCTCGGGATCCTTCTTCGTGCTGAACGGCATCCAGGGGGTGCTGCAGTACCCGGCGATGTTCACCCTCCCCTCGACCATGGCGCACCTCGCGGCGGCGCTCACGATGGGCGCCGTGTGGTGGATCACCCACGGAGTCACGCTGCGGCCAGCCACCCTCGCACGGTTGGACGCCGTGGGGCTCGTCGTGACGTGCACCCTGTTCGCAACAATGGGCGCCCTGTTGGCGATCTCGGAAATCGATTGGATCGCGGATCCGGTGCACGCGCTCATGCTCGGTCAGCTGGCCATCACCGCCACGCTGCTCACACGCGCCGTGGCCGTGCCGAGCACGGCGACGCGCACGTTCTGGCTCGGCGGCGCCGGGCTCGCGCCGCAGGCAGCCCTCGCCGTCTACGTCGTGTTCAACGGCCCCGCGATCGTCATCCCGCCGGAAGTTCCGATGAGCCCCGGCCAAGTCGCGGCCGGCACGATCATGAACGTCGTGGCCTGGTGCGGCGTGGCCCTGGCGATCAGCACAGTCGGCTCTCGCATCATCTTCGGTCTGCGCGCCGAGGCCGACAAGGTGAAGCGGCTCGGGCAGTACGCGCTCGAGGAGAAGATCGGCGAGGGCGGCATGGGCATCGTCTACCGCGCCAGCCACGCCATGCTCCGCCGTCCCACGGCAATCAAGCTGCTGCCACCGGAGAAGACGGGCGAAGAGAGCCTCCAGCGGTTCGAGCGCGAGGTGCAGCTGACGGCGCGACTGTCGCACCCGAGCACCGTCGCCATCTTCGACTACGGGCGCACGCCGGAGGGTGTCTTCTACTACGCGATGGAGTTTCTCGAGGGGCTCAACCTCCAAGAGCTTATCGCCCGCTACGGCCGCCAGCCGCCTGGTCGCGTCATCCACATCTTGCAGCAAGTGAGTGGTGCGCTGACCGAGGCCCACGAGCATGGGCTCATTCACCGCGACATCAAGCCCGCCAACATCATCCTCACCGAGCGCGGCGGCATGCCCGACGTCGCCAAGGTCGTCGACTTCGGCCTGGTCAAGTCGGTGGATCCCGGCGGCACCGACGCCACGATGATGATGACGTCGACGAACGTCTTGACCGGCACGCCGCTGTATCTGGCGCCCGAAGCGGTCAAGGGCGACCAGCTCGTCGACGCGCGCAGTGACCTCTATGCCGTCGGCGCGGTCGGCTATTTTCTCCTGACGGCGTCCCCGGTGTTCGAATCGGACAGCATCGTCGAGGTGTTTGCCCACCACTTGCATACCGAGCCCACGCCGCCGTCGGCGCGGATCGGCCACCCGTTCCCCTCCGACCTGGAGACGCTCATCCTCCAGTGCCTGGCCAAGGACCCTGACGCACGACCGGCGAGCGCGCGGGCGCTGGGACAGACGCTCGCCGCCTGCGCGGCCACGACGTCCTGGTCGCTCGACCGGGCCGCCGAGCTGTGGGCGGCATGGCGGAGTGACCAGCACGATGCGACCCCGGCCGGGCCGACCGACGACGCGCCTCCGACGCTCGCGATCGATCTCGACGAACGGTAGACTGGGCGCATCGATGGCCTCAGAAGATCGCGCAGCGACCGAGTTGCCATTTGCCGACGTCGCGCTTGAACGGGTGTTTGAGCGGCTGCCGACCGGCATCGCGGTCTTCGACGCACGGGGCGGGCTGACGCTGGCCAATCCAGTGCTCGAGCGGCTGCTCGGGCAGAATCGCGTCGATCTGGCCGGGGAGCGTCTGGCGAGCCTGCTGCACGTTGACGACCGCGACGCGTGCAGCCGGGTGTTCGATTTCTTTCTGCGTGACGGGCGGGACCGCCAGATCGAGGCGCGCCTCGCCGGCAGCGACCCCGAGGTCTGGTGTCTCATCAGCCTCGGCTGGATCCGCGACGATGAAGGCGAATCGACGGCCATTATCGCGTCGTTCCAGGACATTACTGAGCGCCGGAACGCCAACGAAAAGCTGCGCGCGAGCGCCGAGCGCTACCGCTTGCTGGTCGATCGGGCCAACGACATCATTTTCAACGTCGACCTCGAGGGGAACTTCACGTTCGTCAACCCGACGGCGAGTCGCCTGATGCTGTATCCGAAGGAGCGGCTCATCGGGATGCACTTCCGCGAGCTGGTCGATCCCCCGCACCAGGCGGAGGTCGAGGCGTTCTACGCCCAGCAGATGCGACAGCGTATCCCTTCGACCTACTACGAGTTCCCGGGGCGCGCGCAGGATGGCACCCTGGTATGGCTGGGGCAGTCGGTGCAGCTGATTGTCGATGGCGACCGCATCACGAGCGTACAGGCGGTGGCTCGCGACATCACGGCCCGCAAACGCGCCGAGGAGGCGCTGCGCGCGAGCGAGGAGCGGCTCCGCGCCGTCGTCTCGAACGCCCCCGTCATCCTCTGGGCGTCCGACCTCGACGGTCGGTTCACGCTCGGTGAGGGTCAGGGCCTGCTCGGACTCGGGATCACGCCGAATGATCTGCCCGGTCGCCCGGTCCGCGAGGTCTTCCCAGACCCCGACATCGACCGCTACCTCGAGCGCGCGCTCGCCGGCGACTCGCTCCAAGTTGAGCTGTCGGTCGCCGACCAAACCTTCGATTCGTGGTACTCGCCGCTCAGGGACGCGCACGGCGCCGTGGTCGGCGTCATCGGCGTCGCGGTCGACATCACGGCGCAACGTCGACTGCAGGCGCGGCTGCACCAGCTCGACAAAATGGATGCCGTCGGTCTCCTCGCCGGCGGCGTGGCGCACGATTTCAACAATCGGCTCACCGCCATTCTCGGGTACGCCGAGATACTCGTTGGCAATCTCGACGAAGGCGACCAACGCCGCGACGACGCGAAGGAGATCGTCAAAGCGGGCAAGCGTGCCGCCGCAGTCACCCAGCAGTTGCTGGCGTTCGGGCGCCGGCAGCCAAGTCGTCCGCGCGTTGTCGATCTGAGCGCGGTCGTCCGCCGCGTCGAGCAACTGCTCCGGCGCGCGGTCCGCGCGGACATCGACGTCGATCTGAACCTGCGAGAGGGGGTCGAACCGGTGCGCGTCGATCCCCTGCAGATCGAGCACGTGATCATGAACCTCGTGCTGAACGCGCGCGACGCGATGCCGGGCGGTGGGCGGCTGACGATCGAGACGACCTCGGTCGACCACCAGGACGTGGTCACCGACGTCGCCTTGGCGGCGGGCCGCTACGCCGCCATCGAGGTGACCGATACCGGTCAGGGCATGGATGAGGAAACCCGCGCGCATCTGTTCGAGCCGTTCTACACGACCAAGTCGCTGGGCAAAGGCACGGGACTGGGGCTGGCGTCGGTCTACGGCGTCGTCAAGCAGTGCGGCGGCTACATCTTCGTGACCAGCGAGCCCGACCGCGGCTCGACCTTTCGGCTCTACTTTCCGGCGGTCGACGAACCGCTCGGTGTCGACACCGCGGAGGTCTCGATGGGGGAGGCCTTGGGCGGCACGGAGACCATCCTGGTCGTCGAGGATGATCCCACGGTGCGTGCGCTGACGTCTCAGGTCCTCACCGACGGCGGTTACGAAGTGCTCGTCGCGGACTGCGCAGCCGCGGCGCTCGCCATGGCTGAAGGCCGCGCCGGGGCCATCGATCTGCTCTTCACGGACATCGTCATGCCCGGGATGAGCGGCACGGAACTGGCCGACCGGTTCAGCGAGCGCTGGCCAAGGACCCGCGTCGTCTATACGACTGGGTACACCGCCGACGAGGCGCTGCGCCGCCATCCGGTCGACGGGCCGCATCTGGTCCAGAAGCCGTTCGTTCCGAGCGCCTTACTGCGCACGGTGCGCGCCGTCCTCGACGCGTCCGGCGCGCGCGGCCCGGCGGCCGGCTAGGAGCTCAGGACTGCTTGTGGCGACAGGCGCACCAGACCCGGCGGTGCCGCGCGAGGCGTCGCTCGGACAGGCGCTGGTCCCAGTCCTCCTCCTGATCGCCCTGCTGGGGAGCTCGGTCTACCTGTTCGGTGACGGATCTTCCTCTGGCCCCAACCAGATCGCGCTCATCCTCTGCACCGCGGTTGCCGCGGTCGTCGGACTCGCCAACGGCCACCGCTGGGCGGAGATCGAGGCGGGCGTCAGCCGCGGCATCTCCATCTCGATGGGCGCCATTCTCATCCTGCTCGTCGTCGGGTCGGTCATCGGTACGTGGATCCTCGCCGGGGTGGTGCCGACGATGATCTACTACGGGCTGTCGCTCCTGGCGCCGTCCATCTTCTATACCGCCGCCTGCCTCATCTGCGCGGTCGTTGCGCTCGCGACCGGCAGCTCGTGGACCACCGCAGGCACCATCGGCATCGCGCTCATCGGGATCGCGACGGCGCAGGACCTCAACCTCGGCCTGGCCGCCGGAGCCATCATCTCGGGCGCGTACTTCGGCGACAAGATGTCACCGCTGTCGGACACGACCAACCTGGCGCCCGCGGTCGCCGGCACCGACCTCTTCGTGCACATCCGGCACATGGTGTGGACCACGACGCCAAGTCTGCTCATCGCGCTCGTCCTGTTCACCGTCGCAGGCGTTGTCGGACCGGCGCCAGACGGCACCGGCGAGCTGGCCGCGGTGCGGGCGGCGCTCGAGGCGAGCTTCACGATCGGCCCGCATCTGCTCGTTCCGATGCTGCTCGTCCTGACTCTGGTCGTGCGGCGGGTGCCGGCGTTTCCCGCACTGCTGATCGGCGCGCTCGCGGGCGGGCTGTTCGCGGCGATCTTTCAGCGTGACGCGGTGCTCCGCTTCGTCGGCGACCCCGAGCTGCCGGAGACCGTCGCGCTCGTCAAGGGAGTCTGGCAAGCGCTCTACGGCGGCTACACGCTGGAGTCGGGCAATGCGGTCATCGACGAGCTGCTCTCGCGCGGTGGCATGGCCAGCATGCTGATGACTGTCTGGCTGATCATGACCGCCATGATGTTCGGGGCAGTCATGGAGGTCACCGGGATGCTACAGGCAATCGCCCAGCGCATCCTGCAGGCGGTACGGGGAACGGGCAGCCTGATCGCGGCCACGCTTGCCACATCCTTCGGCATCAACGTGCTCGCCTCCGACCAGTACATCGCGATCGTCCTCCCCGGACGAATGTTCCGAAGCGAATACGAGCGCCGGCAGCTCGACCCGAAGAACCTGTCACGCACGCTCGAGGACTCCGGCACGCTCACCTCGGTCCTCGTGCCCTGGAACACGTGCGGCGCCTACATGGCGACGACGTTGGGCGTGTCGACGCTCACGTATGCCCCGTTCGTCTTCTTCAATCTCATCAACCCGTTTGTGGCGGCGATCTACGGCTTTGCCAATGTGGGGATCGCCAGACGCGAGACGGACCATCCCGGCGTCGACGAGTTTCCACGATGAGACGCGTCACACCGGACGACACCTGGCTGGACAGCTGGAAATACTCGTATCCCTATGACCTCGAAGAGGTGTACGGGCAGGTGCACAGCCACGGCTACGCCTACGCCTACGAGAACCGGCGACGACGAACCCTGGCATTCATCGAAGAGGTGGTCTCACCGGGCGCCCGCATCCTCGACGTCGCCGCGGCCCAAGGCAATTTCTCCCTTGCACTGGCCGAGCGCGGGTACCGGGTGACCTGGAATGACTTGCGCGAGGAGTTGGTGGGCTACGTGCGGCTGAAGCACGAGCGCGGGGATCTGGTCTTCGCCCCCGGCAACGTGTTCGAGCTGGAGTTCGAGGAACCGTTCGATTGCATCGTGGCGACCGAGGTCATCGAGCACGTCACGCATCCGGACGACTTCCTCCGCAAGCTCTCGCACCTCGTGCGACCCGGGGGGTACCTCGTCATGACCACGCCGAACGGCGCCTACTTCCGCAATACCTTGCCGCGCTTCACCGACTGTCACGACCCGAGCGTCTTCGAGGACAGCCAGTTCAAGCCGAACGCCGACGGGCACATTTTCCTACTGTGGCCGGATGAGATCAGACGACTCGCCGCGGCGGCCAGCTTGCGCATCGACCGGACCGAGGTCTTCACCACGCCGCTCACGAACGGCCACGTCAAGCTCGGCACCGTGCTCCGAGTGCTCCCGAAGCGTGTCGTGTTCGCGTGCGAGGCGCTCGCCAGTCGCCTCCCGCGGCCCGTCCAGCACCGGCTCATGGTGCATACCGCCGCCCGGTTTCAGCGCACCTGAGCGCGACGACCGCCGTCACGCCGCAATCACCCACTGGCGCTTCCACGCGACCCGTAGGCCAGTTACAGCAGCAGCCCGACCGGGCCGGCCATGAATGTCAACAGCAGGCAGGGCACCACCAGGAGATGCGTGATCCCGACACGGCGTGCGTCGCGCACCTCCCACGCACCGACGAGCAGATCGAACGCGAGGAAATGCACCCAACCGGCGAGCAGGAGATACGGATTCTCGAACAGGCGGGCCTCTCCCCGTTGACGGCGGTTGATGCCGGTTCGAGGAGATCGGCGGCGCGGCGCCGTCAAGGCGGGATGCCCCGTCCGACGGCGGCGTCAGGCGGGATGCCCCGTCCGGGAGATCTGGTGCGAATGACTGGCGTCGGACCCCAGCCAATCGCGAGCGGCGAGGGCCGTGAAGAGGAACCAGGTCAGCAGACACGCCGCCGCGATGGCGGTGGCCACGGAGAGCTCGACGACCGGACGACCCATCCCTGATTGCCAGGCGAGCGCCAGGCACGCACCCAGCCAGAGTGACCCGACGAGATGCACGCGTCGACGCACGAGGGGCCCGGAGATTGACGCCCATCCCGCCAGGAGCGCCAGCATCGGCACCGCCTGGAGGCCATGGAACCCGACGGCATGGAGCGGCAGCAGGTTCCCCGCCTCCCGCTGGAGTATCGGCCGACAGAGTTGAGGTTCCCCGCCATGCCACGACGCCTGGAGTTTCTCGTCGCCGCCCTCCGCGCCGCGCTCGCCTGGACCGCACCCCAGGATCGCGCAAGGAGGACGATGGCGAACCGGGACCGCAACGGGTAACCGGTCGGATAGGATATCCGCACCACCCGCCGGGCACGGAACGAGCATGGCTGAACGACCTACTGATATTCCGCCGGGCACCCGGGCACCTGGATATCCGCGCGCCCCCGCCCACCGCGTGGCGTTCGTGCCGTCTCGGGTTCCGGTCGCCATTCGCGTGGACGGGGTGCAGATCGCCGACAGCGCGGACGTCGTCGCCGTGGAGGAGCGGGGGTATCCGCCGCGCTACTACCTGGCCCGTGACGACGTCGACATGACGCGTGTGGAGAAGACCGACAAGACGACCTTCTGTCCGTTCAAGGGGCTCGCGACCTACTACGTGATTCGAGGACCGCAGGGCGAGATCAGCGACGCGGCCTGGAGCTACGAGCGGCCGTACCACGAGGCGGAGCTGCTGCGAGGCCGCATCGCGTTCGAGGCGGCCACGGTCGAGGAGACGGTAGCGCGGGTGGAGTGAGCCATTACGGCTCGCCGGCGAGCACCCGGTCGAGGGCGAGCACGCGGCGCACGGCGGCGTTGACGGCACTGCCCGTGAACGACGCGCCGGCGATCGGACGGATGCCGCGGCGTACCACCAGCTCGTCGTCGAGCGCCGCGTGATCGTACTGGCGGAGCCAGGCCTGCGGCGGAAGGTACTGTTTCGGCTCGAAGAACACCGTCACGTCGACCCGCCGTACGCGCCCCGTGGTATCGAGTGAGATGAGCAGGCTCTGCCGGTTCGTCTTGACGTCGTGCGTATCGACGTAGGCGCGGCCAACGACCTCCCCGTCGCGGCGCGCGACGTAACGGGGGAAGATCTTGCCCCGCATGTCGACCCGAGCCAGCGTCGCGACGGCGGCCATCTGCTCGTCCGTCAGGATCGCGCGGTCACGCGCGACGTCCGCGTCCGGATAGACCGCGGCCAGCGCCTCGGCTCGCGTGATGACCCCGTCTTGGGCTTCGGCCATCGCAGCGATCAGCAGCGCCGGCAGGACGAGCCTTGCGAGGGTGTGAGCGTTCGACATGTGAGAGAACTAAACCGATGCCACCGCTATCCATGTGCCGGGGACGGCGCCGGTGTCAGCGCTGGAAGCGCTGCCGAAACGCGGTCGTGGAGCGGGCGGTCACGGTGTCCGATCCAGCGTCGCGGTCGACCCCATCCGCCGGCACGATGAAACTGGCGGCGATGCCATGCGCCTCGGCCCACGCGAGCCCCGCCTCCACGCCCATCACATAGAGCGAGGTGGAGAGCACGTCGGCGGCGAGCGGATCGTCATGCCACACACTCACCGACGCGCACCGGACGACGGTGCTGCCGGTCCGCGGGTCGAGGATATGACCGACGCGCGCCCCGCCGAACGTGAAATCGCGTTCCGACCCACCACTGGTGGCGAGGGAGCCGCGGCTGAGCGAGAGGTCGACGACCGGATGGTCGCGCCGCATCGGGTGGGCGACAGCGACGGCCCACGCCTCGTCCGGCGCCACGCCGGCCACTGCCACCTGCCCGCCAAGGTCGACGAGCCAGGAGCCGGCGCGGCCGTCGTCGAGCTCCAACACACGCCGGAGCGCCTCGCCCTTGCCGAAGGCTCCCGCGTCGACGGTCACATCGGCACGCCGCACGACGCTGCAGCGCTCCGGGTCGATGCTGAGATGACGAAACCCAGCACGCGCGGTGGCCGCCTGCAACTCGCGCGGTGTGGGCTGCCGGCCGCCGGTGCGCAGACCCCAGACACTGATCAGCGGCCCAACCGCCGGATCGAACGCGCCCCCCGTCTCGCGGTGCCAGCCCTCCAACTCGCCGAGCAACGCGCAGAGCGTGCCCGGCGCGGCCCACGGCACGGCCACCGGCTGGCGGTTCAGCGCACTGAGCGCGCTGCCCTCACGCCAGGTGCTCAGCTCCGCCTCCGTCTCCTCCAGAGTCCGGACCATGCGCTCGAGGCGCGCCAGGCCCGCGGTCCGATCGACGGCATCTGCGATGAGTCTCGCGCGGGTGCCCATCACATAGACCGCACGCTCGACCCGCACGGCGGCCTGCGGACTGGCGCCAGGACGCCGAGCGGCGACTTGCGGACTGGCGCCAGCCAGACACACGAGTGCGCCGAACGCAACGACCGATTTCATAGAGGCAACCGGGCCGCTCGCGGTAGGCCGTCGTCCGGCTCGACCACGGGGCTGTTCGCCACACGCCATCCGATCACGAGGTGCACCCCGTACCCGAGGACGAATGCCGTGCTGGTCGCGACGTGGGTCCAGATCAAGATGGTGCGCAGGGTCGGGTCGGCGGCCACCTGGAGCAGATACCCCGACAGCGCCATCGCGCCGAAACTGATGAGCGACGTCCACCCGGTCCGCCGGTTGGCCTGGCTCGGTGAGAGGAGCTTCCGGATCGTGTGCGACCGGAACAACATGCCGAAGAGCGCGATGAGCACGGGCGCCGCCACCAGGTGCACCGCCAGCGTGGCGGGCTGCCACGGATGGTTGATCACCGCGAACGGGTCGTCGGCAACCATGGCGTACTTCATGGCGAAGTAGGCCACCCCCGTCACGGCCACGACCGCGTGCAGGATGTTGAACGACCAGCGTTCCCAGGTGGTCATGGCCTTCAAGCCCGTTACGGCGCCACCGCGCGCGCTGTTTCCAGCACGCGGTCGATGGCGAGCACGCGCCGTACGGCGTCCGTGGTCGCGACCGCGGTCAGGGTCGCTCCCGCCATCGACTGGATCGCTCGCTGCAGTGCCAGATCGTCGTCGAGCGGTCGCTGGTTGTATTGCCGCAGCCACCGCGCGGACGCCCGGTAGTCGGGCGGCTCGAGAAACGCCGTCACGTCGATCCGCCGGACACGGCCGGCGGGGTCGAGCGAGATGAGCAGGCTCTCGCGCTTGGTGCGTACGACGTGCGTATCGACGTAGGCACGCCCGACGACGACGCCGTCACGCATCGCGACGTAACGCGCGATCAGCCCGCTCTCGATCTCGACGCCGGCAATCGACGCGGCCTCTGACATCTGTGACGGGGTGAGGAACACCCGTTCGGGCTCGACGCGTGCGCCCTGGTAGACGGCGGCCAGTGCCTCGTCGCGGGACAGGACACCGCCCTGCGCGGCCACGACTGTCGGCGCGCAGGCCAGCACCGCGACACCGACGAGGAGCCAGCGACTAGAACGCATAGCCCAACCCGACATTGAACTGGTTGACGCCCACGCGTGCGTCGTTGCGGACCCACCCGTAATCGACCTTCACGACGATGTTTGGAATCGGCTTGACCTCCACGCCGATGGTCGTGAAGGTGTTGCTGGTCGCCGCACTCCGAGCGAATCCCTCCGGCATCGTCGCCTGCGTATCCACCTGCTCGTATCGAACATACGGCGTCAGCCCGAGGCCTCCCCCGGCCGACACCTGCGAGAGCACGTTATAGCCCACCTGCACGTAACCGCCGTGCATCGCCTCCGCGACGCCGTCCGGGCCGTTCAAACCCAGCACCTGATTCAGCGCACGCGCGTCGTTGATGGTCGCGCGCGCGTAGAGTCCCCGGAGGTCGAACCCCCGCATCTGCGCCTGGCCGTGCACGTCAACGACCGTCGTTCGCACGTCGTAGTTCGTCCCCTCGAGCGCGACGTCGCCGTGACCCGCGCCGCCGCTGTACACGCTGGCGCCGACGAAGACCCCGGGCGTCATCGTCAGGTCGACGCGGCCGGTCATCGCCATGCTGCCGGCCTTGGCCCGCGACCCCTTCTGGCGACCGCCCCGGATACCGTGCGCCGAGAACTGCGTGCCGTCCAGGCTATTGACGACATACGCCCGGTAGGACACGCGGTCCACCGAGCCATGCACGCCGCCGCCGTTGGCCCGCCAGGTCGACGGGATGATCCGTTGCTCGGTGACCGGTCGCGCGGCGCCCAGAAAGACGGTCGGCTCATGGAACTCGTTGACCAGCCCCATCGGCAGCAGCACCATGCCGCCTCGGATGCCGAGATTCTCGTGCGCGAGATAGTCGAGATAGGCAAACTCGACGAACACCTCGTCCGCGTGCTCGATTTCGATCTCGGAGTTGAAGAGAAACCGGTCGTTGAAGCGGTAGCCGGCGTAGAGGATCGCGCGCACGAAATCGATCTGCGACCCGCGACCGGCGCGTTCGCCCGCCTGATTCTCGGCACTGAAGTTCTCGTACAGCATCTCGCCGTATCCGGCGATCGAGACCCCACGGTCGCGCTCATAGGTCGCCGCCGCCGACGGAGCCAGACCGAGCGCTCGGACCTCGGCCGGCGTCAGCGCCGCACCGGCCGAAGCGACATCCTCGCCGCTCCGCAGCCGCTCGACCTCTTCGGCGAGCACCGCGAGGCGCCGCTCGAGCTCCGCGAGATCGACCGGCTGCCCGTCCTGCGCGCCACCCTCGGTGTCGTCGCCGTCGGGGGCTGTGGCCGGGGCGGGGCGGTCTTCGTCGTCCCGCTGGGGCGACGCCATCAGACCGATGCCGAGCAGTACGAACATGATCGTGACGGTGACACCGAAGCGCACGCGTAACATCGTGACCACGTCTCTGACCGAATCGGGTTGCGTGCCACGACGCCGGCTCACCCGGTGGACCGGTTGCGTCGACCCCCGCGGGGAAACGAGACAATCTTGAGACTGCGTCTCAATTTCAACGTGGCACTATATATCCGACTGATTTGGTCGGTCAAGAACATTGAGAACCAGTCTCATTATTGAGGGCATCTTGAGATCGCCAGCCGTGGAGCTCGCATGACGCCACCGCCGCCGGCGCTCTCATACCGACGGATCTTCTCCTTCTGGGTGCCGCTCGCCAGCACGTGGCTCATGATGGCGGTGGAAGGCCCCTACCTCGCGGCCATCATCGCCCGGCTTCCGGAGGCAACCGTCAACCTGGCAGCGTTCGGCGTCGCCTTCGCGTTCGCGATCCTGATCGAATCCCCGGTCATCATGCTGGTGGGCGCGTCGACCACGCTGGTCGAGGACGGGGCGAGCTACCGGGCGCTGCGCCGGTTTGCGTACGGCCTGAGCGCGGGCCTCACGCTGATCCAGCTCGTCGTCCTCGTGCCGCCTGTCTTCGATGGTCTGACGCGGGCGCTCCTGCTCCCGGACGACGTGGCGCGTTTGACCCACGGCAGCCTGGCCCTCATGCTGCCGTGGACCGCCGCGATCGCCTACCGCCGCTTCCGGCAGGGGCTGCTCATCCGCCGCGACCTGACGCGCCGCGTCGCCTACGGCACTGCGATCCGCCTGGTCGCGATGACCCTGACCGCGCTCGTCGGCTTCGTGCTCGCGCGCTCGGCCGCACTCCCCGGCGCATACGTTGGCGCGGTGGCGTTGTCGGTCGCGGTCATCGTCGAAGCCGGAGCGAGCCGGCTGATGACCCGGACCATCGTGCCCGCGCTGCGTGGGCGCGCGCGCGCACCCGAGCGCATGGCCTCTATCCGGCTGCCGGCCATCATCCAGTTCTATGTCCCGCTCGCACTCACCTCGCTACTGGCGTTGTCGATTCAGCCGCTCGTCACGGCGTTCATGGGACAGGCGCGGTTCGCGCTCGAGTCGCTCGCCGTGCTTCCGGTCATCCATGGTCTGACGTTCGTGTTCCGAGCCATCGGTTTGTCGTACTTCGAGGTGGCCATCGCGTTGATGGGTGACCGGCGTGAGCACTTCCCGCGGATCCGCAACTTTGCCGGGGTCCTGGCGGTGGCCTCGACCGCAGGGCTAGCCACGATTGCCTTCACGCCCCTTGGCGGCCTGTGGTTCCTCACTATCTCCGGGCTCACGCCGGAGTTGACGGCGTTCGCTCTCGGACCGACGCGCATCCTGGTCATCTTCCCGGCACTGGCGGTCGTCTTGCACACCGCGCGCGCGGTGCTCGTGCACGCTCATCGCACCCGATCCATCACCTGGGCGACCGCCGTCGAACTCACGGGGGTCGCGGCGATGCTGGCGTTCGGGATTCATCGTCTGGATCTCATCGGCGCGATCGCAGCGTCGGTCGCGATGCTCACCGGTCGCGCCATCGGCACGGCGTGGCTGATTCGGCCGTGCCTGCGCGTGTTGCGCAGCGCACCCGCGACCGCCACGCGCGCGTCCGCGGCACCGGCGGTCGCAAAATAGGGATCCGGCCATGCCAGGACAGCCCCTCTGGACGAGCGAATGGATCGTCTGCGGGTTCTTCGCTTATCTCGTCGTGCTCGCGCGGGTCCGTCCCATGCGTGGCCGGACGCGCGGCCGCATCGTGCTGGTCAGCCTCGTCTGCGTCGGTCTCGTCGTGATGCTGTCGCAGCTCCGCCCGTTGCCCAGCCTCCGCGTCGCCCGTGAATGGCTCCCCACGATCTACCTGCTCCACGCGTACTGGCTGTGCGGGCTCTTCTATCGCGGTCCGATGCGCCGCCTCGAAGACCACCTGCTCGCCATCGACCAGTGGCTGTTTCGACAGGCTCGGCTGTTACCCTCGGTGTCGCCGGGCCGGCGATTCGTGCTGTCGTATTTCGAGGTCGCCTACCTCATGGCCTACCCCCTGGTCCCGCTGAGCTTCGGGGTGTTCATCGCGCTTGGCCGCCGCGGCGAGGCCGACAGCTTCTGGACGGCAATGCTCCTGGCGTCGCTGGTGTGTTACGGGGCGCTGCCGTGGATTCAAACCCGGCCGCCACGCGCGATCGAGCGCGTAGACCCCTTCGGAGGACACGGGCTGGCGGTTCGTCGTCTCAACCTCTCGCTGCTCCACCACGCGAGCGTACAGGTCAACACGTTGCCGAGCGGGCATGCGGCCACGTCGATCGTCGCGGCGCTCGCGGTGCTGACGGCCAGCGTGCCGGTTGGCGTCGTGGTTGCCGTCGTCGCCATCAGCATCGTGCTCGCGACCGTGGTGGGGCGCTATCACTACGCGAGCGACAGTGCGCTGGGGATCGCGGTCGGTGTCACCGCCTGGTGGATCGCGTTCCACTAGCGGCGGACGGGGTGCCGTGGAACGCTATAATGCACGCGTCTTCTCCCGTCGGTCATGTTCAGCGTCAGCGCCTCGGGTCGAAAGGACACATGCCATGCAGATGCGACACCTAGCAGCGGTCTTCGCCACGGCCGCGGTCAGCGTGCTCGACCCCGTACCGGTCGCTGCACAGGACGAGCTTGCGGCGGTCATCCAGATCGAGTCCGGCGGTCAGCCTGCCATGACGATGGACTATTTCCTCGGCCCCGACCGGATGCGGATGGACCTCGCGCAGGGCATGTCCGTGGTCTGGTTCAGCGGAGTTAGCCCGCGGATGCTCATGGTCCAGCATGCGGAGCAGCGATACATCGAGTGGGGACCCGAGCAGCTAAAGATGATGCAGCAGATGCTCCAGCGGATGCCCGGCGCCGGTGGCGGCAACGAACAGCCCGACCTTGATGTCGCGGCGCTGCAATTCGAGGAAACCGGCCAGACGGCGACAGTCGGCGATTGGGAGGCGTTCGAGGTGCGCATGACCGGCATGGACGACCAGGCCACCACCTTCTGGATGACGACCGACATCGACGTCGGGCTCTTCGAGATCAGCCAGCGGGTCGCGGAAGCCGCCGACGCGCTGCGGATGCCGACCGCGGGCGGCGCTGCAGCCGGCGCACAGGAGTTCCTGCGCTATCAGGGACTGGCGCGGGCGCAGGGGCTCCCGAACGGGCGTGTCGTCAGGATGAACATCGACGCCGACGGGCAGCCGACGACCATCACGCTGCAGAGCATGGAACCGGGGGCCCTGCCGGCCGACACGTTCGACCCGCCGTCCGACTACGAGCAGATGCAGATGCCGTCGATCCCGGGCGGCCTGCCCGAGGACTGAAGGAAGGATCGCCATGACCGCGAAAACGTTCGTCCTACTCGCCGCCGTTGTCGCGGCGATTGGCTTGCCGTCCGCGGCGCGCGCCGCCGACTACCATCACATCCATCTCATCGCGACGGACGCCGCCAAAGCGAAGCAGTGGTACATGACCCACATGGGGTGCACCGACTACGGCCGCGCCAACGCGTGCGCGGCGGGCGGCACCCTGATCATCTTCTTCGAGCGAGATGCGATCGACGGCCCGAGCGTGGGGAGCGGCGTCGACCACATCGGGTTCTCGTTCCGCAACCTCGACACCATGATGCGCTCATACGAAGCGGCGGGCGTCAAGATCGTCGAGCCGATGCGTGAGATCGACGGCGTCTTCAAACTGGCCTTCGTCGAGGATCCGTGGGGCACGAAGATCGAGGTGGTCGAAGACCACGAGTGGATCGGCTTTCATCACCTCCATCTGCGGTCGCCTGATCCCGATGGAACGCTGGCGTGGTACGAGAACATCTTCGGCGGAACGCGCGACCGCCTGAAGGGGCGGATCGGTGGGCTCCGCTACGGCCCCGTCTGGTTACTCGTGGCACGGCACGAAGGCGAGCTGGCTCCGACCGCCGGCCGAGCCTTCGATCACCTCGGCTGGGAGTTTCCGGACCTGCGTGCGGCCGCCGAGGCAATCAAGGGGAAGGGCGTGGCGTTCACTATGGAGCCGACCCCATTCACCAACCCCCTCGGCGAGGAGATGATCATCTCCTTCGTGGAGGGTCCCGACGGCGTCAACATCGAGATCGTGCAGCCGTAGGAGTCGAGGCTCGGCCGCTATAGCTGCGATTCGAGCCCCGGGTCGGTCGCGGGCACCTGCATCCCGGCCTCCCCCGCGTGCACCAGGGCGAACCGGGTGCTGATCGGCCCGACCATCTCGTAGATCCCGACGCCGGCAAGCACCACGGTCGAAACGATCGGGGCGTAGGCCTCGAAGCGCTGGCTGACGGCCAGCGTCAGGCCGACGGCGAGACCCGCTTGCGCCAGCAGCCCGAACCCAAGGAAGCGCTGCACGTTGGATTCAAGTCGCAGCCACCGGGCCCCGGCGATGGCTCCGGCGAACTTGCCGACGGCGCGGCCGCCCACATACACCACCCCGATTAGACCCATCGACTGCACGAGCGTCAGGTCGAGATCGGCACCGGCGATCACGAAGAAGATGGCGTAGAATGGCGGGTCGGTGCCGGCCAGCGTCTCGAAGAGACGGCCGCTCCGCGCCGACAGGTTGACCATTGTCGCGCCGACGGCCAGGCTGGCGACGAGCGGCGACAGGTCGAGCCAACGCGACACGCCGACGCAGAGCAAGATCGAGCCGGCCAACAGAATCAACATCTCCCCTGTTTCCGTGACCCGCGTCGACCACGCGGCCAGCATCAAGCCGACGAGATAGCCGAGGGCTGCCGATCCGATGAGCTGCCACACGAGCGGAAAGAGCGCGCGGTAGACCGTCTCGACCAGCGACGCCGCGCCGAGACCGGCAGACAGATCGATGAGTGCGGCGACCAGGCTGTAGGCAGCGATGCAGAACAGGTTGTTGACGGCGATGATGCCGAGCAGGTTCTCGGTCAGCGGCCCCTGGCTGTCACATTCGCGAATCACCATCAGCGTCGACGCGGGGGCGGTCGCGATGGCGATCGCGCCGAGCAGGAATGCGACCGGCCATGGCTGGCCGATCATGAGCACCCCCACGGTCACGAGGGCCGACGCGAGGACCGATTCGATCAGGGTGAGATAGAGAATCTGTCGGCCCAGGCGGCGAAACCGGGAGAACTCGAATACCGATCCGATCGAGAACAGAATGAGACCGAGCGCGATCTCGCTGATGACCTCGAGCGCGATGAGGTTTTCCGCGGACACCCAGCCCAGCACGGACGGTCCGAGCGCGACGCCGGCGAGGATGTAGCCGGTCACCTCGGGGACGCGCACGTATTTCACCAGGTGCCCAGCGAGCAGCGCGAGCAGCAGGATGAGGCCGAGCGACGTGAGCTCGTCCATTACCGTTTAGGGCAGCACGACGGCCCAGCGCCGGCCGGCCCGCTCCAGCTCGAGCAACACTGGCGTCTCGCGCGTCGCTGCCAGCGCCGCCCGCACCGCCGCCAAATCGT
The DNA here is from genome assembly GCA_965197395.1 of Vicinamibacterales bacterium. Classification (GTDB taxonomy): domain Bacteria; phylum Acidobacteriota; class Vicinamibacteria; order Vicinamibacterales; family UBA8438; genus CAZYFH01. The sequence continues at coordinate 1,669,468 of OZ240205.1, read as the reverse complement.
CGGCCACGGCGTGGTCGACCCGCATCAGCCGGTCCCCCGCGCGCAGGCCGGCGCGATCGGCTGCCGTCCCCGGAATCACCGAGTCGATGCGATGCCCGCGGGACGTGTCGTCCCACAGCAGCCCGTCACTGGCCTCGTCCGCCTGCCAACCGACGAATGCGCGTGGGTCGGACGGCACCCGCACACCCAGGATGTCGTCGCCGCGTCGAACGGCGAAGTCGAACGCGTCGAACTCGCCTGGCTCGACGAGTGGGCCGAGTTGGTCGACCGCGGCGATGCGCTCGGCGTTGATGGCCACGATAACGTCGCCAGGCAGGATGCCGGATGCATCGGCAAGGTAGCCGGTCCAGACCTCTCGCACGAGCACACCGGTCGGCGCGTCGAGGTAGGCTCGCTCCGCCGGGGTCGGATCGGTCAGCCCCATCCCGTATCGGTGCGCGAGCCGGCTGTGCAGTGTCGCCGCCCGGCGCACCAACAGGTCCACGTCGCCCACGGGCACAGCCGCATAGCGCTCGTCGCAGGCCAGGACCACCGCCAGCAAACGGCCGTCGAGGTCAAAGAGGCCAGCCCCCGCTAGCTCGGCGGTCAGCGCGATGCTCGTCGCCACATCACCTACCGTTTGGCCGGCGCAGCGACGCTCCGACGTCGCCAGATAGGTCGCCGGTGTGAACCCCCGGCGTCCTCGGTTTGAGACGAAGAGCGTCCAGTCACCTGCCGCGAGCTGGGTGGTCGCGCCGCGTGTGGCCGGCACGAACCCGCCGGCCTCCGGCACGCGCAGCGTGGCCAGCGGGAGGTGCGGACCGCTCCCGACGGTGGCCACGCCGAGCTCGCCGGTGGTGTTGGACACGGTGGTCGCATCCGGAAAACGCGGTTCGAGCCGCGTCGTCACGACGAGCCCGGGTTCCCAGACGATCCCGCTGCGCGCAAGACCGCGCACACCGACCACTATTGGCTGGAGATCGCGCGCGACCGTGGCGAAGTACTCCGCCATACTCTCGAGCGAGCGTCGTTGCGCCAGACGCGCCAGGCGGCTGAGCTCCGCCTGCGACGGCCCGGGTGGTGTTGGCGCGTCGGCCGCCGGTGGTGGCCGCAACAGCGTGCCGACCGCGAGGATGGCGACGGCCACTAGGGCGAGCGTGACGACATACCGGCGATTGGTCCGATCCATGTTCAGATGGGGCTTCGCCCCAAACCCCCGCGACCGCGGCGCCCCTCCAACCGCATGACGGCCTCCCTAGATCGGATTCTACGTGAACGAACCATCGCCGTAGGCGTTGCGACGCGGGGGACGTAGTGATACAAGGGACACACTCGAGGGAGGTAGACATGAACACGAACGCGCCGACGCGGCGGCGGTTTCTCCATGGCGCCGGACTCGCCGCCGGGGGCGTGCTCGGCCAGACACTTGAGGCTGGGGTCGCGGCGCAGACCCCGACAGAAGCGACCCCGGGTGCGCGGTTCCGGGAGCTCCTCCGGCGATCCGAGCCGAGCCGCTGTATCAACTGCGGCGACGTCGCCACCGCCAAGCTCGCCGCCCTGCACGGCTTCGAGATCGTCATGACCGGCGGCAGCGCGCTCTCGCTCAGCAAGTATGGGTTTGGCGATTTCGGCATGATCACGATGGACGATCTGGTGGAGTTTTGCGATCGGACGGCTGATGCTACCGACGTCCCGATCATCGCGGATGCCGATGACGGGGGCGGGAACCCACTCAACGTCTACCGAACGGTCCAGCGGATGGACAAGGCCGGCGCCGCATGCGTCATGATCGAGGATCTCTATGGAGCGAAACACCTCACCGGTTACGACGAGGGGAAGATCATCAGCCGTGACGCGATGGTCGACAAGGTGCATGCGGCGGTCGATGCCCGGCGCGACCCCAATCTGGTGCTGCTCGTCCGCAGCGATGTCGTGGCGGACGGTGGCCCGCTCGAAGACGCGCTCGAGCGGGTCGCGCTCTACGCTGCCGAGGGGGGCGACGTGATCTTCGTCCCGGGCATTCCGCTCGACCAGTGTCCGCGAGCGGTCGAGATGGCCGGACGCCCGATCCTGACCGGCGCGCCATCGGTCCGCGACGCGCGCGAGAACCGGGTGAGCATCCTCTTTGTCGGCGCGATGGGGGCGATCGCCGTCGGCGCCATGGACCGCGCGATGGCGGAGCTCGCACGCGACGGGCGGATCGGCGACGCCGGGGACATTGCGACCGGATCCGACCGCCGGTTGCAGCTGATCGAGAACGCCGCGGCCGTCGAGCGCGCCCGGGCGTACAACGTGCGGCGGGAGGATGGTCAATAACGCTGATGCCCCGTCGGCTGACCCAACAGCTGGTGCGCGAGCTGGCGCTCGCCCTGCCCGAGGCCCACGAGCATCAGCACCGTGGTCGCCCGGACCTCAGAGTGAAGAACAAGATCTTCGCGACGCTGCCCGAGGACGGCCGCGCCGTCAACGTCAAGACGACGCCCACCGACCTGGACCTCCTGGTCTCGACGGCGCCCGAGACCTTCCGTGACGTCTGGGGCGGTACGTGGGTCGGCGTCGACCTCGGGCGCATCAGCCGCGGACGCCTGCGCAGCCTGCTGATCGCGGCGTGGAGACTGGCCGCGCCGAAGCGGCTGCGTGATGCGCACGCGGACATGACCGCCGGCATATCCTGAACCCGTCAATCGAGGAGGGAACGATGGTTTCCGTTCTGACACTCTGGCTGCCGATTCTGGTTGCGGCGGTCCTCGTCTTCATCGCCAGCTCCATCATTCACATGGTGCTGAGCTACCACAACGCGGACACGCCGCAGGTTGCCGATGAAGCAAAGGTGATGGACGCGCTCCGGCCGTTCAAGATCGTGCCGGGTGATTACGCCATGCCGTGCGCGGCGAGCACGAAGGAGATGGGTTCGCCGGAATTCGTCGAGCGGGCCAACGCCGGACCGGTCGCGTTCGTGACGGTGCTCCCGAACGGCCCCCTGCCCATTGGCAAGAGCCTGGCACAGTGGTTCGTCTATAGCATCATCGTCGGTGCGACGGCCGGATACGTCGCGGGACTCACCTTGGCAGCGGGCACCGACTATCGGGTCGTCTTCCGCATCGTCAGCACCGTCGCCTTCGCCGGCTACGCGCTCGCGCTGATGCAAAACACCATCTGGTATTACCGCGGCTGGGGCTTCACGCTCCGGACGATGTTCGACGGCCTCGTCTACGCGCTCCTGACCGCCGGGACGTTCGCCTGGCTGTGGCCCGAGTAACGAGCTAGTGTCGGACGGTCGCGCGCACGACCCGCTCGATCGTCAGGCCCTGCACGACGATCGAGAAGACCACGACGCCGTAGGTCGCCGCGAGGATCACCGGCTTGTGGGGGCTCTCCGGCAACGAGAGCGCGAGCGCCACCGAGATACCGCCGCGGAGGCCACCCCAGACGAGCACCGGGATCGCGCCGGCCGTGAACTCGGTGCGCAGCCGGAGCAGCGTGATCGGACCGGCCACCGCGGCACAGCGGGCCAGTAGGACGATCGGGATCGCCAAGAGCGCCACCCCTACCACCTGCCCCGTGACTGTAATCGCGACGACCTCGAAGCCGATGGCGAGGAACAGCAACGAGTTCAGGACCTCGTCGAGGAGCGACCAGAACGTCTCGATGTGCTGGCGGGTCGCGGGGCTCATCGCAAAGCGCTTGCCGTGATTTCCGATGAACAGCCCGGCCACCACCACCGCGAGCGGTCCTGACACGTGGAGACGCGCGGCGATCGCATAGACGGTCATCACGAGCGAGAGCGTGATGAGCACCTCGAGGGTGTGCTCGTCGATCGTTCTCATGGCCCGGTAGGCGGAATATCCCGCTCCGAGCCCGAGCAGCACACCCCCGATCCCTTCCACCGCGAGCAGCTCGGCGGCGCCCGCCAGCGACGCGTCGCCGTGCTCGCCGCCGGCCGCCATCGCGACCAGGACGGAGAACAGGACCACGCCGACACCGTCGTTGAACAGGCTCTCTCCGGCGATCTTCGCCTCGAGCGTCTGCGGGACGTGCACCTCCTTCAAGATGCCCATGACCGCCACGGGGTCGGTCGGCGATATCAACGCCCCGAAGACGAGGCAATACGCGAACGGCATCGCGAACCCGAACACCGCAAACGCGTAGAACATCAGGCCGGCCACGATGAGCGTGGAGGTGACGATGCCGACGGTCGCCAGCATCGAGATGGCCCACCGGCGGCTGATGAGCGCCTCGAGATCGACGTGCAGCGCGCCGGCGAACAGCAAAAAGCTCAACAACCCCTTCATCAGCGTGTCTTCGAAATCGATGTCCGTGAGCAGGCCACGGACCGCGGTCTCGAGACCGACACCCGGAACGACGGCGTCGGTCACAAGGAGGAGGATCGAGACCGTCAGCGCGATCAGCACGAGGCCGATCGTGTGCGGCAGTCTGAGCCAGCGGTGGTTGAGATAGCCGAACACCGCGGCGAGCGTGACGAGGAGCGCGACGAGGTTGAAGATGGAGGCGACACTCATCGGCGGCGCGCCGCCTTGCGCGACGTCTTGCGCGACGTCTTCCGCGTTGTCTTGCGCGTCGTCCCACGGGCGGGCGCGCGCACGCCCGTCTGACGGGAGCTCAGCTCGCCCAGCGCCACGCTCCGCTGGTAGGCGGCCAGGACCGCCTTGGAGACGACGGTCCGGAAGCTCCCCTTCTCGAGCTGATACAGCGCGTCGGCGCTCGTGCCGCCCGGCGATGTGACGCGGTTGCGCAGCTCGGCCGGGTGCACGACCTGCTGCTGCGCGTAGATGGCAGACCCCCGAATGGTCTGGACCACCAGCTCGCGCGCATCGTCACGCGAGAACCCGAGATGCACCGCGGCGTCGATCAGCGCCTCCATCAGGAGGAAGACATACGAGGGCCCGGAGCCGCTGATGGCGGTGGCCATGTCGAGGAATCGCTCGTCCTCGACGTAGAGCTGCTGGCCCAGGGCCGACACGATGGCACGCGCTTGTTCGCGCTGCGCCGCCGAGACTTCCGGCGTGGCGGCCCAGACGGTCATCCCCTCTCCGACCTGCGCCGGCGTATTGGGCATCGTCCGGACGATGGCGCGGTGCTTCAGTGCGGTCGCCATCGACGCGATCGTCGAGCCGGCCACGATGGAGACGACGAGCGCGTTCGAGGCGATCTGACCACGGAGATCGGAGAAGACCGCCGGCAGCACCTGGGGCTTGACGGCGAGCACGATGATGCGGCGACGCCGCGCGGCGGTCCGATTGTCGAGCGTCGTGCGGATCCCGAACCGGTCGCGAACTTCGGTCAGCCGCTCCTTGTGACGGTCGCTGGCCGTGATGCGGCCCGGCTCGAGCTGGTGCCGCGACAGGAGGCCGCCAATCATCGCCGAACCCATCGCCCCCGCGCCGATGAACGCCAGATTGAGGTCCTTCAAGGCATCGGTCTTCTTCACAACTCGCTCCTTGGGGTGCGCGTCCGCCGAACGCGCCGAGACTTGGGTATTCTAGGGGGCCTCCAACCCCAATGGATCCCATCGCCCACACGCTGATCGGCGCCAGCCTCGCCGAGACTCCGCTCGGGCGCCGCACCGCCATGGCCACGCCGACGCTCGTCATGGCCGCCAACGCACCCGACATCGACGTCGTGACGATCTTTCTCGGGGGCGACCTGTCGCTCGGGTTCCGGCGTGGCTGGACACACGGCGTGCTGGCGATGGCGCTGCTGCCGATCGCGCTGACGGGGCTGGTCCTGCTGTTCGACCGCTTCATCGCCCGTGTGCGCGGCCGGGACCCTCATGCTCGCGCCGGCCCCGTGCTCGCGCTGGCGTATCTCGGCGTGCTGACGCACCCGGTGCTCGACTGGCTGAACACGTACGGCGTTCGCTTCCTGATGCCGTTCGACGGCACCTGGTTCTACGGCGACGCGCTGTTCATCATCGACCCCTGGGTATGGCTCCTCGCGGGCACCGCTGTGGTGCTGGCACACACGCGCTCGCGATCCGGCATCGGCTTGTGGCTCGCGTTGGGGGTCGTTGTCACCTCGCTGGTCACCGGGTTCCCTGGCACGCCGACGACGTCGCGGCTGTTGTGGTGCGCGGGGGCCGCGGCGATCGTCGGCCTTCGCCTCTGGGGCGTGTGGCAACGCCAGCTGCCGCGCGTCGCGATCATCTGCCTGGTCAGCATCAGCGTCTATGCCGTCACAATGGCTGGACTCTCGATCCTCGCGGAGCAGCACGTGCGTGACTGGCTGGCCGAACGCGACGACCATCCGGTGGCGGTCATGGCCAGTCCCGTCCCGGCCAACCCGTTCCGACACGACATCGTGGTGGACGACGGCGCGCATTATCACTTCCTCGAGCTGAACTGGCTGGCGCCCGAGCCGGTCCGCATCGCGGCCCCGGCGGTCGACCGCGGACCAAGTGGCCCCGTGGTGGATGCGGCGCTCGCGGCACCGCACGTGCAGGGGGTGCGGACCTGGATGCGCTTCCCCGCCTTCGTCGTCGAGGAGACCGTCACCGGGTATCGGGTCTCCATCTCCGACATGCGGTACGAGCGGCGGCCCGGCGGGGGGCTCGGCGCCGCCGTGGTCGAGCTCGATCGCGATCTGAACCTGCGGTGACCGGCGCCCGACCCCCGGCCTACAATGACCGCCGGTCCACCTGACAGTCCGGAGGCTGAGATGCGGATCATGCTTTTCACGACCCTGCTCACGTGCGCAACCGCGCAGGGTGTCGCCCAACCACGCCTCACGATGGACTGGGAGGCGATGGCCGATCGGCTCGTCACGCAGCTCGCGCCCGCACCGGGCGAGAAAATCCTGCTGGTTTCGCGGCCCGGCGATTTCGACGATCTCATTCCGCACCTGCGATACGCGCTGATCCAGGCGGGCGCGATCGACCTGGGGGTGATCGACGTCGTCGCCGAGCCGCATCCTGAGGACTGGGAACCGGAGGTGCTCCAGCGAGCCGCGGACCCCGCGCGCGCCGCGTATCGTGACATGCTGCGCGACGTCGACGGAGCGATCATGCTGCCGGGTGCGCGACCGGACCACGCCGTCTACGCGGCGCTGCAGGATCTGCTGCACGAGGGAATCGGCCGGACCATCCACTTCCACTGGACACAAAACGGCAGCGCGTTTTCGATCCCCGGACAGCCGATGCCTGGACAGGCGGCGATCGACGCCGCGTACCAGCTGGCGCTCCTGGAGACCGACTACGGCGCGCTCGACGCGCATCAACACCGGTTCGTCGACGCGATGCGACGCTCCGAGGTGCGCGTCACGACGCCGCGCGGAACGGATATCAGGTTTCGCATCGGCGAGCGTCCGGTGAACTTCGGGAACGGCGACGCGTCGAAAGCCCGGACCGACCGCGGCGTCATCCTCATCGATCGGGAAATCGAGCTGCCCGCCGGCGCGATCCGCGTCGCGCCACGAGAAGAAACGGTCACCGGCACGATTGTCTTTCCGCCGTCGCAGTGGAACGGGCGACCGGTTGACGGGCTGCGGATGCGATTCGAGCAGGGTCACATCGTCGAGGTGCAGGCGACCCGCGGATTGAACGACGTCGAAGGCGAGCTGAACGCGGCACCCGAGGAGTCCCGCGCCTTTCGGGAGTTTGCCCTCGGCTTCAATCCGCTCCTCGCGGTGCCCGACCGCAACCCATGGATTCCCTACTACGGCTATGGTGCCGGCGTGGTCCGGCTCTCGATCGGCGATAACTCCGAGCTGGGCGGCACGGTCACCGGCGGCTATGTCCGTTGGAACTTCTTCATCGACGCGACGGTCACGCTCGGCGACGACGTCTGGGTGCGCGACGGTCGCCTCGTGCGGTGAGGGATCGAGAATGATGACACACCACGAGAAGCTCGCAATCCTGGTCGCCGGCGGACCCGCACCCGGCATCAACAGCGTCATCAGCGCGGCCACCATCCGGAGCCGCCTCGAGGACGTCGAGGTCATCGGCATCCGCGACGGTTTCCGGTGGATCATGGACGGTGACGTCGACCACGTCACGCCGCTCGACATCGAGGGCGTGAGCCGCATCCACTTCCGCGGTGGATCCCACATCGGGATCTCGCGCGCGAATCCGACCCTGAACCCGGAACACCTCGAGCACACCATCGTCTCGTTGCTCCGGCTCGGCGTGACCCAGCTCATCACGATCGGCGGCGACGACACGGCGTATACGGCGATGAAGCTCGTCGACAAGGCCGAGCGTCGCCTCCGGCTTGTGCACGTTCCGAAGACGATCGACAACGACCTGGACCTGCCGCCCTATGTCGACACGTTTGGCTTCGCGACCGCGCGCCATTACGGCGCCGAGATCGTCAAGAATCTGATGGTCGATGGCAAAACGACGTCGCGTTGGTGTTTCGTCATCGCCATGGGGCGCAAGGCGGGCCATCTCGCGCTCGGGATTGGAAAGGCCGCCGGCGTGACGTTGACGCTCGTCCTGGAAGAGTTCGCCGACCATCGGGTCCGGCTGAAGACGGTGGTCGACACGCTGGTCGGCGCCATCATCAAGCGGCTCAATCAGGGGCGCCGTGACGGCGTCGCGATCCTGGCGGAAGGGCTCGTCCTCGGCATCGACCCCCGGGACCTGGACGGGCTTGAGGACGTGGAGCGGGACACCCACGGCAACGTCCGGATCGCCGAGGTCAGCATCGGGGAGGTCCTGAAGGCGCAGGTGCAGCAGCGCTTGTCGGAGCTTGGCCTCGCGGCGACGATCATCGCCAAGAACATCGGGTACGAGCTGCGGTGCGCCGATCCCATCCCGTCCGACATGGAGTACACGCGCGACCTCGGCTATTGCGCCGCGCGCTATGTGATGGAAGGGGGCGACGCCGCGATGATCTCGATGGAAGGGGGGAAGTTCGTCCCGATCCCGTTCAGCAAGATGGTGGACCCGAAGACCGGTCGGGCGAGGATCCGCCTCGTCGACATCACCTCCACCCGGTATCGGATCGCCCGGCGCTACATGCTCAGACTCCGCCGGGACGATTTCGAGGATCCGCACGAGCTCGCCAAGTTCGCCGCCACGGTTGGACTGTCGCTCGACGAGTTCCGCCGCGAGTTCGAGTATCTCGTCGCGCACGAGCCGCCCCCGCTCGACCTAGACCTCGAACGGGGGTTCATCCTCGACACCGTCTGACGACGCGTCCGCCCGCTCGGTGCCTCCCGTGTTCGCGCGCGTCCGGCGTTGCACCGGGTTGCGGTAGAATGCGGCCCTCTCCATTCTGCCGAGCAGGGATCACGGGTCGCGGACGCTCCCGCAAGTCGGAAGGACAGTGAGATGACACGTTCCCAGACGGTCGGCGGCGTGCTCGTCGGTCTTGCGGCGCTTGGCGCGGCGTGTGGCGCCGAGCCGCCGACGGTCGAGATCGCGATCACCAATGGCCAGGGCGAGATCGCCGGTGAGGTGACGACCGACTCGGTGATCCTCCAATCGCGGCTCACAACACTCGACGGGTGGGTCGACGGCGACCTCGCGGGGGCGGCCGGTGTGGCTCGGTTCGAGGTGGCGACAAACGCTGAGTTCACGACCGTCGTCACGATGACCGACTGGATCGACGCCACCGCCGACAACGACCACATCGTGAAGACGCGGGTCGATGGACTCACCCCCGACTCGGACTACTTCTATCGGGTCGTCTACGGCCCGGACGCCGAGCACACGGTGTACGGGCCAGCGCGGTCGTTTGCGACCCACGCGGGCGCCGGCGGCGAGGTCGCCACCAGCTTCATGGTCGTCACCGGGATGAACTACTTCCAGTTCTTTGACAACCCGAACCGAGCCTTCACCGGTCCCGACAAGGATCTGGGCTACCCGGCGCTTGCGACGATGCTCTCGATGGATCCGGACTTCTTCGTCGCCACCGGCGACAACGTGTACTACGACGTCCCGTTCCAGGGCCGCGCCGACACCGCACCGACGATGCGGCGGAAGTGGCACGAGCAACTTGGCAAGCAGCGGTTCATCGACCTCTTCGCTGCGGTGCCGACCTACTGGGAGAAGGACGACCACGACTACCGGTACAACGACACCGACAACACCAGCGACCAAACGCCGCTGCCCGAATTGGGAAAGCGCATGTTTCTGGAGCAGGTCCCGATCGTCGACCCCGCTGACGCGAACCCCGTGACGTACCGGACCCATCGCGTCAGCGAGGACCTGCAGATCTGGCTGACCGAGGGGCGTGACTATCGCAGCTCGAACATGGCCGACGCCGGTCCAGACAAGTCGCTGTGGGGCGCCGAGCAGCTCGACTGGTTCAAGCGGACCATGACTGAGAGCGATGCGACCTTCAAGATCCTCATCTCACCGACCCCGATGGTGGGACCGGACGACGCCGACCAGGCGGGTCGCCCTGCCGACAACCACGACCCGCTCAAGCGCGATAACCACTCGAATCCCCAAGGCTTCAGACACGAGCGCGACGAGCTGTTCGCGTGGCTGATCGAGAACGACTTCCTCAATAAGGGCTTCTACATCGTCTGCGGCGACCGCCACTGGCAGTACCACTCGCTCCATCCGGACGGCTTCGAGGAGTTCTCGACCGGCGCCATCATCGACGCGAATTCGCGTGTGGGCCGCCCGCCGGGCGACCCGGAGTCGAACGATCCGGACGCCCTCATCATGCAGTACTACACGTATGACGAACCGACCGGGGGATTCCTCAACGTCACCATCACGCCGGGCGACGCGCCGACGGCGGCGTTTCGCTTCTACGACGAGCAGGGCGCGTTGATGTACGAGGATGTGAAGACGGCGAACTGAGCCGGGTAACGATGCGACATGCGTAAGCCGAGGATCATCGCGCTGTTGGCGTGTCTCGCCGGGGCCGCGGGAGCGATGCACGTGGCTCGCGGTCAGGAACCATCGCTTCCGCTCGACGCGAGCATAGTAGAGGTCCCGGAAGGCCTCCACGTGATCACCGGACGGGGCGGCAACGTTGCGGTTCGGGTCACGCCGGACGGCGTCATCCTCGTCGACGCCATGTACACGGACGACCACGCCGAGATCATGCGGCGGGTCGGCGAACTGACGACCCAGCCGATCCGATATGTGCTCGGCACCCATCATCACGGCGACCACACGGGTGGGAACGTGCCGATGTCGGAGCACGCGCGGATCATCGCGCACGAGCACGCGCGGATGAACATGGTGACTGGCGACCAGGCCGCGCCGCCCACCGTCGTGTTCACCGAGCACACCTCCGTGTTTCTGGGCGAGGTCGAGGTACAGATGCACTATGTGGGTCGGGGGCACACGGACGGCGACGCGGTCATCGTGTTCCCCGATCTCGCGACCATTCACACGGGCGACCTCTTCGTCGCCGGCACGCCGTTCATCGACTACGCCAACGGCGGGAGCAGCGCCGACTGGATTGGCACCCTGGACGGCATTCTTGCCCTCGACTTCGACATCGTCATTCCCGGTCACGGCCCGGTGATGACGAAGCGTGACGTCCAGATCTTCCGGGACCGATTCGTGACCCTTCGCCGGCGGATGACACAGCTCATCCAGCAGGGCGTCACGAAGCCTGCCGCCGCGACCCGGCTGCATACGGACGACCTCGAGTGGCCGCTCGACCGAGGCGGGTCGTTCGTCCGCCGCAGCTTGCCGGCGTTCTACGATGAGATGCTGGCGGAGACGCGAGGAACTGCGGAAGCGCCGACGTTGGCCGATCCGAACTGACCGGCGGCCAGCACACTATTGGTCGTCGTCCAGCTCCTTGGGGCGCCAGAGATCGACGAGCCGGCCGGCGGTCGTGAGCCGCAGGTCCTGCCAGTTGTCGATCTCTAGTTCGATGTGGGCGAGCGCAGCGGTGGGCATCGATTCCGCGCGGCCAGACAGCCCGTCGACGAGTGCCTCGAGCGTCGGGTTATGCCCGACAACGAGAAGGCGGGTCGCGCCGCCGCCCACCTCGCGCACGACCTCGACCACGTCACCGGGACCCGCGAGATAGAGCCGCCGGTCGGCCAGCACGGCCCGCGCGCACCCGCACCGCTCTCGGACGGCGTCCGCCGTGAGCCGCGCACGGGTGGCGGTGGAGCTCGCGATGACGTCAGGCTCCAGTCGCCGCTCCGCCAACAGACGCCCCATGCGGGGTGCATCCCGCATCCCGCGGGCATTGAGTGGGCGCTCGTGGTCACTGAGACCCGGACGCTGCCAACTCGACTTGGCGTGCCGCAGGACAAGCAGCGTCTTCATCGCACGTAGCAAGTCGTGAATCGCGGCCGACGGGACGAGTATGATCAGGCGTGCGCCGTGTCGACCGTCCGCGAGGTCGAGCCCGAGCGTCCGGGCACCCTGAACTCGATCATCCGTGATGCTACTCGTCCTGCTGCTCGACGGCTACACCTTGATCGTGTTCGGCGCTGTGATCATTTCCTGGATCCAGCTTCCGCCGACGCACCCGGTGGCGAGCTTTCTCCACACGATGACCGAACCGCTGCTCGCACCCATCCGTCAACTGCTACCCGCCATGGGCGGAATCGACTTCTCGCCCTTCGTGTTGCTGATTGCGATCCGGATGCTCCGCGGATTCGTGCTCTCGATGGTCGGCGGAATCTGAGTTGAGCGACATCTCTCGACAACCGTCATCACGGACAAGATCAAGAGTCGGTTCGTTGGGCGACAAAAGGTCGTGCTCCCATACCGCTGGTGAGCCGAAGCGCGCCGTGGACGGTACAATCGATCGGGACAGAGCAACCGATGAGCTCCGAGTCGTGAAACTGGAGCGGCTCACCGGCGAGGCACGGCCAGACGGACGCCCGCTGGTGTTGATCTCTCTCCACTTCGACTTGCTCGGCGGCACGAAGGGGTGAGATGAGCAGACGATGCGTGACGCGATCGATGGCGGTGGCCCTGGCGATCTGGTGGCCGACGCCGGCTCCTCTCACCGGTCAGGAAGCCCGTCCAGCATCGGGCTCCGCGACAGTTCGCACGCCGTGGGGCGACCCGGATCTGCAGGGCATCTGGTCGTATGCGACGATCACGCCGCTCGAGCGGCCAGCGACGCTGGCGGAGCGCGAGTTCTTGACGGCGGAGGAGGTCTCGGAGCAGAACCAGCGCGAAGCCGGTCGGGCGTCGTCCGAACGCCGCGCCGAGCTCACCCCCGATCGCGACCTCGCGCTCGCGTACAACCAGGTCTGGTGGGACCGTGGCATGTCGACCGGACGCACATCGTTGATCGTGGATCCCCCGAACGGCAGGCTGCCACCGCTGACGCCCGAGGCCCAGCGGCGGCAGGCCGCGCAACGGGAGTACCGCCGGGCCCACCCCTACGACTCCTGGGAGGACCGCCCTCTACAGGAGCGCTGCATGACCTACCAACGCGTGCCGCCGGTGCCGTCCGGGTATAACAACACCTACCACATCCTTCAGACGCCGGGACACGTGGCGATTTTCAATGAGATGATCCACGACGTGCGCTTCGTCCCGCTGGACGGGCGCGCGCCGATCGACGACGGGATCCGGCAGTGGAACGGAGACTCGCGCGGGCGGTGGGAGGGCGACACCCTTGTCGTCGAGACCACGCACTACCGCGACGCGACCACGTGGCGAGGATTTCCGGGGACCCGGGCGCTGCGGGCGGTCGAGCGGTTTACGCGCATCGACGCCGACACCATCGACTACCGCTTCACGATCGACGACGACGCCACGTACGAGCAGCCCTTCACCGTTGAGCTACCGCTGACCCGCCCGCTCGACTACGTCATCTACGAGTACGCCTGTCACGAGGGCAACTACTCGATCGCCAACGTGCTTGCCGGTGAGCGCGCCTTGGAGATGGCCGCCGAGGAGGCCGCGAACAGGTCGCGGTAATCGATGAGATCGAGGTCGTCCGTGAGCGACGCGTCAGCCACCGTCAACGCCCCGGCACCGCCGCCCGAGCCGGCGACCGTGCGCTGCGGAGCTTGTAAGACAGCGCACGCGGAAGCGACATTCATCGACGAGCTCCGGGTCTGCCCCACGTGCGGGTGGCACGGGCCGCTCGCGGCGCAGGAGTGGATCGAGCACCTCGCCGACCCCGAGAGCTTTCGCGAGATCGGCAAACGCCTCTTTTCCGCTGACCCGCTCCGGTTTCACGATTCTGAACCGTACAGAGATCGGCTGCGCGAAGCAGAACAGCGCACCGGCATGCACGAAGCGGCGCTCACCGGGGAGGCACAGCTAGACGGACGCCCGCTGGTGTTCATCTCGCTTCAGTTCGACTTCTTGGGCGGCACAATGGGGTCGGTCGTCGGCGAGAAAGTGGCGCGCGCGTTCGGGTTCGCGACGCGCCGGCGGCTGCCGGTGGTCTCGATCCTCGCGAGCGGTGGCGCCCGCATCCAGGAAGGCATGCTCGCGCTGATGCAGATGGCCAAGACCGCCACCGCGGTCGCGGAACACCACGCCGCGCGGCTGCCCTACATTTCCGTCCTGACGAACCCGAGCTTCGGCGGGACATTCGCCAGCTTCGGGTCACTGGGGGACATTCTGATCGGTGAACCCGGTGCGCAGATCGGCTTCGTCGGGGCCCGTGTCGTCGAGGGGACGATCGCGGAACGGATACCGAAAGAGGCGCGCCAGGCCGAAACGCTCCTCGCGCACGGCATGGTCGACATGGTGTTGCCACGCCGCGCCTTGCGGAACCAGCTCGCCGTGCTCGTATCGCAGCTCACCGACGACCGATCCGCCGGATGGCCGAGCGTGCAGCTCGCGCCCACCCCCAAGCCCATGCGGTCGGCGGCTGAGGTCATCGCGCTCGCACGCTCGCCGGAGCGACCGCGCGCCCGCGACTACATCCACCGGATGTTCTCCGCATTTACGGAGCTGCACGGCGACCGCTGCTACGGGGATGACCCGGCGATGGTCGGTGGCATCGCCGACCTGCGCGGCCGCCCGGTCGTCGTCATTGCGCAAAGCGGCCAGGTCATGCCAATGCCGGAGGGGTATCGGAAGGCGCATCGCCTGCTCCGACTCGCCGAGAAGGCCGGTCTCCCGGTCGTGACGCTGGTCGATACCCCCGGCGCATTCCCCGGTCTGGAGGCCGAGCACCGCGGCATTGCGCTGACGATCGGTGAGAACCTTGCCGCCCTAGCCACGCTGAACACGCCGATTGTCAATGTCGTCATCGGCGAGGGCGGGAGTGGCGGCGCGCTCGCCCTCGGGCTCGCCGACGTCATCTTGATGCAGGAGAACGCCATCTACTCGGTCATCGCGCCCGAAGGCGCCGCCGCCATCCTGTTACGTGACGCGTCGAAGACCGACGAGCTCGTCGCGGGCCTCAGGCTGCGCGCGCACGACCTTCTCGAACTGGGCATCATCGACGGCATCGTGCCGGAACCGGCGGGTGGCGCCCACCGCGACCCCGACGCCGCCGCGCGGCTTCTCATGGAACGCATCGTCCACCACCTGAGCGAGCTCGCGCGCGTCAAACCGCGCCGGCTGGTCCGCAACCGCGCCGACCGCTTTCGCTCGATCGGCCGCTTCGAGCGAGGCATCGTCAAGAAAGCGCGCGACGTCGTCGCCCGACTGACCGGGCCGCGATAGACCGCCGGGGCGACCACTCCCGGTAGGCGTCAGTCCGATGATCGGACTATCATCTCCCCTTGAGACGGGTGCGCCGCACGATGCGCCGCACCAATCCGCAACGGATTCTTCGACGCCGAGAGAGGTGACACGATGCGCACACACCTTCTGACCAGTGTTGTGGCTCTCGTCAGCGTGCTGCTCCTGACGGGAGGGACCGCCACAGCGGCGGCGGCCCAGGACAACCCGTTCGAAACGTCGGTCGACGTCCGGATGGGCGAGCGGCTGTTCCGGGCCCAGTGCGGTCGCTGTCACGGGCGGGACGCCACGGGCAACGACGAGACAGGCGCCCCTGACCTGACGACCGGCACGTTCACGAACGCGAGCACCGATGGCGGGATGTTCACGGTCATTCGCGAGGGTATCGACGGCACCGCGATGATCGGAATCAGCCCGCGGGCGTCCGATCAGACGGTCTGGCAAATAGTCTCCTACATCAATTCGTTGAACCTCGATCCCGAGGACTACAACCTGGCCGGCAACGTGAGCGCCGGCCAGCAGGTCTACAACGGCAAGGGAAACTGCGCGAGCTGTCACATGGTCAACGGGGCGGGTGGACGGCTCGGGCCGGACCTCTCCGAGGTAGCCAACCGGCGCGACCCGGACGAGCTGAGCACCGACCTGACCGACCCGAATGAGGACGTGACGCCACGCTGGTGGACGCTGCGGGTCACGCGAGCGGATGGCTCGGTCATCGAAGGGCTCCGGATGAACGAAGACACGTTCACGCTTCGCATCATGGACGAAGACGAGAACCTCTGGCACTTCCTGAAGAGCGAGATCAGGTCGAGCGAGCGGATTACGACCTCGACCATGCCGAGCTACGGCAGCAGCCTGACGGCGAGCGAGGTGGACGACCTTGTGGCCTATCTCTTCTCGCTTCGGAAGGAGAGCTGATGATGAAGCGGCTCACGTTCGTCATCGCGTTCGTCGCCGTGGCGCCGCTGGCGAGTGGCCAGGAGCAGACTCGCACCAACGAGGCCGCGCCTCCCCTGTCACCCGTGACCTGGGAGCGGCTGCTCAACGCTGCCGACGAGCCCGAGAACTGGCTGATGTACTCCGGCACCTTTGATAGCCAGCGGCACAGCCGCCTCGATCAGGTCCACAACCGCAACGTCTCGGGCCTCGAGCTGAAGTGGGCATATCAGATCCCGGAGATCGATCGCTCCGAGACGGTGCCGCTGGTCGTGGACGGCGTCATGTTCGTCACGGAGGCGCCAAGCAACGTCGTGGCGCTCGATGCGGCAACGGGACGGCAGTACTGGCGCTACAACCACGAGCTGCCCGACGACCTCAGGATCTGCTGCGGCCGCAACAACCGGGGCGTCGCGATCCTGGATGAAACGCTGTACATGAGCACGCTCGACGCGCACCTGGTGGCCATCGACGCACGGACCGGCAACCTCATCTGGAATCGCGAGGTGGCCGACTACCGTGGTGGCTACAGCAAGACGGCGGCCCCGCTCGTCGTGAAGGACCAGGTCGTCACCGGCATCGCCGGCGGCGAATACGGCATCCGCGGCTTCCTCGACTCGTATAACGCCAAGTCGGGCGAGCAGGAATGGCGCACCTGGACGATTCCAGGCCCGGACCACCCCGACAACCAGAGCTGGGCGGGCGACTCGTGGCGCACCGGCGGCTCACCGACCTGGATCACTGGCTCCTACGACCCGGACCTCAATCTCGTCTACTGGGGCACCGGCAATCCTGGACCCGACTGGAACGGCGACGTGCGGATGGGCGACAACCTGTACGCCGATTCCGCCCTCGCACTCAACGGGGACACGGGTGAGATGGAGTGGTACTTCCAGTTCACGCCGCACGATGTGCACGACTGGGACGCGATCCAGGTGCCGATCCTCGCCGACATCATGTATGAGGGCGAGACGCGAAAAGTGATGATGTGGGCCAACAGGAACGCCTTCTACTACACGCTGGACCGCGAGACGGGCGAGTTCCTGGTCGGCAAGCCGTTCGCCCAACAGACCTGGGCGGAGGGCCTGGACGAGAACGGGCGTCCCATCCGTGTGCCGGATACGTTTCCGACGCCGGAAGGGGTTGTCGTGTCACCGCCGATCGGCGGCGGCACCAACTGGTGGTCACCGGCCTATAGCCCACGCACCGGCCTCTTCTACGTCAACGCCTTCGACGGCGAGCAGGAGTACTTCATTCGGGACGAGGACTACGTCGAGGGCGATCAGTACACCGGCGGCGGCGGCAACCAGGTGCTGCCGATGGACAACTACGAGAGCTACATTCGCGCCATCGACCCGGCGACGGGCGACCTGCGCTGGGAGTTCCCGATCGCCCCGCGATCGACGTCAGGCTTGCTGGCGACCGCCGGCGACCTCGTGTTCGGCGGCACGGTCGACGGCTATGTCTTCGCCCTCGACGCGGTCAGCGGCCAGGAGCTCTGGCACATGGCGGTTGGGGCCCGGGTCCACTCGGCCCCGCTGACCTACGCGGTGAACGGCGAGCAGTTCGTCACGATCGCGGCGGGGAACGTCGTCTTTACGTTTGGATTGCGCGAGTAGCACTCGACGCACTCTGGTTCACGGGCGTTCGGTGCGGGCACGCCGTCCGCGTCGATGACCACGAGCCGCTCCGGCGAATCGCCACGTCGCGCGGCTCGACACTACGGGCAGCCTAGGCTGTCAAAGGTCAGGGTGCCGCCGGTCGACGTGATGATGACCGGGTCGTCGTTGACGGGCATGACCGTGATGTCGACGGTCCCCGGCGCCTGCACGGTGTGACCGATGCCGAATGTCGGGTTCCCACCCGACATGCACATCCCATTGACCAACACCTCCGGCTTGGTGGCGGTGTCGAACGTGAACGTTCCCGCCGTGCTGTTGTCGATGTCGATGCCGTTACCCGTCACGATCGGTGCGCCGCCGCCTGGAGACAGGCTGGCTGTCACGCTGAACGGCATCGGATCCTGCTCTGTGCCGAGGTCGATACAGAGCATGTTCGGCCCGGGGATGCAGGGACCGGGGTTCTCACGCCCTGCACGCCCGACGGTGGCTCCAACGCGACCTGGCTCGGGAGCGTCGTCATCGGGGACTTGAACAGCGTCTCCTCAGTGAAGAAACCGAGCATAACCAGATGGTCGACGCCGATCACCGGACCCACACCGGCGCCGACCACGCCGAGCTGTATCACACTGCCGTTGCTCGCCACGACGCCGACGACGGAACCCGCCAGCGCTCCCGCCGCCGCCGCGCCGTCCACCTCACTAAGCTCCGCGCTATGCCAGCTAGGCTCCGGCGTGGGCATCGAGACTCCGCCGATGTTCTGCGCCGACGCCAGAGTCCACGACAGCGCGGCGAGCGCGATCGACACGAAAACGGTGGGGCCGAAACGTCGCATGAGCATCCTCCTCCGGGAGCCAGGAGATCCTAGGTAATCCACCGATCAGACCAGCGCATCGTCGGCGCCGGCACGCCGTGCAACCGTGTGCACGATGCTCGTCTCCTTGGCCGGTCTCGGACGATGGGAAAGGCGGGTGCAGTGCTACGATCCTGATATGTTGGCCAGTGGACGGTGCCTCACTATCGTGGTGGCTGCCGCGATGCTCGGGGCGGGACTCGTCGGCGGCGGCTGGCCGGCGGCGCAGCCGGCGCCCACATCCGTGCCGGCCGGCGGGCAACAACCGCCAGGCCCAATCCCGCTCGCTGCGCCGACCCCATCACCCCGCAACGCCAACTACTCCATCGACGTCACGCTCGACCACGCCGCCCGCACGCTGACGGGCCGCGAGGTGTTGACCTGGCGCAACATCTCGCCCGTCACGACATCCGAGCTGCGGTTCCACCTCTACTACAACGCCTGGAGGAACACGCGGTCGACCTGGATGCGCGGGCGTGCTCGCGGGCGCGGTCTCGCGCAGCACGGTCGACCCGAAGCGGACTGGGGCTGGATCGACGTCACGCGGATCCGTCTGCTCGGCGTCGGCGATCGGCTCCCGATCGATCTGACGCCGGACATGGCCTTCATCGCGCCGGACGACGGCAATACCGACGATCGGACTGTGCTCGCCGTAGCCCTGCCGGAACCGGTCGCACCAGGCGCGACGGTCAACGTCGAGGTGGAGTGGACGTCGCGGGTGCCGCGCACCTTCGCGCGCACCGGAAGCATCGGCAACTACTACTTCATCGCGCAGTGGTTCCCAAAGATCGGCGTCCTCGAGGCGGACGGATGGAACTGCCACCAGTTTCACACCGCGACCGAGTTCTACGCCGACTACGGTCTCTACGACATGCGTCTCACCGTCCCGACAGGGTGGGTGCTCGGTGCCACCGGTCGCGAGCAGCGCATCACCGATAACGGCGACGGTACCTCCACGCACCACTACTACGCGGAAGACGTTCACGACTTCGCCTGGACCACGAGCCCCGACTTTCTTGACCTCGATGCCAGGTTCGAGCACCCCGACCTGCCGGATGTCGACATCCGGCTCTTGCTGCAGCCGGAGCATGCCGGGCAGGCCGACCGACATATCGCGGCAACCCAGGCGACGCTGAAGTACTTCGGCGAGTGGTTCGGAGCGTATCCGTATGACGACCTCACGGTCGTCGACCCAGCGTGGCAGAGCGGGACGGGCGGGATGGAGTATCCGACGCTCTTCACAGCCGGCTCCCGTTGGCTCGCGCCCCGTACGGTCGACACCCCGGAAGGCGTGACGGTCCACGAGGCCGGGCACCAGTTCTTCTACGGCGTCGTCGGCAACAACGAGTTCGAGCACGCCTGGCTTGACGAGGGGCTGACCACATTCGCCACGGCGCGCGCGCTCGACGAGTTCGTCGAGCCAAGCCTGACGTCGACCCGTTTCTTCGGCGGCTTCATTCCATGGGTGTTCGACGACATCCCGTGGTCGCGCGCCACCGACGGCAATCGGTGGGCCGGGTACCGCCGAAACGCGCGCATGGACGCGCAGGCAACGCCGACCTACCGCTACTGGCCGGGGACCGCGGGCAGCATCACGTACAACAAAACGGCGCTATGGCTCCACACGCTCGAGCGTCACCTCGGGTGGCCGACGCTGCAGCGGGCAATGTCGGCGTACTACGACGCGTGGCGCTTCCGCCACCCGTCGCCCCAGGCGTTCTTCGATGCTGTCGGTGACGCCGCCGGCACCGATCTGCGGTGGTTCTTCGACCAGGTCCACGGCACCGCGGCCGTGTTCGACTATGGCGTCGATGAGCTGACGACTCGGCGCGCGGCCGCGCGCGGCTTCTTCGAGGGCGGTCGCCGACCCGTCTTCGACGCAGACGCGCCCGCAGCGGCCGGCCTGTTCGAGACGACCGTCGTCGTTCGCCGCTACGGCGACGGTGTCTTTCCGGTGGACCTCGTGGTCGAGTTCGCCGACGGCCACGTCGAACGCGAACGGTGGAACGGTCGAGCCCAGTGGACGGCCTATCGCTACGTGCGCGACGCGCGGGCGTCGACGGCAATTGTCGACCCCGACCGAGTCCTGCTGCTCGACGTCGACTTCACGAACAACAGCCGGACGACGGCGCCGAGGGCCACGACCGCCGCGACGAAATGGTCGCTCAAGTGGATCGTCTGGCTGCAGGATGTGCTGATGACCTACGCGTTTTTTGTGTGACGCTCGTGACGCAGAGTGCCAGGGACGCGGGGTTCGGGTGTCCATGATGCGGGCCGTCTTCGACGGGATACAGCGTGTGCTGAACGCGCCGGCCCTCGTGGCGGGGCTGTATCTCGCGACGCTGGGCGCCGTGGTCCCGATGGGGCTCGCGCTCCACGAGTCGATCGACACGCAGCTGGGGAACAGCCTCGCGGCCGACCGTATGGCGGATGGCGTGGACACCGTCTGGTGGGACGAGTTCACCGCGCGGTCCACCGGCATCGAACGGACCTTCGGCCCCCAGATCATCGGCTTCGCGGCGGTCCTGTCCAACCTGAGCGCCATGGCGGACAACGCGCCGCCGCGCGGCGCCGTCGCCGCGCTCGTCATCGGTTACCTGTTGATCTGGGCGTTCCTCGTCGGGGGCGTGATCGACCGCCTCGCCCGCCAGCGGCCACTGCGCGGCGCCGGGTTCTTCTCCGCCTGTGGGCACCATGTCTTCCGAATCGCCCGCCTCGGTGTGGTCGTCGGCTTCGTCTACTGGCTGCTGTTCGACGTCGTGCATCGGTGGCTGTTCGACGATCTCTTCCGCATGCTGACGCGGGACCTCACCGTCGAGCGAAACGCGTTCCTACTGCGAATGGTGCTCTACGTCCTGTTCGGGGTGTTGGTCCTCGGCGTCAACCTCCTCTTCGACTACGCCAAGATCCGTATCGTGGTCGAGGACCGCCGGAGCGTGCTCGGTGCGCTCCTCGCGGCGTGGCGATTCGTGCGACGACGGCCCGGGGCGACGCTCGGGCTCTACCTCGTCAACGGCGCGCTCTTTGTGACCGTCCTGGGTGCGTACGCGGTCGTCGCGCCCGGCGTTGGCGCTCCCGGCGTGGGCATGTGGGCGGGCTTCCTCACCGGGCAGGCGTATATCGGCGCGCGCGTCTTCACAAAGCTCGTCTTCTACGCATCCGAGACGGCGTACTTCCAGAGCGAGCTCGCGCACGCGGCGTACGTGGCGGCGCCAGAGCCGCAATGGCCCGACTCGCCTGTGGCCGAGGCCATCGGACGTTAGTGGCTGCCCCTGGCCCGCGGACCTTCGCGATCCGTCGCGATAGACTGAACCGCATGTCCGAGACGGTCGATCACCTCGTCGCGTGGATGCGGCAGCGCGTGCTGACCGCGGGTGCCAACGGGCTGGTCGTGGGCCTGAGCGGCGGGGTCGACTCGGCGGTCGTCGCGCGTCTCGCTCAGCTCGCGACACCCGGTGACGCTGTCGCGGTCGTGCTCCCATGCCACAGCGATCCGCAGGACGAGCATGACGCCCGCCTGATCGCGAAGCACTTCGAGCTGCCGACCGCGCAGGTCGACCTGGACCGCGCGTACGAGGTGATGGTCGAGGCGCTCAAGACCGGGGCTCACGGTCTCGGCACGCCGGCCGGCACGCCGCCGCCCGACGCCGGGCGCGTGCCGCTCGCGAATCTCAAGCCACGCCTGCGCATGACCGCGCTGTACTTCCTGGCAAACGCGCGACAGTGCCTGGTCGCGGGAACCGGCAACCGCTGCGAGATCGAGGTCGGCTACTACACGAAGCACGGCGACGGCGCAGCCGACATGCTTCCCCTGGGTGGCTTGGTGAAGAGCGAGGTCTACGCGCTCGCTCGCGAGCTCGAGGTGCCGGACGCCATCCTCGACCGGCGGCCGAGCGCCGGCCTGTGGATCGGGCAATCCGACGAGGACGAGCTTGGCTTCAGCTACCGGCACCTCGAGTCGTATCTCGCCGATGGTCCCCAAGCGGTACCGCCGGCGCTGGCACTAAGAATCGAACGCCTCATCCGCGGCAGCGACCACAAGCGCTCGCTGCCGCCGACCCCCTCCGTCAACAGGCCGCTAGTCCCCTTGATCTTTGATTTCTTCAAAAAGTCGTTGGTCATCTGGGGCCACCGTGGACTTGAACGGTGCGCTGTCCGAACCGCTTCACCTTCGCGAGAATTTCGTCGGCTGTCTTTGTCCACTTGAAGGGTTTGCCCTCGTCGTTGTGGGCGTCCACGTAGGCGTAGATGGCTTGGCGCAGCGCGTGCGGGCTGGAATGTGATCCGCGCTTGAGGGCGTGTTCGGTGAGAAGGCCAAAGAACCGCTCGACGAGGTTGAGCCAGGCGGAGTAGGTCGGCGTAAAGTGGAACTGGAAGCGCGGGTGGCGGGCCACCCATCGTTTGACCAACGGGGACTTATGCGCCGAGAGATTGTCGAGGATCACGTGGACGGTGAGGGCGGAGTGCACCCGCTCGTCGATCTCGCGCAGGAAGCTCACGAAATCCCTCGACCGATGCGGCTTCTTGGTTTGCGCCACGACCTGGCCGGTCGCGACGTTGAGCGCCGCGAAGAGGTCCACCGTGCCATGGCGGATGTAGTTGTGCGTCTGGCGTTCGGGGCGACCCAGGTCCATCGGCAGAATCGGCTGCGCCCGCTCGAGGGCTTGAATCTGAGGCTTTTCGTCGAATGACAAGACGACGGCGTGGTCGGGTGGGTTCAGGTAGAGGCCGACAATGTCCCGCACCTTCTCGATGAACAGCGGGTCGTCGGAGATCTTGAAGGATTCCACGACATGCGGCTGCAACCCGAAAGTGCGCCAGATGCGGCCCACGGTAGAGGCGCTGACGCCAGCGTGCTCCGCCATCTTGCGGGTGCTCCAGTGGGTCCGCCCCTTCGGCTTACTTTCCAACGTCGTGACGAGGATCGACTCGACATCCGCATCGGACAGGGTCCGTGGGGCTCCGGGCTTGGGCTCGTCGTACAGCGCGTCCACGCGACCTACCCTAAACCGCTGTCGCCACTTGCCGACCGTCACGTTCGAGCAGCGCAGTTTCGCCGCGACCGCCACGTTCGATTCGCCACGCGTGCTCCTCAGGACGATCCTTGCCCGCAAGGCCACGTGCCGATTCGTTCGGGCGCGCCTGGCGAGCCGCTCAAGTTCTACGCGCTCTGCGGCGGTGACTTCCAATCTCGCTTTGGGCCGACCTGTTCTTGCCATGCCGCCCAATACATCACAGCCGACACACTATTTGAAGCTTTTTCAGACACAGGGGACTAGCAGCCCGTGGTGAAAGTCCTGGGTTGCACCGAGACTGGTGATGCGCCCGGCTGGCAAGGCGCGAGGAAGGAGAATACTCCCAGTACGTGACTGACGAGCACCGCCGGCAGGCGGGATGCAGCGCCGGGCGAATGCCGCGGGACTTTCACCACGGGCTGCTCAAGCCTCCTGCGCACGGCTGCGCGGTCTCGCCGTCGACCGATCTACAATGGCCCGTTCTCAGCACGGTCGAGGCTCCGAGCTCGGAGATGACGCCGGGACACCGCATGACCACCTGGGTTGCCGATGGCCGCTACGCGCTGCGCGCGTTGACACGCCAACCGTCGTTCACGCTGATCGCGCTCCTGACGCTGACACTCGGCATCGGCGCCAACACCGCCATTTTCAGCGTGGTCAAGGCCGTGTTGCTCAACCCGCTGCCCTATGAGGATCCCGAGCGCGTGCTCGTGCTCTGGGAAGTCAACGTCGAGGGCAACCACGAACAGGTCTCGATCCCGACCCAGGACACTGGTGAGGTCCTCTGGGAGATCAACCTCGGCTCGCCGGTCACCGGCTACCCGATTACATACGCGGTTGACGGACGGCAGTATGTCGTGGCGAGCACCGGCATCGCGGTCGAGGGCCTGACGCCCGAGCTGCGCCCGAGCATCGGCAACAACCTGTTCGTGTTCGCCCTGCCGGACCGAGACTGACAAGACCCGCGCACGTGGCTCAGCGGTCGTGTCGATACACGCGTCCGCCCTTCATCACGAAGTGGACGGACTTAAGCGCGGCGATGTTGTCCAGCGGGTTGTCCGGGGCCGCGACGATATCGGCCGCGAGGCCCGGTGCCAGACGGCCGCGCTGATCCGCAATCTTCATGAGCCGGGCGGCGTTCGTCGTCATCGCCTGCAGGATCGCGTGTGGCGGGATGCCTGCCTCGACCCACACATCGAGGTAGTCGAGCATCATCTCGGCACGCGTCCGGTCAGGCGGACTGATGATCACATCGGTGCCGAACGCCATCGTGACACCCACGTCGTACGCGCGTTTCAACCGGTCGTGGATGGCCACCGCGGCCGCGGCCATCGCGTCGGCGATGTCCACCGGTCCGAGCATCTGGAAGTGCTCGGTGGGGAAGTCGGTGCCGACGAGGACCGTGCCCCGCGCCTTCATGAGCCGCAGCGCCCGTCGACATAGCCACGATCGATCGCCCGCATGAGTGCGGTCCCTGCATAGTCGGCGTCGTTTCCGATGTTCTTGACCGTCGTGAACCCGGCCTGCAGGATCAACCGCGCGTTCCGGGCACCGCGGAGCGCCCGCAGTGCGGTGTCCTCCCGAAGCCACTGTGTGTCCGGCCCCTGCGCGTGTGGGGGAACCGCCGTCGTCAAATGGACGTGCGCGTCCATCAGACCGGGGAGCACCCACGACTCGGACAGGTCGACGACCTCGGCGCCGTTGGGCACCTCGACATCGGGACCGACCGCGGTGATCCGGCCGCGCTCGACGAGGATGACCTGGCTCGCGGTGCTGGTGCCCGCGTCCGGGTCGATCAGGTGACCAACCCTGAGGGCGACGGGTTGGGCGTGGACGGGTCCGACCGCGAGCAGGGCCAGCGCGGCGAGGCGACCGACGGTCGCGATGACGATACGCACGTTCGCGAGGATTAGTACGCGTCGCTGCCCGGCACCAGATTGCCGGCGATCCACACCGATTCGATCGAACGGCTGTTGCCGATGTCGGCGGCCGGGTTCGCGCCGTAGATGATGAAGTCGGCCTGTTTGCCGGCGGCCAGGGTTCCGACGTCCTCGAGATCCAGACAGGCGGCCGCGTCACCGGTCGCCGCGACGATGGTCTGCATCGGCGTCAGGCCGGAGTCCACCATCAAATCGAGCTCGCCGTGCTCGAAATAGCCCTGGAAACGCGCGGCGGGGCCGGTGTCGGTGCCCATCGCGATCCGCACACCCGCATCCGAGAGCATCTTGAGGTTGCGCTTGGCGGTGTCGAGCTGGGCTTTGTAGGTCTGTGCGCTCCGGCTGTTCTGGACACCCTCTTGCCGTTCCGGGTCCTCGAGCGCCGCGAGCACCGCGGGATCCGCGTCCTTCAAGAAGAACGGATCGTCGAACCACTCGGGGCGCTCCTCGTACACGTAGGTGGACACCTCGCGCATCAGCGTCGGGCACACACAGACGTCGTTCTCCGTAAGCAGGCCAATCAGCTCGTCGTCCACGTCGACATCGCGCACGCTGTGGGCGATGAAGTCGGCGCCGGCATTGAGGAGCCCCTTGGCGTCCTCGAGATAGTAGAGATGCGCGGTCAGCTTCAGACCGCGTGCGTGCGCCGTCTCGATGACGGCCTGGTAGATGTCGGGCGGCATCTTGTCGGTGGCACCGAGGTTGTCGTCGACCCGGATCTTGATGAAGTCGACGTTCATGTCGGCCGCGGCATTGACCCGTTCGACCGCCTGCTCCGGCGAGTCGGCGGTGATGACCGGACCGGCAATCCGCAGACGCGCATGGGCCAAGTCGGGCCCTTCGCGGTCGCGCACCACGATGCCCTCGGCGCGGTCGCCGCCGAGGCTGACGACGGTCGTCACCCCGTACCGCGCGTAGAGACCGAGCTGATACGCGACGTGGGCCTCGGTGTAGTAGCTCGGATCGGCCTCGAGGCCGCGGACGTTGTTGACGTGCCCATGCGCGTTGATCAGGCCGGGGGTGATGGTCTTGCCGGTCAGGTCGATGCTCGTGGCATCCGGTGGCACCGAGACCGTGTCGCTCGACCCTACCGCTTCAATGCGGCCATCACGGACGACCATCGTCCCGCCTTCGATGGTGTCACCGTCACCGACGATCACTCGCGCCCCGGTGAACGCCATCAGCCCAGGCGTCGGCTCGACGGGCTCCGGCTCCGGTGCGCCGCAGGCCACCATCGTCACCATGGCCAGCCCAAGAACGAACAGCTGCTTCGTCATCGCGTTCTCCTGCGTCTGTACTAGACGGGGCTTCGCCCCGAACCCCGCGCCGTGCGCGCCTCGGCTGCGCCCGCCACACACCGACCTACACTTAGTCCTGGCTGCCGCCACTTTCCTGCATCTCCCGCAGCACATCGCCCAGTCGTTCGATCTCCTCGCCGTAGAGCGCCCAGTCGCCGTCGCGTTGCGCCCGGAGTGCCCGCGCGTAATGGTCTTGCGCTCGGCCGGCGAGCGTGCCGGGCGCTGCGTCCGCAGACGCAAGCGTCGCCGGCGCAAGGTCCTCTGTCGTCGGGACGACGTCGGCCACCAGTGTCGTCACCGGTGGCGCAGGTCGGTCGGGCGCACCACCAAACAGACGGTCCAGCGCTTGGTCGAGCGTTGCCTCCATGACGATCTGATTCTGATACGCCACCACGACCTGTTTCAGCTCGGGGATGCGTCCGCCGGACGCGCGCAGATACAGCGGTCGTATGTAGAGGAGCGCTTCCTCGATCGGGATGACCAGGAGCGTTCCCTGAATGACCTCGGATCCCTGCTGATTCCACAACGTGAGCTGCGGCGAGATGTCCTGGTCCTGATTGATCCGGGCCACGATCTGCGACGGGCCAAAGATCACTTTCTGCTTCGGAAACTGAAAGACGAGCATCTTGCCGTAGTTGTCGCCGTCGCTGCGTGCGACCATCCACGCGGCCATGTTGGCCTTGCCCAGCGGCGTGAACGGCAGCATCTGGATGAACTCGGCCGACGCCTCACCCGGCAGGCGCATGATCGTGTAGTACGGCTCCATCTGCTCGTTGTCGATGACCGGCACCTCCCACTCGTCCTCCTTGTTGTAGAAGACGCTGGGGTTGGTCATATGAAAGGTCTGGTACACCGCGGTTTGCAGCGAGAAGATGTCTTCCGGATACCGCACGTGTGCCCTGAGCGTCTCGGGCATCGTGTCGAGCGGTTGCAGCAGATCGGGAAAGATCTTGCCGAGCGTGATACCGAGGGGGTCATCCGGCTCGGCCAGATAGAAGGTCGTGGTCCCGTTGTACGCGTCGATGACGATCTTCACCGAGTTCCGGATGTAGTTGACGCCGCGCTGGACCGGCGTCGAATACGGGTAATGGTCGGTGATGGTGTAGGCGTCACGCATCCAGTAGAGCCGGCCGTCGGCGATCACGAGGTACGGGTCGGCGTCGTATTGCAGGAACGGCGCGATCGTGGTGACCCGGTCCGTGATGTTGCGGTGGTAGATCACACGACTGGCCCCGGAGACCGGACCGCTCACGAAGAGCTCGTAGGAGCCGAACCGCAGGCTGAACAAGAGACGCCGGAACAGGTTGCCGATCTGGATGCCGCCCGTCCCGTCATACCGCGTCTGGACGTTGTTCTCGCCCTCCGGGTAGTGGAACTCGTCCGTCTCGGTGTTGACGAGCACGTAGTCGTTCGACAGCTCGCCGAAATAAATGCTCGGTTGGTCGACCGCCAGGTCGGTCTCGGAGCGGGGTGGTAAGTCCTGGATGAACAAGACCGGCAGGCCCTCTTCTGTGACCTGGTTGACCGGACCGAGGGCGACGCCGAACCCGTGTGTGTACTGCAGGCGCTCGTTCACCCAGGACCGGTTCGGGAGGCTGTCGGAGTTCAGCTCGCGGCTCGAGACCATCGTCTGTCGATACTCGCCGTCGACCACATACCGATCGTTGTCGACCGAGGCAAACTCGTAATACGTGCGGATCTCCTGGATCTGGGCGAAGGTATCGAGCAGCGGCCCGTGGTCCCACAGGCGGACGTTGTTGATCGTCTCGGCGTTGTTGTCGATGTCGCTCAGCGTCAAGAGGGCATCGCCCGAGACCTGCCGCTCCTCCACGTCGGCGAGGTCGAACGCCTGCCGCGTCGCGGCGATGTTGTGGACGAGATACGGCGCTTCTCTCTGCTGCTCGTCCGGCGTCACGACAAGCTGCTGCAGCAGCAGGGCGACGGCACCGCCGCCAACCCACGCGACGAGGTAGCCGCCGACACTCACGGCGATTGGCCAGTTCGTCTTGGAGAACGCCGCGTACGCCGTGCTGCCGGCGGCCAAGGCGCACACCACCATCATCACGCGGAAGATCGGAAGCCGCGCCACGACATCGACATAGGACGCGCCATGGACGATGCCCGCCGGAGTGATGAGCATGCGCGGCATGTCGAGATAGGCGCCCCAGGCCAGCAGTAGGAACACGGCCGAGCCGAGCAGCAGCAGATGCTGGCGCGCGCGAGGGCCGACGCTCAGCCCGTCGGGTCCGAGGCTGACCTGGCTCGAGACGACGTACGCCGCCGTCGAGCCGATGAACGCCAGCACGACGAGGGCCAGACACGCGAAGCGCACGGCGTCGAGGAAGGGGAGCGCGAAGATGTAGAACCCCGCGTCGCGCCCGAAGAGCGGGTCCGCTTCCCCGAACGGCGTTGCCTCGAGAAAGCGCAAGACCGTCATCCACTGACTTGAGCCGATCCCGCCAAGGAAGAGCGCGAGCAGCCCGGCCACCGCAACGGCCAGCAGACCAAGATGCCGCCGCTCGAGCACGATCGGCTGCAGGTCGCCCCCGCCCGGAAAGACCACATACGGCCTATTGGGACCGCGCACGGCCACGCGAAAATTGCCCAACAGAAAGAGAAACGCCGGCACGAACACCGCGAGCCCGACGAAGCCTCTCGTGGCGAGGCTCTTCAGAAACACGCTCTGATATCCGGTCTCGCCAAACCAGAGCCACTCCGTATACAGCCGTGCGAACGACGGGAGAGCGACGATCAGGAGCAGAGCGATCAGGGCGAATGCGAATTTGGTGAACATGGGCTTGTCTCGCTCCACGGGCGGCTGCACCACGTCCGGCGGCGCGGCGGCCCCGACCGGGCTGGTGCACCTCGAAGGTTATGTGAGCGGGTTGACTCGGTGCAACCTCCGAGTACGTCGCGGCGGCGCGCCGGCCACCACGGGTCGCGGGCTGGTAGACTCTTGGCCTTGCGGAAGGAGCCCCAATGTCCCTCGCCGTCGGCGACGCCGCCCCCGATTTCGAGCTGAACAGCCACCTCGGTGGCACGGTCAAGCTCTCGAGCTTCCGGGGCAACATGAACGTGGTCGTCGCGTTCCATCCGCTGGCGTGGACGCCAGTCTGTGCCAATCAAATGAAGGCCTACGAGACGGAGCGGGACTGGTTCGCCGAGCACGACACCCATATCCTCGGTGTCAGCGTCGACGCCGTGCCGGCCAAGATCGAGTGGGCAAAGAGCCTCGGCGGAATCTCGTACGACTTGCTGAGCGATTTCCATCCACATGGCGCCGTGGCCGAGGCGTTCGGGGTGGCGCGTGAGGGTGGGATCTCGGAGCGGGCGATCTTCGTCGTCGACAAGGCCGGGACCATCGCGTTCGCCAAGGTCTACGATCTCCCGACGCTGCCGGACAACGCGGAAGTCCGCCAGGCACTCGAGCGGCTTCGTTATACGTAGACACCCGGCGCGTCCTTGATAGATGCGTGTCGCATCGGTGGCGAGGGCGCTGGTCGTCTCGGCGGTGCTGCCGCCCCGCATCACGATCGCCGTGTCCGGGGAGCCCGCCCCGGCCAGCGCCGCCAGGAAGCCCTCGGCGATCGACAACACCGCGACGAACACGATCACGACGCCGGTCACGCCGACTACGGCGACCGCGGACGGGCCAGCACCTGCCCCTCCGTCACCGCCATCCCTTCCTCGACCCGTACCTCGATGACCTTCCCGGTGACCTTCGAGGACACGGTTGCCTGACGCCGTGCCGTCACATACCAGGACGCGTTGAGGACGGTCGGCGATCGATCTTCAGATCGTCGAGGGACGCTACCACTCTTCCTTCTCGAAGGCGACGCCGACGCGCGCGGCCGTCCGCTGGATGTCGGCCATCGACGCCGGGTTGCCACACGTCAGGATAATCGTTTTCGACGGGTCGATCCGCTCGCGAAACGCCGGTGCCGACACGTGGGAGGGCAGGGTCGGCCGCACGGACCGCGCCAGGTCGGCCTCGGCACGCGCGACGTCCCCGCCGTCGGGGCGCGCCCGCGCCACCGCATCCTCCTCGGTCGACGGGAGGTCGAACAGGTGACGCAGGACGTTGTTGGCACGGCCGACGCCGAGGCCGCCGTTGTCGCGGTCTTGCGGGGTCGGCCGGCTGACGGTTGCCATGTAGGTGAAATCGAACGCCGCTTCCCGCTCGATCTCCAGCAGGCGCGCATGATAGGCCAGCTCGTCGTACACACGATTCGTATGGAGCAAGGTGTAGGTCCGGCCATCGTCGCCACCGGTCACCGCGCGACCGTGCAGTTCCTTCGTCATCGCCACGAAGGGCGACAACCCCGTGCCGGTGCCCACCATGATCACGTGATCGAACCCCGCGGCGCGCTCCTCGAGCGTGAAGCTCCCCACGATTCGGTCGATGTAGGTGAGCGTGCAGTCGTCATCAGGACGCATCCGAAGCAGCATGGAGCTCAGCCGTCCGGACACGCCCTCCCGCGACATCATCAACACCACATAGAACTCGAGATAGCCGTATCGGGCCTGCTCCCATGGCGCGGACGCGATGGAGTACGAATGGGTGATGGGAGCCGTTTTCGGTCGCCCGGCGGCATCGACGTCGAGTGCGAAGATGCGCTTGCCGTCCGGTCCGACGCCGACCGCCTTGGTGGCGGGCGCGTCGTCGCGACGAAGGGCGATGTACTGACCGGCCCGGGATGGGGGGAACTGACTGCCCGGCTCGGGCATCAAACGGAAGATGGTCAGTATCGGCGACAGGTCGTGTTTGTAGACGAGGCGGCCGGTCTTGCGGGATGCCACGCCCAAGCTATTGCTCAACACCCGCCCCGGTGTCAATTGTCTAAAACTAGACAAACGGGACACGTTGAGGTAGATCAACTGGAGGATCCCACCCTCGATGTCGAAGAAATACCGGCAGCGCGGCTATCAGGACGAGGAGCGCGACCGTCCAACTCTCTCCGGGCCACGTGAGCCGAAGGGCGACGGCCGGCCGCGACGCGGGTATGGGCCACGTGAGCCACGCAAGGTCAACATGCCCGGTTTCCGCGACGTGCTGAAGTGCGCGCGGTGCGGTGCGTCGTTGACCGGGGCGATCCAGGTCGATTCGCAGTGTTCGCAGTGCTCCGCGGCGCTCCACAGCTGCGCGCAATGCACCTGGTTCGACACGAGCAGCCAGTTCGAGTGTGGCCGGCCGATCCCGAAACGGGTGTCCCCGAAGGACGAACGGAACGACTGCACCTACTTCGAGGCGCGCATTACCGTGGAGCGCGAAACGCGGTCGGCGCCACCGAACGTGGAAACCCGGCCCGCGGCTGCGTCTGGCGACGCGCGACAGGCCTTCGACGACCTGTTCAAGTAGCGCATCTGGGCGTTTCGGGTCCAGAGCTCCTGGCACGACGCGCTCCTAGCTCTGGCTCCCGGTCACATCTGCGATAATTCGACCCATGCCCGCGCCCGACGATCCGCGCGACATGTCGGCTCGTCTCGCTGCGCTGGCGTCGCCGGTGCGACTCGTGTTCTTCACGCAGACGTTCGGCTGCGACACCTGCTTCGCCGCCCGCCGTGTCCTCGATCAGCTGGCCAGTCTGTCGGAGCGTCTCACGGTCGAGGAGCACAACCTCGTGCTCGACAAGGACCGGGTGGCGGAGTTCGGCGTCGACAGGGCCCCGGTGATCGCGGTCGCCGGCGCACAGGATCTGGGTCTTCGGTTCTACGGCGTGCCGTCCGGCCATGAGATCGAATCGTTGGTCGAGGCGATCGAGCTCGCGGCACACGCGGCGACCGGACTGACCGACGAGAGTCTCGCCGCGCTGGCTAAGCTCGACCGCGCCGTCCATCTCCAGGTGTTCGTGACCCCGACCTGACGGTTCT
Organism: Vicinamibacterales bacterium; assembly: GCA_965197395.1. GTDB lineage: Bacteria > Acidobacteriota > Vicinamibacteria > Vicinamibacterales > UBA8438 > CAZYFH01. The sequence continues at coordinate 1,636,404 of OZ240205.1, read as the reverse complement.
GTCCCCAGGCGGTCAGCCTGGCGTATCGGTTGGCCGCGGCGAGCGCGCGTGTGACGGCGTCGGTGATCGAGGCGACCGAATTCCCAGATCTGGCGGCCCGCTACCGGGTGACCGGCGTGCCGAAAACGGTCGTCAATGACCGAATCGAGATCATGGGTGCGCAGGCAGAGGCGGAATTCGTCCAGCAGGCGCTGCAGGCGACGGGATGATCGTGTCTCGGCGGACGACCGGCAGGCTCGTCGCGTGCCTCGTTGCGGGGTGGCTGGCCGCGGTTGTCGCGCAAGCCCCCCCACCCGTCGAGTATCGCCTGTCGTTCCCCGAGCCGGAGCATCGATGGCTGGCGGTGGACGTGCTCTTTCCCGAGATTGGTGATGCGCCACTCGACATCCGGATGAGCAGCGCCTCACCGGGACGCTACGCGCGCCACGAGTTCGCCAAGAACGTCATCGAGGTGCGGTTCACCAATGGCGTCGGGGGGGACGTGGCGGTGACCCAACGCGGGCCGGCGCAGTGGGCCGTCGCCCGCCACGACGGTGCCGTCCGCGCCCGCTATCGCTTGTTTGGCGACCGTGTCGACGGGACCTATCTGGCGGTCGACTCCTCGCACGCCCACCTGAACATGCCCGCGACATTGATGTGGGCCGCCGGGCTCGAGAATCGCGCCGCGACAGTCACGTTCGAGATGCCCCCTGCCCGACGCTGGCAGGCCGCGACGCAGCTCTTTCCCACGACTGATCCGTTCGTCTTCACAGCCCCCAACCTGCAGTACCTGCTGGACAGCCCGACGGAGCTCAGCGACTTCGACTTGCGCACCTTCACCGTGCGCGACCCGGCCGACAACGCCTACGTCCCGACCTTTCGGCTCGCCGTCCACCATGACGGCGCGACGTCCGCCCTGGCGCCCTTTGCGCGCGCGGTCGAGCGCATCGTGCGCGAGACGGTGTCGGTGTTCGGCGAGTTCCCGCGCTTCGAGACCGGCACCTACACGTTCATTGCCGACTACTTGCCGTACGCCAGCGGCGACGCGATGGAGCACCGCAACAGCACGGTGTTGACGTCTGCCGGTCGACTCGACGGGGCGGCCGACCGCGCGCGCCTGCTCGGCGCGGTCGCGCACGAGTTCTTTCACGCCTGGAACGTCGAGCGGATTCGCCCGCGATCGCTCGAGCCGTTCGACTTCACGGGCGCCAACGTGTCAGGCGAGCTCTGGCTGGCGGAGGGCGTCACGAACTACTACGGCGCGCTGGTCATGCACCGTGCCGGCCTCGCCTTGCTGCCGGCGACGCTGAACCGGTTCGCCAACGCCATCAACACGGTCACGCTCGGCCCCGGTCGTCAGTTTCGCTCGGTGGTCGACATGAGTCGGATGGCGCCGTTTACCGATGCGGCGACCGCGATCGACCGCACCAATCTGGAGAACACGTTCATCTCCTACTACGTGTGGGGGGAGGCCCTGGGGCTCGGGCTCGACCTGGCGCTGCGGACGCGAGCCGACGGCGCCGTCACGCTCGACGATTACATGCGCGCGCTGTGGGAGCGCTTCGGCCGTCCCGGTGGTGCGGCGGCGGGCGCGGTCGACTGGCCGTACACCCCCGACGACGCGGAACGACTGTTAGGGGTGGTCGCAGGCGACCCGGCGTTCGCCGGGGACTTCTTTGCCCGATACATCAACGGCCGCGAGGTCGTCGATTACGCCGGGCTGCTGGCGCATGCGGGCTTCGTCGTGCAGCCGGCCGCGCCCGGGCGGGCGACGCTTGGCGACCTGTCCCTCGGTGCGGGCATGCGGGTGATCGAGCCGACGGCGTACGCGTCCCCGCTGCACGAGGCTGGGATCGAGCGTGACGACGTGCTGGCGACGCTCGACGGCCATCGCCTGACCTCGGGCGCCCAGATCGACCGCCTGGTGAGCGCCAAGAGCCCGGGCGACGTCGTCACGATCGAGTTCGTTCGCCGCGGCCAGCGGAACGTGGCTTCCGCGACGCTCGACGCCGACGGCCGCATCGAGATCGTGCCGGTCGAATCCACAGGAACGGCACTCACCGAGCGACAACGCGCGTTCCGCGACGCCTGGCTCGGTAGCCGGCAAGACTGATCGCCACGCGCACCCGCACCGGCCTCGAAGACACCATCGTCTGGCCTCCGGCCGCTATGATCGACGTGACCATGGATTTCCGCACGCGCGACCCGGTCTGCGGCATGGAGGTCGACCCGAACACGGCGCGGTACCGCTTTGAACACGCAGGATCGACGTATCTGTTCTGCTGCGGTGGCTGTCAGACGGCCTTCGCGCACGACCCGGCCGCGTTCCTCACGTCAACCGCGGATCGGCGCGCAGGGACGCCGACCCCGGCGCGCTCGGCCTCGAGTCCTGGACCCGTTCCGATCTACGTCTGCCCGATGTGTCCCGACGTGCGCGAGACCGAGCCGGTCCCGTGCCCAAGCTGCGGCATGGCGCTGGAACCGGAGGTCGTTGCGCCGCCCGAGCAGCGGGTCGAGTACACCTGCCCGATGCACCCTGCGGTCGTGCGCGCTGCGCCTGGTTCATGTCCCGAATGCGGCATGGCGCTCGAGCCACGAACGGTCACGGCCGATGAGCCGCCGAACCCCGAGCTGATCGACATGACTCGCCGGTTCCGTATCGGGGCGGCGATCGGCGCACCGGTGTTCTTGCTGGCCATGGCCGAGATGCTGGTCGGCGCCGACGCCCTTGGCGTGCCGCGCTGGGCGTCGAACTGGATCCAGCTCGTCTTCGCGACGCCTGTTGTCGTCTGGGCGGGGCGTCCGTTCTTCGCACGCGGGTGGGCGTCGATCGTCAACCAGAGCCCGAACATGTTCACGCTCATCGGGCTGGGGGTCGGCGCGGCTTATCTCTACAGCGTGGCTGCCACGGTGATGCCGGCCGCCTTTCCATCCGGGTTTCGCATGGATGGGGGGGTGGAGCCGTACTTCGACACGGCGGTCGTCATCATCGTGCTCGTGCTGCTGGGACAGATGCTCGAGCTGCGGGCGCGACAGCGCACCGGTGCGGCGCTGCGCGCGCTCCTCGGCCTGGCCCCGGCGGTCGCGCACCGGTTGGAGACGGGGCCCGAAGAGGCGCTCAGGGAGACCGAGGTGGCGCTCGCCGATGTACGGGTCGGCGACCTGCTCCGCGTGCGCCCGGGCGATCGGATCCCGGTCGACGGGACCGTCACGGATGGTCGGAGCACGGTTGACGAATCGATGGTCAGCGGCGAGCCGATGCCGGTGCTGAAGACGCCAGGCGTCGGCGTGATCGGCGCCACGATCAACGGCACCGGCAGCCTGACGATACGCGCCGATCGGGTGGGCCGCGACACGTTGCTGGCGCAGATCGTCGGCATGGTCAGCGACGCGCAACGCAGTCGCGCACCGATCCAGCGGGTCGCCGACCGGCTGGCCGTGTTCTTCGTCCCCGCCGTCGTCACGGTGGCGGCCGCGTCATTCGTCGGCTGGGCGCTGTGGGGACCCGAACCGCGTCTGGCCCTTGCGGTGGTCAGCGCCGTCGCGGTGCTCATTATCGCGTGTCCCTGCGCTCTCGGTCTCGCCACGCCGATGGCCATCATGGTGGGGTCTGGCCGGGGGGCGACCGCGGGAGTGCTCATCCGCAATGCCGAGGCCCTCGAGACGCTCGAGAAGGTGGACACGCTCATCGTCGACAAGACCGGCACGTTGACCGAGGGCAGACCACAGGTCCGGTCCGTCGTGCTTGCGACCGGAGGCGGCGCCCACCGCTGGTCGGAATCCGAGCTGCTCGGGATCATCGCCGGGCTCGAGCAGGCGAGCGAGCATCCGCTGGCGTCCGCCGTCGTGGCCGAGGCGACGCGTCGTGGCTTGACGCCCACGCCGGTGAGCGACTTCGAGTCCGAGACGGGGCTCGGGGTGATCGGCACCGTCGATGGCCGACGCGTCGCGGTCGGCACCGCCGCGTGGCTGCACCAGCAGGGGTGTGAGGTCGGCACGCTCGACGCCGTGGCGGACGACGCCCGTCGACGGGGCGAGACGGTCGTCTACGCAGCCATCGACGCCGTCATGGCCGGCCTCCTTGGCATTGCGGATCCTGTCAAGGGCTCCACACCGGAGGCCATCTCACTGCTCCGGTCCGACAACCTCCGCGTCATGATGGTCACCGGGGACAGTCGGGCAACGGCCGAAGCCGTGGCCGCGGAGGTCGGCATCGACCCGGCCGACATCGTTGCCGAGGTGCTGCCAGCTGACAAACGCCGTGTCGTGGCGGAGCATCAGGCCAACGGGCACCTGGTCGCCATGGCGGGCGACGGCATCAACGACGCACCGGCCCTCGCCGAAGCGGCGGTGGGCATCGCGATGGGCACCGGGACCGACGTTGCGATGGAGAGCGCTGGCGTAACGCTTGTCAAGGGAGATCTCCGGGCCATCGCGCGCGCGCGGCGGCTCAGCCGCGCCACGATGCGCAACATCCGACAAAACCTGTTCCTCGCGTTCGTGTACAACGCGGTCGGCGTGCCGGTGGCGGCGGGGGTGCTCTATCCGGTGCTGGGGCTTCTCATCAGTCCCATCTGGGCGAGCGCCGCGATGACGATGAGCTCGTTGTCGGTGATCGGCAACGCGCTCCGGCTCCGGCGCGTCGAGTTGTAGCTCGGCCCGACGAACACGCGCGAGCCCGTCGCCGGGTCCTGAACGTTGCGTCTACCGCTCCGGGAACAATGCCCCCGGTGCGAGTTTCCCTGTCGGGTCGAGCGCCGCTTTGACGCGGCGCATCTCCTCGATTCCCTTGTCGCCGTATAACCGACGGAGCAACGCCTGCTTGACCGGGTTGCGGCCGACGCCGTGCTCGGCGAGCGGGCACCCGCCGAGGCGAATCACCTCAGCGCCACACGCGAGAATGGCCTCCGCGCCGCGTTGCACGTCGGCCAGGCTGCGCGGGATAACATTGGGGTGCAGGTTGCCGTCCGACAGGTGTCCCCAGATGGCGTAGTCGAGCCCCTGCCGCTCGAACGCCGCGCGGAACAGGTCAAGTCCCGCGCTCATCGCCTCGAAGGGCACGATCATGTCCGCCGCGGTCTTGACGATGCGCGCATCGACACTGCGCTTGGCATCGCCCACGAGCCGGTTGACCGCCTCCGGCACCGCCTCCCGGATCGCGATGAGCTGGTCGCGCCGGCGTGTCTCGTGCGGCAGCGCGATCTCGGTGCGGTCAAGGACGCCGACCTGCCGGACGAGGCGGCATACGCGCACGAGTGGTGTGTCCGGGGCGGTCGTGGTCTCCACGGCGGCGATCTGGGCGTACGCGTCCTCCGCGGTCGGGACGACATTGGCCGGCAACTCGATGTGCGCCAGCAACGCCACCGCGGTATCGTCCGGTACGTCGACGCCGTATCTCCGGGCCGCGCCGGTCGCTTGGAGGAGATCCAGGCACCGACGGTCGAGGTGCTCCACGCCGGAAACATCGATCCCGCGCCGATCGCCCTCACGCCACGTGGCGCGCGACGCCTCACGAAGCCGTGCGACCAGGTCGATCGCGTCCTGCTCGGTGGTCAACGTCATCCAGACCGTCAGGTTCGCGGGATCCGGCGCGAGAATCCGGAACGTGATCTCCGTGACGATGCCGAGTGTGCCCTCCGACCCGATGAACAGGTCGATCAGATCCATGCGCGGCCGCGCGAAGTACCCGGCGGAACACTTTGCGACCGCCGGCATCCGATAGCCCGGCACCGGGACGCGAACCGTCCCGCCGGAGAGCTCGAGGTCGAAGTAGCCGTCGTCGTGGCCTCGCACGGCGTCGCGGTCGATCTCCAGCACATCGCCGGTGGCGAGCACGACGGTGAGTCGTCTCACCCAGTCACGCGTGCCGCCATACTTGAACGTCGCAGCGCCAGCCGCGTTCGTGGCGACGATCCCACCCGCGAACGCCCCGTCGAATGTCGGTGCGGGCGGAAACCAGGCGCCCGCGCGACACAGGGCATCCTGCAGGCGCGACAGCGGCACACCTGGCTCGACGACGACCTCTCCTTCGCCCACGCGCAAGATGCGGTCCATCCGCGTGGTGGCAATGACCAGGTCGCCCATCGGCGTCGCGCCACCCGTCAGCGACGACTGTCCGCCGACGGGGAGGACGCGCGCGGCCTGTTGGAGGAGCGCGGCCACCTCCGCCTCGTTGCGCGGATGGGCGACCCCGCTGGCGTGTCCGCCCGCGTGATGTGCGGCGTCCTCGCGGATGCCGGCGAGGGCGACCTCATCCCTCGCGATTGGTGGGGGTGGCGCGTTGCCGGCCCTCCTGGCGGTGATCCGGTGCGACGCCATCGGACCGGCATTATAGGTGGCACCCCTAGGCTCTTACGCCGTGGACGGGCGGAACCCGCGATGGTACAGTGGCTAGGCTCCTAGCAGTTGAGGCCCGGCCTCAGGTCGAGCTGAAGCGGCCCATCGGTACCGCCCCCGAATCGGAAAGGATCTCTCGCATGGCATCGTGTCCGGCACGACTGGTTGTGGCGTCGCTCGCGTTGCTGCTGGCCCCCGTGCCGCTCGCGGCGCAGGATGGCGGCGGTGTGGTCGCGCGCGTCGGTGGCGAGCCGATCACGACGACCGAGCTCGAAGATGCCTGGCATCGCAACGACGCCGCGTCCCGTATCCGGATGCTCCAACAGCTCTACGACACGCGACGGCGCGCGCTGGACATCGTCATCGGCGAGCGACTCATCGAGCGTGAAACGGTGGCGCGCGCCATGACGCGCGACGCGTTGCTGGCGGCCGAGCTGCCAAGTCGCACCCTGCCGGTGACCGATGAGGAAATCGACCTGATCTACGACCGGAACAAGGACCGGTTCGGCGGGCGGACCGCCGAGGAGATGCGGCCGGAAATCCGGGCGATGATGGAAGAGCAACGGCCGCTGCAGGCGTTGCAGGCGTACATGAACGAGCTCCGGATGGCGGCCGACGACGTGGTCGTGCTCCTCGACCCGCCGCGGCAAGACGTCGAGACCAGCGAGGACGACGCCGTGCGCGGACCCGCCGACGCCCCCATCCAGATCGTGGAGTTCTCGGATTTCGATTGTCCCTATTGCCAGCGGGCCACCGGCACGATTGCCCAGCTGCTCGATCGGTATGGTGACCAGATCCGTTTCGTCTACAAGGACTACCCGCTCCCCAGTCACCCGAACGCGTTCAAGGCCGCCGAGGCGGGCAAGTGCGCCAACGCCCAAGGCAAGTTCTGGGAGCTGCACGACAAGATGTTCGCGAGCCAGGGCTCACTCGACATTGCCTCCTTGAAAACGTACGCGGCGGAGCTCGGACTCGACGCAGCCGCGTTCGCCGCGTGCCTGGATGACGGACGCTACACGCAGCGTGTGCAGCAGGACCTCGCGACCGGAGCACGCTACGGTGTCTCGTCGACCCCCACCGTGTTCATCAACGGCCGCCTCGTGACCGGCGCCGTGCCCTACGATGTGTTCGATGGGATCATCCGCGAGGAGCTGGCGATGGCCGGACAGTAGGCGCTGAACAGCGTCGTCCGCCTGGACGGGTCACGCGATTTTTGTCGCCCGCGCGCTCACCAACCGCGCTCGCTTGCGCCGACCGGGGGGCTTCACCAGCAGCCGGAGCGCGAACCCGTCCGGGAGACCCGTTGAGGGCCGGCTCGGGCCGACGCGGTAGACGGCGGCGGGGGCACTCGGCTGCCGGAGTGGACGCGGTAGCTTGTCGCGGAGCCGCGCGGCGTCATCCAGCTTCAGCTCGACCAGCCGGTAGAGCGGGATCGCGCCGCACCCGCTCACACACTCCACGAACGCGCCACCCTCACTCACATCGCGTGTCCTGATACGCGCGGTGCGTCGGGTCCCGTCGATGTCCAGCCAGGTCATTCGACCGGGGAGGCAGAGGTCGCGGCGCTCGTGCGTGCACTGTGGCGGCACGCGACCACGCCTGAGGCTGGACGGGCTGCGACATAGGACCCGGAGCGGTGTATCGGATCCGCGCACCAGGAGGATTAGGCCCCGGGACGGGTCTGGCGCGTGTCGACGAGCGAGGCGGTCAGTCGCCGGTGACCAGGGCGAGCTCGTCGGTGTACCAGGCGTCGAATTCGGCCTGCGACTGGATCGTGACGAAACCACGCATCCGGTAGTGACCGAGCCCGCACAGCTGCGAGCAGTTGACCTCGAAATCACCGGTCACGGTCGGCTCCCACCAGACGGGCACCTGGATGCCGGGGATGGCGTCCTGCTTCACCCGCATCTCCGCGATTCCCATGCTGTGGATGACGTCCTGGGTCGACAGGTAGACGATGACCGGCTTGTCGACCGGCAGGTTCATCTGGTTGATGCTGTGGACGTCATCGCGCGCGTTCGGATCGCTCCGGTCGAGACCGATCGCGTTCGTCGGCGTGATGAGGCTGATGTCACGGCGCCCGAACCGACCGTCGGCACCCGGGTAGTGCGTGTGCCACTCGAACTGCTTGCCGATCATGTGGACGACGGTCGCCTCGTCCTCGGGTGGGAACTCGTTCACGCGGCTGGCCCACGCGGGGATGGCGAAGCCGACGAGCAGAACCGCCTCGACGACCGCCACGCCGATTTCCAGGTAGCTCGACGTATGGCTCTTGACACCCTGGTAGTCGGCCCTGGGGTTGGCGCTGGCGCGGAACCGGATGAGCGTGTAGATGAAGAAGCCGCCCCAGCCGACGAACATCGCGGCCATCAGCCAGTGGGTGAGGATGATCATCTGATCGATCTCCTCGGCATGGGCGGCCGCCTGGATTGGCAGTCCGAGTAGCTCGCGCATCTACGTTCTCCCTCCCGGCTCGCCGGGCCGACCGGTGCCGAGCGCGCTCTCGTTGCTCATCGCCTGGCGCGAACGCTTCATCAAGTGGAAGATGAAACCGACGAACCCGCTCAACACGCCACCCGTCACGCCGAGCAACGTGAACACCGCCCAGTTCAGGCTTTGCGCCTCGGGCGAGCTCGGATCGCCGCCGAAGCAGATCGGGCACGCGAGCGCGATGGCCGGCGCGGCGATCACCATGGCCGCGGCCGCTGCGAACATTCGAAGTGTCTTCCGGATCATCATGACCGCCTCGCTATCGGCTGTGATGGGTGGAGCGGGGCTGAAGCCCCGCGCTGCACATCGATCAGCTACTCAATGCCCAGTTCCCGCGTCTTGCGCACGAACCCAATTGCGTACCACGTCATGAGCACGGCCGCCACCGCCGAACCGGTCGCAAACAGCACGTGCCCCACGCCGCCACGCTCGCTCGTGAACATCACCACGCCCCAGACGGCGACCATGGCCGCGAGGACGATCGACGCCACGATGAAGACGATGTGGATGGCCCGGAGCGACATGTCTATACTCAGATGGGGCTTCGCCCCAAGCCCCCGCGACCGCTGCGTGGGGACCCCGAGAGCCCCACTCCGCGGCCGCGAGGCGCGCCGTGCGCGCCTTGATCCGAAATGGGGCTTTGCCCCAAGCCCCCGCGACCGCTGCCCCTAATGCGCATCGGCCTCCGCCGCCGGGGCGTCGGCATTCGGGAGCGTGAAGAACTCGCCGACCTTGTCGGCGTTCCCCATGAGCGGGATGAACAACATCACGAAGAAGAAGAAGACGGTCAGCACGAGCACCGCGAAGATCGCTTTCTTCTCAGCGATCAAATGCATGAAGAAGCTGGCGACCAGCGACCCCTTGAACACGGCGATGACGAGCGCGACGGTCACCGCCAGCGGCACGCCGAACGGCAGATACGACACAGCGACAGTCACGACGGTAAGGACCAACAACGAGATCCCCACCTTCATGTAGGTTCGGATATGGGCTTGAACATCTTCGCTCATGCGGCCTCCAACGAAACTCAGAACCCGGAACCTGGCACCCCACACTGCGAGCGTTAGAGCAAATAGAGCACCGGAAACAGAAAGATCCAGACCAGGTCGACGAAGTGCCAGTAGAGCCCGGCGGCTTCAATCCGATTCGTGAACTGTTCCTTGGCGGTCTCCCACATCTTGGAGCCCGGTCCCAGGAAATACGAGTTGACGATCACGCCGCCCACGATGTGCAAGGCATGCAGGCCGGTCAGCGTGAAGTAGATCCCCAGATACGTGCTGCTCGACGGGACGTCCCCGTGCGAGAACTTGTCCGCGTACTCATAGGCCTTGACGCCGAGGAAGAGGAGCGCAAGACCGACCGTGAGCGCCATGTAGAGCTTGAACTTGCCCAGGTCGTTCGTCTTGAGCCCGGCGTACGCCAGCACCATGGTGACGCTCGACATGATCAGGACGGCGGTGTTGAACGCGCCGATCGGGACGCTGAGGATGTCGGCGCCGAACGGCCACTCGACCGCAATCACGCGCAGCAGCACGTAGGTGGAGAAGAGCCCGCCGAACAGCATCACCTCCGACGCCAGGAAGAGCCAGATACCCAGCTTGACGTTGTTCAACCCAGTGTCAGGCCGTTCCGCGACGGTATACGGGATTTCCATGGCGTCTAGGGGCTCCTACGCTTTCACCGGCTCGGCCTGCGGTCCGTCCGCCTCACCCTGCATGATGAAGTCGGTCTTCGCGCCCGGCGCGCTGTATTCGTACGGCCCACGATGGACCTGCGGGGGCGTCAGGAAGTTGCCGTGCGGCGGCGGTGACGGCGCCTGCCATTCCAGCGTGGTGGCGTCCCAGGGGTTCTCGCCGACCTTCTTGCCCTTCTTGATGCTCCAGAAGAAGTTGAAGATGAAGAAGATCTGGAAGAAGGCCAGGGTCCAGGCGCCCCACGAGATCACGGTGTTCCAGACCAGGACGTCCTGGTTCATCGTGTACCCGATCCCACCGTCGGCACCCCGCCGGTTCATCCCGGAGAGCCCCTGGATGAACATCGGCATGAAGACGACGTTGATGGCGATGAAAGAGCCCCAGAAATGGATCTTGCCGAGGAGGTCGTTCATCGCGCGGCCAGTCGCTTTCGGGAACCAGTAGTAGATCCCCCCGAAGAGCGCGAGCAGCGTGCCGGGCGCCACGACGTAGTGGAAGTGGCCGATGACGTAGTAGGTGTCGTGCAGGTGAATGTCGGGCGGCGCGAGGCCGAGCGGGAGGCCGGTCAAGCCACCGATCCCGAACATCGGCACAAACGCCAACGCGAAGAGCATCGGCGTCGTAAAGCGTATCGACGCCCCATACAACGTGAGAAACATCGCCGAGAGAATCACGACCGACGGGATCGAGATGATCATCGTCGTCGTCTGGAAAAACGAGCTCATCGTCGTGCCCATGCCGGTCAGGAACATGTGGTGCGCCCAGACGACGAACGACAGGAAGCCGAGGACAGTAACCGACGCCACGAGCGCGCGGTAGCCCCAGATCGGCTTCCGCGTGTTGTTGGCCAGGATCTCGATCACGATCCCCATCGCGGGGAGGATCAAGACGTAGACCTCGGGGTGCGCGAGGAACCAGAAGAGGTGTTGCCACAGCAGGGGGCTGCCGCCGCCACCGTACTCGGCTGGGGCGTCGGCATAGACGAGGCCGCTCGGCATGAAGAAGCTGGTGCCGGCCAGACGGTCCATCAACTGAAGGACGCCCGCAGCCTCGAGCGGTGGGAACGCCAGCAGCAACAGAAACGCCGTGACGAGCTGCGCCCAGACGAAGAACGGCAGCCGCATGAAGCTGAGCCCCGGCGCCCGCAGCTGAATCGTCGTGACGATGAAGTTGACCGAGCCGAGGAGCGACGACGTGATGAGGAAGATCATCCCCACGAGCCAGAGCGTCTGACCGGTCGTGGCGAAGACCGAGAGCGGCGCGTAGGACGTCCAACCGGAGTTGGCCGCGCCGCCCGGGATGAAGAAGCTGGCGAACATCACGACGCCGCCCAGGAAGAACGACCAGTAACTCGCCATGTTGAGGCGGGGGAACGCCATGTCGGGCGCGCCGATTTGGAGCGGCAGAACGAAGTTGCCGAAGCCGCCGACCGCCAGCGGCACGACCCCCATGAACACCATGATCGTGCCGTGCATGGCGCCGAGCTGGTTGTAGAACTCCGGCAGCATGATGCCGTCCGGCGCCCGGCTGTCGCCAAGCAGACCCCCGATCAACGGGATCGGCTGGAAGGGGTATGCGATCTGCCAGCGCATGATCATCATCAAGCCGAAGCCAAAGAGCAGGAAGAGCAGTCCGGTGACGGCGTACTGGATGCCGATCACCTTGTGGTCCACCGAGAAGATGTACTGGCGCCAGAAGGACAGCTCCTCGTGCTCGTGTCCGTGCTCGGCGGGCGCAGCGTGCTCGGTCGTCGTCACGTCAGACACCGTCGTGACTCCTTTCGTGCCGTGTCACTGAGTGCCAGAACCCGCTCGTTTCGGGGAACGCGATCGGGATCGGTCGTGTCTCGTCTGGACGGCAAAGGACCCCGGCGACCCCCTCAGCTCGACGGAATCGGCCGAAGCCGGGGGAATTCTATCCGTCGGGCACGGGTCGTGCAACCGCCAGCCTGCCACTCAGGCGCTGCCGGTCGCGGTCCGCAGCGCTCTGCGGGCGGTTCGCGTGACCAGTGCCGTCACCGCGATGGTGGCGACGAGGCCGAGCAGCAGCACGACGTAATAGCCGGGCCCGCGGTCGGGCGCCGCGCCGCCCGCCAGACGCGCAACGTCGCCCGCGACGGCGCCGTAGTAGGTGTAGAGAAACGACCCGGGCAGCATCCCGAGCGACGCGACCAGGTAGTCCACGAATCGGACCTTCGTGAGGCCCAGGGTGTAGTTGAGCAGGTTGAACGGAAAAACCGGAGACAGACGCAGCAGCAGGACGATCTTGCGCCCTTCGCGTCCGACCGCCGCATCGACCGCGGCAAACCGCGGGTTGCCTTCGAGGCGCTGCTCGATCATGTCTCGCGCCACGTACCGGGAGACGAGGAAGGCGAGGGATGCGCCAACGGTAGCCGCGGTAAAGACGTACACGACGCCGGGCCCGAGGCCGAAGACCGCTCCCGCGGCCAACGTCAGAGCGGAGCCGGGGACGAGGGCGACGGTGCCCACCACATACCCGGCCATGAAGACCACCGGGCCCCACACACCTAGTCCATTGACCCACGCCTCGAACTCGGGGACGTACGGCCCGATCTGACGGCCGATCCCGCCCAGGGCGATGACCGCCACGATGCCGAAGAGGATGCGGCCGATCGGAAGGCGCTTCGCCGGTGCCGCAACGACGTCGTCCATGCTCGTGTCCCGGTATGACTGACCCCGGGTATATCAGAGAAGCATAATGGGGCCACGGAGGGGTGTCATGCACGAGCGGCTGCTGATTCAGCTCTGGGAGAACGGCCGGCGTCTCAACGTCGACGCTGCCAGCCGGGTCGGCGTCGTGCTGCGCAACGAGCGCGACGCCTTTCCGCGTCGCGCGAACATCGGCCTCGCGCCGCGCGACGAGCAGACCACACGCCGCGTGAGACGGCTCGCGCAGCTCAAGGGCTGGGCGCGTCAGGAGTGGCGCCTCAACATCTGGGCGGACCGAGGCCGGCTCGCGCTGGCCGGGTCCGAGGCCGATGGGCTGCCGCCTGGGCGCTACAAGGTCACCGTGGGCATCGAGGACCTGACGGTCGTCGGTCGACGTACGGTCAACTTCGACATCCGGGAACGTCGCGATCTCGAGCATTCCGTCGAGGTGCGTCGCGATCCTCGGTTGGTCGAGGTCGTTGACCTCGCGCCAGATGCCCGTCGGGTCCTGGACGCCGACGCATCCGTGCTCGATCAGCGACGCGCCATGGAGTGGCTCACGAGTCGCCATCCGCGAGCGGTGCGGCAGGCGTGCCTCCTCAACATCCTGGCGATGGCGCGGGTCACGCCGACCACAGCCGGTCATCTCCTGTCGCACGTGCGCGACGTCTTCTTCGCGGCGACGGATCGTATCTACGCAACTGCGGAGCCGTCGCTGCTGCAACGCTTGGTCACGCTGTCCGACGGCCCGCGCACGAAGTTTCACAAGGAGGGGTCGCCGACCGGGGGTGTGCATGCCGCGCTCCTCTTCCGCATCGAGGACGACCGGCGCGTGCAGCCGGGCACCTATCAGCTGATGAGCTTCCGAGCAAAGGGCAAGCCGAGTCTCCAGGCCGTCGTGGCCTATCCGAAGGACGGCGTGACCGGCATCCATCACTATGTGGACCTCGACCTGGATCTTGGGAACCCGCTCGAGGACGTGGTTGGATTCCTGATTCACATGGGCGAGCTGCTGAACCCGGGCCGCACCGATCATTTCAAGTTGTTCAAGACGTTGAAGCAGGGAAAGGCAGGCGAATTCCTCGGCTACCGGATAGCGTAGTGACCACGCGCGATCTGCGATACTCAGGCGAGTGACTCGCGCCTACATCGCCGTCGTCGTGGTCGAAGTCGCCGTGCTCGCCGCCCTCTGGATCCTCTCCCAGCACTTCGCCGGCGCCCTGTAACCTCACGGCCGTGCATCCACTCGACTGGGCCATCATCGTCGCCTACCTCGCCTGGGTCCTCTACGACGGCATCAGCCGGTCGAAGAACACCCACGCCATCGAGGGGTACTTCCTGGCCTCGCGCTCGCTGCCGTGGTGGGCTGCCGGCCTCTCGGTGATGGCAACGCAGATGAGCGCGATCACGTTGGTCGGCACCACCGGACAGGGCGCGACCGACGGGATGCGCTTTGTGCAGTTCTACTTCGGGCTACCGATCGCGATGATCATCCTCTCCGTCACGCTCGTGCCCTTCTTTCACCGGGCGAAGGTGTTCACGGCGTACGAATACCTCGAGCAGCGCTTCGACGCAAAAACGCGCGCGCTGGCCAGCCTGTTGTTCCTCGTCCAGCGCGGTCTGAGTGTCGGCGTGATCATCTCGGCCCCGGCGGTCATCCTGGCAATCGTGCTGGGACAAAGCTTGCCGTTGACCATCCTCGTCATCGCGAGCTCGACCACGTTCTACACGATGTTCGGCGGTGTACAGGCGGTGGCCTGGGCCGATGTCAAGCAGATGGTGGTCATCATGGTCGGGGTGACCGCCGCCGTGGTCGCGCTCGTCGTCGGCTTGCCGGACGATGTCGGGGTCGAGCCTGCGCTGCACGTCGCCGGCGCCGTCGGCCGACTACAGGCGATCGATTTCACGTTCGATCTGGATGAGACCTACACCTTCTGGTCCGGGCTCGTCGGCGGGATGTTCCTCGCCCTTGGCTACTTTGGTTGCGACCAGAGCCAGGTCCAGCGGTATCTGGCCGCGCGATCGGTCGACGGCGCCCGCCAGTCACTGCTGATGAGCGCCTTCGCGAAGATCCCGTTGCAGGTGCTGATCCTGCTGATGGGTGTCCTGGTCTTCTGCTTCTACCTGTTCACCCAGCCGCCAATGGTGTTCAACGGCGAACGTCGGGCACGCGTGGAGGCGAGCGACCGTGCCGGCGACTACGCGGCGCTCGACGACGAGTTCCGGTCGGCGTTCGAACGTCGCCGCCAACGCGCGACGGAAGTCGTTGCTGCGCGTCAGGCCGGAGACGCCGCCGCTGTCGCGGCCGCGACCGCAGCGTTCGTCACGAGCGAACGGCGCGTGGAGGACGTGCGCGCGCGCGCGGCGACGTTGATTGAGGACGTGACCGGCGAAGGCACGACCGACGACGTCAACTACGTCTTCCCGACGTTCGTCACGAGCCAGTTGCCCATCGGGTTGGTCGGCCTGCTGATCGCCGCCATCTTCGCCGCCGCGATGTCGAGCGCCGCGGCGGAGCTGAACGCGCTCTCGACCGCGAGCGTCATCGATTTCTACCGGCGGCACTACCGGAAGGAAGCTTCCGACGCTCACTACCTCCGCGTCTCGAAGGTGGCGACGGGATTCTGGGGCGTGTTCGCGGCGGTGGCCGCGCTGTTCGCCACCAACCTAGGATCGCTCATCGAGGTGGTCAACCGCTTCGGATCGTTCTTCTACGGGTCGCTGCTCGGCGCGTTCATCCTGGCAGTCGGGGTCCGCAGGGCGACAGCGACAGGCGCGTTCTGGGGGCTGATCGGCGGCATGACTGCCGTCACAGCCGTCGCGACCACCACGGACATCTCCTATCTGTGGCTCAATGTGGTCGGCGCCGTCGCTGTCTTCCTCATTGGCAGCTTGCTCAGCTTCGGTCGATCGTCCTAGTTGCCGTGGGAGACCCCCCGGCTTTGCCGGGGCGGCCAGCAGCGTTTGACGTATCCGGGAGTCGCGTGAGGAAACTCCTTCCCGTGAGCCGCACAAGCATCACGAGAAGGAGTCCTCATGACGACGTACCGAAGTCTCAATCATACGAAATGGCACTGCCAGTATCACGTAGTGTTCATTCCGAAGTACCGGAAGAAAGCGATGTATGGAGGCGTCCGGCAGCAGCTGGGCGAGGTGCTGCGGCAGCTGGCGCGGCACCGCGAGAGCCAGGTGGAGGAGGGGCATCTGCTGCCCGACCACGTCCACATGTTGGTGTCGATCCCCCCGAAGTACTCGGTGGCGCAGGTGATCGGGTATCTCAAGGGGAAGAGCGCGATCCACATCGCTCGGGAGTTTGCGGGGCGGTCCCGGAACTTCGTGGGGCAGCACTTCTGGGCGCGCGGGTATTTTGTCTCGACGGTGGGCCGTGATGAACGGATCATCCGGGACTATATCCAGCAGCAGGAGCGAGAGGATCGGCGGCTGGATCAGTTGCCGTTGGACTAGAGCCGCCACCGTCAGGTGGCTCAAGTGACCGCGCAGCGGTCACGTCAGCCGCTTTGAGCGGCTCACAACTAAAGCCCCCGGCTTTGCCGGGGGATACTTACTTGCCGTGGGAGACCCCCCGGCTTTGCCGGGGCGGCCAGCAGCGTTTGACGTATCCGGGAGTCGCGTGAGGAAACTCCTTCCCGTGAGCCGCACAAGCATCACGAGAAGGAGTCCTCATGACGACGTACCGAAGTCTCAATCATACGAAATGGCACTGCCAGTATCACGTAGTGTTCATTCCGAAGTACCGGAAGAAAGCGATGTATGGAGGCGTCCGGCAGCAGCTGGGCGAGGTGCTGCGGCAGCTGGCGCGGCACCGCGAGAGCCAGGTGGAGGAGGGGCATCTGCTGCCCGACCACGTCCACATGTTGGTGTCGATCCCCCCGAAGTACTCGGTGGCGCAGGTGATCGGGTATCTCAAGGGGAAGAGCGCGATCCACATCGCTCGGGAGTTTGCGGGGCGGTCCCGGAACTTCGTGGGGCAGCACTTCTGGGCGCGCGGGTATTTTGTCTCGACGGTGGGCCGTGATGAACGGATCATCCGGGACTATATCCAGCAGCAGGAGCGAGAGGATCGGCGGCTGGATCAGTTGCCGTTGGACTAGAGCCGCCACCGTCAGGTGGCTCAAGTGACCGCGCAGCGGTCACGTCAGCCGCTTTGAGCGGCTCACAACTAAAGCCCCCGGCTTTGCCGGGGGATACTTACTTCTTCTGGCCGCTTGCGCGTATCCCACTGAGTTGGTGTAAGATTTCGATATACGACTAATTTGGTCGGAAATGGAGCCGAGAGCGGCAACGCTCGCAGACCGAGCGTTTACAGGCCTTTAGGATGCCTACGTCAACCAAGACCGTCGAAGAGCTCGCGAATCAGGACTACAAGTACGGCTTCGTTACCGACATCGCCGCGGATGAGATTCCGAAAGGGCTGAACGAGGACATCGTCAGGCTGATCTCGGCGAAAAAGAACGAGCCGGAGTGGCTGCTCGACTGGCGCCTGAAGGCGTTCCGCGTCTGGCAGACGATGGACGAGCCAACGTGGCACAACGTGCACTTCCCACCGGTCGATTTCCAGGACGTCATCTACTATTCGGCACCGAAGCAGCGGCCGAGTCTCGAGAGCCTCGACGACGTCGACCCCGAGATCAAGGCCACGTTCGACAAGCTCGGTATCCCGCTCGAAGAGCAGAAGCTGATGGCGGGCGTCGCGGTCGACGCGGTCTTCGACTCGGTGTCGGTGGGCACGACGTTCAAGGACAAGCTGGCCGAGCTCGGCATCATCTTCTGTTCGTTCTCGGAGGCGGTCCAGGACCATCCCGAGCTGGTCCGCAAGTATCTCGGCACGGTCGTCCCTTCTTCCGACAACTTCTACGCGGCGCTCAACTCCGCGGTCTTTAGCGACGGCTCGTTCGCCTACATCCCGAAGGGCATCAAGTGCCCGATGGAGCTGTCGACCTATTTCCGGATCAATGCCGCACAGACCGGCCAGTTCGAGCGCACGCTGCTCGTCGCCGACGAGGGGGCCACCGTCAGTTACCTGGAGGGGTGCACGGCGCCGATGCGCGACGAGAACCAGCTGCATGCCGCCGTGGTGGAGCTCGTGGCGCTCGACGACGCGACGATCAAGTACTCGACCGTGCAGAACTGGTATCCCGGCGATAAGGACGGGAAGGGCGGCATCTACAACTTCGTGACCAAGCGAGGCAAGGCGCTGACCAACGCGAAGATCACCTGGACGCAGGTCGAGACCGGGTCAGCGATCACCTGGAAGTATCCGAGTTGCATTCTGCAAGGCGACAACTCGGTCGGGGAGTTCTATTCGGTAGCCGTGACGAACAACCACCAGCAGGCGGACACCGGGACGAAGATGCTCCATCTGGGCAAGAACACGCGCAGCACCATCGTGTCGAAGGGCATCTCCGCGGGGCAAGGCCAGAACACCTATCGCGGGCTGGTGCGGATTGGCAAGAACGCCAAAGGGGCGCGCAACTTCTCGCAGTGTGACTCCCTGCTCATCGGCGATCGGTGCGGCGCACACACCTTCCCCTATCTCGAGGTGCGCAACACGTCGTCACAGGTCGAGCACGAGGCGTCGACAGCGAAGATCGGGGAAGACCAGATCTTCTATTGCCGTCAGCGCGGTTTGTCGACCGAGGACGCGGTCAACATCATCGTGAACGGATTCTGCAAGGAAGTCTTTCGCGAGCTCCCGATGGAGTTCGCGGTCGAGGCGCAGAAACTGCTCGGCGTCAGCCTCGAGGGCAGCGTCGGGTAGCGCGTCGCAGTCGGGCTCAAGGCTCAAGGCCGCATCGCCCTCGGGCTCAAGGCTCAAGACCTGGACAGCTCCCGAGCCCCAAGCCCTACAGCCCAAAGCCGGGAGAAATATCGTTCACATGCTCGACGTCAAGAACCTACACGCCAAGGTCGGCGATCGCGAAATCCTTAAAGGCATCGACCTGTCGGTGCAGGCGGGCGAAGTGCACGCCATCATGGGCCCGAACGGCTCGGGTAAGAGCACGCTGGCCGCCGTCCTCGCCGGTCGAGAGGAGTACGAGGTCACCGAGGGGACGGTGACCTACCGCGGGCGGGACCTGCTCGAGATGGACCCGGAGGAGCGCGCACGCGAAGGGGTCTTTCTTGCCTTTCAATACCCGGTCGAGATTCCAGGCGTCAACAATGCCTATCTCCTCAAGGCCGCGCTCAACGAGGTCCGCAAGCATCGCGGCGAACCCGAGCTCGACGCCATGGACTTCATGACGTTGGTCAAAGAGCGGATGCAAACGCTCGAGTTCGATCAGAGCCTGATGAACCGGCCGGTCAACGAGGGGTTCTCGGGTGGGGAGAAGAAGCGGAACGAGATCTTCCAGATGGCCGTGCTCGAGCCGAGGCTGGCCATCATGGACGAGACGGACTCCGGGCTGGATATCGACGCGCTCAAGGTGGTCGCGCACGGGGTCAACGCGATGCGCACGCCCGAGCGCGCGACCGTGATCGTCACGCACTACCAGCGGCTGCTCAACTACATCGTGCCCGACTTCGTGCACGTCCTCTCAGGCGGCCGCATCGTCAAGTCAGGCGGCAAGGAGCTGGCCCTCGAGCTCGAGGAGCGTGGCTACGGCTGGGTCGAGGGCGACGCCGCGCCAGTGAGTGCGTGACATGACGGCGACCGAGATCCGGGCCGTGCCCCGCGATGCCTACGGCGCCGCATTCGAGCACGTGCAGCGCAACGCTGCCGGGTCCGGACGCGTGCATGCGCTCCGCCGGCTCGCGTTCGAGCGCTTCACCGAGCTGGGCCTACCAACAACCAAGCTCGAACGGTGGCGCTTCACGAACATCGGGCCGATTGCCGCCACGACGTTCGACCTCTCGGAGTCGGTCCCGGTGCCTGACACCGCGGTGGCCCCGTACATCGCGAGCCTCGCTGGACCGGCGCCGACGTGTGTCTTCGTCAACGGTCAGTACTCCTCGGCGCTGTCGACCCTGAACGGTCTTCCCGACGGGGTCGTCGTGGGCAGCCTTGCCGAGGCGCTGGCGTCCGAGGCGCACCTGTCGGTCGAGGCAGCGCTCGGCACCGCCGCCACCGTCGACGCCGAGGCATTCATCGCGCTCAACACGGCGCTGCTGCGCGACGGCGCCGTCGTGCGGATTCCGGACAACGTCGTCGTCGAGACACCGATCCAGCTACTGTTCGTGTCCGCACCGCCGGCGGACGGCGCGCCGGTCATGTCGCATCCGCGGGTGCTCGTCGTCGCGGGCGAGAACGCCCAGGCCCGACTCGTCGAGAGCTACGCGGGCGTCGGCGACGGCACCTACCTCACCAACACGGTGACCGAAGTGATTGCCGGTGCACACGCGGTCATCGACCACTACAAGCTGGTCCGCGAGCAGCTCGACGCCTTCCACATTGCCAGCATGCATCTGCGGCTCCACCGTGCCGCGAACTTCTCGTCGCACGCGATCACCCTTGGTGGCGGCCTCGTCCGCAACGACATCCAGGCCCACCTCGACGGCGAGGGGGTCGAATGCACGCTGAACGGGCTGTATCTCGCGAACGGCCGTCGGCTGGTGGACAACCACACGACGATTCGTCATGCCAAGCCACACTGCTCCAGTCACGAGCTGTACAAGGGCATCCTCGGCGATCAGGCGCACGCCGTGTTCAACGGCAAGATCATCGTGGAGCTCGACGCGCAGAAGACCGACGCCAAGCAGACCAACAAGGCGCTGTTGCTGTCGGAGGATGCCCAGATCAACACCAAGCCGGAGCTGGAGATCTTCGCCGACGACGTCAAGTGCACGCACGGCGCGACCGTGGGTCAGCTCGATGACGACGCGCTCTTTTACCTTCGCGCTCGCGGCTTGGGTCTCGCGCAGGCGCGCAATGTGCTGATCCACGCGTTTGCCAGCGACCTGCTGAACCATATCCGCATCGCGCCGATCCGCGCGATGCTCGACGGCCTGCTCCGCGACCAGTTGCCGGGTTCGGGCGGGGGCACGTTCTATGAGCAGCCCGACTGAAGCAACCGCCCCGCTCGCGGCGCCGGCCTCGTTCGACGTCGAGCGGATCCGGCAGGATTTCCCGATCCTTCATCGGCTCATCCGCGGCCACCCGCTCGTCTACCTCGACAGCGCCGCGACGACGCAGAAGCCCCAGGCGGTGCTCGACGTCCTCGCGCGCTACTACGCCGAAGGCAACGCCAACATCCACCGCGGCGTCTACGTGCTGAGTGAGGAGGCGACGCAGGCGTACGATGCGGCACGGGGAAAAGTGCAGCGCTTCCTCAACGCCGCGTCGAGTCGGGAGATCGTCTTCACGCGCAACTCCACCGAGAGCATCAATCTGGTCGCGCAGAGCTTTGGCCGACAGAACATCGCTCCAGGCGACGAGGTCGTTATCACCCACATGGAGCACCACTCGAACATCGTGCCGTGGCAGCTGCTGTGCGAGCAGGTCGGCGCCCGGCTCCGCGTCGCGCCGATCGACGACACCGGCACGCTGCAGCTCGACGAGATGGAGCGACTGATCGGACCACGCACGCGCCTCGTGTCAGTCGTCCATCTGTCGAACTCGCTCGGCACCGTCAATCCGGTGCGTGAGATCGTCGAAATGGCGCACCGTCGCAACGTGCCGGTGCTGATCGACGGATCCCAGGCGGTCTACCACATGCCGGTGGACGTCCAGGCGATCGACTGCGACTTCTACGTCTGTACCGGGCACAAGCTCTACGGGCCGACGGGGATTGGTGTGCTGTACGGCCGAGAATCGTGGCTCGAGCGGATGCCGCCCTATCAGGGGGGCGGCGACATGATCCGCTCGGTCACGTTCGACAAGACCACATACGCCGACCTCCCGAACAAGTTCGAGGCCGGGACGCCCCACATCGCCGGCGCGGTCGGTCTCGGCGCCGCCGTTGACTACGTGCAGGCGATCGGGTTTGACCGACTCGCGGCCCATGAGGCCGATCTGCTCGCCTACGGCACGGCAGCACTGTCCGAGGTCAAGGGTCTGCGCCTGATCGGCACCGCGGCTCGGAAAGCGAGCATCCTGGCGTTCGTCATGAAAGGTGCGCACCCGCACGACGTCGGCACCATCGCCGACACGGAGGGCGTGGCGATACGCACGGGGCACCACTGCACGCAGCCGGTCATGGATCGGTTCGGGGTGCCGGCGACCGCACGCGCGTCAGTCGCCATGTACAGCACGCGTGCGGAGATCGACGCGCTAGTGCGCGCGCTCGAACGCGTGCGCGAGGTCTTTCCCGTATGAGCGAGCTCCGCGATCTCTATCAAGAGGTCATCCTCGACCACAACAAGCACCCGCATAACTTCGGCGAGCTCGACGGCGCCGACCGGCACGCCGACGGATACAACCCGCTGTGCGGTGACAAGCTGGCCGTGTACGTCAATCTCGACGGCGAGGTCATCAGCGACGTCAGCTTTCTCGGGTCCGGCTGCGCCATCTCGAAGGCGTCAGCGTCGTTGATGACCGATGCGGTGAAGGGCAAGACGCTGAGCGAGGCCCGCGCGCTGTTCGAGCAATTCCTGCGGCTGGTGACCGATGACTCGGTCGACGTGGAGTCCGAGCAATTGGGCAAGCTGGCCGTGTTCGGCGGCGTCCGCGAGTACCCGACGCGCGTCAAGTGCGCGAGCCTGGCGTGGCACACGTTGCGGGCCGCGGTCGAGGACGCGCACGACATCGTCACCACGGAGTGAGCCATGGGCATCTTCAATTTCAGGAACTCGCCGCCGTCACCTCCGGACGCCGACCCGGCGGCTGAGCCAGTAACGGCCGACCCTGCTCCGGTCGCTCCGATCCCGCCCGCCGCTCCATCGATCGATACGAGCGCCCTCGCCGGCGACCCAAGTCCGGAGGCCGGCCCTCCCGCGGCCACGGCCGGACCGCCGATCGAGTCGGACCCGCTGAAGATGCTCGAGCTCAAGCCGAAGATTGTGGAGCAGCTGTCGACCGTCTTCGACCCGGAGATTCCCGTCAACATCTACGAGCTCGGCCTTATCTACGACGTCGCCGTGGACAAGGGGGGGTTAGCCGTGATCCAGATGACGCTGACCGCGCCGGGGTGCCCGGCGGCCGTCACGCTCCCCGCCGAGGTGCAAGGCAAGGTGAAGGCGATCGACGGCGTGAGCGACGCGCGGGTCGACCTCGTGTGGGAGCCGCCCTGGGACAAGGATCGGATGTCGGAGGCGGCGAAGCTGCAGTTGGGGATTTTCGACTGACGGTAAGCCCAAAGCCCTAGATACTGCGACGCGTTTCACGCACTGACGTCCGCGACCGCGACGATCTTGTTTCGACCCGACTGCTTGGCCTCCAAGAGTGCGCGGTTCGCGGCGGCGACCAGCTCGAGCTCTTCCCAGTTGGAATCGACCGCCGGTGTCGCGCTGGCGACGCCGACGCTGACCGTCAGCCGGTTTGCGGTCGGGGAGTCCGGATGCTCGATGTCGAGCCCGTCGACCGCCGCGCAGACCTTGTGGGCGACGCGGTAGGCGCCCTGCTCGTCGGTCCGCGAGAGGACCAGCGCAAACTCCTCACCGCCGTATCGGGCGACGATGTCGCCAGGCCGGCGGACCACACCCTTGAGCGCCCCACCGACCTTGGCCAGCGCGGAATCGCCGGCCTGATGTCCAAGGCGGTCGTTGTAGTCGCTGAAGTGGTCGAGGTCGATCATGATGACCGAGAGAGACGAGGCTTCCCTCAAGGCGCGACGCCACTCGTTGCGAAGAAACTCCTGGAAATGACTGTGGTTGGTGACCCGTGTCAACGAGTCGATGCCGGCGAGCCGGTGGAGCGTCTGGATCGCTTCCTCCAGCTCGGTCGCGCGATGTTCGAGTTGTTTCTGGAGCGCCTTGACCGTCGCCTCGTGCGATTTCTCTCGCGCGAAGTGATACACGCCGATCCCCGCCAGCGCCAGGATGACGAGCCCGATGGCGACGAAAACTTCCATGGACGCAGATTCTCGCACACCGGTGCCCCACTGGCCAGCACGCGGCCGCTCCTCGGCCAATCGCAACACCGCGTGCTTGCCGTTGCAGAAAAAGGAGATAGCGCCCGAGCCGTGCCCTTCGTGGAGTGGCGTGGAGGCGCAACAAACCGGGCAGATCTATGCACGCGTGTTTACCACCGATCGCAAACCCTGCGACGCTGTGACGCCCACCACCGTGATACTCATGGACCATGGCTGAACGTGTCCGTGTGTTCGCCCCGGCCACGGCCTCCAACCTCGGTCCGGGATTCGACGTGCTCGGTTTGGCGTTGACCAGGCCGGGTGACGTGGTGGAGGCCGAGCGACGTTCGCAGCCCGGTGTGGAGATTGCCGAGGTGACCGGTGCATCCTCGTTGACTACCGATCCGGCGACCAACGTCGTCGGCATCGCCGCGACCGCGGCGCTTGAACGACTTGGGCTCTCGGACGCGGGAGTCCGACTTCGGCTGCACAAGCAGATGCCGCTGGGCAGCGGCCTCGGGAGCTCGGCCGCCAGCAGCGTGGGCGGCGCCGTCGCGGTCAATGCGTTGTTTGGCGACAAGTTGTCCGCGCCCGCGCTCGTCGAATGTGCGTTACGCGGCGAGGCGGCCGTCTCCGGCACCGCCCACGCCGACAACGTCGCTCCAGGAGTGCTCGGCGGCATCGTCCTGATCCGCGCTGCTGACCCGCTGGACCTCGTCGAGCTCCCCGTGCCGCCCGATCTGCGCGTCGTGATCGTGCACCCGCACAGCGAGGTGCTCACGGCGGACGCGCGGCGACAGATCGCCGATCATCGGTTCACGATCGGGCAGACCGTGGCCAACCTGGGGAACCTCGCCGCGCTCGTCAGCGCGCTGTACCGAGGCGACCTCCCGCTGTTCGGGCGCAGCATCTCCGATGCGCTCGTAGAACCGATTCGCGCCCCGCTCGTGCCGGGATTCCACCGGGTGCAGGATGCGGCGCGCGATGCGGGCGCGCTCGGCTGCTCGATCTCCGGGTCCGGGCCGAGCGTGTTTGCCTTCACCGACGGGGACGACGCGGCGGCGGCGGCGGCGGATGCCATGCAGGCCGCGTTCAGTGAGGCGGGTCTCGAGAGCGACCGCTACGTCGGGCCGGTCGAGTGTCGCGGCGCCCGGCTGGTTTGAATGAGACGTGGCTTCGCCCCGAACCCCCGCGGCCGCTCCGTGGGGACCCACTCCGCGTCCGCGAGGCGCGCCGTGCGCGCCTTGGCCGCTTACCCTTAGACCGTCGAGCTATTCATCGGTGGCGCCGGCTGGGGCCGGCGCCGGTGGTGGGGTGACCGGCGATGCGGCCGCCGGCATGACGAACCATGCCAAGAGGTACGCGAGCATCCCGCCGATGATCGCGCCCGGGAAGATCGACAAGATGACCCAAAGCAGCCGGATTGCCGTTGGGTCAACACCGAAGTGCTCGGCGATCCCTCCGCAGACGCCGGCGAGCTTCGCGTCCGTCGAGGAGCGCTGCATCCTGCGACGGGGGGGGTTGGCAGGGTCGACGTCGGCATCGATGTTTTCAGAGCCCGGTTCCGCGTCCGGGACAATCAGCCACGCCACGAGGTAGGCAAGCACACCGAGAAAAATCGTCCCGGGGACGATGGACAGCACGACCCAGGCCACGCGCACCAAAACGGGGTCGACCGAGAGATAGCGGGCGATCCCCCCGCAGACACCGGCGAGCTGCCGGTCGAGCTGCGAGCGGCGCAAGGGGGCTCGTTGCGCGGCCCGAGGCGCCGCCGGTTGCTGGCTAGCGCCGCAATAATGGCAGAAAGCTGCATCTTCGACGATCTCACGCCCGCAGCGAACACACACCATGCTGCACACTCCTCATTCACACATACGAAGACCGGCGCTCCTTCGGTTCCGCTAGCTGTCTTGACCGCTCGGGACTCGCGCAACGAGTCACCATCTCAGTGCGCTCGAGGCAACGTCGAAGGACCAGATATCGCGGCGGAGGAACTCGGCCCGAATCGAGACCGCAATGCGGGCACCGTCTGGCGAGATCCGGCGCGTCGCATGTGGCGCGGCGACGGCATCGGCTCGCGTCGCGACGCCCTGGCGGTCCACCCACACGAGCCGATTGTCCGCGGCCGGCTCGAACAGCGGCGTGAAGACGAGGGTGCCACCGCGGGCGGCAGCGAGACCTGACCGGCCGAGCCCGCCGTAGCCGGCCGCGCTGCTTGCTGCTCCATTCACGACGGGACGCGGCGACCGCGCGGTTACAGGAACCGTCGGGTCGAGGGTGGTCGTAAAGACTTCACCGCGACGGGTGAAGACCAGGCGTTCCCGACTCGAGATAGCGTCCGCGTCGCACCGAGACCGCCGAGGCGCCTGCCGCGCAAGGCGCGAGGAAGGAGCATACCGGGCGTATGTGACTGACGAGTACCGCCGCGCGGCGGGATGCCTCAGCGGTCGAATGCAGCGGTACGTTCATCATGGGCTGGTCGGCCCCACTCCGCGCCCGCGCGGCGCGCCGTGCGCGCCGTGGCCCGCCGCATACCGCTCGTGTGCGCGACCGAGCTCGGTCGCGATCCGACTGGCCAGCGACGTCGGCGAGCGCACGAGCACGGCTGGCCCGAAGCTCAGGATCCAGCTGCGCAGCGCGCCGTCGTCGCAGACGTCGAGCGTCATCAGGACGGACCCATCCGCTACGGCGGTCAGGGTCTGCGAGGGGTGCCACACTCGTTCCTGCACGTACGGCGCGACCTCCGCCGCGAACTCGAGCTCGATGTGCTCCGGGTCGCCCTGATGGATCCCGAGTGAGTGCGGGAACGCGGCATCGGTGAGGTCTTCGATCGGCAGAAACGTCTCGTTGAGCGGCGTGAGCTCCCGGATACGCTCGACGGCAAACGTCCGGACCTGCCGGTACTGCGCCACATAGGCGAACAGGTAGAGACCCCCCTGTGCGTACACCAGACGATAGGGATCAAGCCGATACTGCTTCTCGCGGCGGCTCGAGAGCGAATGGTAGCGTGCGTCGACGCGGCGCTGGTGCAGGATGGCGTCGAGCAGCCGGCCGATCGTCGCGCGCTGCTGCCCCTCGTCGCGCGCCCGCATCGGTTCGCGCTTTGCCTGAATCACCTCGGGCAGGCGATCGAGAAACTGCCGCGTGCGCAGCCCGAGCGCCGTCTCGAGCTTGTGAAACGCGCTCCGCACATCCTGCGCAAACGGAGTCGCCGCAAGACACTCGACGAG
Organism: Vicinamibacterales bacterium; assembly: GCA_965197395.1. Lineage (GTDB taxonomy): Bacteria > Acidobacteriota > Vicinamibacteria > Vicinamibacterales > UBA8438 > CAZYFH01. Next base: position 1,609,042 of record OZ240205.1, on the reverse strand, counting down.
CGTGCGGCTGAAGTACAGCGCGGACAACTCGGCCAGCGTGAACGCGGTCTCGTCCAGGCGCCGAAACGGTCGCGCCTCGAGCTTCCAGATCTTCGCGCCCTCGCCAGGCTCGTCGTACAGCGGGAACCCCGCATCCTGCAGCGCGTCGAGGTCTCGCCGGATCGTGCGGGTGGTCACGCCGGTCGCCGCCGACAGGTGCCGGATCGTGGTGCCACGGGAGGACTCAATCTCGCGCAGGATGCTCCACTGTCTGATCACCTCGGCGTTACGCGGCATGGCGGTGGTGGAACCTCGAACAGGGGTCTCCCCGTCCCAATAATAGAGGGTCCGCGACGGGTGTGACCTACCCTGTCACACCTGGGGCTTAGGGTGAGTTATGGCTCAATACCAGGACGCAACGGCTCGACAGTTGGGGTTCCCCTACGACGATCCAGATTCACGGCGGCGCGCGGAGTCGGCGCCCGGTGCACCGCCGCGGTCCCGCCCCGGCCCGCGTCCGTTGTGCGCCGTCTGCGGTCGTGTCCCCGCACAACTGACGCTCGATCTGGCCCGCAGGCGGCTGCCGGCTCGGGTGTGCCTCAGATGCCACCACTCGGTGATGCGGCAGCGACGCATGCTCCGCGCGACGCTCTGTGGCCATGGCCATGACCATGACAAGGACGCCGGACCCGTGCGCGTTGAGGGCGTCGGGGCTACCGGCCTCATCGTCCCGCGCCAAAGCGGCCTCAGCGGCGATCGCAAATACCAACGACTGGCCCAGTCGCGGCGTCGCGCCCAGAAGGCGGCCCGCCACGCCCTCGAGGATCCCCTGTTGCCCTAACCTCAGTCGGCGATCGATCGCCTCGTGCTACGATTCGGATGACTGGCGGCGTCGCGCCGCCGGAACGGAGACCCCGGCACGGAGGCTTCGGGGAGCGTGGCACTCGAGAACCTACCAGCGACCGATCCACCCCCGCCCGTAACCTCGGTCGCGATCCTTGCTGCCCCCGACGCCGCGACCCGTCTGGACGCCGCGCGAGCCTTCCTCGAGCCGCACGCGGCGGCGCACGAGCTGCTGCTCGTCGGCGAGACGCGCGAAGCGGCCGACGATCTCGCGCACGAGATCGCGGGACGTCTCGGAGCGACCTTCGGACTTCATCGATTCAGCGTGCGGCAGCTTGCGGCGCGGATCGCAGCCGTTGATCTCGCTCGGGCCGGGTCCGCGCCGGCCACCCCGCTCGGGGTGGAGGCGGTCGCGACCCGTGCCGCGTTCGAAGAGATCGAGCGCGACGCACTCGACTATCTTCGTCCGATCGCGCGCCTCCGCACGTTTGGGCGTACGCTCGCCGCGACGCTCCACGACCTTCGGCACGCCGAGGTGCCGGTGGCGCACGTGAGCCGTCTCGAGTCAGTTGGACGTGACCTCGGTGTGCTCGCCGCGTGTTACGCACAGCAGCTCGACCAGGCTCGGCTTGTCGATGCGCCGATGCTCTATCGGGTGGCTGCGGCCGCCGCGGCGCGGGGGGTCGCACGACCTCCACTCGGCATCCCCACGGTGCTCCTCGACGTGGCGGTCGCCGACGACGCGACGCTGGCGCTGATCGCGTCGCTCGCGGCCCGTGCCCCGCGCGTCCTGGCCACCGTGCCGTCTGGTGACGACCGCACGCTGGCCGCGCTCCGGCGCCTCCCGGGTGCCACGGACGCGGTTGCCGCAGACGACGGGGCGACGGGCCGCGCGCTCGGACGCGTGCGCCGATACCTGTTCACGGCTGACGACCCGCCGGCGATCGACGACGCGAACGCAGTACCTGGAGTCACCTTCCGCTCGGCTCCCGGCGAGGAACGGGAATGCGTCGAGATCGCGCGGACGATGCTCCAGGAGTCGGCCCGGGGGGTGAGCTTCGATCGGATGGCTGTGCTGCTCCGGTCGCCGCGCGTCTACGGTGGCCTGCTCGAGACGGCGCTGAAACGAGCGGGGATCGACGCCTGGTTCGCGAAGGGTACGCACACACCTGACCCGGCGGGGCGGGCCTTCCTCGCGTTGCTCGCCTGTGCTGCAGAACGGCTCTCGGCGCGCCGGTTCTCCGAGTACCTCTCGCTCGGCCAGGTGCCCCGGCTCGACGACGACGGCGCGCCACCGGTTGACCGCGGACGATGGGTGGCGCCCGACAGCGTCGCCGAGGTGGTGCCCGCGCCCGCGCTCCCCGCGCAGCTCTCGCTGCTGGCCCTGCTCGACGCCGAGGACGGCTCGCCCGGTGATCCGACGGATGTCGCTGACGTGGACGGCGACGCGTCGCCGGTCGTGGCCGGCACGCTGCGCGCGCCGTGGCGCTGGGATCGTCTCCTCGTCGAGTCCGCGGTGATTGGCGGGCAAGCGCGGTGGACGCGCCGGTTGACCGGTCTCGCGCGCGAGCTGGAGTTGAAGCGCGCGGAGCATGCGGCGGACGATCCCGACTCGTCGCGCGTCCGCGGAATCGATGACGACCTGCGCAACCTCGAACACCTGCGCCGGTTCGCGTTGCCGGTGATCGGTCGGCTGGCCGCGTTGCCCGCCGAGGCCTCGTGGGGTGAGTGGCTGGATCTCCTCGATGACCTGGCGCCGATGGTGCTCGAGGACCCGGATCGTGTGCTCGCCGTGCTCGCCGAGCTTCGTCCGATGGCCCGTGTGGGTCCGGTGCCACTGCTGGAGGTGCAGGACGTCCTCGCGGAGCGGTTGACCGAGCTGCAGGCCGAGCCACCGCGCCGGCGGTTTGGCCGGGTCTTCGTCGCCGCACCGGAACATGTGCGAGGCCGCCGGTTCACCGTCGTGTTCATTCCGGGTCTCGCCGAGCGCGTCTTTCCGCAGAAGCAGCGTCAAGACCCGCTGTTGCTCGATGATCACCGTGCCAGCCTCAACTCCGGCGCGGACGCGGCACGTCTAGGTTTGCCGGATCAGCACGACCGCAACGCCCACGAGAAGCTGTTGCTGCGTCTGGCCGTGGGCGCCGCCACCGACCGCGTCCATCTGTCCTACCCGCGTCTCCAAGCAAGCGACGGGCGCCCACGGGTCCCGTCCTTCTACGCGCTGGACGTCGAACGCGCCCGCCGTGGGGTCATGCCGAGTTTTCAGGCGGTCGAGGAACGGGCGTTTCTCCAGGCGGGTGCGCGGCTCGCCTGGCCGGCGCCGGCGGACGCGGCGCTCGCCATCGACGATGCCGAACACGACCTGGCGATCCTCGGCCCACTGTTGCACCGAGGCTCTTCCGGCTTTCGGGTGGCTATCTCAACACCTCGTGGAGGACAAGCGTGGGTCGCGGTAGCATCCCACCATGCAAGACCGTGACTTGTACGCCAAGCTTCTCGGCCTCGAACCGCCGTGGGAAGTCGTCGATGTGGGCCTCTCGATGGAGGACCACTCAGTGCAGGTCTTTGTGGCCCTCCGGGCGGATGCGCCGGCGCCGTGCCCGGAGGGCAGCGAGCGCTGCTCGCGCCATGACACCCGGACGCGGTCGTGGCGGCACCTGGACACGATGCAATACAAGACCCTGCTCGTGGCGGAGATTCCCCGGATCGATTGTCCGACGCATGGCACCAGGCAGGTGAAGGTGCCCTGGGCGGCTCCCCGGTCTCGCTTCACCGCCCTCTTCGAGTGTCTGGTCATCGAGTGGCTGCAGCACGCCAGCATCAAAGCCGTCGCCGAGCTGCTCGCCCTGACCTGGGACCAGGTGGCGGGCATCATGGAGCGCGCGGTGGACCGAGGGCTCGCCCGCCGCAAGCGCTCGGTGCCCAAGGTCGTGGGCGTCGATGAGACCTCGTTCCAGAAGCGGCACGAATACGTGACCGTTGTCTGTGATCCCGTGCGGGCGGTGGTCCTCTTTGTCGCAGATGGCCGCTCGGCGGACTCGCTCAGCGGCTTCTTCGACCCGCTCACCACCGCCGAACGAGCCCGCATCGAGGCGGTCGCGATGGACATGTCGGGCGCCTACCTGAGCGCGGTCACCCGAGCGTTGGGGCCACACGCGCACGAGCGGATTGTCTTCGACAAGTACCACCTCGCCAGCCTGCTGGGCGATGCGGTGAACAAGGTCCGTCGTGACGAGCACAAAACGCTGCTCGAGAACCACGACGAGCGCCTCAAGGGCACACGGCATCTCTTCCTCATGAACCCCTGGAACATGTCGCGGGCACAGGCGGCCGAGCTAACGCAGCTCAAATCCAGCAACCTCAAGGTCGCCCGCGCCTGGGCCATCAAGGAAACGTTCATGGACGCCTTCGCGTTTCGCCAACCCCAACGGGCGGAGCGGGCGCTGAAGGCGGTGCTCACCTGGATGGCCCGCTCGCGCCTGGCACCCATGGTCCGAGTCGCACGGACCGTCCGACGACATTTCGCCGGGGTCATCAACGCCATCATCAGCGGCATCACGAACGCGACCGCCGAGGCCCTCAACTCACGCATCCAGTGGATCAAGAAACAGGCCGCAGGGTTTCGGAGCCGGGAGCGGTTCCGCAAGGCTATCTACTTCCATCTCGGAGGCCTGGACTTGTACCCGGATGAGGCACGTGCTCATGCCCACCCGAATCCCTGAAGCGCCTGCACCGAACGGTCACGCCCGAGATCGCCGGTCGTGCCCGGTACCTGCTGACCTTGGACCACGGGCTGCGCCGGTCGCTCCTCACACGATGGGCGCGCTGGAAGCACCCGTGGTCGAAATACGACGGGCTCTACGACCTCGATGCCGGCACGACCGCCATGCTCGCCGCGCACCGGCTCGACGCGCGCCCGTACTCCGTCTCGTCGCTGCAACGGTTCGCGGCGTGTCCGTACCAGTTCCTGCTCGGCGCGCTGTATCGCCTGCAACCACGCCAGGAGGTCGAGCCGCTCGAAAAGCTCGACCCGCTGACCCGGGGCCGTATGGTCCACGAAGTGCAGGCCGAGTTCATGCGCGAGCTGAAGCGCCGCGAGGCACTACCGGTGACGGTGGCACGGATCCCCGACGCCGAAGCCGTGCTCGATGACGTCCTCGACCGGGTGGCGGCCGCCTACGCCGAACAGCTCGCGCCGGCCATCGATCGGGTGTGGCGAGACGAGATCGAGGCGGTGCGCGCCGACCTCAAAGGATGGATCCACCACGTGGCGAACGAAGACAGCGAGTGGATCCCCATTCGCGCGGAGTTCGGATTTGGCTTCGCGCCGGGGGGTGGCCGGGATCCCGAGAGCGTGCCGGAACCGGTGACCCTCGACGGGCGGTGGCAGTTGCACGGTGTCGTCGATCTCATCGAAGCGAAGGCCGGGCCAACGCCCCACGGCGAGCTTCGGGTCACCGACCACAAGACCGGGAAGAACCGAACGCGCGAGCGGATGGTGGTTGGACGCGGTGAAGTGCTGCAGCCCGTGCTGTACGGCTTGTCCGTCGAGCAGGCCGTGGGCCGCGCGGTTGGCGAGTCGCAGCTGTTCTTTTGTACCTCGACCGGCGCCTTCGCGCGCCGGTCCGTGTCGCTCGGCGAGCGCGAGCGCCGATCCGGCATCGAAGTGCTGGAGATCATCGATCGGGCGGTGGCGGGCGGCACGTTCCTGCCGGCGCCACGCGAAGGCGCGTGCCGATGGTGTGACTACCGTGAGGTCTGCGGTCCGTGGGAGGAGCGGCGGGCGCGCTACGTGAAAGACGACACCAAGCTCGTCGATCTCTACGCCCTCCGCGGTTTGCCATGACAATGACACGGCAGCCGACGCCGTTGGTCGATGCCGAGGCCCGCGATCGCATCCGCACCGCGCTCGACGACTCGCTCATCGTCGAAGCCGCTGCCGGGACCGGCAAGACCAGCGAGCTCGTGGCGCGCATCGTCAACGTGCTCGCCTCGGGCACCGCGCGGGTCGACGAGATCCTCGCCGTTACGTTCACCGAGAAGGCGGCCGGCGAGCTGAAGCTCCGGTTGCGCGAGGAGCTCGAGCGCGCGCGTCAGGCGCCGGATGGCGGCGCTGGGAGCGACGGCGTCGACGGGCATTCGGAGGTGCGCGCGCGCAATCTCGAACAGGCGATCGCGCATCTCGAGGAAGCCCAGGTCAGCACCATCCACGGGTTTTGCGCCGATCTCCTGCACGAACGGCCGGTCGAGGCCGGTGTCGATCCACGCTTCGGCATCCTGGCGGAGCCCGAGGCGCGCCGGCTCTTTGCCCAGGGATTCGACCTCTGGTTTCAGGACGTCCTCGCGGATCCGTCCGAAGGGGTCCGGCGGGCGCTGCGCCGCCGCAGGACGCCGTTCCGCTTCGACGAGCCCGACGCAGCGACCGACAGTCCCACGGACAGATTGCGCCGCGCGGCGTGGCAGCTTGCCGAATGGCGTGATTTCACTGCTCAGTGGCGCCGCGAGGAGTTCCCGCGCGAGGCGGTGATTGACCAGATCGTGGCCCATATCAAGGAGTTCGCCGATCTTACGGACCAGGCTGGCAATCGAAAATACGATCGCCTCTTCCACGACACGCAGCCAGCGCGATTGGTGGCCCAAACCATAGAGACGACCGACGCCGTCCGGCCTCGGCGTCGCGACTACGACGGGATCGAGGCGTTGCTCGTCGAGCTTGCGGCGAACCGCACATTTACGAAACCGCGTCGGGGCGCGGGCGCGGACTACGCCGACGGTGTGGCGCGTTCGCACGTCGTCGAACGGCACACCAAGGTGGTCGACATGCTGCGGCGGTTCACCAAAGTCGCCGATGCGGATCTCGCCGCCCTGCTACAACAGGAGTTACGGGCGGTCATCGAGCGGTATGGCGCGCTGAAATCCGACGCTGGCTACCTGGATTTCGTCGACCTTCTCCTCAAGGCACGCGACCTCCTCCGGCGCCATGACAGCGTTCGGCACGCCGCCCAGCACCGGTTCGCACGGGTGTTCGTCGACGAGTTCCAGGACACCGATCCGCTGCAGGCGGAGATCATCCTCTTGCTCGCGGCGAACGACCCGGATGAGCGTGAGTGGCGGCACGTGACGCCGGCGCCCGGCAAGCTGTTCATCGTCGGGGATCCCAAGCAGTCGATCTACCGGTTTCGCCGGGCTGACGTTGGGATCTACGAAGAGGTCAAGCGGCAGTTGGAGCGCGCCGGTGTCACCGCGGTCGAGCTCACAACCAGCTTCCGAGCCGTGCCGGCGATCCAGCGGCTGGTCAACGGGTCGTTTGCGCCGGTCATGCGCGCGACCGGCGCCGGCAGCGGACCGCGCGCGGCGTATGTGCCGCTGTCGCCGCACCGCGACGGTGTCGAGACGCAGCCGGCCGTCGTGGCGTTGCCGGTGCCGCGTCCGTATGGCTACTACCGTGTCGCCGCCAAGGCCATCGACACCTCCGTTCCTCATGCCGTCGGTGCGTTCATCGATTGGCTGGTGCGCCACAGCGGCTGGACCGTCACCCAACGGCGCTCGGACGCCGGGGACGATGGCCCGGACTCGGGCCGCGTGCCGATCGAAGCCCGGCACATCTGCGTGCTGTTCCGGCGCTTCGAGAGCTTTGGCGGCGACGTGACCCGCGCCTACGTCAATGCGCTCGAGGCGCGCGGTATCCGCCACCTGCTGGTCGGTGGGCGGACGTTTCATGAACGGGAGGAGGTCTCGACGATTCGCGCGGCGCTTGCCGCGGTCGAATGGCCCGACGACGAGCTGTCGGTGTTCGCGACACTGCGTGGGTCGCTCTTCGCGGTCGACGACGAGACCCTCTTTGTCTATCGCCAACGGTTCGGACGACTCCATCCCTTCCGCGTCCCGAGGGCGTTGACTGGCGACGACGCAGCCGGCGACGACAGGTTGCTACCGGTGACCGACGCGCTCGAGTTGCTGCAGCGCCTGCATCGCCATCGCAACCACGTGCCGGTCGCTGAGACGATCGGGAGGCTGCTCGAGGCGACTCGCGCGCACGCGGGTTTCGTGATGCGCCCCGCGGGCGAGCAGGCGCTGGCCAACGTGCTCCAGATCGCGGAGATGGCTCGGCGTTACGAAGCCGGCGGCGGACTCTCGTTCCGCGGCTTCGTCGAGTATCTCCGGGACGAGGCGGCCGCGAGGCAGGCCGGTGAGGCGCCGATCCTCGAGGAGGGGAGCGACGGCGTGCGGATCATGACCGTGCACCGCGCGAAGGGACTCGAGTTCCCGGTCGTGGTGCTGGCGGACCCGACGTGCAAGCTTCATCGCAAGTCCGCCAATCGCTTCGTCGACGCCGCGAACGGGTTGTGCGCGTTGCGGCTGGCGGGGTGGTCGCCGCTCGATCTGCTGGATCACGAGCGCGAAGAAGTCGACCGCGACCGGGAGGAAGGCATCCGCCTGGCGTATGTCGCCGCGACACGCGCGCGCGACCTGCTCGTTGTGCCCGCGGTCGGGGATGGGCCGCACGAGGGAGGGTGGCTGAGCCCGCTGCACCCGGGGCTCTACCCACCGACGCCGACGCGCCGCGCGCCCGAGCTCGCCCCGGGTTGTCCGCGATTCGGTCTCGATACGGTGCTCGAGCGGCCGGATGGGGATCCAGCACGCAGCGATACGGTCGCGCCCGGCTTGCACACGATGGCCACATCCGAATCGGCGGATGGACAGGGCGCGAGCGTGGAGCGCGGCAAGATCGTGGCGTTCCCCGGCACGACGCCGGCGCCCTCGAGTCCCGAGGCTTTCTGCGAGACCTATGGCGTCGTGTGGTGGGATCCCGCGCGGCTGACGCTAGACGTCGATGCCCGGTTCGGGATCCGGCAAGAGGAGCTCCTCTCAAAGAACACGCCGCCCGAGATCGTCGAGGAGGACCTGCAGCGCTACCGCGGGTGGCGGCGCCGCCGCGATGAAGCGATCGCTCGCGGGGCGCGGGCGAGCCTCGTCATCGAGACGGCGACCGAGCGTGCGCGGGCCGCAATCGGCGATCGCGACGCGTCTCCGCCGGTCGAGGTCATCGAGCTTCCGATCGATTCGGCGCGACCGACCGGCGCGCGGTTTGGCTCGGTGGTGCATGCGGTGCTGGCAAGCGCGCCGCTGGATCTGCCCGCGGCGTCCGCACCGCTCGACGAGTTGGCGATGCTCCATGGGCGCATCCTGGGGGCGCCGGAGGCCGAGATGGCCGCGGCGTCAGCGATTGCGCGCGCGACGCTCGACCACCCGCTGCTGGCGCGCGCGCGCGCCGCCGCCACACGGGGCGACTGCCGGCGCGAAGCGCCGGTCACGATGCGAGCCGACGACGGCACGCTGGTGGAAGGGATCATCGATCTCGCGTTTCGTGAATCCGCCGGCTGGACGGTCGTCGACTACAAGACCGATGCAGAGCTGGACGGAACCGACGCCCTGCAGATCTACCGGCAGCAGGTGGCGCTGTATGCGGCGATGATCGCCCGGGCCACGGGAGAAACCGTGACACCCGTGCTGATGCGGGTGTGACACGAAGGCCCTCGTGACCCGCCGGCGCTGGTGCCCGTGTGGCAGAATGCATCAGTGACCCGGAGGAGCACGAAGCGGACCCGTACGGACTCGCGGCTACAGCGCGCGCCGGGTCGCGTCGCCCGCATACCGCTGCTCGCCGGGCTGGCGCTCGCCGCGTTGATCACGAGCGGGTGGGTGCTCCGCTCGTCCCCCATGACGAGCTCCACGACGTCCCAGCCGGCCGATGTCGTGCGCTCCCTGCGTGTCGAGGTGCTGCGGACGTTGCCACACGACACCACGGCGTACACCCAAGGACTGCTCTGGTGGGACGGCGCACTGTACGAAAGCACGGGTCAGGTCGGACGGTCGGAGCTCCGTCGCATCGATCCCGTCACCGGTCGCGCGGTGCAGCGCGTCGACATCTCGCGCGCCTACTTTGGCGAGGGTCTCGCCCGTGTGGGTGACCGCCTCATCATGCTCACGTGGCAGGCGCAACGCGCGTTGGTCCACGACCTGGTCAGTTTCGACCAGCTCGCGACATTCCGCTACCAGGGTGAGGGATGGGGCCTGTGCCACGACGGCACGCGCCTGATCATGAGCGACGGAACCGACGTGCTCACCTTCCGGGACCCCGAGTCGTTCGACGTCACCGGCCAGGTGCGCGTCACCTTGCGCGGTCGCCCGCTCATGCAGCTGAACGAGCTCGAATGTGTCCGCGGCGAGGTGTTCGCCAACGTGTGGCAGGACGACTACCTCGTGCGGATCGACCCGTCGAGCGGACGGGTCACCCACCAGATCGACGCGGCCGGGCTGCTGACGCGGTCCGAATCACGCGGTGTGGATGTGCTCAATGGCATCGCGTACGACCCCGACGCCGACACGTTCTACATCACGGGCAAGTGGTGGCCCAAGATGTTCGAAGTGCGGTTCGTGGAGTAGCGCCGCCGCCTGCCTGGAGGGCAGTCGATTGTCAATCGTAGCGCGGGCCTTTAGGCCTGCGAGGCAAGGCTGAAGCCTTGCCCTACGTAGGGCGCACACCGACTCACCTACCGCCGTGGTGTCGCGGTTCGTGTGCCGCCGCCACTGCTGGCGCCGCCACCACCGCCTCGATACCCCCCCGAGGTGACGCCACCGCCCGAAGAGCTGCCGCCCGAGCGACCGGACGCGCCACTCTGCCCGCCGCCGTTCCCGCCTCTCGCTGTCGTCTGCCGACCGCCCGCTTGTGAACGAGTGACGCGCGTGTAGCCACGGTTGGCGATCGCGCGGCCCGACGACGCGGTCGTGTCGTCACGGAGGAGGATGAAGGGGCTGGCGGCGCCACCGTAGCCGTACAGATACGGGCTATACCCACTCCGCCAATGGTTGTAGCCGAGCGGCGTGACGTAGTACGGGTAGAGGTCGTTGTACCAGATCGAGTCGTACCCGCCAAAGCCGCCGCCACCCCCGCTCGACCAGCTGCCGCCCCGGGACCGAGACTCGACGACGAACTGTTCCGGGTAGGCCAGCGCCACCAGCAGGTCGATCACCTGATGGTCGAGGCCTGCGTCGTCCAGGGCCACCAGTGTGTCGGCATCGAGCGTGAACCGCGGCTGCATCTCGACGAGCATCGCCTCGACGACGCGCGGTGCCGCCTTCTCCGCCGCCTCGCGCACGCCCGGAAGGCTGAGTGGCGCGGCGGTCTCGCGTCGCGCCTCGCGGACGACGACCGGGTCGATCTCGGTATCAAACGCGGAGCCAAGCAGCTCCTGCCGCTGGTGTTCGGTCGCCGGGTTGTATCGCCGGATCTCGAGGTGCTGCTGTCCACCGATGTCGACGAGCTGGATGTCGACCCACGTGGAGGCGCTCGCCAGCAAGCTGATGCCATCGACCGACCGCGTCGGGCCATCGCCGCACTGAAGCTCGGCGCGGGTAAAGAGTCGCCGGCCGCCGACGGCCCACTCGCTGTGTTCCCATCCGGCGCAGTCACCGTCCACAACGTCCTGGCGGACCCCGTCACCCGCGAGCCCGCGTTCGACGAGCACTTGCCCGTTCGCGACGGCACGCAGCGTGATGCCGGAACCGCGTTCGGCCGGTGTCAGGCAGACGAAGGTGCGCTCCGGAAACTCGCGCCCCGGCTCGGCCTCGCGATCGACCTGCTCTTCCCACAGCTGCCAGCAGCCAAGCCACGCCGTCCAGCGCGCGTCGAGGTTGGCGGTACTCGACGGCGCCACGTTGGCGTGAGGCGTCGGCTCCTGCGCCGCCGCCGCCGGCGCCAGGACCAGCATCGTCAGCGCCGACGCCACCAGGAAGACACGCGGACCGCTGAATTTGGTACCCATTGCTGATACCCCCACATCCACTATGCGTCAGAACACGAACCGTATGCCAGCCGAAATACGGAGACCGGTCAGGTCGATCGGGTCGAACCCAGAGAAGTCTCTTGTCACCTTCGCATCGGCCCAGACATACCGTGCTTCGCCTGTCAGGAATAGTTGGCGCATCAGCCTGATGTCGGCGCCGCCAAGCACGTGTGTGCTCGGCGTCCACGCGCTCGACTCGAGTCGCGCCGTGAAGATCGACAGGTCAAGGAAATCGACGAAATCGCCGAGCTGCTCGACCTCGTAGCGCATCAGCCCGACACCGGCGCCGATGTACGGAACGACGCGGTTCGGAATCCATGTGTATTGCCCGATCGCGCGACCGCGCGGCAGGATCGCCAGCACGATGCTGCCTGTCAGCTCGAGCTGACTGAGCGTGGTGTCCTGCTCGATGGGGATGCCGCTCTCGTCGAAATCTCGGTATTCGGAGCGAGTCAACGTACTCGTGAAGTCCAACCCGGCGCGCGCGTCGAGGCGTGACCCGAGCGCGAAGCCGACGTCGACCCCGATGCCCGGCGCATTGAAGTCGCGCTGCTCGAGTGTCAGCGTCTCGGTCAGGAAGTCGTACAGGTCGGTCTCCGGGTCGAACCGGTCGCGTCCGGCGCGCGCCGCGAACCATTGGCCACGGACGCCGACCGACGTCCCCGGCCGTCCGAACAGGAAATCGGGACTCGCTTGCTGCCTCGTCCCACCATCGGCGCCATCGGCCGAGACGACCACGGGACGACCGGCGCCGATCAGGACCGCGATGGTGGCGCAGAGCGCAAGTCCGCCGTGACGACGCCTCCGCATGACCCTGGGGTGATGCACGGTTTGTACCGGTGAAACTGCCCGTTCTACAGGGGTTCGCCCGCCGCGTATCGTCCCGTCATCGCGACACCCTGTCAGAGCGGACGGACGGTGCGTTCGAGTCTCGCGTCGTCACATCAGCGACGTCGCCTGACCCCCCGGTTGACCCCAGAGTATACGGGCGGCCTGTGCTATGCTGCGAAGCCTTCAACGACACCGGACCTTCGTTCCCCCGGGAGCAGTAGATGCGGTCGTTACGCGCTGGAGTGATCGCCGTCGTCGTGCTGGTGTTGTCGGGCGTCGCGCTGGCTATGCGGGCCGGCATTCCGCTGGCCGATGGGTGGCGGACGATCAGCGCGCGGGTGTTGGGGTCACTGGCGCCGTCGTCGGCGTCGGCGACCGGCGCCCTCCACGCCGCCGCGGGTGGCCCCGGTGGCGCGCCCGAGCCCGGGCAACGGTCGCAACAACGCGGCTTCGACCCACGCCAGTTGCTCGATCGAGGCCGCGGGACACTCCAGAGCCCGGCCGGCCCCCACGAGTTCTATTTCACTCGCGCTATCTACCGCAGCGGCGGCTGGCGTAGGTACCCCCCCTGGGCCGTTGACTTTCCGAAATCCGACCGGCAGTTCATGACGATCGTCAACCGTTTGATCGAAATCGACGCCTCCGAGCGGGAGAACGCGATTCGGCTCGACGACCCCAACGTCCGGAAGTACCCGTTTCTCTACGCGCTCGAAGTGGGTGACATCGCACTCAGTCCACCAGAGGTCGAGGGTCTCCGCAACTACCTGCTCGCGGGTGGCTTTCTCGTCGTTGATGACTTCTGGGGTTCGTGGCAGTGGTCGACGTTTGAACAGCAGATCCGGCGCGTCTTTCCTGAGCACCCCATCATCGACATACCGCTCGACCATCCGATCTTCAACACCGTCTATAAGATTGAGGAGATTCTTCAGGTCCCGGCCATCAACAACCACTATCGCGGCCGGACGTGGGAATATGACGGGTACACACCGCACACACGCGGCATCTTCGACGAGCAGGGACGTCTGATGGTCATGATCAACTGGAACACGGACCTCGGCGATGCGTGGGAGTGGGCCGAGCGCCCCGAGTACCCGCTCAAGTATTCGACGTTCGCCGTGGAGATGGGCGTGAACTTCATTGTCTATGCGATGAGTCACTAGCACGGACGACTCGGGCACGGATGCCCCACCGGCGGCTGAGGCATCCGCAGCCTGGAATGGACGCTGGAGCACTCCCGCTGGACCCCTGGCCCCGGACCCCGATACGCTGAAGCCTGACCCGATTTTTTTTGAGACCATGTTCGACGCGCTCTTCGAGTTCTTCTTCAAGTATCGCCCGCTGATCTACGAGCAGGGGGATGTGGCGTTTCGCGCGTCGTGGGCCGGTGCGCTCGCCGTGGTGGCCGCGGTGGCGGCCGGCGCGCTGACGTTCCGCACCTACGCGCAGGTCCGGGGGAACAGCCAACCGCTCGATCGCAGCGTCCTCACGGCTATCAGGCTGGCCGCGCTCGCGGTGCTCGTCTTCTGCCTGATGCAGCCGGTGCTCGTGCTCTCCTCGGTCGTGCCACAGCAGAATTTCCTCGGCGTGCTGGTCGACGACTCACGCAGCATGCAGATTGCCGACCGTGACGAGACAGCGCGGCGGCAGTTCGTCGAGGACCACTTCGCGGCCGAGACCGGTGACCTCCGAGCTGCGCTGTCCGATCGCTTCGCCCTGCGCTTCTTCGGTTTCTCGACGGAAACGGATCGGCTCGACGACATCAGCGAGCTGGCCTACGCCGGCACACGCACGCACCTCGGGCAGGCACTCGAGCGCGCACACGACGAGCTCTCCGGCGTGCCGCTGTCGGGTCTGGTCGTCGTGACCGACGGCGCCGACAACGCCGACGCCGGTCTGGCCGAGTCGTTGCTCCCGATCCAGGCCGCGGGGGTTCCGGTGTTCACGGTCGGTCTCGGTCGAGAGGAGTTCGACCGCGACATCCAGCTCAGCCGGATCGAGACGCCTCGGCGCGTCCTCAGGGGGGCGGCGCTGGTCGTCGACTGCGTCGTCACGCACCGCGGGTATCGAGGCGAGACGGTGACCGTCCAGGTCGAGGACGAGGGCCGCATCGTGAGTACCGAGGACGTCGAGCTGCCCGGCGACGGCGAGCCAAGGACGGTGCGGATGCGGTTCACCGCCAACGAAGAGGGCCCGCGCCTGTTCAGCTTCCGCGTGTCGCCACAGCCGGGCGAGATGGTGACCCAGAACAACGTGCGGAACGCGTTGATTCTCGTCGAAGATCGAAGCGAGAAGATCCTGTACTTCGAGGGTGAGCCGCGGTTCGAGGTGAAGTTCCTGCGACGCGCGGTGGCCGACGACGAGAATCTGCACGTCTCAATCCTGCAACGCACCGCGGAGAACAAGTTCATGCGCCTCGACGTCGAGGGCGCTGACGATCTCGTCGGCGGCTTTCCGACGACTCGAGCCGAGCTCTTCAACTACAGCGGTCTCGTACTCGGCAGCATCGAAGCCAGCCACTTCACGCCCGACCAGCTCCGCATGATTGCCGACTTCGTCAACCATCGGGGTGGTGGGCTGCTCATGCTCGGCAGCCAGCGGTCGTTCGCCGAAGGCGGATACGCGGGGACACCCGTGGCCGACGTCCTGCCGGTCGTGCTCGACGGCGATCGCGCCGACGGTGAGGAGGACTTCTTCGTCGAGGTGAACGTCGAAACCACGCGTGCCGGGGCGACCCACGCTGCCACGCAGATCGCCGATACGGAGGAGCTGTCGGTCAATCGTTGGCGCGAGCTGCCGCCAATCACCGTGGTCAACCCGATCACCGAGGTCAAACCGGGTGCCACGACCTTGTTGACGAGCCCGGATGAGGAGCTGGTGGTCCTCGCGTTCCAGCGTTACGGGGCGGGCAAGTCGCTCGCGTTTCCGGTGCAGGACTCGTGGATGTGGCAGATGCACGCCGACATCGCCGTCGACGACATGACGCACGAGACGTTCTGGCGCCGCCTCTTGCGGTGGCTCGTCGATGGGGTGCCCGACCAGGTCACGACCGATCTGCCGCAGGATCGCGTCGAGACCGACGAGCCAGTCACGGTGCAGGCGGCGGTCGGCGACGCGAATTTCGAAGAGCTCAACAACAGCGCCGTGACGGCTGTGGTGACGCACCCGAACGGCGACTTCACCGATCTCTCGATGGAGTGGACGGCGGAGCGGGACGGGGAGTATCGGTCCAGCTTCACGCCGAGCGAGGAGGGATTCTACGAGATCCACGTCGAGGCAATGGCCGGCGATGAGGTGATCGGCGAGGACGTGACCTTCGTGCAGGTTGCTCCGAGCGACGCCGAGTACTACGACTCAACGATGCGGGCGCCGCTCCTGGAACGGATCGCCGAGGATACCGGAGGCCGGTTCTACACGCCGGAGACCGTGTCGTCGCTCCCCGAGGACATTCAGTATGTCGGGCGCGGTGTGACCGTGATCGAGGAGCGCGACCTCTGGGACATGCCGGCGCTGATGTTGTTGCTGGCGACGCTCGTCCTGGGCGAATGGGGGTATCGGCGGTTCCGGGGGCTCGCGTGAGCGCGATCCGCCTCCGTCTCCTGCTCCTCGCGGCGTGGCTTGTCGCACTGCCTGCCGGCGCATCCGCCCAGCAGCAGACCCACTTGCTGGTCGTCACCGGGCTCGGTGGCGACCCGGCCTTCACCGAGCAGTTTCACGGGTGGGCCACGACGCTGATCAACGCGGCCGCGACTCGCTACGAAGTCCCCACCGACAACATCACGTATCTCGGTGAGGATCCGGATCTCGACCCGGCGACGGTTACCGACCGGTCGACGCGGGAAAACGTCGGTGCCGCCGTGGACGGCATCGCGGCGCGCGCGGCGCCCGGAGACCAGATCGTCATCGTGATCTTCGGACACGGCAGCTTCACCGATGCCGCGCGCGTCAACCTGCCGGGGCGTGACCTGTCGGCCGACGATTTCGCCGAGCTGCTCGAACGCCTGCGCGGTCAGCGTGTTGCCTTCATCAACACGGCGAGCGCGAGTGGGCCCTTCGTCGAGAAGCTCTCCGGAGCCGATCGGACGGTGGTCACCGCCACGCGGAGCGGTGGCGAACAAAACGCATCGGTGTTCGGCGGATTCTTCGTCGAAGCGTTCGCCGAGGGCGAAGACGACGCCGATGCCAACAAGGACCGACGTGTGTCGGTCCTCGAGGCGTTCACGTACGCGCGGCTCAAGGTCGAGCAGGCGTATGAGGCGGACGGGAAGCTCCTTACCGAGCACGCGTTGCTCGATGACAACGGGGACGGTGAGGGGACGGCGGAACCCGATCCGTTGACCGGTGACGGCATGATTGCGCGGACGCTGTTCTTGACGTCCGGCGAGTCGACCGCGCTCGCCGAGATGGCGTTCCCGGACGACCCCGAGCTGCGCCCGCTCTACGACGAGCGCGCGTCGATCGAGGAGCGCGTCGAGGCGCTGCGGGTGCTGAAGGACGGGACCGATCCGGAACGCTACGAGCAAGAGCTCGAGACCCTGCTCGTCGAGCTGGCGCTGAAGGGCCGTGAGATCCGTCAGCTCGAAGCGGCGCGGGGGGCGCCGCGTCCCCGGTAACCCATGCCGACTGTGACCACCCTCAGGCGGGGGCGACAACGATGGGCCGGCGGGCTAGCCGGGGCGCTGGTACTGGCCGCGCTCGCGTGGTCCGTGGGGCCGGCGGCCGCGGACGTGGCGCCGGGGAACGTGCCGTACGACGGCCGGCTGGTGTTCGTCCGGCTCCGCTACGACATGGCGCGGAGCCTGGCGGGCGGGTTCTTCCGTCAGGACGTCAAGTGGGCGCACGACTACCCGCGGGCCGAGCGCAACCTGACGAAGATCCTCGAGGCGGTGACGCACGTGAACCCTTTCCAGGGGCCGAACGGCGGCAACGTGCTAGCCCTCGACGACCCCGAGCTGCACAAGTTCCCGTTCGCGTATATGTCGGAGCCGGGCTTCTGGTACCCGACCGACGCCGAGGTCCTCGGCCTCCGCAACTACATGCTCAAGGGCGGGTTCGTCGTCTTCGACGACTTCTGGGGCGACCACTGGCGCAATTTCGACGCACAGCTCCAACGCGTCCTGCCCGGTGCCCGGCCGCTCCCGATGGAGTTGGACCACCCAGTGTTCCAGTCGTTCTTCGACATCGAGACGCTGGAGATGCCCGGGCCGTACGGCCCGCCGGTCGAGTTTCACGGGGTCTTCGAGGACAACGATCCATCGGGTCGCCTGATGGCGATCGTGAACTTCAACAACGACATCGGCGAGTACTGGGAGTACTCGGACACCGGCTGGTACCCGATCGACTTGACGAACGAGGCATACAAGTTCGGCGTGAACTACGTGGTGTATGCATTGACGCATTGACGCTGTCGCGAGGGAGCTTCCTTTGGACCTTGACATCCCCGACACCCAGATTGACACCCAACCTGCCGACCTCGACTCGGCGGACGATATCGCGCTGGCCGACCGGCTCAAGGCTGGTCGGGAACAAATCCTGAGCGAGCTGCACAAGCTGATCATCGGGCAGGACGAGACCATCAACCAGGCGCTCCTGACGCTCTTCGTCGGTGGCAACAGCATTATCGTCGGCGTGCCGGGGCTGGCCAAGACGCTGCTCATCCAGACGATGGCGCGGGTGCTGGATTTGAAGTTCGCGCGCATTCAGTTCACCCCCGATCTGATGCCGTCCGACATCACCGGCACCGACATCATCCAGGAGGATCCGGCGACCGGCGGCCGTAAAATGGAGTTCGCGGCGGGCCCCGTCTTCACGAATATCCTGCTTGCTGACGAGATCAACCGGACGCCACCGAAGACGCAATCTGCCCTGCTCGAAGCGATGCAGGAACACCGGGTCACGGTCATGGGACGTACGTATCAGCTCGAGGAGCCGTTCTTCGTCTTCGCGACCCAGAACCCCATCGAGCTCGAAGGCACCTATCCGCTGCCCGAAGCCCAGCTCGACCGGTTCATGTTCCACATCATCATCGAGCACCCGCCGGTCGACGAAGAGCTGGAGGTCGTTCGTACGACGACCGCCAACCTGGACCCGCAGTTCCAGCACGCCGTGACCGGCGCGGACTTGATCGCATTTCAGCGGTTGGTCCGCAAGGTCCCGGTCGCCGAATCGGTGTATCGCTACGCGCTCGACCTCGTCCGGACGAGCCGGCGGCGGTCGCCGAACGCACCGGAGTTCATCAAGAAGTGGGTCTCGTATGGCGCCAGCGTCCGCGCCGCGCAGTATCTGATCCTCGGGGGCAAAGCGCGCGCGGTGACCCAAGGTCGGTATCACGTGAGCTTCGACGACATCCGCGCGCTGGCCCATCCGGTCCTGCGGCACCGGGTGCTGCTCAATTTCCACGCGGAGTCCGAGGGGCGGACGTCGGACGAGCTGATCGACGAATTGCTTGAGGCCGTGCCCGAGCCGCAGTCCCACATGCGATGAGCGACGCGACGCGGTTCACGCCAGGCGGCGCGCGGTTCCTGGACCCCACGGTCCTGGCGCGCATCGGCACGCTCAACCTGCTGGCGCGGATCGTCGTGGACGGTTTCATCAACGGCCTGCACAAGGCGCCCTATCTCGGCGTATCGATAGATTTCGCCGAGCACCGGATGTACACCCCGGGCGACGACATTCGCTTCCTGGACTGGCGTGTGTTCGCTCGTACCGACCGCTATTACGTCAAGACGTTCGAGGCCGACACAAACTGCAACCTCTCGGTGCTCCTCGATGTCTCGCGCTCCATGAGCTTCAGGAGCAAGGGCATCACAAAGCTCGACTATGGGCGCTTCCTTGCGGCGTGTCTCTGCCACTTCTCGACGCAGCAACGCGATCGCGTCGGGCTGGTCACGTTCGACAGCGAGGTCGTGGAACGCGTGCCGCCGTCGGCGAAACACCTCGAGGTGGTCCTGCACACACTCGATCAAGTGGACGCCGGCCGCCCGGGGAGCCTCGCACGGCCGATGTTCCAGATGACGGAGTACTTCAAGCGCCGCGGCATTCTGGCGGTGATCTCGGACTTCTATGAAGAGCCCGAGAGCATCGTCGACGCCATCAAGCCTCTTCGCTACGGCGGCAACGACGTCATCGTGTTTCACATTCTCGACCCGGCGGAGATCGAGTTCCCGTATGAGGACGCGACCAGCTTCCAGGACCTCGAGACCGGCCGCAAGATGCCGGTGGTGCCCGAGAAGCTCCGCGAGCAGTACCGCGCCCTCGTGCAGGAGCACATCGCGGCGATCTCGAAGCTCTGCTCGCAGAACCGCATTGACTACGCGCTCTTCAACACGGCCACACCGCTGGACCACGCGCTGTTCAAGTATCTGGCGACGCGGCACAAACTGAGCCGGACACGCTGATGGGACTCCTGGCTCCGCTCTTCTTGCTCGGTCTGGCGGCGATTGCCGTGCCGGTCATCATCCACATGATCCAACGCGAGCGGAAGGAGGTCCTCGAGTTCCCTTCGCTGATGTTCGTGCGAAAGATCCCCTTCCACTCGTTCCGTCGTCAGCGCATTCGGCACTGGTTCTTGCTGTTGCTGCGGTGTGCGGCACTCGCGCTGCTGATGCTCGCCTTCGCCCGACCCTTCTTTCGTGCCGCGGCACTCGCGGCGGTGACCGATGGGGCGCGGGAGGTGGTCATCCTCTTGGATCGCTCCTACAGCATGGGGTACGCCGACCGCTGGGATCGCGCCAAGGACGCGGCACGGGACGCGATCGACGGCCTGGCGGCGGACGACCGCGCGACCCTGATCTTCTTCGACAGCGGCGCCGAGGCGGGTCCGCGGTCGACCACCGATCGGGCGAGCCTGACCGGCCTGGTCAACAACGCGGAGCTCGGGGCCGGTGTGACGCGTTACGGGCCCGCGCTGAAACTGGCCGAGGGGATCTTCGAGGGGTCGGATCTCCCGCGACTCGAGGCGGTGCTCATCACCGACTTCCAGCGCGTGGGGGTCGAAAGCGCGTCAGGGGTCCGTTTTCCTAACGGGACGGTGCTCACCCCCATCGGTGTCGGCGGAGGTGACGGGGCAGAGGCCAATGTCAGCGTGGCCGGGGTGCTGTTCAACCGCGAGTACTTCTCGGGACGAGAGCGGGTCGTGGTTGCGGCGCGCCTGACGAACCGGGGAGCGGCGCCCGTCACCGGGCTCGACGTGGCGCTCGAGATGGACGGTCGCGAGGTCGAGACGCTGACTGCCGATCTCCCGCCGAACGGCTCGACGACGGTCGATTTTGCCGCGGTCACACTTGGCGATGCGCCGATGGCCGGCGCGGTCCGGACGGCGGAGGATGCCCTCCCGACCGACGACGTCTTCAACTTCGTCGTGACTCCCGGCCAGGTGGTCCGGATTCTGGTGGTCGGCAGTGACCGCGCGTCAACCGAGGCCAACCTGTTTCTCACGCGGGCGCTCGGGATCGGCACCGCCCCCGCCTTCGATGTGCGCACGACGACGAGCGGCGGCTTCGATGCGGCCGATCTCGAGAGTCGCCAGGTCGTCATCCTGAACGACGCACCGGCGCCGTCCGGGCAAACCGGCGAGGCTCTCGAAGCGTTTGTCGAGGGTGGCGGCGGCGTGCTCGTGGTCGCCGGCGAGCGGAGCGCGTGGCCGGCGGACGGTCCCGACCTGTTACCGGGCGTCGTCGGCAGCCCGGCGGACCGCGACGGGCGCGGCGGCAGCATCGGGTTCGTCGACTACTCGCACCCGGTGTTCGAGGTGTTTGCCGCCCCGCGCAGCGGCGACGTCACGACCGCGCGTTTCTTCCGCTATCGGCCTGTGGAGCCCGGGCCTGCGGCAGCCGTCCTCGCCCGATTCGACGATGGCAATCCGGCGCTCTCCGAACGGCGCGTCGGCAGGGGCACCGTCTTGCTCTGGGCCTCGTCCATCGACAGCTCTTGGAACGATCTTGCGAAGAAGCCCGTGTATCTCCCGTTCGTGCACCGGCTCACCGAGTACCTCGGGGCCTACACGCCGCCGACCCCGTGGTTCTCCGCCGGGCAGGTGCTGAATCTCGCCGAGCAGGAGGTCGTGCTGGGCACCGGCGGACTGGCCGCGGCGGAGTACGTGGTGATGTCGCCGTCCGGCTCGCGCATTCCAGTCGACGTCGGTGAGCGCGCCGGGTTCATCGATCTTGACGAGCAGGGGTTCTACGAAGTCCACGATGCCAGCGCGGCCGAGACGGATCCGCTCACGCTGGCCGTCAACGTCGACCTGGCCGAGTCGGACCTGAGCGCGGTCGATCCGGAGGAGCTGTCGAGTGCCTTGACCGGCCGCGCCGGGGGCGAACGCGCGGATGCGGCGGCGCCCGCACGCGAGGTCGGCGCCACGGATCTCGAGCGACGGCAGGCGATCTGGTGGTACTTGCTCGTCGCGGCGTTCCTCCTCCTCGTCGCGGAAACGGTGGTGTCGAACCGGCTGTCACGCACGGCGCTGAGCGCGGAGTGAGGGAACGCGCGCGCCACGCCCAGGTGTTCCAGGCTCAGGGCCTGGCTCAGGGCTTAGTACCATCGCGTCGGACGTGTAAGATGAGGTTCGGGAAACCACGAGGCTGAGCCGATGTTCAACGAGCCGCTGTTGACGGGAAGCCGGGACGAGATCCTCCGCGCGATACGGCATGTGCGGAATCGCTGGCGCCTCCGCGTCGCATTGCGCGGCGTGGCGGTGCTGGTCGCCGCTGCGCTCGGCACGTTGCTGATCTCCTCCTACGGCTTGGAGCTCTTCAGGTTCAGCTCGGGAGCGATCATCGCGTTTCGGATCTTGACCTTGGGCGCGCTCCTGGGCCTGGGCTGGTGGCTCTTCGTGCGACCCATCTCCCAGCGGGTGTCTGACGAGCGCGTCGCGCTGTATCTCGAAGAGCACGAGCCGTCGCTCCAGGCCGCCGTGTTGAGCGCGGTCGAGGAGAGCAAGAAAGGCCCGCGCGACGCGACACCAGACCATTCGCCCGAGATGGTGCGCGAGCTCATCGATTCCGCGGTCGCAAAGATACGGGACATCGATATGGGCCGGGGGGTCGAGCAGCGGCAGCTCAAGACCTCGTCGAGCCTGCTAGTGGCGGCCGGTGTCGCGGCCATGCTCCTGATCGTGTTCGGGCCGGCATATCTGCGGCATGGGGTCTCGGCGCTGCTCTCGATGGGGAGCGTCACGGCCGCCAGCCCGTATCAAATCGAGGTGCTGCCCGGTGACGCGACGGTGGCCAAGGGCTCGGACCAGACCGTCACCGCGCGCTTGCTCGGCTTCGAGTCGGATGAAGTCGACCTCCTCATGCGTGCCGGCGCCGACGGCGCGTTCGAGCGGCTGGCGTTGTTGCCCGTCGAGAACGAGCAGGGCGAGGTGGAAGCAGGCATGTTTGAGGTCCTGCTGTTCGATCTCCAGCAGCAAACCGACTACTTCGTCGAGTCGGTCGGCATCGAGTCGGCGACCTTCACGCTCGACGTGATCGACCTGCCCTATGTCGAACGGCTCGAGCACGAGTATGTGTTCCCGGCGTACACGGGCCTGGAGCCGCGGCTTGTCGAAGACGGCGGCGACATCGCGGTTCTGGGCGGCACCGAGGTTCGCCTGCGCGCCATACCGACGATGGGGACCGCCGGCGGCGAGCTGGTGTTCGACGAAGAGCATCGGACCGCCCTCGTGGTGGATGCCGAGGGGGCGCTCACGGCCAGCTTCGTCGTGGAGCAGGAAGGCTTCTATCGAGTCGACTTGCAGGCGCCCGACGGGCAGCTCGTCACGGCGTCGCCGCAATACACGATCGATGTCTTGACGGACCAGCCGCCCTCGGTGATGTTCGTCAAACCTGGGCGCGATACGACGGCGAGCGCCATCGAGGAGATGTTCGTCGAGGCGCGCGCCGACGACGATTTCGGGCTCCGGTCGCTGGACCTCGTCTACTCACTCAACGGCGGCCCCGAGGAATCGGTTGCGCTGTACGACGGGAGCGACACCACGCTGAAAGAGGTGTCGGCCGGGCACACCTTCTTCCTCGAGGAGCTGGAGCTCGAGCCGGGCGACTTTCTCTCCTACTACGCACGCGCGACCGACCGCAACCTCGCGCAGCGGAACGCCGACATCAAGAGCGACTTGTACTTCATCCAGATTCGCCGCTTCAGCCGGGACTTCCGCGCGCAGCAGTCGCAGGGTGGGGGCGGTGGCGGTGGGGGCGGAGGAGCCGATCCGCGTGCGCTCTCCGAAGCGCAGCGCGAGATCATCTCCGCCACCTTCAACGTGATCCGCGATCGCGACACGTTCACCGGCGATGAGTTCCAGGAGAACGTCGTGTTCCTGACGCTGGCGCAAGGCCGGTTGCGTGAGCAGGTCGAGACGCTCCTGCGCCGCATGAACAGCCGAGTCATGCCGGCCGATCCGGCGTTCAGACGCATCTCGGAAATCCTGCCGCAGGCGGCCGACGCGATGCGTGCGGCGGAGGAGGAGCTGCAAAGCCAGGACGCGGACGCGGCGCTGCCGCACGAACAGCGGTCGCTACAGGCCCTGCAGCGCGCGGAAGAAGCCTACGAGGAAGTGCTCGTCACGATGGGCGGCGGTGGCGGCGGCGGCGGTGGCGGTGGGCGTCAGGCCGCAGAAGACCTCGCCGACTTGTTCGAGCTCGAGCTCGACAAGCTCCGCAACCAGTACGAGACGCTGCAACGCGGCGAGCAGCAGCAGGCCGACAACACCGTCGACGAGCTGATGGAGCGCCTGCGTGAGTTGGCGCGCCGTCAGGAGCGTGAGGCAGAGCGCCAGCGGCGCCGAGCCCGTGGCCAGCAATCGACGCAGGGTGGCGGTGCCGGCCAGCGCGCCTTGGCCGAGGAGGCGGAGGAAGCCGCCCGTCGGCTCGAGCGGCTCGCGCGCGAGCAGAACTCGCCGCAGATGATGGACGCCGCTCGACGCCTGCAGGAGGCCGCGGACGCCATGCGGCGCGCAGCCGCCAACAGCGACAACCTCGGCTTCGCCGAGGCAGGGGCCGCGCTCGACCGGCTGCGGGACGTGCAGGAGCGGCTGCAAAGCGAACAGACCGGCCGGCTGCAGCGTGACATCCAGGACCAGCTGCGTCGGGCCAACCGGCTCGCCGACGAGCAGCGGGAAATGGCCTCCGACGTCAGCGGCTTGCCGGGGATGGCCGATCAGGAGCGCGCGGAGCAACAGCGGCGGCTGATGGAGCGCAAGGACCAGATGGAAGGCGAGGTCGCCGACCTGGAACGGCAGATCGATTCAACCTCGGCGGAGTTCCGTCGTGACGAGCGGGACGCATCGCGGCGTCTTCAGGAAGCCGCGGGCAGCATTCGAGACAACAGGCTCAAGGAGAAGATTCGCTACTCCCGAGGCCTGATCCGCAGTCGCCCGGGCGAGACGGCCAACGCCTTCGAATCGGAGATCGGCGGCGACATCGACGAGCTCGCCGAGAAGCTCGCCGAGGCCGCGGCGGCCGTTGGAAAAACGGACGGTGATCGGATGGCCCAGGCGCTCGACCAGACGCGCGACCTCATGCGGAGCCTCGAGTCGCTCGACCATCGCATGTGGCAAGAGGGCGAGGAATCGCAGGACGGTCAGCAGGGCCAGCAAGGCGAGCAGGGCCAACAGGGTCAGGAAGGCCAGCAGGGTCAGGAAGGCCAACAGGGTCAGCAAGGCCAACAGGGTCAGGGCGGTCAGCCGGGCGGCGCAGACGGACGGCCGGGTGACGGGAACGCCTGGGGTGGGCCGTTCGGCGGTCGATACGGATACGGAGACCGTCGGCCCGGGTCGGCCGCGTGGGACCCGGACGACATTCGCCAGTGGCAGCGGGAGTACCGGGAGCGCGCGGGCGAAGCGGACGAGCTGAGGCGCCTGCTCGAGCAGGAGGACTTCGCTGCCGCGGATCTACGCGACATCATCGAGCGGATGCGCGCGCTCGACAACCTGCGCAACTACCAGGATCCCGAGGAGATTGCCCGGCTGCAGTCCTTCGTCCTGGAGGAGCTGAAGCGATTCGAATATCGCCTCCGACGCGAGATCAGCGAGGAAAGCGAGGAGCTCTTCCTCGCCGGCAACGAGGAGATGCCCGCCGAGTTCCGCGAGCTGGTGGAGGAGTATTTCCGGGCGCTGTCCGAGGAGCAGTGACGAAACAGTAGGCATCGGTTCGACGCTCGTGCGCGGCGCCTTCGGCGCGCAGTGGCACCGTCTGGGCGGCCGTTGTTTGGTTCGGTGAGGGTTCGGTGCCGTGCGCCAGAAGCTGATCGCGTGTGTCGTGCTGGCAGCGCTGGCCGTTGGCGCATCGGCCCTGGCGCAGCGCCGGTGGGGCCGGGGCGGCTGGTATCGCATGCCTCCGAAGTTCCCGGTTGCCGAGCCGGTCCATCGCGACTTCACGTTCTCCCGCATCCTCTACCAGAGCGACCGCCGCGAGCCTGGCGGCCAGGGCTGGTACACCGATTACCCGACGGCCGACCAGAACCTGATGATCCGACTGTCGGAGCTGACGACGACGCACGTCGGGTTTGATGAACATGACGAGCCGGACCACGTGGTCTTGCGACTGACCGATGAGGCCCTCTTCAACTACCCGTTCATCTTCATGTCGGATGTCGGCACGCTCTGGCTCAATGACATCGAGGCACGTCGGCTCAGGGACTATCTCTTGAAGGGCGGCTTCCTCTGGGTCGACGACTTCTGGGGGCCCAACGCATGGGCGCAGTGGATGGGTGAGATCGGCAAGGCGCTGCCGCTGGGCGACTATCCGGTCTTCGACATCCCCTTCGACCACCCGATCCACCGGGTGATGTTCGAGGTGACGCACATCCCGCAAATCCCGTCAATTCAACACTGGCGCCGGAGCGGCGGCGCCACGACCTCGGAGCGCGGAACACGAAGCGACGAGGTGCACTTCAGGGGCATCGCGGACCCGGACGGTCGACTCCTCGTGCTGATGAGCCACAACACCGACATTGCGGACGGGTGGGAGCGCGAAGGGGAAGACTACGACTTCTTCTACCGGTTCTCGATCAACGCCTACGCCGTCGGGATCAACACGGTCGTCCACGCGATGACCCATTGATCGCCTTCGACGGACCAATGACCCTGACGTCGAGCCCGCAGCTGGAAACGCTCGAGATCGAGCCCGATGGGCCGGCCACAGCATCCGTGATCTGGATGCACGGGCTGGGGGCCGACGCGCACGACTTCCACGGGATTCCCCCGCAGCTTGGTCTGCCCCTTGGCCTGCGCGTCCGCTACGTCTTCCCGAACGCGCCGCAGATCCCTGTGACGATCAACCAGGGGATGGTCATGCGCGCGTGGTACGACGTGACCGGGTTCGACCGTCGCGGGGAGGATGAGACGCGAATCCGGCAGTCGACTGCGTCAATCGGACAGCTCGTGGCGCGGGAGATCGAACGGGGGGTGCCGGCAAACCGCATCGTGCTCGCCGGCTTCTCGCAAGGCGGGGCGATGGCGCTCTTCGCCGGGCTCCGCTCTCCGGAGGCGCTGGCGGGCATCATGTGCCTGTCCGGTTACCTGCTGCTGCCCGATACCCTGACGGCCGAGGCCGCGCCAGCGAGCCGGGCCGTGCCGATCTTCCTGGCACATGGCACCGAGGACCCGGTCGTGCCGCATGCCCTTGGTCGCGGCAGCTGTGAGACCCTCGTGGGGGCAGGTTACCCCGTCGACTGGCATGAGTACCAGATGGCGCACCAGGTCTGCCTCGAGGAGGTGCGTGATATCGGCGACTGGTTGACTGGCTTGCTGGCGGCCGACGTCGCCGGCGTACCGTGATCCAGGCGGTCGTTCGTGTCGACCGCAGGCTTGCAGGCAGGCGGACCAGGCTGAAGCCTGGCCCCCTGAACCTGCCACACGTATGCGCTTGGGCTTGCGCAACCAGAACATCTCCAATGAAGCCGCCGTCGAGGCGCTATACGTCTGCTTTCTCTTCAACGTCTACGACCGCCTGGTTGACACGCTGGGATGGGAGGTTCCGCCGCCGGCATTCATCCGGCGCCTCGCGCCGATGATGCTGAAGCACAGCTAGGCGCGGAAATACGGCCTGAGGGCGTCGAGGCGGTACTCGATCTCGGCGACCTGATCGGTCGAGAATGTGTAGTCGCCGCGACGTGATTTGGTGGTCGTGAAGATCCCGCGCCGCTTCAGCACATACAGCCTGACACCGGGGATCGATCGATCGAGGTTGAGCATCAGAAGCAGCTTACCGAACAGGTCGCGCAACCCGTCGGTCTTGCCCTCGACGTGAAGCTCCCACAGCCGCGCGTAGATGTCGGCGTACATCGCCCCGCCGGTCATCACGCCGTCCATCCCGAGACGCATCTCGTATAGCCACTGGCGCCCGAAGGCGGCGCCGAAGATCGCCTTGATGGTCTGCGGCCGATGGGGCACCAGCGCGAGCATCCGCTCGTGCACGGGGTCGCGCTCCTCCTTGACGTAGGCGAGGTTCGGGAACTCCTTCGCCATGCCGACCATGAACTCGACAGTCGGAACGACATCGGGCGCGCCGCCGCTCGTCTGGAAGAAGATGGGCCGGTCGGTGATGCCACACAGCGCGGCGTAGTACGCGCGGAAGTCGTCAAGTGACGTCGCCTCGGTCGGCGGGATGGCGATCATGCCGTCCGGTGCGAGCGCCTCCGCATACCGCGCGTATGCCAGCATGCCCTCGGTGTCGTCGCCCTGCACGCCAAAGACGAGCGCCGGCCGCGTGCCCTGCGCGGCCTCTGCCAGCACATCGAACCCGCGCAACCGCTCGTCCTTCGACAGGTGGCGTTGCTCGCTCGAGTTCTGCGGCCAGACGAGCCCCTCGACGCCACACCGATCGAGAAACCGCACCTGGTTGGCCAGATCGTCGTAGTCCACCTCGTTGGCCGAGGTATACGGCGTGCTCAGGATGATGAACGCGCCGCGCATCGATTTCGCCGCGGCGGCCGCCGTACGCGGCAGATAGGGCAGGAGTGCCGCCGCCCCGACGGTGCTCAACCACTGACGACGGGTGTAGGTGTTCATGGTTGCCGCTCCACGTTTTCCTCGACCTGCGCCTCGATCGTGGGCCAGTCTAACCCAAACGCGCTCGAGCGCCTCCGTGGCTGAGCTGCGTACAGCCCTCCAGAAACCGGCTCGCCTCGGGGCGCGGCGTGCTGCTTTCTGAGCTGTGCGGCTTCGTCTCGCCAAAGGCAAACGGTTTCTTACGGGATGTACGCAACTCAGCCACGTCCCAATCACGCCGCGACGGCTGGCCTGCTGAGGGCGCTGGCGGGCCGAGAAATGCGCTACGCTGTGGTCTTCGAACCAACGTGGTCGGAGAAGCCTCATGTTCATTCATGCTCGAACCGTTGCGCTCGTCGGCGTGGCGCTGCTCGTCAGCTGTGCCGGAGAGGAGCCTGGAGTCACCGTGCCATCGCCGCCGCCCACCGAGGCGCAGGACGTCGTCGACACGCTTCACGGGGTACAGGTCGCCGACCCCTACCGCTGGCTCGAAGACCAGGAGGCGCCGGCAACCCGCGCGTGGATCGACGAGCAGAACGCGCACACCGATGCCGTGTTGTACCAGCTTCCGGGTCGCGACGCGCTCCGCGCGATCGCCGGCACGGTGTTGGAGCGTAACACGATCGGGCTCCCCTACGAGCGCGGCGGCCGCTACTTCTACCGGAAGCGGCGCGCCGACCAAGACCTCGATGTGATCTACGTCCGTGAGGGGGCCGACGGCCACGAGCGCGTGCTGATCGACCCGCATCCGATGAGCGCGGACCATACGGTCAGCGTCGAGCTGCTCGAGCTGTCGAAGGACGGGACGCTGGTCGCGTACGCCGTGCGTGACGGCGGCGTCGACGAAGTCTCAGTCCGGATTCGTGACGTCGACACCGGCGAGGATCTGGCCGACGTGCTCCCGGCGGCGCGATACGGGAACGTGAGCCTCACCCCGGACAAGCGCGGCTTCTACTACGAGCGATACGGCGACGTGACGCCGCGCGTCATGTATCACGCACTCGGGTCGACGCCGGCAGATGACCGCGCCGTGTTCGGCGAGGGCTACGAGCGCCACCACATCCCGGTCACGCGGCTCTCGGACGACGGCCGGTGGTTGCTCGTCCACATCATTGAAGGGTCGTCCGGGCCGACCGAGATTCACGTCAAGGACCTCGAGCGCGACACGCCGTTCGTGACGGCGGTCGCCGACGGCGTGTCGGAGTCGTGGGCAGAGTTTGCCGGCGACCGGCTCGTGATCACGACCAACCTCGACGCGCCCAACAAGCGGGTCGTCCTGGCCGATCCGGCGAAGCCGACGGTCGAGCACTGGCGGGAGGTCATCGCCGAGCGGGAAGACGTCGTTGTTCAAGACGCGCGCGGACGCGGTGGCAAGTTGGCGGTCTCCTATCTCCAGGACGTCCAGCCGCGCGTCGCCATTCACGAGCTGGACGGCGCGCACGTGCGGGACATCGGCTTCGACACGATCGGGTCGGTGGGCGGTGGGACCGGCCGGTGGAAGAGCTCGGAGGCGTTTTTCACCTTCGAATCCTTTCACGTGCCGAGCACGATCTATCGGTATGACATCGAGACCGGCGAGCAGTCCGTCTGGGCAAGTCTCGACGCGCCGGTCGACGCGTCGGCGTACACCGTCGACCAGCTTTGGTACCGGTCGGCGGACGGCACGCGGGTGCCAATGTTCGTCGTTCGAGCCCCGGATACCCCGCGCGACGGCACCAACCCGACCCTGCTGACCGGCTACGGGGGGTTCAACCTCAGCCGTACGCCCGGGTTCTCCCCGCTGGCGGTGACGTGGCTCGAGGCCGGGGGCGTCTTTGCGATGGCCAATATGCGTGGCGGCGGGGAGTTCGGGGAGGAGTGGCATCAGGCGGGCATGCTCGAGCACAAGCAGAATGTGTTCGACGATTTCATTGGGGCGGCTGAGCATCTGGTCGCGGAGGGCTACACGTCGCCGGCACGCCTCGCGATCCGCGGTGGCAGCAATGGCGGTCTCCTGGTCGGCGCCGTCTCGAACCAGCGGCCGGATCAGTTCGGCGCCGTCGTCTGTACCTATCCCCTGCTCGACATGGTGCGTTATCACAAGTTCCTCGTCGCCAGCTTCTGGGTGCCGGAGTACGGGTCGAGCGACGACCCCGAGCAGTTCCGCTACATCCATGCCTACTCGCCCTACCACAACGTGATCGACGGCGGATCGTATCCGGCGACGCTGTATCTCTCGGGCGACGGCGACACGCGCGTGGCGCCGCTGCACGCACGCAAGATGACGGCGCTGATGCAGGCCAAGAACGGGTCGGACAACCCAATCCTGCTGCGCTATCACACCGACGCCGGTCACTCCGGCGGTCAACCGGTCAGCCAGCAGATCGACCAGATGGTCGATGAGGTCAGCTTCATGCTGTGGCAGGTGGGGCGTGGGCCGGAGACGGAGGTCGCGGAACGGGCCGCGAGCTGATCCCGTACCGGCGTAGCGCAGGCCTTTAGGCCTGCGGCAGATACCGTGACGGAGGAGACTGTGACGAGTCGAGTGCTCTTCGCGATGGCGCTCTCTGTTGCTATCGGGTGCGGAGGCGGTGCTGAGGAGGCCTCTCCGTCGATGGACGGCGCGTCGGCCCCCGCAGAGATCGCGGCCGGGATCAGCGCCGAGACGCTTCTGGCCACGACCGAAACGCTCGCCTCCGACGACTTCGAAGGACGCGCGCCCGGCTCGGCCGGCGAGGAGAAGACCCTCGCCTTCTTGACCGAGCAGTTCTCCGCGCTCGGCCTGGCCCCGGGAAACCCCAACGGCACGTGGGTGCAAGAGGTGCCGCTCGTCGGGATCACGCCGCTGCCGGGAGACGGTCTCGTCGTCTCGAGTGGCAGCGCGACGCGCACGCTCGAGCCCGGGACCGACTATGTCTCGGCGACGAAACACGTCGTCGGCGAGGTCGAGGTGACGGACGCCGAGTTCATCTTCGTTGGCTACGGTGCCGTCGCGCCCGAATACGACTGGAACGACTTCGGCGGGACCGACGTCTCCGGCAAGATCTTGCTGTTCCTGGTCAACGACCCGCCGCTCGACGACGTGTTTGGCGGTTCGGCAATGACGTACTACGGGCGGTGGACCTACAAGCACGAGATCGCCGCCGAGATGGGCGCGGCCGGATCGCTCGTCATCCACGAGGACGGACCAGCCGGGTATCCGTGGGAAGTGGTCGGCAGCGCGCCCTACGGCGAGTCATTCGACCTCGTCGCCGCGGACGACAATCTGAGCCGGGCCACGATTGAAGGCTGGGTCAAACGGGCGACCGCCGTCACGCTCTTCGAGATGGCTGGGCTCGACTTCGAGCAGGCGAAGCAGCAAGCGGCCGAGCGCGGCTTCGAGCCGATCGCGCTTGGCGTGACCGGGACGACACGCATCCGCAACGACCTGCGCCGCATCGACTCGAAGAACTTTCTCGCAAAGATCGAGGGAAGCGCCGCGCCCGATGAGATCGTCATGTACGTCGCGCACTGGGACCACCTTGGGCGTGACGAGAGCCTCGACGGCGACCAGATCTTCAACGGCGCGGCGGACAACGCCACCGGCACGGCCGGGCTCCTGGAGCTGGCGCGAGCATTCAGCCAGGCTCCGGAGCCGCCGCGGCGCTCGGTCGTGTTCCTCGCGGTTACAGCCGAGGAGCAGGGACTCCTCGGTTCGAAACACTATGGCGAGAACCCTGTCTACCCGGCCGCGCAGACGGTCGCCGCGCTGAACATGGACGTCCTCAATCAGTGGGGTCGCACTCGGGAACTTACCATCGTCGGGATGGGGCAGTCGGCGCTAGACGACGTCGCCGCCGAGGTCGCCGGCCAGCTCGGGCGCACCCTGGCGCCGGATCCGGAGCCTGAGAAGGGCTTTTACTATCGGTCCGACCACTTCTCCTTCGCCAAGGTCGGCATCCCGGCGTTCTACGCTGATCCCGGCGTCGAGTACCTCGACAAGCCGCCCGGGTACGGGCTCGAGAAACGTGAGGAGTACACGGCCAACGACTACCACAAGGTCTCGGACGAGGTGAAGCCGGACTGGGATCTGTCGGGCGCGCTCGCGGATCTGACCTTCATGTATCAGATGGGTGCCCGGCTGGCTGGCGGCGACGATTGGCCCGGGTGGAGCGAGACCAGCGAGTTTCGGGCGGTGCGCGAGGCGCAGCGCCCGTCCGAGTAGCGACCCGCCTCTAGCACACGACGACGGGAGTCGCGGAGCCAGAGCGGCACCAGGCGGCCAGCACCGCACCGCTTCCTCCCCCCTTGTCTTGCGGTCATCCTCAATCCCCGCCTCTCACGGGTAGCCTCCTGCTGCGTCCCGCAATGCCTCGATCCGGCGGAGCACGGTCGGGTGCGAGTGATGCAGAAAGACGTCGAACGGGTGCGGCGTCAGATTCGACAGGTTGTCGGCTGACAGTTTCTTGAGCGCCCTGATCAGTGGCTCGCCGTCGCCGGTCGTGCGGGCCGCGAACGCGTCGGCCTCGAACTCGTTCTTCCGCGAGAAGACGTTGACGAGCACCGAGAGCACCAGCTCGATCGGGGCGAAGAGCAGCCCGAAGAACACGAGCCCCGCATAGACCGAGGGCTCGGTCAGATAGAACGCTGCGAACAGCCCGTCGCGTTCGAGGAACAGCGAGAGCACCCAGAGCGTCACGCCCAGATGGGCGACGGCGAGCACCGTCGCTTTCCAGATGTGTTGCTTCTTGTAGTGCCCGACCTCGTGGGCGACGACCGCGACCAGCTCCGGGACGCTGTAGTGCTCCACGAGGGTGTCGAAGAGGCCGATCCGCTTGTGCCGGCCGAACCCGGTGAAGAAGGCGTTGGCCTTGGACGACCGTCGTGAACCATCGACGACGAAGACACCCTGCAACGGAAACCGCACGGACTCGGCGTAACGCAGGATGGCCCCATGCAGCTCGCCGCCGTGGAGCGGCGTGAAGGTGTTGAAGAGCGGCATGATCCAGGTCGGCGCCAGGAACTGCACGACGAGCATGACGGCCGACGCCACCAGCCAACACCAGAGCCAGGCCAGCGGCCCGGCCCACTCGAAGAAGGCCAGCACGACGGTGAGCAGCGCGCCGCCGAGCACCAGCGCGAGCAGCAGGCCCTTGAGGAGATCGGCCACGAACGTGGCCGGCGTCGTGCGGTTGAATCCGTACCGTTCCTCGATGACGAACGTCGAGTAGATCCGAAACGGGAGGCCCAGGACCACAGAGGCGGCTCCGAGCCCCGCGATGTAGACCAGACCGGTGACGATCGACCCGAAGCCCAGGCCGCGCACGATCTGATCGAACCACTCGAATCCGCCGGCCTGCCACCACACAAGGAGCACCGCGAGCTCGATCGTGCCCCGCAGCAGCCCGAAGCGGGTACGGACCCGCGTGTAGTCCTGCGACCGCGCATAGCGGTCGCCATCGAACACGCCGGCGAACTCGGCCGGCAACGTCGAGCTGAGCGCGCGCAGGCTCAGCGCGGCGGACACGGTCCCGAGCACATACTCGCCAACGAGGGCTACGAGGATGATGACCGCATAGACGTTCATGGCGCCGAATCACCTCCCTGACGATCTCTTATACTCTGATCCCCCACTCGAGCAGTTGGGAGCGACCGATGTCGATAGCCCTGAATACGGATACGCACTCGATGACCATCGCCGGCGCTGCCGCGGCGGCCGAACGGTCGTTCGGCGTCATTAATCCGTCGACCGGCGAGGTGTTCGACCAGGCACCGGAGTGCACACGGTCCCAGCTGGACACGGCCATGGCCGCAGCCGCCGAGGCGTACGGCGCTTGGCGCGACCCCGCCGCCGAGGGCTCCCGTCGCGAGGTGCTGAACGCCTGCGCCGGCGCGGTGCGGGCGCATATCGGTGAGCTGGCGCCGATACTGACCCGTGAGCAGGGGAAGCCGCTGGCCAAGGCGGAGGCCGAGCTCAAAGGCGCGGCCAAATGGTTCGAGTACACCGCCACGCTCGAGCTGCCGGTCGAGG
This sequence comes from Vicinamibacterales bacterium, assembly GCA_965197395.1. Lineage (GTDB taxonomy): Bacteria > Acidobacteriota > Vicinamibacteria > Vicinamibacterales > UBA8438 > CAZYFH01. The sequence goes on along the minus strand of OZ240205.1, from coordinate 1,574,574 downwards.
TGGCGCTGGACAACGACCGCGTCCGTGTCGAGGTTCGCCGCCGCCCGCACGGCGTGGTGGCGGCCATCACGCCGTGGAACTATCCGGTGTCGCTGGCGGTGTGGAAGATCGCACCGGCGTTGCGCGCCGGCAACACGATGGTGCTGAAGCCGTCACCCTTCACGCCGCTCGCGACGTTGAAGCTCGGCGAGATTCTCCGGGCGGTCCTGCCGTCGGGCGTGCTCAACGTCGTGTCCGGCAGCGACGAGCTCGGCGCGTGGATGACCACGCACCCCGCGGTCCGAAAGATCTCGTTCACCGGGTCGGTGGCGACCGGGAAGCTCGTCGCGGCGGCCGCGGCGCCCGATCTCAAGCGGGTCACGCTGGAGCTCGGTGGCAACGATCCCGCGGTGGTGCTGCCCGACGTCGATCCCGCGGCGGTGGCCAAGAAGCTGTTCTGGGGCGCCTTCGAGAACTGCGGCCAGGTGTGCAGCGCAATCAAGCGGGTGTATGTGCACGAAGACCAGTACGCCGCGTTCCTCGAGCATCTCGGCGCGGCGGCAGCCGGGGCGCGCGTCGGTGACGGCTTCGACGACGCGAGCCAGATCGGTCCGCTCAACAACGCACCGCAGCTCGAGCGGGTCACCGAGCTGGTGGAAGACGCGAAGCGGAACGGCGCGCGCGTCGTCGCAGGCGGCGAGCGCGTCGGTGACCGCGGGTATTTCTACGCGCCGACAATCGTCGGTGACGTGGCCGACGGCACGCGGCTCGTCGACGAGGAGCAGTTCGGTCCGGCGCTCCCGGTCATTCCCTACACGGACCTGGACGACGCGGTCGCGCGGGCCAACGCGACCCATTTCGGCCTGAGCGGGTCCGTCTGGTCGTCGGATGTCGCGCGCGCGACGGAAGTGGCCCACGGGCTCGAGTGCGGGACTGCCTGGGTCAACCAGCATCTCAACGTGTTGCCCCATGCACCGTTCGGTGGCGCGAAGTGGTCGGGAATCGGTGTCGAGAACGGGCCGTGGGGACTGCTTGGATTCACCGAGCTTCAGACGGTCAACGTCGCCAAGTGAGGATCGAAGGCCGCGGCTCGAGACCGGAGGCACCCACAGACCGGATGCCGTTCGTTGCCACGGCACTGGCCGCCGCCTATGAAGGACTCGGCGCGCTCCCGGTGCAGGTCGTCTTGCACAACGTCCGTAGTCTGTACAACGTCGGTGCGTTCTTCCGGACGGCGGACGCAGTTGGCGCCGACCGGCTTCTACTCGCCGGCATCACTGGACATCCGCCGCATCGCGAGATCGCGAAGACGGCACTCGGCTCGGAGGAGCACGTGCGGTGGCAGCGCTGCGACGACACCCTCGCGGCCGTCCAGGCGGCGCGGGTCGCGGGGCGAGAGATCGCCGCGGTCGAAACGAGCCTGCATGCCGTCGATCTGTTCGATTGGCAGCCGCGATTCCCGGTCTCCGTCATCTTCGGCCACGAGGTCGACGGGCTCGAGGACCCGATCCTCGACCATTGCGACACCCACGTGCGGGTGCCGATGCGCGGGGTCAAGCACTCGCTCAACGTCGCAACGGCCGGCGGGGTCGTGCTGTACGAGCTGCTGAGGAAGTTCCGGCAGGCGCACGCGGGACACTAGTTACAATCACCCGATGGCCGACTTTCACTACCAGCCCATCTTCGAGCTCGGCCCGGACGACACGCCGTATCGGCAGCTGACGTCGGACGGGGTCTCCGTCGTGACGGTGGACGGCCGCGCGATGCTCAAGGTCGCGCCCGAGATATTGCGAGAGCTGGCGCGGGTCGCATTCGACGACCTCGCCCACCTTCTCCGGCCGGGCCATCTCGCCCAGCTCCGCGGGATTCTCGACGACCCGGACGCCTCGCAGAACGACAAGTTCGTGGCGCTCGAGCTGCTCCGCAACGCCAACATCGCTTCGGGTCGCGTGCTCCCCGGCTGCCAGGATACCGGCACGGCCATCGTGATGGGCCACAAGGGCGAGGCGGTGCTGACGTTCGGCGATGATGCGGTGCCGCTGTCACAGGGGATCTTCGACGCCTACGACCAGCGCAATCTCCGATACTCGCAGATGGCGCCGCTCGACATGTACACAGAGCAAAACACCGGATCCAACCTGCCGGCGCAGATCGAGATCTACGCCGAACCCGGCGACGAGTACGAGCTGCTGTTCATCGCCAAAGGGGGCGGGTCGGCGAACAAGAGCTTCCTGTATCAGGAGACAAAGGCGCTGCTGAACCCGACGTCGCTCGCGACCTTCATCGAGGCGCAGCTCAAGACGATCGGCACCTCGGCGTGTCCGCCGTATCACCTCGCGCTCGTCATCGGCGGCACCTCGGCCGAGTTCACGCTGAAGACGATGAAGCTGGCGAGCACGAAGTACCTCGACCGGTTGCCGACCAGCGGCAACGAGCATGGACGGGCGTTTCGCGACCTGGACATGGAGCGGCAGGTGTTCGAGATCGCGCAACAGATCGGCGTCGGCGCGCAGTTCGGTGGCAAGTACTTCGCGCACGACGTTCGGGTCATCCGGTTGCCGCGGCACGGGGCATCGTGCCCGGTCGGGCTTGGGGTCTCGTGCTCGGCCGACCGGCAGGCGCTGGCGAAGATCACACGCGAGGGTGTGTTTCTCGAGCAGCTCGAGGAGAACCCCGCACGGTATCTGCCCGACGTGACGGACGACGAGCTGCCGGGCGACGTGGTGCGGGTCGATCTCAACCGCCCGATGCCGGAGATTCTCGCCGAGCTGGCCCGGTATCCAATCGCGACGCGACTGTCGCTGACCGGGCCGATGGTCGTGGCGCGCGACATCGCGCACGCCAAGCTCAAGGAGCGGCTCGACGCGGGCGAGGGTCTCCCCCAGTACCTCAAGGACCACATGGTCTACTACGCCGGCCCCGCCAAAAAGCCAGAGGGGCGCCCGTCCGGATCGTTCGGGCCGACGACGGCGGGTCGCATGGACTCGTATGTCGATCTGTTTCAGTCCCATGGCGGCAGCCTGGTCATGCTCGCCAAGGGCAACCGCTCGCGCGCGGTGGCCGAGGCATGCGGGCGCCACGGCGGCTTCTATCTCGGCTCGATCGGCGGCCCGGCGGCGCGCCTGGCCGACCACAGCATCAGGAAGGTCGACGTCCTCGAGTACCCGGAGCTGGGGATGGAGGCGGTCTGGAAGATCGAGGTCGAGGATTTTCCAGCGTTCATCGTCATCGACCATCTGGGGAACGACTTCTATGCCCGGCTAATGGAGACCAAGCCGGCGCCGTTGATCCGATGAGCGGGTTCGATCCATGCTGATGGGTCGGCCGCACCGTTCCAACACACAAGGGGGAGAGTCATGCGGAAGCTACTGATTGCGATGGTCGTGGCGGCGTTGGCGGTTCCACTCGTGGCCCAGGCCCAGACGGGCGGCAACGAGGCGTCCGGCTGGGAGACGAGGCTCGATGGCGGTACGGACGTGGATAGCGTGCTTCATTTCAGGACGATGGGCGACGGCGTCCACGCGACGACGGGCGGGCGCGGCGGCGCCATCTTCTGGCAGCCGAACAGCATGGCGAAGGGGAATTTCACCATTAGCGCGTCCTTCATCCAGACCGAGCCGTCGGGTCATCCCAACGCCTACGGGTTGTTCTGGGGCGGATCCGACCTGGATGGCCCCAACCAGCAGTACTCGTATTTCGTCATCCGTCAGGGTGGCATGTGCATGATTAAGAAGCGGATGGGTAGCGACACGCCGATTGTCGTCGACTGGACCGCCGTCCCGGCGATTAACGATCTCGACGGCGACGGACGGTCGAATAACAAGCTGGCGGTCGAGGTCGGGAGCTCGCAGGTGCGCTTCCTGGTGAACGACACCGAAGTGGCGACCCTCCCTCGATCCGAGGTCGACACGGATGGAATCACCGGGCTGCGTGTGACGCACCTGCTGGACGTGCACGTCGGCAACCTCATGCTCGGGATGTAGCGGAGACGTTACTCAACTATCGGAGGGAGCATGCGCGTGCCGAAGATCGGTGGCGTCGTGGCGGCCATCGTGCTGCTGACCAGTGTGGTCGAGGCGCAGAACCGGCCACCCAGTACCCGCGGCCACACCGCGACACAGCTGGGCGGCAGCTTCAACGCCGACGGGCAGTACGAAGGTGGTAAGTGGATCGACATCCACTACGGCCGCCCGATTCTCAGAGGGCGCCAGGGCATCTTCGGATCGGGCGACGAGTTCGGCCAGGGGCTCCTCCTCGGGGCACCGATCTGGCGCGTCGGCGCCGATCAGACGACGACGTTCACGACCGAGGCCGACCTGATGATCGGGGGGCAGCGGCTGCCCGCCGGCGAATACACCATGTTCGCCGACCTCTCCAACCCGACGGCCTGGGAGTTGATCTTCACGACGTGGGGCGTCAAGGACGACTTTCGCGAGGACAACCCCAACGCGCTCTGGGGCGCGTACGGCTACACGCCCGAGAAGGACGTGATGCGGACGACGATGCAAGCGATGACCGTCGAGTTCTCGGCGGATCAGCTCGTCATCGGATTCCAGGACGTCACCCAGCAGGGCGGCACAATGCTCATGCTGTGGGACAACCAGCTCGCGATCGTGTCGGTCGAGTTGGCGAACTAGGACGCGAAGGTGACTGGGGGCCGGAGGTTGGGGGCCGACGTGGCGCCCCCACACTCCGGCCTCGCTCGCGTACGGCTCCAGGTCTCGAGCTCAAAAACCGTTCACACCTGCCGTCATCATCCGCCGCCACGCCTCTCGTGACGACACAATCCCCGTCCGTCCCGTTCACGCATCGTCAAATCCTCATTATCTTCAGCGGTCTGATGACCGGGCTGTTCCTGGCCGCGCTCGACCAGACAATCGTGGCGACGGCGCTCCCGACGATCGTGGGGAAGCTCGGGGGCCTCGACTACTACTCCTGGGTCGTCACCGCGTATCTGCTGAGCTCGACGGTGTGCACACCGCTCTACGGGAAGCTGAGCGACATTTACGGACGGCGGCTCACATTTCAGGCCGCCATTCTGATCTTCCTCCTGGGGTCGCTGCTCGCCGGCGTCGCACAGGGGATGTTCCAGCTCATCCTCTTCCGCGGGGTGCAGGGCGTCGGCGCCGGCGGCGTGATGGCGTTGACCTTCGCGGTCGTCGGCGACATCGTCTCGCCGCGCCAGCGCGGACGCTACATCGGGTACCTCGCGGGAGTCTGGGCCTTTGCCAGCGTCATCGGGCCGCTCATTGGCGGCTTCATCGTTGACACGACGACCTGGCGGTGGGTCTTCCTGATCAACATCCCGGTCGGCGCGATCGCGTTCGCCGTCACGTCCAGCGTCCTGCGCCTGCCCGTGCCCAACGTGCGCCATCGCATAGACGTCGAAGGGGCCGTCCTCTTGATCGGCGGCGTCAGCTGCGTCTTGCTGGCGCTGGTCTGGGGCGGCACCGAGTATCCCTGGGCGTCGCCGGTCATCGTCGGCCTGGCGGGGATGGGCGTGGCGCTCACCGCCGGCTTCCTCGTCTGGGAAGGGCGTGTCGCGGAGCCGTTGCTGCCACTGCGTCTGTTCCGGAATCCGATCTTCTCGATCAGCTCCGCGCTCGGCTTCCTGATCGGGCTCGCGTTGTTCGGCGGCATCGTCTTTCTGCCGCTGTTTCTCCAGGTCGTGACCGGCGTGTCCGCGACCAGCTCGGGCCTGCTGATCCTGCCGCTCACCGCCGGCGTCGTCGTGGGGTCTGTCGGCTCGGGTCGTTTGACCACCGCGACCGGACGCTACAAGGTGTTTCCGGTGGTCGGTTCCGCCCTCGCGATCGCCGGGATGTATCTGCTCAGTCTGATGACGGCCCAGACGCCCCAGTGGGCCAGCTCCACGGCCATGGTGCTGCTCGGATTGGGCGTCGGGATGGTGATGCAAGTCTCGCTGCTCGCGATCCAGAACGCCGCGGAATACCGCGATCTCGGTGTGGCAACGTCGTCGGCGCAGTTCTTCCGCTCACTGGGGGGATCATTCGGCGTGGCGATCTTCGGCGCCATCATGAACGCGCGATTGCTGAAGGAGCTCCCGGCGCGTATCCCCGCCGACGCGCTGTCCGCCGTGAGCGGCGAGGTGACACAGCTCCTGAACAGCCCGGCGGCGATTCGCGCGCTCCCGCCGGCGGTCTCGGGCGGCATCGAGGCGTCACTCGAGCTGGCCATCCAGGCGGTGTTCTTCTGGGCGGTGCCGGTCATGGTGATTGGGTTCGTGCTGTCGTGGTATCTGCAGGAGATCCCCTTGCGCGACACGGTCGGTCCGGCGGTCCTCGCCGACGGCGCCGAGGAATCGGGTGTACTCTCCGCGAGCCGGGGTACGCGATGAGATGTCTTCCTTGCGCGGTCGCCGTTATCGGCGTTGTGGCGGCCGGCATGGTCGCACCCGCGCAACAGCCCCGCGAGCTGCTCATTCGGGGCGGCGAGGTCGTCACTGTCGATGGTCGGCGTGCGGCCGACGTGCGCGTGCTCGGGTCGGCCATCAGCGCGATTGGCCAGGGGCTCGAGGCCCGTGACCCGAACACCGTCGAGGTCGACGCTAGCGGTCTCCTGATCCTGCCCGGCGGCATCGATCCGCACGTGCACCTCGGCGGCATCGGTGTTGACGACTACACGAGCGGCTCGGCCGCGGCGCTCGCCGGCGGGATCACCACCATCTCCAACTTCGGCGGCGTGCGTGACGGCGAGGCCCCGGTGGCAACGCTGAACCGGGCGGTGGCGGCCATTCGCGCCGAAACGATTGCCGATGTCATCTACCACCCGATCGTCTCGGATCCGAGCACGGCGACGGCTGAGACCCTCGACGCGCTGGCCGAGGCGGGTCAGCCAACCATCAAAGTGTTCATGGTGCGGCCGTCGTTCGATCGGCAGGTCCCGGGGTTTCTCGAGACGATGCGCGCGGCAGAGGAGGCCGGCGTCCTGCTGATGATGCACTGCGAGGACGCGGGCATCGTCGCCGCAACCGCCGATCGGTTTGTCGACGAGGGGCGCGGCGGGCTCGAGTACTTCGCTGATGCGCGGCCGGTTGCAGCCGAGGTGGCCGCGATTCACCGTGCCGTCGCGATGGCTGAGGCGACAGGGGTGCCCCTCTACATCGTGCATCTCTCATCGCGGGAGGCGCTCCGCGTGACGGAGACTGCGCGGCGTCGCGGTCTGCCGGTCTACGTCGAGACGCGGCCCATCTATCTCCACCTGACGCGCGAGCGTTTCGAGGGACCGACCGCGGGCCTCTACATCGGTCAGCCGCCGCTGCGGTCGCAGCGCGATCAGGACGCGCTCTGGCAGGGGATTGCGCGCGGGTCGATCCACGTCGTCGCCTCGGATCACGTCGCCTACACACGTGAGCAGAAGCTCGACCCCGCGCAGACCGTGGCGACGCATCGAGCCGGGATGAGCAACCTGCAGGTGATGCTGCCGATGATCTACGCCGACGGCGTGCGGACCGGCCGCATCACGCTGGAGCGCTTTGTTGCGGTCACCTCGACCAACGCGGCGAAGCTGTTCGGGCTCTATCCGCGAAAGGGCACGATCGCCGTTGGGTCGGATGCCGACCTCGTGCTGTGGGATCCGGAGGAGTCGCGGGAGATACGCGACGAGGACATGCTGTCCCGCAGCGGGTATTCGGTGCACGCAGGGCGCGAGGTGACCGGGTGGCCGACGATGACGATCCGGCGGGGCGAGCTCGTCTACCGCGACGGGGAGGTCCTCGGCGCTCCCGGCAGCGGCGAGCTGCTCACACGAGAGCCCTGGCAGCGGCCCGAACTCTAGTCCCGCAGTGTAGTCTCCCCACGCTCGAGGAGCGTTTGAGCGACGTCAGGGAGTCCCACTCGTCTCGCCGAGTGGCAACCCCGCGCCGAGCGTTGACAGCTATCAGCTCATTGCCACACACTAAAGTGCCGTTTTGTCTCCGTGTACGGTGGCAACGCACAGCTCGATCCTGATGCTGAAAATGCTGCTGGTCCTCGTCGCGGTGGGGTTGAGCGCCGGTTCAGCGGCCTCCGTCGGCCTGCACGCTGCGCCATCTGCCGGTCAGTCGACGGCCGAGACTGCCGCCGCCACGTCGCAACGTGCCCTTCTCGACCAGTATTGCGTCACGTGCCACAACGAGCGGCTTCAGACCGCCGGTCTGACACTCGACGCCCTCGACGTGACGAACGTGGCTGCCGACGCCGAGGTCTGGGAGAAGGTGGTCCGGAAACTGCGCGCGGGGGCCATGCCCCCGGCACGCCGGCCCCGTCCAGACGACGCGACATACGACGGCTTCGCGACCTGGCTGGAGACCGAGCTGGACCGCGCGAGCGCGGCGGATCCCAACCCGGGCCGGACCGAGGCGTTCCACCGGCTGAACCGCGCCGAATACCACAACGTCGTCCGTGACCTGTTGGCCCTCGACGTTGACGTCGCCGAGCTGCTCCCGGCCGATGACGGCAGCTACGGCTTCGACAACATCGCCGGCGTGCTCGGCATCTCGCCGACGCTCCTCGAGCGGTATCTGTCGGCGGCCAAGAAGGTCAGCCGCCTGGCGGTTGGTAATCCCGAGTTGCCGCCGACCGCGATGACCTATCACCTCTCGGCCGACTACACGCAGGACGACCGGATCGACGGCCTGCCGTTCGGCAGTCGCGGCGGCATCGCGATTCCATACAACTTTCCGCTCGACGCCGAGTATGTGATCCGCCTGCGTCTCGGCCGCGACACGCTGGACGCGCTGGCCGCGTTCGAGGTCCCGCACGATCTCGACGTCAGCCTCGACGGCGACCACCTCGACACGTTCACGGTCGGTGAGCCTCCACCGGCGAACGCCGGTCGACGTAGCCCGGAGTATCGCGAGTGGCGCGAACGCCAGTCGCACGCCGACGATGACTGGGTCGTCCGTGTGCCGGTGCGGGCCGGTCCGCGGACACTACGCGCCGCCTTCAGGAAGAAGACCTCGGCATATCCGGAGACACTCCGGCAGCCGTATCTGCGGCCGTATACGAACACCACCGGAGGCGACACCCGTTACCAGCCGTATCTCAAGAGCGTCGATATCACGGGGCCATACGAGGCAAGTGGGGCACCGCCCGTCGAGGCAACGCCGAGCCGAGAGCGCATCTTCACCTGCCGGCCGCTGAGCGCCGATGGCGAAGCAGAGCTGTCGTGCGTGCGAGACATCCTGTCGACGCTGGCCCGGCGCGCGTATCGGCGGCCGATCACGTCGCGCGACCTCGACGTCCTGCTTGGCTTCTACGACGCCGGCCGGAACGACGGCGGCTTCGAGGCGGGGATCGAACTGGCGCTCAGGCGGCTGCTCGCCAGCCCGGAGTTTCTCTTCCGTGTCGTGCGCGACCCCGCGGGCGTGGAGCCGGGCACCAACTACCGGTTGAGCGACCTCGAGCTCGCATCGCGCCTGTCCTTCTTCCTCTGGTCCAGCATCCCCGACGACGCGCTGCTCGATGTGGCGGTGGCCGGGCGGCTTCACGAACCCGCGGTGCTCGAGGCCGAGGTGCGCCGCATGCTGGCGGACGACCGCGCCGCGGCGCTGGTCGAGAACTTCGCCGGCCAATGGTTGTATCTGCGCAACGTGCCCGCGCTCGCGCCGGACGAGAACCTGTTTCCCGATTTCGGTGAAGCGCTACGGCGCGCGATGCGGCACGAGACCGAACTGTTCGTCACGAGCGTCATGCGCGAGGATCGCAGCGTTCTGGAGCTGCTGACGGCCGACTACACCTTTGTCAACGAGCGGCTGGCCAGGCACTACGGGATGCCGAACGTCTACGGGAGCCATTTCCGCCGCGTGACGCTCGACGACGACGCCCGGCGAGGATTGCTCGGGCACGGGAGCATCCTGTCGGCGACGGCGTATCCGACGCGAACGTCGCCGGTGCTGCGCGGGAAGTGGGTGCTCGAAAACCTGCTCGGAACACCGCCGCCGCTGCCGCCACCCGACGTCCCGGCGTTGGAGGAGACCAACGACGGCCGCGCGCTGTCGATGCGTGAGGCGATGGAGCAGCATCGCGCCAATCCGGTCTGCGCGAGCTGCCACAAGTTGATGGATCCGCCCGGCTTCGCGCTCGAGCAGTTCGACGCGGTGGGTCGGTACCGGACCCGTAACGAGGCCAACGCGGCCATAGACGCCTCGGGCGCGCTACCCGACGGCACCGCGTTCGAGGGCGCCGCCGGACTGCGGGCCGCGCTCATGCAGCGGCCGCACCTCTTTGTGACGACCCTGACCGAGAAGCTGATGACGTATGCGCTCGGTCGGGGCGTGGAGCACTTCGACGCACCGGCGATCCGCGCCATCACGCGCGAGGCCGGTCAGGCCGACCACCGATTTTCATCGCTCATCCTGGGCATCGTCCGGAGCGCACCCTTCCAGATGCGGAGATCGCCATCATGATGATCAAGAAACTCTCGCTACCGCGCCGTACCTTCCTGCGCGGCGTGGGCGCGACGGTGGCGTTGCCGCTGCTCGACGCGATGGTGCCCGCGTTGACTGCGCTGGCGGCGACGGCGGCCAAGCCGGTCAAGCGCCTCGGTTTCATCTACCTGCCGAACGGCGCGGTGATGCAGTCGTGGACGCCGAAGAGCGAAGGGCCCCTCGAGCTCTCGCCGACGCTGAGCCCGCTCGCGCCCTACAAGGATCAGACGGTGGTGTTGACGCGGCTCGCGCACGGGCAGGCCGAACCGCTTGGCGACGGGAACGGCGAGCACTCGCGCGCTACGGCGGTCTGGCTGAACGGGGTGCACCCGAAACACACGGAGGGCGCGGACGTACAGGCCGGCGTCACCGCGGACCAGCTCGCGGCCGCGCACCTTGGCGCGGACACGCCGCTCCCCTCGCTCGAGCTGGCGATCGACCTCGACTTTCTCGTCGGCAACTGCGAGAACGGCTACAGCTGCGCCTACATGAACACGGTCTCGTGGCGGACACCGACGACACCGTTGCCGAACGAGAACAACCCGCGGGTGGTGTTCGAGCGCCTCTTTGGCGACGGCGGGACGCGCGAGCAACGACTCGCTGAGATGCGCAAGGACCGCAGCATCCTCGATTCGGTCACGGACGACCTGGCACATCTGGAACGAGATCTCGGCGCGGCCGATCGCCGGCGTGTGGATCAGTATCTCGATGCGGTGCGTGCCATCGAGCAGCGCATCCAGCTGTCCGAGGCACAGGGCGCCGATTCGGCGCTGCCGGAGAACCTGGCGCGTCCCGCAGGAATTCCCGACTCGTACGAGGAGCACGTCACGCTGATGTACGACCTGCTGGCGCTGGCGTTTCAGGCCGACCTCACGCGGGTCTTCACGTTCATGGTCGGCCGCGAGCTGGGCGGTAGGCCCTACCCGCAGATCGGCGTGCCCGACCCGCACCACGGGCTGTCGCATCACCGCAACGACCCGGAGAAGCTCGCGAAGCTGACGAAGATCAACACGCACCACGTCGAGCTGTTCACCCACTTCCTCCATCAGCTCCAGACGACGCCCGACGGCGACGGGACGCTGCTCGACCGCTCGCTCGTGCTGTACGCGGGTGGGCTCGGTGACAGCAACGACCACTTGCACTACGACCTTCCCGTGGCGGTCGTCGGCGGCAAGGGGACCGGATGGCGCGGTGGGCGACATCTGCGGTACCCGAAGGACACGCCGATGACGAACCTGCTCATCAGCATGCTCGACAAAGCGGGTCTGCCGGGGGACCAGTTCGGTGACAGCACCGGCAGGCTGACCGCATTGACGGATGTGTAAGTGAGCGGCTCGAGACGCTCGTTATTCGTCGCCGCGCTTGCGGTCCTATGCCTCGGGGCTGCCGAACGCGATATCCCCTTGATCGACGCGGTGCGGAACGGCGACGCCACACGTGTCTCGGCGCTGATCGCCGAGCGCGTCGACGTCAACAGCGGCGACGCCGACGGCACGACGGCCCTCCACTGGGCCGCGCATCACGGCGATCTCGAGACGACCACTCTGTTGCTTCGCGCGGACGCAACCGTCGATGCGGCCAATCGACTCGGGGTCACGCCGCTGGCGCTCGCGTGTGAGAGCGGTGGCACGGCGGTCATCGAGGCGCTGCTCGAGGCCGGGGCGGACCCGAACTCGACGGGACCGGAAGGCGAGACCGCGCTGATGACTGCGGCACGTACCGGTGTGGTCGAAGCCGTGCGCCTGTTGCTGGACCACGGCGCCGACGCGAACGCCCGCGAGGGCTGGCGCGGCCAAACCGCGCTGATGTGGGCGGTGGCGGAGAACAACCTCGGCGCAGTCGAGGCGCTGCTCCACCGCGGCGCCGACGTCCACGCGCGCTCCAGCGGCGGCTTCTCACCACTCATGTTCGCCGTCCGCGCGGGCTATGACGAGATGGCGCGCGTGCTGCTCGATGCCGGCGCCAGCCCCGAGGAAACACTGCTGGATGGGACCAGCGCGCTCGTGCTCGCCGCCAAGAACGCCCACTACGATCTCGGCGCGATGTTGCTCGAGGCGGGCGCCGACCCGAACGCTGATGACCAGGGATGGACGGCGCTCCACGAGGTGAAGTGGACCCGCCGACCCAACCTCGGGTTCAACAACCCGCCGCCGATCATAACCGGCAGGATGAGCGGCCTCGAGTTCATCCGAACACTGGCCGCGCACGGCGCCGATCTCGACGCCCGCCAGACGAAGGAGCCGAACAACCGCTACCGCAACGTCTTGAATCGCATCGGCTCGACGCCGTTCCTGCTGGCGGCCAAGGCGGCCGACGTCGAGATGATGCGTCTGCTGGTCGAGCTCGGTGCGGACCCGCTCTTGCCGAACGAGGACGGCACCACGCCGCTCATGGTCGCGGCCGGTGTCGGCATCTGGGCGGTGGGAGAGAGCCCCGGCACGAACGCGGAGGCGCTCGATGCCATCCGATACGCGCTGGAGCTCGGTGGCGACGTGACCGCTGTCGATGACAACGGCGACAGCGCGCTGCACGGCGCCGTCATTCGCGGCTCCGAGCCGCTCGTGCGCTTTCTCCTCGACCGCGGCGCCGACATCGACGCTGTGAACGAAAAGGGCTGGACGCCTCTCCGCATCGCGAAGGGCGTCTTTTACTCGAACACCGGCAAGCGCTGGCCCGAGATGGAGACCCTGCTGCTCGAGCTGGGCGCCGACGCGACGCTCGTCTCCGGCCCCGACAACACCATCTCAGACTGGTCCGACGACACCGTCGACCGCTGAGCCTCGGGCGTTCGCCGCACCCAGAACCCGTCTCCCGCCCCGCCGCCACGAGTCTCCACGCCGCAGTTGCAGAGAACCAGCAGAGCACGGTAGCCGCGCGACACGCCCTTTTCTGCCACCAGATCGCGGGTTCCTAAATGACTGGTCGTATAGACTAGTCATATGGAGAGGATAAACGCGTCCGACTTCAAAGCGCGATGTCTAGCGATTCTCGATCGCGTCCAGGCAACCGGTGAGCGCGTTGTCATCCTGAAACGCGGCCAGCCCGTAGCGGAGTTGCTACCAGCAAGTCAGACGGAGGGTCGGTTCCCGCAGTCGGGCCTGCGCGGAAGCGTCACCGTGGTAGGCAACATCGTCGATCCCGTCGTGCCGGAGGAAGACTGGGAGACCCTTCGATGAGCCTGCTGCTCGACACTCACATCCTCATCTGGTGGCTCGGCGAACCGGACCGACTCTCAACCGATCAGCGGCAGGCGGTCGATCGAGCGGACGCCACTGCCCCACTCCTCGTCTCAGATATCTCGCTCTGGGAGGTGGCGATGCTGCACAGTCTTGGGCGCATCCGCCTCACGATCCCCTTGCGGGAATGGTTGGGTAAGGCTGTGGCGCCACCGCTGGTGCAGCGGCAGGGCATTTCACCGGCGATCGCGGCGGACGTGGCGACCCTACCCGACGCGTTTCACCGCGACCCGGCCGACCGGATCCTGGTAGCCACCGCCCGTGTCCTCGGCGCGACGCTCTTGACCCAGGACCGCAGAATCGTCGACGCAGCACTCGCGAAGACACTCGCCTGACTGCCCGCGAGAGTGGCTCCGGGAGGTGTCGTCGGCCTATGCGGCCACCCCTGTCGCGTCTCTCGTCGGGAAGTGGACTCAGACGTCCGGATGCCGCGTGTGCCAGTCCGTGGCCTGCTCGTAGGCGTGAGCGAGCCGGCAGAGCGTCGGCTCGCTCAGGTCGCGGCCGACCAGCTGGAGGCTGTGGGGCGCACCCGCCGCCGAGAAACCACACGGCAGGGAGATCGTCGGCGTACCGGCGAAGTCGGCCGGCGCCGTGAAGAGCTGGATGCTGCCAAGCGGCGGATCGAACCGCTCCGCGATCGAGGCCAGCGCCTGGCCGAAGGCCGCGATGGTGTCGTAGCCCATGCCGTCGATGACCGGGATCGCCGTGACGTTGGACGGGCAGACGAGCGCGTCGACGGTCGATAGCATCGCCTCGAACCGCTCGGTGAACACTGCGCGTCGTCCGTTCGCCTCGGCGTACACCTCGTCGCTGACCTGCACACCGTTCTCCAGGAACTGTCCAAAGTACAGACCGTACTCGTCCGCGCGGCTGGGGTAGGTCGCCGCGTGTGCCCGGGCGGCCTCATACGAACAGATGGTGCCCCAGTCGGCGAAGGGCGCCTCGGGCATCTCGACATCGACGACCTCGGCACCCAGCCCGGTCAGCACGGCGAGGGCCGTTTCCACGGCTGCGGCCACCTCGGGGTCGACGCCTTCCGAGGCGTACCGCCTATCGAACCCAAGCCGCATCCCGGCCACGTTGCCATCGAGCGTTGCGAGCAGCGGGGGCACCGGTGCGTCGAGCGTCGTCGCGTCGTTCGCGTCGACGCCGGCAATCGCCTCGAGCATGATCGCGGCATCGGCGACGCTCCGCGTCATCGGTCCGATGTGGTCGAGCGATCCCGCGAGCTCGAGCACGCCGTAGCGGCTGACGCGGCCCCACGTCGGTTTCAGGCCGACAAGGCCGCACTGAGCCGATGGAAACCGGATCGATCCGCCGGTGTCCGAGCCGAGCGAGCCGAAGCAGAGGCCGGCCGCCGTGGCCACGCCGGAGCCACTCGACGAGACGCCGGTCCACAGACCCGCGTCCCAGGGATTGACGGGGATGTCGAAGTCCGGGTGGTAGCCGGCCATCGCGCCTTCTGTCAGATTGAGCTTGCCGAGGAGGACGGCGCCGGCATCGGCGAGCCTGGCGACCACCGTCGCGTCGTACTCGGGGACGAAGTCGGCCAGGACGGCGAGCGCGCCCATGGTGCGCACGCCTCGGGTGTAGCAGAGGTCTTTGACGGCGATCGGGACACCGTGCAGCGGGCCGCGGTAGCGCCCGCCCTGGATCTCCGACTCCGCGACACGCGCCGCGGCCAGCGCGTCGTCGGCCATGACGGTCGCGTAGCTCTTGAGCCGTCCGTCGACCGCGGCGATCCGATCGAGCATCGTCTCGGTCAGCGTAACCGGCGAGAGCTCGCGCGCTTCGATCAGGCGTGCGACGTCGCGCAAGCTCATGTAGTGGAACGACTCGCTCTGCATCGGTGCGACATCTGACGGCGCGCCGGCGGTCGGCTCGTCGATGCCGCAGGACGCGAGGAATGGCGTGGCCGCGCCGGCCCCGATGAGGCCGAGCGCCGCCCGGCGTGTCAACTTCATGCGACCGTCCCTCCCAGGCCTTGAGCCCCGGGGGCTCACGTGCGTTGCATCCGTAGGGCAGGCCTTCAGGCCTGCCAGGCGAGGCTAAAGCCTCGCGCTACATGGGCAGCGATCGTCGCCAGGGCACTAGAATGACGGAGACTTCGCGTTTGATCCACCCGATCGAAACGACGAGCTCATGACCACGAACGCGGCGACCACCTGGAGCCGACGACGCGTGTTGGCCTCTCTGCTAGGAGTCGGGGCCGTCGCCCCCTTCGTGCGCGGCGAGCGGGGCGGTGCGGATGGCTCGGTGCTGCTGCGCTATACGGCGCATGTCCCCAACTCCCACGGCCTCTACGGCAAGGTGTTTCTGCCGTGGGTGGACATCGTCACGGAACGGACGGGCGGACGGATCCGCTGGGAGCACTTCGTCGACGGTCTGTTGCACGGGGCGCTCGACGGGTTCAAAGCCGTGGCCGCGGACGTCACCGATTACACACACGCATACGCCACATACCAGCCGGGGAGCTTTCAGTTGACCCACGGGCTCCAGTTGCCGTTCCTCTTTCCGAACCCGGCCGTCGCCGCGCTGGTGTCCGAGGAGCTGTATCCCGAGTACCTCAAGGGCGAATACGAGCGGATGGGCGTCTATCTCGCCCACTGCGATTCGACGACGGCCTACGACATCCTCTCGAAGATTCCGATCCGCACGCCCGACGACATTCGCGGACTCAAGGTCCGGTCGACCGGCGGGCTCATGGCCGAGATTCTCCGGCAGGTGGGTGCGATTCCCGTCGTCCTGGCGGCGGCCGAGACCTACACGGCCTTTCAACGAGGCATCATCGACGCGGTCGCGGTGGGCGTCGCGGATATGGCAGCCTATCGGCTCTATGAGACCGGTCGCTACTATCTGCCGATCCGACTCACGCACACGGTCATCCAGTACTGTCTGAATCCGCGCACCTTCGACGGTCTGCCCGCCGACCTTCGCGTCCCGCTCTACAACCTCTTTCGCCTGCGTGGACAGGTGGCCCACGCCAACTACTACGGTGGGGCGTCGGTGGTGAGCGCCATCGAGACGATGACCGCGGGGGGCGTCGAGACGGTGGAGCCGACACCGGCGGAGCGCCAGGCGTGGGTGGACGCGGTCGAGCCGCTGGAAGGGCGCTTCATCGAGGAGAACGAGCGGCTCGGTCTCCCCGCTGCCGCCTTCGTTCGCGAGGCGAAGGAGCGCGCGGCGGCGTACGCAGGGTGGACGGACCAGGAGCTCTGGGACCACATATCCGCGCATCCGGTCCAGGGCATCATCGATCTGTAGCGAGCCGGGAGGAGGGCAACGGAGAGCATGACCGGACCGGTGGCCTGGCTCGACGTGGCGGCCGAGCACGTCGATCGCTGGTCGGAGAAGGCGGCCATCCGGCTCTTCAAGCTCGGCATCTACGTCACGATGCCGGCGCTGGTCGTGCTGGTCACGCTGGACGTAGCCCTGCGCTACGTGTTCAACGCGCCGCTGCAGTGGGGGCGCGACGCCAACGGGCTCCTCCTGCTGATGACGGTCTTCTGCGCGCTCCCGCACGCGTGGGACCGCGCGTATCACATTCGTATGGAGGTCTTCTATCTGCGGTTGTCCGGCGCGCGCCGACGGGCAGTGGACGTGCTGACGTCGGTGGCCGGGATCATCGTCTTCGGGTTGATGGCCGTGCAGGGAGCGCGCTTCGTGCCCTTCATGATCCAGGCGCGGGAGACCGGTGAGGATCTCGACGTGCCGCTGTGGCCGTTCATGGGCTTCCTGTCGGTCTGCGCGCTGGTGATGGTCGCGCGGGTGTTCGCGAACCCCGCGGGCGTGGAGCCCGACCGGCCACCCGCGTCCGGCGCGCTGGACGGCGGAGACGTCACGGGTGCCGTGGCGTCCGCGCGTGACCGGGCAGCCGGGGACGACGCGGCGTCGTGAGCCTCACGCTCGCCGGTCTCATCGGCGTCATCGCGATGCTCGTGCTCCTCGTCCTCGGAGTCCCCATCGCTGTTGCGATGGCGGTGACCGGGGCCGTCGGCCTCTGGATCCTGGAAGGACCCGGCCCGGCGCTGGCCCACACGCTGCTCATCCCATGGGACGAGGGACGCAGCTTCGTCCTCGTCACCATTCCGCTCTTCGTCCTGATGGGACAGCTCGTCTTCCACATGGGCCTCGCGTCGGATCTCTATGACGGCGTCCGCACCTGGATCAGCAAGGTGCCGGGCGGCATGGCGATCACGTCGGTGGTCGCCTGCGGCGCGTTCGGCGCGGTGACCGGCTCGAGCATCGCAACCGTGGCGACCATGGGGGCGATCGTGATGCCCGAGATGCGGCGCTACAAGTACCATCCGCGCCTGGCGACGGGCGCGCTCGCCGCGTCGGGCACGCTCGGCATTCTCATCCCGCCCAGTCTCATCTTCATCTTCTACGGGGTGATGACCGAAACGTCCATCGGCGCGCTCTTCATCGCCGGCATCGTCCCGGGCATTCTGACCGCCGCGATGTTCTCGGCGATCATCTTGATCCGGTGCCTCGTGACTCCGTCGCTTGGGCCGCCCGGGCCCGGAGCCACCTGGGGCGAGCGATGGGCGTCGACGATGGGCCTTCTGCCGATCCTGGCATTGTTCTTCCTGGTGATCGGGGGCATCTACGGGGGCATCTTCACGCCCACCGAAGCGGCGGGGGTGGGGTGCACGGGCGTGTTGCTCACGGCCGCCATCCGGCGCCGCGTGACGAAGCGGGCCATGGCCAAGGCGCTCGAAGAGACCGCCCTGGTCAGCGCCATGATCTTCGCGATCATTGTCGGCGGCTATCTCGTGGCGCGCTTCCTTGCGATCACCGGTATCACCGAGGACCTGGTAGCGATGCTGGTCGGGCTGGAGCTCGGAAGAGTGTCGTTCCTGCTGCTCCTCGTGCTGCTCTACCTGGTGCTGGGCGCGATGGTCGACGTTTTTGGGATGTTGGTGCTGACGATCCCGTTCGTGATGCCCGTGGTGGGTGAGCTCGGGATCCACCCGGTTTGGTTCGGCGTCTTCGCGGTGATGATGGCCGAGGTTGCCCTCGTGACGCCACCCATCGGCGCCAACGTCTTCGTCATGCGGCGGACGGCGCCCGAGGTGCCGATGGGTGACATCTTCATGGGCGTGCTCCCGTTCGTGGTTGGGCAGCTCATCGTGATCGCGCTGGTGATCGCGTTCCCGGCAATCGCACTGTGGCTGCCGGGTAGGATGAGGTAGAGCGTGAGAGGCTCACCCCGTTGAAATGACGGAACGCACGCCCGTGTTGGTCGGCGTCGGCCAGCGTCTCCAACGCGCCGACGACCCCGCCGAGGCGAAGGCGCCGCTCGAGCTCATGATCGCCGCCGTCCGCGATGCCGCGGCCGACGCCGGGGCGCCGACGCTCCTCGCGCAGACGAGCTCCATCCGCGTCATCAAGGGCATCTGGGGGTACAAGAACCCGGCCCTCGCCATCGCCGAGTCCCTCGCCTGTGGTCCCGTCGAGACGGCTGTGTCCGTGCTCGGCGGCAACCACGTGCAGATGGTTCTCAATCGAAGCGCCGTCGAGATTCGGGAGGGTGTCCGCGACGTGGTGATCCTCACGGGGGCCGAATGCGGACGCACGACGGCGCGGGCGCAGCGGGCAGGGGTTGAGCTCGAGTGGCTGACAGAGAAGGAGGACGATCCGATCCCGGCACCCGACGTCGAATATGGGACCTCGAAGTGGACCCGCCACGAGGCCGAGATGGCGCGCGGTCTGCAGCGACCGGCGCCGTATTACGCGCTGTTCGAGAACGCGCTCCGATACCACGCGGGCGAGTCGATCGACGAGCACCAGGACCGGATTTCCCGGCTCTGGGCCCGCTTCAGCGCGGTGGCCCAAGGAAACCCGAGTGCCTGGATCCGCCGTGAAGTGACCGCGGGAGAGATCCGTACCCCGTCAGCGGCGAACCGACCCATCTCATTCCCGTACCCGAAGCTCATGAGCGCGAACATGCGGGTCGATATGGGTGCGGCCCTCATCCTCTGCTCGCTCGACACGGCCACATCCCTCGGGATCCCGCAGGGAAAGATGGTCTTTCCCCTCAGCGGGACCGACGCCTACGACCACTACTTCGTGTCCGAGCGAGACAACCTCCACTCGTCGCCTGCGATCCGTCTCGCGGGACGGCGGGCGCTCGAACTGGCGGATGTGGAGCTCGCCGATCTCGACTTCGTCGACCTCTACAGCTGTTTCCCGAGCGCCGTGCAAGTCGCGGCGAATGAGCTGGGCTTGTCACAGGACCGCCCCCTCTCGGTCACCGGCGGTCTGACCTTCGGTGGCGGTCCGCTGAACAACTACGTCATGCACTCGGTCGCGCGCACCGTAGAGCTGCTGCGGGAGACACCGTGCGGGCGGGCCCTCGTCACCGCCAACGGCGGGATGCTCACGAAGCACTCCTTCGGCGTGTATGGCACTGAATCTCCCGAGACGGGATTCGCGTACCAGAGTCTCCAAGCGGAGGTGGATCGCCTGCCGCGGCGCGCCGTGGTCGTCGACGTCTCGGGCGCCGCTGAGATCGAGTCTTATACCGTCGCGTTCGGAGGCAAGCCGGCGACACCGACCCGGTCCTACGCAGCGATCTACACGGAGACGACCGACATGGGAGCCGAACCGTCGGTGGCGCATCTGGCGTGCCGCCTGCCCGACGGTCGGCGCACATGGGCCAACATCGAGACACCGGAGGTCCTCGACGCGATGTGTCATGAGGAGTTCTGCGGTCGCACCGTCCGAATCGACGGCCAGGGGACGGCAGTGCTTTGAAGCGCCCTTGTCCACCGCGCGCTTATAGCCCAGCGGGCTAACTCATTGAAAGGACGGGACACACGCGAGTGTGTGACAATTTCCATGTGGCCACGGTGAACATCCGGCTCACGAGCGCTTGCACACGGTTCACGCCGGCTCCCATGCCCAGCGCGACGAGGTTGTCCAAGAGTTCGTGGACGTGGGTGCGGGTGATTTCACGCAGCGTCTTCTGCCCCCAGGCTGATTGACGAGATCAACAGCATCAACAGCGGCCGGTCCATCATCAAGCCCAGCATAGCCTCCTCCGTGACGGCCCACGGGCCGTCCCAGTTCACCCGCTCGCGGGTTCACATCGGCCGAGCCGTGCTCCAGCGCGTTGGGACAAGGATCGTAGCTGCGGACCATTCCTAGGACCCTCACCGACATGAACCCGCCATGCTGCCCGAGATTACCGTTGTCTTGGGTGCGGACCCAACGAGGCATCGGCGCAGAATCCGACTTGACGTAGGCCCTTGCTCGGGGCATGCTCAACGCGGAGCGTCTAACCCGGAGTGAAGTCTGCCGATGGAGGGTCCATGACTGCTGGCGGAGCACGTCTTCGACACCTGGTGTGGGCGGGAATCACCGGCGTCTGTCTGCCCCTTTTCATCGCGCTGTGCACCCCGTCGAGCGCGTTCGGCGAAACGCGCGGCTACGTGATCTCGATGTTTCACACGGCGACCTACGCGAATACGGACACCTGTCCCGCGGGCGGCAACGGGGGGCTGCTCGAGCTCCGAACGCGGCGACTGGTCAGCGCCGGCTTCAGCGAGGAAGAAGCCCTGACGATCATTGCCAACGGCGGCCGGGACGAGGCTGGTAACCGCGTCGACGGCGCGGCGCTCTTCGGGGCCGGCGCCGGGGCGGGAGACGACGGGTGGAACGGGTTCGCGGTCAATCCGGGCAACGTTCCCGCCTTGGTACCCGACCCGAATATTCGAACCGCACAGGGGCGGTTTGCGTACGGCTTCAACCTCGATGGTCGGATTGGCCCCGATGCATTCGAGGATCCGGAGTCCCACGAGCAGGGTGTCGACAACCAGATGTGGCGAGCGCTCGGCTGCTTTGAGGTCTACAACGTCCGCCGTCCGGTGGTGCCGTACAACGAGAGCATCGTCTGGGACAACGCCATCGATTCGATGCCCGCCTGGTTGATGTCGGTGTCGGGGGCGGACCTCGACCGGGATGGAGACGTCACGGTGACATTCGACCGGTCGTTGAACATCCTGCTGAGAGACACCCACGGCGGCGTGCTGTCCGGAGCGACCTTCGTGATCGACCCCGATCCACGATCACACAGTGTATTCAAGGGTACGATCAGGGACCGAGTCCTGAGCATCGAGCCCGGGGACTTTTCGCTGCAGGGAGAGTCGCAGTTCCATGCGGTGCTCCGGTTCGCCAAGACTCACGTGCGCCTCACGATGGATCCGGACGGTAGCGTGCGGGGAATCATCGGTGGATACCAACCGTGGAGGAACTACTACCACTTCTTGGCGATTCGCGGAGAGGGCAGCGGACAAGTCGACCTGCCCGGGGCGTACTACGCCATGAAGCGCCTTGCCGACGGCGTGCCCGACCCGGCGACGGGGGAGAACACCGCGATTTCGGCCGCCTACTGGTTGGAAGCGATCCCGGCGTTCCACACCACGATGTCTGGGCAGGTTGTCGGTCGCGCGGTCGGAAACGGCCCGAAGTTCAACGGTCCGGCGGCCAACCGATCACCGGCACGATGAGGGGTATGTTCACCCTGGTGGAGACACGAGCCGGACGCCGCGACCCCGACGATCGGGACGCCGCCGAGGGGAGGGTTGGCATGCGGTGGAAGGCTCATGCGCCAGCGCTGGCCGTGAGTCTGATCGTTGCCAGTGCAGTGCCGCTGATCGCCGCCGAAGAGATCAGCTTCGTTCGGCTGACGCCGGCGCAGTACGAGCGCACCATCCACGACATCTTCGGCGAGGGCATCCAGGTCGACGACGGCGTCGTCGATCCTGGGGTTCGAGAAAATGGCCTGTTGGCGCTCGGCGCCAGGAAGCTGGCCTTGAGCGCCGCGGCGCTGGAGCGCTATGAGGCGCTCGCCCAACAAGTCGCCGCCCAGGTCACCGACCCCAGGCACCGCGCGACGCTCATTCCGTGCATGCCGGACACCAACACCGCGCCGGATCGGGAGTGCGCCACGCAGTTCGTCACCCGGGTGGGACTCTTCCTGTTCCGACGTCCCCCGACCGACGACGAGGTCCGGTCGTATGTCGCCATCGCCGAATCGGCGGCGCGCACGCTCGATGATTTCTATGCCGGATTGCAGGCCGCCCTGGTGGGGATGCTCGTCGCGCCGGAATTCCTCTTTCGCGCCGAGCACGCCGAGCGGGATCCGTCCCGGCCGGGCACGCTGCGATTGGATGCGTACTCGCGGGCGTCCCGTCTCAGCTTCTTCCTGTGGAACAGCACCCCGGACACCGAGCTGTTGGCCGCGGCGCAGTCCGGAGCGTTGCTCTCGACCGAGGGGCTGCATCGCCAGATCGAGCGTCTGCTCTCGTCGCCACGCATCGAAGACGGTCTGCGAGCCTTCTTCTCTGACATGCTGGGGTTCGACGGGTTCGCGACGTTGTCTGTGGATCCGAGTCTCTTCCCGAAGTTCACGAAGAACGTCCAGGACGATGCGCGGGAGCAGACCTTACGCACGATCGCCGATCACCTGATCACCAAGGACGGCGACTATCGGGATCTGTTCGTCACGCGTGACACCTTCCTGACGCCGTCACTCGCGGCGATCTACGGCGTCCCGCTGCCCCGATCGCAGGAGCTGGGCGGCGCGGTTCCCTGGGTGCCCTATCGGTTTCCCGAGGGTGACCCGCACGTGGGGCTCCTCACGCAGGTGAGCTTTCTGGCCTTGCACTCGCATCCCGGCACGACATCTCCCACACTCCGGGGCAAGGCGGTCCGTGAAAACCTCTTGTGCCAGCGAGTGCCGCCGCCGCCGGGGGACGTGGATTTCAGCATCGTCCAGGACACGACCGATCCGGCCTTCAGGACCGTGCGGCAGCGGCTGACCGCGCACCGGACGAATCCGACGTGTGCCGGGTGTCACCGCGTGACCGACCCGATCGGACTGACCCTCGAGGTCTTTGATGCGTCCGGTGTCTACCGGACGACCGAGAACGGCGCACTGATTGACACCAGCGGCACCTTCCGTCGCCGGCCGTACGCCGGAGTCACCGAGTTTGCGACGATCCTCCGAGATGACCCCGCCGCCACATCCTGTCTGGTCAACCGGGCGTTCTCCTACGGCACGGCAAGGACTCCCTCCGACCGGGAACGGACGTGGCTCGCCGACACGGCGTCGGCGCTTGTCGATACCGTCGTCACCTGGCGCGATCTCATGCGGCGCATCGCCCAGAACGTGGATTTCTACACACATGCGGGTGGCTGAGGTTGAAGTGTTGAGGGCATGGGGAGATCAAGATGAGTGACATCAAGAAGGTTGACCGCCGCACCGTACTGCGGGGTTTCCTGGGCGGAACGGCGGTTGCCGTCGGGCTACCGATACTGGAGTGTTTCCTGAACACCAACGGCACCGCCTACGCGGCAACCGGCGCGCGGCTACAGCCCTGTTTCGGCACCTGGTTCTGGGGACTCGGCCTGGCTCCCGGCCGCTGGGAGCCCGCGACCACCGGCGTCGACTACGAGCTGCCGGAACACATTGCCGGCTTGCAAGCGATCAAGCCGAAGATGAACCTCTTCAGCGGGATGCAGGTCTTCCTCGACGGCAAGATCAACCAGAACCACTTCTCGGGCGCGCAAGGCCAGGCGACCGGCAGGGTGTCGCGGAACGCCAGCAACTACACGGCGAGCATCGACACCATCATTGGCGAACAGATCGGCAAGGGCACGCGGTTCCGTTCTCTCGAGGCCACCAGCGGCGGCGACAGCCGGGCCGGCTGGAGCGCGCGCGGATCGAGTGGTATGAACCCTTCCGCGACATCACCGCTTGCCCTCTACACCCGCATCTTCGGGGACGGTTTCCGCGATCCGAGTGGGGCAGACTTCGTGCCCGACCCGGGGACGATGGTGCGCCAGAGCGTGCTGTCGGCGGTGGCGGACCAGCGGAAGGATCTCATGGGCGCCGTGTCGGCGTCGGATCGTGCGCGGTTGGACGAGTATTTTTCGTCCGTTCGCGATCTCGAGCAGAAGCTCGCGTTCGAGCTGGAGAAACCTGAACCGCTGCCGGCGTGTACGATGCCCGGCGCCGCGACCGACGACATCGGTCCGCTCCTCCCCCAGGTGGAAAAAACGCACCGGCAATTCGCGCAATTGATGGCGCATGCCTTGGCCTGCGGTCAGACGCGGGTCTTCAACCTCACCCTGGGTGCGTCGCTCTCCAGGCTCCGCGCGCCGGGAGAGCCGAATGGCTATCATGCGCTGACGCACGAAGAACCGGTCGATACGCAGCTCGGGTATCAGGTCAAGTGCAAGTGGATCGCGGAGCGATGCATGGGTTTCTTCGTGGAGCTCGTGCAGGCGTTGGACGCGATCCGCGAAGGCGACGGCACGCTGCTCGATCGAAGCGTGATCTTTGCGTTTACCGACCACGGCGAGGCGAGAATGCACTCGATGAAACGCCTGCCGATTCTCACCGCCGGCAGCGGCGGTGGCCGGATGAAGACGGGCTACCATATCGCCGCGGAAGGTGACGCGGCGACGCGTGTGGGGTTCACGGTGCAGCAGGCTTTGGGTGTCGGTCGTGGAAGCTGGGGCACCGAGTCGAATCAGGTGTCGAGGCCCTTCACCGAGCTCCTGGCGTGAGCGCGCGCGGAAGGCTTTGCGAGGTCCGATGATGTGTGTGCGACACTCTGCATCGGCGGGCTGGTTCTCGCTCGTCATCACGGCGGTCGTCGTCGCGGCCCCGTCGTCTGCGTCGGGGGAGGAATGGGTGGTGCTGTCGACCACGCCGCCAGGTGTGACCCTGGTGGAGGTGGTCAGGGACTTGCCGATTTCGTCGGACCAGGTGCTGTGGACGCGGCTCGGGGACGCCGGGGGCTGGACCCTCTTGTTCTCCCACGGCGACCAGCCCGGCGTCTCGAATTGCGCAGGTGACTGCGCCGCGGAATTCCCGCCACTGCTAGCCCAGGACGATGACGCGAGCGCGTTCGGCGACTGGTCGTTGGTGCGCCGGGCAGATGGACAGCTGCAATGGGCGTATCGGTCGCGTCCCCTGTACACCTGGTCGAAGGAGCAGGAGCCGGGAGAGGTTGCCACCAACGTCGGTCTGGCCGAGACGGCGAGTTCGAAGACCGCGGCGGGGCCGGTGGAGGCGGGGTCGCTGGTGCCACCCGAGGGCTGGGAGGTCGCTCGGTTCGATCCGGCGGCGTCGATGCCGCGGCCGGCCGGCATCGAGGTCGGGCTGGTGGCCTCGGCGCGGGCGGTCGTGTTGACCGATTTCGCCGGTCGTCCCCTCTACACATTCGCCGGCGACGCCCCACGCGGGAGTCAGTGGCTGCCCGTGGCGGCTTCCGCGCTCGCCCTCGACGTTGGCGACTTTTCCGTCATGACCCGCGCGGACGGCTTCAGGCAGTGGGCGTACAAGGAGCGTCCGCTCTATCGCCACGGGGGCGACCTGCTGCCCGGAGATGTTCGCAAGCCGGGGGTCGATGTCAGGTGGGAGGTGGCCGCGCTCACGACGCACTTCAGCCCTCCCGACGTGGCCGTCACCGCGCTGGAGGGGTACGGTGATGTCCTGTCATTGAACGGCATGACCCTGTACATCGGCTCGGCCTTCGAGAAGTATTTCGGCGGGCGAAACCTGCGCGACAGCTTCAAGGTCGCCTACTTCAGGGGGAAGCGACTCGGCGGCGATGCCTGCGCAGATGTCGACTGCTTGGAGACCTGGCGTCCGTTCAGCGCGCCTGACGGTGCGCGGTCGAGCGGCTTCTGGGAAGTCATCACCCGGCGGGATGGCACCAACCAGTGGGCCTATAAGGGGTTCGCGCTCTACACCTACGCGGGCGACACGGTGCCCGGTCAGAACCGGGGGCAGGCGATCTACGCGTTCACCGACCCGGAGGGACGCTCCGAGGACCTCGAGCGAGTCGCGCTGTTGGCCCGCATCGGAAACGCTGGCGGCGGCGCCGGCGTGTACTGGAACATCGCGAAGCCGTAATCTCGAATCGCCGGTCCCGTTTCGCATTACACGCGCGATCGAGACGCGACCACCAGTAGCGCCCCGACCGCCATCTCCACGAACGGGACACTCAAGCGGGACAGCGCGAAGAACGGGAGCTCGGCCGCCAGCAACTGGCCTGCCCAGGCGTCAGCGAGCATCGGCACGACCAGCTTCATCACGCCGGTCATCAAAAACAGCAGACCAAGAAACACCCGCACACCCCCGGCGAGCGTGTCGTCGGCGGTCCGAACGAGACCGCGGAGGTCCGTTAACGGCATTCGTCAAATCACCCTCCTGCCCTGCTTCCTGTGCTGCCCACGGCAGCAACACGAGGTTGCCGGCCACCTGGTTCGTCGAGATCAGACGATGTGCCTCGGCCGCCTCGCTGAGCGGCAGGGTCCAGTCTACGAGAGGTCTGATGCGCCCTGCGCGGACTTGCTCCAGACCCCACTGCAGGTCCTCGATGTCGCCGGCCATTGATCCACGCAACTGCTTCTGCGTGAAGAACAGGCTGCGAACGTCGAAGCTCACCTGCGGGCCGGGGCCCGACCCTTGCGACCGGATAGCGAAGGGGCCGATCCCGCTGGATGAGGCGCTGCCGATTGCGAAGCAGATCGCCGAGGCGTTGGAGGCCGCCCACGAAGCGGGCGTGATCCATCGGGACCTCAAGCCCGCGAACATCAAAGTGCGCGACGACGGGACCGCCAAGGTGGTGGATTTCGGGCTGGCGAAGGCGTTAGACACGACACCCGAAGGCGACCCATCGCAGTCCCCGACGCTCACCGCTGTTGCTACAAGGGCGGGCATCATCCTCGGGACGGCGGCGTACATGTCACCGGAACAAGCCAGAGCGAAGCCGGTGGACAGGTGGCTTCGTGTCTGGGACACAACATGAGCGTGAAGGGTCTCTACGGACATCCGCGCAGGCTTGTCACGGATACAGTTCGCCGCTTGTGCAAGGCTATCAAGGCAGGCACGTCCGCGACGCCAAACAGGTTTGTGCTCATGAACACGGTTGGCAACAGCAACCGCGATCTTGACGAGCGGGTTTCGTTTCGTCAGAAGTGCGTCATTGGGCTTCTTCGTCTACTGCTGACCACACGTGGACAATGAACAGTCTGCGGACTATTTGCGAGTCGCGATCGGCCACAGCGACAGTGACATCGAGTGGGCTGCGGTTCGTCCGGACACGTTGATCAATGAGGCCGAAGTCACCGAGTACGAAATCCATCCTTCACCGATTAGAAGCGCGACCTTTGATGCGGGCGTGACCAGTCGAATCAACGTGGCTCACTTCATGGCAGATCTGATCACTGGAGATGACATATGGGAGAAGTGGAAAGGGCGAATGCCGGTGATCTACAACAAAGCCTCTAACGGATCTTCCGTTAACGGGGGTGTCTAATATCGTCTATCGACCTTCTACACGCGCGCCACTTCCGCAAGACCGCCGTCAGCCGCTGACCCGGACGGTGGCGACTATCGCGGAGCTCACGCGTGCGCGCCATTCGTAGCGCCAGGCTTCAGCCTGGCCCGCAGGCCTAAAGGCCTACGCTACGTTGTCACACAAGCGAACTCCGGGATGTGGGGGCACAGGACGTGCCCTCATTCCTCCTCCGCTAGAACATCGCGATGGGATTCGCTGGGCTGCCGGTGCCGCGTGCCACCTTGAGCGGCAGACCCATGAACATGAACTCGTACCGGCCTTCTTCGGCGCACGCGTCAGCCAGCGGCTCCAGCAGGGCGTTGTCGAGCAGGGCGACGCCGTAGTTGAAGAGCACGCCGTGAACCGGGAATGCCATCCCGTAGGGATCCGGGCGCGCGTCCATCATGTCCCAACCAAGGAGCGACACGTCGTGATCGCGGATGAACTTGGCGCAGGTGACGCCGAGCCCCGGCCGGTCACCGCCGGCGTACTCACCACCGGCCGCCATGAATCGCTCCCGCCCGCTGTAGACGAGCAACGCGTCACCCGGTTCGACCGCGACCCCTTGCTCACGCGCCGCTTCCTCGATCTCCCAGCCCTGGACCGGGTTCCCGGGGGTGACGTGCGACGCGCCCCGATGCCGTGGCACGTCGATCAGGACGCCGCGCGTGATGATGCCGTCGCTCCAGGCGTCGATGGTGCCGAAGTGGGCCCCCTGCGAGGTCACCTCGACGTCGGGGTCGCGGCCCTGCCACATTCCGTCGCGGTCCCACATGTGACAGAGACCGTCGATATGGGTGATCGTCTGGCCGTGGTAAATGAAGCCGTAGTAGTCGACCACGGCGCCGGCGCCGCCCGGTCGGGGACTCTTGCGCATGAAATGTTGGGGCGGCTCGAAGACCCGGCTCAGCGAGACCTTCCGCCCCGTCCGCACCATTGCCGCCGCCGCAGCGCTCTTCGCTGGCGTAATCAGGTTGACCGCGCCCTTCTGGTCGTCGTCGCCCCACCGTCCCCAGTTGCGCCGGTCGGTGTACCACGACTCCACCTCCGCCTGGGTTGGCATCCGCGGATCGGACTGCGCAGTCGCAGCACTGGCGGCGGCGGGAGCTGCCTGCTCCGCTTCGTGCTCGGCGAGCAGCGCAGTTGGGGAGAAGCGCGCTGTCGGAGCCTCACGCGCCAACGCGATGTCGTTCCAGGCCGTCGCGCGTCCGCCAAACGCCGCGCCCCCCATCGCCGCTGCGCTCCGCAGGAATCGCCGTCGTGAAGAGGCCATGACTGCCGTCCTTTCAGGTTGATGGGCCGGCCGACGACACGTGACGCCGCACTGGGTCCGACGGATCCACACGTGGGCGCTGCGGCCCCATCATAGCCCTCCGAGCGGCCAGTTCGCATCATCCGAATCGGGGTGTGGGGCCCGTCCGCCTCGGCGCCAGCGGCCAGCCGGCGTGGGGTTGATTGGGCGCGGCCGCACCGGGAATCGATGGCGCACTGAGTGATTGACACCTCCCGCGCGGTTCGTACAAACTAGGCTGTTTCTTACGCTTAACGGTTTCTGTAGGTTCCACGAGGAAGTTCTGCGGGGTCCCCGGAGCTCGATGCTGAGAGGTCTGTCTGTCACCGTCGCCGCCGTCTTGACAGCGGTCTGCGCAGGGTCGATCGATCTATCTGCCACCGGCGGTGGGCAGGAGACCGCTACGGGCGTCGTCTCGGCGGAGCGCGCCCTCGTCGACCGCTACTGCACCACCTGCCACAACGACCGGCTCCGGACCGGAGGGTTCTCTTTCGACGCGATCGACGTCGACGATGTCGCGGCGCACCCCGAGGCCTTCGAGAAGGTCGTCCGGAAGCTGAGGGCCGGCGCGATGCCACCGCGCCCCAGACCGCGTCCGGACCAGGAGGCCTATGACGGGTTTCGCGCGCGGCTCGAGCGTGAGCTCGATCGCGCGGCGGCCTCGAATCCCAATCCGGGTCGCACCGAGACGTTTCACCGCCTGAGCCGCACCGAGTACCGCAACGCCGTGCGCGACCTGCTGGCGCTCGACGCGGACGTCGACCAGCTGTTGCCGGCCGACGATACGAGCTACGGATTCGACAACATCGCCGGTGTGCTCGGCGTCTCGCCGACGCTGATGGAGCGCTACCTCTCGGCGGCGCGCAAGATCAGCCGCCTGGCGGTCGCATCTCCGGTGCCGTCACCGACCGCGGACACCTTTCGCATCGCCTCGGATCTCGGGCAAGACGAGCGTCTCGAAGGGCTGCCGTTCGGGACACGCGGCGGCGTGCTGGTCGACTACAACTTCCCCGAGGACGCGGACTACGTCATCGAGGTCATGCCCGACGGCCCACTGCGCATCGAGCCACACCAGCTCGAGGTGACCGTCGACGGCGAGCGCGTCGAGTTGCTGTCGGTCGGCAAGGCGCCCGACCCCGACGATCCGCGCGGCTTGTATGTCCCCACCATCGACACGCTGAAGGTGCGCATCCCGATCAAGGCCGGGCCTCGCCAGGTGGGTGTGGCCTTTCTGCGGAAGACCTCGGCCGAGCCGGAGGGCATTCGCAAGCTGTATCTGCGGCCGTTCACCGGAGAAGGCTCCGGCGGCGATTCGCGGTATCAGCCCTACGTCGAGAGCGTCACGATCGCCGGTCCGTACGAGGCGAGCGGCGCGCGTCCGATCGATGAGACTCCGAGCTACGCCCGCGTGTTCGTTTGCCGCCCGGCCCGTACCGCGCCGGCCGACGAAATCGCCTGTGCCCGGCAGATCCTCTCCCGGCTCGGGCGTCGGGCGTATCGGCGACCGGTCACTGGCGACGACGTGGCGCGGCTGCTGACGTTCTACGAGCGGGGCCGTGCGCAGGGCAGCTTCGAAACCGGCATCGAGATGGCGCTCCGCAGACTGCTCGTCAGCCCCGAGTTCCTGTTTCGGGTCGAGCGCGATCCGGACGGCGTCGGCCCGGGAACGAACTATCGGCTCAGCGATCTGGAGCTCGCGTCGCGGCTGTCGTTCTTTCTCTGGAGCAGTATCCCGGACGACGAGCTGCTCGACGTGGCGGCCCGCGGCGTGCTCGCGGACCCAACAGAGTTCGAGCGCCAGGTGCGCCGGATGCTCGCCGATCCGCGGTCGGAGGCGCTGGTGACGAACTTCGCCGGCCAGTGGCTGACCCTACGCAACGCGGCCGCCGTGACGCCCGACGAGGACGCGTTCCCCGACTTCGGCGAGGGATTGCGGCAGGCGTTCCGGCGGGAGACCGAGCTCCTCTTCACCAGCGTGCTCCGCGAGGACCGCAATACGCTCGATCTGCTGGCCGCGGATTATACCTTTGTCAACGAGCGGTTGGCCCAGCACTACGGGATCCCGAACGTGCGCGGCAGCCACTTCCGACGCGTCACGCTGGAGGACGATGTCCGGGGTGGGTTGCTCGGTCACGGCAGCATTCTCACGGTCACGTCGTATGCCAACCGGACCTCACCCGTGCTCCGTGGAAAGTGGATTCTCGAGAACATCCTCGGCACGCCGCCACCGCCCCCGCCGCCCGATGTGCCCGACCTCGAGACCGCCGAGGGTGGGGCGCCGCTGTCGATGCGGGAGGCGATGGAGCAGCATCGCGCCAACCCCGTCTGCGCCAGCTGCCACCTGCTCATGGATCCGCCAGGCCTCTCGCTGGAGAACTTCGACGCGGTCGGGCGCTGGCGCGACCGAAGCGAGACGAAGGCCGCGATCGACGCCTCGGGCGTGCTGCCCGACGGCAGCGAATACGACGGACCGGCCGGGCTGAAAGCCGCGCTGCTGCGGCATCCCGACCGCTTCGTGACCACCGTGACCGAGAAGCTCCTGACCTACGCGCTGGGGCGTGGGGTCGAGTATTACGATGCCGCGGCGGTCCGGTCCATCGTCCGCAACGCGGCCGAGAACGATTACCGTCTGTCGTCGCTCATCCTGGGCGTCGTCGACAGCGTGCCGTTTCGGATGAGGAGATCGCCGTCATGATCATCACGAAGAGGTCGCTGCCGCGACGTACCTTCCTGCGCGGGATGGGCGCGACGCTGGCGTTACCGCTGCTCGACGCGATGGTCCCAGCCGCGTCCGCCCTGGCCAAGACGGCGGCGAAGGCGGTGCCGAGGCTCGGGTTTATCTACATCCCGAACGGCGCCAACATGTCGCAGTGGACGCCGAAGGGCCCGAGCGGGGCGCTCGAGCTCTCGCGCATCCTGCAGCCGCTGGCCAACGTCCGCGACCAGGTCGTGATCCCGAGCGGCCTGGATCACCGGCAGGCCGAGGCGTGGGGCGACGGCAACGGGGAGCACTCGCGCGCGAGCTCGGTGTGGCTCAACGGCGTCCATCCAAAGCGCACCGAAGGCGCTGACGTGCGGGCGGGCACGACGGTCGATCAGCTCGCGGCCGCCAAGCTCGGTCAGGACACGCCGTTGCCGTCCCTGGAGCTCGCGCTGGAGAACAGCTTCGTCGTCGGCAATTGCGACAACGGCTATAGCTGCGTGTACACGAACACGTTCTCCTGGCGGTCGCCGACCACGCCATTGCCCATGGAGCACAACCCGCGGGTCGTCTTCGAGCGGCTCTTCGGGGAAGGCGGCACCGAGGAGCAACGCGCCGCGCGGCTGCAGGACGACCGCAGCATCCTCGACGCCGTCCGCGAAGACATGGCGCGGCTCGAGCGCACGCTCGGTGCCGGCGACCGCTCGCGCGTCACGCAGTATCTCGACGCGGTGCGGGAAATCGAGCGACGGATCCAGCGCTCCGAGGCGCAGACCGATGCGGCGCTGCCCGAGGTGCTCGAGCGTCCGGTCGGCGTGCCCGAGTCGTTCGACGAGCATGCGAAGCTGATGTTCGAGCTGCAGGCGCTTGCGTTCCAGGCCGACATCACGCGCGTCTTCACGTTCCTGATCGGCCGCGAACAGACGTCGCAGAGCTTCCCGGAGATCGGCGTGCCCGACCCGCACCATGCGATGTCGCATCACCAGTTGGACGCCGAAAGGCTCGAGAAATACGCGCTGATCAACACCTACGAGGTCAGTCTCCTCGCCGGCTTCCTCGAGAAGCTCAAGGCGACGCCTGACGGCGACGGGACGCTGCTGGATCAGGCGATGATCCTCTACGGTGGCGGGATCAGTGACGGTGACCAGCATTCGCACATGGACCTACCGCTCATCCTCGCGGGCGGCGGCGCCGGCTCGATCGAGGGGGGCCGGCAGGTCAAGTTCGACGGTGAAACCCCGATGACGAACCTGCTCGTGAGCATGCTCGACAAAGTGGGGGTGCCTGCGGAGGAGCTGGGTGACAGCACCGGGCGCTTGCCGCTCGAGCCGTTGAGCGGGGTGTAGGCGAGGATCTCCCGTAGCGCGGGGCTTCAGCCCCGCGACGGATGGTCGATGACGAGGATCTCCCGTAGCGCGGGGCTTCAGCCCCGCGACGGATGGTCGATGACGATGATGCAACGCGGCTTTGCCTGTCTCTTGATGGTTTGTCTTGCGGTGACTGCTCTCGCGGCGGCGGGCGAAGTGCCCCTCATCGACGCCGTCAAGTCCGGTGACGCGCCGCTGGTGCGGACCCTGATCACCGACGCCATCGATATCAACGCGACCGAGATCGACGGTACGACCGCGCTCCACTGGGCGGCGCACGGCAACCATCTGGAGCTCGCCGAGCTGCTGCTCGCGGCCGGCGCGGCCGCCGACCCGACAAATCGCTACGGCGTGACACCGCTCGCGCTCGCGTCGATCAACGGGAGCACGCCGATGATCACCCGGCTGCTCGAGGCGGGTGCCGA
This sequence comes from Vicinamibacterales bacterium, assembly GCA_965197395.1. Lineage (GTDB taxonomy): Bacteria > Acidobacteriota > Vicinamibacteria > Vicinamibacterales > UBA8438 > CAZYFH01. Next base: position 1,540,783 of record OZ240205.1, on the reverse strand, counting down.
CGCCAACCGCGCCAACCCCGAGGGTGAGACGCCGCTCATGACTGCGGCGCGGACCGGCAACGCCGACGCTGTACGGGTGTTGCTCGCACATGGCGCCGCGATGGACGCGATCGAGGACTGGCGCGGGCAAACCGCCTTGATGTGGGCGGCGGCGCAGAACCAGACCGCGGCGGCCGAGGCGCTGATCCACGCGGAGGCCGATGTCAACGCGCGGTCCGAGGCCGGCTTCACACCGCTGCTGTTCGCCGCGCGCGAGGGTCACATCGAGATGCTGCAGGTCCTCGCCGCCGGCGGGGCCAACGTCGACGCCACGCTGCCAAAGACCGGCATGAGCGCGCTCGTCCTCGCGGTCTTCAACGCCGAGTACGATTTCGCCGAGGCGCTCCTCGACGCCGGTGCCGACGCGAACGCCGAGGCACACGGCTGGACGGCCCTGCACCAAGTCGTCTGGACGCGCCGCCCCAACCTGGGCAGAAACCCTCCGTTCCCGGTCCCACTGGGTGAGCTCGACGGGCTCGACATGGCGCGTGCGCTCGTGGCGGCCGGGGCCAACGTCGATGCACGGCAGACGAAAGAGCCGAGGGATGGGAATCGCAACATGCTGCGGCGGCTCGGGTCGACGCCCTTTCTCCAGGCGGCAAAAGTCGCCGACGTGGAGATGATGCGGTTGCTCATCGAGCTCGGGGCCGATCCTGCCGTGACGACCGAGGAAGGCGTGACGCCGCTGATGGCGGCCGCCGGCGTTGGAATCTGGAAGATCGGGGAAAACCCCGGGACCAACCCCGAGGCGCTCGATGCGGTGACGCTGGCGTGGGAGCTGGGTAACGACGTGAACGCGGTCGACGCCAACGGCGATACCGCGCTGCACGGAGCCATCCATCGCGGCGCCGAGGGCATCGTGCGGTTCCTGGTCAACAACGGCGCCGACATCGACGCAGTGAACGGGAAGGGATGGTCGGCCCTGTCGATTGCGCAGGGGGTGTTCTACCCGAACACCTTCAACCGTCATCCGCACCTGGTCGCGCTTCTGACCGAGCTCGGCGCCGACCTCGATGCAGGGACGCGCCGGCCCGAAGACCTGTCGCCCGAAGAGCGTCTCGCCGCCGCTGCCGAGCTAGAGCAGCCGTGACGTGAGCACGAACGTGAACCGGTTCTGTTCAACAACCGATTGGGATGCTGAGCGAGGAGGAGTCGTTATGAGCGCGCGGACACAATCACCACGACGCACGCGGGTGCGTCTCGCCGTTTGCACGGTGGCACTCGGCGGCTTGATCGGCGCCATCGTGGCCCTGCCAAGCGCCGAGGAGGCCGCGGCGGCCGATGGGTACATCAGCGGCGTCGTCGAGAGCAGCGCCGGTCGTGAGGCCGGCGTCTGGGTCATCGCCGAGACCGAGGAGCTCGAAACGAAGTTCGTGAAGATCGTCGTGACCGACGACAACGGACGATACGTGCTCCCCGAGCTGCCCGACGTGACCTACGACGTCTGGGTGCGGGGCTATGGCCTGGTCGATTCCGAGAAGGTCAAGCTGTCGCCGACCACCGACGAGGTGAGTCTCACCGGGGTCGTGGCACCGAACGAGCGAGCCGCGGCGCAGTACTACCCCGGCAACTACTGGTACTCGTTGATCGAGCCGCCGGCCGCGCATGAGTTCCCCGGCACCGGTCCCGACGGCAACGGGATCTCGGAGAACCTCAAGAGCCAGGGGGCGTGGGTCGACGTCATGAAGCAGGGCTGCCAGCTCTGCCACCAGCTCGGCAACACCGCGACGCGCGTCGTGCAGCGCCGCGACGACTTCGACTCGACCGTGGCGGCATGGGATCACCGCGTCCAGACCGGCCAGCGCGGCACGTCGATGAACGGCACGATGAACCGGTTCGGGCGACAGCGCGCGCTCGAGATGTTCGCCGACTGGACGGACCGGATCGCCGCCGGCGAGACGCCGCCCCGGCCGCCCCGTCCGAAGGGCGTCGAGCGGAATCTCGTGGTGACCCTGTGGGACTGGGGGAAAGACAGCGCCTTCATCCACGACGAGATCACCACGGACAAGCGGAATCCGACGGTCAACGGCTACGGACCGGTCTACGGTGTCTCGGCAGGGCACGGCAGCCTGACCGTCGTCGACCCGATCGCGAACACCGCCGTCGAGCTGCCGATTCCGGTGCGACCGGACGATCCCGACAGCGTGCCGTCGCGCTTCCCGCAGACGCAGCTCCAGCCGTCGTATTACTGGGGCGACCAGCTCCTCTGGGGGGCTGGCGGGCCAGACGGGCACGAGAACTCCGCTGATCCTCACAACCCGATGATGGACCAGAAGGGTCGCGTCTGGATGACCTCCACCGTTCGCGCTCGTCCGAACCCGGACTGGTGCAAGGAGGGGTCGGATAACGACTACGCGAAGTTCTTCCCGGTGGAGAGGAGCGGTCGGCAGGCGTCGTATTACGATCCGGAGACCGAAGCATTCGTGCTGATCGACACCTGCTTCGGGACCCATCACCTGCAGTTCGGTGAGGATGCGAACGACACGCTCTGGTTCAGCGGCGACGGCAATGTCGTCGGCTGGATCGACACGAAGGTCTACGACGAGACCGGCGACGAGCGGTTCTCGCAGGGATGGTGCCCGACGGTCATCGACACCAACGGCGACGGCAAGATCACCAAGCCATGGAACGAGCCCAACCCGCGTGGTGAGGGCGAGGTCGACTCGAGCCTGGACACGCGAATCGCCGGATTCGGCTACGGCATCATCGCGAGCCCGACCGATGACTCGATCTGGATCAGCCGCACCGGGCCCTTCCCGGGCCGTCTGGTCCGTCTCGAGCGTGGCGACAACCCGCCCGAGACCTGCATCGCCGAGGTCTATGAGCCGCCGTCGATCGAGAACCCCGACATCGACGCGATGAAGACCGGCAGCGCGCCGCGTGGCATTGACGTCGATCGGAACGGCGTCATCTGGACGGCGCTGTCAGGTAGCAGCCACATGGCGAGCTTCGACCGGACGGAGTGCGCCGTCACGAACGGCCCCGACGCGACCGGCCAGCACTGCCCCGAAGGCTGGACGCTCTATCAGGTGCCGGGCCCGCAGATGAAGGGTGTCAACACACCGGGCAGTGCCGATTTCCACTACTACAGCTGGGTCGACCAGTACAACACGCTCGGGCTCGGCGAAAACATCCCGGTCGCCGACGGCTCGACGTCGGATTCACTGCTGGCGCTCGATCCGGAGAGCGGCGAGTGGACCATCCTGCGCGTGCCGTATCCGATGGCGTTCTACTCGCGGGGGCTCGACGGACGGATCGACGATCCGAACGCCGGGTGGAAGGGCCGTGGCCTCTGGGCCAACTACGGAACGAACTACGTCTGGCACACCGAAGGCGGCAAGGGCACCAAGAGCAAGATGGTGCACTTCCAGATTCGGCCCGATCCATTGGCGAAGTAGGCAAGAGCAAGGGGCCTAGCGGGCTAGAGCCAGAGAGGCCAGACAGGGCCCCTAGCGTGTCGTTTTGTCTGGAACCCGGACCCAGCCGTCGTAGGGCAGGACTTCAGTCCTGCCTTTTGCGGGGCTAAAGCCCCGCGCTACGGATTGTGAAACGGGTTCTGGCAAGGTGGATACGTGATCAGCCGCCTTCAATGGGTTGCTCCAATCGTACTGACCGCTGCCGCATTCATCGCTAGCGGGGCGCGATCCGGCTCCGCGCAGACCGACGATGGACGCAGTTTCGGCGGGACGGACTGGCCGTTCATCGGCGGCGATTGGGCCAACACGCGCTACTCGACACTGACCGAGATCAGCACCGACAACGTCTCTCGGCTCGGTGCGGCGTGGTCGTTTACGTTCGAGGGTGGGGCGTCGACGCGCGCGACACCGGTCGTCAAGGACGGCGTGATGTTCATCGGTTCCGGCACGCGCCTCTACGCGCTTGATGCGGCGACGGGAGAGACCGTATGGGTCGTGCGTCCTGACGAAGACGCCCCGGACGACCTCGAAGCCGCCGGCATCGGCTACATCTTGAATGCGGGCCGCGCGATTCCATCGCCACCCGGGGTTGCACTTGGAGACGGCAACGTCTTCGTGGGCCTCATGGACGGTCGAGTCGCGGCCTTCGACCAGGGGACCGGTGGTTTCGTCTGGTCGACGCAGATCGGCTACGACCCGCCCAAGCGTGGGCAGGCGGTCTCCGGTGCGCCGTTCTACGCCAACGGGGTCGTCTACGTCGGCTTGGCAAACGGCGACTGGGCGTTCCGCGGCAAGGTGGTCGCGCTGGACGGTGACACCGGCGAGCTGCTCTGGGAGTTCTATACGATCCCGGGTCCTGGCGAGCCGGGGCACGAGACGTGGCCGCAGGAGGGCGAGTGGGGGCACGTCTGGGACCAGGGCGGAGGCGGCGTCTGGCACGTGGGCAACGCCGATCCCGACCTCGGGCTCGTCTACTTCGTGACCGGCAACGCCGTGCCGATGTTCGGTGGCGAGGCACGCCAGGGAGACAACCTCTACACGGCCTGCATCCTGGCCCTCGAGATGGAGACCGGCAACCTGCGATGGCACTACCAGGTCGTGCACCACGATCTCTGGGACGCCGACATCGCCATCGCGCCGCTGCTCTACGACGCGGAGGTCGACGGCCAGACGCGGCCGGCCCTTGCCGCGCTGCGCGCGGATGGCTATTTCTTTCTCCTCGACCGCGAAACCGGCGAGCCGGTGTATCCCGTAGAAGAGCGACCGGTCACGCAGGATCCGTACAACCTGACGGCGCCGACCCAGCCGTTCCCCGTTGGCGCCGACAGCGTCGTGGGCGACTGTGCGCAGTGGCGCGACAAAGTGGCGCCACCCTTCGTGCTCGATTGTGGTGGGTTTACACCCCCCTACGTCGACCGGCACAACGTCGTCGCGCCGGGCGTCCCGATTCCTCGCGTGCGCGTGACGGCCATCTCGTATAGCCCACAGACCCGCTATCTCTACGCGCAGGGCACCGGGCACGTGGGCCGGGCACGGCGCATCACCAACGACCCCTGGTTCCGTGGCGGCGCCCCGTCGTATACCAACCTGCCCGATGCGATTGGCGTCTTCGCGGCCATCGATACGCGGACCAACAAGGTCGTCTGGAAACACGAGGTCGACCCACGCGTCCTCGGTGGCAGTGGACCGCTCACCACGGCTGGCGGGCTGATGTTTCGAGGCGCGGGCGACGGGACGTTCCAGGCCTACGACGCGGGGACGGGTGAGCGGCTGTGGCAGTTCCAGACCGGCGTGCGCGGCGCTCGCGGGCCGTCGACGACCTACGAAGCCGGCGGTGTGCAGCACGTCGCCATCGCGATGGGGCCCGAGCTCTGGGCGTTCACGCTCGGCGGCACGGTGCCCGAGGAGGAGCCGGCCCCGACCGCGGCCCGCCGCGACGCCGCCGGTCGTGAGACGAACGAGATCATGACGTCGACGCTCGTGCAGAGCGCCGAGCGCGGCGTCGGCCTTCGATACGCGGTCGATGAGCACGCGTTCAGTCCAGCGAGGGTGCGCGTGAAGGCCGGGACCATCGTCACCTTCGTCAACAGCGGTGACATCACGCACACCGTGTCGGCGATGGATGCGACCTGGAGCACCGGGCCGCTACTCAGGGCGCAGTCCGGCTACGTGAGAATGGACCGCACCGGCACGCATACGTATCAGTGCGAGGATCATCCATGGGCGATGGGACAAATCACGGTGGAACCATGATCGCGCGGCGGTGCGGGTTACCCGTCCTGCTGCTCGCTGCGTTGGCCGCCTGCGGCGGCGGCGACGCGCCCGCGCCAGAGCCAGCACTCGCCGACCCGGCGGTCCCGCCGGTTGAGGCGATTCCCTACCGCGTCTACGTCACCAACGAGGGGTCCGGCGACCTGAGCGTCATTGCCGGCGGGACGCACGACGTGCTCGCGACCGTGCCACTCGGCAAGCGACCACGTGGTATCAAGGTCTCCCCGGACGGCACGCAGCTGTTCGTCGCGCTGAGCGGGTCTCCGCCGGCGCCGCCGGGCACCGACGAGAGCACGCTACCGCCACCAGACCGGGCGGCCGACGGCATCGGTGTCGTCGACCTGGCCACCGAGCGCATCGTGACCGTCATCAGGGCGGGCACCGATCCGGAGCAGCTCGCGATCAGCGCCGATGGTGCGCGTCTCTACGTCGCCAATGAGGACGGCGGAGTGACCAGCGTGGTCGAGATCGCCAGCGGCGAGATCGTGGCGAGCCTCCCCGTCGGCGACGAACCGGAAGGGGTGCGCATCAGTCCGGACGGGAGCGTCGTCTACGTCACGTCGGAGGACGAGAGCCAGGTGTCCGTCATCGACACGGCGTTGAACGAGGTGGTCGCGCAGTTCGAGGTCGGCGCCCGACCGCGGGCGTCGGCATTCTCTCCAGACAGCACACGCGCCTACGTCACTGCGGAGAACGGCGGCACGGTGTCCGTGGTCGACACGGCCACCCATACGGTGATCGGGACCGTTGAACTGACGGGTGACATGGTGCGCCCGATGGGCGTCGTCGTCTCACCGGACGGCTCGCGCGTGTATGTCACCAGCGGCCGCGGCGGCACGGTCATCGCGATCGACACAACCACGCTCGAGCCCGTGGGCTCAGTCGAGGTCGGCACGCGACCATGGGGTATCGCCGTCACCCCCGATGGCCGCTATCTCTACACTGCGAACGGTCCGTCGAACGACGTGGCCGTCGTTGACGTGGAGAGCCTAACCGTGGTCGCAACGATTGCGGTCGGTGAACGCCCGTGGGGGGTCGCTATCGTCGACGCTCGGGTGAACTGACGTCGGGACACGTATCCGCGGCGAGGTCACCATGCGAACGCGCTTTGAACCGGCCCAGTTTGTGACAGTCGCCTTGGTGGGCCTGTCGGTGGCCTGCGCGGGCCCCGCCACTAGGTCCGATGATGCACCGGCGAGTGACACGGAGGCGCCGGCGGCGCCAGCGTTGCCGATGCCTACCTTTCATCACATCCATGTCAACTCGGTGGACCCCGAGCGCGCGCTCGATTGGTGGGCCACGGTCTGGCCAGCGGGTGAGCGAAGGACCGTCGCCGGGCTCCCCGCGTTTACGGCGGATGGAGTCTCGCTCGTCTACACCGCCGTCGACGTTCAACCGCCCGGCGCGTTCGATCCCGCTCGACGCCAGTCGATACCGCAAAGTCCGTTCTGGACGACCGGGCCGGACACGGATGGGCTTGCACTCTATGAGCGTCTCACCGGTCTCGATCCAGAGGGCGAGCGGTTCGGGTTCCTCCCGGTGTTCACCGGTCCGGACGACGCCACGGGTGTGCCGCATTCCGGCCTCGCGCCGTTCGGCGACCAGTTGCTCACCGTGGAGGAAATGGCCGAGCGCGCGGCTCGCGAAGGCGACACGCCGACGCGCAGCCGAACGGCCGGCCAGGACTTCGGTTACCTCGTCGACCCGGACGGCATCCTGGTCGAGTTCAACGGGAACGCGGCGACCGAGGATCTGTTCTATGGCCATACGCACTTCTGGCACGAGGCGCCGTTGTGCGCCGCGAACTGGTATGTCGAGCACCTCGGCCTGCAGCTCCCGCCACGACGCGACGAGGCGACCGGCGAGCTGGTGCCGCGAGAACCATACGACCCGTGCGAGGTGGAGATCGGCGAGGTGAGCTACCCGACGTTTCTGCCGATGGGGCAACTCCGTCGGCCCATCGCGAGCGTGCGACTCGCGAACGCCGGGTGGGCGTGGTACACGCGGCAGTGCCGCGACGGGCGATGCGGCGATGATCTCGACCGGCCGCTGGTTCCATCGCGCGGTCAGGTCGTCGATCACGTGGCGATCAGCTACCCCGACCTCGACGCGGTCCTCGCGCACCTGTCGGCGACAGGCGTCTCGATCGTGGACGGCCCCTACCCCTTTGGCGAGGGGCGTGCCGTGATGATCGAGGACCTGGACGGCCTGTCGATCGAGCTGATCGAGCGATAGTGACGTGACATGTCATCGCGATAGAGTCGAACCCGCTCACCGACAAGACAGGGGCACAGGCACATGCGTGGGCTGAGAATCGTCGTCGGGCTTTCTCTTGTGGTCGTCGCCGGCGCGGTCCTCGCCGTCGCTGAGCGACCAATCAGTCAGCAGGAGATCAGCCCGGAGCGGCTCGCCGAGCTGACTGCGATCACGCCGGTCGAGGGGAAGAGCGGCCTCTACGTCATCCCGGGCTACGACGGGAGCACGACGGGTGGCAACGTCGCTGTCCGCGTAACCGAGGACGGCGTCATCATCGTCGACAACAAGTTCTCGCACAGCTTCGAGATGATCACGGCCGAGGTCAGGAAGGTGACGTCGCAGCCGGTCACGTACGTGCTCGACACCCACCATCATTTCGACCACGCCGGGAGCAACGCCGACTTCATGGACATCGGCGAGGTGATCGCGCACCGTAACGCCCGCAGCAACATCATTCGCAACGACCAACCGGGCGCCCCGCGCATTGTGTTCACCGATCAGACCGCGGTGTTCCTCGGTGGCGTCGAGGCGCGCGCCCATCACTTCGGGCGTGGTCACACGAACGGCGATGCCGTCATCCATTTTCCGGATCTCCGCACGATTCACACCGGCGACCTGGTGGTGTGGGGCGAGCGGTCGGACGGCAGCACGCTCTCACCGTTCATGGACTATGGGAACGGCGGCAGCGGGGTGGAATGGACGGCCACGCTCGACGGCGTGCTCGAGCTCGACTTCGACACGGTGATTCCGGGGCACGGGCCGATTCTGACGAAGGATGATGTCCGGACGTTCAGGGACCGGATGCAGACGCTGCGCGAGCGGATGACTGAGGCGATCGACGCCGGCGTTGCCCGGGATGACGTCGCGAACCGCGTGGACACCGCGGATCTCCATTGGCCGCTCGCACCATCCGCCCTCCAGGCGTTCTACGACGAGGTTGAGGCGAGTCAGTAGGGGGTCACCATGCGTATTCGTCCTTTGTGGCGCGGCGCTCGCGGTCTGCTCCTGGCATCGCCTGTCGGTGCGCAGCCGGGAGGCGGGAACATACGCCATCTGGGCCGGCTCGTAACAAGGCGACCCCGGGGTGTATACACTGCATATGACTCGAGATGAATAGCCGGGACGCGCCGATTGGGACACAGTGCTTGCACGGTGCCCGCGCCGCTACACCACGGACGCCGTACGATGATTGTCAGACACAACGCTAGCGCTCTCGGTCGAAGCGTTTCGTTCGTAGGCTACGCTCTCCTCATTGCAGGCACCGGCCTGGTGTGGACGCCGACTCCGGCCAGCGCGCAGAGCGAGAGCCCGACCACGTTCACCAAGGACGTGCTCCCGATCCTGCAGCGCTCCTGCCAGCGATGTCACCGTCCCGGCTCGGTCGCGCCGATGTCGCTGCTGACGTATGAAGAGGTGCGGCCGTGGGCCCGTGCGATCCGCGACCGGACCGCCCAGCGGGAGATGCCCCCGTGGTACATCGAACCGAACGTCGGCGTGCGGTCGTTCAAGGAAGATCCGTCGCTGTCCGACGAGGAGATCGCCACCATCGGTCGGTGGGTCGACGGGGGCGCCCCACGCGGCAACCCGGCCGACGCGCCGCCGCCCATCGAGCTGGCGTCGCTCGACGAGTGGCGCATCGGGACCCCGGAGTGGATCGTCGAGCTCCCCGAGGAGCAGACGATCGGCGCGGTGGACGCAGACCACTGGCTCAATATCTGGGCTGACTCGCGCCTCACGGAAGATCGCTATATCAAGGCGGTGGAGACCAAGCCGTCGCCGGGGGCGTACCGGGTCGTGCATCACGTCGCGACGTCGATGCGCTGGGAGGAAGACGACGGTGAGGAGGGCGGCGGCTTTCTCAACGAGTACGCGATGGGCAAGAACGGCGACATCTTTCCCGACGGGACGGGGCGCCTGATCAAAGCGGGCACGCAGATTCGTTTCAACATGCACTACAGCTCCGTTGGCGAGGAGATCAAGGACCGGACGCGGGTCGGCTTCCAGCTGTATCCGAGCGGGTATGTGCCGGAGCGGGTGCTCATCTCGCGCCATGTGGGGGATAGCTTCGATACGCTCGATATCCCGCCGGGCGCGGACAACGTGCGGAGCGACGGCTACTACGTGCTCCCCGAGCCGACCCAGGTCACCGGGTTCCAGCCGCACATGCACATTCGAGGCAAGCGGATGTGCGTGGAGGCCATTCACCCCAACGGCCGGATCGAAACGCTGAGTTGCACGGGGCACAACTTTGGCTGGCACATCGTCTACAACTACGCGGATGCCCAGGCGCCCTTGCTCCCGGCCGGCACGATCCTCCACGTGATGGGGTGGCACGACAATACCGCGAGCAATCGATACAACCCCGACCCAAAGAACTGGGTGGGCTTCGGCAACCGGTCGATCGATGACATGAGCTTCGCCTGGATGAGCTTCTTCCACATGCCGGAGGAGGCGTATCAGCAGAAGCTCCAGGCGCGCGCGAAGCGGTCAAGCAACGATTAGAAGAGCGTGACGCGCGTCATTGCATCTCTCGCCTGCGCCCTCGTCCTCGGGATGGCCGCTCCGTCGACGGCTCAGACCTATCACAGCGGGCAGAACCTGCAGCCGGTGTTCGAGGGGTGGGAACAGAACGCGGACGGCAGCTTCACCATGATGTTCGGCTATCTGAATCGGAACTACGAGGAACACCTCAACATCGCGGTCGGCCAGGACAACTACTTCGAACCCGGCGAGGGCGATCGCGGACAGCCGACGCTCTTCTATCCACGACGGCACCGCTTCAGCTTTCGCGTGCGCGTGCCTGCCGACTGGGGAGACCAGGAGCTCGTCTGGACCGTCACCGCCCACGGACGCACCGACCGTGCCGTCGGGTGGCTCGTGCCAGAGCAGATCATCGACGAACAGGTGATCGCGATGAACCGGAGCGGCGGTGGGGCGCCCGACATCGTCAATGCGGCGCCGTCGATCACGCTCATCGAAGAGGACCGCCGAACGGTGACGGTCGGCGCGCCGCTGACCCTGACCGCCGTTATCGACGACGACGGGATCCCCGAGACGCGTCCCGCGCGTCAGAGCCGCCCGCCGGGGCGACGCAACGCGCTGGGCCTACGTCTTGCCTGGATTCAACACCGTGGGCCCGGTACTATCACCTTCGACCCGTGGACACCGCCGATGGCTGATCACACCCCGGGGTGGACGCCGCCCCCGGTCCCCGCCGGCGGGGCGATCGTGACAACCGCGCGGTTCAGTGAACCGGGAACGTATGTGATCCGCGGGATGGCCGACGACGGCTACCTCTACACGCCCGTCGACGTGACCGTCACGGTGATTCCGTAATCAGGCGGGGCTACGCCCCGAACCCCACGCGGCCGCTCCGCGTCCTTCGACGTCGCGCTATTCGAACGCGACGCGTTCGACACTGGGCGGATCTTCGTCGGCGAAATGTGGATGGACGACGTAGACGTCGTCGCCGGCGACCGCGGCCGTCGTGGCCTGGCCCTCGTACGAAGCGACACCGGCGAGATCGGCCGTCGCCCAGCCGTCCGAGCTGCTAAGCGCGACAACCCGGTTGCTGGAGTTGCTGACGATCGCCAGGCGACCGTCGCTGGTCCATACCATGCCATCCTGCCCAGGCACCTCCTCTGGCAGGGTCACCTCGGTCGCCCCAGCGGGGTCGTCGAGCGGGACCCTCCAGAGTGTTCCACCGCGCGCGACCAGGAGCAGGCCGGACGAGTCGTACACGATCCCGTTCGGGCCGCCCTCGCCGTCGAATCGATGCAGCACCGAGGCCTCGTACGACGTGTCGACACGGTAGATGGCGTTCGCCATCGTGTCGGTCACATACGCGGTGCCATCGTCGCCGACAGCGACGTCGTTCGCGAAGTAGGCATCGGCGTCGGTGTTCGTCGCGGCGAGATCGACCATCGCCATCCGGTCGCCGGTCGTCAGGTCGTAGACGCCCAGCTTGGCCTGACCGGTACCCCCTTGGAACGCCGCCCGGTCGGAGTTGGCCACGAGGAGGCGATTGCGTGGCTCGTCTGCCTCGATGCCGACCGACGAGATGAGGTCCGGATCGCTGACGGCGGCGGTCACCCGACCGTCCGGGTGGATCTCGAAGATGGACCCCTCGGACAGCGACCCGGTGAGGAATCGTCCGCCGGCGGTGTCGTACTCGATGCCTTCTGGAATGAAACCGCCGCGCTCGGCGACGATCATCGCCGGAAGCGGCGCCGGGGCCGGCGCTGCCATCTCGGGTTCGGGCGCGGCGGCGGGCGGTTCGGGCTCTGCCGCGCATCCGGCGGTCACGCAAACGGCGGCTGCAATCACGAGAAGCTGGGTACGCATGGAACGGCCTCCAGGAAACGAGTCACGAGAACTCGCAATCCTACCACTACAGGGCTAGCAGCCCGTGGTGAAAGTCCCGCTGCATTCGCCCGGCGCTGCATCCCGCCTGACGGTGGTGCTCGTCGGTCAAATACTGGGAGTATTCTCCCTTCTCGCGCCTTGTCAGCCGTGCGCATCACCGGTCTCGATGCGACGCGGGACTTTTACCACGGGCTGCTAGTCCCCTGTGTCTGAAAAAGCTTCAAATAGTGTGTCGGCTGTGATGTATTGGGCGGCATGGCAAGAACAGGTCGGCCCAAAGCGAGATTGGAAGTCACCGCCGCAGAGCGCGTAGAACTTGAGCGGCTCGCCAGGCGCGCCCGAACGAATCGGCACGTGGCCTTGCGGGCAAGGATCGTCCTGAGGAGCACGCGTGGCGAATCGAACGTGGCGGTCGCGGCGAAACTGCGCTGCTCGAACGTGACGGTCGGCAAGTGGCGACAGCGGTTTAGGGTAGGTCGCGTGGACGCGCTGTACGACGAGCCCAAGCCCGGAGCCCCACGGACCCTGTCCGATGCGGATGTCGAGTCGATCCTCGTCACGACGTTGGAAAGTAAGCCGAAGGGGCGGACCCACTGGAGCACCCGCAAGATGGCGGAGCACGCTGGCGTCAGCGCCTCTACCGTGGGCCGCATCTGGCGCACTTTCGGGTTGCAGCCGCATGTCGTGGAATCCTTCAAGATCTCCGACGACCCGCTGTTCATCGAGAAGGTGCGGGACATTGTCGGCCTCTACCTGAACCCACCCGACCACGCCGTCGTCTTGTCATTCGACGAAAAGCCTCAGATTCAAGCCCTCGAGCGGGCGCAGCCGATTCTGCCGATGGACCTGGGTCGCCCCGAACGCCAGACGCACAACTACATCCGCCATGGCACGGTGGACCTCTTCGCGGCGCTCAACGTCGCGACCGGCCAGGTCGTGGCGCAAACCAAGAAGCCGCATCGGTCGAGGGATTTCGTGAGCTTCCTGCGCGAGATCGACGAGCGGGTGCACTCCGCCCTCACCGTCCACGTGATCCTCGACAATCTCTCGGCGCATAAGTCCCCGTTGGTCAAACGATGGGTGGCCCGCCACCCGCGCTTCCAGTTCCACTTTACGCCGACCTACTCCGCCTGGCTCAACCTCGTCGAGCGGTTCTTTGGCCTTCTCACCGAACACGCCCTCAAGCGCGGAACACATTCCAGCCCGCACGCGCTGCGCCACGCCATCTACGCCTACGTGGACGCCCACAACGACGAGGGCAAACCCTTCAAGTGGACAAAGACAGCCGACGAAATTCTCGCGAAGGTGAAGCGGTTCGGACAGCGCACCGTTCAAGTCCACGGTGGCCCCAGATGACCAACGACTTTTTGAAGAAATCAAAGATCAAGGGGAGTAAGTATCCCCCGGCAAAGCCGGGGGCTTTAGTTGTGAGCCGCTCAAAGCGGCTGACGTGACCGCTGCGCGGTCACTTGAGCCACCTGACGGTGGCGGCTCTAGTCCAACGGCAACTGATCCAGCCGCCGATCCTCTCGCTCCTGCTGCTGGATATAGTCCCGGATGATCCGTTCATCACGGCCCACCGTCGAGACAAAATACCCGCGCGCCCAGAAGTGCTGCCCCACGAAGTTCCGGGACCGCCCCGCAAACTCCCGAGCGATGTGGATCGCGCTCTTCCCCTTGAGATACCCGATCACCTGCGCCACCGAGTACTTCGGGGGGATCGACACCAACATGTGGACGTGGTCGGGCAGCAGATGCCCCTCCTCCACCTGGCTCTCGCGGTGCCGCGCCAGCTGCCGCAGCACCTCGCCCAGCTGCTGCCGGACGCCTCCATACATCGCTTTCTTCCGGTACTTCGGAATGAACACTACGTGATACTGGCAGTGCCATTTCGTATGATTGAGACTTCGGTACGTCGTCATGAGGACTCCTTCTCGTGATGCTTGTGCGGCTCACGGGAAGGAGTTTCCTCACGCGACTCCCGGATACGTCAAACGCTGCTGGCCGCCCCGGCAAAGCCGGGGGGTCTCCCACGGCAACTAGGCTAGTGTGCTCGTGCCCTCGTCGTTGGGGCGCGCAGGTCGAGACGATGGAACACGATGCCGCGATCCGCGTCAGGCGCGTCACCAAGTCGTTCGGCGCGGTCCAGGCCGTTCGCGACCTCGACCTCACGGTCCCGCGTGGCGGTCTCTACGGCTTCATCGGTCCCAACGGAGCCGGCAAAACGACGACGCTGCGGATGATTATGTCGATCCTCCTCCCTGACAGCGGCGAGCTGTCTGTCCTCGGGCAGCGCTCGGCGCTCGAGGCGAAGGATCGGATCGGGTATCTGCCGGAAGAACGGGGGGTATACCGCCGGATGCGGGTTGGCGCGTTCCTGACGTTCATGGCGCGCCTGAAGGGTACCGCGGGCCCCGCGGTCGCCGGTCGCGTCCGGAGCTTGCTCGAGCGCGTCGATCTGCCCGACGTCGAGCACAAGCGGTGCGAGGAGCTGTCGAAGGGGATGCTCCAGAAGGTGCAGCTGGCCGCGACGATCATCGGCGAGCCCGACCTCCTCATCCTGGACGAGCCGTTCAGCGGAATCGACCCGGTCAACATGCGGTTGCTGCGCAACATTGTGCTTGAAGAACATCGACGGGGCGCCACGATCGTGTTCTCGACGCACGTGATGGTCCAGGCAGAAGAGATCTGCGACCACATCGTGATGATGCACGGCGGCCGCAAAGTGCTCGACGAGAGCCTCACCGACATCCGCGGACGCCACGACCCGCGCACGATTCGATTCGAGCCCCTCGACCCGGAGGCGGACGCCGGGCCGCCGCTCGCCGGTGTGCGCGGCGTCGAACGCGTCACGCGGGACGCCGGCGCGTATCGGATCGACCTGGTCGACGGCGCGGACCCGGCAGGGGTCATGCGCGACGTGACCGCGGCAGTCGCGGCGGCGCGAATCGAGCTGCAGCGGCCGACCCTCGAGGACGTCTTCGTGGGCATCGCGACCGGGGTCAAGGAGCCTGCCGCATGACCCGCGTGTTCTACGTGGCCAGCCGCGAGTTCCTCGCGACGGTGGCCACCAAGGGCTTTGTCATAGGCCTGCTCATTGCCCCGGCGCTGATCCTGCTCGGTGTTGCGCTCGTCCCCCGGCTGCTCGCGTTGCGTGAGGCGCCGTCGATCGAGGGCGAGATCGCGATCGTGGATCCGACGGGAGAGGTCGCGGCGGGTTTGCGCGCGCACCTGGACCCGGCCGTAGTGGCCGGGCGGCGCGGGGAGTTGGTCGAGCGCGTGCTCTCGGCCACCGAGCTGCCCGAGCAGGTGCGGCGGCTGGCGTCCGGCGTCGGTCGGGGCGCGGCGGATGAGGTGATGCAGACCGCGTTGGGGTCGGTGCCCCATCTCGAGGTCGCGGTGCTCCCGGTCGGTGTCGATGTCGAGAGGGAAAAGACGACCCTCATACCGGACGACGACGATGACGGCCGCCTGGCCCTCGTCATCGTCCACGACAACGCCACTACGCTCGCGCGCGCCCCCGATCCGGCGCCGGCAGGAAGATACGAAGCGGCGCCGGGCACATACGACCTGTTTGTCCGCCGGGGCCTCGACAACCGGATCATCAGCGAGATCCGCGACGGGTTGCGCGACGCGATCATCGACGCCCGGGTGCGCACCGCGGGTCTGGACAGAAATCTCGTCGAGAACCTCACCCGGGTGCGGCCGCCACCGTCCGTCATCGTGACCGCCGAGGAGGAGCGGTCGCGGTCGGGCGCGTTGGACCAGGTCCTACCGATCGCGTTCATGATCCTGTTGATGGTGTCGGTGATGACGGGTGGGCAGTCGCTGCTGACCAACACGGTCGAGGAAAAGTCGAACCGCGTGGTCGAGGTGCTGCTGGCGGCGGTGTCGCCGCTCGAGCTGATGACCGGCAAGATCCTGGGCCAGATGGCGGTTGGCTTCGTCGTGCTGGGCGTCTACATCGCCATGGGCCTGGCGGCGCTCGCATCGTTCGCCCTCTTCGGCCTCATTGACGCGTGGCTGATCGGCTATCTCCTGATCTTCTACGTCGTCACGTACCTCATCATCGGCTCGATGATGGCCGCAGTCGGGTCCGCGGTCAGCGAGCTGCGCGAAGCGCAATCCCTCATGACGCCGTTCATGCTGCTGCTCTCGGCACCATGGATGTTCTGGTGGTACGTCGCGGCCAATCCTGACTCGACATTCAGCCTCGTGCTCAGCTTCATTCCACCGATGAACGGGTTCGTCATCCTCGTGCGGCTGGCGTCGTTCTCCCCGCCGCCGGTGTGGCAGGTTGGGCTCAGCATCACGGTCGGCGTGCTGGCGGTCTTCGGCGCGCTCTGGGTGGCCGCCAAGGTGTTCCGTGTCGGTTTGCTCATGCACGGCAAGCCGCCGAACCTGGCGACCCTGGTGCGCTGGGTGCGGATGGCGTGATTACCGGGTCGTGCCGACCGGGCCGCTGCGGCCGACCCTGGCCGAGATCAATTCCGCACCGCCCTATTGACAGCATACTGTCGTTATGACAGCATGTTGTCATTATGACGCCGGCACAAGCCGCGACAGCGCTTCGGGAGCTCGTGCTCGAGGTCTTCCGTCTCAATGGCGCCCTCCTGCGGCACGGCGCGACGCTGACCGCGCCTGTCGGTCAGACACAAGCACGCTGGCAAGTGATTGGGGCGGTTGAGGAACAGACCTGTACGGTGCCGCAAATCGCCCGTCAAATGGGGATGACGCGGCAAAGCGTGCAGCGTGTCAGCGACCTGCTGGTCCGGGATGGGATCCTGGCCTTCGAGCGCAACCCCGATCACGCGCGTTCACCGCTCGTGCGACTCACCGACACAGGCCAACACCTGGCCGCGCGGCTCACCGCGATCGGCGCGCGCTGGTCGGAGTCCGTCGCGCGGGGGTTGGCCGCCACGGATCTCGAGCGGACCGTCACCGTCATCCGTCGGGTCGTCGATCGGCTCGATGAAACCGCGTAAAAGATGGACACCGCGTAGGGAGAAGACGCCATGGCCACGAACGAAGAGTTGCGGAGCTTCATCAAGGACGGGCTCGCGCGCGGCGTGTCGCGAGCCGACCTGCGGGACGTGTTGGGCCGCGCGGGCTGGGCCGTGGGGGACGTGCGCGGGGCGCTGACGAGCTTCGCCGAGGTCGAGTTCCCGATTCCCGTCCCACGCCCGCAGCCGTATCTCTCCGCGCGCGACGCCTTCATGTATCTCTTGCTCTTCACCACGCTGTACATCAGCGCCTTCAACCTGGGCCAACTGGTGTTTCAGCTGATCAACCAGGCGTTTCCTGACCCTGCGGATGGCCCCAACGCGGCGGAGATCGCACGCGACTTGATCCGCTGGTCGGTTGCCTTCCTTGTCGTCGCGTCCCCGGTGTTTTTCGGCCTCTCGCGGGTGATCGGCCGGGAACTCGCGGCGGACCCTGCCAAGCGGGCATCGAAGGTAAGACGCTGGCTGACCTATCTGACGCTGTTCGTGACGGCGGGCGTGCAGATCGGGAACGTCACGGCGCTCGTCTACAACGTGCTGGACGGCGGGATGACGGCTCGCTTCGTACTCAAGGTGCTCACCGTCGGGATCATCGCCGGCACCGCGTTCTGGTATTACCTGTCGGATCTGCGAGCCGACGAGCGGAAGGTGGCTTCGTGACCGGTCTTGATCGGCGCAACGTGGTGGCCGTCGCGGCTATCGCGGTCGTCGGCACCGCGGTCGTTGTCGGGCTGGTGCTACTCGGCCCCCCGAGCGACGAGCGGAGCCGGCGGCTGGATGAGCAACGCATCGAGGACCTCGGTCGGCTCGCCAGGAGCGTCGACCTCCACTGGACCCGCGACGGATCCCTACCGCTCTCTCTCGGCGCGCTCTCGGACGCGGCGGTGCCGGGTGCACGGTTCAGCGACCCCGGCACGAGTCAGCCGTACGGCTATCGTGTGCTCGGCGATTCGACGTTCGAGCTCTGTGGCCACTTCGAGACCGACTGGTCGGCGCGGTCGTCGGACGAGTTCTGGTCGCATCCGCCCGGTCGTTTCTGTTTCGAGCTGGACGTGCGGGAGGTGCGCCGGTGGGACGACGAGGGGCAGCCGCCCGTCCCCGGACGGCCCGAATGAGCGCGACTACTGGACGCGCAGCGCCTCGAGCGGATCGGCGCCCGCGGCGCGCCGGGCGGGAATATACGTCGCAAGGATGGCGACGGCCGCGAGCAGCAACGCGCTCAGCAGACCGGCCGAGACCCGGGCAAGCAGCAGCGAATCGTCGAGCCGGGCCGCCACCGTCCCCAGGGCCGAGAGCGGGAGATCTGCGCTCACCGCTCGGAGTTGCTCGCGAAGGCCAACCAGCAGCGTTGCCGGATCGGCGTCGGTGCGCACGAGCACGTACCCGCGCGATGGGCTCTGGCGGATGGGATAGAACAGCATGGGGGTCGGCGGCTCGTTCAAGCTCGACACCTTGATGTCCTCGACGACACCGACGACCTGGGTCCACGCCCCGGGTGTCGCCTGCGGGCGTAGCCGGCGGCCCACCGGATCTGCCTCACCCCAGAAGCGTCGGGCTGCGGCCTCGTTCACGATCACCACCGGCGTCGTGCCGAGGGCGTCCTCAGGGCCGAACGCCCGGCCGGCCGTGACCCGCACACCGACCGTGCCGAAGTAGTCGTCGCTCACCAAGGCAAGCGGCAGCTCCACTGAGTCGGAGCCGGAAGGCGGCGTGTATCCTTCGACGCTCGTCGTCGTGCTCGGTCCGGGCATCACCGGCAGTCGCGTGGCGAAGGCGACCGCGGTCACCCCTGGCAGCGTGGCCGCCCGGTCCATCAGCTCTTGTAGTCGAACCGCCTGCTCCTCTGGTGAGACGTCGCCGGGTCCGAAGGTGGTCGCGACGTACGCCAGCCGGTCGGCATCGACACCGGGGTCCGCGCGTTGGACATTGGCCAGGCTTTGCGTGAGGAGGCTCGCCCCGACGACCAGCACGAGGCATGCCGCCAGTTGCACCACGACGAGCCCGTTGCGCAGGAGCGTCGCCCGCCGGCCCGGACTGGCAGTGCGTCCCTCGGCACGAAGCACGCCCGCCGGGTCCGATCGTGCGGACCGGAGCGCCGGCGCGAGACCGAAGAGCGTGCCGCCTTCGCCTCCTCTTTCTGAAAGAGGATCCACAGACGGCGCCCGATCCATCTGATCCACCTCACGCGTCTTGCTCCCACGTCATGCGAAAACGGACCTAGGACTCGACCGAAGTAGGAACCCTATTTTCGATCAGGGTCCTCAGCTCGCGCGGAGCGTGTGCCGCACCGCGACAGCGAACACGTTCCAGCGGTCCTGTTCGTCGGCGAACTGTCGCCGACCCCGTGACGTCAAGGTGTAGAACTTGGCGCGGCGCCCCTCATCGGACACCCCCCACGCAGTCTGGACGAAGCCGCGGTCTTCCAGCCGATGGAGTGCCGGATACAGCGACCCCTGGTTGACTTCCAGCACACCACGCGACATCCCCCGGATCCGCTTCGAAATGCCCCACCCGTGAAGCGGTCCGAGCGTCAGCGCCTTGAGGATCAAGAGGTCGAGGGTGCCCTGCAGAAGGTCGGCTTTGGCTTTGGTCATCTCGCGCACTCCACCCGGGGGAGTGTTCACGCCCCCCGTCTTGTCGAATGTCAATACCTTGTCATTCGACAACAAAACTACCACGCGACCACTGGATGGATCAATCCCGCCGACAGCCGACCGAGACGGAAGAGGCGCCGTATACTGGCGCTGGAGAGTGGCACCGTATGACGACTCCCGCGTATCGGTTCGGCCTCCTGATGGTGATCGTCGCCGGCACGGCGATCGGCGCCCAGCAGTCGGACACCCGGCCCTTGAGCCCGGCCGGCCGCTCCGCGACCCAGATCGGCGGCGAGGTGTTCGACGGCCGACTCGGGCACGTCGGCGGCAAGTGGATCGAGGTCAGTTACGGCCGCCCGCTCAAGCGCGGCCGGGACCTATTCGGCCCGGAAGATTTCGTGGAGTTTCTCAACGATGGCGCGCCGGTGTGGCGCGCCGGAGCCAACGTCTCGACCCGACTCTTCAACGAGGTCCCGCTCGAGCTCGGCGGCACGACCGTGCCCCCCGGCGAGTACACGATTTTTATCGAGCTCGCACGCGACAACTGGACGTTGATCGTCTCCACACTACGGGCGCAGACCACGGGCTTCGATGAGGACGACCCGGACTCGGTGTTCGGTGCGTATTCCTACACGCCGGAGAAGGACCTCGTCCGCGTCCCGATGAGGGTCGAGACCCTCCCGCACTCGCACGACCAGCTCCACTGGGAGTTCCTGGATGTCACGCTGACGGCAGGCCGGCTGGCCGTCATCTGGGATAACCAGATGGCCTGGGTACCGTTCGCCGTCATTGATTAGTCGGGGGCTGCGCCCCCGAACCCCGCCGCGGACGGGCGTCGGTCGCCGTTTACGCCTGGACCCCGACCCCGCGCTTGCGCCAGTACCGCGCCAGGCCAAGCCAGCACTGGTCGATCGGGGCGGCGTACCCGTACAGATCGGCTTCGTTCTGCGGGATGTGCCGCTGCAGATAGATGCGCATCTCGTCGGCGAACGCGTTCAGGCGATCGTCGTCGGTGCCTTCGACATCGAGACTGCGGCGAGCCATTGCCGACGCCGCCTCGAGGTGCGTCAGCAGCGCGTCCAGATGCGCCGGGGGATTCTCGTGCGCGCCATAGTGGGTCACGAGCAGCGTGGCCGGCTGCCAGCGTCGGACGAACTCGATGCTGTTGCCCCACACCTCAATGTCGATGTCGGGTGGCGGCGTCGGCGGCATGACGAACGGCTCGGTCCCGGTACGGACGCCCGCGACGTCGCCGACGAACGCGACCCCACTCGACCGATCGAAATAGCTGACGTGGTGCCACGCATGGCCCGGCGTATACGCCACCTCGAGCTCGCGGTCGGCCACGGCAATTCGTTCGCCGCCCTTCAAGATCCGCACGGCCGTCTCCGGCACCGGGAGAAACGCGCCCCAGAGATCGTCCATGGCGTCGCCGTAGAGGCGCCGCGCACTCCCCAGCAGCTTGGCTGGATCGATCATGTGCGGCGCGCCGCGCTCGTGGACATAGACCTCGATCTCCGGGTTCTCGGCGAGCAGTGAGCCTGCGGCTCCGGCGTGATCCAGATGAATGTGCGTCAGCAGCAGCGCGCGCAGGTCGCCGACCCCGATGCCGGCGTCGGCCAGCGAGGCGCGAAGGGTCTCGAGGCACGACGTCGGACCCGGATCGACGAGCGCCACGCCCCCGGGGCTCTGGAGGATCGCGGTGGCAATGATGCGGGGGCGTCCCCGGTGCATCAGGTCGGTGTACGTGATGCCGCGGGTGATCGTTTCCATGCGCCGGCGGGATTGTACTATGACCGCTGAGAGGATCCCGGCGCCAACCGCGGCCGCGTGCGCCGCGCGCTTGACCTGTCGAAAGCTGTCTCAGTACGCTGGAAGCGACAGTCCAGCAGGCCCTCCCTGGGACGACAACGACAACCATGACAGCGGACGGTACGGACGGGCAGACCGGCGGGGCTGTCCTTGAACGGCGGCAGGACAAGACCGAGACCCCGAAGCTCTACCGGGTACTGCTGATCAATGACGACTACACGACCATGGAGTTCGTGCTGAGCGTGCTGGAGGGCACTTTTCAAAAGAGCCCGGCCGAGGCGTTTCGACTGATGATGCAGGTGCACACGCAGGGTCAAGCGGTCTGCGGCACCTACACCTACGAGGTGGCCGAAACCAAAGTCGAGACCGTCCGTGAACAGGCCGCGCGAGAAGGCTTTCCGTTGCAGGCCAGCATCGAAGACGCCTAAAGGAGTCCAATCCCGCATGTTCAGCGCATCGCTCGAGCTGATTCTCAACGTCGCGTACCGGGAGGCGGCCTCCAGGCGCCACACCCATCTCACCCTGGAGCATCTGCTCTACGCCCTTGCCCACGATCCCGAGGGTGAGCGGATTCTGTCGGCCTGCGGGTCGGAACTGCCGGCCCTGCGGCGCACGCTGGACGAGTTCCTCGGCACGCTGGAGACCTTCGGGCGCGCGGAGCGGTCCCGCGAGCCCGCCCAGACACTCGGCTTCCGTCGCGTGCTGCAAACGGCGGTGCTGCACGTGCAAAGCGCGGGGAAGGACGAGGTCCGGTCTGGCGACGTGCTTGCCGCCATCCTGCAGCAGCCGAAGGCCTACGCCGCACAGGTCCTCGAAGCGCAAGGCATCACCCGACTCGACGTCCTCAACTTCATTTCACACGGCATCTCCAAGGTGCCGCTCATCACCGGCGACACCGACAAGCAGAACGAGAGCGCCGAGGCGGGGTTCGGCGAGGAAGGGCCTGCAGCCGCCCGCGACCCACTCTCGGCGTATGCCGTCAACCTGTCGGTACGGGCAAAGGCCGGCAAACTCGACCCGCTGATCGGCCGGACGAGCGAGTTGCAACGCACGCTGGAGATCCTCTGCCGGCGGCGCAAGAACAACCCGGTCTTCGTCGGGGACGCCGGTGTCGGCAAGACCGCGCTCGCCGAGGGGCTGGCGGCACGCCTGATTGATGAGGACGTGCCCACGCGCTTGACCGGCGCCGAGGTGTTCTCACTCGACACCGCGGCACTGCTCGCCGGCACGCGGTTTCGGGGTGATTTCGAGGAACGATTCAAGGCGGTCATCGGCGCGCTCGCCGATCACCCGCTGCCCATTCTGTTCATCGACGAGGTGCACGCGACGGTCGGCGCCGGCGCCACGACCGGCGGAACGATGGATCTCGCCACGCTCATCAAGCCGGTGCTCGCCGCGGGCGAGCTACGCGTGATCGGCTCGACGACGTTCGAGGATTTCAAGCACATCGAAAAGGACCGCGCGCTGGCACGACGGCTGCAAAAAGTCGTCGTCGACGAACCCACGGTGGACGAAGCCGGGAAGATCCTCGAGGGGCTGCGGTCACGCTACGAGGCGCACCACATGGTCACCTACGCCGACGATGCCATCGCCGCGGCGGCCAAGCTCGCCAAGCGTCACCTGCGCGACTCGCGATTGCCGGACAGCGCCATCGACGTGATTGACGAGGCGGGCGCCGTCCTTGCCATGGGATTACCGCCGGCCGACGAGGCGACGGCGGCCGACGGGGACCCGCCGCCCGAAGTGACCATCGGCGACGTTGAGCGGGTCGTGGCGCGGATGGCGCGCATTCCAGAGAAGCAGACCACCTCCTCGGACAAGGAGCGCCTGCGGACGCTGGAGGAAGCGCTTCAACGCGTGGTCTTTGGTCAGGAGGAGGCGGTCAGCGCGGTCGTGACGGCGATCAAGCGCGCCCGCGCTGGTCTCGGCATGCCGGACCGACCGGCGGGATGTTTCCTGTTCGCCGGGCCAACCGGTGTCGGCAAGACCGAGCTCGCGCGTCAGCTAGCGCTCCACCTCGGGAACGAGTTCATCCGCTACGACATGAGCGAGTACATGGAGAAGCACGCGGTGGCGCGGCTGATTGGCGCGCCGCCGGGCTACGTCGGCTTTGAGCAAGGTGGGTTGCTCGTTGATGCGGTCCGGACACACCCCTACAGCGTCGTGTTGCTCGACGAGATAGAGAAAGCGCACACCGACGTCTACAACATCCTGCTCCAGGTGATGGATCACGCGACGTTGACCGACAACAGCGGCCGCAAGGCCGACTTTCGCCATGTCGTGCTGATCATGACGTCGAACGCGGGGTCGCGCGAAGCTAGCGCCACCGCCATCGGGTTCAGCGACGATCAGGCGCGGTCGGCCAAGGGTCGCATGAAAGCCGCGATCGAGCGCGTGTTCAGTCCCGAGTTCCGCAACCGCCTCGACGCAATCGTCACGTTCGGCACCCTGACCCCGGCCGTGATGGAGACCATCGTCGAGAAGTTCATCCTGCAACTCGAGGCCCAGCTTGCCGAGCGGCGGGTCGCGATCACGCTCGAGCCGGACGCGCGCGCCTGGCTGGCCAACAAGGGATATGACCCGGTCTACGGCGCACGGCCGCTGGCGCGTGTTGTCCAGACTGAGGTGCGCAATCCGCTCACCGATGACATCCTGTTCGGCCGCCTCCAGCAAGGCGGCACGGTGCGCATCGGCCTGACGGACGACGCCCTGACGTTCGACGTCGAGGCCGATAGCCAGGCGGCGGCACCTGGCGACGTGCCTGGAGCGCCAGCGCGGACCCCCGAAGAGGCGACCAGTGACTGAGTCGGCCTCCCCACCGACAGATGCCTCCCCCGCCGACGGACGCACCGAGGACGACGCGAGCCCCGTCCGGGTCGTGGATAAGCGCTGGTGGGCACGCGCGGCGGCGGACGTCGACGCCTCCCCTGGCGGCACGGTCTCCGGGAAGCCTGCATACGTGGAGGACCTCCAGCGGCAACTGGCGGAAAAGGAGACGCTCCTCGCGGAGTACGCCGCCAAGTACACGAATGCGGCCAAGGACTTCGACCAGATACGCGAGCGCTTGCGCCGGGAGTCGGCCAAGGACGTCGAGCGCGAAAAGCGCGGCGTCCTCGCCGCGTTCCTGGAGGTCGTCGACAATCTCGAGCGGGCGATCGACGCGACGGTCGAGGCGACGGACCCCGCGCCGGGAACGGGCGATGCCGTCCTGACAGGAGTCGGCCTGGTGCGGGATCAGTGCCTCGCGACATTGAGCGGCTTCGGCGTCACTCGAGTCGATGCCCTCGGTCAACGGTTCGACCCCAACGACGATGCGCTGTCGACCGGGCCGGTGCAGGATGCGACTCAGCACGACACCGTCGTGGCCGTGGCCAAACCGGGATACATGGTCGGTGACGAAGTGCTGCGACCGGCGAGCGTGACGGTGGGGAAACTGCAGACGGTCGACTCGCCTTAGCGACGGCCGTAAGAGAGCCGCCGGTGCAACGACGGAGCTGGAGGGCTCATGCGCCTATACATCGAACCGATGGACGCGGTGCTGGTGGAGTTCGATGACGCTGGGCGTGTGCGACTCAACGACGAGGAGTGGAACACCCCGACGCTGCAGGAAACGCGCGCGATACTCTACGCGGCCGAAAACGAAATCGCGTCGCTCCAGGAGCTCATCCAATCATTGGAACGCCCCGTCGCTTCACCAGGCAGGTCCTGACCCTCGTAGTCGGTGCAGCTGGACCCGCGGCCGCGTCTTTGTCGGCGAGCATCGGTTTCTGTGAAGAGTGTCTCGCCACCGGAGACACCTCGACCCACTCAGCCGGTCCTGTCACACTCGCCGCGAGAGAGAAGCCAAAAGCTTGAGGCGCTGAATCTTACCCGAGGGCCCTTTCGGCAACTCTTCCAAGAAGTGGAAGAACCGCGGCGATTTGAACAAACCCAGCACGTCGATGCAGAAGTCTCTAAGCGCACCTTCATCCACGCGGGCGCCGGGCACCGGCACCACACAGGCCGCTATCTCTTCACCGTACTCCGGATCGGGTACACCGATCGCGGCTGCCTCAAGGATTCCGGGGAAGCGGTACAGGACATCGTCAATCTCCCGCGGTGATATGTTCTCCCCTCCTTTTAGGATGAGTTCCTTTATCCTGCCGGTCACGTGCACGAAACCGTCCGGATCCATTCGCCCCAAGTCTCCGGTTCGATACCAACCATCAGCGGTGAAAGCCTCATGGGTTGCGTGCTCGTCGTTCAGGTAGTTTGCACGCATGACCAACCATCAGTTTGGGCCACGGACCTCGATTTCCCCTCCGCAACCGGTACCACCCTCCGGTGCGCCGACTCCACTGATCCGTACCTCGTTGCCGCAGGCTCGCCCGGGGGATCCGGTTCGTTGAGCGGCAGGATCCAGCGGGTTGGATAGGATCTGGGCTGCTGTTTCCGTGACACCCATGGTTTCGACCAACGGAATCCCGAAGCGCTCCACAAAAGCTCTGTGCACGGCGGGTGCAAGTGGCGCCGACGCGGAGCGGCCAAAGCGCACGTGCTTAAGCCTGTCATCAGCTACTGAGCGCGGGGCATCATCCAGGCCCAAGAGGTAGGAGATCATCGTCGGCACCACACTAAACCAGGTGCACCCTTCCGTCACGATCCATTCCCAAAAGCTGCTCGTGCTGAACCGCGACGGCAAGACCACGGAAGATCGGCTCACCAATGGCGCGATGACGGTCACAACCTGGCCATTGATATGACACAGCGGTAGGACACAAAGAGCCCGATCATCCCGCTCGAGTCGGTGCGCCGACACCGTGTTTGCACCCCCTGCCAACAAGCTGGCATGGGTATGGACGACGCCCTTCGGGCGACCCGTGGTACCGGAGGTGTAGATGAGCAACGCATCGTCACCCGGACGAGGCTTCTTGGATCCTTCGGATCGCTCAGCGCCGGGGTCTAAAAGACCGGTATCTCTGTCCACTTTCTTGAGCGCCAACTCCCTCCCAGACAGCCTCACGGCGCCCGCTGCCAGATCCGCGTGAGCCTCGTCCGTATAGAGCTGGGTGACACCGGAATGGGCAATCACATAGGCCAGTGTCTCGGGACCCGCCACCGGGTTGAACGTTGCCGCAACACGTCCGGCATACATGCAGCCCAAGAACAGCTCCAGAGCGGTGCGCCCGTTGGCCATGAGAATCCCCACCCCGGCGCCACCGGGAATACCGGCGGCCGACAGGCAGGCGGACACACGAACTCCGGCCCGACGAAGCTCGGACCAGGTAAGGACGTGACGAGATTCCGGAAACACCGAGAACACTCGGTTCGGGTGTTCCACCGCGCCGGCATCAAGCAGAGACCGGATGGTCAGTCCCCCCATGTCCGGTAGCGGGCCAAAACCGGCTCCAGGGCTACTTGCCGTACTTGGACCAATAGTCGGCAAGAAGTTCCCCTTCCGTGGGCTCCACCGACGGGATCGGTCGCACCACCCGGACGATGTTCAGGTAGTGACGATA
This sequence comes from Vicinamibacterales bacterium, assembly GCA_965197395.1. Classification (GTDB taxonomy): domain Bacteria; phylum Acidobacteriota; class Vicinamibacteria; order Vicinamibacterales; family UBA8438; genus CAZYFH01. The sequence goes on along the minus strand of OZ240205.1, from coordinate 1,513,529 downwards.
GTGGACGTTATCGCTGACGCTGTTGCCGCCCCACGTGCCACACCCCATCGAGAGCGAAAATGGAAGACCGTTATCAAAGTTCCCACCGGTCGCAAAACAATGAGCCTGGTTCACGATCACGCGACACGCTGGTAGCGTCAAACCAATCCTCTCCGGCCGCGCCGGGTCAGTACTGTGTAATCCGACCGAGTGGCCGGCGCCCTGGTAAAGGTAAATCCTTCGAACCTGCTCACAGGCCGCATCGAAATCAGCAGCGCGATACAGTGCCAATACCGGTGACAGTTTCTCGCCAGAGAACGGAGCGTCAGGCCCACACCCGTCTTCTCTCACCACCAGCACGGTCACGTGCGAAGCAGTTCTCTCTATCCCAGACATCTCCGCGATCTCGATAGCCGAACGAGCCAGGATTTGCGGATTGAGTCTGCCTCCACTCCACATCGTGTGCTGCAACGCCTGCTTTTCACGAGGGTCCAGCAGAACCGCGCCCTGTTCCTGCAGTGCCGCACAGAAATCATCGTAGACCTCATCAACGACGATTGCGCTGTTCTCGGAAGAACAGCTCGTTCCATGATCGAACGTCTTCGATGCGACGATCTTCGCGGCCGCCCCGACCCAATCGGCGGTCTCATCGACGATGACGGCGACATTCCCCTTTCCAACGCCGACCGATGGCGTCCCACTGGAATAGGCTGACCTGATGTTGTTTTGAGATCCGGTCGCCACGACTAAGTCGACCTGGGTCATCAGCTCCCGAGTCGCTTCCCGGCTGATCGGAGCTGGCAGCTTCTGGACGAGCGCTTTCGGCGCGCCAACCCCCTGCAGCGCGGCCTGGAAGTACGCCACGAGGCGTACGGCGGTCGCGTCTCCTTTCGGCGATGGTGCCAGAACAATGGCGTTGCCTCCCTTGACCGCGTTCATCACCTTGTTGGTCGGTGTCGCGACCGGGTTGGTCGACGGAGTGATCGCACCAACCACGCCGGCCGGCCGCGCAATCTCCGTCAGACCCCGCTCGGGATACTCACTGATCACCCCGACGGTCCGTACCCTTTTCAGGTCGCGGAGCAGGCCGAGTGTCTTGCGATGATTCTTGAGGATCTTGTCCTCCACCGAACCCAAGCCGGTGTCTGCCACGGCCTGCTCGGACAGAGCGCGATTTCGACTCGGTTCCAGAACCACCCACGCCAGCGCGCACACCGTATCGTCAATCGTTCGCTGGTCGGACGCTTCAAATTCGCTCTGCGCCGTCCGTGCCCGCGCCACTACCTCCGATACCACCCTGGCCACACTTATCCTCATGTGTCCAACTCTCTCGACCCGCCGATGTCCTGAATCTGAGGCTCACCCTCCAGTCTATTCAACAACGGAGCCCCTACGCGCGACGCTCTACCGCGGTTACACACGCGAGCTTGAACGATGTGTGTCCATGGCGCGACAATACGTCACCGCCGTTGCAAGACTCCGAATGCCTGCGCCGATCCTGCCCGTCGTCCGACCGATGACGTCGCCCGGGGCCGCCCGTCCCACACCTCGCGCTCGGCGCCCGCTCTTGCTCACTCTGTCTGCGGCGCTTCTGGCGCTGTCCTCGGCCGAGCGGGCCGTGGCGCAGCCGCCGGCACCCCCCGTCGATGGTGCCCATCGGGGGTATGTGGCCGTGCGCGTCGTCAACGGCGGCGAGCACGAGGTGATTGACGAGCTGAACGCCGACCGCCTGTTCGTGCCGGCGTCCGTCCTCAAAGTGATCACGGTGGCGGCGGCCCTCGAACACCTTGGAGGGGAGTACCGGTGGCGCACCCGCCTGACGTCGGCCGGGACGGTGACCGGCGCGATCCTCGAGGGGGATCTGGTCATCGAGCCCGGCGGCGATCCGACATGGTCCGACGCGTTCTTCGACGGTGGTGCCGCCGAACCTCTGGCGACGCTGGCCGACCAGATTCGCGCTCACGGCCTCCGCCGCATCAGCGGCGACCTGGTCGTCAACGCCGCTCGGTTTCCCGGCCGTCGTCATCCGATCGATCGCTCCTACGGCGATCTACCGTATAGATACGGCACGCCGGCGGCACCGCTGGCGATCGATGAAGCCACGATCACGGTTCGTGTCGCACCGGGGCGTGCGATTGGCGAGCCGGCGCGCGTCCGGGTTCCTGACGGCATCGAGGTGATCAACCACTCGACAACAGTCGGCGCAGGACGGCACGGCGCAGGCACGCTCGACTTCGTGCCGGTGTGGGGCACCGACACGCTGCTGCTACGCGGCGAGTACCCGATCAGCGAAGCCCCGTTCGTGGTGACCGCCAGCGACCCGGCGCCCGCGGTTCGCGCCGGGCGCCGACTGCGCGAGGCGCTGGGCGAAGCCGGCGTGCGGCTCGACGGTGCGGTGCGGCTGCAGCCGCAGCCGGTCGCACGGCCTCGACAGGTCACCACGCTGGCCGAGCTCAGGTCGCGCCGCCTCGAAGACGTCCTGGAGCAGGTTCTCACGGAGAGCCACAACTGGTACGCCGACATGCTGACGCTGACGCTGGCGCTGGAAGTGGCGGGCAGCGGTCGCTTCGACGACGGCGTCGACGTCATCTCCGACTTCGTCACCAGCCTCCTCCGCGACGACCCGCGGCCGCGTGAACGCCTGTGGATCCAGGACGGCTCCGGTCTCTCGCCGTCGAACCTGGTGACACCCAACGCCGTCGTGCGCGTCCTCGCGCATGCGGTCGAACAACCCTGGGGCAGGACGATGCTCGATCGGATGGTCGGGCCCGGCGAGGGCACGCTGGCGGCGTGGCCGCGCACGCCACCGATTGCAGCGAAGACCGGAACGCTCCGTCACACGGTCGCGCTCGCCGGGGTCCTCGACCCTCAGCTCGAAGCGCCCGTGATCTTCTGCTATTTCGTCAACCACCAGCCGGAGCGGCCCGGCGCGGCGCGGCGCGAGATCGTGGCGGCGCTCGGACGATGGCGCGCCGTAGACGTCTCGCGTTGACCGGCGGCGTCCCGGTGGACACGCTGTGCGGCCACGCGCCCCGACTACTCGTCTGGATACGCCGGGAGCGTGGTCAGTCGAGTGTCCTCGATGGGACCGCCGAGGGTGAAATGGTAGAGGTCCTGATAGGTCCGGTCTTTGAGGCCGAGGACGTCATGCATCGGGTCGTCGAAATAGCAACCGATGCCGGTACTCCGGATACCGGTGGCTTCGGCTTCCAGATAGAGCACCTGGCCGACGACTCCGGCCTCCCAAAACAGACGAGGATAAAACCAGGCGCCGTACCGGTGCAATGGCCGCTCAAACTCGGCAATCATGCCGAGACTGAAACACCCATCGCTTGCGATCTCCTGAAAACACGATACCTGTCGGGCGGCGTGTTGCGTATCGCCCTCGGCTAAGCAATACAGGTCGAGCTCGTCGGGGCAACCGGGGGGACGCCGCCACTCCCCAGCCTGCGTGAGGGCGGCCTCGAGCGCCGGCTTCTGTGACTGGTCGCGAACGAGGAAGTAGAGACCAGCAGCAAGATCATCAACCCGGTGAACGAAAATGGCCAAGTGAAGGTGCGGCTTCCACGGGAGGGTGCTGAAGGGAACGCTGCCGGGCACGGCCACCGTCTTGTGAAGGATCCGATAGAACGTCGTGCGATCGATTCGAGTCGTCGTGTCCATGGCGACCGCACTACGGCGCTGACGGATCAGCGTGCGAAGGGAGAGCGGACGGGGGTCCAACGACCACTGCGCCGGCGGGTCGCCACGCGCCTCGTATCGACCGAGACCAGGCGTCGTTCGCGTCGCCTCGGCAGGTTCATCGACGCCCCACTCCACGTGAGACGGACTCAGTTGATTCGGTGTGCCCCGCCAGTCAAGCGACGCAAAAGCCAGAATCGAGTCCTTGGGGAGACGGCCCTCACGCCTGTCCGCGTCACACGGGACCACAGCGATGAGCACGTCCGGTTCTTCCGGTTCAGCGTCGTGATCCCGCCCGGTGCCCAGGAGGAGCGCCAGCTCATCCGTGCCCAGATCATCCAGCAACGTCGTCCGCCATCCCAGGCCGGCTGCGGCGACACTGATCGCACCGATGGCATGACCGACATCGTGCTGACAATAGCGATACGCGCGCTGACCGTACTTCCATGCTTCCCGCCAGGGAATGGACGTGAGTCCGACGAAGAACGTGTCCTTGGGAAACCCGACACAGACCGCGTGCCACAGCTCGGTCCCAAACTCCGCCCGTACTTCCAACCCATGTTCCTTTGGTGCGTAGTGACAGACCATGGGAGTGCCGCAGAGGCCGTCGATGGCGCCACAGATCACGTAGCCTTCGGTGGGATGCAGGTTCCCGCTCGACGGATTGACCCGGAGCGCCCAACGGGCGCCACCGGCGCTCTTCCATGCCGATATCGCCAAGCTGTCGTACAGGACCTGCGAGACGCTCTGCGCGCTCACGAGCGCGGGCGATATCCGACCGTGAACGAAGGCGTCGTCATAACGCGGCGCCTCGGTTGGCGGAGTTTTCCGTAGCGGCGCCAGGCGCGCGCCCTCGTACCGACGAAACGGGTTCGGCTGCGTGGCCCAGTCAAGGTGCCCGGGCCCCCTGGCATAGCCTTGAAACCGATGTTTGGTGACCTCGTGATAGTGGAGAATCGTGTGAAGCGCGTCTCGTCTGTTGCCGATGTCCGCTCCTCTCATGTGAAGAGGCCAAGGTGGATCGCCGCCGGCAGCCGGCGCGCGTCGGGTGCGAGAGCCCCGCCTCGTTGCCGCGACCGGACCCTATGTCGATGCGTCCGAGATCGGTGTCCACTCACGAGCGAGGCGTTGGGCTTCGGTGATTTGTGCGGATGTCATCGCCGCGGCGATCGTGTCGCGGAACTTCGTCGCCCCATGCTGCGTGACACCGGTGAGCGCCGCGATCGCCAGCGTCAACCACATATACGACGCCACGAAGTCCTGCTCGACTCCCCGACCCGCGCCGTACGCGAAGCCTAGGCCACCCTGAGCCTCCGCATCGCCCTGGCCGGCGGCCAGCCGAAACCACCGCACAGCCTCGGCGTCGTCCCGCGCGACACCCCGACCCTCGGCGTACATCACGGCGAGTCGACACTGTGCGCCGGCCACACCTTGCTCCGCGGCGAGCCGGTACAACTGGACCGCCTCGGCTTGCTCTCGCTCGGCGCGCGAAGGGAACGGATCGAGAGGCTTTGTCACGCGCGCTAGCGGTTACAGGACGCTGTTGCTAGACGCAACACCGCCTGAGGATGTCCACGCCGAACAGCATCACGCCCGCCAACGCCAGCGTGACCGGGACCGCGCCGATCGCAGCGAGGGCGTTGAGATTGAAATGCATTGGGGTGGGACCCCCCCCCCCCGGCGATCACGGGCACGCGCTATCTGGCGGACGGTCGGCAACGTTACACGCCGGCGGACATCGACGCGCGCTGGGCATCCTCGACGCCGACGACGACCACAGCCATCGTCTGGTCCTCGAGCGCCGACGCGTAGGCGTACTCGACGTTGACGTCGGCGTTCGACAGCATCTGCGCTGCGCGCCCGAGCGCGCCCGGTTCGTTCGGCAACTGCACGAACAGCACGTCACGCTGCTCCACCGCGTACTCCTGCTCCTCGAGCGTACCGGCCGCGTGCAGCGGGTTGTCGACGACCATGCGCAACGTGCCGCCGCCCTCGACGGCCAGCGCGATGATGTTGACCCGCTCGTCGACCAGCGATTGACAGACGCGGCTGAGCGCGCCCGGACTGTTTTGTAGTCTCACCGACAACTCCGTGCGGATCGCCATTGGGGGAGCTTACGTCGAATGTGGGGTAGTATCAAAGTGGTGGCATCTCATCCGCACGTCGCGTCGGCTACGCCCGCGGCGATACCTACGGCGAATCGCAACGCGGGTTTCGACTACGCGATTCGGAACATCGTGACCGAGGCGCGCGAGGTCGAAGCCAGCGGTCGGCGGGTGCGCTACCTCAACATCGGCGACCCGGTGCTGTTCGGGTTCGAGACACCGCCCCACCTGATCGATGCGGTCGAGCGCGCGATGCGGGACGGGCGCAACGGCTACACGCCGGCCGCGGGCGTCGGCGTGGCGCGCGAGGCGGTGGCCGCGGAGTTCGGCGCCCGCGGCCTGCAGATCGGGTCCGACCGCGTCGTGCTCACGGCAGGCGCGTCGGAGGGGATCGACCTGGCGCTGGGCGTCATCGTCGATCGCGGCGACGAAGTTCTCGTGCCGGTGCCGACGTACCCCTTTTACACCGCGATTCTGAGCAAGCTCGGCGCGCGGGGCGTCTACTACCGAACCGACCCGTCGCGCGGATGGCAGCCCGACATCGAGCACATCCGGAGCTTGATCACGCCTCGGACGCGCGCGCTGGTCGTCATCGACCCCAACAACCCCACGGGCGCGGTCTACAGCGCGGAGCATCGGCTCGCCCTGGTCGACCTCGCCGACCGTCACAACATCGTGCTGCTCTCGGATGAGGGCTACACGGACCTCGCCTATGACGGGCAGGTGGCCCCGCTGGGGAGCTACAACCCCGATGCACCGGTGATCTCGTTTTCGTCGCTATCGAAGGCCTATCTGGCACCTGGGTGGCGCGCCGGGTGGATGGCGGTCGGGGGCGGTGCTCGGCTCGACGGCGTCCTCGCGGCAATTTTGGAGATGGCCGACGGTCGTCTCTGTAGCGTCGGTCCGATGCAGTACGCCGTGGAGGCCGCCCTCACCGGCGACAAGAGCCATCAGGCTGCGTTCCGCCACCAGCTGAAGGCACGCGCCGACGTCACGACGCGCCGGCTGAACGCCATCGAAGGCATGTCGTGCGTCCCTCCCCACGCGGCGTTCTACGCGATGCCGAAGGTCGAGCTGCCGCCCGGCCGGACGGATGAGGAGTACGTCATCGGGCTCGTCCGCGCGACGGGCATCCTGTGCGTCTACGGCTCGGGCTTTGGCACGGATCCGCGCGACGGCTACTTCCGCGTCGTGTTCCTCGCGTCACCCGACGAGCTGAACGAGCTCTACGACGCCATCGAGGCATTCACCGCCGAGTTCCTCGCCGAGTAGGGCCCGTGGTGCCGCGCCTGACGGGGTTGGTGCGCGTGGGCGTCGGCGGCCTGACGCTGTGTCTCTGTCTCGCTGTGCCGCCTCTTGCGCAGGCCCAGCCTTCGAATGCGATCGCCGAGCTCCAACCGTTGCTACGGGACATCGAAGCCGCGGTCAGCGCCAGGGACGTTGATGCGTTTGTGGAACTGATCGCCAGCGAAGGCGACACCCGCGCGGTGCGCCGCTTCGCGCGCGACGAGCTCCGTGGGGATGTCACGACGGCGGTCGTCCGACCCCGGTTGTTCACACCGCGAGACGGTGCCGACGACCCCGCGGCCTACGACCTCACGCTCGACGTGTTCACGGAGCGCGGCGATCGCGGCCGACTCGTGACGTGGCGGCTCGACGTGACACGGAGTAAGGCGGACAGTGCCGCGCCGCGCTGGCGCATCGCCGAGGCGGACGTCCTCGACTCGATCGATGGGCTCTCCCACCTCACGCTGAGTCGCGAGCGACACTTCGACGCGACTGGCCTGGTCATCGCCGCGGAGGACATGAGTCTTCGCATGGCCAGTGGTTCGGCGTATCCGGTCGAGAACGACCGGGGTATCACCGGCCTCGTGCTCATCGGTCGGGGAGACGTGACCTTCGCGCCCGAACCCGCGGCCGAGCGCGATCAAGTGCGGCTCTTCGCCGGCGCCGCGACGCTCGAGGCAGAGGTCACCGAGGTGTTCGTTCGGGTGAGTCCAGAGCACTTCGACGCTCACGTCTCGAGGGGCGCGCTCGCCGGGGTACCCGTGCAGGACGACGGCGACTTCGACCAGGCGGAAGCCGTCTTCGACGAGTTCGTGCCGCTGTCGTTCGTCATCCACCAATGGTGGGGCCAGGCGGTGGGATGGAAGAACTATCACGAGCAGTGGCTGAGCGAAGGCGTCGCCCAATACTTCGCTGCGCTCTACGCGGAGCGGGAAGGCGGACCAGAGGTGTTCGGCGAGGTCATCAAGCAGATGCGCCGCTGGAGCCTGCGGCATACCGCGCACGGTCCGGTGTATCTCGGCAACCGACTCGGCCGGATGGACGGGGAGCCGCGCGTGTTTCTGGCGCTCGTCTACAACAAGGGAGCGATGGTGCTCCACATGCTGCGACGACTGATCGGCGATGACGCCTTCGTCGGCGGGCTCCGCCGCTTCTATGGGGAGATGCGCTTTCAGCCAGCCGGTACGGATGACCTGATACGGGCGTTCGAGGCCGAGGCCGGCCGGTCCCTGACGGGCTTTTTCGACCGCTGGATCCACGAATCCGACCTACCGGCGATCGACTTCAGCTATCGTGCCGTGGCGCCCCGGACCGGTGAGCCGGGTGATGCGGTCGCGGTGCTACGGTTCGCGCAGCACGGGACGCTCTTCGAAGTGCCGGTCACCGTGACGTTGGTGTACCGGCAGGGCGACAACGAGTCAATCGTCGTGCCCGTCGTGGAGCGCGTGACCGAGGTGCGTGCCGGTGCGGGGACCACTCCGCCGCATCGAGGTCAACGACGACGGGGCGGCACTGGCCGAGATCGACCGCTAGCGTCCACGGGTCGCCAGGAGCCGGGACTGGTAGAATCGGACCCTGGTGGGCGTCCGGGGCGTCCAAGTGGATAGAGGTAAGAAGTCGTGATGTGGCAACGATTCCTGTGCGCAGCAATCGCGACGGTGCTGCTCTGGCCGGCGTCGACCGAGGCGCAGCCCAAGCACATCTCGATCGCGCTCAGCAGCGTGGCGGAGGCAGACGCTGCCCACCCCGGCACGACCCATCGGGTCGCAATCGAGGCGCGATTGGAGCCTCAAGGCTCGGGCTTGCACGTCAACTCGAACGAGCCGCTCGAGGAGTTCCTGATCCCGACGGTGCTCACGCTGGATCCGCCCCCTGGGGTCGAGCTCGGGGGCGTTGCCTGGCCCACGCCCATTCTCTTTGAGTCGGCCGGGTCCGAGCAGCCGCTCGCTGTCTTCGAGGAAGAGTTCGTCATCGGCGCGGCGCTGACGCTCGAGGCGGACCTTCCACCAGGCGACTACGTGGTGCCGGGGTCACTTCGGTATCAGGCCTGCGACGAGCGGATGTGCTACATCCCGACGACCGTCCCGGTCGAGTTCGCGCTGCGCGTGGCGCCCGAGAGCGAAACGCTCACGGCGCGCCGCACGGAGCTGTTCGATGCCCTCACGTTCGCCGCTGCGAGCGCGGGCGGTGATCCACCCGATGCATCGCCCGCGCCGCGCACGACCGCCGCCGACGCCGGGGTCGTTGGAGACGACACCGCGGCACTCGCGCGGCTGGCGCAATTCGAGGTGCTGGGAACCGCCGGCTACGCGGATGTCGAGGAGTTTTTGGGCTTCATCGGGCGCGCTGAATCCGGTGAAGCGGAACGTGGCTGGTTCGAAGGCCGCGGGCCGATCGCCATCCTCGCTTTGATCCTCATTGGCGGGCTCGCCTTGAACCTCACACCCTGTGTCTTGCCGATGATCCCCATCAACCTGGCGATCATCGGTGCGGGCGCCCGGGCCGGATCCCGCGTGCGCGGCTTCGTGCTCGGCAGCGCCTACGGCCTGGCCATGGCGCTGGTCTACGGCGTGCTCGGGCTGATCGTGATCCTGACCGCGGGCACGTTTGGCACCATCAACGCCTCGCCGTGGTTCAACCTCGGCATCGCGCTGCTTTTCGTCGTGCTGACGCTCGCCATGTTCGACGTCATCACCATCGACTTTTCCCGTTTTCAGAACCGGTTAGCCGGTGATTCCAGCGGGAGCGGGTCGTTCGTGGTCGCGTTCGGGATGGGTGGCGTGGCCGCCTTGCTGGCGGGGGCGTGCGTGGCGCCGGTCGTCATCCAGGTCATCGTCTTTTCCAGCAATCTCTATGCGACCGGCACGGGCATCGCCCTCGCTCTGCCCTTCATCCTCGGCCTGGGTATGGCCATCCCGTGGCCGATCGCGGGAGCCGGCCTGACGTTCATGCCCAAGCCCGGCCCGTGGATGGTGCGCGTCAAGCAGGCGATCGGCGTGTTCATCCTCGGGACTGCCGTTTACTACGGCTCGCTGGCCTACGGGCTCTTCAGCCAGCGCTGGGTCGATCCGGAGCTGGTGGCGGGCAGCGTGCAGGAGCTGATCGACGAGGGATGGTATCCGTCGTTGGACCAGGGCCTCGCCGCAGCCGAAGCGGAGGACAAGCTGGTCCTCGTCGATGTGTGGGCGACGTGGTGCAAGAACTGCCTGGTCATGGACAGCACCACGCTCAAGGACCCCGCAGTGGACGCGGCGCTGGCCGACTACGTCAAGATCAAGTTTCAGGCCGAAGACCCCGGTGCGTCCCCCGCGCTCGAGGTCATGGAGCGGTTCGAGGCCATCGGTCTGCCGGCTTACGCCATCCTTCGCCCGGGCTCCGGGCCGCCCTTGAGCCGTACGCCTTAAGCCGCGTGCCCTCCGCTACCGAGGAACCCGTACGCGCAGCGCATTCGGCAGGACGCGCACCTGCAGGTGCCGCCCACCGGAACACACCTCCCCATCGACGTGGAACGCGAGCGGCTGATCCGATGCGACCTCCGCGCTGTCGGTCGAGACGATCCGGATGCCTGGCACCCGGTCGACGCTTCCGGTGAACAGCCGCCGAGCCCGCCACAGCTGCGCCCAGACGGGGGCCGGCGGAACGCACACGACCTGGAGCCGTCCATCGTCCAGACGGGCGGCCGGCGCGATCACGGCGCCGCTTCCGTATTGCCGTCCGTTCGCCACGGCCAGGCTGAACGCCGACATCCGAAATGAGGCCTGCGCGGTCCGCACGGTGTACGTCCGGGGCTGGTACTCACGGAGCTCTCGCAGACCCGACGCGAAGTAGGCCGCCTTTCCGCGGTGGGCGAGCCCATTGAACACCTCGGCCAACCAGGCATCGAAGCCCACCCCCGCCACGTTGAAGAACACGCGCCCATCGATCTCACCGGCGTCGATGACCCGCTCACCCCCGGCCAGCGCCGTACGCAACGCCGCCGCGGGTCGGTGCTCGAGGTCGAGCTCGCGCGCAAGGCCGTTGCCGGTGCCGCCCGGGACGATGCCGAGCGAGACGCCGTGGGCGACCGCTTCCGATGCCACCTCGTTGACGGTCCCATCGCCGCCCCAGGCCACGAGGTGCGTCGCGCCCGCGTCGATCAGCGCGCGCGCGAGCGCCCGCGCGGTTCCACGGCCGCTGGTCACGCGAGCATCCCCGTCGGTCGCCTGCGCGCGTAGCGCGGCGCGCGCGAGGTCGCACCGTGCCTCGATTGTGACGCGGTGCTTCGGTCCCGCCTGTGGGTTGATGACGATGCCAACGTACATGTCGTGGTGATCAACGCTCGCGTGGAGTCATTCGAGTGCTATAGTAAGGTCCATCTATGCGCCGTGTGTGGCTGAGAGCGAGCCTAGTCATCGTCATGCTGGGCGTGGCTGTCGCTTCCGGCTACCAGGTGTTCCTCACCGAACAGCACATCGAGGACGAGCGCGAAGCCGAGCGTGCGTTCACCGCGCTGGGCTGGAAGCTGGCAGTGTCGCTGTCAGACTTGCGCGCCGCGCAACAAGCCTACGTCGCGGCCGGGCAGGATCGCGGTTACTGGGTGGCGAAGACCGCCGAGCAGATCGGCGCGATCACGACGAGCCTCTCGAGTCTGGCCCGCCTCTCGACCGCACCGGGCACCAGCAGCGCCTTGGCGGAGGCGACGTCGGCAGTTGACGATCTGCAACGTATGGACGCGCTGGCGCGGGATCACTCGTCGGCGGGCCAGGATCTCATGGCGTCGGATCTCATCTTCACGGACGGATTGGAGTTGTCACGCAGCGCGGCGACCCACGCCGAGCTGGCACGAGCCGCCGAGCGCGCCGCCCGTGACGCCTCGGCCGAGACCGATCGGCGCACCCAGGGGATAGCCCTGGCCGCCGCAATGGGAACGGGAGTCCTCGTGGCCTTGTTGCTGCTGCCAGTCGCGCGCCCGCAGGAACGTGCGGGGGCCTCGAGCGAGACGCCCGCGGACGTAGAGTCGGCCGACACCGACGCCGCCCCCCCGCAGCTTCCGGATGGGCGCGTGTTGCTCGACCTCGATCTGGACTCCAACCGGCTCTCGCTCGCTGACGAACCGGACACGTCACTCGCGCGTGCTGAGCCTGGAGCGGCGCTCGACCTGCGGGCGGCGGCGGAGCTCTGCACCGACCTGGGCCGGCTGTCGGGCACGGCGGATCTGCCGGACTTGCTGGGCCGCGCTGCCGCGGTGCTCAACGCGTCGGGGCTCATCGTGTGGGTCCGCGACGGGTCCGGCGAAGGCCTGCGTCCCGCGATCGGGCATGGATACGCGGCGCAGTCACTCGCCGCGCTGGGGACGATCGCGTGCGATGGTGACAACGCCACCGCGGCCACGTTTCGCGACGTCCGCATGCATGTCGTTGCGGCCGACCTCTCGGGCACCGGCGCGGTTGTCGCCCCCCTCATCACGTCGACCAGCTGTGTCGGGGTCCTCTCCGCCGAGCTGCGTGAGGGGTGGGAGACGAGTGACGCCGTGCAATCGGCCGCAGCAATCCTTGCCGCCCAGCTTGCGACGTTGGTCGTGGCCGACCCGGTCACGCACGGAGAGCGGGCGCAAGCCTGAGCGAAGGCCCGCGGCCTTCCGGGTCCCCCCTCAAATCGACCTCGCTCGGCGCGATCGCCGGCGCGCCTCCGGCGCTTCGAACATGGCCGTAAGCGACATCTGGGTCCGGTCGCGCACGACCGAGATGACGATCTCCTCGCCGGGCTCGACCCTGGCGATCCGGCGACGGAGTGCCGGCACGTCATCCACGGCGCGATCGTCGATCGCCGTGATGACGTCACCCGCCTGGAGGCCAGCGGCGGCGGCCACCGAGTCGTTATGCACACTCGTCACCAGCACACCTCTGCCGCTCTCCACGCCGAAGTAGTCGGCGAGCTGGTCACCGATCGCGTCGACGCTCACACCGAGCCGACCACGACGCGGCGTGAACCCAAAGTCAAAATAGCGCTCCACGCGTTCGGGGTCCCGGCGCAGCGAGAATCGGAGATCGCGAACACCATGATCGAGGGCTATATCCGAGTTTCCCAAATAGCGTAAGCACCTGATATCCCAGTCTTTCCGGGGTAAATCGAGCGTTCGGCGTGTACAGGTCGACGGTGTTGACGCGAACATAGTTGTTCGCCGGTCGACTGCAGTCCGAGGACGCAGCGGTCCAGTTCGACATCACGCATGGGCCCCCTCCCTGGGAGCCATCTTGTCGCGCACGGACGGGCCCTGTGGAAGCTGACGGCGCCGTGGACGCACAGAACGCGCCCACCGTGCCTTGGAAAACGCTGTGCGTTTTCCACGAGCTCCCACAGGGCCTTTCCAATCAAATCACCCACGAAAAACCCCGAAAGGCCCCAAAATGGCGTTGGGAAACCCGGATAGACCCTGATCGAGCGCACGGACGGCTTCGTCGGGAAGCATGCTCATCACGCCTCGTCCTCGCTCAGGCGTCACGTTGAGACTCATACGTGACTCGGCTCGAACGACGGTGGCTGCCACGGACCGGCCGGCCGGGGTCTCCTGCACCAGGCGCGTGAGCTGGCGCGCGCTCCGCACGCGCTCGCCATCGAACTCGACGATGAGGTCACCTGACTCGAAGCCGGCGGCGTCGGCGGGGCTCTCCGACCGCACATCCTCGACGACCGCGCCCTCGGACGGATCCTCGCTCCCCTCGACGTCGCGCACCGTGACCCCAATGTGGGTGCCACCCCGGTTGAGCAGTCCGCTCGCCAGGACCGCCGGCCCTTGGTCTTGCTCGGCCTCCGCGCCGCCGAGGGCGGTGACCACAACGGGGATCGCCACCAGGACAGTGAGAATCGCCGCGCCGCTTAGGAGCAACCTCGTGAATGTCTGCGTTGCCATGTCGTCCCTCGTTTCCGAATGACCAGCACAGGGCCACTGGCCGCTGCGCCTCCTGTCTCTCGGCTGTTAGGACGGTGGCCGGCGCCGATCGGTCGGATCGGTGGCCCCTCGAGAGGTCATTGTCGTGTCCAGCACAGGACGCCACGCTCGCGGATCGGCCCGATTGACGGGGTCTGGTGCCCCGCGGAGACGGCACGCGTTTTGATGTGATAGGAAGCGGCCGCGCGGGATCAGCGGGATGCGTTAACTAGGCAGGCGCTGGCATCGCCGCATCCCGTTCGTGGGGCACTGGCGATCCCGTCGCGGCCGATTTTCACACGCCCTTCTTCGGTCCGAGCGCGAACGTCATCGTCCCTTCGACGCAGATGGTATCGCCGACGCGCGCGAACCCTTTCAGGCGCCCCATTCGGCTTCGGAGGCGATCGACCGTTGCCTCGATCACCACGACGTCGCCGGGGTGGACCGGCCGTCGGTATCGAACGTGCTCGATGCCCAGGAAGAACGGCAGCTTCTCGCGATTCTCGGGCTTCGCCAATATGAGAATCGCGCCGACCTGCGCGACGACTTCCGTGAGAATCGTCGGTGGCAGCACCGGCCGCTCTCCGTCGCGGCGGGCAAGATAGCGCTCGTTGAGCGAGACGGCCTTGATACCGACGATTCGCTTGTCGAGCTCGAACTCGGTGATGCGATCGACCAGGAGGAACGGGTAGCGATGGGGAAGGATGCGCTCGATCGCCGCGTTGTCGAGCGGGAGCGTCAGGAGCGTCGTCACGCGCAGAGTATATCGGGGCCGAAGGCGGGCAGGCGCGGCCGAATGGTTGCGCGGGCCCCGTCTCGGGAGGCCGGTATCCGGATGGTGTCGGCCAAGGCGCGCACGGCGCGCCTCGGCGGTCTCGGTGCGACGCGGACGTGCACCATCGGCTGGCGGGGGTCCCCACGTAGCGCCTGGCGGGGGTTCGGGGCGAAGCCCCGTCTAATTACGACGCGTCCGCCGGAGGCCGGCCCACCGCGCGCCGGCGATTCTCCGACTGGGCTTCCGGAAACGCCTCGACGTTACCCGGCGCCCCGAGATCGGCGGTCGTCGCCGAGTCCGCCTCGACGCAGACGCGATTCCGCCCCTCGTTCTTCGCGCGGTAGAGGGCGGCATCGGCCCGCCCGATGAGCGCTCGCGCGTCCAGTTCGCCGACCTGTGCGATGGCGACGCCGACGCTCGCCGTCGTCGACACGGTCTCGCCGTTCCAGAGGACCGTGGTCTTGCCGATCTCACGCCGCAGCGACTCCGCGACGTGCACCGCCCCATCGAAAGGCGTATCCGGCAGGAGGATGAGAAACTCCTCGCCGCCCGTATCGACACTTTACATCGCTGTTGCGCATCAGCTCCCGCATGCGGTTGCCGGTGGCGGTCAGCACGGCGTCACCGCAGAGGTGACCGTACCGGTCGTTGACCGACTTGAAGTAGTCGAGGTCGAACATGACGAGTGACAGCGGCGTCTGCGCGCGTCGGGCACGCTGCAGTTCCGAATCGAGCACCTTCATCCCGTGCGTACGATTGAAGCACCCGGTCAGACCGTCGTAGACGCCGTGTTCCTGGATCTCGCGCAGGAGCTGGACGTTGCGCGCTGAAATCGCCAGGGTGGTCGCGATGGCCCCCATCAGACGGTGCTGGTCGTCGCGCCCCTCGTCCGACGTGCGACGCACGCCGAGGACGCCGACCGCCGCGTCGCCCACGATCATGGGGAAACAGACGTGGCCTTCCCACTCCGCGCCTCCCGGATTGTCGAGGGCGTCCGGTCCGAGCTGCAGCACCCGGTCGGCCAGCGCCTCGAGCACGGGGCTCGCGCGCTGCGGTGTCCCCGGAAGCCCGCCGGCTACCGCTTCCCACTTGCCGCCCATCCGGATCACCGCCCAGATGCCGCCAAGGTGAGCGAACTCCGGGAGGTAGCGTCGTAGCGCATCGCGCAAGCCATCCATGCTGCGTGCGGTGGCGAGACTGTGGCCAAGCCCGACCAGTCGGCCCATTTCCGCGGTGCGGTCGTCACGCTCCGCCTTGGTCACCCTGACCACCGAGCTCTGCATGCGCTCGTCGCTCCGTCGGGTGAGCACGTTGGCGAGGATGACGAAGGCGAGGATCACCACCCCCGGCACGATTGCCAAGCCGTACTGGTCCTCGATCGCGTGAGCCGACTCGAGCACGTAGCGGATGGGGCGCTGAAAAATCACCAGCACCGCTACGGTCGCGCCGACGAGCAGCATCGCGTTATTTCGGCTCGGGCGTCGCACGCTGTCCTATTGTGTCCCAGGCCATACCCCCGCAACAACCGACCGGATGCGCGGCTCGGGGCCGACCGCCCGGCACCCGGCTCGGGCGCTCCCGGTGCCGTGATATAGAATGGCACTCGTGAGTGCCAAACAGCGAACCGAGACCTCGGCGCCGGCGCCCAGCGGGCCCCCGTGGATTCTGATCATCGGCGTGCTTGCCGTGGCCGCGGCCGCCGGGCTCGCCTTCTTGCCGTCGGGGGAGACCAGCGAAAGCGGCGCCTTACCGTCCAGGCCGGACGCTGGCGCAACGGCATCCGAGCCGGATGCCGCCGCCGAGCCGACCGAGCTGCCGCAGCGCGCGGCCCCACCGCCGGCGCCGGCCGACCCGACACCGGTGCCCAGCGAAGACGCCGAGATGCCGCCGCTTCCACTGGTGTCGAACATGGTGCCGCGGTCTCCCGAGCTCATCCGTGAGGCCTATACGTTCGCCGCGCAGAATCCCGACGTGCTGGAATACGTGCCCTGCTTCTGCGGCTGCGAGACCGCCGGTCACAGCGGCAACGCCGACTGCTTCGTCGAGTCCCGCAATAGCGACGGCAGCGTGCGGGCCTGGGAGACGCATGGCATGGCCTGCACCATCTGCATCGACGTCGCGCGCGACGCCATGCAGCTTCACGCCTCGGGCGCGTCGGTGCAGGACATCCGCGCGTCGGTCGAATCGAAGTACGAGCAGTACCCGCGTCACACACCGACCCCGACGCCGCCGCACTAGGGTCTCGCGGCGCGAGGTCGAGTAGCACTGCTATACTCGGCCGTGTCGCCCCGCGCCGCGCGCCGCGCACGGCCCAAACCCGCCGCCCTCCCCGACGCCCTGGCCCAGCTGTTCGAAGCGGTCCGCGAAGGGGTCTACATCGGCTCACTGGACACCAACACATCCGATACGCTGGCCGCGAATCCCTATCTCAAGCTGATGTTCGGATATGCGCCAGAGGCGGACGCCGCCACGGTGCGGCCGTTCGACCCTGGGCGATTCGTCGATCCACAGGCGCGTCAAGCCTTCGTCGACCAGCTGACTCGTGACGGCGCGGTCACCGACTACTTGCTGCGGCTCCGGCGGGCCGACGAGAGCTCGATCTGGGTCGAAGTCACCGCGCACCTCGACGTGGCCTCGAACGGAGACGCGCCCCAGATCGAGGCACTGCTTCGCGACGTCAGTGAGCGGCGAAAGCTCGAGGACCAGGGCCGCGACGTGTATCACCAGCTGCTGCAGGCCGAGAAGCTTGCCGCGCTCGGCCAGACGGTGTCGGGCGTGGCCCACGAACTCAACAACCCGCTCGCGACCATCCTGACCTGGTCCGAGCGACTTGCGTCGCGTTCGGTCGACTCGGTCACCAAACGCGGCATCGAGACCATCCTCGGCGAATCCGAGCGCGCCGCCAAGATCGTCCGCAACCTCCTGACCTTCTCCCGCAAACGGAACACGACGCGGTCGATGGTCGACCTGAACCAGGTGGTACGCGAGACGCTCGCGCTCCGGGCGTACGAGCAGCGCGTCTCGAACATCACGACGATTGACGCGCTCGCGGCTGGCCTCCCGCAGGTCTTCGCGGATCCGCACCATCTCAAGCAGGTGCTGCTCAACCTCATCATCAACGCGGAGCAGGCGATGCTCTCCACGAACGGACGGGGCACCCTCATCGCGCGCACCTGGCATGACGCCGAGGGTGACTCGGTGGTGCTCGAGATCAACGATGACGGACCGGGCGTACCCGATGACGTGCAGTCGAAGATCTTCGACCCGTTCTTTACAACGAAGGCCGTCGGAAAGGGGACCGGTCTCGGCTTGACGGTTGCCTACGCCATCATCCAAGACCATGGCGGACGGATTCGCGTCAGCTCGGATCCGGGACGCGGCGCGTCGTTTTACGTCGATCTTCCAACCGAGAGCGGCGTGCCGCGTCGCGTGACGCCAGCGTCTCAGGCAGCCCCGACGGTCGGCGCGGGAGCGCCGGTTCTCGTCGTCGAGGACGAGCCGGCACTCGCCGAAGCGGTGGCGGAAGCGCTGACCGACGCCGGCTTTCGCGTCGATCGCGCGGCTGACGGGCAGGAGGCGCTCGAACGGGTACGCGACCGAGTCTATGACCTCGTCATCTGCGATCTCAAGATGCCACGTCTCGACGGACCGGCGTTCTATCGGGCGATTGCCGAGTCGCTCCCGTCGCTCACCCACCGGATCGTGTTCGTGACGGGAGACGTCGCCGGCACCGACGCGGAGCACTTCTTGGAGGACAGCGGTTGCCGCTGGCTCGCCAAGCCGTTCCGGCTCGCGGACCTCCTGCGGGTGGCCCGCGAGATCGTCGCCTGATCGACGAGAGGGTCCTCCAATCCCATCCTAGCGCGCTGCCGCCACCGGCTGCGGTCGACGCGGGCTGGCTCCCTTGACGTGTCCTGCCGCCCGTCGTTTTCGCGCATCCGCATACGACACCAACACGCCCCGTCCCGGTGTCCCCGATGGGACACCCGCCGAGCGGCGCGTTGCCGCCGCGCCGCTCGCCCGCGGCGATGCGAGCGATGCCTTGGCCATCCGCATCGCCGTCGCGGCCTTCTCCATGGGGACCAGCGCCGCGTGTAGCTCGTCCGACGCCATGTCCGGTCCCAGCAGCCGGCGCAAGCGCTGAATGGCGCGAGCGTGGAGCTGAGAGACGCGGGATTCGTTCACGCCGATCTCGGCGCCAATCTGCTTCATCGTGACGTCGCCGTAGTAGTAGAGCCCGATGACCTTGCGTTCGCGCCACGGCAGCGCCGCAATCGCGGCGCGCACGCGACCACGTACTTCGGCGTGCTCGCAGGCCCGGTCCGGCGCGAGCGGCTCGGAGGGCACCATGACCGGCGGCAGGTTCGCGCCGTCGACGGTATCGCCCGTCGCGAGTGGCGAGGTGGACTCGATGGTGTTGATCCGCACGATCGTGCGGCCCAACCGGGTTTCGTCGGCGCCCATGTGGTTCGCGAGATCGGCAAGCGACGGCTCGCAGCCAAGCTCGTGCCGGAGCTTTTCCCGCGCGGCTTCCAGCTCGCGTCGTACACGCCGGATGCCCCGCGGCCAGGCGTCGCGCCGTAGCGCGTCGATCATCGCGCCGCGCACACGCCGCTCGGCAAAGGTCTCGAACTTGATCCCACGCGATTCGTCGAAGCGATGCGCGGCATCAATCAACCCGATCATCCCGTCTTGCACGAGATCACCGAGGTCGATGGAGTGGGGCATCGAGGCAGCCAGCCGGCGCGCGAGCGCCTCCACGAAAGGCAGCCCTGACGCGATGCGATCCTGCTGAGCGGGCGTTCGAACACTTTTTCGCATGGCCACCCAATGCGCAATGGCGATGCCAACCCCAGGGCGAATGTCAGACGAAGGCCAGAGGGCGACAGCGCTCCCTCGTAACCTGTTGTTTCACTGAGGCTTGTGGCGCTGAGACGTGCCGTGAAAGCGTGTGAACACGAGGCGTGTCGGGGTGGAGCGCCGTCAGCTGGTTGACGCTGCCTCGAGCAATCGTCAAGGCGCTGACGCGACGCGTGCGACTCGCCGGCGGCGCTGGGAGGTTAGGTCGTCGGGTTCTTGGGGCGCGTGCGGATGTCCTTGGCGGTCGCGATCGCCTCGACCGCGCCTGCGACGATCTGACCGGCACGCGCGCGAACATCGTCCGCCTGCGCTCGTGTCTCGAGCAACTCGGCGTTCGCCAGGATGATCCCGAGCTGGTTGTTCAAGCGGTGCAGCAGAGTGCCGAGCTCGGCAGGCAGGCCGGTTGCGACAACGAGGCCAGCGCGGGTCGGCGGTGTTGGGAAGGGCACATCGCTCGCCATGATGGTCTCGTCAGTCGCCTGTGAGACTAGACGGGGCTTCGCCCCGAACCGCGCGCGCCTTGGCCGGCCCCCGCCCGCCACGACGAGGACAGGATTCTCGTTGGGGGCTGTGCATCACGGCCCAACCTAGGCGTCTTGGCGCGCCGGTGACGAGACCCACGGTGATCGCGGCGTGTGATCTTCGGGTTCCCGCCACAAGGTGTCGGCGAAAATCCGCACGGACCCACCGGCTGTGCGGACGTACTCGACCTTGCCGCTGGCGATCCAGTTGTAGATCGTCCGTCGGCTGACACCGACCAACTCGCACGCTTTCATGATGGAGATCGTTTTTCTGTCGACAATCATCGCTTCGCTCGCCATTTGCACCACTGGGAAAAATGAAAACAGCCAACGACGGTGCCGCCACTCGCGTCTGTGGCCCCGAAAGAGGATATCGGCTTCGCCGGGTCCGACCTGTAGGCGCTTCACCCCCGACTCCCCGCGCGCGCTGTCTTGACCCTCTCCGGCTCGGGTGTCAAAATGCCGGCGCCCCACTAAATGCCTGAAAAAGAAACACATCTGCTGCTCGTCGAGGACGAGGCGGCGCTTCGGGAGGCGACCGCCGAGCGACTTCGCGAGCACGGGTATCTGGTCGTCCAGGCCGACAGCGGCGAGGCTGCGATCGAGCGCCTCGCTGATTTTGCGTTCGACGTCGTGATCACGGACCTCCGGCTCCCCGGGCTGGACGGCACGGCGGTCGTCGAGGCCGCGCGGGAGCGGTACTCGGAGATCGTCGCGGTGGTTGTCACGGGGTACGGCACGGTTGAGGATGCGGTCGCGGCCATCAAGCAGGGCGCAAGCGATTTCGTGACCAAGCCATTTCGGTTCGACCACCTGCTCCACGTCCTGTCGTCGGCGCTCGAACAACGGCGGCTCCAGACGGAGAACGCCTACCTCCGGTCCCAGCTCGAAGAGCGCTATCGATTCGAGGGCATCGTCGGCCGCAGCGCGGCGATGCGTGAACTGTTCCAGCTGCTCGAAACGGTTGCCGTCACGGCGAGCACGATTCTCATCACCGGGGAGACCGGCACCGGTAAGGAGCTCGTCGCGCGGGCCATCCACCACAACAGCCCACGCCGCGGCCAGCGATTCGTGGCCCTCAACTGCGGAGCCATTCCCGAGACCCTCCTCGAGGCCGAGATGTTCGGCCACATCCGCGGGGCGTTCACCGGGGCCGTGGCCAATCGACAGGGCCGCCTCGAACAGGCCCACCGGGGGACGCTGTTCCTCGACGAGGTCGGCTCGATGAGCCCCAGCCTGCAGGCGAAGCTGCTGCGCGCCCTGCAAGAGCGCGAATTCGAGCGCGTCGGCGACAGCCATTCGGTCAAAGTCGATGTCCGATTCATCGCGGCGACCAACTCGGACCTGTCACGTATGGTCGCGGACGGGAGCTTTCGTGAAGATCTCTACTACCGCCTCAACGTCATTCCGATTCAGCTTCCGCCGTTGCGCGAGCGCCGTGAAGACATCCCACTGCTGGTCCAGGGGTTTCTCGAACAACTGGGCCGCGAGCAGGTGCCGCCCCGGGCCGATGTCGTCTTCTCGCAGGACGCCATGCGCCACATGATGGCCTTCCGCTGGCCCGGCAACATCCGTCAGCTCGAGAATGCCGTCGAGCGGGCGCTGGCGCTCACCCCGGGTCGATCGCAGATCGACGTGGCGGATCTACCGGACGAGATCCAGCGGGGTGGGAGCGGCCCGGTCGCGGCGCCGGTCGCGCTCCCGGATGACGGTCTAGACCTGCAGGACTACCTGCACCACATCGAGCGGGAGCTGATCAGGAGCTCGCTGGCACGTACAGGCGGGAACAAGCACAAGGCCGCGCAGCTCCTGAACATCAAGCGCACGACCCTGATCGAGAAGACGAAGCGGTTGGAGCTATGAAGACGCGCGAGCCATCAGTGCGGCGCGTGCTGGATGCGCACGTCCCGAAAGAAACCGTCTGCCTTTGGCGAGACGAAGCATCGACGCCCTGAAAGCAGCCAACCGTTCCCCGAGGCGAGCCGGTTTCTGGAGGGACGTGCGCGACCAGCACGCGCCGGGCGCGATTACGCGAAGACCCCCATCGGCTCGAACGCCCCCTTCAGCACGGACCGCGTGTCGTCGAACCTGAGCCACTCCTCGATCATCGTGGCGTAGACGCGCCGGAAGTCGGTCGTCTTCTTGAGGTTGCCGTCATCGAGATCGGTCAGGCTCGGGTGCCGGCCGTAGAGGCCACCCTTGACGCCGTTGCCGATCACGAACATCGGGGTGGCTGTCCCGTGGTCGGTGCCGAGGCTGCCGTTCTCCTCCACGCGCCGGCCGAACTCGGTGAACATCATGACGGCGATGTCCTCCGCGCGCCCGATCCGCTCGAGATCCTGCGTGAATCCGCGGACGGCGTCGGCGGTGTAGGCAAGGAGCCGCGCGTGCGGATCAGCCTGATGGACGTGCGTATCGAAGGAGTTGCCGGAATAGGTCACGTAGTAGAGCCGTGTCGGCATCTCGGCGGCGATGAGCGCGGCCACGCGGCGTAGCGGTCCCGACAGACCACCGATGCCGTAGTCCACCGGTGTTTGATAGCTCGCGGACGCTTGCCGCACGAACTCCGAGCTCTCCTCGGCGTTCTGCGCGGTCGACGCAAGGAACTCGAGGGCGGCATTGTCGGCGGCCTCGGACGGCGCGAGCTGGTCGATGGCGGTCTTCTGGTCGTCGGTCCCCTCGCGACGAAACGTTCGCGGGTCGTTGAAGACGAGCGGGGAGTGGTGACGGCTCCGCACTGCCAGCGACTGCCGGGTGCCGATGTTCACGATGCGGTTGCCCTGCGCGTCGTGGTCGTAGGCACCATCGGCCAGGCGACCCAGCCACCCGAGCGGCTCGCCGCCGTTCGGCACGCCGGTGTGCCAGAACCCCATCGAGGAGAAGTGCGACAGGCTCGGGTTGTCATAGCCGCATCCGTGCACGACGGCCATCTGGCCGTCCTTGTACAGCCGCTCGAAGCCGACGAGCGATGGATGGAAGCCGTAGCCATCCTCGATCTTGAGGACGTCCGGCTCGCGTATCCCGAGATTCGGGCGCACCCGGTAGTATTCGTCGTCGCCGAACGGCACGACCGTGTTCAGACCGTCGTTACCACCGGACAATTCGATGACGACGAGAATCCGCTCTGGGCTCGCCTCCATGCTGGTGCCCTGGAGCGCCTGCGCGGTCAACGCCGCCGACGTGCGATTCAGGAGCACCGGCAGGGCGGCGCCGACACCGAGGCCGTACATCCCCTTGGCGAGGAAGTCACGCCGCGAACACGCACATCCCGCGTGAGTGAGTCTGCGAGCCATCGTTGTCTCCTTCCGCCTCATCCCTTCGACGCTATGCGAGTTGATACGCCGGTGTACTCAACACGAGGTACAGCAGTGCGCGGAGGGCCGATTCCGTTTCCGGTGTGGCGGATCCGATTCGATCGGCACCCAACTCGCCGCGCAGGAAGTCGGCCATCACAGCGCGATCGGCGCTCGCCAGATCCACCCGCAGGAAGCGCGCGACCAGATGGTCGACGATGTCATCGACCTCGACGGCGCCGGCCTCGGTGAGCAACCGGACCAGATCGAGATCCGGCACGCGGCGTGGGATCTCGTGCAGGCGCTCGAACGCCATGATGTATCCCATGTATCCACCATAGCGCGTGTTGTAGTCCTCGTCCCGGTCCGCCAATTGGCTCGACTCGGCATCACCCTCCTGGGTGGCCGCCGTGATGTTCATCCCCAGCTCCAGCCGTCGCTCGACTTCCGAGTAGATCCCGGGGACGGACCGGTCCGGCGCCCAGAACGAGTCGGCGTCGGGGTACAGCACGTCGCGGAACAGGTTGCCGCGCTGGAGAAGCGTCGCCGGCGTGATCCAGGTGCGGCCGCCCGCCCAACCAGCGACGTTGGGTGGGTTGAACAGCGTTTGCCCGAGCCCGGCGGTCAGCCGGTTGAAGTCCGGGATGGTCGCGAGCTCCTTCAGCCCGAGCTTCCGATACGTCGAGACGATGAGATGCACCGGGCTCTTGATCATCGTGGCGTACGAGTCCGGGCTGTAGAAATCGTGCGACAGGAAGATCAGCTTGAGCAGCGGCTTGAGCGCATAGTCCGCGTCGCGGAACGTCGCGGCGAGCTTCGACCCGGTGGCGGCGTCGAGGTCGTCGCGGACGAAGTACCGATAGAGCTTCGCGCTGAGATAGTCGGCCGCCGCCGGCTGTTCCAGAATGATCCGGATGATGTCGTCGCCGTCGAACGGCCCGGTCTGGCCAAGGAACGTCTTCTCGCCGAAGTCGTGCTGCTCGGCGTCGAACTCGAACTCGAGGACATCGTTCGTCCAACCGGTAAACGCGCGCGACCCCTCACGAATGTCCTGCTCGGTGTAGTTGCCGACGCCGAGGGAAAAGAGCTCGAGCAGCTCGCGCCCGAAGTTCTCGTTTGGATGCCCCTTGACGTTCTCGCCATTGTCCAGATAGACGAGCATCGCCGGATCCGTGAGGATGCCGAGCAGCAGCTCCTCGAAGCGGCCGCTGGCGTGCGCACGCAGCAACTCGTTCTGGCGGAGCATCATCCGGGTGTCGCGCACCTTGACGTTGCCGGTGGCGAAGTGGCCGTGCCAGAACAGTGTCAGCTTCTCTTCGAGGGGGCGCCGGGTGAGCAGCATGCGCTCACCCCACCAGGTCGCCAGCCGCTGGGTCTCCACGGCGTTCGACCGCAGCCCGTAGAAGAACTTGTTGACCACCGGCTGGAGCCGCCGCGACTCGCCTTCGGGCAGCATCTTGACGCCCAGCGACTCGCCGCGCTCGCGGGCGATGCGCACGGCCTCCGCCCGGCTCTTTGGAAACGGATCCATGCCCGGATCCCAGATCGGCGACGCATCGAACGGCGCCAGGTGATCCGGCACTGCCTGATAGTCGACGAGTCGGTCGACGACCTCCTGGGGGGTCATGGCCGCGAGTCGCGCGATCTCCTCGGGGGTCGCGCCGAAACCGGCGCGCTCGATGAGATGGGCCGCCTTCGAGGCGTCCCAATCGGCCGCGGTGATCGGGGTGAGGTCGTTCGTCCATGCGCTCGGCCCCGCGCCTTCGGCCCCGGCGCCCTCGAGAAGCGCGACCCCGGCCGCCAGCCACAGGACAGCCGCGCCAGCGGCCAGGAGCCCGACCGCGTTGGGACCCCCGAGTGGCGTGGAGCGGAGCGACTGTGCCACGGCGACCTCCCGGTTATTCGGCTCGCGCAAAGTCCTACGTGCGTTCGGAGACACGCTACTAGGCTCGCATCATACGCCGACCGCGAGGCGCCCGCCAAGACCTGCTCTGGATCCTCACGGGCCCTTTTGGACCCCGGAGTCCGGTGCGTAGCCGAGCACATCCAGGCGATAGTCGAGCATCTGATCGCCATCGAAAATCCAGCTCCCGGAGAAGCGTGTGCCGGCGATGACAAGCGGGAGCCAGTAGCGATCGTCCTCCCACATCTCATCGAACGGGATCGCGTCGAGGCCGACCCACAGCGGTACGGCCTCCTCGGTCTCGACCGGTGTTCCCTCAAGGTCCGATGCGCGATAGACATGGACGAACGTCGAATAGCCGTCGACGAACTGAAAGCGGTGCTCGCCCAGCTTGACGAGATCGACCGGCGTAATGCCGAGCTCCTCGCGCAGCTCGCGCACCGCGCAGGCGTCGAATGACTCGCCCGACTCGACGCGACCACCCGGCCCGTTGATCTTGCCCGCGCCCAGCCCGCGCTTCTTGCGTATCAGCAGAATCTGCCCGGCGCGAACGACGAAAACGAGCGTCGCGGGATCGACCGCCGTCCACGAGGCCCAGTCGATATCGTCGATTCGCCGCGGTGGCACGTCACAGATCTTAGCAGCGGGTTTACTACAATGGCCCTGGAACCCGCATGGGCCACTCCCACGACCATTCGCATGAGGCCACCGGCGATCTTCGCCTGGCCTTTCTGCTCAACCTCGGCTTCACGCTCGTCGCCGCGGTCGGCGGCGTCTGGACGAACAGCGTCGCGATTCTGTCCGACGCCGTGCACGACTTCGGGGACAGCCTGTCGCTCGGTCTGGCGTGGTATCTCGATCGGTATTCCCGACGGGAACGCGACCACCGTTTCTCGTATGGCTACCGTCGCTTCTCGCTGCTCGGTGCGGTGACGACCACCGCCGCGCTCGTCGTCGGCTCGGCCTTCGTCCTCTCCGAGGCGATCCCACGGCTACTCGAGCCCGAGCCGACCGACGCCCTCGGGATGGTTGGGTTTGCCGTGCTCGGCGTCGCGGTCAACGGGGTCGCCGCGTTGCGTCTGCGCAACCGCAAGTCGCTCAACGCCCGCGTCGTCTCGTGGCACCTCCTGGAGGATGTGCTCGGGTGGGGCGCGGTCCTCGTCGTCGCCATCACGTTGCTGTTCGTCGACCTCCCGGTCCTCGACCCGGCGCTGTCGATCGTGATCACCGTCTTCATCCTCTACAACGTCGTACGCAACCTGCGGGACACGACGGTCCTGTTCCTCCAGGGGGTCCCTGACGACGTCGACCTCGAGGCGATCGAGCGCAGGCTTGCCGCGCTGGACCACGTGCAGTCCACGCACCACACGCAGATCTGGTCGATGGACGGCGCGCATCACGTGCTCACGACGCATCTGGTCGTCGACGCCGAGACGAGCAAGGACGAGGTGCTCTCGCTGCGAGAACAGGTGCGCGGGTTGTGTGAGGACCACGACTTCGCGCACACCACGGTCGAGATCGAGTGGGGCGACGAGTCGTGCCGGATGAGCGAGCGGCCGACCGGGACCTAGTCCCCTGTGTCTGAAAAAGCTTCAAATAGTGTGTCGGCTGTGATGTATTGGGCGGCATGGCAAGAACAGGTCGGCCCAAAGCGAGATTGGAAGTCACCGCCGCAGAGCGCGTAGAACTTGAGCGGCTCGCCAGGCGCGCCCGAACGAATCGGCACGTGGCCTTGCGGGCAAGGATCGTCCTGAGGAGCACGCGTGGCGAATCGAACGTGGCGGTCGCGGCGAAACTGCGCTGCTCGAACGTGACGGTCGGCAAGTGGCGACAGCGGTTTAGGGTAGGTCGCGTGGACGCGCTGTACGACGAGCCCAAGCCCGGAGCCCCACGGACCCTGTCCGATGCGGATGTCGAGTCGATCCTCGTCACGACGTTGGAAAGTAAGCCGAAGGGGCGGACCCACTGGAGCACCCGCAAGATGGCGGAGCACGCTGGCGTCAGCGCCTCTACCGTGGGCCGCATCTGGCGCACTTTCGGGTTGCAGCCGCATGTCGTGGAATCCTTCAAGATCTCCGACGACCCGCTGTTCATCGAGAAGGTGCGGGACATTGTCGGCCTCTACCTGAACCCACCCGACCACGCCGTCGTCTTGTCATTCGACGAAAAGCCTCAGATTCAAGCCCTCGAGCGGGCGCAGCCGATTCTGCCGATGGACCTGGGTCGCCCCGAACGCCAGACGCACAACTACATCCGCCATGGCACGGTGGACCTCTTCGCGGCGCTCAACGTCGCGACCGGCCAGGTCGTGGCGCAAACCAAGAAGCCGCATCGGTCGAGGGATTTCGTGAGCTTCCTGCGCGAGATCGACGAGCGGGTGCACTCCGCCCTCACCGTCCACGTGA
Organism: Vicinamibacterales bacterium; assembly: GCA_965197395.1. Classification (GTDB taxonomy): domain Bacteria; phylum Acidobacteriota; class Vicinamibacteria; order Vicinamibacterales; family UBA8438; genus CAZYFH01. The sequence goes on along the minus strand of OZ240205.1, from coordinate 1,485,813 downwards.
TCCTCGACAATCTCTCGGCGCATAAGTCCCCGTTGGTCAAACGATGGGTGGCCCGCCACCCGCGCTTCCAGTTCCACTTTACGCCGACCTACTCCGCCTGGCTCAACCTCGTCGAGCGGTTCTTTGGCCTTCTCACCGAACACGCCCTCAAGCGCGGATCACATTCCAGCCCGCACGCGCTGCGCCACGCCATCTACGCCTACGTGGACGCCCACAACGACGAGGGCAAACCCTTCAAGTGGACAAAGACAGCCGACGAAATTCTCGCGAAGGTGAAGCGGTTCGGACAGCGCACCGTTCAAGTCCACGGTGGCCCCAGATGACCAACGACTTTTTGAAGAAATCAAAGATCAAGGGGACTAGCGCCCGTGGTGAATCACCGCGGCAACCTCAGCCGATGCCGGCTGGAAGAAGAAGGCGTCGATGATGTCGCGCAGCTCGTCGACGGATGCCGCATGGTTGATGGCGGTCCGCAGCTGCGAACCACCGGTGAGCCCCTTGGTGTACCACGAGCCGAGCGCCCGGAGCTTGTTGACCACCCAGCGGGGACGACTGCTGGCAGGCCGCGACGGTCCCGAGCGAGCCGAGTGTGGCACTCGGTGGCGGAACCCGTGGCGTTCATCGACGCCTTCGCGCAGGAGCAGGTCGATGTATTCGAGGAGAAAGCGCCCGCGCTCGTCGAGCGGGACCATCGGCTCTGGCTCGCCGGCCGCCAGCGCCTGCGCCTGCTGAAAAATCCACGGATTGCGGAGCGCGCCGCGCCCGACCAGGACGCCGGCGATGCCGGTGTCGCTCGTCCGTTCGACCACCTGCGCGGGGGTCACGCAGTCGCCGCTGCCGAACACGGGGATCCCCACCCCCGCCGCAACCTCGGCGATCAGGCCCCAGTCGGACTGTCCGCTATAGGACTGCTTGGCTGTACGACCGTGGACGGCGACGGCCGCCGCGCCCGCGTCTTCCATCAACTGGGCCATCAAGGGCGCGTTGACGTGTGCGTCGTCCCATCCGGCCCGCATCTTGACGGTGACGGGAATGCGAACGGCGTCGGTCATAGACCGCACGACGCTCGCCGCGTGCGCCGGTTCGCGCATCAGGCTGCACCCAGCATTGTGCTTGGCGATCTTCGGGACCGGGCAACCCATGTTCACGTCGACGATGTCGGCGCCCATCGCCTCGACCACCTGCGCGGCCGCGGCCATTTTCCCCGCGTCGCCGCCAAAGATCTGGATCGAGACCGGCCGTTCCTCCTCGGTGTACTCCGCATAGTCCAGCGTGCGGTCGATACCGCGCACGAGCCCCTCGGAGCTCACCATCTCGGTGACGACCAGGCCGCAGCCCCCGCGGCGCTTGACGAGGCGCCGAAACGCGGTGTCGGTCATGCCGGCCATGGGCGCCATCGCGAATGGCGGATCGAAGGTGATGGGGCCGATCTGCATGTGAGATGTGCTCTCGTCTTAGGTCTTAGGTCTTACGTCTTACGCAAGATCGCTCGTACCCTAAGACGTAAGACATAAGACCGGGAAATGGAGCATCAGTACGCTTTCACATCGGCGGCATCCACCTCGACGCTCACCGCCTGGCCGATCAGATCCACCGACAGCACGAGACGCGCGTGCGCGCCCTTGCGCATCAGGCGACCGACGACCCCGCGCAGCGGTCCGTGCACTACCTCGACCATCATTCCCTCGCGAATCAACGGACAGGGATCGTATTGCAGGTCGCTTTCGATCAGCTGGCGGATGGCGTCGATCTCGAGGGGGGGGGATTGGTGCGATCTCGCCGTCGAACGACACGATGCTGACCACACCGGTGCATTTGAGGACTCTGAGCCGCTCCCGCGCGTCGAACCGCGCGAAGCAGTAGCCCGGAAACAGCGGCCAGTCGACCTTCTTCTTCCGGTCCTTCCACCGGCTCCAGCGCGTGATCGTGGGGAGGAACGCCTCGATCCGATGCCGATCGAGTTGTTGCCGGACGACCTGTTCGTGACGCGACCGCGTCCAGACCGCATACCAGGCGTTCGATGCGTGATCGGTCGGTTCTCGGTCCTGTGGCGTGCTCAGTTACCCGCTCCGGGGGCGGAGATCAGCTGCTCCAGCTCGAACTCCTCGTACGCACGCTGCAGCTGTTCATCCTTCCACTCGATGTCCGCTTGGTCACGCAATTCGGTGAGGAAGCGTGTGTATTCCTGCACACGGCGATCGCTGAACACGGTGTCGCCGATGCTCCGCTTGACGTCGTCGAAGGGAATAGGCGTTGGATTGGTGCGAGCCTCCAGCTGCAGCACCTGATAGCCAGCGGGCGTGCGAATGGGCGCGCTGATGTCGCCGACCTCGAGCCCGTCCACCACATTCTGGATCGCCTCGTTGACGAGCCCGTACTCCAGCGGGCCGATCAGGCCCCCATTTGCCTTCGACGGCGCGTCGGAGAGCGCGACCGCCACCATGCTGAACTCCTCCCCGTCGAGCACGCGCTGCCGCGCCGCGTCGGCTGCTGCGCGCGCCCGGTCATCGGCGGCGGCGTTGATGCCCCCTCCCGCGTCGGCAACGGCGATCATGATCTCTCGCAGCGTGATCGTGGCGACGTTGGTGAACTCGTCGAGATGCTCGTTGTAATACTCGCGTGCCTCCGTCTCAGTGAGAATCACCTTCCGGAAGACCTCGATCTGCTGAACCTGCTGGATGAGCATCTGTCGTTCGAGCAATTGCCGCAGGTCATCGAGGGTCATGCCTTCGCCTTCCGCGAGCGCCGCCTCGAACTCCTCGTCGTCCTCCAGGTTGTTCTCGGTCTTGATGTTCTGGACCAGCTCACCGAACTGTTCGTCGCTGAGCGTATAGCCAAGCATGCGTCCCTGCTGCACGATCAGTAGCTCGGAGACGGCGCGGGAGATGACCTGCGGTGTCACTTCGATCAGCGCCTCGCGCAGCTCGGCCTCGCTGTTCGGCAGGTAGCCCTGGTCGCGCAACGCGGTGATCTGTCGGTTCTCGAGCTCGGTCTGCGTGATGATGTCGCCATTGACCTTGACGAGAATTCGCTCGATGACCTGACCGGTCGCCGTGTCTGGCGTGGTGCCGCTGAACTCGGGCGCCTGCGCACCGGCGGCGCCGGCCGCGAGGAGAACGCTCAGACCGCCGATGGCGATTGCGGCGCGCCGAGTCGTCAGGCGCGCACAGCGCGCGAAGCCCCATTCACGGGTGGATGCCTGCACAGTCTGCATGTTCGCTGGCTCCTGTCTTTTCACTGTCTCCTACGATTCTAACCCCAGAGCTCACTTGTGTTGATATGGGGCTAATCAAGAGCGCTTACGGGGGGACGCGCCCAACTCACTCAACCAGCCCCCCACCTCCGAAAGGAAGGCCAAACCGGCATCCAGCTGTGGGCTCGCGGCCGCGAGCACCTCCTGCTTGGTGAACCCCTCCGTGACACGACCCGCCGTAGCCCGGCTGGTCCACCACGAGGCGCCCGTGCGCGTGCCGGCGCGCCCGCGCCCCGTGATGTCGCCCTGCGCTCCGAGATGGATCCGGAGCACGCCGGGCGGGGTGAGCGTGACGTCGGACCGGGTCCGCACCAACGCGATCAACCGGCCCGGATCGAGCGGCGCGTCGGTCCGGAACCGGATGATGAGCTGCGAGCCGTCACGGTCGAGGGTCTCGACTCCGGCTCGGTCGGCCAGTATCCGGATCCGACCGTACTCGACGAGGTGCCGGAGCGTGGGGTGGAGCGGTCCATAGCGATCCACCGATTCATCGAGGGTCGCCGCGAGCTGGGTCTCATCGGTGGCAGCGGCCACCTTGCGGTAGACGGCCAGCCGCTGATTCGTCTCGACGATGTATGTCTCGTCGATCCGTAGATCCACGCCGAGATTGACCCGCGCGCGCGGCGCGTCCTCGTCGGTGTCTTCCCCTTTGAGCTGACGGACGGTCTGCTCGAGCAACTTGACGTACATGTCGAAGCCGATCGCCTCGATATGGCCACTCTGCTCGCCCCCCAGCAGGTTACCGGCTCCGCGGATCTCCAGATCGAGCGCCGCCACGCGGAAGCCGCTCCCAAGGTCGCTGAACTCCCGGATCGCGGCGAGCCGCTGCCGAGCGACCGCCGACAAGCTGTTGTCGGCCGGCACCACGAGATACGCGTAGGCCCGCCGGTCGGAGCGGCCGACGCGGCCACGCAGCTGATACAACTGCGCCAAGCCGTAGTGTTCGGCATGGTTCACGATAATGGTGTTGACGTTCGGGATGTCGAGCCCGTTCTCGATGATCGTCGTCGCGACCAGGATGTCGTGCTTGTGCCCGACAAAGTCGACCATCACACGCTCGAGCTCGCGTTCATCCGTCTGCCCGTGGGCGACGGCCACCCGTGCCTCCGGGACGAGTCGCCGGATCAGATCAGCCACGGCGTTGATCGATTCGACCCGGTTGTGGACGACGTAGACCTGTCCGTGGCGGTCGAGCTCGGTGCGGATTGCGCGCGTGATGACGTCGGCATCGAACCGGACGACGTTGGTCTGAATCGCCAGGCGGTCCTTCGGCGGGGTCTCGATGACCGACATGTCTCGAATCCCGACCAGTGACATGTTGAGGGTGCGCGGAATGGGCGTCGCGGTGAGGGTCAGCACGTCGACACGGTGCCGGAGCTGCTTGATCCGCTCCTTGTGGGCCACGCCAAAGCGTTGCTCCTCGTCGACGACGAGCAGGCCGAAGTCACGAAACCGCACGTCCTTCGACAGCAACCGATGGGTGCCCACGATCACGTCGACCTTGCCCGCCAAGAGTTCGTCGAGGATCTTGGTTTGTTCGGCCTTGCTCCGGAAACGGCTCACCATCTCGATCCGCACCGGGAACGCGCGGAACCGCTCGCACAGCGTCTTGTAGTGCTGAAAGGCGAGGACGGTCGTCGGCGCGAGCAGCGCGACCTGCTTCCCGTCCATCACCGCCTTGAAGGCGGCCCGCAAGGCGACCTCGGTCTTGCCATATCCGACGTCACCGCAAAGCAGCCGATCCATCGCGGTCGGTGACTCCATGTCCGTCTTGATGTCGGCGATCGAGGCGGCCTGGTCGAGTGTCAGCTCGTACTCGAAGGCGCCCTCGAACTCCCGCTGCCAGTGGGTGTCGGCGCCGAACGCGTGCCCAGGCAGCGCCTTCCGGGCCGCGTAGAGCTTGAGGAGCTCCGCAGCCATGTCGCGCATGGATCGGCGGACGCGGGTTTTTGCCTTTTCCCACGTTGTGCCGCCGAGGCGATCGAGCGCCGCCCGAGACGCGCCCGTGTACTTCTGCAGCAAGTCCAGCTGCTCGACCGGGACGAAGAGCTTGTCGCCGCCGGCGTACCGCAGCTCCACGAACTCGGGCGGGGTCTCGGTCCGGACCTGGCTGACCGCGAGCTGGCGCAATCCTACGAACGCGCCAATGCCATGCTCGACGTGGACGACGTGATCGCCGACCTTCAGGTCGCGGAAATCCGAGAGAAACGACCGCGTGATCGACCGCTGGCGCCGGACCCGGTGCTCCTCCTCGAACAGATCTGCCTCTGCGTAGATCTGGAGCGCCGCGTCGGGCAATCGGAATCCTCGCGAGAGCGCTCCGGTCACCACCAGCACGGCCGCCGTATGCGTGTCCGCCGCGCCATCGAGCGTCACGCCGACCAGCCCGTCCTCGGCGAGCAACTCGACGATCCGTTCGGCTCGCCCATCCGTGGCCGCCACGAAGAGCTGCGTATCGCCGCGCTCGCGGCCGCGCCGCACTTCGGCGACCCAGTCGCGGAGCCGGCCACGGAACTCAATGGTGGGCTGGCAGGCGACGTGGCGCAGCGGGCGGTCCCCACCGGCGTCAGCGTCGGCAATGCTGAGGGTGTCGAGCACCGCGGCACCCGCAAGCCACGTCGTGATCCGATCGAGGTCGACGTGCATCTCATCGGGCGGGGCCGCCACGTCCCCCCGCGCAACCGCGTCGTGGTGGCTGCGGCGGAGCTGCTCGTCGAGGTGGGCGCTTCTGGCCGTCGTGTCCGCCGGTTCCGAGACCATGACGGTGGCGGACGCCCATGCCGCATAGTCGAGCAGCGTGGCGCTCCGGTCGAGCACGTCGTCCGTGGTCGACGTCTCGAACCGCTCCCGCAGCGGGAAGATGGTCACCTGGTCCAGCGTCGCTATCGAGCGCTGCGTGGCCGAGTCGAATCGGCGGAGCGACTCGATCGTGTCGCCCGCGAACTCCGCCCGAATGGGATGGAGATCTCCGGCCGGGAACACGTCGACGACCCCACCGCGGCTGCAAAACTGCCCGTGGGCATCGACGGGGTCCGCCGGCGCGAAGCCCGCGTCCGCCAGCCGATCCGCAAGCTCGGTTGGTGACATCGTGTGCGACGCACGCAGTTCGACGGTGGCTCGACGCAAACGGTCGGGGGCGCTGACCCGTGGGGCGACGGCGGCGGCCGAGGACACGATGACCGCGGCGCTCCGTCGCGCCATCGCAGCCAGGGCCCGCGCGCGTGCGGAGGCCACGTCCAGGTGTGGCGCGATGCCGCGGTAGGGATCGACCTCGGGCGAAGGGAACGGCAGGATGCGCCGCTCGACCTCGGCGAGCGCGAGGCCCTCGAGGGCGGCCGCGAAGAAACGACCGTCGGCGGTCATCCGCTCGACGTCGGCATCGTGCGGCACGACCACCAACACGGGAGTCTGGGTCGCGACCGTCGCGATTGCTAGCGCGTGCGCCGCAGGCGTCAACCCGCTGATCGATCCCGATCCGGGCGCACCAAGCCCGAGACCGGCGCGGCTCGCCGCCGATTTCAATAACGCCTGGAGCGTCAGCGAAGTCGTCGCAAACGACACGAACGAGCGGCCTTACACTACGAGGCCGTGGATGTTAGCACGAGGCGCTTGCCCCGGTCGCTTGGGGCGCAGCCCCATCGGGTCAAGGCGCGCACAGCGCGCCTCGCGAGCGCGGAGTGAGGCTCTCGGGGCGCCCACGCAGCGGTCGCGGGGGCTTGGGGCGTAGCCCCATCTAATCATGACCCTCGAATCGGATGCGCTCGCTGAACGACCACGTATGGCGTGGCCGATAGATGCCCGCATCCTTCGTGTGGGACTTCACGCGGAAGGTGTAGAGGAGGCGGTGGTAGTCGTACTGCGCACCGTCCCGCTTGTGTGCCGCGACGTCCAGCTTGTAGGTGCCTTCAACCAGCTCGAGGCGCTCGATGCGGAAGACCACTTCTCCGGACCCGGACATCTCTGCGGGCCGGAGCTCTTCGATGTGAGTGTTCGTCCCGTAGCAGCAGACCCCTTCAGCGTTGAAGATGCTGACGCCGAAGACGAAATCGCGCACCGGCTCGGGCGTGCTGACCGCCAGCCGGATGACCAGCGGGTCGCCGCTCTGATACACGTGCGACGGTCCCGCCTCCCCTTCGAGCACGACCTCATCGATCCGTACCGGGCCGGGTCCCCATCGACCCGTCGCCGCGAGAAACATGTCGTCGGGGGGCTCCTCTGTCGTGACGGGCTGGTCGGCGACGGTGGCCGATGCGCCGGCCGCACCCCGCGTGCGCGTCGCCTCGCGCACCTTGCGGTCGCCGGCGGCGAGCACCGCCTCCTCCGCGTCCTGCACATCCGTCGTGTACGCGTGTACCACCCGGCGCGGATCGCCCTGTGCGCGGACCCGGCCGGCATCGAGCCAGACCGCCGCATCGCAAAACCGCTCGACCATGGCGAGACCGTGGGTCACGAGCAGGATTGTCTTCCCGCGTCGTTTGAACTCGGCGAACTTGTCGAGGCACTTGAGGCTAAAGCCCTCGTCGCCCACCGCGAGCACCTCGTCGACCAGCAGCACGTCGGGATCGACGTGAACGGCAACCGCGAAGCCGAGACGCATATACATCCCTGACGAATAGGTCTTGACCGGCGCGTCGATGAACTCCTCGAGCTCCGCGAACGCGACGATGTCATCAAACCGACGCGCGATCTCCCGCTTCGTCAGTCCGAGCATCACGCCGTTGATGAACACGTTCTCGCGGCCCGAGATCTCCGGGTGGAACCCTGCGCCGAGCTCGATCAGCGCCGAGATCCGTCCGTTGACCTCAACCTCGCCCTCGGTCGGCTTGGTGATCCCGGCGATTACCTTGAGCAGCGTGCTCTTGCCGGATCCATTGCGCCCGATGACGCCGAGCGTGGTGCCGCCCGGCACCTCGAGCGAGACACCGCTGAGCGCGTGAAACACCTCCTCCGGACTGAGCTCGCTGGCGAGGCTCCCTCTGAGCAGGGCGCTCTTGAGCGTCGAGAACTGACGCCGATAGGCGTAGCGCCGGTAGAGCTTGGTGACATCCCGAGCCGCGATGACGACGTCGCTCACACTTCCTCCGCATACGTGTCTCGGAGTCGGTCGAAGAGCGCGTAGCCGGCAACGAACACCCCCACGGACCCCACGGCCAGCGCGAGGAGGAACTTCCAGTGCCCGAAGGGTCCGTCGTAGAACAGGATTTCCTGATACGAGATGGCGAGGTGCGCGAACGGGTTGAGATCCATCAGCACTTTGCCGAGCGGTGGCAGGCCGCCGATCTCGGGCCCGCGCTCCGCGACCCACGACATCGGATAGATGATGGGCGTCGCGAAGAACCACAACGTCAGGACATTGGCCAGCAGGTCCTTGATATCGCGGAAGTGCACCGTGAGCGCCGCGAGGATCAAGCCGAGGCCCAGCATCAGCACGAATTGCACCGCGATCACGGCCGGAAACCAGATCAACTCGATCATCCCGGGGGCACTCGGCGCGAAGAAAACGAGACCCGCGACCAGGATCGGCAGCGCGAGCAGGAAGTGGATCATGTTGGAGATCACCGCGACGACCGGCAGGATCTCGGCCGGGAACAGCACCTTCTTGATCAGGTTGCCGTTGGCGAGGAGCGAGTTCCCGGCCTCGGTGAGTCCGGACGAGAACCAGGTCCAAGGCAGCAGCCCGCAGAACAGGAACAGCGCGTAGGGCTCGATGTCGACGGGCCGGAACCCCGCGAGCACGACCGAGAAGACGAAGGTGTAGACGAGGAGCAGGAGCAGCGGATTGGCGAACGACCAGAAGAACCCGAGCACCGAGCCGCGGTAGCGCGCCTTGAGCTCACGCACCACAAGCGTCTGGATCAGGCTACGATACCGCAGCAGTCGTCCCAGGTTGGAACCCATCTCACGAACCCGGCGCAGCATCGAGGGCGTCGCTAACCGGCATCGATGTCGATCACCACCACCGTGACGTTATCCGGCCCACCCGCCTCGTTGACCCGTCGGACCAGTTCCTCACACCGCGCGTCGAGGGGCGCGGTGCCCCGGAGCACGCTGTCGACCTCCTCGTCGTCGAGCACCGACGTCAGCCCGTCCGAGCAGAGCAGAAGCCGATCGCCCGCGACGAGCTCCACCGCGCTCACGTCGACGTCCACGGGGTCGGTCCCGGACAACGCTCGCGTCACGATGTTGCGCCAGGGATGATCACGCGCGGCCGCCGCCGAGAGCATCCCGGCGAGCATTTGCTCTTCCACCCACGAGTGGTCGCGCGTGAGGCGCCTGAGCTCGGTGGCCCGCTGGAGATACGCCCGACTGTCGCCCACATGCGCGAGCGCCGCCTGGTCACCACGCACGAGCGCCGCGACCGCCGTCGTCGCCATGCCGCGCAGTTCCTCTGAGCCCTCCACACGGTCTGCGATCCGGCGGTTCGCCAGCGTGAGACCGGCGCTCAGCCGGTTCCCATCACGCCCCACGGCGGGGTCAAACGGCATCGGCCACGTATCCTGCGGCCCCACGGCCACGGTCGCCTCGACGAACCGCTCGATCTCCTCGACGGCGATCCGCGAGGCCACCTCGCCCGCCACATGACCGCCCATACCGTCGGCCACGACGAACAACCCGAGATCGTCCCGGGCGCAGTAGCTGTCCTCGTTCGTGGTGCGACGACGGCCGGGATCCGAGCGCGCAGCCCAAGTCATGACACCACGATCAACGTTGGGAGGTGGACAAGCCGAACGCCGCGGCCCACGAGTGGACGCCGAGCGCCCGTGGCGTCACAGCCCGGCGGAGCCCCGCATCCGGGCCTTTTTCGCCACCTGCAGCCGCATCATCGATTTCATTAGCGCGATGCGGGCGCGCTCATAATCGAGCTCGACCACCGGCGTGGCGATTCGTTCGCGCGCTCGCTCGACGGCCTTCTCGGCGCGTGTCACATCGATCTCCTCGGCGCGCTCGGCGATCTGGGCAAGAATGCGGACGCGGTCGGGCAGGACTTCGGCGAACCCGAACGCGACGGACACATAGGAGCTCTCGTCGCCTTTGCGGAACCAGAGCTCGCCCACCCGCAGCTCCACGAGCAGCGGCGTATGTCCGGGGAGCACCCCGAGGTAACCATCGGCCCCGGGGATCTCGACTTCGTCCACCGTCTCATGGACGATCGAGTGATCCGGTGCGACGATCTCGAGGGCGAGGTGTGTCGGAAGGGCCATGATCGTCTCAGAACGGTCCGCAACTACGCGGTCGCCTGCTCCGTCTCTGCGGCGGCAACGGCTTCCTCGATGGTCCCGACCATCGAGAACGCCTGCTCGGGCAGGTTGTCGTGCTTACCCTCGACGATCTCCCTGAATCCACGGATGGTGTCGGCGATGGGCACATACCGACCCTCCTTACCGGTGAACTGCTCGGCCACGAAGAACGGTTGCGAGAGAAATTTCTGGACCCGGCGCGCGCGCTGCACGGCCAGCTTGTCGTCCTCGGAGAGCTCGTCGATCCCGAGAATCGCGATGATGTCCTGCAGGTCTTTGTATCGCTGCAGGACCTGCTTGACGTCGCGCGCGACGTTGTAGTGATCCTCCCCGATCACACGCGCGTCGAGGATACGCGACGACGACGCCAGGGGATCGACCGCGGGGTAGATGCCGATCTCGACGAGGGCGCGCGAGAGATTAGTCGTGGCGTCGAGATGCGCGAACGCCGTGGCCGGCGCCGGGTCGGTATAGTCATCGGCCGGCACGTAGATCGCCTGCACTGAGGTGATCGACCCTTTCTTGGTCGACGTGATGCGTTCCTGCAGCTCGCCCATCTCCGTGAGCAAGGTCGGCTGATAGCCAACGGCCGAGGGCATCCGGCCGAGCAGGGCTGACACCTCGGAGCCCGCCTGTGTGAACCGAAAGATGTTGTCGATGAAGAGGAGGACGTCCTTGCCCTCCGAATCCCGGAAATACTCGGCGACCGTCAGCGCGCTCAGGGCGACGCGGAGCCGCGCGCCAGGTGGCTCCGTCATCTGGCCGTAGACGAGCGCTCCTCGCGACTTCTCCTGTTCTTCGATGTTGACGACGCCGCTTTCCTGCATCTCGATCCAGAGGTCGTTCCCCTCGCGCGTCCGCTCGCCGACGCCGCCGAACACCGAGACCCCGCCGTGTTTCGTCGCGATGTTGTGGATCAGCTCCTGGATGATGACGGTCTTCCCAACACCGGCGCCGCCGAACAGTCCGATCTTCCCGCCCCGCAGATACGGCTCGAGCAGATCGATCACCTTGATGCCGGTCTCGAACATCTGGAGCTCGGTCGACTGATCCTCGAGCGTCGGCGCCGGACGGTGTATCGACCAGCGCTCCTCGGATTCGACAGGTCGATCCGGGAAGTCGACGGGCTCCCCGAGGACGTTCATCACACGCCCGAGCGTCTTTGGCCCGACGGGCATCGTGATCGGGGTGCCCGTGTCGACGGCCGGCATCCCGCGCTGCAACCCGTCGGTTGGCTTCATCGCCACCGCGCGGACGCGACTCTCGCCGAGGTGCTGCTCGACCTCGGCAATGATGTCGAGCGCATTCGACCCTTCGCCGCCGGTGATCCGGAGCGCGTTATAGATCGGCGGGAGCCCGCCCGCTTCGAACTCCACGTCGACCACCGGTCCGATCACCTGGACGATCTTGCCGATCTTCTCGCCGCCTGTATCTGCCATCGGCGTTCCTCTAGGTACTCTGTCTTAAGTCTTAGGTCTTAGGTCTTAGGTCCGTCGGGGAGTCGGGCGATCTTCCGTGCCGTAAGACATAAGACATAGGACGTAGGACGTATGACAGGGCAATACTCAAAGCGCCCCCGCCCCTGACACGACCTCGATCAATTCTCGCGTGATGGTCGCCTGGCGCACCTTGTTCATGTAGAGCGTCAACCCGTCGATCATCTCCCCCGCGTTCCGCGACGCCGCTTCCATCGCGGTCATACGCGCGGCATGCTCGGCCGCCGCTGACTCGAGCAACGCACGAAAACACTGCGTCTCGACGTGCCGTGGCAGCAGGTTATCGAAGATCTCGCGAGGGCCCGGTTCGAAGAGGTAATCGGCCAACGGCGCGCCCGCGTCGTCGGCGGCTTCTACTGATTCCAACTCAGGAATCGGTAAGAGCCGCTCCACGACGATCTGTTGTTGAATCGCGCTCTTGAACTCGTTGTAGACCATGGAGACGCTGGATGACGCGCCGGTGACGTACTGGTCAACGGCCACGCGCGCCATCGCCTGCGCGTGGGTGTAGCGCAGGTCGTTGAAGAGATTCACGTCTTCGTACCGGACTTCGAAGCCGCGCCGCACGAAGAAATCGCGTCCCTTGCGACCGACGAGCCCCATCACCACCTGGCGATCGGCGCCCTGGACGAAGCCAGCCGCCTTGCGAAAGATGCCCGAGTTGAAACTGCCGCACAGTCCCCTGTCGGCGGTGACCACGAACAGCAGCGCCGGTGCCTCTGGGCTGGCCGGCGGCGCCAGCAACGGGTGCGTCGACGGGTCGACCCGCGCCGCGAGATCGTTCAACACGCGCAGCATGAGTCGCGCAAAGGGCCGCGCGCCCACGATGCGATCCTGCGCCTTGCGGAGCTTCGATGCGGCGACGGTCTTCATCGCCTTCGTGATCTGCTCGGTCGACTTGACCGCGCGGATCCGCCGGCGCAAATCGAGGAGTGACGGCACGAGCTCCTAGCCCCTCGCCCCTGGCAGCCCGTGCTCCCCCGCTCCGATGGGACGCGACATTCAGGCCGCCGCTCCCTTGCGCGCGGCCTTGAACTGTGCCGTGAACTCGGTGATGGCGGCAGTCAAATCCGCCTTGAGTTGATCGTCGATCTTCTTCTCCGTGGCGAGCCGGCCCACGAGCTCGGCGTGTCGCGCATCCATGAACTGAAACAGGTCCCGCTCGAAGGCCGCAACGTCGCTCACCGCGATCCCGTCCAGGAACCCGTTGGTGCCGGCGAACAGCACGAGGACCTGGCGTGCGACGGGGAGCGGTTGATACTGGCCCTGCTTCAGCACCTCGGTGAGTCGCTCACCGCGATTCAGCTGCGCCTGAGTTGCCTTGTCGAGGTCGCTGCCAAACTGCGCGAACGCGGCCAGCTCCCGGTACGCCGCCAGATCGAGACGCAACGTGCCCGCCACCTGACGCATGGCGCGCACCTGCGCCGAGCCGCCGACGCGAGACACCGAGTTGCCCACGTTGATCGCCGGTCGGATCCCCTGGTTGAACAAGTCGGATTCGAGAAAGATCTGTCCGTCGGTGATCGAGATGACGTTCGTGGGGATATAGGCGGCCAGGTCGCCAGCCTGAGTCTCAATCACGGGCAGGGCGGTCAACGACCCGCCGCCCAGATCGTCCTTCATCCTGGCCGCGCGCTCCAGCAGACGCGAGTGCAGGTAGAACACGTCGCCCGGATACGCCTCGCGGCCGGGCGGCCGGCGCAGCAGCAAGGAGATCTCGCGGTAGGCCTGGGCGTGTTTCGAGAGGTCGTCGTAGACGCATACCGCGTGGCGCCCGTTGTCCCGGAAGTACTCGCCGATCGTGCAGGCACAGTACGGGCTGATATACAACAGCGGCGCCGGGTCAGACGCCGTGGCGGCGACGACGATGCTGTATTCCATCGCACCTTCGTCTTCGAGCGTCTTGACGACCTGCGCGACGGTCGACTGCTTCTGCCCGATCGCGTTGTAGATGCAGACGACGTCGAGGCCCTTCTGATTGATGATCGTGTCGACCGCGACCGCGGTCTTGCCGGTCTGCCGGTCGCCGATCACCAGCTCGCGCTGACCACGACCAATCGGGATCATCGCGTCGATGGCCTTCAGCCCAGTCTGGAGCGGCTCCTTGACCGGCTGGCGGTCGACCACGCCGGGCGCGATGCGCTCGATGGGCGAATGCTGTGTCGTGTTGATCGGGCCCTTGCCGTCGATCGGCTGCCCGAGCGCGTTGACCACGCGCCCGAGCATCTCGTCGCCCACCGGCACGGACATGATCCGGCCCGTGCGCTTGACCGTGTCGCCTTCCTGGATCTCGGTCGTGTCGCCAAGCAGCACGGCACCGACACTGTCTTCCTCCAGGTTGAGCGCGATGCCGAACACGCCGTGCGGGAACTCCAGCATCTCGGTCGCCATCGCGCGCTCGAGACCGTGGAGGCGGGCGATGCCGTCACCGACGGACACCACCGTGCCGACTTCGGCGACGTCGACATCGAGGGAGTAGTCCCCCAACTGGTTCTTGATGATCTTGGAGATCTCGTCTGCTTTGATGTTCATCCTCGAATGTGCCTCTACGCCCGCATCACGAACTGGCGTCTGAGCTGCTCCAGGTGTCGGGCCACGCTGCCGTCGTATACGGTGCCGCCGATCTGCGTCACCAGTCCGCCGACCAGCGTCGGATCAACGGTGGCTTCAATCGTGACCTGGCGGCCGGTGGCGGCGGCCAGTGCGCCCGCAATGGCCTGTCTCCGCGTCTCGTCGACCGGCTCGGCGGTCGTGATTCGCGCGCGCACGATCCCGCGGTGGTCCAACAGGCGCTCCTGAAAGACCTCGAGCAGATCGGCGAGGAGACCGAATCGGTTCCGCTCCCCGAGCATCACGATGAGTCGTCGTGCAACGACGGACACATCGCCTGACGCATCGAGAATGTCGGTGGCGACGTCACGCTTACGCGCCGCGGGCACCGCGGGGTTGAGCAACACGCTCCTGAGCATCGAATGCTGCTCGAGCAACGCGGCAAAGGCGCTCAGGTCCCGCTCGACACGCTCGGGATCGTCGTCGGCCAGACTGACGTCGAGCAGCGCACGCGCGTATCGGGTTGCCGCCGCCCGATCTGTCATCGTGGTCTAGGGTCCCGTGTTCGGCCGCGACGCTGGATTCCACCAGCGCGCCCTACGTCAGGTGGGATCGAAGCAGGTTAAACAGACATTTATACCATCCGCCCCGAAGCCTCGGCAAGGTGCAGGTACCGCGCCGTGGGACGGCGGCGTCGCGCTGCCGGGGGCCTCGCCAGCTGGTCAGCTGGTCAGCTGGTCATAGAGGCGCTGCAGCTCGGCTTCCGAGGCGAAGGCGACTTCGATCCGGCCGCGTGTGCCACGACGCACGATGCGGACTCTGGTGCCCAGGGCGATCTTCAGTCGCTCCTCCGCGGCCCGTGTGTGCACGTCGGTCGCCTCTGGCGTGGCCGCCGGACGTTTCGGGCCCGAGATGCGTTTGACCAGCGCCTCGGTCTCGCGCACCGACAGGTCGTGCGCACGGATTTCACGCGCGGCGTGTCGCTGCGCGCGTTCGTCAGCGAGTCCCGCGATCGCTCGCGCATGACCCATCGTCAGCGTACCGGCGGCGAGCTCGGCACGGACCTCAGCCGGGAGCCCGAGCAGCCGCTGGTAGTTCGCCACCGTGGCGCGGTCTCGGCCGACCGAGCGCGCGATCTGCTCCTGGGTCAGCCCGAACTCCTCGGCCAGACGAGCATACGCCGCCGCCTGCTCGATCGGATTCAGGTTCTCCCGCTGAATGTTCTCGATGAGGGCGAGCTCGAGGCGCTTGCTGTGCGCGACATCGCGCACGACCACCGGGACGCGCAGTAACCCGGCGCGCTGGGCCGCGCGCCAGCGCCGCTCGCCGGCGACGATCTCGAACGAGCCGTCGTCCTGACGGGCGACGAGGATCGGCTGGATGATGCCGTGCGCGCGTATCGACTGCGCGAGCTCTTCCAGATGGGTGTCCTCGATGGCGCGTCGCGGTTGATCGCGATTGGGGCGCAGCAGGTCGAGATCGACCTCTCGGGTGGACTCGGGCGGTGCTGACGGCGCGTCGGGAATCAACGCCCGCAGACCACGTCCCAGCGCCGGCCGCTTCTCGGGCACTGCTCGCTACCCCGCTGCCATCGGCGCGCGCCCCGCCGCGAGGAACTCGCGTGCCAGCGTCACGTACGCGACCGCGCCCCTGCACTTGACGTCGTAGAGCATGGCAGGCAAGCCATGGCTCGGCGCCTCGCCCAAGCGGACGTTCCGTGGAATCATCGTCTCGAACACCTTCTCGCGAAAGAATGCGCGTACCTCGCCCGCCACCTGCTGGCCGAGATTCGTGCGCCGGTCGGCCATCGTCAAGAGCACGCCAGCGATCTCCAGATCCGGGTTCAGCTGCGCCTGCACGCGTTGCAACGTCGCGGTTAGCTCGGCCAGCCCTTCAAGGGCGAAGTACTCACACGTGAGCGGGATGAGCACCGCATCAGCCGCCACCAAGGCGTTGAGCGTGAGCAAGCCGAGCGAGGGTGGTGTATCGATGAAGACGTAGTCGAATCGGTCCCGAGCCTGGGCGAGCAACGGCCGGAGCCGGCTCTCGCGCCGCGGCATGGAGACGAGCTCGATCTCGGCGCCCGTCAGATCGCGGTTGGCGGGCAGGAGGGATAACCCGTCGACCTCGGTCGGCACGACGAATGCCCCGATATCGGGAACAGCGTCGGCCGTGAGCGCCTCGTAGATCGTCCCGGCTCCGGTTGCGCCGCCCTTGAGACCGATCCCGCTCGTCAGGTTGGCCTGCGGATCCATATCCACGATCAGCACCGTGCGATCCGCCAAGGCCAACGAGGCCGCGAGGTTGATCGCGGTCGTCGTCTTCCCGACACCGCCCTTCTGGTTTGCTACCGCGAAGATCTTATTCGTGCCCATGATCTGGGTTCAACGAGCGTGCAGAGCCTCTAGAGACCGCTCATTATATGTTGTATAACCTAAAAATATTAGGTTGTTATAGGTTGTGAGCAACCACTGATATCGTAACTCTGTGCTTGGCGCACGGTCAAGAATAATCCGGCCATCGAAACCTAGCCCCCACAGGGACACTTAGTGGCATCAGCGGCGGCCGGCGGAGATTGGCCAGCGCAATCGGATGCGGACGATGATGACGTTCCACGTGGAACATTCAGCTAATCTTCCGAATTGCGGGCACATTGCAATCGCGGAATCGCGCCGCGAGCGCGTCGCAGTCGCTGTGCACTTCGGTACAGCTTCAGACGGTCCGGTCCGCTGCTAATAAGGCCCTTGAGCTGCACACACTAGCGCCACAGCGGAACCAAACGATCCGCATCGGGTCTGACTGGATGGGCCTCGCGTGCGCTGCTGGTGTCCGCTATAGAATCCGCGACTAGCCCGGCCGGAACGACCCACGAGTCACGCGCGCAGGTTTGGCGATCATTCGTGGAGGGCGGGTTGGCTGGACCATGGAAAGCCATGGAACGCACGAAACGGCCACGGACACTCATCGCGCTCATCATCGTCGCGGCCATTCTTGCGGTCGTTGGGTACCTGCAAGGGACCCTGGACAATGGACAATGGACAATGGACAATGCTCCGGTTGCCATCGCTCCTGGATTGGACGACTTACAATAGGATGTAGTTTCGTATTGTATTCGCTTTCTCACAAGCGGAGCTTACGCACGACAACGAGTCGGCTCCGAAGTGACTCGACCAGCGAGAGCGTCGCCTCCCACACCAGGGGCGGTTGAAGGTCTGCCGGAACGTCCGAGCCACTCCCGCCGCGGAACAGCAGGATCGCCCCCCCGGGCGCGACGAAGGCCTGTAGACCGCGGAGCAGTCGTGCTTCGAGACGAACCGCCCGCAGCGTCAACACATCGTGCGCTTCGTGAAGCTCCGGTCTCGCCAACAGCTGCTCGTAACGGCGAGATTCGACGTCCGTGCGATCCAGGTCCAGCTGGCGAACGGCTTCACGGAGAAACGCCGCCTTCCGGGTCTTGGCCTCCACCATGCGGAGGGCGACGCCGGGAACGGCCAGCTTCAACGGGATGGCCGGCGAGCCGCCGCCGGAGCCGATATCGATCAGCGCGGCGCTCGCCGGCAGATGCGACCGGGCGGCCAGTGGCTCGATGACCAGCCTGTCCAGCCCCGCATCGTCCAGGTCTAGCCCCGTGAGGTTCATGCGCTCGTTCCACCGTCCGAGCAGCTCGACGTACGCGCAGAGGCGCTTCGCGACCGCTTCGGTGAGTGGCACGCGGGCGCGCTCAGCCCGACGCAACAGCCGCCGGGTCAGATTGCGCCGCTTGGGCGGCGATGCTGTTCTAGCGACCACGTTGGTTTGCCGTCCCGTCCCCCCGGTCGGTGTCTTCCCTCATCGGCGCGCGCTCGACATTCGGCCCATTCGGCCCATTCGGCCCATATAGGCGCCGATCACGGCGACCGCGGCCGGCGTCACGCCGGGCACCCGTTGCGCCTGGCCCAGCGTTTCAGGTCGAACCTCTGTGAGGCGCTGAACCACCTCGCGCGAGAGCCCGGGTACCGAGTCGAAGGGCAGTCCGCGTGGGATCGCACGCCCCTCGTCGCGCCGCGCGCGGTCGACGACCTTCACCTGGCGCTCCAGATAGCCGGCGTATCGGAATTCCGTCTCGACGCTCGCCACGTCGACGTGGTCCTGGCCGTCCGCGACACACAGGCTGAGCTCCCCGGCAGCCACGAAGTCCGCCAACCTCGTCTCCGGGCGCCGTAGCGCACGTGACGCGCGTGCCCGGGTGCCGTCGCCCAGGGTGATCGTGGTCCGTCTCACGCGTCGCATGTTCTGCTCGAACCGCGCGCGCCGCGCCTCGAACCGTTCCCAGCGTGCGTCGCTCACGAGGCCCACGTCGCGACCACGGGGAGTCAATCGCAGATCGGCGTTGTCGATCCGGAGCAACAGGCGATGCTCGGCGCGCGACGTGAACATCCGGTACGGCTCGAGGCACCCGGTGGTCGTCAGGTCGTCGGCGAGGATGCCGACATACGCCTCGTCGCGCCTCAGCACGAACGGGTCTTCGCGCCGCACTCGCCGCGCCGCGTTGATGCCGGCAAGCAGTCCCTGGGCGGCGGCTTCTTCATAGCCGGACGTCCCGTTGATTTGACCCGCGAGGAACAGGCCGTCGAGGCGGTTGGTCTCCAGTGATCGCGAGAGCTCCGTCGGTTGGATGAAGTCGTACTCGACCGCATAGCCGGGCCGGAGCAACACGGCAGCCTCGAGCCCGGGCAGCGCATGCACAAGCGCGGTCTGCACTTCCGTCGGCAGGCTCATCGAGTACCCGTTGACGTAGATCTCGTCGACGTCGAGGCCTTCCGGTTCGAGGAAGACGTGGTGCCGCTCCCGGTCGGGGAAGCGCATGATCTTGTCTTCCAGTGACGGACAGTAGCGCGGTCCGATACCGCTGATCTGGCCGTTGTACAGCGGCGACCGATCGATGTTCGCGCACACGAGCTCTCGCACGCGGTCGTTCGTGTGCAGGAGGTGGCAAGGGACGGAGGGACGAGTAATGCCGTCGGTCAGGAACGAGAACGGCACGGGCGGCTGATCCCCCAGGGCTTCTTCGAACCGAGTGAAGTCCAGGCTGCGACGGTCGAGCCGTGGCGGGGTGCCGGTCTTCAACCGCCCCCACGCGAAACCGTGCGCTTTCAGTGAGCTGGCCAGTGTTTCCGACGGCGGCTCGCCCGCCCGCCCCGCCGGCCACCGGTCCTGTCCGACGTGGATCACGCCGTTGAGAAACGTCCCCGTCGTCACGACAAGCGCGTCGCACGACAGCCGCTCGCCGGCGCGGCCGTCGGATTCCAGTTCGATACCCCTCACGCGGGTGCCCTCGACGACGACTTTGCCGACGCGCTCGAGAATCCAGTCGATACCCGGCTGGCGGCGGAGGGCGTCCCTCATCCACGCGCCGTAGCGATGCTTGTCGGCCTGCGCCCGCGGTGACCAGACCGCCGGGCCGCGGCTGCGGTTGAGCAGCTTGAACTGGATACCCGTCGCGTCGATGGCGCGCGCCATCAATCCGCCGAGCGCATCTATCTCCCGAACCAGGTGCCCCTTCGCGGTGCCCCCGACGGCGGGGTTGCACGGCATCAACGCGACGGTCTCGTCTGACAGCGTGCACAGGCCGACCGAGCAGCCCAAGCGCGCCGCGGCGTGCGCCGCTTCACAACCGGCGTGCCCTGCGCCGACGACGATGATGTCGAAATGGGTGGTCATCGAGCTTCGGAATGTCTTGGAACCAATCACTTTCCGATACAGAACCGCTCGAAGATCCGCTCGAGGACCGCATCCGGCGTGCGGCGACCGGAGATCTCCTCCAGGGCGCGCCTCGCATCCTGGAGGTCGGCGAGCAGCAGCTCTTCGGTCGCGGCCGCCTCGGCCGCTCCGGCTGCCCGCTCCAGGGCGGCGGTCGCCGCCTGGAGCAACTCGATATGCCGCACGTTGGAGATGGACGGCGGGTCACGCAGCCGTCCACCGGTCCACAGCGCCTGCGCCAGCGTGGCGCGCATCGCCTCCGCGGCGTCGGCGTCCAGCAGCGACACGCTCACGACGGCTTGTTCGTCACCGAGCGCGTCGACGTCGCTCGGCATCCAGCGCGCGGGCCGATCGATCTTGTTGACGACCACGAGGCGGGGTGTGCCAGCCGTGTCGGCGAGCAACCCGAGGTCGTCGGGTCCGAGCGGACAGGACCGATCGAGGACCACGATGACGACGTAGGCCACCCGGAGCGCCCCGCGCGCGCGACTGACGCCCTCCGCTTCGATGACGTCGCGCGTGGCACGCAACCCGGCGGTATCGACGAGCGTCACCGGGATACCGTCGAGGTCGACCGTGTCGGTCAACAGATCCCGCGTCGTGCCTGGCATTTCGGTGACGATCGCCCGCGGCGCGCCGAGCAACCGGTTGAACAACGTCGACTTGCCCACATTCGGCCTGCCGAGGATGACGACTTGACATCCTTCTCGCACCAGGCGCCCTTGCTGTGCGGTGCCCAGCAGGTGCGTGATGCGGTCCGCAAGGGTGCGCGTCTCGGCAGCCACCGCACCAGGCTGGACGAAGTGATATCCCTCGTCGGGGAAGTCGAGCGATGCTTCGAGCCGGGCAATCAGGTCGAACAACGCGCGATCGACGTCAGCGACGAGCGCCGTCACGGTGCCCTCGAGCTGGTCGAACGCGACGCGCGCCTGAAGCGGTGTCACCGCCTCGACGAGATCTCCGACCGCTTCCGCTTGGATGAGGTCGAGCCGGCCGTTGAGAAAGGCACGGAACGTAAACTCGCCGGGCTCCGCCAGGCGGGCTCCGGCCTCGCAGGCGGTCCTGACAATCTCGCGCAGCAACACCGGGCTCCCGTGCCCGCTGATCTCGACCACGTCTTCACCGGTATACGACCCGGGTCGAGGGAAATAGGTGGCCAGCACTCGGTCGACGGGGCGCCCGTCCGACCGCGGATCGATCACGTCGCGCAGCGTCGCGCGACGTGGCTCCAGCGCGGCCTCGCCTCGCAGCACCGATCCGGCGATCGGTGCGGCCCGCGGCCCGCTCACGCGCACGATACCGATGCCTCCCACACCTGGCGGCGTGGCAATGGCCACGATGGTGTCATCGGTCGCGAACATGGGTGCGTGGGACACCGCCCCCGGGCTTAGGGCTTAGGTCCGGATCGTCACGAGCGCTGGTGCGTAGTGGCCTTGAGCCTTGAGCCTTGCGCCCCGCGGTCCTCGGGTACGCCGCTTACTCCGCGGCGGTAATAACGACCGTCTTCATGAACGCGTCGCCGATGCTCTCCGACGTCGCGGTGGGTTCCTCGGCAATCGCCAGGTGCACGATGCGGCGGGCGTAGGGGTTGAGCGGTCCAATCTCCTGTGGCTGTCCCGTTTCGTTCGCGCGCTCGGCCAACACCTTCGCGGTCTCACGAAGCTCTGCGTCCTTGCTCTTTCGATAGTCGAGGCAGTCGACCACGATGTGCCGGCCCGGGTGCTCGCGACGGAACGCGGCGCTGACGACGTGTTGCAGCGCGTCCAGCGGCGCTGCCTTGCGTTGGAGGAACAGGTCACAGCCATCGCCGGCCACGGTGATCCGCGTGCCGTCCTCGATTGACTCCGCCGCGACGTCGAGCGTCAACCCCATCGCGGTTCCCACCGCGCGAACGAAATCCACCATCCGCGCGTTCAAGTCGTCACCCACTGCATTGATCCTTCACGCTTTAGCTTTCTTGGCGCCGCCGATCTTCTTGGCCCGGCTTTCGGCCGCGGGTCGCACGGTTCGTACTTTCGGGGGGCCGATGATCCTGTTGGTCGCGACCTGCTGCCCGATCCCGAGCACGTTGCTCGTCATCCAGTAGAGGACGAGTCCGCTCGGCGCGAACGCCATCATGACGGTGAACATGATCGGCATGAACATCATGATCTTCTGTTGCATCGGGTCGGCCGGAGTCGGCGTCATCCGCTGCTGCACCACCATCGACGCACCCATGAAGGCCGGCAAGATGTACAGCGGGTCCCGCACCGCCAGGTCGGTGATCCACCCGACAAACGGCTCGCCCCGGATCTCGATCGACATCGACAGCAGGCGGTAGAACGCGAAGAGCACCGGCATGGTGAGCAGCATCGGGAGACAGCCGCTCGCAGGATTCACGCCTTTGTCTCGATACAGCGCCATGACCTCCTGGTTCATCTTCTGCTTGTCGGGGTCGGTCGTCTTCAGGTGCTTGTAGCGCTCCTGAATCGCCTTCATCTCCGGCTGGACCTCCTGCATCTTGCGCATCGACATCACGCTCTTGTGCTTGAGCGGAAAGATGACGATGTTGATGAGAAAGGTCAGGATGATGATGGACCAGCCCCAGTTGCCGACGTAGTCATGGACCCACGTGAGCGAGCGGTGCAGCGGCACGACCAGCCATCCGAACCAGCCAAACTCGATGGAACGCACCATCGTCGCGTGTGCCGCTTCGAGGATCTCGAAATCCTTCGGGCCGAGAAAGAACGGCATCTCGTTGACGTCGTCATCAGGAAAGGCGAGATCGAACGCCATCAGACTACGCACGTCGCCGCCGTCCGCCAGCGGCGGTTGCGGCACCGCCCGGTAGCTGACGGCCGTCTCGACACCACCCGGCAGCGCGGCGGCGATGAAGTAGTGGTTGTCGATGCCGACGAACTGCAGGAACCCGGCGTGGATCGCGTCGCCGTCCGATCGTTCGACGCCCTCCTCGACTCGCCCGTCAAGCTGACGGACACCGCCGAAGAGCACACCGCGGGGACCGACCCGATAGGCGAACCCCGAGGAGCTCGACTCGACGCCGCCGAGCGCGGGCCCCCACCGGATCGCCGGCGCCTGCGGCTGACCATTCAGGGTCGCGTCGATGGTCACCGTCACCACGAATGGGTGCGCCGGATCGAAGTGAAATTGTTTCGAGACGCGGAGCCCCGCAGCTTCTTCGTAGTCGAAGACCAAGGTGGTCGCGCCTTCGGCGACATCCAGCGGACCCGTGATGTTGGTGAAGCCGTCGCGGGTGGCACGATACAACGCCTCCGCAGCGCGTGCCGTCAGCGCAGTGTCGGCAAAGGCAAGAGCGAACGGCGCGGGTTCTTCCTGGGGCAGCTCTCGGGGGACGAGATCGACGGGCGTGTCCGTGCCCTCATTGAAATAGTTCTTCAGCTTCCAGCTGACGAGCTCGGCCCCACGATTCGCGAACACCGCGGTGAACGCAGGCATGTCCACCACGATGTCCCGCGCGGTGTCGGCGGAGACGGTGGGGGACGCCGCGACGGGGTCCGCAGCGACCTCGGCCTCAGGCGTTTCTTGGAGTTGCGACGCGGCCCCCGCCTCGGTCGCGTCCCGATCACGCGCCGTCGCGCGACCGCTGTCGAGCGCGGCGGGGCCAGCGGCTGCCGACCCCGACGCTGCCGCTGCTGGCCCCGCAAGATCGCCCGCTGACGGGTCCTGGGACGGCACGAACAACGCCTGATAGGCGTAGAGCACCAAAAACGACAGGAAGAAGGCGAGCAGGACCCGGCGTTCCATCGCGTGTCAGCCTACCGGCGGTGTGCCGACCTCGGTCTCAGTGTGCGGCATCGGCACTTGATCGAGGCCGCCCTGGCACAGGGGATGGCACCTCACCAGACGCCGGGCGGCGAGCCAGAGCCCACGCGCAGCCCCGTGCCGCTCGATCGCTTCGGCAGCATACGCTGAGCATGACGGCACGAACCGACAGGATCCTGTAAATAGCTGTGACAAAACAAGTTGGTACAATCTGATCGCCGAGATCGCTGCTCGTGACGGCACTGCCCCGAGCAGGCCCACCCGGCTAGCGGCGATTGAGGGTCCGACGGTAGTCGGCATCCAGCGCGGCAAACGGCGCATCGGGGAACTCCGGTCGCAACAACGCGACGATATCGACGCCGGGTAGGCCCTTCCGGTGCCGGAACAACTCGCGCGCGCGACGCTTGGCGCGATTGCGACGGACGGATCCACCCAACCGTCGCGTTGCGATGATACCGAGTCGGGCGATATCGAGACCGTTCGGCAGGGTGAACAACGTCACATAGCGCCCACGGGTCCGGACGCCGCGCTGCTGCACCCTCAGGAACTCCGGCCGCCGTCGAATACGCTCGCGGCTGGTCAGAGTGCGGCCCACCTTATGTAAAATATTGTAAATAAACCATTTACGACACAGATAGACGCTTACGCCCCTTGGCGCGACGCCTTTTCAACACGCGTCGACCGGTCTTCGTGCTCATCCGCTTTCGAAATCCATGGGTGCGCTTGCGGCGCCTGACGTTTGGTTGATAGGTACGCTTCACGGTGCCCGAGTCTCCGTACGCCCGAGGACGCGTTTCGCCACGGCGCGACGATCACACACGACGAGGAACTACCATCGTATCGAAGCAGAAAAGGGACTGTCAATCGCTATGTCGTCAGGTTCTCGCGATCCTTGAGGTAGATTGTGACTTCGTTCACAACAAGACTGGCGATTCCCCCGTGTGGTTGCACGGATCTGCACTGCGGCCCGTTCTCGGATTGTCTGCCGAGATCCTGTGTGCTACAGTCGCCACCCTGTGGCTCCCGGGAGGGCCCTCCCAGCAGTTTTCCACAACTGTGGAAGAAATTGTGGAAATCCAGGGCGTTTGCACCACCAGCGGATGGTCGCCGTAGTTCCGGGCGATGCCTGAGGGAGGCTGGGGACGCAGGGTCGTCCGTGACCTGATTTGGGCCACTCCCACGTGGTGACCACCAGGGCCGGTAGGGTCGGGTCCTCAGGAGACGAAAGTTCGGCGTAACCGCTATGGCGATGTCCGGCAACGTCTGGAATCAGGTCCTCTCCCGCATCGAGACCAAGGTCAACCGGCACAGCTTTCACACCTGGTTCAAGCCGACCGTTTTCGTCGAGGACGCGGGCCAAACCATCACCGTCCGTGTGCCGAACCACCTGTTCAGGGACTGGCTCACGAAGCACTACGCCGGGGTCATCAGCGAAGCGGTGACCGAGGTCGAACGTGAAGGGATGCAGATCGCCTTCGTTATAGAAGGCGAAACCGGACGCGTGATCGAACGACGGGCCGACACCAGACCGCCCGTGCCGAGCACGATCCCTGTCACGCCGCCTCGCGGATTGAACCCGCGCTACACGTTCGGGACCTTCGTCGTCGGCCCATCCAATCAGTTTGCGCATGCCGCATCGCTCGCGGTCGCCGAAGCCCCGTCACGTTCCTACAATCCGCTGTTTCTCTACGGCGGGGTCGGCCTCGGCAAGACACACCTCATGCACGCGATCGGGCAGTATCTCCTCGACCAAACGCCGAGTCTGAAGCTCACATACATCTCGTCCGAGCGCTTCATGAACGAGATGATCAACGCCGTCCGATACGACCGCATACTGGAATTTCGTCAGCGGTATCGAAGCATGGACGTGTTGCTCGTCGACGACATCCAGTTTTTGGCTGGCAAGGAAGGGACGCAGACGGAGTTCTTTCATACGTTCAACTCCCTCTACGACGCGCAGAAACAGATAGTTATCAGCAGCGACGGACCGCCGCACGAGATTCCGACACTCGAGGAACGGCTACGCTCCCGCTTTGAATGGGGCTTGATCGCCGACATCCAACCTCCGGATCTCGAGACCAAAGTGGCCATCCTGAAGAAAAAGGCGGGCGCCGAAGCCGTGCCGCTGCCGGATGACGTGGCCCTCTATATCGCCGGCCGCATCAAGTCCAACATCCGGGAGCTCGAGGGATCACTTATACGCCTCATCGCCTACGCCTCGCTGACCGGGACCACGATCACACTCTCGCTGGCCCAGGACATCTTGCGGAATATCCTCGATCGCGACGACCAGGTCACGACGATCGAGATGGTGCAAAGGTTCGTTGCAAACTACTACCAGCTCAAGATCGCGGACCTCAAGTCGCGCAGCAGCTCGAAGGCCGTGGCGCTCCCGCGACAGATTGCCATGTATATTTGCAGGTCGCTGACCAACTCGTCGCTCCCGCAGATTGGGAAGAGCTTTGGTGGCAAACACCATTCGACGGTTATTCACTCGATTCGCAAGATTGAAGACCGTCGAAAACGTGATCGCGAATTCAATACCCTGATCAACAGCTTTCTCGAGTCGATCAACTAACCGACCCGGGTTGTGTCTCGCCAAACCCGCCCGTTTTCCACAGCCGACAGACCACCGACCGACGGCGAATTGTCAATGTTCTAACGTCCACAGCCGCACCCACGAAAGGTGTAATTAGCCCACAGGTAGTGTGGGCTCTAACTAGTTGATAAGACAATAGTTAAAAAGGTTATTCACAGCTTCAACCGGACCTCTATTCTGTTATAATTTCTCTTGTCTTCATGATCATGTATGTAGGCGTGATCATCGTCTAGTCATCCCCCAATCGAGGTTCTCAACCCCCATGGAACTCAGCGTCCGAAAGAGCGACCTACTGCGCGAGTTACAGCTCTTCCAGGGGATCGTCGAACGCAAGAACACGATTCCCATTCTCGCCAACGTGCTGATCGAGGCGAACGGGGATGGGAGCGTGCAGTTGCTCGCGACCGACCTTGAGGTCGGTCTCCGGAGCCAGTGTCCCGCCGCCATCGCCAAGGGCGGGTCACTAACGATCCCCGCCAAGAAGCTGTACGAGATCGTCCGTGCGCTCCCTGATACCGAGATACGGATCGAGCAGGGGGCGAAGGGGGCCGTTAAGGTGGCCGCGGAGCGGTTTAACTCGCGGATGCAGACGCTTCCGCGTGAAGACTTCCCGACACTGCCCGAGCCCGGTGATGGCTCAACCGCGGCGTTGCCGAGGGCCCTGCTGCAGGAGATGGTGAAGAAGACCCAATTTGCGATTACCGGCGAGGATACGCGCTACTTCTTGAATGGCGCGCTGTTCGTCCTGGGATCCCAGCGCATGGATCTGGTGGCGACCGACGGCCATCGTCTGGCGCTGGTCTCCGCGCCGTGGGAGGCCAAGGGACAGGCGGAGAGTGAGCTACGAGCCATTTTGCCGAAGAAGACCCTCTGGGAGTTGTCGCGGCTTCTCGGTGAAGGTGACGGCGACGGCGATGTAACGTATGAATGCGGGGAAAACCACCTCTTTTTCAAGATCGACGGGCGCCAGTTGATCTCCCGGATGATCGATGGGCAGTTTCCCATCTACGAGCGCGTGATTCCCAAGGGCAACGACAAGCGGATCGAATTCGAACGCGACCGCCTCACGAGTGCGATCAAGCGCGTGGCGCTCCTGTCCAGCGAACGGTCACGCGCGGTGAAGTTTCACATCGACAAGGACACCGTTGAGGTCTCGTCGAGCAGCCCTGAAGTCGGGGAAGCCAAGGAAGCGTTGGAGGTGGACTACGCCGGCGACGCGGTCGATATTTGCTTCAACGCGCAATACATTCTCGATTTTCTCAGCGTCGCTGACACGGACAACGTCGGCCTCGAGTTTAAGGACGAAATAAGCCAGGCCGTCATTATGCCTGTCGGCGGTGATGGGTGCGACTACACCTACGTCATCATGCCGATGCGGGTGTAGCACACACGCGGCGACGCACTCCCAACGGACCCGAATGACACAACTGGAACATGACGATCCTCAGGGCGACGTGACTCCCGATAGCAGCGCGTTACCCGTCCCGCCAGCAGATACTCCCTCACCGGCCGAAGCACAGGGCTCGGACGACTACCGCGCCGACAAGATTAAAGTTCTCGAAGGGCTCGAGGCAGTCCGGAAGCGGCCGGCGATGTATATCGGATCGACCGGCCCGACCGGCCTCCACCACCTGGTGTACGAGGTGGTCAATAACTCGATCGACGAGGCGCTGGGCGGGTTCTGCGATCTCATCGACGTGACCGTGCACATCGACAACTCGATCACGGTCGGCGACAACGGCCGTGGCATTCCGGTTGACGAACACGCAAGCGGCAAGTCGGCTGCCGAAGTCGTGATGACCGTGCTCCATGCCGGCGGCAAGTTTGACAACAAGAGCTACCGGGTCTCGGGAGGATTGCACGGCGTCGGCGTGTCGGTCGTCAACGCATTGTCCGAATCACTCGACCTGGAGATCTGGCGCGACGGGCAGGTCTACCGGCAAAGCTACGCGCGTGGCCGGCCGACGAAGGGGCTCGAGACGATCGGCACCACCAAGCGACGCGGGACCAAGGTCACCTTTAAGGCCGACGAGCGCGTGTTCGAGACAATCGTCTACAGCTTCGACACGCTCGCGCACCGCCTTCGCGAACTGGCGTTCCTGAAGGCGGGCATCACCATCACCCTGACCGACGAGCGCACAGGCAAGAGCCGCAGCTTCCAATACGCTGGCGGGATCAGCTCGTTCGTCGAGTTCATCAACAAGAACAAGACCGCCGTGAACGCGCAACCCATCTACATGCAGGGCGCCAGGGATGGGATCGAGGCCGAGATCGCGCTGCAATGGAATGACGGGTACGCGGACACGGTGTATTCGTTCGCGAACAACATCAACACGCAGGAAGGCGGGACGCACCTGTCCGGGTTCCGGTCGGCGCTCACCCGGACGATCAACGCTTACGCGAACACGAATAACCTGGCCCGCGATCTCAAGGAGAGTGTCAGCGGCGATGACATTCGCGAGGGCCTCGTCGCCGTCGTCAGTGTGAAGCTTCCGCGCCCGCAGTTCGAGGGGCAGACCAAAACGAAGCTCGGGAACACTGAGGTCATGGGCATCGTTGCGGCGATCATCAACGATCGGCTCGGCGCACATCTGGAAGAGAACCCCGGCGTCGCGAAACGCATCGTCAACAAGGCGATCGACGCCGCGCGAGCCCGCGAGGCGGCGCGCAAAGCCCGTGACCTCGTGCGCCGGAAGGGCGCGCTCGACAACAGCTCGTTACCCGGCAAGCTCGCCGACTGCCAGGAGCGCGACCCGGCGAAAAGCGAGCTCTATATCGTCGAAGGCGAGTCGGCCGGCGGCTCGGCGAAACAGGGACGCGACCGACGGTTCCAGGCCGTGCTGCCTATCAAGGGGAAAATCCTCAATGTCGAACGCGCCCGCTTTGACAAGATGCTGAGTAGCGACGAGATCAAGATCATGATCGCCGCGCTCGGGTGCGGCATCGGCAAGGACGACTTCGATCCCTCGAAGCTCCGCTACCACCGCGTCGTCATCATGACGGACGCCGACGTCGACGGGTCACATATCCGGACGCTCCTGTTGACCTTCTTCTATCGACAGATGCGCGCATTGATCGAGCGCGGGCACATCTACATCGCGCAGCCGCCGCTCTATCGCGCCAAGCGGGGACGCGCCGAGCAGTACATCAAGGACGACCGCGAGTTGGAGGCGTATCTAATCCGTCGCGCCAGCGAGTCGCGCGTCTTACGGTTGCCCTCCACGGGGCTGGAGTTCGCCGGCGAGCGCCTCGAGCAGGTGCTGCATCGGCTCGTGGCCTTTGGAAAGCTCCTCCAGGTGGTCGAGCGCCGGGGGCCGAGCCGCGACGTGATCATCGCGCTCGTCGCGCGCGGTGCGCGCGAGCGGGCGTTCTTCGCGGACCGGACGGCGGTCGACGCGCTCGCGCGGGAGCTGTCATCCACACTCCGCACCGTGTCAGTTGGCACCGACGAAGAGCACAACGCGTCCCTGCTGCACGTCGAGGACCGCACGGAAGGCTATCCCAGACGGCACGCGGTCGGCGTCGACTTCGTCGAAGCGGCCGAATACCGCGCCCTGCTGGCGGCGCACGCCGAGATTCGCGAGATCGAAGGGCCGATGGTCGTGGCGACCGGCGCACCGCCGCAGACCGACGCCGATGCCGACGCCGGCGAGGAGCCGCCCCCCCTGGCGGGCGCGGACCAGGACGTCCGGATCGGCTCGCTCGACGAGTTGGTCGAGTACTTCATCGCCGCGGGGAAGCGCGGCGTCGCGGTCAACCGGTACAAGGGGCTCGGCGAGATGAACCCCGACCAGTTGTGGGCGACGACCATGAACCCCGAGAACCGAACCTTGCTCCAGGTTCGCGCAGAAGACGACGCGGAAGCTGATCACATGTTCACAACGCTGATGGGTGATCAAGTCGAACCGCGGCGCAAGTTCATCGAGGAGAACGCGCTCGATGTGACGAACCTGGATGTGTAACGCATCGCCGGCCACCCAAGCAGGCTCACCGTAGCCCTGGGCGACAGTCCACTAGTGTCGAGCTAACCACCGCGTCACATGTCAGACATTCAACAGCCCCACATCCCGGTCAACATCGAAGACGAGATGCGTCGCTCGTATATGGATTACGCCATGAGCGTGATCATCGGGCGGGCGCTCCCCGACGTGCGCGATGGGTTGAAGCCGGCGCACCGGCGGGTCATTTACGGGATGCGGACGATGGGGCTCGCCCCCAACCGACCGTATCGCAAGTGCGCGAAGATCGTCGGCGAGGTCATGGGCAATTTTCATCCCCATGGCGACACGTCGATCTACGACACGCTCGTGCGGCTCGCCCAGGATTTCAACATGCGGTACCCCCTGGTCGACAGCCAGGGCAATTTTGGGTCCGTCGACGGGGATCCGCCGGCGGCGATGCGATACACCGAATCGCGGCTCGAGCGGATCGCCGACGATCTGATGGCCGATCTCGACAAAGAGACGGTCGATTTCATTCCGAACTACGACGAGACGAGCGAAGAGCCGACGGTGCTGCCGGCGCCGTACCCCAACCTCCTCGTCAACGGGTCGGCCGGCATCGCGGTCGGGATGGCCACCAACATCCCGCCTCACAACCTCCGGGAGATCATCGACGGACTCGTCTGGGTGGCCGAGCATTCGACGAAACCTCGCGAGGCCAAGCTGCGCGAGCTGCTGACGATGATTCCCGGGCCCGACTTTCCCACCGGGGGCTTCATCGTGGGGCGAGCGGGCATCGCCCAGGCGTATCGGACGGGCCGCGGGTCGATCACGATGCGCGCGCGGACGACGATCGAAGAATCTGGACCTGGCCGCAAAAAGGACCGCGTCGCGATCATCGTGACCGAGATCCCCTACCAGCTGAACAAGGCCAAGTTGCTGGAAAAGATCGCCGAGCTGGTGCGGGACAAGATCATTGACGGCATCTCGGACCTGCGCGACGAGTCGGACCGTGACGGCATGCGCATCGTGATCGAGCTACGTCGCGGCGAGATCCCCGAGGTCGTGCTCAATAACCTCTACAAGCACACGTCGCTCCAGAGCACGTTCGGCATCATCATGCTGGCGATCGTCGCCGGTCGGCCGCAGGTGCTCACGCTGCTCGACCTCCTCGAGCACTTTCTCGAGTTCCGGCGCGAGGTCGTGCGTCGCCGCACCGAGCACGAGCTGCGGAAGGCGGAAGCGCGCGCGCACATCCTCGAAGGACTCAAGATTGCGCTCGATCACCTCGATGCCGTCATCCAGCTGATTCGCGCGGTCAAGACGCCCGCCGAGGCGCGCACCGGGCTCATGGATCAGTTCGAGCTGACGCAGAAGCAGGCGCAGGCCATCCTCGACATGCAGCTGCAGCGCCTCACGGGCCTCGAGCGGCAGAAAGTCGTCGACGAGCTCGCTGAGCTGCTCCGGACCATCGAGCGTCTGCGCGCCATCCTCGAGAGCGACAGGCTGCTCCTCGAGATCGTCATCACCGAGCTCCGCGCGATTCAGGAGAAGTACGGCGACGCCCGACGGTCCGAGATCATCGACGCGGACGGCGAGTTCCGCATCGAGGACCTGATCGTCGAAGAAGATATGGCGATCACCGTCAGCAACACCGGTTACATCAAACGCACCGCCATCACCCAGTACCGCAACCAGCGCCGCGGCGGCAAGGGCCGCATCGGCATGCGGACACGCGGCGAGGACTTCCTCACGCATCTCTTCGTCGCGTCGACGCACGCCAATATCCTCATTTTCTCGGACCGCGGCCGCGTCTACCGGCTCAGGGTGCACGAGATCCCCGACGTCGGGCCGGCCGGCCGCGGTAAGTCGATCGCCAATTTGGTCAAGATGGCACGAGACGAACGGATCGCGGCGCTCGAGACGGTCAAGGACTTCCCAGCGGCGGACGGCGAGCGCTTCGTCGTGATGGGGACGCGTCGCGGCGTCGTCAAGAAGACGGACCTCCGCGCGTTTCGACACCGGTGGGCCGGCGGGGTCATCGCCATGGGGATCGACGCCGCTGCGGGCGACGCCGTGATCGGGGCGGAGCTGTCCGACGGGCAGGCCGAGATTTTCATCGGAACCCGGAGCGGTATGGCGATCCGGTTCGCGGAGGCGGACGTCCGACCGGTGGGCCGCGGCGCCAGGGGCGTTCGCGGCATTGCGCTGCGGGAGGGCGATGAGGTGGTCGCGATGACCGTGGTCCGGCCGACCGGGACGCTGCTGACCGTGACCGAGCACGGGTTCGGCAAGCGCACCGAGCTAGAGGAATACCGCGTGCAATCGCGGGGGGGAGTCGGTATTATTAACGCTCGCGCAAATGACAGGAACGGACGCGTGGCCGGAGTCGCCTACGTCGAGGACGACGACGAGGTCATGCTGATCACGCAGCAGGGCAAGGTGCTGCGCATGGTCACCGGCGGCATTCGTTCTATCGGCCGGGCAACCCAGGGCGTGCGGCTCATCGAGATCGACGACGACGATCGGGTCGTGTCGATGGCACGTCTCGTCGAAACGGATGCCAGCGGGAACGACGCCGAGGCGTCCGAGAGTACCCGCGGCGGGGGCGCACCCACCGACGCGGGCGATGCGTAGCGGATACGTCCCGCAGTGTTCCGCGGGCGTGACCAAGGAGGCAACCAGCATGTCTCGTTCAGTGATCAGCACCGCCGGGCGCATGACATTGGCGTTGGTGGTCGGCGGCGGCCTGCTCGCCGCGTGCGGCGGGGGCGCGGAGCAAAGCATCATCCGCAGTTTCTTCCAGGCCTCGCGCTTCAACGACCGCACGACGCTCGGCAACATGTCGATGGTGGTCTTCGACCCACAAGAGGACGGCATCGTGTCTGGGACCAGCGTCGAGAGCGTCACGGAGGAGCAGCGCCGACCGCTTCGGCTGCGCGAGCTCGCCTCGGCCCTCGAGGAGGTCCGGGCCGCGGAAACGACGTTTCGCGCGGAGAAGAAGATCTATCAAGACGAGAACCTCGAAGCGATCGCGCGGGTGATCGCGGCCGAGCGAGAGGAAGAGGACGTCGCTCGACGCGATCAGGAAGTCCAGGAAGCCTGGAGAACCTGGCGCGACGACGAACGTGATTTCGCACGCAAGGTATCCGCCTCGCAGAACGATCTTGATGAGGAGGCCCGCATCGCCCAGGCCAGCACTTACGACCCGGCGAACCCGCTCGACGTTGCCCAGTTCGAGGGCGAGTTGGTTTCCAAGGACGTCACCGTCGCGGCCACCGTGACCAAGGATGAGGTCGCGGCGGACCGCACGATGGTCCTCACCCTGGAGAAGGTCGAGCTCCAGGGTGGAGAGGACGGCCTCATCGACGGGCGGTGGATCATCACGGCGCTCGAATAGCTCGGTGTTCCCGCTGACGACGCTCCATCCCACGGCCGGGCCTCGGTGGCCCGGCCGTTTTCGTCGTTAGACGGGGCTTCGCCCCGAATCCCCGCGGCCGCTCCGTGATTCAGATCCCACCAAGGACGGTGTGCAGCAGATCCATCATCACGCGCGGATAGAGCCCCAACACGATTGACGTCGCGGCCACGACGCCGAGCGGCACCGTCATCGTCCAACGAGGGTCGGCGACCTCCCGTTCGGCGAGCGCCGGGCTCAGCGGCCCAAAAAAGATCCGGCGCGCCGCGCCGAACGTATACGCCACCGTCAGCAGGATGGCGACGACACCGCCGACGGCCACGAGAAGAGCGACGGGACCCGCGAGGAGGCCGCGCTCGAAGATCCCCGTGAACATGATCCACTCCGCCGTGAAACTGCTGAAGGGCGGAAATCCGGAGAGCATCATGCACCCGATCACCCACAGGACGGCGGTCACCGGCATCTTCCGTGCGAGGCCCCCGAGCTCGCGCATGTCGCGGATGCCAGTCGTGTAGACGACGATCCCTGCGGTGGAAAAGAACACCGTCTTTCCCATGATGTGGCTCAGAAAGAAGAACATCCCACCCTCGACACTGGCGGCGGTCAATGCCCCCAACCCGAGGATTGAGTACGCGATTTGGCTGATGGTGGAACACGCCGCGAGCCGCTTGATGTCGGTCTGGGCCAGCGTCAGGAGCGAGCCGTAGATCATGGTCACGAGGGCGAGCACCATCAGCGGCATGCCGAACACCGCGAACTCGGTACCGAGCGGGAGCACGAGGACGCGGACGATGATGTACAGCGCCAGGTTGGCGTAGACCGCCAGCAGCCCGGCGATACAGGTCGGGTGCTCCGCGTGCACCGACGGCATCCAGACGTGGAACGGGACGAGCGCCAGCTTCATCATGAGGCCGACCAGGAACAGCGCGGCGGTCCCAACGGTCAACGGGTTCCCCGCCATGCGCGAGAGGTCGGCAATCTCGAGACTCCCCAGCTGGCTGTAGACGATGAGGGATGCCGCGAGGAAGAGCAGGGCGCCGATGATGCCCCACGACAGGCTGATAAACGCCACGCGGAGACGTTCCCGATAGCCGAAGAAGGCCATCAGGAAGAACAGGGTGATGGTCAAGACCTCCATGAAGAAGTAGAGCGAGACGAGGTTGGTGCTGAGGATCGTGCCGATGAAACCAATCGGAAAAAACGGGAGCAGGGCAAAAAAACGCGCGTAGTGGCGCGCCTGGGCCTCGTCGGATTCGTTCGGGTACAGCACCGTGACGCGGTGCTCCACATAGCGAATGGAGTAGCAGGCGAGCGCCGTGCACAGGAGCAAGACGACAGCCAGCGTCGGGATGCTGAGCCCGTCCGCCCGGAGACCGAGGCGGATGCCCGGCGCGATGGCGAGGTAATCCTCGACCAGCACCTCGCCGCCCGCGACCGCCACGGCCACCCGACCAGCGAGCACCGTTGCGTAGAACAGCACACCCGTCGTGATCCAGCCGGCGAGGCGGGCGCGCGTCCGCCGCGTCATGACGATCAGCACCACGGCCGCGAGCGGCGCCAAGAGAATGTGGAGGAGCAGGCCC
The DNA here is from genome assembly GCA_965197395.1 of Vicinamibacterales bacterium. GTDB lineage: Bacteria > Acidobacteriota > Vicinamibacteria > Vicinamibacterales > UBA8438 > CAZYFH01. The sequence goes on along the minus strand of OZ240205.1, from coordinate 1,450,213 downwards.
ACTTACTGCCCCGTGCCGAACAGCAGGACGGCGAGCAAGAGGACAAAGAGCACGAGCACGTAGGAGACGTTGTAGACGAGCTCCTCGGTCTCGGTCCGCAGCCGATGCGCGAGGCGCTCCGTCTGCCGTGTGACCACCCACGGCAGGTGGTGGTGGACGAGCCGATCCCAGCGCGCCTCGACGTCCTCAGCGATGAACGCGGCGAGCCGGCCGGTGCCGCCGACGAAGACGCGGTGGTAGAACGCGTCGATCGCCCACCGCCGCCAGAAGAATCCGTACAGCCCGCGGAGTGCGGCGTGCGTGTCGAGGAGCGCCGCCGGTGACGCCGCGCGCGACAGGTAGAGCGCATACGCGGGCACCGCGCCGGCCGCGATACAGAGAAGCGATAGGGCGACGACCAGTCCGTGCCCGGACGCGCCCTCCGGATCGGCAACGGCCGTCGTCCCCAATTCGCCGCCGAGCATGGCGCCGAGGCTAATGTCGAAACCGTGATGCAGGACTCCCTCGAGGAGCGGTCCGCCAAGCCCCGCGACGACCAGGGCCGTGGCGAGGACCGCCGTGGCGGTCCGCATTGAGCCGGTGCCGTCGTCAAGGTGCCCGCCCGCCCTCATGTGGGTCGCCAGGGCATCGCTGGCCGGGCCGTGGAACACCAGGCCGAAGAATCGGACTGTGTAGAACGCCGTCAGGCCGGCTGTGACCAACCCGACGGCGAAGAGCGGCGTGCTGGCCTGATGTGTCACGAGCAACACCGCGTCCTTGCTCCAGAAGCCGGGGAACGGAGGCACGCCCATGAGCGAGAGGGCGGCGACCAGCGTGCACGCCCAGGTGAGCGGGAGCAACGACCGGAGGGCGCCCATGTCGTGCATGTAGATGGAGTGGGCAGCGTGAATGACGGTACCGGCGGCGAGGAACAGACAGGCCTTGAACAGCGCGTGGCTGACGAGGTGGAAGACGCCAGAGGTGTACCCCTCGACGAGCAGGCCGGGCGCGAGGCCCGTGACGCCCAGTGCCAGCATCATGTACCCGATTTGGCTGACCGTCGAATACGCCAGGACCTTCTTGAGCTCGACCGCGACCATGCCTTGCGTCGCGGCCAGGAGCGCCGTGAACGCGCCGGCCCAGGCGGTGAGGTGAAAGAACCAGGCCGCGGCGTCGATGCCGGCCACCCAGGCGCCGTAGTAGAAGACGGGCACGAAGCGTGCGACCAGATAGACGCCGCTCTTGACCATCGTGGCGGCATGGATGAGCGCCGACACCGGCCCGGGCCCCGCCATCGCTTCCGGCAGCCACTCGTGGAACGGAAACTGCGCCGACTTGCCCAACGGTCCCGCGAGGAGCAGCGCGCTCACCAGGATGACCATGCCCGGCGTGGCGGCCATCGCCGGGAGCCAGGTCGGTGCGGTCTCGTAGAGCTCGAGGAAGTTCAACGTGCCCGAATAGAAGTACAGGATGAGGATGCCGCCCAGCATCAACATGTCCCCGGCGCCCGTCACGACGAGCGCCTTGAGACTCGCCTCGGATGGCGTCACGAACGCAGCGGGCGGTGGACCGCCGATCCAGTGCGTGCGCTGGTCCTGGTAGTAGTAGCCGATCAAGCCGTAGCTGCAGACGCCGACGAGCTTCCAGCCGACGAAGACAAACAGCAGGTTGTTCGACAGGACGAGCAGCAGCATGCTGCCGATGAACGCGTTCATCCACATCCAGAACCGGATGCGCGCCGCATCGTCGTGCATGTAGCCGCGGCAGTAGACCATGATGACGAAGCTCACCACGGCCACGACGTTCGCCAACACGATGCTCAAGGGATCGATCAGGACGCCGACGCCGATCGCGATGGGCGCCTCGAGCCACACGCCAGCGCTTTCGACGGGCAGCGTGTCCGGGTGGGCGAGCGCCGGGAGCAGTCGAAGGGCGGCCGCGGCCGACACGAAGGAGAACAGGACGGCGACCCGGTCGGCGTGCTGTAAGCGGAGTCGCCCGGCCAACGGTGTCACCGCCACGCCCACGAAGGGCGCGACGATGCACATCCATGCCGCCGCGGCGACGCTCACGGCAGCACGCTCCCCGCGACGACCGGTTCGATGAACCGGGAGACGATCTCCCCGTTGAACAGCCCCAACAGGACAATCCCGACCGCCAACGTGAGCATCGGCGCGAGCATGGGCAGCGGGGGATCCCCCCGTGGCATCGCCGTCGGCTCGGCCTCGTGTGCCGCCGCCGGCTCCGCGTCGACGTCATCGGGGGGGAAGTAGAGGTGGCGAATGACGTTCGCGAAGTAGACGAGCGCCAACACGCTGCTGAGCAGGATCACCCCGACGAACACCCATCGCCCCGCGTCGATGGCGCCCAGTATCAGATACAGCTTGCTGAAGAAGCCGCCGAACGGCGGGATACCGATCATCGAGCACGCGGCAACGGTGAAGATGGCCGCGGTCCACGGCATGCGCCGCGACAGGTTGCGGAACTGGCGGATCTCCCGGAGACCGGTGCGGTAGACGATGGCGCCGGCCACGAGAAACAGGCATCCCTTCATAACCGCGTGGTTGACGAGGTGCAGCAACCCGCCCGTCAGGCCCATGGCATTGGCGAGGCCGACGCCGAGCACGATGTAGCCAATCTGGGCCACGGACGAGTAGGCGAGCATCCGCTTGAGATCCGACTGCGCGATGGCCATCACCGACCCCATGACCATGGCCACCGCGCCCATCCAGCTGAGGAGCGCGGTCACCGGAATCAGGTCGACGGCGAACCGCGGCTCGAAGACAAAGAACATCACCCGCACGAGCACGTAGGCCGCGACTTTCGTCGTCGTCGCGGCGATCAGGGCGCTGACGGCGGACGGCGCATTGGCGTACGCGCCAGGCAGCCAGGCGTGCATTGGGAAGAGCGCCATCTTGATCGATATCCCGATGACGAAGAACGCGAAGCCGACCAGGACGGCGTTCGAGTCGTAGAGCGCGGGGAGCCGCTCGGCCAGATCGGACATGTTCAGTGTCCCGGTGACGCTGTAGAGGTAGCCGACGGCGAGCAGGTAGAACGCGGCGCCGACGGTGCCGAGAATGACGTAGCGGAACGCCGAGACGACCGCGGCGCCCCCGCCCAGCGACACGAGCGCGTAGCTCGCGAGGGACGCGATCTCCAGAAAGACGTACAGGTTGAACATGTCAGCCGTGGCGACAATGCCCATCAGGCCGCTCACGAGCAGGAGAAAGACGCTGTAGAAGGGCGCCTCCTTGCCCGGCAGCTCTTGCAGGATGCTGCGCTTCGAATAGATGCCCACGGCCAACGTGACGGCGCCGAGGAGCAGGAGCATCAGCGCGCCGAGATGATCGATACGGAACGCGATCCCCCAGGGTGGCGCCCACCCGCCCATGAAGTACTCCAGCGGTCCGCTCGTGAGTACTCGATGCGCGGCCAACACCGACCCGCCGAGCGAGACGCCGAGGGCGGCGAGGGCGACGGGGAAGACCGCCGACCGGTGCCACAGGCCCAGGAGCGGAAGGACGAACGCGGTGAGGAGTGGCGCGGCGATGATGACGATGGGAACCGCGGACTGATGAATGTTCATCCCGAGCTTCGGATTCGCTCCAGGAGCTCGCCCTCTTCCAGCGTCCCGTATTGCCGGTGAATCCGGAGGAGCAGGGCCAGCGCCACGCCGGTCGTCGCGACCCCGACCACGATGGCGGTCAGCATGAGCACGTGGGGCAACGGGTTGACGTAGTCCATCGCCTGGACCTGGAGCCCCACCGCGTCCTCGGCCGGCCCCGCGTCGGTCTCGTGCACGATGATGGGAATGGTGGCGCCGCGCTTGGCGGCCAACGAGACGATGAACAGGATGATCGACCACTGAAAGATGTTCATCCCGACGAGCTTCTTCATCAGGTTGGTCTTGCCGGTCATCGCATAGAAGCCGATCATCATGAGCACGACGTAGGTGACGACGTTGAAGTGGCCAATCAGGTAGTCGACCATGGCACCCTACTCGAACGTGATCAGGTCGTGGAAGATAGAGACCATGGCCCCCATCACCGTCATCCCAACGCCGATCTCGATACCGAGCATGCCCAGGCTGCGGGCGTCGGGCAGCGGCAGGATGCCGTAGTCGAGGTAGTTCGCGCCCAACAGCACGCACGCGACGCCAATCCCGCCATAGACGAGCACGCCGGCGCTCGTGAGCGTCGTGAGTGCCCGCAGTGACAACCGGCGCTTGACGGCCGTCACGCCGTAGCCGATCGCCAGCAGGACGAAACTGGACGCCAGGATTACCCCACCCTGGAAGCCGCCGCCCGGGCTGCTGTGACCGTGCATGATGACGTAGAGGCCGAACAGCTGGATGAAGGGCGCGAGCAGGCGACAGACGGTCTTGACGACGATGCTTTCCTGGTCCTCGATCACGACGCGTCCTCGTCCCTGCGCCCGGTTCGAAGAATGAGGAGGACCGCCATCGCGGCCGTGAACACCACCGTGACCTCGCCCAGCGTGTCGAAGCTGCGATAGTCGGCCAGCACCGCGGTGACCATGTTCGGCACGTTGGTTTCGTCGTAGCCGTGTTCGATGTAACGGGGCGACACGTGCACGCTGGCGGGCGATGCCGGATCACCCGTCGCCGGCATGTCGGCGGATCCCAGGATCAGCAGCAGCCCGGTGACGCCCGTGGCGACGAGATGCAGATACCTCAATCCAGGCTCATCCGTTCGGTCTTGAAAACCGCAATCACCAGGAACACCGTCGTGACCCCGGCGCCCACCGCGGCCTCGGTGAAGGCCACATCCACCGCTCCCATTTCGATCCACACCAGGCACATGAACAGCCCGAACGCGCCGAGCAGGATGACCGAGGCGAGCAGATCGCGGACGGTGATGGCGCCGATGGCGCTTGCCACCGCGAACGCGAGCAGGACCACGTCGAGCTGCCAGACCATTGTCGGGCCTATTGCTCCTCCGTGGTCCAGTGCGCGGCCTGATGCTTGAGCGCCGCACGCGCGATGGCGTGCGTGGCGGTCGGGCTCGTCAGGAAGATGAAGACGGCAATGGCCAGGATCTTGACGCTCACGAGGGCGATACCGCTGTAGCAGGCCAGCCCCGCGAGCACCAGGAGCGCCCCGAGCGTGTCGCATTTTCCCGCGGCATGCATCCGCGTGTAGAAGTCCGGGAACCGGAGCAGGCCGACCGCGCCGGTGAACAGGAAGAACACGCCGGCGCAGATGAGCCCCACCGCAAGCCCCGTCACGACAGCCCCTTCCGATCGAGCACGCCCTTGCGCTCGAAGTACTTCGACAGCGCGAGCGCCCCCATGAAGTTGATGAGCCCGTACAGGACGGCGATGTCAACGAAGAACTCGACGCGGTCGAAGATATAACCCGTCAGCACGATGACCGCGATGGTCTTGGTGCCGATCACGTTCACGCCGACGATGCGGTCGATGATCGCCGGACCGCGGATCGCGCGATACAGGCACAACGAGACGGCCAGCATGATGACCATCGCGGTGGCCAGAAAAAAGGTCTGCATCAGCGCGGCGGGGACGTCGAGGGCGGGTCCACGGGCTCCGATTCGAGAAACACATGTGCGACGCGCCGCTCCATGTCACCCGCCCGCAGTCCCGCAGCGGCCTTGTCGCTGAGGGCGTGCACACACAGCTCGCCGTCGTCCACGTCCATCGTGATTGTGCCGGGCGTCAACGTAACGGAGTTCGCGAGTGTGACCAGCGCCAGATCGCTCGTCAGCCCGGTCTTGATGCGAACGACCTGCGGGCGGATCTTGTGGGGAAAGATGACGAGATAGACGACGTGGAGGTTCGCGAGGACCACCTGATACAGCAGCCACGGCAGGTAACACACATACCGCCAGACCTTCAGCGGCGTGCGGGACGACCGCGACTCCGGAAGCAGCAGGTCGGCGGAGGTGACCGCGACGAGGGCGGCGCAGACGAGACCGAGACTCAGATGTAATGCGTCGAAATGGCCGGAGAAAACCAGCCAGACGGCGAGCAGGATGGCGAAGACGACGAGGCGTCGCACGGGGGGATTCTACCGCGCGGTGCCCGCACGTGCCCGACACGAGAAACCGACGAGCAGAGGCTCAGGAGTGCGTGTGGCCGGCACGCGGGCGTCATACGGGTTCCAGCTTCGCATAGCGCGCGAACAGCTTCTTCACGCCGACCCCGCTGAACCGCATGGTGAGCTTGAGATCGGATGACGCCGCCTCGACGCTCACCACCGTCCCGACACCAAAGGTCGGATGCCGTAGACGCGCGCCGGGCGAGATGCCGCCGTACGACTGGTCTTCGGCGGCGTCGTCATGGGCATACCGCGGCGGCTCCGCGGCAGGCTCCTCCCACCGGCCGCGTCGCTGAAACGAGCGGCGCCTGCCGGTCGTGGCCGGCGCGCGGGACGGCGGGCTGAAGGCCGGCTCGACGACCTCGGCGAGCTCGGCAGGGATCTCCAGAAAGAAGCGCGACGGCTCGGTTGACTGGTATTCGCCGAAGACGCGCCGGCGCGCGGCGCTGGTCAGCACCAGCTGCGACCGGGCGCGCGTCATCCCGACATAGCACAACCGTCGTTCCTCTTCGAGCTCCGCCTCATCGTCTGCAGCCCGCGCGTGCGGAAAGAGGCCGTCCTCCATGCCGGAAATCACCACGAGCGGGAACTCCAGCCCCTTGGCCGCGTGGAGCGTCATCAGCCAGATGCGGGCGTTGCGCGCGCCCTCTTCCTCGTCGGCTTCCGACAGCAGCGAGAGCCGGTCGATGAAGCCCGCCAGGCTCGCGCCGTCCTCACGCACCTCGTAATCACGCGCGGCGGAGACCAGCTCCGTCAGGTTCGAGACGCGGGATTCCGCCTCGGCGCTACCGTCGTCCCGCAGCGCTTCGAGATAGCGTGTCTGATCGAGGGCACTGGCGAGCGCGACCGAGGCCGGTTCGGTGCCGGCCGTCCGAGTCAGCGCTGTCATCATGTCGCGGAATCGGGTGACCACCGATAGCGCCCGGGTCGGCAGCAGCCGCTCGTCGGTGGCCCGCACGACCCGCGCCCAGAGCGATTTGGGCGCGGCCGCCGGTCCCAGACCGCTCTCCCGTAGCAGCGGTGAGAGGGTCGGCGGCGGTTGCGGATCGACGCCCTCCAGGCGCTCCATGACCCCCTTGCCAATCCCGCGGGCCGGCACGTTGATCACCCGCCGGAGGCTGACGTCGTCGTGCGGGTTGAGTAGTAGCTTGAGATAGGCCAGGGCGTCCTTGATCTCCTTCCGCTCGTAGAAGCGGACCCCTCCCACGACCCTGTAGGGCATCGCCTCCCGGGTCAACGCATCCTCGATGGCACGGGATTGCGCGTTCGTGCGATACAGCACCGCCACGGCGTCGGCCTCGGCGGCCAGCGCCGCCCGCAGTCGTCCGACAATGAAGTCGGCCTCTTCGAGCTCGTCGTGGGCGCGGTGGCACACGATCAAATCGCCCCCTTCACGCTCGGTCCAGAGCCGCTTCGCCTTGCGGTTTGAGTTGCGGCTGATGACCCCGGTGGCGGCGTCGAGGATGACCTGCGTGGATCGGTAGTTGCGCTCCAGCCGCACGACCGTTGTTTCGGGGAAGTCCGCTTCGAAGTCGAGAATGTTCCGCAGATCGGCGCCGCGCCACTTGTAGATCGATTGGTCCGGATCGCCGACGACGCACAGGTTGCGGTGCGCGGCGGCGAGATGCCGCACGAGCAGATACTGCGGCCGATTCGTGTCCTGATACTCATCCACCATGACGAACCGGAAGCGCTCCGCGTATCGACCCCGCGCCTCGTCAGATCTGTCGAAGAGCGTGACTGTCTTCAGGAGGAGGTCATCGAAGTCGAGTGCGTTGCTCTGTTCAAGGGCGCGCGCATAGTGGTCGTAGACCCGGGCGAGCTGCTCGTCGCCGAACGTCAGACCGTCGCGGCGAACGTCGGCGGCGCTTTCCATTCGGTTCTTGGCATGGCTGATGCGCGAGAGCAGTGCCCGTGGCGGCGTGATCTTGTCGTCCACGTCGAGGTCGCGCATCGCGCGCCGAACGACCGCCAACTGGTCGACGGAGTCGTAGATGACGAAGTCGCGCGTCAGGCCGATCCGCGGCGCCTCGCGCCGCAATATCCGCGCGCAGAAGGCGTGAAACGTCGAGACCCACAGCTTCGGATGCTCCGACTCCAGCAGCCGCTCGACGCGGGCCCGCATCTCCTCGGCGGCCTTGTTCGTAAAGGTCACCGCCAACACCTGGGTCGGGTCGGCGTGCCCGTCGCCGATGAGATGCGCCAGCCGATAACAGATGACGCGCGTCTTTCCCGAGCCGGCACCGGCCAGAATCAGCAGCGGCCCCTCTCGGTGCAACACCGCGGTCCGCTGCTCGGGGTTGAGCTCGTCGAGGAAACGCATCGGGCGGGTGGCCAGGGCCTCGGGGTCAGCGCCGAGGGGTGGTGCCCGCGCGGCGGTCGCGAGGCATGTCCCTATTCCACCGTCACGCTCTTGGCGAGGTTGCGCGGCTGGTCCACGTCGCAGCCCCGAAGCACCGCGATGTGATAGGCCAGCAGCTGCAGCGGCACGACCATCAGCACGGGCGTCAAGAGCGGATGGGTCGGTGGGATCGCAATGATCTCGTCGCGCTCGCGATCGACCAAGCCCTCGAAGTCTTCCGGGGCCGCGTCGGTCAGGACGAGGATGGACGCGCCGCGGGCCTTGGCCTCCTGCAGATTCGTGCGCATCTTCTCGAACACCGCGTCGCGCGGCACGACCGCGACCACCGGCATGTTCTCGTCGATGAGGGCAATGGGGCCGTGCTTCATCTCACCGCCGGGGTAGCCCTCGGCGTGGATATAGGAGATCTCCTTCAGTTTGAGCGCGCCCTCCAAGGCAATCGGGTAGTTGATGCCGCGCCCCAGGTAGAGAAAGTTCGCACTCCGGTAGAACCGCTTCGCGATCGTGGAGATGCGTGCGTCAGCTTTCAGCGTGTGCTCGAGCAAGACCGGCAGGTGCGCAAGCGCCTCGATCTGCCGCCGCGCCTCGGCTGGCGCCAGCGTGTCGCGCGCCTGGGCCAGGTGCAGCGCGAGGAGGTTGAGCGCCACGAGCTGCGAGGTAAAGGCCTTGGTCGACGCGACCCCGATCTCCGGACCCGCGTGCGTATACAGCGTGCCATCGGCCTCACGGGTCGCCATGCTGCCCACGACGTTGCAGATCGCGATGCTCTTCGCGCCTTTCGACCGCGCCTCGCGCAACGCCGCCAGGGTGTCCGCCGTCTCGCCGGATTGCGTGATCACGACCACGAGCGTGCGCTCACCGACGATCGGGTCGCGATATCTGTACTCCGACCCGTAGTCGACCTCGACACGCACACGCGCCAGCGATTCGATCAAGAACTTGCCCACGAGGGCGGCATGCCACGACGTCCCGCACGCGAGGATGACGACCTGTTCGAACGCTTGGAGCGTCTCGGCCGGGATCTCGAGCTCGCCGAGATAGACGCTGGCATGCTCCTCGGAGATGCGTCCAAGCACCGTTTCCTGGAGCGCCCAGGGCTGTTCGAAGATCTCCTTCAGCATGAAGTGCTTGTAGCCGGCCTTCTCGGCCATCACGGGGTCCCATTGGATCCGCTGCGTGGCCTTCGAGACGGCCCGGCCGGCGTAGTCGGTGAACTCGACGCCACCGTGTGTGATGACCGCCATCTCCTCATCGCCGAGGAACACGACGTCACGCGTGTGGGCGAGTATGGCGGGCACGTCGGACGCCACCAGGAACTCCGCGTCCCCGATACCGACAACGATGGGCGGACCGTTGCGCACCGCCACGATCTTGTCGGGGTCATCCGCATGGACCAGGACCATGCCGAACAGACCGCGGAGCCGGCCCAGCGCCCGGCGCACGGCGTTCTCGAGCCCGTCGCTCCGGATCTCGCTCTCCACGAGATGCGCGATCGCTTCCGTGTCGGTCTCGGTTTCGAAGCGGTGGCCTTCGCCCTGGAGCTGCTGTTTGAGCTCGAGATAGTTCTCGATGATTCCGTTGTGCACGACCACGAGGTGGCCGCTGCAGTCGCGGTGCGGGTGGGCGTTCTCCTCAGTCGGCCGGCCGTGGGTCGCCCAGCGGGTGTGGCCGATACCGTAGTCGCCGTCCACCGGATCGGTGCGAATGACGTGCTCGAGCCGGTCGAGCTTGCCCGCGCTCCGGCGCACGTCGACTTCGCCGCTGCGGACCAGGGCGACCCCGGCCGAGTCGTAGCCTCGATACTCGAGCCGTCGCAGGCCGTCGATCAGGACGGGCACGGCCGGTTTGTCACCGAGGTAGCCAATGATGCCGCACATGGTGAGCACCCTAACTGTAGCGTAGGACCTAGCCCTTCTTCCTTTTCTCGTCCGCCCAGCCTTCCTTGTTCGACTGACGCCCGCGGGCGATCGCAAGCGCGCCGGCCGGCACATCGTCGGTGACGCACGAGCCAGCCGCGATGTAGGCGCCACGACCCACGGTCACCGGGGCGACGAGTTGGGTGCCACTTCCGACGAACACGTCGGGCTCGAGCCGGGTGCGGTGTTTGGTGCGGCCGTCGAAGTTGCAGGTGATCGTGCCGGCGCCGATGTTGACGCCGGCTCCAATCTCCGCATCGCCCACGTAGCTCAGGTGGTTGGCCTTCGCGTCGGTGCCGAGCGTCGTTCTCTTGAGCTCGACGAAGTTGCCGACGCGCGCCCGCTCCCCAATCACCGACTCGGGCCGGATGTGCGCGAACGGACCGACCCGCGCGCCCGCGGCGATCTCCGAGTGGGCGATCACGCAGAAGTTGTTGACCGTGACGTCGTCCCCGACCGTGGAGTCGACGATACGCACGCCCCCGTGCAGCTCGCAGCGTGCGCCAATCACCGTGCGCCCCTCAAGCATCACCCCCGGATGAATCACGGTGTCGGGACCGACGACGACGTCACCATCGATGTAGGTCGTCGCTGGGTCCTCGATGGTCACGCCGGCCGCCATGAGCTCGTCGTTCTTGCCTCGTCGCATAAAGCCGCTCGTTTCCGCCAGCTCGGCCTGGCTGTTGATACCGCGGATCTCTCGCGCGTCCTCGGTCACGACCGTTTCCACCGTCAACCGCCGGCGACGATACATCTGCAGGATGGCCGGCAGGTAGCGCTCGCGCTTCGGTCCGTCCTCGGGGACTTGCGCCAGGGCGTCAAAGAGCGGATCGAGGTCGAAGGCATAGATGCCCGAGTTGACCTCCCGCACCTGCCGCTGCTCCGGGGAGGCGTCGGCTTCCTCGACGATGCGCACGAACGCGCCATCCTGTCGCACGACGCGCCCATAGCCGTACGGCTGGTCGAGGACGGCCGTCAGGACGGTGGCAGCCGCACCAGCCGCGTCGTGTCGATCCGCCAGGTGCGCCAGCGTCGCCGGTGTGATGAGCGGCGCGTCGCCGGAGAGGATAACAACCGTCCCCGCGACACCGTCGAAGCACGGCGCCGCTTGTAGCAGCGCGTGTGCCGTCCCGAGCTGGGGTTCTTGTCGCACGACCCGCACCCCCGGGTCGCCGACCAGCTCGGCCGCCGTAGAGACCTGTTCCGCTTGGTGACCGACGATAACAGTAGTCGAGGCCGGGTCCAGGGATGCCGCCGCCCGCAAGACGTGGTCGAGCAGCGTGCGACCCATCAGCCGATGCAGCACTTTGGGCCGAGCCGCGTGCATCCGCGTGCCCTTGCCGGCGGCGAGCACGATCACGTGGCGAACGGCCATCCTGACTAAGACAGCTAGTGGTTGCGTGACCGGCGTCGAGCGGGGGGAGCGGCTGGCGGCGCCTCGATCACCCGTTGGAACGCGGCGTCCGCATGCAGTGCCTTGAAGTCGGGTTCCTGCTGCGCGAGGAGCCGGTTGTCCGCGTTCAGCTCGATGGCGCGACGCAGATGCACGACGGCCGCATCGGTCTCGGCCCGGAGCGCCCGTGTGACGGCCAGCATGTACTGCACGTGATCGCTGTCGGGGTCCTCGGCGGCAGCGGCGTCGAGATGGCGCACGGCCTCGTCGAGCGACCCGCTATTGAGCGCCAGTGTTGCGGCATACGTGCGCTCCTCGAGCGACTGGGGCTGCGGGACGGGAGGCGCGGATTCCCGTTCGCAGACTCTCAGGTAGACACGCGCCCGTTCGCGGAGCTCGCGCTCCTCCGGATAGTCGGTCACCACTTCCCGCAGGGTCGTGTCCGCTACCGAGAAATCGTGCCGCTGCATGGCGTCGATCCCCTGTTCGTAGAGTTGGAGTGCGCGCGCGGACCGCTCGCGGCGCACCTTTGCCGCGGCGCTCACTTCGGGCGCCGGTTCGCTCGGCGCGGCCCGCGGCCGTGCGGGTTTCCGCTTGCGCTTGCGCTTGCTGGTCGGGGTCTTGCGTGCGGCAGCCGTTTTTCGCGCTGGACGTTTCGCCATGGGGGGGTTCGCTGCGCGCCGGAGGCGTGACAGCCTAGCAGAGCTTCACATGATAGGTCAATCGCCATACAATGATCTGGCGTTCTCGATCGCCTGATAGATCTCTCTTCCAGATACGCCGTACTTGGTTGCCAGCGCACGCACGGCAACCCTCCTGACCCCCAATTCCTTGGTCATGCGACCAAACTCTTTCAAGAGAGCCTGCCCCGTAGGTGGTACATGGCTCTTCCCCAGCCCCTCAACGGCCGGTTCGACGACCACGGTCACTTCTCCGCGCGGCGATGGCAGGCGAGCAAGCACCTCGCTAATAGGTCCAATGACCAACTCTTCGTGTAGTTTAGTCAGCTCGCGACACACCGCTATGGTTCTCTCTCCGATGGTGTCGCGCAGGTCGATGAGCGAGGCCCGTAGACGATGGGGCGCCTCAAAGAAAATCACCGAGTGCGTCACGGTCGCGACCGACCCAAACCACCGTTTTCTGGCTTTTGACCGATACGGAGCGAAACCGGCGAAAAGGAACGGTCCACCTGCTGCGCCTGACGTGACAAGCGCGGCGAGCACGGCACTCGGACCGGGGAGCGCTTCGACTCGGACGCCCCTGGCGAGGGCCGCTCGGACGAGACGCGCACCGGGATCGGACACGAGTGGCGTGCCGGCGTCACTGATCAGCGCGACGGTGCCACCCTCCACCAGCCGATCGAGCAGGCGTGGTGTCTTCGTGACTTCGTTGTGCTCGTGAAAGCTGGTGCGTCGCGTCGCGACGCCGTAATGCGTGAGCAGTTTCGCCGCGCGGCGTGTGTCCTCCGCGGCGATCAGGTCGACGGCATCGAGCACCCGTATCGCGCGGTAGGTAACGTCCTCGAGGTTGCCGATGGGGGTAGCGACGATGTAGAGCGTGCCGGGCTTGACCTGCACGATGTCGGGGAAGCACGGCCACCGCGCTGTGCGGACCGGGACGGTATTGTACCATCAAGGGCTGGCCCGCCCTTCATCTGTGGGATTTCTGGGGCACTAGATGCGCCGGTCGCACTCGACACACACCTCCGAACCGCTCGCCCACTTCGTCGAACAGTACCGCGCGTATCTCTACGAAACCTATCCGACGGAGGCGGCCGCCGACGGCGTGCACCTCCACGATGACCTGCTGGAGGATGTCAGTCGCGCCGCGATCGAGTCACACGCCCGCGACCTCGGCGGGTGGGCTCGCCGCCTCGATGGCATCAACCCCTCCAGTCTCACGCGAGACGAGACGCTGGACCGTCGCATGCTCGCCGACTGCATTCGCAGCCGGCTGTTCGCCCTCGAAGAAACCCGTGACTGGGAGCGGAGTCCGTTGTTCTACGCGGCCACGCTGGCGAATAGCCTGGCGGCCCAGGTGTTCTTTGCGTACGACGACCTCAACGAGCGCGCGCGGCGCGTCGGGTCGAAGCTGCGTCAGACACCCCGATTGCTGGAGGCCGCCCGCGAGAACGTGACCGAGGCGCCCGGCCTCTTCGTCAAGGTGGGGATCGCAGCTCTCGAAGGCGTATTGTCCTTCGTCGAGCGGGACCTTCCCCGCGCCTTTCGCGATCTCGAGGATATGCATCTGCTGGGCGATCTGGCTGATGCCTCCACCGAAGCCACCGATGCGCTGCGCACCTACATCGGGCATCTGCGCGAGAGGGTCGGGCCGCAGAGTCGCGCGTCGTTTCGGCTCGGTGCCGACCGGTTCAGCCAGAAGCTACGACTGGACGACGGCATCGACGTGCCCGCCGACCGACTGTTGAAGGTCGCCATGCGCGAGCTGCGGGCGACCCAAGCGGAGTTCAAGCGAGTCGCGGCCGACATCGATGCCGATCCGCGGGAAGCCTGGCGGCAAGTCAAGGCGCGTCATCCCGACGCTGACGCACTGATCGGGACAGTCGAAGGACAGGTGCGCGATCTGCGGTCGTTCATTCAGCGCAAGCGCATCGTGACGGTCCCCGACCACGACGGCGTGGTGGTCGCGCCGACGCCCGATTTCTACCGGTGGACGTTCGCCAGCCTGTGGACCGCCGGTCCCTTTGAATCGAAGCGGCTGGCCGCGTACTACTACCTCACCACCGTCGACCCCGCGTGGTCGAAGGCGCGGCGGCAGGAGCACCTCAGGGATTTCAGCCACGCCACGCTCTGGTCCATTTCGATGCATGAGGTCTACCCCGGCCACTTCCTGCACTTCGAGCACCTCCGCGAGGTCGATTCGCCCTTGCGGAAATCGGTCCTCTTCACGCCCACGTCGTTCGTCGAGGGCTGGGCGCACTACTGCGAGCAGATGATGCTCGACCAGGGCTTCGAGCGCGGGAACACGGAGGTCAGGCTGGGCCAGCTCGTCGAGGCCCTCGTGCGCCTGGCTCGGACCGTTGTCGGCCTAAGACTGCACACCGAGGATTTATCTGTCGAGCAGGGGATGCGGTTCTTCCGCGACGAGGCCTACCTCGAAGAAAGCAGCGCCCGCCAGGAAGCAGAGCGCGGAACCTTCGACCCAGGCTACGTGCTCTACGCCCTCGGGAAGCAGATGCTGCTGAAGCTCCGCGCCGACTGCGAAGCCGCCGAAGGGGGCGAGTTCGGCCTGCAACGGTTCCACGACCGGCTCCTTGGGCATGGGGGGCTGCCGTTCTGGATGCATCGCGAGCTGATGGTGGGGTCCGGCACCCTGCTGGAGTGATGCGCACGCCCGGCCACGGCGGCAATTGACCGTCTCCGGCCTGACCACTACGATCGGTCGGTCGAGACACGAGGCCGCGACGACGATGCCGCTTTACGAGTACGAGTGCGAGGACTGTGGGCATCGGTTCGAGCGCATCCAGAAATTTTCGGACGAGCTCGTCTCGACGTGTCCCTCTTGCAGTGGCAAGGTCAGGAAGCTGGTGTCGTCGCCCGCGATTCAGTTCAAGGGGACCGGCTGGTACATCACCGACTACGCGCGGAAACCGAGCGCGGATCAAGCGGCGCCGGGGAACGAGCCGTCATCCGACAAGGACGCGTCCAAGAAGGCCCCTGCGTCGACGGATGCGAAGTCGTCCGGCACGGCGACCTCGTCCGGGTCCGAGACCACCTCGACGTCGAAGACGAGTTCCTCCTCGCCGTCAGCCACCAAGTAGCCGAACCTCACGGGCGCGTCAGCGCTTCAGCTCGGCCCGGCGCGATTCCAGGACCGCATCGATCGTGGCCGCGAGGTCGGGCCGCTTGCTGGCGAAGTGGAGCGTCGCTTCGAGATACCCGGTCTTCGTCCCGGCGTCGTGGCGAATGCCGTCGATCTCCACGGCATGGATGGGACGGTCCTTGAGCAGGCGCCGAAGGGCGTCGGTGAGTTGGATCTCGCCACCTGAGCCCGCGCCGGTCGCGTCGAGGGCGGGGAAGGCATCCGGCGTCAGGATGTAGCGGCCGACGATGGCCAGGTCCGACGGCGCCGCGTCGGGTTTGGGTTTCTCGACCAGGTCGACGATACGATGCACGCCGGGACGGACCGGCTGGGCATCGATGATGCCGTAGCGATCGACCGCGGCGTGCGGGATATGTTCGACGAGCACGACCGGGCCGCCGACGTCGTGGAAGACGTCGAGCATCTGGCGGAGCGCCGGGGGGTTGGCGTCGATGACGTCGTCGGGGAGCAACACGGCGAAGGGGGCGTCACCCACGGCGGATCGGCTGCACAGCACCGCGTGACCGAGCCCGAGCGCCGCCGGCTGGTGGACCGTCGTCACGTCCGCCATCGCCGTCAGCGCGCGCACCACCGCGAGCAGCTCGGTCTTCCCGCGTTCGGCCAGGGCGTCTTCGAGCGCCGGGACCGGCGCGAAGTGAGACGCCGTCATCAGGTTGCCCGGATTGGTGACCAGCACGACCTGACGGACGCCGGACCGCACTGCTTCCTCGACCCCGTACTGCACGATCGGTCGGTCGACGAGCGTCAGGAGCTCCTTGGGGATGGCCTTGGTCGCTGGGAGCATGCGCGTCCCGA
Source organism: Vicinamibacterales bacterium (assembly GCA_965197395.1). Classification (GTDB taxonomy): domain Bacteria; phylum Acidobacteriota; class Vicinamibacteria; order Vicinamibacterales; family UBA8438; genus CAZYFH01. Next base: position 1,433,846 of record OZ240205.1, on the reverse strand, counting down.
GTCCAGCGGCCGGGATGACGACGGTGCGAACGGATGCGGTCGTCGGCATGCGGTCAGCGATCGTATCATTCATGATCACTGATGCTTGATCCCGCGTTGCTCCGTGAACGGCTCGATGAGGTCCGCACACGCCTCCAGACCCGCGGCGCCGATCTTGACGGCGAGCTCGACACGCTCGCCCGCCTCGACCGCGCGCGGCGCACGATTCTCCCTGTGCTCGAACAGACGCGCCGGGAGCGCAAGGTCGTCGGGGAGCAGATTGCAAAAGCCAAGAAGGCCGGTCAACCGGCGGACGATCTGATCGCGACGGGGCACACGCACGGCACGCTGATCAAAGAGCAGGAGGCCAAGCTCGCGGTCATCGAAGCCGAGCGGGACACGATGTCGCTGACGCTGCCCAACCTGCCGCACGAGAGCGTGCCCATCGGTGGGTCCGCGCGCGACAACACGGAGGTCCGCCGCTACGGGGAGCCGCCGGCGTTCGACTTCGAGCCGCAGTCGCACTGGGACCTCGGCCCGGCGCTCGGTATTCTCGACTTCGAACGCGCGAGCAAGATCGCGGGCGCTCGCTTCGCCGTGCTCCTCGGCGCCGGTGCGCGGCTGAGCCGGGCGCTGATCGACTTCATGCTCGATCTGCACGCCGGCGAGCATGGCTACACCGAGGTCGAGCCGCCGTTTCTCGCCAGCGCCGCCGCACTGACCAGCACCGGCAACCTGCCGAAGTTCGAAACCGACTTGTTCAAGGTGGCGGGCGATTGGGACCTCTATCTGATCCCGACAGCCGAGGTCCCCCTCTGCAACCTGCATCGCGACGAAGTGCTCGACGGGCGCGCGCTCCCGGCGCGGTATGCGGCGTATACGCCGTGCTTCCGGAGCGAGGCCGGGTCATACGGCAAGGACGTGCGGGGATTGATCCGCCAGCATCAGTTCGACAAGGTCGAGCTGGTCGCGTTTGCCACGCCAGAGCAGTCGTACGAGGTGCTCGAGGAGCTCACCGGCCACGCCGAAACGGTGCTCAGGCAACTCGGCCTCCCCTATCGCACCGTGACGCTCTGCACCGGCGACATGGGGTTTGCGGCGGCAAAGACCTACGACCTTGAGGTCTGGCTCCCCGGGCAGCGCGCGTATCGGGAGATCTCGTCGTGTAGCAACACGGAGGCATTTCAGGCACGGCGTGCGAACATCCGATTCCGCCGAGCAGGGAAGGGCAAGCCGGAGCTGGTGCACACGCTCAACGGGTCGGGCGTCGCGGTCGGACGCGCACTGATTGCGATCCTCGAGAACTACCAGCAGCGCGATGGGTCGGTCGTGATTCCGGAGGTCCTCCGGCCCTATATGCGCGGCCTCGAGGTGATCGAGCCGCCCGCGTAGGCGGGGAGGACCAAGATGACTGCACGCGGTCGTGTCAACGCCACGGCGGTTGCCAGTGCCGCCGTACTGGTGTCCTTCTTCGCGCCTGGATCGAGGCCGGCGGTGTCGGTCGGCTCATTGCAGGACGCGAGCCTCGGCGGGTATCGATTCGTGGCGCACACGATTGCCACGGGGTTGACGGGCGGCTATCAGCCGGTGGTGGTCGATCTGAACCGCGACGCGCGGCCGGACGTCATCGGTCTCTCGGTCAGCCTCGACGAATTGGCCTGGTTCGAGAACCCTGGCTGGCAGAAACACGTTCTCACCACCGGTCTGAACCGAGCCATCAACCTCGCAGCCGAAGATCTCGATGATGATGGGATCCCCGAACTGGTCGTCGCCCATGAATTCGGGACATCGCACGAAACCAGTCTGGGCGTCCTCTCCCTGCTGACCCATCGAGGCGACCCGACGCGCCCCTGGCGCGTACGTGAGATTGACCGCACACCGACCGTGCACCGGGTGCGGTGGGCCGATATAGACGGCACGGGTCGCAAGGTGTTGGTGAACGCACCATTGGTCGGAGCGGCGGCGTTGGCGCCAGAGTATCGAGACGCCGTGCCCATCTTCTGGTATCGACCCGAGGACTGGTCGCGGCGCGTCGTGACAGAGTCCGGGCAGGGGGTGGTGCACGGACTGCTGGTAAAACCGTGGCAGGACGCCGATCGTGACGCCATCTTCAGCGCCAGTTTTGCGGGCGTCCATATCCATCGGTTCATCGACGGCCAGTGGCGCCGAAGTCTCATCGCCAACGGCGATCCCGCCGCATGGCCCGAGAGCGGTTCGAGTGAGGTCGAGATCGGACAACTTGGGCGTCTGGCTTTCGTCACGACCATCGAACCGTGGCATGGCGACCAGGTCGTCGTGTACCGAGAGGACGGCGAGTCGTGGACGCGCCAGGTGATCGACACCATCGACGGCGGACACACGATCGTCACCGCGGACTTCAATGGCGACGGCCGTGACGAAATCGTGACTGGTGACCGAGGGGGCGCGCGCAGTCTGTATCTCTACGCGGCGACCGACCCCGAGGGAACCCGTTGGGTACGCCAGGTGCTCGACGATGGCGATATGGCGACGTCGGGGTGCACGGTCGAGGACCTCAATGCCGACGCGCGTCTTGACCTCGTCTGCATCGGGGGCGGAACGGCGAATCTGAAGTGGTACGAGAACGCGTCGCCCTGAGTGTCTGCACGATGGAGGGATGGCCGAGCGGTCGAAGGCGGCGGTCTTGAAAACCGTTAGCGGCGAAAGTCGCTCCTGGGTTCGAATCCCAGTCCCTCCGCCACTAACTCGTTGTCTTCACAGCACTTACCGATCCGCGATCGGCCGTCTCCACAATGTCTCCACGCCTGAGATCGCGTGACGGCTGATCGAGGAGCCGGATCGCGTCCGTGATCGCCGCTGGACTCAGGTGCATGTAGCGTTGCGTCGTGGAGAGGTTGGCGTGGCCCGCGAGTTCCTGGATGGCACGGGCCGGAGCACCTCGCATCGCCAGGTGCGAGCAGAACGTGTGACGTAAGACGTGCACGCCGTCGTTCTGAACGTGCCCGCGTCGGGCCGCTCGCACGACACACCCGCGTACGACTTTGCGCGTCAGCACCGCGCCGCGTTCGTTACAGATCACCAGCGAACTCCGCAGATGCCGATGCTCCCGTAACGCCTGTGTGAGCCGCTTGGTCAGGGGGATGTACCGTAGCCGCCCCCCTTTTGGCGCGGTGATGTGCCCGTCCCAGTTCGATCGTTGGATGCACGCCTGGCGCTTGCCCAGGTCGATGTCGGCCCACTCGAGCGCGATCATCTCCCCGCACCGTAGGCCCGCCTCACCGCCGAGCAAGACGATGAGCTCAGCGTTAGGACCCGTGGTGCCTGCGGCCTCCACCAGCTGCTCGTAGGTCTCGAAGTCATGGAACGCCGCCGATGGCTTCGGGACTTTGAGTAGCCGGATGGTGCACGGGACCCGTTCGATCACCTTCCACTCGACAGCCGTCTTGAGCAGACCGCTGAGCACTGTGAGGACGTTGTTGACGGTTTCGGCGCCTTCTTGCTCAGCGCAGTCTTCAACCGCTGCACATCCTCGCTGGTGATGCCATCGAGCTTCTTGGCGCCCAGCGGCGGCATGAGGTGGACCCGGAGCAGGATCTCCTTCGTGATGATCGTGCTGGGCTTCTGTCGGTTCGCCCGTGCGTGGCTATCCAGGTACCTCGGGGCGAACGCTTGTAAGGTCGGCACCTCCTTTCGTGGTTTGGGGTCTGCTGGCCGGTGGATGAGAAGTTCACGCTCGCGGGCTTGGCCCCATCGGAGCGCGGCCGACCGCGAGGTGACCGGCGCGCGCCGCCGATCCCGCTGTCGTCTGCCGTCCGGGAGTACCACCCGCACGTCCACTTCCCAGCCTCCCCGCCGATACGGTCTGACCGTTACGCTCATCGCCTCGACTCCTTCGGCGAGAGCGCGGACTTCTGGCCGAGCCAGTCTACCAGCGCGTCACGGCGGAAGAGCAGGCGGCGGCCGATGCGGATCACACCGGGCAACTGCCCGCGTTCGGCCATCGCGTAGACCGCCGGACGTGAAGTCCGCAGCAGGTCCGCCGTCTCGTTGGCGGTGAGCAGCAGCGGGAGAGTGGTCGAGTCTGTCCCCACGTCGTCCCCGTCAGTTACCCTCGCCCACCAATGTCACCATTGCGTCCCGTTTTCTCGCCGTTTTGGTCGCATCCGACGACGCGTCGTCACCGTCTGGCCCCTTAAGGGCCTTCGGGACCGGCGTGCCTCTCAACCCCGCCCATTTGGTCGCGTTTCTTGGCGCCAAAGGGCCGTCCCTTGCCGTGGCGTGATGCAGCAGCCGGTCGAGTAGCGCCGTGACAGCGGCGGTGTCGCCGAGCAGTTTTCCCCAGTCCTCGACCGGTCGATTCGAAGTGAGCACGGTGGAGGCCCGCTCGTAGCGGCGCATAATCAGCTCGAGCAGGTCCTCGGCGGCGGTGTGCGGCAGCTTACGCATGCCGAGGTCGTCAATGATGAGCAGGGGCACGCGGGTCAGTTCGGTCAGATAGTCCTTGCGGGTGTCGGCGAGCGTGGCCTCGGCGAGTTCTTCGAGCAAGGTGTGCGCTTCGCGGTAGATGACGCGGTAGCCCTGCTGGATCGCGGCCCGGCCGATGGCCTGGGCGAGGTGGCTCTTGCCGGTTCCGGGCGGGCCGAGCAGGAGCGCGTCCTCGCGCTGGGCGACGAAGCGCGCGGTGGCGAGCTCGAAGACAAGCGCGCGGTTGATCTTCTTGTTGAAGGCGAAATCGAAGCCGTCGAGCGCGCGGTCGGGGTCACGGAAGCGCGCCTGCTTGTGGCGCCGGACGAGCAGCCGGTCCTGGCGCCGCTGGAGTTCGTCGCTGACGAGCGTTGCGACGAGGTCGATCGGGGCCATCTGCTCGGTCTGGGCTTGGTGCAGGCGCGTATCGAGGACGTCGGCCATGCCGGAGAGGCGTAGCTTGCGGAGGGCCTGATCGAGTTCGACGAGATTCATGACGGGTCTCCTGTTCTGCGGTCGATGAGATCGCGGTAGAGGGTCAGTTGCCGGATGAGCGGGTCGACCTGGCGCAGCGAGAGGGGCGGTGCTGGCCGGCGATCGAGGTAGCGTCGCAAGAAGCGATAGGTGGGCACGCCGAGTTCAAGCGCGGCGGTGGCGGCCTCTTCGGCGACGGCGGGACCGTGCTTCCTGGCGAGGGCGAGGACGCCGAGAATGCGGCGGACGCCGGCGGCGCCGTCGTGGCGGTGGATGTGGTCACAGATCGTAGCGATGCCCGGACCGGCCCGCTTGGCGGCGGCGAGCAGGGCGAGGGTCTTGGCCGGGGTGCGGGCGGGCCGGTCCTGATCGGCAATGCGATGCCAGCCTCGTGGCGCGCGCAGGTGCTCGCGGAGGAGCTGACCGGTTTGGGGGTCGAGTAGCCGGACGTGGGCCGCGTTCCACTGCACGTGGATGCGGCGGCCGATCCAGCCGGGCGGCGCGCTGTAGTAGGCCGCGGCGACCTCGACGCAGCCGTCGAGATGCACGGTGCGATGGCCGTACTGGTAGTAGCGAAACGGTTCGAGCGGCAACGGGCCAAGCGCCGGACGTTCCTCGGCAAACATGGCGGCGACCTGGCGCTTGGTCGTGCCATGGATGCGCGTATCGGCCCAGCGCCGCTCCCAGCGGTCCAGATACGCCTGGGCGTCGTCGAGGCGCTCGAAGCGGAGGCCGCGCAGCGGCGTCTTCTTCGCGTGGCCGACGCCGGCTTCGACCTTACCCTTGCGGTCGGGGTCGCCGACGCGGCACGGCAGGGCCACGGCCCCGTAGTGGGCCAGCACGTCGCGGTAGAGCGGATTGAGCGTGGGGTCGTAGATGTCCGGAGTGAGGACGCCTTCCTTGAGGTTGTCGAGGACGACGACGCGGACACTGCCGCCCAGCCGCCGGAACGCCCGCTCGTGCAACTCGGCCCAGACCTGCGTGCTCGACTGGCGGACCAGCAGCCGGACGGCCTTGCGCGAGTAGCCCAGCGTCAGGACGAAGAGCCGCGTCCGCCGGTACTTGCCGGAGGCGCGGTCACGGACCATCGGTCCATCGCCGTAGTCGACTTGTGCTTCCTCCCCCGGGGCGGTGGCGATGACCACCCGGGCCTCTACGGCGGGCTGCTGCCGGAGGGTGGAGACGAAGCGCCGTACACTCGCATAGCCCGCCGGAAAGCCGTGGTCATCGACCAGGTCCTGCCAGATGGCCATGGCGTTGCGCCCCCGGCCAACCGCCTCGACGATCAGCTCGCGATAGGGCTCGCAGGCGCTCTCTCGCGGCGCTCGACTGGGGTGGTTCCCGGACACGGGGCCGGCGTCGGTTGTGGCCGTGTCGGTCGAGGATGCCGGCGAAGGGTCGGTGGACACGTCCGGCGAAATGGCCGGATTTGCCGGACGAGCGGACGGCCGGCCACGGCCGCGCACCACCAGGCCGGCCGCCTTCAGGTAACCGCTGGCCGTCTCACGCCGGACCCCGGTCGCCCCTTCGATCCGCCGCAGCGACCAACCGAGGCGTCCCAGCGCCAGGACCTGTTGTCGTTTGTCTTCAGACAAGACGTTGCTCATGCCGGGCAGGAACGTGCAGTTCCCGACCGGTGTCAACGTCTCAGGCCGCTATCGGAAATGGCCGGTTTTCAACTGTCCACTAATGGCCGGATTTGGGTGTCCACCGAGGTTCGATGACCTCACGGCGGCCCTGGCAGTCCGGCTGGCAGTCCAGGACGTTCCATCACCGTCCGTCCGACGCGACGGCGAGCGTACAGAAGTGGACCCCGGATCGTGGACAGTGTCCCAAGTGAAATCTCCACCGGGTTTCAGGCCGCCGTGTTCACCGCGACCTGCTCGAAGTGCACCGCATCCGGGGTGCGTCGGTCCAGTGCCGTATGCCGGCGCCGGGTGTTGTAGAAGTCGAAGTACCGGGTAAGCCCGGCCCGAAGCGCTGCCGGCGTCTCGTACGCTCTCAGGTAGATGTCCTCATATTTCACGCTTCGCCACAGTCGCTCAATGAAGACATTGTCGATCCACCGCCCCTTGCCGTCCATGCTGATCGCCACCCCGTGCGCCTTGAGTACGTCGGTGAACGCCTCGGAGGTGAACTGTGCGCCTTGGTCGGTGTTGAAGATCTCCGGCGCCCCGTAGCGAGCCAGCGCCTCCTCGAGCGCCTCGACGCAGAACTCGCGGTCCAGGGTGTTCGATACCCGCCAGGAGAAGCACCCGGCGAGACAACCAGTCCATCACCGCGACCAGGTACATGAACCCCTTGGCCATGGGCAGATAACAGATGTCCGTCGCCCAGACCTGGTTCGCCCGTTCGACCGAGACGCCCGTGAGCAGGTAGGGGTAGACTTTAGGTTCCTCACACAAATGTGTGCACGATTCAGCCCCCAGCAGGTCAGCCACGCCGTGGAAAGAGGCTGCGGATGTGTTCGTGCCCGCGAATCAGCGGTGAAGTCGTCTATCGCTCAGTCGACGGCCGCCTGCGCGGGCCCCGCTTTTGGTGGGGGGCCTGCTCGACGGCAGCCGGTCCCACCTCAAGGTGCTGAGGCGCTGGCATTTACAGGGCGACGAACCATGAACACTCGTGGAACGCGGCCTGGACTTTCGCCGACGTTTTACCGCTGGGCCGAACCCTCGCTGACTGTTCAGCCCCTTGGCACTGGCAGGCCCCTCGCGATTTCCGCCGTGTACCGTGGGCCGGACTTTCCGAGAGCCTGCAGTTCCTCTCCAGATACAGACGGTGTTCTCCAGCCACGTAAGTCGATGACAATGCTTGACTTATTAGCCATGGAACCGGCCAAAGCTGCACCGATCCCTGAGAGGAACCAGACTTTATGGCCGCGACCCGGCGCGCTGGTGCGACGTTTCGGGTACAGCGCCGCCACACCCATGTGGCGCATCAGACGCTGGACGCGCTTGCGATTGACCGGATGCCCCCGAGTCTCCAGCTCATCTCGGATCCGGCGGCTGCCGTAGAACGGAAGCTCGAGGTGGATCTCGTCGATCAGACGCATCAGGACCAAGTCTTCGTGCGACACCGGACCGGGGCGGCAGTACGCCGTGGAGCGGGCCACCTTAAGCAGCTCGCAGCGTCGGGTGACTGGTAACGGCTGGTCGGACTGAATCATCGTTCGCCGCTCGCTCAACGGTCTCGACCGAGCGCTTTGGATAAAAAATCCGGTTCCTCACACAAATGTGTGCACGATTCAGCCCCCAGCAGGTCAGCCACGCCGTGGAAAGAGGCTGCGGATGTGTTCGTGCCCGCGAATCAGCGGTGAAGTCGTCTATCGCTCAGTCGACGGCCGCCTGCGCGGGCCCCGCTTTTGGTGGGGGGCCTGCTCGACGGCAGCCGGTCCCACCTCAAGGTGCTGAGGCGCTGGCATTTACAGGGCGACGAACCATGAACACTCGTGGAACGCGGCCTGGACTTTCGCCGACGTTTTACCGCTGGGCCGAACCCTCGCTGACTGTTCAGCCCCTTGGCACTGGCAGGCCCCTCGCGATTTCCGCCGTGTACCGTGGGCCGGACTTTCCGAGAGCCTGCAGTTCCTCTCCAGATACAGACGGTGTTCTCCAGCCACGTAAGTCGATGACAATGCTTGACTTATTAGCCATGGAACCGGCCAAAGCTGCACCGATCCCTGAGAGGAACCAAAAATCCTTCTCCATCGTCAGCTGGCCGATCATGGCGTGGAGTTTCTGGGTCTTGCGCTCCGCGTTCTCGGCTCCGGCGCTGCTGCCACCGTTACCGAAGAGCGTCTCGGCATTAGCCACCAGCTTCTTCTTCCAGTCCTGGATCTGATTGGGGTGAACGTCGAAGTGCTCGGCGAGCTCGGCCAGGGTTCGGTCCCCTCGCACGGCTGCCACCGCTACCTTCGCCTTGAAGCTCGCCGAATGATTGCGTCGTTTCCTCTTGGTCATCTTCTGCTCCTCTGCCTTGACGGAAATGTAGTGCAGAAGATTCCACTTAGCAGCGTCGATCAGCTGTCCAACCGATGGGGTCCACCTCTTACCTGCAGCCGCCGCGCGACCTGTAGAACGGCGTCGCCGTGTACACCTCGTCGAGGGCGTGCATCAGTGCCAACTCGGTCGCGCTGACCGGCAGCGGGCGGTAGTAGAACGACGAGCGGGAGATTCCCAGCAGAGCACATTGGCGCGTGACGCTAAGATCCGGATGGGTCACATCGGCCGCTGCACGGCGCTCAGCGGTCGACCAGCTCGCTCAAGGTCCGGTCGCCCCGCAGGGCCGCCACGGCCACCTTCGCCTTGAACGCCGCGCTGTGTTGTCGTCGTGTCGCCATCGTCGGACTTCCTCGTCCGTGGGCTCACGACCTTAACTTAGCCGGCGGGCCAGATCTTGGGTCCACCACATAGAATGATCGCAGGGGTGACTCAGGCAATAGGTACAGCAAGCCATGGATACGCAAGGCCAAACGGAGCCCGCCGGAGCGCATCGAGATACGGATCTGTTCGTTCTTGACCCCAAGGGCCAGGAACGAAGGAATGTCGGAGCGCGCAATTGACGGCAACCAGACGACAGAGGTTCGTCGAGTCATTAGCGAGTCGCAATCAGGAGTTCTACGACACGCCCGATGGCCGCAACATGCTGCGCCTGTTCGAGTTGACCTTTGAACATCGATGGATCTACGTCTTCGAACTTGTACAGAACGCGCTGGATGCTGGTGCCCGATCCATCGAGTTCCGGTGCTCGGACGATGGAGACCGCTTGATCTTCCAGCACGACGGTCAGAGCGCGATAGGAGAGCCGGAGGTCGAGGGCCTCTCGAAGCTCTTTCGGTCCACCAAGGGCGCCACCACTGTGGGTTTCATGGGCATCGGTTTCAAGAGCGTCTTCGGACGTTTCCGGGAAGCTCGGATCTCCGGGTGGGGATGGACGTTCCGGTACAGAATGCGCGAGATCACCGGCAGTCGGTACGGCGACGTGCAGACGGATCCACTAGGCGCCGTCCTACCAATCTGGGATGAACGCATTCCTGAACCTAACCGTGATTTCACTACGCGGTTCGAGTTCAGTAACCGTCTCGACCAAAGCGCGGCTCTTCGATCCGACTTGGATCGGCTCCTCCCCGACGATCCCACGCTCCTCGCGATTCTGACCGAGTCGAAACTGAAGCGTCTCAATGTTGACGGCTCCGTCTGGGATCTGGGCATCGACGACGTGCGGCAAGACGGCAGCTGCACGGCGAGTGCCCGTTCGGACGACGACATATGGCGGTGGCAGCTCTTTTCTGCAAAGTTCCAACCTTCGGCGGCAGCAATCGCCCGTTTGCTGGAGCATCGGCAGATCCGTCCCGATGAACTTCCCGAAGAAGAACGTGAGGAGGTCTATGCCGCGGCGGCCCGCCCGCGGCGGGTGCTCGGCGTAATGCCATTGGACGACCAAGGAGTACCGAATCCGCCGACGAGAGGTCACCTCTACGCCACACTCCCGACCGAGGTCACGCTGGCATTCGGTCTCCACATCAACGCTGACTGGCTGTTGAGCATCTCGCGTACTGGGTTGAGGGAAATAGAAGACGACCCTTGGCAACGCGACATCGCTGACCGCATCGCGGACGTGCTGGCCAGCTTCCTCGTTTGGGTTGCTCGAACGTGCTCGGATCCAGAAGCGGCCGGTCGGGCTTTCGCGGCGCTGGCGTCGCCATCACAGGGGTCGGGCAGGCTTGACGCGATACTCGCCGAGGACCGCTGGCTGTCGAAACTGAGGGATCTGCTCCAGGACACACCAGTGGTTCCGGTTTGGACCGATGGCAGCGACACGTTGTCGTTTGCTGCGCCGCGTGACGTAATCGTCCCGCCAGCCCCGCTCGCGACGGCATTCGAGCAGCAGCCGTCCCTGACACCGGCCGCACTCCTGAACGGGTGCGTGCTCGTGCGTCGCGTTTTGGGATCAGGCGGTCGTGAACTGATGAACTCTGCTGGACTTCTCGCCGAGATGTCGCAGAGGCAACTGGAGCGCATCTGGGGCAACGGTCTCGAACGATGGTGGAAGACGCTCGACGGCGAGGAGACGGTGCGCCGAGACCTATTGTTCCATCTGTGGGCAGCCGTGTCCAAGTTGGCCTCCGAGACTGGTTGGGCAACAGCTGGGCTCCCGTGCGTCAGAGCGTTGGACGGCACGTGGCGGTCGGTCGATGAATCGGTGTTCTTCAGAGACCGGCTTCCGTCCGATCGCGAGACCGGTGGCATCGAGGTGCGCCTGTTCATGCATCCGTTCATTGAGAAGGTCGATTACCTGGCGGAGGGGTGGATCCAGGTGCTCCGACAAGGGGCCGGCAGGGAGCGAGATCGTGGACAGCACGGACATTTGTCGAGAGCGTGGAACTGGATCGAGGCGCACGCCCGCGGGATCAGTCTTCGCAAACTTGCGGAGGATGCGGTAAGCGCGCTGGAGGCCTCGGAAGCACCGGACTGGTCCGTACTGGTCCCTCTCGGGCGATGGGCACTCCGTCGGAACCGACGCGATCTGCTGCTGCGTGTACTCGTCGAGTCGGACGTGGGCCGGCTCGGTATGCCCGTTAGTCGCGCGCTGCTGTCGGAGCCGTACGTGCGGGACCACAATCGGCGCCTTCTGTTTCCGGGCCGGCCGGCCATATCCGCTGCGTATCTGAAGGATGCCGCAACAGCGGATCCGCATGAATGGCGTACGTTCTTCGAGCAGGCTGGCGTCAAGGGCGCAGTCGAGGTGCGAGCCGTCGATGACCACGCTGCTCAAGGAGCAAAGGAGGCGGTGGCGGAGTTCCTGGGTGTAGATGTTGGGGACATCAGCTGGTCGAACGTCGCTGGCTACACGCTGCGGGACTTCGACATTGAGCCGACTCTTCCGGATCCAGATGCGTCCGAAGAACACCGAAAGGCGCTCAGCGCTTGGCTTGATGACAGTTTTAGTGTACTGGGAGGCAAGGGCCGAAGGACAGTTCGGTACTCCTACTACGGCGATTCTCACCGCCAGGGCCGGCTCTCAAGCGTCTGGGTGCGCAAGTTGTCCAATCTCGCCTGGGTGCCCTGCCACGACGGCTCACTCAAACGACCCCGAGAGGTACTTGCGCGACGTGATCCGGCGCGAGAAGGCGCGCCGGCCGCAGCACTGTCAGACGCCCTGCTGTCTGTGCTGGAGCAAGAAGGCCTGAGGTTTGGCGTAGGAATCCCCGCGGCGACACCGCTCCGGCGGCTCGTGACGACGGGCTCGCAACTTCCAGCGGAAGATCTTGCAGCACTTCTTCGAGAGATTCGGGACCAGATTCTCACGGATGAGGACACACGTCGTTTCAAGCAGGCGGTGCTGCAACTCCAGGTTCCGTCTGACGACGACAGGCGTGTTCCGCTCGATCGCATCGTTCAGAGCGTCGGCGGGGGCCGGTTTCGAGGCGCGCTCGGCGACCGGATCGTCCCTCTCGCCCGCTTCCACTCGCAATTGATTGAGGAACTGGAACACGACGACTTTCCCTACGAGATCCCCGAAACGACCACGGGAGAGCAAGCCCTGGACTACTTACGCGAGGTATGGCAACGTGCCCGCCAGCCGCCCGCTGGATTGGCGAATGACGTACGCAATGTGCTCCCGCTCGCATACGCATATTGCCTGGAGGATTGCGCTGATGACTCGTCGTTGCGCAGCCGATGGAAGGCCAGCGTGCCGGAGGCAGCGGTCTTCGCGGATCGGGAGTGGGTCGTCCTGGCGAACGCCGAGAACATCTACTTCGATGACGTGGATGATCGGCGGTTCATCTCCGAAACAGTCAACTTGCGAACCGTCACGGCCGGACATCTCGGCAACTCGTTGGCTGATCAACACCGAACTGCGGACGCCCTTGACCTGCCGCTATTGTCGTCGGCTGTCACGATGGACTGGTCCGGTCAAGGTGGCGAGTCTGCCGCCAGCGACTGGATTCAACGATTCGATCTCATCTGCAGGCTTCTCCGGTCGGTCCGCGGCCACGGCGAGAAAGCGGATGGCGAGGCAGGTGCTATTTCGGAGTTGGCACTACGCCAAAGTGGGGACCTTGTACTGAAAGTCAGCTCCGCAGGCGGCCCGGCCGAGTATGTGCCGGTGAATGCGCGCCTGCACCAGAATGTCCTGACGGTCGCAGGTTCGCCGCTCCGGTTTGGAGCGGATGCGGCCAAAGAGCTCCTGAGGCATCTTGGCTTTCGTCAGCGCGGCGAGCTTGCAGCCGACCTGACCGGGATGCTGACGGCGATCGACGCCGACGAGGAATTCCACCTCGCCGCCGACAAGTTCAGGCGATCCTTCGCTCCCAACTTCGTTCAAACGCCGTCAGTCCAGCCCGATTCACCCAATGAGGAGGATGAGAAGACCACCGAAGCGGAAGACGATCCATCACGGACACCGGACGCTGCTGAGGCCGTGGCAGAGAAGCGTCAGGTCACGGAGCCGTCCACACCGCAAGAGACCCGCTCGGAAGGCGCCAGACATCGCGAGGTCGATCCACCGCCCGACAAATCGGAAACCGACGCGCGATCCCGTACGCTAGCCGACGATGATTCTGTGGAGCCGCAATCATCGAGCAGTTCATATACCCGACACAGGGCTCTCGCCCGGCAGAACGCGATCGCGAAGGCGTTGAGGAGCGCCCTGAAGGGGGAAATCGTCCCAGATGGCGACGACGAGGAAACAGACAAGCGCGAGAACGAGGGCGGCCTGCGTGGCGATGGGTCGCTCGGGGACGAGGTGTATCGAGAGATTGCCGCCAGGTACGAGCGGGCGAGCGGCCGCAACCCAGAAATCGGGGATCCGAGTCAGACAGGTTGGGATCTACGCAGCATCGATCCCAAAACAGGGACGAAACGCCTGATAGAGGTAAAGGGTAAGGGCTGTCCTTGGGCGCAAGACGAGGTCGTGGAACTGAGCCGTGCACAAGTGCACAAAGCATTCGAGACGCTGGATGGCCGGACGCCTGATAGCGCTTGGTACCTGTACGTCGTGGAGCGAACGGAGGACGGTCGCTTCCAGGTGCTTCCGATTGAGAATCCAGTCCGCGTTGCCGGCACATGGATCCTGTCGGGTGAATCGTGGCGCGAAATCGCGGTGGAACCTCGTCTAATCGGCATCGCAACCGAAGACGACGGCTAACAGCGATCCGCTTGAGTCGGGCGACGGCTCAACCTCTCAGGCGGCGGGACCGTCCGCGGCTGAACGGTTGCGGGCCGGCGCGACGCTTCGGCACCCGCGAAGCGGGCATCCGTAGCGGCGGGACGACGACGCGTCACTTGCGCATCGGGATCACCTGCCCGCTCGCCGTCGAGGTAGGCCGCCCAGTCGTCCATCAGGCGGCGCCGACGCTCGAAGAGGTCACTGCGCGCGTAGGCCGCCTCTGTGGAGTTGCGGACTGTATGAGCGAGCGCGGCCTCAACCACCTCGCGGGGGGTGTTCGTCTGTTCCGCCGCCCAGTCCCGGAAGCTCGACCGGAACCCATGCGGCACGGCGGCGATGCCGAGTTCTTTGATCAATTTCGACAGCGTCATGTCAGAGAGCGGCTTCCCGCGTGGACTGCGGAACACCAGACCGGTGCCATCGCTCAGTCTCCGGGCGTCGAGCAAGATCGCGAGCGCCCGCCCAGAGAGCGGGATCCGGTGCTCCCGCTTCGCCTTCATGCGCGCGGCGGGGATGATCCACACGCCCGCGGCCAGGTCCATCTCGTCCCACGTCGCCAGCCGCACCTCGCCGGACCGCGCCACCGTCAACACCAGGAACTCGAACGCCCGCTTGGTGGTGGGAGGCTCGCACGGCCGTGAGGGCCTCGGTGGACACCTCAAAACCGGCCATCGATCGACACTTCAAAACCGGCCACCACGCACGTAGCGAGCGAGGCGGACTGAGTTCTACCGCAGGCCCTCCGTGGATCGCAAGTCGGTGTGCAGCTTGGTCCGCCAGCTGCGCGGGCCGCACTTGAGTACATGCGCGTGGTGGAGGAGCCGGTCGAGGAGCGCGGTTACGGCCGCGGTGTCGCCGAGGAGCTTCCCCCAGCGATCTGCCCGTGCGGGGCTACGTCAGCACCGAGGTCCGCGACCTCAAGGCGCTCAACTTCTTCGGGCTGGGGCCCGGGTCGAGCTCCGGGGATGGCGCAACCTACCGGCTCGAAGATCGAACGATCACGGCGGGCGTGACGGCGAGCCTGTCCCGCTCGCTGACCGTCGGTGCCCACGGCGGCTGGCTGCGCGCCGACGCGTCGCCCGGGACTCGTCGGACGCCGCTGAATCGGCGATTCGACCCCGCCGGTGTGCCCGGGTTCGGGTTCGAGACTGACTACGGGCTCTATGGCGGCCACGTCGAACTGGACCTGAGGGATCGCGGATGGCCGGCCGCCGGTGTGCAGGCACGCGTCGACGCGCAACACTTCGAGAACCGAGATGGCGACCCGTTCGATTTTGACCGCCTGATCGCCGATGTGCACGGCTACCTCCCGCTGGGGCACCGCAATCGGATGCTGGCGGTTCGGTTCCGGACGTCACATTCGACCACCAAGTCCGGACACCAGGTGCCGTTCTACCTGATGGAGACGCTCGGGGGCTCCGGCTCGTTGCGGGGCTTTCGTGAGTACCGCTTTCGCGACACCCGAAACCTGCTCATGAACGTGGAGTATCGCTGGGAGGTCTGGACCTACGTCGACTTCTCGCTGTTCTACGACGCCGGCAAAGTGTTCTCGGACGCGTCCGACTTCGACTTCACGGATCTGAGGTCGGGATACGGCTTTGGCGTGCGCGCGCACGCGCCGGGCGACTTCGTCGTCCGGATCGATATCGCGCGGAGCACGGAAGGCATCAAGCTCCACATTGGCGCGGGCCCCAGCTTCTAGCGGGCCGGCAGGACGAACGAGACAGGAGGGTCATGTCATGCGGTCATGGAGAACGACGACGGTGCTCGCGCTCGTGCTCGCCGTGACGGCCGTGCAGGCGGACGAGCGGAAGTTCTACGCGGACGACCCGGTCCGATACGACAACGACCGGCTCGATACGCCGCGTCGACCGGCGCTGATCGAGCTGAGCGACCTCTACGACCGGCTGCGTCTCACCTTTGGTCAGCCGGGATCACCGGTATGGGGCGAAGCCGAGAACGTGAACACGCTCGACCAGGTGCCCAATAGCACCTGGTTCACCAATCGGCACGGGGCACGTCAGATGAGCCTCGATGCGCTGACCCGCGGACCCAATCGGGACGGTGGACCCGACCCGCGGACCCAATCGGGACGGTGGACCCGACCCGCGGTCGATCTGGACCATCGTCGGCGGGAAGGTGGGTGGTCTGACGCCCGGCTTCGAGATCGTCGATGCCCAGGGTGTCCGGTATGTCGTCAAGCTCGACCCCGTTGGCCTGCCCGAGTTGAGCTCGGCGGCCGAGGTGATTGCGACCAAGCTGTTCTACGCCTTTGGCTACAACGTGCCAGAGAACTACATCGTCGACGTCCACCCCGAAACGCTCGCGATCGCCCCCGACGCCAGCATCCAGGACGAATTCGGCCACGCGCGCCGGCTCACCGAGCATCGGCTCCGGCGGATGCTCGCCCGGATGCCTCGATTGGACGACGGCCGAATTCGCGTGACCGCCAGCAAGTACCTCGACGGAGAACCGATCGGTCCCTTTCGGTACCACGGCACCCGCAGTGATGATCCGAACGACATCATCCCGCACGAGAACCGTCGCGAGCTACGCGGCCTCCGGCTCTTTGCCGCCTGGTTGAACCACGATGACGTAAGGGCGCACAACACGCTCGATACCTGGGTGGAGGACGGTGAACGTCACTACGTCACGCACCAGCTCATCGACTTCGGCTCGACCTTTGGGAGCGCGGAAATCGCGAGGGGCCTGCCAGTGCCAAGGGGCTGAACAGTCAGCGAGGGTTCGGCCCAGCGGTAAAACGTCGGCGAAAGTCCAGGCCGCGTTCCACGAGTGTTCATGGTTCGTCGCCCTGTAAATGCCAGCGCCTCAGCACCTTGAGGTGGGACCGGCTGCCGTCGAGCAGGCCCCCCACCAAAAGCGGGGCCCGCGCAGGCGGCCGTCGACTGAGCGATAGACGACTTCACCGCTGATTCGCGGGCACGAACACATCCGCAGCCTCTTTCCACGGCGTGGCTGACCTGCTGGGGGCTGAATCGTGCACACATTTGTGTGAGGAACCAACCAATATGGCAACCACAGCGCCTCGGCCATGTTCGCGACATCCGACGGATGGCTGCCGCTGCCGGTGGTTGCCACCTCCGTGAAGAGATAGTCGGCTCGCGAGAACACGCTGAGCGCCAACTGCACCCCGAGGAACGCAACCACCGCCTGGGCGATCTGTGCGGTCCCGCGCCACGCGGCCGCGCCGCAGCCGACGGTCAACACGCCTACGAAGAACCAACCAAAAGATGTTGCGTACGATCCAGATCAGGGCGACGACGCTAAGCAACGCAAACACGCCCAAACCCACGCGGGCCAGCTTCGGTCGGGAGGCCAGCATGAGAAAGGCGGCGCCCCCGGCCGCCGGCCCCACCAGTCCCGCGCCGGCCACAAACGCGAAAGCGAACCGACCGCTGTTGCCGGAAATGGTCGCCAGCCCGGATCCATCGGCGTGGATCACCAAGGAGTCGAACTGTCCTCCGGCCAGCGCAGCGGCCAAACCGTGAGAGATTTCGTGGACGTAGGTCGACAGGAGCACCAACGGGTAGGCGATGTACCAACCGAGCGGAATGGTGTAGAGCACTCCGGTGACCAGCACCGCTCCCAGCAAGAACCAGCGGGCCCGATTGGCATCGCCGGGCGCGACCGATTCACCGATGAGCGCCAGTCGCCAGTGATTCGGGCGACTCATGTGACGCGCACTTTTAGGGACCGGACCGTGGTGGCTTTGACCAACGCGTGTCGAGAGAAGCAGCCCAGTCCTTCTGGGTTTGGACGTACGCCTCGACATCGGGCCGCCAGATGTCGAGCCCATGCTTCCGTTCGTCTAGGCGTTCCATCGTGTCTCCTCGTATAGGGATCGGCCGGCGATCTCAGGTGCCGCAGAACGTCTCGCGGACGATTTCTTCTGGCCGCGGGGGCGTTTCGAGATCAGCGAACTCGACTTGGTCGGCGTAGGGCGCGGCGAGCGCGTTGACGAGTCGGTGGAACGGGGCGAAGTCGCCACCATAGGCGCTCTGGATAGCCTGCTCGACGCGGTGATTGCGCGGGATTCGGATCGGGTTGGCCGCGCGCATGTCGGCGAGGCGCTTGACGGGGTCGGCTTCGCCACGCCACTTGGCGAACCACGTTTCAAAAGGCCTGCTGCCGGAAAACATCGCTGCCAGCGTTTCGGAATCTTCTCCGCCGGCGATACGGGTGAGGCGACGGAAAAAGAGGGTGAAATCAACCTCGTGGGCGCCGAGCAAATCGAGACACTCCGTAATGATCTCGGCTGACGCCTCCGGTGGAAGGCCGAGCTTGGCGCGAAAACGGGCGATGTATTCGTCGTCGAAGCGCTCGGGATATCCAGAGAGCGCGGCTTCGGCGATCTCGGTCGCTCTTCGAGGATCCTCAGACAACAATGGCAGCAGCGTTTCCGCGAAACGGGCGAGGTTCCAGAGTCCAATCTCGGGTTGGTTGCCCCAGGCATAGCGCCCAGCCGAATCGATGGAACTGAAGACGCACTTCGAGTGGAAGGCGTCCATGAACGCGCAAGGTCCATAGTCGAGCGTCTCGCCAGAAATGGCGGTGTTGTCGGTGTTCATCACGCCGTGGATGAAGCCCAGAGACATCCAGTGGGCGATCAGATCTGCCTGGGCATCCGCGACCGACGTTAACAACGCCGCGCAGGAATCTGTCGCTCCGGCGGCGTCCGAGTAGTGCCGGGCGATGGCATGCTCGGCGAGCAGTCGCAGCGCATCTATATCGCGGCGAGCCAGAAAATACTGAAACGTCCCGACGCGGATGTGACTTGCAGCAACGCGGGTGAACACAGCGCCGAGAAGCGGCCCTTCCTGGCGCACCACGCGTTCGCCGGTCGTGACAGCGGCGAGCGCCCGGGTCGTGGGAACCCCAAGCGCGGCCATGGCTTCACTGACGACGTATTCGCGGAGGACCGGGCCGAGCGCAGATCTGCCGTCGCCGCCGCGCGAGAACGGGGTGCGCCCCGAGCCTTTCAACTGAACATCGTGACGTGCGCCGTCGGTGTCGATGACTTCGCCGAGCAGGATGGCGCGGCCGTCGCCGAGTTCTGACGAGAACCCACCGAACTGGTGGCCCGCGTAGGCCTGCGCAATCGGCTCGGCGCCCTCGGGAATCGAGTTGCCAGCGAGCATCGCGACGCCGCTGGCCGATTCGAGCCAGTCGGTGTCGATCGAGAGTTTTTCCGCCAGTTCGAGGTTGAGACGGACGAGCTTCGGTTCCGGAACACGGGCGGGTTCCTGTTTGGCGAAGAAACGATCAGGGAGCCGGGCGTAGGTGTTGTCGAAGGGAATGTTCATTGCACAAGGTGTCACGTGAGGTATGCATGAGTATGCATGGAATGAGCGCATCCATCGACCGTAGGTCTCGACATCCGGTGGGAGGCGTGCCTCGCGTGTGACACACTCGGACATACGCATGGCGGTCTTCTCAATTCTCGACCTCACGCCGATTCCAGAGGGTGGCGACGCCGCGGTGGCGCTTCGCAACAGCGTCGATCTGGCCCGGCACGCTGAACGGTGGGGCTATCGGCGCTTCTGGGTGGCCGAGCACCATAACATGCCGGGCATCGCCAGCGCCGCGACGTCGATCGTCATTGCGCAGATCGCCGCCGCGACCTCGACCATCCGGGTGGGAGCCGGCGGCATCATGCTACCGAACCACGCGCCGCTCGTCATCGCCGAGCAGTTCGGGACGCTCGCGACGCTGTTTCCGGGGCGGATCGATCTCGGCCTCGGGCGGGCGCCCGGGACCGACGGGCGTACCGCGCAAGCGCTCCGGCGGAACCTCGACGGTGACGTCACCGCGTTTCCACGTGACGTGGTGGAGCTGCAGCACTATTTCAAAACGCCCCAGCCAGGGCAGCGTGTGCAGGCGGTCCCCGGGGCGGGCCTCGACGTGCCGATCTGGATTCTCGGGTCGAGTCTGTTCGGTGCGCAGCTGGCCGCCGCGCTCGGCCTGCCCTATGGGTTCGCCTCGCACTTCGCGCCGGCCGCGCTCATGCAGGCACTCGACATCTATCGCGACCGCTTCGAGCCATCCGAGCAGCTGTCCCAGCCGTATACGCTGGCTGGCTTCAACGTATTCGCCGCCGATACGGGCGCCGAGGCACGTCTGCTGCTGACCTCGGCCCAGCAGTCTTTGCTACGCCTTCGCCGCGGCATGCCGGCGCAGCTGCCACCGCCGGTCGAGGGGTTCGACGAGCAGTTGGCCCCCGCGGACCGTCAGCTGCTCGAGCAGGCGCAGTCGTGCTCGGCGGTTGGGACTCCGGACATGGTGCGCGACGAGGTCGAGGCGTTCGTCGGACGCACCGGTGTCGATGAAGTGATCCTGACCGGTCACATCTACGACCATGCCGCCCGGTTGCGCTCGTTCGAGCTCATCGCGGAGCAGCTCATGGAGGCGCCGGTGGCATCCAGAGAGTGGACAGACGAGCGGTGTGTCTGAGCAGACAGGGGGCCAGCGCGGCGGTCGGGTCAGCGGTCGTCCGCCGTCTCGGGGAAGTTCATGCGGCGCAGGAGGGCTTGGAAGCGGGGGTGTGCGCGCAGTGGATCAAGCAGAAGCTCGAGGTGGAGGTAGGCCACGTTGGTGTCCCGTTCCTCACATGCCTGCTCGAAGCACTCCGTCGCTCTGTCGTATTCTCCGAGCCCCGCAAAGAGGCCTAACAACGCGGCACCCACGTCCTGTCGTCCCGACGACCCGAGGCCGACGGTTGCTGGCAGGCTTGACGTCCCTATGCACGATGCCCGCGCGATGTGCCTACGCGAGCCCTTGCCCGACCTGCGAGCCGATGAGGAATCGTTGCTTGGCGGTGGTGTCGCGGGTCATGTCGGGCGGGAGCACCTTTATGGCGACCTGTCGGTCGAGGCGGGGATCCTCCGCGAGGTACACGACCCCTGCCACCCCGGCCCAGCTGGGAGCGGATCTCGTACAAGGGGCCGAGTGAGGTGTCCGCGTCCAGGGTCATGGGAGAAGGGCCGGATTATAGCGCCGCAGTCCGGGTCTTCGCCCACCGACACCTTCGGACTCGACATCTTCGGACTCGACATATACTGACAATCGACCTGTCGGCGGCCCCGTGCCGCAAGTGAAGGAGATCGAAACATGGCCCGCATCACAGTCGTCGTCGCCGCCCTGCTGGCGGTCACCACCACCGGATTCGCACAAAACCAGGCCGCCATCGACCGCGCCCTCATGGCCGCGCCGAACCGGGCGAAGGCCGAAGCGGGCGTCGTGTCCTGGGACGCCAGCGGGAGACGGATGGTCCTGAAGGAAAGCTCCAACGAGATGGTCTGCTATGACCGCTCCGCCAACCCAGGCACCCCCTCCTTCGCCGTGCAGTGCAGCGCTGAAGGCAACCTCGACCGCGTCGAGCAGACCCTCAAGGCGTATGCGGACGGCGGGGATCGGGCCTCCGGGCAGAAGCTCCTGGACGCCATGGAGACGAACGGAACCCGGATCGCCCCAGTGTTCGGTTCGGTCTGGCACACGATGAACGGGAACGACGCGGCGAGCGCCGGCACCCACATCACGATCGCGGTCCCTGGCGCGACGGGTAGCTCGCTCGGTATCCCTGAGATGCCCAGCGCCACGGTGATGTGGCTCATGGATTCGGGCACGTCGGCCGCTCACGTCATGGTGCCAGGCCGGTAACACCACCTGACCCCGAGCACGTCCCACGCGGCGGCAGACACCGAAGCGAATCTCGGCTGCCGTCCCGCGGACGTGTGCGTGGCTCATCCCTGACAACACCCGCCACGCTGTTCGCGTTCGAGGACGGAAGCCAGGAATGGCGAAGCTGGGTTGGCGCCAATCGTGAGGAGCAGGTCGTGCGTGACGCGTTCCAGGAATGGAAAGACCTGGGCATCGGGTTGGAGGTCACGGAAGTCGACGACCGCGAAGACGCCGAGGTCCGAGTCGGATCATGCAAGGCGACGGGTCATGGTCGTGGGTGGGACGGCGACTGCTCGAGGAACCGACCCACAAGCGTACGATGAACTTTGGCTGGCAGCTGTATGGCTGGACGTACGGCTACGACACGGCCCTTCATGAAATCGGACACACCCCGGGATCGGCGCGTCCTCTATCACGCGGCGGCGATCCGACACGCGTCGGGTGACGACGCCGGCGCGCGGTCGCTGGCCGCACGCGCGGTGGACGGCCACCCCACATTCGATCTGGTCAACACGCCGGCCGCCCGCGCCCTGTTCGACGCGCTCGGCACTTCCAACTAGGGCCGCGCACGGGTCATTGGTAAACCGCCGTTGGCGCGCTAGCACGGCGCGTCTCCGGCGCAGTACGCTTACGACGATCCCGTGGGCGCCGGACGCCGCGTCGGACCCTGAAGCCATGACTGGATTCGTCGGAGCATTGAGGACCGACTGGTCGAAGCGGCCCTGGTGGATGAACCTCATCTTCTACTTCTGCGTGTTCATGACGTTCGTCTACCTCCCGTTCGATCTGTTCGCGAAGCCGGTGGCCGTCGATGACGAGATCTGGTTCGGGTTCGCGCTGACCGGCTGGTGGGCCAAGGCGACCGAACCACTCCATTGGCTCATCTACGGCGCAGGGGCGTACGGATTCTGGAAGATGAAGTCCTGGATGTGGCCATGGGCGGCCCTGTACACCGCGCAGGTCGTGATCGCGATGTTCGTCTTCAACATCGTCAACGAGCAGGCCGGCGGTTGGCGTGCGGGTCTCATCGCCGCGGCCGTCTTCGCGGTGCCGATGGTGGCACTCTGGCGCGCGCGGCCCCGTTTCGACCACGCCGTCCGCCCGGACACACCCCCGACGGTAGAGGCCCGCGGGTCGGCGAGCGTCGCCTCCGGGGAGTCCCGTGAAAGCGGCGAAACGAATCGCGATCGCGCTCGTCGTACCGTCGCGCCCTCGACAATCCGAACGTGCAGGCGACGGTGAACGGTGAGAAGGGGGACTACCGCGCGGTTCCCGTGACCGGGGCCGAGCACGATCGCGTCAACGGCGAACACGGTCTCGGCATCGTGTTTCGATTTCTGGCTCTTCAGCAGAATCTGTGGGCGCTTTCTGGCTCCGGCAAGTGCCCCAGCGTGTGGTATAGGGCGATTTCGAGACATCGATAGGTCCGAAAGCCATAGGCCCTTTTGGTGGTGAGTTTGGCCTTGTTGTTCAATCCTTCGACCGCGCCGACTGAAATCTGCCCGCAGGCCTTGCACCAGTTCAACAAGAAGGCGCGGTGCGCGCGCAGTGAGCGCGCGACCTTCTTCATCGGGTCGATGCGCGACCGCATCACCTGGATACACCACCGGTCCAAGAACAGGCCCGCCCAGTGGGCCGATCGATACCTCCAGAACGGCGCGAAGTCTTCGCGCAGCAACATGCTGCGCACCGCTTTCAGGTTGAGGCGGACGAGATCCCGGAGGCGGCTCCGGTCCGCCGTCGTCCGATGGTCGCGGCGCCGCAGCAACAGCCACCGGGCCTTGGTCAGCCACGCCGGACGGCCCTTGTGCTTCAACGCGCGGACCTCTTCGCGCCGCACGGTGTCGATCGCTGTGTTCATGTTGCGCGCGATGTGAAATCGGTCGAGGATGTGTAAGGCGTGGCCGGCTTTCTTGGCGACCACCTTGAGATACGGCTTCCACATGTCGCTACAGACGAACTGCAGCGCCTGCGTCCGCGCCGCGCCGAACCAGCGGAAGAACCGCAGCACCGTCTTGACGCGGCGCGCCTGGCCGATCCACAGGAGCCGCGTCTGCCCGGGGTCGATCTGGTAGACGAGGGTCAGGTAGCGGTGCCCATGCTGCCACTGGATCTCGTCGACGCCCACGGCCTCAATCCCCGTCAGATCCTGGTGCGCCCGGCCCCAGTCGACGGCCAGCGCCACGGCCCGGTAGACGCTCTCCCAGCTGGTCCGAAAGGTCGTCGCGACCTCGCGCCAGCTCAGGCGCTTCGCCCACCGCGCTAGGAACCACGCGTAGGTCGTCGTCAGCTGGTGCTTCCCCTCCGCCCACGGCACCTGCTCGACCCGCACGTGGCCGCAGGTCGCGCAGTCGACCCGGCGCATGCGATACAGGAAGAAGACGCGGAGGCCCCAGAGCGGCACGAACTCGAACCACCGCGGGGCGAGCGTGTCGTACTGAGGGCCGCGGCGCCCGCAGCCAGCACACCGGGGGCCGTTGCGCAGGTGCGGGTAGATGTCGACCTCGAGCCGGAGCGTCGTCCCCTGCCCGTGCAGCCGCATGGGCCCATACACGAAGCCGCGATACTTCTGAATCCGATTCAGGATAGTCTTGATCTGCATCCCGCTATTCGCCTCCGAGCACAGTGGTGTCGTTTCGCAACCACCATTGTCTCAGGGTCGAGGCGGGATGCGTTGCTCATGGTGTCGCCCGGACCCTATGGAAGCTGTCGGCGCCGTGGACGCACAACCCGCGCCCACCGCGCCGTGGAAAACGCTGCGCGTTTTCCACGAGCTTCCACAGGGCATCCCATCTCCTAAGAAACTGTACCGTTCTGGGACAGTTTCTGGCGTGATTTGATGCGATTGCAGCGCATGGGACGCTACGAAGTCACCCACCGATAGGCTAAATCGCCCACAGATTCTGCGGAGGAGCCCGATTTCTGACCGGATTTCCGCCGCGGTACTTCGTGCGACTGGATCCCCGCGAACGTGGCTAGTGACTTTCTGGACCGCGCGGGAGCGCGCGACCCGTGGCCAGTGGAGGTGGTTCCATGCGGTTTCTCTGCATTCTGACCGGTCTCGTCGGCCTCGGCGTCACAAGTGTGGCGGCGCAGGATCCGTTCGGCGACGTTCCCGTCGAACCCCGTCCATCCGAATACATCCACTGGGATGCGGCGGCGTTTAGCCAATTCCAGACCGAGCTCGAGGGAGACCTGCGTGACGGCAGCAGGATATGGGGCACGCCGTTCGTCTTCACGACCGCGCTGCCACGGGCGGAGCATCGGCATCACGACGTCCAGATCATCCATCGCGCCGGCTACACGCAACCCGAGATCCATGCCGCCAAGTGGGACATCTACGTCATCCTGAACGGGTCGGGAACGGCGCTCGTCGGTGGCGAGCGGGTGAACTGGGAGGACGGTCTGCCCCCCGAGGAACAGCGACCACGGCTCAGCGGCGCTCAGGAGTTCCAGATCACTGACGGCGACATGCTGCACGTGCCCGCACGCGTGTGGCACCAGGTGGTCGTGGAGCCTGGGGAATCGATTACTTACGCGCTCATCAACGTGATCGAGTAGACGGTCACTGGTCCACGAAACCGGGGCGAGACCGCTCTAACCTTAGACCGGCGTCTGGACGACCGGCGCGAGCGCGGCCGCGCCAAAGGAACGGTGAACCTGTTGGACCGGCGGCTCGCCATACGCCGTTGAGCGCTGCTTCGGGACGCGATTCACGCCGGCGATGACGGATTCCATGTCCTCGGGCGGCAGTTCCTGACCGAAGGACGCACCGGCGGCTCTCGTAATGCTTTCGTTCATCAAGGTGCCACCGAGGTCGTTCACGCCGGCGTTCAGACACGCCGCCACACCCCGCGGCCCCATCTTGACCCACGACGCCTGAATATTCGGAATCACCGGATGCAACGCCAGTCGCGCGACCGCATGCATTAGCAGCGATTCTCTGAACGTCGGGCCTTTGCGGGATCGGCCCTTCAGGTAGATCGGCGCCTCCATGTGCACGAACGGCAGCGGCACGAATTCCGTGAACCCGCCCGTCTTTTCTTGCAATCCCCTGATTCGCGTCAGATGCCGGCCCCAGTGAATCGGGCGATCGATGTGGCCGTACATGATGGTCGCGGTGGTTCTGAACCCGACGTGATGCGCGGTCTCCATCACCTCGAGCCATTCATCGGTCGTGAGTTTGTCGTGACACAGATCGCGTCTGACCTCGTCATCGAGGATCTCGGCTGCCGTGCCCGGCAAGGTGCCGAGCCCCGCAGCCTTCAACTGCGTCAGGAAGTCGTGCAGTGACAGCCCGAGCGTCTCTGCGCCTTGCCAGACTTCCAGCGGCGAGAACGCATGCACGTGCATCTGCGGCACGGCCGACTTCACCGCCCGGCAAATCGCCAGATACGTCTCCCCGGTATAGTCGGGGTGAATCCCTCCTTGCATGCAGACCTCGGTGCCACCGCGCGCCCAGGCCTCGATGCTCCGGCGCCTGATCTCATCGAGGTCGAGGTCGTAGGGAGCGCCGCGCAGGTTCTCGCTCAGTTTCCCCTTGGAAAACGCACAGAACTGACACCGGAAATAGCAGACGTTCGTGTAGTTGATGTTGCGATTGACGACGTAGGTGACCTCGTTGCCATTGACCTCGCGGCGCAGGGCGTCGGCGGCCCTCGCGACCGTCACAAGGTCGTCGCCTCTGGCCGTGAACAACTCGGCGATCTCGCCCGCGTCGAGCGCGGTGCCGTCACTCGCCCTGGCACACAGGTCGGCGATACGCGCCGAGGGGTTCGGAACGGAGGTGGTGCGAATGCGCTGCAACAACGCCTCGGGCAGGCGCGCATCGTCGTCACCCGGAGACCACGTATCGGCGCGTGCAAAACCTTCGGCGTCCGATCCTCGCACCACGGCTGGCCTGAGGTCGTCCGCAATCCACCTGTCCATCTCTCGGATGTAGCGAGGATACGCAGTGAGCCGTTCGACGAGGACCTTGCCCTCGTCTTCAGTCGTCCTCGCGAGAACGTCCAGGTGCGGCCATGGCGCCTCCGGATTCACATGGTCGGGCGTCACCGGCGACACCCCGCCCCAGTCATTGATGCCGGCGCGGATCAGGGCGCCGAACGTCCCCGGGCTCAAGTTGGGCGGGGCCTGGATCGCCATGTGCGGGCCGCAAATGATCCGGGCGGTCGCGATCGTCCAGAGGAGATCATCCAGCTCGGGTTCGGGAGCCCCGGCCATCAGGGTGTCCGCCTTGGCCCTGAAGTTCTGAATGATGATCTCCTGAATATGCCCATGCGCGTCGTTGAGGTCGCGCAGTGCGAGCAGCGATTCGATCCGCTCTTGCCGCGTTTCGCCGATGCCAATGAGGATGCCGGACGTGAAGGGGATGCGGAGCTCGCCTGCCGCCCGCATGGTCCCAAGCCGCGCGTCCGGATCTTTGTCCGGCGAGGCGAAGTGCACCTCGCCACGCTCGAGCAAGCGTCGCGACACGCTTTCGAGCATCAAGCCCTGCGACGGACAGATCTCCCGGAGCGCGATGAGCTCATCGCGGGTGACGACGCCGGGATTCGCATGCGGCAAGAGGCCGGTCGCATCGAACACCGCCTGGGCGGCGGCACGGAGATAGTCGATTGTCGTCGCGTAGCCGAGGGCGTCGAGCTCCGCTCGAGCCTGGCCGTACCGCACTTCCGGTTTGTCGCCGAGGGTAAAGAGGGCCTCGCGGCAGCCGGCCGCGGCGCCCCGCCGTGCCACGTCGATCACCTCGTCGAGCGTCAGATACGCGCGCTCGCCTGCCTTCGGCGGGTGCGCGAACGTGCAGTAGTGACACACGTCGCGGCACAGTTGGGTGAGTGGGACGAAGACCTTCCTCGAGTACGTCACGGCGTTTCCGAACCCCGCGTCTCTCAGCGCAGACGCCCGCGCCATGAGCGCTGGGAGATCGGAGTCACGCGCGAAGCGAAGTGCCTCGTCGCGGGAGGGCCGATGATAGGTCTGATCCTGCACGTGTCCTATGGGATCCGGCGCGCGGTGTGCCGTGGGATGATTCTACATGGCCGTTTCGCCGACTGGCGATCACCCCGGTCCCTTGTACATCGCCATCACCGGCGCCAACAGCAGCGTGGGGAAAGCCTTGCTGCGCTTCGTTGCCGACCAGGACGACCTTCACGTGCGCGCCGCGGTTCGCACACGAGAGGCTGAAGCGTCTCTACCGCGCGATCAGAGGATCACGTCGCATGTGATTCGCTATGGCGACGCGGACACGCTGGCGTCACTGCTCGACGGCGTCAGCTGCCTGGTGCATCTCGCCGGTATTCTCATCGAGAGTAGGCGTTCCAGCTACCAGACGGCCAACGTGGACGCGACGCGGGCGGTGGTGGAGGCGTGTCGAGACGCCGGCGTGGATCACATCGTGATCATCAGCGCCCTGGGCGCGGACAGCACCTCCAGTAATGGTTACTACCGATCCAAGGGGATGGCCGAACAGCTCGTCACGGGCTCCGGCACGCCGTCCACCATCATCCGTACGCCGCTGCTGCTCGGTCCCGGCACTGCCGGAGCACGGTCACTCGTCGGCGCGGCGTCGCGCGCATCGGTGCGTGTGCTGGGTGGGGGACGCCATACGCTGCGTCCACTGGACGTCGACGACTTGAGCCACGCCATTCGGCACTGCTGCCAGATGCAAGCGGCAGGCGTGGCCGTCCACGAGCTCGTCGGACCGGAGCCGACGACCCATCGCGACCTGATCACCGCGACCGCTCGGCTGATGGGCCACAATGTGTCAATCGGCGCGATCCCGATCTGGACTGCCAAGCTGGGTGCCACCATGGCCGGGTGGGTGCGACGGGGCGGGATGACGCCGACGGTGATCGACGTCATCACCGCCGAGGAAACCGTGCAGACGAACGCGGACAGCGACCTCGGCGTGAGCCTGACGCCGCTCTCGGCGACCCTCGCGAAACTCCTGCCCGCACAGACGAGACGCCCGTGACCGAACCCGAACCCGAACCCGAACGCGACGCGGCCGCCTCTCGTCGCTCGAGCACGCTGGGTCGCATCATCTTCCCGGTGATCACCGTGGGGTGTTTCATCTACCTCTACCTGCGTCTGAACGGGGCCGCGGCGCGCGAGGGGTTGTCGTTCGTCGACTACATGATGCAGGTGTTTGCGAGCGTGCGGTGGTTGCCCTGGCTTGGACTGATGATGGCGTACTCCGCGTTCTACTTCCTCGTGGACACGTTGGTCGTGACGCGGGCCCTCACCTGGTTCGTGAAGCCAATCCGCTACCGGGACATCCTGCCGATTCGCGCGAGCGCGTACATCATCTCCGTGTTCAACGAACAGATCGGGAAGGGCGCGATGGCGTTCTACCTGAACAAGCGTGACCAGGTGCCCGGATGGGAAGTGGGCTCGGTGATGCTGTTCATCATGTTCTGCGAGGTCTTCTATCTGCTCACCTGGGCCACCATCGGATTCGTCCTGAGCAGCGATACGCTCCCCGAGGCCTTTGGACTCATTCCCGCCATCGCGTTGGGCGGTGTCGCTGTATTCGTCGTATGGATTCTCTATTTCCAGGGAACGATCCTGCCCGCGACGCAGTGGCGAAACCAGAGAATTGTCCACGCCTTCAAGATGGCCACCCTCAAGCACTACGCGTTGTTCTTTCTGTTGCGGTCGCCGGCGCTGCTTGCGGCTGTGCTCGTCTACACACTCGCGTTGAGGCTGTTCGGCGTGGAGGTGTCGCTCCTCTCGCTCCTGGGGTACTTGCCGGTCATCTTTTTTGCGGCAGCGGTGCCAACGCCCATGCGGGCGGCGGCGATTACCTTCTGGGTGGTGCTCTTTCCCGAAAACGAAGGTCAAATGGCGGCGTTTGGGCTGGTGCAGCACAACTTCTTCATCTTGTTCAACGCGCTGATCGGGGTCGCGTTCTGGACCCGCGCGCAGCGTGAGCTGTTTGGACGGTAGTGGCACATGCGCTCACGGCTGTACGGCTGATCCTCGCCGCGCCGGTCGCGCTGGCCTTCGCGCGACCCGCGCTCGTGGACCCCAGGGTGCTGACCGCGCTGCTGCTTGTGGCGATCGCGACCGACTACGGGGACGGACGGGTCGCGCGCGTGACGAGGACAGCCTCCCCCGGGGGCCAGCTGTTCGACCACGGCACGGATTGCGTGTTCGTCACGGCGGCACTGGCGGGCGCCGCAATGGCCGGGCTCGTGACACCTCTCCTCCCCGTCTTGATCGTCATTGCGTTTGGCCAGTACGTGGTGGACTCCTATCTGTGGCACCGGCAGAAGCAGCTGCGGATGAGCGTGATCGGGCGCTGGAACGGTGTCCTTTATTTCGTACCGCTCGTGGTCCTGTCCGCGGCGCGGCTGGGGCTGCCTGCGAACGCCGCTTCGTTCTTGACGCAGACGGCGGGTGCGCTTGGCTACGCGCTGGTGGCGTCGACTATGGTGTCCATTATCGACCGGGCGTTCGCGAGCCGGGGCGCCGGTTAGCGAGGCACCACTCGGCCGGCGCGCTGGCTAGCGAGGCACCACTCGGCCGGCGCGCTGGCTAGCGAGGCACCACTCGGCCGGCGCGCGGGATTGTCCCAAGACCTGTTGATTTTCTGATGTAAGAGCGGCGGCTTCTTCACCCTTCGTGTGGTACGGAGGGGGTAACCAACCAAGAAGGAGCCACCGCCATGACGAAGCATGCCAGGAAGTCCCGTCGCCTCCAAGCCGTGGAGCGGCCGCCGGCCGCGACCGTGCAGATTCCCCTGCCCGTGCTGGGCGCGTTCGCCAGTATCGAACGCTCGTACTTCGAGTTGTGCATCCGCGCGGGCCAACAGGTCCTCGATGCCATGATGGAGCAGGACCGCACCGCGTTGTGCGGACCGCGCTGGAAACGCGACCCCGATCGCCAGGCGGGCCGCGCGGGCACGACGCCGAGCGAGGTCACGCTGGGTGGGCGTCGGATTCAGCTGACGCGCCCTCGCGTCCGCAGTCAGTCGGGGCAGGAGGTCGAGCTGCCCAGCTTCGCGTTCGCCTCGCACCGCGACCCGCTGGATGCGCATGCGGTGAACGCGGTGGCCTGCGGCATCTCCACGCGGAAGTATGCTCGGAGCCTCGACACCCTGCCGGAGGAGGTCGCGGAGCGGTCGACGTCGAAGAGCGCGGTCTCGCGTCGCTACGTCGCCATGACGACGACGCAGCTGACCCGCTGGCTCACCACGCCACTCGGGGATCGCCACTTCCCGATCGTGCTGATCGATGGAATCGTCCTGGGCGACCACACGGTCGTGATCGCGCTCGGCATCGATACAGAGGGCAAGAAGCAGGTGCTGGGGCTGCGGGAAGGCCACACCGAACACAGCCGCGTCGTCAAGGCGCTGCTGCGCGACCTCGTCGAGCGCGGGTTGGATCCGGAACGGGCGCGACTCTTCGTGATCGACGGCGCGAAGGCGCTCACCTCGGCCATCCACACGGTGTTTGGCACGTTGGGCGCCATCCAACGGTGTCAGCTCCATAAGCGGCGCAACATCTTGGGCCACCTCCCGGATCATCTGCACGCGAACGTGACGGCGGTGCTGCGGGAGGCCTGGGCGGCCGTCGATGTCGCGCTGGCCCACCGGCAACTGGAGCGCCTGGCCGCCTCGCTGGAGACCGACCATCCGGGGGCGGCCGCGTTGGTCCGAGAGGGCCTCGCCGACACGCTCACGCTCCAACGCTTCGGCATTGCGGGCGTGTTGTACACGAAGTTGCGCACGACGAACGCCATCGAGAACTTCAATGGCGCCATTACCACCTACTCAAGGAACGTGAAGCGCTGGCGCAGCGGCACGATGGTCGTCCGCTGGGTGAGCGCGGCCATTGTCGAGGCGGAGAAGAAGTTCCGCCGCGTGCACGGATGGCAAGACATCACGAAGGTCGTCTCGGCCCTCGGTCATCTGGAAGCCAAGGAAGGGGCGTCCACCGAGCGGGTCGCATAGAATCACAGCGGAAGCCGGCGCTCGCGAAGATCAACAGCGAGCGGGACAATCCCCGGCGCGCTGGCTAGCGAGGCACCACTCGGCCGAGGCGCTGGCTAGCGAGGCACCACTCGGCCGGCGCGCTGGCTAGCGAGACACCACTCGGAAGGACCACCAATGATCCGGGCGAGGTGTGCCGGGTGGGGGTGCGGGGTTTGCGGGCGCGGTGAGCGTGTTCAGCTTCGTCACCCGCGCGCCCCAGGCTCGGTCGAGCTCGCCGGGGTCCATGACCCGGGTCACGTTCACCGGATAGACCGTCCCGTTCAAGCGCAGTCGGGCTCGGCCATTGCCGACCGCGGCGTTGGACCAGCGTTTGCTCTCGCACTGCGAGCAGCTCAGATACAGGTCTCCGGCGCCGGTCGCCATGCAGTTGAGGTTGATCGAGTGCGGCAAAACGCCCGCGCTGATCTGGATCTGACAGAGCGTGACCTCGTTGGCAAATGACCAGTCCGCCACCGGTGCCTCGGCCTCGGCTCCCATGAGATAGCCGCCGGGCGTTCGGTCACACGGACACGTGAAGGTCCAGTACAGCAAGGCGCCGACGGGCGCGGCCACGAGAGCGGTCAGCACCACAGCACGAACCGTACGGCGAGGCTTTCGTTCACTCATGATTCGTCCCTATCTCTAGATGGGGCTTCGCCCCAAGCCCCCGCGCGCCGTGCGCGCCTTGGCCGCCCGCCGGCTATGAACGGCGGCGGCTTCTTGGTTGTGGCTCTCTGCTGCGGCCTCTTAACGCGCGCTGTTGGCTCTTGCGGTTTCCCAGCTCTGCCCATTTTCACGAGGTTGGGGAAGTCGAAACAGCCACTGAGAGTCTACTCGCTCACCGGCCATATTCCTGAGGTCTTCGTGCGAGTCCGACGTCCGCCGGCGCCGGTGCCATAATGGGCCGACTCCGCAGCAAGGATCACCCCGATGCGCATCAGACATGTGACGTTGACGCTCGTAACGTCGTGCCCCCGCACGACTCGCTGGGGCGTCGCCCTCGCTTCACTGACCCTGGCGAGTGCCTGCAGCTCTGGGTCGACACCCATCGCCTTCAACCTCGTCGACTACTTCGCAGACGCCACGGTGATTGGCACGGTGGAGGTCGAGTCACTCGCGCGAACCGAGTGGCGCTTCGATGGAGCGGGCACGGTTCCAGCGCCGGAGCCTCCCCAACCGAACGAAGACGATGGGGAAGACGCGGCGCCCGACGCCGCGGGTGAGGACGAGGGCGACGGCGAGGAGCGCCCGCCGGTCGATCTCGGTCTCGACACGTACGGGTGGACGGTCTTCAACGGCATCGAGAGCCTGGAGATCCGCGAGGGGATGCTCGCGGGCACGACCGGCGAACAGGCCGTGCTGATGGCCGAGCTTCCCGAGACCCTCGACGACAACGCCTACATCCACGCGGTCGAGGTCCGCATGAAAGTCGGTGAGGGCGACATCCTGAGGGTCCACACGAACAACGCGCCGGATGTCGCGACCCTCCTCGAGGCGGAGCGCAAGGACGACATCCTGAGCAACTTCCGCCGCAACCCGGCGCCGTTCGAGGCCGAGCTCACCTCTGGCGATGAGCTCCAGACCTACACCCTGACCAACGTGACGCGGAGCTTTCCGGTGGCGAGCACGCGTCGGCTGCTGATCGAGGTGACCGACGCCGACGGGACCGACTTCGAGATCGAGTCGGTGCGTGTCACCACGCTCAAGGAGCACCTCCGGTCGATCTCGTCCGGTCCGGGCTGGCAGGGCCTGAGTGAGATCTACCGCGAAACGATCGTCTCGCGATCGCCGGAGGTGGTGACCTTCAACGTCGAGGTGCCCGATCGGCCGTGGTTCGAGATCAGCTACGGCACCATCGAGGACGGCCAGCTCACGTTCTCGGTTGACATCGACGAGGCGACGCTGATGGAGCGGACCGTGACGACGCCGCGTCGATGGGAGAGCGTGCGCCTCGACCTGGATGACTACGCCGGCCGCACCGTGACGCTGTCGCTGGCGTTGGAGAGCGAGACCCCCGGGATGCTCGGCTATTGGGGCGCGCCGGTCCTGCGCAGCAGCAACACGATGGCGGATGCCGGCGAGGTGAGCGAGGCGCGCCGCGCGTTGGAGGACGGCGGCGGCCGCCGCCCGCAGGGGGTGATCTTCCTGATCGCCGATAC
The DNA here is from genome assembly GCA_965197395.1 of Vicinamibacterales bacterium. Classification (GTDB taxonomy): domain Bacteria; phylum Acidobacteriota; class Vicinamibacteria; order Vicinamibacterales; family UBA8438; genus CAZYFH01. Next base: position 1,399,946 of record OZ240205.1, on the reverse strand, counting down.
CTTGCGGCGCGATCACCTCGAGTCGTGGGGCTACGCGCGGCCCACCGCGCCGTTCCTCACCCGACTGGCATCCGAGGGCACGCGGTTCGCCGACAACATCTCGCAGGGCACCTGGACGAAGGTGTCGGTGCCGTCGATCTTGAGCTCGCTGTATCCCACGTCGAACCGCATCTCCAAAGTGGCCGACCGGCTCCCGTCCTCGGTGACGATCCTGCCCGAGGTGTTCAACGACGCTGGGTACGCGACGCTGTCCACGTCATCCGTGCAGTTCACCGGCCGGTTAACGAACCTGCATCAGGGGGTCGAGGTGCTGCACGAGCGCTCGTCGGTGGCTGACCTGGAGCACAGCAGCGCGAAGACCGCCCGCACCTTCGTCGACCGGCTCGTCCCGTGGCTCGAGGATCACCGCGACGCGCCCTTCTTCGTCTTCTTGCACGTATTCGATCCGCACTCGCCCTTCGAGCCGTATCGGCCCTATGACACGGCCTGGGCTCCGCCTGATGCCAAGGACACCCACCAGGAGCGCATCGACGCGATCAGAGAGGCGCTCGACGAGGACGTTCGGGGACGACGTGAGACCCTTCCCCTCGACATCGACATCGAGGCGGCGGGGGTCGATCGCGAGGCGTTCATCGCCCACGAGGAGGACTGGTACGACGGGTCGATCCGCGGCATGGACGCCGAGGTGGAGCGGCTGTTCCAGCGGCTGCGCGAGCTGGGCCTGGACGACGACACACTGCTGGTCTTCATGAGCGACCACGGGGAGGAGTTCCTCGAGCACGGCCGTCACTTTCACGGCAACACGGCATACGGCGAGATGGTCAATGTGCCGCTGTTCTTCTGGTGGCCCGGGGTCGTGCCGGCCGGTGCGGTGGTCGACGAGCTGGTGCAGTCGCTCGACGTCATGCCGACGATGATCGATCTGGCCGGTCTCACCGCGCCCGAGGCGGCGCAGGGCCAGAGCCTGGTGCCGTTGATGGCGTCACCGGATGCGCCCGACCAGCTCGGGTGGGTGCGCCGTCCGGCGTTTTCCGAGCGGCGCGACGGTGGGTTTGGTGCGGAAGATCCCCCTCTGCCGGACATCGAATCGCTGGCGGTGGTGCTGGACGGATGGAAGCTGGTGAAGAACCTGAACATCCCCGAGGGGCGCTCGGAGCTCGAGCTCTACAGCCACGTCGACGATCCGCTCAACCTCGACGATGTTGCCGCCGAACATCCCGACGTCGTGGAGCGTCTCGCCAACGAGATCGATCGGTGGCAGGCGCGTGCCGTCGCGCAACAGGTCGAGGAGGAATCCACCGACGATCTCCCGCCGGAGGAGCTTGCCAAGCTGCGTGCGCTGGGCTACATCCGGTAGTGTCCTGTCACTTCGACACCGAAGACGGGTCTTCGCCCGCGCGGAACGCGACTAGTCCCGGGACCCCATGAACAGCCGCAGCACATACCAGAACATCAGCGCCACCGACGCGAAGAGGGTCAACGCTGCCGCCACGTAGCGATCCTCCGGAAAGTGGTGGATCACGTTGGACGTGTCGAAGAGGATTGCCGCGCCAGCCACACCGATCATCGCGACCGAGAACCAGGTCCCCAGCTCGAATCCGAACAGAACCGCGGCGACGATGGCCACGAGGGCGAGGATGCCGACCCAGCGGAGGAGCGCGCCGAGAAACGAGAAGTCCCTGCGCGTCCAGAACGCGATGTAGGTCAGCGCGCCGAACCCGAGCAGTGTCACGGTGGCGGCGCTCTCGATGACCCCGCCCTGCGCGTAGTTCTGGGCGATGAAGAGCAGCGGGACGAAGATGACGGCCTGCGCGACCACGAACCCGCCGAGCGCCAGATACTGCGTGCCGAGCGAGCGCGACTGGTGTGCCGCCCCCCTCGCCAGCCAGCTCACGAGCATGAACCCGCCGAGCACCAGCAGCCAGCTCGTGCTCAGCATCGCGCGGGCCATGACCGTAGCCAGGCCCGTCGTGAAGAAGAACATCTCGACGAGGACGAAGCCGATGATCGCGCCGAACAGGTGGGTATAGGTTCGCGTGATGAACGTCGCCCGCGCATCGATGCCGAGCATCTCGACGGGCGTCGACGTATAGGTTGAGCTGTTAGTCATGGCGAGCCTCCCCTCACCGTCAGCATAGATCAGGAGGCGGCGCGGGCGCGATGACGTGTATGTTTAGCGATACGCAAAGGGAGGGATTCCAATGAGACGAGCTGTCATCGTTCTGTCCGTCGTGTGGGCGGCCTCGGCCATCCCGTTCGCCCAAACCGACGAGGTGGCGCGCGCGGTCCTTGCGGCACCGCGAGTGATGCAAGGCGACGCCATGGTGATCCGATTGGCGGCCGACGGCGGCCATGACGTGTTGCGCGAAGGCACGAACGGACTCATGTGCTGGGACCGCTCCGACGAGCCGGGGCGCTCGTTCGCCGTCCAGTGTACAAGCCAGGCGAATCTTGCCCGCGTCAAGCAGAATCGAGCCTGGAACATGTCGGGCGGCAACGCCGAAGAGATCCAGGCGATGATGGACAAGGCCGAAGCGGACGGCACGCGGGAAGTGGCGGCGTTCGGGAGCACCTACTATTCGCTGAGCGGGCAGGACGAGGCCTCGGCAAACCCACACATCACGATTGCCGTCCCGTTCGCCACCAGCGACTCGCTCGGCCTGCCGAGCAGCGGTGCCTACAACGAAGCCGGGACGTGGATCATGGACGCCGGTACGTCGGGCGCCCACATCATGGTGCCGGGACGCTGATCGCTTTCACCCGAGCGCTCACACGACGCCAGCTCATGACTGGGCTCGGCGCAGGCCTTGTCTTCGCCGCGTGGAGACCGGGAGTCAGGGCGGGCGTTCGACAGACGGCGCAGCGAGACGACGTCGGTCCGTATCCGGTCGACGTGTTGCCACCGGGGGTGCGCTCCCGATTCGTCCGCGACGTCAACGGTCTGCGCATGCACGTCCTGGAGGCCGGGTCGACGGCCACGGGCCGTCCGGGCGTTCTCCTGGTCCACGGCTTTCCCGAGCTTGCCTACAGTTGGCGGAAGGTGATGCCACGCCTCGCGGCGGCCGGCTACCACGTCATCGCGCCCGACCTCCGGGGGTACGGTCGCACGGACGGCACCGACATCGACTTCGACGACGACCTGCGCCCGTTCCGCATGGTGAACGAGGTACGGGACATGCTCGGGCTCGTAGCGGCGTTCGGCTACCGGAACATCCATCTCGTCGGACACGACTTCGGGTCGCTGGTGGCGTCCTGGTGCGCAGTCGCGCGCCCTGATGTCTTCCGGTCCGTGGTGTTGATGAGCGCGCCGTTCGGCGGCACGGCGACACTCCCGTTCGATACGGCCGACAGCGGACCGACACCCGCGGATGCCTCCGCAGGTGCCGACATCGACGAGGGTCTCCGGCGGTTGACGCCCCCGCGGAAGCACTATCGACGCTTCTACGCGACGCGCGAGGCGAACGACAACATGTGGCACGCCCCGCAGGGCGTCCACGCGTTCCTTCGCGCGTACTACCATATGAAAAGCGCCGACTGGCCCGGGAACCGGCCGTATCCGCTGGGCGAATGGTCCGCCAACGCGCTGGCCCAGCTGCCCCGGTACTACGTCATGGATCTGGACAAAGGGATGGCGGAGACGGTCGCCGAGGAGATGCCATCGCCGGCCGAGATCGCCGCCTGCGAGTGGCTGCCGGACGACGAGCTGCGCGTCTACAGCGCCGAATACGGCCGGACCGGGTTCCAGGGCGGGCTGCAGTGGTATCGAAGCGTGACATCTGTCTCGTCGATCTTCGGCGGTGACGGCATCAATGCCGACCTCCAGCTGTTTGCCGGGAGAACCATCGACCAACCATCATTGTTCATCGCGGGGAAGAGTGACTGGGGCATCTACCAGCGCCCTGGCGCGCTCGAACGGATGCGCACCAGCGCGTGCACCGACATGCAGGGTCTGCACCTTCTCGATGGCGCCGGCCACTGGGTGCAGCAAGAGCAGCCCGAGACAGCGACTCAGCTGGTGCTGGAGTTTCTACGACAGATCTGAAGAACGGCGCCTGCGTCGCTGGCGGTGGCATAATCAGCCGGTTGGGCCTCCCCCACGCGTAACCAGGCGACGAGGTGAATCATGGTCGATCGTCCGCTTCGAGGTGTGTGTGCCCTGGGTGTCGCGCTCTCCGCACTTGTCACGACGAGTGTCGGCGCCGAGGACTGGCCGCAGTGGCGGGGACCCGCGCGACTCGCGGTCTGGACGGAGGACGGCGTGCTGGATCGGTTTCCCGATGAGGGTCTGCGGGTCTCCTGGCGTGTGCCGGTGAACGGCGGGTACGCGGGGCCGGTCGTGGCCGACGGACGCGTGTTCGTGACCGATTTCGAGTTCTTGCCGGATACCAAAGTCGCCGACGGCACGGAGCGGATCCTCGCGCTCGATGAGGAGACCGGGGAGGTCCTCTGGACCCATTCGTGGGAGACACAGTATCGCAACCTGATGATGTCGTATGCGACCGGCCCCCGGGCGTCGCCGTCCGTCGACGGTGATCAGGTGTATGTCTTCGGCGCCGGCGGAATGATGCTTTGCTTGAATACCCAGACCGGCGACGTGGTGTGGTCGATCGATGCCGTGACGGAGTACGACACGACGGTCCCCGTGTTCGGCATCTCCAGCTCGCCCCTGGTTGACGGCGACCGCGTCATCTACGTCGTGGGCGGTGAGCCGGATGCTCTCGTGGCCGCGTTCGACAAAATGACTGGCGAAGAAGTCTGGCGCGCGATCGATGTGGTGTCGGAGGTGGGGTACGCACAGCCGGTCATCATCGAGGCGGGCGGCGTGCGACAGCTCATCATCTACCACCCGACCGCCGTGACGTCCCTCAATCCCGACACCGGAGCGGTGTACTGGGAGCAGCCATTCGAAGTGGTTGGTGGGATGTCTGTGGCGACGCCCATCCACGCCGGCAACTCCCTCTTTGTGACCCAGTTCTATGGCGGGTCGATGATGCTGCGGCTGAGCACCGATCGCCCGGCGGCGGCGCTGGCCTGGAAGCGCGTCGGCTCGAGCGAGCTGCCGGATGGTACGGATTCACTCCACTCGCTCATCACGACACCGATCGTCGAGGGCGACTACATCTACGGCGTCGGGAGCTACGGCGAGCTCCGGGGGCTGGATGCGCGCACGGGGGACCGGCTGTGGATGAGCGACCGGATGACCACCCAGGCTCGCTGGGGCGCCGCGTTCATGGTGCGCCACGGTGACCGGTACTTCGTCAACAACGACGAAGGGTTTCTGATCATCGCGCGATTCACACCGGACGGCTACAAAGAGATCGATCGCACGCGCCTGATCGAGCCGACGACGGATGCTGGTTTCGGCCCGCGCAAGCTGTTCGATCGCGTCGTCAACTGGACACACCCTGCGTATGCCAACCGCCACATCATCACGCGGAACGACCACGAGATCATCCGCGCGTCGCTCGCCGCAGACGACTACTACTGAGGCGGCGTCGCGTAGCGCCGGAGCTTACGTCGTCAGCGTCGGAGCGGCGTTCCTGATCGCCGCGACCGCCCCGGGCGCGCAATTCGGTCCCGACCTGGACAGTCTGTTGACCGACAGGATGGGCTTCTCGGACGACGACCTCCGCGAGCTCGACGCGGGGTCGGCCGTGATCCGGAGCCTCGACACGCCGATACGCGAGGAGCTTGCCCATGTCGGCGTGGTGTACGTCGACGCGGCGCCGGAGCAGTTCCTCGAGCGGTTCCGCGAGATCGAGGAGTTCGAGCGCGGCCCCGGCATTCCACAGATCGGACGCTTCGCCAGCCCTCCGCGGGCCGCCGATCTGGAATCGCTAACGCTCCCGGTCGGGGATTTCGCCGCCTTGTCGAGGTGCCGTCCGGGCGACTGCGACGTAAAGCTGTCCGCCGCCGCGATGACCCGGTTCCGGAACGAGGTGGAGTGGTCGTCCGGGACGGCCGCGCGTCAGGTTGACCGGGTCGCCCGCTCGATGATCCTCGAGCTGGTCCTCGCGTATCAGGCCGGCGGCAACAACGCGCTCGGTTCCTACGACGACAGCGGCACACCGTTGTCGGTGGCCGAGCAGGTCCGGGGCCTCCTGGCCAGCGACGACCCGCTGCCCGCGCCGGTACCCGCGCTCCTGGCGTATTTGGACACATACCCGCGCGACCGGCCGGCCGGCGCCGAAGACTTCTTCTACTGGACCGTGGTCGATTTCGGCCTCAAGCCGACCATCCGCGTCAACCACGTCACGATCTACCCGTTGACCACGCCTCCGGCATGGGGAGTCGCCTATGCGATCTCGATCAAGCAGCTCTACGCGAGCCACTACTTCCATACGACGCTCGAGCTGCGCTTCGTCATCGAGCACGATCGCGGCGACCGGCCCGGCTCGGCGCTCATCTCGATCACGCGATCGCGCAACGACGGGATGACCGGATTCAGAGGTTTCTTTCTCCGCGGCACGATCAGACGCCGGTCACGCGATGGTGTTCGCCGCTACCTGGAGCACGTCAAAAGACAGATCGAGCGTCCCCCGGCACCAGGCACTAGCTCGTAGCGCAGGCCTTCAGGCCTGCCCAGGCGCGGCTAAAGCCGCGCGCTACGTGACAGCTGGCTAATCGCCCCGCTTCAGCACGTAGAACACGTACCCGTAGTAGTCGTGGTACTTGCGAAACATATCGATCTCCAGCTCCTCGGCATCCAGCACCGCGCCGGCCTCCTCGCCGACGGCATGGCGCGCACGGGCCTTCTCCACCCGGTCCACGAGCGGGTCGTAGTAGTGAGTCCACCAGGCGTCGGCTGGAAGGGTGAACTGGTCCAGGACCCGATAGCCGCACTGCTCCGCCGTGCGCGCGTTGTCCTCGCGACCGACCATCGCCGGGTATCCCTCGTCCCAGAAGCGCCGCAGCTCGCCAGGTGCACCGACCCGAAGCCAGGCGGCCTCGCTGATCGCCACCACGCCATCTGACCGGAGCGCGGGCCGCCACGTGCGAAGGCCGCGTTCGAAACCGATGATGTAGATGGCCCCCTCGCTCCACAGCAGATCGATAGTGTTCGCCGCGAGAGGCAGGTGGCGCGCATCCCCGAGAAGCGGTGTGACGAGCTCGGCCACGCAAACGTCGGCGGCGCGCGCCGTCAGCTCGCGGAGAAACGGTGCGTGGTTGTCCAGGGCAACGACTCGGCTGTGCAGGAGGCGAACGAGCTCCAGCGTCTGCATGCCGGGGCCGCAGCCGACGTCAACCACCACTGGCCGGCGCGGGAGCGGGCCGGCGGCGCGGAACGCGCGTCCCGTGGACGCGTTGTCGCCCGGACCCTGCCGGGGGAGTCCACGATGGAGCTCCCAGAAGAACGGCGGTACCTCCTGATCCCCAGGCACAGCTCGCCGGATTCTATCCGGGGTCGTCCGAAGCGACCGCACGCCGCGCGGGCCAAGACTGCCGGCTCGAACGGCGGCCACTGTCCAACCTCATCGAGACTGCTGCGCTTGCGAGAATCCGCGAATCACAGTTCGTCGACGACACGGAGATGTCCGAGATCCGCAACAACGAAGCGCTGAATCGAAGATTGCCAACCGGTTCCCGCCAGGCGCGCCAGCGCATGGGCCGCTTCGTTGCATGAGTATCGGGTTCTTGAAACAGATCAGTTCTCGCGCGACCTCAGGGCCATCGCCAGGCCCGGTCACCGGGACACACACGGAAGCTGACGTCGGCGGTCGCCCGCGCGGTGACGCCGGCCTTCTATAATCAGGCCGTCCATGTCCCTCACCGTCGGTGACCGCCTTGGCCATTACGACGTCGCCGAACAGATCGGCGAAGGCGGCATGGGTCAGGTCTATCGAGCCCGCGACACGACGCTCGACCGCGACGTGGCCCTCAAGGTCCTCCCCGAGGCGTTCACCGCCGACCCCGATCGCCTGGCCCGCTTCGAGCGCGAAGCCAGGGTGCTAGCCTCCTTGAACCACCCGAACATCGCGGCCATCCATGGCATTGAAGAAGACGAGGCCGACGGCACACGTGCGCTCGTCCTCGAGCTGGTCGGGGGGCCGACGCTCGCCGACCGCATCGCGCACGGGCCGATGCCAATCGAAGATGCGCTGCCGATAGCCCGACAGATCGCCGAGGCGCTGGAGGCCGCCCATGAAGCCGGCGTGATCCATCGCGATCTCAAGCCCGCCAACATCAAGGTGCGCGAGGACGGGACCGTGAAGGTCCTGGACTTCGGGCTCGCGAAGGCGCTGCAGCCGGAATCGCGCGTACCCGACGCATCGGAGTCGCCCACGATCTCGCTGACCGCGGCGGCCACCCAGATGGGGATGGTCATTGGCACAGCCGCCTACATGGCCCCCGAGCAGGCGAAGGGCAAGCCGGTCGATAAGCGCGCCGACGTCTGGGCCTTCGGCGCCGTGCTCTACGAGATGCTCACGGGCCGCCGGGCGTTCGCCGGCGGCGACGTGTCCGAGACTCTTGCGCACGTGATCACGAAGGACGTGGCCTGGGACGCTCTCCCCACCGGGACCCCCGCGGCGGTCCGACACGTCTTGCGGCGGTGCCTCGCGCGCGACCCAAAACGACGCCTGCGCGACATCGGTGATGCATGGCTGGACCTCGACGACGGCGCGGCGTCACCGGCCAAAGGGGATTCGCCGGTCGAGATGCCTCGGCAGCCGGTCTCTCGGCGACTGATGCCGATGGCGCTCGCGGTGCTGATCGCGGCGGCCGCCGGGGGGATCGTCGTCTGGACCTTGGCGCGCCAGCCGGCGCGGCAAGTGGCCCGGGCGATGATCACGCCGCCGGTCGCCCAGCCGCTGACCTACACCTCGGTTCCCGGCATCGCCCTGTCACCTGATGGCAGCCACGTCGTCTATCGGGCGACCTTCGAGAACGAGGTGTCGCTGTTCGTCCGTGCGATGACGGAGCTCGAGGCGACCCCACTCGAAGGCCTGGGGGGCAACCCGAGGGGGCCGTTCGTGTCGCCCGACGGCGCCTGGGTCGGGTTCTTCCGGGGCGGGCGGTCGCTGCAGAGAGTGAGCGTGCGCGGCGGCCCGCCCATCGCGATCTGCGATCTCCCACGCGGTCAACCGCGTGGGGCGGATTGGGGTTCCGATGACACCATCGTCTTTGCCACGAGCGGTGGGGGGTTATGGCAGGTGCGCGCCGGTGGCGGTGAACCGGCGAACCTGACGACGCCCGACCGCGAACGGGGCGAGGCCCACCACGTCTTCCCGGACATCCTTCCGTCGGGCGATGCCGTGCTCTTTTCGATCATGGGGGATGGCACCTCGTTCGACCAGGCGCAAATCGCGGTCCTGTCGCTCGAGACCGGACGCTACGACGTGCTGATCCGGGGTGGCATCAGCCCGCGCTACGTCTCGTCGGGGCATATCGTCTACGCCGCCGGCGGGACCCTGCGCGCGGTCGGGTTCGACGCGGATCGCCTCGAGGTCACCACCGATCCGTTTCCGGTCGTCGACACCGTCCGACAGAGCGGCATCTCGGGCGGGGCCGAGTTTGCCGTGGCGGACAACGGCACGCTCGTCTATGTCCGCGGCGCCGGCATCGGCGAGGCGGTCGGACTGACGTGGCTGGACCGCAGCGGCCGGGAGGAGGCGCTGGCGGCGGCACCTGGAGGATATCTGGGTCCGCGGCTGTCGCCGGATGACACCCGGCTTGCGCTCGAGGTCGAGGACAACGAGGGCCGCAACCTCCTGGTCTATGACCTCGCCCGCAACAACTTCTCGCAGCTGACGTTCTCCGCCCAGGGAAACTGCTGTCCGGTCTGGTCTCCGACTGGCGAGCAGGTCGTCTTCACGTCGAACCGCGATGGAGTACCGAATCTGTATCGGAAGAACGCCGATGGCACCGGCGACGTGGAGCGGCTGACGACCAGCCCACGCACGAGCCTTGCCGCCGACTGGCTTTCCGATCCGGGGACCGTTTTGTTCCTCGAGGGTGGTGACATCCACACCCTCGAGCTGGAAGGCGACCGCCCACCGACACCGCTGCTCGAGACACCGTTCTCGGAGTTCAACGGGGCCGTCTCGCCAGACGGACGCTGGATCGCCTATCAGTCCAATGAGGACGGCGACTACGACGTCTACGTGCGCCCGTTCCCGGATGTCGGCAGCGGGCAGTGGAAGGTCTCGGCGTCGGGTGGGCGGTTGCCCGTGTGGTCACGCGACGGCAGCGAGCTGTTCTTTCTCACCGGGGAGAGCGTCATGGCCGCGGCGGTCACCGCCGGCTCGACATTCAGCTGGGATCCTCCCGTGGCGCTGTTCCGCAGACCGCCCGCGCCGGCGGCAGGCGAGGGATTCACGCGTGCGTTCGACGTCGCGTCCGACGGCCGCTTTCTCATGCGCACGGCCTCGGTCGCCGCCGGAGCAGACGTCGGGGCGGCACCGGAGCTGATCGCCGTCTTCAACTGGTCGGTAGAGCTCGCGGAGCTGGTGCCGCTCGACTGACAAAGCAACTAATGGCCACCGCGCGACTCGCTCGCTGACCCGCGCGATGAGCACCCACAGCCAGGTCATTCACTGCCCCTCTTGCGGCGAGGCGATCGAGGTCGCCGTTGACCGCTCCGTCAGGCGGCAGGAGTACGTCGAGGATTGTCAGGTGTGCTGCCGGCCAATGATTCTGACGGTCGCTGTCGATGCCGACGGCGACGCTCAGATCGCGGTACGGGCGGAGTCCGATTAGCGGCGCGGTGCGGTCACGTCTCGTCGCCGAGTCCGTCGATCTTGCTCTGGAAGTATCGGACCTCCTCCGCGTTGGTCGTGTGCGCACGAGCCAGCTCGAATGCCGCGCGCGCCTCGGCGTACCGCCGCGCCGTTGAGCGACCACACGACGCCCCGTCCTCCAACCGCGTACGGTCCCGCAGGCAACCGAGTCGTCGCGACCCGCCACTCGACGCGTGCTACGTCCGTCCTCTACTCTCGACCGGGGGGCAGCGCCATGAAGTACGACAGCATTCTCGACGCGGTGGGACGGACGCCGCTCGTTCGTCTCCACCGCCTGTCGGCAGGGCTTGCGCCAGCGATGTACGCGAAAGTGGATTACCTGAATCCTGGTGGCAGCGTCAAAGACCGGATCGCCCTCCGGATGATCGACGACGCGGAGCAGAAGGGCTTGCTCAAGCCGGGCGGCACGATCATCGAAGGGACGAGCGGGAACACCGGCATGGGGCTGGCGCTCATCGCCGCGGTCCGTGGCTACAAGATCATCTTCCCGATCACCGACAAGCAGGCGCGGGAGAAGATCGACTTGCTCAAGGCCTTGGGCGCCGAGGTGATCGTCTGTCCAACGGCCGTGGCGCCGGACGATCCGCGGTCCTACTACTCGGTCGCGAAGAAGCTGGCGGAGGAGATCCCGAACTCGTTCTATCCCAATCAATACGAGAACCCAAACAATCCGCAGGCTCACTACGAGACGACAGGCCCGGAAATCTGGGAGAGCTCAGACGGGCACGTCACCCACGTCGTGCTTGGGCTCGGGACCGGAGGCACCGCCAAAGGGGTCGGCCGTTATCTCAAGACCAAGAATCCGACGGTCAAGATCATCGGTGTTGATCCCGTCGGCTCGCTGTATCACGAGTTCTTTCACAGGCGGACGGTCGGCGAGGCGCGCCCCTACGTCGTCGAGGGCATCGGAGAGGACATCTTCCCGTCGAACATGGATTTCGATCTGCTGGACGATGTCATCCAGGTGACCGACCGCGACTGCTTCGTGACGGCGCGCCGGTTGGCGCGACAGGAGGGCATCTTCGCGGGCGGCTCCGCCGGCGGAGCCGTCTGGGCAGCGTTGCAGCTCGCCCCGACGTTGACCACAGACGACTTCGTCGTCGTCTTCATCCCGGACACGGGCCGCCAGTATGTGAGCAAGGTCTACAGCGACGAGTGGATGCGGGAGAACCGCTACCTCGAGCCGGCCGTGCGGCTCACTGCCGGGGAATGCGTACGGCGCAAGACGGGTGGGAGGGAGCTTCTGTCGGTGGGCCCGGGCGGCAGCGCGCAGGAGGCGCTTCAACGGATGGACACGCTGGATATTTCCCAGTTGCCGGTGCTCGACGACGGCGCGCCCCTGGGTGCCGTGTCCGAGGATCGGCTGGTCGCGCTCGTCCTGCAGGGTGAAGACCTCGGCAAGCGCGTCGTTCACGAGGTCATGGACCCGCCGTTTCCGACCGTCGAACCGGGGACGACCATCGACCAGATTAGCGGCCTCCTCCAGGGCGAGACGGCGATCTTCGTGCGCATGCCAGACGGCACGTTGGACATCCTGACCAAGGCCGACGTCGTCCATGCGATCGCCGGGTTGGCCGAGCCGGCCGAGTAGTCCGGCGACACTGAGGCTGAGATGGGTTCCAAGGAGGGAGCACGGTTGTCAGATGCCAAGTTGAGATTCGCGACGCGAGCGATTCACGCGGGACAGGCGCCGGATCCGGCCACCGGCGCCATCATGACACCCGTCTACCTGACATCCACATACGTGCAGGACGCTCCCGGGAAGCACAAAGGCTACGAGTACTCGCGGACGGGCAATCCGACACGCGCGGCGCTCGAGGCCAACCTGGCGTCGCTAGAGGGCGCGACGCATGGCCTGGCGTTCGCGAGCGGGCTCGCGGCGGAGCACACCGTGCTCCATCTACTCCGCCCGGGAGACCATGTCGTGGCCGCACGCGACCTGTATGGCGGCACGTACCGGCTCTTCACCCAGGTGTGGCGCCAGCTGGGCGTGGAGTGCGCCTTCGTTGAGTCGTGTCGGCCCGAGGCGATCGAGGCGGCGATACGCCCTAACACCAAACAGCTGTGGATCGAGACGCCGTCCAATCCGCTGCTCACCATCACCGACATCGCCGAGGCGTGCGGCATCGCCCATCGCGATGACGTGCAGGTCGTCGTGGACAACACGTTCGCCACGCCGTATCTGCAGCGCCCGCTCGAGCTGGGCGCCGACATTGTCATCCATTCGACCACGAAGTATCTCGGAGGGCATTCCGACCTTGTCGGCGGCGCAGTCATCACGAGCGACGAGGCTGCGTTCGAACGACTCGGGAACCTGCAGAACGCCATCGGTGCTGTTCCCGGTCCGCTCGACTGCTTTCTCATCTTGCGAGGGACCAAAACCTTGACGGCCAGAATGAAGGAGCACTGCGCCAACGCCATGGCGGTGGCTCGGTTTCTGGAGCGCCACCCGGACGTCGAGCAGGTGCGCTACCCGGGTCTGGCGTCACACCCCGGGCATGCGATCGCCGCCCATCAAATGACCGGATTCGGGGGGATGGTGTCTCTGGAGCTGACAGGCGGTCTCGAACGCAACGTTCGGTTCACGACGAAGACCCGTCTGTTTGCCCTGGCGGAGAGCCTCGGCGGTGTCGAGTCGTTGGTGGGTCATCCGGTCACCATGACGCATGCCGCGGTCCCGGAAGAGGAACGTCGCCGCGGCGGCCTGCCGGACGGGCTCGTCCGACTGTCCGTTGGCATCGAGGACGTGGAGGACTTGCTCGAGGATCTCGACCGCGCGATAAGTGACAGCCGCGACCCGTGAGGAGGCCACGCTTCGCCCGAGCGGCATCCCTTGGCTTCAGTACCGTGCCGGCGCGCGCAACGCGCATGGTCAGGCCACGACGGCCTGACGAACGGCCCGCGCGCCGCGGGGTCGCGGGAGTCCTCGCTCCCGCGGCCGCTCCTTCCGAGCCGCGGCTGCTGGCTGCTAGGGCTAGGGTCCGTCAATGAACGGTCCGACGGTCAATCGAGAGCGCGCGCCATGTGCTGAGCGGGGTCTCTCTCGTCGTCGATACGGTCAACGCATCCGGTATCTGCGGGGTAAACGTCGGATGTATTCCGACGAAAGCGCTGGTCGCCAGTGCGCGTGCCGCACAATGTAAGTCGTGCACGCGATCCTCGACATCATGTACGCGAGGGCGCCGTACACCGTGATCCAGCGGGCCGTCCACATTCATCCGACGGTCTCGGAGCTCATCCCGACAATGCTAGGCGACCTGAAGCCGCTCGACGGCTAGCGTCGCTGTCCCATCGCCCGTGATACGCTCGGGTGCGATTCCGCCAGTAGAGAAAGGACAGTGACGATGGCTCCTTCCCCAGCCGACGATTGGCCGGCGTCAGCTCCTGAAGTTCCTGGCTGGCAGCCCGCTTTTGGCCTACGCCGGCCTCTCGCCCGGGTTGGTGTCGCTAGCCGCGCAGAGCGATGACGGGCTCATCGGCTCGCTCGACGAGGCGCTCCAGGTCACCGATTTCGAGGCGCTGGCGAAGACGATGATGCTGCCCGAGCATTGGGCGTATCTCCGCACCGGGGTCGACGACGACGCCACGTTGCGGGCGAATCGGGAGGGCTTCTCCCTGTATCAAATCCGGATGCGGCGGCTGGTCGACTACACCGCGCTCAATCTGTCGACCGAGGTCTTCGGCACCCGCTGGGAGACGCCGCTCGCGCTTTGCCCGGTCGCAAGCCTCGAGGGCTTCCATACCCAGGGCGAGCCCGGGGCCGCGCGCGCCGCGAGTCGCCAAGGTGTCCTGCAGATGATGTCGACGGTGTCCTCGAACTCGATCGAGGATGTGAACGAGGCGTACGGCGAACCGATCTGGTATCAGCTCTACGCGCGGGCCGACTGGGAGAACACGTCGAGGCTCGTCAAGCGCGTGGAAGCCGCCGGGTGTCCGGTCCTGGTGTTCACGATCGATTTGCTGGCGGGACGGAACACCGTCACGAACGATCGGGGCCAGGGCCTCGAGGGCATCCAGCAGGAGTTCTGCCAGAACTACCACAAGGGACGAACCAAGCCGATGTCTGACGGGCTGACCACTGTGGCCGGCCGGACGAACTTCACGTGGGACTACGTCAAGCGTCTCAAGGACTCGACGGACATGAAGGTGGTCCTCAAGGGCATCGTGACGCAGGAGGACGCGGAGCTCGCGGTGGAGTTCGGCGCCGACGGCGTCATGGTCTCGAATCATGGCGGTCGCGGCTCGGAGAGTCTGCGCTCGACGATCGAGTGCCTGCCCGAAGTCGCCGCGGGTGTTCGCGGGCGGGTGCCGATCATCTTCGACAGCGGCGTCCGGCGCGGCACCGACATGCTCAAGGCGCTGGCGCTTGGTGCGGACGTCGTTGGGATCGGTCGTCCCTACGTCTGGGGCTTGGCAGCGTATGGCGAAGACGGTGTCGAGAGGGTCATCGACATCCTCCATCGCGAGCTTCGGCTCGTCATGAATCAGGCGGGCGCGACGTCGGTCGCCGCCCTGCGACGCGGACGGCACATCGTGGATCGCCGGACCGGGCAGCGGCTATAGAAGAGGACGTACAGATGACCAAACATGTGCGGCATGCGGTCGCGTTGACGACGGCGGTGCTCGGGGCCGCCCTCTTAAGCGCCGCGCTCTCCGGACAGGGACCGGCCGCCCAGTTCGCGATTTCCGGCACATCGACCGTGCGCGGCTGGACATGCCCGGCCGAGGGGGCCATGGACGTCACGCCCGCGACCGCCTCCGAACCCATCCCCGGGTTCCCGAATGGTCTGCAGTCTGTCCGGATCACTGTGCCGGTCAAGGCGATCGCGTGTCCCGAAGAACAGATGATCGAGCACTTGCGCGAAACGATGGAAGAGCCACAGCATCCCGAGATCGTCTACGAGCTCGAAAGCTATCGGTTCACCAGCGATGACAGCGCCGTGGCGTCAGGGACGCTAGCGATTCATGGGATGACGAAGCCGGTGACGTTTGAAATCCAGCTCGTGGAATCGCCGGAGGGCGTGCGGGGCGTCGGCCAGACGTCGATCAACCTGAGCGACTTCGGGATCACGCCGCCGTCGTTGTGGCGCGGCATGCTGAACGTCGGGGACGCCGTGGAGATCAAGTTCGACGCGCCGCTCACTAACTAGACGGGGGCTGCGCCCCCGGACCCCGCCGCAGGCGCTACGCGGGGACCCCGAGAGCCCCGCTCCGCGCCCGCGAGTCGCGCCGTGCGCGCCTTGGCCGTTGGCCTCCCGTAGACGGGGCCTGCGCTTCCGACCGATCCATCACAGTGCGAGCTCTTCGACCGAACACCATCTCGTCGAGCTTGAACCGCTCCCTGATCTCGTTGGTGGTGCCCAGGGTCGTGACGAACTCGACGTTCGCATCGTCCACGGTGAGTGCCAGGGACCGGCTAGGTTTTAGCCCTACCGCGAATCGAACCGCACCAATGCGCGGTCGATCATCTGAATCTGCGGCCGACCGGACGCCGCCATGTTGCGGGCGAGTTCGGTGATGAGCAGCCTAAGCGCCGTTTCGACACCTGGAGCGCCATACGCGGCCAGGCCCCACATGATTGGTCGGGCCAGCATGACCGCGGTGGCGCCGAGCGCGAGACCCTTGAGGATGTCGCTGCCCCGCCGGAAGCTGCCGTCGACCAGGACGGGAGCGCGGTCGCCGACCTCGTCGGCGATGGCGGGCAACATGTCGATCGGCAGCACGCCGCCGCCCCCGACCAGGCCGCCGTGGTTGGAGACGACGAGTCCCTGTGCCCCACGATCGAGCGCCGCGCGGGCGTCGGTGGGGTTCATCACCCCCTTGACGACGACCGGGACGCCGGCGCCGCGACTCAACCGCTCGACGCCGTCCCACGCGATCGCGACCGGTGCACCCGCAGCGGAGACGCCGACCGTGACGCACAGCGCCCGGCATCCGGCCGCGACGGCCTGTCGGACGTCGTCGTCGACCTGTCCGAGATCACCCTCGGCGTAGACCTGATACCAGAGCGGCTGGTCGGTTTCCGCGGCGATCCGGTCGACAGGGTAGCTGGCGTGTCGAGGGACCACCATGACGGCCTTGGCGGCCGCGGCGCCGCGCGCGGTGGCCAGCTCGCCCTCGGCATGCAGGCTGCGCTGGTTGCCGACCGGTCCAACGATGATCGGCGCGAACATGGCCACGCCAAACAGATCGGTCGTCAGGTCGAGATCCATGGCGTAGACCATGAGCCGCTGGCGAAACGTCATGTTGTCGAACGAGCCGCGACCACCGCCGCGGATGGTCTCGAACTGGGCCGGGGAGAGTACGAGCTCCGCCATCTGCTCGAGCTCCGGCGCGGCGACGATCTCCGCGATCGGCGCGAGGCGAATCGCCGGCAGGTCATCCTGTTTCATTTTCAAGGGAAGCGTGTCCTCACGATGCGCCGGTCGATCGATGCGATGTCCGTGCAGCCGGCGGCAGCCATGGCGTGCACCAGCTCGGTGTTGATGATCTCGAGGACCTTCTGCGCCCCCTGCTCGCCGAACGCCCCGAGGCCCCACCGCGACGCGCGCCCAAGGCAGACGGCATCGGCCCCGAGGGCAAGCGCCTTCAGCACGTCGCTCCCGCGTCGAAACCCGCTATCGATCAGCACCGGCACTCGGCCGCCGACCGCCTCGACGACCTCCTCGAGCACTTCGAGCGTCGACGGTCCGTAATCGATCGCCCGCCCGCCATGATTTGAGACGACGATGCCCTCGACGCCATGCTCGAGACATTTCCAGGCACCCTCGCCGGTCAAGATCCCTTTCGCCAGGATCGGGACGTCGATCAGCGAACGGAGATCGTCAAAGAGCGTCCATTCGTACCACAGCCGGCCATCGCCGACGCCGTACGGGTTGCTCAGCTCCCGCCGCGATTCCCGCGGGCCACGCACGACACCCCCGAGGTTGCGGTCGTGTAGATCGCGTTCGTAGTACGAGGCTTGCTGGTCGATGGTCACCACGACGGTCTGCGCGCCGGCCGCCTGGCCGTCCGCCAACGGCTCGCGGTTGGACTCGATGTCACGTCGCGCATACAGCTGATACCAGAGCGGCCCGTCGGCCGCGTCGGCGATGCGCGGAAACGGAAAACTCGACGCGTTGCTGACGATCATCGTCGTCCCAGTCGTCGTTGCCGCGCGGTGCATGCCGAGCTCGCCGTCTGGATGGAGATCGCGCTGACGGGACGTCGGCGCCAGCATGATCGGGCTCGTCATCGGGACACCGAAGAGCTCGGTCGACGTGCCGACCGCGTTCGGGTCGACACCGCCACGGCCGACGAGCTCGACCCAATCGAACGCGTCGCGGTTCCGTTGCAACGTAAACTCCGAATCCGTCCCGTGCGCCGTATAGTCGTAGATGGCCAGCGGCACGTTGGCCCGGAACACCGGCTCGAAGTCGAAGGCGGTCAGCATCTCGTCGAAGCCGAGAATTCGACGGTGCCGGTCCAGTGGCCAGGGGTCACGTTGCGCATGGAGCAGCGGTGACGCGGCCAGAAACGTCGCGAGTCCCGCCAGCGCCTCGCGTCTCGAGACCCCGTGCCGCCAGCGTTGTTCGTGTGCCCCCACTCGTGCCTCCTCGATGCCCGTTCCGCCGGCGCCGATCATCCTACATCCAATCCTGTCGGAGGCGGTGCGGACACGGATCGCGGGCGACGGAGCGCGAGCCCGAACAGCCCGGCGGGCTGGACCGTCAGCAGGAGGAGCGCGGGCACGAGCCCGAACGCGTCAGCAACCAGGCCGAGCACGAGCGGTGCTGCGATGCCGACCGGCCCGAGCAAGGTCGAGACCGCGTTGACCATGCCGGACTGTTCGGGCAGCGCGCGATATGCCTGCGCCATCGCGATCGGGTAGAGCGGGGCGGTAAACAAACCGGTAACGAAGAACAACCCGGCGCTCCACACGAGGTTGGGCGCGAACACCCACGCCACGTAGCTGATCACACACAGCGCCGCGCTCCACCGAAGGAGCGGGAGCGGTTCGAAGCGTGCCAGCAGGCGGTCGATCACGACCAGGCCGAGGAGCGCGCCGACCATCTCGCACATCAAGACGACGCTACGGGCGCCGACACCGGCCCCGAGGGTGTCGCGGAGGTGGAGCGAGCCAAAGGCGACCAGGATCTCGTCGAGCAATGCGCAGAGCGACACCCCACCAAGCCACAAGAGGAGTTGCCGGTTCCCGAGCGCGGTGCGTAGGGCGACCAGCAGCGGCGGCGCGGGCTCGTCGTCGGGCCGCGTCTGTGCCGGGAAGCGTTGACGGGAGAGCGCCGCCGCGTAGATCAAGAGGACCCCCGCACAGACGCCAAACGCCTCGCGCCAGCCCCACCCGAAGACCGCCAGCGCCCAGAACAACGCGGGCGTGAGCAGGTCGCCGATCGAGCCGAGGAAGGCCCAGCGGGTCATGTACTGCTCCCGCTGATCGGGGTTGGCGTCCATCAGGCTGGCCTGCGCCAGGTTGACGCCGACCCCGCTGGCCGGGAACGCGACACAGAGCGCGGCGAGCAGCACCCAGACGTTGGGTGCGAGCCCGGCCACGAGACCCGCCACGCCGAGCACCGCGAGTCCGGCGGCGACGAAGCGCCGGCGCGGAAACCGATCCGCTAGGACGAAGATCGGGGGTTCGACGAACAGCGCGACCAGTCCGGGGATGACGAGCAGAAAGCCCGCCACGGCGGTGTAGTCGAGACCGAAATCGCTCCGGATCCCGGGGGCGCCCACATAGGGCACACCGGACCAGAGCTCGTCGAGGAAGTCGACGCCGAGGAGCAGCAGCGTCAGGACGGCGATGCGGCGGACGACGTGCGTCGCGTGAGTCAAGGGCGAGGCGCGACGGAGCCGTCAGAGGAAACCGCTGGTCCGATCGTGCAGGTCTGTCATCGATCCGACACTAGCACGGCCGTGCTACAGCGCAAACAGTCGCAACACACCGGGCGTGCGGCGGCCCGGAATCAGCCGCGAGACCGCGATGGCCAGCATAAAGGTCAGCGGGACCGCGATGAGGCTCGCGACCGGCACCCACGGCGCCGCGAGGTCGATCGTGGGGATCGGGACCGCAGGGAGCGCCCAGCCAAGCCCGCCGACCCCGACGGCCCCGTATGCGAGCAGCACCGCCCGTCGCCAACCAGTGAGCGGGCGTATGGTCACCGTCGGTGCGAGCGACCGGTCCAGCCGGACCGCGAATGCCGGCGACAGCGTGGGGACCGCTTGATGGGCGAAGGTCAGGGCCAGTATTTGGTGCGCGTGCCACTGGTCTCGGCACTCGACACAGGCATCGACGTGGGGGCCCCACCCCGACGGCTCGAGGTCGGCGCCGCCGTCGAGCAGCCACTGGTCGAAGCGGTCACACGTGGGGCGTGGCTCAGACATCGGAGATTCCCTTGTTGGCGAGTTGCGTGCTGAGCTTGGCGCGTGCCCGGTGCAGGTAGGACTTCACGGTGCCCTCGGGCGCCGCGATCGTCTCGCTGATCTCGGGGACCGTCATGCCCATCCAGTAGTGCAAGTGGAGGACCGAACGGTAGAGGTGCGGGAGCTGCTCGAGACAATCCTTCACGGTCGAGGCGGTCCGCTCCGCCGCGACGTGGATGAACGGGTCATCCCCCGGACGGTTGGTGGGCGTCATCTCGAGCACCTCCTCACCGTAGTGACGCGCCTGGAAGCGCGCGTGATTGCGATAGTCGATGGCATGGTTGTAGGCAATGCGGTAGAGCCACGAGCTGAACTTCGCCTCGCCCCGGAACTGACCGAGCTTGCGGTAGACGCTCACGAAGACGTCCTGTGTGAGCTCCTCAGCGGCGCCGTGGTGGCCGGTCCCCAGAATGGAAAGGACGAGCCGAAAGACCATGCCCTGGTGACGCTCGACGAGCGCTTTGAAGTGAACCTCATCGCCCGTGCGCTGGAAGGCCTGCACCCGAAGGGCGTCGTCCATCCACGGTCTCCAGGGCGTCCGCGATCAGGGCTTGTCCGCGGCGGTACGCGTCAAGGCATAGAAGAGGAACATCCCGATGCCCAAGAAGACACCGATCAGCCCGAACGGCCAGAGCTCGCTGTGGATGCGCCCATCGGCCGTCACGATCGCCCCGGCGGACATCCTCATCGCGACCGCCGTGCCGAGGCCCCCCATGATGAGCAGCACGCCAACGCCCAATGGCCAGCGCGGGTTCAAGCGCTTCGACGCGAGGTTGGATGCCAGCGCTTTGAGCGCCCCGCCTTCGTTCTCGCCGAGCTCGGGAAACTCCGGCAACGGGATGCCTTTCTCCATGGCTTTCATCCTCTCGGCGTGAATGATCTGAAGTTTCTCCATCCGGCGCTTGCTTCTGAGATGCCATGCGATGAGCAGCACGGCCGCGAAGCCGAACACCCAGACAACGGCGAGTGCCGGAAAGAACTGACTGTTGTCCATGCCTCGCCCCCTTGGTGGTTGCGGATCCAGCCTATATGTCAGGTATGACCGGGTGGGCGGGAAAACGGTTGCAGCGGTCCATCCGTGTGCCGGCCCCCGCGGGGTCCAGTGAATATTCGTGCGCGGCACGCCGTAGGGATGAGGAGAGCCGCGGCAAGCGGGCTGGCGGCGATGGGAGGTGTCATGGTCGTCAGTCGTTACGTCATCGTCCTCACCGCCGTTGGGGTGCTCGGAGGTCCCGCCTCGATACCCCTGGGGGCCCAGTCCTCGCCGGAGCGATGGGCCGGCACCGTCGAGATTCCCAATCAGCCCCTGGAATTCGCCGTGACCTTCAACCTGGCCGAGGATGGCAGCGCCACCGCCACGATCGACATCCCCGCGCAGGGTGCCGTCGGGCTCGCGCTGGCCGACGTCGTCTACACCGAGAGCGACATCGCCTTCACGCTTGCGCAGGCGCCTCCCTCAGGTGCGGTATTCACGGCGACGCGAGACGGAGGTTCCGCTGCCGGGCAATTGCAGCAGGCGGGGCAGACCATGCCGCTCAGCATGGCGCGCGTCGAGGGGGACGTGGCGGTGGGGCCTCGGCGCCCACAAACGCCAGCGCCGCCTTTTCCTTACGCGTCGCATGACGTGGTCTACACGAACACCGTGGATGACACCACGCTTGCGGGCACCGTGACCGTTCCCGACGGTCGGGGTCCGCATCCAGCCGTCATCCTGATCACCGGATCCGGTCCGCAGGATCGAGACGAGACCATTCTCGGCCACAAGCCGTTCCTCGTTCTGGCCGACCATCTCACGCGACGAGGCATCGCCGTCCTCCGCGTGGACGACCGTGGCGTGGGCGGCTCATCCGGGTCGATCGCCACGTCGACCAGCCAGGACCTCGCAGGCGATGTCCGCGCGGGCCTCGCGTTTCTCAAGGACCATCCCGACGTCGATGACACGCGCCTCGGACTCATTGGACATAGCGAAGGCGGGCTCATCGCGCCGCTCGTGGCCGCCGGTGAGCCCGACGTGGCGTTTGTCGTCTTGCTGGCCGGGACGGGACTCCCCGGGCGCGAGATCCTGCAGCTGCAGCTCCGGCTCATCCAGGAAGGCATGGGGCGGTCGCCCGACGACGTCGACAGGCAGGTCGAGGCGCAACGCCACCTGATCGCACGACTCGAGGCCGACGCGCCAGCGCAGGAGATCCAGGACGCCGTGCTGGCGCTTGTGCGCATCCAGCTCTCGGGGGTCGATGCCACTGCTGTCGGCGACGGGGATACGCTCGCCGCCGCCCAGGCCACCTCGATGGCGACACCGTGGTTCCGCTCCTTTCTGCGCAGCGACCCCCGAGAGGCGCTGCGCCGCGTGACCTGTCCCGTGCTCGCGCTCAACGGCAGCCTCGACCTGCAGGTGCCCGCCGACGTCAATCTGCGCGCGATCGAGCAGGCGCTGCGCGAGGGCGGCAACAGCGACGTGACCGCCACCACGATGGAGGGACTGAACCACCTGTTCCAGACGGCGACGACCGGTCTCCCCACCGAATACGCGGCGATCGAAGAGACGTTTGCGCCTCACGCGCTCCACCTCGTGAGCGACTGGATTAGAGACCGCGCCGGCCTGTAGACCGACCGACAGATCGCGACTGGAGGGCCTCAGATGATAGAGCTCAAGCAGAAGAATGACGTGGAGCCGCTCTGTCCGCACTGCTCGGAACGGCTCAACGAGATCTGGTTCCGCGAGTTGCGGGGCTTCCTCGGCCGGCGATATGTGTATTTCTGCGCTTCGTGTCGGAAGACGATTGGCGTGACGCATCGGAAGGGCCTGTTCATGGGGTAATCCGCACCGCGCGACGGGAGGCCAGTGGCCTCCGTCAGCCGGTGACGCCGCTGGCGGACACCGGCAGACCCTCCGAGGACACCGGTCCTGCGGCGCGCCCCTGCAGGCGGCTCGGGGTGCGCTGGCATGCCGCTTGCTCCACCAACGTGCGAGCGCGTCGGGCGCGCTCGTGGCACGAGGGGCAGCACCAGAAGAGAGGCACCACAGATGACCCTGCAACGGTTTCGGAGATTGACGGCCACGTCGGACGTGCGCGACGTTCGCGAGGCGATGACGCTCGCGCTCATGATCGAGGTGCCCAACAGCGCCGACGGGTACACGCGCTTCTATGACCGTGTCGCGGAGGAGCTCCGGCGATCGACACGCATCCCTTCGGCGCAGGCTCAGCTCGCTCAGGCCGACAGGTCGGCGCCCCGACCGATGGTCGCCCAGCTGTAGCGGCGGGAACGCCGCCGCATCCATCCTGCTTTCGCGCCGCGCTCGTTGCGCTGCCATGTGATACTTCCGCGCGTCCCCCGTATCCTTCAGAGAGATGGCGATGGAAGGCGTCGTTCCCCACCGGGCCGCCCCCTGGTTCGCGGGTGCGACCGACACGGATTGGGACGCGCTCTACGTCGACCAGCTGCGACTGGGAGGTCGCGCGAGACCAGTGGAACGACGTGGCGATCGAGATCTACTACGACGAGGCGCATCCCTACAACGTCGACCGGATGATCGACGGCGTGAAGAAGTCCCTCGATTACTTGTCGAGCCAGTTCAGCCCGTATCAGCACCGGCAGGTGCGGATCGTCGAGTTTCCGCGCTACGCCCGCTTCGCGCAGTCGTTGCCCAACACGATCCCGTTCTTCGAGTCGATCGGCTTCATCGCCAAGCTCGACGACGAGGACGAGGAGGCCATCGACTACGTGTTCTATGTCACCGCCCACGAAGTGGCGCACCAGTGGTGGGCGCACCAGGTCATCGGCGGCAACCTGCAGGGCTCGACGGTGCTGTCGGAAACCATGTCTCAGTACTCGGCGTTGATGATCATGGAACGCGAGTACGGTCGCGAGCAGATGCGGCGGTTTCTCAAGTACGAGCTGGACAACTATCTGGGGTCGCGCGGGGGCGAGCTCATCGAGGAGCTCCCGCTGCTGCTGGTGGAGAACCAGGGCTACATCCACTACCGAAAAGGCAGCCTGGTGATGTACGCGCTGCGCGACTACGTCGGGGAAGAGGCGTTGAACGCCGCGCTGGCACGCTATGTCGCCGCGGTGGGGTTTCAGGAGCCGCCCTATACCTACGCGCGCGAGTTCCTGTCGTTCGTCCGTGAGGTGGTGCCGCCAGAGTATGAGTCCGTCATCGAAGATCTCTTCGAGACGATCACCCTTTACGACAACCGACTGGTGGATGCGACGTACGAGCCACGGCCCGACGGGACGTATCTCGTCAGGCTGGAGGTGGAAGCGCAGAAGTTCCGCGCCGATGGCCAGGGCGTCGAGCGCGAGGTACCGGTCGACGACTGGATCGACCTTGCCGTGTTCGGCGAGCGTGAACCGGGGTCCTCACCAGACGGCAAGCTGCTCGCGCTGGAGAAGCAGAAGATCGATGCCGGCGAGGCGGTCTTCGAGCTCGTCGTCGACGAGGAGCCGCGGCTGGCGGGCATCGATCCGTTCACGAAGCTGATCGACCGGAACCCGGACAACAACCTGTCGGATGTGACCGGCGGCGAGTAGCAGCGCGGCGAATCCCGTTCCACGAGAGTGGGTATGTAACGCAGGCCTTCAGGCCTGCCGGTTCTCCGCGCGCAGTGCGGCCGCGCCCGCTAGCTGGCAGCTGGCGTGGAAGGGAAGTTCATGCGGCTGAGGAGGGCCTGGAAGCGGGGATCTGAGCGGAGGGGGTCGTACCAGAACCCAAGGTTGATGTACGGTAACAACCCATCGCGCTCCTCAGCGGCCTTCTCCAGCCACGAGATCGCTTGCTCATACTCGCCAACCCCCAAGCTAACGTGGACCAAGAGTGTGCCAGCGATGTACTCGTCCGCCCGCCGCTTGAGTAGGTCCTCAAGAATGGCCCGTGCCCCAAGGGTCCGCCGCTGGTACGCCCGGATGCTCCTGGAACGCAACGCGCCAGGCGACCGCGACAAGGCCCGAACGCTCCTCGGCGAGGCGACGGAGATGTATCGAACGATCGGTATGCCGAAGCACCTTGAGATGGTGGAGGGAATGCTGAAGAATCCCTGAGGCGACCTGACAGGACACTAGCTCCCTGTGATCGAACACCGCCACAACCCAGGCGATCGGAGTTCCGACATGCCACGAATCCTCCCCGTCGTCGCGATGGTGGTCGCCCTGTCCACGACCGCTCCCGTCGTCGCCCACGCGCAGTCCTCGGCCGACTTCGTCCCCGTCACCGATGCGATGCTCCAGGATCCGGCGCCGGGCGACTGGCTGATGTGGCGGCGCACGCTCGACGGCTGGGGCTACAGCCCGCTCGACGAGATCGACGGGGACAATGTCGGCGATCTGCGCATGGTCTGGTCGCGCGGGCTGACCGAAGGTCGGCAGCAGGGCACGCCGCTGGTCTACGACGGCGTCATGTACATGCCGAACCCGAACGATGTTATCCAGGCGCTCGCAGCCGCCACCGGCGACCTGCTCTGGGAGCACCGCCGCGAGGTGCCTGATGACGTCGACGACTACCTCATCGCCGGCCTGTCAGAGGTCAACCGCAACCTCGCCATCTACGACAGCCTCATCATCGACACCAGTATCGACGACCACGTCTTCGCCCTCGACGCGACGACGGGCCGGTTGGCGTGGGACACCGAGATCCTCGACTACCAGGTGCACCCGGCCAATCAGACGTCCGGCCCGATCGTCGCCAACGGCAAGGTGATCTCGGGGCGGAGCTGCACGCCGCGGGGCGGTCCGGACGCGTGTGTGATCGTCGGTCACGACGCCACGACCGGCGTGGAGCTGTGGCGCCGCCGCACGATTCCGGCGCCGGGCGAGCCGGGCGACGAGACGTGGGGCGATGTTCCCTTCGAGGAGCGGAGACACGTCGGCGCGTGGATGGTGCCGAGCTTCGACCCCGAGCTGAACCTCATCTACATTGGGACGTCGGTCACCTCGCCCGCGCCGAAGTTCATGCTCGGCGGCACCGACCGTCAGCACCTGTATCACAACTCGACGCTGGCGCTCGACGCCGACACCGGCGAGATCGTCTGGTACTACCAGCATCTGAACGACCACTGGGATCTCGATCACCCGTTCGAGCGGTTGCTGGTCGATACGGCGGTCGCGCCCGATCCGACCGAGGTGAGCTGGATCAATCCGCGGCTACAGCGCGGCGAGGTCCGGAACGTGCTGACCGGCATTCCGGGCAAGACCGGCGTGGTCTACACCCTCGACCGGGCGACCGGAGAGTTCCTCTGGGCGACGCCGACCATCACGCAGAACGTGATCAGCGACATCGACGGCACCACCGGCGCGGTCTCAGAGAACTCCGAGCTCGTCTTCTCGGGCAGTGGCCAGGAGGTGCTGGCCTGCCCGCACGCCCGCGGTGGCAAGGACTGGGAAGCGGGTGCCTATAGCCCGCTGACGAACACGATGTACTACCCGCTACGCAACGTCTGCGCGCGGATGCTGGCGACGACCGAGGGCGGACCGGTCACCGCGCTCTACGCGCTGGTGATGCGGAGCCAGATTGCGCCGGGGACCGACCAGGTGGGCACCGTGCAGGCGATCTCGGCCGAGACGGGAAAGATCACCTGGACCTACGAGCAGCGGGCCGCCACGATGTCGCTCGTCGCCACCGGCGGCGGGCTGCTGTTCGGCGGCGATGCGAACGGGCGGTTCCGGGCCTTCGACCAGGAGACGGGCGCAGTGCTGTGGGAGATCAACCTCGGCTCCGCGATCACCGGCTTTCCGATCAGCTACGGCGTCGACGGCCGGCAGTACGTCGCGGTGAGCACCGGCCCGATGGGGGCCTTCCGCAGCTTGACGCCGGAGATACAACCGAGCGCGGGCAATAACCTGTTTGTGTTCGCCCTGCCGGACGGGGATTAATCCCAGCGCTCACTTGCGTTGCCGTCGTTGGGCACGGCTTCAGCTGCGCGGTCGCGGGACTAAAGTCCCGCGCTACGTACCCAAAGTACGTAGGGCACGGCTTCAGCCGTGCCTCGCAGGCCTGAAGGCCTGCGCTACAGTTGACTACTCCAGTGAGCTCTGGGGTAAAGCGCCGATCGGCCTCCGTGACGTTAGGAAAGCGAACTATGCGAACGCAAAGACGAGGGTGGCGAATCCTCGTCGGCACGCTCCTGCTGGTGACCACGCCTTCCATCGCCTGGGCCGCCTGCGGCGAGACCGGCGTCTTCCTGCAGGTCCTCGGCTCGAGCGGTCCGTTCGGCGGGGGACGGGCCTCGGCCGGCTATGTCGTCTGGATTGACGGGGTCAGCCGGCTCATGGTGGACGCCGGCGGCGGCACCTTTGCGCGCTTTCACGAAGCGGGAGCTCGGATTCCCGATCTTCGGCTCCTGGCCGTGAGCCACTTCCACCCCGACCATGCCACCGAGGTCCCGGCCTTGCTCTGGCCGCGCGGCGGATCGCTGCGCGTCGCCGGGCCCTCCGGAAGCGCGGGGTTCCCCTCCGTGGACGACTTCCTCGACGGACTCGTCGGACCCGCGGGGGTGTTCCGTGTGCTGCAGCCGCGCGTGACGCTCGACACCGTCACGGTGGACGTCACCGCGTCAGCGCCGACCGAGGTCCTGGCCGAGGGTCGGATGCGCGTGCGTGGCATCGGTGTGCCGCACGCCAACGTGCCGGCCGTCGGCTACCGGGTCGATGTGGGCGACGCCAGCGTGGCGTTCAGCAGCGACCAGAACGGTTCGGACCCGGCCTTTGCCGAGTTCGCGAGCGGCGTCGACGTCCTCGTCGTGCACTTCATGGTGCCGGAGCAGTCGACGAGCGATCTCCACGCCAGGCCAAGCGTGTGGGGGCAGAT
The DNA here is from genome assembly GCA_965197395.1 of Vicinamibacterales bacterium. Lineage (GTDB taxonomy): Bacteria > Acidobacteriota > Vicinamibacteria > Vicinamibacterales > UBA8438 > CAZYFH01. Next base: position 1,371,986 of record OZ240205.1, on the reverse strand, counting down.
GGCCACCGACGCCGGAGTCGGAACGCTGGTGCTGAGCCACCGGCCCGATGACATCTCGGAGATGCTGCCGGCCCTCCGCGAGCGCTACGACGGACCGTTCGTGGTTGCCGACGACCTGATGTGCGTGGCGGCGGAGTAGCGGGCCATTCACGGCGGGGGGACGAGGCGCTTCAACTCCTCCACCCAGTTCAAGACGATGTTGATACGGGTCACAGGCTGCGCCTCGATCTGGCTCGGAAGCCGCATGACGAACCGCTGCCCATCCGGTGCGACATCGTAGTAACTGTTGTACGTCAGAGCGCAATCAACAACCAGCCCCTCGAACAGCGTGCGAGGTCGGTTCCGGGAAAAGGTGGCGTCCGTTTGCACATCGACAACCATCACGTTACAGGTGCGGTCTTCCCGTTCCCGGAGGTAGAAGAGCTGCGTGCCATCGGGGGACCAGAGCGGTTCCGTGCCGCCGTTGCTCGATATCCGATACGCCGGCTCACCCTCGGGGAACGGTCGCACGTACACATCGAACCTGCCGCGTGCGTCCAGATCCTGAAGGAGGCTGAACTCCCCACGCGCCTCATCCGACGCATACGCCAGCCACCGTCCGTCGGGCGAGAACGCCGGAGTTACCTCGCTGGAGGACGTGGCACGGAAGGCGGCTGGCTCGCTCTCACCGTCCATCGACACGGTCATGATGTCGGATTCGACCCCTCGGACCCGAGCTGAACGAACGCCAGCACGTCCCCTGATGACCAGGACGACGGGAACTGCGTCGCATCACTGTCCGTCACGCGCCGCGGCTCTCCACTCCCATCGGAGGCTGTCACGAACAGATTCTGGACCGTGCCGTCACCGGCGGACGCGAACGCGAGCCGCGTAGCGTCTGGGCTCCAGACTGGAACCTCGCCGGCCGTCGGGAGACGGACCCCAACCTGGAGCACTATGTCGTACACCCAGAGGTCGCCGTCTGCGAAATACGTCCCCTGCTGGTAGGCCAGTCGAGATCCATCGCGTGACAAATTCGGCTATATCCGAGTTTCCCAAATAGCGTAAGCACCTGATATCCCAGTCTTTCCGGGGTAAATCGAGCGTTCGGCGTGTACAGGTCGACGGTGTTGACGCGAACATAGTTGTTCGCCGGTCGACTGCAGTCCGAGGACGCAGCGGTCCAGTTCGACATCACGCATGGGCCCCCTCCCTGGGAGCCATCTTGTCGCGCACGGACGGGCCCTGTGGAAGCTGACGGCGCCGTGGACGCACAGAACGCGCCCACCGTGCCTTGGAAAACGCTGTGCGTTTTCCACGAGCTCCCACAGGGCCTTTCCAATCAAATCACCCACGAAAAACCCCGAAAGGCCCCAAAATGGCGTTGGGAAACCCGGATAGACCCACAAATTCGTGCCGCCGTCCGCCTGCATCACATCTTCCACCACCACGGCCGCCGTACCGGTCACCTCGAGGCGTGTCAGGTCGAAGGGCACGGCCATCAGTGTCCCACCGCGCACGAACACGATGAGCTCGCGTCCGTCGGGTGATAGGACAAACGACTGGCGACTGGGGCGCTGGCGAGCATCCGGCCGCTCTTCCGCCGCGAGGCCGCCCGACAAGCGCTGTCCCGGAGCGACGGGCATGCTGAATCGGGTCAGCTCTCGTAGAGGCACGGTTTCCGCCTCTTGAAACCAGGTACGTCCCAGGAGGACACCGGTCAGCACAGCGGCGACCGTCACGGCCGCGGCTGCTGCGATCCCGATCCGCCCGCCGGGTGAATCGCCCGCGGATCGGGCATCGGGGAGAGCCACCGAGGACTCGAACGCCCCTTCCATCGCCAAGCGGACGGCCGCGAGGTGATGCACCCGCTGCTATGGATCACGCCGGCCTCGTGTGCCGCCTCCAGGCCAGGACTTGCGCTCCACGCTGGAAACGGGCGAGGCGATCCGGATAGCGACCATCCCGATATGAGGAGCAACTCCCGACACTCCTTACGTTAGAATACATACGTATGCAAAAAATCTTCTCGGCACGAATCGACGAGGCGGTTCTGAACGAGCTCGATCGGGTCACGCGTCAGCTCGGCGTCTCCAAGCGTCAGTTCCTGGAGGAGGCGATTCTCGAGCGTGCGGCCGGCCTCAACGCACACGCCGAGCACGACGTCTGGGCGGACACGCTGGGCGCCTGGCGTCGCCGAGAGCGACCGCAGACGACGATTCGCCGTTCGCGCGAGGCGTTTCGGCGCGCGTTCTCCCGGCGGCACGACGAGCAGACGGATGCGCGCCTACGTCGATAGCGACATCCTCATCTGGCACCTGCGGGGGCAGCCGAAGGCGGCCGCACTGCTGCGTCGCCTGTCCGCGGAGCGAGGCACGGATCTCTGGGTGGGTGCGCTCCAGCGGGCCGAGGTGATGTTTTTCCTGCGGCCGGAGGAGGAGCCGGCCACCCGCGCGTTCCTGTCGCGCTTCAAGACCGAGGCGGTCACCCAGATGGTCGTCGATGCGGCATCGGAGCTCTATCGCGAGTGGCATCCGTCGCACGGCATCGATGTGAACGACGCCATGCTCGCCGCCACCGTTGTGGCGACGGGCGGAAAGATCTACACGCAGAACCTCAAGCACTTTCCGATGCCGGACGTCATCGTGCGCAAGGGATGGTAGATGGCACCGTACGACTACATCATCATCGGCGGCGGCACGGCGGGGTGCGTGCTGGCGAACCGGCTGTCGGCGGATGCGGACGTCACGGTGCTCCTGCTGGAGGCGGGTGGCGAGGATGACTACTTCTGGATCGACATTCCAGTCGGCTACCTCTACACGATCGGGAATCCCCGGACCGATTGGTGCTACCGGACCGAGCCGGATCCGGGCCTGAACGGTCGCACGATCGGCTATGCCCGCGGCAGGGTGCTCGGTGGCTGTTCGTCGATCAACGCGATGATCTACATGCGCGGGCAGAAGAGCGACTACGACCACCGGGCCTCACCGCATCCACCAGGCCGTCGACCAGCTCCTGTGGCCAGCGGATGGCTTGCGCGCCCGCGCCCATAATGAGGAGTGTCGCGGGATCGCCCGGGTTGCCGAAGTCCTCCGTCCATATCTCGATTCCGTTGGCAGCCAGCGTCTTGTCAGGCATGGCACTCTTCCTGGGCCTTTCCGCTTGTGACACCGAGGCGTCCAGCACGATACTGACTGTGCGGTGGATATGCCAAGGCGGCGCGTGACCCGGGGACACGCGATGCGCCGCATCGGTTGGGTTGCGCTGGCCGTTGCGGCGGCGTGTACCAGCGCGCGCGGGCCAGCGTCCCCGCCGTCCCCCTCGTCCCCGTCCCCCCCCTCGGCGAGAGAACGCCCGGCGCACCCACCGCCGCCCGATGTGTCGACTGGTCCGCTCGATGCGGCGACGGAGCGCGCGCTGACCGAGCTCGTCGACTCGGTGTTCACGATCGCGTTCGACACCGACGCTCTCGACGATGCTAGCGGCAGCGGCGACGCGCGCATCGCATGGCTGCTCGCCGACGCGCTGCGCTTCTACCCGAGTCTGGAGGCGCGCGATCAGCTCGTCCTCGCCTTCGCGCGGCTCACCGGGGTGGAGCGGCCACTCCCCGAGACCGTCCCGTTCGTGTGGGCCTTCAATCTGCTGATGGCCTGGGACCTGCCGTCGTGGGACGGCTATCCCGAGCTGAAGCGACGCCTCTACACCGCCGTCGACAAACGCTGGGATGCGTTCTTCGACAACGACGTCGCCATCGATTGGCGGGTCGTCACCTGGGGTGGGGTGCTCGCCGACGACCGGCCCTTCGGGCAGAACGGACTCTGCAACTGCATTCCCGCGCTCGATGATCCGGCGACGACCGACGCCACCGGCGGCGCCTGGTACGGCGATGACCGCGTCGTCTTCGGGGTCGTGGTCAACGGCGACGCCCTCGCCCTACCGAAGCACCAGATGGAAATCCACGAAATGCTCAACCTCACCCTGGGGGGGCGAACCCTCGGGATTCCGTACTGCACGTTGTGCGGGTCGGCTCAGGCCTACGTCACCGACAACGTGCGCGGCGCGGATCGAGTGGTGCTGCGGACCTCGGGGCTGCTGTCCCGCTCCAACAAGGTGATGTATGACCTGACGACGAAGTCGGTCTTCGACACCTTCACCGGCGAAGCGGTCTCGGGACCGCTGGGTGAGGCCGGCGTGGTGCTCGAGCAGGTGTCGGTCGTGCCGGCGACCTGGGGTGAATGGAGGGCGGCCCACCCCGACACCCGGATCCTGGCCGCGGACGGCGGCATCGGCCGGACGTACCCGTCCGACCCGCTCCGCGGCCGCGACGATAACGGTCCCATCTTTCCGATCGGCGCCGTCGACCCGCGTCTCCCGGTCCAGGAGAAAGTGGTCGGTGTCATCACGCCGGCTGGGACTCCGGTTGCGTTCCCGGTGGCCGCGGCGCGCGTGGCGCTTGGCCGCGTGGACGAGATCGCGTTCGAGGGGCTCACCGCGCGGCTGTCGGACGGGGTCCGGGTATACACCCCGGACGGTGGGGAACTGACCAGCCACGAGGCATTCTGGTTCGCCTGGAGCCAGTTCCACCCGACGACGCTGGTCTGGACGCCATTCGGCCTATCGGAACCACGGTGATACGATCCGAGCGTGGGTCGCGCGATACGTCGTTCTCGGTTGACGGCCCTTGCGGCGGTGCTGCCGGCCTTCCTGTTCGTGTGCGGCGCGCTGTGCGGGCTGTCGGCGCTCGATCACGACGCCGCCCAGCAGGTGGCAGCGGGCGCCTCGAGTCATTGCCACAACGCACGGCGACACCGATTCTTCTCAGCCGTCCGCGCCGTCGCCGCCCGGCCGACCGTGCGAGCACCCACATGCGGAAGGTGCGATGAGCCTGTCGCTCGCGGCCAAGAACCCGACGTCTGACGGTCCCGCCTCGCTCGCGACACTGAGACATCTGGTGTCGCACGAAGACCCCGTCGACGCGCTCGCGCGTCACGCCGCCGTTCCCACGCGCCCGAAGCCCGCCAACTCCTCTTCTCTGATCCCCCTCCGTATCTAGATCTAGATGGGGCTTCGCCCCAAGCCCCACGCGATCGCTCGGTGGGGACCCCGAGTGCCCCACTCCGCGGTCGCGAGGTGCGCTGTGCGCGCCTGCTGTCTTCCGCGACACGTGAGTCCTGCGCACAAGTTCCGCGCAGTCATGACAGCTAGAACTCGCTGGCGACGTCGTTCACCGAGGTCAGGCCTGTCGGCCCGGCCCACACGTGCAGAACCGAGGTGGACTATGCGCCGCTCTATCACTGGCGGCGGCGACGGTCTCAGAGGTGCGCTTGCGTGCGTCCTCGTGACGGCGGCAATTCAGGGCAGCAGCGCGCAGGAGGCCTCGCTGGACCACGACCCCGAGTTGTCGCAGGCGCAGCGCGCCCATGACCACGACATGGCATCACTCACTCGCTGGCAGTTCATGCACGACGGCGTCGCGTTTCTCACCGTCAATCGCCAGGCTCCGCCGAGGGGCAAGACCGAGCTCGTATCGCAAAACTGGTGGATGGGGATGGGGCGCCGTCCGATCGGGTCGACCCTGCTGACGCTGACGGGGATGCTCAGCGCAGAAGCGCTAACGATGGGCGGTGATGGCTAAACAGCGAGATTTTCCAGACCGGAGAAGCGTACATGGGTCGGCCGATCACTGACCGGCAGCACCCGCACGACTTCGCGATGCAGTTGTCGGCGTTCCATGGGCGCGAGCCGGACGAGCACCGCTGGAATCTCAACGATGTCGGCGCGCTCGATTCGTGGGCGACGCGTCTCTGGTTCAGACCGGGCATGCGGTGGGCCGTCCAGGTGTCGCTGGGTTTCTGAAGGACCCCGAGGAGCTCGAACCGGGCAACGTGCGCCGTACGACAGCCACCGCCTCGTGGACACGGCGGGACGGCCCGGACCATGCCGATCGCGAACGCCGGCGTCGTCAGAGCGAGGTCGCGGGCGAGGAACACGCTGTCCGCGTAATCGGGCTGCGTGTGATAGTGCGCGGCGGCGGCCGTCGTATCCAGCGCGACCCGCCGGGACCGTGCCTTCTCATACGCCGCGATGCCGCGTGGATTGCGCGCGGACGGTTGCAGAAACGCCACGTCGACAGCGAGATCCCGCACCAGCAGGAGACACAGGCGATCGATCGCGCGTGGGCCGAGTCCCCGACCGATGACGTCCGGACCCCGCAGCCACGTGTCGAGCTCGGTTGCGCGGCGTCCGTCATCGAGTCGTACGACATCGTTGTGGGCGAGAAAGCCGACGCGCTCGTCTTCCTCGACAACGAGAAAGCCCCGGCCGCGCTCGGGGGTCTCCCACGTCCAGTAGTGCGCGAGCCAGTCCTCGCAGAAGTCCTCGTAGGTCGGTACCGCCTGGTCAGGGAACGTCGGCGGCCCCATCATCTGCTCGACAACACCCGGCGAGGTCATCCAGCGGTAGACCCGCGAACGGTCATCGAGTCTCGGTCGTCGCAGCCTCACGGGGCACTAGCTGGCGGCATCCGAATCGGGTCGGTCGCTCTGCACGAAGACTCGTGCTTCCTCCAGAACGATGGCGAGCTCCTGTCGAAGGTCGGCCAGCGTGTCAACGAATCCGTCGGGCGTTGCGGACCGACCGAGCGATTCCAGTTGCTGTGCCAGGTCTCCCCCTCGCGTTGTCCCGGAGATCCGCAAGCACCGACGACGTCTGCTATGACGCTCTGCATCGAACTTGCCTGGGCGGAGCTTTGGAAGATTCAGTCCCTCTCGAACCGCCTCCTGAGCCCCCAGGGCCGTGGAGAAGCCGATACTGCGGGCCAGGGCGGCGAGCGCTCTAACCCGGATCTCCATCGTCCGTGGGGAAGCTCCGGAGAGCCTCCCGTTCGGAACCAAAGACCTCCAAGACGGTATCCAGCCTCGTCACGCGCAACACCTCGCGCGTATACGCAGACGGCTGAGCCAGCTTGAGCTGGCCGCCCTGCTTCTGCACCGTCGCCTGACTGGTGACGAGTTCGGCAATTCCCTTCGTGTCGATAAAAGGGACATTCTTGAGGTTGATGAGGATTCGAATTCGTTCTTGGCCCACGAGGTCCTCAACCCGTTCCTTCAGCCGAGCGGGGTTGTCCCCCCAACCCATTCGGCCTTCGAGGTCGAGAATCACCACACCGCCAACGACCCTGCGTTGAATGTCCATACTGCCCCGGCTCACACCCGTCTAACACGGGAGGCGCGGGCGGCCCACCGCTGGCGGGCGGCTATGCTCCCACGACCCGATTCTGACTTCGCTTCGTGAGCGTCACTTCGTTGCCCACGTCGTTGTATTCGACGTGGTCCATGAAGGTGTTCATCAGGAACACGCCGCGCCCGGCTGGAAGGACGAGGTTCTCCGGAAGTGTCGGATCCGGAATCTGGCCGGGGTCGAATCCCTGTCCATCGTCCTTGATCACGAAGCGCGCCTCGCCGGACGTCAGGTCGACTCTCACCCGGATCCGGCGGTCCCGGTAGGGCGCGCGCACGCGGCGGTCATTCGCAAGCACGCGGTATGCCCGCGCATCGTGCTCCCGGATCTCAGACCGCACCTCCAGGTTGCCATGGTAGTACGCGTTTGTGAGCGCCTCGTCCAGCGATGTGGTGATGTGATGGCAATCCGATTCGTCGAACATCTCCGAGTCGCGCAGGATCTCCGTGAGGAAGCTCACGATCGACGAGATCAGCTCGAGATCGTTCTCGAGGACGAACGAGGCCACCTGGAGCCTGCTGAGCGCACGCTTGTAGTTCTGGCGTTCGCGCGACGTGGCGAGGATGCGTTCGACGGCGTCGACTAGGTCGCGGACGAGGGCTTTCTTTGCCACGTAGCTGGCGGCCCCGGTGTCCAGCGCCTTGGCGGCGATCTCCTCGCTGCCCTTCGCCGTTATGACGATCACGGGCACGAGCGGGTAGTGCTCTTTCACCTGCTCGACGAGACCGAGACCGTCCAGCTCCGGCATCTGAAGATCGGTCACCACGAGGTCCGGCGCGTGGGCCTCGAGATAGGCCAACGCCTGCTTGCCGTCGGCGGCATAGGCGACGGACCAGCCGTCCTGCGCTTCGAGCAGGTGGCCCGCCAGCTCGCGATCGGCCGCCGAATCATCCACGACCAAGATGTCCGCCACGACTTCTCCCTAGGATCCGGTCCCCGCACGGTGGTCATGTTCTGCTCGATGGCTTCGAGCTCCTTCTTCACGGCGTCGATGACGCCGTAGAGTCTCGCCGCACCTCGAACGCGACAGCCGACACATCGTCCTCGAGGGCGTCGGTTCCACACCACTCCCGCAGTTCCGATATCAGCACGGAGAGGCTGGTCGCGAGCGACTCGCCACGCGTGCGTCCCAGCACCTCCAGGAGCCGGTCTCGACCGAAGTCCTCCTCTTCACCGTTCATCGCCTCGGTCACCCCGTCCGAATAGAAGAAGATCCGATCGCCGGGCCGCAACGATACGACGTATTCCTCGTACTCTACATCCGGAAAGAGCCCGATAGGGAGCCCGCCCGCCTCGAGCGTCTCAGGTTCCCCATCAGCGGGAATCCGAACTGGCCAGGGATGACCGGCCGTCACGTAGCGCAGCTCCTGGCGGTCGACGTCCACGCCGGCGCAGAGAAAGGTGAAGTACTGCCAGGTCTCGGGATCCATCTGGAACTCGTTGTTCAGACGCTTCACCACCGATGCAGGTGAGCGAATGTCCCGGAGCCCTGACGTCGGCCAGGGGATCTGGGAGAGCACACGCGCCAGCGCCAGCGCCTGCATGGCTGCCGAGACGCCGTGCCCGCACACGTCCAACAGATAGAGCCCCACAAACGACGGGTCGACCGCAAACACGTTGAAGCTGTCACCTGCGAGGCGCTCGCACGGTTCGAACCACCAGGCGAACTCGAGCGCCTCGACCTGTGGCTGCATCGTTGGCAGGAGCCCTCGCTGGATTCGAGCGGCGGTTCTCAGGTCGGCGCGTAGTCGGGTATTCGCGTTGCGCAGTTCCTCCTGGACCTGCCAGCGCTCCGAGGCGTCCCGCACCGCTGCCATCACGGCGGGTCCGCTCTCGGTCTGAAGCGGGTTCAGGCTGATTTCCACCGGCAGCTCGCGACCATCGCGGTGGAGACCGACGAACTCCGTTCGGGCGCCCATCCGTCGATGACGCGGTTGGTGGTTGTATTCAGCACGCTGATTCCGATGCGCGTCCCGACTCGCTCCTGGAATCAACACCTCGATCGGTTGATCGATCAGCTCCTCCGGCGCGTAGCCAAACAGCTCCTGTACGTACGAGTTGGCAAAGATCACGCGTCCAGGCAGGTTAACGACGATGATTGCGTCCGGCACGAACTCGAGCGGTGCGAGTTGCTCGAGTGTCCAGCGCATGTCGGGAACGGTCATCGGTCTGGGTTGGTGACGGTCACCGGAGCGAACCGCAGACATTATGGCATCGGTCCGCCTGCGCGTCCTCGTCTACAAAGGCCGATCGGCGACGAGAAACAGGCTGGGCGCTCCCAACCCCGGTGTCGGACCCCACACCCGCCCCGAACCGCTTTCGTGTTCGGTTCGTCTTTCTGCGTCGTTGTATTCTGCATAGGGGAAGGAGTACCGGATGGAGGAACGCAACGTCGGTGCGGCGGTAGTGATCACCGTGCGCGGCCGGTTTGCCGTGAATACCGACCCGGACCTTGCCGACGATTTGCAGGGCCGTATCGGCCGCGCGCTCGACAGCGGGCACTCGCGAGTGGTCTTGGATCTCGCCAGCGTATCGTATGTTGACTCGATGGGCCTGGGCGAGATCATTCGCGCCCATCACCGAGCGCGTCGGGTAGGCGGCGCACTGAAGATCCTGAGCCCCAGCCCGCATGTGCTCGCTCAGCTGACGCTCACGAAACTCGTGACGGTGATCGGCGTGTGCCACTCGCTCGAAGATGCCGTTGAGGAGTCGGCTGAGCGGGAGGCTGCGGATACCGGCCCTCAGGGGGACGAGCCGTCGGCCGGCCAGCGCGCCGCGGAGGATCCGGCGCCGACTCGCGACACCCAACCGCTCGAGGTTCTAGCTGTTCGGACGTGATCCCCCCGACGCCGGGGTCAGGCTACGCATACCGTTCGTGGTGACCTGCCGAGCGTGGCCCGGCGCGTCCGCGAGATCTGCGCGCTCGCGTCGCCGACCCCACGCTCGGGCTTCAACGCGGTCTCGCTAGGCGACACGCATCCTTCCCGACCACAAAGACGGGTTGTAGACTAGTGGTCTGCTGGGAACCCGCCATGGCACGAACGCGCCGAGGTCACACGCTCCCCCACGACATCGCCGTTGCCGTGCTCGTGCTCGTCGGGCTGAACGGACCGCTCGCGATGGAGGCGTCGGGCCAGCAATACGCGAGAGCCGACATCGAGCACGGGTTGCGCCTCTACGGCGAGAACTGCACCCGCTGCCACGGTCCGGACGGCGACGCAGTGACCGGCGTCAACCTGCGCGACGGTCGCTTCCGGAATGCCTCGACCGACACGGAGCTGATCGAAGTCCTCATGACCGGCATCCCGGGCACGGCCATGCCGGCCGGCGCGTTCTCGCCCTCCGAGCTGGCCGGCCTCGTGGCCTATCTCCGCTCGATGAGTGACGTAGACGCGAGCAGTGTGACGCTCGGCGACGCCGGTCGCGGCCGGCGTCTGTTCGAGGGCAAGGCCCAATGCGCGAGCTGTCATCGGGTCAACGGCGTCGGTCCCCGGGCGGCGCCCGACTTGAGCCGCATCGGGGCGCTGCGTACGGCTGGCGCGCTCGAGCAAACGCTGCTCGACCCGACCGGGTCGATGCGTCCAGTGAACCGGCCGGTGCGCGTCGTCACCCGCGACGGCGCGGTGATCACCGGACGGCGACTCAACGAGGACAGCTACAGCGTCCAACTCGTCGCGGACGACGCGCGTCTGGTGTCGTTCGACAAGGCCGCCCTGCGCGAATACACCGTGCTGACGACATCGCCGATGCCATCGTCGGCCGATACCCTCAGCGGACAGGAACTGGCTGACGTCGTGGCGTATCTGCTGACGTTGAAAGGGCTCGAATGACCGTGACCCGACACTACCTCGTCGCGCTCTGCCTGCTCCTCGTTGCGCCACCGCACGCGGAGGCACAGGTCACCTTCGACCGCCTGCTCAATGCCGACGAGGAACCTCACAACTGGCTGACCTATTCGGGCACATATTCGAGCGGGCGCCATAGTGGCCTCGACCAGATCAGCGCTGCCAACGTCGATGAGCTGGAGTTGCGGTGGGTGTTCCAGGCGCAATCGCTGCAGGTCTTCGAGACGTCGCCGCTCGTCGTCGACGGCATCATCTACCTCACCCAGGCGCCGAACACCGCCGTCGCGCTCGACGCCAGGCTGGGGCGCGTCTACTGGACCTACGAGCACACGCCGTCGCCCGAATCGCGCCCCTGCTGCGGTCGGGTCAACCGCGGGCTCGCCATTCTCGGCGACACGCTGTTCATGGCGACGATCGACGCGCAGTTGATTGCCATCGATGCGGTCACCGGCCAGCCGATCTGGCAGGCGGCCGTCGCCGACCCAGCGGCCGGGTACGCCATGACGCTCGCGCCGCTCGTGATCAAGGACAAGGTGGTCGTCTCCGTCGCCGGCGGCGAGTTCGGCATCCGCGGCTTCATCGCGGCCTACGACGCCGAGACCGGGACGGAGGCGTGGCGGTTCTATACCATTCCCGGCCCCGGCGAGCCGGGCCACGAGACGTGGCCGAGCGACAGCGACGCCTGGTTGCACGGCGGCAGCTCGGCGTGGCTGACCGGGTCGTATGACCCCGACCTCAACCTCCTCTACTGGGGCACCGGCAACCCAGGCCCCGACTTCAACCCGGCGCAACGGCTTGGCGACAACCTCTATTCCGATTGCGTGGTGGCGCTGGATGCCGACACCGGCGAGCTGAAGTGGTACTTCCAGTTCACGCCGAACGATCCCTACGACTACGACTCAGTCCAGATCCCCGTGCTGGTCGACTATCCGGCGAACGACGGGAGCACGCTCCCGCTGATGCTCTTCGCGAACCGCAATGGCTTCTTCTACGTGCTCGACCGGGCGACGGGCCAGTTCGTCAACGGGACGCCGTTCGTGGATGTCAACTGGGCGGAGGGGCTCGATGACAACGGGCGGCCGGTCCAGACGCCGCAGCCGCCAGGCGCCGTGGTGTACCCAGGTGTGTCGGGTGGGACCAACTGGTACTCGCCGTCCTATAGCCCGGCGACACGGATGTTCTACATCCCCGCCTGGGAAGGCTACGGGACGGTCTTCACCGCGGCGGAGTCCGTTTACCGACCGGGACGCGGTTTTACTGGCGGCACGGTCGATTTCGGCGACATGCCGCCGCTGGCCCGCGGTCCGATCAATGACTGGACCGAGACCGCGGGGCGCGGCGCGGTGATCGCCGTCGACCCGAGCACCGGCGAGGAGCAGTGGAAGTTCGAGATGACCGATGTGACCACGAGCGGGATCCTGACCACCGCGTCGGGCCTCCTGTTCACGGGGAGCCGGGAGGGGCATTTCCATGCGCTCGACGCCGGCTCCGGTGAGCTTCTCTGGCGCACGAGCCTCGGCGGCCAGATCTCGAACGGCCCGATCGCCTACGCGGTCGACGGCACGCAGTACGTTGCGGTCGCGGCCGGTCACGGCCTGTTCGTGTTTGCCCTGCGGGATTGAGCGGGGGGCGTTTCGCTGCCCGCGCCGGGGCCTTACCCCAGACCGAGCTTGGGGAGTAAGCTCAAACACGCAAGTCGCGACGGAGGAATCGATGCAGACGACACGGTATGCCCGGCGCATCGGGAGTGGCCTGCTCGCGTGGTCCTGTGGCGCCGTGTGGCTCGTGGGCAGCGCCTCCGCGCAATCGCCGGCGCCCGACGTCGCCGCGGATCATGCGGCGGTGCTCCGGCAATACTGCGTCACCTGCCACAACGAGCGGCTGCGGACGGCGGGCCTCGCGCTCGACCAGCTCGACGTGGCGCACGCCGAGGCCCGGCCCGATGTCTGGGAGAAGGTCGTCCAGAAGCTCCGGAGCCGCACGATGCCGCCCGCGCGGCGGCCGCGCCCGGACGACGCCACCTACGATGCGGTCGCCTCCTGGTTGGAGGCGTCGCTCGACCGCGCCGCGGCGGATCGCCCGAATCCGGGGCGGCCGCTGTTGCATCGGATGAACCGGACCGAGTACCGCAATGCCGTCCGCGACCTGCTGGCGGTCGACGCCGACGTCAGCGCGCTGCCCGCGGATGACGCGACGTACGGGTTCGACAACATCGCTGATGCGCTGGGGACGTCGCCACTCCTACTCGAGAGCTACGTGACGACGGCGCGCAAAGTCGCCCGGCTGGCGGTCGGCAGCCCGGCGATTCCGCCAATCACGACAACCTACCAGACCGCCGAGGACCTCACCCAGGATTACCACCTGCGTGGCCTGCCCCTCGGCACGCGCGGTGGCATGGTCGTGGACGAGTACCTGCCGGTCGATGCCGAGTACGAGCTTCGCGTGCGGCTCCGGCGTTCCGCCATCGGTGCGATTCGGGGCATCCAGGAAGAGCATCAGCTGGAGCTGACGCTCGACGGCGAGCGCATCGGCCTGTTCGCCATCGGCAGCGAGGACGCCTACCGGGCGACGGTCGCCAACAGTACGAACCCAGGCCAAACGGCCAACAAGGCGTTCACGGCGGACGAGCACATGCGCGTGCGGCTGCCGCTCACCGCCGGGGATCACACGATCGTCGCGGCATTCGTCGGAAAACCGGCGGCCCTGGCCGAACAACTCCGCAAACCGTTCCTCAGGAGCTACGTCGCGTCGAGTAGCCGCACGGGGCTGCCGGAGGTCGATCGGGTGATGATCACCGGTCCGTTCGAGGCGGTCCGCCCGAACGAGACACCGAGCCGGGAGCGGATCTTCAGCTGCCAGCCGGTGGGTGACGAGGACGAGCTGCCCTGCGCGCGGGCGATCCTCTCGCGGCTCGGGCGACTCGCCTACCGTCGGCCGCTCGAGGTGGGCGAGCTCGACGGGCTGCTCGGGTTCTACAGCGACGGTAGCCTCGACGGCGGCTTCGAGGCGGGGATCGAGCTGGCGCTCCGGTTCCTGCTGGCCAGCCCCCAGTTCATCTTCCGGCTCGAATCCGAACCGGCCGAGCTCGCGGCGGGCGAGATCTATCCGCTGGCGGACCTGGACCTCGCCTCGCGGCTGTCGTTCTTTCTCTGGAGTAGCGGCCCCGACGAGGCGCTGCTCGCGGCCGCGGAGCAGGGCCAGCTCAGCGCCCCGGAAGAGCTCGCGCGCCAGGTACGTCGGATGCTCGCCGATCCCCGGTCCTACGCGCTCGTGGAAAACTTCGCGGGGCAATGGCTCTACCTGCGGAATCTCAACAGCACCAATCCCGACCCGCTGACGTTCCCCGACTTCGACGACAACTTGCGGCGGTCGCTCCAGCGGGAGACGGAGCTGTTCTTCTCGAGCATCCTGCGCGAGGACCGCAGCGTGCTCGACCTGCTGACCGCGGACTACACGTTCGTCAACGAGCGGCTGGCGCGACACTACGGCATCGAAGGGATCTACGGCGACCGCTTCCGGCGGGTGCCAGTGACCCAGGGGCACCGGCGTGGGCTGCTCGGCCACGGGAGCGTCCTGACGGTCACGTCGTATGCGACGCGGACGTCGCCGGTGCTGCGCGGCAAGTGGATCCTGGAGAACCTGCTTGGCGCGCCGCCGCCGCCGCCCCCCCCGGATGTGCCAGACCTCGAGGACACCGGCCGCGCCGCGGGGCTGTCGGTACGGGAACGGCTGACGCAGCACCGGGCGAACCCGGCGTGCGCCGTCTGCCACGCGCGGATGGATCCGTACGGCTTCGGGTTGGAGAACTTTGACGCGATCGGGCGGTGGCGCGACATCGGCGCCGACGGTGCGGCCATCGACGCCGCGGACACGCTGCCCGATGGAACGGCGTTCGACGGCCCGAGCGAGCTCCGGCAGGCGATCCTCCAGCGCCCAAACGAGTTCGTCGGCACGCTCACGCGCAAGCTGCTGACGTATGCGGTGGGCAGAGGACTGGAGTACTACGACGCCCCGGTCATCCGCGGCATCGTCAGGCAGGCAGCTGCCGAGGAGTATCGGGTCTCAGTGCTCATTGCTGCGATCGTGATGAGCGACCCCTTCCGCATGAAGATGAAGCGGCCGGCGCCCGATGGGACCTCTGTTGCTGCGGCGGCCGCTCCCTAGCGGCGATCCAATACGCATGTTGATCCGGCGCCGCCGACGGACAGTTTTGTCGGTTCCCTCGCCGGCGCGCTCATCACCTCGCCCCCGTTACCCTTGCCCGGGACGTGACGCGTCCACGGTGTGCCGCGTGACCCGTTCGAATACCGAGGTCGCGCCGCCGCGCGAGGGCGCGTGTGCCTCGCGGCCGCGACTGGCATTATCGGCGCCATGCTGCTTTCCTGGCTGGTGCAGCGGAAGCCTGACCTGAGCATGGTGCTCAACGGGTCGCTCGCGGGGCTGGTGGGGATCACGGCCGGCGCGGATGTCGTGACCGTCAACGCCGCCATGCTCATCGGGTTCATTGCCGGTCTGATCGTCGTCGGCTCCGTACTGCTCATCGATCGCGCCCGGCTCGACGACCCGGTGGGGGCCGTCTCGGTGCACCTCGTGTGCGGCTCTGGGGCACCTTGGCCATGGGCATCTTCAGCGCCCAGCACGCGCTGATGACCCAGCTCATTGGCGTGCTGGCCTACGCGGCGATCGCGCTTCCGGCCGCCTTGCTGATCTTCTTCGCGCTGAAGCTCGCGATGGGATTGCGTGTGAGCGAGGAGGAGGAGCGGATGGGTCTCGACCTCGGAGAGCACGGGATGGAGGCGTACGCCGGCTTCCAGCTGGTTCACGTCGGTGCCAGCGCGGGTCGGAGGACACCGCTCGTGCCCGAGGTCTCGCGTCCAGCCGCCGCGCCCGCGTTGAAGGTGAACACGGAGACCGCGCAGGGCGAGTAGGACGACGATCGATACTGCTGGTGATCGGGTTCCAACGCGAAGCGTGCGGATGCCTGGTCGGTCGCTACTGGAACACAGCGACCGATCGGGTGAGGCGATACCCACAACTCGTCAGAGAGTGCTTGTCCCAGGTCTCATCAGCCTGACAGCATTGCGTGTCCGATCACCCGAGCGGATTGACCCACTCGATCTCCGTGAATCGGGCGAAATCCGTATCCGCCGAGTAGACCCGCAGGCCGTGCTCGATCGCCAGCGCTGCGAGCTCGGCGTCGGTGATCGCATTCGCCCGAAGGTCGTACTTCAGGATGAGTGAGCCGAGCACGGCGGCGTGGCGATCGGTGGGGTGTGGAGTCCACGCGACCTCGCAGCGCAGCCAGTCGGTCACGAATCCCCACGCGTCGACCGGAGAGAGCGGTCGCGCCGACGCCCGTGGGTTGGTTGTGATGCGGACGAAGGCGCTCAAGCTCAGCCAAGGAATCGCTACCCTGCGGTCACCGGTCATCGCCGCGCTCAGCCAGTCGCGGCTTGCCTGATGACGAGGACTGGCTTCGTCGACCGCGTAGAGAAGGAGGTTCGCGTCAACCAGCATCAGCGGTGTGCCGGGCCTTCGAGCAGCTCGAGCGCTTCGGCGATGTTGCCCACATCGATACGCAGCCCGAGTGGGTGCGTTCGCGGGACAAAGGACGGTTGCGCAACCTGAGCCTTGAGACCCCGGCGGATGAGCTCGTTGACGGCCTCGCTGACCCCCTGATTCGTGCGCTTTCGCAACTGTTCAATGGCGGCGCCGACGTCCGGGTCGAGCCTAATGGTCGTCCGCATGTTGTTATTGTAGCATCACGATGCATATCGATGGTCATCTAGATGCCCCGAAGTGTAAACGCGGGTCAACGTCGCCGCGTGGTAGGATGCAGGCACTCGTCGCACCCCCGTGAGACAGGAGTAGAACAATGAAGAACGGGATTCTCGTCGTGTCGAGCCTGGTATTGGCAATCGCGCTGTCGCCGGGGACGGCGGTGGGCCAGACAGCCGACGCTCCGGAGGCAGTCATTCACGACGCGCAGTCGGCGATGGAATTCCTGAAAACCCTATCCGGAGACTGGGTGAGGGCGACCGACAGCAACGAACACGGGGCGAACACCCCCGTGGCGAGCTTCAAGGTCGCGGCGGCCGGCAGCGCGGTCATCGAGACGACCGGTGCGGGCACGCCGAACGAGATGACCACCGTCTTCCACATGGATGGTGATCAGCTGCTGCAGACGCACTACTGTGCCCTCATGAACGCCCCGGTTCTCCGCTTCGAGCCGACTGACACACCGGGCGAGCTCAGTTTTGTCTTCCACGGCGGCACGAACTTCGACGAGGCGGTCGACGCTCACTACCACGGTGGGGCCATTCAGATCCAAGACGCGGACACGGTCGAGACGAGCTTCATCGTCTACGCCAACGGCGAGATGAGCACGGACGGACGCTCGGTGCTCAAGCGGGCCAAGGCTCCGTCGAACTAGGCGTGAGCGCCGCTCCGTCGGCGCGTCGAGGTCGTCGGGAGTCTACACAGACGAGGGCGCGCTCCTCGCATCTACGCGCGTCACTTCTCCCGCTCGTACACGGCCACGTTGATCCCCCTCGACTGCGCCTGACGAATGGTGATGGTCATTGTCTGACCGTCCGGGGAGATGACCCTTCTCGCGAATGCGATCGGCCGACCCGCGTGCGTGACGGTGCCCTCCAGCAGGAGCGGGTCGAGTTGCACCAGTGCCAGTGCGTCGCCCTGACCTGGCGCCGTTCCAACGAGCGGATATTCCATGCTGTCGTAGTCGGCGATGTACAACACCTTGGCTGAACGGCCGGCCGCGTCGATGGTGTTGATCGTTGCCTTCACCCCATCCGGGTGTGCCTCATAGACTCGCGTCTGACTCCGCGGCGCCGGGCCGGGATCGTAGATGGACTTGTCCACGGCCAGATTCCACGTGCCGAGGACAGGATCGCGGTCGTCGGCGGACTGTCCGGCAGCCGCCTTGGAGGCAGCCACCCCGAACGCGAGCACGAGCACGAGTAGTAGGACCCCGGCCATCCGCGACTCCAATTGCTTCATCGTCTCCCTCCTGTCAACGAGACCGACGGCCGGAACGCCGACTGGGAAGCGTCACGTAGCCGGACCTCGCCCACCAGTCGACAACCAGAGCACCAGGGCAAGGACGATTGCCGCGACCAGCGCCAGGACAATCGCGAGGTTGCGGGCCTGGTTCCGCACCGGTTCGAACAACGCGGCTTCGGCGGCGGAGACGGCGACCACCCACGGGAGGTTGGGGAAGCTGGCCGCAAGCTGTGTCTGCGCGATAGCCACCATCAGGTCCGTTCCATCGCTCGAGCGCGCCCGGTAGGCGGCTTGCGCCTGCGGGTCACCGGGCCGGAACGACGAGAGGTGTTCGCGCAGCAGGTCCGCCGCATAGTAGGTGGCCTCCGGGTCGACGCTTTGGCGGCTGAACACGATGGACCCGTCCCGACGGACGAGGGCCGCCTCCGCCCCCCCTTCCCGCGGCACGCCGCTGACGGCGGCGAGGAGCTCCCGGACGTCGACGACGGCTTTCATGACACCGACGGTCGCTCGGCCCGTATCCCCGCCGAGGACCGCTGTCGACATCTCCAACCCGAACGCGCGGGCGCTCTCGTCAAAGGTCACGTCGCCAACCGCCAGCTGACCGGTATCGATCACATCTCGCCACCACACCTCGTCGCCTTGAAAGTAGTCGGTCGAAATGCCCGACGCGGCGACAAGGCGACCGTGTCGATCCGCCAGGAGGATCTCGCGGTAGATCGGATCGTCGCTTACAACCTCGCGGAAGAAGCGGGAGGCCTCGTTGTCCAACGGCGCCCACAAGGCTGGGGGCGTTCCTTCGACCCCTCGCCACTGAGAGTCGAGCTCGAGGATGCGCTCGGCTTCGGGTACTTCCGCGGAGGCGGATGTCGCCACGGCGCGGACGGCCGGGACGCTGGCAAGCCGTCCGATGTCCACCACGGTGCGGAAGACGTACGCATCGGTGGCAGCCGCCGTCCGCTCGGCGATTTGGGTCAGGTGGCGACCGAAGGCCTGTCGCAGCTCCGCTTGGCCAATGCCCACTACGACAAAGCTGCCGAGGCCGAGCGCCGGAAAGCTGAAGATGAGCAGAAACAGCAGGACGCGATAGTTGAAATCGAAGACAGGAAGTCGAAACGCCACGTCGGGTCTCCTGAAAGAGAAACGGGGGCAGACGAGCGCACGCGCAGCCGAACTAGATTCGTACGATGCTACGCGCGCGGGACGCGGCGCGGGAACTAGGAAAAACCCTAGGCCTTGGTCAGGTCCCAGTCGGGGTGTTCGGACCGGCACGGAGCCGGGGATGACGCGCGGCGTCGCGGCTGCTGCCGCGACGGGTCGTCAGCGATTCTTGGCCGCCTGCCACTTCGCATGACCACGGGCGTTGTGGCCACGCGTCCCACAGATGCCGCATGTGATGGTCTTCTTCGTGCGGCCGCGTTTTGGAGCCGCGGGCTTTGAACGCGACGTCGCTGCGCGGGGCCGTCGAGTGGCGGGCCGCGCGGTCGTCCGGCCCCTGCCGACCGGTCGGCCGGGCGTTTGACGCTTGGCGACCGGTCGGCCGGGCGCTTGACGCTTGGCGACCGCGCGTGCCTTCTGCCCGATCGTGCGGCCGAGCCGTGCGACCTGCGTATTGAGGCGGGCCTGCAACGTGAGCAGCTGCGCGTAAGCCTTGTCCCGCTCGGTGTCGAGCGACTCGAGGCGATTGACGACCTTCGCCAGCGCGCGGCCGATTCCCTCGGCGACCTTCGTGGTCTTGTCTTCGGTTGTCGTGCGCGTTCTCGGCATCGGGCGACTCCGTGGTGAGCTTACCGTACCCCCCTCCGATCATCTCCGGGCGACCGGTCCTCGGTAGCCCAGGCGGAACCAGATCGGTGTGAGCGCCGCACCCGCCAGCACCAGCCCGGCGCTCCAGAGGCTGGCGGACGGAAGCCAGGTCGGTCCCGCACCGCCCGTCATCCAGGTGCCGATGCCAGCGAGGAGACAGAAGAACGAGAGCGCGCATGTTGCGGTCGCTGCCAGCGCCCTCCCTAGCCGGCGCGGCTCTTCATTGCCGACGACTCCAGCATCCGCCGCCACGGGACCCCAGAACCCGACCGGGCGGATCTTCCGGTAGAACCGCACGAGTTGGCCGCGATCCTCGGGTCCGGCGACCACGATCCCCACGAGCGCGGCGATCGTCGACACCACCGCAACGACAAGCAGCCGCGTGGCGTGCTGTTCGTCACCGACGAACACCATGAGGACCGGCGCGACAACCATCGACGCGACGACGGCGGCGATCTCCGCCCACGCGTTCATTCGCCACCAGATCCAGCGCAGGATGAGGACGACGCCCAGTCCCGCGCCGAGCAACAGACTGGTTTGCCAGGCATCGTTGATCGACGTGAGCTGCGTCATCACGACGAGGGCGAGGCCGACGAGCAGCAGGTTCGCGAGACGCGCGACGCGCACGAGCGAGCGCTCGCTCGGCTCCCGGCGGAGCCAGAGCTGGCAAACGAAGCGCTTGTAGATGTCGTTCGTCCAGTACGACGCGCCCCAGTTGAGGTGGGTGTCCACCGTCGATGCGAGCGCCGCCAGCATCCCCGTGACCATCAGGCCCTTGATCCCCGGGGGCAACAACTCGGCCATCCCTCGCACGTAGGTCGCCTCCCGGTCGGCCTGAAGGAGTCCTTCCGCCAGACCGGGCGTGGGCGGGAACAGCACGAGCAGACCCAGGGCGAGCGGGATCCAAAGCAGGCTGCGCAGCACGACCTGGGTGAACGTGAACACGACAGCCGCGGTCTTCGCGTCCGTGTCGCTGCGGCAGGCCATCGACCGTTGCGCCAGATACCCGGTGCCGTCCGAATTGACTTGGATGAGCCATTGCACGGCGAACAGCAACAGCACGGCGGCCGACGCATCGCGGGCCTGGTCCGGGGTGAACGCCAGGATCTGATCCGGGAGGATTCCGCCTGGACCTCCTGCGCCAAACGCGTCATGGAGTCGGGCCGAGAGCCCGTCGAGACCACCGACCGCCTGGACCACGATGATCGCAAAGGCGGCTGTGCCAGTGAACATGATGGCGATCTGCACCAGGTCCGTGGCCACCACGCTCCGCAGTCCACCGGTCGTCGAGTAGAACGTCGCGACCGAGAGGATCAACAGGATGGACAGGAAGTTGCTGGTCGTGTGCATCCACACGGCCGCATCGTCGGGTGGCCCGATTGTGAGTGGCACCCCGATCCACCGCACGAGATCGACCAGCGGAAGGAACACCCCGTCCGGGAGCCAAAGGTGCCACAGCAGGAAGGGCTCCGCGATCTTCGCCGCCGCGAAGAATACGAAGGCGAGGACGACGCAGTTGAAGATCGTCCCGAAATAGACGGCCTTGACGCCGCGCAGCACGGTGGCCGCCGTCCCTCCGTAGCGGACCTCGGTCAGCTCGGCATCGGTGAGCACCCCCGCGCGGCGCCAGCCTGGCGCCAGCACGAAGCCCATCAGCAGAAACGCGAGCGCGTAGATCCAGAGCTGCCAGAGGGCGAAGATGCCTGCCGTCGCGACGAGGCCGGTCACCAGCAGCGGCGTGTCCGCGGCGAACTGCGTCGCGGCCATGCTGAGACCAGCCTTCCAGCCAGGGAGACTCCGGTTGGCGAGGAAGTACTCTTCGAGGTTCTTCGACGCGTCACGCCGGTTTCGTAGGCCGGACGCAACCGCGTAGATCACGAACGCGGCAACGATGAGGAGGTCCAGCGGGGACACGAACTGACCTATCGCGTGTGGGCCCGCCCCGACCCACCGACCGGCGCGTGGTGGGCCTTCTCGCGATGGGGAGGGAAGTGCGCTACCGGGATCCGGTCACGGCCTGTGTGTTCTTCCGACGCGCGCCGGCCATGATACCGGTCAAGCCGTAGTTGCCCTCGTGGCAGGCGTACTCGAACAGGACACCATCGGTGCGTCGGAACGGGATCATGACCGTCCATGGCTGGGTGTAATTGTTCGGATCCTCGATCGTAAACTCGTAGAGCACGGTGTCCGGATCGACGCGGCGAAAGCGTTCGACGAGCGTGGTGTCTTTCGAGGACCCCGAGAAGTTCGTTTCGCGCAGGAAATTCTTCGTTTCGACGACGAGCGTTTCGCCTTCCCAGTGGCCGCGTGAGTCGCCGACCCACTGGCGAAGGTCACCATGCGGTTCGTCAATCGGGATGATGCGCACGTTGTGGATGTGCTCGTTGAGCATCGCGACGTAGCCGGGCGTTTGAAAGATGTGGACGTTGTTGTTGTAAGAGCCCGGTCGCATGGGCGGGCCGGAGTTCGATCCCATCAGACACCGGTCGCCCAGGCTCCGGTCGGTGTAGTGATCGGCGAACCCGTTCCGGAGGTTGAGACGTCGAATCCGATTGGCCTCGGCGAACTCCGGCGTATACGGAATGCGACCGTCCGGCGGATCGACGACCAGCGACGTCCGCTTGTCACTGGTGAGCTCGATCCCGCGCTCGTACCAGAACTCGTTGTAGGAGAGTACGCCGCCCTCCGCTTTCGGCTGGTACCCCGCGCTCGGCGCGCCTTCGATGGGGTCGAAGAGATCACGGTTCAGCCGCGTCCGCTCGGTGGCCTCGAACGCCGCCGCTTCCTCGGCGGTCAAGGTGTCCCTCCCCTCCAGCGCGTCGGGACGCTGCAGCGGGGTCAAGGTGCGGAACGTGAAGATGCCGGAGATGTCCGGCTGACCGTCCGGTGTGCGCACCGCGGTGACGGTGTCATCCGACTGTGCGCCAACGGGGAGCGACGCCATGATGACAAGGGTCGCTATGGCGATGGGCGCGGCAAGGAGTCGATAGCGCATCTCAGGACCTCCGGACTTGTGGCCAGACCACAAGGTTAGCGGCGCAGCTCCCGACCATCCGATTCCAGACGGCGCGCGCCAGCCAGAATACCGGTCAGGCCGTAGTTCCCCTCGTGACAGGCGTATTCGAAGAGCGGCCCATCCGTCCGCCGCAGCGGCATCAAGACGGTGTAGGGGCGCGTATACACCGTCGGATCCGTGACCGTGAACTCGTAGGCGACGGTGTCGGGGTCGAGGCGCGTGAAGCGCTCGACGAGATGCATGTTGGGGCCCGTCCCACCACTTTGACCACCGCGGAAATTCGTGGTCTCGACGACCAGTGTCTTGCCCTCCCAGTGCCCCCGGGAGTCGCCGGCCAGCTGCACGAGGGCGCCGTGCGGACGGCCGTCAATCGGGATGATGCGCGCGTTGTGCACCATCTCGTTGAAGATCGTCACGTAGCCCGGCGTCTGCAGGATCTGCACGTTGTTGTTGTAGGCGCTTGACGTCATCGGCGGGCCCGAGTTGAACCCCATGACGCAGCGGTCGAACAGGCTGCGATTCTCGTACGAGTCGTAGCGGTGCGCCACGCGGTCCGCCGCCTGTGCCCGGCCCCTCCGTTGCGCGGCTTCGGTCCGGGGCGGCAACCGGCCATCGGGCGGGTCGATGATGAGCGACGTGCGCTTGTCCGACGTCAGCTCGACGCCGCGCTCGTACCAGAACTCGTTGTACGACAGCACCCCGCCTTCCGCGCGTGGCTGGTATCCGGCGCTCCGCGCGCCGGTCTCCGGATCGAACAGGTCGCGGTTGAGGCGGGTCCGCTCCGATGCTTCGAAGGCGGTCGCTTCCTCCGCACTCAGCGTGTCCTTCCCCTCCAGCGCCTGTGGACGCTGCATCGGCGTCAGAGTGCGGAAGGTGAAAATGCCGGAGATGTCCGGCTGCCCATCCGACGTGCGCATCGGCGTCGCGGGATCGGTCGACTGCGCGGCGGTCGGCAACGAGGCCGCGATCCCGAGCGCGCTCACGGCGATCACAAGAAGGATTCTCCTCATCGTCATCTTCCAGGCCTCCGCCCATGGCGCCACGCTCACGAGCGCTCACCAGAATAGGATGCCGCAACGCCCGGACGCAAGCGCCGGCAGGTCCGGGACGAGCGCACTCAGGTACGTAGCGCGGGCCTTTAGGCCCGCCAGGCACTCAGGTACGTAGCGCGGGCCTTTAGGCCCGCCAGGCACGGCTGAAGCCGTGCCCTACGTACCGCGGCGGCCCAGGCGCGCACGGCGCCCGGTCTAAGGGAGGCCGCGGGGGTTCGGGGCGAGAGGGGGGAGGCCCCCTTTAATTCAAAAGAACCGCATGGAGTAGGCCAGCTTCACGCCGCGGCCGACCTCTGGCGCCAAGTCCTTGATGAACGAGGTGTGGCTGCGATAAAGCTCGTCGGTCAGGTTGTAGCCGCTCACGCTCAGGATGTGGACCCTGTGCTGTCTCGGCCACACATAGGAGGCCTTCAGGTTAAACACGGAGTAGCCGTCGGTCTCCGTCCCGTGCCGGAAGACCTGGCCCTGCGCGGCGGCGAAGGCCCATTCGGGGCTGACCGTGAACCCTCGATACGGGACGTCGACGCGCACCTGACCCCGCAGCGGCGGAATCCGTGGCAGCGCTTCGTTCGTGTCGGTCAGCTCGGCGTCCACCATCCCGAGCCCCAGGTTCACCCAGATCCGGTCGGCCACCCGCACGCTGCTTGTCGCCTCGAACCCGACGAACCGGCTGTTTGCCTGGAGGAACGGCGCGAGCCGGAGGCCGTCGACCTCCACATCGCCGACCGCTGGGAACACGAAGTTGTCGATGTCGTAGACATAGGCGTTCACGCGGCCCCGGAACCGCGATGACCGGTGACGTAGGCTGAGGTCGAGACCGACCGTGGCTTCCCGCTCGAGGTCAGTGTTCCCGACCTCGAACACGAGGTTCCCAACATGGGGACCAAAGTTATACAGCTCCTCCAGCGCAGGGGCTCGGTAGGAACGGGTCACGTTGGCGACGAAAGCGACGGTCTCGCTGAGGTCAACCTGAACGCCCACCGACGCCGAGGCGCCCGTGAAGGTGCGGTCACGGACCTCGGGGGCCTCGTGACCCTCAGGACGCGCGGCAACGGTGTAGGCGTTGCGCTCGACCCGCCCGCCGACCTGCACCCGGTATCGCCCGACGTCCAGTTCTTCGTAGGCAAACGCCGCCAGTGCGGTCTGGTCGGTCGCCGGGGCGAGCGCTTCCTCACCCGTCGCGACATACTGCCGCACCTTGCTCCAGACGCCGAACTTCCCGGCGAACGTCGCGGTCTGGCGCTGGTTCACCTCGGCGCGCACGACATAGGCCCGATTGTCGAAGACCGTCCCGACGTGCTCCGCACCGCCGGCCGTCTCCAGCTCTGAGTGCTGGTAGTCGATGACGTTGAACACGACGCGAAACCCCTCGATGACGCCGTTGCGCAGGTTGCGCATCCCGGCGTCGAACCGGCCGACTTGGCGCCGCGAAGCGAGCTCGATGAACACCGCTTCCTCTGGCGTGCCCGGTTCCCCCTCCCCGCGTCCTGCAAACTCGCCGGCGAACGGAATCCCGTGTCGGCCGTCCTCGACCTGGAAACCGCCGCTGGCGAACAGGCGGTCGCCGAGGTAGCCCACACCAGCACGGCCGTTCGACAGCCGTGTCGCCGAGTTCTCGACCGTGCCCTCGGGTGTCATGTAGTCACCGGTGCGTCGCGTGCCGCTGCCCGCCCAGACCAGGAGACGCCCAGTGGTGTGCAGCACGCTGGCATTGGTGCCCGCCTGGTCGTTCGCGCTCCCCGTGTCGGCGCCGACGTGGCCGTGGGTGCCCGAGATGGGCGACTCCCGTTGGCTCTCGTGGGGCGTGACCGCGTTCACCACTCCGCCGACGGCGTTCGACCCGTAGAGGAGCGTCGCCGGCCCCCGCACGACTTCAACCCGTTCGAGGCCGTTCGGGTCGACCGTGACGCCGTGGTCTCCCGACTGACTCGAGAGGTCGCCGGTGCGGACCCCATCCTCCATCAGCAGCACGCGGTCGCCGTCGAAACCTCTGATAATCGGGCGGCTAGCGCCCGGCCCGAAGCTCCGGTTGGACACCCCCGGTTGGTTCTGCAACGCCTCACCCAGCGAGCCGTGGGCGTCGGTGACCAGGTCGAACGCGTCCAGCGTCGTGACGGCGTTGAATGCCTCGAAGGCGGTGGTCTGTCCACCCGCCGTGGCCGTGACCGTCAATTCCTCGTGGATGGTCGTGAGCTCCAGCGTGAAGTCGACGACCACCGATTCTCCCGCCTGAACCGTGACCGACTGACGTGCCGCTGTGAGATGCTCTCGCTGGGCGAGGACCTCGTATGTGCCCGTCGGCACATCTCGCACCTCGAAAATCCCGTCCGTGTCGGTCAGCGCCACGAGCGACGGACCGACCACGAGGACGACAGCGCCGTGAACCGGTTCACCGCTGGCGGTGAAGGTCACCTCGCCGCGGACGATGCCGGTCTCCTGCGCATACGCCGTCGTCGCCAGGGCGCCGGCGACGAGACCAGCCAGGACCGGCATCGTGGAGCGTCGACACCTCACCTGGCTCTTCTCCTCACGGTTCCTTTCCGATGCGATACGCCTCGCTCTCACGGACGCCACCGCGCGTCACGGTCGGCGGCCAGCAGCTGACTCGTCCAGGAAGGGAAGACGCGCAGCAACAGCGACGCAACGACGACGATGGTTCCGAGAATCAGGAACAGCTGATTGAGCCGCTGGCCCACGAAGCGGCCCCCATTCGTCGCACATTGTTGCCGGCGGCGCGTATGGGCCACGAACGCTCCCGCGAGTCCGGCGACACCCAACGGGAGCGTCAGCCACTCGTAGCGCATCATCGACATCATGAGCCCCGCACTCGCCAAGCCGCCTGCGATGAACGCCATCGGCAGAATGTAGCAGCTCGCAGCGAGGCCGGCGGAGAGGAGGCTCGTCACGGCCGGCAATCGATGGTCGAGCATTTCTACTCCAAGAGGCTCGCGGTTAATCCCGCGGCGTCGATGGCGGAAAATCATCTCGGCCGAATTGGTCAGGTCTGGCTGGTACCGAATCTCGGCTCGCTCTTCCTCGTAGGAGACGGCGGCTGACACCACGCCGTCGACCTTCGTGAGTGCCTGGCGCACGGCCAGAGGGCACGTGCCTCAGGTCATGCCCTCGACGGTGAGCGCGACCGTTTCGATGACGGCATCAGGGGCAGTCTCCACAGGCCCGGACGTTTCACCGCTACATCCCAGGATTGCCGCGGACAGGGCCAGGGCTAGAACCACGAGCCCAACGAGCGACGAGATCGTTCGTATCATCGACTCCACCTGTCTCGCGGCCGCCGTTCCGCCGGTCAGTTCCTCAATCGCGGCGCTCGCGCTCGAGCGCGTGCCGAAGCTGGTCAACCGAAGGCCAGCCAGCCGTGCGATTTCCGTCCGTGTAGACCCGGCACCCATACGCGTATCCGCGAGCCTCGGCGTCCGGCCCCTCGACATCAATTCCGTCAATTCGGATTGTCGGCGAGCTAAGGAACCGCTTAGTCTGAGCGTCGGCTGGGTCGGCAACCTGAATCATCTCGACTTCGTCGGGCAGCTGCTCGAGTCGCAGGGCTTCTTTGAGATTCTCAAGGGCTTGCTCACACGATGGGCAGCCTTCGAAATAAGAAAGCTCTACCAGCATTGGCAGAGAGCCCGTTTTCTATCAAGCAAGGCTCGATGTCCCTACGCTGGGCTCCCGACGCCGAGGGCTCGCAAGGCTGCGGTATCGATTGCTCCAGCCTGGCAGCAGTCCGCCAGCGTGCCGTTGACGGCGACCGCAGGCACCCGGGTGACGCCGTATTGTTGTGCTTTCGTCTGGGTCGACTCGTCTTTCATGTCCAAGACCTCGACGCTGCAGCTCGAGCAGGCCAAGCTCTGGACGAGCTTGACCGCGTCATCGCAGAGCGAGCAGCCAGCCGTGAACACTTCAACCTTGCGGAGCGTCATGTCACACTATCCTTTCCCGGATCTGTTGCGAACTCGATAACCGGACATGCTGATTCATTCTTCGTGCTGATGGCACGTTCACACTGTGTGAGCGTTGTCTTCAGGGTCTCTTGAAGGGCACTGATCTCGGCGAGCTTGGTCTCAAGTTCGCCGAGCCGGTCTCTAAGCAGCTCCCGAACACGGCAACAGCGCCGCAGCCCGCCTTTGCCATTAAACCGGACAAGCTCATGGATTTCGTTGAGCGAAAAACCTAAGGCCTGGCCTCGCTTAATGAAGCGGAGGCCTCGGTCTGATCTTGCCTGGGAAAAGTGGACAGGTTGATTATGCTGCACACTGCACCTGTCGAGCATGCCTCCTTTCAAAGGTGTTGGGGCTGACGTATCCCAGGGACGAGTGCAGGCGGTGGGGATTATAGAAGCCCTCGATGTACTCCGCGACGGCGTCCTTGGCTGCACACTCCTGCATGCCTCCTTTCGCGTTGGGGCTGACGTATCCCAGGGACGAGTGCAGGCGGTGGGGATTATAGAAGCCCTCGATGTACTCCGCGACGGCGTCCTTGGTCCTGCGTCGCGTCGACCACGGCTGGCGGTGGATGAGCTCGGTCTTGAGCGTCCCGAAGAAGCTCTCGGTGACGGCGTTATCCCAGCAGTCGCCCTTCCGACTCATCGAGCAGACGATCTGGTGGTCGTGCAGGACGCGCTGGTACGCGTCGGCGGCATACTGGCACCCTCGGTCCGAATGATGGACGAGGCCGGCCGCTGGGACGCGCCTCCCCAGCGCCATGTGCAACGCCTCGAGCGCCAGCTCCGCCCGCAGGTGCGGCTGGATGGCCCACCTCACCACGCGCCGCGAGAACAGGTCGAGCACGACGGCAAGATACAGCCACCCCTCCCACGTCCAGAGGTAGGTGATGTCGGTGCTCCAGCGCTCGTTCGGCCGTGCGGCGTCGAAGTCACGGGCGAGCACGTTGGGCGCAACCGGATGTTGGTGGGCACTGTCCGTGGTACGCCGGAACCGCTTGCAGGGCAGGCCGATCAGGCCCATGGCCCGCAGCAGTCTGGCGACTCGCTCCCGGCCAACGGTGAACCCGTCCTGCCTGAGCTGCTCGTAGATCCGCGGGCTTCCGTAGGTCCCCCGACTCGCGGCATGGATCGCCCGGATCCGGGCTGTCAGCTGGACGTCTTCACGGTGCCGTCGGCTCGGCGGGCGCTTCGCCCATGCGTAGTAGCCACTGCGGGTGACCTGGAGCACCCGACAGAGAGACCGCACCGCATGGGTGGCCTTCTCCGCATGAACAAACGCGAACCTCACGCCTGTTCCTTCGCGAAGAAGGCCGCCGCCTTTTTTAAGATCGTTCGCTCCTCTCGCAGGACGCGCACTTCGCGGCGCAGCGTTCGGAGTTCCTCGAGTTCCTCGGTGGTCAGCGCGCCGGTCGGATTGTGGCCGTGGTCGATCTCGTACTGCTGCACCCATCGCCGCAACGCCGACTCGGTCAGGTCCAACTCCCGTGCCACCTGGCCGATGCTGCGGTCACCCTGCTTGCACAGCCGGACCGCTTCCTGTTTGAACTCCACCGTGAATCGTCGTCGTCTCCGTTGGGCCATGAACACCTCCCGGCGCATTCTCGCGCCTTGTGGGGTGTCCACCCAACCCAGGCAAGCTCAGCCCAGAGTCCAAGAGTCGTGTGCCGGAGCACCTCGTGGGGCCCCGTCTAAGGCCAAGGCGCGCACGGGGTTCGGGGCGAAGCGCTGATCTAAGTAGAGGCCCCGTCCAAGGGAGGCCAGCGGCACCGTCGTCTCGCCGGCCCCGATGACGAACCACCGGTTACGAGCGTCAGGACTGCGCGGCTCAGCCGACTCCCGATCCTGCACCGGCGCCGATACTCGAACTTCCGTCGCGTCCTGGCGTCATCCTGGAAGAAGGTGCGGCGGTAGAAATACTCACCGAGTCCCCACGTCCGCGTCCGGCTCCCTGCGGTACGCGGTCCGGTCGTCGGTGCGCTAATAGCGGGTCTGTCGATGACAGCGCGCCAGCCGGCGGTTCACGGCATCACCGATCCGTTCGTCTCGATCAACGCCTTTACACAGCGTCGAGACGCCTTCAACAACTCGGCTGAGACACTCAGTGCGTGACCTCAGGTCCGCCTCGGCGGGCGGATCGTGGCTGCGCCCAGCCCCCCCGAAAGCGACGCTGGAGGGATTCGAGCTGCTGGAAGCGCGTCTCACAGGTGCGAGTTGTAGGCTCGAACCCAGGCAGTACTGTCGCAGCCGGGGGCTCAACGCATCTGTGCCAGTCGCTCAGCCGAGAAGAGACGGCCACGGGCTTGCCCCGTTGAAAGATCAAACGCGCTCGGTGCACCTGCACGAGGTGTGGAGACACCACAGTTGAATCTCCTGAGAAGCGGAGCGTGTGGTCGCTCGGCGGGTGGGCCGTGCCTCCCCCGGGTAGGGCGTGCGGCCTGCCCTACCCGGCGCTTAGGAACGAAGGTAGCCTTCGTGGTCCGCGTAAGGCTAGTGAGCCCGAGGGTCATTCGCAGCCCCCGCGTTCGCGGGAACGGCGGTGAGGCCATCTGGGCGGCCACCTCGGCCTGTGGTCCGCCCCCAGGGTGCGTTATCGTCACTCACCGCTGGGGGCATCGTTGAGCGAGGGGTCTCATGGAGCACCTCCCTCCTCGCAACGCGGGCGGCGCGCGGGGTCCGTTCAGCCGTCCCGTTGGTTTGCCCGCTCCCAACTACCCAATCTGAACTGTACGACCTGAGAACAGAGTTGGGAACTAGGAAGATCACTAGGTCCTCCCCCACTCAGTTGAGGATGCCGGTCCCGTGTTCTACGGCCTGGCCGCGGGCGATCGTCATCGCCGCATCGACACCGGG
This sequence comes from Vicinamibacterales bacterium, assembly GCA_965197395.1. Taxonomy (GTDB): domain Bacteria; phylum Acidobacteriota; class Vicinamibacteria; order Vicinamibacterales; family UBA8438; genus CAZYFH01. The sequence continues at coordinate 1,341,218 of OZ240205.1, read as the reverse complement.
CGCCTCGAGCGGATGCGCTTCCGGTGTCCCGTAAAGGCGCGGGTTGTCGCGCTGTGACTCGATCGCCACTAGCGAGTCGCGCCGGCTCACCTGGCCGACCACGCGCCCATGATGTCGGCGACCGTGCAAGTAAACATCACCCTGGTCACACGTCGATTGTGCGCCGTTTCCCGGCCGGACACTCACCATAGGATTCGACCCGCCGAAATGTAACTAGGGAGATCCCTAGTTGCCGTGGGAGACCCCCCGGCTTTGCCGGGGCGGCCAGCAGCGTTTGACGTATCCGGGAGTCGCGTGAGGAAACTCCTTCCCGTGAGCCGCACAAGCATCACGAGAAGGAGTCCTCATGACGACGTACCGAAGTCTCAATCATACGAAATGGCACTGCCAGTATCACGTAGTGTTCATTCCGAAGTACCGGAAGAAAGCGATGTATGGAGGCGTCCGGCAGCAGCTGGGCGAGGTGCTGCGGCAGCTGGCGCGGCACCGCGAGAGCCAGGTGGAGGAGGGGCATCTGCTGCCCGACCACGTCCACATGTTGGTGTCGATCCCCCCGAAGTACTCGGTGGCGCAGGTGATCGGGTATCTCAAGGGGAAGAGCGCGATCCACATCGCTCGGGAGTTTGCGGGGCGGTCCCGGAACTTCGTGGGGCAGCACTTCTGGGCGCGCGGGTATTTTGTCTCGACGGTGGGCCGTGATGAACGGATCATCCGGGACTATATCCAGCAGCAGGAGCGAGAGGATCGGCGGCTGGATCAGTTGCCGTTGGACTAGAGCCGCCACCGTCAGGTGGCTCAAGTGACCGCGCAGCGGTCACGTCAGCCGCTTTGAGCGGCTCACAACTAAAGCCCCCGGCTTTGCCGGGGGATACTTACTAGGAAGGGCCTGCGAGGAGGGGCAAGACTGCCCAGGAATCGAATCTCTAGGGTCGTCGCGAGCCACATTAAATCGGTCATCGCGAATTCAACGGCGACACTCGAGGTACTAAATCAGCCCGGCGGCCCACAGCACGTACACGACCGCCATCGCCGCCACACCGTTCACGAACGTCACCCCGCCATAGGAAATGAGCGCCGACTTGAGCGACATGCGGGACAGCGACGTGCAGACCCAGAAGTAGCTCGAGTTCACGTATTTGATGATCATCGAGCCGGAGGCGCCGGCGAGCATCGTGGCCTCCGGACTCAGCCCGAGCTGGTCCATCATCGGCGCGGCGACCGACGCGGCAGTGATCACACCGACCGTCGTGGATCCCGTGATCATGTTGCCGGCCACGCCGAGCACGAACGGCAGGAAGATTGCGGGCAGGCCGGTTGCCGCCACGGCGCTCGCGATCGCGTCGACGGCCGGCGTTTCGCGCAGAATCTGACTGAGCGCGCCACCCAGGCCGGTCACCATGATGATCATCGCCGACGCGCGCAGCGCCTCCTCGATCCACGCGCTTCTGCGCGCCTCGGCCTGCTGCGGCGTCGTGTTGCGGTAGGCGAGCAGGATGCCGATGCCAAGGGCGACGACGGGCCACCCGAGGTAGAGCATCGCGGTGTTGACGACGTGCTCGGTGGGGAGCGCGAACGCCGCCACGCTCTGTCCGGCGATGAGCGCCATCGGGATCAGGATCGGCGCGTAGGCGCGCCAGGTGGACGGCAGCTCGGCCTCGCGCCCGCGCTCGATGAACGACTGTCCGACGAACTCACTCGATGGCGGCGACTCGACCCGCGGTCCGACGACCTGCGCGAACGCCCACCCGGCGAGCGAGGCGATGAAGGTCACGATGCTGCCGTAGAGAATGACCCGTCCGATGTCGGCGCCGACGAGCGCGACCGCGGCCAGCGGACCCGGCGTCGGGGGCACCATCGCATGGGTCAGCTGCATGGCGCCCACGAGCCCGGTCGCCATCACGCTCATGTTGACCCCGCTGTTGATCGCCGCCGAGTGCACGAGCGGGTTGAGGATGAGATAGCCGACGTCGGAAAAAATCGCGAGACCGACGACGAACCCGCTCAGGGTGAGCGCGAGCGGCATCCGCCGCTCGCCCACCCACCGGATCATCGAGGCGGTGATGCGCTCGATGCCGCCTGTGTGCTTGAGCGCCTCGGCCAGGACCGATCCGAGCACGATGACGACGGCGATACTCTGAATCGTCCGCCCGAACCCCTGCTCGAAGGCATCGATGAACGCGCCCCGGTCGATACCCGGGATGAGCGCGAACAGCGCGATCGGAACCAGGAGCGCGATGAAGACGTGCCAGCGGAACCGGGTGATCAGCAAGAAGAGGAGGGCCACCACCGCAACCAGTCCGGCGATGGCGATGAGCGCGCTCTCGGTGATCACGTGCCGATTAGACCATGGACACGCACGAGCCCGTATAATCTCGCGATGCCTTGGCGGGTCGATCGTCCGCACGTCCGGTCCGTTCGGCTGGACAGCGTGAGACGGCTCCCGGTCCTGTTGGCGATTGGCGCGGTGACCGCCGGCCTATCCCTTTCGGGTCAGCGGGTGCCGGCGCACGCGCAGACGCGTCCGCCCGAGCCGGTGGTTTCGCCGGCCGAACAGTCGCTCCGCGACAATACCCGGCTGCGCCTGGAGGCCGACCTGGCCGCGGTCCGCGCGGCCCGGCCGTCGTTCCCGTTCTGGCAGCACATCTTCACGATTCCGGACGGCAGCATCGTCTTCGGGAGTGCGGAAGACGGGCGCCTTCTGGCGACGTTCCCCACCCGGGGCAACTGGGCGCGCGACGGCGTCTGGGAAGACCCTGCACTGGTCGGGACGCTCGACGACCGGAGCCTTTCGCGGCGGCTGCGGGATCGGCGGGACGATCTGGAGCAACTGCTAGAGCCGGTCGTCGGTCCGGTCGTGCACAACCCGACGCGCGGACGGTTCCTATCGCCCCACGCGGAGCGCTACGGGAGCTTTCTGAGCCAGTGGGGTCGCATCTACGAGCGTTTCGGCGTGCCCGCGGAGATCGGGTTGTCGCAGGCGATCGTCGAATCGGGGCTCAACGGCCGCGCGCGCTCTCGCGCCCGGGCGCTGGGGTTCTGTCAGTGGCTGCCCCGGAACTGGAATTACCTGAAGCGGCTCGCGCCGTATGTGATCGAGGGCTACAACCAGACGACGCAGGCCCCGTATTGCGCGGCGTATCTGTCGATCCTCGCCACCATGTATGGCAGCTTTCTGCCGGCGTTGTCGGAGCATCACGCGGGCGGGGTCAATGTCGGGCGGGTGGTGATCAACGGCAAGCGGTTGGGTGGGATCGGTCCACGCGAGCAGTATCTGTTGGGGTCGGAGTTCGCCCGCGAGCTGCGTGGCATCTCGATCCGGCGGTATCGCGCGCTCTTTCGCACGTACGGCCGTCGGTCGGCGCTCTATGCCGAGATGGTCTTCGGCAACACGTACAACGTCACGCGGCTCACCGCGGAGCTGCCGCAGACAGAGATCTTCGCGATGCGCGCCGAGCGCGCGCTTCCCATCTCGGAGGTCGCGGAGCGGACCGGCCTGTCACGAGATGAGGTGAAGCGGTTCAATCCCGCGCTCGTCAGGCGGGTGCCGGCGCGCGCCAACGTCTATCTCCCTCGATACGTCGCCGAGTTCGGCCCGGACGTCTCGTTCTGGCACCGGCCGCCCAGCGAGGCGTATGCCGCCGTCCTCAACGACTTCATCAGGCTCCCCGCGTCGTTCGAGCGTTGGCACGAGGCGTCGTTCGGACCCACCCTGCGAGGATTCCAGACACGGTTCGAGGAGACACGCTCGGAGGAAGGCACGATCATGGCGACCGCGCTCGCCTATGTGATCCAGGACCTGCGCACGAGCCGTCGTGCGGCGATCCTCGAGGAATTCCGGACCAGCGACCGCGTCCGCGAGCTCTTCGACCGCGGCGTGCGTGAGCTGGCGGCCGCGCGCGGCGGAAGCGCGCCCTGATGACGACGACGGGCGAATCGCGCCCCCGATCAATCGGTCTGCGCGCGTCGCTCCTGGGCGCACAGATCGAGCAGCGTCTTGGGCATCGTCTCTTCCGCGGTCTGATACACCGGCCCGAGAGAGGGGAAGTAGGTCAAGTGGCCAAGCCCTGCGTCCTCGGAGCGCACGTTGGTGCGCACGCCTTCCTTGGAGCCGAAGTAGCCGGCAAGCCACTCGCCGTGTGACGGCGGGACGGCCGTGTCATCCTTCGCGTACCAGACGGCGACGTTCTTGGTCTGAATCTCGCGTGGATCGAAGCCCCAGAGCACGGTGACATCGAAGGAGAATTGCTCCCAGCCCTGGCCCTGAGAGCCGCGCGCCACGAGACGCGTCTTCTGGTCCTCGCCGATCGCCTCGAGGACCCAGGGCCGCTCCTTCTTCGTCTGTTTCCCTTCGGGCATGTACGTCATGAAGCGCGCCGGTGAGGACACGAAGGGCGCGTCGTACATCAGGTCCGCGATGAGGAAGTTCCACGCCTGGTACCACGTGCGCGCGTCGGGCCTCGGCAGAGGGTCCGCTTTGGATTCCAGGTTGAATTCCTTGCAGATCTGATCCGAGAGGTAGGGCACATTGAAGCGCGACGACGAGGATTGCGATGAACGCCAGAACCATCGCCGCTGATGAGGGCGAACAACGTATGCGCAAGTCAAGCGGCAGGGGAACATGAAGGAGGCGCGGTATGAATTCGGTCGGTATAATCGCGACATGCAGTCGAGCGACCTGCCGGGATGCGACCTCGTCCACGCGGGGCTTCGAGACCTTGCCGAGGGGCGGCGCGACACCGCGGAGGCGCTGCTCCTCGCCATTGGTGCCCCGCGGTTGCGCCGACTCGGGTTCGATGTGCCGGACCTCGACTCGCCCGAGCGTCGGCTCTACGAACTGCTCGCTCACGACGATCCCGACAGTGCCCACGGCCGTTACAACGCCATGGTTCGCCGCCTCGTCAGTTTCGAGCGGGCAGCCGAGTGCGTCGCATAGCCGACGCGTCCCGCGTACGGGCGTTCATGCGTCACCTCGGAGATCGTGCCGAGGCAAGCGGGCGAGTCTACTTCACGGGCGGTGCGACAGCGCTGCTGTTCGGGTGGCGGTCGACAACCATCGATATTGACCTGAGCCTGGGCGCCGATGGCGAGCATCTGCTTCGCCTGGTGCCGTCCTTGAAGGAAGAGCTGGAGCTCAACGTCGAGCTCGCATCGCCATCGGACTTCATCCCGGAGCTGCCGGGGTGGCGCGATCGCTGTCCGTTTATTCAGCGCGAGGGCCGTGTGGATTTCTTCCACTACGACCTGTACGCGCAGGCGCTGTCAAAGACCGAGCGTGGGCACACGCAAGACCGCGAGGATGTCCAGGCGATGCTCGAACGGAAGCTGATCGATGCGGAACGAGCGTCAGCGCTCTTCGCGGCTATCGAGCCCGAGCTCTACCGCTATCCGGCCATCGACGCCGCGTCGTTTCGCGCGGCGGTGGAGAACATGTTCGGGGAGAGCGGTCGCCGGGTCCCGACTCCAATGGACTGACGCAAGGGGCATTACACGAAATCGACGGCGGCGTTGCGGTAATCCCCGCCGAGAATCGGCACCGAATCCACGCCGAGCCAGTCGTCGATCACACGGGCGTAGACCGACCGGAAATCGGTTTGATACTTGACGTCGCGCCCGAAATTCTCCAGATCGGGGTTGTCATCCGTGTCGGCCAGCGACGCCGCGGCGGTGCCATAGAGCCCGCCGCCCACCCTTCCGCCCAAGGCCATCATGAGCCCGCCCGAGCCGTGATCGGTGCCGGCGCTGCCGTTCTCGCTCACCCGGCGGCCGAACTCCGAGAACTGCAGCACGAGCGTGTCGTCGAGCAGGCCCTGGTTTTGGAGATCTGTATAGAAAGCGAGCAGGGCATCGTTGAGGGTTGTGAGCAGCTCAGCGTAGCTGCCGTCCAGGGTGTCCTGACCCGCGTGCGTGTCGTATCCCCCGGCCTGCACCCAGTAGATCTGTGTTCCAATCTCGGTCGCGATCGCGCCCGCCACCGCTTGCAAGGTCGCGCCGAGGTCGGTCTCCGGATAGGTCGTCGACGGCGTGTGGGCGCCGACGGTGGCCACTCGGTCGATCGTCGCCATCGCGGTCAGGGTCGTCGAGTGGACGAACGACAAGTGCGGATCGGCGTCTGGCAAGTGCGACGCGATCGTCGTCGTGGCGTTGCGGGCCAGGGTCTCGTTGGATGGACTGTAGAACGCGTACTCTTCGGGGCTCGGGATCGATGGCACGCCGACCGAGGTCGCAAGCAGCGTGCGCGGCAGTTCGTATGAGCTATTCCAGGCGAACAGCGGGTCGACCGGTGTCGGCAGCGTGTCGAGATAGCGTCCGAGCCAGCCGGTGCCGCTGGGCTCGGCGGGGTTGGCCGTCGACCAGATGTCGGTGCCGAGGAAATGCGAACGGCTGGGGTTCGCGTAGCCAGTCCGCTGAATCAGGGCGAGGCGCCCGTCGTCGTAGATCGACTTGAGCCCGCCAAGACTCGGATGCAGCCCAAGCGCTGCGCCGCCGCTATCGGTGCCAATCTGGATCGCGCGGTCCGCGGGCACAGCCTGGGTCGGCCGCCGGGCGTGGTAGGCAGGGTCGGTGTAGGGCACGAGAAAGCTGAGCGCGTCGTTGCCGCCGCCCAGATAGAGCACGACGAGGCTCCGCCCGGAGGCCTGCTGCGCCCGTGCCAGGTCGCCGAGAAACGCCGGCGCGGCGAAGCCCATCGTGAACGCCGCCGCGCCGCTCTTGACGAACGCGCGGCGGGATACTCTCATGTTCTTTGTCCTCGTTGTCGTTGGCGTTCGAGCGTCGGGGTTTCGCTAGATGAACTGGTACTCGCCCGAGGCCCCGATGAGATGCGCCAGTCCCGCGCCTTTGTCCACGACCTGTTCCGTGGAACCGATCCACGGTCCACCCTCCGTCAAGAAGCCACGGAGCGCGTCTATCCCTGACTTGTCGAACGGCATCGCCGAGAGCCGATCCAGGTAATACGCAAGAAACGCGTCTGGCGTCGTGGCCGCCGCGGCCGCCGCCGGTTCAAGCTCATAGCGCTGGACCCAGGCGAGCCACGCGGCGAAGTTCATCCGCGACAGCATGGTGCCGGTCGAGAACCACGCCGATCCCTGCGACCATCCGGCCACGTCTGGTGGCGAGAACAGCGTCTGCCCCATGGTGACCATCGCGTAGAACGCCGATTGCGCCGAGAAGCCGACCCACCCGACCTCTTTGAGGTATCGCGTCACGAACTCCACGGGCCACGAATACCGTGCCCAGTGGTTGGCCGGGTCGTGAAAATGGGGCGACCGGAGTAACTGCCGCACGACCTCGCGCATGTTGAACCCACTCGCATAGTAGGTCGACGCCAACTGCTGGATCAGCGTCTCGTCGGGGGTTGTCTTCTCGTTGACAAAGAACGCGTACAGCTTACGGGCCAGGAACGCGCCGGTTTCAGGATGCGCCGCAACTGCATTGACGAGGTCGACGCCGTCCTGGAAGCCCTGCGACGCCGCGCGTGCCGGAATGGTCCGGTTGCCGTCGGGGTAGATGGCGAAGCTGAACGTCTTGTCACCGGTATCGTGCTGGCGCTGGTTGTAGCGAAACGTGAAGTAGTACTCTTCGTCCTCGCCCTCGCCGCGCGCGTGAGGCTCGAGGTTCCAGCCGGTGAACACACGGGCCCCAGCATAGACGTCGTCCTCCGTGTAGTGGCCGACGCCGATCGTGAAGAGCTCCATCAGCTCGCGTGCGTAGTTCTCCTGTGGCTTCTCCTTGAGATTCGTGTCGCCGTCGAGCCACGCCACCATCGCCGGGTCCTGTGAGACGGCCAACAGGAGGTCGCGAAAGTTACCGAGCGCGTGCTCGCGAAACAGCTCCAGCTGTCCCTTGATGCCGTCAGTGTCTTCCGAGGGCTTGGCGGCCAGCGCGCGGACCGCACCCTCAAAGCTCAGTTGGTCGGCAACCTTGCCGATTCCAGTGGCGAAGTGGTTGTGCCAGAAGAGCGCCATCTTCTCCTGGAGAGGACGCTCGCTGTGCACTAGACGAAACATCCATCGCTGAGCGGCATCCTCGAGTTGCGTGTTCGGCTCGAACGGCCCACGCGATGTCGTGCCGAGGTAACCGGGGATCCCGATCTTCTCGTCCACGTCGTCGGGCGAGGATTCATAGTCGACCAGCCGGTCGATGGCGGCGGACAGACTCATCGCATTCCAGAACGGAGCCTCCGCTGCGCTCGCCCCGAAGCCAGCGCGTCGCAAGAGGTGCCCCATGGGCGGGTCGAGGTGTGCCATCAGCCTGTGTGCCGTGCAAGAACCTAGCCGTATCTACTATGGCACGCGGGCCCGAGAGATAGGGGAATTGGTTGAGCCGAACACGGGTCCGGGCGATTGCAAAACGGTGATCGTCACGCTGCGACGGTCCAGGGTTGTAATCGCCGCGGACGACGGGGCCTTGTCCGGCTCTTGCGATACGATTGACCCGCATGCGACCGGCACGGAGCGCGCGGCGATGCCTGGCCGCGGTCGTCTGGGCACTCCTCGGTTTTGCCGGGCCGGCTGACGCCCACCCGGCGCCCTTCAGCTTCGTCGACGTGCGCCTCTTGGGCACGACGGTCGATGTCACCATCGTTGCGCATGCTTGGGACGTCGCGTACGAGCTCGACGTCGAACCGCCAGCCGGGGTGCTCGATCCGGCGGTGCTTCGGCGAGGGGCGCCACGGCTCGGCGCGCGCTTCACCGAGCGGCTCCAACTCACTGTCGATGGGCGCAGATTGGTGCTCGATTCCTGGTCCACCGGCGAGCCGCTACCCGAGCGACAGTCGGTCCGGTTTCGCGCCCGGCTGGACCTCGGACGCGAGCCGGGGGTCATCGACGTCACGGCCACTCTCTTTCCGTACGATGCCCAGCATCAGACCTTTCTTAACGTCTACGAGGGCGAGTTCCTGCTCGCGCAGCAGATCCTGGGTGGGGGTCAGACGGGGTACGAGCACTTCGTCGGCAATCGCCAGGGCACGTTCGCCGTCGTGCAGAAGTTCGTCCCTGAGGGTATCCGCCACATCCTCATCGGGCCGGACCACTTGCTGTTTCTCGTCGGCTTGCTGCTACTCGGTGGCACCGTCCGGCAGCTGCTCCTCGTGGTCACCGGCTTTACCGTGGCGCACAGCATCACCTTGTCCCTCGCCGTGCTCAATGTCGTCACGCCCCCCGGCCGCCTGGTCGAGCCGGTGATCGCGTTGAGCATCATCTATGTCGGTGTCGACAACCTGATGGCGCGCGGCGGCCGCGACATGCGTGTCTGGATTGCTCTGGTCTTCGGGCTCATTCACGGCTTCGGCTTCGCGAGCGTCCTGCGCGACATGGGCCTGCCGACCGGGGCGCTGGGATGGTCGCTGTTTTCGTTTAACCTCGGGGTGGAGATCGGGCAGCTCGCGGTGGCGGTCGTCGTTGCCTCGGCTCTGATCGGGCTACAGTCGCGGAGTGAGGTGGCCAGCCGGAGATTGGCGACGGCCGGTTCCATCGCCGTCATCGCGGTCGGGACCTTCTGGTTCATCGAGCGGGTGTTCTTCCAGGGAGGCATCGCATGAGGAGAGGCGTGGCGACCGGTGCGCTGCTGGCTGTGGGTGTGATGGTGGCGGCGGCGGCCGGCCCGCTCGGGGCGCGCCAGTCGACGGCCGCGGGCTCGACCGGAGCGCGTCAGTCTGCGCTCGACGGCGCAGATCTGGGCGGCGCGGTGCGAAGCCCCGCGGGGGCCGAAGCCGGGGTGTGGGTCATCGCGGAGACCGACGATCTCGACACCCGCTTCCGCAAGATCGTTGTCACCGCCGACGATGGACGATTCCTGATCCCCGATCTGCCTGCGGCGTCGTATCGCGTGTGGGTGCGCGGGTACGGTCTCGTTGACTCCGAGCCGGTGACGGCGAAGCCGGGCACGACCGTGGGGCTCGACGTCGTCCAGGCGGCCTCGCCGCAGGAGGCGGCCCAGGTCTACCCCGCGAACTACTGGTATTCGCTGCTCGAACCGCCCCCTGCGAGCGAGTTCCCCGGCACGGGATCCGACGGCAACGGCATCTCGGACGCGCTCGGCAGTCAAGCGGCGTGGGTCGATCTGACGAAGCAGGGTTGTCAGCTCTGTCATCAGATGGGGAACCGCTTCACGTTCGACACCAGTCATCTCACCGAGTTCGACTCCGCGGTCGACGCATGGGACCATCGCGTGACGTTTGGGCAGCGCGGCGCGCAGATGAGCGGCACGCTCAACCGGTTCGGCCGCCAGCGCGGGCTGGAGATGTTCGCCGACTGGTCCGATCGTATTGCGGCGGGCGAAGTGCCGCCGCCACCGCCGCGCCCGCAAGGCGTCGAGCGCAATCTGGTCTTGACGATGTGGGAGTGGGGAGAGGAGACCTCCTACGTCCACGACGAGGTCACGACCGACAAACGCGACCCGACGGTCAACGCCAACGGCCTGGTCTACGGCGTGTCGATCTCGCGCGACAAGCTGATCATTACCGACACCGCCACACACCAGTCGCTCGAGCTCGTGGTGCCGGTCCGTGAGGGTCCGGGCGTGGTCCCGTCGTTCTTTCCGACCTCGCCGGGGTTCGAGCCTTCGCCGTATTGGGGCGACGAGGTCATCTTCAACGCGCCGTCGAATCCGCACAATCCGATGATGGACGCCGCCGGCCGCGTCTGGATGACGTCGCAGATCAGACGCCGAGACAATCCCGACTGGTGCACGGAGGGCTCGGATCATCCGTCGGCCGCGTACTTCCCGATGGATCGCAGTGGCCGCCAGATCTCCGTCTATGACCCGGCGGCGGACACGTTCATCCTGATCGACAGCTGTTACGGGACACACCACCTGCAATTCGCCGAGGACGAGCGCGACACGCTCTGGTTCAGCGGCGATCCGAGCGTCGTCGGGTGGCTCGACACGAAGACGTTCGACGCGACGGGTGACGAGCGGGCGTCGCAGGGTTGGTGCCCGACCGTGCTCGATACGAACGGCGACGGGCGGATCACGAAGCCGTGGAACGAGCCGCGCGAGCCCGTCGACCCGACACGCGACACACGCGTCGGGGGGTTCGCCTACGGCATCATCCCGAGCCCGGTGGACGACAGCGCCTGGGTCGCGCGCACGGGCCCGTTCCCCGGACGCCTCGTGCGCATCGACCGTGGCGACAACCCGCCCGAGACGTGCACGGCGGAGGTCTATGAGCCGCCGTCAATCGAGAATCCGGACGTCGATCCTGGTGAGACGGGTCACGCGCCCCGCGGCGTCGACGTGGATCGCAACGGCATGATCTGGACGGCGCTCTCCGGCAGCGGCCATGTCGCGAGCTTCGATCGCCGGAAGTGTCGTGTCCTGAACGGGCCGGAGGCGACCGGCCAGCATTGCCCAGAAGGGTGGACGCTCTACCCCACTCCGGGACCGCAGATGAAAGGCGTGACCGACCCCGGCAGCGCCGACTACCACTATTACAACTGGGTGGATCAGTTCGACACCCTCGGTCTCGGTCCGAACGTGCCGATTGCGGCCGGTTCGGGGTCGGATTCGCTCCTCGCCCTGTTGCCGGACACCGGGGAGTGGGTCGTGCTCCGCGTGCCCTACCCCCTCGGGTTCTTCGCGCGCGGCCTCGACGGTCGCATCGACGATCCGAACGGCGGCTGGAAGGGGCGCGGGTTATGGGCCAACTTCGGCTCGAACCTCAACTGGCACATCGAGGGCGGCAAGGGGATGCGGAGCTCCGTCGTGCATTTTCAGCTTCGGCCGGATCCCCTGGCGAATTAGAGCCGTCCGATCAACGAGTTTTCTTCGAAAGGCAAGGGCTCCATGGCGATACGAGCGCTGAGCGGCGTCATCTTCCCGGGGTCCGCCACCGTCGGCGACAATCGGGTGACGATCAGTTTCAACCCTCACGCGCGGACGGCCGGTAGCGCGAACGTCCGCGAGATGGCCGAGACAGGACCGAGTAGTAGGTGGGGCGACTGGCGGTGGCGCCATCGGGCGTGACGGGCTAGGAGCCGGTGGTGATCTGCTGCTCGAGGATCTCGATGTCTGCGAGGTCCTTGGTCCGACCTGTCGCACGTTTGTTGTGGAGAAGGGCCCCACGCCCCAGAATCGGCACATCAAGCCCGTCGATGCGATGGACGGTCCGCGACGCCCACGCGTCCGCGAACGTGAGGCCGCTGAGGGATGTGAGGATGTCTATCCGCTGAGGTGGCACGCCCAGTTGGAACACCATCTCCGGTTCCATCAGGTCGGCCTTCGACATACCGAGCGTCTCGATCGGCGCGCCGAAATCCTGCAACCCCGACCAAACGCGTTCGGCGTTGTCTGCATCTGGTTGCACCCAGACATCAAGGTCGCCGGTGGCGCGCGGCACGCCGTGGGCGGCCATCGCGTGCGCACCGACGACGAGGAACCGCACCTCCGCTCGGAGTAGCGCGGCCAGAAAATCCAGGAAATCTGGGTTCAACGTTCGGGGGCAGTATGGGACGGTGAGCGTCGGATGAGACGCCCCGGCATCTGGTCCCGTGTGTACTGTGGGAGCGCTCGACCTGAGACGGTCCAGGCATCGACGGCGAGCGTCCACATCATCGCGATGCGCCCTTCCGGAGTGGTGCGGTCGCTCAGGTCGTCGCTCGGTTCTTCTCCGAGGCGGAACGCCGCCAGCGGCCAGTGGCGTCGCGCCTCCCGTCTGGCATCCGCCTTACCGTCCGACGGTGGCATCATTGCGATTATACGTGGCCCACACCTACCTCTAGCCGAGCTCGAGCATCTTCGCCGTAAGCAGTGGAACCGCGCAGAACACGCGTCTGATGGGGATCCTACAAGGATGTCAGGCGAGACGCAGCGCTGGCTGCTGAGTATGCAGGAACCCGTCCGCCAGGAGCAGATGGCGGGTGAACCACGGGGTGCCCATCAGCCACCTGGCGGCGGCGCGAGAGGCGGCTGCCGGCATGGCGCGTCGCACCGCGCGACCGACGACCGACGCACCGAAACGCGCGGTCAGCAGCCTGGCATACGGGTCGAGGTGGGCACGGTCGTAGCAACCCTTGGCCGCCAGGATCGTCTGCGCCGCCATTAGCCCGGACTCCACTGCCGGCCGGATACCCTCGCCACTCTGCGCATACGCCAATCCGGCGGCGTCCCCGACGAGCATCACGCCGTCCGCCACGGCCGCTCGGGGCGATGTGCCATGCAGGAGGTAGGCGTGCCCATGCCAGCGATCGGGGAGATCGCTCGGGAGCCTCTCCATCGCCTGCAGCGTGGCCGCGAAGCGGCGCGCCTCGGCGGGGAATCGGTGCGTGTCCTGACGCCCGAACCCGACGTTGAGGTAATCCCCCTTCCGAAAACACCAGCCGTAGCCGCGGAGGTCGGGGCAGAAAAAGAGCTCGGGTGTGTCGCCGGCAACTGCCGTGCCGGACGCCGTCACGCGCGCCTCGATCTCTTGCGCGGCGACGATCGGCTCCGTGCGGCTAGGGCCATTCAGGAAACGGGCGACGGGGCAGAAGTGACCGCCGGCGCCGACTAGGACCGGAGCGCGGACGACGTCGTTCACGATCCACTGGCTCTCCTGTCGTCGGAGCGTCGCGACCGGCTCACCGAGGCGGAGACGCGCGCCGGAGCGATCGAGCAGATAGTGATCGAACTCCGTGCGCCGAATGCCGTAGCTGACGGGCGCGTCGAAGCGCGTTTCCAGCGCCGCGCCCGCCGAGTCCGGTCCCAGCCGGCTCGTGCGGAACCCGGTAATCGGCTGAAACGTGCGCCCCTGCTGATAGTCACGCGTATCAATCTCGAGCGCCTCGACGATCTGCGGGGTGATCCACCCGGCACAGACCTTGTCGCGTGGAAACTGCGACCTGTCGAGCACGACGGCATCGAGCCCGGCTCGCCGCAATGCCCACGCACAGCTCGAACCGGCCGGTCCGCCGCCGACGACGAGCGCGTCGCACTGGTCCATATCTAGACGGGGCTTCGCCCCGACCCTTACCCATTCGTCGGCGGCGCGTCGCGGTAGAGGTCGACCCGTGTCCACGGCACGGCGTTGTCGCCGCCGCGCGCGAAGGTAATCTGAAAGAGCTGCATCCAACCGGCAGTGAACGAGGCCTGCGACCCGGCGAGATACAACCGCCACGTCCGATACAGCTCCGGTCCAAGCTTCTCGGTCACGGCATCCTCAACCGCCTCGAACCGCGCCAGCCAATCGGCGCAGGTGCGCGCGTAGTGCAAGCGCAGGTTCTCGACGTCGAGGACGGAGACGTCGCCCGGCTCGAAGATCGCCTCGGCCACCTCGGCGATTGTCGGTGGGTAGGCGCCCGGGAACACCCGTTTGCGAATCCACGCGTTGAGGGGGCGGGGGCGATTTCGGCCGATGAAGTGGAGCAGACCACGGCCGCCGGTGGCCGGGAGGCATCGGTTGATCACCTCGCCCAACGCGGCGTAGTGGTCGGGCCCCACATGCTCGAGCATGCCGACCGAGACAAAGGCGTCGCATTGCCCGCTGACGTTGCGGTAGTCCTCCTCGATGAACTCGACACGACCGGCCAGCCCTGCCACCCGCGCGCGGTGTCTGGCGTAGTCGACCTGCTCGCGGGAGATATTGAACGCGCGAACCGTCACGCCGTAGTGCCGAGCCATGTGCAACGTCAGGGCGCCCCACCCGCAGCCGGCTTCGACGACCCGCTCGTCGGCGCGCAGCCGGAGCTTGCGGCACACGTAGTCCAGCTTGGCCCGCTGGGCGTCCTCCAACGTCATCTCCGGCGACGCGTAGTACGCGCACGTGTAGACCATGTGGCGGTCGAGCCAGAGGCTGTAGAAATCGTTGCCAAGATCGTAGTGATGGTGCACGTTCGCCTGGGCTCGGTGCACCGTGTTCGACGGCCGCCGCCGGCGGAGCGCTCGATCGCGGGGGGCCTGCTGCTTCACGGCCCGGAACACCGCTTCGATCGCGCCGGCGAGGTTGCCATCGACCGTCACCCGGCCGGACCGGAACCCGTCTCCAAAGCCGATGTCTCGGTTCCAGAGCAGGCCCCACAGCGCGCGTCTGTCTGCGAAGCGGACGGTCGCGACCGGCTCGGCGTCCAGTCGATAGCACGACGTCCCGTCCCACAGCGCGAACCGCACCGGGGCGTCGCCCAACGCGGCCTGCACCGCGCGGAGGACCCAGCGGTCGTATGGGGCGGTGGGGCGCCGGCCGGCGGAGCCGGCATCTCTGTCCCGGGGCGCGCCGTCGCGTTGTGACTGCGACAGCGACGCTGCCCCTTGGTCGGGCACGGTTCACCTCCCCGTCGGCCTAAGGTTAGACGGCACAAGAAGCCGTGGGCGATCCAATGCCGAGCTTATCGAGGACCTCCGGCCCCTGCAAGGCGAGAAAACAGCCGCACGCATGACGCAACCGCACAGGGGTATACAGTGTGAGGATGCAAGCCCAGGAGCGTCATGGCTACCCATCTTGACGACCGCTCATTGCTTCGGGCGCCGGCGTTCACGGTCATACCCGTGCCCGGGGGCTCGGTGGCGCTCGACCCGGCGGCGCCGAACTGGGTCGCCACCGACGAGCGCGGCGTGCAGCTGCTCTCGCGTTTCGATGGACGCACACCGCTCGGTCAGGTCGTCAAGGACTACGCGTCCCACTCCGGCCTGGACACGACTCACGCGTGGCTCCACGTGGAGACATTCGTGCGCGACGGGCTGCGGCAGGGGATGCTGTCGACCGACGGCGCCGCGCCCGCCCCGTATCTCGGCCGAGCGGCGTATCTCGACGTCGACCGGCTCAGCGAGTTCTGGATCCAGCTCAACGATTTCTGCAACTTGGCGTGCGAGCACTGCCTCGTCTCATCCGGCCCCGACCGAGCGCAGGGACTCGAGACTGCCTCCCTCGTCGACGCGATCGATCAGGCCGTCGCTCTCGGCGTCGAACGGGTGTTCTTCACCGGCGGCGAGCCGCTGGCCCGACCTGATGTCATCGAGCTCTGCGAGCGCGTCGTCGAGACCCACGGCCGGGAGCTGATCGTTCTGACGAACGGCACGCTGCTGCGGGGCGACCGTCTCGCGCGACTCGTCGCGCTCGCGGCGAGCCGCGAGGCCGAGGCCGGTTCCGCTTCGCCCACTGCGGCAGCCAGACTCCGTCTCCAGGTGAGCGTCGATGGGCCGACGGCGGAGATCAACGATCCCGTTCGCGGCACCGGGAGCTTCTCGCGCACCGTCGACGGCATCAAGGCCGCGGTCGCGGCCGGGCTGCGGCCAACGTTGACGACGACCGTGCTCCGGTCCAACATCGGCCATCTGGACGACATGGTGCGGCTCGCCGCGACGCTCGGTGTGCGCAACCTGCACCTGCTCTGGCCCCATCGCCGAGGTCGTGGGCGCACCGGGCCGTTCGCGGATTTCCCATCGGCCGACGACATCCTGCGCGCCGTCCGGCGAGCGCAGGTCCCGGCTCGTGAGCTCGGCGTCACGATCGACAATATCGAGGAGTTTCGTCTCCGCATGGACGCTACCCCGGGGGTGAAGAACGACCTGGCTGGCGCGGGATGGAACAGCCTCTGTCTGAACACCGATGGTTGCATCTACCCGTCGGCATCGACTGCCGGCGTGGCGGCGCTCCGGTGCGGCGATCTGCGGCAGCAGGACCTGGAGGCGATCTGGAAGCGGAGCGCGGTGTGCCAGGACCTCCGTAGCGCGACGGTCGAGCAGAAGTCGATCTGCCGATCGTGCTCGCTGAAGTTCCTCTGTGGGGGCGGCGACCTCGAGCACGGCTACTGGACGGGAGTCGATCCGGACGAGAGCAGGCGGGGCAGCTTCACGGCCCATGACCCGTACTGCGATCTCTACAAGGGGCTTGCGGAGGACGCGCTGGCCGAACTGGCCCGCGAAGGGCGGGCCACCGTCCAGCCGCGATCCGGCTACGACCGTCCCGTGGTGTTCCGTGGCATGGGCGAGCAGACCTTGCACGACGAGCAGGCGATCGTCAGGACGACGCATTCGGCCTGCGTGCTGTCGGCCGAGGTCATGGAGAAGTCACGGCTGACCGTGCGCGAGTTTTACGGTGAAGCCGCCCAGGAGCCGCAAGCGGAGCTCTGCTGTCCAACGCGTCCCGATGCCGCGGATCTTGCGCACATCCCGACAGAAGTGCTCGAGCGCTTCTATGGCTGCGGGAGTCCAGTCACGGCTGCGGCGCTCGCGGTCGGCGAGACGATGGTCGATCTCGGCTCGGGCGCCGGCATCGACTGTTTCATCGCGGCAAAGAAAGTAGGGTCCGAGGGGCGGGTGTTCGGCATCGACATGACGGACCAGATGCTCTCCGTCGCCACGGATTGCCAACCGAAGGTGGCCGCGGCGCTCGGATACGATGCCGTTGAATTCCGGAAGGGCTATCTCGAGGAGATCCCGCTGGACGACCGAACGGCGGACGTCGTGACGTCCAACTGCGTGATCAACCTGTCACCGGACAAGCCGCGGGTGTTTCGCGAGATCTGGCGTGTGCTGAACGACCATGGCCGCGCCGTCATCGCCGACATCGTCTCCGACCGCGAGGTCCCGCCGCACATGCGGGCCGACGGGCAGCTCTGGGGCGAGTGCATCAGCGGCGCGCTGACCGAGGAGGCGTTGCTGGCGGGGCTGGAGCGCGCCGGCTTCTACGGCGTCTGCTTGCTGAAGAAGTCGTTTTGGAAAGAGGTCGAAGGGTGCACGTTCCACTCGGTCACCGTGCGTGGATTCAAATTCGAAAAGAAGGCCGGGTGTCGGTATGTCGGGCAGTACGCGGTCTACCTCGGCCCACAAAAGGCTGTCATCGATGAAGAGGGCCATCTCTTCCCCCGCGGAACGCCGGTCGAGGTCTGCACCGACACCGCCGCGAAGCTCCAACACCCGCCCTACCGCGCCTCGTTCGTCATCGTCGATGAACCGACCGGCGCCGGCGACGTGACGGCCGACGCTGACGGGGACTGCGGACCCGATTGCTGCTAGCACCCGCGGGCTCCTAACGGAGGCCCGTGACGCCGTGCGCGACGGCGTACTTCGTCAGCTCCGACGCTGTCCGGAGTCCCAATCGGTCCATGATTCTGGTCTTGTGGAACTCCACGGTCTTGACCGAGATTCCAAGCCTGCCCGCGATGTCCTTTGCCGCGTGACCTTCGGCCACGAGCTGCAGTACCTCACGCTGACGCGACGTTAGCTCACCGAGGTGCTGCGGAATCGGGGTGGGCCCGACGGACGGCAACGCGTCCCTCGTGATGAGCGGCGTCAGGTAGATGCGGCCGTCGAGGACGGTGGAGATCGCCGCGGACAGCTCGGACGCCGCCGACCGTTTCAGTAGGTATCCTGCGCCGCCGGCCTGAAACGCCTCGGTGGCGTACGTCGGGTCGGCGTGCATGGTGAGGAAGATGATCCGGCTGTCGGGGACCAGCGTGCGCAGGCGGCGTGCCGCTTCAAGCCCGTTGAGGAGCGGCATCGAGATATCCAGCAAGATGAGGTCGGGGTGGAGACGCGCCGCCGCGTCGAGGAGCGCGTGCCCATCCTCGACGGCGCCAACTAGATCGCACTCGTCCTCCAGGAGCCGCCGGAGCCCCTCCAGCACGAGTGTGTGGTCGTCAGCGAGCAGGACGCGTGGTCGCTTCACCCCGCTGTCCCCGGCAGCGGGACCCAGACCGTGACCCGCGTGCCCTCTCCGGGCCGCGAGGTCAGGCTGAACTGGCCGCCAACGAGACGCACGCGCTCCTCCATGCCGACCAGGCCGAGTCCACGGTGAGGCGTGCCCCGCGGATCAAAACCAACCCCGGAATCGTCGATCGCCATCGTGACACCGTCCGACGACGAATCGAGATGCACGGTGACACTCGCGGGTTGGGCGTGTTTCACGACGTTGCGCAGCGCCTCCTGGGCGACGCGATACAGGCACGAAGCCACGTCGGCCGGGATCGGACCGGTGAGCCCGTCCTCGCTCAACTCGATCGCGATGCCCTCGCGGCGCGTCACGTCCGCAATGTGCGACCGCAGCGCGGCGGCGAGCCCAAGGTCATCCAGGATCGACGGGTGAAGCTGATACGCGAGCCCGTGCACGTCGTCGGAGAGCTCGACGACCCTGTCGCGGACCGCCCGTAAGCGCTCGGTGGTCGCGCGTCGCGACCGTGGCACCTTCTGGGACAGCGCCTCGATGTCCAACGTTAGCAGCGCGAGACGCTGGTTCAGATCGTCGTGGAGCTCCCGCGAGATCCGCCGCCGCTCCTCTTCCTGCGCGCCGAAGAGCCGGCCCGCCAGGGCGTGTAGCTCACGGTGGCTGCGTTCGAGCTCGGTCTGATAGTTCTTGAGCGCGGCTTGTGTGCGCTTGCGCTCCGTGACGTCGCGCCACGTCACGCGATAGTAGAGGTGGTCCTGCTCGTCGCGAATGGCGGCGATGGTCAGGCTGACGTCGACCACGCCTCCGTCCTTGCACCTGAGCCGCAGCTCCGTGTCGTGGACCCTGCCGGTCCGGCCCACCTGCGCGATCGCTCGAGCGAGCGCGGGCGCGCTGCCCTCGTCATGGAGCTCTCCGAGCGGGCGGCCAATGAGCGCGTCGCGTCCGAATCCCGAGACGCTGACGAGCGTCTGGTTGCATTGCACGAGACGCTCGGTATCAACGTCGACCGAGGCGAACATGTCCGGCGCGTCCTGATACAGGTTCTCGTATCGCGCCTGCGCGGCGCGCTTGTGCTCGGTGATGTCCTGCATGATGGCCACGGCCGCAGAGATACGACCGGCCGTATCACGCACGGGCACGCATCGCACGTCCATGACCGTCCGGGCTCCATCGTCGCCACGGAATTCGACTTCCTCCGAGGCGACGACCGCCCCGCTGGTCAGCGCGTGCGCCAAGGGCCAGTCGTCCAGGGTGTAGGGGCGACCATCTGACCTGATCGCGCGGCATCGCCGGGCGCCGTCGGGTGCGTCGAGAAAGTCAGGCCAGGTCGTGATCGCCTGCGCGTTCCAGAACACGACTCGGCCGGACGGTGCCTCGGCAACCAACACGCCGGACGGCATCTGTTCGAGAACCGCGCGCAGCCAGCGTAGCCGGGTCCGGGTTGGTCCCGAGACCTGAGTCGGCCGAAACTCGCGTCGGGCGGAGGCACCGTCACGCATCGCGTCTCGAGTGGCCAACCCACCAACCTTATACCCGAGCGCGGGCGGATTCGAGCACCAGGCCAAGCGCGGCCCCCCCCTAGGGATCTCCCCAGTTCCCAAGCACGGGACCCGCGTCCTATTCTTGAGGAGTGAAGGACAGTGAAGGCGCCATGTCCTTCGAAAGGAGGCTGGATGGACGCTCCGCCGGATGATGAACGCCCCCGCCGTGCGGTGGCGAGTGATCGCCATCACCAGCGGGGGCACGCCGTTGGCCATGCTGACGGGCCGCGCATCGGGTCTCACCGCACGTCGTGACGGACTGCGTCACACGGCAGCGAACGACCTCTGGACCGGAATGGTCTCATGCGGTTCGCGGAAGCCACCTGCCTCGAGCGGAGCCGGGTAGGGCGACGGGCTACCGTCTTACCCGGCAGGCGGCGTCGGCGTGAGGCCCTTCGTTCCCAGCCGACGTCGTTCGGTCGTTCGTTCATTGCCATCCTCCTTCGCGTCATGAATGGGCCACGTCCCTTGTGATCCGCCACTCGAGAAACGCGGCGCCGCCGATCCCGATCAGCAAGAGCGCCCAGATGATCGAGATGTTGACGTGCCACACACCGGCCTCGGCGCCCGCGACGATGCCGGCCGCGATCAGGAAGAGCGGCCCGGTGATGCCGCAGTGAAAGGTGCGGTTGATCCTGAAGTTGACGAGGCAGGCAATGCCGAGGGCCGACAGGACGAGCGTCTGGCCGTACTGGTCCAGGCCGGGCCAGATCTCGACGGCGAGGAGGCCCGCGCCAAAGAGGACCAGAAAGGCGGCCCCCCAGAGGCAGAGCGCACTCGGCGTCGTGCAGCAGTACCGCAGCGGTTGATCTGTCATCTTGTCTCTCCCTTCAGAGTCCACGGAATTGATCTGTGTACTACGACCGTAGTAGATCGGCGCAAAATTTTTCGCCGGTCACGATTGAAAGAACATCGTCAAATCCGGACCCAGCCCGAGTCGGCGCGCGTGAGGGGATCGTGTGCGGGCCGGTCGTGCCAGTAGAATACGCGTGATGGCCGCGCTCTACCGTGACGCACGCGGCGTGGAGTACGAGTCGGTGCCGCTCCCGACGCACGAGGTGACCGACGCTGTGCCACTCGCCGCGCGCATCGTGTCCAAGCGGACGCCCACCCGGACGATTCCGGTCTACGGCGGTACTGACGGGGCCGAGCTGGCTCACCAACCGCGCGGCCACCGGCGGCATTGGAACGATGCGCAGTGGATCGCGTTCAAGGAACATCAGCAGTTGGAAGTGGAGCTGTTGCAACACGACGAGCCGGTGGCCACCGCGATGGTCATCAAGACGAAGAACGCGACAGGAGGGTGAGAGATGACAGGTCGATGTCTCGTAACGGCGTTGACGGTGAGCGTAATCGCCTCGCTGGCACCCGCGCCGGTCTCCGCGCAGGGCGCGTCGGCCCAGCCGCGGACACCGTGGGGCGCCCCGGACCTGCAAGGCGTCTGGGACTTCCGCACGATCACACCGCTCCAGCGGCCTGAAGCGCTCGGTGACCAGGAGTTTCTGACCGAGGAGGAAGCCGCCAACCTCGAGCAGGAAGCCGTCGACCGCGATGAACGCCTGTTGAACCAGGCGGCCCGACAAACGGAGGCTGGCGGCAGCGTCGGCGCCTACAACAATTTCTGGATGGACCGCGGCACCAACATCGTCGGGAATCGGCGGACGTCGCTCATCGTGGATCCGCCAAATGGGCGGATGCCGTCCCTGACGCCGCGGGCCGAGCGGCTCGCCGCCGCGCGCCGGGACCACCGGCGCGAGCATCCGGCCGACACCTATCTCACCCGCAGCTCCTTCGACCGCTGCATCCTCGGGTTCAACCAGGGCCCCCCGATGACACCCGGCGGCTACAACCAGAACATGCAGCTGTTCCAGACGCCCGATCACGTCGTGGTGCTGAACGAGATGGTGCACGACTCGCGAATCATCCCGCTCGACGGTCGACCGCGGCCGACCGTTGATTCGTGGACCGGCGAGTCGCGTGGTCACTGGGAGGGCGACACGCTGGTCGTCGAGACCACCAACTTTAGCGACAAGCACAGCTGGCGGGGCACGACACCCGCGCGGCACCTGGTCGAACGCTTTACTCGTGTCGACGCCGAGACCCTGCTCTACGAGTTCACCGTCGACGACCCCGCGACCTGGACCGCATCCTGGTCCGCCGAGGTGCCGATGCGGCGCAACGACCTCCCGCTGTTCGAGTACGCCTGCCACGAGGGGAACTACTCCTTGGAAGGCATCCTCTCCGGCACGCGCGCCGACGAGCGGAAGGCGGCGGAGGGCTCCTAGGCTCCTAGGCGCGACCGGCGACGGCTCGCGCATCGTTACCGATACGGATCGGACCGGCGCCGCGGGCGCTCGCGCACATACCGGTCCGCGAGCGCCCAGGCAATCAAGAGCGGCCAGAGGAGTGCGGCGGAGAGGATCGCGATGCTGTTTCTCCCGGGCCCCGTGAGCATCTGACCGATCTGGTCGCGGAACGGGTCGTCGTTCACCAGATACGTCCACGTTGCGGCGGGGCCCTTGATCCCGGTGTGCTCGAGATCGAGGGTCGTGCCGTGCACGCGCACGGCGTCCAGCGTGTTCAAGACCGCCAGGTCGATCCCGGCCTCCAACTCATCGAACGCGTCGACCGCCTCGGCGCTGAAGCGCGTCAGCGGGTCCTGATTCCCCAGCCGCACGAGATGAATGCCCTCCCGCAGATCCGCGCAGCGGCCGAGGTGGTCCGACCAGGCGCGGTCCGTGTGAAAGAGCGTCACCTCCAGCTCCGCCCGACGCACCGCCGACGGCGTCGACCAGCGCCGCGCGGCGCTCGGGCTCGTGGCCCCAGATCCCCGGCGTCCGGCGTCCGTACAGCAGGTCCTGCCGGTGGTCCATCACCCGTCGACGCTGCCGCTCGACCACCGAGGAATACCGTTCGAGGGTACGACGGATCTCGAAGTTCTGACCTTCGATGATGCGTTGTGCCCGCGCGATCTCGCGGCGGACAATCGGGTTGTCGAACGGCTCCGGCTGCCGCGCCGGCACGAAGCGCGCCGGCACGAGGGTGTCGATGCCGTAGCGCACGAGCAGGTCGTCCTCGAGGCTTACGAAGAACCGCGACTCCCCGGGGTCGCCCTGTCGGCCGGCGCGGCCACGCAACTGCAGATCGACGCGGCGACTCTCGTGGCGATTCGTGCCGATGACGTAGAGGCCGCCGAGCGCGACGACCGCGTCGGGCTCGGCGTCGCTCACGCCGCCCAGCCGGATATCGGTCCCGCGACCCGCCATGTTGGTGGAGATCGTGACCGCACCTCTCGCGCCCGCCCCCGCCACGATGCGCGCTTCCGCCGCGTCGTTCTTCGCGTTCAGCACCTGGCAGGGAACGCCGGTCGCCCGTAGCCGGACGGCCAACCGCTCCGACTCTTCGACCGTGAGCGTCCCGACGAGCACCGGCCGCCCGAGCGCATGCGTGCGCCGGATTTCGTCGACGACAGCCTGATCCTTGGCCTCCCGGTGCGTGAAGAGCGCGTCTGGGTGGTCGATCCGAATCATCGGGTGGTGCGTCGGCACGACCACCACGTCGAGCTCGTATAGCTCGTTGAGCTCCACGGCCGCCGTCTGGGCCGTCCCGGTCATGCCGCACAGCATTGGGTATCCACGGAGGAAATGCTGCAGTGGGAGCGAGCCGAGAATGCGTCCATCGGGACGCGGCTCGATGCCCTCTTTGGCCTCCAGCGCGGCCTGCAACCCGTCCGGCCAGTGCCGGTCGTCGACGACACGGCCGGTGAACTCGTCGATCATGCCGATCCGCCCGTCGCGCACGAGATAGTCGACGTCGCGACGCAGCAGCACGCGGGCGTGCAGGGCACAGTTGAGCTCGGTGAGGAGCGACAGGTGCTCGGCGTCGTGCAGACTGCCAACGCCCAGATCGCGCTCGAGACGCGTGATGCCCGTCTCGGTCAACTCGACGCTTCGTCCGTACTCGTCCGTGTCGAAATCGACACCGGACGTCAGCGCCGCGACATGCGGCGCGACACGACGAGCCGTCGTTCCACGACGGTCGACCTGTCCGGCGATGACCAGCGGCACGCGCGCCTCGTCGACCAACAGCGAGTCGGCCTCGTCGACCACCGCCATGTGGAACGGCCGGTGCACGACGTCCCGGGGATCGGTCGCCCGTAGGTCGCGCAAGTGATCAAAGCCCGCCTCCTTGGCGGTCACGTAGGTGACGTCTGCGCGGTACGCGCGACGCCGCGCCTCCACCATCATGCCTTGCTGGACATGGCCGACCGACACGCCGAGCATCCCGTAGATCGGCTGCATCCACTCGGCGTCGCGTCTCGCCAGGTAGTCGTTGAACGTCAGGACGTGAACCCCGTTGCCCGTCAAGGCGTGAAGCGCCGCCGGCATCACCGCCGCGAGCGTTTTGCCCTCACCGGTTCGCATCTCGACGACACGTCCCTCCGAGAGCGCCAGCGCCGCGACGACTTGCACGTCGAATGGCCGGAGACCCAGCGCGCGCCGGGCCACCTCTCGCACCAGCGCGAAGAACGGAGCGCGGAGGGCCTCGAGGGGGGTGCCGTCCGAGGCCTGGGCGCGCAGCGCCCGCGCCTGGTTCGCGAGCTCGTCATCGGACAGGTCGGCGACGCCCTCCTCCAACCGGCCGATCTCGGCCACCGTCTCGTCGAACGCGACGAGGTCGAACTGGATGGGGGCGCCACGGAGGCGGGCGAGGCGATGTTGCCATCCGATGCGGTTGCGCACGCGACGGTCGACGTCGGGCGATGCGGCCATGCGATCCTCCCGCTGATTTCGGTACGCGAAGCGCGGCGGCCGGGCTTGTGGACACGGCGCGCCGGCCGTCACGGCGACGGCGGCTACACGAGTGCGAATCGTGCGGGAGGGGCGCGGGAGGGAACGAGCGCGAGCAGCGACGCGAGCCGCTCGTCACGGCGGGCAGCTGCGGGCGGCTTCCACCGGATGGTCAATGCGACGCACAGCAGCCACAGCGGCGCGAGGACCGCGGCGAGCGCGCCAGCGGCGGCGGATGTCACCGCGGCGAGCACCGCGAGGCCGATGCAGAGCCAGGCGACCGACTTGCGTAGGCGGGCCATGAGACCTATGAGCACGCTACCGCAGATTGCAGTCGGGGTCAAAGACGTCACGGCCGCAGCGGCGCTTGGCGCGTCGTATTTTGCTTGGTGTGGGGGGCACTGGGGCCATAGAATCTCTCCCTGCCCCGCTCCCGTTCGCGGCTCCGTTGGGGATCATCCCACGTGCAGGACCAACACACCGCGTCCGAGCAGGATCCTCCGGCCCATCCGCTCGTCAGTGTCGTCATCGCCACCTACAACCGGTCCAACGCGCTCCGGTGGGCGATCGAGTCCGTCCGTTGGCAGACGCTGGACGACTGGGAGCTGTGGGTGATCGGCGACGCCTGCACCGACGACAGCCCGGTTCGACGATCCGCGGATTCGCTTCGACAACCTGCCCGAGAATACCGGTGAGCAGTCGACTCCGAACAACGTCGGAGCTCAGCGCGCGCGCGGTCGGTACGTCGCCTATCTCAACCACGACGACTTGTGGTTCCCGGACCACCTCGAGCGAACCGTCGCGACGCTCCGTGACACACAGGCGGACCTGGTGTTCGCGTGGGCCGATCATATCCACGGGGATGGCTGGCGTATCCCGCACGGCCTCTTCCCGGGGGACGTCTACGCACCAGGCAGCATGGTCGTCGCGTCATCGTGGGTCTTCACACGCGCGCTCGTTGATGCGATCGGCCCGTGGCGGCACTACCGGAACATCCGCAATATCCCCTCGCAAGACTGGCTGTTCAGGGTCTGGCAGCGGCAAGCGGATCGCGATCTCGCGCCACTTGAGCGTCGTCGTGCTGAACAGTCGCACGCGGCCCGGCTGCTACGCGAATCGCGACGAGCACGACCAGCACTGGGTGTATCAGCGCATGCGGGACGATCCCCGGTTTCGCGAGCAGGAGCTCTCCGAGAGCCTTGGGCAGCTGTCCGGGAACCCATTGGCGCCGCCGGCAGCTCACTTCCTGCTGGCTTGGCCGTTCCAGTTCCTCGCCCGGCTTGCGCTCCGCAGGTTGTCGACAGAAGCGTTGACGGCGGTCGGATGGGACCCGGGCGCGGGCGGCTGGCGCGCGAGGCTCGGCATGGGTCGCCACCCGACGGGTGAGGTGATTGACGCGTTTCGCCGGATCCGCGGATTACCACCGAAGCCAGGACACGGCACAAGGAGCGCCTAGATGAGCCACGCATCCGTGTTTCAATCGCTGCCCTTCGCGCGTGAGGAGGGCTCCTTGACGGATCGACGAAGGCTACCGGAAGCGTCACCAAGGACTGGTCGCTCGTGCAGGAGCTGATCGCTGGGGTGAGACTCCGCGAGGTAAAGAACGTCTGCGGCGGCCGGGGCGGACACCTCACGGAGCTGTATCGAAGCGACTGGGGGCTGGACGACAGCTCGGTCGACCAAGTGTTCCAGGTCGTCTTCGAGGCGGGCGGGATCAGCGGTTGGCACGCGCATCGGTTCACGACCGATCGTCTCTTCGTCAGCTACGGGCAGGCGAGGATCGTGCTCTACGATGGGCGCGCCGGATCGCCGACCCACGGGCGTCTTAACGGGTTCCTGTGCGGCCTGGTCCGCCCCGGGCTGGTTGTCGTCCCACCCGGCATCTGGCACGCAGTGCAGAACATCCATCACGGACCGAGCATCGTCACCAACATCGTGGACCGCGCGTATGAGTACGACGACCCGGATCACTGGCGGCTGCCGATCGGCAGCGATAAGATTCCCTACCGTTTCGCCGGGATCGCCGACGGCGCGGACCTGTAGCACGAGGGCGGGAAGGTCGTTGGTAACGTCGATGACGCGGGACTGGGCCCCGGCGGGCACGCTCCCGCCGAGGCCCACGTCGGTCAACTCAGAACACTAATCGTGAGCTTCGGCCCCAGGCAGAGAAAACGCGGCGAGTGAGCCCGGGAAGGACCCGCCCCGCCCGATCTGCACAACGATGAACTGCCGGCCGTCGTGCTCGTAGGTCATCATGCCGTACTGACCGGGCGCCGGCAGCTCGATGGTGCCGAGCTTCGCGCCGGTTCGCTTGTCGTGCGCATTCAGCACCGGCGGACCGTTC
The DNA here is from genome assembly GCA_965197395.1 of Vicinamibacterales bacterium. GTDB lineage: Bacteria > Acidobacteriota > Vicinamibacteria > Vicinamibacterales > UBA8438 > CAZYFH01. Next base: position 1,313,969 of record OZ240205.1, on the reverse strand, counting down.
GAGCCCTCGGTGGCGAAGAGGAGGCTGCGGGTCGCCATCATGACGGCCTTGCCGTTCCCGCTGGCGCCCGACAGGTCGACACCCTGAAGCGCTGGATGGTTCTTGATCCGATCAGAGGCCTCGCCGACCGGGACAGCGAACACATGCTCACCAGTATTCATGTCGATCGCGGTGATCTTGCTGTAGGGCGGCTTGTAGATCGGGAGCCCCTGCGGTCCGCCAAAACCGACGCCGCCGCCCTGCACCCAGTCCGACACGGTCGTGCCGGCCGTCGTGCAGTCGCCCGAGTCGGACGTGCACCCGTGCACCCCGGCGTCGGTGTCGGCGCCCGGCTGCACCGTGCGGCCCGAGCACCCGGGTCCGTTCGCTTGATACAGGTAGCCGGTCTCGGGGTCGAGCACCGCCGGATGCGTGATGTTGAGCCCGCCCGCCCCACAGCTGATCCAGCCCTTCACGTCTTCGGTGTGGCTGTTGGGCAGCGGCGGCACGTAGGGGCCACCGATCCGGTACTGGCTTACGATCTCGAGCGCTTCTTGCCTGAGCTCCGGCGTGAAGTCGATCAGTTGGTCCTCGGAGAGCCCGAGCGGGTTGAGCGGCTCCGGCCTCGTGGGGAACGGCTGCGTTCGTGCGAGCTGCTCGCCGGGGACGATTGACGCCGGCACCGCGCGTTCCTCGATCGGCCAGACGGGCTCCCCCGTCTCACGGTTGAACGCGAACGTCATCCCCTGCTTCGTCGTCTGGATGACCATCGGCACATCCTGGCCGTCGACCGTGACGTCGACCACGATCGGGACGTTGGGCAGGTCGTAGTTCCAGATCGGGTGATGCACCGTCTGGAAATGCCAGGCCCGTTGCCCGGTCTCGGCGTTGAGGGCGATAGTGCTGGTGCCGAAGAGGTTGTTCCCCGGCCGGAACCCCCCGTAGTAGTCGATGGTCGGCGCGTTGGTTGGGATGTAGACGAGCCCGCGCTCGAGGTCGGCCGACAGCGGCGCCCACGAGGAGACATCCCCCGTCCATTGCCAGGCCTCGTTTTCCCAGGTATCGAAGCCGAACTCGCTCTCCGATTGCGGGATGATGTTGAACTTCCACTTGTGCTCGCCCGTGCGGGCGTCGTACGCGAGGATGTCGCCCGGCACGTTCTCGATCCGCGACTGGTTGTAGCCCTGCTCGTGCGAGTTGCCGACCACGACCGTGCCGTTCACGACGATGGGGGGGGACGAGCTGGTGATGTAGCCCGTCTCCATCGGGATCCCCTCGTAGGGGTCGTAGTCATGGCCGAGGTCCGCGAGCAGGTCGACGACCCCCGTGCGCGGGAAACCTGGGATCGGCACGGGTGATCCGAAGCCCTCCAGATGCTCGCCGGTTTTCGCATCCAGCGCGTGCAGGAAGAACGCCGGTGTGATCACATAGATGATGGCGCGCCCATCGATCTCCCAGTAGCCGACGCCCTTGCCGTAGCTGGCCCGCATCGACTCTTCCCACCGTCGCGTGTTGGGCTCGCGATACGTCCAGAGCGTCTCGCCAGTCGCGGGGTCGATCGCCGCGACCGTGCGGCGGTACCCGGCGACCGTATAGAGCAAACCGTCGATATAGCTCGGTGTCGAACGCGACAGGTAGAGCGGGTGCGGGCTGAAATTGTCGCCTCTCCAGACCCACTGCAGCTCCAGATCCTCGAAGTTGTCCCCGTCGATCTGGGTGAGCGGCGAAAAGCGGGTGCCCCAGGCGTCCGCACTTTGGTACCGCCACTCGCCGTGCGGATTGCCGCGCTCGGTCTGGGCGGCGGCGGGCGCGGGCATGGCCAGGACGACGCCTAGCGCGAGCACGAGGCTCAGCCCCAGGCTGTTCCGCCAAACGCGTCCCTGGTGTGATCTCATCATCTTCCTCCCAGCGTGCAAAACCGGACCAGAATCAAGTGTAGTCTACCGGCGTTCCGGTAGTCTGGCTACGGATCCACAACTTCCGGTCTTTCCGGCACCCCCACGCACCACAGATGAGCGCCGGGATCAGCGGCGCTCGACGATCGCCTCGTCGACCAGCGTCGTGAAGGCCTCGCGGAAGCCGTTGCCGCCGGACGGCGAGACCTGCGCCATGATGACGGTCACCATGTTCTGGGCCGGATCGATGAAGAAGCGCGTACCCGCCGAGCCGTCCCACCAGAACGTCCCTTCGCTCACGGGAAAGGGAAACGCGCCGGGGTCCATGACGACCGAGAAACCCAGCGTCCACCCTCGGCCGGGCGTGGGGCGGCCGAAGCCGATGGGCAGCAGCGCAACCGGGATGCGATTCCTCGTCATCAGCGCGACTGTCTCGGGTCGCAGCACCCGCCGGCCCCCGAGTTCGCCCTCGTTCAGGAACATCTGCGAGAACCGGAGGTAGTCCGCGACCGACGACACCAGGCCGACGCCACCTTCGATCAGCGTCGGCCGCTCCGTGAACGGCACCTGCTCGATCGCATGCGGCCGGAGATCGCCGTCCGGCGAGGGCCGGTAGACCGGGGCGAGACGACCGGCGCGAGAAGGGTCGACCCAGAACACCGTATCCGTCATACCGAGCGGCTCGAAGATGCGCTCCCGCATGAAGTCGTCGAGGGGTATGCCCGACCAGATTTCGACGAGCCGGCCGAGGATGGTTGTCGAGATCCCGTATCGCCACCGGGTGCCGGGGTCCTCGAAGAGCGGCACGCCCGCCGCGTTGTCGACCATCTCGGGCAAGGTGATCGACCGCAGGCGCACGCCCTCTGCGCGGTAGGTCGCCGAGCTCCGGCTCCCGAGCCCGGACGTGTGGAGCAGCAGGTGCTCGACGGTCATTTCCCGCTGCCGCGCCCGCGTCTGCGCCGGGTCCGCCTGGCCGGCGTCCGCGAACACGCGCTGGACCGCGAACTGGGGCAGGTATGTCGCGACCGGGTCGTCGAGCTCGAACCGGTCCTCTTCCCAGAGGATCATCGCCGCCAGGCTCGTGATCGGTCTGGTCATCGAATAGAGCCTGAACAGCGCATCGGCGCGCATCGGGCTGTGCGTCCCGAGGTCGCGTTGGCCGACCGCTTCGAGATAGACGAGCCTGCCGTCCCGGACGACGGCGGCCACGACGCCCGGGATGTCGCCGGCGTCGACATGCGCCTGGAGCGCCGCTGTCGCGCGCGCCAACCGATCGCCCGAGAGCCCGACCGATTCGGGCGTGGCCGTCGGGAGTTCTTGCGCGATCACCGTCGCCGGCCCGCAGCCGAGGAGCACGAGGCAGAGCGCGAGCGCTCGCGGTGTCATGTGCGTCACCTCTTCCTCAATCCGGCATCGAGATACGCCGACGATGGCCGTCAGCCGTCAACGAAAGTGAATCTGCAGCGTCCGGCCGGCGGCGCAGGCGTCCCCCGCGTCGTACCCCAGCCCGAGCGTCATCGTCTCCGCCCCCGCGACCGGGTCGCGCCGGTAGGTGTCGAAGATCCGGTCCCACACGGAGAGACTGAACCCGAAATTCGAGCCGTGGTCCAACGGATCGACCGAGTGGTGCAGGCGGTGCATGTCCGGCGTGACGATGAGCCGACGTAGGACGAGGTCGAGCGACCGCGGAAGCGAGACGTTGCCATGCGTGACTATCGACGTCGCGTTGAGGACCACCTCGAAGATGACCACGGCCAGCGCGGGGGCGCCGAGCGCCAGCACCGCGGCGGTCTTGATGACGGCGGACAGCAGGAACTCGAGCGGGTGAAACCGCACGCCGGTCGTCACGTCGACGTCCGGGTCGGCGTGATGCACCCGATGCACGCGCCAGAGGATCGGCACGCGGTGAAAGATGACGTGCTGCGCGTAGACCACCAGGTCGAGACTGATCACGGCCAGCGGGACGGCCACGGCGAACGGCAGGTCCACCGCGTGCAATAGGCCCCACTCACGGCGGCCAGCCCACTGCGCGCTCCCCGTCAACGTCAGGGGCATCGCCACCCGTACGATCGCCAGTCCGAGCACCAGCATCGCCACGTTCGTCGACCACCGTTGCACCCGACCGACGGTGAACACCCGTTGTGCCGACGAGAGCTCCCACACGGCCATCGCCGCGAACACCGCGGCGAAACAGCCGAGGCGGAGCGCATCGTCGCTCGAGGGCATGTTCCGCAGCGTACATCGTTACGCGCGCGGGGGGGCGAGCGTCCGGCTCATCCGGCGCGGACGACGCGCAGCAGCTCGGGCACCGTTGGTCGCTTGCCCGTCATGAGCAGGGCGTAGCGGAAGATCTTCCCCGCGGCCCAGGCGGACGCGAGCGACGCGGCCAGCAGCAGGGCGACCCCGAGCCACACTTCCCAGAGGGGAGGCATCAGGATGTTGATGCGCGCCAGCATCACGATCGGTGTGAAGAACGGGATGAAGCTGAGCACCTGTGTCAGCAGGGTGCCTGGGTTGGTAATGACCGACAGTGACGCCATGAGCGCGATGACAAGCGGGAGGACCGCGGCGAACATCGAGTGACCGAGCTCCTCCGTGCTCGTGCAGGTGACGGCGACGACCGCGAACAGCACCGAGTAGAGGAGATACCCCAAGGCAAAGAAGACGGCGAAGTAGAACAGCAGCTCGACGCTGAGCACCGATGAAAGGTCGAAGCCGGCCGCCGCCGAGCTCATCGCGATTCCCGGGATCGCCTGCAGCACGACGACGAGCGCGACCGCGACCCAGATCCCGAGCTGGGTCAACCCCGCCCCCAGGACACCGATGATCTTCCCCGCCATGAACTCGCCGGCCGTGACCGCGCCAAGAATGACCTCGATCAGACGCGACGATTTTTCCTCGACGATGGCGGTGGCCATCCCCTGGCCGTTGATGATGACCGCCATGTAGAGCAGCATGGCCAGCGTGAACGTCGAAAAGAAGGCCGCTTCGAAGCCACCTGCCTGCTCGCCCTCATCGGACAGCCTCACCGCGCCGAGGCTCAGCCGCTGACGCCGCTGAATCTCGCTGTCGTCGACACCAGTGCCGGCAAGCAGCTCGGCGATGGCCGCGGCTTGCAGCGCGAGCCGCAGGTCGCGCAGCAGCTCGGGATTGCCGGTTTCGATCGCGACGTAGCGGGTCTCCGGCAGCCCGTCGTCGTCCCGTTCCATGACGAAGTACGCGTCGATCGAGTCGGCACGGACTTCGTCGCTGAATCGTTCGCGGGTCGCCGCGTCGGCGGCCGCGACCGTCACCACCTCGCTCACCGTGATCTGGGGCCGTTCGACCTGCCCGAGCCGCTCGGCGAAGGACGGGCCGATGCCGGTCCCCGCGTCGATGATCGCCACGCGCAACTCCGTCGTGGCCGAGCGTGTCAGCAGCGGCACCATCAGCATGTAGCCGCCCATGACGAGCGGCACCATGAATGTCATGACGACGAAGGCGCGATTCCGCACGCGGGTGAGAAACTCGCGCCGCGCGATCTTCGCGATCTGTGTCGGGTTCACGCGTGACCGACCTTCTCCACGTAGATCTCCTCGATGCGCGGTTCGTCGAGCCTGACGCCCCGGACCACGACCCGATCGAGCAACGCCCGCATCACCTGCTGCGCGTCGGCGTCGGCCTCCAGCTGGAGGCGCGCCTCGCGACCGGTATCGGTGCACTCGCGCACGCCGGCGATGCCGTCCAGCCGCCCCGCGTCGCCGTCGTACTCGACAGCGATCGCGTTGCGGCCATGCGCGGCCTTGATGTCGCCGAGCCGCCCGTTCAGCACGGGACGGCCGTCGTGCAGCAGACAGATCCACTCGCAGAGCGCCTCGACCTGTTCCATCCGGTGCGTCGACAGAATGACGGTCGCGCCCTTGTCGCGCTGCTCGAGGATGAGCTCGGTCAGCAGCCGGGTGTTGACCGGGTCAAGCCCGGTGAACGGCTCGTCGAGCACCACGAGCTCCGGGTCGTGGATCACGGCGGCCGCGAACTGCACCTTCTGCTGCATGCCCTTCGAGAGCTCGCGGGTCAGCACGGTGGCCCGGCCGTCCAGCCCCACCCGCTCCAGCCATTGGCCCGCGCGGCGGTCCGCCTCGGCGAGCGACAGCCCCCGGATCGAGGCGAGGAAGGCCAGTTGCTCGCGGACCTTCATCCGAGCGTAGAGGCCGCGCTCCTCCGGCAGATAGCCGATCCGGTGGCGCACGGCGAGCGGGTCTGACGCGCCGAGTATGTCGAACGTTCCGCCGTCAGGGCGGTAGATTCCCAGACACGTCCGGATCGTTGTGGTCTTGCCGGAGCCGTTCGACCCCAGCAGGCCGAAGATCGAGCCGCGGGCAACGGCAGGTCGAGACCGTGCACCGCGCGCTGCTCGTCGAAGGTCTTGACGAGCCGACGGCAGCTGAGGACGTGCGTCTCCATCTCTCCGCTCAAGACTAGCACCGACCTTAACGCGGCGCCGCGACCGCGACGCCGTGCTCGTAGACGAGCCGGCCGCCACGCTCGGCCGTCTGGAACAACAGGGCGAGGCCTAGCACACCGCTTGCGACGACCGGGATCCAGATGCGCCGCGGTGCAACGTAACCCGAGACGGCCAGGCCGGCCCTGCCGAGGGTCAACGCCCCGAAGTACACCGTCGTCCGCAGCGCCCATGTCCAATGCGCGTCGATGACGGCGTGCGCCATCCCAGGCACCCGTAACGCGGCCGCGTCGGCGCGGCCGCTGAAGTAGGCCGCGACGAGCGCCAGCGCGCCGGCGACGTATAGGCCGGTCGCGGCGTGCCGGAGGGCCGATGTGGGTCGCGCAGCAAGCGATGCGATATCGACCGCGGCGGCGCTCACCAACAGCCCGATCGGGAAATGGACGATCAGCGGGTGGAGCGGCTGCGTCCAGTCGGTCACCGCAGGCACCGGGAAGAACCGAGGGTTGTCATCGCCGGCTGGAGACGCCTACGGCGCGACCCGCCACGGGGAGACGTGCGGCCAGGTACGAAGCTCGTCGAGCGCCCACGCGTCGGTCTCGTCCGTGTGACACGACGTGCAAGGGTTGGGGACGCCGTAGCGTTCGGTGTCGGCCGGCGAGACGAACCTGAACGTGTGGCTGCGTACGTTGACGTCGCCGACGGTCCGGGCGATCTCCGGCATGTGGCACCCGATGCAGGAGCTACCCTCGGTGCCCGCCTCGTGACGCGTGTGGTATTCGATTGACCCGCGCGGCCCGGGCTGGAGCTGCGACGTGTGGCACGAGAGACACAGCTCGTCCGCCGGCGCGACGAGATCCCCCGGGTGTTCGGTGCCGTGTACGTCGTGGCACGCGTAGCAGCGGACGCCCTTCACGTACATCTGACTTTGCACGTAGTCGTTGCCCTGCATCCGGTTCTTGTGCGCCGACCCTTCCGGCCAGTGCGTGAACGTCTCCTCGCCGAGGTGCGGACCGTCGAGCTCCCAGACGTCGCTGAGTCGATCGCCCGGCGCGAACCCCACTGGCCAGTCGAAGTAGCGCCCCTCGATCGGGTTGTCGAGGGGGACGCCCTGCGAGTGGCACTGGATGCAGACGTCGTTCGACCGGACGTCGTCGAGCCGCGCCGGGTTGACGATCGTGTCGGCCACCGGGTCGAGGACGTGCGCGCGTCCCGCGCCATGACACGCCTCGCACCCGACGTTCCACTCGGTGACCGTCTTCGTTTGAACGTCGTAGTTGACCGAGTGGCACCCGTCGCACAGCGGGCCGGTCGGGCGCTGCATCTGGCCCTCGGGGTAATGCTCGACCCACCACTCGGTGCCCGGCCGCGCGCCATACCGACGCCAGCGCTCGTTGCGCACGTCCCACTGGGCGGGAAACACGAAGAGGTCGTCGCCGACCTGCGTGAAGTAACGCTGTTTCCATTTACTCCCGTAGGTAAAGGTGATGTCGTCGGGGCTGAAGGTGACGAGCGGGTCGTCGCTGGCGAAATCCCCGAGGATGGCATCCGGGTGCTCGCGGGGATCCAGCAACACGTTGGCCATCAGCGTGTCCTGCCAGCGATCGTGGATGTCGAGATGACAGTCTCGGCAGGCGCCGGAGCCGGTGAACTCGGTCGGGAAATCCGCTGCGCTCGGCGGTGCCGGCCGGCCGCCGCAGCCGGCGGTCGCCATCAGCATGACGGCCGCCCCGATCACCATCCTCTCGTTGCCCACGGCAGCACCAGTGTATAACTGGGCGCAGGCGACCATGACTCATCGAGCCAGCCGACACGCGCGATCGACCTCGCGACACCTGATTGGTGGCGGCGTCGTGCTCATGGCGCTGGTCGCCGCTCCTGTCCGGGCGCAGGACCCGGGCGACGTCCAGGAGCCGCGCTGCTTTTTTCTCTGCGCGCCGGAGCTCAAGGTCGAGCCGACCATGACGTTCGAGAACCTCGGGAATCGGGCGCTGGTCGAGGTCACGGACGCCGCGACCGGCGAGGTGTCCACCGTCCGCCAGGAAGCGGAGACCGCCTTCGAGCTGATCCTGGCGCTCGACATCCCCACCGAGATCCCGCGCGTCGGCTTCACGCTCGAAACGATCTTCGTGCCATTCGGGGAAAGCGCCACGAACCCATTCGGGCGAACGGCCACAGAGCTCGGCGTCGCTTCGATCCGCGACAACGGGATGGAGTTTGAATTCGAGCTGAACCTCGACTGGCTGACGGGCGATCAGACCGGCGGATGGGTGGAGAGCCACGTCGACATTGTCGACAAGCTCAGCCCGGCCGAGCGGACGACGGACACGAGCAGCTACACGCACAAGCTCAACTTCGAGCTCGACACGGCGCTACTGATCTTCAATTGGTTGCCAGACGGCAACTGGCTGAAGGACGTCGAGCTGGAGGGATCCCTCGACTACGTCGCCACCGGCTTGCCGCGTGCCGGCGACCTCATCGGTACCGAGCACTACCTCGGCGATGCCAGTCGCTGGTCGTTCTCGCTGGTCGCCGTGCTGCCCGTGGCGCCGCTCCGTCGGTGAGCCGGAGCCGCCCGAGGTGCGTGGCGCAGCCGGTGGCGGGCGGGCCGTGACGGCTCGCCCTTGCCGTCACCGTGCCCCGCGTCTGACCACGGCCGTCGGGAGCTTCCCCCGCACGGCGCGGCGAACACGCCGCGCCGTGGCCACCGCACGCCGGGCCTCGGACAGCGAGATCGGCTCGTACTCTCCCGGGTAGCGCGTCGTCGTCGCGTACGCTGTTAGCCGCCGCTGTTCCTCGACGGACAAACTTCCTGCCAGGTCGCGCGGCACGAGCGCCATAAGCGCACCCGTGTCGTGTGTCTGCGGAAAGTCGATTCCCTTCGACACGAGATAGGCTTTGACGTACTTCTCCACACATTGCTGTGCGTGGAAACACACGGTGTCCGTCGGGCATGCTTGGCCCAGGTCGAGGACGTGAACGGCAGTCGTCAGGTCGTTCTCGGCCTTGTCGATCCACTCGCGCGCGACACGGTAGATGCGGTCAACGTCGGGCATAGAGGACCACGCCCTCGCGCGCCGCAGCTCGTTCTATCGTACCGACGATCTCCTTCCGCCACGCGAAGTCCTCTGGCGTCGTGACGACGATGTCCTTCGGTAGGGCGATATCGTGCAGGGCCACGCCGATCTCAACCGCCGCGTCGCGCACCGATTGTGAAACGGGCATCACCACCAAGAGGTCGACGTCGCTGGTAGGCATCGCCGTCCCGCGGGCACGGGAACCGAAGAGGATCACGTGGCGCGGATTGAATCGAGCGACAATCCGTCGCACCATCTCGTCAACCATTCGCTCGACGCGGCTACGTCTCGGCAATCCCGGCGCCGGGCTCCGCTGTGGGCGCGGTGAGGCCTGCCCGAACGCCTCGGCTCTCATCTCGCGCAGACGACGGCGCAAGAATGGCTGGGGCCGGCGCCTGCCGTTCTCCCAGTGGTTGACGGTGCTGTAGGTGACCCCCGCACGCTGAGCGAGTTGTTCCTGCGTGAGGCCGAGTCGGCGCCGGAGGTCGCGAACCAGCGCCGGCACGTCGTCGTCGCGCGGGGCCGTCATGTCTGGCCTCCTGTTCGCCATGTTGGTTCACATGTAATCCTATATGTTGTGACCGATCGGGCTGTTCGATACCGGCCTGACACGACAGGCGTTGCGTCTGGAATGACCCAGGCGCCCCGCGCCGCGGCATCGGTCGCATTGACCGGTCGCCCGCGAACGGTGCACGATGCATGACCGTGGCGCGGGCTCGAATGTGCGGGACTGCCATCTGTGGCGCGCTGTGCCTCGTTGCAGGCGTGCAGGCCGAGGACTGGCCGCAGTGGCGCGGCACCGACCGATCCGCCGTGTGGACCGAGACCGGCATCGTCGATCGGTTCCCCGACGCGGGCCTCACGGTGACGTGGCGCGCACCGGTCCGTGGCGGCTTCGCGGGCCCTGCGGTCGCCGGCGGCCGCGTGTTCGTCCTCGACTACGAGGAGACGCTGGGGAGCCGCACGATGGACGGCACCGAGCGCTTGCTGGCGCTTGACGAGGAGACGGGTACGGTCCTCTGGTCGCAGGCGTGGCCCGCTACGTATCGCAACATCCAGTTCAAGTTCGCCAACGGGCCGCGCGCCACGCCCACGGTCGATGGCGACCGGGTCTATGTGCTCGGGGCGGCGGGAATGGTGTCCTGTATGGACACGGCGACCGGCGCGGTCATCTGGCGGGTCGACACGACCGCGGATTACGACACGACGGTGCCCGCGTTCGGCTTCTCGCAGTCCCCCCTCATCGAGGGCGACCTCCTGATTGCCGTGGTCGGGGGCGATCCCGACGCGAAGATCGTCGCCCTCGACAAGGCAACCGGCCGCGAGGTGTGGCGCGCGCTCGAGAACAGCTCTGAGACCGGCTACTCGCCGCCGATCATGATCGACGCGGGCGGTGTGCGGCAGCTGATTGTGTGGCACGCCACCGCACTGACCTCGCTCAATCCGGAAACCGGCGACGTGTACTGGGAACAGGAGTTCGTCGTGGCGGGTGGCCTGGCCATCGCGACGCCCGTTCGAAGCGACCGATACCTCGTCGTCAGCAACTTCTTCAGCGGGTCGATGATGATGGCGCTCAACTCGGACCGACCGGTGGCGCGCGTGCTCTGGAAAGGGCAGAGCCGCAGCGAGCTGCCCGATCAGACCGACGGGCTGCATTCGATCATCTCGACGCCTATCGTCGTCGGCGATCAGCTCTACGGTGTCGGGAGCTACGGTGAGCTGCGCGGTCTCGACGCGACCAACGGGGAGCGACTGTGGCAAAGCGACGCCATGAACGCACAAGACCGTTGGGCCACGGCCTACTTCGTGCGCCACCGCGACCGCCACTTCGTGATGAACGATACCGGCGATCTGATCATCGCGCGGTTCACACCGGAGGGCTACGAGGAGCTCGACCGGACACTACTGCTCGAGCCGACTCTCCGCACGCGCGGCGGCGCATCCGGCCGGTGGAACGACCGCGCGGTGCTCTGGACCCATCCCGCCTTCGCGAACCGGCACGTGGTCGTCCGGAACGACCGCGAGGTCATTCGCGCCTCGCTCGCCGCCGCCGACTACTAGCCTCTCGCCTCGCCAAAGCGCGCCTCGCGGGCGCAGCCCCCGACTAAAACTGGAGCGGCAAGGCCGTCGAGGCCTTGACTTCGTTGACCACGATGCTGGTGCGGACCCGATCGACGCCGTCGACGCGCATCAGTTTCTCGAAGAGCAGACGTTCGAGGGCGGTGTGGTTGGCGACGACGATCTTGACCACGTAGTCGGTCTCCCCGGTCAAGTAGTGACACTCCAGGACTTCGGGCATCGATTTCATCGCGTTGCGAAATCGCGCGACGCAGTCGGGCCGGTGGTGCGCGAGCGTCACGTGGACGAAGCAGAGCAGGTCGAGACCGACCGCCTCTCGCTTCACGATGGCCGCGTAGCGCTGGATGACGCCGCCTGCCTCCAGCTTGCGCAGTCGCTTCTGCAATCCCGGTGGTGAGAGGCCGAGCTGGCGCGCCAGCTCGACGCTCGTGGCGCGACCATCCTCTTGCAGCAGCGCCAGCAGCCGCCGGTCCCGGTCGTCGAGCTGCACCCGTCGCGACCGCGCAACCCGGCGTTCGCCGCCGCTCACCGGCACGTCGCCTCCCGGACCAAGTCGTGGTATCGCATGGTTAATTTATAATACAATTATTATATATTTACTAACTTATATATACTATAACGTGCTTGATAGAATTATTAATTAGCCGACGGTTGTCGATTTATCTAGTATCGAGAGAGGTCGTGGAACGGCTCAACGAAACCCGACCGAGACGACATCGGCATGTTGACGACCATAGGGAGCCAATCGGGGCCGTCGCTCTCACGATGGATGCGAGGGCAACACCGGTCGCCGCTGCGCGAGATGATCGCGATCGCCGCCCAGCCGGGCACGCTGTCGCTCGCCGCTGGCTTGCCCACCCCCGAAGCCCTTCCCGCGCCCGAGTACGCAGTTGCGTTGCACGAGGTGCTGGCCGCCGATCCGAGTGCGCTCCAGTACCGCCCACCGTATGCACCGCTGAAAGAGCAGATCGCCGCGCTGATGGCCGAGCGAGGGGTTCGCTGTCGATCGGAGCAGATCGTGCTCACGACCGGCGCACAACAGGCTATCGGCATCGCGGCGAAGCTCTTCCTGGACCCGGGCGGCGCGGTCCTGACCGAAGAAGCCATCTATCCGGGTGTCAGTCAGGCCATTGCGCCCTTCGCCCCTAACGTCGTCACCGTCGGGACCGATCCCGAGTCTGGGATGGACGTCGGGCAACTCGACGCCAGGCTGGCGAGCGGCACGCGGCCGGCGTTCGTCTACGCGATGGCTGACGGCCACAACCCGTGTGGCGTCGGGCTCAGCCGCACGAAGCGATGGCAGCTCGTCGAGCTGGCCCGGCGGCACCGCGTCCCCATTGTGGAAGACGACGCGTACGGGTTCCTCGGATGCGAGGCGGATCACCCTCCGCCGCTCCGCGCGCTCGATGACGAATGGGTGATCTACGTCGGCACGTTCTCGAAGACCATCGCTCCCGCGTTGCGGCTCGGCTGGATGGTGCTGCCGACGCGCCTGGTCTCCAGTGCCGTGATCATCAAGGAGGCATCGGACCTCAAAAACTCCAGCCTGACCCAGCGCGCGGTGTCCCGGTATCTCGCCGACGGTCGATACGGGCCGCGTCTCCACGTGATTCGTCGGATGTATCGCGCGCGTCGCGACGCGATGCTCCGCCAACTCCGGCGCTCCTTCCCGCCCGAGGCGCGCTGGCACTGTCCCACGGGCGGCTTCTTCGTGTGGGTCGAGCTGCCGGGGGTCGACTGCGCGGCGCTGCTACACGACGCCGTGCATCGCGAGCGGGTCGCTTTCGCGCCCGGCGCGGCGTTCGCCATGCGGAGAGGGGCCGCCCGGCACCACATGCGGTTGAGCTTCGCGACGTGTTGTGTCTCGGACATCGAGGAGGCGGTCCGCCGTCTGGCCGCGTGCGTGAGCAGGAGTGGTGATGATGGATGAGCTCTGCCCGATCCGGCGTATCGACCATCTCGAGTTCTACGTGGGAAACGCGCGGCAGGCAGCCGCGTTCTACGAGAGCCGGTTCGGATTCCGCATCGCGGCCTACCGTGGACTCGAGACCGGCAGCCGAGACGTGGTGTCGTATCTCATGGAGCAGGGGGGAATCCGCGTCCTCCTGACCACCGCGTTGAGCTCGGACAATGCCGTCGCCCGCCACGTCCACCAGCATGGTGACGGCGTCGGCGTCATCGCGCTCGAGGTTCCTGATGTGGCCCACACATTCGACGACACCACCCGGCGGGGAGCCATCCCGGCCGCGCGACCCACGGCGGAACGTGACGACACGGGCACGCTCCGAACGGGGGCGATCCGCGCGTACGGGGAGACGACGATCCGATTCGTCGAACGCGGCGACTACGTCGGCGCGTTTGCTCCGGGGTTTCGGACCGTCGCCGGCGGAGGGTCCGATCAGGGCGACGTCGGTCTGCAGGCGATCGATCACGTCGTCGCAAACGTCGAGCTGGGCGCCATGGACCGGTGGGTGCGGTTCTTCTCGGAGACGATGGGATTCACCGAGCTCGTGCATTTCGACGACGAGGCCATCTCCACCGAGTACTCGGCCCTGATGTCGAAGGTGATGCAGGACGGGACCGGCACGATCAAATTCCCGATCAACGAACCGGCGACCGGTCGTCGGAAGTCGCAGATCGAGGAGTTCCTCGACTACTACGGGGGCCCCGGGGTCCAGCACGTCGCCTGCAGCACGACAGACATCATTGGCACGGTGTCCGCCCTGCGCGCGCGGGGCGTGGCCTTTCTCCGGGTCCCCGACACGTACTACGAGAACCTCGAGCGGCGTGTCGGGCCGCTGAATGAGCCGGTGGACCGCCTCGCCAGGTTCGGCATCCTGGCGGATAGGGACGAGGACGGGTATCTGCTGCAGATCTTCACGCAGCCGGTGCAGGACCGGCCGACGGTCTTCTTCGAGATCATCGAGCGGCACGGGTCGCGAGGGTTCGGGCAAGGCAACTTCAAGTCGCTGTTCGAGGCGATCGAGCGTGAGCAGGCTCGTCGGGGCAATCTGGTGGCCACCGGGAGTTCGCGGACATGAGCTATTACGTCAGGCGCGGGACCATCCCGCACAAGCGCCACACGCAATACCGCCAACCCGACGGCTCCCTCTATCACGAGGAAGTGATGGGGATCCACGGCTTCTCGGGGATTCAGTCGCTGCTGTATCACCTCCGGCCCCCAACCGAAATCGACGTCATCGAGAGCCACGAGGTGGAGCTGTCGTGGGGGGAGCCGGGTGCGCTTCGTCATCGGTTGCTCCGGACGCGCGAGATGGGCCCTCGAGGCGATGCGGTCGGTGGCCGCGTGCCACTGATGGCGAACGCCGATGTCTCGATCGCCGTGGCGCGACCATGTGAAGCGATGAACTACTGGTACCGGTTCGCGCACGGGGACGAGGTGATCTTTATCCACGACGGCACGGGGGTGCTCGAGAGCCAGTTCGGCGCGCTGCGCTATCGGCCGGGCGACTACCTCGTCGTGCCAACGGGCGTCCTGTGGCGACTCCTTCCGGACGACGGTGTCGAGCAGCGGATGCTGGTGGTCGAGTGCCTGGCCGGCCACATCGAGCCGCCCGCGCGATACCGAAACCGATTCGGACAGTTCGTCGAGAGCGCGCCCTATACCGAACGTGACATCCGGCCCCCCGAGGAACTCGCGACTCACGATGAGGCGGGGGAGTACGAAGTCCGGGTCAAGGCGCGTGGCCGGATCACGCGATGCATTCAGCGCCACCACCCGCTGGATGTCGTCGGATGGGACGGGCACCTGTGGCCATACGCGTTCAACATCGCCGACTTCGAGCCGATCACCGGTCGGGTGCACCAGCCGCCGCCGGTCCATCAGACGTTCGAGGCGCCCGGCTTCGTGGTCTGCTCGTTCGTGCCGCGGCTCTTCGACTATCACCCGCTGGCGATCCCGGCGCCGTACAACCACTCCAACGTTGACTCGGACGAGGTGATCTACTACGTGTCCGGAGACTTCATGTCGCGTCCGGGCGTCGAGCCGGCGGCGATCACGGTGCACCCCAACGGAATTCCCCACGGTCCCCATCCGGGCGCGTACGAGGGGTCGATCGGCAAGACGCGGACGGATGAGCTGGCGGTGATGGTCGACACGTTTCGGCCGCTGACCTTGACGAGCCACGCGGTCGGACTCGAGGACGAGTCCTACGCGCGGAGCTGGCTCCCGGTCCACGCCTGACGACGGACGAGAGGAAGGGACTCATGTCGACGAAGAGCTTCGACAGGTTCAAAGCCACCATCGACGGCCAGTTCATGCGCCACCCGGTTGTCACCGCGAATCGCTATACGGCCTGGTTCGCCACCGGTGAGTTGTCGCTGGAGGAGCTGCGCCACTTCACGGTGCAGTTCTCGGTGTTCTCGAACCAGTTCCTGCTGGCCGCGCTCAACCGGGTCATCAACGCAGGCACGTTGGCGGCGGCGCGCGAAAGCAAGGAAATCCTGATGAACGAGCTCGGCGTCATCTACCACTCAGACGCGCCGCGGAGTGGGCCCGACCGTCCCGGCCGCGCGCGCGGGGGAACCGCGACCGCCACGGACCCGGAAGGTGACCCCGCCCTCGTTTCCACGGAGGGGACGGTCGACAGCGGGGTCTTTCGTTTTCGGGCGGCGCACTTCGAGTGGCTTCTGCGGTTTGGGGAGCCGCTGGGTCTGGGATTCGCCGACATGGGCCAGCGACGGCATGGGACCGCGAGCACCTTGTTCTTCTGCGACGAGCTGTTCCGGCTCTACGGCAGCGACGACTACAACGAAGCGATGGGGGCGGCGTTTGCCGTCGAGAACTGGGCGGCTGCCGGCTTCTGGAAGCAGCTGATTGCCGGCCTCGAACGGGTCAAGAGGGATCGGGTCCCGACGTTACCACTGGCGTTTTTCACCTGGCACGACCGGATCGAGGAACAGCATCGCACGCATGTCTGGCGCGAGCTCGCGGAGTGCTACCACTCGCCCCAATTCGTAGAGACGCCGTTCGTCCAGGCGGGTGTCACGATGTTGGACGGCGTGCGGGCGTTCTGGGACGGTCTCGCCCTCGACCGTGCCCCGGTTGTGCCCGTCCTTGCCGCCGCTCGATAGCCCGACCGGCGCGTGCCAGGTCCTACTGACAACTCCAGGCGAGCTCCGGCGTTAAGATGTGCTCGATGAGACGTTGGCACTTGGCGCTCGTCATCGTTGCCGTCGGAGCGAGCCACCATGCGCCGCTTGGCGCGCAGGACGGCGCGGCGGGACTCGACTGGTGGCAATGGGGCGGCCCCCACCGCGACTTTACGTCCCAGGCCACCGGGTTGAGCGAGCAATGGCCCGCCTCCGGGCCGCGTCAGATCTGGAGCCGCCCGCTCGGCGCCGGGCACGCGGCGATCATCACCGGCGCCGGCCGATTGTTCACGATGTATCGCGTGGCGCACGGCGAAGGTGGGAGCGGTCCGTGGAGCGGAGACGAGACGGTCATCTCCATGGACGCCGCGACCGGTGCGACACGGTGGGAATACAGTTACGCCTCCGCCGTTCAGGACTTCGGTCAGGGCGCCGGTCCGCACGCGACGCCGCTTCTGGTCGGCGACCGCCTCTTCACGGTCGGCACCAACAAGAAACTGCACGTCTTCGACGCGGCAACCGGCGAGCTGCGGTGGTCGCGGGACTTCGTCGCCGACTTCGGGGCGCCCCCTCTGCTGATTCGTTCGATGATCAAGTCGGGCTACGGCGCCAGTCCGTTGCCCTACAAGGACACGATCATCTGTCAGGTGGGCGGTCCGGGGCGGTCGGTCATGGCGCTGCGCCAGTCGGACGGCAGCGTCGTGTGGCGGAGCGGCAGTTTCCTCGTGTCGGAGGCTCCCCCGAGACTCATCAGCGTCGACGGACAGCCGCAGCTCGTCATCTTCGCCGGGCAGGCGGTCCACGGGCTCGACCCGGACACCGGCGCCATCCTCTGGGCGCACCCGCACGATGCCGGCAACGACTTCAACTTCCAGGTGCCGCTCTGGAGCGAGGACGACAACATCATGTTCCTGTCGTCCGGCTATATCGCGGGCAGCCGGGCAATCAGGTTGACGCGGGACGGCGAGACGACACGGACAGAAGAACTGTGGTACGACCCCCGACTGCGTTTCACGTTTCTCAATCCTGTCCGCGTCGGTGATTTTATCTATGGCACGAGCGGCCAGAGCGCCACGGCCGTCATGACGGCCACGCATGTCGCGACCGGCGAAACGGCGTGGCGTCAGCGGGGTTTCAGCCGCGCGAGCATGGTGTACGCCGATGGCAAGGCGTTGCTACTCGAGGAGGACGGCGATCTGATACTCGCCAGGCTGACACCAAGCGGCATGACGACACTCGCGGAAGCCCCGCTCTTCGATACGCGGTCGTGGACCGCCCCGACGCTCGCCGGGACGACGCTCTACGCGCGCGACCGCGAGAAGATCGTCGCGCTCGATCTGTCGAACTAGAACCGGCACTCGTAGGGCGAGGCTTCAGCCTTCGCCCCGCGGGCTTGAAGGCCCGCGCTACGAAAGCATCCCGGCGCGACGCTCGGTAGGCGCCGAATCAGCGCTGCTGGTCGGTGAAGTCCTTGCAGGGCGTCGCCCAGGTCTCGCACGGGCCGACCGGTTGCCCCTTGGTGTAGACCAGCCGATTGACGGTGGTGGCGTCCGGCGTCGTGGTGGTCGCCAGGATGAGCAAGATCCGGCCATCGGGGCTGAGGACCAGCTCCTCGTGCATGGTCATGTCGCCCTGGCGCCCCTCGGCCACGAGGCGATCACCGTCCCAGCGCGACCGCGCGGTCATGGTCGTGTCGCGCCCGACGGGGATCGTCTGCTCCTGGCCGGGCGTATACGACCACGCCTTGAGCCCGTTGGTTTCCGTGCCGATCACCAGCGTGCCGTTGGCCGCGTGCGTGACGAAGAGTCGCTCGATCGCCGCGCCACCCCGGCCGCCGCTGAAGGCCGGCGGCGTGATCTCGCTGGCGTCGCGGTCCAGGGTCCAGTACCCCGAGAAGTTCGGCGTCTGCGCCGAGAGCGAGCCCGCCGCCGACAACACGACGACCAGCGACCGCCACACTGTGGTCATGCTGGCAGCTAATGCGCCATCAGCGTGACGCCCGCGGTCATCGTGCCCCAGTCGAATCCTAGCGTGCCGTCCGCGATCGAGATCACCAGTTGCTCCGCAGGCTGGTCGAGTACGCCGACCTCCATCGCGATGTGCGCGACGTCATGGTCCGCG
Organism: Vicinamibacterales bacterium; assembly: GCA_965197395.1. Lineage (GTDB taxonomy): Bacteria > Acidobacteriota > Vicinamibacteria > Vicinamibacterales > UBA8438 > CAZYFH01. The sequence goes on along the minus strand of OZ240205.1, from coordinate 1,295,265 downwards.
TTGTAGGCCGTGCCCCACTGTCCGGTCTCGCTATTGACGATCAGGTGAAACTCGTCGTTCATGTGGGCGGTCCAGAGCGTGTACTCCCCCGCCGGCACGTGCGTGCCGCCAAGCATGAGGTCGGTGTCGGTCGCCAGCGTGGTCGCCTCGTCTGCGCCCAGGCGCCAGACACGGTCGGCCATCGGCTCGACGCTCTCTCCGACCACACGGTCCCTCAGATACGGTCGGCCGTAGCTGACCGTGATGTTGGCGTCGTTGACGCCCCAGTGCACGCTCACATGCGGGCTGCCCGCTTGCCCTTCGTGGACGAGCGTCGCGTGCCCGCCACCGATCATCTCCATCTCACCGCCGCCGGCGGCCTCGGCGGAAGCCTCGTCGGCGTGGTCCATGTCAGCCGCGGCCTCCGTGTGGTCCATTGCTCCGGCCTCGTGCGCGTCCTCGCCTCCGCCGCACGCCGCGGCGAGTGTCAGTGAGCCGAACGCGACCAGCGCGATCAAGCAACGTCTCCGCATCGTCATCGCCCTCCAGAACAGAAGTGCGGAGCATAGCACGCCCCTCCGCGTCAGACGTCGAGGCCGACCGAGCGCATCAGCTCGACGGCGTTGCTCTTCGCGACGACGCCGGGCCGCATCCGGTAGTCGAACCGGAGCCGCCCGTTCTCGAGGTGGTCGGCGAAGTGCACGTTGGCGCCGCCGGTCGCCAGCGTGTCGGCGATCTCGGTCAGCGCCAGGTCGTGGGTCGTCACGAGACCAATGGCGCCGCGGTCCGCAAGGCCGCCGACGATGGCCGCGGCCCCGACCCTGCGGTCGTGCGAGTTGGTGCCGTGCAGGAGCTCGTCTATCAGGAACAGCACGGGCCGGCGCTCTCCGGCGGCGTCCATGATCTGGCGCAGCCGCATGATCTCGGCGTAGAACCGCGAGGTGCCGTCCTGCAGCGAGTCGAGGAGGCGGATCGACGCGCCGACGCCGAGCGTCGACAGTCGAAGCGCGCGCGCCTGGACCGGCGCGCCAGCCTGGGCCAGCACCGCGCTGACACCGACGGTACGCAGGAAGGTGCTCTTGCCGGACATGTTCGAGCCGCTGACGACCAGAACGCGCGGCGCGCCCGTGAGCGACACATCGTTGGCGACCGCGCGCCGGTCGAGGAGCGGGTGCGCGAGGTCGGCGGCGTCGAACACCGGCGTATCGGTGACCAGCGTCGGAAAGACCGTCCCTGGGCGCTCGTAGCGGAAACTCGCGATCGACGACAGCGCCTCTATCTCGCCGACCGCGTTGAGCCACCGCCGCAGCCCCGCGCCCGACGTGCGGCGCCACGCTTCGACCGCGTACGCGAGGTGGACGTCCCACAGCACGAACAAACCAAGGATCCGGGCGAAGAAGTTGTGCCGGGAGTCGACGTAATCCATGAGCCGGCTCAGTCGGGCCAGCTGACGGGACGGTGGGTCGCCATCGACCTGGAGGGCGGTCTGCAGCGCCACAAGTCGCGGGGACCTGAAGGATTCGTCCTCGAGCCGGCGCAATACGCCTGCGAGCAGGTTCAGGTCCTGTGCGGCAGCCGTGACCGCACCAAAGATCCGCCCCAGGCTGTGCCTGAGGCGCCAGATGGCGGTCCCGTTCCCGACGAGCGCGAGGAAGAACGCCGCGCGCAGAGCCGTCGCGACCCCGTCCGTGAGGGTGAGCGAACCACCCGCCGCGAGCGCGACGGCGACCCCTCCGGCGAGCGAGAGAACGCCGAAGACCGACAGGATACGCGCCACCCACCGAAACCCCGTCGCGGGGAGCAGTTCCTGCTGCTCACCCCAGGCCGCGAGGGCGTCGGGCCGCACCCCGGTGCTTGCGTCCTCGCCGAGCACGGCGAGATCCTCCCGTAGGTCGAGCTTGGAAGCGAGCTCGCGGACCGCGTTTTGCCGGGCGACGACGATCTCCGGGTCTGCCGGGGCCAGCAGCCACGCCGCCAGCGTCTCTTCGCCCATGCGGGTGCGGGCGTGGGTGAGGTACTGGAACAGTGACCCATCGCCGAACAGATCGAGGTCACGCGCGTACAGATGGCGCTCGTCGAGGAAACGCGCGCCGGTGTCGCCCGCCCCGGCCCAGTGGCCGTCCAGCCGCGCGATCGCGCGCTCGTAAAAGGCGATGGCTCGAGCGAGTCGGTCGCGTCTGGTCTCGAGACGATCGAGGACGAAGCCGAGCACGACCACGACCGCGAGCGGCGCGAGCAGCCACCAGCCCGAGACGGCGAGGCCGCCGAGAATGGCGACGCCGAGCGCCGCGGCCGCGCCGAGCGCCAGCAGCCGAAGGGTGCCGGCCTGCCGGTGCCGATGTACCTCGATGGCTTGCGCGGCGCGCCGCGCATTCAGCCGGTCGGTGTAGTTGGTGTGCGGGTCGTCGGGGACAGGATCGTGAGCGGCCGCCACGTCTCCATTGTGTCAGGTGCGCACGGGTGCGCCGTGTGCGCGTTCATGACACGCCCGCACACTCCATCTCGAATCGTTCGGTCAGACGCGGCTTCAACCATTCGCCACCGCTCAACCGCACCGTGACCAGTGCCCGCCCCGTTTCGTTCGGTCGGCCGATCGAAATCCGCAGCTTGTAGGTCTTGTTGTCACGACCGATCACCCGCCTGGTGCTGGTCTTCTGCACGACGTCGTGCATTGCCTGCAGCTCGGCGACGGCGTTGTCGAGCACCTCTCGGCGTATCGCGACCTTCCACACGAACGGATCAGCTCTCAGCGTTGCTAGCATGTCGCTTGTCTCCCGCCTGCCAATATGCAAGGCACGTGCCAATCCCATGCAGTCGAAGCTGTAGAAATCCGCGCGGAATCGATCCTCGCACGACGTGGGTCGCGACGCCTTGGGCGTGGCCGGCGTCAAATTTTGGGTCGGTGTCCAGATCTGGGACGGCGCCGGCGCACTACCGAGAGGGGCGCCTCGTCGCGCGGGCGCTTAGTCGGCCGACCGGAAATAGGCTGGTAAGTCAGGTTTCGTGTCGCGCAGGATGTCGATGACGTTCCGGCGGTCGTCCGGCGACAGACGAACGTACCTCGGGTCCGGATCATTGCCCGCCAGGACTCGCCAGAGCTGTCGATAGACCGCGGCCTTCGCGTCAGCCGGAAGTGCGTCGAACGCCGCCGTGTAGACCATGTAGCTGCATGGGTACGCGAAGAGCCGGTGGTCGAGATCGATCTGTCGGAGGGTCCGACCGTCGCGGTCGAACGGGCCGCGCGCCTCGAACGCGTCGACGAAGGCGGTCGTGCCGACGATGGTATCGGTCAGCGGTGCTTCGTCGACGAACAGCATGTAATCGACGAGGGCCTGCACCGTGTCCCGGAGCGCCGGATCGGCTGACCCGGTCGCCGGCGCTGCCAAGAGCCCTCGCGTGGCGCGGTGCTCGAACGCGGCAACCCGAAACTCCCAGCCGGTCAGCGTCAACAGGTTCGTCATGTGGGTTTGATGCTCGAGCACCATCAACGCCGCGACGTCGCTCCGAGGCGTCAAGTACCCCGCGGTGTCGAAGCGGTCCTCGACCGTGGCGAGATTGAAGCTGGCGGGGTCATGTCGGAGCATCGGGTCTGCGGGGTCGATGGCCACGGTGTTGCCGACGTGGCGCCCGACGCCGGTGTCGCCGGTCACATACCAACCACCCCATCGCGACTCGATCGCGGTCCGATGATCGACGGCGACGGATGCGTATGGGACACCGTCGGGGTCGATGACGGCGCTGCCGACGGCAAGCCCCGGCACGCCGAGTGTCGCCTCGGAGATGTGGCATTCCAGACACGACCGAGGTCGTTGAAACCCGCGCGCGGTCGGCCCGCGCTGGCTGAGGGCGTAGAACATGACCCCCTGCTCGGGATCGTGCGCGGCAACCTCGATCGCGGGCGCGCCACGCACCCAGGCGACGGTGACGTCGTCCGTGAAATAGATGGCGCGTGGGTTGTCCGGGCCGATGAACACGGATTGCAAGCTCGTCTTCGAGAAGACGAGTGACTGTGACTCAACCGGGATCGCCAAGGCGTCGAGGACTGATTGGAGGAATCCGCGCTGTGGCTCGTAGGCCAGCGTCACCTCCCCCGCGCGGAGGCGCGCGTGCAGCTCCGCCACCCGGTCGGTGCGAAGGCGCGTCCCGTACTCGATGGCCGGGTGACGGTGCGACGCCGAGAAGGGCTCGGCGAGGGTCGCCGCGGTCGCGACCGCGGCCAGCGCCATGGCGAGAACGACAGGGCCGGCCTGTCGTAACGGACTTCGACGCAATCTACCAGCCCGTCGCGGTCAGCCGCACGCCGGCGCCGCCTGGGGCCGCCAAGGGCGCGACCTCGAATCGGGTCGACCCGTGACCGAATGTCACGGTCCGGCCGCCGAGAATGCCGACCGCCGCGCCGAACGCGACATCGCTCAGGAAATGCTTGTTCTCGTTCAGGCGCGAGGCGGCGACCCACGTTGCCACGGCGTAGGCCGGCACGCCCGCCTTCCACCCGTAGTGGCGGTGGAGCACGGTCGCCGAGGCAAAGGTGCCGGAGCTGTGGCCTGACGGGAACGAGGCGGCGTTCGAGCCGTCCGGGCGTGTCCGCCGCACGCCGTACTTCATGGCTTGGGTGACTCCCTGCGTGAGCAGCTGGGCGCGGACGAGGTCGCGTCCCAGCGCCGCAAGGCCGGGTCGACCGACCGCGCGTCCGAGGCCGTAGGCGGCGAACGCGCCGCCCACTTGAAACAGTGCGCCCCCCAGAATCTCGCCGCCCTCGAAGGCGGCGTCGATGCCGTGTCCTGATACAGCTCCCCATTGAACCGACTGCCGGCGATCGAGCCATCGAACGGTCTGAGACTCATGCTGCTTGCGATACCGACGCTGAGTATGGTTACGGTCTCCCGCGACGTGAAGAAGCGCCGGTAGTCACGGCCGATGTCTCCGAGGAGCGAACCGCCGCTGTCTTCGACCTGCGTGCCGGTGACTGCTGCCGGTTCGGATCGTTGTGCCCAGGCCGCCGTTGGCAGGGCGACGGTCAGCCCTACCGCCAAGACGATGGCTGGACGCGTCGTCGACATCAACAACAACTTCATGGTCGAGGATCTCCTTCGGCGACTCTGCCGCATTTCCAAGGAAATTGCGAGCGGCACCGGAGGTCGAACGCAAAAGTGTCGGCCATCGAGTCCGGCCCGCATGACGCCCGCCGCTCCGCGGCGGGCGTAGAATAGCCAGACGTCAATCGCGCCGCCGCGACCGGTTGACGGTGATCGTTCCCGCCGGGACAGACACCTCTGGCCGGCGATTTGCTTCCCCACGGTTGATGACGAATCCTGGCTCGTCGGTTCGATTCCGGGTCACCGTCGTGCTGTCCATCTGTCTCGCCGCGGCAGTGACGGCCGGGTCGGAGACGCAATCGACACGTGGCGGCAGCCAACCGGCGGCGACCACCGACGTCGTCGCTGTCCTTCCTTTCCAGAACATCTCCGCGACCCCGGCGGACGACTGGCTCGGACGCGGCATCGCCGAGACCGTCACCGCGGATCTCGACCGTCTCGGCACGCTGGCTGTGGTCGGGCCGGAGGCGGTTCTCGAGCGGGCGGCGGCGATGGTCGACGGCGGGGCGGACGACGAGGCGCGCATCGGGCGGGCGCTCGGTGTCCGATGGGTCGTGGCCGGCGGCTTTCAACGGGCCGGCGATCGGATCCGCGTCACGGCGCGGGTCATCGACGTCGGATCGGGCGATGTCGCGCATCGCACCACGATCGACGGCACGCTCGCCGATGTCTTCTCGGTGCAGGACCGCATCGTGGCGGAGCTCGGTCGGGGGTTTGGGCCGTTTGCTAACGGGCGGTCGCAGGGGCGAGCGTCGCGACTGGAGCCCGAGACGGCAGTGCAGCGTGCCAACCGCGGAGCGACGCCCGCGCCGGCCGCGGCCAGCGGTCCTGCTCGGGGCGGTCGCGCCGGCGGCGCGCCCACCGAGACGTCCAGTGCGGCCGGCATGCCTGCCGATCTCGGGATCCTCGCCGGGCGCCCCATCGTGCGGCCGGGGCGCACCGATGCACCACCCGAGATCGATGGCCGGCTCGACGACGACGTGTGGCACACGGCGACCGTCATCACGGAGCTCGTGCAGCAGGCGCCGCTCGATGGCGCGCCGGCCACCGAGGAGACCGAGATCTATCTCGCGTACGACAGCGATCACCTCTACTTCGGCTTCTATCTCCACTACACGGACCCGGGCATCATGCGCGCGAACCGCGTCGACCGCGACCGGGCGTGGCAGGACGACATTGTGACCGTGTATTTGGACACGTTCATGAGCCAGCAACGCTGCTACGATTTCGACGTCAACGCCTACAACGTGCAGGGAGACGGCATCATCAACGCCGGCGGGTTCGGTGGGCGAGATGGCGGCGGCAACGCGATCCCGAATCCCGATCGGTCATGGGACACCCTGTTCTATTCGGGCGCCGAGATCGTCGAGGACGGCTACACCGCCGAGATGGCGATCCCGTTCAAGAGCTTCCGCTACCCGGAACAACCATCCGGCACGCCGCACCGGTGGGGCTTCCAGCTCGTGCGCGAGATCAAGGCGAAGAACGCCGAGAACGCCGTGTGGGCGCCGATGTCGCGCGATGTGTCGGGGTTCATGGCGCAGATGGGCGTGCTCGAGGGGATGACCGATCTGTCGACGAGCCGCAACCTGGAGATCCTGCCGACCTTCACCGCCATCAAGTTCGGTTCGCGTGACGACACGAACGGCGGGTTCGTCGACCAGGGGACGACCCCGGAAGCCGGCGTCAACCTGAAGTACGGGATCACGTCGAACCTGACGGCCGACCTTGCGTTCAACCCCGACTTCTCGCAGATCGAATCCGACCTGGCGCAGATCGACGTCAACCAGCGCTTCCCGCTCTTCTTCTCGGAGCTCCGGCCGTTCTTCCTCGAGGGGCAGGAGATCTTCGACTTCACCTCTCCGGTCAACCTGGTGCACACGCGCACGATCGTCGACCCCAAGGTCGGCGGCAAGCTGACCGGCAAGGTGGGCCGGACGACGCTCGGGGTCCTGGTGACGGACGACGAGGCGCCCGGGAAGCGCGACGACCCGTTCGATCCGGGGTTCGGCCAAGCGGCTCAGGTCCTGATCGGCCGCGCCAAGTACGACCTCTACGCGGAATCCCACATCGGCGCGATCGTGACCGACCGCGAGTTTCTCGACGGTTACAGCCGGGTTGGTGGCGTTGACGGACAGTTCCGGCTCGGGCAGACGAGCCGGTTCAACTTCGTGGCGGTCCAGTCGACGCATCGGGACGAGGCCGGGAACGAGCGCAGCGGACCGATGGCGGGCGCCCTGCTGTCACACAACGCGCGCAACCTCTCCGCGTCGACGTTCGTCGGACTGATCGACCCTGACTTTCGCACCGACGTCGGATTCGTTCGACGGGTCGATCAACGGCTGGTGGGCGCCAATGTCGCCTACCGCTGGTGGCCGGAACATTGGCTCATCAGTTGGGGCCCGGCGTTCAACTATCAGCAGAGCCATACACAGGAAGGAGTGCTCGAAGACCAGGACTATGTCGCCGGGCTCAACCTTCAGTTCGCGAAGAACATCAGCCTCAACGTCAACGCCAACCGCGCCCTCGAGCGCTTCGGCGGCATCGATTTCCACCGGACGAACTACCGCACGTTCGCGAACGTCAACACGAGCCGGCTCTTCGGATTCGGGGTAGGCATGAACTGGGGAGACCAGATTTTCTATGATCCGGCCAACCCCTATCTTGGACGCGGTTCGGGCGCTTCGCTGTTCGCCAATCTCCGGCCCTTCCCGCGCTTGACGTCGCAGATCAACATGAACACCAGCCGCTTTACCGACGTCCGCGCGGGCGACGTCGAGGTGTTCAACATCAAGCTGTTCCGCGCGCTCAGCACCTTCACGTTCACCGACCGGTTGCTGATCCGGAACATCACCGAGTACAACTCCTTTGCGAAGACGATCGCGCTGAACGTTCTGGCCACCTATCGGATCAATGCGTTGACCGTGTTCTACGTGGGCTATGACGATCACTACCAGCAGCTCGAGCAGTTCTACGACGAGTTCTTTCCGGGTACCGAGTTCCAGCGGACGAACCGCGCGTTCTTCACGAAGCTGCAGTATCTGTTTAGGTATTGACGAGGCTTAGGGCTTAGGGCTTGAGGAAGGGATTCAGGATCATGGCGGAGACGACGATCGAGAAGCTGGACAAACCGCGTGACGAGTGGCGCGCGCTCCTCGCCGACGACGCCTACGCCGTGCTGTTCAAAGAGGCGACCGAGGCGGCTGGCACGAGCGCGTTGAATGGCGAGAAGCGAGGGGGGACGTTCCTGTGCGCGGCGTGCCACCTGCCGCTGTTCGAGGCGTCGACGAAGTACGAGAGTGGCACCGGTTGGCCCAGCTTCTTCGATACGATCCCCGGCCACGTCGGCACGAAGACCGACTTCAAGCTCATCCTGCCGCGCACCGAGTATCATTGCGCCCGTTGCGGCGGCCACCAGGGCCACGTCTTCAAGGACGGTCCGCCACCGACCGGCAAACGCTACTGCAACAACGGGGTCGCGCTCCGCTTCGTGCCGGCCGGCGAGGATGCGCCGGCGCTGCGCGGGTGACTGGCTCCAGGCGGAGCGCCGGCGCTGCGCGGGTGACTGGCCGCTCGGGGACCGCACGTCCGCGTGTCTATCTGGCCGGACCCGAAGTCTTCCTGTCCAACGCGCACGACGTGGGCGTGGCGAAGAAGGCTCTGTGCGCGCGGCACGGCCTCGTGGGCGTCTATCCCGCCGACAACGACGTGCCCACGACGCCGGTCCCGGCAAGCGGATACGCGATCGCCAAGGCCAACGAGGCCTTGATCGACACGTGTCATCTCGTGGTCGCCAACATGACGCCCTTTCGGGGCCCGAGCGCGGACGTCGGCACTGCCTACGAGATGGGCTACGCACGTGGCCGCGGGCTGCCGGTGTTCGCCTACTCGACCCTCGCGCAGGACTTCACGACGCGGACCGCCCACAAGGTCGCCCCGGTGCGAGACGCCGACGCCAGCCTTCGCGATCCCAACGGCCTGGTGATCGAATCGTTCGGCCTGATCGACAACCTGATGCTCGACTACGCTGTCAAGGACAGCGGTGCGACGATCATTGTGCCGCAGGAGCCGGGCGCGATCGGATCCGACGGCAGCGCGCCCAGCGCGGATCACTACGGAAGGTTGGAGGAGTTCGAACGGTGCCTTGCCCTGGTTGTCGAGGTGCTCCCAGATTTGTGAGTACGCGGCCGGTCGGCTGCTCGATACGGCCGAGGTCGGCCGCCCCCTCTCTGACGGCACGGGCCGCCGAGAGTTGTTTGTTCCGTTCGGCGCTGACGCCTACGTCCTCCGCTACCGCGTGCACGCGGACACCGTCGTTGTCATCCGCGTGTGCCACAGCCGCGAGGCGCGATAGCTACCGCGTTGCCGTGTCACGGTAAGATGCGGCGTATGGGTTTCGCCCTGCGCGCGCCGCAATCGTTCGGGCCCGAGCCCCGGGCGCGCATCGGGCCCCCCCGTCATCGATTGCGTGCGGTGCCGCGACCGAGGTCCGCGCTGGCCCTCGCCGTGCAACGGCTCGGTCCGACGCGCAAACGCTGGTTCGTGGCGACGCTCGGGTTCATCGGCGGGGCGCTGTTCTCGCACTTCGCCGGTGATGCTCGCTGACCTCCGGATACGCGGCGCGTTGCGCTGTTTGGCGTCGTGGGTCCGCCGGCCCCACGCTGGCCGCCGCGCATGACCGCAAGTCGCCGCATCGCGCTTGGACTCTGGCTCGCGCTCACCGTCGGTCTCGGCATGGCGTACTTCGTGAACCCCGCGCTGATCGATCCGGCGACGCTCGCGCGGGCGTTGCGGCGGGCCGGTCCGCTCATCCTGGGCGGCTATGTGCTGGTGAGCGTCCTCCGGCCGTTGACGCTGGTTCCGAGCACCGTCCTCATCGTCGTCGGCACGCTGTTGTTCCCCGATCGATCCTGGCTCGTGTTTGCTGTCTCGCTCGCGGGGGTCGTGACGTCCTCGACGCTCGTCTACTTCTTCTTCGACTACCTCGGTCTGGCCGAGCTGTTCGAGCGCAAGCATGCGGCGCGGGTCCGCTGGCTCGAGGCGCAAGTGCGGGCCAAGGGGTTCTGGATCGTGGCCGGGTGGTCTGCCTTTCCGTTCGTGCCGACCGACATCATCTGCTACGTGGCGGGCACGCTGCGGATGCACCTGGGCAAGTTCATGCTCGGCGTCACCATCGGCGAGATCCCGATTGTCGCGTTCTATGTCGCAGGTGGAACGTGGTTGTTTTCCTGACCCTGCGTTGACCGAGCCGGCAAGCTGGGGCGCACGTACCCCGGCGCGTCACGCTCCGTGATGATGGGAGAGCCGCTCGACCGCTCCGGACAGTGCCGCCTGACCCGTCGCCGGCAGGTTCAGGAATTCGACACCGAACCCCGGCTGCGGCTGTGTGTGGACCACCCGCCCGCTGATCCAAAGCACGTCTGTCGTGGGTAGATCCAGACGCAGGCGGATTGTTCCGGATGGCGCGCTTGGATCGAGTGATCGCACGAAGCACCCGCCGGCGCTCAGATCGGTGATCCGGACCGTCGATCGGGCCTGCTTTTGATGCCAGCTCGCATCGAGCGCCGTGGGCACACGCAGATGCCGTCGGCGCGCCTGCCCATCCGGCTTCGTCGCTACCGCCATACCGTCCTTATCGGATGCGGCGCCCAAACCCGATAGCGTGATGCGGCAGCCGGATGTTGACTACGCGGCGTCCTTGACGGCCGCGATGAGGTCGAGCACCGCCTGCTTGCCGTCGCCGAACAGCATGAGCGCGTTGTCGGCAGCGAAGAGCGGGTTCGGGATTCCGGCGAAGCCGGGGGAGAGGCTCCGCTTGATGACCACGACCGTGCGCGACTGGTCGACGTCGAGGATCGGCATGCCGGCAATCGGGCTCGACGGGTCGGTGCGGGCGACGGGATTGACGATGTCGTTGGCGCCGATCACGATCGTGACGTCCGTCTGTGCGAACGACGGGTTGATGATATCCATCTCTTTCAACTTGTCGTAATCGACGTCCGCCTCGGCCAGCAGCACGTTCATGTGACCTGGCATCCGGCCGGCCACGGGGTGAATGGCGTACTCCACCTCGACACCGCGTGATTCGAGCAGGTTGGCCAGGTCGCGCACCTGGTGCTGCGCCTGCGATACCGCGAGGCCGTAGCCCGGCACGATGACCGCCCGGCGCACCCCGTCGAGCAGCATCGCGACCTCCTCGGCGGAGGTCCGCTTCACGCGCCCGGCGTAGACAACGTCGGCGTCCACCTTCGTCCCGCTGCTTTCCGCAATCGCGCCGACCAGGACGTTGACCAACGACCGGTTCATCGCCTTGCACATGATGATCGTCAGGATGATGCCGGAAGCGCCGACGAGCGAGCCGGTGATGATGAGGATGTTGTTGCTCAGGACGAATCCAGTCGATGCGGCCGCCAGGCCGGAGTACGAGTTGAGCAGCGCAATCGCGACCGGCATATCGGCGCCGCCGACGGGGATATGCAGAAGAATGCCGAGGACGGATGCGACGACGACGACGCCGGCGTACGCGGTCGCCGTGCCGGGGTCTATCACCACCAAAACGCCGAGTCCGATCGCGCCCAGCGCGAGCAGTGCATTCAGCGGCTGCTGGCCGGGAAAGAGGACCGGCGCATCCGGCAAGAGCAGCCCGCGCAGCTTGTCGAATGCCACGAGGCTGCCCCAGAAGGTGACCGACCCGATGATGCCCGACGCAACGGTCGCGACGGCGGTTTGTGTCGAGGGGTCCTGGGTGCCGACCAGCACGGCGCCGGCGACCAGCGCGGAGGCCCCGCCGCCGAACGCGTTGAGCAGCGCGACCATCTCCGGCATCGCCGTGAGCTGGATCCGGAGCGCCAGTGCGGCCCCGATCGTGGCACCGACGACGATGCCGCCGATAATGAGCCCAAGCGCCTGGGCGCCGCTGCCGAACACCTGCTGGTCGAGCAGCGTGGCGATGATGGCGATGAGCATCCCGGTCGCTCCGAGCGCGTTGCCCCGAACCGCGGTACGCGGGTGCGTCAGGCCCCGAATCCCGAGGATGAACAGCGCCGACGCGACGAGATAGGCGAGATCGATAACGGCGTCCACTAGTCCTTCTTCTTGAACATGCCGAGCATCCGGTGCGTGACGAGGAAGCCGCCGACGACGTTGATGGTCGCGATGACGAGCGCCACGAAGCCGAGGATCATCGTCATGCGCGTGGACGACCCGACCGACAACAGGGCGCCGATGATCGTGATGCCCGAGATGGCGTTACTGCCTGACATGAGCGGCGTATGGAGCAGCGGCGGCACCTTCGTGATGATCTCGAAGCCGACGAAGATCGCCAGCATGAAGATGGTCAGCAGCGGGATGAACGTGTCCATATGAGAGATTCCCAGCCCTACGCCGGAGGCTGTCCTGCGCCGAGCAATTCTTTGACGCGCGGGTGCACGACCTCGCCGTCGCGCGAGATCAATGTCCCGGCCGTGATCTGGTCCTCCAGATCGATCGCCAACGCGCCGTCCGAGACCAGATGGAGCAGTAGCGTCGAGATGTTTTTCGCATACATCTGCGACGCGTGATACGGCACCGTCGAGGGGAGGTTGGTCGGCCCGAGAATCGTGACGCCATCCTCGACGGTCACCTCGTCGGCTCGCGTCACCTCGCAGTTCCCGCCCCGTTCGGCCGCCAGGTCTACGATGACCGCCCCCGGTTCCATACCGGCCACCATCTCGGCCGTGACTAGTACCGGCGCCGTCTTCCCCTGGATCAGCGCCGTCGTGATGACGACGTCGCTGTTCGCCACGACGCGCGTCATCATCTCTCGCTGCCGCGCCAGAAAGCTCTCGTCCTGCGCTTTTGCGTAGCCGCTGGCGTCCTCCGCCTGGCTGGTCTCGAGCGGGAGCTCGACGAACTTCGCGCCAAGGCTCTCGACCTGCTCCTTGACGGCCGGCCGCACGTCATAGGCCTCGACCCGCGCCCCGAGCCGGCGGGCTGACGCGATGGCTTGCAAACCGGCGACACCCGCGCCGATGACGAGCACGCGCGCGGGTGTGATCGTGCCGGCGGCGGTCATCATCATCGGAAACATGCGTGGAAGCGTGTCGGCCGCGAGGAGCACCGCCTTGTAGCCGGCGATCGTGGCCATCGAGGAGAGCGCATCCATGCTCTGGGCGCGCGTGATGCGCGGGATGAGCTCCATCGAGAACGCCGTGACGCCCCGATCGGCAACCGCACGTGCCACGGCCGGTTCCGCCAGCGGCTCCGAGAACCCGATGACGGTCTGGTCCCGCCGGAGTGACTCGAGGTCTGCCTGCCCCGCGTCACCCGCCGCTCCCGGCGTGCGCACCTGGAGCACGACGTCGGCGTCGGCGAACAGCTGGGCACGCGATCCGGCCAGCCGCGCGCCCTTGTCGGTATACGCGCTGTCGGGGAAGCCCGCGGACGCACCGGCCGACGGCTCGACGACCACGTCGAGCGAGGCCTTCGTCAACGTCGGGAGAACGGCCGGAATCAGTGAGACGCGACGTTCGCCGGGAAACCTTTCCTTCGGGACCCCGACGATCATGACGGCAGGCGATACGCGAGCAGCTCGCCCCCATGACCGCCGCCGCTTACGGCGACGACGATGTATTGCTGGCCATCGTGCGTGTAGGTCATCGGAGAACCGCTCTGCCGCGCGGGCATGTACACCGCGCCGAGCTCGGCGCCGGTCATCTTGTCATAGGCGCGGAGCATGGCGCCGGACACACCCTCGTCGTTGGTGAACGTCCCGCCGTCGCCGGCGATGACCAGCGTTTTCGTGATGAGCGTGCCGACGCGCCCCGGGCGACCCGTGCGCGGCACATCGACGCCCTCGAGCAGCCGGTGGTTGCGGATGTTGTCGGCGGTCTCCCCGTGCGGGATCTGCCAGAGGATCTCACCCTTGTTGAGATCGATCGCGGTGATGCGCCCCCATGGGGGCTTGAGGATCGGAATGCCCTGGATGCTGAGGGCCGCGTCGGCGGCGCTCACGCCTTCGGGGCGGCCACTGATGAAGTTCATGTCCGAGCGCTCGGGGTCGTTGACGAGCCCTAGGCTCGTGATCTCGGTCTTCGAGTACTGATAGTAGATGCCCGTCTCGGGATCGAGCGATCCGCCGGGCCAGTTCACCCCGCCGGTCGAGGAGGGCACCTGCATCGTGCCGAGTGTCCCGTCGGCGGTCGCGACCGAGGGCGGCGTGTAGATCGACCGCCCGTACCGCCGGCGGTTGAGGATCTCCAGCGCCATCTCGCGGAGCTCGGGCGTGAAGTCGATCAAGTTGTCGGGGCCGACCCCTTGGAGGTCGAACGCCGGCGGCTTCGTCGGATGCGGCTGTGTCGCCGACAGCACCTCGCCGGGGACATCGGACGGGTCGACCGGCTGTTCCTCGATCGGCCAGACGGGCTCGCCGGTCTCGCGGTCGAAGACGAACACCCACGACTGCTTGGTCGGTAGTGCGACGGCTCTGGTGATGCCGTCACGGCCGTCCACCCTAATGTCAGCCAGGATCGGGGCCGCCGGCAAATCCCAGTCCCACACGTCGTGGTGGGTGATCTGGAAGTGCCACCGCCGCTCACCGGTCTCCAGATCGACCGCGACCAGGCTGTCGGAGAACAGGTTGTCGCCGAGCCGGTGACCGCCGTAGTAATCGTTGGTCGGCATCTCGACCGGCAGGTAGGCGAGCCCGAGCTCCGGGTCGATCGAAATCTGCCCCCAGACCCCGGTGTTGCCGGTGTAGCGCCACGAGTCACCCTGCCACGTATCGTTGCCGAATTCATCGCCCAGCGGGATCGTGTGGAAGATCCACTTCCGCGCGCCGGTCGACACGTCGAATCCCCGGATGAAGCCCTTGACGTTGGTCATCGACTCGGGCGACCCGCCGGGGAGGTGCGCGGCGCCGACGACGATCGTGCCGCCGACGATGACGGGCGTCGCGTGCAGCCCGATCTCGCCGGTCACCAAGTCGATTTCCTGATCCAGCCCACGCTTGAGGTCGACGATACCGTCGGTCCCGAACCCGGGCAGGCGCTCGCCCGTGGCCGCATCGAGGCCGATCAGGTGATACCCGGGTGTGACGTAGTAGATCTCGCCGTCGTCCCCGTCATCGCGATAGGCGAGGCCTCGCCCCGAGAGCCGCCGTGGCGCCGCCGCGCCGCGCTCACCCTCGTCGTAGCGATGGAACCAGAGCAGCTCGCCGGTCTCGGCGTCGAGCGCCACCGCGACACGGCGCGTGCCGACTGCCGCATAGACCATCCCGTTCACCATGAGCGGTGTCGCCTGGAGCGCGAACTCCGGCGAGGGGCCGAAGTTGTCCGTCTTCAGGCTCCACGCCAGCTCGAGGTCGTTGAAGTTCTCGCCGGTGATCTGGTCGAGCGGCGAATAGCGGGTGTTCGCGAGGTCGCCGCCATAGGTCGGCCATTCCCCGTTCCGGGTGCCCTCTTGCTGGGCCGCCGTGTCGGTCGTCCCGCCCGCGACGGCGATCGACGCGACCAGCACCCATGCGCCCCACGAGCGGTTCATTGCCATTCGATCGTCCTCCGTGTGCCTCGGGAACCGGGCCAAAGGATACCGCGAGGATGCGCGCGTCGGCCAGCGGTCGTTTTTCGGGTAGCATGAAGCGGTTTCCGGGCGGGCTCGCCGCGCGGTGCGGGCGCGCACCCGGCTCGGGGAGGTACATGATGAGAACGATGCGGATGCTGCGGACCACGGCGTTGGCGATTGCACTCGTCGCGCTCGCAACCTCGGCAATGGCCGAGGGATTGAAGCTCCAGACTGTGGAGTTCTTCAGCCCGGCCGTCGAGCGGACGATGAAGTACAACGTCCTGCTACCGGCCGACTATGAGGCGTCGACCCAGCGGTATCCCGTTCTCTACCTGCTGCATGGTCTGACGCAGAACTACACGGCGTGGGGGCTGGCCAACGGCGCGCCCTTTTATGCCGGACTCTACGACGACCTCATCGTCGTGATGCCCGACGTCGGTAACTCCTGGTATGTCAACTGGGCCGAGAACGCCGGTGGGCAGAAGAACAACTGGGAGGATCACGTCATCGAGGATGTGGTGAGCCATGTCGACTGGAACTTCCGGACCATCGCGCAGCGCGAAGGCCGCGCGATCACCGGGCTGTCCATGGGTGGTTTCGGTGGGATCACGCTGGGTCTCCGGCATCCGGACATGTTCGTGTCCATTGGCAGCACGAGCGGCGCGCTCGAATATGGCCGTCAGGCGGCCGCGCGGATGCGCGGCGAGATGCCGCCCCGCACGCCGCGTGAGCTCACCGCGGAGCAACGCGAACGTCGACGACAGCCAAACCCGCTGATCGGCATCGACGGCTTCAGCAGCCAGGTCGAGCGGACGCCCCAAGGGACGATGTTCACGACGCCCGAGCAGGCGGAAGCCTACGATCCGTTCACGCTCATCCGCGGGGTGCCGCGGGATCAGCTCCCTCACATCTACCTCGACTGCGGCACCGAGGACCGGCTCATCGAGGGGGCGAAGCAGTTGGCCGCGCTCATGCTCGAGGAAGGCATCCCGTTCGACTACATGCAGATGCCCGGGGCGCACAACGCGGCGTATTGGATCGAGTCGATCGGCCACATCATGTCGGTGCAGTACGAAGTGATGAACCGGGCGCTCGGGCAGCGCCCGTACGGGCGGCGGCGCCCATCGAACTAAACTCAGACGGGGGCTGCGCCCCCGAACCCTGCCGCGGACGCTACGCGGGGACCCCAAGAGCCCCGCTCCGCGCCCGCGAGGCGCGCAGAAGCGCGCCTTGGCGCAGGGCTTCAGGCCCACGCGTGTCCGTGCAGGTTCGAAACCGCCTGCGCTCGGCGAGCGGTCCGGCGCTTGGTCTCCCTCCGAACGCGCGAGGCGAGTGGCCCACATCGCGAACGGGCTCGCGCGACTGGAGAAACGCGAGCTGGCGACGCTGCTGAAAGCGACCGCGATCCTCGAACGACCCAGGTAGCGGTCGTCGCTAGTGCACCGCCGTTGATATAAGGTCAAGCATGTGATCTAATGCGTGTGTGGCACACACACACCACGTCAGAACGACACGTAAACAACAGAAGATGCTGGAAGCCCTTGTCGCGCGCGCGAAGGAGCCAGCCGGGTTGGTGCGCCGCGCACGCGTCATTCTCTTGAGTGCGGCTGGCGAAGGAGGCGTGGACATTGCGTCGCGGCTCGACCTGTCGCCGGAAGCGGTGTCGCGGATCCGGCGCCGCTTCGTGCGGGAGGGTGTTGACGGGCTGTTTGACCGTCCGAAGTCCGGCCGCCGGGACCATGCCGTGCCAGCCGACACTGTTGAGGAGATCGTGCAACTCGCGCTGTCGCCCCCGCCCGCCGGGCGAAGCCGGTGGACGACCCGTCTCCTGGGCCACGCGGTCGGGTTCACGAGCGGCTGTGTGTCCGACGTCCTGCGAGCCAACGGCGTCAAGCCACACCTCACCCGCACCTACAAAGTGAGTCGAGATCCGGCATTCGCGGCCAAGGTCACGGATGTCGTCGGTCTGTACCTCCGCCCGCCGGAACACGCGATTGTGCTCAGTGTCGACGAGAAGACGTCCATCCAGGCCTTGGAGCGTACCCAACCGCCGCTCCCCTTACGAGCGGGCCGCGCCGTGCGGCACACGCACGACTATCGGCGGCACGGGATCGTCGATCTCTTCGCCGCCCTTGAGGTCGCGACCGGAAAAGTGACCCACCGCTTCAGCACCAGCCATACGGCGACGGACTTCCTCCGGTTTATGAAGAAGGTCGTCCGCACCTATCCGGGCCGTCAACTCCATGTCGTGCTCGACAACTCTTCCACGCACAATACGGAGGACGTGCGCGCCTGGCTCGCCGGCAACCCGCGCGTCCACTTCCACTACACCCCAACGAGCGCGTCCTGGCTGAACCAGATCGAAGGCTTCTTCGGAATCTTGGCCAAACAGTCCCTGTCGCTCACCGACTTCGCCTCGAAGCGGGCGCTACAGGATCATCTCGTCGCTTACCTACGCGCCTGGAACCGGCACCCTACGCCCTTCGAGTGGACCAAGCCGGCACGTGCCATCATCCGGTCGCACACGCGAATGCTTGATCGCATATCAACGGCGGTGCACTAGTCTGGCAACACGCAGCGAAAGCTCGCCGCCTCGTCGATGCTGCCCTGGCCGGTCCACCGCGCGACCTGGGGGTAGGGGCAGAGCGGACGAGTGCGGTCGACCTCGCCGTCGGTCATGTGGCTGGCCGTGATGCGGTCGGGCGCGACCCCCTGCTCGACCCAACGCTCGAGCGCCGCCGGCATGTCGAACCGATCGGGCCCCGCGCCTCCCCGGCAGTGACCGACACCCGGCGCCATGAACAATCGGACAAAATCCTCCGCCTCGGCGCGTCCACCGACCGATCGCACGACGTCCTCGTAGTAGTCGACCGTGTTATACGGCGTCACCAGCGGGTCGGCCCACCCGTGATAGATGAGGAGCTTGCCGCCGCGGGCATCCAACGGTGACAGGTCGGCGTCGGTGGCGTTGAGCGCCGACGCGAGCGTGTCGTCGGCGACCTGGCGCTCGTTGACCAGCGCCCAGTCCCGATCGAAGTCGAACGTCCGGACGTCGTAGTCAGGGTCGCGGAAGACGGTGTACTTCATGAAGTCGTTCGAGCTGCCGCCCGGCTCCGCGATCCCCGCCCAGAACGGTCCCCACCCGCCGATGCCTCCGGGCGAGGCGAAGTATTCGCTGCCCGGCGGGTAGCCGGGGTAGATGCGCTCGCCCGTGCGCGGGTTGCGCGGTCCCTCGTAGATCTTCTCGACGGCCTCGACCTCGGCGGCGGTCAGGCAGTCGGTGTCGTCGCCGTTCGCGCATTCGAGGGCGGCGACATCGACGTCGCATTTCCGTGGATCATCGATCAACCCGTCGGCCAGACCGTCGACGTCGTCGCACGCCGCGAGGACGGCGGCGCCGAGCATCGGGAGCTTGGCGTCGGGCAGGCTGCTGGCGGGGTCTTGAAGACTGGCGAGGCCGGACCACAGCTCGCCTGCCATCAGGCCGGTCCAGTAATTCGCCGGCGCGCCCGCGACGATACCGTCGTAGTCGTCTGGATATCGCTGCGCCTCCATCAGCGCGTGATGCCCGCCCTGCGAGCAGCCGACGAAGTACGCGTAGTCCGCGGCCCTGCCGTAGTACCGGGCGGTGACCGCCTTGCCGGCGACGGTGGCCTCGTGCTGGGCGCGGTAGCCGAAGTCGACGACGCGCTGGGGGTGCCCGAGGGACCAGCTACCGTCGAAGCCGCTCGTGCTCGTGTGGCCGTTGTCGGTCGCCACGACGGCATACCCGTCCGTCACGCTCGTCGACATCGGTCCGTAGCTGATGGCGCCCGTCGACCCACCGGCGCCGACGCCGCGAAAGCGTCCGTTCCACGCCTCGGCCGGTGGCAGCCACACCTCGAATCGGATCTCGGAGTCCGCCGTCGGTCGCGCGACGCCCGACACCCGGCAGAACGGCGTGTCGACCGACACGCCACGCGAGCGCGCATTGTCCGGGGCCGCGAACGGCGAGGTGATCTGCTCTGCCGCGGTGATCTCCGTGCGCGGGGACCCGAGACGTGCCCCGACCAGGCGGCTGCATGCACCCGATGCGTTCGGGGTCTGCACGGCGGCACCGGTGGGCGCGCCCCCACCACTGTTCGCCATGATCCCGGCGCTCAGCACCGACACGCTCACCGCGGTCACGATCCGTGAATTCATGCCTTGCCTCCCATAACCCCAGACAGCGTAGCGCCGTCGGGTCGTTCGCTCAAGCGACTGGCACGGGCGCGTTCGGCGTCGCGGCAGACGCATATGCTCCGTCAGACCAGCGGGAGGGTATCATCGGAAACCGCTGAGGAGATGTCATGAACCGATCGGCGCTCGTCCCCGTCGTTCTCACCGGGCTCCTGGCGGCCGCGCTCACCCCGTCGCCGGCCGCGGGGCAGACGCCAAACGGCTCGGCGCTCTTCGACGAGCATTGCGCCTCCTGCCATTTCGGCGACGTCGTCCCGCGCGCGCTCGCGATGAGCACGATGCGGTCGCTGGCGCCGGAAGCGATCGTCACGGCGTTGACCACCGGCGCGATGCGCGAGCAAGGCGCCGCGCTGAGTGCGGCGGAGCATCGGGCCGTGGCCGAGTTCGTCACGGGGCGGGCCATCGCCGCCGGCCGAACAGATCCAGAGGCCGGACTCTGCGCGAGAACGGAAGCCTGGCCCGGCCTTGGGAGTGGTCCCGAATGGAACGGCTGGGGGGGCGGCATACGGAATCGGCGATTTCAGACGGCCGAACAGGCGGGTCTCGCCGCCAATGCGATCCCGCGCCTCACGCTCCAGTGGGCGTTCGGATTCCCGGACGCGGCGGCGGCATCGGCCCAGCCGACCGTCGTCGGTGGCCGACTGTTTGTCGGGAGCCAGCGCGGGGAGGTCTACGCGCTCGACGCGGCGACCGGGTGCACCCATTGGTCGTATGCGGCCAAGAGCGGCGTCCGCAGCGCCATGACCGTGAGCCGCCTCGCGGACGGTCGACAGGCGATCTACTTCGGGGATTCCACCGCCAATGTGTACGCGCTCGACGCCGCCACGGGCGCGTTGCTGTGGGTCGTCGATGTCGACGATCACGAGGCCGCGCGAATTACCGGTGCACCCACCTATTACGGCGGCCGGCTCTACGTGCCGGTCTCCTCGCTCGAAGAGGTGTCCGCCGCTAATCCGGAGTACGCGTGCTGCACGTTTCGCGGCAACGTCGTCGCGCTCGACGCCGCGACCGGTCAGGTGGCCTGGAAGAGCTACGCCATCGCCGAGGCGCCGAGTCCGCGGGGGCGGAACCCGGACGGCGCGTTTCTCATGGGACCCTCGGGCGCCGCTATCTGGTCGGCGCCGACGATCGACGTCGAGCGTGGTCTCGTTTACGCGGCGACCGGCAACGCGTACACCGAGCCGGCGGCCGCGACGAGCGACGCGATCCTCGCCTTCGATCTCGAGACGGGCGCCGTGCGATGGTCGAATCAGCTCACGCCCGGAGATGCCTTCATCATCGGCTGTCAGCGTGACAACGCGAACTGCCCCGAAGAGGACGGCCCCGACTTCGACTTCGGCTCCTCACCGGTGCTCGTCACGATGTCGAACGGACGCGACCTGCTCGTGATCGGGCAGAAGTCCGGCGTGGGCTACGGGCTCGACCCGGACCGCGACGGCGCGATCGTGTGGCAGTACCGCGTCGGCGAGGGCAGCGCCCTCGGCGGCATCGAGTGGGGCTTCGCGGTGGACGACGAGATGGCGTATTTCGCCAACTCGGATTACCTCCGCCCGCAACCTGGGGGCCTCGCCGCGGTGCGACTGCGGACCGGCGAGCTGGTGTGGTACGCCGATCCGCAGGCGCCGGTCTGTGACGGGTGCCGCGCGGCGCAGCTCGCGGCCGTCACCGCGATCCCGGGCGCCGTGTTCTCGGGGGCGTTCGACGGCGCCTTCCGCGCCTACTCGTCGGACACCGGCGCGGTCATCTGGGAGTACGACACGAACGGCGCGTACGACACCGTCAACGGTGTCGAGGCAAAGGGCGGATCGATCAACGGGCCGGGCGCCGTCGTCGTCGACGGGATGGTGTACGTGAGCTCCGGGTACGCCACGTTCGGCGGGCGCCCCGGCAACGTGCTGCTCGCCTTCGGCGTCGATTGACTGGACGGGGCTTCGCCCCGAGCCCCTGCGGGCGCTGCGTGGGGACCCCGAGAGCCCCACTCCGCGCCCGCGAGGCGCGCCGTGCGCACCTTGGCCGTTTGCAGACAGTCCGCAACGAGTGCGAAATACATGGCGCCGGCTGCTCAACGACTCCGGCAGGATGCCCGCTTGGCGCCGGCGCGCATTCTTCTGACGGTCGCAAGCGCTGCCGCGCTCATGCCCGCGCGTCGAGCCACTAAGGTCGATCCGGCCCAGGCGCGGCGCCAGGAGTAGCCGTCACGTCGTCGCTCGTGGCTTGACGCCGACAACCATCGAACGAAGAAGCAGCCCCTCACGGATGCCGGTCAGCATCGCCTCGCCTTTGCGGCGTCCCTCGACGTAGGCCTCGTCACCCTGCTCGGCGCGCAGATCGTCTTCCCACCGCGACGACGCCTCGAGGAGCCCTTCGCACGTGGTTCGAAAGAGGCCCGTCGCATCCCGCAGCGTCACGTCGACAAACCCGGCGGACTGGGCCAATCCGTCTGGCGAACCGACTACCTCGGCGGGTCCCAGCTCGCACGCCCTGGACTGATCGGTGGCGCTCAATCGCTCCGGCGTGTGGAGGTAGCCGGCGAGGCGCCCGCCCGGCTTCATGACCCGATGGCACTCTCTCAACACGGAGAGCTTGTCGGCGATTCAACAGAACACGTCCGCGTGCACGATGGCGTCGAACGAAGTCCCACAAAACGGGAGTGACCGGCCATCGGCTGCCACGACCGCCGTCCGACCGCGGACCGCCCCACCGCCGACGTTCGCCTTGGCCACCCGCAGCGCGTCAAGTGGGACGTCAGTAAAGACGGAGTCGCACGCATGTCGCCGAGCGATCTGGACACCGGGCCAGCCGTATCCACACCCGATATCCAGGAGCCCATCACCCGGCTGCACGCCAACGACGTCGGAGAGCGCCTGCGCCTGCGCGAACGTCGTGTACCCGTTCAGGCCGACCTCGTGACCCAGCACTGTGCGCTCGACACGCCGTGTCGCGTCGCCCTGCGGCCGAGCGTAGTGCTCGAAGAGTTCGGCGCCGGACATGTTGTCGGGCGTCAGTGGCATGCGGTCCCGTGTATTCACTCGAAGCCGAGGGCGAAGAACAGGTGGCCCGCATCATACCAGGGGGGTGTGTAGAATGACGCAGTCCCGGAAGGCCTGTGACGACACCCAACGCCCAGAACCAGGCGCTCGAGGAACCCTCGGATCCGTTGCCCGAGGTGACGATCGACGAGCTGCCGGAGCGCCTCCGCGAAGCGGTGGCCCGGCCGCGCTGGACCGAGCTGATGCCGGTCCAGGCCCGCGGGATTCCGTATCTCCTGGCGGGGCGCGACATCGTCATCCAGGCCCGGACAGGGAGCGGCAAGACCGCCGCGTTTCTCCTCCCGATGCTCGAGCGACTCGATCCAAACAAGGCCCGCTGCCAGGCGCTGGTACTGGTGCCGACACGGGAGCTGGCGCGGCAGGTCCGGCAGGACGCCGAGACACTGTGGGCCGATACCGGATTCCGGACGGTCGCCGTCTACGGGGGCGTCGGCTACGGTCCGCAGATCGATGCCCTGCGTGGCGGCGCGCATCTGGTGGTGGCGACACCTGGTCGCGCGCTCGATCATCTCCTCCGCCGGACGTTCTCGCTCGACCACCTTTCGATGCTCGTCTTCGACGAGGCCGACCGAATGCTGTCGATGGGCTTCTATCCCGACATGAAGGAGGTGCAGACCTACCTCCCGAATCGGGCGATTCACACGAGCATGTTCTCGGCCACCTTCCCGGACTCGGTCATGCGCACCGCACGGGAGTTCATCGCCGAGCCCCAGTTCCTGACGCTCAGCCGCGACCACGTCCACGTCACCGATACCGAGCACATCTTCTACATCGTGCCGGCGATGGAGAAGGATCGGGCGTTGGTGCGCATCATTGAGGTGGAGAACCCGGCGTCGGCGTTCATCTTCTGCAACACCAAGGCGAACGTGCATTACGTGACGGTCGTGCTGCAGCGGTTCGGCTATGACGCCGACGAGCTGAGCGCCGACCGATCGCAGAGCGACCGCGAGCAGATCCTCAAGCGCGTACGCGACGGGAAGCTGCGCTTTCTGGTGGCGACCGACGTTGCCTCGCGGGGGCTCGACATTCCCGAGCTGTCGCACGTCATCCAGTACGAGCCGCCGGAGGATGCCGAGGACTACATCCATCGCGCCGGTCGCACGGGACGGGCCGGGGCCGAGGGAATCGCGCTCTCGCTGGTGACCGAGGCGGAAACGCTCGAGATAGACCAGATCGCCAAACGCTACGGCGTCGAGTTCCACAAGCGGCCCGCGCCGACAGACGCCGACGTATCGGCGATCGTCAGCGAGCGCGTGACGACGCTGCTCGAGGCCCGGTTGCGCGAGCGTGACAAGCTCAAGACCGAGCGGAGCGCGCGATTCGTGGCGCTCGCGCGCACGCTCGCCGACAACGAAGACGAGTCCGCGCTCATCGCCATGCTGCTCGACGACTACTACCAGCAGACGCTGCACGCCCTGCCGGTGCCGTCGGGTGACGCACCCGCCCCGGCCATGGGCAGGCCCCCCGCCCCACGCAGGTCCGACCGGCCTGACCGGCCGGGGCGCCCGCGCCGGAGTGGCGGTCGCCCGTCAGGTCCCCGCCGGCGGTAGTTCTCTCGGCTCAAGACTCCGCTCGGTCGACTAGCCGTTCTGTCCCATTCGCCCGAGTAGGTGCTCCCGGATCCACGGCACGAGGTGCTCGTAGTCGGCCTCACCCCGTTCAAGAAGACCGATGAGAAAGCGATGCGCCTCGTCCGCGTCCACTGCCAGTTCGTACCCGTTCAAGCGGAGGAAGACGTCGGTCGCGAAGAAAGCGACGCGCTTGTTGCCATCGATGAAGGGATGGTTCATCAATAGCGATTCGAACTGGGCTGCGGCCATCGCCGGCAGGTCGTCGTCGTAGCCGGTGCGGGGGCGGAACAGGGCGCTTTCGAGGAGGCCGAGATCCTGCACCCCGGGCGGGCCGCCAAACGCGTCGATCAAGCGCTGATGAATCGCGAGCACCTCGTCGACTGTTAGGAAAAGGACGCGGTCACTCGGCAAGCAGTCGACCTAGCTTCTCGTTCTTCGTGATCGACGCCTCGAGGTGATCGAGGACGATGGGTCTCACGCGCCGTTTCCGCAGGTATTCGCGAACGGCCTCGGTGAGCACTCCGGAGATGTGTTGGTGCGACTCGGCCGCGAGCGCACGCAGCTCGTTCCAAGCTGCCTCGTCTATCTTGGAGCTGATCTTTACGGTCGCCATGGTGGTGATCCTGACATGTCAGGATACGTCATGACACGCTCGACGGCAATCACCCGGGACGCGGCGCAGATGCGTGACTACATGACGAATCCTTCATGTTCGGGCAACGGCCCCGTCATCCTTCGCGGGCTACCGTGATCGAAGGACAAGGAGGTATGACGTCATGAGATCCACACGTCTTCCGTTGCGCGTGAGCGTCGTCGCGGTTGCTCTGGTCATGGTTGCGGCATTGGGTCGGTGGGAGTTCCTCCCTTCGCCTGGCGCCTCGGCCGCGGCGCCAGGCGATGAAACAGTGGTCGCGTCGTCGGTCCCGGCGAGCTTCGCCGATGTCATCGAGGCGGTGAAACCGGCGGTGGTCAACATCTCCACGACGATGGCTGATCGTCGCTTCGCCGGTCCGCGCGCCGACGGGCCGTTCCGCGGGGACCCCTCGTTCGAGGAGTTCTTCCGGCGGTTTTTCCGTCGGCAGTCGTTCTCACCTACCCAGACCGGCATGCCCCGAGCGCGCGCGATGGGCTCCGGGTTCATCGTCGACCCCGCGGGCCTGGTCGTGACCAACAACCACGTCATCGACGGGGCCGACGAGATCATCGTGACCCTGAACGACGGCACCCGACTGCCGGCCGAGCTGGTCGGTCGGGATCCCAAGACGGACCTGGCGCTGCTCGAGGTGCGATCCGACGACGCGCTGCCGTTTGCCGCCTTCGGGGACTCCGACGACACCCGCACCGGTGATTGGGTGATCGCCATCGGTAACCCCTTTGGGCTGGGTGGGACCGCGACGACCGGGATCGTCTCGGCGCGTGGGCGCGACATCAAGTCCGGTCCGTTCGACGACTTCCTCCAGATCGACGCCCCCATCAACCACGGCAATTCCGGGGGTCCGTTGTTCGATACGACCGGCAAGGTCATCGGCGTCAACACGGCGATCTACTCGCCGAATGGCGGCAACGTGGGCATCGGCTTCGCCATTCCCGCCTCGCAGGCGGCGCCCATCGTCGCGCAGCTACGTGAGAACGGGCGTGTCGCACGCGGCTGGCTCGGCGTGCAGATCCAGCAGATGGACGAGGAGCTCGCGGCCGGACTCGGTCTCGAGACAGCGAGCGGTGCCCTGGTGGCGAGCGTCGTCCACGGCAGTCCGGCTACCGAGGCGGGCCTCGTGGCGGGCGACGTGATCGTCGCCTTCGACGGGCAGCCGGTGGCCGGCATCAAGGACCTGACGCGCGGTGTCGCGGCTGCAGGCCCCGATCGGGACATTGCCATGGAGCTCGTGCGCGGCGACAACCGCATGACGGTGGATGTGCGGCTGGCGAGCAGTCCCGGCGAGGTTGCGGTTGTGCCTCCTGCCTAAGAGCCCGCGGATGGGCGCGCTGGTTGCCCACACCCGCAAGAAACCGTCCGAAGCCGAAGCAACGCCGCCGCTGAACGCGGCACTACGGTGCACGAGGCGTAGCGGTTTCTGGAGGGATGTGGGCGGCCGGCGCGGTGGGCGGTGTCGGGACCGGCGCACGCCGTGCACGTGGGTTGCGGCCGTGACCCCGCGTTCAGTCGCGACTCTCGTTCGGTACACTAGCGAGGGAGCCATGCGCATCCTCGTCATCGAGGACGACCGAGAAACCCGCGACTACCTCGTCCGCGGCCTGAGCCAGACCGGGCACGTCGTCGACGCGACTGGTGACGGCAAGGACGGGCTGTTTCTCGCACTGGACCGGTCGTTCGACGTGATGGTCGTCGACCGGATGCTCCCGGGGCTCGACGGCCTGTCAATCATCGAGACGTTTCGCAAATCCAATCAGCGGACGCCCGTCCTGATTCTCAGCGCGCTCGGCGAGGTGGACGATCGCGTGGAGGGGTTGCAGCGGGGCGGCGACGACTATCTCGTCAAGCCGTTCGCCTTCTCGGAGCTGGTCGCCCGGCTCGATGCCCTGGTGCGTCGCGCCGAGGGCGAGGCCGCCCAGACCCACCTGCAGGTCGGCGATCTCGAGATGGACCTGCTCACCCGCGAGGTCCGGCGTGCCGGTCAGGCGATCGAGCTGCAGCCGCGGGAGTTCCGGCTGCTCGAATACCTCATGCGTCACCACGGCCAGGTCGTCACCCGCACGATGCTGCTGGAACAGGTGTGGGACTACCACTTCGACCCACAGACCAACGTGATCGACGTGCACGTCAGCCGACTGCGCCGCAAGATCGACCGTGGCTTCGACGCGCCTCTCATCCACACCGTGCGAGGCGCCGGATACGTCCTCCGTGCAAGCGAGTCTCTTTCGTAGCTCGCCCTTCCGCCTGGCCGTGGCCTATGCGGCGCTGTTCGCCGTCTCGGCCCTGCTCCTGCTGTCCTTCATCTACTGGTCGACGGCCGGATACATGTTGCGCCAGGCCGACGAAACCATCGAGGCGGAGATCGCGGGGCTGGCGGAGCGGTACGAACTGGCCGGTCTCCGAGGGCTGACGTCCCTCATCGAGGATCGCCTGTCGCGTCAACCCTCCGGGTCATCGTTGTACCTGGTCGCCGACGCAGGCTACAGACCGCGCGTCGGGAACCTGAGCGCGTGGCCTCAGGTCGACGCCGATGTGGACGGCTGGCTCGACTTTCGGCTCGACACGCGACAGGGAGAACCCGTGCACTGGGCGCGTGCGAAGCCGTTTCGGCTTCTGGGCGGGTTTCACCTGCTCGCCGGGCGTGACATGTACGAGCTCGAACTGGCCCGGGCCACGATCGTGCGCACGATCGCCTGGGGCCTGGTCTTCACCGTGGTGCTCGCGCTGGCCGGCGGCACCCTCGTCGCGCGCGGGCGCATCAGGCGCGTCGGCGTCATCAACGCCGCCATTGGCGACGTGATGGCGGGTGACCTGACCCGACGCATTCCCGACGACCCGACCGGTGACGACATCGAGCAGCTGGCCGACAACCTCAACCGCATGCTGGAGGAGCTGGAGGCGCAGGTCGATGCCGTGCGCCGGGTGTCCGACAACATCGCACACGACCTGCGGACGCCGTTGGCGCGGCTGCGCAACCGGCTCGAGCTGCTCCGGCAGGGCGAGGCGGCCGAGCGGCGCGACACCGCTGAACAGGCAGTAGTCGAGGCCGACGGCCTCTTGGCCACCTTCAACGCGCTGCTGCGCATCGCACGCATCGAGTCGGGTCGTCGTCGGCAGGGGTTCGCGCGGGTCGATCTGGCAGGCCTGGTCGACGATGTCGCCGAGCTCTACGCCCCCCTGCTGGACGAAGCCGGACTCGGCTTGCGCGTCGACCCCGAGCCCGGGCTCGAGGTCGTCGGCGATCGCGACCTGCTATTCCAGGCGGTCGCCAATCTCGTCGACAACGCTCTGAAGCACGTGCCGTCCGGCGGGCGCGTCACGCTCAGCACCTCGCCGCAGGCGGACGGCATCGGGCTCACCGTGGCCGATGATGGCCCGGGTATCCCCGAGGCGGAGCGCGAGCGGGTCCTCGAGCGCTTCTATCGGCTCGACTCGAGTCGGAGCAAGCCGGGTGCCGGCCTTGGCCTCAGCCTCGTGGCGGCGGTCGCGAAACATCACGAGGCTCGGCTCGAGCTGGGGGACCACTTCCCGGGGCTCCGCGTCACGCTGTGGTTTGGACGGGCACGGTAGAATGATGAGTCGGTGCGCCTCGGTGGCGCGCGTCCCCCAGTTTCTCGTCTTTGTCTGAGGAGATCGCCGATGGCCACACCGGTTGCTGAGACGGTCCACGCGTTCGACGAGGCGGCTAACGCCGGCCGCGCGCCCTACAAGGTGGCCGACCTGGGCCTCGCAGAGTTTGGTCGCAACGAGATTCGGCTCGCCGAGCAGGAGATGCCGGGGCTCATGGCGCTGCGCACCGAGTACGCGGGCCAGCAGCCGCTCGCCGGCGCCAAGGTGATGGGGAGCCTCCACATGACCGTGCAAACGGCGGTCCTCATCGAGACATTGACCGATCTCGGCGCGGACGTGCGTTGGGTGTCGTGCAACATCTTCTCGACGCAGGATCATGCGGCCGCCGCGGTTGCCGTCGGACGTTCCGGTTCCGGCGGAACGGCCGAGCGGCCACGCGGGGTGCCCGTGTATGCATGGAAGGGCGAGACCCTGGCGGAATACTGGTGGTGCACGAACGAGGCGTTGGTCTGGCCGGACGGCGGCGGCCCGGACCTCATCGTCGACGATGGGGGCGACGCGACGCTGTTCGTCCACAGGGGCTACGAGTTCGAGGTGGCGGGCGAGATCCCGGCATTTGATGCGGCCGCCGACCCCGAGGAGTGGGGGGTCATCCTCGATCAGCTGCGCGAGGTCAAGCGTCATGACGACCACCAGTGGCGGCGCATCAGCCAGGCCATTCGCGGCGTCAGCGAGGAGACCACCACCGGTGTCCACCGGCTCTACGAGATGATGCGCGACGGGACACTGCTGTTCCCCGCCATCAACGTCAACGACTCCGTCACGAAGAGCAAGTTCGACAACATCTACGGCTGCCGCCACTCGCTGCCCGACGGCCTCGCCCGCGCGACCGACGTCATGCTGGGCGGGAAGGTCGCCGTCGTCTGCGGCTTTGGCGAGGTCGGGAAGGGGTGCGCCCAGTCGCTACGGGGTCAGGGGTGCCGCGTCGTGGTGACGGAGATCGACCCGATCTGCGCGCTCCAGGCCGCGATGGAAGGCTATGAAGTCAACACGCTCGAGACAATGCTCCCCCGAGCCGATCTGTTCATCACCACCACCGGCAACCGCGACATCATCAGCGCCCAACAGATGGGGCGGATGAAGGACAAGGCGATCGTCGGCAACATCGGCCACTTCGACAACGAGATCGACATGGCCGGGTTGAAAGCGGTGCCCGGCATCCAGCGCATCGGCATCAAGCCGCAATACGACGAGTGGCGGTTCCCGGACGGGCACAGCGTGATGGTGCTGGCCGAGGGCCGCCTGCTCAACCTCGGATGCGCGACCGGTCACCCGAGCTTCGTCATGTCGGCGTCGTTTACCAATCAGGTGCTGGCGCAGCTCGCGCTCCACAACAATACCGGCGAGTACGAAAAGAAGGTCTACATGCTGCCGAAGCAGCTCGATGAGAAAGTGGCCAGACTCCATCTCGACGCGCTCGGTGTGAAGCTGACCGAGCTCACCAAGGAGCAGGCCGACTATCTCGGCGTGCCGGTGGACGGGCCCTACAAGGCCGAGCACTACCGGTACTAGTAGGCTAGCAGCCCGTGGTGAAAGTCCCTGAATTAGATCGATCGCCAGAACCGATCTCGGTCTCTATACTCGGCCTATGGCGATGGGTAAGAAACGAAAACGCAACCGCCAGACGTCCATGTGGGTCGCGACGGCGGATCTCCCGCAGAGCGCCGGGCATCCCTTTTATGAGCGGCTGAATCGCGTGCTCGACGAGGCGGGGTTCGACGCCTTCGCCGAGGGGGAGTGCGCGAAATTCTATGCCGACGATGTGGGTCGCCCGAGTCTGGCACCGGGTCGCTACTTTCGGTTGTTGCTGCTCGGCTACTTCGAGGGACTGGACTCGGAGCGCGCGATCGCGTGGCGTGCGGCGGACTCGCTGAGTGTCCGGCACTTCCTGGACTTCGCGCTGCACGAGGCGCCGCCGGACCATTCGACGCTGTCGCGCACGCGCCGGCTGATTGACGTCGAGACGCACCAGGCAGTCTTCACGTGGGTCTTGCAGCGGCTGGCGGACGCCGACTTGGTACAGGGGCAGACGATTGGGATCGACGCGACGACGCTTGAAGCGAACGCCGCGATGCGGACCATCGTGCGCCGGGACACGGGCGAAGCCTATGAGGCGTGGTTGACCCGGCTCGCGGAGGCGTCGGGCATCCCCACCCCGACCCGAGCGGAGCTGGCGCGGTTCGACCGGAAGCGCACGAAGAAAGGGTCCAACGACGACTGGACGCATCCGCACGATCCCGACGCGAAGATCACGAAGATGAAGGACGGCCGGACGCATTTGGCGCACACCGCCGAGCACGCCGTCGATCTGGAGACCGGGGCCATCGTCGGCGTGACGGTGCAGGACGCGGACGACGGGGACACGACCACGATGGTCGAGACGCTCATCACCGCGGCCGACCACGTCGAGATGGTCCTGCCGGCCGGGGCGGGCATTGTCGAGGTCGTCGGCGACAAGGGGTATCACAGTAACGAGACCATGGTCGCGTTCCGGGAGCTGGGTATCCGCAGTTACGTGTCGGAGCCGGATAGGGGACGACGCAAGTGGACAGGGAAGGCGGCGGCCCAGCCGGCGGTCTATGCCAACCGCCGGCGGATTCGGGGCGATCGTGGGCAACGATTGCTGCGCCAGCGCGGCGAGTTGCTCGAACGGCCCAACGCGCATCTCTACGAGACCGGGCGGCTGCGCCGGGTGCATCTGCGGCACCATCCCAACATCCTGAAGCGTGTGCTCGTCCAGGTCTGCGGCTTCAATCTCGGGCTGCTCATGCGGCAGCTGACGGGCGTCGGCACGCCGCGCAGCCTGCAAGGCCGTGCGGCGGCCGTCCGTACCGCGCTGATCGGCCTCCTGGTCGAGCTATGGGACCGTGTAAGACCTTCCTGGGCCCTGACACTCCACAATCCGTTCGTGTCGGCGGACAACGGCGTCGCGACCGGTGAATACGAGCACTCGATCCTCAAGTTACGAATTAGCCCTTCTGCCACGGGCTGCTAGGGCGAGTCGTCTCCCGCGGCAACAGCCTCCGACACCGCCGCCGCGTACGCCTGCAGTTGATCCAGATCGCGCTGGAGGATCTCGAAGAGCCGGTCGTGGTCCACCTCCAGGTAGACGTGGACGAGCACGTTCCGAAGTCCGGCCCACGCTTCCATCTGCCGAGCCAGCTCCGGTAGCAGGACACCTTCTTGAGCAAGCACCTGGAAGGCCTCGCGATAGCTCGACGGGGTCTTCCAGCCGCGGTCGGCGATCAGGTGGTGCGCGAGGTCCAGGGCGCTCTCGGCGGCGAGATGCAGCCAGCGCTCAGCCGAGGCCTGGAGCATCGCATCGCCGGCGAACGCTGCTCGGTCCCGTGCACCGAGCCCCCGAAGGCGCCGGAGCAGTTCTTCCAGCGCGGCCATGCGCCGGTCGAACACCTCACGGTCGACCAAACTTGTTCTCCGCGAGCCGGCGCGCCCGCTGGCTCATGTGAAGCCCGGCCCAGAAACGCTCGTCGCCGGCGAGCGCCGCGGCGCGGACGAAGAAGCGGACGTAGGCCGCCTTGTCCCGGATCACGACGCGTTCGCCCTGGAGCGCACGCTGCGCCAGGAGCGGTGGCGCATCGTTCAGCATCGTTATGTCCGTCTGTCCGAGATCCCCGAGATCGGCCTCGAGTGCGCGCCGCAGGTCGAATCGCTGGCCGTCGGTCATCGTCGGGCTCGCATAGATCGCCACGTCCCAGTCCGAATCGGGCCGCGCGCCTGCCCCAGTCCGCGATCCAAAGAGGAACGCGAACAGCACGTCTGGCTGTGCGCGCAGCCGCCGTCGCAGTTCCTGCTCAACATCCATGCGGTAGTCGTGTCCGATCTGGGGTGCAGCGCCTGCGAGTCTAGTCTGGATCGCCGGATTATACCGGTGCGACTGACGTCGCCGCGGCGCGCCTCGGACGATCGAAGCGGAAGAAAACGCCACGCCTCGCGCAGCGGTCGATGGCAGCGGGTGAAGCGGTTCGAGACCGTCGATCAAAAATTCGGCACCCTGGACCAGAAGCTGTCGCGACAATTCCTCTGGACGCTCAGCGTCCAGGTTGCCGTCCTGCTCGCGGTGATCGGCGCCCTGGTCGGTACTTAGTCGGGGCTTCGTCCCGAACCCCCGCGGGTGCTCCGCGGGGACCCCGAGTGCCCCACTCCGCGCCCGCGAGGCGCGCCGTGCGCGCCTTGGCTGTCGTCGGACCGCTCCGTATACCACCCCAGGAACGCTTCCTGGGCGTTGACTGGCTCGCTGCCGGCATGGACGGCCGGTAGATAGGTCCCGTCGGTCTGGAGCTCCATCGCACGGTCGGTGTCCGCCAGCAGCGTCTCGAGCACGACTTCCCGAAGATGGATGCGCAGGTCGGCGTCGCGGACGTAGCAGAGCGCCTCGACCCGCCGGTCGAGGTTACGTTCCATCAGATCGGCGCTGCCAATCAGGACATCCGGGTGGCCGTCGTGCTCGAAGTAATAGAGGCGGGAGTGTTCGAGGAAACGTCCGACGACGGATCGGACGCGGATGTTGTCGCTGACGCCTGGAATGCCAGGGCGCAAGCAGCAGACGCCGCGCACGATCATGTCGATCGACACGCCGGCCTGGGACGCCCCATACAGCACCCGCACCTCGTCCTCCTGAATCACCATGTCGGTGTCGCGGACGATCCGGAAGAGGTGCGCGCCGCGGACGGTGGCGCCCGGAAACAGGGTGCCGATGTTGAGCGTGACGATGTCTTCGAGAAACGCGAACGAATCACCCGGCTGGTCCACGACCTCGCTCGGGATCGGCACGAAGCGTGACAGGACGTCTGGCAGCTTGACGCGGGCGAATCGGGTGCGCCCGTTGTGCTCGACGACGACCGCGAGGTTCATGCTGAGATGGAAATGAACGGAAACGGGCGCCCTGGGTCGAACGCCAGCGGGGTGAGCACCGGATAGACGTTGCGTTGGCAATTGTGGTTCAGATAGGCCTCGACCCTCGGCGTGTAGTCCGCCCTGTCCAGGATGCGGACATTGTCAGCCCGTCGCCGGGGTGGCGTCGCCGATGGGCGTGACCCGCGTCGTTCGGCTCGTCATCTGGGGGGCGGGTACCGCGCGGCAGCGGACCCGTCAGAAACAGCTTAACAGCCGCATGTGAGCGCCACCGTCAGGCGTCGGGGCGCTCGGCCGCCGCGTCACCCTTGGCGTCGTCGTCTTCCTCGCGCAACTGCACGTCCCCGCATGCCGCCACCATGGCGACGATCGGGAGCGAGTCGAGCAGCGCTTCCATCGGTTGCCCGGTCGGATGCAGCAAGCGCATCCCCTCGAGACGCAGCGGTATGAACACCGCGGCAGCGCCGGTCGATCGCCGATGGGCATCAGGCTCCGTCTCGCGGACGACTGTGATCTCGGCGTCGATCCGCAGCTCGTCGAGTCGGCGCCGCAGGCTCGCCTCGACCTTCTGCGCGGCGTCAGGGGCGACCGGCGCGAGCACACGGAGCGTGGCCTCGTCCCATTCCTCGGTGCGGGTCATCAGATAGGCGAACAACAACGCGAGACGTGAAGAATCGTCCTCGAACCACCAGACGTCGATGGTCCGCTCATGCGGCTCGAGCCGCTCGAGCGCGACCCATTCCGGGTCCTTGGCATCGAGCACGACGACGTGCTGGCCGACCCGAGCCGCGCGCGCCAGCAACCGTGCGTACCACAGGGAGAGAGTCGGCGCGGTCGCGGACGCGCGGCCGTCGAGCCAGTTGAGCAGTACCGTGTTGGCGCGAATCGGCCCGACGCCCCACGACTGGAGGAGCGTCGTGGCGCCGACGCGGATGTCCGGCGCGGCCACCACGAGCGGAAAGGCATCGAGATGATGCCGGTCCAGCTCGGCTTGCAACGCCGCTTCGGCATCCGCGCACTGCCGACGCACCGCTGGCGACGCGCCGTCGCCGTCGATGAGCTGGACCGCGGTGATCATGCCGGAGCCGCCCCCAAGCCAGCCCGATACGCGCAGGACACGCTCGCGTCGCGTCGGCGCCTCGGTGAACGCCAGAATGTGGGGTTGCCAGTCTGCGGGCCGCTCCGGCTCGCGCGACAGCTCACGCAAGCCGTCCTTGACTCGACGATAACGGTAGGCCCGGCGGCTGTCGTGCCAGCGCACGGGAACCGCGGTCCACTGCAGGTAGTAGTACACCGCCCCGAGGATGCCGACCGCGACGAAGCTGGCCATCGGGTCGATCATCAGCATGACGAGGCCGCACAGCGCCGTGCCGGCGAGACTGGCGCGGGCGTGAAAGAACCGGAACCGAGGGCGGAACGACGGCGAGGCGGCGACCGCCTCGACATAGGTCGCGTAGTTCAGCAGCCCGTAGGAGACGAGGAAGAACATCGACACGACCGCGGCAATGCCGTTCAGGTTGCCGACCGCGATGACGGCCAGGGCGATCAGACCGGTGAGCAGGACGGCGCGGCGAGGATTGCCGCGGGGGCCGGCGCCCACACCGAGCGGCGTCAGCCACGCGAACAACTTGTCGGTGGCCAGCGCCTGGAGGATCCGCGGTGCACCGAGAAACGACGCGAGGGCCGACGAGAGTGTCGCGGCCAGCACACCGGCGTCCACGAGCCAGGCCACGCCGGCGACACGTTTCATCGCGTTGTAGTCGTCCCGCATCCCGTCCAGGGGCAGTGCCCCGGCCAGCGCGAAGATGGCCGCCGCGTACACCACGGTCGAGAGCCCGACGGCGAGAAAGGTCCCCAGCGGCAGGCTGCGCGCCGGATCGGCGAGATCGCCGGACATGCTGACGCCTTGCGTGAAACCGGTCACGGCCGGGAAGAAGATGGCGAAGACGGTCCAGAACGGCAGCGCGCCACCGCCGGCTGACCACGCTTGGTCGAGCAGTGCCGGGTCCCATTGAGCGCGCGCGCCGGCGAAAAACGACACGAGGGCGGCCGCGAGAATCGCCATGATGACGAACTGGAACCGGGTGGCGAGGTCGGCGCCGAGATAGGCGAGCGCGAAGAGCCCAATCGCCGCACCCGCGGCAGAGAGCTGCACCACCCGCTCCCCGCCGCCGAGGAGCGACGCCACCCCTTCGCCGAAGCCGACGCAGTAAAACGCCACCGAGATCGCCTGGGCGACATAGAGAATCAGACCGATCGCTCCGCCGTACTCGACCCCGAGGCTGCGCGAGATCAAGTAGTAGTCGCCGCCGCCGCGCACTTTCCGATTTGTGACGATTGCCGAGAGCGAGAGGCTGGTGAGCACCGATATGAGCGTCGCCAGGCACAGCATGAGGAGGGCGCGGACAAGTCCGCTGGTCCCGACGACGTATCCGAGTCGAAGAAAGAGGATGAGGCCGAGGATCGTGAGGACGCTCGGTGTAAACACACCGCCGAAGGTTCCAAGACCGGCTTGCGAGGTGGGATCCAGTCGCTGATGCTTCGCCGCCACGACACGAATGTTCCACCGCGATTATACTGAGGTCAATCGCGTCCAAGAACACTGAGCAAAAAACGTGTAGTTGGTCGGTCAACTATATGATGCTGACAAAGCCCGGCAGTCTTGCGCCGGACGTGTACGTGGCGCTGCGATAGGATCTCGACTCACCAATGCCGGTCAATCGCGACCCAAGCTCGATCAAAGCCCGCAGAGGGGCGCTCGTCATGCTCCTGGCGGTGGGGTTGATGTTGGTTGTGCATGCGTTGCCTGTCCCGTCGGCCATCGTGCGGGGCGGTGATGTCGTCGCGCTGACCATCGACGGCAAAGCGTGTCTGGCGATCCTGACGTTCGCAATCGCCTTGTGGGTCACCGAGGCGATCCCCTTCGCCGTCACGGCGCTCTTCGTCCTGGTGCTGATCCCGGTGCTGGGGATCGCCGACTACGCGACGGTCGTTCGCGCAGGCTTCGGGAACCCGCTAATCACCTTCTTTATCGGCGTGCTGTTTCTCTCCACGGGCTTCACCCGCTCGGGGCTCGGGAGCCGACTGGTGCTCCAGGTGCTACGGGCCGTGGGGACCCGCACGGACCGCGTCCTTCTCGGATTCCTGTTGGTCGGGGCGCTGCTGTCAATGTGGATCACCGACATGGCCGTGGCCGCCTTGCTGCTGCCGCTCGGCGTCGGCGTGCTGCGTGACGCTGGTCTGAAGCCGCGAGAGAGCAACTTCGGGCGCGCGTTGATGATCGCCTGCGCGTTTGGTCCGCTGATCGGCGGCATCGCGACGCCGGCGGGTACCGGCGCCAACCTCGCGGCGGTCGGATACCTCAGGGAGCTTGCGGGCCTGGAGATCTCGTTCCTCCGATGGATGGCGTACGGCGTGCCGGCGGCACTCCTGATGATCCCGCTCGGCTGGCGGATTCTGCTGTGGGCGTTTCCGCCCGAGCTGGCGCGGTTGCCGCTCTCGAGCGACGACATCGCGCGCCGTGCGCGCGCGCTCGGCCGCCCGAGCCGGCTTGAGATCTGGACCCTGATCGTCTTCGGCTTCACGATCGGCACGTGGCTGGCCACACCGTTGCTGGCCGAGCTCACCGGGGGGCGCATCGATCCGCCGATTCAGGCTGTCGCCCTGCTCGGCGGGCTGCTGCTGTTTCTGCCCGGTCTCGAGGTGCAAACCTGGAAGGAGGCCCAGCAGGACATGGACTGGGGCGGCGTGATCCTGATCGTCGCGGGGCTGTCACTCGGGGTGATGGTGTTCGAGACCGGCGCGGCGAGCTGGCTGGCGCAGGTGCTCCTCGGACGCCTGGGTGACGTGCCGACGGCCGCGCAACCGTTCGTCATCGTGGTCGTGGTCGCCTCACTTCACTTGCTCTTCTCGAGCAACACGGTCACGGGCACGATCATCATGCCCATCCTCATCGCGCTTGCCCAGGGACTGGAGCTCGATGTCTGGACCATCGCCGCACCCGCCGCGTTCACGTCGTCGCTGGCGTTTATTCTCGTCACCGAGAGCCCGACGAACGTTCTGCCTTACTCGGCCGGCTACTTCTCGATTCGTGACATGGCGAAGGTGGGCGTCGTGATGACGGTGGCCGCCGCGCTCTGCGTGACGGCGTCGATCCTCGGCGTCAACCTGTTGCGTGGTTCCTAGTGCGCCTGCGGGCCAGACCCGCGTCGCCCAAACTGCGAATGGCGAGCACGGCGCGGGGTTCGGGGCGAACCCCGTCTAAGTCAACCTCGGTAGAACGGGCGGTCGCCCTTGATCGTCACGCGGTACCCGTGCCGGGTTTCGGGGTAGTAGTCCCAGATGGCCAGGTGCTGCGCGCACCGGTTGTCCCAGAACGCGATGGAGTTCTTGCGCCACTGGAAGCGGCAGTGGAACTCCGGCTTCGCGCAGTGCCGGAACAAAAACCCGAGGAGCGCCTCGCTCTCGCCCGGCGACAGCTCTTTGATCCGCGTGGTGAATCCTTCATTGACGTAGAGCGCTTGCCGCCCGGTGACCGGATGCGTCCGTATGACCGGATGCTCCGCCGATGGGTAGTCGCTGTCGCGGAGGGTGCCCTTGCCGTATCGGCCCCGGTAGTACTGCTCGCCCTCGTGCACCGCCGTCAGCCCGACGAGGAGCTGCTGTATGCGGTCCGACAACGCCTCGAACGCGGCGTACATGCTCGCGAACAGCGTGTCGCCGCCCGATGACGGCACCTGCTCGATACGCAGCATGCTGCCCATGGGCGGGTCGGCGTCGCACGAGACATCGGAATGCCAGAGGCTGCCGGCCACGAATTTGACCGTGTTATCGCCATGCACGACCAAGATCTCCGGGTGCTCGGCGTCCTTCGGCGCGGCGGGGTGGATGTGCAGCTCGCCAAAACGACGTCCGACGGACTTGTGCTGGTCCAGCGTCAGATCCTGGTCGCGAAAGAACAGCACCAGGTGCGCGTTCCAGGCCGCCTCGATCTCGGCCAGTGCCTCGTCGTCGAGTGGCTCGCGCAGGTCCACACCGGAGATCTCGGCTCCGATGACCGGCGACACCGGTGTCACGTGAATCGTCGTCGTGGGCATCGCTTTCTCGCGGAATCAGTGTCGACCTATAGCGAACAGATGCCGGGATCCACGCACATACATGGCTCCGCCGGCGAGCGCGGGTGTGGCCAGGAGCGGCTCGCCCATGTCGTTCGTCGCGACCAGCGCGAACCGAGGACCGGCGCGGATGACGAAGATGGCGCCGTCCTCACTGGCGAGATAGATCTTTCCGTCGGCCGCCACCGGCGAGGCGCTGAAGCCAAGGCCCGCGTGCGGGATCCGACGCCGGTAGATCTCCTCGCCGCTCTCGACCTCATACGCATCGAAGATGCCCGGGTTGTTCAGGCTATAGAGGACGTCGCGGTAGACGAGCGGTGTCGGCATGTAGGGGCCGCGGCGGACACGATGCCACGCGACGAACGCGTTTGACTGCTGCCCGCGCCCGAGCGTGATGTCGCCGGTGGCACCCGGTCGAATGGCGAAGATCGGCGCCTCCGGCGCGCGTCCGCTCGCGACGACGATGAGATTGTCGGCGACCACCGGGGTCGGCGCGGTGATTTTGGAGCTCCCGCCCAGTCGCCACAGCTCGCTGCCGGTGTGCGGGTCATAGCCCCGGATGCCGTTGGACCCGTTCGTGACCAGCTCGACGCGCGTGTCGCTCTCGTAGACGGTCGGCGTCCCCCACGACGGCAGCTCGTCGCGTGTGGCTCGCCAGACCGTGTCGCCCGAACGGATGTCGACCGCGATCAGGAACGAGTCGCCTTGCGTGTCGCACTGCACGATGACGAGGTCATCGAAGATGATCGGCGAGCTCGCCGTGCCCCACTCATACGCCGGCACGTCATACGCGCCCGTGTCGAGTCGCCCCAGGTCCTTCGACCACGCGAGCGTCCCATCCATGTCGAAGGCGTGGAGCCCTTGTGAGCCAAAGAACGCCACCACGTAGCCCGTCGGTCACCGGGGTCGAGCTCGCGTAGGTGTTTTTGAGGTGTCGTCTGTCGATAGGCACCGCCTCGGCCGCGAGCGCTTCCCAGACAAGGTCGCCCGTCCGGGTGTCGAGCGCGTACACCGACCAGCGGTGGGACGTGCGGTCCGTTGACGACGTTCCCGCGCCGTACAGCCCGGGCTTGACGGACGCATCCGGGTCGCCGCTGATTGCGGACGTGACGAATACGCGGGTCCTCCAGACCACCGGGCTCGAGTGCCCAAGACCCGGGATGGCCGTCGTCCAGAGGACGTTGTCGCCGCCCTCAACGTCCCAGGTGTCCGGCAAGTGCTGTCCGTCGGCGACGCCGCTCGCGTGTCGCCCGCGGAACGACGGCCAGTCGCCCTCGGGGACGCTCGGCTGGGCGGCCGCGACCACGGGAAGGGACGCGACGAGCGCGGCGAGGGCAAGGATACGCATTGGTCTGCGGGTCGATGGAGAGCCCGATTATAGAACGGTCGGGTCGTCGCGGCGGCGCGTGTGTGGACGACCGGACCGTGCCCCGCCCGCTGCTATACTGCGGCCCGATGCACAAGAGTTTCGCGGACTGGTATCGCGCCGCGGGGGTCGAGCCGAGCACGGATCTGCTGACGAAGCGGTGGACGGCGATCGAGGGCTTCACGGAGGCGGCCACGACAGGCTCGGTCCTCGACACCGTCCGCCTGTTTCACGGGCTGCCCTCGCGGAGCGAGGGCTTCGACGAGGCGTTCCGCGAGCCGTTCAAGGCGGCGGACGCGGCGTTCGCGATGAGCGGCAACGACCTCGAGGTGTCTCTCCTGGCCGGGTCGGTGGCCGGCGCCATCATCGAGCAGGGTGGAAGCAGACGCGCCGATGTCACCGCGCTGGCGATGGTGTGCGCCGACTACTCCGGGAGTCGGCGGATGGAGTCATTCCCCTTCTTCGTCGACCGCGCACGGCAGTATCTGCTCGAGCGTTCGGCGGCGCTGCGCGCGATGGCGCGCGAGGTCGAGCTCAACGCGCCCGACCTGGGGAAAGCGACCAAGCACTACATGGTGACCTACACCCCCGAGGGCCGGATCGAGCTGCAGCCGCGGGGGACCATCGACGCGGCGGCCGCCGGTGAAACGATGCGCGAAGCGCTCGCGGCGCTCTCGGCGTTCGGGGAGTCCGCCGCCGGCGCGGTCGGCGCCCTCAATCAGCGAATGAAGCTGCTCGCCGAGGAGTGCGACATCTTCTGGTGGGCGTTCTCCGGGTTTAGCCGCGAGCTTCAGCGGTCGTTCGACGACATCGAAGCGAGCGCGGCGCCCCTGATCGCGGCGAAGGAGCTCGCCGCGCTCGTCACCGTCCCACCGGGTCCCGTCTCGGCTCGGGCCATCCTGGATCGCGTCCTGCGTGGCGCCGGGACCGGCACCCGGATGCGAGTGACGCTGGCTGACGCGATTCAGCAAGCACCGGGTGACTGGCTCGCGGTCTGGTCGGCGAGTGACATCGTCGCCCTCCATGGGGACCTGTGCCCGACCTTGATCGCCGCCCAGCGGGCGAGCGAGGTCCGCACGCCGGACGCGTGGGTCGAGGCCGTCGAGGAATTGACCGGCATCAGCACGCGCATCGTGCGCGACCCGATCGATCTGGCGCTCCAGTCGTACTACGAGCACCTGCTGGTCTCCGTGATCCCGGCGCGCGCATGACGGCATGACTGATGGCGATCGGCCGGCCGACGGCATGACTGATGGCGATCGGCCGGCCGGTGGGTTCGTCGAGCTCCCGCGCTCGGTCGACCTCGACCCGACGAGTGCCGCCCGCATCACCGCCGCACGGTTGACGCGGGTGGTGGTGATCGGCGCACCCAGCGGCTGCGGCAAGACCAGTCTGCTGACCGGACTCTACGAACGGTTTCTGCGCGTGCCCGCGTTCGGCGAGTACTGCTTTGCCGGCTCCGAGACCCTCGTCGGGTTTGAACGACGATGCCACCACACGCGTGTCGCGTCGGGTCTGGCGCAGCCGGGTATGGAACCGACGCCGCCGACCGTGCCGCCGGTGTTGCTGCACCTCCGCATCCGTCGGGCGGATCTGACGGCACCGTCACGCGACCTGCTGCTGACGGAGATCGACGGCGTGTCGTTCCAGCAGGCGAAGGACTCTTCCGAGGCGATGACGCGGCTGGGCGTGCTCAAGCGCGCGGACCGACTCGTCCTCGGCGTCGATGGCGCGCAGTTGGCCGATCCGACACGCCGGTTTGCAGTGACCGCGGCCGTGCGCGACTTTCTACGCCGCGCGTGTGATACTGGCATGATTGGTCCCGGCGGCCGGATCGACGTCGTGGTGATGAAGTGGGACGCGGTCGAGGCGCTCGACCTGACCACGCGCGCCGACGCGACCGCTAGCCTTGATCGACTCTCGCACCGACTCCGCGACGACTTCAGGGACCGCGTCGCCACGCTGCGCTTCGGCCGGACGGCCGCGCGGCCGGCACCCGGCAGCACACTGCCGCCGGGGTACGGATTCGCCGAGCTGTTGCCCGCGTGGGTCGAGGACGCAGGCTTCAGGCCGCAACGGCCCGTTGCGCTCACTGTCCCGCTCCTGCATCGCGAGATCGATCGGTTCCGGCCACCATCGGCCATGGTCGGCACCGTGTCGGGGGATGCCGGCCCGCACACGGCCCAGCCGTCCCCGCCGCCGACCGATGGACCGTAAACAGCTCGTGATCGGGTTGCCCGCCGCCGGGAAGACGACCTTTCTCGCCGCGCTGTGGCACGTCCTCGAAAGCGGGCAGGTGCCCGGCGCGCTGCGGTTGTCCGAGGTCCACGGTGACCAGGGCTATCTCAATCGCATCCGCGACGCCTGGGGCAGCTGCCAGCCGATTGAACGGACGCGTCGCGGCCAAGAAGCGGTGGTTCGTATGCGCCTGGTCGAGGCCGACGGGAGCGCCGCCACCGAGCTGATTGTGCCCGATCCGTCCGGTGAGTCCTTCACCGATCAATGGGAGCTCGGCCGGGCCAGCGGCGACTATCTCACGCTCGCGCAAGGGGCGCTTGGGGTGCTGCTATTCATCAACCCGCTGACGCTCGATAACGCTCCTGTGATCGAGGGCCCGCCGGTGGATGGTGTAGGCGGCGGCACCGCACGAGCGTGGCAGCCGCAGGTCGTCGGTACCCAGGTCCAGCTCGTCGAGATGCTCCAGGCGCTCAGCCGCCCGCCCTTCGAGGTCGAGCGCTGTCCCGTGTCCGTCCTCGTCTCGGCGTGGGACCGCGCGGCCGATCATCACCTGCCGCCGAACCACTGGCTTGCCCACACGCTGCCACTGCTGCATCAGTATCTCTGGACGAACGAGGACCGGTTCCCGAGCCGCGTGTTCGGCGTCAGCGCGCAAGGTGGGGACCTCGACGCGCAACGGGCCGAGCTGCTCGCGAAGGTCGAACCATGGGAGCGGGTCATGATCGTCGGGCCCGAATGCCAGCCCCATGATCTCAGCGCGCCGATCCGCTGGCTGATGGGTCAGTAACGCGCCCGACGCAGACAGACGTCGATGATCGTCCATCAGACGCTCCACGGCTACGCCGACGGACATCGGCTCCTCGCCACTTCGACGCCCCTCTCGACCGAGGACCAACACACGCTCGCATTGCTCAGCGACATCTCCGGCCACGGCGGCGGCGTGGTCTTCGACGCCTACCTGTCCGGGTACCCCGTGCGACCCGGGCTCTACGCGCTGGCTCGCACGTGGAACGCCACCGAGGTGGCGCGTGCCGGCTCAGTGTGGACGCATACGCTGCTGATCGCCGACACCGATCTGGCTGACGTCCACGGTCTCGCGCCACTGGTCGGCCTGTTCCGGCGGCCCGACGGTGGCGACTGGCTGCCGTACTCGACACCGATCGA
This sequence comes from Vicinamibacterales bacterium, assembly GCA_965197395.1. GTDB lineage: Bacteria > Acidobacteriota > Vicinamibacteria > Vicinamibacterales > UBA8438 > CAZYFH01. The sequence continues at coordinate 1,251,776 of OZ240205.1, read as the reverse complement.
GTTGCCCGATGAGCGCGTTGCGGCCGCGCGGCATATGCCGCCGTCGATCTCCACCGACGTCGTCGCGCAGGTCGTCTCGAGTCTGTATGACCCGGTCGCGCCGCGTGCCGTTCGGGTGATCACGGACGACCGCGGAGCATCGGAGCCGTTCGCGCTCGCCTGCTGGCTCCAGCAATGGCCCAGCCTCCGGGCGCGCTTCACGTTCTGTACGTTGGCGCTCGGAGACGTCGGGCTCCACGACGCGCCCTTCGCGCTCCAACTGGTGCCGCGCGAGCGGAGCGGCGATCAGGCTCCGTCCGACGAGGTCGCGACGGTCGACGCCGGTCGGAGCGCCCCGCCGGTGCCATCTACTGGGTGGGTGCGCGAGACGGTGGACGACTTGATGGCGGAGACGCACGACCGCTCGCTCCGAGCGTTCCTCTGGCGGTTTGGCGATGACGCCAGCAACAACAGGGCAGGGCTGTCGCGTCTGGCCGAGGTCTACGCGCAATTGCGCGCGGGCGAGGCCGAACTGGGCGGCGCGACGACGGGCGAGGGACTGACACGCGACGGTGTGCGGCGGGCGACGCGTCTCGTGGCGGTCGTCGGCGACCGGTTCCCGAGCCCGGCAGCGGCCGCGCGCTTGAAGCTGGCGCTCTTCGGCGGGGTGGCGGCGCCCGAGCCGCGGCCCGCGGGTCTCTCGGAAGCGGACATGCTGCTCGCGCTCGCGATCTCCCGCGTGGCGGCCGCGTTCGACGCGGACAGCTTGGCGGTCGCCGACCGGGCGGCGCGTCTGCTCGAGACGCAGAGCGCCGCAGCCCTGCGTCTCACCCAAGCGGCACTGGAGATCGGACTGAACCCGCTTGGAGAGGTCGCGATCGGCCCGCTGCTGTCCGGGGCCGGCGGCGACCTCTTGAGCCGCGCCGTGGCGCGCAACGTCGGTCTCGCCGCAAAGGCCGGTGTCTGGTCCGTCCCGATCGCCGCGCGGCAGGCGTTGTGGGCCGCGGTGACGTCAGTCGATCCGGCGCGGATCGACGATGCCACGCGCGTCGGCATCGTGCGCGCGGTGCTCGAGGCGAACTGCATCGACCTTGCCGACGACGTCGTCTCGCATTTCGGTGCGACCGCGGCCGAGACCGTGCTGGCCTGGCTGGCGGAGAGCGACCCCGCCCCGCGACGGCTCGACCCGGCGTGGATCCGGCCGCTCGGCCGCGAGCCGGCCGTCCTGCTCGCCCCCGTGGTCAGTGAGGGCGCTTTGCATCCCGCGACGCTCTCAGTGATCGCCGAGGCGCTCGACCCCGACTCCGACGACGTGTCCCGCATCCCGCTCGATACATGGCTGATCGCGGCCACACGGTCCGCCACACTGGCCCCCGAGCCGGTCGATTTTAAGGCGTTCCTCCTGGCCGTCGCGCTCGATCGCCGCGGGGCCGAAGCGGCGAGCCTCGCCGTGCTCGCGTTCCAGCCGGTCTACGACGCCGCGCGTCAGCAACGACTCGGCGCCGTCGCCTGGTCGCGTCTCCAGACGCGTGTGCCTCGCATCCTTCGGCAATGGGATCACAACGAGCGGCTCCGGCGAGCGGTCGCCGTGCGCTTCGCCCGCGGCGACTGGCCGATGACGTATCTCCCACAGGTCGTCAGAGGGGAACTGGCGCTCGACCTCCTACTCGGGCACTGTCTCGAAACCGAGGCGGGCCGCCGCTTCGTCGTGAAGGTCGTCAAGGGGGTGCCCCGTCCGATCCGCTGGGGCACCGCGCAGCGCGCGGTCGTGCAACGGTTCGTGGCGAAGGCCGCCGCCCGTCAACGGGCCTAGCTGTCGGGGCTAATCAGATCTCCGAGACATGAGTCAACTTCTGGAGACAGCCAAGGCGCGCACGCGCGCGCCTCGCGGGCGCGGAGTGGGGCTCTCGGGGTCCCCGCGAAGCGCCTGCGGGGGCATGGGGCGAAGCCCCATCCAAAGATGACCCGAATACGAATCTCGTACCCAGTTTGCGCAGCCGTCGTCCTGACTATCGCCTGCGGTGTCACGATGCGTGTGGGCATCGATCCGCCGCCTCCGATCGGGCGCCCGACGTCGATTGATCCGGTCGCGGAGCGCCAACTGCTCATCGTCCTCGATGGGCTCCGGCCCGACTACGTCACCCCCGATCTGATGCCCAACTTGCACGCGCTCGGCGAGCGCGGGGCCGTCTTCACGAACCACCACTCCGTCTACCCGACCGTGACGCGCGTCAACGCCGCGTCGGTATCGACAGGTGCCTACCCGGAAGCACACGGACTGCTGGGCAACTCCGTCTTCTTCCCCGGCGTCGATCCGAGCCGCTTCCTGAGCACCAGCGATAAGGACAACCTCCGCCGGATTGAAGCAGCGGAGTCGACGGGGCTCCTGACGGCGCCGACGCTCGGGGAACGGCTGCAGTCGGCCGGCGCGCGCGCGCTTGTCGTGAGCGCCGGCTCGACTGGGTCGTCGTATCTGCTCAACCACCGCGTCGCTGGCGGCGGGATCATCCACTACGACTACGCGCTGCCCGCGCCGCTCGAGGTCGCGGTGCGCGAGCGGCTCGGCGCCGTGCCGCCGGCGGACACGCCGAACGACGCGCGGAATCGATACGTCGTCGATGCGTTCTTCCAGGTAGGTCTGCCACACGTCGACCCCGCGGTGACGCTCATGTGGCTGAGCGAACCCGACGCGAGCGCCCACGCGCACGGCATCGGGCATCCGACGTCGAATGCGTCACTGCGGGGGGTCGATGCCGAGATCGGCAGAATCCAGGACGAGCTGCGCGCCGCTGGTCTGTTCGATGACGTCAACATCTGGGTCACGTCGGATCACGGGTTCTCGACACACACCGGTGGCGTCGATCTCGAGGCCGTGCTGGCCCCGTTCGCCGGCACACTCGATGACGGCACGCCACGGGTCGTTGCCGGCGCCGGCGCGATCTACGTGCGCGACGGCGACCGCGACACTATCGTCGCGATCGTGGAGGCGTTGCAGCATGAGGCACGGGTCGGGGCCATCTTCACGCGCGAAGGCCAGGTGCCGGGCACGCTGTCGTTCGACCACATCCGGTGGAACCATGCCCGGGCGGCCGACATACTGTTTTCGCCCGCGTGGTCCGATGAGGCGAACGCGTTCGGGTATGCGGGGACCGTGGCATCGGCTGGGGTCGCGGGACACGGAAGCTCGAGCCCGCGCGATATTCACAACACGCTAATTGCGGCTGGGCCCGACGTGAAATCCGGAATCCGGATCGCATCGCCGTCCGCGAACGTCGACTTCGCGCCGACCTTCCTCTTTCTGCTCGGCATCGACGCCCCACCGACGATGCAGGGCCGGGTGCTGCGCGAGGCGCTCAACGGGGGACCCGATGACTCGGACGACTGGCAGACGGAGCTGGTCGTGGCCGAGACCGCCGACGGTCGCTACCGAGTGTCGGCGCGGATGACGGTCCTCGGCCGGCACCGCTACCTGGATCAGGTCCGGGTCGAGCGCGGTCGCTGATCGCCCGCGGGGGTTCTGGGCGGAGTCACCCCTCGCGCTTCGGTGCGTGCTCGTCGAAATGGTGATACCAGTGCGCGCCGCTGCAGAACGGCTTGTTCTTGCTCTTGCCGCACCGGCACAGCGTGAAGTGCTCCCGTGACGCACCTTCTCCGAAATCCGCGCCCTGGAGATCGGCGCCGCCCCTCACTGCGTACGGCCCGTTCGGCACGATGACCACCATCGAGTCGCTCTCCCGGTCGCGATGCTCCGTGTCACCGATGGTGTAGCTGAGTGCGCCCGAGGGGCACTGGTCGATTGCCGTGGCGATCGCGCGCGCGGGCTCTGCCGTTGCGTCGATCCAGGGCTCCTCGCCAAGCTTGAAGACCGCCTTGAGCCCTTCGGTGCAGCGGCCGGCGTGCGCGCAGATGCCGCGGTTGTCGTGGATGGTCACGCCCTCGCCGGCGTGGCTCTCGCGTTTGTCGGGCGCACGGTCGGCTGCCTTGTCGCCCGAGAAGCCGTTGGTCTTGTGGGTGCCGTCGCAATACGGTTTGTTCCGCGAGCCGCCGCAGCGGCACAAGGCCACCGTCCCGTCCGTCGCGTATTCCTTGCCGTCCATCATGTTCTTGAGGAGACGGCAGTTGGTGACGAGGTACGGTCCATTCGGGTTCGGTTTGATCGTGGTGTGTGCGCTCACGTTACCTCCGAGTGTCGACATCAATCGTCACGTGATTGTACCGTTGAGTGGTGATCGCGCAACGCGTCAACGGCGAAGCGGTCGTGGTGCTCGGTTGGGGTCGCGCGATCCTGATGCAGGTCGCTCACCCGCTGGTCGCGGCCGCGATTGCGCAGCACAGTGACTTCGAGGCTGGCGCCGTCGCCTACGTGCGCCGGATGCGCCGCACGATCGCCGCGATGCTGTCGTTGACGTTCGGCACGGAGCCGGAAGTGCGTCGGGCCGCCGCTCAGATCAATGCGATCCACGCGCGGGTGCACGGGCGGCTGCCGGAGACCGTTGGTCCTTTTTGCGCCGGCACGCGCTACTCTGCAGCCGACCCCGCTTTGCTCACGTGGGTGCACACGACGCTTGTCGATAGCCAACTGCGGACCTACCGGCTGTTTGTGGGCACGCTGACGACCGATGAAGAGGATCAGTACTGCGCCGAGGCGGCCGCGGTCGGGCCACTACTCAATGTTCGGGCCGCCGCGTTGCCGCAGACCGCGGCGGCAGTCGCCGGTTACCTGGACGACATGCACAAAAGCGGCAAGCTCGTCGTCACCGACACGGCCCGCGCGCTTGCGGTCGCCCTGCTGGCGCCCCCCGGCGGTCGATTGGCCGGACCGGCGATGGCCCTCGGTCGTTTGACAACCACTGGGTTGCTGCCCGAGGAGCTGCGACACGCCTATTGCCTGCCGTGGAGCGATCGTCGCGAGCGGGCGCTTCGTCACGCGGGCCTCGTATTGCGGCGGGTCCGCCGCCTGGTGCCTCCAGGGCTCCGGGAGTGGCCCGCCGCGAGACGGGCGCGGGTCCGACGGCGTCTCGAAGGATGATGCCCATGCCCACCGACCAGACCGCCGTACTGCGGCGGATCCTCACCGAGCTACGGGCTATCCGGCTCCGCGTCGATGGCCAGATTGCCTCGATTCAGCGAGTGCTCAGGCCGCCCTCCGGGCGGCCCAAGGCGTCCGCCGGCAGCAAGAAGAAGAGGCGTGTCGCGAAGCCCGCATCGAAGACAAAGACAACCTCGTCGCGTCGGCGTCGGACGGTCGGTTACGTCAGTGACCGGCAAGCCCTGGCGGCGCGTCTGGCCCGAAAAAAGACGGGTTAATCGCCAGCGGCGCGTGGCCGTTCTGGCGTCTGCCCGAGCCATCGGCCCGTGCCTCGTGTCGCAAGGAGAACGCCGCCCGCGGGCCAGTCTTAGGTGTAACGACCAAAAAGCTCGCAGTCGTTGCAAATTATTGATACGATTACCGGATTTCGCTGAAACCATACGCCTCCCTGTGGCGTCCTAGCAGGCAGGGAGGGGTTCGTCCGGCACGGGCGTCGTTCGCCTGACGTGGTGCCGATACAGCTATATGAGGGGGAGTTCGCATTTGCTGACACAGGAACGCCAGGACATCGTTCGTGAGCTCGTGACCCTGAGTGCTGGGCGCGGATTTGTGACGCTCGATCAAGTGCTGGAGCACGCCCCAGCCGATCTCGACGTCGAGGATGTGAGCGCGTTGCTGCAAGACCTCGAAGGCCAGGGCGTCGAGGTCGACGGCGCCGAACAGGTCAACGATCCGAAACGGCGCCCGGCTGCGCGGGCACGCGAGCCGCAGGTCGCATCGCACGAAGAAGATCAGGGGCAGGATCTCGTTCGGACCTACCTCCGTCAGATGAGCCGCGTGCCGCTGCTCACGCGCGAGGGTGAGGTCGCAATCGCCAAGCGCATCGAGCGCGGCGAGTTGAGGATCATGCGGGCGTTGTCGCGGAGCCTCATCGTCGCGCGCCGGGTCAGTCATCTCGCGGATCGGCTGCGTGACGGCGAGCGCACATTGCGCGACACCATCGTGATGCCCGACACGGAGTTGACGGAGCGCCAGCTGGCCAACCGCGCCAAACGGTTCCTGGGCAACGCGGATGCCGTGCGCGACGCGCTCAAAGAGCTGGCTCGCCGGGAGGCGCGTGCTGCCGCGGTCCGCAAGCGTCGCCGTCGCCCGTCGACCCGCACGTTGTGGCGCATCGCGCGTGCGCGGATCGCGGTGTCGCACGCCGTCCGCCACATCAAGTACACGCCGGCGGTACGGCGATCGCTGATCGAGCATGTCGAGTCGGCGGCCGCGACGTTGGTGCGAGCGGAACGACGGGTCGAGCGCCTGAACCGCCAGCCCGCGACGCGCGGTCACCGCGGGCAGCGGCCGCCCGTGAGCCCCGGTCTGCGCGAGGCGCGACGCGAGCTGTCGGAGATCAAGCAGAACCTCGGCGAGACCCCGGCGGATTTGAGCGCCATCCAGAAGTTGATCCGGCGTGGCGTCGTGGAAGGAGACAAGGCGCGGAAGGAGCTGACCGAGGCCAACCTGCGCCTCGTGGTGTCGGTTGCCAAGAAATACGTCAACCGCGGTCTCGCGTTCCTCGATCTCATCCAGGAAGGCAACATCGGTCTGATGCGCGCGGTCGACAAGTTCGACTACCGCCGTGGGTTCAAGTTCTCGACCTACGCCACGTGGTGGATTCGGCAGGCGATCACACGCGCCATCGCGGATCAGGCTCGCACGATTCGGATTCCTGTGCACATGATCGAGACGCTCAACAAGCTGAATCGCGCGATGCAGACGTTGACGCGTGACCTCGGCCGCGAGCCGACCCCGGACGAGCTGGCCGAGCGTGCCGACCTGCCGTTGTCGGTCGTCCGCAAGGCGCGCAAGATCGCGCAGACGGTCGTCTCGCTCGACGCCCCGATCGGTGACAGTGATGAAAGCCAGTTCGGCGACTTCATCGAGGACCGCCAGGCGGTCAACCCCGCCGAAGCGACGGTCGCCTTTGACTTGCGGCGCCAAACCGAGTCGGTCCTCGAGACCCTCAGCCCGAAGGAGCGCGAGGTCATCCGGATGCGGTTCGGTCTGAGCGACGGCGCCGAGCCGACGCTGGCCGAGCTCGGGGAGAAGTTCTCGTTGACGCGCGAACGGATTCGCCAGATCGAAGCGGCTGCGCTCCGGAAGCTTCGGGATCCGTCGCTGAGCCGCCGACTCAGTTCCTTCGTCGAGCCTCGCCGTGGCCAGCGATCCGGCCGGCGCCGGGAAGCGGCAGAGCTGGCCGATCAGGGCGTCGCGTAGCACGCGTTCTCACCCGGCGGGCTAGCGCGTCGGCCCGCCGGTGCCCCGCGCGTCGCAGGCGCCAGCCTCCCGCCGCTAGCCTCGAGCTCCAGCCTCGAGCCGGCCATGAACGTTTTTCTCATCGACGGCACCTACGAGCTGTTTCGACACTTCTACGCCGTGCCGTCGGTGACCGATGCCGCCGGCAGCGAGGTGGGCGCGGTGCGCGGCGTCGTCGGCTCGGTGCTCTCGATGTTGGAAGAGCGGGTGACGCACATCGGTGTTGCGACCGACCATGTCATCGAGTCGTTTCGCAACGAGCTCTGGCCCGGCTACAAGACCGGCGAGGGCATCGACCCCGCGCTGCTCGCGCAGTTCCAGCCACTCGAAGAGGCGCTCGAGGCGCTGGGGATCGTCGTCTGGAAGACGGTCACCCATGAGGCAGACGATGCGCTCGCATCCGCGGCCGTGCGCGCCGCTGGCGATGCGCGCGTGGAGCAGGTCTTCATCTGCACGCCCGACAAGGACCTCGCGCAGATGGTCGACGGCCGCCGCATCGTGCAGTTCGACCGGCGCGCGGGAATCGTCCGGGATGCCGACGGCGTGCGGGCGCGTTACGGTGTCGCTCCGGAGTCGATTCCCGATTACCTGGCGCTGATGGGCGATTCGGCCGACGGGTTCCCGGGACTACGCGGGTGGGGCGCCAAGTCGGCGTCCACGATGCTCGCACACTACGGCCACCTCGAGTCGATCCCGGACGATTCCCGGGTGTGGGACGTGACGGTGCGCGGCGCCGCGTCGCTGGCGCGCACGCTGGCCGCGCACCGGGCGGAGGCGGCGCTGTTCAAGGACCTCGCCACGCTGCGACGTGACCTGCCGGTGTTCGACGACGTGGATGCGTTGCGCTGGACCGGCCCGCGTCCCGCGTTCTTCGAGTTCTGTGCGCGGGTCAACGTCAGCGGATACCTCGAGCGCGCGCAGGCCGCCGCCGAGCGCGTGGCCCCGTGACCTTCACGGGGCGCGACCGTCGACGAAGTCGCGGAGCCGCGCACGGCTGTCGGGCGAGAGGTCGACGAACTCCACACCGAGCCCTCGACCGCCGCGGGTATGTCGGACGATCGCAGTGCAATCGATCGGCGCGCTCGACGTGGGCAGTTGAAACCGTAGGTTGAGCACCGCCCCCGGGTTGGCCGTGGGCGCCGATTCGATAAACGCGCCGCCGAGGCTCAGGTCGCTGAGCCATTCCTCCGACCGCGTGAAGATGCCGTCCTGACCCAGCCTCACTTCCGTGCGGACCGAGACGCGGCTCGTGAGGCGATGCGAGGTGTCTGGCGCGGGCACGAGGTCGTCGTGGTCCTATCACTGCGGACCAGCCGCTTGATTGTATTGTTAGGCCAGCCGCGGATCTCCGACCGGTGCGGTACGATCACGGTCATGCCGAACGGGCAACCCCCCTCGGGGGTGTCCTACCTGTTGTGGAGCCTGCTTGTCGGGTTGACGGGGGCGCTCGGGTACCAGTGCGGGATCGCCGACCGTCGCGTGCCGTCGGTGACGCAACCGGGACCGGTTCGACCGGCGTCCGCGGACGAGCGCGTGCCGGTACGGGCGCCTGCGGCGCTGCCGCCACCACCGAGTGATCCGGCGGGCCCACGTGACGGCCTCGGCGTGCCTGAAGCCCCGACCGACGCACCGACTGCGGGCGACGCGTCAGCGCGCGGTCTGGAGATCGCACCGCTCCCGTCGCTGCAAGCGATCCTGTCGGGGGGGGAGCGCCGTCTCGCGGTCATGAATGATCGCGTCGTTGGCGAAGGCGACCGCCTCGGTGCGTTCACCGTCGTCACGATCGCTGCGGACCGCGTCGCGGTGCGCGGTCGGTCGGGCGTTGTCATGGAGATTCCGATCCATGGCACGCGCCCCTCGCCCTGAGCTCCTGCGCGTGACCAGATCTCTGGACGACGCCCACGTGAGGGCGCGGTGAATTCAGTCGCCCGCGGCGCCGTCGGGCGGGTTGTGGGTGCCGACAAAAGCCTCGATGCGGGACTTCTCGGCTGGTCGGAGATCGAGGAACTGGATGCCGATGCCGTCGCCCCCACCGGTGTGGCGGACGATGGCCGAGCACAGGATCTCGCGGTCGTCGCCTGGCAGCTTGAACTTGACGTCGAGCAGGCCGCCGGGGCGGAGCCCGTCGAACGGCACGACGAAGGCTCCTCCTACGCTGAGGTCGCGGAGCTGCTCGGCGGTATGCACCCACATTCCGTGGATGCCAATCCACACGTCAGTCGTGACCGAGACGCGCGGTTCGCGTCGTTTGTCTTCCGCCATCGAGCCGCTGGCCGTGAGCCGACCGGAAGGACGATCTTAGCACCGCCGCAGCGCTATATTGGGGCGGGGGCGCGGCGACTGGTTCCCGGCAGTACGGTACGAGTAGCAGGCGAGAAAGCGGGTCCGATGTCGGCGGCTGCTTCAGGATGTCCGGTCCGGCGTCCGCTCGCTGCGACGCGCCCCTGGTTTCACCGCGGTCGCGGTGCTGACGCTGGCGCTCGGGATCGGCGCGACCACCGGTATCTTTGGCATGGTCAACGCCGTCCTCCTCCGTCCGCTGGCGTTTGCTGCCCCGGACCGCATCGTCAGCGTCTTTCAGATCATTCCGCGCCCACGCGTGGGGACGCCGTTGCGCGGTGGGCTGACGCCTGATCAGCTCCAAATCTGGCGGGATCGCGCGACCGCGGTGACGGAGGTCGCGGCGTGGGGGCCGCGCAGCGTGACGTTGACGGATGCCGGCGACGCGATCCGTCTGAACGGGGCGTCCGTCACCGCGGGGTTCTTCCCCCTCCTCGGCGTCGCGCCGCTGGTCGGGCGCACGTTTGGGGCGGAGGACGAGCGGCCCGGAGCGGAACCCGTCGTCGTGCTGGCCCACGGCACCTGGACGGAAACGCTCGCGACCGACCCGAACGTGATCGGACGGCTGCTGGTGGTCGACGATGAGCCGTTTCGCGTCGTGGGCGTCATGCCGCCCGTGTTTCGGTTTCCGTCGCTGGGCGAGGGGTATCGCGACGCCTCGGGACGGCTCGCGAACGCGCCACAGTTCTGGGTGCCTCAGCACCTGAGCCCGCCCAATCGGGTGCCGGGCCGCGATGTGGCGCTCGCGCCGACGCTCGCGCGGGTGAGCGCCGGTGTCAGCATGGCGCAGGCCACCTCTGAGGGCGCGACGTTGATCCCGCCGATCCGGGACGACTGGCAAATGCGGATCGATCTGGTGTCGCTCGAAGAGGAGATGACGGCGCCCGTGCGGCCCGCCCTGCTTGCGCTGCAGGCCGCCGTGGGATTCCTTCTGCTGATCGCGTGCGCGAACGTGACTAACTTGCTGCTTGTTCGCGGCGCCGCGCACCAGCGCGAGCTTGCGGTGCGGGTCGCGCTCGGGGGCAGGCGGGCGTCGATCGTGCGAGCGGTGCTGGCCGAGAGCCTGCTCCTGGCGTTCGCTGGCGGGCTGTTCGGAATGATGGGCGTCGTGGTCGGCGCGCGCGCGCTCCAGCAAGCACCGGTGGGTCTGCTGCCGCGTCTCGCCGAAACCGACGTCGATGGGCTCGTGCTCGCATTTGCGATCGGGTTGTCGCTGCTGACCGGCCTCGTTGTCGGTCTCGTCGCGACGGTGCGACTCGCGCGTCTCGAGCCCGCGCACGTCCTCCGCGGCGCATCCGACACCGACGCGCCTGGTGGCGGCGATGCGTTCGCGCGCCCTACCCACGTGCTGGCCGTCGCGCAGGTGGCGGCGGCGACCGTGCTGCTCGTTGGCGCGGCGCTGCTCGCGAACAGCTTCGCCCGGCTCAGCCGGACAGATCCTGGCTTCGATCCGGACGGCGTGCTGGCGTTCGAGCTGTCGCTCGAGACACGTTATCCAACGGCGGCCGCCCAACAGCCGGTCTACACCGCGCTCCTCGATGCGCTCCACGTGATGCCCGGGGTCGAGTCCGTGGCTCTCGGGAGCGGGCTGCCGTTCCAATCGAGCGGTATCGCCGGACCACTCGTCATCGATGGCGAGCGGGCCGAGCCTCCCTTCGTCGCGTTTCGCCTAGTGGCCCCTGGGTACTTCCGAAGCCTCCGCGTGCCGCTGCACGACGGCCGGGCCGTCACCGACCGCGACGTGACCGGCCAACCGGCGGTTGCTGTGGTCAACGCGGCGTTCGTGCGGACGTATCTCCCGGATCGCGATCCGTTGCGTACCCCGATCGAGTTCTCGCAGATGTCGGCGCTCGACATCGTCGGCGTGGTCGGCGACGTCGGTCGAGCCGATCCCGTGGCCGATGTGATCCCGACGATCTATTTTTCGTATCGTCAGCTCCCGAATCCGACCCCCCGGTTCAGCCCACTCTCTCGACTGTCGACCGGGATCCGCACGGATGGTGATCCGCGGGCGCTCGTCCCTGCCGTGCGGGCGGCCGTCCGCGCGATGGACCCCGGGCTGGCGATCTACAACATGACCACGCTGGCGCAACTACGGTCGGATGCGGTCGCCGAGGCGCGATTCTACGCCGGCGCCGCCACGGCATTGGCGGTGGTGGCGTTGGTCCTGGCCGCGGTCGGGATCTACAGCGTGCTGTCGTACGTCGTCAGCCGGCGCACGCGCGAGCTCGGCATCAGGCTGGCGTTGGGTGCGGATGCGGCCAGCGTGATCCGCATGGTCGCACTCCGTGGGACGCTGCTCGCCGGGATCGGCCTGATCATCGGTGTTGCCGGCGCGCTGGCCGTGACCCGTTATCTGGCGAGCGTGCTGGTCGGCGTCAGCCCGCGAGATCCCGTGACCCTGGGAGCGGTCGTCCTGGTGTTCGCCGTGACGGCGCTCGTCGCCAGCTATCTGCCCGCCCGACGGGCGACGCGGGTCGACCCCGCCGTCGCGCTCCGCGCAGAGTAGGCCACTAGGCGTGGGCCACGGCCCCGGGGGTGACCTTGCCGTCGAACAGGTGGATCTCCCGCTCGGCATGTTCCGCGTAGCGCGGGTCGTGCGTCACGATGCAAATGGTCGACCCCTCGTCATGCAGCCCATTGAGCAGCCCCATGACGGCTTCGCCGTTCTTCGAGTCGAGGTTGCCCGTCGGCTCGTCCGCCAGCAGGATGGAGGGTTGACCGGCCACGGCCCGTGCGACGGCCACCCGTTGCTGCTGGCCACCCGAGAGCTGGCTCGGCAGGTGCTTGGCACGATGCGCCATCTCCACCTTTTCGAGTGCCTGCGTGACGCGCTGCTTGCGGTCAGCCGGCTTCATGCCGCGGTAGGTCAGCGGCAGCTCCACGTTCTCGTAGACCGTGAGGTCACCGATCAGGTTGAAGCTCTGGAAGATGAACCCGATCTCGCGGTTGCGGGTGCGCGCCCGGTCCGCCTGGGCGAGCTGCGCCACCGGCCGGCCGTTCAGTGTGTAGCTCCCGTCGGTGGGCGAGTCGAGTAGTCCGAGGATTGACAGCAGCGTTGACTTGCCGCACCCCGAGGGCCCCGAGATCGCGATGTACTCGCCGTTGCGGATATTGAGGTCGATCCCGGCCAGCGCGTGGGTTTCGACCTCGTCGGTGTAGAACACCTTTGTCACGCTCTGGAGGCTGATCAGCGATGGCACATCGGTCACGGTGGCGTCTCCTCAGCCCCACTCCGCGCCCGCGAGGCGCGCCGTGCGCGCCCTGCCGGGTCGCCGCGCCGGAGTGTCAGTTCAAACGCACCCGGTCGAAGTCGTCCCAGGCCGACATGTCCGACAGCACGACGCGGTCACCGGGTTGGAGGCCCTCAACGACCTCGATGTCGCTCACCGACCCCCGACCAAGGCTGACGCGGGTGCGCGTCGCCCCGTCGCCCTCGGCGTCCAACCTGAACAGGCTCACCACGCTCTCTTCCTGGCCGAAGACCGGGCGTCCGACGAACACGACCTCGTCGAGTCGTTCGAGCTCGATCGTGCCGTCGACCGTCAGGTCCGGGCGAGCGCCGCGCGGCAGCTCCCCATCGAGGGCGACGTCCACGGTCACGGTGCCGTTCTCGACCGCCGGGTCGATCCGTACTACGTGACCGGGAATGATCCCGTTCCGTGTATCGATCGACGCGACCTGTCCGATCTCGATGTCCTTCGCCTGCGTCTCTGCGATTCGCAGTTCGGCCTTCAGCACGGTCGGGTCGCCGACCCGTGCGAGGTTGGTTCCCGCCGTGACGCGCTGCCCTTCGTCGAGTGGTACCTGCTGCAGCACGCCCCGCATGCCGGCTCGCACCTTGAGGTCGGCCACCTGATCGAGGCGTAGCTCCCACAGCGTGCGCAGTCTGTCGACCTCCGCCTGCTCGACGGCGAGCTGCGCGTCCATCGTGTTCACCGACATCTGCAGTCGCTCCTGCTCGAGGAGGAACCGCGTTTCGAACTCCTGCTGCGTCGCTTGCTTCTGTTGAAGCTGGATGTCCGAGACGAGGCCGTCCTTGGCGAGCTCGGCATCGGCCTTGGCGTCGAGCCGCGCCATGATGAGCGCTGCCTCGACCGTGGCCAGCGCCGAGCGCTGTGTCAACAGCTGGCTCTCGAGCTCGACCTCGCGATTGCCGTAGCGTGCTTCCGCTGCCCTCAGGTTCAACTCGGCTTCGATGGCGGTCTGCTCCAGTTCGGGGTTGCTCAGCTCGAGGATGATCGAACCGGCGCTCACTGCCTCTCCCGGGTCGATGATGATCCGTTCGACGTTGCCCTCGGTCGTCGCCGGGATCCAGCGAATCTCCTCCGGGACGAGGGTTCCTGTGCCCCGCACCTGACGGACCATGGGCCCGCGCTGTACATCCCCGAGGTAGACCGTGTCCCTATCGACGCGCGGCGCGGCGGGCTGCAGCTGTTGCACGAACACACTGACGAGAATGACCGCCACCGTCGCGATCACGGCGTAGATGCTCTGTCGGATCTTCTTCTTCCGCGCGATGTCAGGTCTGGCGATATCCATGCCGCTGCCTTGCGTGTTGGTTAGACGTATCTCGGGCGCCCCGGGTTGCTCTTTGCTAATGTACGCGGCTACACCGTTTCCAGCACTCGGGCGACCGCCCCCGCAAGCCGCGACCAATGCTCGGTCTCGTCCACGAGTTGCCTCCGTCCGGCCCGCGTGAGCGAGTAGTACTTCGCTTGCCGGTTGTTCTCCGAGTTGCCCCACGACGCCACGATGAGCCCCTGCTGCTCGAGTCGATGCAGCGCCGGATAGAGCGAGCCTTGATTGACCTGCAGCACCGCATCAGAGACCTGCTGGATACGCTGCGAGATCCCCCATCCGTGCCGCGGGCCGGGGACCAGCGTCTTGAGAATGAGCATGTCCAGCGTGCCACGTAACAGGTCGGATTTTGGCGCCACGGGTGCGTTCCCCTAGGGAATCTACAAGAAGCTTGACCAAGCCCGTGGTGACCTGTCAAGGGGGTTGACATCGAGACTCGGGTTGCCCCTCGCCGGCGCGCTGATGCCGGCGGTCCCGGTCACTGGTCGTGCGTGGTGAGGGACCACCACTGGGCTTGGTGGGGGCGATACGTGGGGCCGTGAGCGAGCTTGACCTCGCCGTGCCGCTCGCCGACGTCAAGACGCTCGACCAGCATCTCGGCGCGCAGCTCCGCAGCCGCGGTTCTCCATGGTGCGCTGTCGATCTTTGCCGCGCTCGCCCTCGTGCTCGCCAGCGTCGGTCTCTACGCCGTGATGGCGTACTCGGTGTCGCGCCGGCGACGTGAGCTCGGCGTCCGGCTGGCGCTCGGCGCCCAGCGCGGCCAGATCCTCGGGCTCGTTGTCCGGCAGGGCATGGTGCTGGCGCTGTCCGGTGTCGCGGCGGGTCTCGTCGGGTCATTCGTGACGAGCCAGCTGCTCCAGAGCCTGCTCTACGGTGTCAGTCCAACCGATATCGTTGCCTTCGGGGGCGTCACGGCCGTCCTGCTGAGCGTGGCGCTGCTCGCCTCCTATGTCCCCGCGCGCCGGGCGACGGCGGTCGACCCGGTCACGGCGCTGCGCGCGGAGTAGCGCCCACCCGTTGCGGGCGATACGATTGGGCACCCAGGGGGTGCCCATGCGACGCTCGGTCTACCTTTCCGTTCTGACGGCGGCCCTGCTCCTCTCGTCGTCGGCCGCCGCGCAGCAGGGAACCCCGGCCGGGCAGTGGCCCGCTTACGGCGGCGATCACGGCAGCACCAAGTACTCGCCGCTCGATCAGATCGACGCCGAGACGGTCCAGCGCCTCCGGGTCGTCTGGCGCTGGGAGTCACCCGACAACGCCGTCGTGACCGACAACCGCACGACGTTGCCGACCATGCCCGCCGCGTTCAAGTCGACGCCGGTGCTAGCCGACGGCGTGCTGTACATCAAGACCTCGATGTCGCAAGCGGTCGCGATCGACGCCGCGACGGGTGAGACGCTCTGGGTGTTCGATCCTGGCAGCTGGGAGGACTGGCGACCGGCGAACACCGGCTACAACTCGCGGGGTGTGGCGTACTGGTCGGACGGCCAGGACGCACGCATCTTCTTGCCGACCGGCAACGCGTATCTCTGGGCGATCGACGCACGGACCGGCCGGCCGATCGCCAACTTCGGCGCCGATGGCGCGATCGACGCGACGCAGGGGCTCCGCCGTCCGATTCCGCGCGAGGACTATCAATTGATGTCGGCGCCGATCGTCGTCGGCGATGTGGTCGTCGTCGGGTCGGTCATCATGGATCGGCCGCAGTCTCGACTCGATGCTCCCGGTGACGTGCGCGGCTTCGACGTGCGAACGGGGGAGGAGCTGTGGGAGTTCCACACCGTGCCGCAGCCGGGCGAGTTCGGGAACGAGACGTGGGAGGACGGCTCCTGGGAGTATTCCGGGGCGACCAACGCGTGGGGCATGCTGACGGCCGACCCGGAGCTCGGGTACGTCTACCTACCGATCGGGACACCGACAAACGACTATTACGGCGGGCATCGGCACGGCGACAACGTGTTCGCGGAGAGCATCGTCTGTGTGGACGCCGCGACCGGCGAGCGCGTCTGGCACTTCCAGTTCATCCACCACGGGCTGTGGGACTACGACGCGACCGCCGCGCCGACGCTCATCGACCTACGGGTCGACGGCCGCCCGGGCATCACCAGAGCCGTGGCGGTGGTGACCAAGCAGGCGTACACCTATGTCTTCGACCGCGTGACCGGCGAGCCGGTCTGGCCGATCGAGGAGCGGCCGGTGAAGTCTGGTGACGTGCCCGGCGAGTGGTACTCGCCGACGCAACCGCACCCGACGAAACCGCCACCGTTCGATCGTCAGGGCGTGAGCGTCGACAGCCTCATCGACTTCACGCCGGAGCTGCGCGCCGAGGCGCTCGAGATCCTGAACGAGTTTGCCTACGGGCCGATCTTCGAGCCAATCACGCTGGAAGGTGACGGTAAGCGAGGGACGATCATCATGCCGGGCGCGGGCGGCGGCGCGAACTGGCACGGCGCGGCGGCCGACCCCGAGACCGGCTGGCTGTATGTCCCGTCGCGCACCGCGCCGACCGTCGTCCAGCTCGCGCCAGCCGACGCGAGCCGGGGGGACATGCGTTACCAGCCTGGCCGCGGCGCGCGCCTGCAGGGCCCGAGGGGCCTGCCGCTCTGGAAGCCGCCCTACGTGCGGCTCAGCGCCTTCGACCTCAACGACGGGACGCGCGAGTGGGTGGTGCCGCTCGGCGACGGCCCGCGGCAGGAGCTGATCGACATGGGCGTGCCCGATCCGGGACCGCTTGGCGGCGGCTCTTATACCGGGCCGCTCCTGACCAAGACGCTCCTGTTTCTCGGGTTCCGCGGCCGGCGCGACAGCCCGGATCTGGACTTCCGGCGACCCGCCGATCAGGCGCTGGACCGCACGTTGTCCGCCACGCCGTTTCTGCTCGCCTTCGACAAGGCGACGGGCGAGACGGTGCACGCGATCGAGCTCGACGTGGCGCCGACCGGCACGCCGATGACCTACATGCGGAACGGCAAGCAGTTCATCGTCCTGGCATACGGCACGGCGAACGACGCCGGCATGCTGGCGCTCGCGCTCGAGTGACGCTGAACACAGAACGCAGGCGGACTGGGGGTTTCCATGCCGTACCGCATCGCTACCGTCGTGCTGGCGGTTCTGCTCGCGGCGTCGTCCGCCGCCGCGCAACAGGGCGCCCCCGCGGGGCAGTGGCCCACGTATGGTGGCGATCACGCCGCCACCAAGTACTCGCCGCTCGATCAGATTGATCGTGACAACGTCGATCAGCTTCGGGTCGCCTGGCGCTGGGCGTCTCCGGACAACGAGGTGGTGACGGCCAACCGCACGACGCTGCCATCGCTCCCAGCCGGCTTCAAGGCGACGCCGGTGCTCGCCGACGGCGTCCTCTACATCAAGACGTCGCTCTCACAAGCTGCGGCGATCGATGCCGCGACCGGCGAAACGCTCTGGGTGTTTGACCCCGGGGTGTGGGAAGGCGAGCGACCGGCGAACATGGGCTACAACGCCCGCGGGGTCGCGTACTGGTCCGACGGCCGCGACGCGCGCATCTTCTTGCCGACCGGCAACGCGTATCTGTGGGCGGTCGACGCGAGGACTGGTCGTCCGATCGCCGACTTCGGCGCCGACGGTGCCATCGATGCGACGCAGGGCCTCCCCCGCCGATCCCGCGCGAGGACTACCAGCTGATGTCGGCGCCGATCGTCGTCGGCGATGTGGTCATCATCGGGTCGGTCATCTACGACCGGCCACGCAACAAGCTCGACGCGCCGGGCGACGTGCGCGGCTTCGACGTGCGGACCGGCGAGGAGCTGTGGGAGTTCCACACCGTGCCGCAGCCGGGCGAGTTCGGGAACGAGACGTGGGAGGACGGCTCCTGGGAGTACTCCGGGGGGACAAACGCGTGGGGCATGCTGAGCGCCGATCCCGAGCTCGGCTATGTCTACCTGCCGATCGGCACGCCGACCAACGACTTCTAGGGTGGCCATCGCCACGGCGACAACCTCTACGCGGAGAGCATCGTCTGTGTCGACGTGGCAACCGGAGAGCGAGTGTGGCACTACCAGTTCATCCATCACGGGCTGTGGGACTACGACGCGACCGCGGCGCCTACCCTCGTGGACCACGGGTCGACGGTCGCCCGGGCATCACCAGAGCCGTGGCGGTGGTGACGAAGCAGGCCTACACCTATGTCTTCGACCGCGTCACCGGCGAGCCAGTGTGGCCGATCGAGGAACGGCCCGTGCCGCGGGGTGACGTGCCGGGCGAATGGTATGCGCCGACGCAGCCGCACCCGACGAAGCCACCGCCCTTCGATCGCCAAGGGGTGACGGCCGACGACATCATCGATTTCACGCCGGCGTTGCGCGCCGAGGCGCTCGAGATCCTGGACGACTTCGCGTACGGGCCGATCTACGAGCCGATCACCCTCGAAGGGGACGGCGAGCTGGGGACGATCATCATGCCGGGGTTCGGCGGCGGCGCGAACTGGCACGGCGCCGCGGTCGACCCCGAGACCGGCTGGCTCTACGTGCCGTCACATACGTTGCCCTTCGTCATTCAGCTCGCATCACCCGACCCGGGCGAATCGGACATGCGCTACCAGCCTGTCTCCGAGCGGCTCGAAGGTCCGCAGGGTCTGCCGCTCTGGAAGCCGCCCTACGCGCGGCTGAGCGCGTTCGACCTGAACCGTGGGACACGCGAGTGGATGGTTCCGCTCGGCGACGGGCCACGGCAGCGGGTCATCGATCTCGGTGTCCCCGACCCGGGACCGCTGGGCGGCGGCGCGTACACCGGTCCGCTCCTCACCAAGACGCTCTTGTTTCTCGGCCTCAGCCTTCGACTCAACCCGTTCGGAGGCGACGCCCCGGCTTTCCCCGATCGGGCCGATGGCCCGCGCGCGTTTCCCACCACGCCCGCACTGCTCGCGTTCGACAAGGCGACGGGGGACGTGGTTCACGCGGTCGAGCTGGACGTTCCGCCCACGGGCACACCGATGACCTACATGTTGGGCGGCACGCAATATGTGGTGGTGGCGGTCCTGGCTGGTCGTGCCACGGCTCGACGTGTACCCGACCTCTGTCCCGGAGGGCGACCATGCGGCATAGGTTCCAGTCGCGCCGTCCGTGGTCAGACGGCTCTCGCGACCGCTGTCGAGGTCGTAGACGCGAAGGTCCCCCTCGGCCACGATCAACAGCCGATAGCCGTCGGGCGACAGGCGCGGCGACCCGGCGTCGCCACCGTCGATTCGAACGCGCCCGCCATCGCCAGCCGCACATCACCGATGTCGCCTATCCGCTGGCCCGGATCCTTTTCCAGGCAGCGACGTAGCACCGTGCGGACGGCCGGTGGCACGTCAGGCGGCAGCGTCTTGGGGTCGACATCCGATTTCATCACGGAGGCAAGGGTGAGCGAAACATCCTCGCCCTGGAACGGACGTGCGCCGGAGAGCATCTCGTAGAAGACGACGCCGAACGCCCAGATGTCGGCCCGCTTGTCGACCGGCTTGCCGCGCGCCTGCTCGGGGGACATATACGCGGCGGTCCCGATGACCATCCCCATCTGAGTGGCCGCCGCGGTGATGGAGATGGTCGGCGACAAGCTGGCAGGGCTGAAGCCCTGCGCTACGTACGAGGGGTCGAGCGCCTTGGCGAGACCAAAATCGAGTACCTTGACCGATCCGTCCGGCCTGATCTTGATGTTGGCGGGCTTCAGGTCCCGGTGGACGATCCCCCGCTCGTGGGCCACCTCGAGAGCCTCCGCGATCTGTCCCGCAATCGGGAGGGCTTCGTCGAGCGGGAGAGGACCCTGCGCGATCCGGTCGGCCAGCGTCGGCCCTTCGATGAGCTCGAGGACGAGCGCCTGGACACGTGACGTTTCGTCGTCCTCGAGGCCGTAGATACCGCCGATGTGCGGGTGATTGAGTGACGCGAGCACCCTGGCCTCCCGCTGGAAGCGGGCCAATCGATCGGCGTCGTCGGCGAACACGTCCGGCAAAACCTTGAGCGCGACATCCCTGTCGAGCTTGGTGTCACGGGCGCGGTAGACCTGGCCCATGCCGCCCTCCCCAATGAGGGCGGTGACCTCGTAATGCGCCAGATGGGCGCCGACCTGCAGGGCCATAGTGCTGTCGAGAAAGAGTCGGCCGGATTATAGGGTCAAGGGCGGTCGAGTAACTCCCGAATCTGCCGGACAGCCGCGTCGATCTGCATCTCCAGGATCTGCTCGCCGTACGCGGCTGTCGAGCGAGCGGCGTTGCCGACCAGCCCGCTTCCGTCGCCCGCCGCTCCGAAGCCGAGCCGATTGCGGCGTAGCATCGATGGGTTGAGAAACAGCAGGCTCGCCGTGTCGTGAATGCTGGCGTGGGAGCCGACGTCCTCCTCGGTCTCGCCTTGCGCCTTCAGCCAGTCGTCGCCCGGACCCGGATAGTAGGCGGTCACGTGATGCACGCGGGTCGGTGTGCTCACCCATTCGCGGTTGAGCGCGTCGGCGACCGCCTGCTGCGCCGCCTGGTTGCCGCCGCTGTCGCCGACAAGGGCGATGTCGCGGAAGCCGTGCTGCCGGAGGCTTCTGGCCGCGAACTCCAGCACCTGCGCGAACACCTCGGGCGGCGTGGTGATCGTGCCGGCGAAGCGCATGTGGCCCGTCGGCGGATCGACGTCGCCTTCCGGGACATACGCCATCACCGGCGCGACCAGCGTCCGTCCCAAACGCCTGGCGATCTCGCCGGCCTTGTACTTGACGAGGTAGTTGTGTTTTCCGAGGACCATGTGCGGACCGTTCTGCTCGGTCCCGCCGGTCGGAACGATCACGGTCGTCGTCCCGGCGCCCACTGCGTCACGGGCCTCCATCCACGTGAGCTCTTCCAGGAAGACCGTGTCGGGCGTCTGGGCCGAGATTGGAGTCGTCAGACACAAGACGGCGATCACGAAGATGGTGCATCGCATGGGCCAACGATACAGAGAAACCCTGAGATTTCAGGCTTTTGGCTCAAAGTTTGTAACAGACAAATGTATGGTATATCCTCGCCTCCGCTGAGGCTGCTGATGGGACGAACACCACCGGGGGAGACACGCGACAAGGTCTTCGCCTTCGTGCGGCGCCGGCTGCTCGCCGGCCAGCCACCGACGGTGCGCGAGGTACAGGACGCGTTCGGCTTCCGGGCGGTCCAGACGGCCCGCCAGCACCTCGAGCAGCTCGTCGACCAGGGACGCCTCGTGGCCGAGCGGCACCGGTCCCGCGGCTACCGCCTGCCACGCGCCGGGCGCGGGCCGGACACCGTGCTTGCGCCGCTGCTCGGCCGTGTGCCGGCCGGGGCTTTCGAGGAGGCGATCGAAGATCCCGACGGCTACATCCCGGTACAGGGGCATGGCGCGGCGGGCGATCTGTTCGCGCTCCGCGTGCGTGGCGAGAGCATGACCGGCGCGGGGATCCTTCCGGGTGATCTGGTGATCGTGCGGCGACAGCCGACGGCCCGGAGCGGCGAGATCGTCGTGGCGCTGGTCGATCGGGAGGCGACGGTCAAGACGTTGCGTCTGCGGGGCCGGCGCGTGGAGCTGCGTCCCGAGAACCCTGCATACGATCCCATCGTGGTCGACGCCGACACTGTCAGCATTCTCGGCAAGGTGATCGAGGTGCGGCGGATTTTGAAGTCGTGAGGCGCGACGTTGATGTCGAAGGCAGCTACGGTGCGCGTCTCGGTGTCCAAGTTGCAAGCCAAGGTCATGCCGGCAACCTGGCTGCAGCGGACACGCGTCGCGCCCGGGCCGCCGTCGTGGACCGGCGCGTCGCTCGGAGGCTGTCTGGCGGAGCTCTCGAGCGCGGGGGCCGCGCCGTCGCTCACCCTGGCGTTCCGCCTCGTGCGCGAGCTGCAGCAGCAAGGTGAGCCGGTCGCCTGGATCACGCAGACCGGCAGCACGTTCTTTCCGCCCGACGCGGCCGACGGCGGTGTCGATGTGGCCGTGCTGCCAGTCATCCGCGTCTCCGATGTCACCGAGAGCGTCCGGGTCGCCGATCGGCTCACGCGCTCCGGCGCCTTCGGGTTGGTCGTGATCGATCTCGGCGAATGTCTCGATCTGCCGATCGCCGTCCAGACCCGCCTGGCCGAGCACGCACTCACGCACGGGACGCTCGTTCTCTGTCTGACGATGAAGACCGATCGGCAACCATCGCTGGGGTCGCTGGTGTCGGTACGCGGGCAGTCGCGTCGCGCGCGTCATGGCAAGGGGCGGTTCGCGTGTCAGGTGTACGTCCTCAAGGACAAGCGTCGCGGTCCCGGGTGGGTGGACGAGGAATGGTGCCGTGGACCGGATGGCCTGCGTTGACCTCCCGGCGTTTCCGCTTCAGCTCCTGCTGAAACGGCATCCCGATTGGCGGACCCGACAGGTCGTCGTCGTCGACCGCGACAAGCCCCAGGGGGTCATCCTGTGGGCAAACGAAGAGGCGCGCGCGCAACGTATCCGACCCGGCATGCGCTACAGCGCCGGTCTGTCACTGTCCCGCACCCTCCATGCCGGCGAGGTGCCGGTCGCCGACATCAGCCGAGGTGTGGCACGTCTCGTCGACCGATTGCGTCGGTTCAGCCCTGACGTCGAGCCGTGTGGCGACGAGCCGGGCGTCTTCTGGTTGAACGCCTCCGGGCTCTCGCATCTCTATGCCTCGCCGCGACGCTGGGCCGCCGAGATCCGTGCCGCGCTCGAGACCGCGGGCTTCCGGTCGACGATCGCTGTCGGGTTCACCAGGTTCGGCACCTACGCGATCGCCAAGTCGGTAGGCCGCGAAGCCGGCGCGAAAAATATCGCGATCCTGCGCGACGTCGCCACCGAACGGGTGCAGGCCGGTCAGGTGCCGCTGGATCGGCTCGGGATCGCGCCGACGTTGCGCGACAGCTTACACAGGCTCGGCGTCCAGAGGGTGCGGGCGTTTCTTCGACTTCCAGCCGCGGGGATCCGCCGGCGCTTCGGCAGCGAGGCGCACCGGCTCCATCGACTCGCGGCCGGGGATCTCTGGGTCCCGTTGCAGCCGTTGCGGATGACCGATCCGCTCGTCCAGCGTCACGATCTCGACGACCCCGAATCGGATGTCTCCCGGCTCTTGTTTCTCATCAAGCGTCTGCTGCACCGATTGCTGATCACCGTGACCGAGCGTCACGAAGTGCTCACCGCGCTGACGCTCAGCCTGCGACTCGACCGCGCCGGCGTGCAGACCGAGCAGATCCGTCCGGCCGCCCCCACGGTCGACGTCCGCCAGATCATGAACCTGGTGCGGTTGCGTCTCGAAGCGATCTCGATAGCTGCCGGTGTCACCGAGATTCGCCTCACCGCCGGCGCCAAGCGCGCGACCACGGCGCAGCATGGCCTCTTCGTCGAGCAGCCCCGTCGCGATCTGGCGGCAGCGAACCGCGCGCTCGCGCGGGTCCGGGCGGAGTTCGGTGAGGGGGCCGTCGTGCGGGCCCGGGTCACCGACGGGCATCTGCCGGAAGCGCGGTTCGTCTGGGAGCCGGTCGCCGCGCTCGCGCCTCCCCAGCCGCGGGACGTCGCGCTCCGACCGATGGTGCGCCGGATGCACGACGTCCCCATTCTGCTTCCGCCGCGGCCGCGGCATGAGCCGGACGGCTGGCTGCTGCGCGGGGGGGTGCGGGGACACGTCATGGATCTCGCTGGCCCCTACCTCGTGTCGGGAGGGTGGTGGCGCACCGCGGTGCACCGCGAGTACTACTTCGCGCACATGCGTGACGGCGACGTGCTGTGGATCTATTACGACCGGCCGCGCCGCCGCTGGTGCTGGCAAGGACAAGTCGAGTGACCAGGCAATGTCGTCGTAGCGCAGGGCTTCAGCCCTGCCCGGGCCCGTGCAGGTTCGTCATGCGCATTACTCAGAAAGCGACCCAGCATTGGCCTCTCTCAAAAACCGCGTCGTCACGGTGACAGGGTGCCAGGGTGAGTAGCCGGGTTGCGGTGCCTCCGACGGTTTTCTCCGAGAGACCAATCGCCGGGCCGCTCCGAACCTGCAGTGGTTACCCCGTCGTGAAGTCACCCGGAGTAGATCCGTAGGGCAGGGCTTTAGCCCTGCCGCTTCTCATGACCTACGTCCCGCTCTGGTGCAAGAGCAACTTCTCGTTTCTCGAAGGGGCGAGCCATCCCGACGAGCTGGTCGATCAGGCCCACGCCCTCGGGATTGGGTCGCTCGCGCTGACGGACCGCGACGGCGTCTACGGCATGGTGCGGGCCCATGTGAAGGCACGCGAGCTCGGCGTGCACCTCATCGTCGGCGCCCAGGTCACGATCGACGATCCGGCCTATCCCTCGGTGTGTGTGCTGCTGGCGATGGACCGCGCCGGGTACGCGAACATCTGCCGGCTGATCACAGCGGGCCGGTTGCGCCGGCCGAAGGGAGAGTCGAGTGTCACCTGGCCCGAGGTCTGCAACCACGCCGAAGGGGTGATCGCGTTGTGGGGCGGAGACCGGAGCGCGCTCGTCCATACTGACGATGCCGAACTGCGCGCCCTCATCGCCTGCATGCGCGAGGCGTTCGGCGACCGCCTCTACGCGGTTGTGAGCCGGCATCGGTGTGCGGAGGAAGTCCACCAGGAAGCCCGTTTGCGCGGGCATGCCGACCGCGCCGGGATCCCGCTCGTGGCGGCGACCGAGGTGCTCTATCACACCCCCGCGCGTCGGGACCTCCAGGACGTCGTCACCTGCATTCGGCACGGGGTGACCTTGTCGACTGCCGGCCGGCTCACCAAGCCGAACGCCGAGCACGATCTGAAGGCGCCTCCGGCCATGGCGCGGCTCTTTGCGGATGAGCCGGCGCTGGTCGATCGCACCCACGAGGTGGCGTCCCGCTGCACGTTCTCGCTGTCCGAGATCCGTTACCGCTACCCCGCCGAGCGTCTGCCGGATGGGAAGACCTCGGCCGGCTGGCTACGCGAGCTGACCAGGCGTGGCGCGCGGGAACGGTTCGGCGACGCCGTACCGGTGGCCATCCGCGAGCAGATCGACAAGGAGCTCGCGCTCATCGACGAGCTCGACTACGGTGGCTACTTCCTGACGATGTGGGAAATCGTCCGGTTCTGCCGGCAGCACGGCATCCTCTGTCAAGGACGGGGCTCGGCGGCCAACTCGGTCGTCTGCTACTGCCTGAGCATTACCGCGGTCGACCCGACGCGGGTCGAGCTGTTGTTCGAGCGCTTCCTGTCGCGCGAGCGCCACGAGCCACCCGACATCGACCTCGACATCATGCACGAGCGGCGCGAGGAGGTGATCCAGCACGTCTATGAGAAATACGGACGCGACCGCGCCGCCATGGCCGCCAACGTCGTCCGGTATCGCGGCCGATCTGCGGTCCGGGAGATCGGCAAGGCGTTGGGCCTCTCCGAGACGTCGGTCGATCGCGTGGCGAAGCTCCTCTCGCACCACAGCGGCCTGGACGCGTCGGCGTTGACGTTTGCCGGGCTCGATCCGGCCAACCCTATCCACGACCACTTCTTCCGGCTGGTGGAGGAGATCCAGGATTGCCCCCGCCACCTGTCGATCCACCCCGGCGGGTTCCTGCTCGGCCACGAGCCGGTCCACGACCTGGTCCCGATCGAGAACGCCACGATGGCCGACCGCACGGTGATCCAGTGGGACAAGAACGACCTGGAGGATCTCGGCCTCTTCAAGGTGGATCTGCTGGGGCTCGGCGCGCTCGCGCAGCTCGATCGCGGCTTCCGCCTGATTGACCGGCACTACGGCCGGCAGCTCTCGTTGGCCCGCATCCCCCAGGACGATCCACAGACCTACGACCAGATCTGCAAATCGGACACGGTCGGGGTGTTCCAGATCGAAAGCCGCGCGCAGATGGCGATGCTGCCACGCCTGCGCCCGCGTCATTACTACGACCTGGTCATCGAGGTGAGCATCGTGCGGCCGGGTCCGATCACCGGCGGGATGGTCCATCCGTTCCTGCGACGGCGGAACGGGGAGGAACCGGTCATCTATCCGCATGCGTGTCTCGAGCCGGTGCTGCGGAAAACGCTCGGGGTGCCGCTGTTCCAGGAGCAGGTGATGAAGCTAGCGGTCGTGGCGGCCGACTACACGCCGGGCGAGGCGGACCAGCTCCGGCGCGACATGGCGGCCTGGCAACGCAGCGGGCGGATCGAGCGGCATCGCGACCGGCTGATCACCCGCATGATGGCGAAGGGCATCGCCCGCGAATTCGCCGAGCGGGTGTTCGACCAGATCCGGGGGTTCGGTGAGTACGGCTTTCCCGAGAGCCACGCGGCCAGCTTCGCGCTGGTCGCGTACGCCACCGCCTGGATGAAGTGTCACTATCCGGACGTCTTCACCTGCTCGCTCCTGAACGCGCAGCCGATGGGGTTCTACACCCCGGCGACGATCGTCGAGGACGCCCAGCGGCACGACGTCGAGGTGCGCCCGGTCGACGTCCAGCAGAGCGAGTGGGACTGCACGCTCGAGCCGCTCGGAGGCGGCGCCGATGCGCCACGCGGGTTCGCGGTGCGGATGGGACTCCGGTATGTGAAGAGCCTGTCGGAAGACCGCGATTGGCGGCGGATCGAGACCACACGTGCCGCACGGCCGTTCGCGTCGATGGACGACTTCACGCGACGCACGGGGCTCGATGATCGGGTCATCCGCCGGCTCGCCGAGGCGGGGGCGTTCGCCGCGTTTCGCGGTGAGCGACGCGCCGCCTTGTGGGAAGCGCAAGGGCTGGGAAGAACGCCCGCGACGCCGCTCCCGGTCGCGCCCCACGAGCCGCTCCCCGATTTCGAGCCGTTGACCCAGTTCCAGACGATCTCATGGGACTACGCGTTCAGCGGCCATAGCACACATGGCCATCCACTCGGGCCGCTCCGCGAGGCGCTCACCGCGCAGCGGCTCCCCGACGCGCAGACCGTAGCCACGATGCGTGACGGCCAACGCGTGCGTTACGCCGGCCTCGTCATCTGCCGGCAACGGCCCGGGACCGCGTCCGGCGTCACCTTCATGACCCTGGAAGATGAAACAGGGTTCGTGAACCTCGTGATCTGGAAACAGGTGTTCGATGACTACGCCGTGCTGGCGCGCACGGCATCGTTCCTCGGCGTGACCGGCAAGCTGCAGGCCGAATCCGGCGTCGTCCATCTGATCGCCGACACGCTCTGGACGCCGGAGATCGCCACCCCCCCAGCGACCGCCGGCAGCCGTGATTTTCACTGAGGCATTGTGAGCGGCACGATCAACACGATCGTCGGGCGGTGGGCGGCGACGTCTCCTCCAAGGGGTGTCAGAGCCCGTTCCGGTGCTGGCCGGACTGTAGCCGCACGCGGATGTGCCACTAGAATTCCCGGGTCGCCTCGTCTGGGGCAGACAGACGACCCTTCTTCGGAACGCCACATCGGCGGTCGAGAGGCCAGCGACACGGTCCCCGCCCAATTCTCAGCGCCGTGGATGACGCCGACACCGAGCGCGGATCCCGACACCGACCGGATCGGCGTCATGCCGAACCTCTTCTCGGTTGCCATTCACCTGTCGCGGATCCTGCGGGACGAGGGCGGCCTAGGATAGCGGCTGCATCGGCGCGAAGTCGAGCGACCTCACCTAGCGTGTGGCTAGCGATACTCACACGATACACCTGATAGACTACCTCAATGAGTATCAGACTGCAGGTCGTCATGGATGAGGCCGAGGTTCGCGATTACCGTCGTCTAGCGAAGCGTGACGGCCTGACGCTGGCGGAGTGGGTTCGTCAGAAACTGCGCCAAGCCAAGCGCGAGGAGCCATCGGTCACCGCCGAAAAGAAACTCGCCGCGATTCGAGCGGCCACGATTCATGCCTTCCCCACGGCGGACATCGATCAGATGCTGGACGAGATTGAGGTGGGCTACCGAACGTGATCCTCGTCGACTCGAACATCCCGATGTATCTCGTGGGGGAGGCACATCCGCACAAAACCGACGCGCAGCGCTTGCTCGAACGCTGTGTCATCGACAACCGACGCGTGGTCAGCGATGCCGAGGTGCTCCAGGAGATCCTGCATCGCTACGTTTCCATTGAGAGGCGGGACTCGATTCAGCCGGCGTTCGACGCGCTGCTGGGCGTCGTCGATGAGGTGTTTCCGGTGACCCTCGAAGCCGTGAAGCGCGCTCGCGAGGTTGTGCTCGGGTCACCGGATCTCTCGGCGCGAGACGCCGTCCACATCGCGGTAATGCAAGTGAACGGCGTCGGGGAGATCCTTTCGTTCGACCGCGGCTTCGATGGCGTTCCGGGCATCAGGCGTATTGCCACCTGAACGTCCGGATCCGTTTCAGATTGGTCGGTCGCGATGGCCCGGTGGCGACCGTCATTACGCGGGCTCTTCTGGCAGCGCGAACACATAGATCGCGTTCGACCGATTCCCCCCGACTGGCACCGCGACATACTGCCTGCCATCGACGGCGTAGGTGATCGGATGACCCTGAGCCGATGCCGGCAGCCGCGTCGTGTACAGGATGTCGCCGCTCGTGACGTCGTGTATGAAGACGTTGCGGTCGGTGTCGGCGGTCACGACCAAGCCTCCGGCCGTGGTCAGCGCTCCCAACCGCGGACGCGTGGCCATCGCGTGCCGCCAGATGATCTCGCCGCTGTTGATGTCCATGGCGATCAGATACCCGCCGTGGTCCGGGCTGTCGGGGTGCAACGTGCTCTCGCGTTGCAGGAACCCGCGATCGCGGTAGTAGTCGTTGCCCTCCACCTGGTCGAGCTCGGTGAACACTCCGGTGACGCAGCTCGGGTGGATGGGAATGTAGAGCGCTTGCGTCCCGGGGTGATAGGCGCTCGCCGGCCAGTTCTTGACCCCCAGCAGATTGGGGCAGAACTCGATCTCGACATCGGCTTGCGGAATCATCTCCGGCCGATACGTTACCCGACCGGTTCGGGAGTCGAGATCGAGGACGTTCTGATAGCCGAGGTCGTAGGCGGCGACAAATGCCCCGGTCATGCGGTCGAGCTCCCAGAGGATGCCGAGCTTCCCCATCTTGAAGAGCGAACGACGCCCATCGTGATCGATCAATACGCTCTCGAAGACGTCGTCGAGGTCGTGCGTCTCGCCCGGGGTGAACTGGTAATACCACGCCAGCGCGCCGGTGTTCGCGTCGAGCGCGAGCACGCTGTTCGTATACAGCGCGTCGCCATCGGTCTTCCGCGAGATCCGCGCCCACGGCTTTGCCTGTGAGGTCGAGTGGTAGGTCAGGTTCGTGCCCGGGTCGTAGCTCCCCGGAATCCACGAATCCCCACCCGCCCGGAACGTGAGCGGCAGGTCGCCCCAGGTGTCGCCGCCCGGCGAGCCAGGCTGCGCGATGGTCGAGGTGCGCCAGACCTCGTTGCCGGTCTCGGCATCGTGCGCGGAGATGAAGCAGACGTCGTTCTTGTAGTTCTGACACCCGGTCATCCCGGCCACGATCCTGCCGTTCGCCACGATGGGCCCGCTCGAATACCGATAGCCGAGCATCGCATCGGCCACGGTCCGGTCCCATGCGACGTCGCCGGTCCTGGCTTCGAGCGCCACGATGTGCGCGTCGGTCGTGGCGAGGTAGACATGGGTGCCGTAGATCGCAATCGAGCGGGACCCTCTGGCGGGGCGTCCTTCTGGTCGCTCCAGACGCTCGTCGAGCTGGTGCGCGTATTGCCAGGTCGTATCGCCGGTCGCGGCGTCGAGCGCCTGTACGCTGTTGCCCGGATTGGGCAGATACATCACGCCGTCGTGCACGAGCGGCGTCGCCTGGCTGAGTCCGACCCCGAGCTGCCACGCCCAGACGAGCTGTAGCCGGTGTGCGTTGTCGGTGTTGATCTGCGCCAGCGGGCTGTAGCCCCATCCGTCGAGCGTGCGACGCCAACTCAGCCAGTCGGCCGGGTCGGGGTCGTGCAGCATCGCGTCGGTGACCGGGACGACACCCCGGTCCTGCGTCGTCACCGTGGCGACCGCGCCGAGTAGGAGGACGACGAGGAACAGGCACGGGAAGACGACGCAACGGCGACAGACGTTGACGGCGTGTCGACGACTCGACCTCGTCCTGGGCATGGCCACTCCTTGTCGGTAACCGCGGATGAAACGCAGCCCGATTATGTCACCAGCCGCGGCTCACGCTCGCGTCGACGGCGCGGGTCGATATGGCTCGCCCTCGGCTACAAGACTGCGGCGCAGCGCCGCGTATCCCAGGACGACGAGTGCAAGACCGCCGATGGCGGTTGGCCAGAACTCGAGCGACAGCTCGGACGCGCCTCGCATCCAACCGAAGTTGGACACGAGATCGCTCAGCGCGCCGAGGGCCACGACCATGGCCCAGATGCGCAGCCAGTAGGTGGCGCGCCCGCCAGGGGCGCCGCGGAGCGGGACGGCGTAGAGCAAGGTCAGCAGGCCGGGACAGAGGAGTAGCCACCATAGCATCGGTCCGGCGCGATCGGATGGCTCGCCCGCGAGCAGGAGCACGATGGCTGCGGATGCGCCAGACGCCAGACAGAGCAACAGCGCGTACAACACCGGCAGCGCTGCGAGGCGGCTGGCCGAGAGCGGCAGGCAACGGAACACCCGTGGGCTGGGCAGCCACACCGTCATCCACAGACCCGGCACCGCGAACATCCAGACGAGCACGAAGTTCCCCCTGATGCGCAGCGTGTCACCGCCAAGCGCCGGGAGCGCGGAAGCCACGAACACCCCAGCCAGCGTGGCCGTCATCGCTAGGGCGAAGACGCGAAGCACCTCGAGGACGGCCGTCCCGCGGCGCCCCGACGGCCACCGCGCCACAGTGCCCGCGGCCGTCGGCCTCAGGACGAGCTGGGACCGCGACTCGGAGGTGGACGTCAGGACCCGCGGGGAGAGCCAGAAGGAACCCGTCGCGAGAAGGACGACGAGGACGAGCAACGCTGTGCCCCTTGCCGCGGGCGGGGCACCGAACGACCAGCCGGGTGCCACGGCTCCAGTCCAGATCGGGGCAAGGATGGCAATCGCGGCAACGATGAACAACAACATGGCGGTGCCAAACGCCAGCCTGGTGTCGTGGCGCCCCATCATCTGTAGAAGGCCCCAGGCGATCCCGGCGAGGCTGCAGGCCCACAGCACGGTCAGGGCGCCGAGCCCGAGGAGGCGGTTGAGCCCGATAGGGAACTCGGTATCGAATCCCGGGATCGCACTCGCGGCCAGCAACGCCCCGCACGCCGCCACGCCGAGCAATGCGCCAGGCGCGATGGCGCCGAACCACAGCGCTCGTGCGATATCGCGCGACCGCAGCGGCAAGACCTGCATGACACGCAGGCCTTTGCGGTCGGCCATCGCGTTGCCGACGCCAACGAAGCCCGCCCAGAAGAGGAAGAAGTAGAAGGCGAAGTACAGGAGCCCGCGCCCCTGGGCGCCGGTCCGTTCGAGGAGCGGTGCGAGCAGCAACAACGCAACCAGGATGCCGGCAAAGCCCAGCGCGGCCGACCGGTTCCGGTTGAGCTGGTCAGCGAACAGTCGCCACATTCTCGTGTTCCTTCATGCCCGTCCAGTCATCCGGCCCCGGGCATTCGCTACGCCCTCGACCGTGCCGCCCGATACGCCATGCTGCCGTGCATCAGACCGCGCCGAAAACCAAGAAACCCGAGGAGCGTCGCCACGAGACCCGCCAGTGCCGCGGGCCAGAAGGGGCCCGGCGCTTGAGCGAACGGGGTCACGCTTCCGACGGTGACCAGCGCGCTCCACAGGCCCAGCGCGCCGGCCGTGCTCCGCGCGGGGCCCATATGCAACGCCACACTGTTCAAGAGCGACAGCAACCCCGGACAAAGCAGCAGCCACCACAGCAGCGGTGTGAACCGAGCCGTGGGGTAGTCGGTGAGCATCATCAGCAGCGCCACCGCGATGGCTCCCATCAGGCAGATGAGGATCGCATGCAGCACTGGAAGGCTGGCGAGCCGGTTGCTCGACAGGGGCAAGCAGCGGAACGCCCGGCTGGCCGACAGCCACGAGGAGGTCCAGATCGTCGGCACGACATACACAATGATCAGCATGAACGAATGGCGCACACTGAACGGCAGGTCCCCGAGGGGCGCCGCGAGCACCATCAGGAGACCGCCAGTCGTCACGGCGACGGTGGTAGCGGACACCTTGAGCACTTCGGCGCTTGCCGTCCAGCGTGTGGATCGCGCCATGCGATCATCCGCCCGCTCGGTTGTGCGGATCGAGCGTCGAGCCCGTCGCACCTCGCTGGCCGGGACGACCATCCGCGGCGAGACCACGAACGATACGCCGGCGAGACCCACGGCGGCCACCAGCAGCGCTGTCTGATAGGTTGCCGGCCCTCCGGCCGGGACGTCCGCCCACCGGAAAATGGCGGGCCAGACGAGCGAGAGCCCGACGACGAGAAACACTCCAACGGAGCCGCCGGCCGCGAATCGTGGGTCGCGTGCGATCAACCGCAGGACCGGACTCCAGGTGGCTCCGGCGAGACTGCACCCCCAGAGGAGGGCGAACGCGACAGCGCCCGGTGCGGTCAACGCGCCCGGAGTCATCCTCGGCCAGGCGAGGCCGACGACCGCCACCGTGCTCTCCAGGGCCGCGTATGCGAGCCCGCCCATGAGCACGGACGGGACCGTCGCGCCCAGCCACCACCCCCACGCGAGTTGGCGCGACGTGACCGGCAGGGCGCGCATGGCGCGAAGACCGCGCCGATCCGACATCGGCAATATCAGCCCGACGTAACCACACCAGAACAGGCCCCAGTAGAAGAACACGCGGGCAATCTGAGGCGCGTCACTCGCGTCTCGACCGGCGGCAAGCGGCACGATCAAGGTCAGGAGGACGACGGTGACCAGGCCGAGCGCGACCACCACCGTCTTCCACACGTGCCGCTCGAACTGGTCACGCAACAGCAGCCACATCGGTACGGTCCTTCATCAAGCCGACGAAGAGGTCCTCGAGGGTGACGGGCGATGTCGCGATCTCACGTGCGCCGCGACCCTTGACCTGTTCGAGCCCAGAGCCTTCGATGTCCATCAGCACCCGCCATCGCTCGCCCTGCTGCTCCTGGACGAAGACGCCCTCGATCCCCTCCGCCGTGAACGCCTCGCCTGCCAGGAAATCGACGATGC
Source organism: Vicinamibacterales bacterium (assembly GCA_965197395.1). GTDB lineage: Bacteria > Acidobacteriota > Vicinamibacteria > Vicinamibacterales > UBA8438 > CAZYFH01. Next base: position 1,218,494 of record OZ240205.1, on the reverse strand, counting down.
GGAACCGCGACACGATGTCGGCGGTGGCTCCCTCGAGCAGCAGCTTGCCGTCCTTCATGATCCCGACGTGGTCGGTAAACCGTTCGAGGTCGGCCAGGCCGTGCGACGAGATGAGCACGGTGCGGTCTTCGTCCTGCACGGCGGCCAGCAGCTCTGCGAAGATCTGCTGCTTCGAGATGACGTCGAGCCCAACCGTTGGCTCATCGAGCAGCAGCAGGTCGGGTCGGTGCGAGAGCGCGAGGATCAGGGCCAGCTTGATGCGCGCGCCGAATGAGAGGTTGACGATCTTCTCGCGCCATCCGACCTGCAACGTATTGAGGAGGCGCTCGCAGTATTCATCGTCCCAATCAGGATAGAAGGCGCGGTGGAATCGGACGACGCGGCCGACCGTCCGCCACGACCGCGACCTCGTCGCGCGTGTGATCGAGCCCGAAGATCCGGATCGACCCGGCGTCCGCGCGACCCATACCTAGCATGAGGTCCATCGTCGTTGTTTTGCCGACCCCGTTCGGCCCAATGAGCCCGTAGATCGCGCCGCCGGGCACGGTCAGGTCCAGGGGTCCGAGGGTGAAGCTCGGGAACGACTTCTCGAGTCCGCGAATCTGGACGGCAGGTTCACTCATCGACTGTCTCCTTGTTCCGGCGCAACCAACTTCTGGACGAGTGCGAGCAGCTCCTGCGTGGTGAGGCCGGCTTCTCGCGCCTCCCGCAGGCTCTCCCGCAACAGATCCTCTACGCGGCCGCGCTTCATTTCCCGGCTGCGCGTCGCGCCGTCATCGGCCACGAACGTGCCCAGCCCTTGCTTTCGGAAGATGATTCCGTCGCGCTCCAGCTCTTCGTACGCCCGTTTCACGGTGATGACGCTCACCATCAGCTCGGCCGCGAGCTGCCGAAACGACGGCAGCGGCGCGCCGGGGTTGAGGCGCCCCTCACCAATCTCACGTTTGAGCCCCTCGACGATCTGTTCGTAGAGCGGACCGGGTGCGGCCGGCGATACCGCCGGAACGATCAGTCTGTGACTCGAGTCCATCCAACACTGTATATATTAAATATAAACAGTTGGCAAATGGAAACACGCGGGGCCGGGGCGGCCGTAGCCTGTAGTCGGGCGCCTACGGCTTGGTCGACCGGTAGATGGGGGGCACGGCCGGGCGGGCTTTTGGCGCCCGACGCACGGTCTGGGTGTCGCGCGGACGGCTCAGTGCCGACAGGCCGACGACGCCGGGTTCCACGATCTGGATGGGCGCGTCGACATCCTTGAACAGATACGGGCCGTGCTCGACCCAGAGGACCGGCGCGCCGTCCGGCGCCGTGGCCACCTCGCGCCGCGCCGATTCCGATGCGGCACTGGTCATGAGTATTTGCGCAGGCCTGGCCAGTCCGGTGAGGCGAGCTGTCGTGTCGACCGGGAGTCCGGAGGGACGCGCCGGTGCCGCAAGCCCCGCCGGCACGCCCATCTCGGCCGCATGGATGCCGATAGCGACTTGCACCGCCGTCGGAGTGTCGAGGGTGGCCAATGCCTGCTGACACGCCAGCGCGCAGCGCACCGCGTTCGATGGCAGCTCGAACGTGGCGGAGAACCCGTCCCCGCTGCGCTCGAACTCCGTGCCCTCATAGCGCGCGATGCACTCGCGAAACACCGCGTCATGCCGGGCGATGAGACGTGTGATGGCGGCCACGCCGAGTCGTTCCGTACTGCCATCCATGTCGTGGATGCGGCTGCGCAGGATGGCCCTGAAGTCCGCGTCGCGGGAGGTGGAGCGGGCGGCGGTCAGGCTGCTCGCTGGCGCGCTCGCGAGATCTTCCAGCTCCACGCGTGCATCGCCGATGTCGCGGAGACGCCTCCGGGCGTCCTTTCGCAGGCAGCGTCCGAGCAGGGCGCGGACCACCGGCGGCGCCGTATCTGGCACCGCGTTCCAATCCGGCTCCGCGTGCACGATGCGGGCAATCGTGTCCGCCGTCGTCGCCCCCGCGAACGCCGGCCGGCCCGTGATGGTTTCATACAGGCAACAGCCAAATGCCCAGATGTCGGTTCGCCGGTCGACAGAGTAGCCACGGGCTTGCTCCGGGCTCATATACGCGGGCGTGCCCAACAAGGCGTCGCCGGTCAGGCCAACAGCCGTCGTCGCGCCCGTCTCGGCACCCGGTGATATGACGCCCGGCGCCCGGTCGTCGCCGACCGTAGTCGCGATGCCGAAATCGAGGATCTTGACCCGTGCGTCGGGGGGCGTCTTGATGTTGGCAGGTTTGAGATCGCGATGCACGACACCGCGTTCGTGGGCGGCTTCGAGGCCATCGGCGATCTGCGTGAAGATCGAGAGCGTCTCAGCGGTCGTGACGGGACCCGCCGTCAACCGGTCTGCCAGCGTCGGGCCCTCGACGAGCTCCATGACCAACACGCGGCGCCCGTCGCTGTCGAGCAACTCATAGATCGTGGCGATGTTCGGATGGTTCAGGGAGGCGAGGAGCTTCGCTTCGCGCTCGAGGCGCGCGACGCGATCCGCGTCCGCGGACAGGGTCTCGGGCAGGACCTTGAGTGCGACGTCGCGGTCGAGACGGCTGTCTCGAGCGCGATAGACCTGCCCCATACCTCCGGCGCCGATCAAGCCGAGGACCTCGCACGGTCCGAGTTGCGTCCCGGCGCGGAGTGTCATGACAGACGTTGTCGGACGGCGACTAGTGCACCGCCGTTGATATAAGGTCAAGCATGTGATCTAATGCGTGTGTGGCACACACACACCACGTCAGAACGACACGTAAACAACAGAAGATGCTGGAAGCCCTTGTCGCGCGCGCGAAGGAGCCAGCCGGGTTGGTGCGCCGCGCACGCGTCATTCTCTTGAGTGCGGCTGGCGAAGGAGGCGTGGACATTGCGTCGCGGCTCGACCTGTCGCCGGAAGCGGTGTCGCGGATCCGGCGCCGCTTCGTGCGGGAGGGTGTTGACGGGCTGTTTGACCGTCCGAAGTCCGGCCGCCGGGACCATGCCGTGCCAGCCGACACTGTTGAGGAGATCGTGCAACTCGCGCTGTCGCCCCCGCCCGCCGGGCGAAGCCGGTGGACGACCCGTCTCCTGGGCCACGCGGTCGGGTTCACGAGCGGCTGTGTGTCCGACGTCCTGCGAGCCAACGGCGTCAAGCCACACCTCACCCGCACCTACAAAGTGAGTCGAGATCCGGCATTCGCGGCCAAGGTCACGGATGTCGTCGGTCTGTACCTCCGCCCGCCGGAACACGCGATTGTGCTCAGTGTCGACGAGAAGACGTCCATCCAGGCCTTGGAGCGTACCCAACCGCCGCTCCCCTTACGAGCGGGCCGCGCCGTGCGGCACACGCACGACTATCGGCGGCACGGGATCGTCGATCTCTTCGCCGCCCTTGAGGTCGCGACCGGAAAAGTGACCCACCGCTTCAGCACCAGCCATACGGCGACGGACTTCCTCCGGTTTATGAAGAAGGTCGTCCGCACCTATCCGGGCCGTCAACTCCATGTCGTGCTCGACAACTCTTCCACGCACAATACGGAGGACGTGCGCGCCTGGCTCGCCGGCAACCCGCGCGTCCACTTCCACTACACCCCAACGAGCGCGTCCTGGCTGAACCAGATCGAAGGCTTCTTCGGAATCTTGGCCAAACAGTCCCTGTCGCTCACCGACTTCGCCTCGAAGCGGGCGCTACAGGATCATCTCGTCGCTTACCTACGCGCCTGGAACCGGCACCCTACGCCCTTCGAGTGGACCAAGCCGGCACGTGCCATCATCCGGTCGCACACGCGAATGCTTGATCGCATATCAACGGCGGTGCACTAGCGCCCGATCAGCTCGAAGTCAGACCACCGTCGCACCTCGGCGCGGCGCGTTCGGCTGAAGAGGACGCGAACGTCGGTGTACGTTTCGAGCTGGAGGCGTGCCCACATGTTCTCGACTACCGGACCACGATCGAGCGAGCCGCGGGCGCGCGCGATTGTCCCGACGACCCCCCACCACAGCCGGACCTTATCGATCAGCTCGAACTCCACGCGGGCGGCCTCGTATGTTTCCCGATCGATCCAGACCCGTCCGCGGGCCTTGTTGAGTGCGTGGTCGATGCGCCGTCGGACCGGCAGCTTCCCCGGGCGTGGCTGGAAGGAGACGACGAAGCTGGGTCGATGCCGGAGCGACTCCTCAGGTTCGAGCGTGAAGACGAACCGTCCGATCAGCTCCTCGTTGAAGACGATGGCGTCGTCTTCAACGTCGTCCTCCTCATCCGCCGGCGCTTCTCGCGCACGCCGCAGCTCTTCCCGGAACTCCGCCTCCCGCTCCTGTTCCCACACCTGCTCCTGCTCGCTCAACGGGCGCCCGTCGAGCGTGAGACGCCGTTCGTACGGCGCACCGTCAATCGGGATGACCTCGAAGTCACCGAAGCCCTCCTCCTCGATCTCCCCGTCACCGTCGAACCGCCGGACCTCGCGTGTCATGAGGCTGCGGTATCGGGTCTCGAAGTGCTGCGCCTCGTACCACCTGGCGCGTTCCAGCGCCTTGACGACGATGTCACGCGCCCCGTCGTCGACGACCGGCGGGTGGGCGACGACCGGCCACAATCCTGGCCCGACGAGCGCAACGCCGAGTGCAAGCGTGACCGCGCGCATGGCAACATTGTGCCCGATGCCGACGTCGCGCGCGACCGCCGCGTTCGTGGCCACCGACGTCGCCCGCGCCCTGCGGCGTCTCGGCGATCCCCGTCGCGCTGCCTGGGTGCGGCGGTCGGCGCTCCTTGCGTTGCTGGGCCCGCTACGGCGCGGCGAGGGCGACTTTCCGCGGTTCTCGCGCTATGCCGATGCGATGCTCGATGAGCGTGAGTTCTTCATCCGGAAGGCGATCGGCTGGGTGCTGCGGGAGGTGGGGAAGACGCGCCCGCGTCTCGTGTCGGACTGGCTGCTGCCGCGCGCCCGTCGAGCGTCCGGCGTCACAATGCGCGAGGCCGTGAAGTACTTGCCCGCGTCGCAACGACAGCGCATCCTCGCCCGGCGACGGAGCCGCGGTTGAGCGCTTCGCCCGGGCCGGAGGCTAAGCCCTGAGCCCCAAGCCCCAAGCCCTACGCCAGATCACGCGGAGCCTAATCAATCGTGATCCGGCCAGAGCCCGCGCGCAAAGTGACCGTCGGCCCGCCGCCACGCACCGTGCCTTCCAGACGCCCGCGACGCTCGGTGCCCGTGGCCGTCACCGGGTGATCGCTCCGGACGCCGCCCGACCCTGCGCGGGCGTCGAGCTCGAACGCCGCGTCGTCGGGGAAGTCGATCGTGATGCCGCCAGACCCGGTGCGGAGGTTCCACTCACCACCGGGCGCGCCCTCGACGCGAATACTCCCGCTACCCGTGCGGGCACGCAGCGCGGCGTCGAACCCCTCGATCCGGATCGACCCCGACCCGGCGCCACCCCCGATCGCCGTGAGCTCGATGCGGCCCGAGCCGGCGGAGGCCGTCACGTCCCCGGCTACGTCGGACACGATGGTCCGGCCCGACCCTGCGGACGCGTCGACCGCGCCGCCGACTCCCTCCACGGACTGCGAGCCGGACCCGATGCGAGCCCGTACGTTGGTGTCGGGTGGCACGACGACCTCGTAGCTCACGCTGATGCGCCGGCGCACGAAGCCCTCGAGGCGCCCGATGTCGATCACGTTGCCGTGCTGCTCGATCGGCGGGTTCGCCTCGATCTCCCTGACGCGATCCTCCATGTCCGCTGCGCTGCTGCCGGACCACCCGCCGACTCGACCGCGGATGAAACCGGTCACACTGACGGTCCCGGGCTCGCCGGTGGTGACGCTGATGCGTCCGCTGCCGGCGCGGACCTCCAGGTCGACGGTATTGTCGCTCGTCGACAGCGTCCGCTGGAACTCCCCCTCGACCGCGTGAGATGCGATGGTGATTGCGCAGCCGCCCGAGAACCCGAGCGCCGCGATCAATCCGACAGTGGCCGCCGTTCGCGGGAGCATTCTCATTGGCTCTTCCCCTGGGCGTTGGTTCAACAGGTACCGTTACTTAGACGAGCACCGGCGCACGGGAGTTGCATCGGTGAGCGGCCCAGGGCGCCTCGGTTTCCGGCTCGAACCGGGCACCGGGGCCGCGCTTGAACGGCGGGTGCCTCATTCGCTATCCTTGCGTGCTGCGGCGCCCGCTCCGCGGGCCTTTGTCGCGTTCCTCAGACACCGCCGACCGGACTTGCGAGAGGCAAGGATGGGCGTCCGTGGGGCCGACCTTGTCGAGCCCGCCGCGTCAGAACGTGTGAACCGACGACATGTCGATGGACCAGACGGTAGCGACATCGATGATCGAGGCGAAGGGGCTGAGCAAGTACTACGGCCCCTTCGTCGCCGTGGAGGACATCTCGTTCGCTATTCCGCACGGTCAGATCGTGGCGTTCCTCGGTCCCAACGGGGCCGGGAAGACCACGATGATGCGGATGCTGACCGGCTACCTCGCGCCGAGCGCCGGCGACGCCACAATCGCCGGGTTCGACGTCCGGCGCGAGCGGATCTCGGCGTCGCGGCGGCTGGGATACCTCCCGGAGAACGGTCCGATGTATCCCGACATGACGCCGCTCGATCTCCTGACCTTCTTCGGCGAAGCCCGCGAGATGGACTCGGGCCTGCTGAAGACGCGCATCGACGCGGTCGTGGAGCTCTGCGCGCTGGAGCTCGTCATCGAGAAGCCGATCGGCAAGCTGTCCAGGGGATACAAGCAGCGGGTCGGACTGGCGCAGGCGCTGCTGCACGATCCCGACGTGCTGATCATGGATGAGCCCACGGCGGGACTCGATCCCAACCAGATCCGCCAGTTTCGCGAGAACATCCAGCGGCTCGGCCGTACGAAGACGCTCCTGATCTCGACGCACATCTTGCACGAGGCGGAAGCCGTGGCCGACCGGGTGCTGCTCGTCAACAACGGACGGCTCGTCTTCGACGGGTCCGTTGCCGAGCTTGAAGAAGATGGTTCGCTGGAGCAGCCCTTCTATCGCCTGACCGGCGGCGGCGCGGCGCCGAGCGCCCGCCCGCGGGCGTCGGAGGGGGAGGCCGGCGACGCCTGAACCAACGAACCGGACAAAGGACACGGATACCAGCCATGCTCAATACGGCAATCGTGAAGGCGCTCGCACGCCGGGACCTGCGCATCTACTTCAGCAGTCCTAGCGGCTACGTGTTCATCACGCTGTTCATCTTCTTGAGCGCGGCGGCCGCGTTCTGGCAGGACCGCTTCTTTCTCCAGAACCTCGCCAACCTCGACCAGCTCAACCAGTTGCTGCCCTATCTCCTGCTCTTCTTCATCCCCGCGCTGACGATGGGGGTGTGGTCGGAAGAGAAAAAACTCGGGACCGACGAGCTGCTCCTCACGCTGCCGGCGTCCGACCTCGAGGTCGTCATCGGCAAGTATCTCGCTGTGCTCGGGATCTACACGGCGTCGCTCGTCCTCTCGCTCAGCTATGTCCTGGTGCTCTTCTACCTGGGGAGCCCCGACCTCGGGTTGATGTTCAGCAACTACGTCGGGTATTGGTTCGTCGGCGCGGCGCTGATCGCGATCGGGATGCTCGCGTCGCTCTTGACGCGGAACGCGACGATCGCGTTCATCGTCGGCGCGCTCTTCTGTGCCGCGCTGATCGTCACCGGGACGGCCGCCGGCGCAATCGTGCCCGGTCTCGAACGGACCCTGGATGCGATCAGCGTCTTCGTGCACTTCGACGACTTCGCGAAGGGCATCATCAGCCTCTCCGGTCTCGCCTACTTCATCTCGGTCGGCGCGTTCTTCCTGTATCTCAACGTCCTCGTCCTGAGCCGGCGCCATTGGCCGGCGCGCGCCGACGGCTATCCGATGTGGCTGCACCACAGTGTGCGCGGCGTGGCGATCGGGGTTGCGCTCATCAGCGTCGGCGTGCTCGTCGCGCGCCCCAGCGTGCTCCGCATCGATGTGACCGCGGAACAGCTGCACTCGCTCAGCGATGAAACCCAGCGGCTGCTCGACGAGCTGCCGCCGGACCGGCCGGTGTTCATCCAGGCGTTCGTCAGCCCGAACGTCCCGGAGCCGTTCGTCCAGGCACGGTCCAACCTCATCAGCACGCTCGAGGAGATCGACGTGCTCGGTGGGCCTCGGGTCGAGGTGCTCATCGCGGACACCGAGCCGTTCACCGACGCAGCGCGCGAGGCGCGCGAGACGTTCGGCATTCTGCCGCGCCCGGTCCGCAACGTCAGCACGGCGCGATCCGAAGTAGAACAGGTCTTTCTGGGCGTGGCGTTTACGTGTGGGGCCGAGGAGCAGGTCATCAGCTTCTTCGATGTGGGCCTGCCCGCCGAATACGAGATCATGCGCAGCATCCGGGTCGTCGCCCGTACGGAGCGCAAGCGGATCGGCGTCGTGACGACGATGGCCAACCTGTTCGGCGGGATGAACTTCCAGCAGAATCAGTTCGCGCCGCAGTGGTCGGTGGTGGGTGAGCTCCGGAAGCAGTACGACGTCGTCGAGATCAGCCCCGAGCAACCGATCACGCAGGACGTCGACGCACTGCTCGTGCCTCTGCCGTCGTCGCTCCAGACCGACGAACAGGGGTTCGTCGCCGACTACATCCGGTCGGGCAAGCCCGCGATGATCCTCGTCGACCCGTTGCCCGCGGTGAACCCGTCCCTGTCCCCGACCGAGTGGGTCGGCGAGGGCAACCCGTTCACGTATCCGCCCGGCCAGCCTCGCCCCGGTCCTCGCGGCAATGTCCGAGAGTGGCTCATGGATCTGGGGGTCGACTGGGAGCCGACGCGCATCGTCTGGGACAGCTATAACCCGCACCCCGAGCTTGCGCACATGCCGGAGGACGTCGTCTTCCTGGGCACCGGCAACGAAAACCCCGACACGTTCAGTGGCGACAATCCGATGACGACCCAGCTGCAGGAGCTGGTGTTCCTCTACCCCGGGTTTTTGCAGGCAGCCGCTGGTGCGGACTACGAGTTCGAGCCGCTGCTCAGATCGGGCGCCGCGTCGGGAACCAACGGCTATTTCGCCCTGGTCCGGGGGTCGTTCTTCGGACCGCAGATGAACCCGAATCCGCCCCGCGATGCGGACGCGGAGCAACACATCGTCGCGGCCCGCGTCCGGTCCGTTGGGTCCGGGTCCGCGCAGTCCGAGGATGATGACGATGCGGACGGCGAGCAGGCCGACGGCGACGATGACGATGAGGATGGCGAGCATGCCGACGACGACGATGACGATGCGGACGGCGAGCAGGCCGACGGTGACGACGACGACGACGCCAGCGATGCTGGCGACGCGGGCACGTCAGGCGCAGTCGACATCATCGTGGTCGCCGACCTCGACTTCGTCGGCGAACAGTTCTTCCAGATTCGCGAGCAGGCCCCCGGCGGGCTCAACTTCGACAACGTCACGTTCTTCCTGAACGCGATGGACACGTTACTGGAAGACGACTCATTCATCGACCTGCGCAGCCGGCGCGCGCGCCACCGCACGTTGGAGGTGGTCGAAGCGCAGACGGCGGAATTCATCGAGCAACGCACCGCTGACGAGCAGCAGGCCGAGGCGGACGCCGAGGCGGCGCTCGCGGAGGCGCAGGCGCGCTTGAACGAGCGTGTCGAGGAGCTGCGCGCGCGGACCGATATCGACGCGCAGACGAAGCAGATCATGGTCCGCAACCTCGAGGAGGTCGAGAACCGCCGGCTCGAGGTGCTCTCGACGAACATCAACACCGAGAAGGATACGACGATTCAAGAAAGCCGCGAGACGATGGAGGCTCAGATTCGCCAAATCCAGACGTCCATTAAGACGTTCGCGATTCTGTTGCCCCCGGTGCCGGTGGTGGCGCTGGGGCTCTGGACCTTCGGTCGGCGGCGGCGACGTGAGCGCGAAGGGGCGGCGGCGGCGCAGCGGCTGAAGGAGTAGCCATGAGCGAGCTAAAGAAGACGTTGAGTCTTGGTGGCCTGGCCGTCCTGCTCGGCGTCGTGGCGCTCGTCAGTGCCCCCGGACGGGCGACGCCCGACGCCTTTTTCGATATCGGCGACGCGTTCTTCCCCGACTTCACCGATCCAGACGCGGCCGCCACACTCGAGGTCGTCGAGTTCGACGGCGAGACCGCGGCCGCGATGCCGTTTCAGGTGACGAACCAGAACGGGCTCTGGACGATCCCCTCGCACAACGACTATCCCGCCGATGGCAGCGAGCGGCTGTCGAACATCTCCGCCGACATCATCAGCGTTGTCAAGGAGGATTTCCGCTCCGACAACGTCGCGGACCACGAGGCGCTCGGCGTCATCGACCCGACCGATCTGGCGGCGACGAGCCTCGTCGGCCGTGGCACGCGAGTGACCGTCAAGGACGGCAATGACGAAGTGCTCGCGGACCTCATCGTTGGCCGGCCGGTCGAAGGTCGGACCGGGCTCCGTTTCGTCCGTGTGCCGGATCGGAAGCGCGTCTACGCTGCGCGCTTCGAGGCCGACATCTCGACCGCGTTCGAGGACTGGATCGAGCAGAACCTGCTCGAGGTCGAACGCGACCAGGTCGTGCACATCGTGCTCAACGAGTATCAGGTGGACGAGCGGACGCGGACGAGCACCCGACCCCGCGAGTTCACGCTCGACAAGGTGGATGACACGACCTGGGACGGCACCGGCGTGCCGTCGGGTCAGGAAGTCAACTTCGTCGAGGTCAACCGCCTGGTCGGCGCCATCATCGGCATGCGCATCGCCGGCGTCCGGCCGAAGCCGGACGGGATGACCGGGAATCTCCGAGATGCGGCTATGGCCGGGCGGATCGATCAGACCGACATCCTGGACCTGATCAACAAGGGGTTCTATCCGACACAGGACGGCGGGTTGCTCTCCAACGAGGGGGAGCTGCTGGTCCGGACGACCGAAGGGGTGCTCTACACGCTGCGCTTCGGCGAGATCGTCTACGGGCGCGGCGAGGCCATCGCCGTGGGCGATGACACCAGCGACGACGCCGAGAGCGGCCCTGGCGAGAACCGGTATGTGTTCATCACGGCCGAGTTCGACGAGGCCGCACTCCCCGAGCCCGCGGCGTCGGACACCGACGCACATGAGTCATGGGCGCGCCGCGTCGAAGAGGGTCGGGACAAGGTCGAGCGCCTCGCGACCCGCTTCGCGAACTGGTATTACGTCGTGTCGGCCAATAGCTACGACACCATACACAAGCCGAAAGAGGACTTCCTCAAGGACATCGAGGACGAGGACGCGAACTGAGCGCTCCGCGCTGCGCAGGCTCAAGGCTCCGGGCTCAAGGCTTCTGGCGTGGAAGCTGAGCTGTTGGGTGCCCAAAGCTCAAAGCCCTAAGCCATGAGCCGTCAGACTCTTCTCCAGAAAGTCTGGGACCGCCACACGGTGCGGCGCCTGCCGTCCGGACAGACTCAGTTCTTCATCGGCCTTCACCTGATTCACGAGGTCACCACGCCGCAGGCGTTCGACATGCTCCGCGCCAGGGGCGTTGGTGTGGCGATGCCGGAGCGGACCTACGCGACCGTCGACCACATCGTGCCCACGCTCGACCAGCGGCGGCCGTTCGTGGACGAGCTGGCCGAGCAGATGATGGCGGCGCTCGAGCGCAACTGCCGGGAGTTCGGGATCCGGTTCTCCGACCTGACGACCGACCAGCAGGGCATCGTGCACGTCATCGGCCCCGAGCTTGGGCTGACTCAGCCCGGGATGACGATCGCCTGCGGCGACAGCCACACGTCGACCCACGGGGCATTCGGCGCCGTGGCGCTGGGGGTCGGTACCTCGCAGGTCCGCGACGTGCTGGCGTCACAGTGTCTCGCGATCGATCCGCTCAAGGTGCGGCGTATTTCCGTGACCGGCCGGTTGGGTCCAGGCGTCTACGCCAAGGATGTCATCCTCGAGATCATCGCCCGACTCGGGGTCCAGGGTGGGGTTGGCTTCGCCTACGAATACGGGGGACCGGCGGTCGACCGGATGACGATGGACGAGCGGATGACGATGTGCAACATGTCGATCGAGGGCGGGGCGCGGGTCGGCTACGTCAACCCGGACGAGACGACGTTCGCCTACATTAAGGACCGGCCGTTCGCCCCCAGCGGTGACGCCTTCGCGCGCGCCACCGACTGGTGGGCATCGATGGCCTCGGATGCCGGCGCAGCCTACGACGACGAGGTGGAGATCGACGGCGACGCGATCGAGCCGCGGGTCACATGGGGGATCAACCCGGGGCAGTCGATTGGCATCAGTGGGCATCTCCCGACCCAGGAGTCGGTCGGCGCGGCGGACGCCGCCGCGGTTGGCGAGGCGCTGGAGTTCATGGGGTTGGCCGGCGGCGCGCCGATCACCGGTACGAAGGTCGACGTGGCCTTCGTTGGCTCCTGCACCAACTCCAGGCTGTCCGATCTGCGCGAGGCGGCCAGGGTCGTGGAGGGCCACCAGATATCGCCGCACGTGAAGGCGCTCGTGGTCCCCGGGTCAAAAGCTGTCCGGCGCGCGGCGGAGGCCGAGGGGCTGCACGAGGTGTTTCAGACCGCTGGGTTCGAATGGCGCGGCGCCGGGTGCTCGATGTGTCTGGCGATGAACCCCGACCGGCTCGACGGGCGACAGGTGTGCGCATCGTCGTCGAATCGTAACTTCAAGGGCCGGCAGGGGAGCCCGACCGGACGCACGTTGCTGATGAGCCCGGCCATGGTTGCCGCGGCGGCAATTGCGGGTGAGGTCACCGATGTGAGGCGGATGTTGTGAACCGGCTTCAAGGGTCAGGGCTCAAGGCGCCCTAAGCACTAAGCCAGAGCACATACACCCATGACCGACGACCGACACATCGATCGAATCGAGGGCACTGCCATCCCCGTTCGTGGGACGAACATCGACACCGACCGAATCATCCCCGCGCGGTTCCTAAAGGCGATCACCTTCGAGGGCCTGGGCGCCCACGCGTTCGAGGACGACCGGCGGTCGATGCCCGATCATCCCTTCTCGAACCCCGCGTTCCGGGAGGCGTCCATCCTGCTCGTCAACGAGAATTTCGGGTCCGGGTCGTCGCGGGAGCACGCGCCGCAGGCACTCAAACGGTGGGGCATCGGGGCGTGTGTGGGGGAGTCGTTCTCCGAGATCTTTCAGGGCAACGCGCTATCGATCGGCCTGCCGTGCGCCACCGCATCGGCGGACGAGATTGACGCCCTGATGACGACGGCCGAACAGGAGCCATCCACGCCGATGGTGTTCAGCGTGAAGGCCCTCACCATCGACGCCCGTGACCGCACAGTGCGGCTCAGCATGCCGCCCGCCGTGCGTGAATCGCTCCTCGCCGGCCAGTGGGATGCGACGGCGCTGTTGCTCGACCGCTTCGATGACGTGCGCGCCGTGGCGGGTAAGCTGCCATATGTGACTGGCTTCTAACCTTAGACCAGGAGACTCCGATGCTTATGACCGATGCGCTGTTGCAGGAGTTCGATCAGGAGATCGCGAGCACGCGGAAGACGCTGGAACGCGTCCCGGAGGATAAGTTCGACTGGGCGCCACACGAGAAGTCCGGAAAGATGGCCTGGCTCGCCGGACATCTGGCCAACATCCCGCAATGGGCGACATTGGCGGTGAACGAGGACACGCTGGACCTTGCTCCGGGCGGCAAGGCCCTCGCGGTGCCGCCCGCACCGACGACGACACAGGAGCTCGTCGCCAACTTCGACAAGAACGCCGCCGACGCGCGGGCGGCGATCGCGGGAGCGGGCGATAGTGACCTCGAGAAGCCGTGGTCGCTGCTCAACAACGGGACGGCGGTGATGACGATGCCGAAGGCGGCGGTCCTCCGCACCTTCGTGATGAACCATATGATTCATCACCGGGCGCAGCTCGGTATCTATCTCCGACTCAACGACGTCCCGGTCCCGTCCATCTACGGCCCGTCGGCGGACGAAGCGCCAGACTTTTGATTAGACGGGGCTTCGCCCCGAACCCCACGCGGCCGCTTCGCTCCGTTTCGCGAACTCGCGCGCCGCGTCGAGGAACGCCTCGGCGGCGTGTGACATCTCGCCTGACCTCCGATAGACCAGTCGCACGTGGCGCGGCAGGCGCAATTGCGCCACCTTCACCGCCGCGAGCTGGCCACGCGCGATTTCCGTTACGGCGCACCGACGTGGCAGGAGCGCCACGCCGAGACCCATCTCGACCGCGCGCTTGATGCCGTCGAGGCTCGGTAGCCCGATCTGGATGTTGATTGGCGCGTGCCGCTGCTCGTAGAGGCGCAGTACCCGCTCGCGGGCGGGCGACGCCTCGTTGTGCGCGATCACCGTCTGGCGGCCCACTTCCTCCATCGTCACCTGCTGGCGCTTGGCGAGCGGGTGCGCGGGGTGTATCAGCATCGCCAGCTCGTCTTCGCCGAGCGAGACCGACTGGAGGCCACGTTCGCGGGGCGCGAACGTGAGCACCCCGAAATCGAGCGCGCGGCTGAGCACCTCGCTCGGAATCTGTCGCGCCGACACACGACGTGCCTCGACCTGCGCCTTCGGGTGATCCTCCCGAAACCGCTCGATGATCGGGAGCAGGACATGCACGGCGCCCTCGTTGGCGCCGATGAGCACTCGGCCGCGACGCAGCTCCTGCAGCTCACGGACCGCGCCCTCGGCCTCGTCCTTCAGACTCGTCAGGCGCCGCGCGTAGTCGAGGAGGAGCTCGCCGGCTTCGGTCAACCGCCCCGCCTTCGACGATCGATCGAACAGGCGCTCGTTGAGCTCCTCCTCGAGCCGCTTGATGGTCTGGCTGACGGCCGGCTGGGTGCGGTGCAGCCGCTCGGCGGCCCGCGAGAAGCTCCGCTCGGATGCGACGGCGAGGAACACCTGAAGCTCGGCGAGATCCACGGTTATCACCCGCGCAGCGGAAAGTCCGTCTCGCGAGGGGCCTCGCTCCGCCCGCTGAACTGGCGCAGGAGCGGCCCGGACTGGCGGGCTCGCACCCCGGACTGACCATAACATGAAGTTATGGATATGTAATATCTATAATCTTGACTCGATCGTCAGGGCACGCCTAAATAGGTGAGCACGCGGACGATGAGCAGGAGGAGCGGTGGCATCGGACACGCTGATCATCTTCGACACGACACTGCGCGATGGCGAACAGTCGCCCGGTTTCTCGATGAACACGGACGAGAAGCTGAAACTGGGTCGCCAGCTCGAAGCGCTGGGAGTCGACATCATCGAGGCGGGCTTTCCGATTGCGTCGGACGACGACGCCCATGCCGTCGAGCTGCTCGCGCGCGAGATTCGCAGGCCTGTCATCGCTGCGCTGGCGCGGTGCAATCCGGCGGATATCGAACGGGCGGGGGAGTCGATCAGGCCGGCCGCGCGGTCGCGGATCCACACGTTCATCGCCACCTCCGACCTGCACCTCGAGCGCAAGCTTCGCATCACCCGGGAGCAGTGCCTGCAGGCGGTCGTCGACGGTGTCACGCAGGCACGCCGATACACGGACGACGTCGAGTTCTCGGCCGAGGACGCGACGCGCACCGACATGGATTTTCTGTGCCAGGTGGTCGAGCGGGCGATCGAGGTCGGGGCGACGACCATCAACTTGCCCGACACGGTGGGCTACTGCACGCCGGAAGAGATCGAGGAGTTCTTCACCGAGGTGCGCACGAAGGTGCCGAGCGCCGACACGGTGATCTTCAGCACGCATTGCCACGACGATCTCGGCTTGGCGGTTGCCAACTCGCTGGCGGCAATCCGCGCCGGCGTTCGCCAGGTCGAATGCACCATCAACGGTATCGGGGAGCGCGCGGGCAACGCGTCGCTCGAAGAGATCGTCATGGCGACCCGCGTGAAGCCGGACCGGCTGCCGTATCGGACGGCGGTCGAGACCACCGAGCTGTTCCGCACCAGCCAGTTACTCGCGGAGCTGACGCATGAGCCGGTGCAGGCGAACAAGGCCATCGTCGGGCGCAACGCGTTCGCCCACGAGGCCGGCATTCACCAGGACGGCGTGATCAAGGATCGGCGCACCTACGAGATCATGCGTCCCGAAGACATCGGCGTCGAGTCGACGCTGGTGCTCGGCAAGCACTCCGGCCGTCATGCGGTCAAGAAACGGTGTGAGGAGCTAGGCCACCAACTGAGCCGCTTTGAGCTCGACCGTGTCTACCGTGAGGTCATCGCGCTCGCGGACCGCCAAAAGTCGATCGGCGACGGCGACATGGCGGCGATCATCTCGCGCGTGGGCGCCGAGCGCCCCGACACGGGCGCCGCGTAGGTTCGGTGCTCGCCGTTTCCCGGCGCCGAGGGAGCTTTCGTAGCGCGGGCCTTCAGGCCCGCACGGCGCCGTCCCCACAACCAGCAAGCAAGCGGTTATGAGCTAATGAAGGCCTCGATCGCCCTGCTACCCGGCGACGGGATCGGTCCGGAGGTCGTCGACGCGGCGGCCCATGTGCTCGATGCCGTTGCCTCTCGCTTCCACCACACCTTCACGCTGACACGGTGGCCAGTTGGCGCGGCGGCGCTTCGCGCCGGGGACGTCCCGCTGCCGCCGGCCACGCTCGCGGCCTGTCACGCAGCCGATGCCGTGCTGCTCGGGGCGGTCGGCGACCCGGAATTCAGTGCTGGTCCGCGAGAACAACGTCCGGAGACCGCGCTGTTGGACCTGCGCCGCGAGCTGGGGTTGTTCGCGAACCTGCGACCGGCGCGCGTCTGGCCCGGACTGGAAGGCGGGACATCGCTCCGGTCGGACGTGGTCGCGGGGCTCGACCTGCTCATCGTGCGTGAGCTGACCGGCGGCATCTACTACGGCACACCGCGCGGCCGCACCGACGACTTGAGCGAGGCGTTCGACACCATGCGCTACTCCGCGAATGAGGTTGAGCGGATCGCCACCGTGGCGTTCGAAAGCGCGCGCGGTCGCCGGAAGCTCGTCACGTCGGTTGACAAGGCCAACGTCCTGGAGACGTCGAGGCTGTGGCGCGAGGTGGTCTCCGCGGTCGGTACGCATTACCCCGATGTGCGACTCGAACACCAGCTCGTCGATTCGTGCGCCATGCTGCTGGTGTCGAACCCGGCGAAGTTCGACGTCCTGCTTGCCGGAAACCTCTTTGGCGACATCCTGTCCGATGAGGCCGGCGCCGTTGTCGGGTCGCTCGGATTGTTGCCATCGGCCAGCATCGGCGGGAAGGGCGGCTTGTTTGAGCCGGTGCACGGCTCCGCACCCGACATCGCTGGCAAGGACAAGGCCAACCCGGTCGCAGCGATCGCGTCCACCGCGATGCTCCTCCGTCACGCCCTGGGCGCCGAGACGGAGGCGGCCACGATTGAAACCGCCATCGGGGCCGCGCTGTCGGCCGGTGTGCGCACCGCCGATCTGGTCTCCGATCTCGCAGAGGCGACGACCTGCAGCGGGATGACCCAGGCAATCCTCGAGCGGTTCTAAGCGCTCCGGCAGGCGCTGCGGCCGCCGTCTCGATATAAGATCGAATTTCGCCCGTGCGGACGCCAGCCCCGAGGACCAATCAACTTGAGCTCACTCACGTGTTGCGACCCAGGCCTGTCAACCCGCGGTCGAGCCTGGCGCCTGGTCCTCGTCCTCGTCCTCGGGGCGTGCCTCGGACTGGCCCCGGTCGTGACCGCGCAGGACGGTAACGGTCGCGGTTCAGCCGCCGAGGCCGGGGCGATTCGCCCGGGCACTGTCGTCATCGCGCCGTTCGTCAACATCTCCGGCGACCCGTCCGACGGCTGGATTGGTGCGGGCATCGTCGAAACGGTGACCGCCGACCTCGAGGCGATCGAGTCCCTCTCCGTGATCGGGGGCACCGCGTTCGGCGACCGGATCGCCGCGGGCGACGACCCGGACGGCGACGCCCGGCGGCTCGGGCGCGAGCTTGGGGCGGTCTGGCTCGTCGCGGGCGGTTTCCAGCGGATCGGCGAGCAGCTGCGCATCACGGCGCGCGTCATCGACGTCGCGAGCGGTGCGGTCGGGCCGTCCGTCAAGATCGACGGCGAGGTCGGCACGCTCTTCGCGCTCCAGGATCAAATCATCGCCGGGTTGCGGGCGGCCTTCGAATCGGTCGCCGCTGGTGGTGGTCGTGAGCCGGTGGCCCGCGCGAACGTCGTGCCGGCGCCGGCGGCGCGGGCCGGCTCACGAATGCGAGGCGTGCCGAGGACGGGCGGGGCCGGGCCCTTTGTGAACGGCAACGGCAATGGCAACGGTAGTGCCGCCACGCCGCGTCGACGCCCCGACGCGGGTCGCGTGGCCGCCGCTGGAGCACGTCGTGCGGCGCCGGTACCTCCTGGCGGGTTCGCGCCACCGCCGGAGCCGATCGATTCCCCGGCGGCGTTGACGCCGGAGAACATCTCGGGTGGCATCGCGATCGGGGATGACGGCCCGCGGCTCGGCGTTGCCGCGAACGCGGGCATCCTCACCGGCCGGCCGATCGTGCGCCCGCCACGCGTCCAGGCGGGGCCGGCGATCGACGGCAGGCTGGACGATACCGCATGGCAGTCGGCGGTCCGGATCACCGACTTCATTCAGCGCGGTCCGGTCGAGGGTGCGCCCGCCACCGAGGCCACCGACGTCTACATCGCCTATGACAGCCAGAACCTCTACTTCGCGGCCCACGCCCACTATTCGGATCCGGGTATGTTGCGCGCGAACCGGGTCGACCGCGATCAGGCGTTTTTCGATGACTCGATCTCGGTGTACTTCGATCCCTTTCTCGACCAGCAGCGCGCCTACGTCTTCTCGGTGAACGGCTACGGCGTGCAGATGGACTCGATCATGAATACGCGCGGCGGCGGGCGCGGAGGGTTTTCGGGCGGCGGTTTCAGCGGCGGGTCCAGCGGCATTCCTCGTGGCGACCGCTCGTGGGACGCGCTCTTCGAGAGCGGCGGCGAGCTCGTCGCCGACGGGTTCACCGTGGAGATGGCGATCCCGTTCAAGAGCCTCCGCTACCCGCAACGCGACCGTGACACGCCGCACCGCTGGGGATTTCAGATCGCGCGCAGCATCAGGGGCAAGGACGAGGCGGTCGTCTGGTCGCCCTATTCGCGGGAGATCTCCGGCTTCCTGCCGCAGATGGGGGTGCTCGACGGGATCACGAACCTCTCGACCAGCCGCAACCTCGAAATCCTGCCGACGCTGACCGCGATTCAGTTCGGCACACTCGACTCCACCGGCCGGTTCGGGGAGACCACCGAGCCGGAGGCCGGCGTCAACCTCAAATACGGGATCACGTCGAATCTGACGGCTGACGTCACCTTCAACCCGGACTTCTCGCAGATCGAATCGGATCGGCCGCAGATCGAGGTCAACCGGCGGTTCGCCCTGTTCTTCTCGGAGCTGCGCCCCTTCTTCCTCGAGGGCGCGGAGATCTTCCGGATGTCGGGTCCAGTCACGCTCGTGCACACCCGCACGATCGTCGACCCGGACTACGGCGGTAAGATCACCGGCAAGGTCGGCAAGACGACCCTTGGCCTGCTCGTGACGAACGACGCCGCGCCAGGCAACGTCGACGACGTGGCCGACCGCTCGTACGGGCAGAGCGCGAACGTCTTTATCGGCCGCGCCCGCTACGATCTCTATTCCGAGTCGTATCTCGGGGCCATCTTCACCAACCGCGAGTTCCTCGACAGCCACAGCCGTCTCGGTGGCGTCGACGGCAACTTCCGGCTCTCGCGCACCCAGTCACTGGGGTTTCGCGCGATTCAGACCGAGCACCAGGATCTCGACCAGCTTCGGTCGAGCGGCCAGATGTTCGACGTCAACTACCGGATGTCCAGCCGTCACTGGAGCGCGTTCGTCTCCGGCTACACGCTGTCGCCGGATTTCATGACCGATGTCGGCTTTGTGCGCCGCGTTGACCAGAAGCGCGTCTCCAGCAGCCTCTCGTATCGCTGGCGCCCGGAGACCTGGGTCCTCAACTGGGGGCCGCGCTTCAACTATGCGCGCAACTGGAACTTCGACGACATTCTCGAAGACGAAGAGGCGCGGTTCGGGCTCCGCGCGTCGTTCGCGAAGAACATCAACGTCAACTTCGACATCCGCCGCGAGATGGAACGCTTCCTCGGCATCAACTTCGACAAGAGCGCCATCTCGTTCGGCGGCGGCGTGAACACCAGCCGGAACTACTCGGTCGGCGGGTTCTTCCGCTGGGGCGACGAGGTCCGCTATAGCGAGAACCCGTTTCTCGGCCGGGGCGGCGGCGGTGGCATCTTCATGACGCTCCGGCCGGTCTCGCGGTTCCAATCGCAGATCAACGTCAACACCAGCCGGTTGATCGACCCTCGGGCGGCCGAAGAGCTCGTCTTCGACGTCAAGATCTTTCGCGCGCTGACGACCTATCAGTTCACCGACCGGCTGTTGTTCCGTAACATCGCCGAGTACAACACGCTCCAACGTAGCGTCGGACTGAATATGCTGGCCACGTATCGCGTCAACTCCGGCACGGTGTTCTACGTGGGGTACGACGACCACTACCAGCAGGGCGACCTGCTGTACGGGGATCGCGACGGAGACGGGATCGCCGACCAGCTTTACCCCGATGATTTGACGCTGCGGCAGACAAATCGGGCCTTCTTCACCAAGCTGCAGTACTTGTTCAGGTATTAGGCGGGAGGCGGGCAAAGGGCGATCGGAACGAGGTCGGGATCACGATGAACATCAAGCGACTACTGGGTGTGTTTTCTGTGATCGCGGTGGCCGCGTGCGCGGCCGCGCAGGAAGAGCGCGGTGCGCCGCAGCTCGATAAGCTCACCCTGCCTGACGGGTTCGCCATCGAGGTCTTCACCGCCGACGTCCCCAACGCCCGACAGATGTCGCTCAGTCCGGCTGGCACGCTGTTCGTGAGCACGCGGCGCGCCGGGAACGTCTACGCGGTCGTCGATGCCGACGGCGACCACACGGCTGACCAGGTCCACACCCTCGACAGCGGTCACCGGCTACGACGTCTTTGCCGAAGGGTGGCTGGAGGCGAACAACGAGGCGTGGGGCCGACCGGTCGACGTGCTCGTGATGCCGGACGGGGCGCTGCTGGTGTCGGACGACACCGCCGGCGCGATCTATCGGATCACGTATTCGGAATAGTTGTGATAGGTCACCGTCAGCCCTGACGCCCCGGGGGGCACGCGGCGTGTGCGAGCGGGTCGGCGCATATCCCTCCAGAAACCGCTACGCCTCGGGCACGTCGTGCCGCTGTCAGGGGCGGCGGCGCTTCGGCTTCGGACGGTTTCTTGCGGGATATGCGCCGACCCGCTCTGTCCGCACGCCGCCCCCCCACGCTAAGCTGGCCTCTGATGCGCGTGCTCCTGTTCACCCTGGCGTTGGTCGCCTCGATCTCCGCCGCGACGTCTGTGCCGCGGGCGCAGATCACCCCCGAGTTGATCCGCGAGCGCACCGAGCGGGAGTGGGACGTCAAGGCGGAGAAGATGCGCCAGCATCTCCTGCCGCTGATGCGGGCGCACGGGGTCGATCTCTGGATCATCCTCGGTCGCGAGAACGCGCCCGATCCCGCGCTTGAGCTCTTCGGCGGCTACGGCATCACCGGGTGGTACGGTCACCGGAACGCGTATCTCTTCTACGACCCGGGCGGCGAGGACAGCAGGCTCCAAACGACCGCGCTCGGCACTCACCTAAGTGGCCACCTCGCGCGCTTCTACGACACCCGAGTGCTGTATGGCGAGGAGGGGCTAGCCCCGCACCTGCGGCGATACGTCGATGACCGAGACCCCCGGCGCATCGCGATCAATCAGTCGCGGACCATCAGCATGGCCGATGGTCTGACCGCTGAGCTCAAGGACTACCTCGTGGCGTCGCTAGCCCCGGCGCACCGGGACCGGCTGGTCTCGTCCGAACCTCTCCTCGTCGACTACGCATCGACGCGGACACCGGCCGAGCATCGCATCCAGCGTGAGGCCAGCGAGGCCACCTTCGCGATCCTTCGGCGCGCCCTCTCGAACGAGGTCATCACGCCCGACGCCACCCGGCTCATGGATGTGCACTACTGGATCACGGCCGAGTGGAAGCGGCAGGGCTTCGAGTTCAACTTTCCCGCGTCGCTCGACCTGCAGCGCGTCGGGCGGGAGCAACTCGACGACGCGGCCAACCCGGTGATCGAGCGAGGCGATCTCCTACACGTCGACTTCGGCGTGCGGAGCTCTGGAATCGTTGCCGACCAGCAGAAGATGGCCTACGTGCTCCGTCCAGGCGAAGCCGCTGTCCCCGCGGGGCTGGCCACGGCGTTCACGCGGTCCACGCGGATGGCGGACATCCTTCGCGAGGAGCTCACTGTCGGGCGCACCGGGATCGAGATCAAGACGGCCGCGGAATCTCGCGCGGCGGACGAGGGGATCGACGCGCTCGTCTACTCGCACGTGCAGGGCAACTGGGTGCACGACGCTGGCGTCTGGATGATCTACGACTGGCCGGATCGGTACGGCGATCACCCGCGGTTCCGGCTGCGCGCCGGCGAATGGGTGTCGCTCGAGTTCTCGGTCACCGTGCCGGTGCCGGAGTGGGACGGCCAGCCGGCCACGATCATGCGCGAGGAGGACACCTTGGTGCACGGCGACGGCCGCATCGAGTATCTGTCCGGGCCGCAGTCGGAGCTATGGGTCATCCGGTGATATCGTAGAGGCCTCACGGGCCGGTCGCGCGTCCCACAAACGGTGAGGTGGCCGAGAGGCTGAAGGCGGCGGTTTGCTAAACCGTTGTAGGGGCTAAAACCTCTACCCAGGGTTCGAATCCCTGCCTCACCGCCAACTCTTTCATTTTTAAACACTTACGTGCCAGATCGGGGCGATCTGAGGACGCGAACATCGTCTCCCTTTTCGTCCAGAATCGTGGATTGTCCCCGAAATTGTCCCCATGACGGGATCACCAGCGGAAGCAGCCAGGTCAGCTCGGTGCTCGAGGCCGCTGCTCGCGGGGGCCCCAGATATTTCGGCTATATCCGAGTTTCCCAAATAGCGTAAGCACCTGATATCCCAGTCTTTCCGGGGTAAATCGAGCGTTCGGCGTGTACAGGTCGACGGTGTTGACGCGAACATAGTTGTTCGCCGGTCGACTGCAGTCCGAGGACGCAGCGGTCCAGTTCGACATCACGCATGGGCCCCCTCCCTGGGAGCCATCTTGTCGCGCACGGACGGGCCCTGTGGAAGCTGACGGCGCCGTGGACGCACAGAACGCGCCCACCGTGCCTTGGAAAACGCTGTGCGTTTTCCACGAGCTCCCACAGGGCCTTTCCAATCAAATCACCCACGAAAAACCCCGAAAGGCCCCAAAATGGCGTTGGGAAACCCGGATAGACCCGATATTTCACCGAAGCCCAATCGGATGCTGAAAGGCCACCGAATACAAGAGACGAACCGACCTCGTATGTTGGGCGTCCGCGCAATGCGGCCTGATCCTTGGAATCCATCCGTGTGGCTGTCAGATTGGCTGTCAGCCGCTCGGCGATTGGTGCACTGGACAAGCGAGCACGGCTCCGCTGAGATAGCTCCATGGAGGGCTAACCGACCACGCCGGACAGTCCGGTTGGCATTGGCATCATCGGCCTCGGAGACATTGCCGACACACAGATCAGGGCACTCGGCAAGCTGCCGCATGAGTTCCGAATCGTGGCGGGAGCCGACACCGATGCCTCCACGGCGAGCAAACTGCCAGCTGCTGCCTTCTATGCCACCCACGAGAGGCTCCTAACCGACGAACTTGTCGAAGCGGTGTCTATCTCCACGCCGGTACGCCTTCATCTCGAACACGCGAAGGCTGCTCTCCGGGCGCGGAAACACGTTCTGGTGGAGAAGCCCGCCACCTTCAGCCAGGAACAGTTCAACGAACTGGTGGCCGAAGCTGACGGCAGAATTGTTGTGGCCTTCCACGACGCGTTCGGCTGGGAAGGCAATCACTTCATGGACTGGCATCGCGCAGAGTTTGAACGTCAGCACGGCCCAATTCGGACTCTCAGCTGTCGCTTCTGCGACCACTACTTGGAATAGCGGGAACCCAAGCCCAGACTCGAGTCCCTTGGTGGGAGCTGGCTCGACAGCGGCGTCAACGCCCTCAGCGTGGTGCAGCGGTTTGTCGTCTCGGTGACGCGGTCGTCCAATACCGCAAATTCGACCACGCAGGTCACCCGACGAATATCCACGCACACGTCAAGCTCGATTGTGGAACGGAATCTGGCAACGTCGTGGCATCAATCGAGACGGGCTGGAACGAAGGCATCAAGTCGAAGACCACCCTGCTCGGATTTGACGGTGCTGCCATCACGTTGGATCACACGCGGCAGCTCGTGAGGCTGCCCGGGTGCCGACCTTGTTGCACGGACGGTGAGCGCCTGGTGAACCAATACGTCGAGGTGTTCAAGGACTTTCGCCACCGTCTCGGCGTGGGCCGGGACAACCTCGACGTTGCAGCTCAGATTCATCGCGTGTTGTTCAGGGCCTTGACGTAGGACGCCTCGGACACCACAGCCCAGAGACCGAACGGCCTTGGGGGAGTGATGGCACTGTTCAATCCCGGCCGCGTCTACCGCCCCGTCCAGGATATCCAGGAGATTCGCGGCGGTCAGCGCCAAGACGGCATCAGCACTCCCAAAGATAGGTGGTACGTCTCCTCTTCACGGGCGAGTCCGGGTCGATCCACGGCTACCGAGACGAGTTCCGTCCCGATGGTTCGTTCTGGTACTCCGGCGAGGGTCAGACGGGAGACATGCACATGGCGCGGGGCAATGCAGCCATCCGCGACCATGTAGCTAACGGCAAGACCCTCCACCTCTTCGAGTACGTGAGCATGGGTCGGGTCCGATACGTCGGGTGATGCCACCCGCTCGACGATCACACGGAGCGACGCCCAGACCGCAGCGGTGCCTTGAGGGTGGCGATTGTCGTCGAGTTAGCCGTCGACAATAGTCCTCAGACTCCTGAGACCGTCGTGCGGAAGGCAGCGACAGCTTCAGAGCGAGGGCTACGGTTGTGGGATCGACCGCTGGATGAGGTCCGCTCTCTGGCGATGCAGAGACCCCCCGGCAACGTCGGCGTCGGCGGTTCGGCGTCAGATCATCCGCCAGCGAAGCGAAGCTGTACGTGTGTACGGCCTCCGTCGGGCACAGGGGATCTGCGAGGGCTGTCGAAAGCCAGCTCCTTGTACGAACCGGCAGGGACATCTCTACCTGGAGCCGCAACACGTCCATCGATTGGCCGACGGTGGACCTGACCACCCGAGTTTCGTCGCCGCCGTGTGCCGAGCTGTCTCCACGGACATTCTGCACTTTGCCGCGCGAGTTGTCGTCTCGGTGAGGCTAGCCCGTTTCCCTCGGTGGACACCCAAACCCGGTTTTGGAGGTGTCCACCGACGCGTTTCACGCCGGCGGACGTCCCGCATCTAGCTGGAGGAGTTGAATGGCCTTAGCGAACGGGCGATGATCATCCGGATGACCACCACGGCCCGCCCGCAACAGCGCTACGACCACCGGCTCCGGGATCTCGTCCACCGTACCGGGGACGTGACCATCGCGACGGATCTCGGCGTCCCTCGCTCGACCGCCCGCGGGTGGCTCCGCAGGGCGCCCGAGGTCGTGGTCAGCCTCGACGTGACACGGCTGAGCGAGCGGGAACTCCACCGAGAGATCCTGCAGCTCCGGCGACGCGTCGACAAGCTCGCAGCGCTGTTGCGGCTCGTGCTGGCCCTGTTGCGGGCCTCGGGGTTCACGTTGTCGCGCGCGCGGCTGCCCGACGGCCGCGCCAAGATGCGGATCCTGCGCGCCATCGATAGGGCCCGCGGGTGCATCCCGGTGCGGGCGCTTCTGCGGTTCGTCAGCCTGTCGCCGAGTCGGTTCCATGCCTGGCGACGGCAGGATGCGTGTGCGCTTGACGATCAGTCGTCCTGTCCGCGCACGTCGCCGCATCGGCTGACGCCATCGGAAGTCCGGGTGATCGAGCACATGGTCACCGCGCCCGAGTACCGGCACGTCCCCACCGGCACGCTCGCCGTCCTCGCGCAGCGGCTCGGCCGGGTCTGGGCGTCCCCGTCGACCTGGTACCACCTCGTCCAGAAGTACGGGTGGCGGCGCCCCCGGCTCCGCGTCCACCCGGCGCAGCCGAAGATTGGGCTTCGCACGACGCGCGCCGACGAGATGTGGCACATCGACACCACCGTCATCCGGCTGCTCGATGGGACGCGCGCCTATCTCCACGCCGTGATCGACAACTTCTCTCGACGGATCTTGGCGTGGCGGGTCGCCGACACGTTCGCTCCGGGCAACAGCGTGGCCGTGCTGCTGGAAGCCAGTCAGGGCGCGACGTCCTCAGACACCCCGGTCGTATTGGCGGACGCGGGCGTCGAGAACGTGAACGCGCAGGTCGACGCACTCATCACCACGGGCATCCTGCGCCGGGTCTTGGCCTTCACGGAGCTGCAGTTCTCGAACTCCATGATCGAAGCGTGGTGGCGCTCCCTCAAACATCAATGGCTCTTCCTCCACTCGCTGGACAGCGTCACGACCGTCCATCGACTCGTGGAGTTCTACGTCGATGAACACAACCGCGTGCTGCCACATTCGGCGTTTCGGGGACAGACGCCTGACGAGATGTACTTCGGCACAGGGGACACGGTGTCGGCAGACCTGACGTCACGGGCGACCGCCGCACGTCGGGCCCGCGGTGAGGCCAACCGATCGGCAGCGTGCGACACGTGCCAGTCACTCGACGCGGCCGCCTGACCACCGGTTGCTGACGGCCCTTTCGACCACGAGGCCCCGCGGGCCCGTGCGTCCGAAGGCGACGGTCGGACGGACCGGACCGCAGCGATCGCACGAATAGGTGGGCGGAACCGTGTCCGGGATCAGAGTCGCCGCCCGGTCACCATCCCATGCCGTGAATGGCGAGAACTCGCGCGCGAACCTCCAGAATGTCCGTGGAGACAGCTCGGTCACCTACTTCGCCGTCGGGCACTCGAGCCGGTGCTTCTCGTTTGTGCACAGCTGGGTGGAGAAGAAGGTTCGGCGTCATTTGATGCGTGCCCGGAACCGCCAGGGTTTTGGGTGGCACCGGTGGAGTCGGCGGTGGGTGTATGACGTGCTCGGTCTGTTCAACGCGTACCGAGTCCGTCGTGTGGTCCCCCCGCTGACAGCGGGTGCCACTCGATAGGTCCCATAGCCCTTGACGGGAAGCCGGCAGGTAAGCGGAGTGCGGGAAATCCGCACGCTCCGTTTGACGAGGCGGGGCCTGGAAACGGAGTCACGGATGACCCTATGCGGGCACGAAGGGGGAAACCCCGGACACAGCCAAGGGGAGTCCTACGGCCACCGCGCCAGGCCTCGACCCTACCGCAGGCGGTGCGGACACAGGGGGGCTGACCCCCGTTTTGTCACAATCGGGAATCTGTGCGGTCGACGAAGGGTCCCAGGGGTCAGCCGTCGCGGCGCGTCGGGACGGCGCCAGGCAGGCGAGCAGCGCCGTGGCGAGTTGGTCGCGATCGGGACTGCCCTACTGAACGAACCCGATCGATGATCCATCCGGTGACACGAACGGGCTCGCGGCCCCCTCAGTGCCTGATAGCACGGTGCTCTCCAACTGGTCCAGTTCCCTAACGTAGAGCTGCTCATCTCCAGTCGGTCCCGCGACGTTGAACGCCGTGCACTGTGCCGTCGACGCCGTAGATCAAATGGCCGGTGGGCGAGTAGCGGGGACTGTGGCCCCCCTGAACCAAGACCTTCGGTTCGCGGGTATCGAGCTGTCGGCCCCTGGATCCGGAGTCGCACAAACCGCGATCGGTGCCGAGGTTGCGATAGAGTAGACGAACTCGTGACGGTGAGGTGCCCCGTGCGAGCCGATCAGCTATCGCCGCGTCGGAGGCCAGCGGCTCATGAGGACGCCAAGGAACATTCTCGTGCCAGTCGACTTCAGCGCGACCTCAGCGCGCTCCCTCACCTACGCGAGCGCGTTCGCTGAGCGGTTCGACGCCAGGCTTCATCCACTGCACGTGATACAGGACCCTTTTTCGCAGGCGCTGGCGCTAGAAGCCTCGGGTGCCGACTTCGTCCGGGTACTCAACGGCTGGGAGGCAGACGCGCGGCGGCGCCTCGAGGAGATGAAGCTCGACGTTTCGTCAACGGCCCTCGTCACGAGAATAGGTAAACCCTTTCGCGAGATCCTCTGCTATGCAAAGAAACACGACATCGACCTGATCGTGATGGGCACGCACGGACGGGGTGCCATCGCGCACATGCTGCTCGGCAGCATAGTCGAGAAGGTGGTGCGGAAGGCGCCGTGCCCGGTCCTTGTAGTGGGCCTTCGATAGCATGAGTTCGTCCCGCCCCATGCTTGATGCCGATAGAGTCGAAGTGGTGTCGAACCCGATTGCCAATACCACGACACGCAAGGGGTTGACCATCCAAGCCGATCTAGTGTCCTGTAACAGAAATAAGTAAACGGTTTATGGTGCCTCGACGTATTCCTCGCAGGAGGTGCACGTGAGAGGTCCTGCCCCGGTGACAGTGACCGTCAGTGACGACGAACGGCAACGGCTCGACTCGTGGGCCCACCGGTCGCGCAGTGCCCCGCAGGTGGCGCGGCGCGCCCGCATCATTCTGGCGTGTGCCGCCGGCCGCTCGACGACGAGCATCGCCAAACGGTTCCACGTCTCGCGGACCACGGTGTGCAAGTGGCGCACACGCTTCGTGCGCGATCGCCTGGAGGGACTGATCGACGAACCGCGTCCGGGCACGCCTCGGCGGATTACCGATGCGCAGGTGGAGCAGGTGGTGATTGCAACCCTGGAAACCACGCCTCGCGGGGCGACGCAGTGGAGCACGCGCGATATGGCGAAGGCGACGGGCCTGAGTCACATGACCATCCAGCGCATTTGGCAGGCGTTTGGATTGCAGCCGCATCGCAGCGAGACCTTCAAGCTGTCGCCAGACCCGCAGCTGGTCGAGAAGGTGCGCGATATCGTCGGGCTGTACGTGAATCCGCCGGACCATGCCCTTGTGCTCTGCGTGGACGAGAAATCGCAGATTCAGGCGTTGGATCGGACGGCCCCCCTGCTGCCGATGCAACCCGGGCAGGCCGAGCGGCGCACGCATGATTATCGGCGGCACGGAACGACCTCGCTGTTTGCGGCCCTCGACGTCAAGACGGGCGAGGTGCTCGCCGAAATGCACCAGCGGCATCGCTCGATCGAGTTCCGCAGGTTCCTCGATGCGATCGACGCGCACGTCCCCGCCGACCTGGACGTGCACCTGATCGTCGACAACTACGGGACGCACAAAACCGCGATCATTCAGCGCTGGTTGGCCAAGCGCCCGCGGGTCCACCTGCACTTCACACCGACCTATGGGTCCTGGATGAACCTGGTCGAACGTTGGTTCGCGGCGCTGACGACGAAGCAGCTTCGCCGCGGCGCCCACCGGAGCGTCGCGGCCCTCAAACGCGCGATCCAAGAGTTCATCGAGGTGACCAATGAGCAACCGACGCCGTTCGTCTGGACCAAGAGTGCCGACGACATCCTCGCGAGCATCGCCCGGTTTGCTCGGCGAACGCTGGCTGCACACCCAGCATGACAACTGTTCGCGAACCACTGTTACGGGACACTAGACCTGGGGACCCACGAAAAGGGCATCAAGGTTTCCGACGCGGAGCTGGAGCGAGTCCAGCTACACCCGGCCGAGTTTCACGGCGAGTGGAACTATACGATCACCCGACACGCCCCTAGAGCCGAGCGTAGCGAGTCGACCGAACAAATAGTTGTTATCACCTATTTCTGCGCGTCTCCTAACGCCGCCAGGCGGACGGATCGCCAGGAAACCGCTGGTGTTTCCGCAGCCTGCTAAGTGTCTGTCGCGGGCGGGTCGGACGCCTCGCCCCGCACCACCAGCACGGCGCCGTGCCCGCGGTGGATCACCTGCTGGGCCACCGAGCCGATGAGCAGTGTCTGGGTGGCGCTCAACCCGCGCGCACCGATGACGACACCGCGACTGCCAAGGGCCTGGGCGTGCTCGCCAAGCCGGTCGCCAGCGTCTCCCATCAGCACGTGAAGGCGCCACCCCAGCCCTTCGGCGTCGAGCCGCGCACGCGCGTCCGCCGCGACGGCCCACCCACGCCGAGCCAGCTCTGTCTCGGCGGCCTCCTTGCTGAGCCACGGTAGGACGGTCACGAGATCGACCACGCGGGCGCCGCTCTCTACCGCCAGGCGCGAGGCCTCGGACAACGCGTGCATCGAGTGCCGCGAGCCGTCGATGGCGACCAGCCAGCAACGGTCCGCCGCCGCGTCCGGAGTGCGCGGCCGCGACTCGAAGACGACCGCGCTCCGGCGTCCGTCCGGGTCACGCTGCTCGCTCACTGGCTGCGGCACCCCACCTTCGTTGGGGGACTCGGAAGGGGTTAGATCGTCGTGTGACATGGGGGAGCTTTCTATGACGGACGGTGCGGGTCGAGGTGCGCGGCCGTGCCTTGCGTCAGCTTCAAGCTGAGCACTACCGAGATGGCGATGATGCTGGCAACGATGGCGAGCGACCATTGCACCGGCGTGTGAAACCAGGGCATCGCCAGCATCTTCCCGCCGATGAACACAAGCACGAGCGCCAGGCCGTACGTCAGCAGGTGAAACCGGTCGGCCAGATCGGCCAGCAGGAAGTACATGGCCCGGAGGCCCATGATGGCGAAGATGTTCGACGTAAAGACAACGAACGGATCGGTCGTGACGGCAAAGATGGCGGGAATGCTGTCCACCGCGAAGACCAGGTCGCTGAACTCGATCATCATCAGCACCAGGAACATGGGGGTGGCGTAGAGCAGACTCTGTTGCCGCACGAAGAACGACTGTCCGTGGAATCCGGTGGTAATCCGCATGCGGCCGCGCATCCAGCGCAGCAGCGGATTCTGTTCGAGGTCGGGCTGCTTATCGGCGAACACCAGCATCTTGACGCCCGTGATCACGAGGAAGGCGCCGAAGATATACAGGATCCAGGAAAACTCCTGAACGAGCCACACCCCCGCGAGGATCATGCCCGCGCGCAGGACGATGGCTCCGAGCACGCCGTAGAGCAGCACCCGCCGTTGCAGCTCCGGTGGAACGGCGAAGTAGCCGAAAATCATCACGAAGACGAACATGTTGTCGACCGAGAGCGACAACTCGATCAGATAGCCGGTGACGAACTCGAGCGCCTTGCGACTCGCGAGCTCGCGTCCGAACCCATCGTCGAGGTACCACCAGAGGAGCGCACCGAAGCTGAGGGCCAGCGTCACCCAGGCGACCACCCAGCCCCCGGCCTCCCTGACCGAAACGCGATGCGCCTTCTTGCCGCCCAGCACGAACAGGTCCAGCGCCAGCATGGCCAGCACGAAAGTGATGAACCCGACCCACATCGGGGGCGTGGCGAAACTGTCAGTCGCTTGCACTCCGTCTCCTCAATCCGGCCAGCTGCTGGCAGCGGCTCCCCTGATGGTAGCCCGGCTCGACTCCGAGCTGGCCAGAAGCGAGCCTCGGGTCAGTACCACAGGCGTACGCCGCCGACGGAGACGCTCGTGGAGGCCGCGCGGTCGACTCGGTATCAGGCTTGATCAGGGCCCTCGTGGACCGCGAATTGAATACTCGTACGCACGGCGGTGACGAGGCGCCCGTGGATCGGCGCAAGTCGCTGTATCGAAAGGCGCGCCCGCCGTACGGCCCGCGGTAGCCGAGAGGCTGGCGGTATGACGCAAATCGACGACGGGTACCTCGGCCGTCGAGCTCCGAGGGCGCGGTGTCCCAGAGGCGCAGACCGGAACCGGCCGGGCGTACAAATGGCCGGAACGGACTGGCAACCGGGGACATTCCCCGTCTATTGCCCTCCTATTCGGGGCCTAAGTCCGCCGATTCCCGCGTCGGTGGGCCGTGGACGTCGCCTTCGAGTGGGGTTTGCGCACGCTCAGGCGCGCGGGGAGCAGGCCCTAATTCATAGGGCGCAAGGGACTTGGAGCACGATGCGCCATGAGCATTCCGCAGATCGCACATTGAGCCGGAAACGGCCAGTGGTACGCCGCTGGGCTGCGTCGATCCGCGGGGTCATGCCAACATCCTGAAGCGTGCGATCGTCCACCCTGCTGGGCGTCACCCTGGGACGGCTCGGGTGGGAATGAAAAACCCCCAACAACGACCGGGTGTCGTCGTTGGGGGCCGAAAGCACGGAAGCGAGGCGGCCGGACCCTTCATGGGCCGCTCTGCTCAGTTGCCGCTGAGCGTCGGATAGACCAACTCGCAACCAAATGCTTGGTAGCGCCCGAACCAACCACGGAGGGTGGGGATACCGTCCGCGTCCGCGGGACGCTCGACCACGATCTGGCGTTTGCTTATCCGCTCGGGTCGGTGGATGGGCCGCGTCAAGTACGGCCCGAAGACGTCCCCGTCGTCCTCACTGATGATCCAGACAGCGTCCCTGGTGGGGTTGAGCCGAAAGACGTACGGACCCGCCGGTAGTATGACATCCGCAACGCGAACGGCGTACGTGAATGTCATGTGTGTCGCCTCCTTCCCCCCCCCACGTCGCCAAGGTCAGCCTGGGCCGAGGTGACGGACGCGAACACCATCACGAGGGCAGCGAAAGAGATTGTCGTCAACGTTGCGTAGCGGTGCTTCATTGGACTGCTCCTTTCCGAGTGTGCCGTGTGTACCCGACACCCGTCATGGGTCGTCGGGCGTTCCCTGTCCTCGGGTCCTGTTCCCGAGTCATCTAGTGAGTGCCGCCACGGGCGGATTTCTTACATTGGATGCTCATGACAGATCGCGCCTTCTCGTCGAGTGTGTGATCTCCAGCGTCGTCCTCTCCTTTGAGGACATCGTGCCCCTGCGGAGCACGTGCCGCGCCACGTGTGTTCAGCGAACGCAGCGCCGTCGACGCACGCAGCGGGAACCGGTCCGGACGGAATGACGTGGGTGCTCTGCCAGCAGACGTGGAATGGAGCGTCGCGAAGGATCGTGTCTTTCGCGAAATGTCGTGTCCATCGGAAGGTGGGACTATCGGCCACGGCAGCGCGGCCTCGAAGGCAACCAGACCCTCGACGCGGAGCTAATGCGGCAGCACGGGCACCACAGCCACGTCCGCCACGCGCAGGGCGTTGACTACCAGAGGCCCATCCGCACGAACTCCAAACTGTCCGGGCGCATGCTCAAGATGAGGAGAAGAACGTGGCATCGGTCTTGTAAGACAGACCACTGGAACGTGTACCGGTGATCTCAGACACGGTGAGGGTGTTACCCACGGAGCGACGGCAGAAACGAGGACCCTCCTCGCTCCTACCGTCATCAGCCGATGCGTCAGGCGGCTGTGGCGTGGCCGTGGTGCGCGTCGGTCGCGCCGGCGCGGTCTTGCAGCCATCGGTAGGTCACGCCCAGGATGGCCCCGAAGAGCAGGTGGCCCACCAGACTCGGCATCGCCTGCCCCATGGCGGCGACGTTCCAGTGGACTCCGAGTCCCATGCCCATAAAGAACGGCATCAAGGTCAAGGGTCCAAGCATCCACCAGGCGAAGCCGTACGCGAGCCCGTGTCCCACCCCGCCTCGCAGACCACCGGCGGTCAGCAGCACCGCGAAACTGCCGCCGATGGTGGCGCTGATCATCATGTGGACGACGAACCCGACCCACGGCGACGGGACGCCGATCATGTTCCCGATCATCGGCAGCATGCCCATCAGCGCCATCATGGCGCCGAACACGACGCCGCCAGCCAGTCCGCCATACACGCCGTGTGTGATACTCGTCATCCGCATGGCTCTTTCCTCCCTGTGATCGCGTCTTACACTGTGGGAGTCGTTCGACTCCCTTCGTGCCGCTCTGAGAGGTGAGTGCACCGATGGCGTCAGTTGTTACACCGTCGGATCCCGACCTCGCGACGCAGATCAGGGCTCGCGACCAGGCCGCCATCCAGACCGTCGTCGAGAAATACCTTCCCCAGATCCTCCGCGCCGCGCGCGGGGCGGGCCTGGATCCCCAGCGGGCCGAGGACGTCACGCAGGCCACGTTCGCGACCTTTATCGAGGCGGCACCCCGCTTCGAGGGGCGATCCAGCGTCCGGACGTGGCTCTTCGGCATCCTCTATAAGAAGATCGCCGAGGCGCGGCGGGCCCGCCAGCGCGACCGGCAGATGGATGAGATCGACGAGGCGTTCGAGCGTCGGTTCGACGCCAGCGGGACGTCGCGCACGCCGCCCCGGCCGGTCGATACCGACCTCCACCACCAGGAGGTCGAAACGGAGATCTTTGCGTGTCTGGACGCGGCGCCCCTCAGGCCGACGTTAGCGTTCATCCTGCGGGAGGTCGAGGAGCTGTCCACCGAGGACATCTGTCATGTTCTGGGGATTAGCCGCACTAACCTCGGTGTGATGCTGCATCGCATCCGGAACCGGGTTCGAGACTGCTTGGAATCCAAAGGCGTACAGGCGTAACGGGCCATGCTGACGTGCAAGGACGTGGCGACGGCGATCGGGCGGGACGACGGGCGCGCCGCGCCGCAGTGGCGACGCCTCGCGTTGCGACTCCATCTATGGATGTGCCCCCACTGCCGGCGCTACGCCGCCCAGATCCGGGCCATCGGCACGGCTGTGCGGACGCTCGTTCGACAGCGCGGCGAGGACCCGACGGTCCTCGAGCGACTCCAACTGACGATCCTCCGCCACGCCGACGCCACGCCGGATTCAGGCGACGTCGCGCGATAACCG
Source organism: Vicinamibacterales bacterium (assembly GCA_965197395.1). Lineage (GTDB taxonomy): Bacteria > Acidobacteriota > Vicinamibacteria > Vicinamibacterales > UBA8438 > CAZYFH01. Next base: position 1,183,861 of record OZ240205.1, on the reverse strand, counting down.
GCCGACGCCGCGGCATCCGACTCCCCGCGGCCATGCTTCCGGCTGTCGCTCTCGCTCGGTGTCGCCACGCTCCCCGATCCAGATCACCGTGTAAGAAATCAGCCGCTGGCCGCGCTCACGTGCATGAGCGTGGAGCGGGCACAGCGCCTCAGCCACGGGAACCGACGGGAGCGCCGCTCCCGTCATGCACGGAACCACGAGGAGGCTTGAGATGCGATCCCTACTTGCCCGCGCGTGTGGTGCACTCGTCGGTCTTGTCGCGGTGCTCGCCGTGGCCAGCCTGGCCGCCGGTGAATCGCTGACGGACCAGCAGATCGGCCGTCAGATTGAGCGCCGACTCTCGGAAGACGCGTTTCGCAACGTCACCGTCTCGGTTCAGGCGCATATGGTGCGCTTGAGCGGAACCGTGCCGAGCCTCTGGGCCAAGGACGAAGCCATCGCGACGGTGCGTGCGCTCTCCCATGTGACATCGGTGGCGAGCGAGGCCCTGGAGATCGACCGCGCCGAGAGCGACCGGGCAATCGTGGAGCACATTGCCAACGACATCGGGCGTGTCTCGATCCCCGTACCGGCGGCCGCGCAGGGCGACCGCGGCCTCGTGCCCCCGCCGGCGGAGGAACTGCCCGTGTCGCTCGATCGGATCACGCGGCAGCTCGATCGGCTGCCGCTCACGCACGAAGAGCGGAGCGTGCTCCGCCTGAGCTACTACATCCAGGTCTACGCCCGATCGCCCCGGATCGACGTGGTGCAGGGGTTCGATCTGCACAACGGGCCCGTTCCATACGGGGCGCCAACCCACGCCGAGTTGCTCGCCGTCATGTCGCCGCGCGAGTTCCAGCCGGCGGTGGCCAGACTTAACAGGATCGTCGGCGGGACGTTCAAGCGCCTCAACGCGCCGCGCTAGTGTCCTCGCAGCCGCGCGACACCACGGCCGGCGACGTACCGCTGCGTCTGCGTGGATGTGTGACTCGACACCGAGTCTGGATGAAAGTGCCCACCGTCGACGGGGCCTCGAAACGCGGCGTCGTAAGTGAGCCGGCCGTCGCCCAGCGTGAACCGCCACGACGTTGTCACGCCTTTGCCGATTGGTCGCGCGGTTCTGATCTCGCTTCCCGGTCTCGGGGCGCCCGCGATCAGCACGACCTGGCCCGCAAGCTCTGCGGGCAGGCTACGTTCAAGACGTGCGTGGAGACCGCAAGCGCAGCAAGAAATACCGCTACACCGATCATGAGTGGCTGAGGAACTCTTCCCGCCCGTCCCCCGTCACTTTCGTCTGGAGTCGACGATGATCTGGCCTCTCACCGTACTATCGAATGGACTGAGGCGATCGTGGAACCCACACGTCCGTTCTGTATCGAACGTTCCTGTCAATCCGCTGTCGGCTCAGAGGTCGACACGCGGGTCGTGGCGGACATCGTTCCGCAGACCGTTGGTGTGCTCACCTACCGAAACAACCTGGAAATCAAGAGCTCGAGCAGAGGCTGAGGGTCCCGACGGGACCGAGACGAGGGCAACGGGGCCAAGGGCCCCGTTCCTCCACGTGTCCAAGGGTCGTGGGCGATGGTCGGCGGGAATCCGGCCGGCCTGGGATGCGGGCTCGTGGCGTCTGGCGACCAGGCATGAAGTTTCGTGTTCCAGCAACTGATTCCTCGTGATTCGACCAAGGTTCATGGTTGCCCGGCTCCCACACGCGTCCCTCAAGTTGTTGACCAACGGCAGCTTGGCATCCTTGGACGGACCTGGCACGAAGGCTGCTCCTAGCGTCAACATGGGAGATCACGTCTGGACTCAAAGGGAAATGAGATCCACAAGGCCGCAAGCCGTTGTCCTCCAGGTCGAACGGGCCAGCGAGCTGGTGTACGTCGCCCTCACGCTGGAGGAGCGGAGGTTGGCAGCACGTAGGCGAGGGACGATCCGATGACGCAGCCAGGCGTGTTCATCCAGGGCAGTACATCTGGTCAGTCCGACGTCGATGACGATCGGGCTCGCCTGGAGGCGGACCTGGAAATCGCCGGGCGCGTCCATCGCAGCATGATTCCTGCCAACCAGCGACGGGGGGATCTCGAAATCGCGTGTGACTTCCGACCCATGATGGCTGTGGGCGGCGACTACGCCTCCGTGCACTTCCAGAGCGACCACCGAGTGGTCGTGGGAGTCTGCGATGTCTCCGGCCACGGCGTGGCCTCGGCGCTGCTCGCCACGCGCGTCAACAGCTTCGTGCTCGGCCAGGCGCCGCACGTCGGCCATCCCGGTCAGCTTGTCGACTCGCTCAACGACTTCGTCTTTCGGACCTTTCGCGAGACGGGGCTCTATGTGACGTTCTTCTCCCTGTTCATCGATCTGGACAAAGGCACGGTAATCGGCGCGGGTTGCGGTCACCCTCCGGTGCTCCTCTATGTCAAGGCGGAGGACACCATGCGTAGACTTCAATCAGAAAATACGGGTCTATCCGGGTTTCCCAACGCTATTTTGGGGCCTTTCGGGATTTTTCTGGGTTTTCCGTGGATGATTTGATGGGAAAGGCCCTGTGGAAGCTCGTGGAAAACGCGCAGCGTTTTCCGAGGTGCGGTGGGCGCGTTCTGTGCGTCCACGGCGCCGGCAGCTTCCACAGGGCCCATCCGTATGCGACAAGATCGCCGCGTCCTCGGACTGCAGTCGACCCGTGAATGACTATGTTCACATCGAAGCGGCCGACCTGTGCAGGCCGAACGCTCGATTTACCCAGGAAAGACAGGGATATCAGGTACTTACGCCCTTTGAGAAACTCGGATATAGCCGAAAATACGGGTCTATCCGGGTTTCCCAACGCCATTTTGGGGCCTTTCGGGGTTTTTCGTGGGTGATTTGATTGGAAAGGCCCTGTGGGAGCTCGTGGAAAACGCACAGCGTTTTCCAAGGCACGGTGGGCGCGTTCTGTGCGTCCACGGCGCCGTCAGCTTCCACAGGGCCCGTCCGTGCGCGACAAGATGGCTCCCAGGGAGGGGGCCCATGCGTGATGTCGAACTGGACCGCTGCGTCCTCGGACTGCAGTCGACCGGCGAACAACTATGTTCGCGTCAACACCGTCGACCTGTACACGCCGAACGCTCGATTTACCCCGGAAAGACTGGGATATCAGGTGCTTACGCTATTTGGGAAACTCGGATATAGCCGAAAATACCCCCATTGGCCTGTTCGAGGATCTGCGCCGAACCTGCTCGACGTTGCAGATCCCCTTCACGCCAGGAGACCGGCTCGTCCTCTATACGGATGGCGTGACCGAATCTACGAACCGTGCCGGACAGGAGCTCGGTGTGGGCGGATTGGAGGACTACTTCAAGGCATCGGCTCACCTTCCGCCCAGGAGATGCCTTGAGGCAATGAGCGATCAGGTGCACGCGTTCAGAAACGGGGTCGCGGCCCGGGGAGCGGACAGCATCGCTTTCGCTCTCGGCTAGCACCGTTTCGGACCCATCATCGACATCGACGAGCAAGAGCTGCGCTCCTCGGCTGAACGCGACATGCCGCCCATCTGGATGCCACCGGGGGATAAATCCCTCGACTTCCAGGCCCGTCGGCACCTGGCGGACCATGTCCCATACAAAGACCCGTGGTCTCACATCGAACGTGCCAACAACCGCCAGCCTGCCGTCTGGCGAGAGGTCGATCATGCTGGATCCGACGGGGAGTTCTCCCACCCTCGTCGATGTCCCGTCCAAATCAACCCAGTCCAGCGTGGGGTTGTCTCTGCTCTCAGCCGCAGCGACATATGCCAGTGTTCCGGACGCTGAGACAGCTACCTGTGCGGTGTCTTGTCCAACGTCGCGGGCATACCCGTCAAGCACCGGCACCGCCGGCCCCAGGCGGTGCTCCGTCGCGTCGAAGACCGCTGCCATGATCACGTCATCGCGCTCGAAGAGCAGATGGCCGGATGTAGTGAGGGCAACCAAAATCGCATCGTCCGCGACGGGCACAGCCTCTCCAGTGTCGGCGTTCAGCAGTTCAATTCGGGACTCACCGCTCGACGCGCTGGTGAACAGGATGTCGCCGGTGTTCGGGACGATGGCGATGTCGTTAGACCTATCCCCCGGTTCGCCTTCGAGCAGCCGGGTCGGCGTGCCCCCGTCAGCGGAGACTTGAAAAAGGCCTTCCCCAGTCGCGGTGTAGACGATCTCGTCGTTACTTCTCCAGATGCCGGACGCGGCACCTACCTCCTCGACGAGGGTGGTGGGGAGAGCCCCATCAAGGCTCACTGTAACTGGTTACCGGGTCTGACCTTCCATACCGAACATTTTTGACTTGTACAATTGTCCGGAATCTGGCATAACCTCGATGTGGCGGATCGGTCTGACGCTCCTCGGGACAGCGAACGCGACATTGCACGGTTGCGGCGCGAGCTTGAACGGTCGGAAGCAGAACGCGTCCGATTGGAGCGCGACCGCGACCGGCTGCGCCGTGAGAACGAGCGGCTGAAGCACGAACTCGACCTGGCGCGTCGGGCGGGCACACGGCAGGCGGCACCGTTCTCGAAAGGCGCGCCCACGCCACAGCCACGACGCAGCGGGCGCCGAGCAGGGCCGCGCCACGGCCGCCACCGGCACCGGCCCCCGCCGGGGCGCGTCGACGAGGTCATCGCGGTCCCGGTGCCGACCACGTGTCCGCACTGTGCCGGTGCCGTGTCGCCGACGCGCGTATCGGCGCAGTATCAGGAAGACCTGCCGGTGGTGGTGCCGCGCGTGCGCCGCTTCGACGTGGGGATCGGTCACTGCGCGACGTGTGGCCGGCGCGTGCAAGGGCGCCACCCGTTGCAGACGTCGGATGCCTTGGGCGCCGCCGCCGTGCAGCTCGGGCCGCAGGCCCTCGCCTTGATCGTCGTCCTCAACAAGCAGCTGGGGCTGTCGCATGGCAAGGTCGTCCGGCTCCTGCGCGATCGCTTCGGCTTGGCGGTCACCGCCAGCACGGTGACGCGCGCCTTGCATCGCGCGGCGCGTCAGGCCCAGCCGACCTATGCGGCCCTCTGCGAGGTCATTCGCGGGAGCCCCGTCGTCGCCCCCGACGAAACCAGCTGGAAGGTCAATGGGCAGTTGGAGTGGTTGTGGGCCTTCGCGACGCCTGAGACGACGGTGTATCAGATTCAACCCGGGCGAGGGTTCCCGCAGGCAGCGGCGGTGCTCGGCGCCGACTACGACGGCGTGCTGGTCCGCGACGGCTGGGCGCCGTATCGGCAGTTCACGCAGGCGGGGCATCAAACCTGCGTCGCTCATCTCTTGCGGCGCTGTCGCGACTTGATGAAGGACCACCCGCGCGCGCCGTTTGCCGCGCGCGTCAAGGGGCTCTTGCAGCAGGCGCTGGGCATCCGCGACCGGCGCACCGCGGGGACCATGTCGGCGCACGGCGCCGCTGTGGCCCGAGGCCACGTGCTCAACCAGCTGCTCACGGCCCTGGACGAGCCCGGCACGCTTCCCGCCATGCAGCGCTTGGCCGCGCATCTCTGCACCGAACTGCCCGCCCTCTTCAGCTTTCTCTTCGACCCCACGATCGATGCGACGAACTGGCGCGCCGAACAGGCGCTGCGACCGGCCGTCGTGAACCGCAAGGTCTGTGGCGGCAACCGCTCGGCCCGCGGCGCTGACACCCAACACGTCCTCATGAGCGTGCTGCGTACCGCTCAGCAGCGCAACTTGGATGCGGCCACCGTCCTCGTCGAGCTGCTTCATGCCCCACAACCCACCATCTCACCGGCCCTCGCTCACCCCACGAGCGGGTCACCCCGGTAACGAGTTACGGCTCACCTTCTTCAAGTCTCCACCACCGTCGAAGAATGCCACCGACGTTCCGTCCGGAGAGAAGAACAGGTTCCTGACCAGGGTGTTCGGTTCCAGCCCAGGGATCGGCTCGACGGAACGGTTGTCCAGGGACCGGCGAAACAGTGAACTTTGCCCGTCTCGTGTTCCTCGAAAAACCGGGTCTATCCGGGTTTCCCAACGCCATTTTGGGGCCTTTCGGGGTTTTTCGTGGGTGATTTGATTGGAAAGGCCCTGTGGGAGCTCGTGGAAAACGCACAGCGTTTTCCAAGGCACGGTGGGCGCGTTCTGTGCGTCCACGGCGCCGTCAGCTTCCACAGGGCCCGTCCGTGCGCGACAAGATGGCTCCCAGGGAGGGGGCCCATGCGTGATGTCGAACTGGACCGCTGCGTCCTCGGACTGCAGTCGACCGGCGAACAACTATGTTCGCGTCAACACCGTCGACCTGTACACGCCGAACGCTCGACTTACCCCGGAAAGACTGGGATATCAGGTGCTTACGCTATTTGGGAAACTCGGATATAGCCGAAAAACCAACTGCCTGCCATCCGGGGAAATTGCTAACCCGTGACTTGGTGAAGCGGCATTCGTATACCGCAATCCCTGGGGAAGGACGACACTCAATCGAACCGGCTCGGGGGCCGTTGACGGAGTGTCGCTCAACAGGGTGCGCTCGACGAGGAGGCTGGCGACCACGAGCGCCACGACCCCGACCGCCAGGGGGAGTGGCCGCTGCCACACGTGAAGCGGCCGTCCGACAAGCGCGGCACTCGGGCTGCGAACCGTCGTCTCGAACGCCCCCGCCATCGCCAACCGCACATCTCCGATGTCGCGGACGCGCTGTTGGGTGTCCTTCTGGAGGCAACGTCTGAGATACGTGATGAGATGGGATGGCAGAGATTGGGGTAACGCGTCCCAGTCGGGGTCGCGGTCAATCACGCGAGCGAGCGTCTGTGAGATGTCATCGCCCGGGAAGGGCTTCGTGCCACTGAGTGTCTCGAAGAGCACGACACCGAACGACCAGATGTCGGCACGCTTGTCGACGGGCTTTCCTCGGGCTTGCTCCGGCGACATATAGGCCGCCGTCCCCAGGATCACGCCCATCTGGGTGGCAGCGGCTGTCAGTGTTGGGGACTGGGCCGGGTCGCCCTCGGGGTTGGGGTCCAGCGCCTTGGCCAGCCCGAAGTCCAAGACCTTGACGGTCCCGTCCTCCCGCACCTTGATGTTCGCGGGCTTCAAGTCCCGATGGATCACGCCCGCCTCGTGGGCCGCTTCCAGCGCCTCCGCGATCTGCTTGGCAATCGGCAACGCCTCATCCAGCGGGATCGGCCCCGTGGCGATCCGGTCGGCGAGCGTGGGGCCTTCGACCAGTTCCAGGACCAGCGCCTGCGTGTCGTCGCTCTTCTCGATGCCGTAGATCGCGGCGATGCCAGGGTGGTTCAGGCTGGCCAGCACCTGCGCTTCCCGCTGGAACCGGGCGAGGCGATCCGGGTCAGCGGCGAAGGCGTCGGGAGAGGATGAAGCGGCTGGTCGTCCCCACGTGGTAGCTTGCGCTCCACAATTTTCAAACGCGCTCAAGGCGCAACAAGGGAGACCAGCCATGGAGCATATTGGCATCGACGTGCACAAGCGGGAAAGTCAAATCTGCATCCTCACGCCAGAGGGCGAGATCATCGAACGACGGATTCAGAGTACGCGGCAGCGATTCACCGCCCTGTTCCAAGCACGGGCGCGGGCGCGGGTCCTGCTCGAGGCGACGACCGAAAGCGAATGGGTGGCACAGACGATCGAGCAGTGCGGCCACGAGGTCATCGTGGCGGATCCGAACTACGCCCCGATGTATCCCGAACGGCGCCGGCGTGTGAAGACGGATCGGCGCGATGCGCGGATGCTGGCCGAGGCGGCCCGACTCGGCTCCTATCGCCCGGCGCATCGCGTGTCGGCCGCGCAGCACCGGGTGCGGCGCCAGCTCCGGGTGCGTGACCTGCTGGTGCGGACCCGCGGACGCACCATCGCCCTGGTGCGCGCGCTGGTGCGTCGGGAGGGGCTGCGGGTCCGGGCGGGAGACGCTGACCGGTTCGGCACGTATGTGAAGGAGCTCGAGCTCCCCGACGAGCTGCAGACCGCGCTGCGGCCACTGCTCGCCCTCTGGGAGCAGCTAACCGCGCAACTGGCCGCCGCCGATGCCGAGGTCACAGCGACGGCCGCCGCGAACCCCGTGGTGCACCGCTTGACGACCGCGCCGGGGGTGGGCCCCCTCATCGCGACGGCGTTTGTCGCGACCCTCGATGAGGCGGGCCGCTTTCGCGGGGCCCATCAGGTCGAGAGCTATCTCGGCCTCGTCCCCAGTGAGGACAGCTCCGCGGACCGCCGCCGCCGGGGCCACATCACCAAGGCGGGCAATCCGCGCATGCGCTGGTTGCTGGTGCAAGCCGCGTGGGCGGCGCTCCGGTCCCGCCGGGCTGAGGCCGCGGGCCTGCGCGCCTGGGCCGAGCAACTGGCCACGCGCCGCGGCCGGCGCATCGCCACCGTGGCCGTCGCGCGCCGGTTGGCGGGGATCCTGTTTGCGATGTGGCGGGACCAGACGGTCTATGACGGGCGCCGCGTCGGGGTCGGGCTGCCGGCCGGGGCGGGCGGGTAAGTCCCCGGTGGCGCTGTCGGGTAACTGATTGAGGTCCGGGGTGTCAGGGTTGGTGGGTGAGCACGTGAAGATCCTTGGTCGCACGCGAGGCCGGCAGGGAGATGGTGCCGCCCCCCATTCGGATCGTCTCTTGCGCCGGCGATCAGAGGCATCGCCCTTGTCGAGCGCGAATAGAAGGATGACGCACCTCGCGGCCTCCGCCCGGTGCGTCTACGAGGTTGACACCCTGGCGACCGAGTCCGGACCCGTGAACGGGACACTGAGCTGCCAACCCGTTCGCGCGCACCCACCAGCTGGGTGAGGAGACGGCGCGCTCACTGGAGGGTGTATCGGAGACGTGTGAGCTTCTACGAACAACGAGGTGACTTGACAAGCCGCTTCATAGAAGGATCTTCAGGGCGACGTCGCGGTGGAGCTGCGTGTCGGTGGCGCGATAGACCTGCCCCATGCCGCCCTCGCCAATGAGGGCGGCAACTGAATACGGACCGATGCGATCGCCAGACTGTAGAGACATGGTCTAGCGCTACGCGAATCCCCGCCCGTCGAACACGAGCAGTATCTTGCCGATCTTTCCGTTCGTGAACGTGAATAGCTGAGCGACGGTCAGCGCTCCGGAGTCCTTTGCGTAGTCGTAGTAGATCGACACACTATCGAGGCTCTCGGTGATACTTAGGATCCTGTAGCTGCATCGACCCGGTGGATCGTCCGCAAGGCTTCGCAGATACGCTGAGCGCGACCCGAACTCGTGGAGCGGGCCCTTGAACCGCAGGTCGTCGCCCAGCAACGGTTCCAAACCCTCGATATCCCCGCCACAGAAGCACTTGAGATACGTCTCCGCCATCTCGCGGTTATTCATCGGCTCTGTTCGACCGCTGTTGGCCCGCGCGTGTCAGGCGTGTCGATGAGGGCGGTGACGTCGCAGTGCCCCAGCCGAGAACCGACTTCTAGGGTGTCCAGTTCCGCAAAGGTGTTGACAGTTCCATCCACGCGTTCGCTGCGCGCGCCAGCCCCGTCGGGTGAGGCCGGCGTGCTCGCTCAAGCGGCAACGGCTCCTCGGAAGACCGTGGCTGGCGTCCGGCCTCGGAGGCGGTAGCCACGATGGGGTCGGTCCCGGTTGTAAAACGCCAGGAACCGGTCCACCGACCGTTGCAGAGCGCGGGCCGAGGTGAAGTAGTGCCGGCGGAACTCGACGCGCCAGTGCTCATGGAGAATCGTCCCCTGCAGCCGTTCCACGAAGCCGTTGGTCCACGCATGTCGTGGCTTCGTCCGGGTGTGTGTGACCTGGTGGGCCGCACACGACAAGACGAACCCCGCTTTGAACTCCTTGCCGTTGTCCGTCAACACGCGCCGCAGCCGCCAGCCCGCCGCCCGGTATCCCGGCAGCACGACCTCGACGAGGAAGGCTGCCATCAGCGCCGCCGTGACCTCGCCGACGATGATCCGCGCCCACCCGTACGACGAGGCGCAATCACACGCCGTCAGCTGCCACACCTTGCCGACGCCCTTCAGCTTCCCGATGTAGAAGCTATCGAGCGAACACAGGACGCCCGGGCGCGCCGCCGCGACATGCCGACCCCGCCGGCGCCGCACCGTGCGTTCGGTCAGCAGGCCGGTCGCGGCACTGTGCTCCTCGAGGACGGCCAACCGGGCCAGGCGGTGATTGAGCCCGACCCGGCGCAAGACCCGCCAGACCGTCACCGGTGCGATGACGCGCCCGTGCCGGGCCAGTCGATCGCTCACCCACTGTGGCCCGCGGGTCGGCCAGGCCAGCGCTTCGGCGATCACCCGCCGTTCGTCGGTCACCGTGAGCTCGGGCGCACGCCCACGCCGGGCGGTCCGCCGTTTCGGATGCAGCCCGTCGGCCCCGTAGCGCGTCAGCCGACCGCGCCACCGATAGAACACCGTCCGGGACACGTCGTAGCGGCGACACGTCGCACTCACGTTGCCACTGCGCTGCGCCGCCCGCAGAACCCGCAGCCGGAACCCCTGTATGCTGTCGTCGAGGGTCATTGGGTACCTCCCTTTCGCGTCTCTTCGTCAAAAGAAACTGCGTGGAAGGATAGGCCACATGGCCCTCGTTCTGTCTCTGCTGTCAGACAGCCGAGACTGTCAACACTAAAGCGAAACTGTTCATTCTAGGGCCATCAGCTCGGGCGGTCAGACGCAGCGACGGGCCCATTGTAGTCCCCTGCCGCGAACCGCTCCACCGGCTGCACATCATGGCGCTAAGTGGGAGATCGGGAGCGTGTTGGCGCGTCTACCGCCGCGGCTCGCTGCGTATCAGCGCGCCCATATCGGCCCGCCGAATGCGCTTGCGTTCGTGCGGGCCGACGTAGGGAGGATAGGCGATTCTAGAGCCCCCCGATCCTCACTGACAGCCACGAGGGCAACTATGCCTGACGCGACGAATCCTTGAGATAACGACGTAAGGGACACCGTCGGCGGGGTCAGCATCCCGGCCTTCGCCATCGGCCTTCCGCGCGGCGACCGCCGTTCGCTGTCGCGCGGTTGAAGCGATCCGAGGCGTACGGGTAATCCTCTCCCACGATCCCGCCGTCACACGCGCCGGCCGGCGGAATGACCCAGTCACACCCCGGCGTATTTTCGGGGCCGTTCGTCCAGCACTGAACCAGCTCTTCATAATCGGCCGCCAGGGAGCCGGGAGCGTGTGGCGGCATGTGCTCGTTGGGGTCCCAGAAGTCGCCCGTGTACTCCGCGAGGGTCTCCATGCCGATGCGGTGACATCCGAGACACCCGTTGCCTTCGATGTGGATAGTCCGCATGTCCCAGTCCGGCGCCCCCACGACGTAGTAGGGCGGGTTCGGGCCCGGAATGACCGGCAGCACCGGTTGGCGCGGGGCTTCGCGCAGACGAGCACCTTTGATCCAGGGGTTGTGATTGAACGGATCCGCCTGGTGGCACCGCACGCACTGGACTCCCGGCACGACATAGGCCTGATCGAACGCCGGATCGTCGGGCCCCGGAAGCACCCCGAGCAGCCGGTTGGTCTCGTCAACATGGGTCCACGGGCGGTTGTCGCCGGACTCGAAGAAACAGGTGGCGCCGGTCTCGTAGTTGTAGCCGATCAACTGGACGGAGTCGGGCATATCGAAACCCACGACATCGTCCCGCCCGTCGTGACGGCAGAAGCTGACCCACACCGCGTCGGGCCGGGGTGTGCCATCGGCGTTCCTGCCTTGGTAGCGCTGCAGGCTCGAGCCGGGCATGCAGTCGCCGATCTGGAGGCTGGCATCGTCGCAGCCGTGCAGACCCGGGTCCTCTATCACCTCGACGCCGTCGACGGTGATGGGAAGACGCACGCCCGCACCGCAATCAACGGTCGGCGCAACCCCCAGCTCCAGCGCGCACATCGCGGCATAGGCTCGCGCACTGGCCGGCATGACCTCGCAGTCCCCGTCCGGGATGCACTCGCTGGTCGCCGGCGGGTTGTTCTGACCCGTGGCGGCCGCGCCGACGATGGCGAACGCTGAGAGCAGCACTATTGCGACATGGCGTGCACGGTGATCTCGACGTCTGGTCACTATCGACTCCTCGCTCACTCGGGTACGCTTGCCAGAACCGCGTCCCACGCAACTTCCGACGCGATGACCCCGAGTCTCGAGCCGAGCCGAGCCGCACGCCGACGCAGACCAGCGCATGGCCCCTCCTGGGGGGTGGGGAAATCCAGGGCTGATTATGCCACCGGCCGGGGCTGATCACGGCGTCGGATGGGCAGACGGTGTGCAACGAGCGGACCGGAGGGACGAGGAGGCCGCCCGAACTGGGGGGTCGGGTTCGCGGACGTCCTCCGATCACCGGTTCTTGGGTAGATTCATCAGCCCTGCGAGCCGGTCCCAGTGCGGACTGGAGGTGAGGCGGTCGCCGAAAAGATGAGGCGCGATCCACGGCATCCGCGTGTCGCGCTGCGCGATGCCCTTCTCGAACCACTCGGCGGGACGGTCGAACTCGGCGCGGGCGAGATGGTAGTTCACCATTCCAAGCGGAGCCCCGAACGCCGTCCCGTCACCGAGCTGCTGCACCAGCGCGTCCGACCTGACCTCGTCGCCTGCGCAGTGGAGGGCTCCCGCCAGGTATCCGATGAGGCCCGGATGATCGGGCAGCAGCGCCAGCGCCCGCTGCATGGACGACACGGCCTCGTCAAACCGCTCCTCGGTGAAGTGGAGCGCCCCCAGAATGTTATGGCCTAGCCAGTAGGTCTCGTCCCGTTCGACGACCTGCCGCAAGACGGACTCGGCCTCCGCGGTCCGGTTCGTTCCGACATGGAAGAATCCGAGGATGACCCGGAACAGCAGGTTGAGGGGGTCTTCGGCGATCGCGCGCTCCATCTCCGCTTCGGCTTCGCGCATCCGGCCGAGCGGCGCGAGATAGAAATAGCTGTGGAACCAGCGCACCACCGGCGACACGGGCTCGCGAGCCAGGGCGAGACGGAACTGGTTCCCGGCCTCGTTCCAGTCATAGTCGAGCACCGCGACCATCCCGAGGACCGCATGGGCCTCCCGCAGCGACGGATCGAGAGCAAGCGCTTGTCGCGCGTGTGTCCGCATCACGACCGCGGCATCCGTCGGCGCGAGGCGATTCTCGGTCACGAGTCCGAACAGGCACCAGCCGAGCTCGACGTGGGCCTGTGCGAAGGCGGGATCGAGCGCGATCGCCTCCTCCAGTCGTTCCCGCCCTCGGGCCAGTGACTCGAATGTCCACTGCTGCAAATGGTGGCGCGCTTTCAGCAGCGCTTCGTAGGCGGGCAGGGTGGGCGTATACCGATGCCCCAGACCGGTGTCCGCCGACAGCGTCGTCCGCAGGGAGGTGGCTATCGCCTGAGCGATCTCATCCTGGATGGCGAACACATCCTCCAGTTCCCGGTCGTAGCGTTCAGACCATCGGTGGCTCCCGTCGACGGCATCGATGAGCTGGACCGTGACCCGGATGCGATTACCGGCGCGCCGCACGCTCCCTTCGAGAACGCTCGTCACGCCAAGCGTCTCCGCGATCCTCCTGATGTCGACGTTTTGCCCCTTGAACGCGAACGCCGAGGTCCGCGCGATCACCTTGAGCCCGTCGACTTGTGTCAGCGTGTTGATGATCTCCTCGGCCATTCCCTCACAAAAGTGGTTCCTCTCAGGGATCGGTGCAGCTTTGGCCGGTTCCATGGCTAATAAGTCAAGCATTGTCATCGACTTACGTGGCTGGAGAACACCGTCTGTATCTGGAGAGGAACTGCAGGCTCTCGGAAAGTCCGGCCCACGGTACACGGCGGAAATCGCGAGGGGCCTGCCAGTGCCAAGGGGCTGAACAGTCAGCGAGGGTTCGGCCCAGCGGTAAAACGTCGGCGAAAGTCCAGGCCGCGTTCCACGAGTGTTCATGGTTCGTCGCCCTGTAAATGCCAGCGCCTCAGCACCTTGAGGTGGGACCGGCTGCCGTCGAGCAGGCCCCCCACCAAAAGCGGGGCCCGCGCAGGCGGCCGTCGACTGAGCGATAGACGACTTCACCGCTGATTCGCGGGCACGAACACATCCGCAGCCTCTTTCCACGGCGTGGCTGACCTGCTGGGGGCTGAATCGTGCACACATTTGTGTGAGGAACCACAAAAGTAGTCCTGGTCCTTTTCGGGGCTCATGTCGGCGAACGGCAACACGGCGATGGACGGCACGTCGGGCTGGCTCGTCGCCGGAGGCGTGCCAGCCGCGCCAATTCGCAGGTCACTGAGCAGATCATCGACCGCCGGATACCGCGACGATGCACTCTTGCTCAGTGCCCGGCCGACGACGTCTTTCAGCGCTGCCGCTTCCCCGGACAACATCGGCGTGGGGCTCTCCTGGATCGCCTTTGAGATCGCCAGCAGGTTCTCCCCCTGGAACGGCTGCTGCGCGCTGAGCATCTCGTAGAGCACCACGCCCAGCGACCAGATGTCGGTGCGGTGATCGACCTCTTCACCCCGCGCTTGCTCCGGGGACATGTACGCCACGGTGCCGACCGTCGTGCCCGTCTGCGTGACGCCCTCCGACCCCGCGAGCTTGGCCAGGCCGAAGTCGAGGATCTTCACGGTGCCGTCCGCCGTCACCATCAGGTTCGCGGGCTTGATGTCGCGATGGACGATCCCGGCCGCATGGGCCTTCGCCAGCCCCTGCCCGACCTGCGAGGCGATGTCGATGGCATCGTTCGGTGCCAGCGGCCCGCGTGCGATCCGCTCCTTGAGCGTCTCCCCCGCGTAGTGGGCCATCACGAGGTAGAGCTGGCCGTCGGCGGTCTCGTTAATCTCGAAGATGGTGCAGATGTTGGGGTGGTCCAGGGCAGAGGCCGCCTGGGCCTCTTGGCGGAACCGCTGCTTGGCCGTCGAGTCGCGGGTCAGGTCGGGCGGTAGCAGCTTGATGGCGACCTGGCGCTTGAGGCGGGGATCCTGCGCGAGGTAGACGACGCCCATGCCGCCCTGGCCGAGCTGGGAGCGGATCTCATACGGGCCGAGCGAGGACCCGGCGGTCAGGGGCATCGGAGGGCCGGATTATAGCCCTCGCGGCGGACCACAGATCCCACCCTCTGGCTAACAGGCGAGAAGCGACCCTTGCCAGCCGAGGCGGACGAGCAGCCGTTCGACTTGGGTGGCCCGTTCGTGCAGCGCACGGCTCAGGAAACTGCTCGTCGAGCACCAGCCGGCCATCTGGCGCGGCGATGCGCAACGCATACGGTGTGGGGCCGGTGCCTGTGGAGATCTCATACCTGAGCTGCTCGGCTCCCCGGCGCAGGATTGATCGCATGTGGAGGGTATCGGCCTCGTGGTCCCTGGTGGCTAGAGCGGTTCGGGCTGACGAGAACTCCAGCCGCTCGTCAAGACGTCGAGCATGACGCCGGGGCGGTCCCGCGGCAGCGATTGCGGGGCGTGGGTCGATGGCGTGGCTCAGTGCCACCGGTGGGAGGTCATCTCCACCCAGACTGACAGATCTTGGGCGGCATCACTGCACCTTCTTCCGATACTCGTCGAGGTCGGCTGCCCAGCCGAGATGAGAGAACAGCTGCTCAGCGTCTATCCCCGCCCGCTCGCACGCCTCCAGGAGCGTCGCCGTGACTTCATCGGCATCCAGTGGCTGGGGATCGTCGGCGTTCGGGTCAAAAAACACCGGCTCGGTGAGTCCTGGCTCCCGACCAAACCGTTGGATAAACGCCTCTCGCTGTTTGAGCAGCACTTCCCGCATTTCAGGGCTCATCGTGATTTCACGTTTCCCTGTCGCCTCGGACCGGGCCTTCCGTTTCTTCGTCACCACGGGTGTCGGCCTGTCAGCGCCTCAGTCCGTGTGGACCTGGCGCATCGCGAGTGTATCGGCGGCGTCGGTCATCACGGGCGTACCCAGTGGGCTCCACCAGGGTTGACCGCCTGAGTGACGGGTGAGGACCGCCACGACCTACCCGCCTGTGCCCGCCCCAGCCTTGTCGCCCTTGTCCTTCAGCTCGCCGTCGTGATCGGCGAGGAAGGCCCGGATGTCGTCCACAGCGTCGAGCAGCCGGGCCCATTGTTCCTTGTAAAGCGTCACCGGAAAGCGCCCCAACCCGTAGACCGACAGCGCGCCCTTCGCGCTGACTTTGAGGCGCAGCGGGCTTGCCTGCTGCTTCTTGAGCCGTTCGTTCTCGGCCTTCAGCCGGGCGAGTTCTTCCTGGACGTCATCCATGGTTGTTCCTCTGCGAGGTCGCGAGACTGACTGCCTAGACCCGTCGCGGAAGGCAGACGAGCGGTGCCGCCATACTGGGCTCTGCCGGACCCATGGCGTCAAGGGCGGCCAGTAACCGCCCGTCGGCGAGCAGCTCGTCCGCCAGGCCCACGAGGCGCGGATTCGGGCGGGCATGCGGGGCCGCGGCGCGGAGACGGCGCGCGGCCTCGAGCTCTCCTGGCTGGAGCCGTTCCACGTGTCCCGGCATAGCGTCGAGCCCGCAGACGTAGATGGAACTCACCCCGAGAGTCTAGCGCGCCCGTGCCTCGAAGACGGCCGAGCCAGGACCTATAATCGCGGCTCAGCTTACAGACTGGACACTGAGCGGTGAGCAGCGATTCGGCGCGGTACCGCGTCCTCGAGAGCCTCGGGAAAGGCGGCATGGGCGAGGTGTTCCTCGCCGAGGATCGCCAGCTCGAGCGGAAGGTGGCGATAAAGTTCCTGGCCGACGAACTCGAAGCCGACGAGACCGCACGGGAACGGTTGCATCGGGAGGCGCGATCTGCCGCCGCCCTCGACCATCCCTACGTCTGCAAGATTTACGAGCTCGCCGAGATCGACGGCCGCACCGGGATCGTCATGGAGCACGTCACCGGCGAGACGCTCCAGGCACGTCTGCGCCGAGCACCGCTCTCACCGAAAGAGGCGCTGGAGATCGCCGGGGAGATCGCCGAAGCGCTCGACGAAGCGCACCAGCATCGCGTCGTGCATCGGGATCTGAAGCCCTCCAACGTGATGCTCACCACACAGGGCCACGTCAAGGTCATGGACTTCGGGCTCGCGAAGCAGGTGCGCGTCGAGACGCCCTCCGATGAGCAGTCGACCGGGTCGCTGACCGATCCGGGCGTGCGCGTTGGAACGCCAGGCTACATGGCGCCGGAGCAGCTCCTCGGCGGCCCGGTCGACGAGCGCTCGGACCTCTTCGCGTTCGGAATCCTGCTGTACGAGCTGCTGGCGGGCGTGCACCCGTTCACGCGGGCGAGTCCCAGCGGGACGATGTCCGCGATCTTGAAAGAGACGCCGGCCCCGATCAGCCAGTACGCGAAGGATGCACCCGAGTCTGCACGGGTCACCCTCAGCAGGTTACTGGCGAAGGAGCCGCATCAGCGGTATCAGTCGTTCGGGGATCTGAGGACCGATCTTGAGCAGTTGCTGCGGGATGCGTCGGGGCTAACGCCGGTCCCGCAGGCCGCTGACTCCGCTCCAACGGCGACGGACGGGCGCACACCCTTCGTTGGACGGGAGTCGGAACTGGCACAGGCGCACCAACTGCTCGACCAGGCGGTCGCAGGGCAAGGCGGGGTGCTGCTGCTCGGTGGAGAGCCGGGTGTCGGTAAGACACGGCTCGCCGAAGAGGTGCTGATCGAAGCGCGCAACCGTGGCTGCCTGGCGTTGACGGGTCGGTGCTACGAGACAGAAGGCACCCCTCCGTTCATCCCCTGGGTCGAGGTGGTGGAACGCTCCGCGGCGATCGTGCCAAAAGCGGCGTTCCGCGAGGCGCTCGGGGACGCGGCCCCTGAAGTGGCCAAGCTTGTCCCGGAACTGCGCCGGACGTTCCCGGACATTCCGGCGCCGATCGAGCTACCGCCCGAGCAGCAGCGTCGGTATCTGTTCAACAGCTTTCTCGACTTCATCAAGCGGGGCACGCAGGTCACGCCGCAGGTGGTCTTGATCGACGACCTCCACTGGGCCGACGACTCGACGCTGCTGCTGCTGCAACACCTGGCCGAACACACGTCGGAGATTCCGCTGCTGATCGTCGGGACGTACCGGGACGTCGACCTCGAGGTGGCCCGTCCGTTCGCGAAGGTGCTTGGCGCGTTCACCCGGCAACGGCTCGCGCACAAAATCGCCATTCCGCGTCTGCCTGAACCGGGCGTCACTGAGATGTTGCAGGTGTTGAGCGGCGGAACACCGCCGGCCGACCTGGTCGCGGCCGTCTACGCTGAAACTGAGGGAAACCCGTTCTTCGTCGAAGAGGTCTATCAGCACCTCTCGGAAGAAGGACGCCTGTTCGACGCCGAGGGGCACTGGCGTGCTGACCTCCGCATCGAAGATCTCGAGGTCCCAGAAGGCGTTCGCCTCGTCATCGGCCAGCGAGTCGAGCGACTCAGTCCGGAAGCCCGCCGCGTGCTTACGACGGCGGCGATCGTCGGCCGCAGCTTCGACCTTGGGCTCTTGGAAGCGTTGGGCGACGCCGAGGGAGAGGCGCTCCTGTCCGCCCTGGAGGAAGTGGAGTCCGCGAAGTTGATCCACACCGTAGCGTCGGGTCGCGAGGTGCGCTGGGAGTTCGCGCACGGCTTGATCCGGCAGACCTTGGAGAGCAGCCTGCCGCTGATGCGGCGGCAGCGCGCGCACTTGCGTGTGGCCGATGCGATGGAACGTGTTTACGGCGAGCAGGCCGAGCGGCATGCGGCCGATATCGCCCAGCATCTCTACCAGGCGGGGATGGGAGCCGACCCGGACAAGACGGTGCACTTCCTGGCGCTCGCCGGGGACCAAGCACTTCAGGCAGGCGCGTTCGACGAGGCGTTGCGGCAGTTCACCGCCGCGTTGTCGATCCAAGAGGATGGCGACGACCGGCGAAAACTCGCCGAGCTCCAGTACCGGAAGGGCCTGGCGCTTCGGAGCCTTGGCCGCGTCGAGAAAGCGGTTAACACTTGGCGGCCGGCGCTGACGGCGTACGAGGCGCTCGACGACGTGGAGGGCATCGCTCGCACGGCGTACGACCTGGCGGAACAGACGAGCGCGCTGCGGGGCGGGGCGCGTGCGGCCCGCGATGTCGCCAAGCGCGGCCTCGATCTAGTCGGCGATGGCAACGCGGCCGCCCGATGCCGCATGCTTGCGCTCCTCGCAAGATTCTCCGGCCTGGCGGGTGACCCCTATGAGGTCGTACGTGAACCGCTGGTCCAAGCGGAGGCCCTGGCGTCAAGCCTCAATCACCCGGATTTGAGCGCAGAACTCCTCACCGCGCGCACGCGGTTTCACTGGAGCTACCTTCACTTCGCGCAGACGATCGAGGTGGGACGCCGCGCCACAGCCCTGCGGGAAGAGCGTGGTGAGTTGTACGAGGTCGTCGAGGTCAAGTGGCAGGTGTGTATGTCGGCGTTGTTGGCGGGTCGCTTCCTTGAGGCGGACGAGACGCTCGCGGAACTGGAAGCGCAGGCCGCGCGCGTTGGTCATATGAACGGTGGCTTCGTGTGGCGTCTCGGCCGTCTATGGCATGACTTCGTGACGGGGGGCGACCTCGCTTCGTCTGACAAACGGTGGAGTGGCTTTATCGAGTGGTGCGAGCAACACGCGCCTGCGTGGATCATGTCAGGCTTCGCCCTGCGAGGATGGGGCCGCTTCTTTGCAGGCGACTGGGAGGCAGCTCGCCCCGACCACGACGTCTCGATGCGACTGGACCAGCCGTCGTTCGCGGACGGCATGGTCTCTACGTCTGCTCTCGTGGCCGGGGCATACGCCGGAGACGACGTTGTCGGGAGGCTGCTGGATGCCAGATCGCAGGCCCTAGCGATGCCCTCCGACAACCCGCTCGGTGCCTGGGAGCTTGTGGTCAACGCCGCTGAAGGCCTGGCTGTGCTCAATCGGAAGCCGGAGGCGGCCGACTTACACCCAGTCGTCGTGCGGGGCATCGAGAAGGGGTGCTGCATCAGCCTGGCAACTTGTCGTCTCTGGCAAATGGTCGCGGGCATCGCCGCCGCCTGCGGTCAACACTGGGACGCCGCGCAGGAACACTACGAGACGGCCTTGAAGCAGGCCCACGACCTCCCGCACAAGATCGCCCAGCCCGAGGTCCGCCGCTGGTACGCGCAGATGCTCCTCGACCACGATACCCCGGGCGATCGCGACAAGGCCCGGACGCTCCTCGGCGAGGCGATCGCGCAGTATCGGACGATCGGGATGCCGAAGCATCTGGCGATGGCGGAGGGGATGCTGACGGAGATCTAACGTCAATGACGACAACTTCTCCTGCATGTTCCAGGTGGACGTCTAGGGTGACCTTTGAAGAAGTGCCCGTTCCGCGCGGAAGAGGTGCAGGCAATCGTCTTTATGCACTGCGGGCCGCGCGCGTGCGCTGGGCGGGCCGAACGCTGATCGACCTTATACGGGAGGAAGGTGACTCATGAAGAAAGCCCAACAGGCTGCGCCCGATCCAGCTGGACCCGACAGCAAACCGAAGGCGAACGAGCCTTACAAACCACCGTCGACGACGGCGGCGGATGACGTGAGTTGGACGGAACCCGTGATCCTTACGGTGATTATCGTGTCGGCCATCATGTGGTTCGTCGTGACCGGCCAGTGACTGGAAGGGCCACAGCGAAGTTGCGGAGCCCGCGCCGCCTGGCCCCAGGCATCTACCGCGACCAGTACGGCGTCGAGGCGGAGGTCCAGGTCGGGTCCGGCGAGACGCGTCGGCGCTACCCGCGCGCAACGACCCTGAAAGAGATCAAGACGTGGCAGGAGGAGGCTCGCGGCCAGCTCAAGCTCGCCCGCGGGACGGTGTCGCGGCACAGCCTCGCCGCTGACGCCCGGCGCTACGACACGCTCATCACGCCACTGGCGAGCTGGCGGGAGCGCCGGTCAGAGATTCGTGCGTGGGTTTCGCTCTACGGCAAGCGCCCGCGGTTCCGCATCATGGCCGGAACTCGTCCTCGAGCCCGTCTCCACAATGTCTCCACGACTGGGGTCGATTCCCGGGGACTGCTGGGGACTCCCGGGGAGTAAAAACCGTGCGTAAGTGCTTGGGACTCCACCCGTTGGACCGATAAGTCGCACGCCATCACCATGTTAGAAAAACAGGCTGATCGGGTTCGAATCCCTGCCTCACCGCCACTTATAAGACGTAAACTACTGTTATTGTTATAGATATAGGAATTCAAACACTTTACGTCCCTCTTGGTGTCCCACGTCTGAGCGGCGCTACACACGCGATGACGACCTCGCCCGGTTTCCCTACGTCCGCGAACAAACGGTCGAGATCGCCCTGGGGCCCAAGGGAACCTTCGAACACGGCCACATCGGCACCCTGACCCGGGTGACCCAAATTCTGGGGCTACTTCGCCTCTATCCAGCACCACATCCTGGCGATGCCCACGACCGTCGGACCAGTCGGACAGACCGGGGACACGCGGAGGTTTCAGTACGACTTCCCGGGTGGTGGGGCGATCATCTTACTCGCACGCCCGTGCGAACGCGGACGCGGCCTGTGTGTCTGGGCCGTCGATATTGAGTAGCGACACGTTTGGCAACTGGTCCGACGACCAATTTCGGGCGGCGTGTCAACGCCGGGCGAAAACTGCTCACTTGTGGCGCCTGAAAATTGCACACATCCAGATTCAAGCGAGGTGACGAGCCTCAGGTCGTCGAGACCTCCCTCCGCGGGTGACACGATCAGAATCCTCCTGTCATGGCTAGGTTGCTGCGGGACGGAGCTGGCATCACCACATTGCGGGCGGAAATGGTCCAAATTGGCTCTTTGACGTCTCAGCTGCCGCGAACAGCGCGTGTAAGAACCGGAATCGAGGTGCGCGCAAGAAACAACAAGTTCCACGACGCGAATCGCACAGAAAACAAGCCAGAGAAGACGGTAGATCCGTTCATCATTACGTATGGCGCGAATCGGCATATGGGGCACCAGAATGTCGGCAAATCGCCTGAGTCTTGGGGTGTTCCTTGTAGGCCGAGTAGTCGAGATCGGACAACACCTCCGCGAGCTCTCGGTGTGAAAGGGAACGTCAGGGAGTTTAGGCCATGGGCAACCTCAACTGAATTCCCGAGGCGCCCCTTCGATGCGGTTCGTTGAGACACCCTCCACCGTCGATCGCCCGAGTGACCTTTGAGGAAAGTGCGACTCGCCGTCCCGCCGGAGCCGTTCAGCCACTAGCAGGGTGCTGAAGAACTCGGGTTGGCAGCTGGTTCTGTGGTGAGTGTCATGCGAGTAACGACCGATCGCGGTGGGCGACCCACGGGGTATGGGTGGACTGCGACGGGAGACCGGCGCCACCGGCGGCTGCGATCACGGGCCTGTCGCCTCCAGGTTCCGCAACCGGACCAAGTTATACGCCGCGGCGGCGAAGGTGAGCTGCCAATCCACGAGTGCGACGCCGCGATGCCGGAGCTTGCGCAGGCCGCCGACGGTCTTCATCCACCCAAAGACTTGCTCCACAAGCTTCCGTTTCCGTTGACTGATGTGATAGCCCGCATGCCGCGTGGCCCGGCCATCGATCGCGCTCCAGCGGGCCTGCTGGGCCACGTGGGGCGTGAGGGTCAGGTCGCGCACGGTGGCCACGAAGCTCGCGACGTCATAGCCTTTATCCGCCGCGACTGTGCTGCCGGGGGGCGCACTGACTTCCAGCAACACCCCCGCCGCGTCGCGCTCGGCCGTGCCGGTGGCGTGGGTGGCACAGACGTTGGCGACGAGCCCGTGCCGATGGTCCAGCAGCACGTGGCCCAGATACGCCAGCTTGGCTTCCTTTCCCGGGCCCTTCCGATGCAGCATCGCCTCCGGATCGGTCGTCGAGGCGTGCGTGTCATTGCGCCGGCGCTCCCCATGGAAGTTGACGGTGGGATTGCCGGGATCATCGGGGGGCTCGCCCGGCTCCGCATCCCGCTGCTGAAAGCTCTTCAGGCTGGCCCAGGCCTCCAACTGCGTCCCATCCACCGTGAAGTGTTCGTTCGAGAGCAGGCCGGCTGCCTGGGCCTGAGCCCGGACGGCGTCGAAGAATGCCGCAGCCACATCGCCGGCCAGCAGCCGGTCCCGGTTCTTGGTAAACGTCGTCGGATGCCAGACCGGGTTGTCCATATTCAAACCGACGAACCACCGGAACAGGAGGTTGTAGTTGAGTTCCTCCGTCAGCAACCGTTCGCTGCGGACCGTATAGAGCACCTGCAACACCAAGGCGCGCAGCAACTGCTCAGGCGGGATCGACGGACGCCCTGTCTTAGCGTACAGGCTGGCAAACCGGCGCGACATCGTCTTCAACGCATGGTCCGTCAGCGCGCGGACCGCGCGGAGCGGATGATCGGCCGGCACTCGCTGTTCCGGCGACAGGTAACTGAACATGTGATGGGTTTGCTCATCGTGTCCGCGCATGATGTCGCTCCCTTCAGAAGTGCTGGGAGCATCGTAGTACGCCGGGATCGATCTGTCGATCCCATTTCACGGACTTTTTCAGCAGCCTGCTAGTCCCCTGTGTCTGAAAAAGCTTCAAATAGTGTGTCGGCTGTGATGTATTGGGCGGCATGGCAAGAACAGGTCGGCCCAAAGCGAGATTGGAAGTCACCGCCGCAGAGCGCGTAGAACTTGAGCGGCTCGCCAGGCGCGCCCGAACGAATCGGCACGTGGCCTTGCGGGCAAGGATCGTCCTGAGGAGCACGCGTGGCGAATCGAACGTGGCGGTCGCGGCGAAACTGCGCTGCTCGAACGTGACGGTCGGCAAGTGGCGACAGCGGTTTAGGGTAGGTCGCGTGGACGCGCTGTACGACGAGCCCAAGCCCGGAGCCCCACGGACCCTGTCCGATGCGGATGTCGAGTCGATCCTCGTCACGACGTTGGAAAGTAAGCCGAAGGGGCGGACCCACTGGAGCACCCGCAAGATGGCGGAGCACGCTGGCGTCAGCGCCTCTACCGTGGGCCGCATCTGGCGCACTTTCGGGTTGCAGCCGCATGTCGTGGAATCCTTCAAGATCTCCGACGACCCGCTGTTCATCGAGAAGGTGCGGGACATTGTCGGCCTCTACCTGAACCCACCCGACCACGCCGTCGTCTTGTCATTCGACGAAAAGCCTCAGATTCAAGCCCTCGAGCGGGCGCAGCCGATTCTGCCGATGGACCTGGGTCGCCCCGAACGCCAGACGCACAACTACATCCGCCATGGCACGGTGGACCTCTTCGCGGCGCTCAACGTCGCGACCGGCCAGGTCGTGGCGCAAACCAAGAAGCCGCATCGGTCGAGGGATTTCGTGAGCTTCCTGCGCGAGATCGACGAGCGGGTGCACTCCGCCCTCACCGTCCACGTGATCCTCGACAATCTCTCGGCGCATAAGTCCCCGTTGGTCAAACGATGGGTGGCCCGCCACCCGCGCTTCCAGTTCCACTTTACGCCGACCTACTCCGCCTGGCTCAACCTCGTCGAGCGGTTCTTTGGCCTTCTCACCGAACACGCCCTCAAGCGCGGATCACATTCCAGCCCGCACGCGCTGCGCCAAGCCATCTACGCCTACGTGGACGCCCACAACGACGAGGGCAAACCCTTCAAGTGGACAAAGACAGCCGACGAAATTCTCGCGAAGGTGAAGCGGTTCGGACAGCGCACCGTTCAAGTCCACGGTGGCCCCAGATGACCAACGACTTTTTGAAGAAATCAAAGATCAAGGGGACTAGCGGAACGATGACGGTTTCCTTGTGCTGACCAAAGGGTCTCCAGTATCCTCCGATCAGTCTGCATGGACTTCGGCGGTCGCCCCTCGTCGGTACGAGCCGGGGGCAATTCGTCTTCGTGGCAACCACGAGCGGGAGAAAGCAGAATGAGTAGCTTACTACCCCTTGTCCGTGGCTACTTGGAATCCGCCGGTTTCAAGATTCTCGAGGAGCGCTCCGAATGCGTGGTGGCAGATCGGCTAGTCTTCGCGCAAGACCGTGATACTTGGATCGTTTGGACCGTCCCGCCGGATCAGGAACTGGCTAGCAGCCCGTGGCAGAAGGGCTAATTCGTAACTTGAGGATCGAGTGCTCGTATTCACCGGTCGCGACGCCGTTGTCCGCCGACACGAACGGATTGTGGAGTGTCAGGGCCCAGGAAGGTCTTACACGGTCCCATAGCTCGACCAGGAGGCCGATCAGCGCGGTACGGACGGCCGCCGCACGGCCTTGCAGGCTGCGCGGCGTGCCGACGCCCGTCAGCTGCCGCATGAGCAGCCCGAGATTGAAGCCGCAGACCTGGACGAGCACACGCTTCAGGATGTTGGGATGGTGCCGCAGATGCACCCGGCGCAGCCGCCCGGTCTCGTAGAGATGCGCGTTGGGCCGTTCGAGCAACTCGCCGCGCTGGCGCAGCAATCGTTGCCCACGATCGCCCCGAATCCGCCGGCGGTTGGCATAGACCGCCGGCTGGGCCGCCGCCTTCCCTGTCCACTTGCGTCGTCCCCTATCCGGCTCCGACACGTAACTGCGGATACCCAGCTCCCGGAACGCGACCATGGTCTCGTTACTGTGATACCCCTTGTCGCCGACGACCTCGACAATGCCCGCCCCGGCCGGCAGGACCATCTCGACGTGGTCGGCCGCGGTGATGAGCGTCTCGACCATCGTGGTCGTGTCCCCGTCGTCCGCGTCCTGCACCGTCACGCCGACGATGGCCCCGGTCTCCAGATCGACGGCGTGCTCGGCGGTGTGCGCCAAATGCGTCCGGCCGTCCTTCATCTTCGTGATCTTCGCGTCGGGATCGTGCGGATGCGTCCAGTCGTCGTTGGACCCTTTCTTCGTGCGCTTCCGGTCGAACCGCGCCAGCTCCGCTCGGGTCGGGGTGGGGATGCCCGACGCCTCCGCGAGCCGGGTCAACCACGCCTCATAGGCTTCGCCCGTGTCCCGGCGCACGATGGTCCGCATCGCGGCGTTCGCTTCAAGCGTCGTCGCGTCGATCCCAATCGTCTGCCCCTGTACCAAGTCGGCGTCCGCCAGCCGCTGCAAGACCCACGTGAAGACTGCCTGGTGCGTCTCGACGTCAATCAGCCGGCGCGTGCGCGACAGCGTCGAATGGTCCGGCGGCGCCTCGTGCAGCGCGAAGTCCAGGAAGTGCCGGACACTCAGCGAGTCCGCCGCACGCCACGCGATCGCGCGCTCCGAGTCCAGTCCCTCGAAGTAGCCGAGCAGCAACAACCGAAAGTAGCGACCCGGTGCCAGACTCGGGCGACCCACATCGTCGGCATAGAATTTCGCGCACTCCCCCTCGGCGAAGGCGTCGAACCCCGCCTCGTCGAGCACGCGATTCAGCCGCTCATAAAAGGGATGCCCGGCGCTCTGCGGGAGATCCGCCGTCGCGACCCACATGGACGTCTGGCGGTTGCGTTTTCGTTTCTTACCCATCGCCATAGGCCGAGTATAGAGACCGAGATCGGTTCTGGCGATCGATCTAATTCAGGGACTTTCACCACGGGCTGCTAGGTACGAGTCAGTTCTCAGGGCTAGTGTCTCGGAACTCCGCTACAAGTATCCAGATGCGAAGGCTTCGGTGCTATCGCGCACTCGAGGTGGCTTCTCGCGATCGCTGCGTCAGGAGTTGGCCGATCAGCGAATCCGCGTTCTCGTGCCGATTCAGTTCTTCGACGCTGCGTTCAAGGTCGAAGAAGCTCCAAAGGCTGCGTCTGCCATAGCGGACATCCGCTCCACCAGGATCCTCGCAGAGCGCGTGCCACAGCCTTATCAGGCTGAAGGTATCGCTGGTGACGAAGCGACTGGGAAAGATCTCCTGGACACGCTCTCGAGCGAATTGAGAACAGCTACTAACACTCCTGCTGTCCGACTAGTCGTGGGACGAGCTGGAATCGGCAAGACGTTCTTGTCGCGAGCTCTGTTCGCCCATTTGTACGACAATTTCATGAAGGCGAAGGCACAGCTGAGATCAACGCCACGGCCAGTACCCCTTCTACCGGATCACATGAAGGATCTGTATGCTCTCAGAACAGAGCTTCTCGTCGAGAACTTTCTCCGCACAGATGTGGCGTCTCCTGTAAGCCGTGAGACGTTTGAGTGGCTTCTGGTGAACGGATATGCGACGTGGCTACTTGATGGCTTGGACGAGCTGTTCACCGGAGACCCAGGCTTTTTCGATTACGTCCTTGAGCTGGTCACCAGGCCTGGCTCAAAGGCACAGGTCGTGATTTGGTCTCGGGATTCATTGCTGACCACGTCAGACGCCTTCATGGAGTTTCAAGCACTGTGCGCCGGTTCGGGTCTGACACGCATATACCGTCTCTTGCCATGGGAACGACCGTCGAAGCGCTACTTCGCGTGGTTGCGTATTGAACACCGTCATCCCGCGTCTGATGAGTGCGACACTCTTGAAGTCAACAACTTCTTGGAACAGGTTGAGGGTTCTCCGTCTCTCAAAGCCCTCTCTGGCGTGCCGTTCTATTGCGACGTCCTCCTGCGTGAATCGAGAGACGGTTCGGTCCAAGAGTTCGCTGACGAGGTAGTCATGCTGGATCATCTCATCGACGAAATGACGTCGCTCATCGTGGACCCGCCCAATGGGAGGATTCCTCCCTTGACCCCGGAGGGACAGCGCCGTGTGGATGCCCGGGCAGAGGCTCGAAATCGCTCTGCCGTCTCATGGGAGGATCGAAGCCTGTTCGAACGGTGTGTCACCCGTGGCCTTCCAAGGCTTCCGGGTGGCTATAACCAGAATCTCCAGATTCTGCAGACTCCTGAACAGGTTGTGATCCTCTACGAGATGATGCGCGAGGTTCGCGTTATCCCGCTGGACGGACGACCGCATCTCGCAGACAACGTCCGCCTGTTGATCTTGCCTGGGAAAAGTGGACAGGTTGATTATGCTGCACACTGCACCTGTCGAGCATGCCTCCTTTCAAAGGTGTTGGGGCTGACGTATCCCAGGGACGAGTGCAGGCGGTGGGGATTATAGAAGCCCTCGATGTACTCCGCGACGGCGTCCTTGGTCCTGCGTCGCGTCGACCACGGCTGGCGGTGGATGAGCTCGGTCTTGAGCGTCCCGAAGAAGCTCTCGGTGACGGCGTTATCCCAGCAGTCGCCCTTCCGACTCATCGAGCAGACGATCTGGTGGTCGTGCAGGACGCGCTGGTACGCGTCGGCGGCATACTGGCACCCTCGGTCCGAATGATGGACGAGGCCGGCCGCTGGGACGCGCCTCCCCAGCGCCATGTGCAACGCCTCGAGCGCCAGCTCCGCCCGCAGGTGCGGCTGGATGGCCCACCCCACCACGCGCCGCGAGAACAGGTCGAGCACGACGGCAAGATACAGCCACCCCTCCCACGTCCAGAGGTAGGTGATGTCGGTGCTCCAGCGCTCGTTCGGCTGTGCGGCGTCGAAGTCACGGGCGAGCACGTTGGGCGCAACCGGATGTTGGTGGGCACTGTCCGTGGTACGCCGGAACCGCTTGCAGGGCAGGCCGATCAGGCCCATGGCCCGCAGCAGTCTGGCGACTCGCTCCCGGCCAACGGTGAACCCGTCCTGCCTGAGCTGCTCGTAGATCCGCGGGCTTCCGTAGGTCCCCCGACTCGCGGCATGGATCGCCCGGATCCGGGCTGTCAGCTGGACGTCTTCACGGTGCCGTCGGCTCGGCGGGCGCTTCGCCCATGCGTAGTAGCCACTGCGGGTGACCTGGAGCACCCGACAGAGAGACCGCACCGCATGGGTGGCCTTCTCCGCATGAACAAACGCGAACCTCACGCCTGTTCCTTCGCGAAGAAGGCCGCCGCCTTTTTTAAGATCGTTCGCTCCTCTCGCAGGACGCGCACTTCGCGGCGCAGCGTTCGGAGTTCCTCGAGTTCCTCGGTGGTCAGCGCGCCGGTCGGATTGTGGCCGTGGTCGATCTCGTACTGCTGCACCCATCGCCGCAACGCCGACTCGGTCAGGTCCAACTCCCGTGCCACCTGGCCGATGCTGCGGTCACCCTGCTTGCACAGCCGGACCGCTTCCTGTTTGAACTCCACCGTGAATCGTCGTCGTCTCCGTTGGGCCATGAACACCTCCCGGCGCATTCTCGCGCCTTGTGGGGTGTCCACCCAACCCAGGCAAGCTCATGTGGCATGGGGATTCGCGTGGCCGGTGGGAAGGCGAGACACTGGTCGTCGAGACCACGAACGTCTCCCCCAAGGCTCACTTCAGGGGATCCGGCGACGGACTGCGCCTGGTCGAACGGTTCACGCGCACCGACGCCGACACGATTGACCACCAAGTCACGATCGAGGATCCAACAACGTTCACTGACTCCTGGACTGCATCGATTCCGCTGCGGGCGACACAAGATCAGATGTATGAGTACGCATGTCACGAAGGGAATTACAGCATGGAGAGCACGCTCAGCGGTGCTCGGGCGATTGAGAAACGCGCTCAGGCTGAATCGAGGTAGTTCGATACACTCGACGGTCCCCCCAAAGCGGGACATCCCAGACTTGCTTCACAGCCGACCTCGGTAAAACGGGGTCGGCTTTCTTTCTGTGTGGCCGATTGTGGTGCCGTGTCCCCGGAGAATCTTGCACAAAGATGCACAGTTGAAATCCGCGGTTCGTCGCACGAATGTATGCGGGCTGAGTAGGGCTGCGGTTTGAAGAACATGAGTCTCATCAGGTACTTAGGAGTTGCAACGCTACCTGGGTATCTGAGAGGAGACTCATGCTCGTGGAAAGTCTGGTGAAGGCAACGGTGGAATGGCAAGGGTTTCGGGTGCTGCGGGTCACGGGCGACGTCGGAGGATTGGCAGCGGAGTTGGCCCCCGACGGGCGGTATGCGCCGCGTTGTGGTCAGTGCGAGCAGCGGGGCAGCTATCGGGACACCCGGTGGGTCCGACGCTTCGGGCCGTGTCAACGTCTTTGAGACAACCTGGTTCAGCATTTACTGTAGCGACTCCACGCCATCGACGCGGTGCAACGACGACCGATCGAACGGCGGTGGCGGCCGGGCAACGACCGCATGCTGCGAGTCGTTGGGGGTGCCGGTCGTCGGTCCTGGGGCATCCTGGCGGGTCGTTATCGACGGCGGATTGATCCATACGGCGGTCGGCAAGGTTTCTGGGCGTGGTGGCCCGCTGACGAATCGCTCCGGATGCGCGGCGTAGGCCGCGAGGCGGGTGCGGTGACGCCGGTCGAGAGTCGCCGACGCGCGGCCGTAATGCACGTCGGCCGGCGTGAGATAGCTGAGGCCGCTGTGGTGGTGGGCGTCATTGTACCAAGCCAAGAGGTCGTGGCAGAGGGCGCGCGCGTGTTCGAGTGCGCCGAACCGCTTCGGAAACTCCGGCCGATACTTGAAGGTGCGAAACTGCGCCTCGGAGAACGGATTGTCATTGCTCACGCGCGGCCGCGCGTGGCTGGCCGCGATGCCGAGGTCGGAGAACAACAGCGCGACGAGCTTGCTGCGCATGGGCGCGCCGCGGTCGGCGTGAATCGTGAGCTGCTGCGGCCCGATGCACTGCTTTGCGCAGGTCTGCTCGATCAAGCGCTCGGCCAAGTGCGCATTCTCGTGGCGCGCCACCATCCAGCCCACGACGTAGCGGCTGAAGAGGTCGAGGATGACGTAGAGCGAGTAGTAGAGATACGGGACCGGGCCTTTCAGCTTGGTGATGTCCCAGGACCAGACCTGATTGGGCGCCGTCGCGACGAGCTCGGGTTTGACGTATGCCGGATGCCGCACCTGGTCGCGGCGCTCCCGCACTTCGTCGGCCGCGGCGAGCACCCGATACATCGTGCGCGGGGAGCAGAGGTAGGTCTGCTCCTCAAGCAACGTCGCATAGACTTCGGCGGGCGATTGATCGACAAACCGCGCGCTGTGCAACATGTCGCGGACGGCTCGCCGTTCGGCAGCGACCAGCGCGCGCGGCGACGGCGCGCGGGGCCGCCGGGGCGGCGGCGGCGGCGTGGGCC
This sequence comes from Vicinamibacterales bacterium, assembly GCA_965197395.1. GTDB lineage: Bacteria > Acidobacteriota > Vicinamibacteria > Vicinamibacterales > UBA8438 > CAZYFH01. The sequence goes on along the minus strand of OZ240205.1, from coordinate 1,153,100 downwards.
GGCGCCGCCGATAGAGCGACGCGCGGGACACGCCGATGCTCTGACACAACGCCGACGTCTCGCCCGTCGCCGTGACGGCCTCGATCGCGCGCATCAGTCGGTCTCGTCGGTGTCGAGGGGTTTCAGGGGGATCTCCAGGATCTCGGCAACTTTTTTTTGGAGGGCGATGATCGTCTCGGCCCGCTGCAGCTTCCGCTCGAGCCTGTGATTCTCGGCTTCCAACTGCTTCACACGCGGGTCGATCGGACGTGGGGTCGGGCCGCGCCGACGTCCCCGCATGTCCCGCAGGGCGCCCTGCTCACGCTGCCGTCGCCAGTTCGCCAAGTGCGAGCAAGCGCGGGATAGGCTCCCTGGAGCCACGTGCCGAGCGCGAAGAGCGCGATCCCCAGGGCGATCGGGGCGATGTAGTGGTTGCGGTCCAGCCAGCGTAGCTCGGGAAACTTCGCGAAATCACGGACCCATTCCATCTTGGTCGGCTGGTTTTCGCGGCTCATGATCCAGCCCGCATGGGCGAAAAAGAAGCCTTTGACCGAGGGTGGATGCACGTCGGCGTGGGTGTCGCTGTGGCGATGATGGCTGCGGTGATGGCCCGCCCACCAGAGCGGTCCCATCTGCGCCGCTGCCGCGCCGAGCGAAGCGAGCACGAACTGAAACGCACGGGTGGTCTTGAACGCCCGGTGGCAGAAGTAGCGATGGTAGCCGGCGGTGAGACCGAACATGCGCATCAGCAGCGTCGCGGCCGCGATGGCCACGGCCACGGGACTGATCCCCGTCCAGAACACGAGGAGACACGCGAGGTGCACGCCGAGAAACGGCAGGTTGCCCAGCCACTCGATGTGCTGGCGGTCGACGGAGACCGGCGCAGGCCCTTCGGTGAGGGGCTCGTGTGGTGGCACGTGCGTTGTGCGAGATCTCGTCAGGGGCGCATCTCCCACGGGCCGTCGCGCACGGCGTCAGATCATATACGGAGACCCGGCATGGTGACGTCGACGCGTGCTGCCCGGCGCAGGATGGTGGCCTCGCTCGCGCGAGGTTGCGCGGGAGTGTGACGCTCGGCGAGAATGAACACTCTCCCTATTGCGTGGACCTCTATGCGAATTGACCGAGCGATGGCCGTCGTCGGCGGGTTCAGCCTGACGCTGGTCGCATGCCTGGCGCCGCCGACCCTGGCGCAGGAGCTGACAGCGGCGGCAATTATCGATCGGGCGGTGGCGCGAGTGGAGGAGCAGACAAAGGCGCAGCCGGAGTTGGGGTTCCGCGCACGGGTCGAATCGATCACCGAGAACCTGAACGGCGATGGTGAAGTGAAAAAGACCGAGCGGGAGACCTATCAGCAATACCCGCTCGAAGGCGTCCTGTACGAGGAACTGGTCGCCAAGGAAGGCGAGCCCCTCAGTGCCGACGATGCGCGAGACGAGCGCAAGCGACGCGAGGAGTTCGTGGAGGATGTCCGCAAGCGAGTGGCGAAGGGCGAGGAGCCGCTGCCCGAAGACGAGAATCGTATCGAGTTCAACGACGAGCTGTTCGAGCGCTACGAGCTGCGACTCGTCGGGGACGACGTGGTCGACGGCCATCCCTGCTGGATCATCGCGATTTCGCCCCGCGCTGGCGATTTGCCCGTGCGGCGGAGAGTCGACAACGCCCTGAACAATGCCAGGGGGCGCGTGTGGGTGAGCAAGGAGGACTACGGCCTCGCCCGCCTGGAGTTCGAGATGGCCAAGTCGGTGCGTTTCTGGGGCGGCATTTTGGGCACGCTGCGCAACACCGTGGGTCGTATGGAGTTCACGCGGACGGCGGACCACGTCTGGCTACCGGCGACGATGGACATCAAGCTCGATCTCCGGATCCTATTCCGGAACATACGGCGTCGAATGATTCGCGAGTGGGCCGACTACGCACCGGCGCGCGCGAGTTAGCAGCCCGTGGCGAATCGGTCCGTGCGGACCCTGGCCCGGAGGGGACTGGAACAGCTCCGCGCATTTGCGCCGGGTCACACCGCGTGGCGCGGCGCGGCTTCGACCATCTGGCTGCTTGCCCTCGCCTTCGCGGTCACGCTCACCATCTCCGAGGTCCTCGTTCGGTTCTCGCTCGAGAAGGCCCTCGCGTACCTCGTCATCGTCGGGCACTATCCCGACGACGCAACGCTGGCGTCCGACTACGGCTTCGATCTGGGCGGGGTGGTCGCGATCGCGCCGGCCGACGGTCAGTATCGGCCGCGAGGACGTCGCATTGCGCTGCGCGACCTCAACTACTTCGTGATTCACGGCAGCATGGACGGCGACGTCACGTCGTTCGTCGGAAGCCGCGTCTATGCCCGCGCCCAGCCGCCTGGGTGCCCGACACGTTCTACGTGGCGAACTACGGCGATTCGCGCGACACCCCGATCGCCAATTTCGAGGAGGACGTCGATCCCGCGACGGCGACCCTCGCGGCCGCCCGCATCACCGCCGCGCACATGAGCAAGTGGCGCGAATCATGGGTGCGACTCAAGAGCGACGTGCTCGAGAGCCACGCCGCCATCCTGGCCTGGGACGAACGGGTCAGTGACGAGCCGGCATCGTTCGCGATCAGTCTTCCCGAGACGATGTCGCTGGATACCGACTCCGCGATCGCGTTCTCGGTGTCACCGTCGGCGGAGTCGACGCTCCCAGACGCATGGGTGGACGAGGGCAACGAAGATGCCACGACCGCCGCCGGAGTGGACGCGGACGATACGCCTCAGCCTCTCGCCCTCGACGACGTCTCCGCGGTCCCTCTGGTGTCCGGCGTCCCGGTCCGGTAGCCCACCGCGGCGGCGCGGCCGCGACGTGCACCCCCCCTGCGCACCGTGCCGTTCAAAGTCGCCAAGACGGGATGAAACTAAATATAATTAATATTCGTATTGATTTATTGAATATGATTAGCCGATTCTAACCGTAATATAGATAGACACATGGATATATCAGGATCGAGATGCGCGAACTGTGGGCGGGCGATGCGAGTGGCCCGGATGGTCTGTGCGCCATGTGGCCTCGCTTTGGAAGGCGAGTTCGAGGTCCCGGCGCTGGCGCGACTCTCCCTCGAGGACCAGCTCTTCGTCGTCGCCTTCGTGCGCCACCACGGCTCCATCAAGCAGATGGAGCGCCTCTTCAGCATCAGCTACCCGACGGTGAAGAACCGGCTGAACGCCATTGGCGCCGTCCTGGACAGCAGCTTCGACGTGCCGGCCTCCAATTTGCCGGTGCTGGAGAAGCTGGCCTCAGGCGAGATCACCGTCGACGAGGCGGTGGAAGAGATCACGTGATGCTCCCGACCCTCGGGCTCGTCCGGATCGGCAATCGACGGTGGACCGTTCCACTTCCGTTGCCGGTCTTTCTGTTCTGGCCGTTCGTGCTGCTGGCGCTTGGTGGCGTCTCGATGAGCCGCGGTCTGATCGCGAGTCGCGAGGGTGAAATCTCGAAATTGGCGATCGCGCACACGGGATTGCTGTGTTTGTTCTATCTGTCCGGTCTCACAGTCGACATTCACGCCAAGGATGGCACGCGGGTCCTGGTGTGGTTCTGGTAATCGCCGCGATGAAAGGAGTTGAGCGCCATGAACCCCGAACGAAAGAAGGTCCTCGATATGCTCGCAGAAGGCAAGATCTCGACGGAGGATGCCGACCGCCTGTTGAGCAAGCTCGCGGGATCTCCGGACACCACGGCGATCGAGACAACTGGCGCTGCGCGCACGAACGGGTCCGGGTCGTTGAAGTATCTGCGCGTTGTGGTGGACAGCAAGAACGGCGACAACGTCAATATCCGGGTGCCGCTCGGGCTCTTTCGCACCGGGATCAACCTGGCCACGATGGTGCCCAGGGCGTCAAGTGACAAGCTGAAGGAAAGCGGCGTCGATCTCTCCTACCTCTCGAGCCTGTCGGGCGATGCGCTCATCGAGGAGCTCCGCGAGCTCAAAGTCGACGTCAATTCGAACAACGGTGACACGGTTCGCGTGTTCTGCGAGTGAGGGCGCGCGCACGCACGCGGGGGTTCGGGGCGCAGCCCCGTCACGGGAAGCCGGGATCCGACAGTCGGCCAAGGCGCGCACTGCGCGCCTCGCGGGCGCGGAGTGGGGCACTCGGGGTCCCCACGAAGCGACCGCGGGGGTTCGGGGCGCAGCCCTAGTTATAGTCCGCCGCGTCCAGCGACAGCGAGACGATCTCTTCGTCGTTGCGCGTCAGGATGTGCTTGTTGGCGTAGGCGGGGTGGACCCAGCTCACGGTGCGCAGCTCGCGCCGGTTCCCGGGCGGGGATGTGGGATCGATCAGGTGGGTTCGGCTGATCTCCTCGTAGCCCGACGGGCTCAGCCGAGAGATGATCAGCTCGCCGCGGTCGTTGTTGATGAAGACACGGTTGCCATTCTTCACCATGAATCCTGAGACCCACCGCCGCCGCTCGACCGTCGCTTCCTGCGTCTCCCAGACACGTTCCCCGGTTGCGGCATTCAAACACCGCAGCTGACCGTAACTGCAGATCCCGTAGATATACCCGCCGTCGATGATGGGGGTCGCCAGCACCGCGTGCAGCCCCTCGGTCCGGATCTCGCTGTTGCTGGTGCCTTTCCAGGCCACCGTGGCGCCCGGCCGGTCCTGATTGAGCGTCAACATCATCGGGCCGTCGTAAAACGTGGAAAAGAAGAGCTGTGACCCCACCTGCACCGGCACCGCGACCGTCATCGCGCCGCCGACGACGTACGGCTGTTGCCAGTAGACCTCGCCCGTGACCGGGTCGAGTGAGGCGACCTCCTCCGGATCCCAGACGATGAGCTGGCGCGCGCCGCCGGCCTCGATGATGATCGGCTGGGCGACGCCAAGGTCGGCCTCGCTCGGCAACGCCCGCCAGATCTCCTCGCCCGTCATCTTGTCGAGCGCCACCACCCGCGCGTCGGGCGGGCCGCCGACGAAGCAGATGAGTCGCGCCCCGTCCACCAGCGGCGCGCTGGCGAAGCCCCAGTCGAAGCCCCACCGCATCCGATCGACGTCGTAGTCCTCGGCGTAGGACTTCCGCCAGAGGACCTCGCCGGTGTCGACCCGCAGGGACGTGAGGACGCCCGTGCGGCCGAGGATGTAGACGCGATCGCCATCGACCGTCGGCGTCGCGCCGGGGCCGACCTCCCACTGGATCCCTGCATAATCGGCGTCCCACTCCTGCATCCACAGGAGGTTGCCGGTCGTCTCCTCGAGCGCCATGGCACGCTCGGTGCCGCGCATGCCGTTGGTCGGCTCGAAGTCGGTTACGAAGACGCGGCCATCGGCGACGGCGGGGCCGGCGTACCCGGCCTTGATCGGCACGCGCCAGCGTGCCTTCAGCCCCTCGGTGGGAAAGTCCTGCACGATACCCGACTCGTGCCAGACGCCCAGGCGGCCCGCGCCTCGGAATTCCGGCCAATCATCGGCATGGACGGCAGGCGAGCAGACGAGGACGAACGCGACCGAGGCAAGTACCGTCGTGGCTCTCATCGTCATGACCTTTCCGCGATCGTCACCGCGCCGCCAGCTCGCCGTAGATTGCCTCGACGTTGTCCTTCACGAGGTCCATCCCGTAGTCCGCGTACCGCTCCGGAAGCAGCAGCGTCCCGGCTGCGTCGTCCGCGCTCTTGCCGGCCTCGAACGCCTCCTCGACGGCCGCGACGAAGTCGCGATTGAAGTCGGCGTACTCGGCGACGTCGTCCCACGTCACCCAGCCGGTCCACGGACGTCGCGCGCCGGTCTCTCGCCGGCCGCGCCCCGCGTATGTCGAGGGAAACGGGCCATGGCCGGTAATCACGCGCGTGACGCCCTCGATCGCCGCGACCGCTTTCCCCAGCGTGTCGGCGAACGCCACGCCACTTCCGCCGTGCGCCACGTTGATGCCGGGCGCCGCTTTCAGCGGCAGCAGATCACCCAGATAGGCGACGCCTTTCTCGGGAAACACGACCACGATGTTGCCGTCGGTGTGCCCAGCACCAAAGTAGTACAAGTCGATTTGGTCGAGGCCCTCGAGCAAGGAGTACTGATCCGTGAAGGTCGTGGTCGGCAACGCGTTCTCGGCCACACCGGCCGTCATCATGTTGGCCTTGGTGTTCTCGTGCGCGATGATCTCGACCCCCGGCCGAAACTCACCGTTGGCGCCGGCGTGATCGGGATGCCCATGCGTGTTGATGATCGTTGTCACCGGCAGGTCGGTCACCCCGGTGATCGCCTCGCGCACCGCCTCGCCCCAGCCGGGCAGCTTCGCGTCGATCAGCACCACGCCGCCGTTGATCTCGTCGATGAGCGCGAGCGCGTTGGCGCCGCCGCCCGACAGGTGATAGAGCGTGTCCCGCACGTTGAGGGTGTCGATCTCGACGACCTTGGCCTCCTGCGCCCAGCCGCGCTCCACGCCGGCTGCTGACAACGCCACGACCGCCACCATCCCGACGAGCTGGATCCGCCGTCTCATGCGACACCTCCCGCGCCCGTGGCCTCGTCGAACGACCTCGCCGCGGGGATCATAGCGTCTAAAGTTAGCTGAGATGGAGACTCGCTTTCTCGTCCTGGGCAGCGGGATCGCCGGGTTGAGCTTTGCGCTGCGCGTGGCGGAGCACGGGCCGGTAGTGGTCGTCACCAAGAAGGCGCCGGCGGAATCGGCCACGAACTACGCTCAGGGCGGGATCGCGGCGGTGTTCGACGCCGCCGATTCGGTTGCCTCGCATCTTGAGGATACGCTCCGGGCCGGCGCGGGGCTGTGTGACGAAGAGGTGGCCAGATTCGTCATCACGCAGGGGCCCGACGCGGTCCGTGGCCTGATGGGCCTCGGCGTGCGCTTCGACCGCGAACAGGGTGGTGGCGAGTTCGACCTCGGACGGGAGGGCGGCCACTCCCATCGACGGGTGCTGCACGCGGCGGACCTGACCGGCCGGGAGATTGAACGCGTCCTCGTCGAGCGCTGCGAGGAGCACCCGCACATCCGGATCGTCGCCAACGCCATTGCCGTCGACCTGGTCACCACGCGGACACTCGGCCAGACCGGTCCGGTGCGCGTGCTCGGGGCATACATCCTCGACGAGGACACCGGCACGATCACGCCGTTCCGGGCGCCGGTCGTGCTGCTGGCCACGGGCGGGTGCGGCAAGGTCTACGTCTATACGAGCAATCCCGATATCGCGTCGGGTGATGGCGTGGCGATGGCGTATCGCGCCGGTGCCAGCGTCGCCAACATGGAGTTCTGCCAGTTTCATCCCACATGCCTCTACCATCCCGAGGCACGCTCGTTTCTGATCAGCGAAGCGGTGCGCGGCGAGGGCGGCGTGCTGCGGAGCCTGGCCGGCGAGCGCTTCATGCCGCGCTACGACGAACGCGCGGAGCTCGCCCCGCGCGACATCGTGGCACGGGCGATCGATTTCGAGCTCAAACGGTCAGGCGACGACTGTGTCCTCCTCGACTGCACCGCCATGAAGCCCGAGTTCGTGCGCACGCGCTTCCCCAACATCTTCGCGCGCTGCGCGGCGCTCGGCTTCGACATGACCGAGCGGCCGATTCCGGTGGTGCCCGCGGCGCACTACAGCTGCGGCGGCGTGCGGACGGACACGAGCGGACTGACCGATATCGAGAATCTGTTCGCCGCCGGTGAGGTGGCCTGCACGGGGTTTCACGGCGCCAACCGGCTCGCGTCCAACTCCTTGCTCGAGGGGGTCGTGTTCGCGCGCGCGGCCGCCGAGGAAGCGATCGTGCGCATCCGACGAGGCGTCGACGCTCCGCCCACGCTGCCGCCGTGGGATCCGGGCACCGCGGGCGATCCGACCGAAGCCGTGCTCGTCAACGCGAACTGGGACGAGATCCGCCGCCTCATGTGGCACTACGTTGGGATCGTGCGGAGCGACAAGCGCCTGGCGCGCGCGGCGCGGCGCATCGAGATGCTGCAACGCGAGATTCGCCAGTACTACTGGGATTTCACCGTGACACCGGGGCTGGTCGAGTTGCGCAATCTCGCGACCGTCGCGCAATTGATCGTGCGGAGCGCGGCGTCGCGGGCTGAAAGTCGCGGCCTGCACTACACGGTCGACCATCCGAGCACTGCGGCCGTGGCCCGCGACACCGTCCTCAGACGGTCGGACGCCGACTAGATGCGCTTATGTAACCGTATGGTTACGTGTCAAGTCGATTGGAGAGAATTCGCTGAGATCGATGGGGGAGAATACGCTGAGTCTGTCGCCTTGGCGGCAGGACGCTGAGGCGGTCGACCATGACACATGTGCGGAGCCGGCGGGACATCGCACGCTCCCGTCGGGAACAGGCGCCGGTGCACCTCAACCTCAACGTCAGGGGGTTGGCCACGTCGGCGACGCTCGCTGCGAACGAGCAGAGCCTAGCGCTCGCCGCCCCGACGCCCTCGGGATCCGATTGGCCGACCTGGGGTCGCGGGCAGCCGCCGCCCGAACGTTGAGCGTGCCGCCCCAACCGGTTGTCCGTCCCTCCCTCGGGGCCTCGCTCGTCGACGTTGAGGGCGTGACGGGCGCTGCGGTCGTGCGTGTCCAGCCCGGTGGCACCAGCGCACGCGCGGGACTGCTCGTCGGGGACATCGTCATCAGCGTAGACGGCGACGCCGTCAGCTCGGCTCGCGACGTGGGTCGCCTGCTCGCGTCGCACGCCGGGGGCGACCGTCTTGTCCTTGAAATCGCCTCACCGCAGCGGGACGCCTCAGTGACCGTCACGGTGGCGGAAGCGCCGGATGCGGTCCCGTTGACCGATCGGACCCGGCTGTCCAATCTGTTGCTGCTCGACATGAAAGAGACCCTGGCGCGGGCGGAGGCGCCGCTGGCTGAAGCGGCTGCACGGCTCAATCTCGCCGTCGCGCACGCGCGCCTCAGCAATTGGGATCTTGCGCTGCGCGAGCTCGAGCAGGTCACGCTGCCTGACGGCCCCGGCGTGTCGGCGGGCACCGTGGCCTACTTCACGGGTCTGTGTTTGATTGAGATCAGTCAGCTCACGGCAGCGGAGGAGGCCTTGCGCCGGGCCGTCGCGGCCGAGGAGAGCCGGCTCTTCATTGGGGGGCCGCCCGTCTCATCCCTCGCTCAACAGCAGCTCGACGAGCTGCTCCGCCCTTGATTCCGACGCCGAACGGAGGAGTACTAGCGGGGAAGGCGGGGCCAGACCGACTGCGGCTCCACGGCGTCGAGCGCAGATGGATCGAGATTCGCCATGGTCGCGGGGCCAGTTGTTGCTGGCAGCCCGGTCATGTGGTGTATACAGTTGCCCCCGCGTTCCTCAATGTAGAGTACGTCTGTGGTGCCTGCCTCATGGTAGCGGCTCGCCAGACACCCGCAGGGAAGCACCGAGAAGCCGAATCGTTTCACGCGCATGGAGGTGGGGTCGCATGGAATCAGAGCAAGTCTCATGCCGCGACCACCGCGGCGCGCCCAGTGCGTTTCCTCCGTCGCGACAGGCGCGGCCGACCCGAGACCCCCGAGAGCTTGGCGATCGAGGCACCAAATCCGTCATCGTCTTGACGACGACGTCGATTCGTTGACGCCTCTAACGATCCTGCTTTTGTAATCGTTCGGTGAGGTTTCTCGACTGTCCCGGCAGCCGGTCGTCACCCAGCGAGTTCATCCAGGCGGGATACTCCACGGCGAGCGCGCTGACGTCGTCGAGCCGCGTGATGTCGTCATCGGTCAGATCGAGGTCGACCGCCCCGAGGTTGTCGTCCAGCTGCTCCATCCGCCGGGCGCCGATGATGACGCTGGTGACGGCGTCCTTCCGCAGCAGCCAGGCGAGCGCCACCTGCGCGACGGAGCGGTCATGCGCGTCGGCGATCGGCCGCATGACGTCGATGATGTCGAAGGCACGGGCCTTGTCGATCGGCGGAAAGTCGAACGTGGCGCGGCGCGCGTCCGGCCCGGTGTAGCCGTCGCGCGTGAACTTCCCGGAGAGAAATCCGCCGGCGAGCGGGCTCCAGACCAGGAGACCGAGTCCCTGGTCGCGTAGGAGCGGGACGGTCTCGCGTTCCAGCTCGCGGCCGGCCAGCGCGTAATAGGACTGCGTGGTCTTGAAGGCTTCGAGACCACGTTGCCGGGAGATCCCGAGCGCCTTCATCAGCTCCCAGGCGGGCAGGTTGGAGCAGCCGATGTAGCGGACCTTGCCGGCGCGGACCAGGTCGGTCAGCGCGAGCAGCGTTTCCTCGATGTCGGTTTCCGGGTCGGCCCGGTGTATCTGGTAGAGGTCGATGTAGTCGGTCCCGAGCCGCTTGAGACTCGCCTCGGCGGCCTGGATGACGTGTAGGCGCGAGAGCCCCACCTGGTTCGCGCCCGGGCCCATGCGCCCCCGCACCTTCGTGGCAATGACGACGTCTTGGCGGTTGGCGGCCAGCGCGCGCCCGAGGATCTCTTCCGAGTCGCCCGTGGAATAGACATCCGCGGTATCGAAGAAATTGATTCCCGCGTCCATCGACCGGCCAACCAGCGCGTCGGCCTCGGTCTGGCCGAGCGCGCCGATCATCTCCCACTCGGTGCCGAAGGTCATCGCGCCGAGGCACAGCTCCGAGACGTACACACCCGTGTTGGCCAGCGGTCGGTATTTCATCTACGCATTGTAATCACGGTCTCGCCGCGACTCCCGAACGGCGCTATCGCAGATCCCATTGCTCGCGGATCCAGTCGCCCGCCTCCCGGAGGGAGGGCGCGTAGCCGCCCATCGAGAAATGTCCGACCCCCTCGAGCACGGTGAACCGCACCGTGACCTGCGCGGATTCGAGTGTCTGCGCGGCCGCCTCGGCGGGCTCAAACGGCACGACCTCGTCGGCCCGGCTGTGAATGATGTTGATCGGCATGCCACCGAGCGCCGCAAGGTCATCGTCCCCGGGCGAGCCGGCGATCGGTATCGCGGCGGTGAAGAAGTCCGGGTGCCGGGTCGCGAAGAACCAGGTGCCACGGCCGCCGAGGCTGAACCCGGTCACCAGCACACGCGATCGATCGATTGCGTATGTGGAGAGGATGTGGTCGAGCAGCGCCATGACACCGCGGTCGGATATGTCACTGGTCCATCGACGCGTCGGGACGTCAGGCGCCACGACGATGGCGCCCCAGTCCCGCAGCGCAGGCTCGAAGATCCGCCGCATGTTGATGCTGCCGTAGTAGGCTCCCGACGAGCCCCCTGGGTGGAGCGCCAGAATGAGCGGCCGAGGCTCCGCCGCGTCGTACCCCGCGGGCACAGACACGGCGTAGGTCATCTCGCCGTGTCCCTCGACGTCGAACGCCAGATGCTCGACGGTGGGCCGCCCGCCAGTTTGGGCCAGCGCGCTGCCGCAAAACCCCATCAACACGACGGTCGCCATCGATGATGTGCGCATCGTTCTCTCGCTCTGCCGAAACCACACGATAATAGAGGATCGTCGCCACGGATCCCCACGACCTCATGACGGTGCGCACGCGGTTCGCCCCCAGCCCGACCGGCTCCCTCCACATCGGCGGCGTGCGGACCGCACTGTTCAACTGGCTCTTCGCGCGGCATCACGGCGGCCAGTTCATTCTCCGGATCGACGATACCGACCAGACTCGCAATATCAGCGAGGCGCTCCAGCCGATCCTCGACGGCTTTCGGTGGCTGGGGATCGACTGGGACGAAGGGCCGGAGGTGGGCGGGCCCCACGCGCCGTACTTCCAGTCACAGCGAAGCGAGCGATACCGAGACGCGGTCGAACGACTCCTCGCGCGCGGACTCGCCTATCCCGATTACGCCACGCCAGCCGAGATCCAGGCTGAGCGGGAGGCGGCGCAGCAGGCGAAGCGGCGGTTCATCTACAGCCGGCGCTGGATGGCTGCCACCGACGCCCAGGTCACCGAGTTCGAGGCCGCCGGTCGCCCGAGGGTCGTCCGTCTCAAGATGCCCCGCGACGGCGTCTGCGAGTTCGAGGATCTGATCCGAGGCCCCGTCGCGTTCGACTGGGCGCTCGAGCAGGACCACGTCATCCAGCGGGCCGACGGGACGTGTCTGTATCACCTGGCGAGCACCGTCGATGACGACGACTTTCAAGTTTCGCACGTGATTCGAGCGGTCGAGCATCTGTCGAATACGCCCCGGCAGATCTTCATCGCGCGTGGCCTCGGCTACGAGCTCCCACGCTATGCACACCTGCCGTATGTGGCCGCGCCCGGGCGTCGCGACAAGCTGAGCAAGCGCAAGCTCGCGGTCTACCTGAAAGATGCCGACTTCAAGAAGGTGTACGACCATGGCGCCGCCGTGATGGCCGCGCTCGGTCGTGAGGTCACCCCCGACACGTTCAGCCCGGTCACCGTCGAGTTCTACCGCGACGTCGGGTATCGGCCGGAGGCGCTCGTCAACTACCTGCTGCTCCTTGGCTGGTCGCTCGATGACCGCACGGAGGCGTTCACCCGAGACGAGATGGTCTCGCAGTTCACGCTCGCGCGCGTGAACAAATCCGCGGCGAGCTTCGATCCGCAGAAGTTGATGGCGTTCGAGGAGCGGTACATGCTGGACACGCCGGCCGCAGCGAAGTCCGCGCTCGCTGCTCCCTTCCTGCACGCCGCGGGTCTGCGAACGGCCGATCCGTCGCCGGACGAAGAGGTCCGGCTCGCGCGAGTCGTCGAAGCGGCCGGCGACCGCCTGAAAGTCGCCGGCGACATTCTGACGTACGCGGAGTTCTTTCAGGCGGATCACGCGTTTCCCTACGACGACAAGGCGTTCGCCAAACGTGTCTGCGCCGCCGGGGCACCTGACCGCCTGCGCCGATTTCGGACTTCGGTTGCCGCATGTGACCCGTTCGACGCCGAGACGCTGGAGGCGGCGATGCACCGGTTCGTGGAAGCGGAGGAGATGTCCATCGGCGGCATCATCCACGCCGTTCGCGTCTCGGTGACGGGCAAGGCGGTCGGCTTCGGCCTGTTCGACACGCTCGCGATTCTCGGACGGACGTCGTGTCTCGCTAGAATTGATAGAGCGATCGCGGAAGCCGACCGGTGGGGTTGACGAGTCACCACGCGAGCGTCGGCGCGACCGCACGAGAGCCATGAGCACACAGGCGACACCAGCGCCGTCCGGTCTCGACTTCATCCGGCAGGTCGTCGCCGACGACCGCGCCACGAACGCGCGCGGCGGACGCGTACACACACGATTTCCGCCGGAGCCGAACGGGTATCTCCATATCGGGCACGCGAAGGCTATCTGCCTGAACTTCGGCATCGCCGCCGAGAACGGGGGGCTATGCAACCTCCGGATGGACGACACCAATCCCGAGACCGAGGACGTCGAGTTCGTCAGAGCTATCGAGGCTGATGTGCGCTGGCTCGGCTTCGAGTGGGCGGACCGGCTGTTCCACGCCTCCGATTATTTCGAGCGGCTCTACGAGTGCGCGGTGCGACTGGTCACGGGCGGCCACGCGTATGTCGACGACCTCCGGGGCGAGGAGGTGAGCCAGTATCGGGGCCGGTGGAACGAGTCCGGACGCAACAGCCCGCATCGCGACCGATCCATCGAGGAGAACCTCGACCTGTTCGCACGGATGCGGGCGGGTGAGTTCGAGGACGGGGCGCGCACGCTGCGCGCGAAGATCGACATGGCCGCGGCGAACATGAACATGCGAGACCCGACGATCTACCGGATACGCCGGCAGCCGCACTATCGGCGACGCGACGCCTGGGTCATCTATCCCACCTACGATTTCACGCACCCGCTGTCGGATGCATTCGAGGGGATCACCCACTCGCTCTGCACGCTCGAGTTCGAGGATCATCGCCCGCTCTACGACTGGTATCTGCGGGCGCTCGAGTTCGACGACCCGCCCCGGCAGATCGAGTTTGCCCGGTTGAGTCTTACCCACACGGTGCTCAGCAAGCGGAAGCTGCTCGAGCTGGTCACCTCCGGCCAGGTGAGCGGATGGGACGATCCGCGGATGCCAACGCTCAGCGGCATGCGGCGGCGCGGCTATCCGCCGGCGGCGATCCGCGAGTTCTGCGATCGGATCGGGATCGCCAAGGCAAACAGCGTCGTGCAGATGGCGCAGCTCGAGGACGCGGTGCGCCAGGATCTCAACCGGCACTCGGCGCGGGTCATGGCGGTGATCCAACCGTTGCGCGTCGTCATCACGAACTATCCAACGGGCGAGACCGAGCAGCTCGACGCCGTCAACAACCCTGAGGACGAGGGGGCCGGCACCCGCAAGGTGCCCTTCTCCCGCGTGCTGTATATCGATCGTCACGATTTTCGCGAGGACGCGCCGAAGAAGTTTTTTCGGCTCGCGCCCGGGCGTGAGGTGCGTCTGCGATACGCGTACTTCATCACGTGCGTCGAGGTCATCAAGGACGCGAACGGCGAGGTGACGGAGTTGCATTGCACCTACGACCCGGAGACCCGGGGCGGTTACGCCCCCGACGGCCGCAAGGTGCGGGGCACGATTCACTGGGTGTCGGCGGAGCATGCCGTCGAGGCGGAGGTTCGCCTCTACAACCCCCTGTTCAGGGACGAGACCCCGGACGACCCCGCCGCTGGAGCCGACTCCTCAGACCGGATCGATCCCGAGTCCTTGGAAATCGTCCGCGGCTGTCGCGTCGAGCCGAGCGCGTCGGACGCGCCGGCGGGCACCCGCTATCAATTCGAGCGGCACGGGTACTTCTGTGTGGATCCGGATTCGAGCCCTGGCGCTTTGGTCTTCAATCGGACGGTCGCGCTGCGCGATACGTGGGCTAGGATCGAAAAGACCCAAGGTCGGGGTTGACCATCGGTGGTCGCCGTCTGAAAGAGGGCAGGTCATGTCCAAACTAGTTCTGAGTGTGGCAGTCGCGCTTGCGGCGGCCGTCGGGGTGGCCGCGCAGACCGACGTCACCGGCACGTGGGATTTCATGGTGGAGCTCGATATCGGCGGCGGCGAGCCGACCTTTACGTTCACGCAGGACGGCGAGACCGTGACCGGAACCTACAACGGGACGTTCGGCGAGGCCGAGGTCACCGGGACGGTCACCGGCAGCGAGATCGAGTTCCGCTTCGGCGGGCAGCTCGGCGACGCGGTCTATACCGGCACCGTGGACGGCGACACGATGAGGGGCACGTGTGACTACGGCGGCCTCGGCGAGGGCACGTGGGAGGCGGAGCGGCAGTAGTCAGGAGTGGGAGGCTTCAAGATGAAAGAGCGGGTACGTATTGCAGGGGTGTTCTTGTGGCTGGTGTTGGCCGTCGCGGCTTCCTCACTGTGGCTCGGGAACGCAGAGGTGACGGTGGCGCAGGGCCAGACCTTCACCGGCCACTCGTTCAGGGTGGACAACGAGGGAGCCAGGCTCTCGCGGCGAGGCTTCGACGCCGGCGCCCGCTCGCACTGGCACGTTCATGGACAAGACCAACTGCTGTTCGTCCAGGAAGGCCGAATGCGGTACCAGGCGGAGGGCGGACGAATGCAGGAGGTGAACCTGCATGAAAGCACCTATCTGACGAGCGGTATCGCGCATTGGCACGGTGCCGTGCCTGACCAGGACTTGACGCAAGTATCCGTGACCTTCGCCCGAGACGACGGCGCGGCCTTCGAGTGGCTCGAGGCCGTCACCGACGCGCAGTACGAGGGAAACAGCGGCCGATAGCCGGATGCGCCCGTCAGGCGGACCAAGAACGACGAACCCGCGGTGTCCGAAGGCTCCCGGCGGCGGAAGCATCCACAACGCGCGCATCGGCGAACTTGAGGGCGGATAGCGCTCGTTGACCGCGCTCATCCTGCCGCTCGGCCAGCACGCCGATGATCTCGCGGAAGCGCCTATCGTCTGTTAGTGGTGTTAGCGGACGTCCAGGATGGCCTGCTCGAACTCGTTCGATTGGATCAGGTTCATGAGCGCCGCCACGTAGCGACCCCGACCAATCTCGCCCAGGTAGTCACGCGCGCCACCGGAATCGGGCGGCCGTTCGAGGAGCCCCTGATAGAACGCCTCGAGCAGCGCGGCCGGCGCCTGCTCAGCGCGCAGCAAAGTGAACTCGCCACTCCGCACCATCGACTCGACCTGGTTCTGGATGCGTCCGCGCTGGACCTCAGCCACGGTGGCCGCCCGGGAGCCGCCGTCCATCTCGCGCTGGAGGACCGCGCGATACAGCCGCTCGGCGATCTCCACCGCCTGATTCCGCGTGTAGTTCGCGGTGCCGAGTCCGGTGACCTCGAAGCGGAGCTCGAACTCGAGGTTGAGGTTGCCGGCGACCCACACCAGCGCGCGGCAGGCGCCGCGCTCCCGTCCCGCCGTGAATCGCAGCTCGCCCGCCGACCGCTCCGATACGGAGAGGACGCCACGGCAACCGCGTCCGAGCTCGGCGCCCATGTGAAAGCGATCGGTCGGGAAGCGCCGGCCGTACTGGTCGCGCGGCTCGGCCTCGATCGTCAACGACTGCTGTGGGGTGAGCTCGATCTCACGGCCCGGGTCGAGGTCGCGCGCGCGGTCGCCCTCGAGCGTCCCGTAGAGCTCGAGGGCGCTGACGATCGGCTCGTCGCTGCCGCCACGGCGCTGCGCGGCCGCCAATCCCGGACTGGCGAGCGCGGCGCAGAGCACGATCGTTATCGTGCACCCGCACGTTCGTCCGCAATCGCGAGGCATCGCCGGTTCCTCCGCCCCTCCGAATCTGCAGCGACCGCCGGCGGTCCGTCGATCGAGGTTCTAGGTCGCCGACGGAAGTCCCATGGCGCGTCGCCAGGCGGCAATCTGACCGAGGTGATTCCCTTCGTGACCCCCCATCAAATACGCCGCGAAGTCACCGAGGGTCGGGAAGTACTTGCGAGTGTTTTCGTCGGGGTACTCCTGCGCGAACACGGCCGCGTCGGTGTTCGCCACCGCATCGGCCGCCCGCTCGTGCTGGGTCTTGAGCTCGGCGAGGAGACGGTCCTTCGACGGAAACGTCGACGCGTCGCTGCTCGGCACGCCACCGGTCTTGAACCTGTCCTCCCAGTCGGTGGGGAACGTCGATTCCTTGCCGAACTGCTTCGCCACCGTGTTCGCCGCTGATGCGAGGTGACCGAGCGTCCAGGCCGGATGGTTGACGACGCCGTGGGGCTGCTGGACCATCTGCTCGTCCGTGAGGTCTTTGACCAGCATCTCGGCGTGGCCGAGGTTGAATCGGAATCCAAAGAGGAGGTGCTGCATCGAATTGCTGGCCGTCGCTGTGGTCATTGCTGAGCTCTCCGTTCTCCGTAACGTAGGGACCCGACGCGCCCGCGGCGCGTCAACCACCCAGTATACTTCCAGCCTTTCCGACAGGGTGTCCGGAGGAGGAACACTGATGACGGCCACGACGAACCGGCGAATCGAGCTCGCCGCTCATCCGCACGGCTTTCCCCAGGACAGCGACTTCAGGTTGCATGAGGGGCCGATCCCGAGGCCCGGCGACGGGCACATGCTCTGCCGGACGATTTACCTCTCCCTCGATCCGTATATGCGCGGTCGGATGAACCCGGGGCTGTCATACGCCAAGGGCGTTGCGCTCGGCGACGTCATGGAAGGCGGGACCGTGTCCCAGGTGGTGGAGTCAAAGCTCGCGGGCTACGCGGAGGGCGATCTCGTGCTGACCGCGAACGGCTGGCAGGACTACGGATTGTCGGACGGTGCCGGCGTGAGGAAGCTCGACCCGGCGGACGCGCCCATCTCGACGGCGGTCGGCGTGCTCGGCATGCCCGGGCACACCGCCTACGTCGGCCTGCTCGACCACGGCCGGCCGAAGCCCGGCGAGACGGTGGTCGTCTCCGCGGCGTCGGGCGCGGTCGGTGCAGTGGTGGGACAGATCGCCAAGATCCAGGGCTGCCGCGTCGTCGGCGTCGCCGGCGCTCAGGAGAAATGCGACTACGTCACCAACGAGCTCGGCTTCGATGTCTGCCTCAGCCGGCATCGCGACGACTTGCGGGAGGCATTGGCGGCGGCGTGTCCCGACGGCATCGACGTCTACTTCGAGAACGTCGGCGGCAAGGTGTTCGAGGCGGTGCTGCCGTGTCTCAACACGTTCGCACGGGTGCCTGTCTGTGGACGCATCGCGAACTACAACGACACCGCGCCGCCCCCAGGGCCGAACCTGGTACCGAAGCTGATGAGCCTGACCCTCGTCCGACGGATTACCTTTCGAGGCTTCATCATCCATGACCATCGCGACCGGATCCCCGACTTTCTGCGGGACGTCGGCGGATGGATCCGGGGCGGGGCGCTCCGTTACCGCGAAGATGTCGTCGACGGCCTCGAGAACGCCGTCGCGGCGTTCCAGGGATTGCTGCGGGGGAAGAACTTCGGCAAGTTGCTCGTGCGCGTGTCGGAGGATCCGACGCGGTAGCGGCAAGCCGTAGACGCCACACAAGAGGATGGCGCCAACACGCCGCATCCCCGATCCGCTGGTCATCATCTGCGCGTTGATCCTCCTCGCGCAGGTCGCCACCTACGTGCTGCCGGCCGGCGAATTCGACCGCGACGGACGCCAGGTCGTCCGCGGCACATATCACCGCGTCGACGCCGAGCCGCTGCAACCGTTCGCGTTTCTTACCGCGATTCCACGCGGCATGGCCGAAGCGCAAGACATCATCTTCTTCATCTTCGTCGTCGGCGGCGTCTTTGGGGTCCTGCGGGCCACGGGCGCGACCGATGCCCTGATCGGCGCGGCGATCACTCACCTCGACGGCCGACCCGGGTATCTCGTGACGGGAATGGTCGGGCTGTTCGCGCTCGGGTCGTCGACGATCGGCATGGCCGAGGAGTATCTGCCCTTCGTGCCGATTCTCGTCACGATGTGTCTGGCGATGAAGATGGATGCCGTCGTCGCCGTGGGGATGATCTACGTCGGCGCCGGAATCGGGTACGGCTGCGCGGCCCTGAACCCGTTCACCGTCCTGGTGGCGCAGGACGTCGCGGGCGTCGAGCTCGCCTCGGGTCAGGGCGCGCGTTGGCTGCTGCTCGTAATCTGCGCCGCCGTGGGTGTGCATCACATCCTTCGGTATCTGGCGCGCGTCGATCGGGACCCCGCGTCGAGTCTCGTGGTCGATGTCGATTACTCGACGGGGTTCCCGCTGCCTGACGACGTGCGCCTCACGCGGCGCCGCGGTGTCGTCATCGGCGCGTTCGTGGCTGGGCTCGCGCTCTTCGTCTACGGCGTGGCGGCATGGGAGTGGTATCTGACCGAGTTGACGGCGGTCTTTCTCGGTCTTGGTCTCGTCGCCGCGGTGGTTGCCGGCCTGGGACCCAGCCGCGTGGCATCCGGTTTCTACAAGGGCGCGGCGGAACTGACGGCGACCGCGCTCATCGTCGGCTTCGCGCGGGCCATTCAGGTCGTGCTGAGCGATGGCCGCGTGCTGGACACGATCATCAACGCGCTGGCCGGGCCGCTGCAGTCGCTCCCGGCCCACCTGTCGGCCGTCGGGATGCTCGGCGTGCAGACGGCGATCAACCTGTTCATCGTCTCCGGCTCGGGTCAGGCCTACGTGACGATGCCGATCATGGCGCCGCTGGCCGACCTGACCGGCCTCACGCGGCAGACCGCGGTGCTGGCCTACCAGTTCGGCGACGGCTTCACCAACATGGTCGTGCCCACCAACGCGCTCCTCATGGGCGTCCTGGGGCTGGCCCGCATCCCCTACCAGCGCTGGGTCACGTTCGTCGCGCCGCTCCTGGCCAAGCTGTTCCTGGTGGCCGTCGTGGCGCTGATGCTGGCGGTCGAGCTCGGGTACCGGTAGGGGAGGGTGCCTCCCCGGCCCCCCCCCGCCCGCTCGCCGGGGACTCGGGCTGACAGTACAATGATGGTGCGGTACACGGAAGGAGCCTCATGCTGCAGCGTCTACCTCTCGGCCTTCTGATGGCCGTCCCCCTCGTCGCGGTCGCCGCCTGCGGTGGGCCCCCGGCCGACACGCCCGCGAGCGTGCCGGCGCCTGAGCCGTTGTTCCCGGTGTCCGATAGCGGGATGAGACTCGAGTTCGTTGCGGATCCCGTCCCGCTCGGCGACTTGGTGATGGAGACGCTCGACGGGGAACGGATCACGACGGCTGACCTCCGGGGCAAGGTGGTGCTCGTCAATTTCTGGGCGACCTGGTGCGGCCCTTGCCGCGAGGAGATCCCCTACCTCGTCGGGCTGACGGAGCGTTACCCCGACCATCTGGTGGTCATCGGGGTCTCCGAAGACGAAGGGTCGGCGGACCGGGTGCGCGACTTCGCACGCCAGTTCAGCGTCAACTACCCCATCGTCATGTCCACCCCTGAGATCAAGCATCAGTTCCCGGGCGTGTTCGCGTTGCCGACATCGTTCATCGTCGATCCCGAAGGGCGGATCGTGCAGACGCACGTCGGCCTGATCAGCCCAGCGGTCCTGGAGCAGGAGACGCGCTATCTGACGTCGCTTCCAACCAACGTCACGGTGGAGACGGTCGAACCGAATCAGCAGATGCGGCTGGCCAACGCCGCGCAGGCCACGGAGATTCCCGGTGTCGATCTGTCGGCGCTGTCGGCGGAGCAGCGGGAGACGGCGCTACGCCGGCTGAACACGGAGGGCTGCACTTGCGCATGCGCGCTCACCCTGGCGCAGTGTCGCATCAACGATTCGGCATGCGGTGTGAGCCCGCCGCTCGTCGACCAGATCGTCGCCGAGATCGCAGCGGGGGACTGAGTCCCGAAGCTCGCAGGCTCAAGGCTTACGGTGCCCCTAAGCCCTAAGCCCTAAGCCCTAAGCCCTAAGCCCTAAGCCCTAAGCCCTAAGCCCTAAGCCCTAAGCCCTAAGCCCTAAGCCCTAAGCCCTAAGCCCTAAGCCCTAAGCCCTAAGCCCTAAGCCCTAAGCCTAAGCCCTAAGCCCTAAGCCCTAAGCCCTAAGCCCTAAGCCCTAAGCCCTAAGCCCTACGACCAGCGCGCGACGCTCCTACGCCTCCGCCGTCCGCGCGGCGGCCCCCTCCGGCGCGACCTCCGCGTCGGTCGGCTCCTCGGTATCCGGCTTCCCGCGTCCGAAGAGCTGTCGCATCGTCCCCTTGATGTCTTCCAGAATCAGATACGTCGTCGGTACCAGGATCAGCGTGATGAAGGTGGCGAAGACGACACCGAACGCCAGCGAGACGGCCATCGGCACGACGAAGGCGGCGTCGAAGCTCCGGTCGGCCATCAACGGCGCTAGACCGAAGAATGTGGTCAGCGACGTCAGCATAATCGGGCGGAAGCGATTGATGCCCGCCTCGCGGACGGCCACGCCCATGTCCGCGTGCAGCGCTCGCTTGCGGTTGATGAAGTCGACCATGATCAGGCTATCGTTGACGACGACGCCCGACAGCGCGACGATCCCGAACATCGACATCATCGTCACGTCCAGCCCCATGATCAGATGGCCCCAGATGGCGCCGACCAGCCCGAACGGGATCGCGCTCATGATGATGAGCGGTTGCACGTAGGACTTCAGCGGCACCGCGAGGAGCGCAAAGATCATGAGCAGCGCGAGCACGAACCCCCGTTGGAGCCCGCCAATGGACTCCTGCTGCTCGGCCATCATCCCCTCGAACGTGTAGAACACGCCGGGAAAGCCCGCCAGCACCTCCGGCAAGATCCGCGTATCGAGGTCGGCGATGACCGCACCGGCTGACGTCACCGACGCGTCGACAGAGGCGGTGACGTTGACCGCGCGGTTGCGGTCGACTCGCTTGATCGATGCGAAGCCGCGACCCGGCTCGACGACGGCCACCTGCGAGAATGGCACCTCGCCGCCGTTGGGCGTCCGGATGCGCATGTTTTCGAGGTCGCCGACCGACCGCCGGTCGTCGCGCGGGTAGCGCACCATGACGCGGATGTCGTCCCGCCCGCGCTGGATCCGCTGCGCCTCCTCGCCGTAGAACGCCTGGCGCACCTGCCGGCCGAGGTCCTGTAGCGTCAGCCCGAGTGTCTCGGCCGCCGGCTTGATGCCGAGCTTCAGCTCCTCCTTGCCTGCCCGGAATGAGTCGGAGACCCCGTACACGCCGGTGTATCCCGCCAGCTGCCGTTTGATCGCGTCGGCCGCGGCGCGGAGGGTCTCGAGGTCGCGGCCCGCCAGCTGCACGTCGACATCCTCGCCGGGGCTCATCACCGACATGTTGAAGTTGACGTCGACCGCCTCGGGGATCGGGCCGGTCGCCTCACGCCACATATTGCCGAGTTGCTCGCTGCTATAGGAGCGCGTCTCCGAGGGGGCCAGCTCGATGGCGACCTCGCCGAGGTGGGCCGCCGCGATGCTGCCGATCGGGCCCATCGGCCCGGGTCCGCGCGTGGCCATCGGCTGGTCGCCGACCGAGGTCGACACGTGGAGGAAGTAGTCGGTGCCCGTGTCCTCGATCAGCGTCTGCCGGAGTGTGGCGGCGCCCGCTTCGAGCTTCTCGACGGCTCTGGACGTCGCATCGACCGGCGTGCCCTGCGGCATCGTCACCGACGCCGCCATGAAGTCCGCCTCGATCGACGGGAAGAAATGAAACACCGGCCGACCCGAGAGCACCATACCGAGGGTGACGATCATCATTCCGATGCCAGCAGCAACGGTCAGATACCGCCACCGCAGCGCCGCCTCGAGGAAAGGCCGGTATGCCTGGCGAATGAACCACTTCAGGCCACGTGCGACCATCTGCTGGGACCGCCGCCATGGACCGGGGCGACCGCGCTTGGGAATGTGCGACAGGTGGGCCGGGAGGATGTTCAGCGACTCGACGAGCGAGAAGAGCAGGCAGGGAATCACGATGAGGGGGATGACGCGGAACATCTTGCCCATCATGCCCGGCACGAACATCAGCGGCATGAACGCCGCCACGGTGGTCAGGACGGCGAAGGTGACGGGCTTGGCGATCTCGAAGCCGCCCTCGATCGACCCGCGCATGCCGTCGCCGTGCTCCTCTTGATGCCGGTAGATGTTCTCGCCGACGATGATCGCGTCGTCCACGACGATGCCGAGCACCAGGATGAAGGCGAAGAGCGACAGGACGTTCACCGAGACATCGAGCCCGGGCATGAACGCAATGGCGCCGAGAAACGAGATCGGGATCCCGAGGCTGACCCACGCCGCGAGGCGCAGCTCGAGGAACAGGGCGAGCACGATGAACACGAAAGCGAACCCAAACACGCCGTTACGCAGCATCAGCGACAGCCGCGCACCCAACATCTTCGCCGAGTCCTGCCACACTGTAATGGTCACGCCTTCCGGCACGCGCACCTGTGCGCTCTCGACGTAGTCGTAGATGACGTCGGCGATCTCGAGGGCGCTCTGGTCGCCGGTCCGGAACACCGAGACCATCATCGTCGGTTCGACGTCGAATCGCCCGTACTGGTCCGTTTCCGCGAAGCCGTCGACGACCGTCGCGACGTCGCCCAGATCCAGACGGCTGCCGTCGGCTCGTGTCCACACGACCAGGTCCTCGTACTCCTCGCCCAGGTACGCTTGACCGATCGTGCGCAGCAGGATCTCGCCGCGGTCCGTTCGCAGGGATCCGCCCGGCAGGTCGAGTGACGAGCGGCGCACGGCGTCGGCGACCTGGTCGAACGTCAGGCCATGCCGTCTGAGGGCGACTTCCGACACCTCGATGGATATCTCATACGGCGGCGCGCTGACGATGTCGACCTGCGTGATCTCCGGGATCGCGGTCAGCTCGTCGCGCACCCGCTCGGCGATCTCCTTCAGTGTGAACGGATCGACCTCGCCCGAGACGGCGATGTCGGCGACCTGCTTACGGTTCGTCAACTCCCGAACGATCGGTTTCTCCGTTTCGATCGGGAAGGTCGTGATGGCGTCGACGTTGCTCTTGACTTCGTCGATCACCTTGCGGGGATCGGCACCCAGCTCGAGCTCGATCATGACCGAGCCCATGCCTTCGGACGCCGTCGACTGAATCTCCTTGATGCCGTCGATGCCCTGAATCGACTCC
Organism: Vicinamibacterales bacterium; assembly: GCA_965197395.1. GTDB lineage: Bacteria > Acidobacteriota > Vicinamibacteria > Vicinamibacterales > UBA8438 > CAZYFH01. Next base: position 1,129,275 of record OZ240205.1, on the reverse strand, counting down.
TCGATGCGGACGTTGACCGCCTCCTCGACTTCTTCCGGGGCCGCGCCCAGGTAGGGCACCTCGACCTGAATCCGATCGAGGTCGATTTCCGGAAAGACCTCTTCCGTGACTGAGAACGTGGCGATGACGCCGCTCACGATGATCAACACCATCATCAGGTTGGCGGCGACGCTGTTGCGCGCGAACCACTCGATCATGCCCTTCACGATTGCCTCCCGTTACCGGCCGCGCGAGCTCCGTTGGCACCGTCGTCGACCTGATCGGACACGGCGTCCTCGACGCTCTGTCTCATGGCCGCTGCCACACGAGCTTGCAGATCGGCGAGATCCTCGAGGCTGCCGTCCACCTTGATCGCCGTGATGACCGCGCCGCTGGCCGTGTCGATGAGGCGGGCCGTCACGCGGACCGCGCCGCCCACGCGCTGAATCCCCCCGCCGACGACCAGCGCGGCACCCCCGTCGGGCGACACGACGGTGACGACCGGCAGTTCGGCGAGGTGCGCGGCGATCGTGTCGGTGAATGCCCTGCTCAGATCGCCGCCAGGGCCGTCGCTGGCTGTCGTCCCGAGATCGTCGAATGGCAACACCGCCAGCGCGCTCGTCTCGCGACGCGCGGGTGCGGCGTCGTCGCGTGGCGCGGCATCGACGCGGTCGCCACCAGTGACCCCGGCGAGCTGGGTCAGCGACTGGCTGATGGATGCGACGAGCTCGCTCCGCACACCGGTAAGATCCTCAGTGCTGCCGTCGAGCTTGAAGGCTCGCAGCACGGCGTCCGCTTCGTTATCGACGATACGCGCCGTGACCCGCACCATCTGTCCGACTTGCTGGACGCCGCCGCCGACGACGAACTGCGCGGCACCCTCCGACGTCGTCACCGTCAGCGATCCGGCCGCAGCGAGGTCGTCGGCGACGGCGCTCGCGAGCGCAGCGCCCAGTCGGTGCTCGTCCGCGTTCTGGCTCAGGCTGGCGAACGGGACGATCGCCACCGTCGGGCCTCCCGGCTCGAGCGGACGGCGTGCGTCGCTAGCCGGCGCCGATGCCGGCGCGGGCGGCGGCGACACCTCACGAGCAGATGGCCGCCGTTCCGGCTCTCGACGCGTGGGTGGCGTCGCCCGTTCCGAGCGCGCCTCGGGTCGCGGCACAGGGTTCGTGTCCGAGCGGACCTCGCCACCCGTGTCGGTCGCGGCATTGCGCGCGGTGCGATCCACGCGAGGCTCGGTGCTCGGGGCGTTCGTCCCATCGTCCGGTGCCAGGTCGCTCAGCCAGCGCGGACGCTCGTTCGCTTGCGCGGCCGGCGCCGCCGGCGGTTCGGCGACTGGGGCGGTCGGCGCTGCGGCGGTCTGCGTCGCCGCGGGTGCCTCTTCAAGCGTCTCCGGCCCGGGCGTCGACGCCGCCGTTATCTCGACTGCCTCTGGCGTCGGTGTGGACACAACGCCGCGACGCGCGAGTAGTGCGGGGTCGGCGTCCGCGAGCTGCACCTGCATGCCGTCAGTTGGTGCGTCGAGCGGCGACACGACGACGAGCTCGCCCTCGGTCAACCCGTCGCGCACGAAGATCGAGTCGGTCGTGGCGCGCAGGATGTCGACATCACGGAAGATGAGCTTGTCGGCGGCATCGACCACGAGGACTTGATCGCGACCGCGCAGCGCGGCGCGCGGCACGACCGCCACGTCGCGGACCGTGCGTCCTTCGATCTCCGCCTCGACATACATGCCGACCGCCAGCGGCGGTCTATTTGGATTCGGACCTGGCGCGTACGGATCCTCGACCTGGGCGACCACGTGGACCATCCGGCTCACGGGATCGATCTCGCTCTCGGTGCGGACGACGCGTCCATCCCACTCGTGCGTCTCGCCGGCGAACGTCGTCCGCAGCGTAACCCGCGGGGTCGGCTGGCTCTGACCCCCGCGATACGACAGTGGTAGGTTCAGGTAGGCCAGCTCTTCGTCGGGCAGCGGGAGACGGACCTCGGCGACGTCGACGGCGTAGATCGTCGCCACTGCCGTCCCGATCGTGACGAATTGTCCGACGTCGACGTTCTTCACGCGAATCCGTCCCGCGTACGGCGCGACGATCTCCGCCCGTTCGAGGTCGCGCCCGGACCGCTCCAGGTTGGACTCAGCGGCGGCCACGGAGGCTCGCGCATCGTCGAGCTGCGGCTTGCGCAGCGTCAGCGCACGCGGATCGCCGCGCCCCAGCTCCTCCCACTCGCGGAGCGCAACCTCGGCCTCCGCCTCTTCCTGCGCCAACCGCAGGCGGGCCTGCGCCAGCTGCGAGCGCGCGGCCACAACCGCCTGCTGATAGTCGAACGGATCGATCTCGACCAGCATGTCGCCCGCCTCGAAGAAGCCGCCCTCGGCAAACGAAGCGGCGACCCGGATGACGCGCCCGGTGATTTCCGGCACGAGCTGACTCTCGGTGCGCGGACTGACCGTGCCCTGGCTGATGACGGTCATCGGCACGTCCCGGGCCGTCACCTCGTGCACGCGGACGCCGGGTGGTTCGAACAGCGGCGGCTGCGTTTCGACCGGCGGGCGACTGCGCACGAGCATGACGGCCGCTGCCCCGGCCACGGCCAACACCGCCAAGGGAAGCACGATCTGCAAGATGCGAATGAGCACGCGATTCATCGTCGTTATCCGTTTCTGTTTCCGGTACTGGTTTTATGGTTGTCCCGTTACGCTCGTCTCGTCGCCGCCGAGCGAGATTGGCGCCTCGAGCTGATCGAAACCGCCGCCCAGTGCCAGATAGAGGTCGACGCGGTTCTCGAGCCGCACGCGTCGTGCCGCAATCAAATCGCTTTCGGCCTGTACGGCCGAGCGTTGCGAGTCGAGCACGGTGATATAGAGGTCGAGACCCGCCCTGTACCGTTCCTCGGCGAGCCGCTCGGCCGCGCGCGCCTGTTCGACCGACATCATCAGGTGACCGATGCGGTCGGCGTGAAAGCCCTCGGCGGCCAAGGCCGTCTCGACCTCAGCAAACGCCGTGAGCGCCGTATTGGCATAGGTGGCGAGGATCTCGGCCGTCTGCGCTTCCGCTCGAGTGATCTGCGCCCGCAGCTGTCCCCCCTGCCACAGCGGCGCGACGAGGTTGCTCACGAAGCTCCACACGCCGAAATCACCTTTGATCAGTGAGCGCAGCCCGTCGGTTGCTGTCCCCGTGGCGGCGGTCAAGCTGATGCTCGGCAGCAGTTGTCGGCGCGCGACCGTGAGCCGCGCCTCCGATGCGGCGAGCTGCCGCTCGGCGGCCACGAGGTCGGGCCGCCGGGCGACCAGGTTGGCCGGGAGCCCCGCGGGCACAGAGCCCGGGACGGCCGGGAGGTCTGCCGGCGGTTCCACGTCGCCCGCGGCATAGCGGCCCAGGATGACCTCGAGCTGTCGGGTCGAGGCGTCGAGCTGCTGGCGCCGCTGGTCGAGCAGCGCCTCCGCATTCGAGAGGTTCAGGAGCGCCAAGCGCAGGTCGAGCGCTGGTCGGATACCCGTTTCGAAGCGCTCCTGGACCAGCTCAGCCGATTCCTGGAAGCTCGCGACCGTCGCTTCGGACAGCAGCACTTGCTGCCGCGCTTCGGCGATGGCGAACCACGCCTTGGTGGTCTGTCCCGCGAGCGACAGCTGCGCCCCGCGGAGGTCGGCGGCGGAGCGCTGCAGGTCGGCCAGCGCCGCCTGCGCATCGGCGCGGAGCCGGCCCCACAGATCGATCTCCCACGAGATGTCGAGGGAGACGCCGTGGTTGGTGGAAATGGTGCTCAGCACCCGCCCCTCGGCGCCGGGGATCGGGAAACCGACGAAGTTCTGTTTCCGGCGGCTGCCGTTGTAGGTCGTCTGAACCGTTGGTTGGAGCGCGCCTGACGCCGCCCGGGCATCGGCGGCGGCCTGCTCGAGTCGTGCCGCGGCCGCTTGCAGGTCGAAGTTCTGGACGAGTGCGGTTTCCACCGCCGAGGAGAGTCCGGGATCGCCAAACGCGGTCCACCAATCCGGCGCGACCGAGCCCGTCGGGCCATCCGCCTCGGCGGTCCATGCGTCCGGGACCGCGACGTCGAGCTGCGGGGCCACGACCGGTGGTGCCGTGGCGCAGCCGGCGGCCATCAGTGCGAGACAGACGATCAGGCGACCGCAACTCACGTGGTGTGGCCTTTCAGTCGAGCGCGAACGGGGACGGTCACTGGCACCGGCGCGGCCATACCGGCCGCGGCGAAGTGGATCAGCGACTCGATGATGTCGTCGGGGTCGCGGGCGTTCTCCGGATCACGTGTGACCAGTGCGCGCCCCCCGCCCATGGCGAACGCCATCGACCCGACTACGAACAGCATCCGCCACCGCAGATCCGATCGGTCGAGGTGTGGCAGCGCGCTCCCCAGCGCCGCCGTGAACCGACGAACGACCTCGTCGAACTGCTGGAGAAAGGTGGCGCGATGCTCCTCGTTGGTTTCGGCGTGGATGCGACCCACGAGCCGGAGAAATGTGTGGCCGCTCTCGCCCCACTCCTGCTGTTTCTGGAAGGGTGGAGCCAGAAATGCGCGAAGGACGTCCTTGGCGTCGGGCGGCCGATCACCGGCGCGTGCCTCGATCTCACCGAGCAGTTGCAGTCGTCGCTCGTTGATCGGTCGGAAGCGACGTTCCAGCACGGACGCCAGTAGTGCTTCCTTCGAGCCGAAGTGGTAGTTGACCGATGCGAGGTTGACCCCGGCCTCGGCGGTGATGTCACGCAGCGACGTGGCCGGGAAGCCGCCCTCCGCGAACAACCGCTCGGCGACGTCCAAGATCCGCTCTTTGGTCTCGGTGGCCATTCCCTTCGACTCCTCTGACGCTCAGGCTTCCACTAAATCAAACGTTCGTTTGAATCATACGTATGATACTCTGGATTGGTTCCGTCGAATATCATCTTCCGTATCAATGACTTAGATATCGCTCCCGTTCGCTCGCGGGAGCGAGAGAGGGTTGCTGGTGACCCAACTCGTGAAGCCGCCGTGTGACGAGGCGGTCATCCGTGGGGAAGCGGCCATCAGCCCCTGTCGAGGAAACCTTGGCCCCTGGGTGCTCACGGCGACCATTCTCGGCTCGAGCATGGCGTTCATCGACGGCACTGTCGTTGGTGTGATCCTGCCGATCCTGCAGAGCGAGCTCGACGCCACGGTGTCCGAGCTGCAGTGGATCGTCGAGTCGTATGCGCTGCTGCTCGCCGCGCTGATGCTGGTCGGCGGCGCGCTCGGTGATCGCTACGGTCGTCGGCTCATCTTCGGCGTCGGCGTCGGCGTGTTCACCCTCGCCTCCATGTGGTGTGGCGTCGCCCAGACCGCCGGTCAGCTCATCGCCGCGCGCGCGGCGCAGGGACTCGGTGGAGCGCTGCTCGTTCCCGGAAGCCTGGCCATCCTGTCCGCGTCGTTCGACGAAGACCAACGCGGTCGCGCCATCGGTACCTGGTCGGCGTTCACCGCCATGACCGCGGCCGTCGGCCCCGTGCTCGGCGGATGGCTGGTCGACAACCTGTCTTGGCGATGGGTGTTCTACATCAACATCCCGATCGCGGCCGTCGTGCTGACGGTCCTGTTCCTGCGCGTGCCCGAAAGTCGCAACCCCGAGCGCGGTCGGCTCGACTGGCGCGGCGCAGCGCTGGCCACCGGTGGGCTCGGCGCGTTGGTCTTCGGCCTCGTCGAGTCGTCGAATCTCGGGCTCGCGCATCCACTCGTCGTGGCGACACTGGTGCTGGGCATTGGCGGTCTCGCGGCATTCGTCGTCGTCGAGCGTCGCGTGCCGGCGCCAATGATGCCGTTGACCCTCTTCAAGTCGCGCACGTTCAGCGGTGCGAACGCGGTCACGCTGCTGTTGTACGCAGCGCTGAGTGGCGCGCTCTTCTTTGTCCCGTTCAACCTCATTCAGGTGCAGGGCTACACGGCGACGGCCTCCGGGGCTGCCCTGCTGCCGCTGATTCTCATCATCTTCGTCCTGTCACGGTGGGCCGGCGGCCTCGTACCCCGGTTCGGCGCCCGCACGCCGCTCATGGTCGGTCCGCTCATCGCGGCGGCCGGCTACGGGCTCTTCGTGCTCCCGAGCATCGGCGGTAGCTATTGGACGACCTTCTTCCCGGCCGTCGTCGTGCTCGGAATCGGAATGGCGATCAGCGTCGCGCCGCTCACGACAGCGGTGATGGGATCCGTGGACGTCGCGCGGGCCGGGGTCGCATCGGGCATCAACAACGCCGTATCGCGGACCGCCGGGCTCCTGGCGGTGGCGATCCTGGGAGTCGTCATCCTCGCAGCCTTCGGTCGCGGCCTCGACCGGCGGCTCGGCGTGCTCGAGTTGCCGGACGACGCACGCGCAGCGCTCGCCGCGGAGCAGGTCAACCTCGCGGCGACGGCGGTGCCGGCGGATCTCGGCGGCACGACTCGGCTGGCGGTCGAGCGCGCCATCGCGCAGGCCTTCGTCGGCGGGTTCCGCCTCGTGATGGTGCTCGCCGCGGCACTCGCGGTCCTGAGCGCCGTCGCGGCCTTCGTCCTGATCGACGGCCGGCCAGCGGCCGCAACATAACGCCCTCGCACTGAGCGCCACGTGGTCCGTTCGGCGCATTAGGGTTAGAATCTCCCGCTCAGCCGTCGAGTCGTCCGACTCGATCATCACTCATCCTCCAGGGAAGGAGATCGCATGCGGTTCCTCATCAAGGGGCAGATTCCGGTCGAGGTCGGCAACGCGAAAGCCAAGGACGGGAGTCTTGCGCGCGACATTCAGCGCATCGTCGAAGCACAGAAGCCGGAGTCGGCGTACTTCATCGAAGAAGAGGGCGTACGAACCGCGGTGCTCGCGGTCAACATGAACGACACGTCGGAGTTGCCGGCGATTGCCGAGCCGTGGTTCCTGGCGTTCAACGCGAAGTTCACGGCCAGACCGGCGATGGTCGCCGAAGATCTGGCCAAGGCGCAGCCGGCCATCGAGGCAGCCGTGAAGGACTTCGGGTAGCGCACACAGACCGAGGCAGCTGACGCTCGTCGCGCCGGACGCGGCGGGCGTCGGTCGCTTGTGCCCCGGGTGCTCACGCCGCCAGCAGATACTCCATGTTCACCACGACGATGTCTCGAAGGAGCGGTATCCGTGGGAGCACGTCGATGGTCGGCGACGGGAGGAGGCGGCGAGCGAGCCGGCTGATCTGTAGGTCTTCACGGACGGAGGTAAAACCGGCCCCGGCGATGTCGCGCCGCAATCGGCGGAGGGTGACGCGGTAGAGGAGGTCGTCCTCTTTGTGCTCGCCGCGCCTCGCCAACGTCACGAAGGACGATCCCTCGGCTGGCGTATCAAGATAGCGTGGCGCGTGCTTTCCGAGCCAGCGGGCAAACGCGAACGCCGCGCGCCGTCCAAGCGGCAGGTAATACGGGATCGGCCACTTCAGACGGGGCAGATGCGCTCCCGACGGCGAGAGGTATGGCGCCGTCTGCAGGAACAACAGCCCCCCTGGTTTGAGCACACGCTTGAGCTCGCGAAGATACCGTGGCGGGTCGGCCACATGCTCGATCACGGCGTGTGACAACGCGAGGTCGAAGCTGCGATCCGCGAACGGCAGGTCGTGGCCGTCGGCTCGGAGGAATTTGAGGTTCCGCACCCGCCGTTCCGCGGCCAGTTTCTGACCGGCGGCGACGACGCGTTCGGTGGGTTCGATGCCGACGGCGAAGTGCGCCTCTTCGGCGATCGAGACGGTCATCCCGCCGCTGCCGCATCCATCATCGAGCACTCGTCCGAGGCGCGTGACGCCGGCACGCTCCAGATAGCGCAGCAGCTTCGCGCTGCGCCAGTACTCGAACACCGCGTAGTCGTATTCGGACCGAAGGCGTACTGCGCCGTGGGCTTTGATTGCGGTGTTGTCGACCGTTCTCACGTTGCCCCAAGGACGGGCAGGGTTCGTGCCGTCATCGCGGCTCATTGTACGACGGGCGTCGGTCGGACCTTCCGAACATCGCACGACCGCGTGAACGCTGGGGTTAGAAGCAATCGGCTATCATGGCCGCGCATGTTCGACAACGTGCGCCGGGTCTTTGGACACTCGGTCGTCTATGGCTCGGCCGACGTCGCCATCCAGGCAGTCAACTTCCTGCTCCTGCCCATCTACACTCGGGTCCTCTCACCGGCTGAGTACGGCGCGCTGGCCCTGCTCCTCGTGCTCGAGGCGTTCTTGAAGCCTGTCTACCGGCTGGGGTTGGGCACGTCGTTCGTTCGCTTCTACTACGACTACACCGACGAACGGAGCCGCCAGACGCTCGCGGGCACGATCGTCATCCTGCTGCTAGTGTGTCCAGTTCCGCAAAGGTGTTGACAGTTCCATCCACGCGTTCGCTGCGCGCGCCAGCCCCGTCGGGTGAGGCCGGCGTGCTCGCTCAAGCGGCAACGGCTCCTCGGAAGACCGTGGCTGGCGTCCGGCCTCGGAGGCGGTAGCCACGATGGGGTCGGTCCCGGTTGTAAAACGCCAGGAACCGGTCCACCGACCGTTGCAGAGCGCGGGCCGAGGTGAAGTAGTGCCGGCGGAACTCGACGCGCCAGTGCTCATGGAGAATCGTCCCCTGCAGCCGTTCCACGAAGCCGTTGGTCCACGCATGTCGTGGCTTCGTCCGGGTGTGTGTGACCTGGTGGGCCGCACACGACAAGACGAACCCCGCTTTGAACTCCTTGCCGTTGTCCGTCAACACGCGCCGCAGCCGCCAGCCCGCCGCCCGGTATCCCGGCAGCACGACCTCGACGAGGAAGGCTGCCATCAGCGCCGCCGTGACCTCGCCGACGATGATCCGCGCCCACCCGTACGACGAGGCGCAATCACACGCCGTCAGCTGCCACACCTTGCCGACGCCCTTCAGCTTCCCGATGTAGAAGCTATCGAGCGAACACAGGACGCCCGGGCGCGCCGCCGCGACATGCCGACCCCGCCGGCGCCGCACCGTGCGTTCGGTCAGCAGGCCGGTCGCGGCACTGTGCTCCTCGAGGACGGCCAACCGGGCCAGGCGGTGATTGAGCCCGACCCGGCGCAAGACCCGCCAGACCGTCACCGGTGCGATGACGCGCCCGTGCCGGGCCAGTCGATCGCTCACCCACTGTGGCCCGCGGGTCGGCCAGGCCAGCGCTTCGGCGATCACCCGCCGTTCGTCGGTCACCGTGAGCTCGGGCGCACGCCCACGCCGGGCGGTCCGCCGTTTCGGATGCAGCCCGTCGGCCCCGTAGCGCGTCAGCCGACCGCGCCACCGATAGAACACCGTCCGGGACACGTCGTAGCGGCGACACGTCGCACTCACGTTGCCACTGCGCTGCGCCGCCCGCAGAACCCGCAGCCGGAACCCCTGTATGCTGTCGTCGAGGGTCATTGGGTACCTCCCTTTCGCGTCTCTTCGTCAAAAGAAACTGCGTGGAAGGATAGGCCACATGGCCCTCGTTCTGTCTCTGCTGTCAGACAGCCGAGACTGTCAACACTAAAGCGAAACTGTTCATGTAGTGTCCCGTAACAGTGGTTCGCGAACAGTTGTCATGCTGGGTGTGCAGCCAGCGTTCGCCGAGCAAACCGGGCGATGCTCGCGAGGATGTCGTCGGCACTCTTGGTCCAGACGAACGGCGTCGGTTGCTCATTGGTCACCTCGATGAACTCTTGGATCGCGCGTTTGAGGGCCGCGACGCTCCGGTGGGCGCCGCGGCGAAGCTGCTTCGTCGTCAGCGCCGCGAACCAACGTTCGACCAGGTTCATCCAGGACCCATAGGTCGGTGTGAAGTGCAGGTGGACCCGCGGGCGCTTGGCCAACCAGCGCTGAATGATCGCGGTTTTGTGCGTCCCGTAGTTGTCGACGATCAGGTGCACGTCCAGGTCGGCGGGGACGTGCGCGTCGATCGCATCGAGGAACCTGCGGAACTCGATCGAGCGATGCCGCTGGTGCATTTCGGCGAGCACCTCGCCCGTCTTGACGTCGAGGGCCGCAAACAGCGAGGTCGTTCCGTGCCGCCGATAATCATGCGTGCGCCGCTCGGCCTGCCCGGGTTGCATCGGCAGCAGGGGGGCCGTCCGATCCAACGCCTGAATCTGCGATTTCTCGTCCACGCAGAGCACAAGGGCATGGTCCGGCGGATTCACGTACAGCCCGACGATATCGCGCACCTTCTCGACCAGCTGCGGGTCTGGCGACAGCTTGAAGGTCTCGCTGCGATGCGGCTGCAATCCAAACGCCTGCCAAATGCGCTGGATGGTCATGTGACTCAGGCCCGTCGCCTTCGCCATATCGCGCGTGCTCCACTGCGTCGCCCCGCGAGGCGTGGTTTCCAGGGTTGCAATCACCACCTGCTCCACCTGCGCATCGGTAATCCGCCGAGGCGTGCCCGGACGCGGTTCGTCGATCAGTCCCTCCAGGCGATCGCGCACGAAGCGTGTGCGCCACTTGCACACCGTGGTCCGCGAGACGTGGAACCGTTTGGCGATGCTCGTCGTCGAGCGGCCGGCGGCACACGCCAGAATGATGCGGGCGCGCCGCGCCACCTGCGGGGCACTGCGCGACCGGTGGGCCCACGAGTCGAGCCGTTGCCGTTCGTCGTCACTGACGGTCACTGTCACCGGGGCAGGACCTCTCACGTGCACCTCCTGCGAGGAATACGTCGAGGCACCATAAACCGTTTACTTATTTCTGTTACAGGACACTAGGTGCGGGCGTCGTGTTGCTGGCGGTATTGCTGTCGGCCGCCGGCGACCTCACCGCGTTGGTCATTGGATCGAGCGACTATGTACGGGCTTTCGCCCTGCTTGCGCTCAACCTCGCCCTCACATCGTTCTTCCTGGTGCCGTTCGGCATCCTACGGGTGCAAGAACGGTCGACGACGCTCGCGTCGATCACGTTCGTGCGGTCGTCCGGGACACTGATCGTCCGCCTCGTTCTGGTGGTCGGTCTCGGGCTCGGGGTGCTCGGGATCATGCTGGCCGACGTCATTGTGTCGCTCGTCCTGCTGGTGGCGCTTGCCCGCCGAATTCGCGCGGCGGTGGCTGCGCGTTTCTCCCGCGCGATGGCGCGCGAGGCGCTCCGGTTCGGCCTGCCCCAGCTCCCACAGGCGCTGCTGCACCAAGCGATGACGATGAGCGACCGCTTCGTCCTCGCGTTGTATCTCCCGCTCGAGCAGGTCGGCGTGTATCTCATCGGTACGAGCATCGCCTCGCTCATCAAGCTCTACCCCGTCGCGTTCAAGACGGCGTGGATGCCGTTCGCCTTCGACCGGATGACCCGCCCCGACGCGCCACGTCTGTTCGCCAAGCTTGCCACCTACGCGTTCGCCGTGCTGACGTTCTCGACGCTGGGGATGGTGGCGCTGGCGGAGAGCTTGGTCACGCTGATGACCCCGGCGGAGTTTCACGCGGCCGTGACCGTCGTGCCGCTGCTCGCGCTCGGCATGGCGATTCAGACGACGATGAACTTCGTCGGCACCTCCTCCGTCGAGGTGTCGAAGCGCACGCATCTCTACCCGCTGGCGACCGCGGTCGGTGCGGTTATCGCTGTCGGAGGGCAAGTCATCCTGATTCCCCGGTTCGGTATCATCGGCGCCGCCATCGCCGTGGGCCTCGGTCAACTCGTGCTAGCGCTCACCCTGGGCGCCCTGGCGCAGCGCGCGTATTTGATTCCCTATGAGTGGCTGCGGCTGGGGAAGCTCGTGGCGGTGGCGGTCGCGCTCTACGCCCTCATGGTGACGGTGGCGCCCGGCGCCGGCATCGGCGTACTCCTCATCCGGCTCGGCCTGATGTTGGTCTTTCCGATCGGCCTCCTCGGGCTGCGCTTCTTCCGCCCCGCCGAGCTCGCGGACCTCCGGCATGCGCTGGCACGCGCGCAGATCGGGTAGCCGTGCAGCTGATTCTCACGGTCGACACCGAAGCCGACAATCAGTGGAACGTCCGCGCCCCGTTGACCACCGCCAACCTGCTACGCGTCCCGCGTCTGCAGCAGCTGTGCGACGAGTTCGGCTTCGCGCCGACCTACCTCTGTACGTACGAAGTGGCAACGAGCGACTCGTTCGCCGAGACCTTGACGCAACACGCGGCGGATGGCCGGGCGGAGATCGGCGCCCATCTCCATCCCTGGTCAACACCGCCGTTCGACAACGACTGGGACGGCGTCGGGCTTGCGCGCCCCTACCCGTCGGAGCTCCCAGTCGGGCTGCTCGCCCGCAAGCTGACGGTGCTGACCGACGTCATCGCCCGCGGATGCGGTGCGAGGCCGACCAGTTACCGGGCGGGTCGATGGGGATTCTCAACCGCGCAGATTCCACTGCTGGTCGAGCTCGGCTATCTCATCGACTGCTCGGTCACCCCCGGTGTCTCTTGGCAGCGTGACACCGGCCTGCATGTGGGCGGACCCGATTTTACCGAGGCGCCCGCGACGCCGTATGTCTTGGCGGAGGACGACCCCTGCCAGGCCGGTGCCTCCGGTCTGCTGGAAGTGCCGGTGACCATCGTGCACACCAACAGCGTGATGCACCGCGTGGCCGCAGCCCGTCGCTGGTACCGGCGGCATCGGCGGTCGTTGCCCGCCCGAGCAGCAAACCGATGGTGGCGGGTCGCGCCGCAGTGGTTCCGTCCGTTTCCCGATATGTCTGCCCAACACCTCATCGCCGTGTTCGAGACGGCGCGGCGTCGGGGCCTGCCGGTCGTGGAAATGATGTTTCACTCGTCCGAGCTCCTACCCGGTGGGTCCCCCTACAACCCGACGGAAGCGGATGTCGACCGGCTCTTCGCCCGGCTCATGGCCGTGTTTCGACATCTCGCCGCGCGCGGGGTGAAGGGGGCCACGCTGTCTCAGTTCGCTCGAGCGAGGGTCCCCGCCGGCTCATGACGGCGACGAAAGGGGAGCAGGCCGCTGATGCCGCGTCGGAGGCAGCGTACACTTTGGGACGGATGACGCGGACCGACCTTGATGAGGTCCGCGCCTTACTCCGGGACCAGCTGTCGGCACATCGGCGGCCGCCCGGATGGCTGGAATGGCAGTATGTCGAGAACCCCGACGGCGCCGACGTCCGGCTGTGTCGCAAGGGGCGCCGGCTCGTCGGCGTGTCGGGGTTCATTCCGTGCCACGTTACGTATGAGGCGGCGAGCGACTCCGGCGCGTTCTCGACCAATACCTTCGTGCTGCCCGAGCACCGGAGCCGCGGGGTCGGTCGGCGCATCCACGAAGCCCGCCTCGGTGATTACGATTGGGCCCTGTCGTCGGGACAGTCGGCGGACAACCGCCGTCTGTATCGGCAGCTCGGGTTCGTCGAGCGCGGACGGTATCGACAGCTGTTCGTGCAAACGCGCCGGCCGCCGATCGCGTTCAACGGGCGGTTCCTACGGCGCCTCTACTCCTGGATGGCGTGGACCGCGAGCGGGTCGCGCCGTGAGGACGGGCTCCGCGTCCGCATCGACCCACGCGTCCCGCGCGTCGCTGCGGCGTGCTATCTCGATCGGTTTGGCGAGAAGGCGGTCGGGCCGGTCTGGACGCACGAGCACGTCGTCTGGCGCTATGAGCGACACCCGTATTTTGACTACGCCTTTGCGAGCGTCACTCGTTCCGAGGAACCGCCCCTGGGCTTCGCCGTCATCCGGTACACGGAGACTGCTGTCGTGCTCGTGGATCTGTACGCTCCCCGCGCCGACATGGTGGGTGTCCTGAAGGCGGTAGCGCGGGAGCTGCCGGGGCTCATCACCGGACTGTTTGTCGGTCAGGCGCTGCATGACGTGTTCCGGCGCGCTGGGTGGACGAGCTTTGCGTCCGAGAACCGGCTGCTGGCGAAGTCGAACGACCCGGTGCGCGAGCGTCGAGTTGAGGGACTGTCATGGTGCTTTTTTGGCGGAGACTCGGACTCCGATCGTTGATCGCTCCTCGCCCGCGTTGACGCCATGCCGATGCGTACCCCACCGCACCGGGGCCAGGCTCTGGCCCGGAACGCGGCCGACGCGGCCGACGGAGGGCTGCATGCCCTGATGGTCAGCCCGCATCATCCGCCCGAGCAGGCCGCGAACGCGATTCTCCCGGCGATGCTCAGCGCAGAGTTGGCAACGTTGGGGATCGGGACGCGCCATCTTACGCACCCGCCGGTGGCGTCCGAGACGGCACCCGCGCCCAACGGCGTCGTCTACGTCGGACGTCGCGCCAAAGGTGCGTTCGGTCGCACGCACCTTGGCGCGGCGCTCGCGGCTTCCCGCATCGCGCTCCGCGCCTGGTCACTCGTGGGGCGAAGCGATGTCGCTCACCTGCACAGCAACGGGCTGATCGTCGAGGTGGCGCAGCGTGTGGCGTCGCGCCGCGGCACGCCTTACGTCATCACGCTGTATGGCACCGACGTGTGGCATTACGACGAAACGCGACACCGCCGCTTCGGACGCGTGGTTCGCGGCGCCGCGTACCGTGTCTTCTACAGCCGCGGCCTCTTGGAGTTCGCGCGCACACGGCGCCTTGCGCCCGACCCGTCGCTCGTGATCTATGCCCCGGTCGCCTCGATGTTCCGCGCACCGCAACGCGACGAACGGCGGCGCCTGCGCGCAGAGCTCGGCCACGATGGGACGGTGCTCCTGGTCGTCAAGCGTCTCCATCCGGTGGCCGGTCACGAGGACTTGCTCCGGGCTCTGCCCGTGGTGCTGCGCGCGCGGCCTGATGCGTCTCTCGTCGTCATCGGCGACGGGCCGTTGCGATCCGAACTCGAGACGCTGGCCGAGACGTGCGGAGTCGCCTCGCGGGTTCGATTTCTCGGGTCGGTCTCCAATACCGCGCTGTGGCGGCATTACGCGGCCGCTGATCTCTTCGTGCTGCCGTCCCGGCTCGAATCGTGGGGCACCGTCATGCTGGAGGCACTGGCCTGCGGGACGCGCGTCGTCGCCACCGACACCGTCGGCGGGCGCGAGGTGCGGGATTCGTTTCCGGAGGACGTGACGCTCGTCGCGCGGGAGCAGCCCTCGGCGTTGGGCGACGCCCTCTGCCGAGCAGTGGCCACGCCCGGTCGAAGCAGCGAGGCGACGCGGCTCCGACTGCGCGCCGACTTCGGCCTTCGCCGTTGCGCCGAGCGCTACGTAGACGTCTATCGGCGAGCCGCAGGCGTATGAGCCAACCCTTCCGCGACGATGATGCCGGGTCGCGGCGCGAGGACTTGACGGAACGGTGGAACCTTGCCCGCCGCGTGGTGGAGCGTCATGCCGGAGGGCCGGCCCTACCTGTGGGGTATGCGTTGGGGGGGGATGCGGTGGCGGCCGCGGTTGCCCTGCTCCGGGCCATTCCCGCCCGGCACGTGCTGGAGCTGGGGAGCGGGCGGTCGACGGTCGATCTCGCCCGCGCGGTGCGCGACACGTCGGGGGCGCGCTTCTGGTCCGTCGAGCACTCGGAGCGGTTCCGGGACCGCACACGAGCCGCCCTTGACGAGGTCCGTCTCGCCGACGCCGCGCAGGTCGTGCACGCGCCCGTCCGGACGCGACAATGCGGCCCGTTCGTGGGGCGATGGTATGGCGACCTCCCGCAGACGGGCGGCGCGCCGTTCGGCTTCGTCCTTGTCGACGGGCCGCCAGCGCGTACCGTCGGACGCTTCATGGGTCTCCCGCTGCTCTGGCCTCGGTTGGCCATCGGCGCACTCGTGCTCGTGGATGACGCCAATCGCCGTCATCTCGAAGGGGTCTGGATCGATCTGTGGCGTCGCCTGTATGGTGACGCGCTGCGCGTCGAGGTCTACCCCGGGTTCCAGAAGGGACTGGCGATGATGATGAAGACGACGGACACACCCCGCGCCGCGAACCCGGCGCTGTGGACGCGATGGGCCCGCGCGGCGATCCGGCACGAGCTCCGACGTCTCGCCGTCGCGATTCGAGAGCGAACGCCGCGGTAGCGTCGTGACGCACGAACATCGAAGTGAGCGGCAGTGTCGCCGCGGGATGCCGGCGTCCCTAAGGTTGTTCGTCGCTCGGCCCCGGTGCGCGGTGAGGTGCGCCCGGGTCGTGACCCTCGTCGCCGTGATCGCCGCGTTGAGCCTGACGCCCGCGGCGAGCGATGACTTGACCCTCGCCGGGAAGGCCGCGCTCTTCGACACCGACATCGTCGAGCGCTTCATGCTGCCGCCAGGCCAGATCGCGACACGACGGCGCGTACCGGAAGCCGGCCGGCCGTATGTGACGCACAACATGCCGGACAACGCCTACATGACCGGCATCTACTGCGCCACGCAGACGTGGCGGTCCTTGTCCAGCGGCGCCCCAGACGCGTCTACACTCGCCGGTGACGCGTGCGGGGCGCTCGCCCATCTCGCCGACGTCAGCGGCAGGCCTGGACTGCTTGCGCGTGCATCCGTGCCGATTGGCGCCCCATGGTTCGACGACGGCGTCTGGCGGGAGAGCCCAGACCGACGGCATCGCTGGCGGGGCGCCGTGAGCTCCGACCAGGTCGCCGGCCTGATGTTTGGCATCTTCGTGTACGTTACCCATCTGGCCGACAGAGACCAACGCGCGCGGCTGGCGGACGCCGTGCGCGCCATCGTCGACGGGGTGCTCGGCAACGACCTTCGCATCATCGGCTATGACGGCGAGCCGACGCGGTGGGGCCACTACGAGCCTGCCTACGTCATGAACGACGAGCCCATGAACGCGCTGCTGCTGCTGCAGATGGTGAAGGTTGCGCGCGCGGTCACGGGCGACGCGCGCTACGACCGCGAGTATCGGCGGCTCATTGAGCTCGACTACGCACGAATCGGCGAGCGCGCACGTCAGGACGAGCCACCGCTGGACGTCAATCATTCTGACGATGTCCTGATCGCGCTGGCGCTTTTTCCGCTGCTCGAGCTCGAGCGCGACGCGGCGATTCGTGGCCACTACCTCGAAGCGGCTCGGCGGTGGTTCCGCGGCGGCGCGCACCCGGGGATCGACGTCGAGGCAAATCCATTGGCCAGCTTCCTCTGGCGCCACTGGAGTGGCGAGTCGAGCGACACCGCCGCCGGTATCGACACGTTGCGCAACGTGCCGCTTGACATGAAATGGAACGCGGACACGATCGCGGCCTACGAGTCACGCTTCGGATTGACGTTCGTAGCGGAGCCCGTCCGTCGGATGGACGCGGGTGTACGACCGCTGCCGATCGGCCAGCGGGGACGGACGTGGAGCTTCCTGGTGCACAACCCGTACGTTGTTGGGGGCGATCGCGCGTCCCCGGCACCGTTCGAAACCAACGGTCTCGACTATCTGGTGAGCTACTGGTTTGGCCGCGCGCACGGCATGATCCGGCCCGATGAGTAGGCCGAGAAACGGAAGCTATTGGCCAGTCCCGTAGGGTGAAGCCGCAAGTGCGGTATTTTCAATAGGTTGCACGAGCAATTGCCGATAATCCGGCAAGTTGCGCCCACTCGACAGATAGGGGGAGTTGCAGGGGAGCAAACCATGTTAGACTCCCTGTTTCGAGAGCGTATTTATCCCCTCAAAGTCCCCGCGCGCTGACCGCGCAACGAGGAGGTCGTCTCATGGGAGACGTGGAGCAGATTCAGACGGCAGAGCAGCAGGGAGTCTCACGGCGAAGCTTCATCAAGGGAGTGATCGCCACCGGCGCCAGCGTGTCGGCGTCGAACTACGTCCTGCGGGGCGGTCACGGCGTGGCCCTGGCACAGGCCCCCGGAGCGGTCGAGCAGCTCGTGACGCTGACCGTCAACGGTCAGCAGCGACGCGTCGACGTGTTTCCGCAGGAGACACTGGCGATGACGCTCCGCTACAAGCTCGGGTTGACCGGCACCAAGATCGGGTGCGACCGCGCGGAATGCGGCGCGTGCACGGTGCTTGTCGACGGGGTCTCGCAATACTCGTGCTCAACGCTCACGCATCAAGTGCGCGGACGCGAGGTGACGACCATCGAAGGCCTTGAGAGCGCGGATGGCACGCTGCATCCGGTGCAGCAGGCCGTCGTCGATGAGCAGGGCTTCCAGTGCGCGTTCTGCCTGTCCGGCTTTGTCATGAACATGGTCGCGCTGACCACCGAGAATCCCAACGCGACACGGCAGGAAGCGGCGCAGCACCTCGCCGGCAACATTTGCCGGTGCGTCGACTACAACAAGATCCTCAACGTCGCCGAGAAGGCGTGCGAGTACACGCGTAACGGGGTGAGGAGCTGACGATGGCTGACTACAAGCTGATCGGCAAGAACTACACCACGCCCGACATGATGGCTAAGGTGACCGGGCGGTCGAAGTATGCCGAGGACTTCCGCGCCGAAGGCATGATCTTCGCGAAGCTGCTCGTCAGCCCGATGCCACACGCCCGGGTTCGCCGCATGAACGCCGACGCGGCGCTCGCGATGCCCGGGGTCCACGGCATGCTGACGGCCGACGATTTGCCCGAGGTCGAGGCGCCGGGCGAGGCCAGCCTGACCAACGAGCCCCGGTACGAAGGCGAGCCGATTCTGGCCATCGCCGCTGACACCGAAGAGCTCGCCGCTGAGGCGCTCGAGGCGGTGCAGATCGACTTCGAACCGTTGCCCTTCGTGCTCGACCCGATGGAGAGCCTACGCCCTGGCGGCCCAAACGGGCGAACCGAGGGCAACACGATGGCCGGTCGCGACCTGATGACCATCAAGTGGGACAACGTCGACTGGGCCGAGTTCGACCGCGGCACGATGCCGCTCGGTGGTGAAGTGACCGACGAGTGGGAGGTTGGCGACGTCGAGGCGGGATTCGCCGAGGCGGATCTCGTGCTGGACGAGTCGGTCTTCTCTTCCTCGCTGTCGCACCAGCCGCTCGAGACCAGGACGGCAATGGCCTACTGGCAGAACGGCAAGTGCTACATGCACAACTCGACGCAGAGCACCGCGCGCACCGAGGGTGGTGTGGCCCGCGCGCTCGGCATCGACCCCAAGGACCTCGTGCTCATCGCCGAGTATTGCGGCGGTGGGTTCGGGAGCAAGATCGCCGGGGTCCTGTCCGACCAGATTCCGGGGCTGCTGTCGCAGAAGATCGGCAAGCCGGTCATGTTGCGCGTGACGCGGCAAGAAGAGAACTTCTTCGGCCGTGCGCGACCTGGCATCCAGGCCCGAGCCAAGTTTGGGTTCAAGAGCGACGGCCGCGTCGTGGCGATTGATCTCATGATGGTGCAGGACGGTGGACCGTATGGGCGAGCCGGCGACTACATGTCGTGCGCCGACCAGACGTCGCTGATGTATATGCCCGCACACATGCGCGTGCGTGGGTTGACGGTGTACACGAACACGCCGCCGCGCGGCGCGCAGCGGGCACCGGGTGGCGTGCAGGCCGTCGCGATGTTCGCCCCGATCATCGACAAGGCCGCCAAGCAGCTTGGCGTCGACCGGCTCGAGATCGTTCGGCTCAACGCTCCAGAGGGACAGGCCACGTTCGGTCGGCCGCGCCAGGGCGTGCAGGGCAACGTCTCGAGCGCCTTTGTAAAGGAAGCGGTCGACAAGGCCCGGGAGGAGTTCGACTGGGCCGGGATGCAGGCGCGGAGCAAGCAGCGCAACGGCACCAGGGTGACCGGTGTCGGCGTCGCGCTCAGCTCGTACTCCGCAGGAACGTCGGGAGTGGATGGGCTGCTCGTGATCCGTCCGGACGGCAAGGTGGAGATTCACAGCGGTGCCGGCAACCTCGGCACCGAGTCGTTCTCGGACACCTGCCGCCCGGCGATGGAAGCGCTCGACACGCCATGGGAAGAGGCGGAGATCGTCTGGGGTGACACGAGCAAGCACCTGCCCTGGAGTGCCGTGCAGGCCGGGAGCATGACGACCCACGCGCACACCCGATCGAACTGGGCGGCTGGGCTCGAGGCGAAGAAGTTCCTCCAGGAGATCGCAGCCGACCGGTTCGGTGGGTCGCCCGACGGCTACGAGGTGGCGAACGGTCGTGTCTTCCGCGGCGGGCAGAGCATGACCTTCGGCCAGGCCGCCGAGCGCGCCATCGCGATGGGCGGTAAATACGACGGTCATGAGTTGCCCGAGGACATCAACGAGATGACGACCCGCTCGGCCACAGCGCTGGCCGGCCGGGGTGTGGTCGTCGCCGTCAAGGACAACTTCGAGACCGGCGGACGCAACATTTCCTACGCCATCGGCTTTGCCGAGGTCGAGGTGGACACGGAGACCGGAGCCGTCCACTTGAAGGACTACAAGGTGGCCTCCGACGCCGGGACCATCCTCCACCCGCGGAGCTTTGGCGCGCAGCTGCACGGGGGCGGCATCCAGGGCTTCGGTGTTGCGCTCGGTCAGAAGTGGGTGATGGATCCGAAGTGGGGTCTACACATGGCGAAGCGGTTCTACTCGAACCGGCCACCGACGATGCTCGACGTGCCGCATGACCGGGAGATGGCGTGGACCGCGGCGGATCTGCCGGATCCGTTCAACCCGGTCGGCAGCAAGGGTATTGGCGAGGCGCCGGTCGGCGCGGGCGCGGGTGCCGTCCTCAACGCCATTACCGACGCGTTGGGCGACGACGTCTACTTCAATCGTTCACCCATCATGCGGGACATGATCCTGACCAAGCTCAACCCCGAGCTTGAAGAGGCTCACAACCCGCTCACGACGCACGTCTAGCGCCACACAGGGATGGTAGAGGAGAAGATCCAATGGCCGTGATTCGCGACAAGATGCCGGCATTCCAGCTCTTCCAGCCTGCCAGTACGGAGGAGGCGCTGGGAGTGCTCGATCGATACGGGGCCGACGCGTGGGTGCTAGCGGGTGGGCTCGATAGCTGGGACTGGTTCAAGGATCGTGTCAAGAAGCCGGAAGCGGTTGTCGATCTCGGTGGCATCGCGTCACTGAGGGAGATCCGGTCCGCGGGCGATGGCCTGGCCATCGGCGCAATGGCCACGCTCCGCGAGGTGATCCGGCACGCCGACGTGTCGGGTCAGTACAGCCTGCTTGCGGACGCCGCCGAGCTCGCCGCGTCGCCGCAGATCCGCAACCAGGGCACCATCGGCGGCAACGTCGGGCAGGACACGCGGTGCTGGTACTACCGGGACGGGTGGAGCTGTTATCGGGCCGGCGGCAACATCTGCTACGCCGATACGCCGACCGCGATGAACCGGGAGCATGCGATCCTCGGCGCCAGCCGCTGCGTGGCCGTCAACCCGTCGGATACCGCGCCGGCGCTCGTCGCGCTCGATGCGGAGATGGTCGTCCAGAACGGGGGCGGAGAGCGGGTCATTGCAGCCCAGGACTTTTTCATTGGACCCGCGATCGACATCGAACGGATGACCGCGCTGCAGCCGGGCGACATCCTGACGACAATCCGCGTCCCATCGACGTGGGCCGGGGCCCGCTTCTACTTCGAGAAGAGCCGCGACCGTGCCGTGTGGGACTTCCCCCTGGCGAACGTGGCCTCGGCCGCAAAGATCAATAACGGGGTGATCGAGGACATTCGCATCGTCGCCAACGGCGTCGCGCCGTATCCCGTGCGGTTCACCGCCGCCGAGGACGCAGTGCGCGGGCAACAGGTCAACGAGCAGACCGCGCAGCAAGCGGCCGACATCGCCATCCGGGGCGTGACGCCGCTCGCACACAATGGCTATAAGGTCGCGCTCCTGCGCAACCTGGTCAAGCGATCCGTACGCGGCGCCGAGGCGTAAGATGGACTTCCTTCAGTGGGGCACCAATCCCTGGGGCCAGGAGATCCTGATCCGGGTCGGGTGGGATCTCCTCTATTTGTCGTTCTGGGCCGGCGTTGCGTTCATCGTGCTGCACGTCGTGTACGCGGCGGTGTGGCTGCCGAGGCTCGCTCGGGCCAACGGCGGCGTGTCCGCGGGCGCCGACGCGCCCGGCGTGCCGGCCAAGATTGAACGGCACACGCTGTCCGCACGGCTCTTCCACTGGGTCATGGCGGCCGCGATGCTCGTGCTGCTGGTCACCGGGTTCTTTCCGATTATCGGCATCCAGTTCGCCTGGGTGACCATCCATTGGATAGCCGGTGTCGTCCTCACGATCTCCATCATCTACCACATCGTTCACGCGACGTTCTTCCTCGACTTCTGGTCAATCTGGATTCTGCCCAGCGATCTGGCCGAGGCGGCCAAGCGAGTCAAGCGTCAGCTCGGACAGGCTGATGCGGAAGTGCCGAAGCACGGGAAATACCCGCTTGACCACAAGCTGTATCACACGGCGGTCAGCCTGGCCGGCCTCGCCGTCGTCGGGACCGGGATCGTGATGATGTTCCGGATCGAGAACGCGTTGCTGGCGCGGAACGCCTACCTGCTCGAAGAAGAAACATGGGGCCTCATGTATGTGCTGCATGGCTTGGGCGCCGTGCTCTTTGTCATGCTCACCCTGACCCACATCTACTTCGCCGTGAGGCCTGACAAGTTCTGGCTGACGAAGGCGATGATCTTCGGGTCGGTCAATCGCGAGCAGTATCTGGCGCATCACGACCCGAAGCGTTGGGTCGTCCCCCAGGATTCCACCAAGAGCTGAGTCGGCGTCTCGCGGCCTAGCGTGTAGACGTCTGGCAAGCGTCACCTCGAGCGACGCAGCAGCTGAATCACCGTGTCCAAGACCGCCGCCGAAGCGCTGCAGGAGCGTATCAACATCATCGAAGAGAGCTACGAGTATTGTCTCTCGTACGCCGCCAAGGGTGTCGGCATCCAGACGGCGTCCCGCGATGACCACGGTGTACGCGAGAGCCTGCAAAAAGAAGAGCAGGCGCTTCCGGAGCTCGCCAACCTGTTTGCGCGGCTGGTCGAGGAGCGCGGCGTGTCCACGCCGGAGCGCTATCACGCCTTCATCGACGTGCTGCGGCGGGACGCCAGCGACGCGCTGGCGGCCATTCGCCTCGTAGTGGCGCAGTCGGGCATCACCTCGCAGATGATCGACAATCTGAACGGCCTCATCCACTTGCGCGCGCTGCTGACCGACGCCTTCCTGATCGACGAGATCCTTCGTCCCGACGCCGAACAGCCGCCTCGTGCGGCAAGCAGCTAGCTGGCGATACGGCCGAGCCGTGCGGGCAGGCAGCTAGCTGGCGACACGGCCGAGCCGCTGCATAGCGGCTGAGCCACCGCCAATCGGCGGGTGCATTCCGGCGTGAACAATGGCACAATATGTGCCGTGGTAACCTATCTACGCCTACTATCCCTAGGGGTTGTCTAGGTGCGCGGCGTTGGTCTGCTGCTTCTCCGCGTCGTGGTAGGTGGCACCTTCGTCCTTCACGGACTGCCGAAGCTCTGGCCGATCCTGGGCGGGAGCCCGCAAGCAACGGCCGCACTGTTCGAGGCCGCCGGGCTGGTCCCAGCCTATCCGTTCGCGGTGGGGATCGGTATCGTCGAGCTGCTCGCCGGCATCTTGCTGATTGGCGGCGCCTACACGAGTTGGATCGCCGTCCTCCTGTCGGTGGCCACCGTGGTGACCGGCTGGAAGCTCCACGCACCAGCCGCGCTGGGGGTGTTGCCGCAAGGGAGCTCCGCGAGCATCGAGCTCGATGTCTTGCTCCTCGGCGCGCTGATCTGCCTGCTGTTGGCCGGGCCGGGCGCCCTCTCGGTCGATGCGCGCCGCCGGCACGTGGCCGAGACCGACGCGTTGGGGCGCGCGCGGTTGCGTACGCGGCGCACGTGAGCCGCGGTGTTTGCATGCTCGGGGCTCGAGGCTCATGGTGCCCTAAGCCCTAAGCCCTAAGCCCTAAGCCACGCAGTCTTAGCTTCCCTCATGAACCTCACCGGCAAGGTCGCGCTGATCACTGGCGCCAGACGGATCGGCGGAGCGGTCGCGGCGGAGCTGGCGCGTCTCGGTGCCGACGTCGGCCTGTCGTACAACCGTTCGCAGGCTGAGGCCGAGCGGGCGGCCGACGTCGTGCATGCGTGTGGCCGGCGCGCGACGGTCATCCATGCGGACCTTTCGCGCTCGGAGGACTGTCGGCGGCTGGTCGACTCGACGGTCGCGGTGCTGGGTCGGCTCGATGTTCTGGTCAACATGGCGTCGACCTACAAGGTCACGCCGTTCGACGACCTCACCGTGACTGACTGGCAGCAGGTCATCGCGGTCGACCTCACCAGCGCGTTCCTCTGCGCGCAGGCGTCGGTGCCGCACTTGCGGCAGGCGGGGGGGGGACGGATCATCAACTTCTCGGATTGGGTGGCGGCGTCGCGCCGCCCGCGCTACGTGGGCTACGTGCCGTACTATGTCGCCAAGACGGGTATCATCGGCTTGACCGAGGCGCTGGCGCTGGAGCTGGCAGGAGACGGCATTCTGGTCAATGCCGTCGCGCCGGGGCCCATCCTCCCCCCCGACGACCTGGACGCGGACGCGGGGCGGCGGGTCGAGCAGGAGACGCCGTTGGGTCGGTGGGGCGGTTCGGAGGAGATTGTCAAGGCGGTCGTCGGGCTCATCGGGTCAGAGTTCATCACCGGTGAGACGATCCGCGTGGACGGGGGTCGTCATGTGCGGTAACCGATGCCGACGTTGATCGAACGTCCGACCGTCATCGCGGCGGCCGGCACGAAACCAAAGCAGATCGAGGAGTTCGCGGGCCGGGTGAACAGCGGCCACGGTGACGTCAGCGTGGCGCGCATGGTCTCTCCGCAAGGATGGCGCGAACCGGGGCAGCGTCCGCGCTTCGAAGAGATCACCCTCGTCCTCCGCGGCATGCTCCGCGTGGAGCACGATGACGGCCAGATTGACGTGCGCGCGGGTCAGGCGGTCGTGGCGAAGCCCGGGGAGTGGGTGCGCTATAGCACGCCTGAACCCGACGGCGCCGAGTATGTGGCGGTGTGTCTGCCCGCCTTCTCACCGGATGCGGTGCACCGGGATGCGTAACCTAGACGGGGCTTCGCCCCGAACCCCGCATCACGACCTGAACGCTGGACGACAGGGTCACGTCAGGAGCGTCTCCATCGCGTCGAGCGCGCCTTCCAGCTCGGCTTGGTCCCTCGCGAAGCACAAGCGCACGTAGGGCTCGCCGCAGGCGCCGAACTCGGCCCCAGGAATACAGCCGACGTTGGCCCCAGTGATGAGGTGCTCGGCCATCGCCCAGGAGCGAGACCCACCCGGCGGAGTCCGGTCCCGCGGCTCCCACCCGTCGGCGATGCGCGGGAACGCGTAAAACGCGCCCTTCGGCGGCTCACCAACGAACAGGCCTCCCATCCGCTTCAGCCGGGCGTACACATAATCGCGCCGCGCGCGAAGCTCGGCGCGGAACGTGTCGAGCCACACCGGTGACGCCTCGAGTCCTCCGATGCCACCGCACTGGATAACGGAGCTCCGGTCGCTCCACGGGGATGCCGTTCGTGTCGCGGAGCTTCCCCGCGAGCAGTTCCCGAAGTCGCGGCATGCCGGCGGTCTGGACGTAGTGTGTCTGATTGTCATCGAGTGCTCGGCGCATCGCGGTCGTGACCGCGCTCGGTGTCTCGAAGCTGACGTCGCCCTGGTCGAGCCGGAACGCGTGAGCCCGCCCGAACATCATGTCGCGGATCTTGATCACGCCGGATGTCGGCACCGCATCGAGATAGTGAGTCACGATAGCCCTAGTCGCCCTCCGTTTCCACGAGATCGAGGATCGTGCGCATCGCTGCGGCTGCGGTGTTCACCGGGAGGTTGCTGATGTAGACATGACGCACCCCGAGCCGCCGGAGGGCACGGATGGAGCGAGCACAGATCGTCGCGGGCGTGGCGCCGCTGGCGAACTCCCGAGCGATGGCGTCCGCCGGTACGGGGAGAAACCGGCGCAGGGTCGCCAGCGTGCGCAGGTTGTCGCTGCGGTAGAAGAAGACGCCGAAGACGGCGGGCATCGCCAAGCCCCGCCTGACGGCCTCGTTCATGAAGCGATCGACCGCGGCCGTGTCATGGTGCGAGACGATCTGCGTCAGGTAGAAGTCGGCCGACACGTCCGCGTCGAGTAGATATCCGACCTGCGCCGCGGGGTCCGCGTGCGGATTGGCCCACCCGCCGAGACACAGGTCCGGCAGCCGGCTGCGGATCCGCTGACGCAGCTCCCAGCCGTGGGCGACCGAACGCGGCGGGCCCACCGACCGGTCGCCGCCGAGGACGACGAGCGACCGAAAGCCGTGCTCCCAGGCACGGTCCGCGTAGGCGAGGCAATACGGCAAGGGGTGCTTGGAGGTCAGGAAGGGAACGACGTGGTCACGTGGCGCGTCGTCGCCGAGATTGGCGACGAGGTGGCGGAGGTTGTCCTCCTCGCGCGTGCCGACGGCGCCGTCCGTGAGGAAGGCGTAGGTGCCCTGGCGCGTGAGGCCGCGCACAGCATGATAGGTGTCGATCCACGCCTCCATGCCGGCGGTTGGGCTCAGCTCGGCGCGCGGCGGTCTGAGCTCCGCCGCCAAGATGGAATCGCTGGCCCTGAGGGCAGCGGGCAGGTGCACAGATTTAGGCAGGCTCAGTGGGACGTGGTCGCGGGCGCCGGACCGTCCGGTTGGAGGTGCTGGAGCGCGAAGTCGAGCATCCTGGTGCGCCGGTGCTTCTCGAGATCCGGTCCCAGTCGGTGCCGGGATTTGGGATAGATCATCATGTCGAACGGCCGGTCGGCACGCTGGAGCTCGTATGCGAATTGCAGCGTGTTTTGCATGTGGACATTTTCGTCCATCGAGCCATGGACGAGCAGCAGCGCGCCGTGCAGGTCGGCGGCCGAGAATCGCGGCGAGCTCTTGCGGTACCCGTCGGGGTTGTTCTGTGGCATCCGCATGTAGCGCTCGGTGTAAATCGAGTCGTAGTCGCGCCAATCGGTGACCGAACCCCCCGCAATGCCCATGACGTAGCGCTGGCTATGCGTCAGGGCATAGCTCACCATGTAGCCCCCGTAGCTCCAGCCCTCGATGCCTATCCGCGTCGCATCGACGAACGGCTGCGCCGTAAGCCACGCCACCCCGTCGTCGAGGTCGCGCATCTCGAGCGCGCCGAAGTTCTGATAGACGGGCCAGGTCGAGACGGCTCCCTTGCCGCTTGCCGTACTGGTGTCCAGCACCCACACGATGATGCCGTGCTGGGCGAGGAGCTGCCAGTAGAGGGTCTCCTGTCCCCAGCGGTCCAGGACGCGCTGGACGTGCGGGCCGCCATAGACGTGCTGATAGACCGGATACTGCCGGGCTGGGTCGAAATCGGGCGGCTTGATGATCAGTGCCTCCATCACGAAGCCGTCGCGGTTCGCCACCTGGATGAACTCGGGCTCCGCGAGCCGATAGCGGTCGAGAAGCGGCACCCGGTTCTCCGAGACGACTCTCAGGACGGCGCCGTCGGCGGCGTGCAGCCGTACCTGTGGCGGGGTCGAGATGTCGCTCCAGGTGTCGAGGTAGCGCGTGAGGCCCGGATTGAAGATGGCGCTGTGCGTGCCCGCTGTTTCGGACAGACGTGTGAGGTCCGAACCGTCCAGGCGCACGCGGTAGACGTCGCCCCCGATGGCACTTCGCTCGGTACCGGAGACATATGCGACCCCGGCGGTTTCGTCCACGCCGTGCAGCGCCCGCACCTCCCATGGGCCGGAGGTCACGGCTCGGATCACGTCACCCTTGGCGTCGACGTGATACACGTGCTTCCACCCGGAGCGCTCACTCAGCCAGAGAAAGCTCCCGTCTTCCAGCCACACCGGCGGCCCGGTGACGTTGACCCATGCGTCCGTGGTCTCGCGCAGGAGCCGCTCGACGTGACCGTCGGCCGCCGTGGCGAGATTGAGGTCGAGCCAGGTCTGCTCCCGGTTCTGGACCTGGAAGACGACATGTCCACTGTCCGCGGTCCACCCGACGTCGACGATGAGCGGATCCGACACAGTGTACCGGGCGAGGTCCGTCCAGGTCGTTGCGCCGCCCGCCGACCGGACGATGCCGAGCCGCACCGCCGGATTGGGGTCTCCTGCCTTCGGATACGCCCACTCCTCGACGTCGGGGTGATAGGGAATGTGGTCGACGACCGCGTAGGTCGGGACGGCCGAATCGTCGAGACGCAGATACGCAAGTCGGGCGGAATCAGGGCTCCACCAGTAGCCGCGGAACTGACCGCGTCCGTAGATCTCCTCTTGATACACCCAGTCGAGGTAGCCGTTACGAATCGTGACCGAACCGTCAGTCGTCAAGGCATACTCGCGCCGGCGCTCGACGTCTACGACCATGAGATCGTGGTCGCGCACGAAGGCGACCAGGCGCCCGTCGGGACTAAACGACGGCTCCAATTCCGGCTCCGGTGTGCGGGTCAGGCGGAATGCCCGAGTTTCCCCGAGCTCGTAGTAGAAGAGGTCGTTCGCAAGCTCCAAGACCAGCGCGGACCGCCCGTCGTTCAACAGGTGCCCAGGCTGCCGCGCCACTCGTCGCGCGTCGTCGCGTGTGACCCCAGGGACCGCCGCCAGCGCCGATTCGAGCTCCCGCACGTCATAGAGCGGCTCGCTCTCGCCGGTGTCCGCGTCCACGCGCATCAGACGAGCCCCGGTCGCGTCCGGCCGGGCGCGTCGGTGCATGTAGTGCCGATCGTCGACCCACGCCAGCCCGGTCGGCGTGTCTCCGTTGAAATCGAGTCGACGGTCGGGGTCGTAGAGATCGTCGATGGTGATCGCGCGGGTTTGAGCCAGCGCCGCGCCGGCGTGCCCGACCACGGCCGACGCCACGAAACAGGCGAACCATTTGCAGGAATGCACGTGCGCGCTCGTCAGAGGTCTCCAGCCGGCAACGCACGAACCTGCCTCACACATGCGCCGCATATGTGACGCAGGTTCTATAATCGTCGAGCTTATCATCTTGCTGCCTACACCCGCAGCACCGTTGCGGGCAGGCGGCCAGGGCGCGGAAGGAGCCAATAATGCGCGCGCGAGGAGCTGTCATGTGGATGATGGTCAGCGGAGTGGCGGCCGGGTGCGGTCCGGCCGTGGACGAGGATGCGTCGCCCGTGCTGGCGGAGACCCAGAGTCGCCAGTATCTGCTCGAGCGGATCGACGATGTCGCGGTCGCTCAAATCTACGCCGACGGCTTCGACACGCTGGAGCGTGGCGAGAAGGTCCTTGTCTGGCACCTCTACCAGGCGGCGCTGGCCGGCCGCGACATCTATTACGACCAGCGCTACGCGCACAGTCTCGAGATGCGCGAGGTGCTCGAGGAGATGCTCACGCACGGCGACGGCGTCGACCCACAGACGCTCGAGGCGGTCCATCGCTATACGAAGCTGTTCTGGATCAACACCGGCCCGTTCAACAACTTGACCGCACGGAAGTTCGTCCCGGCGGTGACCCCGGCCGCGTTTGCGGCGGCCGCGCATGCGGCGGCGACGGCCGGCGCGCGGTTTCCGACGCGGGACGGCGAAGACCTCGACGCGATGCTGGCCAGGCTCGAACCGATGTTCTTCGATGCGACGGTCGACGCGGTGGTCACGAACAAGACGCCGGGTGAGGGCAACGACATCCTGCTCTCGAGCGCCAACAACCTGTACGAAGGGGTCTCGATGGCCGATCTCGACGGGTTCACCGAGCGGTACGCGTTGAACTCAAGGCTTGTCAAGCGCGACGGGCAGCTGGTCGAAGAGGTCTATCGTCTCGACGACGACGGGCGCTACAGTCGGGAGATTTCCGCGATCGTGCGCCACCTCGAGGCGGCGATCCCGCATGCGCGTGAGCCGATGGCCCGCGCGATCGAGGCACTGATCGCGTGGTATCGCACCGGCGAGGCCGCCGACCAACGCGCCTACGACATCGCGTGGGTCGAGGACGACGAATCGCCAGTCGATACGATCAACGGGTTTACCGAGGTGTATCTGGACGCCCGCGGTGTGAAGGGCGCGTGGGAGGCGCTCGTCTTCTACGTCAACCGGGAGAAAACCGAGGCGATCCGGACGCTCGCCGAGCACGCGCAGTGGTTCGAGGACCGCATGCCGTGGGACCCGAAGTATCGAAAGGCCGGCGTGCGGGGTATCACGGCGAACGCCATCGATGTCGTTGTCGAAACGGGCGATGCCGGGCCCGTGACGCCGATCGGCATCAACCTGCCGAACGACCAAAGCGTGCGGGAGGAGCAGGGCAGCAAGTCGATCTCGCTCTCCAACGTCAACGACGCCTACGACCGGTCGCGCTCACCCGAGTACCGACAGGAATTCGCCTGGGACGACGCCGAAGCCGACCGCGCCGAGCGCTGGGGCAGCTTCGCCGGTGAGCTCAACACGAACATGCACGAAGTGATCGGGCATGCGTCGGGGCAGCTGTCGGACCGTCTCGACGGCAACCCTCAAGCGTTTCTCCAGGAGCATTACTCGGCGCTCGAGGAAAGCCGTGCCGATCTGGTCGCGCTCTACTTCATCGCCGACCCGAAGCTGGTCGAGATCGGAATCGTCGACGCGGCCGACCACGACGACATCGTCCGTGCCGAATACGAGTCGTACACGCGCAACGCCATATTGCAGCTACGCCGCGTCCGGGAGGGATCGCAGCTCGAAGAAGACCACATGCGGAACCGCCAGATGATCGTCCACTGGCTCATGGCCAACACGGCGGCGATCGAGACACGGGAGCGGGACGGCAAGACCTTCTACGTCATGACCGACCCCGAGCTGTTCCGGGAGGGCGTCGGACGCCTGCTCGCCGAGGTGCAGCGCATCAAGTCCGAGGGCGACTACGCAGCGGCCGGCGCGCTCCTCGATCAGCACGGCATCCACTTCGATCCCGATCTCCGCGATCAGGTGGTCGAGCGCGTGGCTGGGGTCGGCCTCGCGTCGTACACCGGCTTCGTGATGCCGAAGCTGGAGGCCGTCACCGACAATGACGGCGAGATCGTGGACGTCACGATCTCCTACCCGCAGGACCTCACACAGCAGATGCTCGAATACTCCGGCAAACGGTAACCACGAGGGCCAAGGCGCGCACGGCGCGCCTCGCGGGCGCGGAGCGGGGCTCTCGGGGTCCCAGCGTAGCGTCCGCGGCGGGGTTCGGGGGCGCAGCCCCCGTCTAAATTACGATGTGGGGCGGATGACGTGCGTGAACCCGGTGATGTTGACGTCGGTCAGATACGGCGTGGCTGGTGGCAGTAGGTCGAGATTGAGGAAGTCGGTGTCGTGCTCGAAGTTCCGCGTCGGCGCGCGATAGACGTTGTTACAGCACTTGAACGTCCCGTTCCCCTGCCGGCTCGTGAAGAGGATTGCGAGCGAGCCCCGATACCAGATGTTGTCCCCGGACCAGCTTTCGAGGAAGCGCAGCAGGTTCGGCACCCCACCGTCCGTGCCGAAGTTGCTCGGCGTGCCCCAAGGACGCGGGAAGTTGAGCGTCGTCCCTGTGCCGATCGCCGCCCGATACCACGTGTCGGTCGCGTTCCGTTGGTTCGGATCGAGCGGCCAGTTGATGGAGTTCAGATCGTTCCAGCTGTTCGACAACAGTGTGACGCCGTCGCCGATGACCGCCGCCGCCGAGTGCGGGTCGCCAAAGCCGCCCGCCGCGTTGTAGTCGCCCTGGATGTAGACCGGGTTCTCGGACGTGACGGTGAGCCCCGGCATCGGCAGATTGCCCAGCGTGCCGTTCGTGAGCTTCAGCGCCCGCCGGAAGAAGATCGCCGGGTTGGCGCGTGTGATATACGTCTGATCGGGGCCGAATAGCGGGCCCACCCAGCTCCAGGGCCGCGCAAACTGCGACAGTGGCCACAGTCCGGCCGGCCCCGGGAAGCGCGGGAGCTGACCGTATACGTCGAGGGTGCCGTTGTCGTTGACATCCTCGCCGAGATCGTTGACCGCGTTCGGCCAGCCGGTGAAGCCCCAGTTGACGATATCTTCGAAGCCGTATTCGCCCGTCTCCTGCCCGAGCGCGTCCCGGTTGCCGCGGCGGTCGGAGAAGTAGACGAGGTAGCCGTCGGTGCCGACCTGGGCGACGGTCGGCCCGGTCGCGCCGATCGTCCCTTCGAGATAGCGTCGCAGGTTGTTCACGTCGAGCTCGACGTAGTGCACCACGCCGCCGAGCACCCCGAGCTGCATGGTGGGGTCCCAGATGTCGCGATACTGGCCCTCGCGCGAGTCGTAGAGGACGTTGGGCCAGTAGTCGTACGGCGTCTGGCTGACGCCGAGCCCGGGGTTCACCCCGCACGGCTGATATGGCGGACCAATGGGCAGTACATCTGCCGTGAGCGGGTCGCTGTCAAGGTCCCACAGATCGTCCCGCACCCGCTGGAGCCGGATGATGGCGTTGGGGTTCGGGTTCGGGTTCGGGCCGCCACAGACGACTCCTCCGACGAGGCTTGGACCGGCGATGCCGAGGTTCAGGATCTCGGCCGTCACATCGTTCCAGAGCCCCGCGGCGTTTCGGATCTCGATCTTCAGGAACCCGCCCAGCAGTGGCGTGTCCTGCGGCAACCGGTAGCCTTGATCGTACGGTGAGGGCGGGCCGGTCCCGGCATACACGGTGGCGACCATGCCGTTCTGCGTGAGACCGAGCGGTGGGTTTGCGGGACCCACCGTGTATCCGGGGATCGGCGTGCCATCCAGCGGCACCGGGGGGGTGAGGGTGGCCGTCGGAAGGCCGAACAAGTCTGCCTGGGTGTCGGACAGCAGAATCCGCATGCTGGCCTGCGAGAAGTGCCGCTCCGCGAAGAGCTCGCTCGTCGGCTGCTCGGTCAGCGGTGGACGGCGAATCAGGTCGACTGATTCCGCGCCCAACGTGGAGAGCGGCAGGGCCAGCCGTCTCGAGCCAGTACGGCCGTTCACGATGCGCGAGTTGTAGGTCCCGGTCGAGATGTTGGTCCAGGCCGGTTCATTCGGATTCGAGCTGGCGTTGGTGACGACACTGCCCTCGTTCATCCCGAGATCGCGGTACACCCCCGGCGCGGTCGAGACACGGATCGCCCCCCCCCACCCCGTCGTATCGAAGCCGTTGGGCATCTCTCGCCGGACGACCTGGCCGAGCGCCGAGACCCGGTCGACGAAGGT
The DNA here is from genome assembly GCA_965197395.1 of Vicinamibacterales bacterium. Lineage (GTDB taxonomy): Bacteria > Acidobacteriota > Vicinamibacteria > Vicinamibacterales > UBA8438 > CAZYFH01. The sequence continues at coordinate 1,096,494 of OZ240205.1, read as the reverse complement.
CATCGGCCCGGAGCCGGTCATGGCATAGAGGTCGCCGTTGGTATGGACCATCCCGGAGAACGTGAACGGCGGGCCGGGGAAGAAGATCAGGTCGCGTTCCGAGTAGAGGCCGAACTCCCAGACCGGCACGCTGGCCGTCTGCACCGACCGGCGCAACGTCGCCTCCGATCCGTCGCTCTTCCGCGCGGTCACGTCAAGCGCGTAGGGCGTCACGAGGCCGATCAGGCCCTGAAACGGACCCGATGACACGGTCTGGACCTGCGTGACCGGATCTCCGGTCAGCGGGTTGCCGGTCGTGGTCGGAAACGTGATCGTGTACCCGTCGCCGCCGTCGGGCGCGAGGAATGTGACGTCGTCGAGGACCGGCGGCACGTCGCCGATGCTGCGCACCTGATCGCCGGTCGGACTCGTATCGGCGATGAACAGCGACCCGAGGTCGGATGTCATCTTCTCCAGGCCGGCCTGCGAGAGGTAGAACGCGTCCGTGTTGCCGATATCCATGTTCGCGAGCTGGTTGTCGGCACCCACCATCACCGCGAATCCCACCAGGAGCGATGACAGCAGGAGCGTCACCATCATCGTGGTCATCAACGCAATCCCGCGCTCCGACCGGCGCGCGGCGCGACGGCGCGTGCGCGTGAGAGCTCGCCGCAATGCGATCCTGACCATGTCCTATTGATACCGGTCGACGAAGGAGAGGCTTCGGAGGCTCACCTGCGTCTTGAGCGTCTGGTAGTGGTATTCGCCGGTCGTGCGCTGCGCGGTGTGCGAGCGGGTCATCAGCGTCAGGTTCACCTTGCGGATCTGCGCGGGCGCGTTCGGCGGCACCGGCTCGTCCACGCCCGCCGGGTTCAGATACCCGTCCACGATGTCGTAGGTGATTTGCAAGTCCTCCACGTCGAGCGCGACGGGCCGCGGTTGCTGGTTGTTGAGGATCCGCATCAACCGCGGCGAGGCGGGATCCGTGTCGTCCACGTAGTAGGTCACCATCCAGATGCGTGTGGCCGTTGTCGGCGGATACGTTCCAGGTCCATTCTGGAGGCCGACGATGGACCCGGTCGGCGCACCGGGCTGATTGAAGTCCATCGTATCGGTGGTGGCGAACGCGACCGTCTGGCCCGCTACGCTCGTTACCTCCTGGATCGCGTTGCCCATCGCGTTGCTGAACATGATGAAGTCGCCGGCTTGGATGCCCGTGCCAGGGTCATTGATGTCCGTGATCGGATCGACCACGGCCAGCGAGCCATCGGGCGGGATACTGAGAAGCGGCGCGGCGTTGAGCGCAAGCGTGGCGTCGGCGTAGATCACGCTGATCACGTCGGTGACACGACCATGTACCACCCCGCCGAGGCCTTGCCCCGTCGTGACCGCCGGCAGCACCACCGTTCCCGCGGGGTACGTGAGGCTGCCCGGGCCGGGGCGCGTGATCACGCTCGCACCGGCCCCCGACGGAATCGTGATGCCGCCCTTGGGAATCCCCTGCCCCGTTTGCATCAGGTCGCGGGTCAGGAGGTTGAGTCCCGACCGCGCGTTGTGTTGCATCTGCGTGAGGAGCTTGGCCGTATCGCCCATCTTGATGCCGTCGGTCAACGCACCGAGCGTCGTCGCCAGCACCACGAGTGTGATCGACATGCCGATCAGCAGCTCGACCATCGAGAAGCCGTGCTGGCCGGTGAGCGGGCGCCGCAAATCTTGCGCAAACACCAGGGGCTCCTCAGGCGAACGCCGAAATGTACGTCGTCAGGACGAACTCGCGGCTTCCTTGGCCGAACGGGTAGGTGATCGTGACGCGGATCTCGCGAAGATTGGCATTGAGGTCCGTGATCACGATCTCTCGCGTAAATCCATCGAGTGGCTCCACCTCGTCGTCGGCGGTGCCGACCGTGCCATCCAGACCGGGGAGCACGACACTCTCGATCGCGCCGTCATCGTTTGTGTTCACCAGGCCGTCCGCGCCCGGCTCACGGACGTCGCGCGGACCGTCGAGAAAAATCCCGCCGCCGGCCTGGTTGCGGACTTGGTCCCAGTTGATGACCAAAGTGTCCCGTGACATAAACACGCTCTCGATCGCCTTCTCCTTCGCCGTCAACAGCGAGGTGCCGGTATTGAGGTGGAGCAGGCCGTAGGAGAACACCGCAGCGAGCGACAGCAGGCCACCGGCCATGATCGCCAGCGCGAACACCGTCTCGATGAGTGTGAACCCGCGCTCGGACGTCCTCGTCCTCGTCCTCGTCATCAACTACTATTGCTCGACCCACTGCGACGTGGGCCAGTCATACGTATAGCCGCGGACCTGGCCGGTGCCGCCAAAAACAGTCACGGCACGCACCGACCCCGGCTCGTCGGGGATGGCGAGAAAGACGGTCCCGCTCAGCGTCGCGCCCGATGTGTCCACCATCGTGCCGTCCGCGATGAACAAGGGATCGAATCCGCCGAAGTCGACCGCATCGTTATTCCCGAACCCGTCGGGCGTGTCCGAGACACCGGGGTACATCAGAAACTGGACGTGGCCTTCGAGGAACGCCCCGTCGAGCGTGGTCGTGCCCGTCGGGATCTCGAAGCGGGTCATGCGGATCTCGTTTGGGCTGACGAACTGCACCTGGATGGACCGGCGCCGGTTCATCGCCATATCACGCGCCTTGCGGAGCTCGGACATCACCGAGTACAGCGCGCTGTCGCCCCGCGTCGTCTCGACGACCCGGTCGACGCTCACGGTGGTCACGGCCATCAGGATGAGGCCGATGGCCACCACCATCAGCGTCTCGATGAGGGTGAACCCCCTGTCGCTGGACACGCTCGCGCGCCACCTGGTCACCATCGTTCTCTCACCGGCCGTCGCGGCTACCGCAACCAACCCGCCGGTACACCGGCGCGCCGCGCCTCCTCCCGGATGTTGCCAACTTCCTGGTCGAGGGTCTCGACCTGCGCCTGCACGTTGTCGAGCTCGGCCAACGCCTGCTGACGCTGTTGCTCCACCAGCGTCCGCTGGCTCGGATCGTCGACAGCCGTGAACTCGGCCCACAACCCATCGACACGGTTCTGAAGCGCCGCGGCCATCAGCTCGGCGCGGTCCTTCGCCTCGCGAGTCGAGGCGATTCGCGTGCGCCAGTACTCCTCGTCCCGGGGACCGCCGACGCCCTCCTCGGACGGGGCCGTGGTCGGACTCGGCACCATGTCGGGGTCTGGGGCCGGTGCCTCGGTGCCGTCCGGACCGTCGGGTTGTGTCGTCGCCGCTGGCCGCGACGACCCTGTCGTCAAACGCCCGCCGGCGCGCAGGTCGTCGTTGGTATAGACCTTGGCCTTTTCGGCCTCGGTGATGCCCGCTCGGCGCTCTTTTTCTTGCCGAGCCACATCGGCCAGCGACGGTTGCGCCATCCCGGCTGTCGCGTGAAAGCTGAAGGCGGCAGTCGCGGCCGAGACGAAGAGAACGTGGGGAGCGCGTCTCATCGGTCGTCTCCTAAAGGCTACTTCCCTAACTACTTAGTTTACCTCAGCAGCCCGTGTATATGGCCCGACGACCTGTCCTTGCCGCGAGGCCTCAACCGGGGCCTTCGGGGTGCCCTGGGCGCCTGCGATCCGGGTCCGGGCCTTGTCCGCCGAAGAGCCTCCTGGAGCGAGCGCGATGTACCGCCGGTATGCCGCTGCGGCGTCAGCTTGGCGCCCCAGTGCGTCGTAGCTCCGTCCGAGCGTGAGAAAGAGGTCAGGGTCCTCTGGGCCCATTTTGGTCGCGCGGATCAGCACCTCGACGGCTGACAGCGGGTCTCCACTCTCCGAGAGCGCCCGCCCCAGACGCGCCAGGCTGCCCGGGTCCTCGGGCTGGATCCGCGCGGCGTCGCGGTATTCCCCAACGGCCCGGTCCCACAAGCCAAGATCAGCCAGCACGTTGGCGAAATCAGTGAGATAACCCCAGTCGGTGCCATCCAGACGCACTGCAGCCTCCAGGTGTCGGAGGGCGTCTCGAGGTCGCTCGAGCTCGACGAGCACCATGGCCAGCTCATGACGGGTGCGCGGGTCCTCGGGGCGGTCAGCGACGGCGCGCTCGAAATGCTCCACCGCTTCCGCGAAAGCGCCTGCACGCATCCACTGGCGGCCGGCGGTCGTCGGTTCAGGCGACACAGTGTCCACGGTCCCCGCGGAGACGCCAGCGGCGCGCTCCGGTACAGGTCCGGTCGCTTCGAGACGGGCCATCTCGCTCAAGCTCGAGTACTCCGGAAGAGGCTTTGGCGGTGGTGGAGCGGGTGCGAACGCGCTCCGTGCAATCACAAAGAGAAACACGATGCCCGAAAGGGCCAGCCCCAGGTCCATCGGCCGCAACTGACTGCCGATGACCGCCCAGGACTTCACCTCTCGCGACGCTGGCGCTTTCGGCAGCGTTACTTCGCAGCGCGGGCACTCAGTATGCCCTGCGCGTGTCTTAGTTTTGCACGCGGGGCAGATCACGAACGCCTTGCTCACGGATATGCCTCCGGTCCCGAATGAGCAATCTGGTTGCCATCCTCAACGATGGAGTCTAAGCCTATTTGTTTCAGTGTGTTAGGTTTGGCCTTGCCGCTGGCGTATGGCTCCCGCGCGCCAGGTGTTTGTACCGAATCGGCACACCTACTTACATTCCTGGTTCAAGTCACGACAATAAGAGCGATAAAAGGACAATAACGACGATTCCGTGGGTTGCCCGGTTGTCTAACGTATCGTCGTGACACGGCCGACAGGCCAGGCTGCGCGTGCTGGTCGGCCGGCGGCCGGCCTCGGTTCACCGTGTAGAATGGGCCCCCCAATGAGCCCCACGCGCTATGGCGCGCCCCTCTGGCTCGCCCAGCTCCCGAGGACCCGCCGGCCGAGCTATCCACGCTGCCGTAGAGATAGGGCAGTCGAGGTTGCCATCATCGGAGGAGGGCTCACCGGCTGTGCCACGGCGTATGTCTTTGCGGCGGCCGGGGTCCCGGTCACGCTCTTCGAGGCCGGCGCCGTCGGTCAGGCTGGCTCGGGTGCGGGTGCCGGGCTTCTCCGACAGGAACCCGACCTCGACTTCCATCCGCTCGAAACGCGATACGGGCGGCGGTTCGCGCGACGGGTCTGGCAGATGATGCGGCGTGCCATGCTCGACGGCGCCTCAACCATGCGACGTCTGCGCGTTCGATGTCAGCTCGAAGCGCAGGACGCGATCTACTTCACTCGCGCGCGCGAGCACGTGCGAGCACTTCGTCGGGAGCTCGGTGCGCGCCGCGCCGCCGGGCTCGCGGCGACCTGGCTCGCCCCGGCACAGCTCCAGCACATCGCGGCCGTGGACACCAGCGGCGGCATCCGGACCCGTGGCAACGGCCAGCTCGATCCGTACCGGGCGTGTCTCGGTCTGGCGGCGGCGGCGGTCCGGCGGGGGGCCGTGGTGTGCGAGCGGTCGGCGGTGACCCGCGTTCGCGTCGAACGCGCCGGGCTCGCGCTGACAACCGACGCCGGCGGCACAGTGCGCGCCGCGCGCGTCATCGTTGCGACCCGCGGTGCCACGCCGCTGTTCACACCGCTCGCGCGACATCTCCGCTCCACCCACACCTACGCCGTTGCGACACCGCCGTTGGGCGCTCGGATGCGCGCCGCGCTCGGACGGCGAACCGCGATGATGTGGGATACGGACGAGCCACGGCACTATCTTCGCTGGACGCGCGATCATCGCATCGTGTTCGGCGGCGCGGACCAGGCGCCACCACCGCCGCGCCGGAGGGATGCCGCGCTCGTCCAACGGACGGGGCAGCTGATGTACGAGCTGTCCACGCTCTATCCGTCCATCTCCGGCCTCCAACCCGACTACGCCTGGCACGGCGAGGTGGTGGCGACGCCCGACGGGCTTCCTCTCATCGGGCCCCATCGGCACTTCCCGCACCACCTCTTCGCGCTCGGTGGCGGTGGGAACGGTTTGGCCACGAGCTTTCTCGCGGCCCGTGTCTTGCTGCGCGGTCATCGGGACGAGCCAGCCGCCGGTGACGAGCTGTTCGGGTTCGGGCGGTAGCGAGCGGTCGGCGTCGAGCGGGCGTCTCATAGGGCCGCGGTAAGCGGTCGGCGTCGGCGCCCCCGGGGCCGCGGTAAGCGGTCGGCGTCGAGCGGGCGTCTCATAGGAGGCGAGGGTCAACCATGCAGATGGACAGGGACGAGCCGGCGGGAGACACGGGCTCGTGAACGTCGGCATCGTCTGCTACGCGTCGGTGGGGGGAAGCGGAATCGTCGCGACGGAGCTGGCCAAGGTGCTCGCCGCACGCGGCCACGAGGTGCGGCTCCTCAGCAGCGAGCCGCCCTTCCGGCTCGGCGACTTTCAAGCCGGCCTGGCGTTTCACGCGGTGCAAACCCCCGGATACCCGCTGTTCCGCGAGCCACAGTATCTGCTGTCGCTGGCCAACAAGATCGTCGAGGTGTGTCGGGACTTCCAGCTCGACGTCATCCACGCACACTACGCGATCCCGCACGCCGCCGCCGCGTATCTGGCCGCGCGTATCCTGGCGGCATCTGACGACGCGCGGGTGCCACGGGTCATCACGACGCTGCACGGGACTGATGTCACGCTCATCGGGAGCGACGCCTCGTACTCCGAAACCGCCGCGTTCTGCATCGATCAATCAGACGGTGTGACGGCGGTGTCCGAAAGCCTGCGCCAGGATACCTACCGCGAGCTGCCGGTCCATGCCGATATCAGGGTCATCCCCAATTTCCTGGACTGCCACTATCACCGCCGTGTCCCGGACGACGCGCTGCGCGCGAGGTATTGCGGCGGCGACCCCGACACCAAGCTCCTGATCCACGTGTCCAACTTCAGACCGGTGAAGCAGGCGCGGGCCGTCGTCGAGATCTTCCGGCGCGTGCGCGAGCGCATGGGTGCGCGGTTGCTGCTCGTTGGCGACGGTCCGGAGCTTCCCCACGTCTGCCGGATCGCCCGAGAGCAGGGGCTGTCGAGCCACGTGGAGCCACTGGGCGAGCAGGAGCTCGTCGTCCCGCTGCTCTCCATCGCCGACCTGTTTCTCCTGCCCTCGGCGCAGGAGAGCTTTGGTTTGGCGGCGCTTGAAGCGATGGCGTGTGAGGTCCCGGTCATCGCATCAGCCGTGGGCGGATTGCCCGAGGTCATCGAACACGGCGTCTCGGGCTTCCTCCACGCTTCGGACGACGTTACCGGCATGGCCGACAGCGCGATCAGGTTGCTGTCTGATGCGGAGCTCCACCAGCGCGTTGCCGGCGCCGGCTGGCGCACCGTCCGCGAGCGTTTCTGCGCCGAGGAAATCGTCCCACGCTACGAGGCGTTCTACGAGGAGATCCTCGGGAGAGCGTCGCCAGTCAGGTCCGGCCAGCCGGCGTCGGCCGGTCGGTCGTGAGCCAGGCGGCTTCCGCTCTTGCCCCGCGGCTCAAGGCTCAAGGCTCAGGGCTTAAGGCTCAGGGCTCCCGATGTATACTCCGAAAACCATGCAAGCACGGCGCTTAGCGTCTACTGTCGCGGCCGCGCTGACCCTCGTGATGACGGTCGCCAGCGATGGATCGCAGTGGGGCGCACCCCTCCGCGCGCAGGCGCTTGAGGCTGACGCTGCGCGCGTCGAGCTGGGCCTGGTGCTGCGGCAACTGAACAGCGCGGGCACGTTCATGATGGCGACGGCGCATCCCGACGACGAGAACAACGCGCTGCTGGCGTTGCTCGCCAAGGGCCAGGGCCATCGGACCGTGCTGCTGACCGCGACCCGTGGGGACGGCGGGCAGAACGAGATCGGTGCCGAGCTGTTCGACGGTCTGGCCGTGTTGCGGACCGAGGAGTTGCTGGCGGCGCACCGTCTCGACGGGGCCGAGCAGTATTTCACGCGGGCCGTTGACTTCGGCTACTCGTTTAGCATCGAGGAGACGTTCGAGAAATGGAATCGGGAGGAGATTCTCGGCGATTTCGTACGGACCGTCCGCACCGTGCGGCCTGACGTCATCGCCGGATTGAGTCCCGACGGCCGCGGTGGCGGGCAACATCATCAGGCATCGGCCGTGCTCGCCCGCGAGGCCTACCACGCGGCGGCCGACCCGCAGCGGTATCCCGAGCAGATCGCAGAGGGGCTGCGTCCCTGGCAAGTCAAGAAGCTCTACTTCCTGGACGGCTTCCCGTTCTGGATGGCCGGCGCCCTGCAGGCTGCGTCGCGTCCGGGTGGTGGGCGGCCGCCGCAGTTCCAACCGCCGGAGCCGACAGGCCCGGGTGCGTCGGTGGATCTCGACATCTATGATCCGCTCCTCGGACGCACCTACAGCGAGATCGGCAGCCACGCGCGCAGCATGCACAAATGTCAGGGGACGTCGGCGCTGCTCACGCTCCCGGGTCGTGCCATGTCCCGCTATCGACTGGACCAGACAACGATCTCCGGCCAGGCGGATGCCGACGAGCACTCGCTGTTCGAGGGCGTCGACACCTCGATCGAGGGCCTCGCGGGATTCGTCAGCGCCGCGGGCTCGGCGCCGCGCGTGACCTCACCATGGGTCTGGCTGCGGTTGCTCGTCACGCCGACGTCGCGTTGGGTGCATTCGACACGGGGGGTACCACGGCTGTTCGCTCGGCGCTACTGTCGGGTCTGACCGCGGTGCGCGACCTTCGCGGCACACTCGATGGACTCGCCGTGCCGGAGACGGCGCGCTGGGAGATCGATTTTCGTCTCGCGACGAAGGAGCGCCAGTTCGAGCAGGCCGCGTACCTGGCGCACGGCCTACGCATCGAGGCGCTGGTGGATGACGGACTGGTGACGCCGGGTCAACCGGTGGTCCTCTCAGCGCTGGTGGCCAATCGTGGCGACGCGGATATCGTCGTGCACGACGTGCGTCTCGCTGGCTTCGACCGCGGAACGACCACGTGCAGGGAGGGCGTGCTCGCGGCCGGCGCCGTCTACTCCTGTTCCGCCGACGTGCAGATTCCGCACGAGGCGCAGCTCACCGGCATCCACTGGAGCCATGTGCCCGGGTCGGCGCGGTATGCCTTCGACGCCGGCGTGCCGTTCGGCGCACCGTTCAGACCGACGCCGTTTCGTGCCACGTTCGAGGTCGAGCTCGCGGGCGGCCGCGTCACCGTGGAGCGTCCGATCGAGTTCCGTTACGCGGACGACATCTTCACGGGCGAGAAGCGCATGCCAATCCAGGTGGTGCCCCGCTTCGCCGTCGAGCTGACTCCCGACATCGCGATCATCCCGAGCGAGTCGGCCGACGATCGGGAGGTCCGCGTCACGGTCACCAATACCAGCCCGGAGGGCGGTGATGCCGAGCTGGCGCTGACGCTGCCATCCGGGTGGCGCATGGAGCCGGGTCCCACGCGCCTGGCGTTCACACGCGAGGATGAATCCCGCACCGTGCGGTTTAGCGTCTCACCCGGCGGCGCGCCGGTCGGCGAATATGAGATCCGCGCGGTGGTCACGACGCCCGACGCGAGCTTCGACCAGGGATATCAGGTCATCGAGTATCCGCATACGGGTCGGCGCCATCTCGCCCGCGCGGCGACGGCGACGATCAAGGTGCTCGACGTGGCGATCGCTCCGAATCTCTCCGTTGGCTATATCACCGGTGTCGGCGACGCCGTGCCGCCCGCCATCGATCAGCTCGGCGCCCGTCTGGAGTTCCTCGAGGCCGACGACCTGGCCTGGGGCGACCTGTCACGGTTCGATGTCATCGTGACCGGCGTCCGCGCGTACGAGCGCCGCGCGGATCTGCGGGCCAACAACGGCCGGTTGCTGGACTATGTCGCCGCCGGCGGCACCGCCATCGTGCAATACAACAAGTTCGAGTTCAACGCCGAGCAATACGGACCGTACCCGGCGCGCGTCGGTCGCGATCGTGTGACCGACGAAGCGGCCGTGATGCGTATCCTGTCCAACGATCACGTGGTGTTCGCGTGGCCCAACCGCGTCGATGCCTCGACATGGGACGGGTGGGTACAAGAGCGTGGGCTGTATTTTGGGTCTATCCGGGTTTCCCAACGCTATTTTGGGGCCTTTCGGGATTTTTCTGGGTTTTCCGTGGATGATTTGATGGGAAAGGCCCTGTGGAAGCTCGTGGAAAACGCGCAGCGTTTTCCGAGGTGCGGTGGGCGCGTTCTGTGCGTCCACGGCGCCGGCAGCTTCCACAGGGCCCATCCGTATGCGACAAGATCGCCGCGTCCTCGGACTGCAGTCGACCCGTGAATGACTATGTTCACATCGAAGCGGCCGACCTGTGCAGGCCGAACGCTCGATTTACCCAGGAAAGACAGGGAGGTTCCTCACACAAATGTGTGCACGATTCAGCCCCCAGCAGGTCAGCCACGCCGTGGAAAGAGGCTGCGGATGTGTTCGTGCCCGCGAATCAGCGGTGAAGTCGTCTATCGCTCAGTCGACGGCCGCCTGCGCGGGCCCCGCTTTTGGTGGGGGGCCTGCTCGACGGCAGCCGGTCCCACCTCAAGGTGCTGAGGCGCTGGCATTTACAGGGCGACGAACCATGAACACTCGTGGAACGCGGCCTGGACTTTCGCCGACGTTTTACCGCTGGGCCGAACCCTCGCTGACTGTTCAGCCCCTTGGCACTGGCAGGCCCCTCGCGATTTCCGCCGTGTACCGTGGGCCGGACTTTCCGAGAGCCTGCAGTTCCTCTCCAGATACAGACGGTGTTCTCCAGCCACGTAAGTCGATGACAATGCTTGACTTATTAGCCATGGAACCGGCCAAAGCTGCACCGATCCCTGAGAGGAACCGACAGGGATATCAGGTACTTACGCCCTTTGAGAAACTCGGATATAGCCTGTATTTTCTGTCGGAGCGGGACGAGGCGTATGTCGACCTGGTCGAGCTCGAGGACTCGTTCGAGTTCAACCCCGGCGTCAAGCGCGGCGCCCTCGTCGAAGCGCGGTCGGGTGACGGCCGGTGGCTCTATGTCGGGCTGGGGTTGTGGCGGCAGCTCCCCGTCGGCACCACTGGCGCCTACGAGCTGCTCGCGAATCTGTTGAGCCTGGGCGCAGAGCGGTAGCGAGACGTTCCGAATGCTCCAGGCTCAGGGCTCAGGGCCTAAGGCTCATGGCTTATGGTCCCTAGAGATATTGTCAATAGTTGTGGATCAGCGGTCGGCGTGATCAAGCGGCTTCCTTCCGATCCCCCTCGGGGTTCCGTGACTTCCTGGCATGCTTCGTCATGGCGGTGGCTCCTTCTTGGTTGGTTACCCCCTCCGTACCACACGAAGGGTGAAGAAGCCGCCGCTCTTACATCAGAAAATCAACAGGTCTTGGGACAATCCCAAGCCCTAAGCCCTAAGCCCTAAGCCCTAAGACCGATGAGGGTCCATCGCTACGCGAGTCTGTGTCTCTCCGCAATCTTCCTCGTTGCCGCGTCGGCAGAGGCTCAGCTCGAGGTCGGGACCGCGACCGCGGATATCACGCCCACCCCCGGCGGCCGGATGTACGGCTACGGCGCACGCGGTGTCCAGACGTCCAGCGGTGTGCACGACGCACTCATGGCGCGGGCGCTGGTCGCGTTCGACGGGCGGACCAAGGTTGCGCTCGTCACGCTGGACCTCGGCTATATCGACACGGAGGTGACGTCGCGCGTGCGTGCGGCGGTGGCCGACGCCATCGGCCTGGATGACGTCCTGATCACGGCGTCGCACACGCATTCCGGACCCGCGCTCGCCGCGGACGGCCAGAGCGCCGGGCAACCCGGCGCGCTCGTCGCGGACGGCCAGAGCGCCGGGTTGCCGTATACCGATGAGTTGGTGCAGGCCATCGCCGGCGCGGTCGTCGAGGCCGATACGAACCGGACACCAGCGAAGCTTGCGGCCGGGTGGGGCCGGCTCGAGGAGGGACACAACCGGCGTCGCGTGCTGCCGGACGGCACGGTCGAGATGCGGTGGTCGAATCGCGACCGGCGCCCGACGAATCCGGTCGATCACGCCATCGGGGTGCTGGCGTTCGATTCGCTCGCCGGTGTGCCGATCGCGACCCTGGTCAATTTCGCCTGTCATCCGGTCGTGCTCGGTCCAGAGAATCTCCAGCTCTCCGCCGACTACCCGGGGTCCCTCCTGGCGATGGTGGATCGACTGGTCGGCGGGCAGACCATGTTTCTGCAGGGCGCGGCCGGCGACATCAACCCGTTCTGGGACAAGACGCCGCCAGCGGAGGGTGCGTTCGAGGAGGCGCAGCGGATGGGCGAGGCGCTCGCCCGCGAAGTCGTGCGCGTGCGCACCGACGTGACAGGCTACGAGGACACGCCGTGGGTGTCCCTCCACCGCGACGTCGTGCCGCTCGGGACTCGCTGGGACACCGGCGATGCGCGCGTGCAGGCGGGGGTCGGTGTGGATGCCATCGCGCGGTTCGAACGGGAGCGCGACGCTGAAATCGCGACGCTGCTGTTCGGTCCGTCGGTCGCGATCGCGATGTTCCCCGGCGAGTTCTTCGTCGAGCATGGGCTGCGGCTCAAGCAGCAAAGCACGGTCCGTCACACGTTGTTCGTCGGGTATGCCAACGGGCACGTGGGATACTTCCCGACCATCCGAGCGGCGGTCGAGGGTGGGTATGGGGCTGACAGCTCGACGATCGTCGAGTTGGGGGCGGGTGAGCACCTCGTGAACCGCGCCCTGATCAACCTCCACTTCCAGGCGGGAAAGCTTTCAGCGCTGCCGTAGCTGGCCCGGTGCGGAGCGTGGTCGCGCGATCGATCATCAGCGTCGCCGGGTCGCCCACCGTGACGTTGACCCGTGCGGTGGCTTCACGCGCGTCCGGGAACTGCAATCGGAACGCGCGCGTCCCTATCGGCACGCGCGCGGGGGCCAACGGGGTCACCCCGAGGCGCTCGCCATCGACCCACACCTGGGTGCCTGCCGCGCCGAGGATCCGAACGAGTCCAGTCGGCAGAGGGACGGTGTAGGCCGTGACCGCGCCGGGCTCGACCTCCAGCACGTGCACCGCGCGGAAGCCGAGCCGGTCGTTGACCAGCTCGAGCTCGTGACGGCCTGGCTCGATCATCACGTGGCCGTCCTCGGTGGAGCCGAGGAGCCGCCCGTGCCGGTAGATATCGAGTCGGACGCGGGAGAACACCGCGATCCAGCCGTGGATCAGCGCCTCGATGACGGCCGTCGTCTGCCTGTCGCGCACCACCACCGTGCGGTCGACGCGCCCTCCCGCGCCTTCCAGGACGATGTGATGGCTCCCTGCGGAGATATCGGCGATGTCGAGGGGTGTCACGCCTCGATCGTGGCCATCCACGATGACGCGTGCCGCATCCGGCGTCGAGCGGACGATGAGTGTCCCGCCCGGCGCCGCTGGCTCCTGCTGCGTTTCGGCGGGTGGCGGGTCAACGGGAGAGCCAGCCGCTTGTGGGGACCAGATCGTACTCGGGTCGACGAGTACCGTCGCCACGACTGCGAGCAGCGCCACGAACCATCGGGAGCCTCCCGGCGGTGAGGCCGGGCCGACGTCAGTCGGCCCCGCAGACCGTCGCGCACGTGGGCGTTCGACGGTGTGGTCTCGGGTCGGACCATGACCACTGATGGCGTCGGCCACGCTCACCACGTCTGCATCGCGGCGTGCGCGGTCGGCACCGGGAACCGAGACACCAGACTCCACGGCGTCCGGTCGCACCGCGTCGCCGTTGTCCTCCGGCCAGGCGATGCGGTGCGTCTCGTCAGGCTTGCCAGCGCTGGAGTCTGCCATCGTCGTCCTCGACTGCGGGCTGCTATGGAGATTGTCGCAAGGTGCATGCCCGCGCGTGTCGTCGACACCACACCACTAAACCTATGCGTCCAATTGGGTTAGCTGATATGGGTCTCCAGGGGCACCCCACCGGCTTTACGCCGCGCGAACGATCCCGTGCGCTGACTTACATTCGTGAGCGTGGTCGGAGGAAGCCGCGGGTTCTAACCGGAGGGGCGACCGAGAAGATAGACCTCGCCGGTGGGCGACTCGACGCCACCCTCGGGTTCGAGCGTGACCGCTATCGGGACAGGCACGGTGACATCGTCCGGTCTCGTGACGCTCGCCGCGACGCGCCCCCCGTCGTCGATCGTGAGCAGACCGGCGCTGACAGGGCTCGCGTTGGGGACGAACCACAGCTGGTACACGCGCCCGGCCGGCAGGGCGGGGAGCCCCGCGGCGGTGAACACCACGCCCTGTGTCGCACTCCAGAAGACGCGCGCTACGGCGTCGGGCGCGGCAGGCTGACCCGCCAGCCCGATGGTGAGTGCGTCGGGCGCCGCGAGAATGGCCGCCCGCTGTCGCGATTCCGCGGCGGCCCGCTGCGCGGTCGATACCTCGAGCTCGGCGATTGTGGCGCGCCGGTTGGCGCCGTCGAGGTTTTCCTGTAGTGCGCAGGCCAGGTTGAACTGTTGCGCGGCGAACCCTCCGAGGCCGACGGCAACGACAAGAAGCGCGGCGGCAGCGAGGCGGAACAGCAGCCGCGCGGCGCCACCCGTGCGACGGGGGGGCGCCGGTCGGTCCATTGCCGATGCCGATGCCGGTGCGGCCACCGGCAAGGCCGCGTCGCCGGCGCTTGTCTGTGGGGGTGATCCCGTGACGGCTTGGATGACGCGTGTCCGGAGGTCGGCGCGCGGCTCCCGTAACGGCGCGGCAGCCGCCAGACGATGCGTGACGGGCAGCAGCGACATTACGTCGTCGACGCAGGTGCGGCACACCTCGAGGTGCTCCTCGAACGTTGCGCGCTCGCGCTCGGTCAAAGCGCCGAGGGCGTAGAGACTGGCGAGGCCGTCGAACGGCTCGTGCGTCGGTTCGATCATGAGTTGATGTCCTCGAGCGCCACGCGCAGCTTCATCAGGCCGGCGCGGATCCGCGTCTTGACCGTACCGAGCGGTTGTTCCAGGCGGTCGGCGATCTGCGATTGAGACAGGCCGTCGAAGTATGCGAGCTCGATCGCCACCCGTTGCAGGAAGGGGAGATCAGCCAGCGCCGCCCGGAGCCTCGCCGCCTCCTCGCTGCTCTGGACCGCGACGTCCTGTCCGCGGGCGGGGTCCGGGAGTCGCGCACCGGCGCCGTCGTGCGCCGGCGACGCGGCGTCCGGTCGCGCTCCCCGCGCCCGTACCCGGTCGATCGCCCTGCTCCGGGCCATCATCAGGAGCCACCGGGCGACCGACGCGCGTGCAGCCTCGTAGCGCGCCGCCTGCCGCCACGCCTGGGAGAACACGTCCTGGGCGACCTCCTCCGCCTCGGCCTGGTCGTTGACGATGCGTACGGCCAGGGAAAAGACGGTGCGCACGTGGGTGTCGTACAGGGCAGTGAACGCCGCTGCGTTCCCGTCGGCGACCTCGCGGACCAGCTCCTGGTCGACGCTCGCGTTACTGGTCGCCGACGGCGCGTTCCCAGGGGAATCCGTCTTGGCGTCCTTGACGACGGCAAGCACCCACATCGTGATCACGGATCTTACCCCAACCCCTGCGACCGGACCGCTGGTGGGATAGTGTGGGACGTGGACCATGCGAGACATCACGCGGGGGGCAGGAAGGCTTGATCGCATGCGGGCGGCCCAGGTAGCGGTGGTGGTCGGGCTGGTCGTCTTCGCCGTCGCGTGCGGCCGAACGCCGACCGAACCGAGCGACGCGGGACCAAGACCAATATCAGGGCCCGGGACGAACACGAACGTCATCACGGTCACGGCGGCAGGGGTCGACCCGATCTCCGTCACCATTCGGCTCGGCGAACGAGTGCTCTTCGTCAACAACGACGGGGTCGACCACGAGATGTCGTCCGACGATCATCCGACGCACGAGCACTGTCCGCAGATCAATCAGGTCGGGTACCTGCGACCCGGTGAGATGCGTGAGACAGGAAACTTCACCACGGTCGAGACCTGCGCGTTCCATGACCACATCAACGCCCAGAACAGCAGCCTCAACGGGACGATCGTCGTCACGGAGTAGGACCGGCGGCAGAGGCCAGCGGCCGGGAGGCTCGCTCGAAGCGCGCATGGACAACCAGCTACGCGAACGATACGCTGTCCCAGTCCAAGACGGAGGCCTCATGGCAAACACCACGCGTGACCTGCGGCGGCGTGACTTCTTGCAGCTCGGTTCGGCGGCGTTCGTCACGGCGGCGTTCGCCCGACCAGCGCCGGTGAAGGGGCGGGGGTTGCGCCAGACGCTGAGCGGCCGTGTCCGCGGCGTCCGGGCGATGACCTTCGATGTCTTCGGCACCGTGGTCGATTGGCGGACGAGTATCACGCGCGAAGGCGAAGCGGTCGGCCGGCGCAAAGGGATCGACGCGGACTGGGCGGCCTTCGCCGATGCCTGGCGCGGGGGTTATGGCCCGGCCATGGGCCGCGTCCGTCGCGGCGAGCTTCCGTGGACCAAGATCGACGATCTCCACCGCATGATTCTCGACGAGCTGGTGCCGCAGTTCGGGCTGACGGGACTGACCGAGGACGAGCTCGTCGAGCTCAACTTCGCCTGGCATCGCCTCACCCCCTGGCCCGACACCGTGCGAGGCCTGACGCGCCTGCGCAAGCGTTACGTGCTGGCGAGCCTGTCGAACGGCAACATCGCGCTGCTGGTTAACATGGCGAAGAACGCCGGGCTGCCATGGGACGCCGTGCTCTCTGCCGAGCTGGCTCGCGCCTACAAGCCCGACCCGAAGGCCTATCTGACCGCAGCCGATCTACTGGGGTTGGCGCCGGCACAGGTGATGATGGTGGCCGCGCACAAGGGGGATCTGCGTGCGTCGTCGAAGGTCGGGTTCCGTACCGCCTATGTGCCGCGGCCGACGGAGTTCGCGCCGGATGTGGAACGCGATCTCACACCCGACCCGGACTTCGACGTCGTCGCGACCGACTTCGACGACATGGCGGCGCAGCTAGGGTTGTAGCGAGACGACGCCCTCTGTCGCCGCTCGCTCGCTACATGCCCGGCAGGATCTTGTGCGTGAAGCCCATCACGTTGACGTCGCGAAACATCGGCGTCCCGGGGGGGAGAAGCGTGGGGTCGAGGAAATCGACGTCGAAGCCGTAGGCGCGAGTCGGAGGGTCATAGACATTGCGGCAGCACTTATAGGTCCCGGTGGCCTGCCGGTGATAGAAGAAGCTGACGATTGCCCCACTGTAGTTGGCCGTCGCGCCTGTCCATCGCTCAAGGTAGCGAAGGAAATTGATCACGCCCCCGTCGGTCCCATACGTGCCGAAGTCGCCGCTCACGTTTCCCGGGCGAGGAAACGCCGGCCCCTTCCCACCGACGAGGGCCACACGGTACCACGTGGTCGACGCAACGCGGCCCAGTGGCTGGTGGGGGGAGTTCAGCGACGACAGGTCGCTCCAGTTGTTCGAGAGGAGGGTTACCGCGTCTGCCACGACCGAGGCCGCCGCGTTCGGCTCTCCGAACCCGCCCGCGCCGACGGAGGCGTTGTAGTCGCCTTGAAGATAGACCGCGTTCTCTGAGGCGACGGTAAGGCCTGGCATCGGAAGGTTGCCGAGCGACCCGTTCGTCAGCTTGAGCGCCCGGCGGAACAGGATGGCTCGATTCGTGCGCACCTCGCTGACCGTGAGCACGTCGTGGGTAGTGCCGTGACGTCGAGCGGCGGCAGTGCCCCTACCGGCACGATCGGCGTCTGCCCGTAGGTCTCCAAACTACCGTTCTCGTTCATGTCCTCGCCGGTATCGAGCGCGAGATTCGGTGTCCCGTTGCTACTGGCCGGGTTGACGATATCCTCGAAGCCGTACTCTCCGGTCTCGTTGCCGGCGACGTCCCGGTTCCCCCGGCGGTCGGAGAAATAGACGATGAAGCCGTCCTGATCCAACGCAGTCGTGCCTGTGGCCCCGATCGACCCCGTGAGCCACCGACGCAGGTTGTTCACGTCCAGCTCGATGTAGTGCATGACGCCCCCAAGCGGCATCGTCGCCTGGCCATAGGCGAAGTTGTCCCGGAGATTCCCCTCCCGGGCGTCATAGAGGACGTTGGGCCAGTAGTCATAGCCGTCCGTGCTGCCGTCACCGCAGCCGGTTCCACCGGGTTGGGCCAGGTTGCCGTCGAACCGGAGACGCTGGACCCGCAGGATGGCGTTCGGGTTCGGCTCGACGCACCCGGCGTTCAGGTTGCGGCCGGCGATGCCAAGGCCGAGGACCTCCGCGGTGACGTCGAAGAAGTTCCCGGCCGCATTCTGGATCTCGATCTTGATGAACCCACCGAGTGAGGTGGTGTCGACCGGCATTAGGTAACCATCACCCGGGACGGCCGAGGACACCGCCAGCGGCGGGTTGTTCGGACCGACGACGTAGCCGAGCCACGGATTGAGTGGGTCACCGCCCAGGTCGACTTGCGCGTCAAGCCGGATCGGTGCCGCCTGGGTGACCGTCGGGAGCGAGGTGATATCGGTGGATGTGTCCGAGAGCAGGATGCGTACGCTCGCCTTGGCGAAGTAGCGCTGCGGGTAGATGGCGCCCGCGGGGTCCTCTCCAACGGGTGGACGGCGTATCAGGTCAATTGGTTCCGCTCCCAAGCTCACGAGCGGCAAGTCGAGCCGCTTGGCGCCGGTCCGTTCGTTTGTGATGTAGGAGTTGTAGGTGCCGGTCGACAAATTGGTCCACGTCGGCTCGTTCACACTGGAGCCCACCGTGCCCACGAGGCTGCCCTCCGTGCGTTGCAGGGTACGGTAGGAGCCTGGTGATTTCGCCACTTTGACCGGTCCGTTGAAGATGCTGCTCGTGTTCCAGCCGTTCGACATGTGCGTGCGGATGACCTCGCCGGCCGCGGTGATCTTGTCCTGGAACGTGACGCCGGCGACAGCCGCCAGGTAGAGATCGCCGTTCGTGTGGATACGGCCACCAACGGTGAACGACGGACCGGGGAAGTAGCTGAGGTCGGTTTCGGAGAACGAGCCGAACTGGAAGACCGGAATGCTCACCGTCTGCAGCACACGCTCAAGCGAGCTTTCTGCGCCGTTAAAGAGGCGCGAGGTGACGCTCACGGTGTATTCGGTCACCAGTCCAATGAAGCCAGCAAAGGGTCCAGACGTAATCGTCCGGTTCTCCGACACCGGGTCGCCGGTCGCGGGGTCGCCGGTTGTCGTCAGGAAATCGACACGGTAGCCGTCCGAACCGTCCGGCTCGAACCACGAGATTCCGTCCAGGTCCGGGGCGTTGTCGGCGACCGCGCGTACCGCGTCACCGCTGGGCGAAAAGTCCGCCGCAAACAGCGTTCCGAGATCCGAGGTGAGCTTCTCTGTGCCGGCGTGCGCCGCATAGAACGAATCCGCAGACATGACGTCGACGCCGCCGAGTCGGGTCTCGGAGGCCACCATGGCCGTGAAGCCAACAAGCAGCGAAGACAGCAGCACGAGAACCATCAGCGTGGTCATGAGCGCAAAGCCGGCTTCATCACGGTATGCGGACGTCGTATCTCGGGGGCGGCTGTGTGTAGTCATAGCAGTAATCCGCACACGCTACTGATAGCGGTCGTAGAAGGACAGGCTGCGCAGGCTCACCTGGCTCGTCAGCAGATGCCGTTGGTACTGGTTCGTGATTTGATGCACCTTATACGAGCGCGCCTGGATCGACAGGTTGGCCTTCCGAATCTGATGCTCGGAGTTCGGCGCCACGGGGGCGTCCACGCCCGCGGGGTTCGACGATCCGTCGACGAGGTCGTAGGTCAGCTGGAGGTCCTCGATCTCCATCGCGATCGGCCGTGGCGTGCCGTCGTTGAGCACACGCATCAGCCGAGGAGAGTCAGCGACCGTGTCATCGATGTAGTACGTGAGCATTCGGACTCGCGTCGCCGTCGTTGGGGGATATGACGACGGACCATCCTGGATCTGCGTGATGGATCCACCCGGCGCGCCGGGTTGATTCAGGTTCATCGAGTCGGACGTGGCAAAGCTGACCGTCTGGCCGCCGCTCACCGATGTAATCATCTGGAGCGCGTGCCCCATGGCATTGGAGAACATGATGAGGTCACCGGGCGCCAGCGCGTTGCCGCTCAGGGTAATGTCGGTTCCGGCGTCGACCGTCATCGATCCGCCGTTTCCAGCGATCACGGCCAGCGGCGAGGCGTCGAGATCGAGCGTGGTGTCAGCGTAGAGGATCGTAACGAGGTCGGTCTGGCGTCCTTGCAGGTCTGGTCCAAGCGCGTTGCCACTCGCGACCGCGGGAAGCGTCGCCCAGGACGAGTCGAATTGGAGCGAGCCAGGGCCGGGTCTCACGATCGCCGTCGCACCGGCGCCGTTCGGTATCGGGATCCCACCGGTCGGAACGCCCTGACCCGCCTGGAGGAAGTCCCGCGTCAGTTCGTTCATCGCGCTCCGCGTGTTGTGGTGCATCTCCGACGACAGGCTGGCGTTCTCATGCATCCTGAGCCCATCGGTGAGCCCGCCCAGACTCGTGGCCAGGACCACAAGCGTCAGCAAGGTCGAGAACATCATCTCCATCAAGCTGAACCCATCCGTGTTGCTGCCTAAACGCTCTAGGCGGTCGGGGATCGTGCTGCGCGTCGTCGTCATAATGCAGGCCACTGCCGTTCTAGGCATAAGAGGACATGTACGTCGACAGGACGTATGTGCGCGTACCGGCTCCGTAGGGATACTCGACCGTCACGCGGACCTCGCGGAGAACTTCGTTGATGTCGAGGATCTCGATCTCGCGCGTGAAGCCGTTCATCGGGATGACCTCGTCGTCGGCCGTGCCGATGAGCTCGTCCAGTCCCGGCAGGATCAACTGCACGATCTGACCGTCGTCGTCGGTGTTGACGAGGCCATCGGCGCCTGGCACACGGATCGGCTGGGCGCCATCGAGGAAGATCCCGTTGTCTGCCTTGTTGCGCACGTCGGTCCAGTTGATGATGCGGGTGTCGCGCGACGTGAATACGCTCTCGATCGCCTCGACGGCCTTCTGCTTCGCGATGGGTAGATTCGAGCCGCCCTGCATGTTCAGCATGCCACGAGAGAACACGGCGGCCATCGCGAGGAGGCCGACCGACATCAATGCCATGGAGAACAGCGTCTCCATCAGCATGAAGCCGGGTTCGTCGCGCACTCGCGCCGCAGAGGGACGCCGACCGTGCGTTGATATCGGTTTCGTCAACTTCATGGCGCTACTCCTGCCACACATAGCCGTTCCAGGTATAGCCACGTAGGCGACCAGTACCGCCGAAGACCGTCATGGCACGCTGGGTATTGGGTTCGCCCTGAATACCGAGGAAGACGGTACCGCTCAGCGCCGCGCCGGCGGCGTCGACGAACTTGCCGTCCGACATGTATCGCACTGTCTGCCCCGCGAACGTGACAGCCTGGCCCGCGCCAAAGCCATCCGGCGTGTCCGGGACCGACGTGAACTTGTGGAACTCTACGTTGCCCTCGAGGAAGTACTGGTTCACCGTCGTGAAGCCGTTCGGGATCTCCCAACGGACGATCCGAATCTCGTTCGGTGCAATGAGCTGGACCTCCATCGATCGGCGCTGGCTGATGGCGAGGTCGCGCGCCATGCGCATCTGCCCCATGACCTGCTGTAACCCGGCGGTGCCCTTGAAGTAGCGACTCGCCGAGCTGAGTCCTACGGCGGCCATCGCGACGATCGTGCTGAAGACGGCGACGGTCATCAGGAGCTCTAGTATGGTGAAGCCGCTTTGCGACGGCCGACTTCGATGGGCTCGCTTCATATCAGCTGGTCTCCGGGGGGCTTCTAGAGCACGTGCCGTGCCAGGTGCGAGGCCGGTGAAGAACGGACACTAACTCTTTGTATTTGTTGTTGTTATATCGATGACAGACCGATGGAGGCTGGCATCGTGGGATTACGATTTCGTGTGTCGAACCGCGCACAGTGCCGTTATGAGACAGTCTGCGCCGGATTCGTTGGACCGGATCAGCCCGGACCTGGGAAATGGGGCTCGGTCGGATGACGGGGCCGTCGTCCGCGACGTGGAGGGGGCTAACGGCCCGCGAAACCCGTGGTCCGCCCTAGCGCAGCCAGGCGGGGTCGACGTCCTTGCGAGCGGCGAACGCCTGGAAGTCGTCGAACTCCTTCTGCAGAAACGCCAGATTCTGCCGAACGCGCTCCAGGGTCGCGGTTGCCTCGGTGCGCTCCCGCCTCAGGTGTCCGGCGTCAGCACCTTCGTCGGCAATCGCGATCTGGGCGTCGAGGGCTCGGACGCGGCCCCTGATCGCGGCGACGTCGTTGCGCAAGCGCGTCAACCTGCCATCGTAGTCAGCAGCGCGACCCCGCCAGTACTGCTCGCCTCGCTTTTCCCGAGCCTGCACCGGAACCCCGGTATGTGGCTCATCGGTCGAGGGCTCGGCCGCGACGTCGGGGCCCGCCACGACCGCTACCGCCGTCGGCACGGTCGGCGCATCGGTGATCCCAGACGGCGACAGTTCGCCCTCGGTCGATGACGTGCTCGGGCGGAGGTCGTCGTTCGTCAACACCGCCGCGTTGGCCTTGACCGCTTTCCGGCGCTCCGCCTCGACTTTTGCCAGCTCGGCGAGCGATTGCGCCTGGCTCGGCGGGACGGCGACGCCCAACGAGACAATCAGCCCAGACGCCGCGAGTATCGCCATCCTCATCGTTGTTCCTCCGCTACCGTGACCGGAGCCGAACCTCGGACGTCAGCGTTGTCGTGTCGAACGCACTGGTCTGCGCGTTCATGTCCTGCGCCTGGGCGGTGACCGACACCCCGACGAACGCAACCGCGGCCGGGTCCGCTGTGACGCCGCGATTGACGTCCAGATACGTGAACAGCAACGCGCTGATCGTGGTGTCGGTCATCACGACCGGTGCCGGATCGATGTTGTTGTCGCGCAGCGTGATCGTGTTGGCCACGGGGTCGTGCGCGATAGTGACGTCCTCGTCTGCTTCGGTGCAGGCGCCGGCGTCGCCCCCGAGCAGACCGTTCGGCTCGTTGATGTCGGCGTTGATCCGCAGGTCGTCGTCGAGGCCGTTCGCGTTCGGGTCGAGGCGCAACGGCAAGAACGCAGTGCCGGCCGCCGGGCAATTCGACACCGTGACGGCGTAAGGATTGCTCCCCGTCGACCGCAACGTCCGCTCGATCCAGTCGAGCGCGAACCGGGCTTCCTCTTCGACGGCCGAGGCGTCGAGCTGGGCCGTGTAGCCGCGCTGCACTTGCGTCGCTACCTGCACCGCCACACCGAGCGTGACGACGCTGACGGCCGACGCGATCAGCAGCTCCATGAAGGTGAAGCCGCGCTGGTCGTGCAGCCGCGCGCCGAGCGTCCGTGTCGAAAGGTGTCGGGCCGTCTGCTGATTCACCATTGGCGCAATATCGTCGACAGATCGACCGTCCGCTGGGCCATGCTGCCGACGCCGTCGATGACGCGGACGGTGACGAGCCGGGTCGTTCCCGTTGGCCCGGCCTGCACTCGCCAGCGACGCGTGACGAGTCCCGGCACCGGGTTGTCGAAGTAGTTGGGCGTGTCCGCTGCCAAGGTGTCGTTCGCGTTGACTTGAATCGATGCGTCTGCCGCGAAGTCCAGCTTCATCAGCTCGTCAAACTTCTGGTGCACGAAGCGTGTCGCCTCGGTCGAGTTCTGCGACACCAGATGCATCCGCGCCGTAACCGCCATCAGCTGCGCCACGGCGACCGAGCCGATGAGGAACACCACCGTCGCCACCATCACCTCCACCAGGGAGAAGCCGGCCTCGGAACGGCGTCGACACCGCCCGTCAGTAGGCATAGACGGGGATGGTGACGATGCCTGAGGCAGAGATCGTGAGCGACTTTTTTTTCTTTTGTCCATTGTCTAGCTCGATGTTCGCGGGAGGCACACCGACGGCACAGGCCGCGGGGCATCCCGTCAGTGGTGCTACGCGACCGCGCGTCGTGATCTGAATGTCCTGGACCGCTCCGCAACGCAGCGGCGTCGTTGAGATACATCACCGGCCCATCGGCATTGGGCGCCGCGGCCGGATTCGGATCCGGAAACGGATAGTTCGCCTCGGAGCAGCGGTTCTGGTCGTTGTCGATGCCGGCGTTGCCGGTCACCTCGACGACGCGGAACTGGCCCGGCCCGGGGCAGTTGAACCGGACACGCATCGTGCGGTTCTTGGCGACGGCGGTAAACCGCGCCCCCGGATCTCCGAGGCGACCTGTCGTGTGGAGCTGTTCATCTCGTATTCGCGCATCGCACCGCCGATGGCGGGTATCGACATGCCGGCCATGACCCCCGCGACCGCCACCACCATCAGCAGCTCGTTGATCGTGAAGCCATCGTGACCACGCTACGCTCGAGTTGGGGATGTCATCGAACCTCCCGCCACGCGCTCAGCGTAAAGACCCCGGCGCCGCCGCCGCCGCCGAGCGTGCCGTTATACGAGATGGTGGCATTGCCGGAGATCGTGTTCGTGGTGACCAGCGTGCTGATGTTCACGGCATCCTCGACGATGATCTGGCCGGACAACGTCGGGTTGCCCGAGAGCTGGATTTGCTCGTGCACCAGGATGGCGCCCTCGACCGTGAGGTCGGTGTCCAGGCCGCCCGAGATCTTGAGATCGCCATCGGTCACGAACAGCAGCTCCGGTGTATCGGGGGTGATGTCTGAGGTACCGCCTATCTCGATCGACCCCTCGGCGATGATGGTGACCGCCCATGGGTCGGCGGCCGAGCCGTGGTTGCCCGAGATGTTGGCGTCGCCCTCGACGTAATATGTGCCCGCCGTCTCCCCGTTGGCCGGAGCGGCCCAACCGTCCATGCCCTTGTACTCCCAGTCGTACCCGGCCGTTTGACACGCGCTGTTGTCGGCGGACGCGTCACAGATCACGGTGCCGACCTGGTCGGTCATCTGCCCGGTGCTGTTCAGGATGAAATCGGCGAGCGGCTTGTGGTCGATGGCGGCCACTGGCGGGATCGCGAGGGTCCCGTACCCGCCGCCCGAGAGGCCACCGATCGGCGGCGAGCCGGAAGCAGTGTAGGAATCGGACGCCGTGGCATCCTGGTCGATGTCGGGGTTACCCGAAATGTCGAGGTCGTCGTTTGCGTGGACGCCGCCCTGAGTGCCGGTGATCGTCGGGTTGCCCGAGATATCGAGGTCGCCACCGACGGCGACTGCCGGCAGATTCACCGCGGCGTTGGCCATCGTCGCCTCGAGCGTAACCGTTGTGTTGTCCAGCGCGTAGCCGATCGCCTGGATAACCACCGTCGAGTTGGCGTCGGTCGTCGGGTCGTTGTCTTCGCCGATGCGGGCGATGTCGGCGGCGGTGAGCGTCGTGCCCGCGCGAGCCGGATCGTCCTCGTCGAACACCCGCGCTTCGTAGGTGACCCCGTTGGCCGCCCCGAGGGCCAGCGTCGCGGCCGGCCGCGGGATACCAAGTACCTCGAGGCTCCCGTTGTCGGCATCCGTCGCCGCCGTACCGGTCAGGCCGTCGGGTCCCACGAGGAGACCGGTCACGGCCGCGCTGACGCTGGGGAACCCGTTCGCCGTGAACTGTTGAAGGTTGGGGATCGTCAGCTCCACCGCATGGTTGAGCCCCGATTCGGCGGCCGCATGGGACTGGGCGGCCGAGACGGTATTCCGCGCCACCATTAGCTCGGTCTGGCCACTGGTCGTCATCGCGGTGCCCAGCGCCGAGAGGATCATCAGCATCATCAGCACGGTTACGAGGGCCGCGCCCCGCTCTGACTCCAGCCGACCGTGTCCGGTGCGTCGTTCTGTGTGGGTGCTCATTCTTGCGTTCCGGGCATCAACAAAGCACAGGCGATGCCAGGACCGGCGCAGGGTGCTCCATGGAGTAATCGTCCATAGATATCAATGACTTGAACGGATTCTTGTCGAACGCGGCGTCACTTACGATTGTGTATGTTCCAAGATCGGACTGCTCCGGATCTGGCACATGAGCGATAGGATGGTGCGGTTGGCGTCGTTAGTCGGCGGGCACCAGGCGGATGATGCGGTCGTCGTCGACGGCCACGCTCCCGCGGCCGTCGCGGTTGTTGGTGCAGATATAGAGGGCCCCGTCTGGACCCGTGACGACGTCGCGGAGCCGGCCGAAGCGGCCCTCTAGCAGTCGTTCATCGGCGTGCACGCGACTCGGGTCGGCCGGGTCGAAGCGAACCCGGTGCAGATGCTCGCCGCGCAGGGTCGCGAAAAAGAGGTCGTTCCGGAAGCCGGGGATCGCCTGGCCGACGTAGAACGACGCACCGGAGGGCGCAATCGACGGCGAGAAGGACAGCACCGGCGTCATCATGCCGGGCATCACGCTGCTGCCCTCGATGACCGGCCAGCCGTAGTTGCCGCCGGCCTCGATCCGGTTCACCTCGTCGTTGCCGATGTCGCCATGCTCGGTGGCCCAAAGGTCGCCGCTCACCGGGTGCCAGTCGATGCCTTGCGGGTTGCGATGCCCGTAGGAGTAAACCGGCGAGGCGAGGGGATTCGAGGGCGGTGTGGTCCCGTCGGCATTGAGACGGAAGATCTTGCCCGTGAAGGCGGCCAGATCCTGCGCATCGCTCGCCTCCCTGTTGTCACCCATCGTGACGTATAGCAAGCCATCCGGGCCGAAGCGCACGCGGCCGCCGTCGTGTGTCAGGGCTCCCGGAATACCGTCGAAGATGACCGCCGCCTCGGCCAGCGTGTTGTTGAGCTCTCGGTAACGGACGACGCGATTGACCGGCGGCAGCGTCCCGCGGTCCTGCGTATAGAGGAGGTAGACGAACCGGTTCAGGGCGAACGCCGGGTCGACGGCGAGACCGAGCACCCCCGCTTCACCGTTCGCCCAGGCGTCGGTCAACGTCAGCGCCGGCGTCGCGAGCAGTTGGCCGTTCTGGACGACGCGAACGCGAGCCGGCCGCTCCGTGACGAAGAGGCGCCCATCCGGTGTGAACGTGAGGCTCCAGGGAATCTCGAGGCCGGTGGCGACAACCTCGACGCGAAACGTGGTGCCGTCGGCGGCGGTGAAGACCTCCCCGCTGTTGTCGGATGAGTCCGAGTTGCACGCCGGCATCAGCTGCGGACTCGAGACGGCGAGCACACCGAGGACCGCCAAGCGTGGGAGAAGCGTGGTGGCGAGCACGGGCATGCAGAACGTTACCTCGCCGCCGCTCGCACTACAATCCTCGCATGACGACGACAGCACAGCAGAGCCCCAAGACTTGGCGCGCGCTGAACGCTCGCTTGGTTGCCGTCCTGAAGCCGTTCGCGACACCGGTGGCGATTTCGTTTCACGCACCCGACGACCCGACCACCGTGCCGCGCGTCGAGTCGCACTATCCAGAACCGAACGAGCATGGACGCACGGGCCAGGTGCCGGCCGGCTGCGTCTTCTGGATCGATGGCTCGACGCGCACGTTCGCGACCCGCGCGGCCGACCACGCGAACTGCAGCGTCGGGAGCTTCACGCACGGGTTCCTGACCCTCGAAGAGGCCGCGTCCAAGGACGATGTCTGTGCCGTCCTGGAAGCCGGATGGGTCGACGAAGCGGCGGTCGGTGTGCTCCCTCGCGTTCCGCAGAAGCCGGGATCCGTTGTCTACGGACCGCTCGCCGAGACATCTCGACCACCCGATGTCGTCCTGCTGAGAATCAACGGCCTGGGCCTGATGACCCTCAAGGGCGCCTACCCGGAGATGCCGATCGAAGGGAAACCGCAGTGCCACATCGTGGCCATGGCGAAAGAGGGGAACGCCGTCGCGGCGAGCGTCGGTTGCGCGCTGAGCCGGTCGCGCACCGGGATGCGGTCCGAGGAAATGACCTGCGTCATCCCAGGGGCTCGGCTGGCGGAAGTCGTCGAGAGACTCGAAGCGACGGTTGGGCTCGACCGCGCGATGGCAGGCTATGCGTCAGCGGACGCGAAGCGGTTTGCGTAGCGGCCGCTGCGCTGCCCCCGTGGCCCTAGTCCCCTGTGTCTGAAAAAGCTTCAAATAGTGTGTCGGCTGTGATGTATTGGGCGGCATGGCAAGAACAGGTCGGCCCAAAGCGAGATTGGAAGTCACCGCCGCAGAGCGCGTAGAACTTGAGCGGCTCGCCAGGCGCGCCCGAACGAATCGGCACGTGGCCTTGCGGGCAAGGATCGTCCTGAGGAGCACGCGTGGCGAATCGAACGTGGCGGTCGCGGCGAAACTGCGCTGCTCGAACGTGACGGTCGGCAAGTGGCGACAGCGGTTTAGGGTAGGTCGCGTGGACGCGCTGTACGACGAGCCCAAGCCCGGAGCCCCACGGACCCTGTCCGATGCGGATGTCGAGTCGATCCTCGTCACGACGTTGGAAAGTAAGCCGAAGGGGCGGACCCACTGGAGCACCCGCAAGATGGCGGAGCACGCTGGCGTCAGCGCCTCTACCGTGGGCCGCATCTGGCGCACTTTCGGGTTGCAGCCGCATGTCGTGGAATCCTTCAAGATCTCCGACGACCCGCTGTTCATCGAGAAGGTGCGGGACATTGTCGGCCTCTACCTGAACCCACCCGACCACGCCGTCGTCTTGTCATTCGACGAAAAGCCTCAGATTCAAGCCCTCGAGCGGGCGCAGCCGATTCTGCCGATGGACCTGGGTCGCCCCGAACGCCAGACGCACAACTACATCCGCCATGGCACGGTGGACCTCTTCGCGGCGCTCAACGTCGCGACCGGCCAGGTCGTTGCGCAAACCAAGAAGCCGCATCGGTCGAGGGATTTCGTGAGCTTCCTGCGCGAGATCGACGAGCGGGTGCACTCCGCCCTCACCGTCCACGTGATCCTCGACAATCTCTCGGCGCATAAGTCCCCGTTGGTCAAACGATGGGTGGCCCGCCACCCGCGCTTCCAGTTCCACTTTACGCCGACCTACTCCGCCTGGCTCAACCTCGTCGAGCGGTTCTTTGGCCTTCTCACCGAACACGCCCTCAAGCGCGGATCACATTCCAGCCCGCACGCGCTGCGCCAAGCCATCTACGCCTACGTGGACGCCCACAACGACGAGGGCAAACCCTTCAAGTGGACAAAGACAGCCGACGAAATTCTCGCGAAGGTGAAGCGGTTCGGACAGCGCACCGTTCAAGTCCACGGTGGCCCCAGATGACCAACGACTTTTTGAAGAAATCAAAGATCAAGGGGACTAGGCGCCTGAAGGCCAGTGGTCTTCACCGTCGAGCAAGGTCGGGAGCGCCATGAAGTGTTCGGCAGCCACAACCCCTGAGCGGGCGTGCCGTGTCATCTGAATCTCGGCCAGGTCGAAGGCGCTCTCGATGACCACCGTCCCCAGTCCGTTGTCTCCCACGAGCGTCCGGGCGTCCGGGAACATCTCCGTGGCCAGCAACGCGACCGTGCCGTGGGGAGGCACGTCGCCGGTGAACATCCGGCGCTCGCCTGTCTCGTTGATCAAGTAGACGGTAAACGGGGCCGTCTCGCAGTAGGCGCGCTCGTTCGCGCTGTTGCTGATGCAGATCAGCGTCTCGAACGGCGGTCGGAACCACGCACGGTAAAACGCCCGGAACGGCGCGACGGGGCGCCTTGCCGCCCGTTGCGGCGAGTTCCATTCGTCACTCCACAGCATCACCCGCGTGGTGTTGTGCGGCGTCCGGTACGCGACGAGCGCCTGCAACGTACGCGGGTAGGCCGGCTTGTCGTCCTGGCTGAAGGCCAGCACCAGATGGCCAGTGAACGTCGGGCGGTCCGGCGGCAGCACGTCCGCAATCTGGCCGCGGCTGGGCGCGTCTCTTCGTGCGAGCAGCCAACGCGGACGGTCGCTTACGAGTGCGCCAGTCTTGTCGTATAGATAGAGGTCCACCCAGAAATCGTCGTCGAGTACCGTGTGCGTGTTGAAAAGGTCGACCGTCGTCGTCATGTCCGGCTGGTGAACGGCATACATCGGGTTGACCCTGCCGCGATCGAGAAACCGATGCTCGTGCGCAGGTGATGTCGCACCCTCGCTGGACAGGTCGCCTCCGTGATAGCCGGAGAGGAACGGGCCGGTAGTCATCACGTACGGTCGGATGAACATCCCGTGCGCGTGGTGGTTGCCGCTGATCGCGAGGGGCTGGCCATCGGCGAACGCGACGGCGTCGGGAACGAGCTCGCGTATCCGGAGCTTGTTCGCGGAAAACGGCCTGAGCGGCTCATCGAAGACGGCACGACGCCGTTCGCCGCGGTGGTTCTGGACTACAAGCGTGATCGCGGCGGGGGCATGTGCGTTCGGACCGTTGCAGATGACGAGGTAACTCTCATGGGCGTCAGATTCGTCCACCACCATCTCGGTGAACGGGTGACCGTTCGACTGCGCGGTCATCGACTGGTCGTTTGAGCAGGCTACAGATCAGGCCGTCATCCGAATACCAGTCGATGAGACTAAAGAGGCGCACATACCGCATGCGAAGCGCGCGAGGCGGTGGCTCGTGCGTGCAGGCGAAGATGGCGAGGACGCCGTCCTCCACCGGCGGCGCGTCGCGCAGCGACCCCGGGGGGGCCTGCGAGTCTATGAAGATTGGCTGGCCGGCGTGCGGCTCGAGCGTGCAACATCCGGCGAGTCGTCCCGTGGCGTCAAACAACGCCAGCTCCAGCCTGAGAGAGGCTCCACAATGCGCGTGTCGGTCCCAGAGGAGCGACACCAGGGTGTGGACGTCGCCGGTCTCTCGCCACCAGCAGAGATCGGCACCCAGCGCGTGGGGCGGCGGCACGAAACCGCCCTGGTCCAGACGCGGCACGCTCTTACTGTAACTGCGACGGCCGCAACACGCGTCCGCGGCTCTAGTGTTCAGGTGTGATCCACTCGCGTACCTGATCAAGCACCGACGCCACCGCCGCGCGCTGCCGCCGGAGCGTCGCCCGGGCGCGCAGCGGTGTCTGACGCAGCGCCAGAAACGCCTGCACCGTTCGGATCACAGCCGCCTCGCGCTCGACGGCAACGACGCCGGTGAAGGCCAGGATCAGCAGGCCAGCCGCGACGGCTAGCGCCGTTGACGCGTTCCCCCAGACGGCCGCGGCTCCAGAGACGAGGCCGATCCAGACGCCATAGGCGCAGACGCCGCCCATGACCTGCCAGGTGGCCCGACTTTGCAAATCGGGCGCCCCGCGACTGATGCGGCCGGTGAGCCAGTAGGGCAGCGCGAACACGGCCAGGCCGACGACCGCCACCGGCCCCAAGACAAGCGCGAGCAGACCCTCGCGCACGACGAAGCGACGCGCCAGCGCGGACGGGATGCGCTGGTCCACGTCCCGGTCGCGCAGGCCGAACCGTTCGAGGCTCGCGTCGTAGTCGCCAACGCGCGCGAGGATCTCATCGAGCCGAGCGGGATCGCGCCGTCGCAGCTGGTCCAGGCCGTCGGCGATGAGCCGACGGCGCGCGAGCCGTTCGCGCCGGTCCCGTGAGACGCCCCGCGCGGAGGCGTAGAGCCGGTCGATGCGCTCCACGACCGGGAGATCGTGCCGGGGCTCGGCCTCCACGACCAGCCGCCTGAGGCGTTCGCCGATGCGATCGGTCAGCTCTCGCACGGCCGACGATGCGTCGACCCCGTACGCCGCGCGCAGGTCAGCGCAGCCGAACGGGCGGCCAAACACGACGGTGACCCGCGAACGGAACGCCGACACGTGGTCGAAATTGAGTCCGACCGGGACGATCGTCACGGGGAAACCACGCGCCTGGCTGTTGAGCACCATCCGGGCCGCGCCGGTGCGCAGCGGCACCAGATGGCCACCGTCGTGGCTGATGCCTTCAGGGAACAGGCAGATGGCTTCGCCGTCGGCGAGCGTCGCTTCGACCGCGCGGAACATCTCTGTATTGCGTGTCGTGTCCACGCCCGGATCCATCTTGCGATAGACCGGGATGGCGCCGGAGTGTCGCACCAGGAGACTCAGCGGGTGGCGGCGAAACAGGGTGGACTTGGCCAGAAACCGCACCCGGCGTGCGGCCGTGGTCTGGATGAGCGCGGGGTCGAGCAGGGTGTTGGGATGGTTGGCGACGAGCAGCAGCGGGCCATCTGGAAGTTGCCCGCCGATGCGCTCGACCCGGTAGAACGTCGTGACGGCCAGCCGCGCAAACCCCCAGACCCAGCTCTTGGGCGGCTGGGTGGTCACCGGCGTTTCGTCGCCGCCATGCGCAGACGGACATAGTCGACGACCCAGGTGCCGTCCGCGTTCCGCAGACGCGGCTCGAGCAGGGTGCGCACCTCGTGGCGGAGCGCCGGTCGCTCCCCCGGCGCGACGCCGGCGAGGAAGGGCTGCGCGAAGATGTCGAGCCAGCTCGTGACATCCGACGGGAGGGGCGTCGGACGCGGGAACAGGGTGAGAAGATCGACCGCGAACCCGTGAGCCTCCAGTCGCGCGCGGTAGTCGTCGGCCGTCGGGAAGTACCAGGGGTCGAGCGAGGCCGCATCCACCCCTCGCCGGGCGAGCGCCGTCTGGAACGCCGCGCGAATCGAGTCCACGCAGCCGGCGCCACCCATCTCAGCGACGAAACGTCCGCCCTGACGGAGCGCGCGGTGGACGCCGCGCAGCACCGCATCTGCGTCCTTGATCCAGTGCAGCACGGCGTTGCTGAACACGGCATCGAATTCGTCGTCGAAGCCCAGCGCTGCCGCGTCGGCGACTCGCGCGTCGAGACCGCGCTCCAAGGCGGCCCAGACCTGCTTCGGACTGCTGTCGATCGCGACCACCTGGCATCCGGCCGCCAGCAGGCGCTGGGTCAGTGCGCCGTCGCCGCAGCCGAGATCGAGCACCCGATGACCGGCGTGCGGGTCGAGCAGGTCGACGACCGGCGCGCCCAGGTCTGAGACGAACCGCGCGTGCCGCGCGTACTGGTCGGGATCCCACGTGGGCATCACGGGCTATTGTGCCGCAACCCGCCCGCGGGGGCTCGGGGCGAAGCCCCGTCCCGGGAAGCCGTACGGCGGCGAGAACGGCCAAGGCGCGCACGGCGCGCCTCGCGGGCGCGGAGTGGGGCTCTCGGGGTCCCCGCGGAGCGCCCGCGGGGGTTCGGGGCGAAGCCCCGTCTAATTAAGACTGCCGCTTGCGTCCGCGCAACAAGGTCTGTGGTTTCACGCCGGGGACACGACACACCTCGCCGCGCGCTTCGAGATCGAGCTTGACGATCGTGGTGTGCCAGCTGACCGACCCGAGGTCGACGAGCGTCGCCCTCGGCAGCGAGTCGCGCACAAGACGGGCGAGGTCGCTGAACGCGACACCCGAACCCCGCGCCGGTATGTTGCGCAGGATGGCGCGTCTGACCGCGTCGTACTTCCACCGCGGGATGCGCGGACCCTGTTTGTCCGGTGCCGGGTTCCTGGTCTTGATCCGCGGTAGCGGCGCGGTTGCCACACGACGACGAACGACTGGTCTCGGCATGTCGGATTGGTGAGCCGGAGGACAGTGATCCAAGCCTATCACGCGTATTCGGCGTGTCACCGCAACTCCGTGACCGACCCGTCATCCCGTATCAGGAAGCCGTGTCTGACGCGGGTGGTCGGACCGCGAGCCTGCCGGTGTAGATGGCCATCCCAACGACGGCGTCGATGCCGGCCGCGTGCAGCCGGTCGATCTCCGCCTCGGTGGTGATGCCGCCCGCCGCCGTGACGCGACGGCTCGTCGAGTCACGGACAGCCATCACCGCGTCGAGGTCGGTGCCCTGCATCAGCCCTTCTCGGTCGACGTGTGTGTAGAGGAACTCGCCGCAGAACGGCTCGAGTGCAGCAACCGCCTCCACCGCGGTGAGCGGCGTCGGCTCGCGCCAGCCCTTGATGACCACGTGGCCGGCCTTGCTGTCGACGGCGCCGATGACCCGATCGGGGCCGACCGTGTCTGCGAGCCGACGAGCGAACTCGACGTCGGGCCGACCGTCGCGAAAGTAGGCCGACCCGACGATGACGGCCGTGGCACCGTAGGCGAGCACCGCCTGTGCGCGGGCGATGGTGCGGATGCCGCCGCCGACGCGGCAGGACAACTTGGGTGCGATGTTGCGCACGAGCGGGTCGTTCGTCCCGGTGCCGAGGGCGGCATCGAGGTCGATGAGCTGCACCCGCGGGAACCCCGAGAATCGGTCGACCCAGCCGGCGATGTCGTCGCTTGCGATCGCCGGTCGCTCACCCTGGATGAGCTGCACGACCTGGCCGCCGCGCAAATCGATGGAGGGGATCAGCATTGACCGGCATCTCCCAACTTCACAGGCGTACCGGAACTCCGCGGTCCCGGAGGTGGCGCTTCAGGTCACGCACCGCGTGCTCGGCGTAGTGGAAGATCGACGCCGCGAGCGCCGCGTGGGCTTTGCCGGCTTCGAACACGTCGACGAAATGATCGAACGACCCCGCACCGCCAGACGCAATGACCGGAATCGGTACCGCCTCGGAGACCGCAGCTGTCAACTCGCAGTCGAAGCCGCGCTTCGTGCCGTCCCGATCGATGGAGGTCAGCAGGATCTCGCCTGCACCGCGGTCCGCCGCTTCGCGCGCCCATTCGACCGCGTCGCGGTCGGTCGGTTGCCGCCCGCTCCGGACGTAGATCTGGAACCCGCCGTTCGAGCGCTTGGCGTCGATCGCCACGATGACCGCCTGGCTCCCGTAGCGGCGTGCCAACGTGGTCAGGAGCGCGGGCCGCGCGAGCGCCGCGGTGTTCAGGCTCACCTTGTCCGCGCCGGCCTCGATGGCTGCGTCGGCGTGCGACTCGTCCTTGATTCCGCCGCCCACGCAGAGCGGAAGAAAGATCTCGCGGGCGACCGCGCCGATCGTGTCCGCAAGCGCCTTGCGCTTCTCGATGGTCGCCGTGACGTCGAGCACGACGATCTCGTCGATGCCCTCCGCGTTGTAGCGGCGCGCCAGCGCGGCGGGATCCCCAGCCTGCCGGAGCCCCTCGAACTTGACGCCCTTGACGACCGCGCCGTCGCGTACGTCGAGGCAGGCGATGATCCGCTTGGAGAGCATCAGACGCGATTCAAGAAGTTCTGCAGGATGCGCAGGCCGACGCGTCCCGATTTCTCCGGGTGGAACTGCGCGCCGACGATGTGCCCACGCTCGACCACGCTGGCGAATTCAACGCCGTAGGTGGTCGACCCCACGCAGTCCGCGGTGACCGGCGCGGCGTACGAATGGGTGAAATACACCTGGTCGCCCTCGCCGACCCCCTCGAGAAGCCACGACGTCCGGCGGCCGTGCAGCCCGTTCCAGCCTACATGTGGCACCTTGAAGATCCCGCCGCCGTGGCTGGCATCGTCCGCCGCCGCGTTCTCGATGAGCGTGCAGCGGCCGGGCAGCGCGCCGAGGCCGGGCCGGTCGGGTGCTTCCTGGCTGCCGTCGAAGAGCCACTGCAAGCCGAGGCAGATCCCGAGCAGGGGGCGCCCGCGGGCAATGGCTCCGCCGATCGCCGTTCGCCATGCGGTGTCGAGTGCCGCGGTGGCTTCGAAGTTGCCGACGCCCGGCACAATCACGGCCTCGGCGCGCGCGAGGTCGCCGGGTGCGGCCGGTGTCTCGAACGACGCGCCGAGATGTGTGAGTGCCTTCCGCACCGAGGTCAGGTTACCGGCGCCGTAATCGATGAGGGCGATCACAGCAGCCCCTTCGTGCTCGGCAGCATCTTGCCGAGCTGGCGATCGCGCGAGCACGCGACGCGTAACGCGCGTCCGAACGCTTTGAAGAGGGCCTCGACCTGGTGATGACTGGACCGACCATAGAGCACCTTCACGTGCACGTTGGCGCGGGCGCCTTGGGCGAAGCCGTCGAAGAAGTCGTGGACCAGCTCCGCCTGTAGATCGCCGACGCGCCGCACGCGTAGCTTCAGGTCGACTACGGCATGCGTCCGCCCGCTCAGGTCGACCGCGGCGACACCGAGCGTGTCGTCCATCGGCATCACGAAATACCCGGCGCGGTTGATGCCGCGGCGTGTGCCCACCGCCTTCGCCACCGCCTCCCCGAGTCCGATGCCGACATCCTCGACCGTATGGTGCTGGTCGACATCCAGGTCGCCCGCCGCCCGAATCGTCAGATCGAACGCCCCATGCCGGGTCACCAGCTCGAGCATGTGGTCGAGGAATCGGATCCCGGTGTCGATCTCGTACCGGCCCTGACCGTCGAGCGAGAGGGACACGGCGATCTGGGTCTCGGTCGTCTTGCGCGTGATGACGGCGCGTCGCCTGGTCCCGCTCGGGGTCACGACAGTCTCCTACAACACGCGCATCGCCACCGAAGCCGCGTGCGCGCGCAGGCCCTCGGCGTTCGCCAGCGACAAGACGCTCGGCGCGATACGGCGCAGGCCGCGACGGGTGAGCCGCTGCACGTTATTGATCCTGACGAAGTCGGCCGCGCTCAGTCCGCCCCGGAAGCGGGCGACGCCGCCGGTGGGGAGCACGTGGTTTGATCCGGTCGCATAGTCGCCTGCGGCCTGCGCGGCATAGGGGCCCACGAACACCGTCCCCGCGCGGGTGAGCTTCCTGGCGACCGCGGCGGTGTCGCAGACCGCGTGCTCCGGTGCGATCTGGTTTGCGAGGTCGACGGCGTCGTTGATGCTGCGCACGACAACGACGACGCCGTGCCGGTCGAGCGAGGGCCGGGCTGCCGGGTGTTCGGTCACCTGGGACTCAACCGCCGCAACGACCGCGCGCGCAAGTCTTCGGCTCGTGGTCAGGCACACCGCGCGCGCGTCGGGGTCGTGCTCCGCCTGCGCCACCAGATCGGCGGCGATCCACTCCGGCTTGCCCGTCGTCGCGACCACGAGGATCTCCGTCGGGCCGGCGTAGAAGTCGATCGGGCAATGCGTCGCGACACGCGCCTTGGCGCTCGCGACGTAGGCGTTCCCCGGGCCCACGATCTTGTCGACGCGGGGGACGGTCGCGGTGCCGTACGCGAAGGCCGCGATCGCGTGCGCGCCGCCTATGCGAAACAGGCGCGACACACCGGCCTCGACGGCCGCCGCCAGCACCGCCGGCTCCGGGCTCGGACACGCCGCGACTACGTGTCCCACACCGGCCACCTTGGCCGGAATCGCGGTCATGAGCAACGATGACGGAAGCGGGTACCGCCCCCCCGGCACATAGCAGCCGACGCGTTCGAGCGGGTGGACGCGCTGCTCGATGACCACACCTGGCACGACCGGCGTGCTCCAGGCGCGCGGGAGCTGCTTCGCGGCGACCCGTCGAATATGACGCGCGGCTTCCCTGATGGCGGCTCGGACGGCCGGGGGCGCCTTGCGTGCGCCGCGGCGGATGTCCGCGGTCGTGAGCTCGAGCGACCCCGTCAGCCCGTCCAACGTCCGAGCGTACTCGCGGACCGCCCGGTCACCGCGCCGGCGCACGTCGTCGACGATTCGCCCCACACGTCGCTCCAGTCCCGCGTCGGTTGCCTGGGCGCGCTCGACCAGCTGCCGCACCGCGCGTGTGTTCGACGATGCGATGATCTTCATCTGCGTGCCTCTAACACCTGCTGAGCGTCCGGGTCCAACCTGACCCCGAGCGTGACGGCCCCTACAGCACAATCTTGTTCAAGGGATACTCGACGATCCCGTGACCGCCCGCCGCTTTCAGCTTGGGAATAAGCTCCCGCACCGCGTGCTCCTCGAGGATTGAGGAGACCGCCACCCATCCCGAGTCGCTGAGTGGCGACACCGTCGGCCGATGCAGCGCAGGCAAGAGTGCGATCACGGCGTCGAGATCGGCGCGCCCGACGTTCAGCATCAGTCCGACGCGGCCCTGCGCGTCCATCGCCGCTTTGAGCAGCAGCGCGATGTTGTCGATCTTGGTCCGCTTCCACCCATCCTCGAGCGCCTTGGTGTTCGCGATGAGCTGCGGGTTCGACTCGAGGACCGTGTCGATAATGCGTAGGTGATTGGCGCGCAGCGTCGACCCGGTTTCGGTGGCCTCGACGATGGCGTCGGCCAGGTCCGGCGGCTTGACCTCGGTGGCACCCCAGGAGAACTCGACGTTGACGTTGACGTTGAGTCGCGTGAAATACGCTTCGGTGACGCGGACCAGCTCAGTGGAGATGCGCGCGCCCTCGAGATCCTGTGGCGACCGGTAGCGCGACTCCTCGGGCACTGCGAGCACCCATCGCACGCGACGGAAGCTCTGCTTCGAGTAGATGAGATCGGCGACGGCGGTGACGTCGTTGCCCGTAGCGGCGTGATGCTCGGCGATCCAATCCTGGCCGGTCAGTCCGACGTCAACGGCGTCGTCCGCGACGTAGCGCGCCATCTCCTGCGCGCGGATCAGAGTGCACCCGATCTCCGGATCATCGATTGTCGGGAAATACGAGCGAGCGCTGACGTAGATCTTGAACCCCGCGCGTGCGAACAGTTGCACAGTGGAATCCTGCAACGACCCTTTGGGGATGCCGAGTCTCAGTGTCATGACGTCGCGAACCTGGATGCCGGGCACCGGCCGACCCTCATGGCCGGAGCTCCGTGTAGAAGCACGAGCGCTCACCGGTGTGGCAGACGTTACCGTCGCCTTGACGCTCGACCCGGACCAGCACCGTGTCATCGTCGCAATCGGTAAGCAGACGGCGAACCTTGAGACGGTTGCCAGAGGTTTCACCCTTCATCCAGAGCGTGCCGCGCGTGCGACTGAAAAAAGTGGCGAACCCGGACGCGCGCGTCCGGTCGAAGGCTTCCTGGTTCATGAAGCCGACCATCAGCACTTCGTTGCTCTCGTCATCCTGGATGACCGCAGGAATCAACCCGTCGAGCTTTGAAAAATCCATGGATCCCCTCACGCCGTCGTCCAAACAAAAAGGCCTCGCCGTGGTTTGCGGCGAGGCCTCGTGGTGCGTGCGCGTCTTGATCGGGTCTACATCACACGCAGCACCGGTGCCCCGCCGTTGGTCGGGCAATGGTGGTGACGATGATGCGCGTCGTGGACGGTCGCCCGCATGATGCCTACCCGTATCGTAGCGGACGGATGCGGTGATCTGTCAAGCAGACGGCGGCACCGAGTGGCCACCGACGACGGGTGATACAGTCCGAACATCGTGGGTGTGCTTCACCGACGCGCGTTTCTGGCGGGCGGTCTGACGGCACTCGGACTGGGTGCACCGCGTCGCGTCCGGGGCGGCGTGCGGCAATCAATCGCGTTCGACGCGCCCCCGTTCGCTCTTGGCGTTGCGTCGGGTGAGCCGACCGCGGACGGCGTCGTGCTCTGGACGCGGCTGGCACCCGATCCGCTGCACGGCGGCGGTATGCCGGACGACGACATCGAGGTCAGCTGGGAGGTCGCTCGCGATGAGCGGATGCGCGACGTCGCGCAGCGCGGAACCGCGTTGGCCACGCCATTGCTTGGACACACGGTGCACGCCGAGGTCGAGGGGCTCGAGCCGGCTCGCTGGTACTGGTATCGGTTTCGTGCCGGCGCCGAGGTGAGTCCCATCGGACGGACGCGGACCCTGCCCGCGCCCGGGGCGCCTGTCGATCGACTCCGCTTCGCGTTCGCCTCGTGCCAGCACTACGAGACGGGCTACTTCACCGCATATCGACACATGATCGAGGACGACCTCGACCTTGTCTTTCATCTCGGCGACTACATCTACGAATACGCCGGCCGCGACGGCAGGGTCCGCAAGCACACGGGTGACGAGATCGAGCTGCTCGTGGACTACCGCAACCGCCACGCGCTGTATCGGTCCGACCCCGATCTGCAGGCCGCACACGCCGCGTTCCCGTGGGTCGTCACCTGGGACGACCACGAGGTCGACAACAACTATGCGGCGACCGTCTCGGAGGAAGGTCTGCCGGCCGAGTTGTTCCTGCGGCGACGCGCCGAGGCCTATCAGGCGTACTACGAGCACATGCCGCTGCGAAGGTCGTCGCTGCCCACGGGCCCGCGGATGCAGTTGTATCGGGATTTCGCTTGGGGCGACCTCGCGTCATGCTCCGTGCTCGACACGCGGCAGTACCGGACGGACCAACCGTGCGGCGACCGGACCGGCGCGCCGTGCGACGGGATGCAGGATGCGGCGGCGACGCTGCTCGGCGACGAGCAGGAGCGCTGGCTGATCGCCGGGCTCGACCGATCGGACGTCAGGTGGAACGTCATCGCGCAGCAGGTGATGATGGCGCGGGTCGACTTCGCGCCGGGCGACGAAGAGCGGTTCGGCATGGACATCTGGTCGGGATACGAGACGGCCCGCCGGCGGCTCATGCAGTTTCTCGAGGACCGCCGACCTTCAAATCCGATCGTGCTCACCGGGGACATCCACACGAGCTGGGTCAACGATCTCAAGGTGGACTACACCGACGAGCGCGCGCCAACCGTGGCGACGGAGCTCGTTGGAACGTCAATCAGCTCTGGCGGCGATGGGTCCGACACACGCCCCACGACCGCCGGGATGTTGGCCGAGAACCCGTGGGTGAAGTTTTACAACGCCCAGAGGGGCTATGTGCGATGTGACCTGACTCCCGAACGCTACCGTGCGGACTATCAGGTGC
This sequence comes from Vicinamibacterales bacterium, assembly GCA_965197395.1. GTDB lineage: Bacteria > Acidobacteriota > Vicinamibacteria > Vicinamibacterales > UBA8438 > CAZYFH01. The sequence continues at coordinate 1,056,269 of OZ240205.1, read as the reverse complement.
TCGACTACGTCAGCCGTCCCGGGAGTCCGATCGCCACGCGCGCGTCGTTCGTTGTCGAGGATGGGCGTCCCGGGGCCGAGCGCGTCTAACTAAGACGGGGGCTGCGGTCGCCAACCTCGCCGCGCTCTTATCCGTCGATGACCGCCGCCGCTACCGACGCGATTGGCGGGAGCCAGTTGAAGATCACCTCCCAGTCGTCGCCCTCGTTGCGGCTCGCCAGCAGGTGCCCGCCCGAGGTGCCCATGTAGAGGCCGACCGGGTCCAGGGTGTCGGTGGCGAGCGCCTGTCGTAGCACCAGTGTGTGCGCATCGCGTTGGGGGAGGCCGGACATGAGCGTCTCCCACGTCGCGCCGCGATCGTGGCTCCGATAGACGCGGAACGCCGCCTCTGGAAGCGAGCGGTGCTGGTCGGACTCCGCGGGGCACACATAGATCGTGTCGCCGTCGTGTGGATGGACGGCGAGCGGAAAGCCGAACCGCGACGGGAGGCCGTCGGAAATGTCGATCCACTCGTCGCCGGCGTTCTCCGTGCGATAGACACCACAGTGGTTCTGTTGGTACAGCACCTGCGGGTTGGAGGGATGCATCTCCAGGTGGTGCACGCACACCCCGACCTCCGGAAACTTGTTCGGCGTGAAGTCAGCCCTCACGTTGGTGTTCTTGGGCAGCCACGTCGCCCCGCCATCATCGGTGCGGAACACCCCGGCGACGGAGATCCCGGCGTATACGCGCATCGGGTCGTCCGGGTCGCAGCAGATCGAGTGCACCATCAAGCCGCCCGCGCCGGGGCTCCAGATCGACCGGCTGTCGTGGTTGGTCAGTGCTTCGATTTCACGCCATGAGGCACCGTCGTCGGTGCTGACGAACAACGCTGCCGGGTCGACCCCCGCGAACAGGGCAGGTGTGCCGTCGGCGAGGCGCCCGTGTCGAACGATCCACACTCGCTCGACCGACAAGCCGCGGTCTTCCGCGAAGCGGACGGGAGGACGCTCCTCCCATGTCCGGCCCAGGTCGGTCGACACCTGCACGCCGGGTCCCCACCATTCGCTCTTGCCAGCGACGATGATCGACCCGGCGCCGCCGTCAACGCTGCTGTAGACCACGTCGTTGACCTGCACTCCCTTGAAGATCGGGCCCTGGAGCGCCCAGCGGCGGCGGTCTGGATCAGAGAACGCGAGAAAGGCGCCCTTCCGCGTCCCGATGAGCAGCATTACCCGTGCCACGTCACACCTCGCTCCCTTCGAGATCAGCTTAGACACGGGCCGAGGGACGCGCAACAAAAGAGATGTGGCACCACAATTTGCGTGACTACAATGGAGGCGGCATGGTCGCCAACGCATCCACCCGGGCACGCACAGCCGCGAGGCTCGCCGCGGGCGCCGCCGTGTCCGGCCTGCTCCTGTGGGCGCCGGCGCGCGCGGGCCAGTCGGACGCCACGCCGGCGGAGCGCGCAGTCCGGTTTCTCACGGCTGAAGTGCCGCGGTGGCCCGTCGAAAATGAATGTTTCTCGTGTCACAACAACGGCGATGCCGCGCGCGCGCTCTACGCTGCGCTGCGCGCCGGCCATGACGTGCCGGCCGCGGCGCTGCGCGAGACGACAAGCTGGCTCCAACGCCCGGAGGCATGGGACGATAACGCGCTCGGCCTCGCATTCAGCGACCAGGTGCTGGCGCGGATTCAGTTCGGCGGCGCGCTGGTCGACGCCATGCGAGCGGCGCGGGTCGATCGGGCGGGGCCAGTGGCGGCCGCGGCGGCGCTCGTCGCCTCAGATCAGCGGGAGGACGGGTCGTGGCGGCTCGATGCGAGTGGCAGCATCGGCTCGCCCGCGACCTACGGCACGACGCTGGCGACGTGGGCTGCCCTGCGCACGCTGCGCGGCGCCGCCGACGAGCGGTTTGCCGCGCCGATCGCGGCGGCCGAGCGGTGGTTGCGTGAGAACGAGGTGAAGACGGTGCTTGATGCCGCCGCCGTCGTCCTGGGCCTGGGTCCGGCGACCGATTCGGCGGCCCGACGCCAGCGCGAGGCCTGCCTACGGCTCCTCGTGGACGGTCGCGCGCCGTCTGGCGCGTGGGGTGCCTATCTCACCTCGCCGACCGAGCCGTTCGACACCGCCGTTGTGCTCCTCGCGCTCGTCTCGCTCGCGGACACGCCGGCGCTGGCCGCGCCGGTGGTGTCACCGGCGGATCTCCGGGAGCTCATCGCCGACGGCCGCGCGTTTCTCGTCGAGGAGCAGCTCGACGATGGCAGCTGGATCGAGACGACGCGCCCCCCGGGCCAGCAAAGCTACGCGCAGTGGATCTCGACCACCGGCTGGGCGACGCTCGCGTTGATCGAGACGCGCAACGTTGCGCCGTAGGGGAGATTCGGGCGCGGTCCACCAGGGCTCCCGAGAGGCGCGACAGGGGCGCCGCTACGGTGCGATCTCGAACGGCACGCGATACGCGTCCTGCTCCTCAGGGTCGTCGATCTGCTCGAACCGATCGATCTCGAAGGGCACGCCTATCCGATTGCCGGCGAGGTCTTCCAGGATTGACAAGGCGACCAGCGAAAACGCCCCCGGCGACCATGGCTGCTCTGGCGTGAACGACCAGCGCGTCTCCCAGCTCGTCACTTCGATCGAACCGGCGATCCGCTCCCCATCCGAGTTCTCGACGGCGAGCCCGCGGTGCAGCAGGCCGTGGTCGAGCGGCTCGGGAAACGACACGACGAGGCGCGAAGTGGACCCGGCCGGTGGCACCCGGAGCCGCCACGCCGCCGTGTCGATTGGCGTGTCGTCCACCGGTCCCACGCTGAACCGCTTGGTGAACGACGCCGCGAGCGGCGTCCCCTCGGCGTCGGGCCAGGCGGCATCGACTTCGAGGGTGTAGCTGGTGCCCGCCTCGAGCGGACGACCGAGCTGCTCGTTTGGCAAGATGCCGGTCTTCACGCGGCCCGGGTCGAAGAAGACCGTGTAGCGCTGGAAGTTGTAGTCCCAGAATTCCTCGCCGAGCGGGAGAAACGGCGCCTCGACGTTCTGACCCGCGTCGTCGAGGAGACGGATATAGTCGAGTCCATCGACGTCGCTCATCGGCGCCGAGAACTCGATGTAGAGTTTCAACTGGTTGGCGGGGAGGCGGTCGCCTGTCGGCAGGACGCGCGTCACGACCGTCGTCGCGGTGACATCCGGCCGCGGCAGCTCGAGCGTGGCGGTCACGGCCGCACCTGGGTCGTCGGCGTCGCCGACGCCGGGCAAGGCCGCCGGGTCGAATCGTACAGTGTAGGGCCGGCCGCGGTCGAACGGGAACATCGGCGTGAAGCGCACGATGTCGTCATCCCCCACGGCGTAGTCGCCGAGGACTGCGGGTGTGTCCGCGAGGTCGGTTCCGGCCTGCGCGACTGTTATCCGGAGCAACCGAGACCAGTCGCCCCGTTCCCACTCGATGTCGCGGAGGGACGCGATCGCGGCTGCCGGGAGACCCGCCAGTTCGACCGTTGCGCCGTATGACTCGTCCCGCGGTGCGCCAAGACGGATGTCCGCTACGACGTCGGCCGGTGCGGCGTCATCCAGGACGCCGCACCCGCCGAGTGCCAGTGCCAGCGCGATGACCGGCGCGTGGACGGCGTTACTCAAGGCACCCCTGTGGCGGTTCAGGGCAACATCACCGACTCGAGCGAGGCCACCCCGGCATCGTTTCGGGCAATCACGATCGCATGCTGTGCGTCGAGAAGATCCAGCTGCTCCACACCGGTCATCTGGGCAACCGTCTCGTAGGAGACCCCGGCCTGACCCCCGTCACCGACGTTCTCGGTGATCGGCGACTGCGTGCCGAAGGTCTCCGTCGGGATCTTCATCACGCCGCGGCTGGTGTTCGACATGAGGAGGTAGTCCTTCCCGCCCTTGCTGTAGACGATCATGTCGAGCGGGCGATTCCGGTTGCCGAGCTCGGCGATGGTGGTGCCCATGACCTTGCTCCCCGGCTCCAGGTCGTCGATCGGGAACTTCACGAGCGGGGTGCAGAGGTAGCCGGCGATCAGGTGCTGCTGACCCGCCACGTCATACGGCACGAAGGTGTAGACGGGCGACTGGGTCTCGAACTGGCCGTGGGCCGCGTGCCAGATCTCCACGCTCGTTCCGTCATCGATCGTCTCGAACGGATAGGGGACCGAACGCAGCTTGGACGAGAACTCCTCGTTCGACAAGCCGGCCAGGAACAAGCGCCCGTCGACGAACGCCATGTCTGTGATGGCGGCCATCCTCGGGTTGCGGCGCGCACCGGGATTCGCCTCCGGAGCGTTCGGCAACGTGAGGCGCGTGTACCGCACGTCGCTGAGCGAGAGGACCTCAATCGCGCCACCGCCGTCGATCCGGAGCAGCACCGGAGTGGCGTTGGAGCCCCGGCCCCGCGACGCGGAGATGAACGCGTTCTTCGACTCGGGGCTGATCGCCAGGTCGTTGATCTGGATCTCCCGCGCGTCGGTGCCGACCAGGCCGGCGATCTTCTGGTCGATGCCCGGAATGTTCTGCGTGCCCATCGTGGCACCGGTCAGACGGCTCCCCATCTCGAGCGCGTAGATGGCTGCGCCCTGGTTGTCGGCGATGAACAGGACGCCGTCAGGTCCGAAGGCGAGCGGACCGCCCGATTCGAGCACCGGTCCAGTACCGGAGTCGGCGTTGGCCGAGAGCGTGGGCGACGAGGCGACCGCGAGGGCCGCAATGGCGACGACGGCGGTCAGCGAGAGCGATGTGCGCATCATAGTGGTACTCCTTACCTCAACCCGGGTTGTGCCAGATCCTAACTTAGACGGGGCTTCGCCCCGAACCCTACGCGGCCGCTACGTGGGGACCCCGAGAGCCCCACTCCGCGCCCGCGAGGCGCGCCGTGCGCGCCTTGGCCGCAATCCTGACATCGGCTCCACGGTGGCGGATGCCAGCACGAAGAGAACGGCGGTGCGACCGATGCCCATAAATTCTCCGAATTCTCCCCCTCCGATGACACGGCGCAGGCTCTCAGCCTACACCGGCGCTCCGCGGCCTCCAATGCTATTCTGAGACGTCGGGTGGGACGGGGAGGAACGACGATGCATAGGCTGCTGGCGGTGGCACTCGTCGCCGTGGTGAGCCAGAGCGCGGCACCAGTCGGGGCCCAGGACGTCGAGGTCGAGGCGCGGGCAGCCCTCGAAGAGTACTTCCGCGCGTGGAATGCGGCCGACAACGACGCCATCGCGACGATCAGCAACTTTCCACGCCTCAGCCTGGGTGGGAACGGTCAGGTGGTCGTGCGCGAGAGCCCTGAGGACATCACGATCGACTTTGACCTCCTTCGGCAAGCGGAGGGGTGGGATCACAGCACGCTCGATCTCATGGACACCGTGCACGTCTCCGACGACAAGGTGCACTTCCGCATCGTTTTCAGCCGCCGACGTGCCGACGGTAGCGCGTATCGGACAGTGCCCGGTCTGTATGTGGTCACCCGGCAGGATGGCCATTGGGGGCTGCAGCTGCAGTCGGTACTGCCCGCGACCTTCTCAGCGCCGTGAGTGTGCGGCCGGCCGCCATCTCATCGCCGTGAGGGTGCGGCCGCCTCGCGGCCGATCATCACCTCCGTGGCCTTGATGATGGCCGTCGCCTCGTCTCCCCGCTTGAGCTTCAGTTCGTCGATGGCGTCCCGCGTGATGACCGCGGTCAAGCGCTGGTCGCCGATGCGGAGCCGCACCTGCGCGAGCAGGCCCTCACGCCGCACTTCCTCCACGATGCCCCTCAGCCGGTTGCGGCCGCTCAGCGTTACAAGCACGCCGCCGCGGGCGGTCGGCTTCCGGGGCGGCGTCGCGGCCGTCGGTTGCCTACGCGCCAGCAGCCGCTCGACCTCTGCATCGGCGATCCGGTAGTGACCGCCGTCGGTCCGCACCGTGCGGACGCTGCCTTTGTAGATCCACTGCTTCACCGTCGAATAGCCGACTCCTAGCCTCGCCGCAGCCTGTCGTACGGTAAGAAGTGACATGAAGATGATCCTTCGAATACGACTGAAGTAGACTGTATATATCGACTATAATAGTACTATATTAGGCACATGCTTGGACATCTCGGACGCGGCATCGTAGGGGCGGCGAGCGTCGCGTCCTTCGTGGCGACCACCGCGTGCCAGCACCCCGACCGGGAACCGCAGACCATTCTCGTGTCAGCGGCCACCAGCCTAGCGGAGGCCATCGATGCGGTCGCGGTCGCGTACGAGCGCCATAGCGGGACCCGTGTGCTGCTCAACATCGGCGGGTCGGACCTGCTGGCCACGCAGTTGATCGAAGGCGCTCCGATCGATGTGTTCCTGAGTGGCGATGCGAGACAGATGGATCGCGCGCAGGACGCGGGTCGCATCCGACCCGACCGGCGCGTGGACTTGCTCTCGAATCAGCTCGTGGTCGTCGTGCCGTCGGATCGGATCGGGACCGTGACGACCGCCTCCGACCTCGCGTCTCCGACGGTTCGACGGATCGCGCTCGGCGATCCGGAGACGGTGCCGGCGGGGGTCTACGCGCGCGAGTATCTGGAGACCGCCGGCCTCTGGCTTGCTGTGGAATCCAAGGTCGTGCCGACGCGCAACGTGCGAGCGGCGCTCGCGGCGGTCGAATCCGGAACGGTCGACGCCGCGGTTGTCTACCGCACGGACGCCGCGACGAGCTCGGCGGCCGTCGTGGCCTATGCGGTGCCACGTGCCGGCGGTCCGACGATCGTCTATCCCGCGGCGGTGGCGACCGACGCGCCGAACGAGGCGGACGCCATCGAGGTGTTGGGGTTCCTTCAGGGCCCCGAAGCGCGCCGTCTCTTCGAGGCCGCCGGCTTCGTCGTGCTTCCGCAGACGCCCATTGCGCGCGTCGAGCGTCCGGGCACGAGCCCGCGATCCCGGAACGCTCGATGACCGGCGAGCTGATGACCGTCACCGCGCGCACCGTCCTGATGGCGGGTCTGGCGACGCTCGTCATGCTGCCGCCCGGGGTCGGACTGGCCTGGCTGCTGGCCCGCCGGGAGTTTCCGGGACGCAGCGTGATCGAGGCCCTCGTCTCGCTGCCACTGGTCGTGCCGCCGGTCGCCACCGGGCTGATCCTCCTCAAGCTGCTCGGCCGCCGCGGACCGGTCGGGCGGCTGCTCGACGGATTGGGCCTCGAGGTGGTCTTTACCTGGAAGGGCGTGGTGCTTGCGATGGCGGTCATGGGGCTGCCATTGCTGGTGCGCGCGGCTCGCGCCGGATTCGAGCAGACCGATCGCCGATACGAGGAGATCGCCGCGACGCTCGGCGCCCGGCCGTGGCGCGTGTTCTGGACCATCAGCTTGCCGCTGGCGCGCCGAGGCCTCCTGGCCGGGGCGGTGCTCGGGTTCTCCCGGGCGCTCGGCGAGTTCGGCGCGACCATCATGGTCGCCGGCGCGCTACCCGGCACCCGGACGCTCTCCGTCGCGATCTATCGATACGCCGAGGTCGGTCAAGAGGCCGCGGCACTGACGCTGCTCGCGGCCGCGGTCACGATCGGGTTTGCGGCGGTGTGGGTGTCGAATCGGCTCGCCACGGCACCTTGATGAGCCCGGTTGCGATGCCCGCCACCTCCATCACGCTGGACTTCACGCTTCGCCAGGCCGGCTTCACGCTCGAGCTGCGCGAGACGATCGCGGTCCGGACGGTGGCGCTGTTTGGGGCGTCGGGGGCGGGCAAGACCACGACACTCGATGCGATTGCCGGGCTCCGACGTCCGCGTGACGGGGTCATCCGAGTGGGAGCGCGGGCGCTGTTCGACGCACGCGATGGTGTCGATCTGCCCGCCCACGACCGCCGCGTCGGCTACGTGCCACAGGACGTCGCGTTGTTCCCCCACCTCGACGTGGAGCACAACGTGCTGTACGGCGCCCGCTCGACCGGCGCCTCGGCGCAGACTGTCCTTGCATTGCTCGAGATCGAGTCGCTGCGTGCACGTAGGGTCGACGCGCTGTCGGGAGGCGAGCGCCAGCGCGTGGCGCTCGCGCGCGCGCTGATGTCGGCGCCGGATGTGCTCTTGCTCGACGAGCCGCTCGCGGCGCTCGACATGGGGTTACGCGATCGGATCCTGCCCTATCTCGAGCGAGTGCGGGACGAGCTCGGTACGCCGATGATCTACGTCTCGCACGTGGCGGCGGAGGTCCGGCGCATCGCCGAGTGGGTCGTCGTGCTGGAGCACGGCCGCGTGTCGCGCGCCGGGCCGCCGGATCGCGTGTTGACGTGAGCGGAGTCCTAGCCGAGCCCGATCCGCAGCACCGTGAACAGCAGCCAGCAGGTGGCTCCGCCAATCACGGTCATCGACAGCCCCCAGGCCATGAGCTTGTTGAACAGCTTCCGACTGTCCTCCTGGGGGGGCGCGGCGGCGATGCAGAGCGCGCCGAGGGTGGAGAGCGCCGAGACGTCGACGAGGTGGGCGCCAACGTTCATCGACGATGCAATTGCCAGCGGCTCGACTCCGCCCAGCTCGGCTGCGAGACCTGGCACGGTCGGAAGGAACGCCGGCAGCACCACGCCGGACGTGCTGCTGTAGATCGAGATGAAGCCGGTCGAGAAGGCCACGATCGCGGTCACCGTGTTCGACGTCGCGATGCCCGCCAGCATCTGCGTAAACAGTTCCAGGCCGCCGGTCTCGCCGAGCACGTTGATCAGGACCGTCACGCCGCAGACCATCATGATGACGCGCCACGGCATGATCTTCACCGCCTCGAGCTCGTCGCCCGCTTTGAGCAGGGCGAGCAGGATCGCGCAGCCGAATGCGCCGAGTCCGACGTTGACACCGAAGAAGATGACGCCGCCGATGAGCGCCGTGATCACGATGATGGTGATCCAGTGCTTGCGCTCGAACGCATCCGAGCGTTCCGCCCCGTCATCGTCATCGTCGTCGCCGCTCGCCGGTACGACGAGCGCCTCGCGGTGATAGCGGCCGAGCAGCCGCCAGCCGCCGAGCGTGAAGTACGCCGCGAAGACGATGACCGTGTGCGCCATCATGTTGTTCAGATACGTGAGGGTCTCGAAGCCGCCGAGGCCGATGTCGGCCATGATGCCGTTGACGATGACCCCAGTGGGGGCGATTGGCGAGAGTGACCCGGCGTTCGCGCCGTTCCCGACCATGATCGCCATCAGAAACGCCGGGACCCCGACCTGACCGGCCACCGCCATCGCCATCGGCGCCATCAGCGCGGTCGACGCGATGTTGCCGGGGCCGATCGACGCGAGGAAAAACGACAGCAAGAAGAACATCATCGGCATCACGCCGACGTTGCCTCGGCAGAGCGCCACCGCCTTGTGCGCGATGCGATCGAGCGTGCCGTTGGCCTGTGCCTGGGAAAAGAGCAGCGTGACGCCCGCCAGCGTCAGGAACAGTCGAGTGGGGAAGCCGGCGATGACGTCATTGGCGCTCATCCCCGCGACGTAGACGCCGACGATCCAGGCGAGGGTGATGGCAAGGAAGCCGACGTGCAGCCGTATTGTGCAGCTCACCAGGATGGCGACGGCGAGCGCGCCGAGCGAGATGGTGGCGGCGTCCATGGGCGGCGAGTATATCGCAGCGGCTACGTATGGTTTTCGATCAGCCCCGCGCGCCGCTGGTTCAACAACTCCCACGCGCGGGCCACGTGCGCCTCGGTGGTGCGGATGTGGCCCACGGCCAGTCGAAGTGCGACACACCCATCGATGCGGGTGTGAGACAGAAACACCTCCCCGCTGGCGTTGACGGCGTCGAGCAGCCGCTGGTTGAGCCCGTCGAGGGCTGGGTCGTCCGGCGCACCTAACCTCAGGGCAGACAGCGCGCGAAAGCAGACGACGCTCAGCGGCACGGGCGCAAGGCGCTCGAAGTGGGGACTCTCATCCACCCAGCCCGCGAACAGGCGGGCCAGTCGCATGTGCTCGGCTAGCCGGTCACGGATCCCCGACGCGCCGAAGTGACGCAGCACGGTCCATAGCTTGAGGGCTCGAAACCGGCGTCCGAGCTGGACGCCGGTGTCCATCAGATTCCGCACGTTGCCGGTCTCTGTGGTCCGGAGGTACTCGGGGGTGAGCGAGAACGCCTCGCGGACCACATCCATACGGCGGCAGTAGAAGGCGCTCAGGTCAAACGGCGTGAAGAGCCATTTGTGAGGGTTGACGACGATCGAATCGGCGGCTCCGCAGCCGTCGAGGATGAACGACGTCTCGGGCACGATGGCCGCCGCGCCGGCATAGGCGGCGTCGACGTGGAGCCACACCCGTTCGCGTTCGCACGTCGCGACGAGCGCGCTCACTGGATCGACGCTGGTCGTGGATGTGGTGCCCACCGTTGCGACGACGGCCAGCGGCGTGACACCGGCGGCGCGATCGGACTCGATGGCCACGCGGAGGGCGTCGGGACGCATGCGGAACTCGGCGTCGACCGGGATCTTCGCAAGCGCCTCTTGGCCCAGGCCCAGCAGCATGACCGCCTTGTCGATCGACGAGTGCGCCTGCGCTGACGCATAGACACGCAGGCGGCCGACGTCGTCGCGACCGGCGAGTCCCTCGCGCCGAACATCTGGCAGTGCGGCGTGACGCGCGGCCGCCAGCGCGTGCAGGCTGGCGATCGACGCGGTGTCGTAGATGACCCCTTCGAACGACTCGGGCAACGCCAGCAGCTGTCGCAGCCATCCGAGCGTGACCTCCTCCAGCTCGGTCGCCGCGGGCGACGTCCGCCAGAGCATCGCCTGCACGTTGAGCGCGGCGGTCAGGAACTCCGCGAGCACCCCGGGTGCGCTCCCCGAGATCGCGAAGTACGCGAAGAAGCCGGGGTGGTTCCAGTGCGTGATGCCGGGCAGGATGACGCGTTCGAAGTCGGCGAAGATGTCGTCGAACGACGCACCGTCTTCGGGGGGGCTCCCGGGCAACGCGTCCCGCACCGCGCCCGGCTCGACGCGGGAGAGGACCGGATACCGTTCCGGGTGATCGAGGTAGGTCGCGATCCAATCCACCAGCGCGTGACCGTGACGACGGAACGCGTCGCGGTCCATGTCGCCGACGTTCGGAGACACGCGCGCGCCCGGCGGGTCTTCGCGTGGGACGCGAGGATCAGGAGGCGGCACGAGAACGCCCAGCCCCGGCGCACGACCCGGGCGGCTATCCGCCGGCGCCGACGTAGTCGAGCGCGAACGCCCGGAGACCTTCGCTACTGAGGCCGATCGCCTCCGCCTCGGCGGTCGCGTCCGCGACGGAGTATCCGTCCTGGACGACGCGCTTGATCAGCCACATCGCGCCGACCCTGTTGGCCGACCCGCAGTGAATATATGTCGGCTGATTCGCCGGGTCGGCAACAGCCTCGAGAAACGCCTCGGTCACCTCGGCGCTCGGCTCGCGGAAAGGCAAGTGGATGTATGTGAGCCCGGCAGCCTCGGCCGCCGCTCGCCCATCGGCGACCGTGGCGCCGCGCTCGCCCTCGGTCCGGAAGTTGATGACGGTGGCGAAGCCATACTCCTTCAGCTCTGCCATGACTTCCGGAGGTGTGGCGCCGGCGCACGCGACGGTCGCGTCGACGCGCGTGTAGTTCCGCACCCCCTCGGGGCCGGCGTCGTCCTGCATGCTCGCGGCCGGAGCCGGTGCCGCCTCAGCCGGGGGTTCGGCCGGAGTCGGTTCCGCGGCAGGCTCCATCGCGGGCCCGGCACCGCACCCAACGGCCACCAACACGGCAACAACGCACAGACTCGCCAACAACGACCTTGACTCTGGCATGGCCGATGATTGTAGCATCGGAGCGAGCTAGTTAGACCGGGGAAAGGAGTCCGCCCACATGGCAGAGGTCGTTCACACCAGCCGGATGCGTATCGAGCGGGTCAAGGGCCCGGTGCGACAGGCGTGGCTCGACGGGTTCGAGGATCCGATTCGCTTCGGGGTTCACGGCGGCATCAAGAAGTTCTACGGGATCGAACCCGACGAGGAGGTCCCGGCGACCCTCGACTACATGATCGGCGCCGTCGGCGGTTGACTGCTCGGCACCCTGGCACGCGCACTGGAAGTGCGCGAAATTCCCGCAACTCCCGACACGATCAAGGCAACGGTGGAGGGCGACATCGAGGCAATTGACAAGGTGCTCCGCATCACGCGGATCCGCGTGCGGTACGATCTGAAAATCCCGAAGGACAAGCGCGAGGCCGCCGAGCGCGCCGTCGCGAAGCACCCCACGAGCTGCCCGGCGGCGAACAGCGTACGCGGGTGCATCGACCTCGACATCAAGGCCGACATCGCCGAGGTGTAGCGACCCGGGCGGGCGGGGGGCTTGGGCGAAGCCCCATCTAAGAACAGATGGCCGACGCCGTCCAGTGGCTGGAATGGGGCGCCGACGCGTTTGCCCGGGCGCGCGCCGAGGGGATACCCGTACTGCTCGCCCTCAGTACGAAGTGGTGTCCGTGGTCGGTTGCCATGGCGCGCGACACGTATGCCGACCCTGGTGTTGCCGACCTCATCCGGGAGCGCTTCGTCCCCGTTCGCGTCGATGCGGACGCCCGTCCGGACATCAACGATCGGTACAACCTGGGCGGTTGGCCCACGACGGCGTTCCTCACCCCCGACGGGCTCCTCCTCGGCGGCGAGACGTATGTGCGGGCCGAGCGGATGTGCGGGCTCCTGACGCGCGTGTCGGAGTCGTTTCGCGCCCGGCGTCAGGACATCTCCGCCCGGGCCGATGCACCCGAAGGGCGGGGGGCGACAGGACCGGCGGACGCCGAGCCGGATCCCGCGATCGCGGCATGGGCGGCTACGCAGCTCACGTCGCAGTTCGACGCCGAGCACGGCGGATTCGGTCAGGCCCCGAAGCGGGTCCATCCCGCGGCTCTTGAGCTGGCATCGGTGGTGCACCACGCGGGAGACGACGCGCTCGCGCCGATCGTGCCTCGAACGCTTGATGCCATCGCGTGGGGCGGCCTCTATGACCCGGTCGACGGCGGGGTCTTCCGTTACTGCGCCGGTTCTGACTGGTCGGAGCCGAGCGTCGAGAAGCTGCTGGACGTCAATGCCGACGTGCTCCGGCTCTTCGTCGCGGGGGCCGAGCGGCATCACGAGCGGGCCGTCCACCTCATCGGCTACGTGCGCCGCACGCTGGTCGACGACCCGGAGACTGGCGGGTTCTACGCGAGCCAGCAGGCCGACGCGGCGTACTTCGGCGTGATGAGCGGCTCGGAGCGCGACGCGCTCGAGCCGCCGTCCGTCGACCGCACCGTCTACGCCGACGGCAACGCGACGATGGCCGCGGCGTTCACGCGGGCGGCGTTGATCCTGAGCGACACGTCGCTACTGGCGTTCGCCGCGTCGACGATGGAGCGCGTGGTGCTCGCCACGTACGAGCGTGGCGGTGGCATTGCCCATCAGACCGATGAGGAGACCGGCGGCCGTGTCCGGGGCTTGCTGGTTGACCAGGTACGCGCCAGCGCCGCCCTTCTCGACCTGTACGACGCGACCGAGCGGGATGCCTATCTCGACATGGCGCAGGAGCTGATGCGTTATGCGGCGCGCGCGCTCTGGAACGATGCCGCCGCCGGCGGGTTCGTCGACCGCGTTCCCAAGGAGGGCGACATCGGGCTCCTCCGCGAACCGCTCAGGCCGTTTGTCCTCAACTGCGAGGCAGCCCGTGTCCTCGCGCGTCTGGCGCGGCTCACGGGTGACCCCGAGTATCGCGCACGCGCGATCTCCGCGCTCGCATGCCAGAGCCGTGTGGCGCGGGAGCATGGGATCGACGCTGCGGTGTATGCGCTTGCCCTTCGAGAGCTGTCTGACGGTTGAGCGTATCTCGAAGACTCCCACCACCTTTGTTACACTTGCCCGCGCCGGGAGGCAGTCGTGTCAGGTGACCGTGCGTCCAATATTCCCGCTCTCCAGAACATCGCCGCCCGTCTGCGTATCGCGTCAGTTCGCGCGACTAGCGAAGCGGGCAGCGGGCATCCATCGAGCTGCTGTTCCGCAGCCGACCTCGTGGCCGGACTGTTCTTTGGCCACATGCGTTTCGATCCGCGCGACCCGCAACACGACGACAACGACCGCTTCGTGCTCTCGAAGGGCCATGCTGCACCGCTGCTCTATGCCGCCTGGGCGGAGGCCGGTTTCGTCGCAGGCGCCGACCTGCTCAGGCTCAGGCAGCTCGACTCCGATCTCGAGGGACACCCCACCCCGAGGCTGCCGTTCGTCGATGTTCCCACCGGGTCGTTGGGACAGGGCATCTGTGCGGCGATAGGCCTCGCAATCAACGCCAGGCGTATCGGGTCTGGCGCTCGCACGTTCGTGCTGATCGGCGACGGTGAGACGGCCGAGGGCTCCGTGTGGGAGGCCGCCCAGGCGGGCGCGAACTTCGGACTCGACAACCTCTGCGGTATCACCGACGTGAACGGTTTCGGTCAGAGCCGAGCGACGCAGTGGGGCGACGATCTGGAGGCTTACGCCGGTCGGTGGCGGGCCTTCGGATGGCACGCGATCACGATCGACGGTCACGATCTTCCGGCGATCCTCGACGCGTACCGGGAAGCCGCGCGCACCGAGGGCCAACCGACGATGATCCTCGCCCGCACGGTCAAGGGCAAAGGGATTCCCTCGATGGAGGGCCTGGTCGGCTCGCACGGCAAGGCCGTCGCCACGGGCCCCGACCTCGACGAGACGCTACGGACCCTCAACGCCCAGCTCGCCCCCGGGCACGCGGCTCCGGACATTCCCGCGCCTCCACGCTCAACGGCCAGTCGGGCCGGTGCCCAACCCGCGCCACCGGCGCAGCCCACCTACACGGTCGGCAGCCGCGTGGCCACGCGCGAAGCCTATGGCGCGGCGCTCGCCGAGCTCGGCGGCGCCGACTCGCGCGTCGTGGCGCTCGACGCGGACGTCGGCAATTCCACGTTTAGCCAGACATTCGAGCGCGCGCATGGGGAACGTTTCTATCAGACGTTCATCGCCGAGCAGGTGATGGTCGGCGCGGCGATGGGGCTCGCCAGCCGAGGCGCGATCCCGTTCCCATCGACGTTCGCCTGTTTTCTGACGCGCGCATCGGACTTCATTCGCATGGCGGGCATCGGTCAGATGAACATCAAGCTCGCTGGATCGCACGCGGGCATCTCGATCGGTGAAGATGGTCCGTCGCAGATGGCCCTCGAAGACCTCGCGATGATGCGCGCCGTGCCGAATTGCGCGGTCCTCTATCCCTGCGACGCCGTCAGTGCTGAGCGCCTCGTCCACGCGGCCGCCGGCTCGTTGGGGATGGCGTATATCCGGACGACGCGCCCGAAGACACCGGTCATCTACGCGCCCGCGGAGCGATTCGAGATCGGCGGCTCCAAGGTGTTGCGCGAGAGCCCCGACGACGTGGCGACGGTGGTGGCGGCCGGCGTCACGGTGTTCGAGGCACTCGCGGCGCATGACGCGCTGGCCTCTGACGGCATCCGCACCGGCGTCATCGACGCCTATTCCGTTCAGCCGATCGATCGCGCGACGCTTGTTGCTGCCGGGCAACGGACCGGGGCCCGACTCATCACGGTCGAGGATCACTACGCCGCTGGCGGGCTGGGCGACGCGGTGAGCGAGGCAGTCGCCGAGGCGGGCATCGTGGTCGATCGACTCGCGGTGCGCCAGGTGCCGCGAAGCGGACCGCCGGACCGCCTCCTCGAACACTTCGGCATCTCCGCGTCTCACATCATCGAGGCCGTGCGCCGACAGGCGGGCGCCGCGGCGGTGTCCTAGCCGCCGACGGGACCGTGAGGGTGTCCAGCCGGTCGCGTTGCCGCCCCTACTGTTCCGTTCGTGGACTCTTGTTCCTCATCGTTGGTCTGACGGTCCTTCCGGCCGAGCGGGCCGGCGCCCTCGAGCGCACCGGCGCCGCACAAGACCGCGGCACCGTCCGGGGCGTCACGACCATCCTCGACTCGGCCGTCGTGCTTCCCGGTGTGACGGTGAGGGTGAGGGACCCGGTGAGCGGCGCGATTGTCGCCGAGGCGATCTCCGACAACCAGGGAGGCTACGAGCTGTCCGGACTGCCCGCGGGCACGTTCACGCTCACGGCATCTCTCGAGGGCTTTGCCGACGCGGTTGAGCCCGCCGTAACAATCGACGCCGGCCCCACGATGGACGTCAACTTCAACCTGGCGGTGGCGTCCCTCGAGGAGGGCATTGACGTGGTTGCCGATGCGGGTGAGCCGCGGGAGGTGCTCGACACGGGCATGTTGGTCGAGTCGCTCGAGGGCGAGCTCGTCGACCTGTTGCCGGTGCGCGGCGAGAACTTCGACGCGTTGCTGCCACTGTTGCCGGGAGTCGTGCGGGGGCTCAACGGTCGGCTCAGTGTCAAGGGCGGTCAGGCGACGCAGACCAGCCTGCGCGTCAACAGCGTCAACGTCTCCGATCCCGTCACTGGAGAGTTCGGGACCACGCTTCCAGACGACGCGGTCGATACGGTCAGGTTGCTCCCTAACCCGTATGCTGCGGAGTACGGGGGATTCTCGGCCGGCGTGAGCGAGGTCGAGACCAGACGCGGGACGGATGAATGGAAGTGGACGATCACCAACTTCTTTCCGTCTCTTCGCTTCCGCGACTCGACGCTGCGTGGCATCGGGAAGTTCAGGCCGCGTGTGTCACTCAGCGGACCATTGAAGGCCGGCCGCGCCCACCTCGCACAGAGCTTCCACTATCGCGTCGTCAAGACGAAAGTCCCCGTCCGGCCGGAGATCAGCAGCGACAACCGGCTGGAGGCGTTCGACTCCTTCACCCAGATCGATGCCGACGTCGGCGACCGCCACCACGTCCAGGCGACCCTCTCGGTCTTTCCGAGAGACATCGAGCACATCAACGTGAACACCTTCACGCCTCGCGAGGTGACGCCGAGCTTCCGTCAACGCGGATACCACCTGGCTGTCTCCGATACGGCAATCCTCTCCTCGGCGGCGTTTCTCCAGACGAACGTGGCGTTCAAGCGTCTCGATGTCGACATCTACGGCCAGGGCGCGCGGCCGATGGTGTTGCAGCCCGATGTCAACAGCGGCAACTTCTTCAACGATCAGCATCGCGAGGCGCGCACCATCCAGCTGAGCGAATCGATCGCCGTCCAGCGCCCGAACTGGGCCGGGGACCACGTGTTCAAGGTCGGGTTCGATCTGCTGCACGCTGGCTTCGCCGGCGCGAGCGTGAGCCGGCCGGTCGAGGTGCGTCGCGCCGACGGTACGCTCAGCCAGCGGATTACCTATGGGCAGCCGAGCGTACAGGACGTCGCCAGCACCGACATCGGTATCTTTGCGCAGGATCGCTGGCGGATGAACGATCGTCTCCTGCTCGAGGTCGGCGCCCGCGTCGACCGCAATGGCGTCCTGAAAGGCCTCAACGTCGCACCCCGGGCGGGCGCTGTGTACAGCATCTTGCCCGACGGGTCCGGGGTGTTTCGTGGTGGCGCCGGCCTCTTCTTCCCAGAGACCCCCTTGAACGTCAAGGCGTTCGAGTCCTACGAGTCGCCCACCGTTACTCGCTTTGCACGCGATGGCGCCACGATTCGGAGCGTGACCGCGTTCACCCACCAGCTTGCGGCGTTGGACACGCCGTCGAGTTTTATCTGGAACGTGGAGTACTTCCACACCTTCGTCGACGGTGTGTTCGGCAAGGTGCACTTCATGCGGCGCACCGCGGACGACGAGTTCATCCTGAAGCCGCTCCTGTCCGGCCGCGCGGGCACCGGCTCAACCGGACCTGGAGGGGCCGGCGTCCTGCAGCTGGATACCGACGGCGATTCCCGGTACTGGGAGCTGGAGCTGACATCACGCCTGCTGCTCGGGCGTCATGAGATGAACGTGAGCTACGTGCGCTCCCGGTCGCAGGGCGACCTCAACGTATTCGACGAGTTCTTTGGGAACTTCCGGAACCCGATCGTCCGGCCGAACGAGTTCTCGCTGACCGGGACCGACACGCGGAACCGCGTCTTGTTCAGGGGAGCGTTCGACGTGCGCTCCTGGCGTGTGGCCCCCGTCCTGGAGGTGCGGCAGGGTTTCCCTTACTCGATCGTGAACGAGGATCAGGACTTTTGTGGGGATGCGCAACCGCGGTGGGCGGTTTCCCACCGTGTGGGTGTTCGATCTCGACGTCCAACGGCCGGTATCTATTCGCGGGTTCGACGCACGGGTCGGCGTGCGGCTGTATCACGTGTTCGAGTACGACGTGCCGCGCGACGTCCAGCGGAACATGGACTCGCTGGCCTTCGGCCGCTTTAGCAACTACATCGAGCGGTCGTTCGGCATGACGTTCCAGCTGTCGCTGTGAGGCACGCCGCGCAATCAATGCGTCGCCGACGGTTTGGCAGGCCGCGGCGTGTTGTCGCTCCGCGGCGTCGGCGGTCAGCCGACGATTGAGCTGGCGCGCGTAGCCGACGGCCACCGGACGCGGGGGATTCGACCGATCATACCGGTCACTCGACCTATCGTCGCCGAACGCCGCCGGCTACAATAGCGAGACTCGATTGAACCAGAAGGGGTCTTGCATGCTGCAGCAGGCGCGTACTCGGCGACACGGTCGCTGGACGGTGGTCGCCTTGGCGGGCGTCGTTGCCACGATCGTCCTTGGCGCTGGCGACACGGCGCGTGCCCAGGAACAAGCGCTCGGCCACGGCTACGGCCGGCCCGCGCGCAGCCCGCACGGTAGTCGGTCCGAGGTCATGGCCCCGCATGGGATGGTGGCGGCAAGCCAGCCGCTCGCCGCCCAGGTCGGCATCGACATCCTCAAGGCGGGGGGGAACGCCATCGACGCGGCGGTGGCCGTGAACGCGGTCCTGGGTCTGGTCGAGCCGCACATGAACGGTGTTGGCGGCGATCTCTTCGCCATCGTCTGGGACGCCGAGACGGAGCAGCTCTACGGGTTGAACGCCACCGGTCGGGCGCCGTACGAGATCAGCCGCGAGACGTTGACGCGGCAAGGGCTCGACCGTATGCCCGGTGCGGGTCCGCTGACGTGGACCGTGCCCGGCGCCGTCGACGGGTGGGATCAGCTGCTTGAGCGGTTCGGGACGATGGACTTCGCGGACGTGCTGCGGCCGGCTATCGGGTACGCCCGAGACGGCTTCCCGGTCAGCGAGATCATCCAGCGCCAGTGGGCTGGCTCCGAGCGCTCGCTGGCGGAGTGGCCCGATTCGGCCAAAACCTACCTTCCCAACGGACGGCCGCCACGCGCCGGTGAGGTATTCAGGAACCCGGGGCTCGCCGCGACCTACGAAGCGATCGCCCGCGGGGGCCGGGACGCCTTCTACCGCGGGGATATCGCCCGGCGCATCGTGGCGTTCAGCGAGGCCAACGGCGGCTATTTCACCATGCCCGATTTCGAGGACCACGCCTCGGCCTGGGTCGAGCCGGTGAGCACCAGCTACCGGGGCTACGACGTCTGGGAAATCCCGCCAAACAGCTCCGGGATCCTGGCGCTGATGATCCTGAACATCATGGAGGGATACGATATCGCGGCGATGGGCCACAACACGGCCGATTCGATTCACCTGTTCACCGAGGCCAAGAAGCTCGTCTGGGCCGACCGCAACACCTTTGTGGCCGACGCCGACGCCAACGAGCTCCCGACCGAGCAGCTCATCTCCAAGCCGTATGCGGCGGCGCGTCGCCGGCTGATCGACGGCTCGCGTGCCGCCCAGCGTGTCACGCCGGGGAATCCCTACGAACACAGCGACACGGTGTATCTCACCGTGGTCGACAAGGACCGCAACGCGATCTCGCTCATCGAGAGCATCTTCGGCGGATTCGGCTCGAAGGTGGTGCCGGGCGACCTCGGCTTCGCGCTCCAGAATCGGGGGTCCGGGTTCTCGCTCGAGGCGGGGCATCTCAACTCGCTCGAGCCGCACAAGCGGTCGCTGCACACCAACATGCCGGCGTTCGTCACGAAAGACGGCAAGCCCTGGCTCTCCTTCGGCGTGATGGGTGGGCCGATGCAGCCGCAGGGTCACTGGCAGGTGCTGTCGAACATCATCGATTTCGGCATGAACTTGCAGGAGGCGGGGGATGCTGCGCGCGTGCGGCATAGCCCGAGCCGTGAGCCCAGTGGGACGCTCGCCGTCGAGCCCGGCGTGACCGATGCCGTCATCGCGCGGCTCGAGGCGATGGGGCACTCCGTCCAGCGACAGGGCGGCGGAGGCATGGGCGGCTACCAGGCGATCCTGATCAACCCGGAGACGGGCATGCTGCACGGCGGCACCGACCCGCGCAAGGACGGGCAGGTCATCGGCTACTAGGAGTCGAGCCCCTGGCTCAGGGCTCAAGGCTTAAGGATGCCCGGCTACCCTAAGCCCTAAGCCAGAGGGCCGTGCTACTCGCGCCCGCTCGGCACGTCATCTGGGACGAAGATGTCGTGCGCCGGCATCTCGACGGCGGGCAGCGTGGCAGCGTCGATCGTCGTATCGTCACCGATGATGCCGTTTCGCGCCAGCAGCCAGGCGACGAGCCCGTACACCTGATCCGAGGCGAGTGAGCCGGGCGCGTTCGACGGCATCGCGCGCTGGATGTAGTCGTAGAGCGTCGTGGCGAAGGGCCAGTAGTTGCCGACCGTGTACGGGACGTCCTCTCGGTCGCCCCGCCAGGCCTCGTAGCGTGGCCCGAACGGCGGAGTCGCCTCGGGCACCACGCCGACGAGCGGTGCGGCACTGCCGCCCTCGCCGTCGCGACCGTGACACGAGGCGCAGAGACGCGCGTAGACGGACGCACCGGTGTGAGCCGTGCCGCGCCCCTGCGGCAACCCTGCACCGTCGGGATCGACATCGGTATCCCACGCCGTGATCTCCGCTCGTGTCGCGGGTCGACCAAAGCCGAACCGCTCGGCCTCCGTCGTGGGAGACTGCGCCCAGCCAACGCCTGAGCTGGTGACGGCGGCGGCGAGACCGATGGCCAGCCCTCGGCTCACCATGGAGGCTCGGTTCTGTAGAAGACGCGGCCGTCCGACTGGACCTTCCATCCTGTGATCGGGTTCAGGTGATACCCGCGCGCGCGTCGCCCGCGCTCGGCGCGGAGGGCTTCGCGTCGTGGTTGGACGTAGCCGGTGTCGTCGACCGCCCGGCTCATGACCTCGGCCTCCGCGCCGTCCCAGCGCCAGAGGTGCCGGAACCGGGTGTGCGCCTTCGGTAGGACCGGCTCCTGCAGGCGCGCCGGCACCCAGCTATCGCCGCCATCCGTGCTGATCTCCACCCTCGCGATCGTGCCGTGGCCGGACCACGCGATGCCTCGGATCTCGACCCACCCCGGCGTGATCGTCTCGGGGTACGCCGGGGTCGTAATGATCGACCGCGCGTCGAAGACGAAGCTGAACTGCCGAGCGGTCCCGTCGGCGAGCGGGTCGGTGTATTTCGAGGTCTCCTCGCGGGTCATGAACGGCCGGTCCGCTACCTCGATCCGCCGCAGCCATTTGACGCTGGCGTTCCCTTCCCACCCGGGCAGGAAGAGCCGCGCCGGGTACCCTTGACCTGGCCGGATCGCTTCGCCGTTCTGGCCGTAGGCAATCAGCGCATCATCCCGGGCTTTCGCCATCGGCACGCTACGGGTCATGACGGCGGCGTCCTGTCCCTCCGCGAGAAACCAGGACGCGTTCTCGCTCGCACCCACCTCGCGCAGCAGCGTCGAGAGCGCGACGCCCGTCCACTCGCTCTGGCTCGTCAGCCCGCAGATCCGTTCGGGCTTCGATTCCGGGCCTGCGTTCCGACCATAGTTGCCTGAGCACTCGAGGAAGCAGACGCGAGAGACCGCGGGGAAACGCTTCAGCTCGTCCAGCGTGAAGACGGTCGGCCGCTCGACCATGCCGTGGACGAGCAATCGGTAGTCGGCCGGGTCGATGGCCGGCACGCCGGCGTGGTGTCGCTCGTAGTGGAGGTCGGCCGGCGTGATCGTGCCGAACAGATCCTGGTGTGGTGTCCTCGACACCGCCGTGCCGCCGGTGAGGCGGCGCGGTTGCTCGTGCGGCGATCGCAGACCCAACTCGGTCGGCGGCGCGCCCGGCGCGGTCGTCGTGTCGCGCGGCTGCGCCTGGCTGGCTTTCGTCGACCCGAGCGCGACGGCCCCGACAGTCCCGGCCGCGCCTGTCAAGAGGTCGCGGCGACTCACTTTCGTGGGCATGGCGCCTCCTCGGCGAGATGACCGCTAGACGGGGGATGAGGCTACGCGGCGGTCATGCCCCGCAACGCGGTGATGATCTCCTGAGGTTCAGGAAAACGCTCGGCCTGATGTTTCGAGAAGACCATCGTGCCGTCCGCCACGACGTCGAAGATGCCGTTGCTGCCCTCAATGAGCTCTGAATCGATACCGACCGCGTCCCTGATCGTGGCCGCCAGACTGGAGGCCTTGGGCAGGTACTTTCAACGGCCGCAATAGGTAATCGAGATCTTCATCCGTGGGTCTCCTGCCCCACATCCTACCCCGATGCCGTGGCGCCGTCGAACCTGGTCGGCGTCCATCCCGGCGACGTCCCGGCTTGATTCGGCCGCGCTCGCCATGCCACGCTCGGGCATGTCATCTGGACGCATCGCCGTCACCATCACGCTGGCCGCGGTGCTCTGGGTGTTGCCGACCGTGCGCGCGGGGTTGGCCGCGCCATCTCAACCGTCCGGCTGGGTGCTCGTCGTGCTCGGCATTGCCCAGGACGGCGGCATACCGCATCTCGGATGTCAGCAGCAGGTCTGCGTCGACGCGCGCGCTGGACGGCGACCGACGGAAAAGGTCGCCAGTCTCGGCCTCGTGCATCGCGCGAGCGGTCGTGCCTTTCTGTTCGATGCGACCCCCGACCTGCCTGCACAACTCGATGCGCTGACCGGCGGTGTCGCGCCCGACGGGATCTTCCTGACGCATGGTCACATCGGCCACTACACCGGGCTGATGTTTCTCGGCAAAGAAACGCTTGCGGCGGATGGCGTGCCGGTCTACGGGACGCGCCGGATGGCCGACTATCTGACTGCCAACGGTCCGTGGAGCCTGCTCGTCGCGGACGGGCACATCCGGCTGGCGATCGTGGACCCGGACCATCACGTCGATCTCGGTGACGGTCTCCGCGTCACGGCGTTCACGGTTCCCCATCGTGACGAGTTCACGGACACGGTTGGATACCGCATCGACGGTCCGCGCGCGTCGGCTGTCTATGTGCCGGATGTCGACCGATGGGATCGCTGGGACCGTGACGTCGGTGCGATCGTCGGCGAGGTCGACCTGGCGTTTCTGGACGGCACGTTCGCGTCGGCCGCCGAGGTGCAGGGCCGGTCGTATGACGAGATCCGCCATCCGCTGATGCCCGACACTCGCCGGCGCCTGGCTGGCACGAGCGCCGACGTCTGGTTCATCCATCTGAACCACACCAATCCGGAGCTCGTCGGAGCACCGGACGTCGTGCGCGAGGGCATGGAGTTCGAGTTGTAGCGGAGCCCGCGATGGTGGCTAACCCGGTACGCATGCCGATCTCGACCGCCGACATCACCACCCCGGCCGGTGCCCGGGCGTGATGGACCAGGCGGCAGGACGGACCACGCTCGCCTGGATCGTCGGGCTGCTGAACCGAGCCGGCATCCCGTTCCAGGTGGTAGGTGGCGTGGCCGCTGCTGCTTACGGCGCGCGTCGCGATCTCGCCGACATCGATCTCTGCGTCCCGGCCGCGCACCTGCCGCCGCTCATGCGACTGGTCGGACCGGATCGGATCATCAAGGAACCGTGGCGTCACCGCGATGGGGCGTGGGACCTGATCCTCATGGCGCTGGAGCACGGGGGGCAGCGAATCGAGGTCGGCGTGGCCGACGCGGCACAGTATCGCGAACGCGCGTCAGGAGCGTGGCACGACGCGTTGATCGATGTCGGCGCGTCGGTGCCGCGGGTGGTGTGGGGCATCGAGGTCCCGGTGATGCCACGCGCACAGCTCATCGACTGCAAACGACGGCTGGACCGCGAGGTGGATCGACGAGATCTCGTCGAGATCGCGGGCGCGGTTCTGTCAGCCGGTAACCCTGAGCCCTAAGCCCTAGGCCGAATCGCGCCCTGTGGGTGATCGCAGCGGGGCGCATGCGCCGCTACTTGTCCGCGCCGAGGGCGCGGTCGAGGTTGAACGCGGCGCTGATCAGGCCCAGGTGCGTAAACGCCTGCGGGAAGTTCCCCAGCGCCTCCCCGCTCTTGCCGGTCTGCTCCGCGTAAAGACCCAGATGATTGGCGTAGCCGAGCATCTCCTCGAAGATCAGCCGTGCCTGGGTCAGGTGTCTCCGATCCGCGAGCCCGGCACGCGTCAGCGCCTCGACCAGCCAGAACGTGCAGATGTTGAACGTGCCCTCTTCGCCGCGGAGCCCGTCGGCGGTCTCGCCAGCGCGGTACCGGTAGACGAGGCTGTTCGCGACCAGGCCGCCGCGTTGGGGTGACGCCATCGTCGCGGCGAGGTTGCCGATGTTGCGGGGATCGGCCGGCGATAGAAAGAAGACGAGCGGCATCATCAAGTTGGCGGCGTCGACCGCGTCGCTGCCATAGTGTTGTCGGAACGCCGCGCGCGCGGGATTCCAGCCGCGAGTCATGATCTCCTCGTAGATCTCGTCGCGCGCCCGCATCCACCGGTTGCGATCGGCCGGGAACGAGCGTTTGTCGGCGAGCCGCAGACCGCGGTCGACCGCCACCCAGCACATGAGCTTCGAGTACACGAAGTGGCGCCGACCGCCACGCACCTCCCAGATCCCCTCGTCCTCTCGACGCCAGTTGTCGCACACCCACGTGACCAACCGGCGCAGGTGCGTCCAGAGGTCGTACGAGATGGGCGCGCCGTACTTGTTGTAGAGATAGACGGAGTCCATCAGCTCGCCGTAGATGTCGAGCTGCAGCTGCTCGTAGGCCCGGTTGCCGATCCGAACGGGACGCGACCCCCGGTAGCCGTCAAGGTGGTCGAGGGATTCCTCGGTCAGCACGCGACGCCCGTCGAGCCCGTACATGATCTGCAGCGAGCCGTCGGCGTCGAGCTCGCGACACCGCGCTTCGAGAAAGCCCATGAACTGTCCGGCCGCTTCGGTGAACCCAACCCGCATCAGGCCATAGAGCGTGAACGCGGCGTCACGGATCCAGGTATAGCGATAGTCCCAGTTGCGCTCGCCGCCGACGCCTTCGGGCAGGCTGCAGGTCGGCGCCGCAACGATGGCGCCCGTCGGCTCGAACGTCATCAGCTTCAGCGCCAGGGCGGAACGGTGCACGGTCTCGCGCCACCGGCCTTGATACGTGCACTGGGACAGCCAGCGGCGCCAGTAGGCCTCGGTCCGCGCAATCAGCACATCGGCTTCCTCGTCCGCGATCGGGTCGCATCGACCGCCGTCGAGGCGTCCCAGCTCGAAGACGGCGGACTGGCCCTCGTGCAGCGTGAACTGCGAGGTCACGCCTGTGCCGTCGATCGACAGCGGCTGCCGGGTGGCGAGTCCGAGGGCCAGGGCGGGGGCATGGAATGCGGCGCCGCCGTCGCAGCGCGCCGTCTCGTGCGGGTCCCGCGCATAGTTGAACGCAGGGCGACATTCCATCCGGAACTCCATCGAGCCGCGCACGACTTGCACGCGACGAATCAACTGGTGCCAGCGTGGATCGGTCGAGCGCAAACCGAGCGGCATGAAGTCGGTAATCTGCCCGACACCCTCCGGAGTCAGAAAACGCGTGATCAGGACGTTGGTTTCCGGCCAGTAGAACTGCTTGCGGCGGGCGCCCACGTGCGTCGGGGCAATGCTGAATCGGCCACCCTTGGTGTCGTCGAGCAGCGCCGCGAAGACGCTCGGGGAGTCGAAGTGAGGAAAGCAGAACCAGTCGATCGAGCCGTCCTTCCCGACAAGCGCCACCGTGTGGAGGTCGCCGACGATGCCGTAGTTCTCGATGGGCTGGTAGGCCATGACAGTCGTGGCGGGCGTCGTGTCCCGGAACGAGGCGGGTGCCGCACCGACCCGGTCTCGTCCATGTGTATCGGCTCACCGACGCCAGGCGAACAGGCGAGCGAGGATGGCCCGCTGTCGATCGGTGAAGCGGGCGCGCCGCATCTGGTTCGCGGCCTTCCGCAGCGCCTCGGCCTGCGTCGGGTAGGGGTGGATGGTGTTGCCCAGCACGGAGAGTCCGGCGCCGGCCTTCATGGCTACCGTGACCTCGCTGATGAGGTTGCCGGCGTCTGACGCCACGATCGTCGCTCCCACGATCACGTCGGTCCCCTTCTTGACGTGCACGCGGGCGAACCCAGCGTCCTCGCCGTCGAGGACCGCCCGGTCGACCTCGTCGAGCGGCTGGGTGAAGGTCTCCACCCGGAGGCCGCGCTGTTCTGCGTCCGCCGGGTACATCCCGACGTGCGCGATCTCGGGCTCGGTGTACGTGCACCAGGGGATGATCAGTGAATCGGTCGAAGCCGTGCCGACCCCGAAGGGGTGGGGAAACAGCGCGTTTTGAACCACGATCTGGGCCATCGCGTCCGCCGTGTGCGTGAACTTGAGCGCGAAACAGATGTCACCGGCCGCATAGACCCGCGAATTGGTCGTCCGGAGCCGACGGTCGACCGTCACCCCTGACCGATCGTAGGCGACGCCCGCGGACTCCAGGTCGAGGCGCTCGACATTGGGCGCGCGCCCGACGGCGACCAGGATCGCGTCGACGGCCACTTCGTGCGGGGCCCCTGCTGCCTCGTAGCGTAGGACACGCTCCGCGCCCCGCGGCTCGACGCCGGCAATCTGCGCGCCGAAGGCGAACGTGACGCCGTCGTGGGTCAAGCGATCCTGGACGACCGCCGCGGCGTCGGGGTCCTCGCGCGGCAGGATGTGCTCGATCCGCTCCAGCACAGTGACGGTGCTGCCGAACCGGGCGAACGTCTGTGCCAGCTCGCACCCGATCGGTCCGGCGCCGATGACGGCCAGCCGGCGCGGGAGCTCGGCCAGCGAGAAGACGGTTTCGTTCGTCAGATACCCAGCCTCGGCCAAACCGGGGATCGGCGGTGCGGCGGCGCGGGCGCCGGTGCAGACGGCGGCCCGGCTGAACCGCAGCGTCGCGTCATCGACGACGAGCGTGTCGCGGCCGGTGAAGCGTCCCTCCCCGATGAACACGTCGACGCCCAGATCCCGGAATCGCTCGGCTGAGTCGACGCCGCTCAACGCGGCGCGCACGCGTCGCATCCGCGCCATCGCCGCTCCAAAGTCCCGTTCGGCCCCACCGGGCAGCGTCAGACCGAACGCCCCGGCATTCGCCGCCGACGCCCACACACGGGCGGCGCGGATGAGGCCCTTCGAGGGGACGCAGCCGACGTTCAGGCAGTCGCCCCCCATCAAATGCCGTTCGACGAGGGCGACCTTCGCGCCCAACCCGGCCGCCACCGCTGCCGTGACGAGCCCGGCAGTGCCGGCGCCGATCACGACGATGTTGTATCGCCCGGTCGGTTCGGGGTTCACCCAGCCTGCGGGGCGCACGTTGGAAACGAGCCGCTGGTTGGACGGATCGTCCGGCGCCAATGCGACGCCCGGTACTCGTGCCATGGCCGCTGGCAGTCTAACCCCAGAGCCCGGTTGGATGACTGGACGACCCACGTGAGCTCAGGGGTTAGGATAGAGGCGTGCTCGCTCCCGGGTGGAGACGCAGATGAGGCTGTTCACCGATACAACGAAACTGGTGGTGCCAGGACCCGCGGACGCGTTGCCCGGACGCGACGCGGCGATGCCGGTGCCGGCCCACCACGTCGTCACCGGCAACAGTCTGACGCCTCCGTATCCGGATCGAGCCAGGTGGTCCGTCTTCGGGATGGGGTGCTTCTGGGGCGCGGAGCGGAAGTTCTGGGAGCTGCCGGGCGTGCATACGACGGCCGTCGGCTACGCGGGTGGGTCGACCCGTAATCCGACCTACGAGGAGGTCTGCAGCGGGCGAACAGGGCACACCGAGGTGGTGCTGGTCGTGTACGACCCCGACGCGGTGAGCTTCGACCGGCTGCTCCAGACCTTTTGGGAGGACCACGACCCGACGCAGGGCATGCGCCAGGGCAATGATGTCGGGACGCAGTATCGGTCGGCGATCTACGTCGCGGATGACGGCCGTCGCGCCGCGGCCGTCGCGTCGCGCGATCGCTATCAGCCGATGCTGACCGCGGCCGGCTACGGGGAGATCACAACAGAGATTGGGGAGGCGCCACCGTTCTACTACGCCGAGGAGTATCACCAGCAATACCTCGCGAAGAACCCCGCCGGCTACTGCGGGCTTGGCGGAACCGGTGTCGGCTGTCCCATCGGGGTCGCCGCTCGCGCGTAGCGGGGCGACCGGCCCAACCGACGCCGTTCGGCGCCCCTGTCCACCCTGGCAACCAGGAGCACAACGGCCATACGCGTATCCCCGGAGTTGGCGTCGCGGGAGGCGCTCGACGCGCTCCCTTCGCCGGTGGTCGTGGTCGACCACGCCGGCGCGATCGTCGAGGCCAACCGCGCGGCGCGCCAGCCCGCGGCGGCGCGCAGGTGTCGGCTCTTCGGCGGTGGCGGAAATCCCGAGTTACACGCCGTGTCATCGACGGTGTCCAATGGAATTGCTGGGATCGTCGCGGCGACGAAATCTCGATGTGCGGAGTGCGCCGCGCGCCGAGTGACCGAAACTCCTTCCCGATTCCGGTCGACGCAGACGGCGCCGCGACGACCCGGCACTTCCCCTTCCGTCGACTACCCTCTCGCGCCGTCTAAAGTAGGATCCCCCGAGGCTCTAATGGGTATCCTCCCCGCGCGCGTCCTGCTTTTCTGCCTTGTCGCGGCCGGCGCCGGGCCCGTAGCCGCGACGGCGCATCCGGACGGAGACGAGGGCCAGGAGGGGTCCGAGCCAGCGAGCCGGCAGGAGATCCTCCGGCGCGCCCGCGAGGCGAAGCAAGCGGAGCTTGAGCCGTACACGATCTCCACCGCCGAGGCGCGGGTCCGATTCTTCGAAACCTGGCGGCTGCCGCGACGGCTGTTCGCGAAGGGGTTCTCTGGGTTCCGGCCAGTCGTCGGTGGAATGTCTGCCGGCTCGGGTCTCGTCGGTGGTGGGGGCTACATCAGCGGCTACAGCAGCGATCTCCTGCAGTTCACGGCAAACGCACGCTACTCCACGCGTGGATACCAGGCGTACGATGCCGGCGTGGTCGTGTTCCCGCGTGCCAACAGTCTCCTTCCGGTTGAGGCGCGCTTCACGGCGCGGTCTCACGACTTCACGTCGCTGCGCTACTTCGGTCTCGGTGGCGACTCAAGTGGCGGCGACCGTTCGACGTATCGGTTGGAGGACCGAGCGCTGGCGGCAGGTCTTGCGGCGTGGGCAGGCGACATCGTGGAGCTGGACGCAGAGCTCCAGTGGCTCACGGCGCGGACGAGCCCCGGCTCGAGCGGCGCGAGTCTCGACACCCGGTTCAATCCCGCGGCGACGCCGGGGTTCGGCGCGACGACCGACTACCTCGTCTACGGCGGGCGAGCGGCCATCCACCTGCGCGACGAGAGCGTCGCCCCCTCAGTCGGCGTGACCCTCGCCGGGGCGGCGCACCGCTACGACGACCGGGACCTGGACACGTTCGATTTCACCCGGATGGTCGGTGAGGTGACGGCACACGTGCCGCTGGGATATCGCAACCGAATACTGGCCCTGCGTCTGCGGACCTCGCACGCGGTCGGGGACGACGGCGGGATCGTGCCGTTCTATCTGATGGAGACGCTCGGTGGTGCGAACTCGATCCGCGGGTTCCGCGAATACCGCTTCCGCGACACCCGCAATCTGGTGCTCAATGTCGAGTATCGCTGGGAGGTCTGGACCTATGCCGACTTCGCGTTCTTCTACGACGCGGGCAAGGTGTTCTCGGCGGCCGATGCGCTGAGCTTCGACGGGATGAAGTCGGGCTACGGCTTCGGGATCCGCGGTCACGGACCGGGGGGCGCCGTGTTGCGATTCGACTTCGCGAAGAGCAACGAGGGCTTCATCCTGCATGTCGGATCGGGTCCGAGTTTCTGATGGGTTGGGACTAACCGTAGGGATGAGGATGCGACGTCACGCCGTTCCGTGGGTGGTCGCCGGCGCGTTGGGCGTGCTGTCAGCGTTGCCGGTGGCCCAGCAGCCGAAGTTCTTTCCAGACGACCCGCTCCTCGCCGACGACGACATGCTCGACGTGGCGGCGGAGCCGGTCGAGATCGAGTTGAGCGACCTATTTGATCGGTTCGGGCACATCGTGCGCGACCTCGGCATGCCTGATCCGACCGAGGCGGTGAACGCCAACACGCTGGACGAGGTACCCGACAGCTCCTGGTTCACCAATCGTCACGGCCGACGGCGTCTGTCCATCGCCCACCTCGCGCGCGGCCCCGACGCGGGTGATGGCCCGGACATGGGGACGCCGTGGCGCGTCTTCCGCACCAAGATTGGTGGGCTGACTCCGGGTTTCCAGATCATCGACGGTCGGGGCGATCGATACGTCATCAAGTTCGACCCGGTGGGGATTCCCGAGCTCAGCTCCGCGGCCGAGATCATCGGCACGAAGCTGTTCTACGCGATCGGCTACAACACGCCGGAGAACTACATCGTCGCGATGGATCCGGAAGCCGGGCTCACGATCGAGCCTGGAACGAAGCTCGAGGACGAGTTCGGCGATGAGACGCCGCTCACGCGGGCCTTTCTTCGGCGCATGTTGCGTCGGGTGCCGCGCCTCGGCGACGGCCGGATCCGGGTCACCGCCAGCAAGTATCTGCCAGGTCGTCCACTGGGACCCTTTCGCTACTACGGGACGCGGTCGGATGACCCGAACGACGTCATCCCCCACGAGAACCGGCGCGAGCTCCGCGGACTGCGTCTCTTCGCCGCGTGGACGAACCACGACGACACCCGGGCCCACAACACGCAAGACAGCTTCGTCGAGGTCGGCGGGCGGCGGTTCATCCGGCACTACATGCTGGACTTCGGATCGACGTTCGGCAGCGGCAGCGTCGAGGCGCAGCTCCCGAACCTGAGCTTTAGCTACTGGCTCGACCTCGATGAAGTGAAGCGCAACGTGTGGGGCTTCGGACTGCGGACACCGAAGTATCGAACGGTCGACTGGCCGAGTCTTCCGGAATACGACTCGGTCGGGCGTTGGGAGGCGGTGTCCTACGAGCCCCACGAGTGGCGCAACGATTACCCCAACCCCGCGTTCGTCCGGATGACGGACCGCGACGCGTTCTGGGCCGCGAAGATCATCATGCGGTTCACGCCGGACGAGCTCCACGCGATCGTCGACACAGGCGCGTTCTCGGATCCGGTCGAGGCAGCGTACTTTCTCGACGTGTTGATCGCGCGCCAGCGCAAGACGGCCCGTTACTACCTGAACCGGCTGAATCCACTCGATGACTTCACAGTCGGCGCCGGCGGGCTCGCCTTCGCCAACCTCTCGGAGCAGTACGGCTTCGCCCCGCCGGGCTCCATCTACCGGGTGGCGTGGTCGACCTACGACAACGCGACCGGCCGCACGCGGGCGGTCGGCGAGGCGCGAGACTACCGAGAGGCGGTCGTCCCGCTGCCCCGAACGCCGAGTGACCTCACCGGGGGTAACCGCTATCTGCTCGCGGAGATCCACACGCTGCACGACGACCATCCGCGCTGGAACCGCCGAGTTGGCGTCTACCTGCGCCCGGCGGCCGACGGGTTCGTGGTCGTGGGTATCGAGCGGGAATCCGATCCGCCCCGGATCGGTATGTAGGTCCCGGCTTCACCTACTGGAGTGTCTGGAGCTGGTTGTAGACGCGCAGCACGCCGTTCGTCTGTCCGACGATGCGTTCCATCTCGACCCGCTCGATGTCGCTCTGCGCGTAGCCGAGGAGGGTGACGTGGCCGTTGTCCACGATGATCCGGTACGGTGGGTTCCGCGATCTCGCCGTACGCTGGAAGTGCTCGTTGCGGAGGAGCTGACGGCGTATGGAGTTCCGAATCGTCTCGTCACTCCCCCGGGCGGGCAGCGTCTCCAGGTTCACCTGGAGGTCCTGCACGCCCTTGACCTTCGCGATCCGCTCGAAGAGCTCCCCGGCCTTGTCGCGCAGCGGGTGAACGCGGCCGCTGAGGGTCACCGCGCCCTCGAGCATGCGGAAATCGATCTGATCCCACATGGTCGTGTACTCGTAGCGCTGGATTGCCTTGATCACCTCGTCGATCAGCTCTTGTTCGTCCTCGACCGCCGGTATCTCGATCTCGCTCGCGACGGTGCCGACCCCCGGCACCTCGAACGTGCGTCGTAACGCCTCGCTCTTCTCCCAGAATGTCTCGACCCGCCCCGCGAGGGTGACCTCGCTCCCGGCCGCCGTCACCTCGAGGTCGCGGAGCTTACGGTCGTCTCTGAGTGCCTGCTCGACCGCCCTTTCGAGGGCGTCGCCCGTCTGCCCCTGGAGCGGAGCCGGTATCGCGACCGCGGCCAGCACCACGGCGGCGGCGACGAGTCTGGTTGGATACGCGATCATAGTGTTCTCCTTTCGTCTCTTCCTCCGTTCTATCACAGAAGAGACTCAGGCGCCCGGGAGCGGCGGCGGCGGGCCACCGCGCGCGAAGATCGCCGCGAAGATCTGCTGCAAGAGCTCGGGTCGCTGCCCCACGAGGTCGAAGAGCTCGTCGCGGTCGATGTGCAACGCGGTGCCGCTCTCCGTCGCGACCAGACGCACGTCGCCACCTGCGCTTTCGACGTTGGCCAGCGTTTCGTACATCCCGATGACGTCACCTGGCCGGGCCCGCGCGACCACCTCCGGGCTGGCGGCCG
This sequence comes from Vicinamibacterales bacterium, assembly GCA_965197395.1. Lineage (GTDB taxonomy): Bacteria > Acidobacteriota > Vicinamibacteria > Vicinamibacterales > UBA8438 > CAZYFH01. Next base: position 1,023,601 of record OZ240205.1, on the reverse strand, counting down.
CCTGAAGGGACAGCTCGCCGGCCAGGAGGATCCCAAGACCGAACGGCGTGCTCTGGTCCGCGACGACCTCACCCTCTTCCAGGTCGACGCGCGAGGAGATCGCCGCCAAATGCAGCATTTCGGCGCCGCTGACCTTGACGAACAGTGGAATCCGCTGCAGCGCCAGGCCCTTTTGCACCGCGGTGAGCTCGTGATCCGGGAGGCGGTCCAGGTCGATCGCCGCCGAGCTGCGAATGAAGCCGGACCGGGCACCGTGGCGCGCCGCGAGCGTGCGGAACAGCCCCTGCACCAGGTCGGTGTTGTCGGCGAGCAGCGTCTGGAGCTCGTCCGTGCTCAAGGTGAGCGACACCGCGGGTCCGGTCGTCTTGATGTTCTCGGACATCAAACAGCCGTCGAGCGCTTCCTCGAATCCCAGCGGAGCGGGGGATCCGATCTCGCGCGATCCACCGCGGTGGCCCGTCGCCACGACGGTGCCGTCCAGCAACACGTGGAGCTGTTTGGGCACCGCCCCTTCGCGGAAGAGCGTCGTGCCCGCATCATGGCGCGTCTGATGACCGGCATCCGCGATGCGAAACAGCTCGTCGATACCGACCGACGCAAACAGCGGGAGCCCGCGTATCCGCTCCACGAGCGAGGCAGCCGGCAACGCCTCGACCCAGCGGTCGCGTCGCCGTTCGTGTGTGAGCGCGTACGACGCCAGGGTCCACGATGCCGCCTCGAACACGTACCAGTCCGTGACGTCGCGATGCGCCAGCACGTGCTCGACGTCCTCCCGCAGGTCCCACAGGGCCTTGTCGCCGACGAGGGCGATCGCGGCGGCCGCTACCACTTGGTCGTCGTCGTTGATCAGCTCGAGCAATGTCTCCTCGACGTCGCGGGGCCGGGTCTTGAGCAGCACGTTGCCGCGCCGGACCTTCTCCTCGAGCGGCGAATCCTCGAGGATCGGCAACAGACGGTGACGCAGCTGGCCCGACAGCACATTGTCGAGATACTCCAGCGCACCCGCGCGCTTGCCCGCGTCGCCATGCTCGATCGCTGCCCGTGCGGCGGCGATGTCCTTCCACGGATACAACAGCCCGAGCAGCCGGTAGAGGCGGTCGACCGATCGCGTGAGCTTCTCGTCCAGGGCGACCGCCACAAGCGAGTCTTTCGGCATCGCCGCCCGGACGAAGAGGTTGTAATGCAGGCTCAGCCGGTTGAAGTACTTGCGCGCCTCGCCCAACGCCAGCGACTCGATCGGGTCTCTTTTGAAGGCCAGCGACGGATGCTCGCGCCGCAGCTTCTCGACCGCGGCCAGCGTCTTGAACCGCAGGAAGCTGTCGTTGGTCGACAAGGTATCGATCAGGATGTCCATCGACCGTTGGCACGGAATGCGCGCGAAGGTGGCGGGCAGGTGCCGGCGCACCCAGACGTCTTCGTCGGGGTCGTCGAGAAAGTACTTCAGCACGTCGATCACCGGTTCGCCGTAGCCGACGAGCGTCTCGCGGGCGCCGCTCTTGAGCCGCCGGTTCCCGAGCAGCGACACGAGCGTCGGGGCGAACATGAAGTCGTCCGTGCCAAGCGCACGCACGCTACGCATCGCCTCATCGGCAACCTCGGGGTCGGAATCGTGGAGCAGGGGCACCAGCAGCTCGCGCGACCTCGGCTTGCCGACTTGTCGGATGGCGGCCGACAGGTCGCGTCGCACGAGGCTGGCGCTGTCGCGTGTGTCGGTCGCGAGGGACGATAGCGCCTGCTCCGCCGCCGCCTGGTCGGCGTCCTCCTCGCTCGAGGACAGCACGACCGCGGCGGTCGCCACGATGCGGGGGTCGGGGTCGTCGAGCAGGGACCGGGCGAAACCAGCCGCATCTTCGTTGCGGATCGTCGCCAGGGCACTGACCGCGGCCGCGCGGACCTCCGGGTCGGCGTCCTTGACGAGCCGATGAATGGCCGGGACCCACCGTTCCGCGATGTCGGAGCGGGCGGCGCCAAGGGCGGCGAGCGCCCGTGCCCGGACGGCCGCCGACTCGTGGTGCAGGAGGAGCGGCGTCACCAGATTGCGCTTGTCGAGCGACTCGAGCACATCAATGGCGTAGAGCACGCGGTTCTCGTCTGGGTGCGCCAGCTCCTCGACCAGGGTCTCGACGGTCGACCGGTCGGCAACCGGCGCGCCCCGATCGAAGCGCACGTCGTCGGGCTGCACGTCCCGCTGCTCGATGCTGCGGCGGAAGGCCGCCACGTACTCGCGCTTGGCGCGGACCGCCATGACGAACCAGACCGCCACCAGCACGAAGCTGGCATACGTGAGCTGCGTCCAGTGGAGGCCGAGGCCCCACGGCTTGATCAGGACGAGCAGGACAATCGCGCCGAGGCCCCTTGTCAAGCGATCGACCGTCACGTCGACGAACGGCTTCGTCCGTGTTTTCACGTCGATCGGGAGCGGAAGAAAGAGCACCTCCCGGGTCGTTCGGTCGATGTTGTAGCGGAGCGCCTGATCGAGCACCCTGCCAAACGCCGCCGCTCCCGGGGCCGCGAGACCCAGAATGACCCCGCCACTCAGCGTCAGGCTCATCGGGAGGATGAGCAGCGCGAAGCCGATCCCGAGATACCGATGGATACGGCTCGTCAGGCCGACCTGGAGGACAAACCCCATCAACGACATGAGGACCCGCACGCTTGCCAGATACGTCGTGATCGCGTCCAACCCGCGGTCCTCGATGGCCAGGCTCAGTTGCTGGTTGAGGATCATGGCACCGAGGCCGGCGAAGCCGATCAGCATGGCGATCAGCTGCACCTGTCTCGAGCTGGCGAGCAGCCGAAGGGCCTCGCGTCCCCCCAACCCCTCCTCGGCCTTCGTGGCTTTGGCGCTACTGACCCGCGGCCGTTCGCGCCGGACGATCGCGACCACGAGGAGGGCGCAGACGACCAGGACCGCGGCGCTGCTGAGGAGCATGTTGTTCGTGCCAAGGGTCTCGGCGAGGAGCGCCGTGAAGCCTGCTCCTATTGCGCCGCCGAGGCTGGCCCCGCCGTAGATGAATCCAAAGAGCCGCTTGGCCTGCCGCGGGTCATAGGTCCCATTGGCGAGCGTCCAGAACTGGCTGATCAGCAGCGCGCCGTAGATCATTCCGAAGAGGTAGAAGCCGATCGCGGCGTAGCTCGGCTGGACCTGAAAGAGCGCCCAGAATCCAATGAGCAGCACCACCATGCCGAGCTGGGTGACCGGGATGATCTTGTGCACCGCCACGCGTGACGTCGCGCGGAGGTAGAGCTGCATGATCAGACCGATCAGCAGGCCTGCGCCGAAGTCCACATACGGCAGGTTGTCGGCGCCAAGGTTTTCGATGAACTGCGATCGAGTGACCGGTCGGACCATGTTGAAGGCGATCATCGCGAGGAAGGAGTAGAAGAACATCCCGAACATGGTCGCGATTTCTTCCTTGCGAACCTGGACGATCGGCGCCAGCAGGACGATCCTTGCCCGCAGGCGCTGTAGGAGCGACATCCTCGGCAGAGCTTAGCAGTTGCTAGACGGGGGCTTCGCCCCGGACCTCGTGTCAAGACAGCTAGGACGGCTGGACCTCGTGGGGCGCGATCGCGGCGAAGAGCTGCTCTAGCAGTGCGGGGCGCTGGCCAAGCAGGTCGAACAGCTCGTCGCGGTCCAGCCGCAGCGCCGCCCCGGTCTCGGTCGCCACGACGTGGTCGGCGCCCGTCTCCCGGGGCACGCCGGCCAGCGCTTCATAGACGCCGACCGTGTCGCCCGGACCGGCGCGGCGCGGCGCGTCGTCCGTGCTCTGGCGTTCGACGGTGAGCGTGCCCCGTAGGATGACGCGGAGTGGCGTCTCGGCGGTGCGGGACAGGATGTCGCCACCGTCGAACGGCTCCACGCGCGTGAGGGCGCCCAGCTGCAGAAGCTCATCTGCGCTGACATGGGCGAACAGCGGCACTTGCCGGAGCGCCAGCACGCGCTGCACGGCTGTGACGTCCCTCGGAAAGCTGGCGACCTGTTCGGGTGCCGTTCCGCGCAGCGCGCGCGGCACGCGCACGTTTGGGATGGACTCGGCCAAGGCGCGAAACAGCCCCTGTACCAGGCTAGTTGCCGTGGGAGACCCCCCGGCTTTGCCGGGGCGGCCAGCAGCGTTTGACGTATCCGGGAGTCGCGTGAGGAAACTCCTTCCCGTGAGCCGCACAAGCATCACGAGAAGGAGTCCTCATGACGACGTACCGAAGTCTCAATCATACGAAATGGCACTGCCAGTATCACGTAGTGTTCACGAAGTACCGGAAGAAAGCGATGTATGGAGGCGTCCCTCGGAAAGCTGGCGACCTGTTCGGGTGCCGTTCCGCGCAGCGCGCGCGGCACGCGCACGTTTGGGATGGACTCGGCCAAGGCGCGAAACAGCCCCTGTACCAGGCTAGTGCTTCCAGCGAGCACCGTCAGCAGCTCGTCACGCGGGATCGCGAGCGTGATCGCGCGTCCATGCGCGCGCACGGTCTCACGACTGGGCCCGCCCTGCAGCGCGGGCGCGACCCCGACGAGGGCGGCCGATGCCAGCTGCCGCGACCGTCCGGCACGCGTGGACGCCGTCAGCGTGCCGTCGAGCAGCACATGCAATGCGTCGGGGACCTGGCCCTCGGACAGCAGCATGTCATCCGGTTCGTGCCGTACTTGTCGGCCGCTGCGCGCCAGCCGGCAGATCTCATCGACCTCGACCCGCCGAAACAACGACAGACCCCCGAGCCGGTCCGCGAGGACGATGGCCGGGAGCGACTCGCGCCACCGGTCTCGTCGCTCGCGCTCGGTCAGCCGACGCGAGGCGAGTGTCCACGAGGCGGCCTGAAAGACGTGCCAGTCGTCGACCGGGCGATGCGCCAGCACGTGCTCGACGTCGTCAGCCAGGTTCCACAATCGCTGCTCGCCGACGAGGTCGACCGCGGCAGCCGCCACAATTTCGTCGCCGTCGTTGATGAGCGCAAGGAGCGTCTCTTCGAGATCGCGGGCACGAGTGCCCAGTAGCTCGTGCCCGCGGCGCTCGCGCTCCGGGCCTGGCAGATCTTCCAGCATCGGCAGCACGACGCGACGCACCCGCTGAGACAGCACGTTGTCGAGATACTCGAACGCCTGGCCGCGCGCGGACGCGTCGCGCTCGATCGTCCAGCGGACGCTCTCGATGTCCCGCCACGGGTGAAGGAGCGCCAGCAGCCGATAGACGCGGTCGACCGCCCGGGCGGTCTTCTCGCCAAGCACGCGCGACAGCAGCGTGTCGCCATACACCGGCTCGGCGTCGACCAGCGCCTGGCGCAACGTGACGTGCGTGAAGAAGCGGCGCGTCTCCGCGAGCACCACCGCCTCGACCCGGTCGTTGGAGAACGCCAGCTCGGGGCCCACACGGTGCAGGTGGTTCATCGCCGCGACCACCTTGTATCGGAGAAACCCGTCCGGATCGTCGAGATGCGCAACGAGCACGTCCATCGACTGCTGCACAGGAATACGCGCGAGGGTGGCCGGGACGTGGCGCCGCACCCAGACGTCCTCGTCGGGATCACGCAACGCGTAACCGAGGAACTCGACCACCGGTTCGCCATAGGCCACGAGCACGTCGCGGGCTCCGCCCTTCAGGCGGCGGTCGCCGAGGAGCGACGTCAGCGTCGGGACGTACAGCCGGTCGAACGGACGAAAGGCGCGCACGCTACGCATCGCCTCTTCAGCGACGCGTGGGTCGGTGTCCTGCAAGAGCGGGATCAGCAACTGCCGGCAGGTCCGGTTGTCGAGCTGTCGGATGGCGGCGGCAACGTCGCGACGCACCAGCGCCGCGGCGTCGCTGCCGTCCGCGGCCAGCGTCGTCAGCGTCGTTTCGGCCACCGCGGCGTCCTGGGCACGACCGGTGGACGCCAGGACGACTGCCGCACTGACCGCCGCGCGTGGCGATTGCGCCGTCAGTAGCGAGTGGGCCAGCCTGGCCGCGTCCTCGCCGCGGAGCCGCGCAAGCTGCACGATCGCGTGCGCTCGCACGTCGGCGTCGGAATCGTTCACGAGTCGTGCCACCATCGGTTCCCACCGCCGCACGACCTCCGGCCGGCTACCACCGAGCATCGTCAACGCGCGTGCGCGAACCGCCGGCTCCCTGTGGTGCAGTAGCAGCGGGGTGACCAGGTGCTGCTTGTCCAGCGACTCGAGGACGTTGATCGCGTGGAGCACACGGCGTTCCTCAGGGTGAGCGAGCTCTTCGAGCAACGCTTCGACGGTGGTCAGATCGGCCACATCCACCGCCCGGACGTCGACGGCCTGCGACTCGAGCCCGTTGCGGATGGCGACGACATACCGGTCTTTGGCCCGTGCGGCCAGGACGAGCCAGGCACCGACCATGACGAGGACCACGATGCTGAGCTGCGGCCACGCCAGGCCGAGGCCCCATGGCTGGATGAGGACCAGCATCAGCACCGCCCCTGTTCCCCGCGCCAGGCGATCGACCGTCACGTCGAGAAATGGCTTGGCACGCCGCTTCAGGCTGGACGGCACTGGGAGAAAGAGCATCTCGCGGGTCGTCCGGTCAACCGAATATCGGATCGATCGATCGACCACGGTGGCCACGGCGGGTGCGAGGAGCGCGCCGCTCACGAGGATCGGGACGGCCGTGGCGGCGAGGCCGAGCGGGAGCATTAGAAGCGCGAAGCCGAGTCCGAGCAGGCGATAGATCTGCTTGACGAAGGCGATCTGCAGTACGAACTGGCTTGCCGACACGACGAGCCGAACGGAAGCCAAGAAGCTCGTGACGGCGTCCTCGTCGCCGCCCCGGAACTGCTCCGCGGCCATGTTGAGCTGCTGGTCGACGACGACGCCGCCCAGGGCTGCAAGCCCGATTAACGCCGCGATCTGCCGCAGGCTCGGAGACGCGCCGACGAGACGCAGCGCCGCGATGACCCCGGGTGTCCGCGTGTTCTCCGGATCCACGGCCGGGTCGTGTACGCGCCGCTCGCGCCGAGCGATGGCGACGACGAGCCCCGTTGTTGCGAGCAAGGACCCGGCACTGAACAGCAGCAATGCATCTCTACCGGCCGGGCCCGCGATGATCAGCCCGGCGCCCGCCATGCCACCGAGACCAAAGCCGGCACCGATGAACCCAAACAGGCGGCGGGCTTGGCGCGGATCGTAGATCCCGTGGGCGAGGGTCCAGAACTGGCTCACCAGGAGCGCGCCGAGGAGGAGCCCGAAGAGATAGAACCCGGCCGATACCCACCGTGACCCCGTCTGAAACAGGAGCCAGAATGCCGCGAGCACTGCGGCCAGCCCTACTTGCAGCAAGGGCAGCGCCCACTGCTTGGGCAGCGTGGCATCGACCCGTCCATAGGCGTGCATCAGCAGGCCGACGGCCGGACCGGCCGCCAGCAGGACGTAGGGGATGTTGCCGGCCCCGAAGTCGGCGATGAACGCGGAACGCGTCACGGGCTGGACGATGTTGTACGTAGTCATCGCCAGGAACGAGTACATGAACATCAAGATGGTCGTGGCGCGCTCGTCCGGGCGGACCTCCACGACGACGGCAATCAGCTTGCGAAGCGCGTTCACTAGTTGCCGTGGGAGACCCCCCGGCTTTGCCGGGGCGGCCAGCAGCGTTTGACGTATCCGGGAGTCGCGTGAGGAAACTCCTTCCCGTGAGCCGCACAAGCATCACGAGAAGGAGTCCTCATGACGACGTACCGAAGTCTCAATCATACGAAATGGCACTGCCAGTATCACGTAGTGTTCATTCCGAAGTACCGGAAGAAAGCGATGTATGGAGGCGTCCGGCAGCAGCTGGGCGAGGTGCTGCGGCAGCTGGCGCGGCACCGCGAGAGCCAGGTGGAGGAGGGGCATCTGCTGCCCGACCACGTCCACATGTTGGTGTCGATCCCCCCGAAGTACTCGGTGGCGCAGGTGATCGGGTATCTCAAGGGGAAGAGCGCGATCCACATCGCTCGGGAGTTTGCGGGGCGGTCCCGGAACTTCGTGGGGCAGCACTTCTGGGCGCGCGGGTATTTTGTCTCGACGGTGGGCCGTGATGAACGGATCATCCGGGACTATATCCAGCAGCAGGAGCGAGAGGATCGGCGGCTGGATCAGTTGCCGTTGGACTAGAGCCGCCACCGTCAGGTGGCTCAAGTGACCGCGCAGCGGTCACGTCAGCCGCTTTGAGCGGCTCACAACTAAAGCCCCCGGCTTTGCCGGGGGATACTTACTCCCCTGTGTCTGAAAAAGCTTCAAATAGTGTGTCGGCTGTGATGTATTGGGCGGCATGGCAAGAACAGGTCGGCCCAAAGCGAGATTGGAAGTCACCGCCGCAGAGCGCGTAGAACTTGAGCGGCTCGCCAGGCGCGCCCGAACGAATCGGCACGTGGCCTTGCGGGCAAGGATCGTCCTGAGGAGCACGCGTGGCGAATCGAACGTGGCGGTCGCGGCGAAACTGCGCTGCTCGAACGTGACGGTCGGCAAGTGGCGACAGCGGTTTAGGGTAGGTCGCGTGGACGCGCTGTACGACGAGCCCAAGCCCGGAGCCCCACGGACCCTGTCCGATGCGGATGTCGAGTCGATCCTCGTCACGACGTTGGAAAGTAAGCCGAAGGGGCGGACCCACTGGAGCACCCGCAAGATGGCGGAGCACGCTGGCGTCAGCGCCTCTACCGTGGGCCGCATCTGGCGCACTTTCGGGTTGCAGCCGCATGTCGTGGAATCCTTCAAGATCTCCGACGACCCGCTGTTCATCGAGAAGGTGCGGGACATTGTCGGCCTCTACCTGAACCCACCCGACCACGCCGTCGTCTTGTCATTCGACGAAAAGCCTCAGATTCAAGCCCTCGAGCGGGCGCAGCCGATTCTGCCGATGGACCTGGGTCGCCCCGAACGCCAGACGCACAACTACATCCGCCATGGCACGGTGGACCTCTTCGCGGCGCTCAACGTCGCGACCGGCCAGGTCGTGGCGCAAACCAAGAAGCCGCATCGGTCGAGGGATTTCGTGAGCTTCCTGCGCGAGATCGACGAGCGGGTGCACTCCGCCCTCACCGTCCACGTGATCCTCGACAATCTCTCGGCGCATAAGTCCCCGTTGGTCAAACGATGGGTGGCCCGCCACCCGCGCTTCCAGTTCCACTTTACGCCGACCTACTCCGCCTGGCTCAACCTCGTCGAGCGGTTCTTTGGCCTTCTCACCGAACACGCCCTCAAGCGCGGATCACATTCCAGCCCGCACGCGCTGCGCCAAGCCATCTACGCCTACGTGGACGCCCACAACGACGAGGGCAAACCCTTCAAGTGGACAAAGACAGCCGACGAAATTCTCGCGAAGGTGAAGCGGTTCGGACAGCGCACCGTTCAAGTCCACGGTGGCCCCAGATGACCAACGACTTTTTGAAGAAATCAAAGATCAAGGGGACTAGTCCCCTGTGTCTGAAAAAGCTTCAAATAGTGTGTCGGCTGTGATGTATTGGGCGGCATGGCAAGAACAGGTCGGCCCAAAGCGAGATTGGAAGTCACCGCCGCAGAGCGCGTAGAACTTGAGCGGCTCGCCAGGCGCGCCCGAACGAATCGGCACGTGGCCTTGCGGGCAAGGATCGTCCTGAGGAGCACGCGTGGCGAATCGAACGTGGCGGTCGCGGCGAAACTGCGCTGCTCGAACGTGACGGTCGGCAAGTGGCGACAGCGGTTTAGGGTAGGTCGCGTGGACGCGCTGTACGACGAGCCCAAGCCCGGAGCCCCACGGACCCTGTCCGATGCGGATGTCGAGTCGATCCTCGTCACGACGTTGGAAAGTAAGCCGAAGGGGCGGACCCACTGGAGCACCCGCAAGATGGCGGAGCACGCTGGCGTCAGCGCCTCTACCGTGGGCCGCATCTGGCGCACTTTCGGGTTGCAGCCGCATGTCGTGGAATCCTTCAAGATCTCCGACGACCCGCTGTTCATCGAGAAGGTGCGGGACATTGTCGGCCTCTACCTGAACCCACCCGACCACGCCGTCGTCTTGTCATTCGACGAAAAGCCTCAGATTCAAGCCCTCGAGCGGGCGCAGCCGATTCTGCCGATGGACCTGGGTCGCCCCGAACGCCAGACGCACAACTACATCCGCCATGGCACGGTGGACCTCTTCGCGGCGCTCAACGTCGCGACCGGCCAGGTCGTTGCGCAAACCAAGAAGCCGCATCGGTCGAGGGATTTCGTGAGCTTCCTGCGCGAGATCGACGAGCGGGTGCACTCCGCCCTCACCGTCCACGTGATCCTCGACAATCTCTCGGCGCATAAGTCCCCGTTGGTCAAACGATGGGTGGCCCGCCACCCGCGCTTCCAGTTCCACTTTACGCCGACCTACTCCGCCTGGCTCAACCTCGTCGAGCGGTTCTTTGGCCTTCTCACCGAACACGCCCTCAAGCGCGGATCACATTCCAGCCCGCACGCGCTGCGCCAAGCCATCTACGCCTACGTGGACGCCCACAACGACGAGGGCAAACCCTTCAAGTGGACAAAGACAGCCGACGAAATTCTCGCGAAGGTGAAGCGGTTCGGACAGCGCACCGTTCAAGTCCACGGTGGCCCCAGATGACCAACGACTTTTTGAAGAAATCAAAGATCAAGGGGACTAGGGTTTCGGACGGCCTTGGACTATATTCCGGGCCAGGAGGCTCCAATGCGCCCATGGTGGCGAGTCGCATCCGCTGCTCTTGCTCTCACGCTCGCGATCCTAGCTCTTGCGGCGAGCCCGGGCGAGACGCACGCGCAGTCGTCCGGCGCGTTCGTTCCCGTGACGGACGCGATGCTCCGGGAGCCCGCGCCAAGTGATTGGCTGATGTGGCGCCGCACCCTCAATGGCTGGGGGTACAGCCCACTCGACCAGATCGACCGCGACAACGTGAGCCAACTGCGCATGGTCTGGTCTCGCGCGCTGCGAACGGGTAGCCAGCAGGGCACCCCACTCGCATATGGCGGCGTCCTGTATATGCCGAACCCTGCCGACGTCATCCAGGCGATCGACGCGGTGACCGGGGACCTGAAGTGGGAGTACCAACGTGAGCGTCCGGAGGACCTCGGTGACCACCTCCCGGCCGGCGGCCTGCTGGACAACAATCGCAACATCGCCATCTACGGCAACCTGATCATCGATACCAGCGCCGACATCAACGTCTTCGCGCTCGACGTCACCACCGGCCAGCTCGTCTGGGAACACCCGATCCTCGACTACACGACGCATCCGGCCCATCAGACCTCCGGGCCCATCGTGGGCAACGGCAAAATCTACTCGGGTCGCGGCTGCCTGCCGGATGGAGGCCCGGACGCGTGCGTCATCGTCGCGCACGATGCAACGACAGGCGAGGAGGTGTGGCGCCGTCGGACGATTCCGGCGCCGGGTGAGCCGGGGGACGAGACGTGGGGCGGGATTCCGTTCAAGGAGCGGCTCCATGTCGGCTCGTGGATGGTGCCGAGCTACGACCCAGAGCTGAACCTCGTCTACATTGGAACGTCGGTCACGTCGCCCGCGCCGAAGTTTCTCCTCGGCGGCGTCGACAACCAGCACCTCTATCACAACTCGACCCTTGCGCTCGACGGCGACACGGGCGAGATCGTCTGGTACTACCAGCATTTGGGCTATATCCGAGTTTCCCAAAGGGCGTAAGTACCTGATATCCCTGTCTTTCCTGGGTAAATCGAGCGTTCGGCCTGCACAGGTCGGCCGCTTCGATGTGAACATAGTCATTCACGGGTCGACTGCAGTCCGAGGACGCGGCGATCTTGTCGCCATACGGATGGGCCCTGTGGAAGCTGCCGGCGCCGTGGACGCACAGAACTCGCCCACCGCACCTCGGAAAACGCTGCGCGTTTTCCACGAGCTTCCACAGGGCCTTTCCCATCAAATCATCCACAAAAAACCCCGAAAGGCCCCAAAATAGCGTTGGGAAACCCGGATAGACCCAGCATTTGAACGATCACTGGGACCTCGATCATCCCTTCGAGCGACTGCTCGTCGATACCGCCGTCGCACCGGATCCGAGTGCGGTGAGCTGGATCAACCCCCGGCTGCGGCGCGGCGAGGTGCGGAAGGTGATCACGGGGATTCCCGGCAAGACCGGTGTGGTCTACACGCTCGATCGAGAGACTGGGGAATTCCTGTGGGCGACGCCGACGGTGACACAGAACGTCATCAGCGACATCGACGGCGCCACCGGTGCGGTGACGGCGAACGCGGAAACCGTGTTCAGCGGATTGGGCCAGGAAGTGCTGGCGTGCCCGAGCTGGATTGGCGGCAAGGACTGGGAGGCGGGCGCCTACAGCCCGCTCACCAACATGATGTATTACCCGCTCCGCAACGTCTGCGCGCGGATGCTGGCGACGCGGGAAGGCGGGCTCGCCCTCTACGCGCTCGCGGTGCGGAATCAGATCGCGCCGGGCACCGACCAGGTCGGCACGGTGCAGGCGATCTCGGCCGAGACGGGGGAGATCGCCTGGAAGTACGAGCAGCGGGCCGCCACGACGTCGCTCGTCGCGACCGGCGGCGGCCTCGTTTTCGGCGGCGACGGGAACGGGCGCTTCCGGGCATTGGACCAGGAGACGGGCAATGTCCTGTGGGAAATCAATCTCGGCTCGTCGGTGACCGGCTTTCCGATCACCTACGCCGTCGACGGCCGGCAATACGTCGCGGTGAGCACCGGCACGGCGGGCACGGTCAGCGGGCACATGCAACTCACGCCCGAGCTCAGGCCGAGCACGGGGAACAATCTGTTCGTGTTTGCCTTGCCCGACTGAGACCGGCGCGCCCGCGGCGGCCGAGAGCGACTTTTCGACATGCAGAGCGAGGTCGAGTTTCGCGTCCTGCTGGCGCTCGTGATGGTCGCGTTCGTGGCCCATCGCGGCTACTACCATCGCAAATGCCGCGTGTTCGCTGAAGGGGCAACCGACGCCGAGCGAGGGAAGCTCGCTTCGGCGGTGGCCGGTGCGCTCGGGGTGGTGGGGCTACTGGCGACGATCGTCTATCTCGTCGATGCGCGATGGCTCACGTGGTCGGCGGTTCCGCTGCCGTCGTGGCTGCGATGGGCGGGACTCGTGACCGCGCTGGCGGGCTTTGTCCTGCTCCACCGGGCGCAACGGGCCCTGGGGACCAACTGGAGCGAGTCCCCGCGGCTGCTGGACGGACAGTCGCTGGTCGCGGAGGGCCCGTATCGGTCGATTCGGCATCCGATCTACACCGCCTTCCTCCTCATCCTCGCGGCTCCCTCGCTGCTGTCGGCGAACTGGTTCATTGGATCGGCGTGGCTGGCGATGACGGGGCTCGAAGTCTCCTCACGCATACGAATAGAGGAGGATCTGATGACGTCGCGATTTGGTGATCGCTATCGGTGCTATCAGGCCGTGACGGGCGCGTTGCTGCCACGCCTGCCCTGGCGGGGGCGGACCGGTACGGGCGGCTAGGACATGAAGCCACGCGTCATCGTGTTCAGCGCGGTCAGTCTCGACGGGCGAACCGATGGGTTCACGCCAGACGTCGGGTTGTTCTACGAGCAGATTCCGAGATGGCGCGAAGACGCCACGCTCGCGGGCTGCGACACGCTCCTGCATGCCGAGGACGAGATCCCGGCGGAGACGGAGGACGACCTCCAGCCTCCCCCGATCGCGTCCGATGACACGCGGCCGCTGCTCGTCGTTCCCGATAGCCGGGGGCGTCTGCGCACCTGGCACTACTGGCGCCAGCAGCCCTATTGGCGGGATGTCATGGCCGTCTGTTCGACACGGACACCTCGCGAGTACCTGGACTATCTGGAGCGGAGAGCCGTCCCGTACATCGTCGCGGGTGAGGACCATGTGGACTACGGCCGCGCCCTCGAGATTCTCGGTGCGGAGCACGGCGTCAGCACGGTCCGGGTCGATAGCGGTGGGACACTCAACGGATGCCTCCTCGGGCAAGGCCTCGTGGACGACATTGCGCTCCTGATCCACCCGGCGCTCGTGGGAGGCACGACGCCGAGATCCGTGTTCAGGGGGACCGACCTGACGTCCGCGCAGGGTGTCGTGTCACTGGCGCTCACGGACATCGAGCGCATGCGCGACGGTATCGTCCTGATGACATACGCGGTCACGACATGAAGCGCCGAACTGGGCGCAGAGACCTCAGATGCCTCACGGGCGGCCGGCTGGAACCGGCTGGCGGACGCGCCGTGGAGCCTGTCGCGGCGGGCATTATAATCGGCAGGAGACGCCGCACGACCTTTTGAGACCATGCGCAACAGCAGTTTCGTGCGCCGCTACTGGAGCAAGTGGGGGGCGCTGCTCGCGGTGGCGGGAGTAGCCGCCCAGCCGTGGATCCACGCGGCGCAGGAGCCGGGCAGCGTCGACGACGTCGTCGCCCGTGCGGCGTCGTATGTCGAGGGATTCGTCGAGGGGCTGTCGACCGTCGTGATGGAGGAAGACTACCGGCAGACCTTCTTCGAGCGTGGTCGCGGGAGCCCGGCGCGTACGCAACTCGTGTCGGAGTTCCTGCTCGTTCGCGTGCCGGGCGCCGACCAGTGGGTGGGGTTCCGCGATGTGTTCCGCTTCAATGGCGGGCAGGTGCGGGACCGAGAGGACAGGCTGGGCGCGCTCTTTCTGGAGGGCGCCTCGACTGGCGCCCTCCAGCAGGCCCGACGTATCGCACGGGAGAGCTCTCGATACAACCTCGGAACGACCGAGCGCACCTTCAACGTCCCGACGTTCGCGCTGTTTTATCTCCACCCCGACAACCTCGGACGCTTTCGCTTCGAGAAACAGGGCGAAGGCTGCGGCGACGAGGACGCTGCCTGGAATATCGTCTTCGAGGAAACCCAGAGGCCGACGCTGACCCGCGGCTACCAAGGCATCGACCTGCCCTCCCGTGGCCGCTTCTGTCTCGACTCGGTAACCGGCCGGGTGATCGAGACGGAGCTCGAGCTTCATCATCCGGCGGTCGGAAACGAACGGTCGGCGACGGACGCGACGGCCCGCGTCCGGTTCGCGCTCGAGCCGACCCTCAACCTCTGGGTCCCCGTCGAGATGCGGGAGAGCTATAGGGAGCACGGAGGCGGCAGCGCCAACAGCACCGCCAGATACCGCAACTATCGCCAGTTCGCCGTGACGGTGAGCGAGAACACCGACGCCGGAGCCGACCCAGCAACCGATCCAGGAACCGACCCACCCCGGTAGCAGACGGACATGCCCATGCCCGTCACGCGTCTCACCCGCGCGATCCTGGCCTCGTGGCTGGTCTTGGTCGGCCACGTTGAGGCGGCAGAGCCGGATCTCCGTCTCATGGCGGCCGCGAAATCACAGGACACGACTGCCGTGGGTGCGCTGCTCGATGAGGGTGTCGACGTGAATGCGGCACGCGCCGACGGCGTGACGGCCTTGCTGTGGGCGGCGCATTGGGACCACGTGGAGACGGCGCAGCTCCTGCTGAGCGCCGGGGCCGCCGTGGTCGCCGCCGAAGACCAGGGCGTGACGCCGCTCCTCCGCGCGTGCGAGAACGGCAACCCCGCAGGCCAACGCGGTGACGCCATTGATGCGTGCCGCGCGGGCGGGCTCGGTCGAGATCGTGCGGACCCTCATCGCGCGCGGCGCCGACCCGAGCGCGACTATTCCCAGCTCAGGGCAGAACGCGCTCATGTGGGCGACTCGGCATTGCATGCGGCGGTCGGCGACGTCGACATGTGGCTGAGCGACTGGCTCCGCGCCCGACACGTCTCCGTGTTCGCGAGGTCCACCGCCGGTCTCGACGCGAGCCTCGAACTGACAACCGACGACGGGACGACACCGCTCATGGCGGCATCCGGACTCGGCTCACAGCGGCACCGGCATCAGCGAAAGCAACTCGCACTCGTACGATGACCTGCCCATCGCGGTGGTTGGCGGGAAAGGGGCCGGGGTCGCCGGCGGCCGCTACGTCCGACATCCGAAGGGAACCCCACTCGCCAACCTGCACCTGACGCTGCTGGACAAGCTGGGCGTCCGGCTGGAGAGCTTCGCCGACAGCACGGGGAGGCTCGACGCGCTCGGAGACCGCGCGCTCTCAGACCTGTAGTCGGCCTGTCGAGTCGCTCCGTTCCAGGGCAACTCGCCGCGCCTAGCGCGCCGGCTCGGCTAGGTACACCTCGTCGCTGACCGGCTCCATCCACTCCGCGCCGCCGCCCTGCACCGCGATCATGACGAGCGACTCATCGGGCGCGGCCCCGTGCCAATGGAAGACACCGCCGGCGGTGAACACCGGCTCACCGGGCCGCAATTCCCGGAGCGGTTCGCCTCGGACCTGAAACCGTCCGCGCCCCTCTTCCGGCAGGAGCAACTGGCCCCACCCGTGGCTGTGCCAGTGCGCCCGGGCGCCGGGCACGAGGCGGACGCGCGCCTTGCCGACCTCGTCGCTGTTCACAACGCTCGGCGGCGGGCCTGTGAAGAAGTCCGCCAGGGTCCCTTGCTGGGCTGCGGCGGTTGCCCCCGGCCAGCCGCTCAGCATCAGTCCGACCACACCCACTGCGACAATCGACAGGGTGATCTCTCGCATTGTCCACGTGTGACGTCGTCTCATCGATCCCCTCCGGCGGCGGTGGCCGCCCTGTGTGCACCTAGCGAGACGCCAACCGGTTGAACCGCTGCATCATCCAGCGGATCAACACGGCCTGGAAGACGATACCAAGAATGAGCGCCAGCCACCACAGCCCGTCGCCCGCGAGCGCCATCCAGTACGCCTTGGCAATCAGGAACGGCGGGAACACGCCGATCAGCCACTGCCACGGGTCCGGGACGAACCAGCCGACCAGAATGGTCCAGCCCGCGATGCTGGAGAACTTCGAATACGCGAAACCGGCCAGCTTGTTCTCGGCCACGATGGCGTAGAACAGCGCGAAGATCGGCGCCGTGAGCGACCCACCCGCGGCAACCAGCAGGAGCTGCCACATCGGGAGCAGCGACTGATTGATGATGAGCACCCCAGCCACGATGGACACGAAGCCCAGCACGCTCGGCAGAGCGACGCGGTAGAGCGCGTATTGACCGAGCGGCACCGGCGTCACCGCCATCGCCGTGAGCGTGTGCTGGTCCTTCTCGTCGAGCAGGACGAAGCCGATGATCGTCCCGACGATCAGGGCGGTCGTGTAGACCCCCATGTTGACGACCACCATCGGATAGACGTCGGACAGCGGGATCGGGATCGTCTCGCCCGGCATTACGCCCACCTCGGCAAGGTAGGCGTTCATCGCGGGGAGCAGGCCGCGCACGAGGGCACAGAAGCCCACCACCAGCATGAACATGAAGACCAAGGAGCGGTCGCGCCCGATGAGCTTGATGTCGCTCCGTCCGAGCGTCCCGACGAGCTGAATGGCGTTCATGGTCCGTCCCCCGTGCTTGTCTATGAACCGACCCTGACGACGAGGTGCCGGTGGAAGGCGCGCTGCGCCCACACCGTCAATCCGACCAGGAGCGCCGCCGTGTACCCGATCGCGTACAGCCATTCCCCGGCCGACAGCGCCCTGTAGGCACCCTGCATGATCACGGTGGGCGCGCTCGTCGGGATCACCAGCAGCAGCGGATGTTCGACCCAGCCGAGGAAATACAAGAAGGGGAGCTGGAGGACCGTGGCGACCAGCCCCATCAGGATGAGAAAGTCGGTAATGGCGTCGAGCCGAACGATGATGATGATGCCGATCAGTGTGTAGAGGACGCCGATCCCGATTATGCCGACCAGCAGGATCGGGATGTTCGGCAGCGTCACGTCGACCGAAAAGCTCATGATCAACGTGGCCCCGCCGATCATCACGACCGATTCGAGGGTCGCGAGCGCAGTCAAGCTGACGACCTTCGACCAGAGATACTCGGAGGACCGCAAGGGCGACACGAGGGTCGCGCTGAGCGTCCCCTCGTCCTTCTCGAACAGCATCATCGCTCCGACGTAGAGCAGCGTCGTCCCGCCGACGACCAGGAGCATCAAGGTCGGGATGTACGCCGGGAGGCGCTCCGGGGTGGACAGCCACGCCATGGCGACGGCGACGATGACCGCGGCGGCGATGCCGACGACGTACAGGTTCGTCCGAAGCTGGACGATCACGTCGGTTCGTATTGCGGTGAGCAGGCGGGTCATGTCCCCAGCTCCTGGCCCGTCACCTCGATGAAGATGTTGTCCAGCGTCGATTCCTGCGTGTGGATCGTCTCGATGCGGCTGCCGGACCGCATCAGCGCCACGAACTCCGGGTTCTCGATCAGGCCATCCAGGGGAAAGTCCCGATGCAGGATGTCCGCCGCGCCGTTGAGATACTCGACTCGCACGGCACGCTGGCCATATCGCTTTTTCAGCGCGGCCGGCGCGTCGATGACACCGATGCTCCCGACCGTGATGAACGCCACCCGGTCGCAGAGCTCGTCGGCGACGCCCATGTCGTGCGTCGTCACGAACACCGTCGTGCCCCGACTGCGGAGGTCCAGCACGAGGTCCTTGATCTGCCGGGCATTCACCGGGTCGAGTCCGTTCGTGGGCTCGTCGAGGAACAGCAGGCGCGGCCGGTGGATGAGGCTACGCGCGACGTTGAGACGGACCTTCATCCCCTTGCTGAAGTCGGAGACTCGCTTCTGGGCGTCCTCTTCCAGCCCAACCCACTGCAGGACCTCCATCGGGTCGACTGTGTCACCGCTGTACAGCCCGCGGAAGTGATTCAAGTTCTCGATCGCGGTCAGTTTCAGATAATGGTTCGGCAGCTCGAACGAGATCCCTAGGTGCTCGTAGTAATCCTGCCCCCAGTCGCGAAGCTCACGGTCCATCACCCGGACGGTGCCGCCGTATCCTCTCAGCAGGCCGATGAGAATGCTCTGTGTCGTCGTCTTGCCGGCACCGGACGGCCCAAGAAAGCCGAAGATCTCTCGTTCGGCGACCTCGAAGCTCAGACTGTGGAGTGTCTCCGTGTCACCACGCGGATAGGTATAGGTCAGATCGTTGACGGCTATCACGACGCACCTCGCTCCCGGCCCGGTGCTCCCGCCTTGTCGAACCGCTGGCGGGCCGCGCAATGAGGTCCATGATGTAAGCGATCACACGGGGATCCAGGTCGCTCCGCACCGCGCCAGCGTCCTGCATCATCTTCACGAACACGTACCGATGTGACGCTTTGTGTTCGTCTCGCATGCCGTGAAACGCATTGGGGCGTCGCCTGAGAAAGTTCCCGAGCACACGAGTGTCCTGCCTGAACATGGCGGCCATCAGCTTGCTGCTGTTCAGGGCATACAAGCGCCGTTCGGATCGGCTTCGATGAGCTCGAGCCATCGTTCGGCGTAGGTTTTCAGCTTCGCGTCTCAGCAGCGCCTCGAACAGGTCGTCCTTGCCCTTGAAGTGCAGGTAAATCGCCCCTTTACTCACGCCGGCTTCCCGCGCGATGTCGTCGATGGTCGTCTTGTCGTAGCCGTAGTGGGCAACCAGGTCGGACGCTGCGGCGAGGATGTTCGCGGTCTTCGTTCCCGGACATCGTCAATGAGTACCACTCTTGGGTTCCCAAGCGGCCCAGTTGCAGCCCCACCCGTGCAGGTTCGAGACGAGCACCGCCCAGAGAGCGGCCCGGCATTGGTCTCTCTCCGAAAACCGCGTCGTCACGGTGACCGGGTGCCAGTGTGAGTAGCTGGATGGAGGTGCCTCCGACGGTTTTCTCCGAGAGACCAATCGCCGGACCGCTCCGAACCTGCACTCGAGACCGCGCACCCGACGGCGATCCGACTCAGTTCGTCTCCTCGCGCATCGCCGCGTAGTACTGGTCGAGGAAATCCAGGCGATCCTTTCGGATACCGCTCCGCACCTGGATGGTGTCGGCGATCTCGAGCGCTTCGTCCGCGTCGCGGTCGAAGACCGGCCACTCGGGCAATCCGGCTCCGTTCGGGTTGCCCGTCGCGGCGAAGTTCACCCAGTACGACGCCAGCGTGTTCGACAGCTCCCGGTCGGTGTCGTCGTAGTCCCTGTTGGCGTGAGGCGAGGTGCTCACACCGAAGTTGTCGAACACGTAGGGGATCTCGGCCGTGTGATACGCGCCGTACCGATCCGCATCGGCGGCCGGCGGGACGCGGCTGAAGAAATAGAGATAGGCCGGCGACGAGACGGTCTCCATCATCCGGGCCCATGTCCGCATCTCCCATCCGAACATGACGTCGGTCTGCATCGCCATCTGGCTGAGCAGGGCTTCCTCGACCGTCTCAGCAGGATAGGTGCTCAGGAACCCGTCGGCGAACTCGCCGTATTGGCTGCTGACCGTCTCGCTGTACTCGGCCAGGGTCTCGACCCCCTGCGAGAACATCGAGCCCTCGTCCGCGTTCGACCCGATGATGACCGGCACGTCGTGCTGGTCGCCCGCCGCGAAGATGTTGTAAATGGTGTCGGGGAACACCCAGCCGTCAGCAGTCGCCTGTGACCGGACCAGCTCGGGCGCCACGCCGAGCACGTCGTCGGCCGACGCCGCCCGCATTGCCGCCAGCGAGGGCTCCACATCGGGACCGAGAAGCGCCTCGAGGAGCTGTTCTCCGGACGCCTCCATCGCGGCCTTCGGATAGGCCTTGCCCGCGGATCCGAATCCGCCGCCGCTCTCCCCGATCGCCCCGTGGAAGAGACCGCGAGCGAGCGGCGTCGCCATCATCTGGTTGACGCTCCAGGAGCCGGCCGACTCGCCGAAAATCGTCACACGACCGGGGTCTCCGCCGAACGCGGCGATGTTGCGTTGCACCCAGTCGAGTGCGGCGACCTGATCGAGTGTGCCGTAGTTGCCCGATGCGCGGTGCGCCGATTCGGCGGTCAGCAGCGGGTGGGCCAAGTAGCCGAGCGCGCCGAGCCGGTAGTTGATCGTCACCAGGACCACGCCTCGCTCCGCGAGCGCCGTGCCATCGTAGGCGACCTCGGCGCCGTTGCCGAGCGCGAGCCCGCCACCGTGGATCCAGACCATTACCGGCGCCCGGTCATCCGGCGCCGCGCCGCTCCAGACGTTGAGGTAGAGACAGTCCTCGTCGATCTGGTCGACACCGACGTCGTAGAACGAGCCGACGTCGGCCGGGATGCGGTTCTGGATGCAAGCGGGCGCAGCTGCGGTGGCGTCGCGCACCCCCGCCCATGGCTCGACCGGCTGCGGCGGACGCCAGCGGAAGTCGCCGACCGGCGGCGCGGCGAACGGAATGCCGCGGTAGACCCAGATGTCATTGCCGAGTGCGGACGGCGCGCCCGAAATCTGCCCGGTGTCGAGGCTGACGATACCCGGATCGATGGCCGCCTCCTCCGTGGCGTCGGGTGCGGCGCACGCCGCCAGACCGAGCGTGGCTCCAACGACGAACAGGCGCGCGAGGGCGTTCCGCATCATATTTTAACCTCATCGATTCATCGTTCCCGGCAAAAGCGGAGAACCCGCACGGGCTCCGTGCAGGTTCGCAATCCGCCTCGCTCCGAAAGCGACCCAGCTTTGGTCTCTCTCCGAAAACCGCGTCGTCACGGATGCATGGGTGCTGCTTTGTGTGGCTTGGTTGCGGTGCCTCCGACGGTTTTCTCCGTGAGACCAACCGCTGGACCGCTCCGAACCTGCATCCAGCCCGGCTCCGGACAGCGACGCCGGTGACACGCTCAACCAACCACCTCAGTCGCCGACGATCGCCTGATAGATCAGATTCCGTGACAGACCCTGAATCTCACCGATCGCCGCGCCCTGGTGCTGGATCATACCGACGAAAACCAGATCGGTCACCGGGTCGATCCAGAACCACGTCCCCGCAGCGCCGCTCCAGTAATACGACTCCTCCGGGGTGGGGACACCGGCGGCTGCGGCATCGAGCACGACCGCGAAGTCGAGGCCGAACCCGAGGCCGGGGGTCATCGTCGCTTCCGCCTCCGGCGACAGGTGGCTCGTGCCCATCATCTTCACGGTCCGCGGCGCCAGAATTCGCTCGCCGTGCAATTCACCACCGTTCGCTAGCATCTGGGCGAACCGCGCGTAGTCCTCGGCGGTCGAGAAGAGGCCGGCACCCCCGAGGGGCAGGCTGGGTGGGACGGTCGGATCGGGGTCGAGCAACCCGAAGCCGCCGTCCGGCGCGCGGCCAAGGGCACCGTCCTCGGCCACGGCATGCACCGCGGCCAACCGCGCCATCTTCTCCTCCGGCACGTAAAAAGCCGTGTCGGTCATGCCGAGCGGCTCGAAGATCCGTTCGTGGAAGAAGTCCGCCAGTGACTGGCCGGAGAGGTGCTCGACGAGGTGCCCTTGGAGGTCGACAGAGATGCTGTAGATCCAGCGGCTCCCGGGCTGGACCATGAGTGGTATCGTCGCGAGCTTGTCGGCCATGTCCTGGAGCGTGCTGCTGCGGTCGAACACGTCGGCTTCCTGATACCGCTGGTCCACGTGGTGATCGCTGAACCCGTACGAGAGGCCACCCGAGTGCGTCATGACCTGGCGCATCGTTAGCGGCGACCGAGGCGCCTCGAGGCGAGGCTCGCCGTTCGGGCCCTCACCCGCATACACGTCGACGTCGGCGAACCCTGGAATGTAGTTCGACACCGGGTCGTCGAGACGCCATTTGCCCTCCTCGTACAGGATCATCATCGCGACACCGGTGACCGGCTTGGTCATCGAGTAGATCCGGAAGATCGAGTCCGTCTCGATCGGTTCGCCCGTCTCGACGTTCTTGGCGCCCGCCGCACTGAAATGCGCGATCTTGCCGTGACGTGCCGCGAGCGTCACGACACCGGCGAGCCTGCCGTCATCCACGAACGCCCGCATGCCCGACTCGAGCCGTTCGAGACGGTCTGTGGCCAGCCCGACCGATTCCGGTGCGACGACCGCCAGGTCTCGCGTGAGCTCGGTTGCGCGACTCGTCGGATCGGTGTCGCCGGCAACGGTGCAGGCGCCCGACAGAATGGCGACGAGGAACAACGGCACGCCGCGACGATTCAACAGATTGGACACGATGGCACCTCCCAACGCTCTACGTGCTTGTTTCCGTTCAGTCCGGCAGGGCGAATGCCAGCAGTTCGGCTGGCACGGTTCCGCCGCCGACGGCGACGACGATGTATTGCTTCCCGTCGAGATTGTAGGTCAGTGGGGTCCCGGTCTGGGGCGCCGGCATGTAGACTTCGGCGACGTTGTCCCCCGTCGTCTTGTCGTAGGCGCGCAGCATCGCGCCCCGCCGCCCATCCGGCGTGGTCCAGAAGCCGCCTCCGGGTGCGTTCCGGCCGCCCTCTCCGGCTATGACCAGGGTCTTCGTGGTCAACGTTCCGACCGGTCCCTGGCGTCCCGTCCGCGGCAACTCCACGCCTCGCAACGCCGGGTGGTTCGTGACCGAATCGGGCGTCGCGCCGTGGGCCACCTGCCAGACGATCTCGCCGACGTTGAGATCGATCGCCGTGATGCGTCCCCACGGCGGTTTCATCAGCGGCAGCCCCATGACGGTTTGTCCCGGCCCGCGCGCCGGCCCGTTGATGTAGTCCATGTCCGACCGGTCCGGATCGTGCCGCATCGCCAGCACGCGGCTCAGGGTTTGCAAGAAGAGGTACAGGATGCCGGTCTCCGGGTCGTACGAGCCGCCGGGCCAGTTCGCGCCGTTAGGGACGAACAACGTACCGAATTTATCGCCGTCGCCGCGGGCGATCGGCGGCGTGAACACCGGGCCGGTCCGATATTGCTGGGCGATTCGCAGCGCTTCGGCCCTGAGCTCCGGCGTGAAGTCGAGGACCTCATCGAGATCAAAGCCTTGCCGCTCGAATGGCGGCGGCTTCGTCGGAAACGGTTGCGTCGGTGCGTATGTCTCGCCGGGAAGGTCGCCCGCGGGAACCGGTCGCTCTTCGATCGGCCACACCGGCTCGCCGGTTACGCGGTCGAAGACATACACCCATCCCTGCTTCGTCGGTTGCGCGATGGCTTTGATCGCGCGGCCGTCGACCGTGATGTCGGCGAGAATCGGCGCGCACGGAACGTCGTAGTCCCAGATCGGGTGGTGCACGAACTGGAAGTGCCAGAGTCGCTCGCCGGTCTCGAGGTCGATCGCCACGAGACTTTCGGCGAACAGGTTGTCGCCCGGCCGATGCCCCCCGTAGTAGTCACCGGTCGGGATCTCCACGGGGAGGTAGGCGATGCCGAGCTCGGCGTCGACCGTCATCTGGGTCCAGACGCCGGTGTTCCCGGTGTACTCCCACGAACCGTCCTCCCAGGTCTCGTGGCCAAACTCCCCGGGCTGCGGGATCGTGTGAAAGATCCAGCGTCGCTCACCGGTGCGGGCGTCGAAGCCGCGGATGTAGCCCTTGGCGTTCCACCGGCTCGGCGGCGTGCCACCGGGGCGACTCGCGGCGCCGACGAGCACGACGTCGCCGGCGACCACAGGGGCGCCGTTCCACGCGAGCTCGCTGGTGATCGGATCGAGATCCTGGTCGTTGTGCTGCTTTAGATCGACGATGCCGTTCACGCCGAAGCCGTCGACGGGGCGTCCGGTCGCGGCGTCGAGTCCAACGAGCTGGTAGCCGATCGTGACGAAGAAGATTCGGTCATCACCCTGGCCGTCGCTCCAATAGCCGACGCCGCGGCCAGACAGGCGCCGCATGGACGCCTCGGCCCGCTCGCCCGCATCCAGGCGATAGAGCCACAGGTACTCACCCGTTGCGGCATCGAGTGCCACGACGGCGCGCCGACTGCCGGCCGTCGTGTACAGCACGCCGTCGATGACGAGGGGCGTCGATTCGAGATTGAAGTCGGGGCCCGGTCCCAGGTTGTCGGTTTTGAAGCGCCACGCCACTTCCAGATCGGCGAAGTTGTCCGCGTCGATTTGGTCGAGTGGGGCGTAGCGCGTCGCGCCGAGGTCGCCGGCCCACGTGCGCCACTCGCCGTCGACCGCGCCCTGCTGCGCCGCCACATCGGGTATCCCCGCCGCGAGGAGAAGGAACGCAAGCACCCTCGACAGCGCCCATCCGGCGACCGATCCGGTTTGTCTGGGCGACATGATGCTCCTCGCTCGCGCTCGAGACGCTGGTGGTCAGCTTCACTGAAGGAGTATCCACGCCCGGCGTGGCTCCTACGGCTGCGAGCCGTCGCTCTCCACTTCTCTCGCCTCCATGGCGCGCGCGCCCGAGAGCGAGCTGGCCATCGAGTAGTTGCCCTCGTGGCACGCGTACTCGTAGAGCGGCTCGTCGTTCCGCGTCATCTTAGACGGGGCTTCGCCCCGAACCCCCGCGGGGCGCTACGTGGGGACCCCGAGAGCCCCACTCCGCGCCCGCGAGGCGCGCCGTGCGCGCCTTTGACGCTGTTACTGCTCCTCGGACGCCGCCGCCTCTCTCGCCTCCATGGCGCGCGCGCCCGAGAGCGAGCTGGCCATCGAGTAGTTGCCCTCGTGGCACGCGTACTCGTAGAGCGGCTCGTCGTTCCGCGTCATTTGCACCTGCGCCGTCCACGGGCCTGCCCAGGTCGTCGGGTCGCTGACCGTGAACTCATAGAGGAGATTGTCGGCGTTCACACGGGTGAACCGCTCGACCAGGTGCATGTTGGCGCTCGATCCCCCGAGAGACGTCCCGCCGAGGAAGTTCCGCGTCTCGACGACTAGCGTGTCGCCCTCCCAGCTCGCGCGCGAGTCGCCGACCCATTGCGGAAGGCTGGCCGGCAAGTGCGACCGCCCGTCCAATGGCACGATGCGCGCGTTGTGGACCATCTCGTTGAGGATGACCACGTGGTCGGCGGTTTGGAACAGCTGCACGTTGTTGTTGTACGCACTCGGTGTCATCGGCGGTCCCGAGTTAAAGCCCAGCAGACAGCGCTCCGAGATGCCGCGATCCTCGGGTCCGTGCGCGTGCCGGCCCCGCAGGACGCGCTGCAGCTCCCGCCGGGCCTCGACCTTGGGCCGCACAGCTGGGATGCGTCCATTCGGTGGATTCACGACCAGCGACGTCCGCTGCTCGGCGAGCGAGTCACCCCACTCGAACCAGATGCCCACGCTGTAGCCGACCCGAAACTCGAGCGGGGCGTCCTCGAGCTCCGATTCGAACCCCGCACGCTCCTCGGCGAGCTCCTGTTCCCACTCGGCCGCTTCTTCGGCGGTCAGCGTCTCTTTGCCCGCGAGCTCTTCGGGACGTTCCATCGGCGTCGCCGTGGAGAAGTTCCAGACGCCCTGCAGGTCGGGCTGGCCATCCGGCGTCCGGGGCACCGCGTCCTGACCCGCCGTGACCGTCGGTGCGAGGGCGACAATGGCGCATGTGAGTCCAAGAACGCTGACGAACGCAAGGGATCGACGCATCATGAGAGACCTCCTAGTGGTAGCCCTCGAGTGTTGGGAACAGCTCGTCGTCCGGCAGCGGCTGCACGCCGAACGCGTTGAGCGTCAACGACACCATCCGATACCTCGCCGCGGTGATCACGATGCTCATCATCTGGTGGGTGTCGTAGCGCTCGGCCAGCGTGGCCCACGTGGCATCGGAGATGATCGAGTCGCGGTACATCTCGTTGGCGGCGTCGATGAGCGCAAGCTCGTTCGCGTTCCACCCCCGCTGGTCCCGCCCTTGCGCGATCCACGCCGGGTCGAGGCCGTGCTCGCGCGCGCGCCCGACGCTGCCGACGTGCTTCGCCCATTCATAGACCGCATGCGCGTTCCATCCTGTGCGCAGGATGAGCAGCTCGCGGTCGTGGGGTGTCAGCCGGGACCGCTCGGGGCTATTGACGTAGTTCGGACTCGCGCTGCGTGCCTCCGCCATTCTCGGATGCCGGCGGAAGGTCCGCGACACGCGGAGGCCGTCACCGTCTTCCGGCGCGATGCGCGGCGCGGTGAGCGGCGGCTCGCGGTCAGGCGCGACCACACGGTAGCCGACGTCGTCGGTCGGTATGCGGGCGGCGGTGTCGTCATCGGGCTGGATCCCAAGTGAGTTGAACAGGATTGCCCGTGTGATGATCTCGCCCACCGTGACGACGGCGTCCATCAGGTTGTACAGGTCGTAGTCCTCCGCGAGGGCATCCCACGTCTGGTCGGTGACCGACGAGTTGCGGAAGAGCTGGTCGGGCAGCCTGAGGAGGACCTCCTCGAGCGCGCTCAAGCCTTCCGTGGTCCCTACGGCGACGCGCCGCACCTCGTCGTCGGTGAGCCCCGCCTCGCCGGCGCGGCTCGCGTACGTCGCCCAGAGGTTGGCGCTCTGGGTGAGCCAGGCGGTGCGCAGGATCAAGAACGCGCGATGGCGTGGCGATAGCGTCGAGTCGTCTGCGACGTAGTCCAGGACCGGGAAAACTCGGTCGGCCAACGCCGGCACCCTGATCAACGTGCGGAGCGCGTTTCCCGGATGGCCGTCGGGCGCGTACTTCTCGACGAGCGCGCGTTGCTCGTTGGTCCACTCGGTTTCCGGGAGTGGCGGGACGCGCGCCTCCGTCAGCCGGACGGCCGGCACGATGCTGCCGGGCAGGCCAGTGATGGCGTGTGCCGGCTCGATTCTGAGCAGCACCGCGTCATCTTCGTCGGTCAGGACGTACAGGAACCCGTCAGGGCCTTGGCGCACGTCGCGTATTCGTTGCTTGAGATCGCCGAGCAGCCATTCGCGACGTAGTTCTTCTCCATTCCTGTTGAGCACGACGCGCTCGAGGTGGCCCGTGCCCTGAATCCGGCCAGTCGTCATCGCGCCGACGAAGAGGTTGCCTCGCCAGGCCGGAAAGTGGTCGCCGGAGTAGAAGGTCATGCCGGAGGGCGCGATGGACGGCACCCAAAAGACCACCGGCTGCTCGAACTCCTCTTGCCAGGGTCTGTCCGCAACGCGTGCCCCGGTGTACTCGCGCGAGTATGAGACGTCGGGCCAGCCATAATTGCGACCCGCGAGGATCACGTTGGCCTCGTCGCCACCCTGTACCCCGTGTTCGTGTGCCCACAGGTCACCCGTCTCCGGGTGGAAGGCCAGCCCCTGCTGATTGCGATGACCGAAGGAATAGATCTCCGGCCTGTAACCGGCTCGGCCGACGAACGGATTGTCAGCCGGCGCGCTCCCGTCATCGCGGAGCCGCAGCACCTTGCCCGCGTGGGCACTCGGGTCCTGCGCGAGCTGTCGGCGCTCGCCGAAGGCACCGCCGACGGTCAGATACAGCATCCCGTCGGGCCCGAACACGATCCGCGCCGAGGCCGTCGAACCACCCCACGGCTCGGCCACGAAGATGTCGCGGACCTCGGTCAGAGCCGTGCCGTCGAAGCGTCCCCGGGCCAGCGCAACCGTGGCGCCACGCCGGCCGTCGTGCTCCGCTGGCTTGGAGTAGGTGAGGTAAACAAGCCGGTCGTCGTCTGGATGGACGGCGATGTCCATCAGACCGGTCAATTGGGTACGGGTGTAGACCTCGGGTACGCCAGGAATGGGCCTGGGGTCGAGCACGCCGTCACGAATCACCCGCAGGGCCCCCGCGTTGCGTTCGGTCACGAGGATGTCGCCATTGCGCAGGAAGGCGAGGCCCCACGGGTGAGACAGCCCTGACGTGATCGGCACCACCCGAATTCGTGGCTGGTCGACGGTGGAGAACACGACCGGCCTGTTCGGCAGGACGACAGCTGGCCTCAGCGACGTCGCGCGCTGTCGAGTCTGGGCGGTGGCGGCGACGACGCCCAGGACGACGGCGAGGGCGCAGGCGACCAGCGGCCAGACCGCCGCCGAACGGCGAACAGCAAACGGTGTCATTGTGCGACCTCCGTGCGTGCGCCGCGCGGGGCCTGAAGACCGCCGGCGCCTGCCATGCGCGCAGCGTGGGGAGAACCAGCGAGCTGTGGAATCATACCACCCGAGGGTCAGGCCCGTGCCGGTATCAAACGCGCGCCCACCGACCCACGCGCGCGCCCTACACTCTGCCTCAAGGCGCACGCGGGACACCGGGTCGTCTCTGGTAGCGCTCGATCACTGCAGGATGGAGGAGATCAATGACGAAGCAGTTGCTCTACTCGATCGGTCTCACGACGTTCTTCGGGCTCGGCTACGGGGTGGCCCAACTCCAGGACGCGGTCGCGCACGCGCCTGTGCGCGGATGATGGCAACCGCCACGAGGGAGGGCGACATCGGAGCCCGGCTGTACTCGCTGGCCGTCCGCAACCAGTTCGCTCCGGGGTTTGATCAGCTCGGGATGGTGCGCGCGATCTCGGCAGAGACCGGGCCACCACTAAGGTCCACGATAACGCGTCTAGAACCGAAACAACCGCGTGACCTTCACGACAAACGCACGGTTCTCGAGGAACGGCGTGCCCCGCAGCGACGTATCGCGCTGGTCGTTGTAGACCACGAAGAGCTCGCTCCCCGGCTGATACTCCCAGCGGAGGGGGACGTTGGTGCTGAGCGAATCTGTCGCCATCATCCCAGTGGGCCGCCCAATGGAGCGCCGTGGCGCCGTCCGCCTGTGGCGTGTTGACGTCGACGCCCTCCGCTAGCAGCGCGCGGACCTCGCGCGCTTCGCGATGCTCTGCTGCGTCGACCAGCCGCAGATCGCCAGCGGCCCCGAGGCTCCCGAGCGAGAGCACCAGGGCCGCGACGACGCAGGCCAGCGAGTCTCTGATGATGGCGCGCATCGGTCGCCTCCCAAACGCCAGGCGTGACGCTAACTTGCTTTTTCGTAGACAGTTGAGCGGACTGTCCCGTATTATATGTCCTCTCCGTAGAGCGTGCAATTCGGGATGACCGAGGGCACTTCAAGCGAATGCCACGGCTCGCGCGCCGCACGATCGTCAGCGGTCTCACGCTCGTGGTGACCGGCGCGCTCGGCGTCGCGCTGCCGGCGCCGAGGCTCACCGCTGCGTCGTTGGTGCGGGGGACCGCGCCCCGTGCGCCCTTGGCGCAGACGGCAGCTCCACCGACCCAGGTGACGCGAAGCGGCGTTGCGCCCGCCTCACCCTGCCGCGTCGTGCTCGATCGCTATTGCGTGACCTGCCACAACGAACGGCTGCTAACGGCTGGTCTGACGCTTGATCTTGACACGCTCGACGTGAACCAGGTAAGCACGGGGAAGCTCGACGTTCTTTCGGATGTCTAGAACGGACAACCAAGGGCGGGAGGTCCAAAGAACGATTACCCGGGCGCGGGTGAGCCACTGACTTCGGGTCGGAAGCGTTCGTTTTTCCGTCTACCTCGATCGCGCAACCGAGCGGCCGTTTCGGGTGTGGCCCTTCTGACGTTTTCGCTTCACTTCTTGTGTACGTCTGTGACTCGGCTGCGGCACCGCCAGAAACGGTCCGATCACGCCTTGCGCGATGATCCCTGGGAGGGGCGTGCTAGCGCCAATCGGCCCTGTGTTCGGGCGGATCCGCAGGCGGCGACGTCGGCGTCGTGGCCGCTGGGTCGCAGAACGTGGGGATGCAGGTGGCCGAGCGCAATCGCGTGGAGCATGCGTTGGCCCCCGTACGTCGTGGCATGCGCACACACATCCAGATGGTTGCTATCGTCAATCGGTTGTTTCGCTTTTGATTCATTCCTCCTGGTTGTCCAGCGTTAAGACCGATCAAGAGCTGTAGGCGCCGGAACGCACATGCGGAAGGAACTCCTCTTCCTCGACGGCGTCGGCAACGTGCTGTTGGGCCTGCCTCTTCTCGTGGCGCCGGCGGAGGTGGCAACCTGGCTTGGCCTGCCGGGTGGTGGTGCGTTCTACGCGAGTCTGTTCGGCGCGGTGCTTATCGGCATCGGGATCGCGTTGCTGCTCGAACAGCGTGACAGCACGGGAGCGGCGAAGGGCCTCGGTCTCACCGGGGCACTGGTCATCAACCTCTGCTTGGGGTTGGCGCTTGCAGGCTGGCTGATCCTCGGCGGGCTACAGCTCCCGCTTCGAGGGAGCCTGGTGCTCTGGACCCTGGTCGCCATACTGGTCGGGCTGAGCGGGCTGGAGTTGCTGTCCGAGCGGTCCGGCGATCCTGAAGGATGAGCCGTTAGCCCCAAAGCAGCGCAGCGATCCGCTGTGTTTCTCTTGCCCTGGCCGGGTCGAGGTGTCTCTGGTAGTAGCACGTGTGGAGGAAAAACCTGTCGTCGGAACTGAAGGGACCACCCTGGTCGAGGAGCCCGGCGATGGTCCGGTCAACATGCGTTCCCCAATCCGGCTGCCGCCCGTCGATGTCCTTGAAGCCGTACTCCTTCGCAAGAGTCCAACTCGCGAACACCTGACCCGCTTTGGCAGCGACGTTCGGATCGGCCGCCAGCGCGGCAACCGCGCGGCCCACGTAGAACGGGGACTCTGACTGTGCGAAGTGGGAGTCCTTGCGCACGGCATCCCGCCAGGTTGCCTCAGTGACCCCGAAGTGGTCGAGCACCGCCTCGGAGCGCAAGAACCCGGGCGTCACGGCGACGGCGGTGATGTCGTAATCTCGCACGTCCGCGGCCATCGCGTAGGCCAAGCGGATCACCGAGCTCTTGACCAGGTCGTAGAAGAGGTTGCCGCGATATCCCATGAAGTCGCCGTCGGTGATCTCGACGATGAGGCCGGCGTTGCGCTCGACCATCAGCGGCACGCCGTGACGGCTCGTGATGATGTGGGTGTGAACGGCCTGCTCGAGCATCTGCAGGCCTTTCGACATGGAGAGCTCCCAGAACGGCTTGCCCCACTCGGTGAGCTCGTCGCCGCCCCAGATGTCATTGACCAAGATGTCCAGCCGGTCCTTTTCTTCCCGGACACGGGCGAACAAGGATGTCACCTGCTTCTCGACGGTGTGATCCACCTGCACGGCGATGCCCGCCCCGCCACGTGCCGTCACGATGTCGGCGGTTTCCTCGATCGTCTCCGCCCGGCCCTTCGTAGCGGGCCGCCCCTTCGTGCTGCGGCCAGTGCAGTAGACCGTCGCGCCGGCCTCGCCCAGCATGCTCGCGATTCCGCGTCCGGCACCCCGTGTGGCGCCGACGACCACGGCCACCCTGCCCTGGAGGGGAGTCATGACCTAGCCGTAGTAGCTGGGTTTCAGGATTCTCGGCATGCTTGAACCCATACCATACCGCGCGCCTCCGATCTGCGGGTTCGGGATTCGAGCCCTGGCGGCTCGCGGCCGACGAGCTCCACACGAGCCGCTTCGTGTCCCACGCCACGTGGAACACACTCGCGCAGCGGTACAGCGAGAGTCCACTGCGAGAGGTCGTGCTGATCGTCGGCAACTACACGCAGCTGGCGATGTTCCAGAACACCCTCGGCGCCCAGTTGGAGCCCGGCTATGACGGGCTCCCGGACGAGGCTCGCTGAGGGCGCTCAAGGCCGCCGCGTGGTGTCGCCGAGTTCGGCCTGACTTTCACTCCGGCAGAGCGAAGACGAAAATCGCGTTTCCCCCTTCGGGCTGGTAGATCTCCGGGCTGAGCTTCGCCGTGAGACTTCGGAAGACGCCCCCCAGCGCAGCCGGGACGGCTATGAACTGCCGTCCGCCGGCCTCGTAGGTAATTGGGTACCCGTGCGCCGACGCGGCGAGACGCGTCTCCCAGAGCACGTCGCCCGTCTCGATATCGAACGCCCGGTAGTAGCGGGCGCCGTCACCGGCAAAGACCAATCCGCCCGCAGTCGTCAGCGCGGACGTCAGGAACGGCGTTCGCTGCTCGTGGCTCCAGAGCTCTTCCATCGTCCGCACGTCGTAGGCGGCCAGCTTCCCGACGTTGCCGTCGCTGCCCGGCATGTCCAGCAGCTCGTAGCGGCCGGCCGTCCCGCCGCCCCCCTCGATGAACTCCACATCGCGCCCGGTCAGGTGCATGCACGCCTGGTGGAGCGGGATGACGAGGGCGCCGGCGCCCGGATGGTATGCCGATGCCTGCCAGTTGTGGCCGCCCAGCAGGCTGGGGCAGGCGAACACCCGCTCGCCGATGGCGATGTCCTGCAGGTCCTCTCTGTAGGTCAGCTCGCCGGTGGTCCGGTCGATCGACCCGAAGATGTCCTGGTGGACCGTCTCGCGCAGGGCGACGAACGCGCCGGTCCGCCGGTCGAGCTTCCAGAGGATGCCGTCCTTGCCTATCGTGAAGAGCCACTTCTCGTCGTCGGCATCGACCAGCACGCGCTCGTACACGATGTCGAGGTCGAGCGTCTCGCCGGGCGCATGCTGGAAGTACCAGTGCACCCCTCCGGTGCTCGGGTTCAGCGCCAGCGTCGAGTTGGTGTAGAGCGCGTCCTGTCGCGTCGTCATGCCGCGGCTCGCCGCCACCCACGGCTTTGCCTGCGCCGTGCCGATGTAGAAGAGACCGAGATCGGGGTCGTAGCTGCCCGGGATCCAGGCGTCGCCGCCCGCGCGCAGATACGGCGGCGTATCACCCCATGACGCGTCGTTCGGATCGCCCGGCAGCGCGATCGTGGATGTCCGCCAGAGCTCCGTGCCGGTGTCCGGATCGTGGCCGGTGATGAAACAGCTCTGCTCCGTGTATCGCTCGCAGCCGTTGGTGCCGGTGATGACGACCCCGTTGGCGATGACCGGGCCGGCGTTCTGCCGGAAGCCCTGCGTGTAGTCGGTCTTGACCGTCCGCCACACTTCCGCGCCGGTGCGCGCGTCGAGGGCGACGACCGCGGCGTCGGCCGTGGCGAGGAACAGCTTGTCACCGTAGAGCGCCAGTGTGCGGGTGGCGCCGGCCCGCGCGTCCTCCGGCAGCCGCGCGCGGTACACCCAGATCACGTCGCCGGTCGCCGCATCGATCGCCTGCACCACGTTCCCCGGATTGGCGAGGAACATCACGCCGTCATGCACCAATGGCGTCGTCTGGTGGTTGCCCGGCCGGATCGCGATCGACCATGCGAGCTTCAGATCGGCGACGTTGTCGCGCGTCACCTGATGGAGCGGGCTGTAGCCGTGGCTGTTGCGCGTGCGGCGCCAGCTCAGCCAGTCCCCCGGCGGCGGGTCCGCGAGCATTGCGTCGGTCACCGGGGTCAGCTCGTGCGGCACCTCCTGGTTGACGAACCGCGACGATCGCCGCCGCAGCCGCTCGCCCGCTCGCGCCGCGCGGCGCGCCTCGGAGATGTCCGCCGCGTCGCC
Organism: Vicinamibacterales bacterium; assembly: GCA_965197395.1. GTDB lineage: Bacteria > Acidobacteriota > Vicinamibacteria > Vicinamibacterales > UBA8438 > CAZYFH01. The sequence goes on along the minus strand of OZ240205.1, from coordinate 989,724 downwards.
GATCGTCACCCCTGCGCCCGCGGTCAGGGTGCGCTCACCAGGTACGGCGCCGTTCGACTCCAGCAGGTAAGCCACCAGATCCACGTAGGACTGGTCGCTGAGCGAGCCGGCCTGCCCAGGAGGCATCTCGTCGCGCAGGTAGGCGAACAGCTCATCGGTCGTCTGTCCTGCCCAACTGTTCAGGAAATCCACGCCCGAGAGCGGCGGGGCTTCCATCCCCTCCAGGGCCGGTCCGTGACACTCTTCACACTGCACGCCGTAGACCGACCAGCCGCTGGCCGCCTGGTCCGTGGTGAAGGCCCCCTCCGCCGACGGGGGCTGCGCCGCAGCGACGACGACACCCGGTGCGCCGGTCGAGGCACTTATCAGGATGGGTACGGCGACCGCGAGCCAGATTGCCGCCGCGACGAAATCCGCTCCCGGCCAACGCGATCCGCCGACGCGCGTTCCCTTAGACATGATGTGCACTCCTCGATGCCGTCGGGCGGCGCGTTTATCCGCGTGGCCGTCCGTGCCGCCCTTATATCACCAACACGGTAGGGGCGCTACCGGCCCAATTCAGCAGATCCAACAGGTGGTATACGCTGACTTACAATACGACCGGATGGCCGGGCCTGGTGGTGCGCGGCGGCACCTCGCCCGCTGGGCTCCCGATCGGCGTGCAGGTGGTTGCGGCGCTCGCGCGAGACGTCGCGCTCGCCGTGGCGGCTCAATTGGAAGCGGAGCTCGGAGGCTTCCGGCCACCCCCGATGTAAATGCCGAGAGGGGGAAATGGTATGCTGCGACTCCCACGCAGAAGAGTCGTTGTTTCCATGATCGTGTCGTCCGAAAGGAGGCGCATCGTGAGCCTAAGAAGTATCGGGATCGTTGCAGCGGTCGTATGCCTGTCCGCGGTTCACGGACTCTCAGCGGAGGGTCGACGTGCGGCGGCCAGTTCGGCGTCGAGCGAAGCTGCGGCGCAGGCCGACAGCGAGCGCGCACGGGTTGTCGGGACCTATCAGATCGTCGGCCGCCGCACGAAGGACGCGGACGGCAGCTGGCAGGCGGTGGAGGGGTTCAACGCCCTTGGATACATCACCTACAGCGACACCGGTCACATGGGTGTGAACGTGATGCCGAAGGGCAGAACGCCGTTCGCCGACACACAGCCGACACCAGAAGAGGCCCAGACGGCGCTCCAGGGCTACACGGCCTACTACGGCCCGTTCAGCACGCATGAGGACGAGGACGGGAAGTATCTCGTGCATCACCGGCTTGCCACGATCAATCCCTCCGGTGAGCTCGATGCCAAGCGCTACTACCACTTCGAGGGCGACCGACTCATTCTGACACCGGCCGCGGCCGACGGGAGCAAGACCCAAGCCACCAGACAAGTCGTTTGGCAGCGGTTGCCCGACGTGGAGCTTTCCGAAGAAGCGAAGCGGTTCGTCGGGTTCCGTCAGCTCCTGTATACCGACCGGTATTCAGCGCGGGATGGTCGGCTGGTCAGCCACGACCAGCGGAACGAGAGCCGAGCCGGGTCGTACATCATCTACACGCCCACCGGGCACATGATGGTGCACCTGACGCCACGAGAGGGCCGTGCGCGCTACGCCGGCGCGACACCGACACCCGACGAGGCGCTGGTGGCCTATCAGACCTACGGTGGGTACTTCGGCACGTTTACGGTGCACGAAAATGCCGACCCGCCCCATGTGGTTCACCATCAGGACGGGCGGTCGCGGCCAAGCGAACCAACCGACGGGGTGCGGCTCTATCAGCTCGATGGCGATGTCTTGCGCTTGGGCGGACGCCCGCGCGTGGAGGATGGCGTCGCGACCGGAGGACACCTCTACTGGGAGCTGATGCCGGCTCGGTCTGAGTAAGGTCTCGAGACCGTTGTTCGACGGCCAAGCGCCACCAGGATGGTCCGAAGCTGCTGGCGGAGGTCCTTGACCACGTAGCCGACCCCGCGCACACCCAGGTCACCGAAGTGCGCCAGGTCCTTGCGAACCAGCGAGGCGTTGAGACCGAACTGCTCGGCCAGCACCTTGGACGAGACGGTCTTCACGCCCTTCTCGTCCAGTTCGGACAGAAACCGCGAGTAGAGCGACAGCCGGTTCGTGGTGAGCTCTGAGATCTGGTCGCACATCGGCGTCTAGACTAGGTCCGGATGCCGGGCCTTCGTGCTTGTCGGGATCCGAATCGTGATGTCCTCGTCGCGGCGCTATTCGGTCACAAGCGTCTCAACCTCCCCCTTGTGTCGAGCGATGACCGTTTGCTGCGGTGGCGGTCGAGCACCTTGAGGCCGAGCCTTTTGCTCAGGTAGACCTTGGACTCGCAATTGTCCTCATCGTTTGGCTCGAAATTGATGACGTCGAACTCGAGGTTGTCGAGCGTGCCCCGCATTCCGTACATGCGGTTTTTCGTCTTGACGATGATCTCGTCAAACCCGTAGTCATGCGCTCACGCTTCCTGCTCCTCCGTAATGTTCCTCGATGTACTCGATCTCCAGGGCGCCCTGCTGCAGGCCATACTAGCGAATGTGATACTCCATCCCGTGGCGCGGCGGTCGCCGCAGTCGGCCGGTGCGGAGGCGGTCATACACTGACGCTCTGCCGGAGCTGACGACGTCCAAGTCAACGCTGATCCCTTGCTCCATAGACCCGCATCGCGTACGCTCACGGTGCAGATACATGAGAACCACGGTGTCGTCACGCCGCATCGAGGACTCGTTGCGGTGGCTGCGGGGTGAGTATCTAGAGGTGCCAAGCCTTGCCCTAACGCCGCCGCAGGTCGCCACCCGCTTGAATCTCGACGTGATGACGGCCGAGGTCGTCCTCCAGGCGCTCCAAGATTCACGCTTCTTGGAGCGTACGCCCGACGGGCAATTCATCCGTCTCCAATGCTAGTGTCGTGTCTCGACGGCAGCGTGGGCCGCACGGTGGTTCATCACAACGGCAAGACCCTCGTCGACGAGCTCCTTGCCGCGCACTAGCCGATCTCGCTTGGCATTTGTTAGGTCTCCTTGGACTAGTTTGCCAAGGCGTGTTAGGTAAGGTTGCGACCGTTTTCGTCACGATTCTTCGCCGCACACGTTACTCGAGGTGGTAGTGGACGTCTCCTCTCACGATGTTCTCCTTGTTGGTGGTGGCGGTGCGGGTCTGCGTGCGGCTATTGCCGTAGCGGAATCCAACCCCGAACTCAGCGTTGCCGTGGTCTCGAAGGTCTATCCGATGCGGAGCCACACGGTTTCGGCGGAGGGTGGTGCCGCGGGCGCGGTCGCAGAGGACGACAGCCTCGACGAGCACGCCTACGACACCGTTTCGGGGGGCGACTGGCTGTGCGACCAAGACGCGGTCGAACTGTTTGTAGACGAAGCTCCCAAAGAACTACTGCAGATGGAGCACTGGGGCTGTCCTTGGAGCCGGACACCGGACGGACGAATCGCGGTACGACCGTTTGGCGGCATGAAGAAGAAGCGGACCTGGTTTGCATCGGACAAGACCGGCTTCCACATGCTCCACACGCTGTTCCAGACATCGCTTAAGTACGACCCCATCGTCCGGTATGACGAGTGGTTCGTCACCAAATTGCTCGTCGACGACGGCCGAGTGCAAGGCGTGGTGGCCTTGGAACTGATGTCCGGGAAGATCCAGGCGATCACCGCGAGGTCGGTAATCCTCTGCACCGGCGGCTGCGGCAAAGTGTTTCCGTTCACGACGAACGCCAACATCAAGAACGGCGACGGCATGGCGTTGGCGCTCTGGGCGGGTGCGCCTCTGAAGGACATGGAGTTCGTCCAGTACCACCCGACCGGCCTTCCGTTCACCGGCATCCTGATCACGGAAGCCGCGAGAGCGGAGGGCGGTTACCTGGTGAATAAGGACGGATATCGTTATCTGCAGGATTACGATCTGGGCACACCTCAGCCCGAACCCGTGCTGCGCTCGATGGAACTGGGTCCACGCGACCGCCTGTCGCAGGCCTTCGTCAAGGAACAGGCACAAGGGCGCACGATCGAAGGTCCGCACGGTCACGTCGTCAACCTCGATCTCCGGCATCTGGGCGAAAAGAAGATCGACGCCCGAATCCCGTTCGTCCGGGAGCTCTGCCTCAAGTACCAGAACATCGATCCCGTCCGCGAGATGATTCCCGTCCGACCTGTCATTCATTACGTCATGGGGGGTGTTCACACGGATAACGACGGAGCGACGCCGATCGCGGGCTTGTTTGCCGCCGGCGAGGTCGCATGCGTCAGCATCAACGGGGCGAATCGCCTTGGATCGAATTCTCTGCCAGAGCTGCTCGTGTTCGGAGCCCGCGCAGGGCTCGCGGCGGCATCCTTCGCGTCGGATCAGAAGGAGCCCTCGACTCATGTTGTGGCCCAGGCCAACGATGAACGCCGGCGCCTGGAAGAGCGTTATCTGCGCAAGACGGGTGGTACCGAACGGATCGCGACGATCCGGAGAGAAATGCAGGCCACCATGGAGGAGGGCGCGGGCATCTACAGAAACCGCGAGGCGCTCCAGAAATCTACGGACAAGATCCGAGAACTCCAGGATCGCTTCCGCAACGTCCTGATCGAAGACGATAGCCGGACCTTCAACACTGAATTGACCTCAGCACTCGAGCTTGCATACATGCTCGACGTGGCCGCTGCGATCGTCCGGTGCGGCTTGAATCGAACCGAATCCCGTGGAGCTCACCAGCGGACCGATTTCCCCGGCCGGAACGACGCCGATTTCTTGGCGCATTCGCTCATCTACCAAAATGAAGATGGCTCGTCCCGAATCGAGTACCTCCCGGTGACCATCACCCGTTGGCCGCCTTCGGAACGAGTCTATGGAAAGTAGGCGCGCATGACAGACAAGGTCGTCCTCCAGGTCACACGGTACCGGCCCGAGCAGGAAGCGGAACCAACGATTCAAGAGTACGAGGTTGCGTTCACCAAGGACTGGGTTCTCCTCGACGCTCTGAACTACATCAAGGACGAGATCGACGGGTCGCTGTCGTTCCGATGGTCCTGTCGGATGGGAATCTGCGGCAGTTGCGGCATGATGGTCAACGGGGAACCCAAGCTGACGTGTGCGACGTTCGTGTCCGAATACGCGCCCGGTCCCGTCCGCATCGAACCGCTCCGTTACTTCCCGATCATTCGCGATCTCACGATCGACATGACTGATTTCATGGCGAAACTCAAGAGCGTCAAGCCGTGGATCATCCGGAAAGACGAACAGCCCGTGTCAGCGGGAGAGTATCTTCAGAGCCCAGCGGATCTGGACCGCTACAAACAGTTCAGCATGTGCATCAACTGCATGCTGTGCTATGCCGCGTGTCCTGTCTACGGACTGGATTCGACTTTCACCGGGCCGGCGACGATCGCCCTCGCTCAGCGTTACAACATGGATTCACGGGATCAGGGATCGCAGGAACGCCTTGACGTGCTCTCGGACCACGATGGAATCTGGGGCTGCACGTTTGTCGGCGAGTGCACCAAGGTGTGCCCGAAGAACGTCGACCCCGCCAGGGCAATCCAACACTTCAAACCGACCGCGACAGTGGACTGGTTTCAATCCTTCATCATGCCCCGGGGCGCAGAATGAAGCGTAATCCGGCATACCGGGAGTTTCACCCGCAGTGGTACCGCACGCGTGTGTCTCCCTACTGGTGGCTCTTGCAGTGGTCCCACGCGAAGTTCATGCTGCGGGAACTGAGCAGTGTGTTCGTCGCGTACTTCATCGTGATTACGTTGATGCAAGTTCAGGCGTTGGGTCAGGGCAGGGCGGAGTACGCGGCGTTTCAGGAGCTCATGGCGCATCCCCTCGTCGTTCTTGTGAACATCGTCGCCTTGCTTTTCCTGCTCCTGCACACCTTCACCTGGTTCCATATCTCGGCCCGAGGGCTCATCCTTCGAGTGGGTGGAAAGCGCGTTCCCGACCCGCTGATCATCGTGCCTCAGTACGTGGCGTGGCTTGTGTTATCGGGGGTCGTCGCCTGGTTCGTCCTCGGGGGCTAGAATGGCGAAGAAATCCAGCGTGGCTTTCTTCTGGATGCTGTTCGTCTTTGGAGGGGTCGCAGCAGCGTTCCTCCTCCCCGTGCATGTGTTCCTCTTCGGGCTGGCCTTTCCTCTGGGTTGGATCGAACCTCCCGGCTATGAGAGCCTCCTCGGATTGCTCCAATCTCCGGTGGCACGTCTTTACCTGCTCGTCCTCTGTGTCCTATCGCTGTTTCACGCGGCTCACCGATTCCGCTACGCGCTGTACGACGGCGCACAGATCCGGCATCTGAATGAGGTGATCCTCGTCGGCACCTACGGCGGGGCGCTCATCGGCTCGGTTGTCGCCGCCTACCTGCTGTTCCTCGCGATGTGATCGGCGAAGCGTCGCCCTTCTTCAGGCTACGCATTGACGACCGTGACGAGCTCCGCGACGGCGGCGGCCGACTTCTTCAAGGCGGCATCTTCGTCCGGTGTCAGCGTGATCTGGACGATCTCCGCCAGCCCGTTCGCGCCGAGCTTGCACGGCACGCCGACGAACAGGTCGTGGATGCCGTACTCGCCCTTGAGAAAGACGGAACACGGCAGAATCTTCTTCTTGTCTTTGAGCACCGCCTCCACCATCTCGACGACAGCCGACCCGGGCGCGTAGTAAGCGCTTCCGGTCCCGAGGAGCTTGACGATCTCCGCGCCTCCTTGCGCGGTCCGCTTCACGATCGCGTCGACCGTCGCCCTGTCCATCAGCTCTGTGATCGGGATGCCCGCCACGGTCGAGTAGCGCGGCAGCGGCACCATGGTGTCGCCGTGCCCGCCGAGCACAAAGGCGTGCGTGTTCTCGACCGACACGTCGAGCGCTTGCGCGATGAACGCCCGCATTCGCGCCGAGTCGAGCACGCCGGCCATGCCGATGACCCGCTCCCGTGGCAGACCGCTGACGCGGTAGGCGACCTGCGCCATCGCGTCCAGCGGATTTGTCACCGGCATCAGGATGCAGTCGGGCGAGTGCGTCATGACCTGCTCGGTCACGCTCTTGATGATCGCGTGGTTCTTGTGCAGCAGGTCGTCGCGACTCATCCCCGGCTTGCGCGCCAGGCCGGCCGTGATGACGACGATGTCCGACCCGGCGGTTTCGGCGTAGTCGTTCGTGCCGAGCACGCGTGCGTCGGAGCCTTCGACCGGACACGCTTCGAGCATGTCCAACCCCTTCCCCTGTGGGACGCCCTCGAGGATATCGAGCACGACAACGTCGGCCAGCTCCTTGTCCGCGATACTGCGCGCGACTGTGGCGCCGACGTTGCCGGATCCAACAACGGTGACTTTGCGGTTCATTGCGGTCGCTCCTTCGTATGGAATCTCTCGCGTGGGACGGGTGAGGGGTTCGGGTGATGGTTCGAGGCCGAGTTGTAGGAAGAGCGGAAACGACCGCTCACGCCGGGCCGGCCGCGCGGACCTCAGGGCTGACGCCGGCTTCGTAGGTCCGGAAGTTGTCGCGAAACAGATCCGCGAGCTTGCGGGCCGCACTGTCGAACTGCGCCTGGTCCTGCCACGTGTTCCTCGGAGTCAGGATCTCCTCTGGCACGTCCGGACATCGAGTCACCGCACCGATGCCGAACTGCGGATCCGGGCTCGTCGGGACGTCGCCCAGCGCGCCAGAGTGGATCGCGTCGAGAATGGCGCGCGTCAACCTCAGTTTGATGCGCGAGCCTACACCGGGAGGCCCACCGCTCCAACCCGTGTTGACCAGCCAGACGGATGTATCGTGCTGTCGGATCTTCCTGGCTAACAGCTCGGCATACGTGCCAGGATGCGAGACAAGAAACGGGCCACCGAAACAAGGCGAGAACGTCGCTTGAGGCTCGGTCACCCCCATCTCGGTACCAGCCACCTTCGCCGTGTACCCGCTGATGAAGTGATACATGGCCTGCTCAGGGGTCAAACGGCTAACGGGCGGCAGAATGCCGAACGCATCGCACGTGAGGAAGATCGCGTCGGTGGGATGTCCGGCGACGCATGGGATCTTTGCATTCTGGATGAAGTCAATCGGATAGGCGCCACGGGTGTTTTGTGTGATCGAGTCATCCGTGAAGTCGACCGAATGGTCATATTCATCGTAGACGACGTTCTCCAGTACCGCTCCGAACCGCAGCGCCTGAAAGATGTCCGGTTCCGCCTGCGGTGTAAGGTCGATGGCCTTGGCGTAGCAGCCACCTTCGATGTTGAAGATCCCCTCGTCGGTCCAGCAATGTTCGTCGTCACCGACGAGATGACGTTTCGGATCAGCAGACAAGGTCGTCTTGCCGGTCCCCGAGAGCCCGAACAACACCGAGGAACGGCCCGTCGCCTTGTCGGCCGTTGCTGAGCAGTGCATCGAGAGCACCTCACGCCGGGGCATGAAGTAGTTCATCATCGTGAAGACGCCCTTCTTCATCTCGCCGGCATACTCGGTGCCCAGGATCACCAGTTCCCGGGTCTCGAGATTCAACTCGACGCTGGTCTTGGAGGTCATGCCGGTCGTATGCCGGTTCGCCGGGAATAGTCCCGCGTTGAGAATCACAGCGTCCGGGCGACCGAAGTCCTCCAGCTCCCTCCGGGTGGGCCGGATGAGCATCGTGTGCATGAAGAGCGCATGATACGGCAGAGAGCAGATCACGCGAACCTTCAACCGATAGTCCGGATCCCAGCCGGCATAGGCGTCCACGACGTACACCGTGCCACGGGTGTTTAGATAGTCGATCGCCCGTTCTTTGCTGATCTGGAACGTCGCGTCCTCGATCGGCACATTCACCGAGCCCCACCACACGTGCTCGGCCGAATCCGGGTGCTTCACCACGCGCTTGTCTTTGGGTGACCGGCCGGTCTTCGTCCCCGAATAGGCAATCAACGCGCCGGAATCGGCAATGACGGTGTCGCGCTCTGTTCGAATGGCGTGCTGGTACAACCGGGCCGGTGGAAGATTCCGCTGGATGTCTTCAACCGTGATGCCCTGGTCGAGAAGATTGAACTGGGACATGACAAAACTCTCCAGGGGCTCGTCGCGAACGACGGGGGTGCACAACGTGACTGCTGCGAGGCCTAGCGCTAGCTGAGAACCAAATTGTACCGCAGGATATGGGCGTGCGAGGACGTCGCGTCCCAGGAGGTCCCTCCACATCACGAAAACTGACGGACGCGGACAACGACGGGCGGGCCGATCCGGCGCGGTCCAAATCGTTAGATCAGGTAGTCCATGACCTCGATCCCGTAGTCCCTGGGATCGACGACGTCGATGATGCGCAATGGTTCCTTCTCATCCGCCGTTGCCAGGAGGTCGATCGCCTGATTCGCAGCGGCGGCACCGTCGGAATTCAGAATGAGTTTGACGGTAGGGAAATGCCGAGACTCTGGCTCGCTCGCCGCCTTCAACACCACGCCCACGGATTGGTCCGACAGTCTGACCGTCGTCCCCAACGGGTAGTAGCCCATTAGGTTAAGGGGTTCCTCACACAAATGTGTGCACGATTCAGCCCCCAGCAGGTCAGCCACGCCGTGGAAAGAGGCTGCGGATGTGTTCGTGCCCGCGAATCAGCGGTGAAGTCGTCTATCGCTCAGTCGACGGCCGCCTGCGCGGGCCCCGCTTTTGGTGGGGGGCCTGCTCGACGGCAGCCGGTCCCACCTCAAGGTGCTGAGGCGCTGGCATTTACAGGGCGACGAACCATGAACACTCGTGGAACGCGGCCTGGACTTTCGCCGACGTTTTACCGCTGGGCCGAACCCTCGCTGACTGTTCAGCCCCTTGGCACTGGCAGGCCCCTCGCGATTTCCGCCGTGTACCGTGGGCCGGACTTTCCGAGAGCCTGCAGTTCCTCTCCAGATACAGACGGTGTTCTCCAGCCACGTAAGTCGATGACAATGCTTGACTTATTAGCCATGGAACCGGCCAAAGCTGCACCGATCCCTGAGAGGAACCGGTTAAGGAAGTAGCTCAGAAGTGCGGGATCGTAATGAGACGATAACTTCCCCGACATGATCGCCAGCGACTTCTCCGGGGACATCGCTGCGCGATAGGCCCGGTCGGTCGTCATCGCGTCGTAACGATCAACGATGGTGACCAGGCGGCTCAAGAGCCCCTTCGGTCGTGGTACTTCCACCTTGGGATACCCAGTGCCGTCCTCATTCCAATGGTGCTCGAATGCGGCTAATGCAACGTGGGTCGTGTCGGCCGAGGCACCGAGCTTGATTGCAATAGAGGCGAACCCATCGACGGCATGCGTCTGGATGCTTTCACGCTCCTCAGGTGTCAGACGACCTGGCTTATTGAGGAGCTCTTTCGGAATCGACAGCTTTCCGAGGTCGTGCATCATGCCGGCCTGTCCAACGATGTAGAGCTGTCGACGCGTAAGGCCTATGTGTCGTCCAAGGGCGATGCCCAGCACGCTCACGTTGACTGAGTGATTGAACGTGTATTCGTCGTAGTTCTTGAGCGCCGTGAGATGCATCAAGCTGTCGGCGCCGCTCTCCAATGAGTCGATCATTCCCTGCACGACTCGCTTGACCCGCCGCGCACTGATCCGGTTGGATGTGCTGGCCTCGTGAAAGATGTTCTTGACCACGCTTAGCGAGCGTAGATACACGCGCCGGGCGACCTGTGCCGCTGTGAGGTCATCTGGGAGCTCTTCGGCGTGGTCCAACGGAGCAGGCCCCCCACCAAAAGCTCTTCGACCTGAGCGTGGTCCAACGCCTCGACCTGAATATGGCTCACGCCCCGCACCGAGCTCTCGAACCAGCTCCGTTACGTCTTGCCGACTCTCGGCAGCCGTTTGGAGTAGGCGGGCGAATATCTCGAGCTCTGACGGCGTCGCCTCGTCGTCGACGTGCATGGTCCCGATGCCGGCGCCCAGCAGGAGGCTGATGAGTCGTTGATAGCTCTTGGCCGCGACCGACCCTGCTCGAATGCGCAGACCGTTCACGAAGATCGAATCGTGCCGAACGGTGAGCTCGGCGTCATCATCCTGTTCGATGAGTGCACGCGCGGTCGTCCGGATCCACTCGCAGTGGGACAAGACGGTGTCGTTCGCGCTCTCGTAAAAATGCACGGCCCGGAGCAGTGACGTCCAGTGGACGATGAGCTCGCGACCAAGCTCGAGCCGGCGTTGCTCGTCCTGGCTGTCCTGAGGGCTCACGGGTTGTCCTTCCTGACGGTCCGAAGTGCGGCTGAGCACGCCGAGGCAAGATCGCCCTGCCGACTCTGGCTGAACTCCTCGAGCACCCGAATCGCGCGCGAGGTCCCGAGACGGGCGAGTGCCGAGGCCGCCCGGGCCCAGTCTTCGCGGCGCTGTCGACCTGGAATCCAGCCCGGCTTCAGAATCCCGTGAAGCACCGTCACCACCGCCTCGTCTCCGGCCGCGCCGAGCGCCATGAACAGCAGCGTCTTTTCTTCGTCGGGGAGCGAGCCGTAACCGCGCGATTGAATCCGTTGCAGCAGGCCCTGGTAGTCGAGCTGGCGTCGTGCGTGGCCCAGGCCACGCAGCGCGACAATCCGTGTGGTCGACTCCGCATCGTCGAGCGCGATTCGAAGGAGCGCGTCGCGCGCCCTGGCATCGTCCTTCGCGGCGAGCCCGCGCACGGCTTCCCGGCGAACGGTGTGGTCCGGGTCTTCGAGGGCCTCGAGGAGCGTCGAGACCACGACCTTCCCCTCCAGCGCACCGAGCGCGAGCGTGTAACCCGTTCGTGCTTCTCCCGAGCTTCGCCCGAAGCGCTCGACCACCGTCGGCACGGCCGGATCGCCGATCTGGCCAAGGGTGCGCGCATAGAGTCTGCGCGAGGTGGGTGAGGTCGATTGCTCGAGGAATTCGCACACCGCGTCGACCGAAGCCGGGGCGAGGTAGTTCAGAATCGACTGGATCTCCTCGGGCCGGTTCGCCTTCGTCTCCAACGCGTCGCGAAGCGGCGCCAGCCGATCCGCGTCAGCCATACGCTCCAGTGCGCGACCGGGCACGGAGCCGGTCTCCGATGCGATGCTCCGAAGGCCTTTGACGATGTCCGTGGCCTCGGCCAGCTGGCCTTCGCGGACGAGCAAGTGAAAGTACGTCTCCAGCACGATCACGACCTCTCCGACGCGCTCCGGGCCCACGCCTGAATCGATCGTGTCAAAGCTCGCCGCAACGAAATCCTGCCAGCGAGTACCGTCGCCGGCCTGCTCGATGTCGGCCGCCATCTGCTCTGCGACTTCGGAAGGGATCAGAAAAGCGTCGTCTGGGGGAGGCGCGACGGTCGCCGTCTCGTCACTCGTCTCGACCTCGGGTGGCGGTTCCGGGGTTCCCTCCAGGACGTCCTCCTCGATATCTGGGTCAAGGTAGGGATCAATGGCGGAGATCCGAACGTTGCGCAGGTCCGCTTCCCAGAGGCGGGTGACGTAATCCTCGCTCAGATCATCTGGATCGACCGGTGTGGCGAGCCCCACCAGGAACCGCTGGAACTCGTCTGCCGACAGATCGCTCTCGAGCGCGATTCGACGGATGCCGTCCTGAAAGAGACTGGCCACGATTGGTGGAATTTCGCCTCGATCGTCCAGGACCGGCGTCTGCTGCCACTCCAAACGACCGGCAACCAGCTGCAGCGCAAGAGGTAACGCGCTATCGAGGGCTTCCATCGCGTCCGCCAGTGCCCGGCGGCTAATCTCGTTGTCAACCGGGTAGGCGCGAACGGTGCGAAGCGCGCGAAAGAGTAGACGGCTGGCTTCAGCAACGTCTTGGGAGTCTTGCACGTCTGATCTCAAGTCCGTATGTCGCCAGACCCGAAGCGAGGGTGTCGAAGACGAGTAATACACGACCCCAACCGGCCGCACCGCGAAAACCGGGGATGGGCTGCCATCGGCTGCGCACAGAAAGCCAGTCTAGAGCCCAAACGCTTCCGTTGAACGGCCTTCCTAACCATGCGTATACTGAAAGCCTTGAAGGGATTCGCGATCTAGCGATTCCGCGAGAGCCTCACAGAATGTGTCACATAATACAGCGCGGTGTTCTGTATAGATCACGTTCTAGTGGCTTCGTCCATGCTGCGAGGCCTGCATTTTGCTCGCTAGTTCACTGGTTTTGTGGATGGTCATGCGGGATGGAAGCGGGCCGGACGGACCAGATCGCGAGTTCGAGTTGACGCAGTGAGCGACGCGACAACGAATCGCCGGCGATTCCCACGCATGAAAGTCCTCGACGCGGACGATGTCGATGTACGGGTCGATCGCGCCGGAGGCCAACAAGGTCGAAGTAGTGGCCGCCTCGTAGATCTCAGCGGCGGCGGCGCCCTCCTTGAGCTAGACGACGCTTTCCCCATTGGGACATGCCTGAGCCTGCGGTTCCAGCTAGTCAGGCTCGGCGAAGTGAACTGTCGGGCGATTGTCCGTCGCGACATAGAGGGCAAAGGGGTCGGCGTCGAATTCTTAGACCTCGAAGCCCCCGATCAGGAGCGACTTTCGGCGCTTTTCGCCAAGGCCACAGACGAACCGCCGGACGAGCGATCTGATCGCCGGAAATCCCCGCGCATACAAGTATTCGGCGCTGACGACGTGGACGTGTGGGTCGATGGCGTCAAAGGCCAAGAACGAAGGAGTGGGCGCCTCGTAGACCTCGGCGCAGGTGGAGCCTCCCTGGAGCTAGACGATGATTACCCCACTGGCACGTGTCTCAGCATGCGATTCCAACTCGTGCGGCTAGGCGAAATCAACTGTCGGGCGATCGTCCGCCGCGACATTGAAGGTACGGTCGGCGTTGAGTTCTTGGACCTTGATGCTCCTGAGCAGGAACGACTTTCGGCACTTTTCGCCAAGGCCAAAGTCTAGCCCCACGAACACAGGAAGTCGGCGATGCGCGCGAGATCGACCTGCCATGCTCGTCGGTCAGGCGCGCAAGCGCCACCGGAGTCGAGTGGTATAGTTACGCGCCCTGGCGTTGGGAGACCGAGATGAGACGTGCACTCCGCCTGACAACGCTCACGTTGGCCGGGGTCCTGCTGGCCGTCGTGACGAACGAGGCCCGGCAGACCCACCACCGCATCCGCCCGTTGCCGCTCGCCGACAACCTCTACATGCTCACGTCCGACCCCGCGGAGCAGGGCATGCGGACGGGAGGGAACACGGCGGTGTTCGTGACCTCAACCGGCGTCGTGCTCGTCGATACGAAGATCCGGGGCTACGGCCGCCCGCGAATCGCGTCGAGAGCATCGTGCAACTGATCCACGCCGGGCAATAGACTTCGCAACGCGGCTCCCGCGCTGCACGAGGCCGACGATGACGGAGCAAAGCACGACGGTCACCCGCCGGCGGTTTCTCGCGACGAGCATGATGGGCGTGGTGGGCGTGAGCGCGGCGCCGCTCGCCCGCGGGCAGCTGGACGTCGAGACCTACCGCGCGCTGGGGCTGCACGAGCCTCCGGACCTGGGCGGGGTCAACGCTGAGGACTTCGCCCGTTTCCTGAATCCTCCGGGGGACGATCAATACCATCCCTGCGCCGAAGCGTATCCAGACCCCGCCACTCCCCGCGGCCAGGTGACGAGGCATGAGCGCTGGTCGGGCAGCCGAATCTTCGGCGGCACGGAGCGTAACGTCTGGGTCTATGTTCCCGCTCAGCTCGACTCTGTGAGCGCCCCTCCGGAATTGATCGTCTTCCAGGATGGGGGACTCTACGTGAACCCCACGGGACCTGTGCGCGCGCCGGCGGTGCTCGACTCGTTGATCCACGTCGGCGACCTGCGGCCGACCGTGGGGGTGTTCGTCAACCCGGGCACGAAGGTGCCGCCACGGGACGCCGGGGATCCCGAGTTCGGCCGCCAGCGCAGCCTCGAGTACGACTCAGTCACCGATGCTTACGCGCGGTTCGTGCTCGACGAGCTCCTCCCGTTCGTCGAGCGCGAGATCGGCCGGCCGGTGTCGGCGGACCCCGCCCGGCGCACGATCTGCGGTCTCTCGAGCGGCGGCATCTGCGCGTGGACCGCCGCCTGGTTCCGGCCCGACGCCTTCCGCCGGGTCCTGAGCCATTGCGGCTCGTTCACCAACATCCGGGGCGGACACAACTATCCGTATCTGGTCCGCACGACGGCGCAGAAGCCGATTCGCGCGTTCCTGACCAGCGGGACGATGGACCTCGATATCCCGATTGGGAGCTGGCCGCTGGCGAACCGGCAGATGGCCTCCGCCCTTGACTACGCC
The DNA here is from genome assembly GCA_965197395.1 of Vicinamibacterales bacterium. GTDB lineage: Bacteria > Acidobacteriota > Vicinamibacteria > Vicinamibacterales > UBA8438 > CAZYFH01. The sequence goes on along the minus strand of OZ240205.1, from coordinate 974,569 downwards.
GGGTACGACTACCGGTTCGTGTTCGGGGAGGGCGGGCACACGCTCCGCCACGGCGGCGCCATCTTCGCCGAATCGCTCCGTTGGCTCATGCGTTCGTAGCAGCCGCGGGGGCTTGTCGCAAACGCGTCGACCGTGGAAGGTCGGGCCGAGGCCGTCGGCGCCCGTTCAGGTCGTGATCACGATCTTGCCGATGTGTCCCGCCGCTGCGAGCGCGTCGTAGGCCGCCGGGGCGTCATCGAACGAAAACGTACGGTCGACTACCGGCGTGATCCCGTGCGTGACGTAGGCGTCGACCAGGCGCGACAGCATCCGACGGTTGCCCATCACGATCGGCGTCACCGTGGCGCCACTCCGGAAGACGTCCATCAGGGATCCGCCGTCGGCCGCGACGGCGTCCGCCGGTGCCCCGCCCGAACCGAGCAACGCCAGCATCCCGATCACCGCCACGAGGCCGCCGTAACGCGTGGCCTTCAGCGACTCTCGCGGCGTGCCGGCGTTCTCGATGACGAGGTCCACCCCGGCGCCGCCGGTCAGCTCGCGGACGCGTTCAGCCCAGTCCGGATGCGCCGTGTAGTTCACCCCGCCGTCGGCCCCGAGCACCCTGACGCGCTCGAGCTTTGCGTCGCTGCTCGACGTCACCAGGACGCTCGCGCCCACCAGTTTCGCGATCTGCACCGCGAACATCGAGACTCCGCCGGTGCCGAGCGCCAGGACGTGGTGTCCAGGCCCGATGCGGGCCGTCTCGACGATCGCGTTCCAGGCCGTTACTCCGGCACACGCCAGCGTCGCGGCGCTCTCGTAGGACATCGCGTCGGGGAGTTTTACGAGCGCGCTCTCGGGCAACACGATCTCGTCTGCAAGCCAGCCATCGACGGAGAACCCGATCGACCCGGCCGCCGACGCGGGGTCGAACGCACCGTCGATCCAGTTCGTGATGGTCGTCGCCGTCACGCGATCACCGGCTGTGACGCGGGTCACGTCCGGGCCCACGGCCACGACGTCGCCGGCGCCGTCCGACAGCGGCACGATCGGGCGGTCGCCCGCCATCGGGTAGGTGCCGCGGCGTGCGAGCAGGTCGCGAAAGTTGAGGGACGCGGCGCGCACGCGGATACGCGCGGCGCCAGGCCCCGGTGCTCGGGATGGCGCCTCTTCCACGGTGAGCGGCTGCGCGCTCCCGGATGTCAGCTGCCACTTCCGCACGGTCGCACTCGCGAGGGCGCCGTCCGTCAGGCGACGATCTGCGGGATGGGGACGCCGTGCACGTCGGTGAGCCGCATGTCGCGGCCGTTGTACCGATAGGTCAGCTTGGTGTGGTCCATGCCCAGCAGATGCAGCATCGTCGCGTGCAGGTCGTGCGGCGACACTCGCTGCTGCTCGGCCTTGTAGCCGAACTCGTCGCTCGCGCCGATGACCTGTCCGCCCTGGATGCCTGCGCCGGCCATCCAGCCGGTCATCGTGCCCGGGTTGTGGTCGCGCCCCACGCCACGCTGTGAAATCGGCATCCGGCCGAACTCGGCGTGCCAGACGATGAGCGTCGAGTCGAGCATGCCGCGCGCCTTGAGGTCGGTCAGCAGTCCGGCAATCGGCAAGTCCGTCTCGGCTGCGTGTTGTGTGTGGTTCTCCTTGAGGTTGCTGTGCGCGTCCCACGTGTCGGTGTTCTGCACGCCCAGCCCGCCGTGGAAGAGCTGCACGAACCGGACACCGCGTTCGACCAGGCGCCGCGCCATCAGACACTGCCGGCCGAACGGCTCCGTGATCTGCTCGTCGAGCCCGTAGAGCTTCTTCGTGGCGTCCGACTCGGCCGAGGTGTCGACCGCCTCGGGCGCGCAGCCTTGCATCCGGTAGGCCAGCTCATAGGACGAGATCCGGGCGGCCAGCTCCGAGTTGCCCGGGTTCTTCGCCATGTCGATCTCGTTCAGCCTCGCGAGCGTATCGAGGCGCGCGCGCTGCTGCGCCTCGGTCATCCCCTCGGGCGGCTGCAGGTCGACGATGGGATTACCGACGGCGCGGAACAGCGTGCCCTGATAGGCCGCCGGCATGAACCCGGCGCTCCAGTCGGTCGGGCCGCCGAGCGGTCCACCGCGGTGGTCGTTCATGACGACGAACGCCGGCAGGCTCGAGCTCTCCGAGCCCAGCCCGTAGGTCACCCACGACCCGACACTGGGGAAGCCCACCCGGATCTGGCCGCTCTGCATCTCGTAGGTCGCCTGGATGTGATCGTTCGACCGCCCGTAGAGCGATCGGATGAACGCCATCTCGTCGACCTTCTTGGACAGGTGCGGAAAGATCTCCGACACCTCGATACCGCTCTCCCCGTGCTTGCTGAACGAGAACGGGCTCGGCATGAGCGGTCCGGGATGCCCTTGGCGTACAACGACCGACTCGGCCATCGGCTGGCCGGCGTACTTCGTGAGCGCCTCCTTGGGATCGAAGGTGTCGACCTGGCTGACGCCGCCGCTCATGAAGAGCGAAATGACAGCCCGCGCCCGAGGCTCGAAGTGCGACGGCTGTGGCGCGAACGGGTTCCCAGGTATCGGCGCCTCACAGGTATCCGACTGCGTCGCTAGCAGCCCTTGGCCGTCGAGCATCTGAGCAAGCGCGAGCCCGGCGATGCCGCCACCCGACTGCATCAGGAAGTCGCGGCGATCCCAGAACGTCCGTTTTCGGCAATGGTGGTGGTCGCCCATGGTGGTCACCTTAGATACAGGAACTCGTTCAGGTTCAACAACACGTGGGTCAGGTCGACAAGTGACTGCTCGGTCGCGAGCGCTCTGGCCAGGTCGGCTTCGTCGTTTGTCGGGGCACGCGTCAACGCGATCCGGTAGGCGAGGTCGACCTGTCGGTCGAGGTCGTCGGGTGCCTCCCACGCCAAACGGTCGGCGAACAGCTCCGCCTGCCCCAGCACGAACTGGTTGTTCATCAGGGTGAGCGCCTGCGTCGGCACCGTCGACACATTGCGCGCAGCGGCCGTCTGGTTCTGGTCGGGTAGGTCGAAGGTGTCAAAGAAAGGGAACCCGAGCGACCGGCGGCGGAAGACGTAGACGCTGCGCCGCCATACGTCCGGTCCGTCCGGCTGGTTGTTCCAGTGCCCCTTTCCCTTGGAGGCCGCGAGAATGTCGTCGGGAACGTGCGGGAAGATGGGTTGCCCGCCGACCGTCAGGTCGATGCCGCCGCTGACCGTCATGATCGCGTCGCGGAGCGCCTCGGCTTCCAGCCGCTGCGGCTGGTACCGCCAGAAGAGCCGGTTCTCCGGGTCGGACGCGGTGTTCGCCTCGTGCCGGTGCGACGAGGCCATCTGATACGCCTGGGACGTCATCAACAGCCGGTGCATCTCCTTGATGCTCCAGCCGCGGTCCATGAACTCCACGGCCAGCCAGTCGAGCAGCTCGGGGTGCGTCGGCGCGTCGCCCATCTTGCCGAAGTTGTCGAGCGTCCGGACGATTCCGCGCCCGAAGTGGTGGTGCCAGATGCGGTTGACGATGACACGCGCGGTCAGCGGGTTGTTGCGCGACGCGATCCACTCCGCTAGCGCAAGGCGTCGGCCCGACGTCCTGCCGTCGGCGCGTGCGATCGCCGTCGGCGGGTCGCCGTACGTGGCGACGGTCAGGAAACCGGGCGACATCGGGGAGCCGGGGCTGAACGGATCGCCCCGAATCAGCAAGTAGCTGGGTGGCGCCCTGTAGGGATCCGAGCCGCCGTCGTACAAGAAGGATCCGGGCTCGTCGGGTGGGGTCCGGCATTCCGGACAGCCAATCACCTCGTCGCCAGGGCCGTCAGGCGCGAACCGATAGTCGCCGTCGGTCACGATCTCCGCCATCGCCGGTTTGGGCGGCCGCTCGGCCTCGAGCGCCTCCACCTGGGAGACGAGCGCGCTCCGTCGCTCGGTCTCTTCGGGCGACAGCGCGTCGGCCACCCGCTGTCGCGGCGGGTTGATCGACAGCACCTGCGCGGCCAGCAGCTGCTCGCCCGGCGTACGGTCGGCCTCCGGCTTCTCCGCGGCGCGCTGCACGTTGTCGGGGAACCGCTCCCTGATCAGCTCGAGCCGGAGTCGTTCGCGATGCGGCGCTTCGATGGCGGCGATCTGGTCGCGGAGCGGCTGCACCCGCGCGTCGAGTGAGGCATTCGCTTCGCGATAGGCCGTCGCGTCGGCGCGATCGAGGAGCGGGTAGTCGATCTCGACGTATCCGAAGATCGACGCCTGCATGCTGTAGTAGTCCTTCTGCAGGATCGGGTCGAACTTGTGGTCGTGACACCGCGCGCAGTGCACGGTCATGCCGAGGACGCCGCGCCCGAGCGTCGCGAGCACGTCATCGAGATAATCGTGGCGCCGCTCCGGATTGTCCTTTTCACGGAACTGGACGCGCGGGCCTGCGCGGAGGAAGCCGGTCGCGATACGGGTCTCGTCGGTCGTGTGATCGAGCTCGTCGCCCGCGATTTGCTCCTTGAGGAACTGGGTGTAGGGCTTGTCCTTGTTGAAGGCGTCGATGACGTAGTCCCGATACCGCCAGGCGTTGGGCCGCACGTAGTCCTGCTCGAAGCCGGTCGAGTCGGCGTAGCGGGCAACGTCCATCCAGTGGCGGCCCCACCGCTCGCCGTAATGGGGCGAGTCGAGCAGGCGATCGATCAGGCGCTCCCAGGCGCCCCGCTCGGTGTCACGCATGAACTCATCGATCTGTTCCAGTGTTGGTGGCAAACCGGTGAGGTCGAGAGACGCGCGGCGCAAACGGGTGAGCCGGTCGGCCTTGGGTGCGGCCGTCACGCCGCCATCACGGCGCGCCTGATCAAGGAACCGATCGACGGGATGATCAAACGCCGCGGAGACCGGAACGTCGGCCTGCACCGGTAGCTGGAACGCCCAGTAGTCACGCGCGCCCGGCGGCAGCTGGGTGTTCTCCAGCGCCGCCAGTGCATCTGCCGCGCGTGTCGCGCCGCCCTCGTCCCAGTGCGCTCCGTCATCGATCCATGTGCGGACCGCGGCGATCTCCGCGTCGCTGAGCGTGTCGCCGCCCATCGGCATCGCCGGCGCCTCGAGTCCCGCGAGCTGGCGGAAGAGCCGGCTCTCGTCGGCCCGCCCTGGGACGATGGCGGGTCCGCGGGTGCCGCCCGTCAGCGCGCCCTCGCGAGTCCGGAGGTCGAGGTCCGAGAGCTGGGTTGCCTCGCCGTGACAGTTCCAGCAGCTCCGCTCCATGATCGGGCGGATGTGATCGCTGAACGTGACGGTCGGCGTCTGGGCTTCGGCCGGGGTGGTAGCGCCGGCGCCGAGACCGACGATCGTCAGGCCGACGACGAGTGCTGTACGGCTCCGCATGACGACCTCACTGCTCTGACAGCTTGCCGGCGTAGTCGGCATCTTCTTCGAACCGCGCGTTGTGCAGGATGTTGCGTAGGCCGTGATTGCCTTCGTGGCACGCGTACTCGAAGAGCGGCTGGCTGGTCTGCTTCATCGGGACGACCGCGGTCCAGGCGCTCGTCCAGGTCGCCGGGTCGGCGACGGTGATCTCGTACCGGACCGTGTCGGGGTTGACGCGCGTAAACCGCTCCACGAGATGCAGCGCTGTCGTCGAGCCACGGTGCGAGGCCTTGGGCGAGAAGTTGGTCGTCTCGACCACGAGCGTGTCGCCGTCGTAGTAGCCGCGCGAGTCGCCATGCCACTGGGATACGTCGGTCGACAGGTGTGGGCGCCCGTCCAGCGGGACGATCCGCGCGTCGTGAATCATCTCCGAGACGATGGCGACGTGGGTCGGCGTCTGCAGGATCTGGTAGTTGTTGTTGTAGGCGCCAGGGAGCCGCGGCATGCCGAACGTGATGCAGCGCTCGGTCAACCCGCGATACTCCGCGGCGTCGGCCGGATGCTGGCGCCGGCGCTCCGCACGGGCCGCGGCGCGCTGCCTGGCGGCGTCCGTCACCGCCGGCACCCGCCCATCCGGCGGGTCGACGATCAGCGACGTCCGGTTGTCGTCGGTAAGCTCGGCACCGTAGTCCAACCACCACTTGGCGTGCACGCTCGGCGCGCGGTCGTAATCGTTTCGGAGCTCGGTTTGTTCACGCTCGTAGACCGCCGCCTCCTCGGGCGTCAGGGCTGCCTTGCCGGCGAACTGCGCGGGGCGCTCCAGCGGTGTCGCACTGCGGTAGTCCCAGACACCCTGCAGGTCGGGCGCGCCCCACGCCGTGCGGGGTGCCGTCCAGTCTGCGGCGGGCGCCGCCGCCGACTCGGCCGCAGACTGTCCGGAGGCCGGCACAGGGCCTGCGGCCAGCACCGCGACGACAGACAACGCGCTGAACGTCCTTATGCTCACGAGCATCCTCCTGTGGCATTCACGTCCGACCGCGATATGGTCCGCCAACCTGTAACGATAGCATCTGCAGCGGTCCGACTTGAACCGGAGTCCGGCATCGTGAGGCCGGTCGCAAGATTGGTGGCCAGGGCGCGCACAGCGCGCCCCGCGGGCGTTCGCCACGGCCGGGTCCCCTAGAACATCGCGACCGGATTGGCCGGGCTCCCGGTGCCGCGCGCCACGTTCAACGGCAGCAGCATGAACATGAACTCGTGCCGGCCCTCCTCGGCGCAGGCATCGGCGACCGGTTCCAGCAAGGCGTTGTCGAGCAGCGCCACGCCGAAGTTGAACAGCACGCCGTGGACCGGCCACGGCAAGCCCTCGGCGCCCATCGCGGCGTCCATCAAGTCCCATCCGAGGAGCGACACGTCGTGGTCGCGGACGAACTCGGCGCAGCTCGGATGAAGCCCCGCGCCGCCGAAGGCGCCCCCCGCCGCCCGCGAGTACGACTCCCGGCCGCTGTAGACCAGCAGTGCGTCGCCCGCGTCGACGCTGACCCCTTGCGCCCGCGCGATCGCCTCGAGCTCGGTCCCACGCACGGGCTGGTCGGCGGTGACGTGCGGTTCGCCACGATGGCGGGGCACGTCGAGCAGCACTCCCCTGGTGATGATGCCGGTCTTCCAGTTCGTGATGTCCGCGAAGTGTGCGCCCTGGGTCGTGATCTCCACGTCCGGGTCGCGTCCTTGCCACATCCCGTCCTCATCCCAAATGTGGCACGGCGCGTCGATGTGCGTGACCACGCCGCCGTGGTAGATGAAGCCAAGGTAGTCCATGACAAAACCGCCCCCGTTGCCGAGCGAGCTCTTTTGCATGAAATGCTGCGGCGGCTCGAAGACGCGACTGAGCGACACCGTGCGGCCGTTGCGCACGAGGCCGGCGGCCGCCGTCCGCTTTTCCGCGGTGATCAGGTTGATCGCGCCGACCTGGTCGTCGCGTCCCCAGCGCCCCCAGTTGCGACGCTCGCGATACATCGCCACGTAATCGGCGTTGCCGGCCGACTGGGCAGGCGGTGCAGCGGCCGCCGCGGCGCGGGCGCGCGCCGCGTGTCGCGCAAGCAACTCGGGCGGCGAGAACCTGTCCGACGCCGGTGACGTCGCCGTGGTCAACCCCTTGCCCGACCCAGTCCAGGCGTCGGCGGGCCGGGCGAGAGCGGCGCCGCCCACAGCCGCCGCGTGCATCAGGAACCGTCGTCGTGTCGAAGCCATGGCACTCTCCCTTGGTTGTCCGCGCCGGCGCGCGCGACCGGGCCCGGCGGTGGGTCGCCGCGAGCGCGCCCGACCAGCATAGCGCTCGGACTGGCCGGGCGCTACCTGCGCGGTGGTGACAGTCCCATCACGGCCGCTGTACGATATCGGGGAGAGGTTGGTACTAAAGTGGATGGTCACATGAGTGTTCGACGGTCCGTCGCCATCTCGATGCTGGTCGCCCTCGTCGTCGGCGTTTCGGGGGTGGCGGGCGCCCAGACCGCGTTCGACGCACCGCGCCTGCCTGACGGCACGCCCGATCTGCAGGGTGTCTGGGATTTTCGCACGCTGACTCCGCTCGAACGCCCCGAGGGGCAGGCCGACATCCTGACGGCAGAGGAAGCCGCAGAGGTCGAATCGGCGGCTGCCGAGCGGACCGCGCAAGCGAACGCGCCCAGCGAGGTCAGAACGGAGCCGTTGCCGGCCGGTGGCGATATCGGCGCGTACAACAGCTATTGGGTCGACCAGGGCGCCCGCATCGTCGACGACCAGCGGACCTCGCTCATCACCGATCCACCCGACGGCCGCGTGCCGCCGCTCCAACCCGGCATCGAGCTGGACGTGCTCTCACTCGGCGAGGACCTCCCGGGCACGCGTCCCGTGCGCGTCCGCGCCGCCGGGATCGGTACCGACAGCTATAAGGACCGCGGACTCGCCGAGCGGTGCATCCTCGGGTTCAACTCGGGGCCGCCCATCGTGCCGGTCGGGTACAACCAGAACATCCAGATCTTCCAGACGGCGGATCACGTCGTCATCTTCAACGAGATGGTGCACGACGCGCGGATCGTACCGCTCGACGGTCGAGCGCATCTCGGGGACGATATTCGCCAATGGATGGGCGATTCGCGCGGTCACTGGGAGGGCGACACGCTGGTGGTCGAAACCACGAACTTCACCAACAAGACGGCGAGCTTCAACTCGTCGGTCGCGACGGCGGCAGGCTCCGGCGCCTCGCTCCATCTGACGGAGCGCTTCCAGCGCGTGGGCGATGACACGCTGCTCTACGAGTTCACGGTCGACGACCCGACCACGTTTACGCGCCCGTTCACCGCGGCGCTGCCGATGAAGCGCGGAGACGGTCTCTTCGAGTATGCGTGTCACGAAGGGAACTACGGACTTTTCAACATGCTGGCCGGGGCTCGCGCCAAAGAGAGAATGGAAGCGACCCAGCCCTAGGCGGCTAGCGAGTGCCGACGCCAAGAACGACGCCTGCAAGAAAGCGGAACTCGTTCGTTCCTCCACCGTCGGCGAGAAGGCGTCGATAGTCGCCGGCGAACCGAAGGCCGAACGCGTCGCTCAGGTGGACGTCCACGCCGGCGCCCGGCTGAACAGCGGCGCTCGTCGCGGACTCATCGACGGTGATCCCGAGGATCTTCACCGCGGCTTCGCCTCGCGCCGCGCCGACGAGCACCACCGCACATCCCAAACCGACGATCCAGTGCTGCACGCGATGCGCCACGTCGTTCCTCCTTCGTCGGCCGGAAGTTGGCCGCCGGACGGACGGCGGTGCGCGCCAGGGAAATAGACATCCTCGGCGATCACCCCGTACGGTTTATGCTTGCGTCTCCTCGGTACACGGCCGGAGGGGCTGGTAGACTGGAGCTGACGTCGTGACCAATCCACGGAGAACGCACCGACGGATCGCGTGTCTTGCAGCGGTGCTCGCGTGCGGAACCGTGGCCCTCGTTGCGCAGCCCGGTCCCGCGGTGCGTGTCGCGCGGCTCCTGGATGCGCCAATCATCGGTCCCGATCTTCATCCGAGCATCGGCGTCAATATCCAGGGCCCGTCGCTCATCCGCGTGCCTGAGTGGGTCGACGATCCGCTCGGCGCGTTCTACCTCTACTTTGCCGACCACAAGGGCCACTACATCAGGCTGGCGTACGCGGACGACCCTTTGGGTCCGTGGCGGATCCATCCTCCGGGAAGCCTGCAGATTGCGGACTCGCACTTCCTGACAGAACCGCCTACGGTGTCGGCCGACGAGCTTGCGCGACTCAGTGCCGCGCGGGCCGCGAGCGGCGCCCGTATTTCCCACGACGCGCTGACCGAGGCCACCACTCCACACATTGCCTCGCCCGACGTCCACGTCGACGACATCAACCGGCGCATCGTCATGTACTTTCACGGGCTCGACGGGGTGAGCCGTCAAGCGTCCCGCGTGGCTACATCGACCGACGGTATCCGTTTCATCGCGCGTCCCGAGGTGCTCGGCCGGACCTATATGCGCGCGTTTCTGCACGACGGCTTCACCTACATCATGTCGATGCCGGGGCAGTTCTACCGGTCCCGAGACCCGCTGGGCGGCTTCGAGGAAGGACCGCGCCTGTTCAACCGGAACATGCGTCACGCGGCGTTGTTGCCACGCGGCGACACGCTGCTGGTCTTCTGGACCGAGGTCGGGCAGGTCCCCGAGCGGATCCTGTTGAGCACGATCGATATCTCAGGCGACTGGACGACGTGGTCCCAGACGCCAGGGGTGGAGGTGCTACGTCCCGAGCACGATTGGGAAGGCGCCGACGCGCCACTCGAGCCGTCCGTCCGGAGCACCGCCTACGGTCACGTCAACCAGCTCCGCGACCCGGCGATTTTCGAGGATACGGTCAGCGGGCGCACGTTCCTGCTGTATGCCGTGGCGGGAGAAAGCGGCATCGCGATCGCCGAAGTCCATCTCGAACGGTAACCGGATTACCGCTTACCGGCTCGCGTCGGCGGGCGGCTCTGCCGTCTGTTCTGGCTGCCACCAGAGAGCGTTGCGTCGCTGCGGGCGCCGAACGAACTCGGCGAGGCGGTCGTAGTCCTGCGGCGCCAGGTTGGTCCACTCCACGCCGAACGAATTGCCGTTCCGAGCACTCCGCACCACGCCGGTGCAGAGCATGTCGGAGAGATCGGGGAACCAGAGACGGATACGCAGCTCGGTGCCGACCGAGCAGCCGAGATCGCCGGTGAGCAATCCGCCGCCCTCGCTCAATTCGGCAAGGAAACCGCGGCGCAACCGTCGCAGCCCTCGTGGCAGGGCGATCTCCACCGTACAGTTCGCTTCCGCGCGTTCGTATTTCCGCCGCTCTTCCATGACTTCGCCCTCGCACGCCTCGTGACGCTGACCCCGATCTACGCAATCGGCGTGCCTCTTTTCGCAGTGGCGCCGTCGCAAGGGCTAACCGACGTATCTGCAGTGGCTTGGCTGGTCTGACTCGTCGGGAGCGTGTGGGGTTGCGGTCGTTGGGGCGCCGCACACAGGGCCAAAAAAGCGCGCCACGTGTGTCACTTTGTGACGCCGCGCTCGAATCTGCCGTCCCTGCAGAATCGATGGACTGGTGTTCGAGCCTGGTCCGACGAACTGCGCCCGCCGCGATCTAGCGCGACCCGGCGGACCCCTCCTGGTGACGCGCGCCTGCGAGCATGCCATCCAGCGAGTAGTTCCCCTCGTGGCACGCGTACTCGTAGATCGCATCCTCGCTTTTCTGCAGAAACATGCTCGCCGTCCCGGCGCCGTGAAGGTCTCCGAGCGGTCTTGTCCGGCCGCCGGTGAGGGCGAGAGTGATACGAGGACGATCACGAGGGCTGTCACGCCGAGCCACGGCAACGGTCTTTGCATCTGCTACCCTACATCGCCAAGATCGGCAGGATCTCGATGGTCCCGTTCATCATGGTCACGTGAGGGCACGTCTTCGAGAGCGTTTGGGCGGCCTTCATGCTCTTGGCTTCCAGGATGTTGTACCCACCCACGAAACTGGTGCGATTGCCCGCGCGCCCAGTTTTGATCGTCTTTTCTTTCCCGATGATCTGTGTGGCCGCAGAGCTTTGAACGGGGCCGCCCTCCTGCATGGCACCCGACTTGCCGAGTCTTTTCATGTACGGTTCCTCACACAAATGTGTGCACGATTCAGCCCCCAGCAGGTCAGCCACGCCGTGGAAAGAGGCTGCGGATGTGTTCGTGCCCGCGAATCAGCGGTGAAGTCGTCTATCGCTCAGTCGGCCGCCTGCGCGGGCCCCGCTTTTGGTGGGGGGCCTGCTCGACGGCAGCCGGTTCAAGGTGCTGAGGCGCTGGCATTTACAGGGCGACGAACCATGCACTCGTCGCGGCCTGCTTTCGCCGACGTTTTACCGCTGGGCCGAACCCTCGCTGACTGTTCAGCCCCTTGGCACTGGCAGGCCCCTCGCGATTTCCGCCGTGTACCGTGGGCCGGACTTTCCGAGAGCCTGCAGTTCCTCTCCAGATACAGACGGTGTTCTCCAGCCACGTAAGTCGATGACAATGCTTGACTTATTAGCCATGGAACCGGCCAAAGCTGCACCGATCCCTGAGAGGAACCTCATGTACTTGCCCCACTTCTTCATCAGGGCGTCGTTTTCATTGGGCGTAAGCTTGCTCGCGTCGCCGCCGCGATAGAGGACGAGAAAACGCGCCATGTCGTGTCTCCTTCGAAAGCCGGTTGTCCGGCGAGTATAGCGGCGCCTCTCTGGGCGCAGCCGGCTCAGTCGCTCGGCAGCGCGAACGCGGTTGCGAAAGCGGTCGCCATCGCCGTTCGGATGCATCCACGCATGGTCGCCCGCATTGAGGTCGATGGCGGTCATGCGCGAGTAGGGCGGCTTGAACAGCGGCAACCCCTGCGGCATTTGCGGCTGGATGCCGGCCGCCAGCCCCGTGAACGTATACCGAAGGTTGCCGCCCTCGTCCGGGTCGGGGGTGTGGTACTTCAGGACCGAGAAGCGGTTCTCCGACGGCACGTAGAGCAACCCCGTCTCGGGGTCGACCGCGGCGCCGGTCCAGCTTGCGCCGCCACCTACATGTGGGCGCTGGATCGTGCCCTGCAAGCCCCCGTCCACGCTCAGCATCGGCGGCGAGAAGAGCGGCCCAAGCCGGAAGTCCTTGACCGCCTCGACCGCCATCGCCCGGATTTCAGGCGTGAAGTCGACCAGGTCATCGATGCTCGTGCCCTGATGCTCGAACGGCGGTGGCTTCGTCGGGAATGGTTGGGTCGGCGACAGCACCTCACCGTCGAGGTCGGTGTCGGTCGCCACCGGCCGCTTCTCGATCGGCCAGACCTGGTCGCCAGTCGCGCGGTCGAAGACATACGTGAACCCCTGCTTGCTCACCTGCGCGACGGCCTTCACTGGACGGCCGCCGACCGTGATGTCAACCAGCGTCGGGGCGGCGGGGAAGTCGTAGTCCCAGACACCGTGATGGACCGCCTGGAAATGCCACATCCGCTGGCCGGTTTCGATGTCGAGCGCGACGAGGCTTTCCGCGAACAGGTTGTCCCCGAGCCGGTGCCCGCCGTAGTAGTCGCCGGTCGGGGTTCCGGTCGGCAGATAGACGTAGCCGAGCTCGTCATCGACGCTGAACATCGACCAGACGTTGGTGTTGCGCGCCACGATTCGTTCTGCCAGCTATCCACCCCGAAGTCATCGCCCTGTGGCACCGTGCGGAAGGTCCACTTCGTATCCCCGGTCCGCGCGTCGATGCCTTTGACCCACCCCGGCGGCGCTTCCTTGGCGATCGGGAGGTCGGAGATGATGGTCGGCGTGACGACGACGTTGTGCGCGACGATCGGCGGCGAGGCGACGCCGAGCCAGCTATAGCCGCGTGAGTCGGTGGTGCCGCGCACGGCGCGCGGGATGTCCTCCATGAGGTCGACGCGTCCGTCGTCGCCGAAGCTGCGGACCGGGCGTCCGGTCTTCGCATCCACCGCGAGCAGATACCCGTCGTTGGTGCCGTAGAAGAGCCGTTCCGCGGTGCCGTCGGTCCAGTACGCGAGGCCCCGGGAGTTGAAGCTCAGCACCATCGCATGCGGGTAGGGATCGGACAGATACGTCTCGGGGTCATAGACCCAGCGCGTCTCGCCGGTCCCCGCGTCGATGGCCGCCGATTGCACGAGCGGCGTCGAGATGTAGACGGTGCCGCCGACCATCAGCGGCGTCGCCTTGAAGTTCCGGATGCCGATCTCCGGGCGTTCCTCGCGCAGGGCATCCAGGTCGAGCGACCCGTCGGGCGACGCCCACCGCCACGCGATCTCGAGGTTGGAGAAGTTCGACGCATCGATCTGGTCGAGCGGCGAGTACTTGGTGCCGCCGAGATCGCCCGCGTACGTCGGCCACTCACCGTTCGTCGCGCCATACTGCGCGTGCGCCGGCGCGGCCACGGTGGCAAGCACGCACCACGTCGCACCGATGATGACGGTTCCGGTCAGGCTGCGTCGCATGGGGTCCCCCAGTCCGTCAATACCGAAACAGATACGAGATCTTGGTGAAGAACGCACGGTTCGTCCGCTCGAGATGGCTCGTGGGGAAGAACGTCGGCTCGACCTCGAACCCGCGCTGATACCGGTCGTCGTACCCGAGAAAGAACACGGTCCCGGCGTTGATCCGATACGTCAGCAGCAGGTTGTTGCCGAGCTTTCCGTCGAAGGTGTTGTGCTCCAGGATGTGCCTCAGGAGCAGGCGGTCGGTGAACTGGTAGTTGGCACGCCACCGGTAGATCTTCACGTCGAAGATCTCCGCGTTGTCGGCTGGGTTCACGAACCGGCTGAGCAGTGCGCGGAACTCCGTGCGCAATCGGGAGGTCGGCCTCAGAAAGAACGAAATGTTGCTGTTGGTCGACCGGCCGAGAAACGGGCTCTCCCCGAAGAAAATCCCGTCGCCTCCATTGAAGCCGCCGACGATCGACAGAATCCGACCGCTGACGATACCGAAAAAGGAATATCCGGTCTTTCGGAAGTCAACGCCGCCGAAGCGCTCGAGATCGCGGCTGATGCCGCCCGAAAACCGCATGTTGCGCGCGAATTCGAAGTTCGCGTCGCCACGGAACTGCTCGTCCTCGAGCACGCCGGCGTGGTTGTAGTTCCTGAGGTAGGTAACGCTGGGCCCCCAGCTGATCAGCGTGCCCTCCGGCCACCAGCGATACGCGATGTTGGCGTCGGTCCGACGGATGTCGACGCGCGGGACGAACCCGGTCGCGGTGCGGAAGCCGGGATCGATGCTGCTGTGTGACACGCCGTAGCTGAGATTGCGCGCCTGACGCGAGAAATCGAACTCGACAATCGGGCCGCCGAGGCGGCCGTTCAACGAGTCCTGATGCTCGGAGCCGACGGCCGTGAAGCTCACGTTGTGGGTGCGCCCGAGCCGCAGCCGTCCATCGACACCGCCTACGCGGTTGTAGTCCGCGCCGAACTCGCGGGCGGTCGCGATGACGCCCACATACGACTCGGCATAGAGGTCGTACCGCACCCGGCCGATCAGCGATTGCGCCGTGCGACCGAACGCCGGGTCCAGGCGGTCGTCCAGGCGACCGGGCGCCTCGTCATCGGCGATGAACACGCCAAGCGTCGTGTTCCCGACCTTGCCGGTCAGCTTGGCACCATAGCGCGGGTCGACGATCGTGCGCGTGTGCACGAGGTTGACCGGGGTGGCGGCGGCGAAAATCTCCTGGCCTTCCAGAAAGAACGGGCGCTGCTCCGGGTAGAAGAGCGCGAACCGCTGGTTGACCTCGATCTGGGGTCGGTCAGATTCGATCTGGGAGAAATCGGGGTTGTAGGTAAAGTCCATGGTGAGGTTCGACGTCAGTCCGTATTTGACGCCGATGCCCATCTCACCCAGCGGGTCGCCTTCACGAAAGCTGCCCGCCGTCGGGTCGAGCGCGCCCGTCTGCAAGCCGGTGAACGTCGGTAACAGCTCGAGGTTTCTACTCGTCGACAGGTCGCTCAGGCCTTCCAGCATGCCCATCTGTGTCAGCTGACCTGCAATATCGCGAGAGACCGGCGACCAGACCAGCGACTCCGATTTCTCACGGATGTTCCGGCTGATCTGAAATCCCCAGCGGTGGGGCTGGCCGGACGTCCGGGCCGGGTAGCGCAGGCTTTTGAACGGGATCGACATCTCGGCCGTCCACCCGTCCTCGACCAATCCCCCGCGTGCGTCGAACAGCGCATCCCAGGACCGATCGCCGCGAATGCCGAAGCCACTTCCGCCGTCGCCGCCGCCGCTACTTCCACCACCCCCGCCGCCGCTGGACGACCCACCGCTGCTCGACCCGCTGCTCGACCGTCCGACGCTGCTCCGGCTCCGGGAGCCGCCGCCTCCGGCGTTCACGATCGAATCCCCTGGCACGCCATAGCCGTTCACCGAGAACTGATAGGCGCGTTGCTGATCCAGGAACGGATCGAAGAGCACCGACATCCGATCGTCGCCCATCGACTGGTCGCGTTCCGCGCGGTTCGCGCGAATGATGGCAGGGTCGGCGTAGTGAGCGTAGAACGCCAGATAGAGGTTGTCGCGGTCGTAGGCGATCCACACCTCCGTGTTCTCCGTGCCGGGAGCGCCTTCGACGGGACTCGTCTGCACGAAGTCCGTGATCGGCACCGCTGCCGACCACACCGCATCGTCGAGTCGGCCGTCGATTGCCGGCGGCTGCGACGTGCGGAATGCGACGGCCGTCGGGCGCTCAGCGATGGCAAAGCCGCCTCGCCGGCCGCCCTGACGGGACGATGCCGCGGGCGCATTCGTCACGCCGGGAGTCGAATCAACCGCGAGCACTCCGGTGACCGCACTGGGAGCCAGCGTCGCAGGCAGCGCCTTGCTCACGGCGGCGTTTACGCCTGACGGTGGTGCAGGGTCGCCGCGGTCGTCCACGTGGCGGGTGGCCTCGCCGGGGCGAGCCAGCCCCTCGGTCAGGGCCTCGACGACCCGGTCCTGCGTCGCGAAGACGTCGTTCACCGTGCCGTCGATCTTCGCGCTGTGTGCGACCACGCCGGTCCTGACGTCCACGATGTGCACGGTGATCCGTAGGCGATCCTCGAGTCGCTGGAAGGAGCCGCCGACCAGGGATCCGACGCCGAGGGCCTTCAGGGTCTCGAGCGCGGCCGCGCCCGCATAGCCATCCGGCACAGGCGCGTGAACACCCGCGAGCGCCTCGTCGAGCACTTGCGCGCCGAGGATCGACCAGCCGCGGTGCCGCAGGTCGGTCGTGACGGTTTCGGTGATCCCGTCGCCGACCCAGTCGTCGTCGGGGCGGTGACTGAGGTTGACCAGCGGCATGACGGCGACGTCGACACGCGTGGATGACGGGACCGGGACCGGTGACGCGGCGGTTTGCGCCTGTGCGACCACGCTGCCTGGCGCGGCCACGAGACACAGCGCGCACGACCACGCGCACAGGACCAGGGGTTTCAACCTACTGGCATCTTTCCAGGGCAGGCCGATCCGAACCTGACGGTGAGGCGCGGGCGAACGCGTCAGCGCCTCTCGTCCTCGGTCTCGTCGCCCTCGGGTTTTTCGATGGCGCCGAGCTCGCGCAGGACCTCGGCTGTGTTGCCGCTGGGGACGCGCGTCGCGACGACGCGTCGGCCACGGGCCGCCTCGGCGGCGATGGCCAGGGCCAGCGGCGTGCGTCCGGCGTCATTCTCGACGTCCAGCTCGGCGCCGTGGGCCGCGAGGAGTCGAACGATCGTCGTGAAGTTGCGGGACGCGGCGCCGTGCAACGCGGTGTCGCCGTTCCGATCGGTCGCGTTGACGTTAGCGCCGAGCTCGACCGCGAGCGCGACCGTCTCCAACGCGTTCCGCTCGTCCGCCTCCGGGTCGCGGGCCGACGCGAGGAAGAAGCGGCCTCGATTGCTGGTCCCGCGAATGGCCGCCATCAGCGGCGTCGCGAACCCGCCCGCGATATACGGCGGTCCGACCGCGCCGGCGCGCTCGAAGACTGGTCGCCAGAGTTCTGTCGTTGTCAGCCGCGGGTCTGCGCCCGCCGCCACGAGCGTGCGCATGATGACCGGGTCGCGAAAGTACGCGGCGAGCCAGAACGGCGTCGCGCTCACCAGCGACGGATTGATGGCCCAGTCCTGGCTCGCGCGGCGGATGGGCGTGCCCTTCTCCAGGCGCAGGTTCGGGTCGGCGCCGTGCGCGAGGAGTTGCCGCAGCAGCGCCCGGTCCCCACGAAGGATGGCCGCGTGCAGCGCCGTGTAGCCGGCACCGCCGGCGTTCGGGTCAGCCCCCGCGTCGAGCAACATCGTCCCGAAGGCGCTGTGCCCGCTGTGGGCCGCCACAACCAGTGCGGTGGCCCCGGTCGGCGCCCTGTCGTCGACGTCAGCACCCGACGCAAGCAGCAGTGTGGCCGAATCGATGTCCCCATGCCTGGCCGCAAAGAGGAGCGGCGTGAACCCGCCGCGATTCCACATCACGCCCTGGTCGTACTGCGACGCGTTGGTATTGTCGGCATGCATGAGGCGCGGCCGCACGCGCGATCTGGCCGCGACATCTGCGCCGTGCTCGAGCAATGCCTCGACCACCTCGCGATGTCCCTGTGCGACTGCCCACATCAACGCGGTCTGCCCGCGGGAGTGCTCCGCGACGTTGACCTCCGCACCGTGGGCAATCAACAGCCGCACGGCGTCGGCGCTGCCGGTCCGCGCGGCGGTCATGATCGGCGTTTCTCCCTCGTGCAACGCCACGTTGGGATCGGCACCCGACGCGAGCAGCCGCTGGATCATCGGTGCGCTGCCGTTGTCCGCAGCCAGCCAGAGCGACGTGGCGCCGAGCTCGTTTGCCGCGTTCACGTTGGCGCCCGCCTCAATCAAGATAGTCACCGTCTCGAGGTCATCCCGATACGCGGCCCAGTGCAGTGCTGTCGCACCGTCCGATTGCGGCGCGTTGACATCGACTCCCTGCGCCAGCAACGTGCGAACGGCGTCGGCGTCCCGTGATTTGACTGCCTCGACGAGCCGCTCCTCGCCCGCTTTCGCCAAGGCTTCGGCGGATGTAGCCCCGGTCGCGCGGGCTTCGGTCGACAGCCCCGTCAAGGCCGTGGCAGACACCACCAGGAAGCTTGCCGCCCTCAGAACGGCGCAGCGAATGAATCGTTCAGCGTGCATGGACGGAGTCTGCGCCCATCCTACCGCACGCGCCCAGTCGTTGACAACGGACGTGGGTGCGGCCAAACTACTGTGTCTCTTAGTCTTCTGGGTAGCCGTGGCCTGAGAAGGGCGAGTCTGTTGAAGGTGGATCTGTACGCGCTCGCCGCGATCGCAGCGACCTGCGTGGTCTCGGGTGTGTTGTCGGCCGCGGAACCGTCACAGCAGGCCGAGACGCGCGAGGGTGCCCCGGTGTCGCCCCAGCGCGCCCTCGTCGATCGCTACTGCGTCACCTGTCACAACGGCGACTTCGTCCGCGGCACCGACGAGCCGCGGTCGCTGCTCGTCTCCCAGTTGCGCGCCGTCGGGCTGGCACTCGACGACGTCGACGTGAACAACGTCGCGGAGCATCCCGAGGTGTGGGAGAAGGTCGTGCGGAAGCTGCGCGTCGGAGCGATGCCACCGCAGCCGCGACCACGACCCGACAAGGAGACCTACGACGGCTTCCGGGCGTGGCTCGAGGATGAGCTCGATCGGGCGGCCGAGGCGAACCCCAATCCTGGGCGCACGCAGGCGTTTCACCGGCTCAACCAGACCGAATATCGGAACGTCATCCGCGATCTGCTCGATCTCGACATCGACGTCAGCGAGTGGATTCCGGCCGATGCACCCGACCGTCACGGGTTCGACAACAATGCCGGCGCGCTGACGTTGTCGCCCGCCCTACTCGACCGCTACGTGTCGGCGGCGCGGAAGATCAGCCGACTCGCAATGGGCAGACCGCCGGCGGGGGGCGCGGTCATCCAGACCTACGACGTCCCGCTGAACCTGATTCAGAACAACCAACAGAGCGAGGACCTCCCGTTCGGCTCGCGCGGAGGCGCGGCAATTCGCTATCACTTCCCGGTCGACGGCGAATACCGGATCCAGGTCCGCCTACGGACGAACTATGTCGGCTACGTGCGTGGGGTCGACCAGGCGCACGAGATCGAGTTCCGTCTCGACGGTCAACGCATCGAGCGGTTCACCTTCGGCGGCGAAGCGCCCGGTACGCCCGCCCCGATCAGCTTCGCCGGCAACATTCGCGGCACGGACGACTGGGAGTCGTACACGCTGCACGCCGATGACGGCCTCGAGGTGCGAATCAAGGTCGACGCGGGGCCGCATGTTGTCGGGATCGCGTTCCCCCGCGAAACCTGGGAGCCAGACGGCGTCTTGCAACCGCGCCAGACCGGTTTCGCCCTGGCCATCAACGACATGCCGGACGGCAATCCCGCCCTGGGCAGCGTGCAGATCAGTGGCCCCTACACCGTCGACGGCCCTGGCGACACGCCGACGCGCCGCCGGATTTTCTCCTGCACGCCGGCGACCGCCGCTGCCGAGGCCCCCTGCGCCCGAGAGATCCTGTCGGCGCTCGCACGAAGGGCGTATCGCCGCCCGGTGACCGACGCCGACGTCGAGACGCTGGTGGGTTTCTACGAGGCTGGTCGGTCCGACGGTCGCTTCGACGACGGCATCGGATTCGCGCTGGAGCGCCTGCTGACGGATCCCGAGTTCCTGTACCGGATCGAACGCGACCCGGTCGACGCCGTGGCGGGCACCGCCTATCCGATTGGCGACGTGGAGCTCGCCTCGCGGCTGTCGTTTTTTCTGTGGAGCAGCATTCCGGACGACGAGCTGCTGGATCTCGCGGAACGCGGCGCTCTGGACGCCCCTGACGTCCTCGCGCGGCAGGTGCGGCGGATGCTGGGCGACACGCGAGCCAAGGCGCTCGTCGAGAACTTCGCCGGCCAGTGGCTCCACCTGCGCAACATCGACGGCGTCTATCCGGACCCGCTCGAGTACCCGGAGTTCGACGAGAACCTTCGGGCGGCCTACCGGACAGAAACCGAGCTCTTTATCGAGGGCCTGCTTCGCCAGGACGAGAGCATCCTGGAGCTGCTTGACGCGAACTACACCTTCGTCAACGAGCGGCTCGCCCGGCACTATGGGATCCCCAACGTCTATGGAAACCGGTTCCGGAAGGTGACGTTCGACCGGAACGAGCGCGCCGGCTTGCTCAGCCACGGAAGTCTGATGACGGTGACGTCGTATCCCAATCGGACATCGCCGGTCTTGCGGGGCAAATGGGTGCTCGAGAACCTGCTGGGTGCGCCCCCACCGGAGCCGCCGCCCGACGTGCCGACCCTCGAAGAGGAGAACGAGGACGGTGAGCCGCTCTCGATGCGTGAGGCGATGGTGATGCATCGCGAAAACCCCGCCTGCGCCGTGTGCCACGCACCGATGGACCCGATCGGCTTCGCGCTCGAGAACTACAACGCGGTCGGGAAGTGGCGCCCCACGAACGAGGCGGGCACGGCCATCGACGCCAGCGGGACACTGCCCGACGGCGCGGCGTTCGACGGGCCGGTGGGTCTGCGGGACCTGCTGCTCGCGCGCCCCGACGATTTCGTCGGCACCGTGACCGAGAAACTGATGATGTACGCGTTGGGCCGGGGTCTGGAGTACTATGACGCCCCGACCGTCCGAAAGATCGTGCGAGAGGCGGCTGGCGAAGACTATCGCTGGTCGTCTATCATCCTGGGAGTCGTGAAGAGCACCGCGTTTCAGATGCGGAGGTCCGACCCATGATGATCACCAAGAGGGCCATCCCGCGCCGCACCGTGTTGCGCGGGCTCGGTGCCACCCTGGCGCTGCCGTTGCTCGACGGCATGGTGCCGGCTTTTGCCGCGCTCCGGAACAGCGCCGCCCATCCAGTGCGCCGGTTCGGCGTCGTCTACGTGCCAAACGGCATGGCGATGAAGCACTGGACGCCGGAGACGGAGGGGGAGGGATTTGCGATTACCCGCCTGCTCCAGCCGCTCGAGGCGTATCGCGATCAGATGACCGTGATGACCGGGCTGAACGGCGTGGCGAGCAATGCCGGCGTCCACGCCAGCGCCGCGACACGCTTCCTGACCGGTGTGACGCCGGAGCGGAGCGAAGCGAGCCTGCGAGCGGGCGTCTCCGTCGACCAGTTGATCGCGCGCGATTTCGCCAAGCACACCCAGCTCGGGTCGCTCGAGATCGCGCTCGACAGCCGGGACGTGTCCGGCTCGTGCGACGTCGGGTTCAGCTGCACCTACACGAACACGATCGCCTGGCGCAACGAGACGACGCCGCTGCTTGGCGAGAACAACCCGCGTGCCGTGTTCGAGCAGCTCTTCGGCGATGCCGGCTCGACCGACCCGGCCGCCCGCCTCGCGCGGATCAAAAAGGACCAGAGCATTTTGGATTCGGTGACCGAAAAGGTCGACGCGATTCAGCGCGACCTGGGCCCGAACGACCGGCTCAGGGTCGACGAGTATCTCGAAGCCGTCCGCGACATCGAGCGCCGCATCCAGACCGCGGAGAAGCAGAGCGGCCGGGAGCTGCCGGAGGTGGATCAGCCCGCCGGTATTCCTGCGACCTATGAAGAGCACGCGAAGCTGATGTTCGATCTGCAGCTGCTCGCGTATCAGACGGATCTGACCCGTGTCACCACGTACATGATGGCGCGCGAGATCAGCGGGCGCACGTATCCGGAAATCGGCGTGCCTGATTCGCACCACCCGACGTCGCATCACCGGAACGACCCCACGCTGTATGAGAAGGTCGCGAAGATCAACACGTTCCACCTCTCCTTGTTCTCATACTTCCTGGAGAAGGCGCGGGCGACGCCCGACGGTGACGGCACGCTGCTGGACCACATGGTGATGCTCTACGGCGCCGGCATGTCCGACAGCAACCGCCACGACAACAAGGGGCTCCCGCTCGTCCTGATTGGCGGCGGGTCGGGTCAGCTCAAGTCGGGCGGTCGCCACATGCGGTACGCCGACAAGACGCCGGTGACCAACTTGCACCTCACCATCCTCGACAAGATGGGCGTGCCGGTCGACAAGATGAGCGACAGCACGGGCAAGCTGGACCTGCTGAGCGTCGGCTAGCCGGTCGGCGGCACAAGAACAGATGTTCAAGGGCCCGGCGTTCGCGCCGGGCCTTTTTTTTGTACGGGGCAGAGAAGCCACTTGTTGGGGTCTATCCGGGTTTCCCAACGCTATTTTGGGGCCTTTCGGGGTTTTTCGTGGATGATTTGATGGGAAAGGCCCTGTGGAAGCTCGTGGAAAACGCGCAGCGTTTTCCGAGGTGCGGTGGGCGCGTTCTGTGCGGCCACGGCGCCGGCAGCTTCCACAGGGCCCATCCGTATGCGACAAGATCGCCGCGTCCTCGGACTGCAGTCGACCCGTGAATGACTATGTTCACATCGAAGCGGCCGACCTGTGCAGGCCGAACGCTCGATTTACCCAGGAAAGACAGGGATATCAGGCACTTACGCCCTTTGGGAAACTCGGATATAGCCATAAGGGTCTATCCGGGTTTCCCAACGCCATTTTGGGGCCTTTCGGGGTTTTTCGTGGGTGATTTGATTGGAAAGGCCCTGTGGGAGCTCGTGGAAAACGCACAGCGTTTTCCAAGGCACGGTGGGCGCGTTCTGTGCGTCCACGGCGCCGTCAGCTTCCACAGGGCCCGTCCGTGCGCGACAAGATGGCTCCCAGGGAGGGGGCCCATGCGTGATGTCGAACTGGACCGCTGCGTCCTCGGACTGCAGTCGACCGGCGAACAACTATGTTCGCGTCAACACCGTCGACCTGTACACGCCGAACGCTCGATTTACCCCGGAAAGACTGGGATATCAGGTGCTTACGCTATTTGGGAAACTCGGATATAGCCACTTGTTGTGGGGCGCTCGTCTCGTTTAGGCTAGGCGTTCTTCGGGAGCGGACAGATGGCCCAGATCTCAGTCACCGTCAACGGCAAGACGCGCGCGGCCAACGTGGAGCCACGGATGCTCCTCGTCCACTTTCTGCGCGAGCAGCTCAATCTGACCGGCACGCACGTCGGCTGCGACACGAGCCAGTGTGGTGCCTGCACCGTGCTCCTCGATGGACGCAGCGCCAAGTCGTGCACGATGTTCGCGGTCCCGGCTATCAGCACATCGTCAATGCGATTCAGTACGCCGCGAACAAGAGGTGAGCATGCCCGCGTCCCCTGTGTTGCCAAAGCTGGTCGGTGAGCGCGTCAAGCGCCGCGAGGACCCGCGTCTCATTCAGGGACGGGGCACGTTTGCCGACGCCGAGGTCGTGATCTCGCAGCGGATGGTCAACCAGCGTCTCGCCCCGACGGCGATGGAGCCACGCGGGGTCGTGGCCCACTACGAACCGGGCAAGGGCACGATGACGACCAGCCGCTGACCGCCTCGTTCATGGACTACGCCATCCCGCGCTTCGAGCTCGACAACACGGTGACACCGACACCGGTGAATCCGTTGGGCGCCAAGGGCGTGGGTGAGGCGGGGACCCTCGGCTCGACACCGTGCATCGTCTCGGCCGCCGTCGACGCGCTGAGCGAGTTCGGCGTGACGCACGTCGACATGATGCTGCGGCCGGAAAAGCTCTGGCGCATCATTCACGGAGGCCAGTCGTGATCCCGACAGCGTTCGAGTACACACGTGCGACCTCGCTCGACGACGCGCTGGCAAAGCTCAAGGCCGCGAACGGCGCGGGGAAGATTCTCGCCGGCGGGCACAGCCTCGTACCGCTCATGAAGCTGCGGCTCAGCGAACCGACCATCCTCGTCGATATCGCCCGCATCCCGGAGCTGGCCGGAATCCGCGAGGATGGCGGCGCGATCGAGATCGGCGCGGGCACCGTGCACCACGACGTGGCGACGTCGTCGCTGCTGCGCGACCGCTGCCCCGCGATGGCCGAGACCGCGGCGGCGATCGGCGATCCGCAGGTACGCAACCGCGGCACGCTCGGCGGTAGCCTTGCGCACGCGGACCCGGCGTCCGACTATCCGGCGGTCATACTCGCGGTCGACGCCGAGCTCCACCTCGCCGGCCCGACGGGGTCACGCGTGGTGAAGGCGTCCGATTTCTTCCAGGGCGTGTTCACGGTCGACCTCGCGGCGGACGAGATCCTCGTCAAGGTGACGTTTGCGCCGGTGCGGGCTGCGGCGTACGCCAAGCTCTACCAGCGCGCCTCGCGGTTCGCCGTCGTCGGTGTGGCCGCGGCGGTCGACGTGGCCGACGGGGTGATTCGATCGGCGCGTGTCGGGCTTACCGGCGCCAGTGCGCACGCGGTGCGTCTGACAACGTCGAGGCGGCGCTCGCCGGCCAGCCGGCCACGTCGGAGACCATCGCGGCTGCCGCCGCCGTTGCCGGTCAGGGGGTCGACGACCTGAACGCCGACATCCACGGCAGCGCGGATTACCGCCGCGCGATGATTCCGGTCTTCACCAAGCGCGCCGTGGAACAGGCGGTCGCGCGGGTTTCATCTTAAGACGGGGCTTCGCCCCGAACCCCCGCGGGCGCTCCGCGGGGACCCCGAGAGCCCCACTCCGCGCCCGCGAGGCGCGCCGTGCGCGCCTAGGCCGAGGCTGACGGCTGCCCACACGGGGTGCGCGTTCCACCCGACGGCCTCACGTCGACGGGGCCTCGCCCCACACCCCGCGGGCGCTTCGTGCGCGCCTTGGCCGTGACTGACGGGAGTCCACACGGGACGCCACGGGGATGGCAGCTCCGGACTGTGAGACGATGATGCGCGTGACGCCCCTCCGATCCGCCGCGTGTGTCGCGTGCAGCCTGGGCATCGTGGTGGCCCCACTCGCCGCCGACGACTGGCCAGAGTGGCGCGGCCGCGGCCGCCTCGGTGTCTGGACCGAGACTGGCATCGTCGAGACGCTGCCGGAGGGCGGGCTCCCGGTTCAGTGGCGGATGCCAATCGGGGGCGGCTACGCTGGGCCAGCAGTCGCCGACGGGCGCGTCTTCGTGACGGACGCGCACCGGCAGGATCCACGCAACACGGAGGTCGTCGAGCGTCTGGTCGTTCTCGACGAGCAGAGCGGCGAGATCCGCTGGATCCACGAATGGGAGACCAACTACGCCGGCCTGCAGCTCGCGTACGCGATCGGCCCGCGGGCAACGCCCACGGTCGATGGCGATCGAGTCTACGCGCTGGGCGCTATGGGGCAGCTCTTCGCCCTCGACGTTGCCGACGGCCGTGTGCTCTGGCACACCGACTACGTCCGCGACTTCAACGCGTCGGTGCCATCGTGGGGCATCACCGGGGCGCCGCTCGTGGTCGGCGACCGGCTGATCTGCCTGGTCGGGGGAGAGCCGGACGCCAAGGTCATCGCGTTCGACAAGCTGACCGGTGACGTGCTGTGGCAGGCGCTCTCGTCGGATTGGGAGCCGGGCTACTCACAGCCGATTCTGATCGAGGCGGGGGGAGCCCCACAGTTGATCATCTGGCACCCGCGCGCGATTAGCGCGCTCAACCCGGAGACCGGTGAGGTCTACTGGGAGGTGCCGCACATCGTCGACATGGGGATGGCGGTCTCGACGGCCGTCCGGAGCGGACCGTATCTGTTCGTCACTTCGCAGTGGGGCGGCGCTCGGATGATGCGGCTGGCGGAGACGCATCCGGATGCGTCGCTGATCTGGGAGGGCGTGGGCGAGAGCGATCCGGAATACGGTCGTGTGTTCGACACGCTCGATTCCGTCATCAGCACGCCGGTCATCCAGGGCGACTACGTCTACGGCGTCGACGGCCACGGCGTCCTCCGTTGCCTCGAGCTGCGTACCGGCAAGCGCGTGTGGGAAACCGAGGCGCTGATGGGCGAACCCGCGAGCTGGGCCACGGCCTTCTTCGTGCGGCACGGTGACCGGTATTTCATCAACACCGACGGCGGGGACCTCGTCATTGCCAGCCTGTCGCCCGAGGGGTACGACGAGATCAGCCGCGCGCGCCTGATCGCGCCGACGAGCCCCTATGTGCGCCGCCGCGCGCAAGGACCGGTGGTCAACTGGTCACATCCGGCGTACGCCAACCGCCACATCATCGCGCGCAACGACGAAGAGATCGTCCGGGTCTCGCTCGCCGCGCCGTAGGCCCCTATGCGTTCGAGGGCGTTCGTCCTCCCGGTGGTCGTGGCCGCTCTGACCGGTCAGGTGCTGGTCACCATCGGCGCTCGCGGGCTCGCGGGTCGCGCCCAGGCCGTCACCGGCAGCGAACGCGTCGTCACGGTGATCGGCGACCTGCACATGGGGGTCGGTCGTGACGCATCGGGCGCATGGCATCCCACGGAAGACTTTCGGTGGGCGGATGAGTTCGTCGCGTTCCTACGCGCGCTGGACGCCGAGGGGGGCGGCGCCGCCGATCTCATCCTGAACGGCGACACGTTCGAGCTGTGGCAATCGCTCGACGCCGACTGCGTGTACGACGACCCGGAGCTGGGATGCAGCGAAGCCGAGGCGCTCGCGCGGATAGAGCGCGTTATCGCCTCGCACGCGCTCGAAGTCGAGGCCCTCGCCGCGTTTGCCCGATCCGCGACGAATCGTGTCATCGTCGTGCCAGGTGACCACGACGCGGCGTTGCTCTTCCCGTCCGTTCGGGCCAAGGTCGAGCGGGCACTCGGCGCGCCCGCTAGTCGCGCGTCCGTGGCAACCGCCGGCCATTGGGCGTCACACGACGGTCAGATCTACGCCGAGCACGGGCATCAGATCGACGGGCGCGCCAATCGTTTCGACGACTGGCCGTCGCCCTTCATCGAGCGGTCCGGACAGCGCCATCTGACACGGCCCTGGGGCGCTCGGACCGCCACGGCGTTCTTCGACGCGCGCGAATCTCGCTACCCGGTGATCGACAACTTCGCCGACGAGGGTGCGGGGCTGGCGCATGGCGTCGCGGCCGACGGCGCCGCTGACCTCGGTCCGTCTGCCGCCGAGCTGGTGCGCTACGTCCTCTTCCGGATGCCGTGGCAGCAGTTCCGAGTCGACCTCGACGCCGGCGACGTGCAGCCGCCGACGTGGGATCTCGCCGCGGTCAAGGCCGAGGGGCCGTCGTTCCTGGCCGAGTCGCTGCCCGACGACGATCGGTTCAAGCCGGTGGCCCGCCGCGCCCTCGACGCGGGAATGCTCTCGGCGCTCATGGACGGCATGAGCGACGAGGATCTCAACGCGCTCTGCGACTACCGGGCCGCCGTGCGGCGGGCGCGGCGCCGCTTCGAGCGCTACGTGACCCAGATCGACCCGCGCGGCCCGCCGGTCGCCGAGTGTCCACGCATGCCGGACAGCCGCGGCGGGTTGTTCGACTACTTCTGGCGAACACGCGATCGCACGTACTCACGAAGGCTGGAGACGGCGCAAGCATCGCTGCCGGCCAACAGTCGCCCAATCGCCATCTTCGTCCATGGTCATACGCACCTGGTCGACTGGCGCCAGCGGGTACTGGAGCTGACCCGACTGGGTCGCACCGTCATCGTCGACGGGTTTTCACCGATCCCGAACGCGCTCACGCCGGTCGTGGTCAACGGCGGCGCGTGGCAGCGAACGATCACACCGGTGCAATACGGCCGATTGCAGGAAGCCGATGGCGCGACCGATGCGGAGCTGCTCGGTGCGTTACGGCCGGAGCACCTCGCGCCCTGTTACAGCTTCGTCCGCATCGATCCGTATGACGGCACGCCGGGCTTCCCGACCATCCGCTACTGGCGCCAGGACGAAGGCGGCGCCTGGGAGATGGCTGGGGCGTGCGGCCGCGAGCCGGAACTCTAGTCGCATTGAACCGCGCAAGTCCTCGGCCCGCGTTCGGATACTTACGTTCCAGGGCATCGGGCATCCACACGCCGGCGAGTCGTGATTTGCGGTCGGCTCCGTGGAGCACCTCGGAACTCCGCAGTTGAGCGCGAAGCTCCTCACGGCCCGGTGTCTGGACGAAACCCCCGTCGACGGGTCTTCTCACCAAGCTGCCCGGATCGGTGGATTGGGCGCGACGGGGCGATCGTATCTACGTGGGAGATCCGACGTTCAAGGGGGCGCACGAGAGGCACGCCGTGATTTACCCAGGTTTCAAGGGGCCGGGAGCCTTGCCCTTGTGCTGGCCGGCAGCACCGCCCTCGCGCAGCAGCGCATCGCTGGGCTCGACGAAGAATTGCTCCGCGAGACGGTTGAGACCGTTGCGACGGTGGTGGACCGAGAGTACTTTGACGTGCAGATGGCCGCTCGGGCCGCCCACATAGTGAGAGAGGGGTTAGCCGAAGGACGTTACGACAGGGCAGAAACGCTGGAGGTCCTCACCGAGCTGTTGACGCGAGACTTGTTCGAAGCGACTGACGACAAAAACCTGGTTGTGGCAGCCATCCCGTACCGTTCGTTGCGTTCGTCATCCGCCCCCGAGGCGGATCGGGGGGTTCGCGGACGACGTGAGAATTTCGGTGTGCAGCTCGCCGAGGTGCTGGCGGGCCATGTGGGGTATTTGAATCTCACCGCGTTCTATCGACCTGACGAGGCCGGGGAGGCAATCGGTGCCGCTATGCGGATGCTGCGGTCTGCCGACGCGTTGATCCTTGACTTGCGTGAGAACAGTGGAGGGTCACCGGACACGGTCGCCCTTCTCGCAAGCTACGTGTTCGACGCTTCAGAACTGCCTCTGTTCCGCATCGTTCCTCGATCCGGCGGCGAAGGACGTTGGTCAGAGAAGTACGCGGCGCGAAGATGACCGATCTGATCGTTCGGGAGTACGGATCGGGACCGCCGGTCGTCGTCGCCCTCCATGGAGGGCCGGCCGCTGCTGGAGATATCGGGCCGCTTGCTCGCGTCCTCGGCAAGCGGTGGCGCGTCTTGGAGCCGTTCCAGCGAGGCAGCAGTGACCGGCCACTCTCCGTTGCGACTCACATACAGGATCTCGACGAGGTCATTCGGACAAGGTGCGCGGAGACCCGACCGCTGCTCCTCGGCCACTCATGGGGTGCGATGCTCGTTCTGGCGTACGCGGCGGCGCACCCGGAGAGGTCAGCCGGGCTGGGACTGATTGGGTGTGGGACGTTCTCACCCGGAGCCCGCGCCGAGTTTGAGGCTCGGAGAGCCAAGAGGCAAACACCCGCAGATGGCGAGCTTCTGGCGAGGCTCGCGAACCTCGAACGGGACAACGACACGGCGGCGGCGATCGGTCAGCTCTTGGCACGGGTCTACGGCCACGATATCGACGAGGGTTTAGTGCCACTGGCGAGAATCGATCGCCTGGCGCACGAGGAGACCTGGTCGGACATGGTCCGTCTGCAGAGCGAAGGCGTGTACCCTGCCTCGTTCGCGAGAATCAAGGTGCCGGTCCTAATGCTGCATGGCGTCGTCGACCCCCATCCGGGCCTTCGGACATGCCGAGATCTCCGAGATTACATGCCGCAACTGGACTACCTCGAGCTTCCGGACTGTGGGCATTCGCCCTGGTTGGAACGCCGAGCAGCCCAATCGTTCTTCGAGACACTTGAGGGTTGGATCGAAATCCAACTCGAGTCCGGGCGTCCGACAGGACCTGGCTAATAGGCGTTGGGTTCTAGATCGATTGTCGACAAAAAAGTGGAGTGCTAGAGCATGGCCTCAATCGACACCCTGGCCACCTTTTTTGGCTGGTGCAGCGTCATCAACGTCGGATTCTTGGTGGCTCTGGTGTTGCGCGGCATCGTCGTGAGAAGGGTCGCCGTGAAAGTATTTGGCGTCACGATCGAAGAAGTGAAAACAGCGTACATGAACGCTGTCATCCAATACCGAAATGCAACACTGGTGCTTAGCGTGACTCCGTATATTGCACTCAAGATCATGGCGTGGTGACGGGTTCGTGCGTGATCGTCCTCGACGTTGCTCCGGCTCGGTTGAGGGCAAGAGCGGTGCGTTCACGCTGATCCACAAGGGTTACGTCGACACGACCCGGTTGAAGCGCCGCAGCAGGAGCGCTAGGACGAGCGCCTGATAGGCGAGACCGATGGTGACGACGAGCCAGACGCCCCCCTCGCCGGCGTCCAGCATCCAGAAGAGCTTCGCAGGCCAGTAGGTCGGCACGAGACCGAACGCCCATTGCCAGTCGGGCGATGCGAAGTAGGCAAACCCCGGCGGCCACATCACGACCCCCATCGCTTTCCCGAGTGCGAAGCCTTGCACTTTGTTGGCCGCGAACGCGCCGAGGAAGAGCGCGAAGAGCGGCGCCTGCGGCGCCGCCACCAGTGCGACCAGCAGCACTTCGCCGAACCCGAGCGGGACGACGCCGACGAACGGGACAAACAGCACGATCAGGACCGCGCTCACCACCATTGGGACCGTCGTGCGGTAGACGAGGTAGCCGTTGAGCGTCAGCGGCGTGACTCGAAGCGCGGTCAGCGTGCGGTCATCGCGCTGGTCGAGCAGCAGGAAGCCGATCACGGCTCCGGTGATCGCAGGGACAGACAGGACAAGGAAACTCATCACCAGCGTGTAGTACGTGGTCAGGTCGAAGTCGAACCGTCCTTCGACCCAGACCGACAATGGCGGCAGCCCCCAACGCACCAGCATCGCGAGGACCGCAACGTAGAGGGCCAAGAACCGCAGCATCGCGTCGCGGTGCACGCTCTTGACGTCGATGGGCCCGAGCGCTCGGAACACGTGGGTGGCGGTCAGCATCAGCGTTCCCCTTCACCCGCGACTACGAATCGTCCGAACGCCCGCTGACACCACCAGAACAGCACGCCAAGGGCCAATCCCGAATACATCACCCCGTAGGCCCACTCCCATGCGGCCAGCGGCTGGAAGGCGCCGCGGATGAGGATGAGCGGGGCCTGCATGGGATGCAGATACATCGGCCAGCCGTCCCAGATACCGAGGTAGTGGAGTAGCGGAAGCTGGAGGACGGTGACATACAGGGCGGAAGGCAGCAAGTACTCGTTGATCGAGTCGTAACGCGCCACTGACAAGAAGCCGCAGAGGGAGTAGAGGACGGATGCGACAGAGACCCCGGCGACCAACGCCAGCGGGTTGACGTCCCATCCGAGTACCGAGCCGACGAGCACGAGGTGCTCGGCGAGCGAGAGCGCCGCGAGGGTCACGATCTTGGACGCCAGATACTCCCGGTCGGCAAGCGGCGTGACGACCTGCGCGTGGAGCGTGCCCTCGCCCTTCTCGAGAAGCACCAGACCGCCGATGAAGTAAAAGCTGACCATGGAGAGGTTGCCGAGGATGACCGCCGGCAGAACGAACCCCCAATCCACCGCCGGCAACTGCGTGAGCACGACGAACCAGCACGCCAGGAAGAAGGCGACGGCGTAATAGAAGCGCCCTTCTCGAGAAGCACCAGACCGCCGATGAAGTAAAAGCTGACCATGGAGAGGTTGCCGAGGATGACCGCCGGCAGAACGAACCCCCAATCCACCGCCGGCAACTGCGTGAGCACGACGAACCAGCACGCCAGGAAGAAGGCGACGGCGTAATAGAAGCCGTTGCGTAGCTGGAGCTGGGTGTCGAGCCGAGCGGTGGCCAACAGTCTAGCGCCTGCCCCGTTCATCTCACTGCAGCTCCCGTCCGGTGACCCGGATGAAGACGTCCTCGAGCGTCGCCTCCTTGGTGTGGAGGGTTTGAATCGTCCCACCGCGAAGCAGCTCGAGGAAGTCGGCGCTCTCGCCGAGGCCGAGTAGGGGAAACTCACGGCGCTCGGTGCGTCCGCCGATCCCGTATTCGACCTGGATGGTCCGCTCTCCGTGCGCGAGCTTGAGCTCGCGTGGCGACTCGATCAACCGGATCTCTCCGTCGACGATGAACGCCACGCGGTCGCACAGCTCGTCGGCGACGGTCATGTCGTGCGTGGTGAGAAACACCGTGCGCCCGTCGTGTTGTTGCGCGCGAATGAGGTCCTTGATTCGGCGCGCGCTGACGGGGTCGAGGCCGGCGGTCGGCTCGTCCATGAAGATCAGCCCGGGGTTGTTGAGCAGTGCGCGTGCCACGCCGAGCCGTGTCTTCATCCCCTTGGAATACTGCGAGACCAACCGCCCCGCGTCGTCCTGCAGGCCGACCAGATCGAGCAGCGCGTCGGGCGCCTGCGTCTCGTCGCTGTAGAGCGCCCGGAAGTACGCTAGGTTCTCCAGACCCGTCAGCTTGAGATAGTGGTTTGGCAGCTCAAACGAGACACCCACCCGCTCGTAGTAGTCCGCGCTCCACGTCCTGAGGTCCTGCCCGAACACGGAGACACTCCCGCCGTAGCCCGTGAGCAGGCGAATCAGGACATTCTGGGTGGTCGATTTGCCGGCGCCGCTCGGGCCAAGGAAGCCGAACACCTCGCCCCGGTCGATGCGGAACGACAGATCGCGCACCGCTGGCGTGGTGGAGGCCCGATAGGTGAACGTGAGTCGGTCGACGGCGACCGCGGGAGTCGCGTCGGCACCAGTCAAGTACGGCGCGTTTTTCGCCACGGGCCCCCAGGCCGACTGTAGTGCAGAACCGAGAATCTTGTCCCTTGACGATCTGGGCAGGGTAAGATTTTGGAGGTATTTTTCTGAGGTTTGGCTCAGTGGACGGGAGACGCATGCGCACGGGTCGGCATGTACTGGTTGTCGGGCTCCTGGCAACAACCACCGCGCTCTTTGGGGGCGCGCCCGCGTCCGCAGGCCAGCAGACGCCGGTCGATCCGGCGTCCGCACAGGCGCTGCTCAGCCGGTACTGCATCACCTGTCACAGCGAGCGCCTCAAGACGGGCGGGCTGTCTCTAGAAGCCGTTGATATCGCTAGCGCCGGCGAGCATGCCGCGGTCTTCGAAAAAGTCGTCCGCAAGGTGCGCGGTGGCGTCATGCCACCCGTTGGTCGACCTCGTCCCGATGACTCGACGCTTGACGGGTTTGCGACGTGGCTGGAGACCGAGCTCGACGGAGCCTGGGCCTTGGCACGGGACCCGGGTCGTACGCAGACCTTCCATCGACTCAACCGAGCGGAGTATCGGAACGCCATTCGCGACCTGCTGGCGCTCGACCTCGACATCGTCGACTTCCTTCCCGCCGACGATGCGAGCTACGGCTTCGACAATATCGCCGGCGTCCTGAGGATGTCGCAGTCGCTGATGGAGCGGTATCTCTCGGCGGCTCGGACCATCAGCCGGATGGCCGTGGGGAATCCACCGCCCGCGGTCGACTCGGCCACGTACCGCGTCGCTCAGGACATGCAGCAGCAGCATCAGCGCGAGGAGCTGCCGTTCGGCACTCGCGGCGGGCTGCTCGTCGAGCATCACTTCCCGCAGGACGCCGAGTATGTCTTTAGCGTCGAAGTCTCGGGAGACAGAAACCTCACAGAGCCCCATCATCTGGAAGTGACCGTCGACGGCGAGCAAGTTCGGCTGTTCACGCTGCCGCAACCAGAGCCAGAGTCGGAACCTGAGCCCGAGCCGGCCGCACGAGTCCAAACGAACACGACCGCTGTCGTCTATGCCGCCGACGGGAAGTACGCGGTCCGTGTTCCGGTTGGTGCCGGTCCTCGCGATGTTGGCGTGACGTTCTACAAGAAGCCGACCCCGCTCGTCGAGCAGGTGCGGGAGGTGTTCGAGAACCCACGCATCTCCGGGAATCCCGGTCTGGGTGGGCGGATGCCGACGGTCACCAGCGTGTCGATCGCAGGGCCCTACGACGCGGTGGGTTCGGGTGATACGCCAAGCCGCCAGCAGGTGTTCGCGTGCCATCCCTCGACCGAGGCCGAGGCATCGCCATGCGCGAGGACGATCTTGGCGGGGTTGGCGCGGCGGGCGTACCGGGGATACGTCCTGGACGAGGATGTCGACGTATTGCTCGATTTCTATGAGGCGGGTCGGGCCGATGGCGGCAGCTTCGAGGACGGCATCGAGCTGGCACTCCGGCGACTGCTCGTCAGTCCCGAATTCCTCTATCGCATTGAGGCCGATGCCCGCGACGCCGAGGCGGACGCCGCAGCCTCCGGTGTGTACCGGCTGAACGATCTGGCGCTGGCGTCCCGGCTGTCGTTCTTTCTCTGGAGCAGCATCCCCGACGAGGCGTTGCTCGTCGTTGCGGAAGCGGGACGTTTGACGGATCCGGAGGAGCTGGACCGTCAGGTGACGCGCATGCTGGCCGACCCGCGGTCGGTTGCCTTGACTGACAACTTCGCCGGTCAGTGGCTGCAGTTGCGGAACCTGGAAACGGTCGTCCGGCCTGGCGACCCCTACTCGCTCGTGTTCGATGAATCGCTCCGTCAGGGCATGCTGCGTGAGACCGAGCTCTTTATCGACAGCATCATCCGCGAGGACCGCAGCCTGATAGAGATCCTGACGGCCGACTACTCGTATCTGAACGAGAGGCTGGCCCGGCACTACGACATCCCGCATGTGAGGGGCAGTCAGTTTCGGCGCGTGACCCTGCCCGCCGAGAGCCCGCGCCGCGGTCTCCTGGGACATGGCAGCGTGCTGACGATCACGTCCCACGCGATTCGGACCTCGCCGGTCAACCGTGGGAAATGGATTCTGGACAACGTCCTGGGGACACCGCCGCCTGACCCGCCGCCGAACATCCCGGCCCTCGATGACAAGCGGACGCAGCAAAAGGTCGCCACGTTGCGCGAGCGGATGTCCGAGCACCGGGCGAATCCCGTGTGTGCCAGCTGCCACAACGTGATCGATCCGGCTGGGTTCGCGCTCGAGAACTTCGATGCGGTCGGCCGGTGGCGCACCGTCGACGAATCGTTCAATCCGATCGACGCATCCGGCTCGCTCCCTGACGGCACGCCGTTCGATGGGGTCGTCGACCTCACTGGTGCACTCGTGCAGCGTCCCGAGCGGTTCGTGACCACCGTGACCGAGAAACTGCTGATCTACGCCCTGGGCCGAGGCGTCGAGTACTACGACATGCCAGCCCTGCGGGGGATCGTGAGGGAGGCCGCCGCGACCAATTACTCGTCGCACGCGATCGTGCGCGGTATCGTGAGGAGTTATCCATTCTTGAATCGGAGAAGCGCAGCCGACGACCTCGGGTCCGCGGCTCCGTGACCCTGCCTGCGAGAGAGGACACCATGATCGTTACGAAGAAATATCTGCCGAGACGAACCATCCTGCGTGGGCTTGGGGCCACCGTGGCGTTGCCGTTTCTCGATGCCATGGCGCCGGCCCTCACCGCCGCCGCGCAGACGGCCGCCAACCCCGTCCCGCGGCTCGGGTTCTTCTATGTTCCGAACGGCATGTTCCTGCCGAGCTTTCATCCGAAGGGTGACGGGGGAGCGAACTTCGAGCTGTCACCGACCCTGACGCCGCTCGCGCCGTTCCGCGACCAGTTGACGGTCCTGAGCGGTCTGAGCAACAGCGGTGTCGTGAGCCCGAATGAAGGCGGTGGGGTCCACACGCGGGCGCACGGCGGCTGGCTCAGCGGCGTGTTACCGCGCCGCACCGAGGGTGCCGACCTCGAGGCGGGCAAGACCCTCGATCAGTATGCAGCCGACAAGCTCGGCGCTGACACCTCGCTGCGGTCACTCGAGTTGACCATCGATTCCAGCTTCCAGGTCGGCAACTGTGAGAACGGCTACAGCTGTGCGTATCTGAACTCGAGCTCCTGGCGAACCGCGACGACCCCACTGCCGCACGAGCGCGACCCCCGGGTGGTGTTTCAGCGCCTGTTCGGCGATGGCGGCAGCATCGAGGCCCGTGTGGCACAGATGCGGACCGACCGCAGCATCCTCGATTCGGTCTCGGGCAGCATCAGTCGGCTCGAGAAGCGTCTCGGTCTCCAGGACCGCACGACGGTCGAGGAATACCTCGATTCCGTCCGAGAGATCGAACGGCGGATCCAGCGCGCGGAGCACAACAGCGCGACGGCGCCGCTGCCCGACCTGGAGCAGCCGGACGGTGTGCCGGACGACTACGACGAGCATGTCAAGCTCCTGCACGATCTCCTGGTGCTGGCATTCCAAGCGGACGTGACGCGTGTGAGCTGCATGCAGATGGGCCGCGAGCTCAGTGGGCGTGCGTACCCTCAGATCGGAGTCCCCGAGGGACACCACACGGTCTCGCATCACCAGCTGGACCAGCACAACACCGCGCAGTACACGAAGATCAACACGTACCACATGTCGCTGTTCGCGCGGTTCCTCGAGAAGATGCGGTCGACGCCTGACGGCGACGGGAACCTGCTGGACCATTCCATCTTCCTCTGGGGCGCGGGGATGGGCGACGGCGACAAGCACACGCCCTACGACCTGCCGGTGTCGCTCGTCGGTGGCGGGTGCGGGACGCTCAAGGGCGATCGGCACCTGAAGTACGCCATGCATACGCCATTCATGAACATGGGGCTGAGCGTGCTCGACAAGGTGGGCGTTCACGTCGACGCGCTCTCCGACAGCACCGGGCGGCTGACGGAGTTGTAGGGGAAAGCGCGCTGTCTTAGGTCTCAGGTCTCACGTCTTAGGGGCCCTTAAGACATAAGACAGAGGATTGGACGGAACGATGAGGATAGCGGGAAGGTGGTCTCGGCTGGTGCTCCTGGTTGCCCTCGTCTGCTTGGGCGCAAGTCTGCCCGCCGTCGCGACGGCCAAGACGGCCGACGTTCCACTGCTGGAGGCGGTCAGGGAAGTCGATCTGAAGACGGTTCGCGCCCTGCTCGATCAGGGTGTGGACGTGAATACGACCGCCGTCGATGGCGCGACCCCGCTCCATTGGGCGGCGTATCGGGACGAGCCGGTGCTGGTCGCGCTGTTGCTCGACGCCGGCGCGGATGTGACCGTCGCTAACCGGTACGGCGTCCTGCCACTGTCGTTGGCGAGCCTGCACGGGAACCCAGAGGTCATCGAGCTGCTGCTGCGGGCCGGGGCCGATCCGAACACCACGCTGCCGGAGGGCGAGACGGTGGTGATGACGGCCGCGCGGACAGGCAACCCAGACGCCATCCGTGTGCTGGTGAGCCACGGTGCCGACGTCAACGCCCGTGACGAGGTGCATGGCCAGAGCGCCCTCATGTGGGCAGCCGCGGAGGGACACGCCGAGGCGATCCATGTGCTCGCCGAGGTCGGGGCCGACATCAACGCGCGAACCGAACGGGACAACGGTCCCGCCCCTCGTCGTGGACTGTTCGCGAGTGCGTCGCCGACCGGCTTCACGCCGTTCTTGTTCGCCGTCCGTGCGGGTCATCTCGACGCTGCGCGCGTCCTGCTC
The DNA here is from genome assembly GCA_965197395.1 of Vicinamibacterales bacterium. Lineage (GTDB taxonomy): Bacteria > Acidobacteriota > Vicinamibacteria > Vicinamibacterales > UBA8438 > CAZYFH01. The sequence continues at coordinate 937,144 of OZ240205.1, read as the reverse complement.
GAGGCGGGTGCCGACGTCAACGACACGCTCTCGGATGGCCAGAGTGCGCTCGTCGTTGCCGCGGCGAACGCCAACTGGGCATTGGCGGACTACCTGCTCGACAGGGGGGCCGATCCGAATCTGGCCGGCGCGGGCTGGAACGCGCTTCACCAGACGGTGCGAACCCGCCGCATGAACTGCTGCCAGGGCACGCCGGGGCCGATTCCGGCGGGGACCGTGGAGAGTCTCGACGTCATGCGGAAGCTGGTCGCGAAGGGTGTCGATGTCGACGCCCGGATGACGCGAAACGGGATGAAGGACGGTCAACGGAGTCGGCTCAATCGCCTCGGCGCGACCGCCTTTTTCCTGGCCGCCAAAGTCACCGACGTCGAGGCGATGAGGTATCTGGTCGAGGTGGGCGCCGACCCCAACATCCCGAGCGCCGAGAATTCGACACCGCTGATGGTGGCCGCCGGGCTCGACATCTGGAATCCTGGGGAGGACGGCGGAACGTTCTCCGGTCAGGAAGAAGAGGTGCTCGAAGCGGTGACGATGTGCGTCGAGCTGGGGAACGACGTCAATACGGTGAACGACCTCATGGAAACGGCGCTCCACGGCGCCGCGTTCAGGGGGGCCAACATCGTCGTCGACTATCTCGTCGCGCAGGGCGCGAAGCTCGATGCACGCGAAGTGAACGGGTGGATTCCGTGGGCCATCGCAGACGGCTTCAGCTACTCGGATTTCTACAAGGCCCAGAAGCACACGGCCGAGCTTCTGGCCACGTACATGAGGGAGCAGGGCCTGTCGACTGAGGGTGAAGTCATACCGGGGTCGGTATGTTTCGACTGTTTACAGACCCGGCAGGATCAGGCGCGCGCGGCCCGCGAGCGCGACGAACGGATGGAAGCCGAGTTCGCGATCCTGTACGCGCGGGAGAAAGCCCAGCAGTAGCAGTAGCGTGGCATCCGTAGCGCAGGCCTTCAGGCCTGCCACGCCTTAGTCGGCCAGCCTCACACCGCGCACCGGCCCCGGCAACCGCAGCCGAAGCGGGTGGTCGCACCCCGGACAGACAACACCGTCGTTCGACGTAGCGGCGGACTCGAAGGGGCTGACGAAGAATTCCACGTGCAGCAGCTGCCGGCACGCGGTGCATTCGAACGCCACGACCACGCTCTTCGGCTCTACGGCTTGTGGGTCGTCGGAGACGTCGACCACGTCGAGACGCTGGCGGGTGACCTCCGCGGCGCCGTCCGGGTCGCCGTCGCGCGGCTTCTTCACGAGGATTGGCGAGGTGTGTCCAAGGATACGTTTTTCTGACGTCACACGAGACCGGCTAGCTGCTAGCTCAATTGACAGGTACCCGTTCCTTCAGCTCTGCCAACCAGTTCTGCACGAACGTAAGTGCGGGGGCAACGGAATCGCCTCCGCGCGTCACCATCAAGAACCGCTCGCCATCGAGTGACACATCGTAGTTGGGGAACCCCCGATCAATGGGGTCGGATGCATAGGGTCCCTCGAACAGGACGCGGGGCCTCCCGATGCTGAACGACGGCACTGTGGCAATCTCCGCAACGAACAGCTCGTTCCCTGCCCGATAGAAGAGCTCCCGGCCATCGCGGGACCAGACCGGCTCCGTTCCGGGCCCTCTCGAGACCGTGATCACCTCGCCCCCACCCGGAAACGGTTGCACGTACACGCGGTCCTCCCCGGCCTGGTCGGAGACATACGCCACCCACTGCCCATCGGGGGACAGCCGGGGCGCTCGCTCATCGAACTCCGTCGCCAGAAACCGCACGGGGTCGCCGTCGAGCGGCAACATCCACAGGTCATTCGAGTCGTAGTAGAGGAGGGTCTCACCGTCCAGAGACCACCCGCCGGACAGCGCTAACCCACTCCCACTGGGCGTCACCAACAGCTCCGCCTCGTCGCTCCGGTCTGCCGGCCTGGAGTACAGACCCGCGCCCGACCTGTTCGACGTAAAGGTCACGCTCGTCCCGTCCGGCATCCACGCTGGCACGGCGCTGGACGCGACCTCGGTCAGCCGCGTGTCAGCCCCAGCCGCCAGGTCCCGGATCCAGATGTCCGGGTTGTCGTCCACGTTGCTGGCCGCAGCCGCGACCTTGGTGTCATCCGGTGACAGGCGCGGGTACCCGAAGACGTCCCAGTCGTCGATGGCTGGGATCATCACGCCTTGCCTGTCCACCCATCCGAGCCCCTGCCTGCCTGTTGTCAGCCCCCCCAGGACTGTGCTTGGCACATAGACCAAGGCCCCAGTACTCGCCACGGCGAAGTGCGCGGCTCCGGACAATCGTGTGTCAGCGACCCCTTCCACCACGGGCACGGGCCCACCCGTGACCTCTCGATCGTGGACGTCGAAGGGCACCGCCAGGAGGACCCCGTTCAGGGCGTAGACGAGATGCCCGGTCGACAGATACCGCGCGTCGTACCCGCCCTCGAGCACCACCTTCCGCTCCCCGGTCGACAGCGACTGGACGAAGATCTGCGCTTGGTCCCAGAGGAGGGCGGCCGACGTCGTCGAGCCCGGGCGCAACGTGAACAGCACCCAGTCGCCGCCAGGTAGCAGCTGCGGGCTGCGGGCGAACTCACCCGCTTCGACCTCGATGACTCGCTCGGGGATACCACCGGCGCCCGGCACACGCAATATCCCCCCACGCCCCTGGCCAAGCAGGATCATGTCGTCTTCACCCCAGCTCGCGCCATGGAGGTTTTCCGCGTCGCAGAGGTTCACCGCAGCGCCGCCGCTCATCGCCACCCGCTTCAGTTGGCCGTCAGCCCAGAAGCCAATCCATTCGCCGTCGGGTGAGACAAAGGGATCGGCAGCGCCTTCTGTGCCGGCGATCGGCCTGGCCTGCAACTGATCCAGGCGCCGGAGATACAGTCGACCGTCGGCCGCGTAGACGAACTGCAATCCATCCGGCGAGAGGGCTACGAGATGTCGGCCTGGAGCCGTGAACCTCTGGTCCGGCCCGAGCACGATGGAGAATCGCGCTACCGCCGCACGTGCCGGCGGGCCGGGGCGCATCAGGCTCCACACGGCGAGGCCCGTACCGACCGCGACGAGCAACACGGCGACGAGCCCCGGAAGCGGTCGCTGCCAGATCTGAAGACGAGGCGGCGCGGAGGGTGCAACCGGTCCCGCGAGGTCCGCCTCGATCTCTGATTCGCGGATCTCGACGATCGCGCTTCCGGCTTCCCGTAGCCGGAACTTCGTCTCTCTCGTGAGGCAGCGTCGCAACAGGCGCCGGATCGACGCCGGCGTCTCCGGTGGGAGCACATCCCAGTCGGGATCGAATTTCAGGACGAGCGCCAGCGTGTCGGACACGTCTTCGCCGACAAAGGGCTTCTGACCGGTGAGCATCTCGTAGAGCACGACCCCCAACGCCCACACATCGGCCCGCTTATCAACCACCTTCCCCTTGGCCTGCTCGGGGCTCATATAGGCCGCCGTCCCCATCACCATCCCCATCTGTGTCGCCGCCGCCGTCAGCGAGATCGTCGGCGACATCGACGCGCTGGACCCACTCGCCTCCGGCTGCGACGCCTTCGCTAACCCGAAGTCCAGCACCTTCACCGTGCCATCGGCCTTCACCTTCACATTGGCCGGCTTGAGGTCGCGGTGGATGATCCCCTGCTCATGCGCTGCTTCCAGGGCTTCGGCGATCTGTGTCGCGATAGACAGGGCTTCGTCGATTGGGATCGGCCCCTGCGCGATCCGATCCGCCAAGGTCGGCCCCTCGACCAACTCGAGGACGAGCGCTTTCGTGCCCGCTGCTTCTTCCAGCCCGTAGATGTGCCCGATGTTGGGATGGTTCAGCGAAGCGAGGACTTTGGCTTCTCGCGCGAAGCGGGCCAAGCGATCCGGGTCGGACGTGAACGCCTCGGGCAGCACCTTGAGCGCCACGTCCCGGTCGAGCGTGGTGTCGCGGGCGCGATACACTTCGCCCATACCGCCAGCCCCGAGCGAGTCGCCCACCTCGTACGCGCCGATCCGTGTTCCCGGGGTTAGCGCCATCGTTCTGGTGATCTCGACACGTCGAGCACGAGGCGCAGATTCCGGTTGCGCCGGGTGCGGTACGTTGAGAAGCCACGTCGATCCAACGTCACGACCTCGTGCACGTTGAGCGCCTCGGCAAGCAGCACGAGTGTTCCGTCGGCATAGTCCATAGGCGTGTCATCGTACTTTTCCATCAAAGACACCACCTGATGGAGCTCGGGCGGGCGACCGAGGTCGTAGACGGCCATTGCACTTGCCCGAACGAAGTCGGCGAATAGGCGGGGACCGGCTCGACTCGCGTCCACCATATGCATGGTCTCGGTGACGACGGCGCTCGTGGTTGCAAGCTGGCCCGTGAAGCCCTCAAGACAAGTCGCCACGTCGCGATGCGCCGGGTCCTTGGCGTCGAGATAGGCGACCAGCGGGCCAGTATCGACGAGCCAGGTCTTCAAGATCTCCAGTTCCGCTGGCGAAGCTGACGACGCCACGGCTCGCTCCCAGCCTTCGGCAGCTGGAGGCGGCCGCGAAGGTGGCCGGCCCTGCTCCCGAGCGGCCGGTCGACGAGCGCCGCCTCGAGAATCTCCCGTACGAGTGCCGAAACCGTCTTGCCCTGGGCTTCTGCGCACTTCACGAGGGCATCCCGCAGTGCCGCCTCCGTGCGGACAGTAATTGTCGTACTCACGTATACCAGCGTACTACACGATCACTGATCCGGCGGCGACGGCGGCGGCACGACGGCCGGCTGCGGGTCAAGGGGCGCCAGGTCGCGACCCTGCAGCGCCGGATGGTCGGGCATGATCTTCGTCGCCCGGAACGCCGCGTAGGGAAACTGCCGCCTGAGAAACTGCATCGTGTCGTCAGAGGGGTCCACGTCGCCAGAGTTCGGCGACCGGTATTCCCAGACGATCTCCCCGTCGCGCGTCACCTCGAAAAAGCGTCCCGGGCCACCCGATGTGATCACAGTGTGACCATCCGGGAGCCGGTGCGCACCGGAGATGAACGGGCTGTGGAACGACGTCGGCTCAGGCGCCGTGTAGCTCCAGGTCGGCGTCGTCGGTCCGTACGGGTCCGACCCGGTCAGCACGTACCCCCCGGCATCATCGATCGGCGGCGTGATTTCGAACACCGTCGAGTGAGGACTCTCTGGTCCTGGAACGTTGTTACTGAAGACGAGCACGTTTCCGGCACCGGGAAGCCCCTCGGGAATCCAGCGCACGTCGTGTTGCCCAAACGTCCGCTGCGCCGCGTCCTCCCCCCTCCCGTAGGCACCCGGGTTGCCCCAGCGATAGAGCAGGTCTCCCCCGCGCCCCCGCAGGCCGCCATCGTGCCCTCGCGCCTCCTCGGTCGTCGTGCTGTGGTCGATGATCCAGATTTCGTTGTACGCGAGGATGCTGATGGCGATCTGGTCGAGCGCGGCGTTGTAGGCGATCGCGTTCGTGTGCATCAGATCGGCCGCTGGATCGTGCTCGCTGTCTTCGGGCACGTAGCCGACCTCTCGATAGCGAGCCCGATCTTCATCGGGCATGTCGTCCGGCGGCTGGGGTCCGGCGTTGATATCGATCAGCTCCGGGTGCGCCGACGGGTCTCCGTAGTGGTCCAGTCCCGCATCGTGGTTCTGGATCATGTGGTCCCAGGCGTGCCACTCCCAGACGATGCGGGCGCCGTCGGGCGGCTGGGGCTCCAGCTCGACGATCATGTCCGGCCAGATACCACCTTCCGGAGTCATTTCGGGAACTCGACCCATCTGCTGGGTTTCCTCGAGCGACTTCGCCTCCCAGGCGATCGCCAGGATGTTGCCGTTGGGCAGCGCCGCCACGTCGTGGTGCAGCAGGTGTTCTTCGCTCGCGAACCTGAAGTCCCAGACGACGTCGCCTTCCCACGTGAACTCCTGAATGCGACCACCCTGGCCGCCGCCGCTGAACACGGCGACATCCGGCTCGCGTCCGCCACGGAGCAGATGTCCGTCATCAAGCAGATAGACGAACGCCGATGGCACCAGCTCGCTGTCCCACGTGCGGACGACCGCACCGCTGTCGCTCTCGATGAGATAGGTGATGTTCGACAAGAGCGGGGCGTAGTAGATGTAGCCGGGCATGGCCGCGGGCGTGCTCAGTAGCAGGCCGCGCGGCTGGTCATCGGCTCCGGGTGCCGTCTCGACGTCGCTGGCGACATCGACGGGCGCCTCGGCGGGGGGCCCGCAGCCAGCGACCGTCAGCGCGAACACCAGCGCGGCCGTCGACCAGAACACTTCACGATCCGTCCGAGCACTTCGCATCTGTCCCCCCAAGGCGTCGGTGGACCGTGGGTCGGGCGTCCGAAAACCGTACCGGGGGTCGATCGCCCGGAGTGTATCATCGGCCTGACCGACGAGCGTGACCACTCGTCGGCGGGGGGATCCATGGGAACCGACGAGGTGCCGGCCGCGGATCGGGCGCGACGGAGTGAGATCGAGCGTCGCGCGCTCGGCGGTGTGCTGGCGCTGGCGCTCGGCCTGATGGCCTGCGGAGAGACCCCGCCCCCGGCGGTGTCCGGCCCGGAGTCGGCGCCGATCGAGACGTCGCTGTCGGCGAGCGGCGCGGGGTTCAACGTTGATCCGTTCTGGCCACGAGAGCTTCCGGACGGATGGCTCCTCGGCAACGTCGTCGGCGTGGCCACCGACTCCGCGGACAACGTTTGGATCATCCATCGGCCGAACAGCCAGACCGGCGCAGCAGACACCCCGCCCGTGATCGCCCTCAGCCCCGCCGGCGACGTTGTGCAGAGCTGGGGCGGGCCGGGCGAGGGCTACGACTGAGGGACGCAGACACACGGGATCTACGTCGACCATCAGGACCACGTCTGGGTCGGCTTCGGGGGTGGCCTGCCATACGACCTGACCAAGCCGAGCACGACCGACAACGCGGTGTTGCTCAAGTTCACGCCGGACGGCGAGTTCCTACTCCAGATCGGCGACTTCGGGCGGGGGACGGAGGGGAGCGGCAGCGCGGAGTTCCTCGGCCAGCCCACGGACATCTTCGTCGACCCCGAGACCGACGAGGTCTTCATCAGCGACGGGTATACGAACCGGCGCCTCATCGTCTTCGATGAGACATCGCCGTACTCTTCGCGGATGAGACGCTCCTCGTACTCCAGGTACGAGAGCTTGGTCTCCCACATGGCTCGCATCTTTCTGACGGTGCCGACCGACTCTTCGCAGCTCTTGAGCTCGCCCAGGAAGAAGGTCTGCGCCACGAACGCGAGCCGCTCGGTACCGATGTGGGGACCGTCTCTCAACCACCGGCGGAGCTCGGCCTTTCCCTCCTCGGTCGTCTGGTGAACCTTCCGGCGCGGACCACGCTCGGATGGCTCCTCCCAGGTTCTCTGCTTCGCGGGATTCGCGTTCCGGAGTCTGTATGGCAAGAAGGTCGATCCGCACCAGGCACACCAGGATCGACGACGGGAGATCGGGCTCACCGTCAGAATACTGGCCGTGGCCAGCATTGCGGCGACGACGTCTCGCAGTGCAGTTCGGACTCGCGGTGTTCGACTTGCGCCATCACACCGATACGTTCTCGAATCTGTACTTGCAGGCGCTCGTCGTGTTTGTCGTGCTCGCATTTCGCGTAGACCACGTCGATTTCAATGTCTACAGAGAGGACCAACTCGCGACGTAGCGCCTGATCGTGGCGAGAATCCAGCCTCTCGCATCGAGGTTTCGTGTGTGCCCTGCCAGAGGGAGACTGAGTCTCGTCCCGGCTATGGCCCTGACCGTTCGGGCTAGCTACGGGTAGGAGTCGCGGCCGTGTCCGGGTAGAGATGCACGTCGCGCTGCGGAAACGGGATCGTGATGCCCTCGGCGTTCAGCGCCTTGTAGATGGCCGTGTTGAGACCGTCCACGCACTGACCGCGCAGCTCGGGGAGCTCGATCCAGCAGAGCACGCGAAAGACGAGTGCGGAATCGGCCATCTCGGTGAACCGGATGCGCGGCTCGGGGTCGTCGACGACGAATTCGACGCCCCGCGCCGCGCGCAGCAGGACGTCGCGCACCTGATCGACATCGGAGCCGTAGGCCACGCCCACCAGTACGCTCACCCTCGACTTTCTCGAAGGCCCGCCCGACTCGTTGATGATCTTCCCGCTGGCGATGGCGGCGTTGGGCACCGTGATCTCGACGTCGTCGCGGGTCATCATCCGCGTACTGCGGAGCCCGATTTTGGTCACACGCCCCCGCTCGCCGCCGTCGAGATTGACCCAGTCCCCGATCTTGTAGGGCGCGTCGGCGATGATCGATAGGCCCCCAAAGATGTTGGATAGCGTCTCCTGCGCCGCGAGCCCGAGTGCGAGGCCGGCAATGCCGGCCGAAGCGAGCCAGCCACTGATGTTCAGATTCCAGGCCAGGAGCAGGAAGTAGGACGCCGCGCCCAGCAGGACCAGCCGCGCCAGGTTGTCGAAGAGTGGCAACGTCCGCTCGTCGATCCACTCGCTCCGGCGCACCGCGCCGCCCATGCTCCCGCCCACGAGAGAGACGACGCGAAGTGCGGCGACGGTCCACACGAAGATCGCCACCGTCTGGACGATGCTGTCCGTCCAGCTCATCACGGCCGCGGGCGGATCGAGGATCAGCACCGCCATCCGCACGCCGATCAGCAGGACGCTGACGAAGATCGGGCGGTGCAGCGCTTCGATCAGCTTCTCGTCGAAGTCGGTCCGCGTGCGCCGGGCCAGCCGGAGAAGGACTCCGCATAGCAGCAGCTCGACGAGCTTGGCCACCGCCATCGAGGCAACGGCGACGATCAGCGCCAGGATCGCGGGGTGCCTCAACTGTTCGGGCACCCAGGAGAGCAGCGTTTCCACGGCCGTGATTCTACGCGGCACGAATGGCGCGGAACAAGAGCGATCGGGGGCACGGTGACATCGCGATCGCGCAGCCCCCGCCGGTAGCATAATTCCGACGGAAAGGAACGAGTTTAGAGGGGTCATGCTGACCGTCGGATCCCGCCTCGGCACTACGACGTGACCGCCCTTATCGGCGAAGGGGGCATGGGGCAGGTCGGGGGCTGTTCTCAAAGGCCGTGGACCGTCCGAGCCCCGTCGAGCGGCTGCTGGCCATCGACGACGTCGCGTATATTCGCCCGTTCGGTTGGTCGCGGGACGGTCGGGATTTGGTCTTCGAGTACGGGTCGCGCTCGGGTGCAGACATCGGCCTGCTCGCCATGGAGGGAGAGCGCAGCTGGAGGCCACTGGTCCAATCCGAGGCCAGTGGGCGCGAGCCTCACATCTCGCCGAATGGAGGTGGATTGCGTATTCATCGAATGAAACGGAAGAGTTCGTCGTCTACGTCGAGCGGTTCCCCGAGCTCGGAGCGAGACGGCCGATCTCCATCGGACTCGGGTTGCAGCCGCGCTGGTCTCGGGACGGCAGCGAGCTCTTCTATGTCGGAGCCGAGTCGGCGTTGATGGCCGTTCCGGTCGAGGCGGGGGAGGTGTTGACGGCGGGCACACCGGTGGAGCTGTTCCGGTGGCCGATGCTGAGTTTTGTTTGGCTCCCTGGGCGACAGCACGACGTCACCTCGACCGGGGACCGATTCCTGGTGATGGACGCGCCCGGCATAGCTGCCGGCGCCTCCGAGATCATCATCGTTGAACACTGGTTCGAGGAGCTCGAGCGCCTCGTACCTACCGACTGAACGTGCCTGGACCCCGGCACCACCCGGCCCTTACACCGTCACCGCCCGGCCCCGTCTGTGATGCCGTTGGGCTCGGTTGCGTGTTGCGAACAAAGCAGTCCTGAGGGATCATGGTCGCGTTGCGGACAACGCCGGCAGTTTCGTAGGGAGGGTTGAGATGCACAATCGTCTCCGAACGCTCGCCGCTATCCTCGCCGTCGCCGTGCTGGCGCCGGCTCTGGCATTCGGACAGAGTCAATCTCCCAGCGACCTGGGCGCGGACGCGGACTGGGAGATGCCTCGGCTGCCGAACGGCCAACCCGACCTGCAGGGCTACTGGACCACCCAGACCTTCACGCCGATGGAGCGCCCCGAGTATTTGGGCGACCGAGCGTTCTACAGCGAGGAGGAGTGGGCTCAGCTCCAGGCGCAGCTCACCGTCGACGGTGCCGACCCGCTCGCCCGCCACGTCATCACCATCGCTGACCCAGAGGAACGCGCACGGGTCCTCGACCAGAATCATCGCGACGAGACCTACGTCCACTACGACAATGCCATCTGGCTGGCCACACGTGTGCCCAAGGGGTTGTCGACCCGTCGGACCTCGCTGATCACCGACCCGCCCGACGGTCGGATCCCACCGCGCAACGCCCAGGCCCAGGCGCGGGCCGAGGCGCGGCGCGCGGCGCGTGGCGACCGCGGGCCCTTCGATGGATATGAACTGCGCCCGCTCAGCGAGCGCTGCATCTACTACGGTTACAACGGCCCGCCGCTACAAAATCCCTCCTACAACGACATCCACCAGATCTTCCAGACCCCGGAGCACGTGGCGATCTTCACCGAGCAGAACAACAACCCGCCGCGGATTGTCCCGCTCGACGGACAACCACCCATCTCGGACAACATCCGTCAGTATCCGGGTGACTCGCGCGGCCACTGGGAGGGCGATACCCTGGTCATCGAGAGCAGTCACTTCAACGACCGGACCGCCTGGCAAGGCTCGAGCCGCGACCTCAAGGTGGTGGAGCGGTTCACCCGCGTGTCCGACGACCGGATCCACTACAAGTTCACCGTCGAGGACGCGGCCACCTGGGACCAGGCGTGGAGCGCCGAGATTCCGATGATGGCCACCGAGGGTCCGATGTACGAGTACGCCTGCCATGAGGGCAATCACGACATCCGCCATATCCAAGAGGTCTATCGCAACATCGAGCGGCAGGCAGCCGAAGGGACGCGTTGACCGAGGCGCAACGAGACGACCAACCCAGCGGCCTCCCAGTCCCTCCTGTCCGCTCGGTCTGGCAACAGCACCTGCGGCGCCAATAGGCGAGTGAGGACCCAGTCACTCGGACTCCCGAAGCTGGGATTGGCTGACTCGCAACGCTGCGCCTTCCCCGAGGATGAGGCTCGGGACTTCGCGCGGCGCTGGAAGCACCGGGGCGCGTCGCTGATCAAGGTGTATCAGGACCTGCCGTGGCCGCTGCAACGCGCGGCGGCCGAGGAAGCCCGACGGCTGGGATTGCTGGTGGCGGGACACGCCGACTATCTGGAGCGAGCGGTCAAGAGCGTCGTCCAGGGGTATGCGAGTCTCGAGCACACGATGCCGCCGGGTCCGTATGACGACGTGCTCCAGATGCTGGCACAGGCCGGCACGCGGTGGGTCCCGACGCTGGCGATACGAAGCGGCAACAACGTGCGACTCCACGAAGAGCCCGAGCGGCTGGCCGACGGCAAGTTCCTAGCGTTTACTCCGACGTGGCGCGTCCGGCAGGCCAGCCGGAACAGCACTGACATCAGGGACGAGTTGCCTGCGGAGTGGGCGCAGCAACAAGACCGCTTGATTTGGCCCCGCGTGCGCTCACCCGGTCTCAAGCCATCCGTGTACACTCGGAGGCGCACGGACGTTGAAGTGGCGATTTGGCCTTTCGGGAGGTATGGTCATGAGGCGACGACTGCTTGAGTCGCTCGGTGTGACAACGGTGTTCATAACCCTCATAGTGCTCCTGCAGCTCACCACCGTGCCGGTGGTCGGCCAGGCTCCGAGTGCGACCGCGTGGGGGCATCCAAATCTGGAGGGCATCTGGCTCGACGTCTACGCCACACCCTTTGAACGGGCGTCAGAGCTTGGCGCTCGAGAGTTTGCGACCCCCGAAGAGCGTGCCGCACGGGATCAGGCCCGCATGGGAGACGCTGGGCGTGACCGGCGCGGCCCGCCCGGGAGCCCGCAAGACGTGTCCGGGGCATACAACGCCGTCTATACCTCGGTGAAGCCGGCGGGTCCACGCACGTCGCTGGTCGTCGATCCACCGAACGGGAGGATTCCCGCCTTGACGCCCGAGGCCCAGCGGGAGGACGAGGTCCGGCGCCAGTGGCGTGTCATGCTCATGCGGAACACGCCGACCTGCCAGCAAGACGCACCCGCCTGCGAGGGCGGGCAATTCGGGCCACCATCGCCGCGTCGGTTCGATGCCCCCTCCTTCTACAACACGTTGCGCATGAACCGCCACGACGGCCCCGAGGACCAGAGTTTGGGCGATCGGTGCATGCTTGGCGCCACACCCGATTTCAACGGGTTCCGCCGCATCGTGCAGGGCGGGGATTCGATCGCGATCGGGTATGACACCGGGCAGGGCCAGGGGTTCCAGCGCGTGGTCTACCTGAGCGGAAGCCATCCGGCAAGCCAGATTCGTCTCCGGCACGGAGACTCACGTGGCCGTTGGGAGGGCGATTCGCTGGTCATCGAGACCACGAACTTCTCGCCCAAGTTCCCCTACCGCGGTTCCGGTGAGAACCGGAAGCTCGTCGAACGGTATACGCAAGTCGACGAGGATACGCTCGAGTACGAACTGACGATTGAGGACCGGACCGTGTGGGTGGCGCCGTGGACCGTCCGGCAGGAACTAAAGCGTCAAAGTGATGAGCAGAATCGGATCTACTATGAGCCGCGGTGCCACGAAGGGAACTATGGTTTGGCTGCGATGTTCATCGGCGCGCGGGTTCGCGAGCAGGAATTCGCCGCCGGGCGTGGTCCTGATCCGTTCTCATTGGACACCACCACGGGCGGCGGTGGCGCGCGGTAGCGTGGATTTCCCCTTGTAGACGAGGGGCGATTTCAGGAGGCATGGAGATGAAGCGACGACTGCTCAAGTCGCTTGGTGTGGCGATGCTGATCACGAGCGCCATGGTGCTCGTGCAGCTCACCTCGGTGTCGGTGGCGGGACAGGCTCCGAGCGCGACCGCATGGGGCCACTCCAACCTGGAAGGCATCTGGCTCGATGTGTACGCCACGCCCTTCGAGCGGGCGCCGGAGCTTGGCGATCGCGAGTTCGCCACGGCGGAAGAGCGAACCGCACGGGATCAGGCCCGAATGATCAACCCGGGGCGCAACCGGCGCTCGGACCGCGCAGGGCAGGACGTTGCCGGCGCATACAATGCCGTCTTTACCTCGGCGAAGCCGGCTGGCCCACGTACGTCGCTTGTCGTCGATCCGCCCAACGGGAGGATTCCCGCCCTCACCCCGGAAGCCCAGCGGCAGAACGAACTACAGCGAGAGTGGCGTCTGATGCTCCTGCGAAACACGGAGACCTGCCAGAGGGAAGCGCCAGGCTGCTCCGGCGGGGAGTACGGGCCACCGTCTGCGCGCAGATTCGATGTCGCGCCGTTCTACAACACGTCTCGCATGAACCGCCACTTTGGCCCGGAGGATCAGAGCTCGGGCGACCGGTGCATGTCAGGTCGCACACCCGATTTCAACGGGTTCCGCCGCATCGTCCAGGGCGAGGATGCGATCGCGATCGGCTATGACACTGGGCAGGGCCAGGGGTTCCAGCGCGTCGTCTACCTGAGCGGGAGTCATCCGGCGAGCCAGATCCGTCTGCGGCATGGGGACTCGCGTGGTCGCTGGGAGGGTGACACGCTGGTCATCGAGACCACGAATTTCTCGCCAAAGTTTCCCTTCCGAGGGTCGGGCGCGAACCGTCTGCTCGTCGAACGGTATACGCGTGTCGATGCAGACACGCTCCAATACGAGATCACGATCGATGATCCGACCGTGTGGGCGGCGCCGTGGACCGTTCGGCAGGAACTGAAGCGTCAAAGTGACGAAGAGAACCGAATCTACTACGAGCCGCGGTGCCATGAAGGGAACTATGGTCTCCCGGCCTTGCTCATCGGCGCGCGCGTGGATGAGCAGGCGTTTGAGGCGGGGCGCGGGCCGGATCCGTTCTCCATGGATACCGCCACGTGTGTCAATGGCTTGCCGGAGTGAGGAGCGATGATGCGAAACTGGTTCAGAGGATCGACGGTTGTCGCGGCGCTGGTCGCCGCCACGATGGGTGCCGTTGTCTCGGTCGCGGTGACCAGTACGGCCGGGCAAGGCCAAGACCAAGATCAGGGTCAGGCGCCGCGTCCGGCGCAAACGCCCGACGGCAGGCCAAACTTCAATGGCGTATGGCAGGCCAACAACGAAGCGCATTGGGACCTGGAAGCCCACGACGCACGTCCGGGGATGGTGACGCAGGAAGGCGTCTACCCATACGAGTACGCGAGGGTGCCCGCAGCGCCCGTGGTGGCGCTAGGTGCCGCGGCCGGAGTGCCCGGGTCGTTGGGAGTCGTGGGGGGTGACGGTCGGATCCCCTACACACCCCAAGCTCTACGCATGAAGCAGGAGAACGCCGAGAACTGGATCGACCGCGATCCCGAGCTCAAGTGCTACCTGCCCGGCATTCCGCGCGCGATGTATATGCCCTATCCCTTCCAGATCGCCCAGGGCACGGACAAGATCCACATGACGTTCGGTTTTTCGAACGCCGCGCGTGTCATCCATCTGAACGACGTCACCGGGCCCCCGGACTATACCTATATGGGGCATTCGGTCGGACGGTGGGAAGGGGACACGCTGGTCGTTGACGTGACGTACTTCAATGGCAAGACCTGGTTCGACAGGGCCGGAAACTTTCATGGTGAGGACGTGCAGCTCACAGAGCGGTTCTCGCCGATGACGCCCGACGCCATCTGGTATGAAGTGACGGTTACCGATCCGGAGACGTTTACCCGCCCGTGGACGATCGCGATGCCGCTGTATCGGCGCCTTGAACCGAGTGCCACGGTGCTGGATTATCCCTGCATCGAGTTCGCCGAGGAGTTCATGTATGGGCACTTGCGGAGGGAGCAGCTAGTGAAGCGATGGGAAGGCGAGACCATGATCGTGGAAATCACTCGCAAGGTTCCGCCTGGCGATCTCCTACACGAGTGGTATCGAAGGTAGGTGCGCCGTCAGACAAGAGGGAGGCAACACCCATGAGAGCGAATCACGTGCTTGGGGCCCTGATTGGGGTCGCAGGGATCTGTGCGTGGATGGCGGGAACCGCGGTGCCTGTCACAGCGCATCACGCGTTCGCGGCCGAATTCGACGCGGACAAACCGGTCGAGTTCAGTGGCACGGTCACCGAAGTCGAGTGGATCAATCCTCACGTCTGGATCCACCTTGACGTGACGCGGGATGACGGCACCGTGGAGACGTGGGCGTTCGAAGCTGGTACTCCGAACGTTCTGTTCAGGCGGGGCTTCACGAGGGACTCGCTCCTGCCCGGAACCGACGTCAAGGTCGATGGGTATCAGGCGAAGGATGGAACCAACCGGGCGAACGGTCGTGACGTCACGTTTGTCGACGGGACCAAGCTGTTTCTGGGGTCGTCTGGCACTGGGGCACCCTACGAACTGGCACGACCCGGTGTAGACACCGCGGATCCTCCGCGCTAGCTGCTAGGTTGGCCACGGTCGGTTGACAGGGTTTGAGCGCGAAGTCAGGCGGAGCAGTCTACCTCTCGCCGTTGAGAGGCTTCTGTCTGGTTGGGTTCTTCGCACTCGGTCTCACCGCCTTCGTCTTCGTTGACGCCGTCGGGCAGAACCCGGGGGTTCAGCGGTCGTTTCTCGGCGCCGGCGTCTTGCTGCTCGCCTGGAGCGTCGCCGTGTTCGGGCTGGCTCAACATACGGGCCGAACACTGACACTCGAGGTCGTCCTTCGAAAGCAGCACTACATACAAGCCAGCGCGCAGGTCGTCTTCCTGCTGTATTGGGGCTGGTACTGGCGTCCGGTCTACGACTCGGCCCTTCTCATCGCTGCTCAGCTGGTCTTCGCCTACGCGTTCG
The DNA here is from genome assembly GCA_965197395.1 of Vicinamibacterales bacterium. Taxonomy (GTDB): domain Bacteria; phylum Acidobacteriota; class Vicinamibacteria; order Vicinamibacterales; family UBA8438; genus CAZYFH01. The sequence continues at coordinate 921,356 of OZ240205.1, read as the reverse complement.
ACATGCTGCTGTGCTGGTCGCGACGCGATAGGTACACCCTTGGGTTCGGCCCATTCCCTGTCATCCTCAGCATCAACCTGTTCCTCTGGTTCGCGGACGATTGGTTTTACCTGCAGTTTCTTCTGGTCGCGCTGGGCTTCGCGGCCAAAGAGCTGATCCGGTGGAACAAGCAGGGACGACAAGTCCACATCTTCAATCCCTCGTCGTTCGCGCTCGCCGTTGTCTCGCTCGCGTTGATTCTCACCGGTACCAGCGACCTCACGTGGGGCCAGGACATCGCGACCACACAGTTCTTTCCACCACACGCGTACCTAGTGTTGTTCCTGGTCGCGCTGCCAGGGCAGTACCTCTTCGGCGTGGCATCCATGACGATGTCCTCCGTGATGGCCGCCTACGCGTTCGGGCTCCTGTACTTTGCCGCGACGGGCGTCTATTTTTTCGGTTCCTCACACAAATGTGTGCACGATTCAGCCCCCAGCAGGTCAGCCACGCCGTGGAAAGAGGCTGCGGATGTGTTCGTGCCCGCGAATCAGCGGTGAAGTCGTCTATCGCTCAGTCGACGGCCGCCTGCGCGGGCCCCGCTTTTGGTGGGGGGCCTGCTCGACGGCAGCCGGTCCCACCTCAAGGTGCTGAGGCGCTGGCATTTACAGGGCGACGAACCATGAACACTCGTGGAACGCGGCCTGGACTTTCGCCGACGTTTTACCGCTGGGCCGAACCCTCGCTGACTGTTCAGCCCCTTGGCACTGGCAGGCCCCTCGCGATTTCCGCCGTGTACCGTGGGCCGGACTTTCCGAGAGCCTGCAGTTCCTCTCCAGATACAGACGGTGTTCTCCAGCCACGTAAGTCGATGACAATGCTTGACTTATTAGCCATGGAACCGGCCAAAGCTGCACCGATCCCTGAGAGGAACCATTTTTTCTACGACTCGTATATCCCCATTGCCGTGTTCCTTGGCATGCATCTCTTGTTCACCGAGCCGTCCACGGCGCCGAGGAGCGAGGTGGGGCGCATTATGTTCGGGGTGTACGGTTTCAGCACCGTGGCGCTGTATGCGCTTCTTGGTCGTGCGGGTGTGCCGACCTTTTACGACAAGCTGCTACTCGTGCCTGTGCTGAACCTCTCTGTTCAACTGCTGGACCGCGTGGCCTCGACCGGTTGGCTCCGCCAGTTCGATCGCGTGGCGTTCGGCGGCTCGCGTAGCCCGCGCCAGCGTCATCTCGCCCACATGCTGGTCTGGGCGGCAGTGTTTGCGGTCATGAGCGCCGTCCAAGGCGTGGGCGATCGTCATCCCGGCCAGTGGGTGCCGTTTTGGCAGGAGGCCTGCAGCCAGGGGCGACCGTATGCCTGTCCGTATCTCGCTGACATGCAGGAGACGTACTGTAGGAGTGGGTCCGGATGGGCATGCAACGAAGCCGGCATACTTCACATCGCGCTGGCGCGCTCGGGAGAGGATCGTCGCCGGCTCGAGCCGGCAGACGCAGCAGGGGCGCTCGGGCGCGGATGCGACCTTGGCTTCGGCCCGGCGTGCCAGAACCTTGCGAGGCTGACCTCAGGGCTCGGCTCGTTTGAGCACGGACCACCGACGCTTCAGGACTATCCGATCATCTTGCGCGGCACAAAAGCACCGATCGCGGACCGCTCACCAGCGGCACTGTATGCTCGAGCTTGCAGCCAGGGCTGGGCCAACACATGTAGTGGAGGGGAGAGGTGAGCCCGCGAACGCGTGCCGGTGAGGATGAGCTAAACGCCCACCCAACCTTTTGGTTGATGGCGGCTTCACATCTACGTAAACTTGGCCTACACACGGGCTCCTCTAGGGCTCGCGTGCTGCGTCCCCGCACGGCGAGTGATGAAACACACGGCTCTACATCCCGAGGCATCACATGCGGATGACACTTCGCCGCTCGTTGTTGCTCGCCACCATTCTCGCGTTGGTCCTTGGCGGCGATCTGTTCCGTGACCTCCGCGCTGCACCGTTGCAGGGCGCAGCCGAGCCGCTCGAGTTCAACCGGGATATTCGGCCGCTTCTCAACGAGGCCTGCGTTGCCTGCCACGGCCCGGCGGAGGCAACCCGTCAGGCCGATCTGCGCCTGGATACGAGCGACTTCATCGGGACGGTCGTGGTGCCGGGCGATGCCGCGGGCAGCCCGCTCTTTCAACGCCTCACCACAGACGAGGCGATCGGCCGCATGCCGCCGGCTTCGTCGGGACGGTCGCTGACCGCTGATCAGATCGACCTCGTTCGTCGATGGATCGACGCCGGAGCCGAGTGGGGGAGCGAGGTGGCTGCCGCTGACGTCGCCGGGACACCGGTCGCCGGACGCACGGTCGATTTCGCTCGCGAGGTGCGTCCGCTCCTGTCGGAGAACTGTTTTGTCTGTCACGGGCCGGACGAGCAGGCGCGCCAGCGGGGCCTGCGGCTGGACGTGCAGGAAGGGCCCTTTGCCGATCGCGGCGAGTTCGGTGGCCCGGTCGTCATCGCCGGGAACGCGGCAGACAGCCTGCTGATTCATCGGATTACCGCCAGCGACTCGTCGGTGCGCATGCCCTTCAGGCGTGGCTTGGGGAGCTCGGTGGTGCCAGGGGGCGACGACGACGCGCTGACCGACGCCGAGGTCGAGACCCTCCGCCTGTGGATCGATCAAGGGGCCGAGTGGCAGTCGCACTGGGCGTTCGTCCCGCCTGAACGATCCACGTTGCCGCCCGTCGTCGACAACGAGTGGGCACGCAACCCGATCGACAACTTCATTCTCGCCCGGCTCGAGCAAGAGGGACGCACGCCCTCGCCCGAGGCTGACCTTCTCACGTTGATGCGCCGCGTCACGCTCGATCTGATCGGGTTGCCACCGACGGATGCCCAAATTGCGGCCGTCCTCACCGACGACTCCCCCGACGCCTACCAGCGGCACGTCGACCGGCTGCTCGAATCACCGGGATACGGTGAGCGAATGGCGGTCGAGTGGTTGGACGGCGGCCGATATGCCGACTCCAGCGGGTATCAGACCGACGCCGAGCGGTCGATGTGGCGGTGGCGCGACTGGGTGATCGACGCCTACAACGACAACATGCCGTTCGATCAGTTCACCGTCGAGCAGATCGCCGGGGACCTGCTCCCCGATGCCACGCTCGACCAGAGAATCGCCACGGCCTTCAACCGGAACCACAGCCAGAACGGCGAGGGCGGCATCGTCCCCGAGGAGTTCCTGGTCGAGAACGTGGTCGATCGCGTGGCGACGACATCGACGGTGTGGCTGGGCTTGACACTTGGCTGTGCGCGTTGCCACGACCACAAGTTCGACCCGATTTCGCAGAAGGAGTTCTACGAGGTTTTCGCGTATTTCAACAACGTCCCCGAGCGCGGCAAGGCGTTCAAGTATGGCAACTCGCCCCCGCTCGTCACCGCCCCGACCGCGGACCAGGACGCCGAGCTGGGCGAGCTCGACACCGAGCTCGGCGAGGCACGGGAGGCGTTTTCGATCCTCGAGACCGAAGCGGCCGCGGCGCAAGCGCTCTGGGAAGACTCGCTGTCCGCGGCCGGGCGCGTCGATTGGGTGCTGCGCGACCAGCTCCTCGTCCACTACCCGCTCGACGGTGACATCGCGGGCGTCTACACCGGAGAGCCGGTGACCGTGTCCCCACCGGTGACCGCTGGGTTGCGGGTGCGCGCCACGCCACCGGAGAAGCTCACGTTCCCGGTCAACGTCACATTGGAGGATGGCCAACCGCACTTCGTGCCCGGTCGGGTCGGGGCGGCCGCCAGCTTCGACGGCCAGCGTTTCATTGACGCGGGCGACATCGCGAACTTCAGCTACAACGACCCGTTCACGCTGGCCGCCTGGATCAACTCCACGGCGCCCAACGGCGTGATCGTGTCGCGAGCGTTGGCCGGCGACCAGGGTGAGCAGGGATGGGGGCTGTATCTCGTGGACGGGAAGGTCCGGGTCAACCTGTCTCAGCGCTGGGCGGACGATGGGGTGCGCGTGGAAACACGGGATGTGCTGCCGCTCAACGAATGGCAGCACGTGCTCGTGACCTACGACGGGAAGAGAATACCGGCCGGGTTCCGGGTCTACATCAACGGCCAGTCGCAAGCGCTCACGCCCTTGCTCGACGGCATCAACAACCCCATGCGGGTGAAGGAGCCGCTACGCATCGGGGCGAGTGGCTCCGCTCCCGAAGAGTCGGGCGCCGCCGAGACCGCCGATGGCAATGATTCGAGGCCTCGTTTTCAGGGCACCATCGACGACGTCCGCATCTACACGGCGGTCTTGACCCCGGAGCAGGCGGCCGTCGTGGCGACCGGGGAGTCGCTGACCGAGATCACGATGATCGCGCCGGCCAGCCGGACGGCCGGGCAGGCGGAGAAGCTCCGGCTCGGCTTTCTCGACCAATACGCGGCGAGGCCCATCCAGGAGGCGTGGAGCCTGGTCACCACCCTCGAACGCCGGCGCGCGGAGCTCTGGGACAGCTTCCCGACCGTCATGGTGATGGAGGAGATGGAGCCGCGGCGCGACACGTTTCAGCTGATTCGTGGGGCGTACGACGTGCCAGGGGAGCAAGTGAGCCCAGGCGTCCCGGCGGTGCTTCCCCCGGTTGCCGAGGATCAAGAGAACAACCGGCTGGCGTTCGCCCGCTGGCTCGTTGGTCCCGAGCACCCGCTTACTGCCCGCGTCACCGTGAACCGCTTCTGGCAGATGTACTTCGGGACCGGTCTGGTCAAGACGGCCGAGAACTTCGGGACGCAGGGGGAGTACCCGAGCCACCCCGAGCTGCTGGATTGGCTGGCGACCACCTTCATCGATTCCGGCTGGGACGTCAAAGCGATGCAACGGGCGATCGTGACGAGCGCCACCTACCGGCAATCGTCGACGATCACGCCGGCGCTGCTCGACGAAGACCCCGAGAATCGCCTGCTGGCTCGGGGACCGCGCCTTCGTCTGCCCGCGCAAATGATCCGCGACCAGGCACTCTCGCTCGCCGGGTTGCTCGTCGCCAAGGTCGGTGGGCCGTCGGTGAAGCCGTACCAGCCGGAGGGTCTGTGGGCCCAGGCCAGCCAGGACTACCAGCAGTCTCAGGGAGACGACCTGTATCGCCGCAGCCTCTATACGTACTGGAAGCGGACGTTGGGGCCGCCTGCGATGCTGGCGTTCGATTCGTCGACGCGCGAGACGTGCATCGTTCGCCTAGGCCGAACGAACACGCCGCTGCAGGCCTTGAACCTGATGAACGACGTCACGTACGTCGAAGCGGCGCGCACCCTGGCGGAACGCATGATGACCGAAGGGGGCACGACGCCGGAAGCACGCGTCGCGTTCGCCTACCGCCTGGCGACAGCGCATCGACCCCGGCCCGACGCGCGGGCCGTTCTGGTCGATAGTTTCAACCACCACCTGGATCGCTACCAGGCGGACCGGATGGCGGCACTCGAGCTCGTCAGCATGGGGGAGCGCCCGCGTGACGAGACGCTGGATATCGCGGAGTTGGCGTCCTACACGATGGTGGCCACCCTGATCTTGAACCTCGACCGGACCATTACGAAGGAATAGCTGATGGATCCGAATCTCGACCCTCAGTTGCTGCTCACCCGGCGCCGTTTTCTGGAGCTTTCGAGCACCGGGATCGGTGCGGCGGCGTTCGCGACGCTGGTGCACGGGGATCTCCTGGCCCAGGCGCCCGGCGGTGCTCGGTCGCTCGCGGGCGGCGCTGGCGGGCAGCCGGCGGCGTCGGGCGCGCTGCCGGGGCTGCCGCATTTCGCACCCAAAGCCAAACGGGTCATCTATCTGTTCCAAGGAGGCGCGCCGTCGCAGCATGAGCTGTGGGAGCACAAGCCCAAGCTCGAGGAGCTTCGCGGGACCGACCTGCCGGAGTCGATCCGCGGGACGGAGCGCCTGACCGCGATGACGGCGTCGCAAGCGACCTTCCCCATCGTCCCGCCACGGGTCGCGTTTGCCCAGCATGGCGAGTCGGGCGCGTGGATCAGTGAGCTGATGCCGCACACCGCCAAGGTGGCCGACGAGCTCTGCTTCATCAAGACGATGCACACCGAGGCGATCAATCACGACCCCGGCATGACCTTCTTCCAAACGGGCGCCCAACTGGCGGGCAGGCCCAGCATCGGCGCCTGGCTCTCCTACGGGCTCGGGAGCATGAATGACGACTTGCCGACCTTTGTCGCCATGGTCTCGAATCGTGGTGGCAACCCGGTGTACGATCGGCTGTGGGGCAGCGGGTTTCTCCCAAGCGAGCATCAGGGTGTCAAGTTTCTCTCCACTGGAGATCCCGTCTTGTATCTGTCGAATCCTCCCGGAATCGACCGGAGCGGTCGGCGTCGCTTTCTCGACGACTTGGGGGCGCTCAATCGGCAGGACCGCGAGGCGTTCGGCGATCCGGAGACGAGCACGCGTATCGCTCAGTACGAGATGGCCTATCGCATGCAGGCCTCCGTGCCGGAGCTGACCGACCTGTCCGACGAGCCGGACTCCGTGTTCGAGCGGTACGGCCCCGATTCGAAAACGCCCGGGACATTCGCCGCCAACTGCCTGCTCGCGCGACGGCTGGCGGAACGGGACGTGCGCTTCATCGAGCTCTTCCACCGGGGGTGGGACATGCACACCCAACTCCCGAAACGCATCCAAGTGCAGGCGAAGGACGTCGACCAGCCGCAAGCGGCGTTGATCCAGGACTTGAAAGAACGGGGGCTGCTGGACGAGACGCTGGTCGTCTGGGGTGGTGAGTTCGGGCGCACGATCTTCTGCCAGGGCAGGCTCACCGAGGAGACGTTTGGGCGCGACCACCATCCACGGGCCTTCACGATCTGGATGGCGGGGGGCGGCGTCAAACACGGCACCACGTATGGCGAAACCGACGACTTCGCCTTCAACATCGTCAAGGACCCGGTGCACATCCACGACCTGCACGCGACCATGCTGCACCTGCTCGGTATCGACCACACGAAGCTGACGTTCCCATACCAAGGCCGAAACTTCCGTCTGACCGACGTCCACGGGGAGGTGGTGCAGGGTGTCTTGGCGTGAGGCCGTGGTGTAGTGATGGACGTACGTAGCGCGGGACTTTAGTCCCGCGACCGCCGGCAGGGCTAAAGCCCTGCCCTACGTACAGTCAGCAGGCCGCGCGCGCGGAGCGTCGCGACACCTTCGCTGGGCTGTCGAGGAGGTGGTCTCAGAATGGGCAACTCGCATAGGGTCAGAGGCTGGATGGTTGCGGCGGCAACCGTCCTGGCCGCCGTGGTCGCAGGCCTGTCGCTGTCGGTGGAAACGACCATTGGACAGACCGAGGCCTATCGCGCACCACGGTTGCCCGGGACGTCGAACCCAGACCTCACGGGCATCTGGCAGGCCTTCGTCACGGCCAACTGGGACGTGCAGGACCATGGTGTGCAATCGGGACCGCTTGTTGAGCGCCTCGGCGTGTGGGGCGCGCAGCCGGGGGGGCAGGGCGTGGTGGTCGGTACCGAGATCCCGTACCGACCGGAGGCGCTGGCGAAAAAGCGTGAGAACTTCGAGAATCGGTTGACCGTCGATCACGACAACGTGAACACGGTGGGCGACCCTGAAGCCAAGTGTTATCTGCCCGGTGTGCCACGCGCCACGTATCTCCCCTATCCGTTTCAGATCATTCAGAGCACGGAGAAGGTCGTCATCGCCTATCAGTTCGCGAGCGCCAATCGCACCATTCCCCTGGGCCGGCCCACGACAGCTCCCGTCGATAGCTGGATGGGGTGGTCAAACGGTCGCTGGGAAGGGGATACGCTGGTTGTCGACGTGAGGGGTTTCAACGGCCTAGCGTGGTTCGACCGCGCAGGCAACTACCACAGCGACGCGCTTCACGTCGTCGAGCGCTACACCCCCATCAGCCCTTACCACCTCATGTACGAGGCCACCATCGAAGACTCGAACGTCTTTACGAGGCCATGGAGCATGCGTATGCCCCTGTATCGTCGCATCGAGGAGGACGTGCGATTGCTGGAGTTCAAGTGCGTGGACGTCGCCGAGGAGTATGTCTACGGGGGCCTCGTCCAAGGCTCAGGCAGTGGGGGAGGTTCACGATGAGGTATCGATTGTCAACGACGGCAGGCCTGCCGGTCGTCGTGATCGCGGTGATCTCTCTGGCGTCGGTACCGAGCGCGGGTCAAGCTCCTGCCCAGCGGCAGGCCGACGCCGCGTCGCCGCGTACCCCATGGGGCGATCCTGATCTACAGGGCATGTGGGACACGCGGACGTATACACCGTTCGAGCGCCCGGCTGAGTTCGGTACGCGGGAATTCATGACGCCGGAAGAAGTCGCCGAACGGGAGCGACTCGGGCTACGGCGCGTCGTGAGTGATGACGACGACGACGCCATCGCAGCCGAGCTCGTGCAACAGGACGTGAGACGCTACGCGCGGTCCGACGCCACGGACGATGGCCGGCCGGGCTTCCGGATTGCCGGCGCCGAGTACAACGCCTTCTGGAGCGCCGACCCCACGTCGCCAAAGCTCTCCCTGCGCACGTCACAGATCGTGGATCCGCCGGATGGGCGGATGCCGCCCTTGACCCGCGAAGCGCTGATGATCTGGGAGGCTCGAGAACAGGCGCGCAGCGTGCGCAGCCAGGCCGACGACTGGGAGGACCGTGGACTGTCGGAGCGATGCATCACCCGTAACGGGCTACCGGGCGAAATGCTGGGGAGTGGTCAGCAGCCGCTCAAGGAGATCGTGCAGACACCGGGGTACGTGAGCATCGTGATGCCCTACGGGTATGTGCGGATTATCCCAGTGAGCGAGGACGCGCGGGCCCCTCTGGGTACAGCCATCCGCCAATGGAACGGAGATTCGCGCGGCCGGTGGGACGGCGAGACCCTGGTGGTCGAGACGGCGAACTTCAAGAACACCGTCGAGAACGTGGTTCCGGCTCACGGGGGGCCGTTTGGGGGGTCGGCTCACGTCCACTATTACCCGGGAACCGGAGAGACATTCCAGCTGACCGAACGCTTCACGCGGATCGACGCGGAGACGCTCGAGTACCGGTACACGGTCGAAGATCCCAGCGTGTTCGTGAGACCGTGGAGCACGGTCAACTATTTCACGCTCGATCCGTGGGCGGCCGCAGGTAATCAAGATCGGCTCTTCGAGTATGCGTGTCATGAACACAACTACGGCATGGTGAATGCGATCCGAGGCGCGCGCAGTGATCGGCAGTGGGCGTTGGACGAAGCCGCTCGCGAGGCGGCGATACGTGAGAGAGAGCTGCAGGAAAAGCGGGAACTGCTGAAGACCTGGGAAGAGACGAACACGAGCGGCCGCTGAACCCTTGACACGAGAGCCATGTGGATTCGAACGCGGGAGGCAAGTGCAATGCGAACAACGTCAGTGTTCGTGGGTGTCGGCGTCGGTTTGCTCGTGGGTGTTGCCGTCGCCCCGGTGTGGGCGCATCACGCATTCGCGGCGGAATTCGACGCGGCCAGCCCGATCGAGCTGAGCGGCACGGTCGTCAGGATGGAATGGGTGAATCCGCATACGTGGATCCACATCGACGTGGCCCAGCCGGACGGCGCACAGGCACGCTGGATGATTGAAGGGGGTCCGCCGACCAGTCTACTGAGGAGAGGATTCACGAAAGAGTCCTTGCTCGCTGGCACCGAAATCTACGTCCAGGGATTTCGAGCGAAGGACGGATCGCAAAAGGCAAACGGCAGGGACGTCACGTTCGCCGATGGGAGCAAGCTGTTTCTCGGGTCGTCTGGCACCGGCGCTCCGAGAGACGGCCGGGATCCCACGGAGCGGAGGTAACGGGGTCGGAGGTCTTACGCTGGCCACGACGGAGGGCGGCCAGTATCCGACCCGACGTCCCAGCTCTACACCGAGGTGGGGAGCGCGAACGCGACGTACTCACCCGAGTACGCCCCGCCGCTGATCGCCACCACGATGTATTGCCGGCCGTCAAGCAGGTACGTCATTGGCGACCCTGACTGGGGCGCGGGCATGAAGACCTCGCCAACATCCACACCGGTCGCCTTGTCGTAAGCGCGGAGCATGGCGCCCCGTTGCCCGGCGGCAGTCGCGTGATAGCTGCACTCACCCATGATGACGAGCGTCTTGGTCACCAGCGGTCCGACGAGTCCGGCGCAGAGCTCGCCCGTGCGCGGGAGGTCGAGGCCAGCAAGTGCCGGGTGAAGACGCACGCGGTCCGGTGTCTCGCCATGTGGCGTCTGCCAGATGATCTCCCCGCGATCGAGGTCGATCGCCGAGAGCCGGCCGTACGGCGGCTTCGACAGCGGTAGACCCCGCACGTTCAGATCACGCAGTCCGCCATGACCGACCCCGTGCATCGGCGTGCCTTTGACATAGCGCATGTCCGACACGTCGCCGCTGGGGGGAGGTATCAGCTCCCATGAGTAGAAAGCGGTGCGCGACGGGACGTAGGCGACGTGGGTCTCCGGGTCGTGAACCCCGCCTGGCCAGTTCGTGCCACCGCTCCCGAGCCCGAGCGTGGCGATCGGACCCCCCTCGCGGCTGACGACTGGCGGCGTGAAGATCGGACCCAGCTTGTAGCGCGACACGACCGCCTCGGCCTCCGCCCGCAGCTTGGGCGTGAAGTCGATCAGGTCGTCGAGTGACGAGCCCTGTTTGTCGTAGGGCGGCGGCTTCGGTGGGAACGGCTGCGTCGGCGCGTACCACTCACCAGGGACGTCACCCTGGGGCACCGGCCGCTCTTCGATCGGCCAGACGGGCTCGCCCGTGACCCGGTCGAAGACGTAGAGGAAGGCCTGCTTGCTCGGTACCGCAACCGCCTTGATCTCGCGGCCATCGACGGTGATGTCCGCGAGGATCGGGGGACACGCCATGTCGAAACCCCAGAGCGGGTGGTGGACGAACTGGAAGTGCCACAGGCGCTCGCCGGTCCGCAGGTCGACGGCGACCAGGCTCTCGCCGAAGAGGTTGTCACCCGGCCGGTGGCCGCCGTAGTAGTCGCCAGTGGGTGTCTCGACCGGTAGATAGACGATGCCGAGATCGGCGTCGACCGAGATCTGCGTCCAGACGCCGTTGTTCCCGTTGACACCCAAGGAATCGTTGACCCACGTCTCGTGGCCGACCTCGCCCGGCCCCGGAACCGTTCGAAACGTCCACAGTCGCTCGCCGGTCCGCACATCGAACGCCTGGACCAGTCCCTTCGTGTTGTTGTGCGTCCGGGGCGCCGGGGCATCCGCGAACGCGCCGCCGACGATCACCACGTCCCGCGCGACGGTCGGTGTGGCGTGTAGGCCGATCTCACCGCTTACCGGATCGATGCGCCGGCCCTCGCCGTACACCGCGGCCGCCTTCAAATCGATGCGGCCGTCGGTCCCGAAGCCGGGCACACGCAGCCCAGTTGTGGCATCGAGCGCCATGAGCCGGAACCCCAGGGGTTGTCGGTCTTGAAACGCCATGCAACCTCGAGCTCGGCGAAGTTGGTCGCGTCGATGTGGTCGAGCGGGGAGTAGCGCGTGTGGGCGAGGTCACCGCCGTAGGCGGGCCACTCGCCGGTCGCGGTCGCCGTTGGGGGTTCCCGCTGGGCGGCCACGTCGGCAGTCAGCCTGGCCAGCACCGACAGCGCGACCGTCACCCACACCGCCGCGATGATAGGGAACGCGCGTCCTCGGCTCCGGTGGTCTGTGCGTTCGTCGGCCACCTTGAGCCCTAAGCCCTGAGCCTTAAGCCCTCGGGCGTCCCCACGACCACCTACTGCGCGGCCGTGTTCCCCGCCGGCACGTTGCCGCGTGGTTTGAGTGCGGCGATGCCGGGTCCCGCGTCGGTCCGGAGCGTGAACCAGAGGGTCCCGTCCGCGTCGCGGTCGAGCTTCGGCGTGTGTGCGCGGTACTCCGGGAACGGGAAGTAGGTGAACTTCCGGGTCCGCTGGTCGAACTTCACGAGCGAGTTGTAGATTCCGTTCTCTACCCAGAGGTTGTCATCCTCATCCGGCCACAGGTCGTACGGGTTGCCATCTTTCAACGGCAGCTCGTACTCCGTGACCTCCCCGGTCACCGGGTCGACGCGGGAGATTGCGTTGCCAAAGTAGTGCGCGGCCCACACCTTGCCGTTCGAATCGATCGTCGGCCTACGCGCGGGGTTCGACATCGGATACGACGTCCACTCGGCCGTCTCCTGGTTGTACATGAAGATGGTCGGGGTATGCAGCCCGACCGCCCAGACCCGGTCCTGTCGATCGACGACGATGCCGTAACCGCTGAACCCGGCAAGTGGCTCCCATTCCGTGAATTCCTTGCTGGCGAGCTCGAATCGGGCGATTTTGCCCGACGAGGCGAAGTAGGTGTACCAGAAGTTCCCGCGTGAATCGACCCAGACGCTATGCGGACCGGCGCCGGTGGTTGGCATCGGGTAGCGGGTCATGGCTCCGGTCGATGGGTCGAGCTCGCCAAAATGGTCGCCGGTCAGCTCTACCCAATACACCTTTCCGCGGTACTCGAGGATCCCATGAGGGGTCACGTTGATGTTGTCCGGGTTGTCGATCCAGTACTCGGTCGTCCGCGTCGTGAAGTCGGGGTCGCGGGTGTCCACCTTCAGGATGGCATTCGACCCGTTCCCCGAGACCCAGATGACCCCGGGGTCAGCCGTGCTGGCCCAGACGCTGTGAATGCTTCCACGCGGCGTCACGCCGTTCGAGAGCTGCCGCGGCGGCGCGCGGTTCAACTCGTACTGGATGTAGACCGCCTGCGACAACGCCGCCTCGTCCCTCACCAGCGGGTCGAGCTCGAGGTCGCGCGCCGCGGAGCCCGGCCCAAAATTCTCGGCCAGGTATTGAATGATGCTTTCCTTTTCGTCCGGAGAAACCAGGTCGTAGGTCACCTGCGGCACCCCTGGAGCCATGTTGGCGACACGGCCGTTCGGGTCGAACATGCGGTCGACCGCGTGTCGCCAACCCGCCTCGTTCTTGCGACCGCGACGGTGGAACCCAGCGGGGCCATGGCAGCCAAAGCACGAACGGAGCATGACATCGCGGGCGGGACTCGGCGGATAGAGGGTGTCGAAGTCGACCAGCTCCGCCGCGCGGTCGTCTGACGCACGCCCGCCGTAGTTCCGCTGCGCTGTTGCCCCGCGCGCGCCCGCGCCTTGCACCGCGGCCGTAGCGACGGCGGTCACCGCGAGGTTGGCTGTGGTAGTGCCTCCCGGTGCCACGGTGAGGGTCTCGACCGGTGAGCTGAACCCGTCTTCGAGCACCTGCACGGCGTACGTGCTCGGCGGCAGATTGAAGATCTGATAGCGGCCGCCGACGGTGTACACGGTGTACGAGATGCGATGTACCGAATCCCGCGCCTTCACGCGGAAAGCCCTGATCTCGCCGTGGTCGGCTGTGACGCGGCCGGCGATCACACCGGTCGCCAGGCGGTCCTGTGCTGCGACGGGCGTGGCGGGCCCGAGCCACGCCACGCTCAGAACAAAGAACGCGAGGAGTGCGGCGGTCGACACAACACGCCGGGACGTCGGTCGAGTTTCCATGAGTCCTCCGCTCAAAATAGAGGCGGTTCGACCGACCGTACCATGGCGTCCCTCCGGGTTCAACCGGCGCATGGCCGATCGGGCTGGGCGCCGTCGATGCGGATGTAAGATGTGGCATGCGGGCGCGGGGGTTGACGGTGTGCCTGGCGGTCGTCGCGGCGTGCGGGTGGGCGCCTCGTGCAGTCGCGGCCCCGCACCGCTCGCGTCGCACCAGGACGTGACCGTCACGGTCAACCGCTGACGACGGTTCGCGACGTCCGCCGCCGCCGCGCCGACACTCTCCTCGGCCCCGGCTAGCGATGTCTAGTTGTCGCCGGCCAGCATTCCCTCGAACGCCGAGAACGGCACCATCCCGTCCCCTTCGAACTCGCCCTGGATCGCGCCGTCGTCGGCAACCGTGCCCGCAACGACGAAATCGCCTCCCATCGGTCCCAGGCGGAGTTGCATGTCGAAGCGGTACGCGTTGCCATCCCACGTGATGTTCTCCGCCGGCATGGTCATGAGATTGCCGCGGATCGGGATATACCACGTGCCCTCGCCGTCCCTCGGCAGATGCAGGGCGGTCGGCAACGCCTGCCCCATCATCTGCAGGTCGACGCGGTAGGCGGATGCCCCTGGCAGCGACGCGATCAGTGCGTCGCGACGCATCTCATCGGTGGCCGGTGTCGGGCTGACGCCCTCATCGGGGTAGAACTCGAGCACGGTGAACATCATCTCGTCGGTCGTCTGCAAGCCAAAGCCGACGGCCTTGTCGGGGTCCGGGTTGTTCGGGTTCGCCGCCGAGTTGTCGTAGTGCGCGACGATGTCGAGCCGTGTGCCCGCAGGGAGCGCAATGCGGCGGTCGGGGTAGTAGAAGAGCTGCCAGTCGAAGTCGTATTCCGGCACGCTGATGAGCGTCGCTGTCTCGCCGTTCGGGTAGTTCGCCACCAGCTTCATGTCCTTCCCGCGCACGTGCATGTGCGGGAAATACGAGATCGCGCTCACGTCCTGATCGATGATGTAGGACGAGCGGAGCTCATGATTCTCCGCGTGCGCCGGGATCTCGAAGCTCATCGTGCCGGCCAGCGCGGCGACGACTTCCTTCTGCATCTCGCCCTCGCCGAAGTACAGCGCGATGCGCGTCTGGTCGGTTTGCACCTCGCCGCTCGGGTGGTAGTGCGCGTTGATGGTCAGCTCCTGTTCCGGCTACACCCAGCGGCCCATGCCTTCCGGGAACTCGTGCGGGTTGGTCCCGACCGACCAGACGGCCAGGACGTCGAAGAACCCGCTCGCGCCGCGCTCGCCCTGGCCCGTGGTGAAGATCACCTGGTGATGGGTGACTTCCCGATTGCTGGGCCGGACCTCGATCGCGCGGATCCATCGCTTCTCGGTTAAATCAACGGTCAACGAAAGGTCGGGATAGTAGTCGTTGCCCTCCGCGGGGACGGTGACCTCCGGGAGCGTCAGGATGTGGTCCGGCTCACCGAGAACCCAGCCGTCGGTGAAGGCGGGCAGATCCGGAAGGTCGGCCAGATCGCCCTGCGGCGCGCCTGAGTCGACCCACCGTGCGATCGTGTCGATCTCCCGCTCGGTCAACCGCGCATCGTCCTTGAACGACCCGAAGTCCGGGTCGGGAAACCAGGGCGGCATCTCGCCCGTCAAGACCTTGTCCTTGATCGCGCGCGCCCACGGTCTGACCTCGTCGTACGAGCGCAGCGGCATCGGGGCCACCTCGCCAGGTCGATGGCAGCTCACGCAGTTGTCGAACAAAATCGGGGCGACGTCCTTCGTGAATGTGGCAGGCGCTTGCGCCAATGCAAGTCCGGTCGTGGCGAGCACGGCTGCCGCCGCGAGGACGGTCACACGGGCGAGAAGACGGAATGTCATGTGTGTACTCCTTACCTGCGGGCCTCACGGCCCGGGCCTGGGATCAAGGAAGCGACAGCGCGACCAACTCGGCCGGGTGATTCCGCGCGCCGACCGCGACAACGATGTACTGCTTTCCGTCGACGAGATAACTCATCGGCAGCCCACTCTGATTCGCCGGCAGCTCGAGCTCCGCGATGACCTCACCGGTCAGCTTATCGTGGGCGCGAAACATCGGCCCGCCGGTATCGCGCGGCGCCGCGAAGAGGCCTGACCCTTCGCCCGCGAACACGAGCGTCTTCGTCACGAGGATCCCCCCGCGCTCGGCCTTGCCGGTCGGCGGGATGTCGAGGCCTTCCAGCGCCGGGTGGTTCTCGAGGTCGCCGACGTTGTCGCGGGCAATCTGATCGAGGGGCGCGTAGCGGGTGCTACCCGCCGCCATAGGAGCGCCACTCGCCGTTCGTGGCGCCGGTCTGGGCGAGACCCGACGCCGCGGCGCCCATCAGCAGCGACACGAGGAGCGCGATGCGCCTCACTCGTCGTTGTCCGTGGTCGCCTTGCGCGCTTCGACGATCTGGTCGTAGTCCTCGTCCGTCAGATACACGACGTTGACATGGGCGTGATACATGTCGTCATAGCTGCGCTGGCCCCAGCCCACCCACTGCGACGGGTCCGGATTCGCGCGGTTCGCGCTGCTGTTGTCGTGCCAGGCCGTCAGCTTGATGATCGTGCCGGCCGGCAGCACCGGCGCGGAGTCGTCGGTGTAGACGTAGTTCACGTGCCAGTTGAAGTCGAAGCGGTCGACGTAGTTCAGCATCTCCGTCCGGCCGTCCGGATAGATCGCTTCCATCGACATCGCCTTGCCGCGGATGTGCATGTGGGGCTGGAAGTTTTCGAGCCGCGCCGGCAACCGCAGCGGAACGAACGCCTCGTGCTCGGTCACCTCGCCTGGCGGGATGTCGAGGGTGGCCATCGACTGGCGCACGCCCATCGCCTGGGGGTAGACGCGATACTTCGGCACGTAGCCCTCGGGGTAGAACCAGATCCCGACCTCGCTGGAATCGCTGATCTCCTCGCCGACCGAGTGGTAGTGGATGTCGAAGCGAATCTGCGAGTCGGCCTTCAGCAGCTTGCCTGTGTTCTCGCGGAAAACATCTCCGATCTTGCCGACCGCGAACTCGGTGAAGTACGAGCCGCTGCCGGGCACGTCGACCGCCGCCTCGAAATCGTCGTCGTTCTCGTCCTGGATGAGATAGGTCACGACATGGTGGACGATTGGCCGGCCTTCAAGGGAGGGACGCACTTCGAGGGCGCGGACCCAGCGGTCCTCCGTCAGACCGGTATCGACGACCGGCTGATACCACTGGTCCTGTCCCTCCGCTGACTGCGTCCAGGGTGTCGAACGGACGACCAGATCGGGCTCGCCGTACCCCTGCTCCTCGCCGAGGTGCCAGACGTCGCCGTCGGGCCAATCGATCGGCGGTGGCATATCGGCGGGATTCCCGAGCGGCGCGCCGGCGTCGACCCAGCGAACGACCGCATCGATCTCGGCGTCGCTCAACGAGATGTCGTTCTTGAAGTCGCGAATGCCAACGGTCTTGTCCAGATGCCACGGCGGCATGATGCGGTTGGCGACCTTCTCCTTGATCGCGCGCGCCCAGGGCCGCACCTCCTGGTAGGTGACGAGCGACATCGGCGCCATGCTCCCGGTCCGATGGCAGGTCTGACAGCTCCGCTGCAGGATGGGCGCGACGTCCTTCGCGAACGTGACGTCGTCGGTCGTCTGCGCCCCAGCCGGCGCGGTCGTCGCGGCCGTGGCGAGCAGCATGCCAAGTGTGCCGATGGTGAACATCTTCGTCGTCGTCATCTGGTTCCTCACCTCACCGTGATCTCGACAAACCCGTTGGTCCAGCAGCATTGGAACCCGCCGGCCATGATTTGACCCTGTGGACCGGAGTCGTCCCACGCCAGCACCCGAAGCATATAGCTGCCCGGCTCGCTGAACGTGGCCGTCGTCGTCGCTTGGCCATGGGCATCGATCTGCGGGCGCGCCTGACCCAGCTCGACGTCCCCAGGTCCGCGATACTTGCTCCACGCGACGCCAAGCACCGGCTCACGCGGCGATTGCCGCTTCTTGATGCCGTCGTCGCTCGCCCAGACGTCCAGTGTGACCGGACGTCCGGTGCTGGCTTCCAGCCTCGAACGCGCGCCGCACGGTCCCTGTGTCGCCTCGGCATCGGGGTCGAACTTCAACATCGGTGGCCGATTGCCGCTCGTGATCTCGTGCAGCGCATCGATTTCCCATTCGGGCCGGAGATGGCCGGGAATGGCAATCGTCTCGCCGCCGCTGGCCAGCGTCCATGTCAACTGGCGATCGCCGAAGTCAGCGGGCACCTCGACCGTGAAGACGCCGGCGTGGCGCCGCGCGAGGAAATGCGTCGGTTGGCCCTGGTCGGCCGGCCCGAAATCGAACGCGTTGCCCGGGCCGATCGGGATGTCGAGGGTTTCCTTGAAGTTACGGTTCATGTAGCCAAACGACAGGCTGAACGTGCCGTCAGCGTTCGGAAACCAGCCCTCGAAGGCCGGCGTGACGCTCTGGCCGACATCGTGCGGAATCGGGGCGTCACGCGACTGCGCGGTCGCCACGCCGGCGACCAGCAGCAGGGCGCAGACGCCGACTGAAACTCGCACAGGCAGTGACACTTCGAGCGATCATATCCGCGTTGCGATGCCCGTTCCACACCGCCTGGTCCCCGGTCCCGGACCCCTCGTCACAGGCGGCGCGCGCGCGCCCGGCGCGCGGCGTCCGCCGACGGGCCGGACACGAGTTCCCTAGACCGAAACGGCGGCCAAGGCCATATAATTCACGCTGTAGGGGCATGCTTAGCGTTATCAGACCTGCCGTCGTTGGAAGCTGTGTGGCGGCCGTCTGCCTGGTCGGCCAGGCGAGAGTGTCAGCTCAGGGGGCCGTCGCGCCGGCGTCCGAGTACCGCGCGGTGCTCGACCAGTACTGCGTCACTTGCCACAGCGACCGCCTGCAGACCGCCGGGTTGACGCTCGAGTCGCTCGAGGTCGAACACGTCGGCCGGAATGCGGAAGTGTGGGAAAAGGTGGTGCGCAAGCTCCGCACGCGCGAGATGCCGCCACGCCCGCGTCCCAGGCCCGATGAGACGACCTACACCGCGCTCTCGGGGTGGTTGGAGTCGGAGCTCGACCGCGCCGCCACGGCGGCGCCGAACCCCGGCATCGAGACGATCCACCGGCTGAATCGGACGGAGTACACGAACGCCGTCCGTGACCTGCTTGCGCTCGACATCGATGGCCGCGAGCTGTTGCCGGCCGACGATCTGAGCTACGGCTTCGACAACATCGCGGATGTGCTGTCCCTGTCGCCGTCGCTGCTCGAGCGCTACATGCTCGCCGCCGGCAAGATCGCGGAGCTGGCCGTGGGCCAGCCGTCGATCCGCGCCACGACCGCGACCTACGCCACCTCTCCGGTGCTTCTGCAGCACGCACGGATGAGCGAGCTCCAGCCGTTCGGTACGCGCGGCGGGCTCGCCACGCGTCACTACTTCCCTGTGGACGGGGAGTACGAGATCCGCATCACGCTCGAACGGACGCACGGCGATGCCATCAAGGGGCTACAACGGCGCAACCGGCTCGAAGTGAGACTCGATCGGGCCCGCGTCGCCGAGTTCGAGGTCGGCGCCGATGGCCAGCGCGAGGCGTGGAGCGCGGTCTTCAACCTGACACCGTACGAGCGGGACGCCGACGCCGACCTCCACCTCCGCCTGCCGGTGACGGCGGGGAGTCGCGAGGTGGCGCTCTCGTTCCTGCGGACGAGTGCCATCGCCGAGGGCGTGCTCGAGCCCGTCAGCGCGGCGGAGACGTATCACTACGCCGGCGACCGGGATGCCCCGATGGCGGTCTGGCGCGTGGAGATCGAAGGGCCGTTCGATCCGACCGGGCCGTCGGATGAGACCGGCACGCCGAGCCGGCAGCGCATCTTCACCTGCATGCCCGAGGGCTCGGCAAGCGAAGCCACCTGCGCCGAGGACATTCTCGGCACCCTCGCGCGGCGCGCTTTCCGGCGCCCGGTCACCGACGACGACGTCTCGACGTTGATGGCGTTCTACGAGGTCGGACGGGCGAAGGGCAGTTTCGAGTCGGGCATCGAGTTCGCGCTGCGTGGCATCCTGGTCGATCCCGAGTTCCTATTTCGTGTCGAAACCGATCCAGCCGGCGCGGAGCCGGGCACGCCCTACCAGGTGTCAGACCTGGAGCTGGCGTCGCGTCTGTCGTTCTTCCTCTGGAGCAGCATTCCGGACGACGAGCTGCTGGACGTGGCCGCGCGCGGCGCGTTGCGCGGGGCCGGCGTGCTCGAAGCGCAAGTGCAGCGGATGCTGGCCGATCCCAAGGCCGACGCCCTGGTCGACAACTTCGCGGGCCAATGGCTGTTCTTGCGGAACATGCGGCTCGTCAAGCCGGACCCGATTGCGTTCCCCGAGTTCGACGGCAACCTGCGCGAGGCGTTTCAGCGTGAAACCGAGCTGTGGTTCACGAGCCAGGTCCGTGAGGATCGCAGCGTGCTCGAGGTGCTGACCTCGGACTACACCTTCGTCAACGAGCGGTTGGCGCGGCACTACGGCATCCCCGACGTGACGGGGAACCACTTCCGCCGCGTGACGCTGCCCGACGACACGCGTCGCGGGATTCTCGGCCACGGCAGCGTGTTGACGGCGACGTCGTATGCCAATCGGACGTCACCGGTGAAGCGCGGCGTCTGGGTGCTGGAGAATCTGCTCGGGGCGCCCCCGCCGCCACCGCCGGCCGATGTCCCCGGGCTCGAGGATTCAGATTCAGTCGCCGACCCGTCGAACCCCGAGAGCCGCCCGCGTTCGGTCCGTGAGCGGATGGAGCGGCACCGCACCGACCCGGTCTGCGCCAGTTGTCACGTTCGGATGGATCCCCTCGGCTTCGCCCTCGAGAGCTTCGACGCGGTCGGTGGCTACCGCTCGCTCTCGGTGGAGGACACGTCGGGGACGCTCCCCGACGGCACCGAGCTCGATGGTCCGTCCAGCGTTCGCGAGATGCTGCTGCGAAATCGCGAGGACTTCGTCGGGACCGTCACCGAGAAGCTGATGACCTACGCGCTTGGCCGCGGGGTCGAGTATTACGACCACCCGTCCATCCGACGCATCGTGACAGAGGCCGAGGGGGACGACTATCGCTGGTCGTCGCTGATTCTCGGTATCGTCGACAGCGCGCCGTTCCAGATGAGGAAGGCCCGAGACTGATGATCATCACCAAGACGCATGTGCCACGACGGACCTTTCTGCGCGGCGTCGGCGCGACGCTCGCGTTGCCGCTGCTCGATGGCATGGTGCCGGCGTTCACACCGCTTCGCCTGTCGGCAGCCGCGCCCGTCAGACGGCTCGGCCTCGTCTACGTGCCGAACGGCATCGTCATGGACCAGTGGACACCCGACAAGACCGGGACCGGCTTCGCGATGAAGCCGGTGATGCAGTCCATGGAGCCGTATCGCAATCAGCTCACCGTGGTCAGCGGTCTCGCCAACAAGCATGGCGACGCGCTGCCGGGTGAAGGGGCCGGCGATCACGCGCGCGCCGCCGGAGCGTTTCTGACGGGCGTCCATCCGAAGAAGACTGCCGGCGCGGACATACGCGCGGGCATCTCGATGGATCAGATCGCGGCGCGCGAGCTGGCCCAGGAGACGCAGCTCGCGTCACTCGAGCTGTCGCTCGACTCGAAGGAGCCGCTCGGGGCGTGCGACCCCGGGTACAGCTGCGTCTACGCCAACACGCTCAACTGGCTGAGCGAGACGACGCCGCTGCCGATGGAGAGCAACCCGCGCGTCGTCTTCGAGCGCCTCTTCGGCGGGAGCGGCACCACCGACGCCGCCGCACGACGCGCGCGCATGGAGGAAGACAGCACGATTCTGGATGCGGTCGGTGACAAGATCGCGCGGCTTCAGGGCCGGCTTGGAGGTCGGGACCGTCTCAAGATGGACGAGTATCTCGAGGCGATCCGCGACGTCGAGCGCCGGATCCGGTTGGCCGAGCAGCAGGGCCTGACCGACCTCTCGGTGGCGCTGGAGCAGCCGCCGGGCATTCCTGCGACGTTCGAGGCGCACGCGAAGCTGATGTACGACCTGCAGGTGCTCGCGTACCAGGCGGATCTGACACGCATCATCACCTTCATGGTCGCGCACGAGACCAGCAACCGAGCCTACCCGGAGATCGACGTCTCGGACGCGCACCACCCGCTGTCGCATCACGGTGGTGACGAAGAGAAGATCGCCAAGCTGATCAACGTCAACATGTATCACGCGGAGCTCTTCGCGTACTACCTCGAGCGCTTGAAGGCGACCGAGGATGGTGACGGCTCGCTGCTCGACCACTCGATGACGCTCTACGGCGCCGGCATGAGCAACGGCAACATCCACTACCACCACAAGCTGCCGATCGTCGTGGTGGGTGGAGGGTCGGGTCAGCTCAAAGGCGGGCGACACCTCAGCTACGACGACGACCCGCCGGTCACGAACCTGTTCCTGAACTTGCTCGGGAAGCTGGGAGTCCCGCGCGAGTCGTTCGGCGACAGCACGGGCGCGTTGGAGGAGCTGGCGGACGTCTAGGCCGGACGACCAGGTCTCGTAGCGCAGGTCTTTAGACCTGCGAAGCAAGGCTGACGCCGTGCCTACTGCGGGCCACGGACTCCCGCGTAGCACATTACGACGATGCGCATCACGGCAAGCGTGTTCGCCGGGGGTCTGATTCTGGCCCTGGTCGTTGTGTCGCCCGCCGTCGCCAAGGCTATGGCGGGCCAGCCGGAGCCCGGCCAGGAAGGCACGGAGGCCGCGCGAAGGCTGGTCAAAGCGGTCGAGCGGCAGGATGGCGACGCCGCGCGCGCATTGATCGAGGAGGGCGCCGCCGTCGACGCCACCCAGCCGGACGGTGCAACGGCGCTCCACTGGGCAGCCCACTGGAACGACGGCCAGACCGCCACGCGGCTCATCGCCGCGGGCGCCGACGTCAACGCGGTGAATGACCTGGGCGTCCCGCCGCTGTGGGTCGCGGTCGACAGCGCGAACCGCGAGGTTGCACTGGACCTGATCGAGGCGGGGGCCGACGTCGGCGCGCGCTTGCCGACCGGCGAAACCGTGCTGATGGCCGCCGCCCGGAACGGCCTTCGAGCTGTCGCCTCACGGCTGATCGCGGGCGGGGCAGACGTCCGGCTGGCCGAGCACGAAGCGACACAGACCGCGTTGATGTGGGCTGCCGCCGGGGGGCACGCCGACGTCGTGCGGCTGCTCGCAGAGTCTGGCGCCGCGATCGGTGCGCGCACCACGGGGAGGTTCACCGCCCTGATGTTCGCCGCGCGCGCCGGTGACCTGGACACCGTGCGTCTGCTGCTCGATGCCGGCGCGGACGTCGAGGCGAGGAGCCTCGACGGTAGTACGCCACTGCTCGTCGCCAGTCGCAGCACCGACGCGCTGGCTGGTATCGATTGGCGAGTGATTCCGTATGCCAGCGGGCACGAAGAGACCGCCCACTACCTCATCGAGCGTGGCGCCGACGTCACGGTCGCCGATCGGCTGGGGCGGACCGCGCTGCACGCGTCGGTCGAAACGAATCGACTCGACCTGGCGAGGGCGCTGCTCGCGGCAGGCGCCGACGTCGACGCGCAGTTCACCGACAGAGTGCCCGCCCTGCGCGGCGACTACATCTCACGCGCCCCGTTCAAGGGTGCGACACCGTTCTGGCTCGCCGCGCGGGATTCGAACGTCGAGATGATGCGGCTGCTCCTGGAGGCCGGCGCCAACCCGCACCAGACGAACGCGTACGGGTCGACGCCGCTCATGGTCGCCGCCGGCCTTGGTGAGAGCGACGCGCGCCGCCCGCCCGACCACCGGGTGTTCGAGACGGTGACGCTCTTGCTCGAGCTCGGCTCGGACGTTGCCGCCGCCACCCCGTCGGGTCAAACCGCGCTCCACGGCGCGGCGTCGATGTGGGAGGACGAGGTCATCCAGGCGCTCGTCGACCACGGCGCCGACGTCAACGCCGAGGACCGACGCGGGCGGACGCCGCTCTACCTGGTCGAGTATGGCGCCGCGAACGCCCCCTCCGAGAGCACGGCCGCGCTACTGCGTCGCCTCGGCGCCACGGAGCCGGTCGTCGATCAGTAGGCTGCGGCGCGAAGCGCCCGCCGATTGAACCTGGCAGGATTCTCGCTTTTCTAGCGAGAGTGACTACCTCCTCGGATTGTTCGCCTTCGTCAGGGCAGCCTCGGCTACTTGACCAGGTTCGTGCCGCGATCCGCTCGCGACACTCGCTCAGCGCGCTTGTCTTCCTGTGTGTCGAGGTGCTCGGGCGCTCGCTCGGACCGCTACAGCAGATCGTCCGAGCCAAGCGTCCGATTCGCCTGCCGGTCGTGCTGACACCTCCGGAAGTGGCGGCGATACTCCGGCATCTCAATGGGCCATGCTGGCTGATGGCGTCGTCCTCTACGGCAGCGGCCTCCGCCTCTTCGAATGCTGCAACCTGCGGATCAAGGACATCGACTTCCATCGCGCCGAGATCCGCGTTCGCGACGCACCTCCTCGAAAACGGCCACGAGATCCGGACCATCCAAGAGCTCCTGGGACACCGGGACGTCGCCACCACGATGGTGTACACGCACGTGCTCAACAGAGGCGCCGGCGGCGTCCGAAGCCCGCTCGATCGGGATCGCGATTGAGCGATTTGAGGCCGTGCTACGTGGATGGCGCATATCCCGATATCAGGGTCTATCCGGGTTTGCCAAAGACGTTTAGCTGATGCAATGACTTGATTGCTGCATGTAAACACGGGCTTCATTCCCTCTGTTGATTGCCGTCGACAGGAAGGAGGAGAAGCCCGTGAGCAACCTGAAGTTGCTGCGCACGATCCTACGTCTCAAGAGTCTGAAGGTCACGCATGTTCGGTTCATGCATCGCGACACGGAGCTCCATCTGGCGGTCAAGCCGTACAAGAACGGCTGCCGCTGCCCGGCGTGTGGGCGGCGCGGCCGAATCGTGCACCAGACAAGCGAGCGACGGCGGTGGGAGGATGTGGCGGTCATGGGCCTGCGCATCGTGCTCTGGTATGCCCCGAAAGAGATCCAGTGCCCCACCCATGGGCGCGTGCAGGAGGAGATCCCCTGGGCGCCGGCCTATGCCCGCGTCACCTACCGCCTGGAGTGGCGCCTCTGCGCCCTGTGCCAGATCATGACGCAGCAGGCGGCGGCCGAGATCCTGCGGCTCCCGACCTCGACCCTGTCCAACCTGCTGCACCGAGTCATCACGCGGGTGCGCCACGGGCACAAAATCCGAGGCCTGACCACGCTCGGCGTCGACGAGATCTCCTACTGCAAGGGCCGCAAGTTCGCCACCCTCGTCTACGACCTGGACCGCGCGCGCGTCCTGTGGGTCGGCCCGGGCAAGGGCCGCGACACCATCGATCGCTTCTTCAACGACTGGCTGAGCCCGGGGCAGAAAACGCGGGTCGCCTGGGCCAGTTGCGACATGAGCCCCGCCTATATCGGGGCGATCACCGATCACTGTCCCGAGGTCACGCTCGTCCTCGACCGCTTCCATCTCGTCAAAGCGCTAAACCAGGCCGTGGACGAAGTCCGCAAGGAACAGTGGCGGGCTCTCGACACGCCGGGGCGCAAGGCGATCAAGGGGCTGCGGTGGCTGCTCAGCAGGCACTCCAGACACCGGACCAAGGGCCATACCCGGTTCCTCAATCGCTTGCGGAACTCCAATCGGCGCATTCATCGCGCCTGGGTGCTCAAGGACGAGTTTGAGCACTTCTGGAACTACCGCTATCGGGCCTCGGCGACGAAGTTCCTCAGACGCTGGATGACCGCCGCGTTGCGCAGCCGCATCCCGACGTTGCGCACGTTTGTCGGGACACTGCGGACGCACCTCACGCACATCATGGCCTTCATCGACAGGCCGCTGACGAATGCCGTCGGCGAGGGCTTGAATCGCATTATCAAGATCGTCAAGAACCGGGCGTCCGGTTATCGCCACCTGGACGACTTCGCCGACATGATCTACCTGACCGTCGGTGACCTCGATATTCCTGCGCACATTCCCAGCCACTTGCGTACCCTGTGAGCGACGTCAGAATGCCTATGCACCAGCATCATCAGCGCATTTCGTTAGTTGGGAAATTCGGATATAGCCCGATATCATGACCGGTGTACCCATTGGGCGCGGTTTGAGGCCGATCTGCGGTCACAACATCTCGCCAACGACTGGAGTTGACGCAGTACGGTCAGAAGTACGAGATTCGAGCTCTGCTGAATGGGCCGACCGGACAAGCCGACGTCGTTAGCGTGTGGGTGATCCGCTACGGTGAAAGCATCCCCCGATTCGTGACCGCGTACCCGGGGGAGTCACGATGACCTTCCGCCCCTTGGATGTCGTCGTTCTGGACGCCGACCTGCCGAAACACGGCCTGCAGCCCGGCGACCTGGGCGCCGTGGTCGAGATCTACGAACCTGCCGGTCTTGAAGTCGAGTTTGTCACGGCATCGGGTCGCACGACCGCTTTGGTAAGTCTCACAGCGTCAGACGTACGCGCGGTCCGCGACGACGATCTGGTCGCGGTGCGACGCGCTAGCGGCGCTGCGTAGCTGCACGGCGCGAACCGACGCCTAACAACCGATTGGAGCTGACGCCGCCCTGCACGGCTCGGGCGCCGCAGCTCAATCGGAGACGTTAGACCGGCAGGTGGCGGGGTAGGGCTAACCGATGATTTCGGTGAGACCGTGGAGAACAGTGGCGAGTTGTTCTTCAGAGGCTCGTCCGAGGCGTCGTCCGATACGGTCAACCGAGAGGGTGCGAATCTGTCCGATTTTGACCCAGGATCGCTTGGGCGATCGGACATTCTCAAGTTGGAGGGTCAGTGGGAAGCCGGCGCGCGGCTCTCGACTCGTCAGGGCGACCGCGATCACCGTACCCGAGCGCTCGTTGAAGACGTCGTGACTCAGAATCAACACGGGGCGCTGTCCCGCCTGCTCGTGGCCTCGCACCAGGTTGAGGTCCGCCCAGCGAATGTCGCCTCTCAATATTCGGGCCACGTTTCACCAGTGGCCGCGAGACCTTCCTCTGCAAGCTGCTGCTCTTCCAGCGGGTCGAGCTTCGCGCATTCCTGGGCCAGTCGGGTGCGTGCGATCCGGTCGAGCTTCTCGGCGAGGGCGGCTTCCACGGCCTGGCTCCGGTTGCGGAATCGTTGCTTCGAAACGAGGTCGTCCACGCGGTCGATTAGCGCCGCGTCGAGTGTCAGAGCAACTTTGGCTTTGGGCATGATTCAAAGTGGTATGACATATCATCATACCAATGAAGCCGTCTAACAAGCCGTTCCACCTGACGGCCGGTTGGACGTTCGACGGCCGCAAGTGAGGTTTGCAGCCGACGCCGGCACGGGTCCTCAGCCGGCGCGGCTGAAACCTGCGTTACGTCGACAGAAAGACACGAATGGCGATCATTCAGGACTTCCGAGATGCAATCGCCGCCGTTGCGGAAGGGTTGAACCACGTACGCACGATTTCAGAAGCAATCAGGAGCGGGAGGGGCTACTTCAAGTCCAGCTATCCCCACGTCGCGGGGGGATTGTCCCAAGACCTGTTGATTTTCTGATGTAAGAGCGGCGGCTTCTTCACCCTTCGTGTGGTACGGAGGGGGTAACCAACCAAGAAGGAGCCACCGCCATGACGAAGCATGCCAGGAAGTCCCGTCGCCTCCAAGCCGTGGAGCGGCCGCCGGCCGCGACCGTGCAGATTCCCCTGCCCGTGCTGGGCGCGTTCGCCAGTATCGAACGCTCGTACTTCGAGTTGTGCATCCGCGCGGGCCAACAGGTCCTCGATGCCATGATGGAGCAGGACCGCACCGCGTTGTGCGGACCGCGCTGGAAACGCGACCCCGATCGCCAGGCGGGCCGCGCGGGCACGACGCCGAGCGAGGTCACGCTGGGTGGGCGTCGGATTCAGCTGACGCGCCCTCGCGTCCGCAGTCAGTCGGGGCAGGAGGTCGAGCTGCCCAGCTTCGCGTTCGCCTCGCACCGCGACCCGCTGGATGCGCATGCGGTGAACGCGGTGGCCTGCGGCATCTCCACGCGGAAGTATGCTCGGAGCCTCGACACCCTGCCGGAGGAGGTCGCGGAGCGGTCGACGTCGAAGAGCGCGGTCTCGCGTCGCTACGTCGCCATGACGACGACGCAGCTGACCCGCTGGCTCACCACGCCACTCGGGGATCGCCACTTCCCGATCGTGCTGATCGATGGAATCGTCCTGGGCGACCACACGGTCGTGATCGCGCTCGGTATCGATACAGAGGGCAAGAAGCAGGTGCTGGGGCTGCGGGAAGGCCACACCGAACACAGCCGCGTCGTCAAGGCGCTGCTGCGCGACCTCGTCGAGCGCGGGTTGGATCCGGAACGGGCGCGACTCTTCGTGATCGACGGCGCGAAGGCGCTCACCTCGGCCATCCACACGGTGTTTGGCACGTTGGGCGCCATCCAACGGTGTCAGCTCCATAAGCGGCGCAACATCTTGGGCCACCTCCCGGATCATCTGCACGCGAACGTGACGGCGGTGCTGCGGGAGGCCTGGGCGGCCGTCGATGTCGCGCTGGCCCACCGGCAACTGGAGCGCCTGGCCGCCTCGCTGGAGACCGACCATCCGGGGGCGGCCGCGTCGGTCCGAGAGGGCCTCGCCGACACGCTCACGCTCCAACGCTTCGGCATTGCGGGCGTGTTGTACACGAAGTTGCGCACGACGAACGCCATCGAGAACTTCAATGGCGCCATTACCACCTACTCAAGGAACGTGAAGCGCTGGCGCAGCGGCACGATGGTCGTCCGCTGGGTGAGCGCGGCCATTGTCGAGGCGGAGAAGAAGTTCCGCCGCGTGCACGGATGGCAAGACATCACGAAGGTCGTCTCGGCCCTCGGTCATCTGGAAGCCAAGGAAGGGGCGTCCACCGAGCGGGTCGCATAGAATCACAGCGGAAGCCGGCGCTCGCGAAGATCAACAGCGAGCGGGACAATCCCTCGCGGGCGATCTCGCGACTTTGTGCGAGGAAATGCAAAAGACCGCGCAGGCGCTGGCCGCTGCCTCCTCGATCGTTACCCATTTTCGATTCGTGGTACGAGACGGGTTGTCTGCTGAGGCAGCCCGGTTCAACGAGCACTTTGTCGATCACAAAGCCCAGGCAGAGTCCGTTGAACGGCAGCTGAGGTCGATGCGTGGCCATTGCAGTGTGATCGAGAAGCACGCGGAGAAGATCAAGAAAGACGCGGCTCCTACACCGCTGTCGTCACTCGCGGCTGCGCTGGGCCTGGCATCCGACGAGGAGGACCAGAAAGTGGCGGCCGCATTGCGAGGCATCTACAACGACGAACTGCAGTACCACCTGGGCGTTCAGAGGATGACACAGGCCATCAAGCTAGCGCTTGGGGCCGTGCAGGACGCCCTGGGGCCACCTGGCGTGATCGACCCGGCCAGGGTGCCCGATGCTGCAGCTGTCTTGGGTGAGTATTCGATCGCTTTCGCAGAACTTGAGGCCACCTGTAACAACACGGTCCTCCAATTGCAAGAGTCGATCGATGCTCTGTGACGAACGCTACCTAACCCGCCGTTGCACCTGACGGCCGCGTGAGGCCCGCGCGGCCGCAGGTGAACGGCAAGCCGTTGAGCAGACGAATACGAAGGCCGACGGGAACCACCGGGTTGGGAGGACAAGGGTGGAGTCACTGACATATTCGCAGCAGCTGTCGCTCGTCCTAGTTGCCGTGGGAGACCCCCCGGCTTTGCCGGGGCGGCCAGCAGCGTTTGACGTATCCGGGAGTCGCGTGAGGAAACTCCTTCCCGTGAGCCGCACAAGCATCACGAGAAGGAGTCCTCATGACGACGTACCGAAGTCTCAATCATACGAAATGGCACTGCCAGTATCACGTAGTGTTCATTCCGAAGTACCGGAAGAAAGCGATGTATGGAGGCGTCCGGCAGCAGCTGGGCGAGGTGCTGCGGCAGCTGGCGCGGCACCGCGAGAGCCAGGTGGAGGAGGGGCATCTGCTGCCCGACCACGTCCACATGTTGGTGTCGATCCCCCCGAAGTACTCGGTGGCGCAGGTGATCGGGTATCTCAAGGGGAAGAGCGCGATCCACATCGCTCGGGAGTTTGCGGGGCGGTCCCGGAACTTCGTGGGGCAGCACTTCTGGGCGCGCGGGTATTTTGTCTCGACGGTGGGCCGTGATGAACGGATCATCCGGGACTATATCCAGCAGCAGGAGCGAGAGGATCGGCGGCTGGATCAGTTGCCGTTGGACTAGAGCCGCCACCGTCAGGTGGCTCAAGTGACCGCGCAGCGGTCACGTCAGCCGCTTTGAGCGGCTCACAACTAAAGCCCCCGGCTTTGCCGGGGGATACTTACTTGATAAAGCCGCAATCGGGGTGCTGGGCGGAAACAGAACTAAGGGCGGTCGGTGAATAGGATGCCGGCGAACAAGGCGATGCAGCGGACGACGCTTCGCGTAGCAGCTGATCGCCAGGGCGTGAGGCCGACGATCGCGTTGAGGCTTGAGATCCTCACTACAATGTAGTTACGATTGTGCATGGCTGGCATTCGCTTCGAGTGGGATGATCGGAAGAATGCCCAGAACAAGCGTAAGCGTGGCGTGTCGTTCGAGGAGGCTCAGACCGTCTTCTTCGATGAGTTTGCGCTATTGATTACCGATCCCGACACGTTGGATTCTGAAGAACGGTTCGTCCTTCTTGGTCTCAGTGCTGTGGCACGAGCGCTGGTCGTTTGTCATTGCGCACGGCCCGACGGTGACGTCATGCGAATCATCTCCGCCCGGAAAGCAAACCGAGCAGAACGCCAGGACTACACAAACAGGCTAGACCGATGAAGAAGCACTACGACTTTTTGAAGGCGCGGCGGAATCCGTATGTGAAGCGGCTGAAGCAGCAGGTGACCATCCGGATTGATCAGGACACCATCGCGTACTTCAAGGACCTGTCCAGGGAGACCGGTATTCCGTATCAAACCCTCATCAATCTGTTCCTGAGGGACTGCGCTGCGAACCGAAAGAAGCTGTCGATGCGGTGGAAAGCGCCGCTAGGGACCAAGGGCACCTAACCAGCATTTGCAACCGTCGCAGCAAGTATCAATGGCCATCAGCGAATTCGAAACGAAACGACTGGAGCATGTCGTCTCCCAATTCATCGATAGACGACGACCGCCGCTGCAGGTTCGCGACGAACTAGACCTCGGATATCGAATCAGTGGGCAGAGCGTCGAGATATTTGAGATTCGGCCGTGGTGGAAAAACAAGAGCGAAAAGATCCAGGAAGCGGTAGCCAGAGCCACCTACGTCAAAGGGCGACGCGTCTGGAAAGTGTATTGGCAGCGAGCCGACCTAAAGTGGCACCGCTATGAGCCTGTCTCCGAAGTTGATTCGATAGAAGAGTTTCTCGTGATAGTAGACGCTGATGAATACGCTTGTTTTTTTGGCTGACTGAACGGCCGGACACATCTTTAACTGTTTACCAGGCGCTGCAGCCGACGCCGCCAACGTTGATGACGTGGCGCGGCGAGCGCCGACGTAGAGACGACTATGAATCGAATGGACTTCCGGCTCCCCGGTGGGGTCAAGCGGGATCGCGCCATCGATGCGTGGATGAAAGAACAGACCGGCGAATTGGGATCCATCGCGCAGGAGTGGTTTCACCTCATGCGCGCGAGTGGCGACGACGTTCGGGAGCTCATGCACGACGGCTGTCCGGTCGCATGTGTAGAAGATGCGCCATTCGGATACGTCAATACGTTCACAGCGCACGTCAACGTCGGGTTCTTTCACGGCGCGTCGCTGCCGGATCCGGCAGGCTTGTTGGAGGGCAGTGGCAAATATATGCTCCACGTGAAGCTGAAGCCCGGAGTCGTCAGAGACTCCGCGGGGCTAGGTAGGCTGATCGATGAGGCATACTCGGATATCAAGGCGCGCCTCTCGACGGAGGCGCGCGGCCAACGCGACCGCCGGACCTCGATCTGACTATCGGACGTGGCGGCTCAAGAGATCAGAATCGAAGTCGTTGCCTACGATTCTGGTTGGCCGGCTGCGTTCGCGGCCGAGGCGGCCCGCCTTCGCGCCGCGCTTGGAGCCGTGGCGTTGCGAGTCGACCATCACGGCTCGACCTCGATTCCCGGGCTCGGCGCCAAACCAATCATCGACATACATGTGTCGGTAGCCGCGCTGCAACCGCTGCCGGCGTACGGTGAGCGCCTCGAGGCCATCGGCTACGTGCACGAACCGCATGCCGACGACACGTGTTGTCCGTTCTTTCATCGGCCGGTCCAGTGGTCGCACAGTCACCACGTGCACGTCGTCGAGCGCGGTGGGCGCGAAGAGCGACGAACGCTGGCGTTCCGCGACTATCTCCGTGACCGACCGGACACGGCTCGTGAGTATGAGAACCTCAAACGATCGGTGGCCGCGCGATTCGCGGCGAGTGATCCCGAGTCTCGTGAGGGGTACGCTCGCGACAAGAGCGACTTCATCGAGCGGGTCGTGGCGCTAGCCTTGGGCAGCGGGTATCCGCGATCATTCGACGGCGACATCGGCTCGAGGCGTTGACATGTGCGTGGAGAGGTTGGCGCTCGCGACAGACGCAGCGTATTGAGCAATCCGCGGCAGGCGCCGTTGCTGTCACCATCGCGGGCGCCGAGGCGGTCGGGCTGGCGGCGACGTGCTCCGTTGTACCTGCAGCAAGTCGTTGTAGGCCAGGTCGACCACGAGCATCACAGAATGGACACACCGTCGTCGCAGGGCCGCGTTGACCGGCCCACTACGCCCGTAGCGAGCTATCCACTCGACCTGTCGGTCGTGGTCCCGGCATGGAATGAAGCGGGGTCTCTCAAAGAGACGATCGGTCGCATCGGCGCGGCGCTGCGCGCGAACGGGGCGCGGGGGTTCGAGTGGGAGATTATCGTGTGCGACAACGCGTCCACCGACGACACCTCCGAGATCGCCCGTCGCGCGGGAGCCCGCGTGGCGTTCGAGGCCGAGCGGGGAATCGCCCGGGCCCGCAACGGGGGAGCCCGCGTGGCGCGCGGCCGGTGGCTGCTCTTCATCGATGCGGACACGCATCCATCGCCGGAGCTACTGTCTGACGTAAGTGCCGTGATGGGCGACGGGGGCGTCGTGGGGTGTGGGTCCATGATGCGGCCCGCCGGGGGCACGTGGTGGATGCGAGCGAAGATCCAAAGGGACAACATCGTCTTGTGGTGTCTGGGATTGGCCCCAGCTGTGTTCCTTCTCTGTCGGCACGACGCCTTCCAGGCAATTGGCGGCTTCAACGACGACCTGCCCGGCTTCGAGGAGCTCGGATTCGTACTTCGGCTGCGGATCTACGGCCGCGCCCAGGGTCTGGGCTTTCCGATCTTGCGCCGACACCCAGTGACGACGTCCGCGCGAACAAAGGGTGGGATCGGCGTGATGATCGTGTCCTACCTCGTCGGGCTGCTGATTCTCCCGGTGAATACGTTGCTCCCGAAGCGGTTGCGCATCCGCGGCAGCTGGCGGCTGCTCGGCTTTTGGTATCCGCGCCGCCGCTAGCACCGATCGCGGCATGTTGCGTGAGCATCTCTCCAGGAACACGATCGTGCGAGTCGACGGTTCGAGACCATCACCACACACGTCGCGTGGCTCCCACGAGCACGTGTTGGGCAGGGCCGCGTCCCAGGTGCTGGATCTCGGTTGTGGCCCGGGCTTCTATACCTCGCGACTCGCGCGGCTCGGCCACGCGTGCGTCGGGGTCGACTTCTCCCCAGCATCCGTCTTACACGCGCGGTCGGAGGCTGAGAAGGCCGCGCTGCCGTGTCAGTACCACGACGAGTCGCGCACCGCGATCGAGCGGTACTTCGTCATCACGCTCCAGTCGGGCGAGGTTGCGCACTACGCGAGCACGACCCAGGCGTATTCCGACGACGAGTACGACGAGTTGCTGCGCGACGCAGGGTTCCTGCGGGTCGAGCGTCACGCCTCCCTCTCGGGGGGACCGGCCGACGACGATGCCGGCATGCCCGTGTTGGTCGCTCGTGCAACTGACGCGGCCTGAATCGGGTGCGACTCGAGGTCGCGTTATAGACTGTTGGCCGCAGGGATGCAACACCGGGGACCTTCATTGAGACAGTCACACTGTTTGCGGCGTCTGGTCTTCGGGGCAGTGTGTGCCGTCATCGCGTCGCAGGGCATATCCGCCCAGTCGGACGAACAGACACTGATCGAGCTCGAGCGCGGCTGGAACGACGCGTTCTATCGCAAGGACGTCGACTTCATCGAGAGCGTCCTGGCCGACGAGTTTACGGCGACGTACGACGATGGCAGCCGCGGCGACAAATCGAGGGAGCTAGAGCTGGCGGCCGCATTCAATCAACGGGTCGTCTCAGCCGAACAAGAAGACTTCACGGTGCGAATCTACGGCGACACGGCCGTCGTGTGGTTCACGCTCCGCGTCGTCGGGATCAGGCAGGGTCAGCCGG
The DNA here is from genome assembly GCA_965197395.1 of Vicinamibacterales bacterium. Classification (GTDB taxonomy): domain Bacteria; phylum Acidobacteriota; class Vicinamibacteria; order Vicinamibacterales; family UBA8438; genus CAZYFH01. The sequence goes on along the minus strand of OZ240205.1, from coordinate 887,424 downwards.
CCGAGGTGGCGCTGAGCTACACCGACGTGTGGGTGCGGCGTGATGGCGGGTGGCAGTGCGTGTCCACGCAGAGTACCCGCCTGAACGCTGGGTAACGTGTCCGCCTACGGCAACGCGAGCGCGATCCACTCCCCCGGATGGTCGAGTGACCCTATCGGCAAGACGATGAACTGCTTGCCGTCGTGCAGGTAGGTGATCGGCGACCCGTTGGTGCCAGCCGCAAATTCCGTCTCCCAGACCACCGCGCCGGACGCTTTGTCGTAGGCGCGGAGTCTCTTGCCCGCATCGGGTCCGGCGCCCGGCGGCGTCCGCACCATGATCGGGTCACCCTCGCTGACGAACAGCAGCGACTTCGTCAACAACGTCATCGACCGGCCGGGTTGCCCGAGCGGGGGCAGGTTCAGATGCGCCAGGTCGGGGTGCCGCCGCGGGCCATCGCCGTTCGGCACCATCCAGACGTGCTCGCCGGTATTCATGTCGATGGCGGTGATGCGGCCATAGGGTGGCTTGGTGAGCGGAAGGCCACGCGGTCCCGCGATGAACTCCCGGTTACCGCGCGTGAACCTGACGTTCATCCGATCGGGGTTGCCGGGCGTCAGATCCGCGACGAAACCGGCCGTCACCGACGGGATGTAGAGCATCCCCGTCTCTGGATCGAACCCGGCGCCGCCCCATTCGGCGCCGCCGACCGAGCCCGGGAGCTGGAAGGTCCCCTTTGTGTCCTCGGGGTCGTCGCTGCGGATCGACGGCGGCGTGAAGATCGGGCCGAGGATGTACGGCTTCAGGATCTCCAGCGCCTCCGCGCGTAGCTCCGGCGTGAAGTCGATCACGTCGTCCTCGGTGACGCCGTGGCGGTCGAACGGCGCCGGCTTGGTGGGAAACGGCTGCGTCGGCGCGATCCACTCACCCGGAGTGTTCGACCCCGCCACGGGGCGCTCGACGATCGGCCAGATCGGCTCGCCCGTCACGCGGTCGAAGACATAGGCGATGGCCTGTTTGGTCAGCTGGACCACGGCTTTCACCGGCCGGCCATCCACCGTGATGTCCATCAGGATTGGCGCCACGTTGTTGTCGTAGTCCCACAGGTCGTGGTGCACCGTCTGGAAATGCCAGACCCGCTCGCCGGTCTCGGCGCTGACGCAGACCAGGCTGTTGGCGTACAGGTTGTTACCCGGCCGGTGCCCACCATACATGTCGTTCGTCGGCGCGCCGGTCGGAAGGTAGACGAGGCCGAGCTCCAGGTCGGCGCTGAACATCGTCCAGACGTTGGCCATGCCGGAGTAGGTCCACGAGTCGTCGAGCCAGGTCTCGACCCCGGGCTCGCCGGACTTTGGGACGGGGCTCCAGGTCCAGCGGAGCGCGCCGGTGCGAACGTCGTAGGCCCGCACATCGCCGGGATGCTGCTCCATGGTGGCGGGGTGGTCGGCCATGGCCGAGCCGAGGATCACGACGTCGCGGACGACCAGTGGTGGGGACGTGCCACGATAGTCGGTCTCGGCGTCATAGGTCAGGTCGACCTTGCCGCCGTCACCGAAGCCGTCGACCAGCTCGCCGGTGCGCGGATTGGTGGCGAGCAGATACGGCGGCCGTAGCGAGAACAGACGCCGATCGCCGTCGGCTTCCCAATAGGCGACTCCGCGATTTGCCGCGCCACGCGGGGTGTCCTCACCCAGGTACTCTGCCTCCTGTACCCAGATCGTCTCGCCGGTGCCGGGGTCGAACGCCTCGACGAGACCGATGCCGTTCGACGCATAGAGCACACCGTCGACGAGAATCGGCGTCGAGCGGAGCTGGTTCGAGTACTGCAGATCGGGCCATCGGGTGTGGAGTGACGCGTCGACCGCCTTCCGTCGCCAGGCGATGCGGAGGCCGCTCACGGTGTCGGCGTTGATCTGGTCGAGCGGCGCATAGCGGGTATAGCCGGCGTCGCCGCCGTGCACGCGCCACTCCCGGCCGTTCGTCCCATCCTGAGCCGCCGCCGGTGCGGCGATGGTCGATGCCAGCGCGAGGGCGAGTAGCCCGGCGCGGCACCGCCGGTGTCTGTTGCTCGTTGCTGCCATCGCGCACCTCTGGTGATCGGCTCGCGTCCTACTTGAGCGCGGAATAGCTCGTGGGTGCGATCAACCGCGCGTCGATCGTATCGACCAGCTTCCGGTTCTCGTCTCCCTCGACGGCGACGATCAGCTCCCGGAAGTCGTCATACGTGCCGAGCTCGCGCCACATCTCGTCGCGCGCTTCCTGTGACGGATACGCCAGCATGTAGACGAAGGTGTCGTCGGTGTCGTCACCGGTCACCGCGTTCCAGTAGCCGACGTTTTCCATCCCGGCGCGCGCGAACATGGCCGAGGTGTGGTCGCGGAATCGCGCCGCGAGCGCGTCGCGCTTGCCTGGCATCGTCTTGTAGACCCGGAGCTCGAACACGCGGGCGTCATTGCGCCGCTTCTCGGCGATCGCCCACCCGGTGCTGATGATCCCGAACGCCAGTCCACCGATCGCGAGCACTTTCCATTTCAGCATCATGTATCTCCGGGTTGGTTTGCTTGGTCACTCGGGATTCCCGGTACCCGAGCTCGGCTGAATTGGCGTCGTAGCGCAGGCCTTTAGGCCTGCGAGGCAAGACTGAAGCCTTGCCCTACGGCGGACTCCGCTTCAGCGCTAATTCGCGAGCGGGTGCGGCCGGATCTGGAACTTCACCAAGTTACCCGGCTCGACCGGTCCACCCTCGACGTGCCAGGCGGCATCCGCCCCGTACGTGGCGTAGACCCCGCGCCCCTTCCAGCCGCCGTTGGGGTCGTCGATCCGGCCGTCCAACCCGCGACTGTGGAAGCCCTGTGGGTACGGCACGCGCAAGACGACCCACTCGCCGGTCTCCGGGTCGAGCGCGAGCAGCGAGTCGGAGCTCGACCCATTGGCGATCGGGATGTTCTCGCCGAGGCCGAGCGTGTTGAACTGGTCGACCCAGTTGTAATAGTGGAAGTCGGTGCCGGTCTCGGTGTTGCGGAAGTTCGGGCCGGGCATCTTATAGAAGGTCCAGCCGTCGTCGCACTGCCGGCCGTCGCGCATGCTCGGGCCGCTGAAGACCGTGCACTTGCTGCGGTCGAAGCTGGCGAAGTGGCTGCTGCCCGCGAGCGCCGTCCAGAGCACGCCGTTGCGGTCGACGTCGAGGCCGCGGGTGCGGTAGCCCTGTTCCACCGGCACGGCGTACATCTCGCTGATGCACGTCTCGGGCGGGTTGTCGCCCGGGTCGAGCCGCACCATGCGTCCGGGGTAATCGTCCGAGACGATCCAGGCGGCGTGGTCGACCGGGCTGGCGATGATGCCGTAGGCGCCGATGACGACGCGGGTGTCGAGCGCGGGATCGAACGGAGGCTCTTCCCGGCTGCCGCGTGGCGCCGGCTCGTTCCACGGCTTGGTGATGCGCCCGTCGCCGTTGGTGTCGAGCACGGTGGGGCACCAGCCCTGCGCGAAGCGCTCGTCGCCGGTCGCGTCGTACACCTTCGTGTTCAGCCAGCCGACCACCTGGCCGCCGCCGCTGAAGTAGAGCGTGTCGTCGGCGTCCTCGGCGAACTGCAGGTGGTGGGTGCCGAAGCAGGTGTCGATCAGGACAAATGTCTCGGACGCCGGATCAAAATACCCGGCGTGGCGGCCGGAGCGCTCGACCGGGAAATACTGCGCGAACTTGTTGTCCGACCCCTCCCGGCACCAGTCCGGGTTGTCGGGGTGGCGGATCCGGCTCGTCAGCCAGACACGGCCGTCCGCGTCGATCATCGGGTTGTGCGGGTTCGCCGGATCGTTCCAGACCGCTCGCTCCCCGAAATCGCGCCACGGCTCGAAGCCCTCGGTGGTGAACATCGATGGGACGGTCGAGCGATCCGCGCGCAGCGGAATCTTGATCATCGTCGACTGGTGCTCGGTGGTGTCGGTCACCAGCAGGAAGTCGTTGCCGATGTCAACGCCGTAGATCGGACCGTTGGCGTTGACGCGCGGATTGCGCTTGTCGGTCGCGATCTCGTCGTGCACGAAGGCGACGTTGTCGCCCCAGTTCCACATCGTGAGGACGACGTTGCGCTCGATGCCCGTCGGCCGCGGCGGCACCGGCGGCGCTTCGCCCGCGGCAATCCTGTCGGTCCAGTCGGCGACCATGTCGAGGCCACGATCCCTGCCGAAGCGGGTCATGAAGCTGTTCATCAGCGAGCCACGCTGACCCATCTGCACACGGGCGTCCCAGGCCGCGCGCGTCGAGTCAAAGTTCTCGATGTCCGGGATCTCCCGCGTCCGGAGGCTCCCGACCTGGTGGCAGCGCTGGCATCCCTTGAGCACGTTGATCCATTCGCTCTGCGCCTCGAGATCGGGGCTGATGCCGTTACCCTCGGGGCCGGTGCCGGGAAACTCGTGCGTGCCCGGCAGGTCGATCAGCGCCAGCCAGTAGTTGGACGGGTAGACCTGGGCGGCCTCTTGCGGGGTGGCGGCCACGACCGCGGTGAGGTCGAGCTCCGGGCCCGGGGACACCGTGACCGGTGTGGCGTCGACGAGCCCGTAACCGCGGACCCAGACGTCGTAGCGGGCGTCCGGCAGCTCCGGCAGCAGGTACCGCCCGTCGTCGTTCGTGACGACGATCTTGCGAAACACCGTCTCGAGGTCGTCGGTCTCGGCGATCACCCACACGCCGGCCTCCGGACCGTTCGCGCTGGTCACCGTTCCGGTGATGACGCCGGTGTTCTCCGCGGCCGATAGCGCGGAGCCGAGCGGCGCGAGCCACACGACGAGCGCCCCGCCCGACGCCACGAGACCGAGAGACCGCCATGTCCTTGTCGTCATGTCTTAGCGCTCCACCGTTTCCCCGCCCAGTTCACGCAGCAGCGCGACCGTCTCCGGCCACGCCTTCTCGGTGTTCGCCACAAAGACACCTTCCGCGATCATCAGCGGCGTCCAGCCGAGCGCGTTTCGCGCGTTGAGGTCCGCGCCCAGGTCGATCAGGTAGTCGACGATAAGAGTCGAGCCCATCATCGCGGCGCCATGGAGTGCCGTGCTCCCGCCCCACCGCATGTCGCCGCGGTCCTTCTGCGCGTCGAACTCGAGGAGGTTGAACGGATGGCGCAACAGAAGCGTCACTCCATCACCAACGATGCGCGTATCCCCGAAGTCTGTGACCGCGTGCAGATCGTTGCCGAGATCGAGGGCCAGCTGCACCGCTTCGAGACGCCGGGTCTCGGGTGTGCCGTTCAGCGGACCGGGGCTTTCACCATCCCAGAAGCCGAGCCCGGCGGCGGCCATCAGCGGCGTCACGCCCTGGTCCGTCGGCGTCAGAGGGTCGGCACCGTGGGCCACGAGCAACGTCATGAGGTCGATGTCGGCATGCTTGGCCGCGAGGTAGAAGGGTGTCGCGCCGATGAAGCTGATGAAGTTGCGGCCGACCGAGATGTTCGGCGGCGGCTTGACGACGCCCAGGTTCACATGGAACGGGATCTCCTCCCACTCGATGCGCACGTTCGGGTCGGCGCCCCGCGCGAGGAGGGTCTCGGCAAGGGCCAGGCTGTCGAGCTCGCCTGTCTGGATCGGCGGACGCCCGGACCCGGGACGGCGGATCCACGCCAGCGCATGCAGTGCGGACCCGCGCGCGTCGGGAGCGTTCGGATCGGCGCCCGCCTCGAGCAGGGCGGCGGCCAGCTCGTAATGTGCGTTGATGATGGCCAACGTGAGCGGAGCGGTGTATCCGCCCGCCGCGGGGGTATATGACCCGGTGCTCCGCGACGTGGTGTTGATGCCGGCGTTGACATCGGCGCCGGCGGCCAGCAGCGCGCGCGTCGCGTTCAGCCGGCCGTCGCGTATGGCGAACAGCAGCGGCGTCATGCCGCGGCTCGAGCGTGCCTCGACGTCGGCACCTGCCGTGACCAGCGCCGTCACCGCGTCGGCATAGCCTTCGGCGGCGGCCCACATCAGGGCGGTTTGCCCTCGCCAGCTCTCGGTCGCGTCGACCTCCGCGCCGCTGGCGAGGAGCTGTGTTAGCACGTCGGTGCGGCCGGTCCGGGCCGCGACCATGAGCACTGTTTCGCCGGCCTCGGTAGCGGTGTTCGGGTCGGCGCCGGCGGCCAGCAGCGACCGCACGATGGCGGGGTTGCCGTTCTGCGCCGCGAGCGCGATCGGCGTGACACCGTAGCGATTGACGACCGCGACATCGGCGCGAGCCGAGATCAGGAGGTCCACGGTTTCCAGCGAGTCGGCGCGGACCGCCCAGTGGAGCGGCGCCGTGCCATCCGGGCCCGTGGCGCTCGCGTCCGAACCTTGCTCGAGCAGCGCTGCGACCGTCGCCTGGTCGCCAGCCTTCGCGGCCTCGGTCAGGGGGTCGCTGCCGGCTCCATCAGCCGCTGGCGGCAAGACAAGCGCAACGGCGCATACGCCGGCGACGGTGAGGGCAGACAGCGGTCGGCCTTGTGTTTGCGGCATGGATCACGCTTCTTTTCAGAGGGATACCTGGGGATGCTACCTCGTCGGGTCAGCGTTGACAACACCCGGGGAGCGGCGTAGAAAGGTATGCTAAGGAGGTAGAATCGGCCGTCGGTAGACGGGTCGCGCGTCGGTCTGCGCGCACTCGCGCGCGGCTTTGTGGATCGGTATGCGAATGCGAAGCACCATTCTCGCGTGGCTCGCTGGGAGCGCGGCGGTCGTCACCCTGACGCCCGCATCGTATGAAGCTGCCCCCGCCCCAGCGGCGGCGACGGCGGCATCGGTTGACGTCGCGCTCAACCAGTATTGCGTGACCTGTCACAGCGAGGCGATCGTCTCCGGGCGGGGCACCGCGCCATCGACCCTGGTGTCGCAGCTCAGGGCCACGGGGCTCGCGCTCGATACGCTCGACAGTAGCCAGGTCGGCGAGGACCCCGAGGCGTGGGAACGGGTGGTGCGCAAGCTGCGGTCGCGCGCCATGCCGCCGATCGGCCGCCCCAGGCCAGATGAAGCGACATACGAGGACGTCGCTGGATGGATCGAGTCCGAGCTCGACAGCGTGGCCGCCGCCGCGCCGAACCCCGGCCGCCGACCCGCGCTGCATCGTCTCACCCGCACGGAGTACCGGAACGCGGTCCGCGACCTGCTCGCGCTGGAGGATCTGCCGAAGGAGTTCGACGTCTCGATGCTCCTGCCGGCCGACAACGCCACCAGCGGATTCGACAATCTCGCCGACCTGCTGTTCGTCTCGCCGGCGACACTCGAACGCTACCTAGCAGCCGCGCGGAAGATCAGTCGCCTGGCCGTCGGCGACACCACCGGGCCACCGGTGGTCGATCGTCATCAGCTCGATCGCGATCTGGTGCAGGACGGCCACCTGGACGGTCTCCCCCTTGGTACGCGTGGCGGTACCGTCGTCCGCAGTCATCTACCGGCTGACGGCGAGTACATCGTGACGGTCGAGTTCGCGGGGGCCGCGCGCACTGAGCACGAGGTCGAGGTGAGCGTCGACGGCGCGCGGGCGGGGCTCTTTACCATTGGCGGCTGGCCGCTCGTACGCGGGGCGGACGGTGTGTTCGCCTTCGAGGCGGAGCCGCCCGTCGACCTCCGTCTGCCGTTGCGCGCCGGGCCGCACGAGGTGGCCGTGGCGTTCCTCCAGAAGACCGGAGCGCAGCACGAGGGGCTCGTGCGCGCGGCGCGGCGAGGCCAGGCGCGCGAGCCGGCCATCGCGACGGTGACGCTGAGCGGCCCGTACGGCGCGGACGGGTCCGGCGACACGCCGAGCCGCCGCCGCATCTTCACGTGCGATCCGGACGGCGGCGCGGCCGCCGACCCATGCGCGCGCCAGATCCTCGCGACGCTCGCGCGGCGCGCGTATCGGCGACAGGTGACCGACGCCGACCTCGACGTGCTGTTGCCGTTCTACAGGCAGGCCGAGTCGACCGGCGGGTTCGAGCGTGGCATCCAGCGTGCGCTCGAGCGCATCCTCGTCAGTCCCGAGTTCCTTTTCCGGATCGAGCGCGACCCGTCCGGCGCGGGGTCCGACGCGCCGTATCGGGTCAACGACGTCGAGCTGGCCTCGCGGCTGTCGTTCTTCCTCTGGAGCAGTATTCCCGACGACGAGCTCCTCGACGCCGCCATCGCCGGCGAGCTCCGCACACCGGACGTGCTCGACGCACAGGTCCGCCGCTTGCTCGCCGATGAGCGGTCGCGCGCCCTCGTCGATAACTTCGCCGCACAGTGGCTCTATCTGCGCGACGTCGACGAGAAGGAGCCGGACCCCGGCTTTTTCCCGGGCTTCGACGAGAACCTGCGGCAGGCGTTTCAGCGCGAAACCGAGCTCTTCATCGACAGCGTCCTCCGCCAAGACCGTGCTGTCACGGACCTCCTGACGGCCGACTACACGTTCCTGAACGAGCGTCTGGCGCGGCACTACGGCGTCCCGCACGTACACGGCAGCCATTTCCGCCGGGTGTCGCTGGCCGACACCGAGCGACGGGGGCTGCTCGGGCAGGGCGGCATTCTCACGCTGACCTCCTATGCGACGCGGACGTCGCCGGTGCTCCGTGGCAAGTGGATCTTGGAGAACCTGCTCGCGTCGCCGCCACCCGCGCCGCCGCCCGACGTGCCGGCGCTCGAGGAGACGGCCGACGACGGGGCGGCGCTCTCGATGCGGGCCGCGATGGAGCGGCATCGCGCGAACCCGGCATGCGCGAGCTGCCACGCGCAGATGGACCCACTCGGCTTCGCCCTCGAGAACTTCGACGCCGTCGGCCGTTGGCGTACCCGCGGCGAGTCAAACGAACCGATCAACGCGACCGGCGTGCTACCGGATGGCACACCCTTCGAGGGACCCGACGAGATGCGTCAGGCGCTGCTCCGCGACCCCGAGCGGTTTATCGCCACCGTGACCGAGAAGCTCATGACGTATGCCCTCGGCCGCAACCTCGAGTCGTATGACATGCCGGCCGTGCGTGCCATCGTGCGCGATGCGGCGGCACAGGATTACCGGTTCTCGTCGATCGTCATCGGAATCATCCAGAGCACGCCGTTTCAGATGAGGATGTCGCAATCATGATCATCACGAAGAGGACGCTTCCCCGGCGGACGTTTTTGCGCGGGTTCGGCGCGACGATGGCGCTGCCGCTGCTCGATGCGATGGTGCCGGCCGCCTCGGCGCTCGCGCAGACCGCCGCGGGTCCGGCCCGCCGGCTCGGGTTCGTCTATATCCCGAACGGCGTCATCCAGGAGCAGTGGGTGCCGGCGACGACCGGTCGCGGCTTCGCCTTCTCGCCCATCCTGAGCCCGCTCGAGCCGTTTCGGGATCAGACGCTCGTCCTGAGCGGGCTGGCGCACCGCCAGGCCGACTCGTTCGGCGACGGGAACGGCGACCACCCGCGCGCAACTGCCGTCTGGCTGAGCGGGGTCCACGCGTGGGAGCGTCGCGGTCGTCAGGGGCCGACCGATATCAAGCTAGGCGTCACGGCGGACCAGATCGCGGCGCGCGAGTTCGGGAAACAGACCCCGCTGCCATCGCTCGAGCTCGCGCTCGAGACCCCGACGGCGATCGCCTGCGACACTGGCGACTGCTTCTACTCCAACACCATCTCATGGCGGAACGAGACGACCCCGCTCGATATGGAGGCGCACCCCCGGGTGGTCTTCGAGCGGCTGTTTGGCGAAGGCGGCACCGCCGCCGATCGGCTGGAGGTGATCCAGCAGACCGGCAGCATCCTCGACTCGGTCACCGCCGAGGTCGCGCGCCTCGAGCGGACGCTCGGTCCGAACGACCGAAGCAAGCTGGACGAGTATCTCGACGCGGTCCGCGACGTCGAACAGCGGATCCAGCGGTCGGAGTCACGAGGAGCCGAGTCGCTGGTCGAACTGCCCGAGCGCCCCGTTGACATCCCTGAAGCGTTCGAGGACCACGCCAAGCTGATGTTGGACCTGCTCGGCCTCGCGTTCCAGGCAGACGTCACGCGGGTCTTCACGTTGATGATGGCCCGCGAAGCGAGCCCGCGTCCCTATCCCCAGATTGGGGTGCCGGACCAGCACCACACCGTGTCGCACCACCGAAACGATCCGGAGTGGATCGCCAAGAAGGCGAAGATCGACACGTATCACATCCAGCTGCTCGCGTATTTCCTCGACACGCTCCGGCAGACGCCGGACGGCGACGGCAACCTGCTCGACCACTCGATGATCGTCTACGGCGGCGGCATCGGGAACGGCAACCTCCACGAGCACACCAACCTCCCGTGCCTGGTCGCGGGCGGCGGAGGGGGTCGGCTCAAGGGTGGACGGCATCGCGCCTACGCGGAAGACACGCCGTATGCGAACCTGCTGCTGTCCGTGCTCGACAAGGCCGGTGTGCCGGCGGAGACGCTTGGCGACAGCACGGGGCCGCTCAACACGGCGCCGCTCAGCGTGTAGACGCGCCTCTTGCGTTCGCTCCTGGGCCGGGTCTCGCATGTGGCTTGCGGCCCGGCCCGTTTTCTCGTGATAGCCCTCCCGCGGCCACCGTGCGACGACGAACAGGAGAATCTGCCATCCGCGGTGACGTGCGGCGTTGCAGAAGGTCCTACGCGCCGGAAGATTCCCCGACACGTGGACGGGTGATAGGCCGGCACGGCTCATGCGCCCGCGTTCTGGGTGGCCTCGCCGTCCGTTTCGTACGAACCGCGCGCAGCGGCCCAGAGCGTCCTCTACCGGATCGTCCGCGATCATCTCGAGACCTTCCTCGCGCAGGCCGCTCATCTCCGCGACGGCGAGGGGGTGCCCCGGTTCGTCGAGCAGGAGTTTCGCGACTTCCTGCGCTGTGGCTGGCTCGCCGGGGGGTTCGCCCGCTTTCGGTGCGGATCCTGTGGCGCCGACCGGCTGATCGCGTTTTCGTGTAAAGCCAGGGCGGTGTGTCCAAGCTGCGGCGGGCGCCGGATGACCGAGCGCGCCGCGCACCTCGTCGATCACGTCTTCCCCGACGTCCCCGTGCGCCAATGGGTGCTCTCGCTTCCACACCGGGTGCGGTACGTGCTGGCCTCGGACCATGACGTGTGTCGGGCGGTGGTGGCCGTGTCGATGCGCGCCATCCTGGGGTTCCTGCGTCATCGGGCGCGCGAGGCCGGCGTCGTCGACCCGCGCGGGGGCGCGGTGGTCATGGTCCAGCGCTTCGGCGGGGCGCTCAATCTCAATGTCCACCTCCACGCGCTGGTGCTGGACGGGTGTGTTGACGAGGGTGGGCGGTTCCATCCCCTGCCGGACCTCGATGCCCTAGATGTGGCCGAGGTGTTGGCGACCATCGTGGCGGGGGTTGGCCGGCTTCTGGCGCGCCGTGGCCTGGCGGACGACGACGAGCGCGGCGGCTCCGTAGATGCGTGGCTCGACACCGAGCCCGCGCTCGCCGGGATGGCGGCCGCGTCGGTCGAGGGCCGGGTGGCGCTCGGTCCGCGCGCGGGGCGGCGCATCCGACGACGCGGCGACCCGTCCGAGGGGGCCGAGTCAGCGGGACCCGGGCCCTGCCGTGCGCGACAGCACGGCTTCGATCTACACGCCGCCGTCCGCATCCGCGCCGGCTGTCGGGACCGACTCGAGCGTGTGATCCGGTATGCGCTCCGTCCGCCCATCGCCGCTGACCGACTCCGGCTGACGCCGGAGGGCCAGGTGCTGCTCGTGCTCAAGCGGCGATGGGCGGACGGCACCCCCCACCTGGTGTTCGACCCGACCGAATTACTCGAGCGGCTGGCGGCCATCACGCCCCGACCGCGGATCAACCTGATCCTCTACTACGGTGTCCTGGGGGCACGGTCGGCGTGGCGGGCGCGGGTCGTCCCCACTCCACAGGTCGGCGACGCCAGCGAGGCGCTCGAGGACGCACGCACCCCCTCGAGCTATCTCTGGGCGCACCTGATGCGGCGGAGTTTCGACTTCGACGTCCTCGCCTGTGCACGGTGCGGCGGGCGGATGCGCCTCGTGGCGCTCATCGATCAGCCGCCCGTGATCCAGCGCATTCTCCGTCATCTCGGGTTTCCGACCGAGATCCCCGAGCCGCGGCCAGCACGCGACCCGCCGCTGCTGGATCCCAGCCACTCGCCCGAGCCCGTCGCTCCGTTCGACTTCGGCGCGTGACCAGGGACACCCCCGGTCGCTGCGGCCGGCGTGCGCCCGCCTGTTCCCCTCGCCCCATTCCGTTCTTCTTGACACGCCTGCTGCAGGGGCCATAATCCGCGCGTAGCGCCAATCGGCCCTGTGTCGGGGCGGATTCGCCGGCGGCGACGTCGGCGTCCTGGACCGCTGGGTCCGAGAACGGACCTTACGTTAACCGACGAGCACCTCTCTAATGCCGCCTATCGTCGACGACGGTGTCCTGAACAACGACCCAGGGATCTGACCTGATTGTCCGGCCGCATGGCAGCGCGCCCGATCATGGTCCTCGTAGCTGCGTGGTTCGAACAGACGGCCCACAGATTTGCTCCAGGCGTTCGACAGCTGCGTGTCGGAGATCGGCGACGACTGGCTGTCATTTTTCCCGAGCGCACCCCCGGCATCAGCGCGTCGTACGCTGAGCCACGGAGGTTAGGCAACGTGGTTGCGCGCGTATTCCGCGAGGACGCGGTTAATTAACGTTTGGTACCCAACGCGGTGGCGCTTGGCTTCTGCCCGGAGGCGCTTCAAGACATCTGGATCTAGACGGATCGCGATGAGTTCACGTGCAGCGTCGCCAATCGGGGGACGGCCGACTCGTCGCATCGCGCGAAGCTGTTCGTCTGACGCCTCAGGAATATCTGAGAAGTCAATCTTTCGCGCCACTACCGTACGCCGCTCTCTCTTTGCGACTTGCTTGCCGCGCGCTGATGATACGGATCGTTTCGACATCGCCTGATCTCCTCAGCGTGAAGGCGACCATGAGCAGCTGGCCACGCACGGATCGTCCGAGACGTAGAAATCGAGTTTCCTCCGCCGAGTGTTGAAAGTCAGGACCATCCAACGCATCCGGATCGGCGAAGACGGTTGCGGCCTCTTCGAATGAGACGCTGTGTTTGACCGCGTTCGCAGTAGCCTTCTTCGTGTCCCACTCGAACACTTATTTAGTATATACAGAACTCTGAGATTGCTCGGCGTCTTTTCGCCAGCCCGGTCGTCCGTCCATCGCCCCAAGGGCCGGATGGGTCCGTTTCGCCTTCGCTGCAAGAAGTGGGTGCCGACTGGACGGGCGGACGCCCGATCGCGCGGCTCGCGTGGCCCGGTTGCTCACGCCCTTCGGCATCCATCCAACGAAGCTGCGCTTCGGAGCGAGGACGGTCAACGGCTATACGAAACGGATGTTCGCCGATCCCTGGTCCCGGTATCTGCCGAGAAAAGTGGAACAATGGAACACGGCCAACAACGATGGGGATGAACTGCGCACCTTCAGGGTGGAACCCGACAGGGCCGGTTCCCGCTCCGACACGGCGGTTGCACGCGATACACACGGGGCGCGTTCCAGTGTTCCACGTGTGGCGGGGGAGACGGACGGAGAGGCGATGAAGGCGAGGGGGGCAAAGAACCAGGGTTCTGACCCGATCGCCAGACCAGGCGCAACCGCACGTCGTTCCGCCTGCTGGCGGGATGATCGTTGGGGGTCGTGTCCATCCGACGTATCGGAAGACTAGTTGCCGTGGGAGACCCCCCGGCTTTGCCGGGGCGGCCAGCAGCGTTTGACGTATCCGGGAGTCGCGTGAGGGAAACTCCTTCCCGTGAGCCGCACAAGCATCACGAGAAGGAGTCCTCATGACGACGTACCGAAGTCTCAATCATACGAAATGGCACTGCCAGTATCACGTAGTGTTCATTCCGAAGTACCGGAAGAAAGCGATGTATGGAGGCGTCCGGCAGCAGCTGGGCGAGGTGCTGCGGCAGCTGGCGCGGCACCGCGAGAGCCAGGTGGAGGAGGGGCATCTGCTGCCCGACCACGTCCACATGTTGGTGTCGATCCCCCCGAAGTACTCGGTGGCGCAGGTGATCGGGTATCTCAAGGGGAAGAGCGCGATCCACATCGCTCGGGAGTTTGCGGGGCGGTCCCGGAACTTCGTGGGGCAGCACTTCTGGGCGCGCGGGTATTTTGTCTCGACGGTGGGCCGTGATGAACGGATCATCCGGGACTATATCCAGCAGCAGGAGCGAGAGGATCGGCGGCTGGATCAGTTGCCGTTGGACTAGAGCCGCCACCGTCAGGTGGCTCAAGTGACCGCGCAGCGGTCACGTCAGCCGCTTTGAGCGGCTCACAACTAAAGCCCCCGGCTTTGCCGGGGGATACTTACTAGTGGCCACTAGTACGCCGAACCCCGATGGACAGCGGTAATCATGAACACCGTTCGCTCGTCGTCATCAATCTCGTAGAAGAATCGCCAGACGCCGATGCGACACCGCCAGGCCTCGGGGGCGTAGTTCTTCAGCTTGCGGATGTGAGGGGCGAAATGGGGATGTCGTGTGAGCTGCGGATAGACGACCGTGTGTAGCTTGCGCACATGGTCCTGGTGACCGGCGCGTGCGATCCGTTTCAGATCGCGGGCGAACTGATCGGTCTCAAAGATGCGGTACTCATGTCAACGACAGCCCCTTTTCGTTTGAGTGCCTGGCGCGACCCGGCCCTCAACCGACGGATGAGATCGTCGGTGTCCAGAATCTCGGCCATCTCGGCGTCATCAACGAACTGATCCTCCCTGACCCGAGCTAGCGCCGCCGTCTCGATGAGGTTGGATAGAGGTCGCCGTTCGGCCGTTGCCGCCTCTCGCAACTCCTCGTACGCGTCCTCGTCCTCGTCTAGCGCCAATCGGCCCTGTGTCGGGGCGGATTCGCCGGCGGCGACGTCGGCGTCCTGGACCGCTGGGTCCGAGAACGGACCTTACGTTAACCGACGAGCACCTCTCTCATGCCGCCTATCGTCCGTTAGGCACCTGCGCGACGAATTGCCGGGGTCGAAGAGTTTCAAGGACGGCAGTCAGCTCTGGCAGGAGTGGCTCAAGAGACTCGATGCGGTTGGTTTGGGCAGCGAGGACAACCACGGCGATGGGCAGCTGATTCAGATTCTGTTGAAACTCGATGCCCTGGTCAGCGGTCAGCTTCGTGCCCGACGCCCATCTGGCTGCGCGCCTGCGCCGGTATGGCGTGAGGACGCTCTATACCCACGATCGCGACTTCTGAAGATTCGATTTTCTCGATGTCCGCGACCCGTTCGCCTGACGCAGTTGTTCCTCCTCTCAGTCCGGAAGGCGCACCTGGAACGCTGGCGGCATGGGTCGGGCTCCTGATGGAATCCGGTCTTCTTCTTTGCGCGGGGCCGGGAGACAGGTTACCTTCTTGGTCCGTAACTGGTTACCGGGTCGGACCCTCCATACCGAACATTCTTGACTTGTACAATTTGGCGGCATCTGGCATAACCTCGATGTGCCGGATCGGTCTGACGCGCCTCGGGACAGCGAACGCGACATTGCACGGTTGCGGCGCGAGCTTGACCGGTCGGAAGCAGAACGCGTCCGAGTGGAGCGCGACCGCGACCGGCTGCGCCGTGAGAACGAGCGGCTGAAGTACGAACTCGACCTGGCTCGTCGGGCGGGCACACGGCAGGCGGCACCGTTCTCGAAAGGCGCGCCCACGCCACAGCCACGGCGCAGCGGGCGCCGAGCAGGGCCGCGCCACGGCCGCCACCGGCACCGGCCCCCGCCGGGGCGCGTCGACGAGGTCATCGCGGTCCCGGTGCCGACCACGTGTCCGCACTGTGCCGGTGCCGTGTCGCCGACGCGCGTATCGGCGCAGTATCAGGAAGACCTGCGGGTGGTGGTGCCGCGCGTGCGCCGCTTCGACGTGGGGATCGGTCACTGCGCGGCGTGTGGCCGGCGCGTGCAAGGGCGCCACTCGTTGCAGACGTCGGATGCCCTGGGCGCCGCCGCCGTGCAGCTCGGGCCGCAGGCCCTCGCCTTGATCGTCGTCCTCAACAAGCAGCTGGGGCTGTCGCATGGCAAGGTCGTCCGGCTCCTGCGCGATCGCTTCGGCTTGGCGGTCACCGCCAGCACGGTGACGCGCGCCTTGCATCGCGCGGCGCGTCAGGCCCAGCCGACCTATGCGGCCCTCTGCGAGGTCATTCGCGGGAGCCCCGTCGTCGCCCCCGACGAAACCAGCTGGAAGGTCAATGGGCAGTTGGAGTGGTTGTGGGCCTTCGCGACGCCTGAGACGACGGTGTATCAGATTCAACCCGGGCGAGGGTTCCCGCAGGCAGCGGCGGTGCTCGGCGCCGACTACGACGGCGTGCTGGTCCGCGACGGCTGGGCGCCGTATCGGCAGTTCACGCAGGCGGGGCATCAAACCTGCGTCGCTCATCTCTTGCGGCGCTGTCGCGACTTGCTGAAGGACCACCCGCGCGCCCCGTTTGCCGCGCGCGTCAAAGGGCTCTTGCAACAGGCGCTGGGCATCCGCGACCGGCGCACCGCGGGGACCATGTCGGCGCACGGCGCCGCTGTGGCCCGAGGCCACGTGCTCAACCAGCTGCTCACGGCCCTGGACGAGCCCGGCACGCTTCCCGCCATGCAGCGCTTGGCCGCGCATCTCTGCACCGAACTGCCCGCCCTCTTCAGCTTTCTCTTCGACCCCACGGTCGAGGCGACGAACTGGCGCGCCGAACAGGCGCTGCGACCGCCGTCGTGAACCGCAAGGTCTGTGGCGGCAACCGCTCGGCCCGCGGCGCGGACACCCAACACGTCCTCATGAGCGTGCTGCGTACCGCTCAGCAGCGCAACTTGGATGCGGCCACCGTCCTCGTCGAGCTGCTTCATGCCCCACAACCCACCATCTCACCGGCCCTCGCTCACCCCACGAGCGGGTCACCCCGGTAACGAGTTACCTTGGTCCTAACCCGGGGCAAACCTGGCGACCGCGACAGGGCGCGGACGCTCCTCGGCGAGGCGATCGAGATGTACCAGACGATCGGGATGCCACGGCACGTGGAGATGGCGCACGATCTCGTGAACCGATTCTGAGCCGAGGATTCACGGATGGTGCAGCGTCGTCGTAACCACATGTTAGAATTGGTCTTACCGTGAAGGTCTGGGTCCGAAAGTGGAACTCCTTCGAGGAGGAGCGGGCCGCCGACCGCGAGTTCTGGGCGCAGCTCACACCCGACGAACGCGTGCTTGCGGTCGTCGAGGAGCTGCGCCGCGACTGGAGCAGGCGCCAAGGAGACCGCGACGAAGGACTTCGAAGAACTGTTCGTGTGCGTGAACACGCGCGAGGTTAAGGCCATCGTCGTGGGCGGCCACGCCGTGGCCCGTCACGCCAAGCCGAGATTCACCAAGGATCTCGATCTGCTCGTCGAGCCGTCGCCGGACAACGCTGCGCGGTTGCTCGATGCGTTGACGGACTTCGGAGCCGGCCACAGGACCTCGCCGATCTCGACTGGCTCTGAGACCTAGGCTGGGGCCGTCACGGCTCCGCCGGAGCGCGGCTAGTCGTTGGCGCCGAGGCTGCGCAGCAGTTCCGCGATCTCGGGTCGGTCGGTTCTCAAGCCCGCGGAGCCGGGCACCGTCAACACACTTTCGGCGAGGGTCAACGGGGTCTCGTCGCGCTCGTTCGTCGCGTTGATGTCGGCGCCGTGTGATGCCAGGAACTCGACGACCAAGGCGAAGCGTTTCCGCACCGCATCGTGCATCGCCGTGTCGCCTCGCTTGTCGGCGGCGTTGACGTCGACACCGAGGTCGACCACGATCCGCGCCATCTCGAGTGTCCGTCGCTCGTCCTCGACCGGATCCGGTGGCGCGATGCCTGCACGGTTGCGGCGGGTTTCCAGATAGAGGCGCGGCATTCCGACCGTCGCTTGCAGCGCCGACTTGCCGTCCTCCGGCGTGACCAGCGGGTCGGCCCCATGCTCGGCCAGGGCGCGCAGCATCTCCAGCTCGCCGAACTGGGCCGCGAGCCAGAACGCGTTGACCCCGATCATTTGATGGCGAAGGCTGTAGTCGGCGCTGATGCGGCGTCCCGGCGTGCCGTGCTCGATGAGCGCGTTCGGATCGGCGCCGTGCGCGAGTAGCGCGTCCACGAGTCGCGTGCCGCCGCGCAGTACGGCGGCATGCAGCGCCGCATACCCGGCGCCGGACGCGTTGGGGTCGGCGCCTTCCTCGAGCAGGTAGATGCCAAGCGCTTCATGCGCGCTGTGCGCTGCGATCACCAGGGCGCTCGTGCCGGCAGCCGCCACGTCGTTGACGTCGGCGCCTCGGTCGAGCAGCACCCGGACGGTGTCGACGTCGCCGTTCCGCGCCGCGAACAGAAGCGGTGTCGAGCCACCGTGCGCCATCTCGAAATTGCCGATCGGGTTCGTGTTGCCGGCGGTGTTCTCGAGCTGATGCCACACCTTGGAGCGAGCGTGGAGATCGGCACCACGGTCGACCAGCAGCCGCACGACGTCCGGATGGCGCTGAGCGGCCGCCCACATCAGCGCCGTCTGCCCGCGCTCGTGCTCGGCCGCGTTCGGATCGGCGCCACGGTCGAGAAGCAGCTCTGCGGTCTTGACGCTCCCCGCCCGCGCCGCCGTCATCAACGGCGTCTCGCCCATCTTGAGGGCGGCGTTGGGATCGGCGTTGGCATCGAGGAGTCGGCCCACCATGTCGGCGCTGCCGTTCATCGCCGCAAGCCAGAGTGGCGTCGCGCCGAGCGCGTTGGCTGCGTTGACCGTCGCGCCCGCGGCAATCAGCGAGTCCGCCGCCGCCAGGTCGTTACGATGCGCCGCCCAGTGGAGCGCCGTGGCACCATCACCTTGCCGCGCGTCGACATCGGCGCCGCCCGCGATCAGGGTCTCGACACGGTTCCGATCACCGGTCTTGACGGCGTCAATCAGGTCGGGCGCCTCGGCCGCGGTCAGCGTCGAGGCCACCAGCAGGACGCCACCGGCAACGGCTGCCCACGGTCGGTGCGGTCGAAGTTCATGCCCCATGTGGTCCTATGCTACCGCAGCTGCGCCATCGATTGACACTCTGCCGGCCGTTCGGCCAAACTAAGCTACCTCTGATAGTTAGGCCGTTATGCGGCACGGAACGAAGCGTCTAGTACAAGACATGACGGGCAAACGACGGTGGCTCGCGGTCGGACTGTTGGGTCTGGGTGTCGCATGCACCCTCGCGCCCCGCGTGGAGGCACAAGCACCCACGCCCGACTCCGAGGCCGCGCTCCTGCAGACAACGGTCGCGCGGTATTGTGCCAGCTGTCACAACGAGCGGTTGCGGACCGCCGACCTGGTCCTCGAGGGTCTCGATCTGTCACAGGTCGGCGCGCACGCAGACACGTGGGAGCGGGTCGTCGGGAAGTTGCGCACCCGCACGATGCCGCCTGCGGGTCGGCCGCGTCCCGACGCGGAGACCTACGATCAGCTCGCGTCGTGGATCGAGTCGGAAATCGACCGCGCAGCGCTCGCGCGCCCGGATCCAGGTCGCACGGAGGCCTTTCACCGGCTCAATCGCGCCGAGTACGCGAACGCCGTCCGCGATCTGTTTGCGCTGGACGTCGACGTCAACGCCCTGCTGCCGGCGGACGACATCGATGAGCACGGTTTCGACAACATGGCCGACGTGCTGACCATGTCCCCCGCGCTCATGGAACGGTATCTCTCCACGGCACGCAAGGTCGCGCGCCAGGCCGTCGGGGAGACGCCGCTCGGTCCTGCAACGGACCTCTATGAGGTCCCGATCCTCTTGTTGCAGGACGATCGGATGAGCGACGACCTGCCCTTCGGATCACGCGGCGGCATCGCCATCCCCCACTATTTCCCGGTTGACGGGGAGTACGA
The DNA here is from genome assembly GCA_965197395.1 of Vicinamibacterales bacterium. Taxonomy (GTDB): domain Bacteria; phylum Acidobacteriota; class Vicinamibacteria; order Vicinamibacterales; family UBA8438; genus CAZYFH01. Next base: position 867,680 of record OZ240205.1, on the reverse strand, counting down.
CCTTGCCATCCGGCTCCATCGCAACTACGTGAACTATGTCCGCGGGATGGGGTCGCGCCACGAGCTCGAGGTCCGCCTCGACGGCGTGCTCGTCCGTACGTTCAGCATCGGTGGAGAAGAGCCGGAGGGGCTAAGGGCGCCGGCCAGCTACGCCGGCAACCAGTTCGGCGACCCGGCGTGGGAAGAGTACATGCTCTTCGCCGACGCCAACTTGCGGGTGCAGTTCGCGGCGAAGGCCGGCCCGCGGGTCGTTGGCGTGTCGTTCGTGCGCAGGTTCACCGAGCCCGAAGGGGTGCTCCAGCCGCGGCAGACGGCCTTCGCCGTCGCGATCAACGACATGCGGGACGGGAACGCGGCGGTCGAGCATGTCGCGATCGGCGGGCCCTACGCGAGCACTGGCCCCGGGGACACGCCGAGCCGTCGTGCGATCTTCACCTGCCGGCCTGACGACGCGCCGGCGGCCGAGGAAGGATGCGCACGCGAGATCATGTCGTCGCTGGCGCGGCGCGCCTATCGGCGACCGGTGGCCGAGACCGATCTCGCCACGCTCATGGAGTTCTACCGCCTGGGTCGCAGTGACGGCAGCTTCGACTCAGGCATCCAGCACGCGCTCGAGCGGCTGCTCATCTCACCCGATTTTCTGTTCAGGGTCGAGCGCGACCCGGTCGACATGGCCCCGGCCACGGCCTACGCGGTGAGCGATCACGAGCTGGCGTCGCGGCTCTCGTACTTCCTCTGGTCGAGCGGGCCCGACGACGAGCTGCTCGACCTCGCCGAGCGGGGGGGCCTCGACGACCCCGCCATCCTCGCGCAGCAGACACGTCGCATGCTCGCCGACCCGCGGTCGACGGCGCTGGTCCGCAACTTCGCAGGGCAGTGGCTGCGGCTCCGCGATCTGCGCGGCACCGTGCCCGACGCGAACGAGTTCCCGGAGTTCGACGAAAACCTCCGGAACGCGTTTCGCGAGGAAACCGAGCTCTTCGTCGAGAGCCTTATTCGAGACGACCGGAGCGCGCTCGACCTGCTGGGCGCCGACTACACGTTCGTGAACGAGCGGCTCGCGCAGCACTACGGCATCCCGAATGTCTACGGCAGCCACTTCCGCCGCGTGCCGCTCGGAGACGCCATGGCGGAGCGTCGCGGTGGGATCTTCGGGCACGGCAGTCTGCTCACGGTGACGTCCTACCCGACTCGAACGTCGCCGGTGCTGCGCGGCAAGTGGGTGCTGACGAACATCCTTGGGACGCCGCCGCCGCCACCGCCCGCCGATGTGCCTGACCTTCCGGACCGCGGCGAGGACGGCCGGGCGGCCACGGTGCGGGACCGACTGGCGCGGCATCGCGAGAGCCCAGCGTGCTCCGTCTGCCACGCCCCGATGGATCCGCTCGGACTGGCGCTCGAAAACTATGACGCGGTCGGTAAGTGGCGGACGACGGGCGAGGCCGATCTGCCGATCGACGCGTCAGGCAACCTGCCCGACGGCACGGCGTTCGACGGCCCGATTGGCCTGCGGTCGCTGCTGGTGGAGCGTCGCGACCAGTTCGTCGGCACGTTGACCGAGAAGCTCTTGGCGTACGCCCTCGGCCGGGGACCGGAGTATTACGATCGACCGACGGTTCGGGCCATCACACGGACGGCCGCTTCGAACGATTACCGCTGGTCGTCTATCATTGTGGGTATCGTACAAAGCACGCCCTTCCGCATGCGGAGGTCAGAGTCATGATCATCACGAAGAAGGCACTCTCACGGCGTACCGTGCTCCGTGGGATTGGCGCGTCCGTGGCGCTCCCCTTGCTGGACGGAATGGTGCCGGCGTTCGCGGCCTTGCGCACGACCGCGGCGGCACCCGTGCGCCGCATCGGGGTCGTCTACGTGCCGAACGGCATGATGATGCCCGACTGGACCCCGACGACGAACGGGAGCGGGTTCGACTTTCCCGCCATTATGTCGCCGCTCGAGCCGTTCCGCCGGCACGTGCAGGTCCTGTCCGGCATGCACGGGGTCGAGAGCGAAGGCCCGCATGCACGCTCCTCGACGCGGTTCCTCACCGGGGTGCCGTCGAAGCCCGACGACGGGTCCGACCTGCAGGCCGGCGTGTCGATGGACCAGATTGCCGGCCGTGTGCTGGGTCGTGAGACCCAGCTCGCATCACTCGAGCTGGCGCTCGACGGCCGCGACTTCGCCGGCTCCTGCGACGACGGGTTCAGCTGCGCGTACACGAACACCATCGCCTGGGCGGACGAGACGACGCCGCTGCCGATGGAGAACAACCCGCGCGCGGTGTTCGAGCGGCTCTTTGGCGACAGCGGGAGCACCGACCCGGCGGTCCGCAAGGCCCGACTGGCGAAGGACGCGAGCCTGCTCGACTCGGTCACCCAGCGGGCCGACGACCTCTCACGGCAGCTTGGCTCGGGCGATCGCGCGAAGCTGAGCCAGTATCTGGACGCCGTCCGAGACGTCGAGCGCCGCATCCAGATGGCCGAGGCGCAGAGCGACCGCGAGTTGCCGGTCGTGGACCAGCCCGCCGGCATTCCCGGCACCGTCGGCGAGCACGCGAAGCTGCTCTTCGACCTCCAGGCGCTGGCGTACGAAACAGACCTCACGCGCGTGTTCACGTTCATGATGGGACGCGAGATCACGGGTCGGACGTATGCCGAGATCGGCGTGCCCGACGCGCATCATCCGATCTCGCACCACCAGAAGGATCCGGAAAAGCTCGTCAAGCTGACGAAGATCAACCAGTTCCATGTGTCGCTGTTCGCGGGATTCCTCGAGCGGCTGCGGGACACGCCCGACGGCGACGGGTCGTTGCTCGACCACGTCATGCTCGTCTATGGCGCGGGGATGGCCGACAGCAATGCCCACGCGTCGGAGAACCTGCCCATCCTGCTCGCGGGCGGCGGCGCAGGCACGGGCGGGCACCACATCACCTACCCGGCGGACACGCCATTGGCAAACCTGCACCTGTCGCTGCTCGACAAGGTCGGGGTGCCGGTCGAGACGCTCGGGCACAGCACCGGCCGGTTGCCACTGGAGCCCCTGTCGGGCGTCTAGGCGGGTGCTAGCAGCCTAGCGGAGGTGGGCCAGCTCGGCCGCTGTGACCGGTTCCGCCGGCCCCTGAAAGATCGCGTTGAACAGCAGCTTGAACGTGGCGCGTGTCTGCGCGCGGAAGGCGATCTGGCTGCCCATCGTCACGGCCGTGCCGCGGCCGACCCTGAAGGAGACGACGTTCGCCTGGTCGCGCAGGAACTCGTCGCCCAGCAACCATCCGCTCGCGACCATGTCCTCGTCGTTCGGGTAACGCGAGACGACCTCGGCCGGAATGTCGAAGCTCGGCGCCAGCCGATACGCCTGGTCGAATCGAAAGAAGACCGGCCAGTCGTCCGGCATGCCGAAGCCGACGGGATGATGTGGATTGTGCTCCTGCTTGAGCAGGGTGCCAGGTGAGTAGAAGAGGGCGGTCGGGTCGACGACCTGCTCCCGCAGCGTGGTCGCCAGGCGCGCGGGGCTGCGAAACGTGTCGCGCAGGCGCTGTTCCGCTTCGGTGACCGTCATGCGCGGGTCGCGCCCGCGATCCACCGACACGCGGTTACCCCGTCCTGGCAGCACCGGTTCGATGGGGAGATCGAGCAGCGCGCGGGCGGTCGCGACGGCGGATCCGAGGGCGACAAGCGTGCCGCCGTCCTCCACCCACTCGCGGAGCTTGTGCCACCCGCCGCGCCCAATCCCGTAGGCCCACCTCCAGGACTCGTCATGGCGATCCGGATGGAGGCCGTCGGTGATGTTGGCGCGGCTCGTCCCCGAGGGCAGCACGATCACGTCGTACGTGTCCGACAGATCGCCATCGAAGTCGGCCGAGGAAATCACGGAGTGGGCGAGCTCGTATTGCTCGAACAGCCACATCATCCACCCGGCCGGCATGTTGTTCGCCGCGCGCCATAGCCCTACGCGCATCGGCGTCTTCACGCGGTAGCCGTCCACCGGCGGCGCGGGCCCGGGGTCGGACACAACGAGACCCGTCTCGGCCGCGGTGCGCGCGAGGATGCGCCCGGCGTCCGGTGTCGGTGGCACCAGCCAGGTGCCCGGCGCCCACTCACCCGCGTCGGTGGCGAACCACTCCGCGGTCCGATACAGGTCGACGCCAGCCGTCTGGAGTCGCGTCGCAGCCAGGAATCCGGCGTTCGAGGACGGCGCGATGGCGTACGCCCACTCGGGCGGTGCCGGCATTGGCGTTTGCGGCGGCGTGATGGTCTCCAGGAGCTCCAGGTCGGCGGCGAGCGGCTCGTCGATCTGGTCGACGTCGACGCCCATCAGCAGCCCGAGGGTCTGGGCAGTCACGTCGTACGGCGGAATGGGCGGCCCGTCGGGGTACGAGCGAAGGTCGGGATAGTACTGGCGCTCGAGCATCGTCTTGGCGAACGCACCGTACGGCTGGGCGAGCTGGATGACCCACGCGCCGCGTTGATACCGTGTCCCGCCGGCGACGAAGCTCGATCGGGCCCGGTGGATTTCCACCTCGCCGAAGTCGAGGATCTCGAGTAGCTGGTAGGTCGAGAACGGGTCGCGCTGCCGGGCCGGGATGACGAACGCGTGCGGCGCCTCATCACGGTCGACCCAGTCGCGGTGGACGAGGTGGAAGTGCTCGAGCCACTGCTCGCGGTACTTCGCGAGGTGCTCGAGCGCCGCGAAGACCGCAATGGAGCCGTAGTCGATGATGTCGCGAAGGCGCCAGACGCCGGTGTCGTACGGCACCGGATAGTTCCAGCGCGGTTGCTGTGGACCCAGCGGCCGCGTCTCGCCGTTTGGATTGACGAACGGGTCTGCGAGGTTGGCGCTCGCGATCTCGGTGAGGATGCGCGGTTGCCCGTGATACAGCATGTATTGACGGGCCGGCGTCCAGAGATCGTACTGGTCATTGTAGACGATGCCCTTCTTGCCCGCCGCGATGAGCCCAGATGCCATCGCCATCCCGAGCTGCGCCTGGCCTTCGATCAAGATCGGATGGATGTTCGGGTCGTATGGATCCCGGAACGGCGGGACGAACATCCGCGCTCCGCGGCTGCCCATCTGGTGCATGTCGTGCGTGACCTGCGGCTTGTAGTCGCGGTGGATGTCGATGGCGAGCCGCGTCTCTTTCTGGGTGAACATGAACCAGTCGCGGTTGTCGTCGTGCCCCGTATACCGGTGATACAGGTCCGGATACACGCGGTCGTAGTCGGTGCCTTTCGTCCGATACCAGTGGTCGATGACTCGGACCTGCCCATCGGGGTTCTGCGACGGGACGAGCAGCACGACGGTGTTGTCGAGAATCTCCCGGATGTCCTGTGAGTCCTCGGTGGCCAGCCGATGGGCGATCTCGATGATGGCCTGGCCGTTTCCCACCTCGGTCGAGTGAATCGTGGCGTAGAGGAAATAGAACGGCACGCCTTCCCGTGTCAGGGCGCGCGCGGATTCGTCCGCGAGGCCGCGCGGGTCGGCGAGCTGGTGGTTGATGTCGATGAGCCGCTCGAGCCGGTCGAGGTTGGCTTTCGCGCTGAAGGTCACCAGCACGTAGGGATGGCCGTCCGTTGTCGTCCCGCGCGCCTCATACAGCACGCGGTCCGAGTGCGCCGCCAGGTGCTGCATGTAGTCGAGCACCTTCGGGTAGCGGGCCAGCTCGCCGTCGGTGCCGATCTCGAAGCCGAAGTACTCGGCGGGCGTCTGGATGGCCTGCGCCGCAGCCTGTGATGTCCCGAACAGGACGGCCGCGGCGACGGCGAGCGCAACACGGCAGCTCATGGAACCTAGGACAGTAGCTCCACCCGGCCGGCGTCAAGCCCGACCAGGCAAAGGGGCAGGATAGCACGCGGGATGATCGACGGGCCGGCGGGGGAGTTGTGCGTCTCCTGGAGTTCCCCGTCGGGGCCCCGCGGTTCCCGACGCCTCGTGGCACCGGGTCGTCGCGAATGGCCCCGTGTATCCGGGGTAGGCGAGCTGTGGACGCCGCCGGCGGTCGGCGCCGGCCGTGCCTGGTCGCAGTCGGAGCAACGCCTCGGACGCAACGCAGGATGACGAATTGACCGGTATCCGGGCTGGACGCCCCGGCATCCGGCAGCCACGGCGACACTAACCGCTATGGCGATGGACGCGCGACGGCGTGTCACGGACGGCGCGCGTCTTGCTTTGGTAGATGGCGGCGAGGGTGAGCGATGCCGAGTCGGGTATCGACTTCCCGTCCGGGCCATGCTTCGGGAAGTGTGGTCGTGAAATGGTGCCGGAGCTGCCCCCGGCGTCAACGTGCGAGAGCGGGCACGGCGGCTCATGTCCGCGAGGTCGTGCGCTCTTGCAGTGACGGCATGGCGTGTGCACGCCATGCCAGGCCGAAGATCGGCCGAGGGAGAACCCGTATGAAGACGACGACGAATCGAGCGGACATACAGGGGCTGACAGACGGTCGCGTGGTCCTGCGCACGCGAGCAGGGGCGGGGTCGCGTGAGAGGGTCCGCAAGATACGGGTCGCACGGACCGGGCAACGCGCGGTTGCGGTTGTGCTCTTGGCCGCGATCCTCACGTTTTCTGGCGTCGGCCTCAACGTGCCAGGGCAGCATTCACGTTTGGTATCCGCGGACATGCAATGGGGTTACATCTTTCCGCTCAGCGCAAACGAGGCTTTGGCGCTAGGCTTTGCCGCACTCGTCACATGCAACACCCTCGGATGGTATTTCGGACCCACCGGCTGGGTTGCGAGCACGGCCTGTGGAGCGACGGCCCTGGCCTAGGCTCGTGTTGCACGAAGGGTTGCGTACGGTCGACGGCGCCCCGGCGCTGCGGTTGCCCAGTCTCTTGGTGGTCAACGCCGGCCTGGTCGGGCTCTCCTTCGGCATCGGTTGGTTCGCGGCAGGCATCGCGGGGGGACGGCTCGGCCTAGACGAGGGTCCGCCCGAGCCGGCCAACGCTAGCATGTTGGCAGACGGCCTCGACATCGTCGCCGCGAATCTCCGTGCTGTCGCGGTAATGCTCCTCGGGGCCGTCTGCACGGGCGGTGTGTTCGTCCACGCGGTTCTCGTCTGGAACGGATACGGGCTTGGTTCCGGCCTGTCGGCCCTGTCTCGAGGCGCGCCGGAGGTGGTCGATCTTGCGCTCCGTTATGTTCCGCTCGAGTTCGCGGCGCTCGTGCTCGCCGCGACTGCGGCGCAGGGGTTGGCGGTCGCGGCGCTTCGCAGCTTGTGGTACGACCGGCCGCTCCGGATCCGCGGTGTGCCAATGACCTTCGCCGCGGCCTTTGTCCTGTTGGTCTCGGCCGCGTTCATCGAGGCCGACGTCAAGCAGCTCCTAAGGTTAGACGGCTCATTGGCGGGTGTCGAATGACCGACGACGGCCTGATCCTGGACGGCGTCAGGAAGGTGTACCCGGCCTTCGAGTTGGGTCCGCTGTCGTGGCGGCTGCGCCGCGGCGTGTCCTATGGCCTGCTCGGACCCAACGGCGCCGGGAAGACCACGTTGCTCGACCTGATCGCTCTGCAAGTGCGGCCGACCGCCGGCACGATCGCCTTTGGCAAGACCACGCTGCGATGGGGCGACAAGGCGTGGAAAGCGCGGTTCAGCTATGTCCGCGAAATGCCGGCCCTCTACGACGAGCTCACGGTGGCCGAGACCCTCCGATTCGTCAGCCGGCTCCAAACACGCTGGGACGCAGACATGGCCCAGCGGCTCCTACGGCGGTTGGAGCTCGATCCCCAGCGGCGGATCAAGCACCTGTCAAAAGGGACCACGGTAAAAGTGGGCCTCGTGGCTGCCTTGGCCCGGCGGGTCGAGGTGTTGTTGCTCGACGAGCCCAGTACGGGCCTCGACCCCACCGCGCGTGCGTCACTCCAATCGGTGCTGCGCGATCTCATGGCCGAGCATCCGGAGCTCTGCGTCGTGCTCTCGTCGCACCTCTTCGATGACGTGTCACGTGTCACCACCGAGGTCATCATCCTGCGTGACGGCCAGCTTGTCTTCCAGAGGCCGCTACGTGAGCTCGAGCAGGCGGTGTTGTATCGGCTCCCAGCGTCACAGGTCAGCGGCGACCTGTCCGATGCGCTCCTAACGTGGCGCCGCAATGGCGAGCAGTGGCTGCTGGCGCCTCCGGCGTCCTCGGTGGCCCGCCACGTGTGCGGCCAATCCGGCTGCCAGGAAGAACCGGTGGCCGATCCAGTCGAGACGGTCTACCACGCCACGGGGCACCGATGATGGGGAACTTTAGGACCCTGCTCGTGCTGATGGCCAAAGACCTCCGCCTCCATCGGCGGGAGCTGGGGTTGGCGTTCGTCGCATGGTTCGGTCTGGCGGCCCTCTGGGTGTACTCGCAGGCAGGCCGCCCGATCAACCCGTTGCCCCGTGTTTCTCGTCAACGCCATGGCGTCGTCATTCTGGGGGGAGTGGCTGATCTCGCGGGAGAAGACGAAGGGTACGTTTTTGTGGCTTCGCACGCTGCCGATTGGTGACACGGAGCTCGTCGCGTCGAAGTTCGCCAGTCAGGCGGTCTGGTGCAGCGCGTTGTGGATCCCGAGCTCACTGCTCCTCACCCCCGGTGCCCTTCCGTCGGACCGGTGGCCGACGTGGGGTGTGCTCTACCTGATCCTGCTCGTCGGGGGCGCGAGTATCGTCGCGACGCGATGGCGTTTTCAGCAGAAGATGGCTCAGGCCGCACCCATGGTGGTGGCCCCCCTCCTGGCACTCGTGTTCCTTTTCGCCGATTCGGCCGGGCTTGTTGGCACGCGTGTGCTCGCTGCCTGGTGGGCCAGCTCGGCCGGCAAGGCCATGACGGCCGCGCTGCTCGCGGCGACCTACGGCGCGACCATCTGGGCGACCGGCGCCTGGGTCTCGCGTTCGGAGACGACGCGGTTCCTCGAGTAGCCGCTGCGGGCGAGGAACGCGCGATGTGGCGCCTCGTCTGGAGCCCGATTCGGTTCTTCGAAGACCGGCGCTCCCGACCGCCCGACTGGCGGCTCGCACTGGCCGCGCCCGCGCTGTGCGCGGGTCTGCAGCTTGTTTCGGCGCTTCTCCTGGTGGGCAAGACGCAACCGCTCCTCGATGCGGTGTTCGTCGAGCTCGACGTGCCAACACACGGCGCGCCACTCGACGCGGTCGCCGTGATCGGCGCACTAGTGCACCGCCGTTGATATGCGATCAAGCATTCGCGTGTGCGACCGGATGATGGCACGTGCCGGCTTGGTCCACTCGAAGGGCGTAGGGTGCCGGTTCCAGGCGCGTAGGTAAGCGACGAGATGATCCTGTAGCGCCCGCTTCGAGGCGAAGTCGGTGAGCGACAGGGACTGTTTGGCCAAGATTCCGAAGAAGCCTTCGATCTGGTTCAGCCAGGACGCGCTCGTTGGGGTGTAGTGGAAGTGGACGCGCGGGTTGCCGGCGAGCCAGGCGCGCACGTCCTCCGTATTGTGCGTGGAAGAGTTGTCGAGCACGACATGGAGTTGACGGCCCGGATAGGTGCGGACGACCTTCTTCATAAACCGGAGGAAGTCCGTCGCCGTATGGCTGGTGCTGAAGCGGTGGGTCACTTTTCCGGTCGCGACCTCAAGGGCGGCGAAGAGATCGACGATCCCGTGCCGCCGATAGTCGTGCGTGTGCCGCACGGCGCGGCCCGCTCGTAAGGGGAGCGGCGGTTGGGTACGCTCCAAGGCCTGGATGGACGTCTTCTCGTCGACACTGAGCACAATCGCGTGTTCCGGCGGGCGGAGGTACAGACCGACGACATCCGTGACCTTGGCCGCGAATGCCGGATCTCGACTCACTTTGTAGGTGCGGGTGAGGTGTGGCTTGACGCCGTTGGCTCGCAGGACGTCGGACACACAGCCGCTCGTGAACCCGACCGCGTGGCCCAGGAGACGGGTCGTCCACCGGCTTCGCCCGGCGGGCGGGGGCGACAGCGCGAGTTGCACGATCTCCTCAACAGTGTCGGCTGGCACGGCATGGTCCCGGCGGCCGGACTTCGGACGGTCAAACAGCCCGTCAACACCCTCCCGCACGAAGCGGCGCCGGATCCGCGACACCGCTTCCGGCGACAGGTCGAGCCGCGACGCAATGTCCACGCCTCCTTCGCCAGCCGCACTCAAGAGAATGACGCGTGCGCGGCGCACCAACCCGGCTGGCTCCTTCGCGCGCGCGACAAGGGCTTCCAGCATCTTCTGTTGTTTACGTGTCGTTCTGACGTGGTGTGTGTGTGCCACACACGCATTAGATCACATGCTTGACCTTATATCAACGGCGATGCACTAGCCAGCGCGACGACCTACCCCCTCTATTACGTGATGGTGGCCATCTCGGTCATCTGTATCGATGTATTGGCGGGACGGTCGGGACATGCCCCGCGGCTCGCTGAGTTTGCCGGTCTGTGCTTCTTTTCCCAGGTGCTATTCGCCGGGGTGACCCTCGCGGTCGCCGTGGTCTGGGAGCCAGAGGCGATCCGCCTGCCGGCGCACGCCTCGGCGTCCGACGTCCCAGCCGCGCTCGAGTTGCACCGGGCGGCCGCAGATGCGACGCCGGTGATCTCGACGAAGCGGATACTCTCGTACTACTCGACGATGTGGCTCGTCGCACTCCTGAGCATCTGCCTGAAGGTGGTCAGCGGGTTCTCGCCCCGTGCCACCTACTGCTCGGGCGCCGTGCTGCTCGTGATCTTCGTCGCTGTCCCACTGCTGGGCCGGGCATTCCTTGGCTGACTAGCCGAGGAACTCGCGGGCAAAGCCGACGAACGCGTGGCAGTCGGCGAAATTCGAGGCTAGTCCCACCGACACGCGAACCGCACCCCCGCTCTCCGCATCGATGCAGCGGAACAGATCGTCGCGGGTCATCCGCTCTCCCGAGCCACGGAAGCAGCGGCTCAACTCGGCCTCGGAGAGCCCGAAGGCCACCTCGCCGGCTCCGGGATTGCAGAAGCACCCGGTGCGCAAGGAAATGCCCCGTCTCGCGGCGCGCTCCTCGACCGTGCCGTGGTCGATGATTCGACCGTCCGCGCCGGCGAAGTTGAACGCGATCGTGCCGCCTCGCGACGTGGCGGCCGTCGGCCCGTAGAGTCGGGCCAGTGGGAGACCGTTCGCGTGTCGAAGCGTGAGGAGCTGACTGAGCATCCAGTCGGTGAGACAGTGGACCCGCTCGTGGATCACCGACAGCCCGATCGATTCCAGCAGCTCGAGGCCGAGCTCCACCGCCGGAATGCTGGTGTAGTCGAGTGTGCCGTCTTCGAATCGGGCGGCGCCGACTGCCGGGAAATGCCGGTCGCCCCGCACCGACGCCAGGGTGATCGTGCCGCCGGCGAACCAGGGCCGGTGCAACTTCTCGAGCGCACCCCATCGGACCAGCAGCGCGCCGACGCCGGTCGGGTAGCCGAACATCTTGTAGAAGGAGAGCGCGACGTAGTCGGGCGCCCAGACGGCGAGGTCGAGGCGGTTCGTCGGGACGAACGCGGCGGCGTCGAGCAGCACGTCCCACCCGCGGGCGTGCGCTCGCTCGATCCAGCCGAGCGGATGCTGCACACCGGAGAAATTGGATTGGGCCGGATAGGCAAAGAGGTTGTGGCCGGCCGGATTCCGCTCGTCGAGGAAGCGATCGACGGCGGCTTCGTCGGCGCGGAGATCGGGCGGCAGGACCGGAACGTAGCGGGTGCGCGCGCCGTGCGCCCGGTCGAATTCACGGATGCCGTTGACCGAATTGTGGTTGTCGAACGTGAGCAGGAACACGTCGTCCGTCTCGAACGGGTAGGCCTCACCGACGAGTTTGAGGGCGTGACTCGCGTTGGCGGTGAACACGACGCAATACTCGTTGGGCGACGCGTTGAAGAAGCGAAGCACCCGTCGGCGGCACGACTCGATCAGGTCGCTCGATCGGACCGAGGCCGGGTTCTGGGAATGCGGGTTGCCGAGCACGCTGGTGGCGAGCTGCTGGGCATGCCGCTGGATGTGCGAGGCCGCGTAGAGGCTCCCGCCGGTGTAATCGAGATAGACCTGCGGGTCGTCCGGGTCGTCGAGCCGCGCGAACTCCCGCGCGCGCAGGGCGTCGAGCGAGTCGGTGTCGCGGTAACTCGGATAGGCGTCGACGAACGCGGCGAAGCCGCTATCAACTGACACTGTCGAACGCACCCCTGAATGTCCGGACACCAGATTCCGCGGCGACCGGTTCGTCCCGAGAATAGCACCGACGTGAAGGGCACTTGGACCGGCCTCGCGCGCTCGCGATCGCCCTCCGAACACCGATTGGTCGGCGGTGAATCGCGTGTATGCTCTGGTTGGAGATCCCCAATGACCGGCAGATGGTCCGCGTTCGTCACGGTCAGCGCCTGCGCGCTCGCACTCGTCCCTGCCATCGCCGCGGGCCAGAGCGAACGCCAAGACCGGCACCGGGTACCCGCCGACTTCATGAGCTTCCGAGGAGCGCAGTGGCTCGAGCGGGACGAGCGCGTCACGGAGGAGCAGCCCGAGCGTGTGCTCGACGTCATGGGCCTCGAGGCGGGCGACGTCGTGGCCGACGTCGGGTGCGGGTCCGGCTACTACGCGCGTCGTATGGCGCGGCGGGTGATGCCCGGTGGTACCGTCTACTGCGAGGACATCCAGCCTGAGATGCTCGACATCATGCGGCAGCTCGCGGCCGAGGACGGCACGACCGGGATCAGCCCGGTGCTCGGCACCGCAACCGATCCGAAGCTCCCCGAGGGCGCGCTCGACTGGATCATCATCGCCGACGTCTACCATGAGATGTCCGACCCGGTCCCGATGCTCGCCGGCCTCCGGCGGGCGCTCTCGCCGACTGGCCGGGTCGCGCTTCTCGAGTACCGCGTCGAGGACGGCACCGGCGATCAGATCAAGGCCGATCACACGATGTCGGTCCGCCAGGTGGTCGCCGAGTGGCGGGCGGCCGGCTTCGAGCTGGAAGCCCTCCATGACTTCCTCCCGGGTCAGCACCTGTTCTTCTTCCGTGCGGCGCGCGGCGACCCGGGCGCGCTGGCTGTCCTCGATCTGTTTGATGGTATCGAGGCCGGCTTGGTAGAAGCCGAGGCCACCGCTGCGGGTGCCGAGCGCGTCGCCGTGCGTATCCGGCGCACGGGTGACGACCCACTGGTCGTGACGTCGCCGGTGGCGACCTACTTTGCGGCGGCCGGGCCGGCGGGCGACATGGTCGCGCGCCGCGATGGATGGATCGTGTTGGGCGAGGGCGGTTGGCACGACTGGCCGTTGCGCGCGCTCGCGCGCCGCCGCGACCAACCCGGGCCATCGGACGGCGCCCGCCTGGAGATTCGGCCGCCCAGCACGGTGCCGCAGCTGGAGGCGTTGCTGTATGCGATTCAGGTCGGTACGTACACCGTGGCCGATTCGCCGACGCTGTATCCACCGCGCACGCAGGTCGTCGAAGAGGCCGCGGTCTGGATAGCGGACGGCGAGACCGATTACGCCACGGTCGCACCCGATGTCGACGGTCCGCGGGTGCCGGCGCCCTACGCGGTCGCGTTCGCGTTGGTGTTCTGCGACGAGGCCGGCATCGACGTGACCCGTCTGCGGGTGTGGGACGATCGGGAAGACGTCTTCGGCGTCCTGCGAGACCAGGGCCTCCGCGCCTGGTATCAAATCAAGACAGCCGGCCGCGTCACCCGGTGACGCACGTCGCAAGCCTCGCCACGGGCGCGATCACCATTGACACCCACCCCCATGAAGAAGAGCTGCGCCAGATGGGCAAAGCGCTCGGTGCCAACGGCGGGTCCGCCCCGGAGCCATTCGAGCAGCGCGTCCCGGCCGGCCGACGTGCGGCCTTATGGAAGGAAGCAAGGCCGTTCAGGCGGCACGAAGCGAGACGTTCCAACTCGCTGTGGAAATCAGTCTCCCAGCCCGAACGTATAGATCGTGTTCCCCACGGTCATCGTCACGTACTGCTGCCCGCCGACCGCGTAACTCATCGGCGACGCGTTCACCGGGCCGCCGAGGGGGATGTGCCAGCGCTCCTCGCCGCTCACGGCATCGAGCGCGAAGAAGTAGCCGTCGACCGTTGCGCTGAAGACGAGATCCCCCGCGGTGGACAGGACACCGGCGCGGGCGCGCGGTTTCATCGGGAATTCCCAGCGGAGGTCGCCGGTTGTCGGATCGAGCGCGCGGATCGCGCTCTGGTATGTGTCCATCGGCTGGGCCGACTGGACGCCGCCACCGGTGAAGCGGTCGCCCTCGACGTATGCCTCGTCGCGGATGAAGAACTCACCCTCGCCATCGAACGCGTTGACATACAGCAACTCGGTTCGCGGGCTGTAGGACGGGGACCACCAGTTCGTCGCACCGCCCGCGGTGGGTGCCACGACCGTGCCTTCGGGAGTCGGGAAGGTGTCGGGACGGCGAATCGGCCGGCCGTTCTCGTCGAGTCCTTCCGCCCACGTCTGCAGCGCGAACGACTTGCCCACCAGGTACTCCCCGGTCTCACGGTCCAGGGTGTAGTAGAAGGCGTTGCGGTTGGCCCAGAGCATCGCCTTGCGACGTTGGCCCTCCATCTCGATGTCGGCCAGCACCGGGATCTGGATCGCGTCCCAGTCGTGCACGTCGTGCGGGGTGAACTGGAAGTACCACGACATCTCGCCCGTATCACCGTCGAGGGCCAGCACCGAGTCGGAGTACAGGTTGTCACCCATCCGCACGTCCCCGTTCCAGTCGGGACCGGGGTTGCCTGTGCCCCAGTAGACCAGGTTGAGGTCGGGGTCGTACGAGCCGGTGATCCAGGTCGGTGACCCGCCGGTCCGCCACGAGTCGCCGGCCCACGTGCGGTTATCGGGGTGATCTGGTCCAGGAATCGTGTCGGTCCGCCAGATGCGGCCGCCGGTATCGGCGTCGTAGGCGTCGAGGAATCCGCGGATGCCGAACTCGCCACCCGCGATCCCGGTCACGACCTTGTCCTTGACGATGAGCGGGGCGGCCGTCTTGCTGTAACCGGCCCGGTAGTCAGCGACCTCTGCGTCCCACGTCACGTGGCCGGTTCGGGCGTCGATGGCCACGAGGTGGGCATCGAGCGTGCTCATGTAGAGCGTCTCGCCCAGGATGGCGACCCCGCGGTTGTTGCGCCCGCAGCAGACGTTGAGGTCATCCGGCAGGGGGTGCTCGTAGCGCCAGTAGGGCCGACCCGTTGTGGCGTCCACCGCCGTCAGGTTGCTCGGTGACTCGGTGATGAACATGACGCCGTCGACCACGAGCGGCGTGGTCTCGGCCCGATCGAGCTGCCGAATCGAGTACGCCCACTTGAGCTCGAGCGCGGCCACGTTGCCGCCGTCGATCTGGTTGAGGCGGCTGTATCGCTGGCTGTCCATTGTGCCCGAGTACATGAGCCAGTTGTGCGGTTCGTCGGCGGCGTTGACGAGGCGTTCCCACGTTACCGGTGAGAACGGCGGCGCGCTCTCACTCGACACCGGTTCTTGCGCGGCCACTTGGTGACCAGCAACGATGAGGGTCACGAGGAGAGCTAGCCGTTTCATAGTCACGCTCCTGAGAAATCCTCCACGAAGGTGTTCGAGAGTGCGCCGACGCCGTCGATTCGGACGGTCACGATGTCGTTGTGACGCATGGAACCAACCCCGACCGAGGTGCCGCACGCGATCACGTCGCCGACCTCGAGGGTCATAGCGCGCGACAGGTGGCTGATCAGCTCGGCCGGAGTGAACACCATATCCGAGACCGGGAAGTCCTGCCGCGTTTGCCCGTTGAGCGTCGTCGTGACGCGTAGCTCCGACGGGTCGAGGTCGGTCGCGACCACCGGTCCGACGACGCCGAACGTGTCCGCGGCCTTCGAGCGGGTCCATTGCTGAAAGCTCGGGTCCTTGTTCAACAACCCGATGGCGGTCACGTCGTTCACGCACGTGCACCCAAAGAGGTAGCCCAGCGCCTCAGCCGGTGCGACGTTGCGGCAGAGCCGACCGATCACCAGGCCGAGCTCGCCTTCGAAGATGACCTTGCTCGTGTAGGTCTCGGGTCGCCGAATCGGGCGGCCGTTCGCGTGGAGTGAGGTGTTGGCCTTGATGAAGTAGAGGGGCTCGGTCGGCACGCTCCCGCCGGTCTTCGCGATCAGCGCGTGATAGTTGTTCGCCAGGCCGATCACCTTGCCTGGCTGGACCGGCACGAGCGTCTCGACATCGGTAGGCGCGAGCGTTTCTCCGGTCGGTGCGGGGCCGTCATACATGTCGCCCGCGTGCACACGAATGATGTCATCAGAGAGCGTGCCGAACTTCGTCTCGCCGTGATGGTTGAACCGTAGCCAGTGCATCGCCGTAGATGGTCGTCAGCGAAAGCCTACCGCGTCGGCGGTGCCGGCGACGCGCTGGTGCGGCTGCGGGCGGGCCCACGGGCATCAGACGACCCGGATCGGCACCTCGTGGAGCCCGTTGTTGCCGTATCCGAGGCGGTTCCACTCGGCGCGGTCGGGCTGGCTGCGGCCGGCGAGGTCGTGCGCGCGGGCCCGGATGGCCACGTCCCCTGGCTTGCGGACTCGCGCGATCAGCTCCCACCATTGCCAGCTGTGGCGCTTCCGCTCGCTGAGCAGCCGCGCGTCCTGCCAGTCCCCACCGCCCACGCTGACCTCGACACGGGCAATCGGCGCTGCGCCGGACCATGCCACGCCCCGGATGGCCAGCTCGCCACACCCGGTCCGCTGCTGCGGTGACGGCTCGGTGATCAAGGCACGCACCTGCATGAGCGTGACCGGCTCGCGGACGACGTCGCCACCACGTTGCCATTCATACCAGTACTTGTCGCGCTGATAGTGGCCGGTGAAGGGCCCGTCGGTGATCTCGATCTCGGTGAGCCACTTGACCGACGCGACCGCGTACCAATCGGGCACGATCAGGCGCACCGGATATCCGTGCTGGGTCGGTAGCGCTTCGCCGTTCATCCCGTAGGCCAGCAAGATATCCGCGTTGCGCGCCTGGTCGACCGTGAGGCTGCGCTCGAATCGAATCCGGTCCGGGACGCCGTCGATGGTGCCACCGTCCGCACCACGGAAGATCACTTCCCGCGCGCTCGGCCGGACGCCGGCGCGATCGAACACCTCGGCGAGCGGTACGCCGGTCCACTCCGCCGTGCTCACCGCGCCGAGGTGCCACTTCTCGCCCACGATCGCCGGATCGAAGAGCGCCCGCCCGTTGCCGGCGCATTCCAGCGTGACGGTCGATGCGTCGGACTTCAAATTGCGGAGGTCGGCGATGCTCAGCGCCAGCTCGCGATCGACGAGACCGTCAACCGACAGCCGGTATGTCTTCGGGTCGAGCTTCGGGATCTGGAAATGGTTGCGGACGTAGAAATGGGCGTTGGGCATCACGACACCGCCGAGCAGCGCCGGGATCGAGGTTTCGCAGTTGAGGGGGTGCGCGCGATGGACCACGAGCTCGGCCTCGAGTGCCTCCTGACACGCGTCTTCCGGGTCGATCGCCGGCGCCGCGGTCTCCGGTGGGGGGGCGTTGCACCCGCCGCTCGCGACGACGCGGGCGCAGGTCGACGCAGGGTAGACATCCAGGCTTCCGGCGGACGCGAACGGCTCCAGAAACGCGCGCAGCTGTGCCTCGTCGCCCGCGTCGACGATGAGATACATCGTGTGCTCGCCCTGAACCACCGCCTCACCGAGGATCTCCACGCCGTGCTGTCTGACGTTGGGACGGCTCAGGTGATTCAAGAGCATCGCGCCCATGTCGGGATCCCCGGCGGGGCACCGGTCGGCCGTGTGCGTGTGCCGTACGACAAACAGCGCCATCGTGCCTCCCTTGACGGACGTTACAGAACACTAGCAGCTGCTAGGCCGAGAGGCTGGCGGTGCGGGTCGACAGCCGATCGATGCGGTCGCGATCGACCTCGACGCCGATGCCCGGCGTGTCGACGGGTACGGTGACCATCCCGGTCGGGTCCATCCTCCATTCCGGGGACACGATGTCCTCGGTCCAGTATCGCGCGCTCGGGCTCACGTCGCCTGGGATCGTGAAGTTGCGGAGCGACGCGAGCGCTACGTTGTACGCGCGCCCGATACCGCTCTCCAGCATCCCGCCGCACCACACGGGGACGGCGTGGTGTTGGCACAGGTCATGGATCGCCTTGGCCTGCGTGAAGCCGCCGACGCGGCCCGGCTTGATGTTGACGATGCGTCCGGCGCCGAGTGCAAGCATGTCTTCCGCGCGCTCCACGCTGGTGACGGATTCGTCGAGGCAGATCGGCGTCGCCAGTCGATCCTGCAGCTCCGCGTGGCGGCGCAAGTCGTCGTGCGCGAGCGGCTGCTCGATCATCAACAGCCGGTACGGATCCAGCTCGGCCAGGTGGTCGGCCTGTGCGAGCGTGTAGGCGCTGTTGGCGTCTGCCATGAGCGGGGCCTCGGGGCCGAGCGCGTCGCGCACCGCGGCGATGTACTCGAGGTCAGCTCCGGGGCGGATCTTGATCTTGATCTTGCGGTACCCACGTGCCATCGCGCCGCGCGCCTTGTCCACGAGCGTGGACGGGCGGTCCTGGATGCCAATGGAAATCCCAGTGGCAATCGCGTCACGCGTCCCGCCGATGAGTCGCGCCAGGCTCGTCCGCTCGCGGGTCGCCCAGAGGGCCCAGATGCCCATCTCGACCGCGGCCTTGGCCATGCGGTGCCCGCGGATCCCGCGTCCGAGAATGTCGTCGAGCGCGTTGGGGTGGCTCACGCCCTTGCCCAAAACTCGCGGGGCGATCCACTCGGTAATGGCGAGCCAGGCCGTATCGATGGTCTCCGCGGAGAAGTTCGGACGCTCTCCGGCCACACACTCGCTCCACGCCGTGGTCCCGTCGCTGTCTTCCAGCTCCAGAAGCAGAATGCGGCGCGTGGTCGTCACGCCGCTCGAGATCTGGAACGGCTCGCGTAGCGCGAGGACCACCTCGCGGAGCGCAAGCCGTGTGAGTCGGATGCTCATGGGTCTGTGGTCACGAGATAACACGGCGCGGGCGTCGATGCCCCATGAAAGCCGGCGACGCGATAGCCGTTCGCCAGGTACCACGAAAACGCGCGCCGCGTGGCGCGCTGCCAGGCCCGGGCGTCGTCTGGCCTGGCCGCTTTCAGCTCCGCGATATCGGGTGGGACGGCGACCCGCACCCAGGCTGCGGTCGGGAGCGCCGCCTCTCCCGGTCGAGAGACCGGGTCGGCGTTGACGAGGGGCATGCCCGCGTCGATCATCGCCTCCGGCGCGGCGTCGAGCGCCCGTTCGACCCGCGGGTCGTCGAGTCGCCACTCGACGATGACGCGGTCGGTCTCGAGGCCCCTGTGGAGGGTGCTGCCCGTCTCGCCGTACATGTTGGCGACGTACTCGACCGGCACGGCGCCGAGGCGCGTGAGGTTGAGGTGGGCATTGCCGGCGAGCAGCGGGTCGTAGGTCCAGTAGGCGCGCGTGATACCACGATCGAGCAGCAGGTCTCGTTGGAAGCGCTTCAGTCGTACGCCGAGACCGCCGCGCCGCACCTCCGAGCGGACGGCGAGCATGTCGGACCAGTGCGCCAGCGTCCCCGCGCGGACCCCGCTGATCCCGAAGACAAAGCCGATCAAGCGCCCGTCGGCATCGAACGCACCGGCGCTCACGCCGCCCACGCGCTGCGCGACCATCAGAATGGTCGCCGGTACGACATCGGCAAACGCCTCTCCCCAGACGTCTCGCTGCAATTGGACGCAGGCCGCGTAGTCCGCGTGCGAGTCGAGACACCGGAGCGTCACGTCGTCCATGGGAAGAGGTCGCTAGAATACTGCACGAGGCGGATACGCCCCGAGCCCGCGTGGCAGCACGGCCGCGCCGCCAGGCCACGGGATCTGGGCCCGTCTGCCGTCATCATGCCGACGTCTCGAGTTGCCGTTGTCGGCGCGGGTCCGGCGGGCGGTGCGCTCGCCTACCTCCTGGCGCGCCGGGGCATCGACGTCACCCTCATCGAGCGCCAGTCGGATTTCGCTCGAGCGTTTCGTGGCGAGGGACTGACACCGGGCGGCATCGATGTCTTCCATCAGATGGGGCTGCGGGCGGCGTTTGATCGCCTCCCCCACGTCGTTTTCGACGCCCTCGAGCTGTACCGCACGCGGCGGCTCCTCGTCAGAGTGGCGCTCGACGGGTTCGGTCCACGCTGGGTCTCGCAGCCGGCCATGCTCGAGATGCTCGTGGACGAGGCGTCGCGCTTCCCGACCTTTCGCTGCCTGCGGGGTGCGCGCGTCGACGACCTCATCCGCGACGGTCGGCGTGTCACGGGTGTCCGTTGTGTCTCACCGGATGGCCCGAGCGAGGTGGTGGCCGACTACGTGGTGGCCACCGATGGCCGCGACTCGACCGTCCGACAGCGCGCGGGGCTCGCGCTCCGCGAGAGCCCACAGCGTTTCGACGTTGTCTGGTGCAAGGTCCCGGTGCCAACCGAGATCGGCGGGCGTGGTCCGCTCCGGGTGTTCGTGGGCGATCGCCACTTTGCGCTCGTGATTCCGTCTTACGACGAACGGCTTCAGATCGGCTGGATCATCGAGAAGGGGTCGTTCGGCGATCTCTATCGACGCGGCATCGACGAGTGGCTCACCGAGCTGGCCGACCACCTCACACCGGACCTTGGCAGTCACCTCCGCAGCCACAGGGCCGCTGTGTCGCACCCATTCCTACTCAACGTGGTCTGTGGAGCGCTCGAGCGATGGACGGAACCTGGCCTGCTGCTGATTGGAGACGCAGCCCATCCGATGTCGCCGGTCGGCGCGCAGGGGATCAACCTCGCGCTTCGCGATGCGGTGGTGGCCGCGAATCATCTCGGTCCCGCGCTCGCGGCGCGCGCCTCGACCGATGCGCTCGACGTCGCCGCGGCATCCGTCATGGCCGAACGGGTGGGAGAAATCACCGAAATCCAACGCATCCAGCAGGTGCCGCCCCGCCTCATCTTCGCGGGCGGCTGGCGCACGGCTGTCGTGTTGAACGCGGTCGCCCTCCTCGTCAAGACCGGTTTGATCCGGATCGTCGCTGCGCCTCTCGCTCGCCGACTCGGGCAGGGGGTGGCCACGGTGCGCCTGGAGGGCTAGTACGACATGGGGCTTCGCCCCAAGCCCCGCGACCGGTGCGGGCTACGGTTTGAGCCGCGTCTCGGCACGCATCCGATCGTCGGTCGCGGTCGAGAAGAACGTCACCCATTCCTGACGGATGCGCTCGAGCTTGTCGATCTGCGCCTGGGTGTGGGTGCGCCCCTCGCCGACGACGAACACGAACGCCTGTCGGTGCACGCGGGGCGCGTCGGCGGCCGATGGCACACGTGGGCCTTCGACATCGACCACATCCTGGATGAGCACGTCGCGTCGCGTGCCGTTGAACGTGACGCCAACCTGGGGCTCGGACGAGCGGTTGACCGCCGGGATGGCGTTGAGTGGGTCGGCGACGTAGAAGAACGGCGACACTTCGGATTCAGCGCGGACCCCCATCAAATACTGATCCAACTCGCTATACCGCTCGACGGCCGCCACCGTGCGGAACGCACCGCCGCCCAGGTCCTCGATGGCGTTGCCCTCCATCACCGACGCGTCGCTGTCGTGGAAGAAGCTCCAGTGGGCCGCACCCCGGCCCAGCAAGGCATCCGACGGGAGCCGGTTGTGGTCGAGGAAGCGAACAAACGCGAGCCATCGGTGACCCACTTCTTGACCGAGGATCGACAGCGTGTTGTTGGCGCCGAGGAACGATTCGAACGGATCGTCTGGATACTTGTCGATCGAGTCCATGACCGCCAGGCTCCGGAGCTGCCCCGCGCTGCCGAACTCGCTCGAGAGGTCGAAGAGGTCGAGCCCGATCCCCTGAATCTCGTTCCCGAGCGTCACCTCGTACGCGAAGGCGTTAAGAAGCAGAATCGAGTCACTCCAGATGACCAGCTGGTCGTAGACATCGGCGTGCGTCTGGTAGAACCTGCGTACCGCGTTGACGGCATCGAGGTCGCTGAAGCGCGAGAACCGTTCGCCCACGGCCGCGCCGCCGCCCGCAGTCGGCCCCGGCTCGCTCAGGTCGACCGAGGCCAACGTCCCGGTGCGGCCGGGCGAGAGTCCCACGACGGCGCTGTCGAGCCTGGTGCTCTCATCGATCTTCACCTCGACCGTTCCCGCCGGGAGGAATGTCATCTGGACGGTGGCTGTCGCCTGCGGTTGGCCGAAGGCCGGTACCGCGCACCAGGTGACGCTGAAGGCGTCGGCACCGGACTGGAGAAACACGCCGCCGCCGGACGACGGATCCAGGTCGGCAAAGAAGGGCGCTGAGCGCGGTGGCCCGGTGAGCAGCCGTGACACGCTGCGCGGGCTGCTGGCGTTGTCGCCCTGACCGAACGTCAGGTTGCCGTCCGAGTTCACGAACACAGCCGTCTCCGTCTGCCCGAAGAACGGGACGGCGAACGGAAGCGAGACCTCGCGACTGTCGTCGTCGCCGAGTGTGAGCGCGGAACCGAGGGGCTCGCGGAAGGTCGCGTCGGTGCGCGTGACGTCGTAGCCGCCGGACGCGTTCCACGTAAAGCGGAGGCCTGCGCCGAGCAGATCGAGCGGGTTCGACCGGAGCACCAGGTCCCCTTCGTCCTGGAGCACGGCAATCTCGCCGACATCTTCCGTGACCGCGTCGGGGCCAAGCGGCTGGACCAACCCGCGGTCGAGGCCCGCGCGGTGGTGCCAGATGCTGTCGAGGACCCTCCATCGCGCCTCGTGGTCGACCGCGGCGCTCTTGTCGACCTCGGTCCCCGACACCACGCCCCCCCGGAGCGTGGTGCCCTGGGCGAGCGCGGCGTCGCAGGGATTCTGGTCTGTCTGCTGATCGGGCGGGGGCGTCGACGTGCCGGAATCGCAGGCCCGCGGGAGCGTGGTCGCGATGACCGTCGCCACGATGAGAGGTCGAAGCATGCGCGCCATCGTATCTGACGCGCGACCTCCGGGCGAGCCGCGCCGCAGCTGACACCGTGCTCGTCAACCGTGGTTGAGTGTTACGACAAGCGCACGCGTATCTGTTCGACCCGACCGCTCCGCCAGAGCGACACCGTCACGACGGTGCCCGGCTGATGGCGATCTAGAACCGCCTGCAGCTCAGCGAGCGAGCCCACGGCGACCCCGTCAATTGCCTGAACGATGTCGCCTGGAATCAGGTCGTTGCCACGCAGCTCCGCGGGTCGCATGCCTGCGGCGTCGGCGCCGCTTCCTGGTTCGACGCGGAGCACGAGGACGCCGGTGGTCTGGAGGCGCCGCACGATGCCCCGACTCAGTCGGTCCAGCGTCTGGATGCCGAGCCGTGGGGGTTGATACCGTCCCGTGGCGATCACGCGCGGGACGACCCGGCGCACCGTGTCGATTGGCACGGCGAAGCCGATACCCGCCGACTCGCCCGTCCTGCTCGCGATTGCCGTGTTGACACCGACGACGCGGCCGGCGCTGTCGAGCAGCGGGCCGCCGGAGTTGCCTGGGTTGACGTTGGCGTCGATCTGAATCACGTCTTCGATCGGCGTGCCGTCGACGCTTTCGATGCGCCGGTCGAGCGCAGAGACGATGCCGGCGCTCAGTGTCGCGCTCAACCCGAAGGGGTTGCCGATGGCGTAGACGCTCTGACCGACCCGCAGGCTGGCGCTCTCGCCGACCGCGACTTGCTCGAGACCCGCCGGCGGCGTAATCCGCAGGACGGCCAGGTCGTGGCGTGGCGATCCACCGATGTACGCAGCGTCGTGTGTGCTCTGATCGGCGAGCACGACCTCTGCGCGGGTCGACCCTTGCAGGACGTGATAGTTCGTAACGATGTGACCGTCGAGATCCCAGAGAAAGCCGGTCCCGGTGCCTTGCGGGGTCGACCGGGCGAAACCAAACACGTTACTCCGCTCGGCCAGCGTCGTGATGTAGACGACCGCCGGAACGACGCGCTCGAAGAGGTCGACGACGGCCTGTTCGTCTCCCCGGAGCGAGCCGCGCGGCGTCACGAGCGGCGCCTGGCCCGCTAGCGCTGGTGCCGCGAGCTGGGGTGTCACGACCCCAATGGCGGTCGCCACGGTAAGAAGCGCGATGTGTCGCATCTGAAATCTCCTCGTCACACTTGGGAGAGGCGTCCATCCGAGTCGAGCTCTTTGAGTAACATGACACGATGCGGGTATCGCTGATCGGGGCATGGCTCATCATCCCGTGCGCGGTGGCGGGCTGCACAGGGCCAACGACAGAGCTCGCGAGCCCCGTCGCCGCGCAGGCGGCCGAGGCGGTCGAAACGCAGCGGAGCCCAGCGCTCGCCGGACGGACGCGGGTCGTGCTCCTCGGTACCGGCACCCCCTCGGCGGAGCCGACGCGCTGGGGGCCGGCCACCGCCGTCGTTGTTGATGACACCCCCTACCTCGTTGATTTCGGTCCGGGCGTCGTGCGCCGCGCTACGGCCGCCTATGTGAACGGGGTCGCCGGGCTGGCCGTCCAGAATCTCCGGATCGCGTTCCTGACCCACCTCCACTCGGACCACACGGTGGGCTACCCGGATCTCATCCTGTCGCCGTGGGTGCTTGGGCGCCGCGAGCCACTTGCCGTGTACGGTCCACCGGGGATCGAGGGGATGACCCGTGCCATCCTGGAGGCCTATCGCGAGGACATCCGTGTCCGGGTCGAGGGCGCGGAGCGGCTCGACCCCCGCGGGGTTCGGGTCGACGCCCACGAAATCGAGACCGATCTCGGCGTCGTCTATGAAGACGATCTTGTGACCGTCGAGGCATTCGCCGTCCCACACGGCGGCTGGGAGCACGCCTACGGGTACAAGTTAACGACCGTGGATCGGACCGTGGTGATCTCGGGCGACACCGGACCGTTCGACGGGCTGGTCGATATCGCCCGCGACGCCGACGTGCTGGTCCACGAGGCCTACGGATCGTCTGGCTTCCGCCAGCGTCACCCAGGAACGCAGCACTATCACGGCACCTTTCATACGTCGGCTAGCAAGGTTGGAGAGATCGCCGCCAGGGCCAATGTCGGTATGGTCGTCCTCTATCACCAGCTTCATCTCGGTGGTGAGTCGCCTGAGCAACTGGTGGAGGAGGTGCGTGAACAGTACGACGGACCGGTCATCTATGGCCGCGACCTCGATGTTTTCTAACCCCAGTGTGCCGCATCGAAGATTCGTGCGGACCGGGGTCGGACACACACAGGGGGAGATTATGAGAACACCCGCGCTCCTCGCCGTCGCCCTGCTCGTCGCCGCCGTCGCCGTGTCCTCCGGACAGGGGGACGCGCCGTACACACCGACGCGAATCAACAAGGCGGTCGAGCTCCTCGAGCGGGGTCAACCGATCTACTACACGCAGGTGAACGGCGGCGGGTTCGACGAAGGCAAGGCGCTGGCGCAGACGTGGGCCGACTACATCACCTACAACATGGAACACAGCCCCTTTGAGATGTCCGACCTGCGCGCCTTCATGCAGGGTCTCGTCGATGGCGGCCCGACCACCAGCGGGCATCGGACACCTGCCGTTGTCGCGGTCTTGCCCTTCGGCGGCGTCAACCAACAGGTGATGTGGGCGAACTATTGGATGGTCGAGCAGGTGCTGGGCGCTGGCGTGCATGGCGTGCTGCTCGCGCACGCTCGGTCGCCGGAGGTCGTCGAGGTGCTCGTCCAGGCGGCGCGCTATCCGCACGGGCCGCAGGCGGCCGGTGTCGGAGAAGGGCTGCGCGGGAGCGGGGGGCAGGGCTTCGCCGCCGGCATCTGGGGCGTTTCGAACGCGGAGTATCAGCGTTTGGCCGATCCGTGGCCCCTCAACCCCGCCGGCGAGGTGCTCATCGGCTTGAAGATTGAGGACCGTCACGCTCTCGAGCACGCGGAGGCCAGCGTCGGCGTGCCGGGCGTCGGGTTCGCCGAGTGGGGGCCGGGCGACATGAGCCTCTCGTTCAACGTGACCCGGAGCGACGCGCTGCCACAAGTGCTGGTCGACGCGCGCGCGCGTGTGTTCGCGGCGACACGCAAGGCGGGCATTCCGTTTCTCAACCAGATGAACGCCTCCAACATCGAGCAGATGATCGACGAGGGTGTGAAGATCGGCTCGAACCCCGGTGCCGAGGTGGCTGACCGCGGGCGGCGCTACACGAACCGGCAGATGCCGTGGTAGCACCCGCCTCGGGATGGCAGCCGTTCGCGCTCCTCCTAGCGTCTAGCCTGATGGCGTGCAGCCCTTCATCATCCCGGACGAGCGATGCGGTCCCCGAACCGGGCCGTCGCGACCTGCACTCCTACGCCAACGCGGACTCCGTCCGCGTGACACACGTCGAGCTCGATCTCGACGTGGTCTTCGAGGAGCGGCAGCTACGCGGATCGGCGATGCTGTCGTTCGAGCGCGTCGATGACGACGCGGATACGCTCATCCTCGATACCCGGGAGCTGACCATCCTCGGCGTCGAGAGCTGGTCGGGTGCTGGCGGCTTTGAGGCGGCGACCTACGCCCTGGGCGATGCCGATCCGATCCTCGGCGCGCCGCTACGGATCTTTCTCCCCACGGGGGCGACACGCGTCCGAGTCGCCTACCAGACGAGCCCCGCCGCGTCCGGGTTGCAGTGGTTGACGCCGGCCCAAACCGCGGGCCGCGCGCATCCCTTCATGTTCACGCAGTCGCAGGCGATCCACGCGCGCAGCTGGATCCCGCTGCAGGACAGTCCGGGTGTGCGAGTCACCTACGGCGCCCGCGTGCGGACACCGCCCGGACTGCGTGCGGTCATGAGCGCGGGCAACGACCCCGACACGGCGGCCGACGGGGAGTATCGGCTCGGTATGCCGCAGGCGATCCCGTCGTATCTCATCGCGCTGGCGGTCGGCGAGCTCGCCTTCGAGCCGCTCGGTGGTCGGGCGGGCGTCTACGCCGAGCCCTCGGTCATCGCGGCCGCCGCCGCGGAGTTTGCCGACACCGAGTCGATGATCGTGGCCACGGAGCGGCTCTACGGCCCGTATCGTTGGGAGCGATACGACCTGCTCGTCCTGCCGCCGAGCTTCCCCTTCGGCGGCATGGAGAACCCGCAGCTCACGTTCGCCACGCCGACGATTCTCGCGGGAGACAAGAGCCTCGTGTCGTTGGTCGCCCACGAGCTGGCGCACTCCTGGTCCGGCAACCTCGTCACGAACGCCACGTGGCGCGACTTCTGGTTGAACGAGGGGTTCACCGTCTACATCGAGCGCCGCATACTCGAGGAGGTCTACGGACGACCGCGCGCGGACATGGAAGCGGTGCTCGGCCACCAGGTCCTCCAGGCGGATTTCGACCGGCTCGACGATGCCGACGAGTTGCTCCACGTCGACCTGGCCGGGCGCGATCCGGACGAGGGGATGACCCAGGTCCCGTACGAGAAAGGCGCGCTGTTTCTCCGGCATCTGGAAGACGCGGTCGGTCGCGAGCGTTTTGACGCGTTCCTCCGCGGCTATTTCGATCACTTTGCGTTCACGAGCATCACGACCGCCGACTTCGTGGACTACCTCCGCGCGCATCTGCTCGACGCCGACGCGTCGGTGGCCGAGCGGGTGCCGGTCGATGCATGGCTCCGGGAGCCGGGTCTTCCGGCGTGTGCACCGGAACCGACGTCCGATGCCTTCGACCGCGTCGAGGCGCAGGCGGCGGCGTGGGACGCGGGATCGACGGCGGCAGCCGAGCTCGCGACCGACGGATGGACGACGCACGAGTGGCTGCATTTCCTCGCCGTGCTGCCGGCGACCCTGAGTGCCGCACGGCTGGCCGAGCTTGACGACGCGTTCAGCCTGACGGAAGTCGGCAACGCGGAGATCGCGCATCAGTGGCTGCTCACCGCGATTCGCAACGTCTATCGGCGCGCCGACGCGCGCCTCGAGCAGTACCTTCGAGACATCGGTCGCCGTAAGCTGATTCGTCCGCTCTACGAGGCGCTGGCCGAAACGCCGGGTGGCCGCGCCCGCGCACTCGCCATCTACCGCCGCGCTCGACCCGGCTACCATCCCATTTCGGCCGACACGATCGACGAGATTCTGGGGTGGGAGAGTGAAGAGTAGGAACCGCGGCGGGCCCGCCGACTGGGCGATCAACGCGCTCATGGTCTCCGTCATGCCGATGGTCCCGTTCGACGTGAACCTGCCGGAGTTGGCGGTTGACGCCATCCTTGCCGTCCCGGCGCTGCTCGCCTCCTACCTCCCGGCCCGACGCGCCGCCAAGGTGGCTCCGATGTCGGCCCTGCGCTACGAGTAGCCCCGTCCACCGACCCGCCGACTTTGAAGCCGGGGAACATCGCTCGCCTCCTTCTCGTATATGAGTGTGTATACATTAGATAATATGATTCATAATTTGACATGTGCGCAAGATACAGGCACAATGCCCTGTGTGAAGCCGGAAATTGCCGGGATGGGCCCGGCGGAGGAGGAAAAAGCGATGTTGAGCCTGACTCGTTGGAATCCGTTCGTCGAGATGAACTCCCTCCATCAGGAGCTAGACAGGGCGCTTCGCTGGGTCGCTGGACCGAGTTCCGGGTGAGAGTGACCGGTCGTGGGTACCGGCCACAGAGGTCGCGTCGGACAACGACGGCTGGAAGCTCCGGATGGCACTCCCGGGGATCGACCCGAAGGACGTCAGCGTGGACCTCAACGGCGACGAGCTGACGATCACGGGTGAGCGGAAGCAGGAGCCAACCGACCGCCATGTGTCGGAATTTGGCTACGGCCGCTTCGAGCGCCGCTTCACGTTGCCTGACAGTGTCGCCGTGGATCAGGTCAGCGCGACATTCGAGCACGGCATGCTCGAGCTGATGCTGCCGGTGACGGAGGCGGCGAAGCCGAGGCGCATCGAGATCGGCGGCGCGACGTCGTCGAAGGCGGCGTGACTGCCCGCGGAATGGGGCGTCGGCCGGTCGAGTGGCCGGCGCCCCGCTATTGATGCAGTGTCATCGAAGGAGCGCCGAGATATGGAGCGCCATATGTTCATCCGGGTCACGCACGTCGTCGTCTGGTCTGAGGGAGCCGCTGGCCAGCTGGGGCCGCGGCCAACGACGTCGCAGCGCGTTGGCTCGGGGCGCAGGTCGCGCGAGATTCCGGTGCGGGTGCCTTCCGAACGGTGGGTCGACAGGGCCAGACGCTTCGTTCGCCGGTTGACAAGCGTTCGTGGCTAGGCCGCCGCGCGGGTCGATGTTTGATGGCGCCCCGGCTGCACCGCTCGGGTCGGGGGCGTGCCGGGCTACGATTTCAACTGGCAGCTACGGTATGAGTTGGAACAGCCGGTCCTCATGCCAGCCGGGTCGGAGCTCGAAGTCGTGATGCACTTCGACAACTCGGCCAACAACCGGTACAACCCCGATCCGTCCGCGGAGGTGCGCTACGGCGACCAGACGTGGGAAGAGATGATGATCGGCTTCTACTCGACCATCGAGCTCGAGGCATCCAAGGCGACGACCGAGGGGCAGTGACGATGAGCACCGCCGGGTCGCGGCCGTGCGGTCGTCTGAGGGAGGGCCGGGACTAGTCCCCCTCCTGGGAGGCTTTCTCCGCGGCTTCCTTCGCCCGCTGCTCTTCTTCGAAGAACTCGCGCTGCCACTCCGGTGGAGCCTGCGGTCCGGCCGACATGCCGGCGATATCCGGGTCGTGATCCGTCGGTCGCGCGGGGGCTTCCGCGCGACGTGCCCGCGTTTCGACCCGTCTCGCGTCCTTCATTTTCGCGCGGTCATGGCGGGCGCGTTCCCGCTGGCGTTTCGTCTGAGTTGGGCGTCCTCGATTGGCCACAAGCGACCTCCACGAACAGTGCGCCTGGTTCGGGCGCGTCAGCCACACGCGACAACACCGCTATTGTACCAATTCCGGGGCGCTGACCGACAGACCAGCGGCCCGGGGCGCGACGCTCACAGAACACTAGAGCCCAAGGTCGTCCGCTACGCGGTTGATGTGCTCGAGGGCGGCCGCCGGCGTCTCGTACGACCGCAATGAGGCGTTGCCCCGGTAGCCGACGTCGCGGATTCCGATCGGGCTCGTGTAGTACGCGTCGACGGTCAGCCGCCGGATCCAGCTGAAGAAGTTGACGCCGGGCCCCATGTCGCGTGCGCGGCCGTCACGCTCGGACGCGACGAGCGCGTCGAGCATCGCCGTTTGCCGGTCGGGCGGTGTGTCGACGAACGTGGCGCCCTCGCGCCGACCCATGGCGGCATCGAGCCAGGCGAGCCCGCTGGTAAAGATGTCGGCGAGCTCTGCGTTCTGACTGCACAGCAGGTCGATGAACTCGGGGGCGCCGGCGTCGACGCCGCTCCCGCCGCCGGCGTCCGCCGGAATGATGAGCTCCGCCAACCGGGTGACGGCGCGAAACTCACGCATGGTCAGCGCCTGTGGCGCGTAGCCACCGGGTTGCGCGCGCCCTTCACCGGCCAGGGCGTGCACGACCCTGGCCGCCTCAAGATTGAATGCGCCGGTGCTGGCCCCGGTCGCTGCGAGCGCCAGCTGGCGGAGGACCTCGCGCCGGGAGACGCCCCCCGTCATAGATCCCCCCGCCCCATTTCCTCCGCCAGATACTCGGATGCCCGCCACGCCAGCGCGTTGATGGTCAAGGTCGGGTTCTTGTCGGGGTTGCTGACGAACGCCGCGCCGTCGCAGACGAACAGGTTCTTGGCGTCGTGCGCCTGGCAAAACCCGTTCAGCACTGATGCGCTGTGATCATCCCCCATGCGGGCGGTCCCGACTTCGTGGATGATGCTCCCCCCGATCGAGATGCCGGACGCGTCGCGTCTGGACGGCGGCCCGGGGTCGCCGCCCATGAGCGTGATCATCTCGGCAAACGTCTGTCGCATGTGCTCCGCCTGGGCCAGCTCGTAGTCGCTCCACTTGAAGTGAAAACGCAGGACAGGGATGCCCCACCGGTCCACGACGGCCGGGTCGATCTCGCAGTAGCTGAACATGTTGGGGATCATCTCGCCGCGGCCGCTGAGACTAACGCGGGTACCGTAGTCGCGTCGCGCCTGCTCCTTGACGGCCACCCCGTAACCCCCGCGCCGGGCCGCGCTGGCGAACGAGCCGATGCCCGGCATCCCGTAACCGCCCCCGATCTCGACGTGATAGCCGCGCGGGAATCCGAGCGCCGGCTGGTCGTCCACGCCCCACCACGGCATGTAGAGGTGAGCCCCGCCGGCGCCATCGCTGTTGTAGCGGGGGAGTCCCTCGAGTGCCGGCACCTCGCCGCTGAGGCCGAAGCCAACGGTGTCCATCAGAAAACGCCCGACGACCCCCGAGCTGTTGGCAACGCCCGCCGGGAATTCCGTGGTCTTCGAGTTCAACAGCAGCCGGGCCGACTCGCACGCGCTTGCCGCCACGACCAGCACGCGACACCGGATCTCGCGCTCTTCGCGGGTCCGCTTGTCGAGGTAGACCACGCCCGTCACGCGTCCGTTGCCGTCCGTCGTGATCGCGCGTGCCATCGCCATGTCGATCAACTCGAGCCGGCCGGTGTCGAGCGCCGGAAAGATCTGTACCTGGCTGGCCGAGTAGTTAGACGCGGTCAGACAACCGCGGCCGCATTGGCCGCAGTAGTGACACGCGGGCCGACCGTTGATCGGTCGGGTGATGACCGCGCGCCGGTTGGGGATGCACGGGATTCCCATGCGATGGCTTGCGCGCTGGATGAGCAGTTCGTGGGCTTTCGGCGGTGGCGGGTCGTGAAACACGCCGTCCGGCGCGCTGCGGAGGCCTTCGCGACTGCCGACCACGCCGATAAAGGTCTCTGCCTTGTCGTAGTACGGGGCAATGTCGTCGTAGGTGATCGGCCAGTTCCACCCCAGCCCGTCGCGGTCATACGGCTTGAAGTCGTAATCCGAGAACCGGAACGTCATCCGCCCATAGTGGTTCGTCCGGCCGCCTACGATTCGCGAGCGGAACCACCAGAAGTCGTTCGTGTCCTCCGCGACCGTATACGGCTCGCCGTCCAGCTCCCACCCGCCGCTCGTCGTCGAGAAGAACCCGAACGGCTTGCCCCTGCCGAAGTAGCGGGCGCCGCCCTCCTCAGCGCCGCGGTGGTCGTAGTCGTACGGCCACTCGTGCTCCTTGTACTCCCGGTAGGGGTCGAGCATCGGGCCCGCTTCGAGCAGCGTCACACGAACGCCGAGACGAGTGAGCACGTGGGCCACGGTCGCGCCGCCGGCGCCCGATCCGATGACGACGACGTCGTGGATCTCCGGACTGCGCTGCGTGTTGGGCAATGGGGTGTCGAAGCCTCGTTCGGCGCGGCGGTTCGCGCTCGCCGGGCCCAGACTATCACCGTTGCGACGGGGCTGTTTTCCGTCTTGTTCGGCGACAACCTCGCCGCGGCTGGGTCTACCCGCGGCGACGCGATACAGTAGAGACAGGATGATGGTGGCAGCGGGAATCCTCGTTCTCTCGGCGGCGGCGCTCGTGGGTCATACGGCCGCCGTCGTTGTTTCGGCCCAGGCGCCACAGGCCTTTCAGGCCTCGGAGAATCCAGGCACCGTCGTCATACAGCTCACGCAGGATGTTGGCGTCGAGGGGGATGACACCCCGTTGCTGCGGATCTACGGCGACGGTCGCGTGCTCGTCCACTTTCCCGTCTATATGCGCCGGGCGGGGGACTACGGGCTCCGATTGGATTCGACAGAGCTCGACGGACTGCTCCAGACCTTCGTCCAGGGGGGGCTGGTTGATTTCAGCGTCGAGCGCGTGCGCGAGGAGATTCGTCAGGTGCGCGACGCCCGCCGGCGCGCCGCCCTGGACACCGGAGGCCGCCTGACGCTGACGACACGGTCCGACGAAGCGGTGGTCGTGATCGACGTCCGGCTAGAGCGCTACACCGGCGCGGACGGCGCGGTACGACAGGACGTCGAGGCCCGCGTGTCGTCGGCGGGACTGCAGTTCGACGCTGCTAACCTCCCGGGCGTGGCCTCGCTGCAGAGCCTGGCGGCGATCGAGCGCCAGCTCATCGCGCTGACTAGCCACCCGGACCTCGTGCGAGTCGCGCCCTGAGCAATGCCCGGTCCCCCGCGCTCCCTCGTCGCAGTCAGTCTCGCCGCCGTGTTCGTGCTGACCGCCACGCGCGCTCGAGTCCGGGGCCTTCATCTTCGCCGGAGCCATCAACGGCCTCGACGTCATCACCCACCCGCAGGGCTACACGGGGACAGGCGGCCCCTTGAACATCAGCGTCGGAATCGACCCGGCGAGCGCCAATGCCACGGCGATGACGACCTCCGTCCAGAACATCGTCAACACAGTCAACGGGCTCGTGGCTACGACCGGCAACCTCGTGTCTGGCGGCAGCAACAACATCCCCTCGACCGACGTCGATTTCGAATCGATCGCGCTGCACGAGGTCATTCACGCGCTCGGCATCGCGCATCCGAACGCCGCGTCCGAGTCAGGGCTGACCGGAAACAACCGGAACTATACGAAGGCGACGACCGGCGCCAACCTGGGGTTTGACCTCAACGACGGCGCCGACAACGTCATCGGGTCGAGCGACGACGTCCGCGGCGACGACGTCAACCTCCACTGGTTCCGCACGTCGAATAACAACCCCTTCACCATCGAAGGCACCGTCGACGGCACCACATACAGTCGGGACACCGCCAATCTGCCCGCGGGCCACACCTTTGCGGCCAACGCCGACCGAACGGTGTCGACGTTGCTGGGGGTGCCGAACACAGAAGCGGTGATGCAGCAAGGGTCGTTCTTCGACGAAGCGCAGCGGACGCTCACGCACGACGATGTGGCGACGCTGCGACTGGCGATGGCCGGGCTGGACGAAGTGGCAGGGACGTCGGACGACTACACGCTCAACGTGAGCTTCGCCGGCCAGACGACGAGTGCGAACATCGTGCTGAATTTCGACAACAGCGAGACCAGCTTTGCCGTGTCCATATCGTGCGGGGTGTTCATCAATCCCCCAACCAACACGCACGTCCGGGTCACGACTACGTGCGTCCCGCCCGCGACCACAGGCGTGTTCTTCAACACCGGGTTCAACTGGTTCTTCAATGACGTCAGCAACGGCGCCTGCACGTTCAGCGCGAGTCCGACGAGTGAATCAGTTGTCAGCGCGGGCGGATCGGACTCCGTGGCGGTGACCGCCGGAACGGGGTGCATGTGGACGGCAGTGAGCAACGACGCGTTCCTGAGCATCACGGGGGGTGCGAGCGGGACGGGCAACGGCACCGTGTCGTACACGACGGCGGCCAACGCGACGACCAGCCGCCGGAGCGGCACGATGACCATCGCGGGCGAGACCGTGACGGTGACGCAGAACGCCGGCTTCGCCAACGCGACGCTGACCACGGTTCAGGCGGTCGATTTCAACGAGCTTCGCACGTGCATCGACGCGTTGCGGTCGGCGCTGAGCTTGAGCGCGGTTTCCTATACGAACACCGTGGTCGTCGGGGGGATGGTCGAGGCCGTCGACGTGACGGAGATGCGCGCGGGGTTGGTCGCCGCCTACGCGGAGGCCAGTCAGATGGAGCCGAGCTTCACCGACCCGTCGCTCGGGCTGACGACACCATCCTGGCGGCGCACATTACGGAGTTACGCGCGGCGGTCGAGGCGCTCGAGCTCGTCGTGCTCTAGGTCGGAGCCTCAAGGACGTCGGCGTGCGAGTAGCGGGCGCGGACGCCTACCAGCGCGGCTCGCGGCGCCCGCCGCCGAAGCCGGCGTCCTCCGGGCCCGGACCCGGTCGGGGGGCACGAGGCCGGGCCTCGTTGACCGCCAGGCGGCGGCCCTGGAATTCGGTCTGGTCAAGATCGCTGATGGCCTTCTGCGCGTCGTCGTCGTTCACCATCTCAACGAACGCAAACCCGCGCGGCCGACCAGTGGCCCTGTCCGTGACCACGTGGACCGATTCAATTTGTCCCACCTTCGAAAAGAGCTCCCGCAGCTCGTCCTCACCCGCCGCAAACGGGATGTTGCCCACGTACAGCCTGCGCCCCATGCCGTGACTCCTTCTTGCCAGTACACCTAGCCGAGCGCCGGAGCACTCATCGCTGCCGAATCACCTGAGGGAGGGGAGGCGAGGCTACTGGGTCTCGTCGGCTCTCGATGCGGGTGAAGCGAGCGGGCTATCAGCCACCAACTCAGCCAGCCTACTCTGGGCCGGCACGGATTGCAAAGACCAAATCTCGGCTCGGCGGGCCGGTCGTTGGCCGCGTGTGTGGCAGCCGCGCGCGGCCAAACCGACAGGGCTTGACGCGTCGCGGGCCCACGATAGTATGAGGGCCGGTGAGCGTCGATTCGGTCTCGCGACGGGCGTTTCTCAAGCGCAGTCTTGCCGTGTCAGCGATGGCGCCGCTCGCGCGCGCGCCGTCGCCGGCGTTCGCGCAGGGACGGTCGCCGACCCCTCGGACCGAGATCACGCTCAGCGTCAACGGTCGGTCTCACCGCGTCGCCGTCGAGGACCATTGGACACTGGTCGAGGTCCTGCGTGACGAGCTCGGGCTGACAGGCACCAAGATCGGCTGTGACCGCGGCGAGTGCGGTGCCTGCACGGTGCTGCTCGACGGCCTGCCCGTCTACAGCTGCAGCCAGCTGGCGCTCTGGGCCGATGGGCGCGCGGTGAGCACCGTCGAAGGGTTGGCGGCGGGGGACACGTTGGATCCCCTGCAGCAGGCGTTCATCGACGGCGACGGGCCGCAGTGCGGGTTTTGCACATCCGGGCAGTTGATGGCGGCCAAGGCGCTCGTCACGGCCAATCCGACGCCGTCCCGGGACGAGGTCCGCCACGCGCTGACCGGCAACATCTGCCGCTGCTCCAACTACAACCGGTATGTCGCCGCGGTCATGTCGCGTCCAACGGCTCGTGCAACCGAACGTGACCCGATGAACACGGTCGGGCTGGCCGTTCCGCGGGTCGATGCGTTTGAACGGGTCACTGGACGGGCGCAATACACGAGCGACATCCGTCTGCCCGACATGCTCTACGCGCGCGTGCTCCGGAGCCCGTATCCGCATGCCCGCATCCGCCGCATCGACACCACCGTGGCGCTTGCCCTCCCAGGGGTGTCGGCGATCATCACGCGGGACAACTGCGACGTCATCTGGTCGAGCGGCGATCGAAGCCACGAGCGCTATCTGTTCAACAACCCGGTCCGCTTCGTGGGAGATGCGGTGGCCGCCGTGGTGGCTGTCGACCGCCACACCGCCGAGGCGGCGATCAAGGCGGTCGTCGTCGCGTACGAGCAGCTCGACTTCGTGCTCGACGCGGAAGCGGCGCTCGCGCGCGGGGCGCCCTCCATCCACCCGGATGGCAACCTGGCGGTCCGTGGGGACGGCGCCCGGGCGCCGGAGGTCTATGAGCGGGGCAACATCGACGCCGGGTTCGCCGCGTCCGATCTGATCGTCGAGGACACCTACGTCTCAAAACACCACAGCAACGCGCAGATGGAGCCGCGGGTCACGGTGGCACGGTGGGTCGGTACCGAACTGACGGTCTGGACGCCGACGCAGGGCATCTACAACTGCCGGCGCGACCTGGCAAACGACCTCGGCCTGTCGCCCGAACGCGTCCGTGTCGTGTGCCAGTACATGGGGGGCGGGTTCGGCAACAAGAATCAGGCGCAGGATTCCGATCTGATCGCCGCCGTGCTCGCTCGCGAGACGCGCCGCCCTGTCAAGCTCGAGTACACGCGGAGGGAGGATGCCCTCGGCGTGCATGGCCGGTGGCCGACGACCCAGCACTACCGGATCGGCGCGACGCGCGACGGGAGGCTGCAGGCGATCGAGTTGCGTGGGTATAGCGGGATGGGCCCGCATCGGAAGAGCAGTGGTGGGATTGCGGGCATCGAGTTGTTCCGCTGTGCCAACGTGCGCCGACACGTCTATCCGGTCTTTACCAACATGACGGTGGCCGCCAACTTCCGTGGTCCGGCCTATCCGCAGGGAGTCTGGGGTATCGAGTCGGTCATGGACACCATGGCCCACGAGCTCGGCATCGACCCGGTCGCGTTCCATTTGCAGAACGTGACCCGCGAATACAACGACGAGACACCGTATACGAGTTGGGCGCTTGAGGAATGCCTCACGCGGGGCGCAGCGCGGTTCGAATGGGCACGCCGCTGGCGGCGGGCCGGTAGCGACACGGGGCGGGTGAGACGCGGCGTCGGAATGGCGGTGGGGATGTTCGCGGCCCGTCTGGGCCGGAGCAGCGCGGTGCTCCGACTGCAGGACGGACACCTGTGGCTGCACATCGGCGTGACCGACATCGGCACGGCGACCAAGACGGCAATGGCGCAGATCGCAGCCGAGGCGATGGGCGTGGAGCTCGCCGATGTGACGGTCGTCTGGGGAGATACCGATCGCACACCCTATTCGGTCGGCGAGTCCGGCAGCCGCACCACCACCCACACCGGTCAGGCCATCATCGAGGCCGCCGAGGATCTCCGGCGGCAGATCATCCGTCTCGACGGATTGATCGGTCGGCGTACCCTCATTGCACAGGCGACTCCCGAGCCGACGATCGACGGCATGGCGCGCTACGCGTCCGCCGCCCACTTCGTGGAAGTGGAGGTGGACACCGAGCTTGGGGGCATCCGCGTGCTCCACTATGTCGCGATGCACGAGAGCGGTCGCATCATCAACCCGCTGACCGCCGAGAGCCAGGTGAAGGGCGGCGTGACGATGGGGCTCGGCATGGCGCTGCACGAGGAGCTCGTCTACGACCAGGCGACGGGCGTTCCGGTGAATCCCGGCTACTACGGTGCGAAGGTGATGACCCATCTCGATGCACCCGAGATCGAGGTGCATTTCATCGAGCCTGACGACGTCTTTGGGCCATATGGGGCGAAGAACGTCGGCGAGCCACCGATCATTCCGGTCGTCGCCGCAGTCGGCAACGCGGTGTTCAACGCGACCGGTCGTCGAATCAAGGAGCTGCCGATGTCTCGCGACCGCGTGCTGGCGGCACTCGCATGAGGCGGTTCACGAGCGTCAGCGCCGCCAGTCCCATCGACGCGGCGGAGCGTCTCGACGCCGAAGGGCGTCGGGCAGCGGTCATCGGAGGCGGCAGCGACCTCCTCGGGATGATCAAGGACGACCTTGTGACGCCGAGGGTGCTGGTCAATCTGCGCGGTATCAGCGGGTTGGAAGACGTCCGCGTCGTCGACGGGACCGGCGTCGTTCGCATCGGCGGGCTCGTCACGTTGAGCGCGCTCGCCGCGCATCCGCTGATCACCGCGAGCTACCGCGCGGTGGCCGAAGCGGCCGGATCTGCGGCGACGCCGCAGATCCGCAACGTCGGGACCCTTGCCGGCAACCTCTGCCAGCGCCCCTGGTGCTGGTATTACCGTCAGCGATTCCCGTGCTTCAAGCACGGTGGCAACCGGTGTTTCTCGCGGGTCGGCGAGAACCAGTTCAACGCGATTTTCGGCGGCGGCCCGAGCTACATCGTGCATCCGTCCGACACGGCCCCAACGCTTGTCGCCCTTGGCGCGGGCTTCCGGATCGTCGGCCCGTCCGGCGGGCGAACCGTCCCCGCGTCGGAGTTCTTTACTCCGCCAGGCGTGGACGTGTCCCGCGAGAACGTGCTCGAGGCGAACGAGCTGCTCACCGAGGTCGAGCTGCCGCCCGCCCCGCCCGGTCTCCGCAGCACCTATGCCAAGGTGCTCGACCGCGAGGCCTGGACCCACGCGGTGGCGAGCGTTGCCCTGGCTCTGGTCACACGGGACGACGTGGTCCAGCAGGCGGCCGTCGTGCTCGGCGGTGTCGCACCGATCCCGTGGCAGCTTCCGGCGGTTGGGGAGTTGCTCGTGGGCCGGCGTGTCACCCAGACGCTGGCCGCCGAAGCGGGACGCCTCGCAGTCGCCGACGCACAGCCGCTCGCGAAGAACGGCTACAAAGTGACGCTGACGGAGAACCTCGTGCGCCACACTCTGCTGTCGCTCTCCGACTGATCTGGGGGATCGGCGCAGGTCGTCGCCGGTGTTGCGTCCGGCTCGCCTCTACAACCCCCGGAGGAGTAGTCTAGGTGGTCCACAGTCAGCCCAGCAGGAGGTGCCCTTGTGAGATCTCGTTGGACACGGCGGCGAGCCGCCGCGCTCGTCATTCCCGCGCTCGCATTCGTCGTCGGCGCAGCCCTCGTGTCCGTCACGCCGACGTCCACCGTCCGGGCCGCCGGCGCGGATCTCGAGACCGTCGATCCAGCCGAGGTTGGCCTCTCGTCCGAACGGCTCGAGCGGCTCGACGCCGGCATGCAGGCGATGGTCGACGAGGGCAAGCTCGCTGGCGTCGTCACCCTGCTGGCGCGACACGGCAAGGTGGCCTTCGTCGATGTCGCCGGCGTCCAGGACATCGAGAGCCAGCGGCCGATGGCCAGGGATTCGATCTTTCGCATCTTTTCGATGACGAAGCCGATCACCGGCGTCGCCATGATGATGCTCTACGAAGAGGGAAAGTGGCGTCTGAATGACCCCGTGTCGCGCTACATCCCGTCGTTCGCTGGTTTGAAGGTCCACACGGGTGAGAACGCCGACGGCTCGATGAAGCTCGAGGACGCCGACCACCAGATCACGATGCGCGAGCTGATGACGCATACAGCCGGTCTGGGCTACGTCCTCAATCAGAGGCATCCGGTCAACCAACGCTTCATGGAGGAGCGTGTCCTCAACCCGATGGCGCCGCTCCAGGCGATGATCGACAAGATGGCCAACATCCCCCTGCTGGCGCAGCCGGGCACTCGGTGGATCTATAGCTCGGCCGTCGACGTGCAGGGCTACCTGGTCGAGCAGCTGTCCGGGCAGCCGTTCGCCGAGTTCCTCGAAGAGCGCGTGTTCGAGCCGCTAGCCATGGTGGACTCCGCGTTTTACGTGCCGCCGGCGAAGGTCTCGCGTCATGCGCTCCGTCACAGCGCCGACGACAAGGGGAACCTCGTCCTCAACTCTCGTGGTGAGCCGTTCTCGACCAGCCCGCCCGGGCCGTCGGGCGGCGGCGGTCTCTTCGGCACCGCGGACGACTATCTGCGCTTCACGCAGATGCTCCTCAACGAGGGCGAGCTCGAGGGCAGACGCCTGCTGGCGCCGCGGACCGTTGAAATGATGCGGACCAATCATCTGTCGGCCGAGGCGACCGGCAATATGCAACCCGGCATGGGCTTCGGTATGGATTTCATGGTCTACATGGACCCGGCAGCCGCCGGGGAGCCGCACGCCGAGGGCGCCTACCACTGGCTCGGCATCGACGGGACCTGGTTCTGGATCGATCCGGTGCTCGACTTCTCGTTCGTCGGGATGATTCAGCACCAGGGACCGGCACAGCGCGAGGTGCACGGGCTGTCGCGGAATCTCGTGTATCAGGCGATCGTGCACTGAGGATGCGAGGCGACGGCCGCGCCCAAGGGACGGGAAGACAGGAGCGACGAGCTCAACACAGGACTCGAGGACAGAGAGGTGACCACGTG
Source organism: Vicinamibacterales bacterium (assembly GCA_965197395.1). Taxonomy (GTDB): domain Bacteria; phylum Acidobacteriota; class Vicinamibacteria; order Vicinamibacterales; family UBA8438; genus CAZYFH01. Next base: position 827,371 of record OZ240205.1, on the reverse strand, counting down.
CGCTCGAATCTGAAACTCTGGCGGTGTGCGCCGGTGATCGTTGCGTTGGCAGCCGCAGTCGCGTGGGCTGGCACCGCTTCCGTCGAACCGGTGGCGGCGGAGCGCGCGGCCGCCCTCGACCTCGAAACGGTCGACCCGGCCGAGGTGGGCATCTCGGCGGAGCGGCTGGAGCGGCTCGATGCCGGCATGCAGCGGATGGTCGACGAGGGCAAGCTCGCCGGCGTCGTGACCCTGCTGGCACGTCACGGGAAGCTCGTCTACGCCGACGCGGTCGGCAAGCAGAACGTGGAGACCGGTGTCCCGATGACGCGCGACTCGATCTTCCGCATCTATTCGATGTCGAAGCCCATCACCGGCGTCGCGCTGATGATGCTCTACGAAGAGGGCGCGTTCAGGCTCAACGACCCGGTGTCGAAGTACATCCCCGGGTTCGTCAACCTGAAGGTTCATGTGGGCGACACGGCCGGAGGATCGCCCAAGCTCGAGGATGCAAACCGCTCCATGACGATGGCCGAGCTGATGTCGCACTCGGGCGGCCTGGGCTATGGCCTGGGCGCCGCGAACCACGTCGACCGCCTGTACCGCGAGCACCGTGTCTTGAACGCGGACGCGTCGCTGCAGACGATGATCGACAAGCTCTCGACGTTGCCGCTCCTGGCACAGCCGGGCACGCGCTGGTACTACAGCATCGGCGTCGACGTACAGGGCTATCTGGTCGAGCAGCTATCCAGCATGCCCTTTCCCGAGTTCTTGCAGGAGCGTGTCTTCGACCCGCTTGGCATGGTCGACACCGCGTTCTACGTGCCGACAGAGAAGCTCGACCGTGTGGCGCTGATCTACGGCGCGGATGAGAACAGTCATCTCGAGGAAGCCGACATGGGCCGGACCCGGACGTCGATGCCCGCAGGGCCGTCGGGTGGCGGTGGGCTCTGGGGCACGGCGGACGACTATCTGCGGTTCACGCAGATGCTGCTCAACGGGGGCGAGCTGGACGGCGTCCGTCTGCTGGCGCCGCGGACGGTGGAGATGATGCGGACGAACTATCTGTCCGCCAAAGCGCTTCCCACGATGCGAGCTGGGACGGGGTTCGGTCTCGACTTCGCCGTCGTGCACGACCCGGCCGCGACCGGGGAACCGTATGCGACAGGGTCGTATTTCTGGGGCGGCGCGGCGGGCACCTGGTTCTGGATCGATCCGGTCACTGACCTGACGTTCGTCGGTATGATCCAGCACCTCGGCGCCTCGGTCCAGGAGGTACAGGGGTTGTCTCGCAACCTGGTCTATCAGGCGGTTGTGGAGTAGGAAGGCCGTTATCACGGTGAGGAGAGGTGGGATCGTGCGAGGACTGGTGATGCGCTGGCGGTTGCTGCCGCTCGTCGTGGTGTTGACGGCGGCGGTTGCACTCGGTACGGGCTTCCTCTCGGTCGCACCGTTGGCGGCCGCGAGGGCGGCCGACCTCGAGACGGCCGACCCGTCGGAGGTCGGCGTGTCGGCGAAACGTCTCGAACGGCTCGACGCCGGTATGCAGCGGCTGGTCGATGAGGGCAAGCTGGCTGGCGTCGTGACCATGCTCGCGCGTCACGGGAAGGTCGTGTTCGTCGACGCGGTGGGCACGCAGGACGTGTCCGCCGGCACCCCCATGGCGCGTGACACGATCTTCCGCATCTACTCGATGACGAAGCCGATCACCGGCGTCGCGATGATGATGCTGCATGAAGAGGGCAAGTTCAGGCTTGGCGAGCCGGTCTCGAAATACATCCCGGGGTTCGCCAATCTGAAGGTGCACGTCGGCGACCGCGCCGACGGATCTCCCAGGCTCGAGGACGCCGATCGGTCGATGACGATGGCCGAGCTGATGTCGCACACCGGTGGCCTCGGCTATGGCCTGGGTGCGTCGAACCACGTCGACCGGCTCTATCGCGAACACGGCGTGCTGAACGCCGACGCGACGCTCGGGTCGATGGTCGACAAGCTGTCGAACCTCCCGCTCCTGGCGCAGCCGGGCTCACGCTGGTTCTACAGCGTCGGCGTCGACGTGCAGGGCTTCCTGATCGAGCAGCTCTCTGGCCAGCCGTTCGCCGAGTTTCTCGAGGAGCGCATCTTCGAACCGCTCGGCATGGTCGACACCGCGTTCTACGTGCCCGAGGCGAAGCTGGACCGAGTCGCGGGGATTTACCGAGACGGCGAGGACGGCGGTCTCGCGGAAACCGACATGGGCCCGACCCGAACGTCGATGCCGGCCGGGCCGTCCGGCGGCGGCGGGCTCTGGGGCACCGCGGACGACTACCTGCGGTTCGCGCAGATGATGCTCAACGGGGGCGAGCTGGATGGGGTCAGGTTGCTCTCGCCGCGCACGGTCGAGCTGATGCAGACGAACTACGTGACGGATGAGGCGCGGCCAACGATGCTGTCTGGCGGGGCCGGCCACTGGTCGTCGATGCCGGGGCAAGGGTTCGGTCTTGATTTCGCCGTCGCGCTTGACCCGGCCGCCACCGGCGAACCGTATCCCAAGGGAGTCTATTACTGGGGCGGCGCGGCCGGCACCTGGTTCTGGATCGATCCGGTCACCGATCTGACGTTCGTCGGCATGATCCAGCACCTCGGTCCCGCGGCAGCGCACGTGCAGGGCATTTCGCGGAACCTCGTCTACCAGGCTGTTGTCGGGCCGTGACTGCACGGCGCTGCCAAGGGTGCGCAGGGCATAACTAGTAGAACCCTGCGTCGTCCATCGATCCTGGTGAGAGGCCTCGTAGTCTCCAGGGCCGGCTGGCACCCGAGGGAGGACGCCAGTCGCCGCAGAGGGAACGCAATCTTGTCACCCTCGACTACCAGGCGCGCTTCGCCCAGTTGTCTGTAGAACTGCCCGCGTCAAGGCAGTGCGCTTTCGGCCTTTGCCAACGTGTCTTTGTACTTCGCAACGGCGTCCTTGAACGCTCCCAACGTCCGCAGCGAATCGCCGTTGGTGAGTTCCTGCTGGGCGTTGACGATCTCGCCGGGATCTCCTCCTTGCGCAGTCGCCTCGTCGATGGCATCGGTCGCGCACCGCCGCGCGATGGCTGCGATCTCGTTCAGGACAGCCGTGCCCTGCCCCGGATCGAGGAGGCCGTCACTCACAGCGGCTTCGAGGTCTCCCGCCGCGCCTTCCAGGTTTCCAACCGCCGCTTGCTTGTCGGGGGGCGTCCCCGCCAACTCGGCCAACGCAGTCTCCACCGCCTGAAGCGCGTCCTCGACCTTGTCCGCCAGCGGCGTCCCAGGGGCGGTGTCAATGGTGTTCTGGAGGGTATCCCTTGTGGTCTCGACTCCGAACACCGTGACGCCGAAGCTCCCGCTTGACGTGTTACCCGCCGCGTCATTCGCAGTGCAAGTGACGAAAGTGACGCCAATCGGAAAAAGCGAACCGGAGGATGGCAGGCATCCTACCGTCGGCGCCGGATCCACGAGATCGTTCACCGAGATTGTAAAGGCCACGGTCGTTCCCGCTAGATTGGCCGCAGCGAGAGGCTGAATCGACGGTAGGACGAGCGATGGTGGTGTCGTGTCGACGACCTCGACGTCGAACATCACATGGGCCTGATTGCCGGATGTGTCGGTGGCCGTGCAGGTGACCGGGGTCGTGCCGAGGGCGAACGTGGCGCCGGACGTCGGCGAGCAGGCCAACGTCGGACTCGGGTCGACGGCGTCGAGCACGGTCGGCGTGAAGACGACCACGGTGCCGGCGATCGAGTCGGCCTCGACGCCGAGGATGTCGGCCTGGGTGACCGTCGGCCCGGTCGTGTCGACGACCTCAACCTGGAACGTGGCCTGTCCGACGTTGCCCCCTGCATCGGTGGCCGTGCAGGTCACCGGGGTCGTGCCGAGGGCGAACGTGGCGCCGGACGTCGGCGAGCAGGCCAACGTCGGACTCGGGTCGACGGCGTCGAGCACGGTCGGCGTGAAGACGACGACGGTGCCGGCGATCGAGTCGGCCTCGACGCCGAGGATGTCGGCCTGGGTGACCGTCGGCCCGGTCGTGTCGACGACCTCAACCTGGAACGTGGCCTGTCCGACGTTGCCCCCCGCATCGGTGGCCGTGCAGGTCACCGGGGTGGTGCCGGGGGCGAACGTGGCGCCGGAGGCCGGGGTGCAGACCAGGGTCGGGCTCGGGTCGACGGCGTCGAGCACGGTCGGCGTGAAGACGACGACGGTGCCGGCGATCGAGTCGGCCTCGACGCCGAGGATGTCGGCCTGGGTGACGGTCGGCGCGGTCGTGTCGACGACCTCAACCTGGAACGTGGCCTGTCCGACATTGGCCCCCCGCAACGTCGCCGGAGGCCGGCGTGCAGACCAGGGTCGGGCTCGGGTCGACGGCGTCGAGCACGGTCGGCGTGAAGACGACGACGGTGCCGGCGATCGAGTCGGCCTCGACGCCGAGGATGTCGGCCTGGGTGACCGTCGGCGAAACGTGGCCTGTCCGACATTGCCCCCCGCAGGTGGCCGTGCAGGTCACCGGGGTGGTGCCGGGGGCGAACGTGGCGCCGGAGGCCGGCGTGCAGACCAGGGTCGGGCTCGGGTCGACGGCGTCGAGCACGGTCGGCGTGAAGACGACGACGGTGCCGGCGATCGAGTCGGCCTCGACGCCGAGGATATCGGCCTGGGTGACGGTCGGCGCGGTCGTGTCGACGACCTCAACCTGGAACGTGGCCTGTCCGACATTGCCCCCCGCATCGGTGGCCGTGCAGGTCACCGGGGTGGTGCCGGGGGCGAACGTGGCGCCGGAGGCCGGCGTGCAGACCAGGGTCGGGTTCGGGTCGACGGCGTCGAGCACGGTCGGCGTGAAGACGACCACGGTGCCGGCGATCGAGTCGGCCTCGACGCCGAGGATGTCGGCCTGGGTGACCGTCGGCCCGGTCGTGTCGACGACCTGGACGGCGAACGTCGCCTGCCCAACGTTGCCCGCGGCATCCGTGGCCGTGCACGTGACCGGGGTCGCGCCGAGGGCGAACGTGGCGCCGGAGGCCGGGGTGCAGACCAGGGTCGGGCTCGGGTCGACGACATCGAGCACGGTCGGCGTGAAGACGACGACGGTGCCGGCGATCGAGTCGGCCTCGACGCCGAGGATGTCGGCCTGGGTGACCGTCGGCCCGGTCGTGTCGACGACCTGGACGGCGAACGTCGCTTGCCCGACGTTGCCCGCGGCATCGGTGGCCGTGCACGCAACCGGGGTCGCGCCGAGGGCGAACGTGGCGCCGGAGGCCGGGGTGCAGACCAGGGTCGGGCTCGGGTCGACGACATCGAGCACGGTCGGCGTGAAGACGACGACGGTGCCGGCGATCGAGTCGGCCTCGACGCCGAGGATGTCGGCCTGGGTGACCGTCGGCCCGGTCGTGTCGACGACCTGGACGGCGAACGTCGCTTGCCCGACGTTGCCCGCGGCATCGGTGGCCGTGCACGCAACCGGGGTCGCGCCGAGGGCGAACGTGGCGCCGGAGGCCGGGGTGCAGACCAGGGTCGGGCTCGTGTCGACGGCGTCGGTCACGGTCGGCGCAAAGGAGACGACGGCGCCGGCGGCCGAGGTCGCCTCGACGCCGAGGATATCGGCCTGGGTGACGGTCGGCGCGGTCGTGTCGACGACCTGGACGGCGAACGTCGCTTGCCCGACGTTGCCCGCGGCATCGGTGGCCGTGCACGCAACCGGGGTCGCGCCGAGGGCGAACGTGGCGCCGGAGGCCGGGGTGCAGACCAGGGTCGGGCTCGTGTCGACGGCGTCGGTCACGGTCGGCGCAAACGAGACGACGGCGCCGGCGGCCGAGGTCGCCTCGACGCCGAGGATATCGGCCTGGGTGACGGTCGGCGCGGTCGTGTCGACGACCTCAACCTGGAACGTGGCCTGTCCGACATTGCCCCCCGCATCGGTGGCCGTGCAGGTCACCGGGGTGGTGCCGGGGGCGAACGTGGCGCCGGAGGCCGGGGTGCAGACCAGGGTCGGGTCGGCCACCACCTCGGGTCAACAGCGTCGGTCACGGTCGGCGCAAAGGAGACGACGGCGCCGGCGGCCGAGGTCGCCTCGACGCCGAGGATATCGGCCTGGGTGACGGTCGGCGCGGTCGTGTCGATCACTTCGACTGTCGTCGTGCAGGTGTGGCTGTTGCCTGCCCCGTCGGTGGCGGTCACCGTCACGGTGTGGACGCCCACCCCAACGAGCGCCCCGGCCGCTGGGCTCTGGCTGAGCACGATCGCCCCTGACGGCGTCACGTTGTCGGTGGCGAGGACTGCGCCGAGCAGGTCGGGCATTGGTACCTGACCAGTGATCGGGTCGGCCACCACCTGGCTGGGCGCTGGACAGACGACCGCGGGTGGCGTTGCGTCGACGACTTCAACGGTGAACGTGACCGACGACGTGTTGCCCACGGCATCGGTCGCGGTGCACGTAACGGTCGTCGACCCGAGTGGGAAGAGCGATCCCGAGGCCGGGAGACAGCTCACGACCGGATTCGGGTCGTCGTTATCGGTCGCAGTGGGGAGCGCGTACGTCACGAGCGCACCATTGGCGTCCGGTGCTGGCACGTTGAGAATGTCCGGTGGCTGTGTCAGCACCGGCGGTGTCGCGTCGAGGTACAGCCTTGCTGTTCGGCTAGTCCTGTAGCTCGTAGAGCATCGCTCGCGGTGAGCCGTCGACCACCACCTCCCGGTGCGCGCGTCCCGCCGACCAGAACCGGACGTCCTTGTAGGCGTAGGTCGTTGTGGCCTCGGTGCCGTCCTCGTTGACCGAGCGAATGGTGCCCCCCTCGAGAAACACCGCCACCGTGTCGCGGTTGTGGACATGCAGCGGCACTTCCTGACCGGCCTCGAGCTGCACGTCCCAGATCGTCACCCGATCCTCGTCGAGCATCACCGTGGAGTCGTCCCTGGGAAACGCCGGGGGGATGTCGGTGCGCTGTTCCTGCCTGGGCGGGTGGTAGTCCTTCAGGTCGATCATGATCGAGTGGCGCTCGGGGCTACCGATCCCCTCCTCCTTGTGAGTGACCCCCTTGCGGAGGAGGAAGACGCTCGGGATGTCGAACGGGTCTTGGCTGACGGTGAACGTGGCGTCCGGCCGCGTGACACGGAGCGGTCCCCAGCGGAGGAAGACGCCGGTCATGTCGTATCGGTGCCGGTGATACGGCATCGGGACGCCGTCCAGCCAGACCACTTCCCAGATGATCACCCGCTCGTTCTCGAATCGCTTCTCAACACCTGGGCGCGGGTACGCGTGCGGATAGCTCTCATCGTCCTGGGCAGGTTGCGCATCGATGAGCGCTGCCCAGACCAACACGACCCCGGCGAGTACCGCACCGGTTCGCCATGATGACGGCGCCGCTCCGCTCATGTGGACTCCTTCGTTGAGCCGAGAAGCTTCGCCTCTCGACGGGCTCAGGGCGGTCGGCTGTGGTGTCGCTACGGGCGGCTACACCGTGGGAACGAAGGCCAGGAACCGGCGCGGGTTGTCGACGAGGATCTTGTTGATGGTCCGGTCCGGCACGCCGGCGAACCGGAGCTTCGGGACGAACTGCATCAGCACCGACGCCCATCCGTGTCCGTAGTATCGCTTGAACTGTCGGACGTTGCCCTGGTCGGACGACAGGAGGATGTGATCGTCGAGTCCGGCGTCGAGGAGGTCCTGGACCATCCTGACCTTGTCTGCCGCCGGGATGTCGGACCGGCCCATCTCGTGGCCGAGGGTGTCGAGGCCGATGAACGCGCCGCGCCGAGCGACCGCGGTGTGCGTCGCGAGCGGGTCGTGCTCCGGCTTGATCGTCGCCATGTGGCCGATGACGACGTGGCGCAGGTCGACGCCCTCACCCTCGATCACGTCCATCTGCGCCATCGCGCAGCTCGGGCAACTCTCGTGGGGGGTGTGGGTGAAAATCGGAATCCCCGTGCGGAGGTGCGCACGTGCAACGGCCGTGTGCACCCTTCGTTCGTCGGGCCGCATCTCGAGAGATGACGCGATCTCGCCGAACGCCCCCCAACGCTGCGCGGCAGCGTCCGCGACAAGCTCCTCGACCAGCTCGTCCACGGACATCTCCGCGACCCGCACCGGGTAGTTCGCAAAGCCGATGTCCTCGAAGTATCCGCCTGCCATCACGATCCGCACGTCACTGCGTCCGGCGATCGCGTTCAGGTGCTCCACCTGCTCTGCGGATCGACGCCCGGTTGCGGCGTCGACGATACAGCCCAGCCCGTCGAAGGCGCAGGCGCGGAGCTCCTCTACGGCGAGGTCGATGTCCGCGCGACCGACGTGCTCGTGGAAGAGCGTCGCGCCGTCGGTGAGGTCGGCCGGGTCGAGGTCGCCCTGGAGCGTGCGGATCACGGCGCCGCCCGCGAACGCCGGCGGCTCGACACTGGTAAAGCGCTGTTGCGCGGCGACCGTGCCCCCACAGGCCGTGACGACGCCGGCAGACGCCGCGGTGCCGAGCAGGCCCAACGCTTCGCGCCGTGTCAGCTGGTCGAGCCGGCCGGTATCGTGTCTCGGCATGGTATCCGCTCCCTAGTCCCCTTGATCTTTGATTTCTTCAAAAAGTCGTTGGTCATCTGGGGCCACCGTGGACTTGAACGGTGCGCTGTCCGAACCGCTTCACCTTCGCGAGAATTTCGTCGGCTGTCTTTGTCCACTTGAAGGGTTTGCCCTCGTCGTTGTGGGCGTCCACGTAGGCGTAGATGGCTTGGCGCAGCGCGTGCGGGCTGGAATGTGATCCGCGCTTGAGGGCGTGTTCGGTGAGAAGGCCAAAGAACCGCTCGACGAGGTTGAGCCAGGCGGAGTAGGTCGGCGTAAAGTGGAACTGGAAGCGCGGGTGGCGGGCCACCCATCGTTTGACCAACGGGGACTTATGCGCCGAGAGATTGTCGAGGATCACGTGGACGGTGAGGGCGGAGTGCACCCGCTCGTCGATCTCGCGCAGGAAGCTCACGAAATCCCTCGACCGATGCGGCTTCTTGGTTTGCGCCACGACCTGGCCGGTCGCGACGTTGAGCGCCGCGAAGAGGTCCACCGTGCCATGGCGGATGTAGTTGTGCGTCTGGCGTTCGGGGCGACCCAGGTCCATCGGCAGAATCGGCTGCGCCCGCTCGAGGGCTTGAATCTGAGGCTTTTCGTCGAATGACAAGACGACGGCGTGGTCGGGTGGGTTCAGGTAGAGGCCGACAATGTCCCGCACCTTCTCGATGAACAGCGGGTCGTCGGAGATCTTGAAGGATTCCACGACATGCGGCTGCAACCCGAAAGTGCGCCAGATGCGGCCCACGGTAGAGGCGCTGACGCCAGCGTGCTCCGCCATCTTGCGGGTGCTCCAGTGGGTCCGCCCCTTCGGCTTACTTTCCAACGTCGTGACGAGGATCGACTCGACATCCGCATCGGACAGGGTCCGTGGGGCTCCGGGCTTGGGCTCGTCGTACAGCGCGTCCACGCGACCTACCCTAAACCGCTGTCGCCACTTGCCGACCGTCACGTTCGAGCAGCGCAGTTTCGCCGCGACCGCCACGTTCGATTCGCCACGCGTGCTCCTCAGGACGATCCTTGCCCGCAAGGCCACGTGCCGATTCGTTCGGGCGCGCCTGGCGAGCCGCTCAAGTTCTACGCGCTCTGCGGCGGTGACTTCCAATCTCGCTTTGGGCCGACCTGTTCTTGCCATGCCGCCCAATACATCACAGCCGACACACTATTTGAAGCTTTTTCAGACACAGGGGACTAGCAGCCCGTGGTGAAAGTCCCGCGGCATTCGACCGCCGATGCATCCCGCCTCACGGCGTTGCTCATCGGTCAAATACTCCCGGTATTCTCCCTCTTCGCGCCTTGCGAGGCGGGCGCCTCGACGGTCTCGCTGCAACGCGGCACTTTCACCACGGGCTGCGTGAGCGGCGTCGTCCGCCGCGGGTGCTCACGCATCCTACTACCTCGCCGGCCGAGCCGCGGGCGAACAGGAGCACTAGGGCCGTTTCCTGGTAGCATCTGTCGGCGCGACATCTCCTTCGTCCGATGACCACAGGCTCGAGTCTCTCCACGCCAGCATCCGCGGAGCCGTCGGCCGCGCGGCTCCGCTACCTCAGGGCCCTCGAGCAAAAAGTGCTCTGGCTGGCTGTCTGGACGATTCACCACGCGAACCACGTGCGCCCGTCGCGCGACGGGCTGAAGGTGGGTGGGCACCAGGCGTCATCAACCTCGGTCGCAACGCTGATGACGGCGCTCTACTTCGACGTGCTCCAGCCCGCGGACCGGGTCGCCGTCAAGCCGCACGCCAGTCCCGTCTATCACGCCATCCAGTACCTGCTTGGCCGGCAGAGCCGGGATCAACTCACGCGGTTCCGCGGTTTCGGCGGCGCGCAGTCGTATCCGTCGCGAACCAAGGACGCCGACCAGGTCGATTTCTCGACTGGGTCTGTGGGGCTCGGGGTGGCGATGACCAGCTTCGCCGCGCTCGTGCAGGACTACGTCCGGCTGAAGGGATTCGGGCCGGAACGGGACCAGGGTCGGATGATTGCCTTGGCGGGCGACGCCGAGTTCGACGAGGGCAATGTCTTCGAGGCGCTGGTCGAGTCGTGGAAGCACGACGTCCGCAACGTCTGGTGGGTCATTGACTACAACCGCCAGAGTCTCGATGCGGTGATGGTCGATCGTTTCTCGGATCGGCTGGAAGGCGTGTTTCGTAATCTCGACTGGCGCGTCGTGGTGCTCAAATACGGCCGCCTCCTGGCAGCGGCGTTCGAGCGTCCGGGTGGGGAGGCGCTGCGCGACTGGATCGACTCGGCGGGCAACACGCGGTATTCCGCGCTCGCCTATAAGGGCGGTGCCGCCTGGCGCTCGGAGCTAGAGCGTGACCTGGGCGACACCCATGGGATTCGCGCGCTCCTCGATGAGCACGACGACGCCGCGCTTGGCCGCCTCATGACCAACCTCGGCGGGCACGACATGGAAACCGTCAGCGAGGCATTCCATGCTGTCGGGGACGATACGCCGACCTGCTTCATCGCATACACCATCAAGGGATACGGGCTGCCGTTCGCCGGTCACAAGGACAACCACGCCGGTCTGATGACCCCTGCACAGATGGCGGGGTTCAAGCAGCAGATGCACATCGGTGAGGGCGAGGAGTGGGAACCGTTCGTGGGCCTGGACGTGCCGCCGGAGGAGCTCCAGTCGTTTCTCGAGGCAGTGCCGTTCGGGCAGACCGCGGCCCGCCGCCATCGCGCGTCGACGATTGCCGTACCGGATCGCTTCGAGCCGCCGGTCGGTGAGCGCCTGTCGACGCAAGACGCGTTCGGCCGACTCTTGTCGGACATCGCGCGGCGTCATCCCACGCTCGCCGACCGCATCGTCACGGCATCGCCCGATGTGACGGTGTCGACGAGCCTTGGGTCCTGGCTCAACCGCCGGCACATCTTCGGGCGCCGCCATCAAGGCGATCTGTTCAAGGACGAGCGGATCGTGTCGGCGCTCAACTGGGAGGTGTCGACCGCCGGGCAGCACATCGAGCTCGGCATCGCGGAAAACAACCTCTTTATTCTCTTGGCCGCGCTTGGCCTGAGCGCCCCGCTTTTCGGCGAACGCCTCCTGCCGATCGGCACCGTCTACGACCCGTTCATCAGTCGCGGACTCGACGCGCTCAACTATGCCTGCTACCAGGATGCGCGTTTCATCGTCGTCGGCACGCCGTCGGGCGTGTCGCTGGCATCGGAGGGCGGCGCGCACCAATCCGTCTACGAGCCGTTGATCGGCATCGGACAGCCGGGACTCACGGCGTTCGAGCCGACCTATGCCGATGAGCTGTGCGAGATCGCGCGCTGGAGCTTCGAGCATCTGCAGGCCGAGGATGGCGGGGCGGTCTACCTGCGGCTGTCGACGCGTCCGGTGCCGCAGCCGTCACGCGACGTGACGCCGGCGCTCGCCCGTGAGATCACAGAGGGCGGGTATTGGCTGGTCGCCCCTCGCGACGACGCCGAGATCGCGCTGGTGGCGAGCGGCGCCGTGTTGCCGGAGACAATCGACGCCCACCGGCAGCTGCTGGAGGATGTTCCGGGCGCGGGCCTGTTGGTCGTCACCTCGGTCGATCGCTTGTACCGCGGGTGGACGGCGAGTCACTACGCTGGCCCCGGTGGCGCCGTCTCGCACGTCGAGCAATTGCTCCGCATGCTGCCGGCCGACGCCGGGCTGGTGACGGTGCTCGACGCGCACCCGTCCACGCTGTCGTGGCTTGCGTCGGTCTGTCGGCATCGCGTCATGCCCCTGGGTGTCGACCGATTCGGTCAGTCGGGCGACGTGCCTGACCTCTACCGCGAGTATCGGCTCGACGCCGACGCGATCCTCGACGCCGCTGCGCGGATCCTGGTCGCACGCTCCTGATGCCCATCGAAGTCCGACTACCAGAGCTCGCCGAGTCGATGACCTCGGCCACCGTGACCGCGTGGCTCAAGCGGGTCGGTGATCGCGTCACCGCCGGTGAGCCCATTGCGGAGATCGAGACCGACAAGACGACCGTCGAGCTCGAGGCGCCCGTCACCGGTGTGCTCGAAGATATTCGGGTCGCCCCGGGCACCGAGGATGTCGCCGTCGGCGCGGTGCTTGCGGTGCTGCGCGAGGGCGCGTCGACTCCAGAGGCGGAGCGGTCGACAGACACGAACCAGGCCGGCGCGCTGAGCGCGCCGCCGTCAGAGGTCCCCACCCGCGCGAATCACCCACCGGCGGCTCCGGCGCGGCCACCCGTCGTATCCGCCGCTGGGTCATCCGCTGCGGTGCCCGCCACGGCGCTCGCACGTCGCATGGCGGCGATTGCCGGCATCGACCTGACGGCCGTGCAAGGGTCCGGCGACCACGGGCGCGTCGGCAAGGCGGATGTTGAGCGCGTGCTCTCCGCGCGGACTGCCGGTGGGCCAGAGGCCCCGTCGGGACCGACGGTGGCGATCAGCGCCCGACAGCCTTCGCGGCCGGAGCTATCCGATGCTGAGCATGAAGACCGGCCGCTCTCGGCGATGCGCCGCGTCACTGCGGAGCGGATGGCCCACGCGAAGCAGACGGTGCCTCACTTCTATCTCGAGATCGACTGTGCCGTCGACCGGCTGCTCGCCCGGCGGGACGAAGCCACCGGCGGCGGCGAGACGCTCACCGTCACCGATGTGATTGTGCGCGCGATCGCACTCGCGCTCGGGGAGGTGCCGCTCGCGAACTCGGCGTGGACCGGCGAGGCGGTTCGCGTCTACGAGACCGCCGACATCGCGGTTGCCGTGACGACGCCGACCGGTCTGGTGGCGCCGGTCGTACGCGCGGCCGGCGGCAAACAGCTCCGCGCCATCGCGACCGAGCTTCGGGACCTGGTCGAGCGGGCACGGAGCGGTCGCCTCGCCCCCGCTGAGTACAGCGGCGCCACGTTCACCGTCTCCAACCTCGGCATGTACGGCGTGTCGAGTCTGTTCGCGATTCTGAATCCACCGCAGAGCTGCATTCTCGGCGTCGGCGTCGTCGAGCCGCGCCCGGTCGCCCGCGATGGGACGGTGGTCGTCGGCATGATGATGACGCTCACATTGTCGGCCGATCACCGCGCGATTGACGGCGCGACCGGAGCGGAGTTCTTGCGCGCGCTGCGCCGGTTGTTGGAACACCCGGACGACGTCTTCGCGTGACGAGAATGAGGGCGTTGGCAGTCAGCCTCTCCCGCTTTGCGTCCGACGTCGAAGGCGAGACCGCGTTCACGGTGCTCGCCGTCGCGAAACGGCTCAAGGCGTCGGGTAAGGACGTGATCGAGCTGGAGATCGGCGACAGCCCGTTTCCGACGTCGCCGATGGGGCTCGAGGCCGGGCTCGGTGCCATCCGCGACGGGCAGACCCACTACGCTCCGTCGCTCGGTCTCCCAGACTTCAGGGCCGCCGCGGCGTCCTATCTCAACCTCCAGTACGGGCTCACCACGACGCCGGACCACATCGTGGTCGGGCCGGGCGCAAAGATCTTCGAGCAGCTCTTCTGCGAGGCGTTCGTTGACCCCGGAGACGGTGTGCTCGTCTTCAGCCCACACTTCCCGACGTATCCGGCGAACATCCAACGCCGCGGCGGTCGGATGCGCGTCTCGAAGCTCCGGGCGTCGGAGGAGTTCCGGCCCAATCTCGACGACGTCGCCCGTTTCATCGTGGACGATGCGCGGCCGAAGGCGATCTTCCTGAACAGCCCGCACAACCCGACCGGCGGGGTCGCCACCGAAGCCGATCTCGAGGGGCTCGCGTCGTTGATTCGTGGCCGGAACATCGCCATCTTCAGCGACGAGCCGTATGACGCGATGGTCTGGCGAGGGCAGCATCACTCGATCCTGGCCCAGCCCGGAATGCTCGACCAGTGCGTCGGGGCCTACACCTTTAGCAAGTCGTTCAGCATGAGCGGATGGCGGCTCGGATTCGCCGCTGCCAGCCCGGCGACCATCGCGGTGCTCGGGACGCTCGTCAACACCGCGCTCTCATGCGTTCCACCGTTTACCCAACTCGCCGGTATCGCGGCCATGCAGAGCGACGGTGAGGTACGTGACGAACGGATGGCCGATTTCCGCCGGAAGGTCGAGCTCCTGGTCAGCGGACTCAACACGATTGACGGCATCTCGTGTCTCATGCCGGGCGGCACCTTCTATGTCTTTCCTTCCGTGGCGACGATCTGCAATCGCCACGGCATCACGTCGCACGGCCTTGCGCAGTTCCTGCTCGAAGCGGCGGACGACAGGCGCGGGGTCGCGTGCCTCGGCGGCGAGTGTTTTGGCGCTGCCGGTGCCGGGTTCCTCCGTCTGAGCTGTGCCGAGCCCGACGCGCGGCTCAGCCAGGCCGTGGCGTTCCTCGCCGAGGCCGTCACCCGCGGGGAGCGCATCGACACGTTTCTCGAGACGCGCCCACGGTGCCGACTCGCCACGCCGTATGTGTCCTGAACCGGATTCACGCTCGACCCTCGCCGACGGTCGCCGCGAGCGCGTCCACGCAGGTCGCACAGAGACGGTGCGGGCTATCGCTGCGGACGACCGCGAGCGCCTGCTCCGTGGACAGCGTCCCGCGATACGGACGCTCGCCGGCGAGCCCGAGACGGAGCAGGGTCAGCGCGCGACGCCAGCCGCCTCGACCCCGTCCGGTCACACGCACGGCGTGCGCCAGTACGCGGGACCGACACGGGAGACTGCGTCTGCGAGGCGCGGACCGCTAGGGCAGCCCTTCGGCCTTCTTCATCAGGTTGGCGTGCGTTTCCGCGACCTGGAGGCCGCCTTCACCCTGCTGCCAGCCGGTCCGGCCGTCGCCGTTGGCGTCGGTTCCGCTGATCAGTTGCTCGGCGAGCGTGTTGAGCTCGGCGACCAGACCCGATGCCGCCGAGGCCGAGCTGGCCATCTCGATCTTCTTCGCCAGTGCGACGATCTCATCCGCTCGCGCGACGGTATTGCGCGCGGAGGTGGCCACGTGCTCGCTATGGGTCATGACGGCGCCGGACGCCCCGTCCGATTTGGCAGCGAACTCGATGTGGCCGGCCGCGCCGGCGGCGGCCTTCTTCACACCGTAGCCGAGACCCGGTCCGCCCGCGATCTGCTCTGGATCGACCGCGTGCAGCACGTGCGCGGCGTGGAGCTTCATGGCGTCGAGGTTGCTCGGATCCTTCGCTGCGAACGAGGCGTGCTGCGCGGCGATTCTCGCTTCGGCGATGGCGGCGGGGAGTAGACCTTGACCATCGGGGGTGTCGTTCCAACCATCCATGACGTGGCCGATGTGGGCATGCGCGGCGTTGCCCTGCTCCGCAATCGCAGTGGCGCCGCCGAGAACGCCGAAGCCGAGCGCGGCCGCGGCCAACGCGAGCATGAGAGCGATGCTGGGGATCTGACGCATGAGAATCCTCCTTTGGAACAGCGTATCAATCGAGTGGGACGCACGGTGCGAAGTGAACCACCCTTTATACCGCGCCCGCATGTTCTCCGACAAGCCGCGCCGAGTGACCGGCGATCGACGCCTGGCCCGTCCGGTTCGGAACCCATTGGCTCGTCCGCGGGACGGTCGCGAGGCCAGTCATCGCCGGGTTCAGCGCAAGCCCACGGGGCTGTGCCGTCGTCTAAACTAATGATCGATGCCTGCCCGCCCGCCGTCGGAGGTTGTGTGCGCACTTTGCTGACACTGCTGACCGCGGCGGCGCTGCTTGCGATCGCCCAGCCGCCGCCGACCGAGGCGATCGCCCAGACAACCGACCTCTCCGGCCGGTGGCGGGTCGATTACGAGCTCAGCGACACCTTGCAAGGCGACCCGCCGACCGCGTCAGGGGACGGCGACCGTCGTCGCCGAGGTGGTGTCTTTGGTGGCTTCGGCACGCCGGGCACCTACGGCCGCGGCGGGTTCAGGGGGGGGCGCGGCGCGTCCGGGCGCCCTGATGCCGAACGGGAACGCGGGGACAACCGGACCCTGAGGTCGGACATGCGCGCGGCCTTCGCCGACCTGCTGACGGCGCCGCGTCAGATGACGATCGTGCAACGTGAGCGCGAGGTCCTCTTGACCTACGACGATGGTCGCGCGGTGCGGCTCGTCCCCGACGGTCGCGAGCATGCCGGTATCGCGGGCCCCGGCGTCACGATCACCCGGAAAACCCGTTGGGATAACGGTGCCCTGCGTGCGGAGCTCCGCATGCCGTCCGGACCACGGTTGACCCATCTGCTTCAGACGAGGCTCCGAGGCGCGGAGCTCGTGGTGACCACGACGGTCGACCCACGCGACGACTACGATGGTCTCGAGCTCCGGCGCGTCTATCGTCGTGAGTGAACCCCCTCGGCCTCGGACGCGGCGGGAACCTCGGAGCCATGGTGGCCGTAGGATCCTCATAGACGCTCAATACGCCGAGGAATCCAAATGATCAAATCGCTCCTCCTTTGCGGTGCGTGTGCCGGCGCGTGCGCGGTCTGCGTCGGCGTCTACTGCCTCGCGGTGTTTTTCTAGACTGAGACGGGGCTTCGCCCCGAACCCCACGCGGCCGCTCCGCGGGGACCCCGAGAGCCCCACTCCGCGGCCGCGGGGCGCGCTGTGCGCGCCCTGGCCGTGTGTGCCGCAGGACGGCCTCCCAGGACGGGGCTTCGCCCCGAACCCCGTGCGGCCGCCGCGTCACGGCCTAACCGTTGTCCAGCCAGCTCCGAATCCTTGTGAGCATTGCATCGGTGACGGCGCGTTCTCCGGCGGCCACCGCCGCGATCAGCGACGCGCGCGGCGCGCGAAGAATGCGTGTGGTCCCGAGCGACGGCCGGACGTAGACTTCGTCCGGCCGGTCGGCCATCGGCGCCCCGCGACTGCGACAGTCGGACACGACGAGATGGGTGGCATCGAGCCCTGCGGTTCGCGCGAAGCCGGCGGGGAGCGAGTCGCTGACGCCCCCATCGGTGAACTCGCACATGCGGCCCGCGTACTCAATCGGCCGTGAGGGAAACATGCTCGGGATCGATGCGCTGGTGGCGACCGCGTCGTAGAGCGGCACGGCGCCGTGCTCCGCGGTTGACAGATAGCGAGGGCACTTGTGGGTCAGGTCGTGGCAAACGACGCCGATCGCGCGGATGCCGTGGTGCAGGCGGTCGAACCGACCCGATTCGAGCTGCCGCAGCCGTGACGGGATGACTCCCGCGAACGGCTCGAGCAGCGCGGCCAGCCACCGGCGGGAGCGCAGGTTGAGGCTGTGCGCCACGAGGTGTCGTCCGCGCAGCACCCGAGCGTCCGCCACCATCTGCTCGACGGTCAGCCCCACCGCGGCGTAGTAGGCGGCAACCACCGCGCCGGCGCTGACGCCGACGATCACGTCGAGCGGTACGCTGCTGGAGGTCAACTTGCGGAGCACGCCGAGATGGGCCGCGCCGCGCAGGCCGCCGGCCGAGAGCACCAAACCAATGCGAACCGCCGGTGAGGTCACGGGGTTGGCCGGATCGGACGCTCAGTCGTTGGCGGATTGGGAGCCCACCTGCGTGGCAACATAGTCCACCGCAGTGGCCACCGTGTCCTGGCCTCGCCGAACGTGATTCATGACAGTCGGGCCGTGCGTATCGATGAAGCCCGCGACCCAGGCGCGTGTTTCCTGCCCTGCCGCGGGCGCCAGCAGCACGCCGATGACAATGCCGGCGCCTCCGGCCAATAGCGACACGCCGGCGAGCGTGATGAGTCGTCTCAAGATCGACATGGCGAGCCTCCCCGCCCGTGTATCGGCCACTCAGGGCGCCGTCGACAGCGTCCCGGAGTGCGGTCCGCGCGACGTACACCAGCGCTCCGGCTGGCGGGCTCCGCCGCTGCGAGGGATGCCGCCGCTTTTCTTATATGCTTGAAAATGTGCTCCGTTCGCTCGGACCCTACTGGGTCATCGCGCCGATCCTCGCGTCGCTCGCCACGCAATGCGGGCAGTCGCCCCGCGGAGCGATCCCGACGACGGTCGCCACCGTGGCCGTCCGGCTTGACAGTGTTCCGGCGCCGTTGCCCGTTGACCAGCAGGAGCTCGCCGTCTGCCTCGAGCGCATGGGAGGCGTGAATCATATCGCGGCGAGCTGGCAGAACGAGGCGGTCACCCTCCTCACCGAGATCACACCCAACGTGTTCACCGCGAGCTTCAACGACGTCCCCACTGAGTTCCTGGTCACGATGACGGTGCACGACGAGAACGAGTGCCGGCGGAACCCGATCCAAGCAGGACACGTCACCATGGGTGTTTCCGCCAACGGTGTGCTGCTGACGACGGTCGTCGGCGGGAACAATGCCCTGGCGTTCGTCGTGGCCAACGACGGAGTCGTCACGTCGCCCGTTCTCGAGTAGGCCACTAGTGCCCCCCTTTTGACCAAGGTCGCATCGTTCGACGTCAACTACACGCAGTATCTCGATGCGTCAGGCCAGCCTACGCAACCAGTGCCGGCCTTCGCCCGCGACCGCGACACCGTCATCGAGCTGTATCGGGCGATGGTGCTGACGCGCACGTTCGACGCCAAGGCGGTGGCGTTGCAGCGCACTGGGCGTCTGGGCACCTATCCGTCGTGTCTGGGACAGGAGGCAGTGGCCGTGGGCATCGGCGCGGCCATGGCGCGGGACGACGTCCTGCTGCCGTACGCGCGGGAACAGGGGACGCAACTGCTGCGGGGCGTCACCCTCGAGGAGCTGTTCCTCTACTGGGGCGGTGACGAGCGGGGGAACGATTTTGCGGGGCCCCGTGAAGACTTTCCGGTCGCCGTGCCGGTGAGCACGCACGCACCGCATGCGGCCGGCGTGGCGCTCGCGTTCAAGCTGCGGGGCGAGCCCCGCGTTGCCGTCTGCGTGTCCGGCGACGGCGCCACGTCCAAGGGCGACACCTACGAAGCGATGAACATCGCCGGCGTCTGGCGCCTCCCGGTTGTGTTCGTCGTCACCAACAATCAGTGGGCCATCTCTCTTCCGCGCACGGCGCAGACCGCGGCCGCGACGCTGGCACAGAAGGCGATCGGCGCCGGGTTCGAGGGGGAGCAGGTCGACGGGAACGACGTCATCGCCGTGCGCGATCGGGTGGACGTCGCGCTCGCACGGGCACGGGAGGGTGGCGGCCCCCACCTGATCGAGGCGCTCACCTACCGCCTGGGGGACCACACGACCGCCGACAACGCGAGCCGGTATCGTGACGACGAGTCGGTCGGCAAGCAGTGGCAGCGCGACCCGCTCTCGCGCCTCCGGACGTATGTGACCGACACCGCCGACTGGACCAAACGCGACGAGGAAGGGCTGCTTGCATCCTGCGGTGACGCCGTCGAGCGCGCGGCGGCCGATTACCTTGCGCGGGCGCCGCAGCCGGTGGAGGCGATCTTCGACTTTCTGTACGAGCGGCTCCCAGCCGACCTGACGCCGCAGCGCGACGCCGTGGCCGGGCTCGCCACGCGCGCCGGTCGCACGGGACGATGACGCGCACCATGGTGCAGGCGCTGAACGCCGCGCTCGCCCGCGCGATGGCGGACGACGACCGGGTGATTGTGCTCGGCGAGGACGTCGGGGTCGATGGCGGCGTGTTCCGCGTCACCGACGGGCTGTTGGACCGCTTCGGTGCCACCCGGGTGCTGGATACGCCACTCGCCGAGACCGCGATTGCCGGCGTGTCGATCGGCGCGGCTGCCCAAGGGTTCAGGCCGGTGGCCGAGATCCAGTTCATGGGCTTCATCTATTCGGCGGTCGACCAGATGGTGAGTCACGCCGCTCGGCTTCGCTGGCGCACACGCGGTCGCCTCACGTGCCCGATGGTGCTCCGGGCGCCGTTCGGCGGCGGCATTCACGCCATCGAGCACCACTCGGAGAGCACCGAAGCGCTGTTCGCCCACGTGCCGGGGTTGCGCGTGGTCGTGCCATCTTCGCCGTCGCGCGCCTACGGGCTGTTGCTTGCCGCAATTCGCGATCCCGATCCCGTCGTCTTTCTCGAGCCGAAGCGCATCTATCGTGCGCAGAAAGAGGACATCGACGAAACGGGCCCTGCGCCGCTGGATACCTGCTTTCCGCTGCGGGAGGGCACCGATCTCACGCTCGTGACCTGGGGCGCGATGGTCGTCGAGACCATGGACGCCGCGGAGCGTCTCGCGGCGGACGGCGTCACCTGCGACGTGCTCGATGTCGCGACCCTTACGCCGCTCGACATGCCAACGATCCTGACGTCGGTCGAGAAGACGGGTCGCTGCGTCATCGTCCACGAGGCGGCGCTGACGGCCGGGTTCGGTGCGGAGATCGCGGCACGGCTGGCCGAGCATGGACTGCTCTCGCTTCAGGCGCCCGTCAAGCGGGTCACCGGCTATGACACCGTCATGCCACTGCCGAAGCTCGAGCACCACTACATGCCAACGACCGATCGCATTCTGACTGCCGCGCGCGAGGTGATGGCGTTTGCGTGAGGTGATGAGCGCGTTCGCGCTTCCGGATCTCGGTGAAGGGCTCCGCGAAGCCGAGATCGTGACCTGGCACGTCGCGGAAGGCGACCACGTCGTGACGGACCAGCCGCTCGTGGCGGTCGAGACCGACAAGGCGGTCGTCGAGATTCCGTCACCACACTCGGCGCGCATCTTGAAGCTGCGAGGGGCACCGGGCGACCGCATTGCGGTTGGGGACGTGCTCGTCGAGTTCGAGGCGATCGAGGCTCGGCCCGATCGCGGCACCGTGGTTGGCGACATCGACGACGCGGCCGCCGCGCCGCCCACTGCCACCGCGGCGCCGAAGACAGCGGGCAAGGCGACGCCGGCGGTGCGCGCGCTGGCACGCCGGCTCGGTGTCGATATCACAGTCGTACAAGGTATGGGGCCAGGGGGCGCGGTCACGCGGGCCGACGTCGAGCGCGCAGCGAAGACGTTGGCCGCGGCCGGTCCGGCTGAGCCGCTCCGGGGTGTCCGGCGTTCGATGGCGGAGCGGATGACGAAGGCGCATGCCGAGGTCGTCCCGGCGACGGTGACCGACGATGCCGATGTGGCGGCGTGGCCGGACGGCACACCGGTCATGTTGCGGCTGATCCGCGCCGTCGTGGCGGGATGCCGGGCCGCACCAGCCCTCAACGCCTGGTTCGATAGTGGGCAGATGGCGCGTCGAGTGCACGAGCGGATCGACCTCGGTGTCGCGGTCGACGTCGAGGATGAAGGGCTGTTCGTCCCGGTGATGCGCGATGCCGGTGGTCGCGATGCGACCGACCTCGAACAGGGACTCGTTCGGCTGAAAGACGACGTCCGCGCGCGCAGGATCCCCCCCGCCGAGCTGCGGGGACAGACGATCACGCTGTCGAATTTCGGCACCGTCGGCGGCCGGCACGCCGCGCTGGTCGTCGTGCCGCCACAGGTTGCGATTGTCGGGGCCGGACGGTTGGCGAAACGCGTCGTTGCCGGCGCCGACGGCCCCGCCGTCCACCGGGTGGTGCCGCTCTCGTTGACGTTCGATCACAGGGCCGTGACAGGCGCCGAGGCCGCGCGGTTCTTGCGCGCGGTCGTCGAGGATCTGCAGCGCGCGGAGTGACGGATTGTTCCCGCGTGGTGTCCGGTGCGCCGACGAGCGTCCCTGACTACTCGCTGCGCAGCGCCACGACCGGATCCACCGTCATCGCACGGCGTGCGGGCAGGAAGCAGGCCACGAGCCCGGCCAGCACGAAGAGCGACGACACCGCGGCGAAAGTGAGCGGATCCGTCGGCCCCGTTTCGAACAGCCAGCTGGCGAGGATGCGGCCGAACGCCAGCGCGCCGCCCACTCCCAGTGCGAGTCCGACGATGACGAGCATGAGGCCTTGCCGCATGACTGCGGCCACGACGGTCCGCGGTTGGGCGCCCAGCGCGAGGCGGAGGCCGAACTCGCGCGTGCGCTGGCTCACTGAGGTCGCAATCACGGCCGCGATGCCGGTCACGGTGATCACGAGCGCGAGACCGGCGAAGAGCCCGAGCAGGACCATCGACAAACGCCGCGTCGCCAGCGTGTCGCTGCGGGTTTGTTCGAGCGTGCGGAAGTTCTCGACCGGCTGCTCGGCGTCGACGTCGTGGACGGCCTCGCGCACCTGAGCGCTCAGCGCCATCGCATACGCGCGCGCGCGCACGAGCACCCGCGTGGGCGTTCCGCCCTGCGTGTACGGCCGGTAGAGCTGATCCGGCGGTTCGCTCTCGAGCCCATGGTCGCGCGTGTCGCCGACGATTCCGATGATCGTCAACCAGGTCGCGCCACCGTCCAGGGTCACGCGCTGCCCGATGGCATCGTCGCCGGCCTGCCAGTGGCGCGCGGCAAGCGCGCGACTGATGACGGCGACCGGGAGCGCGTCGGCGTCGTCGGACGTCGTGAACGAACGACCGGCGAGCACTGGCACGCGGACGGTGGCGAAGTACGCGGCGCTGACGACGCGGGTTTCGAGCTGCGGCCGGAGGTCCGGCTCGTCGTAGGTGCGGCCTTCGATCGCGAAGCGCTGCTGCGCGGCGGTCTCACTGGCCATCGTTACGGCGTTCGCCACCGCGACCGACTCGATGCCCTGACGAGCGCGGAGACGGTCGATCACGCCGGTGAAGAGCCGACACGACGCCCGTCAGCACCCGATCGGGTTCCCCGCGGTTGAGCAGCGTGAACGACATGCCGTGGTATTCGACGAACCCGTCGAGCAGGCCAAGCTGCTCGCGATAGTCGAAGATCTCCTTGACGGAGAAGGGGATGTTGTCGCTGCCGGCCCGGGTGGCCTGCTGACGCGCCAGCACCAGCTCGTGCCCGTCGCGATACGGCAGCGGCTGGAGGAGGACGCCGTTCATGACGCTGAACATCGCCGTGTTCGCGCCGATGCCCAGACCGAGCGTGGCCACGACCATGAGCGTGTAACCGGGCGACCGGGCCAGCGATCGGAGCGCGTAACGAACGTCTCGGACCAACGAGTCAGCAGCCATGGGTTGGAGGCTGACCCCTATAATGCCGTACATGACACGCACGGTCGGTGCGCTCGCGCTGGCGCTCGCCACCATGGCGACCGGCACGGCGCCATCGGCGCAGACGCCCGACATCGGCGCAATCGCGGCCATCAAGCAGGAAGGGCTGGTGCGCTCCGAGGCGATGGAGCTTGTCAGCTGGCTAAGCGACGTTTACGGCCCCCGTGTGACCGGCACACCGGCCATCGAGGCGGCAAAGGCGTGGGCCATGGATCGGCTGCGCGGCTGGGGCGTCGAAGACGTGCGCGAGGAGCGCTTCGCGTTCGGCCGGGGATGGTCGCTCGTCCGTTTCAACGCACATATGGTCGAGCCACAGGTGATGCCGATCATCGGGTACCCACGGTCGTGGAGTCCCAGCACGGCCGGCACCGTCACCGCGGAGGTCGTTCGGGTCGACATCCGCGGCCGCGACGACTTCGCGCGTTACCGAGACACGTTGCGCGGCAAGGTCGTGCTCCCGCAACCAGCGCGAGATGTGCAGATGCTGGAGAGCCCCCTCGTGCTCCGGATGGACGACACGCTGCTGGCCGAGGCGAGCCGGATGCCGTCCCGGCGCGCGCGGTCCGGCGGGGCGGGCAGCGGCCGCGGGAGCGGCACTCCGTCCCTTCGCGAGCTGACCGACGCGTTCTATCTGGAGGAGGGCGTCGTTGCCGTTCTCGATCGGGGGAGCGACAGCTCGATGGTGTCCGGCGCCCCGAGCGGGAGCAATCTCGCGTGGCCGACGCAACGGACGGACGGGGGGACCGTGTTCGTCGGTCGGGGTGGCTCGCGCAACGCGCGTGCCGCGCAGGTCGTCCCGTCGGCGACAATCGCTGTCGAGCACTACAACCGGATGGTTCGTGTCCTCGACAAGGCGATCCCGGTGCGCGTCGAGCTGGACATCGCGACGCGGTTTCACGACGAGACGCGCCCAAACGGGTTCAACATCACCGGCGAGATCCGCGGCACCGATCGCGCCGACGAGGTCGTGATTCTGGGCGCGCATTTCGATTCGACCCATGCCTCGACTGGTGCCACCGACAACGGGGCGGGCGTCGCCGCAATGATGGAGGCGATGCGGATCCTGATGGACGTCGGCGTGCGGCCCCGCAGGACGATTCGGATCGCGCTGTGGGGGGGAGAGGAGCAGGGGTTACTCGGTTCGCGTGCGTATGTCCGCTCGCACTACGCCGATCGTCGGACGATGCGTCTTGAGGCCGCACACGACGAGGTGTCCGCGTACTTCAACATCGACAATGGGGCTGGCCGGATCCGGGGCATCTGGCTCCAGGAGAACCACGGGGCCGGACCGATCTTTCGCTCGTGGCTACCGGAGCTGTCCGATCTTGGGGTGACCACGATCGGACCACGGTCGACCCGCGGCACCGATCACATCGCGTTCGACGAAGTCGGCCTCCCGGGGTTCCAGTTCATGCAGGACCGCCTCGAGTACAACTCGCGGACGCACCACTCGAACATGGATGTCTACGATCGCGTCCAATCCGACGATCTGGTGCAGATGGCGGTGGTCGCGGCGACTTTTGCCTACAACACCGCCATGCTCGACGATCGCTTGCCGCGCAAGGCGCTGCCCGACGCCAGCGCGCCCCGCTGACGTCGACCCGCCGCGGGCGATGTCGGATTCTCGGCACCCAACCTTGAAATCGGCGGTGGCCCGCGGTACGGTCCGAGACGTGGAGGGTGCGCGATGCCAAGGTATGACGTGATAACCGTGCTTGCCGTGTGTGCGCTTGCGGGCTGCGCGGGTGGGAACGAGACCGCTGGGGCGGAGTCGTCGCAGGGACCGGCGGGCGCCTCATCGGCTGAAGCCGAAGACGTCATGCCGCTCGACGACGTCAAGGCGAGTCAGAGTGGGTCCGTCTGGCAGGAGATCGCCAACACGTCGATCACCATCACCTACGACCGTCCGGTCGCGCGCGGCCGCGAGCTGTTTGGCGGGATCGTGCCGTTCGGGGAGATCTGGAACCCCGGCGCCAACGACGCCACCGCACTCGAGTTCAGTCGCAACGTCACCATCAACGGCAACCCGCTGCCGGCCGGCAAGTACAGCCTCTGGGCCATTCCAGACCCGAACCGCTGGACGCTGATCTTCAGCCGCGAGGCCGACGTGTATCACACGCCGTACCCCGGCGAGGAACATGACGCGCTCCGCTTCATGGTGTCACCCCGGCTGGGCGAGCACATCGAGACCATGGCGTACTACTTCGCCGCGGTTGAGAAGAAGGACGCGGAGCTGCGACTCCATTGGGGCGACACGTACGTGCCGATGAGCATCTCGGTGGAATAGCGGCTGAGATGAACGGCAAGCTCAGTCGCCGCGACATCCTCCGCTATGGCGCCGTTGGCGGCGCGCTGGCCGTAACGAGCCCCGTCGCGTGCGGGCCAGCCGTGTCCGACGACGACGCGACGGATGCGCCGAGGGCCGTCGCACCCGCGTCGGCCGTTGCGCCCTTCGAGCTCGACGAGCTCTCCATCACCGAGTTGGGCGAGGCCATGGCGGCTGGCCGCATGACTGCGCGCGACGTCACCGAGGCGTACCTGGCGCGCATCGAGGCGCTCGACCGGCGCGGTCCGACGCTCCGGTCGGTCATCGAGGTGAACCCGGAGGCGCTGGACGTTGCACAGGCTCTCGACCGCGAGCGCGGCAGCGCAGCCTCACGCGGGCCTCTCCACGGCATCCCGATCCTGCTCAAGGACAACATCGATACGGCCGACCGGATGACCACCACCGCTGGGTCGCTCGCGCTCAGCGGCTCCGTCCCGCCCGAGGATTCGACCGTCGCCAGCAGACTGCGGGACGCGGGTGCGGTGCTCCTGGGCAAGGCCAATCTCAGCGAATGGGCCAACTTCCGGTCGACACGATCGTCCAGTGGCTGGAGCGGCCGGGGCGGCCAATGCCGGAACCCGTACGCGCTCGATCGCAACCCCTGTGGATCGAGCTCCGGCTCGGCCGTCGCGGTCTCCGCCAACCTTGCCGCCGTGGCGATTGGCACCGAGACCGACGGCTCGATCGTGTGCCCGTCGTCGGCCAACGGCATCGTCGGCATCAAGCCCACTGTCGGACTGGTGAGTCGCGCGGGGATCATTCCCATCTCCCACAGCCAGGACACGGCCGGGCCAATGGCGCGATCGGTTCGGGATGCGGCGGTCGTCTTGGGTGCGCTGACCGGCGCTGATACACGCGACCCGGCCACGGCCGAGTCCGGTCAGCGCGGTCTCTCGGACTACACGCCGTTTCTCGACGTCGGCGGGCTCACCGGCACTCGCATCGGCGTGTCTCGACGCTACTTCGGCTTCCACGAAGCCGTAGACCGCTTGATGGCTGCGGCGATCGACGCGATGCAGGCGAGCGGCGCCGTCATCGTCGATCCGCTCTACCTGGCGTCCACGAGTCCACTCGCGACGTTCGGGCCGAGTGCCGCTCTCGGACGGGCCGAGACGGAGGTGCTGCTCTACGAGTTCAAGTCCGGCCTCAACGCCTATCTCGCCACTTTGGGTGGGGATGTACCGGCGCGCACGCTGGCGGAGGTCATCGAGTTCAACCGGCGACACGCGGCCGACGAAATGGCGTACTTCCAACAGGAGCGGTTCGAGGCCGCCGCGGCGAAGGGGCCGTTATCTGATCAGACGTACGTGCGCGCGCGCGACACGGCGCGACGGCTGTCCCGCGCCGAGGGGATCGACCGGGTAATGGACGCGCATCAGCTGGACGCCATCCTCGCTCCCACCGGTGGGCCCGCCTGGGTGATCGATCTCGTCAACGGCGATCACTTCGGTGGAGGCAGTGCCGCCTACGCCGCCGTTGCTGGCTATCCGAGCATCACGCTGCCGGCGGGGGCGGTCGCTGGCTTGCCAGTGGGCGTGTCGTTCTTCGGCCGCGCCTGGAGCGAGCCGACGTTGATCGGGATTGCCTACGCGTTCGAGCAAGCGACCCGGCATCGTCGCCCGCCCGGGTTTCTCCCGACGGCCGAGGTTCCGGCATGAAGACCACGTCACGGCTCGAGTACAAGAGCAGCTTTCCGGTGGTCGTGACTCCGAAGCTCACCGAGGCGCGCAACTTCTACGTGAACCACCTCGGCTTCCACGTCGTGTTTGAGGCTGATTGGTACGTGCAGCTGCACGCGCCGCGCGAAGGCGGCGGGAAGCCGGTCGAGGTGGCATTCATGAAGCCTGACCAGGCGTCTCAAGCCTCGCCACTTCACCCCGCGTTCAGCGGCGACGGCGTGATCTTCACGCTCGAGGTCGAAGACGTGGACTCGCTGTATCGCGACGTGCGGGGCGCTGGTTGCACGGTCGTCGTTGAGCTTCGAGACGAGCCGTGGGGGCAACGCCACTTCCTGATTCGCGATCCAGCAGCCCAATTGGTCGACGTGGTGAAGCAGATCCCGCCGGAATCGACGTACACCGCGTCGTATCAGTAGCGCCATGAACACCAGGGCTCAGCTGAGCACGCTCGTCGGCCAGTGGCACGGGAGCAACCGTCTCTGGGTGTCACCACACGAACCCGTCAGAGAGTCGGAAACGACTGCTTCGATCGCGGTCGCGGCGCGCGAGTCGTTCGCGACAGTCACCTACACGTGGGGGGACGGAGGCCGGCCCCAAGACGGCCTCCTCATCGTCCGGAACGCACCGGACCCGAGCCCCGAAGACATGACGTGGATTGACTCCTGGCACACAGGAGGCAAGTTCCTGCTGTTGCGCGGCGAATCTGACAACGAAGGGCGGATCTCTGCCTTCGGCACGTACGCTGCGCCGCCGGGCCCGGATTGGGGTTGGAGAATCCTCTTCGAGGCTGACACGGCCGACAGAATTCGCATCGTGATGTACAACATCTCTCCGAATGGCAATGAGGCGCTGGCGGTGGAGACGGAGTACTCGCGCACGACGGCCGTCCGCAGCGAGTAGCGCGGCTGAAGGCGAGGTCGTGAGCGTGCGTTGGTTACTTCAAGAAGCTGTGAGCTGGGTGTAGTGACCGGGTCCTCCCACGCCCCCCAGGCGCGATCCGCGACCGCGGCCCCGGGGCGGTGAGCTATAATCCGCTGTTTGACATCTGTCGCAGATGCGTCATTCTGGCGTCTCGTGACAGTAACGGGCCCGTAAGCGAGTGAGCACCAGCACACGTATCGGTCGAATTCTCATCGTCTGTGCCGGCAACATCTGTCGCAGTCCGATGGCCGAAGCGCTCCTGAAAAAGCGCTTGAAAGACCATCCGACCCTCGAGACGGTCGACGTCTCCTCGGCGGGCACGATCGCATACGACGGGAACTTGCCGAGCGCGGACGCCGTGGAGGAGTTGCATCAGCGGTACGGTCTCGACATCAACCGTCACCGCGCGCGGTCGGTCACGAAGCAGATGGAGGCCGATCTCGTGCTCACGATGGACAGGACGACGACCGCCGAGGTCGAGTCGATCGGATTGAACGCGCCGGTCCGGATGCTCGGTGACTTCGCCGGCACGGGCGAGGAAGTGCCCGACCCGTATAGTGGACCACGCGTCGGCTATCGGCGGGCGGCCGCGCAGTTGGACCGGCTCATCGGCGAGGTGGTGGCGCGATTGGCGGACGACCCGCCGGGCGAACGCGGTTGAGCGTTCGCCAGCGCGCCGCCTACGTCAACCAGCGCGCTGGACGTCGGCCGCGACCGGTTCGAGATGCTTGTCGACGATCGCCTGGAGGCGCGCCTTGTCGGCGAGCCCAACGACCGACTCGACCACCTCACCGCCCTTGAAGAGCAGCAGCGTCGGGATCGATCGCACGCCGTACTGCCCGGCCGTGCCCGGGCTGTTGTCGACGTTGAGCTTCCCCACCGTCAACCGACCCGCGTAGTCGGCCGCCAGCGTCTCGACGGTCGGCGCGATCATGCGGCAGGGGCCGCACCACTCGGCCCAAAAATCGACAAGCACGGGAAGCGGTGACTTGATCACCGATTCCGCGAAGTTCGCGTCGGTCACTTCGTGTGTGTGTTCTGACATACCTGGTTTCCTACCGTCATCTCGAGGGCCCGACAACCGGATACCCATTGTACTCCGTTCATCTCATCGCGCCGTCCGCGGGATGGACTGGCCCGTCGGCAAGAGGCCAAGGCGCGCACGGCGCGCCTCGCGGCCGCGGAGTGGGGCTCTCGGGGTCCCCGCGGAGCGGCCGCGTGGGGTTCGGGGCGAAGCCCCGTCTAGCTCCGGACGCCGCACAACGAGTGCGATATTTGCCTTTCATGCCGCCCAACGGCCTAAGTGCGCGTCGCACCACCTCAACATCTCGGCGACGGCATGGAGGACCGACTCGCGCGCGGCGTAGCCGTGCGACTCGTGCGGGAGGGTGACGTAGCGCGTCGTCGCCCCATGGCCCTTGAGCGCCATGTACAACCGTTCGGATTGCATCGGAAACGTCCCGGAGTTGTTGTCAATTTCCCCATGCATCAGCAGGATGGGCTCGTTGATCTTGTGTGCGTGAAAAAAGGGCGACATCCCCGCGTAGACCTCCGGGGCCTCCCAGAACGTCCGCCGCTCATTCTGGAACCCGAACGGGGTCAACGTCCGGTTATAGGCGCCGCTCCGTGCGATCCCGGCTCGAAAGAGGTCGGAGTGCGCCAGCAGGTTGGCAGTCATGAACGCGCCGTAACTATGGCCGCCGATGGCAATCCGTTCCCGGTCGGCGACGCCCAGCTCGACCACCGCGTCGATGGCGGCCGCCGCGCTCGCCACGAGCTGATCCACGTATGTGTCGTTGGCGGTCTCGCCCGCACCGACAATCGGCATGGCCGGACCGTCGAGAATGGCGTATCCCTGGGTGAGGAGCAGCAGGTGCGATGCGCCCCGTAGCCTGGTGAAGCGCTGGGCCGAGCCGCGGACCTGGCCAGCGGCCTTGGGGGTGGTGTACTCCCGCGGATACGCCCACATCAACAGCGGACGTCGTTCGCCGTCACGATAATCCGGCGGGAGATAGAGCGTGGCGGACAGGCTGACCCCATCGTCGCGCGCGTAGGTCAGGAGCTGTTGCCGGACCTGACGCAGGAGGGGCGTCGGATCCTCGAAACGGGTGACGTGACGCGCCGTGCCCGCGACCATGTCCCGCACGACGTAGTTCGGAGGCTCGGTGGGGCTTTCCCGCCTCGTGAGCAGGGAGTGACCATCGGCCGACAGGACCGCCACCACCGTTTCGTAGCTCGTCTCGTCGGTG
This sequence comes from Vicinamibacterales bacterium, assembly GCA_965197395.1. Lineage (GTDB taxonomy): Bacteria > Acidobacteriota > Vicinamibacteria > Vicinamibacterales > UBA8438 > CAZYFH01. The sequence goes on along the minus strand of OZ240205.1, from coordinate 796,809 downwards.
CGGAAGAGATGCTCCGTGTCCAGCGTCGTCAGATCGAGCCGGTCGACGAACGGACGGTCGCCGAGCGGCGACGCGCCCCGCCCCGTCAGGTATATGTGGCTCCCGTCCTGAAGAACGGGGAGGCTCGCGGCGGCGCCACCCGGCCGTCGAAGCGGCGCGCCGGGATCGGCGTACGCATCCTCCGCGCTGTGGTCGAACAGTGCGCGTGCCTCCGACGCACCCGGATAGACGAGCCAGGTTCGCGCCCAGCGCGTCGCGCGGTCCGACTCGCGCACGAGCGCCGTGCCGTCCTCCGTCCACGCGACGCTAGTGACACGGAACTCGGTGCGGACGATCTCGGCGGCGGTGCCCTCGAAGGGGGCCGCGATCGACAAGACGCGGTCTCTACGAGGCGCCCGCATCTTCGGGTCGCCGCCGTCCAGCGCCTCGGTCCACACCAGTGTGGCCGGCTCGGTCGGGTTCCAGCGGTGCGCGCGCGGCCCGGTGGCGACCCCGCCAATCGGGACCGCCTCGGCTGCCGGGAGATCGGCGAGTCGGATGACCTCGCCCACGCGGTTCCACACCTCGATCGATTTCGCGAAGCGGGTGCCGGGCACGAGTCGGGAGAACGGCCGCTCGAGACGCTCGACGAGCAGGTGCTGGCTGTCGGGCGCACCGAGCGCACGTGCGAACAGGCCCGGGCGCCCGATGCTGGTACGGCTGCCGGTCGTCAGACCGACGGTCGCGATCTGCGAAGTGAAGTGGTACTCGAAGAGCGCGTCGTCGTGCGCATCGGTCAGCAAGTCCTGATAGGTGCGCACCGGTGCTAGCCGGCCATCACTCTCCTGAATGTTGGGGCCGAGTGGCGCCCGGGGCGTCTCGGGTGGTGCGCCGCGTGCCGACATCCTGAACCGGCAGAGCACACCGCTGCTGTCGGCCAACCACTCGCACGGGTCACCCCAGGTGGCATTGAGCGAGGCGTCGGTCAACGGTCGAGGCGCGCCCGTGGACACATCGACGACCCAGAGCTCGACGCCGGTGTCGCGAATGACGGCATACGACAGGTGGCCGCCATCGGGCGCGAAGCGCGGCCACCCCAGCGTCGTCCCGCGAGGGGCGACGACGCGGTGCTCACCTGTCCGACCCTCGTCAAGCGGCGTGAGCGTGATCTCGGTGATGGCCGGACTACGCCATGGCGCACTGTTGCGCGGGTTGATCCGGTAGCCGGCGAGACGATGCATCGGGAGCGCCAGCTCGGCGATACCGGGCATGGCGCGGGTGGCGAGCAGCGCAAGGACGTCTCGCTCCGGACTGACGAGCGCGCTCGGTGTCGGCGGGGCGTCGAGGATGTCTACGATGACCTGTGGTGGTGTCGCGTAGTTGCTCGAGTGGGCGCGCTGTGCCGTGGCTGGGCGCGCGACGGCCAGGGTCGCGGCCGCGCAACCGCCAAGCAGGAGCGCTGCGCTGCGGGCTCTCAGGACCCGTCGCACCATCGATCTCTATGCCGTCGCGAGCTGCGGCGCGGCGGGTGGCGCAGGTGTGGATTCCGCTCGCGGAATGTCCCCGGCGTCCTCACGCAGATACTTCCAGTAGTTCGGTTTGATCGACGCAAGCAGCTCCGCGCGCGTCTTCACCGTGATCGGCTTTCCCTTGTAGAGCTTGCCGGCGGAGTAGAGCAGGCTCTCGGGCAGGGCGCTACAGAACATCATCATCGGCCAGGTGAAGTTCGGTCCGTTGGTCTTGCGCAAGCGCGTCGCCCAGAGCCCCACGCCGCCGATCTTGAACGACAACGGTCCCCACCAGCTGTACAGGCCGGGCCGCATGTTCATCTTCCAGCACCGCAGGATCAGCTGCCACTGCAGCCGTGTCAGCTTCTTCGTTTCTGTGACCCCGGTGTCGTGCTCCATGCGCGTGCCCTCGAGGGGCGTGAAGATGGAGGGCACCAGGAACCCGAACAACCCCCGTCGCTCCATTTCGTAGACCAGATCGAGCGTCGCCTTGACGTCCTCGTCGGTCTCGCCGGGGTTACCGACCATCAGGGTCAACATCGGAAACCAGTTGTTCTGGTTCAGGATCTCGAGGCCGCGAACCATGACGCTCTGCCAATCCTCGATGTGGAAGGGCACGCCCTTGCTTGGCATGACTTGCTTGGCCATCCGCACCGACCCGGTCTCGAGCCCGATGAGCGGCACGATGGCCTTACCCTCGGGATGCGAGCTCAGACGCGTGAGGTGAATCGGGCTCTTGGGCAGCAGGATGTCGGTCAATTGCTTGATCAGCACCGGATCGACGACCGCGGGCGCCATGGTCGAATGGCTCAACACGTGCTGCTCGACGCCCGGTGTGGCGACGATGTCTTGGTAGAGATCGACGAGCGCCTCGCGATTCGGGAAAAAGAACGGGGTGTCGGTCTGGACCTGGCCCCAGATGAACATGTCCTCGGTGGCGAGGGAGATTTGCTTGTTGCCGTTGAGCACGTTCGCGCGCACCGCTTCCAGGATGCCGTCCTTCCGGAGGTCGATTTGGGGGTTGAGATCGGGTACACAGAACTGACACCGCCGCCCGCACCCCGTCGTCATCTCTACGACGCCGAACGTCGTCGGCTTGTCGGGAAAGAGCACCGCGCTGCGGTCGGTCGGATGCGCGACCTCCACTTGCAGCGGCAGCGGCTCCCCGTCGATCGCGTCGTGGAAGAGCTTGATGGCCTCGGCAGATTCGCTCCGCCCGTCGATAACACAGTCGATCCCGAGCCGCGCGTGGGACTTCGTCTGCGTGATCTGCCAGCTCCCCGAGCCGCCAAGCAGCACCCGGAACGTCTCGCGATGAGGGCTGGCCTTCAAGCGGTCAAACAGCTTGCGTGCGTAATGTGAGTTGATCGGCTCGCGTGAGCTGCCGAAAATCGATGTGTAGACGCCGGCGGCGAACGTCACGCCGAGCGGATTGTGTGTCGACAGCGCCACGACCTTCGTGTCGGGCCCGATGAACTGGTCGATGTCGTCCGGGTAGCAGACCACCACGTTGTCCCGGCCGAATTCGCTCACGATGACCCGCTCGAGCACACGCAGTCCCGCCGGCGCCGCAAGTGCCGATCCGTCCTCGAAACGCTTGACGTTGCGCCACTCCGGGTACTTCTTGTCCATCACCCATTCCATCCAGATCGGGATCGATGCCATCCCCATCTGGATGAAGTACCCCGCGTGGTCGATCATCTCGGTGAACGGTGCCGTCAGAACGATCTGTTTGCCGCGACTCATGTGCCGTGTGCCTCCGGGCCGATTACTCGGGGCATTCTCCCTCGTCGGGCGCCGCTTTGGCTGGACGCGCCGGGTCCGGAAGTGGTCTCGGTGTGACGCCGCCGTTTCAACAGCGGACTGCTAAATCTAACGCAGGCCTTTACGAAACGCCAAGGCCCAGTGCTCTCGATGCCGGCTGTTGCCCCGGTCCGGTTCACGTGGCACCCGGCCGTGCCCCTCTCCCAAGGTCCCTATATGCTCTGGTGACCCATGTTTTGTCCGCGGATTCCGGCCCTTCGGCAGCCGAATCGCGTGAGCCGGGCGCTGGAGCGCCTGCACGTGCAGGCAACCGAGATCACCGACCTCACGGAATCCAATCCCACCCGGGTCGGCCTACGCTATCCGGAGGGCCTGCTGGAGGGGCTGGCCCAGCCGGCCGGCCTCGTCTATGACCCGCAGCCGCGTGGGTTGGTGGCCGCGCGCGCCGCCGTGGCCCGCGGCGCCGCGTTACCCGGGGCGGACGTCCACCCCGACCGGGTGGTGCTCACCGCCAGCACGAGTGACGCGTATTCCTGCTTGTTCAAGCTGCTCTGTGCCCCAGGCGACACCGTGCTCGTGCCCCAACCAAGCTATCCGCTACTCGAGCACCTGACCCGGCTCGACGCCGTCGAACCGGTGCCGTACCCGCTCGTCTACCACGGTGCGTGGGAGGTCGACGCCGACGCGCTTCGCAGCCGCGTGACGCCGCGGACCCGGGCGCTCGTGGTCGTCCACCCGAACAACCCGACGGGGTCCTTTCTCACGACCGCCGATCGTGAGGTGGTCACGACGGTGTGCCGCGACCATGGGCTGGCGCTCATCACCGACGAGGTGTTCGGCGGGTATGCCATGGATCCGGAGTCGCGACCCGGAAGTCTGGTCGCCGCCGCGGCCGATGTGCTGACCTTCGGCCTCGGAGGGCTCTCCAAGGCCGTGGGGCTCCCGCAGCTGAAGCTCGGGTGGATCGTGCTCAGCGGTCCGCCGCGAGAGGTCGATCGAGCGCTCTACGCCCTCGATGTGATCTGCGACACCTATCTATCGGTCTCGACCCCGGTGCAGGTGGCCCTCGACGGCCTCCTCGCGCGCGGCCGCGCGGTCGCGGATCAGATCGCAACACGGGTCCGCCAGAACCACGCGGCGCTCGCACGTCTGGTCGATGCGGCGCCGGCAACGGACCTGCTGCGCGCCGACGGAGGGTGGTACGCTGTGCTTCAGGTGCCGGCCACGCGGACCGAAGAGTCTCTGGTTCTGGACCTGCTCGAACGCGATCACGTGCTGGTGCATCCGGGGTACTTCTTCGATTTCCCGCGCGAAGCGTTTCTGGTGGCCAGCCTGCTGCCGGAGCGCGCGTGCTTTGACAGCGGCATGTCGCGGGTCATGGCGCGCATCGCGGGCGACACCGCAGCATGACGAGCAGCAGGCGCGCACCGGTTCTGAAGGACCTGGTGCTGGTCGGCGGGGGACATAGCCACGTCATCGTCTTGCGTCGCTTCGGCATGCGCCCGATGCCGGGCGTCCGGGTTACAGTCATCGCCCGCGACATCCATGCGCCGTACTCCGGCATGCTGCCCGGCTTGATCGCCGGGCACTATCGCTTCGACGATGCGCATATCGATCTCGGGCCGCTGACGCGGTTTGCGGGTGCACGGCTGTTTCACGACACCGTCACCGGCGTGGACCTCGACGGACGTCGGGTCCTCTGCCGCGACCGTCCGCCGGTCGCCTATGACGTGTTGTCGATCGACATCGGGGTCACGCCGGCGTTGCGCATTCCGGGTGCCGCCGATCACGCCGTGCCGGTCAAGCCGATCAGCGCGCTCGTCGCGCGGTGGGAGCGGCTCCAGGCGCGGGTTCGGGCCAGCCCCGATCGACTTCGCATTGGTATCGTCGGCGCCGGTGCCGCGGGGGTCGAGCTCACGCTGGCGATCCAGCACGCATTGCGCGAGCAGGGCGCCGCGGGGGTCGACGGCTTTCCGGACCCGGAGTTCCATCTCTTCAGCGGCGTTGACCGCATCCTGCCGACGCACAATCGCGGGGTGCGCGCCAGATTCACCAGGGTGCTGAACGAGCGTGCGGTGCACGTCCACCTCGACAGCCGGGTACACCGCGTCGAGGCCGGCCGGGTGGAGGTCGACGGCGGGGCGGCCGTCGAGGTCGACGAGGTGATCTGGGCGACCGAAGCCGGCGCACAGTCGTGGCCGGGCGAGTCGGGTCTCGACGTCGACGACCATGGATTCATTCGAGTGAAGCCGACGCTCGAAGCCACCTCGCACAAGGGCGTCTTCGCGGTTGGCGACGTGGCGGCGGTGACCGGCTACCCCCGCGAGAAGGCCGGCGTGTTCGCTGTGCGGCAGGGTCCTCCGCTCGACGCGAACTTGCGGCGTGCGCTGCGCGGCGTGGCGCTCGAGCCGTTCCGGCCGCAGCGAAAGTTCCTGAGCCTGATCAGCACCGGGGATCGCTACGCCGTGGCCTCGCGCGGCGCATGGTCGCTCGAGGGGGCCTGGGTGTGGCGGTGGAAAGACTGGATCGACCGCCGGTTCATGGGTCGGTTCAACCGCCTGCCCGCGATGGAGGACGACACGAGGGATACCGATGCGGACGACCTCCGCGGTTTGGCGCCGCCAGCGGTCGTCCGGGAGCTGTCGACCGCCGCGATGCGGTGCGGCGGCTGTGGGTCCAAGGTCGGCGCGACCGTGCTCGACCGCGTGCTGTCACGGCTCGAGCCGCTCCAGCGCGACGACGTCGTCGTCGGCCTCGATGCGATGGACGACGCCGCTGTCGAGGTGGTCCCAGCCGGGAAGCTGATCGTGCGGACCGTCGATGCCTTTCGCGCGCTCATCGACGATCCGTTTCTGTTCGGCAAGATCACCGCGAACCATTGCCTGAGCGACCTCCATGCCATGGGCGCGGAGCCGCGCTCCGCCCTGGCCATCGTCACGGTGCCGTACGGCCTGGAGTCACAGACCGAGGCGTTGCTCGAAGACCTGCTTTCGGGGGCCGTCGAGGTCTTGAACCGGGCGGGTGCGGCGTTGGTCGGGGGGCACACGACGGAAGGCGTGGAGCTGACATTCGGTCTCGCCGTCAGCGGTGTCGCCGACCCGGACGCGTTGTTGCGGAAGCGCGGGATGCAGCCGGGCGATCGCATCATCTTGACGAAGCCGCTCGGTACCGGAACCTTGTTCGCTGCCGACATGCGGGGGCAGGCCAAGGCGCGATGGATCGACGGTGCAATCCACATGATGTTGCAGTCCAACCGCGACGCGTCCGCCGCGCTCGGTCGCCATGCTGCTACCGCATGCACCGACGTGACTGGGTTTGGCCTGCTCGGTCACCTCGTCGAGATGACAAAGGCGTCAGGGGTCGACGCGCGGCTGACCCTTGGCGCGATCCCGACGCTCGATGGTGCGCGTGAAACCACGGCGGCCGGGCTGCTGAGCTCGCTGCAGCCGCACAACGTGCGGCTGCGACGAGCCATCGCGAACGTTGATAACGCCGCGGTCGACCCACGCTATCCGATCCTGTTTGATCCACAGACCGCCGGCGGATTGCTGGCGACCACGCCACGCGATGCGGCGGCCGGGTGCGTGGCGGAGCTGCGGTCGCTCGGCTACGGCACCGCAGCCGTCATCGGCGAGGTGGCGGAGCGGAGCGACCGTGACGCGCCGATCTGGATCGAGGTCTGACGCGATTCGTGACGGATCGAGGAGGTGGAGATGATTGACGTTGGTCGCAAGGCCCCGGCGTTTCGCCTGCGGGACCAGAGCGGCAAGCCGGTCACGCTCGCGACCTTGCGCGGGCAATGGGTGGCGCTGTACTTCTACCCGCGTGACGACACCCCGGGCTGCACGACCGAAGCCTGCGAGTTCACCGCCGGCCTCGCTGGATTGCGGCGCCTCGGCGCCATCGTGGTCGGTTGCAGTCCCGACAGTCCGGACGCGCACCGAGCGTTCATCGCAAAACACAAGCTGAAGCACATGCTGCTGTCGGATCCGACGCACGCGATGATGGAGACGTACGGCGCCTGGGGTAAGAAGGTGCTCTACGGCAGGACGTCCGTCGGTGTCATCCGCTCGACGGTGCTCATCGATCCGGACGGGACGGTCGCCCACCATTGGAAGAAGGTGAGGGCCGCGGGCCACGCGGCGCACGTGCGCGCCAGGCTCGAGGACCTGCAGAAGTCGCTCGCCTAAGTGGCCCTGTTCGCAATTACGGTGGCATTCGGCCGCCGATGCATCCCGCTCCGCGGCGTTGCTCCTCGGTCAAATACGCCCGGTATTCTCCCTCGTCGCGCCTTGCGGAGCGGGCGCCTCGACGCCCTCGTGCGTCACCGTAATTACGAACAGGACCACTAAGAGTCCGTGAGCTCACCGGGACCGGTCCTGGCACGTGCGCGCTGTGCTACACTGTCCGGTCCCTATGTCCAAGCGGTTCATGCATTTGCACGCTATCGCCTTGCTCGCGACCGCGTGCGGGGCCGGTGTGACGGAGGCGCCACCACCGCCGACGTCCTCGGCCACGGACTTCTTTCTGGCGCCCGACGTCCGCGTTATTGAACAGCTCGTGCCGCGGCGCGCCACGCTCGCCAGTTTGCTCGACGACCACCAGTTCGCCGGCCCGGTGGCGGCGCAGCTCATCGACGCAGTGCGTGTTGTGTTCGACCCGCGCCGCCTGCGGGTCGGCAACCCCTATCGCCTGGTGGTGGCCGACAGCGGAGCGTTTCGACGTTTTGAGTATCACATCGATGAGGACGAGTTCCTGCGCGTATCCGACGGTGACCCGCACCGCCCGTTCACCGCGGAGCTGGTTCCCTACGTGAAAGAGCGCACCGAAGTCGCGATGCGCGGCGGCATTGACGCCGAGCGCACCTCGCTTGTCGCGGCGCTGGACGGTGCTGGTGAAAACGTCATGCTCGCCATACGGATGGCGGAGGTCTTTGGCGGGGAGATCGACTTCAACAATGACCTCCGGCGCGGCGACGAGTTCGAGGTCCTGTTCGAGAAGTACTTCCGTGAGGGCGAGTTCTCCGCCTACGGGGAGGTGCTCGCGGCCGAGTTTCTCAACGATGGCCGACGCGTCCAGGCGTTTCGGTTCCAGGTGCCGGGCGAAACGGAGGCGCAGTACTTCGACGCCGACGGCCGTTCGATGAAGCGTCTGTTCTTGCGGTCGCCGTTCAGGTTCGAGCCGCGCGTGACGTCACGATTTTCTTACCGTCGCCTGCATCCCGTGCTTGGGGGACGGCGCCCCCATCTGGGCGTCGACTACGGCGCGCCGACCGGCACACCGGTCGTCGCGGTCGCCAACGGCACGGTGGTCTCGGCCGGGCGGAGCGGCGGATCCGGCAACATGGTGCGCCTCCGCCACACCAATGGGTACGAGACGTACTATCTACACCTCTCCGCCTTCGCCACAGGGATCCGCCGCGGCGCGCGCGTGTCGCAGGGTCAGACGATTGGCCGCGTGGGTGCCACCGGTCTGGTGACCGGGCCACACCTCGATTACCGAATGCGGAAGAACGGGACGTTTGTCAACCCGCTGATCGAACATCGCAACCTGCCGCCGGGCGACCCGGTGCCCGACGCGCACCTCGCGTCGTTCCGCGAGGTGCGCGACCAGGCGCTCGGCAAGTTCGTATCTGCTTCTTTGCCTGCGCCGTCGCCAGTCGACTACGCACAGTAGCGCGGCGGGTCGACGGTGTAGAGTCATAAACGTCGTCCGCGAAAGTCCTCCTTTGGCCACGATTCGTCCGTTTCGTGCGCTTCGTCCGGACCCGCACGCCGCGGCCGCGGTGGCTGCGGTCCCATACGACGTGGTGACGGCCGACGAGGCTCGGGCGCTCGCAGCGGACAATCCGCTGAGCTTTCTGCACGTCTCGCGCGCCGAGATCGACCTGCCGGCGAGGGCGGACCCGTACGAGGACACCGTGTATCGGCGCGCCGCCGAGAATCTCGAGACGCTCAAGCGGCGGGCCCCGTTTATCGTTGACGACGCGCCGTCGCTCTATCTCTACAAACTCCGCTCGGGCGAACATACCCAGACGGGGCTGGCGGGCTGCTTCTCGCTCGAGGAGTACGACCGCGACGTGGTCAAGCGCCACGAACGAACGCGTCGCGACAAGGAGGACGATCGAACGCGTCACATGCTGGCCGTCGGTGCGCAGACCGGCATCGCCTTTCTCGCGTATCGCGCCGCGGCGTCGATCGACAACCTCGTCGATCGGGCGACGAGGGAACCGCCGCTAGTCGATCTGGCCGCGCCCGACGGCGTCCAGCACACTCTCTGGCGACTGGCGCCGGAAACGACCTCGGCGGTGGTCGACGCGTTCGCGGAGGTCCCGGCCGTCTACATCGCCGACGGCCATCACCGCATCGCGAGCGCCGCGCGTGCGCGGGACGCGCTCGCGCGGACCACGGCGGGAGACCTCGCGGCCGCGTCGAACCTGTTTCTGGGCGTCGCATTCCCCGATCGGGAGACACGCATCCTCGCGTACAACCGGACGGTGACCAATCTCGCGGGGCGGACACCCGCGCAGTTTCTCGACGCCGTGCGCGCGCGGTTTCCGATGACGGCCGACGCGGCGCCGACCACGCCGAAGGGCCAGGTTGCGATGTATCTCGATGGCCGCTGGTCGGCGATCGATCTCGGCGCGACGCGGCCCGCGGCCGACGCAACCAGCCCGACGGCGGGCCTCGATGTGGCCCTGCTCCACGACCAGCTGTTTGCACCGCTGCTCGACGTCGCGGACGTGCGCACCGATCCGCGCATCGCGTTCGTCGGAGGCTCTCGGGGCACCGCGGCGCTGGAGCGGGCGGTCGATAGTGGTGCCGCTGCGGTTGCGTTCTCGCTGGCCCCGGTCACGCCAGCCGAGCTGCTGGCGGTGTCGGATGCCGGTGACATCATGCCGCCCAAATCAACCTGGTTCGAGCCGAAGCTGCGCGATGGGTTGCTGATTCACGAAATCGCGCCGCCGCAACCCGGACCCTGGATTCTGGAGCCACGCGCGGCCGTATGAAGCACGACGGTTGTCTACCGTGTCACTAGATCGTGTGTTCAACTTTGGCGCCGGACCGGCCGTGCTCCCCGAGCCGGTCCTCGACCAGGTGCGTGAGCACCTCATGGCGCTGCCTGGGGTCGGCATGTCGGTCCTCGAGATCAGCCACCGGTCGGCCGCGTTCGACGAGATTCTCGTGACGGCCGAATCGAACATCCGGACTCTCGCCGATGTCCCCGACGACTACCGGGTGCTGTTCATCCAGGGTGGCGCCACGCAGCAGTTCGCCATGGTACCGATGAACCTGCTCGGCGCAACCGACACGGCGGACTACGTGATCACCGGCGCGTGGGCGAAGAAGGCGGCAACGGAGGCCGAGAAGTTCGGCCGCGTGCACGTCGCGGCGACCACGGAGCCCGATGGCTTCACACGAGTGCCAACGGCCGCAGAGCTCGATCTCACGGATGAGGCGGCGTACGTGCACGTGACGTCGAACAACACGATTGCGGGCACCGAATGGCCGGGGCCGCCGGATGTGGGTGACCGTCCCCTGGTCGTCGATGCGTCCTCGGATATCTTCAGTCGCCCCATCGACATCGCGCGGCATGGCCTGATCTATGCGGGCGCGCAGAAAAACCTCGGCCCCGCCGGCGTGACGATCGTCGTCATGCGTGACGACCTGGTGCACCGTGCGTCATCGGCGCTCCCCACGCTGATGCGATACGCGACCTTCGCTGCGAGCCGCTCACTCCACAACACGCCACCGGTGTTCGCCATCTACGTCGTGGCACTCGTCACGTCGTGGATACGCGACGGTGGCGGTCTCGAGGAGATGGCGCGGCGCAACGAACGGAAGGCGCGCGGGTTGTACGACGTCATCGACCGGTCGGCGTTTTATCGGGGCGCCGCGGAGCCGGGCAGCCGCTCACGCATGAACGTGACGTTTCGGCTGACAGACGCCGAGTTGGACGCGCTGTTCATCAGCGAGGCGGAGGCCGCGGGTCTCGCCGGTCTCAAGGGACACCGCTCGGTTGGAGGCATGCGGGCGTCGATCTACAACGCGTTCCCAGAGGCTGGGGTGGCAGCGCTGGCTGACTTCATGGCTGAGTTCGAGCGCACCCGTGGCTAGTGCACAGGTACTTGGGCCTGTCTTGATTCGTGGTAGGGTTAACGTTTGGGCTTCGTGGAGGTCTGAGTGCTCACGTCGCTGCTGGTGTCTCTCCTGGTCGCGTTCGCGCTGATCCAGGTGGCCGTTTTTTCAACCACGATCTATCTGCACCGCGCCGCAACGCACCGCGCGCTCGAGCTGCATCCGGTCGTTGCCGTCCTGTTCCGGGCCGCCATCTGGATCACGACCGGCATGATCGTGCGCGACTGGGTCGCGGTGCACCGCAAGCACCACGCGTTCACGGACGAGGATGGAGACCCGCATAGCCCGCACCTTGAGGGCTTCTGGTCGGTGCAGCTTGGCAACGTCTTCCATTACGTGCGCCAATGCCGAGACCGGGAGGTCGTGACGAAGTACGCCCCTGACTTCAAGGACGACTGGTGGGAGACGACCTTCTTCGGCCGCGGGGCCCTCGGCCCGCTGCTCGGGATCGTGGCGCTCTGCGCGATTATCGGCGTCGGGTGGGGCCTGCTCGCCGCTACCGTGCATGCCGTGATGTACGTGTTCGTCCTCTCGTCGTCGATTAACGGGCTGTGTCACTATCACGGCTACAAGAACTTTGAGAACACGGCGACCAACATCCGTTCTCTCGCGCTCCTCACCGGCGGCGAAGGGCTGCACAACAACCACCACGGGTTTCCGCGCAGCCCGAAGTTCTCATTCTCCAAGAGCGAGTTCGACCCCGCCTGGCCGGTCATCTGGCTGCTCACGAAGATGAAGCTCGCGCGGCCCCGTAAGACCATCGAAGAATCCGAGCTCCGCGCACACGCGGGTTAGCGCTCGGCGCGTATCTCTCGGAGTACCCTGTAGCTCGTGCGCCAAGCTCAGGGCTCGATCGTCTGCGCGCAGTGCAACAAGCTCGTCGGCATCAACGAGGAACGGTGCCCGTTCTGCGGCGCGTGGCGGCCGGGGCTCTTTGGGTGGGCGCCGGCCCTGCGCTCGGTGGTCGGATCCCGGCTCGACCTGGTCACGCTGATTCTCGGCGCCTGCGTCACGCTGTACGCGGTCGCGCTGCTCCTGCAGCCGGAGGCCATTCTCCAGAGCCGCGGGTTCCTCTCGTTTCTTTCTCCGGGCACCCGCGCGCTCTACCAGCTCGGGATGACCGGGGGTGTCGCCTGGCAGCTCGGCTGGTGGTGGACGCTGCTGACCGCGATCTACCTCCACGGCGGCCTGATTCATATCTTCTTCAATATGTACTGGGTCCGTATCCTGGTCCCGTCCGCGACGGAGGTGTTTGGCCCGGCGCGCACCTTCGTGCTCTTCAACGTCGCCGGCGCCTTGGGGTTCCTGGCGTCGAACGTGATGTCCGGGACTCAGACCGTTGGCGCATCGGGCGCCATCTTCGGTCTGATGGCCGCGTTGATCGTCTACGGCCGCAAGCGGGGCGGCTCGACGATGACCCAGCAGCTGTGGGGATACGTGGTCATGCTTGGCATCCTCGGACTCGTCATGCCAGGCGTCAACAACTGGGCCCATGGCGGCGGTTTCGCGGGCGGATGGGTTGGCGCGCACCTCATGGGGTTCATCGACGAGCGGCGCGAGGGCACCGGGCTGCTGGTGACCTCGCTCGTCCTCATTCTTGCGACAGCGGTCGGCATCGGCCTGTCCTTCGTTCGCGTCACCGGCATCCTGCTCTCGGAGTGAGACCGACCGGAGGCGCTACGAACCGGCGGGTCCCCGCCGCCGGCCGCCGCGTCGGTGTCGCCGTCGGCGCTTGGCCCCCTCCCGCCGCGGCGTGCCGCCGGCGTCGGCCTGCGCGGTCCAGCGCGCGAGTGCCTCAGGGTCGTTGCCATGGATGTCCATCCAACTCAGCGCGTCGGAAAACGCGCTCCTGGCCATGGCGCTGCGTGTGGCCCGTGGGGAGAGGGCCGGGTCGGCGAGCATCGGCTGCAACGCGAGGATCTGGCGTAGACGCTCGACATCTCGGCGCGCGATCGGGAGCCGTCCCAGTGTGACCACTTCGTCGCCCGGCTTCGATTCGCGCCGGCGCGGCCGCGTGTCGATGGTGATGACTGGCGCCACGAGGCTCCCGAGGAGGATGGGGTTGCTCAGCGCAGCGGGCGCCGACGCGAACCGCGCTCGGTGGTCGTCGAGTCGATCGAGCGAGCGCCAGAGCGCCGCGGATGTCCCCCGCTCGATCTTGGGGGCGATGTGCCGGAGCAAGCCGTTCTTTGACAGGCCGCGGAACGTGCGGCTGGCGACGCCGCTGCGCAGTATCTTGTACAGCTCCTCGATCAGACGCGCCGGGGCGGCGTTGAGGATCTCGGCGTGATGCCGCGCGATCGCGTTGCGCACCGGGGGGTCGAGTCGAAAGCCGAGCCGGGCGGCGAACGCCACCGCGCGCAGCATCCTGACCGGGTCCTCGATGAACCGCTCGGTCGGGTCGCCGATGCATCGGATGAGCCCGTTGCGCAGGTCGTCCATGCCGCCGACGTAATCGATGATCGCGAAGGTGGCGATGTCGTAGAACAGCGCGTTGATAGTGAAGTCGCGTCGAAATGCGTCCTCCTCGGGGGAGCCGAACGTGTTATCCCGCCGGATTGGACGCCGGGGTGCCGAGGGTGCACCTTCGGTGCTGGCGGCCTCGGACGTGGGTCCGGGTCGGACGTGAACGCCTCGGGGAGCATCTGGTGCGTCCGCTGGCACCTGGCGGCGGAACGTCGCCACCTCGATAGTCTTTTGCCCGAACTTCACGTGCGCCAGGCGGAACCGCCGGCCGATGATCCAGCAGTTGCGAAAGGTGCGCTTGACTTCGTGCGGGTGCGCGGACGTCGCGATGTCGAAATCCTTGGGGTGGCGGTCGAGCAGCAGGTCACGGACGCCGCCCCCAACGAGATACGCTGTGTGGTTGAACTTGCGGAGGCGGTACAGCACCTTCAGCGCGTCGGGGTCGATGTGCTGGCGGGAGATCGGGTGATCGGCCCGCGAGATGATGACAGGAGCGACCATTAGTGGTGCACTACCCCTTTGCCTCCTTCCAGTTCCTCCCGATGCCGACATCGACCGTCAGCGGCACGGTGAGGGCCACCGCATGCTCCATCCGGTCGCGGACGAGCTGCGCCACCTCGGGAGCCTGGGTCTCCGGCACCTCGAACAGCAGCTCGTCATGGACGGTCAGGATCATCGTGCTCTCGGCCGGGAGCGCGGCGTGAATGTCGATCATCGCCCGTTTCAGGATGTCGGCGGCCGTGCCCTGGATCGGCATGTTGACCGCGGCGCGCTCGGCGGCGGCCCGGATCTGGCCATTGCGGCTCGTCAGCTCCGGCACGCGTCGCCGCCGTCCGAACACCGTGGTCACGACACCCGTCTCGCGCGCGCGTTCCAGCGTCGCGTCGATGAAGCCGCGTACGGCGGGGAAGCCGTCGAAGTACGCGTCGATGAATGTTTGCGCGGCTTGGGGCGCGACGCCGATGTCCTTCGCCAGCGTGAACGCGGTCTTGCCGTAGAGCAGGGCGTAGTTGACGATCTTGGCCCGCCGGCGCAGCTCGTGAGGATCCAGGCCGCTCTCGGTGCCGAACACTCGGCGCGCGGTTTGCTCGTGGATGTCCTCGCCCCGTGCGAACGCCCCTGCCAGGTTCTCGTCTCCGGAGAGGTGCGCCAGTACCCGCAACTCGATCTGTGAATAGTCCGCCGAGATCAGCAGGGCACCGGGTGGGGCCGTGAAGGCAGCACGGATCTCGCGGCCGATCGCGGTCCGGATCGGGATGTTCTGCAGATTGGGATCGCTGCTGCTCAGCCTGCCCGTGGCCGCCACCGCCTGGTTGAACGACGTGTGGACGCGCCCAGTGTGCTGGTCGACCAGTTGCGGTAGCGCATCGAGATAGGTGCCTTTGAGCTTTTGCAGGCTGCGCCATTCGAGCACCTGTCGCGGCAGCTCATGCACCAGCGCCAGTTCCTCGAGGACCGCGACCGATGTCGACGCCGCCTTCGTCTTGCCGGTGCGCTTCCCCGCCGGCAGCTGCAGCCTGTCGAACAAGATCGCCGACAACTGCTTCGGCGAGTTGATGTTGAACGTCTCGCCGGCCAGGGTGTGAATCACGGCCTGCCGGTCCGCCAGCTCACCTGCGAGCCGTGCCGATTGCGCCTCCAGCGCCTCCGTGTCGAGGCCCACGCCGGCGCGTTCGAGGTCGGCGAGCACCGGCACGAGCGGCAGCTCGAGGTCGCGATACAGCGACTCGAGCCCGTTGGTCTCGAGCTGGGGCGAGAGCCGGTCAGCCAACTGCAACGCGAGGTCGCTCCGCTCGCCGCCGAACTCCGCCGCCGCCTCGGGCGGGACATTGGCGAAGCTGAGTGCCTTCGCACCTTTGCCGACGATCTCCTCGGCCGAGATCGCCTTGTAGCCGATCACCTCGAGGGCCAGCTCGTCCAGGTCGTGGCCCGACCGCGTCGCGTCCAGCAGGTAGCTCACGAGCAACGTGTCGAGGTCGAGGCCGGCAAGCGGCATGATGTTTTCACGCCCCAGCGCGCGCGACGCGAGCTTGAGATCGTGCCCGACCTTTCGAATCGTGGGGTCCGTGAGCGGCCCGACCAGCCGGCGCACTGCATCCGCACGGTCCAGGTGTGCGCTGGCCACAAGCGTACGGTGCCCGAGCGGGATGTAGCGTGCGTGGCGGGGTCCAACCGACAGCGCAAGCCCTACCAGGTCGGCGCGCGTCGTCTCCGCGTCCAGGACGAGCCCAATGCCCACACGTCCGGTCGTGGCGGCGGCGTCGACCAGGGCATCGAGCTGCTGCGCGGTGCGCACGATGTCGTAGTCCTTCTCGACGGTCGCGGCCGTGGGCGCGTAGTCGGCAAGGAGCGTGCGAAACCCCAGCGAGGAGAACAGCGCAAAGCACCGTTCAGGCATCGGACCGTTGTATCGCAGCGCGTCATGCTCGAACGCCACCGGGACGTCGGTGTGGATGCGGACAAGCTCCCGACTCTGCCGTGCGGCGTCGGCGTGGGTCTCGAGCAGCGTGCGATAGCGTTTCTTGGATACGCTGGCGACGTCGGCCAGCAGCGCGTCAAGGCTGTCGTGGGTCGCAATGAGCTCGCGGGCGCCCTTCTCGCCGATCCCCGGCACTCCCTTGATGTTGTCGACGGCGTCGCCCATCAGCGAGAGCACATCGACCACCTGTGACGGCGCGACCCCGAACTTCTCCCGCACGCCGTCCGGGTCGTACCAGATACCGTCGTCGCGCGGGTTGAAGACATGCACGCCGGCCCGCACGAGTTGAAAGAAGTCCTTGTCGCCCGTGACGATGGCCACCTCGAGCCCGTCCGCGATCGCGCGCTCGGCCAGCGTACCGATGACATCGTCAGCCTCGTACTTCTCATGCGTGAGTACCGGGACCCCGAGCGCCTCGCATGCCTCGTGCACCCACGGGACCTGCTCGGCGAGGTCGCCCGGCATCGGGGCGCGATTCGCTTTGTAGTCGGCCGCCAGACCGGTGCGGAACGTGGGCCCTTTGACGTCGAATGCCGCGGCGATGAGCTCGGGCTGATGGTCGGCAATCAGTTTGCGCAGCATCGTGACGAAGCCATAGACGGCGTTCGTCGACTTGCCGTCCGGTCCGGTCAGACCGTGAATCGCGTGATACGCACGATACATCTGCGAGCTGCCGTCGATCAGGAAGACGCGCGGGCGGGGCGGCATGAAGCGTCTGGAGTGTAACACCGGCGTTCCGGGGGCTCCGCGAGGCTGGCTGGGCACGCGAGGGCGCGCACCTGCGCGCCCCGCGGCCGCGGAGTGGGGCTCTCGGGGTCCCCGCGGAGCGGCCGCGTGGGGTTCGGGGCGAAGCCCCGTCCAGCTATTGGCGCTGCGCGCTCAGCGTGAGGTTGAGGGCTTTCGCTTCGCCCGCGCCAAGCCGTAGGCGGACGGCGCCGGCGCGCAGGGGGTCGAGAAAGCGCGGGTCGTACCATTCGCCCTGCTCGACGACGTCGACCGCAGCGAGGAGGTAGTCGCCGGCCGGCAGACCCGTGATCTGATAGCTCCCGTTCTGGTCGGGACGTGACGCGCGGATAAACCGTGACGCTGGCTGCCAGCGCTCCTCGTTCGGCGGAAACGCGATCACGGTGAAATCGGTGAGGGGTTCCCCCCGGCGGTTGTGGACGACCCCCGAGAGTGCGGAGACCCGATCGCTGAAGATCAGACGCACCCCCTCGACGTGCCCAGCTCCTCCGAAATCGAGCGGGGTGTCGATGACGTCGCGGCCGTCGAGATGGACCGCCTGCAAGACCCAGCCGGTCGGTGCCCCAGACGCGCGCAACAGCCTGGCCCCATCGGCGATGCCCTCGAGTTCAAACGTGCCGTCGCTCTGCACTCGCGCATCCACGCTTCCGATCATCGGGATCGGGGCGAGCGGGGTCGCGCTCACGCGTATCCGTGTCAGGTCGTCGGGGTCGCCCTCCGTCGTGTCGAAGTCGACCGAACCGCTCAGGCGCGCGCCTGGACCCTGGACGAGCGTGAGGTCGGTGACGTCGAATCCGTCGATCTCCAGCGCCTGGCTTGCGAACATCGGCGGTGTGCGGCCCCGCGGACGTCCGCCGTCCCGCGGTCCACCGAACGCACGACGCAGGACGGCGCGGAGGATGTATCGGCCTGGAGGTACGTGACGGATCTCGAATCGTCCGTCGTCCTCGACGCGGGCGCCGCTCATCGCGCCGCGGAAGAACGCCCCATCCTCGGGTACCAACACGACCCGCGCCGCGCCCGGGTTCACGCCGTCCGCACGGAGGACCGTACCGCTCACACGGGCCGTCGGCACCAGCAACACGCCGAAATCAACACCGGTCATCTCGGTGCTCAAGCCGAGGGTGACAGGCAGCGCCTGTCCCAGACCGGTCGCACCCGGGTAATACGTCGGCGCGTACCCGAGTCCCTGGTCGTCGTCGGCTGGCGGCGGCTCGAACGGGTCGGCGAAGCGTCCAGCCGGCCCGTCCGCTCCGGGAGCGAAGCGTCCAGCCGGCCCGCCCGCTCCGGGAGCGACACGACCGACCGCCGCACGTCGCAGCTGCCGCGGCGCAGTGGCGCTTACGTAGTAGTTGCCAGGTGCCAGTCCGAAGATGCGGTACTGCCCTCGGTCGTCAGACCGGTCCTCGCCGGCGGGCACCAGTTGACGATGTCCCTGTCGAAAGACGTACCGCATCGCGCGGACGGCCGCGAGTGGAAGCGCCACGCCATCCTCGTCGACGAGCCGCCCAGTGATCACGCTACCGCGAGGGAGACTGAAGCTGACATCGCGGAGGTCGTCGCCGGCGAGCACCTGGATGGGGGTCGCCGGTTGCCGCGGCCGACGCTGGCCGTACGACAACGTCACAAACCCCGGCCTCGACACGCTGATCGTGTACCGCCCGGCGCGCAGACCGACAAGCGCATAGTCGCCCGCCGCATCGGTGGTCGACATGACCTGACCGCGGGCGTCGCTCCCCCGGGCTGTGACGCGAGCACGCTTGAGTGGCTCGCCGGTGTCGGCCGCAACGACGCGCCCGGAAATCGTCGCGGTGTCGCCCGTCTCACCGGCGGTTGCCTGGGCGGGGGAGTCGCGCGGAGGCTGTGTGCGCCCGAACTCGCGGTTCTGTGCCGCAAGCAGTGTGCCGCCGAACAGCAGTGCGACGGCGCCAACGACATACGGAGACCACGCGGTCATCATGTTCTTAGACAATCGCGAGACACGGAGTGTTTCGTCATCCAGAAACAGGTGCGCCCGCCCCGACCTGGGTCGGGACGGGCGCATGCTACACCACACCCGGCCAAGCTCTGCCCTCAGATCCTCTCTCGTGCCGCCGTGACCTCTGCCGGGAGCTTGAGGTCGTTCGTGACAGAGAACGCGTCGAACTGTCGGGCGAGCACGAGTGCGAGATGACGGTCCGTTTCGCTGTCGACGACGCCGGTCAGCGTCACATGGCCCCGCTCGACCACGATATGAATCGACGGATGCGCCCTGGCGGCGTAGTGCCAGAACGTCGAGTCGCCATAGATGGCGCGGGCCACCCGATACCGCAGCTGGTTGTCGAATCTCGACGCAGGGAGCACCGTGATCTCGTTTGTCACGGACGTGACGCCGTCGAGCGCCGCGACCCGCTGCTCGAGCGCGCGCTGCTTGTGCGCGCCAGTGACACGGCCGCTCAGCGTGACGAACCCATCCTCGCCGATCTCCACATCGACATTGTCGAACACCGTGAAGAACGCGTAGCGAAGTACTTGTTCCTGGATGCGCTTGAACAGATCGTGCCTGGTCTGGTCGCCGGCCCACGCGGTCGACGCCGACAGCGCCACGATGGCAAGCGCGAGAGTCATGACGAGCGGACGGGCACGCCGCAGCGTTCCCCGTGTCGGTCTCCAGGTGCTGACGTGGTTTGACATCGCCGACTCCTTTCCTTGTCCTCGGCGCGACGTCCGAGCGGCCGGTCAACCCGTCACTCGGTCGCGCTGCCTATGAACATAGCAAGGGACGTGCCAATCCGAATAGCAAATTGGCCCAATGGACAGAGCCTGACCTGCCAGGTCCAGGTCCAGATTGTCACCGAGAGAGGTCAGAGGAGGAGCACGGTTCCGATTCCCGCCGCGATCAGCAGAACCTGTCTGACCGCCCCGACGTCGACCGCGCCGCGATGCAGGCCCGGGATGAGGTCCGCCATGGCGACGTAGAGGAAGTTCCCGGCAGCGAGCGCGAGGACGTACGACCCGGCACTGGCGGACCAGCCGGTCGCCCCGTAGATGACGATCGCGCCGAGCACGCCTGTCGTCGCGGAGAGCGCGTTCATCATCAGGGCGCGTCGTCGAGAATAGCCGGCGCCGAGCAGGATGGCGAACTCACCGACTTCCTGAGGCACCTGATGCGCGGCAACCGCGAGCGCGGTCGTCACCCCGAGCGGGATAGAGGAGACGGCGGCAGCCCCGATGATGGCGCCGTCCGCGAAGTTGTGGACCGCCCCGCCGACCAGGATCAGCGTCGCGCTGCTCCGTCGGTTGCGATCGTGCACGTCGCAGTCGTCGGCGTGGCAATGCCGCCAGAGCACGAGCTTCTCGAGCATGAAAAAGCCCAGGATGCTCGCGAGCAAGGTGCCGAACACGGCGCGCGCGTCGAGACCGTCGAGCGCTTCAGGCAGGACGGCGAGGAGCGCCACACCGAGAAGCGTCCCGACGGCGTAGCTGATCAGGTTGGGGACGAGGGTGGTGCGGATCGACGCAGGGAGAAGCAACAGGAGCGACGCAACCGCCAAGCCGCCAAGGCAGCCCACGACGCTGAGGCCGACGGCGGCCGCGAGCACTGCCACGCGCGGATGATAGCAAAGCCCAGTTACGGCGTTGCGATGTAACCGCGGCGCGCGCGAACCCGATATCGCGAATTGCGCACCTCGACCTCGATCGCATGCCATCGGCCGTCGTCGTGACCGGGGGCCGGATAGCCAAGGTAATACTGCTTGCTCAGCTCGTCGGCCACGCCCGCCGTTGCAGGGTCGAGATCCCTCGCGTCGCGAATGATCTCGGTCCGACCGCCGCTGTCGTCGGTCAGATCGCGCAGAGCCGACACGTTGACCCGGTCGTTGCCACCGCCGGGCCAGGGAGCCGGAACGGGCGCGGGCGTCCGTCCGCGCCCGCCGCCCGGGATGGGGAACGGAAGCGGCGCCGGTGACCGCGGGCGTGGCACCGGTACGCGCCGAGGCGCGCCACCGAAGCGCGCGCGCCCCGGTCCGTCGATCCCGATGGCATAGACAAGCACCTCGGTCTCGCGGATCAGTCGTTGCACCTCGCGGACGTCGGTCTCACTGTTCGTGTCGTTGCCGTCGGAGATGACCACCACCGCCTTCTTCCGATGCCGACCCTCCTCCGCCAGGACGACCGCATCCGCCACCGCGTCGTAGAGCGCGGTTCCGCCGCGTGGCCGAATGCTGCCCAGCGCGCGGCTGAGCCGGTCGCGATCGGTCGTCCAGTCGTGGACGAGATGCGGCTGGTAACTGAATCGATAGAGGAAGACCTCGTCGTCGGGGCCGAGGAGGTCATACAGAAACCTGTCGAGCGCGTCCCGCGCGGCCAGCATCTTCTCGCCCTCCATGCTCCCGCTGGTATCGAGCACGATGCCGAGGCTTACCGGTACCCGCTCGCTGCTGAAATGGGTGACCTGTTGCAACGCGTCGTCTTCGTAGACGAGGAAGTCGTCCTTCTCCAGGTCGGGCACGAAGCGACCCCGTGTGTCGGTCACGGTGGCTGTCACGTTGATCAGTGCGATGCCTGTTCTGAATCGGAACGTGGGCGGGTCGGCACCGTCGGGACGTTGGCGCTGTCCCGCGCTCAGCTGCGCACCCGCCGTGACGATGGCCAGCCCGACGGCGGCCACCAACGACGTCCTGAACCAACTCATGACACGCCCCCGCTCCGCGGCACCGTCCCCGGTGGGGCCAGGTCCCCCACCGCGGTGCGGCGGTCGATGTGCGGCACCGTGATCTCGTCGATCACGAAGCTGATCCGATAGCGACTCACGCCGGCCGCCGGCACCTGGACGGCGAATGACGAGGCCACGCCGGGAGCGAGGAGCTCCAGCTCGACCGGCGCCCGTCCGCTCGCCACGATCGTGCCGTCCTCATCGAAGGCCATCGCCATCACGGCCAGTCGGTCGGCTGGCGCGGCCTCGCTCGGGTTGCGGACCGAGCCGCTGATCGCGAGGAACGCGCCCTCCTTGTCGTGCTCCAGAACAAGCAACTCCACCGGTGGGCGCTCGATGGCTGCGACCTCGTCACGATCCCGGTCGGCGACCATGAAGATGCCCCCCGACACGACCGCGATCAGCAACACAGCGGCTGCGCCGAAGGCAAGGAGTCGTGCTCTCGGATCCGACGACGATTCGATCGGCGCGCCGAACAGCCCGCCTGTCGCAATCCGGTCCACGCCGGGCGCGTGCGCCGCACGGGTCGGTCGAATCGTCACGTCGGCTGCCCGGTGCGCACCGGCCGCAGGTGGGGGAGACGCGGGCAAGGAAGTCGCTACAGGCGCGGTCCGAGCCGTGTTCATCGCTGATGGGTGCGACGCGCGCGGCGTCCCGCCTTCGCCAAGGCTTCGGCGGGTAGACGGCACTGGGGGGGTGGGGTCGCGCTTCAGGTCCGAGGCAAGCGCGGCGAGGCGCGCGGAGGACCGCCGCCGCTCCTCGCGCACCAGGCGCCAGGTGACCACTCCCATGCTGAGCGTCATCACCAGCGACAAGACGGTGACCGTGGCAAGCGCAAACTCCATTGTTTCCTGGCTCCGCGAACCTAGAAAGCTGAACCTCGACTCGATCCAGGGAGCGCGGTTACCGCAACCTGAATTCCATGGCGACCTCGACGACGACGTCAACCGCGGCGCCATGGCGCTCCGCCGGGCGAAACCGCCAACGACGCATCGCGCGAACAGCGCGCTCATCGAGACCGAAGCCGAGGCTGCGCACGACCCGCACGTGGCCGATGGACCCATCCGCGAGAACCACGACCTCGAGCACGACGTCTCCCTCGATCCCGCGTCGCCGCGCGTCCTCCGTGTATTCCGGTTTGATTTCCTGGAGCAGCCTGGGCGGCGTAACGCCGCTCCCCGGTCGATAGGGACCTCCCCCTGTCCCTCCGCCGGTCCCCGGGCCCACGCCGGCGCCCCGACCGCTACCGAGACCGCGACCGGCACCGCGTCCGACTCCCCCGTCGAGTCCAGGTCCTTGGCTCGGCGGGACCTCCGGCCGGCGTGGCGCCGTCCTCCGTGTGAGAAGGCCCCGGACGTCCCGGGTGTCGGCACGTGCCGCCACCAGCGGCGCGAGGATGCGCGGCAGCGCTTCGCGCTCCGCCGGTTTCGGTGGTTGGGGCCGTCTGACTGGCTCGATCACGGTCGGCTCAACGCGGGGTGGGACCGGGCTGCTGATGGCCTCTCGCCCCCGGCGCTCGGCCTTGGGTGGCGGCAGGGGCTGGCGGAGGCCGCCACCACCGCCGCCGCCCCCGGGTCCCGGCGTCGACACGAAGATCAGCCGGGCCAGACGTGGCCTCTCGATGGGCGTGGCATCGTCGCTCGCGGTCGTGAGTTGGACTGTGCCCAGCAGGATGGCCGCCAGTGCGACCGCTCCATGCACGACTGTCGACATCGCCACTGACAACTGCCGTGACCGAGGGTCAGCGCCGAGATCGACGATCGCGCCGAATAACTGGGGACCCGCGGTGTGTAACGCTCCCGACCGCAAGCGCCGCACGGCGCGGGACGCCTCCCGGAGCGAAATCAGTTCGCCGTCGACCGTTCCGATTTCCCCGGCAGCCATGAGCCGTCGGATGATGTCGGCGGGTACGCTCGCGGCCCGGCCGATCTCGTCGGCCGAGAACACATCAGGCGGCGCCGTGATCGCGTCGCGTCTGGTTGCGGGCCGGGTCTTCACGAGATCACCACAGGACACTGGTCGCAAAACGCTTGCCGGACGCGGGACATGGCCATTTCCATGTTTTCGGCCGTTCGGCGGCCGTTCTTGCCCTTAGACGTCCGAATGGACGGGAGGGTTGTGCTCGGCGGGGGACACTACTTTGTCCCCTCGACGTAGCTCTTCCCTTCCCGCTCGGCGAGCAAGCGAACGGCGCGGAACCCCTCTGCCGCGAGCGCCCCCGCGGCGCCGCCATTGTCACGGTAGCTGCGGTCGAGCGTCCGTCGAGACAGCAGCGCCGCGAGGCCTCCGCGCTGGGCACGCTCGACGACGAGACAGCGTCCGTTCGTGCGAAGGACCCGCAGGGCTTGCTGCAGGCAGACGACACGCTCGTTCATTCTCATCTCGCCGATCACGTCGCCGATCACCAGCATATCGAAGACCTCCGCGTCGTATGGGAGGGCCCCGAACCGTGCGGTCTTCACGTCGACCATCACGCCGGCCGCCGCGGCCGCGCGGGTCACCTGGTGGGCGTGATCGGGATCGTCGGCGACGGCGCACGCCTCGCCGCTGATGCCGACCACCCGTGCAAGGGCTGCGATGAGCTCGCCGTCGTTCCCGAGCTGGAGGACGCGCGCGCCCAGCTTGAGTCCGGCCATCGACACATCGAGCTGCCGGCGCTGGCTGCTCCGCTGGAGCTTGAACAGGGGCATGCATCACCTGAACGCGTTCGGGTAGGGCGAATGACGCCATGATATAGTTTCCCGCCGTGAAACGCCCCGATGACATTGCACCCGCGCGCGATCGGCTCGGCGTGCTGCTCGTCGGTCTCGGCGCCGTCAGCACGACGTTTATCGCCGGCGTCCACGCCGTTCGCAAGGGACTCGCGGCGCCGAAGGGCTCGCTGACGCAGATGGGCACGATCAGGCTCGGTAAGCGCACCGATGGCCGGTCGCCGCTCATCAAGGACTTCGTGCCGCTCGCGTCGCTTGACGATCTCGTGTTCGGCGCGTGGGACATCTTCGAGGACTCCGGGTACGAGGCCGCCCGCAAGGCGCAGGTGCTCAAGCCGGATCTGCTCGAACAGCTCCGGCCCGACCTCGAATCGATCGTGCCGTGGCCCGCCGTATTCGAGCAGCGCTACGTGAAGAAGCTCGACGGCCCGAACGTCAAGACCGGCGCCAACAAGCAGGATCTCGCGGATCAGGTGATCGCCGACATCCGACGGTTCAAGGCCGAGCACAACCTGGATCGGCTCGTCATGGTCTGGTGCGGCTCTACAGAGATCTTCATGGAAGAAGCGCGTGTCCATGCCACGCTCGAGTCCTTCGAGCGCGGACTCGTTACGTCGGACACCGCGATTCCGTCAAGCATGGTCTACGCCTACGCGGCGCTCAAAGAAGGTATTCCCTACGCCAACGCGGCGCCCAACCTCAGTGCGGACGTGCAGGCGTTGGAGCAACTCGCGCTCGAGACCGGTGCGCCACTGGCGGGCAAAGACCTCAAGACCGGGCAGACGTTGATGAAGACGATGATCGCGCCGGGTCTCAAGGCGCGGCTGCTCGGCATATCCGGGTGGTATTCGACCAATATCCTCGGGAATCGCGATGGCGAGGTGCTCGACGACCCGGAGTCCTTCAAGACGAAGGAGGAGAGCAAGAAGTCCGTACTGGATCACATTCTGCAGCCGGAGCTCTACCCCGGCCTCTACGACGATCTACACCATGTCGTGCGCATCAACTACTACCCGCCCCGCGGTGACAACAAGGAGGGGTGGGATAACATCGACCTCGTCGGGTGGCTCGACTACCCGATGCAGCTGAAGATCAACTTCCTGTGCCGTGACAGCATCCTGGCGGCGCCGATCGTGCTGGACCTCGTCCTGCTGCTCGATCTCGCGAAGCGTGCCGGCATGGAGGGCATCCAGGAGTGGCTGTCGTTCTACTTCAAGAGCCCGATCCACGCGCGTGGCCTCTACCCAGAGCACGATCTGTTCATCCAGTTGATGAAGCTCAAGAACACGCTGCGCTATCTTCGCGGTGAAGAGCTCATCACGCACCTGGGGCTCGAGTATTACGATTAGCTGGCGCCCAGCACGTCAGACCACCACCACCGGCACACCATGAACGCAGTTCGCTGGCAGGCGGTGCTCATCGGTGGCGCCTTCACGGGAGTGCTGTCGGCGCTGCCCTTGATCTCGGTGGTCAATCTCTGCTGTTGCCTCTGGGTCGTGGGCGGCGGAGCGGTCACGGCCTATCTGATGCAGCAGGGCCAGCCGCAACCGCTCCAGCTGATTGATGCGGCCCTGGGCGGCTTTCTTGCCGGCGTCACCGGTGCGTTCGTCTACGCAGTGGTGATGGTTCCGATTCAGTTGGCCACGGCGCCGTTCCAGCGTGGTCTCACGGACCTGTTCGATTCGCAGGACGTGCCGCCCGAGATGCTGGAGATGCTGGAACAGCTGTCGACGAGCAGCCTGTGGGTCGTCGTCTTCGGCTTTATGGCCATGCTGTTCGCCGGCATGATTTTTTCGACCGTCGGCGGCGTGATCGGGGCGCTGATCTTCCGGCGCGAGGCGTCCCCGCCGCCACCGGGGACGGTCGAGGTGCTCCCGCCCGACCCCCCCTCGTCCTAACGCTTCACCCTCCACGCGCGCCGACACACCAAGTGGAAATTGTGTGCAGTCACGTACGCAGTGATCCGGTCGGCCGCCGCACCGGCGGGACGAGTCGTCAACTAGTTGCTTGTAAAAGGGTTACCGGTCTTGGTATCCGCTGAACGGTTTGCGGCCGGCCACCGGCGAGGCCGCTCCCACAGGGGGCTCCTGGTGGCGTGCTTGATGGCCGGCGCGTCATGCGCGGCTCAGCGCGTGCCACCGGACGTGGCCGGTCAGGACCAGCCACCCGGGGTGACGGCCGTGCAGCCGGCGTCGGGTCCGGTTGCCGCCAACACCGCGCCGGAGGCCGTCGCGGCCGCGCGACCGACGCCCACGACCCCGCGTGGGCCGGCGCAGCGGCAAGATCCGCCACCACCGTCACAGCTCGAGCCGCTCGTCATCGCTCAGCTCGAGGACCAGGTGCGGGTGCCGGGCCTGGATACCGCCCGGTTGTCGCTGCTGATGTCCGAGCCGATTCACATCGCGGACCTCCTGCTGCTCCTCGTGCGGGATACCCAGGTGAGCATCGTGCTCGATCCCGATATCGACGGAACCTTCGTGGGCGAGCTCAAGGACGTGACGCTTCGTCAAGCGCTCGACATTGCGTTGGCGCCGCACGACCTGGAGTACGCCGTCGAGGGCGGCGTCATCCGCGTCTTTCCTCGACGCACCGCCACGCGCTTTTTCGATGTCGACTACGTGACCACCCGACGATCGGCCACACGCACACTGCGTGCACCGACCATGCCTTTGGGGGCGACGGCGAGCTCCGTTGAAGTGACGCGCACCGACCAGGAGCACTTCTTCGAACAGGTCGCCGATGGCGTCGGCGCGCTGTTGTCCCCCCGCGGACGGATGCATCTCGACCGCAAGGCCGCGCTGGTGCAGGTGACTGACTATCCCGACCGCCTCGCACAGGTGGAGCAGTATCTGGACCGCGTCTTACGTCGGGTGCTGCGCCAGGTTCATCTGCAGGCGCGGCTGATCGAGGTTGAGCTCGACGGCGCCTCGGCAGGCATCGACTGGCCGGCCGCGGTCGCCGCGGCCGGAGGTCAACACAGGTCCCAGGCCCGATCCAGCGTTGCGCCGGTCGGAACGCTCGCCGACTTTGACAGGCTGATCGAGGCGCTGGCGACACAAGGGCGGGTCACCGTGCTCTCGTCGCCGAGCGTCGTCACCCTGAACAACGAGCCCACCGTGCTATCCGTCCGGACGACGGACGCACGCTCTGGCACCGGTCTTGCCCTGACCGTCACGCCGCAGGTGGGGGCGGAAGGCATGATCACGCTCAGTGTCAGCCCGAGCGTGGCCAGCACGGTCGACCTGGGGGCGACCGCGGAGGTGCCCGAGTTGAACGTGCGCGAGCTCGATACCGTCGCGCGGGTCCGCGACGGCGAAACGCTCGTGCTCACGGGGCTGTTGCGCGAGGTCGCGTCGCGGCGTCCGGCGGCGCCGCTTCGAGGGCCACCGCGTCCCGACGGTCGGTCGCAGCGCACCGATCTCCTGATTCTCGTGACGCCGACGGTACTGACCAGCAGTTAGGCCGCTGTGCGCGGGTTCGGGGCGAAGCCCCGTCTTATGTGGAGGAGTGCATGTACGAGAGCTACTACGGGTTCGACGAAAAGCCGTTCAGCCTGACGCCTGATCCCAAGTATTTGTTTCGCAGCGAGGTCCATGGCAGCGCCTGCGAGCTGCTGCACTACGCAGTCAAGCGCCGCGAAGGCTTCGTGGCGATCACTGGAGACATCGGCACGGGGAAGACGACCCTGTGCCGCGCGCTGGTCGACCAGCTCGACGACCGCACGTTCACCGCGCTCGTGCTCGACCCGTTCGTGTCGGAGGCGGACCTGCTGCGGCACATCCTGTGCGAGCTCGGCGTCGTTTCCCGCGAGGACTTTCGACGCGCTGATCGTTGGGTCAGCAAACAGAGCCTGGTCGACACGCTCAACGAGTTTCTGCTGTCCCTGCTGCCGCTTGGCGCCCGCGCACTGGTGATCATCGACGAAGCGCAGAATCTATCCCGTCACGCGCTCGAACAGGTGCGCATTCTGTCGAATCTCGAAACCGACAAGGAAAAGCTGCTGCAGATCGTGCTCGTGGGGCAGCTGAGCCTCGACGCCACGCTCCGGTCACCCGAGCTCCGACAGCTCGACCAGCGGATCTCGATTCGGCATCGGTTGCGGCCTCTGACTCGCCCTGAGGTGGCTGGCTACGTCCAGCACCGACTTGGGGTGGCTGGTGCGCCATTCGCGGTCCGCTTCGAGCCGGGCGCTCTCGATCGGCTGCACCGATACGCCGGTGGGATCCCACGGCTGATCAACCTGCTCTGTGATCGCGCGTTGCTGGCAGGATTCTCGGCGCGCACGTCCCAGATCGACGATGCCATGATCGACCGAGCCGCCGACAGTCTCGACCTGCGAACGAGCCGTCTCGATCCGTTTGGCTGGCTGCGGCAGAGGCTTGCCCCGGTGGCGGCCGGGCTCGGCGCCGCTGCGATCGCGGGGGTCATCGGGCTGGGTGTGTCGCAGGTCGCGCCTCCAACCGCGGTCGGGGCAGCCAGTGCTGTTGTCGCAGATCCGCCGGAGACGATGCTCGTGGCGGCGAGCGACACACCGAGCGACGATTCTGTGCTGATAGGATCGTACGTGGACGAAGCGCGAGCAGCGTCGCTGACCGACGAACTGCACCAGAAGGGTTACGCTGCCTACCGCGTGCCGACGCTGAATGAGAAGGGTCAGCACGTGTGGCATGTGTTGATCGGAGCGCGACCGTGAGCCTGATACTCGACGCGTTGCGGCGGGCCAAGGAGCCCGTCCCGGCCGAGCGTCCCGCCCGGTCCGAGCAGCCCGGTCGCCGTGCACAGGTCGACGACGTGCTTGCCACGCTGGGCTATCGTCGCCGGCGTCACGGTATCCGTGGCGCGTGGGCCACATCCGCCCTCGTGCTCGTCGGGTCGTCGCTGCTCGTGTTGTTGTGGGCGTGGATGGAGTGGCGGGCGACGCCCGCACCCCAATCGCAGTCCGCGTCGCGCGAGACGGCCGCGGTCGATCCAAACGCGTTCCCTGCGGAGCCGGGAGCGCGTCAGCGCGGGCGCGTTGCTGCGGTGCCGCCACCGACGCAGCCATCTCCAACGGCGCCGCCGTCACAGGCCGAGCCGGCGCCGTCGGGCCCCGGCGCGGGGCGCGACCTGGGCGCACCGCCGTCGCCGGAAGGGCCAGCCCAGCGGACAACATCGGATGCCGCGTCGTCGGTTCCGGACGCCGTGGCGCCCGACGATTCAATCGAGACGGCGGACGCACTGCAGGACGTTGCGCCGGTGGACCCGGCTCGAACGGTCGAGGTTCTGGCGCCCACAGACCTCGACCAATCCGAGCCCGGTGCCCTGGAGCCGGAACCGCTTCCCGAGGTCGCTCCCCCTGATACGCGGCGCGCGGAGAGGGCGCCGCCGACCTTGGATGTACGACCGGCGCCGGTCGTGCCGTCGACGACCGACCCACAACCGCCGCCGGTCGTGCCGTCGACGACCGACCCACAACCGCCGCCGGTCGTGCCGTCGACGACCGACCCACAACCGGCGCCGGTCGTGCCGTCGACGACCGACCCACGGCCACCGTTCGGGCCACCGACCGCCCAGCCCGACGTCTTTGCCCAGGCCGTCTATTACCATCGCGCGGGCGGGGAGGACGAAGCGCTCCGTCACTACCAGACGCTGCTGAATCGCGGCGAGCGCGCCGCCGAGGCGCACAACAACCGTGGACTCATCTTCCGCGGGCGGCAGCAGACCGACCGCGCACTCGAGGAGTTTCGCGCGGCGATTGCGCTGGATCCCACGTTCTCGAAAGCCCACAACAATCTCGGCGTCGTGCTGCTCCGCGAGCAGCGGGTGGACGAGGCGATGACGCAGTTTCGCGCCGCGATTGATGCTGACGAAGCGAATGTCGACGCGGTGGTCAACCTTGCGCTCGCCCAGCGGAGCGCCGGGTTCACCGAGGCGGCGCGGGCCACCCTGATCAGCGCGCTTCGGCTCGATCCGCTCAGCGCGCCGTGCCACTACAATCTGGCGCTTGTGTATGAGGAGGGCGGCGATCTGACCCGCGCGGTCGAGCACTTCCAGTCGTTCCTCAAGTACGGGAGTTCGTCCCACGCGTCGCTGGCGGCAGCCGTCCGCGACCGTCTCGCGACCCTCGACGCGCGCGCTCGATGACGTAGACGGGCGCGCACGCGCGCGTTGGGGTTCGGGGCGAAGCCCCGTCTCGGGAGGCCACGATGCGTTGCGGGTCGGCCAAGGCGCGCACGGCGCGCCTCGCGGGCGCGGAGTGGGGCTACCAGCCAGTGGTGCACGTGCCGCTGCATTCGACCGCCGATGCATCCCGCCGCGCTGCGGTGCTCGTCAGTCACAGACGCCCGGTCTGCTCCATCCTCGCGCCTTGCGCGGCGGGCGCCGCGGCGGTCTCGGTGCGACGCGGACGTGCACCACCGGCTGGTGGGGGTCCCCGCGGAGCGGCCGCGTGGGGTTCGGGGCGAAGCCCCGTCCAATCAGGTCCCGGGCGGCGGCTCGAACGACCGTTCGCGCTGGTAGCGCTCGAGGGATGCCCGCCCGATCTGAGTCAGATCGCCTTTCCGCGTCGCGGTCAGGTGGCCTTCTCGAATCAGGCGCTGGACGACGGTCGGGTCGCAGTCGAGCAGGCTGGCCGCGCTCAGCAGGCTCACCGACGTGGGGAGCAGCGCAACTCGCTCGACGCGATTGCGCCCACTCATCTTCGCGCGGCGCACGGCGCGCTCCGCCTCAGCGAGCACGTCATACGGATCGAGCGCGGACTCCAAGTAGTCGTTGCCGACCGCGGCCGCGCTCAGCGTCACGCTGACCGTCGCGTTGGTGTTGTGGTCGACGAACGCTAGGCGTTGCTCCACCATGTTCCTGACGCGTTCGGCAAGGCTGTGGGCGTCATCGAGTGGGGTCTCCGGCAGCAACACGACGATCGAGTCGTCGTCATGACGCGCGACCCAATCATGCGTGCGGAAGAAGCGTCGGACCAGGATGCCCATGCGCTCGAGCACGCGGTCGCCGACGCCGAAGCCATGGGTCGCGTTGATCGCCGCGAGCTGATCGAGGTCGAACAGGATCACCGAGAGTGCATGCTGATGCCGTCGGGCTCGGTCGACCTCATGGGCCAGCGCGAGGTCGAACACGGATCGGACGAGCAGGGTTGTCAGCGGATCCCGAATAGCGGCGTGGGCCGGTGTGGCCGCGAGCCGTTCGGTCAGCGAACCGACGAGATCGAACGAGGCCCGCTTCACGACCTGATTCACGGCTGACCATTCGCGAGACGCCGCGCCGACCGCGTCGTCCCCTTCCAGCTGGTCCAGAACGGTGCGTTCGGCCAGATAGACACACGTGAACAGCTGTCTGGTGCCCAGCAGCAGATGGGTATGCCGCTCGAGCGGCTCGAGTGCGTCGGCCTTCGCGTCGAGCTGGCCGCCTTCCGTGAAGGCGCGCAAGCCGTCGAGAAGCTGGCCCGACAGCGTGAGCCAGGCGCTGGCGTCGATCTCGAGCGGGAGCTCTTTCGACAGGACCGAGGCGAGCGTTCCCGACAGCGACTCGCGGTCGAATCGCAAGGTGGCACTCACCTGATGCCGGACGTCGACGCGGCCGGACTGTTCGTCGTTGTTCATGGACCCAGAAGGGGGAGCGAGGCGTGGTCCCGATTCGCCCCCATCATAGTGCTTCCTTTGCGGCCTGGACCAGCGAGGCTGTTGCGCGCAGTTCCGCGCAGCCGCGCGCATCACGCGGTCCGCAATTGAAACCCGCGTCAATCGCCTCTTATGATGGACGTTGCCCTTGGCGAACCACGGTGGGCGCTCGGGCGCTGGCCTCAGTGCCCCGCGGCAGCTGTCGCTCGGTCGTCATCGCGCGTGCGAGGACCCAGACGGTGCGTAAGAAGATCGGCGAGTGCCTCATTCAGGCGGGCCTGATCACCGAGGACGACCTGCAGGCGGCGCTCACGGAGCATCAGCGCAGCGGCGAGCGCGTCGGCGCAGTCCTGGTGCGGATGCGCCTCGCCAGTGAAAAGCAGATTACCAAAGCGCTCGCGTACCAACTCGGTTTCCCGTACGTCAGTCTGGCCGACGATCCTCCCGAGGCGAGCGCGGTGACGTTGATCCCGAAGGATGTCGCACTCGAGCGAATCTGCGTCGCCTTGAAAGTAGAAAAGAACCACCTCACCGTGGCGATGGCCGATCCGTTGCTCTTCAGCCTGGTCCAGGATCTGGAGTTTCAAACCGGCTATCGAATCAAACAGGTGGTGGCGGCAAGAAACGATATCGTGGCGGCCATCCAGACAGGCTATCCGGACAAGGCGCTGGTGCCGCTCGATGCCGCGAGCGGCGCGCTGACCGCACCCGTCAGCGGCGGCACGGCTGACGGGCAGCTCGGTGGCGCCGGTGCGCTCGTGCTCGCCGACGATGATTCGGTGTTCGAGTCGGGTTCGGAGGAGGGACGGGGTGACCAGGCGCCCATCGTTGACATGGTGGATCTCATCGTCAGCAGCGCCGTCACCAGCCAGGCCAGCGACATTCACATCGAGCCGGGGGACAAGCGCGTCGTTGTCCGCCACCGGCTCGACGGCATCTTGCGCGAAGTGATGGACTTGCCCAAGTGGGTCACCGAGGGCCTCGTCGCGCGAATGAAGATCCTGGCTGGCATGGATATCGCCGAGAAGCGCCTGCCCCAGGATGGCCGCATTCGCGCGCAGGCGAGGGATGGGGAGGACATCGACCTCCGCGTGTCCACGCTCCGCACGATGTACGGCGAGAAGATCGTCATGCGCGTGCTCGACCAGCGCAAGGGGCCGCCGCCGCTTCAAGAGCTCGGATTCGGACCGGCCGGACTCGAGGATCTTCGCCACTTCTTGCGATGTCAGCACGGGATGATTCTGGTGGTCGGGCCCACAGGCAGCGGAAAGACCACGACGCTCAGCTCGGCCATCTCGTCGATCCAGTCCACCCGTACGAACATCATCACTATCGAGGACCCGATCGAGTACCAGCTGCCTGGCGTCAATCAGACGCAGGTCAACGACAAGATCAAGCTAACGTTCGCCAACAGCCTGCGCGCGATTCTGCGGCAGGATCCAGACGTGATTCTGGTGGGGGAGATTCGAGACTTCGAGACGGCGCGCATCGCGCTGCAAGCCGCGCAGACCGGCCACCTGGTCCTCTCGACGCTGCACACCGACGACGCGCCATCGACCGTGACCCGCCTGATGGACATGGGCGTCGAACCGTATGTCATTGGGTCCGGCCTGGTGGGTGTCGTCGCGCAGCGGCTGGTGCGCCGGCTCTGTCCCCACTGCCGCGCGCAGCACACCCCCCCGGTCGACGTGCTCCGAGCGTTGAACATTTCGGAGCGCGACGCGGACAGCCAGCCGTTCTATCGCGCGGTGGGCTGCGATCACTGCAACCAGACCGGATACCGCGGGCGTGTCGGTCTCTACGAGATCATGAACGTCACAGACAAGCTCCGCCGGTCCATCGCGGGTAATGTCGGCGAGAACATCGTGCGCGACGAGGCCACCGCGGCCGGGATGAGGAGCCTTGGGGCTGACGGCCTCGCGAAGGTCAAAGGCGGTGTGACCACGGCCGATGAGCTGATCCGGGTGATTACAGAGGTTCGTGATCTGGGCGCGGCGTGTCCGGGATGCGGCAGCGCCGTCGACGCCGATTTTCAGACCTGCCCCCACTGCGGCCAATCGCTCTCGGGCGGGTGTCCGTCGTGCGGCCGCACGTTGCAGCCGGGCTGGGTGTTCTGCCCGCACTGCGCGACTGGAATCACCCCACCGGGTGCCGCCGGTATCGCGGCGCCCAAGAAGAAGCGACGCAAGAAGGTAACCGCGCGCCCGCAGCCGGCCCTGCCCGCCGGGAATGTCACCGCCATTACCGAGTTTCAGGCCCCAAAGCCGGCGGCGGCATCGCGCCGAGTTGCGGGGACCGGTGGCGACCCGTCAACGACGCGGAGAACCCGACGCCCGCGGTCTACGTGACGGGTCGGCGGCTGGAACATTCGACCGTGAAGACACTCTACGATGTGCTCGGCGTCGTCTCCTCTGCGACCCCCGAAGAGATCAAGCGGGCGTTCCGCCATCAGATCGCGCAGTATCACCCCGACAAGGTCCAGCATTTGGGTCGGGATCTCCAGGACATGGCGGCCGTTCGCGCCGCGGAGATCACGGAGGCGTATCGCCGGTTGTCGGACACCGAGCTGCGCACCACATACGACCTGAGCACCACCGCCACCGCAGCGCCACCCGCCGGCGCCGCGTCGGATGGGAGGCCCCCGCCCACTGTCGCGACCAGCGCGGAGCCGGCGGCACCGCCGACCTCGCCTCCCGCGGCGTTTCGGCAGGAGCGTCAGGTGCGCGACGACTTCGTGCGCAAGGCGTCACTGGACCGGCTGAGCGCGGTGGCGGCAGCGGTGCTGGGCGATGCCGAGGAGGTCCCGGGTCGAGGGTTCGACGTCGCGTATGTGTCGCGCCCGCGCGGCTTCCTCAAACGTGAGGCTCCGTTGATGATCTGCGGGCGGTTCGTCCCCAGGGTGGACGCCGCGGCGATTCGCGACGCCTGGACCCGCGCGATTCGTCTAGGACACGTCAGTCGGGAACTGTGCGTCTTCCTCGTCGGGAACGACCTCGCCTCGACACGTGAGCTATCCGGGATCATCGCCGAGCTCCGGGATCGCCTGTCGCGCCTGTCGGCAACGCGTATCACCGTGCTTCCGGTCAATGTCCATGATTGGCAAGGGCCCGTGCCCACCGAAGCGCCGGCGGCGGCCCGTCGCGTCCTGGAGCGTCTCCGTGCAACCGAGTAATCAGTAATCAGCAGGTTCCTCACACAAATGTATGCACGGTTTTGGGTAGTGGAAGGTCCGCCATGCAGTGGTAGAGGTTCCGGATGTAGGTCGTGGCGGTCCTGAAGCCGTAGGCCCTGTGAATGATGAGCTTCGCTTTGTTGTTCAACCCTTCGACGGTGCCGTTGTCGATGGGCAGCCGGAAGTAGTTGAGGATGTCGTCCTCGTGGCGGCGGAGCAGCCACGCGAAGTCGCGCATCGGCGGGAGGCGTGAGTGCGTCGCCCACCAGAACCACCGCTTCAGGTAGCGCTTCGCCCACCCCGCGCGGCGGTAGCTCCAGAAGTGCGCGAAGAACTCTTTGAGGAGATAGGCGCGGTTGATCTTCAGATTGAGGTGTTCGAGCTCGCCCAGGCGCCGGTGCTGCGTCTCGGTGAGATTCCAGGGGTTCTTCAACCAGATGAACCGGGTCTTGTGCATCAGCGCTTTGTGTGCCGGGCCTTTCTCGCGAATCTCGTCGCGGCGGACCTGATCGACGGCCGCCATGAGATGACTGACGATGTGGAATTTGTCGAACACCAGCACCGCGTGGGGCGCCCGGACCCGGATCACGTCGATGTAGGGCTGCCACATATCGCAGCAGATGCCGGCGAGCGCCACAGTGCGCTCGGGGCCAAGGAACGCAAAGAACGCCTCGAGGGTCGCCTGGCTGCGTCCCTCGCCGCTCCAGAGCAGCCGCTTCCGGGCCAGGTCGTACACGTTGGTGACGTAGACGTGCCCCTTCTTCCGCGAGATTTCGTCGATGCCGATATGGGTCACGCCGGTGAGGTCGCGGTGCGCCAACCCGTAGGCCACGGCCGCCTCGACCGCTCGCTCCACCGTGCCCCATGCGCACCCGAACAGCGTGGCCACCTGCTGCCACGGCAACACCCGCGTCCAGGTCGCGATCGTCACCAGCAACGCACGCGTGAACCGCTGCCGGCCCACCGCCCAGGGCAGCGCTTCCACATGCACGCCCCGGCACCGCACACACTGGACCCGTCGCGGCGCGTAGACGAGCGTCACGGGAATTCCCCACAGCGGGACATGGCGAAAGCGTCGGACCCACCGGGTGTCCCGATAGCTGCCCCGCTGCTCGCACTGACCACAACGCGGCGCATACCGCCCGTCGGGGGCCAACTCCGCTGCCAATCCGCCGACGTCGCCCGTGACCCGCAGCACCCGAAACCCTTGCAATTCCACCGTTGCCTTCACCAGACTTTCCACGAGCATGAGTCTCCTCTCAGATACCCAGGTAGCGTTGCAACTCCTAAGTACCTGATGAGACTCATGTTCTTCAAACCGCAGCCCTACTCAGCCCGCATACATTCGTGCGACGAACCAATCAGCAGCGGAACCGGCGCACGCGTTTGATCGTCGACGATCACTGGGTGGACGCGCCCACCGAAGCCGCGATCCGCGGCCACCAGCATCGAGCCACGACACCATGCCCATGATCAAGACCGACAACCTCTGGAAGACCTATCACATGGGGACCGAATCGGTGCATGCGCTCCGCGCAGTGTCGGTCGAGATTGAACGGGGCGAGTTCGTGGCGATCATGGGGCCGTCGGGCTCCGGCAAGTCGACACTCATGAACCTCATCGGCTGTCTCGACACGCCGACGGAGGGGTCGTATCTGCTGAACGGGAAGAGCGTGAGCGGCATGAACGACGACGAGCTCGCGCGGATCCGGAACGAGGAAATCGGCTTCGTGTTCCAGACGTTCAACCTGTTGGCGCGCGCGACGGCGCTGCACAACGTCGAGCTGCCGCTGATCTACGCAGGGTTGTCAGGCGCCGATCGCCACCGGCAGGCAACCGATGCGTTGCGTCTGGTGGAGCTCGAAGACCGCATGACGCATCGCCCGAATGAGCTATCGGGCGGACAGCGGCAGCGCGTGGCGATCGCCCGGGCGCTGGTGAACAGGCCGTCCATCCTGTTGGCCGACGAGCCCACGGGCAACCTCGACTCGAAGACCGGCGTGGAGATCATGGCGATCTTCGAGCGGCTCTATCAGCAGGGAAACACGATCGTGCTCATTACCCACGAAGCCGGCGTTGCCGCCCACGCCCATCGGGTGCTTCACATTCGGGACGGCCAGATCGAGAAGGACGTGCGGATGGAGCGTGCGGCGTCGTCGGTCTAAGCCCTAAGCCCGCTCCTGGTATTCCCCGAAAACCGCCCGCAGCTCATCAGCCACCTCACCCACGGTGGCCTTGGCCTCGACCGCCGCGATGATCGGCGGCACCAGGTTGGTCTCATCGCGCGCGGCCGTCCGGACCGACGCCAGCGCCGCTCGCGCCGTGGTCTGGTCTCGTGACGCGCGGAGCGCGCTGACCCGCGCGACCTGCTCCGCTTCGATCGCTGGGTCGATCCGGTGGACCGTGACGGCAGTCTCGGTGTCCGTCGCCTCGAATCGGTTGACGCCGACCACGGTCGCCTCACCGCTATCAATCGCGCGCTGGGCGCGATACGCCGCGTCCTGGATCTCCCGCTGGATGAACCCCGATTCGATGGCATCGAGGGTGCCGCCTTCCTGGTCGATCCGACCGATGAGCGCCTCCGCCTCGGCTTCGAGCCGGTCCGTCAGGTGCTCAACCGCCCACGACCCGGCCACCGGGTCGACGGTGTTGGTCACGCCGGTTTCGGACGCAATGATCTGCTGGGTGCGCAGCGCAAGCTGCGCCGCCTCCTCCGTCGGCAGACCAAGCGCTTCGTCGCGTCCGTTGCAGTGCAGCGACTGCGTCCCACCGAGCACGGCGGCCATGGCCTGAAGGGCGACCCGCACGACGTTGTTGTCCGGCTGTTGCGCCGTGAGCGTGCTGCCGGCCGTCTGCGTGTGAAACCGCAGCTGCTGCGCGCGCGGCTCCGTCGCGCCGAACCGGTCGCGCATGAGTCGTGCCCAGAGCCGCCGCGCGGCGCGGAACTTGGCGATCTCTTCCAGGAAGTCGTTGTGCGCGTTGAAGAAGAACGACAGACGCCGCCCAAAGGAGTTCACGTTGAGCCCGGCATCAATTGCCGCCCGCACGTACGTCATCGCATGCGCGAACGTGAACGCGATCTCCTGCGCGGCGGTCGAGCCCGCCTCACGGATGTGATAGCCGCTGATCGAGATCGGGTGCCAGGCCGGCAGCTCGCGGTCGCAGTAGGCGACGACATCGGTCACGATGCGCAGCGAGGCACGAGGCGGATAGATGTACGTGCCACGCGCGACGTACTCCTTCAAGACGTCGTTCTGCAGGGTGCCGGCCATCGCGTGAGAAGCCACACCCTGGCGACGGGCGACCGCGACGTACAGCGCGAGCAGGATGATCGCGGTGGCATTGATGGTCATGGATGTCGACACGCGGTCCAGCGGGATGTCGCCGAACAGCCTCGCCATGTCCTCGATCGTGTCGATCGCGACGCCGACCCGCCCAACCTCGCCGGCGGCGAGCGGATTGTCAGAGTCGTATCCGATCTGGGTTGGGAGATCGAAGGCGACACTCAGGCCGCTGACGCCCTGACCGAGCAAATACCGATAGCGCCGATTCGATTCTGCGGCCGTCCCGAATCCTGCGTACTGCCGCATCGACCAGAGGCGGCCCCGATACATCGTCGGATGGATGCCGCGAGTAAAGGGGAACTCGCCGGGCCGTCCCAGTCGCTCGTCTGCCGACGGCAGCGCGTCGCGAGGCGTGTAGACATCTGAGCTCATAGCCGACTGCGATTGTAGCGAACCTGCGGAGCTCACAGGATAGAGCCCGTCATTTCAAGGTCGTCTGACCCAAAGACAGCACAGGATATTGCGGTTCAAGGAAGGAAAACAGCGATATACAGTGGTGTCGATCTTGACAGTGCGCAAGTCCTCGTCTACAATCTGCGGGTTTCCTTCTCGTTACTCCTACCAGACCTCGCATGATGCAGGCCCTTTGCGGCGGATCGTCACACCGTACGTGGGTGACCGCATCGAACGTGGATTCGCCGCCGGTTCCCGGCCCGACGGCAGGTGAGGAGGTCACCGCATGGACGACGTCGTGAATCGCTTGGCGCGCGAGTTGGCTGAGGCCATCGGCGCCGCGGTCGCCGAGGACGCGAGAGTCGAGGCGTGTCGCGAAAAGGCGCGAGCGGCCGGGTATGAAATGCGTGTGTCGCTGGAAGCCGAGATGCGTGTGTCGCTGGAAGCCGAGATCGGCTTCGGCAACCGCTCTGGTTCCCAGGCGCTCGCGAAGGTGGCCGCCACGCCGCCTGCTGGGAAGGCACAGCAAGGAATGGACATCACGGCGAATGATCGTCGATTCCTCCGATCGCTGCGGATAGCGGCCGACGAGCTGAACGTCAATTAGATGGGGCTTCGCCCCAAGCCCCCGCGACCGCTGCGTGGGGACCCCGAGTGCCCCACTCCGCGGTCGCGAGGCGCGCCGTGCGCGCCTAGTCGACCCAGACGCGCAGGTCGCGACCCGTCATTTCGGGCGGGCGGGCCACGCCGGCCACGGCTAGCAACGTCGGCGCCACGTCGCGCAGCGACCCGTCGCGTAAGTTGTACCCCCGCCGCTCGATCGCCTTGTCGATGAGTACGACAGGGACCGGGTTGCCGGTGTGCGCCGTATGCGGCTCATCCCGCTCGCGATCCCACATCTGCTCCGCGTTGCCGTGGTCGGCCGTCACGATGACCGTCCCGCCGGCGGCTTCAACCGCGCGCACAACCCGCAACAGACACGCGTCGAGCGTCGAGACGGCGACCACGGCCGCCTCGAGGTTGCCGGTGTGACCCACCATATCGGCGTTCGCGAAATTGCAGACGATCACGTCGTGGCGGCCGGCGTTGACATCGGCCACGAGCGCGTCGGTAATGCCCGCCGCGCTCATCTCGGGCTGCAGATCGTAGGTCGGGACTCGTGGCGACGGCACGAGAATCCGGTCTTCTCCCGCACGCGGCTGCTCTGCCCCGCCATTGAAGAAGTACGTCACATGGGCGTATTTCTCCGTTTCCGCAAGCCGAAGATTCGTCAAGCCGTGGACGGACAGCAGCTCGGCCACGTTGGCCGAGAGCGCCTCCGGTCGGAAGGCGATCGGAAGCTCGAACGTTGCGTCGTACTCCGTCATCGTGGTCAGCGCGATCCGAGGGTAGGCCCTTCGGGTGAAGCCGTCGAACGCGGCGTCCGGGGACGCGAGCGCGCGAGTGATCTGGCGGGCGCGGTCGGCGCGGAAGTTGAAGAAGATGAGTGAATCGCCGTCGGCGACCCGGCCGATCGGCTGCCCGTCGGCCGCGAGCACGACGCCGGGCTCGATGAACTCGTCCGTCACCTGTGCATCGTAGGCCTGCGTGATGAGCGTCCGCGCCTCGCGCGCGCTGCGCCCGCGGCCTGAGACGAGCGCGTCATAGGCCCTTTCGCAGCGCTCCCATCGGCGGTCGCGATCCATGGCGTAGTAGCGGCCGATGACCGACGCGATCCGCCCGGCTCCCGCCCTGGTCATCGTCCGTTCGATCTCCGCAAGGTCGTCGGCGCCCCCCGTGGGCGCCGTGTCGCGTCCGTCCGTGATGGCATGCACGAAGACGCGCGCGATGCGCCGGCGCGCCGCCATGTCGATGAGCGCCGCGAGATGGCGCCGGTGGCTATGCACGCCACCCTCCGAGACCAGGCCCAACAGGTGGAGCGCGTGGCGATCGCCCTCGCACCGGGCCATCGCGGCGACGAGCGCGGGATTCTCGAAGAAGTCGCCGTCGCGAATGCTCTGGTCGATGCGCGTGAGGTCTTGATACACGACGCGGCCGGCACCGAGGTGCATGTGGCCGACCTCCGAGTTGCCCATCTGTCCCGCAGGTAGCCCCACGGCCTCTCCGCTAGCGACGAGCGACGCATGCGGGTAGCTGTCGAGGAGTTCCTGGAACACCGGCGTCTGACCGAGGCCGATGGCATTGTGGTCGACGGCGTCGCTCAGGCCCCAGCCATCGAGGACAACGAGCACGACCGGTGGACGTTGGGCGGGCATGCGACTCGAGCCGTGGTTTTCGAACGTCTCGGGGCCTGTCCGCCGGGCGGGGCCGTCCGAGCAGCCGGAATCATACCACGCCGACGAGACGAAAGTTCCATGTAACCATATACGTTTAAACAACTTAAATCGCATCACGCGGTTTGACTTGCGACTGAGAGGTCGCCTATCATGAACGGGTTCACTTGCGACCGATCACGCGCACCAGGGAGACCGACTCCGATGAACGACATCGCCCGACGCAACTGGGTCGCGACGTCGTGTGTCGTGGCAATGTTGCTGCTGACCACGTCGTCGGTAGCTGCTCAAGAAGAGCTCGAGGAATGGCAGCTGCAGGAACTGGAGTCGCTCATTGACGTGATCGCGGCCGCGAAAGACGGTCAGCTCGTCGCGCAGGACAATCCGTTCTCGCTCAATGCATCGTTCCTCAAGGGCGCCGACGGCGTAACCGAGGTGCCGTTCACCCTCACGATCGATGCGTCGAAAGTCAGCGCGTCGACGGTTGGCCTGTTTCTCTTCGTCGAAGAGCACATCGAGGCGACGCCGACGGCCGACGACGAGGAGGAGGACGACGACGACTCCGACGCATCGCGTCAGCCGGCCGATCTCGCGGCCTACAGCGTGCAGCTCCTCGGGGCCGGGGTGTTTCGCGATGCC
The DNA here is from genome assembly GCA_965197395.1 of Vicinamibacterales bacterium. GTDB lineage: Bacteria > Acidobacteriota > Vicinamibacteria > Vicinamibacterales > UBA8438 > CAZYFH01. The sequence goes on along the minus strand of OZ240205.1, from coordinate 754,896 downwards.
GACTACTTCGATGTGACGGCGGATGGGGAAGAGCCGATTCACATCAGCCATTTCTTTTCCGCGCCGGGCGGCACGTACGACGTATATGTCGCGATTCGTGACAGCACCGGCGGATCAGAGGACGACGCGCCGACGTCGACGGTGTTGTTGCTGCGCGAAGAGCTCGAGGTGCCGGATTTCTGGACGCCGCAGCTCGCCACGAGCAGCGTTCTTGTCACCGACGTCATCGAGCCCATGGCGCAGCCGCTGACGGCGGAGCAGCTGCATCAGTACCCGTACAGCTTTGGGACGCTGCGCATCGTGCCGAAGCAGGACCGGAGCTTCGGGAAGCAGGAAGAACTCGCCATCATCTTCTTCGTCTACAACGCTGGTTTGAAGGACGCGACGAAGCCCGACGTGACGATCGAGTACGATTTTCACCAGCAGACGGCGGACGGCGAGGAGTTCTTCAACAAGACAAACCCGCAGCAGTTCAACCCGGAGACCTTGCCTCCCGATTTCGATGTGACTCAGGGCTATCAGATCATCGGGGGACAGACCATTCCGCTGACGCTCTTCCCGGCAGGCGACTACCGTCTCGCGATCAAGGTCACGGACAACACCTCCGGAGCGGACCTGATGCGTGAGGTGGTGTTCACGGTGCGGGAGACGTAGAGCGGGGACCGCTCCAACCCTATGACTCGAGCCCCACGCGTTGCGGTCACCGCGCTAGCACTGACCGTCGCCACGGCCACGGTGGCTGGCGCGCATACGACCAGTGAGCGGCGTGCTGGGGCAACCACAACGAACACCGTCGCGCCCGTCGCGGGCACCGGCGACATTCTCGGTGTCGTGACCAATCGCGCCGGGGGGACGCTCGGGGAGGTACTGGTCTCCGCCACCGGGCCGTCCGGGACCATGCTCACGGTGTGCGACGCGGAGGGGCGATTCGAGTTCCGGTCGCTCCAGCCCGGGCGGTACCTGGTTCGCACGCACGCGTCAGGGTTCGTGGCGTCCCGGCGTTACGTCGACGTGGTGGCAGAGGTGGCTGCCGTGCGCTCGTTGTCGCTGCCTTTGGAGCCTGCGCCGGCACGGACGGCGCGCCGAGTCCGCCTCGCGGGGGCGGGATTCGGCGGTGCCGCGGCGGCCTCCGCATCGCCGTCCCTTGCGGGTCTCCCCAACGAGCTCCCTCCCCTCGAGACGCAGGAGGACCGAGCTGTCGTGAGCGAGGCCGACGGCGACGCAGACCAACCATCGGATCAGATCCTGGCGCCGCACGATCACGGCCCAAAAGCGTGGCGCCTGCGGCGCGCGCGGCGCAGTGTGCTGAAGGACAAGACCGGGCACTCAGGCGTGGCGAACGCTGATGCCTCTGACTCGGACGACAGCGAGGTCGCGGCGTCCAACGATGGGCACATCGCTGGCCTCTTGGACGGGTTCCCGGTTTCCGGCCAGGTGCAACTGCTGGCACGCGCGACATTCGATGGACGCGGGCGATGGTGGTCTCCTGACGGCATGCCGGGGCAGGTGGCTCACGTGTCGCTCGCGCCGGGCCGCGACGACGACGCCGTGTGGGCCGTGCGGGGGGCCGTCGACATGACTACCGGGACCGCATCGTCGTGGGCGGTCTCGGGGTGGTACACGGCCGACCCGCATGAGGACCACGCGGTCGAGCTCAGCCTGTCGTACAGCAGCCAGCTTCATGCCGCCGCTGCGATTCCTGCCTTGTCCGGTGCGGACGACATGGACCGACTCAGTCGCGACGTTGGGAGCGTGCAGGCATTCGACACGTGGTCGGTGTCGCCACGCGTGACCGTCGGCTATGGGGGCACGTACGCGAGTTACGGCTACTTGGAGAACGGCAAGCTGTTCAGCCCGCGTGCACACGTGACGATCGTGCCGCTCCGGCGTACCCGCGTGCGCGTGGCGCTGGCCCGGACCATGACAGCGCCGGGCGCCGAGGAATTCTTGCCGCCGGTCTCGGGGGTGTGGTTGCCACCTGAACGGACATTTACATCCCTGTCGCGGTTCGAGCCGCTGCAGGCCGAGCGGGCTCGACACGTCGAGATCGCGGTCGAGCGCGATCTTGGGGCGGCTTCTGTCTTGGCCGTGCGTCGATTCCATCAGGATGTCAGCGACCAGCTGATCACCATATTCGGCATCGTCGGTCGTACCCCGCGCGATGCGTTCGCGGCGCCAGGCGGGCACTATTACCTGACGAGCGCGAGCGGCGTCGCGACCGACGGTTGGGGCGTCACGTTCAGCCACCGCGTGGCCGGGCGCGTGCGAGGGGCGGTGGGGTATAGCCTCGTGCGGGCCGAGTGGCTGCCGTGGACGGCGTCCGGGCTTTCACCTCGCACCGTCGGGGCGTTCCGGACGGGTCTTGAGCGATTTCACGATGTCACGACCTCGGTCGAAACCGAGATCCCTGAGACCTCGACGCGCGTCTTCGCCGTCTGCCGCGTCAATACCGCGTTCGCGCGAGCATCCACCAACACGGTGTCATCGGGGGTGGACGCCCGATTCGATGTGCGGGTGACACAGACGCTGCCGTTTTCCCCAATCGACGGGAGCACCTGGGAGCTGCTCGTTGCCATTCGCAGCCTCTTTCACGACGCCGCGTTCGGCACCTCTGCCTACGACGAATTGCTCGTCGTCGACCCTCCGCAGCAGTTCGTTGGCGGGCTGGTTGTTCACTTCTGAGCGCGGGTCGGCCAGCCGGCCGATGACGAGAACCCAGAGATTCACCGGGAATCAGGCCCATGCGACGATCCATTCGTTTGGTGTTATCGTCCATCTACATGGATCTCGATCGCGAGGCATCGTCGTAAGTTGCCAAGAATGCAGTGCTTTGTGACGCCCAAGGAGCACGCGGCTCGGAATGTCGTTTGCACCGACGAGAGGCGACCGTCCATAGGGCCATGTTCTCATGACATCGGCTGAGCGCGAGCTGACCGCGCGGCGTTATCGAGGTGGCTGGAGTCGGGCGCTTCTCGCGGTCGGCGTCGTCGCAGTGCTCGTCTTTCTTGCGGTCGCCAATGCGGTCGTGCAGGCCAACTGGACCGAGGTCGAGGACGGCGTCCTCTGGCTGGAAGGCACCGATGGCCTGGTCGCTGCCGACCTCGCACCCGACTCGGCGGCCGCACGGGCCGGTCTCGAAGCCGGCGATGTACTGCTTGCGATTGACGGCCGCCCGGTCGACACCAGGGCCGAGGTCCTCGCATTTCTTCATGCTGGCGTCGAGGGGACTCGGCTCGACTACACCGTCCTCCGCGTCCGCGAGCGCCAGGTCTACGAGCTGTCACTCGAGCCGCTGCCGGGCGTCAACCTACCGGTCTACTTCGTGCTGGCCGGCATCGGCTTGTTCGGATTGTTGGTCGGCGCCGCTGTGCGTGTTCGACGGCCCGATCATCAGGCCACGCTCCACTTCTTCTGGTTGACGGTCGCCTTCTTCGGCGTCTTCGCCTTTTCTTACAGCGGCCGGCTTGATCGTCTCGACTGGGTCTTCTTCTGGGCCGACGAGGTCTCGATCCTGCTGTTGGCCCCGCTCTTCATGCACTTCGCTCTGGTGTTTCCCGAGCGCTCGCCTGGGTGGATCCGTAATCGGCTCGGCCCGGGTCTGTTCCCGCTCGTCTATGCGCCGGCGCTCGCGCTGGGTGTCGCCCAAGTGGTCGCCGTGCTGGGCTCCGACGCCAGCCCGCTCTTCGCGGGCGCGGTTGAACGCGTCTGGGAACTCCAGCATCTCTACCTCGCAGGGTGCACCATCGGCGGGCTGACGACGATGGTCGTGGCGTTGCAGCGGGTCCGCTCGATTACCGCGCGGCGGCAGTTGCGGTGGATCGTGTCGGGCGCCGTGCTGGGCGGTCTGCCGTTCGCGCTCGGCTACGCGCTGCCCTACGCGCTCGGGTTCACTCCGGTGGTGGGATTCAGATTCACCGCCGTGCCACTCGGGTTGATCCCGCTTGCGTTCGCCTCAGCCATCGTCCGCTACCGGCTCCGCGACGTCGAGGTCATCGTCAAGCGCAGCCTCGTATACACGGCCGTCGTGGCGGCCATGATAGCCATCTACCTGGTCCTCGAGCGGCTCGCGACAGAGGTGTTTCTCGAGGAATCCGACGACCACAACTCAATCATCGCCCTGCTGGCAACGGCGGTCGTCGTGCTGCTGGCCGGTCCGGTGAAGAACGCGATACAGACGATGCTCGATCGCGTCTACTATCGCGACCGGTTCGACTACCGGCGTGCACTCGTTGGGTTCGCGCGCGATCTCAACGCCGACCTCGACCTCGAACGGTTGAGCGAGCGTCTCGTGAATCGGGTGACCGAAACGCTGTTGGTCGACCGCATGGCGTTGCTGCTTGGCCGGGACCTGACGGGAGACGGGGGTTCCTCCGCCCCCGGGAACTTCCGGCCCATTCGGTGGGTCGGCTTCGAGCCGGGGCCACTGGCGCTGACGCGCGGATCGAGCGTCGGCGAGCGACTGTCCGCGCGTCACACCGTCCTGCTTGATGATCCCGCCACCCGACGCAAGGTCGCGACCGATGAGGCCGCGTACTGGCGCGACCGGGGCATCTATTACTTCGTGCCCTGCGTCGCAGAGGACGAGACGATCGCGGTGATGGCCCTTGGGCGCAAGGAGAGCGGTGAGCCGCTGAGCAGCGAGGACATGGCCTTGCTGGCGGCCGTTGCGGGCCAGGTCGCGACGGCGCTCGAGAACGGACGGCTCTACGGTCAGCTGCACGTCAAGGCCGGCGAGCTCGATCGGATGCGGCAGTTCAGCGAGAACATCGTCGAATCGCTCAGCGATGGGCTGGTTGTGCTCGATCTCGGTGACCGGGTGGTGCGGTGGAACGCCGGCCTCGAGCGGCTGTGTGGGGTGTCGCGCGAGGACGCGGTCGGCCAGCGGCTCGACGACTTGTTCGATTCGGGGTTCGTCGGACGGTTGCGGCAGGCACGCATCGATAAGCCGGCCGGTGCCGAGCTCTACCGCGTTCCGCTGGTGTCCCGCCACGTGGATCCGAGGCGGTTGTTGGTGAATGCGGCGACGGCTCCGCTACTGACGCCGGACGGCGACACGAGCGGGACGATGGTGATCATCGAGGACATCACGTCGCGCGTGCAGCTCGAGGAGCAGTTGCAGATCTCCGAGAAGATGGCGTCGGTCGGCCTCCTGGCCGCGGGCGTTGCGCACGAGGTCAACACGCCGCTCACCGGTATCTCGAGCTTCACTCAGATGCTGCTCGAGGGGGCGGACCCGGACGATCCCAAGACGCGACTGTTGGAGAAGATCGAGCGTCAGACATTTCGTGCGGCGAAGATCGTCAATGGGCTGCTGAACCTGGCGCGGCCCGGACGGTCAGACGTGTCCGGTCCGGTCGATGTCAACGTGGTCATCAACGACGTCCTCGCGTTGCTCGAGCATCAATTGAAGACCGGCAACGTCAAGGTGCGCCGCGAGCTGTCCGCCGTCGCGCCGGTCGTGCAGGGGGTCGAGTTCAAGGTCCAGCAGGTGTTCCTCAACCTGTTCCTCAACGCACGCGATGCCATGCCCACCGGCGGATGGCTCACGGTGAGCAGCCGTGTCGACGATGGGCGCGCGGTCGTCGAGATCGCGGATACCGGGGCGGGGATTCCGTCCGAGCACCTCTCGCGTATCTACGATCCGTTTTTCACCACCAAGGCCGCGGGTCAGGGCACGGGGTTGGGGCTGTCGGTGACCTACGGCGTGGTGCAGGAGCACCACGGCACGATCGAATGCGAGAGCCATCGCGGACAGGGGACGCGATTCAGACTGTCGCTCCCACTCGTGGCGTCGGAACGGGAACGCCCGACCGAGGCGGTCACCACAGGCTCCTAACCTTAGAGCACCGAGCACGAGTTTCATGCCACAGAGCCCCTCCCTGCTGGTCATCGACGACGAGGAGATCATGCGTGAGATCCTCGAGTCGCTTCTGACAAAAGAGGGCTGTCAGGCGCGGTTGGCGACGTCGGGCGAAGAGGGCGTCGAGGCGGCGAAGACAGGGTCGTTCGATGCGGTCATCCTCGACATCATGATGCCGGGGATGAACGGCCTCGAGGCCCTCCAGGAGCTCAAGCGGAACGAGGACGACCTCCCCGTGATCATGATCACGGCCTACGGCACATCGAGCAACACACGCGATGCGTTCAAGCACGGCGCGTTCGATTTCATCGAGAAACCCTTCAAGAATGACGACGTGCTCCTCGTCGTGCGCAACGCCGTGGCCCAGCGGCGGCTCATCGTCGAGAACCGCGCGCTGCGGCACAACCTCCGTGTCCACACGCACCGTTTCAGTGATCTGATCGGTCGGAGCCCGCGGATGGCACGCATCTTCGATCTCGTGGCTCAGGCGGCGCCCAGCCGGAGCACGATCCTGGTCCAAGGAGAAAGCGGGACGGGCAAGGAGCTGGTCGCCCAAGCCATACATGACAACTCGCCCCGGTCCGATCGGCCGTTCATCACGGTCAATTCCGGCAGCCTCCCCTCCGACTTGCTCGAGTCCAACCTGTTTGGGCACGTCAAGGGCGCGTTCACGGGCGCCGTGGCGCCCAAGAAGGGGCTCTTCGAGCTCGCGAACCGCGGCAGCATCTTCTTCGACGAGATCGGCACGGTGCCACTGGAAACGCAGGCGAAGCTGCTGCGGGTGATGCAGGAGCGCGAGTTCATGCGGTTGGGCGGCGTCGACACCATCAAGGTCGACGTGCGGATCATCGCCGCGACCAACGTCGACCTCCAGCGGATGGTGAAGGAGGGCAGCTTTCGAGAGGATCTCTTCTATCGCTTGAATGTGATCGCGGTCGAGTTGCCCCCGCTCCGTGAGCGCAAGGAGGACGTGGCGTTATTGGTACAGAGCTTCCTAGACAAGTACGGGAAAGAAAACGACAAACCCGATCTCGATCTTGTGCCGGAGGCGCTCGAGCTTCTGGAGGGCTACCACTGGCCCGGGAACGTGCGAGAGCTCGAGAACGTGATCGAGCGCGCGGTCGTGTTGACCTCGGGCTCGACGATCGGCGTCGACCTCATCCGTGACGACATCCGCACCTCGCGATCGTTCGACCTTCCCAACTTCGACCTGCCGCCTGAGGGCATCCCGTTCAGGAAGATCGTCGAGGAGATGGAGGGGCGGTTGATCGGGCGCGCGCTGGAGGCGGCGGGCGGCGTGCAGAAGCGCGCGGCGGAGTTGCTGCAGATCAAGCCCACCACGCTGAACGAGATGATCAAGCGCTACGGGATCCGGCCGCGGCGCAAGCGGGCAGCCAGTGGCGCATCCCCACGGGGTCTCGCGGCCGGCGCGCCGGCCGGCGGAGCGACACGCTCGGTGCGGTCGGTCTCGAGCGCGGAGTCCACCTCGGCGGCCGCCGCGATGGAGGACCTGATCGGCAAGCGGCTCAACGGCGTCGAGTAGGGGTCCGCCCGCGACCGCGCGGCCGGCCGGTACGACCACGCGGTTTCTTGCCACGCGCCGGCATCTGGACGCGTTGGCCGGCGACGGCCGAAATCATCCGCTCGTACTTCTCGAGGATGACGTCCCATCCGTAGTTGGCCTGCACATACGCGCGGCCATTGCGGCCCAGCGCGTCGCGTACCTCAGCGTTGCCGATGAGGAGACTCAGGCATTCCACGAACTCGTCACGGTCGGCGTAGTAGAGACCAGCGTTGCTCCGTTGGCAGTGGTCGGTCAAGACGTCGCTCCGCGCATTGGCCAGCACGGGTGTGCCGACGGCAAAGGCCTCGAGCGCGAGGAGCGACAGGCTCTCGTAGGGTGATGGCACCACGACCACGGTGGCGGCTTCGAGGGCTTCGAGGCGCTCCGTCTCGGAGAGCATCCCGGCAAAACGTATGTAGGGCTCCTCGGGGATCGGCATCAGTTTGATGCCCATCAGCGCGAGCGTGGCATCCCCGTGGGCCGTTGCGTAGGTGCCGAAATACTCGACGAGTTCCTCGCACCCTTTGCCCGGGTCGATCCGGCCGCCGTACAGCGCGAACGGGCCGTAGAGTCGATGGCGGCGCCGAAACACGGCGCCAGCCGACGGGGACGGGTCGTCGTCGGACTCGTCGTCGGTCGCGTCATCGTCTGGCGGGCCGAGCCGGTCGTCGCCGGCACCGTTGGTGGGGGAGCCGAGATGCGGGGGGAGGTCGACACCGCATCCGACGACCTCCTCGGTCGTCGCGCGGATATCGAAGCGCGATCGAAGAAAGCCGCGCTCCACACCGGTGTTGAACGCCATGGCCGCTGGCGACCGGAACACATCGCGATACAGGTCGAGGCCGATCGCGGGCTCGTCGTGCGCGGTGGGCACGAGGATGCTACGACGCGGATCGACGCGGAGGCCAAGCACCGTCGGCGCATACAGATAGGTGAAGAAGATCAGCGCGTCGTACGTGGCGTGACGCTGCTCGAGGTGCTCGATCAGCGCTGGGCACCACGGTCCCTGCTGCGTCAACCAGGCCATCTCGTCGTCAGCCGTGTGCGGGTTGGCGAAGATCCAGTTGGAGTACTCGTTGAAGCTGGCGATGTCACGCGTGTGCGCGTTCGCAAACCGCCGGACGGTGACGCCTCGGATGCGGTCCGGGCCCTCCGGATACTCGTTGGCCCAGGTCACGTAGTCGCGCGCGCACGTCGTCAGCACGTCGACCTGGTGACGCGTCGACAGGCGTTCGGCGATGAGACGGCAGTGGTACTCGGAGCCCCCGATGATCTCCGCGCCGTAGCGTTGAACGATAAGGGCGATCTTCACGCGGATAGGGTCTGTAACATCGAATCGAGAGCGGCCTCGACTCGCGCGGGTGAGAAATCAGCCAAGCGCCGCCTTTGGCCGGCGATAACCTCGACTCTCAACCGGTCATCGTACACCAGGAGACCGAGCAGCTCGGCGGCGTACTCGAGATCCTTCGGCGCGAAGCAGATCCCCGCGCCACCCAGCGTCTCGGGAACCGCACCCGCGCCGTAGGCGAGCACCGGCACGTCAGCCGCCATCGCTTCGAGCAACGGCACGCAGAATCCCTCGTGCTCGCTAAGCGACACATAGACGTCGGCGTGCCGATAGAAGGTGGCCAGCTCCTGCTCGGGCACGGGACCGGTGAACAGAAAACGGTCCGCCGGCATCTCGTACTCTGCGATCAACGCCCGCAGCATGGCGTAGTACCGCGGTACGACGTCGGTGCGGCCAACAAAGATGAAGCGGTAGTCCGTATCGACATACCGCTTGTAGTGCTCCGCGAGCCTGAGGTGGTCTTCGAGCATCTTGTTCGGCGCCACGCGGCCGACGAACAGGATGTTGGCGAGGCCGTCGTCCAAGAGGTCATCCAGCGCCGGTTGCCGCGGCGCGCGGATGATGCGGTCCGTGTCGACCAGAATCGGCATCACGCTCGTACGCTCGAAGCCGAGTCTCTCGAGCTCTTGCCGGTTGTACTCCGAATCGCCCATCGCGAGGTCGACGCGATCGACGAGGGTCGATAGCTCCTGGCGCCCGAGCGCGGCAAGGCGAAAGACCTCCGGATCGTAGGACGCGAAGAAGCGGGCTGGTGTGATGTTGTGATACTGCACGACGCGTCGACCCCGCAGTTGAGGGAGGGCGTCGGTCATCGGCGATGGTACGGCGAAGTGGAGCACCGTGATGTCGCCGCGGCGCGCGGCCGTGTCCTGGAAGGGTCGTACGTCGTTCCGGAGGTCGTCGTCGACTGACAGCGCGAACAGGTCGGCCGTATGGCCGCGGAGTCGGAGGAGATCGCGCACGCGCCGCGCGCTGTCCCCGACCGCGTCACCCCGATGCGCGGCCGGTAGCCATTGGTTGACGATCATTCGGACAGCGCGCCCCTAGCAGCCCACCACCGGCGGCTAGCCCGGCGCGCCTGGCTCCTTCGGCAACGCGTGATAGGCCGACGGGCGGTAGTGTCGAAGCTCTTCCAGGGCCTCGGATTGGTCGAACTGGTGCCAGAAGTCCCAGGTGACATCCGGGGGAGACGCACGTGCACCGCGCCGCACCTGCTCGACGAACCGTAGCAGCGTCGCGTCGAAGTCCTTGTGACGCAACCGTGTGAGCGCAGCGTCCTGTGCTCGCACGATCTCGTTCGTCAGATCCTGGTTCGACAGCACGGCGTGCATGAGCGATGCCACGTGACGTGGGTCCTTCGAGTCATACAACACGCCGCCGCCGTCCATGGTCGCCGGCACCGCGGCGGCGTCGAACGCGATAACCGGAATCTGCTTCGAGAACGCTTCGACGAGTGGCACACAAAACCCCTCGTGCTCGCTGGCCGAGAGAAAGAGGTCGGCGACGTCGTAGAGCGCAGTCAACTCCTCGTTCGACACGTGGCCGATGATGTGCACATCCGGTGTTCGTAGCCGATCGATCTGGCTGGACAGCGCCGCGAGGTAGTCTTCGAACCCACGATACGAACCAACCAGTAGGAGACGCGAGCAGGGGTTGTACTTCAATCGATAGGCATGAAAGAAGCGGACAAGGTCCTCGATGCGCTTGTTCGGGATCAAACGACCGACGAACAGGATGTTGGTCCACGCGTCATCGAAGTCACGTGCGATCAGCGGGTTCGGCGTCACCTCGAGATGGGCGAAGCCTGGGACGACCGGCAACACGGCGGTGCGAGGGAAACCCATCTCTTCGAGCTCCGCCCGGTTGAACTCCGAGTCGCCGAGCGCCAGGTCGCAGCGCGGCGCGTAGGCGCGGAGCTCGCGCCGGCCGGTGTAACACTGCTGGACGAGCGTGGGGTTGACCCCGATGAAGTATTCGGGTGGGGTGATGTTGTGGTACACGAGGATCATCCGATCGGGGAGCGCGAACGCCACTCGCGACGCCCGCGAGCCGATCGAAAAATGGTGTATCAGGATGTCGTCGGGACGGCTGCCTGCGATGAGGTCCCGATAATCGACGGTGAGGTGGTCGAGGCGTGAGTCGGCCGTCTGCGCGTAGATGTTCGAGGCAAAGCCCGCATCACGCAGCACCTTGGCGATCCCGAGCACCTCGTTGCCGATGGCGTCGCCGTATCCCAGCGTGGCCAGGACCTGGTGCACGGCGATATCGCGTGTTGCCATCGTGGTCATGCGTGCGGTGTTGTGTTCGCGTCCGCGTGATCGGGCGCAGGACCCGTCGGGAGGCTGTCGACGATCTCGCGTGCCGGTGCGCAATCGCGACGCCGCCGGCGCATCCACCCCGGCAGGCGTTCGAGCGGAGCCGGGACGCCGCCCCGGTCCTCCTCCAGGAGCCGCTCGAGCATCGCGAAGTACTTGCGCTCGATGGTGTCCCACGTGTAATGCCGGTGGAAATACGCACGACCATTGGCCGACAACGCCACGCGCAGGTCCGGGTGGGTCTCGAGCGCGTGCAGGGTTTCTGCGAACTCGGCGTACGTCTCGTAATAGAGTCCCGCCCTGGCCCGCGTCACCTGCCCCCGTAGCACATCGCAGCTTCCGTTCACCAACACGGGTAGGCTCATCGCCCACGCTTCGAGGGTCACCATCGAGAGGCTCTCGTAGTAGGACGGCATGACGAGCAGATCGGCGGCGCACATGGCGTCGAACTTCTCCTCGTCGGTCAGGAAGCCGAGATGGTGGACGCGCGGCTGCGACGGGATCGGCATGACCGGGTTGCCGATGAGGACCAGCTGCATCTGCCGCGACACATGGCGCGCGTAACGATCGAAGAACTCGAACAGCTCGTCGCATCCCTTGTTCTCGTCGATCCGCCCGACATAGAGTGCGAAGCGTCCCCGAATGCCGGTGCGGGCGCGAAAGCGCTTCGCGCTCGGGCGGGGAGGCACCTCGGACCCGACTCCCACAACGATCCCAGGCACGGCGTGGTTGTTCGACACGCCCTGGATGGTCGCGCGCTCCTCATGCGAGTTGTACATGAGCGCTCTCACTCCGCGGAACGTGGGCCCGAAGATGGCGAGGCCAAGCGCCGGATCGCGTTCCGCGGTGGGCACGAGGATGGCGCGCGCGGCCGTGGCGCGGATGCCGTGATACGAGTGGTAGTAGCGGTAGCTGAAGAAGAAGTAGTAGTCGTAGCTCGTGGTGGAGCGCCGAATGTGGCTCACCAGCGCCGGGCTTGTCGGACCCTCCGATCGCAGCCAGCCGAGCTCGTCAGCGAGCGAGTGCGTCCGGTCGAACACCTGCTCGGAACGGCGGCCAAAGTCGTCAGGATCTCGCTCGCGTCGCACGGGAAACCGATGCACTGGAATCCCGTTGACCTCGTCGGTCCCGGCCGGCAGCTCGTTGCGCCACGTGATGTAGTCGCGCGCGCAGGTCGTCAAGACCTCGACATCCGCCCGACGGCCGAGGCGCTCGGCGACATACCGTGCATGCAGCTCGGCGCCGCCGTTGAGATCCGCGCCATAGCGCTGAACGACGATCGCCAGCTTCACTGATCAGGCGAGCCGTCGGGGGTGCCGGGTGGCCGGCGCGCTTCCTCGGGGCCAGACTCTGCCTCCCCGCCGGAGTCGTGTGACGCCGGGGCGACAGCCGTCGGCGCTGCGATCGCCGACTCGGCCTCGACGTCCAGGGCGATGGGCTCGGGCGGCGCGGATCCGACGTCTGGTGCGACGGGCTCGGGAGGCGCGGATCCGACGTCTGGTGCGATGGGCTCGGGCGGCGCGGATCCGACGTCTGGTGCGACCGGCTCGGGCGGCGCGGATCCATCGTCTGGTGCGAGGGGCTCGGGCGGCGCGGATCCGACGTCTGGTGCGACCGGCTCGGGCGGCGCGGATCCATCGTCTGGTGCGACCGGCTCGGGCGCGGTTCCGGTGGTCTCCGGGGGCGTCGCGGTTTGGGCGGCACCGGGCTCAGACCCCGCGGAGTCTCCGGTGGCTACATCGGTCGCGACGCCGGTCCCTGAACGCCGGCGTCCGCGTCGTCGCCGTCGGCGTCGCTTCTCGGGGCCAGCCGCGTCGCCGCTGCTGTCGACGTCGGCGGCTGCCGCAGCGGCGCCGCTCTCAGCCGGCGCACGATACTGGACCACGTCTTCAAGGGCCCGCGCGCGCCGTTCATCGAAGTCGAGGCGACCCGCGATCGACTCCACTCGCATCTTGTGGTTCTTCAGGTCGATCGACAGCCGGGTCATCTCCACCACGAGGTTGTTTAGCAGCTCGTAGGTGAGCGCGTCCAGCTCGGCACGCGCCGACAACTTCGCCGCGATCCGCTCAAAACGTTGTATGAGTTCCACGTTGGTCTGCACCATCCAGTTGATCTGCGCGATCTGCTGTTCGTTGATCTGGCGTTGTATGGTCAGCGCGTGCACGATCGGTGTCGGATTGAAGAAAAACTTGAGGAGTGGATTGAGCAGGCGACGAAGGGCGTGGAGCGCGCGGCCGGCGATCCCACGCGACGACCGGTAGATGGTGTCCTCGTCGAATTCGAACGACGGCGGTTCAGGCGGTACCTCCGGGTGCGTCAGGGGCTCGACGGGGTCGTCGCCGCGCTTCCTGTAGTGCGCCAGCAAGTCTGACCTCACGTTCTGTGGGTCGAGAAAGCGCTCGAGCTTGACCCCGGCCATGTCCCGGATCTGGGCTTCCGTATAGTCGGCCCCACGCTTGTCGCGGATCCGGGCCCGGATCTGCTCCATGATCTGCTCGACATCGACGGATTCGGAACGAATATTGAACTCGGACATGATGGTGTGGTCGAGTGGTTGCAGCTTCTACCTAGACGGGGCTTCGCCCCGAACCCCCGCGGTCGCTTCGCGGGGACCCCGAGAGCCCCACTCCGCGCCCGCGAGGCGCGCCGTGCGCGCCTTGGCCGGCTCGGCGGCGGGTCGAGACGCGCAGGAAATCCCCATGTCGTGCCGCATATCGGCCTAGTAGCGGGAGAACAATCGACCCCACTCCGTGTCGAGGAACTGTCGGATGCGCGCGCGCCCGATCGTCGGATACCAGACCCAGTCATGGTAGACGTTCGAGGCGAACGGCGCCCAGACGACGAGCGGGGAGTGCAACAGCAGACGCTCGAAGGGTCGAAGAAAGCCCTTGCGAATCAACTGGTCTCCCCAGATGACCAGGGACTTCCGTGTCTGGAAATGAAAGTTGACGTCGGCCACATCCTCTCCGACGATCTCGATGTCGGCGAGGTTGGCCACGCCCAACTGTCGTTCGTGCGCCATGCGCAGATAGGGGATCGTCGCCGGGTCGTACCCCATCATCCGCGCGGCGACGGCGTCGATCGCCACCGAGTCGGATGAGGCGAGGATGTAGTTGTGAATCCGAGGAATCATCGTTCTCGGACCCGCGCCATCCCCACACACTGTGCCGTCCATGACCGCGAATCGCGCCGGATGGAGCTCCCGCTCCATGTAGAGCAGGTCGACAAGCACCTCGTGCATGTACTTGTGGGCGTAATGCCGGACCTCTTTGAGCAGGCCGCCGAACGCGTTCTTCACCGCGCCGGTCGTCACCGCATGACCGTGGGTCTTGACGGTCGGCAGGTGGACGATCTGCTTGCCAGGGTAGAGCGCCGGGATCTCGATGCCCTCGGGGAAGATCTCATTGAGCTTGAGCAGGGGGCTGGTGAAGCGATACGTCTTCCACTTGACGTCCGGCAGCGCGGTAAACCCGAGGCCGAGTCGATCGAGTACCGGTGCCCAACGGTTGTTGCGGCAGCCCCGATGCGGATCGGTCACCACGGTCTTGTTTTCGAGCGGGATGATGTGTTCCCGCGCCATCCCACCGTCGAGTAGGGCGCGGAGCGTGCCCTCTACCTGCCAGGGCTGCGATGAGCAGGCCGGGAAGTATTTCGTCCACGACAGGTTGAGCTTGATGATGGTGTCTTGCGTGACGTCGAGGCAGTCGCGCCATCCAGCGGCGGCCATCACGCGGGCGTAGTCGTCGACCACCGTCTCGGGGCGTGTCTTGATGACGGCCACCTTGGCGGTCGTGCGGGGTGCGACGGGCGCGGGTCGGTGGGTGGGCGGATCGATGACTGTGGTCATGATCTGATTTTAGATGGGGCCTGCGGCCCCAAGCCCCGCCGCCGGTCCTCCGCGGGGACCCCGAGAGCCCCACTCCGGACCGGCGGGGGCGCGCAGATGCGCGCCCTGCCGTCTTGACAGACCTTGACTCATGTGTTCACGCCACGGCGGTCAGGGCAGCTAGACATGGGCCATTAGCCGCCGAACGGTCTGTAGATGATGAGCACGACTGAGGCTGCCCAGAGCACCACGCACCCGAGCAGCGGGCGGTCGCGCCACAACGTCTCGGCCGGGTTGCCGCCCCCGTCCCGGTGGTGCACGAGAAAGAGATATCGGAAGACCCCATACACGGGGAATGGCAGCGTCAGGGTCAACAAGCCGGTCCCGAATTTCTCGACGGTGTCCGGTCCCATCGTGTAGAACGCATAGCTGATCAACGTCGCGGCGGCGGCGATGGAAATCATCTGGTCGAGCATCAGCGGGCTGTACTCCGCGAGGATTCGCCGGTGACCGGCGGCACCCGGACCGAGCAAGGTGATCTCCTGCCGTCGCTTGCTCAATCCCAGAAACAACGCCCCGAGCACCGTGCAAACGAGCAACCACTGGCTGATCGGCACCGCGATCACCACGGCCCCAGCGACGGCGCGCAGCACGAACGACCCGGCGATCGTCAGGACATCGAGGATGACGACATGCTTGAGCACGCGGGTGTAGGCGAGCAGCAGCACGACGAACCCCACGCTCACGAGGCCGAACGGCCGGCTCAACCAGAACGCCCCAGCGAGTGCCACGCCGCTCAGCACCGCCGCCGCGACGACGGCCGAGGTGGTGGACACATGACCAGCCGCGATGGGCCGTCGCGATTTCTCGGGATGTCGCCGGTCGTCCTCCTGGTCGACAACATCGTTGACGAGATACATCGCGCTCGACAGCGCGCAGAAGATGACGACCGCGACGGCCGAGATGGCCAGGACGCGGGGTTCTCCGAGTTGCTGGCCGAAGATGAGCCCAGCAAACACGACCAGATTCTTCGTCCACTGCTCGGGTCGTAGTGCCACGAGCAAATGGCCGGCGAGTGACCCCGCCGGCCGCGCGTGGCGCAACGACGACTCGGCCGCAGTGGATTCGGAAACAGGGTCGCGCGCCACGCGGCGCGTGTCGGGGAACACCCGGCGATCAGGAGAAGCTCTGTAGCGCCTCTTGCTCCGTTTCGAAGACGTCGAACACCGCGAGCAACTTGGTGATGGTCAGCAAGTCCTGTATGCGCTTCGTGAGGTTCAAGAGCTTGAGGCTGCCGCCCTGTCTGCTGACGGTGGTGTAGGTACGCACAATCTCGCCCAGTCCAGCGCTGTCGACGTACGGCACGCCCTCGAGGTTCATGACCAGTTTCTTGTGGCCCTGCTGGATCAGGCTGTTGATCTTGTCCTTCAGCAACTCGTCGCCTTCGCCGATCGTCAACTTGCCCTTGAGATCCAGGATCATCACGTCACCGCTCGGGCGTTCTTCGATTTGCATCGCTCTTGTCCTCCGCTTCCCGGCGGCCGCTGCTTCCTGCCCGCCCGATTCGTGGCGCCCACTGCTCCTGACGCCTGCGCTGCCAGGACGTGCGGTAACCGCGTTCAGAGACCCGACACCGTACCATGCCCTTTTCGCGAGTGTCAAGACGGTGGGGCCAGTTCGAGCCCGTTAAACCGGCGCTTTTTCACACAGTACAGACTCTGCGGTGGGTTGTTCCCGCGACGCAAGCGTAAGAAAAAGGGCCATGCCCAACGGCTGGGCATGGCCCCACTGGAGAACGGTGCCGTCAGTCGGCTTCGCGACGCATCTTCTTGCGAGACCGTTTGCGCGCGAGCGCTTGCTTCGCGCGCCGCTTGTCGCCAGGTTTCAGGTAGAAGGAGTGCTTCTTGATGTCCTTGATGATGTCTTCCTGCTGGACCTTGCGCTTGAAGCGGCGCAGCGCGCTTTCGATCGATTCACTCTCTTGGATCCTGACTTCTGCCACGCCTGATGTTCACCCCCCTCGCCGATCCGGAAACCGCCGGAACGTGAATGTCGTCGGAACTCGTGTGCTACGCTAGGGCCCCTTGGCCGTCGCGGATCTGCCATCTTAGGTCGAAAGGTCAGCGATGGTCAAACCTGGCCACGCAGTGGACGGCCAGGCCGACGACGGTGGCCAGGCTTTGTAACCTATTCTTAATGAACGAGATAGCGAGATGAAGCTGCTCGTCATCGGGAGCGGTGCGCGCGAGCACGCGCTCGTCGGCAAGCTCGCCGTCGAGCCCGGCGTCGACGAGGTGGTATGTGCACCGGGCAACGCCGGCATCAGCCGTGAGCCGGCGACGCGATGTGTGCCGGTCGACGTCGGCGACCCGGGTGCGCTGCTCGATCTCGCGGCCAGCGAATCAGTCGATCTCACTGTCGTGGGGCCGGAGCTGCCGCTGGCTCGCGGTGTGGCCGACGTGTTTGCGGCAGAGGGTCGCTCGCTCTTCGGACCGTCCCGCGTCGCAGCCCAGCTCGAATCGAGCAAGTCCTTCGCCAAAGCGTTCATGGCGCGGCATGGTGTGCCGACGGCGCGGTCTCGCGTCTGCGACACCGAGCGCGATGCGCTCGACGCGGTCAGCGGGGATGCGTTCGGTTTCCCGGTGGTGGTAAAAGCGGACGGCCTGGCGGCTGGCAAGGGCGTGACGGTCGCGGCGGACGGTGCCGCCGCCGAGACCGCCGTCCACGAGGCAATGGTGGACCGACGGTTCGGCGATGCCGGAGCGCAAGTGGTGATCGAGGAGTGCCTCGCCGGTCCCGAGGTCTCGTACTTCGTCGTGGCCGACGGCCGCCGCGGTCTGGCCCTCCCGTCGAGTCAGGATCACAAGCGGGTGTTCGACGGCGATGCCGGGCCCAATACCGGTGGCATGGGCGCGTTCGCTCCAAGTCCGCTCCTCAACGCGGCACTCGAACAGCAAGTGATGCGGGATATCGTGACGCCGACCATCGACGGTCTGCGGTCCGAAGGGCACGAATACCGCGGTGTGCTGTATGTCGGCCTCATGCTCACCGCGGCCGGGCCGAAGGTGATCGAGTTCAACGTGCGCTTCGGCGATCCGGAGGCACAGGTCGTGCTACCGATGCTCGAGTCGGAGTTGGCACCTGTCCTGCTCGCGGCGGCGAACGGCGATCTGGGCGACGCGGCTTGGCGCGTCACCACCGATCCGCATGTCGGGGTCGTCATGGCGTCGGGGGGCTACCCCGGGCCGTACGCCACCGGGGTGCGCATCGACGGGCTCGACGACGCCGCGTCGGTGCCGGGGGTCCGTATCAATCACGCCGGCACCGCGCAGCGCGATGGCGCCATCGTGACGGCCGGGGGCCGCGTGCTGACCGTGGTCGGGCGCGGAACCTCCTACGCGCAAGCGATCGCGCGCGCCTACGACGCCGTCGGCCGCGTCTCGTTCGACGGCTGCCATGTGCGGACCGACATCGGGCAGAAGGCGCTGGTGGCGGTCGCCGCCGGCGAATGAGAGGGAGTGGGAATGGATGATCGACAGGTGCAGATACTGATCGGATCCGATTCCGATGCCCCGATCATGCGGAAGGCGGTCGACGTGCTCGACAAGCTCGGCGTGTCGTCGCACCTCACGGTTGCCTCGGCGCACCGGTCGCCGGATCGCGTGCAGCGCCTGATCAAGGAGGCGCCCGCCAACGGCGTCAAGGTCTTCATCGTCGGTGCCGGCGCCGCGGCCCATCTCGCAGGCGTTGTGGCGGCTCACTCCACGCTGCCGGTCATCGGCGTGCCGATCGATTCCTCGCCGCTCACCGGATGGGACGCGCTCCTCGCGACGGTCCAGATGCCGCCCGGCGTGCCGGTCGCCACCGTCTCCGTCGGGAAGGCGGGCGGCGTCAACGCCGCCGTCCTGGCGGCGCAAATCCTCGCGCTGGCCGATGATCGGATCGCCGCGGCGCTGAAAGACTACAAAGCGAGACTGGCCGAGAAGGTGGAGCGTGCAGCCGCGAAGGTCGAGGGCGGCGGCGCGTAGAGCGGCACAATTCAATCCTCGAACACCATCAAGAGCAGCGCTTTCTGCGTGTGCAGCCGGTTCTCGGCTTGATCGAAGACCGCCGATGCGGCGCCGTCCATGACCGAATCGGTCACTTCTTCACCGCGATGCGCCGGCAAGCAGTGGAGGAAGCACGCATCGGGCTTCGCATGGGCCATCAGCGCGTCGTTGACCTGGTAGGGACTGAACAGGCGGCGGCGGAGGGCCACCTCCGCCTCGCGGCCCATCGAGGTCCACACGTCGGTGTAGACCGCGTCAACGTCGCGCACCGCGGCAACCGGGTCGTGAAAACGCCGAAGCCCGGCTCCCCGGCGCGCCACCCGCGCGACATCGGTGTTGACCGAGAGCGGGAGCTCGAACCCTTCGGGCGACGCGACGTGGACGCTGATGCCGAGCATCGTGGCCGCCTGCGCGAACGACGTCGCCACGTTGTTGCCGTCGCCAACGAAGGCCACCGTGCGGCCGTCGGTCTCACCCCAGCGCTCTTGCAGCGTCAGGCAGTCTGCGAGCGCCTGGCAGGGATGCTCCTCATTGCTGAGCGCGTTGATGACGCGAAAGTCCGTGGTCGCGAGTGCGAGATCCCGCAGTCGGGCCTGCTCGTAGGTGCGGACGACGGCGCCCGACACCCACCGCTCGAGGCTGCGGCCGACGTCGGCGAGCGATTCCCGTTTGCCGAGCGCCACATCAGCATCGGGGTCGATGAAATCGCCGCCAAGCTCGCGAATGGCGATCTCGAACGTCGACCGTGTGCGCAGCGACGGCTTTTCGAACAGGAGCGCGACGTAGGTGCCCTCGAGCGCGGCCGACGTCGCCGCCTCCTTCCCGAGGTGCCGGTCTCGTTTCAGCGCGGCCGCCAGCGACAGGTTGTGCTCGAGGTCGGCCGGCTGGAAGTCGAGCACCGAGAGAAAGCACCGTCCCTCGAGTCTGGCTGCGCTGCCAGGTCCCTGGGTGCCTGTCGTTCGGTCGGTGCCACGGCGCGTCATCGCCCGCCTCCAAGCCGGCTTCTACGTGCGGTAGTCCGCGTTGATGTGGACGTAATCCGGACTGAAGTCGCACGTCCAGACGCTGGCGGTGCCGCTGCCGCCTGTGCCGAGATCGACCGTCACCTCGACCTCATCGCTCGCGAGATAGTCGGCCGCCGCCGGTTCGCGGTCGGCGAACACCGTGGCGTCCGCGAACAGCACAACGGGCCCGATGCGGACCGCGGCGCGCATCTGGTCGAACGCCACACCGGCGCGTCCGGCGACCGCTACGAGTCGGCCCCAGTTAGGATCGCCCCCGTGGAGCGCGGTCTTGACGAGCGGTGAGTTGGCCATCAGACGCGCGGCGTGCTTCGCCTCCGTGTCCGTCTCCGCGCCCGTCACGGTGACGGTCACGAGTTTGGTCGCGCCCTCGCCCCCGCGCACGATCTCCCGTGCCAGTCCTCCGCAAAGGTGGTTGAGCCCGGCGACGAAGGCGGGCAACGCTCGCTCGTCCACCCGCACGCCACTCGCGCCGCTGGCCAGCATGAACACCGTGTCGTTCGTCGATGATTCACCGTCGACCGTGATGGCGTTGAACGTCCGGTCGGTGACGTCCACCAGCGCGCGACGCAGCATCGCCGGTTCCATCATGGCGTCGGTCGTCACGAACCCCAGCATGGTCGCCATGAGCGGCTCGATCATCCCCGCGCCCTTCACCATGCCACCGATGGTGCATGTACCGGCCGGGGTGGTCACGCGAACCGCGCCCTCCTTGGGCGCGCGGTCGGTCGTCATGATGGCCTCGGCCGCCGCGCGGTGCGATTGGCGGCTGAGCGCCCCCGCCGCCTCCCGGATGCCGCGGGCAACCTTGTCCGAGTCCAGACGCAGTCCAATGACGCCGGTGGAGGCGACGAGGACATGCGAGCGGTCGCAGCCAAGCGCGTGTGCCGTCACGTCCGCCATGTCTCGGGCGGCCGCCATGCCGGCCAGCCCAGTGCACGCGTTGGCGCACTTGCTGTTGACCACGATGGCCCGGGCGCGCCCGGCCGATCGCTCGAGCTGTTCCTTCGATAGCACCACTGGTGCGGCGACGGCCTTGTTGGTCGTGAACACGCCGGCCGCGCTGGCGATCTCATCGGCGACGATCAGCGCGAGATCGAGCCCGGAGGGCTTGAGTCCGCAGGCGACGGCAGCCGACAGGAACCCACCAGGCGCGGTGATGCCGCCATCGATCGGGGTTGACGCGGACGATGACGGCGACGGCGCCTCGCTCACGACGTCCCCGTGTGCGTCGTCGCCTGCGCGATGTGGAGGATGACCGCGTATTGCCCACACCGCCGGAACCACTCGCAACGGTGACAATCGGTGGCGATCTTGTCGGGCACCCATGGGTGCGGCACGATCGAGAACCCGGCCTTGACGAACACACGCGCCCGATGCGTAAACGCGCACACGGTCGGAATGCCCTGCTGGGTGGCCTCGGTGATGAGCGCGACCAGGAGGCGCCGACCGATCCCCGAACCGCGGTGGGTCGGGGCGACGACGAGTGATCGTACTTCGGCCACCGTCGGGCTCAGCCGGGCCAGCTCACCGCAGCCGAGGACGTCGTCATCGGCGGCCGCGATGAGGAACCGTGGGATGTGTAACTGGACCTCACCCAACGGTCGCGCCAGCAGGTGGCCGGCAACCACGTTCGCCATGATGAGCCCGTGTATGTCGGCCGCGTCGCCGGCCGTGGCCGGGCGAATGACGAGCTCCTCGCCAGGACCCTGGACGGTGACGGGCGGCGCCGGCGGGTGCGGCTCGATCATGGCTCGGATGGGCTCCTCGTGGCTCCGGCGCGCGCGCCGGCGTCATCGAACGCGTGACCGAGTCGGGTCAGCGCCTCGTCGATGTCGGCGTCGCTGATCGTCAGCGGCGGCAACAGGCGAACCACAGTACCGGCCGTGCGATTCACCAGCAGTCCCTGTCGGAGCGCCGCGTCGACCATCTTGTCTGCGACGTGGGGCGCTACCTCGATACCCCACATGAGGCCGGCACCGCGCACCTCCGTGATGCCCTTGCTCGTGTTCGCCAGATCGTCGAGCCCGCGCTTCACGCGCGCGCCTGCCGTCGCCACCCGTTCCACCAACCCGCTCTCGAGCGCATCGAGAAACACGAGCGCCGCCCGGCAGGCCAGCAGGTTGCCGCCGTAGGTGCTGCCGTGATCGCCAAACGCGACCGCCTCGGCGACACGCGCACTGACCAGCGCCGCACCGACCGGCACACCCGCCCCCAAGGACTTGCCCAACGACATCAAGTCCGGCGTCAGCCCGAGCTCGCCCGCCCAAAAGAGGCGACCGGTTCGGCCAAGACCGCACTGCACCTCATCTGCAATGAGCAGCGTACCCGTCGATGCGCACCGCTCGGCGAGGACTGCAGCCGTGGCGGCCGGGATCGGTCGGACACCGCCTTCGCCCTGTATCGGCTCGACGATAACGGCAGCGGTACGGGCGGTGATCGCTGTCTCGAGCGCCGCCGGATCCTGCGGGGAGACGAACGAGACCCCAGGCACGAGCGGCTGAAACGGCGTCCGGTAGCTGCCCCCGGAGGTCACCGACAGCGAGCCGAATGTCCGGCCGTGGAACGATCCGTCGAACGCGACAATCTCCGTCCGCTCGGTCTCGCCGCGGGCGTGCCAGTAGCGCCGCGCGAACTTGAGACACGCTTCGACGGCCTCGGTGCCGCTATTGCAGAAGAACGTGCGAGCGAGCCCCGAGAGACGCGAGAGCCGCTCGGCTACCTCGCCCTGGAGTGGGTGGAAGTAGAGATTCGACGTGTGGAGCAGCTCGCGTGCCTGGGCCGCGATGACCTCGGCAAGCCCGGCGTGCGCGTGACCGAGCGATGCCACGCCGATGCCCGAGAGGAGGTCGAGGTACTCGCGGCCGTCAGCGTCGACGACGCGGGATCCCTTGCCGCTGACCAGCACCACCCGGATGCGCTTGTAGACCTGCAGGACATGGCGTGCCTCGGCGGCGAACACATCGTCAGCGCGTGTCGTCATTAGCTCGCTCGCCGCTATCGGCGCCTCGCGGCAACGGCCGTGCCGCCCGATCGGCGCCTCGCGGCAACGGCCGTGCCGCCCGATGGATCCAACGTCGCACGGCGACCATCGACGATTGCCACCGCGTTCACGCCGCCGCGTCGAGCCGCGCGACAGGCCAGGAGCTTCGCGATCATGCCCGCGCTCGCTTGCCCACCGGTGATCAAGGCGTCGATCGCCGCGTCGTCCACCGAGGGAATCGTCCGGCCTGCGGCGTCCAGGACCCCAGCGGTGGCGCCGGCGATGATGAGACGCGTGGCGTCCAGCCGCGTCGCCAGCTCGCCGGCGAGCGTGTCGGCGTTCACATTGAACAGCTGCCCCGTCGCGCTCGCGCCGATGCTCGCGATGACAGGCACGTGCCCGGCGGTGCAGAGCTGGGTGAGGAGCGCCGGGCGCCCTTTCCCGACCGGCCGACCAACGAAGCCAAGGTCGAGGCGCTCGCCGCTTGCCGCGCGATAGTGTCGCTCCCGCCGGACGCGCACCAGCCGGCCATCGGCCCCGGTCAACCCCACGGCGCTCGTGCCGGCGGCGCCGAGCGCCGCGACCAGACGCGTATTCACGCGCCCCGCCAGTATGCCGACGACCACGTCGAGCGTCGCCGCGTCCGTGATGCGCAGGCCGTCGACCGATCGCTTTGGTATCCCAAGGCGCGCCATGTCGGCATCGACCTCGCGCCCGCCTCCATGCACGACGACGAGCGGTTCGCGCGCCGCCACACGCCCGAGGCATCGGGCCATCCGCCGAAGTCGCGCTGGTTCCTCGAGCAGCTCACCGCCAAGCTTGACCACCACGGGACGCGGACGCCGGCGCCTCGGCACTAGACGAGGCCCTCTCGTTCGTCCAGGTCGAACGCGACATTGAAGCACTGCAATGCCTGCCCTGCCGCACCCTTGACGAGATTGTCCAAGCAGCTCACCAGCACCAGTCGATGCCCGTCGATCCGCCAGCCGATGTCACAGAAGTTCGTGTGGGCGACATGCTTGATCTCGGGCAACCTGCTACCGGTGAGCCGGACGAACGGCGCCCCACCGTACACCGCCTCGAACGCCGCGTGAATCGCTGCGGTCGTCGTCCCGGGGCGAACGCGTGTGTAGATGGTCTCGAGGATGCCGCGGTCGAGCGGCACCAGGTGCGGAACGAACGTTACCTGGCGTCCGAGCTCCTGTTCGATCTCCGCCGCGTGCCTGTGCGCAAACACACCATACGCGGCCATGCTGCCGTGTATCTCAGAGAAGTGGGTGCGCTCGCTCGGCTTCTTGCCGGCGCCGGAGACGCCCGACTTCGCGTCGATATAGATGTCGACCTCCGCGTCGTCGCCGGCGACGATGCCGGCCGCGATGAGCGGCTTGAGGGCCAGGAGCGCCGCCGTCGGATAACACCCGGGACAGGCGACAAAGTGTGCCGTCGCCAGCGCCGCCCGGTTCCATTCCGGCAGACCGTACACCGCTGGTGTGTCGAGGGTTGGCGACGCCGGGTACCAGCGTTGGCGCGCCGCGGGGTCCCGAAGACGGAACGCGCCCGACAGGTCGAACACGCGCGCGCCACGTGCGACGAGCGCCGGTCCGATCTCCGCGCTTGCCGAGTCAGGGAGGCAGAGAAACACGACGTCGGCGGCGCCGGCCAACGCGTCGAGTGAGAAGGGCTCGATCTGCCCGTCCCAAACGCCGGTCAGGGCCGGCAGCTCCGGTGTCCCATCGCTCGTTCCAGACGCCATCGCGACCGTCGGTACGGCATGCGGATGGCGAGCCGCCAGTCGCAGCAGCTCTTGCCCCCCGTAGCCCGTCGCGCCGGCGATGCCGATGCTGATCCTGGACATGTATTATTATGCCTTTAGATGACTACTTATACATACTCGCCGGGTCTTCGTCAATAGAGACCCAAGGGGTTTGTGCCGTCTAAACACGTGTTCTAGCGTCTCATCGGTCATTGCCGAACCGTCCTTGGTCATGTATACTTATGCACTCTAACTGAGTGGACATGAAACGGTATCGACAGTCGGCCATCCTCGAGCTCGTCGCGCACCAGGCCATCTGCAGCCAGGATGACCTCGGCCATCGTCTGCGGGCGCGTGGATTCCACGCGACGCAGGCAACGATTTCCCGCGACATCAAAGAGTTGCAGCTCGTCAAGCGTGCGGTCGACGGCGCCTATGAGCGTCCGGGCGCCACCGTTGGTGGGCGCGAGCGCGCGGACGTCGCCGTCCGGCGCGCCATCGCCGAGTATCTCCAGCGCGTCGACCAGGTGCAGCAGCTACTCGTGCTCAGAACCGATCCGGGACAGGCCCAGCCGCTGGCGCTAGCGATCGATCGCGCGGAACTGCCAGAGGTCGTCGGCACGGTCGCCGGCGACGACACGATCCTGCTCATCACCCGCCACGCGCGCGCCGGCCGCGAGATGACGCGACTGTTCGAGGGGTGGGCACGGAGCGCGTCGTGAGCGGCGGCTGGCAGGCCGGCGGGGCGGCGTAGGGAACCGATTGCGAAGGGGAGACGACGATGAAACGTATCGTGTTGGCGTATTCCGGCGGGCTCGACACGTCGGTGGCGGTCAAGTGGCTTGCCGACAAATACGCGGCCGAGATCGTGGCGGTCACGATGGATCTCGGGCAGGGCAAGGAGCTCGATGACGCACGGGAGCGCGCGCTGGCCGTCGGCGCCGTCCGCGCACACGTGGTTGACGTTCGAGAGGAGTTCGCGCGCGACTACATCCTGCCGGCGCTGCAGGCTGGCGCCATGTACGAGGAGAAGTACCCGCTGGCCACGGCGCTCGGACGGCCGCTGATTGCGAAGAAGCTGGTCGAGATCGCTGAAATCGAGGATGCCGGCATGATCGCGCACGGGTGCACCGGTAAAGGCAACGACCAGGTGCGTATGGACGTGTCGGCGCGCGCGTTGAATCCGTCGATCACCGTGGTTGCTCCAGCGCGCGTCTGGGGCATGACTCGACCGGACGAGCTCGACTACGCCCGGACACACGGCATCGCGGTGCCCGCGTCCGTCGAGAGCCCCTACAGCACCGATACCAATCTGTGGGGGCGCTCGATCGAGTGTGGCGTCCTGGAGGATCCCTGGACGGAGCCACCGGAGGATATCTATACCTTGACCAAGTCGCCAGCCGACGCACCCGATGTGCCCGCCTACGTCGAGGTGGAATTCGAGCGCGGGGTGCCGTCCAAGGTCAACGGCGTCGCGATGCCGCTCACCGAGCTCATCAACTCGCTCGAGACGATCGCCGGCGCGCACGGCGTGGGACGCATCGACATGGTCGAGAACCGACTCGTCGGGATCAAGTCCCGCGAGATTTACGAGGCCCCTGCGGCCATCGTGCTCCACACCGCCCATCGCGAGCTCGAGGCGCTCGTCCTCCCGCGCGACCTCGAACGCCTCAAGACCGAGCTCGGACGGACGTACGCCGATCTGGTCTACAACGGTCTGTGGTTCACGCCGATCCGGGAGGCCCTCGACGCGTTCACCGCCAAGGTGCAGGAACGAGTGACCGGCACCGTGCGCGTGAAGCTGCTCAAAGGGGATTGCCGGGTCGTCGGTCGCAAGTCGCCCTCGGCGCTCTACGACACCTCGCTGGCGACCTACGACGAAGGAGACCGCTTCGATCACGAAGCCGCCGAGGGGTTTATCAAGCTCTGGGGCCTGCCTGTCGAGACGGCGGCGCGCACGCGTCCGCTCATCGAGGCGGCTCCCGTGTCTGGCCCGGCCGCGCCCGCGGGTGGCGGCGGGTCGCACGACGAGTGACGCGGCCCACGCGATGACCGACGAGCACCATCTCTGGTCCGGGCGGTTCGCCGACGCGCCTGACGAGGGTGTTTTCCGGTTCCAGGCCTCGCTGTCGTTCGACCGGCAGCTCTTCGAGGACGATGTCGAGGGCAGCCTTGCGTGGGCGGAAGCGCTCGCGGCTGCCGGGGTTGTGTCCGACGACGAGGCGACGGCCATCGCCGCGGCGCTACGCGACATCGGTGAACGCGGTCGCCGCGAGCCCGGTTTCGTTGGTGGCGCCGATGAAGACGTGCACGCGTTTGTGGAGCGCCAGCTCGTCGAGCGCCTGGGGGACGTCGGACGGCGCCTGCACACCGGGCGGTCGCGGAACGAGCAGGTCTCTCTCGACCTACGGCTCTACCTGCGGCGGCGGGTGCCGGTGCTCCAGCAGGCCGTGGTCCAGTTGGTCCACGCGCTCGCCCGGCAGGCGACCGCGGCCGCATCCGCACTCATGCCCGCGTACACGCACCTGCGGCGGGCTCAGCCCGTGCTGGCGGCGCACTTTTTTCTTGCACACGCGACCGCGTTGCGCCGCGACCACGCGCGCTTCACCGCCGCCATGGACGAGGCCGACGCGCTCCCGCTCGGTTCCGGCGCCGTCGCCGGCACGAGCTACGACATCGACACGTCCGCGCTTGCACGCCGGCTCGGCTTTTCGCGGGTCGTGGCGAACAGCATGGACGCCGCGTCCGATCGCGATTTCGTCTCGACGTTCCTGCACGCCTGCGCCCTGACCATGGTGCATCTGAGCCGACTGGCCGAGGATGTCATCGTGTTCAGCAGCGAGGAGTTCGGCTTCTTCGAGCTGGCCGATCGCGTGGCCACCGGGAGCAGCCTCATGCCACAGAAAAAGAACCCCGACCCTCTCGAGCTCGTCCGTGGCAAGGCGGGTCGGACCATCGGACATCTCACCGGGTGGCTCGCCACGATGAAGGGGCTGCCGAGCGGCTACAACAAGGATCTACAGGAAGACAAGGAAGCGGTGTTCGACGCCGAGCACACCGTGCTGTCGTCGACGCAAGCGTCGACCGTGGTGATCGAGAGTCTCGACCTGAGGTCAGCGCGCACCGAGTCGTCGGCGACCGGGATGCTCCTCGCGACCGACGTGGCCGACTATCTAGTGGGCCGGGGCGTGCCGTTCCGTCGGGCGCATGAGGTCGTTGGCGCCATCGTCCGCGATCTCATCGCCAACGGCCGGGACTTCGCGTCGCTCAGCGCCGAGGAGTGGCGCGCATACGACGAGCGCTTCGGACCGGAGATCGGCGCGCGCATCACGGGTCGACGGTCCACCGAGGCGCGCCGGACGCCTCAATCCACTCATCCAGACGCCGTCGCGGCCGCGTGTCGCGACGTCGACGCGTGGGTCGGCGCCCACCGATGACGGCGCAAGGTCTTGGCGGGCGCCGTGTGTGGCTCGTCGCGGTGCTGCTGGTCGCGGCCTGGCGTCTCGACGCCCAGGACGTTCTGACATTCGATCTGATCATCCGAGGTGGGCGCATCGTCGACGGGACGGGGAATCCCTGGTTCAGCGCCGACCTGGGAGTCCGGGGCGACCGCATCGCGTCGATCGGCGACCTTACCGAGGCGTCGGCGCCACACGTCATCGCGGCCGACGGGTTGGTGGTCGCGCCGGGATTCATCGATCCGCACACGCACGCCCGACGCGGCATCGCCAGCGTCCCAACGGCGGATAACGCGTTGCTGCAAGGTGTCACGACGCTGACCGAAGGCAACGACGGCAGCTCGCCGTTCCCGATCGGTGAGCACCTCCGTCAGATGACTGAGCTGGCAATCAGCCCCAACTGGGCGGTCTACGTCGGCCAGGGAACGATCCGGTCGCGCGTCGTCGGCGACGACGACCGCACAGCGACGCCGGCCGAGCTGTCCGAGATGTCGGCGCTCGTCGATCAAGCCATGGCGGAGGGCGCGCTTGGCCTGTCGACGGGGTTGTTCTACGTGCCAGGTGCGTTCTCCAGCACCGAGGAGGTCATTGTGCTGGCGCGCGCGGCGGCCGCACACGGCGGCATCTACATCTCGCACATGCGAGACGAGGCGCAGGGGTTGCTGGACTCGGTCCGAGAGACAATCCGCATCGGGGAGGAGGCCGGGCTCCCGGTGCAGATGACGCACCACAAGGCCATCGGCCGCGACGCCTGGGGGCTCAGCTCCGAGAGCCTGGCCTTGGTCGACGCGGCGCGGGCACGCGGCGTCGACGTGACGATCGACCAGTACCCCTACGCGGCATCCCAGACGTCGATCACGGCCGTCGTGCCGGCGTGGGCCCAGGACGGCGGACGTGCGGACTTGATCGCGCGGCTGAGCGATCCGGAGACGCGTCGGCGGATCAAGACCGAGATCGTCTACCGGATCGATCGCGACCGTGGCGGCGGCGATCCCGACAACATCGTGATCGGGTTGTGCGAATGGGACCCGTCGCTCGAGGGCCAATCGTTGGCCGACATTGCGACCGCTCGCGGGCTCGAGCCGACGCTTTCCAACGCCGCGGACCTCGTGATGGAGATCATCGAGCGAGGTGGCGCCCGGGCGATCTATCACGCGATGACCGAGACGGACGTCGAGCGCATCATGCGCCACCCCGTGACCGCCATCGGGTCCGATGGCGGGGTGTCGGTGCTGGGCGAGGGTGTCCCGCATCCCCGCGAATACGGTACGTTCGCTCGTGTGCTTGGCCGCTACGTGCGGGAGCGTGGCGTGCTCACCCTTGAGGACGCGGTGCGCAAGATGTCGAGCGCGACCGCGCAGCGGCTCGGGCTCGTCAATCGGGGCCTGCTGCGCGCCGGGTACTTCGCGGATATCGTGATTCTGGACGCTGAGCGAATCCGCGACCGCGCCACGTTCGAGAATCCGCACCAGTACGCGGAGGGGGTGACACACGTCTTGGTCAACGGCGTCCTCGTGGTTGATGACACCCGTCATACCGGCGCGCGACCGGGGCGCGTCCTCTTCGGCCCTGGCACCCGCGGCGGTCCGTGACCCGCGTGACCTTGGAGTTCACGGTTGCCTCTCGTGTACGCGCTCTGCTATGCTCAGAATTCCTACGCACTCACTTAATTTGGTCCCGCCTCCAGTGCCAGCGTAGGCACATGTACCGATCGTTCGGGAGATCTTGATGCAGCAGCGCCGGGCTCGCGTGGGCGACACTCTGGACGACTACTGTCCGCGTGACGCCGAGGTGACGGCACACACCGTGGTCGCCGTCGACTCCGATAGCGACGCTGTCAGCGTGACACGCTGTCAGACCTGCGAAACCGAACACCCGCACCCGGGGACTCCGGGCGAGGCGGTGTCGGCTTCCACGGAGCGGCCCGGCGGGGGCGATGGACCCGCCGGAGGGGGCGATGGACCCGCCGGCGGGGGCGATGGACCCGTGCGACGCCCGTTGATCCGGGCAACGTTGACACACCCGGCGGGGACACCACCCATCCCGCGCGAGCCGCCGGTGTTCACGATGCACGAGCAACAGCGTGGCGGTCAGGCCCGCGGAAAGTCCGGCTCGCGTGAGTTCTCCGGCAACGGTCGTGGGCGCGACCGGGACGGCTTCGGAAAGAAGGGCAGTCGTCGGGGCGGCCAATCGCGGTCGTTCAAGGACGGGCAGTCCGCCGGCGGTCAGCCGGGGTCGAACGGACGATCGGGCAACCAGGCGCCGCGTCCGGACGGCAATCAAGGGGGCCGGTCGCGGACGTCCTCTTCGCGCCGTAACCGGGGTCGCTCGCGGTAGTCGTGCGGCATGGGATACCTGGCAGGCACGCACGGCCTGGTGGTTGGCGTCGCGAACAAACGATCGATCGCGTGGGCCATTGCGAAGGCCGCCGATGCTGCCGGCGCCAGTCTGACGCTCAGCTACGCCACCGAGCGATTCGAACGCAATGCGCGCGCGCTCGCCGAGACCCTGACCCGTCCGTGCCACATCGCGCCGTGTGACGTGACCAACGACGACGAGGTCACCGCGCTGGTGTCGAGGGTCGGCGACGAGCACGAGGGCCTCGACTTTCTCGTCCATGCCGTGGCCTTCGCGTCGCGCGAGGCGATGTCGGAGCCGTTCCTACGCACGTCGCGTGACGACTTCGCGCTGTCGATGAACATCAGCGCGTACTCGTTAATCGCGCTCGCGCGCGGTGTGGCACCGCTCATGGAGCAGCGAGGCGGCGGGAGCATCCTCACACTGACCCATCTTGGCAGCGAGCGGGTGTTTCCGCATTACAACCTCATGGGGGTCTCGAAGGCCGCGCTCGAAGCCACGGTGCGATACCTCGCCGTCGATCTGGGGCCGGCCAACATCCGAGTCAATGCGCTGTCGGCGGGGCCCATCAAGACGCTCGCCGCCTCGGGGATCCCGGGGTTCGCGCACATCCTCCAACACCATCGTGAACGCGCCCCCCTCGGTCGCGCGGTCGACGCCGGTGAAGTGGGCGACGCCGCGGCGTTTCTACTCGGTGCGGGGAGCCGGGGCGTGACCGGCGAAATTCTCCAGGTCGACGGTGGATACAGCGTCACCGGCATGTAGCAACCCGTGGTGAAAGTGCCGCTGCATTCGACCGGCCATGCATCCCGCCTACCGGTCTCGGTGCGACGTGGACGGTCGCCACGGACCGCGAAGCGACGGCGCGTGGGCGGGAGAAGCAGCCGACTCGCCGCCTGGTTCATCGTCGTCGGTGTCGCCGTCGCCTCGACCATGGCCTGCAGCCGCTCGATTCGGGAGGGGACGGGCGACGGTACCATCACAGCGCGCGTGATCACAGCGCTCGTCAATGACCCCGAGGTCGGTCGCTTTCGATTCCAGGTCGACACCTTCAACGGGGTCGTCATGTTGTCCGGCGAAGTCGATTCCGCCGGCGCCGCGACGCGCGCCGTGACGCTGGCCCGCGCGGTTGACGACGTCCGCGACGTGCGCTCGACGCTTCGGGTAGTGCCTTAGTGGCCCTGTTCGGACCACTTAGTCAGGGTCGACCCAGTCGGGACGGCGTCCGCTGATCGCGATGACCATCAACGCCATGCCGGTTGCGCCGAGCACGAGTGTGAGGCCGTCCGACAGCCAGTTCTCCCAGGCGTAGTCAGCGATCGTGATCCACACCGCCGGACCGCTCAGCACGAGACCGGCGGCGAGCGCGTGGGGACGGCTGAACGCGAACCGGAGCAGGGTGCCGCGTGCGCGGCGGGTCGTCGCGCGAGTGCCTGCCATGGGAACAGCGGTCTGTGGCCCGACGGGCTCCTAGGAGCTAGGACCTAAGACCTACGACTGCATCCGGCGAGCTAGAGCACCCCGGAGGCTGAGTCGCTCAACTCCTCGTCCGTGTATGTCTTGTCATCCAGCAAGTGGAGCCCGGTGGCGCGGTGTTTCTGGCGCGTCTTGTCCTGATACATGCGGCGGTCCGCTGCGGCGAGCAACGTCTCGTATGCGTCCCCGTCCGCCGGGTACATGCCCACACCGACGCTGGCGCTCAGTCGCACGGTGGAGTCCGGTCCGGTTTCGATGGTGGTCTCGCCAATGGCGAGCTGTAGATCCCGTCGCTTGCGGTGCGCTTCGGCGTCGGAGCAGCCCGACAGCACCAAAATGAACTCGTCCCCCGCGTAACGAACGCAGATGTCGTACGGTCGTATCGCGGTGCGGAGCACGCGTGCGACCTCACACAACGCGCGGTCGCCGCGATGGTGCCCATGACGGTCGTTGATCAGCTTGAAGTTATCGAGGTCGATGACGAGAAGGGCGAGCTGCGTGCGCAGCCGCTTCGACCGCGCTAGCTCACGGGTCAGGTGCATGAAGAGCGAGCGGGTGTTCGGAAGCGCCGTGAGCGGATCGGTCAGCGAGTCCTCCTGCGCTTGATCGAACAGCAGCGAGTTCGCAATGACCGCCGCAATCTGGCCGGCCACACGCTCGGCCAGGCGACTGTGTGCGTCGTTGTAGAAATCGGCCTCCCCGTGATACAGCGCCAGTGTGCCGATGAACCGGTTCCGAAACATTAACGGTGTCACGAGGGCCGATCGCAGCGATGTCGCGGCCGGCGTATCCAGATGCGGGCTGGCGTTGACCAGGGGTTTGCGAGCCCGTGCGACCCAACCGGACAGCCCCTCGCCGACCTTCAGCGTGACCTGCTGGATGACGCTCGCGTCGGTGCCGGAAACGAAGCGGCACCGCAGGCGCTCGCCGTCGGCGTCCTGCAGAAACAGCGCGCAGCACGAGTACGGGACGAGCCGCTTCAGCTTGGCCGCGATCAGCGTCATGCTTTCAGAGACTCCGAGACTCGTGCCGAGCGAGCGCGCGAGTTCGTAGAGTGCGGACACTTCCTGGTGCGCCTCGGTGATGGCTCCGTAAACCGGTGCGTCGGCCGCAGGATTCGGCCGCGGGTCCGTGGCCGGCGGCGTGTTGTGACCGCCGGAGGCACGCGGATCGATCCCCGGCAGAATCTGCACGAACCGCTCGACGAGCGACGGGTCGATGCCAGTGCCCGCTTCCTGCTGGAGCAACTGGACGGCCGCCTCGCGGGACATCGCCTTGTGATACGGCCTGTCGCTGGTCAGCGCGTCGTACATCTCGGCTACACCGAGGATCCGCGCCCCGATGGGAATCGCATCGCCGCTCAATCCGTCTGGGTAGCCGCGTCCATCCCATCGCTCGTGGTGGCTCCGGACCAGGGGCGCCACCGGCTGCGGGAACGGGATGTCCCGCAGCAGGTCGGCGCCGACACGGGGATGCTGCCGAACCGTGTCGAACTCGGCGTCCGTCAGGGGCGCCGGCTTCGACAAGATGTGCTCGGGCACTGCGAGCATGCCGATATCGTGCAGCAGCGCGCCGAGCCGCACGGCCTGTACGTCCGCCCCCGTCAACCCGACCGCTTCCGCCAGTGCTACCGCATACGCCTGCACGCGTCGGGCGTGCGCCGGCGTCGCGTCTTCGCGCGCTTCGATGGCCATCGCGAGCGCTTCGATCGTGGCGAGGTGGGGATC
Source organism: Vicinamibacterales bacterium (assembly GCA_965197395.1). GTDB lineage: Bacteria > Acidobacteriota > Vicinamibacteria > Vicinamibacterales > UBA8438 > CAZYFH01. The sequence goes on along the minus strand of OZ240205.1, from coordinate 721,157 downwards.
CGGCGCTTGTGTGAGGTCGGCGGCTGCGCGGCGACGGACGTAGCGCGGTCCCAGAACGCCGACCATGGTGAGCAACATGGTCACGGCCGCCAGCGCGAACCCGGATGCGCCGGCCGACGCGGCGACGAGCGCCCACACCACGCCGAGGACGAGCAACGCGCCGACCACCAGTGCGGATATCACCAGCGCGCGGCTCCGTCTCTCCTGGGAGGCGCCTCCGCGCGGGCGGGTGTGCCGTCGCCAGGCTCGAGGCTGTAATCGAGGATCTTGCGATACAACGTGCCGCGGCTGATCTCCAACACCTTCGCCGCCTGCTTCTTGTTCCACCCCACTTCGTCGAGCACGCGAACGATGTGCGCGCGCTCCGCCTCGCGCAATGACGACAGTCGCTCGGGCGCCGGCTCAGGGGGATCGGCCGTGGCGTGGAGGAAGTGGATGTCGGTCGGGCGAATGGTCGTGCCCGGGGCCGAGAGCGCCCCGCGGGAGACCGTGCTCTCGAGCTCTCGGATGTTTCCCGGCCAGTGATAGGAACAGAGCAGATCGAGCGCCGCCGGGTCGAACTCCTTGCTGTCGACGGGCAAGCCGTTCGACGCGCAATACCGTGCGAGCAGGCGGTGGGCCAGCAACGCGATATCCGAGCCCCGTTCATGGAGGGACGGCAGGCGGATCGAGAACGCGTTGACGCGGTAGTAGAGGTCCTCGCGAAAACGGCCGTCCCGCACGAACTGCTCCAGCGGCCGGTTGGTGGCCGAGATGAGCCTGAAGTTGACGTCGATACTCTGGTGGCCGCCCAGGCGCTCGAGCCGCCGCTCCTCGAGCACACGCAGGAGCTTGGCCTGGGCCACGACCGATAGATCGCCGATCTCGTCGAGGAACAGCGTGCCGTTGTTGGCGAGCTCGATGCGCCCGAGCTTGCGGTCGCTCGCACCGGTAAAGGCGCCCTTCTCGTAGCCAAAGAGCTCCGATTCGAACAACGTGTCTGGCAGCGCCGCGCAGTTGACCGCCTGGAACCGCCCAGAGGTGCGTCGGCTCAGCTCGTGAATCATCCGCGCGACGACTTCCTTTCCCGAGCCGGTCGGGCCGAGGATCAACACCGAGATGTCCGACTTCGCCGCGGTTCGGATCCACTCGAAGACGACCAACATCTTTTCGTCGCGGCCGATCATTTCGCGGAAGCGCTGGACGGCTGGGGACTTGTCCTCGCGACCGACCGCGGCTCGCTGCTCCAGAAAGCCGATGACCAGCCGCTGCGGCTCCGGGTCCTTCGGTAGCGCCGCGCGGTATCGCGGCGGGGACCCCGGGGCGCGCTCTGCGACCCCCCACGCCACCAACTCCCGCATGCAGTTGTCAATATCGAGCTCGAGCCGTCCAAAGGTCTGCATCAACGCTTCGGTATCGAAGGATTCGTGGGGTCGAGCGTGGAAGAAGCGGATCAGTCCCTGTCGGAGCGGCGAGAGCACGAGCGTTTGGAAGCGCCCTTGCAGCTCGGATTCCTCAGACGCGGGGTCGCGTGGCCTTGCCAACGGTGATGTCCTATCCTGGATTCAGCAATTCCCCATGAGTGCACGGCAGTCGACGTGTCTCGACATGAGCCCCTGCCGGCATCGTACCCCGAAATGCCAGTGTCACGAAAAAGTACATCGTCAGAACTTCGTCCGTTAAGTTCTTTATACGCCCATCGTGTCACATAACGCAAACGCTCCGTGGATGCTGGATGCTAGAGTTAGGCCCTTGTGCCCCATCGAAGCCCGGGAGCCTCAGGTCGCGATGACCCGGGCTTCTTGACCGGCGACCCGATTCACTACTACCGACCGCGAGGGAGTGCCGACATCCGGCGGCTCATCGACGACGGCTTCCAGGCCTTCAATGCCGGGCGTCTCTCCGAGGCCTGCCGCGTCTTCAGTGATCGCATGCTCGACCCATCGCACGAGACGACGATCGGGCTGACGATGGCGGGCGCGTTGACGCCGGCCGGTCTCGGCGGCTGCGTCATCGAGTTGATGGATCGCGGGCTGATCGACTTCGTCATCAGCACCGGCGCCAACCTGTATCACGACCTGCACTACGCGCTGAACTTCACGTTGCATCGCGGCTCGCCGTTCCTCGACGACGTGGAACTCCACGATGCGGGCGTCATCCGTATCTATGACGTGCTGTTTCCCGCGACCGTGTTGCTCGAGACCGACGCCTACGTTCGGGAGTTCCTGGTTCGGGGCAGGCTCGATGGACCGATGTCGAGCGCAGAATTCCACTACAGGCTGGGGTGCGACCTGCTCGATCACAAGCCTGGCTGTGATGAGCACTCCGTCGTCGCCAAGGCCGCAGTGGCCGGTGTCCCGATCTACACCTCGTCGCCCGGCGACAGCTCAATCGGCATGAACATCGCCTATCACGAGCTGATCAACCGAAGTCGCTTCATGATCGATCCGAGCAGGGACGTCAACGAGGTCTGCGCCATCGTGCTGGCTGGCGAGAAAAACGGGTGTGTCATTCTGGGTGGCGGCTCCCCCAAGAACTTCTACTTGCAGGGGCAGCCAACGCTCTGGGAGGTCTACGGCATTCCCAAGGGTGGCAACGACTTTTTCATCCAGATCACCACCGACCAGGTCGTCTGGGGCGGGCTCTCTGGCGCGACGCCGGCCGAGGCCGTCAGTTGGGGCAAGGTGAACCCCGCTGTCCTGCCGGACACGGTCGTGGCGTATTGTGATTCGACGATTGCGTTTCCCCTGTTTTGCGAATATGCCGTTGGCTCCGAGCATGCCCGGCGCGAACGGAAGGCGCTTGTGCACCGCCGGGGCGAGCTGCTTGCGGAGCTCGAGCGCCAGGCGCGGGAGGCCGCGGGCGCGGAGGGACGTTCGACAGGCACGCCAGGGACTGATGGGGACGCTGGCCTCGGAGCTCGGCCCGCACGTTGAGCGCCTCACCGGGGAGCCGCGCATCTACGCCGACGCCAACATGCCGGCTGGCGTGGTTCGGTTCATGCGCCGGCGGCTGAGGTGGAACGTGCTTGCCGTCGTCGAGCATGACGAACTTCGGCGTGCGGCCGACACCGAGCACTACAGGCTCGCGCGCCAGCTCCACCGGACCTTGATCAGCCTTGATCGCGATTTTCTCGACGCGCGTCGATTCCCGATAGTCGAGAGCGGCGGCGTGATCATCCTCGCGGCCCCCAACGAGCGTGGGCTCACCATCGAGCTCGCTCGAGTCGATCGGGCGTTCTTCCGGACCGGCGACCACCGGACTGATCCGGTCAACGGCGTCGCCCCACTCGCCGGGCGAAAGCTCGATATCCATCCAGACTGGTGTCCGCCCGGCGGGTCAGATCCGTAGGATCCTCCGGTCGCACGTGTGGCGGACGGCCCAACGTCAAGGGTGTGATCGAGCTCCGCACCAACGACGGGCGCATCCGCGGCTTCGGGCTCGTGGGTGCCGTGACGGCCGAGACCGATGACGGGTCGGTCTACCTGGAGGAGGTCGACGGTCGCGTCGACGCGCGTACGGACGATGGGTCACTCGAAGTGTCCGGCCGGCTGAACGGCGTGCGCTTGCGCACCGACGACGGTCGGGTGAGCGTCGGGGTCACGCGCGACAGCGCGATGGCTGCCGACTGGGACATCGAGACCGACGATGGTCGGGTGACCCTTGCCCTACCCGCCGGGTTCAGCGCCGACCTCGATGCGCGCACGCAGGATGGGCGCGTGCGGGTCGCCGGCGCCTTCGGTGGCGGCGCAGGCGCCGAGGGGACGTTGCGATACACCATCGGTGATGGCGGCCACACGCTGCGCGTGCGGTCGGGCGAAGGCACCATTCGCATAGAGGAGTCATAACGGTTAGACGGGGCTTCGCCCCGGACCCCACGCGGACGCTCCGCGGGGACCCCAACCAGCCGATGGTGCACGTCCGCGTCGCACCGAGACCGGCGAGGCGCCTGGCGCGCAAGGCGCGAGGAGGGAGCAGACCGGGCGTCTGTGACTGACGAGCACCGCCGCGCGCCGGGATGCATCGACGGTCGAATGCAGTCGCACGTGCGCCATGGGTTGGTAGCCCCACTCCGCGCCCGCGAGGCGCGCCGTGCGCGCCTTGGCCGTTCCCCACGGTCTTGGCGAAGTGTTCGTCGTGCGTCCCATGACGGCCTCACGAGACGGGGCTTCGCCCCGAGCTCAGGCGCCGGTCCGCACATCCCTCGGTCTGAACGCGTAGTGGGCCGGATCCGCCAGCCCCGCCGCATCGAACGCCTGCAGGCGCTCGCGGCACTTGCTGCAGCGGCCGCAGTGCGCGACCCCTGAGCGTTGGCGCGGCACCGGGCTCATGCAGGACATCGTGAGCTCGAAGGGCACGCCCAGCGTGCGACCCAGCGTCACGACATCCGCCTTCCCCAATGCACCGAACGGCGCCACGATCCGGATCTCGTGGGCAAGTCCGCGAGAGAGCGCCCGTTCCATCGCGTCAAAGAACTCGGAGCTTGCATCGGGAAACGGGTTGCCAGCCAGCGGGCCGAGCGCGATGCGCGTGATTCCGTTGATCGCGCAGTAGGCCGAGACCTTGGCGAGCAGCAGGACGTTGCGTCCGATGAGGTAGACGTCCTCATCCGGCGTGTCGTACCCCGGCGCGGCGCCGCGCAGCGCCCAGTGGGTGGCCGGATACGCGTCGGCGATCGGGCACTCGAGGTAGGAGAGCGGCGCGACACCCGCAAACACGGGAGCCGACATCAACCGAGGCACCGTGTCGCGTTCCGAGGACTCCCACGCCAGACCGCTGCTGACGTAGACGGGCTGCACGTGTCCCGCACCCTCGAGGCGCGCGTGCTCGCTGGCAACCAGGACGGCGCTGTCGAGCCCACCGGAACAGAGAACCGCGGTGGTCGCGTCTTGACCGGTTTTTGAAGCGTCGACTACCATCGGGGGATCGTAATGTACGACAGGCTTATGGCTTATGGCTTATGGCTCAAGGCCGGCTCCAGCCCCAAAGCCCTAGGCCCTGAGTCCTAAGCCCTGAGCCCGGTACGAATGTACTCAGTCACCAAGCGCATCGACTTCTGCTACGGTCACCGGCTTCTCGACTACGACGGGATCTGTAAGCACCCGCACGGGCACAACGCGGTCGCCGAGGTCGAAGTGCGGGCAGAGGCGCTCGACGATCGGCAGATGGTCTGTGACTTCGGTGAGATCAAACGTGTCATCAAGGGGTGGATCGACCGCGAGCTCGACCATCGGATGATCTTGCGGCGTGACGACCCGCTACTGGAACCGCTCCGAGCGCTCGGCGAACCGGTGTTCGTCAGCGAGCACAACCCGACGGTCGAGCACATCGCGCGCCTCATCTTCGAGCGCACGCGGGCGGAAGGGTTTCCCGTCCTTCGCGTCACCGTCTGGGAAACGCCGACGTCGTTCGCCACCTACGGGCCCGCCAGCACGGACTCGGGACGCGCGGATCTTGCCCGACCCCTCGCTGCACCTGTCGACAGCTAACACCCGCACACCGCCTGAAACGGGATCAATACGAGGCGCGTCCCCACTCAGGACTTGACTTTACCTCTAGGATTTTGAATCATCAAAAGACAAATATGCGTTACGCGAAATCACGACTTCTAGTTAGCAAAATCACGATGGCCCTCCTCTTCGGCAGTGGGGCGAGTGTGCTCGGTCAGGACGGGGTCGCCTCTGACTCCGCCACGCAGTTCGCGATTGCGGCCGCGCGCACCGACACGCCCCAGTGGAAGGTACAGATGCGTCAGATCACCGACGCCTGGCGGGCCGACGCCGTGCGGCTCTCGTCGGGACGGCGCCGGACACCTGCCGGGACACCGCGCGGCACCACCGAGGCGCGGTCGTCGCAGGAGACCGGCGCGCCGCCGGCTCCGCCCCGGACCGGTCCGATCTCGGGCTACATGGATTTCCATATCAACAGGGCTCAGCACGGCGATGCCGTGCTCGACTTTCATCGGTTCGTACTCTTGTTCGCCCACAGCTTCTCCGATCGCATCCGGTTTGTGTCGGAGCTGGAGCTCGAGCACGCGGTCGTGTCGAGTGAGACCGATGGCGAGCTGGAGCTCGAGCAGGCCTACGTCGATTTCTTGATCAGCCGGCCCTTCAACGCCCGCGCCGGCATGGTGCTGGCCCCTATCGGCATCATCAACGAGCGCCACGAACCGCCGGTCTTTCACGGTGTCGAGCGTCCCGCCGTCGATACCGTCATCGTCCCGACGACCTGGTTCGGTGCCGGGGCCGGCATACACGGGGAGATCGGCGCCGGGTTTCGCTACCGCGCCTACGCCATGGAGACGCTCGACGCATCGGGGTTCAGCGCGGAAGAGGGGCTGCGCGACGGCCGGCAGAAGGGTGCGGAGTCGAACGCCAGGAACATCGCCGGCACCGGGCGGCTCGAGTATGTCGGCACCCCCGGGCTCGTGCTGGGCGCGAGCTTCTGGAGCGGTGACACCGGGTTTGGCTTCCCGCGGGTCGACTCGAGCGTCACACTGGCCGAGGTCGACGGCCGATATCGCCACGGCGAACTCGGTATCCGCGGCCAGTACGCGCACGTCTTTCTCGACGGTATGGGTGAGCTGAACCGCGCGGTGCTGCGCACCGTGGGTGTCAGCCCGAACGCGGCCGAGCAGATGCGCGGGTTCTATCTCGAGGGTTCGTATTTCGTGGTGCCACGGCCGGCCCCGCGCGAGGTGGCGGTGTTCGTTCGCTACGAGAATTTCGACACCCAGTACCGTATGCCGGCGGGCTTTCAGCCGCTTCGCGAGTTCGACCGCGATGCCTGGATCTTCGGCGTGACCTACTTCCCCGATCCCGACGTGGCCGTCAAGGTCGATTACACGTTCCTCCGCAACCAAAGCGATGTCATCGTGGCACCCAATTCGCTCAATCTTGGTCTGGGGTGGTGGTTCTGATGCCGATGTTCAACCGGTGCTGTCCTGCCGCGTCGATGGCACGTTGTGCCGCCATGGCCCTGGTCCTTCTCGGGGTGGGCGCGAGTGTCGGCTCCCGGGTGGCGGCGCAGGATCGGGGACGAGAGGTTGTCTCGATTCTCGCCGAGCGCTTCAGCTTCACGCCATCCGAGGTGCGTGTGCCCGTCGGCGCGACGGTCGAGCTGCGTGTGCGCAGCGACGACACCATGCATGGCTTTCGAATCGTCGGTGGCGGGATCGACATCGCGGTGCCGAAGCGGCGCCAGGGTGAGGCCGTGGTCATGTTCGAGGCGCGCGAGGTCGGACGCTACGAGTTCGAATGCTCGCGGTTGTGCGGTGCCGGACACAATTTCATGCGTGGCGCGATCGTCGTGGTCGGAGCCGGGGAGTGATTGGCGTGACACGTCCACTGCGCGCGCGGTCGCGCTGGGTTGCCACCGCGCTCGGGATAGCGGGGATGCTTGCGGCCACGGCCGAGCTGACGGCGCAGCGGCCCGTCCTTCCTGGCGAGCCGCTCCCGGGCGTCACGCCATCGGAGTTCGAGGAGTTCGCGCTCGGCCTCGAGGATTTTCTCGAGGTCGAGGACGCGGAGGAGGGACTGGGCCCGGCCTACAACAACACGAGTTGCGCCGGGTGCCACAATGTCCCGGCGATCGGGGGGATCGCCCCCGTGACCACGGTCCGGGCGGGGATACGCGACCCTGACGGCTCGTTCCGTGACATGGATTCATCCCGCGGCTCGTTGTTTCAGCTCTTCTCGATTCCCACGCACGGCTGCCAGTCGGTCATCCCCCCGGAGGCCAACGTCATCGCGAGACGAGTGCCGATTCCGCTGTTCGGCGCCGGTCTCGTCGAGGCGATCACGGACGAGACGTTGCTGGCGCTCGCCGACCCGCTCGACCTCGACCGCGACGGCATCAGCGGGCGTGCGCCGATGGTTGTCGACCTGGCGACCGGCGATGAACGCGTGGGGCGATTCGGCTGGAAGGGGCAAATCGCGACGTTGCTCGACTTCAGCGGCGACGCCTATCGCAACGAGATGGGGATCACGAACGACCTCTTTCCGGAGGAGCTGACGTTCGACATCCCGGACGAGCTGCTGCGGCTGTGCGACGCCGTCCCCGACCCCGAAGACATTCCCGAGCTCGGGACCGGGCGGCGCGGCATCGACAACTTCGAGTCGTTCATGAGGTTTCTCGCGCCACCGGCGCGCGGGCCGATCACGCCTGAGGTCACCCTCGGGCAGCAGGTGTTCGCCGCCATCGGGTGCACGGCCTGTCACCTGCCGTCGTTGGTCACCGGGCCGAGCGTGAACCCCCTCTTCGACCGGCGACCGGTGCCGCTGTTTTCCGACCTGCTCCTCCACGACGCCGGCACCGGAGACGGCATTCGTCAAGCGGGTGGAGAGCCGGAGGAGATGCGCACGCCGGCACTCTGGGGGCTGCGGCATCGCCGGCCGCTGTTGCACGACGGCAGCGCGGCGACAGTCGCCGAGGCCATCCGCCGGCACGCGGGCGAGGCCGCGCCGGCGCGGGACGGGTTCGACGCACTGTCACCCGACGACCACGCGGCCCTGATCGCGTTTCTGGCGTCATTGTAAGACGGGGCTTCGCCCCGAACCCGACGCTGGCCGCTGCGTGGGGACCCCGAGAGCCCCACTCCGCGGCCGCGGGGCGCGCCGTGCGCGCCCTGGCCGCCAATCTAGCGACCGGCCTCCCGAGACGGGGCTTCGCGCTAGGCCGGCGCGACGAGTAACTTGGCGGCCGCGCGCATTCCGATCACGATCGTCCGGTTACCTTTGCCGCGCACCAGCACGTGGTCGGCCGCCGAGTCGCGTGTCTCGACTCGGATCGCCTGCCCGGGTTTCAGCTCGCTGTTCTCCAGGAAGCGCAGGAACTCGGTGTCCTGGTCGGCGACACGGGTCAACACGACCGGGGTATCGAGTGGGCAGGTGAGGAGCGTCTGATAGCGTGGCGTGACCACCGACCCGTCAGGGTCGGGGATGGGATCGCCGTGGGGGTCGACTGACGGCCGCCCCAGCATGGCGTCGATGCGGTCGATCAACGCGTCCGAGGCGGCGTGTTCCAGACGCTCGGCCTCGTCATGGACCTCCGCCCAGCTCATCCCGACTACTTTGACCAGGAACAGCTCCATCAGACGATGGCGACGCAGCACGAGCGCGGCGAGCTTCTCGCCGGCGGCGGTGAGCCGGACCCCCGCGTAGGGTTCGTACTTGACGAGCCCGGACTCTGAGAGCGCCTTGATCATGGTCGTCGCCGTGCCCGGCACGACATGCAACGCGCTCGCGAGCTGGCCCATCGGCACCAGCCGCGTGGGATCCTCATCGGCCATCTGCGCTTGATAGATGGCTTTGAGGTAGTTCTCAACCGTGCTAGAGGGCAGCATCCTGTTGCCGTGGCTTGACTTCCACCAGGGCGACAGTATAACTGCCTCGCCAACTGTGGCCTCTTCGCTGCGCTCGGCGTTCGACACTCCGGAATCCAAGCGTCAATACGTCCGCCGGCTGTTCGCGACAATCGCGCACCGGTACGACCTGATCACGCGGCTGCTATCGTTCGGGCGCGATCGCCATTGGAAGGCCGCGCTCGCGGATCTCGCATGTCAACAGACCGTCGCCGCTCGGGGGACCGCGATCAAGGCGCTTGATCTCGCGTGCGGCACCGGCGACATCGCGTATGCGTTGGCGGCGCGAGGGGCGTCGGTCGTCGGACTCGATGTCGTGGTGGAGATGATCGTTCTGGCGTCGGGCAAACGCCCGCCCGTTCGCTCGCGTCCAATCCCCGCGTTTATCGTTGGCGACATGATGAGGCTGCCGGTCCCGGGAGCGACGTTCGATGTCGTGACGACGGGATACGGGTTGCGCAACGTGCCGGTGCTCGACGTGGCGCTCGAGGAGGCGTGGCGGGTCCTTCGCCCCGGCGGGCGCCTGTTGGCGCTGGACTTCGACCGCCCGGCGAACGTCGTCATGCGGCGCGTCTTCCTCGCGTATCTGGCCGTCGTCGGATCGGTCCTCGGTCTCGTCCTGCACGGCGACCCCGACACGTACCGATACATTGCAGCCTCCCTGCAGCGGTATCCGGGAGCCCGCGGTGTCGCCGACCGCATGCGCGCGATCGGCTTCACCAGCGTGGGGCAGGTGCCGCTTCTCGGCGGGCTGATGGCGATCACGTACGGCACGCGATGAACGCTGGCAGCCCCGTGGTGAAAGTCCCGTGTCTCACCGAATGCAGCGGGACTTTCACCACCGGCTGCTAGGATAGGATCCTCGCGCGATGGTGATCGATCGCGAGGGGTGGTCGGGCGAGGGCGACTTCACGCAGCAGCTCGTCGACTGGTTCTCCGGTCACGCGTCGATCAGCCTGCTACGCGTCGAGGACGCTCCGTCGACCCGCACCGAGGTCGAGTACAACTTCATCAGCAACGAGATCTACCTGGAGTTCGTCACGCGCGACCGGGCGGAGCGGCGGCGATTGTGGGGGCTCATCCCGGTGCGGCGGACCGTGGCCGAGAAGTTGATGACGCTCGAACGGCTCGAGGCCGACCTGGCCGCCGACGCGGATCTCGGGCCTCCCGACTACGCGGATGAGGGGATGATCCAGTACCTCCACACCCAGCGTATCGTTCCGCCGTATCAGACCCGGGGCTACAAGCTGATCGAGCTGGTCCGGATCTACGAAGCCGGCACGGCGCCTCGCGAGGCCTAACCGGGGTTGCCCGCCGGTGTTGCCTTCGCTTGGCGCGAACAGCGTGTCGGAGCGCGTTTGTCGTCGTTCGGCCACTTCTTCATCCGTCAGCGTCGCTCGGCCGGCGACTGTATCCGGCCGCTCCAGCGGCACGTTGGTGTTGTTGTTCCAGACACCTTGCAGATCGGGATGACCCCACGCGGTCGTCGGGCCGTCGGCCTGCTGGCAAGCGAACGCGACCGGCGCCAGCAGCAGGAACATCACCACAGAGATCGGAGCTCGCCGCGCGAGCGGCCCAGCGTTGCCCGATGTCATCTTCGTCCCCTCTGTTCGCTTCGTGCCGTGTCCCGGCTCGCCGTCATCCATCGGTCGGGAGGGCGACGATCAGCTTCGACGTATATTCTCTAGAGCCCGAAGGCATGTGACGCGACTCGAGTGAGATGAACACTGCGGACATCCGGCGGCGGGTCACACGCGCCATCGCGGAGGCGCGCGGTGCGGCCGTCGTGCGCCGGCAGATGGTGGCAACGGCCGAGGACGAGGCTGCGGCTGTCCTGTCGGGCGTCGCGGCGCCCCTGTGTAAGACGGTGATCGCGGCGCTCAAGGCCGAGGGGTTCGAGTTCCGCCTGTCGACGCCGCCCGACGCCGTGCGTATTTCCCGGGCGACCTCGGGCGACGACTATATCGAGCTGGCGCTCGACGCCACCCGGACGCTGCCCGCGATGATGGGCCGCGTGAGCCGCACGTGGGGTCGGCGCGTGCTGGCCGACGAGCAGGTCGTCGCCGAGCATCCCGCCATTGGCAAGCTCGACGAGGCGACGCTCCTCGAGTTCGTCATCTGTGCGTTGGTGCCGTTCATCGAGCGGTGAACGCGCGTGCGAGATCAGGGTGGGACCTGGGCGGTCGTGGCTATCACTTCCAATCTCGGGGCACGGCCCGCATCGATGCCCGTGTCCTCGATTCGACGGCCGACAACATCGGCCGCGGCGAGCGCAACTCGGACAGCATCCCCACCCAGTCCTCGAATCCGACCCGCGCTCCGAATAGCGCAGCGCGACTTTCACCAGCGGATGCTAGTGTCGTGTCTCGCAGATTCCTTGAGAGTTTCCGGGCGGGGCATCCCGCCTGCCGGCGTTGCTCCTCGGTCACATACGACCTGTATGCTCGCTCGTCGCGCCTTGTCAGCCGGGCGCCGCGCTCCGGAAACTCGGTCAAGGAATCTGCGAGACACGACACTAGATAGCTCCCTCGGCCTCGAACCGCGCGACGTCCTCGCTCGTGATCCCGAGCTCGCCGAGCACCTGCGCCGTGTGCTGTCCCAGCGTCGGTGGCGGCGTGCGGACCGAGCCTGGCGTAGCGCCCAGCTTCACCGGCACCCCTAGCGCGCTGATCGCGCCGGCGATGGGGTGCTGGAGCGCCACCACCATCGCGCGCTCGATGATCTGTGGGTCGGTGAACACCTGCTCCAGGTCGCGAACACCGCCGCACGGGACGCCGGCGGCTTTCAGCCGTTCGAGCCAGTGTGCGGCGGGATGTGTACGCAGCCGTGCGGCGAGCAACGGTCGGAGCGTGTCGTGCGCGGTGACCCGGTCCTTGTTGGTGGCGAAGCGCGAATCGTTCGCCAGCTCAGCGAGATCGAGCACCTCGCAGAAGGTGCGCCACAGCTGGTCGTTGCCGACCGCGACGACGAGGGCGCCGTCGGCCGCCTCGAGCGTTTCGTAGGGCACGATGGTCGGGTGCCGGTTGCCGAGCCGTCCCGGCGCGGTCTCGGTGGCGAAGTAGATGCCGGCCTGGTAGGTCAGGAGCGCGGCCACCGCGTCGAGCATCCCGACATCGACAAGCTGGCCCCGTCCCGTGTGATGGCGGGCGAGGAGTGCCATCGCCACCCCGTACGCGGCAAACATGCCCGAGGAGATGTCGGCGATCGCCACCCCGAGCCGATACGCCGTCCCGTCGGCCGCGCCGGTAATGCTCATCAGGCCACCCTCACCCTGCATCACCGCGTCATAGCCGGGCTCCCGGCGCCGCGGCCCGGTCTGACCGAAACCGGAGATGGAACAGTAGACGAGCTCCGGTTTCCTCGCGGACAGCTCGGCGTACCCGAGACCCATCCGATCCAGGGTGCCCGGGCGGAAGTTCTCGACGAGCACATCGGCGCGGTCGATGAGCGCATCGAGCACCCGGCGGCCGTCGGGGTGCTTCAGGTCGAGTGTGACGCTCTCCTTGTTCCGGTTGATGCTGAGGAAATAGGCGCTCTCGCCGTGTTGAAACGGCGGTCCCCAGGCGCGGGTGTCGTCCCCCTTGCCGGGCTGCTCGATCTTGATCACGCGGGCGCCCATGTCGGCCAGCATCATCGTGCAGTAGGGACCCGAGAGGATACGGGTCAGGTCGAGCACCGTTACGCCGTCGAGCGCGCCGGGGGTGGGGCTTGCCGAGTCGGTCGGTTGGTCGGTCATGTGTCGGTCAGGGAGTTCGTTGAATTGAGATGAGATCCGCCGCCGGAAGCGTTTCGCGGATCAGGCTGAAGAGCGGGAGCCCATCGAGGACGGCCCCCGCGAACCGAAATGCGACGCCGGCGGCCGATGCCAGGTCTCGCAGCTCCCGATACGCGAACGCGGCCGGTCCCTTGTTGGCCGTGATGACGTCGGCGCCGACGTCGATGGCGGCCCGCACATGGTCGACGCCCGGTTGACCGCCGTCCAGCCCGAGCGGGGTGGTCTCGACCACCACTAGTCGCCGGCGGCGTTCTCGGCCGGCGGTCCGGAGGTGGGCGAGGCGCGCGAGGAGGTCGAGCGCGCTGGCCGGAGGCGGCCCGCTCGTCCGGTCGTGACGCGCGGACAGCGGGTCGCGAGGCCCTACCTTCGCGGTCTCGGGGTCGAGTCCACCCGCCGCGAGTGCGCAGCCGTGGGTTGCCGTGGCGATGCCAATGACGCGCGTCGTACCCGGAAGCCGAAGGCGTTCGTCTCTCAGCAGCCTCCAGAAGCGTCTGGCCATGCCGCCGAGGCCAATCAGCACAAGGTCCGCGCCGTCAGTCCCGGGCATGGACCGATGCCGCTGCTCGCGGGTGAGCCAGCTGCCGACCGACCAGATCGAGGCCGGTCCGCAGCGCGTCCGGTGCGTGGCCGAAGCCGATTCGCACGTAGCCTTCGAGCCCGAAGTGGGCGCCGGGCGCGATGAGCACGCTGTGGCTATCACGAAGTCGCTGGGCCAGTTCCATCGATCCGACGGCCCTCGTATAGCCCACGAAAGCGATGGCACCCGCTTCCGGCGGCACGTGCGTCACCTGGTCTCCCATTTGGGCGACCCAGTCAGACACGATGGGGTAGTTGTCGGCGATGCGGCGCCGGGCGCGCGCGAGCAGGCGGGCTCGGCGGGCTGGCGCAAGGGCCACCCGCGCCAGGCGATCACCGAGTGCCCCGGGGGCAATCGTCGTGAAGTCGCGATGGCTCCACAGCGTTCGACAGAGCGCCGCGGGCGCGACCGCCCAGCCGATCCGGAGGCCGGGCAGCCCGTACGCCTTCGACAGCCCGGATGTGACGACGACCCGCTCGTATCGACCCCAGGCCGAGGCGGTCAATCGACCGTCGCGCTCGACGCCGCGATAAATCTCGTCCGATAGCACCCACGCGCCGTGCCGGTCGGCCACTGCACACACCTCGTCCAACTCGGCGTCCGTCAGTCGCGCGCCTGTCGGGTTATTCGGATTGCAGACGATGACGAGCTTGGTGCGCTTCGTGACGAGCCGTCGGAGCTCGTCGAGATCCGGAGCCCAGCGCGGCGCGCCGCCCGACGTATGCTCCCGCAGCCGCCACGGCATGACCCGTGCCCCGAAAGCTGTCGCCACGTGCCCGGTCTGCAGGTAGCTCGGATGCATCATCACGACGTCGTCGCCGCGCTCGACCAGATGCCAGCACGAGAGGAAGTTCGCCTCGGCCCCACCGCTGGTGACGAGTACGTCGTCCAACGAGGCGTCCGCATGGAGCGAGGCGATTGCGCTGCGGAGCTCGGCCGTGCCGTTCGTCTGGGTATAGGCGAGGGGTTGGCTGAGCACGTCCTCGACATCGCGCGCGCCGAGGAGCTCGCTCACGCGCAACGGCTCCAGGCCGCTCTCCGACAGGTTGATCTCGACGTGGTGCTCGTGGACCGACTGCCAGCGTTCGAGCTCGAAGGGGGTGATCTTCATGACCGTTCTGGACGTCCGGCGCGGCGTGTGTGGACGGCGAACGCGCCGCTCTGCTAGTGGTAATGTGGTCCGATCCGCACTCCACTCGCGGAGCCTCGTATGTTAGCGCACGCGTCGCTGCCGAAGATGGTGCGGATTCCCGCCGGGCTCTTCACGATGGGCTCGGACGGCGGCGGTGTCGACGAACGGCCCGCTCACGTCGTCGAGCTCGATGCGTTTCACCTGAGTGCCCACCCGATTACCAACGCCCTGTACGAAGCGTTCGTCCGGGACACCAGCCGTCACGCGCCCGGGGTGCACGAGCTGCCGCTCATCGCCACACTCGGAGGTCGTGACGGTGAGCGGGCGTTCCGGCAGATGTGCGCGGGCTATGTCTGGTCCGACGGACGGCCGCCGAACCAGCGCCGGACCCACCCCGTGACGCTGGTCCGCTGGAACGACGCGGAGGCGTTTTGCCAGTGGTTGGCCGAGGGCACCGGGCACCCGGTACGCCTGCCGACCGAGGCGGAATGGGAGCGCGCGGCCCGCGGCAGCGGGACGGCCGAGTATCCGACCGGTGATGCCATCGACACAACGCGAGCCAACTATCTCGACGCGCCCAGCCTCAAGCGCGCCCGCGGTACGAAGACGGTCGGTTCCTATCCGCCCAACCAGGAAGGGCTGCATGATCTGGCCGGCAACGTGTGGGAGTGGGTCGCCGACTGGTACGACGAGTCGTACTACGCGCAGTCGCCGCGGCGCAACCCGCACGGGCCGTCCGATGGCCGGTTTCGCGTGGTGCGCGGTGGCGGGTGGGTCGCGTCCGATCCCAGCGCGCTCCGGTGCTCCCGGCGGCACCGCGTGCCCGTGGATACGTACTCTTACAGCATCGGGTTTCGGGTCGCTTATTAGACGGGGCTTCGCCCCGAACCCCCGCGGGCGCTCCGCGGGGACCCCGAGAGCCCCACTCCGTGCCCGCGAGGCGCGCCGTGCGCGCCTTGGCCGGCGGTCCGGTGCCGGCCTCCCTAGACGGGGCTTCGCCCGCCCTCCTGCGGCTCCTCCTCGACGTCGACCGCATCGTCCTCCTCGTCGAGCCCGCCGAACAGGTCGGCCATTTCGGGAGCCTGGAGCCCGCGTGGCGTGCGCTCGACGAGCGGCGGCTCGACGATGTCGTCTGGCGCGCTGACCCCGAGGTCCCGGAATCGGCGTGCCGTGACGAGCACGCGCCGTTCGAGCGTCCCGACGGCGCCGTTGTAGGCCTCGGTGGCTCGGTTCAGCCCTTTCCCGAGCTCCTCGAAATGCTCGGCCATGCGACGGAGACGCTCGTAGAGGTCGCGGCCGAGCCCGCTGATGGCCACGGCGTTCTCCGCCATTCGCTCCTGCTGCCATCCATAGGCGACCGCACGAAGCAGGGCGATGAGCGTCAACGGACTGGCAGGAATGACGCGTTTGTTTGCGCCGAATTCGATTAGTCCCGGGTCATGCTGGAGTGCCGCGCTGAAGTACCCCTCGCCCGGCAGAAACATGAAGACGAACTCCGGCGCGGGCTGGAATTGGTCCCAGTACCGCTTGCTGCTGAGCTGCGTGATGTGCTCACGGACCTGACGAGCGTGATCCTTGAGTCTGGCTACCCGCACCTGGTCGTCCTCCGCCTCGACTGCCTCGCGATAGGCCACGTACGGCACTTTGGCGTCGACGATGATGTGGCGGCCGCCGGGCAGCTGGATGATGAGGTCCGGAATGACCCGGCCGTCCTCGGATGTCGCGGCACGCTTCTCGACGAAATGGCAGTGGTTGAGCATGCCGGCCATCTCGACGACGCGACGGAGCTGGATCTCCCCCCACCCGCCTCGGACGTTGGGCGTCCGCAGCGCTTGTTCCAGATGCGCGGCGGCCGTCGCCAGGGTTCGGAGCTGCGTGTCGAGCCGCGCTTCGGAGCCGGCACGGTCCTTATCGACCTCCGAGAGCTTTGCGTCGACCTTCGAGAGCGAGGCTTCGATTGGCTTGACCAGCTGACTGAGCGATTGGGCGCGTCGTTCGAGATCGGCGGTGGCCTGCTGCTGGAATTTGCCGAGGGACGCCCTGGCGAGATCGAGAAACGACTGGTTATTGGCCCTGAGCGCCTCGGCCGACACGCTCGCGAACACGTCGCGGAGTCGTGTGTCGGCCTCTTCGAGGAGTGTCTTCCGCGCATCCGACGCGGAGCGTTCGGCGTGGATCTCGGCCGCGAGACGCGCGATCGTGGCCGCGGCATCGGTCGCCTCGCGTGCGGCGCGGGCGCGCGCCACCGACCATCCCGTCGCGCCGCCAATCCCCAACCCCACGGCGAGCGCGACGAGCACCCACACGACTTCCACGCCGAGCATGTTAGCAGTCCGCTATGACAGGTGAGGTCACTGCCAAGGCGCGCACGGCGCGCCTCGCGGGCGCGGAGTGGGGCTCTCGGGGTCCCCGCGGAGCGCCCGCGTGGGGCTCGGGGCGAAGCCCCGTCTAAGTAAGAAGCCCCGCCTGATATAGGATCGAAGACGATGGATGCTCATGCGCGTCGCGTGTACGACTCGATTCTGGGGCTCCTCTCGAGCGCGGACAACCCGACGCCCCTCGTGCGCCTGAATCGGGTGACGCCCTTTCAGGACACGCAGGTCTACGCCAAGCTCGAGTGGTACAACCCGTTCGGGGCGGTCAAAGACCGGGTGGCGGCCAATCTGGTGGCCGATGGCGAGGCGCGTCGCACGGTCCAGGCGGATCAGCAGCTCGTCGAGCCGACGTCGGGCAACACCGGCATGGCTCTGGCGATGATCGCCAATGCGAAGGGCTACTCACTGACGACCCCGCTTTCGAATGCGATCCCGCTCGAGAAGCGCACCATGCTCAGGTTCTTCGGCGCGGACGTGCTGGAGCTCGACGATACCTTGTGCCCCGCGCCCGGCGCGCCGGAGGGGGCCATCGCAAAGGCGATGGAAATCGGCGATCGGCCTGAGTTCCACATGCTGAACCAGTACGTCAACGAGGCAAATCCCGAAGCGCACTACAAGACGACGGGTCCCGAGATCTGGCGCCAGACGGAGGGGCAGGTGACGCATTTCGTCGCCGGCCTCGGCACCTGCGGCACCATCACGGGGACGGGGCGGTTTCTCAAGGAACAGCGCGAGACCGTGCAAGTGCTCGGTGTGCACCCGAGCGAGGGGCATGACATCCCGGGGGTGCGCAGTCTCCGCCAGCTTCAGCAGACTCAGCTGTTCGTGCCCGACGAGTACGACGCGCTGGTGGAGGTCCAGAACCAGGACGCGTTCGAGCTGTGCCTCCGCTTGAATCGGGAAGAGAGCATCATCGCGGGGCCGAGCTCGGCCATGGCGCTCTGGGGTGCGTTCGAGCTCGTGCCGGACGAGCCGGGCAATATGGTCGTCGTGATCTTTCCGGACAGCGCCTTCAAGTACGCATCGTCGGTCGTAAAGCATCTCCCCGGACTCTCGGCGGGGCCGGCGAAGGCGCCGCGCAACGCGTTGCTCGATCAGATGGTGGAGAACGTGCGGGGCAACGCCGATCTCACCATCGACGTCGATGCGGCCCGCGCGCAGCTGCAGAACGGCAAGCCGTTCCTGATGGACGTCCGGCCGAGGGACGAATACGCGGAGGCGCACATCCCGGGAGCGGTGAGCATGCCGCTCGCGGAGATCGCGCATGACCACTCGGCGCTGCCCGCCGACCGTGACGCACCTATCCTTAGTGTGTGCCAGCGCGGCAACGCCTCACTCTCCGGCGTGCTGTTTCTCAAGTCGCTCGGGTATCGCGACGTGCGGAGCATCACCGGCGGGACGCTCGCGTGGCGCGAGAAGGGGTATGACACCGATGAGGGCTAGTGGCGGGACGACCCCATGCTGACGCTGCGGGCGGAGGCCGAGGGCGGCATTCGGCAGCATGGCCGGGAGACCTACCCGCACGAGTGTTGTGGCGCGCTCATTGGACGAGACGGGGTGGTGATCGAGGCGATGGCGCTGCCGAACACCACCAAGGAGGGCCCACGACGCAGGTTCCTGGTGCGTCCGGCTGACTACCGGGCGGCCGAGCGGAGGGCGACCGCGACGTCCGCCGATTTGCTGGGGTTCTATCACTCACACCCCGACCATCCGGCGCGTCCGTCTCGATACGATCTCGACCACGCGTGGCCGACGTTTGCGTATGTCATCGTCGCTGTGGACGATGGCGAGCCGGGCGCGATGACCTCGTGGCGCCTGCGCGAGGATCGGTCGGCGTTCGACGAGGAGTCAGTCGCGGTTGACCCGCGGCACGGGGCGACCGGCGTGGAGCGGCGCGTCCCGGTGTAGCGAGACATCATGGCAACCAAAATCCTGATTCCGACGCCGCTTCGAGCGTATGCGGGCAAGCAGGACATCGTCGAAGCCGAGGGCGGCACGGTGGGCGAGCTGCTGGCGAACATGACGACGACATACGCCGACCTGCGCAAGCACCTCTATACAGAAGACGGCAAGCTGCGGCACTTCGTCAACATCTACGTGAACGACGACGACATCCGGTATCTCGAGAAGGAAGAGACGCCGGTGAAGCCTGGCGACACGGTCAGCATCATTCCATCGGTGGCCGGGGGAAGGCAGGGATGACGACCGTCACGATCCCGGACGCGCTCTCCAATCAGGAGGTCGCTCGCTACAGCCGTCATCTCATCCTGCCGGAGGTCGGCATGGAGGGGCAGCTGAAGCTGAAGGCTGCCAGCGTGCTCTGCATCGGCGCCGGCGGGCTCGGCTCGCCGGTCGCGATGTATCTGGCTGCCGCCGGTGTCGGACGGATTGGCATCGTCGATTTCGACGTGGTCGACTACAGCAACCTCCAGCGCCAGATCATCCACGGCACGACGGATGTGGGGCGGCCCAAGCTCGAGTCGGCGCGCGACAGCCTTTCCGAGATCAACCCTGAGGTGCGGGTCGAGCTGCACGATGCGGCGCTCTCGTCCCAGAATGCGCTCGATCTGCTCGGTGGGTACGACATCATCGTCGACGGCACCGACAACTTCCCGACGCGCTACCTGGTCAACGACGCCTGCGTCATCCTCGGGAAGCCGAACGCCTACGGCAGCATCTTCCGGTTCGAGGGTCAGGTGTCGGTCTTCGCGACGGCGGACGGTCCCTGCTACCGGTGCATGTTCCCGGAGCCGCCGCCGCCCGGATTGGTGCCGAGCTGCGCCGAGGGCGGCGTGCTGGGGATCTTGCCGGGTGTCGTGGGCACCCTGCAGGCGACCGAGGCCATCAAGCTCATTCTCGGCGCCGGCGAGCCGCTCATCGGCCGCTTCGTTATTTACGATGCCTTGAAGGCGCGGTTCCGCGAGCTGAAGGTGCGGCGCGACCCCGAGTGCCCGGTATGTGGTGACCATCCGACGGTCACCGAGCTGATCGACTACGAGCAGTTCTGCGGCGTTGTCCCGACGACGACCGCCGAGGCGGCCGATGGGGCCACGACGACGACCGCCGAGGCGGCCGATGGGGCCACGACGACGACCGCCGAGGCGGCCGATGGGGCCGACGTGACCGTCGAAGAGCTCAAGGCGCGGCTCGACGATCAGGACGGTGTGTTCATCCTCGACGTGCGCGACCCACCGGAATACGGGATCTGTCGCATTGCCGGCTCGACGCTGATCCCACTTGGCGACCTTCCCGCGCGTCTCCAGGAGCTGGAAGGTCGAGACGACATGGTCGTCCATTGCAAGTCCGGCGTCCGCAGTGCGAAGGCGGTCAAGATCCTCCACGACGCCGGGTTCAAGAAGGCCAGGAACCTGCGCGGCGGGATTCTTCGCTGGATCGATCAGATCGATCCGACGTTGCCGAAGTACTAGCGCACCGCGACCAGTGAGGCCCCCGGCTGGCCCTCGGACGTTGAACGACGCCGAGCCCGCGTCTATACTTGCCGTTAGTCACGGTAGCTCCGGCGTGCGAGCGAGTGGCCCATGCTCCGACTCTCCAAGAAGGCCGACTACGCGCTGATCGCCCTCAAGGACCTCGCGTCCCGCCCAGAGTGCGACGCACCGAGCGCCCGCGAGATCGCCGAGCGCTACGCCATCCCGGTCGAATTGATGGCCAAGGTGCTGCAGCGCCTCGCCAAGATGGGCATCGTCGCGTCTCACCAGGGCACGCGCGGCGGCTACCATCTGGCTCGCGCCCCGACGCAGATCTCGGTAGCCGACGTTATCCTGGCCATCGACGGACCGGTGCTCGTAACCGCGTGCTCGGACGAGGACGAGAGCTGCGAGCAGTACGACACGTGCAACGTGCGCGATCCGCTCTGGCGCCTCAAGGATCGCATCGTGCAGGCGCTTGCGGCGTTCACCGTCAACGAACTGGTAAGCGAGGACGTGCTCGAGCCATCCCCTGTGGCGGTCACGCGCCGCCCCGAGGCCCCGGCGCTCGCGTCGACCGCAGACCACTAGAACGCTCACTCGGCGGTCTCGCGGGCTTGGGGCGCAGCCCCATCGAAGCATGCCTCGCCTGCCCATCTACATGGACCATCACGCGACGACGCCGGTCGACCCGCGCGTCGTGGAAGCGATGGCACCGTTCTTCAGCGAGCACTTCGGCAATGCCGCCAGCCGGCATCATGCGTTCGGTTGGGCCGCGCGTGACGCGGTCGCGGGTGCGCGCCGTCAGGTGGCCGCGCTCATTGGCGCCGACGCGCGAGAGATCATCTTCACGAGTGGCGCGACCGAGTCGAACAACTTGGCGATCAGGGGGATCGTCGACGCTCACGAGAGCCACCCGGCGCACATCGTGACGATGACCACCGAGCACCGCGCCGTGCTCGACCCTTGCCGCCGGCTGGAGCGCGCCGGCGTCGACGCCACCTACCTCGCGCCCCGGCCTGATGGACGGCTCGACGTCACCGCTGTCGAGCGCGCGCTCACCGACCGGACGGTGCTCGTCAGCGTCATGGCGGCCAACAACGAGATTGGCGTGATCCAACCGTTGAGGGAGCTGGCTGCGCTGACCAGCGACCGAGACATCGTGCTCCACACCGACGCCGTGCAGGCCGCGGGTGCGGTTCCACTCGACGTCGACACCCTCGGCATCGACCTCGCCTCGCTGAGCGCGCACAAGATGTACGGGCCGAAGGGCGTGGGCGCGCTCTACGTGCGGCGGCGCCGCCCGCGCCTCGCGTTGCGGCCGCTGATCGAGGGCGGCGGGCATGAGCGCGGGTTGCGATCGGGCACGCTCAACGTGCCCGGGGTAGTCGGGTTCGGTCGGGCCGCCGAGATCTGCCAGGCCGAGATGGGTGACGAGGCGGCGCGCGTCGGTCGTCTCCGCGATCGGTTGTTGGTCGGATTCGAAGCGCGTCTGACGGGAGTGGCCGTCAACGGCACCATGGGCGACCGGTTGCCCCACAATCTCAACGTGAGCTTCAGCGGTCTCGAGGGAGAATCACTGCTCGTCGGGCTCGATGACGTCGCCATCTCTTCCGGTGCCGCGTGCACGTCCGCCGAGCCGGAGCCGTCGCATGTCCTCCGGGCCCTCGGCGTGCCCGACGATCTCGCCCGGGCCTCCATCCGATTCGGGCTCGGACGGTCGACCACCTCGGACGAGGTCGACTACGTCGTCGAGAAGGTCAGCAGCCTGGTGATGCGTCTCCGCGAGCTGTCGCCGTTCGCGACAATGCGCACGCGACGGGCACGCGGCTGATCAAGTACACTGAAGCCAGGCGCGCACAGCGCGGGGGCTTGGGGCGAAGCCCCATCTAGAAATGATCGAAGTGACCGACGCGGCCGTCAAGCGGATTCGCGAGGCGATGCTCGACGAGGGCGTCGCGGACGGCGGGTTGCGCGTGGGGGTAAAAGCTGGCGGCTGTTCCGGTTTCAGCTACGTCTTTCACTGGGAGAGCGCAGCCCGACCCGACGACGAAGTGTTCGAGGCCGCCGCTGGCATGAGGATCTTCGTCGACCCGAAGAGCTACAAGTATCTACAGGGCACCGTCCTGGACGCTGACGCGAACATGCTCGGGCAGTCCTTGATCTTCCGCAACCCGAACGCGAAGAGCGAATGCGGGTGCGGGTTGTCGTTCGACGTCTAGCGGCCTGACACAGGCCCCTAGCCGGCGGTCCCATTCGCTCGCGCACCGCCGGCGACCGTAGCATCATTCCGGACAGGACGCGACGCGGCTGTCCTTCAACCGCCATGGCGATGCCCCATCTGCCCGATGACGGCGCCAGCGACCGCCCCCGCCGGCCGCTCGTCGTCGTGTCCAACCGCCAGCCGTATCAACATACCTACGGCGCGGACCGGTCGATCCAGTGGTCGCCCACGACGGGCGGCGTCGCGATCGCGCTCGACGCGCTCATGCGTGATCGGGGCGGCGTCTGGATCGCACACGGCGCGGGCAACGCCGACCGGGCGGTCGTCGACACGGATGATCGCCTGCTCGTGCCGCCTGACACGCCGAGATACGCGCTGCGCCGTCTGTGGCTGACCGCCGACCAGGCATCGCACTATTACGAGGGCTTTGCCAACGAGGCGCTCTGGCCGCTGTGCCACGAGGCGCACGTCCGGCCGATCTTCCGCGCGACCGACTGGGCGCATTACCAGGAGGTCAATACCCGGTTCGCCGAGGCCATCGAGGAGGAGCTCCCGGACCTGTCGGCGCCGGTGTTCATCCAGGACTATCACCTGGCGCTGGTGGCGGCTAGGTTGCGCAAACGATGCCCGGGGGTCAAGACCGCGCTCTTCTGGCACATTCCCTGGCCGCACCCAGACCGGCTCCGCATCTGCCCGTGGCGCCGGGACCTGCTCACCGGATTGCTCGGCAACGATCTGATCGCGTTTCAGCTCGAGAGCGACCGCCGAAACTTCGTGACGGCGGCCCGCGACGAGCTCGGGCTCGACGTCACCCGGAACACGGTGCGCATCGGCAACCGCATCATCGCGGTCAAGGCGGTCCCGATCGGCGTCGACTACGACCGCATCCAGCAGATCACGCGCGACAAGGCGATCGAGACCGAGATGCAGCGATTGCGGCAGGATCTGGGGCTCGACGGCCAGCTGATCGGCATCGGTGTCGATCGGCTGGACTACACGAAGGGCGTGCTCGAGCGCCTCGACGCCCTTGACCGTCTCCTCGAGCGTCGTGCGGACGTGCGCGATCGGATGACCTTCGTGCAGATTGGTGTTCCGTCCCGATCGCGGATCCGGAGCTATGTCGACGTGGTCGAGGCGATTGACCGCAGGGTTGCCGACATCAACGCACGTTACGGCGCGGGCCGCGGTGCGATCCGGTATCGCAAGTCAGCGTATCGAATGAAACGGCTCCTCGCCCTCTACCGGCTGGCGAACTTCTGCATCGTCAGCTCGTTGCACGACGGCATGAACCTCGTCGCCAAGGAATTCGTCGCGGCGCGCGACGACGACGATGGCGTGCTGGTGCTCAGCAAGATGGCCGGGGCCGCGCAGCAACTGCACGACGCGGTCCTCATCAACCCGTACGACGTCGAGGGGTTCGCCGACGCGCTCGAACGCGCGATCGACATGCCCGCCGACGAGCGACGGCGCCGCATGCAGGCGATGCGGCGTATCGTGGCGGGCCGCAATATCTTCGGGTGGGCGTCCGACATCCTCGAAGACCTCGAACGCCTCGACCCGCGCGCGCTGCCGCCAGTTCCCGGTCGCGCCCAGTTGGGCCACGTGCGGGAGCACGCGAAACGCGCGCGCACGCCGGCCGAGGCCAAGCCGTCATAGCGGGTCGGCTCGCACCGCAGACGCGGGCGTGTCCGGGCGCCAGGTCCTGGCGGAGTGAGGATCACGCGCGTGCTATGCTCGCCGCCTATGTCACTGCGCGTCGGCGTGGGTCGCGCGCTCGCGCACAGCATGCGCGCGTATTACATGCCGCTCGTGGCTGGCGTGGCACTCACCGCAAGCGCGTTCATGCCGTGGATGTTGATGGGGGAGCAGCGGCTGGGCGGTGTGCCCGATGTCTCTGGTCTGTGGGTGCTCGGGCTCGGCATCCTGGCCGTGGTCCTGGCCGCGCTCAGCGTCATAACACGGAAGAACTCGCGTCATCCGCTACTGCTCGTCGGGCTCGCGGCGTTCGCCATCGTGTTGCTGAGCGAGCAACTGATGGAGCGTTCGGCGGCCGACCAGGCGTGGGCCCGCTCGGAGGCCCGCGCCATCGTGGTGGGCGGGGCGGCCGAAGCACAACCGAACCCGGCGATGGCGCCCGGAGGGTATCTCGCCTTGGCGGCAGCCACGGTCATTACCCTCTTCGGCCTGACGATGATCGTCCGTGTGGGCAGCCCCTACGCGGTGCCAGACGACGACGACGGGTGAGTCATGCGCATCACCGTTGCCCACAGCCCTGATTCCGACGACGCGTTCATGTTCTACGGGTTCGCTGCCGGGGCCGTCGCCTCGGACGGTTTCGAAATCGATCAGGTGCTCGCCGACATCGAGAGTCTCAATCGCGCCGCCTTCGACGGCGCCTACGAGGTGACTGCCGTCTCGTTCCACGCCTACGCACACCTCCACGACCGCTATGCGTTGTTGCCGCACGGGGCGAGCATGGGTGATCGCTACGGTCCGATCGTGGTGACGCGCGCCGATGGCCCCACGACGCTCGACGACATCACGGTGGCGATCCCCGGGACACTGACCACGGCGTATCTCGCGCTGCAGCTCTACCATCCGGCAGTGGCTTATGAAGTGGTCCCGTTCGACGACATCCAGGCGGCTGTGCTCGACGGCCGCGTCGATGCCGGGCTACTGATTCACGAGGGCCAGCTCACCTACGCGGATGATGGGCTGTGCAGCCTCGTCGACCTCGGACGCTGGTGGTCGGATCGCACAGATGGCTTGCCGTTGCCACTCGGGTGCAATGTCATCCGCCGCGATCTGGGCGACAGCGTGATGCGAGAGGTGTCCCGGTTGCTTCGGGCCAGCATTGCCTACGCGCTCGACAACCGCCCGCAGGCCATCGAGTACGCGCTCGAGTTCGGCCGCGGCCTCGACCAGGAACGCACAGATACGTTCGTCGGGATGTATGTGAACGAGCTGACGCTCGATTACGGCAAGCGCGGCCGCGCTGCGGTCGCACGCCTCTACCAAGAAGCCTACGACTGCAAGCTCATCCCACAACCGGTCCCGGTCGAGTTCGTGGCGTAGCCGGGGCGTACCGCAGTGGTGTCGTAGCGCAGGCCTTCAGGCCTGCAAGGCGAGGCTGAAGCCTCGCCCTACGTCTCGATCCTCGGACCGTGAACCGAGCGTTGTGCACCTTGAACCCTGAGCTACAAGCGGTTCGTGCTAGAACGCGTCCGGATGGAGCGCCCGTGCCAGGCGCTCGGTCCCACCGGCCACCCTGGGCCCGGGCACGATGAGGTCGTTCCCTGTCAGGACCACAACGCGACGGTTGCGAACCGCCGGGATGGTCGAGAACTGCTGCCACACATCACGCTGGCGTGCCGCCTCGGCGGGCGCGAGGAGGCCTTCGGCTCTGATCTCGAGGATGACGTCGGGAGCCGCGGTGAGGATGCCCTCGGACGAGGGCTGGACCGCTTCTCGGTCGATGTCCGCGAAGACGTTGTCCCCGCCAGCAGCGATGACCATGTCGTGGAGGAACCCACGGCCGCCACTGGCGTAGACGTTCCGAATCGCATCGGGGTCGCGCCCCATCACGAGCAAGACGCGCGGCCGCCGCCGGCCGGCCACCCGCGCGCGGACGGCGGTCACGGCCGACTCGATGTTCGCTGCGGCGCGGTCTGCCGCGGCCGCGTGGCCCGTCTCGCGGCCGAGGCGACGCATCGTCTCGGTGATGTCGGTGAGGCCGCCGTGCCGGTAGTCGAACACGCGTACGCGCGCGCGCGCCATCTGCTCGACCACATCGACTTGGCTGCCGTACAGCACGACCAGCTCCGGCCGGAGGGAGAGAATGCCCTCCACGTCGGGGTCGAGCAGCGCACCGACGCGGGGGAGCGCATTCACCGCCGGCGGAAACCGCGCGAAGCTGCTGACCCCCACCACGCGCGAGGCGGCGCCGATGGCAAACAACATCTCGGTAACCGCCGGCACGACCGAGACGATGCGCTGCGGGGCCGACTCCTGTTGTGCGCGGGCAGGCACTGCGCCGAGCGCAAGCAGGAATACGCATGCCGCGACGATGTGGACCCTTGGAGCCCGCGCCGTCGCGTTCATTTCTTCCTCGCCAGCAACCACAGAAAGAATGGGCCGCCGAGCATCGCGGTGATGACCCCTACCGGGAGCTCGAGCGGCGCCATGAGGGTCCGTGCGGCGACATCGCACGTCACCAGGAAGGCGGCGCCGAAGCAGGCCGACGCCGGCAGCACGAGCCGGTGGTCCGATCCGACCAGGAGCCGCACCATATGGGGCACGATGATGCCGACGAAGCCGATGGGGCCGCCAAGCGAGACGGCCGCGCCCGTGGCGAGCGACGCGCTCAGAAACGCGGCGCGCTGGGCGCGCAAGACGTCGACACCGCGGGCGGCCGCGCCATCCGCCCCCATCGTGAGCAGATTGAGCGAACGTGGCAGCCAGGCGAACACCGCGGCGGCGGCGACCAGCAGCGGCAGTGCCCACAGGATCGGGCTGTAGCTACTGACGTCGAGGTTGCCCATGAGGTAACGAATGGCCTGGAAGCTCTGCGTGTAGTCGGCCAGATACTGCACGAACATGATGATGGCCGAGAACAACGAGTTGAGCGTGACCCCGGCAAGCAGCAGGACCGACGTCGAGAGCCCATGCCGGCGGAGTCGCGCGAGCGCGTAGACGATGCCAATCGCACCGAGTGCGCCGGCGAAGCTGGCGAGCGGGACCGCCGGCACGCCGACGACCGACAGCGGCACGCCGAGAATGATGACGAGGATGGCGCCCAGTGACGCTCCAGCGGACACACCCAGCGTGAAGGGTGTCGCCAGTGGGTTACGCAGCAGCGCCTGGAGCACGACGCCGGCAGACGCGAGCGCCGCGCCGACGAGCGCGCCGGCGAGCGCCCGTGGGAGACGCGCGATGAAGAAGATCTGTGCGTCGACGTTGTCGGCAAACGGCACGGCGCGGTCGAACACGGTGCCCAGCCGCACGGGCGTCGGGCCGATGAGCGGCGCCGCGAGGCAGACCGCGAGCGCGACGAGACCAAACAGCAGCTGCACGACGAGCACCCGCCGCCGCATGGTGGGGTGGCCAACACCGACGTCAGCAAGTTTGCCATGGTGGTCGATCACCGGCGATCCTCTCGAGACGCGCCGTCCACCCAGCGTCCGACGGGCACAACCGTGAGACGACCGGTGGTCGGGTGGCGCGTCACGTCGACCTCCACGCCATACAATGCGCGCACGTTGGCCGCGGTCAGCACGCGGTCTGTTGGACCGCTGGCGATGACGCGACCTGCCCGCAGCAGCACGAGCTCGCTACAGACGGCAACCGCGAAGTTGAGGTCGTGCGTCGACACCACCAAGGTGATGTCCCGATGGTCGCTGAGCGACCGCAGCATCGCCGCAATCTCGAGCTGGTAGCCGAGGTCGAGCGACGCGGTCGGCTCGTCGAGCAGCAGCATGACGTCGCCGGGCGGCGCCTGCGCAGTGGGTGCGGGCATCAGTTGCGTCAGCGCGCTCGCGATGACGACCCGCTGTTTTTCACCACCGCTCAACGTCGTGAACCGGCGCGCCGCGAGATGGTCGGTGCCGGTCGCCCGGAGCGCGTCGTGGGCGATGGCCAGGTCGTCGGGGCCCTCGAGCTGGAACGGGCCAAGGTGCGGGTGTCGCCCCATGAGGGCGATCTCGAGCACCGAGTAGTCGAACGCGAGGTGCGTCTCCTGCGGCACCAGCGCCATTCGTCTCGCAACCCCCGTCCGTGCCTGACGCCGCATCGGCTCGTCGGCGAGGCGCACCTCGCCGGTCGTCGGCTCGAGCAGTCCCGCGAGCAGATGGAGCAGCGTCGTCTTCCCGGAGCCGTTCGGTCCGATGATGCCAAGCCGCTGGCGACCTCCAGCCTCGACGGACACGTCTTCAAGGACCGGCGACTGCCCGTAGGCGAACGACACGGCGTCAGCGCGAAGCAACCGGCACTCCTCTCCTGTCGACCGAGGGGCGAATCGTCGCACGGGGACACGTCGGGTCGATCGTCCGTTGGCCGTGGCGGCTGCGGGTAGCGGTGGCGGGGGTATCGGGCGACCGTCGTGGCGGCGACCGAAGGTCGCGGAACGCGGAACAACCGAACATGAGACCTCGCGTCGGCGTGACCACGCGCCGACCGCCCGCGCCCGGTGGTAACCGGAGCGGGGAAGAGGCCGCCCGATGATCTGGTGTCCTGACTTGTGGTTCGTCGTGGAGCGGCAGCGTCTTCCCACGCTCGACGGAGCGCAGTGACGGGTGCCCATGGCACCGGCGGGCCGCCCCACTCCCCACTTACAGTGGCGGGACCGTGTGGGACTCTCACCCACTTCCCAGGATCATCGGGAAGCGTCGAACTGTGGTTGAGTATAGCAGCCGATACCCACGGCTCGTCTCCGCCCGTGGATTGGGCGACAGGGAAGACTGAATGCGGTAGGGTACAAAGTCGTTTCCGGAAGCGTCTGCTCCGCCCCTGTCGCCACGACCCATGCACGCTCGCCTCACTGACGCCGGACTCGACGACATTTCGGCCAAGCTCGATTCCGAGATCCGTCTCGACCTCGATGACGGCATTCGGCTGTTTGAGTGTCCCGACCTGCTGGCGGTCGGGTGGCTCGCGAATCGGGAGCGTGAGCGGCGGCACGGCGACCGGACCTTCTTCAATCACAACATCCGGCTGGAGGCCACCAACGTGTGTGTCGCCAGCTGTCTCTTCTGCGCGTTCGCGCGGCTACGTCCCGGCGATTCGGGCGCCTACACGATGAGTCTGGAGCAGGCCTGGGACAAGCTGCGCGAGCGGTCCGACCAGGCGCTGACGGAGGTGCACGTCGTCAACGGGTTGCATCCTGATCTGCCGTGGGACTACTACCTTGACCTGCTGCGCGGCTTCAAGCGGATCAGGCCGGATATCCGCCTGAAGTGTTTCACCGCGGTCGAGATCGCGTTCTTTGCCGAGTTGTACGGCAAGACCGACGAGCAGATCCTGCGCGAGTTGATGGACGCGGGCCTCGACTCGCTGCCCGGCGGCGGCGCCGAGGTGTTCTCCGAGCGGGTGCGTCGCAAGATCGCCCACGACAAGGCGGACGCCGACCGGTACCTCGCGATCCACCGTCTCGCGCATCGTCTCGGGATGCGCTCCAACGTGACGATGCTCTACGGCCACATCGAGACCGACGCCGAGCGCGTCGACCACATGCTGCGCGCGCGTGCGTTGCAGGACGAGACCGCCGGTTTTCAGGCGTTCATCCCGCTCGCGTTTCATCCCGACAACAACCAGATGCGCAAGCTGCCCGCGCCGACCGCCGCCGATACCTTGCGCGTCCACGCCGTCGCGCGGCTGATGCTCGACAACGTGCCGCACGTCAAGGCGTTCTGGATCGCGACCGGTGTCGAGGTGGCGCAAACCGCCTTGTGGTTCGGAGCCGACGATCTGGATGGGACGGTCCAGGAGGAACGCATCTACCACATGGCCGGTGCGCCGACGCCGGAAGCGATGACCCCGGGAGAGATCACCCAACTCATCCGCGCCGCCGGACGCCTGCCAGTCGAGCGCGACACGTTTTACAATGTTGTGGCACAGCCCGCGTGACCGTCACGGCGCTGCTTCCGGAGTAGCGACGATGCCAAACCAACCGCCGAACGCCCCAGAGGCCGACGTGCTCATGCCCCGCCGCTGGTGGGTGCGGCTTCTCGTCTGGTCGTGGGCCGTCATGATTCTGATCGCCCTCGTGGTCTCCTTTGGTTGACGGCTAGTTGCCGTGGGAGACCCCCCGGCTTTGCCGGGGCGGCCAGCAGCGTTTGACCCGGGAGTCGCGTGAGGAAACTCCTTCCCGTGAGCCGCACAAGCATCACGAGAAGGAGTCCTCATGACGACGTACCGAAGTCTCAATCATACGAAATGGCACTGCCAGTATCACGTAGTGTTCATTCCGAAGTACCGGAAGAAAGCGATGTATGGAGGCGTCCGGCAGCAGCTGGGCGAGGTGCTGCGGCAGCTGGCGCGGCACCGCGAGAGCCAGGTGGAGGAGGGGCATCTGCTGCCCGACCACGTCCACATGTTGGTGTCGATCCCCCCGAAGTACTCGGTGGCGCAGGTGATCGGGTATCTCAAGGGGAAGAGCGCGATCCACATCGCTCGGGAGTTTGCGGGGCGGTCCCGGAACTTCGTGGGGCAGCACTTCTGGGCGCGCGGGTATGACGGTGGGCCGTGATGAACGGATCATCCGGGACTATATCCAGCAGCAGGAGCGAGAGGATCGGCGGCTGGATCAGTTGCCGTTGGACTAGAGCCGCCACCGTCAGGTGGCTCAAGTGACCGCGCAGCGGTCACGTCAGCCGCTTTGAGCGGCTCACAACTAAAGCCCCCGGCTTTGCCGGGGGATACTTACTTCACGCTCTCCACGACCGCCTAACCCCACAGTCGGGGGACGTGATAAGATCGTAGACAGTGTCAGATCTCCCGGTGGGGTCTGGCCTTTTTAATGTTGTGCGCGGCTTGAGAAACGTTTCACAAGCCGGCGCTCGCGGGAGGACGCCCATGAGCATTGAGGTGCCGACTCGGTTCGAGCAAAACGACACTGGCGATCGCCAGTTGCTTCCCGACCGTTACCTTGGGCTGACAGATGCCGAAATGGATGACCGGATCATCGTGGCCAAAGCTGCGCTTGGCACGCACGTGCTGATTCTGGGTCACCACTATCAGCGCGATGAAGTGATCAAGTTCGCCGACTGCACGGGTGATTCATTCCGCCTTGCTCGCCAGGCAGCCGAGCGCGGAGGCGCCGACTACATCGTGTTCTGCGGCGTGCATTTCATGGCGGAGAGCGCTGACGTGCTGAGCGGGTCGCACCAACAGGTCATCCTCCCGGATCTCGCGGCCGGTTGCTCGATGGCCGATATGGCGGCGGCCGACCAGCTCGAGGCGTGCTGGACGGATCTGGAGGGGATGGGCGCGACGCGCGTCGTGCCGGTGACCTACATAAACTCGGCCGCATCGATCAAGGCTTTCTGCGGTGAGCGGGGCGGTGTCGTCTGCACGTCGAGCAACGCCGAGGCGACGTTGCGGTGGGCCTGGGAGCGTGGCGATCAGATCCTCTTCCTCCCCGACCAGCATCTCGGCCGGAACACGGCGTACGCCATGGGGGTGCCACTCGATCAGATGGTCGTCTGGGATCCCGATGTGCCCGACGGCGGCTTGACGGCGGACGAGGTGCGCACCGCACGCATCATCCTCTGGAAAGGGCACTGCTCCGTCCACACTCGGTTCACCGTTCCACAGGTGGCACACATACGGCGCATGCATCCGGACGTGCGCGTCATCGTGCACCCCGAATGCACGTGGGACGTAGTGCAGGCCGCCGACGCGAGCGGATCGACAGAGGCCATCATCAACGCGGTCACGACGAGCCCGGCCGGTTCGGTGTGGGCGGTCGGCACGGAGGTGCACCTCGTCAATCGGCTTGCGGATGACGTCGCGCCTGCGCGGACCGTCATGACGCTCGACCCGATCGGCTGTCTCTGCTCGACGATGTTTCGCGTCTCGCCAAACCACCTGCTGTGGGTGCTCGAGGGTCTGGTGGACGGCCGGGTCCACAACCGGATCGCCGTCCCCGAGCGCGAGACGCACTGGACGCGCGTGGCCCTCGACCGCATGTTGTCAATCCATAATTAGACGGGGCTTCGCCCCGAACCCCCGCGGGCGCTCCGTGGGGACCCGAGAGCCCCACTCCGCACCCGCGAGGCGCGCCGTGCGCGCCTTGGCCGCTCTTAATGCGCTCACGGTTCTGGTTGCGGCCCGCACTGCGGCCTCATCGCAGAAGACACTTGTTGCGAAGTGTGACACGCGCCCACTAAACTCCTGGGTTGCACGTTGTCCCGGCTTCCGGCGGCGGCGAGATCGCGCCGCCGAAGCCGTGAGCCAGTGCCCCGACTCACCGGGGCGATTCGATAGAAGGAGAACTCCCGATGGCCCATGAGCTGCCGCCGCTGCCCTACGATTTCAACGCGCTCGAACCCCACGTCGACGAGCAGACGATGCGCATCCACCACGGGAAACATCACGCGGCCTACGTGGCGAAGCTCAACGCCGCACTCGAGCCGCACCCCGAGCTTGCGGGCAAGAGCGTGGACGAGCTCATTAGCGACCTCGGCAGCGTCCCCGAAGGGATTCGGACCGCCGTGCGCAACAACGGCGGCGGGCACTCCAACCACACGATGTTCTGGCAGATCATGGGTCCGAACGGCGGCGGCGCTCCGACGGGCAACGTCGCGAACGCCATCAACACATCGTTCGGATCGTACGACGCCCTCAAGGAGCAGATCGCCGGCGCTGGCGCGGCGCGCTTCGGCAGCGGCTGGGCGTGGGTGATCAACACGGCCGGCACGCTGAGCGTCGAGAGCACGCCGAATCAGGACACCCCGTTGATGGAGGGGAAGACGCCCATCCTCGGCATCGACGTCTGGGAACACGCTTACTACCTGAAGTATCAAAACCGGCGGCCGGACTACATCGCCGCCTGGTTCAACACGATCAACTGGGACGAGGTGAACCGGCGCTTGGGCTAGCCGCCGCTCGATGTCCGCTGTCCTCTTTCTGTTCCTGGCGCATCTGGGAGTCGGCATTGCCGGCTCGCTCTTGCTCGTGTCGCGCGCGGCGGGCGTTGGGTTCTTTCGGTTCAACGCCGGCCTCGGGTCTTTTCTCCTGCTGACCGCGCTCGCGGTGAGGCCCGAGGCGCCCGATGCGGCGATGTCGGACCGCATCGCGCTGGTTGCGCTGATCGTGGCCACCGGCGGCCTGCTCGTCTACTGGGCGACGATCGGGAGGGTCCTGGCCCGGCTGCGCCCGCTGTGGCTCGGTCTCGCGGTCGCCGGCGGCGCCACAACGCTCGTCGCGCAGGCGACGATCTGGTCGTCGGCCGAGATGGGACCGTCGGCGGCGGCGCTGACCGTCGCCAGCTTCGTCTCGTCGGCGGCGCTGCTCGGGGGCACCAGCACCGCGATGATCCTCGGTCACTGGTATCTGGTCCTGCCGTCGATGGACGTCTCGTTGCTGAAGCGCGTCGTGAGGTTCCACTTCGGCTCTGCGCTGGTACGCATCGTCGTCGTCGGTGTGGTCGTGGTGGCGGCGCTGGCGAGCTGGCAGTCGCCCGGCGGCGCCGGGTTCGACCGTTACGCGATGTCGGTCGAAGGGGTGTTCCTCTGGCAGCGCGTCCTCTTCGGGCTGGCAGGACCGGTCGTGCTCGCCTACCTGACGTGGGAGACAGCGAAGATTCAGTCGACGCAGTCCGCCACCGGCATCCTCTACGTGGACTTCTTCGCCGTGCTCGTCGGCGAGATGCTGGCGAAGTACCTGCTCGTGTCCCAGCGCGTTCCGTTGTGAGCGGATGCAGCTCACGATCATCTGCCCCGACTGTGAAAGCCGGCTGCCGGTATCGGCGGTCGACGCTCCGACGGCCATTCAGTGCGGCCGATGCCACCGCGCGATCGCGTTGGCCGTGAGCGACGCGCTACGCGCCGACACCGGGCTCGACAGCTGTCCGGTGTGTGAAGGACGCGAGGTCTATCTCCGGAAGGACTTCGACCCGACGCTCGGCCTCACCGTGATCATCGTCGGTGCGCTCGTCAGCGCCGGGTTCTACTGGTACGGGATGGACCTCATCGCCTACAGTGTGCTCGGCGGTGCGACGTTGCTCGACCTGTTCGTCTACGGTCGTCTCAAGGATCTGTCCGTGTGCTACCGGTGCCACACCGAATTCCGCGGAGCCTACCCGCGCACCGCGGAGGCTTTCGATTTGCACACGGCCGACGAGCTGGAGCTGGAGTGGGCACGGAAGCTCGGCAAGCGTTAGCAGTCGGCGCTAAAAGAGCTTCACCTGCACCGACTCGCCCTTCTCGACGAGATCGGTCTGCGCCGGGATCTCGATGTAGCCGTCGGCCATCGACATGCTCGTGATGTCGCCCGACGCCTTGAACGCACCGACGGCGGCGCCGTCGACCACCCGCACGGTGTAGAACTGGTGACGTCCGGTCGTCGAGACGAACCGCTGCGCCGCTGGAACCGTGACCGTCCGCACATGATGCGACGGCAGATGCGCGAGGCGCCGGAGCAGCGGGACCAGCAGCATGTAGGCGTTCGAGAGACACGAGGTCGGATAGCCGGGCATGCCGAGCACCGGTGTCGTGCCGATGCGGCCAAAGACCGTCGGCTTGCCAGGCTTGACGGCGATGCCGTGGAACACCACCTTGCCCTTCTGCTGGAGGACGTCGAGTGTCAGATCGCGCTCGCCGACCGAGCTTCCCCCCGAGAAAACCAGCACGTCGTCGCCGAGGCACTGGTCGACCGCGGCGCCAAGCGCGTCGAGCGAGTCGGGGGCCGTCGGATAGGTGACGGCCGTGCCGCCGTGCTCGGCAATGACGGCGCCGAGCGTGAACCGGTTGACGTCGTAGATCTGTCCTGGCGCCAGCGGCTGCCCGGGGTCGATGATCTCGTTGCCGGTCGACAGGATGGCGACCCGCGGCTGGTGATACACCTCGACGTCGGCGATGCCAAGGGCGGCGATCGAGCCGATCCGGCTCGGTGTCAATACGTCGCCCGGCCGGAGCACCGTCTGGTCCACCGTGATGTCGGCGCCGCGCCGCCCGACATGCTGCCGGGGGTAGACGGGGGTGAAGACCTGGACGGCGTCGTCGTCCGCCTTGTCGGTTTCTTCCACGATCACCACGGCGTCGGCGCCCCCCGGCATCGGCGCGCCGGTGGCGATCTCCGTGCACTCACCCCGCTCGAGGCGTCGAGACGGCATCTCGCCGGTGTGCACGGTCTCGACACAACGCAGGGTCAGCGCGTGCTGGCGGCTGGCGCCGAACGTGTCCTCGGCCACGACCGCGTAGCCGTCCATCGCGGCGCGATCGAACGGCGGGACGTCGCGCGTGGCCACGATCTCGGTGGCCAGCACTCGACGAGCGGCCCTCTCGAGGGGCATCCGCGCCGTCCGTGTGATGGGTGCCGCGCTGTCAACGACCAGGGCGAGCGCTTCGTCCAGCGGAATCGTGTCCCGGATCGGCCGCATCGTGGCCTGTCGCGTGGCCTTGGTGTCGGTGGTGTCGTTGGTCTGGGTCACCGTGTCGCCTCGCGTACCAGATGGCCGAGCTCGGGCAGCACCAGCTTCGTCATCGCAAGCCGCACCGCGTGTTCGGACCCGGGGACGCTGATCACGATCGTCCCGCGCGCGAGACCGGCGCAGGCCCGGCTCAGCATCGCAGCGGGGCCGATCTCCTCGTAGCTCAGCGCCCGGAACAACTCTCCGAAGCCGTCGATCCGCTTCTCGAGCAGTCCGGTGACGACCTCGTACGTCCCGTCGCGCCTGCTGATGCCGGTGCCTCCGGTCGCGATGACGGCATCCACGCGGGGGTCGGCCAGCTGCGTCTCCAACGCGCCTCGGACCTGCTCAGGATCGTCCGGCACGATGGTCTTGCCAACCACCTCGTGGCCACCGCTGGCGAGCAAATCGACGATGGCGCGCCCGCCGCTGTCGGTGCCGTCCGTCCTCGTGTCGCTGATGGTGAGGACGAAACAGCGCGTCGTGGCCGGCGACGCGGCACGATGAGCGACATGACTCACGCCTGCGATTATAGCGACCGTGGCACCCGATCATGATTGCGCACCAGCCGCCGAGCCCTTACGATTCGTCTCGTGTCTCGGAGCTTCCCTTGGCTGCGCTCAACGGTCGCGGCGCTGTCGCTCGGCACGCTCTTCCTCGCCGGTCCCGCCGCCCAGAATGTGCTCGAGCCGGAGGATCGCCGATGGGTCGAGGACACCCTTGCGGGCATGACGCTCGACGAAAAGATCGGCCAGCTGATCCTGCCGTCCTTCCGATCGGTCTACACCAGCAGCGACAGCGAGGCGTACGACGCGCTGGTGACGCTCGTCCACGAGCAATACGTCGGCGGTGTGCATCTGTTCGGCGCCCGTCAGGCCGCGCCCGACGTGTTGTTGAACCCGACCTACGCGCGCACCGGTCTCGGTCAGCCGCTCGCCGCGGCGTCGCTGATCAACCGCCTCCAGGCCATCGCGCCGACGCCGCTCCTCGTCACAGCCGATTTCGAGACGGGCGTCGGGTTCCGGATCGCCGGCGCCACGACCTTTCCGCGGGCGATGGCGTTCGGGGCGGCGGGGGATCCGCGGCTCGCACGTGAATCCGGACGCATCACCGCGGCCGAGGCCCGTGCCATCGGCGTCCACGTCAACTTCGCGCCGGTGGTCGACGTCAACAACAACGCGCGCAACCCCGTGATCAACACCCGCTCGTTTGGCGAGGATCCCGCTCGCGTGAGCGCACTCGCCACGGCGTATGTCGAGGGGCTCAAGGCCGGCGGGATGCTCGCCACGGTGAAGCACTTTCCCGGCCATGGCGACACCGATGTCGACTCGCATCTCGGCCTGCCGATCATCAGGCATCCCCGGGCGCGCCTCGATCGGATCGAGCTTGCGCCGTTCCGGGCGAGTATCGGCGCGGGTGCGGACGCCGTCATGACGGCGCACATCGAGCTCCCGGCACTCGAGCCGGCTCCCGGGCGGCCCACCACGTTCAGCCGCCGTATCGTGACGTCGCTCTTGCGTGAGGAGCTCGGTTTCGACGGCCTCGTGTTCACCGACTCGATGCGGATGCGCGCGGTGAGCGAGCTGATGCCGGCCGGCGAGGCCGCAGCGCGAGCCGTGGCGGCGGGGCACGATGTCGTGCTGCACTCGCCTGATGATGCAGCGGCGTTCGACGGCATCAAGGCGGCGGTCGCGAACGGCACGGTGCGCGAGCCGCAGCTCGACGACTCGGTGCGACGCATCCTCGCCGCGAAGGCGCGGCTCGGCCTCCATCGGTCGAGCAGGGTCAGCCTCGACACGCTCCCCCTCGTCGTCGGCGGCCGCGCGCACAGGGCGGTCGCGCGCGAGGTGAGCGAGCGATCGATCACGCTTATCAAGGATGCGCACCACCAGGTGCCGCTGCGGATCCCTCGGTCCGGGTCCATCCTGTATCTGTCGGTGCTCGACTATCCCTCCGGGTGGGGCCTCGGCGCCCCGAGCCGGCGGGTGATTCCGGAGCTCGAAGCACGGTGGCCGAACGTCACCGCCGTCGAGCTGTCGGACCGTTCGTCCCGGTCTGAGATCGAGCTGGTCCGCGAGACCGCCGGTCGCTACGACGCGATCGTCGCCGGCGTCTTCGTACGGACCGCGGCGTTCAGCGGCCGCATGGATCTGGCCGACGCACTGACACATCTCCTGCAGACACTTGCTCACGATGCCGAAGGCTCACGGCAGCCGTTCGTGACGACGTTCTTCGGGAACCCGTACGCGGCGACGTTTCTCCCCGACTTGCCCGCGATGCTCCTCACCTACGACTATCGCGACCTGGCCGAGGAATCGGCGGTCAGGGCGCTCGCGGGGGAGATCCCCATCGGCGGCCGCCTGCCCGTCTCGATGGGCGATGCGTTGCCAGTCGGCTATGGCCTGACACGTGGCCGCACGCGGTAGTCGCGCGCACGACCCCGCGGCGCGCTCGCGGTCGTGCGATATAATCGCCGCTCGACTGCTCGCCCATCACGCGCCCTTAGCTCAGCTGGATAGAGCGTCTGGCTACGAACCAG
The DNA here is from genome assembly GCA_965197395.1 of Vicinamibacterales bacterium. Lineage (GTDB taxonomy): Bacteria > Acidobacteriota > Vicinamibacteria > Vicinamibacterales > UBA8438 > CAZYFH01. Next base: position 682,641 of record OZ240205.1, on the reverse strand, counting down.
GAGGCCGCAGGTTCGAATCCTGCAGGGCGCGCCATTCTCTTCAACGACTTACAGGGCCAGTCTTATCGATGCTCGGAGGATTGTGCCCAATTCTGTGCCCCGTCTTCTCTCGTTCGACGCCGGATTTGCCCAGAACAGCCACCGCTGACCTCCGCGCGGCGTCACCGATGTGGCCGTACCGCTTGGCCATGAGCGCCGTGGTCGCGGGCGACCACCCCAGGATGGTTGCAACAACGGACAGCGGCACGCCGCCCTCCAGCATCCGCGTGCAGGCCGTGTGCCGAATATCGTGGAACCGGGCTTGGACCCGTGCGACACGCTTCGCCCTGCTCCAAGCACTCTTCCAACTGCCGATCGGTCGGTTCGGATTAACGGCATAGCCGCCACCTTGCCCGACCCGCTCCGTTGGGAAGACGTAGTGATCCTGGCTTCGGTCGGAGAACTGCGTCGCCCATCGCTTCAGTTCCGCGAGGGCACGGTCATTGAGCGGCACGACACGACGTGTTCCAGCTGCCGTCTTGGACTGGCCGACTGTCAGTTGCGCGTTCAAGAAATCGACCCGGGACCATTTGAGCAGGCGGAGCTCGGAGTATCTCAGCCCCGTCTGGAGAGCCAGCACGAAGGCTGGGAGGAGCGACCGGGACCGACTCATGTGGCAGGCTTCCGTTAGGCGGCGTTCCTCGTCCACGGTGAGGGCTACGCCGCGATCGTCCAGGACCTTCAAAGCGCGGACATCCCTGCGCAAACCTTCCGTCCACAGCTCCTGATGCCGCAGTAGCCCGCGTAGGGTGCCGACTTCGAGGTTGATCGACTTGGGCGCTGCCTTCTCCATGAGACGTTGGCGCTGATACCGGGCAATCGCGTAGGCGTCGATGTCCAGCAAAAGTCGCCCACGAAGCTTCGGCAACACGTGTAGGCGCAGACAGCTCTCAAGAATCCCGAAGCTGCTGGCTGCGAGCGTGGACTGTTTCAGGGTGAGCCATTCGCGGGCTTCGACCTCGATGGTGCGCGGCGCGCGGCGCTTCGGCACGCGGCTGTAGGCCGCCTCGACCTCGCGCCGTCTCACCCGCTCTATGTCGCGCGCGAGGGATTTTGATGCGGTTCTCGTTGATTCTCGGTAGACGCGTCCAGCGAAACGAAACTTGAACCACCAGGTGCGGTGCCTGCGATAGAGCATGGCGCTTTATCCCCCTTTCGCCCTACGGGGTTTCTGGCGAATCCAGCCCCGCACGGTTTCCGTGTCGCTGCGCAGTGTCTTGGCGATGTCGGCGATCGACGTACCGCGCGCGACAAGTTGCCGAGCTTGATTCTTGCGGTCGCGATAATCCTTGTGACGGCATGCGTCCGAGCAGAAGACGGCCCCGTGGGCGCTGCGGACTTCAAACCATTCACGCTTGCAGGCACCGTTCGCGCAGCGGAGATACTTCTTGTCCTGCAGGAAGGCATTGGCGAACTGGTGCCAGAGAGCGGTACGCAAGCTGGAGGGCATGGCGACCACCTCGTCTCCGATGATCTGATAAGCGTCTGAACGCTCCGGCATCGAAGCGGCCCGGCGTGGAATGTTCTCAAGGTTCCGAATGACGATTCGCCTGAGGAAGGCCTCGCTCAGCTCAAGCGCGCTATCGGGGCCCACCCGTCCCACGGCGGAGAGACCTGCAGGAGTGAGTTCGATCCAAGACCGACTGGGAAGGTCGGTGTCACGCGGGAAGATCGCGCGTTGCGGATTCCAATCGAACTGTTCTTGTAGCTGACGTCGTAGCTCCGGACTCTCGGACTCACGCGCTTCTACCAACCGGTCCCAAAGGCGCACGGCTGAGTGAAACTCGCGAAACGTCTCTTTGAGCGTCGCCAGCGATTCCCCGTAGACCAACGCTCCAGCCTGCTCCGCTTCCTCGATCGCTCGGAGGCGTGGATGCTCCCATGGTGGGACAACGGATTCTTCACCGATTGTTGGAAGCCCGAAGCGGTTCGCAAAGCCTCGGATTGCTGCCTCGGTCAGGCTAACGTCAAGGGTTGCCCGGAACATCCCTGGGTACTCAGCCAGGGGAAAGTACTCCGTCCAGTTCTTGGATGGAGGCGGGCCTGAGGGTATCAGCAGCAGGTCGTCGTCTTGTGCAAGCCCCTTCGGTACCGGGTCTAACGGCTGGACCTCCCAGGTCAGGTTCCTGTCCCCATCGCCAGGGGACAATTTGGGAGTGGTCTTCTTTGCCCATATGAATCCCTGCGGGGGGATCCACCATCGGAAGCTCCTAAGCGCGTCTTCCTGCACGGGTAGCCCTCTAGACGAACTTCGCTGGCTCAGTCTATTACACGGATTATTATACTTAAATCGTATTGACGGGCGAGCCTCAACCCCGCTAAACTTTCGTGAGTACTGATTTAAGTCAATAAGACGTGTATTCGTGAGAGGTGGGTTTATGACCGAGAGACACCAACTTTTAACGCTCCAGGAGCTGGCCGACGAGTGGAGAGTCTCGATCCACACGGCACGAGCTTGGGCGGCCACCCGGAAGATCGGTGTAGTCCGCTTAGGCCGGGCGATCCGAGTTCGACGCGAGGAAGTCGATCGACTCGTGGCGCAGGGTGAAGTGCCCGCTGCTGTAGGCCGCACGGCTTCGGCCAGTTAGATGGCCGCGGGCGGCAGCGAGCTGGCCGGCGGCCGCATGGATCGTGCGCCGCTGCGGGAGAGGGACTCCGTGATGCCTGAGAACCCGATCCTGCAAGTGCCAGCCAGCGACGTGCTAGCGGCCATCTTCGACGGATGCGATGGCCTGATCGAGTTTCGAGCACTTCCGTCGAAGGATCGGACCTTCGTGGCTGTCGCTGACATGTCCGCTGCGGCGGCCCAGTTTTGTCAGTCCCGATGCCATGAAGATCTGTACTTCGGCGTGGCGACTAGGCGTTCTGATAGGGACGGTAGCCTCGCGAATTGCCAACACTTGGGCGCGCTGTTCGTCGACATCGACTACGAAAACATCAGCGAGAAGGATGCTCGCGTGCGCCTGGATCGTTGCCCGTGTTCACCGAGCTTCATCGTACAGTCTGGTGGTGGACTTCATGTCTACTGGTTGCTTCGGGAACCGCTCGATCTAACGACGGAGGCGGATGCTGCGAGAGCCGTGCTCCGTCGTTTGGCCGGATACCTCGGCGGCGATCTGCAGGCCGCTGAACCCGCCAGGATCCTCCGCGTCCCCGGCACCCTGAATCACAAGTATCAGCCGGCGAGGCGGGTCACGGTAGCTGACAGTGTTTGATCCGACCCGCCGCTACAACGTCGGTGACTTCGACGACTGGTTACCAACGCTGACCGCACGGGAGACGGATTCGGCGCCAGTCTCATTGGCCGAACCCATCCGGACCGGTCACAGGAACACCAATCTCTACAAGACTGGCCGCAGCCTCAAAGCCAAGTCGCTCCCGCCGAGCCTGATCGCGTTGACGCTGAGAACGCTGAACGCTGAACAGTGCGACCCGCCGCTACCCGATGATGAGATAGAAGCGTTGATCGCACAGGTCCTTAGTCAATCCGACCGGCCGGACTTTCGACACAGTCAGCGTGGCAAGAACACTGATGACGAGGGGGACGGTTGTTCCTCCTGCGCTGAGGTCGCGCCTCTCCGTCCTGCGAGTTCAGGGGAGCCCGTTCCGGCGCCAGCCCTCTCCGATGTGCACACCCTCCTTGCCATGCACGGTTTAGACGAGATCGACGCCCCCCAGACCCCAACGGACATCGCCGCGCTAGAACAAAAGCTCCGCAACCTGCGAGGTGCTCTGCAGTCCGCTGACCCGATGAGAGTCGCCGCCGTGCGAAGTGCGCTCCTTGTTGCGTTCCGGGCGGCGAAGGTGCCGAGCCCTGCGAATTTGATCAACGCGGCTCTGGTACCGCTGACAACCGCCGCTGCGGATGCCCTGCCGACACAACCGCGTCATGCAGTATCAACCGTTAGCCCAACGCCGGTCCCGGTCGATCTGGCGTCGTTGCTGAACGACGTCGAGCGCTTCGTTCGCCGCTACGTCGTCCTGAGCGACGATCAGGCCGCGGTCGTGACGCTATGGGACGCACAAACGCATACACTCGACGCCTTCGACTGCACGGCCTACCAGCAGGTCACGTCAGCTACCGCACGCACTGGCAAGACCCGGCTGCTGGAGGTCCAGGAACCGCTCGTCGCGCATGCCTGGCTCACGGGCAGAACGAGCGCAGCGGCACTTGTTCGCAAGGTTGACGCGCAGAAACCGACACTTCTACTCGACGAGTCAGATGCAGCGTTCGGCGGCGACAAGGAGTACGCCGAGGCGCTGCGTGGCGTGCTCAACACAGGCTATCGGCGATCCGGTCGCGCGACGCTCTGCGTCGGCCAAGGGGCCAATCTGACGTTCCGAGATTTCAGCACGTTCGGTCCGAAAGCGATTGCCGGGATCGGCAAGCTCCCTGACACGGTCGCTGATCGCTCAATCCCCATCGAACTAAAACGACGGACAAAGACTGAGCGCGTCAAACGCTTCCGGGAGCGGGACGCGCGCGTCGAGGCGAAGCCGATCTACACCGCCCTGGCGGCGTGGGGCGCCACTGCGATCGCGTCACTCCGTGCGGCACGTCCACATCTCCCGGTTGCTCTGAACGATCGAGCACAAGATGTCTGCGAGCCATTGCTGGCCATTGCGGAGCTAGCCGGCGGTCCGTGGCCCGACAAGGCTCGACGCGCCGTCGTCGCACTGATGGGCGAGGTCCCCGACGAGGACATCAACATCGAGCTGCTGCACGACATCCATAAGATCTTTGGTTCGTCGCACGAATGTATGCGGGCTGAGTAGGGCTGCGGTTTGAAGAACATGAGTCTCATCAGGTACTTAGGAGTTGCAACGCTACCTGGGTATCTGAGAGGAGACTCATGCTCGTGGAAAGTCTGGTGAAGGCAACGGTGGAATTGCAAGGGTTTCGGGTGCTGCGGGTCACGGGCGACGTCGGCGGATTGGCAGCGGAGTTGGCCCCCGACGGGCGGTATGCGCCGCGTTGTGGTCAGTGCGAGCAGCGGGGCAGCTATCGGGACACCCGGTGGGTCCGACGCTTTCGCCATGTCCCGCTGTGGGGAATTCCCGTGACGCTCGTCTACGCGCCGCGACGGGTCCAGTGTGTGCGGTGCCGGGGCGTGCATGTGGAAGCGCTGCCCTGGGCGGTGGGCCGGCAGCGGTTCACGCGTGCGTTGCTGGTGACGATCGCGACCTGGACGCGGGTGTTGCCGTGGCAGCAGGTGGCCACGCTGTTCGGGTGCGCATGGGGCACGGTGGAGCGAGCGGTCGAGGCGGCCGTGGCCTACGGGTTGGCGCACCGCGACCTCACCGGCGTGACCCATATCGGCATCGACGAAATCTCGCGGAAGAAGGGGCACGTCTACGTCACCAACGTGTACGACCTGGCCCGGAAGCGGCTGCTCTGGAGCGGCGAGGGACGCAGCCAGGCGACCCTCGAGGCGTTCTTTGCGTTCCTTGGCCCCGAGCGCACTGTGGCGCTCGCCGGCATCTGCTGCGATATGTGGCAGCCCTACATCGACGTGATCCGGGTCCGGGCGCCCCACGCGGTGCTGGTGTTCGACAAATTCCACATCGTCAGTCATCTCATGGCGGCCGTCGATCAGGTCCGCCGCGACGAGATTCGCGAGAAAGGCCCGGCACACAAAGCGCTGATGCACAAGACCCGGTTCATCTGGTTGAAGAACCCCTGGAATCTCACCGAGACGCAGCACCGGCGCCTGGGCGAGCTCGAACACCTCAATCTGAAGATCAACCGCGCCTATCTCCTCAAAGAGTTCTTCGCGCACTTCTGGAGCTACCGCCGCGCGGGGTGGGCGAAGCGCTACCTGAAGCGGTGGTTCTGGTGGGCGACGCACTCACGCCTCCCGCCGATGCGCGACTTCGCGTGGCTGCTCCGCCGCCACGAGGACGACATCCTCAACTACTTCCGGCTGCCCATCGACAACGGCACCGTCGAAGGGTTGAACAACAAAGCGAAGCTCATCATTCACAGGGCCTACGGCTTCAGGACCGCCACGACCTACATCCGGAACCTCTACCACTGCATGGCGGACCTTCCACTACCCAAAACCGTGCATACATTTGTGTGAGGAACCTTTAAGGGAACGTGGGCCCGCTACAAGCGTCTCAAGCAGGTGACTGATGCCTTCGCAGGCGACGCTGACAAGCTGTCCGCCAACGTCATGCTCCGTGCGGACTACTCCGATGGTCTCGATGTCGCCGGACCACAGTTTGAGACGATTCGCGACGTGCTCGCTGGTTTGGAAGTGGGCCGGATTGTCCTCGACGCGGAGAAAGCTGAGGACGGGAGCGAGGAATGAGCAAGGCCGTCTTCCAACTTGAAGTCTTCCCCAGACCGAAAAACATGTGGTTCCTCACACAAATGTGTGCACGATTCAGCCCCCAGCAGGTCAGCCACGCCGTGGAAAGAGGCTGCGGATGTGTTCGTGCCCGCGAATCAGCGGTGAAGTCGTCTATCGCTCAGTCGACGGCCGCCTGCGCAGGCCCCGCTTTTGGTGGGGGGCCTGCTCGACGGCAGCCGGTCCCACCTCAAGGTGCTGAGGCGCTGGCATTTACAGGGCGACGAACCATGAACACTCGTGGAACGCGGCCTGGACTTTCGCCGACGTTTTACCGCTGGGCCGAACCCTCGCTGACTGTTCAGCCCCTTGGCACTGGCAGGCCCCTCGCGATTTCCGCCGTGTACCGTGGGCCGGACTTTCCGAGAGCCTGCAGTTCCTCTCCAGATACAGACGGTGTTCTCCAGCCACGTAAGTCGATGACAATGCTTGACTTATTAGCCATGGAACCGGCCAAAGCTGCACCGATCCCTGAGAGGAACCAAACATGTATGGGCTCGCCTTGGTCGAGATAGAAGCCGGCAAGAAGGGGCGACGGGGTCGCCCGGAGCGACGCCAGTTGGTCCGTGTCTGGGGGGGGGCGATGCAGTCGGTGTTCGACCGTGTCGTCGAGGCAGTGAAGACATCCGGGGGACGTGCGAGTGACATACGCTGGACACGGAAGGAGCCCTTTCCTCTTGACGAAGAGACCGGTGTTCGCCTGGGTCTGCTGCTCCTCGCTATCAAGCCTCTGCGGAAGACATCTCGCATTGAAACGATCCGGGACGAGACCGCGCGGATGGGATCGGAAGAGGCGTACTACTGGTTCGCCAAGTGCGCCTCTTCCGAGTCCGGCACGCGGGCAACGAAGGCGTTCCGTATCCTGCTCGCGCACGAGTAGGTCAACGGAGACAGGTGGATGGCCTCGAAGCCGAGAGTCCTGATCGAGGACTGGCTGCCCATCGCTCAGATTGGTGCCGAGTCTCAGCGAGAACGGGGTGCCAGCAGCGCACTTCCGCCTCTCTACTTTCTGCACGTCTGGTGGGCGCGACGACCTTTAACGGTAAGCCGAGCCGCCATCCTGGCCAGCCTCCTTCCGGCCTGGTCGGACGAGTGGCCGGAGAATCTTCGGAAAGAGTTTCCGACGCGGGAGGGCTACCACGACTGGTTCCTAAAGCTCCTCGGCATCTTCGGTGACCCGGCGGCAACTCGGAAAGTCCTCACCCGCGCAAAGGAGGACAACGTAAAGCTAGGGGTAAACCCCTACGGCTACAAGCGCGCTTTCACCTACACGCCGACGCCCGAGCAGATCAGGACGGTGCAGGGGTTGCTCCGTCAAACGTGGGGCAGCGTCGATCCCGTCGTCATGGACTGCTTCGCCGGTGGCGGCTCCATCCCTCTCGAGGCGCTCCGGTATGGGTTTACCACCTACGCCAACGAGTTAAACCCTGTCGCCACCGTGATTCTGAAGGCGACGCTTGAGTATCCCGCGAAGTTCGGCTGCACACTCCTGCCCCTCATCGCCAAGTACGGCAAGCTCTGGGCCGACGAGATCGAGAGGCGCCTGTCTCCGTACTTCGCCGTGGAGAAGGGAGAGAACATCTTCGCCTACATCTGGGCGCGCACGGTACCCTGCCCATACACAGGAAAACCGATCCCACTGTCGCCGAACTGGTGGCTTGCGAAAGGTGCGAAACCCGTCGCGGCGGAGCCTATCTTCAGCTCGAGCGTCGCTGAGGCGAGATTCCGAATTGTCGAAGGGAGAGAGGCGTGCCAGCGAGCGAATCCAGATCGGGGCACCACCAGCCGAAAGGGGCCGATCTCACCGTGGGCGCACGATCAGGCCATCTCGTGGGATCACGTTCGCTCTGAGGGGCGCCAGGGTCGGATGGGTCAGCAGTTGTACTGCGTCGCCCTCAAAGTCAAACGTGGCCTTCGGTTCCGAGCACCCACCGATCAGGATCTTGCTGCCGCTGTGGCAGCAGAGCGGGCATTAGCAGAGCGGGAGCTTGACTGGCTGGACGCTGGCATCTTGCCCGACGAGGAAATACCGGTCGGCCAGGAGACTCACGACCATCAGTACGGCGTTCTGCGCTGGCGAGACATGTTCTCGCCACGACAGCTAATGGCGCTCTGCACCGCCGTTGAGGTGTACCGGCAGGTATCGGAAGATGTTCTTCGCGAACTCGAGCCGGAGCCGGCGTTGGCGGTCTTGACCTATCTGGCTCTCGCGCTGGACAAAGCGGCAGATTACAACTCGCGGATGGCGCGATGGCACTCCGGCCGGTCAGTTGTAGCGAACACCTTCGACCGTCACGATTTCAGCCTGAAGTGGAGTCACGACGTGAATTTCTCGGGCAAGTTCCGAGTTCGATGCGTATTCCGGAGGATCTTGAACACCGATTCCGGGCGAACGTGAACACGGTTTCCGGGAAGTTGAACACCGATTCCGGGCATCGTGAACACCGATTCCGGTGATTGTGAACGCTCGTCGGTAGCGAGGTGAGGCACGCTGCGTCTCCCGAAAGGAGGACGCCGCGATGCCAGTACCGAGGCTATCGATGAGGAAAATCCGCGAGGTTCTACGACTCAAGCACGACCGGGGCCTGAGCCACCGGGCGGTGGCGCACGCCTGCGCGATCGGCGTCGGCACGGTCACGCTCTATCTGCAGCGGGCGACCGCCTGCGGGGTGGGCTGGCCAGTGCCGGCCGAGCTGGACGATACGGCGCTCGAGGCCCGGTTGTTTCCGCGGGCCGCGCCGATGCGGGACCGGATCCGGCCCGATTGCGCGGAGATCCACCGTGAGCTCAAGCGCGTCGGGGTCACGCTGCAGCTCCTGTGGCAGGAGTATGCCCAGGTCCATCCCGACGGCTACCGCTACAGCCAGTTTTGCGAGATCTACCGGCGCTGGGCTCGGCGCCTCCGGCCGTCGATGCGTCAGGTGCATCGGGCCGGCGAGAAGACCTTCATCGACTTCTCGGGTAAACGGCCCACGGTCGTTGATCGGCGCACCGGCGAGGAACGGCCGGTCGAGCTCTTCGTCGCTGTCCTCGGGGCGAGCAGCTACACCTACGCCGAGGCGACCGCCAGCCAGCAGCTGCCGGACTGGGTCGGGGCGCACACCCGCATGGTCGCGTACTTCGGCGGCGCGACGGGCCTCTGGGTCCCGGACCAGCTGAAGAGCGCCATCACGCGGTCCTGCCGCTATGAGCCCGGCGTCAATCGCACCTACGAGGAGCTCGCCGCGCACTACGGCGCCGTCGTGGTCCCCGCCCGCCCCTACAAGGCCCGCGACAAGGCCAAGGCGGAGGCGGCCGTCCTGGTTGCCCAGCGGTGGATTCTCGCCCGCCTCCGGCACGAGACGTTCTTCAGCCTGGCCGCGCTGAACGTGGCCATCCGCGCCCTGCTCGACGAGCTCAACGACCGCCCGTTGCAGAAGCTGGGGGTCAGCCGCCGCACGCTCTATGCGCGGCTTGACCGCCCGGCACTCCAGCCCCTCCCCGCCACTCGCTACGTCGTGGCGCAGTGGAAGCCTTGCCGCGTCAACATCGATTACCACGTCGAGGTCGCACGGCACCCCTACAGCGTCCCGTACCAACTCATCCACGAGCTGGTCGAGGCGCGGTACACCACCACGACCGTCGAGCTGTTCTACAAGGGTCGGCCGCTGACGTCGCATCGTCGGCGCTATGACGGGCAGCCCTCCACCAAGCCGGAGCACATGCCCAGGGCCCACCGGGCGCATGCCGAGTGGACCCCGTCGCGGCTCATCCGCTGGGCTGAGCAGACCGGCCCCGCCACGGGGCGGCTCGTTGCCGAGATCCTGCAGCGCCGCCCGCACCCTGAGCAGGGCTATCGCGCCTGTCTGGGGATCATGCGCCTGGGCCGGACGTACGGCGACGCACGGCTCGAGGCCGCCAGCGCGCGCGCCGTCGCCCTCGGCTCGTACCGCTATCGCACCATCAAGAACATCCTCGCCTCGGCCCAGGACCGCCTGCCCCTGGAGGCCCCGCCGGAGGCGACCCCGACGCCCACGCACGCCAACATCCGCGGCGCCGCCTACTATGCGCCGCCCACCCCCGAGGAAGACCGATGCTGATTGAACAGACGCTCGAGAAACTGCACGCCATGAAGCTCAGCGCCATGGCCGAGGCCGTCCAGCAGCCGCTCCACAGCGATGACGCCGCCACGCTCAGCTTTGAGGACCGCCTCGGGCTGCTGGTCGACGCCGAGTGGACCGCCCGCGAGCAACGGAAGCTCCAGCGACGGCTGCACACGGCCAAGCTCCGCTATGCCACCGCCGCGCTTGAGGCGGTCGACTTCACCCACCCCCGCCGACTCCACCGCCAGCAGGTCCTCACGCTGGGCAGCTGCGCCTGGATCGCCGAGCGCCACAACCTACTGATCACCGGGCCGACCGGCATCGGCAAGAGCTTCCTCGCCTGTGCCTTCATCGAGCGGGCGTGTCGGCGCGGCTTCACGGCGCGCTACGTCCGCATGCCGCGCGTGCTGCACGAGGTGGCGGTCGGCCGGGGGGATGGGTCCTACACGCGGCTGCTGGCGCGCCTCGCCAAGCTCGATCTGCTCGCGATCGACGACTGGCTGCTCGCGCCGCTGCGCGACGCCGAGCGGCGCGACCTCACCGAGATCATCGAAGACCGGGCCGAACGGGCCTCCACCCTCATCGCCAGCCAGCTCCCCGTGACCGACTGGCATGCCGGGATCGGGGACCCGAACCAAGCCGACGCGATCTGCGACCGGCTGCTCCACGATGCGCACCGCCTCGAGCTGAAGGGTTCCTCGATGCGGCGCACGAACGCGTCCCCGACGCCACCGCCGCAGGCCACGCCGTGATCAGCCGTGATCAGCACCCGGCCGACCGGCGGCTGCCACGGGGGGTAGACAGGTAGGGCGAGGTCGAGCAATCGCCTCTCAGGGCATCCTCGTCGGTCGTTTCGAGGCCGAGGCCTATGGATCCTGCCAGCGGTATGGAAAACGCGTTCGGGCGCCCAGGAGGACAGCGGCGCCAGGGCACGCGTTTCCCACACCGCTTTGGACGGCGCACACGGCGCGCCGCCCACAGGCTCCACAGGGTCATCATCTGCATGCACAAACACGACAACGCGAGTAGGATATCCAAGACCCGTGACGACCACGATGGAAGGAGACTGACCGACACACGTCGCTTCGCTCCGACGAGCGTTCACCTTCGTCGGAATCGGCGTTCACGATCCTCGGAATCCGTGTTCAACTTCAGCGGAATACGCATTCGACGCGGCTCACAACCTGTTCCCTTGGGTGATCGACCAGGTGGGAGATGCTTGCAAGGGGATCTCAGATCTTACTGACGAGAACGCGATCCAACTCTTCGGATCGTCCGTGAATAAGCCGGTAGTAGAACGCCTGTCTATCAGCATGGGCTCGGCTGCCGCACTGACGCATATCGGAGACGCCTCGGTCGGTGCCGTAGTCGTAGACCCTCCATACGGTGGAAACGTCCAGTATGCCGAGTGCAGCGATTTCTTCGGGTCTATCCGGGTTTGCCAAAGACGTTTAGCTGATGCAATGACTTGATTGCTGCATGTAAACACGGGCTTCATTCCCTCTGTTGATTGCCGTCGACAGGAAGGAGGAGAAGCCCGTGAGCAACCTGAAGTTGCTGCGCACGATCCTACGTCTCAAGAGTCTGAAGGTCACGCATGTTCGGTTCATGCATCGCGACACGGAGCTCCATCTGGCGGTCAAGCCGTACAAGAACGGCTGCCGCTGCCCGGCGTGTGGGCGGCGCGGCCGAATCGTGCACCAGACAAGCGAGCGACGGCGGTGGGAGGATGTGGCGGTCATGGGCCTGCGCATCGTGCTCTGGTATGCCCCGAAAGAGATCCAGTGCCCCACCCATGGGCGCGTGCAGGAGGAGATCCCCTGGGCGCCGGCCTATGCCCGCGTCACCTACCGCCTGGAGTGGCGCCTCTGCGCCCTGTGCCAGATCATGACGCAGCAGGCGGCGGCCGAGATCCTGCGGCTCCCGACCTCGACCCTGTCCAACCTGCTGCACCGAGTCATCACGCGGGTGCGCCACGGGCACAAAATCCGAGGCCTGACCACGCTCGGCGTCGACGAGATCTCCTACTGCAAGGGCCGCAAGTTCGCCACCCTCGTCTACGACCTGGACCGCGCGCGCGTCCTGTGGGTCGGCCCGGGCAAGGGCCGCGACACCATCGATCGCTTCTTCAACGACTGGCTGAGCCCGGGGCAGAAAACGCGGGTCGCCTGGGCCAGTTGCGACATGAGCCCCGCCTATATCGGGGCGATCACCGATCACTGTCCCGAGGTCACGCTCGTCCTCGACCGCTTCCATCTCGTCAAAGCGCTAAACCAGGCCGTGGACGAAGTCCGCAAGGAACAGTGGCGGGCTCTCGACACGCCGGGGCGCAAGGCGATCAAGGGGCTGCGGTGGCTGCTCAGCAGGCACTCCAGACACCGGACCAAGGGCCATACCCGGTTCCTCAATCGCTTGCGGAACTCCAATCGGCGCATTCATCGCGCCTGGGTGCTCAAGGACGAGTTTGAGCACTTCTGGAACTACCGCTATCGGGCCTCGGCGACGAAGTTCCTCAGACGCTGGATGACCGCCGCGTTGCGCAGCCGCATCCCGACGTTGCGCACGTTTGTCGGGACACTGCGGACGCACCTCACGCACATCATGGCCTTCATCGACAGGCCGCTGACGAATGCCGTCGGCGAGGGCTTGAATCGCATTATCAAGATCGTCAAGAACCGGGCGTCCGGTTATCGCCACCTGGACGACTTCGCCGACATGATCTACCTGACCGTCGGTGACCTCGATATTCCTGCGCACATTCCCAGCCACTTGCGTACCCTGTGAGCGACGTCAGAATGCCTATGCACCAGCATCATCAGCGCATTTCGTTAGTTGGGAAATTCGGATATAGCCATTTCTTCGGCTATATCCGAGTTTCCCAAAGGGCGTAAGTACCTGATATCCCTGTCTTTCCTGGGTAAATCGAGCGTTCGGCCTGCACAGGTCGGCCGCTTCGATGTGAACATAGTCATTCACGGGTCGACTGCAGTCCGAGGACGCGGCGATCTTGTCGCCATACGGATGGGCCCTGTGGAAGCTGCCGGCGCCGTGGACGCACAGAACGCGCCCACCGCACCTCGGAAAACGCTGCGCGTTTTCCACGAGCTTCCACAGGGCCTTTCCCATCAAATCATCCACAAAAAACCCCGAAAGGCCCCAAAATAGCGTTGGGAAACCCGGATAGACCCATTTCTTCTACGTCTGGCTCAAGCGTACTCTGGGCGCGACAAGGCCCGGATTCTTCGACGCCGAGCTTGTCAACAAGGATGATGAGGCGGTTGCGAACACTTCACGCTTTGCCGCAATGGGTCGGAAGAGAAAACTCCTCGCCGGCCAGGACTACCAGCGCAAGATGGAAGCCTGCTTCCGTGAGATTCATCGGGTCGTCACGGGAGATGGCGTCCTCGTGGTCATGTTCACGCACAAGCAGGTGGAGGCATGGGACACGCTAGGCGCCTCGCTCATCAACGCTGGATTCACGGTCCAGTCATCCTGGCCGGTCCACACGGAGAGTGAGCACAGCCTCCACCAAGCAAAGAAGAACGCCGCCGCCAGCACGATCCTCCTTGCGTGTCGAAAGCGGAAGGACGGCGGCGAGGCAGGTTGGTGGGACGACTTAAAGATGAAGGTTCGCGAGACGGCGCGCGAAAAAGGGCTATATCCGAGTTTCCCAAATAGCGTAAGCACCTGATATCCCAGTCTTTCCGGGGTAAATCGAGCGTTCGGCGTGTACAGGTCGACGGTGTTGACGCGAACATAGTTGTTCGCCGGTCGACTGCAGTCCGAGGACGCAGCGGTCCAGTTCGACATCACGCATGGGCCCCCTCCCTGGGAGCCATCTTGTCGCGCACGGACGGGCCCTGTGGAAGCTGACGGCGCCGTGGACGCACAGAACGCGCCCACCGTGCCTTGGAAAACGCTGTGCGTTTTCCACGAGCTCCCACAGGGCCTTTCCAATCAAATCACCCACGAAAAACCCCGAAAGGCCCCAAAATGGCGTTGGGAAACCCGGATAGACCCCGAAAAAGCCGAGGAGTACGAGGGACTTGGGATTCGAGGCGTGGACCTCTACATTGCAACATTCGGCCCCGTGCTCTCGGTGATCTCTGAGCGGTGGCCGGTTCTGACGAGTGAAGTCGATCCCAATACGAACAAGCCCATGGCGCTCCGCCCGGAGGCTGCACTGGAGATCGCCCGCGAGGAAGTTCTGAGTCGTCGAAAACGCGGGCTACTTCTCGGGCGGAGAGTACGCTTCGACCCGGTGACTGATTGGTATCTCCTCGCGTGGGACGCTTTTCGCGCCGAGCAGTTCCCCGCCGACGAGGCGAGAAAGCTGTGCATGGCCCTCGACGTGGACCTCGAGGGTACGGTCGTCCGCGCCAAGAGGCTGCTCACCAAGAAGGGAAAGAACGTTGGTTCCTCACACAAATGTGTGCACGATTCAGCCCCCAGCAGGTCAGCCACGCCGTGGAAAGAGGCTGCGGATGTGTTCGTGCCCGCGAATCAGCGGTGAAGTCGTCTATCGCTCAGTCGACGGCCGCCTGCGCGGGCCCCGCTTTTGGTGGGGGGCCTGCTCGACGGCAGCCGGTCCCACCTCAAGGTGCTGAGGCGCTGGCATTTACAGGGCGACGAACCATGAACACTCGTGGAACGCGGCCTGGACTTTCGCCGACGTTTTACCGCTGGGCCGAACCCTCGCTGACTGTTCAGCCCCTTGGCACTGGCAGGCCCCTCGCGATTTCCGCCGTGTACCGTGGGCCGGACTTTCCGAGAGCCTGCAGTTCCTCTCCAGATACAGACGGTGTTCTCCAGCCACGTAAGTCGATGACAATGCTTGACTTATTAGCCATGGAACCGGCCAAAGCTGCACCGATCCCTGAGAGGAACCAGAACGTTACGCTCACGCTGCCGGAGGAGCGACGGAAGCGTGGCATGGTCGATCCCGATGTAGAGTCTTTCCACCACGTCATAGACGCCGCCCACACCGCCATGTTGGTGTTCGAGGAGGATGGTGCACGAGTGTGCGAGCGATGGCTCCGCCAGCGAGGGCTCAATCGAGATGCTCAACTCGGTGCGCTCTTTCAGGCTTTGGCGAATGCCATCCCGGTGACCAAGAAGAAGGGCGCCTTCATCCGCCCCGAGATCTCGCTGCTCGACCGCATGAACGACGCTCTGGACCTCGGTATCGCGTTCCCGGCCGAGCCGGAACCTGACTTCGATGCCCTCCAGCGAAAGCTCTTCAAGAGCAAGGAAGAAGATAAGAACAACGAAGAGCCAGAGAACGACGAGGCGGAGGACGAGGCATGAGGCGCCTGCGGGACTACGAGTGGAAGACGTTCTATGGTCCCTCTGACGACAGGCTCCACGAGTTCTACATTCCAGCCCTCTCCCACTCGACGGAGTACGACAGGAGCGCCGGGTACTTCACGAGCACCTCGATCGCCATCGCCGCCACCGGTCTGTCCCACCTGATCACCAACAACGGTCGGATGCGACTCCTTGTCGGTGCCCGTCTGACTGAGGACGATGTGAAGGCGGTTGAGGAAGGCTACGACCTCCGAGAGCAGATCGCACGAGGTCTGCTTCGAGACCTTCAAGACCCCTCTGATTACTTCACTACGGAGCGTCTCAAGGCGCTGGCCTGGATGATCGCAAGGGGAACGCTGGACATCCGGGTGGTGCTCCCAACGGACCGGAACGGGACGCCGCTCTGCTGTGGCCCCAACGACCCGTATTACCACATCAAGACGGGAGTCTTCACCGACGAGGCAGGAGACCGGTTGGCGTTCACCGGCAGCGTGAATGATTCCGAGACAGCGTGGCAGCGGAACTACGAAGACCTCTCCGTCTACACGTCGTGGGTCACGGAGGCGGGGGACACTCGCGCTCACCTCACGGGCGTGGTCAGTCGCTTCACGAGGCTGTGGGATGACCAGGAGGAGGACTGGAAGGCCATCCCCGTCCCTCAAGCCGTACTAGCAGCCCGTGGTGAAAGTCCCTGAATTAGATCGATCGCCAGAACCGATCTCGGTCTCTATACTCGGCCTATGGCGATGGGTAAGAAACGAAAACGCAACCGCCAGACGTCCATGTGGGTCGCGACGGCGGATCTCCCGCAGAGCGCCGGGCATCCCTTTTATGAGCGGCTGAATCGCGTGCTCGACGAGGCGGGGTTCGACGCCTTCGCCGAGGGGGAGTGCGCGAAATTCTATGCCGACGATGTGGGTCGCCCGAGTCTGGCACCGGGTCGCTACTTTCGGTTGTTGCTGCTCGGCTACTTCGAGGGACTGGACTCGGAGCGCGCGATCGCGTGGCGTGCGGCGGACTCGCTGAGTGTCCGGCACTTCCTGGACTTCGCGCTGCACGAGGCGCCGCCGGACCATTCGACGCTGTCGCGCACGCGCCGGCTGATTGACGTCGAGACGCACCAGGCAGTCTTCACGTGGGTCTTGCAGCGGCTGGCGGACGCCGACTTGGTACAGGGGCAGACGATTGGGATCGACGCGACGACGCTTGAAGCGAACGCCGCGATGCGGACCATCGTGCGCCGGGACACGGGCGAAGCCTATGAGGCGTGGTTGACCCGGCTCGCGGAGGCGTCGGGCATCCCCACCCCGACCCGAGCGGAGCTGGCGCGGTTCGACCGGAAGCGCACGAAGAAAGGGTCCAACGACGACTGGACGCATCCGCACGATCCCGACGCGAAGATCACGAAGATGAAGGACGGCCGGACGCATTTGGCGCACACCGCCGAGCACGCCGTCGATCTGGAGACCGGGGCCATCGTCGGCGTGACGGTGCAGGACGCGGACGACGGGGACACAACCACGATGGTCGAGACGCTCATCACCGCGGCCGACCACGTCGAGATGGTCCTGCCGGCCGGGGCGGGCATTGTCGAGGTCGTCGGCGACAAGGGGTATCACAGTAACGAGACCATGGTCGCGTTCCGGGAGCTGGGTATCCGCAGTTACGTGTCGGAGCCGGATAGGGGACGACGCAAGTGGACAGGGAAGGCGGCGGCCCAGCCGGCGGTCTATGCCAACCGCCGGCGGATTCGGGGCGATCGTGGGCAACGATTGCTGCGCCAGCGCGGCGAGTTGCTCGAACGGCCCAACGCGCATCTCTACGAGACCGGGCGGCTGCGCCGGGTGCATCTGCGGCACCATCCCAACATCCTGAAGCGTGTGCTCGTCCAGGTCTGCGGCTTCAATCTCGGGCTGCTCATGCGGCAGCTGACGGGCGTCGGCACGCCGCGCAGCCTGCAAGGCCGTGCGGCGGCCGTCCGTACCGCGCTGATCGGCCTCCTGGTCGAGCTATGGGACCGTGTAGGACCTTCCTGGGCCCTGACACTCCACAATCCGTTCGTGTCGGCGGACAACGGCGTCGCGACCGGTGAATACGAGCACTCGATCCTCAAGTTACGAATTAGCCCTTCTGCCACGGGCTGCTAGACCGCCTCGTCTCTTACGCGCCACCAGAGGCTCCTATGGCCGATCCCCTGGAGAAGCCTCCAGAGCAGGAGACTGACCTTGCGAAGGACCAGGATGAGCGCATTCTGTTCTGCTTCGTGAAGGACGCTCCTCGAATGCCTGGAGCCAGTGGCCTTGGGGCAGCCACGAGCACTCTTCGGCCGTGGCCCCATCAGAGCAAGGTGGCCGACACAGTGATCTCCCGCTACCCGGAGGGTTTCCTGCTGTGCGATGAAGTCGGTCTTGGCAAGACCATCGAGGCGGGACTTATCCTGCGGCAGTGGCTCCTCGATGGTCGGGTTAGACGTGCGCTGATCCTCGCTCCCAAGAGCGTGAGTAAGCAGTTCCAGGAGGAGCTATTTGAGAAGTTCGTGCTCGACGTGCCGATCTTCGACGGCAAGGTCTTCCGCAACGCCGACCGGAGTGAGAAGCCGCCGACGACCCCGAACCCGTGGGACAGCCTGGATCTCTACATGGCGTCGAGCCAGCTTGCGAAGCGCCGCGAGCGGCGAGACGAGATTCTGAGCGCCAAACCCTTCGACCTGCTTATCGTTGACGAGGGGCATCATGCCCGCCGTAGAGAGTTCGCCAACCTCGACCGCTTCGATCCCAACAACCTGCTGCGGCTCCTTCGAGACCTTCGGCAGTTGGAGCGGGTCCGATGCCTGATCCTCATGACTGCAACGCCCCTTCAGGTTCACCCGGTTGAGGTCTACGACCTGCTCCGCCTTCTGGGTCTCGGCGGTCGATGGGGTGCCCACCATGACAGCTTCTTGAGGTTCTTTTCGGAAGTCCGGAAGGAGACGTTCTCCGACATCGACTGGCCCTTCGTGATGAGCATGGTCCGCGATGCACAGAAGATGGGGGTCAAACTTCCGGGTCTATCCGGGTTTCCCAACGCTATTTTGGGGCCTTTCGGGGTTTTTTGTGGATGATTTGATGGGAAAGGCCCTGTGGAAGCTCGTGGAAAACGCGCAGCGTTTTCCGAGGTGCGGTGGGCGCGTTCTGTGCGTCCACGGCGCCGGCAGCTTCCACAGGGCCCATCCGTATGGCGACAAGATCGCCGCGTCCTCGGACTGCAGTCGACCCGTGAATGACTATGTTCACATCGAAGCGGCCGACCTGTGCAGGCCGAACGCTCGATTTACCCAGGAAAGACAGGGATGTCAGGTACTTACGCCCTTTGGGAAACTCGGATATAGCCAAACTTCCGGAGTCGTTCGTGAGGGTCGCTGAGAAGAAACTCGGCCCCGTCGAGTGGCACCTCGTGCGGTCGCTTCCCGAGTCGAGAGAGCTTGGCACGCAGCTCTCCCAACTGAGCCGAGAGGGCAAGACGCTGGCGAGGGAGATGGCCCGGAGGCTGACCCCCCTCCGAACGCTGGCACAGCGGAATACCAGAGACCTCCCTCGCAAGTACCACGAGAAGGGCATTCTCACGGAGTCGATCTGTCGGCGCCAGCCCAAGCCCGTCTGGATTCCATTCACGCCAGAGGAGGAACGGCTATACGACGCCGTGGAGGTCTACATCAGCGACTTCTACAAGAAGTACGAGGCTAAGCGTGCGGGTCTCGGGTTTGTGATGACCGTGTACCGTCGGCGCCTCACCAGCAGCTTCTACGCATTGCAGAAGAGCCTGGAGCGCCGTCTGGAGTTTCTCAAGGGAGAAAGGGTCGATCTTGGCCTGACGGACGACGACATCGAGCAGGACGAGCTTGACCTTGACATCGAGGACACTCTCCGCGAGAGGGACCCGTCGCTGTATGAGCAGGAAATCGAGTTTGTGGAGAGCTTCCTGTCGGACCTCCGAACCCTTCCGGCGGACTCGAAGCTCGCTCACCTACAGGACGAACTGAAGGAGGTCTTGAGGCAGCGCGAGACAGTGGTTGTCTTCTCGCAGTACACCGACACGATGGACCACCTGCGGGATCACCTCAAGGACGTGTACGGGGCGCAGGTGGCCTGCTACTCAGGTCGCGGCGGGGAGGTCTGGGACGGGTCAGTATGGAAGAGGGTGAGCAAGGAGGAAGTCAAAGCCAGCTTCAAGAAGGGCGACGAGATCAAGATCCTGATCGGAACCGATGCCATGTCGGAGGGTTTGAACCTCCAGACGTGCGGAGTGCTCTTCAACTTCGACTTGAGTTGGAACCCGATGCGGGTCGAGCAGAGGATTGGCCGCATCGACCGCATCGGCCAGAAGCACGAGGTTGTCTGGGTCCGCAACTACTTCTACGAGCAGAGCGTCGAGGCACAGGTCTATCGACGCCTCGAATCCCGCATTAACTGGTTCGAGGCTGTCGTGGGTCAACTCCAGCCGATCCTGACCCAGGTGGGACAGGTGATTCAGGATCTCTCGATGACCGTGCCGAAGGAGCGCGGCCCGAGCCTCCAAGCCAGACTTCGCGAGTTGGAGGACCGAATCCAGGAGGAGGAGGCGGCGGGGCTGGACCTCGACCGCTACATCGAGGATGAGATCGTTCCGCTTGAAGAGACGGTCGATGCCGTGCCCTCCAGTGATGTCGAAAAGCTCTTCCTCGAGTCACCGCGTTTTGATCTTGCCTGGGAAAAGTGGACAGGTTGATTATGCTGCACACTGCACCTGTCGAGCATGCCTCCTTTCAAAGGTGTTGGGGCTGACGTATCCCAGGGACGAGTGCAGGCGGTGGGGATTATAGAAGCCCTCGATGTACTCCGCGACGGCGTCCTTGGTCCTGCGTCGCGTCGACCACGGCTGGCGGTGGATGAGCTCGGTCTTGAGCGTCCCGAAGAAGCTCTCGGTGACGGCGTTATCCCAGCAGTCGCCCTTCCGACTCATCGAGCAGACGATCTGGTGGTCGTGCAGGACGCGCTGGTACGCGTCGGCGGCATACTGGCACCCTCGGTCCGAATGATGGACGAGGCCGGCCGCTGGGACGCGCCTCCCCAGCGCCATGTGCAACGCCTCGAGCGCCAGCTCCGCCCGCAGGTGCGGCTGGATGGCCCACCCCACCACGCGCCGCGAGAACAGGTCGAGCACGACGGCAAGATACAGCCACCCCTCCCACGTCCAGAGGTAGGTGATGTCGGTGCTCCAGCGCTCGTTCGGCTGTGCGGCGTCGAAGTCACGGGCGAGCACGTTGGGCGCAACCGGATGTTGGTGGGCACTGTCCGTGGTACGCCGGAACCGCTTGCAGGGCAGGCCGATCAGGCCCATGGCCCGCAGCAGTCTGGCGACTCGCTCCCGGCCAACGGTGAACCCGTCCTGCCTGAGCTGCTCGTAGATCCGCGGGCTTCCGTAGGTCCCCCGACTCGCGGCATGGATCGCCCGGATCCGGGCTGTCAGCTGGACGTCTTCACGGTGCCGTCGGCTCGGCGGGCGCTTCGCCCATGCGTAGTAGCCACTGCGGGTGACCTGGAGCACCCGACAGAGAGACCGCACCGCATGGGTGGCCTTCTCCGCATGAACAAACGCGAACCTCACGCCTGTTCCTTCGCGAAGAAGGCCGCCGCCTTTTTTAAGATCGTTCGCTCCTCTCGCAGGACGCGCACTTCGCGGCGCAGCGTTCGGAGTTCCTCGAGTTCCTCGGTGGTCAGCGCGCCGGTCGGATTGTGGCCGTGGTCGATCTCGTACTGCTGCACCCATCGCCGCAACGCCGACTCGGTCAGGTCCAACTCCCGTGCCACCTGGCCGATGCTGCGGTCACCCTGCTTGCACAGCCGGACCGCTTCCTGTTTGAACTCCACCGTGAATCGTCGTCGTCTCCGTTGGGCCATGAACACCTCCCGGCGCATTCTCGCGCCTTGTGGGGTGTCCACCCAACCCAGGCAAGCTCAGTTTGGCACCGAGGTTCCACAAGCATCCGATCATCGAGGGCGCGTACCTCCTGGAACGGGATAGTACGAGGCACCCGGTTACCTTCCGTCCCGAGGTCTTCGACGCCCACCCCAACACCTTAAAGCTCCTCACCTATGGGCAGTCGCTCCTCGATGACCTCCTCCAAGCTGTTCCGCAGCCCATCTCTTCCGAGGGCGCGGAGGCCCGAGTGGTTCGATGCAGTACAGACACCGGGGAGCTCGTTGCCTTCTATCCGAGCGCGGAAGATGGTCCGGCAGCCGTTGAGTCGCTCGGTCAACTCAGAAAAGTGCTGACTACCGAGCCGAGCATCTGCTCGGATGCGCGGATCAACGAGGTCGTGGACTCCGTTCAGAGGCAGGCCCATCTTGTGCAGGGTCGAGCGAGGGGCGTTCGCGAGGATCTGGCCGTCGGCGACTACCTCGCGCGACAGGAGGAGGCCCGCCTGACTCTCCGACGAGCAGCCTTCCTAGACATGGCGCTCCAGAACCACCGGGGTCTCTTGGACGACGAGGCAGCCACTCAGTTCAGCGTCTTCGGCAGCGTTCGAGACTTCGCACGGACCAAGGGTTATCCCTACGCGCCGCTGGTGAAGCTCCTCGACAATGAGGACATCCCTCTGGCGGTTACCGACCCTTACCTCGCTAGCTTAGACGGCAAGACGGAGAAGTCGCTCCGAGGCAAGAAGCAAGTGGTGAAAGAGCAGGCTCAGGATGTGCTGAAGCGCCTAATGGTGGCCCGCGAGCGGGTGCAGAAAGTGCAGAGCGAGGAGGTGGAGCCAACAGTAGTCGCGCAGTTGCTTCGGTGACTGTGCGTCCGGCCTGTACCAGGCGATCATTTGCCGTCGGTTCCTGTTGGGGACGCGGACCCTCGTAATCGGTCTGCGACGACTGCGAAGAGTATTGTCATCGGGAAAGTCCGAGCGAGACTGCGACGCCTAGCGCGGTCAAAACGACCGTTTCCGGGGAAGGGTCGTCAATCGACGCGCCGACCTAAAGGTCATAGGTTGCCTGCTTGCGTCGACTACCCAATTGTACGTATACTTACGTATATATGTCGAAGGTCCGCATCAATATCTGGATCGAGGGGGATCAGCGCGACGGGCTGCTGGAGATCAAAGACCGTGACGGCGTGAACGAATCGGAGCAGATTCGGCGTGGGATCGATCTGTGGCTGCGGTCGCGGCTTGGCAGGCGGCGTGCGCCGAAGCGCAAACTGGCTCGCGTAATACGAAAGTGAGGCGCGGATGGGGCTTTCGCGATGGGGAACCGGCGAGATCTTCCAGCGCGGGAAGCGCGGTGTGTACGTCATTCGATTCTACGACTGGCGTGGACGCCGGCGCACGGAGAGCTCCGGCAGCACTGTCAAGGGCGATGCGGAGCGTCTGTTGCGCAAGCGGCTACGTGAGAAGGACGATGGGTGGGGAACGGCGGTTGAGACGAGACGTTTGCGATTCGGCGACGCGGCGTTTGTTGAGAGTTAAGCTCGTCGTCAACGATTACAAGTTAAACAACCGACGCAGCACAGGGAATGTTGAGCTCCGGATCAGGAAGCATCTCAAGCCGTTCTTTGGTGGGCTGCTGATGCAGAGGATCGGCGACAGGGACATCGCAGAGTTCCAGTTGAAGCGTCGCAACGCGGGCGCGAGCAATGCCGAGATCAACAGGGAGCTGGCGATAGTCCGCCGAGCCTTTAAGCTGGCTAAGTTTCCGAATCCGCCAGAGATTCGAATGTTGAAGGAGTCCGCCCCCCGGAGTGGCTTTTTCGAGCGAGAACAATTCGAGAGCGTGCGGAGTCATCTCGACGGCGATTTGGCTGATGTCGTTACGTTCGGCTACTACATGGGCTGGCGGATTAGCGAGATCCTCAACTTGGAGTGGAGGCAAGTCGATTCGAGAACTGGGACTATTCGGCTCGACGCTGGCACCACGAAGAACGATGATGGACGTGTCATCAACTTCGGGAAGCTCGTCGAGTTGAAGACGATGTTGGACAGGCGGTTGGCCGATACCACGACGCTCTCTCGTCGACGCGGTGAGATCATTCGCCCAGTGTTCCACCGTCGTGGAAAGGTCATCCGCGACTTCCGCACCGCGTGGGCCTCGGCATGTCGAGCGGCCGGTTGTCCAGGTCGGTACCTACACGACTTTCGTCGGACAGCGGTGCGAAACTTGGATCGGGCTGGCGTGTCGCGGCGGGTGGCTATGCAGATCGTCGGGCACAGGACGGAGAGCATTTACAACCGCTATCGGATCGTGAGCGATAGCGATCTGATTGATGCCGCTGACCGACTCAACGCCCATGCGACGGGATCAACGGGATCAACTACGGGATCATCTGGCCATTCTTCCAATCAATCATCTGGGAAGAAGTCAACGTAACTCATTGAAACGATGGTGCCGGAGGTCGGACTCGAACCGACACGAGGGGTGAACCTCACTGGATTTTGAGTCCAGCGCGTCTGCCAATTTCGCCACTCCGGCTTCTCGTTGAGTCAGCGGGACTTACGGATTCTATCGCAGCGTCGTCCTCGCCTGATCTTGAAGGGTTGTCGAAACTCGGTCCGGTGTCGGTTGCGTGTGACGGCCTCCTTGAGACTCGGTGCCCCGCTCCACAAGCCGCGAGGCGGCCTAGCGGGGCGTATGATCGAGTCTCGCCATGGACCGCAGGGCCTCGGAAGCGAAGGTTGACGAACCTCGCACGGACACGTCGGCGCCGGCGGCCGCCGTGGAACACCTCACGGGCCCGTCCCACGGTAAGGTGACGTGGCTCAGCGGGTCAGCTGTTGACATGTCGCTGCGACCCGATCGGTTCGTCCACGTTCAGGAGGCGCGCCCAGGCGCCACGCCGGACGGCCTGATCGCTCGGCTTCACCGCGCGGAAGACAGCTATGAAATCGAGGCGCTCGAGCAACAGCCAATATGGGTGAACGGCGTGCGCGTCACGTCCCAGCGGCTCCAGCATGGCGACATGATCGAGCTCGGCGAGACCGGGCCTGTGTCGCGCTTTTGCCTGTGCCGCGAAGACCAACCTGTTCGCAGAGCGGCCGGCGACATCCTGAGCGACGCCCTCGCCTATCTTCGGGTTAGCCGCCAACCGCCTGCCCGAAGGGCGGTCAGAGCCCTTCAGGAAGTGCTGCGGCGACTGGCGCGCCAAACAACGATCTTGTTTCGGCTCAGCGTGGTGCTCGCGATCGCGGTGCTCGCGGCATTGCTCTACCAGCAAAACCGGCTGAACGCGTTGCTCGAGCAACGCATCGAGAGCGGCGTGACGCGTCTCGACAGCTTCGCGCGTACGTTGGCCCGCGCCCGGGAAGAGGCGCTGACGCCGAATGACCTGCAAGCGCTGAGTGAGGAGCTCGGACGCCGGTTGTCTTCGGACCGACAACGTCTGGCCGCGCTTGAGCAACGCTCGGCGGCCAGCGGCCGGGTCATTGCCGAGTCGATGTCCTCGGTCGTGCTGCTCCAGGGCGCCTGGGGGTTTCGCGAGATATCGAGTGGCCGGATGCTGCGTCACGGAGTCAATGAGGACGGTCGCCGGTTGATCTCCCCCAGAGGCCAGCCCCTGCTCACGCTCGAAGGCGACGGTCCTGTGGCTGAACGCCAAATCATCGGCACCGGGTTCGCGACCGGTGAAGAAGGGGCGATTGTCACCAATCGCCACGTCGCCGTGCCGTGGGAAGAAGACGCGAGCATCGACCTCCTCGCGGGGCAGGACCTGGAGTCGGTGATGATCAAGTTCGTCGTCTATCTACCGGGTACACCCGCGGCGGGCCAAGTCGAGTTGTTGCGGGTGAGTGAAGACGCGGACCTGGCCGTCTTGCGCCGCACGGACGGGACGTCGTCGCCGCCGGGTTTACGCCTCGCCGACGCCCCGCCAGCCCCCGGAGACGAGGTCATCGTCATGGGCTACCCGACCGGCCTCCGCTCCATGCTGGCTCAATCGGGCGCCGCGTTCGTCGAAGAGCTCCAGCAGGCCAACGACACGGGGTTCTGGAGCGTGGCAGCTCGGCTGGCCGCGGCAGGGCACATCGCGCCACTGGCCAGCCGCGGCATTGTCGGCCAGGTCACCCAGGCGACCATCGTGTACGACGCCGAAACGACCCACGGCGGAAGCGGTGGTCCCGTGCTCGACGTGAGCGGCGGAGTGGTGGCCGTCAACGCCGCCATCCTGCCAGAATATGGCGGATCCAATCTGGGCGTTCCGGTGGAGAGTGTGCGGGCGTTGCTCGCAGCGGCCGGTCTACGCTAACAATAGGCGGCATGCGCTGGTCAGCGTCGGTGTGTGGCCTGGTTCGATCAAGCCTGCTCGTGTCTGTCGCCACCGTTCTATTCGGTGGCGCGGGGTTTGCGCAGGAGCGTCCGGCGGTGGCCAGGGGGGTCGAGGCCGAGCTCATCGCGTTCGAGCGAGAAGTCGAAGCGGCAGTCCTACGGGCGGACGTGAGCTTTCTCGACCGTGTCTGCGCGGATGACTTCACCTACACCCACG
This sequence comes from Vicinamibacterales bacterium, assembly GCA_965197395.1. Classification (GTDB taxonomy): domain Bacteria; phylum Acidobacteriota; class Vicinamibacteria; order Vicinamibacterales; family UBA8438; genus CAZYFH01. The sequence continues at coordinate 656,378 of OZ240205.1, read as the reverse complement.
GCGACGGGTGGACGTCGGGCGGTGCCCCGCTCAGCGTCGACACGAAGGCCGAGTGGCTGGCGTCGCTCCCAGGGCGGTACACCATGCGTGACGTCGAGACGGAGCACGTCGAGGTTCACGGCGACGTCGCGATCACGACCGGCCGCGTACGCGCGCGCACGGGTTCGACGATCGCCACGGGACGCGCGTTCAGCTTCTGGTATGTCCGGGTCTACGAGCGTCGCGATGGCCGGTGGCGCTATCTGTCACACCGCACCGTGCGGGGTCCGGTGGTGGAGGAGTGACGCCCCGGCGCCTGGACCGTCGCAGGCGACCCGCCTCGGCCATGACGACAACGACCTCACCACCCTCGTCGGCAAAGGGGGCATGGGTACTGACGGTGGCTGGGTTGCTGCTGGGGGCCTCCGACGCCGCACTGGGTCAAGAGCCCTCCCTCGACCTCGACGCCACGCTTGCACGGGTCGGCGCTCAACTGGAACGCCGGTACCAGCGGGTCCAGCGCATCATCTCCACCGAAACGGTGTGGGTGCGGTCGTTCACTCGCGATATGCAGTCGAATGGGTCCCCACGGCAGCTGGAGTTCGAGCGCCGAGTGGAGTGGGGCACGTCCGAGGAGGACGGCGTGCCCACCGTGACCGTGTTCCGCGTGCTGCGGAAGGTCAACGGGCGGGAGCCGAAGCCGCGTGACCATGACGCATGTCTCATGCCGCGGTCGGAATCAGAGGATCCCCTGTCGGCCCTGCTGCCTGCGCGGCAGGGAGAGTACGAGTTTTCCCTTGGCGAGCTCGAGCCGGTCGACGGCCGGCGTGTGGCACGGCTCGACTTCCTGCCCTTGGAGGAGGGTCGTGCCGAGGTCACCTGGGACAACGAGTGCGTCTCTATCTCACTTGACGGCCGGAGCCGCGGTCAGGCCTGGGTCGATGTGGAGTCCGGTGAGGTGCTGCGGCTCGACGAGCGACTGACCGGGCGGTTCGAGTTCAGCGCGCCCGACGATCGGCGATGGGCGCAGCCTGGGCGGATGGCGCTCGAGCAGGACAACGTGAGTATTCGGTACGAGCGCGTCGCCTTCAGCGACCCGGCGGAGACGCTGATGCTGCCGCGCTCGATCGAGCGTAACTGGATGCTCCAAGGGAGCGGGTTCGTGCCGCGCTACTATCGTCTTCAGCAGTTCTCCGACCACCGCCGCTTCGTCACGGACGGTCGCGTCGTTGGCGCGTCCGAATCCCCCAGCGAGCCCGCGGCCCGGTAACGCGACTCCGCACCGGCCGGATCGTCCGCAGGAATCACGATCCCGGGACCGTCACGCTGCCGCGCTCAGGGCTCGATACGCGCGTCGAGCACCAGGCCTGCGATCCGCTGCTCGATCTGGCGGGGGTTGGACGATGTGTTGCACAGCACCACGACTGACAGGTCGTCATCTGGATAATGGGACGCGTAGGTGTTGAATCCATCGACGCCCCCGCCGTGCGCAATGACCGGATGCCCGTCCAGTGTGGCCAGCGAGAACCCATAGCCGTACTCGATCGGCTCGCCATGGTTCAGGCTCCCCGGTGCCGTCATCTGCCGGTAGGAGTCGTCGCTGACCACTCGGCCGCCGTGGAAGGCCGAGAGCCAGATCAGCAGGTCGTGGACGCTGGATCCGAGTGCGCCGGCTGAGAACGGCTGTCGCATGCTCAGCGGGTCGTCGTTGAGCAGGGCGCCGTCTTCCACCTTGTAGCCCTCGGCACGGTGCTTCACGATCGGCGCGTTGTACAGGTAGTGGGTCTCCTGCATCGCCAGCGGGTTCCAGATCCGTTCCCGTAGCGCCTCGGCGTACGACCGATCGGCGAACCCGTAACCCTTCGCAAGGATCGTCTCGCCCCGATGCCGGACACCGACCGAGACTCCAGCGATCGGTCCGTCGTCGATCGCCTGTTCGACGATGGAGTCGATCTCGGCGAGCAGCTCGAGGCGGGACCGTTCCTGGGCCGCTGGGAATGCGAAGTAAGCACCGAGCAGGCAGACGAGCAGCAGCCCGCCGGTCACGCGCGAGTGCCGTCGCGATCGCATCGAGTGCCTCCGTACATCAAGCTAGCGCGACGCGGGACGGCTCGCCTTCGGCGCAGCTGTGCCTAATCCCGGACCGTGCCGTCATGCCGCCACAGATAGAGCGTGCGCGTGTTCCCACGCTCATCCTCGAATCGGTCGATGGTGTCGGGCTGCCAGTCGCCCATGCTGAAGGCGTGCGACACGATGCGCGCGCCGGAGCCGAGCTGCCGTGTGAGGATCGGCCGCAGCTTTGCGTTGGATGACGACAGCAGGTAGAGCGTGACGACGGTGGCCTCCGAGGCGTCGACCAGCATCGCGTCCTGCTCCACGAATCGCACGAGGTGCTGCACGCCGGCACGTTCGGCGTTGGCGTTGGACTCGGCGATGCGCTGCGGGTCGAAGTCGATCCCGACACCCCGTGCCCCGTATCGCTGTGCCGCCGTGATCACGATCCGTCCGTCGCCGCAGCCGAGATCGTAGACCACGTCGTCGCCGGTGACCCCCGCCAGAGACAGCATTCGGTCCACCACGTCCTGCGGCGTCGGCACATAGGGCGCCAGGCTGCGGTTCTGCTGCGCGGCGAGCAGATCGACGCCGGGAAGCGACCCCGTGCCAAGCAGCACGAGCGTGGCGATGGCCAGGGCGAGCAGGGCGATCCGGGCAGGCGGGGTGGCGCGAGGTGACATCATCTCGTCCTCCAGACGGGGGACGGTCGGCTCCGGACCAACCACTCCCGCGTACTCTATATCAACGGCCGGCGCCGACTCGCGCAGTAGACGCTGCTGGCGGTTCGAGAACCGATCATCCTTTGAAATAGTGAAAACGTTCACTCGGATAGGGCATGTGCCACAACCAGAATCGCCCTCGGTGGCTAGGCGAGGGTGCGCAGCTACACGCAAAGCTTGGCAAAGTGCTCATTCTATGTGGGTTCCGCATTGCTTTCGAGATGGTGATCGACTACAATGAGTGGGCTGTACTCTTCGCTGTCACTCCTGCGCTACCGTTGTTACCATCTCCCGGGGGCAATATTGCACTTCGAGATTGGAGACAAGGTCATTTACCCGAATCATGGCCTCGGTGTGATCGAGCGCATCGAGACGAAGACCATTTTGGGAACGACCTGCGGGTTCTACTCGTTGCGGATGAGTTCGAGCGACACGACGGTGCTGGTGCCCGTTGACAACGTGGAGGGTGTGGGCCTGCGTCCCGCGATCGGCGACCACGAGGTCAAACGACTCTTCACGCTGCTCGGGAACGGCAAGATCGACAACCACCAAAACTGGAAGGGCCGGTTCAAGGACAACTCCGACAAGATGCGGACCGGCTCGATCTATGACGTCGTCGACGTCCTCAAGAGCCTGAATCATCTCAGCCAGTCGAAGAACTTGTCGTTTCGCGAGAAACGCATGCTTGACCGCGCGAAGTTCCTCGTCGTCTCCGAGATCTCGGAAGTCATGAGCGAGACATCGGAAGAGGTCGAGGGACGCGTCGACAAGGCACTCGAGCGCTGTCTTGCCAATCGCGCCCGGCAGCTGGCGAAGGCGAAAGTGGCCAAGGTCAAGAAGGCGTCGACGCGGACGGCAACTCGCCGTACAGCGCGCGCGTCCTAGGACACTCGCTCCATCCACCGGTGGCGGAGATCGTCCGCAGCCTCGTTGCGTTCGTTCGGTCCCTGTCCGCATATGTCGGCGTCGCGCTGTGGGTCCTCATCCTGGGGCCTCCCGGGATGATCCTCGCGGCGCTGTTCAAATGGCCCGGCGTGCTCTACGCACTCGGTCGTGGGGGTGTGCGCCTCGGCTTGGGTGCGGCGGGCATCCGGGTGCGGGTGGCCGGGACGGAGCACATCCAGCACGACGGCGGGGCCGTCTACTGCGCCAACCATGCGAGCAACCTCGAGCCGCCCATCATCTACATGGCGCTCGCGGCCATTCATCCGCGTCTGAAGATTCTCTACAAGGCGGAGTTGCGACCGGTATTTCCCGTGCTCCGCAACGCGTTCGACATCGTCGGCTTCGTGCCGGTCGAGCGTCGTAACCGGGAACAAAGCTCGCGTGCGATTGATGGTGCGGCCGCGGCGCTGGCCCGCGGCGACTCCTTCATGATCTTCCCTGAGGGCACCCGGAGCCGGACCGGGGAGTTGTTGCCGTTCAAGAAAGGCGGGTTCGTGATGGCGATCAAAGGAGGGGCGGCCATCGTGCCCGTCGCCATCCAGGGCACGCGAGCCGCGATGCGCAAGGGGAGTCCCGTGATCCGGCCGGTGACCGTCAGCGTGCGTCTGGGGCCGCCGATTGCCGCGGGGCGTTTCGACGTGGGCCAGCGCACCAACCTGATCGCACGCACCCGTACCGCTATCGAGGAGCTGCTTGCGGAAGGACCGGTGACTTTCTAGGACGGCGCCCGAAGTTAGTCGCCAGTAAAAAAGGACAGCGTCCAGGGGGGAAGGGGGGCGCCGTCGTTGGCTGTGATGCCCTCGAGCAGGCGAACTTCCAGCGCCCGGAACTGGTCCAGCTCCTCCTCGACGCGGATCTCGAGCACGCGGTTGCGGCCGTGGTAGTCGGTTTCGAAGCTCAAGGCGGCCGGTGCTGACGCGCCCGCCGTCTCGGGATCGGAACCGGCGTAGCCGACGTGAATATTGCCCTCGAACGAGTCCCGGTCCATATCGCGCGAGAACTGCACGCGCACGGTCGTGTCGCGCGCGACGTTGACGTCGTCCGCGAGCGGCGCGCTGAAGATGACCTCCGGTGGCAGCAACGGCGGCGCATCGCGCGGCGCGGGGGCCGACGTCGCGTCGGCCGCCGGCTCGGCCAGCCTGAGCGCGCCCGCTTCGACCAGCACCATATCGTCCTTGACGCTCACCGTGCCGGTGACCTCCAGCCATCGCCCGGTGTCGACCCGGGCCGCCACGTCGAGCTCGAACCCGTCGCCCTTCGGCTCCTTCCCGACGACCCAGACCGCGGCGTCAGCCGATCGCAGCACAAAATCCCACCGGCTCTCGTCCGGGGCCGCCGGCAGATCGGCGTAGAGGTTACGGCCACGGAACCGGCCGGTCAGCGTGACGCCCGCGTCGACGTACCGGTCCGGGTCCAGGACGATGTTCCGCATCGTGGTCGCGTCCGGGGCCCGCACGGGTCGGGACGACGACGCGACCACAATCGGCAGCTCACCTGTGGTGGGCCAGGGCTTGTTGAGCAACCGGTTGGAGAGGCGAGCAAGGGGGAGGTCGCGCACGCGCGGGTCGTTGTCCTCGAGTCGGCCCACGTCGTAGAAGGTGCCGACAATCTCCAGGCGTTCGATGATGTTGTCGGGCGGGGGCGGTACGTCGAGCGCGAGGACGCGGACCTCCCCATCGACAAGCCAGGTCAAGACCTGTTCGCTCATCGCCTCGGTTCGGAGGACGACCTCCTCGCCGTGGAAGAAGATCGGGTGCGCGGCGAGCGCGGCGAGGGTCGCCGCGTGCCTGGCTGACTGTGCCGCAACCGGACCGGCGGCAAGTACGAGCGCGGCGCACGCCGCCGCCGCGACACGCGACGAACCACGCGCCCACGGCGCCATCTCGTTCATCATCCGCATCTTAGCACGCGTATCCGCGGCGCCCGGTGCGCTTGACCCGCCCGGGTGCGCGCCATAGAATCGCGAGCCTCACCCGACATCAATGCGCGAACAGATCTCCGAGCTCACGACGAATCGGCTGTCGCTGTACCTGCGGTTTCTGTCCGAACTGGATGAGAAGGGCGTGAAGACCGTGTCCTCAAAGGTGCTGGCCGAGCAGTTCGGGCTCAACGCCGCGCTGATTCGCAAGGACCTGGCGCATTTCGGTGATCTGGGTGTACGCGGAGTCGGCTATGTCGTCAAGGACCTCCGCCAGCAGCTGCGGACCATCCTGGGCCTGGACCGCAAGCTAAAAGTCGCCATCATGGGGGCCGGTAATCTGGGGCTGGCGCTGGCCGACTATCCCGGGTTCAGACAGGAGGGGTTTCGTATCGTGGCGCTGTTCGATACTCTCCGCGACAAGGTGGGCCGGCTCTCGCGGAGTGGCGTCCGCATTTACGACATCCACGACCTGCGTAGCGTGGCCCGACGGCAGGGCATCACGATCGCGGTCATCGCCGTCCCCGCGCGGTCGGCGCAACAGGTGGTCAACACGGTGGTCCAGGCGGGGATTCGGGCGGTGCTCAACTTCTCACCGGGTGCGCTCCGGGTGCCGCCACCGGTCAAGCTCAAGAGCGTAGACCTGACCGTGTCGCTCGAAAGCCTCTCGTTCTATCTGGCGAACCGCGACGGTACGAAAGGAGGTTCGTCGCACGAATGTATGCGGGCTGAGTAGGGCTGCGGTTTGAAGAACATGAGTCTCATCAGGTACTTAGGAGTTGCAACGCTACCTGGGTATCTGAGAGGAGACTCATGCTCGTGGAAAGTCTGGTGAAGGCAACGGTGGAATTGCAAGGGTTTCGGGTGCTGCGGGTCACGGGCGACGTCGGCGGATTGGCAGCGGAGTTGGCCCCCGACGGGCGGTATGCGCCGCGTTGTGGTCAGTGCGAGCAGCGGGGCAGCTATCGGGACACCCGGTGGGTCCGACGCTTTCGCCATGTCCCGCTGTGGGGAATTCCCGTGACGCTCGTCTACGCGCCGCGACGGGTCCAGTGTGTGCGGTGCCGGGGCGTGCATGTGGAAGCGCTGCCCTGGGCGGTGGGCCGGCAGCGGTTCACGCGTGCGTTGCTGGTGACGATCGCGACCTGGACGCGGGTGTTGCCGTGGCAGCAGGTGGCCACGCTGTTCGGGTGCGCATGGGGCACGGTGGAGCGAGCGGTCGAGGCGGCCGTGGCCTACGGGTTGGCGCACCGCGACCTCACCGGCGTGACCCATATCGGCATCGACGAAATCTCGCGGAAGAAGGGGCACGTCTACGTCACCAACGTGTACGACCTGGCCCGGAAGCGGCTGCTCTGGAGCGGCGAGGGACGCAGCCAGGCGACCCTCGAGGCGTTCTTTGCGTTCCTTGGCCCCGAGCGCACTGTGGCGCTCGCCGGCATCTGCTGCGATATGTGGCAGCCCTACATCGACGTGATCCGGGTCCGGGCGCCCCACGCGGTGCTGGTGTTCGACAAATTCCACATCGTCAGTCATCTCATGGCGGCCGTCGATCAGGTCCGCCGCGACGAGATTCGCGAGAAAGGCCCGGCACACAAAGCGCTGATGCACAAGACCCGGTTCATCTGGTTGAAGAACCCCTGGAATCTCACCGAGACGCAGCACCGGCGCCTGGGCGAGCTCGAACACCTCAATCTGAAGATCAACCGCGCCTATCTCCTCAAAGAGTTCTTCGCGCACTTCTGGAGCTACCGCCGCGCGGGGTGGGCGAAGCGCTACCTGAAGCGGTGGTTCTGGTGGGCGACGCACTCACGCCTCCCGCCGATGCGCGACTTCGCGTGGCTGCTCCGCCGCCACGAGGACGACATCCTCAACTACTTCCGGCTGCCCATCGACAACGGCACCGTCGAAGGGTTGAACAACAAAGCGAAGCTCATCATTCACAGGGCCTACGGCTTCAGGACCGCCACGACCTACATCCGGAACCTCTACCACTGCATGGCGGACCTTCCACTACCCAAAACCGTGCATACATTTGTGTGAGGAACCCGAAAGGATAGGGGAGATGGGGGGTCGCAGCGGTGGGCGCGCGAGCGCGCGGCTGAGCCACGTCGACAGCCGGGGACGTGTCCGGATGGTCGATGTCGGCGACAAGCCGGTGACCGAGCGTGTCGCCGTGGCCCGCGGACGCATCGGCATCGGCCGCGCCGCCCTGCGCGCCGTTCGGGCCGGCCGGCTCACCAAGGGCGATCCATTGGAAGCGGCGCGGATCGCCGGCATCATGGCGGCCAAGCGGACGTCCGAGCTCATCCCGCTCTGTCACCCGCTGCCGCTGTCCCAGGTGGACGTCTCGCTCGACCCGCGCCCGGACGGCTACGATATCGAGGCGCGGGTGCGGACGACGGCGCGTACGGGCGTCGAGATGGAGGCGCTGACGGCGGTGGCGACCGCGGCGTTGACGGTGTACGACATGGTCAAGGCGGTCGACAAGCGGATGGTCATCGGCGCGATCCGTCTCGTGGAGAAGACGGGTGGCCGCTCGGGGACGTTCCGGGCCGACCCCGCAGGTGGGCGCACCGGTACTCGGGGACATCGGGGTGCAGGGAATGAGTGAATCGCTGGAGACGCTGGCCGCACTCCCGTTTCACGTCGCCGGCCGCTATCCAAAGCCGGCGCTGGTCCGGCGGTGCCGGGGAGAGGGCGCGGCATTCGACGAGCTCTCCTCGCGTGAGTTCTTCGAGCAAATCCGCGATCTCAGTCTGGGATTTGGCGCGCTCGGCGTTGAGCCCGGCGACCGCGTTGCGATTCTGGCCGAGAGCCGGCCGGAGTGGCTGGTTGCCGACTACGCCAGCCTGACCCTGGGCGCCGTCTCGGTTCCCATCTACCCGACCCTTCCGGCAGCGCAGGTGCGGTACATCCTGGCCGATTCCGGTGCGCGGGTGGTCGTCGCGTCGGACGAGGAGCAGGCCGCCAAGGTCAGATCGGTCTGGTCCGAGCTTCCCGGGCTCGCCGCACTGGTCGTCATGGAGCCGGCGCAGACCGCGCCGCCCGCGACCGAGCCCGACCGCGAAGAGCTGAGTCTCGAGGCGGCGACCGAGCGTGGTCACCAGCGGCTGATGCGGGAGGATGGACTGGGTCGCATGTTCAAGGAGGCGGCCACCGCGATTGGACCGGACACGCTCGCGACCATCATCTACACCTCGGGCACGACCGGTGAGCCGAAGGGCGTGATGCTCAGCCACGGCAACATCGTGAACAACATCCGAGCTGTCGACACGGTGATCCACGTGGCGGAGACGGATGACGCGCTCTCGTTTCTCCCTCTGAGCCATGCCTTCGAGCGGACGGCGGTCTGTCTGTACCTCTATAAGGGCGTGACCATCTCGTTTGCTGAATCGCTCGACACGATCGCTCGCGACATGCAGCAGGTCAAGCCGACCATCATGACCGGCGTGCCCCGCGTGTATGAGAAGTTGCACGCGCGCATCATCGCGGCAGGCAACGAGGCGCCCCCGGTGCGCCGTGCGTTGTTCCGGTGGGCGCTCGCTGTCGGGTCCGGGCGGGCGCGGGCCGTGTTCGCGGGGCGGACGCTCGCGCTGCCGGCACGGGTGATGCTCGGCGCGGCCGACCGTCTCGTCCTGTCGAAGATCCGCGCCCGGCTCGGCGGCCGCGTCCGGTTTCTCGTCTCGGGCAGCGCGCCGTTGCGCCCGTCGATCGCGGAGTTCCTCTTCGCGGTCGGGATCCCGGTGGTCGAGGGCTACGGCCTGACTGAGACGGCCCCCGTGCTGACGATCAATCCGGCGACGGCGCCGCGCCTTGGGACCGTCGGTCCCGCGGTGCCGGGCGTCGAGCTCGAGATCGCGGGGGACGGCGAGATTCTGGCGCGCGGACCCAACCTGATGTTGGGCTACTACCGCAAGCAGCAGGCGACGGACGAGGTCATCGTGGACGGGTGGTTTCACACCGGCGACATCGGCACGCTCGACGCGGACGGCTACCTGACGATTACCGATCGGAAGAAGGAGCTCATCGTGACGGCGGGCGGAAAGAACATCGCGCCGACGCCGATCGAGGCGGAGCTCAAGCGGGCGCCGATCGTCGCCGAGGCCGTGCTGATCGGCGACCGGCGGCAGTTCATTGCCGCGCTGCTGGTCCCGGAGTTCGAGGCGTTGCGGGCGCGGCTGGCCTCACCGGACGGCGGGCACGACGACGCCGCACAGATCGTGGAGCGGCCGGAGGTGATCCGCCTGTTCGACGACGTCGTCCAATCGGTGAACGCGGCGCTCCCACGCTACGAGCAGATCAAGCAGTTCGCGCTGTTGCCGGCGGAGTTCAGCGTGGCCACGGGGGAGCTCACGCCGACGCTCAAAGTCAAACGGCGGGTCGTCGCCGAACGCTGGTCCACCGTCATCGACGGGCTCTATACGTAGTCGGGGCGAAGCCCCGTCTAAAAGATCAGAAGACCGTGGCTTCAGTCAGCGGCCACCATCGGAGTTGTACCTTGCCGATGATGTACCTCTTGGGCACCGGGCCCCAGTGTCGACTATCGGAGCTGTTGTTTCGATGGTCGCCCATCACGAAGAAATAGCCTTCCTGCACGACCTCGGGGCCATGGTTCTCGTGGCTTCGGAATTCGGGTGGCACGAACGCGTCGGGATTCAGGACCTCGTTCACGTAGACCTGACCGTTGTCGATCCGGACGGTATCGCCCTCCTCCGCCACAACACGCTTGACGAACGACTTGTCGGGGTCGCGGGGGTAGTACAGCATGACGATATCGCCCGGCTCCGGGTCGCCGAAGAACTTGTAGGCCGCTTTGTTGACGATCAGGCGGTCCTGATCCTGCAGCGTGGGCTCCATGCTCTTGCCCTCGACACGCGCCACTTGCAGCCCGAAGGTGACGATCAGGGTGGCATAGACGGCGGCCGACGCGAACACCTTGACCCAGGCCACCAGCTCCTCGCCGGCGCGCGCCAGAAAGTCGCCACGGCGGGTCGTGCCCGCCTGCTCGGCGGGCTGAGGCACGCTGAGCGATTGCGGCGCCCGCTGCGCGTCGCGCTCGGTGTCGCTGTCAAGCTGAATGCGAAGCGCCGTCGAGTCGCCCGGACCTAGAGGTTGAGATAGTCGCGGAGCCGCTTCGTCTGCGCCCGGCTCACCGGGATCTCCGTGCCCTTCGCGTCCTTCATCTTCAGGATGTAGTTTCGACTGATCCAAGGCACTATCTCCTTGATCTTCTTGATGTTGACCAGATGCGATCGGTGCACCCGCCAAAACACCTTCGGGTCGAGTAGCGACTGTAACTCATCCAGCGTCCGGCAGTTCGATGTGCCACTCAGCGTGCCCGCGGACACGGTGACCACCTCGTCGGCCAGTGAGGCGTACACGATCTCGTCAGACTGAACGAGCAGGAATCGCCCACCGACCCCGATCGCGATCTGGCGTCGTCGGGTCTCCCGCTCGGTCACGTACTCGGCGATGCGTCGGAGCTCACCCTCCTGCAACGCGCCGGCAGCGTTCTCTTCCGACGCCGATCGCGTCGAGCGAAGCTGACCACGCGCGCGCTCAATCGTCCGCCCAAGCCGCTCCGGCTCGACCGGCTTCAACAGGTAGTCGATGGCGTTGACCTCGAACGCTTCGATGGCATATTGGTCGAACGCCGTCACGAACACCACCCGAGAGTCGACACCTCGCGCGACCAGCTCGCGGGCCACCTCGAACCCGGTCTGGCCCGGCATCTGCACGTCGAGGAGCACGAGATCCGGCCTCACATCCTCGATCAGGCGGAGGGCCTGCACCCCGTCGCCCGCCTGCCCGACGATGTCCACGCCGCCCAGTTGCTGCAACTGAAAACAGATCTCATTCCGCGCCAGCTGCTCGTCATCGACAACGACAGTGCGTATGTCCATTCTACGCCGAAGCCTGAGCCCGTGGCTCGATCAGCTCTGGGATCTCAATCCGCGCGCACGTGCCTTCGCCGGGGGTGCTCTCGAGCTGCAGGTGGCAATTCTCACCGTAGATCACCCGCAGTCGTTCGTCGACGTTACGCAAGCCGATCCCGCCGCTCCGTCCGCGGCGCGCATCGGCATCCGCCATGCCGGCGCCGTTGTCGACCACCTCGATGACGCAGTGACCATTGACGCGTTGGCTTCGAATGAGAATGCGTCCGCCGCCGACCTTCTTCTCGATGCCGTGCTTGATCGAGTTCTCCACCAGCGGTTGCAGCACCATGCTCGGCATGACCAGCTCGAGGCTGTCCGTGCTGATGTCCTTCTCCACCACCAGTGTCGGGCCAAATCGTACCGCCTCGATATCGAGATACTCGTCGATGGATGCGAGCTCTTCCCGCAGGGTGACGAAGTGCTCCTGGCTACGGAGCAGCCGCCGTAGCAGTGCCGACAACTTGATGATGAGCATGCGCGCCGTTTCCGGCTGCGACCGGATCAGGGACGAGATCGACGTCAGCGTATTGAAGAGGAAATGTGGGTTGATCTGACTCGCTAGCGCCTCCACGCGCGCCGCCATGAGCAGCTGTTCCTGCTCTTGCAGTCGGTGCTCGATGCGCGCCGTATTCCAGATCTTGATGGGAATCGCAACGCTCAGTACCGCGGCCAGCAGGACCAGCGCGCCGAGGCCGACGGTCTCGGGCCGCATGTGGAAGATGATGCCGTTCCCGAAGCGGATGCCGAGCGACACGCGAATCGTCTCGAGCCCGATGGGCGCGGCGGCCAGGATCAGCAGCCAGTCGATCTTGAATCGGCTGACGAGCTGCCAGGCATGGCGGTGCAGATCGGCAAAGAACAGCGGCGAGAGGTGCCAGATGGCCTCCTTTGGGCAGACCTCACGCAATCCACCCCCTGCGAATCCACAGCCGACCGCGAAGGGCATAGCGGCGACCTCGCCGGCAAAGAGAGCCGGGGCGCCAAGCATGGCGCCCACGATGGCGCCCGCGTACGGTCCGGCAATGAGGCCGGCGAGAAACGGTCCGGCCAGCGAGAAGTCCGCGGCATCGTAGTTGAGCACGAGCCGGGCGGTCACGCCGGCCACTAGCGGAATCCCCAGGCTGAACGCGAAGACGAGCCGCTCGCGCCAGGCCCGCTGTTCGGTGAGGAGAATCCGGCGAAACTGACGGAACCGGACCAGCATGGTCGACAGCACGGCGACGAGCGCGAGCTTCACAAGGAGCGTCGCCAGCAGTTCGCCAGACACCGCTATCATTAAAGCACTTATGGCTGCCGCGCCGTTCGTCGACGATATCGCCGCGCGGGTTCTCGTCTGCGACGGCGCGATGGGGACGATGCTCTATGCGAGGGGCGCGTTCGTGAACCGCGCCTTCGAGGAGTTGAACGAGACCCAACCAGAGCTCGTGGGCGATGTCCACCGCGCCTATGTCGCCGCGGGCGCCGACGTCCTGGAGACCAACACCTTCGGTGCGAACGGGCTCAAGCTCACCGCGTTCGGTCTCGACCGCGACGCTCGAGCATTGAACCGGGCGGGGGTGCGCCTGGCCCGTGACGCGGCCGGGGCGGCCGTGCACGTCGCCGGGGCGATGGGCCCGCTCGGCGTGCGCCTCGCACCCGACGGGCGGACATCGGTCGCCGAGGCGGAGCGCGTCTTCCGCGAGCACGCGGTCGCGCTGCTGGAGGAAGGCGTGGACCTGGTGATGCTCGAGACGTTCCGCCGGGCGGATGAGCTGGCCGCCGCGATCCGCGCAGTGCGCGCGGAGAGCGATCTGCCCGTCGTCGCGCAGATGACCACCGCTGAGACCGGTGAGACCGACGATGGCCTCACACCGCACGCGGCGGCGCCGCGGCTCATCGACAGCGGCGCGACCGTGCTCGGTGTGAACTGCAGCGCCGGTCCCGCGCCGATGCTGGAGATCGTTCAGCGACTGGCCGACGTGGTGCGTGTCCCTCTGGCCGCCCAGCCGAACGCGGGGCTGCCGCGCGAGGTCGAAGGTCGGACGCTCTATCTCTCCTCGCCCGACTTCGTCGCGTCGTATGCGCGCCGATTCGTGACGGCCGGCGTGCGTCTAGTCGGCGGGTGTTGCGGGACGACACCCGAGCACATCCGGCAGATCGCGTCCGCCGTGCGGGACCTTCCTTGCGATGGTAACCAGCGTCACGCTATAGTCCATCGGTGCTGAGGCGCTCCGCCCCGCCTGATCAAGACGTCTATTCGGATCCCTCCAGCCGCGCGCTCTCGGTCGCCGCCTTCGAGAATGACTTCGTCGAAGGCGTCTACAACAAGATCGCCGCCTTCGATAGCTGGATCTTCGGTCCGACGCTGCAGACCGGCCGCCTCGAGGCGATGAAGCGGCTGCCGATGGCTCACGGCGACACGGTGCTGGAAGTCGGTGTGGGGACCGGAATCAACGCCGCGCTCTACCCGAGTCACGTGTCGGTGACCGGCATCGACTTCGTGGAGGAGATGCTCCTCAAGGCGGAGCGCCGGCTTGCCGCCCGCAACGTTCGCAACGTGCGCCTGTTGCAGATGGACGCCGCACACCTCAACTTTTCGGACGATTCGTTCGATCTCGTCTACGCGCCCTACGTGATCAGCGTTGTGCCCGACCCGGTCGCGGTGGCGAAGGAGATGCGTCGGGTCTGTCGGCCGGGCGGTCACTTCGCGTTTCTCAACCACTTCCTGAGCGACAACCGGATGCTGGCGCGCGCCGAGCGCTGGATCTCGCCGCTGACCATTCACGCCGGGTTCAGGTCCGACCTCGATTTGCCCGCGTTTCTCGCCCAGGCCGATCTCACGCCGCTGTCGATCGAAAAGGTCAACATCCCCCGCATCTGGTCCCTCGTGACCTGCACAAAGGAATAGTTGCTCGACGGCGACGTTCCAGGTTCACGTTTCCTGTGCCGGGAGGCCGTCGCGCGACCGGAAACGGGAACTCGTGCACCGGTTTCACCGCGGGTGACGGCCAGGGCGCGCACCTGCGCGCCCCGCGGGCGCGGAGTGGGCCTCTCGGGGTCCCCGCGGAGCGGCCGCGTGGGGTTCGGGGCGAAGCCCCGTCTAAAGCATCCTGACCAGCGCGTCGGCAATGACCTGCGCGCCGTCGACCCGTGCGGGCGCTGGCCGCGGTTGGTTCAGGAGCGCGTCGAGATGCGGCGCCCAGCGACCGGCGAAGAGATCGTCATGCGGAATGAAGTGCGAGCGGATCAGGCCGGGGAGGCCGCTGGTGAGCACGTCGTACTCCCGGAAGCGGCCCCGTGAGGTATAGAGCATCGCGGCATCGTTTGCCGCGCACTCGGCGATCATGCCGTAGCCCGGCTTCGTCACGACGACCTCGACCGCGGCCACCAGATCTTCGTAACGCATCCCGCATCGGTCCATCTCGCGCTCGTCAATCACGACGAACCGGCCCGACGCGACCGTTGGCGACCCGACGGGCGGCGCGGTTGCGTCCGTGAAGACGATGCGGTATTCCTCGAGTGCCCCGACCGCGGACCAGTCGATATCCGCGATCCCGTAGCGACCGAACGCCACCAACACGAGCGGTGCGTGCGCCGGCAGGCCGAGCTGCCGCCGCACCACTCCGGGCTCGCACGTGGCGCGGCGGGCCACCAGCGGCGCATCGACCACGCGCGGGCAGGACTCGAAGCCCCCGTGCAGCGGCAGTCGCCACGCGACGGTGGCGCGCGCATAGGCCGAGGCCAGTGTTGGGACGAGTGACGGTGCGAGGTCGCGCGTCTCGTTGTAGGCGGCATAGATCCAGTCCCAGGTGAAGTTGCTGACCGCGGCCGAAGGGATATCGGCCGCGGCCGCGGCTGCGAACGCGAGCGGTGGGATGTCGCCGACGACGAGGCGCGCGCGATGCGCGTGAAGCCACGTGGCCTCGGCCTTGGCGCGGGCGTCGAGTTGGTCGTGAAACGCGCGCGCGGCGGTCACCGACGCCGCGACGTCGACCGTCAGGCTGTCGACCTGCACGACGCCGGTATCCGTCTCGAGCGGCGCCACCTCGACGGGTTCATCGTGAAACCGTTCGAACAACCACGCCGGCGCGCTGGTCTTGACGATGATCGCCAGGCCCGCCCGCCGTGCGCGTAAGGCGCGGATGACCTCGACCTGCCGCGCGGCGTGGCCGAAGCCGTGCCCCGAGATGTAAAAGACGAGGGTCTGCACTCCCTAAGACCTAAGACCTAAGACATAGGAAACACAGGCCTTACGACGAGTGGCGCAAATTGGCCTAGTACACCCATGGAACCATCCGCCAGCGGACGCGGTCGCGATACCGTCGATACTCGTCGCCCAGCACCTCCACCATCGACCGTTCCTCCCAGGGGATGGCGACGACGAGATACGCGGTCGTGATGACGGCGAACGATAGGCGGCTCATCGTCAGGTCCGGCGTGCCGCAGACCATCAGGGCCCATCCCAGGTAAATCGGGTGGCGCACCCATCGATACGGTCCGCGGACGCTGAGCGCGGGGGGCGGTGCGGGCCGCTCCGGGACAGGCGCCATGGCTTGACGAATCCCCGCCAGCTCGAGAGGGTCGATCAGCAAGACTGCCCAGCCGGTCATCACGGCGCCGCCAAGCTGCAGTGCCACGCCCCCGACGCGGAGCCAGCCCGATGCCGCATACACCCGTCCCGGCAGATCCTGCCAGAGCAGACATGTGAGCGCGAAGAGCCCGCTCGCGATCCACACATACGTCGAGCGCTCGAGCTCCGCTGGAAGGCGGCGAGCCAGCCACCGTTTCGCGCCGCTGCGAGCCATGACGCTGTGGTGAAGGGCGAACACCGTGAACATCGCGGCGTTGGCCGCGACGCTGGGCCACGGCTGGCCGCTGTCGGCGGATGGCGCCCCGAGCCGGGTCAGGTAGACGTAGACCCCGACTCCCAGCGACAGGCAGAACGCGACGGCTCCAAGACCGGAGTAGAAACGCGCGGCAACGGGGGGCATCGACTCGGGATCGGGCTGCGTCCGCGAGCGGGCGCGTCGGTATTATAGGTCGCGGACGATGACTGCCTCTACCCAGCCGCGCGTTGTGATCACCGGCATCGGCGTCGTGTCGCCGTTTGGCGTCGGACGCGAGCGATTCTGGGATTCGGTCAGCGCCGGCATGAGCGGCACTCGCGCGATCAGCGAATTCGATGTCGCCGCGCTGCCGAGCCAAGTGGCCGCCGCCGTTCCGCACGTCACCATCGACGATGCGCCACCCGTGAGGGACGAACGTGCGGACGGGGACGGCGCGCCGCCTCCGTCCAGGGCCGACCCCAAACGATACGCGCGCACCTCGTTGATTGCCGTGATCGCCGCGAGTGAGGCGTGGAACGACGCGGGGCTCCGTGTCGGCGAACCCGACGCCGGGGTCATCATCGGAAGCGGTGGCGGCGGCATCGATGTGACGGAACGCCAATACGAGGCCTACTTCACCAACAGTTGGAAGCGGGTGACACCGTATGCGATTCCGGTCTCGATCGTCGGGATGGTGTCGTCCGAGATCTCCATCGCGCTCGGCCTCCGCGGGATCAGCCACGTGCTGTCCTGTGGTTGCACGAGCTCGACGGACGCCGTGGGGTATGCCGCGCGGATGATCCGCGCCGGCGAGGCCGAGGTGCTGCTGACCGGCGGCGCCGACGCCCCGGTCACGCGTGGCATGATGCTCGGCTTCGCGCGTATGCGCGCGCTGACGACGCGATACAACGGCCAGCCGGCCGAGGCGTCGCGGCCCTTTGAGCGTGACCGCGACGGGTTCGTGCTTGGCGAGGGCGCGTGGATGATGGCGCTCGAGCGCGAAGATCGCGCCCGCGCGCGCGGCGCCACCGCGTACGCCGTCGTGGAGGGCTACGGCTCGACATGCGACGCGTATCATCGCGTGCAGATGGACCCGGAGGGCGGGGCCATCGTGGCGGCGATGCGGCAGGCGCTCGATCGGGCCGGACGGCCGGTCGAAGAGCTCGGCTACGTAAACTTCCACGGGACGTCGACCCGGCTCAACGACGCGATCGAGTCACGCTGTGTGCGACGGGTGCTTGGCGGGTGTGCCGATCGCGTACCCGGATCCTCGACCAAATCGATGATCGGGCATCCGCAAGGCGCGAGCGGGGCAGCTGGCATCGTCACCTCGGCGCTCGCCCTCGCGCGGCGGTATCTGCCCCCGACCATCAATCATGCGCACCCCGACCCCGAGTGCGACCTCGATTTCGTGCCCAATACCGGCCGCCCAACCACGTTCGCGGCGGCGCTCTGTAACTGCCTCGGCTTTGGCTCGAAGAACAGCGCGATCGTGCTGGGCGCGGTGGACGAGACGCGGAACCTTGGCCCCCCCAGCCCGTCTCCAACATGAGTGAGCCGACCGACGTCGTGATCGCGGGGGCCGGACCAGCCGGCGCCATCGCCGCGCTCGTGCTCGCGCGGGCCGGCGCGCGCGTCAGGCTGGTCGACCGGGCGCGGTTTCCGCGTGACAAGCTCTGCGGCGACACTTTGAATCCGGGGACGATGCGCGCGCTGCGGCGTCTCGGCGTGGGCGACGCCGTCGACCGGCGCGGTCTCGCGCTTGCCGGCATGGTCGTCAGCGGCCCCGGCGGCGTCGCGGTCCGCGAATCGTATCGCGGTGGTTCCGGGACGTCCGCGGGCCGTGCGATCACGCGGCGCGAGGTGGATGCGCTGCTCCTGGACGCGGCGCTTGCGGCGGGGGCGGGCTTCGACGACGCGACGCCGGTGATCGGTCCGCTCGTGCGCGGCACCGCCGGCGCGCCGACCGTGTATGGCATCGAGGTGCGCGGCCGGACGGGCGCGCGGCTCGAGGTCAGGGGGCGCGTCACGATTGCGGCCGATGGTCGTCGCTCGGTCGTGGCCGCGGCGCTCGGCCTCGTGCGCCATCCTGGCGCCACGCGGCGGTGGGCGGTGGGCGGCTATTACGAGGGCATCGCCGATCTCGGGCCCTATGGCGAGATGCACGTCCGGCCCGATCACTTCGTCGGGATTGCCCCGATCCCCGGTGGTCTGGCCAACGTGTGTCTCGTGGCGCCGGCACAGCGGGCCTTGCGCGATCCGGCCGCGCTCCTCTCGCAGGTCGTGACCGCGGATGCCCAGCTGCGCGATCGGTTCACGTCGGCGCGGCGCGCCAGCCCGGTCGTCTCGATGGGCCCCCTCGCGGGCGACGCTCGGGCGGCCGGTGTCGCCGGGTTGCTGCTGGCCGGCGATGCGGCCGGCTTCATCGATCCCATCACCGGCGACGGCATGCGCTTCGCCGTCCGTGGGGGGGAGATGGCTGCCCTCGCGGCAGTGGAGATGCTCGACTCCGGTCGGGTCGACGGGCACCGGCGGTTGCGCCGGTGGCGCGCGGCGGAGTTCGGCGCGAAGTGGCGCTTCAACCGCGCGGTGCGGGTCGTCACGGGGTCGAGACTCGGTGTGCGTCTCGGGAGCACCGGCGCGGCGCTGGCGCCGTGGGTGATGCGGCGGGTGATCCACTACGCGGGCGACGCTGGCGTTGAGCGGCCATGAGCATGATGATGATGATCGCGCTTGCCACGCTCGCGGCGGTCGGCCTGGCCATGATCGGAGAAAGCCGCCGGTCGCGCCGCCTGGCGCGCGCGTTGCTGGCACGTGGAGCGAGCGACCCGCCGGGTGACGTCTACCGGCAGATGCAGGTGGCCTATCCGGCCTGCTTTCTGGCCATGGCGCTCGAGGGCGGCGCCACGGGTGTCGCGCCCTCGGTGACGTTGCTCATCGGGGCCGTCATGCTCGTCGCCGCGAAGGGGCTGAAGTACTGGGCGATTGCCACGCTCGGTGACCGGTGGACGTTTCGCGTCCTGGTGCCGCCCGGCGCGTCACGCGTCCATGGCGGGCCCTATCGATGGATGGCCCACCCCAACTACGTCGCGGTCGTCGGCGAACTGGGGGGGATGGCGCTCATGATGTCGGCGTGGTTCACGGGCCCGGCGGCGATCGCGGGGTTTGGCGCGTTGATCTGGCGCCGCATCGGCGTCGAGCGGAAAGCCCTCGGACTATAATCTGCGGGTGAGAGTGATACCGGCGTTCGCCGGCGTCCTCGCCGCCGTCTGGCTCGTCCCCGCGCCGGCTCGCGCGCAGTCCTACACACCTGCTGAAGAGCAGGAGTTCCACCAGGACGCCGCGCGCGCGATTGCGCACGGCGCGTTGGACGAGGCCGAAGCACTTGCCGCCTCGCGTGACGCCCGCGATCCGTCGGCGGCCGCGCTCCGCGCGCGCTTGTTGATCGCGCGCGGGCAGTACGCGGAGGCTGAATCCGTCCTCACGCCGGTCGCGCAGGGAGACCGATCGAGCGCCGCAGGATTGCAGCTCGGATTGCTGCTGGCGTCGCTCGGTCGCGCCACGGAGGCCCGGCCGTATCTCGACGCGGTGCTGTCGAAAGGCGGCGGCTCGCCGGACCCGCTCGATCACTATCGGGGGGGCCTGGCCGCACGCGCGCTGGGTGAGTACCGACAGGCCAACTCGTTTCTGCGCGCGGCCGCGCAGGCCTCGCTCTCCGATGCCGAGACGCACACGACGTGGGCTGAGCTGTTCCTCGAGAAATACAACCAGTCCGACGCGCTGCGCTCGTTTCAGGACGCGCTGACGATCGACGAGGAGTGGTCGCCCGCCCATCTCGGCATGGCGCGGGCCCTGATGAATGAGAATCCGCCCCTCGCGCGGCAATCGGCGGAGCGCGCGCTGGCGATCAACCCGAACAGCACGGCCGCGCACCTCCTCATCGCGGAGATGGAGCTCGACGACCGCAGCCGAGACGCGGCCCGCGAGGCTATCGACCGGGCGCTGGCCATCAACCCGCGGAGCCTCGAGGCGCGGGCGCTGCTCGCGGCCGTCGCCTACCTCGAAGACCGCGCCGATGACTTCGAGGCGGAGGTCGCCCGCGCGCTTGAGATCAATCCGGTCTACGGTGAGGTTTACCGCATCGCCGGCGCGCGGGCGGCTGGCGCCTACCGGTTTCCCGAGGCGGCCGAGCTCGTGCGACGGGCGGTCGCGCTCGACCCGGGCAACACGCGCGCGCATGCCGAGCTCGGCCTGCACCTGCTACGCACCGGTGACGAGCCCGCGGCGCGCGCTGCACTCGATCGGTCGTTTGCCGACGATCCGTTCGACGTCGTGACCTTCAACCTGCTCTCGATGATGGACACGCTTGGCGAGTTCGAGACGTTCGAGCGCGGGGACCTGATTGTGCGCTTGCATCCTGACGAGGCGCCCGCGCTGAAGGAATATGTCCTGACCCTGGCCCAGGAGGCGGTCGACACCTTGTCGGCCCGATATGCGATGACGGTCCAGGGCCCGATCTTGATCGAGGTCTTTCCCCGACACGACGATTTCGCGGTCCGCAACCTCGGGCTTCCCGGCATGATCGGCGCGCTCGGCGCCTGTTTCGGCAGCGTGGTGACGATGGATTCGCCGCGCGCCCGCCCGCCCGGCGATTTCAACTGGCAGTCGACGCTCTGGCACGAGATCGCGCACGTGATCACGTTGCAGATGTCGAAACAGCGGCTGCCCCGCTGGCTGAGTGAGGGCATCTCGACCTACGAAGAGAAACGTGCAAAGGCGGCGTGGGGTCGCGATCAGGTGATGGAGTTCGCGACCGCGCTCAACAACGACCAGGTGCTGTCGCTGCGTGATCTCAATAGCGGGTTCTCACGCCCGGACACCATCTCGCTCGCCTATTTCCAGGCCTCGATCCTCGTCGAGCACATCATCGACCAGCACGGCGAGCCGGCGCTCCAGACGCTGATTCGCGCGTACGGCGACGGGCTCGAGACGGATGCGGCGCTCGCGCGCATCGGCCTCGACTTCGACGCGCTCCAGTCGAGTTTCGATGCCACGGTCGACACCCAATTCGGCGCGCTGCGCCGAGCCCTCGACACGCCGGAGGGCGAATCGGATGCGGACGCCCAGGCTCAGGATGGGGCGTCGGAGGAATCGGATACAGACGCCGATGAAGATGCCGCGGACCGTCTCGAGGCGCTGCGGGGGTTGGCGGCGGAGCACGACGGCAGCTATCAGCTGCAAGTCGCCTTGGGGCGGGCCCTGTATGCCGCGAATGAGCTCGATGACGCGCGCGCGGCGTTCGTGCGCGCGGTCGAGCTCGCGCCGATGGCTACTGGGTTCGACAGCCCGCGTGGGGTCCTGGCCCGCATCGCCGAGCAGCAGGGTGACGGCGAGGCAGCGATGCGACATCTCGAGCGTTTGCTCGACTACGACGAGACGTCGCTCGACGCGGCACGGTTGCTGGCGGCACTGGCGGAGGAGGCGGGTGACGACGCGCGCCTGCGTCTCGCCTACGAGCGGTTGATCGAGATCGATCCCTTCGATCCGATCCCGCACCAGGCGCTCGGGCGGTTCGCCATGGCCGACGGCCGGCATGACGCGGCGACCCTCGAGCTCGAGGTCGCGCTGGCGCTGGGCCCGGTCGATCGGGTCGCGGCCCATTCCGATCTGGCGGAGAACCTGCTCGCGTCCGGGGAGTACGACGCCGCGAAGCGTCAGGCGATGGCCGCGCTCGAGATCGCGCCCACCTACGAGCGTGCGCAGGAGCTGCTCCTGCGGGCCGTCGAGGCCGGGCCGTGACAGGATGCGCGCGCCACCAACTGCTCGTGGCGGCGACGGTGTGCGCCGGGCTGCTGGGGCCCGCGACGCTGGCCCAGGTGCGCTTCGAGCCGCTCACCCCGCTCACCCCGCCCGCGCCGGCGGAGACGATTGACCCGATCCGCAGCGTGGCGCTGACCGGGCTGGAGTGGACCTTCGCGCGGATCCGCTACAGTACGCCGCCCGATCGGCTTGCGCGGTTCCGCCGCACCTACTGGAGCGACCCGTGGGCGATCGACGCGCCGGCCGCGGAGCAGAACCTGAGCCGTCGCATGGGCCGTGTGACCACGGTCGTAGTCAACGAGCCGGTTATTCTCGAGCTGTCGGACGAGCGCCTGTGGGAGCTTCCGTGGATCTACTTCGTCGAGCCAGCGAACCTCGAGTTCACGGACGCCGAGGTCGGGATCGTCCGGGAGTTCCTGCTCCGGGGCGGCACCGCCACATTCGACGACTTCCACGGTCCGATCGAGTGGGACCTGTTCCGCCGGCAGATGGCGCGCGTGTTTCCCGATCGGGAGCTCATCGACCTGACACCGGCGCATCCCATCTTCAGCTGTTTCTATCAGCTCGACGCCTATCCTCAGATCCCGGGCCTCGGCTCGTTCTTCAACGGCGTCACGTGGGAGAAGGGTGGGTTCGAGCCACGCCTCCGTGCCATCCTCGACGACGACGGGCGGGCGATGGTGCTGGCCAACTTCAACACGGACATGGGTGACGGGTGGGAGTGGTCCAACGCCGAAGAGTACCCCCGGTACATCCAGTACACCGCGCAGTCGTATCGCATGTTCATCAACGAGGTCGTCTACGCGCTGACCCACTGATCGCCGGCGCCGTGCGCAGCGCGCCGGCCCTCCGAGCAATCGGACCGCATGGTGACAGAGTCGACGTCGGGCGCGGCCAGCGTGGCCGAACGGGTCATGCAAGGCCGGGCGGACATCCTCGCCGAGTTGCGCAAGGTCATCGTCGGGCAGGAGGACGTCATTGACCTCGTGCTGACGGCGCTCTTCACCGGCGGGCACTGCCTCATCACGGGGGTGCCCGGACTGGCAAAGACACTGCTCATCAAGACGCTGGCCGAGGTGCTCCACCTGACGTTCAAGCGGATCCAGTTCACGCCCGATCTGATGCCCGCCGACATCACCGGCACAGAGATCATCGAGGAGGCCGGGGGGCATCGCGAGCTGACGTTCGTCAAGGGTCCGGTGTTCGCGCAGATCATCCTGGCCGACGAGATCAACCGGACGCCGCCCAAGACGCAGGCGGCGCTGCTGGAGGCGATGCAGGAGTACCACGTCACAGCCGCGGGTCGCACCTACGACCTGGAACGCCCGTTCCTCGTGCTCGCGACCCAGAACCCGATCGAGCTCGAGGGTACCTATCCGCTGCCGGAGGCGCAGCTCTCGCGATTCATGTTCAACATCGTCGTGACGTATCTGTCGGAAGACGACGAGGTCCGCGTCGTGACCACGACCACGTCGGACGAGACCACGCGGCCCGACCGCATTCTGGCGGGCGAGGACATCCTGGAGTTCCAGCGGCTGGTCCGCCAGGTCGTGGTTGTCGATGAGGTGGCCCGCTATGCGGTGCGCCTCGTCGACGCCTCACGCCCCGGGCGCGCCAACACGCCGCAATTCGTGCAGGAGTGGGTCAAGTGGGGGGCCGGTATCCGGGCCTCGCAGGCGCTCGTGCTGGGCGGCAAGGCCCGCGCATTGATGCATGGCCGCTATCACGTCTCGATCAACGACATTCGCGCGCTCGCGGCGCCGACACTACGGCACCGCATCGTGACCAATTTCTACGCCGAATCCGAGGGCATCGATGCCGAGACGGTCATCCAGCGCCTCGTGGAGTCGGTGCCGGCGCCGCAGAGCGGCCTGTAGGCGAGAGCGGGCGCGATGGTGACGGCCGCGCGTCCCAACGAGCTCCGTTACCTCGATCCAAAAGTGGTGGCCCGCATCGGCTCGATGGAGCTCAGGGCCCGCACCATTGTCGAGGGGTTTCTCATCGGCCTCCACCGCAGCCCTTACAAGGGGTTCAGCGTCGAGTTCTCCGAGTATCGGCAATACATGCCGGGTGATGCCCTGTCGACGATCGACTGGAAGGTCTACGGGCGGAGCGACCGCTTCTATGTCAAGAAGTTCGAGGAGGAGACCAACCTCGACTGTCGCATCCTGCTGGACGTGTCCGGGTCGATGAGCTATCGGTCAGACGACGACGGGGTGACCAAGCGTGAGTACGGGGCGTATCTCGCCGCGTCGCTGGCGTATCTGATGCATCGGCAGCGCGACGCGGTCGGACTCGTGACCTTCGACGACGCGATCATCACGGACGTGCCGGTGAGCGCCCGTCCCGGTCACCTCAGGCGAGTCCTGGTGGCGCTCGACCAGCTGCGACCTGGGCGACGGTCCAACGTCGCCACACCGCTGAATCGCCTTGCCGACTCGCTGGGCCGGCGGGGGATGGTCGTGGTCATTTCGGACCTGCTCGACGAACCGGAACGCGTTGTTCGCGGACTGCGCCATCTTCGGTTTCGTGGAACCGACGTCATCGTCTTCCACGTGCTCGACCCCGCCGAGCTGACCTTCCCGTTCGAGCGCGCCACGCGGTTTCGCGATCTCGAGACCGACGCGGAGGTGACGGGGGTCGCCTCGCTGCTACGAAAGCCGTATCTCCAGGCGATGCAGGATCTGATGTCCGTGTACCAACGCGAGCTGCGCCTCGCCAGCATCGACTACTGCTTGGTCGACACCGCGAAGCCGCTTGACGTCGCGCTCCGGTCATATCTCGCGACTCGCAGTAGAGTGCATTGAGGGATGTCCTTTCTGTTCCCGGTGTTCCTGCTGGGCGCGCTCACCGCGGCGATCCCGATCATCCTGCATCTCAGGAAGCGCGAACGCGCGCCGCGCGTCGCGTTTAGCGACGTGCGGCTGCTACAGCGCGCCCCGGTCACCGAGGCGCGTCAGCGCCGTCTGCGTGAGCTCCTGCTCCTGGCCCTGCGCGTGACGGCGCTGGTGCTGCTGGCGGTGGCGTTCGCGCGGCCGTTCGTCGATCGGTCGGGCCTCGGCCGGGCACTCACGGTGGTCGCCGTCGATCGGTCGCTGAGCATGTCGGCGCCGGGACAGCTCGCGCGCGCGCGGGTGCTCGCCGCCAACGCGGTGACAGATGCACCGGCCGGCCATCTCGTGGCGGTCGTGGCGTTCGACGATCGGGCCGAGGTCGTGCAGGAGCCGACGGGCGACCGTCGGATGGCCGCGGCGGCTGCCGCAGGTCTGATGGCCACGCCCGGCGCGACGCGATTCGGCCCGGCGCTGATCGCCGCCGGCGAGCTGATTGGAGCTCGGGAGGGCACTATCGTCGTCGTGACCGACCTGCAGCAGGCCGGCTGGGATGCGGACACCCGCGTCGCCGTGCCGGCCGGGGTCGCGATCGACGTCGCGGCGGTCGAGCCGGTTCACGCGAATCGCGCTGTCACGGCGCTCGAGCGGACGGCGACGGGGTTCACCACCGTCGTGCTGAATGCCGCCGAGACGTCTCGGCAGGCGCTTGTGTCGCTGGCCGTCGATGGCGCCATCCTGGACCGGCGCTCGGTGACCCTCGAGCCCGGACCGACGGACATCGTCTTCGACGCGGTCACGCCGGCGGCCGGTGTGGCGGTGGTCGAGGTCGACGACCCCGAGGGATATGCCTGGGACGACCGCCGCTACGCGATGCTGGGTCCTCCCGAGCCCGACCGATTGCTCGCGATTGTCACTGACGGTCGTCTCGACGACTCGGCGTTCTTTCTCGATCGGGCACTGCGCGTCGGGATGAACGGGAGCCGGTTCGCGCTCGACCCCCGGTCGCCGGGCGCGGTGTCCTCGCTCGATGCGGCCCTCTGGGAGGACACGATGGGTGTCGTGCTCCTCGCGACCGATGGCCTGGACCGGCGTGCGCGCGAGCGTCTCGCCGAGCTCGTGGCGGCGGGCGGCGGTCTGCTCATCGTGGCAGGTCCGCACCTCGATCCGGCCATCGTGGGCGACACGCTGGGTGATGCGCACCGACTCAGGCTCGAGCCGGCGACGGCGGCACGCCATCGCTGGTCGGTCACCGAGTCTCGCCACCCGATTTTCAGGGCGTTCGGCGAGCAGGTGGGGATGCTCGGCGAGGTCCGGTTCGACCGCGTGGCGCCAATCGTCGAGACTGACGGTGCGCGTGTGCTCGCCCGGTTCGACGACGGCGCGCCGGCGCTGGTCGAGTACGACGTCGGCGCGGGTCGCGCGCTCGTGCTCGCCACCGACCTGAACAACGCGTGGAACGACTTCCCCCGCCGGCCGAGCTACGTGCCGTTCGTCCATGAGATGGCGAGCTACCTGGTCGGTGCCGGCCGACGCATGCGGGACGTCGTCGTGGCCGACGTCCCGCCCGGTGTGTCGCGGGCGCCGGGTCCGGCAACCCAGCCCGGGACCACCCACCGCATGGTGGTCAACGTGGACCCGCGGGAGTCCGATCCCGCCCCGATCGCGCAGGCGGCGTTCCTTGAGCGGCTCGATCCGCGATCAACCGCCGGTCCGCCCCCGACGGACTCGCGCCGCGACGCGACACGTCAGAACGCGGAACGCCAAGAGAACGAGCAGTCCTACTGGTGGTATGCCCTGCTCGCCGCGTTCGTCGTACTGGCGGCCGAGACGTGGCTAAGCCGCACGATGGCATAATCTGTTCGTGGCTGACGCCTATCTGAGCGAGCTCCGAGGCTTTCTCCGAGCCGTGCGGAGACGGTGGCGAACGACGGTCGTGATGCGCGCGACTGTGCGGGCCGTGGGCGTGGCCCTGGCCGTGCTCCTGGTCGTGATCGGCGTCGACCGCTTCGTCGAGCCAGCCGATATCTCGCTGATTCTCCTCGGCAACGTCGCCGGCCTGGCGGCGGTCGCGTTCGCTGTTCGCACCTTGTGGCCGTTGCGCCGGGCGCCGACCGACCGACAGCTCGCGCGTTTCGTGGAAGAGCGCTGTCCGGAGATGGAGGACCGACTTGCGAGCGCGACGGCTGTGGCGCCCGGCACGGCATCGCCGTTTCGCGAGCTCGTCCTGGGGGATGCGGCCGCGCGGACCCGCGATGTCGACCTCAATCGGGTCGTCTCGGACCAACACGTGCATCGCTCCATCGTACGCGGGGCCGTGGCGGTCGCGTCGCTACTGATCGCCGCCGTGCTCGGGTTCGGCTCGATCGATCGCATTGCGCGCAGCACCTGGCTGCACGCATTTCCCGCAACCGCCTCGCTCGAGGTCGAGCCGGGCGACGCGCGCGTCGTCACGGGGGAGCCGCTCGAGATTCGCGCGCGTCTCGGCGGGACGTTCGGTGCACCCGCGCGCTCGCTTCCAGCCGTGACCGTCCTTCGCGCCGATGGCAGCACGGAGGTGCTCGTCATGCGCGCGCGGGACGACGGCTACCGCGTCGAGATCCCGTCGGTGACCGACAGCTTCACGTATCGGGTCAGCGCAGCGACGCTGCGTTCAGAGGAGTACGGGGTCACGGCCCTCGTGCCCCCGTCGGTCGAGCGGATCGACGTCACCTATCGCTATCCCGTGTTTACCGGCCTCGCGCCGCGCGTCGACGTGGACGGTGGCGACATCTACGCGCCCGAGGGGACGGCGGTGACCGTGACCGTCGTCGCGGACGAGCCGGTCTCCCAAGGCGAGTTGCGCATGGCCAGTGGCGACGTGCTCGAGCTGCGTCCGGAGGGAGCGCGGCGGTGGTCCGCCTCGTTCGAGGTCCAGGCCGACGACACCTATCGCGTCGCGCTGGTCGACGGCGACGGGCTCGCCTCGCCGGGCGACGTCGACTACTTCGTGCGCACGGTCTTAGATCGTCCACCGCTGGTCGAGATCCTGCGACCAGAGGCGGACCGTGAGATTACCCGGTTGGAGGAAGTGGTCATCGAGGCGCGGGTGGAGGACGATTTCGGGATCGAGCGGTTCGACCTCGTGTATACGGTGGTCGGGCGCCGGACGCGCAGTATCGACCTCCGTTCCGGTCCGCGCGCGCGGCGTGCCGTCGGCACGCACACGATCTACGCGGAGGACCTCGACGTGGTCCCCGGCGATTTCATCAGCTATTACGTGCGCGCGCGAGACACGAACACCAGCCGTGACGCCCGCGAATCGCGCAGCGACATCTTCTTTCTCGAGGTGCGCCCGTTCGATCGGGAGTTCGAGGAGGCGCCGAGCCAGTCGGGGTCGGCCGCTGACGCAGGCGAGATCGGCGATCTCGTGCGTGTGCAGAAGCAGATCATCGTGGCCACGTGGCGCCTCGACCGGGAAAGACCGGGTGACGCGCGTGGCGACGACTTGCCGGCGGTGGCCGGGGCGCAGGACGAGCTACGAAGCGCGGCCGCTCGAATCGCTGATCGGATGAGGGGGCGCGGTCGCGAGACTGGGCTGGCGACCCCCGCCGGTGAGGCGGCGCCCGACACCGACGCCATGGCCCTCGCCGTCGAGGCGATGGGTGAGGCCGCCGCGGCGCTGCAGGCCGGCGAGACTGGTCTGGCGATTCCCCTCGAGATGGAAGCGCTGAATCAGCTTCTCCGGGTGCAGGCAGAGATACGCCGTACCCGTGTCTCGTCGCAGCAGGCCAGCCAGGGCGCATCGTCGGCGGGCACGCAAGCCCGAGAAGACCTCTCCGCGCTGTTCGATCGCGAGCTGCGACGCGAGCAGGAAACGAACTACGAGAATCGCACGCCGGCCAGCGCCTCCGATGCGGCCGAGGAGAGCGAGGCGCTCCGTCGCGTGCGGGAGCTCGCCGCGCGTCAGACCCGCTTGAATCGGCAACACCAAGAGCTGGCCGACACGCAGGAAGCGCTTGACGCACCGGAGCTCCAGCGCCGGCTCGAACGTCTGACCCGTGAGCAAAACGAGCTGCGCGAGCAGATGGCCGACCTCGAGCGACAGTTGACGGGCGAGCGCCAGGCCGCACAGACCGGGCAAACCGGACGGAGCGGCCCGACCGGACAGGTCGGCGAAGGCGGAGCCGGTATCACCGACCGGATGCGGCGCGCCCTGAGCGCGCTCGGACGAAGCGACCCGGCAGCCGCTGCTGAGGCAGGAGAAGAGACGGTGGGGCGGTTGCGCGATCTGGAGCGCTGGTTGAGCCGCGCCTCGGAGCGCGGGGCGCGGGCGGCGCTCGGGTCGCTGCAACTGGAGGCACAGCAGCTGGCGGACGCTCAGCGCAACATGGCGTCCCAGACGCGGCGGATGGCGGTCGGTCCGTCCGGCCGCGACGCCAGGACCCGCCTCGCGGAGGATCGCGACCAGCTCGCGCGCCGCGCGGATTCCCTCGAGGACGGCGTCGGCGAGCTCGTACGCTCGGCGACCGGCGATGCACGCGAGGCGCTCGCTGGCGCGGCCGGTGATCTGGCGCGGGAGGCGCCGGGTGCGCGGATGCGAGGCCTGGCCGACCGGCTGCGTGACCGGCCCACGCCGGACGCGGGTGCGTCTCGCGGCCCCGACCTCGAGGCGATCGCCGCCGCGGACGACGCCCTCGCCGACGTGCTGCACCGGGTCGCCGCCACGCTCCGGACAGCCGCTGACCCCGATGCGGCCGAGGCGGGCCTGTTCGGGGAGCTCGACGAGGCGCGCGCCCTCCGGCACCAACTCGACCAGATCGAACGACAGCTCGAACAGTTGGCCGACGCGGGTGCCAACGCGTCGGCTGAGGCGGGCGGCGCGCGCGCTGCGCGGGCCGCGTCCGACGGGGAGGCGGATGGGCCCCGCGGGGTTGACCCGCGTCCGGACGTGGACGGCCGCGCGCCGTCGACCGGTAGCGGTGCCTCATTGGGCGCGTTGCAAGAGCAGCTAACGCGACAGCTGACGGAGTTGCCCGAGCTGCTCGAGCGGGCACGCCACGCGCGGCCGACGATCGACCGAGACCTCGCGCGCTGGGCCGAGCACTGGTTCAGCGGCGCCGCGCCTGGGACCGACGCGGCCCGGCAAGACCTTGCCGAGTGGGCGAGTCTGCGCGACGACTTGCGCCTGGCCATCGAAGCGTTCGAGGTGGCGGCGTTACTCGAGCGGGCCGCGGAAGACCAGAATGGCCGCCATCACGTCGGCGCCGATGAACGGGTCCCGGCGGGCTACCGCGGGCTGGTCGATCAGTATTACCGGTCGTTGACCGAGCGACCGCCGTCCTAATCAGACGGGGCTTCGCCCCGAACCCCCGCGGGCGCTCCGCGGGGACCCCGAGAGCCCCGCTCCGCGCCCGCGAGGCGCGCCGTGCGCGCCTTGGCCGTTCCCGGCCGTCCCCAACGGGTACATAATCCTCGCTGAGGATTGGCAAACGGCCTAAGAGTTCCCGACAGATCCATGTATTTTGCTTCGGGCGTGTCCTGGTGGGGACCGGTGCTTGCGGTCGCGGTGGCGGTGCTGCTCGGGTACGGCGCCTATCGCCGGCCTGTGGTGCCGTTGTCGCTCACCCAGCGCGGGACCCTCGTCGGCCTGCGGGCGGCGACGTTGCTGCTCCTGCTCCTCGTGCTGTTCCGGCCGGTGCGCACGGAGCCGGCGTCGCTCGGTGACGCCGTGGTCCCGGTTCTGCTCGACCTGTCCCGGAGCATGCGCGTTGTGGACGCGGCCGGCCGCTCGCGCATCGATCAGGCCGTCGCCCTGGCGCGTGACCGCGTCGTCCCGCTGCTCGCGCCCGCCGTTCCGGTCGAGGTGCTGGGGTTCGGCGACGCGCTCGTCGACGTCGCGCTGGAGACGACAGCCGCTGACGCGCGGCGTACCGACCTGGCGGGCGCGCTCGACGCGGTCGCCGAGCGCTATCGGGGACGTCCCGTCGCCGGGATGGTCGTGATCTCGGACGGCGGTGAGACCGGCGCGCGCGCCGCCGCATCCGTTGCCGGCGAGTTGGGCGTGCCGCTCTACACCGTTGGTGTCGGGGCGCCGCGCCCCGGGCCGGATCGGGAAGTGATCGCCGTGACGGCAGGGGTCGCGACGGCCACGGATTCGCTCATCGATCTCAACGTCTCGGCGGTCAGTCACGGATTCGGGAGCGCGCCGTTCGAGATCCGCCTCCTCGAGGACGGGGCATTGTCCCAAGTCCGGCGTGTGGTACCACCCGGCAGCGGGCAACCGGTGCGCCTCACGTTCCGCGCGGCGCCCAAGCCGGATGTCGCGACGCTCTATACCGTCGAGGTGCCGACGGCGTCGCGCGAGCTCGTGATCGAGAACAACCGTCGGAGCGTGCTCGTGCCGCCGCCGACCCGGCCCCGGCGAGTCCTGATGATCGAGGGATCGCCCGGTCACGACCATAGCTTTCTCAAGCGGGTCTGGCACGCGGATCCGGGAATCGCGCTCGATGCCGTCGTCCGCAAGGGCCTGAACGACCGCGGCGAACATACGTTCTACGTGCAGGGAGATCCCGCGCGCACACCTGCCCTGGCCACGGGCTATCCGCTCACGCGCGAGGCGCTGTTCCGATACGACGCCGTGGTGCTGGCCAATATCGAGCCGGGGTTCTTCCGGCCGAATCAACTGGAGATGACTGCCGCGTTCGTCGCCGATCGTGGGGGCGGCCTGTTGCTGCTGGGGCCGGCCACGCTCGACCGCAACGGCCTGGCCGGCTCCGCGCTCGAGGCCGCCGTGCCGGTGGAGCTCGTCGATCAAGCGCGGATGGGTGACTACCGCGGTGCCGGCGGCCACGCCACGTTGGTGCTGACGGCGGACGGCGCCGGCCACGCGATGATGCAGCTCGCGCCGACCGTCGACGAAACTCGCGCACGGTGGCAGCGTGTGCCGGCGCTGGCGGGGGCCGTTGGAGTGGGCGACGTCAAACCGGGGGCGAGTGTGCTCGCGGTGGCCACAGACGAGCGGCCCGGTGTCACGCGGCCGCTGATCGTCGTGCACCGATACGGTGGCGGGCGCGCGATGGTCTTCGCCGGACGCGCCGCCTGGCGATGGCGCATGCTCCTGCCGGCGGAGGAGCGGACCTACGAGACCTACTGGGGTCAGGTCGCCCGCTGGCTCGGCGGCGCGGCGCCTGATCCGATCAGCGTGACCACACGTGGCGGCGGTGACCCGGGGGCGTCCATGCACCTTGACGTGCGGGTGAGCGACGCGGACCACACGCCGATCCTCGACGCCGCGCCCGTCGTGACGGTGACCGGACCGGGTGGCGGCACCGAGGTGGTGCGTCCGGTCCTCGGCGGCGGTGGCGCGGGGCTGTACGGCGCCGAGCTGTCTCCGCGCGACCCGGGCGTCTATCGCGTCGAGGCAATCGTCGATCACCACGGCGATCGGCTGGGCGCGGCGAGCACGTGGTTCCTTGTCGGTGGGGCCGACCCGGAGCTGGCCGACCCCTGGCTGGACGAAGCCGCGCTCCAACGCACCGCCGCGGCGAGCGGGGGCCGCTATGTAGAGCAAGACGACATCACCGCGTTGCGTCGGCTCGTCGTGGACGGCATGACCGCGGATGTTGCGCCGACGGTGCGGCCGCTCTGGCACGACGCGTGGGTCTTTCTGATTCTGGCGGGAGCGCTGGCGGCCGAGTGGTCGCTGCGGCGTCGGTGGGGACTGAGGTGAGGGACGGTCGCTCGACGGCAGAAGCCGCGCGGATTCCAAGGTCGCAGGATTGCAGGGTGCCAGGTGCACGCGTGGGCCTCGTGACGCGCCGGCTCGGGCTCGTCCTCGGACTCGCGTTGGTCCTGACGGTGTCCGGGGTGGCGTCGGCGGACGAGTATTTCACGCTCATCGTGTCCGGCGCCGCGGGTGGCGCTGAGTACGCGGAACGTCACGAACGGTGGCGGTCGACGCTGATCGGCGCATGGCGTGAGCGGGCGGACTTCCGTGACGATCACCTCATCGTGCTGGCGGAGACACCCGGCCCCGGGGTGGGCCGCGCGTCGCGCGAGGGGGTGCAGCAGGCGATCGGCGCCCTCAAGACCCGAATGGGCGACGACGCCGTCTTGCTCGTCGTGCTGTTTGGTCATGGGACCTTCGACGGGATCGACGCGAAGTTCAACCTGGTCGGACCCGACCTGGAGGCGGTCGAGTGGCGCGCGCTCCTCGCGCCGCTGCCGGGGCATGTCATCTTCGTCAACACGACCGCGGCGAGCTTCGCGTTCCTCGACCGGATGGCGGGTGACCGGCGGGTGACGATCGCGGCGACCGAGTCGCCCGTGCAGCGCTATGACACCGTGTTTCCCGAGTTCTTCGTGGGCGCGTTCCGAGAGCCGTCGAGTGATCGGGACAAGAACGGTCGCATCTCCGTGTGGGAGGCGTTCGCCCACGCGAGTGGCGAAGTCCGCCGCTGGTATCAGCAGCAGGGGCGTCTCGCGACCGAGCGACCGATGCTCGACGACTCAGGGGATGGCGCGGGCACCGAGGCCGATGGCGGGGGAGCGGATGGCGCGCTTGCCGCCAGCCTCTACGTGGGTGCGGGCGTCGACAGGCCCGCGGCGGCCGGTGATCCCGCGCTCGCCCCGCTGGTGGCCCGCCGATCCGCGCTCGAAGCGGAGGTCGCCACCTGGAAAGCGGCGAAGGCCACGATGACGACCGAACAGTTTGAGACGCACCTCGAGCGGCTGCTCATCGAGCTGGCGCAGCTCTCCCGCGAGATCCGCCGCCGCATCGCGGCCGGTGCGGGCTGAGATATCGTTGGACCCCTGTGAGCCCTGATCGGACCGCGATCATGATCTGTCAGCACTGTGGGACGGACATCGCCGACAAGGCGTTGATCTGCTTTCGATGCGGGGCGGCGACGAGCGAGCGCGTTCGTGAACCGGTGCCGGCACCGAATCGGTCGTCGACCAGGCGCGCCTGGATCCCCATCGGGTTGGCCGCCGTGCTGATCCTGGTGGTTGGGTTCTTCATGATGCAGCTGTCCGGAGGTGAGCCGCCCGATCGCTTCGTGTGGGCGATGCTGGCCGCGGCCGGCGGCCTGCTTGCGTGGCGCCTGCGCCTGACGCGGTGATAGCATTTCGAGACGCAATGCCAGATCCCCGCCTCGAGGTCACCGATTCGATGGGCCGTCGAATCGTGACGGTCGAAAAGCTCCCGTTCTTGATCGGCCGCCGTGTGGGGAGCGACCTGCACCTACCGAGCGGTGAGATCTCCCGCGACCACGCCGAGATCGTCACCGCCGAGGGCGGCTATACGATTCGCGATCGCGGCTCGCGGTACGGGACGTTCGTCAACGACGATTCGGTGCAGGAAGGCCCGCTCGCGCACGGCGACCGCATCCGGCTTGGTCGCAGCGGCGGCGCCGAGATGACGTTTCTGTTGTCCGACGCTGCGACGGCGCCCGCCACCGAGCGGAGCTCGGACGCCGTCGGCGATCTACGTCAGGTGGCGGCGCTGCTCGAGGGACTGCGGGCGTGGGGTCGGCGCGGGTCCTCGACGATGTGCTGGGGCTCGTGATGGACTCGTCGATTAACGTCAGCGGCGCCGAACGCGGGTTCATCATGCTCGCGAACCCCGAAGGGGAGCTCGAGTTCAAGATGGGTCGCTCTCGCGACCGCGCCACGTTGCCCGGGAGCGGCTTCGAGACCAGCCGCTTGATTCCCGAAGAAGTGTTTCGGACCGGCCAGACCCGGATCGAGGCGGACCTGCTGGACGGCGACCTCGCCGACAAGCACATGGGTACGATCGCACTTGGGATACGGCACGTCCTCTGCGTGCCGTTGCGCCTGGTGCAATACACGGACGAGGACACGGCGCCGTCCGAGGAGCGCCGAGTCGGTGTGCTGTATCTCGACAGCCGCGAGAAGGGCACGTTGCTGGCCTCGTCGACAGGCAGCGCGCTCGAGACCCTGGCGAACGAGGCGGCGGTGGCGATCGAGAACGCGAAGCTGTATCGGACGGCGCTGGAGAAGGCCCGGCTCGAGCAGGAGATGGCCACCGCCGCGGAGATTCAGCAGGCGCTGCTGCCGACGCGCAATCGGACGGGGGCGTTCTTCGAAGCGGCGGCCGAAACGATCCCGTGCCGGTCGATCGGCGGCGATTTCTTCGAGTACATCGACCTGCTGGAGGGCGGCCTCGGGTTCGCGCTCGGTGACGTGGCCGGGAAGGGGCCACCGGCGGCACTGCTCGGCGCGATGATGCAGGGGTCCCTCACCGCGCAGGCGTACCTCAGCGCCGGGGCCGGACCGGCGGCCACGATGGCGGCAGTCAACAAGGCGCTTGTCCTCCGCGGGATCCAGGGTCGTTTTGTGACGCTGTTCTATGCGGTGCTGTTTCCCGACGGCCGTCTCACCTACTGCAACGCCGGACACAACGCGCCGATGCTCGTGACGAAGGGCGCGCCCGTGCAACGTCTGGAGGAAGGCGGGATGGTCCTCGGGCTGTTCGATGGCGTCGACTTCGTGGAGGCCACGGTCACGCTGGGCGCGGGCGATTTCCTCGTTGTGTTCAGCGACGGCGTGTCGGAGGCGATGAGCGCCGACGACGAGGAGTTCGGCGACGATCGCCTGGTGGAGAGTCTGACCGCGATGACGGCGCAGGAAGCCCAGTCACGGCTGGACCATGTCTTCGCCAGCGTCAAGCAGTTCACGGCCGGTGCGGCGCAAAACGACGACGTCACCGCGATGGTCGTCGAATATCACAAGGCGCGGGAGCCCGCCTAACGCGTCTCGATCGGGACGTACGCGCGCTCACCCTCGCCGATGTAGAGTTGCCGCGGCCGCGCGATCCGCTGCTCCTTATCCTGCAACATCTCCTGCCACTGCGCGACCCAGCCGGCGGTCCGGCCGATGGCGAACAGCACCGGGAACATACCGGCGTTGAATCCCATGGCCTCGTAGATCAGACCGGAATAGAAGTCGACGTTCGGATACAGTCGCCGGCTCACGAAATACTCGTCTTGGAGCGCAATCCGTTCGAGCTCCAGCGCCACGTCGAGCAAGGGGTTCTTCCCCGTCACCTCGAACACCTGGTACGCGACGTCCTTGATGACCTTGGCGCGCGGGTCGTATGACTTGTAGACGCGGTGCCCGAACCCCATGAGCCGGCCATCGCCGTTCTTGACACGTGTGATGAACGCCGGAATGTGATCCACCGATCCGATCTCGGCCAGCATGCGGAGCACAGCCTCGTTCGCGCCGCCGTGCAAGGGGCCGTACAGCGCCGCCGCGGCGCCGGCGAGCGCGACGAACGGATCCGCCTGTGAGCTGCCGATGCCGCGCATGGCGCTCGTACTGCAGTTCTGCTCGTGGTCCGCATGCAGAATGAACAACAAACCCAGCGCACGCTCGAGCACCGGATCCGCGTGATACCGCGGCTCGACCCCCCGATAGAGCATGCTCATGAAGTTGCCGATGAAGCTGAGCTCGGGGTCCGGATAGACGTACGGGCGGCCAATGCTATGGCGGTGGGCGTAGGCCGCGATGCTCGGGACCTTGGCGAGGAGCCTCGCGATCTGCGTCCGGCGCGAGTCCGCATCGAGCACGCGTTTGGCGTCAGAAAAGAACGTGGACAACGCGCCCACGGTGCTCAAGAAGATGCCCATCGGGTGCGCGTCGTAGCGAAAACCCTCCATGAACTTCTTGATGTTCTCGTGGAGGACCGCGTGTGCGGCGAGCTCCGCTGTCCACCCCGACAGCTCCGACGCTGTCGGTAGTTCCCCGTTGACCAGCAGATAGGCGGTCTCCACGAACGTGCTCTGCTCCGCGAGCTGCTCAATCGGGTAGCCACGGTAGCGGAGGATGCCCTTGTCGCCGTCGATGTAGGTGATGCGGCTCTGGCAACTCGCGGTGTTCAGATACGCCGGGTCGTACGACAGCATCCCGAACTCGTCGGGATCGACCTTGATCTGGCGCAGGTCGAGCGCGCGAATGGTGCCGTTCGTGACCGGGATCTCGTACTGCTTACCGGTACGGTTGTCGGTGATTGTCAGCGTGTCGGCCATGCTCGGTCGTATCCTCTTCTAGCAGTACGGGTAAAAGCTCATTCCTCGGTTCCGGCCGTGGTGTCACCCGCCGCGTCCGGATGGCCCGCATCCGGGCACGACGACGTCTCCTCACCCGGTACCCGGTAGCGTCCGTCTACCCAGCTATGCAGGTCGAGCAACTTGCAGCGTTCGCCGCAGAAGGGTCGCCACGCATCAGCGACCGGTCGTCGCCGGCAGTAGACGCAACGCGCTTCCCGGCCGGTTGGCATCACTGTCCCGCCACGGTCATCTCGACGGCATAGAGCGACGTGCGCGCCGTGACGAACAAGGTTCGGCCATCCGCGCCGCCGAACGTCAGGTTGGCCGGCGGCTCCGGCACGGCGACCGAGCCGACGGGCTGACCGTCGGGATTGTAGATCGTCACGTCCTCGCCCGTCAGATAGACGTTGCCCCGCTCGTCCAACGTCATGCCATCCGATCCCTGCGAAACGAAAAGCCGGCGGTTGCCGAGGGTCCCGTCTGGATTTGGCGTGTAGACGTAGGTGCGCCCGCCGCCATGGTCCGCGACATACAGGCGGCTGCCGTCCGGCGTGCCAACGATACCGTTCGGGCGAACGAGGTCGGTCGTGACACGGAGCACCAGCTCTCGATTGGGAGAGATGTAATACACGTGATAGCCGTCGATCTCCTGATCGTCCGTCGCGCCGTACCGGGGGTCGCTGAAATAGATACCCCCCTTGGGATCGACCCAGAGGTCGTTCGGGCTATTGAAGCGGCGGCCCTCGAACCGGTCGACCACGACGGTGAGCGCTCCGGTCGGGTCCACGGCAGTGATGCGCCGGTTGCCCATCTCGCACACCAACAAGTTGCCGTCCAGGTCGAAACGCAGCCCGTTGGCCCGGCCGGAGGGTGAGCGGTAGACCGTGACGCCCTCGTCTGGTGACCAGCGGTGAATCCGCTCGTTTGGAATATCGGTGAAGAAGAGGTTGCCGTCCGGGTCGGCGGCCGGGCCCTCGAGGAACGCGAAGCCGGTGGCGATGCGCTGGATGGTCGCCCCGGGGGCGACGAGCGTCGACTCCCGCTGGCGAGCGGCGAGCGGTCCCCCAGCACCCAGCACCACAGCGGCGAACGCCATGGCTGCGCTGGCGGAAACGGCTGTCCGACGTCGACCCACTGACGCGTGTGGCACGGCGGGGTCAGTGGGGAAGCCGCGTTGCGCGGGTCGCTCGCACGCGGTCGTCGGGGCGGGGGCGTCGTCGCACCTGGCGTCGTCGGCCGGGCGACCGGTTCGCCGTGTTCGTCTGTGCGGCATGGGTATCCGTTTCGAATCGGAGGGTCCGTCCGAGGATCGCCTCCAACGGCGCAACGCTCCGCTGCGCCGCCCAGAGCTCGAGCTCCGTGTCTCCGGTCGCCACCACGCGCAGCAGATAGTCGTCGGGACCCGGGACCATGTCGACCGACTCGACGCTTTGCGCGTGACTGCGGTCCAAGCCTTCCGCAACGCGCAACATCGCTGCGAGCGCTTTGACCGTGCGGCGTACTCGCCGCTGCAGGCTCGAATACCCTTCATGTGACCGTTTCGGCCGCGCCCTGCGGTGATACCGCGCGACCAGCGCGACGACTTCGACCTCCTCCGGTTCGAAGCCACGCAAGCCGCCATTCTTGATCAGATAGTACGAGTGCCTGTGATGACGTGCGTAACTGATGTGCAAGCCGATGTCGTGCAGCCACGCCGCATACTCCAGCCATTCGCGCTCGCGCGCCCCGAGGCCGTGCACCGGCTGTGTCTGATCGAACAACGCGAGTGCCATTCGCCCCACCTGCGCGGCATGGTCGGGCGCGTAGTTGCAGCGTTCGGCAAGCTCGACGACACTGCGGCGCCGGACATCGGGGTATTGCTCAACCCTGGCGATCTGTGCCTGGTTGCGGTGCATGTAATCGAGCACGAGTCCTTCGCGGAGCGCGAGGTCGCACAGCGTCAGGTCGTCGGCCCCGATCAATCTGAGGATGGTGTCGAGCAGCACCGAGCCCGCGACGGCCACATCGGCCCGCCGCGGGTCGAGCCCCGGGATGCGGAGGCGGCCGGCGAGGTCCAAGCTGGTGATCTCCTTGCGGAGCCGCTTGACCTGCTTCGCGCTGACCCGCCGGTTGCGCAGATCATCGGATCCGACGGTGCGCCCTTCGGCCAGCACCAGCTGGCCGAGACTCAGGATGGTTCCCGACGTTCCGATGACGCGGTCGAACCCGAGGGAGACGATCTTGTCAACCGTTGGCGCAATCACGTCCGTGATGTGCTGCACCATCTGTCGTTCGTCCCCGCGGCCGATGGGGTCCGTGTTCACGAACTGCTCGGTCAGTCGGATCACGCCCAGTTTCACGCTCTGGGCCACACGGGCCTTGGCGTTGGTGCCGAGCGTCAGCTCCACGCTCCCACCGCCGATGTCGACGACGACGGCGGAGCCGCGTGAGACGTCGACGCCGTAGACCGCGGCGAGATGGATCAGGCGCGCCTCCTCGGTGCCGGAGATCACCCGCACCTGGATCCCCGTGCGTTGACGGACCGCGCTCAAGAAACTCCGGCCGTTCCGCGCCTCGCGGACCGCGCTCGTCGCCGCGGCGACGATCTCATCGACCGCGTGCGAGTCGGCCAGCCGTTTGAATTTCGTGAGTGTGTGCATCGCGCCGAGCATGGCGGGTTCGGTGAGCGACCGCCCACCGAGACCCCCGGAGCCGAGCCGCACCATCTCCTTCTCGCGATCGATGATCTCGAACGAACGGTCCGGGCGCACCTCCACGATGATCACGTGAATCGAATTGGTGCCGATGTCGAGGGCGGCAATCCGCATGACGTAGATGATGGGAAGGAGAGGGCGTGACGAGGTGTCGTCGCGCGGTGGAGCTTTCGATATAATCCGAGGCTTCGATCCCGTCGGACGACCCATCCTACCATGCCGGCATCACAGCCGTTGAGCGCGGCCCTCCAGCGTCAGACGCGCTGTCTGGAGCGCCAGCTGCAACCCGCGCTCGACGGCGAGGTGGAACCGCTCCATCGCGCCCGCGTCGCGACGCGACGGCTTCGCGAGCTGCTGCCGCTGTGTGCGCCCGCGGTGCCGCGCGGGTTGGTGACGCGGGCGCGCCGTCGGGTTCGCCGCGTCGGCCGGTCGCTCGGCGGCGTGCGCGAGATCGACGTTGCCGCCCAGCTGCTTGTGGAGTTGGCGGATGGCGGGCGCCTGAGCTCGGCCGGTGCCCGGCGCTTCGCTCGATATCTCGCGGACGAGCGGCACGGGCGCCGTCGCCGGATGATTGCGCGCGTTCGGTCGGTGTCGCCGCGCAAGGCGCTCCGGGACCTGGCCGAGGTCGTGAAGGTCCTTGAGGTCGGGCGCGCATCGTCGGATGCGTGGCTGCTCGCGCTGGCGAGCCGCCTCGGTGGACGATCCCGTCGATTACACGAGGCGGTCGTCGCGGCTGGCGCACTGTATGCGCCGGAGCGCGTGCACAGGGTCCGGATCGCCGCGAAGAAGCTGCGATACGGTCTCGAGATCGCTGTCGAGAGCCGGACGCTGGACGGGAGCCCGGCCACCGCCAGGCTCAAGGCCATTCAGGACACGCTCGGCCGGCTGCACGATCTCGAGGTCTTGACCGGCTTCATCCAGACAGGGCTGCTGGCCTGCGACCCGCGACAGCGCGGGGTCGGAGATCTCGATGCGTTGCGCGCGGCCCTTGCCGGCGATTGCCGAATGCTCCACGCCGAGTTCGTCTCGGCGCAGTCGGAGCTCATCGACGTCTGTGACATGGCCCGACGCGCCGCCCTACGCATTTGGACCGACCACGGCGGCGACCGCGGGGACGCGCGCGTGCTGAAGATGTCGCTGGCGGGGACGGTGGCCAGCGCGGCGCGCGGCGGCCACCGGCCGCTATAATCCCTCGAATCCCTCATGCGGCGAGTGACGGCCGGCTCGGCGTTTATCCTCTACGTCCTGATCACGATCGTCCTCGCGTTTCCGCTCGTTCGAGGCATCGCGACCAGACTCCCGAGCGACCTGGCCGATCCGGTCCTGAACGCTTGGATCCTGTGGTGGAACACCCAGGCGATTCCATTCACCGAGCGCTGGTGGAGCCCGCCCGTCTTCTTTCCGGCGGCCGACACACTCACCTACTCCGAGCACCTTCTCGGCCTGAGTCCGCTGTCGATGCCGGTGTACTGGCTCACCGGGAGTCCGATCGTCGCCTACAACGTCGCGTTCCTGCTGACGTTTGCTCTCTCCGGCCTCACCGCGTACTGGTTGGGAGTCGAGCTCACTGGTCGCCGCGATGCCGGCTGGGTGGCTGGACTGGCGTTCGCGTTTGCGCCGTATCGGATGGACCAGCTCGCGCACATCCAGGTGTTGGCGTCGTTCTGGATGCCGGTCGCCATGCTCGGCTTGCATCGGTACTACCGCGACGGCCACGCGTGGTGGCTGATGCTGTTCGCGGGCGCGACGGCGATGCAGGGACTGACGAACGGCTACTACCTGCTGTTCTTTCCGGTGCTCGTCGTGCTGTGGGTGCTGTGGTTCACGCCAAACGAAGGCTGGTGGAGAAAGGTGGGCGCCGTCGGGGTGAGCGGAGCGCTGGCGTCGCTGGTCGTCGTCCCGATCCTGCTGAAGTACCAGGCAGTGCACGAGAGCCTGGGGCTGGCGCGGTCGCCGCTGGAGATCGAGAGCTACAGCGCCGACGTGATGGGGTTGGTGAGCGCGTCGTCCTATCTCAGCGTGTGGAGCTTTCTCGACACGTTTCGCAGTCCGGAGGGGCAGCTGTTCCCGGGGCTGACGGTGGCCGCGCTGTTCGCGGTCACGCTCTGGCGGGTCACGTGGTGGCCGCGTGGTCCCGAACCCCTGCCGTTGCGCGTCTTGCGTCTGGTGGTCACCGCGACCGCGCTCCTCTTCGTCGTCGGGCTCATCGCCAGGGTGGTTGGCCCCTGGGAACTCAGGCCGTTCGGGTGGAAGATCGCGATGAATCGCCTGGACCAGGCCATTCCCCAGGCGGTGCTCGCGTGCGTGTGCGCGTTCGTGCTCAGTCCGGCCGGCGCGTGGGCGTATCGACGCCATGCCCCGTTTCCGTTCTACCTGCTCGCGACCTTTCTCCTGGCGGTGCTGTCGATGGGCCCGCACCCGTCGGTGATGGGCACGAGCATCATGACGCACTCACCGTATCTCGCACTGATGCAATTGCCGGGTATCGACGGGTTGCGTGTGCCGGCGCGGTTCTGGATGCTCGCGCTGGTGTGCGTGTCAGCGGCGGCCGCCCTCGCCTATGCGCGGCTGGTGCCGCGCGGGTCGCGGCGGCAGACCGCGTCGCTCGCGATCGTCACCGTCGCGCTGCTCGCCGATGGCTGGGTGGCCTTCCCGACCGTACCCGCGCCGCGCCGGTCGACCATGCTCGAGGACCGTGCGACCGGGCCCGTGCTCGAGCTGCCGCTCGGCTGGCGTGACGACGACGTGGCGGCGATGCTCCGCTCCACACACCATAGGCGTCCTGTGGTGAACGGGCACAGCGGCTACCGCGCGCCGCACTACGGAGCGCTGTCCTACGGGTTGGACCACAGCCGCTCGGAGTCGCTGCTCGCGCTCGGGGCGCTGGGCGTGCGTCACATCCGCATCGACCGTCGCA
This sequence comes from Vicinamibacterales bacterium, assembly GCA_965197395.1. Lineage (GTDB taxonomy): Bacteria > Acidobacteriota > Vicinamibacteria > Vicinamibacterales > UBA8438 > CAZYFH01. The sequence continues at coordinate 613,704 of OZ240205.1, read as the reverse complement.
ACCCGGTCGCGCCGCATTACGAGAGCCTGGTGGCGAGCACGCCCGAGCTGCGGCTCGTGGCGGAGACGAGCAGCGAGTCGCTCTACGAGTTTCGCGTGCGGCCGGAGACGCGCGTTACACGCGGCGTCGGCGCGGCGCTCCCGGTCGCGAGTCTTAGCGCGAACGTCAACGACCATCGGACGGCGAACGCACTCGATGGCGACCTCGGCACGCGTTGGGATACCGGGCCGCAGTATCTCGGGCAGACGCTGACCATCGATCTCGGGGCACCTCGGCGGATTGGCGCGCTCGTCCTGTCGCTCGGTCGGTTTCGGATGGACTTCCCGCGGGCGTTGGCCATCGAGTGTTCGTCGGACGGGACCGTCTGGGAGCGCGTGTGGGGGGGGCCGACCGACGTCGAGGCGGTGGTGGCGGCGCTGCGCGATCCGATCGCGGTCCCGATGACGTTCGCCATCGACGGCCGCACGGCGCGGTACATGCGGCTGCGCCAAATGGAGGACGACGGCGAGTTCTACTGGTCGGTCGCTGAGCTCAGCGTCCGGGCGCCGGTGAGTTAATTAGACGGGGCTTCGCCCCGAGCCCCCGCGGCCGAATCGAAGCCGGGGGGGGGGTTACGCGCCGGCGCGTAGCAGCCAGCCGGCGAGCGCACCGCCAAGAATCAGCCAGGTCGAGTTCAGCTTCCACGAGATGAGGCCGACAGCCGCCGCGCCCGCGAGAAGCGCCGTCGGGATATCGACGACGGCGGACTGCGCAAGTCGCCAGGTGACGGCGAGCATCAGCCCAAGCGAGCTCACGACCACCCCGTCGAGCAGGCCTCCCATGACGGTCGACCGACGGAGCCTCGGGATGATGGGCTGCGTGATCGCGACAAAGACGAAGCCCGGGAGAAAGATCGCCACCGTGGCGAGCAGCGCGCCCGCCCAGCCACCGAGCAAATAGCCGATGAACGTCGCCGTCGTGAAGACCGGACCCGGTGTGACCTGGCCCACGGTCACGGCATCGATGAGCTGCTGATCGCTGAGCCACCCCCAACGCTCGGTCAAGTCAGCCCGAAGGAACGCCAGCAGCACATATCCGCTGCCGAAGAGGATCGAGCCGACTTTCGCGAAGAACAGCGTCAGCCGGGTCAGGGTGACCGGGACCGTCTCAGCCGAGGCCGCGACCGCGGCGGCGGTGACGTGCACGGCGGCGGTGCCTGCCGCGATCGCCACGGCGAGGAGCGTTCGCCCAGACCGGCCGAGTGCCAGCGCCAGACCCGCGAACGCGCCGCCGGCCAGCAGCACGAGCTCGTTGACCCCGGCCACCGACAGCCCGACGACGGCGATGCCGAGAACGGCGGGGAAGACCCCGGTCACCGCGGTGCGCCCGAGCTTGACCACCGCCTGCAGCACGATCGCGATCACGACGGGGCCAACGCCGTACATCACCCACGCGGCTTGCGGCGTGCTGCCATACACGCTGTACCCGGCGGCGATGGCGAGCACGATGAGCGACGCGGGCAGGATGAAGCAGCTTCCGGCGAGCACGAGCCCGGGGAGCCCGCCACGTTTGTACCCGAGATGGATGGCCATCTCGGTGGAATTGGGCCCGGGGATCAGATTGGTGGCGGCGAGCAGATCGAGAAACTCCGCGTCGGTCAGCCACTGACGGCGCTCGACGACCTCGTCGCGCATCATCGCGATGTGCGCGGCGGGGCCGCCGAACGCGGTGACGCCGAGTCGGAGGAACAGGGTCGCGAGCTCACCGAGCGCCGCGCGTCGGGTCACGCGCGAATCTTACATGCGTGGCGTCCGCTCCAACCCGGCCGGCGAGCGGCGTGCCTTGGGCCATGCCCGGATCTGACACACGAGCGGCCTGACTCCGACACGTGGCTGTACTTCCGCGTGCAGTTTCGTGCATTCCGCGAGGATGACTACTGTGTCGTCCTCTCGGGTGGGGTACCCCGGTTGGGCGCGTATCATTGACCTACGTGCTAAGCGTCGAGTTCTACACCCATATGGCTGACGACCCGCAGGAACACGTTCCGCACACTGGGCAAGAGCTCATCGATCGGGCTGCAGCGCACGGCTGGCGCGGGCGGTGGAGCCGGGGCGCCGAACGGGGAACGGCCGAGCAGACGTAACGCGATGTGGCCGGTCATCGCGTCCGGCGTCGTCTTCGGACTGGCGGCGGGCCTGACACCGGGCCCGCTTTTCACACTGGTCGTCACACAGTCGCTGCGGTACGGGCCCCGCGAGGGCATGAAGGTGGCCGCGGCCCCACTCATCACCGATGGGCCGATCATCGCCGTGTCGGTGTTTGTGGTCGGTCGGCTCGCCGAGGCCGAGATGGTTCTCGGCGGGCTTGCGCTGTTCGGGGCGGGCGTGCTCGCCTATCTCTCCTACGCGAGTGTGACCGCGACTGCGCCCGGCCAGGGCGGGTCCCTGCGCCCCGTGCCCTCACTGGCGACGGGCGTCGTGGCCAACCTGTTTAACCCACACCCGTATCTGTTCTGGCTCGCCGTCGGCGGTCCAACACTCGGGCGTGCGTGGGATGCCGGGTCTGCCGTCGCGGGCGGTTTTCTGATCGCGATGTACGGAAGCCTCGTCGGATCGAAGGCGCTCGTGGCGTGGGCGGTCGGCGCGGGGCGATCCGTGTTCGAGCACCGCGCGTATGTCGTGCTGCTTCGTGGGCTGGGCGTGGCGCTCGGGGTGTTCGCTGCGGTTTTCCTGCGGGACGCCCTTGACTACTTCGGGGTGATCTGACCAAACGCGGGGACAGACCATCGCCGGGCCGCCTGCACGCGCTACGGGCGGCCCACGGCGGTTCCGGTGACGAGCTCCTCCGGTGCCGCCGCGAGCACGGAGCGCAGCTCCGCGTCGGTGGCGTATCGGCGCGCCGGAATCCGTCGCGCCCCCACACCGAGCGCGATCGTACGCCCGTCAAAGGGGTCGGGGAACACCTCGAGCGTGGTCCCGCGCAGGACGACGTCGTAGCCTTCCCGCGCGAACGGGTCCTGCCAGCCGCAGCAGAAAATGAGCGACAGGAGGTCGCCCAAATACACAATTCGGTAGTCCTCCCTCAGCGCCGACAACCGGTTCCCATACGCGCCCGCGTCGAGGATCCGGTCGCGCGTAGCCTCCATCGACGCGAAGAACTGGCGCCAGGCAGCCGACGGACGACGCTCCAGGACCGTGACGGCATGTTGTGCCACGAGGGCCGCCGCGGCGGGATCGACCGGTTCGAGGCGCGCGACACCGCGCGGCCATATCTCACGCTTGATGGGGCCGGGTGCGGTGATGAAGTCATGCGGGCGCCGGCGTGTTCGATCGATGGTGGCCCGCGCATCGACCTCCTCCCAGCCGTTGTCGTGTGCCCGGGTGGCGAGGAGGACGGTGTCCCGCGACGGGTGCGTCGGCAGGCCATCTGCCTGCCAGGCGGCCATGATCCGGCCCGACAGGGCGGCGTGATCCGGCTGCGTGACGAGCAAGAGGCTCTCCGATTCAGTTCTGACGATCACTCGGGAGTATTATGAAACGCGCGCCCTCTGAACGGCGTTCAAGCGGTGACAGGAGCCCAGACCGTGCGACAGATACTCATCCTTTCGTTCGTCGTGATACTCGGGTCGTTGCTCAGCGCCCAGGCGCCGCCACTCCCGGACGTCGAGCGCTTCGGCCCCCAGGTCGGGCAGACCGTGCCCGACTTCGCCCTGGTCGATCAGCAGGGCGACACACGCAGCCTTGCCTCGCTCATGGGTCCGAACGGTTTGATGCTCGTCTTCAGCCGTTCGGCCGATTGGTGACCGTACTGTAAGACGCAGCTCGTGGAGCTGCAAAGCCGGTACGAGGATCTTCGGGCGCGCGGCATCGGCCTTGCCGTCATCACCTATGACTCGACCGACACGCTCGCCGGCTTCGCCGGCGCGCGGGACGTCGAGTACCCCCTGCTGTCCGACGCGGGGTCGGAGACCATCAGACGCTACGACCTCCTCAATCGCGAGATGGATCCCAGCCTCGCGCCGGAAGACCGACGCGCGATGATGCAGCGGTTCTACGGCGTGCCGTACCCTGGGACGTTCATCCTCGACACGAACGGCCGCGTGCTCGAACGCTTCTTCGAGCAGGCGTATCAAGAGCGCTTCACGGTCTCGTCCATCGCCGTGCGGCTCGGGGACCCCATCGACGGGACCGAGCGCGCGGCGACACGGGCCGAAACCGATCACCTCGAGGCGCTCGCGTGGTCCACGGACAGCGTGGTGGCTCCGGGCAATCGCTTCGCGCTAGTCGTCGACGTCGCGCCGAAGCCCGAGATGCACGTCTACGCCCCAGGCGAGCACGACTATCAGGTCATACGCCTCCGCGTGGACGCGCCCGAGTTCCTGCAGAGTCACGAGGTTTCGTATCCGCCCTCGGAGACGTATCACTTCGAACCGCTGGATGAGACGGTGCCGGTCTACCAGGCGTCGTTCCGGCTGGTGCAGGACGTCACGATCCCGATGAGCCAGGAGAGCGCCGAGCTGGCGGCCGTCCCGGGGGCCACCCTGACGCTTCGGGGCGCGCTCGAGTATCAGGCGTGCGACCACGAGGTCTGCTACGTGCCGGCCGAGATCCCGCTGACGTGGGAGCTCGACTGGCGGCCGCTCATTCGAGACTGAAGCAGAACAGACCGATTCCCGCAGGACTACGAGGCATCAAGCCGGCCGTACCAGACCCGCTGCGTCTGCGAGACCACCGGGACGCCCAGGGCGCGGAGGAGCGCCCCAGGGGCCCGGTCCTTCACGACGACGCTACGTCTAGCGACGCGCCGCGCGTCGTTGACGACTTCGCGACTCAACGTGTCTGCTGATGCGAGCATGCGCACGAGGTCCAAGCTCTTCGCGGTGTGGATTGTCGCCTCGAACATCGGATCGAAGTAGACGACATCCAGCGATTGCGAGGGGAGCGATGGCAAGAGGCTCTCGTGCGTCGCCCTGATGACCTTCACGCGTCGCATCGCGCGCACGAGCGCGCTGTCCGTGTGGTGGTATCTTTGCGTCCCGTCCAACACGATCGCCGCCAGTATCGGTGACGACTCGACGGCGTCGACGCTGCCGCCGTCCCCGACCGCATGCGCCGCCACGATGGCGTCGGCACCGAGCCCGCATGTGCAGTCGAGCACGCGATCGCCGGGCTGTAGACGCGCGACCTCAATGAGCCGGTCGCGACCCCCGGCCTGCAACGCCGCGAGGCGAGGCCAGGCCATGCCCGGATGAAACCCGTAGGACCGTCCGCGGTGCACGATCCGCGTGCCGTTGTCGCTCACCACCACCGCGGCGGCCACCCCTTCACGGCGGGCGAGCGCGGCGATGCTGTCCTTGCGCCTGGTGACGAATGGGCGGTGCAGGCGTTGGGCGAGGGCGAGGGCGCCGGCCACTACCTCATCGGACGGCGTATAGGTCGTCGTCACGACGATGTCGGATGCCGACAGATGACGCATGTTCGCGCTACCGAACCTGAGCTGGGCAACGCCTCATTGGTGGGGCACTAGAGCTCGCGGACGCCGTGACCGCGGAACAGGAAGTAGACCGCGACGGCGACGAGGAGACCGGCGTTGACGGCGATCACGGTCGGCGTCGACGCCACGGTGGTGAAGTAGCCGCTCACGAGGCTGCCGACAGGCAGCCCGCCCCGAAACGCCATGAGGTAGATGCTCATCACGCGCCCCCGCAGCTCGTCGGGCACCGCGAGCTGCACGAGGGACGCGGTCAGCGAGAACACGACCAGGAGTGCGGCACCGGCGCCGAACAGCAAGACGTAGCTGACCGCGCTCACCGGGAGTAGGGCGAACGTCGCCACCAGTGCGCCGTAGACGATCTGTACGCACAGCAGCGTCCGTCCCATGTGCCGGAACGTGCCGAGCCAGGCAACGATGAGGGCACCCGCGACGGCACCGGTCCCAAGCGCGGACATCATCTGGCTGAGGCGGTCCGGATCGACGGCGAAGACCGGGAGAAACGCGCGCAGCGGCAACCCGAGCAAAGTGGTCGCGACGGCCAGCACGGTCAGGCTGAGCAGCGCAGCGTCGTGCCGGACATACGAGAGGCCGCCACCCAGCTCGACCAGCAGCGGACGGCGCGCGTGCGCGTTCGGACGCGGCAGGTGCATGAGTCCGAGCACGACGATGACGACGAGGAACGAGACGCTGTTGAAGCCGAAACAGGCGACCAGCCCGAGCGTCGTGAACACGATGCCCCCGATGAGCGGGCCGACCGATTGGGCGAGGTTGAACTGGATCGAGTTCAGCGCGATTGCGTTCGGCAGGGACTTGCGTGGCACGAGGGCGGGGATGATGGACTGGAACGCCGGTCCGCCAAAGGCCTGCGCGAAGCCTGTCGTGAACGAGAGGGCGAGGATGTACCGGAGACGCACCGCGTCGAACAGGACGAGCGCCGTCAGCGCCACCGCGCACGCCATCTGCAGCGCTTGCGAGCCCATGAGCAGGTGCCGGCGGTCGTATCGATCGGCGACCACGCCGCCAATTAGCGTGAAGAACAGCAGCGGCAGTGCGCCGAGAAACGTGTCCAGCCCGAGATAGAAGGCGGAGCCGGTCAGGCTGAAAACGAGCCATTGCTGCGCGAATCGCTGCATCCACGTGCCGACCGCCGACGTGAACGCGGCCGTCCACAGGTTGCGAAACTTCGAAAACGTGAACGCCTCGCCGAGACGCATGGCGACGCGGTACCCAACCGGTTGCGTGGCGGGGAGGGGCGCGGTCGGGTTGGACGTGTCGGATGAGGGATCGCCTACCGGTTCGGCCACGGGATATAGAGGCCCTCACCCAGGAACACAAGGCTGACCCACAGGCCTTTGGACACCCGGTAGAATGCGAACGGTCCAATCGCCGCGACCGGAGTCCAGATGGTGGCCTGTTCGGATGGCGTCAGCGTGGTGAAGGTCTGGGTCAGCGTGTATCCCACCACCGTCAAGCCAAGCGTCAGGCCGAGGTTGATGTAAATGGCGCCAAACCAGAGCCCGGGCTCACGCTCGAACCGCTCATCGCAGGCCGAGCAGCGGCTGTTCATCCGGATGGCCGACTTGAACAACCTGCCGTGGCCGCAGCAGGGACACCGCAGCCGGAATCCGCGTATGAGCATGTCCAGGAATTCTCGAAGCACCGTGGCTGGCTCTCGAACCGTATTCTAGTTGCCGTGGGAGACCCCCCGGCTTTGCCGGGGCGGCCAGCAGCGTTTGACGTATCCGGGAGTCGCGTGAGGAAACTCCTTCCCGTGAGCCGCACAAGCATCACGAGAAGGAGTCCTCATGACGACGTACCGAAGTCTCAATCATACGAAATGGCACTGCCAGTATCACGTAGTGTTCATTCCGAAGTACCGGAAGAAAGCGATGTATGGAGGCGTCCGGCAGCAGCTGGGCGAGGTGCTGCGGCAGCTGGCGCGGCACCGCGAGAGCCAGGTGGAGGAGGGGCATCTGCTGCCCGACCACGTCCACATGTTGGTGTCGATCCCCCCGAAGTACTCGGTGGCGCAGGTGATCGGGTATCTCAAGGGGAAGAGCGCGATCCACATCGCTCGGGAGTTTGCGGGGCGGTCCCGGAACTTCGTGGGGCAGCACTTCTGGGCGCGCGGGTATTTTGTCTCGACGGTGGGCCGTGATGAACGGATCATCCGGGACTATATCCAGCAGCAGGAGCGAGAGGATCGGCGGCTGGATCAGTTGCCGTTGGACTAGAGCCGCCACCGTCAGGTGGCTCAAGTGACCGCGCAGCGGTCACGTCAGCCGCTTTGAGCGGCTCACAACTAAAGCCCCCGGCTTTGCCGGGGGATACTTACTCCCCTTGATCTTTGATTTCTTCAAAAAGTCGTTGGTCATCTGGGGCCACCGTGGACTTGAACGGTGCGCTGTCCGAACCGCTTCACCTTCGCGAGAATTTCGTCGGCTGTCTTTGTCCACTTGAAGGGTTTGCCCTCGTCGTTGTGGGCGTCCACGTAGGCGTAGATGGCGTGGCGCAGCGCGTGCGGGCTGGAATGTGATCCGCGCTTGAGGGCGTGTTCGGTGAGAAGGCCAAAGAACCGCTCGACGAGGTTGAGCCAGGCGGAGTAGGTCGGCGTAAAGTGGAACTGGAAGCGCGGGTGGCGGGCCACCCATCGTTTGACCAACGGGGACTTATGCGCCGAGAGATTGTCGAGGATCACGTGGACGGTGAGGGCGGAGTGCACCCGCTCGTCGATCTCGCGCAGGAAGCTCACGAAATCCCTCGACCGATGCGGCTTCTTGGTTTGCGCCACGACCTGGCCGGTCGCGACGTTGAGCGCCGCGAAGAGGTCCACCGTGCCATGGCGGATGTAGTTGTGCGTCTGGCGTTCGGGGCGACCCAGGTCCATCGGCAGAATCGGCTGCGCCCGCTCGAGGGCTTGAATCTGAGGCTTTTCGTCGAATGACAAGACGACGGCGTGGTCGGGTGGGTTCAGGTAGAGGCCGACAATGTCCCGCACCTTCTCGATGAACAGCGGGTCGTCGGAGATCTTGAAGGATTCCACGACATGCGGCTGCAACCCGAAAGTGCGCCAGATGCGGCCCACGGTAGAGGCGCTGACGCCAGCGTGCTCCGCCATCTTGCGGGTGCTCCAGTGGGTCCGCCCCTTCGGCTTACTTTCCAACGTCGTGACGAGGATCGACTCGACATCCGCATCGGACAGGGTCCGTGGGGCTCCGGGCTTGGGCTCGTCGTACAGCGCGTCCACGCGACCTACCCTAAACCGCTGTCGCCACTTGCCGACCGTCACGTTCGAGCAGCGCAGTTTCGCCGCGACCGCCACGTTCGATTCGCCACGCGTGCTCCTCAGGACGATCCTTGCCCGCAAGGCCACGTGCCGATTCGTTCGGGCGCGCCTGGCGAGCCGCTCAAGTTCTACGCGCTCTGCGGCGGTGACTTCCAATCTCGCTTTGGGCCGACCTGTTCTTGCCATGCCGCCCAATACATCACAGCCGACACACTATTTGAAGCTTTTTCAGACACAGGGGACTAGTGTCCTGTAAACGTGATGTGCTACATACGTCCTGACGCGCGGCGCCCGGCCGGCAAGGTGCGCCGAGGGAGCAGGCCACGATGAGAGTGGTGATCACCGGGTCGACGGGCCTCGTGGGGTCGGCACTCGGGCCGTACCTCGAAGGGCAAGGTATGGAGGTCGCGCGCCTACGCCGCGCGGCACCAGGGGATCCCATCGACGCCACGCACTGGGACCCCGCCGGCGCCGGCCTGTCGCCCGACACGCTCGACGGCGCGGATGCTGTCGTCCACCTCTCGGGTGCGGGGATCGCCGATCGCCGGTGGACCGCCGCGCGAAAGCAGGTCCTCCGTGCGAGCCGAATTGCGAGCACGCGCCTCGTGGCCGAAGCCGTCGCACGCGCGACGACCGCTCCACGCGTCCTGGTCTGCGCATCGGCCGTCGGGTTCTACGGCAACCGGGGTGACGAGGTGCTCGGCGAAACCGCACCGCCTGGAACAGGGTTTCTCGCCGATCTGTGTCGCGAGTGGGAAGCGGCGGCCGACCCGGCCCGTCGGCGCGGCGTGCGCCTCGTGTTTCTTCGCAGCGGTATCGCGCTCAGCACCGCCGGAGGCGCCCTGGGCAAGATGCTCTTGCCGTTCAAGGCCGGCGTGGGAGGCGTGCTGGGCTCCGGTCGTCAGTACATGAGTTGGATCGCGATCGATGATCTCGTGCGCGTCGTGGGGCACGCGCTCGCGAGCGATGCCGTCGAAGGCCCGGTCAATGTTGCAACTCCGCGCGCGGTGACGAATCACGAATTCACGAGGACGCTCGGGGCGGCGCTCCGTCGGCCGACCGTGCTCCCGATGCCGGCACCCGTGGTGCGGCTGCTCTTTGGTGAGCTCGGGGTGGAGACGCTGCTCAGCAGCACGCGCGTGGAGCCGACGCGTCTGATCGACACCGGCTTCGAGTTTCACCACCCGACGCTGGACGGCGCGTTGCGCCACGTCCTCGGTCGCTAGTGTCCCGTAACAGTGGTTCGCGAACAGTTGTCATGCTGGGTGTGCAGCCAGCGTTCGCCGAGCAAACCGGGCGATGCTCGCGAGGATGTCGTCGGCACTCTTGGTCCAGACGAACGGCGTCGGTTGCTCATTGGTCACCTCGATGAACTCTTGGATCGCGCGTTTGAGGGCCGCGACGCTCCGGTGGGCGCCGCGGCGAAGCTGCTTCGTCGTCAGCGCCGCGAACCAACGTTCGACCAGGTTCATCCAGGACCCATAGGTCGGTGTGAAGTGCAGGTGGACCCGCGGGCGCTTGGCCAACCAGCGCTGAATGATCGCGGTTTTGTGCGTCCCGTAGTTGTCGACGATCAGGTGCACGTCCAGGTCGGCGGGGACGTGCGCGTCGATCGCATCGAGGAACCTGCGGAACTCGATCGAGCGATGCCGCTGGTGCATTTCGGCGAGCACCTCGCCCGTCTTGACGTCGAGGGCCGCAAACAGCGAGGTCGTTCCGTGCCGCCGATAATCATGCGTGCGCCGCTCGGCCTGCCCGGGTTGCATCGGCAGCAGGGGGGCCGTCCGATCCAACGCCTGAATCTGCGATTTCTCGTCCACGCAGAGCACAAGGGCATGGTCCGGCGGATTCACGTACAGCCCGACGATATCGCGCACCTTCTCGACCAGCTGCGGGTCTGGCGACAGCTTGAAGGTCTCGCTGCGATGCGGCTGCAATCCAAACGCCTGCCAAATGCGCTGGATGGTCATGTGACTCAGGCCCGTCGCCTTCGCCATATCGCGCGTGCTCCACTGCGTCGCCCCGCGAGGCGTGGTTTCCAGGGTTGCAATCACCACCTGCTCCACCTGCGCATCGGTAATCCGCCGAGGCGTGCCCGGACGCGGTTCGTCGATCAGTCCCTCCAGGCGATCGCGCACGAAGCGTGTGCGCCACTTGCACACCGTGGTCCGCGAGACGTGGAACCGTTTGGCGATGCTCGTCGTCGAGCGGCCGGCGGCACACGCCAGAATGATGCGGGCGCGCCGCGCCACCTGCGGGGCACTGCGCGACCGGTGGGCCCACGAGTCGAGCCGTTGCCGTTCGTCGTCACTGACGGTCACTGTCACCGGGGCAGGACCTCTCACGTGCACCTCCTGCGAGGAATACGTCGAGGCACCATAAACCGTTTACTTATTTCTGTTACAGGACACTAGCTAGTCAGCCTGCCAGAGCCGGACCGAGCCGTTCACGGTCTTGATCCGGAGCTCGCGGCCACCGCTCCCGAGTCGCCCTTCGAGGCGCCGCCGCCGCGAGTTGACCTCGGTCATGTCGAGGTCGCTGTTGATGGAACCGTTCGCCGTTCGGACGGCAAGGTCGGCGTCGATTGACTCCGGGACGTACAGTGTCACGCTGCCATTCACCGTTTCGAACGCGGCCTCGCCGGTCCAGTCGGCCGCGCCGATCTCCGCGCGTATTGACCCGTTCACTGTCGTGGCGTCGGCATGACCGTTCGTCACGAGGGTGATGCTGCCGTTGACGGTCCGCGCGACGACGTTGCCGCTGAGGTCGTCGGCTTTCACACCGCCGCTCACCGTCCGGGCCAGGAAATCGACGCCGGTCGGAACCTCGACGGTGAACTCGACCGTGACGTCGTTTCGGCGCGCGCTGATGCGGCCGTGATCGCCTGGTTCGCAGGCGTTCCCCTCGCGTGGGTACACCGCGCAGATCGTCACCCCATCATCGTGCTCGATGACCTCGATCCGCACGTCGTTTGGATCGCTGCGGAGCCCACGCCGATCGGCGGTGACGGTCGCCGAGTCGCCGGTCGCCGGCACGGCCGAGATGGCGCCGTTGACGCCTTTGATCTCGAGGTGCTGGCCTGCGGCTAGTCGACCGTTCCACTCGAAGACCTCGTCGGCCTGACGGCCGAGATTGATATGAAGGCTGCTGCCCGCGTGGCCGATTTCGCACGCGCTGGCCGTAAGCGCCAGCAGGGCAATGATCGCGCAGGTGAGGGGACGGGACATGGACGGTCTCCTTTTGCTCGCCGTAGGTCGTCGTACGGCCCGAAACGAAATCGCGCACAGGCTCGACGCCCTCGGTGACGACTAAGGTTAGGGCGCGCACGTGCGCGTGGGGCTCGCGGCGAAGCCCCGTCTGAATTAGACGGAACGCGGGGCGACGAGGTTTCCTCCCACACACAAAGAGTCTTCGGCGTCAGGAGAGCGAGAAGCGCTTGCCTACCAACGGTTCGTTGAGGAAGTGCACGAGTGGGGCCAGGTGCCTGAAGAGCCGGACGAGAGACGGATAGAAGCGGGCGCCGGTTGCGAACGACGCGGGATGTTCCGATCCGGCGAGGAATTGCTTGAGTCGCAAATAGTCGGCAGCCGGGTCGTCCGGGTCGAACCCGCGCGGTACGCGTTTCAGCTGCTGCCCGTTGAGGCTGCCGTAGCTGCGCCGAAACGTCGTCGCGCCCACGATCGACTCGAGTCGACGTCTGTTGGCGGCGATGTGCTGGCGCACCCGAAGGAGCTGCGGCGGCGCCGGCGCGTAGATGCCCCCGCCGACCAGCACGTGGTCCGTCGCGACGTGGAAATACAGCCCAGCGCCCTCGTGCTTGCCGAGGTCCCGGTGGGGGAAGACGGCCGAGACGTGCGTCTTGAACGGCGACTTGTCCGCCGAAAACCGCGTGTCGCGATAGATGCGATACATCGACACTTTGGGTGAGGCGACGAGATCCGGCGCACATGCGCGCAGGTCGTCTGCGAGTCGCTCGATGATCGCGATCATGGGCGCGCGCACGTGCTCCTCGTAGGTCTCGCGTCGCTCGCGAAACCAGTCGCGGTCGTTGTGGCGCTTGAGCGCGCGGAGAAACGCCAGGGTCTTGGGTGAAAAGCGTGGGGCAGGCACTGTCACTCCGGATGCTGGACGGGGTGGGGAGTCAGTCGATGGGTCGAGTGAGATCGGGTCAAGCGGTCTCAATCATCTTGACCGCGGGCGCCAGCGTCCAGTTGAAACGGTCGAGGCCCGCCGGTCCGAGGCGCTCGACCTCGGCGCGGATGCGAGCGGCTTGCGCCAGCAGGTCGGCCACGTCGATCGACTGGCACCGAGGTGCGAACGGCCGGAGATACGCCGGACCGGCGGTGAGCATGTGCATCGCCCCATGGTGGTTCAACAGCCGCACGTGATGCAGCGCCACACCGATCTGCAGGATGCCTTGATAGAGGCGCCGCACATCTCGGGTCTCGGCCTGCCAGAGGTCTTCTAGCGTCTCGTGCTGCGCAAAGAACTCGCCTCGATTGAGCTGCGTGATCCCCTTGAGCAGCAACGGAGGCGGGGGCTCGTCACACGGGTCTGACACGGGTCGCGATTATACGCCGCCGTGCGACATCGGTCCGTTCGCGAGTCGACCATGCGGGCCGACGACCGGCACCGGTCGATCGAGGAGCCAGGATTCCAGCAGCGCGTTTACCGTTTCCGGCGCTTCCTGCTGCACCCAGTGCGAGACGCCCGGAAGGTATCGCAGCGTGAGAGGGGACACCAGCGCGTCGGTGCCCACCGTGAGCTCCTTCCCCAGCGCGACGTCCTCTTCACCCCAGAGCAGTAGCGTCGGGATCTCGAGCGGGCGGCGCCACCGTTCCACAACGTTTCGTGTCGGGCGCGTCAACCGCAATGCCCTGTAGTAGTTCACCATCGCCCGCGTCGCGCCGCGACGCGTCGCGGCGGTGCGGTAGGCCGCCAACACCGCCGGGGGAAACCGCGTAGGGTCAACCGCTGTCTCGGCGATAAGCTCGCCGACCATCCACGCACGTCGCGCACCGAGCAGTCGCTCGGGCACCCACGGCAGCTGGAACGCAGCGATGTACCACGACCGCAGCGCCTGCCGCCAGCCGCGCAGCCCCTCGAAAAAGAGCGCCGGATGCGCGATATTCATTACCACGAGACGCGCGATCGGCCGCACCCGCTCGAGGGCGGCCTGCCAGGCGATGGCCCCGCCCCAGTCGTGTCCGACCAACAGTACTGACCGCGCGTCGGCGGCATCGATCAGGCCGGCGATGTCGGCGACAAGGTGTGGCATGGCGTAGTCGGCGACCGCCGGCGGCCGCGACGTTCGTCCGTAACCGCGCAGGTTCGGCGCCCAGGCCCGGTACCCGAGGCGTGCCAGGAGCGGCAGTTGGTGCCGCCACGAGCAGGCGAGCTCGGGGAAGCCGTGCAGACAGAGCGCGAGCCGGTCGCCGTCGCCGCACATGTCGACCTCGAACGTCAGCGCGTTCGCCTCCACCATGCGCGTCTCGAGCGGACGAGTCATGGGTTCATGGTATTCTTGCGCCCGCATGGCGCGGCGGAAGCGGACACTCGCTACAAAACCTCGCGACTTCTCGGATCCGCACGCGAACGGCCTCTACTTTCCGAAGATCCGGCGGAAGCGCTCCAAGCTGCACGGGTGGGGTGTCTTCGCGCTCGAATCGATCAACAAGAACAAGCGGGTCGTCAACTATGCGGGCGAGAAGATCCGCAACCGCGACAGCACACCCCGTGAGGAACGGTATCTGTCCCGTGGAGAGATCTGGTGTTTTCGCATCAACCATCTGTTCTCACGCGACGCCAAAGTCGGCGGCAACGTCGCCCGTTTCATCAACCACTCGTGCACGCCGAATTGCTATAGCAACATTATCGGGGACACCATCTGGATCATCGCGGGGCGCAACATCAGGCCGGGTGAGGAGCTGACCTACAACTACTTCACGGAAGGGGAGGGCGAGATTCCCTGCAAGTGCCGGCCCGGTTGCGAGAGTCTGCTCTAGTCTGGACGGCTTTGCCGGGGCGGCCAGCAGCGTTTGACGTATCCGGGAGTCGCGTGAGGAAACTCCTTCCCGTGAGCCGCACAAGCATCACGAGAAGGAGTCCTCATGACGACGTACCGAAGTCTCAATCATACGAAATGGCACTGCCAGTATCACGTAGTGTTCATTCCGAAGTACTGTATGGAGGCGTCCGGCAGCAGCTGGGCGAGGTGCGCCCCGAACCCCCGCGGGCGCTCTGTGGGGACCAAGGGGAAGAGCGGAGAGCCCCACTCCGCGCCCGCGAGGCGCGCCGTGCGCGCCTTGGCCGTGTGCCGACGACGAAGTATGAAATCCTTCTTTGCGTGCCGATAACGCGCTAGTCCAGGCGCGCGGCCAGGCCGCGCGGATGCACATCTTCTATCTGCACGGCTTCATGTCCTCTCCGGCCTCGTCCAAGGCCGCGTTTCTGGCAGACCGCCTCCAGCGCCATCGCCTGACGCTGCACTGTCCCGATCTCAACGAGCCGGATTTTTCTACCCTGACGACTACGCGCATGGTCGCGCAGGTCGAGACGGCGATTGCGGCGCTCGCGCCCGATGCCGTCACGTTGATCGGGTCGAGCCTCGGTGCCTTCGTGGCCCTCCAGGTGGCGGAGCGGTCGGTGGCGGGCGCCGCCCCGTCCCACCGACCCATCGACCGGCTCGTGTTGCTGGCACCCGCGCTCGACTTCGGCCGCCGGCGTCTCGGCGACATCGACGACGCCGGGATGGCACGATGGCGCGACACCGGGTGGCTGGCGCTGACGCACCACGCCTACGGGAAGGTGCGCCGTGTCCATTACGGGCTCTACAGCGACGCGGACCAGTACGACTCGTTCGCCGCGCAGTGCACGTCGCCGACGCTGGTGCTTCAGGGCGACCAGGACGCGGTGGTCGATCCCGAAACGGTCGCGCGCTTTGCGGCGCGCCGGTCGCACGTGCGGTTGGTGCGACTCGACGACGACCACCAGCTGAGCGGCAGCCTCGAGCGGGTGTGGTCGGAGACCGAGGCGTTTCTGGGGCTCGGAGCAGATGGTCGCGACGCCGAATGACCGTGACGGTCTGCGCACGGACCCCGCCATGTCGGCGCCCCTCGTCTCGATCGCGATCCCGGTCCTTCGAGACACGGTGGAGCTCGAGGGGCTCCTCGCCGGGCTCGCCGAGGATGCAGCCGGCGACAACGTCGAGGTCGTCGTTGTCAGCGTGGACGCAACCGACCGTTCCCTCGATGCCCTGCGGACGCGCTATCCAGCCGTCCGTTGGCGTACGAGTGCGGTTGGGCGCTGGCGGCAGATGAATGCCGCCGCCGCCGAAGCCGCGGGTCGCTGGTTGCTCTTCGTGCACGCGGACGCGCGTCTGGACCCAGGGTGGCTCGACGAGATCCGGGCGGCCGACGGGCGCGACGAGGTGGTCGGGGGCGCGTTCCGGTTCACCCTTGATTCCCCGCGGCGCGTGGCCCGTCTCATCGAATGGGGCGTCGCGAAGCGGGTGTCATGGCTGGCGTTGCCCTATGGCGATCAGGCGATCTTCGTGCGGCGCGCGGTCTTTGAAGCACTCGAGGGCTACCGGGCCATCCCACTGATGGAGGATGTCGACCTCATTCGCCGGCTCGGCCGGCGCGGGTCGCTCTGGTTCTCGCGTGTCCCGGTCCGCGTCTCGGCACGGCGCTGGGAGCGGGACGGCTGGTTGCGGCGGAGCGCGCTCAATATCGCATTGGTGATGCTGTACTTCGCCGGCGTCTCGCCCGAGTGGCTCGCACGCCGGTACTATTGACAAGCACGGGGCCGTGGGGCGACCATCGAAGCACCCGGGTGGAGATCGGCGCACGGCGGGTCGGTCCCGGGAGTAGAGGTACTCGAATGTTGATCAAGCAGGCACCAGACATTCCGTCGTCCGAGATCACGCCGGAGCGGCTGTACTACAACCGCCGGCAGTTCATGCAAGCAGCGTCCGGGGCGGCACTTGGTGTGGCCGGCGCGGCGGCGCTCGGCGGGCCGCGTGGAGGAGTGCAGGCGGCCGCGCCGCAAGCCGACCTGCCCGGCATCACGGAGAGCCCCTTCAGCACGGACGAGCCGCAGAACACCTTCGACGAGATCACGAGCTACAACAACTTCTACGAGTTCGGGCTCGACAAGGAAGACCCGAAGCGTTACGCGAGCGAGTTCAATCCGAAGCCGTGGAGTGTCCGGGTCGAGGGGCACATGAATAAGCCCGCGGCCGATTACACGCTCGAGGACATCCTCAAGCCGCATACGCTCGAGGAGCGCATCTATCGGCTGCGCTGCGTCGAGGCGTGGTCGATGGTGGTGCCGTGGGTCGGCTTTCCGCTTGGCGACTTGCTGAAGCGCTTCGAGCCGACCTCGCAGGCGAAGTACGTGCGGTTCGAGACGCTCCTGCGTCCGAGCGAGTTCCGCGGCCAGCGCGGCGGCGGGGGCCTGGAGTGGCCCTACGTTGAGGGGTTGCGGATGGACGAGGCGATGAATCCGCTGGCGATCATGGTGGTGGGGCTGTACGGCAAGACGCTGTTGAACCAGAACGGTGCCCCGATGCGCCTCATGGTGCCATGGAAGTACG
Source organism: Vicinamibacterales bacterium (assembly GCA_965197395.1). Taxonomy (GTDB): domain Bacteria; phylum Acidobacteriota; class Vicinamibacteria; order Vicinamibacterales; family UBA8438; genus CAZYFH01. The sequence goes on along the minus strand of OZ240205.1, from coordinate 596,350 downwards.
GTTTCAAGAGCCTCAAGTCGATTTCCCGCATCGAGTTCGTCGCGGAGCAGCCTCGCAACTCGTGGAACGTCTCCATTCCGCACGAATACGGCTTCTACGCCAATGTGAATCCCGACGTCGACCATCCGCGATGGACACAGCGGACCGAGCGGCGCATCGGCAAGTTCTTCCGCCAACGGACGCAGATGTTCAATGGCTACGCTGACCAGGTCGCGAGCATGTACGACGGGATGGATCTGGCCCAGAACTACTAGTCGCGCCTCACGCGCATCGAGGGACGTCGCCCGCGCGGGCCTGAAGGCCCGCGCTATGAAGCGCGGACGGCGCAACGGGCACCGATACCAGAGGTCGGTGCGACGAGTGCCGTCGTCGCCCGGCCGCCGACATGACCGCCACGCAACTGACCCGCCGTCTCAAGCCAGCGGTGTTTCTCGCCTGCCTGGCCCCCGCGCTGCTGCTCGTCTGGCACGCCTTCACGGGCGGGCTCAGCGTCAATCCGATCGAGGACGTCACGCACCGGACGGGCGATTGGACGCTCCGGTTGCTGCTCGTCACCCTCGCGATCACGCCGGTGCGATGGTTGACCGGGTGGAGCGCGATCATCCGGTTCCGCCGGATGGTGGGACTCTTCGCCTTCTTCTACGCCTGCCTTCACTTCTCGACGTATGTGGTCCTCGATCACTTCTTCGCGCTCGACGTCATCATCGAGGACGTGATCGAGCGGAAGTACGTGACCGCGGGCTTCACCGGCTTCGTGTTGTTAATCCCGCTCGCGGTTACTTCGTCGCAAGCGATGATGCGGCGTCTGGGCGGGAAACGCTGGCACGCGTTGCACCAGCTGATCTACGTCATCGCGATTGCCGGCGTGGTCCACTTCTTCTGGCTGGTCAAACTCGAGCTCGGCGAACCGCTCATCTACGCCGCGATTCTGACCGTTCTGCTCGGCACCCGTCTGGCAACTCCGAGTTACCCACGTCGTGTGTGGCGGTTTATGAGAGTACGACTCTACGGCTGGAGTCTCGAGGGGTGGCGCGTGCCCGCGCGGCCCCGGTCGGCGGATGAGAACGCTGTTCGGTCGTCCTGATTAGACGGGGCTTCGCCCCGAACCCCCGCGGGCGCTCCGCGGGGACCCCGAGAGCCCCACTCCGCGCCCGCGAGGCGCGCCCGTGCGCGCCTTGGCCGTTTACCAACGGTCTTGAGACCGGCCTTCCTAGACGGGGCTTCGCCCCGACCAGGCCGGCAAGCAACGCGATCCCCAGCGTGTAGATCCCGCCCACCGGGTTCCATCCGCCCATCGCAAACAAATACGGCGGGTCGACCGGTATCCACGACCGTGTCCAACGCACACCAAGGACCGCTATCCAGGCGCCCAGCACCGCGGCGACCAGCGCGAGCACGATGCCCTCGGTCACGCTTTGCCGGATCAGCCGCCAGCGACCGGCGCCGAGTGCCGCACGGACGGCGACCTCGCGCGTGCGCGCGCTCGCCTGCGCCAGGATCAGGCTGGCGACGTTGGCACAGACGACGAGCAGGACGAGCACGCCCGACACGAGGGACGCAGTCAGTGCGGTCGTGATCACCGGGGGCACGAAATCGTCCCGCAGACGGGTGACGCTGGCGCTCCATAGGGTATGCTCCGAGGCCGGTGTGCCTGAAGCTGGACGTCTTCCGTAGGATCGCGAATGGATACGCTCTCATGTGACCTGCTCATCGTCGGTGGAGGTGGCGCGGGCCTGCGGGCAGCCATTGCGGCCACCGAGGCCACGCCGAAGCTCGATGTTGCGGTGGTGTCGAAGGTGTACCCGATGCGGAGCCATACCGTGTCGGCCGAAGGCGGCGCCGCTGCCGTGATCAAGCCAGGCGACAGCCTCGATGCCCACGCGTACGACACCATCTCGGGCGCCGACTGGCTGTGCGACCAGGACGCCGTCGAGGCCTTCGTCGAAGAGGCACCAGGCGAGATGCTGCAGTTGGAGCACTGGGGATGCCCCTGGAGTCGGGACCTCGATGGGAGCATTGCCGTCCGCCCGTTCGGTGGCATGAAGATCCAACGGACGTGGTTCGCCGCCGATAAAACCGGGTTCCACATGCTCCACGCGCTGTTCCAGACATCGTTGAAGTACGGGGGCGTGAGGCGATTCGACGAGTGGTTCGTCACGAAGCTGCTGGTCGACGAGGGGCGCTGTCAAGGGGTCGTGGTCATCGAGCTCGCTACTGGCAAAGTTCAAGGCATTACGGCAAAGGCCGTGATTCTGTGCACTGGCGGCTGCGGCAAGATCTTCCCGTTCACGACCAATGCCAACATCAAGAATGGCGACGGGATGGCCCTAGCCTATCGTGCGGGCGTGCCGTTGAAGGACATGGAGTTTGTCCAGTATCACCCGACGGGTCTGCCTCGAACCGGGATCTTAATCACCGAGGCGGCGCGCGCCGAGGGTGGGTGGCTCGTCAACAAGGACGGCTACCGGTACCTGCAGGACTACGACCTCGGCACGCCGGAACCCACGCCGGTCCTGCGTTCGATGGAGCTCGGCCCGCGCGACCGGCTCTCGCAGGCCTTCATCCAAGAACAAGAGAAGGGGCGGACGCTGGAGGGCCCGTACGGCCAATATGTGCACCTGGATATCCGGCAGATCGGCGAGGAGGTGATCGACGAGAAGCTCCCGTTCGTCCGCGAGCTGTGCCAGAAATACGCGAACCTCGATCCGGTCAAAGAGCTGATCCCCGTGCGGCCGGTGGTCCACTACATGATGGGCGGCGTCCACACGGATATCATGGGTGCGACGCCGCTCGACGGGCTGTATGCGGCGGGGGAAGTAGCGTGCGTCAATTTGAACGGCGCCAATCGGCTGGGCTCGAATTCGCTCACCGAATGTCTCGTCTTCGGCGCGCGCGCCGGGAAAGCGGCCGCGACGTTCGCCGCCGCGGCGCCACCGCCGAGCGCGTCGGTGGAAGCTCAGATTGTGGACGAGACGCGGCGGCTGTCGGAGGACTTCTTCAACACGACCGGTGGTACGGAGCGGATTGCCAACCTCCGATCCGAGATGCAGGCGACCATGGAGGAGAGCGCGGGGATCTACCGGACCGGCGCAGCTCTGGCTGCGGGGGCGGATGCACTGGGCCGTCTGTGGGGCCACGCCCAGCGATTGCAGCTCGATGACCGGAGTCGGACCTTCAACACGGAGCTGACGTCGGCCCTCGAGCTTGGCTACATGCTCGATCTGGCGCAGGTGATCCTCCGCTCGGCGGAAGCGCGGACCGAGTCCCGTGGCGCGCACCAGCGGACAGACCACCCGCAGCGAGACGACGAGCGGTTTCTCGCCCACTCGTTAGCGTATCGGACGGCCGATGGCGCACCGCGCATCGAGTATCTGCCGGTCACCATCACACGCTGGCCACCTGGGGAACGCACCTACGGCAGGTAACCGCATGGCGGATACGATCACGTTGGACGTGGCACGGTATCGGCCGGAGGACGACTCCGAGCCCACCTTCCAATCCTACGAGGTGCCCTACCGAGAAGATTGGGTCGTGCTGGACGCCTTGAACTACGTCAAGGACCGGCTGGACGGCTCGCTCACCTTCCGGTGGTCGTGTCGCATGGGCGTCTGCGGTAGCTGCGGCATGACGGTCAATGGCACGCCGAAGCTCACCTGTTCGGTCCCGCTGTCCGACTACGTGCCAGGGCCGATCCACATCGCGCCACTGCAGTCCTTTCCGGTCATGCGCGACCTCGTCGTCGACATTTCCGACTTCCTCCAGAAGCTCCAGAAAGTGCAGCCATGGATCGTTCGCGACGACGAGAAGCCGATCGCCGATGGCGAGTACCTCCAGACGCCCGCGCAGTTGGAGGCGTATAAACAGTTCAGCATGTGCATCAACTGCATGCTTTGTTACGCCGCCTGCCCTGTCGTCGGTCTCGAGCCTGCGTTTGCCGGACCGGCCGTGATCGCCCTCGCCCAACGATACAACCTGGATTCGCGAGACCAAGGCGCAGCCGGGCGGATGAAAGCACTCGACGGGCACGAGGGCATGTGGGGGTGCACGTTGGTCGGCGAGTGCACCGAAGTGTGCCCCAAGAACGTGGACCCCGCCGGCGCGATCCAGCTCGTCAAGTTGGCCAGCTCGACCAACTGGATCAAGTCGATGCTGTTGCCGTGGGGATCGAAGTGATCAACGGATCTTGGCGCACCAAAGTTCGGCGCTAGAACACCTCCCGCGCGCGCGCGCGCGGCCTCGTCACCAGCTCGAACTGCGGCTCCGCGTGGCCGCCGTCCATCAACGCGGCAACGTAGGCGCCGACGGCCGGGCCGTGCTTGAAGCCGTGGCCGGAGCCTCCGCCGACCAGCCACACGTTGTCGTATCCGGGGTGGCGGTCGATCAGGAAGTCGCCGTTCGGCGTGTTCGTGTATTGACAGACCCGCGCGTCCAGTAGGGGCGCCTCCAGGAGGTCCGGGATTCGCTCGCCGGCCAGCCGCCGCGCCGTCGCCAGCGCCGCTGCCGACGGCAGCCGGTCGCCGGCATCGGGATCGAACGGCGGCCCGTGCGTATCGAGCCCGATCTTGACGCCGTGACCCTCCACATCCGGCAGGCCATAGACCCCGCTGCGGAAATCGATCCACACTGGCAGCGTGGGCGCCACGAGTCGCCGGTTTCCCGGTTTGCCCCCGAAGAAGAACACCTCCTGTCGGGTCGTGTGTAGCACCGGCGCCAGCAGATCGGGAAACAGCTTGGCGAGCCATGGACCGCAGGCGAACACGAACGTGTCGGCGCTCACGTCGGTGCCGTCGGACAGCGCGAGCGTGACGAGCCGGTGGCTTCCTGCCGGCTGGGTCGCCGCGGCCAGCCGATAGTCGACGCCGAGCTCGACGGCGCGCCGCACGACGCTGTCGACCGCGCGGCGGGCGAGGATGACGCCGCTGTCCGGCTCGAGGATGCCGCGGACAATCGCTCCGAGACGAAACTGGGAGTATCGGCGTTCGAGATCGTCCCGACCGAGCAGCTCGAAGGTCGCACCGAGCTGCTGGAGCGTCGCGACCGTCTCGTCCGCCAGCGGGTCGTCGTCATACCCGAGGAACAAGACGCCCGTCTTTATGAACAACGGGCGCCGCGCCTCGTGGAACAGCGCCCGCCACTGGGCGATCGACTCCAGCGCCCACCGCGAGTAGGTCGCCTTGTTGCCGTATCCGAGGCGGATGACGCGTGACTCGCCGCCCGAGCTCGCGCGGGAGCTCCCTGGCCCAAACGCGTCGAGTAGCATCACCGACCGGCCGGCCCGCTGCAGCCGGTACGCGGTCCAGGCGCCGAACACGCCGGCACCGACCACGACCACGTCTGGCGACCGCGACATGGGAACGGCGCCATGATAGCGGTACGATTACACTGAGCCTCGAGCCCACAGCCTCGAGCAATGGAGTTCATCCAGATCTACCCGGGCGCGTTCCATTTGCCCGCGTTCTTGACCGCGGACGACCAGCGCTCCCTGGTTGCGATTGTCGAGGCGCTGGCGAGGGGCCCCGCTGGGTTCTACCGGCCGCAGGTTCGCGGTGGGGGACACCTGCGATGCGATCTGATGTGCCTGGGGCTGCACTGGAACGGACGGAGGTATGCCTACGAGCCGACGCGGTCCGACCACGACGGCCTGCCGGTGCCACCGCTGCCTCCGGAGCTGGTGACGATGGCGGTCCGCGCGAGCCGAGCGGTGCGGATGTCGCTCCGACCGGACGTCTGTCTCGTGAATCGGTACGACTCGGCCGGCAAGATGGGGCTCCATCAGGACAAGGACGAGACGGCCGCCGCCCTCGACGCCGGCGTCCCGATCGTGTCGTTGTCGGTCGGCGACGCGGCAACCTTCGTCGTCGGTGGTACTCGGAGGCGGGAGCGTGTCGAGGCCGTCACCTTGTCGTCGGGCGATGCGTTCGTGATGGGAGGGCCGAGCCGGCTACGCTTCCACGGCATCGCGAAGATTCTGCCCGCCACCGGACCGCCGGAGCTCGGTCTGACGGGGCGGATCAGCCTGACGTTTCGACAATTTGCGGTCTAGCAGCGGATGCCGGGCGGACCGTTCAACCCGCCGAGCGCCAGTTCACCCCCTCGATTCGCCGTTCCACAGGAAGTTGACATCTGGCGGCGAATTCTCCGCTATCCTATGACGGTTAAAAGACTTGTCGCGGTGCCCGTTTGACCGGTCCGGTCGGACGCGTGCCGGAGGTGTAAATACCTGAAACGGAGCTCTGATGCACAAACCGATCAAGTACGTCGAGAAGGGGTTGTCGGTCGCGGCGAACGGCGCGTGGTTCGTCTATGACCGGTACAACGCGTTCACCCAGCGGCCGTCATTCACACCCGCCTGGTCGGACAAGCCGCTGTTGAAGTCGAACGAGAAAGTGAAGCCGCCGCTCGGCTGGCCCCGGGAAACCGATTCGCTCTGCCCGACGTGCGTCCGTGAGGCGCGGCAGTCCATTCTCGATGGCGAGCAGGATTACAAGATCCTCTTGAACCAGAAGGTCGGCGAGATCAAGGCGCAGATCATCGAGCGCGACGGTGAGATCTTGATGGTCAAGGAGTGCCCGACCCACGGACGCTTCGAAGACGTCATGGCGATCGATACCGAGTTCTTCAAGCACCTCGAGGACTCGTTCCCGGGCAGCGACATCCGGGCCCACAACGACGCCAAGCTCCACAACCACGGCAGCAGCACGATCAAGTACGGGCGCGGGTCGGTGTTGACGATTGATCTGACGAACCGCTGCAACATGATGTGCGACCCGTGCTTCATGGATGCGAACCAGGTCGGCTTCGTGCACGAGCTGTCGTGGGACGACATCAAGACGCTGCTCGATAACGCGATCTCGATAAAGCCGAAGCGCCAGATGTCGGTGCAGTTCTCGGGTGGCGAGCCGACGATGTCGCCCTACTTCCTCGACGCTGTCCGCTACGCCCGTCAGGTCGGCTACAACAGTGTCCAGGCGGCGACCAACGGGATCGAGTTCGCCAAGAGCCTCGACTTCGCAAAGGCGGCGGCCGACGCCGGGCTGCGCTACGCGTATCTGCAGTTCGACGGAATCGGCAACGCGGCGAACTCGCACCGTCTGGTCGGCAACCTGTTCGACGTCAAGCTGCGCGCGATCGAGAACCTGCACAAGGCTGGTGTGGACATCGTGCCGGTCATCACGATCATCAACGGCATCAACAACGAACAGGTCGGCCGCGTGGTCCAGTTCGCGCTCGACAACCCGAAGACCATCAGCTTCCTGTCGTTCCAGCCGGTGTCGTTCACCGGCCGCGACGAGGAGATTACCGACGAGCGGCGCAAGGCGCAGCGTTACACGCTGTCGCACCTCGCGCACGACGTGCAGGACCAGACCGGTATCGGGGTGCCCGCGCGCGACTGGTTCCCGATCTCCTTCATGGGGACGTTCACGGACTGGGCCGACCTGGTCCACGGGCCGGAGGAGAGCTGGGGACAGCTCAACTGCGGCTGCCACCCGAATTGCGGCGTTGGGATGGCCGTGATGATCGACAAGGAGACGAAGGAAGCGGTGCCGTTCACCGCGTTCGTCAAGGGCGAGCGGCTGGCGAAGGATATCGCCAGGGTGAACGACGCGGCCGGCGGCCGGATGCGCTCCGTCGTCGGGATGGCGCTGGCGCTCATGCGGAACTACGACCCGTTCCATGCGCCGACCCACTTCAAGCTGACCGACCTGCTGAAGAAGTTCGACAAGACGTTCGGTGCGACCGGGCACGACTACGGCAGCGTGTCGGGTGACCGCACCGAGAACGACATCGTCAAGCGCCGCGCCGACCGGTGGAACTTCCTGTTCGTTGCCGGGATGTGGTTCCAGGACCTGTTCAACTACGACTTCCGACGGACGGAGCGCTGCATCATCCCGTATGCGACGCAGGAAGGGGAGATCTCCTTCTGCGCCTACAACACCGGGATCGGCTGGCGGAACATCATCGAGAAGATGCACATGACGGCGACGCTCACGAAGTGGTACGAAGAGCACGGCCGTCACGAGATCTTCGCGGGTGGCAAGCACGTCCAGCTCGACTCGAAGGACCATTCGCTGGTGCTGGACCCGGCGGCGGTCGCCGCCGGCGCACAGACCGATCTCGACGAGCAGGGCATCGTCAAGAACGCGCGGCAGGAGAAGCTGGCTGCCCGCGCGGCGTTGAAGGGCAACGGTAACGGCAACGGTGCCGCCCAGACCCAAAAGGACGCCGCCCATCACGAGCAGATGGCGCAGCTCTATCGGCAGCACGTCCTGAAGGAAGAGGCCCCCTCGCTCGTCCAGATTCAGGGGCTCGGTTCAAAGAAGACGGAAGAGCCCGTCGGGGCGAATTAAGCCGCGGCGCGAGCTAGGTCGTCGGGCCTGGCGCCAAGGTTGATTGAGGACCGCGCGGAGTGCGCACTCCGCGCGGTCCGTTTTGCGTACGCCCCGACGTGCACCGCCCGCGGTCCCCGTTGTTCACGGCAGGTGCCGCACGACACGGTGGGCGACAGTCCCGTGCTATCGACGATGAGGTGGGCGCGTCATGAGCAAATTTACTGGTTTCCCAAGAGCGGGTCTCGAGTCTCTGACAACGTTGGGCGAGAAGGATAAGACGTGGTTCGACAAGCACCGTGGGACCTACGACGCTGACGTCGTCACGCCGGCTAAGGCGTTCGTCGCCGCCATGGGTGAGGCACTCGCCGCCCGCATCTCGCCCGCGATCGCAGCGCAACCTAAGACCAACGGCTCGATCGCGCCGATCAACAACGACCTGCGCTTCAATCCCGATGCCTCGCCCTACAAGAAGGTGCCCCGCCGCATATCTTCGAGCCACCGGACCTGGGCCGTGACCCCCTCGCGAATCTGGACGAGTATGGCCCCCAAATCCAGGGGTTCATTGAGCAGCGAGTGGTGAGCGCCGCTGAGGGCGAGTTGACATTCGCAACCGCTTTCATCGAGGAACAGGCTGCGCTCGAGGGGGCCGAGCGCACCGAATCGGGGATCGTCATCCAGCCAATCACGGTCGGCACGGGTCCCAGCCCGACGGCGGACGATACCGTGCGGGTGCACTACCACGGGACGCTTAGAGATGGCGCGGTCTTTGACAGTTCGGTCGACCGGGGCGAGCCAGCCACCTTCGCGCTGACAGGGGTCATCGCATGCTGGACCGAAGGCGTGCAACGCATCAGCGTCGGCGGCAAGAGCCGCCTGGTTTGTCCCCCGAATCTGGCGTACGGCCCGCAAGGCCGGCCGGGGATCCCGGGCAATGCGGCGCTGGCGTTCGAGGTCGAGTTACTCGAGATCGCCCAGAACTAGTGTCCTGTCAGTTCTCACCGGTACACACTGGGACCGACCCACCGAGGCAAAGCGTGCTCGAGGCGAAGCAGCTCCGTTCGAGCCTCGCACAGAGAGGCACCGTCGTCGGCGGCGTCGTCCATGAACGGCGCCAGCCGCACCGCGTCCTGCCACGGTAGCGACGGCGCCACGCGATCCCGTATGTGGTGAATCAGCTTCAGCGTGCGGAATCCATCGAACCAGTCGTGAAAACGTCGAAGCCGTGCCCGCGGGTGTGGCGCTTGCTGGCTGAGCTGCGGCCAGGCGTGGAGGGCACCCTGTGACTCGAGGAACCGCTGTAACGGAGGACTCAGGTGAGCCAGCCATTCGTTCCCCGCAACACGCCGACGCTCCGACAAGGACTGGAGCCTCCGCATGACGTCCCGAACGGTCGCGAAACAGTCGGGATGGTACAGCGTGAGCTGATCACACCGAGCCAGCCTGCCGGTTTCGGCGCCGGTCCCAAAGGGCACGCGATCCGACAGACGACTGCGAATCCGAAGGGGCGCGCCCGCGAGGCGTGCCAGCGGGCGGATCTTGCACAGCTTGCCCAGGAGATAAAAGTCCTCCGCCGCCTGCCGCATGGGGACGCCGCGGACCTGAGCGTAGCGGAGCGCGTGCACCACCATCGTGCTGCCCACGCTGTGAAAGGCATAGGGTGACTGCGCCCACTGGAGCCCGCGCTGGATGTATCGGAGGCGGATCTCGTACAGCGCGGTGGCGCGATCTATCTCACGCTGGCCACTCGGCTCGTGCCAGAACGGAAACATTGCAGCCGAGCACTCCGGATCGAGCTCGGCGAGACGTCCGAAATAGTTCTCGGGCAGGCGTGTGTCGGCATCCGTCATCGCGACGAACGGGTGGCGCACGCGTCCTGCCACAATGAGCTCCAGGGCAATGTCTGCGCCAATCTTGCGAGCCAGGCCAACGCCCTGGCGCGCCGGGAATCGACGATGGGTCGTGAACCGGTCGACCACGAGCACGCTCATGCTCGCATCGTGGCCCAGCAAACCGCCGTGCCCCAGCTCCCGCAGCGAAAACCGGGACGTGAGTTGACGCGCGCACTCGGTGTTCAACGCGTGAACCGACTCGTCTGCTCCTACCCGGCCGTTGATCACCGCGATGACCAGGAGGCGACCCGCGTGCCGCGCAGCAGCTCGGTAACCATCAACGAAAGCCGCCGACTCCGCGCACACCGGTACGACGACGACCACATCGAACGTGCCCGGGCAGAGCGCCGCCAGGCGAGACTCGGGTTCGGCATGGCGATCCCGATACTGAGCGGAACCCTCGGCGATGGTTTGTCTGCCAAGGGATGCTGAACCGCCCGACGGCGTTGTGGTCACCATTGTCTCCGGCGAGCCGGTTTCCAGAGGCACGTGCGCGACGGGCACGCACCGCGCGGCGCAGCGGTCAGACCCGCCTGGGAAGCATCACCGCGTCGAGCGCCACGGCGCCCTGTCCCTCCGGCAGCACGACGAACGGGTTGACCTCCGCGCTCTCCAGCTCGTCTCCGTGACCGGCGGCGAACGCCGAGAGCCGCGCCAGCGCGGCGGCCAGGGCGGCAACGTCGAAGGGGCGCCCGGTCCGGGCGCCGTCGAGGATCGCCGAGCCTTTGGTCTCCGCGATCATCCGTCGAGCTTCCGTTTCGTCGAACGGGGCGACGCGAAAGCTCACGTCGTTGAGGGTTTCGACGAAGACGCCACCAAGACCGAACATCACCACCGGGCCGAACGTCGGATCGCGCTGCACGCCGAGGATGGTCTCGACGCCGCCCGTGACCATCCGAGAGACGAGCGCGCCGTCGACGGCGGCCGACGGATGAACGGATCGCGCACGTGCCGTCACCGTCTCGAACGCCTCGTGCACGGCCGCCGCGGACGCGACGTCCAGCACCACCGCACCGAGCTCGGTCTTGTGCACGACGTCGGCGGAGGCGAGCTTGACCGCGACCGGGTAGCCCAGGGTGTCCGCCGCCTGCACGGCCTCGTCAGCTGTCCGCGCCAACCGCTCGTCGGCGATGGGGAGCCCTGCGGCCGCCAGGATCCGCTTCGCCGCATGCTCGCCGATCGGGCCCGCCGGTAGCGCGGTCTCCGCTGCCGCCCGACGGGGCGCCTCGCTCGGCGCGCGGTCGAAGAGAGCGGCGAAGCGATGGAGCGCCGCGACCGCTTGCACGGCGCGCGTCGGGTCCTCGAAGACCGGACAGCCCACAGCCTCGTACTGGCGAACGACCTCCGGCGGGCCGACGATGGACAGGACGATCACCGTGTGTGGATGACGCGCCTTGGCGGAGCGGAGCGTGTCGCGGATGGGGTCGACCATCCCGTTGGCAGCGGCCACGTACGTGAAAAACGCGACGATGGAATCGTAGCGGCCATCCGCGAGGATCAGATCCAGGTTGTCGGCGATGAGGTCGACGTTGTTGAACGCCTGCGCGGTGATGTCGACCGGGTTGCGCGGGGAAGCGTAGGGCAGCGCGGCCTTCAGTCGGGCTTGCGCGTCGTCGCTCATCGGTGCGACGTCGAGACCTGCGGCCACCGCCGCATCGGCCATCTGCACGCCGACCCCGCCAGAGATCGACAGCAGGGCTACCCGCCGGCTCGGTGGAAAGGCCCCGAAGCCGGCCGCATATGCGACATCGAGCATGTCCTCCGTGCTGTGTGCCCGGTAGGCGCCAAACTGGCGGAAGGCGGCGTCGTAGACTGCATCGACGCCGGCCAACGACGCCGTGTGCGACCGTGCCGCGGCGGCGCCAACGGCGCTCGCGCCGACCTTCATGAACACGATCGGCTTGTGCGCCGCGCGGGCTTTGTCGAGGGCGCGGATGAGCGTCGCCGGCTCGGTGATTCCCTCCGCGTAGGCGACGATGACCGACACGTCCGCCTGGTCCGCGAGCCATTCGATCGACTCGGGTACCGTGACGTCCGCTTCGTTTCCCGTGGTGATCCAGTAGCGGACGCCGATCCGCCGTTGCTTCGCGAGCAGCGACAGGTGACTGCCGTAGGCGCCGCTTTGGCTTACGAGGCCGACGCCGCCATCGACGGGAAACCCGTCTTCCAGCGTCGTGGTGAAGGTACCGAAGAATCCGATGCTCGAGTTGTAGACGCCGAGGCAGTTCGGTCCGACGATGCGCATCTGGGTCGAGGCGGCAATCTCGCTGAGACGGCGCTGCGCGTCGCGACCGTCCGGGCCCGTCTCCGCGAACCCCGCGCTGAAGATCACCACGGCGCGCACCCCACGCGCGGCGCACGTTTCGACGATCCGGATGACATCTGGCGCCGGCACGGCGACGATGGCGAGGTCGATGGGATCCGTCACCTCGTCGATCGCGCCGACCGCCGCGAGCCCCTGGACTCGCCGATGCTTGGGGTTGACCGGGTAGATGGGGCCCTGGAAGCCGGCCTCGAGGAGATACCGGATAGGGCGGCCCCCGATACGCGTGGGGCTGTCGGAGGCCCCGATGACGGCGACCGACCGCGGTCGCAGGACGGCGTCGAGGGTGTGTCGTGGACGCGGCGGGTCGGTCGACACGGGTGGAGCATCTTAAACTACCGGTGGATGGCCCGCGCCACGATTAAGGTGATTCGGTCGCCCAAGAGCGAGGAGGCCGCGGCCGGCGTCAGGCTGCTCGTCACAGCCGGCTACGACGTGGACGACTGGCCCATCACGGGGCCGGCCGATGTGAAGCGTCTGCGCGTCACGCCACCGGCGGCGTTCGTTATCGATCTCAACCGGGCCCCGAGCTTCGGTCGCGACCTGGCGGTCGGGCTTCGCCAGCACTCGGCGACACGCGGCGTGCCGATCGTGTTCGTCGCCGGTGAGGCGTCCGCGGTTGCGCGGACCAAGAGGTTGCTCCCCGATGCCGGGTACGCGACGTGGCGACGCATTCGCGGCGCACTGACGCGGGCGCTCCGTCAACCGCCGACGGAGCCGGTCCGCCCGGCCTCCGCGATGGCCGGCTATTCCGGTACGCCGCTGCCCAAGAAGCTCGGCATCAAGGCAGGATCGCGTGTCGTGTTGACCGGTGCGTCGCCGGGGTTCGCGCGGATGCTGGAGCCGCTGCCCGACGCCGCAACGGTAAGAACGATCAACCGCGGCGCGCGTGATGTCACGCTCTGGTTCACGCGGTCGAGGCGGGAGCTCGAGCGGGGGATCGACACGATGGCCGCCGCCATGGGTGAGACGCGGCTCTGGATCGTCTGGCCGAAGAAAACGTCAGCGCTGGCCGGTGATCACTCGGAGCGGGACGTGCGCCGCGTCGGTCTGGCCGCTGGCCTCGTCGACTTCAAGATCTGCGCGGTCGATCGGGAGTGGTCAGGATTGGCGTTCGTTCGCCGGAAGCGCAAGTCGTGAGATAGCGCGTGCCGCGGCTTATGGCTCATGGCTAAGGCGTCCCGGTTTCCTGATTCTTGGCGTAGACCCTAAGCCCTAAGCCAGCCTTCTACCCGCCGCGCGTGTGCATCTCGAGGTGAGGTTCCTTTTGCAGCGTTTCGATCGGGATGAGCGGCTGCCGGTCGGCCGCGGCCAGCCGGAGCTCGGCGCCGCGGTCGCCCCGTGCCGTCCACACCGACCTGACGAGCTCGCGCACCTCCGCGACCGGCGTGCCGGCCCGAAGCAGACGGCGAAGATCCGTGCCGGTCCGCGCATAGAGACACAAATACCAGACGCCGTCGGCCGTGAGCCGGCTCCGGTCGCACGAGCGGCAGAACGGGGCGGTGGTCGACGAGATGATGCCGAATGTCTGCCCGTCGGGTAGCCGGAACCGCACCGCCGGCGCGGATGACGCCTCCTGGATGGGCGTGGCGGCGCCGCGATCCGCTTCGATGATCGCGAGCATCTGTGCGCGCGAGACGACGTCCTCGAAAGACCAGCGGGTCGCGCCGCCCACATCCATATATTCAATGAACCGGACCTCGGCGTGCGCGCGCCGCCCGTAGTCCAGGAGGGCGACCAGCTCATCGTCGTTCACGCCGCGGATGACGACCGTATCAATCTTGAGGTCCTCGAACCCCGCGTCGGCGGCCGCTGCCAACCCGTCCTGCACCGCCCCGACACCATCGAAGCGCGTCAGCTCGCGAAAGCGGTCGGGACGCAGCGTGTCGAGGCTCACCGTCAGTCGGTGAAGCCCCGCGGCGCGGAGCGCGGTCGCCTGGTCGGCCAGCAGCATGCCGTTGGTCGTGAGCGCCAGATCGGCGACAGCGGACTTGTCGGCGAGGAGCTGGATCAGATCCGGGAGGTCCTTGCGCAGCAACGGCTCTCCGCCCGTCAAACGAATGCGGTTTGTGCCGACATCGGTGAAGACGTCGACCAGCGCGCTGGTCTCCTCGAAGGTCAGGATGTCCTCGCGCGGGAGCCACACATACTCCGGCTCCGGCATGCAGTACTGGCACCGCAGGTTGCACCGGTCGGTGACGGAGATCCTGAGGCTGCGGAGCGGGCGGTCGAGCGCGTCGCGCACCGGCATCACCCGTCATTATGGCATCCCAAGGGGCACGCCCGGCCCAGGCGCGCCCGCGCGATTGTGAGTTGGGCTCTATAATCTCCGTGGCGCTGGTCGATCCACCCCGCGTCGGTCCCGTTGCGACCCCATGATTCCGGCCATTCGCGGCACGCGAGACATTTTGCCCGGCGAGGTCGAGCGCTGGCAGCAGCTCGAGCAGGTGACACGCGACGTGTGCGCGCGTTACGGCTACCTGGAGATCCGGACTCCGGTGCTCGAGCGGGAGGAGCTGTTTGCCAAAGGGACCGGCGAGAGCACAGACATCGTCCAGAAAGAGATGTACGCCTTCACGGACAAGGGCGGCGAGCGTGTGACGCTGCGTCCGGAAGCGACCCCGAGCATGGTGCGGGCCTTCGTCCAGCACGCGCTCGAGCAGCATCTGGCGATCCCAAAGCTTTTCAGCGTCGGGCCGATGTTCCGCTATGAGCGTCCGCAAAAGGGTCGGTATCGCCAGTTTCACCAGCTCGACGTCGAGACGTTCGGCGTCACCGATCCAACGCTCGACGCCGAGATCGTCGAGATGGCAGGGACACTCGTCCGCGAGCTCGGCATCACCGGCGCCGCGGTGGTCGTCAACTCGGTCGGGTGTCCAGCGTGTCGGCCGGCGTTCAACCACGCGCTGCTCGAGGCGTTGGGGGACCGGTTGCCGCAACTGTGTGCGGACTGCCAGCGGCGCGCCAAGAGCAACCCGCTGCGAATCTTCGACTGCAAGGTGTCCCGCGACCAGCCGATCATCGACGGACTGCCGCATACCGTGGACTATTTGTGTCAGGGGTGTCGTGAGCATTTTGACGTCGTGAAGATGCAGTTGACGGCGCTCGGGCTGACCTACGAGGTGTCCCATCGCCTCGTCCGCGGGCTCGACTACTACACACGGACGACCTTCGAGGTGCTCGGCGAAGGAATCGGCGCGCAGAACGCGTTGTTGGGAGGCGGCCGCTACGACGACCTCGTGCGGCAGCTCGGCGGTCCCGACCGCGCAGGGATCGGCTTTGCCGCCGGGCTCGACCGGTTGGTCCTGGCGATGCCCGACACCGACGGCGGCCGCCGCCCGGACGCGTTCGTCGTCGCGGTCGGCGAAGAATCACGTCAGGCAGCCCACGTCCTGGCGCGCGACCTTCGGCACGCCGGGCTGGCCGCGCTTGTAGAGTATGAAGCCCGGTCGCTCCGCGCTCAGATGAAGCGGGCCGACCGCACGCGCGCGCGGCACGTGCTCATCGTGGGGGGCGATGAGCTCGCGCGGGGAGAGGTCACGGTCAAGGACATGGAGTCCGGCGAACAGGCGACCGTCCCGAGAGCCGATGTCGTGGCGCGGGTGGGCGCCGTGACGTCGATGGCGCCCTCATCGAGTTCTTCGTAGGGCGGGATGAGGATTCGCGCGCAAAAGGCATCCACGTTGACCGAAACGCCAGCACAGACTCGGACCCATACCTGCGGTGAGCTGCGTCCGGGCGACGTCGGAACGGACGTCGTCCTGATGGGCTGGGTGCACAAGATCCGGGACCTGGGGGCGCTGCTCTTTGTCGACCTGCGGGATCGCCACGGCATCACCCAGGTCGTGGCTCGCGAGGCCGGCGACATGTTCGCCCGCGCCAAGCAACTCCGTTCCGAGTTCGTCATCGCCGTCACGGGGCCGGTCGAGCGCAGATCCGAGGAGACCCTCAACCCCAAGATCGTGACCGGCGAGGTCGAGGTGGCCGCACGGCGGATCGACGTGCTCAGCGAGGCGCGGACGCCCCCGTTCCAGGTGGACGAGGAAACGCCCGTGTCAGAAGAGGTCCGGTTGCGCTATCGCTATCTCGACCTCCGCCGCGATCGGATGCGAGCCAACCTCGGGCTGCGTCATCGGGTCACGATGGCGGTGCGAACCGCGCTCGACCAGGAGGGGTTCTGGGAGATCGAGACGCCGCTCCTCACCAAGTCCACCCCGGAGGGTGCACGCGACTATCTGGTCCCGAGCCGGCTGCATGCCGGCGAGTTCTATGCGCTGCCGCAGTCGCCGCAGATCTTCAAGCAAATCCTGATGATTTCCGGAATGGATCGCTATTTCCAGATCGTCAAATGCTTCCGCGACGAGGACCTCCGGGCCGACCGGCAGCCCGAGTTCACGCAAGTGGACGTCGAGATGGCGTTCGTGACACCGGACGTGGTGTTCGGCGTGATCGAGCGTCTCATGCAGGCGATGTTCCGGCAGGTGGGTCGCGAGGTCACTATTCCGTTTCGGCGGCTGTCGTATGACGACGCGATGGCACGCTACGGGAGCGACAAGCCCGACTTGCGTTGCGACCTCCCGATCCACGACGTCTCGAGCGTGTTCGCCGACGGCGAGTTCAAGGTCTTTCGTGGCATCGTGGCCGGTGGAGGAAGCGTGCGCGCGCTGGTCGTGCCGGAGGCGGGCCGACGGGCGCGGGCGCAGATCGATCATTTGGTGGATGAGGCGATTGCGCTTGGTGCGAAGGGACTGGTCTGGATTCGGCGCGCCGCCGACGGGGCGATCCAGAGCTCGATTCTCAAGGCAGCCGGCGACGCGGCCGTCACCCGTGTGTTTGAATCCGTCGAGGCCGGCGCGTCGGATCTCGTCCTGCTCGCGGCCGGCGACCGCTTCGAGCCGTCGGCGTTGCTCGGACAGATGCGCCTGCGTGTGGCCAAGCGCGAGGGCCTCCTCGATGAGAGCCGGGACGAGCTGGCCTGGGTGGTCGATTTCCCGCTCATGGAGTGGAGCGACACCGAGCAGCGACACGTGTCGATGCATCATCCGTTCACCGCGCCCCGCGCCGAAGACCTCGACCGTCTCGAGGACGACCCCGCCGCCGTGCGGGCACGCGCCTACGACCTCGTGCTCAACGGCAGCGAGATCGGCGGTGGCAGCATCCGAATTCACGACCCCGCGCTGCAGGCGCGGATCTTCCGCCTGCTGAAGATTAGCGACGCCGAAGCCCAGAGCCGGTTCGGGTTCTTTCTCGAGGCGCTCGAGTTCGGCACGCCGCCGCACGGTGGTATTGCGCTCGGCCTCGACCGTATCGTCGCGCTGCTCGCCGGCGAGCCGTCGATTCGCGATGTGATGGCGTTTCCCAAGACGGCGACGGCGGTCGATCTCATGGCGGGGTCTCCGTCCGGCGTCGACCGACGACAGCTGCGGGAGCTGCATCTCGATTCCTCGTCTTGACCCCCCGTGGACAGCTCGGTCACAATCGATCACCGGTAGGGAGAGCCCAGATAGCCACGCCGTCCTTCGTGAAGATCCCAATCCCCGACGAGGGGGTCGAGACCCTCTTTGGTTCCTACGACGGGAACCTGAAGCAGCTCGAGCACCTGTTCCACGTCCAGATCAGGACCGACGGCCACGAGCTGCGCGTGTCGGGCGACGCCGCAAACCTGGCCAAGGCGGAGCACGTGATCGACCAGCTGACCGGCTTGCTGCGCGAGGGCTATCACTTCTCCAAAGAGGATGTACAGCGGGCCTCGGAGCTCGTGGACCAGGACGGCTCCGTCGACCTGCGTGACTACTTCGTCCGGGATCCCGTGCGAGCGTCCAACAAGCGTCAGGTGACACCGAAAACCGCCAACCAGCGACGGTATCTCGACGCCATCGAACACCACGACATCGTCTTCGGCATCGGGCCGGCCGGCACCGGAAAGACGTATCTCGCCATGGCCCAAGCGGTCGCGTATCTGACGGCGAAGCGCGTCAGTCGCATCATCCTCGCGCGGCCCGCCGTCGAGGCCGGGGAGAAGCTGGGGTTCTTGCCCGGCGACCTCCAGGAAAAGGTCAATCCGTATCTCCGACCCCTGTACGACGCCTTGTACGACATGCTCGACAGTGACCGCGTCGGCCGGCTCCTCGACCGGGGCGTGATCGAGATCGCGCCCATCGCGTTCATGCGCGGGCGCACCCTGAACGACGCCTTCGTCGTCCTCGATGAGGCGCAGAATACGACCCCGGAGCAGATGAAGATGTTCCTGACCCGACTCGGGTTCGGGTCAAAGGCGGTTGTGACGGGTGACATCACGCAGGTCGATCTGCCGTCCGGGCACACCTCCGGGGTGGTCGAGGCCATCACGGTGCTCCGTGCCATCGAGGGTGTCGCCCTGGTGCATTTTACGGACCGCGACGTCGTGCGGCATCCCCTCGTACAACGCATTGTCAAGGCGTACGAGGCGTTCTCGATCGACAGCCGCCAAGGCGGGCAGCCGTCGACTGGCCGCTCGGATAATGCCTGACGACCCCGACCCTGACCCTCGCGTGTGCAAGGCTGGACGGCCGGTGCCGTGACCCGCCGGCGGGCGCTGCGTGTGACGGTCACCGACGCGCGTGGGCGGTGCGTGCGTGCGGACAGGCTGCGTCGCTGGCTCGAGGGCGTGGCTCCGCGCGCGGCGCGTGGGGACGTCGCCGTGGCGCTGGTCGGTAACCGCACGATGCGGACGCTCAACCAGCGTTACCGTCGAATCGACCACATCACAGACGTCCTCTCCTTTCCCACCACGGACCCGGCGCCGGCGTCGCCCGTCCCCTACCTCGGAGATATCGTCATCGCCACGGGCGTTGCGCGGCGGCAGGCGCGCGCCGAAGGACATCCGCTCGGAACCGAGCTGCGCTGCCTGGCGCTTCACGGGCTGTTGCATCTGCTCGGCTACGACCATGCGCGCGACACGGGGCAGATGGCGCGGTTGGAGCGGCGGTTGCGCCGCAAGGGGGGCATCGGGTGATCCCCCTCGTGCTGTTTCTGCTGGTGTGTGCCGCCGTCTATGTCGGCACGGTCGAGGCGGCGTTTACGGCGCTCATGCGACTCCCGCTGCGCTTGAGCGTTGAGCGGCACGGCCGACTCGGCCGTCTCGGGTACCTCGATGACCCGCTCCAGCTATTCGTGCCGGTACGGCTGCTGCAGGGCTTCGTCCTCGCGTTCGTCGCCGGCCTCTGCGTGCGGCTTGCCGACGGCGGAGGGCTGGCCGTGGCGGGTCTTGTGGCCGTGGCCTTGGTCATCCTCGTCGTGGTGTGTTGGCAGCTGATCCCCTTGTTGCTGGTCAGACGCGATCCGGAGCGCGTGCTCGAGCTGCTGTTGCCGTCGTTCCAGGTCGTGGTGCGGGCCCTGCGGCCGCTGTCGGTGCCGCTGGTTGGCATCCTCCGCGGATTGCGGCACCGGTCCGACCTCGCGGGCGATGACAACGGTGATGGGGCCGCAGGTGGCGCGGCGACAGCGACCGGGGACACCGAGGAGCGCGCCCAGCTCGAGGAGCAGGCGGAGCGCGAGTTGCTGCAGTCGGTCGTGGCGTTCGGGGACACCCTGGTCCGCGAGGTCATGACGCCGCGTCCCGACATCGTCGCCGTCAAGGCAACCGTCACGCTGGATGAGCTGCGCAACGTGTTCGCCGTCGAGCAGTATTCGCGCCTGCCGGTCTACCGGGACAGCCTCGACACCATCCTCGGGTTCGTGTTCGTCCGGGATCTGGTCGGACTCACGACGGCGTCAGGCACGGACCAGATCGTCGAGCGATTGCTGCGACCGGCCCACACGGTGCCTGAAACGAAACGCGTCGCCGAGCTGTTGAAGGAGTTGCAGCGCGAACGGGTGCAGAGCGCGATCGTGCACGACGAGTATGGCGGTACGGCGGGGCTCGTCACGATCGAGGACCTGCTGGAGGAGATCGTCGGTGAGATCCGCGACGAGTACGACGTCGAGGCCGAACCGATCATCGATGAAGGGGCCGGCAGCTTCGTGTTCAACGGTCGCGTCAGCGTCGACGACGTGGGCAAGCGACTCGGCGTGGACATCGAGCCGCAAGGATTCGAGACCGTGGCGGGATACCTGCTCTCGCGCCTCGGCCGGGTCCCACGCGTCGGCGAGTCGTTCGAGGTCGACCAGCTGCGCGTGGATGTGCTCGACGCCGAGCGTCGACGCGTCCACCGCGTCCGTCTGCGCCGACGTCACGCCCTCGAGAACGGAGCGCGGGCGTGAGCGCACCCGATCGGTCGTGATGCGAACGGGGTTCGCGTCGCTCATTGGTCGGCCGAACGCCGGCAAATCCACGCTGCTCAACCGGCTCATTGGCACCAAGATCGCGATCGTCTCCGACAAGCCGCAGACCACCCGGACCCGGATTCTCGGGGTGAAGCACATCGCCGGCGCGACCGCGGGCCAGATCGTGTTCGTCGACACACCGGGAATCCATCGCCCCCTCCATCGCATGAACGTGCGCATGGTCGACGTGGCGGTCGAGACCATGACCGAAGTGGATGTGCTCGTGACGGTGCTCGACGCGACGACGCGAACCGGGGCTGGCGATCGTTTCGTGCTTGGGTTGCTCGAGCGAGCCCGGGTGCCGGTCGTGCTTGCACTCAATAAGATCGATCAGATGGCCAAGCATCGCCTCCTCCCGCTGATCGACTGGTATCGGGAGCAACGCGAGTTCGCAGGGATCGTCCCCATCTCGGCGCTGACCGGGGACGGGGTGAGCGAGCTCGAGGCGGTCATTCTTGCCGAGCTGCCCGAGGCGAATCCGCTCTACCCAAGCGACTATCTCACCGACCAGCCTGAGCGCGTGCTCGTAGCGGAGACCGTGCGGGAAAAGGTCCTGCAGCACACGCGCGCGGAGCTACCGTTCGCGAGTGCCGTCGTCGTCGATCGCTTCGAGGAGCCTGGCGCCGACGGCGTGATGCGTCTCCACTGCTCCATCGTGGTGGACCGGGCGTCACAGAAGCGCATCGTGATCGGCCGCGGCGGCGCGCTCGTCAAGCGGATTGGCAGCGATGCGCGGTCGGATCTCGAGCGCTTCTTCGGGGCGCGGATCTTCTTGGACCTCCACGTGCGCGTCAGGCCCGGTTGGCGGGAGAACGAGCGGATGCTGACCGAACTGGGACTGAAGGGATAGCCGCAATCGCGGAGCCTTCGAAGCACGGGAAGTGGTACAATCACGACTCACAAGTTAGGAAACGTGGGACAACGATCCATATCCGGAGCGATGCGCGCGAGGCCGACCCGCCTCGCAGGTCACGACGATGCCGCCCCTCCGTCGAATCGACGTGGTGCTCGATTCAGTCAAACGACTGCAGCGGATAGGTGCGACAGCGAACCTGCTGAATCTGCTCCAGAAGCAACACCCCGCCGATCTCGCTGAAGTTCTCGGCGATCTTCCGCACAACGAACGTCGGTCTGCGTTCAGCACGCTGCTGGGGCATAACGGTCGCCTGGCCATGGAGGCGCTCAGCGAGCTCGACCCGGAGGTCGGCGCGACGCTGCTCGTCGATCGCCCGGCGGACGAGCTCGCCCGGCTGTTTCAGGAGCTGCCGTCCGACGACGCGGCAGCGCTGATCGATCAACTCCCCGAAGAGCTGTCCACCGCGGTGCTCGACCTGATGCGCCGCAAGGAATCGGGCGAGGTGCAGCACCTCCTCGAATACGACGACCAGACCGCCGGTCGCATCATGAACCCGGAGGTCTTCGCGTTGGCGGAGGATCTGACCGCCGGCCAGGCGATTCAGGCGCTGCAAGGCTCACGCGAGGTGGAGATGGTGTTCTACCTCTATGTCGTCGACGAGCGACGACACCTCGTGGGGGTCGTATCGCTGCGCCGCTTGCTGATGGTCTCGCCGGAGACCCCGCTCAAGCGGATCATGACGACCGAGCTCATCAGCGCGCGCGTCGACACGGACCAGGAGGACGCTGCGCGCGAGGTCGCCGACTACAACCTGGTGGCCATTCCCGTCGTGGACGAAGAGAACAAGCTGGTGGGCATCATCACGGTCGATGACGTGATCGACGTCATCAAGGACGAAGCGACTGAGGATATTCTCCGACTCGCTGGGGTGTCGGCGGACGAGCATGTCTTCACGCGGCCCTGGGAGGCGTGGCGCAAGCGGCTGCCGTGGCTCGGGATCAACCTGGTGACCGCGACGCTGGCTGCGCTCGTCGTGCGGGAGTTCCAGGCGACGATTGATCAGGTCGTCGCCCTGGCCGCGTTCATGACCATCGTCGCGAGCATGGGCGGCAACGCCGCCACGCAGACACTCACGGTCATCGTTCGCGGCATCGCGCTCGGTGACCTCACGTGGGGTAATTCGAGGCGGGCGCTCGGCAAAGAGGCGTTGGTCGGGCTCGCGAACGGAGTGGTGCTGGGCGCGGCCGGGGCGGGCATCGCGTGGTGGGTCGTCGGCAACCCGTATTTCGGAGGGATCCTGGCGCTCGCCATGGTGGTCAACTTGCTGGTGGGCGCGATCGCCGCGACGCTCATCCCGATCGCGTTGCGCGCCCTCAAGGTGGACCCGGCGCTCGCCTCCGCGGTCTTCATCACGACGCTCACGGACGTCATCGGCTTCTTCGCGTTCCTCGGGCTCGCGACCTTCTTCATTCGGTACCTGCAGCTCGCGGGGTAGAATGATCACCGCGTCAGATGCCGCTCTACACCGCTGATGCGCTGATTCTGCGCACCTACAAGCTTGGCGAAGCGGATCGGATCGTCGTTTTCCTGACCGATGATCGCGGCAAGCGCCGCGGCGTTGCCAAAGGCGCGCGCCGGCCACGGTCCAGGTTCGCGGGTGGGCTGGAGCCGTTGACGCACGCGCGGCTGGCGTATCTGGAGCGCGAGCGCCGCGACCTGGTTCGATTGAACTACGCGGAGCCGGTCTGCTCGCCGCTGTCGAGCAGCAACGCTGACGCGCTGGTGCACGTGGGGTACTTCGCGGAGCTGATCGACGAATGGGCGCCGGAGGCCGATCCGAACGCCACGCTGTTCCGGCTAGGTGTCTCCGTCATCGAGGCCCTGGCCGCCGATGTGCCGGTAGCGCCGGTGGCGCGCTATTTCGAGTACTGGCTGCTACGGCTACAGGGTGTCTATCCGTCAATCGTCAAGTGCGAACGGTGCGGAGGCGATCTCGGTGCGGGAGGGGCCAGCTTCTCGGTGCCCCAGGGGATGTTGCGATGCGCCCGCTGCGCGACGTCCGACGACGGTACGGCGCTCTCGGCCGATGCGGTCGCGTTTCTGCGGGCGTCGGCCACCGTGGCGCCAGGCGCGTTGGGGGGGGTACCGCTCTCGAGCCGCGCCGAGCGCGAGCTGGCGGTCGCGCATCGCCGCCTCATCGCGGTGCATCTCGACAAGGAGCTCAAGTCGGCTCGCGTCGTGAGAGAGCTGGCGTCGGTATACGCGGCGTCGGCCCCGCCGGCAGAAGGTCGTGGGAGTTCGGGGCGCAGCCCCATCTCGTGAGGCCGTCATGCACAACGAAACGGGAATGTCGCGGACGACGGTCGAGAACGGCCAAGGCGCGCACAGCGCGCCTCGCGGCCGCGGAGCGGGGCACTCGGGGTCCCCGCGTAGCGGTCGCGGGGGGCTTGGGGCGAAGCCCCATCTAGAATCCGAATGACGTTGCAGGATCTGATCTTCCGGTTGTCCCAGTACTGGGCGTCACGAGGGTGCCTCATCCAGCAGCCCCTCGACATCGAGGTGGGCGCCGGCACGATGCACCCGGAGACGTTTCTCCGCGTCCTCGGCCCGCGCCACTGGCACGTAGCGTATGTCCAGCCGTCGCGGCGGCCGGCGGACGGACGATTCGGCGAGAACCCGAACCGCCTGTTCAAGCACCACCAGTTCCAGGTCATCCTGAAGCCATCGCCCGATGCGGCGCAGGACCTCTATCTGGACAGCTTGCAGGCGTGCGGCATCGACGCGACTCGCCATGATGTGCGATTCGAGGAAGACAACTGGGAGTCACCGACGCTGGGCGCGTGGGGCATCGGCTGGCAGGTGCTGCTCGACGGGCTCGAGATCACCCAGTTCACCTACTTTCAGCAAGCCGGCGGGATCGATCTGGCGCCGATCTCGGTCGAGCTGACGTATGGTCTCGAGCGCATCGCGATGCATCTCCAAGGGAAGGACAACGTCTACGACCTGGAATGGGCGTCCGGTGTGTCGTATGGCGACGTGCGCCATCGGGAGGAGGTCGAGCAGTCGAGGTACGTCTTCGGCGAGGTCGAGCTGCCGCCAGGCGAGTTCGGAGCCACGCATCGGGATCTGTTCGATCGCTATTACGCGTTCGGGGAGCGGTTGCTTGCGTCGGGCCTCGCCCTTCCCGCGCTCGATTACTGTCTCAAGTGCTCGCACGTGTTCAACGTGCTCGACTCGAGCGGGAGTATTGGGGTGACCGAGCGGGCGACCTACATTCTCCGCGTGCGAAAGCTCGCGGTCGCGATCGCGCAGGCGCATGTGGCGTGGGAGGCGGATGGCGGTGGGAACGCGCACTAGAGGGGCGAGGGTGAAACACCACGAGCTCCTGCTCGAGCTCGGGTGTGAAGAGATCCCGGCGAGCTGGTTGCCCGGCCTGACCCGTCAGCTCGCAGAACGCGTGACCGCGCAACTCGCGGCCGCTCGGCTGGAGTGCGCTCGGCCTGTCGAGACGTTCAGCACGCCACGACGACTCGTGGCATGCGCGCCGGCCGTGGCCGAACGACAGGACGACCTCGAAGCGACGGTGACCGGTCCGCCCGTCGGTGCCGCGTACGATGCCGAGGGCCAGCCGACGCCTGCGGCGCACGGCTTTGCACGGAAACACGGGGCCGCTCTCGGTGACCTCGTGCGGGTCGAGACCGCCAAGGGGACATATCTGGCATATCACCGGCACAAACGGGGCCTGCTGGGGCGCGCGGTGCTGCCGTCGGTGCTCTCGGCGACGCTCCGCGATCTCGTCTTCCCAAAGCAGATGCAGTGGGACGCCCGCCTCGACGATGGGCGTGGCGAGTTTCTCTTCGGCCGCCCGATACGCTGGATCGTGTTCCTGTTCGGTGGGCGGGTGGTGCCCTTCGTCGTCGAGCGGACACCAGGAGCGACGGCTGCCGGCGTGGCCCCGGTGCGCGCCACGCAGGTGAGCTACGGACATCGGTTCTTCGCCCAGTCGGGAAAGCCGGGACGCCCGCTCCGCGTGAAGTCGTTCACCGACTATCGCAAGCGGCTCGCCGAGGGCTGCGTCGTCATCGATCGCAGCGATCGGCAGGCACGGATCACGCGGAAGCTCGAGGCGTGCGCCCGGAAGGTCGGCGGACGGGTGGCGGCGCTGCGCCAGGGGTCGTCGTTGCTCGACGAAGTGCCCGACCTCGTCGAGTGTCCGGCCGTTGTCACTGGCACCTTTCCCGCGGAGTTTCTGGAGCTGCCGGATGAAGTGCTGTCGACGACGATGATCCACCACCAGCACTATTTCCCGGTCGCCGATCGTCGCGGCCGTCTGAAACCGCACTTTCTCGCGGTGACGAACACGCCGCGCGACAACGTCGCGCGCATCGCGCGGAACGCGGAGCGGGTCCTGGTGGCGCGCCTACGTGACGCTCGGTTCTTCTGGGATGCCGACCGCAAGGTGCCGCTCGGCGATCGCCTGGAGCGGCTCGACACGCTCCGGTTTCATCGCGCGCTGGGAAGCTATCGGGACAAGACCGAGCGTGTCGCCGAGCTGGCTGCGCGAATCGCGCGCGACGTGTTTGACACGTCAGATGCGGACACCGAGCAGGCACGGCGAGCCGGGATGCTCTCGAAGGCCGACCTTGCGACGGACATGGTCGGTGAGTTCCCGGAGCTCCAAGGCGTCATGGGTGGGGTCTACGCGCGGGAGCAAGGCGAGCCGGAGGCGGTGTGGAAGGCCATCTACTTTCACTATCTGCCGATCGGGATCGAGGCCACGGCGCCGCCGTCGAAGCGCGACCTCGGTGCGGCCGCTGCGACCTGGGCGGCCGTGTCGCTCGCCGACAAGCTCGATACGGTCGTGGGGCTGTTTCGGGCGGGCGAGAAACCCACCGGGTCCCGAGATCCGCTTGGGATGCGACGCCAGGCGCAGGGTCTGCTGCGGCTTCTGGTCGACCTTCCGGAGCTTACCGGTGTGGCGACACGGGTATCGGTCGGCGATCTGCTCAGGCTCGTGGACGGGGTGCACGACAAGCCCGACAAGCCTGAGATTCAGCTGCGGGAGACGACGTTCATTCTCGAGCGACTCCGCTTCGTGCTGGAAGCCCGGGGATACGATGTTCGCAACGTGCGCTCCGTGACCCACCAGCGATCCCTCGACGACGTGCGACCGCTCGACGCCAGACGCAAGCTCGAGGTGTTGCCGAGATTCACCGGCTCGGCTGACTTCAGGCAGCTCGCGACGCTGTTCAAACGGGTCAAGAACATCGCGACGGAGGTCGTGGTCGGCGACGCCGACGAGATCGACATGCACGATGCGCACGGGCGAACCCACGAGCCGCTTCTCCAGGAGCCGAGCGAGCGCGGGCTCCTTCACGAACTGGATCGTCGCCGATCGGTGATCGATGGAGCCGTCGCGTCCGGGAGCAGCTATCGCGCTGCGTTCGCGGAGGCTGCGAAGCTCGGGCCCACCGTCGACCGGTTTTTCGACGACGTGCTCGTCATGGCGGACGACCCGGCGTTGCGCGCGGCGCGGCTCTGGCTGGTCAAGCGAGTCGAGCGGGTGATTCTCCAGCTTGCGGACGTGTCGGAGATCGTGCGGGAAGACTAGGCAGGACATGGCTAAGACGAAGGCGACACGAGCCAGACAAAGAAAAGCGCGGCGCTCGACCGCCAAGACCGGACGCGCGACGCCCTCACCGCGAACGCCACGCAAGCCTCACAAGCACGTCTATTTCTTCGGCGACGGCAAGGCCCAGGGCGACCGGTCGATGCGCGACCTGCTGGGTGGCAAGGGCGCGAACCTCGCCGAGATGACCAACGCCGGTCTCCCGGTGCCGCCCGGATTCACCATCTCCACCGAGGCGTGCACGGCGTACTACACCGCGGGCCGCACGGTGCCCGGCGTCGTCGATGACGAGATGGAGGCGCACCTCCGCCGGCTGGAGCGCCTGACCGGCGATCGCCTCGGTTCGCGAGAGCGTCCGCTGCTGGTCTCGGTGCGTTCGGGAGCGAAGTTCTCGATGCCGGGGATGATGGACACCATTCTCAACCTCGGCCTGAACGACGCCGCGGTCGAGGGGCTCAAGGTCAGGACGCGCAACGGTCGGTTCGCGTTCGACAGCTACCGGCGGTTCATCCAGATGTTCGGCAGCGTGGTGCTCGAGATCCCGAAGGAGGCGTTCGAGGTCGAGTTCGACCAGATCAAGGCGGCGTGCGGAGCGACCCTCGATACCGACCTGGATGAGGCCGCGCTGCGCGAGGTGGTGGCCCGCTATCTCGATGTGGCGCGGCGGGCCGCTAGGCGCGCGTTCCCGCAAGACCCGCGGCGCCAGCTGCGGATGGCGCGTGATGCGGTATTTCGGTCGTGGCAAAACCCGCGCGCGCGCGAGTATCGGCGCATCTATGACATCGCCGATGAGATCGGCACCGCCGTCAACGTGCAGGCGATGGTGTTCGGTAACACCGGCGATCGGTCCGGAACGGGCGTCGGGTTCACGCGCAATCCCGCCACGGGCGGCAAGGAGTTCTACGGCGAGTTCCTGATCAATGCGCAGGGCGAGGATGTGGTCGCCGGCATCCGCACACCGCAGCCAATCCGCGAGTTGGAACAGGTCATGCCACGCGCGTACAGGCAGCTGCGGAGGATCACGAGTCGCCTCGAGCGCCACTACAAGGATGTTCAGGACTTCGAGTTCACCATTCAGGACGAGCAGCTGTTCATGCTGCAGACGCGCAACGGCAAGCGGACCGGGCGCGCCGCGGTGGTGATTGCGACCGACCTGGTCGCCGAGCGGCGCCTGACTCCGGTCGAGGCCGTGCGCCAGGTCGATCCGGATGCGCTCTCCCAATTGTTGGCCCCCGTGTTCGACCCCGAGGCGTGGTCGGCGCTCCCGACCGTGACCACGGGGCTCCCGGCGTCGCCGGGCGCCGCGTCGGGACGTGTCGTGTTCACGGCGGATGACGCCGTCGAATGGGCGAGCGAGGGCAAGCCGGTGGTGTTGGTCCGGAAGGAGACCGTCCCGGACGACATCCATGGCATGCACGTGGCGGAGGGTGTCCTGACGGCCACCGGCGGGATGACGTCGCACGCCGCCGTGGTCGGCCGACAGATGGGCAAGCCGTCGGTGGTGGGCGCCGGCGAACTGCACGTCGACGAGGCGGCGCGAGTGGCGGCGGTCAACGGGCACTCGATGGCCGAGGGCGACTTCGTGTCGTTTGACGGGCTCACAGGCGACGTCAAGATCGGGCGCGTCGAGACGCAGCCGAGCGAGATCTTGCAAGTGCTAACGGGCGCGCTGGACGCTAAGCGGTCGGACATCTATCGGCGCTTCACCCGGCTTCTGGGTTGGGCCGACAAGGTGCGCCGCCTGGGCGTGCGGGCCAATGCCGATCTGCCGGACCAGGCGGCGGTGGCGTACGCGTTCGGCGCGCGCGGCATCGGGCTGTGCCGGACGGAGCATATGTTCTTCGGCGACGACCGACTTCCCATCGTGCAGCGGATGATCCTCGCCGAGTCCGAGGCCGATCGGCGGGCGGCACTGGACGAGCTGCTGCCGCTGCAGCGGGACGATTTCTATGGTGTCTTCAAGGCGATGCGCGGCGAGCCGGTAACGATTCGCCTGATCGACCCGCCGCTCCATGAGTTCCTGCCGAAGCGCGAGGACCTCATGGTGCGCATCGCCCGCCTCGAGACGTCGGGCGCTGACGCGACCGAGCTCGAGCACCTGCGGACGCTCCTGCGGCGCGTCGAGCAGCTCCACGAATTCAACCCGATGATGGGCCATCGGGGCGTGCGGCTGGCGATCAGCTATCCGGAGATTGCGGAGATGCAGACGCGCGCGATCATTGAGGCCGCCTGCCGACTCAAGCGGGAAGGACTCAGGGTCGTTCCCGAGATCATGGTCCCGCTTGTCGGCCACGTCGGCGAGTTGCGCGATCAGCGGGCCATCATCGATCGGGTGGCGGGCGACACGATGCGCGAGCGCGGCATCAAGGTGAAATACCTCGTCGGCACCATGATCGAGATCCCGCGCGGCGCGCTGACCGCGGATGAGGTGGCCACCGAGGCGCAATTCTTCTCGTTCGGCACCAATGATCTGACGCAGATGGCCTTCGGGTTCTCGCGCGACGACGCCGGGAAGTTCCTTCGCGTCTACCGGGAGCGCCGGATCCTCGACCGCGATCCGTTTGCCACCATCGACGTCGTCGGTGTCGGTGGGCTCGTGCGCATGGGCGTGGAGAAGGGCCGTTCGGTGCGACCCGACCTCAAACTCGGGATCTGTGGTGAGCACGGGGGTGACCCCGCCTCCATTCGCTTCTTCGATGCCGTGGGACTCGACTACGTCAGCGCCTCGCCCTATCGGATTCCGACCGCGCGGCTCGCCGCGGCGCAGGCGGCGCTCGAGCGCGAGTAAACACAGCGCATCCACAGCCATGGGCCGAATCTGCAGGCTGCCGACCGGTCTCGCGAACCAGATCGCCGCAGGCGAAGTCGTCGAACGCCCCGCGTCGGCCGTCAAGGAGCTGGTCGAGAACGCGCTCGACGCCGGCGCGACGCGCATCGGCGTCACGATCGATCTCGGGGGCAAGCGGTTGATCCGCGTCGAGGACGATGGCGAGGGCATGGGCGCCGAGGATGCCGCGCTGGCGCTCGAGCGGCACGCGACGAGCAAGCTCGGCCGCCTGGAAGATCTTGCCGCGATCGCCACCCTGGGGTTTCGCGGCGAGGCGCTGCCGAGTATCGCGTCGGTCTCCCGTCTGACGTTGCGAACGCGTGTGCGTGGCGCGCGCCATGGAACCCTCATCCGAGTGGAGGGCAGTGTGGCGGATGCGCCGCGCGACGCCGGCACGCCGGACGGCACCATCGTAGAGGTGGCCGATCTCTTCTACAACGTCCCGGCGCGCCGGAAATTCCTGAAATCCGATGCGGCGGAGTCGTCCCAGATCTCGCACGTCATGACGCAGCTCGCGCTGGCGAACCCCGAGGTAGGGTTCACGCTGACGAGCGGGCGCCGCCAGCTGCTCACCTGTCCGCCGGTCGCGGCCTTCGTCGACCGCTTCTTTCAGCTGTACGGCGAACGTGCCGATCTGGTCGAGGTGCGGAAGGAGGCCGCGGGCATCCGGCTCTCGGGGTACGCCGCCGCCCTCGCCGGACCAGGTCCCGTGCGTGGACCACAGCACATCTTCGTCAACCGGCGGGCCGTCAAGGATCGGACGATCAATCACGCCATCGGCGAAGCGTACGGACGCGCGACGATTAAGCCGCGCAGCCCGGAAGTCCACCTCTGGCTCGAGGTGCCGCACGACCGGGTCGACGTCAACGTCCATCCGACCAAGGCGGAGGTGCGGTTTCTCGAGCAGTCGTTGATTCACGAGATTGTGCGCCGCGCGCTCGGCGCGGCGCTGGGGCAGGACGCGGCACCGGCGTTGACGCTCGGCGGCGACGCGGGCCGTCCGGTGGAGCCGCGGTCCCAGTCGATTCCGGGCGTCGCCAGTGGCATCCGCGCGGTGAGTCGGTGGGCCCCGATGACAGAGGTGTTTCGGGCGCCGGGGGCGGTCCCACGCCGTGAGGGGATGGTCGGCGTACGCGAGTCGACGGTGGCCGAGATCGATGCTGGGCCTGCCACACTCCCTGACGGCGAGGGACCGCCGCTCATGCCGTTGGGCCAGTTCCGGGATACCTTTATCGTTGCGGTCGACAACGACGGGGTTGCCATCATCGATCAGCATGTCGCCCACGAGCGCGTCCTGTTCGAGCAGGTGATGGAGCGGCTCACCGACGGACGCCTCGAGAGCCAGCGGTTGCTCGAGCCTCTGGTGCTAGAGCTCCCGCCGGCGCAGCGAGGCGCCCTCGAGGCGCATGCGGACGACCTGGAGCGCTTCGGCTTCGACGTGGACCGGTTCGGCGGTGAGAGTATCCGGGTCGCGGCCGCACCGAGCCTGTTGAGCCGCACGGAATGCGAGCACGCAGTGCGCGCGCTCGCCGGCGATCTCGAAGGGCTGGATCGAGGCGCCGGCGTGGACGGGGCGCTCCGACGCATCGCCGCGACGACGGCGTGTCACGCGGCCGTCAAGGCCAACGACCGGCTGACGCTGGAGAAAATGACATACATTCTGGCGGAGCTTCGTCGCACCGCATACTCGACGGTGTGTCCGCATGGGCGTCCGGTGGTCTTGCGTCTGACGCGCCACGAGCTCGAGAAGCGCTTCGAGCGGATATAGGATTAGACGGGGCCTGCGGCCCCGAACCCTGCCGCGAGCGCTACGCGGCGACCCCGAGAGCCCCGCTCCGCGCCCCCGAGGCGCGCTGTGCGCGCCTTGGCCGATGGCATTGATACCGGCCTCCCGAGACGGGGCTTCGCCCCGAGCTCCGCGGGCGCTTCTTGGGGACCCGAGAGCCCCGCTCCGCGCCCCCGAGGACGAACAGGAGGATCTGCCATCCGCGGTGACGTACGCCGTTGCAGAAGGTCCCACGCTCCGGAAGATTCTCCGACCCGTGGGTGGGTAATGGGCCGGCACGACTCATGCGCCCGCGTTCTGGGTGGCCTCGCCGTCCGTTTCATACGAGCCGCGTGCAGCGGCCCAGAGCGTCCTCTACCGGATCGTCCGCGATCACCTCGAAACGTTTCTCGCACAAGCCGCCCATGTGGGCGACGGCGGGGGCGTGCCTGGCTTCGTCGAGCAAGAGTTCCGCGACTTCCTGCGTTGTGGCTGGCTCGCCGGGGGCTTCGCCCGCTTTCGGTGCGGCTCCTGTGGAACCGACCGGCTGATCGCGTTCTCGTGCAAGGCCAGAGCGGTCTGTCCAAGCTGCGGCGGGCGCCGGATGACGGAGCGCGCCGCCCACCTCGTCGATCACGTGTTCCCTGACGTCCCCGTGCGCCAATGGGTGCTCTCGCTCCCACACCGAGTGCGATACGTGCTCGCCTGGGACCACGACGTGTGTCGGGCGGTGGTGGCCGTGTCGATGCGCGCCATCCTTGGCTTCCTGCGTCACTTGGCTCGTGAGGCCGGCGTCGACGACCCGCGCGGGGGCGCGGTGGTCATCGTCCAGCGCTTCGGCGGGGCGCTCAATCTGAACGTTCACCTCCACGTGCTGGCGCTGGACGGGTGTGTTGACGAGGGTGGCCGGTTTCATCCCCTGCCGGAGCTCGATGCCATGGATGTGGCCGAAGTGCTGGCGACCATCGTGGCGGGGGTCCGCCGGCTCCTGGCGCGCCGTGGCTTGGCCGACGACGACGAACACGGCGGCTCCGCAGAGGCGTGGCTCGACACCGAGCCCGCGCTCGCCGGTATGGCGGCCGCGTCGGTCGAGGGCCGGGTGGCGCTTGGTCCGCGCGCGGGGCGGCGCATCCGGCGGCGCGGCGACCCATCCGACGAAGCCGAGGCAGCGGGACCCAGGCCCTGTCATGCGCGCCAGCACGACTTCGATCTCCACGCCGCCGTACGCATCCGCGCCGGCTGCCGGGACCGACTCGAGCGTGTGATCCGGTATGCCCTCCGCCCGCCCATCGCCACTGACCGGCTCCGGCTGACTCCGGAGGGCCAGGTGCTGCTCGAGCTCAAACGGCGCTGGGCGGATGGCACCACCCACCTGGTGTTCGACCCGACCGAGTTGCTCGAGCGGCTGGCGGCCATCACGCCCCGACCACGGATCAACCTGATCCTCTACTATGGCGTCCTGGGGGCACGGTCGGCGTGGCGGGAGCAGGTCGTCCCTGGGCCACCGCGCGGCGATGCCAACGAGGCGATCGACGACGCACGCCCTCCCTCGAGCTATCTCTGGGCGGACTTGATGCGGCGGAGTTTCGGCTTCGACGTCCTCGCGTGCACGCGGTGCGGCGGGCGGATGCGTCTGGTAGCGCTGATCGACCAGCCTCCCGTGATCCAGCGCATTCTCCGTCATCTCGGGCTTCCGACCGAGATCCCCGAGCCACGGCCCGCACGCGCCCCGCCGCTTCTGGAGCCCGGCCTCCTCGGCCACGGGCCCGAGCGCGTCGCTCCGTTCGACTTCGGCGCCTGACCAGGGACACCTCCGGTCCCTGCGCCCGGCGTGCGCCTGCCTGTGCCCCTCGCCCCATTCCGGCTCCTTGACACGGCTGCTGCAGGGGCCATAATCCGCGCGTAGCGCCAATCGGCCTGTATTCGGGGCGGGTCGGCAAGCCGGCACACCGGCGTCGTGGGACGCTGGGTCGGAGAACGGGCCTTATGTTAAGTGAAGGGCACCCGTCTAATAGCTCCTATCGTCTCTCAGCCAGTTACGGCGCTCGCACCCGGGTCCACCTTCGGCCTGCGCCAAGGGACTCGTTCCGGTCGCGGAGCCAACCCTGCCGCAGCACACCTAGAACGTGGCCGCTGGATCCGCTGAGCGTTACTGGATCGTTGTCGGGTGCCCGCAAGAGCGTGGCAGCTCGTGGCGCCGCCCATC
Organism: Vicinamibacterales bacterium; assembly: GCA_965197395.1. GTDB lineage: Bacteria > Acidobacteriota > Vicinamibacteria > Vicinamibacterales > UBA8438 > CAZYFH01. The sequence continues at coordinate 562,221 of OZ240205.1, read as the reverse complement.
AAGAATGAGACTTCGGTTCTCTTGTAGATCGACCCAATTTTGTGGCTTCATCCCGAAGGCGCCTCAGCTCCTCGAATGCACGAGCGTTGGCGATCGCAACCGCCGCTTGGTCGGCGAAGACCCGTAACCAACCGAACTCTTCCGGTCCTATCTGCGGGCGGCTAAAAACGGCAAGCACCCCCAGGATGTCATCTCCAAACACCAGAGGATGCACGGCCACGCTCTGAATCCCCTCCGTGCGGGCCCACTCGGGTCGTGCGAGCCACTCACCTCGGTTCACGTCGTCGACAAGCACCGACGATCCGGAAGCGCCCACGCGCCCGATCTTGCGAACCGTGAGTGGAAAGCGTTGGAACGACCCGTCAATCCGAGACCAGTCTTCCAGCGGGCTGACTCGAGAGCTCCCAGCGCTCGCCGCCAGATGAAGACACCGCTCCTGGTCCGGACATTCCTGCCGCATGCGGCACTCGCTACAGATGTCGCCGGCCCCGATCAACCAGATTCGCGCCAGCGCACACGCGGTTCGCTCGTGGAGCCCTGTCACAATCGATCGAAGTACGGTCTCCACGTTCCTTTTCTGAGCCACGACCCTGGAGATCGACTGCAGCAGCTCGAGATCGAGCCGTCGTGAATCGCTGCTGCCCAGTGCTTCCTTCGCGTGCTCCAGCTCCCGCTGAAGATCAGTCGTCGAGTCAAAACGGTCCGAGGGCTCCTTTGCCAGACAGCGACTCACGATCTGTCCAACGGAGGCTGGGCGATTCGAATCAAGGGCGGCCAACAGCGGAGGCTCGTCGCGAAGGATGCTCGACACCGTTTCGGCCCACGAGCCCTTCGCGAACGCTTGCTGGCCAGTCGCCATCTCATAGACCACTGCGCCGAAGGCGAACTGATCCGATCGCACGCCGGTGGGCTGCCCCTTCGCCTGCTCTGGAGACATGTAAGCCACCGTACCGAGCATCGTGCCGGGGACCGTCTCCCTGTACGTCGTTTCTGCGTAGCGATCGGAAGCCTCGGGTGTTCGTTTCGCCAGACCGAAGTCGAGTATCTTGACGAGCCCGTCAGGAGTGAGCATCACGTTCTCTGGCTTCAAGTCACGATGCACCATGCCGACGGAGTGCGCCTTCGCCAGCCCGGTCGCCATCTGCGTGGCAATGTCGAACAAGACCCCGGTCTCGAGCGGGCCCCTGGTTATCAACTGCCGGAGGCTCTTGCCCTCGACGAACTCCATCGCGATGTAGAAGGGTTCAGTCGTGATGTCAATGTCATGAACCGTGATGATGTTCGGATGGTTCAGGGCAGATGCGGCTCGAGCCTCTTGCTCGATCCGTCGTCGCCCGTCAGGATCGTCGATCATCGAATCCTGGAGCACCTTCAGCGCCACCGTACGCCGAAGCCGTGTATCTTCAGCTTTGTAGACGACTCCCATCCCCCCGTCGCCGATGTGAGCGACGATCAGGTACGGACGGAGCGCGGTGCCGGGTGTGAGAATCATTGACTGCGTGAGCCAGCGACGTCGCTTCGAGCTCCCTCGCTCTCCGACCGGAGAGTCCGCTCTGCTACGACTCCTTTACACTGCCGGTCACAGTCGGAAGAGCAGAATCACCAACTGGACAGATACCAGGCTTGCGAAGGCGGTCCTGATTGAGTTCCAAAGGTTCCAACGGGGTTCGAAGTCTTTGCGGGCTACGTTCAACGACGCTTCGTTGAGGGCGTCGACATCCAGAGCTTGTAGTTTGTTGTTCAGCGGTACGTTGATGATGAAGGTCGGCAACTGCACGACAAGAAGATAGACGAATCCCGCGACGACCATGAGGAGACGGGCAGTGCCATCCAGTCGCCCGATGCCAAGTACCATCGAAGCAAGCACAGCGACGATCGACCCGAGCCAGACGAAGACGATAGGCGGCATTAGAGAGGTGCTCGTCGGTTAACGTAAGGTCCGTTCTCGGACCCAGCGGTCCAGGACGCCGACGTCGCCGCCGGCGAATCCGCCCCGACACAGCCGATCTGGGCGGTGACGGTGTACGGGCCGAGGGTGGTGCCGGTCTGGAGAGGCATTGATCATTCGGTTCCTCTCAGGGATCGGTGCAGCTTTGGCCGGTTCCATGGCTAATAAGTCAAGCATTGTCATCGACTTACGTGGCTGGAGAACACCGTCTGTATCTGGAGAGGAACTGCAGGCTCTCGGAAAGTCCGGCCCACGGTACACGGCGGAAATCGCGAGGGGCCTGCCAGTGCCAAGGGGCTGAACAGTCAGCGAGGGTTCGGCCCAGCGGTAAAACGTCGGCGAAAGTCCAGGCCGCGTTCCACGAGTGTTCATGGTTCGTCGCCCTGTAAATGCCAGCGCCTCAGCACCTTGAGGTGGGACCGGCTGCCGTCGAGCAGGCCCCCCACCAAAAGCGGGGCCCGCGCAGGCGGCCGTCGACTGAGCGATAGACGACTTCACCGCTGATTCGCGGGCACGAACACATCCGCAGCCTCTTTCCACGGCGTGGCTGACCTGCTGGGGGCTGAATCGTGCACACATTTGTGTGAGGAACCGATCATTCTACGGGCACGCGCTCTTTGAGTTCCTCGAACCAGTGCTGGACGAACGTCAATTGGGCCGGGGGTGAGCCCTCATCAGTCGATGCGTTCCCCGTGAGCATCAGGAAGCGTCCGTCCGGTGCCACATGGTATTGGCGGCTGCCACCCGCGGCTTCCATCAAGTAGCTGCCTTGGAACAACTCGGTCGGCGTCCCGAGACGCCGTGTGAAACCGTCACTGTTGAGCGCGACCGCCATCATTCGGTTGCCCCGGCCCCGGTAGAACAGCTCGGACCCGTCCGCCGACCAGGTCACGCTGTGCCCACCACCGATTGATACTGGCACCGTCGGTCCCGGACCAGGATACGGCTGCAGGTAAATCTCCATTTGCCCCGACTGGTCGGAGCGGTACGCCAACCAGTCGCCGTCTGGCGAGACGTCGCCATTCCCACGACTGAACTCGCCTTGAAGCAACGGTATCGGCGTGCGCTCACCGTCGAGCGGGACTTCCCAGATTTCCGCCCCGCCACCCGGAACGAGGCGGCTAAAGATGACTGCCCGTCCATCAGGGGTGACGGACGTGGCCACGTCTTTGACCTCACTCTCAACGAGACGTTCGATCTCACCGCTGCCATCGGCCGGCACCCAGTGGAGATCGCCCGTGCCCGCGACGTCCCAGTCAAAAACCACGCGGTCGCCGTCCGGCGTCCATACGGGCGTGCTCGCATTGGCCTCGTGGGTCAGCCGGAGTCCCGCAGCACTGACCACGTCGTAGACCCACAGCGCAGTCTCGTCTCGCTCGAAGACCACCACGGCCAAGCGCGTCCCATCTGGAGACAGACGCGGCGCTTGATAGGAACCCGGAGGCAGCGGCAATGGCTCCTCGCGCCCCTCCCGATCAACCCACACGGCGAAGCGCGTGTAGAACCCTGTCCCTGCGGTTCCGCTGACGTACACGAGCGACCCATCGCCGGACACGGACAGAGCCATGCTGCCGTAATCCTCGTTGAGCTCGAGCCCCTGAAGGACCACCTCCTCCGGCCCGGTGGTGGCGAGTTGGTCAACATCGAAGGGCACGCCCCACAACGCTCCTTGTCGCGCAAAGATCAGATGGCCGGTCGGGACGTAGCGGGCGTTGTATCCGCCCCGAACGACGATGTGCTGTTCGCCCGTCTCCAGCGACAATACCGCGACGCGCGATGCATCCGCGCTCTCCAGCTCGGGCATGATCGTAAACAACACCGCCGTTCCGCCCGGCAGCGCATGTGGCCAGGCATGGTGGGCGAGCTCCGCGCTCTCGGCATCGAGCGTCGTCAGCGGTTCCGGAGTCCCGCCCGCCTCGGGGATTCGGAAGAGGGTCGCCACACCTCCCCCTCGCTCAGTCGCATGTGAAAAGACGATGGTGCCATCCGCCAACCAGGTCGCACCCGTAGGGGGATAGCACTGAGAAAGTGTCAGCGGCGCGCCGCCCCGCACAGCGACTCTCTTCAACTCTCTCGCGATCGGGTCGCAAAACCCTACCCACTCGCCGTCGGGCGAGAAGAACGGTTCGTAGGCGTTCTCAGTCCCGGTGATCGGGTGCGCCTCCAGTTCGTCCAGGCCCCGCAGATACAACTGTGGCGTCCCCGTCAGGTTGGCGGAGTAAACTAGCCGCGCCCCGTCAGGAGACAGCGCCGGCATCGCCCGCACACCCGCCACAGCAATGGGACTCGCCGGGCCGAGGTCGATCGCGAAGCGTCTCAGTGGCGACGACGTTGTCCCACCCGATCCCATCAGGCTCCACACCGCCAGGCCGGTCACCAGCACCACCAAGATCACGATCACCGCGACCGGCAGCGGCTGCTTCCAGAACTGAATCTGAGGCGCCATTCCAGCTGCGGGTGTCTGCGGAACCGCCGTCTCGAACGCGCCCCCCATCGCCAGACGCACATCGCCGATCGCCTGCACCCGTTGCCGCAGTTCCTTCTCAAGACACCGCCGGAGGTAGGTGCCCAAGACCGGCGGAACGTTCTTTGGGAGCACGTTCCAATCTGGTTCGCGATCGATGACGCGGGCCAATGTCTGGGACACGTCATCGCCGGGGAATGGTTTTGTCCCCGTCAACATCTCGAACAGCACACACCCAAACGCCCAGACGTCCGCCCGTCGGTCAACGGCCTTCCCACGCGCTTGTTCGGGTGACATGTAGGCAGCCGTCCCCATGATCACGCCCATGTGCGTGGCGACGTCCGTGTGTGTCGGCGACTGATTGGGATCACCTTCCTGTGTCTGCTCCAGCGCCTTAGCCAGCCCAAAGTCCAACACCTTAACGGTCCCGTCCTCGCGGACCTTGATGTTCGCCGGCTTGAGATCCCGATGGATCACGCCCGCTTCGTGCGCCGCCTCCAGCGCCTCGGCAATCTGCTTCGCAATCGGCAACGCCTCATCAAGCGGGATCGGCCCCTTCGCGATCCGGTCGGCGAGGGTCGGGCCTTCGACCAGCTCCAGGACGAGCGCTTGGGTGTCGTCGGTCTTCTCGATGCCGTAGATCTGGGCGATGCCGGGGTGGTTGAGGCTGGCCAGCACCTGCGCTTCCCGCTGGAACCGGGCGAGGCGATCCGGGTCCGCGGCAAAGGCGTCGGGCAGGATCTTCAACGCGACATCGCGGTTCAGTTGCGTATCGGTGGCGCGATACACCTGCCCCATGCCCCCCTCGCCGATGAGGGCGGTGACGTCGTAATGCCCGAGCCGGGAACCGACGGTCAGGGCCATAGGTTGTGCGGTGAACGAGCGACGCAGAGTCACCCGCATTCTACCGATCGCCGGGCCACGGCTCCACCGGCTGCACAGAATGGCGCTACGAACCGTTTAAACAGTCGTCGGAGTGGATCAATGCCGTTGAGAAGTGGCGCCGCTCCGCGAACGGCATCATGTGGGCGGGACGCGCCACACGGTTGCTCGCTCGGGAAACGGGCACGGCGGGTGCCGCTCCGACGACGGTCGAGGCTACAAGCTGGTGAGCTGCAGTACGTTGCCCGCTTGGGTGACCACACGAACCTGCGCGCCGCACCCGGCGCACCGGGACAGCGACATTAGTTCGTCGGGACCAGGCGCTCCAGTTCCTGGTCCGAGGTCTCCTACTCCACCTCCGGTTCCAGACGCACGATGGATGTCGTGCCGCTACCCCGGCGATCGTCGATGGCCACATAGATGTAGCCGTCCGGGCCCTGCCGGATGTCACGGATCCGGCCGAGGCCGAACAGCAAGGCGGGCCGCTCCAACCGTTCCACCTGATACCCGTCCGCCCCCTGCACGATGGACAGGCGGGCGATCTGCTGGCCGTCGAGACCTCCCGCGAAGAAGTGGCCGCGCCATTCCGCGAAGCGGTTGCCAGTGTAGATCATCAGCCCCGAGGGACCGATGGACGGCGTCCAATACTGGATCGGCTGTTCCATCCCCTCTCGATGCGTGCCCCGGTGAAACCTGGTGCCGCCGTACTGCACGCTGTAGCCAATGACGGGCCAGCCGTAGTTGCGGCCCGGGAGAATAAGGTTTAGCTCATCTCCGCCCTGGGGGCCGTGCTCGGTCGCCCAGATAGCGCCGGTCTCCGGGTGGATGGCCAGGCCCTGCAGATTGCGGTGTCCATAGCTCCAGATCTCGGGCAGCGCGCCGGCGCGATTCACGAAGGGATTGTCCGAAGGGACTCGACCGTCATCGTGCAGGCGAACGATGGTCCCCTGGTGGTTGGTGAGATCCTGGGCGGGGTGGCGCTCGACGTCCACGGACAAGGGGTTAACGCCCCGGTCTCCCACCGTGATGAAGAGATACCCTTCAGGGTCGAAGGCCAGCCGGGACCCATAGTGGGCTCCTCCGGTGGACCACGCCTTCGCTTCGAAGATCTCCTCCAGGTCCACCAGGCGGTTGCCCGCAAGCCTGGCCCGCGCGACCGCCGTCGTGCCCTGACTGAGATCTTCGTTCGGCATCGAATAGCTGAGATAGAGGAGCCGGTTGGACTCGAAGTCAGGGTGGAGCATCACCTCCAGGAGCCCGCCCTGGCCCTCATAGCGAACCGCCGGTACGCCGGAGACAGGCTCCGGCTGGAGCACGCCATCACGCACGATCCGGAGACGTCCTGGCCTCTCCGTCACCAGCATGTCGCCTCCGGGGGGGAAGGCGATGGACCAGGGATCCTGCAGTCCGTCGACCAGAGTGACCACGCGATACGGTCCATGCTCCGACTGGAAGACGCGGGACTGGGCCGGCGCTGGGGGCGCCATGACCACGAGCAGAACCAGTAGGGATGTCACTGTCGCGAGGGGGAAGCGGGCTCGGTCCATCTGGCACCTCCATTCAGCGGAAGGTTCTAATCTTCTTGCAAAGCTTCTATGAAGCGGTGTCGAAGGCTCTGTCAACTTAGCGGCCGTCGGCCCGAACTTCCATCCCGAGCGATGGTGCCGCGGTCGGTTCAGCAGGGACACGTCACGGCATCCCAGTCAGCGAACGCTCGCGAGCGGAGCCACCGGTGGTGAACCGCCCGTAGCAAGTGGCGGCCGAGCCTGAAGTGATTCTGCACGACGCCGTGAATGGATGCGAATCGTTGAAGCTGCCGGGCCGACTTGAAGCGCCGCATCTGGCGTTCGCGCTGCCGGGTCGGTTGATGCGAGACCTCAGCCCGGTTGTTCGCATACTGGGCAGTGACGTGACGCACGGAGGGCATCACCGTTCGCTGGGCGGCGGGGTAACTCGGCAGCTTGTCGGTCACGAGCTGTCGTGGCACGCAGCCTTGGCGCTTCAACAACTTGCGGAAGAATCGGACCGCCGCCCGTCGATTGCGCCGCGACTGCACCAGGATGTCGACCACGTCCCCGTCGTCGTCGACGGCCCGCCATAAGTACTGCTGCCGGCCCTGAATCCGCACAAAGAGCTCGTCGAGATACCAGGTGTCTCCCTGGCGGCCGCGCCGGTGCCGCAGCCGTCGAGCGTACTGGGGCCCGAAGGTGAGGCACCACTGCCGGATCGTCTCGTATGTAACGGTGATGCCGCGTTCGGCGAGGAGGTCCTCGACGTCGCGAAAACTGAGGCCGAACCGGTGGTACAGCCACACCGCGTGGGCGATGATCTCGGCTGGAAAGCGGTATCCGTGGTAGCGGGATCGCTGCTGCTGGCTCATGCGGTCAGTCTGCCACGCGCCGCTCAACCTGACAGCACCCTTCGAGGAGTCCGAGGGCGATGCTGCGACCCGCGATCGCCGCTGTCGTGAGTACACGCCGCGCCTCGCCACTGAGTCGCTTGAGCCGCCGCTCAATGACGAGCTTTACGCCCTCCGGCACGTCGAGATCCTCGACTCGCAGATCCGTCCGCCACTGTCCGTCTTCGTCGAAGAGCTGTCCCTCCTCCGACAGATGATGGAACACCTCTTCAGCGTGGGCGATGATCTCGGCTGGAAAGCGGTATCCGTGGTAGCGGGATCGCTGCTGCTGGCTCATGCGGTCAGTCTGCCACGCGCCGCTCAACCTGACAGCACCCTTCGAGGAGTCCGAGGGCGATGCTGCGACCCGCGATCGCCGCTGTCGTGAGTACACGCCGCGCCTCGCCACTGAGTCGCTTGAGCCGCCGCTCAATGACGAGCTTTACGCCCTCCGGCACGTCGAGATCCTCGACTCGCAGATCCGTCCGCCACTGTCCGTCTTCGTCGAAGAGCTGTCCCTCCTCCGACAGATGATGGAACACCTCTTCAGTGAAGAACGGGTTGCCTTCCGTATCGGCGTAGATGGCGGCAACGAGTGCTGACGGCGCGACCTCTCCGCTCATCGCTTTGAGCATGTCGCCGACGCCTGCTTCACCGAGACGCGCCACCGCCAGCTTTTGAGCGAGCCGCTGGCGGGTGAGCGTCTCAAGCATCTCGGCGAAGGGCCTCTGAACGTTGAGGTCCACGTCGCGATACGTGCCAATGATCAGCAGCGGCATCTCTGCAGCGTGCTGGACCACGTGCAGCAGCAGCAGGAGCGTTGAGTCGTCGGCCCACTGCAGATCGTCGATAAGAAACACCTCCGGGGTGATCCGAGAGGACCGGTCCACGAAGGACAGGAAATTGCTGAACAGGTACCGGCGCTGCTGCTCGGGCGGCAGTTCGAGTGGCGGCTGGAGGTCGGGGAAGAGCTGGCGCAGTTCGGGAACGAGCCTCGCGACCTCCGGGGCGGCATCGCCGAGCGCCTCCCGGAGGGCCGCGCGGGGCACGATGCGCGCCGACCGCTCCACGATCTCCACCCACGGAATAAACGGCAGCGTGCCTTCTGTTTCGTAACAGCGACCCGTCAACGTCAAACAGCCACGCTGCCGTGCCTCCGCGAGCACCTCCTCGGCGAGTCGCGTCTTGCCAACCCCCGGCTCCCCGCCGAGCAGCAACACGCCACCCTGACCGGCCACCGCACGCTCCAGCAACCGGCGCGCCTCAGCCCGTTCCGACTCGCGACCGACGAAAGGCGTGCGTCCGCCGGCTGTCGTCGCTGTGGCCGGCGCGCTTCGGGGCGCCGGCGTCAGCCCAGAGGCGTCTTTGAGCAACTGACCGAGGTCGGTCCGCAGGTCCCCGAACGATTGATACCGCTGGTGCGGCTCCTTCGCGAGCAACCGGTCGAGCGTCACTCGCGCGGCCTCCGGCACGTCCTTCGCGTACTGACCGATCGGCGCCGGCGTCTCCTTCAGGATCGCCGCCATCGTCCCGCTGGGGCTCGCCCGCGTGAACGGATGTACACCGGCCAAGAGCTCGTACAACAGGATCCCGAACGCGAAGATGTCCGAGCGCTCGTCAACTTGACCGCCGAGTAGTTGCTCGGGCGCCATGTACCCGGGAGTTCCGACCCGCACGCCCGGATCGGTCAGCGACCCCGTTGACTGCTCATCGGAGGGCGTCTCGACGCGCACCTGTTTCGCGAGGCCGAAGTCCATGACCTTCACGTGGCCCTGCGTCGTGAGCATCACGTTCGACGGCTTCAAGTCGCGATGTACAACGCGATGCTGGTGGGCTTCGTCGAGCGCCTCGGCCACCTCGCCGGCGATCTCCAGGGCCTCCTTGGGGGACAGCGGCGCCCGTCGCAGCCGCGCCTGGAGCGTCTCTCCTGTGACGTGCTCCATGACGATCCCCGTGCGGCCGTCGATGTCGGCGAGCTCGTAGATCTTGCAGACGAAGGGATGGTCGAGGGCAGCGGCCGACCGCGCCTCCCGATACAAACGTTCCCGTGCGGTCTCGTCGGCTTCCAGGGCTTCGGTGAGGAACTTGATCGCGACCTTGCGGCCCAGCTGGGTGTCGTCGGCGAGGAGGACTTCACCCATGCCGCCTTTGCCCAGGCTCTCGAGGACGCGGTAGCGCGGGGGATCGTGGCTCATCGATTCAGGCTCAGGTGGCTGAGTCGCGATTATAGGTTGTGGCTCGGGGCGTCAGGGCGGCTGGACCAGCCCATTGGCTTGGACGGCGATCCGGCGCGTGGCCCTCGGACCCCCAGGCCGCCGCAAAGTTCGTTGTCCTACGGAGAGGAGAGGGGTAGCATCCTTCCGGAGAGGCCACGTCGAAAGTTCCGGGGAAAGGAATCGCCAATGAACACCGAACTCCCTCGTCACCGCGCCCGTTTCATCGGCCGCGTTCCCGTCACGTTCGTGATCGTCGGCCTGCTGGCCGTCGCGCTGACGGGAGCCGGTGTACCGGTCGGCACGCCCGAGGATGTCGGGTTGTCCGCCGAACGCTTGCACCGGATCAACCAGGTGATCCAGCGTGCCATCGACGCGAACGAGATCTCCGGCGCCGTCACCATCGTGTCGCGGCGCGGTCACATCGCGCACTTCGAGGCCCACGGCCTGATGGACATCGAAGCCGATAGACCAATGCGAAAGGACACCATCTTCCCGATCGCGTCGATGACGAAACCGGTGACCGGCGTGGCCATCCTTATGCTCGTCGAAGATGGGGAGGTCCGGCTATCCGACCCGGTATCACGCTTCATTCCAGAGTTCCGCAACACGAAGGTCGCGATCCCGAGGTCCACCTCAGACCGCGAGGAGGCGGAGATCTATACCGTGCCGGCGGACCGCGAGGTGACCGTGCGCGATCTGATGACCCACACCTCGGGTCTGGTGAGCGGCGGCGCGGGCGCGGAGACGGCCTCGCGAAAAGCGCCCCGGAATCCATCCGACAACCTCGCCGGCTACGGCGCTGCACTCGGAGCCGCACCGCTCGACTTCCAGCCGGGAAGCCAGTGGGCGTACAGCGGGCTGGCGGGGATCGACACGCTCGGGCGCATCGTGGAGGTGGCCTCCGGCCTGACCTTCGACGAGTTCCTCCGCCAACGGCTCTTCGACCCGCTTGGGATGACGGACACCGCCTTTGTGGTAACGGAGACCCGCAAGCCGCGCGTCGTGACGCTGTACAGCCGGACACCCACGGGCTTGGAGCGTCGGGAGGTGCCCGGTTGGCTGGCGACGAAGACGCTGTTCTCCGGGGGCGGCGGGCTCTGGTCCACAGCCGAAGACTATCTGCGGTTCGCGCAGATGCTCGTGAACGGCGGCGAGCTGGACGGGACGCGTCTGCTTGGGCCGAGAACCGTCGACCGGATGGGGTCCAACCACGTGGGCGACCTGTTCGCGCAGGCCGGCGCTACGGGCGGTCGGCCCGGGATGGGCTTCGGGTTGACGGTGGACGTCGTGCTCGACGCGGTAAAGGCCCACCAGCCTCGCTCGACCGGTAGCTTCGGCTGGGGCGGGGCCTTCGGCACGAACTTTTGGGTCGACCGGAAGGAACAGCTGGCAGCGGTGCTGATGGTCCAGACGCCGGGCGGGAGCCTGCGGGCCGACTTCCAGAACGCCGTGATGCAGGCGATCATCGAGTAGCCGTCCCGGGTAGTTCTTTCGGCGCGCGCGTTGGCTCGATGCCACATTCGGCCAGAGTGGTGGCGAGTCGGCGCCACAAGAATCCCCCGAACGCCACCGTACTGTGGAGGGGCGCGCACACCGTCCACGCCGGGGTTATGATCCGGCCCTCTCCCATGACGCTGGCCCCTGGCTCAACACTTGGCCCGTATGAGATCCGCTCCCAACTCGGCCAGGGCGGCATGGGGGTCGTCTACCAGGCCCATGACCCGCGCCTGGACCGGCAGGTGGCGATCAAGGTTCTCCCGCCTGACCTGACACGGGACACCACGGCCAAGCGACGGTTCCTCCAGGAGGCAAAGGCGGCCTCGGCCCTCGACCACCCGAACATCTGCACCATCCACGAGATCAACGAGACGGCCGACGGCCAGCTCTACCTCGTGATGGCGCACTACGAGGGGGAGACGCTCAAGGCGCGGATCGCCCGCGGGGCGCTGGCCTTGGACGACGCCATCGACGTCACCCCCGTACGCTTCCACGGGTCCCCATGATCATCGCTGAGACGATCCTGCTGCTCTCGGTGTCGACGGCCGTGGCGGCCGAGCGTGGCACGGCGCCTCACCTCTCCGCGTCAGGACCAGTCCGCGCTGCCCAGTCGGCGCCAGCAAGCACAGCGGACGACCGCGTCGCCGTCGTCGTCTTTGCCAACATCTCCGGGGTCGCGGAGGACGACTGGATCGGCATCGGCATCGCCGAAACCCTCGCCGCCGAGCTGGAGCATGCCGGCGACCTGTCGGTGGTGGGGCGTCAGGCGGTCTCGGGTGCGTTGTGCTCGGCGGCGTCGCCGGCCTCACGTTCATCGTCGTCTTGTCCAACACCGACCGGTCCGATGCGACGCGCATTGTGGTGCTCTCGTTCCTGGCGGGTCTGGCGTGGCAGCCGATCATCAATGCCGGCGTGAGCCTCGTCTCCGGCCAGGAAGAGCAGCGGCAGCTGACCGACCACGTGGAAGCCGTCACCCAGCTCACCTCGGCCAACGCCAGCCGCGCGCTGGCCGCCTCTACGGACGAGAAGACGGCGGGCGAGGCGCAGCAGGACCTGGCGCTGGCGAGCGTCCCCGACGCGAGCAGCCTGCGTCCGGCGCTCAGAAACGCGCTGGGTGCCCTCTACTCTGGGGTGGCCGACGATCTTCCGGAGGATGGGGCCGAGGCGCTCCGTGAGACGCTCGGGCAGCAGGGCATCCCCGTGGAGATCGAGCCGCAGCAGGTCGGCGCCGCCGTTCGCCGCGCAAGGCGCGTTCTTCGAGGACGCCATCGAGGTGGCCGTCCCGAACATGCTAGATCCTCCCCCGGATCCGACAGGGCTGACGACGTTGGAGATCTCCGGCGAGCCGTTTGTCGAGCCTAACGAAGACGGCCTTACGAAAGTGATCCTCAGCGTGCAGATCTTGGTGGACGACGAGGACGTGGCGGAAAACGAGTACACACTGGACATCTTGGGCGACGATACCGACCTGGTGGCCGCGCTCTACAACGAGTTCGGCCTGGTCCTCAGCACGGACGACGACTCGGGCGGAGATCAGAACCCGCGTCTCCTCATCAGCCTGCCCGCGGGTCAGTACTTCGGCTATATCCGAGTTTCCCAAATAGCGTAAGCACCTGATATCCCAGTCTTTCCGGGGTAAATCGAGCGTTCGGCGTGTACAGGTCGACGGTGTTGACGCGAACATAGTTGTTCGCCGGTCGACTGCAGTCCGAGGACGCAGCGGTCCAGTTCGACATCACGCATGGGCCCCCTCCCTGGGAGCCATCTTGTCGCGCACGGACGGGCCCTGTGGAAGCTGACGGCGCCGTGGACGCACAGAACGCGCCCACCGTGCCTTGGAAAACGCTGTGCGTTTTCCACGAGCTCCCACAGGGCCTTTCCAATCAAATCACCCACGAAAAACCCCGAAAGGCCCCAAAATGGCGTTGGGAAACCCGGATAGACCCAGTACTTCCTACTGGTTGCTGAGTACAACGGGGGGCCGGTCGCGCCGTTCGAGGTTCGGATCACGCGGTAGGCCATTGGTGGCCGCTAGTGTCCTGTAACAGAAATAAGTAAACGGTTTATGGTGCCTCGACGTATTCCTCGCAGGAGGTGCACGTGAGAGGTCCTGCCCCGGTGACAGTGACCGTCAGTGACGACGAACGGCAACGGCTCGACTCGTGGGCCCACCGGTCGCGCAGTGCCCCGCAGGTGGCGCGGCGCGCCCGCATCATTCTGGCGTGTGCCGCCGGCCGCTCGACGACGAGCATCGCCAAACGGTTCCACGTCTCGCGGACCACGGTGTGCAAGTGGCGCACACGCTTCGTGCGCGATCGCCTGGAGGGACTGATCGACGAACCGCGTCCGGGCACGCCTCGGCGGATTACCGATGCGCAGGTGGAGCAGGTGGTGATTGCAACCCTGGAAACCACGCCTCGCGGGGCGACGCAGTGGAGCACGCGCGATATGGCGAAGGCGACGGGCCTGAGTCACATGACCATCCAGCGCATTTGGCAGGCGTTTGGATTGCAGCCGCATCGCAGCGAGACCTTCAAGCTGTCGCCAGACCCGCAGCTGGTCGAGAAGGTGCGCGATATCGTCGGGCTGTACGTGAATCCGCCGGACCATGCCCTTGTGCTCTGCGTGGACGAGAAATCGCAGATTCAGGCGTTGGATCGGACGGCCCCCCTGCTGCCGATGCAACCCGGGCAGGCCGAGCGGCGCACGCATGATTATCGGCGGCACGGAACGACCTCGCTGTTTGCGGCCCTCGACGTCAAGACGGGCGAGGTGCTCGCCGAAATGCACCAGCGGCATCGCTCGATCGAGTTCCGCAGGTTCCTCGATGCGATCGACGCGCACGTCCCCGCCGACCTGGACGTGCACCTGATCGTCGACAACTACGGGACGCACAAAACCGCGATCATTCAGCGCTGGTTGGCCAAGCGCCCGCGGGTCCACCTGCACTTCACACCGACCTATGGGTCCTGGATGAACCTGGTCGAACGTTGGTTCGCGGCGCTGACGACGAAGCAGCTTCGCCGCGGCGCCCACCGGAGCGTCGCGGCCCTCAAACGCGCGATCCAAGAGTTCATCGAGGTGACCAATGAGCAACCGACGCCGTTCGTCTGGACCAAGAGTGCCGACGACATCCTCGCGAGCATCGCCCGGTTTGCTCGGCGAACGCTGGCTGCACACCCAGCATGACAACTGTTCGCGAACCACTGTTACGGGACACTAGCTCGCAGCGCCTCACCTTCCTAGCAGTGGACCAACCAACCTACTGACGGGCCCGATCGTCAAGAGCTCAGCCGAGCATCGAGCGAACTACCTCGCTGCCCACTGGGGCGCCGCGACAAGTGTGACGGCGACCTGCGCTCGACGCTGGCGGGCACGGTTACCGGAGGCGTGCTACGACGCACGGGGGCGATGTCAGACACGAGTCTCCCCGGCGCACTACGTCCCGCATCTGGGGGTCGGAGCACTCGCGCTGGGTCGGCACACGGACGTCGGATGCCCCCTAAGTCGCGGATCGGGTGATTCCGAAAACTCCATGCCGACGAGCGAGGCCGTCCACGATCCCTCTGCGCGCGAGGAAACGGGACTCCCGCCCAACGCTAACCCCTGGGGGTAGGGCAGTCGGATCCTTGCAGTCCACGCGCACTCGAGAGGATCGCTTAACCGGCTGAATATAATATAGTGATATATATACGTCACTGTCATGGACAGGTACCCGAACCGCAAGATGCACAGCTTCTACCTCGAACCGGAGCTGTCGGCTGGGCTGAAGGTCATCAAGGAGCGGGACGGGGTCAGCGAGAGCGAACAAGTCCGACGTGGAGTCCGGCTCTGGCTCGCGTCGAAGGGCTACAGGCTGAAGAAGGGGGGAACACGGAAGCGATAGTTCGTACGTAGTAGCGGGACGCTGGCCTGGTGGGGCCGGGCCAACGCCCCTAAACCGTCAACCGCATACACGGCTGACGGCCTGCCGGGATCCTACTGCCGATCCCTCAGACCGTTGGCCTCCGACCAAGGAGGTCACGATGGCAACCCCATCACCGAAGGCGTTTGCCGATCTGCTGAGCTACCGCAGGCAGTGGGCACCGCGCTACTGCGCTACCTCCGGCGGGGTCGGCGACCGCTCGAGGGGCCCCAGGTGTTCACCACGGTCGTGGCACCGTACGGCCCGTTGTCTCGGGCGTCGGTGACCCACATCGTGCGCAGTGCGTTGTCCCGTGCCGGGATCACGGCCCCGATCAACGGCGCGCACGTGCTGCGCCATTCCGCCGCGACGGCGATGCTCCGGCAGGGGGCGTCGCTCGCGAGCGTCGGGGCGGTCCTCCGTCACCGCTCCCCGCGCACGACCGCTCACTACGCCAAAGTCGACGTCGCCCTGCTGTCGGAGATCGCCCAACCGTGGCCAGGGAGGCGATCATGCTGACCGCCCCCGTGGAACGCTACCTGGCGCTTCGCCGCGCGCTCGGCTACACCCTGCACGATGCGTCGGCGCACCTCCGTGCCTTCGCACGGTTCGCCACGGCTCGAGGCGAGACGCAGGTCCGGGCGGCCACCGCCGTGGCCTGGGCCGCCGAAGCCCCGTCACCGGGCGCCCGGCACACCCGGCTGGGGCGGGTCGCGCAGTTTGCCCGGTTTGGGGCCGTGCCTTCGCACGGTTCGCCACGGCTCGAGGCGAGACGCAGGTCCGGGCGGCCACCGCCGTGGCCTGGGCCGCCGAAGCCCCGTCACCGGGCGCCCGGCACACCCGGCTGGGGCGGGTCGCGCAGTTTGCCCGGTTTGTCCACGCCGAGGATCCGGCCCACGAGATCCCGCCCTCCACCCTGTTCCGCGTCCCCGTCGTGCGGCCGTTGCCCTATATCTACACGCGGGAGGAGATCGCCGCGCTCGTCGACGCCGCGGGGCGTCTCCGCCGGACGTATCCCCTTCGGCGATCGGTGTACGCGACGCTGTTGGGGCTGATCGCGGCGACGGGCCTCCGTGTGTCGGAGGCCCTAGACCTCCGGCTCGACGATGTCCTACCCGACGGCGTCCTGCGGATTCGGCACACCAAGTTTGGCAAGAGTCGGCTCGTGCCCCTGCACCCCAGCCGGTGCCAACTCGTTGGCGTCCGTGTCGAGCAACGACTCCCACGCCCCGTCTCCGTCCGCGGGCAGCATCCCGATGTCCTGCGAGGTGCCTTGTGCGGCGCGATACTCAAAGAGTAAGTGCCCATCGGGTGACCAGGCGTGGGGTCGAAGACTCTGGGTACCCTCGATCGTCATCAACTGTTCCGTGTCACCGGTGCCGTCCCAGGCCATCGAAAACAATCCCGACGATCCCTCACGCTGGGACGCGAACACGACTCGCTCGCCATCCGGTGTCCAGATCGGGTTGGCGTCGACGGAGGGGTCTGTTGTCAGCCTTCTGAGCGTCCCACGCGCCAGTTCAGATGCCCACACGTCGACGTTCTGATCCTCAACGGTGACTGCGAGCCGCTCCCCATCAGGCGACAGACGTGGGGTTCCGTAACTGCGCTCCTCTTGCAGGTCGAGCGGCGTCTCGTTCCCCTCCCGGTCGACCCAGACCAGAGTGCTTGACCCAGCGCCCTGGACGGCCGCGCCCGGCACGTACACCAACGAACCGTCACGCGACACGCTAAAGTCAGCAGCACCGCTCGGCTTGGTGATGACACCGTCGAGCACCGGAACCGGGTCGGTCGTCACCTCTAGGCGTTCGAGATCGAATCCGACTGCCCGCAGTGTTCCATCGACGCCGTACACGATATGCCCGCTGGGGACGTATCGTGGGTGGCTGCCGCCGGGAATGAGGACCCGCCGGACGTCGGTATCCAGGTCCAGGAGCGCGATCTGCCCGGCCTGGACCGAGCCACTTGGCGGAAGGACGGTAAACAGCACCGCTCGGCCACCCGGCAGGATGTCTGGCCAGGCGTGGCTGCCTTCGCCCCGCTCAGCGTCGGGGCTGGTCAGCACCTCGGACTCACCTCCTCCGACGGCGACCCGGAAGAGGACCTTTAGCTGTATATCGCGCGTCGTCGCGCGATCCGGGGAAACGGTGACGCCCACATCGGCGATCAGGCCCGGAAACAGGGGCGTTCCAGGGCCAACTGAGAGCGAACCACCGTTTCGGGTAAACGGTGTCAGACACGGATCACATCGGCCGATCTGCCACCCGCCATCGATGCCGACGCGCGGTCGACGACACGTCACTCAGACGACGCAGCGCGTGATCGCTCGACGGGACCCCAACCCTCTCCAGAGACGGGAGTGTTGGACACTCGCATCTCGATAGGCGCTCGGGTGCGGAGGTGGGCGACAGTCTCGGCACGCGTCAAGACGGAGCCCCCGCCGATGAAGATTAGCAGGACAAGTGGGGACCTGGTGAGGTGGAGGCGAGGTCACGCTCCAACTCCTTCGTGCGATCTAGGAGTCGTTCGTAGCGACGAACCGCGCGCCGCCACAGGAACAGGGCCATTGCGAGCAGAACGGCTCCAAGGCCTCCGGCGGCCAGACCGACCTGACGTAGGGTGGGGCTGCTCGCCGCGAGCGCGAGCGCGCCGACCGTGAACACCGTCGAAAAGACCACCGCCACTCGAGCTGTGATCACCCGGTGCTTGGTCAGGAGGACTTTGCGGCGACTGAGTGTCCATGCCAAGAGCACGGCCCAGACAAGGGCGGCGAAGACGATCACTGCGAAGGCGACGCTGGTGCGTGTCGGCAGGCTCGGTTCGGTGATCCAGAGGGCCCCGACGACACCCGCCACCGCCAGGTTGAAGAGCAGCAGCAGGGCGTACCGAACCCGAGTATGGACCGAGAGTTCCGTCGCCAGGCGCCGCTGCATCTCTCTCAGTGAGGGCCGAGGGGATTCCGGGGTTGCCCGATTGATGTGTGTCATCTTGAAACTCCCTCTGTCTCGAGCGCGTCTCGCAAGAAGCGACGCGCGCGGTGGAGGCGCGATTTCACGGTGCCGACCGGCACGATTGCCGTCCGATACCGCTCGTTTTGACAGGTTCGTGCTAGTGTTCTAGTATTATAGATGAATAGAACAAACGACGAGCCGACCCTTGAGATTCCACCTCGACACGCAAAGCGGCGTTCCCTACTACCGGCAAGTCATCGAGCAGGTGAAGTTCGCGATCGCTCGTGGCCGGCTCACGCCCGGGGATCAGCTGCCCACCGTCCGCCAGCTCGCGGTGGATCTCTCCGTCAATCCCAATACGGTAGTGCGCGCCTATCGGCAGCTCGAGATCGAGCAGGTCTTGAGGACCCAGCAGGGCTCCGGCACCTTCGTCAATCGCAAGCGTCCACCGCTCGATCCGCGTGAGCGACAGCGCATGCTCGACCAGATCATCACCGACCTGCTGGCTCGGGGCTCGTCCTACGGATTCTCGCTGGACGACATTCTGGAGGGTCTGGCCCAGCGCAAGGAGGCATCCCCATGACAGGATCATCGACGTGGACCTTGCCGCCTACTTCGACAATGTGCGGCACCACCTGCTCTTGGCGAAGGTGGCTCGACGGGTCAACGACGCGGACGTGCTGGGCTTGGTGAAGCTGATGCTGAAGGCGTCGGGCAAGAAGGGCGTTCCCCAAGGCGGGGTGATTTCACCCTTGCTCAGCAACCTCTACCTCAACGAGGTGGACCGGATGCTCGAGCGCGCCAAGGAGGTCACGCGGAACGGGAAGTACACATACCTCGAGTATGCGCGCTTCGCCGATGATCTCGTGATCTTGGTGGATGCCTACCGCCGGCATGACTGGTTGCTCACGGCCGTGGACCGACGCCTCCGGGAGGAATTCGCCAACCTCCAGGTCACGATCAACGAGGAGAAGAGTCAGACCATCGACTTGGCCCGTGGGGACAGCTTCGGATTCCTCGGCTTCGCGTTCCGTCGGGTTCGCAGCCGTACTGGCACGTGGCGAGCGCATTACACGCCGCGGGTGAAAGCCCGTACAGCGCTCCTGCGTAAGCTGAAGGACATCTTCCGACGCCATCGGTCCCAGCCCATCGACCGTGTGGTGACTCTCATCAACCCGGTTCTACGGGGATGGGTCACCTACTTCGCCGTCGGGCACTCGAGCCGGTGCTTCTCGTTTGTGAAAAGCTGGGTGGAGAAGAAGGTTCGGCGTCATTTGATGCGTGCCCGGAACCGCCAGGGTTTTGGGTGGCACCGGTGGAGTCGGCGGTGGGTGTATGACGTGCTCGGTCTGTTCAACGCGTACCGAGTCCGTCGTGTGGTCCCCCCGCTGACAGCGGGTGCCACTCGATAGGTCCCATAGCCCTTGACGGGAAGCCGGCAGGTAAGCGGAGTGCGGGAAATCCGCACGCTGCTGCGATGCGGCTGCAATCCAAACGCCTGCCAAATGCGCTGGATGGTCATGTGACTCAGGCCCGTCGCCTTCGCCATATCGCGCGTGCTCCACTGCGTCGCCCCGCGAGGCGTGGTTTCCAGGGTTGCAATCACCACCTGCTCCACCTGCGCATCGGTAATCCGCCGAGGCGTGCCCGGACGCGGTTCGTCGATCAGTCCCTCCAGGCGATCGCGCACGAAGCGTGTGCGCCACTTGCACACCGTGGTCCGCGAGACGTGGAACCGTTTGGCGATGCTCGTCGTCGAGCGGCCGGCGGCACACGCCAGAATGATGCGGGCGCGCCGCGCCACCTGCGGGGCACTGCGCGACCGGTGGGCCCACGAGTCGAGCCGTTGCCGTTCGTCGTCACTGACGGTCACTGTCACCGGAGCAGGACCTCTCACGTGCACCTCCTGCGAGGAATACGTCGAGGCACCATAAACCGTTTACTTATTTCTGTTACAGGACACTAGCAGCCCGTGGTGAAAGCCCCGCTGCATTCGACCGCCGACGCATCCCGCCTCGCTGCGTGGCTCATCGGTCAAATACTCCCGGTATTCTCCCTCTTCGCGCCTTGTGAGGCGGGCGCCTCGACGGTCTCGGTGCAACGCGGCGCTTTCACCACGGACTGCTAGGAAGGTGAGGCGCTGCGAGCTGGCGGCCACCAATGGCCTACCGCGTGATCCGAACCTCGAACGGCGCGACCGGCCCCCCGTTGTACTCAGATGCTCGCTGCGGATTACGAGGTTGGCCCTGTGTGACGTTCAAACGCCACCTGACGCGAATCGAGGGACTGGGGCACGCTCAGGCAAGGCACAGAGGCGCACGGCCCGCGTTCGGCGTTCGTACGCTCCCGCGAACGGTATTTGGATCCTGATTGGATTGCGTTACTCTTGACCTGAAAGCGGCCCCACGTCGCGCTGGAACGCGGCGCAGGGCCTGACCCAGTCCACCGACCAGACCGGCGGATCGGGCTGCCCCATTCTAGTAGCCCTCCCCCGCCGGCCTCACTGGGCGCGATGAACGCCAAGGAGGCCAGGATGACCCGACGCCCACAACAACAACGAGCAGCCGTCTACGCGCGCGTCTCGACGCTCGAGCAGACGACCGAGAACCAACTCAGCGAGCTTCGTCGCTACATCGCGCAGCGCGGATGGACAGCTCACGAATACGTCGACAACGGCGTGAGCGGATCGACGGACAGCAGACCGGCGCTCGACCGGCTGCTGCGAGACGCCAAGCGTCGAAGGTTCGACGTGCTCGTGTGCTGGCGCCTCGATCGACTCGGGCGCAACCTGCGCCATCTCATCTTGTTCCTCGAAGAGCTTCAGGCGCTCGGGATCGCGTTCGTGTCGCTCGCCGAAGGGATCGACGCCACGACGCCCGCCGGACGACTCCAGATGCACATCCTCGGGGCCATCGCGGATTATGTAGAGTTCGGGATTATGCTGAGTGACGGATCCAATCAAGTAGTGGATCGCCGCATCCTGCCGGGCCGGTTCAAGGCACCTGACGCGCTGATCGCATCGCTGCAAGGCCCGGGATAATGCGGAGTGCGACACCGCTGGAATGCCCAGGAAGCCTGCGCTCCAGCGGTGTCACTCAGCATAATCTCGAACTCCACATAATCCGCGTTATGCGGTGCACTGCATAACGCGGAGTTCGAGCGCGCCAGGATAGCCGAGCGCGTCAAATTGGGTCTGGAGCGGGTCCGGGCTGAAGGACGACTGCTCGGGCGTCCGCGAGTAAGGCTGACCGGTGACCAACTCGCCGCCGTGGAGGGGCTCACCTCGCGGGAGGCGGCGTCGCGGCTTGGCGTCTCGGTGTCAACGCTGTACCGGCGGCTGTCTCAAAAACCCGCCTGAAACTGGTGGGATTTTCGCCCCAAAACGCTGGCAAATCGTTGCCGCCTGACCGCGCCGCTCGCTGTGTCAAAAAAGGGATGTTTCTGACGCGTACCCCGCCGCGTTTTTCGGGCATGCCTTCTCGAGCCTCGTCTTGGCTGCTGCCGGACCGCTCATTCGCTCCCGCGCGTGTCTCTAGCGTCAAGCTTCCTCAGCACTTCCACGGCTTCGTTCGCTATACCGAAGGGTATATGCACGGACGGTGTCACGCTCGCAGTCCCTTCGATGTGCGACGCTTGGTCGTCGAAGAAAATGTGGTTCCTCACACAAATGTGTGCACGATTCAGCCCCCAGCAGGTCAGCCACGCCGTGGAAAGAGGCTGCGGATGTGTTCGTGCCCGCGAATCAGCGGTGAAGTCGTCTATCGCTCAGTCGACGGCCGCCTGCGCGGGCCCCGCTTTTGGTGGGGGGCCTGCTCGACGGCAGCCGGTCCCACCTCAAGGTGCTGAGGCGCTGGCATTTACAGGGCGACGAACCATGAACACTCGTGGAACGCGGCCTGGACTTTCGCCGACGTTTTACCGCTGGGCCGAACCCTCGCTGACTGTTCAGCCCCTTGGCACTGGCAGGCCCCTCGCGATTTCCGCCGTGTACCGTGGGCCGGACTTTCCGAGAGCCTGCAGTTCCTCTCCAGATACAGACGGTGTTCTCCAGCCACGTAAGTCGATGACAATGCTTGACTTATTAGCCATGGAACCGGCCAAAGCTGCACCGATCCCTGAGAGGAACCGAAAATGTGAGGTTCAAAGACTTCAAGCACCTTCGCTTTGTCGATCCCGCCAAGGAAGAAGACCTCGTCGACCTGAATGCCCCATTCACGCAGACTTGTGACGACACGCTCGTGCGCCGGCGCGTTTCGGGAGGTAACGATCGCAATGCGGATTCTCGGCCTGTATCCGGCATCCGCTGCCTTCTTGTGCCGCTCGCGCGCCTGGAGCTTGGAGACCTCCGAGAAGAACCGATGCAACGGCCCCATCGGGTGAGCGATAGAAGCCTTGTCCTGCTCGGTCTTCAGGAACGCCTCCAATCCACGGGATTTGAAGACCGCCTCGGCAGAGTCATCGGCAATAACTCCATCGAAGTCAAACGCTATCCGCAGTTCGGGCTGCGATGGATCATCAACAAAGGCCGTAGGGAACACTCGGCCCGCCGGAGCACCTGCCATGATGGCCTTCCTCACGTCGTCTAGGTTCGCCGACAGAAAGAGCGCCGCGTTGAACGCGGCGAGATACCTGAAAGGATCGCGGCCGCTCACAAAGACAGCGCGACTAATGTCGATTCCGTGCTGCTGGATTGAGTTGAATACGCGGAGGCCGGTGTCCGGGTCGTTGCGGGAGAGCAGAATGACTTCGACGAAACGGTCGCTGTCGTCGCTTCCGCTCAGCGCCAACAGTCTCTTGATGAGAGCAAGAGCGACCCCTGGTTGGAGAAGTTCTCTCTCGTGCTCTCGCTGGAACTTGCGATACTCGTCAACGCCGCGGCTCTGATAGACACCGTCTGACTCAGTCAGATCGAACAGCGCGCTCGACGCGACAGCGATCACCAACTTGTCGTTGAGCGAATACGGCATCTATTGCCATCGCCCGTCTTCGGGCGACCCCTGGTTTAGCCGCGGTACGTCGAGCGCCGCGCCGCTGATCCAATCCCCGTCCAGTCTTCCGACACTGCTGCGCTCAAGTCGCTCTAGCTGCCAGTTGGCGACGTCTTTGAATCGCCCCGGGTTTCCCCATATCTTGGGAGGATGGAGTCCATGGGAAGACCGAGGAAGTACTCACCAGAAGTACGGGACCGCGCCGTGCGGCTCGTGTTTGAGCACGAAGACCAGCACGACTCGCAGTGGGCCGCGATCCGATCCGTGGCCGAGAAGATCGGCTGCACGTCGGAGACGCTGCGGCATTGGGTGCGCCAAGCCGAGCGGGATCAGGGACGCCGTCCGGGGCTGACGACGGACGAGCGGGCCGTGCTGAAGGAGCAGGCGCGTGAGATCCGCGAGCTCCGGCGGGCGAATGAGATCCTGCGGAAAGCGTCAGCGTATTTCGCACAGGCGGAGCTCGACCGCCGACCGAGGTAATGGTGACCTTCATTGATGCGCAGCGGGAAACGTACGGGGTCGAGCCGATCAGCGCCGTGGTGCCGATTGCTCCGTCGACGTATTACGCGCACAAAGCGTGGCAGGCCAATCCCCGGTTGCGATCGGGGCGCGCGCAGCGCGATGCGTGGTTGAAGGATCAGATCCGTCGCGTGCGCGACGAGAACTTCGCGGTCTACGGCGCGTACAAAGTCTGGCGCCAGTTGAACCGTGAGGGGATCGCCGTGGCCCGGTGCACCGTCGAACGCCTGATGCGGGAGCTGGGCCTGCGGGGCGCCGTTCGGGGCCGGGCGTTCGCCACGACGACCTGTCCTGACCCCACCCCGCGGCCGGCCGACCTGGTCAACCGCACGTTTGTGGCCACGCGCCCCAACGCACTCTGGGTGGCGGACCTCACCTTCGTGGCGACCTGGCGCGGCTTCGTCTACGTGGCGTTCGTCATCGATGTCTTTGCCCGGTGCATCGTAGGCTGGCGCGTCTCCAGCTCCTTGCGTACCGACCTCGCCCTTGATGCGTTGGAGCAAGCCCTGTATGCGCGGCCGGCACCTGACGGGTTAGTGCACCACAGCGATCGGGGTGGTCAGTATCTCTCCATTCGCTACACGGACCGGCTGGCCGAGTCGGGCATCGAGCCGTCCGTGGGGAGCGTGGGTGACTCGTACGACAACGCCCTCGCTGAGTCGGTGATCGGGCTGTACAAGACCGAAGTGATTCGTCGGCGCGGCCCGTGGCGGCATCTCGAGGCCGTGGAGTTTGCGACGCTCGAATGGGTGGACTGGTTCAACAACCGGCGGCTCTTGACGTCGATCGGCGACGTGCCACCGGCCGAGTACGAACAGCAGTACTATCGGGCACAAGAAGCGCCAGCCACAATGGCCGGAGTCAACTAATGAGCTCTCCGGAGAACCCGGGGCGATTCAGATCAGGGTTTGAGTGAGGGTCTGTGTCATCCAAAGGAACCGAAGCCGCGAGCGACAGCCGAGACCCCATTGTTGTCGAAGCTCAGCGCTATCGCGATCAGCGGGAGAAATCCTATCGGGAGCAAGCGCTGAAGATATTCCCCTGGATCTGCGCGCGGTGCGGTCGCGAGTTCAGCGGCAAAAGGCTTCGCGAGTTGACTGTCCATCACAAGGACCACAACCACGACAACAATCCGCCCGATGGCAACAACTGGGAGCTACTGTGTCTTTACTGTCACGAGAATGAGCACGCGCGGAACGAGGTGGCGGACGCACACCGGGCCGAGACCCCCAGCGAAGAGCGAGAACCCACGTCAACCTACAAGCCGTTCGCTGGCCTTGCAGATGTGTTGAAGCGCAGCACCTAGCCTCGAACCCCTCTGCGGCTCGACTAGTGCACCGCCGTTGATATGCGATCAAGCATCCCGGCTTGGTCCACTCGAAGGGCGTAGGGTGCCGGTTCCAGGCGCGTAGGTAAGCGACGAGATGATCCTGTAGCGCCCGCTTCGAGGCGAAGTCGGTGAGCGACAGGGACTGTTTGGCCAAGATTCCGAAGAAGCCTTCGATCTGGTTCAGCCAGGACGCGCTCGTTGGGGTGTAGTGGAAGTGGACGCGCGGGTTGCCGGCGAGCCAGGCGCGCACGTCCTCCGTATTGTGCGTGGAAGAGTTGTCGAGCACGACATGGAGTTGACGGCCCGGATAGGTGCGGACGACCTTCTTCATAAACCGGAGGAAGTCCGTCGCCGTATGGCTGGTGCTGAAGCGGTGGGTCACTTTTCCGGTCGCGACCTCAAGGGCGGCGAAGAGATCGACGATCCCGTGCCGCCGATAGTCGTGCGTGTGCCGCACGGCGCGGCCCGCTCGTAAGGGGAGCGGCGGTTGGGTACGCTCCAAGGCCTGGATGGACGTCTTCTCGTCGACACTGAGCACAATCGCGTGTTCCGGCGGGCGGAGGTACAGACCGACGACATCCGTGACCTTGGCCGCGAATGCCGGATCTCGACTCACTCGGGTGAGGTGTGGCTTGACGCCGTTGGCTCGCAGGACGTCGGACACACAGCCGCTCGTGAACCCGACCGCGTGGCCCAGGAGACGGGTCGTCCACCGGCTTCGCCCGGCGGGCGGGGGCGACAGCGCGAGTTGCACGATCTCCTCAACAGTGTCGGCTGGCACGGCACCCGGCGGCCGGACTTCGGACGGTCAAACAGCCCGTCAACACCCTCCCGCACGAAGCGGCGCCGGATCCGCGACACCGCTTCCGGCGACAGGTCGAGCCGCGACGCAATGTCCACGTCCTTCGCCAGCCGCACTCAAGAGAATGACGCGTGCGCGGCGCACCAACCCGGCTGGCTCCTTCGCGCGCGCGACAAGGGCTTCCAGCATCTTCTGTTGTTTACGTGTCGTTCTGACGTGGTGTGTGTGTGCCACACACGCATTAGATCACATGCTTGACCTTATATCAACGGCGGTGCACTAGGATGATCCCTTCATCGGCGACCTCGGGTGACGGACGACGCGTGACGGCGGTCGAATCGTGCGCCTCAGCGCGAACGTGGACGTGGTCGCACACGCCCGGCGAGCACGGCGCAACCGGCGTCCGATCTGGACCAACCCGTTCACGAGGGAACGCGCCGCGCTGTGGCGGAAATCCTGGCGAGGACTACGCGGGGCCGGGTGATGCAGCTTGATGAACGTGTCGTCGGCGATGTGACCGTGTTGGCGCCGTCCGGCCGGATGACGCGGGACGAGAACTTTGGCGCGGTGAAGCGTCGCGTCGAGGCGCTGGTCGACGCGGGTCAGCGCAAGCTGGTGCTGGACTTGGGGGCGGTGTCGTATATGGACAGCACGTGTCTCGGCGAGATCGTCAGCGGGTTCGTGACCATGCGGAAGCAGGGGGGCACCCTGCATCTGGCGAACCTCACGGAGCGGGTCGCGCGGCTGATGACGATTGCCCAGTTGACGAAGGTGTTCCGGCTATTCGGCTCTGAACGGGAGGCGGTCTTGAGCCTGGCGCCGGGACAGCGTGACAGCTAACGCGGATCGTCGCGGACGAAGACGCATGGCCCTCACCGACGGTGACCGCCTCGGGCGCTTCCCGGTGACGCTCTACAAGGAACAGTGGGCCCGGCTGCTCGATGCCATCAACGACATTCGTGCCTTCCTCGCCGACCACGACAGCGAATTGAAGGGCAAGGGCAACAAGGGCGAAGTCGCCGAATAGGAGGGCTACCGCTCTGGGACCCATGCCCCGAGTGCCCGGCGCGCCGCTTGTGTCGAGAGCACCGCGCCCTCCGCCAGCACCGCGGGTGGGACCCAGTCGGGGAACGGCGTCTCCTCAACGCGGTGCTGCCCGATCGGCGCATGGATCTCGGCGATTCTGGACAGATGTGTAGGCGGAAACCGGTCGGCGACGCGCACCACCGCGGGCCACAGCCGGCGATGGACAAAGGTGACCTTTCGATGCACGAGCCGGCAGACCAGGATGGGCTCGGCTGCTCGCACCGCCCGCGTGATCACGAAGACCTGGTGACTCTGCGGGTGTCCCCACCAGCTCCCGCGAATCGGCTCGCCGACAATCGCCGCAGCCAGCGACGGGACGGGCCCCGCGGCTGACTCCAGCACGACACCGTGGACGCGCACGAACGAGAGCGCCTGAGCTTTCGTCATGGTTCTCTACCGTCGCACACCTGCAGGTTCGGGGACACGCGCCCGCAGCTATAATCGCCCCCTCCCAGCATGACGCTTTCCCCCGGCGCCCAACTCGGTCCCTATGAGATCCGCTCGCAGCTGGGCCAGGGCGGGATGGGCGTCGTCTACCTCGCGCAGGATCCGTGTCTCGACCGTGGCTGATCGACGCACATTGTCACCGGAGCCGACGCGTCGCTCAGCCCTCGCGGCCGGCCTTGGTTTGTTTCGCGCAGGATGGTGCGGGAACTTTGGGCGCTTCAGGGATTCGGGTGGGCATGAGCACGTGCCTCATCCGGGTACAAGTCCAGGCCTCCGAGATGGAAGTAGATAGCCTTGCGGAACCGCTCCCGGCTCCGAAACCCTGCGGCCTGTTTCTTGATCCACTGGATGCGTGAGTTGAGGGCCTCGGCGGTCGCGTTCGTGATGCCGCTGATGATGGCGTTGATGACCCCGGCGAAATGTCGTCGGACGGTCCGTGCGACTCGGACCATGGGTGCCAGGCGCGAGCGGGCCATCCAGGTGAGCACCGCCTTCAGCGCCCGCTCCGCCCGTTGGGGTTGGCGAAACGCGAAGGCGTCCATGAACGTTTCCTTGATGGCCCAGGCGCGGGCGACCTTGAGGTTGCTGGATTTGAGCTGCGTTAGCTCGGCCGCCTGTGCCCGCGACATGTTCCAGGGGTTCATGAGGAAGAGATGCCGTGTGCCCTTGAGGCGCTCGTCGTGGTTCTCGAGCAGCGTTTTGTGCTCGTCACGACGGACCTTGTTCACCGCATCGCCCAGCAGGCTGGCGAGGTGGTACTTGTCGAAGACAATCCGCTCGTGCGCGTGTGGCCCCAACGCTCGGGTGACCGCGCTCAGGTAGGCGCCCGACATGTCCATCGCGACCGCCTCGATGCGGGCTCGTTCGGCGGTGGTGAGCGGGTCGAAGAAGCCGCTGAGCGAGTCCGCCGAGCGGCCATCTGCGACAAAGAGGACCACCGCCCGCACGGGATCACAGACAACGGTCACGTATTCGTGCCGCTTCTGGAACGAGGTCTCATCGACGCCCACGACCTTGGGCACCGAGCGCTTGCGGCGGGCGAGCCCTCGGTCCACCGCGCGCTCCATGATGCCCGCCACCTGGTCCCAGGTCAGGGCGAGCAGCTCGGCGACGGCTTTGATGCTGGCGTGCTGCAGCCACTCGATGACCAGACACTCGAAGAGGGCGGTGAAGCGAGACCGGGGAGCCGCCCAGGGCACCTTCACCTGCCTGATGCCATGCGTCGGACAATCGATCCGGGGAATCTCCGCCACGAGCAGGGTCTTGTATTGCATCGTGTCCAGGTGCCGCCACGACCGCGTCCGGGTGTCATGGCGCGAGCAGCGCTCGTATTGCATCGTGTCCAGGTGCCGCCACGACCGCGTCCGGGTGTCATGGCGCGAGCAGCGCTCGCTGCCCTCCGGGCACGGCGCCGGCGCATCCGCCCGGAGGGCCACAAAGACCTGCACTGAGTGGTCCTCCATCGAGAGGCCCACATCGACGACTTCCCACGGCGGTTCGAGGCCGAGAAGCTTGGCGTACAAGTCACGGTCTTGCATGGTGGGATGCTACCGCGACCCACGCTTGTCCTCCACGAGGTGTTGAGATAGCCACCCGAAAGCCGGAAGAGCCGAACTTTGCTGGTCTTGAGGTCGACCATTGCGGTGACGAACCGACGCAGGCCGTGGTCGTCGAAATCAATCACGGTGTGACGGTCGTTGCTCTCGACCACGGTTCCTGGACCGTACTGGTCCTGCGACACGCGCTTGCCGGGCGAGTATGAAGGCATTCGTGAGACGTCCTTCGGAAAGGTTGAAGCGTAGGGGGCGAGTCGTTCATGAGACTTCAGGCTCTGTGTAACGGTTCAACTCGCCACGAGAGTCGTACGCCAGCCGGTGCGTGGGCGGGTCTCGGAAGCGTACTCACCCGGTGGCTCCGCGTGTTAGGGCCTCCGGTTAACCGCCCAGTAGGCACTAATGAAGGTGTCCACGTGGGTCCGCAGGCTCTCTCGTACGCGGGAGAAGTTGGCTCCAGCAACGGTGCCGGTCTCTCCCGTCGTCCACGTCATAGCGACCGCGTCCATGCTCGGATCGCGGGCCAGCACGGTGCGTTGCATCAGGTCGACCGAGATCACATACGCGTACACCGGCGCGGGGGGGGTGAGACGCAGCGTCCTGACTCTGACGAACAGCCACGGTTGCCCCGCCGCGGTCTGCCACTCGCTCTCAGTCAGCACGCCGACGCCCGCCTCGCGCAGCTGCGCTTCGGTGTCGGCGAGTACCGTGGCGCGCGTCAGGCCGGCCCGCTCCGCTTCCGGCGCCCGCGGCAGGTCGTCAATGACCACGTTGACGCCTGTAAGCCCCCGAAGCGTCACACGCGCGCTGGGATCGTCCTGCCCCAGTGCTGTGAGTCCCAGGGCGAGCACGATCAGCACGGTCAGCGGGGGTGTCGTCATGACCGGTCGATGCTTCCGCAGATGCGCGGCGGCTCTCTGCGCCACGGTCTCCGCGCACGGGGCCCGTGGCTGCGCATTCCGGTGAGGCGGGGACGGGTCGACCTGGCCCTCAGGCTCGTCCTCCGCCGGCACGGACGTGCGAGCGCCCTTGATGCCTCGTGGTGTCCCATGCCTCGCTCCGCGGCGGCCATCGGGCGAGCCGCTGCCGGCGCGTGTCATCCCGCAGCCCCCCCCCGGCCAGGCGTCCTCAAGTGTATGGTGTGTCAGGGATGGAGTGAGGTCGTAGAGGCGCATGAGCCCACGACCGTGTTGGCAGCCTGGAGATCTGGGCTATGGTGAGGACGCCTTGCGGCCCCCAGGCATCGAAGACGAGGCGCGACAGCGGCGTTCGACTCCCGCATCCCGTGTCGAAAACCGGTTGCCGTTGCCGTTGCCCAATTGCCCGTTGCCGAGGTGACGTGACGAGGACCACTCCCGACGGCGAGTGACCCTCACACCGAGCTGCGTCAGGTTGCCGTCTCTACGTCCAGTCCGGAGGTGTCGCGGTGCGCATCCATCTCGTCAATCCCAGTGATGTCTCGTTCGGCGTCGCGATCATCACGCCGCGCTGGTTGTACGTGCTGGCGGCCGCGACACCGCCGACCTGGGGCGACCCGATTCTCACGGACGAAACGCTCGAGCCGTTTGATCCCACCCAGCTCGGCCCAGGCGACGTCGTCGGCATCGGCATTCACACGGCCAACGCCCTCCGCGGCTACCACGTGGGCCGGCTGGCGCGCGCGCGGGGAGCCCACGTCGTCTACGGCGGCATCCACGCCACGCTCTATCCCGAGGAAGCGTTCGCGCGCGGCGGCGCGCACGCCGTCGTCAAAGGCGACGGGGACGCCGCCTGGGCCGTCGTGCTGGGTGCGTGTGCCACGGGGGGGCTACAGCGGGTCTACGAAGGGGGGCGCGTTGACGCGACGGCGCTCCGTCCGGCCCGGTGGGACCTCCTGCCGCGCGATCGCTACCTGTGGGCCTCGGTGCAGACGGTACGCGGCTGTCCGAAGCACTGCTCGTTCTGCTCGGTGTGGCGCACGGATGGCCAGGAGCCACGCCAGCGTGCCGTCGACGTGGTGGTCCAGGAGATCGTCGAGCTCCGCCGGATGGGGTTCCGCGTCATCGCGCTGGCGGACGACAACTTCTATCCGGTCACGCTCGAGGATCTGGCGGTCGCCGCCCGTCGCACGGACCCCCAGCGGCTCCGCGAGCTCGAGGCGATTCGGGTCGAACGCTTCGAGTTGATGGCCACGCTCGCGCGGTTGCCGAAGGACCTGATCTTTTACACCCAGATCACCATGGAGGCGGCCGAGGACCCCGTGTTTCTCCAGGCGATGCGGCAGGCCCGAATCCGAGGCGCACTAGTCGGCGTTGAATCGGTCACGGCCGAGGGCCTGAAGGACATCTACAAGGACTTCAACGTCGCAGGGGACCAACTGGTCGCCCGGCTGCAACAGTTCCGCCGCAGCGGGGTGCAGGTCCTCGGGTCGTTCATTTTCGGCTTGCCGAGCGACCGGCCCGACACCTTCGCCGCAACCGCGGCGCTCGCGGACCGAGCCGAGGTGGCGTTCGCCCAGTTCGTCATGCTCACCCCCCTGCCGGGCACCGTCGACTTCACGCGCTGGGAGGCGGAGATGGTGAACGACGCCCCGACCGTGAACGGCGTCCCCCTGACGCGCTACTGGCTCATCCCACCATCGGCTCGGCCGAAGGTCTATATGCCCCACCCGGCCATGTCCGCCGATGAGGTGCGACGCGGCACACAGTACGCCTGGGATCACTTCTACCGCCTCAGCGCGATCTGGCGGCGCTCGCGCATCGTCGGCACGGTGCGAGAGCGCCTGATGTTCGTCCTGATCTCGAAGCTGTACCGGCAGATGTATGCCAACACGGGGATCGCCACCGACAGCGCCCGGGTCTCCCGCGCGTCCCGGTGGGCGCGGTGGATGGCCACGCCCCTCCAGCGGATGTTTGCGGCCCCGCCAATGCCTGAGCTTCAGGTGCCCGACGGAACGAACACGCGGGGTGTAGGACCAGGGACGGCGACTGGCGGTCCCGCGCGGGCACTGTCAGGTTGAGCGGCGCGTGGCAGACTGAACGGATGAGCCAGCAGCCGTTCCGCTACCGCGGCTACCGCTTTCCACCCGAGATCATCGCCCACGCTGTGTGGTTGTACCACCGATTTAGCCTCAGTTTTCGTGACGTCGAAGATCTCCTCGCCGAGCGCGGCATCACCGTGACGTACGAGACGGTGAGGCAGTGGTGCCTCACCTTCGGGCTCGAGTACGCTCGACGGCTGCGCCGTCGGCGTGGCCGCCAGGGAGACACCTGGCATCTCGACGAGCTCTTCGTGCGGATTCAGGCCGGCAGCAGTACTTGTGGCGGGCCGTCGACGAGGACGGGGACCTGATCGACATCCTGGTCCAGTCGCGACGGAATCGGCGCGCCGCCGCGCGGTCCTTCCGGACATTGCTGAAGCGCCAAGGCTGCGTCCCGCGCCGGTTCATCACCGACAAGCTGCGCAGCTACTCGGCGGCGTGCCGGGTGGCGATGCCGTCGGTCGTCCACATCACGGACCAGTACGCGAACAATCGGGCGGAGGTCTCTCACCAACCGACGCGCCAGCGGGAACGCCAGATGCGTCGCTTTAAATCGACCGCGCACCTGCAACGCTTTGCCGCGGTCCACGGCGTGGTGCAGAATCTCTTCCGGGTGGGCCGGCATCTGCTGCGGGCGACGCATCACCGTGTGCTGCGAACACGGGCCTTCGTCGAATGGGAGGCGGTGACGTGTGCCTACTAATAGGGATGACGGGAGTCCCGGCCAGCCGGCACAGCTATGCGCTCCGCTCGCAATGCCCTTGCGTGCAAGGTCCATCATGAGCGTACCATTGACAATGCCCTTGCGTGCAATTGGCTCCAGGTCCATCATGAGCGTACTTGGATGAGAGCGAGGAGGGTCAGATGAGCCATCGATGTCTCGCTGCGTTGTTCTCCGTGATCGCGGTCACCGCGTTGTCAGCCATTCCAGTCGCGGCCCAGACCGCTCCGCAGACCCCGTGGGGCCATCCGGATCTCCAAGGCGTGTGGGACTACCGTACCCTCACACCCCTCCAACGGCCCGAGGAGTTAGGAGATAAGGAGTTTCTGACCGAGGAAGAGGCGGCGACCCTCGAACGACGCACCTTGGATAGAGAGGAAGAGCTGTTGAATCGGCCCGCTTCGAGAACCAGGGCGGGTGCCAACGTTGACGTTGGGGAGGATGGGGCGCTTGGCGCTTACAACAACCTCTGGCTCGACCGAGGGACCACCGCAATCGGGACGAGGCGCACCTCGCTGATCGTGGACCCGACTGATGGGCGACTGCCTCCCTTGACGGCGGAGGCGCAGCGCCTCGCCGCGTCGCCTGAAGCTCAGCGCATTGCGCTCGTGCGTCGTGGAGCGCGTCCTGCCGCCATCTGGGCGGACCTCGATGCCGGGGATCGGTGCATCCAGCACGCCAAGGCCGGCCCGCCCATCAGCACGGGTGGGTACAACAACAACATCCAGCTGTTTCAGACCCCTGACTACGTGGCCATCCTCAACGAGCAAAACCACGACGTGCGCGTCGTTCCGCTGGATGGGCGACGGCATGTGAGGCCCCAGATACAGCAGTGGATGGGCGACTCGCGTGGCCACTGGGAAGGCGACACGCTCGTCGTGGAAACCATCCACTTCAACGGAAAACACGACCAGATCGGGCGGCCACTCCTAAGTACTGGCGAGCACCTGTCGCTGGTCGAACGCTTCACACGCACCGGACCGGAAGCACTGCTCTACGAATACACGGTCACCGATCCCACCATCTGGACGCGTCCGTGGACTGCGCAATACCCAATGAAGAGGAATCCAGATCTGATCTACGAGTTTGCGTGCCACGAGGGGAACTACGGCATGACCAACATGCTCGCTGGGTCCCGCGCTCAGGAGAGGGACGCTGCGCAGGCCGCAAAAGAATGATCGGTGCACCACCTACGACGTCGAATACACCGTCAGCTCGACGGCGTCGATGTCGACCGTGTTGGCGTTCTGGGTGAGCCGTACCCCGACGGCTCCGGCCGCGAAATCGGCGGCGCTGAGGGTGCTGCCCCACATGTCGGTGTCGCTGCCCACGCTCGTAAACGTGGTGCCGGCGCACCCGCTGGCACCGGACACGGAGGCGATGGACGTCGAGCTACCGACGAGCGTCCCACCGTCGGTCAACTGCACGGTGTTGCTTCCACTCGGGCTCTTGTATTTGACGCGAAGCAGGATGCCGACCACCGTTGCGCTCGTGGGAAGCGTGAACGCCGGAAAGGTGAAGTGGGCCCACGAACCGGCGATGACGCCGCCCGTACAGTTGCTGTTGGGTGGCCCAAGGGGGTTGGCGTTTGGGGGAAACGGTGTCCAATCCGCATGGTTCTTCACTGACCAGCCGGACGCGTATTGCGCTTCCGACGATTCTTCCACCCGCCCGCTCGACCCCCGTGTCAACCACCACCACAGGAAGAGCAGGAGAAGGATGAAGAGGATGATGATCGCAGCGATGCTCATGTCGTTACCCGCACCGAGGCTCGGACCGTCCTCGGTCGAATCCGTGCGCGACGTTGCGCGTCGATCTTCCGCGCCGTGCGGTCCACGATAGCAAATAGCGTCTCACGCCACCACGTCGTCGCAGCCGATCAGGTCTCTTGCTCGACCTCGACTCCGGCCCCGTCGGTTTCGCGCCGGCACAGCCGGTCGGTCACCCCGGCCGTGAAGAGGTCGCCGCAGACGTTCACCGCGCTACGCGACATATCCAGCAAACGATCCATCGGCAGGATGATGCCGATCACCCCGGGCGGAATACCGAACAGCGTGAGCACATCCTGAATCACCTTCACGCTGCCGCCAGGGACGCCGGGGGTGCCGACCGAGTACAGCACGATCAACGCGGCGATGCTGACGAGCGTGCCGACCGTCACGGTGACGCCGGCCGACTCGCCGAACAGCGAAATCAGGAACACAATCGCCATGACCTGATACACGCTGGTGCCGTCCATGTTGACGGTGGCGCCCAGCGGCACGGTGGTGCGCGCGATCTCCGGGGCGACGCCAAAGTTCTCCTCGGCGGCCTTCATCGTGTAGGGCATCGCGACGGACGAACTGGCGGTGGAGAAGGTGATGAGCAACGGCTCACGTACGGCGCGCGTAATCTGCCGCAGTGTCATCCCGCGCATCAGCTTGGTTGCCACGGCGTAGAAGATCATCGGCGTGAGCAGGCCGATGTAGATCGCCAGCGCGAAACCGATCATGGCGAACATGGCCGTCACGCTCCGCTGCTTGACGATCGCATCGAACATGAAGCCGAACGTCGCGAACGGCACCAGGATCATGGTCCACGACAGCAGCCGGAGAAACAGGCCCATGCCGTATTCGGCCATCCGCACCGCCAACCTGGCTCCCTCGACCATCGCGCCCTCGGCCATGTTGAGGATGGCCATGGTGCCCACGCCCACCGCGACCGCGATCGTGATGATCTGGAGCAGGTTGCCCTCCAGGAACGGGTTGATGAGGTTGCCCCGTGGGATCATCTCGCGGAGGATGGCCATCGGGCCCGGCGGGCCGGTCGTCACCGGCAGCTCGCCCGCCGATGCCAGCGTGGCCGCGATGAGCCTGGCATCCACCATCGCGGTAGCGAGCGGCATCAGCACCGAGGCGAGCACCGCGCCGAGGGTGACCGCCAATACGGTCGTGCAGGCATACGTGGCGATGGCGGTGAGCCCGACGCGCCTCACCGCACCCAAATCGCTGTTGCTCACGATGCCGACGAATACCGACAGCGCCACGACCGGGGGTACCAGCAGGTTGATGAAGAGCAGGAACGCGGTGCCGAACCTCACCGTCACCCCGTTGAGCGCCGTCGCCGCTCGCGGAAACAGTTCCAGATCGAACGCCAGAAAACCGACCAGTGGCGCCAGCGCCATCGCGAACAGCGCCTGCTTCCACAGCTGGGCGGCGAGCATCCAGCGCACCAGCACGAAGAGCTGCTCCGGAAAACCACCAACCAGACCCGCGAGGGGGTTGTCGCGCTTCTCACGCATCGCGGTCAGCTGACGTCCACGCGGGGAGGGGCATTGAAGGGGGTGATCATACAGCCGCAAATCATCTGAGAACCGAACAGCCGACGGTTGCGTATACACCAGCGATGAAACCCCACTCGCCGCTCCGCCTGCTGCCGGTCCTGCTGACCCTCAGGTATCCGACAGCCGCAGCTCGTCCGGTCGCGTGAGGCGCATTCGCTGACGGCCCCGCCTCGCCAACCCTGATTGATCGCGCACAGCCCGGCCTATTGCGCTATCGCGCGACCAGGTCCATCATGACCAACATGGACGACGGTCGGATGTCCGAATGAAGAGGGTCAGATGAGCCATCGATGTCTCGCCGTGGTGTTGATCGTGATCGGCGTCGTGGCGCTTGCGGCGGTATCCGCAGCGGCTCAGTCCGCGAACACGACGGCGTCGACCCGCACGGCGTGGGGGGATCCCGCGCTCCAGGGCATCTGGGACTTTCGCTCCATTACGCCGCTCCAGCGGCCCGAGGAGTTCTCGGACCGAGAGTTCCTGACCGCGGAAGAGGCGGCCAACCTCGAACAAGCGACCGTGGACCGAGAGGAAGAGCTGCTGAATCGCCCGGCCCAACGGACCGAGGCCGGCGGCAACGTCGACCGCGGCGAGAATGGGGCGCTCGGCGCCTACAACGATTTCTGGTTGGACCGCGGGACCACGACCCAAGGGACCCGGCGCACCTCGTTAATCGTGGACCCGCCGAACGGACGGATGCCGCCGTTTACGGCGGATGCCCAGCGGCGCCGGGAGGCGCGCGCGGCGTATCGCCGGGAGCATCCCGCCGATTCGTGGGAGGATCGCGGCCTGAATGACCGGTGCATGTTCACCACCGGACTGCCGATGCTCCCGAGCGGATACAACAACAACGCCCATGTGTTTCAGACGCCGGATCACGTCGCGATCCTCATCGAGATGACACACACCCTGCGGGTCATCCCGCTGGACGGGCGTCCGCGACGCGACGAGCCGATCCGGCAGTTCGTGGGGGATTCGCGCGGCCACTGGGAGGGCGACACCCTGGTTGTCGAGACGATGCATTTCAACCGGTTGACCGGCGTGCGGGGATCCACTCCGAACGCGCGTCTGGTCGAGCGCTTCACCAGGGTCGGCGCCGACACCCTCGACTACGAGTTCACAGTGGAGGATTCCGATACGTGGACGAGCCCTTGGACGGCGCGGGTGGAGCTGATGCGAACCGACAAGCCGCTCTACGAGTACGCCTGCCACGAGGGGAACTACTCGATGGAGGGGATTCTCGCGGGTGCGCGTGCGGACGAGCGCGAGGCCGCCGAAGGCTCACGATGACGACGGCGCGGGGATGGGCGGCCAAGGCGCGCACGGCGCGGGGGATTGGGGCGAAGCCCCATCTAATAGGTGACGAGGTAGTACCCGAGCTTGATGTACTCGTTGTTGACGGTGATCAGGCCGTCTTCGTGACGCCACCAGTTCGTCGCGTCGAACAACGTGTACGGGGCCGGCGTCATCTGCAGGGTGTGGGGGGAGGCCTCGAACACCCGACCGAAGATCCAGCGCGCCCGCCGCGTATGGAACGCGCTCGTCACAAGCGCGAGCGGCCCATCGACGCGTCGCGCGTCGAGGTAGCGCTTGACGGTCAGCGCCTCGTCATACGTTGACGTCACGCCGTACTCCTCACCGAGAACCACGATGGCGGAGCGCGGCACGCCGTAGAGCTCCAGCGTCGCGACGAGTATCTCTGTGTGGCTCGGGAGGCGCCTGGCTCGCTGCGCCTCGGTCATCCGCACGTGGCACACGAGCACGACCTTTGCGAGCCCCTGCTTGTAGAGCTCGGCAACCCGACGCGGGCGTTCTTGGATGTCGCCCGCAAGTAACACCACGAACTCGGCCGGCGTCAGCGCGTCCTCGACGACGAGGAGCTCGGCCGCGGTTTGCAGAATGGCCGCGCGTGATACCCACAACACGACAGCGAGACCGGCGGCGATGCCGAGCCCAACTAGCAGGGTTCGACGTCGAAACAGACTGCTCCTTCCGCGTGCGGAGGGACTCGCCGTTGGGCGCCTCGCTTTCACCGATACAGCGGGTTCGGGTGATCGAACCGGCAGCCGGCGTCCCATTCCGACCGCTGGTTGCCGTGGGCGGGTACCCCGCCCGCGTCCTTGAGCAGTCGCGCGAAATGCAGCAGGTTCCAGGTCATGAACGTGGTGTTGCGGTTGGTGAAATCGTTCTCCGGCCCGCCAGAGCCCTCGTCGAGATACGAAGGCCCCGGGCCCGCCTCACCGAGCCACGCGGCGTCCGCCTGCGGCGGGATGGAGTAGCCGAGGTGCTGCAGCGAGTAGAGGATGTTCATCGCGCAGTGCTTCGCGCCGTCCTCGTTCCCGGTGATCAGGCAGCCCCCGACGCGACCGTAGTAGGCGTATTGCCCCTGCGCGTTGAGTAGATGTGAGGCGGCGTAGAGTCGTTCGATCACCCGCGTGCAGACCGACGTCTTCTCGCCGAGCCAGATGCTCGACCCCACGATGAGGATGTCGGCGGCGAGCACTTTCTCGAGGATCGGGGGCCACTCGTCATGGTCCCACCCATGCTCGCGCATGTCCGGGTAGACGCCGGACGCGACATCGAAATCGACAGGCCGCAGGAGCTCGACGCTTACCCCGTTCTTCTCCATGATAGCGCGCGAGATCCGGATCAGGCCCTCGGTGTGTGACAGCTCGGGACTCCGCTTGAGCGTGCAGTTGAGGAAGATCGCCGAGAGGTCCTGGAAGTCCCAGCGGCTGGTGGCGCACAAGCGCTCTTGCGCATCGTTGAGCATGGCGGTGAGGGCTCCTCTCCGAGGCTAGCGCCGGTGGTCGAAGACGTGCTCGACCTCGACCGCCTTCATACCGCCAAGGTCGGTGACGTTGTCGCCCGAGAGGCGTTCGCCGAACGCGCCGAACCTGGCGTCGACCTCGGGTGGCTGTGGCGGCAGGGGAAACTGAACGAGGATGCGGACCTGACCGGCCGGCCATCTGTATGTGTTAATGCGCGTCCAGAACTGGCCGTCCAGCACCGCCGCGCGGCCCGTCTCCATCAGGTTCGCCACCGGCCATTCATCCGCCGGTGCCGTCTCGGCGATCTCGTGAGTCACCCGGTAGTTGACGTGCGCCCCATCCGGCAGGTCCGTCGCTCCCTCGACCCACAGCTCACGCCACTCGGACCGATGGCCGACGCTGAGCTGGACCGCCTCGGCGTCTGTTCCCGCCGCACCCGCAGGCTCGCCGCTCTCGCCCGTCGGCCCGCACGCGATGCCCGCGACGGCGCTCATGATGGCGAGACAGGCGAGGCGATCCCGGACGCGCTGCGTCACGCCGGAGATTATAATCTCGGCGCTCACCTGTGTTGCGCCGAGGGAGCTTTCGTAGCGCGGGCCTTCAGGCCCGCTTGGATCGCACCGTCATCGCGGTTCAAGTGAGGGCGCACCAGTCGTGTGCCCTCCGCCATGGTCGACAGACGTCCCATCGTCGGCGTGATGGGCTCGCACGACGAGCCTCACACGACGCGCGCCAGCCAGCTCGGCGCGTGGATCGCGCGCGAGGGATACCATCTGCTGACCGGTGGTGGCGCCGGTGTCATGGAGGCGGTGACGCAGGCGTTCGTCGCGGTGATGCCTCGCCGTGGCCTCGCGTTAGGCGTCGTTCCTGGCGCCGCGTCAACGGAGTACCCAAATGCGTCGGTCGAGGTTCCCGTCTACACCCACCTCGACCACATGGGTCGAGAGGGTGACCACCCGGCGTCGCGCAACCACATCAACGTGCTCACGGCGTGGGTCGTCGTCATCCTGCCCGGCGGCGAGGGCACCGCGAGCGAGGCGCGTCTGGCGCTGCACTACGGGCGCCCCGTGATTGCGTATCTGGACCGGCGGTCGGATGTGCCGGGACTGCCCACGGACATTCCGCTCGAGCCGCACTTCGAGCGGGTCCAGGCCTTTGTCAAAGAGGCGTGCCAGCGCTAGTGGGGCAAGGGCACCCGTCCAACTAGACTGCCAGGCGTTTGCGCACCGCGGCCAGCTGCACCGCTGTCACGAACAGCGGCATCGCCCGGTCGATCTCCTCGAGCGACGAAAAGGTGGGTGCCAGCCGGATGTTGCGGTCCTCGGGATCGCGTCCGTACGGGAAGGGTGCGCCGGCCGGCGTGAGCTTCAGCCCGGCCTCACCTGCCAGCCGCACCGTGTCGGTGGCGACCCCCGGCGGCGTCTCGAACGAGATAAAATAACCGCCGCGCGGTGTGGACCACGTCGCGATGCCGTCGGCTTCGAGCCCGTCGCGGAGATGGCGGAGCACCAGCTCGAACTTCGGACGCACGATGGCGGCGTGCCGGCGCATGTGCGCCCGGAGGCCGTCCGCGTCCTTGAGGAAGCGGATATGGCGGAGCTGGTTCAGCTTGTCCGGGCCGATGGTCTGGACCGCGAGGCGCTCAGTGAACGCGGCCAGGTTACCGGGCGAGGCCGCCATGAACGAGACACCGGCGCCGGCTCGCGTGACCTTTGACGTTGACCCGAACACCACGACGCTGTCCGCTGTTCCCGCGGCACGGCAGCGCTCCAGCACGTTCGCGAGCACTGGCGGGTCGTCGTCCAGGTCGTGCATGGCGTAGGCGTTGTCCCAGATGATGCGGAAGTTTGGTCCCGCCATGGTCGCGAGCCGTGCGAACCGGTCGACCACGGCGTCGGAGTAGACCTCACCCGAGGGGTTGGAGTACTTCGGGACGCACCAGATTCCCTTGATGTGGGGGTCCGCGCCAACGAGTGCCTCGATCTGATCCATGTCGGGACCGTCGGCGCGCATCCGCACGTTGATCAGCTCGAACCCCAGCTCCTGGGTGATCGTGAAGTGGCGGTCGTATCCCGGGACGACGCAGAGAAACTTGAGCACGCCCGCCTCCCGGCGCCACGCGGTCTCCGCGCCGAGCGGTCCATGGAGCCACGCGCCCAGCAGGTACTGATACATCAGCGTGAGGCTGGCATTCCCGCCGGCGATGACCTCCTCAGGCTGAACGCCGAGCAGGGCGGCGCCGAGGGCGCGTGCGCCCGGTAGGCCGGTCAGACCGCCGTAGTTCCGCGCGTCCACACCGTCCGAGATGAAGTCGCCGTCGATCACGTGCTCCATCGCATCGGAGAGCGCCAGTTGTTCCGCGCTCGGCTTGCCGCGCGTCAGATCGAGGCGGAGACCGTGACGGCGATGCTCGCCGTAACGCGTCGACAGGGCACGCTGTCGCGCGGCGAGCTCTTCGTCGCTCAGATCGTCGAGCATGGCGTGGGCCAATGGGCGGTAACTATAATGACACGGCAATGACCGCGAACGATGTCCCGACACGAGAGCAGGTCGCGCAGGTGTACGGTCGCGGCCTGCTCGATCTCGTGCACCAGGCATCCGACGTCCACCGCCGGCATCACGATCCGACCGAGATGCAGTGCGCGTCGTTGCTCAGCGTCAAGACCGGCGGATGTCCCGAGGACTGCGCCTACTGCCCGCAGTCGGCGCGGTATGCGACCGACGTCTCCTCCGCGCCGCTGATGAGCGTCGACGCGGTCGTCGGGGCCGCGCGCGCCGCCCAGGCCGGTGGCGCGGACCGCTTCTGTCTCGGCGCCGCCTGGCGCGAAGTGACGGACGGCGCGGACTTCGATCGCGTGGTCGAGATGGTGGGCGCCGTCAAGGATCTCGGCCTCGAGACGTGTGTCACGCTCGGCATGCTCGACCTGGGGCACGCACGCCGGCTACGCGCCGCGGGGCTCGACTACTACAACCACAACCTGGACACGGGGCGCGACTTTTATTCGCAGATCATCACGACACGCACCTACGACGATCGGCTTCGCACGCTGCGCGCGGTTCGCGACGCCGGCATGAAGATCTGCTGCGGCGGCATTCTCGGCATGGGCGAAAGCGAGGACGATCGGATCGACCTGCTTCACGAGCTGGCGCGGCAGACACCCCAACCGGAGAGCGTGCCGATCAACACCCTGGTCGCCGTGTCCGGGACGCCGCTCGAGGGGGAGGCGCCCGTGCCCTGGGATGCCCTGGTTCGCGTGGTCGCGACGGCGCGCATCTTGATGCCGAGGGCGAAGGTCCGCCTGAGCGCCGGACGCGTGCAGATGAGCGAGGTGCTGCAGGCGCTCTGTTTCCTGGCCGGCGCGAACTCGATCTTCCTCGGCGATCGACTGCTCACGACGCCGAACGAGGAGCCGGAGGCCGACAAGGCGCTGCTTGAGCGTCTCGGCCTGCACCGCACGCAGACGGCGGCGTGGCAACCGTAGCGCGGGCCTTCAGGCCCGCGGGGCGAGGCTAAAGCCTCGCGCTACGTACCGCGTCCCTGGCCACCGTAGCGCGGGCCTTCAGGCCCGCGGGGCGAGGCTAAAGCCTCGCGCTACGTACCGCGTCCCTGGCGGACCGTAGCGCGGGCCTTCGGGCCCGAGAGGCGAGGCTAACGCCGCGCCCACATGGACAACACGTGCGAGCTCCCGAGCTAGACGGGTGTCCCCGCTACCTCATCTTCTCCAAAACGCGTCGAGGTCCATGGCGGCGCTGACGGTCGCCGCGGCGTCGGCGCCGTCCGGCGCCCATGGGACCGAGCCGAGGCACGGCGCGTCGGTGTGGCGCGCCAGCACCGCGCCGTTCGAGTCAACGGCTGCATCTGTATGCGGCGTCGGGTGGTTGAGCACGTATCCCAGCAGCGGCAGCCCGCGGTCTCGCGCGGATGCAAATGTCAGCAGCGCGTGGTTGATGGCGCCAAGCCGCGACGCGACGACGACGATGAGCGGCAGGCCCATGTCGCGTGCCAGCTCCGCCATCGTGTAGTCGTCACCGATCGGCACGAGGAGCCCACCGGCTCCTTCGACGAGCGTGACGTCCGCGGTCTCCGCAATGACCCGCAGCCGGTCCAGCATGACCGCTGGGTCGATCGCGACCTTCGCCCGCTCGGCGGCTACCGCCGGCGCGAGCGGCGGGGAGAATCGGTAGGGGCACACGGTGGCGAGGTCGGACGTGCTGCCGGCCGCGGTCATGAGCGCGGCGGCGTCTGCCGGGTGGAGCTCGCCATCCGCGCCGGTCTCGCACCCGGTTTCGACCGGCTTCATCACGCCGACACGCAGCCCGCGTGCGCGCAACGCGCCGGCCAGCCCACACGCGACGAACGTCTTGCCGACGCCCGTGTCGGTGCCGGTGACGAACACACCGGTCATCAGACGTGGGTGACGGCCACGATCGCGTCGCGCACCGCGTCGATGAGCCGGTCGAGCTCGTCGAGACGGATGCTCAGGGGGGGCATCAGCACGACGACATCACCGAGCGGGCGAACGATGACACCCCGTGCGCGAGCCTCGGCGGTGACGCGTGCCCCGGTGCGGGCAGTCTGAGGATAGGCCGCGCGCTGCCCGGCGTCGGCCGCGAGCTCGATGCCGGTCATGAAGCCGCGCTGGCGCACGTCGGCGACGTGAGCGAGCGGCGCGACATCGTGCGCCAATCGTGTGGCCAGATGCGCAACTTTCGGCCCGAGCCGTTCCAGCGTGCGATCCGCCTCGAAGAGATCGAGGCTCGCCAGGGCGGCGGCACACGCCAGCGGGTTACCCGTGTAGGTGTGTCCGTGAAAAAAGGTGCGGCCCTCGTCTGAGCGCCCGAGGAAGGCCTCGTAGACGCGGTCGGTCGCGAGCGTCGCGGCGAGTGGCAGATACCCGCCCGTGAGCCCCTTGGCGAGGCACAGGAGATCAGGCGCGACCTGCTCCT
Source organism: Vicinamibacterales bacterium (assembly GCA_965197395.1). Lineage (GTDB taxonomy): Bacteria > Acidobacteriota > Vicinamibacteria > Vicinamibacterales > UBA8438 > CAZYFH01. Next base: position 518,459 of record OZ240205.1, on the reverse strand, counting down.
GTTCGCAGGCGAACATCGTTCCGGTACGACCGAATCCGGTCGCCACCTCGTCGCAGATCAGGAGGACGTTCGCCGCCGTGGCCAGCTCGCGCAGCGCCCGCAGATAGCCGGCCGGCTGTGGCCACATGCCTGCCGCGCCCTGCATCACCGGCTCGACGATGAGCGCCGCAAGGCTGTCCCCGTGTGTGGCGAGCGACTCCCGCGCATCGGCGAGCGCGCGCTCGAGTGCCTCCGATTCGGAGAGTCTGCGCTCCCATCGCCACACGTGCGGCGGTGTCAGCCGCACTGTCTCCGGCAACACCTGGCGGTAGAAGCGATGGAACGCCTCGGAGTAGCCGACACCGACGGCCCCGAGCGTGTCGCCGTGATAGGCGTCGGTCAGTGACGCCAACCGCGTCTTGCGCGGGTGCCCGGTCATCTGCCAGAACTGCAGCGCCATTTTGAGCGCCGCCTCGACCGCGGTCGCGCCGTCGTCGGAGTAGAAGACTCGTGTCAGCCCGCTCGGGGCCAGCTCGGTCAACCGATGAGCCAGCGTCACGGCGGGCACGTTTGTGAGACCCAGGAGAGTCGTGTGGGCAATCTCGTTGAGCTGGGCGGTAATCGCCGCGTTCAGCTCGGGGCGCCCGTGCCCATGCACGTTGCACCAGAGCGACGACACGCCGTCGAGGTAGCGGCGGCCGTCGATATCGATCAGCTCGTGCTCCTCACCCCGGACGATGACGACCGGGTCGTTCTCTACCCACTGCCGCATCGGCGTGAAGGGGTGCCACACGTGCGCGTGGTCCCACTGGGTCAGCGTCTCGACCGGCCAGTCGTGTCGGACGGGCGCGGTCACGGCAGCACACCCGTGTCGCGCGCCGCGCCGACGATGGCGCCGAGGGCCGCGTCGAGGTCGGCCTGCGCGTGCGTGGCCATGGGCGCGATGCGGAGGCGCGCCGTGCCATCGGGCACGGTCGGCGGTCGGATTGCCGGGATGAGGACGCCGCGTTCGAGAAGGATGCGGCTCATGCTCATGGCTCGCGCTGTGTCCCCGACCAGCAGCGGCAGAATCGGCGAGACGCTCGGGCCGAGGCGGAATCCAGCCCCGCTCAGGCCGTCGCGAAGGCGCTCCGCGTGGGACCACAGACGCTCACGACGATCGGTTCCGTTCATGACGAGGTCGACCGCCACGCGCGCGGCGGCGACGACGGGTGGTGGCAATGCCGTCGTGTAGACGAACGGCCGTGCTGCGTTGATCAGCCAGTCGATCAACGCCTGACTACCCGCCACGAAACCGCCGAGGGCCCCCAGCGCCTTGCTCAACGTGCCGATCTGCACATCCACCTCGCCTGCCAGACCGGTGTGATCCACCAGTCCACCGCCGCGCGGGCCAAAGACGCCCGTGGCGTGCGCCTCGTCCACGATGACCCACGCGTCCCGGCGCCGAGCCACCTTGACGATCGACTCGAGCGGCGCCAGATCGCCATCCATGCCGAAGAGCGTCTCGGTGACGATCGCCCGCTGGGCGGCCGGCGGCGACGCGGCCAACAGCGCATCGAGATGATCGACGTCGGCGTGACGATAGACGTGGATCGCCGCGCGCGACAGGCGACAGCCGTCGATGAGGCTCGCGTGGTTCAGCGCGTCGCTGAAGATCGCGTCCGCCGGACCCATGAGCGCCGGGAGCACGCCGATGTTGGCGTGGTACCCCGACGAGAACAGTACCGCCGCGTCGGTGTGCTTGAGGGATGCGAGCGCTGCCTCGAGGTCGGCGTGCGCCGCGGTCGACCCGGCGATGAGCCGAGCGGAGCCTGCACCCGCACCGCTTGCGGCGGCCGCGTCGGCGGCGGCGCGCGTCACGGCCGGATGGGTCGCCAGACCCAGATAGTCGTTCGAGGCGAGCTGAATAAAAGTCCGACCGTCGATCGTCGCCGTCGGGGCCGGCCCGGCGTCGAGCGCTCGCAGGCGCCGGCGCAGGCCGCGACCGTCCTGGACCGCGAGTCTTTCGTTCAACACGCGGTCGAGCTGCGATGTCGGCGGTGCTCCGATCATCTGGCCAGATCGTACCACTTTGTGGTTCCTCTCAGGGATCGGTGCAGCTTTGGCCTGATCGTACCACTTTGTGGTTCCTCTCAGGGATCGGTGCAGCTTTGGCCGGTTCCATGGCTAATAAGTCAAGCATTGTCATCGACTTACGTGGCTGGAGAACACCGTCTGTATCTGGAGAGGAACTGCAGGCTCTCGGAAAGTCCGGCCCACGGTACACGGCGGAAATCGCGAGGGGCCTGCCAGTGCCAAGGGGCTGAACAGTCAGCGAGGGTTCGGCCCAGCGGTAAAACGTCGGCGAAAGTCCAGGCCGCGTTCCACGAGTGTTCATGGTTCGTCGCCCTGTAAATGCCAGCGCCTCAGCACCTTGAGGTGGGACCGGCTGCCGTCGAGCAGGCCCCCCACCAAAAGCGGGGCCCGCGCAGGCGGCCGTCGACTGAGCGATAGACGACTTCACCGCTGATTCGCGGGCACGAACACATCCGCAGCCTCTTTCCACGGCGTGGCTGACCTGCTGGGGGCTGAATCGTGCACACATTTGTGTGAGGAACCCACTTTGTTTCGGTGCAGCCGTTCTGGTGCTGAGCCCATGTGCGTGGTGTACGTAGCGCAGGCCTTCAGGCCTGCGAGGCGAGGCTGAAGCCTCGCCCTACAGGGCAAACCACCTAAGCCCGAGTCCGGTTCAGTTTCAGCTTCAGTACCGAAACAGGTACTGAAACTTCATGAAGAACGCCCGACGCGTCCGCTCGAGGCTCCGGGTGGGGTAGCACTCGTCGTTGAGCAGCTCGCCAACCTGCAACCGGTCGTCGACCCCGATGTAGAAGACCGTGCCGGCGTTGACCCGGTAGGTGACCAGCAGATTGAACCCGAACTTGCCGTCGAAGGTGTTGTATTCGGCGATGTTCCGCGCCAGCAGGCGGTCGGTGAACTGATACGTCGTGAAGGCGCGCCAGATCTTGATGTCGAAGACCCGCGTGTTGGTGCCGGGCTCGGTCAGACGGCTGGCGTCGAGCGAGATCTGCGTGTTCAACCGAGAGGTTGGCAGCAGCGTCACGCTGATGTCATAGGCGAACTCGGAGCCGAGAAACGGGTTGTCGACGAAGCGAATCTCGTCGCCCCAGTCGATTCCGTAAAAGATCGAGACACGCCGGCTGCTGCTAACCCCGTTCCGGAGCGAGAAGCGCGTCTTTCGGAAGTCGATGTTCCGGTAACGTTCCATCTCGCGGCTGCCGTCGATGCGGAAGAAGATGTTGTTGGCGAAGCGGAAGTTGGCGTCGACCTCGACCTCCTCGTCCTGTAGCACGCCGGCGTGGTCGACGTTCCGCTGGTAGGAGAGCTCCGGTCCCCAGGTAATGAGCCACCGCTCCGGCCACCAGTCGTAGCTGACGTCCGTCTCGAGCCGTCGTACGTCGACCCGTCTGACGAAGCCGGTGGCGGTGTCGAACTCGGGATCGATCTGCTGGTACTCGACGCTGTAGTCGAGATGCCGGCTATCGCGCTGGACGTCCATGTCGAACATCGGACCGGTCGTTTCAGTGCCGTCTTCATACCGATTGGCCGAGGTCACCGCCGCGAACCGCGCGCTGTGCGTCTGCCCGATGCGGAAGCGGCCGTCGACTCCCGCCACGCGGCTATACGCGTCGAGGAACTCACGGTCGGTCACGATGGCACCGACATACGACTCCGAATAGAGGTCGTATCGGGCCCGTCCGATGACGAACTGCGCCGTCTTTCCGAATCCGACCTCGCCGGCGCCGCGGTTGCCCGGCGCCTCGTCGTTGGCGACGAGGAGCCCCAGCGTCGTGTTGCCCGTCTTGCCGGTGAGCTTTCCGCCGAACTGTGGGTCGACGATGGTGCGCGTGTGAACCAGCTCGAGCCGGGCGCCCGTCTCGAACACCTCTTGGCCTTCGAGGAAGAAGGGTCGCAGCTCGGGGAAGAAGAGAGGAAACCGCTGGTTGACCTCGATCTGTGGCCGGTCCGATTCGATCTGCGAGAAATCCGGGTTGACGGTGAGATCAGCTGTGAGATTGGAGGTCACGCCGTACTTGACGTTGAGGCCCACGTCCGGCGCCACGTCGCCGTCAACGAACGCGCCGTCGCTGAGCTCGCCGAGCTGGATGGCCGTGGCCGTGGGGAGGATCTCCAGGTTTCGGCTGGTGGACAGACCGGTGAGACCATCGACGATTCCCATCTGGTTCAGGAGGCCCATGATGTCGCGCGACACCGGGGCCCAGACGACGGTCTCGTCCTTCGTCTGCATCGTTCGGGTGATCTGCAAGCCCCACCGATGCTCACCCGCGCCCTGGGCCGGATACCGGAGGCTCTTGAACGGGATGGCCAGCTCGGCGGTCCACCCGTCGTCGACGAGTTGCCCGCCCGATTCGAAGAGCGCATCCCACGACGTATCGCCACCACCGCCGGGTGGCCCCCGCTCGCGACGGCCGCCGCTGATGATGGCGTCGCCCTGGACACCGTACGCGTTGACCGAGAACCGATACGCGCGCTGCTGGTCGAGGAAGGGGTCGACCATGACGGCGAACCAGTCGTCGCGGCGTGTCTGATCGCGGTCGACGCGGTTTGCGCGAATGTGTCTCGTGTCCAGGTAATGCGCGTAGAAGCCGAGGTAGAGATGGTCGGAGTCGTATGCGATCCGGACCTCGGTTGACTCCGTCGGTGCCGCCCCCTCGACCGGGTTCGACTGCACGAAATCTGTGATCAGGACGGCGTCACGCCAGACGGCGTCGTCGAGGCGACCGTCGATCGTCGGCGCATCCGTCGTGCGGACGGCGCGCACGGTGGGGCCCGCGCTCGACACGCCGCCTGGGCCCTGTCTGGCAGTGGGCGCCGCGGCCGTGGAGAGGCTGACGGCGACGATGAGGGGAAACAACCGGCTGCGCAAGGATGGACTCGCGGACTGCGGGCACCGAGACGCCCGGCGCCACGCGCGACGATTCCAGGCATTATAAGGACGGCATCGGAACGAGGAGGCAGCCATGACGGTCAAAGCGAGTCGGGTCGCAATGGTGCTGGCGCTGGCGGCATGGGGTGCGGGCAGCGTGGCCGCTGGTGCGCAGAACGAGAAGCTGGACATCGACGAGTTGAAGGCGCAACTCGACGCCGGCGCCACGATGCTGCTCATCGATGTGCGGGAAGACCACGAGATCGCGAGCGGGTCCATTCCCGGTGCGATTCACATCCCGGTGGGCGACCTCGAAGCGCGCATGGTCGACATCCCGAAAGACATTCGGCTCGTCTTCTTTTGAAATGGCGGAGGCCGGAGCTCCCGGGCGAAGGAGCTCTTCACCGCGAACGGCTACGAGACGGTCGAGTTCTGCGCGTTGAACGACTGGAAGGCCAAGGGGTACGAGCTGGGCGAGACGGCGAAGCCCGGGACGGGGCGTATCCAGCCGTAATCGATTGTGCGGTTGATCCGTTACCCAGGGCCTGCCGGCCGCGCACATCCCTCCAGAAACCGGTTCGCCTCGGGGCGCGTCGTGCCGCTTTCAGGGAGGCGGTGCTTCGTCTCGCCAAAGGCAGACGGTTTCTTCCGCGATGTGCGCGTCCGGCAGGCCCCCGCACCGCCCCATGGCGCTACCGGGCTGTCGTCGCCTGGATACACCGTTGCCCGCCCTTCCGGACGAAGGCTCGATGGAGTTGCGCAGATCGGCACGGGATCTGGGTAGTGGGCCGCGACGGGGCGTTGGCAAGCGACTTGTTCAGATACGATGGCACGATGCGTACGTCGCGGGTCATTAGCCTCAGCATCGCCGTCGTGCTAGCCGCCGTCGGGGCCCGGCAGCTCCAGCTTCAGGGCCAGACGCCACCAGAGGCGCCCGCCAGCATCGGCGACACGATTCCCCTCACGGCCCTCGCCGCCGATCAGCACGGCCTGGCGCTGTGGAACAACACTGACGGCCTGCTCGAGGCGATGAAGACCGGGCACGACACGAGCTGGACCACCTGTTCGACCTCGGCGCCGTTCTACCTTGCCACGCGAAATCACTCCACGCTCGATCCAGCGTCATCTGCGGGCCTTCGCGCGGCGCCGGTCATCGACGGTCTCGACGGACTGACGGACGCATTGACGACGAACGGCTTCGCGACGACCGATCTGACCGTCGGCTGGGGCCCGCAGTCTCTCGGGGCCGACGTCGAGGGTGACGACTGGCTCTTCGATGCGTCAACCGGCGTGGAGCGGCGCTATTACACGGGCGGTCTGCTGACACTGGAGCTCGGCGGCGAAGCACTCGCGACGGCACCGATGGCGCGGACCACGCTCACCATCACCTACAACGACCTCGCGGACTGCACCGACGACACCGTGGCCCTTGCGACAGACGTGGTGCTCCTCGAGAACGGCGCCGCGGCGAGCACGGAACCGGTGCAGGCGGTGGCGACCGCGCTCATCGACGACCTCGCCGGGAACGGGTTCAGCGTCACGGTTGCCTCATTGACAGTGACCGAGTCGGCGGCGGCCGTATCGGCATTCACTGAATCGGGTCGCACCGGCGTGTTTCTCGAAGCCGAGTCTGGACGCGCCGAGGTGAGCGCGCCGTGTTCGTGCGAGCTGGGCATCGAGGAGGACGACTTCACGCACGACTGGACGCTCGTCTGGACCGAAGATGAGCTGCCGACGAACGGTCCGCTCCAGCTGAAGGTGGTGGCTGTCACGCACCCGGAGTCCGACGACACCTCGGAGGGTGATCCGGTCGAGGATGAGGATGCGGACGCGGACTCCACGCCGGGCAGGGTCACGCTGACCGTGTTCGATGACAGCGCGCCGACGACGGGGGTCGTGGTCGACGTGGAGTACTCGGCGGACAAGGGCGAGGCGCGCGGGACGGTCGATCTGACCATACAACCGGGAACCGAATACCAAGTCACGGTGGCGCACAGTGGCGGCTCGGGTCGCGACTATCAGCTCGGTGTGAGTCACGACGGCTTGCTCCTGGGCCAGGCGGACCTGCGGTACGCGACCGGCCGTAGCCAGGACTGGGGCATCGAGGCCGGCGAAAACGCGACCGTCACGCTCGAGCTGGCAACCGACGCGGCCGTGGCGACGGCCACCACGGTGACGTCTGCGCACGAGTCGCTCACGATGGCGACGTCTGCGTTCGTGACGATCATCGACCCGGTGACACGCGAGATCGTCAGCGGCCCGACGCATGTCGAGCTCGCGCCCGGCGTGCCGCAGAGCATCAGTGTCCAGAACGTCGGCGCGGCGCGTCGTCTCATCGCGCAAGTCGACCCGGACGGCGTCTTCCGCATCCGGCGGACGGATGGCGACGGCAAGCTCTACACACGACCTTGTCCGGCGCGGACCGCGCTCGCCTCGGCGACGCTGACGACGGTGCAGACGGAGGTCTTCACGCCCCGCTGCTCGGGGTGCCACGGCGGGTTCAATCCGCGTGGGGGGCTCAATCTCCAGGCGGGGCAGTCGTTCTCCAACCTCGTCAACATCCAGAGCTCGCAGACGACGCTGAGGCGCGTCGTGCCTGACGACCCGGATGCGAGTTACCTCGTGCACAAGCTGGAGGGGCGCGCGGGTATTGCCGGCAGCCGGATGCCGCAGGGCGGGCCATTCCTCTCGGACGCCGTTATGGCGCTGGTGCGCGCCTGGATTGAGTCGGGCGCTGAAGACAACTGAGCGTGCCCTGCCTACGTCGTCGTAGGGCGAGGCTTCAGCCTCGCCTCGCAGGACTGAAGTCCTGCGCTACGTACCTGGGCTCACATCTTTGTTCGGGCTCGTCGTCAGCAGCGTCGCAACCACTCCGGCGAGCAGCGCCACCGCGAACGAAGGCGCGAGCTCTTCCGCGCGCGCCAGCAGCGGCCCCCACCCTGGAACGAGCGGCACCGCGAACTTGAAGAACGGGATCGCGACGATGCCGCTGATCATGGATGCCAGCGCGCCCTGGACGTTGTAGCGTGGCCAGGCCAGCGAGAGGATCATCATGGGGCAGAACGTGGCGGCAATCCCGGAGAATCCAAAAATCACATACCAGAAGATCGTCCGATCCGGCGCGACCAGCGACACGACGATGGCGATCGCCAGGGCGACGAGTCCGAGCCCGACGGTGACGCGGCGGGAGAGCCGGGTGAGGGTCCGGTCGGACCGCGTGATGCCGCCCACCTGCTGATAGACGTCTCGTGTGACCGCGCTCGATGCGACGACGAGCAGCGAGTCGATGGTCGACATCGTCGCGGCGAGGACGGCGGCGACGTACATCCCGATAATGGCGGTCGGGAAGAGGGAGCGCACGAGCACAGGCATGACGAGCTCGCCGTCCGCACCAAGCGTGGCCGCGAAGCTGCCCCCGTCGCCGACGAGGATCGCGCGTCCGAACAGCCCGGCGAGTACCGCCCCGGTGTCGGTGAGCAGTGTGAACGCGATCGCGATCCACCGGCCGGTGCGGATGTCGCGGTCGCCGCGGATCGAGATGAACCGCACGAACACTTGCGGCGAGCCGAGAAACCCGAGACCGATCGCCGCGTAGCTCACGAGCGTCAGTAGGTTGGGCCACGTGGCCCCGCCCGGTCCCCAGAGACTGAGCAGCGCCGGGTCGAGGGCCCCGATCGCCGTCTGGAGCCCGCCGCCGCCAAGGGACGCAGCGGCCGCGAGCGGCAGCACGACCAATCCCACGAGCATGACCAGGCCTTGCACCAGATCCGACCAGGCGACCGCGAGAAATCCGCCGGACCACGTATAGGTGACGACGATGCCGAACCCGACGAGGACGCCGGCGTAGTAGTTCCACGCCAGGAAGCTATCAAACGCTTTGCCTGTCGCGTCGATCTGCGCACTGACGTAGATGGTGACGAAGCCGGCGAGGGCGGTCGCTGCGACCCATCGGAGCACGCGCGCCCAGCGCTCCGCGTCTGGGCCGCCCGCGAAGCGTCCGACCAGATAATCCGGGATGGTAATCGCGTCGTAGCGGTCGGCGGCGGCCTTGAACGGTCGCGCCATCAGGAACCACCCGCCCGCGACACCAAGGAGCTCGCCGAAGACGACCCACAGTGCGGGCACGCCGACCGTGGCGCCAAGACCGGTCAGGCCGAGATAGAGCCAGGCCGACTCGCCGGTCGCGCGCGCGGAAAACGCGGCAACCCAGGGCCCGAGCTGCTTGCCGCCGACGTAGTAGTCACTCAGCGTGTGGACGCGCCGCGACGCGAAGAGTCCGATCAGCAGGAGGACGCCGAAGTAGGCGGCGATGACGACGTACTGCATTGGGCCTAGGCTAGGCTGGAGGAGTGTAGCCCGGGCCGGCGCGATGACGCGGCTAGCCGCCCGTGGTGAAAGCGCCGCAGCGGACTTTTACCACCGGGTGCTAGTCCCCTTGATCTTTGATTTCTTCAAAAAGTCGTTGGTCATCTGGGGCCACCGTGGACTTGAACGGTGCGCTGTCCGAACCGCTTCACCTTCGCGAGAATTTCGTCGGCTGTCTTTGTCCACTTGAAGGGTTTGCCCTCGTCGTTGTGAGCGTCCACGTAGGCGTAGATGGCTTGGCGCAGCGCGTGCGGGCTGGAATGTGATCCGCGCTTGAGGGCGTGTTCGGTGAGAAGGCCAAAGAACCGCTCGACGAGGTTGAGCCAGGCGGAGTAGGTCGGCGTAAAGTGGAACTGGAAGCGCGGGTGGCGGGCCACCCATCGTTTGACCAACGGGGACTTATGCGCCGAGAGATTGTCGAGGATCACGTGGACGGTGAGGGCGGAGTGCACCCGCTCGTCGATCTCGCGCAGGAAGCTCACGAAATCCCTCGACCGATGCGGCTTCTTGGTTTGCGCCACGACCTGGCCGGTCGCGACGTTGAGCGCCGCGAAGAGGTCCACCGTGCCATGGCGGATGTAGTTGTGCGTCTGGCGTTCGGGGCGACCCAGGTCCATCGGCAGAATCGGCTGCGCCCGCTCGAGGGCTTGAATCTGAGGCTTTTCGTCGAATGACAAGACGACGGCGTGGTCGGGTGGGTTCAGGTAGAGGCCGACAATGTCCCGCACCTTCTCGATGAACAGCGGGTCGTCGGAGATCTTGAAGGATTCCACGACATGCGGCTGCAACCCGAAAGTGCGCCAGATGCGGCCCACGGTAGAGGCGCTGACGCCAGCGTGCTCCGCCATCTTGCGGGTGCTCCAGTGGGTCCGCCCCTTCGGCTTACTTTCCAACGTCGTGACGAGGATCGACTCGACATCCGCATCGGACAGGGTCCGTGGGGCTCCGGGCTTGGGCTCGTCGTACAGCGCGTCCACGCGACCTACCCTAAACCGCTGTCGCCACTTGCCGACCGTCACGTTCGAGCAGCGCAGTTTCGCCGCGACCGCCACGTTCGATTCGCCACGCGTGCTCCTCAGGACGATCCTTGCCCGCAAGGCCACGTGCCGATTCGTTCGGGCGCGCCTGGCGAGCCGCTCAAGTTCTACGCGCTCTGCGGCGGTGACTTCCAATCTCGCTTTGGGCCGACCTGTTCTTGCCATGCCGCCCAATACATCACAGCCGACACACTATTTGAAGCTTTTTCAGACACAGGGGACTAGTCCCCTTGATCTTTGATTTCTTCAAAAAGTCGTTGGTCATCTGGGGCCACCGTGGACTTGAACGGTGCGCTGTCCGAACCGCTTCACCTTCGCGAGAATTTCGTCGGCTGTCTTTGTCCACTTGAAGGGTTTGCCCTCGTCGTTGTGGGCGTCCACGTAGGCGTAGATGGCTTGGCGCAGCGCGTGCGGGCTGGAATGTGATCCGCGCTTGAGGGCGTGTTCGGTGAGAAGGCCAAAGAACCGCTCGACGAGGTTGAGCCAGGCGGAGTAGGTCGGCGTAAAGTGGAACTGGAAGCGCGGGTGGCGGGCCACCCATCGTTTGACCAACGGGGACTTATGCGCCGAGAGATTGTCGAGGATCACGTGGACGGTGAGGGCGGAGTGCACCCGCTCGTCGATCTCGCGCAGGAAGCTCACGAAATCCCTCGACCGATGCGGCTTCTTGGTTTGCGCCACGACCTGGCCGGTCGCGACGTTGAGCGCCGCGAAGAGGTCCACCGTGCCATGGCGGATGTAGTTGTGCGTCTGGCGTTCGGGGCGACCCAGGTCCATCGGCAGAATCGGCTGCGCCCGCTCGAGGGCTTGAATCTGAGGCTTTTCGTCGAATGACAAGACGACGGCGTGGTCGGGTGGGTTCAGGTAGAGGCCGACAATGTCCCGCACCTTCTCGATGAACAGCGGGTCGTCGGAGATCTTGAAGGATTCCACGACATGCGGCTGCAACCCGAAAGTGCGCCAGATGCGGCCCACGGTAGAGGCGCTGACGCCAGCGTGCTCCGCCATCTTGCGGGTGCTCCAGTGGGTCCGCCCCTTCGGCTTACTTTCCAACGTCGTGACGAGGATCGACTCGACATCCGCATCGGACAGGGTCCGTGGGGCTCCGGGCTTGGGCTCGTCGTACAGCGCGTCCACGCGACCTACCCTAAACCGCTGTCGCCACTTGCCGACCGTCACGTTCGAGCAGCGCAGTTTCGCCGCGACCGCCACGTTCGATTCGCCACGCGTGCTCCTCAGGACGATCCTTGCCCGCAAGGCCACGTGCCGATTCGTTCGGGCGCGCCTGGCGAGCCGCTCAAGTTCTACGCGCTCTGCGGCGGTGACTTCCAATCTCGCTTTGGGCCGACCTGTTCTTGCCATGCCGCCCAATACATCACAGCCGACACACTATTTGAAGCTTTTTCAGACACAGGGGACTAGGGATGAGGGTCGCGGACCTCGGCATCCGGATCGGCCGCTGCCGGCGGGCGGGGGACGCGTGAAAAGCGGCCCGCCCGCCGGAGCGCGTCGCGCAGGACGAACTCGATCTGGCCGTTCTGACTGCGCAGGTCGTCGTTCGCCCAGCGCTGGAGCGCCTGAAGCACTGCGGGGTCGATCCGCAGGAGAAACGCCTTGCGTTGCGCCACGAGAAACTGCCGCTACTGATGAATCGTGCCGGTGTTCATCACCGGCTGCGTCGCCCGGTCGCCGCAGAGCACGACGAGAAGGTTGCTCACCATGTTCGCTTTCCGTTCCTCGTCCAGGTCGACGATGCGCCCCGCCGAGAGCTTCTCGAGGGCCATCTCGACCATGCCGACCGCGCCTTCGACGATGAGCTGGCGAGCCGCGATGATCGCGCCCGCCTGCTGGCGCTGGAGCATAGCCGAGGCGATCTCCGGCGCGTAGGCAAGGTGCGTGATCCGCGCTTCGATGGTCTCCACACCGGCCTTGTCGAGCCGCGCCTGGATCTCCTTCTTCAGATGCGCCGCGATCTCGGCCGTGTTGCCCCGGAGCGACAACTCGCCATCCTGATGGGTGTCATAGGGGTAACGTGTCGCCAGGTCCCGCACCGCTGCCTCGCTCTGCACGTGGACGTAGTCCTCGTAGTCATGGACCTCGAACAGCGCCTCGGCGGTATCGACGACTTTCCACACGACGACCGCGGCGATCTCGATCGGATTGCCGTCCGTGTCGTTCACCTTGCTCCGCTCGGTCTCGAAGTTGCGCACGCGGAGTGACACCGCTTTCTTCGTGTAGAAGGGATTGGCCCACCGCAGGCCCGGGTCACGCACGGTGCCGACGTACCTGCCGAAGAGCTGAAGCACCCGTCCCCGGTTGGGGTTGACGACGAACAGGCCCGCGAGACAGAGCACGTCGATCGCGACGACCCCGATACTGCCCAGGATGAGCCCGACCGAGCCGTCCTGGGCGCCTGCGATGAAGAACAGGACGGCCAGCGGCAGAATTGGCAGCAACACGCCAAGCGGGAGCCAACCCGACATCGCCGTGAGGCGTCGCTCTTTGATCATGATGTTCTCCTCTCATCTATATCTGGATGGGGCTTCGCCCCAAGCCCCCGCGACACTGCGCGGGGACCCCGAGTGCCCGCCTCCGCGGGTCGCGAGGCGCGCCGTGCGCGCCTTGGTCCGATGGGGCTTCGCTATTGCCATCAGTCCGCCTATCTCGCCACGGCCATGCTCCGGAGCAGACCGTCCACGGCCTTTGTCGTGCGTCGTTCGATCGCCCATCCGCACAGCGGGGCGACGACGGCCCACTTGGGCCTCAGAACCAGTGGCCTCCGACCAAGAATGATTTCATATAGATATCATAATGAAATCTCCGCCCAGCGTCAATCGTGCCAGCTCCGCAGGCCTGGGGATGCACGGCGGTGGCTGGTCGCTGCTAGCTGAGGACGGCGCGGATGGAGTCGGCGAGGATGTCGACGGCGCGGTCGAGTTGCTCGGTGGAAACGACGATCGGCGGGGCAAGGAGATAGGTGTCGGCCTTGATGCGGCTGAAGAGCCCGCGCTCGATCGTCCCTCGATTGACCGCGAGGCCGATCCCCCGCGTGGCCGGGAACGACCGTTTCGTGGCTCGGTCCTCCACCAGCTCGACGGCGCACATCAGCCCCTTGCCGCGAATGTCGCCGACGTGAGGGTGCCCGGATAGGGCAGCGGTCAACCGTTCGAGGAGGTAGGCTCCCTTCTCCGCGGCCAGTGTGGGAAAGTCCTCGTCGTCGATGATCTGCAGGGTCCGCAGCGCGACGGCGCACCCGACGGGGTGCGCACTGTACGTATACGCGTGCATCCACGGACGGCCGTCCTCCCGAAGCGTGTCCGCGATAGCGTCGCTGATGCCGATGCCGCCGAACGGGAAATAGCCTGATGTGACCGCCTTGGCGAACTGCACGATGTCGGGTTCGATGCCCCAGTGATCGAGCGCAAACAGCCGCCCGGTACGCCCAAAGCCGGTGATGACCTCGTCCGCCACCAGCAGCACGTCGTGGCGGCGGCAGATCTCACGGATGCGCGGGAAGTAATCGTCCGGTGGCACGATCACCCCCCCGGCGCCTTGCACCGGTTCGGCGATGAACATCGCGACGGTGTCGGCGCCCTCGCGCTGGATCAGCCGATCGAGCTCGTCGGCCGCGGCGACCCCAGGGCTCACCCCGGACGGTGCCTGGTAGCGATAGGGATACGGCGACGGGATGTGGAAGAAGCCGGGCATCCGTGGCTCGAACAGCGGCCAGTACGCGCTCAGCCCACTGGCGCTCATGGCCGCGAACGTGACGCCGTGATACCCCTCGATGCGAGAGATGACCTTCGTCTTGGCGGGCCGTCCACGCAGCTTCCAGTACGCCCTGGCCATCTTGACGCTGCTTTCCGTCGCTTCGCCGCCGCCGCTCGTAAAGAAGAAATGGTTGATTGATGGGTAGCAGACGGCGGCGAGGCGCTCAGCCAATTCGATCGCACGCGCATTCGAGCTGCCGGAGTAGCCAGAGAAATAGGCCAGCGCGCTGGCCTGGTCGCGCATGACGTCGGCGAGCTCGTGGCGGCCGTGTCCGGCGGTGACGTTCCAGAGGCCGGAGAGACCGTCGAGATACTCGCGCCCGTCGGCATCGGTGACGACGCATCCCTGGCCAGAGACCCACACGCGGCCGCCCTCGTGAACCGCAGCGTCGTGGAGTGGGTGGATCAGGTGAGCGCGGTCGCGCGCCAGGAGCTCGGCGTTGGTGGTGGCTGGGATCATCATCTGTGGTCCGGAGTGCCTGAGTGGAGCGTCACCCCGTGCTATCCTACCGAATCTTCACACCCGTCCGGAGACGCCAGGGCGCGCACGGCGCGCCCCGCGGGCGCGGAGTGGGGCTCTCGGGGTCCCCGCGGAGCGGCCGCGTGGGGTTCGTGGCGAAGCCCCGTCTAGTGATGATAAGGAAGGGGTATCCCATGAGGCGCTTGAGTCTGGTCCTGGCCGTCACGATGGTGGTCGTTGTTGCCGCGGCATCGGCGCACGCGCAGGGCGTCACGAAGTACGTCCGCTACGAGCACAATGGCACGACCTCGTATGGCGTCCTCGAAGGCGACACGATTCATCAGCTCAGTGGCAACGTCTTCGAGTCACCACAGCGCACCGGCACGACGGTCGAGATGGATCGCGTGACGCTGCTTCCTCCAAGCGAGCCGCAAAAAGTGATTGCCGCGGGACTCAACTACCGCAGTCACATCGGGCAGCAGAACCCCGCGGAGTACCCCGGTTTGTTCGACAAGCATGCGACGTCGCTGATCGGGCACGAAGCCGAGATCACCTACTACGAGGATGCGACCAACCTGCACTTCGAAGGTGAGATGGTGCTGATCATCGGCAAGGACGCGCAGAATGTCTCGGTCGCCGACGCACCCGACTACATTTTTGCCGTCGCGCCGGGAAACGACATCAGCGAGCGGGTCTGGCAGGGAAGCGACCTCCAGTGGTTTCGCGCGAAGGGCGCCGATACCTTTGGTCCCGTCGGCCCGGTCATGGTGCGCGGCGTGAACTACGACGACCTGCTGCTCGAGACCCGGGTCAACGGCGAGGTCCTGCAGTCTCAGCGCACGAAGGACCTGCTCTTTGACTCGTCGTTTCTCGTCAGCTACATCAGCCGGTATGTGACGCTGTACCAGGGGGATATGGTCTTCACCGGCACTCCCGGGAGCACCTCGGCCATGCAACCCGGCGATGTCGTAGAGGTCGAGCTCGAGGGCGTCGGCGTCCTCCGCAACCAGATCGGCCCCAAGGGCGGGCGACGGACGAACGAGCAGTAGGAGACGCCGGGCCTGCGGCGGAGGCGTCTGAGGGCGGTGGGGTTCCTATCCTCTGTTACTATGGGAACCGTATGGCTTCGTCTCGGGGCGCCTGTGCCCCGACCAATTCCGTGAGAGGTGGGCGTTGAAGATGTCATTTCCCAAGGTGCTCGCGATCGTCGTCACCCTCAGCCTCGGCCTCGGTGTGTCGGCGAGCGCAGAGGAGGCCGCCGGCGTTCCGACGTTCACGAAGGACGTCGCGCCGATTTTCTTCGACAACTGCGTGTCCTGCCACCGGACCGGCGAGTTCGCGCCGATGTCGCTGATGACCTACGACGATGCTCGCCCGTGGGCGCGTGCCATCAAGCAGCGCGTCGAGGCTCGCGAGATGCCACCGTGGTACGCGGAGCCGGGTCATCAGACCTACGTCAACGACGCCAGCCTCAGCGATGATGACGTCCACACGATTGCCGCGTGGGTGGACGGCGGCGCGCCGCGCGGCGACGCCGCCGATTTGCCGGTTGCGCCCGAGTTCGCGGCGGATTGGACCATTGGCGAGCCTGACGCCGTCTACAGCATGCTCGAGTCGTTCGACGTGCCTGCCGACGGGACGGTGCCGTATGTCTACTTCACCATTCCGACCAACCTGCCGAACGACAAATGGATCAAGGCAGTCGAGATTCGTCCTGGCGATCGGCGGGTCGTGCACCACGTCATCGCCACGATGCAGAGCCCGGACCCGGAGTTCCCGCCGTCGCCGGAGCCACGGCTCACGCTGAGCCCAGGTGGTCGGGATGGCAACGTGTTGGGGGGCAATGCGCTCGCCGGCACCGTGCCGAACAAGTTTGGCGCGACTTTCCCCGACGGCGTGGCCTTGAAGATAGAAGCCGGTACGGAGATCGTGTTCCAGATGCACTACACGACGATCGGCGAGGCCGCGTCCGATCAGACGAGCGTCGGACTGATTTTCCAGGACGAGGAACCCACGTGGGAGGCCGGCGGCGGCATCGTCATCAACCCGCGGTTCGCCATACCCGCCGGGGCCGAGAGCCACGAGGTGCGGGCGGAGCAGGAGTTGAAAGAGGACACATACCTCACCGACATGACGCCGCACATGCACTCACGCGGCAAGGCGTTCTCCTACACGGCCGTCTATCCGGACGGGACCGAGGAGATCCTCCTGAACGTGCCGAACTACACCTTCGACTGGCAGCTGACCTACGAGTTCGCCGAGCCCAAGCTGCTGCCGGCCGGCACGAAGCTCGTGGGGATCGCGCATTTCGACAACTCCGTCAACAACCGTTCGAACCCCGATCCGACCGCCGAGGTCCGCTGGGGCGATCAGACGTGGGAAGAGATGATGATCGGGTTCTATGGCACCGTGGGCGCGGAGGACATGAGCAAGCGCACCACGACCCAGAATCAGCAGTAGACGCTCGACCGCGAGAGGGCGGGGGATCCGGCCCCGTCGAGGAGTCCGTTGCCGATGACGAAGCCAGTGAAACCGATGCGCGCCGGACCGGCCGTCATCATGGGCGCTTGGTGATCTTGGCGACCCGAATCTCATCGTCCCGATGCCGGTGACCGTCGAGGTGCCGGCTGATGGCGAGGAGGGCTACCAGCAGTACTACGTGAGGAACGACCTCACGGAAGACAAGTTCATCAAGGGCATCGAGGTGCGGCCGGGCAATCGCGCCGCCGTGCACCACGCCGTCATCGACATGGCCAGGCTACCGCCGTGCTCCGAGCTCGACGACCGTGGCCAGCTCACGCCGGTGCCGGACTGCGAACGGGACGACAGCGGACAACAGTTCGTCTTCTCGCGCGAGAGCTACAAGCTGATCGGCTACGCACCCGGCAAGGGGTTTCAACGATACCGCAGGCCGGCAGCAAGCTTATGACCGTCGGTCACTTCGATAACTCGATCAAGAACCGCTACAACCCGGCGCCCGACCGCGAGGTGTACTGGGCCGAGCAGAGCTGGGACGAGATGTTCAACGGGTTCTACGAATACTCCGTGGCCATGCCCGCCAAGCCGGCGACAGAAGACTGAGAGCTGACGGGCGCTCGCAATTCGACCGTCGCATTCCCAGGGGCTGGATGCATCGAGCATCCGGCCCTTTGCGTTGACGGGCCGCCGCCCGTGTAGGAGCTCATGGTGAAAGTGCTCGCGTCGGTGATGGCGGGTGTGGTTCTGCTCGCCCTGTTGGCCACGACCGTGGCCGCGCACCCGATGGAGGGCCAGAACGCCGCCTTCGTCCAGGGTGTCGATGGTCCGGCGCCAGGTCCGTTCATGTATCTCGGCGCGAAGCACATGGTCACGGGCTACGACCACTTGCTCTTTCTGGTCGGTGTGATCTTTTTTCTCTACCGGCTCCGCGATGTCGTCCTCTATGTCAGCCTGTTCACGATCGGTCACAGCATCACGCTGCTGGCGGGCGTCCTCGGCGGTCTGGAAGTGAACGCCTACGTGATCGACGCGGTCATCGGCCTCTCGGTCTGTTACAAGGCCTTCGAGAACATCGATGGCTTCGAGCGTGTGTTCAAGATACGGCCGAACACGCGAATCGCCGTGCTGGTCTTCGGGCTGTTTCACGGTCTCGGGCTCGCGACAAAGCTGCAGGAGTTCACAGTGACGGCGAACGGCCTGGTGACCAACATCCTGAGCTTCAACGTGGGTGTGGAGATCGGCCAGATCCTCGCGCTCACGGGTGTGCTGATCGCGATGACATACTGGCGCACCCGCCCAAGCTTCTTCCGGCACGCGTTTGCGACGAACGCCGCGCTGATGACCGGTGGGTTCGTCCTGACGGCCTACCAAGTGTTTGGGTTCGTCTACTATCCCTGAGCATGGCTGACGCGCCGACGCCTCGAACCCAGCCGGCATCGGTCGGGCGAATTGCCGCTGCCGCGGTGGGGGCATTCATAATGGCCGCGCTGGTGTTCGTGGGCGCGGTGCTACCGGCGGAGTACGGCGCCGACCCCCTCGGGACGGGCGAGCTGCTCGGGCTGTTGGCGTTGGCCCAGGTCGCCGCGATCTCGGCGGAACCGGGTGAGTATCGACTTGATGCGGCCGAGCTCGTCGTGCGCCCGTCCGAGTGGGTCGAATACACGTATCGCATCGAGCAGGGCGCGAGCATGTTGTACTCGTGGCAGGCGACAGGCCCGGTAAGTTACAACTTCCACAGCGCGCCGGACGGCGCGCCGCCCGGCTACGCCGAGAGCTTTGATGCCCAGGAGAGTGACGCCGCACACGGCAGCTACAACGCCCCGTTCACCGGGGTGCACGGGTGGTATTGGGAGAACCTCGGCGCCTCGGATGTGACCATCACGTTGAGCACGGCCGGGTTCTACGCCGACGCCCACGAAGCGCGTGATCGCGTCGACGGGTATCATTCGCTCACGGATCTCCGCGGAAACACGATACGAGACTGACCCAGTATTGAGGGAGAGCGTCATGACTACTCGCACACTGTTCACGTTGGGCGTCGCCGTGGCTGGCCTCGTGGTCGCCGGCGCCACCGCACACCCCCCGCTGTCGGCGGCCGCGAACGCCGGCGTCGGACCCGAGCTCGAGTCGACCGGACCAATCACCTTCGGGCCGGACGGAACATTGTTCGTCGCTGACAACCGAGCTGCCGCGATCTACGCCCTCGATCTGGCCACACATGGGTCGGGTACGTTGCCCGGGACCAAGGATGTGTCGGCGGTCGATCAGAAGATCGCCGCGCTCCTCGGCACCGATGCGCGCGAGATCCGGATCGCCGATCTGGCGGTCAACCCCGTGTCGCGCAACGCGTTCGTCTCGGTGTCGCGTGGCCGCGGCGCCGGCGCACGGCCGGTCCTCGTCCGGATCGACGGCGCGGGTCATCTCGAGGTCATCGCGCTCGGCGACGTGGAGTACACGATGGTCGCGCTGCCGAACCCGCCGAACCCGTCGGACGCGGCGCCCAGCGCCGACGGCGATCGGCCGGTGCCGCGACGTGACGGCAGTTGGCTCGCGAACGGCCGGGTGCGGATGCAGACGGTTACCGACATGGCCTACGTCGACGGGCAGCTCTTCATCGCCGGCCTGTCCAACGACGAGTTCTCGTCGAAGCTCCGCTCGGTCGCCTATCCGTTCGGGGAGGCGGGCGCCGGCGCCAGCGTCGAGATCTGGCACGCCGCGCACGGGCAGTTCGAGACCGAATCGCCGGTCTACACGTTCGTGCCCTACGACGTCGACGGCGAGCAGAGCTTGATCGCCGGCTATCTCTGCACGCCGCTGGTCAAGTTTCCGATCGCGGATCTGAAGCCTGGCGCGAAAGTGATGGGGAAGACGATCGCCGAGCTGGGTAATCGCAATCGACCGCTCGACATGATCGTCTACGAGAAGGGTGGCCGCGACTATCTGTTGATGTCGAACACCAGCCGCGGCGTCATGAAGATTCCGACCGAGGGGTTTGGGGCATCGTCGGTGACCGAGCCGGTCGGCGGCGGTGGCACCGCCGGGACGACCTACGAGACCGTGTCGCAGATGGCCGGAGTCGAGCAGCTGGACCGGCTCGACGACGCGCACGCCATCGTCATCGCGCGCGATGATGCCGGTGTCGCGAATCTGGAGGCGGTCGCGCTCCCGTAGGCTGTCCACGCCCTCGGCTTGACGCGGCGATCGCATGTGGTCACAATGACTACATGCCGAAACGCCTGGCGGTCGGCGCCCGCGAGCTCAAGACCCGGCTCGGCTCCTATCTGCGCCAGGTCCGCCAGGGGCGGACCCTCACGATCACCGACCGAGGCGAGCCCGTGGCCGAGCTGCGGCCGATCAGGGCTACGGGCACTTCGCTGCGGGCGCGGCTGGCGCGCCTTCACGAAGAAGGGGTCGTCACCCACAAGGCCGACCGGTCGCTGCAGCCGTTCACGCCGATTCAGGGACGCGGCCATCGCCTCGCGGAGGCGGTCAGCGAGGATCGCGAGGACCGCTTCTGATCCGCTTCTTCGACGCCAGTGCCCTGGTCAAGCGGTACGCGCGCGAAGAGGGCAGTACCGTAGTCCACCGCTTGCTGAGCTCCGGTACCGCAGCGACCAGCCGGCTGTCGGAAGTCGAGGTCGCTTCCGCCCTGGCGCGGCGCGTTCGTGAGGGCGCGTTCTCCGCGCTGGAGCGCGACCGCGCGCTCGCCAAGTTCGAAGCGGACCTCGACGCGCTCCACATCGTCGAGCTCGGGCCCGGCGTAACGTCTCGAGCACGAGCGTTGCTGCTCGCACACGCCTTGCGCGCCGGCGACGCCATCCAGCTCGCCAGCTGCGTCTACCTCCGCGACGCGCTTGCCGAACCGGTGCCGCTGGTTGCGTTCGACGGCCGACTCGTCGCGGCCGCCCGCGCGCTCGACATCGCGGTTGTCGGCGGGGCGCGGGTGCGTGGCTGAGCCGATGGACTTAGGCAAGCGCGGCCAGGGTCGCCACGAGCAGGCGATAAAAGCGGCCGACGGACTCGATCTGCACCCGCTCGTCCGGCGAATGCGGGAACTCGATCACCGGGCCGAACGAGATCATGTCCATCCCCGTGATCTTCTGGCCGATGATGCCGCACTCGAGACCCGCGTGAATCGCCTTCACCTCTGGGGGCGAGCCGAGCTCCCGCTGATGCACCGTCTTCACGACGCTCAACAGATGTGAGTCGAGGTTGGGCTTCCACCCCGGGTAGGCGGTGCTCTCGTGTACCGTCGCGCCAGCCAGTAGCGCGGTCGCCCGGATACGCCGGCGGAGCGCCTCGAGCGCCGCGTCAATCGACGAGCGACTGCTGGTGGTGATCACCAGCGAGCCGTTGTCCGGCTTCACGGTGGCGAGGTTGGTGCTGGTCTCGACGAGGTCCGGGATATCGTAGCTCATCGCCTCGACGCCGTGCGGGAGGCTCGTGACGAGGCGGAGCACCGTTGCCGTGGTGTCGGCGTCCCACGTGGTGGTGTGGGCGTCGCGGTTCTCCTCCTCTTCCTCCTCTACTGCCAACTGGATGTTGGGATCGGCCGGGCGGTACTCATCTCGCACCCGCGCGAGCTCTGCCTCGATCGCCGCGACCACCGCGCGGCGCTCGCCACCGTCGACGACGAGCGTGGCAAACGCCTCACGCGGGATCGCGTTGTGCGCGCTCCCGCCCTCCAAGCGCGCGAGCCGGAAGGCGGTGGTGAGATGGGCCGCCCAGAGTGCCCGTGCCAGGAGGCAGAGCGCGTTCGCGCGCTGGAGATGGATATCGCACCCCGAGTGGCCACCCTTCAGGCCGGTGAGCGATAGCGCCACGCCCACGTCGTTGCTCGCTCGTCCACTGGTCGCGAGGTCGAGCGTCATCCGCGTATCGCCGCCGCCAGCACACCCGACGTAGAGGATGCCCTCATCCTCCGAGTCGAGATTGATGAGCTGGCGACCGCTGAGGAGGCCGGCGTCGAGCTGGGCTGCGCCGGTGAGCCCGGTCTCCTCGTCAATCGTGAACAGCAACTCGAGCGGTCCGTGCGTCACCGCCGTCGCGTCGATGAGCGCGAGCATCGTGGCGACGCCGATCCCGTTGTCGGAGCCGAGCGTCGTGCCGGTCGCGGTGAGATAGGCGCCGTTCCGCTGCGGGACGATGGCGTCGGTGGCGAAGTCATGTGCGACGTCGGCGTTCTTCTCCTGCACCATGTCGAGATGCGACTGCAGGATGGTGACCGCAGCGTTGCCGTGGCCGGGAGTCGCGGGCTTGCGGACGACGACGTTGCCGGCGCCGTCAATGACAGCGCTGCAGCCGGCGCGTTCGGCGACGCCGACCACGTGCGTGCGCATGCGCCCCTCGTCCTTGGAGGCGCGCGGGATGGTGAGGATGGCGTCGAAGTGCGTCCAGAGGGGCGTCGGGTCGAGCGCGGCGACGAAGGTCATGGCATCCTAACTAGACGGGGGCTCCGCCCCCGAACCCCGCCGCGGACGCTACGCGGGGACCCCGAGAGCCCCGTCGCGCCCGCGAGGCGCCCGTGCGCGCCTTGGCCGTGTGCCGGCGGTCCACAACGACTACAGGATTCTCGTTTCGTGCCGCATGACGGCCTACTCGCGGCGCGTGAAGACGCCGTTCCCGAGTCTCCTGTAGGGTCCGCCGTCGACCGAGAACTCCTCGGTGATCCGGAAGGCCGTCTCGGAGGTCATCGAGAACACCCGACGGAGCTGATACACGAGGCCGTCGAGCTCGACCGGGCTGGTGACGAAATCGATGGCAATCGGGCTCGACCAGTCGGCCACGCTCAAGAGCTCGGTGCCGGTCGACAGAGTCTCCTTGAACACCAGGAAGTGGCTGGTCTCGTCGTAGCCAATCACGATCTGCTCGTCGTAGCGCTCTCCGAAGACCTCGCCGGCGACGACGCCGTCGACGAACGGCGCGTCGCCCCGCTGCGTGAAGGTGACGACACCCGATCGGGTCCCAACGCTCAGTGGTGGAAACTCGCCGCCGGTGTAGTCGAACTCCCAGGCGCCGAGGAAGTAGCCGAGACGCTGCTCGACCTGGGGCTGCGGCACGTCTCGCCGGCGCCGGCGTTTCAGCTCGAGCTCGAACGGCGCGCTCAGTGCGCCGAGCCCGACATGCTGCGAGCCCGAGAGCACGTTGCCGTCCTCGTTCAGGGATAGCTCGTAGCGAACGCTGACGCGACCCAGGTCGGTGTCGACCGAGGCGCCCGCCGTCAGGTGGCCACCGTCGACGGTGACCGAGGCGAGCGGGACGGTGTTGCCGATCAAGCCGGAGACAAACCCGGCATAGGCGCCGTCGCTCATGAACACCGCGAGGACCACGATCTCCGTGTCGCCGTTCGGCGCGGACGCGACGCCACGCCAGTTGCCGGCGACCGTGGCGGCGCCGCGCTGCTGTTGCGCCGTCGCAACCGACCCGCTCAGCAGGCCGACGGCGAGGGCGAAGCAACTCACTCCCATGCTGCGTCGGCGCATGATCGCTCCCTCTCCGTACGATGGTATCATCCGTGGCCATCGTGGAAACGCCGCTCACGCCCCTCGAATTCCAACGGCGCGCGCGCGCGCTGTACCCCGACCGGGAGGCGGTCGTCGACGGGCCGTTGCGCCTGACCTACAGTGAGCTCCTCGAGCGGTGCAACCGCTGGTCGGCTGCACTGCAGCGCCTGGGTGTGTCGAAGGGCGACCGGGTCGCCTACCTTGCGCCCAACACGCACGCGCAGCTCGAGTCCTTTTTCGCGGTACCGCAGATTGGCGCCGTGCTTGTGCCGATCAATTTCCGGCTGAAACCGGATGAGGTCGCGTACATCATTCAACATAGCGGCGCCAAGGTCGTCTGCGCGCATGCCGACTACCTCGAGGCGGTCGACGGGGTCCGTGCGCAGTGCGATGACGTCGAACAGTTCGTGGCCCTCGAAGGCAAGCAGGCCGGGTGGCTCGACTACGAGGCGCTGATCGCCGCAGAGACGCTGGCATTCGAGGCGCCGGCGATCGACGAGCGCGACCTGCTGACCATCAACTACACGAGCGGGACCACGTCGCGCCCGAAGGGCGTGATGATCACGCACCGCAATGCCTATATGAACGTGGTCGGGACGCTCGTCCATTGGCCGATGACGTGTGCCGACCGCTACCTGTGGACGCTTCCGATGTTCCACGCCAACGGATGGACGTTCCCTTGGGTCGTGACCGCCGTTGGCGGGGCGCACGTCTGTCTGCGCCAAGTCGATCCGGCCGTGGCGTTTCGCCTGATGCGTGACGAGTCGGTGACCCGACTCTGCGCGGCGCCAACGGTCCTCATCATGCTGGCCAACGCGCCCGCTGACCAGCGCGGCGAGATTCGTGCCGGCGTCCGGGTCATGACGGCAGGCGCGCCGCCGGCTGCGGCGACCATCCAGCGGATCGAGGGCGAGTTCGGCTGGGAGCTGCTCCACGTCTATGGCCTCACCGAGACCGCGCCGTTCATCACCGTTTGCGAGCCGCGACCGGAGCATCGCGAGCAAGCCCCGGCCGAGCGGGCCACGATCAAAGCGCGGCAGGGTGTCGAGCTCATCACCTCGGGCGAGCTGCGTGTCGTCGATGAAGACGGACACGAAGTCCCCCGCGACGCGCAGACCCTTGGCGAGATCGTCGTTCGCGGCAACGTCGTCATGCAGGGGTATTACGACGATCCCGATGCGACCGCCGAGGCGATGCGCGACGGGTGGTTCCATAGCGGCGATGCAGCGGTCGTGCACCCGGACGGCTACGTCGAGATCCGGGACCGCTTCAAGGACGTCATCATCAGCGGCGGCGAGAACATTTCTTCGGTCGAAGTCGAGGGTGTGCTGATGCGTCATCCGGGCGTGCGCGAAATCGCCGTGGTCGGCATACCGGATGAGAAATGGGGCGAGACGCCGCACGGCTTCGTCGTCCGCAACGAGGTGGAGTCGGCCACCGAGGCCGACCTGATTACGTTCGCGCGTGCGCACCTGGCGAACTTCAAGGCCCCCCGCAAGATCGCGTTCGTCGACGAGCTTCCGAAGACCGCGACCGGGAAGATCCAGAAATACGTGCTACGGCGGGGACACAGCGCCATCGCGAAGCAGTAGGGCGAGGTTCGCGCGGAGACCGCGGTCGTGGCGTGAGGAGAGATCGATGCGAATAGTGGCTCGTGTGGCGGCGGTCGTCGGTGCTGTTGCGGTCGTTGGCGGTCTGGCGGCCTGCATCGCGGGCGATGCCGCTCCCGGCGCGTTCGGGGTCACGACGCTGTCGAGCCGGCCGGACATGGTCACAGGCGGGTCCGCGCTGGTCGCCGTCGATGCACCGGCCGGCGTACCGTTGTCCGACGTGCGCGTTACAGCGAATGGCACCGACGTGACTGCGACGTTTCGCGATGACGACAAGCACCATCGCCTCGTCGGCCTCGTTGAGGGGCTCGCGGTCGGTCGCAACGAGCTGACCGTGTCCCACACCGACACCGCTTCCGTGGCGACGGTGACTCTTATCAATCACCCGATCGAGGGCCCGGTCTTCTCGGGGCCGCACGAGCAGCCGTTTATCTGCGAAACCGAGGCATTTGCGCTCGCATCCGGTGACACCCTCGGACCGCCGCTCGACGAGCACTGCTCGGTGGCGCGGCGTGTCGACTACGTCTACCGGTCGAGCGACGATGGCCAGCTCAAGCCGCTGGGTGCGTCCGGCGTCGAGCCGCCTGATCTGTCCCACACCACGACGCTCAACGGGGCGGAGGTTCCGTATGTGGTCCGCATCGAGACCGGGACCATCAATCGGGCGGTCTATCAGATTGCGCTGTTGCACGTACCCGGCACGGATCCGGAGCCCGATCCCTGGCGCGCATCACCCGGATGGAATGGACGTTTGATCTACACGTTCGGTGGGGGATGCGTGAACGGATGGTATCGACAGGGCGCGCGCACCGGCGGGGTCACGGACGACGTGATGCTGCGACAGGGCTATGCCGTCGCGTCGGCGACGCTCAACGTCTATGGCAACAACTGCAACGACGTTCTGGCCGCCGAGACGATGATGATGGTGAAGGAGCGCTTCGTCGAGGCCTATGGTCCGCCGCGCTATGCGATCGGCTGGGGGTGCTCCGGCGGGTCTTATCAGAATCATCAGATCGCCGACAATTACCCGGGCCTCCTGGACGGGATCATCCCCGGGTGCAGTTTCCCTGACGTCAGCTCCGGGACGATCCCGATGGTCACCGACGCACGGTTGCTGCTGCACTACTTCGACACGACCGACGTGGGGTTTACACCCGAGGAGCAACGAGCCGTAGCTGGCTTCCTCACGTTGGCCACGATGCCGAACGTCTCGAGGAACGCTGGGCGCATCGCGATGGAGTTCTGTCCGGAGGTGCTGCCTGAGGCGCTCCGTTACCATCCGACGGACAACCCCGATGGCGCGCGGTGCGACGTGTACGACCACTACGTCAACGTCTTGGGCCGCGATCCCGACACGGGATTCGCACGGCGGCCGCTCGACAACGTAGGTGTGCAATACGGGTTGCACGCGCTCAACGACGGTGCCATCACGACGACGCAGTTCCTCCATCTCAACGAGAGGATCGGTGGCTATGACGACGACGGCGACTTCCAGGCGGAGCGGACAGTCGCCGACGCGGACGCCGCGCGGCTGGCATACGAGACCGGACGCGTGACCAGCGGCGGTGGCGGGCTCGCCGAGATCCCGATCATCGACTACCGGGGCTACAGCGACGATCGTGAGAACGGCGACGTGCACGTGCGCTATCAGTCGTTCTCGATGCGTGAGCGGCTTCTGGCCGCGAACGGTCGCGCCGACAATCACATCATGCTGGTCGAGGACGATCGTCACGGGCTGTACAGCAGCCAGAGCCCGGTCTTGAGCGAAGCGTTGTCACAGATGGACGCGTGGCTTGGGGCGCTCGCCGCGGACACGTCCGACGACCCGCGCATCGACAAGGTGATTCGCGCCAAGCCGCCCGATCTGGTCGACGCCTGTTGGTCGCGCGAGGACGAGCCGGTCAAGATCGCCGAGGCGCAGACGCGCGGAGCCGGGCAATGCGACGCGCTCTATCCGTCCCCCCCCGCGCCACGTGAGGTGGCCGGCGCACCGCTCGCGAGTCACATCGTCAAATGCCAGCTCAAGCCGGTTGACGCCTCTGACTACCAGGTGAGCTTCACCGATGCAGAGATGGAACGCCTGGGTGACATCTTCGCCGAGGGCGTCTGCGACTGGTCAACACCGGGTGTTGGACAGGCGGAGCTGAAGGGGAGCTGGCTGACGTTCGGGGCTTCCGACGACTAAGCCCCATCGAGCTGTCCGATCGTGTCCGGTCATCGGCGGTCGTGTGAAACTGCCATGCGCGGCACCGGTGGCGCGGGCAGAAACTGCGCCACCTGGTCCAGTCGTTGAACGTTGCGGGAATCCAGACCCGGAACCGAGTATGCCCTCTGCCACACGATTATCTGAGCAGATACCCCTCGGTACTCGTCTCACTCTATGAGGGTGGCGCGAAGATGCCGATGATCAGAAATCGGCTGATCCAGCGGGGGGCAACATGAACATGCTGATCTTTTCAAGCGTGCTATTCGGTGTGTTTATCATGGCTGCCCGTGGACCCTTCGCCTTCGCGCCAGACAGGGCCCTTCAGTTCTACAGGCAACGACTGCTGGGTTCGGATGCGAGAGCCAGGGCGATGGCTGGGCTAGTGGGCACGATGGGAATACTCATGTTCTTGTCGGCTCGGGATGTGGAGGGGGTGTTTCCCGGGATCCTCGTTCTCCTGGGGATGGCTCTGGTCGTCGCGATGGTCGTGCTGATGAGCGCCCCCGGGCCTGTCATGCGATTCGTTCTTTGGCTTCTTGAGGGTTTCAGTGCCCCTGCCCTACGTGCATTCGGCGTCATCAACCTCGTGTTTGGTGTTGTCTGGGTTTACTACAGCGTCATCTATCTCTAAAGGCGACTCCGTGTAGGCGCGTCCCAGAATCGCGGGACGGCGCGTCGACTTCTACGAGGAGCTCATGAGAAGTCACCGCGGGGCGCGCTCGCTGCTACGCTGCCGCCTCGGCCGCCGGTGCGGCCGTCGGCGACCGGCGGTAAGTAAAGAAGAGCGCGAACAGCACCAGGACGAACGCGGCCCAGGCGGCAGGCACCAGCCAGATCCGATCCCACTGGTGAGCGCCCGGGCCGCCAACGGTCTGGTAGAGGTCCACGACCCGCCCCGACAGCAGCGAGCCGATGAACATTCCGACGCCGAGCGTCGCGAACGCGATGAATCCTTGCGCCGCCGCACGGAGGTCTGGTGGGGCCTTCGTGTCGACGTAGATCTGGCCCGTGACGAAGAAGAAGTCGTAGCAGATCCCGTGGAGCAGGATCCCAGCGTAGAGCATCCAGACGCCCGCACCCGGGTCGCCACCGGCAAAGAGCAGGTAACGCGCTGTCCAGGCGACCATACCGACGAGCAGCAGCGTCTTGACCCCGAAGCGGGCGAAGCACCAAGGCAGTGCGAGCATGAACGCGATCTCGGACACCTGGCCGAGCGTCATCTTTCCGGCCGCGTTGTCGACGCCGATCTCGTTGAGGAACGGATTGGCGAAGGTGTAGTAGAACTGCAGCGGCACGCAGACCAGAAACGACCCGACCACGAACACCGCGAACGAGCGGTCGCGCATCAGACGTAGCGCATCGAGCCCGAGCACGTCGCGGGCGGTCACCCGCGACGCGGAGCGAGCCGGCGGCGTGTGCGGCAGGGCCAGGCAGAAAACGGCCAGCAGCAGGGATGCGACGCCCGCGATCTGCATCGGTCGGGCTGTCGCCTCGAACTGGAGAAACCCCACGGCCAGACCGGACGCGATCCAGCCGATGGTGCCGTACACCCGGATGGCCGGGAACTGCCGCCCTGGGTTTGACATCTGGCGGAACGAAATCGAGTTCGTCAGCGCGAGTGTCGGCATGTAACAGAGCGCGTAGAGCAGGAGCACGACGTAGAAGACGCCGAATGACCGTTGGGTTGACGCCGCGAGCAGTACGAGCCCGCCCGCTGCGTGCAACGCGGCCAGGATGCGCTCCGTCGGGAAGTATCGATCGGCCACCATCCCCACAAAGAACGGCGATACCATCGCCGCGACCGCCGTCGTACCGAAGGCCAGCCCGATCTGCTGACCGGGAAACTCGAGCGCGGTGCCGAGGTAGGTGCCGAGCGGCACCGACCATGCCCCCCAGACGAAGTACTGGAGAAACATCATCAGGGAGAGCTTGAGTCGGGTGCTACGGGGCATGCGCGGTCTCGAGTCGACGCCGTCTGTCTTGCGGTGCGCGCAGGGCCGCTCTTGCCTAAGACCTAAGACCTAAGACCTAAGACCGGCGATCTAGGGAAGCTCGCGGATGCGGACATTCCGAAACCACACGGGGTCGCCGTGGTCCTGAATGGCCAGATGCCCGCGTGACACCGTGCCGTAGTGGGGGAGGTCGGCGAATTTGCTCGCGGCGACGCGGGCCTGCCAGTCTGCGCTGCCGCGCTCGTAGACGAGCAACTGGACGCCGTGCATCCAGTGTTCGACACGATTGCCGTCGACGATCAGCCTCGCCTCGTTCCACTCACCCACGGGCCGCGTGACATCGCGTACGGGTGGGTGTACGGCGTAGTTGCTGCCGGCGGATGTGATCGGCTGCTGTCCGTCGCGGTGTCCGGCATTGTGGAGGATCTGGAACTCCGGGCCACTGTGCCAGACCGCGTCACCCTCCTCGGACACGCCGAAAAAGATGCCACTGTTGCCGCCGCGCTCCACCTTCCAGTCGAACCGCAGCTCGAAGTTCTCGAATCGGTCGACGGTGATGATGTCGCCGGCTGGCCCGACCCGGGCGAGCGTGCCGTCGACCACCTGCCAGCCGTCCGGGAGGTCAGGGCGCCGGTATCCACGCCACGCGGCGGCCGACGTTCCGTCGAACAGCGCACGCCAGCCCGTTCGGTCGCTCGTGGTCTGGCTGGTCACGTCCACGCGCCAACCTCCGAGAGTCGCGACGACCAACGTCGCGGCTACGATGACAGTCGTCCGTCGCATGGCTGTATCCCGCGCGTCTACGATTCGAGCGCCGCCCGACAGTAGTCGAGACAGCGGCGCAGTTCGGTCACGGTGTCGTCGCCGTCGTATTCGTATTCGATGTTGGCTGGGATGTCCCATCGCTCGTCGCGGAGCAGGCGCAGCACTTCGCGAATCGGCGCGTCACCGTCACCCCACGGGACGTTCGGCCCCTGGTCGCGCTTGCGGTCCTTGAGATGGAGCGTGACAATCCGCTGGTGGTGGTCACGCAGATACGCAAGCGGATCGAAGTTGGCGGCCGTCATGTGACCGATATCGAGGTTGATGGCAATCGGGGCCGCCCCGCCCATCTCGATGGCCTTGGCAAAGTCGTCCGGCGTTGCGAATTCGTTTGGGTCCACACGCGAGTGATTGTGCATCGCGACCGGCATCCCGTAGCGATCCGCCATCCGCGCGATGCGGCCGACGCTGTTCATGTGAGCCGAGGCGGTGATCGCCGGGGCGCCGAGCGCCGTGGCCATCTCGAAGCCCCGATCGATCTCCGCGTCGGAGAAGTGGTCCTTGAAGCTCAGGTTGTAGGCGCTCAGCCCGATCTTCGCCGCGTCGAACATGTCTCGAATGCGCCGGAAGTAGTCGAGGGAGACGGTCGTGCGCCAGCGCCGCAGCCGTTCACGATTCTCCGGCCGGCGCAGCTCGCGGGGTTCGACGTGGACTTCCCACAGCTCACAGCTGCTTAGCCCGAGCTCGCGCATCGCGGCGATGCTGGCCTCCAGATCCATGTCGCGCACGCTGTAGCTCTGGAGCCCGATCAGGACGCCTGCAAACCGGGATTCCGCCGCCCACACGCGGCGTCGACCCAGTGGGAGCAGGCTGGCCGCCGACGCGCCGGCCGCGCCGAGCATCAGTCGGTTCCATTCGCGTCGGGTGAGTGGTGGCATCGAGTCGCTCCGCTGCGCCGCGTGCCCCATTCTACGGCACCGGTCCCGCGTGTCACAGCACGACGACAGCCGTCGTGAGTCAGGGTTTCGGGATCGGCGGGTCGGCGACCTTCAGCAGCTGCTTGCCGATGTTCGCACCGCGGAAGAGCCGCAAGAACGTCGCCGGGATGTTCTCGAAGCCTTCCTGGACGTCGTCTCTCGACGTGATCTTGCCAGAGGCGAGCCAGGCGGACAGGGCACGTCTCGCCTCGTTGAAGCGCGAGGCGTAGTCGAGAATGAGAAACCCCTCCATCCGGATCCGCCGCGTGATAATGAGGAACAGGTTACGGGGACCCACCGGAGGTTGCTCGGCGTTGTATCCCGAGATCATGCCGCACGAGGCAATGCGTCCCCAGACCGCCATGTGACCGAGGACGGTCTCCAGGACGGCGCCGCCGACGTTATCGAAAAAGACGTCGATGCCCTTTGGACAGAGCTCCCCAAGCCGCGCGTCGATGTCGTCGGACTTGTAGTCGATCGCGGCGTTAAGCCCCAGCTCGTCCGTCAGCCAGCGACACTTGGACGCGCCGCCGGCGATGCCGATCACCCGACACTGTTGCAGTTTAGCGATCTGTGCGGCGATGGAGCCGGTGGCCCCGGCCGCGCCCGAGACGACCACGGTGTCGCCCGCCTTCGGCTTCGCGACGTCGAGCATCCCGAAATAGGCGGTCAGTCCCGTGCCGCCCAGGATTCCCAGATAGCTCGGCAGTGGATGCACCGCATCGATGCGCTGGACCGTCAACGGTCCGCGACCGTCGCTCACCGCATAGTCCTGCCATCCGAAGCCGCCGCTGACGATCTCGCCCGCGGCGAACTCCTCATGTCGTGATTCGAGCACCTGGCCGAGCCCCGAGGCGCGCATGATGCGCCCGAGCTCGATCGGCGGCATGTACCCAGGGTCCTCCGTCATCCAGCCGCGCATCGCGGGGTCGAACGAGACATACAGGACCCGCACGAGGAACTGACCGTCCTCGATCGTCGGTTTTGGTTCCTCGCCATAGACGAAGTCCGACTCGGTCACCATGCCGGTCGGTCGCGAGGCGAGACGCCACTGGCGGTTACGCTCGGTTGTCATCCACGCGTGCCCTGTCCGGGTCGGCAGCACTATAGCGCGCTTTGCAACCATGATGATGGACGCATGGCACGACACGTCACGTCACCCTAGGCGTAGGGTCGTTCAGGTACGAAGCCCACCAGTAAGTATCCCCCGGCAAAGCCGGGGGCTTTAGTTGTGAGCCGCTCAAAGCGGCTGACGTGACCGCTGCGCGGTCACTTGAGCCACCTGACGGTGGCGGCTCTAGTCCAACGGCAACTGATCCAGCCGCCGATCCTCTCGCTCCTGCTGCTGGATATAGTCCCGGATGATCCGTTCATCACGGCCCACCGTCGAGACAAAATACCCGCGCGCCCAGAAGTGCTGCCCCACGAAGTTCCGGGACCGCCCCGCAAACTCCCGAGCGATGTGGATCGCGCTCTTCCCCTTGAGATACCCGATCACCTGCGCCACCGAGTACTTCGGGGGGATCGACACCAACATGTGGACGTGGTCGGGCAGCAGATGCCCCTCCTCCACCTGGCTCTCGCGGTGCCGCGCCAGCTGCCGCAGCACCTCGCCCAGCTGCTGCCGGACGCCTCCATACATCGCTTTCTTCCGGTACTTCGGAATGAACACTACGTGATACTGGCAGTGCCATTTCGTATGATTGAGACTTCGGTACGTCGTCATGAGGACTCCTTCTCGTGATGCTTGTGCGGCTCACGGGAAGGAGTTTCCTCACGCGACTCCCGGATACGTCAAACGCTGCTGGCCGCCCCGGCAAAGCCGGGGGGTCTCCCACGGCAACTAGGTGGGCCTGACGCGGCCATGTAGGATACTCGGCGGATGAGCACCAAGACACAAGCGGCCGACGCGTGCTCGCGGTGCGGGGCGGGCCTGCGAGGTCGGCACACAGGTTGGGGACGCGGTAGCCCGTCCACCGGCATCGGCCGGTCGGTCAGTCCGTAGCCGCGCAAATCAGGAGCGATGACGCGGAGACCGGCATCCGCAAAGGCGGAGATCTGGTGACGCCAGGAAAACGCCAGCTCCGGAAACCCGTGACACAGCACGACCGGCGTTCCCGCGCCCGCGGTGTAGACGCCCATCCGGATCCCGTTCGTGTCAACGAAGCGCGGTGCGGGAAGTCCGGGCGCGGGTCGGACAGCCTGCTGCGCGGCGGCGGGTGAGCGCCGCCACAGCGGCGCGGAGCCCAGCAGCGCGGCCGACCCGTGAAGGAACCCTCGTCGCGTCAGTGTCATTTGATGAACTCCGACGTGGTGTTCGTCCTAGGTCGGCGGGCGAGCCGCGTTCGCGGGCGGTCCGCCCGTCCACGCTACCGTGTGCTTTCCAGAAAGCGGAGCAGCTCGCTGTCCGTCCCCAGGATGAAGAACGTCTCCGGGTCCATCGTCTGCTCGTACGTTTCGAGCGACTTGGTGAACGCATAGAAGTCCGCGTCGCGGCTGTACGCCTCCGCATAGATGCCGGTCGCTTCCGCGTCGGCCGTCCCGCGCAGCTCCTCCGCCTGTCGATAGGCCTCGGATTGAATCTGCGCCAGGTCGCGCTCGCGCTCGCCGTGAATCCGCGCCGACTCGCCCTGGCCTTCCGAACGGAACTGCTCGGCCATACGTTCACGTTCGGCGATCATCCGGGCGAAGACGTCCTGCTGCACCTGCTCGATGTAGTTGATTCGCTTCAGGCGCAGGTCGAGCAGCTCGATCCCGAGATCGGCGGTTCGCTCCGCCGCGGTCTCGAGGATGTCGCGCGTGATCTCCCGGCGGCCGCGTTCGATGGCTTCCAGGATGACTTCTTCTTCCTCGGACTGGATCTGCACCTCGGCGGCGTCCCGCGTCGTGCTGCGCACCAGCTCGATCAAGTCGTGTCGCGCGACCGCGTTGCGCGTCTCGCCGTCGAGGATGTCATCGAGCCGAGATTGCGCGCCCCGCTCGTCCCGTAGGCGCTGGAAGAACAGCAACGGGTCGGTGATGCGCCACCGAGCGTAGGTATCTACCCGGATGAACCGCTGGTCCCTCGTCGGCATCTGGTCGGGGTTGCCGTCCCATTCCAGAAACCGCTTCTCGAAGAAGTTCGGCCGCTGGATGAAGGGGACCTTGAACTTGAGCCCCGGTGTGACGACAGGGTCGCCCACCGGTTCACCGAACTGCGTGATGATGACCTGCTCGGTCTCGCTGACGGTGTACACGGACTGGCCGAGGACGACGAGCAGGACGAGACCGACGACGATCTGAATCGTGGTTGTGCGGTTCATTGGGGACCTCCTGCGGTGGCAACGGCCGCGGCGGCGGGCGCGGATCGCGGTGCGGTGCCGTCGAGCGACAGCAACGGCAGCACGCCGGTCGTGTCCTTGTCGACGTACAGCTTCCGGCCGACCTTCGGCAGGATCCGCTGCATCGTTTCGAGATAGAGGCGGCGCCGCGTCACCTCCGGCGCGAGACGGTACTGGTCATACACGGCGGTGAACCGTAGCGAGTCGCCCTCGGAGCGGTTGACGCGGTCGAGGGCATACCCTTCGGCCTGCAGCACGGCCTGCTGCGCTTCGCCGCGGGCGCGTGGAATAACGCGGTTGTACTCGGTCTGCGCCTCGTTGATCAATCGGTCGCGCTGTTGCTCCGCCTGGCTGACCGCGTCCCATGACGGCTTCACCGGGTCCGGCGGGTTGACGTCCTGGAGCACGACCTGGTCGATCGTGATCCCCATCTCGTACTGATTCGCCATGGCTTGAAGCAGCCCCTCGACGCGCGCTTCGATCTCCTGTCGGCCAATGGTCACGACCTCGGTCACCGTTCGGTCACCGACGACCTCGCGCATGACCGCCTCGTTCATCGCGCGGAGGGTGTCGTCCAGGTTGCGGACCTTGAAGAGGTAGAGATAGGGATCGGAGACGCGGTACTGTACGATCCACTCGACCACCGCGACGTTGAGGTCCCCGGTCAGCATGATCGATTCGTCACCGAACTGACGGTCGGCGTATTGCGTGCGGACGCCGGCGTCCACGGTGCGAAATCCAAACTCGTGTTTGAGCTGCCGCTGGACCGGCACTTTTTCCACCCTTTCGATGAACGGCACCTTCATGCGGAGCCCGGGCTCCGTGTTCCGGACGTGTTGGCCGAAGCGCAGTACCACACCCACCTCCTCGGGCTGGATCTGATACAGCGTGCTGAAGCCGACGACGAGCGCGACGACCACGGCGAGAACCACCGGTGCCGCGCCGCGCGGGATGCGCGGCATGTTGGGCAGGTTCACGCGCTTGAAATCGACGATGGGTGAGTCTTCCATCTGGACACTCCTTCTACGGACACTCGTTGTGGCGAGAACAGAGAACGCCGTGAGACGGGGCGCGAACGGGTCGGTCCGACCCGGACAGCTCGCGGGGCCCGGAGTTCGGGTTGTGTGGCCGTCCTCGCGCAGGCGTCATTCCGCGAGACACAGTCGAGGCTCGCAGTTGCGACGGCACACACATGCACTCTCGTGTAACTACCACCGTAGTGTGTTTCGACGAGGAACACAACGCCGTTGATTGACGGCCGGGCGGGGCGTTGCTATAGCGGGGGGAGGAGGGTACGGCGCGGCGGTACTAGCGTGTCGCCAGCAGCCGGGCCCCCTCGCGCCTTGCGAGACGGGCGCGTGCTCCGAAACCGGGTGGCGCAGGTGATGGCGTCGTGAGACTCCGCCTACGAGCAGCTGGTTCCCGTGCGCTCCCCGCGGACCCAGGACGCCAGCATTCGCCACTCGGGATCGTCGCGGGTCTGCCACCGTCGCGGTCCGTTGTGCGTGTACGCGCCGCCTCCATCCGGATGCAGCGGTTTCAGCAGAAACCGACTCTGTTCGGCGTTGCCAGGCGTGATCACGCGGGAGATCAACTGGAACGCCCGGCGCGCCTCTTCGTCGCTCCACCCATCCCCTCGCGCGGGCGCGGGCGCGAAGCCGATGATGCCGCCGGAGTGGCAGTTGCTGCATCCGAGCTGGCCTTCACGTGGATTGGCGAAGACGGGCTGCACGCACGCGCGGAAGAACTCGAAGTCCAATTCGGGCTCGGGCGCCGGGATGTACGCGTCGTCCGGCAGGCTCTCGATCCACTCCAGGAGCGCGACGTATTCGGGATCCTCGCGCGACTGCCAATACGTTCCCCCGGTATGCGTGAGACCGCCGGCATCACGGGAGAGCGGCTTCAGGAGCAGGCGGCTGCTCTCCGGGTCCGCGGTGTTGATCAACTGGTTCACCACGTCGAAGTTACGCATCGACTGCTCGGCGCTCCACCCGGCATTGGAGTTCGGCGTTTCCAGGCTGAACCGCACGCTGGTTTGCCAGGTGTGACACATGACGCACGACGCATACCCGCGGGTGGTGCCCCCGCGATCGGTCATGAAGACGCTCTCGACGGTGTCCCGGTATGTCTCCAGCTCGCCCGCGCCGAGAGCCTGGGCAACGGCCGGCGGAGCCGCGAGAACGCCTGGGTTCAGCGCCGGCGCTGCGGCCAGACCGAGCGCGAGACAGAGGCCAGCAGTCGTCATCATCAGGGTGCGGGATGCCCACCGGCGCCAGCCCGGTCGTCTCCTGAGCATGACCCTTACTCCTCGGACCGCATGTTGGTGCCCTTGGGATTCACGCGGTCAGGCGGCAGGATCACCGTGCTGATCCGCGCTGGGCGAGCGCCGGTCGTGATCTTGGCCACCACCTCGAGCTCCTGCAGGTCGATGGCCAACGTGTGGTCCGCGCCAGAGACCGCCACGTACATGTAGCGACTGTCGGGTGTCGGCGTCATCCAGTTGGCGCTCGGGCCGACCTTGACGCTCCCGATGTACTCCAGGTCGGGCAGGCTCCAGCCGTAGATCCGGCTGTCGAGTCGACTCGACGCCCACAGGGCGGAGCGGTCGGGCAGCACCTGGACGCCGTGCATGTCGCCGCTCTGGATCCCGTCGGCGTTCTTCTCCCAGAGCGGCAGCTCCGGCGGCCACAGCATGTCGACCACCTCGCGCTTCTCCCAATCGAAGACCCAGAGGGCGTTGATGCCGGTCGCTTGCGCGAACACCCGCTTCGTGGACCCGTCGTCGCCCGCTTCGAACGCCATCGGTCGCACCTCGTGGTGCGTCCGACCGTACTGCTCGTATCCGGTGAGCTCGCCTCCCCACGCCACTGTGTCCGTCCTCGGGTCGATCACCTGGAATGTTGGCTCACCGGCTTCGACCTCGCCTCTCAGACCCGCCACGACCCACTGCTCGTCCGGCGTCATGAAGACGTTGTGTACCGGCAGGTGCACCTCGATGCTCTTGATCACCCGGTGCGTGTCGATGTCGATCACGTCAACGAGCGCAGGGAGCCGACCGGCGTCGTCGACGGTGACACCGGGTCCGAGTGGCTGAGCCGACCGCCGCGAGATCCCCGCGTAGATCTTCCGGTGCTTCTTGTTGACCGCGACCTTGTTCGGCCGCTGGGACAGCTTGATTTGCTCGACCAGGTCGAGGGTCTTCGTGTCGAACACGTCGACCGTGTGCTCCTGCTCGTTTGCGCAGTAGTAGTAGAGCGAATCGGGGTGGACCGTCAGGTTGTGGGGGTTCGGACAGCCCCGGATGAGTCCCACGACCTCGTTGATGGCCGGATCGATCACGTGCTGGATGGTGCCGGCGTTGTTGCTCTGCAGTATCCGCACGGCGACTCCGTCGTAGGAGTCGAGCCTGGGCACGCTTTGCGCCTGAGCCGATGCGGCGAGGAGCAGGCTGCCGACCACGATCGGCAGCGCTCGGCCGATGAATGAAGCTGCCATCTGCATCTCCTTAGGACGCGCGCGCATGGTGCAGCGCGCGACAGTTTGCGTGTTTGCCAGGCCCATTATACGACGCGCTCGCGTGTTGTCGTTGTCGTAGGGCAAGGCTTCAGCCTTGCCTCGCGGGCCTGAAGGCCCGCGCTACGGATGCCGCGACGGTGTCCTATCGCGACAGCAGATAGGTCATCTTGATGGCGAGTTGCCGGCTCCGGAGCCACGGCGCGTGGCGCAGGTGCGGGTTCAGCATGAGCGGGTCGGTGTCGAGGCGCAGCTCGTCATACGCAATGTAGATGTCGCTGCCCGGGCTGTAGATCCAGTTGAACCGGACACTCGTGCTGATCTCGTGCGTGGTCG
This sequence comes from Vicinamibacterales bacterium, assembly GCA_965197395.1. Classification (GTDB taxonomy): domain Bacteria; phylum Acidobacteriota; class Vicinamibacteria; order Vicinamibacterales; family UBA8438; genus CAZYFH01. The sequence goes on along the minus strand of OZ240205.1, from coordinate 480,246 downwards.
AGTTGTATTGCGACAATGTGCGTAGTGTGACCTTGGGGGACAACGCCAGGTCGGCGATGAACGCGCCATCGGGGAGGTCGATGTCACTCCGGGTGAACCGCGCCTCCGCGGCGATGGAGCTGGTCACGCGTACGCCCAGCGTGGCCTGTACGTCGGTCCGGGTGCCGTCGAAGAATGTCTGTGGCGAATACTGCGTCTGGGCGTAGAGACGCCGCGACGGGTCGGTCCTGTACGTAAACCACCCCGTAGAAGTGCCACGCGGGGCTCAGCCACGTACCCCTCGCATACCCGGCCATCTCGGCGGTTGTGATTCCCGGCGTCTCTTCCGCCGGATGTTCCGCATGAAGTTGACGCCCAGACCTGCTGCTCGGCTTTTGGAAAGCGGAGCGTCACCATCGGGATTGCGATCTCCGCCACCCACCCCTCGCTCGTGCGGCGCGTCACGACGTCCCAGACGCCGTCCCAGTTCACGTTGATGTTGGAGCTGTTGTTCCCGCGGAACCCACCTTCGCCCTCCTCGGCGACCTGCTGCTCGAGCTTCGCGCCGAGCGGACTCGTCACGAACATGTACCCGGACCGGACACGCCGAGCGCACAGGCACCCGCGAGAATCACGACAGGCGAACGCATTCCAGCGAGTATAGCGCCCGGTGCCGACGCTGCTCGTGGGGCACTAGTCCACGGCCGCTGCGCCAGCCGGCGGCGGGCGCCGCGCGTAGCGCAACGCGACCCAGGCGAAGGCGGCCGCGGCCAGCGTCACCAACAGCCACGGCATGATGCCGACGGCCAAGGCGCTTCCGATCGCCGCCCACGTGATCGGGTACTGGCTCAGGACGTCGTACCGCTCGACCATCCAGTGCCAGCTCGTGTGCGCCACGAGGGCCGAGATCAGAATGGTCCCGACACGCTCCGCCACCACGAAGCGAAAGAGGACTTCCAAGATGGGGACGCAGAGCGCGATAACGAGGAGCTGACCCAGCTCGACGCCGATGTTGAACGACAACAGCGACGTCAACAGGTGAGCTCCCGCGAACTGCAGCGTCTCGCGGAGGGCGAACGAGAACCCGAAGCCGTGCACCAAACCAAAACCGAACGCCATCAGCCAACGTCGTGTGACGCGTCCCTGCGTGTCCGTGCCGGCGCCCACGATGTTCTCGAACGCCATATAGACAATCGACACCGCGATGAGCGTTTCGACCAACGGCGGGAACCAGAGCGCGTTCGGCGCCAGGTCGTACGCGGAGGCGATGAGCGTCACCGAGTGCGCGACGGTGAACCCCGTGACGATCGGGACCAGTGCGCGGAACCGGCGAAACGGCACGACCAGGCAGAGCAGAAACAGGAGGTGGTCGATACCATCGAGGATGTGCTCGAAGCCGGAGACGACGAACCGCCACGCGGCCTGGTGCCACCGCGGATCGAGCGTGACCACGCCGGGGTCGCCTCGGAGCTCGAAGGCCCGCTCCGCGCCGGTCGGCGTGATGAAGCGCAGCACGGTGATGACGCGCAACCCCAGGCGCTCGACCCCCGGCCGGATCGAGAAGCTCGACTCGGCGGAGTCGATCCGATAGTCGAGCGCCACGTCGAGCATCGCCTGCCGCCAGATGAGCTGCGTGGTCCGCGACAGTCGCGCACCGGTCGTGATGCTGGCGAGGGCCGCCTCATAGGTCTCGAATGACGGGTCCGATGGCAGCGACAAACGAATGCCGGACAACTCGGGCTCGGCGAGGGGCCTCCCGTCCTCGAAGAGCTCGATTTCCTGTCCCAACCAGAGCATGGCGGCATCCGGCAGCATCGGCTCGGTGCCCTCCAGGTCGAGATATCCCGGCCCGGTCAGCGGGAAATTGATGTCCAGCATCGCCTCGAGCGGAACCCGGACGAGGAGGCGGAGCCGCTGGCCCTCCGGCTTCGCGAAGGCCTGGATCGTGACATCACCCGGGATGTCGTGGGCCGACGGGCCGGACGTCACCCCGACAACAAGACCGACGGCCGCGACCGCGATCAGGATCAGGCGACGCGTCCGGGGTCGTGGCGTCGGCCAGCGGCTGTCGAATCGCGTCACTGTCGGCATGATCCGCCTCGAATATAGCGCAACACCTGCTCTGGGTTAGGCTCGACGCCGTGTTGTCCCCGAGGTGGGTGAGGGTGGGCGCCGGTTTCCAAGTATACTGGTGACCTTCGACCCCCGGATTGCGACGAATCGTCTCGGCAGCTCGCGCGTTCGTGAGCCTGAGATTGGCCTGAGGAGGCACAGGATGAACCGGAAGCACGCTCTGTTCTTGGTGGTGGGTCTCGTGGGCATCGCCATCGCTTGCGGTGGCGGGATGGCGGAGGAAGCGCCGGAAAGTGGCGGCGACGCGATGCCGGCGGCCGACCCGAACGCGGTCATGGTGCCGATGTTTGAGGTCGATCCGCTCTGGCCGAAGAACCTGCCGGATCATGGGCTCATGGGGCCGACGATCGGCGTCGACGTCGACTCACGCGACAACATCTGGGTCGTCCACCGGAACACGCCCGATCAGTTTGTTGCGAACACCGAGATCGGTCTCGCCGTCGTCGACCGGAACGGGGATGGCGAACCAGACCCGCCGGTGAGTGAGTGCTGCCAGCCGGCACCGCCCGTGCTGGTGTTCGACCAGGAGGGCAACCTGGTCGATAGCTGGGGTGGGCCTGGCACCGAGACTGGGGACTACGTCTGGCCCGAGTCGAACCACGGCATCACCGTCGACCACATGGACAACGTCTGGGTCGGCGGCAACGGCCAGGGCGACGCGCACGTCCTGAAGTTCACCCGCAGCGGCGAGTTCTTGATGTCGTTCGGGCAGCATGGCGCGCGTCAGGTCGGCGAACGGGACGGCCGCCGGATCTTCGAGCGCGACAGCCATGCGACCGACAGCTACGGTCGCGTCGCCAAGATCGGGATCGACCCGGACGCGAACGAGGCGTATTTCGCCGACGGCTACTTCAACAAGCGCATTGCGGTCGTCGACATGGACACGGGCGAGCTCAAGCGGTACTGGGGCGCCTACGGCAACGAGCCCGTCGACGACTACTTCGAAGGCATGCCCCGCTACCAGCCGGGCAATGATCCCGCGCAGCAGTTCCGCGGCCCGGTGCACTGTTCCGAGATCTCCAGTGACGGTCTCGTGTATGTCTGTGACCGCGCCGAGGACCGCATCCAGGTCTTCCAGAAGGACGGCACCTTCGTGAACGAGGTGCTCATTGCCACCAACACGCTGTCGCAGGGTTCGACCTGGGACATCGACTTCTCGCCCGACCCGGAGCAGCAATTCCTGTATCTGGCCGACGGGCAGAACATGAAGGTCTACATCATCGAGCGGGAGTCGATGGAGGTCCTGACGGCGTTCGGTGACGGCGGCCGCCAGCCCGGCATGTTCTTCGCCGTGCACAGCATCGCCGTCGATTCGGATGGCAACATCTACACGACCGAGACCTACGAGGGCTCGCGGGCGCAGAAGTTCGTCTACACGGGCATGGGGCCGGTGCCGGCCGGTGCCGAGGGCGAGAACAGCCAGGGCGTGCTCTGGCCCTCGCGGTAAGCCGGACGAACTCGGGGGCGGGCGCGGTTGGCCCGCTGATCGTTATCGGAGGCCGGTACGGGCATGCGCCCGGGCCGGCCTTCGTGTTTGTACGGCCTACCGTAGGGCGCTCGGCTTGATCCGGAAGCCGTCGGCGGTTTCCTCACGGAACTCGGCGTGGCACGCTTGGCATGCACCGCGCAGCGCGGTCAGGCCGGCGGTCGCCGCCGCCCGGTCCTCCGCGCCGGCGGCGCGTGAGATGGCGCGCACGGCTTCGAGCGCCTGGCCGACGGCCGCAACCGCCTCGGGCTGCTCCTGCGCTTTCCAGAACGATTCCACCTTCGCGAACTCGCGCCGGAGCTTGTCGGTGTCCTCGCCCAGGTCCCCCCAGTAGCTCGCGTCGATGTGGATATCCACGTCGCTGGCGAGAAAGCGAAGCTCCTTCATCGCGGCGTCGTAGTCGGCCTCGGTCACGGCGTCCTGCGCGGCAGCACTTGCCAGAAACGAGCCCAGGGCGAGCACGACACCGAACGCAACACGTGTACGCATCAATGACCTCGTTCGCCTACAAGTCTCGATATCCTATCCTATGGCCAGATGCTGGCCTGCAGATGCTGTAGCCTGATGAGGGAGGAGATCTTCATGATGCGTCGTGTCGCGATCCTGACCGTGCTCTCGCTGACGGTGACCGCGGCGTCCGGCCTCGCGGCGGACGACCGCTACTGGCCGCAGTGGCGCGGGCCGTTGGCGACGGGCGCGGCGCCCGGCGCCGACCCACCGACCGAGTGGAGCGAGACGCGTAACGTGCGATGGAAGGTCGCGATTCCGGGACACGGCTCCGCATCGCCGGTCATCTGGGGCGACCGGGTGTTCGTCCTGACGTCGGTGCCTGCCGGCGAGGGCGAGGCTTCGAACGAGGGCTTTTTCGCACGGCTGCGCAACCGGTTCACCGGCGCGGTCGGCTCGGGTGAGAGGCAGCAGTTTGCGATCCTGGCTCTCGACCGGAGTGACGGCCGCATCGTCTGGGAGCGAACCCCGCTGACCGCGCAGCCGCACGAGGGTCGCCACGGGACCGGGAGCTGGGCCTCGCCCTCGCCTGTGACAGATGGCGAGGTGGTCTGCGCGTTCTTCGGGTCGCGCGGTCTCTACTGCTACGACATGAACGGAGCGTTGCTCTGGGATCGCGATTTTGGCGACATGACGATTCGCATGGGATTCGGCGAAGGCGCGTCGCCGGCGCTGCACGGGGATTCCATCGTCCTCCTCTGGGATCACCAGGGACAGTCGTTCATCACGGCGCTCGACAAGATGACGGGCGAGGAACAGTGGCGCACCGAGCGGGACGAAATGACCTCGTGGACGACGCCGCTCGTGGTCGAGCACGACGGCCGTGCCCAAGTGATCACCAGTGCCACGGATCGCGTGCGTAGCTACGACGCCGAGACGGGGCGTCTTGTGTGGGAAGGGGACGGGGTGACCCTGAACGCGATACCGTCTCCGGTGGCCGCCGATGGGATGGTGTTTCTGATGAGCGGGTTTCGGGGGAACCAGCTATACGCGATCGACCTTGCCCGCGCCAGCGGCGACATCGCGGGCACGGAGGCCATCGTCTGGTCGCTCGATCGCGACACCCCCTACGTACCGTCGCCGGTGCTTCACGACGGCGTTCTCTATTTCACGAAAAGCAACTCGGGTGTGCTGTCGGCCTACGACGCCGCGTCGGGCCGCAAGGTCTTCGGGCCCGAGAGGCTTCCCGGCATCCGGGACATCTACGCGTCGCCCGTTGTGGCCGGCGGCCGTCTTTATGTCACGAGCCGCGACGGCACGACCGTTGTGTTGGCCGCGGGTCGCGAGCTCTCGGTGCTCGCGACGAACGAGCTGGACGACCACATCGATGCGTCCCCCGCAGTCGTCGACGGCGAAATCTACCTCCGCGGCCGGCGTTCCCTCTACTGCATCGCGGCCGACTAGTGCACCGCCGTTGATATAAGGTCAAGCATGTGATCTAATGCGTGTGTGGCACACACACACCACGTCAGAACGACACGTAAACAACAGAAGATGCTGGAAGCCCTTGTCGCGCGCGCGAAGGAGCCAGCCGGGTTGGTGCGCCGCGCACGCGTCATTCTCTTGAGTGCGGCTGGCGAAGGAGGCGTGGACATTGCGTCGCGGCTCGACCTGTCGCCGGAAGCGGTGTCGCGGATCCGGCGCCGCTTCGTGCGGGAGGGTGTTGACGGGCTGTTTGACCGTCCGAAGTCCGGCCGCCGGGACCATGCCGTGCCAGCCGACACTGTTGAGGAGATCGTGCAACTCGCGCTGTCGCCCCCGCCCGCCGGGCGAAGCCGGTGGACGACCCGTCTCCTGGGCCACGCGGTCGGGTTCACGAGCGGCTGTGTGTCCGACGTCCTGCGAGCCAACGGCGTCAAGCCACACCTCACCCGCACCTACAAAGTGAGTCGAGATCCGGCATTCGCGGCCAAGGTCACGGATGTCGTCGGTCTGTACCTCCGCCCGCCGGAACACGCGATTGTGCTCAGTGTCGACGAGAAGACGTCCATCCAGGCCTTGGAGCGTACCCAACCGCCGCTCCCCTTACGAGCGGGCCGCGCCGTGCGGCACACGCACGACTATCGGCGGCACGGGATCGTCGATCTCTTCGCCGCCCTTGAGGTCGCGACCGGAAAAGTGACCCACCGCTTCAGCACCAGCCATACGGCGACGGACTTCCTCCGGTTTATGAAGAAGGTCGTCCGCACCTATCCGGGCCGTCAACTCCATGTCGTGCTCGACAACTCTTCCACGCACAATACGGAGGACGTGCGCGCCTGGCTCGCCGGCAACCCGCGCGTCCACTTCCACTACACCCCAACGAGCGCGTCCTGGCTGAACCAGATCGAAGGCTTCTTCGGAATCTTGGCCAAACAGTCCCTGTCGCTCACCGACTTCGCCTCGAAGCGGGCGCTACAGGATCATCTCGTCGCTTACCTACGCGCCTGGAACCGGCACCCTACGCCCTTCGAGTGGACCAAGCCGGCACGTGCCATCATCCGGTCGCACACGCGAATGCTTGATCGCATATCAACGGCGGTGCACTAGGCCTTCCCCGGTACGGCCGGCCGGCGGTGACCGGTCCTTGCCGCCAGGGCTTGGACGCTATAATCGGCGCTTACGCCAATGCGCATCATCTCCATCACAGCCGGGGCCGGCGGGATGTACTGCGGGAGTTGTATCCGTGACAACGCGCTCGCCAAGTCGCTGATGAACCTCGGCCACGATGTGGTCCTGCTGCCGCTGTATATGCCGCCGCGTACCGACGAAGCGAGCGTCAGCCAGCATCGCGTGTTCTTTGGCGGGATCAGCGTCTATCTCGAGCAGCACTCGGCGCTCTTTCGGGCGACCCCCTGGATGGTCGACCGGCTGTGGGAGGCCCCATGGCTGTTGCGAGCCGTCACCCAGCGAGGTATCCAGACGCAGCCGGAGCTGCTCGGCGACATGACCGTCTCGATGCTCAAGGGCGAGCACGGGCACCAGCGGAAGGAGATCGACAAGCTGCTGCACTGGCTGCGCTCCCAACCCAGGCCGGACGTGGTCGACATCGCGTACTCGTTGCTCATCGCGCTCGCGCCCGCCCTGAAGCAGGCGCTCGGATGCCCCATCTGCTGCACGTTGCAGGGTGAGAGCATCTTCCTCGAGCACCTGGAGGAGCCGTACCACACTCGCGCCCTCGAGCTGATTCGGCGGAACGTTGCCTCGGTGGATCGCTTCGTCGCGGTGAGTGACTACTACGCCGCGCACATGAGTCGGTATCTGCAGATCCCGGGGGCCAAGCTAGATGTCGTGCCGCTCGGCGTCAACGTCGACAGCTACAAGCCGGGCGACCGCGACCCGAGCGCGCCGTTCACGTTCGGCTATCTCGGGCGCATCGCCCCCGAGAAGGGCCTGCATCTGCTCTGCGACGCCTATCGTCGGCTGCGCGAGCGGGGTGACCTCGACGGCTCACGCCTCGAGCTCGCCGGGTATCTCGGACCCGAGCATCGCGCGTACCTAGATGGGCTCCGGCGTCAGGTCCGCGAGTGGGGACTGGAGACGGAGGTCCAATATCGGGGCGAGCTCGACCTCGACCACAAGATCGCCTTCCTCCAAGCGCTTGACCTCTTCGTGGTACCGGCGACTTATGACGACCCGAAAGGATTGGGTCTCATCGAGGCGATGGCTTGCGGTGTGCCCGTCGTGGCCGCGCGGCGCGGCACCTACACGGAGCTCATCCAGCGGACCGGGGGCGGTGTGCTTACTGCGCCAGAAGACGTTGACGCCCTCGCCACGGAGCTCGCGAGCCTGCGCGCGGACGCAGCACGGCGGAGAGAGCTTGGCCAGCGCGCCGCCCAAGGCGTTCGAGAACACTACACCGCCACGGCCATGGCACAACGGGCGATCGACGTCTATTCACGTCTCTGCGCACCCGCCTCCGAGCGGGCGGAGGCCGCTTCCTAGTTGCCGTGGGAGACCCCCCGGCTTTGCCGGGGCGGCCAGCAGCGTTTGACGTATCCGGGAGTCGCGTGAGGAAACTCCTTCCCGTGAGCCGCACAAGCATCACGAGAAGGAGTCCTCATGACGACGTACCGAAGTCTCAATCATACGAAATGGCACTGCCAGTATCACGTAGTGTTCATTCCGAAGTACCGGAAGAAAGCGATGTATGGAGGCGTCCGGCAGCAGCTGGGCGAGGTGCTGCGGCAGCTGGCGCGGCACCGCGAGAGCCAGGTGGAGGAGGGGCATCTGCTGCCCGACCACGTCCACATGTTGGTGTCGATCCCCCCGAAGTACTCGGTGGCGCAGGTGATCGGGTATCTCAAGGGGAAGAGCGCGATCCACATCGCTCGGGAGTTTGCGGGGCGGTCCCGGAACTTCGTGGGGCAGCACTTCTGGGCGCGCGGGTATTTTGTCTCGACGGTGGGCCGTGATGAACGGATCATCCGGGACTATATCCAGCAGCAGGAGCGAGAGGATCGGCGGCTGGATCAGTTGCCGTTGGACTAGAGCCGCCACCGTCAGGTGGCTCAAGTGACCGCGCAGCGGTCACGTCAGCCGCTTTGAGCGGCTCACAACTAAAGCCCCCGGCTTTGCCGGGGGATACTTACTCGCCTTGCCGTTGGTCACCCGGCTCCGTCAGCGGCGGGTTTCGCCACCACGTCCAGATCAGCCACACCACGATCGCCAGGCCGACCCAGCGCATCAGTCCGTCGACGAAGACGACCGCGCCGTTGACGATCATGAACAGGAACACCGCGCGGACGGTACGCGTCACTCCGCGCGCGCGCTTGCGGTAGCCGGGGGCCGCCGCCCACCACCACACCGACTCGCCGATCCACAGGGCAGTGAACGCGTAGTTGAACCAGAGACCACCGCCCCAGTCGAGACCGACCAGGGCCGCCGTCTGGTCCGCGGTGTCGGCGTAGGCTAGGGCGTGGCTCCAGGCGTGGTACCAGTGGAAGGCGGCGGCGACGTGCAGGAGATAGGCCAGGCAACCGAGCGAGAAGGCGAGCCGGGCGCCACGGGCGCTGCGGCCGCCAGCCCGGATGTGCTCGGTGAGCGCGTAGAGGGCGAGCGCGACCCAGATCGGGACGCGGAGCAGCACCTCTCCCATCATTGATTCGAGCACGGGTTTTAAGTGTAGGGTCAGGTGGGCTCGATCCGGTGACCCGGTGTAGGCTGAAGCCGTGCGACGAGCCTGCGTGATCGCGTCCCTGGTCGCCGCGTCGCTGTCCTGTGACGCGCTCTCGCCTCCAACGCTGGCCGACTTCGGGTACAGCGACACGCTGCCGGGGGCCACCGCGTTCGATGCGGCGCTCGGGGCGCGGCTCGCCCGCGGGTGGGCCGAACGGCCGTCGGACTACGAGCCACGCACCAGACACGTCCAGGCCGACGGCACACCGACCTACATCAATCGGCTGTTCCTCGACTCGAGCCCGTATCTGCGCCAGCACGCCCACAACCCGGTGAACTGGATGCCGTGGAGCGACGCGACGTTCGAGCTTGCCGGCGCGCTCGGGCGACCGGTGTTGCTGTCGATCGGCTACTCGACCTGCCACTGGTGCCACGTGATGGAGGACGAGTCGTTCGACGACGAGGAGATTGCCGCCTATCTCAACGAGCACTACATCGCCATCAAAGTGGATCGCGAGGTCCGGCCCGACCTCGACTCGATCTACATGAGCGCGGTCCAGCTCTTCACGCAGGGCGGCGGCGGCTGGCCGATGACCGTCTGGCTCACTCCGGATCGGCAGCCCTATAGCGGCGGGACGTACTTCCCGGCGCGTGACGGCGACCGCGGGGTCTCGGTCGGCTTTCTCACGCTCCTCCAGCGGCTGAAAGCGGCGTATGACGAGGAACCCGACCGGGTCGCGGACGTGTCCGACCAGGTGGCCGAGCGGATCCGTGCCGCGCTGACCGCGTCGGAGACGTCGGGTACCGTCGATGCGTCACCACTCGATGCGGCGGCCGCGTTCTACCGCCAGCGCTTCGACAGCGACCACGGGGGCCTCCTGAGCCGCATGAAGTTCCCATCCAGCCTGTCGACACGGTTCCTACTCCGCGAGCATCGGCGGACCGGCGACGACCAGGCGCTCGGGATGGTGACCCGCACACTCGAGCGGATCGTAGCCGGCGGGATTCACGACCACGTGGGGGGCGGCTTTCACCGGTACGCCACCGATCAGGAGTGGCTGATTCCCCATTTCGAGAAGATGCTCTACGACAACGCGCTGCTGGTCGTGTCGTTTCTCGAGGCGTATCAGGTCACCGGACGCGACGACTTCGCGGAGGTTGCGCGGTCGGTCCTGCACTATGTCGAGCGCGACATGACGTCACCGGACGGCGGCTTCTACTCGGCGACCGACGCCGACAGCCGTGGCCCCGATGGCGAGCGTGGGGAAGGCTGGTTCTTCACGTGGACGCCGGATGAGATTGCCGCGGTCGTGGGGCCCGACAACGCGGGCGCGGTCAATGCGTACTTCGGCGTGACGGACGACGGGAACTTCGAGGATGCGCGAACGGTCTTGCACGTGGCGCGGACCCGACTCGAGGTGGCGCGTGAGCTGGGGCTCTCGCCCACGGAGCTCGCGCGTCGGATTGACGACGCGCGCGATCTGCTCTACGCCGCCCGTCGCGAGCGTCCGGCGCCGCTTCGCGACGAGAAGATCTTGACCGCCTGGAACGGCCTGATGATCTCGGCGTTCGCGCGCGCAGCGCTCGTGCTCGGTGACGACGCCTACGCGGACCGGGCGGCCGTGGCGGCGCGGGTCCTTCTCGATCACCGGCAGTCGGACGGTCGGGTGGTGCGCGACGCCAGCGGGGTCACCGGACAGCACGGCTATCTTGGCGACTATGCGTTCCTGATCGCCGGCTTGCTCGACCTCTACGAGGCAACCGGCGCGCCCGACTGGCTGCGCGAGGCGCTGGCGCTCGACGCCGTGCTCGAGGCGCAGTTCGAGGACCCGGAGCTCGGGGGCTTCTTCCTGAGCTCGAGCGATCACGAAGCGCTGCTGGCGCGAGAAAAGCCGCACTACGATTCCGCGGAGCCATCCGGCAACGCGGTGCAACTGCTCAACCTGGTGCGCTTACACGAATTCACGACGGACGACCGATTTCGCCAGCGTGCCGAGCGGGCGCTTGGCGCGTTTGCCGGCATACTGACGACGACGCCGACCTCTGCAGCCGAGATGCTCCTCGCGGTCGACTTTCATCTCGACACGCCGAAGGAGATCCTCCTCGTCGCCCCGTCCAGTCGCGCCGACGCCAGGCCATTCCTCGATCGACTGGCGACGACGTTTCTGCCCAACCGGATCCTGGCCGTGGCCGTCGAAGGGCGTGACCTCGCCGATCAGGCCGAGGTGGTGCCGTTGCTCGAGGGGAAGTACGCGATCGACGGGCGCGCCACGGCCTACGTCTGCGAGAACCGCGTCTGCGATCTGCCGACGACCGACCCCGAGGTCTTCGCGCAGCAGATTCGCGCCACGGGCCGGTAAACCGGTTTCCCCGAACCGCCGTGGGCGCTGAACCCTATCCTTCCGGCGACGCCTCGATGCAGAACAGCCGCTGGTCGGTGCGGATGAGCATACGGGTGCCGACGATGGCCGGTGACGCCAGCGTGCGCTCGTCGAGCCGGTTGCGCGCGACAACACGGAGTTCGCGCCCCGCCGACAGCACGACCGTCTCACCGGCTTCGCTTGTCAGATAGATGTAGCCGCCGGCTGCCACCGGCGATGCGGCGAACACCCCACCCAGCCGTTCCCGCCAGACGACATCTCCAGTGTCGGCATCGGTCGCAGTCACGATGCCGTTCTCGGTGGCCATGTAGACGAGTCCGTCGTAGATGAGCAACGACGAGACGTAGGGCGCCCGCGTCGGGTGTCGCCAGCGGAGATGGGTCGCCGACACGTCACCGCGCCCGCCGGCCGCGATGGCCAGATATGGCCCGCTCGCATACCCCCGACTGGTGTAGATGACGCCGTTCCGATACACCGGCATGGGTAGGCCGAGGGGTACCGGCGCACCCGCGTGCCAGAGCGCCGCGCCGGTTTCCGGGGCATAGGCGGCGACTCGATCGCTCGAGTTGACGACAAGCGCGTCGCGGCCATCGTGGGTGATGACGAGCGGCGTGCTGTAGGACCGGAGCCCGCTCCCGCGGTCGACCTGCCAGCGCGTCGCACCGGTTGCGGCGTCGAGCGCCAGGAGATACGCCGCACGTGGATGATCGACCTGGAGCACGACCAGGTCTCGATAGAGCACGGGTGAGCTCCCGTGCCCCCACAGGACGTCGAACGGGCCGTGGTCACGGCCGAGGTGTTGCTGCCAGCGGAGCGTGCCATCGACCCCGAGCACGACGATCTGACCGGTGCCGAACCACGCCACCACCCTCGTCCCGTCCGTGACGGGGCTGGGCGTCGCGAAGTTGTGATTACGATGCACGGCCGGGAGCGGTTCCTCTGCCGCGAAACGATGCTCCCACAGTGACCGGCCGTCAGACAGCGCGATGGCGTGCACGACGAGCTCGATGACCGCATCCTCGCGCCCGAGACGCGCGGCCGCCCGTGTGCCGGGAAACTGGGCGCCGCGCTCATCGATCGCGCCCGAGCCGACCTGGGACGTCACGAATACCCGGTCGCCCCAGATAACCGGCGACGACGTGCCGGCCCCGGCGAGGTCTCGCGTCCAGCGGACGTGCTCGGTGGCGGACCAGGTCACGGGGGCGGTCGCGGTCGTGGCGACGCCGTCGGCTGTCGGGCCGCGCCACTGCGGCCAGACCTGGGCATGCAGGAGCGATGCTGACAGCACCACCGTCACGCAGATTCCCGCGACCTGACGCATGTGAACCGATCTTGACACAGCGCCGGCGATCTCGAAGCATTGCTGGGGAGGACGAATCTTGACACTCGCAGAGACGCTGATTCAGGAAGTTGAACAGGAAGCGGTCACCACCGCGGGCAGCTGTCGGTCTATCTCCGCTTGCTCGAGATTCCAGTGCCGTCGATCTACGGTCCGAGCGCAGACGAGAGTCCGTTCGCTGGTTGATAGGCGAACGCGACCTCGATGACCGATCTCCCCAAGAAGTGCGTCGCTGAAGCTCTCGCGACGTTCATGCTCTGCTTTATTGGCGCTGGCGCCATCGTGGCCGACGCGGCGTTTGGTGGCGTTGGGCTGTTGGCCATTGCGGTCGCGCACGGGCTGGCGTTGTCGGTCGCCGTGTCCGCCACCATGAACGTCTCGGGCGCCCATATCAATCCGGCGGTGACGGTGGTGATGCTGATCACGAGACGGATGACACTCGGCAACGGCGCCGCATACATCGTCTCCCAGCTCGTCGGCGCGACGGTCGGCGGGGCGGCGGTGCTCATGATTTTTCAAGGGATCCCGGGCGGCGGCGACGCGATCGCGTCCACCGGTCTGGGGACACCTGCGCCCGGCGCGGGCGTGTCGGCCGGTACCGCGTTGCTGACCGAGGTGACGCTGACGTTTCTGCTCGTGTTCGTCTTCTTCGGCACGGCTGTCGATTCCCGCGCGCCCGCGGTCGGTGGCTTTGGCATCGGTCTGGCGGTGGCGGCCAACACCCTCATGGGGGGGCCGATCTCCGGCGCATCGATGAACCCGGCCCGGACGTTCGGTCCGGGTCTGGTCGGCGGCGTGTGGGACGCCCACTGGGTCTATTGGGTGGGCCCGATTGTGGGCGCACTGCTCGCCGGTCTGCTCTATCATCACGTCATTCTCGACGGTCGCGAATCCTGATTCATGACGATACTCGGCGGCCGGGTCGTCTACGAGCGAGGACGCTGAGGTATCCAATGCCGCGTGCACCGTCGATGACCGCGATGTGGACGCTCGCCGTCGTGGCGGTCGTCTGGCTCTGGGGCCCCGATCGACCGAAGGCCGCTGCCGTCGCCCTCCCGCTCGATGTGAGCGAGGCACTCGCCGCTCACGGGCGCGAGCTGCCGCGGCTCCGGAGCCTCCTCGTGTCGGTCGACGGTGAGCTCGTCGAAGAGCACTACTTCAACGGCGCCTCCGCGCGTCGGGTGGCCAACCTGAAATCGGCCTCCAAGTCGATCATCTCGATCCTCGTTGGGATCGCGATTGGTCGCGGCTACGTGGCCGGGGTTGACCAGCCCATCACGGACTTCTTCGCGGACGAGCTCGACGAGGCCGACGCCGTGAAGCGGACGATTACGGTCGAAGATCTCCTCACGATGCGGTCGGGCCTGGAGACGACGAGCAATCGCAACTACGGGCGGTGGGTGCAGAGCGGGCACTGGGTACGACACGTGCTGACGCGACCGATGGTCGACGCCCCGGGCGGGCGGATGGTCTACAGCACCGGCAGCACCCACCTCCTGTCGGCGATTGTCACTCGGGCGTCGGGCATGAGCACCCTGGAGTTCGGCCGGCGGTATCTGGCGCGTCCGCTCGGCATCACGCTTCCCGGGTGGATACGGGACCCGCAAGGGGTGTATTTCGGCGGGAACGAGATGCAGATGACACCCCGCGACATGGTCGCGATCGGCGAGTTGTATCGCCGCGGCGGCGCCATCGACGGCCGCGAGCTCGTGTCCGCGCAATGGATTCGTGACTCGCTCGTGCCGCGCACCCGCTCCCGGTGGAGCGGACGGTACTATGGCTATGGCTGGTGGATGCGCGCGCTCGCCGGGCACCCGACCCACTACGCGTGGGGGTACGGGGGGCAGTTCATCTTCGTCGTGCCCGACCTCGAAGCGGTCATCGTCGCGACGTCCTCGCCCAACCCTGGGGATGGCCGCCGGGAGCACCGTCGCGGTCTTGATGCGCTCATCGAAGGGCAGGTCGTGCCCGGAATCCGACGGGCGCGGCTTGCAGGTAACTGACGAGCCTGCCCCATAACCCGACAGGTCACACGAAAGGAACGCATGCCTAGGATCTTCTTGGCGGTGGTGATTGCAGTCGCGGGCGGGGCCGCCGCGTGCGGTGGGACCGAGCTCGCCGCACCCGCGGACGAACTGGCCAGCGCGATACCCGTTGACGCCGGCGCTGGATCCATCCTGCGGGTCGATCCGAGCGTCGACGCCCTGATCCCGACTGACGCGCGCGTCGAGAAGCTGGCCGACGGCTTCGTCTTCATCGAAGGCCCCGTCTGGTTGCGGGGCGAGTCGCGCCTGCTGTTTTCCGATGTGCGGGGGAACACCATCTACCAGTGGACCGAAGCGGACGGCGCGAGTCCGTTCATCGACCCGGTGTTCGAGGGCGACGCGACCGGCAAGCGGTCGATCAGCTCGAACGGTCTGACCCTCGATGCAGACGGCCGGCTCGTGATCTGCGAGCATGGGCACCGTCGCATCTCCCGCGTGGAACCCGACGGTTCGCGCTCGGTCGTGGTCGAGCAGTACGACGGGAGCCAGCTCAACAGCCCAAACGACGCGGTCTATGGGTCCGACGGCTCGCTGTACTTCACCGACCCGCCGTACGGGTTGGAGGGACTCGAAGCGTCGCCGATGCGCGAGCTCGACTTCAACGGCGTCTATCGCCTCCGTCCCGAGGGTGAGCTCGAGCTGCTCGTGCGCGATCAGAGCCGTCCGAACGGCATTGCGTTGTCGCCGGACGAGACGACGCTCTACGTGGCCAATTCCGATGCGGAGCACAAGGTCTGGATGGCGTACGACCTCGATGCGGACGGCGCGTCGAACGCACGGGTCTTTTATGACGTGAACGACCAGACGGCGGACGGCGCCACTGACGGCATGAAGGTCGACATGGCGGGCAACATCTTCGCCACGGGTCCGGGGGGCGTGTGGATCTTTGCGCCCGATGGCACGCACCTCGGCACGATCCTGATGCCCGAAGTCACCGCGAACGTCGGCTGGGGCGACGACGGGCGGACGCTCTACCTGACCGCAAGCACCGGGCTCTACCGCATCGAGCTGACGACCCAGGGGACACTCCCCGGTCCATAGACAATAGACACGCACGTCAGTGGCAACGTGCTGGAAGGAGATCTGCTGTGCCCACAAACCGCGTGTGGCGACTGCGCCGGTATCCCGAGGGAGAGATCACCGACGGGGTCCTGAGCCTCGAGGAGGACACGATCCCGGAGCTCGCCGAGGAGCAAGTCATGTTCCGGCTCAACCACGCGGACGCGACACTGCGCAAGCTGTTCACCGGTGAGCACAAAGGCAAGTTGATGATTCGCGTGGCCGGTCCGGGTTAGACGTACCTCACCCGGACCGGCCCCAAGGGGCTCAGAAGACGGATCCCAGCGGCCCACGCGATGACGCTATTTCATCCATACCTGGCCGCGAATCTCTCCGCCGGGGTTGCCCGACGTGTGAATGTTGACGTAAAAGGTGCCGACGGGTAGTCCCTGGCCCAGGTCGTCACCGTTCATGAGACCGTATTGCGACTTCGGGATGACGTCGTTCACATTGAAGTCGCATGGGAACATCGCATCGCCGCTGAAGGGAGTGACATCGAAGGGGATCACGACCGGGCCACTCACACCGCTGCCGCCGAGGTGGAGGTGGGCGGCGACGACGCTGTCGGGCGCGTTCCACACCGTGATGTCGCAGTCCACCCACCCCGTGTTTGGATTGAACACCATGTCGACGTTTCCGAATGCCGCGGTGAGCACGTCGCCTCCGCGCAGCGTGGCTTGCAGCTGCATGTCGGTTTGATGGGACCCTTGAACCTCTTGGGCCTGCATGTTTGTCGCGGCGCCTGCCGCCAGCGCGAGCAGCACCACCCCACACACCAAAGCGTTTCTCATCAATTCTCTCTCCTCCTGTTTTGAACGAGGGCCTTTATGCACCCTCGCCGCCGGATGGGCAATCAAATCATGGCGCCGCGGGGCGATGCATTGGCGCGTCGAACCCTCCGGGTGTCCACCCTATACTTGTTCGGCGACCGTGGATGACGGATACACGGCGCAGAGGAGCCTGATTATGTTGAAGACCTGGCTGCATCGATTGCTCGTGCTGGGGTGGATTCCGACACTGTTGATCGTCGTCGGTCTCGACAGACTCGGTGACACGCCGGTCACCGCGCAGGAGCGGACACCGATCAAGGTGACGCGGATCTATACCGGAGACGACGGCAAGACGCACGCCGAAGAGCTCGACGTCCCGCTTGGCCCACCTCGAAATTCTTCCGAGATGTCCGAGCCGGTTGCCGTGACGAACGTGCAGTTTCGGCGGTCGTCGCCGGACTACTTCATCGACTGGCACACCGCCCCGCGTCGCCAGTACGTCATCACGCTGTCGGGCGAGAGCGAGGTCGTGATTGGCGACGGCTCGACGATCCGGCTCCACCCGGGACACATCCTGCTGGCGGAGGACACGACCGGCCAGGGGCACATCTCGCGCGCAGTCGGCTCCGACGACCGCATCTCGATCTTCCTGCCGCTGGCGGACCAGTAGATCGAACGCTTGGCCGGCGTGGAGTGCCGGTCGCAGCGGGGCAGTCTACTAGCGTCCGGCGGCCCGCTCTCGTTCGACAAGCTTGCGGCGCAGGATCTTGCCGGACGGCACCTTGGGAATCGCGTCGATGAACTCGACCTTGCGCACCTTCTTGTGCGGGGCGAGCTGGCCCGCCACGTGGGCCATGATCTCGTCCGCCGTCGCGGTGGCGCCCTGGCGGAGCACGACGAACGCCTTCGGCACCTCGCCCGCCTCTTCGTCCGGGCTCGGGATGACGGCCGCGTCGGCGACGGCGGGGTGCGACTGCACGGCGGCCTCGACCTCGGCGGGCGCGACCTGGAGCCCCTTGTACTTGATCAGCTCCTTCACGCGGTCGACAACGTAGAGATACCCCTCCTCGTCGACCCTGCCGATATCGCCGGTGTGCAACCACGCATCGGAATCAATCATGTCGCGAGTTGCTTCGGGGTTGTTGAGGTAGCCCTTCATGACTTGCGGGCCGCGTATCCAGATTTCGCCGACCCCACCGCTCGCGGCGTCCGCACCGGTCGCAACGTCCACGATCCGGTACTCGGTGTTGGGCATCGCCGGTCCCACGGAGGTGATCTTGATCGGTTGCCGCTCGTGCGGGTGCACGTGGGTCACCGGACTCGTCTCCGTGAGCCCGTAGCCTTGGCGCACGACGATACCGTTTCGCGTGGCCGCGGCGTTCGCGACCGTCTCGGGCAGCGGCGCCGCGCCGCACATCACGTTCTGAAGCTTCGAGAGGTCGTAGTTATCGACGAGCGGGTGCTTGGCGAGTGCCAGGACAATCGGCGGCACGAGGTATCCCATCGTCACGCCGTGCTTCTGCAGCAACGCGAGGAACTGCTCGAGGTCGAAGCGCGGCATCGTCACGGTGGTGGCACCGTTGCGGATGGCGCTGTTCATGATCACGACCATGCCGTAGATGTGGTAGAACGGCAGGATCCCGATAAGCACCTCCTTGTCGGAGACGTTCTCCACGGTCTGCGCCTGCACGAGGTTCGACACCAGGTTGTGATGTGTCAGCATCACGCCCTTCGGGAGCCCCGTTGTCCCGCTCGAATAGGGCAGGGCGACGAGGTCGTTCTTGGGGTCAAGGTCGACGGCCGGTGGCTCGCCGTCGGCCATGAGCGCTGCGAACGGCGTCGCGCCATCGGCCTCGCCGAAGACGAACACCTCCGTGACCGCCGTGCCGGCGACGGCCTGTTGTGCTTTCTCGATGAATTGCGGGATCGTGAGCAGGAACTTCGCGCCCGAGTCCTTCAATTGCCGCTGCACCTCGTCGGCCGTGTAGAGCGGGTTCATCGTCGTGATGACCCCTCCGGCCGTCGAGATCCCGTGGAACGCCACGGCGTACTCCGGCAGGTTCGGGCTGTAGATGGCGAAGACGTCGCCCTTTTCGAAGCCTCGTGCGGCGAGCCCGGCCGCGACACTTGTGACCGCCCTGCGGAGCTGTCCGTAGGTGATGGTCCGGTCCGTTGGGCCGTCGATCAGCGCCGGTTTGTCCGGCCAGCGGTCGGCGTGCTCGAAGACGAAATCGTGCAGCGGGGTGACCGGGATGTCGACCTCGGGAAACGGGCTCTTGTAGATCATCGTCCTCTCCGCCGGCGTCAAATCCGTCGTAGCGCGGGGCTTCAGCCCCGCGGCGTCAATTCAGCAACGTACCGCCGTCCACGGGAATTACCGCACCGTTGGTATACGCGCCGGCGCGCGACGCCAGATAGACCGCTACGCCGGCCATGTCCTCCGGCCGTCCGATCCGCCCGAGCGGGCACGCCCGCACGATGTCGTCGCGATAGCGCGTCAGCACATCGACGGTCATCTTGCTTTCGAAGAACCCGGGCGCGATGGCGTTGACGGTGATATGCCGTGGGCCGAGCTCCACGGCGAGCGTTCGGGTGAGGTGGTGGACCGCGGCCTTGCTCGCGGAATAGGAGAACGTCCCGGTCTGCACGAGCTGCGGCACGTGTAGGCCATCCATCGATCCGACGTTGATCACCCGCGCCGGGTCGTCCGGCGCGGCGCCGCGTTCAAGCATCGGGGTCAAATCGCGCGTCAGAAGGAACGGCGCCGTGACGTTGAGCGCGAGGACCTTGTCGAACGCCGCCTCCGGATAGGTCTCGTAGGGCTCGCCCCAGCTCGCGCCAGCGTTGTTGACCAGCGCATGCAGCCGCTCCTCGCGGTCGGCGAGTGCGTGAATCAACCCCGCGCGCCCGTCTGAGGTCGCCACGTCGGCCGGGAGCGACACGCACGGGCCGTGCGCCGACAGCTCCTCGGCGACCTGGTCGCACACCGCCTGCTTGCGGGAAGAGATATACACGGTGGCCCCGGCCTGGAGATAGCCTTCGGCGATCATGCGACCGATCCCACGCGAGCCACCCGTCACGAGGGCCACGCGCCCGGCGAGCGAGAACAGGGTGCTGAGATCGATCTCCGCCATGGGAATCCTGATTCTAGTCCATGCATGCTCACGGCTCAGCACGCAAGGCCCCACGATGAGGAACCTGAGATAATCTCCAGTCGACAGGCGTCCAAGGTCCCGCAGGACGTCGGCGTTGGCGCAATGCCGCGTTCCGCTGATCTTCCCAAGCCCAAGACTAGTGAGCCCCTCGCCCCGCTATCGCATCGTCAGCACCCTCGGCAAAGGCGGCATGGGCGAGGTGTTCCTCGCCGACGACACGCAGCT
Source organism: Vicinamibacterales bacterium (assembly GCA_965197395.1). Classification (GTDB taxonomy): domain Bacteria; phylum Acidobacteriota; class Vicinamibacteria; order Vicinamibacterales; family UBA8438; genus CAZYFH01. The sequence continues at coordinate 460,070 of OZ240205.1, read as the reverse complement.
CGAGCGCAAGGTCGCTCTCAAGTTCCTGCCCGAGGCGCTGGGCATCCGCGACCGGCGCACCGCGGGGACCATGTCGGCGCACGGCGCCGCTGTGGCCCGAGGCCACGTGCTCAACCAGCTGCTCACGGCCCTGGACGAGCCCGGCACGCTTCCCGCCATGCAGCGCTTGGCCGCGCATCTCTGCACCGAACTGCCCGCCCTCTTCAGCTTTCTCTTCGACCCCACGGTCGAGGCGACGAACTGGCGCGCCGAACAGGCGCTGCGACCGGCCGTCGTTAACCGCAAGGTCTGTGGCGGCAACCGCTCGGCCCGCGGAGCTGACACCCAACACGTCCTCATGAGCGTGCTGCGTACCGCTCAGCAGCGCAACTTGGATGCGGCCACCGTCCTCGTCGAGCTGCTTCATGCCCCACAACCCACCATCTCACCGGCCCTCGCTCACCCCACGAGCGGGTCACCCCGGTAACGAGTTACCCTAGCCGAGGTGCGACGGGGGAACACGATCACGGTGTGCGACCGGCAGACGCCGATCGCCCGCATCGTTCCGCTGGATGCCGCACCCGGCGGCCTGGAGGTGAGGGAAGCGACCGATCCAGCCGCGCTTCCGAAGCGACGTCCAGTCCGCCTTCGCAAGCGGGTCGACGCCGCAGCGATCCTTCGAGAGGACCGTGACCACCGGTGATCGTGTACCTAGACACGAGCCCCGTGCTCCGCGTGCTGGTCGGTCCGGGAGCCGTCCTCCGAGGCTGGGCCAGTGGGACGCTGCCTATGCGAGCGAGTTGATGGGCGTCGAAGCGCGCCGGGTGCTCGACCGGCTGCGTCTGGAACGTGCTCTCGACGACAAGGGTCTTGCCACTGCTCACGACGCGCTTGGCGCGATCGAGCCTTCAGATTGCTCAGAATACGTATATTCCGTAAGATGCACTCATGTCTCCACGACGCGCGCGCTCGGCGGCGACGCGCCAGGATGACGATCGACGTTCGGGCCGCACGGTCACGGCGACGGAAGCGGCGAAGAATTTCGGCGCCATCGTTGACCGCGTCCGTGAGGACCGAGTCGTGTACGTCGTGGAGCGCGGTGGGAAGCCGGTCGCGCAGATCGGCCCAGTCGACACGCGCCGGTTCACCGTGCGCGATTTCGTCGAGCTGCTCGAGTCGGCACCCAAGGCCGACGAGGAGTACTTGAGGGCTGTCGAGGAGGGGATCGAGCTCTTTAATCGCCCGACCGTTCCCGAGAACCGGTGGGAGCGCTAGTCGATTCGAGCGTACTGATTGCTGCCGAGCGGGGCGACGCGCGTCTGCGCGCTCGACTGAGCGCCAGCCCGGGCGGCGCAATCGCGATCGCCGCCATCACTGCGTCAGAGCTGCTCCATGGTGTCCATCGGATGGGTGGCGTGCGCCGAGCCCGGGCCCAGCAGCTGGCGGACCACTGGCTCTCGGGGTTGCCTGTCATTCCGTTCGACCTGCACGTTGCGCGCGCGCACGCGACCCTTGCGGCCGAGTTGGGGCAGAAGGGGACACCGATGGGCGCGCACGACCTCATCATCGCGGCGACCGCGGTGTGGCTCGGCTATGATGTCGCGACGCGCGACCGCCGGAGCTTCCATCGCATCAAGGGGCTGACGGTGCTCCGCTGGTAAGTCGTCGCTTGCGGTGTCCACACCACACTCGGAAAAGCGTCGGAGAGGGAACGGATGAAGCGAGCGGCGGTCGTGGCCGGCGTGTTGTCGATGGGCCTGGCGTCCGCTGCCACTGCGCAGGAACGAATTGACACTCCGCGGATCCCTCCCCTTGAAGTCACGGCGTGGACCGACGAGGCGCGCGAAGGTATCGAAGGCTTTGGCGTTGACCCCGACGCGGCCTCGAACCTGCTCAAGACGCTCGCCCAGCACCCCCCGGCGCTGCACGGCATCGGCCCGTTGGCCGCCTATATCCGTGGCCGCTCCATGGTCACCGCGGTCGACCAGCTGCTGATGGGGTTGCGTGCCGCCTGGCTCTGCCGGTCCGAGGCGCTCTGGGCGGAGCTGGCGGACGAGGCGCGTTCCTTCGGTCTCGGCGCCGCTGACCTTCGCCGTATTGCCCAGGGGCCCAACGCCACGGGCTGGGTGCGGTGGGACGCGACCCTCGTTCGCGCCGCCGACGAGCTCTACCGCGATGCGTACATGAGCGATGCATCGTGGCGACGGCTGGCCACCCGGTACGACGCCCAGCAGTTGATCGACGTCATCTTCACCGGCGCTGAATACATCATGCTCGCGATGCTCGCCAACAGCTTCGGCGTGCAACCCGACGCGCGTTTCCCCGACCGTCTGCCGACGGACATCGTCCGCACGATGATGCCGGCGCGGGCAACCCCCGTGAGTCTCGCCGAAACACGCCTCGATCCGATGCCGCGCGACGAATGGTCGAACGAAGTACGCGAGCTCCTCGACCCCGACGACACCGGTGGGCCGGTGCTCAACCTCTACGCCACGCTCGCGCGTCACCCCGACTTCTATCGTCCGCGGGCGGTCCAGTCAGCCTACATCCGCACGGGTGCCACGCTGTCGGATCGGGCACGCGAGATCCTCATCCTGCGTATCGGGTGGTTGTGCGGCGCGGAGTACGAGTGGACGCAGCATGTGCGGGCGGCGCGCCGGATCGGCATGAGCGATGACGAGCTCCGTCGCATCGCGGCTGGGGCCGAGGCGAGCGGGTGGGATGCGTTCGAGGCGACGCTCATCCGCGCCGCCGACGAGCTGCACCGAGACGATACGATCTCCGAGCCCACCTGGCAGGCGCTGACCGACCGCTACACGACGGCCGAAATGATCGACGTCGTGATCACGGTCGCCGGGTATCGGATGGTGTCAATCGCGCTCAACTCGCTTGGCACGCAACTCGAGGCTGACCGGGAGCGCTTTGATCCACGCTAACTGCTAGCTGCTAGGGATGGGCGTGGGGAGGTGCCGTCCCTTGAGGCAGGAGATACCCGCCCCCGGGTCCACCGCCAGCGCCACCGTCCCCTTCGTCAGGTCCGGTCCCGGCCCCGCCTCCACCGACGACCACCAAACCTTGGAGCGAACCGTCCCCCGGATTCAAATGGTCGTGGAATCCGCACGTGGCCTCCACGTCAAAGACGCCGGTCAGAAGGCCCGCCCCAGGCGTCAAGGAGCCCAGCGCGTTCAGTGGCGGACAATCGGTGTGGATGGGATGTGGGTTTGACTGGATCACGTGGGTGCTCGAGCGCTGGTTCGTCATGAAGACCCGTCCGCCGACAGCGACGCTGACCGTCGTCGGCGTCACCCCGTCGTCGGTGATCGTCACGGTCGGAATCGTCGGGCCGTCACGCAGCGGACAGGCCAGACTATAGAGGAGCGCGTCGCCCCCGGTCTTCTTCATCCGAAACTCGCCGTCCGGCTCCACCTGCAACAGGAGACGTCGCGCGTCCGCCGTGTTCACGAAGCTGACGGTTTGCGGCGTCTCGGGCGTGAAGCTCAGGCTGACCGGACCGTGAACGCGGTCGTAGGATTCGAGATCGAAGACGGTCACGATCGCCGAGGTGGCCTGCGTCGAGCCGCCCGCCTCCGTGTCGGTTGCGAGCTCGAGCGTCACGTTCTCGTTCGCCGCGACGTCGATCGCCCAGTCCTGGATGCGGGCCGGGAGATAGCGCTGGTCCGCCTGTCCGAGGCGGAGCGGCTCGGGACTCGCGCCGACCCGATAGTGCCGTCCGGCTTCAGAGTGCTGGATGGTGAATCGATAATCCGTCTCCGGCAGAATGTCGAGCTCGATGAAGGCCTCGTTCGTGCCCCGGGCGTCGGGATACGTCACGTCCAGGATGGCGCCGACCGTCGGCGCGCGCTCGTCGAACACGGTGACGGTCAGGCACCCGGGTATTTCTCCCTCCGGCGGCGCCGCAAGCGTCTCGGCGACGATTTTCAGCCGGAGGGGGTCCTGCTCGGGGAGCGTCGCCTCGGGCCAACGCACCGTCCACTCGTGCATGCTGTCCGCCGCCGTGATGCCGATCGGACACGAGCAGACCGCGGCGACCTCCAGATGGGCGGATGTGACGTCGACCAAGGTGCCGGTCCGGCTGCCCGTAGTGATAGTCCTGTCCGTCGCGCTGGCGCCGTCGACGACGACGCGGAGTCCGTGACCGGCGAGATCCGCGATCAACGCCGCGGCAACCGCTTGCACCGGCGCCGAGCTATCCGCCGAGGTGTCCTTCAGGACGACCGGGTCTGAGCGGAGCGTGATTGCATCATCCGTGCAATCAGCGCGATCCAAGTAGTCGACACGCACGGCGGTCGGCGACATCGCGCCGCCGACGAGCGCTTCGCCGTTCAAATGCATCCCGAAGGTGCCGCCCTGGAAGTACAGCGTTTCGATACCGGTGGCCTCGTCGAACAACCAGTCGGTGCCTTCCAGGTCATCGCCGAGGGACTGGGCCGTCCAGCTCGCGGTGACGTCCGTCACGCTGAATCCATTGGTCGTCAGCGCCCCGACAAGTCCGGGGAAACCGACGACCGTCGCCAGGCCCTGAAGACCGGTGGTGGCGTCGGCATCGAGGTCGTCGTAGTCGCGCGTCGCCGCGTACGCGGGGGCCGCATCGGAGCAGGGGGTCCATGGCCTCGGGTGACCGATCTGCTCCGCCTCGCGGCCGCCGGTGCCCGTGTTCCAGAGCGCGAGGCCGGCGCCGCTCGACGCCAACCCCTCGAGCGGAAGCCGGTCACCGAGCGCGGCTCCCGCGGGTGATTGGCCGCGCAGACCAATGGCGACCCCGGTCACGAGCACGAGTGCGCACGACGCCACCAGAGCGGATACTCGCTGGTTCATGGTACGGCCGCCCCCTACAGACGCGAGGGCCATGCTCGACAATAGCACGCCGCGTGCCGGCAGGCTCTGCCAGGGCGCGACGAATTCCTCTAGTTGCCTCTCGGGAAGATCCGTTTCGTCTCGATCACGTCGTAACGCTCGAACACGCCGTGAATCACGTAGGGGTCTTCGCCGTAGGTCGCCTTGGCCTCGGCCAGGCTCTCCGCCTCGAGGATGATCAGGCTGCCGACCATCTGATTGTGCTCGTTGATCAGCGGTCCGCCGTAGCGGAGGCGGCCGCCCGCGTCGAGGCGCGCCATATGCTCGAGGTGGGCCGGCCGATGCGTGGCTCGGTGGTCGAGGCCCGTGCGGTCGTGACCGATCAAGGCGTACAAGGGCATTCTGTCCCTCCCCTCTACCCCAGATGTGCGTCGCTGGCCAGCGCGCGCACGCGCCAGGGTGGTGTGGCTTCGATCACGGTGACCGAGGCGTTCGCGAAGTAGATCCCCCCGTCGCGCGGCTCGTCGAGCCGGAAGTGACGCTCGACGAGCGAGCCGCAGACGAAGCCGTGGGTGACGATGGCCAGCGCGCCGTGCGTCGCGTCGAGGAGTGTCCGGAGCGCGCCCCACACCTCCGCGACCCGCGCGTGGAATGTGGGCCAGCTCTCGCCATCGGCCGGCTCGAAATCGTCGGCAAACACCCGGTCACCCACCTGGGCGTATGGCTGCCCCCGGAGCTCTCCCATGTGGCGCTCTCGGAGGCGCACGTCAAACGTGAGCGCGGCTCGCGTCGTGTCGGATACCGACTCTGCCGTCGAACGCGCGCGCGCATAGTCCGAGGCCACGATCTGGGACAGGCCCTTGTCGCGCAGGCGCGCGGCAAGACGGCCGGCCTGCCACTCGCCGCGACGGTTCAGCGGTGTGTCTGGCCATTGGACCGTTCTGGACGCGTTGAGCGCCGTTTCGGCATGGCGGATCAGATACAGACAGCTCATCGTCGGCCGTTTCGGCGGTATTGTATGCCAGGAGCGAGGTGGGAGTGCGCGTCGGCGACCCTGCGACCAAGAAGACGACGATCGCCTCGTGGTGCCTCTACGACTGGGCCAACTCGGCCTTCACGACGCTCGTCGTGACGTTCATCTACTCGGCGTACTTCACCGACGCGTTCGCCGACGATCCGGGTCGTGGCACCGCCCTGTGGTCCCGCGGTATCAGCATCAGCGCACTCCTCATCGCCGCGCTGGCGCCGATCGCCGGGGCGCTGGCCGACCGCGGCGATCGGAAGCGCTATCTCGCGGTCTGCACCGTGGTGTGCGTGGCCGCCTCGGTTGCGCTCGCGTTCGTCCGACCGAGCCAGCCGAACGCGGTCGTGCTCGCCCTCACGATCTTCGTACTTGCGAATGTCGGGTTCGAGCTCGGTCTCGTCTTCTACAACGCGTTCCTGCCCCGGATCACGACCCTAGATCGGATCGGGCGTGTGTCGGGCTACGGGTGGGGCCTTGGCTACGCGGGCGGTCTGGGCGCCCTGTTGGTTGCGCTGTTCGTGTTCGTCCCGGAGAGTCCGCCGTTCGGGATTAGTACCGTCGAAGGGTTCAACCTGCGGGCCACCAACCTGCTGGTGGCGGTGTGGTTCCTGGTCTTCAGCATTCCGGCGCTCCTGTTCCTCAAGGACGAGCAGGTCGCGCGCCAACCGCTGCGCATTGGTCGCGCCTTTGCCGATCTTGCGACGACGTTCCGCCATCTGGCTCGATACCGCCAGACAGCCATGTTCCTGCTCGCCCGGTTGTTCTACAACGACGGCCTCGTCACGATCTTCGCGTTCGGCGGCATCTATGCGGTCGGCACCTTCGGGTTCACCTTCGAGCAGCTGGTGCTGTTCGGCATTGTCATCAACGTTGGCGCCGGCATCGGGGCGTTCGCCTTCGGTTTTCTGGACGACAGGCTGGGTGGCAAGGTCACCATCCAGATCAGTGTCGTGGCGCTCGCGGTCGCGACAATCATCTCGGTGCTGGCGCAGACGCAAGCGCAGTTCTGGGTGTCCGCCGTGCTCGTCGGGATCTTCGTGGGGCCGAACCAGTCCGCGAGTCGGTCGCTCATGGCGCGGTTCGTGCCGAGAGCCCACGAGTCCGAGTTCTTCGGGTTCTTCGCGTTCACCGGCAAGGTGACGTCGTTCATGGGACCGGCACTGCTCGGTGTGCTGAGTGACCTGTATAGCCAGCGTGTCGGCGTTGCCAGCGTGTTAGTGTTCTTCCTCATTGGCGGTATCCTGCTCTGGCGTGTCGATGAGCGGCAGGGGATCGCCGCGGCGGCCACGTCGCAGGGATGAAGCCCTGCCCCTGTAAGGAGCGGTGACCTTCATGCGCCCAGCTCGTCGATCCGCAACCGTGGTGGTCGTCATCGCCCTCGCCGTGCTCGCGTCGGCGTGCGGCGGCGCCGACCCCGCGCCCGGCGCCATCCGTCTCGTCGATCGCTTCGCTGCCGATACCGTCGACGGATCCCCGACCATCGCCGACGTGCCGGACGGCGTCGCCTGGGAATTCGGGGGTGAGCCGCCCGATCTCGACGAGGATGCCGCGACATGGGGTTGGCGGGCAGGCCCCGACGTGGCTGGGCTGGAGGTGCGGGACGGCGCGCTGGCGGGTAGCGCGGCGGGCGCCTTTCCGGTGCTCGTCGCGGAGCGAGCGAGCGACGTCGACGAGCGCGACGGCCTCTACGCCATTGAAATCCGGCTGCGCGTGTCGGATGGCGAGAATCTGTCGCTGGCGTTCGCCGGTGGCGACTCGGTCGACCTCGACGGCGTGCAGCAGCAGATGGCCGCGAGCCTGGGGCTGCTCTCGACACCGCTACGCGCGGGCGACACGTTCGAGACCTACACAATCCTCCCGCAACAGAACGTCGGCATGGCGAGCGTGCGACATTTGCTGCTGCGACCCACCGACGCGGACGGTGCGACCTTCGAGATCGAGCATCTGCGCGTGAGGTCGCGCAATGAACATCTGGCCGCCGTCGCATCTGGGATCGGGTGGCAGGGGTTGGACGAGCGCTATCACGAGGCACTGGTCTCCCGCTCGCCGGAAACGCCCCGGTTCGACCTCGAATTGCCGTCAACCCCGTGGCTCGACCTGTCGCTCGGGACGCCCGAGGACGGCCCGGTGACGTTTCATGTCGCGCTCCACGCGGGCGGCGTCGAGCGGTCCGTGCTTGAGCAGACGGTCACGACGCCCTATCGGTGGGAGCGACGTCGCATCGATCTCGGCGACTTCGAAGGGGAGACCGTGACCCTCGCGCTCTCGCTGACGGCGGAGAGCGACGGCACGCGGGGCACAAGGAAGAACACGAGACGCAGCTCGACGCCGTGCGAGAGATCATCGACGACCCGCTACGACGCAATTTCGGCATGCCGACACGCGACGAGCTGACGGCGGTCGATGTGGACGCCGACGCGTATATCGCCTACGACGAGGACTGGTATGACGGAGCGATTCGCGCGATGGACGTGGAGCTCGGCCGGCTCGTCGAGACGCTCGGGAGCCTCGGTCTCGACGACCGCACGCTCATCGTCTTCACGAGTGACCACGGCGAGGAGTTCCTCGACCACGGGCGGATGTTTCATGGGCAGACCGTCTACGGCGAGCTGACCCGGGTGCCGCTCGTCGTCCGCTGGCCCGGTCACATCCAGGGCGGCGGCGTGGTCGAGGAGCCGACACAGCTGATCGACATCATGCCGACCCTGGTCGACGTCAGCGGTCTCGCCCCGGTCGACGAGATGCAAGGTCAGAGCCTCGTGCCGCTGCTCGCCGGCGAACCCACGGGCTGGATAGCGCGCCCCGTCTTCAGCGAGAAGGCCATCACCGACGACACCTTCTCGCCGCCGCCACGCGACACCGAGTCCTACGCGGTGACCGACGGCGCCTGGAAGCTGATCCACAACCGCGTGCGGCCCGAGGGCGCGCCGGAGTTCGAGCTCTTCGACGCGCGTGACGACCCCCTCGACCTGACGAACGTCGCCGACGCGCAGCCCGACGTCGTGCAACGGCTTGCACGCGAGATCGAGCGGTGGCAGCGGGTAGCCGAAACCGAACGCCTGCCCGACGACGCGGAGTCGACCGAAGGGCTGACGCAGGAACAGCTCGAGCGGCTGCGCAGCCTGGGGTACATCAGATAGGTGCTCCGCCCCGTGGAGTCAGCGTGACGACGTCCTATCGGAACCTGTTCGACCTCCGCGACAAGGTGGCAATCGTCACCGGCTCGACCAAGGGGATTGGGCGAGCGATCGCCGAGGCAATGGCGGAGTTCGGCGCCCGGGTCGTCATCTCGAGTCGGAACGCGGACGCGTGCCGCGAGGTGGCGGAGGGCATCCGCGCGACGGGGGGAGCGGCGATGGCGGTGGGTTGCAACGTCTCCCACCGCGATCAGCTGCAGCAGCTCGTGGACCGGACCACCGCCGAGTGGGGTCAGGTCGACGTGCTCGTGTGCAACGCCGCGGTAAATCCCCACTTTGGACCGATGGTCGACGTTTCTGCCGAGGCGTACGACAAGATCATGGACACCAACGTCAAGCACGTGTTGTGGCTGGCGAACATGGTGATCCCGGGGATGGCGGCCCGCAAGGATGGTGCGGTCATCATCATCTCCAGCATCGGCGGGTTGAAGGGCCACGACAAGCTGGGCATCTACGCCCTGTCGAAGGCAGCCGAGATGCAGCTCGCGCGCAACCTCGCGGTCGAGTGGGGCCGAAGCAACGTGCGCGTCAACTGTATTGCGCCTGGGCTCGTGCGGACGCATTTCGCCAAGGCGCTCTGGGACAACCCGCCGGTGCTCCGCGAGGCGCTGGCGTCGTATCCGCTGGGCCGGATCGGGGAACCGGAAGACATTGCGGGGGCGGCGGTCATGCTGGCCTCGAAAGCGGGCGCGTTCGTGAGTGGTCAGACGCTGGTCGTCGATGGCGGCACCACGATCTCGTCGGGGCGATACACGTAGTCACGCCGACGAGCCTCGACAGATGGTAGAGTAGCGGCATCGATGGGGAGGGGGATGTCATGAGACTTTTGACGACCAGGCTCGCCGTTGTCATCGCCATCGCGATGCTCGTCAGCGTCGGCGGCTCGACCCACGCGCTCGCCCAGGACAACTGGATGCGCGTCGATATCGTGCAGGTGCTGCCAGACAAGCTCGAGGACTACATCGAGCTGCAGCTCGAGGAGGTGAACCCCGCCCTGCAACGCGCGGCCGTGCTGTATCGCTCGGCCTGGCGAACCGCGGAATTCGGCAACACCTACGAGCGGTTGTTCGTGACGCCGATCGCCAACCTCGCCGACTACGACACCGGCGGTCCGCTCGCGCGCGGGATGGATCCGGGTCGCCTCGCGCGGATCCGAGACCGCGTACGCCGGTTCACCATGTCGCGCCAGAGCTACGCCGTTCGTTATCACCCCGAGCTCAGCGTCGAGGTCGACAATCCGAGTGGGCTGTTTCTCGCTCGCGTTGTCACGATCCAGATCGCCCCTGGGCGCGGCGCGGAGTGGGAGGCGTTCCTTCGGGAGAACTTGCCGAAGTTCCGGGACGCCGACGTCGTGTTCGGTGTCTACGAGCGCGTCTTCGGGCCGGGGCCGACAGCCTGGCAGATCGTCGAGAACTACTCGAGCTACGCCGAGCTCGAATCGACGACCATCATCGACCGAGCGTTTGGTGAGCAGAGCGGAGCGGTCGCGGCCACGTTGAGCGGGGTCGTCTCTTCAGTCGAGCGAACCGTCCTGCGATATGACGCGGAGCTCAGCTTCTCGGCGCCGGCGTCGAGCACGCAGCAGCAGGATTGATGGCCTCCACGCTCTACGAGACGTTTCTGGTCGTTCACCTCGTGGCGCTCTTCCTCCTGGCCGGGGTGACGTTTGCCGCGCTTGCGGCGCCCGCACCGGATCGCCGGCGGTTCTCGCTCATGTGGTCGGGAATCCTCTCCGTGGCGGTCTTCATCACCGGTTTCGGTCTGCTCGGCATCCGGCAGATGCCGTTCCAGGGGTGGGTCACGGTCAAGCTCGCGTGCTGGCTGGCGGTCGCGGTCATGGTGCCCCTGGCGTTTCGTCAGGTCGCCGGCAAGTCGTCGCTCGCCGGCGTGACAATCGGCGCGTTCATCCTCGCGGTCGCGATGGTCATCTTCCGGCCGTTTTAGCGCAGCTCGGGTGTCTCCATCGCTTCCGGGTGTTCCTACGTGGGCGGGAGTTCGACGACCTCGATCCAATATTTGCCCAGCGCCTCCACGATTTCCAGCAGCCCCTCGAAGCTCGCGGGCTTCCGGATGAAACCGCTGACGCCGAGCTCATAGCTCCGCAGCACGTCTTCGTCGGCATTCGAGGTCGTAAGCACGACGACCGGAATACGTCGCAAGTCGGCATGGGCCTTCACCTCGGCCAGCGCCTCGCGGCCGTCCTTCCGGGGCATGTTCAGGTCGAGCAGGATCAGGCCGGGCCGCGGGGAGCGCCGTGGGTCGGCATGGGACCCGCGTTGGTGGAGATAATCCAGCACTTCCTCACCGTCCTCGACGAACTGCAGATCACTCGGGAGGTTAGCCTGTTCGAACGCGTCCGCGATCAGCAGGCGGTCGTCGGGGTCGTCATCCGCAACAAGTACCGTCGTCGGACGTCGTGCGGTCATCCCCCGGCACCCTCCGCCGGCCGTTGCAGCGGGAGCGTCACGACAAACGTGGCGCCTTGTCCCGGTTGGCTCGTCACGCTGATCGTTCCGCCATGGCGCTCCGCGATCCTCCGGCTGATGGCGAGCCCCATTCCGGTGCCCGCGTACTCGGTCCGGCTGTGGAGCCGCTGAAACGGCGCAAAGATCCGCTCCCGGTACTTTTCGTCGAGGCCGATGCCATTATCTGACACCGAGATCCGACAGGATGCAACAGTGGTATCGGTGCCCCCGGCTAGTGCGGAGAGCGCCCGCACCTCGACCACCGGCGCCGCATCTGGGCGGCAAAACTTGAGCCCATTGCCGATGAGATTCTGAAACAGCTGACGCATCTGCGTCGCGTCGGCCACGACGACCGGCAGCGCGTCCACCATGACGCGCCCGCCGCTGTCCTGGACACGCGCGTCGAGGTCCGAGACGACCTCACGCACGACCGCGTCCAGGTTGGTTGGCGCGAGCGGTTCGCCCCGCGTCATCACGCGCGACAGCTGGAGCAGGTCGGCGATCAACGCCTGCATCCGCTGGGCGGCGTTGAGCATTCGAGCGAGATAGTCCCTTGACTCCGCGTCGACCTGCGACCCCGCGCGCTTGTGCAGTCGCTCGCCGAAGGCCTGAATCTTGCGCAAGGGCTCCTGAAGGTCATGCGAGGCCACATACGCGAATTGCTCGAGCTCGGTGTTGGAGCGCGCCAGCTCGGCCGTCCGATCGCGCACCCGCTGCTCGAGGTCGTGGTGGGCTGCGCGCAGCGCCTCCTGGGCCCGCTTCCGCTCGGTGATATCGCGAAGTACCAGCCGATGAAAAAGGAAACCGCGCTCATCAGTCACCGCGGTGACGTGCATGCTGGCTTCCAGAGGGTGGCCCTCACCGCGGACCAATCGCAAATGAATGTTGCGGACGTCGCCGAGCTCGCCGGCTTGCTCGAGCGCGGCACGCACCGCCTCATGCGACTCGGTCGCCAGAATCGCAAAAAGAGACCGTCCGATGAGCTCGGTCCGGTCGACACCGGTCACACGAGCGAGCGTCTTGTTGCACTGAACGATGCGATGCGATGACGGGTCGAGCGACGCGAACATGTCAGGCGCATTGTGATAGAGGTTCTGATATCGCGCTTCCGATATCTTCAACGCCCTTTCGGCCGCCTTCCGGCGCGTCATATCGTGCAAGATCAGGATGCTCTCGGCGATCCGGCCCTCGGCATCGCGCGACCCGACCGACACGCTGACGTTCACCGGGACCGTCCCGCCGTCGCGCCGCCGCACCGGTACCTCCGAGTCGAACGAGGCGCCGCTCCGGACGAACGCGCGGGAGACGGCCTTCGCGCGTTCGACTCCCGCAATGTCGTAGAGATCGAACACGCTGCGTCCGACGAGCTCGTCTTTCGCAAAGCCCGTCGTGTCGATCAGGGCGCGGTTGCAATCGATGATGCAGGCGGTCTTGGCGTCGACGATCGCGAACATGTCGGGGGCAAGGTCGTAGACACGACGGTAGGCGGCGGCGGTCGCCTGTCGACTTGGCTGAGGCGAGCCGTGCTGGACAGGAGACGACATCATATGGCGCGTCGGCGCTCCCGCCCGCCACCGGTACGTAGCGGATCGGTGTCGGCGAATGGCGCGAAGCTTGGTGTACGTCGGGGGGAGGGCGATGTCAAGTCGTAGCGTGGGCGAGGTCATCCTGGACGACCTCCACGTCCCGAGTTAGGCTCGGTGACGGCCATGGGCACCGACGCGTTCGCCCAGATGCTCGGCACGACGCTCGACTCGTTCTTGAACGCGTAGGGTGCCGCGAAGAAGTCGGCGGCCCAGACCAGCAAGGCGACCCTGGAGACGCTCGGGCTGCCATCGCGGGATCAAGTGACAGGCATCTCGCGACAGATCATGGACCTCGAAGATCGGATCGAGTGGCTCGAGGATAAGCTGGTCACGTTGGGTGAGGTGTCCGAGCGGTCCGGTCACAACCGGAGCGCGACACCGAAGAAGAAAGCGCGATCCAAACCCAAGCCGAGCGCCGCGCGTGCGGCCCGCAAGCGATCGTAGCCTCCGCGCGTGCGGCCCGCAAGCGATCGTAGCCTCCGCGCGTTGCCGCGCACGCCCCCGCGTTTATTCCGAGCAGCACCGAAAGACCCGGCGGACTCGGCACGACCGAGGTCTCGGCAGATGACGCGGTCGCGTCGGACGACGCGCCGGGCGGGTGTCGTCGATGCCGTCGGCCGAGATAGGATCAGGACGACGGGTGGGTTGTCCTGGGCGACACGGTGCCGATCAAGAGCGAAGACTTCGACGAAGGCGGGCGCGCGGCGATCGTTCGCGAGATCGATGAGACCGCAGCCGATGCCCATACTGCGACGACGTTCGAAGAGGCGCTTCACCAGCACGCCGCCTATGCGCGGCTGATGATCGGGGCACATCAATCGGCGTTGAGCTACGTGCCGGACGGCGATTTCCATGCGGCGATCCACACCCATTCCTTCTCGAAGAAGTACGAGCGATACAACAGCTACGACGTGATGCCCACTGGTGAAGGAATCTGGGGCGTCGTCGTCGAACAGAAAATCCCCATGCGGATGACAGAGAAAGAACTGCTGTCCCACCCGCGGTGGAGGAACTTCGGCGGCATGACGGACGCACGGGGCCTGGAACATCCGCCGATGCCCGGGTGGCTCGTGGTCCCCATTCTGCGTCGAAGCGGGGAGTTCCTCGGGGTGTTGCAGCTCAGCGATAAGTTCGAGGGGGACTTCAACGAGGAGGACGAGGCACTCCTGGTGCGGCTAGGCCAAGTGATCGCCCCGACCTTCGAGCTTCAATACGTCAATCACGAGCTCGAACGGCGCACCGAGGAGCTCGCCCTCGCGAAGCGGGCGGCCGACGAGGCGAACAACGCGAAGAGCGAGTTCCTCGCCAACGTCAGCCACGAAGTCCGCACGCCGCTCAACGGCGTGATCGGCGCCACCGAGCTGCTTGACGATAGCGCGCTCACCCCCGCTCAGCGCGACCACGTGCACATCATCAGCGAGTCGGCCGAGGCGCTGCTTGCTATCATCAACGACATCCTCGACTACTCGAAGATCGAAGCCGGGCGCCTCGATCTCGAGCATCGGCCGCTGCGGCTGCGCGAACACCTGGGTAGCACGATGAAGGCGCTCGCCTCGCGCGTCGGCCAGCGAGACGTGGAGCTGCTCAGCGACGTCCCCGCCGATGTGCCCGACGCCCTCATCGGCGACCCGGGTCGATTGCGGCAGGTCCTGTTCAACCTCGTCGGCAACGCGATCAAGTTCACGGAGCACGGCGAGGTCGTCCTTGGTGTTCGCCTCCACGAGACCGACGGAGATCAGGTGACCCTTCGGTTCACGGTCGCGGACACCGGGATCGGGATCCCTCAGCACAAGCAGAAGGCCATCTTCGACGAGTTCGTCCAGGCCGACGCGTCGACCACCCGCCGCTACGGTGGAACCGGACTCGGGTTGGCCATCGCGTCGAGGCTCGTGACGGCCATGGGCGGCGAGGTTGGCCTCGAAAGCAAGGAGGGACAGGGCAGCACGTTTCATTTCAGCGCCAGTTTCGGCCTCGGGTCCGCGGCCACGGTCGAGGCGACCGACCCGCGTGCGGACCTGCGCGGTGTGCGAACGCTCATTGTCGACGACAACGCGACGAACCGGCGCATCCTTGCCGAAATGGTGCGCAGTTGGGGGCTCACGGCACTGACCGTGCCGGGGGTGGAGGCGGCGCTCGATGAGCTGCGGCGTGGCATACGCGACGGCGACTCGGTGCGGCTGGTGCTGTCGGACGTGCAGATGCCGGAGTCCGACGGGTTCGAGCTGGCGCGCGCGGTGAACGACGACCCCGCGCTCGGATATCCACCGATCGTCCTGCTCACGTCGGGCGGCTTGCCGGACGCCGCGACCGCAGACGCCGCCGGTGTGGCGGCAAGCCTCTTCAAGCCGGTCAAGCACTCGGAGCTCCTCGAGACGATCCAGGCGGTCATGGGCGTGGCGCCGGCGCGGGCGCCGGCGGCGCGGAACGCGACCGCGAGCACCATCGCACCTATCAACGTGCTGCTCGCCGAAGACAGCCTCGCCAACCAGCGCCTCGCGGTTAGCATGCTGGAAAAGCAGGGACATCGCGTCACGGTCGTCGGCACGGGGGCCGCGGCAGTCGACGCGTGCATGGCGCAACCGTTCGATGTCGTCGTGATGGACCTCCAGATGCCGGAGATGGACGGACTCGAGGCGGTGCGCGCCATCCGCCAGCGCGAACGGGAGACGCACGCGGCGCCGACGCCGATCGTGGCGCTCACGGCACGAGCGATGGCCGACGACGAGGCGTTGTGCCGGAGGGCGGGCTTCGATGGCTACCTCGCCAAGCCCTTTCGTTCGCAACAGCTGCACGAGGCGCTTGCGGCCATTGTGCCGCCCCGACATGCGGTGAAGCCGGATCAGGCGCCGGAACCAGCGCCCGCCGAGAGCCGACTCGACTGGGCCGCCGCGGTCGACGCGGTGGAAGGAGATCGAGTGTTGCTGGGCAAGGTGGTGCGCGGCTTCCTCGATCAGTATCCGTCGCTCGTGGTGGATCTCGAGGCGGGGCTCGACGCGTCTGATCTACCGGCGGTCCAGCGCGTTGCGCACACCCTGGGCGGGTCGCTGCGGATGTTTGACGGGGCGCGGGTGGTGGACCTCGCGAGGCAGCTCGAGTCCGTGTGCAGAGACGGCGCGCGCGAGGAGGCGGCGCCGGCGTGGCGCATGCTGCAGGAAGAGCTCGATGCGGTCGAGCCCGAGCTGCGCGGCTTTACGGAGACGACATCGTAGGGGGACACCCGTGGCGAACATCCTCGTCGTCGACGACGCGGCGGCCGACCGTGAGCTGGCGGGACACGTGCTCGAAACGCAGGACGGTTGGAACGTCGCGTACGCCGGAAACGGCGAGAAGGCGCTCGCCCATCTCGGGTCCCATGCCGTGGACATCGTGCTGACCGATCTTCAGATGCCGGAGCTCGATGGTCTCGGTCTCGTCGAGCACGTGAAGGAGCATCACCCGCTCGTCCGCGTGATCGTCATGACATCCAAGGGCAGCGAGGAGATCGCGGTCAAGGCGCTCGAGACCGGGGCGGCAAGTTATGTGCCCAAGAAGACGCTGGTCCGTGATCTCGTGGAGATCGTGGAACGCATTCTCGCGGCGTCCCAGGAGCAGAAGAGCTACCGACGCCTCCTGGGTCGGCTCCGGGCCGCCTCGTTCGTCCTCGAGAACGATCTCGATCTTATCTCGTCGCTGGTGAGCTACTGCACCGGGATCCTTCGTGATTCGGGCATGTTCGATGAGTCGGATTGCCACCGGATCACGACCGCGCTCGACGAGGCGCTCACGAACGCCTACTACCATGGCAACCTTGAGGTGCGCTCGGAGATCCGGGAGCACGACACGCGGGCCTACCGCGCGCTGGCGAACGACCGTCGCGCGCTCCCGCCGTATCGGGACCGCCGGATCCAGGTGCGGACCCACTTGACCTCGGGCGAAGCGGTCTTTGCCATCAAGGACGATGGCCGGGGATTCGACCCGGGGCAGATCCCCGATCCGACACGCCCCGAGAACATCGAGCATCCGTCCGGGCGAGGGGTGTTCTTGATGAAGACCTTCATGGACCACGTCGAGTACAACGACGTCGGCAACGAGGTCACACTCACCAAACGGCGTCAGAAGCCGGTCGTCCGCGCCTGAGCTACGCCTGGGCGCGCCCCATCTCCCGCGCACAGATCACGACGACGGTCTTGTCGTCACCCGGGTCCGGGCTGTCTTGCTCGAACCGTTGGGCCGCATCGCAGATGTGGCGCGCGAGGTCCCGCGCGGGAGCCGTCGCGTGGGCGGCGACCACGGCGTGAATTCCCGACTCATCGAAGAACTGGTCTCGCCCGTCCTGGGCTTCCGAGACACCGTCGCTGTAGATGACGAGGCGATCGCCGTCGCCGAGCGTGACGGTGCGGGCATCGTATGTCGCTTGAGCGAAGAGGCCGAGCGGCGGGCCGGTGGAGGGCAAGAGCCCAACGTCGCGCTGACGATACAGCAGCGCGCGAGGGTGACCGGCGCTGACGTAGCTGAATCTCCCGCTGCGTGCGCCGAGTAACCCGTAGAACAGCGTGACGAAGCGGTCCTGGCCCCGGTCACGGCACATCGCGACGTTGACTCGCGGGACGACGTTCAGCGGCGTCAGCGTTGACGCGATCTCGGCACGCAGGATGCCCTGCGCCTTCGCCATGAGGATCGCACCCGGGATCCCCTTGCCCGCCGCGTCGCCAACCGCCACGCCAATGCTCTCGCCCACCGGTCCAAAAAAGTCGTAGAAATCGCCGCCGATCTGGCCGCTGGGGTGTAGATGGCCGCCGAGATCGTGGTTGGCGGGCGTCGGCACCGTCGTCGGCAAGAACGTCTTCTGCAAGAGCGCGGCAGCTTCCAGCTCGCGCTCGAGGTGCCGTGTGCGCTCCGCGATCAACCGGTGCCGCTCGCGGGCGTATCGAATGCTTCGCACCATCAGGTCGGGCGTCGCCTGACCCTTCACGAGGTAGTCTTGTGCGCCGTGTTGCACCGCCTGGAGCGCCACGCCCTCGTCGTCAAGGCCTGTCAGCACGACGATGGGGGTGTCGCGCGAGAGCGGCCCGATCCGCGAGAGGCTCTCGAGCCCTTCCGCATCCGGGAGCGAGAGGTCGAGCAACACGACGTCGAAATGGTCCGAACGGAGGTGGGTCGTCGCGCTGGATACGTCGGCGGCTACCGAGAGGCTGAAGGCGGATGCGGTCGCATCCCGCAACGTGGCGCGTACGAGGACGACGTCGTCCGGATCGTCCTCGACGAGGAGCACGCGCGTCGCTTCTGTAGACATGATGGCGGGGCTGCGGTGTGTCCGCGGGTGCGCGCGAGGTCACGTCGGGGCCAGGCCTTCACGCCAGAGCCCACGTGGGGTAATACGATTGGCGCGTCCGCGCGTAGGTCTGTGACGTGCTGCCAGACGCTACGAGGCGAAGCTCCCCACGGCGTCGTCCTCTGTGTCGAACGTGTCGAACACCATCTCGAGCTTCGTCGTGACCAGCAGATCCGAGATCCGCACGGTCGCGTTGAGCAGCTTCAGGTGACCGCCGGCGCCCATGATCTCGTTGCGCTTCGACAGGAGTCCGCCGAGCGCCGCGCTGTCGACGAAGGTCACGTTCGCGAGATTGAGCACGAGTTCCTGTCGACCGGAGCCAGTCACGCCGTCGATGGTCTTGAACAACGTGTCGCCACCTTCACCGGCGAGCTTTCCCGCCAGATCGAAAATTGTGACGGTGCCTACATCCCGTTGTTTGATGTCAATTGCCATGCTGTCTCCTCGATGGTGGAGTGTATCTCACTCGGAAAGAAGGAACCACGCCTTCGCGATCAGGCCGTTGACCCGCCGGCCAAAGCGCGCGAACCGTTGATCTTGCGTCTGACCACGGACGTAGCGGACGTAGATCTGCTGCAGGATGACGATGAGCTTGAACAATCCAAAGACGTGATACCAGCGGATGTGCGTGACGTCGAAGCCCGTTCGGTCTGCATATCTGGCGACGACGTCGGCGCGAGTCAGCCCCCCCGGATGATGGGTCGGCATGGCCGCCGCCTCGATCCACGCCGGGTCGTCGGTCGCCTCCGCCCAGAAGATCAGGAGATAGCCGAGCTCCACGAGCGGGTCACCACGCGTGGCCATGTCCCAGTCGAGGACCGCGACGGGCGTCGCCGGATCGGTGGTCTCCACGAGCATGTTGTCGAGCTTGTAGTCGTGGTGGAGCAAGGTGGCGTAGCGGGACGATGGGACGCTTCGCTGCAGCCAGGCAGCGAGGCGGTCGACGCGGTCGTCGTCACCCGCCTCCGCGTCTCGGGTCGCCTGCCATCTCCTGACCCACCCGGTGAGCTGGCGCTCGAGGAACCCCTCCGGGCGTCCGAGGTCACCGAGCCCCACACTCTCGGGATCGACGCCGTGCAGCGCGGCAAGCGTATCCACGATCGTCTCCGACAACCGTCGGTTCAGCTCGGGCTGATCACGAAATGCCGGCGGCAAGTCACGACGAACGACGAACCCATGACGCCGCTCCATGATGTGAAAGTCGCATCCCAGGATCGAGTGGTCCTGGCACAGGGCGTAGCTGCGCGGAGCGAGGGGAAACGCGTCGACGAGCCGCGCGAGCACGCGATGCTCCCGCCGCATGTCGTGCGACGTGGGTGCCACCGGCCCGAGCGGGGGGCGCCGTAGCACAAGCTCGCGGTCGCCCAGCCGGAGGAGGTACGTCAGGTTCGCGTGACCGCCACCGAACTGGCGCACCTCGAGGCGCGCATCCGCCCCGATGCCGTCGAGATGGCTGCGCAACCATGGGTCGAGCCGTGCCGCGTCGAATCGCTCGTCGGGACGGACGTCGATGAGCTCCGGGTCATCGTCGGCTGGATGCGTCATCGCCCGAGGCGACCCTATACTATCCACCGCTGGAGGTGCGGATGCGTGTAATCAACGGGCTGGACGAGCTCGAGTCGCTAGCTGGCGTCGAGCTCGGCGCGAGCGAGTGGTTCTCAGTCGATCAGGACATGGTGACGCAGTTCTCGGAGCTGACCGGGGACCACCAGTGGATCCACCTCGATGTGGAGCGCGCCCGGAACGAGCTGCCGTTCGGCGGGACCATCGTTCAAGGGTTCTTCACGCTGTCGCTCGTGCCGAGATTCAGAACACAGATCGTCGAGATCCAGGGCGTCTCTCGCTTGATCAACTACGGGGTCAACCGTGTGCGGTTTCCCGCGCCCGTGCCGATCCCGGCGCGGCTGCGCGGCGTGCAGCAGGTCCTGTCGACCGAACGCGTGGGCGCCCACCGTGTGCGGATGGTGAGTAAGTTCGTCGTGGAGATCGAGGGGCACGCAAAGCCGGCCTGCGTCGCCGAGACCCTGACCCTCGCCTACGGCTAAGCGTTCTTCTTCAGCTCCAACCGGCCAATTGCGCGTTGATGCACCTCGTCCGGGCCGTCAGCGAGCCGTAGCGTGCGGGTGTGGGCCCACGCCTGTGCGAGCCCGAAATCGTCCGACACGCCGCCTCCCCCATGTAGCTGGATCGCCCGATCGATCACGCGGAGCGCCATGTTCGGCGCGACCACCTTGATCATCGCGATCTCGGCCCGTGCGACCTTGTTTCCGACCGTGTCCATCAGGTGCGCCGCCTTGAGCGTCAGCAACCGGGCCTGCTCGATCTCCATCCGCGAGTCGGCGATCGCCGCCGTCACGACGCCCTGCTCGGCGAGCGGTTTCCCGAAGGCGACCCTGGTCTTGGCCCTGGCGCACATTGCCTCGAGCGCTCGCTCGGCGACCCCGATCGTCCGCATGCAATGGTGAATTCTTCCCGGCCCGAGGCGGCCCTGGGCGATCTCGAACCCGCGTCCTTCCCCGAGCAATAGGTAATCGGACGGCACCCGGACGTCGTCGAATGTGATCTCCCAATGCCCATGCGGCGCGTGATCGTACCCGAAGACGCTGAGCGGACGCACGAGCGTCACGCCGGGCGTATCGATCGGCACCAGGATCATCGACTGCTGCTTGTGGCGCTCCGCCGCCGGGTCGGTCTTGCCCATGAAGATGAGGATCCGACAGCGGGCATCGCCGGCCCCCGAGATCCACCATTTGTGGCCGTTGATCACGTACTCGTCGCCGTCGCGCTCGATACGTGCGCTGATGTTGGTGGCATCCGAGGAGGCGACGTGCGGCTCGGTCATCGCGTAGGCCGAGCGAATCTCACCGGCGAGGAGCGGCGTGAGCCACCGTTGTCGCTGTGCCTCGGTGCCGTAGCGGACGAGCACCTCCATGTTGCCCGTGTCAGGCGCGGAGCAGTTGAATACCTCGGGCGCGATCGGCGAACGACCCATGACCTCGCACAAGGGCGCGTACTCGAGGTTGCTCAGCCCCGCACCATGCTCGCTGTCGGGGAGGAAGAGATTCCACAGGCCGGCGTCCCGGGCCTGTTGCGTCATCTCATCCATGATCGGCGGCGACACCCATCGGTTCTCACCCGACTCGACCTGGTCGACATAGAGCTGCTCGTTCGGGTAGACCACCTCGTTGACGAACGCCTCGACTTCGGACCGGAGGGCGGCGGCCGTGGGAGGGAGTTGGAAGTCCATAGTCTGGGGCGTCATTATAGGGGCTGGCACATCGGAATCGTCGCCCGAGACACGGCGCGACCACGCCGGTTCGCTGGTATGATGCGGCCATGGTCGCTTCCGCCCTACGGCGGGCGGTGCCACGGCGTCGGGGAAGGGACACCGGCATGATGATGGGTCGCTGCCGTATCGGATGCGTGCTGCTGCTGGCCGTCGCGGCTGGCGCCTCAGCCGCCCTGGCGCAGCCGGCCGCACTCACCCGTGACGAGATGCGTCAGTTTCTTCTCACGGCCGAAGTCATCGCCGCCGAGCACACCGGGAGAGGCACTACTCAGCCCTGGCGGCTGACCTTGAGCGACGGACACCTCGAGCACGACGCGCACTTTCAGTCGGTCGATCGTGACGAGGGGCCTCGGCAGTTTGGCGACCGCTACGAACGGCGCTTCATCGATTCCTACCGCTACAACATCGCCGCTTACGAGCTCGCCGAGATGCTCGGTCTCGCTGAGATGATGCCGGTGTACGTGGAGCGGACATGGGACGGCCGCACAGGGTCGCTGAGCTGGTGGCTCGACGACGTCATGTTCAACGAGGAGACGCGTCTGAACGAGCGCCAATGGCCGGAGGACATGCAGCGGTGGAGCGCGCAGATGGCCCGGATGCTCCTGTTCGCCGAGCTCGTGCAGGACACTGACCGCAATCAGGGCAATGTCGTGTATACGCGCGACTGGACGCTCCACATGATCGACTTCTCGCGTGCGTTCCGTCGGGAGGCGACGCTGCAGCGACCGGACGACCTCGTGAGAGTCGACCGCGCGCTCTTTGCGAGACTCCGAGATTTGACCAAAGACGCAATCGAACGACAGACCGACCCGCATCTCACCGGTCGGGAAATCGACGCCGTGCTCGATCGGCGCGATGCGATCGTTGACCACTTTACGCGCCTGATCGAGGCCAAAGGCCCGGACGCCGTTCTGTATGAGTGATTCCGTCGTTGTAACTGAATAAGGAGGACCTCGTGCACGTTGTCCGACGGACATCAGCGTGGCTGCTCGCGGCGGGGTTCCTCGCGTCGATGTCGGTGTCGGCGCAAGACAGCGCACCGGCTAGCGCGATCACGTGGCTCGAGGAGCCCGGTGCGTTCGAGGAGGCGCTCCGGACCGAGGAGATCGTCGATCTCGTGGAGATCGGCGATGGTGTGACCAACCCCTGGAAGGCGACCCTCGTCGCCGGCGGACTGGTCGAGGCCTTCGTCTGGAAGGACATCAAACCCGGGATCTATCAGGGGTATTGGGAGAACTACAAGGCCGAGATCGCCGCCTACGAGCTGGACAGGCTCCTCGAGCTCAATATGACACCGCCGTATGTCGAGCGACGGATCGACGGCGAGCTCGGCGCCGCCGGTTTGTGGGTCGACAACGCGGAAACGTGGAAATCGATGGGCGGCCCCCCGGCAACGTCGTCCATGCCACCCCGGTTCATCGGGAAATACAACTGGATGCTCATCCGCGCCAAGATGTTCCACAACCTCATCTACAACAAGGACCCGAATCTCGGAAACTGGATGGTGGACCCGGCGTGGAACATCATCATCATCGACAACTCGCGCGCGTTCACGACCGACACGGACGAACGGGTCCATGTGCTGACCCGCGTGGATCGCGACCTGTGGGATCGCTTCGTCGCCCTCGACAAGGCGACGCTGGCGACGGCGCTCGGGGAGTGGCTGACCGGCGGCGAGATCGAAGCGATACTCGAGCGTCGCGACGAGATGCGGAAGGACATCGACGAGCTGGTCGAGGATCGTGGCGAGCGCGACGTGTTCGTCCGATATCGTCTCCCGTCGCCCGCCCCGTCGCCAGCGGGGCCGGCGGCACCGGATGACCCGGTCGACGTGGATCTAGAGGCCCTCGCCGGTCGCCTCGTCGACGCGCTCAACGAGAACCCCGTCGTGCTGGAAGGCTCGGAGCTGAGCTGGCTCGGAACGGTGGTTCGATTGGCGAATTACCGCGGACCCCAGGAGTCGGTTGCCAGCGACGGGCTCCATGCCGGACACGCGTACGGACTGGTCCGTGACGACGAAGAGCTGATGTGGCTCGCGCGCGACCACGCGGATCCCGAGCCGCACGATGGCCTTGCCGAGTTCGTCGGCCGGCGAACGGAGGTCTTCGGCATCACGCAAGAGAACGAAGGCGTATATGTCATCCGCGTGTCGCTGAGCCGGTCTATTCCTTAGACGGGGCTTCACCCCGAACCCCACGCGGGGGCGCTACGTGGGGACCGCGAGAGCCCCACTCCGCGCCCGCGAGGCGCGCCGTGCGCGCCTTGTCCTCGGCCAACTACGCCAGTCGTACGTAGCGCAGGGCTTCAGCCCTGCGAGGCGAGGTAGGGAATCGTCTGCGGACCTTCGGGTAGGACGCACACGCGGGCGTCACGACCGAAGCGAGCGAGCTGCGCCCGCACGGTGGCGCCGATATCCTCCGTCGGCGTCAGATGCGCGGCACGCACGTCGGCGACCGAGAGGCCGTCCGCCTTCAAGAAGACCTCCGCGCGCTGCTGGATCTGTGCCTGGATCTGCACTTCCCACTGGTCGTGTCGGTTGTGGCCGGCGGCACAGATCATCGCGAGGAGATCGGACGGCGTCTGGCGCTGGGTCAGGATGTCGCGATACTCGCCGTGCGACGGCAGGCCATCGGCGCACTCGGCAGCGCATACGATGGCGCCGCCCGGCTTGACGACCTGCGCCGCGGCCGACATCCCCTTGACGCTCTGGTAGAGGTTCTGATCGAGCGGGTAACCGCTGTTGGTCGTCACGACGACGTCGAACGGTGCGTCGAACGCTTGCATGGCGGTCCGCTTGACCTGCGACGCCATCTGCGCGTGGACAGCGAAGATCTCGCCGGCACAGGCGCTGACGATCTGGCGGTCGCGGTTGATCGCGACGTCGACGCTGAAATCGACGCCGACGTGTGCCGCGATCCGGCGGATCGCATCGTGGATCGGATTGCCCTCGGTCACGCCCCACCGCGCGCGTGGGTTGGCGATCATCTCGGCGTCATGGAGACGCATCGTCGTCTTGAACCCGGCGAGGCCCGGTGCAACCAGTTTGGGACCGCCGCTGAAGCCGGCAAAGAAATGCGGCTCGACGAACCCGGTCGTGATGCGGATATCGGCCTCGACCCAGTGCGTGTTCAGCCAGACTGGGACGTCGGGCTCGACCTCACCGAGGTGGACGAGCGTGGCATCGTCAAACGCGTCGTGGTTGATGATGCGATAGCGATCGACGATCGGCTCGCCGAGCATCTCGGTGAGCTCCGCGTGCGTATTGGCTCGATGCGTCCCGGCCGCGATCAGGATGGTGATGTGATCATCCGGCACGTGGGCGAGCTCGCCGAGCAGCACGGGGAGGAGCGTACGGCTTGGCATCGGACGGGTGATGTCGCACACGGAGATGGCCACGCGCTGGTCACGCCCGACCAATGCGGCGAGCGGGGGCCGGTTCAGCGGCCGCCGGAGGGCGTCCCGAATCGCGGCGCCTTCGTCTGGAAGCCCATCGACGTAGGTGGGCTCGAGGACGGTCGTTCGCTCGGCGGGGAAGTCGACCGCAAGGCGCCCGCGGCCGTAGGCCAGGTCGACGTTCACCCGCAGATGATACCGCGGGCCCGCGTCGAGGATTGGGGGCGCAGCCCCGTCTACCTATGCGTCCCCAGTCAGGATGTGCGCGACTTGACGGGCGGCCTCGGCCGCTCGCGCCGCGATGTCGTCGTCGGTGATTGTGCTCAGCGGGTGGGTGATGACGGCGGCCTGGAGTCGCTCCGCGCCAAGGGCCGCGCGCTGGACGTCGGCCTCATGGAGAAACGCGCGGGTCACGATGACCGCCGTCGGGATGCCTCGACGCTCCAGCGCGACCGCGTCGTGCAGACTGCACGACGTGCACGACCCTCAATCGCCGATGGCGGTGATGACGGCGTCGGATTCCCGGGCGACCTCGGCGAGGAGCGCCGTCGCGGCCGGTGTCGAGAAACTGTCCTTCTTGAAGATCCGGACCGATGCGAACGACGTGTCAGCCTCAAGGAGGGTCACCGTCCGCCGGAGCAGCTTGGACGCGTTCCACTTGGAGTTGTCCAGGACGCCGAGCCGGATACCGTCCAGTTGGGCCAGGCGCGGGGCCGGCGTCTGGGGCTCAGCGGTGATGCGGCCGCGCGGATCGTAGACGATCTGACCGGTGGGTAATCGTTGCTCGCTCATCTACTCACTAGACGGGGGCTGCGCCCCCGAACCCCGCCGCGGGCGCTCCGCGGGGACCCCGAGAGCCCCACTCCGCGCCCGCGAGGCGCGCCGTGCGCGCCTTGGCCGTTCCCGTCAGGCCACAACGAGCACAAACCCTCGTTTCGAGCCGCATAACGGCCTCACCTCGCGTGGCGCGCGTCCCGCCGGCGCCCTGGCCGTCGTCTTCTGCCGTCACAGCGCGCAGGTCCCGTCCGTACAGTCGCCGCGCTGCGGGGGGCGTCCGTCGAGCGCACGCAGGACGGGGCCGCTCATGTGACCCCAGCCCGGTAGGAACGCCGAGAAGCGCCCGGCCTCGCCGCCGGCGACAAACAGATGAATGTCCTCCGGCGCCGGTACGATCGGCACGCGTGCGCCGGATTCGCGCTTGTACCACCGGGGCAGGTTCCGGTTGTAGATGGTGCCGTAGCGACCACCGAAGCTGATGTCGTCGTACGTGTTGGTGGTCTGGGACCAGAGGTAGCGCCGCACGTCGCTCCGCGACCAGCTCCGCGCGGCAATCGTCGCCGCATGCTCGGGTCCGATCACGACCGCGCACGACCCGCTGCTGACCGCGTTGTTGTGGGCGATGGTGCTCATGGCCGAGACGATGCTGTCGAGGACCCCTGCCGGGTCGTTCGCCACGTGGTTGGTGACGCTGTGGGGGCCTTCGACGGCGATCCCGAAGACCGTGCTGTCCTCGGACCGATACCCCTGGTCCACGTGATAGGGCGCCCACGGGCTCTGCTCTTCGTTCTCGGCAATGCAGAAGCTGTACTTGCCGGGCTGTCCAAGGGTGCTCTTGTCGAGGTCATCCGGTCGACCGCCGCCGACATTGAGCAGCACCAGGCGGACCGCCCGACCGATCGTGGCGTTGGCGCGGTATCCGGAGCCAAAGACGTTGGCGCCGGCGTTCAGCCCGATCTCGTGGCGTATCGGGCCGTTGATCACCACGAGCGGCGCCGCCATGTGGGTCGTCGTCTGGACGCCATTCAGGTTGAAGGGCGCGCTCGTCAGTGCGAGCAGCGCCGCGCGGACGACCGGCGCGTAGCTCGGCGCGCACCCCGCGAGGACCAGGTTGATCGCCAGGACCTCGCGCGTCAGGTTCCCCCAGCGTGGCGGGATGCGGGCTTCGAGGTGGTCGGGGTCGCCGCCGAGCGCCTCGACCATCGCCTCGATCCGAGCTGGCGTCGGTGGCACGACCGGCAGCCCGTCGGTCCATCCCCGTTCGAAGTACCACTCCACCAGGTCGACGTCGGCCGGCGGAGCGTCAACAGCAGCCGGCTTCGGTGGTGAGGTCATCGCTGCTCGCACTATATCGGATAGGCGCTCGCGTTCTGCGCCCCGGCCACCTAAAGCCCTGAGCATCAGGGGCGATAGTCTCCGAACCCCTTGCCCTCGCGCGCGAGCCGTTCAAGGAGCGGCGCCGGGGTAAGCCACTCTCCATGCTCGTCGTGGAGCCGGCTCATCGTGTCGTAGATGGTCTGGAGGCCGACGAGGTCCGCCCAGAACATCGGCCCACCGCGGTATCGCGGGAAGCCGTAGCCGTGGAGCCAGACGACGTCGATATCGCTGGCGCGGAGTGCGAGCCCCTCCTCGAGAATCTTGGCTCCCTCGTTGACGAGCGGATAGAGGCAGCGGGGGATGATCTCGTCATCGTCAATTGGGCGGCGCGTAATGCCGAGCTCCGCTGACACGGACGTCACCAACTCCTCGACCACCGGATCCGGGATCGGCGCCCTGCTCCCGGCCTCGTAGCGATACCATCCGGCGCCGGTCTTCTGACCGAAGCGTCCGAGCTCGCAGATGCGATCCGCGATCGGCGAGTAGCGCAGGTGCGCGGGCTGTGTCGACGCCTGCCGCTTGCGGATCCGCCATCCCACGTCGAGCCCCGCGAGATCGCCCATCTGGAACGGGCCCATCGGGAACCCGAAGTCGTAGATGACGCGGTCGATCTGCGCGGGCAGCGCGCCCTCTTCGAGTAGGAAATCGGCCTGGCGCCGATACGCGTAAAGCATGCGATTGCCGACGAAGCCGTCGCAGACACCGACCAGGACGCCGATCTTTCCCAGTGTCTTTGACAGCGCCATGATCGTCGCGATGGTGCCGGGCGAGCTTTGTGCGCCGCGGACGTTCTCCATGAGGCGCATGACGTTTGCCGGGCTGAAGAAGTGCGTGCCGATGACCTTGTCCGAACGCGTCGTCGACCCGGCGATCTCGTCGACATCGAGCGTGGAGGTGTTTGTGGCGAGGATCGCCTCCGGTTTGCACGCCCGGTCGAGCGCGACGAACACTTGCTTCTTGACGTCCATCTCCTCGAACACCGCCTCGATGACCACGTCCGCGTCGCCGAGGTCCGCGTAGTCGAGCGTCGCCGACACACGCGCCATCCGCGCATCCATCTCGGCTTGCGACAGGCGGCCCTTCGACACCGTCGCCGCATAGTTCTTCTCGACGATGCGCATGCCTTGGTCGAGGGCTTCCTGCGACATCTCGAACACGGTCACCGGGATCCCCGCGTTGGCGAAGTTCATCGCGATGCCGCCACCCATCGTGCCGCATCCGATGACCGCAGCGGTCTTGACCTCCTGGCGCGGTGTGTCCTTCGGGACATCCGCGATCTTCGCGACTTCCCGCTCGGCGAAGAACGCGTGTCGCTGGGCTTTCGACTGGTCCGAGGCGACGAGCCTCGTGAAGACCTCGCGTTCCTTGACCGCGCCGTCCGGGTAGGACAGGGTGAGCGACGCCTCGATGCACTCGACACAGGCGTAGGGTGCGTCGAACCCGCGCGCGCGCTTGGCCATCTTCTTCCGGAACGCGGCAAAGAGCTCCGGGTTCCCGCGCGCCTCGTCGAGCCGGCCGTCGACCGCCGAGATGCGGCGCAGCGCCACGCCGTCGCGCGCCATCTGCCTCGCGCGCGCCACCGCGACCTCGACGAGACCGGCGCGGTCGCCAGCGATGACTTCGTCGATCACGCCAAGCGTGTGGGCGCGTTCGACCGGCAGGAGCCTCCCGCCAACGATCAGCTCCAGGGCGGGGCCCACGCCGATGAGCCGAGGCATCCGCTGTGTCCCGCCGGCGCCCGGCACGATGCCGAGCGTTACCTCCGGCAGGCCGACACGCGTGCCCGGTGAGGCGAGGCGCACGTGGCAACCGAGGGCGACCTCGAGCCCGCCGCCCGCCGCGACCCCGTGAATCGCCGCCACCACCGGCTTCGGCGACGCCTCCAGGTCGTCGATGACCTTGGGGAGGAATGCGGCGCCCGGCGGAGGCGGCTGACCGAACTCGCGAATGTCGGCCCCGCCGCAGAATATCCGGCCGGCGCCCGCCACGACGATCGCCGCAACCGCGTCGTCAGCGAGCGCGACAGTTAGCTGTTCCGCCAGCCCCCCGCGCACGGCATAGCTCAGGCCGTTCACCGGTGGATTGGTTAGCAACAGGATGGCGACGTCGTCTCGGCGTTCGATGGTCACGGTACCGGACATGGATCTCCTCTCCGTGGATGCGATTGCGCAGATGTCGGCCGGGGTAGCGGCCCGCGAGTATAGCGCGCTCCGCCCGCCGATTAGACCAGCTCGCGGTCGACCGGCGTCTTGCCCGACAGCATGGCGTAGAACCGGTCGCGGTCGCCACCGGTGTCCGGCGTGAGGAACGAGACCAACGGCACGACAAACAGCGGGACGATGATCGTGACGTAGGACGGGTCGACGCCTTCGCCGTTCACGGTGAGGCCGTACGCAAGAATCTGGCGAAGGACAGAGGCACCCTCGGGCGCGGTGAAGCCCGCGGCGAGGGCGAGCTTGATCAGGCCGAACCAGATCAGCCCGCCCGCGTAGCCGGTCAACATGCCCCAGTAGGCGCCCCGTTCGGTCGTGCGGCGCCAATGGATGAGAAAGCCGAGGGACACGGCCGGCGGCACCACCATCGCAAACCCGAACACGAGCAGGTCGAGGATGGAGAAGTCGGTTTGGGTGGCGACGACCCACGCCGCGAGTGCGGCGACGAACGCGTAGATCGTGGTGGTGAGCTGATAGGCCTTGAGCCGGCGCCCGGAATCGTAGTTGCGCGTAAACGGGAGCCAGTCCCGCACGAACATCGTGGCACTCGAGAGCAGAATCGGTCCTCCAGACGAAATCACCGCTGCCAGCACCGCCGCCAGCGCCACGCCGCCGACCACCGGGCTGATCTCGGACGCCAGGGTGGTGAGGTTGCGATAACCGCCGAGCCCGGCGTCGAGACCGTAGCGCGCGGTGGTGAGGATCCCGACGAGGCCGGCGAGGAGCGCCATCGCGGCGCCAATCACGCCACCGACCAGAAAGGCCGGCGCGATCTGGCGCTCGCTCCGCGCCGCGGTCGCGTAGTTGGTGTAGACGGACGCCGCCGGGGTGTGAACGGCGACCGCGAAGAACATCGCGAACACCGGGAGCCACCCGGCCCCGGCGAAGCCCCACCAGGCGGTCTCGCTGCGCCCTGCCGCTGTCAGGTGACCGCCGATCGCGGTGGTCACTGCATCCCAACCCCCCAGCTGACCAATGCCCATGAACCCCACGGCACCCAGCCCGACCAGAACGACCGTGCAGTGGATGAGGTTCGTCACCGCCGTGCCCCAGAGGCCACCGAGCGACACATAGGTAGAGAAAATGACGGCGGCCACCATGACGCCGACGAACATCGGGAGCGGTGTCAGCGTGCTGATGATGACGCCGATGACGTACGCCTCGATGAGGTTGACGATGACGTACTCCGTCTGGACGCACAGGCTCGTCAGCCATTGGCAGCGGCGGCTGCCCCATCGGATCGTGAACAGCTCGCCGACCGTATGGAGCTCGAGACGGCGGTAGTAGACAGCGAAGAACAGACCGACGAGCCACATCGCGACCAACGTACTGATGCCATACCACCAGAGGTTCCAGACGCCACCGCTGACGACGTCTCCAGCGACGCCGTAGGTGCCAGCGCCCCCGATACGCGTGCCTGCGATGCCGAATGCGACCATCGCCGTCGGCATGCCGCCGCTCGCGACGGCCCAGCCGGTCGACGTCTTCGTGCGACGCGCCATGGCGCTGCCGGCGGCGGTCGCGGCCACGAGGTAGGCGATGATGACGGAGACCGCGATCAGGTCCATGGGGCGCTCGAGGCTGGAGACTCGAGGCTCGAGGCCCGAAGCTCGTCTCGGCCGCCCACTGGCGACCTGGAGCGTCGGGCTAGGCTTGCCGTGGGAGACCCCCCGGCTTTGCCGGGGCGGCCAGCAGCGTTTGACGTATCCGGGAGTCGCGTGAGGAAACTCCTTCCCGTGAGCCGCACAAGCATCACGAGAAGGAGTCCTCATGACGACGTACCGAAGTCTCAATCATACGAAATGGCACTGCCAGTATCACGTAGTGTTCATTCCGAAGTACCGGAAGAAAGCGATGTATGGAGGCGTCCGGCAGCAGCTGGGCGAGGTGCTGCGGCAGCTGGCGCGGCACCGCGAGAGCCAGGTGGAGGAGGGGCATCTGCTGCCCGACCACGTCCACATGTTGGTGTCGATCCCCCCGAAGTACTCGGTGGCGCAGGTGATCGGGTATCTCAAGGGGAAGAGCGCGATCCACATCGCTCGGGAGTTTGCGGGGCGGTCCCGGAACTTCGTGGGGCAGCACTTCTGGGCGCGCGGGTATTTTGTCTCGACGGTGGGCCGTGATGAACGGATCATCCGGGACTATATCCAGCAGCAGGAGCGAGAGGATCGGCGGCTGGATCAGTTGCCGTTGGACTAGAGCCGCCACCGTCAGGTGGCTCAAGTGACCGCGCAGCGGTCACGTCAGCCGCTTTGAGCGGCTCACAACTAAAGCCCCCGGCTTTGCCGGGGGATACTTACTCCACTAGTTGGTGATCGCTGCTAGCACCGCGGTGAGCGCGTCCCGTGCCTTCCCACGCATCTCGTCGTCCGTGGCGTCCTGGATGGGGTGCGGAACGTAGACGGCGCGTCGGGCAAGGTCCGGCATCCCGAGGGCGGCGGCCTGCCGCTCGGCGGCGCTCACGAACTCGCTCGAGGCGACCAGGGCGGTCGGGATGCCACGCCCTTCATAGTCGACTAAATCGTGCACACTGCACGACGTGCAGGACCCTCAATCGGCGAGCGCCTGGATGACCGCCTTGCATCGCTCCGCGACTTCATCGCGCAGATCGGGCGGCGCCGGCTTCGTGAACGTCGGCTTGCGCAGTCGAACGACGTCAATCCCCGGCGCGTGCGAGCGGAGCAGCGTCTCCAGCTCGTCGCAGAAGACGTCGCCCCGGGCTTTCGAAATGTCGATGATGCCAATCGGGCCATCGAGCCGCCCGCTGCGAGCGGTGAGCCGCCGACCAATCGGATCGCGTTCGTTGGTAGGATCGAGGATGACTGAGGGGTCACTCATGGGACCTCCGCACGGACACCCTACCACACCCGCACGCCGCGCCCCCTCTACTGGGGCTCGCCGCACGACGTGGGTCGACGGCGGTGGTGATGAGATGAGACGACTCGGGGCATGCCTGGTGTGCGTGGCGGTCGCCGCGGTGGCGAGCGGCTGTGCGGTCGAGCCCGCGCCCTACGTGCCGACGCCGGCGGAACGGGTCGATGAGGTTCTGGCGGCGGCGGTGCGGCGCCACGACGTGATGGGGGTCGTGGGGATCGCGACGGACAGGACGGGTGTCATCCACGCGGGCGCGTTCGGGACCGCTGACGACGTGCACGACGATCCGATGACAACGGACCATATCTTTCGCATTGCGTCGATGACCAAGGCCGTCACGTCGGTGGCGGCCATGCAGTTGGTCGAGCATGGGATGATCGGCCTCGACGACCCCGCGGCGGATCATCTCCCCGAGCTTGCCGGCGCGCGGGTGGTCGAGCGGTTCGAGGCCGACAGCGGTAAATACACGCTTCGCCCGCCGGACACGACCATGACGGTCCGCCATCTCCTGACCCATACCGCGGGGTTTGGATACGGCTTCACGCACCCCGTCGTCAGAGACTTCTCGCCCGGCAACGGTGACGCGGTCCTGCCCGAACCGCTGCTCTTCGACCCAGGGACCGACTGGCTCTACGGGACCAACACCGATTGGGTCGGCCGTCTCGTGGAGGCGCGGTCGGGACAGTCGTTGGAAGAGTATTTCCGCGAACACATCTTCGAGCCGCTCCGGATGCCAGACACGGCGTACAACGTGCCATCGTCGAAATGGCGCCGGACCGTGACCATTCACGATCGACAGCCGGATGGAAGCCTCACGGAGCAGCCGCGTCAGGATCCGGACGTGGTCGCCACCTTTGGCGGCGGTGGCGGCCTCTGGTCGACGGCGGACGACTACGCGCGCTTTCTGCGAATGCTGCTCAACGGCGGGGAGCTCGACGGTGTGCGCGTGCTCGCGGCCGAGACGGTCGCGGAGATGGGCATCAATCAGGTCGGGGACCTGGCCGCTGGCGCGATTCGCACCGCGATGCCGGAGCTGTCGAACGATTTCGTGCCGACCGCCGAGGGACGCGGCCGCTTTGGGCTGGGATTCTTGATCAACCTCGATGCCGAGCTGGGTCGACGCGCCAGTGGCAGCCTGGCGTGGGCGGGGTTGTTCAATACCTACTTCTGGTTGGATCCGAGCAGCGGCGTCGCCGGTGTCTTTCTCAGCCAGATCCTGCCGTTCGCCGATCCCCAGGCACTCGCGACGTTCGAGGCGTACGAACGCGCCGTGTACGCCCTCGTAGCTACGGCGTGATCTCCCGGGTGACGGCGGTCGACCCGGCGCCGCCCGACGCCCAGCCGCCGACGACAGCCGAGAACTTCCCGGCCGTCCCGCCAGCCACGACAATGAGGATGTCCTCCGGACGCGAGAATTTGGGAAAGGGACGCGAGAGGGCCTCCGCGGTCGGCTGGCCATCCGGGCCGAGCCACGCCTTCGGGAGCGCCCGCGTCGGGGTACCCTTCTGGCATTCGTCGTCCGGCAGCACGTCGCGGAGCGGCCGCCCGGTCACCTCTTGCACGCGTGCGCGAAGTTCGGTCTTCGTATAGCCGTCCTGCTCGAACGTCCGGGCATGCTCAGGCGACACGACAAGCAGCACCTGGTCCATCCCGTGGAGCTTGCGATGCGCCACCGTCTCGAGCGAGTACGCCATGCTCGTGGCGAGCGATGACGAGCGCCGTGATATCTGATCGCGAATGGCGCGGGGCGCCTCCGCCGCGAAGACCGTGACCGTACTCCGGTCGCGATCGAACCCGCGCTCCACGTGCAGCGGATCCCAGCAGCTGGCTTCCTCGTTCTCGCCAATACACGCCGTGTACTTCCCCGGCTGGCCCAGTGTCGCCATGTCAATCTCGCCCGGCCGTCCGCCGCCGACGTTGCGGACGATCAACTGCAGCGCCCGTCCGATGGTCGCGTTGGCGCGCGCGCCCTGGCCAAAGACATTGCGCCCGCAGTTGAGGCCGATCGCGTGGCGGATGGGTCCGTTGACGACGATGAGAGGGCCGACGAAGTAGGTCGTGCAAAGCACGCCGTGGAGATTGAACGTGTCGGTGCAGGCCGCCTCGACCGCGGCGATGACGACAGGCAGATACTCCGGCCGGCACCCGGCCATGACCGCGTTGATGGCGATTTTCTCGACCGTGGCGGGCACCAGATTCGGCGGGATGCTGGCCACGAGGTCCGTGGCCGGTCTGGTCGTGCCCTCCAGCATACGCAGCACCCGCTCCGCGGTCGGCGGTACCACCGGCAGGCCGTCGGTCAGTCCCTGGTCGGCGAAGAACTCGAACGGATCGAGGTCGACCGGCACACGCACACGGCGCGCCGCGAGCGTTTCCGCACCACGTGCGACCGCGAGTCGGCGCGCGACGTCGGGGTCGTGCACACGGGAGCCGCAGCCCGGACGCCAATCCGGCAACGTCTCGCCGGGGCGCTCGATCTCGGGCGCCGTGGTGCCGCAGCGCGCTGCGGCCGAGCGGGCAAGCGCCGCGACGTCCGCCTTCGAGAAGCCCTCGAAGCTCGAGAGCACCGTGCCATCGTCCGCGGTCAAGACCACAGCCGGCACAGCATCGAACCCGTACTGCTCGGAAACGGTCAGCTCGACGTCGAGCACGTTCGGCATCGTGAGCCGATGCCGCTCGATGAACGCCGCCGTCTCGACGTCGTCGTTCTGGGAGACGCCGAGGACGCGGAGACCGGCCTCGCGAAGCGCGTCGCCGATCCGCTGCACGACGGGAGCCATCACATCGCAGGTGGGGCAGTCGTGCTTATAGAAGAACAGGAGTGTTGCCGGCGACGTGCCGCTACGGCCGTCGAACGCGTGCGCCGCGCCCGCCGCGTCTCGCAGGGTGAACGCTGGAGCCAGTGAACCCGCCGTGGGAAGTGTAGACACGGTCCTTGATATACCCTAGGTTTGCCCTGATGGCTACCCCCACGATTATCACGTGTGCCGTTACGGGTTCTGCCGACACCGCCGGCAAGAACCCCGCGGTGCCGGTCACGCCGGAAGAAATTGCTGTCTCGGCCATCGCTGCCGCAAAAGCCGGGGCAGCCATCGTCCACATCCACGTGCGTGACCCAGAGACGACGCGGGCCAGCATGGACGTCGCGCTCTATCGCGAGGTGGTGCAGCGGATTCGCGACAGCGGCGTCGACGCCGTCATCAACCTCACGACGGGGCCGGGCGCTCGATTCAACCCCGGGCGGGACGATCCGCTGGATCCTGCGGAGGGGACGACGCTGGCGTCACCCGAGCGCCGCGTCGAGCACATCGTCGAGCTCAAGCCGGAGATCTGCTCGCTCGACATGGGTAGCCTGAACTTCGGGCCCATGGTGTTCATGAACGTGCCGGATCATCTGGAGACGATGGCGAAGGCCATACGCGAGGCTGGCGTCAAGCCGGAGTTGGAGGCGTTCGAGGCGGGTCACGTCCGGCTGGCAGTCAAGATGATCGCCGACGGCGCGTTCGACGCGCCGCAGCTCTTTCAGATCGTGCTCGGGGTGCCATGGGGCGCTCCGGCGACGGTCGAGGCGATGCTGTTCATGCGGAACCAACTCCCGGATGGTGCCAACTGGGCTGGCTTCGGGATCGGCGCCGCGCAGTTTCCCTTCGTCGCGCTCGCCGCCACGCTTGGCGGTCATTGCCGGGTCGGGCTCGAAGACAACCTCTATCTCGAAAAGGGCGTTCTTGCGCCAAGCAACGCGGCGCTCGTCGAGAAGGCGGTGCGACTCCTCACGCTGATAGGTAAGACGGTGGCCACCGCCGCCGACGCGAGAATCCTCCTTGGCTTACACACGCCAGAGTAACAGCGCCCGGTGGCCGGCCATGATGGCAACCGGTGCCAACGAGCGCAGGTCTATTCCGGCAACGCCAGCGCGATCAGCGCGGGGACCCGCTCGCCGCCGACGGTCAACGCGATGTACTGCTTGCCGTCGAGCAGATAGGTCATCGGCGTGCCGATGGCGCCACCCGGCAGGTCGATGGACGCCAGCTCGTCGCCCGACGCCTTGTCGAGGGCCACGAGTCGTGGCCCGTCGTTCGTGCCGCCTGCGGTCAGCGCGGCGATCAGCAGCGTCTTCGTGAGCAGCGGCCCAGCCCGACTGCTGTCACCGCCCAACGGAGGCAGGTCGAGGTCGCGGAGCAGCGCGTGATGACGGACGCGATCGCCGTTGCCCATCGGCCGCATCCAGGCGTGATCGCCGGTCTTGAGGTCGATGGCCGTCATCCGTGAATAGGGGGGCTTGAACAGCGGCAGCCCCTGCGGCATCTGTGGCCGCGTCCGCGTTTCGCCGCGTCGTTCGATGACGTCCAGCGTGGCGCCTTCGTCGGTTCGCGGCTCGCGATACTGCATCACCGAGTACCGGTTGTCGGACGGGATGTAGAGGAGCCCCGTCTCGGGATCGAAGGCCGCCCCCGACCAGTTGGCACCGCCACCGGTGCTCGGGCGCTGGATCGTGCCGTCCCACGTCTGCGGGGTGAAGATCGGCCCGAGGCGATAGCCCTCGACAGCGTCCAGGGCCATCTGCCTGATTTCCGGCGTGAAATCGACCAGATCGTCGACCACGGCGCCTTGATACTCGAACGGGGCCGGTCTGGTCGGAAACGGCTGCGTCGCCGACGGCACTTCGCCCGGGATATCGGTGTCCGTGGGGACGGGGCGCTCCTCGATCGGCCAGATTGGCTCGCCGGTTTCCCGGTTGAAGACGTAGGTGAAGCCCTGTTTGCTGATCTGGGCGAGGGCTTTCACGGGCCGTCCGTCGATGACGACGTCGACCAGGTTCGGGGCGGCGGGGAAGTCCCAGTCCCACAGCCCGTGGTGCACCGCCTGGAAGTGCCACGCGCGCTCGCCCGTCTCGATGTCGAGCGCCACCACGCTCTCGGCGAACAGGTTGTCGCCCAGTCGATGCCCGCCGTAGTAGTCGGGCGCCGGCGTATTGGTCGGTAGATAGAGGTGGCCCAACTCGGGGTCGGCGCTCATGAACGACCAGACGCCCACCTTGCCGGTGTAGCGCCACGAATCGCCCTGCCACGTGTCGTTGCCGTACTCGTCGCCTTGCGGGATGGTGTGAAAGGTCCACTTCGTGCGTCCGGTGCGCACATCGAATCCGCGTATCCATCCTGGCGGCGCTTCCTTGGTGATGTTGTAGGACGAGATGGACGAGGGCGTGACGATCGTGTCGCCGACGACGAGAGGCGCCGACTGCACGGAATAGAGCAACGCATTCAGCCAGTCCCGCTCGCCACGCGCCACGCGGGGCAGATCCGCGACCAGGTCGACCCAGCCGTTCTCGCCGAAGTCGGCGCACGGTCGTCCTGTCTTCGCGTCGACGCAGATGAGATACCCGTTGCCCGTGCCAAAGAGAATCCGCTCCTCGGCCCGGTCGGGTCCGTCTGCCCAGTAGGCCACACCGCGCTGGTTCCAGCGGGCGGTCATCGTCGTCGTGCCCTTCTCATAGGTCTTCGGGTTGAACACCCAGAGTGTCTCGCCGGTCCGCGCGTCGATCGACGCGGCCTGCGACGTCGGCATGTTGATGAACAGCCGACCGCCGACCATCAGCGGCGTGGCCTTCAGGTTCGTGACGGATGGCGCCTGCGCGTCGCGCCAGAGATTCGGGTCGCGACGGAGCAGCTCGTCGAAGATCAGCCGGGAGTCGGCCCACCACTCGCCGCCGTCCGGCGTGTCGAGGCTCAGAAACGCGTCCGCGGACTGCCAGCGCCACGCGACCTCGAGATCGACGAAGTTGTCGCGATCAATCTGGTCGAGCGGCGAATACTTGGTGCTCCCCAGGTCGCCACCGTAGGTCGGCCACTCGCCGTTTGCCGGCGCGCCGCGCTGGGCCGCGACCGGTGCGGTCCAGTGTCCGAGCACGATGACGCCGAGGATGGCGGTCAGCGCCCACTGCCGTGTTGGAGCCCGCATCTTCGTTCTCCCGAGAAAGGATTGACGTTGGTGGCCATCATAACGCAGTCGAAAAAGAGACTAGAATGCCTCCGATGACACGCGCCGTGGCAGCGCTGGCGCTGGCGTTGGTGGTCGCGCCGCTCGAAGCGGGGCCGTGGTCGGTCACGACCCAGGATCGCGAGCGGCCCGCGTCCGAGACCTACCACTGGGTGCTTCCGGTGAATCACTCGGGTGTCAACGTGGCGACATTGCATCCGAACGATTGCTACGTCGTGCAGCGGGCCGAGGGTGTCGCATTTTTTGGTACGCCATCTCCCGCCCTGCTCGAGCTGCAGCGACAGCTGCGCTTCCCCCTCGCCCACCGCGTCACGCATCCCGGTGACCATCCGGAGTGCGCGCTCGGCGCGTGTGTGCACGTCGAGGAGCTGACTGCGGCGATTGAGAGGGAGATGACCCAGCTCGGCAGCACCCGGCTGCTCAGACCCGTCGCGCATCGCCCGTCGCCGCTCGACGACTGGTACGGCGGCGCCTACACCGACGTCGGGTCGTCCACACCGGTGAGCTTCACCAACTCGCCGGAGCAGCGGATGGTGTTTCAGCACCTCCGGACGACGCGGCGCGAGAACTGCTATCAGGCCAAGGAGCCGAGCGTGCTGTCGGTGCACGTGCGCGATCAGGCGGATCGCAAGGACCGCACCGGCGTGTATCGGGGCTTCGCGTACATCGAGCATCATCACCCGTTCATCACGGGAGACACGATCGCCGATTGATGCCCGCGTGGGTGACCGTTGCGGGATGGAGACACAGGCATGAACACGAGACAACAGTTATTGACGGCCGCCGGGGCGGTCGTGCTCACCGTCATGGCATCCGGTCTCTGGGTCGCGGCCCAGGAGACCGACCCGACGGACGGCAAGGCCGCCTACCGGTTCGAGGAGATCGCAGACGGCGTGCACTTCGCGACCGGTACCGGCGCGATGACGACGTTCAGCAACTCGCTCATCATCGTCAACGACGACCACGCGATGCTCGTCGACACCAGCGTCTCGCCGGCTGCCGCGCGCAAGATGGTGGCCGAGATCAGGTCCGAGGTGACCGACAAGCCGATTCAGTACGTTTTCAACTCCCACTATCACTTCGACCACGCGCACGGAAACCAGATTTTCGGTGACGACGTCGAGATCGTTGGCCACGACTACGTACGCGCGCAGCTGTCGTCGAATGTGCTGGACCAGCGCACGAACCGATCGTTCTCGGCCGCGATCCCCCAGCAGATCGAGCAGCTCAAGAGTCAGATCCAAAGTGAGTCGAACGCCACGGAGCGCGCGCGGCTCGAGAACGCGCTGCGTATGACCGAGGCGCATCAAAACGCCATCAAGGAGACGGTGCCCACGCCGCCCAACGTCACCTACAGCGATACGATGACGATCGTGCAGAGTGGGCGTGAGATACAGCTCCACTTCGTGGGGCGCGGGCACACCGGCGGTGACACGATGGTGTTCTTGCCCGAGGAGCGCATCGTGTTCACCGGGGACTTCTTCGTTGGCAGTCCTCGCGGCGGTGCGCTGCCGTATATGGGTGACGGCTTCGTCGACGAGTGGCCCGCCAGCCTCGAGAAGCTCAAGGGCCTCGACTTCGATGTCCTGGTGCCGGGCCACGGGACGCCGTTCCGCGACCGGACGCAGATCGACGATCTGCAGCGCTACCTGCGTGACTTTTGGGCCCAGGTTGCGGCCTTGCGCGCGGAGGGGGTGTCGGTCGAAGATGCCACCGCTCGCGTGGACCTCGGGGCCCACGAGGCGGCGTACGGCGCGGGCGCGCGAAACGTCGATCCTCGCGCGGTGACCCGCATCTACGAGCGCCTGCAGATCCAGCATCCGATGTGACGGTCGAGGTGCATGAGGCTCGAGGCTGGGGTTTCCGTGCGCGCGCACTCAAGAACCTGCATTGCTGCCATCGTCGCCCTGGTCGCCACTGGTGCCGGGGCGCGCGCGCAGGACCAGTCGCGCGTCATGTCGGCGCGCGACACCCTCCGCATCAACCAGGTCGGGAACCCCACCCTCTCCCCGGACGCTGCATGGGTGCTCTACACCGTGCGCGCGCGCGACATGGAGGACCCAGAGCTCGGGGCGGTGACGCACCTCTGGCGCGTGCGGGTCGACGGCTCTTCGAACCGGCAGCTGACGCGTGGCTCGGACGACGCGACGGCGCCGGTGTGGTCGCCCGACGGTGAGGTGGTCGCGTTCCTGGCGGCCCGCGGCGAAGGCGACGACCCCAAGACCCAGGTCCATTTCTTGGGCGCCGACGGCGGGGAGGCGTGGCAGGTCACCGATCACGAGGAATCTGTGAGCGCGTTCGACTTCTCTCCCGACGGCACCAAGCTGTTGTTCACCGCGCGCGACGGTCTCTCCGAGGCGGAGGAGGAGCGCCGACGGGAACACGGCGACGCAGAGGTGGTCGACGGCATGTTCCAGATGGCGCACCTCTGGGTGCACGATCTGACGACGTCGGAGACCGCGCGTCTCACCGAGGGCGACTTCACGGTGGCCAACCCCGACTGGTCGCCCGATTCGCGTTGGGTCGCTTTCGAGGCGCGACCGAATCCGACCGCCAACGATCGCTGGCAGAGCGACGTCTGGGTGGTCGAGTCGGCTACGGGCGATCGGCGGCTGCTGTATCGGAACGGCGGCAGCGATACCGCGCCGCGCTGGTCGCCCGACGGCCGAACCATCGCGCTTGCGTCGAACGCGACGGCGTCGAGCAATACGAATCACGCCAAGCTCGTGCTGGCCCGACCGGACGGCAACTCGTCGCGGGTGCTGCTCGAGGACGTCGACCGAGACTTCGCGACGCCGATCTGGTCGGCGAACAGCCGCCAGGTGTACTGGGCGACCGGCGAGGGGACGTCCACCGGTCTCTTTCGGGTCAGCGTCGAATCGGGCGCCGTGGCGACCGCGTCATCGCCCGGCGGGCGCAATAGCGCCTGGGAGCTGTCGGACGACGGCACGCGCTGGGTGTGGGTGCATACCGGACCCGATTGGCCCGCCGAGATCTACACCGCGTCGGTCGACGGCCGGCCGCTGCGGCTGAGCGACGCGAATGCGTGGCTTCGTGACGAGGGTGTCGCGCTCGGGACGGTGGAGACCGTGCGCTGGAAAAACAGCCTGGGCGCGTCGGTGGAGGGAGTGCTGACGAGGCCGGTCGGGTATCGCGAGGGTCGGTCGTACCCGTTCATCGTCAACCCCCATGGCGGCCCGACCGGCGCGTCGCTCGCGGCCTTCAGCGCGGCGAACCAGTTCTTCGCCGGCAACGGCTACGTCGTGCTCCAGCCAAATTTCCGCGGAAGCACGAACTACGGCCAGGACTTCGTCAACGCCAACATCGACAACTGGGGGATCGCCGACTACGACGACGTCATGACCGGTGTCGACCACGCCGTTGCCGAGGGGTGGGCCGACCCCGATCGACTCATTTGCTACGGCTGGAGCTACGGTGGCTATCTCTCCGCCTGGATCGTGACGCAGACCGACCGCTTCAAGGCGGTCTCACCCGGCGCCGGTCTCACCAATCTCTACAGCATGTACAGCACGAACGACCTCCAGGACTATCTGGCGTCGTTCCTTGGCGGGACGCCCTGGGTCGAGACCGAGAACTACCGCCAGCATTCGCCGATGACCTATGTCACCGATGTGACGAGCCCGGTGCTCCTGATGCACGGCGGCGCCGACACCCGCGTGCCGCCCGAGCAATCGGTGGAGTTCTACCGGGCGTTGAAGGATCTCGGGACAGATGTCACCTTCGTTCGCTTCCCACGCGAGGGGCACGGCATCGAGGAGCCCCGGCACCTGATGGATCGGTTGCGGCGGTATGCGGAGTTCTTCGGCGAGCACGTGGGCAACCCGCCGGTCAGCGAATCGCAAGCGCACGAGGCGCCATCGCCGGCGCCCTCGGAGGAGCGCTGATCATGAAGTGGTCGTGTGTCGTCATCTGCGTCGGCGCGCTCGCCCTGGCGTCGGGTGCTGCGCCACGAGCGCAGACGACCCAACCGGGGATTTATCTCGACCTCGACGAGGTCCGGGCAATCGCCAACCGCGTGCGCGGCGGGCGGAGCCTGCAGCCGGCGTCGTGGCCCGATGGCGCCCGCGTCGCCGTGCTGATCTCGTTCGACGTCGACAACGACACGATCGTCATCGCGCGGAACGCCAACCCGTCCATCGGCGCGCTGTCACAGGGGGAGTACGGCGCACGCGTCGGCCTGCAGCGTGTCGTCGATCTGGTGGATCGGCATCAGATCCCGGCGTCGTTTTTCATTCCGGCGGTCAGCCTGGTGCTGCGTCCGGACATGGTCGACGTCATCCAGGCGTCCGGCCGGCACGAGTTCGCCGTGCACGGCTGGATTCACGAGCTCAACAGCGCGCTCGACGCCGATACCGAGCGGGACTTCGTGATCCGCGCCACCGACTACCTGGAACGCGCGACCGGCCGCCGCCCGGTGGGCTATCGCGCGCCGTCGTGGAACTTCAGCGAGAGCACGCTCGACATCATCAAGGGGCTCGGGTTTCTGTATGACAGCTCGCTGATGGCCGACGACCGTCCCTACGAGCTGCTGCAGCGCGGAGAGCCGACCGGCCTCGTCGAGCTGCCGGTCGAGTGGATTCTCGACGACGCGCCGCTGATGAACCCGCTGGGCAACAGCTACACGCCACCGCGCGAGCTGCTCCAGGTGTACATCGACGAGTTCGACAAGGCCTACGACGAAGGGACCATGTTTCTGTTGACGACACACCCGCACATCATCGGCCACCGGTCCCGCATCGTCATCCTCGAAGAGCTCATCGATCACATCCGCGCCAAGGGCGACGTCTGGTTTGCGACCCACGAGCAGGTGGCGCGGTATGTGAAAGATCAGGCGGGGATGTGATCGTCGAGCACTGAGACGAGGTTGGCGGCCAAGGCGCGCACGGCGCGCCTCGCGGGCGCGGAGTGGGGCTCTCGGGGTCCCCACGCAGCGCCCGCGGCGGGGTTCGGGGCTGCCCCGTCTTAATTCGACTCGCGCTGGTGCGCCTCGAACGCGTCCCAGAGCAAGGCGCCCTCCTCGTGGACCCGCGTGCCGGCGACGACCACCTCGCCCAGTACCAAATGCTCGTCGGTGGCTGCATCGTACGACGGCCACGCCGGGAGGTCCGCACGGTTGGGATCGCCGGTCGCGGCGAATTGCACCCAGTAGGCGCGCATCGTCTCTGACAGCTGCATGTCGACGTCGGTGAAATCGCCGACAGGCGTCAAGATGCCGGGGTTCTCCTGCCCCGGCGCCCGAGGCGTGAGCGTGCCGAACACATAGGCCAGCTCCGCGGCGTGATGAGACCCCATCGCCGCGCCGCCCGGCGTCGGTGGCACATGCGTGAACTGGTAGAGCCACGCCGGCGAAGAGACGTTGGCATGGGT
Source organism: Vicinamibacterales bacterium (assembly GCA_965197395.1). Classification (GTDB taxonomy): domain Bacteria; phylum Acidobacteriota; class Vicinamibacteria; order Vicinamibacterales; family UBA8438; genus CAZYFH01. Next base: position 416,385 of record OZ240205.1, on the reverse strand, counting down.
GCGGGCGTGCGCGCGCACCGGCCCGGCGAAGTACATATCGTGGACCACGTGGTCGATCCCCGCCTTGGCCGATTCCGCGGAGTGCACGTCGTAGTGAGCGAGCGCCTCGGTGGCGAGCATCGGGTAGACGCCGCGGATGTGAGCCTCGAAAGCGTCGGCGTCCGCGATATCCATGGCGGTTGTCATCAGCGATCCCTCGTTGCCGTTCATCCCCGTGATCAGCGGGACGTCATGCTGACGGCCGTTGTCGTACATGGCCAGGGGGTCGTCCGGGATGATCCAACCGTCGATGTTGGGGGCCCAGACGTTGCCCGCCCGCAGGAAGGGGCTCCCGGCGCCGGTGTTGGACGCCTCGAGGACGTCGGCCGCGGTCGCGTCGCGCATGGTGGCGAGCGCGTCGTCGCCGGTCCCGCCCAGCGCCTCGGCGATACGCACGCCCTGCGCCTCGGCGGGCTCCCAGCCGCGATCCGCTTCACGGAGTGGCCGGTCCCAGCCGTGAATCCAGTTGCTCTCGGCGATGGCCCGGTGATACAGACCCTCCGCCTGTGGGATCAGCATGACCGACATCACCGCGCCGGCCCCGGCCGACTCGCCGAAGATGGTGACGCGGCTCGGGTCACCGCCAAACGTTGAGATGTTGTCCCTCACCCACTCGAGCGCGGCCACCATGTCCATCAGGCCGTAGTTGCCCGACGCATCGTGGGCCGACTCGGCCGACAACGCTGGGTGCGCGAGGAAGCCGAACACGTTCAGCCGGTAGTTGATCGAGACGAGCACGGCACCGTCGGCGGCCAGCTGGGTGCCGTCATAGAGCGGCGTCGAGCTGGCACCACCGGTGTAGCCGCCCCCATGAATCCACACCATGACCGGCAGCGGCTCGGTCGACTGCCGCGGCGTCCAGACGTTGAGGAAGAGGCAGTCCTCGCTCTGCTGTCCCGAGTCCAATCCGGCGGCCTGCACGCAGATCGCGCCCGCCTCGGCCGCGTCCCGCACCCCGTCCCACGTGACGACCGGCTCGGGTGGTCGCCACCGGAGGTCCCCGACCGGCGGTGCGGCGAATGGGATCCCCTTGAAGGCGAGGATGTCGGCGTTGCGGTCCGAGACCACACCACGAATCTCGCCGCCGGTGACGGCGACCGGGTCATCAGGCGACAGCAGCTCCACGACAGGGGCGTCATCCGCCGGTGCGGCGCACCCGGCAAGCAGGCAGACGGCCGAGGTGCCCACGGCGCTTCGCAGGAACGAGGGAAGTCGGTTCAGTTGCATCAGTTACCTCCGTTGTCGAACACGATATCGTAACCGTGTACGCGTCGTGACGAAAACCACGGGCTGCTAGGCTATCCTGTCGACGGCCTCCCCGCCGGCCGCCACGACGAGAGACAGCTGATGGTGTCCCAACACGCGCTGCCGGCCACGGCGAAACAGCTCGCCTGGTATCGGCAGGTGACCCGCGAGCAGTGGAAAGCCTTCCTCGCCACATTTCTCGGGTGGCTGCTCGACGGGTTCGACTTTACCATCCTCACCTTCATCCTGATCGACATCCAGAACAGCTTCACCGTCGACCGCGCGCTGGCAGGGGCGCTCGGTACCGTCACGTTGATGTTTCGACTGGTCGGTGGGCTTGGCGCGGGTGCGATGGCGGATCGATATGGGCGCAAGCTCCCGCTGATGCTCTCCATCCTCTGGTTCTCGATCTTCGCGTTCCTGAGCGGTTTTTCCACGTCATACGCCATGTTATTCGCGTTCCGCGCGTTGTTCGGGATCGGGATGGGCGGTGAGTGGGCGGCCGGCATGCCGCTGGCGCTCGAACACTGGCCGACGAAGCTTCGCGGTCTCGCCTCTGGCCTGCTGCAGGGTGGCTGGTACTGGGGCTACATCCTCTCCGCGCTGACGTTTCATTACATCTACCCGCTGTTCAGTGCGATCCCGGACCCGTTCAGCGACGCCGCCGCGTCGACACTCGGCTGGCGCGTGATGTTCTGGACTGGCGTCGTTCCGGCGCTCCTGGTGTTGTGGATCCGGTCAGGTGTCAGCGAGAGCCCGGTCTGGCTCGCCCGCCAGCGACGCCTGGCGGAGGCGGGCACTGCGCCGGACGCCGCCCGGGCTTCGGTGCTGCGCCTCTTCGGGCCCGACCTCTGGTGGGCGACCGTGCAGTCGTCCCTGCTGATGGGCGCCTTCATGTTCTCCTACTACTCCCTCAGCTTCTGGTACCCGACCTTTCTTCGCGAAGGCGGTCGCGGGACACTGGGCTACCTGATCGCGTTCAATCTCGGGGCGATTGTCGGGATGGCGCTCTGGGGGCGTGCATCGGAGACACGCCTCGGCCGGCGCGGGGCCGTCTCGGCGGCCGCGCTGATCGGCGTCGCCGTGCTGCCGGCCTATCTCGGTTCGACGAACGCCCTGGTGCTCGTCTTCGGCGCCATCGTCATGGGCGCCAGCGGCGGCGGTATCTGGGGCATGGCGCCGTCCTATCTGACCGAGCGGTTTCCGACGGCGGTGCGCGGCGTCGGACCCGGTCTGTCGTACCACGTCGGCGCGGCGCTCGGTTCCGCGACCCCATTCGTGCTCGGGCGCCTCCAGGACGGCGGCATGACGGTCGGCGGCGCGATGAGCCTCTGCATTGCGGTGTCCGGATTGCTCGTGGCCGCCATGATCTGGATGGGGCCGGAAACGCGTGGGCGCCAGTTCACGCCAACCGACACCGACGAGCCGATCGACGGGACCGAACGGGCGGCCGCCGCGTTGGCGGCGGAGTCATGACGAGGGGGACTGATTGATGACAGGCACGTGGACCGTCGTTGGCATGATCGCGGCGTCGCTCGTTGGGGGCGCGGTGGTCAATCTCCTGATGATGGGCGGCGTCGAGGCTCAGGGCGTCGCCGAGGTGGTCACCACGACCCAGCTCAATCTGGTCGACACCGCCGGACGGCTGCGTGGCACGCTGAGCGGCAGCGATGAGCGCGGTCTCGCGTCGCTTGCTTTCTACGACGATCAGGGACGGGTGCGCGGCGTGTTCGGCGTCGATCCTGGCGGCACGCCCGTCGTCGAGCTCTTGGATGCCCAGGGACAGCGTCGCGTGCTCGTGACTACGGAGGGCGATGAGCCGCTGGTGGTGCTCGGTCTCGAGAACGAGGGGCAGGGTTTGTTCGGCGTCATCCAGGGAGCCCCGATGCTGACCTTGGGAGACGGCACACAGAGTCGGGCGCTGCTCCACCTGAATGCGGAGGGTCATCCCCGGCTGGCGCTCACGGACGGCGTCGGTCAGCAGACCGCCGCGCTTCATGTCGGCAACGACGACATGCCGCAGCTCACCCTGTCGGCGGCGGGACGCCCACGCGCGGTGTTCGGCGTCGTGAACGATGCGACGGTGCTCAACCTGGCCGACGCGAGGCAACCCCGGCTGGCGTTCGGCGTCGCCGCGGACGGCTGGCCCAGTGTCAACTTCATCGACGAGAACGGCGCGATCGTGAGCCAGCTTCCGTGAGCGATGCGCAGACCCCGCACACGCGCGTGCTAAGCTGCGCGCACCGAGGGTGAAAGGACGATCCATGAGCCGGGTGCGCACGTGCGCTGTCCTCGTCGGCGTCATCGGTCTCGCGGTCGGCATGTCGTCGAGCGTGGCGACGCAGTCGGACGCCGAACGACCACAACGGATCGCCCTGTGGGGGTCGTCGGTACCGAACGGGACCGGGGACGAGCTCAATCTCGGCGGCTACACCGGCCGCCTGCGTGAGTTGCTCGAACCGCGCGGCTGGGAGGTGCTGAACCGCTCGCGTGGCGGTGACAACACCATCACGATCGCGCCGCGCTTTGAACCCGAGGGAACGCCTGATCCCGACACGCGGTATCTGACCACGGTGCACCCCGGATACGTGGTCATCGCGCTTTCACTCGGTAACGAGGGGATCAAGCGGTGCGCGCCCGGCGAGGATTCCCGCCGCTGCGTGGCCTCGCAGGACGCGGGCGACACCCTCTCGCAGCAGTTCGCCGACGGGATGCGGGAGCTCATTCGGCGGTCGCGCGAACGCGGCATCGAGCCGGTCGTCGGGCTGAACTATGCCCGAGGCGATTTCACCGAGTTCGAGTACGGACACGTCCGTCGCATGAACCTGTTGATGAACACATGGGACGTTCCGAGCATCAACTTCCTCGGCGCCATCGATGACGGGCACGGCCGGTGGGCGCGCGGCTTCTTCCCCGAGCCCATCCACCCGAACGCGGCGGGACACACGGAGATGTTTCATGCGATCGTCCCGACGCTGTTCGACGCGATCGCCGCCGGCAAGCCTATCCCAACGACGGCGAGTGCTCCGGGATTCGCACGCGTGCGGGGCGGCGGCCGGGCGCCGCTGACGCTCCAGGTGGACGACACGCTGCGGTCGTTCGGGTTCAGCTTTCTCGTGCGCTCGGACGGCGACGGCACGGTCGCGGGGATCGGCGGCGAGACGGTCGACCATGACGTCGCCTGGCGCACGGTGCCGACGGCACGCGGCGACCGGGAGTTCGAGGCGATGACACTCAGCCCGAGCGGACGCCGGTTCCAGGCCACCATCAATTTGGTGGACGGTCGCTGGGTCTATGCGGCCGCGGGCGGGAACACTGTGACGTCTCCGGCGCCGGGCGCCAACGGGCGGTGGCATCATGTCGTGCTCACCCACTATGTCGCACGCGGCCAGACGCACTTCTATGTCGATGGACGACTGGTCGGCACCATCGCCGAGCGGCTCCAGCCGGATCGGTTCGTGCTCGGCGGGCCCGGTCCTGAGTGGTCGACAGCGGTGGCCGCGCAGGCCGATTACAAGGGGTGGATGGTGCACCGCGCGGGGTTGAACCCCGACGAGGTGGCCACGCTACATGGTGGCACGCTGCTGCAGGCGAGCCTCGAACTCTACGCGCCGTTGTCCTTGACCGATGACGCGTTCGCGAACCGTGCCCAGAGTCTGTCGACGATCGTCGTCGACAGCCGCTCCGTGACACCGGCCGTTGACTGACCCTCGGCCCTGCCCGTTAGCAGCTACCCGTCGAGCATCTTCTGCACGCGCTTGGCCATCTGGCGTGGCGAGACGTCCTCGACGTGGGTCGCGACGGACCACACGTGCCCGAACGGATCGACGAGCTGGCCGTAGCGGTCGCCCCAGAACATGTTCTCGAGCGGCTGTGTCACGCGGGCGCCGGCCTGCGCCGCGCGGATAAAGAAATCGTCTGCGTCCTCGACGTAGACGCTCACCACGCACGGCGTGCCACCCAGTGTCGTCGGCGACTTGGATCCGCCCGGCATCTCGTCGGCAACCATGACCCGTGAGTCGCCGATCTGGACCTCGCCATGCATCAGCGCGCCGCCTGGGCCCGGCATCCGCATCATTTCCTTCGCGCCGAACGCCTTCTCGTAGAACGCCATCGCCCGGTTGCCGTCGCTCACGACGAGGTGCACGCTGACGGTGTTGAAGCCGTCCGGGACCGGGCGCACCTGTTTTGGCGCGCGTGTGCGCGTGGTGGCTGCGCGCTTCGTGGTGCGGGCACCCCCGGCTTTGCGGGTCTTCTTTATCGCTCGCGTCTTCGCGGTCTTCTTCTGTGGGGCCGCAGCCTTCTTCTTCGCTGCCTTGCGCTTCTTCGCCATGGGCTCGCTCCTTTGGGGCCCGAGTATATCAAGGCCGTATAATGGCGGCCGCGCTCGTCCGGTCTCAACACCGAACAGCACCGAGAGGAGAACCTGCCGATGGGATCGATGGTGGAGTTCCCGACGAACGGCAAACACGGTAGCGGCTATCTCGCCACCCCGGGGCGCGGTGTCGGCCCGGGTGTCATCGTCATTCAGGAGTGGTGGGGGTTGGTCGACCACGTGAAGGACGTTGTCGATCGCCTGGCGGCGGAAGGCTTCGTCGCGCTGGCGCCCGACATGTATCACGGCGAGACGGCGACCGGCCCGGATGCCGCCGGCAAGCTGATGATGGCGCTGCAGATCGACGAGGCGGAAAAGGACCTCCGGGGCGCCGTGGAGTACGTGCTGTCTCGCGACGATGTGGCCGGCGGTCGTGTCGGGACCGTCGGGTTCTGCATGGGCGGGCAGCTCTCGCTGTTCGCGGCGTGCGCAAACCGCAAGGTCGGGGCGTGCGTCGACTTCTACGGGATTCACCCCAACGTGACGCCCGATCTCCCGAGCCTTCACGCACCCGTGCTCGGCTTCTTCGCCGAGAAGGACACGTTCGTACCGCCGGACGTTGCGCGAACACTCGAGGCCGATCTGGAGGCGGCCGGCAAGACGGCGGACATCACGGTCTTTGAGGGAGCCGACCACGGATTCTTCAACGACACCCGGCCCGACGTCTACCACGCGGAATACGCCGCACGGTGCTGGCAGCGGATGCTGGCCTTCTACCGCCGCCACCTGGCCTGAGCGCACTGCCGGCTAGGATCACAGACGCGCGATGCTCAAGTTCCTCAACGGCCTCCGATCCTGGCAGCTGTTCGTGCTCGCCGCGGTCCTCTTTGCCGTCGACGTGCTGGTCCCGGATCCAATTCCGTTCCTCGACGAGGCGCTGCTCGGCTTGCTCACCTACGCGCTCGCGCGTTGGAAGAAGGTCCCTCCGGCGTAGAACCGTCCGCGCGCACTCCGATGCGCCGCTGGAAGAATGCGCCGCCGGGGGTCGATCCGTCGTAGGGCGCGGCTTCAGCCGCGCCACGCAGGCTATATCCTTCGCGTCTTCCAGCGGCCGCGCTGGAACACCAGCACGCCGACGATGGCCATCAGCGTCTGGCAGATGGCGACGGTGACGAACACACCCTCAATTCCGAAGCCAGCCGGGACCGCGAGCCCCCACGCCAACGCCTCGGCCAATGGTCGTGGCGATCGCCGCCCCCTCGAGACCGAACGCCGGGATGGGCCCGAGGCGGCCGACAAAATAGACGTCGACGACCTCGAAGACCGACTGCATCGCCATCTCGAGGACCATCGGGACGGCAAGCAAGAGCACCGCACGACCGAAGCTTCCGGTCGTGTAATCGCGTTCGACACCCCGTACGGCGTCACGCACGTCGCGCCAGACGCGCGTCACCGATCGCGGTGTTGGGAGTCCCCCCGTCGACCGTTGAGCGACGAATCTGAGGACGTCATCTGCACACCAAAACGACAGTGCGGCCTGTAACCGCGAGCCGGGACCAGGCGACCGGCACGACGGCCATCGAGCACGTCAACTGACGCGGTCAACGGGCTCGGCGGCTGCACACGAACGACGAGTCTGTCGGGGAAGAGCGACGGACGAGCGCGCTAGTTGGTGATGCGCATGAATGGATTCCCTACCGCAGACAACCTTCATAGCTGAATCCGGGACTCCGCGCGAAGACGACGCGGTACAATTCGCTGGATGGCAGGTAACAGCTTCGGCCAGCTGTTCAGGATTACGACCGCGGGCGAGTCGCACGGCGCGGGGCACCTCGCGATCGTCGACGGCTGTCCGCCGGGCCTGCCGCTCAGCGTTGACGACCTCACGCCCGACATGGCGCGTCGCCGTCCCGGCCAGAGCGCGATCGTGTCGCAGCGCGACGAGCCTGACGTCCCTGAGATTCTGTCCGGGGTCTTCGAGGGGAAGACGACGGGCACCAGCATCGCCATCCTCGTGGCAAATCGTGATCAACGCAGCCGCGACTACACCGAGATCAAGGACACGTATCGCCCGGGCCACGCCGACCACAGCTACGACGCAAAGTACGGGTTCCGCGACTATCGCGGCGGCGGCCGGTCCAGCGCGCGCGAGACGACGGTCCGTGTCGCCGCCGGTGCGATCGCGAAAAAGCTCATTGCCCGAGATTTCGGTGGGAGCGTGGTCGGCTACGTGAGGCAGGTGGGCGACGTCGTGGCGAGCGTGGACGACCCCGCGACGGTGACGCTTGCGGAGGTCGAAACGCTCCCGTCGGGTGAGCCGAACCTCGTGCGGTGCCCGGACCCCGAGAAAGCGGAGCAGATGATCGCGCTGATCGAACGGCTCCGAGCGGAGCAGAACTCGGTTGGCGGGGTCGCCGAGATCGTCGCCACGAACGTGCCGGCTGGACTGGGGGAGCCGGTGTTCGACAAGCTGAAGGCCGACCTCGGCAAGGCGCTCTTCAGCCTTCCGGCCGTGCTCGGCGTCGAATACGGGGTCGGGTTCGGCTGCGCCACCCTGACCGGTCTCGAGAACAACGACACCTTCATCGCTGAGGAGTCGAGCGGCGGTCCGGCCACGGCCGGTCGCCCGCGCATCGTCACCCGGACCAACCGTCACGGCGGCATGCTCGGCGGCATCTCGAGCGGGATGCCCATCGTGCTGCGGGCGGCCGTGAAGCCGACGAGCAGCCTGCCTCAGGCGCAAGCGACCGTGACCCGAGACGGACGACCGACCACCATCCGCACACGAGGCAGGCACGATCCCTGCCTGCTGCCCCGGTTTGTGCCGATGGCGGAGGCGATGGTCGCGCTTGTATTGGCCGACCACTGGCTGCGGTTCCAGGCGATGCGGTCGGGCGGCGCGCTATAATCCACGGAACGTCAAGGGGATTGCCCGTTATGAAAGCCTCGCTGAAGCTCGCCGGCGCCCTCGTCGTGCTGCTCGTCACCTTTGGGCTCGGGTGGCTCCTGGCAGCCACCGGCGCCGGTCGCGCCGCCGATCCGGCCTCACTGACCGACCTGGAGCGCTCGTTCACCGAGCGGATGCAGAACGTCGCCCTCGTCGGTCACTTCACGATCGAGGGGCAGGAGCGTCGCGATGGCCTCGCCGAGCTCTACGAGATCGCCAAGGTCACCAAGCTCGACGGCGACCGGTGGCGGTTCGACGTGCACATGACCTACGGCAGCGTCGATGCCACGTTACCAGTCGTGGTCCCCATCGTCTGGGCGGGGGACACGCCAATGGTGACGATCACGGATGTGGCGATACCTGGGTTGGGAGAGGAATTCAGCGCGCGCGTCGTCTTCCACGACGGACGATACGCCGGGACGTGGGACCATGGCCCATACGGCGGCAACATGGCCGGCATCATCCGGGAGATGGACGAGAATTAACTGGCGTCCAGCGTCCGCTCAATCCAGTGTCTTGTCGAGGAAGCGCCGCATCAACCGGTGAGGCTCGTCCGTGGCGAACGCGGTTATGAACGAGCGCATGCCGGCCTGAATCGCGTGGTCGAGCGGGATGTCGTCCCAGCGCCGCACGAGCTCCTTCTGCAGTCGAATGGCGCGCGGCCCCGCACTGCCGATCGCGCGCGCCCAGGCGTCGACCGCGGCGTCGAGCTCGCTCGGCGGCACGACCCGGTCGACGAGACCGCACCCGAGCGCCTCAGTGGCGTCGATCGGCTCGCCCGTATAGACGAGCTGCCGCGTCTTGCCCGGCCCGACCAATCGCCGCAGCACGGCCGCCTCGATCACGGACGGAATCCCCAGTCGCACCTCCGGCATGCCGAACGTCGATGTGGCGCTCGCCACGCGGAGATCGCACGAGATGGCGATCTCGAGACCGCCGCCGAGGCAGTACCCGTCGATGCGTGCGATGACCGGCACCGGCATTTTTCGCAAGGACGCGCACGCGAGATGCAGTCGGGTGATATAGGGGTACGCCGAGTCCACATCGAGCTCGACGAGCTCCCGCACGTCGGCGCCGCCGACGAACGCGCGATCGCCGGCCCCCGTCACGACGACCAGGCGGAGATTCGTATCGCCGTAGAGGCTGCGGACCGCATCCGTCAGCTGCCGAATGATCGACGAGGTGACGACGTTGAGACGGGGCTGGTTGTCGATCGTGATCCGAGCAAGCCGGCCACCGCCATCGAGCTCTTCGAGCGTGGTGACGACACCGGGTTCGGTTTCGGGCATAGCGGTCTCAATGCGACGGACGGGTGTGTCGCCATGCTGTGCCGGCACGGTAACGGAGTCAACCCCTTGCTGGGCGAGCGTCAGCGGCGTCCGATGAGCCCCACGCCACCTTGACGATGCACGGACGAACTGCCGACGCGTTCGCCATGCTCGAGCACCAGCTGGCCGAGGAGCGGGTCGGTGCGCTCGGGCGGATCGGAGGACGGCTGGACGCGCTCCTACAGCTCCTCGCGGACCTCACCGCACGACTCGGCGACCTCGCCGGACACGAACGTGTGGAGGCGCTGGTCCAGTATCAATCGCTGCACGCGGAGGCACGTCGCTACCGCTGGTATCTCGAGGTGCAGCGAGACGCCGTGGGGATTCGCGGCCATGATGTCGTCGACCACATGTACCCACTGCCGCCCCGTGATCCGGTGGCGGCCATCAGAGATTAGAACGTACGCTCGTAACGCCAGCCAGACTTGACCATCCACAAGCGGTGGCGAGGGCCGTCCTGGTCCAGCCGGCCGTTCTCGTACGCGACATCCTGCTGATACAGCGCAACGGTGCCGCCATCGACGTCCTGCGGGTGGCCAAGCAACCGTTCCTCCGGCCAGGTCGCGATCGTGGAGATCGCGGCGTCGACACCGGAGAGCTCGGCCAGACGCGTGGTGAGCGCGAACGTCGGCGCAGCGAGCTTCACCGTGCCGGCACGCTGCTCGTCGAGCGCGGCGCTCGGTTGCAACCATTGATGTTCGTGGATCTCGCCCCCGTCAATGGTGACGGTTTCCCCCGTAGTCGGCGCCACGAAGAACCAGGTGGCGAAGCGGATGGGGCTTGTCGTCGGCGTGGTCCAGTGAATGGCGAACGCGAGCGAGTCGTCGGACACGTCGAGCCCGGCCTCCTCACGCGCCTCGCGGACCGCGGCCCGTCGCGCGGCTGCGGCCAGGTCGCCGCGACCGCCTGCCGTGTAGTCGTCCGGGTCGATCCGCCCGCCCGGGAACACCCAGTAGCCGCCATGAAACGCGAGGGTCGGGTTACGCCGCAGATACAGCACCTCGAGCCCGGCAGGGGCATCGCGCAGCAAGATCACAGAGGAGGCAGGGGTCGGTTCAACCGGCGTGCCGTTCACCCGACAAGTCTAGCAGCGTGCTGCTGGCGGCTATAGACTGTGATGTTTGTCCTGGTTCGACATCGCCGTCGCGAGTCTCACGGTCCTCGTCGGAGCGACATTGCAGGGGTCGGTCGGCTTCGGGATGGGACTGCTGGCGTCACCGATCCTGATCCTGCTCGACCCCCGGTTCGTGCCTGCCCCGATCCTGCTGTCGACGCTGGTGCTCGTGACGCTCCTCACCTACCGGGAGCGGCACGCGATCGACCTGCACGGTCTTCGTTGGGCTGTTGTCGGTCGGATGATCGGAACGGCGGCAGCCGCCGGCGTGCTCCTGGTCGTGCCGGCCGATCGGCTCGTGCTGGTGTTCGGCGCCCTGATCTTGGTCGGCATCGCGATGAGCATGTCCGGGCTGCGGTTCGTACCCGCGCGGCGGGTGCTCATCGCCGCCGGCGCGCTGTCGGGCGTCATGGGCACGGTCGCGTCGATCGGGGGACCGCCGATGGCGCTCGTCTACCAGGATGCCACGGGTGCGCGAATCCGGAGCACGATGTCCGGCTTCTTCTTCGTCGGGACGATCGTCTCGCTGGTGGCGCTCAGGCTGGTGGGGCGCTTCGGGATGTATGAAGTGCGACTCGCGCTCATCATGCTGCCAAGCCTGCTGGCCGGCTACGTGCTGTCGCACTGGACGGTGGGCCTCGTCGACCGTGGCTACGCGCGTCGGGCCGTGCTGGTCGTTGCGGGCGCGGCCGGCGTCGCGGTGGTCGTCCGGCAGCTGGTCCGATAGGGCGGCGTTGTCCCAAGTTAGGAGGGCGCTGGACGTCGGGAGAGCCGTCGCCAGGCGGCCCGGGCGATCACCCCGAGGAAGGCCACGATGAGCGTCAGGATGACGAGCGCGACGACGAGTGCCGTGACCGGATAGCCGAGCGTCAACACACCGAGGCCGACGACGAAGACGTCCTCGACCAGACTGATGATCCAGTTCGACACGGGTTCAGGGCTGGTATTGACGACGGCGCGTGTCCCGGCCTTCGTCAGATGGCTGCCGGCGGCGACTGACCCGCCCAGCAATGCGACGAAGCCCTCCACGGTGGGGGAGGCCTCGCCGATGGTGGCGACGGCGATGGCGGCGCCACCGACCGGCCGGATAAGCGTATGGACCGTGTCCCAGGCAGAGTCGACCCACGGGATCTTATCTGCAAAGAACTCCACGACGTACAGAGCCAGCGCGAGACCGATGATGAGGTTGCTATCGAAGAGCGCGAATTGAGGCGGCAGGTCGACCCAGCCGAACCGCGACGCGAGGCCGATGAGGGCCACCGTGGCGTAGAGGTTCACCCCGGCGGCCACCGAGAAGCCAAGCGTTCGCCCCAGCGCGCTGACTGCTTCCATCGCTCTATCCAGGAGATACGATCCTGCGCCGATCCGGTTCGCTCCGCACCCGCGTGTGGACCGGTCTCACCTGCGGTCGGATCCGTCTACTCTGCGGCCGTGTGCACCGTCCCGCCCCCCACGACGGTCCGCACGACCCGAATGTCCTTGATCGTGTCGGGGTCCACCTCGTGCGGATCGCGCTCGAGCACGACGAAGTCAGCCAGCTTGCCCAGTGCAATCGACCCCTTGGTCCGCTCCTCGAACGAGGCTCGCGCGCCGTGCATCGTCGCGATGCGCAGGGCCTCATCGACGGTCATGCGTTGGTTGTCGCCCGGGGTGTCCTGCGATTCCGTGCCGGGCAGTCCGGCGCAGGCGGATCCGGCGAGCACCGCGCCGAGTCCGAGAAACTCCTTGCGGGTGTAGGTGGGCATTGACATCCTCCGCGCTGCAGGGCCAGGCCGCTCGCGAGTGCGCGATGCGATCGGCATTGTACTCGCGGGTCTTGCCCGGTATCTGCGCAGCCCGACAGGGGATCCGGAGCGCCGGCTACAATGGGCGACATTCCCTGGCCGCGCGTTTTCGCGTTGCGGCGCGATGTTGACACGGGAGGCAGATCACATGTCCGGACCAGTCACGCGGTTCTTGAGTCTGGCCGGCCTTGCGCTCGGGTTGGCTGTACCGGGCCTTCACGGCGCGCAGCAGTCCGAGGACACACCGCTCCCCGTCCCCGACGCACCGAACCACGTCGAGTACATGGTGGCGATGCGGGACGGCGTCGAGCTCGCGACGAGCGTCTATCGCCCCGACGGAGATGGCCCCTGGCCCGTCATCGTCGAGCGCACGCCGTACAGCAAGGCGCGTGGCGCCGTGAAGGGGCAGCGCCTGACCACCGCGGGCTATGTCTACGTGCACCAGGATTCCCGTGGCCGATTCCGATCCGAAGGCGCCTACGAGCCCTATCAGACCGACATCGAGGATGGCTACGACACGATCGAGTGGGCGGCGGTGCAGCCGTGGTCCGACGGGAAGGTCGGCGTGACCGGTCGATCCGCGATGGGCATTCACGCCAATCTGGCGGCGGCGGGGGCGCCACCGCATCTGGTGGCCGCCTACGTCGTGACCGCCTCCGAGTCGCTGTTCGACGAGTCGTACTTCAACGGCGGGGTCTTTCGCGAGCATTTCCGCGGCAACTTCATGCGGCTCCAGGGCAAGGAAGACCAGATTCCGATCATGAAGTCGCGCGCCATCATGGATGAGCAATGGAAAGCGACAGACCTGATTCACCACCGCCGCAACATCGTCGTGCCAACGTTCAACCTCGGCGGCTGGTACGACATGTTCGCGAAGGGCGAGGTGGGCAACTTCGTCTACCTGCAGAGCCACGGCCAGCCCGGCGCACGGGGCAATCAGAAGTTGTGGATGGGGGCCTGGGGGCACTCACCGATCGACGGCGACCTCGACTACCCGGGCGATATCACGCTCGGGCCCCGCACGTTCGACTACGAGCTGCCGTGGTTCGACCATTGGCTCAAGGGGAAAGAGACGGGCATCATGGAGATGCCCGCCGTTACGTATTACCACATGGCGTCGGCGCGCAAGGGTCGTCCGTCCGCGCTGAACGGATTCCGCCACGCCGATCGATGGCCGCCGCCGAGCACGATGACCCGCTTCTACCTGCACGAGGGGGGTGGGGTCAGCACCGAGCGACCGAGCCACGATCGGGCGTCGATCTCCTACGTGCATGACCCGCAGAATCCCGTGCCGACGGTCGGCGGCGCGAACTACAACAACAACCGGGACTTCCCGATCACGGTGGGTCCGGTCGATCAGCGCGCTATCGGCGACCGGGCCGATTACCTGCGCTTTCACAGCGAGCCGCTCGACGCGGATCTACACGTGCAGGGGCGCATCGACATGGAGCTCTGGGTCGCCACCGACGCGCCCGACACCGACTTCATGGTCAAGCTCGTCGACGTCTATCCCGACGGCTACGAGGCGATCATTCTCGACACCGCGCTCAGAACGCGCTTCCGCTACGGACGCGAGCCCGGGGACGTCGAGATGATGAAACCCGGGAGACCGACGCGGCTCACCATCGACCTCTGGAGCACCTCGAACACGTTCGAGCGCGGGCACCTCGTGGGGGTGCATATCGCCTCGAGCAACGCGCCGCGCTACGAGGTGAGCCCGAGCACGGGCGAGGCGCCGGGCCGCTCGACGCTGGCCCCGCGCAACGCGACCAATACGGTGTTCTTCGACCAGCGCCGTCCCTCGGCGATTGTGCTACCGATTGTCGCCGAGCTGCCGCCGGTGGTGGAGATCCCGTAGCGGCGCGCGCCGCCACATTGCGTCGAGAGAGCGATTACAACTCATGTCGACATCCAGGAGGGTCATCCGGAACGGTGAGAGGTCGGCGTTCCGTTGATCCGCGTGGAAACACCAGCACGGGGTCTCATGCTCGTCTCCTTCGCTACTGACAAACCAGTCGTTGTTGCTCAGGTCGGCGGCAAGGGGGCGTCACTGATCAAGCTGCGCCAATCCGGCGCCAACGTGCCGGCCGGCTTCGTGCTCACGAGCGACTTCTTCGCTGCTTGGCTGGATCGCGTGACGGCCTGCGAACCTTGGCAGGCGGCGCTCGCCATCCTCGCCGGGGTCGACGGTCGGCACCCGGATCTGGCCACGGGCGCACGTCTTGCCGATGCCTGTGAACAGGCCAAGAAGGTTGCCCGGGAGTTCGACTTCTCCGATGAGCAACGCGCGCCGCTGGGGTCGCTGAAGACGCTCGGCAGCGGTCCCTTCGCGGTCCGTTCCTCATCGCCGGAAGAAGATTTGTCCGGCGCATCGTTCGCTGGCCAATACGAAACGGTGCTGAGTGTGGACGCCGTGGACATCGAACAGGCCATCGCATCGTGCTTCGCGTCGTGTCTCGATAGCCGGGTGCTGCTCTACAAGCAAGAAATGCGTATCGAGCGCCTCGCGCCCGCCATCGCCGTCGTGGTTCAGCAGCAGGTGGCGAGCGACGTCTCCGGGGTGGTCTTCTCCGTCAATCCGCTCACGAACGACTACGACGAGATCCTCATCAACGCCAGCTGGGGCCTGGGCGAGGCGCTGGTCAGTGGCGACATCACGCCCGACTCGGTGGTCGTGAACAAGCTGACGGGGGAGATCATCGAGCACCGCATCGGCGACAAAGGGGGCGATCGCGCCGGTGACGCCTGTCTCGACGAGAAGAGCATCCGCGAGTTGTCGGCCGAAGTGAAGAGGATCGAGGCGCACTATGACACGCCGGTGGATGTGGAGTGGGCCTTCGCCGGCGGACGGCTGCACATTCTGCAGGCGCGGCCCATCACGACCTACGTTCCGCTGGCGCCCGCACTGCTCACGGAGCCCGGAGCGCCGCGCCGCCTGTATGTCGACGGGTACCTGACCGATGGCATCACCATGAGCGGTCCCGTCTCGCCCATGGGAAATGAGCTGATTGCCTCTCTCATCCGATACATGCTGGCGTGGGCCGTGGCGCCAATAGAGAAACAACGCCTGGAGGACTACGGCATGCGTTTCGCCGGGGGGCGGATGTATACGGACCTGTCGGCGTTGCTGCACGTGATGGGCACAGGGAAGGCGATGGCCAAGCAGGCGGAGTCGATGGACCCCACGATGGCCGCCATTTTTACCTCGCCCGAGCTCGACCGGTACCGCCCCACCGTCGTCCCCCGGCACATGCGGCGTTTCGTGCTCTATGCGCACCTGCCACGGGTGCTCTGGCGCATGCGGCGCGCGGTGTACGTGGTCTTGCGGGCGAAGTTGAAACCGAAGACCTTCAAGACGGAGTACACGCAGATTCTGGCGGAGTGCGAGGAGTACGTGCGACGCCCCATCGACTTCGATCAGTCCCTGGTGGGTGCCATCCGGGACGAGATGATGCACATCGGCACCGTGACCATGGATTCGTCCTATCCGGCGGGCATCCTCTTCTTCATCGCCACGTTCCGCATCAAAGCACTGATCGATGACACCGATCCGGAGCAGGTTGCACTGATCGATGCGTTGCTCAGCGGCTATGAGGACGACATGGTGGTGAACATGGGGCATGCGCTGTACGATCTGGGGCAAGCGCTGCCCGTCGAGGCGTTCGATGATCTGGCCCAGCTCGAGAGAGCGGTGCGCGCGCGATCACTGCCCCAAGCGTTCCTGAGTCTGTGGGATCGCTTCCTGTTCGACTATGGCCACCGCGGCCCGATCGAGATGGACGTGCTGCATCCCCGCTATGCGGACGCGCCCGCACTCATCCTCCGGCAGATCGCC
Organism: Vicinamibacterales bacterium; assembly: GCA_965197395.1. GTDB lineage: Bacteria > Acidobacteriota > Vicinamibacteria > Vicinamibacterales > UBA8438 > CAZYFH01. The sequence goes on along the minus strand of OZ240205.1, from coordinate 399,778 downwards.
AACATCGCGAAGTCCGGCGGCACGTTCAATCCTCACGAGGTGCTCGCCGACAAGGTAACGGCTCGGGAGGCGGCGTATCGGGACCTGCTCGAGCGGTTGCCCAAGCGCAAAGCGAAGAAGCTCAAGAAGCTGTATGCGGACATCCAGTCTGGCCACGGCGCCAGAGAGTATTTCAAGCATCACATCACCGAGATGTACCACCGATTTCGCAAGCAGGTCATGCGACGGGCAGAGCAGTTTGTCGCCGACGGCCGTCTCGATCGCGCGGAGGACATCTTTCAGCTGCCCTTCGCCGACGTGGACCGGGCGCATGCCGATCCAGATGTCGACCTTCGGACGTTGGTGGCAGAAAAGGGTGCGCTTTACCGTCACCAGCGCGCCCACGTGCGACACTTTCCGCTCGCACTGGACTCGCGTGGTCGTCTGTTCCGGCCCGACGTGCACGACACCGATGTGCCCGAGGGCACGATCGCTGGTGCAGCCGTATCGGCTGGTGTCGCCACCGGCCCCATCAAGGTACTGAACGATCCATTCGAGAAGGACGTAGAACCGGGCGACGTGCTGGTGGCGGTGACGACGGACCCGGGATGGACGCCGCTGTTCATCAATGCCGCCGCCGTGATCCTGGAGATCGGCGGCGAGCTTCAGCATGGTGCGCTGGTGGCGCGGGAATACGGGAAGCCGTGCGTCAGCGGCATCGCCGACGTGACGCATCGGTTCAAGGACGGACAGATCGTCGAGGTGGATGGCAATACCGGTCGGGTGCGCCTGGTGGATGCCCCTGAGTCTGCGTCGCACCACCATTGAACAACCGATGGCCCTCGAGAAAGACCGCGAGACCTGGGGAACCGGCCCGGGACTGGCGTGGGCCCCAGGAGCCGTATAGAGTCAGGCTGAACGAGTTCGGTTGGCGTGAGAGGGGTTCCGGTCACGCAAGAGAGGTGAGGATGGCGATGCGTTCGAGACGCTTTCTTCTGGTCCTCCTTCTGCTCGTGTCGCTCGCCGTCGTTGGCACGACGGTCGCGGCCCAGAACATTCTGAAAAGAACCGAGATCTCTTCACCGACCATCGTCCGCACGGAGTACGACATGGACAAGGTGGCGTCGCCACCGTCGCTCTCCGCGGACGAAGTCCGGGGCAGACAGCTCTTCGTGCAGCGCTGCGCCATTTGCCACGACCCGCTGGGCCAGCCCTCGTATCCGAATACCCCCGGACCGTGGGTGGACGCCGCAACCGTCAGATCCCTGGGTGAAGACACCGTCAGCTCTCAAATCATGATGGGCTCGGCCAGAATGCCTGGCTGGCAGTACACCCTGGAGCCCGAACAGGTTAGCCAGGTCATCGCCTACCTGAAAACCGTCACGCCCGATCAACGACCGTAGGATGAAATCGCAGTCGGAGGAACCAGCAATGCTCAAGTCCAGTCAAAACGCATGGATATCGGCGGCGCTCGTCGGCATCGGCGCTCTGTGTCTTGTGGTCGGTCCAGGGTCCACCAACGCCTCCGCACAGTCCGATGGCTCCCCGGCGTTATGGGGAACGGCGATGTCCGCGTCGGGCGAACCGATGGAGGGCGTCGCAGTCTCCGCGCGCGCCGACGGCAAGACGACGACGACATCGGTCTACACCGACGAGCAGGGGCAGTACTTCTTCCCGCCGTTGGCTGCCCCATTCGAAGCGGGCACCTATCGCGTCTGGGCGCAGGCGGTCGGCTACGGGAAGGCAGATGCCAAGGCGATGCTCGGCGCCACGGGGGCAACCGAGCAAGACTTCACGCTCACGCCGATCGACGACTTCACGCACCAGCTCTCCGGCACCGAGTGGCTGGATGCTCTGCCGGCGGAGACGCGCGATGATCGGCGAATGAAGGAGGTGTTCCGGGTCACGTGCACAGAATGCCACTCGGCTGGTCTCGCGCTGCAAAACCAATTCGACCAACGCGGATGGCGAACGATCATCGACCTGATGGCCCAGGTGTCCTACCACGGATGGCGTGGAGCAAACGCCCGGCCATCGCTCACGATGCAGTACTACCGGAACGAGCTCGCCAGGTACCTGGCAAAAACCCGCGGGCCAAAGTCCGATCCGCTGGCGTTCGTGCTCCAGCCACGCCCCGCCGGTGACGCGGCGCGCCACCTGGTCACCGAGTACGACATCCCGATCGCCGAGGAGCTGAACGAGCGCGCAACCCTCGATGGCAGCGATTGGTCGCACGGCGTCGTGTCAGGCATGCACGGCGGTGGCGGCATGCACGATTCCATCGTCGATGACGACGGCAACGCGTGGATCACCGACTCGGTGCGCAACAACTTCCGCACACTCGCCAAGATCGACACCAAGTCCGGCCAGGTCGTCGGGTTCAAGGTGACGGCGCCGGATGGTCGAGGGGCGCGCCAGTCCCACGGGATTACCAAAGATCGCGACGGCATCCTGTGGTTCGATACGTCGGGCGCATTGGGACGCGTAGACCCAAGGACTGAGGAGTTCACGCTCTACACGCCGCCGACGCCGCTCCGCGTCGGAGGGAGCCCGATGGTTGATGGCAAGGGGAGGATCTGGATCGGCAATCCTCACGGCGCCACCAAATTCGACCCGGAGACGGCGGAGTTTGAGTACTTCCAGAACAAGACCATCGGCGATGCCCAGACATACGGGACGGCCGCCGACCGCCTCGGCAACGGCTGGTGGGCCCAGTTCAACATGGACATCGTCGGGCACGCTAACGGAGAAACGGGCGAAGTGTCCGAGGTGCGGATGCGCCCACCGTGGGCGCTCGACGAAGAAGAGCTGCTCACGCCCGAAGACCGTGAATTCTTCCACCGCATCGGGGCCCTGCGTTTTTCGGGCAGCGTCTTCAACCCTGGCGCGCAGGCGCCGCGCCGACTCTTCGCCGACCCCAACGGCGACTCGGTCTTTGTCGCGAACTGGTGGGGTCACAACCTGGCCCAGATCGACATCAACACGTTCGAGACGACGTACCACCGGTTGCCGATCAATTCACACCCGTACGCGACCGCCGTCGACCGCAATCACATGGTGTGGACGAACCTGTCCTCCGACGACGCGGTCGCCAAGCTTGATCCGAATACCGGGGAGTACACGATCTACAAGCTGCCAAGTGTCGGCACCGAGCTGCGCCACATCGCGGTCGATGACGCGGGCGATCCGGATGTGTGGGTGGTGTACCGCGAGGCGAGCCGCGCCGCGCGCATCAAGTTCAGGACAGAGGAAGAGCTCCAGGCGCTCAAGGCCGCGACCAGCGGGCCGGTCGCACGGCGATAACGTCTACTGCGGCTGATGGCAGACGGGCGGCGGAGCATCTCACGGCGCACGGTCCTCAAACGAGCGGGTCTTGCCACGGCGGCGGCCTGCGTGCCCCGGCTGTCATTCGCATTCCAGCCCTCGACACGCACCATCGTCGACGAATCGGGTGCCAGCATTCTCGCGCTCGACACCGGCATCTGGGCGGTGATCTCCAAACCGCTGGGTGGCGGCTCGGACACGCTCTCTAACGGCGGAGTCGTGGTCGGCAGCGACCGGGTACTGGTGTTCGATGGCTTCGCCCGCCCGGCCGGCTCGAGGTGGGTGATCGGTCAGATCGAGCAGCGGCTGGGTCGTCGTCCCACAGACGTCGTCCTGAGCCACCACCACGGCGACCATATCGGCGGCCTGGCCGGTTTCGCCACCGACAACGGCACGCAGCCTCGCGTGTGGGTCACCCGGACGATCAAGGACCGGATAGCGCCCTCTGCGCAGGGCGCGGCGGTCGACCTGCTGGCGGCGGCGACCGTGGTGTCGGCCGCCGCTCCGACGACCGTTGATCTGGGCGGCCGCACCGTCGAGCTGACACCGACGTCGGGGCACACGCCGAGCGACATCGTCGGCCGCGTCGACGGCCGCGTCACGTTCTGTGGCGACTTGGTCTGGAACGATCTGTTTCCGAACTACATGGACGCCATCCCGAGCGAGTTGCGGCGGGCGGTGGCGACGCTCATCGGTGACGGCGCGGAGTTGCATGTGCCGGGCCATGGCCCATTGCCGTCGAACACCCGGCTGGACCAGTACTGCGCGGTGCTCGACGCGGTGGAGGAGGTGGGTCGTGGGTCGTTTGTGGCGGGTATGGCGCCGGCGGCGGCGGCGGCCGACTTCGGGTTGCCGGATTCCGTCGGAGGCTGGACGCTCTTCAACCCCGCATACTTCGAGACGGCGATCGCCGCCTGGCATCGCGAGCTCGGAGGCTAGAAACGCTCGGTCACGGGATCCTTCGAGGATATAGTCCCGGATGACTCGCTCATCGCGGCCCACCGTCGAGACAAAATACCCGCGCGCCCAGAAGTGCTGCCCCACAAAGCTCCGGGACCGCCCCGCAAACTCCCGAGCGATGTGGATCGCGCTTTTCCCCTTGAGATACCCGATCACCTGCGCCACCGAGTACTTCGGCGGTATCGACACCAACATGTGGACGTGGTCGGGCAGCAGATGCCCCTCCTCCACCTGGCTCTCGCGGTGCCGCGCCAGCTGCCGCAGCACCTCGCCCAGCTGCTGCCGGACGCCTCCATACATCGCCTTCTTCCGGTGCTTCGGAATGAACACCACGTGATACTGGCAGTGCCATTTCGTATGATTGAGACTTCGGTACGTCGTCATGAGGACTCCTTCTCGTGATGCTTGTGCGGCTCACGGGAAGGCGTTTCCTCACGCGACTCCCGGATACGTCAAACGCTGCTGGCCGCCCCGGCAAAGCCGGGGGGTCTCCCACGGTAACTAGAAGATCGCGAGCGCGTTCAGCGGTGACCCCGTCCCGGTCTCGACAGCCAGCGGACCGGCCGTCAGCATGAACTCCCACCGGTTCAGCCGCGCGGCCGTTTCGGCGAGCGCCTCAAGATCCTGGTTGTCGAACAAGTCGATCCCCATCGCGACGATCGTCAGCAGGTGCACCGGCAAGTCGACGCCCTCGACCCGTGAAGGAACGACGTCGAGCGCCGCGTCGCTACCGAGAAACGACACGCCGCGCGCCTTGACCCACGGCATGGTCGAGGCGTGCAGGCCGGCGGCGTTCTGCGCGATCGCCCACGGGCCGACTTCGGCGCGACGCGCCCAACGACCGGTGCGGATGAAGACCGCGTCGCCCGGCTGGACGGTCACCCCGGCCATCGCCTCCCACGCTTCGAGATCCTCGACGTAGATCGGCGTCCCCGGCTCGAGGTAGTCCTCCCCCTTGAGACGCGCGATGTCCATCAGGACGCCGCGGGTCACGATGCCGCCCTGGAGATTGACGATCGACGCGTGGCTACACCCCGCTTCCGTAATGGTGTCTTGCGACACGCCGTTGTACATCTGCCCCTTGTAGAGGATGTGACAGAGCGAATCGATGTGGCTGTGCGAGTAGCCGTGGTAGCTGATGTTGTAGTTGTCGCTGACGCCGCCGCGGAACGCCGGCTCCGCGCTCGGATCCGGCACACCGAGCATCCGCCGCTCGAACGGCCGGGGCACATCGTCTGCCTCGTCGATCAGCAGACGATGCGCAAGCGAGACCGTGACGCCTTCGCTGATCAGCGACGCCGCTACCAGGCGCTTGGCAGGCGTGATGAGATTCGCCGCGCCGAGCTGATCGTCTTCGCCCCAGCGACCCCAGTTCGAGAGCTCCTCCATCAGCCGCTCGATGTCGGCCTGCGCGAGGTCACGCGATTCGGCTGTGACCTCCGGCGGCACGTACGCGGCCGCGGCCGGAACCGCCTCGGCCTCTTCATTCGCGACCGCCTCCTGCTCCGCACCGGAGCCGCAGCCGACCACCATGACCGCGAGCCCGATCGCCGACGCCCCACTGATACGCCACAGCCTCATCGCATCCTCCTCCGACGGCTCTGCTGCCGCCCGCACCGCGCATCGTAGTCTAGACGGGCTCTCCACGAACCCCCGCGGCCCGAAATCCCGCCGGTCGCGCCATGGCCGCACGAACGAGGTAGAGTGAGCGTCGATCGAGTCTGGTCATGACATCACGCGTCCTCGGTATCGTCTGCGTCGCGGCGCTGCTACTCGCGTTCGCCGGCGCGCAGGAACGCGCCGCCGTCGTGGAGTGGCCGTTCGTCGGCGGCGATCGGGGCAACACCCGTTTTTCGCCGGCCGAGACGTTGACCCCCGACAACGTCGACCAGCTGGAGGTCGCCTGGACCTGGCGCCCGGAAGATCGGCCGCGCCAGGAGTACGGCACGGTGCCGGGCTCCTTCACCTCGACGCCGATCATGATCGACGACACGGTCTACGTCAGCTCGAACTACAACCGCGTCGCGGCACTCGACGCCGAGACTGGGGCCATCCGGTGGATCTTCGATCCGCGCGCCTATGCTGACGGGATGCCGGCGCTCGGCGGCGGGTTCCGCCACCGCGGTGTCACGATGTGGCGCGACGGCGACGCGCTGCGCATCTTCCTCGCGAGCCGCTGCCGAGACGAAATGCCGTCAGCCGCAAGGGCATCCCCGGACTAGACCCAGATATCCGCGTTAACCCCCGTGGTACTTGACGCGCTTCTTGTTCGGGGGGGCACTGCACCCCCCTCACCGAATCGGTGCGCTAAATTCGCACCAGGACTCGGGTGCGTGCAGCGTGATCGGCCACGACGTAGCGTGCTGCCCGCGAGCCTGTGACTCCCGCGCCTGGGGCACTATGATGGCTCTCTCCCAGCATGACTCTGGTCCCCGGCTCGACACTCGGCCCGTACGCGATCCGCTCCCAGCTCGGCCAGGGCGGGATGGGCGTCGTCTACCTCGCGCAGGATCCCCGGCTCAAGCGCCAGGTCGCTATCAAACTCCTGCCGCCAGACCTGACGCGGGACGACACCGCCAAGCAGCAGTTCTTTCCGGACGCGCCTTTCGTCCGCCACCGAGTCCAAGGCAGCGAGCGCCGATGGCGCGCCCCGCACTCAACGAGGTTCGATAGATCATGGAAATCTTCCAGGTCGCCTTAATCGTGGCTACGTTGCTCTGTTCCTTAGTAGCAGGCTTCGTGTTTGCGTTCGCCGTCGTGGTGATGCCGGGAATCAAGGGCTTGAACGATCGGGGGTTTATCCAAGCCTTTCAGGTCATGGACCGCGTGATCCAGAACAATCAACCGCTGTTTGTGTTCGTCTGGGTCGGTTCGGTCGTGGTGTTGGTGGTGTCGGCGGTGCTTGGCTTCGGACAACTGGATACAGGTGGGCGTCTGCTCATAATCGGCGCCACACTTGTCTACGTTCTCGGCGTCCAGGTGCCGACAATGACGATTAACGTACCGCTGAACAATCGACTGCAAACGCTTGATGTCGATACGATGACTGACACATCGCACAGAGACGCTCGCGCGGATTTCGAACCGCGTTGGATCCGATGGAACTCGATCAGAACGGCCTTGGCGAGCGTGGCGTCTGCTCTGTTGATGATTCTGCTCTTGAGACTGTGAGGTTGGCGCGGCCCGCCCTTGCTTCTCTGAGAAGGAGGAGGTAGCGACATGATCTGCGTGACTGGACCAGGTGGGACAGTGGGTAGCGAGCTCATCACACAATTGGAATCCGCCAAGGCGCCGTTCCGCGCTGCCCATTTTTCCAACGCGAAGGCGGACGCCGCACGTGCCCGAGGGATCGACACTGTCATCATTGACTACAGCCGCCCGGAAACGCTTCGTGCGGCGTTGCAGGGATGCGACAAACTGTTTGGCGCTTCAGGGATTCGGGTGGGCATGAGCACGTGCCTCATCCGGGTACAAGTCCAGGCCTCCGAGATGGAAGTAGATAGCCTTGCGGAACCGCTCCCGGCTCCGAAACCCTGCGGCCTGTTTCTTGATCCACTGGATGCGTGAGTTGAGGGCCTCGGCGGTCGCGTTCGTGATGCCGCTGATGATGGCGTTGATGACCCCGGCGAAATGTCGTCGGACGGTCCGTGCGACTCGGACCATGGGTGCCAGGCGCGAGCGGGCCATCCAGGTGAGCACCGCCTTCAGCGCCCGCTCCGCCCGTTGGGGTTGGCGAAACGCGAAGGCGTCCATGAACGTTTCCTTGATGGCCCAGGCGCGGGCGACCTTGAGGTTGCTGGATTTGAGCTGCGTTAGCTCGGCCGCCTGTGCCCGCGACATGTTCCAGGGGTTCATGAGGAAGAGATGCCGTGTGCCCTTGAGGCGCTCGTCGTGGTTCTCGAGCAGCGTTTTGTGCTCGTCACGACGGACCTTGTTCACCGCATCGCCCAGCAGGCTGGCGAGGTGGTACTTGTCGAAGACAATCCGCTCGTGCGCGTGTGGCCCCAACGCTCGGGTGACCGCGCTCAGGTAGGCGCCCGACATGTCCATCGCGACCGCCTCGATGCGGGCTCGTTCGGCGGTGGTGAGCGGGTCGAAGAAGCCGCTGAGCGAGTCCGCCGAGCGGCCATCTGCGACAAAGAGGACCACCGCCCGCACGGGATCACAGACAACGGTCACGTATTCGTGCCGCTTCTGGAACGAGGTCTCATCGACGCCCACGACCTTGGGCACCGAGCGCTTGCGGCGGGCGAGCCCTCGGTCCACCGCGCGCTCCATGATGCCCGCCACCTGGTCCCAGGTCAGGGCGAGCAGCTCGGCGACGGCTTTGATGCTGGCGTGCTGCAGCCACTCGATGACCAGACACTCGAAGAGGGCGGTGAAGCGAGACCGGGGAGCCGCCCAGGGCACCTTCACCTGCCTGATGCCATGCGTCGGACAATCGATCCGGGGAATCTCCGCCACGAGCAGGGTCTTGTATTGCATCGTGTCCAGGTGCCGCCACGACCGCGTCCGGGTGTCATGGCGCGAGCAGCGCTCGCTGCCCTCCGGGCACGGCGCCGGCGCATCCGCCCGGAGGGCCACAAAGACCTGCACTGAGTGGTCCTCCATCGAGAGGCCCACATCGACGACTTCCCACGGCGGTTCGAGGCCGAGAAGCTTGGCGTACAAGTCACGGTCTTGCATGGTGGGATGCTACCGCGACCCACGCTTGTCCTCCACGAGGTGTTGAGATAGCCACCCGAAAGCCGGAAGAGCCAACTGTTTTTACTCGGGCCAAACGTACTGAACCAGACGCAGTACGAACTCAACGCTGTTGAAGCCGCGGAGGCGGCCGGGGTGCGACACATCGTGAAGCAGTCCGTCATGGGAGCGACCGAAGAGACGTACAGCCTGGCGAAGGTTCATCGGCCCGTCGAGAAGGCGATTGAATCGAGCAGCCTGACATGGACCTTTCTCCGCCCGAACAGCTTCATGCAGAACGTCGTGACGTTCATGGGCGCGACGATCAGGGCTGAAGGAGCGTGCTACAGCGCCAGCGGCGACGCGAAGGTCAGCCATGTGGATGTGCGTGACATTGCGGCAGCGGCGGTGGCATCGCTGACTGAGCCTACCCACGCGGGGAAAGCCTACACATTGACCGGACCAGAGGCGCTGTCCTATGACGAGCTTGCGAACGAATTGACAAAAGTGCTTGGACGCTCGATCAGTCACGTCAGCCGTCCCTCGTCGGATTTGAAGCAGGCGATGGTTGCGGAGGGCCTGCCTGAGGCGTTGGCGGATCGGATGCTCGATCTAGAGCGGTACTTTCGCGAGGATCAGGCGAGCCGCATCACAGACGACATCAAGCAGGTAACTGGGCGCGATCCGAGAAGCTTTGCGCAGTACGCGCGTGACTCTGCATCGTCCTTGCAGTCGGCATAGTCAGTGTCGGTGGCCGGGGGGCGTGTGGTTTTGACGGACAGCACGGCTCGGCCCGACCCCCGCTTCCAGGCCCTCCGCCGCCGCATGAACTTCCCGGAGACAGCGCCCCCGAGCTAACCCACCGGCATTCCAGTGGTGGCAGGTGATCGCCTCGTTCGGGCCGCGGCGGGCTTCCTCGCCGTGTCGTATGCCGTCGGCGGGCCAGTGGTTGCGTTCCTCGAATACAACGGCCAGACCTTGTCCCAGCGATTCGACCTCCCGCCAGCACTCATCTACTTGACCGCGGCCGTGCAGCTCGCCTGTGCAGTCGGCGTGCTTGTGCGTCCCGTCGCGGTGTGGGCGGCCGGTGCCCTCACGATCATCACGATTGGCGCTGTCGCCTCCCATCTGAGAATTGGATCGCCGGTGACCGCGCTGCCGGCGCTGTTCTACACGGGGGTCCAGGTCTGGTTCGGCCTGCGGAGCCGGGCGCGCCGGCGGTAGGGCTGGTGCTCCTGTCCGCTCGTTGCACACCGTCTGCCCATCCGAGGCCGTGATCAGCCCCGGCCGGTGGCATAATCAGCCTCACGTTCCACCCCCACAGGGAGGGGCCATGCGCGGGTCTGCGTCGGCGTGCGGCTCGGCTCGACAGATTGCCAGTTAGCGAGCTACCGGGGCTCAAGGGAGAAATCCACATGGCGGTTCGATGCGTCGTCGCGCCTCTCTTGAGCGTGCTCATGCTAGCGCCGGTCGCCGCACAGACAACGGCTCAGGCGGTCGCGTACGACTACACAAATCTTTATGACTTCATGAACCGATCAATCGCCAAGATCTTCACTGATCGCGGTCACGGCTCAGGCTTTTTGATCACCGACGACGGGTTCGTCGCGACGAATCACCATGTGGTGAGAAACTCACGGTACCTCGCCGTGCAATTCGCTGGCGGCCTCAAGGTAGAGGCTCAGGTGGCCGCGCTCAGTCCCAAGTACGATGTCGCAATCCTCAAGGTGAACACCTCGGCCGTGCAGGGCCGTCAGCCGCTCTCCCTTTCAACTGGGGAACATGAATCAGTGCGGCCTGGTAGTCCGGTCGTGGCCTTCGGATCTCCGCTCAACCAGGCATTCCTCATCACTCAAGGCATCATCTCGAAAGTCGAGGAGCACGCCTTGCTCGGAGACTTCTTGCTGGAACCGGGGAACTCTGGTGGGCCGTTAGTCGGTCGCGATGGGGCGGTCGTCGGCATCAACACGTTCGTGGTAGGCGGTATCGCTGGAGCCGTCCCCGTGCAGGTCCTCCGCGACGTCATTGCAGACAGCAACCTCAGCCAGTACGACGAACCTGATCCGTCAGGCGAGCCGCTCCCAGTCGTCGAGGACCGGTTGCCCATCGAGCTACTCAAGGCCAAGATCTTGGAACCGTCCATTGACGATGACTCGTACGAGATCGATGCCGGGCAATTCACCATCACTGCAATAACCCCGGTTCACCTTGGGAGACTTCACATTCGGCGGGATCTCGTTCAAGCGCGGAATCGATTGTCTCGGCGGGGCGAGAAGATGGACGATCCCGCCCTAGCTCTCGATGCACCGTTCTATGAGTGGGCGAGGGTCGCAGCGAACTGGCTGGACCGCACGATCACGTTCGAGGTCAAGCCTGAGTTTGGCAGCACTGCGGGAAGCAAGTGGGCCACGGCTGCGACGGCGTTCGCCGCCGGATATGTCGCTGGCGCCACACGATCGCCGCTGCTCTATGTGCCGCCTCATCAGGAGATTGAATTCAAGGCAGAGTTCATGGACCTCCGGGTGTATCGCGAAGAGGAATTGTTGAAGCCGATCCATCCGGGACGCCGTGTTACCGAGTTCTCGTTTCGCAACTACGACATGACGTTTATCGACGAAGCCTACAGCGGCATGTACGTCTACGACCCCAACGATTTTATGACCGGTGAATGGTTCACATTTGAGGTTTACGACGCTCGCGAACCTGAGCGTGTGCGCAAGGCAGTGAATGTCGACTTTCGGTCCAAACTGATTCGCCAACTCAGAGCCGATTTCGCTCCAGACCCTCTCGAATTGCTCAGTTCAACCGATCCTGGATCAGCCTGGCAGGTCGCTCACGATCATCGAGGGGGCACTTTCTCCCGTACCTGTACAGGTGTTCTGGCGATCATCGACGAGATGTTGCTCTTCCGATCGGAGAACCCGCATGAGAATTGGTCCATGTCGATCTCGGAGGTCCCAGACGTCGCCAGAAACCGACGTGTCGGCCAACATATGAACGCCTTCCACGTGATTCGGTCATTCAACCTCACGCTGGTGGAAGATGGCCAGCTCGGGGCAGATCCGACCGAACTCATCGCCGTCATCCGAGCTGCCGTGGACCGTGCGGCCGAAGGCCGGTCCCGTTAGTGATGCGTGGAAGACAGCGATGGCCCTAAACCGTCGGTGAACCGCCCCGCCCACTAGCAACGTGACCACCCGCTAGAAACCCGTCGTTCGGGTGCTCCGTGGGCTTCACGGCGCCCCGGGTGTTGGGGCCACGCAGTGCGACACGCACGCCGCTCAGACAGCCGAGAGGGCTCCGGTGGGGCGGGCCGGGCGTAGAATGAGTCGCGGCGTCAAGACCACCCGATAGACAGACAGATGGCCCTCCAGGTCGGCTCCCGGCTGGGGCACTACAACGTCATCGCCCTCATCGGCGAGGGCGGCATGGGCCAGGTCTATCGCGCCACCGACACCCAGTTGGGCCGCGACGTCGCGCTGAAGATCCTCCCCGACGCGTTCGCCGCTGACCCGGACCGGCTCGCCCGGTTCCAGCGGGAGGCGCAAGTGCTCGCCAGCCTCAACCATCCGGGGATCGCCGCCATCTACGGCATCGAGAAGAGCGACGACACCCAAGCGCTGGTCTTGGAGTTGGTCGAAGGCCCGACGCTCGCCGACCGGATCGCCAAGGGGCCGATCCCGCTGGATGAGGCACTGCCGATTGCCAAGCAGATCACGGAGGCGCTGGAGGCCGCGCATGAAGCCGGGGTCATCCATCGCGACCTGAAGCCCGCGAACATCAAGGTGCGCGAGGACGAGACGGTCAAGGTCTTGGACTTCGGGTTGGCGAAGGCGCTCGATACGACGCCCGAGGGCGATCCTAGTCAGTCGCCGACGCTTACCGCTGCCGCGACGCAGATGGGCGTGATCATGGGGACGGCGGCGTATATGTCGCCGGAACAGGCACGGGGGAAGCCGGTAGACCGGCGTGCCGACATCTGGGCGTTCGGCTGTGTCTTCTACGAGATGCTGACGGGGAGGCGTGTCTTCGAGATCGAGGACGTGTCGCTCACGCTGGCCGATGTCATGCGGGCGGAACCCGCCTGGGAGCGGTTGCCGAAAGAGCTGTCTCCCGTCCTGCACACCTATTTGAAACGCTGTCTCGAGAAGGACCCGCGACAGCGCATGCGCGACATCGGCGATATGCGCCTGGCGCTCGAGGGTGCGTTCGAGACAACAACCACCTCACCGATCGAGCCGACCGCGCCGCCCGACTTGGCAGTCTGGCAACGACCCGCACCGGCCGTCGCGCTGGGGCTGATGTTCGCCGTGATGACGGGCTTCGTCGTCTGGATCGCGACGCGCGCGGACGTCGTCCCGGCAGAGGTGATGCGGTTTGCCTGGGTCACACCTGCCTCCTACGCCGCAGGACCTGGTCGGGAGTTCGCGATTTCCTCTGACGGCACGCAGGTCGCCTATAGGGGTACCTCAGGCGGAATCACGGGTGGACTGTATCTGCGTCGCATCGACGAGCTCGACGTCATGTGATCTTGCCTGGGAAAAGTGGACAGGTTGATTATGCTGCACACTGCACCTGTCGAGCATGCCTCCTTTCAAAGGTGTTGGGGCTGACGTATCCCAGGGACGAGTGCAGGCGGTGGGGATTATAGAAGCCCTCGAGGTACTCCGCGACGGCGTCCTTGGTCCTGCGTCGCGTCGACCACGGCTGGCGGTGGATGAGCTCGGTCTTGAGCGTCCCGAAGAAGCTCTCGGTGACGGCGTTATCCCAGCAGTCGCCCTTCCGACTCATCGAGCAGACGATCTGGTGGTCGTGCAGGACGCGCTGGTACGCGTCGGCGGCATACTGGCACCCTCGGTCCGAATGATGGACGAGGCCGGCCGCTGGGACGCGCCTCCCCAGCGCCATGTGCAACGCCTCGAGCGCCAGCTCCGCCCGCAGGTGCGGCTGGATGGCCCACCCCACCACGCGCCGCGAGAACAGGTCGAGCACGACGGCAAGATACAGCCACCCCTCCCACGTCCAGAGGTAGGTGATGTCGGTGCTCCAGCGCTCGTTCGGCTGTGCGGCGTCGAAGTCACGGGCGAGCACGTTGGGCGCAACCGGATGTTGGTGGGCACTGTCCGTGGTACGCCGGAACCGCTTGCAGGGCAGGCCGATCAGGCCCATGGCCCGCAGCAGTCTGGCGACTCGCTCCCGGCCAACGGTGAACCCGTCCTGCCTGAGCTGCTCGTAGATCCGCGGGCTTCCGTAGGTCCCCCGACTCGCGGCATGGATCGCCCGGATCCGGGCTGTCAGCTGGACGTCTTCACGGTGCCGTCGGCTCGGCGGGCGCTTCGCCCATGCGTAGTAGCCACTGCGGGTGACCTGGAGCACCCGACAGAGAGACCGCACCGCATGGGTGGCCTTCTCCGCATGAACAAACGCGAACCTCACGCCTGTTCCTTCGCGAAGAAGGCCGCCGCCTTTTTTAAGATCGTTCGCTCCTCTCGCAGGACGCGCACTTCGCGGCGCAGCGTTCGGAGTTCCTCGAGTTCCTCGGTGGTCAGCGCGCCGGTCGGATTGTGGCCGTGGTCGATCTCGTACTGCTGCACCCATCGCCGCAACGCCGACTCGGTCAGGTCCAACTCCCGTGCCACCTGGCCGATGCTGCGGTCACCCTGCTTGCACAGCCGGACCGCTTCCTGTTTGAACTCCACCGTGAATCGTCGTCGTCTCCGTTGGGCCATGAACACCTCCCGGCGCATTCTCGCGCCTTGTGGGGTGTCCACCCAACCCAGGCAAGCTCACATGCCCATGCGTGGTGGCGATGACGGTCTATCCCCCTTCTTCTCACCAGATGGCCAGTGGGTGGGGTTCATGACCTTCCCCGACTCGACAACCCTTCAGAAGGTGGCCACGTTCGGCGGACAGCCCGAGACGGTGACCGAGGCCAAGAGCGAAATTCGAGGCGCCGCCTGGGGCACCGACGGTCAGATCGTATTCGGAACAGCCGGCGCCGGGTTATTCCGTGTGTCTGAAGACGGCGGAGAGCCTGAGCCGCTCACGACGCTCGATCGCGAACGCGGTGAGGCGAGCCACACCTGGCCGTCCATCATTCCCGACCATGACGCCGTGGTGTTCGTGATCGGCACAGGCGCGCCGCTCAGCACCGGGCAGCTCGCTGTGCTCGATCTTGACACTCGGCAGGTGACGCGGCTCGGACTCCCCGGCGTCAGCCCTCAGTACGTCACGACCGGACACTTGGTCTACGCCGCTGAGGACGGGGCGCTACGCGCCATACCGTTCGACGCTACGTCGTTCACCGCGACGGGCACCCCTGTCCCGGTGCTCGACGGGGTCAGGGTCAGACCGAACGGCGCCGCCGCCTACACGCTCTCCGACAACGGGCGGCTGGTGTATGAAACGGGGGCGGCCGGTGGAGTCGTGCCACGGTCCCTGGTCTGGGTCGACCGCAACGGTCAGGAAGAGCCGATCGCGGCGGCGCCACTGCGCGGCTACAGGTACCCACGCATCTCCCCCGATGGCACGCGGGTCGCGGTCGACATTCAGGGCGAAGCGACTGACGTCTGGGTCTGGGACCTTGCCGATGAGACGCTCACCCGGCTCACCAGCGACACATCGAACGCCCGGCCGCACTGGACCCCCGATGGGCAACAGGTGGTCTATTGATCTTGCCTGGGAAAAGTGGACAGGTTGATTATGCTGCACACTGCACCTGTCGAGCATGCCTCCTTTCAAAGGTGTTGGGGCTGACGTATCCCAGGGACGAGTGCAGGCGGTGGGGATTATAGAAGCCCTCGATGTACTCCGCGACGGCGTCCTTGGTCCTGCGTCGCGTCGACCACGGCTGGCGGTGGATGAGCTCGGTCTTGAGCGTCCCGAAGAAGCTCTCGGTGACGGCGTTATCCCAGCAGTCGCCCTTCCGACTCATCGAGCAGACGATCTGGTGGTCGTGCAGGACGCGCTGGTACGCGTCGGCGGCATACTGGCACCCTCGGTCCGAATGATGGACGAGGCCGGCCGCTGGGACGCGCCTCCCCAGCGCCATGTGCAACGCCTCGAGCGCCAGCTCCGCCCGCAGGTGCGGCTGGATGGCCCACCCCACCACGCGCCGCGAGAACAGGTCGAGCACGACGGCAAGATACAGCCACCCCTCCCACGTCCAGAGGTAGGTGATGTCGGTGCTCCAGCGCTCGTTCGGCTGTGCGGCGTCGAAGTCACGGGCGAGCACGTTGGGCGCAACCGGATGTTGGTGGGCACTGTCCGTGGTACGCCGGAACCGCTTGCAGGGCAGGCCGATCAGGCCCATGGCCCGCAGCAGTCTGGCGACTCGCTCCCGGCCAACGGTGAACCCGTCCTGCCTGAGCTGCTCGTAGATCCGCGGGCTTCCGTAGGTCCCCCGACTCGCGGCATGGATCGCCCGGATCCGGGCTGTCAGCTGGACGTCTTCACGGTGCCGTCGGCTCGGCGGGCGCTTCGCCCATGCGTAGTAGCCACTGCGGGTGACCTGGAGCACCCGACAGAGAGACCGCACCGCATGGGTGGCCTTCTCCGCATGAACAAACGCGAACCTCACGCCTGTTCCTTCGCGAAGAAGGCCGCCGCCTTTTTTAAGATCGTTCGCTCCTCTCGCAGGACGCGCACTTCGCGGCGCAGCGTTCGGAGTTCCTCGAGTTCCTCGGTGGTCAGCGCGCCGGTCGGATTGTGGCCGTGGTCGATCTCGTACTGCTGCACCCATCGCCGCAACGCCGACTCGGTCAGGTCCAACTCCCGTGCCACCTGGCCGATGCTGCGGTCACCCTGCTTGCACAGCCGGACCGCTCCCTGTTTGAACTCCACCGTGAATCGTCGTCGTCTCCGTTGGGCCATGAACACCTCCCGGCGCATTCTCGCGCCTTGTGGGGTGTCCACCCAACCCAGGCAAGCTCACTATGTCTCATTAATTGGTTCCTCACACAAATGTGTGCACGATTCAGCCCCCAGCAGGTCAGCCACGCCGTGGAAAGAGGCTGCGGATGTGTTCGTGCCCGCGAATCAGCGGTGAAGTCGTCTATCGCTCAGTCGACGGCCGCCTGCGCGGGCCCCGCTTTTGGTGGGGGGCCTGCTCGACGGCAGCCGGTCCCACCTCAAGGTGCTGAGGCGCTGGCATTTACAGGGCGACGAACCATGAACACTCGTGGAACGCGGCCTGGACTTTCGCCGACGTTTTACCGCTGGGCCGAACCCTCGCTGACTGTTCAGCCCCTTGGCACTGGCAGGCCCCTCGCGATTTCCGCCGTGTACCGTGGGCCGGACTTTCCGAGAGCCTGCAGTTCCTCTCCAGATACAGACGGTGTTCTCCAGCCACGTAAGTCGATGACAATGCTTGACTTATTAGCCATGGAACCGGCCAAAGCTGCACCGATCCCTGAGAGGAACCCATTAATTGGCGGGGAGACTGGTGTCCTTGCGAGGCTCGCGGATGGGACGGGACCCGTTGAACGCCTGGGCGTCAGCCTGGGCGTCTCTGATGTCACTGAGACCCACGTGGTCGCGATGGACCTCACGCCGGGCCGTGGCACCGATCTCGTCACCATGGCGCTCGACGGTGGCGCTCCCCCGCAAACCTTGCTTGGCACCGAGTTCAACGAAGGAGAAGGCGACGTCTCGCCCGACGGTGAATGGCTGGCGTTCGAGTCGGACGAAACAGGACAGTTTGAGATCTATGTCTACGCGTACCCTGACGCGCAGGCCGAGCGATCGACGATCTCGATTGCAGGGGGCCGACACCCTGCCTGGTCGCGCACTGGCGACGAACTCTTCTATTGGGCGGACAACCAGTTCATGGTCGTGCCCATGCAGACCACCCCAAGCTTCAGCCGGGGAACGCCTAGGATGCTCTTTGAAGGACCGTACTTCCAAGCGCTCGGCCGTACCTACGACGTGGCTCCAGACGGACGGTTCCTGATGATCAAGGCCGCCGCGGAGGTCGGCGAGAACACGCCGTCTCTACACCTCAACGTCGTCCTCAATTGGGATCAAGAGCTCCTCGAGCGCGTCCCCGTTCCGTAGCCATGCCCCTAACTCCCGGCACCACGCTCGGTCCCTACACTGTCACCGCCCAGATCGGCGCCGGCGGGATGGGCGAGGTCTACCGCGCCCGCGACACCAAGCTCGACCGGGACGTGGCGCTCAAAGTCCTCCCCGAGGCGTTCACCGCCGACCCTGACCGCCTGGCCCGCTT
The DNA here is from genome assembly GCA_965197395.1 of Vicinamibacterales bacterium. Taxonomy (GTDB): domain Bacteria; phylum Acidobacteriota; class Vicinamibacteria; order Vicinamibacterales; family UBA8438; genus CAZYFH01. Next base: position 381,606 of record OZ240205.1, on the reverse strand, counting down.
CGAGCGCGAAGCCAAAGTCCTCGCCTCGCTGAACCACCCGAACATCGGGCACATCTACGGGCTGGAAGAAGCCGAGGGCACCAAGGCGCTGGTGCTCGAACTCGTCGAAGGGCCGACCTTGGCGGATCGCATCGCCGAGGGGCCGATTCCGGTTGACGAGGCGCTCCCCATCGCGAAGCAGATCGCCGAAGCCCTCGAAGCGGCGCATGAGCAGGGGGTCATCCACCGCGACCTGAAACCGGCCAACGTGAAGGTGAAGGCCGACGGCACGGTGAAGGTGCTGGACTTTGGGTTGGCGAAGGCGTTCCAGCCGGAGGCGAGCGGGGCCAGTGCGTCGGAGTCGCCGACCATCTCGCTGACGGCGGCGGCGACCCAGATGGGGATGGTGATCGGGACGGCGGCGTATATGAGTCCCGAGCAGGCGAAGGGGAAGGTCGTCGATAAGCGGGCAGATGTATGGGCGTTTGGTGTGGTGCTCTACGAGGTGCTCACCGGGCGGAAGCCGTTTAGCGGTGACGACGTCTCGACGACGCTGGCGAGAGTGATCGAGCGCGAACCCGACTGGGAGAATCTACCCGGCGAACTCTCACCGGTGCTTGCCACCTATCTGCGCCGTTGCTTGGCGAAGGATCCGAGGCAGCGTGTTCACGACGCGGCTGATCTGCGGTTGGCCATCGAGGGCGCGTTCGACACGACGGCCGTTACGCCATCAGAAGCAGTCACCCAGCCGTCGCAGTTCTGGCAGCGACCGGTGGCCGCTCTCAGCATTCTTGTGATGGCCATCGTTGTCACGGCCCTCGCTGTGTGGAACTTGACGCGCCCAGGTCCGCCGTCAGCAGCTCCGGTTTCGCGGTTTTCCCTATCCCTCGGGGCGGATCAGTCGTTCACCCGCGTAGGGCGCCATCTGGTGGCGTTATCCCCGGATGGCACTCGGCTTGTCTACGAGGCCGACGGACAACTGTATCGGAGGGACTTAGACGAGCTGCTGGCGACCGCCATTACTGCCGCCGCCGACGGTGCGCGGAGCCCGTTCATTTCCTCCGACGGCGAGTGGATCGGGTTCTGGGCGGGTGGTCAACTGCGGAAGGTAGCGATGAGTGGCGGCGCCGCGGTGACCCTCTGCGCCGCGGAGAACCCAATGGGCGCAAGTTGGGGTGACGACGAAACGATTCTGTTTGGACAAGGAGAGAATGGCATTTGGCGTGTGCTCGGGACCGGTGGAACACCGGAGGTCATTATCACTGTCGCCGAGGGTGAAGTCGCGCACGGCCCCCAAATGTTACCGAACGGGGAGTGGGTGCTGTATACCCTCGGAGCCGGTATCGGGTCCTGGAACGAGGCACAGGTCGTGGTGCAGTCGACCGTGACCGGCGAGCGGACGGTGGTCATTGAACGCGGTCGGGATGCCCGCTACATATCCACGGGACACTTGGTGTATCTCCTGGATGGGGTGTTGCACGCGGCACCTTTCGACGTCGACGCTCGGGTGGTCACTGGCGGTCCTGTCCCCCTGGTGGAAGGTGTCGCGGACTCATTCGCCACCGGTGCGGCGCACTTTGACCTGGCGAGCACCGGGGCCCTGGTCTACGTCCCCCGCACGGGGGGTGTAGGGGGGGTCGGAAGAGGGTCGGGGTCGTCATCGCTCGTATGGGTGAGTCGGCAAGGCGAGGTGACTTCGGCGATCCCGGACTGGGACACCTATGGATATCCGCGGCTGTCGCCTGATGCCACCAGGGTGGCTGCCGCACTGAGCGACGCTGACAACACGGACCTCGGCGACATCTGGATTCGGGACCTCGAAGACGGGTTTGACATCCGGGTGACCGAGAGCGGTCTCAACGTGATGCCGGTGTGGACACCTGACGGGACGAGCGTCACGTTCTCGTCAGGCGTGCGCCCCACCCAAGCCGACTTGTATTCGCGGCCGGTGGACCTGAGCGACGAGGTTGTGCTGCTGGTGACGAGTAGCGGGGTCAAGGTACCCGGAGGATGGTCTGGCGACGGCCAGACGCTCGTGTATTACGACGCGGACGGCGACGACATCGATCTGTGGATGTTGCGTCTTGGCGGCGAGCCCGTGCCGTTTCTGTCCACGAGTTTCATCGAACGAGCGCCCCGGCTGTCCCCGGACGGGAAGTGGCTGGCGTATGTGTCCAACCGGACGGGAGAAGCTCGGGTGTTCGTCCAACCGTTTCCAGATGGCGGCGAGGTCATTCCGATCTCCACCGGGCCTGGGACGGAGCCCGTGTGGGCCCGCGATGGTGAGGAGCTGTTCTTTCGGAATGGGAACCAGTTGTTGGCAGTGGAGATTGCCGCGGATCCAACGTTCAACGCCGGCAGGCCCCGTGTCCTGTTTGAGGGGCCCTATGCGACAGACCCCCTTCAAGTCTGGACACCCACCTTGAGCTTGCCTGGGTTGGGTGGACACCCCACAAGGCGCGAGAATGCGCCGGGAGGTGTTCATGGCCCAACGGAGACGACGACGATTCACGGTGGAGTTCAAACAGGAAGCGGTCCGGCTGTGCAAGCAGGGTGACCGCAGCATCGGCCAGGTGGCACGGGAGTTGGACCTGACCGAGTCGGCGTTGCGGCGATGGGTGCAGCAGTACGAGATCGACCACGGCCACAATCCGACCGGCGCGCTGACCACCGAGGAACTCGAGGAACTCCGAACGCTGCGCCGCGAAGTGCGCGTCCTGCGAGAGGAGCGAACGATCTTAAAAAAGGCGGCGGCCTTCTTCGCGAAGGAACAGGCGTGAGGTTCGCGTTTGTTCATGCGGAGAAGGCCACCCATGCGGTGCGGTCTCTCTGTCGGGTGCTCCAGGTCACCCGCAGTGGCTACTACGCATGGGCGAAGCGCCCGCCGAGCCGACGGCACCGTGAAGACGTCCAGCTGACAGCCCGGATCCGGGCGATCCATGCCGCGAGTCGGGGGACCTACGGAAGCCCGCGGATCTACGAGCAGCTCAGGCAGGACGGGTTCACCGTTGGCCGGGAGCGAGTCGCCAGACTGCTGCGGGCCATGGGCCTGATCGGCCTGCCCTGCAAGCGGTTCCGGCGTACCACGGACAGTGCCCACCAACATCCGGTTGCGCCCAACGTGCTCGCCCGTGACTTCGACGCCGCACAGCCGAACGAGCGCTGGAGCACCGACATCACCTACCTCTGGACGTGGGAGGGGTGGCTGTATCTTGCCGTCGTGCTCGACCTGTTCTCGCGGCGCGTGGTGGGGTGGGCCATCCAGCCGCACCTGCGGGCGGAGCTGGCGCTCGAGGCGTTGCACATGGCGCTGGGGAGGCGCGTCCCAGCGGCCGGCCTCGTCCATCATTCGGACCGAGGGTGCCAGTATGCCGCCGACGCGTACCAGCGCGTCCTGCACGACCACCAGATCGTCTGCTCGATGAGTCGGAAGGGCGACTGCTGGGATAACGCCGTCACCGAGAGCTTCTTCGGGACGCTCAAGACCGAGCTCATCCACCGCCAGCCGTGGTCGACGCGACGCAGGACCAAGGACGCCGTCGCGGAGTACATCGAGGGCTTCTATAATCCCCACCGCCTGCACTCGTCCCTGGGATACGTCAGCCCCAACACCTTTGAAAGGAGGCATGCTCGACAGGTGCAGTGTGCAGCATAATCAACCTGTCCACTTTTCCCAGGCAAGATCACTGGGCCTGAGGAAGGCGCCATGAGGGGTGAAGGGTGTGAAGGGTTGGGACGCCTATCCCTTCCTATATATGGTTCCTCACACAAATGTGTGCACGATTCAGCCCCCAGCAGGTCAGCCACGCCGTTTCGTGCCCGCGAATCAGCGGTGAAGTCGTCTATCGCTCAGTCGACGCGGCGTGGGCCTGAGGAAGGCGCCATGAGGGGTGAAGGGTGTGAAGGGTTGGGACGCCTATCCCTTCCTATATATATCCCTCGCTTTCTCTCTCCACTAAGGAGAACCCCTTCAGACCCTTCACCAGGAGCGATTCAGCGCGAAGGCATGGGGCGAATGCGGCCGAGCAACCATTCACCGATCCCGTCACCAACGTGTCAGGAACCCTTCAGCAAGGGTGCGGAGGAGACCAACCCGCCGTGGCAGGCAGTGCACGACGGCCACGTGTCCACGCACCACGGTCAAGCCCGAGCAGCACGCTGGCGAGGAGGCGCAGCCGTCGTGGAGCGAGATCACGCGCGAAGCCATGCCTACCCCCTCTGTGTTTAACCCTGTGTTTAACACGGCGAACGACATGACGCGGACGCGTACAGCGATCAGGGTCGCCGTCACACAGCCGCCCGCGCTTGAGAGCGTGCCAGAGGCGCTGCGCCGGCAGCTGGCGTGGGTGGCGTGGCGCTCCATTCGCGACGGCGCCCGCCGGGCCAAGCTCCCCTGCGATCCGCGTACGGGGCACGCCGCGTCGTGTGCCGATCCCGCCACGTGGGCGACCTTCGGGGACGCCGTCGCTGCCTACCGCCGTGGCGGCTACGACGGGATCGGGCTACAACTGACGCCCCCGATCGTCGGCGTGGACCTGGATGGGTGCCGCCACCCCGACACGGGCGTGATCGCGCCGTCCGCGCTGGCAGTGGTACGTGAGCTGCAGACCTACACGGAGATCTCGCCCAGCGAGTGTGGCCTCCACGTGCTCGCGCTGGGCCGGTTGCCCGCCGGGTGGCGTCGACGCGGCGATCTCGGCGTCGAGGTGTACGACAGCGCGCGGTTCTTCGCCGTCACGGGTCACCATCTGCCCGGCACGCCGCGCACCGTCCAGGACCGGGCCGATGTACTCGCGGCATGGCATGCCCGACACCGCCCGCGACCGCCTGACGCCGCGATCGGGTCTGTAGGTCGGCAGACGCCGCACCTGGCACACGCGTCACTGGCGCTGACTGACACGCAGCTCCTGCATCGGGCGATGGGGGCCTCGAACGGCGCCAAGTTCGCGCGTTTGTGGCGCGGGGACTGGTCTGACGGCTATCCCTCCCAGAGCGAGGCGGATCTCGCGCTCTGTACGCGGCTGGCCTTCTGGACGGGGCGGGACGCGCACCGGATCGATCGCCTGTTTCGCGTCTCGCGCCTGTATCGCCTGAAGTGGGACGTCGTCCACGGTGTCGATGGTCGGACCTACGGTGAGCGGACCGTGGCGAGGGCCGTCGCCAGCGTCACGAGCGTCTGGTCGCCGTCGTTCAGAACCGCCGCCGCGAGGCCACACCACCCAGTGGGGAGGCCGTAACTGATGCAATTCCAGGCCGCATTCATCCTCGTCGGGCCGTGATGACGCGAGCACGTAGCGGACACTTCTGGCCGCCTCTGCGAAGAACGTGCTGACCCCAATGCGGCACAAAGTTCAGTCGCTGAACGCCCGTGACCTCCGGCTTCGGATCGAACCCGGTGAAGACAAGAATCACTCAGGCCGCATGTTTCCGTTTACGTCCGAACTCCGAGAGATCCTCCAGGCGCAGCGGGTGCATACGACGGCAGTGGAGAAAGCAACCAACCAGGTCGTCCCGTGGATCTTTCACCGCCAAGGGAAGCCGATAAAGGATTTCTACACCGCGTGGCGGTCCGCATGCGTCAAGACGGGCGTCGCCAAGATCCCCCACGACTTCCGCCGAACGGCCGTGCGCAACCTCGAACGGGCGGGGGTCCCCCGATCCGCTGCGATGGCGATGGTGGGCCACAAGACGGAGTCGATCTACCGTCGGTACGCCATCGTCGATGAACGCATGCTCACCGACGCGGCGCAACGGCTCTCTCGCTTTCACGCAGGAGACAGAAGTGGCCCACGCACTGTTGTCCCGTTTCGGAAGTGAGTAAGTGTTTGAGTAAGTCAGCCGATCTGCTAGGTCGAGCACGTCGTCGCGTGATCTCTGTAAAACTTTCCCAGCATGTGAGATAGGTGGTGCCGGAGGTCGGACTCGAACCGACACGAGGGGTGAACCTCACTGGATTTTGAGTCCGCCAACGCACTTTCACGGTTAGCTCAGTAACGACGGGCAAATCTCTTCGGCAGAGCTGTTTACGGCCAGACGCAACCTTGCCGCTCGAACCGCTCGAGCCGCTGGAATCCGCCTCGAACGGGATCAAGAACGGGATCAAACGCAGCCGGTCTCGTTCGGCGCGCATGGGCCCGTCCGAGCTATCTACGTTCTCGGGTTACAGGCGCGGGTTCGGTCTTGCTCGAGATCGTCAGCCAGCAGAACCGTTCCTGAGTCGGACCGGCCCACGAAGTTCTGCTAGAAGGCGGCCCGCTGGCAAGCGCCATTCTGGGCAACGGCTGGAGCCGCCTGTCGGCTCGGCGTACAATGCCCCGTCGGCTCGACCCCAACAGCGCATGGCTCTGAACGTCGGTGACCGCCTCGGGAACTACGACGCGACCGCCCTCATCGGCGAGGGGGGCATGGGGCAGGTCTGTCGGGCCACCGACACCCAACTCCACCGCGATGTCGCCCTGAAGATCCTCCCGGACGCTTTCGCATCAGACCCAGACCGGCTCGCCCGGTTCCAGCGCGGGGCAGCACAGATTCTCGCCAAACCACGCGGGCATCGCCGCCATCTACTGGATCGAGAAGTCTCGCGACATCCGGGCCCTTGTCCTAGAACTGGGTCCGAGGAGCTGACCCTGCGAGTGCCGACGGCCTGATCTTGGAGGTGCCAGTTGAGATCAAGAATGCTGCTACCGTTGCTCGCGTTGGCGCTTGCCTTGTCTTCGGGTCATCTGGCGGCTCAAGATCGGACTCGTGACGGGAGCCGGCTCGGCGACCTGAGAGCAGTCGAGCAGAGCCTCGAGGACGGTCGGGCTCAGGGCTTCAGCCGACTGACCGCTCTGCGCTTCTCTGTCGCCGTGTTCGTAAATGACTCTCACGACGAATCGGCCAGCGACTGGCTGGCCTCAACGGTTTCCATTCCGCTAGACGCTCTAGGCATTGAACTTCACGAGCAGCTTGGCCAGCCGATCGATGGCAGCCTTCCTTTCCGGTTCCTCTCAGGGATCGGTGCAGCTTTGGCCGGTTCCATGGCTAATAAGTCAAGCATTGTCATCGACTTACGTGGCTGGAGAACACCGTCTGTATCTGGAGAGGAACTGCAGGCTCTCGGAAAGTCCGGCCCACGGTACACGGCGGAAATCGCGAGGGGCCTGCCAGTGCCAAGGGGCTGAACAGTCAGCGAGGGTTCGGCCCAGCGGTAAAACGTCGGCGAAAGTCCAGGCCGCGTTCCACGAGTGTTCATGGTTCGTCGCCCTGTAAATGCCAGCGCCTCAGCACCTTGAGGTGGGACCGGCTGCCGTCGAGCAGGCCCCCCACCAAAAGCGGGGCCCGCGCAGGCGGCCGTCGACTGAGCGATAGACGACTTCACCGCTGATTCGCGGGCACGAACACATCCGCAGCCTCTTTCCACGGCGTGGCTGACCTGCTGGGGGCTGAATCGTGCACACATTTGTGTGAGGAACCTCCTTTCCTAGGAATGCTGGCTCAGATCACATGTCTAGCAACCGACGAACGCTGTAGCTTTTTACTCATGACCTCCCTCTCAAGAGAGGTGCAACTTGTGGATGATCCGAGCCTCAAGTTTAGGTCTGACGTGTGGCGAAAGGATCATCAAGAGACCATGCTCGACTTGAACAGCGCCCGCGCCAGAGTGAAGGAGTTGTCGACGAACGACATGAACGAGTTTATTCGGTATTGGGCTATGGCGAACGTGACAGCCGGTGAGCTGCGATAACCCGTCCGTCGAGATCTGCCCGTGTCTCCTCGATGTCGGCACTTACTCGCAGGTCCTACTTGCTCTGGAGCGCGAGGCAGCCGACAAGACGGGCGCCGTGCTCGGCCGCGGTGGAGATTGGCTGTCAGTCGTCAGTCAGCAGGGTAGCACCGCCCTGGAATCGCCGCTTTTCCCATGGGTTCCTCACACAAATGTATGCACGGTTTTGGGTAGTGGAAGGTCCGCCATGCAGTGGTAGAGGTTCCGGATGTAGGTCGTGGCGGTCCTGAAGCCGTAGGCCCTGTGAATGATGAGCTTCGCTTTGTTGTTCAACCCTTCGACGGTGCCGTTGTCGATGGGCAGCCGGAAGTAGTTGAGGATGTCGTCCTCGTGGCGGCGGAGCAGCCACGCGAAGTCGCGCATCGGCGGGAGGCGTGAGTGCGTCGCCCACCAGAACCACCGCTTCAGGTAGCGCTTCGCCCACCCCGCGCGGCGGTAGCTCCAGAAGTGCGCGAAGAACTCTTTGAGGAGATAGGCGCGGTTGATCTTCAGATTGAGGTGTTCGAGCTCGCCCAGGCGCCGGTGCTGCGTCTCGGTGAGATTCCAGGGGTTCTTCAACCAGATGAACCGGGTCTTGTGCATCAGCGCTTTGTGTGCCGGGCCTTTCTCGCGAATCTCGTCGCGGCGGACCTGATCGACGGCCGCCATGAGATGACTGACGATGTGGAATTTGTCGAACACCAGCACCGCGTGGGGCGCCCGGACCCGGATCACGTCGATGTAGGGCTGCCACATATCGCAGCAGATGCCGGCGAGCGCCACAGTGCGCTCGGGGCCAAGGAACGCAAAGAACGCCTCGAGGGTCGCCTGGCTGCGTCCCTCGCCGCTCCAGAGCAGCCGCTTCCGGGCCAGGTCGTACACGTTGGTGACGTAGACGTGCCCCTTCTTCCGCGAGATTTCGTCGATGCCGATATGGGTCACGCCGGTGAGGTCGCGGTGCGCCAACCCGTAGGCCACGGCCGCCTCGACCGCTCGCTCCACCGTGCCCCATGCGCACCCGAACAGCGTGGCCACCTGCTGCCACGGCAACACCCGCGTCCAGGTCGCGATCGTCACCAGCAACGCACGCGTGAACCGCTGCCGGCCCACCGCCCAGGGCAGCGCTTCCACATGCACGCCCCGGCACCGCACACACTGGACCCGTCGCGGCGCGTAGACGAGCGTCACGGGAATTCCCCACAGCGGGACATGGCGAAAGCGTCGGACCCACCGGGTGTCCCGATAGCTGCCCCGCTGCTCGCACTGACCACAACGCGGCGCATACCGCCCGTCGGGGGCCAACTCCGCTGCCAATCCGCCGACGTCGCCCGTGACCCGCAGCACCCGAAACCCTTGCAATTCCACCGTTGCCTTCACCAGACTTTCCACGAGCATGAGTCTCCTCTCAGATACCCAGGTAGCGTTGCAACTCCTAAGTACCTGATGAGACTCATGTTCTTCAAACCGCAGCCCTACTCAGCCCGCATACATTCGTGCGACGAACCCTTGTGGTTAACGTCCAAGGACGGTGAAGCCCGAGAACCTCAGAATCCCCAACCGAGACCCACGCCGTAGACAAGCGACGCATGCCCCTCCACCACATCCACGTTGAAGGCAGGCGTTACCGTCAGGCTCCCCAGGTGATCTTGCCTGGGAAAAGTGGACAGGTTGATTATGCTGCACACTGCACCTGTCGAGCATGCCTCCTTTCAAAGGTGTTGGGGCTGACGTATCCCAGGGACGAGTGCAGGCGGTGGGGATTATAGAAGCCCTCGATGTACTCCGCGACGGCGTCCTTGGTCCTGCGTCGCGTCGACCACGGCTGGCGGTGGATGAGCTCGGTCTTGAGCGTCCCGAAGAAGCTCTCGGTGACGGCGTTATCCCAGCAGTCGCCCTTCCGACTCATCGAGCAGACGATCTGGTGGTCGTGCAGGACGCGCTGGTACGCGTCGGCGGCATACTGGCACCCTCGGTCCGAATGATGGACGAGGCCGGCCGCTGGGACGCGCCTCCCCAGCGCCATGTGCAACGCCTCGAGCGCCAGCTCCGCCCGCAGGTGCGGCTGGATGGCCCACCCCACCACGCGCCGCGAGAACAGGTCGAGCACGACGGCAAGATACAGCCACCCCTCCCACGTCCAGAGGTAGGTGATGTCGGTGCTCCAGCGCTCGTTCGGCTGTGCGGCGTCGAAGTCACGGGCGAGCACGTTGGGCGCAACCGGATGTTGGTGGGCACTGTCCGTGGTACGCCGGAACCGCTTGCAGGGCAGGCCGATCAGGCCCATGGCCCGCAGCAGTCTGGCGACTCGCTCCCGGCCAACGGTGAACCCGTCCTGCCTGAGCTGCTCGTAGATCCGCGGGCTTCCGTAGGTCCCCCGACTCGCGGCATGGATCGCCCGGATCCGGGCTGTCAGCTGGACGTCTTCACGGTGCCGTCGGCTCGGCGGGCGCTTCGCCCATGCGTAGTAGCCACTGCGGGTGACCTGGAGCACCCGACAGAGAGACCGCACCGCATGGGTGGCCTTCTCCGCATGAACAAACGCGAACCTCACGCCTGTTCCTTCGCGAAGAAGGCCGCCGCCTTTTTTAAGATCGTTCGCTCCTCTCGCAGGACGCGCACTTCGCGGCGCAGCGTTCGGAGTTCCTCGAGTTCCTCGGTGGTCAGCGCGCCGGTCGGATTGTGGCCGTGGTCGATCTCGTACTGCTGCACCCATCGCCGCAACGCCGACTCGGTCAGGTCCAACTCCCGTGCCACCTGGCCGATGCTGCGGTCACCCTGCTTGCACAGCCGGACCGCTTCCTGTTTGAACTCCACCGTGAATCGTCGTCGTCTCCGTTGGGCCATGAACACCTCCCGGCGCATTCTCGCGCCTTGTGGGGTGTCCACCCAACCCAGGCAAGCTCAAGGTGGGTGTCATAGGCGATACCGAGACGTGTGAGGAAGTGATCCTCCGCCCCATCCACGAAGAGCTTGCCTGGTGCTATCAGCAGCTTAAGACCCGCGACCGGATGGACCACCAGGCCGCCTGCTAGGACAGTCTCGTGGTGGCTGGCGAAGACGAGCTCTCCTACGACGGCCAGGCCGACGAGGTCGCCAAGCCGCCGCTCGTACTCGGCACCCAGCGTGTAGTCACTATGGTGGCCGTGCAGATTGCTGTCAGCCCGGCGGCGAGGATGCTCACGTGATTCGGATGGGAAGTGGTGTGGTCGTCGTGAGTCTCCTGTGCTGCAAGGGGCCCCGCAAACACCAGCGTCAAAGCTCCGGCCAGAAAAACCGCTCTTGCCATCGGGTAGTCTCCTCTGCTTATCGTATTCGCCGTCCTTGCCATAGAATCGGCTTTTCCACCAAAACCTTGAGCCCCGTGCGGCGCAGGTCGACAATCGGAGCCGGCTGGGAAGAGTCGCGAATGGCAAGAGGTCGTTGTGTCCAAAAACCGGAACGACGCGTCTAACCGACTGAGTCTACGACGATATCCCCCTGGCAGCGGCCGTCGCTGAAATGGGGTTGTGAGACACAGCCTCTGATAGCCTCGGCGGCTATGTGTCCGTTTCCGCAGGCGCTGCAGTGCCTCGTCGTCGCTGTGGCCGGATGGATCAACCAACAGCAACGCGACGTCATCGACTACCTCCAGGAAGAGAATCGTGTCCTTCGGGAACACCTCGGACCCCGCCGTCTCCGCTTCACTGACGCTCAGCGCCGCCGCCTGGCGGCGAAGGCTAAAGCCCTCGGTCGCCGCGCGCTCGGTGAGATTGAGACACTGGTCACGCCCGACACGCTGCTGAGCTGGCATCGACGACTCATCGCGCAGAAATACGATGGGAGCCGCCGGCGCGGACCGGGCCGCCCGCGAGTGATGGACGAGATCCGGCAGCTGATCGTGCAGATGGCCACCGAGAATCGCGACTGGGGGTACACCAGAATTCGCGGCGCCCTCGCAAACCTCGGGTACGACGTGGCCCGCAGCACCATTGCCAATGTCCTCAAGCACCACGGCCTGGAACCAGCGCCCGAACGGACGAAGCGCACGACCTGGCGAGAGTTCCTCGCCGCCCACTGGGACGTGCTGGCGGCCGCCGACTTCTTCACCGTGGAGGTCTGGCTGCCGCGCGGCCTGACCCGGTTCACCGTGCTCGTGCTGATCGAGCTGGCCACGCGCCGGGTCCACGTCGCGGGCCTGACGGCCGAACCGGATGGGCCGTGGGTCACCCAACTCACGCGGAACGTCACCGATGCCGAGGGCGGGTTTCTGCGCGGCACGCGGTTGCTTATCCATGACCGCGACCCGCTCTTCAGCCACGCCGTACGCGACACGCTTGCGGCCGCGGGCGTGACCCCAGTCCGGCTGCCCGCTCGCTCACCCAATCTGAACGCCTTTGCGGAACGCTTCGTCCGCACTATTAAGGAGTCCTGCGTCGAGCGCTTGCTCCTCATCGGCGAAGGCTCGCTACGTCACGCGGTTCGCGAGTTCGTCGACCACTACCACCACGAACGAAATCATCAAGGGCTGGGCAACCAGCTGATTCTGCCACCCGCCACACCGGGACGACCCCACGGTCCCATCCAGTGTCGACATCGGCTCGGCGGGATGTTGAAGTACTACTACCGGCCGGCGGCCTGACCCGCAGACGACGGCCATCGCCTGGCCGTGCCACGCTCGAGCTGTGCGCTCGGTGTCGATCGTGACCGCACGCGGCGCGATCTGGCTCGTCGTCTCCGGGGCTGCGCCGTCGAACCGACGTCGTCCGCGGCGCCCATCAACTAGAACTGACGACCGTCCGCCCGCCGATCGAGTAATTGGACCTTACGCGATCGGGGGTTCGGCCGTCGGGGCGCTTCTCCTGGGCCCCAGGCGCTGGTTCGCGAGGTAGCGCCAGACGGCGTGGCCGATGATCTCGGGTAGCAAGGGGTATCCGTGGTCGCTCCAAGCCGGGGGCGCCATCGCCCGACTCTGTCAGCCGCCCGTCAACTCGACGATGCCTTCAGCCCAGCCAATCCGTGTGGACAAATGGCCCGTCCGGGTCGTCGCGGCGCTGGTACGTGTGAGCGCCAAAGGCATCACGCTGCGCCTGCGTGAGGTTTTGAGGCAAACTCTCCGATCGATAGCTGTCGTAGTAGGCGAGGCCTGAGCCCATGGCGGGGACCGGGATTCCCGCTGTCTGGGCGAGACCGACGACCGTTCGCCACGCCTCGTGGCCCGTCTGGACGGCGCCGCCGAGCTCGGGGTCGAGCAGCAAGTTGACCAGGCTGGCGTCCCGCTCGTACGCCTTCATGATCGTATCGAGGAAGCGCGCGCGAATGATACAGCCGCCCTTCCAGATCCTCGCCATCTCTCGCAGATTGACGGCCCAGCCGTACTCGCGCGCTCCTGCGGCGATGAGCGCCATGCCTTGCGCGTAGCCCACGACCTTGGCCGCGTAGAGCGCGTCGTGCACTGCGGCGACGATATTCGCGGCGCCGGCGCGGGGCTGCGCGGTCTCAGCCTGGCCGAGCACCCGGCTCGCGAGCTTCCGTTCGGCCTTCATGCTCGACAGCACGCGGGCGTCGATGGCCGCCGCGATACTCGGGATCGGCACGGCCAGATCGAGTGCGACCTGCGCCGTCCAGCGACCCGTCCCCTTCTGCCCCGCCTTGTCGAGGACCGCGGAGACGAGAAAGCCGCTCCCCTTCGGATCGCGCACGGTGAAAATCTTGGCGGTGATCTCGATCAGGAACGACTCGAGCGGTCCCTCGTTCCATTTCGTGAAGACCTCCCCGATGGCCTCCGGCGCAAGACCAGCGAGGTCTCGCAGCAAGTGGTAGGCCTCGGCGATGTTCTGCATGTCGGCGTACTCAATACCGTTGTGGACCATCTTGACGAAATGTCCCGCGCCGTCGGCACCCACATGCGTGACGCAGGCGCCGGAGTCGGTCTTCGCGGCGATCGCCTCGAAGATGGGGCGGACCTGCTGGTAGGCGTCCCGATGGCCACCCGGCATGAGTGAAGGGCCGTGGCGAGCGCCCTCTTCTCCTCCGGAGACGCCCACGCCCAGGAACTGCAGCTTCTTTTCGGCGTAGCCGGTCTCACGCCGGCGCGTGTCCTGATACCAGGAGTTGCCGCCGTCGATGACCACGTCGCCCGGCTCCAGCAACGGTGCGAGCTGATCGAGGACGATGTCCACCGGCTTGCCGGCCTTGATCATCATCATGATCCTCCTCGGCCGCTCGAGAGACTGCACGAGCTCAGCGAGGGTTGCCGTGGGAAGGATCCGACCCCCGCTCTCCTCGACGGCTTGCTGCATGAGATCGGGCTCGAGGTTGTATCCAGCAACCGAGTAGTCGTGGTCGAGGATGTTGAGCGCCAGGTTGCGTCCCATCACGGCCATCCCGATCATGCCGAACTGAGCCATGGCTTCACTGGGCATTGCGGCGGTCTCTATCTTCCAGACAAAAGGCGCCGCCCAGTCCGGCGGCGAGCTCCTGCGGCGTGACCCGTCCATCTCCATCGACGTCGAGTGCGTCGAACACGACGCAGGTCCCCGCCCACTCTTCACGCGTGATGGCGCCGTCGCCGTCCAGGTCGTACACCCCAAACACCTCTCGGGCGGTGCGGTGAACGCGCTCGCGCCCCTCGAGCTCCGCCAGCCGGTCGCCGAGCAGGCGCTCCAGCGCCACAATGGCCTTGCTGAACCCGGTGATGCCCTCGCTCAGCTTGTCGGTCGCCATTCGGTCCTCGGCGTGCATGCGCGGGAACGTCGCCTCGTCGACGGTAAGCTTTGCAATCGACTGCGCGGCCGCTGTCTCCGGGGCGAGCTTACGGGGTAGATCGCCCTCTGCCGCCTGCAGAGCGCTAAGGAGCTTCGGCGCAATGGTGAGCAGATCGCACCCGGCGAGCTCGCAGATCTCGTCCAGGTTGCGGAAGCTCGCGCCCATGATCTCGGTCTTGCACCCGAAGTGCTTGTAGTAGTTGTAAATGCGCGTGACGGACTGGACCCCTGGATCCTCGGCGGGCGCGTACCTGTCGCGTCCCTGGTGCAGCTTGTACCAGTCCATGATGCGCCCCACGAACGGGGAGATGAGTGTGACGCCGGCGTCGGCGCAGGCGACCGCTTGGTGCAGACCGAACAGGAGCGTCAGGTTGCAGTGAATCCCCTCTGCCTCCAGCCGCTCGGCCGCTCGGATGCCCTCCCAGGTCGCGGCGATCTTGATGAGCACCCGGTCTCTCGCGATCCCCGCCTCCTCGTAGTAGCCGATGAGCCGGCGGGCCTTTTCGAACGTGGTCTCGGTTTCGTGCGACAGCCGCGCGTCGACCTCGGTGGACACACGACCGGAGATGATGCCGAGAATGCGAACGCCGAACTCGACGGACAGTCGGTCGATGGCGCGGCCGACGACCTCTTCGGCGTTGTCACCGATCTCCTCACGTGACCGGCGCAACGCCGCATCGACGACGTCACGATAGTCGTCCATCTGCGCGGCAGCGGTGATGAGAGACGGATTGGTCGTCGCGTCGCGTGGGGCAAGCTCCTCGATCGACTTGATGTCGCCAGTGTCCGCCACCACGACGGTCATGCGGCCTAGCTGATCGTACAGACTCTGGCTCATGGCGTCTCTTTCTGTCGATGTTCCTTGTAGTAATTGATCAACCCGTTGGTGGAGCTATCGTGGGTCGTGACAGGATCGTCACCGTCGAGCTCGGTCACGATGGTCTTGGCGAGCTGCTTCCCGAGCTCGACTCCCCACTGGTCGAAGCTGTTGATGTTCCAGATGACGCCCTGGACGAAGATCTTGTGCTCGTAGAGGGCAACGAGCCGCCCCAGCGCGTGCGGCGTGAGCTCCTGGAAGAGGAACGAGCTGGTAGGCCGGTTCCCCTCGAACGTTCGGTGAGGCACGAGGCCCTCCCTGTCGGACATCACGGCGCCGCCGAGCTCGGCCCGGACCTCGTCGGCGGTCTTGCCCTTCATCAGGGCTTCGGTCTGGGCGAAGAAGTTGGCCAGCAAGATGTCGTGGTGCCGCCCGATCGGGTTGTGGCTGCGGATCGGAGCGATGAAATCGCAAGGGATGAGCCGGGTTCCCTGGTGGAGGAGCTGATAGAAGGCGTGCTGGCCGTTCGTCCCCGGCTCGCCCCAGATCACCGGGCCCGTCGTGTAGTCGTTGATTCGCTCGCCGGAGCGGTCGACGCTCTTGCCGTTGCTCTCCATGTCACCCTGCTGGAAGTATGCGGCAAAGCGGTGCAAGTACTGGTCGTACGGCAAGATGGCGTGCGACTCCGCGCCGTGGAAGTTGCTATACCAGATGCCGAGCAGTGCCATGATCACCGGAATGTTTTCCGAGAAAGGCGCCGTGCGGAAGTGCTCGTCGGTCTCGTGTGCTCCTGCGAGAAGCTGCTCGAAGCGAGCGAACCCGATCGCGCAGGCGATGGAGAGTCCGATGGCGGACCATAGCGAGTAGCGGCCCCCGACCCAGTCCCAGAACTCGAACATATTGTTCGCATCGATCCCAAACTCAGACACCTTCCGGGCGTTTGTGGAGAGCGCGACGAAGTGTCGCGCCACGGCGGCCCGATCCCCCAACGCGTCGAGCAGCCATTGTCGTGCCGAGGTCGCGTTGGTGATGGTCTCCTGGGTCGTGAACGTCTTGGACGCAACCGTGAATAGCGTGGTCTCGGGGCGCAGCCCTGACAGCGTTTCTGCGAGGTCGGTCGCGTCGATGTTCGAGACATAGTGGACGCGAAGCCCTTCTTGCCAGTACGGCCGCAGGGCCTCCGTGATCATCACGGGACCGAGATCCGAGCCCCCGATCCCAATGTTGACGACGTCGGTGATGCGATCACCCGTGTGCCCCGTCCACTCGCCGTTGCGCACGGCGTCGGAGAATCGGCGCATCCGATCAAGCACGCCATGAACAGCCGGCATGACATCTTCGCCGTCCACCGGGACAGGTCGACCGCGTGGGTTGCGCAGGGCGACGTGCAACACCGGGCGGCGTTCGGTGGTGTTGATTCGCTCACCGGCAAACATCTGGTCGATCGTCTTGCGCAGCTCCGCTTGGTCGGAGAGATCGAGCAGCAGGCGGAATGTGACGTCGGTGATTCGGTGCTTGGAGTAGTCAAAAAGCAGGTCGCCCAGCCGCAGCGAGTATTTTTCGAATCGTCGAGGATCTTCGGCAAACAAGGAACGCAGACCGCGCCCCTTCAGGTCGCGCCGGTTCGCTTCGAGGGCCTTCCATGCGGGGGAATCGGTCAACGAGGTCATGACAAGGCACCTTTTGGTCAGCGGTGGCTCCCGAGACGCGCTGCGGCGAGCTCGTCGACGAACCACTCCGGTGGGCCGTTGGCCGGTCGTACCATCGCGGCGGGCAGCGTGGGACTGGGGCTCTGCGCCTGGGCCAAGACCTCGGACAGGCGCTCAGCCTTGGAGGCTCCGGCAACGACAAAGAGGACGCGGCGGGCTTCGCCGAGGGTGCGCAGGCTCAGCGAGATCCGCGTCGGCGGCGGCTTCGGGCTCGTGGTCACGACGGTGCGCGTCGTCGCCTCGCCGAGCGTGGGTGTGTTCGGGAAGAGGGAGGCAGTGTGTCCGTCATCGCCCATCCCGAGCAGGACGAGATCGAGCGGCGTGTCGCCCAGGCGCGCCGCGTAGCGCTGCGCCGCCTCTTTGGGATCGATCTCGCCGTGGATGCGGTGCACGTTCTGCTCGGGGATAGGAACGTGGCACAGGAACGACCGCCGGGCCATTCGGTAGTTGCTCTGTTCGTCATCCGGCGGCACACAGCGCTCGTCCCCGAAGAACACCTGGACAGCTGACCACCGCACGCGATGCGCCCGCTCCGCAGCCGTCAACTGCTTATAGACGGGGCGCGGCGTGCTGCCCCCGGCCAAGGCGATGCGGAACTCGCCACGATCGCGCATGGTCTCCACCATCAGCTGGGCGATGTGGTCCGCCGCCCCCTCGGCGAGTAAGGCCAGGTTGGCGAAGCGATGGATTTCCGGGTGCGGCACGGTTGGCTCACCTGGACTGCCAGAGATCGCTCTCCGGGATTGCGAGGGCATTCGCGGCGTCGGGGCCCCACGTGCCGGCCGCGTACGGCTGGACGCCGGGGGGGGCTTCGAGGAGCGGCGTGTACACACGCCACGACTCCTCCACCTCCGCGGCGTGTACGAAGAGCGTCTGGTCGCCGTCGAGGACGTCGAGCAAGAGCGTCTGGTACGCCTCGGGCATCTCGTCGAACATCTCGCCGTAGTCAAAATCGAGCGGGATCCGGCGCAGCGCGAAGCGCTCGCCAGGGACCTTGATGTCGAAGTAAAGGGCGAAGCCCTCGTGGGGCTGCAAGGTGATGGTCAGCACGTCCGTCGTGTCCATCGCGCAGTCAACGGACCGAAAGAGGCTGACGGGCACATCGCGGAATCTCACGGCGATCTGCGTCGTTTTGCGCGGCAGTCGCTTACCGCTGCGCAGAAAGAACGGCACACCGTTCCACCGCCAGTTGTCGATGCCGAGCTTCATCGCCACGAAGGTCTCGGTACCCGAGCCCGGGGCGACGCCCTCCTCCTCCAAGTAGCCAGGTGCTCGCTCACCGTTCAGATGGCCGGCAGCATACTGCCCGCGGACGACGTCTGCGCATCGGATGGGGGCAATCGACCGGAGCACCTTGATCTTTTCCTGCCGGATCGCATCAGCGCTGAAGGTGGAGGGAACTTCCATAGCCACGAGCGTCAGCAACTGTGTCAGGTGGTTTTGCACCATGTCTCTGAGAGCGCCCGCGTGGTCGTAGTAGCCGGCGCGCGTACCGACCCCGAGGCTCTCGGCAACGGTGATTTGCACGCTGTCGATGCGGTCACGGTTCCACGCCGACTCGATGAGCACATTAGCGAAGCGGAACACCAGGAGGTTCTGAACCGTGGCCTTTCCGAGGTAATGGTCGATGCGGTAGATCTGCCGCTCGTGGAAGTGCCGGTGCACCAGCTCGTTGAGCTCTTCGGCTGAGGCGAGATCACGACCGAACGGCTTTTCCACCACCAAACGTGTCCAGCCTTCACTTCTGTGAAGCCCGGCCTCGCCGAGCCCCGAAAGTGTCGCGGGGAATGCCCGTGGTGGCAGCGACAGGTAGAAGATGCGGTTGTGCGCCGGAGTGCCGCCGGGGCCAAGCGCCTCCAGCCGCTGTCCAAGCGCGCGAAAGTCGTCTGGACCGCCCTGCCGGATGGGCTGGTAGCGGAGCCGGTCCTCCACGAACCGCATGACCTTCTCGGAGGCTAGCCCGGCCGTGCTGAGCGCATCGCGCGCGACGCTCCGGTACTCCGGGTCCGACAGCGGCCGATGTGCAACGCCCACGATACTCGTGTCCGGGTGCAGTTGCCCGGCATCCGCCAGGCGGCATAGGGCCGGCAGCAGCTTGCGGCGGGCGAGATCGCCGGTTGCACCGAAGATGACGAACTGCGCTGGCTCTGGGGATTCGTGTCTCATCGCTTCACCTCGGCGCTCGCCGTCGTGCAACCGATCTGAGCCCGCGCGGCGCTAACCTGTTTGTTCACGGCAAAGCCAGAGCGCTTCTTGAGCTCGGCGAGTGGCGCCAAAGCTCCGACGCTCGCCGATTGGACACTCCACTAGTCACGATCGCCGAGGGCGCGGTCCAAGTTGAACGCGGCGCTAATGAGGGCGAGGTGCGTGAAGGCCTGCGGGAAATTGCCCAACGCTTCACCGCTCCGGCCGGTCTGCTCAGCGTACAACCCTAGATGGTTGGCGTACCCCAGCATCTCCTCAAACATCAGTCTGGCTCTGTGCAACATCCGCCGGTCGCTCCGGCCCGCTCGCGTGAGGGCTTCGACGAGCCAGAACGTGCAGATGTTGAAGGTGCCTTCTTCTCCGGTGAGCCCATCGGCCGTTTCCTTAACGTTGTAACGATAGACCAAGCTATTCGAGACCAACCCGCCGTTGGCGGGTGGCTGAAGGGTGGCCTCGAGATTCCCGATATTGCGGGGATCCGACGGAGACAGAAAGAAGACCAGGGGCATCATCAAGTTCGCCGCATCGAGCGATTCGCTGCCGTAATGCTGCACGAACGCACGACGCGAGTCGCTCCAGCCGCGGGCCATGATCTCCTTGTAGATGTGATCGCGCACCTTGACCCATCGAGGACGCGGCGCCGGGAACGATCGCTTGTCGGCCAGACGCAATCCGCGGTCGATCGCCACCCAGCACATCAGCTTCGAGTACACGAACTGCTGTTGTCCCCCTCGGACTTCCCAGATCCCTTCATCCGTCCGTGTCCAGTTGTCACACACCCAGTTGATGAGCTGTTCCAGGTGGCCCCACAGGTCGTAGGAGATGGGCGACCCGTACTTGTTATAGAGGTACACCGAGTCCATCAGCTCGCCGTAGATGTCGAGCTGCATCTGGCCGTAGGCCCCGTTGCCGATCCGAACTGGGCGAGAGCCCTTGTGGCCCTCGAAATGATCCAGGACTTCCTCGGTCAAGGTGTGTCGTCCGTCAAGGCCGTACATAACTTGCAAGGACCCGTCCGGGTTCAGCTCGTGGCAGCGCGCCTCCAACCAGCCCATGAACTCTCGAGCCGCGTCGGTAAAGCCAATGCGCATCAAGCCGTACAGCGTGAACGCCGCGTCTCGGATCCAGGTGTAACGGTAATCCCAGTTTCGCTCGCCACCGATGCCCTCAGGGAGGCTGCAGGTCGGGGCCGCGACGATGGCCCCCGTGGGCTCGAACGTGAGCAGCTTCAGCGTCAGCGCCGAGCGCCGAACCATTTCCCGCCAGCGTCCACGGTAGGTGCACTGGGAGAGCCACTGGCGCCAGAACTGCTCGGTCTTGTCGATGAGGTCCTTGGCTTCGCTCCCTCCCAGGAAGATTCCGCAGTCATGGTTCTTGACCTCTCCAAACGCGAAGCTCGCTGTCTGACCTTCCTGTAGTGTGAACTGCGAAACGACCCTGTTTCCATCGACTCGCAGCTTTTCTCGCGTACCTAGACCCATGCTCAACCCTGGACTCTCGAAACAGGCGCCGCCCGCCACGACCTGGGCCGTGTGCGGATCGCGCCCGTAATTGAAGGCCGGTCGGCATTCCAAGCAGAACTCCATCGAGCCGCGCACCACTTGGACCCACCGAACAAGTTGATGGCGCCGCGGATCGTCAGCGGGCAACCCGACCGGCATGTAATCGGTGATCTCTCCCACGCCGTCTCGCGTCAAGAATCGGGTGACCAGGACGTTCGTGTCGGGCCAGTAAAACTGCTTGCACAGCGGATTGTCGCGTGTCGGGCAGATTTGGAACCGACCGCCCTTCTCGTCGTCGAGGATCGCCGCGAAGACGCTTGGCGAGTCAAAGTGGGGGAAACAGAACCAATCAACAGAACCGTTCATGCCCACGAGCGCGACCGTGTGCAGGTCTCCGATGAGTCCGTGATTCTCGATCGGTTGGTACGCCATCCACTGACTCTCTATTGCACTTCTACGTTGGCGAGCCTCGACGCCGAATCCGTCAACCTCACGCCGTACGCTCCCTGCCCAGTTAGGAGCGATGCTCGCGCGACAGCCTTGCGGCGCGCGCTGCCTCTGGCGTCATCACGCCAGTCCCGTTCTCTACCACAGCCTCGGGCCACCCTTCACACCCAACTCGTTCGAGATGATTTCGGTGTCCCGCTCGAGCGGAAGCGTCACGAAGCGGGAGTGACCGCCGCCGAGGTAGAGCCGGTCGAACTGAAACACGAGACGCAGGATGCGTATGGCACGGTCCAGGCGACGATTCCAGCGCTTCTTCCCGATCTTCTTGAGCGCCCTTTTGCCGAGCTGATCCTCGTAGGTCTCCTCGTGTCGGAAGGGGTGGTGCGCCAGCTCCAGCGTCGGTAGGGGCCGTCCGCCGTCGAACAGGGCGGTGCCGAACCCGGTGCCGAGCGTGATAACCAACTCGATGCCCTCGCCGCGGATGGCCGCCAGTCCTTGGACCGTCGCGTCGTTGGCCACCCGGACCGGACAACGGAGCGGCGCGCGCAGGGCACCCGCGAGGTCGTATCCTTTAAGTGCGTCGTTGCCCAGATTTGGGGCGGTGACGATCGTGCCGTCACGTACGACACCCGGAAACCCCACCGACACGCGATCGAACGGAGCGATCGGCTGTACCAGCTTCACGAGCCTGGCGACCAGGAGTTCCGGGGTCAGGTTGGCCGGCGTCTTGATACGCACGCGCTTCGAGAGCATCTGGCCGTCGCGATCGACGACGGCCGCTTTCAGACCACTGCCGCCGATGTCGATGGTGAGGAACTTCAGTCTAGCCATTCGAGCGCCAGCACGAGGCCGCCGACGACGCCGAAGACGACGCCGAGCCCCTTCTCCATGACCGGACCCGGCAGATATTGTCCAACGCGACTGCCGATCGTACTCCCGACCAGCACACCAGGGATGCTCCAGCCAACGACGTGCCACGGCGGCTCAGCGCCCAGTGCGTGGATGACGGCGCCGACGGCCGCGACGATCGCTAGCGTGAAGACGCTCGTGGCAATCGCGACCCGCGGCGGCACGTGACACCGCACGACGAGCTGGGTCGTCGAGATCTCCGGCAGCCCGGCGCTGATCATGCCCGTCAACAGGCCCCCGACCCCAGCGAGTATCACGCCGGGGGGACGCCAGCACGTCTGGTACCGGTAGACGGCGCCGTCCCGTGCCTGGACAACGGTCGTACCCTTGCCTTCCGACCTGCGCTCGATGAGATCGACCGCCGCTTCTCCCGGCTCGCACTCCTCGGGCGTCCGGCCGAGCACGAGAAACGCCGCGAGCGTGAGCAGCCCGCCGCCAAAGATGATCTTGAGCACGGTGGCGGGCAACCGGTCGGCGACCAGGGCGCCGGCAATGACGCTTGGCACGGCGGACACCAGCAGCCAGCGCGCAGTCACATAATCGACCGTGCGCGCGGCCACGTACGACCGCAATCCGTTGCCCATCCCGAACACTTCGGTCAGTAACCCGGCGCCCACGGCCTGCACGGGTGCAAGGCCGACCACGAGCATGAAGAAGGGACTGAAGAAGAGCGCGCCCGACACGCCCGATCCGACGGCGATCGTCGAGAAGACGATCGCCGCCGGAAACACCCACCACAGCTCGAGGAAGACGTTCATCTCACCCAAGTCTGTCCGTGTGGACGCTCGCTCTCCAGACCGCTACGCTCACGGGTCCTGCCCCGCGGCAAACTGCTCGTACAGCCGCACGTCCTCCCGGCTGCCGAGCGCGACCGGGACACGCTGGTGCAAGGAGGTTGGCGCGATGTCGGCAATCCGTCCGTAGCCCGTACTGGCGCAACCGCCGGCGGTCTCAACGACCAGCGCCAGCGGCGCGCCTTCGTACAAGAGCCTTAGCTTGCCATCTCGATGCGACGCATCTGAGGGGTAGAAGTAAATCCCGCCCTCGATCAGGGTGCGATGAAGATCGGCAACCAGCGCACCACTGTAGCGTAGCGAATAGGGGCGGCCGCGCGCCGGCTCGTTTTCACCGAGGTGGACCACAAAACGCTGAATCCCCGCATCCCACTCTCGCTGGTGCCCGAGGTTCGCGCTGTACGTGCGTCCGCGAGGCGGACATTGGAAGGCCTGGTGGGACACGAGGAACTCTCCGAGATCAGGGTCGAGCGTGAAACCGGTGACCGTGCGGCCTCGCGTGTAGACAAAGACGGTGCTCGGCCCGTACAGCACGTATCCTGCGGCGGCTAGGGAGGCGCCCTCGCGGAGCTCGGCCTCGATGTTCGAACACAGACCCTGACGCGTGCGCCGGTAAAAGCCAAAGATGGTGCCCACCGCGCCGTTGGTGTCCGTGTTCGACGATCCATCGAGCGGATCGACGCAGAGGATGTAGCGAGCCTCGGAGCCACACATCGTCTCCTTGGGCTCATCCATCTCTTCCGAGACGATCGCCGCGACCAGCCCCGCGCGGTGAAACGTGTCGAGCACGGCGTCATTCGCAAACACATCGAGCTTCTTCTGGGCGTCGCCCGTGGGATTGCGCTCGCCGACCAGCCCCAGGCGCCCGACCAGTGCCGCGCGGCGCGTCTCGCGGGCGATGACCTTGGCCACATACGCCATCTGGGCAATGAGCGTCCAGAATTCCGGCTCGGTGTCCGACTGCTTCGCCTGTTCGCTGAGGAGGTACCGCGCGAGGGTCACCGCTTCCGTGTCCGCCACATGCTCTCCCTGGCGCTTCGCCGACGCCATGTCAACTCCAGTCGGTCTCCTCTAGCCTCTGAATCTTCGCCAGCCGCAGGAGATGCCGCTCCGCTCCGCTGAAGCGGGCGTTGAGGAAGGCTTCCACCAGCTCAGCCGCGAGGGCCGGACCGACCACGCGCCCTCCGAGCACCAAGACGTTCATGTCGTCGTGCTCGACCCCTTGATGGGCCGAGTAAGCGTCGTGGCAGAGACCGGCGCGGATGCCCGGAATCTTGTTTGCTGCGACGCCCGCCCCGACGCCGCTTCCGCAGACCAGGATGCCCCGGTCTGCCTGCGCTGTCCGTACCGCTCGGCCGACCGCCTCGGCGGAGTCGGGATAGTCCACCGGCGCCGTCCCGTGCGTGCCCAGGTCGGACACCGTGTGTCCCAGTTGCTCGACCCGTCGAACCAGGAGCGTCTTGAGCTCATACCCCGCGTGGTCGGACGCGGCGACCACCTGCATCACGCGCTCCTTCGCGCCTGCGCGCGCGCCGCCTCGACGATACGACCCGGCGTAAAGCCGAACTTCTGCTGCAGGTCCTTCAATGGGGCGGAGCTCCCGAACGTCTCCATGCCGATGATGCAGCCGTCAGCGCCGACGTAACGATCCCAGCCCATCGTGGACGCCTGTTCGACCGCCACGCGAGCTCTGACGGACGGCGGCAACACGTCGTCGCGATACGCCCGAGACTGCTGCTCGAACAGCTCCCACGACGGCATGCTCACGACGCGCGCCTGGATCCCGTCTGCCTTCAACGCTTCGTAGGCGTCCACGCACAGCGCCACTTCTGTACCGGTGGCCAAGAGCAGCACCTCGGGCGCACCACCGTCCGCCTCGGCCAGCACGTACGCGCCCTTGTGGAGGCCTTGTGCCGACGCGTACCGCGTCCTATCGACTGTTGGCGTGGCCTGCCGACTCACCACGATCGCCGCGGGCTCGTGGTGTCGTTCGATCACGGCTCGCCAGGCCTCAACAATCTCGTTCGCATCGGCCGGGCGAAGGGTGATCAAGGCGGGAATCGAGCGAAGCGCCGCCAGTTGCTCGACCGGTTGATGGGTCGGACCATCTTCGCCCACGCCGATTGAGTCGTGCGTGAATACGTAGATGACTGGCAGCTCCATCAGCGCGCTCAGGCGAATCGCCGGCTTCATGTAATCGCTGAAAATCAAGAACCCTGACCCGAACGGCCGCACTTTGCTGTGCGACAACCCGTTGAGGATGGCGCCCATGGCATGCTCGCGGACGCCGAAATGCAGGTTTCTACCAGCATAGTCACCCGGCGCGACGTCGCCAGCGCCGTCGAACGTCAGGCGCGTCTTGGTGGACGGCGAGAGGTCGGCAGAGCCGCCAAGGAGCCAAGGGATCCGCGCGGCCACGGCATTCAATACCTGGCCCGACGCGACGCGCCCGGCAACGCCTTGCACGCTCGGCTCGAACACAGGGAGGTCCTGATCCCACCCCGTGGGTAATTGCCGATGCTGCATCGTGTAGAGCTCGTCCGCAAGCGCCACGTGTTCCTTGCGATACATCTCGAACCGATCCATCCACCTCTCTCGCAGCGTCCGCCCCCGCTTCGCGACCCCGTGCCGAAAGTGCTCGCGCACCTCGTCTGGCACGAGAAATTGTGCGTCCTCCGGCCAGCCGTAGGTTCGCTTCGTCAGTCGAATCTCCTCCTCCCCGAGCGGTTCCCCATGCGCAGCGCTGGTGTCCTGCTTGTGCGGCGCTCCATACCCAATGTGGCTGTCGACGATGATGAGCGTGGGGCGGTCAGTGGTTTTCTTGAACGTGTCGAAAGCCCGAGACAGCATGACGAGGTCGTTCGCATCTCCCACCCGCGTGACGTTCCAGCCGTAGCCGAGGAATCTGGTGGCCACATCGTCACTGTACGCCAGGTCGGTGCGCCCCTCGATCGTGATGCGGTTGTTGTCGTAGAGCCAACACAAGTTCGACAGTCGCAGATGTCCGGCCATGGAGGCGGCCTCAGCCGTGACCCCTTCCATCAGACAGCCGTCGCCGGCAAGGGCGTAGACGTCATGATCGATCATGTCGAAGCCCGGTCGGTTGAAGTGGGCCCCCATCCAGCGGCTCCCAAGCGCCATACCCACTGACGCAGCCACCCCCTGCCCCAACGGCCCCGTTGTCATCTCAACGCCCGATGTCCAGCGGTATTCGGGATGACCGGGACATCGGCTGTCGAGCTGGCGGAACCGCTTGATGTCATCCAACGTGACCGACGGCTCACCCAGCCGCTCGTACTTCGCGTTGACGGCCTTCACCCCGCACAGGTGAAGCATCGAGTACAGCAACATCGATGCGTGTCCGATCGAGAGAACGAACCGGTCGCGATTCGGCCAGATGGGGTCGTCAGGATCGAAGCGGAGCAATCGCTGCCACAGGCCGTACACGACCGGAGCCATCGCCATCGCTGTCCCAGGATGTCCGGACTGCGCCGTCTGGACGGCGTCCATGGAGAGCGTCCGTATCGTCGCAATCGCCAGCTGATCAAGTTCTCCGTTGCTCACATTGGACTCCGTGGTAGGCGTGGACCGCGTATCGAGTTTCCCCATCGTGAGGCCGCGTCAGGCGTCAGGAACTCAGCGGTTCAAGATCAACCAGCATCGTCGGGATGAGCTCCGAGACCGTTGGGTGAATGTGCACCGCTCGCTGGATTACCGTGTAGGGCGCCTTGGCGTACATGACGTCGAGGATCGAGTGGACGACTTCGTCACCTCCAACGCCCAGAATGGCCGCGCCCAGGATCTGCTTCGTCTCCGCGTCGACCAACACCTTCATGAACCCTTGCGTCTCGCCTTTCTCGACCGCCCGACTCACACGGTTCATGGGTCGTTTCGCCATGAGCGCCTTGCGATCGGAAGCACGGACCTGGGACTCGGACATGCCGACCCGCCCGAGCGGTGGGTCGATGTAGAGCGCATAGCACTCGATGCGGTCTGTGACCCGTCGAAGGTCGTGATGCAGCAGGTTGGCGGCCACAATCTCATAATCGTTGTACGCAGTATGGGTGAACGCCCCTCGGCCGTTGCATTCCCCGAGCGCCCAGACTCCTGCCACGCTGGTCTTGAGCGTGTCGTCCACCTGAATGTGTCCTCTGGCGTCGACCACGATGCCGGCTGCGTCGAGTCCCAAATCGTCGGTGTTGGGGCGCCGACCCACGGCCAGAAGCAGGTGCGACCCCGTCACTTCGGGGGCACCCTCGTCGCAGTCGACTTTCGCCACGACGTTCCCCCCTTGTGTGTCCAGGCGAATGCATTCAGCATTGAGACGCACCTCGACACCCTCGGCTTCAAGAATCTCGGTGACCGCGGCCGATACGTCATCTGCCTCCCTCCGAATCAGGCGGTCGCCCATCTCAATCACTGTCACCCGGCTGCCAAACCGTCGGTACATCTGCGCGAATTCCAGGCCGATGTACCCTCCGCCAACAATAACCAGGTGTTCAGGCAAGACGTCGACGTCCATCATGCCCGAGTTCGTCAGGTACTCCACTCGGTCGAGCCCTGGCAGCGGCGAGATATACGCTCGGGCTCCCACGTTGATGAAGACTTGCTCCGCCTCGAGCAGTCGTTCGCCGACACGAATCTGGTGGGGCCCTTCGAAACGCCCGTGCCCCTCGTAGACGGTGCAGTGTTCCAGGCCTTTGAGCCAGTTCTCGACGCCTTCGTTGGATCGCCGCACGATCGCGTCCTTCCGGGCTTTCACGCGCGGCATATCGACGCGGATCCCGCCGTCGATCACCACCCCAAAGTCCCCGGCTCGATGAGCGACATGCGCCGCCCGTGCGCTCGCCACGAGGGTCTTGGTCGGAATGCATCCGACGTTCACGCAGGTCCCACCGAACCGGTGGCGCTCGATGACGGCGACCTGCATGCCTGAACCCGCGAGCTCGGCCGTCAAACTGGGCCCAGCCTGGCCGGTGCCAATCACGATCGCGTCATACTTCTCAGCCATTCGATCTCTCCCACCGTGCGATGAAGGTATCCTCAGATCCCCAACACGACTCGATCGGCCTTGGGTTTGGAACAGCAGATCAACACGGACCCCGGATCGGGCAGCTCGAGGGGCTCGAGCACGTAGTCCACCTCCCCCTTCTCAAGCCGGCAAGCGCACGTCTGACAGATTCCGGGGTCTATCCGGGTTTCCCAACGCCATTTTGGGGCCTTTCGGGGTTTTTCGTGGGTGATTTGATTGGAAAGGCCCTGTGGGAGCTCGTGGAAAACGCACAGCGTTTTCCAAGGCACGGTGGGCGCGTTCTGTGCGTCCACGGCGCCGTCAGCTTCCACAGGGCCCGTCCGTGCGCGACAAGATGGCTCCCAGGGAGGGGGCCCATGCGTGATGTCGAACTGGACCGCTGCGTCCTCGGACTGCAGTCGACCGGCGAACAACTATGTTCGCGTCAACACCGTCGACCTGTACACGCCGAACGCTCGATTTACCCCGGAAAGACTGGGATATCAGGTGCTTACGCTATTTGGGAAACTCGGATATAGCCAGATTCCGGACCGGCAGCTGTAATCTGGACTCAGCCCGTTCGCCTCCGCCAAATCGAGAAGACTGTCGAACGAGGCGTTCCAGTTTGCCGTGACACCTGCCTTGGAAAAGAAGACCTCCGTCTCGCCACAGCACTCAACCGCCGCAGCGGCTCGTTTGGGAGTCGAGACGCGTGATCGGCCCGTGAGCGCTGAGGCTGGACCGAAGAACTCGTAGTGAATGCGGTCAGCCGGTATCCCCCACCCGACGAGACCATCGAAAAGGGACTTCATGAACGGGGTCGGGCCACAAAGATAAAAGTCGCATCTCTGGTCCGGAAGGAGGCGCTTGAGCAGTGCGATGTCGACGTGGCCCACGTCGTCGTAGTCTCGGCCGGATGTATCCTCTGGTAACGGCTTGCTATACCGGATATGCGTATGGAGGTGATCGTGCCCGTCCGAGAGCTGACGGACCAGCTCCCCCATCGCATGTTCTTGCCCGTTCCGCGCGCCATGAATAAACCAGGTCTGGCACTGCGATCCGGAGTCGACGAGGGCGGTAAGCATGCTGACGAGTGGTGTCAGGCCGATGCCCCCGCTAAGCAAGACCACAGGGCGCTCACGACTCGGGTCGAGCAGGAACCTCCCCCTCGGCGACTGTGCAAGAACCGCCGAGCCGACGTCGACCGCGCCGCCCACACGCCGGGCAGCGGCAGCCGTTCTTGTACGGCTTGACCGCCAGATGGAGCTCCGTGTCGCGATGCATGAACCGAACATGCGTGACCTTCAGACTCTTGAGACGTAGGATCGTGCGCAGCAACTTCAGGTTGCTCACGGGCTTCTCCTCCTTCCTGTCGACGGCAATCAACAGAGGGAATGAAGCCCGTGTTTACATGCAGCAATCAAGTCATTGCATCAGCTAAACGTCTTTGGCAAACCCGGATAGACCCATTTTTTCGGATCCGGGTTTCCCAGCCTCGTCGATTGGAGACGGTAGTGGGGCCCGGGCGTTTTCTCGTGCGGCAGCGGTGATTTTTTGTGGGAGCTCGTGGAAAACGGCGTTCCGAGTTTCCCAAATGGCGTAAGTACCTGATATCGCGTCTCTCCGGGATAAATCGTCCACGGGCCGTCAGCTTCCACAGGGCCCGTGTACAGGGCTCGGGGGTTAGGGTCGCCACAACACTTGATGTCGAACATAGTCCTCGGACAGGGCACCGGTCGACTGCAGTCCGAGGACGCCTGCTCGCTGACGACATCACCCTCGTGCTGGAAGGGCCCCCTCCCTGGGAGAGTGCATCTGGTCGCGTCACGGACGGGCGACCTGTGGACTGACGGCAGCCGTGGACGCACAGAACGCTGCCCACCGATGCCTTGGAAAACGCTGCCCGCCGTTTTCCACGAGCTCCCACAGGGCTTTCCCATCGAATCACCCACGCAAAACCCCGAAAGGCCCCAAAATGGCGTTGGGAAACCCGGATAGACCCATTTTTTCAACCCGAGCAATCGCCGAAATGCTAACGCCCTCGACCCGGAGAGCCACCACCGTGTCGAACCGCACTCGTCGATGCTGGAGACGGTAGTATGGCGTGCCCGTGGTCGAGGCGAACGTCTGACCGCACGTGCGGCAGCGGTATCGACGACGTTTCCCGGCTCTCGTTCTGTAGAAACCGTGGCTGACGATGTTCTCGGCACCGCCTCGTCCATGGACCGGACAGACGGGATTGGGGCATCGGCGATTCTTCACTTCGGAGCGGCCCTTGTCGTCGAGAGATCCGAATCTCTCAAAATCGGGCTCAAACTGTAGCACGCAGACGGGTTACGGGCTCGCCACCAACACTTGGCTGCGGAAGCACCGTTCAGCCTGACCTCGCGGCCCGGACAGGGCACACGTGTCACGGTCTGGGTCCCGCTCCCGGGGAAGACGGGTGAAGCGACCACGAGTCCTGCTCGCTGACGACCACACCCTCGTGCTGGAAGGGCTCCAGCGGCTCCTGGAGGACGAGTGCGATCTGGTTGGCGCCGTCGAGGATGGGCGCGCGCTGCTCGACGCGGCAGCTCGTCTCCGCCCCGATCTCATCTTGCTGGATATCTCGATGCCGCTCCTCAACGGGCTCGAAGCGGCCCGCCGCCTGCGCACGCTCGTCCCCGACAGCCGGATCATCTTCCTCACCATGCACGCCGACCCGACGTCGCAACCGAGGCGTTTCAGGCCGGCGGCGCGGGTTACTTGCTGAAACGGTCGGCGGCATCCGAGCTGTCCGATGCGATCTCCACCGTCCTCGACGGTCGCATCTACCTGACACCGCTCATCACGGGCGACGTGGTGCCATCCGTCGGGCCCAGCCCGATCCCGCAGCACCTCGGTGAGCTGACGCCGCGTCAGCGGGAGGTGCTGCAGCTCGTCGCCGAAGGTCACGCGGCGAAAGACATTGCCGCCAGGCTCGGGATCTCCGTCAAGACCGTGGAGTTCCACAAGACCCGCATCATGGACCGCCTAGGACTCCGCACAGCCTCCGAGCTCACGAAAGTACACCGTCGCGCACGGCGTCACGGACCTCCCGTAGTTCACCGAGGACCGGGCTAGGGATCTCCCTAGTTCCTTCACGCCACGCCGAGGCGTATGTTCCTTCACGCCACGCCGAGGCGTATGGTGCTGTCGACCAAAGGGGGGTGCGATGAATTCGCTACTACAGCCGAGCGGCATCAACCCTGGCGCGCCCGCGACCCTGCTTCTCGCGACGCTGGCCCTCACAGTCGTGGGGTTCCTGGCGCTCGGGGTTGGGCTGACCCACTTGCGAGACGCGTACACCCAGTTGACGGAGCGGACGGGGGTCTCCGCGTTGACCGGCGTCGACCTGCTCGCCAACCCGACCTCGCGGTAGTCACGCCCCACCTCGCTGGCCCTCGCCAGGCGACGCCCGGGACTCGAGGGGATTCAGACGACCATCCAGTCCAGAGAGTTGGACACCAGTCTAGAATGAACAGTTTCGCTTTAGTGTTGACAGTCTCGGCTGTCTGACACCCGAGACAGAACGAGGGCCATGTGGCCTATCCTTCCACGCAGTTTCTTTGGGGAAAGAGACGCGAAAGGGAGGTACCCAATGACCCTCGACGACAGCATACAAGGGTTCCGGCTGCGGGTTCTGCAGGCGGCGCAGCGCAGTGGCAACGTGAGTGCGACGTGTCGCCGCTACGACGTGTCCCGGACGGTGTTCTATCGGTGGCGGGCTCGGCTGACGCGCTACGGGGCCGACGGGCTGCATCCCAAACGGCGGACCGCTCGGCGGGGGCGGCCGCCGGAGCTCACGGTGATCGACGAACGGCGGGTGATCGCGGAGGCGCTGGCGTGGCCGACGCGCGGGCCGCAGTGGGTGAGCGATCGACTGGCCCGGCAAGGGCGTGTCCTTGCGCCGGTGACGGTCTGGCGAGTCTTGCGCCGGGTCGGGCTGAATCACCGCCTGGCCCGGTTGGCCGTCCTCGAGGACCAGGGGGCCGCGACCGGCCTGCTGACCGAACGTACGGTGCGGCGGCGGCGGCGGGGTCGCCATGTCGTGGCGGAGCGGCCGGGGGCCCTGTGTTCGCTCGACAGCTTCTATATCGGGAAGCTGAAGGGCGTGGGCAAGGTCTGGCAGCTCACGGCGTGTGATTGCGCCTCGTCCTACGGGTGGGCGCGGATTGTCGTCGGCGAAGTCACGGCGGCCCTGATGGCGGCCTCGCGACAGGCGTGTTTGCGGGCAAGATCGGCGATCTGTACAAACGGTGGCCGGAGTCCTAGCAACCCCCGCCTCTTCAGCAGCTTAGGCGTTGCCACCGTCGGTCGTCCCCAATGGACACAAACGGTCCGTTTACGGTGAAAATGGCGATCCTCGGTCCGCCGGAGGCGACGTCACCCGAGGCGTCGTTCCACACGTCGACGCCCGGATCGCGCCTGACGGAGGCGTCGCGTCACGGCGCACCGCACGATCGCGTCGTCACGATCGCCGAGACGACGCCCGAAGAACGTCTGGGTCTGGTGTTCAGCGAGCGATCAGCGCGTCGATCGTCACGCCGCCGTTGACGACGTGCGTCCCGACGCCGGGCGACCGCGCGGATGGCGCGTCACGACGGCGTTCATGACGTCGGGCGACAGCGATCGCGCGACGTTCTCCCCGATCCACGACGGGGTTTGGGGTTCAGTAGAGCGATCACGGGCGGCGTCGTCTGAGCGACGTGTCGTCGACCGCGCGTCGGCATCGATGGCAGGTGGCAGATCGGCCGACGTGACCCGTGTCTGACACCGTTTACCCGAAACGGTTCGCCCGCCCCATTTAGCCCCGGAACGCCCCTGTTTACCGGCCGGATCGCTGAGGTCGACTCCACCGTTTCCCCGGATCGCGCGACGAGCGGGATATGCAACTAGCGGCGGCCGAGGGCTGCCCGACGGCCTTGTCGGCGCTCGCTCGACTGAATATCAGCACGATCGACTGGTATTGAACTCTGAAGCGCGCGATACTGGGCGGGATCAACTCAGTCTCGGTGGACGGGGGGTCTCATGCCCAGTCAGACCGCTGCCGACATCATGACGCGCTCGTTGGTCACGCTGTCCCCGGAGGATGGCATCTACCAAGCGATCAAGGTCCTGCTCAGACGAAAGATCTCAGGCGCGCCGGTCGTCGACGCGTCCGGTCGGTTGGTCGGGATCCTGTCGGAGAAGGACTGCTTACGGGTGCTGGTGGGAGCGGCGCTCGACGGGCTCCCCGATGGGCAGGTTCGGAACTTTATGACGGCGCCGGTCGAGGCCATCCGACCCGACGCCAGTTTGTATGACATCACACACCGTTTTATCACGCGAAGCTATCGGCGGCTCCCGGTCGTGGACGACGAGGGGCGGGTTGTCGGTCAAGTGAGTCGGCGCGACGCGCTATCTGCGATCGAAGCGATTCGGGATGATCCCCGCCTCTACGGAACGGCCGAGCAGCGGCCTACAGACAGCACGGGCGTTGACTCCGCCATGAGAAGGTTTCGTGGCCGGTAGTGCGTGCTTTCCCGAGACGGCGGCCAGCAACTAGGCTCAGCGGCCTCCCTGTCCCTCCTGTCCGCTCGTTGCACACCGTCTGCGCGTCTGAGGCCGTGATCAGCCCCGGCCGGTGGCAAATCAGCCCACACTACCACGTGGGGACGACCAGCCGCTTCATCCTATCTCCCCGACGCCTTCGCGGCTGATCCCGATCGCCTCGCCCGGTTCCAGCGAGAAGCGCACGTCACCACTCCGTTGCTAGCCTGACCGACGCCATTCGTCGGCGGTGAGGCGTTCCAATCGTTCGAAGTACGGCGCCTGAGGATTCGCCGCAGGCTCGCCGCCTCGCTTGAGAAGGGTGTAAATGTGCTCGCTCAGGACCATGCCGATTGCATGAATCGCGTCATGTCGATCGAGCCCCCCGTCCCGGAGTCTCCCGAGTGCCTGGATGACGATGTGCTCACCGAGGGCGAGTTGGTTCTCCACGACAACGTGGATGGTTGCGTGAAGTTGACGGTTCGGCAGGGAGATACGACGACGACGATGGTACGCCGCGGCCATGTCGATTCGCTCGCCTTCCGGAATCTCCAACCATTCAGCTGCGACCGGTCCGACGTCAGGATCGTATTTCCTCATGCAACCCCACCTTGGGCAGAGTCTATGAACACCGGCAGGGGTCGCAAGGATGGCACGCGGCTCGGTGGGTCACGCGGCCGTTCGATAGTAGTACTTCAACATCCCGCCGAGCCGGTGTCGACAGTGAATTGGTCCGTGCGCGTGTGCCGCCGTGAAGAGGGGACGGATCAATCGGTTGTCCAGCCCTTGATGATTCCGTTCGTGGTGGTAGTGGTCCACGAACTCGCGCACCGCGCGGCGCAGCGAGCCCTCGCCGATGAGGACCAGCCGCTCGACGCAGGATTCCTTGATGGTGCGGACGAAGCGTTCGGCGAAGGCGTTCAGATTGGGCGAGCGCGCAGGCAGCCGGACCGGGGTCACGCCCGCGGCCGCGAGCGTGTCGCGGACGGCGTGGCTGAAGAGGGGGTCGCGGTCGTGAATGAGCAACCGCGTGCCACGCAGAAACCCGTCCTCGGCATCGGTGACGTTCCGCGTGAGCTGGGTCACCCACGGCCCATCCCGTCCAGCGGTGATGCCCGCGACGTGCACGCGGCGCGCCAGGGGGTTCTGGATCGTGGTCGGGTGGTCGCTCTTTCCGTTCGTGCCGACCGACATCGTCTGCTACGTGGCGGGCACGCTGCGCATGCAGCTGGGCAAGTTCATGCTTGGCGTCACGATCGGCGAGATCCCTATCGTTGCGTTCTACGTGGCCGGCGGAACATGGCTGTTCTCGTGAGGCCCGCTCGTCCTATGCCGCGTCCTTGACCGCCGCGATCAAGTCGAGCACCGCCTGCTTGCCGTCGCCGAACAGCATCAAGGTGTTGTCAGCGGCGAAGAGCGGGTTGGGGATCCCGGCGAAGCCGGGCGAGAGGCTCCGCTTGATGACGACGACTGTGCGCGACTGGTCGACGTCGAGGATCGGCATGCCCGCAATGGGGCTCGACGGGTCGGTGCGGGCGTCGGGATTGACGATGTCATTCGCGCCGATTACGAGGGCGACGTCCGTCCGCGCGAACGACGGGTTGATGGCGTCCATCTCCTTCAGCTTGTCGTAGTCGACGTCGGCTTCTGCCAGCAGCACGTTCATGTGTCCCGGCATGCGACCGGCGACTGGGTGAATCGCGAACTCGACCTCGACGCCGCGCGATTCGAGCAAGTTGGCGAGGTCGCGGACTTGGTGCTGCGCCTGCGATAC
This sequence comes from Vicinamibacterales bacterium, assembly GCA_965197395.1. Taxonomy (GTDB): domain Bacteria; phylum Acidobacteriota; class Vicinamibacteria; order Vicinamibacterales; family UBA8438; genus CAZYFH01. The sequence goes on along the minus strand of OZ240205.1, from coordinate 346,422 downwards.
GGCGAGGCCGTAGCCTGGCACGATGACCGCCCGGCGCGCACCGTCGAGCAGCATCGCGACCTCCTCGGCAGACGTACGCTTCACGCGGCCGGCGTAGACATCGTCCGCGTCCGCCTTCGGCCCACTGCCCTCCGCGATCGCGCCGACCAGGACGTTGATGAGTGATCGGTTCATCGCCTTGCACATGATCATCGTCAGGATGATGCCGGAGGCACCGACGAGCGATCCGGTGATGATGAGGACGTTGTTGCTCAGGACGAAGCCGGTCGACGCGGCGGCCAACCCCGAATTCGAGTTGAGGATCGCGATCGCGACCGGCATGTCCGCGCCGCCGATCGAGATGGTGAGCAGGATGCCGAGGATGGAGGCGACGGCGACGACGCCCGCATACGCGGCGACCGTCCCGGGATCTGCCACTACCCAGACGCCCAGCCCGAGCGCGGTCAGGGCGAGGAGCGCGTTTAACGGTTGCTGGCCGGCAAAGACGACCGGCGTGTCCGGCAGGAGCAGACCCCGTAGCTTGTCGAACGCCACGAGGCTGCCCCAGAACGTGATCGATCCGATGATGCCCGACGCGACGCTCGCGACGGTGGTTTGTGCCGAGGGCTCCGCCGTGCCGACCAGCACGGCGCCGGCGACCAACGCGGACGCCCCGCCGCCAAACGCGTTGAGCAACGCGACCATTTCCGGCATCGCGGTGAGCTGGATCCTGAGCGCCAGCGCGGCCCCAATCCCGGCGCCGACGACGACACCACCCAGGATGAGCGCGAACGCTTGGGCGCCCGCACCAAAGATCTGCTGGTCCAACAGCGTGGCGACCACGGCGATGAGCATCCCGGTCGCGCCGAGCAGATTGCCCCGAACAGCGGTGCGCGGGTGCGTCAGTCCCTGGATGCCGAGGATGAACAGCGCTGACGCGACGAGATAGGCGAGATCGATGAGGACGGCGTCCACGGGTCTGCTAATCCCTCTTCTTGAACATGCTCAGCATCCGGTGGGTCACGAGAAACCCGCCGACCACGTTGATGGTGGCGATGACGAGCGCCAGGAACCCGAGGATCATCGTCGTCCGATTCGACGACCCCACGGACAGCAGCGCGCCGATGATCGTGATGCCGGAAATGGCATTGCTCCCCGACATCAGCGGTGTGTGGAGCAGCGGTGGGACCTTCGTGATGATCTCGTAGCCGACGAAGATCGCCAGCATAAAGATGGTCAGCAGCGGGATGAGCGTGTCCATGTGAGCGCAGCTCCTGCGAGTAGGGCCTTACGGGCAAAGCGCTGGTCGCGCACATCCCGGAAGAAACCGTCTGCCTTGGGCGAGACGAAGCAACCGAGTTCTGAACGCAGCCTGACCTCCCCCGAGGCGAGCCGGCTTCTGGAGGGATGTGCGCAACCAGCACGCCGGTGACCTACGATGCAGCACCAAGCAACTCCTTGACCCGCGGATGCACCACCGCGCCATTCCGGGAGATCAGCGTCTCTGCGGTGATCTCGTCCTCGACGTCGATCGTCAACGCGCCGTCGGTGACCAGGTGCAGCAGCAGCGTCGAGATGTTCTTCGCGTACATCTGGGAGGCGTGATAAGGCACCGTGGAGGGCAGATTCGTCGGCCCGAGGATCGTGACACCATGCGCGACGGTCGTCTCGTCCGCCCGGGTCAGCTCGCAGTTCCCGCCCCGTTCGGCCGCCAGATCGACCACGACCGCCCCCGGTTCCATGCCGGCCACCATCTTGGCCGTGACCAGCACCGGCGCCGTCGTGCCCGGGATCAGTGCCGTCGTGATGACGGCATCGCTGTTCGCCACGACGCGCGTCATCGTGTCCCGTTGCCGCGCCAGAAAACTCTCGTCCTGCGCTTTCGCGTAGCCGCCGGCGTCCTCCGTCTGGTTGGTCTCGAGCGGGAGCTCGACGAACTTCGCGCCGAGGCTCTCGACCTGCTCCTTGACGGCCGGCCGCACGTCGTACGCCTCGACGCGCGCCCCGAGTCGGCGGGCCGACGCGATCGCTTGCAGACCGGCGACACCCGCGCCAATGACGAAGACGCGCGCCGGGGTGATCGTCCCCGCCGCGGTCATCATCATCGGAAACATGCGCGGCAGCGTCTCGGCCGCGAGAAGTACCGCCTTGTAGCCCGCGATCGTCGCCATCGAGGAAAGCGCATCCATGCTCTGGGCGCGCGTGATGCGTGGGATGAGCTCCATCGAAAACGCGGTGACCCCCCGGTCGGCGACCGCCCGCGCGAGGGCTGGCTCGGCCAGCGGCTCCGAGAATCCGACGATGGTCTGGTCTCGCCGGAGCGACTCGAGATCCGCACGCCCCGCGTCACCCGCCGCGCCTGGCGTTCGCACCTGCAGCACGACGTCGGCGTCGGCAAACAGCTGCGCACGCGAGTCGGCAAGCCGGGCGCCCTTGTCGGTATACGCGCTGTCGGGAAAGCCACCGGAGGCGCCGGCCGAGGGCTCGACCAGCACGTCGAGCGAGGCCTTCGCCAATGTCGGGAGAACAGCTGGAACCAGTGAGACGCGACGCTCGCCGGGGAACGTTTCCTTGGGGACTCCGACGATCATGAACCTATCTCATGCATGCGGCGCAGCACCGAGATGCCTTTCGCGGCGCGATCGCCCGCTATCTGCCGCCACAAGCGTCCATGTGTCCCAAGGCCAGCATTTCCGGAGCACTTTACCTCGAGCCGGACGGACCGGTTCCGAACACCCGTCAAGGGCGTGATCAGGCTGATTCTAGGGGCCGGGGACACTTGGACACATAGCGGGGATGAGCGCGCCGATGGCCGCGTTGGGGGACCGATCCAGAATCATCGCTGGAGCCTAACCCGCCCGAAGAATCACTTTTCCACTCAGGTCGCCGATTCTGTCTCCCAAAAGAGCCCGTTGACCAGATCGGCGATCTCGGTCGGATTCTCGCGTAATGCGGGTCGGCCCCGTACTGGATAAGTTGCTCGATGGCGTAGTGCTCGTGGAGAAACTTGAACGCGTTCTCCTGGCGCCACCGGGCTCGTCTCTTCAGCGACGGGCCGATCCTTCACTTCACCCTCGCCCGATCCACTTAACAGGAACGGGGACGTCTTTGACCCGGTAACATCGGAGCTCTGAGTCTACCACTCGATAACAAACAGCGGACCGCCCCCCTCGATCGCCTGACCGGGCAAGACATAGATTTCCTTGATCGTGCCGCTCGCCGGGGCCATGATCGGCATCTCCATCTTCAAGGCCTCGATGTCGCAAATGCGGTCTTTCTCTTTGACTTGGCTCCCCTTTTCGACAAGAACCCGGATCACCCTTCCCCTCATGGGGGCCTTCACAACCTGTTCAGCCATCCCTGTCAAGGGATAACGCTTGCCGAGCCCCCTGTCAAGCCATAAGTAACGGGGTTCCTCACACAAATGTGTGCACGATTCAGCCCCCAGCAGGTCAGCCACGCCGTGGAAAGAGGCTGCGGATGTGTTCGTGCCCGCGAATCAGCGGTGAAGTCGTCTATCGCTCAGTCGACGGCCGCCTGCGCGGGCCCCGCTTTTGGTGGGGGGCCTGCTCGACGGCAGCCGGTCCCACCTCAAGGTGCTGAGGCGCTGGCATTTACAGGGCGACGAACCATGAACACTCGTGGAACGCGGCCTGGACTTTCGCCGACGTTTTACCGCTGGGCCGAACCCTCGCTGACTGTTCAGCCCCTTGGCACTGGCAGGCCCCTCGCGATTTCCGCCGTGTACCGTGGGCCGGACTTTCCGAGAGCCTGCAGTTCCTCTCCAGATACAGACGGTGTTCTCCAGCCACGTAAGTCGATGACAATGCTTGACTTATTAGCCATGGAACCGGCCAAAGCTGCACCGATCCCTGAGAGGAACCAGTAACGGTTACCGAGCCGCCCTTCGTCGCGCCATTGATCGTGTGACCGGAACTTGCTCTCAGGAAGGCGCGTGTAGGCCCGGCCGGTGGACCTGGCGAATCTCCCCCACCATCGCGGGGTTGGCGCGGTCCGAGCGAATCATTGAGCGGCGGATCAGCGACAATTAGATTTCCCGCAGGAATCCTAATTGTCGCCCAGGGAAAAGAATGATTGACGCCGGTCAGAGCGGCCGCGAGATGAAGAACAAGCACGCGCCCGCGCGCATCGTGGAGGGAGACATCCGTGTGACCGGGGACGGCGAGCCGGCGGTGCGGGTTCCAGCCCTGCGGCGTCGGGTGCTGGCCGTAGTACGGGCAGAAGTGGCCGTCCACGTCGTAGACCCCTTCCGAGACCGGCTCGAGCGCCACGTAGCGGCGAAACAGGGCCCGCGCGAGGGCCACCGGATCCACACTCTCGGCCAAGGCCTTGATCTTCTGGCGCAACACCAGGACCGTCGGGGCCTGGGCCGTGCCCAGCAGCACGCCCGGATCCGCCCGCAGGGCGTTCTTGCGATCTTCGATCGAGCGGAAGCGCAGGGCGAAGCCACAGACGATCGCCGCGACCGTGTGGGCCCACCCGTACCACCGCGCAGGCCCGGTGGTCGCCGCGAGCTGCCGGAACACGCCCCACAGAGCCACCCGCGCCAGCGCCGCATAGAGCAGGAACACCCCGGCGTACCGCGTCGTCCGCGGCTCGCCGAGCGGCGCCACGGGCGGAGCCGCGGGCTCCTCGACCAGGGCGGCCTAAGGCTCCAGCGCGAGCGGGTGCGGCCTCGGGCCGCCCGGTGCGACCTTGAACAGCGCCGCGACCGTGACATGGGAAATCCGCCGGCCCGGGCGAGCGAGCCGCGCCGCAATCTCGCGGCAGGAGTGGCCCTGCGCGCGGAGCTGGCGGCAGCGGGCGGCCAGGCGCGGCGTCATCTTGCTCGGCCCCTTCGGTCCGCAGCGGAGTGGCATCAGGGGCCGCGGCGCCCCCCTGGCGCAGTTGGCCGCGAAAGCAGCTCAGCGTTACGGGGTGGACATCAAACGCGGCCGCGATCTCTTGGTCGGGGAGCGTCAGGACCTCGGCCAACTGCGTGACCATGACGCGCTCAGTGCCTCGGTCGTCACACGCGTAGCGGGCGACCAGATGACCGTTGAGGAAGACCGCGCGCTGATCGTCGGCGTCGAGGGCCTCCAGGCGCGGCGTCAGGGGGCCGAGATGGACCAGGTGCGTATTTCGGACGATCTTGAACAGGGATTTCGGGCGAACGTGAACACGAATTTCGGAGGAAGTTGAACACCGATTTCGGGATGTTGAACACTGATTCCGGGGATCGTGAACAGCGATTTCGGTGATTGTGAACGCTAATCGGTAGCGGAGTGAGGCACGCTGCGCCCTCCCATGGAGGACGAAGGCGATGCCGGCATCCAGGCTACTGATGAGGAAGATCCGCGAGGTCCTACGACTCAAATACGACCGGGCTTGTCCCATCGCGAGGTGGGCAGGCATGCTCGATCGGCGTTGGCACGGTCACGCTCTATCTGCGCCGGACCGCGGCCGTGGCCTCGGCTGGCCACAGCCGCCCGAGCTGGACGATGCGGCCTTCGACGCGCGGCTCTTTCCACGGGCGGCGCCCACGCGGGGCGGATCCGGCCCGATTGCGCCTGGATCCACCGCGAACTCAAACGGGTCGGTCTCACGCTGCAGCTGCTGTGGCAGGATTATCTCGCGGTCTACCACGACGGCTATCGCTAACGCAGTTCTGCGCGATCTACCGCCAGTGGGCCCGGACGCTCCGACCCTCGATGCGCCAGGTGCACAGGGCCGGCGAGAAGACCTCCCTCGACTTCTCGGGGAAGAAGCCGACGATCGTCGACCGGCACACCGGTGAGGATCGAACCAGACGCCATTTTTCGGGTCTATCCGGGTTTGCCAAAGACGTTTAGCTGATGCAATGACTTGATTGCTGCATGTAAACACGGGCTTCATTCCCTCTGTTGATTGCCGTCGACAGGAAGGAGGAGAAGCCCGTGAGCAACCTGAAGTTGCTGCGCACGATCCTACGTCTCAAGAGTCTGAAGGTCACGCATGTTCGGTTCATGCATCGCGACACGGAGCTCCATCTGGCGGTCAAGCCGTACAAGAACGGCTGCCGCTGCCCGGCGTGTGGGCGGCGCGGCCGAATCGTGCACCAGACAAGCGAGCGACGGCGGTGGGAGGATGTGGCGGTCATGGGCCTGCGCATCGTGCTCTGGTATGCCCCGAAAGAGATCCAGTGCCCCACCCATGGGCGCGTGCAGGAGGAGATCCCCTGGGCGCCGGCCTATGCCCGCGTCACCTACCGCCTGGAGTGGCGCCTCTGCGCCCTGTGCCAGATCATGACGCAGCAGGCGGCGGCCGAGATCCTGCGGCTCCCGACCTCGACCCTGTCCAACCTGCTGCACCGAGTCATCACGCGGGTGCGCCACGGGCACAAAATCCGAGGCCTGACCACGCTCGGCGTCGACGAGATCTCCTACTGCAAGGGCCGCAAGTTCGCCACCCTCGTCTACGACCTGGACCGCGCGCGCGTCCTGTGGGTCGGCCCGGGCAAGGGCCGCGACACCATCGATCGCTTCTTCAACGACTGGCTGAGCCCGGGGCAGAAAACGCGGGTCGCCTGGGCCAGTTGCGACATGAGCCCCGCCTATATCGGGGCGATCACCGATCACTGTCCCGAGGTCACGCTCGTCCTCGACCGCTTCCATCTCGTCAAAGCGCTAAACCAGGCCGTGGACGAAGTCCGCAAGGAACAGTGGCGGGCTCTCGACACGCCGGGGCGCAAGGCGATCAAGGGGCTGCGGTGGCTGCTCAGCAGGCACTCCAGACACCGGACCAAGGGCCATACCCGGTTCCTCAATCGCTTGCGGAACTCCAATCGGCGCATTCATCGCGCCTGGGTGCTCAAGGACGAGTTTGAGCACTTCTGGAACTACCGCTATCGGGCCTCGGCGACGAAGTTCCTCAGACGCTGGATGACCGCCGCGTTGCGCAGCCGCATCCCGACGTTGCGCACGTTTGTCGGGACACTGCGGACGCACCTCACGCACATCATGGCCTTCATCGACAGGCCGCTGACGAATGCCGTCGGCGAGGGCTTGAATCGCATTATCAAGATCGTCAAGAACCGGGCGTCCGGTTATCGCCACCTGGACGACTTCGCCGACATGATCTACCTGACCGTCGGTGACCTCGATATTCCTGCGCACATTCCCAGCCACTTGCGTACCCTGTGAGCGACGTCAGAATGCCTATGCACCAGCATCATCAGCGCATTTCGTTAGTTGGGAAATTCGGATATAGCCCATTTTTCAAGGCTTCGCGCGAGCGGCCATTCTGCTACAGGAATTCTGAGATGGCTTCTAGCCGAGCATACCCAAGAATATCCCAGCAACAGTGGCGGTGCCGATTACGCCAGCAATATTGGGTCCCATTGCATGCATCAGCAAGAAGTTACTGGGATCAGCCTCCTGGCCCATCTTCTGGACTACCCTGGCTGACATTGGTACTGCGGAGACACCAGCAGCACCTATCATCGGATTGATCTTCTCCGTGGAAACAAGGTTCATCAACTTCGCCAGAATCAAGCCAAAGGCGGTGGCGGTAGCAAAGGCTACTACTCCCAGAACAAAAACCAGCAAGCTCTCTACCTTGAGGAAGCTCTCCGCACTCATAAAGCAACCAACGCATAAGCCAAGCAGGATGGTCAGGATATTTATAAGGGCATTGGCGGCGCTATCAGCCAGTCGGTCAGTAACACCGCTAACATGTAGTAGATTTCCAAACATGAACATGCCAATAAGGGGCGCTGACTTGGGCACCAGCAGGATAATAATAACAGCGGCAACTATCGGAAACAAGATTTCTTCAGTCTTAGACACTGGTCTCAACTGTGGCTCCATATATATGGCTCGCTCTTTCTTGGTAGTGAGCAGCCTTATTATCGGGGGCTGGATAATAGGCACGAGCGCCATGTAGGTATAGGCAGCTACGGCGGTAGCCCCGATAAAACCAGGGGCCAGCCTATTCGTAAGATAGACAGTAGTCGGCCCATCAGCGCCACCAATTATGCCTATGGCAGAAGCCTCATTCATACTGAATCCAAATAGCAAGGCTACCAAAAAGGCGAAGAACACACCGAATTGGGCACCGGCGCCAAGTAGCAGGGTCTTGGGACGAGCTATGAGTGGACTAAAATCGGTCATAGCGCCCAAGCCGAGGAAGATGAGAGAGGGTATAATCTCCCAGCCAATCCCATAGTAGAATATCCTGGCAATTAGGCCGGCTGGTTGGCCACCTACATCAAACGACTCAACTACCCTACCAGCAACCACAGATTCCATTAGACCGCCAAGAGGCAGGTTCGTCAGAACCACACCGAACCCGATAGGCACTAGTAAGAGAGGCTCCATTTTCCTGGCAATGCCCAAGTGCAAAAGTATGCAGCCAAGAACAATCATCAATATGGGACTGGGCCACCCGTATAGCTCGGCAAAGCCGGTTTGGAAAGAGCCTAGCATCTCATCCTCCGCTATTGCCTATCGCCAGTGTCACCCTTGCCGGAGCCGTTCTTATTGAGCATCAACCCCAGTAGCCATATCGCCAGAGCCAACACAGTTAACACTACAAAGACAAGCCCAAAGCCAATCCCACCAATCTGTCCGGCAAGACCCCAGTCTGTTCCCATATGTCTCTCTCTAGCTCAAGCGGGCTATGGGCGAAGGTCGCCTGTTTCCCTGAGGGTCAGAAAGTCCTTGGCCTGCATGGGGTAGAGTATCCCCAGCAGGACATCCTCGTCGCTCTTTGCCAGAGGGCCGAGCTCTTTCACCGCTCTGTCCCAGTCCTCTGGATCGGCGAGGTCCCCTGCCCGTGCCGAGTAGTCTGGGGACTTGTCGCCCATCATCTTAGTCACGAGCTCTTTGCTCATCGGGCCCGGTGGCCGGCCGTAATTACCCGCGACATAGTCCATGACCTCTTGCGTGATGATTTGGTATCTCTCTCCCGTGAGCACATTGAATACCGCTTGGGCGCCGACGATCTGGCTTGTGGGAGTCAGGAGCGGCGGATAGCCCAGGTCCTTCTCCACATTCGGACTTTCTTTCAGGGCCGCGTCCATCAGATCCATCCGGCCAGCCTCTTTCAACTGCGCGACCATGTTGGAGATCATCCCGCCGGGCATCTTGTGCTTGAGCACCTCGGCGTTGACCCCGCCGTACTTCGTTGCATATTCCGAATACTTCTCCGCGATGTCCCGTGTGATCCTCGTAGGCTCCTCGAGGAGCTTCAGGTCTATGCCCGTGTCGAAGGGTGTGTCCTTGAGTGCCGCGATCATCGTTTCGGTCGCGGGGTGTGAAGAGCCGAAGGACAGCGGGCTCAGCACCGTATCGATCATATCCACCCCGGCGAGTAGGGCCATCATGTGGCACATACTCGAGGCCCCGCTCATATCGTGACTGTGGAGGAGGACGGGCAGTTGGTCTTTGGCACGGTCCTTCATGCCCTTGATGATCCTGTAGGCATCGAAGGGCATGAGGATACCCGTTGCGTCCTTCAGCGATAGCCAGTCTGCCCCGATCTCCAACACTTGCTCCGCAGACTCCATCCACTTGTCAAGGGTGTGCACGGGGCTGATGGTGTAGTTCACCTCCACGTGGGCCTCTCCCCCGAACTCCTTGACGGCCTTGGCGGCCACCTCGACGTTCCGAAAGTCGTTGGTGGCCTCGAACACCCGGAAGACGGTGATGCCGTTCTTCACCGCCTTCTCGACGAACTTGCGGACGATGCGATCCGCATAGGGTCTATAGGCGAGGATGTGCTGGCCCCGCAAGAGCATCTGAAGTTTGGTATTGGGCATGACCTCCTTGATTCTTCTCAGTCTCTCCCAAGGATCTTCCTTCAGGTATCTCAAGGAGGCGTCAAAGCTGGCGCCTCCCCATACCTCCACAGCATAGAAGCCACAGTTGTCCAGGGCTGCGCAGAGGGGGAGCAGGTCATCCGTGGAAACCCTGGTGGCGAGCTTGCATTGCTGGCCATCCCTCGGGGTCAGATCGGTAATTTTGATCCTTTTGGTGCCGGCAGGTGCGCTGAGCAGTGTTCGAAGATCTTGATCTAGTCTCTCGAAGGACTCATTCAGATGCATGGGTCGCCTCCTCCCTACGCTGCCGTGACGGTCCCTTTCAGGGAACCGACTTCGTACTCACAGGTTATAGGGGCCGCCCGATTCGCCATTACGGCAATGCTGCAGGTGTGAGTCAGCGCTTCGTGAATGGCGTCCTGGACATCCTTGTCGGTAAGGTCTGGCCCTTTCATGCGGAACTTCAGCATGATCTTCGTGTAGACCTTTGGATAATCTGGCCGGCGCTCCCCGTCCGTTTCCACCTCGACATCTTCCACATGTTTGCCAGCCTTGTGGAGCGCCTCATAGGTATGGATTCCCATACACGCCGCGATAGAGTACATGAGAAGGGCTGGTGGCCTGAAGCCCCTGCCTTTCCCACCCACATGCGCGGCAGCGTCAATCGGCAACTCTAGGTCAAGGTCCTCACCTTTGCCGATAAAGTGGAAATCCGTTTTCTGGTTGACTCTTACCTTCATGCGTCTAACCCCCTTTTCGGTGAATGACACAGCCTCCTTGTCAGATCATGAGCCGGCAAATGAGTTTCGCCTGTGGAACGTCTGGTCCCGTTCCGATGGGGAGCGCGCGGCCCCTTGAAAGCCTGAGGGGCAGTCGCCGAACCCCATCGACGGCGAAACGCCGCTCACGTGCGGTTGCCAGGGTGACCGGGAGGCTCTGTCCCTGGCCCCCTTCACTGAGGAAGCACCAGAGAGAGTGGGGGCTCACCCGTCGCCACATGCTGGATGTTCTCCCACGCAAAACGAGACCGGCGGAACCAGCCCTCGTATCCATGCCCCGCGACATGGGGTGAAAGGACGACATTGTCCAGCTGCGCGAAAGGATGATCGGCGGGGAAGGGTTCCGTGCAAAAGACATCCAGCCCCGCTCCAGCGATGCGATTCTCCCGCAAGGCGTCGGCCAGGGCAACCTCGTCCACCGTGGGCCCGCGGCTGGTGTTGAGAAGGACGGTGGTGGGCTTCATCATGCCCAGTGCGTCCCGCCCGATGAGCCCCTCGGTCTCCCGGGTGGCGGGGACATGCAGGCTGATGATGTCTGCCTCCCGCAGTAACTCCTCCAGAGAGACTCGGCGGGCCCCTAGATCTTTCTCTATCTCGGGGGCTGGCACGACATCGTAGTAGATGACCCGGGCCTCGAACGCCGCCAAGCGCCGGGCTACTTTCCGGCCGATGTTCCCCGCCCCAACCAGGCCCAGGGTCTTGCCTGCCACCTCGAAAGTGTTAAATCCCGAAATCGGCTCTCGCCACCGTCCCTCCCGCATCGCCCGGTCACACTGGATGAGGCGCTTGTAAAGAGCCAAGAGGAGGGCAACAGTGTGCTCGGCCACCGACCAAGCGTTGGCCCCGCCGTTGGTAGCCACCGGGATACCCAACTCGGCGGTAAAGCGCAAGTCTATCTTGTCATAGCCGGCGGTCAAGAGTTGGATCAGGCGCAGCTTCTTGGCCGCTCGCAGGAGATCCTCGGAGATCTGGGCCGGGTGGAGGACAAGGAAGTCCGTCTCCCGCATCAAGGGGAGTTTCTCCTCGTCGTTGACACGACGGGGTAGCCAGGTCAGCTCAAACCCCTCGCGGGGCGCCTCCTCCGAGAAGATCTCCGCCACCCGCTCCCTTTGACCATTGATGAAAAACACCTTGGGCATCTTCATGCCTCCTCGAGCGCCGACCTTTCATGGTTCCTCTCACGAATCGGTGCGCCGTGACCGGGCCTGAACGTGCAATAACACATCATTTATCAAGGACTTGGGCTTGAACGTGCAATAACACATCATTTATCAAGGACTTGGGCTTGAACAACTATCCTGTATCTGAGAGGCGATTCATCCTCCTGGACGGTCCCGTCCAGGCGACGGTGGACTTTGCCAGGGTCGCTTCCGGTTCCGTCGGTGCACGTTCAGCCAAGACCCAAGCCGTGGGGTATGAGCGTCGATGAAGGTCAGACCGCCGTGCCAGAATCTGCCGCGACCGTCGGCCCGTAAGTCCTGCGCCTGAGCGCTTTGCGGTGGGATCGGCGGCCGCCGAGCTGGCCCCCGTCGAAGAGCGGGCCCGCGCAGGCGGGGGTTCGACGCAGGGCATTTACCCACTGTGATCCCGGCAGGACCAAGACCACTTCCGCAACCTCCTCCACTGCATGGCTGACCTCCCACCAGGCAAATCATGCATACACTTGTGGCGTTAACAGTCACTCGAAACCGGGGAATTCTGAACAGCTCGTCGACCGCAACATCTGGCACCACCCGCTCTGCCGCCGTCGGTCAAGAGCCGTTGTTTGGTCGCCGGGCGCGGAGTCGCGGTCAAGGCCGACAGCCCCGCGTAGCGGGGGCGGAGCGAAGCGACACGCCTTGACGGCGACGAGCACCCGGTCACGATGTCGGCTCCGACGGCGGCCTGCCTGGACCACAAGATGCGGGTCTCGACCCAAGTCCAGAATTCCGCGTTTTCTCGTGGCCGGCGACAGTGAGTGGAAACCCCCTTTATCTTGAGCAGAGTTATGCTCTTTTTGACCCGGCTGTCAATCCTTATTCTTGTGCCATATGTTCAACGATCGCCTTCCCGAACTCCGAGCACCTCACCTTGGTCACCCCTTCCATCTGACGCTCGAGATCGTAGGTGACTGTCCCCGCGCTGATGGCCCCCTGGATGCCCTGGTAGACCAGGTCGGCCGCCTCCCGCCAGCCCAGGTGCTCGAGCATCATCGCCCCGGAGAGGATGAGCGAGGAGGGGTTGACCTTGTCCTGGCCGGTGTACTTGGGCCGGGTGCCGTGGGTAGCCTCGAAGAGGGCCGCCTGGTCCCCGATGTTGGCCTCGGGCGCCATCCCCAGGCCGCCGACCTGGGCGGCGCAGGCGTCGGAAACGCCGTTCAGGTTGGGGGTGGCGAGGACCTCGTACTCGTCGGGCTGGAGCAGGAGCCGCTGAAACATGGAGCCGGCGATGCGGTCCTTGATCAGGATCTTCCCTTCCGGGAGCTTGCCCCCGTGCTTCTCGTACACCTCCTCCTCGCTGATGACCTGGTCGGCGAACTCCTCGCGGGCGAGCTGGTAGCCCCACTGGCAGAAGGCCCCCTCAGTGTACTTCATGATATTGCCCTGGTGCACCAGGGTCACGCTTCTGCGCCCGCGATCCAGTGCGTAGTCGATGGCCCGGCGCACCAGGCGCGTCGTGCCGCCCTTGCTGATGGGGTTGATGCCCACGCCCGAGTTGGGCCGCACCTCGACCCCCATCTCCTTCTTGAGGAAGCCGATGACCCGCTCGGCCTCGGCGCTGCCCATGGGCCAGTCGAGGCCCGCGTACACGTCCTCGGTGTTCTCGCGGAAGATGACCACGTCGAGCTTCTCCGGCTCCCACACCGGGCTGGGCACCCCCTGAAAGTAGCGGACCGGCCTCACGCAGGCGTAGAGGTCGAGCTTCTGGCGCAGGGTCACGTTCAGGCTGCGGAAGCCTCCCCCCACCGGGGTGGTCAGCGGCCCCTTGATGGCCACGGCGAAGTCCTCGATGGCCCGCAAGGTGTCCTCGGGCAGGTACACCCCCACGCCGTAGTGGCGCCGGGCCTTGTCCCCGGCGAGAATCTCGAACCAGACGATCCGCCGTTTGCCCTGGTAGGCCCTGCTCACCGCCCCGTCGAATACGTGACGGGCCGCCACCCAGATGTCCGGGCCGATACCGTCCCCCTCGATCCAGGGGATGATCGGCTCATCCGGCACCTCCAGCCCTCCATTCTCTCCGATGCGCACCCGTTGCCCGTCACGGGGAGGCGTCAATCTCTCCATACTCGGCCACTATTCTCTCTCCTTCAAAACAAAACCCACAACACCTGGGGGTTGTGGGGCGTCATTCGCTGGCCCGCACGCGGCTCGGCTGGCGGCCGTTGCAGCAGTTGCACGACGAGGTCGTCCGCCAGATTGCGGTCAGGGCGACCAAGGGCGCCTGGTATCGCGGCTGGCGGGTGCTCAGTCTGGACGGGAGCACCATGGAGGTGGCGAATACGGCCCCGAATGAGAAGGCCTTCGGCCGCCCGGCCGCGAGTCGCGGAACGACCGCCTATCCGCAGCTCCGCTTCGTCTCGCTGTCGAGAACGGCACGGACGTGCTCGTGGGCAGCCAGGTCGGGGCCTATCGGACAGGGTAGACGACGCACGCCAAACAGGTCCTGCCGGCGTTGGGACCGGGGATGGTGTGCCTGGCGGACCGCCACTTCTTTGGGTGGGATCTGTGGCAGCAGGCGCACCGCACCGGGGCCGATCTGCTGTGGCGCGTGAAGAGGAATCTGCGGCTGCCGTGCCTGGCGCGATTCGCCGACGGATCGTATCGCAGTGTGGTCTATCCCTCGGCCCGCGATCGCCGACTTGAGACGCGTGGGATCGCCGTGAGGGTGATCGAGTACACGCTCACCGGCGTCCGCGACGCCGAGGATCTCTACCGACTCGTGACGACCACTGCGGACCCTGAGCGGGCGCCGGCCGCCGAGCTGGCCGCACACTATCACGAACGCTGGGAGGTCGAAACGGCGTTCGACGAACTGAAGACGCAGCTGCGCGGCGCCAAGGTCGTGCTGCGCAGCAAGACCCCCGATCTGGTCCGCCAGGAGTTCTATGGCGTGCTGCTGGGGCATTTCGCGGTCCGGGGCCTGATGCACCAGGCCGCGCGGAAAGCCGACGCGGATCCGGACCAGTTGTCGTACGTGCATGCAGTGCGTGTCATCCGCCGCAAACTGCCGCTCGCCGTGGCTATTCCCCCCTCGGGCGCGTCCGGCCTTCCATGAGACCCTGTTGGTCGAGCTCGCCCAGGATCTGGCCGTGCCGAGTCGCGGACGTCGCGTGCCCCGAAGCGTGAAGCGAAAGATGAGCAAGTTCCCGCTCCGCCCCCCGCAGCGGCGATGGCGGGCCCGCGTCGCGCGTCTCACGGTTCGCATCAAGAAACGCTAAGTGAACAGTACTGGCCCTAATCCGGTCTGTTCAGCCGGGCCGCTGTCGAGTATGATTAAGGGTTCCTCTCAGGGATCGGTGCAGCTTTGGCCGGTTCCATGGCTAATAAGTCAAGCATTGTCATCGACTTACGTGGCTGGAGAACACCGTCTGTATCTGGAGAGGAACTGCAGGCTCTCGGAAAGTCCGGCCCACGGTACACGGCGGAAATCGCGAGGGGCCTGCCAGTGCCAAGGGGCTGAACAGTCAGCGAGGGTTCGGCCCAGCGGTAAAACGTCGGCGAAAGTCCAGGCCGCGTTCCACGAGTGTTCATGGTTCGTCGCCCTGTAAATGCCAGCGCCTCAGCACCTTGAGGTGGGACCGGCTGCCGTCGAGCAGGCCCCCCACCAAAAGCGGGGCCCGCGCAGGCGGCCGTCGACTGAGCGATAGACGACTTCACCGCTGATTCGCGGGCACGAACACATCCGCAGCCTCTTTCCACGGCGTGGCTGACCTGCTGGGGGCTGAATCGTGCACACATTTGTGTGAGGAACCTGATTAAGCAGCCTTCCCGCTTTGAGTATGTCCACCTGCCGTGGGGTGAAACTACAACGGACCGCAAACTCCTTTCCCCGGGTCTTGTTGACGACGGTCAGCTCGGAGCAACGCGACCCTTCCCGAATGCCCGGCACCTCGAGCTCGTCCCCGTTCACCAGTTCAGAGGGGGATTCCTGGGCGAATGTCAAGGGAGAATACCGAAGTTGATGAGGTTGCCGTGGTGGATGCGCTCCATCGATTTCACCAGCACCGCCGTCACCCCCAGGTACATGGGACAGAGCGCGGCATGCTCCCGGCTCGAACCCTGGCCGTGGCTTGAGCCCCCGACGATGAAGACCGCGCGGCCGCTCTCCTTGCTCTCGAGCGCCCGCCGGGAGAAGGTGGGGTCGACGGGCTCGAAGACGAACTCGGCGTACTTGGGCACGTTTGGTGCGGTAGCAGGCGCGAGCCCGCAGCCATGATGTGGTCGGTGGTGATCTTGTTGTCGCCGCTCACGTAAAACCGCGTAAGTTTGGACCGACGTCGATCGACGTCTGCGCATGCCGGCGCGGGCGATCACCGTCTGGACTTGTGTGATCGTTCTGCCTCGCGCTTCCGATACGACTCCCTCTCGATGGACACGATCTCGGCGTGATGCGTGAGCCGGTCGATCAGCGCGACGGCGCACGACGCATTAGCAAAGTGCGCCGCGACAAGAATCGCGTTCTCGCGCTGGGTCACGAAATCGAGCGTCAAGACGCGTTCGACCGTGGGCCTATGGATCTGTTTCGGCCAGTCCCAGTCCCAGTCCGCCATCGGGCGGAAGCGGCCGAGGCGGGCGTCTTGCAGCCGGCGTTCCACCCGGCGGCGGGTGCGGGCCTCGAGCTCGGCCTGGGCGACCGTTTCGAGTAGGACGACCGGACTCCAGCGCTTCTGGGTCGCGCGGGCGATGAGGTCGTCGAGCTCGGCGGCCGTGTGGGCGAGGCCGAGCTGGCGGAGCTGCTCACGCAGCGTCGTCGGGATCGGATCGCGTGAGGCTATCGTAGGACTCCAACGGATGGGGCGTGACGTCGAGGTCCCGCACCCCGGGCTGATCGGGCAAGGCCAGGGGGACGGGCGGTCTCTGGCCGCGCTGCCGGCGGCGCGTTTCGAAGCCCCTGGCGCACGACGGTCGATTCTCGTCCCGGTTTCACCCTCGAAGATGTCGAATATCGAAGGTTTTCTCGGATCATGCGTGCGGCCCTCGCACATCGACCCCCGGCACAATGCCCTCGACCCGGCGCCGAGAACGGCGTAGCGGGGCGCCAGCGGCCTCAGCGGGCCGGTTCTACCCTGGGGCTCGACCCTCGATATTTCGACCGCGGGCGGAGGATTGTCGATTCTTGAGCACGGCGACTGCGTGGCCGCCACGCTGCGGCCAGGCAACGTGCATAGCGCCGACGACTGGGACGACCTCCTCGTACCGGAGATTGAACGGTAGCAGGCGGAGGGTAAGCGCGTGGTGTTTCGCGCTGATGCGGCGTTCGCCAAGCCGGAGATCTACGACGCGCTCGAGCAGCGCGACGTGGACTACGCCATCCGCATGCCGGCGACAAGAGTTGGAGCTGGAAATCGAAGAATCCTCTTTCGTCCGCCGGGACGGCCGAGCTGCAAGCCCTTGGTGCGCAACAAGAGTTTTCGCTACCAGGCGAAGAGTTGGACCATGCCCAGACGGATTGTCGCCAAGGTGGAGCACCACCGGGGTGAGCTGTTCCCTCGCGTCGGCTTCATCGTGACCAACATGGCCCTCCCGAGCCGCTCGGTCGTACAGTTCTGCAACAAACGCGGCACGGCGGAGCAATGGATCAAGGAAGGCAAGGAGGCGACGCACTGGACGCGGTTGTCGTGCCATCGGTTCCGGGCGAACGAAGTGCGCCTACAACTGAGCGTCCTGGCGTACAACCTGGGCTACTTGTGGCGCAGACTGGTCCTGCCGCCGCGGATCAAGCGTTGGTCGCTCACCAGTCTCCAGCAACGGTTGGTGAAGACTGGAGGCCGGCTGGTGAAGCATGCGCGGTACTACTGGCTCCTGGTGGCGGAAGGTCATCTGACCCGGCGGCTGTTCGGCGACATGCTGCGGAGGATCTGGGCGCTACCCGTGCCCAGAGGATAGCGGGCACCTGCCGCCCAAAGGCATGTTCGTCAGGGAACGAAGCCTGCGGGGCGAGGTGTCGGGACAATGGCCCCGGAACAAGGAACTTCGGCCGGTTCCACGTCGTCGCGGTCTGAGTTGACGGGGATTGGGAGATGGAAGAACATCCGATCAAGAAACCCGGCCGTCCGGAGATGGTTTCAGTGTTCATGGGTCCTGACTCGGCAACCAAAATGGAAATCTCGGATCAATAGAGACGGAGCATGGCTGACACGCTGACGATCACGGACAACCGCACGGGCAAGCAGTACGACGTTCCGATCACCGACGATACCATCCGGGCGGTCGATCTGCGCCAGATCAAGGTCGACCCGGACGAGTTCGGGATGATGCTGTACGACCCGGCGTTTCTGAACACGGCGTCGTGCCGCAGCGCCATCACCTACATCGACGGCGACAAGGGCATCCTGCGGTATTGCGGGTATTCCATCGAGCAGCTGGCGGAGCAGAGCACCTTCGTCGAGACCGCGTATCTGCTGCTCCACGGCGAGCTGCCCGGCGCCGACCAGCTGAAGGCCTGGAATGACGAGCTCGCCTGCCACACGATGCTCCACGAGAACCTCAAGAAGTTCATGGAAGGCTTCCGTTACGACGCCCACCCGATGGGCATCTTCCTGAGCACCGTGGGGGCGCTCTCCACGTTCTACCCGGACGCGAAGCGGGTTTTCGAGGACGACCTGCGCCGCGCGCAGATCACGCGTCTGATCGCCAAGGTGCCGAGCATCGCCGCCTATGCCTACCGCCACAGCATCGGCGAGCCGTACGTCTATCCGAACAACGAGCTCAGCTTCATCGGCAACTTTCTGAGCATGCTCTACAAGCGGGTCGAGCCGCTATACAAGCCGAACCCCGTGCTCGAGCGCGCGCTCGACGTGCTGTTCATCCTGCACGCCGACCACGAGCAGAACTGCAGCACCAACGCCATGCGCAGCATCGGCAGCTCGCATGCCGATCCGTTCAGCGCGCTGGCCGGCGCAGCGGCTGCGCTCTACGGCCCACTCCACGGCGGAGCCAACGAGGCGGTGTTGCGGATGCTCGCTTCAATCGGCTCCGTGAACGACGTGCCGAAGTTCGTCCAGAAGGTGAAGAATGGCGAGGGGCGCCTGATGGGCTTTGGCCACCGCGTCTACAAATCGTATGATCCGCGCGCCAAGGTCATCAAGAACACGGCCGACGATGTCTTCGAGGTGACGGGCAAGAGCCCGCTGCTCGACATGGCGCTCGAGCTGGAGCGAATTGCGCTGCAGGACGACTACTTCGTAAGCCGCCGCCTCTATCCGAACGTCGACTTCTACTCGGGGCTCATCTACCAGGCGATGGGCTTCAAGCCGGCCGTGTTCCCGGTGCTCTTCGCCATCGGCCGCACGGCGGGATGGGTCGCCCAGTGGCAGGAGATGCTGCTCGACACGGAGCAGCGGATCGCGCGGCCGCGGCAGATCTATACGGGGTCTGGCGAGCGGGATTACGTGCCGCTGGACAAACGGTAGCCCACGACCATCGCCCTCACGTCGTCGTGCTGCGGCGCGCCGGCAGTGAGCTCCGAGACGCCGTCGAAGACATGCTGGAGCCGCGGCTCGACCGCCGCGTCCCCCATGCCGGCGATGTTCTTTTGACCCGTTTACGGCGTTTGGGCTGGTGGCGTAAGCGCCCCCTGGAGGCTAAGCGCCGGAAGTCCGCATCTGCCATCTCAGACGCCAGCCACCGATATCAAATGCACAGGAGCGGCCGGCCACCACGACTCACTGGAGTACGCGCACCATGGGGGCCGCGCTCGGCATCAGTCCCGCGAGCGTGCGGCGCATCTGGCAACGCCACGGGTTGAAGCCCCACTTGGTGCGCACCTTCAAGCTCAGCAACGACCCGCACTTTGCCGAGAAGCTTGACGACATTGTGGGCCTCTACCTCTACCCGCCGGCGAACGCCCTCGTCTTTTCGATCGATGAAAAGAGTCAGATTCAGGGCTATATCCGAGTTTCCCAAATAGCGTAAGCACCTGATATCCCAGTCTTTCCGGGGTAAATCGAGCGTTCGGCGTGTACAGGTCGACGGTGTTGACGCGAACATAGTTGTTCGCCGGTCGACTGCAGTCCGAGGACGCAGCGGTCCAGTTCGACATCACGCATGGGCCCCCTCCCTGGGAGCCATCTTGTCGCGCACGGACGGGCCCTGTGGAAGCTGACGGCGCCGTGGACGCACAGAACGCGCCCACCGTGCCTTGGAAAACGCTGTGCGTTTTCCACGAGCTCCCACAGGGCCTTTCCAATCAAATCACCCACGAAAAACCCCGAAAGGCCCCAAAATGGCGTTGGGAAACCCGGATAGACCCAGATTCAGGCCCTCGACCGGACGCAGCCCGGGTTGCCGATCAAGAAGGGGCGGGCCGGCACGATGACACACGCTTACAAGCGGCATGGGACGACGACCTTGTTCGCCGCGCTCTGCACGCTGACCGGCCACGTCATCAGCACCTGCCTGCTGCGCCACCGGTATCAAGAATGGATCCGGTTCCTCAATCTCATTGACACGGAGGTCCCGAAGGACCTGGACGTGCACCTGATCTGCGACAACTACGCGACCCACACCCACGAGCGAGTGCAACGGTGGTTCCGCCGGCACCGCCGCTTTCACGTGCACTTCACGCCGATCAGTGCTTCCTGGTTGAACAGACGAGAGACCGGCGAATTGAATCCTCGCTGGCAATCCCGCTTCTCCGCATGACATCGACAGCGACCTGATGAAGCGTACTTATCGCGTTCAGAAGACTGAAACCTCGCAGTAGTTCTCCAAAAGTGAATCCTTCCAAGTCGATCGACGGGACACCACCGGGAACTCCATCTAGCCAGCGGCGGTAACAATGGTCAGTAACACTGATCAGAATCCGATCTCGTATTTCATACTTCACGCATCAGGAAGAGCGTTCGGCACCCCGGCAGGCCCGAGATGAGGTTGACCAGTACCGCGACGCCCAAGTTCTCCTCCGGCAACAGGGCGATGATGGACGTCCCGCCTGTGCTGCTACCGCTGTGAATCGCCGCCTTCCTCCCAAGATAGTGGATAAAGACGATGACGACGGGTCTGCGGACCCGGTCGTAGCGCGACACAACCGGCCGCTTGAGGTGCCGATCGTCGCGCACCATCTCCATCTCTACCTAGTTGCCGTGGGAGACCCCCCGGCTTTGCCGGGGCGGCCAGCAGCGTTTGACGTATCCGGGAGTCGCGTGAGGAAACTCCTTCCCGTGAGCCGCACAAGCATCACGAGAAGGAGTCCTCATGACGACGTACCGAAGTCTCAATCATACGAAATGGCACTGCCAGTATCACGTAGTGTTCATTCCGAAGTACCGGAAGAAAGCGATGTATGGAGGCGTCCGGCAGCAGCTGGGCGAGGTGCTGCGGCAGCTGGCGCGGCACCGCGAGAGCCAGGTGGAGGAGGGGCATCTGCTGCCCGACCACGTCCACATGTTGGTGTCGATCCCCCCGAAGTACTCGGTGGCGCAGGTGATCGGGTATCTCAAGGGGAAGAGCGCGATCCACATCGCTCGGGAGTTTGCGGGGCGGTCCCGGAACTTCGTGGGGCAGCACTTCTGGGCGCGCGGGTATTTTGTCTCGACGGTGGGCCGTGATGAACGGATCATCCGGGACTATATCCAGCAGCAGGAGCGAGAGGATCGGCGGCTGGATCAGTTGCCGTTGGACTAGAGCCGCCACCGTCAGGTGGCTCAAGTGACCGCGCAGCGGTCACGTCAGCCGCTTTGAGCGGCTCACAACTAAAGCCCCCGGCTTTGCCGGGGGATACTTACTTGACGACGCCGTCGAGGAAGCCCAGGACTGGTATGCGACGATGTTCGGCGGTAAGCGCGGCATGCGCTGGCGCTATGACGCCGTCGACGTGCCCGGTATGAGCCCGGTATCAATCTCAATTTCTCCTACAATCCTGACGCCGGGGGGGCGCCCACCAGAGGCCGCATGCTCGATCACATCGGCTTCGAGGTGACGAATCTCGAAGCGGTGTGCCGGGAGCTCGAGGCGAAGGGCGTCATGTTCGACGTGCCGTACAGCGAGAGTCCTGAGGGTGTCGGGACCGGGTACCCGCGCAAGACCCGTTTGGCATCGCGTATCACGGTGACACGCTGGGGGCCATTGGCGTCGGATACTCCGAGATCTTCCATCGCTTCTATCGAGGCGTGCTGCCCGAGAGCATTCGGCTGACGCCGCCCCACCTCTGGCGCTGGGAGCATCGGCTGTCGGATGCGGAGGCACTCGAGCGATCGGTCGCCGAAGCGCGAGACGTGCTCGCGACACACGGTGACACGCTCGCTGCCTTGATCGTCGAACCGGTGATGCAGGGCGCGGCCGGCATGTGGCCACAGCCGGCGGAATATCTGCGCGCGCTACGGGAGCTGACCACGAAGGCCGACGTCGTGCTCATCCGCGACGAGGTCGCGACCGGGTTCGGTCGCACAGGGACGATGTCCGCGTGCGAGCAGGAGCAGGTCGCACCCGATCTGCTGTATGTCGCCAAGGGCCTTACCGGCGGGTATCTGCCGCTGGCGGCCACGTTGGCTACCGAGCGCATTGACGCGGCGTTCCTGGGACGCCCCGAAGAGGGACGCACCTTCTTCCACGGCCATACCTATACGGGGAATCCACACGCGTGCGCCCGCCGCCCTGGCGAACCTCGATGTCCTCGAGACGGACCGCACACTGCAGCGTCTCGGGCCAAAGGTGGCCCATCTGGCGCAGCGCCTCACCTCCGACATCTCGCCGTTGTGCCATGTCGCCGACATCCGGCAGCGCCGCTTCATGACCGGCATCGAGCTCGCCGCCGACGCGGACCACGTCGCCTATCCGCCCGCTGCGCAAATGGGCGCCCGGGTGAGTGTGGACGCGCGCGCGCGAGGCGTGGTCGTCCGCCCGCTCGGTGACGTCGTCGTGTTGATGCCGCCGCTGAGCATTTCGTCTCGAGGAGCTCGACCGACTCATCGACGCCGTGCGCGACGCCATCGTGGCCGCGACGGAATCCTGATGCGCGGTCTGTTCGTCACCGGCACCGACACCGGTGTCGGCAAGACGTTCATCGCGTGCGGGCTGGCCGGCGCGTTGCGCGCACGGGGCCTGCGGGTTGGGGTGATGAAGCCGATCGAGACCGGGTGCGCAAGGCGGGGCGATGACGCACTTCACCCCGCGGACGCCACGGCCCTCATTAAGCCCCGGGCAGCAGAGCGGACATCGCGACCGTCTGCCCGTATCGGTTCGCTGATCCGTTGGCACCCGACGAGGCAGCAAGCCGGGCGGGCACGCGAATCGATCCGATCCTCATCCTCGATCGGCTGCGGGCCGTCGAGTCGGCGGCCGACGTGACGCTGGTCGAGGGGGCGGGCGGACTGCTGGTGCCGATCGCGGGTCAATACACCATGGCGGTCCTGGCGCGCGACATGGACCTGCCGCTTCTCGTCGTCGCCTCGCGGCTCGGAGCGATCAACCACACGCTTCTGACGCTCGAATGCGCCCGGGGCCGCGGGCTGCCACTGTTGGGGATACGTGCTCAACCACCCGACACAGACCGCCGATGTGGCCGTCGTCTCGAACGCGGCCGTGCTGGCGCGGTCCACCGACGTGCCGTGCGCGGGTTCCGTCGAGTGGGTGCCGCGCAGCGCTCGACGCGCTGATAGCGACGCCCTGAGGGGCGACGCGTCCTAGCAGCCCGCGGTGGCTCCGGTGCCGCGCAGACCGAGACGCCGCAGCAGCGCCCGGTCCGACTCCGGCGTCTCGTTGGCCGTCGTGAGAAGTCGATCGCCCAGAAAGATCGAGTTCGCGCCCGCGAGAAAGCAGACCGCCTGCAGCACCTCGCTCATCTGCACCCGGCCCGCGCTGAGTCGTACCTTCGCCTGCGGAATGAGGATGCGCGCCGTGGCGATCACGCGCACGAGATCGTCCCACGATACCGGCGCGCGCCCCTCCAGCGGGGTCCCAGACACTGCCACCAGCGTATTGATCGGCACACTCTCCGGTTGGGGCGTCTGCCCGGCCAGCTCGTGCAGGAGGTCAATCCGGTCGTCCCCGCTTTCACCCATACCGAGAATGCCGCCGCAGCACACCTTCAGGCCGGCGTCGCGAACGGCACGCAGGGTGCGGAGTCGATCATCGTAGGTGCGGGTGGTGATGATCTCTGCGTAGAACTCGCGCCCCGTATCCAGGTTGTGGTTGTAGTAGTCGAGTCCCGCGGTTTGCAGCCGGCGCGCGTGCGCGGGGCCGAGCATGCCGAGCGTGACACAGGTCTCGAGCCCGAGCTTCTTGACGGCGCCAACCATCTCGACGATGCGATCGAAGTCCGGACCGTCAGCCACCACACGCCAAGCCGTCCCCATACAGAAGCGGTCCGCGCCATCTTGCTTGGCGACGCGAGCGGCCTGGACGACCGCTTCCACGCTCAGTAGCGGTTCGGCGCCCACTCCGGTTGTATACCGCGCCGACTGCGGACAATAGGCGCAGTCCTCGGGACATCCCCCCGTCTTGACGCTGAGCAACGACGCACACTGGATCTCGGTCGGATCGTGATGACGCCGGTGGACCTCGGAGGCATCGCGCACGAGATCGAGCAGGCCTCGGCCGTACACTTGCGCGACGCGCTCGCGCGTCAAGACCCCGTCTGTGCTCATGGCGCCGTCAGTTCCGCCAGCGGCCAGCGCCTCGTGCAAGGCCGTGGCTGTGCGTGGGCGTTTCGTACCTCTGCATCGTGTCATTATAGTGACCGCAT
Organism: Vicinamibacterales bacterium; assembly: GCA_965197395.1. Classification (GTDB taxonomy): domain Bacteria; phylum Acidobacteriota; class Vicinamibacteria; order Vicinamibacterales; family UBA8438; genus CAZYFH01. The sequence goes on along the minus strand of OZ240205.1, from coordinate 321,984 downwards.
CGTCGACCGTGCCATGCTCGGACCGAACACCATGAAGGTCGAACAAGAATTTAGCCTTCATGAGGGTTTCGAACCACCACACGCACACCCATTCGCGAACCGCGATGGAATGCCGAAGCGGTAAACACATAGAGGGTAAACAGAAAAACGAGGGGCGGCCGAGTGACGTCTTCGCAACGTCCATTAAGTCAGTGACTTAGGGCAATACCGCACGGTTGCTCCCAAGGGTGGCCGTTGACGGTCCTCAGGCTGGACTCGAACCAGCAACCCTCCGGTTAACAGCCGTCCAAATCTCGGACCACCCGGATTAGGCCCCCTGCGGCTTCGTGCTGTTGTGGCACCAGTCAGCTCTCGGGCGTACCGATGGTTTCCCAGCCTGCAACTAGGAGAACGACGACAGAGCCTGAATTCCAGGCCAGGAGCCCCCCCGAGCCGTCGCTGCAGGCTCCGGATCGTGCTCGTTCGGTCACAGCAGAACACGACGCGGTCCCATCCGTCCTCCCGGTCCTTTGTTAGATTCGACTGTTCTTTGTCGAGCCCGACGACAACGACCTCGAACGCGACCCGACTTCCGTCAACGGTCGCCCCGACGTCGACCTGCTTCTCGCCGCCAGGCGATCGAGCCTCAATCTCGGCGTGATGGCCTTGACCATGAAGCCACGCCTGAATGATGTGCTGCCAGTAGCGATGCACGAATCCGCCCTTGCCACGCACCCGGTACGGCACCTTTATCTCCTGCAACAGACCCCTCCCCTGCTGAGTGACCTCGCACGCGGTGAATGCTCCCCCGCGACGATAGGTATTGACTCGGACGAGTCTGACCAGCCCGCGGTCCACGAGCTCGGCTCGAACGCGGTTCCCCTTCCATCCCGAGTGACCGAGCCGCCTATCTCGCTGCGTCGCCTCCAAGAACGGATCCCGGGCGATGTCCACGAGGTAGGCCTGAGTGTCATTCGACAGCGGCTCGGCGGTAGCGGGGGTGGTGGCCAACTCGCTTACAGGACTGGGTTCAGACGACGGTTCCCCCGTCAGCATCTCAGTGTCGGCGACGGGCTGGCTGATCGGCGGCTCGGTGAGCCCACGCTCTCGGGGTAGCACCTCGTCAGACAGACCAAGAACCTGGAGGCTATAGCGACGGTGCTCCGTCAACTGCTCCGCCGTGAGTTGGCGGAACTGCAGGTCCGGCAGCCTTACGAGGAACGGCTTCGGGATGTCCGGGTGGTGCACCAATGCAACCCGGGGCGGAAGGTTGAGCAGGCCGTTCTGCTGTTCCGGTGAGAGCCCAAGCGCCCGGGAATAGAGCTGCACGGCGCCGAAATCGGCCAGCCGGAAGATGATCTTCAGACCGATGTTGCCCCGTTACGATCGGGTGTTCCATGTTCGGTATCTGGTCCCCCACCAGCAGCCCAATGCCCCGTTTCCGGGCCATGCGGAACATCTGAAACGCCAACGGCTCCGCCACCGGATTGCGGTTGGCCACGAGCCGGCTGAACAGCGTGTGAGCCTCGTCGAAGATCCAGATGTTCTGGAGACCGCGCTCGGTGGTGAATTCCCGTGACTTGGCAAACCACGTGTAGAGGTCGTGGTAGAAGAGGCTGCGAGCGACTAGACCCGTCCCCTCCAGAACAATGACAACCGAACGGGTTCCCAGACGGGTGACGTCGATCCCACGGCCGGCGGCGAACACCTCCCCCGTCGCGTTCAGCAGGCCCGTGATCCGATTGATGAGCGCCTTCTGTGACTGGCTCCGATAGACCGACCGCCGGAACTCCGTGAGAACGATGGGGAGCATCAAAGGCGCTCCTCCGCGCTGCACCGCCGTACAGACCTGCCCGAATAGATTGATCGCGCTGTCCTCAATCTGGAAGTCTTCTCGGAGGTAGGTCTTCATCAACTCGAGCCAGGCGTCGATGCGGCAGCCGTCGGGTGGGACGAACAAGTTGCGCCGGTAGTCCGCGAACTCCAGGACGAGGAACTTCTGGTCCAACGCGGGGAGGATCTGTCCATATTCGTGCTCCGTGTCGAAGACGAGTACCCCGAGGTGCTCCGCAAGCTGTGCGGCCAGGAACTTGAGCAAGCTGGTCTTCCCGGCCCCTTTGATGCCGGTCACCATCACATCGCCTCGGGCACCGAAGCAGCTCAGCGGCAGCTGCACGCGATGTCCGTCCTCGGTATGGCCGAGAAACACCTCGCCCTGAAGCTCTAACGGGTCCGGACGGTAGAACAACGATTCCGGTTGCCGAAACGGCTCCGGCACCGGCGGAGGGATCTCGCTGGTCACCAGTCGAAAGATGCGCTCGATCCACATCGGATTCACCGAGACGAGCGCCTCATGCATGACACGGCGCCGACCCGCGTCGGTCTCATGATGCAGACTCTCCCACAGGAAGTGCCGCATCTTCGCGAGCGCCTGGGTCCTCATCGCTCAGGTTGCTCCTCAACCTGGCGCGGCCGCTCCGGCACCGGCGGAGGGATCTCGCTGGTCACCAGTCGAAAGATGCGCTCGATCCACATCGGATTCACCGAGACGAGCGCCTCATGCATGACACGGCGCCGACCCGCGTCGGTCTCATGATGCAGACTCTCCCACAGGAAGTGCCGCATCTTCGCGAGCGCCTGGGTCCTCATCGCTCAGGTTGCTCCTCAACCTGGCGCGGCCGCTCCATCAGGCAGAAGACGAGCACCCGCCAGAACGGGTCGGCCAGGCACACCACCCGTTCCCCGATACGAGCGGCATGTGCCTCACAGAAGATCCACCGGTGGATCCCGCACCGGAGGGCGGCGCAGGCGGTACACACGCTCCGCTCGCAGCGAAAGCAGTGCCCACCCAGCTCCTTAGGGTCGTGAATCGTCGCGTAGCAGCTCGCGCAGACCGACGCCGCCACTTCAGTGACATCGTGGACGTCCATCCCCACGCGCTCTGACGTCTGGATCTTCTCGAAGATCGACTCCCCGATCCTCGTGGGGCGCTGGGTACGATAGCGACTGGTGGCCTGTAGTGGCATGTTGTCCCCGCGACGTCAAAACCCCATATCGAACGAGCCGAAACCGCCGCCACCACCCGCACCGCCGGTCCCGCTGGTAGGTCCGCCATCGCCGTCGCCGCCCCCATCGCCTCCGCCTTCTCCGTCGCCACCGAACCCCGCAACGTCGCCATCGGCAGAGTCGCCGGGCACGGGCTGGCCTGTGCACTTCGCGATATCGGCCTCGATCGTCTGGGCGATCATCCCTGCTACTGACCAAGGCACTTCCGCTTCTCGCGTGTCGCCATCATCCGACGACCACGACCAGGGTGCGTTCTCGTCGCCCGCACCAGACCACGGCTCGTCGTCGTTTCCGCCCCGCCGCAGCAACTGGACGATACGCCTCGCAAGTCGATCAATCACAAGTCACCTCCACGGTCCTCGGTTGGCCTCCAACTTCATTCCCGGGGACGCAAGCTGAGGCCCGCACCGATCCGAGCCATGGTCCGGCTTTTGGTCCGGGTGAGTTGGACTCTGTGGGATAATCAGGGAGTCTGATGGAGAAAACCGACGGACCCTAGCGTAGGTTCGTGTTCACGGGAACCGCGCCTGAATCAACGAGTTAGTGGCGTTTTCCGTTGGTTTTCGCACATCATATCGGGGCGTGGCGCAGCCTGGTAGCGCGCCTGCTTTGGGAGCAGGAAGTCCTCGGTTCAAATCCGGGCGCCCCGACCACTTTTGCCTGCTCGCTTGCAACGAACTTGCAACGGATTCCGGTGAACGACACATGAACGACGCCTGGTGGGGGCGACGACGATCAATGGGGCACCCCGACGCGTCTCGCTCGTCGGGGATCCGAACGTGTCATGGTGAGCACACGAACCGCCCGCATTCTCCGCTTTGCCCGACCGACGCCACGCACCGAGGCCACGCCGTCGTCCTCGAGTGGCCGGTGCGGTCCTCGCGGCCGCGCGCCACGCACACCCGCCGGTCGGGTGGCGCGGACGATCGAGGTCGACCTGGAGCGCCTGCGACGCACACCCGACGACGGCGCCGCGGAGGGTCCGTCATCGGCGGACGCGCGCGAGGAGGAGCCCGACACCCACGAAGCGGCGCTCGACGTCCTCCCGCACTTGTACAGCCGTGCCCGCCATCGGCAGGCCCGGTTCGCGCGCGACCTGCACACGCAGGTGCAGTTCTTGCTCCGTAGCCGAGCCGGCGCCCTCGTGCACGCGGTGGTGGGTCGACCCGCGCGTGACGCGCCCGCGCTCAAGAGTCTCGCTGATCTGCACACCTACCGCACGATCATGGGGGCTTGGACGTGGGCGTGCCTGTTTCAGGCGGTGCGTGAGACGCGATCGTATGAGGCTGGGCTCGACGCTGGGCTGCTGTTGCTCCGCGTCGCTGAGCGGCATCACGCACGCCTCAGTCGGCGGGAGTTTGCGGCGCACCGGCAACAGTTGTACTGGTTCATCCTTGAGATGCTCGATCGGCTCGACCGATGGGAGGCGTATCTCGCGACCTGGGTGCGCGTGCGCGCGCGAACCGGCTATGCGGACCGGGTCGGGCTCGAAGCGCGGCAACAGTACGGGGCGCAACGATTCCATCGATCAGCACGATCGGGAAGTGGCGATCCCCGAGTGGCGTGGTGAGCCAGCGGGTCAGCTGCGTCGTCGTCATGGCGACGTAGCGACGCGAGACCGCGCTCTTCGACGTCGACCGCTCCGCGACCTCCTCCGGCAGGGTGTCGAGGCTCCGAGCATACTTCCGCGTGGAGATGCCGCAGGCCACCGCGTTCACCGCATGCGCATCCAGCGGGTCGCGGTGCGAGGCGAACGCGAAGCTGGGCAGCTCGACCTCCTGCCCCGACTGACTGCGGACGCGAGGGCGCGTCAGCTGAATCCGACGCCCACCCAGCGTGACCTCGCTCGGCGTCGTGCCCGCGCGGCCCGCCTGGCGATCGGGGTCGCGTTTCCAGCGCGGTCCGCACAACGCGGTGCGGTCCTGCTCCATCATGGCATCGAGGACCTGTTGGCCCGCGCGGATGCACAACTCGAAGTACGAGCGTTCGATACTGGCGAACGCGCCCAGCACGGGCAGGGGAATCTGCACGGTCGCGGCCGGCGGCCGCTCCACGGCTTGGAGGCGACGGGACTTCCTGGCATGCTTCGTCATGGCGGTGGCTCCTTCTTGGTTGGTTACCCCCTCCGTACCACACGAAGGGTGAAGAAGCCGCCGCTCTTACATCAGAAAATCAACAGGTCTTGGGACAATCCCCCGAAGTCTACCTCCAGCGCTATCCCGACCTCGGCGACAAGGTGACGGTGTCGAGCGATGGGGGACGGGAGGCGCGGTGGTCTCCTGACGGGAGTGAGCTCTTCTACCGCAACCTGGCCGGAGACCGCATGATGGTGGTGGAGGTGGCGACCGAGCCCACGCTTCGCGTCGCACGGCCAGAGGTGCTTTTCGAGGGGCGCTATGGGCTGGCCGAGGCCGCTACGGGAGGTGCTCGCAACTATGACGTGTCAGCCGATGGCCAGCGCTTTGTGATGATCAGTGACGTCACGGATGGCGATCCAGAGGCCGCCTCGGATACGTCGCTGATCCTGGTCCAGAATTGGTTCGAGGACGTGAAGCGCCTCGCCCCCCTGCCCTAGCTCGATCGGTTCGAGCGCCGACTCAGCCGGGCGCCGGAGCGGTTCTTCTGGCGCAACGGAAGCGCCCGCCACACAGTCGTCCGCACGGACTCGCGCACTCCTCCGAGACTTCGTTAGCTAACCGTTAGCTATTTCGCTACTCGAGGCCCGAACACCCCTATGAACATTGGGCCGTTGAAGAATGGTGCGGAAGGGGGGATTTGAACCCCCATGGACCATCGGTCCGCCAGCCCCTCAAGCTGGTGCGTCTGCCAGTTCCGCCACTTCCGCAAATCGATCTGGGGGAGACCTCGATTCGTGATGCCGTCGGGGGCGCGAGGATAGCGCCGCTCGTCGTTCCGGGGCGCGGCCTATTGCGGCTCCGCGTCGTCGGGCTCCGTCGGGGCAGGCACCGCCTCGACGGGCGCCGCGTCCGGTGTCGCGATGCCGCTCACGACGGAGCTGGGACCCTGCTGGCCCATGATGGCGAGGACCAGCGCGCCGAGCATGAACAGTGCGCCGAGCACGGTCGTTGCGCGGGTCAAGACGGTCGCCCCCGTGCGGGCGCCGAATGCCGCCTGGCTCCCGCCGCCGCCGCCGAACGCGGACGCGATGTCGCCGCCCTTGCCCTGCTGCAACAACACCACCAGCAGCAGCAGCATGCAGACGACAACGAAGATCGTGGTCGCAATTACGCTCAGCATCTCGTCAATTATACCGATCCCGCTACGCCGATCCCGTGCCCGGCCTCGAGTTGGCCACGATCTCCGCAAAACTGGCCGCGTCGAGGCTCGCGCCGCCGACCAGGGCGCCATCGACATCCGCCTCGATGGACAGCGCGCGCGCGTTGGCCGGCTTGACGCTCCCGCCGTAGATGATGCGACACCGGGTGGCCGCTTCGGCGTCGGCGCCCTGGACCAGCCGCTGCCTGAGATGCGCGTGTGCCTGCTGCGCCTGGTCCGGCGTCGCCGTGCGACCGGTCCCGATCGCCCACACCGGCTCGTAGGCGACGATGAGCGCCGCCACTTCACGCGGCGTCAGGCCCGCGAGACCGCCCTCGAGCTGCCGGGCGAGGACCGCCAGCGCGTCACCCGACTCGCGCTGTGCGAGGGTTTCGCCGACGCACACGATGGGCGTCAGACCGGCGTGGACCGCGGCGCGCACCTTGCGAGCGACCCCGGCGTCGTCTTCGCTGAAGAGCTGGCGCCGCTCCGAGTGACCGATGATGACGTGACTGGCCCCGGCCGCCACCAGCATCCCGGCGCTCACTTCACCCGTATAAGCGCCCTCGGCTTCCCAATGCAGGTCCTGACCCGCCACCCCGACGCGGGTCGCGCGGCAGGCCTCGGCCACTGGTGCCAGCGCGATGAACGGCGGTGCGAGCACGATCTCCACGTCGGCGATCTCGGCGACGCGCGGCAGGAACGCATCCGTGAAGGCGGCGGCGTCGTCCGCCGTCTTGTGCATCTTCCAGTTGGCGGCGAGGACAGGCGTTCGCATGGACTGCTAGGCTCCTATGCGTCGGGGAGCGCGGCGACTCCCGGCAGCGTCCGGCCACCGAGAAACTCGAGCGAGGCGCCGCCGCCGGTCGAAATGTGGCTGATACGCGCGGTCACGCCGGCCTTCGCGACCGCGGCCACCGAGTCGCCCCCGCCCACGACCGTCACGCCCGGGCACTCCGCCACCGCGTGGGCGACGGCGACCGTGCCCGCGCTGAACGCGTCCACCTCGAACACGCCCATCGGGCCGTTCCAGACGAGCGTCCGCGCGTCGGCGATGGCAGCGGCATACGACGCCCGCGTGCGCGGGCCGATGTCGACGCCGAGACACTCGCCAATCGATGGATCGTCGACCGCGAGATCGCGATGCGCGGCGTCGTCGTCCACGCTATCGGCAACGACGTGGTCCGACGGCAGGCCGAGCCGGACGTTGCGCTCGGCCGCGCCGGACTCGATGCGTCGGGTCGCCTCGATCAGATCCGGTTCGACGAGCGACCGGCCGGTAGGTAGGCCGTGCGCCTTGAAGAAGGTATACGCCATCGCGCCGCCGATGAGCAGCGTATCGATACGCGACAGGAGATTCTCGATGACGTCGAGCTTGCCCGACACCTTGGCGCCGCCCAGGACCGCCACAAACGGTCTGGCCGGCGAGTCCAGCAGCGCGCCGAGGTGCTCCAGCTCCGCGGTCATGAGCAGGCCCGCGCCCGCGTCGTTCATATGGGGCACCACGCCCGCCGTGGACGCATGTGCGCGGTGGGCCGCGCCGAAGGCATCGTTGACATAGACGTCGGCCAGCTCTCCGAGAGCCCGGGCGAAGGCTGGATCGTTCCGCTCCTCCTCGCCGTGGAACCTGAGGTTCTCGAGGAGCGTGACGCCGCCCGCGCCCGCGTCGGCGACGGTCTTGCGAACCGCCGGCCCCGTCGAATCCTCGGCGAGCGTCACCGGCCGGTCCAGCAGCTCCGCGAGCCTGATGGCGACCGGTGCGAGGCTCAGTCCCGGCACCACCGCGCCCCGAGGCCGGCCGAGATGGGAGGCGACTACGAGCGACGCGCCCCGGTCGAGCGCATGGCGCAGCGTTGGGAGTGAAGCGCGAATGCGGGTGTCATCTCTCACCCGGCCATTGTCGAGTGGCACGTTGAAGTCGACGCGAACGAGGACGCGTCGGTCGGCCAGCGGGATGTCGCGGATCGAGCGTTTGCCCACGGTCGTCGAACCCTGGAACGGCGGAACCCTGGACCCTTACAGTCCCTTCGTTCCCAACAGGGCAATGAGATCCACGCAGCGCGACGAGTATCCCCACTCGTTGTCGTACCACGCGAGGACCTTGACGAAGTCGCCGTCCATCACCTTGGTGTAGGCGGCGTCGACGATCGACGAATGGGGGTTGCCCTTGAAGTCAATCGAGACCAGCGGCTCGGTGGAGAGTTGGAGCACGCCCCGCAGTCTCCCCTCCGACGCGACCCGAAACGCCTCGTTGATGTCGCCCCCGGTGGCTGCCCGCTCGACCTGCGCCACCAGGTCAACGACCGAGACATTCGGCGTCGGCACACGGATGGCGATGCCGTCGAGCTTGCCCTTGAGCTCGGGGAGCACTTCGCCAACGGCGACGGCCGCTCCGGTCGTCGTGGGAATCATCGAGATCCCGGCGGCGCGGGCACGGCGGAGGTCCTTGTGTGGCAGGTCGAGGAGCTTCTGGTCGTTCGTATAGGAATGGACCGTGGTCATCCACCCGCGGCGGAGCCCGAAGCGCTCGTGGAGCACCTGCACGACCGGCGCGAGGCAGTTGGTCGTGCACGACGCGTTGGACACGATGTGATGCTGCGCCGGGTCGTAGCGGTCTTCGTTCACGCCCAGGACGACGGTGAGGTCGGGCCCCTTGGCGGGAGCCGAGATGATGACTTTCTTGGCGCCGCTCGCCAGATGCTTGGCGGCGTCATCGCGCTTCGTGAAGAAGCCGGTCGATTCCACCACGACGTCGACACCCAGATCGCCCCACGGGAGCGCCGCCGGATCGCGCTCCGACAAGACCGCGAAGCGACGGTCGCCCACGCGCAACCCGCCGGCGTCCACCGCAACCGGCGCGTCCAGGTTGCCCAGCACGGAGTCGTACTTCAGCAGGTGAGCCAGTGTCTCGGGGTCCGTGATGTCGTTCACCGCGACGAACTCCAGCTCTGCCTGAGTCGACCGCAACGCGGCCCGCATGATGTTGCGTCCGATCCGCCCGAACCCGTTAATCCCGACCCTGATGCTCATACCGTCGTCCTCTCGAAGCTGTCGCACCCCGTGACGCCCCGTGACCGCCGAACAAACAGGCTATTCTAACCCCAGAGCGACATGTATCTGGTCTACAGCGCGCTGCTCTGTGTCTTCTTCGTCGTCAGTCTCCCTTCCATCGTTTACGCTAGATGGCGTCACGGCAAGGCGCTTGGCAGCGTTGCCGAACGGTTCGGTCGCCTCCCCGTTGCGGTCAATCCCGAACACCGCCGCTCGATCTGGATTCACGCCGTCTCCGTGGGGGAGGCGCTAGCCGCGCGCGCGTTGGTGGTCAGCCTTCGCGACGCGTATCCCGACCATCGGCTGATCATGTCGACGACCACGGCGACCGGGCAGGAGGTCGCGCGGGGGTTCGGGACCCTCCTCGACGCGTCCTTTTACGCGCCGTTCGACCTCCCGCGGTGCGTCGCGGGCACGCTCGATCGCGCCGCCCCCGACGTGCTCATTGTCGTCGACACGGAGATCTGGCCCAACCTCCTGCGGGCGTGCCAACGCCGAGGCGTCAAGACGGTGCTGGTCAACGGGCGTGTGTCCGACCGGTCGTTTCGAGGGTACAGGACGGTGCGATGGTTCATGCGACGGGTGCTCGGCGACCTGGATCGCATCTGTGCGCAGACGGAACCGTGGAGTCGTCGGTTCGTCGCCCTCGGCGCCGACCCAGCGCGGGTCACGGTGACCGGGAGCCTCAAGTTCGATACACCGGGCGTGACCGCGGCCGCCGCGGATTTTCACGTCGGCGACCGGGTGCTGGAACTCTTCCGGGTGGAAGAGGGACGGCCGGTGGTCATCGCCGCAAGCACCCTCCGGGGCGAGGAGGAGCCGGTGCTGCGAGCGTTCGCGCGCGTCCGACGGCGGGCGGCCACGGCGTTGCTCATCGTGGCGCCCAGGCACCCGGAGCGGTTCACGGAAGCGGAGCGACTGGCGTCCGCCGCCGGCTACCGGGTGATGCGGCGCACGGCGATGGTCGCGGGCGACGTCTCGGCGGCAGAGGTCGTGATACTCGACACCATCGGCGAGCTGGCTCGCCTCTACCAGGTGGCGACGGTGGTGTACGTCGGGGGCAGCCTGGTGCGGGCCGGGGGCCACAACATCCTGGAACCCGCGGCGTTCGGCAAGGCCATCGTGTTCGGACCGTATATGGAAAGCTTTGCTGAGATCGCCGAGCAGTTTGTGGCCCACGGCGCCGCGCTGCAAGTGCGTACCCCGGCCGGGCTCGAAGACGCGGTCGCCGATCTCGTCGACGACCCCGTGCGCCGCGCGGGGCTGGGCGCTGCTGCGCGAGCGATGGTCGAGACGAACCGTGGCGCCACGGCGCGCACGCTGGCCGCCGTCGCCGCGTTGCTGCCGCGTGGCGCCGCGCCGCCACGCACCGCGACACTGCGCGCCGTGCGATGAGCGTGCTGAGCCACCTCTACGGTTCCCTTGCCGCACGTCGCCGGCGCTGGTATACCGCGCGCCCCGACCGCCGCCGCCGCCTGAGGCAACCGGTCGTGAGCGTCGGCGCGCTGGCGGCCGGAGGGAGCGGGAAGACGCCGCTCGCGGCGCACGTCGCCGAGCTCCTGGCCGCCCACGGCGAGCGACCAGCGGTGCTGAGCCGCGGCTACGGACGGCGCCGTCGCCTCGACGGCGTGGTCGTCGTGCGCGATCGGAGCGGGATCCGAGCCACCCTGGACGCGGCCGGCGACGAACCGCTGATGCTGGCAAACCGACTCGTGGGGGTGCCGGTCCTGGTCTGCGAGGATCGGTTTCTGGCTGGACGGGTCGCCGAGACACGATTTGACGCGTCGGTGCACGTGCTGGATGACGGGTTTCAGCACCTCGCGCTCCATCGCGATATCGATCTGGTCGTCATCGGCGCCGCCGACCTCGAGGCGCGGCAGACACTGCCGGGTGGGCGTCTCCGCGAACGGCCGACGACCGCGCGCGTCGCCGACGCGCTCATCGTCGAAGCGCCGACCCTCCGAGCCGCCTCGCAAGAGGCAGCGCGGCTCGGTGTCGGCGAGGTGTTTCAGCTCACCCGCCGTCTGGGGACGCCGGTTCCCGCGGCGCCGGAGGCGCCTGTCGTTGTCCCGGGTGGCGCGCCCGTGCTCGTCGTCTGCGGCATCGCTCATCCGGCGGCGTTTGTCGCCGCCGTCCGCGACGCGGGCTACGTGGTCGCCGGGTCGATTGAGCTCGCCGATCATCATCCGTTCTCAGCGCGCGACGTTGAACGCATCGCCAGCCGCGCGACCGCGGTCAGCGCCGAGTGCGTGTTGACGACCGAGAAGGACATGGTGCGACTCCGCCCCTACGCGCCGTTCGCGTTTCCGCTCGCGTGGGTGCCCCTGCACGTGACAGTCGAGCCGGCCGATCGCCTTCGCGCATGGCTCGTCGACCGGATCGACGGTGCCCGCGCGGCGCGCGGACGCGCCACGTGACGGCCATGCGTCACCGACTCGAGTATGGCGTGGTCGTGGCGGTGCGGACCCTCGCGCGCCTGCTGCCGAGAACCGCCAGCCTGGCGCTGGGAACCGCCCTCGGACGCGTCTTCCATCTGTTTCACGGGCGGCGTCGCGAGCTGGCGGTCGCGAACCTTCGGGCCGCGTTTCCGGAACGGAGCGAAGCCGACTGCCGGGCGATTCTGCGCGCCACGTTTCACCAGTTCGGCCGCCACGCCGTCGACTTTCTCAACTTCGATGCGATGGGGCGTGACCAGATGATGGGGCTGGTCGAATGGCAGGGCGACGAGCACGTCCAGCGGGCGATGTCCAAGGGCCGCGGGGTGATGTACTTCACCGGGCATTTCGGCTGCTGGGAGCTGCAAATCATGGTCCATGCGTACCGGTTCGGCCCTATCGTGATGGTGGCACGGACGCTCGACAACCCGCTTCTCGAGCGGCTCATCGAGCGCATTCGGTCCCGGGTCGGCACACGGGTGCTCTCACGCCAGGGTGCGATCCGTGGATTGCTCGGCGCGCTCACGCGGCGCGATTCAGTTGGCATGATGATCGACCAGCACATCCAGGACCGGAGCGCGGTGGTCGTCAACTTTTTCGACCGCCCGGCCTCCACGACGTCCGCGATCGCCTCGCTGGCCCTGCGCACCGGCGCGCCGATCATTCCGGTGTTCGCGCTGCCGCTCCCGGGCGGACGCTACCGGATGATCTATGAGGCGCCAATCGAGCCCCCGTCCAGCGATGATCCCGACGCGGTGCAGACCTATACCGAGCGGTGCACCGCGGTGCTCGAGCAGTACGTGCGTCGCGATCCGCATCTCTGGCTCTGGATGCATCGTCGTTGGCGCGTCCCCACCGCCGAGTCCGATCAGGCGAAGCGCGCCCCGGAGGCCTCGACTGGGGTGCACGAAGATGTCACGCGCTGACCCATGCGCATCGTGATTCGCACCCCGAACTGGCTCGGCGACCTGATGCTGCCGCTGCCGGCCATCGAGGCGCTGCGCGCCCGGTTTCCCACCGATACGCTGATCGCGGCGGCGCCCAGTCATCTCGCACCGTTGTTTGACGCCGTGCCGGCGGTGGACGGCGCCCTGCCACTCGCAGGTTCGTTCCGCTGGCGCGAGTGGCGCGCGCAGTCCAAGGCGATGCGCGCAGGGAGGTTCGACGCCGCGCTCCTGTTGCCCAACTCCTTCCAGGCGGCCTGGGCATCGGTGCCTGGCCGCTGGGGCTATCGCGCCGACGGTCGCGGGTGGCTGCTGACGACACGCATCAGGCGCCGCGCCCCGGTTGCGGGGCACGCAGCCGAGGACTACCTTCGGCTGGTCGCGGGCCTCTCCGGCGACGGTGCGCTCCCGCTGGCACCACCTCGCCTCGTGCCGCGGCCGGATCAACGCGCGCGTGCGCGCCGCATGCTCGCCGCGCGTGCGGTCGCGCCGGATGCGGTCCTGGTCGGCGTCGCGCCCGGTGCGGCGTACGGGTCCGCGAAACGCTGGCCGCCCGAGCGCTTCGCTGACGCGCTGGTGAGTCTCGCATCGCAGGCCGGCGTGACCGGCGTACTCGTCGGCGCCGAGACGGACCGCGCCGCAGGCTGTGCGATAGAATCCAGGCTCGCGCCCGTGCGCCCCGCGGCCGGCAAGGTCGTCAACCTCATTGGTCAGACCGACCTGTCGACGCTCACCGGTGTGCTGTCGTTCTGCCGCGTGCTCGTGTCGAACGACTCCGGCGCGATGCACGTGGGCGCCGCGCTCGAGGTGCGCTCGTCGGTCGGACCGAAGTAGCAACGATCTCGCGATGCCACGACCTCAGCCGATGACGTCCGCCCCCGGAGACGCGAGCCGGCTGACGCGGCTGGTCGACGCCTTTGGCGCCCTCCGTGTCGCGGTCGTCGGCGACATCATCGCAGACGAGTTCATCTATGGTCGGTTGTCTCGCATCTCACGCGAAGCGCCGGTCCTGATTCTCAACTACGACCGCACCACGGTCGTGCCGGGCGGCGCGGGGAACGCCGCCCGCAATGTCGGTGCGCTCGGCGGCGCCGCCCAGCTGGTCGGGCTCGTGGGCCGTGGCGCCGTCGACCGACGGCTGGCGCGGTCGCTCGGCGCACGCGTCGACCGGACGCGGCTGCTCCGGCCCGCCGGGTATCGCGCACCGGTGAAGACCCGCATTCTCGCCGGCGGCCTGCACGGCGCGCGCCAGCAAATCGTCCGCGTCGATCGGGAAGCCACGCCGGTGGCCGAGGTCAGCGTCCGGCGGGAGTTCGAGCGCGCCGCGGTGCGTGCGGCCGCCCAATGCGATGCCGTCCTCCTGTCCGACTACGGATCGGGTCTGGTGAGTCCGACAATCGTGCCCAAGTTGGCGCGCGCCGTGTCGCGTAGGGGCAACCCGCCGGCGCCGATTCTCGTCGACTCGCGTTACAACCTGTTCGCCTTTCGGGGATGCACGGCGTGCACGCCCAACGAGTCGGAGGTCGAGCAGATGCTCGGCACACCGATCGGCGATGACCCGGGGCGGCTCGAGCGCGCGGGGCGGGCGGTGCTCCGACGCACACGCGCACAGGGGGTCGTCGTCACGCGGGGCAGCCGCGGCATGGCGGTGTTCGCCCCGGGCCGTCGGACCGCATGTATTCCCATCTTCGGCACCGACGAGGTCGCCGATGTGACCGGGGCCGGCGACACCGTCATCGCCACGATGACGCTCGCATTGGCGTCTGGCGCATCGCTCCTCGAGGCCGCCCACCTCGCCAACTACGCCGGGGGCGTCGTGGTGATGAAACGGGGCACGGCGACGGTCAGCGGCGGCGAGCTCGCCGACGCCGTGCGCGCCGCCAACGACACAGGATGGATGCGCGCGCCGGCGGGATGATTGTCTCGGTGGGCCCGCTGCGCGACCTGGTCGCCGCTGCCCGTGCGGAGGGACGGACGTTCGCGCTGGCGAACGGGTGCTTCGATCTGCTGCATGTCGGGCACGTGCGCTACCTGCGGGGGGCGGCGGCGGAGGCCGATCATCTGATCGTGGCGATCAACGACGACGAGTCGGTGACGGCGCTCAAGGGCGAGGGCAGGCCAATCCAGCCGGCGGTCGAACGCGCGGAGATCGTGGCGGCCCTTGCCATGGTCGATTACGTCGTTGTCTTCTCGTCACCGACCGTGTCCGAGATCCTGCGCGCGCTGCGGCCGGACGTCCACTGCAAAGGGACCGACTACACCGTCGATTCCGTCCCGGAGCGCAGCGTGGTGCGCGACTACGGTGGGCGCACCGCCATCGTCGGCGACGACAAGGACCACTCGACGCGCGATCTGCTCACCAAGATGGGCCACGAGCGGTAGGAGCCCGTGGTGGAAATCCGCGTCGCACCGGTCGAATGCAGCGGCACTTTCACCACGGGCTCCTAGCCCGCCCTCGACACGAGATGCGCGTGCTCATCGTCCGGCTCAGCTCGCTCGGTGATGTCGTCCATACGCTGCCGGTGGCCGCGGCGCTCCGCCGCGCGCTCCCTGACGCCGCGATTGATTGGGTCGTCGACGAGCGCAACGCCGATCTGCTGGCGCTGGTGCCGGTGCTCGATCGCGTTGTCGTGCTCCGGTCACGCAGCCGGTCGGCCATCGTGGCCTTCATCGATTGCCGCCGCGCGCTCCGGCGGCGCACCTACGACGTGGCGCTCGACCTGCAGGGGCTCGGTAAATCCGCCCTCGTCGCGCGCCTCAGCGGTGCGCCGCGGGTCGTCGGCTTCACACCACCGTTTCTGCGGGAGCGCTGGTCGGGCCTGTTTCACACCGAGACAGCCGACCCCGGCCGGCCGACCCACGTCGTCGACCGCAACCTCGGTCTGTTGGCCGCGCTCGGCATCGAAGACACTCGGTGGGCGTTTCCGCTGGAGGCGCCGCCGACCGGTGCGCCCGAGGCCGTCGAGCGTCTGCTCGACGCCGGGGATGGCCGCTTCGCGCTGATCAATCCCAACACCGCATGGCCGAACAAGTGCTGGCCGCCGGCGCGCTTCGGTACCGTGGCGGCGCGCGTCCTGCGCAGGCATGGGTTGCGGTCGATCGTGCTCTGGGGTCCCGGCGACGAGGCGCGCGCGGAGGCGGTCGTCGCCGGGTCTGATGGCGCGGCGTCCCTCGCGCCGCGGACCGACCTCGCGGACCTCGTGGCGCTGCTGCGGGCGGGCACCGTGCTGGTGTCCGGCGACACCGGACCGCTGCATATCGCCGCCGCGGTCGGCACACCCGTGGTCGGCATCTACGGACCCAGCAATCCGGCGCGAAACGGGCCCTGGTCGCCGCATGACATCGTGGTGTCGAGATTCACGGCGTGCGTGTGTCACCAGGAGCGCGACCGCACCGGTCCCGTCGGCCGCATGGTGCGTCACTGCGAAGCGTCCACCTGGTGCCTCGACGATATCACGGTGGATGAGGTGTGCGCCGCCGTCGACAGACGGTTTAGAAGCCTGGTCGATGCTTGATCTCGACGCCAATCCGCGGATACGAACGCTCTTCCGGGTCGCCCGGCTTCGCGTCTCGCTCGGCTTCGTCGCCGCGGCGGTGGCCTTCACCTTCGCGCGGCCCACCTGGCTCGGCATGGGCGCCGGCGCGATCATCGCGCTCGCAGGCGAGGCCGCGCGCGTGTGGGCGGCCGGTCATCTCGAGAAAGGACGGGAGGTGACGACGTCAGGTCCATATCGCATGAGTCGACACCCGCTCTACGCCGGGTCCGTGACGGTCGGTCTCGGGTTTGCGGTGGCCAGCTCGACCGCGACGGTGGCGGCGGTCATACTCGGCTACCTGGCTATCATGGTGCCGGTGGCAATCCGTCTCGAGGAGGCGACCCTGCGCGCGTCGTTCCCCACGGCGCACACGCGTTACGTGGGTGGCGACGCGCCGCGCTCCGATCGGCGATTCAGCCTGCGACGCGCCCTGCGCAACGGCGAGCACCTCGCCGTGCTCGGGGTGCTCGGGTCATTGGCGATCTTCGGCGTCAAGGCGTGGTTGGTTCACGGGTGGCAGTAGGGCCCAGGCAGTACATGAGGCAGTTTTCTCGACCTCTGAACATCGCGGCCCCCCGCCTAGACGCGTTGGACAGTCTGCCGTCCCACACGTCGTCTACGAGAGTTTCGTTGGGCGGTTAGCTCAGGGGTAGAGCACCGGTTTTACACACCGGCTGTCACAGGTTCGAATCCTGTACCGCCCACCAGCCTTCGCCCGCCGTAGCTTGTCTGATGACGTTGGCCAGCGGACCGGACCGTCGCGCCTTCGCTCGCCTAGACCGCGAACGAGCAGCGGACTTCCGGGCCAGACGGGGACGTGACGTCGCCGTGGGCGCCTTCCGCGGTTGCCAAATGGACTGTGGTACGATGATGGCAGTATGGCATTGCGGGGTCGTAGTTCAGCTGGTTAGAACGCCGGCCTGTCACGCCGGAGGTCGCGAGTTCGAATCTCGTCGGCCCCGCCAATCATCTCAGCCTGCTGCGGACAACGGATCCGGTGACCGGGGTCCGTCGCCCGTGCGTGCATGTGTTCTCCAGCCGCCGCCGGCAGGCGCTCTGATGACCTCTCACGGCCATGGGAATCCGGCCCGACATCATCAGTCACGCGGTCTCGGCGATCTCGCCAACGCGGGGCAAGCGGCGTCGGCAAATCCGCAGCGGCCGATTGTGCTCGCGGTGGCACTCGGTCTGGCGCTGTGCCTTCCGATCGGGTGGGCCACAGAGTTCTCTGTCCGGAGGTTCGTTCCCATTCAGGGCGTCTTGTATAGGCAACACGCGCGCCTCTTGTATGAGCACATTCCGAACTCGAGAAAAAGGTTCCATCACCCGCCTGAAGATGGATCCGGGAGTCTGCTGGTCACGATCAACGCGCACGGGTTTCGAGCTGGCCATTTCCGTGAATCGTCCTCGCGACGGGTGCTCGTCATTGGAGATTCTTTCGTCAGCGCCGAGTATTCACCCGAAAGCGAGTCGTTCGTGTACCGGTTGGCCGACCAGCTACGTCGCACGGGACCTTCCGCTGACGTCGTGAACGCAGGCGTGACTGGCTATGGACCGGATCAGAGCCTCCTCTGGCTGGAAGACAACATCGCGCAGCTGCGACCCGACCTGATTGTCCTCGGTATCTTTGGCGCCAACGATTACGGCGACCTCTTTCGCAACAAGATATTCGAGCTCGACGGCCACGGGCTCGAGACTCGAGCCTATGGGTTTGACGCGGGGCTCGCCGCCCAGTTCAGAGAAGTGGAGACGCGGTCGTCGGTGCACCTCGTCAGGGCAGCGATCTTCCTCTGGAGCCAACTGTTCTCTCGTCCTACCGGGGCACCGAGTGTAGAGTCGTGGACATCACGATCGATGGTTGAAGGATGGTACAACGAGCGCCTGGTCGAATATCGTGATTATTGGGCCAGCGACCGGGTTGCGGAGCTCTTCGACGACGATTACGAAGCGGATCTCAGCGTGGCGCCCGATGCAGAGTCATCAGTCTACAAGGCTCGGTTGATGCGCGCGATCCTCGCTAGACTCAAGCGTGTCGCCGAGAGCCACGGGAGCAAGCTGCTACTCGTCAACATCCCGAGCGCGGTCGATGCGTGTGACGCGTATCCTGTCCAGGTTGAAAGGAGCGTCTACCCAGAGTATGAACGCACCGCGCTGACCGACGTGACCGAGGGCCTGGCTCGCGACCTGGGCATTCAGAACATCAATTTGTTTTCGACGCTCAGAACATCCGCTTGCTCTGACTACTACTACGTGGCTCCGTTGTCGAACACCCACTGGAATGCCCATGGTCAGGCCAAGAGTGCGATTGAGGTGGGTCGGTACATCGTTGACCGCGAGTTGCTGTGAGACGGAACGCGCGTCCCTGCCGTCCAGGCCATGGAGCCGAGCTCGAAGCTCCGTGCGTGTCGGTAGGGTCCCGGAGAAGTTGGGGCCTCTCGCGCCAGCCGCTTGGGCGCGCGGTCTGGTGAGAGATGTCCAATTCTTGGAAACAGCTGGCTCTCATTGCCGTTCTGGCTCTGCTCCTCCGTGTCGCGTTCAGCCTCGGATACTGGGTCGACCAGCCCCTCACCCACGATGAGCAAGAGTACCTCCAGCTTGCCAACAGCCTGGTGGCCGGCAAGGGTCTCGTCTACGACGACGACCGCAACGACCACTTCAGTCGCGCGCCCGGCTATCCCGCGTTCCTGGCCGCAGCACTCTCCGTGCGACACAGCCTCACGTTCGTTCGGGTCATGCAGTCAGGTGTTGGCGTGGCGGGCGTGCTCGCTATTGCCGCGCTCGCCTGGCGTACGGGCGGGGCTCGGGCCGGGATCATCGCCGCGCTGATAGCCGCGGTCTACCCGCCGTTCGTCTGGCAGCCCGCATACCTTCTTCGCGAGCTGCTGTATTCGGTGCTCGCGTTGACCATGGCTCTAGCGGTGTGGTGGATCGTCGCGAGCGGCGACGCCGGGCGACAGCGACGGGCACTTCTGGGCGCGGTGCTTGCAGGCGGCGTGCTGGGTGCGTGCATGTTGGTCCGTCCCAACATCGCGCTCTTCGGCGGGTTCGCCGTCATATACCTCCTCGCGCGGGGCGCCTGGAAGCCCGCCGGAATCATCGCAATCAGCGCGGCAATGGTCCTGCTTCCTTGGTCGGCGAGGGCCTCCCTTCGGCATGAACGGTTCATGCTCGTAAGCTCATTGGGCGGCGTCGCGTTCTGGATCGGCAACAATTCGCACGCCACTGGCGTCGGCGACCTGACCGCGAATCCAGCGATCGGGCGAGCCGAGCGACAGATCCGAGCCGCGCACTCCGGTCTGACGCCCGAAGAAATGGAGCCGATCTACCTCCGCGAGGCCGTCGCGTTTATTCAGGAGCGGCCGTGGGAGTGGTTCACGTTGCTCTTCAAGAAGCTCTTCTATTTCGTGGTTCCCATTGGCGCGTCTATGTACGGGCGCTCGGCGTTGTTTCGAGTATCCTCGTGGATCTCGTACTTCGGGCTCCTGGCGCTTGGAGTCGCCGGAGCTGCACGCCTCGTGCGCACTCGGCCACAGCCCGTTCTGGTTTGGCTGCTGGGTCTGTCGGCCATCGCCACCTGCTTGATCTTTTGGTTCGTCGCACGAATGTATGCGGGCTGAGTAGGGCTGCGGTTTGAAGAACATGAGTCTCATCAGGTACTTAGGAGTTGCAACGCTACCTGGGTATCTGAGAGGAGACTCATGCTCGTGGAAAGTCTGGTGAAGGCAACGGTGGAATTGCAAGGGTTTCGGGTGCTGCGGGTCACGGGCGACGTCGGCGGATTGGGTCTATCCGGGTTTCCCAACGCCATTTTGGGGCCTTTCGGGGTTTTTCGTGGGTGATTTGATTGGAAAGGCCCTGTGGGAGCTCGTGGAAAACGCACAGCGTTTTCCAAGGCACGGTGGGCGCGTTCTGTGCGTCCACGGCGCCGTCAGCTTCCACAGGGCCCGTCCGTGCGCGACAAGATGGCTCCCAGGGAGGGGGCCCATGCGTGATGTCGAACTGGACCGCTGCGTCCTCGGACTGCAGTCGACCGGCGAACAACTATGTTCGCGTCAACACCGTCGACCTGTACACGCCGAACGCTCGGGAAAGACTGGGATATCAGGTGCTTACGCTATTTGGGAAACTCGGATATAGCGGCGGATTGGCAGCGGAGTTGGCCCCCGACGGGCGGTATGCGCCGCGTTGTGGTCAGTGCGAGCAGCGGGGCAGCTATCGGGACACCCGGTGGGTCCGACGCTTTCGCCATGTCCCGCTGTGGGGAATTCCCGTGACGCTCGTCTACGCGCCGCGACGGGTCCAGTGTGTGCGGTGCCGGGGCGTGCATGTGGAAGCGCTGCCCTGGGCGGTGGGCCGGCAGCGGTTCACGCGTGCGTTGCTGGTGACGATCGCGACCTGGACGCGGGTGTTGCCGTGGCAGCAGGTGGCCACGCTGTTCGGGTGCGCATGGGGCACGGTGGAGCGAGCGGTCGAGGCGGCCGTGGCCTACGGGTTGGCGCACCGCGACCTCACCGGCGTGACCCATATCGGCATCGACGAAATCTCGCGGAAGAAGGGGCACGTCTACGTCACCAACGTGTACGACCTGGCCCGGAAGCGGCTGCTCTGGAGCGGCGAGGGACGCAGCCAGGCGACCCTCGAGGCGTTCTTTGCGTTCCTTGGCCCCGAGCGCACTGTGGCGCTCGCCGGCATCTGCTGCGATATGTGGCAGCCCTACATCGACGTGATCCGGGTCCGGGCGCCCCACGCGGTGCTGGTGTTCGACAAATTCCACATCGTCAGTCATCTCATGGCGGCCGTCGATCAGGTCCGCCGCGACGAGATTCGCGAGAAAGGCCCGGCACACAAAGCGCTGATGCACAAGACCCGGTTCATCTGGTTGAAGAACCCCTGGAATCTCACCGAGACGCAGCACCGGCGCCTGGGCGAGCTCGAACACCTCAATCTGAAGATCAACCGCGCCTATCTCCTCAAAGAGTTCTTCGCGCACTTCTGGAGCTACCGCCGCGCGGGGTGGGCGAAGCGCTACCTGAAGCGGTGGTTCTGGTGGGCGACGCACTCACGCCTCCCGCCGATGCGCGACTTCGCGTGGCTGCTCCGCCGCCACGAGGACGACATCCTCAACTACTTCCGGCTGCCCATCGACAACGGCACCGTCGAAGGGTTGAACAACAAAGCGAAGCTCATCATTCACAGGGCCTACGGCTTCAGGACCGCCACGACCTACATCCGGAACCTCTACCACTGCATGGCGGACCTTCCACTACCCAAAACCGTGCATACATTTGTGTGAGGAACCGATCTTTTAGGCTATATCCGAGTTTCCCAAAGGGCGTAAGTACCTGATATCCCTGTCTTTCCTGGGTAAATCGAGCGTTCGGCCTGCACAGGTCGGCCGCTTCGATGTGAACATAGTCATTCACGGGTCGACTGCAGTCCGAGGACGCGGCGATCTTGTCGCATACGGATGGGCCCTGTGGAAGCTGCCGGCGCCGTGGACGCACAGAACGCGCCCACCGCACCTCGGAAAACGCTGCGCGTTTTCCACGAGCTTCCACAGGGCCTTTCCCATCAAATCATCCACGAAAAACCCCGAAAGGCCCCAAAATAGCGTTGGGAAACCCGGATAGACCCATCTTTTACGCGCAGCCGCGTTACCGGGTTCCTGTCTTCGACCCCGTCCTGGTGGTGTGCGCGTCTACGTTATGGAGAGAGAGTCGATGATGCCGGCCGTCTTCGTCGATCGGGACGGGACGCTCAACGAGGACGTCGGGTATCTCGATCGGATCGAGCGTCTGCGCCTCTTTCCCTGGAGCCTTGACGCAATCAGGCTGCTTCGGCGCGCCGGCTACGCCGTCGTCGTCGTGACCAACCAGGCGGGTGTCGCCCGCGGCATGGTCCGGGAGGCATTCGTCGACGAAACCCGCCAGTTCATCCAGGCACGACTCGAGGCGATCGGGGAACGGCTCGACGGCCACTATTACTGCCCGCACGAGCCGAATGCGCCGCTCGAGGCGTATCGCCGCGACTGTGACTGCCGCAAGCCTCGCCCCGGTCTGGTGCAGCGGGCGACCGTGGAGCTCGACCTCGATCTGAGTCGGTCCGTCGTCGTCGGCGACAAGTGGAGCGACATCGCGCTGGGGCGGGCGGTGTCGGTGCGGGCGCTGCTGGTAAAAACGGGTTACGGCGCCGGTCAGCTCGCCGTGCCGCGCGACGGGCTCGCCGCGGATGCGGTGGTCGCCAATCTCATGGAAGCCGCCAGTTGGATCGTGCGTGAGCTTCCGCGCCCCGGCACGACGGCATCCATCGACGGTATGGGATCGGCGGGTCCCTGACACGATACGTGGCGCACGCCTCCGTTCAGCCCGCCCGGCAGCCCCCGTCCTCGACGGCCGCGGTCCGTCATGCCGGATGGCTCGTGTACGTTCTCAGCCTCGGGGTCTACCTCACGACCACTGGCGGCAGCATGGCCACCGATATCATGACCTACGAGGTGACCAAGGGAATCGTCGAACGTGGGACCGTTGCCATGTCCTACAACTTGTATGAGATGAACGCCCATCGTGGCGTGGATGGCCGGTACTACGCGCCGTACGGGATCGGTCATGCGTTGTACAGCGTTCCGTTCTACGTTGCAGGGCGGGCAGTCGAGGGGATCGGTCTGGAGGTCGGCAAGGACGAGGCCTTGCGGAAGGCGGCGGTCGTCGTGGGCAGCGCCGTGGCGACGGCGGGGATCGTGTTCGTCACGTTCTGGTTCGCCTGGGCGCTCGTCGGCGATCTCAGAGCTGCTGTGCTGACCGCGCTGGCGACCGGGTTCGCCACGCTGCTCTGGCCGTATTCCAAGTTCGGCTTCAACGCACCCTTGGCCACGCTGTGCGTGGTCAGCGGCGTCTATCTCTCCTGGCGTGGCGTCCGGCGCGAGCGATGGGGCCCCCTGGTCGGTGGCGGCGTGGCGCTTGGCTGCGCGTTGCTCGTCAGACACGAGCTGGCGCTGGCGGTGCTGCCCGTGATGGCGTGGATCGCCCTGGAGAACTCGCCGCGCTGGAGGGTGGCGGCCCGGCACGCCGTGGCGGTTGGCGTGCCGGTGCTGGCGGCGGTGCTTGCCACCGCCGCCTACAACATCGCGCGGTTCGGCAACGTGCTCGACACGGGATACCTGCGCGACGAGACGGCTGGCTTCGGGTCGATCTGGGATGGGGCCTTGGGGCTCTTGATCAGCCCTGGCGGGTCGGTGTTCGTGTACTCGCCGCTCGCGGTGGTCGGGGTCGCCGCAATGGTCGGACTGTGGCGGACCGATCGCCACACCGTCGCACTGCTCGGTGGGGTGGCGGTCGTGCTCTTCGCGTTCTACGCCACGCTTCAACACTGGGACGCCGACCGGTCGTACGGCCCCCGATATCTGCTGCCGGCCGTGCCGTTGCTGTGTGTGCCCGTCGCCGGGTGGCTGCGCCAATCGATGACCGCGACGCGACGTCGCCTGCTCCTTGCGGGGGTGACCCTGAGCCTGGCCGTGCAGGCCCCTGGCGTGCTCGTCGACTTCGCCAAGGTCGGCTCCACGCTAAAAAGGGGCGGGCGGACGCTCGAGGCCCGCCGGTGGGACGTGGGGTCGAGCGCCCTGGCGGTCAATGCGTCCGCGGCGCTCCGCGCGGTGCCGCGGAATGGACGCTACCTGATCGGTCTTGAGGCCCCCCCTCGACCACGTCCGGCGGAAGGTCTTGCGCGCGATTTCTCCGAGCAGTTCGCCTTCAGTCTCGACTTTTGGTGGATGTATCTCTTCTATCTGGGAGTCGTGCCGGCAGCCGCGGCGCTCCTCCTGGGCGGCCTGCCCCTCGTGGCAAGCGCGCTCTGCCTGGTCAAGCTCCGCGGGTTTCTAGGGGGCTGACGTGAGTGCCGGGACCCCGTCTCCCGACTCGTCGGGCGGCTACTATCGGACCCGCCTCCGATATCACGCCGGCCGCGACCGCGTCTGGCGGGTGATCTGCCGCCATCTCCAGCGCTACGTGGCCAGCGACGCGACGGTCCTCGACATCGGTGCCGGCTATTGCTCCTTCATCAACCACATCGACGGCGCCCACAAGCACGCGATCGACGTCTATCCCGACTTCGTGCGGCATGCTGCGTCCGACGTCAGCGCGCGTGTGGGCGACTGCCGCCGGCTCAGCGGATTCGATCCGGCCAGCCTCGACGTGGTGTTCGCCAGCAACCTGCTCGAGCATCTCACCCACGATGACGTTCGAGGCACGCTCGCGGAGATCAGGCGCGTGCTCGTGCCTGGTGGCCGGCTCATCTTGGTGCAGCCCAACTTCCGATTGTGCCCGCGGCAGTACTTCGACGACTACACGCACAGGACGGTCTTCACCGACGTCGCGCTGGCGGACTGCGTCGCCGCCGCCGGCTTTGACATCGAGACGGTGACGCCGCGGTTCATGCCGCTCACGCTCAAGAGCCGACTGCCGCAGTGGGGTTGGCTCGTCAACCTCTATTTGTGGAGCCCCATTCGCCCGCTCGCGAAGCAGATGCTGGTGGTGGCACGCCGCGGCGGAGCCGAGCAACGAGAGGTCGATGCCCCATCCGTAGGGTAGGCTGTCTGCCATGTGGAGAGGGCAGACCGTCTCCGTGGCCCTGCCGACGTACAACGAACGGGAATCGATCCGTACGTGCATCGATGGGTTCTTCGAGACGGGTGTGGTCGACGAGGTGGTGGTTTGCAACAACAACGCCGCCGAGGGGACCTCGGCCGAGGTCGCCCTGACACGCGCGAAAGAGGTCTTCGAGGCGCGTCAGGGCTATGGGTGGTCGTGCCGTGCCGCGCTGAGCGAAACGACTGGCGACCTCGTGGTCCTCGCCGAGCCGGACGGATCGTTCGAGCCCGCCGACATTCTCAAGCTGCTCGCGTATTCCGCGGACTTCGAGGTCGTGCTTGGGACCCGCACGACCCGGGAGCTCATCTGGACGGGTGCCAACATGGGTTTCTGGATGAAGTGGGGCAACTGGCTCGTGGCCAAGTACATGGAGTTCCTCTTCAACACCGTCGAGCTGACGGACGTCGGCTGCACGATGCGACTGGCGCACCGCGCCGCGCTCCAGCGCATCCAACCCACCCTCACGGTCGGCGGGTCCCACTTCGGACCGGAGATGATGCTGCTGTGGATCGTGAGCGGCACGCACCTGATCCAGATCCCCGTGAACTACAAGCAGCGTGTCGGCCAGAGCATGGTGTGCGGTAACCGCTGGGTGGCGTTTCGTCTCGGCGTACGGATGACCCTCTTTATTCCCCGGGCGCGCGTTCGCAGCTGGCTGTTTGGTGATCCCACCCTCGATCCGGCGCTCGCGCGCCGCCGGTCGTCGAAGCAGATCTAGTGGTTCCACGAGATCCGGCCGACCGAGTCGCGCGTCGCGTGGCGCTCGCCGTGTTCGCGATCGTGCTGTGCGTCTATGTCACCACGACGGGTGGCAGCTACGCGACCGACGTGGCGAGCTACGAGGTCACCAAGAACCTCGTCCAGCACGGGACGGTCGCCATGTCCTACAACGTGCTGGATACCGAGGCCGAACGGGGCGTCGACGGTCGGTACTATGCGCCCGTCGGGCTCGCGCACCCGCTGTTTGGTATTCCGTTCTATGCTCTCTCCCGCGCGGTCCGGTCGGCGTTCGGGCTCACGCTGGGCAAGCCAGAGACCCTGGACAAAGCCGCGGTTGTCACGGGGAGCGCGGTGGCTGCAGCCTTGTGCGCCCCCGCAGCGTTCCTGTTCGCGTGGCGGCTGAGCGGCAGTACCAACGCTGCGCTCATGGTGGCGTTCGCGCTGGCATTCGGAACGACGCTCTGGCCCTACTCGAAGTTCGGGTTCAACGCGCCACTGGCGACCGCCTGCCTGCTCTGGGCCACGTATCTGACGTGGCGTGGGGTTCGTTCATCATCGCTCTGGCCCGTCGCCCTCGGGGGCACGGCGCTCGCGTGCGCGCTGCTCACCCGGCACGAGATGGCCATCATGGCGGTGCCGCTCGCGGTGTGGATCACCGCTGAATCGCGGAACACACGGGGTGAGCTGTTGCGCCGTCTCGTCGTCTTCAGCGTCCCGGTGGCGATCGGCGTTGCGACGTGGATGTCATACAACGCCGCGCGATTTGGCCACCCGTTCGACACCGGCCTCCTGCGCGATCCCAACGTCCGCTTCGATACGCCGATACTCGTCGGATTGCACGGTCTGCTGGCCAGTCCCGGACGCTCGCTTCTGCTCTACGCGCCGTTGACTGTCCCTGGGTTGGCCGCGATGGTCGTGTTGTTTCGCCGCGACCGATCCACCGCACTGCTCTTCAGCGGCCAGGTGACCGTACTGCTCCTCGTGATCGCGCGCATGCATCAGTGGGACGGGGGCGAGAGCTACGGCCCGCGGTATCTGGTACCGGTGCTCCCGTATCTGATCCTGCCGCTCGTCGCGTGTCTCTCGCGCGCCAGTCCACCGCGTGTGGCTCGATGGCTCCCGGTCGCCTTTGCG
The DNA here is from genome assembly GCA_965197395.1 of Vicinamibacterales bacterium. Taxonomy (GTDB): domain Bacteria; phylum Acidobacteriota; class Vicinamibacteria; order Vicinamibacterales; family UBA8438; genus CAZYFH01. The sequence goes on along the minus strand of OZ240205.1, from coordinate 295,201 downwards.
CTCAGCGTTCTTGTGCAGCTCCCCGGTGTGCTCGTCGATTACTCGAAGGTGCAGAATGCCTATGCGCGACGAACGCCGGGCTATTCGATCACCATGAGCCGGTACTCGTGGCCCGCGACCCCGCTGGTCCTGAACACGAAGGCGTCCTGGCGCGCCGTCCCCGCGAATGCTCGGTACCTGCTCGGCATCGACTCGCGGCCCGTCATCGAGCCGATCGGTGACGAGTCGCGGCGCGATTTCTCGCAGCAGTTCGCGTACAGCCTGGATTTCTGGTGGCTGTATCTGTTCCACCTCGGCGCCGTCTCGGCCCCGAGCGCCGTCGTGATGGGTGTCGTCCCGGCCGCGCTCGCGTTGGCCGTCGGCATGGCGTTGCGCCGTCGGCTGAGCCGATGAATCGCGCGCAGCGCACCCGAGGCGTCGCCGTGCTCTACCCTGTACTCCATGCGAGTGCTCCACAGCCGACACCGAGCAGACGTGCCCCGTGTGGTCACGCTATTCGCGGTCGGACTGGCGCTGCGCCTCCCGGCCCTCCTGTTCAACGGTGTCGCCGACGTCTTCCAGATGATTCTCGACTGGGGATTCGATGTTCAAGCGCTAGGCCTCGCTCGCGGGCTCGACATCAACTACGGCGTGCTCTCGTATGCGATGTTCGGCGTCGCAGCCGATCTGGGTGAGGCGATCCCGCGGTTCTGGTGGGCGCCGTATAAATCCGCGGTCATTCTCTTCGATGCGGCCGTTCTGTTCGGCTTGCTGCGCGTCGTTCGACTCAGCGACCGTGCGCTCGTGACCTGGCTTTACTGGCTCAACCCGTGGGTCATCCTCCACGGCGCCTATCAAGGCTATTGGGAGGGGGCGTACTTGTTTCCGGGCCTGTTGGCGGTGCTGGCGCTCCAACGAATCGCGAAGTCCGATACCGCGTGGGCGACCGCCGGTGTCCTGCTCACGTGCAGCGCGATGTTCAAGCTCCAGGGCCTGCTGCACCTCGCCGGACCGCTCGTCGTCTTCCTCGCCGTCGAGCAAGTGCGGGGTCGCGGGCGACCACTGCTCGCGTTTCTTGGCGGACTTGGTGGGACGTTGCTGGCCGTCGCCGCGGGCTCTGGTTGGGGGGGGCGGGACCGCTGGCGCTCTATCACAACCTAGCCTCGGGCCTGTCCACGATGCCCAACCTGTCGAACGGCGGTCCAAACATCTGGCGGTTTGCCTCCTTCGTCGTGATGCAGACGACCGGACAGGCCGGAGAGGTCATCGATCTGCGGCCAGGCCAGGTGTGGGTCGTCGTGTGGAGCCTGGTGGCCGGGGTCGCGTGCGGCGCCGTCTTGCTGGCGTTCTCCCTTCGCGTGTCGGCCGTGTCCCCCGGTGACGATGACGGGAGCGGGTGGCTGGCGTCTGTCCGCGCCCGACTCCCACATCCCTCCCTCGTCCTCCCGCGCGCCACCGTCGCGTTGCTCCTCATTGCGCTTGGCTCACTCGTCATGTCCCAGTTCGGGGTGCGGGCGCACATCAACCACAGCTATGGCGCAACAGTGCTGCTCATCCCGTTCGTGGCGGCGGACGCACGGCTCCGCCCATGGTGGGGTGCACTGGTGGTCCTGCAGGCCGTCGCCGAGTTCTCGACCTACGGCCTGGGCAGCCCAACGCTCATCCCACCTGAGTGGGCGCTGGAACCGTATGAGCACGCCGGCGCGCTTCTCGCATCGGTCAAGGACCTGGCGGCGTATCGCGATCCCGACGCGCTCCTCCGAGCGGTGATGGCGATCAACGCGTGGGCGGGCCGCTCGCCAGCCCCACCGTCGTGTCGCTGCTCTCGTTGGTCGCGTTCGGATGCACGCTCGGCCTGCTGCGCTCCCTGATGCGTCGGATCGGCGAGGCTGCGCCGGGCGAGGGGTGGACCGGCCTCCTACGCGGATGAGGCCGGTCGAAACGACCGTACGGCGTCGGCGACGGCGTGCGCGTCTTGCTCGGACAGCCGCGGGTGGAGCGGGAGAGAGAGCACCGAGCGGCAGACGGCATCCGCGTTCGGGCAGGGCGCCGGCGCCGCGGACGCGACGGCTGGCTGCTTCGTGATGGGCACGGGATAGTGGACGAGCGTCTCGATGCCGGCCGAGACGAGATGTTGCCGCAGCTGATCACGGTCGGGCGAGGTCACGGGAAACAGATGATAGACGTGGCCGCTCTCGCATTCCGGCGGAACGGTCACCGGCCCTCCAACCAACCGCGTGCGGTACGCTCCGGCCAGCGCACGCCGGCGTGACGTGGCCGTCGCCAAGCCTGTCAGGCGCGCGCGGAGCACCGCTGCCTGAATCTCGTCCAACCGGGAGTTGACGCCGGCGACCGCGTGGGTGCCCGTGCCGGTTCGGCCACCGTTGCGAAGGCAGCGCAACCGTTCGGCCAGCGCCGCATCGCCGGTGCATGCGGCTCCGCCGTCGCCGACGCCCCCGAGATTCTTCGTGGGATAGAAGCTAAACGCTGCGCCCACGCCGAACGAGCCGACGGCACGCCCCGCGCACGTGGCGAGATGCGCCTGGCAGCAATCCTCCACGACGACGAGCCCGTGCCGCTCGGCGACACGCACCAGCGCCGGCATGTCCGCCGGCTGACCATACAGATGAACGGGCAGGATGGCGGCGGTGCGGGGGCCGACGCGAGCGGCGACCGCGTCAGGATCGAGCGTCAAGCGTGCGGTGTCGACATCCGCGAACACCGGGCGCGCGCCGACCATCATGACGGCGATGGCAGTAAAGGCAGCCGACAGCGGGCTCGTGATCACCTCGTCGCCGCGTCCGATCCCGAGACCCCGCAAGATCAACGCGATCGCATCGGTGCCGTTGCCGGTGCCGACGGCGTGGCCGAGCCCGGACGCCTCCGCGAACTCGCGCTCGAACGCCTGCACCTCTGGACCGAGCACGAACCAGCCACGTTCAACGACGCGGCGGATGGCCGCGGTCGTCGCGTCGGGGGCCGCATCTCCACGAAGATCGAGGAAGGGGATGCGATGGGCCGTCATGTCCCGGCGTGGGTGTCCAGATAGTGGGGGAGATGCTGACGGTAGTAGCCGACCGTTCGCGCCAGGCCGTCGCGGAGGGTGATCGTGGAGCGCCACGACACTGCCGCCGAGAGCTTGCTCGAGTCGATGTACACGCTGCCGACATCGATCGATTTCTTGTCAGCCGGCCAGGGTACGTACGTCACGCGGCCCGTTCCGGCGACATCGATCAGGACCGTCACGAGATCGCGTAGGCTCATTGGTTCCGCGCCGCCGACGTTGTAGACCTCGCCGTTGCACGCGTCGCACGCTCCGGCTTCGAGAAACGCCTCCGTGGCGTCGTCCACATAGACGAAATCTCGCAGCTGCGACCCGTCACCGAAGATCTCGATGAGGCCGTCCTCGACCACCAGGCGGATGAACCAGCCGATGAACCCCTGCCGACTGTGTTTGACGAGCTGGCGCGGGCCGTAGATGTTGGTCAGTCGCAGCGAGCAGGCGCGGACGCCGAACACGTTGTTGTAGAGCAGGTGGTAGTACTCGCCCGCGACTTTGTTGATGCCGTTGACGTCGACGGGCCGGACGAGGTGCGCCTCCGTGACCGGGAGCGATTCCGGATGACCGTAGACCTGTCGGGTGCCGGCGAACACGATCTTCACCGCCGGGTTGTGTTTGCGACACGCCTCGAGGATGGAGAGCTGGCTCCGGCAGTTGATCTCGAGATCGGTATAGGGGTCGCGCATGCTGTCGAGATGCGAGACCTGACCGGCGAGGTTGAAGATCACGTCGCGGTCGCGGACCAGCTGGTTCATCGAGCTCTCGTCACGCACGTCCGCAATGTTGACCGTCACCTGATCCGCGATGTCCCCAATGTTGAAGAGGTTGCCGCCGTAGTCGGGAATGAGTGAATCGACCAGCAGCACATCCGCGTCGAGCGCTACGAGCCGGTGCGCGAGGTTGCTGCCGATGAAGCCGAGGCCGCCCGTGATCAGAACGCCCCGCCCCTGATAGAAGCGCCCGTAGCCTCCGCTCATCGGCGCTCCTCATCGGGTGCGAGGCGAGCGGACGGCGCGTCTCCTCCGCCGGTCGTCGATGGCGTCGCCGGGGATTGGCGCGCGCGGCGATGCTCCCCGCGAACGACCAGCGCGACCCACAGCCGGAGAACGTCCATGGCTGTCCGCGCGATGCGCCGGAGGTTGAAGAACTGCGATGTGCCGTAGGCGCGGTGGTGGTGATGGACCGGGACCTCGACGATTCGACATCCCGCGTCCTGGATCTTCTTCATCATCTCCAGGCAGATGACACCGCTGCTCTTTTCCAGCACCACTCGGTCGAACACCGCGCGGCGCAACAACCGGAAGTCGCAATCGACGTCACGCAGTCTCAGGCCGAACAGGGTCTTGACCGCGTGGTGATAGACGCGCCCGATCACGATCCGGTGCAACGGGTCGGACCGGCTGATCTTGTAGCCGTTCACGACGTCGATATCGTCCTCGAGCCGGTGCCAGAGGATGGCCATCTCGCGGGGGTCGTATTGCGCGTCGCCGTCGGTGTAGAAGACGAGGGGTCTGGTCGCGCTCGCGAATCCGGTCCTGAGCGCGGCTCCATAACCGCTGTTCACCGCATGCGTGACGACGCGCAGGCGAGGATAGACGCGCACGAGGTCGTCGAGCACCTCGGCGGTCGCATCCGTGCTGCCGTCGTTGACGACGATGATCTCGTAGTCGGCGGTGAGCCGACGCGCGGCGAGGTCGGCGCCGACGACCATGCTGGCGATCGTGCCGCCGTCGTTGTACGCGGGGAAGAACACGCTCAAGCCGGGCGCGTTGGCGGGGGCGGGCGGCAGGCTCATGCGGTTTCAGCGATTCCGGCCGTTCGCGGCTTTCTGGCGAGACAGAGTATCGAGCTCCCCAACGGCAGATCTACGCACCGGTTCACTTGGGCTTCTACGCGCAGGAGTGTAGAGAGCACGACGTCGACGAGGCGCGGCGGTCGCCCGAAGTCGCTTCGCGCGGTGGTCGGCGAGCGGAGTCCCCGGAGCCGTTGCCAGGTGCGAAGGACGAGGAGGGGAAGAAAAAGGGTGGCGTTCGTGCAGATCAACCGTTCCACCTGGAACCCCGCCGGCTCGAGCGCCGCGCGCAGTCGTCGACGCGTGTAGCGTTTGACCTCGCCACCGAACACCGAATGCTCGCCCCGCAGTGCATCGAATGCGGCGACGTTGATAATGGCCGCGCCACCGGACCGCAACACGCGGAACATCTCCGAGACGGCCGCACGCTCCGCCACGTCGTCCAGGCAATATAGGACGTCGAATGAGGTCACGACGTCAAAGGTCGCGTCGGCGAACGGCACGGCGCACACGGTGGCGCAGGCCAGCCGCCGCGTGCCGCTCCCCCCCCCTCGTCTCAGCCCAGACAGCGTGAGATCGAACCCGTAGGCATCGCCGAATTCGGAAAGCAAGGCGAGGTTGGCACCGGTGCCGCAACCGGCATCCAGGAGGCGCATACCGCTCCCAGTGCCGGGATCCGGGTAGCGACGAGCGCCGCCCGACATGGATGCCGCGAGCAGCGGGCGCGCAAAACCGTGGAGTCCGCGGAACCAGAAGTGTTGTTGCTCCGCCTCATAGGTCTCTCGCAACAGCGCGTCCATGCGCGTGATTCTACGCCAAGCGCCTGTGCTACGATGCCGATCGGGTCATGCCCTTTCGCGACATCATTGGTCACCGCGCGGTGCTGACGCTCCTGGCGCGGGCCATTGCGGAGGACTCGCTGCCGCCCAGTCTGCTCCTGACCGGCGTCGATGGCGTCGGGAAGCGACGAGTGGCGGTGGCGGTGGCGCAGGCGATGAACTGCGCGGCCCCCACGCGCGGCACGTCGCGGCGGTCGCCATCATCTCCGGCCCCTACTGGTGCCGCCGACGGCGGATTCGCGATCGACGCATGCGGTCGGTGCGGGACGTGCCGCCGCATCGATCGTGGCACGTACGCCGACGTTGTCGTGGTCGAGCCGGGGGAGAACGGCACGATCACGATCGATCAAGTCCGGACGCTGGTCGATCAGGCCGGCTATCGCCCCTTTGAGGGACGGCGCCGCGTGATGATCGTCGATCGCGCCGATCAGCTCGTGTCACCGGCGCAACACGCGCTGCTCAAGACCCTCGAAGAGCCGCCGGACTCTTCGCAGTTTCTGCTGGTCAGCGCGCGCCCGGACATGCTGCTCGACACCGTACGGTCGCGCTGTCCGCAGCTTCGCTTCGGCCAGCTCGATGTCGACGCGATCGTCGGGCTGCTCACCTTCCAGCAGGGGTGTGACGAGGGGGTCGCGCGGGCGGCCGCGGCCTCAGCCGGTGGCAGCGTCGGCCGCGCGCTCAGTGTTGCGTCCGGCGAGCTTGCCACCGCCCGCGATTCGGCGGTGCGGCTGCTGGACGACGTCTCGACGGCGCCCGATCCTCGCGCTCGCCTCGGGGGCGCAAAGGCGCTCGTCGCCGGCGCGCGCGCCCGCCGTACCCCGGCGGTCGAGCGCGACGAGCTGCGGCGCCGACTGCACGCGCTCGCAACCCTGCTGCGCGACATGGAGGTGCTGGCGGCCGGCGCTGATGCGCCGCTCGCAAACGCCGATCTGCGCGACGGGTTGACGCGTCTGGCGGCGTCGTATGGACGCGGCCGCGGACTGCGCGCGTTCGCGGCGGTCGACGAAGCGACGGGGGCGGTCGCTCAAAACGCGAGCACAAAGGTGGTGGCCGACTGGCTGGCCTGCCGACTGTAGGCGTTCATGGAAACGGAAGCCGAGTCCTCACGTCGTTTTGTCAGCGTCAAGTTCGATCCGGTTGGCCGGGCTCGCCGCTTCCTACTGACCGACGTCGAGTTCGAGCCGCCGCTCGCGCCGGGGGATGCCGTCGTCGTCCAGCGCGGCGAGCGGCGCGCCTACGCCACTGTGACCCGCGCGGTGGGGCAGGTGGCGACACGGACAGCGCCGCCGGCCGCATCGACGGATCGCGTGGTGCGTCGCGCCAGCCAGCAAGACATCACCACCAAGCTCAAGCATCAGCATCGCGAGCGAGAGGCGCAGCGCGTCGCCGGCATGAAAATCCGGGAGCGCGGCTTGCCGATGAAGCTCGTCCGGACGGAGCAGTTGTTCGACAGTCCACGGCTGGTCTTCTATTTCACCGCCGAGAGCCGCGTCGACTTCCGCGAGCTCGTCCGAGAGCTCGCGTCAGAGTTCCGATGTCGCATCGAGATGCGCCAGATCGGGGCGCGTGATGAAGCCAAGTTGCTCGGTGGGTACGGCACGTGCGGGCGCCCGCTCTGCTGCACCACCTGGCTGCAAGGGTTCGAGCCGATCTCGATCAAGATGGCGAAGCGCCAGCATCTCAGCCTCAACCCGTCCCGCTTGTCGGGCCTCTGCGGTCGCCTCAAGTGCTGTCTTCGATACGAGCTCCCGAACGCCGCCGGCGAGCAGTTCGCCGGCTGCGCGAACGAAGGATCCTGTAGTCGCACCGAGGGCGGATGCGGTAGCGGCGGCGGGTGTAGCAGCGGGAGCTGTGACGGTTGCGGCGCGGGTAACCACACCGAGGCCCGCCTCGGCGCGGGTAACCACGCCGAGGCGGGCCACGAGCCCGCGCGCGAGCCGGTCTGACGTCCACCCGGATTCTGACTCATGCCTCTGCCGCGGGTCGGGCTCACCGTCGGTGACCCCGCCGGCATCGGACCGGAAGTCGCGATCAAGGCGTCACGCGATCCGCACGTGCGCCGTATCTGCACGCCGGTGCTGTACGGACCGCAGACCGAGGCCGAACGGGCGTTGTTTCCGGCGGGTACGGTGTCGGCCGCGGCCGGTCGTGCCGCCCACGAAGCGGTCCGGGCGGCGACCGCCGACGCCGTCGCCGGGCGGATCGACGCCGTTGCCACCGCGCCCATCAACAAGACCGGGTGGGCGCTGGCCGGGTTCCCATGGCGGGGGCACACGGAGCTGCTGGCCGAGTTGACCGGCGCCGAGCGCGTCGCGATGATGTTCCACTCGGACCGCCTGCGCGTCGTGCTCGCCACCGTCCACGTGCCGCTGGTCGAGGTGGGCCGGCATCTCACGCGCGCCGTGCTCGAGGGGGTCATCGATCTCGCCCATCGCGAGCTGCCGCGCTTCGGCTACCCCACGCCGCGACTGGCCATGGCCGGTGTGAATCCGCACGCCGGTGAAGACGGGCTCATCGGAGACGACGAGACCCGAGTGGTCAGGCCGGCGGTCGAGGCGTGTCGGTCCCGGGGTATCGACGTGAGCGGGCCGCTGCCCGGCGACACCGTGTTCGTCCGAGCACTCGACGGCGCCTTCGACGCGGTGATCGCCTGCTATCACGACCAGGGGTTGATTCCGGTCAAGCTCCTCGCGTTCGGTGAGGCGGTCAACGTGACGCTCGGGCTGCCGATCGTGCGCACGTCGGTTGACCACGGCACGGCCTATGACATCGCGGGGCAGGGCGTCGCCAACCCGTCCAGTATGATCGCGGCGGTACGACTGGCGGCGAGACTAGCAGCCGGTGGCAAGAGCGGGACTCTTCCCACGGGCCGCTAACCGCCGCGCGGGTGCCCGCCGGAGGACGGGACACGGGCCATGCCGGACGAGCCGACCCCTGAGCGCCTCATTGCGGACAACCGCAAGGCACGGCACGAGTACCACCTGTACGACACCTACGAGGCCGGCGTCGTGCTGCTGGGCACGGAGGTCAAGGCGATCCGGGAAGGACGCGTCAACCTCAGGGACAGCTACGGGCGCGTCGAGGACGGCGAGATTTTCCTCCACAACCTCCATATCAGCCCGTATAGCCACCGCGGCTACACCGAACACGAGCCGCTGCGCCGGCGCAAGCTCTTGTTGAACAAGCGGGAGATCCGCAAGCTCGTCGGCAAGACGCTGGAGCGGGGGTTCACGCTCGTGCCCGTCCGGATGTACTTCAAGCGCGGCCGCGTGAAGGTGGCCATCAGCCTGGCCAAGGGGAAGAAGACCCACGACAAGCGCGAGACGATTCGGCGACGCGAGATCGACCGCGAGACGCGAGCCATGGTGAAGGAGCGCTCCCGATGAGAGTGCTCGTGTCGGGCGCCGACGGACAGCTCGGGACGACCCTCGGCCGCCTGTTCGCCGCGGAGGACGACGTGAGGCTCGCCACGCGCGCGGACCTCGACCTCACGCGACCCGACCAGGTGCGGGCGGTCGTTGCCGACGCGCGTCCGGACGTAGTGATCAACTGCGCCGCCTACAACGAGGTGGACGGCGCCGAGGACCAGGTCGAGCTCGCGTTGTCCGTGAACGCCTTCGGCGTGCGGGCGCTCGCGCACGCCTCGCGCGACGTTGGCGCGCGGCTCGTGCACTACAGCAGCGACTTCGTCTTCGATGGCACCACCGACCGGCCATACACCGAGGACGACCAAACGAACCCGCGAAGCGTGTATGCCACGTCGAAGCTGCTCGGCGAGTGGTTCGCGCGCGCCGCGCCGCACTACGTGCTCCGTGTTGAGAGCCTCTTCGGCGGCGGCGCCCTCGAGCCCGCGCCGTCGGGCCGTGCGCGCGGCAGCAGCCTGGACCGGATGGCGGACACCCTGCTCGCTGGGCGTCCGGTCCACGCGTTCACCGACCGCACGGTCTCGCCGAGCTATGTCGACGACGTCGCGCACGCGACGCGCGTGTTGCTGCGGGCCGCGCCGCCGGACGGTGTCTACCACTGCGTCGGCACCGGGTGTGCATCCTGGTTCGACGTGGCGACCGAGCTGGGACGATGTCTCGGCGTGTCGGCGCAGATCGAGCCCGCGACACTGGCGGACCGCCACTTCCGCGCCGCGCGGCCGCTGTACTGCGCGCTGTCGAACGCCAAGCTCGCGGCGGTTGGGGTGCCGATGCCGGCGTGGCAGGACGCCGTGGCGCGCTACGCGGCACGACGCCGCGGCGTTTGAGGTCGTGACAACCGACCGACGATTCTGGTGGCGCGTGGCGGGTGTCCTGCTCGGCGCGGGCCTGCTCTGGATCGCCGCGCGCGGCGTCTCATGGGCGACGGTCGGCCGCGCGCTCGCTTCTGCGAACTACGGCCTCGTCACGCTCGGGGTGGTGTGCGTCGTTGCCGCCACGGCTTTGCGCGCGCGGTGCTGGATGCATCTGCTCGGTCGTGATGGGCTGACGGTCGGGTTCGTGCGGACCTGGGGCATCCTGCTCATCTCTCAGGCGGTGAACATCGGAATCCCGGCTCGGGTCGGTGACGTGACGCGAGTTGTGCTGATCGGCCGGGCCGGACGTCTGTCAGCCGCGGGGGCGGCGGCGACGATCGTCGTCGAGAAGTTCTTCGATCTCATGACGCTGCTGTTGATCCTGATCCCGATCGTCGTTCTGATCGACATGCCGGTGACGCTCACCAGCGTTCGTCGCGGGTTCGTCGTCGTCGCCATCGCGCTCCCCGCCGTCGTGCTCGCCGCGGCATGGCGAGGGGAAACGGTGCTCCGTTTCTTGAATCGCCGCGCCCTTCCGATCCCGAAGCACTGGATCGATAGCGTCGTGGTTCACGGTGAGGCGGTGTTGGCCCGGCTGGCGGTGGTCCGCCGCTGGCGGGATCTGGCGTTGTTGCAGGTCGGATACCTCGGCGTCTGGTTGGGTCTGGCCGCGTCGAACTACGTCGTCCTGCGCTCCGTGGGCGTCGATGCGCCACCGGTGGCGGCGCTCGTGGTGCTGGTTGTCCTGCAAGTGGGCACGTCCGTGCCGTCGACGCCCGGCAAGGTCGGTGTCTTTCAATATCTCGCGGTGCTCGCGTTGGCCCCGTTCGGGGTGGCCGCCGATCTGGCACTGACCTACGGCGTTCTGCTGCACGTGGTCGGTTTCGGCCCGATCATCGTGCTGGGGGGGCTCTCGTCGTGGGCCGGTCTGGCGGCTCCGGCCGCGCGCTCGTACAGTAATGGTTCCGAACACCCCGGCGCGCGCCACACTACCCAAGCACTTCGTCCACCAGACCAGCCACTCGCTCGCCGATCGCCAGCGACGCGGTCAGTCCCGGCGAATCAATCCCTGCCGCGTGAATCAGACCGCTGACCTCGGTGTCGTGGTGGATCATGAAGTCGACGAACGCCTCACCGGGGGCAGCCGCCCGTGCGCGGATGCCGCTTCCGCCGGGCCGTAGATCCTCGAGCGCGATCTCTGGCAGGAAGGAGCGGACCGACTCGTGGAAGCGTGCGAGCGGAAACCGGTTCGATTCGTAGTCGTCTTTCTCCGACTGGTATCTCGCCGTCGGGCCCAGCGTCACGGTCCCCCACGTTGTGCGGGTGACGTGCACACCGAGGCCGTGACCGGACGGATCGGGAAGTGGGTAGACCGGGCCGTTCACGAGGCGGCGCGCGTCCCCGACGACCTCGGCATAATCGCCGCGAACCGGGTAGATGCGAAACACGTCGCCCCCCACCGCCGAGGACAGCTCGTCTGCATACAAACCTGCGGCGTTGACGACGGTACGCGCAAGGATTGTCTCGCGCGGGGTCCGGAGCGCAATCCCCCCGTTCTCGACCACGCCGCTGGTGACCGGTGTCGACGGCAAGAGGGTGACGCCGGTTTGCGTCGCCAGATGGACGAGGGTGCGAACGTAATCCTCGGCGCCGATGATCCCGGTCGATGGCGACCACAGGGCGGCCGCCGTTTCGACGTGCGGCTCGCGTCGACGGATGAACGCTCGGTCGACTAGTTCGAGGTCATCGACGCCGTTCGCGGCGCCGCGCGCGGCCAACGCCTCGAGCGCCGGAACCTCGCTGAGATCGCGCGCCACAATCAGCTTGCCACACCGCTCGTGCGGCACCTCGTACCGCCGGCAGTGCTCGTACAGCCGCTCGCGGCCCTCGACACAGAGCTGTGCCTTCAGCGTATCCGAGAGGTAGTAGATCCCTGCGTGGATGACGCCGCTGTTGTGCGTGCTCGCCGCCAGGCCGAACCGCGTGTCGCGCTCCAACACGCAAACCGAGTGTCCGCGCTCCGCCGCCGCGCGACCGACAGCGAGGCCGACGACTCCGCCACCGACGACCGCGACGTCGATCGGTTCCATGATTCGCCACGCTACATCTATACTCTAGCGCGAGGATTGCTAGGCGCCGGGTAGGACGTCTCACGGGATTCAGTGACTGACACGCTGCTCCAGAAGATCCGCGCCCGCAAGGCGCGCGCGGGCGTCATCGGCCTCGGCTACGTCGGTCTCCCGCTTGCGGTCGAGTTCGCCAAGGCCGGCTTCGAGACGGTCGGCTTCGACGTCGATGCGGCGAAGGTCGACCGCATCGGGCACGGTGAATCGTACGTGGCTGACGTCTCGGCTGAGGACGTGGCCGCGGTTGCCTCCTCGGGCCGTCTGACGGCAACGACTGATTTCAGCGTCCTCGCGAGCCTCGATACCGTCAACATCTGCGTTCCGACGCCACTCCGGAAGACAAAGGATCCCGACCTCTCCTACATCGTCGCGGCCGTCGAGGAGGTCGCCCAGCACCTCCAGTTCGACCAACTCATCGTGCTCGAGTCGACGACCTACCCCGGTACGGTGGACGAGGTGGTCCAGCCGAGGCTCGAGCAGGGCGGACGGAAGGCTGGTCGCGACTTCTTCCTCGCCTTTTGCCCCGAGCGCGTGGATCCCGGAAACACGCAGTGGACGACACGCAACATTCCGAAGGTCGTGGCCGGCGGTGACGAAACCTCGACGCGGCTGGCGACCGCGCTCTACGAGCAGATCGTCGACACCGTCGTGCCGGTCTCCTCGACGCGCGTGGCCGAGATGGTCAAGCTGCTCGAGAACACCTTCCGCGCCGTCAACATCGGGTTGGTGAACGAACTTGCCCTCATGTGCCGAGACCTCGGCGTCGATGTGTGGGAAGTCATCGAGGCAGCCAAGACAAAGCCGTTCGGGTTCATGCCCTTCTATCCAGGGCCGGGCTTGGGCGGGCACTGCATCCCGATCGACCCGTTCTATCTGAGTTGGAAGGCGAAGCAAAACGGCTTCGAGAGCCGCTTCATCGAGTTGGCCGGGCACATCAACGGTGGCATGCCGCGGTACGTCGTCGAACGCATCGCCGATGCGTTGAACAGTCAGGCCCGGGCCATCAAGGGTTCGCGCGTCCACCTGTTCGGCGTGGCCTACAAACCGGATGTCGATGATGTGCGCGAGTCGCCCGCGCTCGACGTGGCGCGGCTTTTGCGCCAGCGGGGCGGGATCGTCACCTATAGCGACCCGTTCGTCCCGAAGCTATGCGACGGACCGCTGGTGCTCGAGGCGGCGGTGCCAGAGCGCGCCTTGGCGGACGGTGTCGACTGCGCAGTGATTACCACGCACCATCGGAGCTTCGACTATGCGGCGATCGTCCAGCATGCCCCGGTCATCGTCGACACGCGCAACGCGCTGAAGGGCGTCAAGGGCGACCACATCTTCCGGCTCTGAATCATGTCGAAGCGCGCCATCATCACCGGGATCACCGGCCAGGACGGGTCGTATCTGGCGGAGCTGTTGCTTGAGCAAGGCTACGAGGTCGTTGGGATCGTCCGCCGGCTCAGCGCTCCGAACTCCTGGCGGATCGCGCATATCTTGGACAAGGTCACCCTGCGACCGGCTGACTTGCTTGATCAGCTGTCGTTGATCCGTGTGATTGATGACGTGCGACCGGCCGAACTCTACAATCTTGCCGCGATGTCGTTCGTCCCGGCGTCGTGGGAACAGCCGATGCTGACAGGCGAGTACAACGCCCAGGGGGTGACGCGAGTCCTTGAGGCGATCCGGCAGGTCGACACCTCGATTCGCGTCTATCAGGCGTCGTCGAGCGAGATGTTCGGCAAGGTCCGGGAAACGCCACAATCGGAAAGCACACCGTTCTATCCGCGCAGTCCGTACGGGGTCTCGAAGGTCTTTGCGCACTACATCACGGTGAATTATCGGGAAAGCTACGACCTGTTTGCTGTCTCCGGCATCCTGTTCAACCACGAGTCCCCGCGGCGGGGCCTCGAGTTCGTGACGCGGAAGGTCAGCGACGGCGTCGCCCGCATCAAGCTCGGGCTAAGCAATCGGTTGGTGTTGGGCAACCTGGACGCGCACCGCGACTGGGGGTACGCCGGCGACTACGTGCGGGCCATGTGGCGGATGCTGCAGGAGGACGCGCCCGAGGACTACGTGATTGCCACCGGGATCAGCCACTCGGTGCGGGACCTCGTCGAGACCGCGTTCAGACACGTTGGGCTCGACTGGCAGGCCCACGTCGATACCGACCCGGCGCTGCTGCGCCCCGCGGAGGTGGAGCACTTGATCGGCGACGCGTCGAAGGCCCAGCGCGTGCTCGGCTGGCAGCCCACCGTGGGCTTCGAGGGTCTCGTGGCGATGATGGTCGATGCTGACATCGAACGGTTGCAGCAGGAACAGCGGACCGCGACGCTTTAGCCGCCTTTTCCGCACACCGTTGGGGACCGAGGCGCGGCTGGAGGTCACACGTCGAGTTGCGCCAGTTGCTCGAAATGCACGTCATCGTGCGCCACGTCGAGACCATGGGTCCTCGCACACGCGAAGATCAGAAGGTCCGCGAAGGGAACGGTCTGGCCCGCTGCCCGACCGCGATCAGCCATCCGAATCGCACGCTCCCAGACCGCAGACGAGATCTCGTAGTCGGACAGGACAGCCGCATAGTGCCGGAGCGTCTTCCGCTCGGCGTCGTTGGTGACTCCTCGCCACAGCTCGAGTCGCACGACAGGGCACCACGCGGCATCACCGCCTTGCAGCAAGACGTGCACCCGATCGCGCTTCGCGGGGTCGCCGCTCCGACGAAGTTGGTGCACCCAGAGCGAGCTATCGACGAGAACGGCCATGGCGCCCACAGCGAGCTATCGACGAGAACGGCCATGGCGCCCCCTGTCGCGCTCGGCATCGACCGCCTCGATCTCTTCGTTTGTGGGGAAGTTGTCGCTGAACGTACCGGAATACACGATGAGCTCGGCCGTCCGCCGCCGGCGGTTGAACTCTTCAAGGACGGTGACTACCGCTTCACGCTTGGTCTTCGCATTCGTGAACCGCATCGCGTCTCTCAGTTCACTTTCGGGAATATCTATCGACGTTTTCATGCTTCCATTATATGATATTTAAGAAGCCTAAATCAACAGCAATGGAAGCGCTAGCCGATACGCCGCCTCGTGAGACCTGGGAATTGTGTTGCGAATGACAGTGACAGGACACTAGACTACCGTGCCGGGTTGGGGACGGCGAGCCCGGCTGCTCCGGTCGGTGCCTCTCTCTGGGCACACTGGGGCCCGGGGTCCCATCGCGAGGAGCACCTCGATGCGCTGCTCACGTCGCCATCTCATCAGCTTCCTGCCGGCCCTGGTCCTCCTGGCGGCGGCGCCGGCGGCCGCACAGCCGCCGAGTTTCGCCAAGTCGTTCAGCCCGGCTACGATCGGCCCGTGAAGCACAGCCACCCTCACGTTTACCATCACAGACGCCAGTGCGTCGCCTGTGAGCGATCTGGCGTTTACCGACATCTTGCCGTTCGGGATGACAATCGCTACGCCCGCGGTCGCCACAACGACCTGCACCGATGCCGTGGTTGCTGCGCCCGATGGCGGGACGAGCATCAGCCTGACTGGCGGAAAGCTCGGGGCCAACAGCAGCTGCACGGTCGATGTGAATGTGACCGCTTCGGTCACCGGTGTGAACACGTCGGGCGACTTGAATTCGAGCGCGGGCAATAGCGGCACCGCCGTAGCCACCCTGACTGTCGATGAGGATCGTCCCGGGTTCAGCAAGAGCTTTTCGCCCAGCAGCATCCCGCAGGGAGGCACCAGCACCCTAACGTTCACGATCGACAACAGCGACAACGAGGGCGTCGAGACTCTCCTGGGGTTCACCGACTTGCTACCCACCGGGATGGTCGTCGCCTCGATACCCGCCGCGTCCCACACGTGCACCTTCGCGACAATCACCGCTGCTTCCGGAGCCGGGGTGATCACGGTCGGTGGGTTAACTGTCTTGGCGTTTGCGACTTGCACGATCCAGGTCGACGTGACGACGACAGCCTCTGGCGTATTCAACAACGTTTCAGGAGAACTGCTAGAGAATTTGACGATCTCGAGCGGGTTTGCCATCGCTAAGCTGGACGTTCCCGTCAACGTACTCGGGAAGTCGTTCACGAACGATCCGGTCGCTCCCGGCGCCACCGCGACGCTGGCGTTCACGATCGAAAACCTGGATCGAGACTTCACGGCGACCAACATCACCTTCACGGACGACCTCGACGCGGTGCTCTCGGGCCTGGCCGCGGTTGGCCTGCCGCTTCGACGTGGGACCGACCGCCGGGTCCGACTCGTCCGAGTCCGCCGTCGCCGTGTTGGGTACGGTCCCGGTGTCGATGTCCGCTTGCGTGATGATGTAGCTGGCCGTGAACGTCGTCGTGTCCGTCTCGCCCACGCCCAACGTCGTCGCGCTGCCACTCACCGTCACCAGCGGGTCAGTCACCGTCACGTTGGTCAGCGTCACGTTCCCGCCATTACTCACCGCGAACGTGTAGCTGATGCTCTCGCCCGGATCGGCGAAGCCGTCAAGGTTGCCGTCGTCGGCGAACGCGCCGGTTTTCACCACCGTGATGGCCGGATTCTGCGTCGCAGTCACCACCACCGAGTCCTGGTTCGAGCTTGTGCCAGCGGCCGACGCCGTCGCCAGATTCGTTACCGAGCCCGCGTCGATGTCGGCCTGGGTCACCGCATAGGCGACCGCCGTGCAGATGACCGTCTCCCCGACATCCAGGTCGCCGTCGCCGCTCAGCGCACAGGTCGCCGGCGTCTTGTCATCCGCGATCGTCACCGGCTCGGCCAGCGTCACGTTCCCGATGTTGGTCACGGAGTAGCTGTAGTCAAGCACGTCGCCCGGTGTCGCGTAGTTCGTCGTCGTCGTCGACTTCACCAACGTCAGCGCCGGGGTCTGCGTCGCAGTCACCACCACCGAGTCCTGGTTCGAGCTTGTGCCAGCGGCCGACGCCGTCGCCAGATTCGTTACCGAGCCCGCGTCGATGTCGGCCTGGGTCACCGCATAGGCGACCGCCGTGCAGATGACCGTCTCCCCGACATCCAGGTCGGCCTCCCATCTCAAGGAGCGCGCGATGTATGGCGGACGATCGAGGATGTTGGGGCTCGCGGTCTGGTTGGCCGTGTTGAGTGGAGCGACCTGCGCGCCGAGCAGCGCAGGGTGGTTGCCTACCCGAACTGATCCGTCGGCCGGCACGAGACGCGGCATCGCTCAACCGGAGGTGCAGCTGGCCCTTGCTGCCGAAGTCGTCGAAGGACAGACACGATCGTACCACTTCGTGGCCCAGATCGTCGGCGGGCCCGACAACAACCGCGATTTGTATTGCGTGTCATCGACCTGGAGCTTCGGAGACGGTCCGGGGCTGACGGTTACCCCGAGCTGTGCACCGTGGACGCCTGAGGTCGTGATCCGCCGACGCTTCGAAACGTCCCACGAATACGCGGCACAGGGAAGCTACGACGCGAGCTTCGCCTATGGGCCACTGATGGCGCATCGAGTTGTGGATGTGCCGTGATGCCGTCGACTCGTTTGTGAAGGATCGCCTCGGCTGAACCCCACCAGTCGCCCTTGGCCTAGATGTGCCGTCCGCCGCACCCGACATCAGCATCATCATCCTCAACTACAACGGGCGTGTTCGCCTGCGCCAGTGCCTGACGGCGCTGGCGGCGGATGCGTCTCCCGAATGTGAGACGCTCGTCGTCGACAATGGATCATCCGACGGATCGACGGGCATGGTGCGCGAGCAGTTTCCACGCGTGCGCGTGGTCGCGCTACAGGAGAATACTGGGTTTGCGCACGGGAACAACGCCGCGGCGAGCACAGCGCGTGGCCGCTATCTCGCGTTTCTCAACAACGACACCGTGCCGCGGCCTGGATGGGCTCGCCGGTTGCGCGACGGGCTCGAGCGGAGCGGCGCGGGGTTCGCTACTGCGCGCATCGTCATGCTCCAGGATCCCGACCGGATCGACAGCGCAGGCGACGGCTATCTGCGTGCCGGCGGGGCGTTCAAATGCGCGTATGGCCGCTCCGTGGCCGAGGCCGGTGACACACGCGAGGTGTTTGGGGCGTGTGGCGCCGCCTGTATGGTCCGGCGCAGCGCCTTCGAGGATGTGGGCGGATTCGATGACGATTTCTTCATGGTGTACGAGGATGTCGATCTCTCGTATCGGTTGCAGTTGCGAGGGCATCGGTGCCTGTATGTGGCCGAGGCGGTCGTCGCGCACGCGGGGAGCGCGACGCTGGGGCTTTTGAGTCCGGCAGCGGTCTTCTACGGTCAGCGCAACCTGGAATGGGTGTACGTCAAGGACACCCCGTGGCCGATTCTGTTGCGTTCGCTGCCCGTGCATCTCGCCTACGGTCTCGTCGGCGCCGCGCACTTCACCGCCGCCGGGCGCCTGCGCCCGTTTCTCGCTGGCAAGGCCGCGGCGGTTCGAGGTCTGCCGGCCGTTTGGCGCAAGCGCCGCGCCGTGCAGGCAGGCCGTACGCGCGCGGTCGGCGAGCTGTGGTCGATGATGGAACGGGGCTGGCTCTGGAAGAAGCCGCGTGAAAAGCTGGTCGCCAGCCACCTCATGAGCTCGAGATGAGTCCGTCCGTGTCCGTCGTGATCGTCAACTGCAATAGCGGCGGTCATCTGGCGCTTTGCCTCGGCGCGCTCGCGCGCGACATGCAGGTGAGCGGTTGGGATGTCGTCGTCGTCGACAACGCGTCGACCGATGGCAGCGAGAACGTGGCCACGATGGGGCCCGGACCCGTCCGGCTCGTACGGAACACCGAGAATGCCGGCTTCGCGGCCGCGGTCAATCGAGGGGTGTCCACGAGCGTCGGCGATCTGGTCCTGGTTCTCAACCCAGACTGCCAGCTCCGACCCGAGGCAATGCGGCGACTCACTGCCACGCTGGACCGACAGGCCCGCTGCGCGGTCGTTGGCCCCCGGGTGCTGAGTCGAGATGGGTCCGTTCAGGGCAGTGCTCGTGGCGATCCAACCATGGTCACGGGACTGTTCGGCCGGTCGACGTTGTTCACACGACTGATTCCGCGCTCGCCGGTGGCACAGCGCAACGTGAAGCGGGAGGGGTTCGGCAGCGGCCACCCGGACGGCGCCGAGGTCGACTGGGTGTCCGGTGCGTGCATGCTGGCGAGGCGAACCGCCCTCGCGGAGATCGGCGGATTCGACCAGCGCTACTTTCTGTACTGGGAGGATGCCGACCTGTGCCGCCGGCTGCGCGACACTGGATGGACGATTCGCTACGTGCCGGCTGCCGAGGCGGTACACGTTGTCGGCGGCTCGGCCGACAGCGCGGGGCCGCTCGCCGTGCGCGCGTTTCATCGCAGCGCCTTCATCTACTACACGACACACGTCGCCCGCGGTCACTGGAACCCGAAGCGCTGGCTCGCATGGACGCTGCTCGAGGCGCGCTGCCGATGGAAGCTCCTGTCGACTAGCCCGTGGTCACGTCGAGCTCGCTGACCTTTACGCCGAGGCGACGCTCGTCTGTCGAGTTGGGTAGGACGGCAGCCGGGGTCCATGCGGGCGATACGCGGAAGTCGAGTCGGTGTGGGCGGCCGCTCGTCTCGAGCGGCACGGCGAACTGGACCTGTCGCCACTGGCCGTCAACCAGGCGGATACGCTCGACGTCACGGCCGTCGAGGCTGATGGCCACCACGAACTCCGAATGGTGCTCGGTCCTCAGCGCCTGCAGCGATAGCGACACACGATTCGCGCCGGCTGGTACGAAGTCGGTCGACCGGTCGCTTGTCCACCGATAGCGCAGGCCCGACGGCTCAGTCTCCCACTGGTGGAACCCGTAGCTGACGAGCGCGTAGTTGATGTTGCGCTTGTGCTGCGTAAAACGCCAGGGGACGGAGGCCACGATGCCGAGCAGGAGGACCGCCAGCGCGAGGCGTCCAGGTCGGAAACCGATCGAGCGGATGTGGACAGGCCCGGGCGCGACATCCGGACTCGCGTTCGGCGCCACGGGCAGTCCGGCCAGAATGCCGAGCACGATCCAGAACGGATAGCTTGCTTCGGCGAACAGCAGCGGGTGGCCTGCCAGGCAAGTGATCAGGAACGCGAGGACGCCGCCGACGCACGCGATCACGCGCACGTCGCCGGGATGGCGCCGTGCGTATCCCCACGCTCCCCACACGGCACAGCCGACCAGCCACAAGAACGCACCCAGCCCGACCGTTCCGAGCTCGGCGCCGATCTGTAGGAAGTTGTTGTGCGCGTTCTCGCGCGGATAGAGCTTCTGGAGCTCGGGGCCGCTGAAGTCGGCAAACAGCGGGTAGTATTGCCCGACGCCAACCCCGAATGCCGGCTCGCTCGCCCACATCCGCAGACTGGTGTCCGCGAACGCTTGTCGTATGCGCAGCGATTGCACGGCCGGTGTCGGTTCCTCGGTCTCGGGCGGGCGTTCGATAACCAATCCGAGCACAACGACGAGCAGCACCGCGAGGGTCAGCGCCAGTGCCAGGCGCAGCCGGCGCATCGCGGGGAGGAGTGCGCGTGCGACCAGTGGCGTGAGCACTGCGCCGAACGCCAGGAGCGCCGTTCGGGAGCCAGTCAGCACGAGCGCCACGACGATGACGCCCGTGGCCGCGGCCCACGCCGGGCGTCGCCGGCCCGGTCGAAAGACAGCCCGAGTGCCACGAGGGCCAGAAGCACGAAATGCGAGCCGGCGACGTTGACCTTCCGAACGTGCCGCGCCCAGCCCGCGTGCACGAGCGTGTCCTGAATGCTCCCGAATGTGGCGCCTCGAATCAGATCGGCTGCGAAATCGGACAGGCTCAGCAGGGCGGCTCCCACGGCACCCGCCACAAGCATTCTCGCGAGCCGGACGACGAGCGTCGGGTCGCGTCGGACGAGCGTGCCGGTCGCGACGAGCAGCGCGATGCCCTCCAACAGCAGCGCGGCCGTGCTGGCAAAGCCCAGACCCGCCGGCCAGGCACCCCATGGGCGGAAGTCCGGGGTCGATGCTAGGTAGTCGCGAGCCAGGAACACTCCTAAGCGCTGATAGAAGGGCCACGGGTAGTCGTGCCACACTTGCATGACCATCGCGAGCACCAGGCACGACGTGACGACGACCGCCGCAAACACGACCGCCGGCGTGTGAATCGGCAACGTGAGGGCTGGGTCGAGCCGGTGGCGTGCTCCACGTAACAACGCGCCGCTGAGAAACACGAGGGCCACAGCCTCGGTGAGATGGACCGGCTGCTCTGATGGCCAGATGGTGACCCCGAGCACGCGAGTGAGCGGCGTCAACGCGGCGACGATCAGGAGCGCATCGGCGGGCCGGAAAAACGCCAGGATCCCGATGCCCGCGGTCGCGAGCTTGACGACCAGGGGTACGTCGCCGCTCCACCAGAGGGACTGTGCGAGGACCGCGAACGCCGCAGAAACGACGCTCAAACCGAGCGCGGTCAGCTCGTGCCGGCGCGGGATCGTCACGACGCGCTGCTAGGTCAGCCGCTCCCCGACCGCCGCGTAGTCGAGGTGGGTGAACAGGAGCTGGTTCAGCTTGTCGGCGTTCGCGTTGACCACGGAGAGCGCGGCGGCGAGGCCGTTGTCGTCGGGGGCGCCGACCGGATCGCTCGGTACCTCTGCGTGGCGCAGCTTCCCGTCCTCGGGGTACGGCGCGCTATAACGGATCGACGTGCGCTGAAAGCCGCTCGCTGCGAGCAGGTACTTGAGCGTGTCCGGGTGGAGCGGCCGCACGTGGGTGATGTCTCGGATGTAGCCATCGAAGAACGCGAACCAGCAGGCGGGATTGATGGTCTCGAGCACGATTGTCGATCCGGGTCGAAGCTTGCGAAACGCCACGGCCAGCAAGCGGATCAAATACGCCGGCTCGAGGTGCTCGATCACTTGTGCGGCAAACAGACCACCGAGCGCGCCGTCCGGGAGGGTGGTCAGGTAGGACAGGGCGTCACCCACCGTGGCTTCGAGCCCGCGGGTGCGGCATTCCTCGACCATCTCGCTGTTCATGTCCAATCCGCTGGCCGACACCCCTTCCTCGCGTAGGAGATCCAGGAACTCTCCGCGTCCGCACCCGAGATCCAACACCTCTGCGGCGCCACGAAACAGCGGTACGTAGTCGGTCAATCGCGCGCGGATCTCGTCCTGGGCTCCACGGAAGATGTTCTCGAAGCCGACGTAGGTGTACGCGTCGAGCGCGCGGTCAAGCGCCTCGGAGCGACCGCCGTTGTCCGATCCGATCGCGCGCTCCGCGCCGGGCCGATCCAGCTCCGATCGAATCGCCAACAGTCCATGCTGCAGCTGTCCGACGGTCGTGCGGAGCTCCTCGACGTGCTGCGTAAACCGCTGCTCGCGGGCGATCCCGGCCTCCGCGCGCATGCGCTGCTCGTTGGACGCGCCGTCGAGGGCGCCGATGATGCCACGCGTGCGCTGATCGAGATCGTGCGCGAGCGCGGATGCGTCCTCGGCGACCCGCCGGGCCAGTCCATTGAACTCGTAATCCTTCGTGTCAACGAACGGCGTGATCCTCTGGAGATACTGCACGAGCAGGGACTGGAAGTCGTGGAGCGCGTCGAGCTCGTCGCGCAAGAGCGCGATGACGCTGGTGGCGGCCTTCTGCGTTTCTCGGGACGTGGCGACGTTGCGGTTGACGTGGTCGACGACGTTGGCGTTGAACGCCTGTTGCCGCTGGATCATCGGCCCCACGAATCGCCAGACGAGGCCGTTGAGTCGCTGGCGCCAGCCGCCGCCAAGGTCCGGTCCGTCCGGCCCGACGAGCTGCCATCCCGCGTTGAGCGGGGACACTTGGAAGTCATCGAAGGGCGGCGGCGGATGCGGCAGGTCGAGAGGGGTCAGGAGCGCTTCGTCGAGCGCGCCGAGCGCCTGGTTGTACGCGCGGTCGGCCTCTTCGCGCTTGCGCTTGAGCTGCGCGAGGTCGTCCTGGGTGACCGTGCGTCTGAACATCTGTGGGCCGGTCACGACCCGCCGGGGACGCCCTCCAGCGGGCTCGACGCCGTCGCGTACAGCCTGCGCGGGATGCGTCCGGCGAGGTAGGCGAGACGACCGGCGTGCACTGCCAGCTTCATCGATTCAGCCATATCGACTGGATCCCGCGCCCCAGCAATTCCGGTGTTCATCAGGACCCCATCGACGCCGAGCTCCATGGCGATCGCGGCGTCCGAGGCGGTACCGACCCCCGCGTCGACGATGACGGGCACCCGAATGAACTCCTTGATGATGCGGATGTTGTTCGGGTTTTGGATGCCGAGCCCAGACCCAATGGGAGCCCCGAGCGGCATCACGGCGGCGGCCCCGGCGTCTTCCAGCTTGCGGCATGTCACCGGATCGTCATTGGTGTAGGGGAGGACGACGAAACCCTCCGCCACGAGCACGCGCGTGGCGTCGACGAGCGCTTCGTTGTCAGGAAACAGCGTCTTCTCGTCGCCAATCACCTCGAGCTTGACCCAGCGGGACAGACCAGCCTCGCGGGCGAGGCGTGCGGTGCGGATCGCGTCCTCCGCCGTATAGCAGCCGGCCGTGTTGGGCAGCAGCGTGTACTTGCTCGTGTCGATGTGGTCGAGCAGTGATTCGCGCCCGCGGTCGGAGATGTTCACGCGGCGCACGGCGACCGTGACCATCTCGGCCCCCGACGCTTCGTGGGCCTTCACCATGACCGCGTTCGACGCGTATTTGCCGGTGCCGACAATCAAACGCGAGGCGAACGATGTGCCGGCGATCGTCAGAAGGTCGTCAGGCATTGCTATCCGCCGCCAACGAAGTTCACCACTTCCACCGCGTCACCCGTCCTGACCATGGTCGAGTCGTAGGCGGCCTTCTTGACGACCACGAGGTTGTGTTCGACGGCGACACGGCGCGGATCGATGTCGAGGCGTGCCAACAATCGACTGACGCTCACAGGACCGGGAGCTTCGTAGGATTCGCCGTTGAGCACGATGTTCACGGCCCTGACAGCGTACCGCCGGCCGGGTGTTCCGTCAAGGTAACGTGTTGCTCGAAAGACGGTTAGCTCCCCTCGTCGACGAGGATATCGGGTTCCTCCCCGAATGGTTCCAGGAGCGCTCGCGCGTGCTCGGTGCCATCGACTGTCAGATGAGTCGGAAGCGCTCCGGTCGGTCGTGGCGTGTGCCGGTTGGCGAGCGTGAGCACGTGCTCGTAGTCGTCAACCATCTGTTCGACCCGGTGGTGCTGCTCCCAATACGCGCGCGCGGCCTGTCCGAGCCGTCGGCACCCGCCGGGGTCTCTCGCGAGGCGCCGCATCGCGATGGCGAGCGAGCGGTCTTCGTCGAGGAGGTCGATGGAAACGGCCACGGGCTCTGGGCGTTTGGTTGCCCCGTCGCTGAGCGCGCCCAGGTGTGACGGTGTCCACGTGCCGCGGGTGACGAGCGTGGGCACGCCGCCGTGGTGGGCGAGATCGGTGATCACGGTCGGCTTGCCGGCGGCCAGGCAGCGAAGCCAGGAGGCAGATGTCTCGCCACCGCTCGGCCAGCGAAGACAGAGGCAGATGTCGGCCTCGGCGACGAGACCTGCGAGCTCGGCATCGTCGACGAAGCCGGTAAAGATGACGTGGGCACTGACACCGCGCGACGCCGCGTCGGCACGCGCGTCGTAGTGGGTGGCTTCGGCACCGATGAGTAGCAGCCGGCATCCGGGCAGGTCGTCTGCCACCGCGGCAAACGCTCGGATGATCTGTGGAATCCGCTTCTCGGGCGTAACTCCGCCGAAGGCGGCGAACACGACGGCGTCGGGCGCGACACCGAGCCGTGCGCGGATCGCCTCGCGGTCCGCCGCCGATGAGGCATCCAGCGTCCGAGGGTCGGGCACGCCCATGCGCACGGCTTCGATGGCCGTTCCCGGGTACTGGTCCCGCAGCCGCTGTGCGAGCCACTCGCTATGGACGGCGACAAGCGTGGCGGCCCGTATCGGCACACGCAGCATGGGCCACCAATACGTCAGGCTTCCGAGCAGGCCCTGCACGCCGAGCTCGGCGATGTCGGGCGGTGCATCAGGGTGGTCGAATCTCAGCTCATCCCGATAGTCGGCGGCGCGTCGCTGCTGGAGCAACGCTCGCGCCCGTGCGTGGTGCAGCTGGGCGTCGTGCATCACGACGACACCGCGGTAGCGTGTCAGATACGGCCACAGATAGTCGTGGCACGTCGCGTTGCCGAGCTGATACACGATCTGCTCGTACGGGCGGCGGGCGTGTTTCCAGACGAAGTCGTGCGCGCTCGAGACCGCGGCCACGTGGGCGGGTGCGTCCGCGTCGTCTGGTGCCGTGTCAACAAACACCTCGATCTCGTGTCGCGCGGCGAGGGACGGCAAGAGCTCGGCGGAGTATGTGGCGACACCCGATCGTGCAGGGGGGAGCGGCGTGAACCAGGCGAGCCTCACCACGGGCTCCTAGTGTCCCGTAACAGTGGTTCGCGAACAGTTGTCATGCTGGGTGTGCAGCCAGCGTTCGCCGAGCAAACCGGGCGATGCTCGCGAGGATGTCGTCGGCACTCTTGGTCCAGACGAACGGCGTCGGTTGCTCATTGGTCACCTCGATGAACTCTTGGATCGCGCGTTTGAGGGCCGCGACGCTCCGGTGGGCGCCGCGGCGAAGCTGCTTCGTCGTCAGCGCCGCGAACCAACGTTCGACCAGGTTCATCCAGGACCCATAGGTCGGTGTGAAGTGCAGGTGGACCCGCGGGCGCTTGGCCAACCAGCGCTGAATGATCGCGGTTTTGTGCGTCCCGTAGTTGTCAACGATCAGGTGCACGTCCAGGTCGGCGGGGACGTGCGCGTCGATCGCATCGAGGAACCTGCGGAACTCGATCGAGCGATGCCGCTGGTGCATTTCGGCGAGCACCTCGCCCGTCTTGACGTCGAGGGCCGCAAACAGCGAGGTCGTTCCGTGCCGCCGATAATCATGCGTGCGCCGCTCGGCCTGCCCGGGTTGCATCGGCAGCAGGGGGGCCGTCCGATCCAACGCCTGAATCTGCGATTTCTCGTCCACGCAGAGCACAAGGGCATGGTCCGGCGGATTCACGTACAGCCCGACGATATCGCGCACCTTCTCGACCAGCTGCGGGTCTGGCGACAGCTTGAAGGTCTCGCTGCGATGCGGCTGCAATCCAAACGCCTGCCAAATGCGCTGGATGGTCATGTGACTCAGGCCCGTCGCCTTCGCCATATCGCGCGTGCTCCACTGCGTCGCCCCGCGAGGCGTGGTTTCCAGGGTTGCAATCACCACCTGCTCCACCTGCGCATCGGTAATCCGCCGAGGCGTGCCCGGACGCGGTTCGTCGATCAGTCCCTCCAGGCGATCGCGCACGAAGCGTGTGCGCCACTTGCACACCGTGGTCCGCGAGACGTGGAACCGTTTGGCGATGCTCGTCGTCGAGCGGCCGGCGGCACACGCCAGAATGATGCGGGCGCGCCGCGCCACCTGCGGGGCACTGCGCGACCGGTGGGCCCACGAGTCGAGCCGTTGCCGTTCGTCGTCACTGACGGTCACTGTCACCGGGGCAGGACCTCTCACGTGCACCTCCTGCGAGGAATACGTCGAGGCACCATAAACCGTTTACTTATTTCTGTTACAGGACACTAGGAGAGACGGTCGCGCACCATCGCGTACAGCAGCGGGAACAGGATCTCGTGGTGTCCGGTGATGCTGTAGCCACGGCCGTCCGGCTGCGTGGGCCGGTCGACGACGTTGTGGGCCGGCCGATAGTGCTGGACCATATCGAGGTTGGCGGTCACGAGCCGGTGTGGTCGGCCGGTGACGTTGCGCGCGATGTTGACCGCTTTGAGGAAGACTTCCGGCAGCGTCACGGCCGACCCCAGGTTGAGATAAATGCCGCCATCGTGGAGCCGGGTCACTGCTTCCGCGAATACGCCAAAGTCGCGCACGGCGGCGCGTCCGAGCGCTGCCGCGTCTTGCTGCGGGGCCATGTGGACCGTGTCGGCCCCGAACGTGACATGAAGGGTCGCCGGTACGTCGTGTTCGTAGGCCGCACCCAGCACGCTCAGCCGGCCGAATTCGGGCGCCGCCTCGGCGAGTCGTCGGCCCACGGCCTGGCCCAGCCCGTATCCCTCGCGGTCAGCAAGCGCAACGGCGGCCCAGTAAGCCTCGGCGGTTTCAGCGGCCATGCCGAACATCCCGCTTCGGAGCCCATCGGCGACGTCCTCGGAGGTGTGTCCAGCGGTCGCCATCTCCCAGTCATGGATGCCGACAGCGCCGGTGCCCGCGACCGCGCCGAGCCATCCACGCTCGATCAGATCCACGATCAGTCGACTCAGCCCCACCTTGATTGGGTGCGCGCCCATCCCCAGGATCACGGCGCGTCGTTCGGTCACC
Organism: Vicinamibacterales bacterium; assembly: GCA_965197395.1. Classification (GTDB taxonomy): domain Bacteria; phylum Acidobacteriota; class Vicinamibacteria; order Vicinamibacterales; family UBA8438; genus CAZYFH01. Next base: position 267,838 of record OZ240205.1, on the reverse strand, counting down.
GCCGCCGCCCAGGCGTCGGCAATCGCTGTCAGGTCCGCGCTCTTCAACGTTGGCGGCAGCATCCGTTCGAGGGACCGGTTCGACGACTGGTAGGTGGCGGGGTCGACCAGGTGCTCGTGCGTGACCTTGCTGGGCCTCTGCGCGATCGGCACCATCGTCGCGGCGGCCATGTCGAGGGCCGGATGCGGCGGACGGGTCATCTCTGAGCCCTCCGCCTCGTGTTCGTTGCGTGCGACGTGGGTCGATCCTTGACGAGCGCGGTGGTCGACACGCCCGGCAGCAAGGCGATGAGCTCGACCCGGCCCCCGTTACGGGCCACGACCTCGCGGCCGACGACCTCGTCGATAGCGTAGTCGGCGCCCTTGACGAGGACGTCCGGTCGCACGGCCTCGATGACACGGAGTGGCGTCGGCTCCCGGAAGATCGTGACGTAGTCGACGACGTGCAACGCCGCGAGGAGCTCGGCCCGGTCGTCCTGGTTGACGAGCGGCCGCGTCCGGCCCTTGAGCCGACGCACCGACCGGTCGTCGTTGACCGCCACCAGGTCGCCGAGCGCGCGCGCGCGCTGAAGCAGATGCAAATGGCCCGCGTGCAACACGTCGAAGCAGCCGTTGGTCAGGACCACCCGGGCGCCATGCGCTCGGGCGTCCGCGACGCGGCGTTTGAGTGTGGCCCGCGTCAGGATCTTGGTGCCCGACGGCGCCGACGGTCCGTGGCGCAGACGCTCGAGCGCGTCGCGATCGACGACGCTGGTGCCGACCGAGCCGAGGACGAGCCCGGCGGCCACCGTGGCCATACGGGCGGCTTCGGCGAGTGGTTGACCGTCGAATGCGCCACGCGCCATGACTGCCGCCACCGTGTCCCCTGCCCCCGTGACGTCGAACACCTCGTGGGTCTGGAAGACAGGGACGTGCACCTGCGTCGGCCGATCCGCGCCGAACTCGAACAGGTCCATGCCGTGTCGCCCTCGCGTGACGAGCAGCGCGCGCGCGCCGGTCGACGCGTGCACGGCGCGGGCTCGCGCCACGAGCGCCCCGTCGGCTCCCTGGGGAGTCGCGTCCGCCTCGGGCGTCGCTTTCCTGAGCTCGCGCTCGTTCGGCGTGAGGATGTCCGCTCCGCGATACCGGGTGAAGTCCGATCCCTTGGGATCGACCAGCACGCGTGGCCGGTGGCGAGCACGACCTGTCGGACGGAGCAGTCGTGCGAGGACCCTCCGGCTCAGCACACCCTTGGCGTAGTCCGACACGACGATGCCGGCGGCCCGGTGCCGGTGCCGACCGAGCTCGGCCAGAAGCGCGCGTTCGTCGCGCGGGGCGAGGGGCTGGCGCTCCTCGCGGTCGACGCGCAGCAGTTGCTGCCCGCGCGCGATGATGCGATCCTTGCGGGTCGTGGCGCGTGTCGTCGACTTCACCACCGCCGCCGTGTCGATGCCACCGCGCCCGAGCGCGCCCAGGAGCCATCGGTCTTCGGCATCGTGACCGACGACGCCACCCAGGCGGACCTCGCAACCGAGCGCTGCGAGGTTCAGGGCCACGTTGGCGGCTCCGCCGGCCCGGTTCGCCTCGCGCTCCCAGCGGAGGACTTGCACCGGCGCTTCGGGCGAGACGCGTTCGACATCGCCCCAGATGTAGTGGTCGCAGATGAGGTCGCCCACGACGAGGATGGGCGGGGGAACCCGCCCGTCTCGTCGTCGCGGGACACTAGCCACGCGACCCTCCTCGGGTCGCGCGCGGGCCGCCGCGACGACCGCGGCGTTCCTTCCGCAGCCTCCCCTCGACCTCGTCGCACACGACGTGGAGCACACACTCGTGGGCCTCTTGAATCAGCGGAACGGTCGGCGCCGGGACCAGCAGCACCAGATCCGCCGCGCGTCCGACGCGGCCGCGCACGCGGCCCAGCAGCGCGACCGTGCATGCCCCGCACCGCGCCGCCGCACCGAGGCCCTTGGCGACGTTGGCCGACGCTCCGCTCGTGCTGATGCCGATGACCACGTCGCCTGGTTGCGCCAGGGCGTCGATCTGTCGCTCGAACACGCGATCGAAGCCGAAGTCGTTGCCGACCGCGGTGAGCACCGCCTGATCCGTCGTGAGCGCGATCGCCGGCAGGGCGGGCCGGTTCGTCGAGAACCGCCCGATCCACTCGGCTGCCGCGTGTTGCGCGGCCATCGCGCTTCCGCCGTTTCCGCACAACAACACGCGCCCACGGCGGGCCAGCGTCGACGCGATCAGGTCGACCAACTGCTCCGTGGCCGCGCCGAGGCTGCCTGTCGAGAGCGTCGCGTAGAGCTCGGCGCGCTCCATAGCGGCGCGCTGCCAGAACGCCGGCACGGGTGGGCTAGGCCGCACGCACGTACTCCATGTTGGTGATCGGCACGTCGCCGGCGAACGGCACGCGGCGGACTCCTTACCATCCCTCCGCGCCGTGGGTGACCTGAAGGCCGGCTCATTATAGAACCCGGCCGGCCGGAAGAGCCCCTGCGCTCTACGCAATCAGCGCTTCCAGCCAATACCGGGCGAGACGCCAGGGCACTGCCAGCCGTTCGACGAACACCGTGCGCGGCGTGCTCGGGTAGGCCGCGAGTTCCGCAAAGCCTCGCAGGAAGAGCTGGTATTGCAGGATGAAGAGCAGATTGTAGGTGACGAGCCCGAGGCTCACCCATCGCAGCGCGCGGACCCGTGCCTGCCAGAAAGACGAGGCGAACAGTGCGGCCAGACCGAGGGCCAGCAACCCCGTGTAGCTGATGAACCGACGGGCTCCAAAGGCTTCGCCCGCCCACCAGTCGCTGACCGCCGCGTTGACGTAGAGGCCCATGAGGACGACAGCAACTGCGGACCAACCCACGACCCGATCACGCCGGATGAGCGCACGCGCGCCGGCCGCGGCGAGCAGCACGGCGGGGGTCCACACGAACACGCCTCGCTTGAGCGAGAACAGGACCGCCCCCACCGCCGGGTCGGTCCACCGCATGAACCCCGAGCCTTGCGGCATGAGGATGGGTTGACCATAGATGGCCTGCCACGCCAACGCTTGCGGCAGCAGGGCGAGCATCATCACGCCGGCCATCGACGCGGCGCGTGCCGCAAGGTCCGATACCCGTAGGTCGCGTCTCCAGACGGCGTGGCCGAGCTCCGCCATCGGCAAGATGACGACGATGACGTCCTGCCACCGGACGAGCCCCGCGAGCCCCGCGAGCGCGCCAAGCCACGCATAGCGCCTGAGGCGCTGCTGGCCTCTGGTCCGGAGCCACGTGTGACAGAAGAGCGAGACCGTGAACAGCGCGGCGGCGTGCGAGTACGTGGGAGAGACGAGCGTGTAGTAGACGGCGGACGTCGCGAGCCATGCAGTGAGTGTGGCCCACAGCGACGGGAGCGCCGGGAAGAGGCGTCGGCAGAGGTCGTGCGTCAGCGCGACCCCCGCCGTCGCGTAGACGATGCTGGCAAGACCGGCGGCGAGCTTGAACGGAGCCGCGACCCCGTCGAGCGGCACGCCGAGATCGAGGAGGTGCAGCAAGGCGACGACGCCGCCGACCAGGAGGAACGCCGGAGCCCACAGAATCGCCGGCCCGATCGACATCGTATTCGGCGCGCGGCCCGTCGGTGTTTCGCTGGTCAGCCAGGTGTTGGTGGACGCGTCGGGCCCATCGGTCTCGTAGAGCAGTCGGTAGTCGTTCGCGAAATCGACGTCGCCGTCGAAGGTAAGAGAACGCAGATAGGCGTAGTACTGGATGGCGTCACCGTTGATGATGCGGCCGGTCGCGCCCGGCGCCACAGTTTGGCTGGCGAGGTAGACGATCGCGAAGAGCGTGCCGAGACCCCAGATGACCCGCGTCGGGTGCCGCTCGAGCAGCGCGAAGCCGTCATCGAGGTTGGCCATGCACGGCTAGTGTAACGACTGGCGCGCGTGTCCTCGTCGCCCGGGTGGCACCCGGACCGGATGGTATAGTGCCGACGTCGATGGCGTGGGCGCGTGCCACACGGGGTCATTCGCGCAGCCGAGCGTGGCTGACGTCCTGGGCGCTCGTGCTGCTCTTCCTCGCGTCCCTCCCGGCCGTGACTCCCCGGTTGTACGCCTCGGACGAGATCCAGTATTTCGCGTACCTGCGGTCGCTCTGGTTCGACCAAGACCTCGCCTTCGACAACGAATACCGCTACTTCCACGATCGAGGCATCGCCCGCGCCTACGGATTCGAGGAGACGTTCCTGGTCTTGAAGACCGAGACCGGCAGACGGTTCAACTTCGCCACGATCGGGTGCGCGCTGCTGTGGGCACCGTTCTACGCGGGGGCGGACGTGACCGTCCGCGCGTTGCGGGCCGCGGGCTCGCCGATCGCCGCGGACGGGTTCTCGGCGCCCTACATTGCAGCCGTGGCGTACGGGTCGGCGTTCTACGGGTTTCTCGCTGTCCTGCTGTCGATCCGGGCTGCGCGGCTGCTGGTGGGGCGCGTTGGGAGCGGCCACCTCGCTGGTCTCGTCGTGTGGCTCGGCACCCCGCTCGTCTTCTATATGTACGTCGCGCCTGGGATGGCGCACGCCTGCTCGGCGTTTGCGGTGGCCGTCTTCGTCAACGTCTGGCTCGCCGTACGCGGCGACTGGTCGCGACGCGGGTGCGTGGCGCTGGGTGCCGCAGCCGCGCTTGTCGTCATGGTGCGAGAGCAGGACGTGTTCTTCGTCGTCGGGCCGGCTCTCGATTTCGTCTGGCGTCTCAAGGATGATCTGGCAGGCGGATGGTCGGACGCCGTAGGACGCCGTCTGCGCAACGCCGCCATGGGCGACGTCGTGTTCGCCGGCTGCCTCCTGCCACAGGCCGCGGCGTATCTGGTCCTGAACGGCCGCCTCGGTCCACCCGACTACGTCGCGAACAAGATGCAATGGCTGGCGCCGTACGCCGGGCACGTGTTGCTGTCGCCGGCACACGGCGTGCTCGTCTGGACGCCCCTGATCGTCCTCTGCCTCGTGGGTCTGGTCTGTCTGACCCGCACGTCGTTCCACGCGGACGCGACACGCATCGGTGTCTGCCTCGGTCTCATGTTTCTCGCCCAGGTGTATATCTCCGGGAGCATCGACAGCTGGAGCGTCGCCGGGTCATTTGGCCAGCGGCGGTTCGTGGGCACGACGGCCGTGCTGGTCATCGGGCTGGCGGCCCTGCTCGACCGAGCGCGGGCACGCCCGCCGCGCTGGGCGCTGGCCGCATCGATGGCGCTCTGTGTCTGGTGGAACGTCGGTTTGATTGCGCAGTTCGGCAGTGGCACGATGGATCGCCAACGGCTCGAGCTCTCGCGCAACGCATACAATACGTTCGTGACCGTGCCCCGCGCGCTGCCGCGGTTGGCCCAGCGCTATCTGTTCGACCGGAGCTCGTTCTATCAGGATCCGGAGCGATACGCGCAGCCCTAGCACGGGCTGCTAGCCTCAGTCCCGTACGTTGTGACGGCGAGGCGTCGTGGGCATCGTGCAAGGAGGCGGCGTCAACGACCGCCGACACGGTGCGGTCGCCGAACGCGGGCAGACATCGGTGTGCACATCCTTTACCTCGCGGACATCCGGTTTCCCCTCGAGCGCGCCAACGGCATTCAAACGATGGAGACGGCGCACGCGTTGGTGGCGCGTGGCCACGTGGTCTCGCTGGGCGTGCGACCGGATATCGTGCGACCGGTACGCGATCCGTTCCTGTTCTACGGGTGCGACCCCTCGGCGCGCTTCACCGTGGAACGGACACCTGCCGCCGGCCCTCAGCTCGTCCGGCGGGTGACCTATCTGACGTCGGCGGCCGCCCGGGCGGTCAGCCGGCAGCGGCGGGTCGACGTCGTGTACACCCGTGACCTCGGCGTGGCGGACGCCCTCGTGCGGATCCCACCTCGGTGGCGGCCGCCGGTCGTGTACGAATCGCATGGGTACGCACCGGTGTTCGCCGACACCCTTCCGGAGCTGGTGCCGGGCGCCCGTCGCGGCAGCCCGCGAAAGCTGAGACGGTTAGAGAGACGGGAGCACCGGGTCTGGCGTCGCACAGAGGGATACGTGACAACGACCCAAGTGCTGGCGGCGGAGTTGACCCGGCGGTTCGGTCCGCGGCCGCATCTGCTGACCGCGTCGAACGGGGCGCATCTGTCGCCGGCCCGCACGGGCGCCGCGCGTCCGCCCGCGGAGCCGCCTGTCGTCGTGTATGCCGGCCATCTCTATCCGTGGAAGGGGTCCGAGGTCATGGTGCGGGCCCTCGCATCGGTGCCGGCGAGTCGCGGGATGATCGTCGGTGGGCGGGAGGGGGACGCCGACTTCGGTCGTGTCGGCGCGCTCGTGCGGGAGCTTGGGCTGCGCGACCGCATCACGCTTACCGGTCCCGTGCCGCGCGCTGACGTTCCCGCGATGCTTGCCGCCGCGGACGTCCTGGTGTTGCCGACCCTCGCGACGGAGTCGTCTCGCTATACCTCTCCGCTCAAGCTGTTCGAGTACATGGCGTCCGGCACACCGATCGTCGCCTCGGATCTGGCCCCGATCCGCGAGATCCTAACCGACGGCAAAGACGCACGTCTGGTGCCCCCTGCCGATCCGGACGCGTTGGCGTTCGCGCTGCGCGCGCTGCTCGCCAACCCCAGCGACGCCACGCGTCTCGCCCGCGCGGCGTTCGAGCGGGTGGGAGCGCATTCGTGGGCGTGTCGCGCGGAACGGATCGAGCGGCTGCTGGATGACCTCCAGAGATGATCTCCGCCCGCCTCCTGACGCTCGTTCGGTGTCCATCGTGTCGGGTCGAACTGACGCGCGGCTCTGATGCCGCGATGGCGTGTCAACGATGCGGTCACCAGTACTCGTCGGTAGGGGTGGATTATCTCGATCTGCGGCCGGCCACCTCGTTCGCCGACGTGACCAAGTACGTCGACGAGGCGTTTCACGCGGACGGACGACACGAGCATGTGTCGCCACCGCTGCTGTCGGCCGGTATTCGCAACGACATGCTGCGGCGGTTCCTGCGCATCGGCGGCTCGGATCGCGTGGTCGACCTCGGGTGCGGCAGCGGCCGCGTGCTGGTCTGGAACTGTGACACGGCAGCCCACCTGGCGGGGATCGACGCCAGCCCACATTTTGCGGCGGAGGCGCGTGCGCGTGTGGATCTGATGGTCGGCGACCTCCGCCGGTTGCCGCTGGCGGACGGCGCGTTCACGAAGGCGTTCTCGCTCGACGTGCTCGAGCATCTGTCGCGCAAGGCGCTCGTCGAGGTCTTGCGCGAGGCGGCGCGAGTGTTGGAGCCGGGCGGGCAGCTCTTCGTCTACACCCACGTACGCAAGAACTCAGCGTTGGCGCTGGGGCTCCGGTTCACCAACTGGGTCGCGCGCCAGCTCGACCGCCTCGGGCTGATTGATCTCTCGTATGAACGGCTGCGGAAGTCCGACCACCTGAACCCGCTCGCTGACATCCCGGACCTCGAGCGGGCCGTGACCGCGGCCGGTTTTCGCATCGACCGGATTCGCTATTACACGCCGATCGTCGGCGGTGTGATCGAGAACATCCTGCTTCGCCTTGCGGAGCGTTGGTTCGTGGTCCGCGCGGCACGGTCGCTGAAGGCCGACGGCTCCGACACCGGCGCCGCCGTCCGCGCGGCGCATCGCCAGGCCCAGGCGCGCATCGAGCGCCGCGGTGCCGCGTACGCCGTCCTGGTCGCCCTGACGTGGATCATGAAGCTCGACCTCGTGTTGTTCGGGCGAATCCGGTCTGGACCGTTCTTCGCGTTGCTGACCCGGACCGCACCGTGAAAATCCTCTACGTGGCGGTCGACCAGGCCGTCCCCGGCACCCTGGGCGGTGCGACCCATGTGCGCGCGGTGGCCGACGGTCTCTCCGCGCTCGGGCATGAGGTGCATGCGCTCGTCACACCCGGTGCGTCGGCTTTCCCGGGAGGTGCAGTGCAGTGGCATGCGCTTCGGCCGCCGCTCGGTGCGCGCCAGCTGCGCCTGCTCCGCGCGAGCCGCGTGCGTGCGCTCGCCCGTACGCTTCGACCGGACGTCGTGATCGAGCGCTTCTACAACTTCGGCGGCGAGGGGATGTTGGCCGGGCGGGCGGTCGGCGCCCTCACGATGCTGGAAATCAACGCGCCGGCCGTCGACCACCCTGGCTCGATGAAGCGATGGCTCGACCGGGTGCTCCTCATCTCCCCCATGCGGCGGTGGCGCGAGTGGCAGTGCGCGGTCGCCGATCTGGTCGTGACGCCGCACGCCGGGATCGTACCGGCGGTGGTGCCGCGCGACCGTCTGCTCGAGCTGGAGTGGGGCGCCGACACGACGACGTTCCAACCCGGGGCAGTCGGCCCGATACCGTTCACCAGGCGCGCGGATGAGGTCGTCGTGGTGTTTGCCGGTGCGTTCCGTTCCTGGCATGGCGCGGTTCACCTTGTCGATGCCATACAGCGGTTGCGTCAGCACCGCGGGCGCACCGAGTTTCGCGCTGTCCTGATCGGCGACGGACCCGAGTTGGCTCGGGCACGCGCCGCCGCCCGCGGGGCGGAGGGACTGCTCTTCACCGGCGCCCTCGCCCACGAGGCGCTGCCGGCCGCCCTCGCGGCGTGCGACGTGGGAGCGGCGCCATTCGACGTGGTGGCGCACCGGCCGCTGGCGCTGGGGTTCTACTGGTCGCCACTCAAGGTGTTCGAATACATGGCCGCGGGACTGCCGGTCGTGCTGCCCACCATCGATCGACTCGCGACGATCGTGCGACCGGGCCGCGAGGGGATGACGTACGATCCTTCGGAACCGGAGGGCCTCGCGGATGCGCTCGATGCGCTGCGCGATAGCGACACGCGGGCGGCGCTGGGCGCCGCCGCGCGCGAACGGGTGACCCGGCGGTTCAGCTGGGAGCGGCACTGCCGATCGCTGGCCGACGCGATGGAAGCGGCGCTCGACCGCCGCGTGACTCGCTGATCGATTGATATGCGGGTGCTCATGGCCACGGACGCGTTTCCGCCCGGATGCGGCGGCAGCGGCTGGAGCACGTACGAGCTCGCCAGGGGCCTCCGTGACCGCGGTCACGAGATGACGATCGTGATGCCCCGCGTCGGGACGACCACCGCGGGTCCGGAGCGCGACGGCTTTGACGGCTTTCGCCCAGTGACCGTTCCGGCGTTCGTGCCGCGCGTGCCGTATGTTCGCAACTACTTCAAGAACGAGCTCCTCTACGCACGCCTCGCCGCGTATCTCGGCTCGCTGATCCATGACCGCGCGATCGATGTCGTCCACGCGCAACACGTCCTGACCGGGCCCCCCGCCGTAGCGGCGGCGCACCAGAGCGGACGGCCCGTGGTCTGCACGGTGCGCGATTACTGGCCGGTGTGCTACTGGTCGGACCTCATCTACGACCGACATGGCGAGACGCTGTGCCCTGGATGCACCCCCGGCATGATGACGCGGTGCGTGCGACCACGCGCGGGAGCCCTCTGGCCGCTCGCCGTTCCGATGATCCCGTATATGCGCGCCAACCTGGCGGCGAAGCGGCGCAGCCTGGCGAGGGCGGACGCCGTCGTCGCCGTGAGCTCCGCGGTGGCGCGCGACCTCAGGGCGCGGGCGCCGGAGGTGCGCGCAGATCGCATCGTGACGATACCGAACCCGGTCGACGTCGTGGGCCTTCGCGAACAAGCCGAGCGCCAACCCCGGCCCCTCGAGGGCCACTATGCGCTGTATGTGGGCAAGCTCGAGCCAAACAAGGGCGTTGCCAAGCTGCCGATCGCCGTCGCGCGCGCGAATCTCGATTGGCCGCTCGTCATCGTCGGTGACGGGAGTGAGCGGGCCGGATTGGAGGCGATCGCACGCCGCGGCACCCACGACACCCGCTTTGTCGGATGGTTGCCGCGCGAGCGGGCGCTGGGCTGGGTCCGGCACGCGTCGATGTTGCTGTTTCCCTCCAAGGGGCCCGAGTCGTGCAGCCGCGTCCTGCTCGAGGCGAGCGCGCTCGGCGTCGCGATCGCGGCCAACGACACCGGCGGGACCGGTGACATCGTCACCCACGGCGAGACCGGCTTGTTGTCTCGGACCGCGGACGGTCTTGGCGATGACGTGGCGCGGCTACGGCGTGATGACGGGTTGCGCCGTCAACTTGGTGCGGCGGCCAAACGGGCGGTCGGCCGGGGATTCGATACCCCAGCGATCGCCGCGCAGATCGAAGCGCTGTACACGACCGTCTCGACCGGACGGGCCGACCGGGGATGAGCATGTGGCGGCCCGAGGATCTGCATGTCGTCGTGCTCGCGCGTGCGGTGTTCACCCTGCATGGCCGCGGCGGACTTGAGCGGCACGTCTACGATTTGGTGCGGCACCTCGCCTACCGCGGCGTGCGGATCACGCTCGTCACCCGTCCGCCGACCACGATCGATGGGCAGGCGAGTCTCAACGACGATCTCCCTGGCGACCGCGTCACGATGCGGTTCGTCCCCTATCGGACCTTCCCCCTCGCGGGACGCCGCGGCACGACCGTGATCGATCGCAGCACCGCGTATCCGCTGTTTGGCTGGCGGGCTGGCCGCCTCGCCGCTCGGCTCGTGCGGGCGGGCGGCGTCCAGGTGGTGCATGGGCTCGGCGCCAGCGCGTTGGGCTATGCGTCCGCCCGGCGGGGGACGCCCCTCGAGACGGTGCCGTTCGTGTTCAACCCGCAGGGGTTGGAGGAGTTCGGGGCGACTGATCCCACCCGGGCGAGACTCAAACGCCTTGCCTATCGACCGTTGCAGGCTGCGGTCCGCGCATGCGCGACCGCGGCCGATAGGGTGATCGCGACCGATCGGGTCCTGGTCCCGATCGTGCTCGGCGCTTTGCCCATACCACCATCTCGTCTCGCGATCGTGCCCAACGCCATCGACGTAGCGGCGATCGACAAGTTGACGACGGCCGGCGCGCGGTCGCCAGACGAGTTGACGACGGCCGGCGCGCGGTCGCCAGACGAGTTGACGACGGCCGGCGCGCCATCGCCCGACGAGAGGGGCGGTCTCGGCCACGGGGACCGAATCCTGCTCAGCGTCGGTCGGCTCGAAGAGAACAAGGGATTCCATGTGCTCGCCGAGGCGCTCGCCCGCGTCGGCGCAGCCACCGGGGCCGCGACGCGGAATCGTTGGCGATGGGTTGTGCTCGGAGACGGCCCGTATCGACGCCGGCTCGAGCGGGCCGTACGGCAGGCCGGGCTCGGCGATCGGGTGACGTTGCGGGGCGCGGTCAGCGAGACCGAGCTCCACGCGTGGTATGAAGCGGCGACAGTGTTCGTGCTGCCGACGCTCTACGAAGGCAGCTCCCTGGTGACGCTGGAGGCGATGGCGCACCGGCGGGCTGTGATCGCGACCACGGCCGGCGGACTGCCCGACAAAGTCCTCCCGGGTGTCAGTGGATGGCTCGTGCCGCCCGGCGACGTCGGGGCGTTGACACGGGCCGTCGGGGAGGCGCTGGACGCGCCCGGTCGATTGAGCGCGATGGGCGCGGCTGGGCGGGCGCTCGTCGAGCGCGAATTCTCCTGGACGAGCGCCACCGACCGGCTCCTCGAGCTCTACCAGGCGGTGCTGGAGGGACCCGGTCCCGCGCATGCCGAAGGCCGGTAAGCGAAACACGACAGTAAGTATCCCCCGGCAAAGCCGGGGGCTTTAGTTGTGAGCCGCTCAAAGCGGCTGACGTGACCGCTGCGCGGTCACTTGAGCCACCTGACGGTGGCGGCTCTAGTCCAACGGCAACTGATCCAGCCGCCGATCCTCTCGCTCCTGCTGCTGGATATAGTCCCGGATGATCCGTTCATCACGGCCCACCGTCGAGACAAAATACCCGCGCGCCCAGAAGTGCTGCCCCACGAAGTTCCGGGACCGCCCCGCAAACTCCCGAGCGATGTGGATCGCGCTCTTCCCCTTGAGATACCCGATCACCTGCGCCACCGAGTACTTCGGGGGGATCGACACCAACATGTGGACGTGGTCGGGCAGCAGATGCCCCTCCTCCACCTGGCTCTCGCGGTGCCGCGCCAGCTGCCGCAGCACCTCGCCCAGCTGCTGCCGGACGCCTCCATACATCGCTTTCTTCCGGTACTTCGGAATGAACACTACGTGATACTGGCAGTGCCATTTCGTATGATTGAGACTTCGGTACGTCGTCATGAGGACTCCTTCTCGTGATGCTTGTGCGGCTCACGGGAAGGAGTTTCCTCACGCGACTCCCGGATACGTCAAACGCTGCTGGCCGCCCCGGCAAAGCCGGGGGGTCTCCCACGGCAACTAGCTGTCGCCCGCAGGTCGGAGACCGAGTAATTCGTCTGCGGCCTGGCAGACGTCGTCCACGCCGATCATGGAAAGACAATCCGGCACACGGTCCGCACACCGATCGGGCGGCCTCCGGATCCGGTCACACGGACGACACCAGAGTGGCTGCCGGACCACCCGCGCGTTGGGTGTCAACGGTGCGTAGCGGGCGGGACTCGAGGGTCCGAAAATCGCCACGATGGGCGTTCCGACCGCCGCCGCCAGGTGCATCGGGCCGGTGTCCCCGGTGATCAGGAGCGCGAGACGCTCCGAGAGGGCGGCCAGGCCGTTGAGGTCGAGCCGTCCGGAGAGGTCGATGACCCGCACATCCTCCGCGATGGATGCCCTGACGGCGCTGACGATGCCACGGTCCTCCACTGCCCCGACCAGCACGATGGTCGCGCGATGCGCACGCCCGAGCCGCGTGCCGACCTCGCCGAATCGCTCCGCAGCCCACTGCTTGACGCGTCGGCCGCCGCTCGCGTTGATTCCCACCAGCAGGCGGCCAGCGTCCGTCAGATGGGCGCCCACGTTGCGCCGCGCGTCATCGAAAACCTGGAGGCTCATCGCCGGGGTGGCGAGCTCCTGGACCGCGGCTGGCGAACGGGGCAGGGCGGCATCGACGAGTCGCATCGCGTTGACCGCGGTATGGGCCGATCACCAGGTCGATCGGGCGACCGTTGCTCTCGCGGAGATCGAGCAGGCGCCATGCTGCCGCCTGTGCCAGGATTTCTTCCTTTGGATACCACTTGAACGGCACGCTGACCAGTTCGGCGTCGTAGCCGCGCTGTCGGAGGTGGTGAACCAGCGAACGGACGAGCGACTCCGCGCCGCCGGTGACGAACGGCACCTGGGCTTCGCAGACGAGAACCGTGCGCACTGACATCTGCGGGTCGGCGTCGCCGGCGCTCGTGACCCGATGCGAGCCACGAGCCGGTCCTGGTGAGGTGCACAACGTGATCACGATCGTGATCACGTTGTCGCGCATGGTAGCAGATACGTTTGGCGAGGACTGACTGCGGCGCACCGAGCTGATTGACTTGTCTCGGGGAGGGGAGTAGCATGCAAATGGTCTGTGGATGAGCGCCGTCGGTTCGGTCCGACGGCTGTTTTTTGGCACCAGCTTGATACTTTTGTCACAAGCTTGGAGGTGGCTCAGGTTGCGTGAACCGGACCTCTCCCGGCCCTTTTTTTGCCATAAGTTTGATACTTATTTCACAAGGCGCCGCGGGATCGGGGGTGCTGTGGGCACTCTGAGCCTGGCGTGACGATGGCACGGCACACCGTCAAGAGAGGTCTTCGGCTCCCACTGGCCGGCGCGCCGGCCGAGACCCTCGAGTCTGCCCGGCCGCCGCAGCGTGTGGCACTGCTCGCGGCCGACGCCGTCGGTCTCCGGCCGACCGTGCACGTCTCGCCGGGGGACGAGGTCGCGCGCGGGCAGCTGCTGTTCGAGGACAAGACGACGCCCGGGGTGCGGTACACCGCACCGTCAGCCGGCACGGTGGTCGGTGTGCATCGTGGAGAGCGGCGGGCGCTCGAGTCGGTCGTGATCGAGCAGAGTCGCGCCGAGCGCGAAGGACGCGCGCCGGAGGCGACGCGCTTCGCTGCGTACTCCGGCCGGCACCCCAGCGGGATCTCCGACGAGGACGTCCGGGCTTTGTTGATCGAGTCGGGGCAGTGGACCGCGCTGCGCGCCAGGCCCTATGGCCGGGTCGCGGACCCGAGTGTCCGCCCGCACTCCATCTTCATCACCGCGATCGACACGAACCCACTGGCGCCGTCAATCGACGCGATCGTCGACGGCAACGAGTCGTCCTTTGATCGGGGAGTCGCCGCGCTCGCGCGCCTCACCGACGGTCCGGTCTATGTCTGTGCGGCTCCGAGCTCGAATCTCCGCGTGACCACAAGCGACCAGATCCGCCACGAGCTGTTCGACGGCCCGCACCCCGCCGGCACGGTCGGTCTGCATATCCACACGCTTGACGCGGTCGATCGGCGGAAGGTGGTCTGGCACGCGGGCGTCCAGGACGTGATCGCGACCGGACGCCTGTTCGAGACCGGCGTGCTCGATGTGTCCCGCATCGTGTCGCTCGCTGGTCCCCCGGTCGAGCGACCGCGCCTGCTGCGCACTCGACTCGGTGCGTCGACGGACGCGCTGGTCGCGGGTGAGGTGCCGTCGGAGATCGACACGCGCATCATCTCGGGTTCGGTGTTCGCGGGGCGGCACGCGGCGGGCGACGTGCACAGATACCTCGGTCGGTTTCATCAGCAGGTGTCCGTCCTGACCGAAGGCCGCGCGCGGGAGTTCCTCGGGTGGTTGAGTCCAGGCCTGGCCAAATTCTCGGCGGTCCGCACATGCGCGTCGTCTCTGCTGCCGCGACGCCCGCTCCCGCTCACCACCACCACCCACGGGTCGCCGAGGGCCATCATCCCGATCGGGACGTACGAGCGCGTGATGCCGATCGACGTGATGGCGACCCCGATGCTGCGCGCGCTCGTCATGCACGATGTCGAGCGCGCCGAGGAGTTGGGCTGCCTGGAGCTCGACGAGGAGGACCTGGCGTTGTGCACGTTCGTGGACGCGGGCAAGACCGATTTTGGCCCGCACCTCCGGGAGGTCCTCGACACCCTCGAGAAGGGTGGGTAGGCAACACCCATGAAGATGCTACGGCGCTTGCTCGATTCGCAGGCGCATCATTTCGAGCCGGGCGGCAAGCTGGCCAAGCTCTATCCACTGTGGGAGGCGCAGGACACCTTTCTCTATACGCCGGGTCAGGTGACCGCCGGTCCCTCCCACGTGCGCGATGCGATCGACCTCAAGCGGATGATGATGACCGTCGTCATCGCGCTGGCCGGGTGCATCTATATGGCGCTGCACAACACCGGGTATCAGGCCAACCTGGCTGTCGCGGGCGGCGCCGTTCCGCTCGACACCTGGCAAACCGGCGCGATGCGCGCACTCGGGCTCGGGTTCGGCCCTGACAATCTGCTCAGCTGCCTGGTTCACGGGGGGCTCTACTATCTGCCGATCCTCGTCGTCACGTTCGCGGTCGGGGGGCTGTGGGAGGTACTGTTCGCGGTCGTCCGCAAGCACGAGGTCAACGAAGGGTTCCTCGTCACCGGGATGTTGTTTCCGCTGATTCTGCCGCCGACGATCCCGCTCTGGCAGGTAGCCCTCGGCATCTCGTTTGGCATCGTGGTCGGCAAGGAGATCTTTGGCGGTACCGGGATGAACGTGCTCAACCCGGCGCTCGTGGCGCGCGCGTTCGTCTTCTTCGCGTATCCCGCCCAGATGTCCGGTGACGCCATCTGGATTGCCGCGGACACGACGTCGGACGCCGTCTCGGGCGCGACGGCGCTGGCGCAGGCGACGCTGGGCGGGACGGTGGATCTGGCGGCGGGCGCCGATTGGTGGGAGACGTTTCTCGGATTCGTGCCCGGGTCGATGGGCGAGACGTCCACCCTCGCGTGCCTGGCCGGCGCCGCGCTGCTGGTCATCACCGGTATCGGGTCGTGGCGCGTCATGGCCAGCGTCACTGTCGGTACCGTGCTCATGGCCTGGATCCTTAATACAGTCGGGTCGGCCACGAACCCGTTCTTCGACGTGTCACCGGCCTGGCATCTCGTGCTCGGAGGGTGGGCGTTCGGTATGGTCTATATGGCGACCGACCCCGTGTCGGCGCCCTCATCGCTCGGGGGCCATTACGTCTACGGATTCCTGATCGGCGTGCTCGTCGTGCTCATCCGGGTCGTCAATCCCGCGTACCCGGAGGGGATGATGCTCGCTATTCTCTTCATGAACCTGTTCGCGCCGCTGATCGACTACTTCGCGATTCAGGCGAACGTGCGCCGGCGGAGGGCCCGGTATGCAGGGTAGCGCGCTCTATAACCTCGGGTTCGCGGCTGTCGTCTGCGTCGTGTGCGCGATCTTTGTCTCGTCGTCCGCGGTAACGCTCCGCGATCTGCAGGTGGCCAACCAGACTCTCGACATGCAGCGCAATGTGTTGCTGGCCGCCGGTCTCGCGTCGCTGGACGAGCCGGTACTGTCCGAGGAGGACGTTGCGGGGCGCTTTCGCGACATCCGGCAAGTCGTGATCGACGTCGCCACCGGCGAGCCGACGGAACTCGACCCCGCCACCTTCAACCAGCGACTGGCCGACGCCGACCCCTCATCCAGCAGCACGGCGCCGCCGAACGACGCCGGGCTCACCCGGATCGGCCATCACGCGCTGGTCTACGAGCGGCGCGGAGCGGACGGGACACTCGAGCTGGTCGTGCTGCCCGTCCGCGGTCTCGGGCTCTGGGGCATTCTGTATGGCTTCATTGCGCTCGATAGCGACCTCGACACGATCCGAGGCCTGACGTTCTACGAGCACAAGGAAACGCCGGGGCTCGGCGGCGAAGTCGACAACCCGCGGTGGAAAGCGCTATGGGACGGTCGCCAGGCGTTCGACGCCTCCGGGGTGCCTCAGATCGCGGTCGCGCGCGGTATCGCGGGGCCGGTGAGCGAGGACCCGTATCGCGTTGACGGGCTCGCCGGCGCGACGATGACGAGCCGCGGCGTGACCAACCTGCTCAGGTTCTGGCTCGGCACGCAGGGATTCGAGCCGTATTTCGACCGATTGCGTGAAGGGACGGTCAGATGACGAAGGCTCGCGACGCCCTCATCGACCCCATCTTCAACAACAACCCGATCGCGCTGCAGGTGCTCGGGATCTGCTCGGCGCTCGCGATCACCACGCAGATGAGGCCGGCGCTGGTCATGAGCGCGGCCGTCATCGGCGTGACGATGTCATCGAATTTCTTCGTCAGCGCGCTGCGCAACCAGATCCCGACCAACATCCGGATCATCGTGCAGCTGACGATCATCGCCTCGCTGGTGATCGTCGTCGATCAGATTCTCAAAGCGTATTACTTCGAGATCTCGAAGCAGCTGACGATCTTCGTCGGTCTGATCATCACCAACTGCATCATCATGGGCCGGGCTGAGGCCTACGCGATGCAGAACCCGCCCGGGATGAGCCTGATTGACGGGCTCGGGAACGGTCTTGGGTATGGGGCGATCCTGATGGGGACCGCGTTCTTCCGGGAGCTGTTCGGTTCCGGCTCGATCTATGGCACGCAGGTGTTCGCGCTCGCCAGCGAGGGCGGATGGTACACGCCCAACGGGTTGATGGTGCTGTCGCCGGGAGCGTTCTTTCTCATCGGCTTCTTCATCTGGGCGCTCCGTGCGTGGAAGCCCGGGCAGGTCGAGAGCGAGCGATGATGGAGCACTATCTCAATCTCGCCGTGAAGTCGATCTTCGTCGAGAACATGGCGCTGGCGTTCTTTCTCGGTATGTGCTCGTTTCTGGCGGTGTCGCGTCAGGTAAAGACGGCCATCGGGTTGGGTGGCGCGGTGATCTTCGTGCTCACGATCACCGTCCCGATGAACAACATCATCTATCAGCACTTGTTGCGTCCGGGCGCCATGGCGTGGATCCACCCCGACCTGGCTGCGTACGACCTGTCGTTCCTCGGCTTCTTGTCCTACATCGGCACGATTGCCGCGATGGTGCAGATCGTCGAGATGACGCTCGACCGGTTCATCCCGCCGCTCCACGCGGCGCTTGGGATCTTTCTGCCGCTGATCGCCGTCAACTGCGCGATCCTCGGCGCGTCCCTCTTTATGGTCGAGCGGAGCTACACGCTGGCCGAGAGCACCGTGTTCGGCCTTGGCTCCGGGATCGGCTGGGCGCTGGCGATCGTCGCGCTCGCCGGGATTCGGGAGCGTCTCCGATACAGCAACCCGCCCGACGGCCTGCGCGGGCTCGGGTTGACGTTCATCCTCGTGGGGTTGATGGCGATCGGATTCATGGCGTTTGCGGGAGTGCAGCTCTAGATGGTCACGATCGCCCTCGGCGTCGCGATGTTCACGTTCGTGATCGTGTCGCTGGTCGGCCTGCTCATGGTCGCCCGCGGTCAACTGGTGGCCACGGGTGACGTCACGATCACGATCAACGACGATCCTGGCAAGGCGCTCGTGACGCCGGCCGGTGGTACCTTGCTCGGCACGTTGGCGGCTAACCGCATCTTCATCCCGTCGGCATGTGGTGGGAAGGGAAGCTGCGGCGTCTGCACGGTCGCCGTGTCGGACGGCGGTGGCGCCATCCTCCCCACGGAACGCAGTCACATCAGTCGTGGCGAGGCGCGCGAAGGTGTCCGGCTTTCGTGCCAGGTCAAGGTCAAGCAGGACCTCAGCATCAAGATCCCGCCCGAGATGTTCGACGTCCGGCAGTGGCAGTGCAAGGTTCGGTCGAACCACAACGTGGCGACGTTTATCAAGGAGCTGATTCTCGAGTTGGCCGCGGGCGAAGCCGTCCCGTTCCGCGCGGGTGGATATATCCAGATCGACGCACCGGTCGGCGCCTATCGCTACGAGACGTTCGACGTCGACGCGGAGTATCGGGCCGACTGGGACAAGTTCAATCTCTGGCGCTACGCGGTGACGCTCGATGAGCCGGTCACGCGAGCCTATTCGATGGCGAACTTCCCAGAGGAAAAGGGCATCATCATGCTCAATGTGCGTGTGGCGTCACCACCGCCGCGCGCGCCGGAAGGCACCCCCCCCGGCAAGATGACCGCCTACCTGTTCGATCTCAAACCGGGAGACGACGTCACCATTTCCGGCCCGTTTGGCGAGTTCTTCGCCAAGGACACCGCAGCCGAGATGATTTTCGTCGGCGGCGGGGCGGGCATGGCGCCGATGCGGTCCCACATCTTCGACCAGTTCCGTCGGGTCGGCACCACCCGCCGGGTCAGCTTCTGGTACGGCGCGCGGAGCCTGCGTGAGGCGTTCTACATCGAGGACTTCGACGCCATTCAGGCGGAGCATGACAACTTCGCCTGGCACCTGGCGTTGTCGGAGCCGCTGCCAGAGGACGATTGGTCGGGCAAGACCGGCTTCATCCATCAGGTGTTGCACGACCACTATCTGAAAGATCATCCAGCGCCGGAGGACGTCGAGTACTACCTCTGCGGTCCACCGCTCATGCTCAGGGCGTGCATGCAGATGCTCGATAGCCTTGGTGTCGAGCGCGAGAACATCCTCTTCGACGACTTTGGGTAACCCGCGCGCGGACGCGGGCTGGTCAGGTTGAGACCGAGCGTGCGCGGGCGTATATTGAGTCTCCGGCCGGGACACACTGCGGGAGGGGCCATGCAGCGAGT
Source organism: Vicinamibacterales bacterium (assembly GCA_965197395.1). Lineage (GTDB taxonomy): Bacteria > Acidobacteriota > Vicinamibacteria > Vicinamibacterales > UBA8438 > CAZYFH01. Next base: position 248,394 of record OZ240205.1, on the reverse strand, counting down.
GACCGCGGCGGACTTCATGGCGCGCTCGGAGATGACCCTGTCTCCGGAGCTCGATATCTACGAGGCGTTGCGCCAGCTGATCACGCGCAAGCTGACCGGCGCACCGGTCGTCGACCAGGCCGGTGTCTTGATCGGCATGCTGACCGAGAAGGACTGTCTGAAGGTGCTGATTAGCGGGGCGATGGACGGCGTGCCGGGTGGACGGGTCAGCGACTACATGTCCGCGCCGGTCGAGTCGATACCGCCGTCGGCGGCGCTCTACGATGTCGTCCAGCTGTTTCTCACCCGTTCGTTTCGCAAACTCCCGGTCGTCGACACCGAGGGCCGCGTGATCGGCCAGGTCAGTCGCCGGGACGCACTCATCGCGATCGAGTCGATCGCTGACAATTCCTACCTCTATGGAACGGCGGACCGGCGACCGCCTGATGACGGCGGGGTCGATTCCGCCATGAAATTCGCTCGAGGCCAGAAGTAGCCGCTACGACGCGGTGCCACGTGCGGCCGATTGCCGGCGCTTGTATGCAACGGACCCGGTTGGCGGCACTCCTGCTCGTCGGCATCGCGTGCGCCGGCGAGCTGCCGACCGAGCGGCCCCTCGCGCGCCACACGTTCAGCGGCACGACGATGGGCACCACCTATACCGTCACGGTGGTCGCCCGACCGATCGACGACGGCCGCCTGGCGAGGCTACGGGCGTCCATCGCGGCCTCGCTCGAGGCGGTCGATGCCACAATGTCCCATTACCGGCCGGACTCCGAGCTGTCCCGCTTCAATCAATCACGGGAGACGACGCCCGTCCCGGTCTCGCGCGATATGGTCGCGGTTGTGATGGACGCGCTCGAGATCAGCCGGGAGACCGGCGGCGCGTTCGACGTGACCATCGCCCCGCTCGTCGACGCCTGGGGATTCGGGGCACCCGGTTCAGTGGACGCGGCGCCGACCCGTGCCACGATCGCGTTGCTTCGCCAGGACGTCGGGTATCGACATCTCGCCGCGGACGACGCTGACTCGACGCTCCGCAAGCTGCGTCCAGGTCTCCGTCTCGACCTGTCGGCCATCGCCAAGGGCCACGGCGTCGACCGTGTCGTGCTGGCACTGGCCGCGGCGGGATTCACCGACTACCTGGTCGAGGTCGGCGGTGAGATACGCCTGCGTGGGCGGAACGAGAACGGGGCGCCCTGGCGCATCGCGATCGAACGGCCTCGCCCGGACACGTCCGTCGCCCACCGGGTCCTCGGTCTCACCGACCAGGCGCTCGCGACATCCGGCGACTACCGGAACTTCTACGACCTCGAGGGTGTTCGTGTGTCACACACGATCGATCCGCGTTCGGGTCGGCCCGTGACACACCGGCTCCGGTCGGTGAGTGTCCTGGCCGACCGCTGCGCGCGCGCGGATGGTCTCGCGACCGCGCTCGAGGTGCTCGGCCCGGACGACGGGTACGCCCTCGCGCTCGAGCGCGGGTGGGCGGCGCTGTTCGTCGTGGAAGACGAGGACGGCACGTTGCGCGATCGCTCGACGCCGGCGTTCGACGCGATCGGTGGCGGACCGCCCGGGTAGCGCCGACACGGGTAGAATAGAAGGGGGATTATATCTGAAAGTGGCGAAATAGATTGACGTTCTCCGCCACTTTCCTGTAAGATGGTTCGGTCATGAAGAACGCGCCAGGGAAAGCCTACCGCAAGGGGATCACGCTGAAGCAGATCCTGCGGATGTTCCCTAACGACGAGATCGCCGAGCAGTGGTTTACTGAGCACCGATGGCCGGACGGCGTGTGCTGCCCCGCGTGCGGGTCGGTGAACGTGCAGACCGGTTGCCAGCACAAGACGATGCCCTACCGCTGCCGGGAGAAGGAATGCGCGCAGAAGTTCAGCGTGAAGACGGGCACCGTGATGGAAGGCTCGAAGGTCGGCTACCAGGATTGGCTGCTCGCGGCCTTCCTGCTCATGACCAGCCTCAAGAGCGTGTCGAGTATGAAGCTACACCGCGATTTGGGTGTGACACAGAAAACGGCGTGGTTTCTCGCGCAACGGCTCCGGGTGGCCCTCTCTCAGGATGTGACGCTGTTCGCGGGTCCGGTCGAAGTGGACGAAACCTACGTCGGCGGTCGTCGCCGGAACATGAGCAACACCAGGCGACGGGAACTGGCGAATACCGGGCGCGGGCCGGTTGGGAAAACGGCGGTGGTCGGCATCAAAGACCGTGCGACCAAGCACGTCGCGGCGACGGTCGTCACGGCCACGGACGCGGCCACGCTGCACGGGTTCGTCCGTGCGCATACCGCGCCAGGTGCGACGGTCTACACCGACGATGCGACCGCCTACGAGTCGCTGCCGTTCAATCACGCCACGGTCAAGCACTCGCTCTCCGAGTACGTCAAAGGCGACATTCACACCAACGGGATCGAATCCCTGTGGTCGATGCTGAAACGCGCCCACAAGGGCACCTTCCACAAGCTGAGCCCGAAGCATCTGGACCGCTACGTCCAGGAGTTCGCCGGGCGCCACAACCTGCGCGAGCACGACACCATCGATCAACTGACCGCGCTCAGCGCCGGCATGGACGGCAAGCGCCTGCGCTACCGGACGCTGATTGCGAGTAACGGGCTGGCGTCAGGCGCGCGCTCGGCGTAGGGCGTGCTGCGGACGCTAGAACCCGATGAGGCGTTCCCCACCATACATCCGCGGTGGTCTGATCCCCAACATCTGAGCCAGAACAGGCTTCATGATGTCACGCATGGTCAGGGGCTTCGCGTCGAAACGCTGAATGAGCTGGTGGAGGCCGAGGCGGTTGACAGGGAAGCGCGATTCTGTAGTAGACTCTGTACGCATTTGTTCTCCAGTGGCGCTGTTCCACCAGCGCCGGAAACGTGGTTGTTTGAAGTGCTTAGGCCGCCAAGCCTAAGCACTTCGCTGTGTACAGCCTATCCTACTACTACTCGCAGACCTGCCCGTCGCTGTCGCCGTCCCGCATGAACTGGTAGAGCGGGTGGTCCTTGGTGACGGGGATCGGCACGCCGCAGGACTCGGCCCGTGCCTCGGCGCAGGTCACGCGCCCATTGCCGTTGGCATCGCACTGTTTGAGCCATTCCTCGGGTGTCTGCGGTTCCTCGGGTTGCCGCAGCGTGATCGCGACTAGGTTCCCGTTTGCACTTGGCCTGGAGACGCTTGCCTGGCCAGTCCATGTATCCACTCGAATCCAATAGCGCGTTCCAGGTTCGAACCGTTGGTATTCGTAGCGAGGTCCAATCGCGTGCGCCAAGAGCGCGCACACCACCAACGCGACACCGATCCACCATTCACGGTGCGAGATCATGCGCGCTTGTGTTCTAGTCAACGACGATGGGGGCGAGGCCGCGGAGCGAGGGGCCGCGCCGCGTACACGTCGCCTGGAACGGCCAGCCGCAGTAGGTCGCACCCCGCCCGACCTCGTAGGCGAGCCGCGCGTGATACTGTTCGCGGGCGTTGAAGGTGTTGCGGCGTGTGTAGATTCCAGATGCCATGATCGCGGTGCGGTCTGTCACATGCCTGAATCCCATGGCGTGCCCAAACTCGTGGGCGAAGAGTTCAGGGAAGAAGCTCGGGTCGACGCAGCGCTTGTTGCCCCGGGCGCGGCGAATGATCCAGATGTTGCCGGGATCGCCCCCGACGCTCGCCCGCCCACAGGCCCCATCTGTAATCTCCGGTTCTTCTTCCTGGGTGACGAACCGGACCGTGATCCACCCCGTCCGTTCCCGGTCCTCGATGCCGGACTCGATCCGCCCCCGGTACGGCTGGCCCGTGAGTTGGCGGGCGAGCTGCGGGACCGCCCGCTGGATGTGGTCGCGTTGCTGATGGGAGACAACACGCCGACCCGTCGGATCGCCCATGCGGATGTAGACGTTCGGGCTGGGGGTCTCCAGGACCCAGGATCGGCGCGTGGTGATCGTCCCGGGGTCTTCGTGCTGATTGAAGACTAGGGCTTGCCAGAAGCGGTCACGGAACTGGGCATCGACAGGCCGTGTGGGAATGGTCGGCGTGAAGGCGGCCCCGCGTCTCAGCGTGCCTGATATTTTCACGGGGCCGCACAAGGTCGTGGTCGAGGTTTCGGTGTAGCGTAACGTGTCGCCAGCGAACGTCGCGTTGGAGCTCGTCGTCGTGATGCGCCCGCACGTGGGATCGACCGCTTCCGCCGCGCCACCGCTGGTGTCGGTGAGGCGGCCGCTGGCGGAGAGTGTGCCGGTGATGCGGGGGAGCGAGATGGTGCGTCCTTGAACAGACAGCACTCCCGTGATCGTCAGCCGCGACCCGGACTGTTGCACGCGCACCTGTGCCGAGATGCGCGCGAGCGTCTGGCCATTCACGGTGACGATCAACGGTCCCGCATAGGTGCCCGCGACGCGTGGAATCTGCTGGGCCGGCGGTGCCTGTGACGGCGCGGTGGGACTCTCGCAGGCAGCGCTCAGGAGCGCCATGACCGCAACAGCGCGAGCGAGGCGTGGCATTGGCGACCCCTCCGGTCAACCCGTGACCGGAAGTGGTCGCCGGGTCAGTCGCCAAACACCCAGTAGTCCGATGCAGGGTCCCGCCTATTCCCCAGGGTGGGGTATTGTATTGAGCGGGCGACCCGACGGTGACGACTACCCGGTGTTTGGCGTCTAGGAGTATACTCCATGCGTGTAACACGCATCGGTTATCTGACGAGGCTCGCCTGAACCGATCCCCATGTCTGACCGTGCGCCGATCCAGCTATCGCCAGCGCAATGGAAACGGGCGGTCTCGCTGGGCTTACAGCTCGCGGACGAGAACAAGCGAGTGCATCGCCGCCTGGCTTCGCTGCGGAAGGCGCAGGCGAAGCAGTTGAAGACGAAAACCAGGAAGGTGTCTGATGACGAAACAGGCCACGCCCCAACCGACTGACCGACCGGTCGTCCGTGTGCCCCATCCGTCCTACCAGCCGAGCGCGCAGGAGCTACGAGACGACTTGCGCCTGAAGGGACAGTTCGAGGACGCCGTCAAGGCGTTGGTGCGGCCCGTCCGCGTGCGTCAGGTGATGCCGCCTAAGACCCGCTGATCTCCCGGCTAGGCTCTGCATCGTGTCCAAGGCCGACGAGATCACAATGCGGTCATCAACTACGACCCGCGTAAGGACGACACCTCACGGTAGGCTGGTACGGCATGGCTGAAAAGGCCACACCGAGTCCACCCTGATCTGGCTTGACTACAGAGCCAGTTCCGTGTACTAACCGACTTATCCATGCCAATCTACGTCATCCTCTCTACGCAGCAGAACCTCGACGACGACGTTGAGAAACTGTTCCCTGATCCGGACAGGTGCCAGGTGTCTACCGGTATTTGGTTTATTAGGAGTCAGCGTCTGGCCAGCGCGGAAGTTGCCCAGGATCTTGGAATCAAGAAAGACACGAAGAGCGGAGTAGTCGTGACCGCCAAGCACTACAGCGGTGTGGCGGCCCGCGATCTCGTCGAGAAACTCTCCTCTTGGGAGGCAGACGAGCGATGAACGGCGGGAATTTAGCGCAGTTTCCACAGCAGAATCTTCCGCGGGGCAACGGAGACGGTGGGAGCTACGACGATCGCCTTCGGGCGGTGGAGCTGGACATCCGCGAGATCAAGGGCAAACTGGAACATGTCGCCACGCGCGAGTGGATCCTGTGGCGGGTTCTCGTATTGCTGTTGTCGTCCATTGGTATATCGGCAACACTCGCCACGGCGATCACCTTCGGGCTGCTGCGTCTTCTGAATTAGCTCGGGCCGCCGGCCACCAGCCAATCTGTACCGCTACCGGAGCCTGCTGCTCGTCGGCGGTGCGGGCACCATTCGATATAATCCCCCTATTGGTCATCTGGTACTCCCTGGAAGCTGAGTCAGCGGTTTCGCCACTTTCAGATATAATCCCCAATAGAAGGCGTGGTGCTCTTTCTGCTGACCGTCGCCGTCATCGGCGGCGCCATGCTGATCATGGCGGTCGGGCTTGCCTTCAAGTATCCCTGTCTCCGCGGCTCATGCGGCGGCGCCGACGTGCTGACCGCCGATGGCCGGCCGCTCACCTGCGATGTCTGTCCCCGCCGGCGCGGATGAGACGGAGCTCTGCCCCTAGCCTTCCCCGTCAGCGTCGACCGCCAGACTACGTAGCACGGCGACCAGCGCGTCATCCTCTTCTGGCGCCACGGTCCGCAGGTCCAACAACACGCGTTCGTCCTCGATCCGACCCACGACGGGCGGGGTGGCCCGCCGCAGGCGACCGGCCAGCCGGGCGGCGCTGTGGTCCGCCAGGTTGAGCGCCAGCATCCGACTCGGCAATGTGACAGCGGGTGCGCTCCCGCCCCCGATCGCGGCGTCGCCCGATTCGATGCTCAGACCGATCGCCGCAACTCCCTCGAGCCGCACGAGGATCTGCCGCGCACGCGCGTCGAGGGACTCCACCGTTGCGTCGATCATCCGCGCGACCGGGATTGTCTGACCCGCGCGGCCGATCAGATGCTCGACGAGCGTCGCCTCGAGTGCGGCGTAGACCAGCTTGTCCACCCGCAGCGCGCGCATGAGCGGATGGGTTCGGAGGTGGTCAAGGATGTCGTGCCGGCCGACGATGAGTCCGGCCTGAGGTCCGCCGAGGAGCTTGTCACCGCTGAAGGTGCACGCGGCCACACCGGCACCAACGCTCTCCGCTATCGTCGGTTCGCCGTCGAGCGCCGAGGAGCCGACGAGGTGGCCGCTGCCGAGGTCTTCGACGACTGGGATGTCGAAGCGCGTCGCTATCTCGACGACCTGTGCCAGCGACGGCCGTTCGGCGAAGCCGTCGATCCGGAAGTTGGAGGGGTGCACCCGCAGCACCAGGGCGGTGCGGTCGGTGAACGCCGAGGCGTAATCGGCGGCGCGCGTTCGGTTCGTCGTCCCGACCTCGCGGAGCGTCGCCCCCGATGCGCGCAGCACGTCGGGAATGCGAAAGCCACCCCCGATCTCCACGAGCTCCCCGCGCGAGATGACGACCTCTCGCCCCGTGGCCAACGCGGCGAGGACGAGGAGCACTGCGGCCGCGTTGTTGTTGACGACCAGCGCCGCCTGCGCACCCGTCAGACGCGTCAGGAGCGCGGCGGCATGCGCGGAACGCGTGCCGCGGGCGCCACGTGTGAGGTCGTATTCGAGGTTGGAATAGCCGCGGGCGACCTCGGCGATGCGGTCAATCGCGCTGCGGGCGAGCGGCGCCCGACCGAGGTTGGTATGTACGACGATGCCGGTGGCGTTGACGACCGGTCTGAGCGAGGGCGCGACCCATTGGCGTAGACGTCGTTCGAGACGTGCCTCGATGTGTGCAGCCGCCGCCTCGGCCTCGCGCACCGGCGGCGTCGCGTGGGTGAGGGTGTCCCGTAGCGCGGCGGCTTCGGCGCGCAGCGCGCGCAGCGTGGTGTCCCGGCCATACCGCGATTCGAGTCGCCGGATCTCGTTGCGCTGGCGGAGCTGTTCGATCGACGGGATGACGCGACGGTCGCTCATCGATGCGCGCATCGCCGGTGAGTACCACACGGCGCGCGGTGTGCTTGCTGGGCTGCCAGCGTTCAGGATACCATCACCCTCGCTTGCGAGAGCGACGAGCGACACTCGCATGTCCCCCGCGACTAGACGCGTTCCCTCCGGCCCGGTGCCGGACTATCGTCCGAGCGACCGATTCTGGCCCTACGCCGATCTTCCGGAAGCGCCGACGGATGACGAGCTGGCCGCGCTGGATCCCGACCTATACGACGCGTTGTTCGGACGGACCGAGCGGCCGTTCTCGATCACGCTGACCTTTCCGCGGTTCGACGGCGACGAGTACGACCGCGCGGTCGAGTTAGCTCGCGCCGCGCCCGAGTATCGCGTGGTGGGCAAGGACGCCGCGGTCCGGCATCGTGCGCGCTATTTCCCCGGTGACGCCGGGCAGCTGCGCGACCTCTTCGAGATCGTCGGCCGTCGCGACGGATGCGACGTGCTCGTCGACGATCGGCCGGTCCCGTATGCGCGGGAGCTCTGGCTGCCGCTGGTGTGGTTTCTCATTCCCCGGGACTGACGGCAGGTGGCGGAGTCCTCGGACATCGCGCGCGATCTCGAGACGCTGGCCGCCGAGATGCGGAAGCTGGAGATCGAGTACACGCAGTTCTTCTCTGGGCGCCTGCCGCGCCCACCCTGGGAGACCCGCACCCGGGTCGAGCAGATCATCAAGAAGTGGGATCGTGCGCGCATCAATTCCGCCACCGACCGATTCCGCTTCAGCACGATGCAGAGCCGATACTCGTCGTTCGCCGATCTATGGGATCGGGGGCAGCGCGCCCGCGAGGAGGGGCGTCCCGGTCCGTTTGCCCATCAGCGGGCGCCGGCAGCCGCCGCTCCCGAGGAGCCGGCCGGCGACACCGTGCTGCATGTCACCTCCTTCTCCGATCCGCGCAAGGAGATGGACAAGCTGCATGGTCTCTACGAGTCGCTCATGGATGCGCGACGCGAAGTCGGCGAGTCGGTCGTGCCATTCCACAAGTTCGCGAACCTGGTCAAGGAGCAGGTCAATCAGCTGCGTTCGAGTGGCAACCCGGAGGTCGCCTTTCGGGTTGCCGTGAAGGACGGCCAGGTGAGTTTGACGGCGCGCGGACTGAAGGGGATGTCGGAGTAGTACTGTCAGAGCGAACCATGCGTGCGCTGTTGAGTGTGTCGGACAAGAGCGGTTTGGCGGATCTCGGGCGGGGGTTGGCCGCGCGCGGCGTGCAATTGGTGTCGACCGGCGGGACCTCCCGGGCCTTGGCCGATGCCGGGCTGACGGTGACCAACGTGTCCGATGTGACCGGGTTTCCGGAGATGATGGATGGACGCGTCAAGACGCTTCATCCGGCTGTCCACGGGGGTATCCTGGCCCGGCGCAGCCGGCCGGACGATCTCGCGGCGATCGGCGCGCAGGGCATCGCACCAATCGACCTCGTCGTCGTCAATCTGTATCCGTTCGCCCGCGCGGCAGCCGCGGCCGCGACGACCTTCGACGAGTTGATCGAGCAGATTGACATCGGCGGACCGAGCATGGTCCGGGCCGCCGCGAAGAGCTTCACGGACGTCCTGGTCGTCGTTGATCCGAGCGACTACCTGGGCGTCCTCGCCGCGCTCAACCAACCGGGCGGGCCCGACAGGTCCTTCCGGTTTGCGTTGGCCCAAAAGGCGTTTGCGCACACGGCCGCGTATGACGCCACGATTGCCTCGGCGTTGTCCGCCGTTGACACACAGGGCCCCGAGTTCACCCGATCGCCACTGGCATTCGACGGCGTGGCGCCGGATGCGCTGGTGCTGCGCGCGCCGAAGATGCGCGACCTGCGCTACGGGGAGAACCCGCATCAGATCGCCGCGATGTACGGCGCCGACGAGACGACGCCGTGGGGCTTCGGCGGCGCGGAGGTGCTCCAGGGCAAGGCGCTGTCGTTCACGAACCTCCTCGATCTGGACGCGGCGGCACGGCTGGCCCTCGAGTTTACGGAGCCGGCCGCGGTCGTTATCAAGCACACGAACCCGTGTGGGGTCGCCACGGCGGACCGTCTCCAGGATGCGTATCTGAAGGCGCGCGAGGTCGATCCACTCTCCGCCTTCGGTGGCATCGTCGGCCTCAATCGCCCACTCGATGTCGACACGGCGACGGCGATCACGTCGACGTTCATCGAGTGCGTCTTGGCCCCCGGTGTGGACGACGCGGCACGCGACGTCATGGCGAAGAAGAAGAACCTCCGGCTGGTCGTCGCAAATTTCAGCGGTGTTGAGTCCAGTGGCGCGCGTCGGCGAGACGTGCGGAGCATCCTCGGCGCGTGGCTGCTGCAGGAACGTGACCGCGTGGTCGAAGCTACCGATACCTGGGCCGCCGGCGTCGCGATTGCGCCGGACACGGAGCTGCGCGTGGCCACGCGCCGGCCGCCCAGCGCTGACGAATTCCGGGCCCTGCGGTTCGCCTGGCAGGTGTGTGCTCACGTCAAGTCGAACACCGTGATCTTCGCGCGTCCGGATCGCGCCGCGGCGGTGGGCGCCGGTCAGATGAGCCGTGTCGACGCGGTGAAGGTCGCGACGATGAAGGCCAGCGGCGACCTCGCGGGCACGGTGGCGGCCTCCGACGCGTTCTTTCCGTTTCGAGACGGTCTCGACGCGATCGCCGCGGCGGGGGCGACGGCGGTGGTGCAGCCCGGTGGGTCGGTACGCGATGAAGAGGTCATCGCCGCGGCGGACGAGCACGACATCGCGATGGTGTTCGCGGGGCGCCGGCACTTCCGGCACTGATGGATGTGACGGGCTGCTAGCGCTGCGCGGAGGGCGACGGCGGCTCGCCCGCCGATACGATGGGTTGGTCGGTGGACGCGGCGGTCGCCGGCGACGGCTCCCCGGCCGATTCGGACGCGGCGGCCGCCGGCAACGTGACCAGCACCAGCAGCAGCATCAGAAACTCTGAATCGCCGAAGTTGTACTCGAAGAGGCCGGCCGCCAGCATGCTCGCCATCGCGGCGAGCCCCGCGGCGGCCAGCACGCGCGTCTCGGAGCGAGCGAAGCGCCGGAGCAGGTCGGCGACCACGGCGACCACGAACCAGAGCCAGAGCGCGAGCGCCGGGAGCCCCCGTTCCGCGGCAATCTGCAGCGGCACGTTGTGCAGGTGCGGGTTCGTGGCGTTGACGGCATTGGACGGGCGGTAGCGCGGGTAGACGCGCTCCACCATCTCCGGTCCGACACCCGTGAGGGGATGATCGCGCACCATGCCCGCGCCAGCGCGAATCATGGCGAGCCGGTCGCGGTTGGTGGGGTCCTGCAGGTCGAACGTGGAGTAGACGCGATCCGTGACCTGCGCCGGCGCGAACGCCAGCGCGATCGCCGCGATGACGGGTGCCGCGGCCAGCAGTCGCAGGTCCTTCAAGATCAAGAGCAGTCCAACGCCGACACAGGCGCCGAGCATCGCGTTCCGTGTGAGCGTCAACGCCAGTGCGACGGAGAGTGCCGGCAGGACCAGCGCCGCCCACGCCCGGTCGCGAGCCGCGAAGAGGATGCGCGCGACGGCCAGGCCGATGACCATCATCAGGAGGCCCGCGTAGGTCATGTAGTGACCCATCGACCCACGCGTCCGCTGACCCAGCTGGTCGTACTCGAGGATGCCGTACTGCACGATCCCGATGACCGCCGTTCCTGCGCCGACGGTGATGATGACGGTGGCGAGTGTCGTGGCGCGCGCGCCGCGCGCGAGCTGAAACACGACTGGCACGACGAGAAACAGCAGCACCTCCTTGGCATCCACCAGGCTGGCCATCGGTTGGTCGGAGAAGGCGACCGACACGAGCGTCCAGCCGGTATACGCCACGAGTGGCCAGAAGAAGGAGGGCACCGTCGGACGCACGCCGGTCATGACCGCATTAGCGGCCCAGCATGCGAGGACTGCGGTCAGCAGGATCGCCGACGCGGCGATGGAGAGCTGTAGCGCCGCCACGAACACGAGCAGCGTCGCCCAGGCAGCCGTGTGGAGGCGCGGGGGCGAGGCGGACGCGGTCAAGGTCGAACTGGTCATCGTCGCCGAGGGACTCGCTGCGAGAGATCAGCGAAGGCGCGCCGCGGCGTAGGCTCGCGTCATGCCTCGATGGTCGCCTCGTCGAGAAGCATCACGGGAATGTCATCCTTGATGGGGTAGACGCGCCGGCACTGCTTGCACCGCAGCCCCGCCCCCTCATGGACGAGCTCTACCGGGGTCTTGCATTCGGGACACGCCAAGATCGCGAGCAGCTCTGGGTCGACGCCCATCGATGAACCCCCTCGTATCTCCGGCGGCGGCCCGGGAAGGCCACCCGCCCGCCACTATAGCAGAAGGCTCCGACCCTCCCGGTCGCCTTGTCGCGGACCGCAACCTGTGGAAAAATCATTCGGTGATGAGTCAACGTCTCTGGCAGGTCGGCGTGGCGGGATGCTTCGTGATGTCCACCGCGGTGCCGATCACGGGGCAGCCCGTGACTGCATCGCAGCCGGCCGATGCGCAGGGCCAGGCCTACCAGCGCTTCCTCTTGGGCCAGCACCTCGAACGGCAGGAGGATCTGGAGGGCGCCATCGACGCCTTTCGGGAAGCCGCCGAGTTGGATCCTGGGGCGGGTGAGCCACTCGCCGAGCTCGCCGCGCTGTACTCCAGGGCGAGCCGGCTCGACGACGCCATGGACTCGGCCCGCTCGGCGCTCGAACGCGAGGCCGGCAATCTGACGGCGCATCGAATCCTGGGCCTCATCCACGCGTCCATCGCGAACTCGCGCGAGACCACACCGGAGGACGTCACGCAGGCCGTGACGCATCTTGAGCAGGCGCGCGGCACGATTCTCCCGGATTTCCAGGTCGAGCTGACCCTCGCTCGGCTTTACCTCAGGACCGAGGACACGGAAAAGGCGATCGACCTGCTCGAGGAGCTGCGCAAGGACGAGCTGAGTCTTGGCGAAGCGGCCTTGTTGCTGTCGCAAGCCTACGAGCAGGTAGGTCGCTCCGAGGAAGCGCTTTCCACGCTCGAAACGGTGGTGGCCAGCGGCCGGCCGTCCTTCCGCACGCTGGCGAGGTTGGGCGAGCTGTACGAACGGCGGCGACGTTGGGACGACGCGGTCGAGGCCTACCGTCTCGCCGTCGCTCGCAACCCACGCAGCGCCGGCGTGCGCCGCCGGCTCGCCAACGTGCTTGTCGAGACTGGCGACCCCGCCGCGGCGCGAGACGTGTTGGTGGAGCTGACGACCATGCGACCGCGTGATGCGTCAGGTCTCTACCTGCTGTCCGAGGTGGAGCTCGCGCTGAACAACTTCGACGAAGCGGAGGCCGTGGCCGAGCGGCTCGTCGAGCTCGAACCAGACTCGATTCGCGGGGCGTTCGCGCTGGCCCAAGTGTTCGAGCGCCGGCGTGAGTATCAACGCGTGGTCGACACGCTCGAGCCCGCGCTCGACGCGGCGCGTGGTAGCGACGCGGCCCCACAACAGCTCGCCAGCCTGCTCGGTCGCCTCGGGTTCGCCCACGAGCAACTGGGCGATCTCGCGCGGGCCACCGCCGTCTACGAAGAAGCGGTCGGTCTCGTCCCGGCGAGCCTGGCCTTCGGGGCGCGGCTCGCGCAGACCTACATCGACGCCGACCGGGCCGCGGACGCCATGCGCGTCGTCCAGCGCGCGAAGAACGACCATCCGAACAGCCTGACACTGGCGCGCTTGGAGGCACGCGTGCTCGGCGACCGGGGCGACATCGGCGAAGCCGCCGGTGTGCTGGAGCAAGCGCTCGAGACGAACGACGGCGAGCCATCGGCGTATGTCGTGCTCGCGAACTTCTACAGCGAGCACGAGCGGGTCGACGATGCCGTATCGCTGCTCGAGACGGCCCAACAGCGCTTCCCGCGGGACACGTCAGTTCTGTTTCAGCTGGGTGCGGTCCTCGAGCAGCACGACCAGTTCGTGGATGCCGAGCGGGCGTTTCGCGAGCTGCTGGACCGCGACCCGGAGCACGCGGCGACGCTCAATTACCTCGGCTACATGCTGGCCGACCGTGGAGTCCGACTCGAGGAGTCGGTCGAGCTGCTGAGGCGGGCGATCGCAAAGGACCCGCACAACGGGTCCTACCTCGACAGCCTCGGATGGGCGTACTTCAAGCTGGACCGTCTGGACCTGGCTGAGCCTCCGTTGCGCGAGGCGGGTGACCAGCTGCCCGGGAACTCCGTCGTGCAGGATCATCTGGGCGACCTGTTCAGCCGGTTGGGACGGCACCGAGAGGCGATCGAGGCATGGGAGCGGGCGCTGGCTGGGGACGGTGACGACATCGATCCTGACATCATCAGGCGCAAGATCGACGACGTCGGTCGACCCCGGTAGAGCGCTCACCTTGCGTAGCGCGCCGGTCGCGCGCGGTCCAATCGAGCCGTTCGCGGACGATCGCCCCACCGCCACCGACCGTCGGCCCTTCGCACACCCCGTCATGCAGTGGTCAATGGCAGATGGGACGCCGGCTCATGCGGTCGCTTCACGCGCGGACCGCCCCCGTCTTGCTCTCACGTGCCTCCGCTACGCGCTGCTCGCCGCCACCGCGCTGAGCGCATGCGCGTCGCCACCCGCCGCCATCACCCTCCCCCAGGGACCAGGGGTGCCGTTCGCGTCCCACGCGGAGACGCTGGAGGAGGCGGTTCGATCGTGCCGCGGCATCCGCACGATGGAGCTCGTGATGGCGCTCCGCGGCACGGCGGGCTCGACGCGGATTCGAGCTCGCGTCCGCGCGGCCCTGGCGCGCCCGGCGTCGCTGCGCCTCGAGATGCCGGCCCCGTTCGGTGCGTCGCGCTTTATCCTGGCCGCGCGACCCGGCGCCGCCACCCTCGTGCTGCCCCGTGCCCGGCAAGTCGTGCGCGACGCATCGCCGAGCGAGTTGCTATACGCGCTGGCCGGTCTCCAGCTCGCCCCGGACGATCTTCGCGCCGTCCTGACAGGTTGTGTGGTTCCGGAGCCGCGGTCGATTGGGGGTCGGGCCTATGGAGACGAGTGGGTCGCCGTTGATCTCGATGACGACGCGACCGTCTTTCTCCGATATGTGGACGGCGAGATGGCAATCGTGGCGGGGACGCGCGGGCCTCTGACCCTGGAGTACGCCGGTCACGTCCGCGGGCTGCCCACGCGTGTGCGTGTCCAGGCCGACCGCGCGGCGGGCGGCACCGACCTCACCGCCGAGCTGTCGCAGGTGAGCACCAACATCGAGCTGCGCGCCGGGGTGTTCGTGGCACGGGTGCGCGACGACTACGTGCCGATCACGCTCGACGAATTGCGCAACGACACGCCGCTCGAGGACCCCGCGCCCGCCGCTGATCACCCGGACACATCGACGTGACCGGCCGTCGCGCCGCGTCCGTAGCGACCCGCATCGTGGTCGGCGCCCCGGCGAAAATCAACCTCGCGCTCAGCGTCCTGGGCCGGCGGCCTGACGGCTATCACGACGTGCAGACCGTGCTGCAGTCGATTGCCTTGTGCGATACGGTGACCATCCGACTCCGGCGCGGCCCGCTCGTCGTACGCAGCCGCTCGCCGTGGGTGCCCCGTGATAGCGCGAACCTCATCTGGCCTGCGGCCTGCGGTCTGTGGCAGGCACTCGGTCGCGCCGGGGGCCCGCGCGACGTCGCCATATCGGTCAGCAAGACGATCCCGGCCGCCGCGGGGCTCGGCGGTGCCAGCAGCGACGCCGCCGCCGCGCTACGCGGCCTGTCTTCCCTCTGGGCGCCGAGGAGTAGTCGGTCGCTTCTGGAGCGGGTCGCGGCGACGATTGGGTCCGACGTGCCGTTCTTTCTGCGCGGGGGCACCGTTGCCGCGACGGGCCGTGGAGAGCGCCTCCGGTCGTTGCGACCCCTCGCGCCCTGTTGGGTCGTGGTGGCGGTGCCGCGGATGGGGGTGTCGACGGCAAGCGCGTATGGTTGGTGGGACGGCGCTGACCGCGCATTCAAGGTGGGTCAGGCGGTGATGAGCGTCCGGCCGGGCCTGCCGCGCGGCTGGCGCAGCCATCTCGAGATGCTTCGGAACGACCTCGAACCGGTCGTCACTCGTCGCTATCCCGCGCTGCGGGCCGTTATCGCGGGATTGCGTGGGGCCGGCGCTGTTCACGCGGCGATGACAGGCAGCGGCTCGGCCGTCTTCGGTCTCTACCGGCGCCGCGCGACCGCCTCCGCGGCGCGAACCGCGGTGCGACGCGCGGGGTGGCGCACCGAGATCGTGCCGACCGTCGGGCCGGCCGAGTATGGGGAGATCGCTTCGGTCACCTCGGGGCCGAGCCTTGCGAGCCGCCGACGCATCGACTAAAGTACTCGATTGCAGCAACGTCCGCGGGGTGTGTCCGTGTGACGGTTGACGCCGACCGCGGGCTGACCGGGACGCCGATGGGGCGTGGCCAAGCGGTAAGGCGCGGGACTTTGGATCCCGTATTCGAAGGTTCGAATCCTTCCGCCCCAACCAATCAGGGCTGGACGCGGCGCGCGCCTGACAGGGCCGCTGCCGAGTGGTGGAGAGCGACGTGCCAACGCACAACGGCGACTTGAAGATCTTTTCCGGCAGTGCGCATCCGGCGCTCACCGCGGAGATCGCCCAGGTACTCGGGGTGCCGATGGGTCGGGCCTGTCTCCGGCGCTTTCCCGACACGGAGGTCTCGTTCCAAATCGACGAGAACATCCGTGGCACCGACGTCTTCGTGGTGCAGCCGACGTCCACCCCCGTCGATGCGCATCTGGTCGAGTTGTGCGTGATGATCGACGCGTTCAAGCGCTCGTCGGCCGCGCGCATCACGGCCGTGCTCCCGTACTACGGCTACGCGCGGCAGGACCGCAAAGACAAGCCGCGCGTGCCGATCTCCGCGAAGCTCGTCGCCAACCTGCTGAGCGCGGCCGGCACGAACCGCGTGCTGACCATGGATCTGCACAAGGCCCAGATCCAGGGTTTCTTCGATATCCCCGTCGACCACTTGTTTGCCGCGCCAGTGTTCATCGAGCACCTCTCCCGGGACGCTAACCGGGACGACCTGACGATCGTGTCGCCCGATGCGGGTGGCGTGGAGCGCGCGCGGGCGTACGCGAGGCGGCTCGACGCCGACCTGGCCATCATCGACAAGCGCCGATCCGAGGACGGTCATGCCGAGGTGCTGCACGTCGTGGGCGAGGTCGCGGAGCGTGTGTGCATCATCGTGGATGACATGGTCGATACGGCAGGCACGCTGCAGCAGGCGTCGCGCGCGCTACGCGACAGCGGGGCGTCGCGCGTGCTGGCGTGCGCCGCCCACGCGGTGCTGTCTGGTCCCGCCCACCAGCGGATCTCCGACTCCGCGCTCGAGCGGTTGATCGTGACGAACACGATCCCCTTGCGGGACGAGTTCGCCGGGTCGGACAAGGTCCACGTGCTGTCGGTGGCAGGACTGCTCGGCAAGGCTATCCAGAGCATTCATCAGGAGACATCCGTGTCGTCGTTGTTCGTCTGACGGACATCTCCGCGATTGAGGGAGCGAGCATGGAAGCGACGCTGGCGGCGGTTTCCCGCGACACCAGGGGGAAGAACGCCGCACGACGGCTGAGGCGGGACGGGCGGGTGCCGGCCGTGATCTATGGCGGCGAGACGCGCGAAGGGCGGGCAATCGCCGTCGACCCAAAAGAGATGCTACGCATCCTCACATCCGAGTCCGGTGTCAACACCTTGATTGCCCTGGCACTCGACGGGGGTGCGTCCAGCCAGGTCTTGGTCAAGGAGTTTCAACTCGATCCGTTCACCGACGACCTGCTGCACATCGATTTCTATCGACTGGCCATGGACAAGGTGATCACGGTGACCGTGCCCGTCACGCTGACGGGCGAGGCTGCCGGGGTCAAGCAACAGGGGGGGCTCGTCGACTTCGTGAGTCGCGACGTGCAGGTTGAGTGCATGCCGGCGGAGATCCCCGAGCACATCGAGGTCGACGTCAGCGCGCTGATGATTGGCGATGGCATCCGGCTTCGCGACGTGGTCGAGGGTGCGACCTGGACCCCCGTCAGCGAGCCCGACACGCTGTTGGTGCACGTAATTCCGCCGAAGGTCGAGGAGGAAGAAGAGGCTGAAGCCGAGGCGGCCGAGGGAGAGGAAGCGGAAGCGGCGGACGGCGAGGGCGGCGACGCGGAGGCGGCCAAGAAGGGCAAGACCGAGGGCGGAGAGCCCGCCGGGGATTAGGCCCCGTCCGATTGATGAACTGGAACAGGCCGCGTGAAGTTGATCATCGGGCTCGGAAACCCTGGCTCGAAGTACCTCGGCACGCGGCATAATGTTGGATTCGAGGTTGTCGACGAGCTCGCGCAGCGACTCGACCTGGCGTTCGAATCGAGTCCGACCGAAGCCGTCATGGCGCGCCAGCGTGGACCCGACGCACACGTGATGCTGGCCAAGCCGCTGACTTACGTGAACCGGAGCGGGGGTGCCGCGACGGCGCTCATGCGGTACTACCGCATCGCGGTCGGCGACATGCTCGTGGTGACCGACGATGCCAACCTTCCCCTGGGCCGGCTCCGCGCACGTTCGGGCGGCTCGGACGGGGGACACAACGGTCTCGCGTCGGTCATCGAGTCGCTCGGTGCCGACACGTTCGCGCGGTTGCGTATCGGCGTCGGTCGCGGCGAACCGCGGCGTGCGTTGGCGAATCATGTCCTCGCGCGCTTTGACGAGTCGGAACGGGAGGAGATTGCGACCGCCATCGGACGCGCTGCCGATGCTGTCGAGACGTTTGTCGGCGACGGGGTCGATGTGATGATGAACCGCTTCAATCGGAAGGAAGAGGCCGGGCCGGACTAGTCGACTGTTACAGTCCACTAGCCGCCCCGTGGTGAAAGTGCCGCGTTGCACCGAGACGTCGCGGCGGGATGCGTCGGCGGTCCAATGCCTCGGGACTGTCGCCACGGGCTGCTAGCGCCGACGCGGTCACGAACACGGGTAGAACGCTCCTTGCCACCTCGGGGTGGCCGTCGAGTCCGAAAGGAGACCGATGAGTGAATCACGGCAATACGAACTTGTCTACATCGTCAGCCCGGAGACGGATGAGGAAGGCGTCTCCGCGATGCACGTGCAGATCACGGAGATCGCGGAGAAGATGGGCGGTCAGATCGAACGAACCGATAATTGGGGTCGTCGCCGACTCGCGTACGAGATCAACCGGCACCGCGAGGGGACGTATGTGCTCGAGCTGATCAACGGGCCGGGCGAGATGGTCCGCGAGATTGACCGCCGCCTGCGGGTGCACGATCAAGTGTTGCGTCATCTGGTGGTGAGGGTCGACGAGGATCTACGCAAGGCCCAGCGGGCGCGGGATCGCCGTCAAGCGAAGGTTCAGCGCCGCCGTGCCGCCAAGGGGGTCGCGCCCGCGGCGGCGGCGCCCGTGGATGCCCAACCGCCCGCGGCGGCGGCGCCCGTGGATGCCCAACTGCCCGCGGCGGCGGCGCCCGTGGATGCCCAACTGCCCGCGGCGGCGGCGCCCGTGGATGCCCAACTGCCCGCGGATGTCCAACCCGCCGCGGAGGTTCAGCCGGCCGGAGATGCCCAACCGGCAGTCGATGCGCAACCCGCGGCGCCTTCGGGCGATGGGGCACCGGGGACAGCGTCAGGTAATGCGGCAGCCGTACCGCCGGCGGAGGTGAAGTCATGAGTGATGATCGCGGCGGGCGTCGTGGGTCCAGGTCCAGTGGCGGTCGCAGTGGCAGTGGCGCTGCTGGCGGTGGCGGTGCATTCCGCCGCGGTGGGTTTCGTCGGCGCAAGGTGTGCCGGTTCTGCGTCGACAAGACCGACTACATCGATTACAAGGACGTGCGTGTGATGATGATGGCGATTCCGGAGCGCGGAAAGATCCAGCCGCGCCGCATTTCCGGCACCTGCGCCAAACACCAGCGCAAGCTGACGACCGCGGTCAAACGCGCGCGGCAACTCGCGCTCATCCCATACGTCACTGAATAGCGTAGGGGCAGGACGCCGATGGAGATCATCCTCAGAGAAACGATCGACAACCTGGGCCGCCGCGGTGAAGTCGTGAGCGTGGCGAACGGCTATGCACGCAACTATCTGCTGCCGCGCAAGCTCGCGCTGCCCGTCACAGACGCCAATCGACGCCAGGTCGAACGCGAGCGTGAAGTCGCCGAGGCGCGCGAAGCCGACGAGCGCCGTGCGGCACAGAGCATCGGAGACCGCATCGCGGCGGTCGAGTGCGTCATCGCGCGTCGCGTCGGGGAGACGGACACGCTTTACGGGTCCGTTACCTCGGCCGACATCGCCGAGTGTCTCGAGGGACAGAAGGTCGATCTCGACAAGCGGAAGATCACGCTGACCGAGCCGATCAAGGCGCTGGGCGAGTATGCCGTTCCCGTCAGGTTGCACCGCGACGTGACCGTGGAGCTCACAGTCAAGGTCGTGAGGGAAGCCACAGCGGCCGAACCTCCACCTGCGTCGTAGGGCGCGGCCAGGATGTCACGTACTTCCGCCCTGGGTCTCCACGGACCGTAGGGACGGGTGACGAGATGGCCAACCAAGCCGTCGCTGCGGTCGAGCGGCCGCTTCCGCACAACCTGGAGGCGGAGCGGTGCGTGCTCGGCGCCATCCTTATCCACAACGACGCGTTCAATGTCGCGGCCGAGCTGATCGACGCCCAGGACTTCTTTCGGGACGCCCATCGGCGCGTGTTCGACAAGATGGTCGGTCTCAACGAGCGGGGCCAAGCGATCGACTTCGTCACCCTCAAGGACGAGTTGAATCGGGCCGGCGACCTCGACGACGTCGGTGGACCGGCGTATGTGTCGGCCTTGGCCGACGGTGTGCCACGTTCAACCAACGTCGAGCACTACGCGCGGATCGTCAAGGAGAAGGCGACGCTCCGCAACCTGATTTATTCCGCCAATAGGATCGTCACAACGGCGTACGAGGCCGAGCAGGACGCCGAGACGGTGTTGGATCGGGCGGAGCAGGAGATCTTCTCGATCGCCGAAGACCGTGTCCATGCTGGCTTCGTCCCACTAAGCGCCCTCGTTCAGGACAGCTTCACCACCATCGAGCAGCTGCAGGCCCACAAGAGCCTGGTCACCGGGGTGCCAACGGGCTTTGCCGACATCGACAACCTGACGGCGGGTCTCCAGCCGGCCGACTTGGTGATCGTGGCCGCGCGGCCGTCGATGGGCAAGACGGCCTTCGTCCTCAACGTCGCGCAGCACATCGGCACGAAGACTGACAAGACGGTGGGCTTCTTCAGCCTCGAGATGGCGAAAGAGCAGCTCTTCATGCGCATGCTGACCACCGAGGCGCAGGTCGACTCCCATCGATTTCGGACCGGTCTCCTCAGCGAGGCCGACTACGGCCACCTGTCGACCGCCATGGGGCAACTGTCGGAATCGCGGATCTACATCGACGATACGGCTGGGATCGGCGTGCTCGAGATGCGCGCGAAGTCGCGTCGCCTCAAGGCCGAGCACGGGCTCGATCTGCTCATCGTCGACTACATCCAGTTGATGGCGGGCCGGGGGCGTTTCGAAAACCGGACGCAGGAGCTCGCGTCGATCTCGCGGGCGCTCAAGGGCCTCGCCAAGGAGCTCAATGTCCCGGTCGTGGCGCTGTCACAGCTGAGTCGGGCGCCGGAGTCGCGCGCGGATCGTCGACCCCAGCTGGCCGACCTGCGTGAGTCGGGCGCGCTCGAGCAGGACGCGGACGTGGTCATGTTCATTTTCCGCGAGGAGATGTACGGGGAGACCCCCGAAAACGAGAATCTCGCGGAGATCATCATCGGTAAGCAGCGCAACGGCCCAACCGGCACTGTCAAGTTGGCGTTTATCAAGCAGCAAACGCGCTTTCAGAGCCTGACGCGCGACTATACTTAGATGGGGCTTCGCCCCAAGCCCCCGCGCCCGCTACGCGGGGACCCCGAGAGCCCCGCTCCGCGGTCGCGAGGCGCGCCGTGCGCGCCTTTGGGGAGATGGGGCTGCGCACCAAGCCCCCGCGCCCACTGCGCGGGGACCCCGAGAGCCCCGCTCCGCGGTCGCGAGGCGCGCTGTGCGCGCCTTGCCGTCGAAGGGCGGGACCTGCACAAACCAGCCGTGATCCGGCCGACCCACGCGCTCGTCGACCTGGACCGTCTCGTCTCCAACTATCGGGTCATTCAGCGGCACCTCGCCCGCGGCACCGCGGCCGCTCCGCCGCGCGTTATCGCCGTCATCAAGGCGAACGCGTATGGCCATGGCGCTGTGGAGGTCGCCCGGGCGCTCGAGTCTGCGGCCGGCGCAGGCGATCGCCTGATGCTGGCGTGCGCCGATATCGAGGAAGGCGTGCAGCTCCGCGAGGCCGGGGTGCGGGCCCCGGTGCTCGTCTTCGGGGCGCTCAGTGTCAGCGATCTCGATGGGGTCTTCGCCCACCACCTCACGCCGACGGTGTCGTCACCCGGCGCCGCGCGCCGTCTCGCGGCGGCTGCCACCGCGCGCGACTGCCAGCTCCGCGTGCACGTCAAGGTCGATACCGGGATGAACCGCTTCGGCTTTCGCCACGACAATCTCGGCGAGACGCTGCCCGATCTCGTGCGGGGCGGCCCGCTGGAGATCGACGCCGTATATACGCACTTCGCCACCGCGGAGCGCGCGACCCATCCGTTGTTCGATCAGCAGCGTGCGCGCTTCGAGGCGGCGCGCGCCACACTCCATGAGCTGGGCCTGCGCGGTGCCTGGTGTCATGCAGCCAACAGCGCCGCCCTGCTGCGCGACCCGCGGACGTGGTACGACGCGGTTCGGCCCGGATTGCTGCTCTACGGTGTCACCCCGCCGTCACTCGAGACCGCCCTCGCCGTGACGCCCGTTCTCTCGCTGCGAAGCCGGATCGTGGCGGTCAAAGGGATGCGCGCCGGTGAGACCGCCGGATACGAAGCCCGATACGCCGCTTCACGGCCAACGCGCGTGGCGCTCGTCCCGGCTGGGTATGCCGACGGTCTGGACCTCCGTCTGGCCGGGACGGCCTACGTGCTCGTTCGCGGCCGACGCGCCCCGATCGTGGCGGTGTCGATGGACTCGGCGACCATCGACGTGAGTGACGTCGCCGCCGATCCGGGCGACCCCGTCGTGTTGATCGGTGACCAGGGTGACGACCGAATTGGCGCCTGCGAGCTGGCCAGCGCGATCGGCACCGTGCCCCACGAGATCCTGTGCCGGACTGGTGCCCGGATCGCCCGAGTCTATAATGCCGGCCTCGCCTAGTGGACACTAGCTTCTAACCGCCCTGGCCATGGCCAAATCCAATCCGAGCGGCCCCAAATCGACCACCGCGCACACGATCTTCGTCTGCCAGACCTGCGGTGCGCAGGCGAGCAAGTGGCTCGGGCGCTGTCCCGACTGCGGCGCGTGGAACACGATGGTCGAGGAGCAGGCCCGCCCGGTCTCGGCGGAGGCCGATGTTACGCGCTACGGGCTGGGGCTGGGGCAAGCTCAGGGCCGGTCGGCCGCGCGCGCGTATGCAGACGTCGACATGGTGGCGTGCGAGCGAATCACCAGTGGGTTCGACGAGTTCGATCGTGTGCTGGGCGGCGGCATCGTGCCAGGGTCGGTCGTGCTGTTGGGCGGCGAGCCCGGCATCGGCAAGTCGACTCTGCTGTTGCAGGCCGCCGCACACGTGGCCACGTCTGTCGGGCCGGTGCTGTACGCATCGGGCGAGGAGTCGGAGCCCCAGATCAAGGACCGGGGCCAGCGCTTGCGTATCGGACGACCCCCGCTCTATCTGCTGGCCGAGACCTGCCTCGAACGCATCCTCGAGGAAGTGGATCGACTCCGACCCGCGCTCGTCATCGTCGATTCGATTCAGACGATGTACTCGCTCTCGCTCCAATCCGCGCCTGGCAGCATCGGGCAAGTGCGCGAAGCCGCCACGCACCTGCTGTTCACCGCGAAACGACGCGACCTGCCCACGTTCCTGGTGGGGCACGTCACCAAGGATGGGAGCCTCGCAGGGCCGAAGGTGCTCGAGCACGTCGTGGACACGGTGCTCTACTTCGAAGGGGATCGCCACCACGCGCACCGCGTCGTGCGGGCGGTCAAGAACCGATTCGGCGCGGTGAGCGAGCTCGGGGTCTTCGAGATGACCGGTGCCGGATTGACGCCTGTCCCCAACCCCTCGCGGTTGTTCCTTGCAGAGCGCGCCGCGAGCGTTCCCGGTTCAGCAGTGGTGTGTTCGGTCGAGGGCTCGCGGCCCATTCTGGTCGAGGTGCAGGCGCTCGTCAGCACGGGCGCATACGGCACCGCCCGCCGGACGGCGAGCGGCCTCGACCATAATCGATTGTCGCTGCTGCTTGCAGTCCTGGAGAAGCGAGCGGGGCTCAGCCTTGCGGGCGAGGACGTGTTCGTCAACATCGCCGGTGGGCTGGTGGTCAACGAGCCGGCCGCCGATCTCGGCGTGGTCGCCGCCGTCGCCTCCAGCCTGCGAAACCGGGGGATTCCGGCTGGGACCGCGGTGTTCGGTGAAGTCGGTCTTGGAGGTGAGGTGCGCGGCGCGAGTCGGGCCGGGTTACGCGTCAAGGAGGCCGTGCAGCTCGGGTTTACCCGCTGCGTGCTCCCGGCCGGCGACCTCCCCGGACTCGACCAGGACGTCGCGTGCGACCTGGTGGGCGTCGACACCGTGGAGGCGGCGCTGGAGGCGCTGCTTGAGTAGCCATGTCGTTCCCCCCTTTCCATTGGTGGCGAACGGTGTTCTGGCTCATTCCCTTGATCTCCGTCTACACGGTTGTGCTTGGCGCGCTCTCGATGGCGTCGGTCCTCGTCGATCGACGGGGCCACGTTGCACACGGGTGCGCGCGCGTCTGGTCCTGGTTGATCCTCGCGACGACCGGCGTGCGCGTGCATGCCAACGTCGACGACCGGGTCGCGCGCGACCAGTCGTATGTGTTCGTCTCCAACCACCAGAGCATTTACGACATCCCGATCCTGTTCGCGACGCTGCCCTTCCAGCTCCGCATCATCGCCAAGGCGTCCCTCGCGCGATTCCCCGTGCTGGGCTGGCACCTGCGATACTCCGGACATCTGTTGGTGGACCGGTCGCATGCCGGCTCCGCCACGTTGAAGCGTGTGGCCGTTCTGATGCGGCGCAGCGCGTCCCTCATCGTCTTTCCCGAAGGGACCCGCAGCGGCGATGGTCGTGTCCAGCGATTCAAGCGCGGGCTGTTTCTCTTGGCCATCGAAGCCGGTCTGCCGGTCGTTCCCGTTGCCGTCATCGGGAGCCGGCACGTCATGTTGAAAGGACGTTTGATGACGTGCCCCGGCGACGTCGCGCTCGTGGTGCGTGCGCCGCTGGTCACCGAAGGCCTCGCACGTGGTGACGCGCGCGCGCTCGCCGATCGGACCCACGCCGTGATCTCGGAGACGGTCGCGGACGCGGAGCGACGGATCGCGCACCGGCCCGTGGCGCAGGCGACAAGCCCCGCGACAGGACCATGACCCCAGACCGCACCGCGAGGCAGGCGGCCGACGCGGTGCGTCAGGGTGAGGAGGGACGACAGGTGGGTCCGTGCGGGTAGCGGCGATCATCGCCGCCGGCGGTCGGGGCGCGCGGATTGGCGGCGCCGTGCCGAAGCAGTTCCTTCGGCTCGGAGCGCGAACGATGCTCCACGCTGCGTTGCGCCCCTTCGACGAGAGCCCCCGGGTCGGGGAGATCGTCGTCGCCCTGCCACCCGATGTCGCGAATGCCCCGCCGCCCCCGCTTCTGTCGACGGTGACGCCGCTCGAGGTCGTTGCCGGTGGGGCGCGGCGGCAGGACTCCGTGGCGGCTGGTCTCCAGCGCGTGTCGGCGGGCACTGACATCGTCGTCGTGCACGATGCCGCCCGTCCGTTCTGCACGGTGGAGCTCATCGCGCGCACGATCGATGCGGCCGCCGCGACGGGTGCTGCGGTCCCAGCGCTCCAGGTGACCGAGACGGTCAAGGAGGGTCGCGAGGAGCGCGGGGCGGTGTTCGTGCGCGGTACGCTGCCGCGCGCGCGCGTCTACCTCGCTCAGACGCCCCAGGCGTTTCGGCTCGAGGTGCTGGCCGCCGCGGTCGCGCATGCGGCGGGCGACGCGGACGCCAGCGACGAAGCCATGCTTGTCGAGCGTGCGGGTCATCCCGTGCGCTTGATCGACGGCGACCCGGGCAACATCAAGGTGACGACACCGGCCGACCTCGCGGACGCAGAGGCGCGGGCGACGGGGCGTGACGCGGCACTGCGGCCCCCGCGCATCGGTTTCGGCTACGACTCACACCGCCTGGTCGAGGGGCGAGCGCTGGTGCTGGGCGGCGTGACGATTGCCCACGACCGCGGTCTCGCGGGGCACTCCGACGCGGATGCCGTCTGCCACGCGATCACCGATGCCATCCTCGGCGCCGCGGGTGAACGCGACATCGGCCAGCAGTTTCCGAACACCGATGCACGCTGGGAGGGCGCCTCGAGCCTTGATCTGCTCCAACGGGCGGTTGCGCTCGTTCGCGAGGGTGGTCTCGCCGTCGGCAACGTCGACGTCGTCGTAATCGCGGAGCAGCCGAAGCTGACTCCGCACACGCCCGCGATGCGGGATCGTCTGGCGGCCGTGCTTGGAGTCGCGTCGGGTCGCGTCAGCGTCAAGTCGAAGACGGCCGAGGGGCTCGACGCGATCGGTCAAGGCGCGGCGCTAGCCGTGCACGCGGTCGCCCTCCTGATCGAGACCGATCGGTGAGGGTCTTCGGGATCAATCCGGTCCTCGAAGCCCTGCGCGCGGGATGTGTGACTGAGATACACCTCAGTACCGGCCGCACACGGGGGGCGACTGAGTTGCGTTCGCTGGCCGCGCGTCGCGACGTGGCGGTGCATCGGGTATCGGCCGGAGAACTCGACCGACTGTCTGGTCGTGGCGTTCACCAAGGCGTGGTCGCGACGATACGGCGTCCGGTTGAGCACACCGTGGCCGATCTCGTGGGGGGGGAATCTGCGCCGTTGCTCGTCGTGCTGGACGGCATCGAGGACCCGCGCAACCTTGGCGCGATCGCACGCACGGCGGAAGCGGCTGGCGCCACCGGGATCGTCCTGCAAACGCGGCGAGCGGCCGCCGCAACGGGCGCCGCCGTGAAGGCCTCGGCGGGGGCGCTCACCCACGTGCGGTTGGCTCCGGTGGTCAACATCAGCCGCGCGCTCGTCGAGATCGCCGCCGCCGGTGTGTGGACGGTGGGCCTCGATGCGAGCGAGGACCGGTCTCTGTATGACCTCGATTTGAAGGTGCCGCTCGCGCTTGTGGTTGGGTCGGAGGGGCGGGGATTGCGGCGGCTCGTGCGCGACCGGTGTGACTGGCTGGCGTCGCTCCCGATGCAGGGCCGGGTGTCCAGCCTCAATGTGTCGGTTGCCGCCGGGATTGCGCTGTTCGAGGCGGTTCGTCAGCGGGCCGCCCGACCCCGGTGAACCACCGACAAAAAAGGCCCAGACCATGAAATCGGGTCTGAAAAGACAAGGGGTTTGTCGGTTGGCACGCCCCATGCTAAGATAATTAATTCGTCCGGCTGGCGTAGCTCAGTCCGGTAGAGCAGCTGATTTGTAATCAGCGGGTCGGGGGTTCGAATCCCTTCGCCAGCTCCACAGGCTACGAAGGCGAAGCGTCCGTGCCGACGAACGCAGGGGGGCACGTCGGAAGCGTGTGTGGGTTCGGCGTTTCACGGCGGGCGCCAGCTACGCTGCAGGACTCGCTGTTCCAATCCAGGCAGGAGATTACACGGCAGAGGTCGGCCTGCGTGCCGCTGACGGTGTACGGGGTCGATGCGCCGCTTGACGTCGGCGAGGTTGCGGAGCGGTCAAACGCAACAGACTGTAAATCTGTCGCCCATGCGGCTTCGGAGGTTCGAATCCTCCCCTCGCCACCAGCCTTTGCTCGCGCCCGGTGGGACGCGAGCTACGGCTGGCGCGCCAGGATGAGTCGGGGCTACAGCTGGCAGGCCGGCTGGAAAGCGTCGACGCGGGCTTACCACCGAAGCGCCGAGGGGTGCAACGGGTAAGCCGCGAAGGCGGGAGTAACTCAGTGGTAGAGTCACAGCCTTCCAAGCTGTTGGTCGCGGGTTCGATCCCCGTCTCCCGCTCCAGCTTTCGCTCGGGCTTGGCCCATCGGGATCGGACCGCTAGCCGATGTAGCTCAGTGGTAGAGCGCGTCCTTGGTAAGGACGAGGTCACCGGTTCAAGCCCGGTCATCGGCTCCAGCCTTCGCTTCCGGCGAGTTGCTCGCGAGCTACGGCTGGCAGGCCATCGCAGGCTGTCCGCCGAAGCCTTGGCAACGGCGGACCGGAAAGTAAGCCTTCGCTCGCGGCGCTTGGCGGTCGGAGGCGGAGGCCGGTCTAGATAGCGAGGCTCGGCAAACCACGACGTTTCCAGAGCGAGTACCCACATGGCGAAGGAGAAATTCGATCGGTCGAAGCCGCACGTGAACATCGGAACGATCGGGCACATCGATCACGGGAAGACGACGTTGACGGCGGCGATCACGCAAGTGATGGCGAAGCACGACGCGACGAACGCGGTGCGGACGTTCGACTCGATTGACAATGCGCCGGAGGAACGGGAGCGGGGGATCACGATCGCGACGGCGCATGTGGAGTACACGACGGCGAACCGGCACTACGCGCATGTGGATTGCCCGGGGCATGCGGACTACATCAAGAACATGATCACGGGCGCGGCGCAGATGGACGGGGCGATTCTAGTGGTGGCGGCGACGGACGGGCCGATGCCGCAGACGCGGGAGCACATCTTGTTGGCGCGGCAGGTGGGGGTGCCGTGGCTGGTGGTGTTTCTGAACAAGGTGGACGCGGTGGACGACCCGGAGTTGCTGGAGCTGGTGGAGCTGGAAGTGCGGGAGCTGCTGAGCTCGTATGAGTTCCCGGGGGACGACATCCCGGTGGTGCAGGGGTCGGCGCTGAAGGCGTTGGAAGGCGACGCGGCCGGGGAGAAATCGGTGGACGAGCTGATGGCGGCGGTGGACGCGTATGTGCCGCTGCCGGAGCGGGACGTTGACAAGCCGTTTCTGATGCCGATCGAGGACGTGTTCTCGATCTCGGGGCGGGGGACGGTGGTGACGGGCCGGGTGGATCGGGGCAAGGTGGTGGTGGGGGAAGACATCGAGATTGTGGGGTTTGCGGAGACGCAGAAGAAGGTGGTGACCGGGGTGGAGATGTTCCGGAAGCTGCTGGACGAGGGTGTGGCGGGGGACAACATCGGGGTGCTGCTGCGGGGGCTGGAAAAGAACGACGTGGAGCGGGGGCAGGTGCTGGCGAAGCCGGGGTCGATCACGCCGCACACGAAGTTCAAGGGCGAAGTGTATGTGCTGACAAAGGACGAGGGCGGGCGGCACACGCCGTTCTTCGGGGGCTATCGGCCGCAGTTTTATCTGCGGACGACGGACGTGACGGGGGTGGCGCAGCTGCCGGACGGCGTGGAGATGGTGATGCCGGGCGACAGCGTGAGCATCAGCGTGGAGTTGATCACGCCGGTGGCGCTGGAGAAGGGGCTGCGGTTCGCGATTCGCGAGGGCGGCAAGACCGTCGGCTCGGGGACGATTACGGAGATTGTGGAATAGCAGATCGCCCCGGAGATTGTGGAATAGTCTTATGTCTTATGTCTTATGTCTTAAGGACGACTCCTGGGCGCTCTTGCCTAAGACCTGAGACCTAAGGCCTAAGACCTGGACAGTGGAGCCCCCATGCGCGACATCGTCATCCTCGCCTGCACCGAATGCAAGCGGCGGAATTACAACACGACCAAGAACAAGCGCAAGACCACCGACCGGTTGGCGTTCAAGAAGTACTGTCGTTGGTGCCGCCGCCACACGTCGCATCGGGAAACGAAATAGCAGACGGAGTTCATAGGCCAGTAGCTCAATTGGTAGAGCACCGGTCTCCAAAACCGGGGGCTGGGGGTTCGAGCCCCTCCTGGCCTGCCAGTGCTCGCGATGCTCACGGCGAACGCCCGGTGTCGCGCAACGCGCGAACGAGGACCGCAACGTGAAGTCAGCCATGCTCGAGCGTGAAACGCCGGGGGCGGTGCGCGGTGTCCTGGGTTGGTGGGGGCGCTCCCGCACCTTTCTCGCGCAAGTGCGTAACGAGCTCGAGCGCGTCACATGGCCGACGTGGAAGGAGGTCCAGGCAACCACGCTGGTCGTGATCCTGACGTCTATCATGTTCGGCGTCTATCTGTGGGGCATCGACCTGGTGCTTGGTCGGCTTTCAACCGTCGTGTTTCGGACCTTTGGGGCCTCATGACCGACGTCAGCACAAAGCAGTGGTACATCGTGCACACGTATTCGGGGTTCGAGAAGAAGGTTGCCGATTCGCTGCGGCAGCGCGTGCAGGCCTACGCCCTCCAGCACGAGATTGGCGAGGTGCTGATTCCGACCGAGGACGTGGTCGAGATGCGCGCCGGCAAGAAAGTGGTCAGCTCGAAGCGGTTCTTTCCTGGGTACATCCTCGTCGAGATGAACATGTCCGACAACGGATGGCACGTGGTCAAGAACACGCCGAAGGTGACCGGGTTCGTCGGCGCCGGGTCGAAACCGACGCCGCTCACGCGTGAAGAGGTCGACCAGATCCTGCACCAGGTCACGGTGGCGGCCGAAAAGCCGAAGCCGAAGTACACCTTCGAGCGGGGTGACCAGGTGCGGATCAACGAAGGGCCGTTCACAAGTTTCAACGGGGTGGTTGACGACGTGAACATCGACCGGAACACACTGAAAGTCATGGTGACGATCTTCGGGAGAGCCACTCCCGTGGAGCTGGATTTCCTGCAAGTGGAAAAGATGTAAGGGCGAGGCTGCCTCGAGCGGACATGTCGAAAAAGGTCATCGGTCAGATCAAGCTTCAGATCGCTGCCGGCAAGGCGACGCCGGCGCCACCGGTGGGGACCGCGCTGGGGCCGCACGGCGTCAACATCATGGATTTCTGCAAGGCGTTCAACGCCAAGACGGCCGCGCAAGAAGGGCTGATCATTCCGGCGGTCGTCACGGTGTACGCGGACCGGTCGTATAGCTTCATCACCAAGACACCGCCGGCGGCAGTCCTGCTCAAGCGAGCGGCCAACATCGCCAAGGGCTCTGGCGAGCCCAATCGAAACAAGGTGGGCACCGTGACACGCCAGCAGGTCGAGGAAATCGCGAAGACAAAGATGCCGGACCTCAACGCGAACTCGCTCGATATGGCGGTCAACATCGTGGCCGGCACCGCGCGGTCGATGGGGCTCGAGGTCGAGGGGTAGCCGATGTCGCAACACGCCAAGAACTTTGAGACGGCGCGCGCGAAGGTCGAGGACAAGCTCTACGCGCTCGAGGAGGCAATCCCGCTCCTCCAGAGCATCAAATACGCGAAGTTCGACGAGACGGTGGAGGTTGCGATGCGGCTGGGAGTCAATCCCAAGCACGCCGACCAGATGGTGCGCGGGACGGTCGTGCTGCCGCACGGCCTTGGCCGTCACAAACGTGTGCTGGTCATCGCGAACGCCGACAAACAGAAGGAAGCGGATAGCGTCGGCGCTGACACGGTGGGTGGCGACGAGCTGGTCGAGAAGATCCAGGGTGGGTGGATGGACTTCGACGCCGTCGTGGCGACGCCCGACATGATGCGGTCGGTCGGCAAGCTCGGACGGATCCTCGGACCACGCGGGCTGATGCCGAATCCCAAGACCGGCACCGTCACCGTCGACGTCGTGAAGGCGGTCAACGAGATTAAGGCAGGAAAAGTCGAGTATCGGGTGGACAAGGCCGGCGTCGTGCACGCGCCGATTGGCAAGACGTCGTTCGCCGCCGACAAACTCGTCGAGAACGCGCAGGCCCTGGCGACCAGCGTCATCAAGGCCAAGCCGGTCGCGGCCAAGGGCAAGTATCTGAGGAGCGTGGCGGTGTCGTCGACGATGGGGCCGGGGATCAGGGTCGACGGCGCGACCGTCGAAGGGGCATCGAAGGCATGAGGCTCGACGCGACGGGCCCGGGCTTCGAGATATGCGTCGCGACGGCGCGGTGAAGGCATATACGGATGGCAATCACTAGAGCCCAGAAGGAGTCGCGCGTCGCTGACCTTCAGGCAGCGCTCGGCGGTGCCGATAGCGTCATCCTCGTCGATTTCAAGGGGCTGGACGTTCCACAGGCGACCGAGCTCCGCCGCCGTGTGCGGTCGGCGCAGGGGAGCTATCGCGTCGTCAAGAACTCTCTGGCGCGTCGGGCGATTGACGGCACCGCGTTCGAGGGCCTGCGGGAGCACTTCGACGGTACGACGGCCGTCGCCTACGGCGGCGACGATCCGGTGTCTCTCGCGAAGACGCTCGTGGACTTCTCAAAGACGGCCCCTGCGCTGCGGGTCAAAGCGGCCCACGTCCAAGGCAAGACCATCGAGGCGTCCGCGGTCGCCGAGTTGGCGACGCTCCCGTCCAAGCCCGAGCTCCAGGCACGGTTGCTCGGCGTGTTGCAGGCGCCCATGACCCAGTTCGTGCGGGTGCTGACGGCGGTACCACGAGACCTGATGAGCGTGCTGAGTCAGGTGGAGAAGAAAAAGTCGGAGGAGAGCTGAACATGGCTGACGTGACGCAAGATCAGGTGGTGGATTACATCAAGGGCATCTCCGTTCTGGAGCTGTCCGAGCTCGTCAAAAAGCTCGAGGAGGAGCTCGGTGTCTCGGCCGCCGCTGCGATGCCAATGGCGGTCGCGGCCGCGCCCGGCGCAGCGGCAGCCGCGGCGGAGGAGCAGACCGAGTTCACGATCAATTTGACCGAGATCGGCGCGAAGAAGATCAACGTGATCAAGGTCGTTCGCGAGGTCACGAGCCTGGGGCTGAAAGAGGCCAAGGACCTCGTCGAGAGTGCGCCGAAAGCGGTCAAGGAGGGCATTCCGAAGGACGAGGCCGAGGCGATTCAGAAGAAGTTCGAAGACGTTGGCGCGACCGTCGAGATCAAGTGACGCCGGGCCCGCGTTGGCTGGCCTGCGCGGCGCGGCACGTCGATCGCGACACGCACCCCTGCTTGCCCAGACCCGAGCCGCACCGCCTTCGAGTGGGCACCGGCCGGGGCTCGGGGAGCAGCGTTCGGCACGTGTCGTCGTCGGACCCGTTTCCTGACTGACCGAGACGTAGAGGATTCCAACCGTGCATACCCTGCCGAAGAACGTCTACCGAGAGCGCATCGATTTTTCGAAGATCCTGACCACCGTTCCGATTCCGAACCTGATCGAGATCCAGAAGAAGTCCTACGAGCGCTTTCTTCAGATGAACCGGATGGCGGCCGAGCGCGAGGATTCGGGCCTGCAGTCCGTGTTCAAGTCGGTCTTTCCCATCAGCGACTTTCGTGAGAACTCGTCGCTCGAGTTCATCGAGTACTCGATTGGGAACTGGGAATGTAAGTGTGGTCGTTTGACCGGCTTGCAGCACCTTCGCCAACCGTGCGAGGGGTGCGGGACCATTCTCGAGGCCGACCCGCTCGGCGAACACGAGGTCATGTGTCGATCGTGCGGGCGGGCGAACAACGCGCGCGGCGTGGTCTGCGACGTCTGCGACAACACGGTCAGTCTGAAACTGAAGTACGACGTGGAAGAGTGCCAAGAGCGCGGCATGACCTACGCCGTGCCACTCAAGGTCACGATCCGCCTCGTGGTCTGGAACAAAGACCCCGAGACCGGCGTCAAGACGATTCGCGATATCAAGGAGCAAGAGGTCTACTTCGGCGACATCCCACTGATGACCGACAACGGGACATTCATCATCAACGGCACCGAGCGCGTCATCGTCTCACAGCTGCACCGCTCCCCTGGCGCGTTCTTTCACTCGGAGGACAAGGCCTCGTTCGTCGCCCAGATCATTCCCTATCGCGGGTCATGGGTGGAGTTCGAGTACGACGCCAAGAATCTCGTCTACGTGCGCATCGACCGAAAACGGAAGTTCCTGGCCACCGTGTTCCTGCGCGCGCTCGGGCTGCGCACGGCGGACGAGATCATCCGCTCGTTCTATTCCGTGGAGCGGATCGCGACGAACGGTGCGTCCCTGGCGTGGGCGGTGAGTGACACGCTGGCTGGCCGTCGCGCGGCGAAGGTTTTCCAGGTGCCGGGTTCGGACGTGACGATTCGTGCCGGGAAGAAGGTGACGCGGGCCGCGATTGAGGCGCTGAGGGCCGCCGGTGTGGCGTCGGTCGAAATCTCGGATGCAGAGCTCGAAGGCGCGTTCGCCGCGGCGGACGTCGTCGACCCCGCGACCGGCGAGGTCGTGCTGGAGGCCAACGAGGAGGTCACGCCCCGCATCATCTCGATGGCGCAAGAGAAGCAGATCCCGGAGATCGAAGTCTTCTTCCCGGAGCCCGACGAGGTGGGCGTGGTGCTGTCGACGACACTTCGAAAGGACGCCATCCGCACCCATGAGGAGGCGCTGATCGAGATCTATCGGCGCCTGCGCCCTGGCGACCCCCCGACGCTGGACAGCTCGCGGTCGCTGTTCGAAAACATGTTCTTCAACCCGCAGAAATACGACTTCTCTCGTGTGGGCCGTCTCAAGCTCAACACCAAGCTGGGGCTGGATACCCCACTCGACGAAAAGGTGCTGCACCCGCAGGACTTCTACGAGGTCATCAAATACCTGCTGAAGCTGCGGCGTAATCCAACCAACGTCGATGACATCGACCACCTCGGCAATCGGCGTGTGCGCTCGGTCGGTGAGCTGCTCGAGAACCAGTTCCGCATCGGCCTCGTGCGGATGGAGCGGGCCATCAAGGAAAAGATGTCCGTCTACCAGGAAATGGCCACGGCCATGCCCCACGACCTGATCAACGCGAAACCGGTCATGGCGGCCATTCGGGAGTTTTTCGGCTCGTCACAGCTGTCGCAGTTTATGGACCAGACGAACCCGCTGTCGGAGATCACGCACAAGCGCCGCCTCTCCGCACTCGGCCCCGGCGGGTTGTCACGGGAGCGGGCCGGCTTCGAAGTGCGCGACGTTCACCCGACCCACTACGGCCGAATCTGCCCCATCGAAACGCCGGAAGGACCCAATATCGGTCTCATTTCCTCATTGTCGTGTTACGCGCGCATTAACGAATTTGGGTTCATCGAATCGCCGTATCGCAAGGTCAAGGACGGCCGCGCCGTGGAATACGTGGAGATCACCAACGCTGGCGGCACGAAGTACCGCGTTGGCGACATCGTGCAAGCCAATCACGCGAGCGCTGAGAACGCCAGCGCCAAGACCCGCAAGAAGCGCGGGGCCGACTACGCACCGCACTCGTTCTATCTTTCCGCCTGGCAGGAAGACCAACATCTGATTGCGCAGGCCAACGCGCGATTGGACGACCAGGGCAATCTCGTCGACGAGCGCGTCACGTGCCGCCAGGCCGGCAACTTCCTCCTCGCGCCGCGCGACAAGATCGAATTCATCGACGTGTCACCGAAGCAGCTCGTGTCGGTGGCGGCGTCCTTGATTCCGTTCCTCGAGAACGACGACGCCAACCGCGCGTTGATGGGGTCGAACATGCAGCGTCAGGCGGTGCCGCTGCTGCGCGCCCGTGCGCCGTTCGTCGGTACCGGGATGGAGTACATCACGGCTCGCGACTCGGGCGCCGTCGTCACGACGCGGCGCGCCGGGACCGTCGACTTCGTCGACTCGCAGCGCATCGTGGTGCGCGTCGAAGGTGAGACGGCCGCCGCGTCGCGCGAGATGGGGGCGGACATCTACAACCTGACGAAGTTCCGCCGGTCCAACCAGAACACGTGCATCAATCAAAAGCCCATCGTGCGCGTGGGGCAGAAGGTGGCCAAGGGACAGGTGCTCGCGGACGGGCCGTGCACCGAGCTTGGGGAGCTGGCGCTCGGCTGCAACGTCCTGGTCGCTTTCATGCCATGGCGGGGCTATAACTTCGAGGACGCCATTCTCGTCTCCGAGCGCATGGTCAAGGACGACTACTACACGTCGATTCACATCGAGGAGTTCGAGATCGAGTCGCGCGACACCAAGCTCGGGCCGGAGGAGATCACGCGAGACATCCCCAACGTCTCGGAAGGCTTTCTCAAGGATCTCGACGAGAGCGGCATCATCCGGATCGGCGCATACGTCAAGCCGGCCGACATCCTCGTTGGCAAGGTGACGCCCAAGGGCGAGACCCAGCTGACCCCAGAAGAAAAACTCCTGCGTGCGATTTTCGGCGAAAAGGCGGGCGACGTCCGCGACGCGTCACTCCTGTGCCCGCCGGGGATCGAGGGCATCGTCGTCGGCGTGAAGATCTTCTCGCGGAAGGGGATCGAAAAGGACGATCGGGCGAAGGCCATCGAGGCCGAAGAGCTCGAGATCATGGAAAAGAACCTGCAGGACGAGATTCGCATCCTGCACGACGAGGTCAAGAAGCGTGTCCTCGTGATGCTCGCCGGCCAGACACTGGCCGCCGATCTGTTCGACGAGTTTGGCGCGAACCGTCTGCTGGCGAAGGGCACCCTGGTCAACGACGACGTCGCCCGCGACATGCCATACGCCGACCTCTCCCGGATCCGCATCGCGACCGACGACCCGAGGCTCGACAGCGACTTGCGGGGCCTCGAGGAGCGGACGGAACGTCAGGTGGAGGTGATCCGGCAGCTGTTCGAGGAAAAGAAGGAGAAGATCCGGCGCGGCGACGAGTTGCCGCCGGGCGTCATCAAGCTGGTCAAAGTGTACGTCGCGATGAAACGCAAGTTGTCGGTGGGGGACAAGATGGCCGGCCGCCACGGCAACAAGGGGGTGATCGCGCGCATCCTGCCCGAGGAAGACATGCCGCATCTCCCCGACGGGACGCCGGTCGAGATCGTGCTGAATCCGCTCGGCGTGCCGTCCCGGATGAACGTCGGACAGATTTTGGAGACACATCTGGGCTGGGCGGCGCACGCGCTGGGGCTGTACTTCGCGTCGCCGGTGTTCGACGGGGCGCGCGAGCCGGAGATCAAGGACTGGCTCGAGCAGGCTGGGTTGCCCAAGGGTGGCAAGTCGACGCTGTTTGACGGCATGACGGGTGAGCCGTTCGAGCAGGACGTGACGGTTGGCTACATTTACATGCTGAAGCTGTCACATCTGGTCGATGACAAGATCCACGCGCGGTCGATCGGCCCGTATTCGCTGATCACACAGCAGCCGCTCGGCGGCAAGGCCCAGTTCGGCGGCCAGCGCTTCGGCGAGATGGAGGTGTGGGCGCTTGAGGCCTACGGTGCGGCGCACATCCTCCAGGAGCTGCTGACCGCGAAATCGGACGATGTCACGGGCCGGGCCAAGATCTATGAGGCCATCGTCAAAGGCGACGCGTCTTTCGCACCCGGCCTGCCGGAATCGTTCAACGTGTTGATTCGCGAGCTCCAGGCGCTGTGCCTGGATGTGGATCTGATCAAGACAAAAAAGCCGCCCATCGAGCTCCTGGGGCTGGATGGAGACGACGAGGCGGCGACCGACGAAGACGCGGAGCCCGAGGCGTCGGACGTCGCGGCCGCCAATGTCGAGACCGACGCGTAACGTGCTGAGCAGTAGGAGAACAGTCGTGGTCCGTGGCGCACCGCGGACTCCGAGGAGAGGACTCCATGCGACCTAGCTTTGCCGATCGTGGCCAATTGACCGTGGATTTTGATGCTATCCGGATCAGTCTCGCGTCGCCTGAAAAGATCATGTCGTGGTCGCACGGCGAGGTAACAAAGCCGGAGACCATCAACTACCGCACGTTCAAGCCCGAGCGTGACGGGTTGTTCTGCGCCAAGATCTTCGGTCCGGTCACCGACTGGGAATGCTTGTGCGGCAAGTACAAGCGGATGAAGCACCGTGGCGTCATTTGCGACAAGTGCGGCGTCGAGGTCACGCAAGCAAAGGTGCGCCGCGAGCGGTTGGGGCACATCACGCTGGCGACGCCGGTCAGCCACGTCTGGTTCTTCAAGGGGCTGCCGAGCCGCATCGGCCACCTGCTCGACATCTCACTACGCGACCTCGAACGCATCCTGTATTTCGAGGCCTACGTCGTGATCGAGCCCGGTGAGGGCGAGCTGAAGCCGAATCAGCTGATGACCGAGGAGCAGTTCCGGAAGGCGCGCGAGGAATACGGCCCCAAGTTCCGCGCGCAGATGGGCGCCGAAGCCATCAAGGGGCTCCTCAAGCGGGTGGAAGTGGAAACGCTCGCGGATGAGCTGCGCGTCAAGATGCGGAGCGAGACGTCGGTTCAGAAGAAGCTGAAGTTCGCCAAGCGGCTGCGGGTCGTGGATTCGTTCCGGAAGTCCACCAACAAGCCCGAATGGATGATCCTTGACGTCGTCCCGGTGATCCCCCCGGAGTTGCGACCGCTGGTGCCCCTCGACGGGGGGCGCTTCGCGACGTCCGACCTGAACGAC
This sequence comes from Vicinamibacterales bacterium, assembly GCA_965197395.1. Taxonomy (GTDB): domain Bacteria; phylum Acidobacteriota; class Vicinamibacteria; order Vicinamibacterales; family UBA8438; genus CAZYFH01. Next base: position 210,569 of record OZ240205.1, on the reverse strand, counting down.
CTGTATCGGCGTGTCATCAACCGCAACAACCGGCTGAAGAAGCTGATCGAGCTCAAGGCGCCCGACGTCATCATTCGCAACGAAAAGCGCATGCTACAAGAGGCGGTCGACGCGTTGTTCGACAACGGTCGGCGTGGGCGCGTGCTGCGAGGGGCCAACAACCGGCCGCTCAAATCGCTCTCGGACACGCTCAAGGGTAAGCAAGGCCGCTTTCGGCAGAACCTGCTCGGAAAGCGCGTCGACTACTCGGGTCGGTCGGTCATCGTCGTCGGACCCGAGCTCAAGCTTCACCAGTGCGGGCTGCCGAAAAAGATGGCGCTCGAGCTCTTCAAGCCGTTCATCTACAACAAGCTCGAAGACCGGGGGATGGTCGCGACCATCAAGCAGGCCAAGGAGATGGTCGAGCAGTACGAGCCCGAGGTGTGGGACATCCTGGAGGAGGTCATCCGCGAACACCCGGTCCTGCTCAACCGCGCCCCCACGTTGCATCGACTGGGCATTCAGGCGTTCGAGCCCGTGCTCGTGGAAGGCAAGGCCATACGGATCCACCCGCTCGTGTGCACGGCGTTCAATGCCGACTTCGACGGCGACCAGATGGCGGTGCACGTACCGCTGTCGCCAGAGGCGCAAATCGAGGCATCGGTGTTGATGATGTCGTCGAACAACATCATGTCGCCGTCCAACGGCGCGCCGATCGCGGTGCCGTCGCAAGACATCGTGCTCGGGTGCTACTACCTGACGAAAGCGAAGCCGGGCGCGAAGGGGGAGGGCCGCGTCTTCGGGACGCCCGAGGATGTGATGCTCGCCATGGAGGGGGGCGACGTCGAGACACTGACGCCCATCCGGCTGCGTCTGAGTGGGGAATTCATGGACCTCACGGTCGGGCGCGACGATCAGGACGTGTTGCATGCGGCGGTCGAGACCGTCGAGCGTCGGATCGTCAACACGACAGTCGGCCGGGTGGTGTTCAACTCGACGCTCCCTGACTGCATCCCGTTCGTGAACGGCCTGCTCAAAAAGAAGGGGTTGCAGCAGCTGGTGCAATACAGCTATCTACGGCACGGTCTCGAGCTGACCGTCCAGATGCTCGACAGACTCAAGTCCCTCGGTTTCCTCTACGCCACCAAGTCCGGTATATCGATTGGCATCGACGATCTCGTGATCCCACGGGAGAAGGCCGGGATGGTCGACCGCGCGAACGTTGATGTGATTCAGGTTGAGCAGCAGTATCTCGAGGGCGCGATCACGAACGGCGAGCGCAAGAACAAGGTCATCGCCATCTGGTCGGACGTCACCGAAAAGATCGCCGACGAGATGTTTCGGGAGATGGCGGACCTCGACGACGAAGGCCGTTCGTTCAATCCGGTCTTCATCATGGCCGATTCCGGCGCCAGGGGCAGCAAGCAGCAGATCCGCCAGCTCGCCGGTATGCGCGGGCTGATGGCCAAGCCGTCCGGTGAGATCATCGAGACGCCGATCACGTCCAACTTCCGCGAAGGCCTGACCGTGCTGCACTACTTCATCTCGACGCACGGCGCGCGCAAAGGCCTCGCGGACACCGCGCTCAAGACCGCCGACTCGGGGTATCTGACCCGTCGGTTGGTCGATGTGGCGCAGGACGTCATCATCTCGGAGCTGGACTGCGGCACGCTCGACGGCATCGAAGCACGGGCCATCGTCGAGAGCGGTGAGATCATCGAGCCCCTCCGCGATCGGATCATCGGACGCGTGTCGCTCGACGCGGTGACCGACCCGTTCAGCGACGAGGTCATCAGCGAGGCCAACTCGGAGATCACCGAAGAGCTCGCATCGGAGATCCAGGAATCGGGCATCGAGCGAGTCAGGATCCGGTCGGTGCTCACCTGCGCGTCACGTCGCGGCGTCTGCGCGCATTGCTACGGGCGCGACCTGGCAAGCGGCACACTGGTCGAGCTGGGTCTGGCGGTCGGCGTGATCGCCGCGCAGTCGATTGGCGAGCCGGGCACCCAGCTAACGATGCGGACCTTCCACATTGGTGGGACCGCGTCGCGCGTATCCGAACAGTCGACGCTCGAGACCAAGCACGCCGGCACGGTCAGGTTTCAGGGTGTGCAGGTCGTCGAGAAGAAGGACGGCGCGCTCATCGTGATGAATCGGACCGGATCATTGGTTGTCCAGGACTCGAAGGGACGCGACCGCGAGCGGTACGCGGTCGTCTACGGCGCGCACCTGCGTGTGAAGGATGGCCAGGAGGTCGAACCCGGGCAGGTACTGGTCGAGTGGGATCCGTATACGTTCTCGATCCTGACCGAACAGGCAGGCACGGTGAAGTTCAAGGACATCATCGAAGGCGTCACGGTTCACGAAGAAACCGATGAAGTCACCGGGCTGATGCGCTTGATCATCGTCGACTCGCCCGACGAGAAGAAGCAACCCACGGTCGAGATCAGAAACCGGGCCGGCAAGGTCGTGCGCAAGTACCACATGCCATCGCATGCGCATCTGATGGTCGCGAACGGCGAATCGGTCGGCGCGAGTGACGTCCTGGCCAAGATTCCTCGGGAAACCACCAAGACCAAGGACATCACCGGTGGACTGCCCCGCGTGGTCGAGCTGTTCGAGGCGCGGAAGCCGCGGGAAACGGCCGTCATCAGCGAGATCGATGGCAGCGTCAAACATGGCGGCATCGTCAAGGGACTTCGGAAGCTCATCATCGTGCCAGAGGAGGCGGGCGCCGAGCCGCGCGAGTACTCGCTCCCGCGCGGCGTGCACGTCAATGTGCAGGAGGGGGATCACGTGCGCGCCGGAGAGCCCCTGATGGACGGGCCATCCAATCCGCACGACATCCTGAGCGTGCTAGGCGAGAAGGCGCTTCACAGCTACCTGGTGAACGAGATCCAGGAGGTCTATCGACTCCAGGGCGTGGCGATCAACGACAAGCACATCGAGGTCATCGTCAGACAGATGATGCGGTGGGTCAGAATCGAGGAGGTCGGCGATACGGAGTTCCTGGTGGACGAACAGGTCGACAAGTTCCGCTTCCTCGCCGAGAACGAACGGGTGATCAACAACTCGGGCCGTCCGGCGACTGGCCGACCGATGCTGCTCGGCATCACGAAGGCCTCGCTCTCGACCGAATCGTTCATCTCGGCAGCGTCCTTCCAGGAGACGACGCGGGTACTGACCGAGGCGTCGATCTCGGGCAAGGTCGACCACTTGCGGGGGCTGAAGGAGAACGTCACGATGGGCCGGCTCATTCCGGCCGGGACGGGCTTCGACTTCTATCGCAAGGTGAGGATCGAGCCTGATGAGCCGCCGCCGCCGCCGCCGCTGTCACCTGAGGAGCTCGAGCTTGCGCGTGAGATGGAGTATTTCGTGGAGTCGGACGACGGCTCCGCGAGCCGGCTCCAGGCCCTAGGCGGGCTCAACCAGATGGCCCCGTCCGACCGACCGGCGACAGCCGGATCGGCGGATCCGCGTGGACCGCGCTTGGCATCGCCCCGGCCTCCCGGATCGCTGGAAAGGGGCGGCGAATAGCGGGCAAAAGTTGGTTGCTGTGATTAGCTCCACGTGATAGAGTCGAAAGGTTTTGTCGGAGTTGGGACACCCTATCTAGCTCCGACCCGACTGAAGGAGCGCACCGGTTGGTAGACCGAACGCCGGTACGCCCCTGTCAAACGGTCCCCGCGCGTCGAACAGCGCGGGTCGCCCGCACGACGAGCTTACTGAGTTAGGGGTAACCGGTCACAGGTGCCAAGTCGGCGTCCCGGTGACGCCGGTTTTTAGGCCTAGGCCACTTTTTTCGCTGCGTGTCCGCCGCGCCGCGTGTTGGCCGGCGAGGCGTCGAGGTAGGCCGTTTGTGTGGAGCCGTAGAGCCCCGTCTAGATAGGGAGTGCACGTGCCGACAATCAGCCAACTAGTGCGCAAGGGCCGCGCGCGAGTGGTCAACAAGACAAAGAGCCCCGCATTGCAGCGGTGCCCACAGAAACGCGGCGTGTGCGTGCGCGTGTTCACGCAGACGCCCAAGAAGCCGAACTCCGCGCTCCGGAAGGTCGCCAGAGTTCGCTTGACGAACAGCATCGAGGTCACCAGCTATATCCCGGGCGAGGGGCACAATCTGCAGGAGCACTCGCTGGTGCTCATTCGGGGCGGTCGTGTCAAGGACTTGCCGGGCGTTCGCTATCACGTCGTGCGGGGCACGCTCGATACCGTGGGTGTCTCGGGCCGTAAACAGTCCCGCTCCAAGTACGGCGCAAAGCGGCCGAAGGTGTAGAAAGGTCCCAGGTCTTCGTTCCGAGGTCTTATGTCTTATGTCTTATGTCTTATGTCTTAAGCACGTACCAACGGGCGTTCTTGCCTAAGACCTAAGACCTAAGACCTAAGACCGACGAGTATCGGAGCAAGGGGTACACCCAGATGCCACGGAGACGCGACGTTCCAAAGCGTGAGATTCCCGCGGACCCCGTCTACAAGAGCACGCTTGTGACCAAGTTCGTTCGGATGATCATGAAGAACGGCAAGCGGAGCGTCGCGGAGGGGATCGTCTACGGCAGCCTTGAGATCATCAAGGATCGGACAGGGGATGACCCGCTCAAGATTTTCAAGAAGGCAGTGGACAGCGCGAAGCCGAGCCTCGAAGTCAAATCGCGGCGCGTCGGCGGCTCGAACTATCAGGTCCCCATTGAGGTCAGTCAGAACCGCCGGCTCTCGCTCAGCATCCGGTGGCTGACCACATATGCGCGCTCGCGCGGCGACGGGAAGACGATGCGGGAGAAGCTGGCGAACGAGTTGATCGACGCGTCGAATTTGCGCGGGGGCTCGGTGAAAAAGAGAGAAGACACGCACCGGATGGCGGAGGCCAATAAGGCCTTTGCACACTATCGATGGTAAAGGCCTTATTGGCCTCCGACGCGGAGGCCTGCATTGTTCAGTCGGCCTGCTTGTCGCAGGCCTTGGGGCTTTCGCGCACTCCCGATGGGGAACGCCATGGCGCGCACGGCGCGCCTCGCGGGCGCGGAGTGGGGCTCTCGGGGTCCCCACGGAGCGGCCGCGGGGGTTCGGGGCAAAGCCCCGTCTAAGTAACGAAGTGACCACAGCCGAGATCACGGTCGATTCGTCCAGGGGCGCGGGAGACTCGCAGTCCCGGACGCGTGTGGCAGGAAAGATGTCAAGGCAGGTTCCGCTCGAACGGACTCGCAACATCGGCATCATGGCCCACATTGATGCCGGGAAGACGACGACGACCGAGCGCATCCTGTATTACACCGGCATCACGTACAAGCTCGGGGAGGTTCATGACGGCACCGCCGTGATGGACTGGATGGCGCAGGAACAGGAGCGAGGGATCACGATCACGTCTGCGGCCACCACCTGCTTCTGGCGCGAGCACCGGATCAACATCATCGACACGCCCGGGCACGTCGATTTCACTGCCGAGGTGGAGCGGTCATTGCGCGTGCTGGACGGCGCGGTCGCGGTCTTTGACGCGGTTGGTGGCGTCGAGCCGCAATCGGAGACCGTGTGGCGACAGGCCGACAAGTATCGGGTCCCCCGGATTTGCTTCGTCAATAAGATGGACCGGGTCGGCGCCGATTTCGACGGGACACTCGAGCAGATCCGTGCCAAGCTCCAGGCCAACCCCGTCGCGGTGCAGATGCCGATCGGGTCGGACGACGGGTTCGTGGGTGTCATCGACCTGGTCACGATGAAGGCCATTCGTTACAAGGACGAGACCCTCGGCGCCGAGTCCGTTACGGAAGACATTCCGAGCGAGTATCGCGAGCAGGCGATGCACCTCAGGGAACAGCTCGTCGAGAAAGTCAGCGAGACCGATGACGACCTGCTGAACAAGTATCTCCACGGCGAGGCGCTGCCCGAGGAGGGGATTCGCGCGGCGCTGCGCCGACGCACGATCGAGTCAGTGCGAAAGGAAGAGGCTCCGTTCGTCCCGGTGTTGTGTGGTTCGGCCTTCAAGAACAAGGGTGTGCAACCGCTGGTCGATGCGGTCATCGACTATCTCCCGTCGCCGCCGGACATCCCGCCGATGACCGGCATCACGCCCGGCACGTCCGAGGACGAACCGAACCACCTCGTCGAACGCGTGGCCGACGACACCGCGCCGTTCGCGGCGCTGGCCTTCAAGGTGATGACCGACCCGTATGTCGGGCAGTTGACCTTTATTCGGGTCTATTCCGGTGTCATGCAGACGGGCTCGTCGATCGCGGTGTCAGGCCGTGGCCGCACCGAGCGTATCGGGCGTCTCCTCAAGATGCACGCGAACAAGCGTGAGGAGATCAAGAAGGTGTACGCGGGCGATATCGCCGCCGCCGTCGGGCTGAAGAGCGTCGGCACGGGTGACACAATCTGCGATCCGCAGCACCCCGTCGTGCTCGAATCGATGGAGTTCCCGAGCCCGGTCATCAGCCTCGCGATCGAGCCGCGGACGAAGGCCGACCAGGAGAAGCTGGGGCAGGGACTGTCGAAGCTGACGATTGAGGACCCGACGTTTCAGGTGCACACGGACGACGACACGGGGCAGGTCGTCATCTCCGGGATGGGCGAGCTGCACCTCGAGATTCTCGTCGACCGCCTCCAGCGCGAGTTCGGGGTCGTGGCCAGCGTCGGCAGACCGCAGGTGGCATACAAGGAGACGTTGACGCGACCCGCGGACGCCGAGGGGCGCTATGTCAAGCAGACCGGCGGCCGCGGACAGTATGGCCACGTGAAGATCCGTGTGGTGCCGGGTCCGCCTGGGCATGGATTCGAGTTCGTGAACGACATCGTTCGCGGCGCGATTCCACGCGAGTACATCAAGCCGGTGGAGCAGGGGATCCGCGACGCGATGACGACCGGCGTGCTGGCCGGGTATCCGATCGAGGATGTGAAGGTGTCGCTGTACGACGGGTCGTATCACGACGTGGACTCGTCAGAGCCGGCGTTCAAGGTCGCCGGCGCCATGGCTTTCCGGGCTGCCGCGCGCCGAGGCGCCGCCGTGCTGCTGGAGCCGGTCATGCGCGTCGAGGTGGTCGTGCCAGAGGAGTTCATGGGCGACGTCATCGGCGATCTGAACGGCCGGCGCGGCAAGGTCAAATCGATGGAGGCGCGTGGCGGGACCCAGATCGTTAACTCGCGTGTGCCGTTGGCGGCGATGTTCGGGTACGCCACCGACCTACGGTCCCGCACGCAAGGACGGGCGACGTTTTCCATGCACTTCGACCGGTATGAGCCGGTGCCTGGAGACGTCAGTGACGAGATCATCGCGCGTATCACAGGGAGATAGGGGATCGAGTCATGGCGAAGGAGAAATTCGATCGGTCGAAGCCGCACGTGAACATCGGAACGATCGGGCACATCGATCACGGGAAGACGACGTTGACGGCGGCGATCACGCAAGTGATGGCGAAGCACGACGCGACGAACGCGGTGCGGACGTTCGACTCGATTGACAATGCGCCGGAGGAACGGGAGCGGGGGATCACGATCGCGACGGCGCATGTGGAGTACACGACGGCGAACCGGCACTACGCGCATGTGGATTGCCCGGGGCATGCGGACTACATCAAGAACATGATCACGGGCGCGGCGCAGATGGACGGGGCGATTCTAGTGGTGGCGGCGACGGACGGGCCGATGCCGCAGACGCGGGAGCACATCTTGTTGGCGCGGCAGGTGGGGGTGCCGTGGCTGGTGGTGTTTCTGAACAAGGTGGACGCGGTGGACGACCCGGAGTTGCTGGAGCTGGTGGAGCTGGAAGTGCGGGAGCTGCTGAGCTCGTATGAGTTCCCGGGGGACGACATCCCGGTGGTGCAGGGGTCGGCGCTGAAGGCGTTGGAAGGCGACGCGGCCGGGGAGAAATCGGTGGACGAGCTGATGGCGGCGGTGGACGCGTATGTGCCGCTGCCGGAGCGGGACGTTGACAAGCCGTTTCTGATGCCGATCGAGGACGTGTTCTCGATCTCGGGGCGGGGGACGGTGGTGACGGGCCGGGTGGATCGGGGCAAGGTGGTGGTGGGGGAAGACATCGAGATTGTGGGGTTTGCGGAGACGCAGAAGAAGGTGGTGACCGGGGTGGAGATGTTCCGGAAGCTGCTGGACGAGGGTGTGGCGGGGGACAACATCGGGGTGCTGCTGCGGGGGCTGGAAAAGAACGACGTGGAGCGGGGGCAGGTGCTGGCGAAGCCGGGGTCGATCACGCCGCACACGAAGTTCAAGGGCGAAGTGTATGTGCTGACAAAGGACGAGGGCGGGCGGCACACGCCGTTCTTCGGGGGCTATCGGCCGCAGTTTTATCTGCGGACGACGGACGTGACGGGGGTGGCGCAGCTGCCGGACGGCGTGGAGATGGTGATGCCGGGCGACAGCGTGAGCATCAGCGTGGAGTTGATCACGCCGGTGGCGCTGGAGAAGGGGCTGCGGTTCGCGATTCGCGAGGGCGGCAAGACCGTCGGCTCGGGGACGATTACGGAGATTGTGGAATAGGAGCGTTGCCTTGGTCTTAGGTCTCAAGTCTTAGGTCTTAGGCAAGAACGCCCTTGGGTGCGTGCGTAAGACATAAGACGTAAGACAGGGTGCTGGGGAACGGGCGTATTCGCATACAGGAGCACTCGCGCACATGGCAACGTTCAGTGACAAGATTCGGATCCGCTTGAAGGCCTACGACCATCGTGTGCTGGACCAGTCGACGACAGAGATCGTCGACACCGCGCGCCGGAGCGGCGCGAGGCTCGCCGGCCCGATCCCGCTCCCCACGGAGAAGAACAAGTGGACCGTGTTGCGTTCGCCGCATGTGGACAAGAAGTCGCGTGAACAATTCGAGATTCGCACGCACAAACGGCTGATCGACATTTTCGAGCCGACGCCGCAGACGGTCGACGCACTCATGAAGCTCGACTTGCCGGCCGGCGTCGACGTGGAGATCAAAGCGTTCGGGAAAGAGCATAGCTAGTCGGCGCTGAGCCCCGAGGCTGGGAACGACGGCGATGATGACCGGAATTATCGGACGGAAAATCGGGATGACGCAGGTGTTCGGCGCCGACGGCGCATCGCAGCCGGCGACTGTGCTCACAGCCGGTCCTTGCGTGGTGGTGCAGCGGAAACAGATGGACCGCGATGGATACGAGGCCGTTCAGCTCGGCCTTGTCGAGGACCGGGTCCCGCGCGTGTCCAAGCCGATTGCCGGTGCCTACGCGCGCGCCGCGGTGCCACCCACCCGCGTGCGCCAGGAGATCAGGATCGACGATGCAGGCGCGGCCCCGAAGGCGGGCGAGCAGGTGCTCGTGTCGGTGTTTGCCGCGGGGGATCAGGTCGACGTCTGCGGTGTGAGTCGCGGCCGAGGGTTCCAGGGTGTCATCAAGCGCCACGGCTTCAGTGGAGGCCGCGCGACACACGGCTCGATGTTCCACCGCGCGCCCGGCTCGATCGGCCAGTCGTCCTATCCGTCGCGGGTAATCAAGGGAATGCGGGCGCCCGGTCGCATGGGCGGCGTGCGCGTCACCGTGCGCAACCTTCGCGTCATCGAGGTCGACGCCGACAACCATCGGCTGGTCGTCAAGGGCGCCATTCCGGGCGCGCCTGGTGGATACGTCGTCATCCGTAAGGCGGTCGCGCCGAGGCGTGAGCCCGCCCCGCCGCCAGCGGACGATGCGAAGAAGAAGAAGAAGAAGGGCCGATGACGATCGACGTGGTCAACGCCGAGAATGAGAAGGTCGACTCGCTCCAGATGAGCGACGAGGTTTTCGGCGGTCGTGTCCGCGCGGGACTGGTCTGGGAGGCCGTCGTCCACGAGCAGGCCGGCCGACGCCGCGGCACGCACGCCACCAAGACGCGGGGGCGCGTGAGAGGCACGGGCAAGAAGCCCTGGCGCCAGAAGGGCACTGGGCGCGCCCGTGTCGGTGAAGCGCGCAATCCGCTCTGGCGGACGGGCGGCACGGTGTTTGGTCCACAGCGGCGAAGCTACGGGTACAGATTGCCCAAGAAAGTGGTGCGCGCCGGCCTTGGCGCCGCACTGCAGCAGCGGTTGGCGGAGGGGCGCGTCATCGTACTCGACGCCTTTGCGATCGACCCTGACGGCCCCCAGACGCGACAGGCCGCCGCGTTCCTCGCTCGGCTCGGCGTGACTCGAAAGGTGGTGTTGGTCGACGTCCGGCCGGACGGCAACCTCGAACGCGCGACACGTAATCTTTGCGGCGTGCGAGTGGTCGCGTCGCAACGGCTGACCGCCAGGGATGTGGTCGCCGCCCGGCAACTAATTATCAGTCGAGCCGCGGTCGATCATTTGGCCCGAGTGTTGGCGTCATGAAGCAGACCGAGGTCATTCGGCGCGCCATCATCACGGAGAAGTCGACCCTCTTGAGGGAAGGCGGCCAGATCCTCGTGTTCGAGGTCGCGCTGCGCGCTACGAAGATCGAGATTCGGCGGGCAGTCGAGCAGCTGTTTGGGTCGAAGGTCGCCGAGGTGCGCACGTCCATCGCGCATGGCAAAGTCAAGCGCCAGGGGCGCTTCGCCGGGCAGCGGCCGGATTGGAAGAAGGCCTATATTCGCCTGCGTGCGGGCGAGCAGGTGCCGGACTTCCTCGAAGGCGCCTAGGGACTCCGGAGCAATCACCGAGCAGTACGATGGCCATTCGCAAATATAAACCGACCTCGGCAGGCCGTCGATTCCAGACGGTGCAGACGTTCGACGAGATCACGACCGATAGGCCACACCGGCCCTTGATCCGTCCGTTGAAGAAGTCCGGCGGGCGAAACAATCGCGGCGAGGTGACCATGTGGTGGCGCGGCGGCGGCCACAAGCGAGCCTATCGCGTGATCGATTTCAAGCGAAGCAAGCGCGACATTCCGGCCACGGTGACGACGGTCGAATATGACCCCAACCGCTCGGCGCGAATCGCGCTCGTGACGTATGCGGACGGCGAGAAGCGATACATCTTGCATCCGGTCGGCGTGAAGGTCGGCGACTCGGTCATCTCGGGCGACAAGGTGGACATACTGCCTGGGAACGCCCTTCCGCTTGCGAACATCCCCCTCGGGACTCAGGTGCACAACGTCGAATTGCGACCTGGGAAGGGCGGCCAACTCGCCCGCAGCGCCGGGTCATCCGTGCAGGTCGTGGCCAAGGAAGGTAAGTACGTGACCGTGCGTCTGCCGTCCGGGGAGACCCGACTCATCATGCCGAGGTGCCTCGCCACGATCGGTCAGGTGGGCAACGTCGACCACGAGAACGTCCGAATCGGGAAGGCCGGTCGTCAACGGTGGCGCGGGCGTCGACCGCACGTGTGCGGCAACGCGATGAACCCGGTGGACCACCCGCTGGGCGGCGGTGAGGGGCATGCGGCGGGCGGGCGGCATCCAGTATCACCTTGGGGCATGCCGACCAAGGGGTACAAGACCCGAAAGAAGAAGCCGTCGGATCGTTTCATCGTGTCGCGGAAGAAGAAGCGGTCGAGATAGGGACGCGAATCATGAGCCGCTCGTTGAAGAAGGGACCGTTCGTCGATGTGCCGCTCCTCGAGAAGATCGAGATCATGAATCGGAGCGGCGACAAGAAAGTGATCAAGACGTGGTCGCGGCGGTCGACCGTGGTGCCCGAGATGGTGGGACACACCGTCGCCGTTCACAACGGGAAGCGGTTCATCCCCGTCTACGTCACCGAGAACATGGTGGGCCACAAGTTCGGCGAGTTCGCGCCCACACGGCTGTTTCGAGGACATACGACGAAGAGCGAGAAGGCCGCGTCGGTCGCCAAGTCCGGAGGTCCTCGATGATCGAGGGGCGGGCGACGTCGCGGTATGTACGGACGTCAGCCCACAAGGCCAAGCTTGTGCTCGACCTGATTCGTGGACGGGACGTCGACACGGCGCTGGCCACACTCCGATTCGCGCGCAAGGGCGTGGCCAAGGACATCGAGAAGGCGCTGCGGTCAGCCGTCGCGAACGCCAGTCAGCGGGAAGGTGGGAGCGGCGATGTCGATCGTCTGTATGTCGGGGCGTGCCACGCGGACCAGGGCCCGTCATTGAAGCGCATCCGCGCGGCGCCGATGGGCCGTGCGTTCCGCATCGTGAAGCGTACGGCGCATCTGACGGTCGTCGTGCGAGAGCGGCCCGAGTCCGCCACAGTGGTGACCGTCGGCGAGCCGGCGGGCGCCGAAGGCGGAACAACGAAGCGGCGCAAAGGAGCGTCTGGTGCCAGGCGCGCCACCAAGCGGGTGAAGCACAAACGGTCGCGGAAGACCGCGCGCCGACCGCCGAGTGGGGCCAAGAGCGCGAGCGGCGCCACGACGGGAGCAGCGCGCGCGGCGACGAAGGCTCGCGCTGCCGGCAAGAAGACGAGGAAGGCGCCAACGGCGGACTAGCCGGACACGAGGTCACAACGCTCATGGGACAGAAGGTTCATCCAATCGGATTCCGCCTGGGGTTCAACAAGACCTGGCGATCGCGATGGTACGCCGACCGCGATTACGCCAAGCTGCTGCACGAGGACCTCGCCCTCAAACGTGATCTGAAGAAACGCTTCGCGCATGCCGGGGTCTCGAAGATCGAAATCGAGCGCGCGGCCAACATGTTAAAGCTGGACATCTACACGTCGCGGCCGGGCATCATCATCGGGCGAAAGGGCACCGAGGTCGACAAGCTGAAGACGGAGATTCAGAAGCGGACCGACCGCCAGGTGTTCATCAATATCCAGGAGATTCAGAAGCCGGAGCTCGATGCCCAGCTGATCAGCGAGTCGGTCGCACTGCAGCTCGAGAAGCGCGTCGCGTTCAGACGCGCCATGCGAAAAGCGGTGGAGTCGGCGCTGCGGTTCGGCGCCCGTGGCATCAAGGTGCGTGTGGGCGGCCGCCTCAACGGTGCCGAGATCGCGCGGTCCGAGTGGTATCTGAATGGCCAGTTGCCGCTGCAGACGCTGCGTGCGGATATCGACTACGGGTTCGGGCAGGCGCGGACGACCTACGGCGTCGTTGGCGTCAAGGTATGGCTCTACAAGGGCGAGCGCCTCTTGCCGCAGGTGGGTCGCGAGGAGGAGTATCGAGCCCCGCGGCGTGGCGCGCGCGTGTAGTCGGCGACCACGGGGCCCAGGGGACGCATCATGTTGATGCCGAAGAAGGTCAAGTATCGGAAGCAGCACCGCGGGCGCATGGCGGGCAAGGCCTGGCGCGGCTCGACGGTGTCGTTCGGCGACTATGGCCTGAAGGCGATGGAGCCCTGCTGGATTACCGATCGGCAGATCGAGGCCGCCCGTGTGGCGATGACACGATTCATCAAGCGCGGCGGGAAAATCTGGGTGCGCGTGTTTCCCGACAAGCCGATCACAAAGAAGCCGCAGGAGACCCGGATGGGCAAAGGGAAGGGCGCGCCGGAGCAGTGGGTGGCTGTCGTGCGCCCTGGCCGGATCCTCTTCGAGATGGAGGGGGTCAGCGCGGCAGACGCTGAAAAGGCGATGCGCCTTGCAGCAGCGAAGCTGCCGATTCACACGAAGTTCGCCACGCGGTTCGGCGAGGCGCGGGTGTGATGGCGAAGATTGACGATCTGCGGGAGCTGGGGAGCGACGATCTCGTCCAGCGTGTCCGCGAGCTCGACGACGAGGTGTTCCGGCTGCGACTGCAGCAGTCGATGGGAAAGACGGACGCGCCGCACAAGATGAGCGCGTTGCGCAAGGACCGGGCCCGGGCCAAGACCCTGCTCCGCGAGCGGGAGCTGGCGGCCTCGGGGGAGGGCGATGGGTAATCAGCGAGAGGTCGTGGGTGTCGTCGTGCGCGACAGGCTGGACCGCGGTGTGATCGTGGCCGTGGAGCGCCGAGTGCGGCATGGCCTCTATGGGAAAACGCAACGTCGCACATCGACGTTCATGGCGCACGACGCCGAGAACAGCGCCAAGGTCGGCGATCGGATCGCGATGGTCGAATCGCGTCCGCTGAGTCGTCGCAAACGCTATGTGGTCAAGCGTGTCATCACGCGGGCCGAGAGCTAGGCGAGCCTCATGATTCAGATGCAGTCGGTCCTGGACGTGGCCGACAACTCCGGGGCGCGCAAGATTGCGGTCATCAACCCGCTCGGCGGCGCGACGGGTCGGTACGCGCGTTTGGGCGATGTGGTGACGGCATCCGTCAAGGAGGCGACTCCGGACGCGACGGTGAAGAAGGGCCAGGTCGTGAAGGCGGTCATCGTGCGTACCCGGAAGGAACACCGTCGCCGCGATGGCAGCTATATCCGATTCGATCGCAATGCGGCGGTCCTGGTCGACGATCAGAACGAACCGATCGGCACGCGTGTCTTCGGGCCGGTCGCACGGGAGCTACGGGAACGCAAGTTCATGAAGATCATCTCCCTGGCCCCGGAGGTGTTGTAAGCGTAACCGCGAAGGCTGCAGGCTCAGGGCTTAGGGCTTAAGCGCAACAAACTGAGAACAGAGATGTCTCGATTGCAGACCCCGGTTCGCAAGAACGACAACGTCGTTGTCGTGGCCGGGAAGGACCGCGGCAAGCGGGGACGGGTGTTGAAGGTCCTGCCGGATCGCAACCGCGTCGTGGTGGAGGGTGTCAACTTCATCAAGCGACACACGCGACCCAACCCTCGGGCCAACGTGAAGGGCGGCATTGTCGAGCGCGAAGCGTCGTTGCACGCGTCCAATGTGCAGCTCGTGTGCCCCGAGTGCGGCGCTGCGACGCGCCTCGGGCGCCGGCTGCTCGGCGACGGTCGTCGGGTACGTATCTGCCGCAAGTGCGACGGAGCGGTGGACAAATGAGCCGTCTACAAGAGCGGTACAAGAGCGAGGTCGTGCCCGCGCTCCAGAAGGAGTTCGGCTACGGCAACGTGATGGCGGTGCCGAAGATCGAGCGCGTCGTCGTTAACATGGGGCTCGGCGAAGCCACGCAGAACGCCAAGCTGATCGACGTTGGTGCCGACGAACTGGCGCGTATTACCGGTCAGCGCCCGGTGACGCGGCGCGCACGAAAGTCGGTCGCGCAGTTCAAGGTCCGTCAGGGCATGCCCATTGGGGCGATGGTCACGCTGCGCGGCGAGCGGATGTACGAGTTCCTCGACCGACTCGTGTCGATTGCCCTGCCGCGCGTGCGCGACTTCCGTGGGGTATCGCCGCGTGGCTTTGATGGTCGCGGGAACTACACGCTGGGCCTCAAGGACCAGCTGATCTTTCTCGAGATCGACTACATGAAGGTGGACACGGCTCGCGGGATGAACATCTCCGTTGTCACGACGGCTGGCAGTGACGAAGAGGGCCGAAAGCTCCTGCAGTTGATGGGGATGCCGTTCCGGCAGAACTAGGCGGACAGATTATGGCCACGACCGCAAAAATCGTCAAAGAGTTGAGAGCGCCGAAGTTCAAGGTGCGCCTGCGCAACCGGTGCCGGTTGTGCGGCCGGCCACGCGGATATCTTCGCAAGTTCGCGCTGTGCCGGCTGTGCTTCCGTCGGCTGGCGCTCGAGGGCGAGGTCGCGGGCGTCATCAAGAGCAGTTGGTAGACCTCGTGGCCGCACCCCGGATCGTGGCTGCCACGGGTCCGGGCTTGGGATCGGAGTGCTATGGCTGACCAGATTGCCGACATGCTGACGAGGGTTCGCAACGCGACCCTGGAACGGCGCCCGCGTGTTGATATTCCGGCATCGCGCCTGAAGTCCGATATCGCGCGCATCCTTCAGGGCGAGGGCTACATCCTCGGGTTCAAGCAGGTCGAGTTGCCGAACCCGCGTGGAGACGAGCGCCTACGCATGCTGAGGATTTATCTCAAGTACGGTCCCCGCGGCGAGCGCGTGCTGACCGGGCTCGAGCGGGTGAGTCGGCCCGGGCGTCGGGTGTACTTCGCGCGAGACAAGGCACCGCCGGTCCTCGCGGGCCTGGGGACGAGCATCCTGACCACGTCGCGCGGGGTGATGACGGGACGCGACGCCTCGAAAGCCGGTGTTGGTGGGGAGGTGCTGTGCAACGTCTGGTGACGGCGCGCGCTCCGGCGTGACGGTGCCACCGTGAAACCTTGGACAGCTGGAACCACGAGCAAGTCGAGCACCGATCATGTCGCGCGTAGGAATGAGGCCGATACCGATACCGAGCGGGGTCCAGGTGCGAGTGGACGCCGATGCCGTTGAGATCGAGGGGCCGAAGGGAACTCTTCGACAGATCGTGCCCCCGGGAATCCGGTTTGAGGAGACCGACGGCACGCTCGTGGCGCGCCCGATCAAGGAGAACGATACGACGGTCGGCAACTTTCACGGGCTTGCGCGCAGCCTCGTGGCGAACGCGGTCCAAGGCGTGGTCGAAGGCTTCAAGAAGGAGCTCGATATCGTCGGGATCGGCTACCGCGCGGAGGTGTCGGGCCAGCAGGTGGTCTTCTCGCTGGGATACTCGCATCGGATCAACTTTGATGTCCCGGCCGGGATCGACATTGCGGTCGACAAGCAGACGCACATCACCGTGAGCGGCATCGATCGCCAACGGGTGGGCCAGGTGGCAGCCGACATTCGTGCCCTGCGCAAACCGGACCCCTACAAGCAGAAAGGCGTCCGCTACACTGGCGAAGTGCTCAAGAAGAAGGTGGGTAAGACCGGAGCGTAGGTGCGCGTACGGACGAAGCGATGAGAGTCAAGACGAAAAAGGATCGGCGCACTCGCATCCGCCTGCGGCAGAGGCAGCGCATGAGCGGGACCTCCGAACGGCCGCGGCTTGCCGTATCGCGGAGTTTGGCCCATATCTCCGCGCAGGTGGTTGACGACCTGGCCGGACGCACCATCGTGTCGGCGTCGAGCATGGAGCCAACCGTGAAGGCACTCTTCAGCGACGGCGCCCGGGGCGGCAACCTGGCCGGCGCCCAGATCATCGGCCGCGTCGTCGCCGAACGCCTCTTGAAGCAGGGCGTCACGCGTGTGGTGTTCGATCGCGGGGGTGTCCTGTATCACGGACGGGTCCGATCGGTGGCCGACGCCGCGCGCAAAGCCGGATTGGAGTTCTGAGGAGCCATGAAGGAAGCACGACCGAAGATCGATCCGACCATGCTCGATTTGAAGGACACCGTCGTGTCCATCAACCGAGTGACCAAGGTCGTCAAGGGCGGCAAGAACCTGAGCTTCAGTGCGCTCGTGGTCGTTGGTGACGGCGCCGGCCACTGCGGGTTCGCCATCGGCAAGGCAAAGGAGGTGCCCTCGGCCATCAAGAAGGGCATCGAAGCCGCCAAGAAGGCGCTGATTCGGGTGCCGCTGCAGGGCACGACCATTCCCCACACCATCATCGGACGGTTTGGCGCCGGTCGCGTACTGCTGAAGCCGGCCCCGCAGGGCACCGGGATCATCGCCGGCGGCGCCGTCCGCGCGGTCCTCGAGGCCACCGGCATCCACGACATCCTGACGAAGTCACTCGGCTCCGACAACCCGAACAACGTCGTGCGCGCGACGTTCACCGGTCTCGCCGAGCTCAAGGATCCTGTGGACGTCGCCAGGCTTCGTGGGGTCGAGCTCGAAGCGCTGGGCGGGTGAGAGGGTAGGCGATGCGACGACCTGCAACGCGTAACGACGACGCGCCCAGGGTGCGCGTCACGCTCGTGCGGAGTTGGATTGGCTATGAGAAGGTCCACGAGCAGGTCGTGCGCGGCCTCGGGTTGCGACGAATCGGCCATTCGGTCGAGGTGGTCGACAACCCGTCGGTGCGCGGCATGATTCGCGCGGTCCGGCATCTGGTCGTGACGAACGATGACTGAGCAACGCACGAAAGTCGCGTCGGGTGCACCAATGAGCCTCAACACGCTCCAACCACCGAGGGGCGCGAAGCGGGCCAAGAAGCGTATCGGCCGGGGGGAGGGCTCCGGCACCGGTGTCACCGCGGGTCGCGGGCACAAGGGCCAGCAGTCGCGGTCAGGATACTCACGCAAGCGAGGTTTCGAGGGCGGCCAGATGCCCATGCATCGGCGGTTGCCGAAGCGGGGGTTTCACAATCCATTTCGCGTCGCGTACGAGGTCGTGAACCTCGATACGTTGGAGAGCCGTTTCGAGAACGGTGCCGAGGTCACGCCAGATGTGCTGCGCGCGTCCCGGCTCATCAGCCGCTTCGCGCTCGTCAAAGTGCTGGCGCGCGGTGAGATTTCCAAGACGCTGACCGTCAAGGCTCACAAGTTCAGCGCGAAAGCGCGCGAACGGATTGCCGGCGCCGGTGGAACGTGCGAGGTCGTGTCGTCACGCGGGTCGACGTCCGAGGATGCAGCCTGATGATCGAGAGCTTCAAGAACGTCTTCGCGATTCCGGATCTTCGGAAGCGTGTCCTGTTCACGCTCGCGATTCTCGGGGTGTATCGCTTCGGCAGCGCGATTCCGACCCCCGGGGTGAACACCGACGCGCTCGCGATTCTGCTGGAGCAGGCGGAAGGCACCATGTTCGGTCTCGCGAACATGTTCTCCGGTGGCAACCTCGCGAACGCAACGATCTTCGCGCTGGGCATCATGCCCTACATCAGCGCGTCGATCATCTTGCAGCTGCTGACCGTGGTCTGGCCCTATCTGGAACGTCTCTCCAAGGAAGGCGAGCTCGGTCGCCGCAAGATCACGCAATACACGCGGTACGGGACCATCGGGCTCTGCATCGTCCAAGCCACGGCGATCGCGATCTTCCTCGAACGACAAACCAACATCGCGGGGGGGTTGCCGCTGGTCTATGAGCCGGGGTGGGCATTCCGGCTGATGACCGTGCTCACGTTGACGACCGGGACCGGGTTCATCATGTGGCTCGGCGAGCAGATCACCGAGCGTGGTGTCGGCAACGGCATGTCGCTCATCATCTTCGCCGGCATCGTCGTCGGGTTTCCGAGCGGTTTGCTGACCACCCTCGACCAGATGCGCAGCGGGGCGATCGGCCTGTTCACGCTGATTGCGCTGGGTGTCGTCATGGTGGTCGTCATCGGCGCCGTCGTCTTCATCGAACGGGGGCATCGCCGCGTCACGGTGCAATACGCGAAGCGCGTCGTGGGCCGTCGCATGTACGGCGGCACCAGCACGCACATCCCGCTAAAGGTGAACACCGGCGGAGTGATTCCCGTCATCTTCGCGTCGTCCATCCTGGCGTTCCCCGCGACCGCAGGCATGGCGATCCAACCGGACGCGGCGGTGGCGGGGCTTCCGGTCGGTGCGTGGGGCCAGGCGGTCACGGACAACCTGAACAACGGCATGCCGCTGTACTACTTGGCGTTCGTGGCCCTCATCATCTTCTTTGCCTACTTCTATACCGCGATCATCTTCAACCCCGACGACGTCGCGGAGAACATGCGGAAGTACGGTGGGTTTATTCCCGGCATCAGGCCGGGGCGGCGGACCGCGGAGTACATCGATACGATCCTGACGCGGATCACGCTGGCCGGGTCGATCTATCTGGCCCTCGTGGCGATCATGCCGGACGTCATGATCGTCGGCTTCCGGGCCGACGCCGTGCCGTTGATCGGGGACCAGCTCGATGCGTTCTTGCCAGGCTTCATCACCAACGGGCTCGGGGTGACGTTCTACTTCGGTGGGACGTCGCTGCTCATCATCGTCGGCGTGTCGATGGATACGGTGCAGCAAGTGGAGTCGCAGTTGATCATGCGTCACTACGATGGTTTCATGAAGAAGACGCGGATCAAGGGACGGCGGGCGTAGCCAGGAATGTGCGATGACGCTGGATGTCTTGTTGCTCGGTCCACCCGGCGCAGGCAAGGGCACGCAGGCGAAACGCGTGGCGAACGCGCGTGGCATCCCACATGTATCCACGGGCGACATGCTCCGTGCGGCAATCGCGTCCGAGAGTCCCTTGGGGCGGCAAGTCCAGGCGGTGCTCGATGCCGGCCAGTTGGTGGGTGACGACATCGTGATCGAAGTGGTCCGGGAGCGACTGGCTTTGCCGGACGCCCGCGACGGGGTCGTCCTCGACGGGTTTCCGCGGAGGGTCTTCCAGGCACAGGCGCTGGACGAGATGCTCGCGGACCGCGGTGCGCTGGCGATCGTGGATCTCACGGTCACCGACGCCCAGGTCGTGGAGCGCTTGTCGCGGCGACGCGTGTGCTCGACGTGCGGCGCAATCGCGGGGGGCGGATCGCCGCAAACCGTCTGCCCCAGCTGCGGCGGCGCGCTCGAGCAACGGAGCGACGACAGCGAACACGTGGTGCGCGAGCGCCTTGCCGTCTATCGCCGGGACACGGCGCCGCTCGTGGAGTTTTACCGGGGGCGGCCGACGTTTCGAGCGGTCGATGGCGCTCAGCCCCCAGACGTCGTCTCGGCGGCGGTGGCGGGTGCCATCGATGACGCTGTGGCGGCCGTGAGCTCGGTGAGCCAATGATCGTGACCAAATCGCCGTCGGAGCTCCAGCGGATGCGGGCCGCCAATGCGCTGGTCGCGCAGGTGCTGACCGAACTGCAGACTGAGGTGGCGCCCGGGGTCACAACCCGGGCGCTCGACACGCTCGCAGAGGCGCGTGTGCGCGAGGCGGGTGCCGTACCGGCGTTCAAAGGCTATAAGGACTATCCTGCCACGCTGTGCACGTCGGTCAATGATGCCGTGGTCCATGGCATTCCGTCCGACACGCCGCTGGAGGCGGGAGACATTGTCTCGATCGACCTCGGGGTCGTGCTCGGTGGCTTCTACGGTGACTCGGCGGTCACCGTCGGGGTCGGGACGATTTCGGAGCGCGCGTTGACACTGCTTCGCGTCACGGAAGACGCGCTGACGCGGTCGATCGCGTGCGCCCGGGTGGGTGGACGCGTGTCGGATCTCGGACACGCCGTCCAACAGCACGTCGAGGCGAACGGCTTCTCGGTGGTTCGCGAGTTCGTCGGGCACGGGATCGGGACCAAGCTTCACGAAGATCCCCAGATCCCCAACTATGGGGAGCCGGGTCGGGGGCCACGGCTGACGGCGGGGATGGTGATCGCGATCGAGCCGATGGTGAACATGGGCCACGCGGACGTCAAGATGCTCGATGACGGCTGGACCGCAGTCACATCCGACGGCAGCTTGTCCGCGCACTTCGAGCACACGGTGGCAATCACGATGGAGGGTCCTGTGGTGTTGAGCACGCCGCTGGCGCCCACCGAGGCAGCACCGACCGGCGACGCCGGCCCCATGCATGCGTACGCGCCGACGGCTGGTGGTCCGGAGAGCAATGCAGGAGACACGGGCCGCGAGTGGTGACGTCACCGACCGAGACGTCGAGGACGAGGGCGTCGTCGTCGAGGCGCTGCCACGCGCGCTCTACCGTGTGGAGCTCGCGTCGCATGAGCGAATCGTGGCGCACGCGTCGCGTGACGCGCAGCGCAACTTCGTGCGGATTCTCGTGGGTGACCGTGTGATCGTGGCGCGCGCGCCACGCAACCGGACCCGCGGCCGGATCACGGAGCGTCTGGGAGCCCACTAGTGCGACAGGCGGGCGAGAGGTAGCCATGAAGGTGCGCACATCGGTTCGACGCATGTGTGACAAATGCAAGATCATTCGGCGCCGGGGCGTCGTCCGCGTGCTTTGCCCGAATCCAAAGCACAAGCAGCGGCAGGGATGAGTACCGGCACGACGATCTCCGCGTCGGCTCAGGGCTTAGGGCGCACCGGCGAGGGGCTGCCCACCCTGAGCCTCGAGCCTTAAGCCGGAGCACAGGAGCGCAGTTATGGCACGCATTGCAGGCGTAGATCTCCCGAGAACGAAGCGGATCGAGGTGGGGTTGACGTACATCTTTGGCATCGGGCCGACGCGATCGGCGAACATCCTCGGTGTCTCCGGCGTCGTTCCGGATACGCGCGTCAAGGACTTGACCGAGGACGACGTACGGAAGATCAGTCGCGTCATCGAGGAGCAGGGCGGGGTTGAAGGCGACCTGCGCAAGGAGATCTCGATGAACATCAAGCGTCTGATGGAGATCGGGTGCTATCGGGGGCTCCGGCACCGGCGCAACCTGCCGGTGCGAGGACAGCGAACCAATACGAACGCGCGCACCCGGAAGGGGCCGCGCAAGGGTGCGGTCGCCAAGAAGAAGGCGACGTAAGGCGCGCGGGACAGACAATGGCCAAGACGGAAACGGTTGAATCGGGACTCCCCGCCGGGAAACCGAAGCGGCGGAAGAAGACGTTCAAGAAGCGTGGCGAGAAGCGTGTCGTGCACCATGGCGTGGTGCACATTCAGGCCTCGTTCAACAACACCATCATCACGATCACGGACGACGATGGCGCGGTGTTGTCATGGTCGAGCGCGGGCGGGATCGGTTTCAAGGGGTCGCGCAAGGGCACGCCGTACGCCGCGACGCAGGCCGCCATCAGCGCGGGCCACGGCGCCAAGGGTTTCGGCGTCCGTTCGGTGGACGTACGGGTCAAGGGGCCAGGTGCCGGGCGAGAATCCGCGATTCGCGCGCTGCAGACGTCGGTGGGACTCGAGGTCAAATCCATCCGGGACGTGACCCCGATTCCGCACAACGGGTGCCGTCCACCGAAACGGCGACGCGTGTAGCGCGTCGAGGAGGGCTGAGCAAGCATGGCACGTTACGTAGGTCCGGTGTGTCGGTTGTGCCGGCGAGAGGGAATGAAGCTCTTTCTCAAGGGGGAGCGCTGTTACGGTGAAAAGTGTGCGATCGAGCGGCGCAATGTGCCCCCTGGCCAACACGGGAAGGGACGAAAGGCCAAGCTCATCGGTTACGGTCTCCAGCTGCGTGAGAAGCAGCGGGTGAAGCGGATGTATGGCGTCCTCGAGCGACAGTTCAGGCGTTACTTCGAGACCGCTGACCGAAAGAAGGGCATCACCGGCGAGACGCTCCTCCAGCTCCTGGAGAGCCGCCTGGATAACGTCGTCTATCGGCTCGGCTTCGCGACGTCGCGACCACAGGCACGCCAGCTCGTGCGCCACGGGCACTTTCGCGTCAATGGCAAGCGCGCCGACATTCCGTCGTATTCCCTTCGTGCGGGAGACCAGATCACGGTCAAGTCGAAGAGCGCAAAGAACCCCGCGATCCAATACGCCATGGAAGAGGTCAAGGGTCGTGGTGTACCGGAATGGCTGGAGCTGGATGGCGAGGGTCTGACTGGCCGGCTCGCGGCCGTCCCAACGCGAGAGCAGATGAATCTGCCGGTACAGGAACAACTGATTGTCGAGTTGTATTCGAAATAGGCGACACGGCTGGCCCGTTCGGGGTCAACACGTCTGCCCCCCGCTCTGAAAGGACTGGACTCGATGCTGTGGAAAGGTTTCCAGCGACCGAAGGTACTGGAGTACGAGCGCGATACGCTCACGGATCAGTTCGGGCGCTTTCACGCGCAGCCGTTCGAGCGCGGCTTCGGCACGACCATCGGCAACGCGCTGCGGCGCGTGCTGCTGTCCTCGATTGAGGGCGCGGCCGTGACCGCGGTGAAGATCGACGGCGTGCTGCACGAGTTCTCGCCCATTCAGGGTGTCGTGGAGGATGCGACCGACATCATCCTCAACCTCAAGCAGATTCCGTTCAAGATTCACGTCGATCACACCAAGACACTTCGTCTCCATGCGGACAAGGCCGGCGAGGTCAAAGCGGGCGACATCGAAACCGATGCCGACGTGGAGATTCTCGAGCCCGACGTGCACATCGCGACGGTCGGCGAGGGCGGGAGCCTAAACATGGAGTTGCGTGCGAGGCGCGGCCGGGGCTACGTGTCCGCCGACAAGAACTTCGACGAGGAGCTCGGCATCGGATGGATTCCAGTCGACTCGGTTCACTCGCCGATCAAGAAGGTCAATTACATTGTCGAGGCCGCGCGGCTTGGGCAGACAACCGACTACGACAAGCTGACGGTCGACGTGTGGACCGACGGGGCGATCGGCCCGCGCGAGGCCGTGTCGCTCGGCGCAAGGCTCATTCGGGATCACCTCAACATCTTCATTAACATCGACGAGCCGGTTGAGCAGCCCGGAGAGCCGGCGGCCGACCAACCGACCCCTGTCGCCAACGAGCACCTGGACAAGAGCGTCGAGGAGCTCGAGTTGTCCGTGCGGTCGTATAACTGCCTGAAAAACGCCGACATCCGGACGATTCGCGAGTTGGTACAGAAAAGCGAGCCGGAGATGCTCCGGACGAAGAACTTCGGGCGCAAGTCATTGAACGAGATCAAGGAGATCCTGTTGGGGATGGGGCTGGGCCTCGGCATGCGGCTGGAACAGCCAGCGGCCGAGGCGCCGCCGCAAACCGAGCAGGCGTAATCACGATGCGTCATCGAGTCGCTCACCGAAAACTGGGTCGCACGACGGAGCACCGGATCGCGCTGCTCCGGAACCAGGCGGAGGCGTTACTCCGGCACGAGCGGATCAATACAACCACCGCGAAGGCGAAGGAGCTCCGGCCGTTCGTTGAGCGACTGATCACCGTCGCCAAACGCGGCCTCGCAGAGGGGGCCGGCGCGGGTCGCGCTTTACACGCGCGGCGCCTGGTCGGTCGCGATCTCGCAGACCGAGAGGTGGCGACAAAGCTCTTCGAGACGATCGCGCCGCGGTTCGCGACACGTCCCGGCGGGTATACGCGCGTGTTGCGGCTGGGACATCGTCAGAGCGATGCGGCGGACATGGCGCAGATCGAGCTGATCGGGAGTGAGTACAGTCCTGAGGTCGAGACGGACGCCGATGCGCCCAAGGAAGCCGAGGCAAAGCCGGGCGTCGGCGGGCGTCTGCGTCGCGCGGCGCGTCGCATCCGCGGCGCCGGTCGCGAGAGCGTCGACACGGACGCGCCCACCGGCGGCAAGCCGAACAAAGGCGCCGGTAAGGCCCAGCCCAAGCGCACCCGGAAGAAGGTCTAGTCGCGCCGCCGTGGTAGCGCAGGGCTTCAGCCCTGCGACTGGTCTACGGACGACCTTCGCCTTCCAGCACCAGCTTGAGCAGCGCCAGGTCCTTCTGATTCGCCCGGCGCATTGCCCTCGCCATGAACGGCGCCGCGATCCTCGAGAACCCCGAGGGCGTCCCCCTGTTTCGCAGCGTCATCCGTGTATGTCCGTCGTCGACCGCTTCCCAGGTGTACTGCGTCTCCATCGGGAACGGCCCCTCCGCCGTCCGCATGACCAGCCGCTCGTTCGGTAAGAGCTCGACGATTTCATAGGTATACGCCAGCCGGCGTCCGAGAAACTGAGCGACGAATGCGATGCGTGAGCCCACGGTGGCCGGCGGCGGAGTTTTCCATTCGACCGACTTGATGTTCACGTACCACACGGCGACATTGTCCGGATTCGCCGCGTAGGCGGCGACATCCTCCAGCCCACGCGCGATCACGATCTCCGTTTCGACATCGACGCTCATGTGTGATCTGCCAGTTGTTCACGCAGCTTGGGTGCCCCCCTACGTCTCACTCACGCACCGTACCACGGATACGACGCCCCCGCTCATCCGTCGGTGACGTCCCCCGCGCAGCCGGCGTCGGCCCGTCGGAAAACCACTTCTGCGCTTGCTTCTGAATTTACCGATGCGGCGATCAACGGGTGGTCAGTCGCTTCGGGCATCACGTGTGTTCAGCGTCATGGGTTGTCCGGGTGCCACGGATCACACAGACCGTGATCGCCTAGGAGGCGCTTCGGAGCGGTTTTTCCACCAACGCCCGAGGTCGGCGTGCCTCCAACGTCTGCGCGGGGGACGTCACCGCCGGCTGAGCCGGTCCCCGCCCGCGTCACCACCCTCGGTGCGTGTGGTATGCCGACGGGCCGTATCCCGATATCATGACCGACATATGCCGTCGAACCGGGCAAGCTGACCTTTCGATCTCGTCGGCGCCTGCGCGCGAAGCCGCCCTACGTTGACGTCGAGCGCGTGCGTATCCATGTACCACGGTCGGCATACTACTTGTTAGGCATCAACGAGAAGGCCAGACAGGGAATATGATGTCCACCGAGAAACGCTCAGCTGTGCGTCGGTGGATTCGGCGTGGTTTCATCGTTTGGGCCCTCGTGTCCACCGCATGGCTGCTCAATTCGTTTCGTACGCAAGGCGTCGCGCCCGCGCTGCTCAACAGCGACCAGAGGGTAGCGGTCGACAGCCTGCCCGAGACGTTGACGTTCAGGCCTACCTCAGTCTTCGGTCGTTCTGGCCTGGTGTTCGTCGTTGGTGGAGGTGTCGCGGCTGAGGCGTATGCCCCGCTGCTACGGCCGCTTGCCGAGAGCGGACACCCGGTGTTCGTCGTGAGGCTACCGTACAGGCTCGCACCACTCGAGCGCCACAAGAGGATCGCGGTGAATCGTGTCCGCGCGATTCTCAAAGGGAGTGACAAGGTTGACAGATGGGTGATCGCGGGCCACTCGCTCGGAGCTGCACTCGCCTGCCGTTTGGCGATGGAGAGCCTGCCGGGCGTGGCGGCAATCGTCCTGATCGGCTCGTCACACCCGAAGACGATCGACCTGTCGCAATCGCGGACGCCAATCACGAAGGTCTTCGCATCGAACGACGGTGTCGCGACGGTTGCATTGATCAACGAGACCAGGCATCTGCTGCCCGCCGACACGGGCTGGGTCGAGATCGAAGGTGGCAACCACTCGCAGTTCGGTCACTACGGCCACCAGCTATTTGATGGCTCACCGACGATCAGTAGAGAGCGGCAACAGGACATGACGCGAGCGGTCCTACGTCGAGCGCTCGGATCTACCGCGCGAGAAGATGCCTAACCAGCGTTTGCAGCCGACGGCGGCGGGCGACTGTGGGGGAATTCGAGCGGCCGGGCGCCGCGCTGAAACGCAAGCCATTAGGCTGCCAATCATGGGCTCAAGACACAATACCGACTCTGAGGGGCCAGTCGGTTACGGACTGTCGATGGGGGGCATGATGAGGAGAACACGCAGATGGGTCACGGTGCTGGTGACACCAGCCCTCAGTCTCGGGTTTGTCGCCGATGCGCGGGCAGAACTGATCGACCGGGGTATATACGACGGAGTGAGGCTCATTTACGATAGCACCCAGCACATCACCTGGCTCGGTGACGCGAACTGGGCGACGACGTCCGGCTTTGACGCAGATGGAGAAATGACTTGGGAAGAGGCCAGTGCCTGGGCAAGCGACCTGACGATTGGCGGCTTTTCCTGGCGGCTTCCCCTCACCTTTGACGAAACCTGCAGGGGCGCTGGCTGCACCAACAGCGAGATGGGGCACTTGTTCACCGTCGACGGGGTGTCGTCCACGAATCCCGGCCCGTTTCTCAACGTCCAAGAGCATCAATACTGGTCGAGGAGATCCTACTCTTCAGACCGCGACCTCGCTTGGTACGTCCACTTCGGCAATGGTAACCAGACGGTGGCCGGCACGAACGACGGTCACATCCCGTGGGCCGTACGCTCCGGCGATGTGGGTTCGGAGGTCTCCATCGACACCAAGCCGGGTAGTTTCCCCAACATGGTGAATCTCGGCGCGTGGGTCGACGCCAGTCGCGGTTCTGAGCTCGGTGCTCGTGAATGTAGATGACATCGACGTCAGTGCTCTGACTCTCGGGATGGCAGGGGTCAAAACGGTCAGCAGGACCGACCGGCCTTGTGCAGCCTGCATGAAATGAGCGGTCACTTCAGCGGTGTATGGGAGAGAGGAACAGCGGGTCGCGGCATTATCTGCATTGTGAGATGACCGGGACGCTGCTCTACCGGGGCGATATAACGGCAGTCGAGTTTCTCATTCCAATCAGGAACCATGGTCTGTACTTAGTCGAAGCACGCATCCCTCCGAGCAAGTCGAGCGCGGAGGTCGTCGATTCGGCCAAGGGAGAGACATTCAGTGACGATGCGGCGGTGTACTCCTCGGCGGTCTACGTAGATACGAGGCAGTTGCTGCCACACGGTGAAGGGGTCACCGGTAGCAACAGACGGTCTAACAGCGGTTTGCAGCGGACACCGGCCCGTGTTTCGCCCAGCCGGCGCCGCTGAAACCTGACGTTATGCCGAACTGAGGAAGGGGCGGATGGTCCACGGAGTTGCGGGAGACCCGAAGTGAAAGACAGCCGGATCATCGCGCTCTTGGACATTCTTGGCTTTTCCAATCTCGTCTCGAGGTCGAATTTTGGTGAAGTCTTTGAGAAATACGTCGACACGATTCGTCTTGCAATTGACGCGACAGACCCCGAGATCAAATATGTTGTTTTTCCGATTCGATTGTCCTGCTCTCGCCAAAGGACAAGCCGGACGATTTGCTTAACCTTGCGGAAGTGGTCGGAACTCTATCCTACGATCTGCTCAGCCGCCATGACCTACCG
Organism: Vicinamibacterales bacterium; assembly: GCA_965197395.1. GTDB lineage: Bacteria > Acidobacteriota > Vicinamibacteria > Vicinamibacterales > UBA8438 > CAZYFH01. Next base: position 182,428 of record OZ240205.1, on the reverse strand, counting down.
CTTCGCGGACTGGAGGGTACACGCCGGAGCATCAGTAGGATTCGGTCGGGCGGCGACGGGCGCGACGTCAGAGCCTGACTGACGGGCGCGGTCGGGCGTAGAATCAATCCTATGACGCTCGATGATCTAGAGGCGGCGGCGCTGACGCTCGACCCCAAGGCACGGGCACGCCTAGCAGCCCGTGGCAGAAGGGCTAATTCGTAACTTGAGGATCGAGTGCTCGTATTCACCGGTCGCGACGCCGTTGTCCGCCGACACGAACGGATTGTGGAGTGTCAGGGCCCAGGAAGGTCTTACACGGTCCCATAGCTCGACCAGGAGGCCGATCAGCGCGGTACGGACGGCCGCCGCACGGCCTTGCAGGCTGCGCGGCGTGCCGACGCCCGTCAGCTGCCGCATGAGCAGCCCGAGATTGAAGCCGCAGACCTGGACGAGCACACGCTTCAGGATGTTGGGATGGTGCCGCAGATGCACCCGGCGCAGCCGCCCGGTCTCGTAGAGATGCGCGTTGGGCCGTTCGAGCAACTCGCCGCGCTGGCGCAGCAATCGTTGCCCACGATCGCCCCGAATCCGCCGGCGGTTGGCATAGACCGCCGGCTGGGCCGCCGCCTTCCCTGTCCACTTGCGTCGTCCCCTATCCGGCTCCGACACGTAACTGCGGATACCCAGCTCCCGGAACGCGACCATGGTCTCGTTACTGTGATACCCCTTGTCGCCGACGACCTCGACAATGCCCGCCCCGGCCGGCAGGACCATCTCGACGTGGTCGGCCGCGGTGATGAGCGTCGCGACCATCGTGGTCGTGTCCCCGTCGTCCGCGTCCTGCACCGTCACGCCGACGATGGCCCCGGTCTCCAGATCGACGGCGTGCTCGGCGGTGTGCGCCAAATGCGTCCGGCCGTCCTTCATCTTCGTGATCTTCGCGTCGGGATCGTGCGGATGCGTCCAGTCGTCGTTGGACCCTTTCTTCGTGCGCTTCCGGTCGAACCGCGCCAGCTCCGCTCGGGTCGGGGTGGGGATGCCCGACGCCTCCGCGAGCCGGGTCAACCACGCCTCATAGGCTTCGCCCGTGTCCCGGCGCACGATGGTCCGCATCGCGGCGTTCGCTTCAAGCGTCGTCGCGTCGATCCCAATCGTCTGCCCCTGTACCAAGTCGGCGTCCGCCAGCCGCTGCAAGACCCACGTGAAGACTGCCTGGTGCGTCTCGACGTCAATCAGCCGGCGCGTGCGCGACAGCGTCGAATGGTCCGGCGGCGCCTCGTGCAGCGCGAAGTCCAGGAAGTGCCGGACACTCAGCGAGTCCGCCGCACGCCACGCGATCGCGCGCTCCGAGTCCAGTCCCTCGAAGTAGCCGAGCAGCAACAACCGAAAGTAGCGACCCGGTGCCAGACTCGGGCGGCCCACATCGTCGGCATAGAATTTCGCGCACTCCCCCTCGGCGAAGGCGTCGAACCCCGCCTCGTCGAGCACGCGATTCAGCCGCTCATAAAAGGGATGCCCGGCGCTCTGCGGGAGATCCGCCGTCGCGACCCACATGGACGTCTGGCGGTTGCGTTTTCGTTTCTTACCCATCGCCATAGGCCGAGTATAGAGACCGAGATCGGTTCTGGCGATCGATCTAATTCAGGGACTTTCACCACGGGCTGCTAGCCTCGCGGCTGCTCCAGAGTCTCGAAGACCTGTCGCCGGAGGAGAACGCGCGCATCTGGGCAGAAGAGGCACAGAGACGGGCCCGGGCCCTGGAGTCGGGCGACCTCTCAGATCGCCCCGCAGACGAGGTGTTTCGTGACGCTAATGCCCGGACCTGATCGGTGCACGTCACGTTCAACGCGTTGGCTGAGCAGGAACTGAACGACGCGGCGCAGTACTACGACCGTGAGCAGAGTGGGCTGGGTGCGGCCTTCATCGCGGAGGTGCGGCGTTGCTACTGCTGCCATCCTGGACCATCCCGACGCAGGTCCCGTCGTACTGGGGGCCATCCGGCGGCGTTTGTGTCAGCGGTTCCCGTACGGGCTTCTCTACACCGTTGCTGGCACGGAACTCCGGATACTCGCCGTCATGAATCTCCGACGCCGACCTGGGTACTGGGTGGGGCGGAAGTAACAAGCGGCCAACAACCGTTTGCAGCCGACAGCAGCGGCTGTACGATCCCCAGCCGCTGCGGCTGAAGCGGGGACGTTAGCGAGCTGGGTCCGCTGCCCTTGCAGATTATTCACCGGCGTGATTACAATGTAATCACATGCCTAACATCACGCGCATCGTTCGCATCGGCAACTCTCGGGGCTTTCGAGTTCCGAAGGTCCTGCTGGACCAAGCTGAACTGCCTGAGGAGGTCGAACTGCGGGCAGAGCCTGGGCGGCTGGTCGTTACGGCTGCTCGGGTCCCGCGGGCCGGCTGGGCGGACGCAGCCGAGCAGATGCACACGTCAGGTGACGACGGGTTGCTCGACCCGACGCGTCCGAACAGCTTCGACGAGCAGGAGTGGACGTGGTAGCTCGCCGCACCCCGGCGCGTGGGGATGTCCACCTTGTGAGCCTGGACCCCACAACTGGCGGCGAAATCCGGAAGACAAGGCCCTGTCTGATCATCTCGCCCGACGAACTCAATCGACATCTCCGAACGACCATCGTCGCACCGATGACGACGGGCGGCCGGGCGTATCCGTGGCGGGTTCCGTGTCGCTTCCAGCGCCGTACCGGCTTTGTGGCCGTAGACCAGATACGAACCGTGGACAGGAGCCGCTTGGCGAAACGCGTAGGACGACTGCAGGACCTCGCCGTGACGGAAGTGCTGCAGACGCTGCAAGAGATGTTTGCCGAGTAGGCACTACGCTGTCCAACGCGCCGTTGCACCCGACATGAAGACGCGCGCGCCGCGGGTGAGTCAGCCGGCGGTGGTGTCCGCCGGGCAGACGTGGAGGCACGCCGACCTCGCGAACTGGTGGACAACCGCTCCGGAGCGACCCTCAGGCGATCACGGTCTGTGTGATCCGTGGCCTCCGGACGACCCATGACGCTGAACACACGTGACGCCCGACGTACCTGACAACCCATTGATCGCCGCATCCGTGATGAGGGGCAAGCGAAGGCGCGGTTTTCCGGGGGGCCGACCCGACTGCACGGGGGACATCACCGTCGGCTGGCGCGGGTCGTGGGGTGGTTGTTGGTTATGGACGAGGCGGCGGGGCTACTCCTCCGCCTCCACCGTCTCTCCGCGCTCGGCCTTCGCCGCGGCGATGATCTTGCCGTGGAGGTGTGACGGGACCTCCTCGTAGTGGGAGAACTCCATGTGGTAGGAGCCGCGGCCGCCGGTCGAGGACGTTAGCTGCTGCTCATACGTGAGCATCTCGGCCATCGGCACCTGGGCTTTGATGAGGGTCGACGTGCCCCGCGTCTCCATGCCGCCGATACGTCCTCGGCGGCCGTTCAGGTCGCCCATGAGATCACCGGCGAAATCGGCTGGCGACGACACCTCGACGTTCATGATCGGCTCGAGCAGCGTCGGGCGCGCTTTCGACATCGCGTCCTTGAATGCCAGCCGACCCGCCATCTTGAAGGACATCTCGTTCGAATCGACGGCGTGGAACTGCCCGTCGTAGAGGGTCACGCGGAAATCCACCATGGGGTACCCGGCGAGGAATCCCTTTTCGCGCGCTTCGTGAATGCCCTTTTCGACGGCCGGGACGAACTGGCGCGGGATGGAGCCCCCGAAGATCTCGTTCGCAAAGTCGAAGTCCGCGCCTCGCGGCAGCGGCTCCACCCGGATCTTGCAGTCGCCGAACTGGCCGTGACCGCCGGTCTGCTTCTTGTGCCGGCCGTGCGCCTCGGTGGCCGCCGTGATGGTCTCTCGGTAGGGGATGCGCGGCGGTTTCAGGATGACCTCGACACCGAACCGCCGTTTCAACTTGGCGACCGTCACCTCGATATGCACCTGCCCTTGGCCGGATAACAGGAGCTGTTTGGTCTCGGCGTCACGGTCGTAGCGGATGGTCGGGTCTTCTTCCCGTATCCGTTGTAGCGATGTGCTGATCTTCTCCTCGTCACCACGGCTCTTTGGCTCGATAGCGTAGGAGAGCACGGGTTCCGCGAACGGGATCGGCATGAAACTGAACACGCCGCCCTTCTCAGCGAACGTGTCGTTCGTCTGGGTCTCCTTGAGCTTGGGCACCGCGCCGAGATCTCCGGCCCGCACCTCGGGGACGCTGTTCGTGGTCTTGCCCTGCATGACCGCGAGGCCACCCAGCCGCTCCGACGTCTCCTTCGTCACGTTGTAGATGGTCGAGTCGGTCTTAAGGGTGCCGGCCGCCACGCGGAACAACGTGATGCGCCCCGCGAACGGGTCAGCGATTGTCTTCCAGACGAACGCCGCCATTGCCGCCGTCTCGCCACCGTCGTACGATGCCGGCTCGCCACTCTGTCGGTCGACGGCGGCGAACGGCGTGTCTTCCGGCGAGGGGAGGTAGGCGAGCACGGCATCGAGCATCGGCTGGATGCCGATGTTCGCGTGCGCCGACGTGCAGACCACCGGGTAGACCCGGCGCGCGATCGTCGCCGCGCGCAACCCGCCCTCGAGCTCCGACTGGGTCAGCGTTCCGGCGTCGAAGAACTTCTCCATCAGCGCGTCGTCCGCTCCCGCGACCAGCTCGATGAGCGCCTCGCGCGCCGTGTCCGCCTGTTCCGAGAGGTCGCCCGGGACGTCGCCCGACGTCGGTGCGCCACCGCCGTCCGTGTCGAACGTCACGCTCTTCATGGCCACCAGATCGACCGCGCCGCGGAAGGTCTTCTCCGAGCCAATCGGAATCTGCACCGGCACCACGGTCCGACCGAACGCTTCCCGCAGCGACGCGAGGGATCGATCCAGGCTGGCGCGCTCGCGATCCAGGAGGTTCACCACGACGAGACACGGCATACCGAGCTCCTCGGCAATGCCCCACACCTTCTCGGTTTGCACTTCCACGCCGGCCACGGCATCGACGACGACGACCGCCGCGTCGGTGACGCACATCGCCGCGCGCGTGTCGCTGAGGAAGTTGCCGATGCCCGGCGTGTCGATGAGGTTGATCTTCGTCTTCTGCCACTCGGCAAAGGCGAGACTCGACGACAGCGTGTGCTTGCGGGCGACCTCCTCTTCGTCGTAGTCCGTGGTCGTCGTGCCGTCGTCGACCATGCCGAGGCGGTTGACCATCTTCGCGTCGAACAACGCGGCCGAGGCCAATTGCGTCTTGCCGGAGCCGCTGTGGCCGACGATCGCGACGTTGCGTATGCCCGACGCGCTATAGACCTTCATGAACGCACCCCTCCTCGCTCCGCCCGTACCCCGTCCGGGGAGCCCTCGATCGTACTTCGCTGGGGCCGGGGGCTCAAGTCCGACGGCGGGCCCTCGCGGCGCGTCAGGCCGGGCCCGGCGCCGCTACTCGTATCGGAGGGCCTCGATCGGATCGAGGCCGGAGGCTTTGACCGCGGGGAACATCCCGAACACGATGCCGACGGAGCCCGAGAAGCCGACGCCGAGCGCGAAGGACCACCAGGGGAGCGACATGGGGAAGCCGGTGGCGTAGAAGATGCCAGCGGCGAGGCTACTGCCAAGAATGATGCCGATCACACCGCCGACTGCCGTCAGGAAGACCGCCTCCAGCAGGAACTGCTGAAGGATCTCGCGGCGGCGGGCGCCCAACGCCTTTCGCGTCCCGATCTCGCGGGTCCGCTCCTTGACCGAGATCGTCATGATGGCCATGACCCCGATCCCGCCTACCAGGAGCGCGATGGACGAGACGCCCCCCAGCGCGAGATACATCGCGCCCGTGATCTGGTCGAACATCTGCAGCGCGGCGTCCTGGGTCATCAGGTCGAAGTCGTTTGGTTCATCGAGGCGGAGACCGTGGCGAATTCGCATCACCTCCGTGACATCACGCTCGGCGGTGTCACGTGGCATCCCCTCGCGAGGCACGGCGGCGATCATGATGGGGGAGAACTGCCCCCGACGCGATCGAAACGCCCGGACCCCGAACTGCTTTTGATAGGCGGTATGCGGGATGGCCGCGACGTCGTCCTGTCCGGCGTCCATGCCACCCATGACTGGACGCGGGGCCATCACGCCGACCACCGTGTATGGCTGCGTGCCGACGCGGACCGTCTTGCCGATCGGGTCGACGTTGGGGAACAGCGCCTCGTACGCCGTGTAGCCAAGCACGACGACCCGTCGCCGGTGGCTCACCTCGGCGTCCGTGAAGAAGCGCCCGTGCTCGAGATCGATGTGAAACACGTCGGGGAAGTTGCTTGTCGTGCCGGCGATCATGATCGGCTTGGTGCGCTCACCCTGGTAGTGCAGGCGTGTCGGTGCCGGCCCCGGCCCCGGCATTCCGCCCAGCTGGATGTTGACACTGGCGATCGACTCCGTCGCCTGCCGCTCGATCGCTTCGGCGTCATCCACCGTCAAAGTCGGACGCTGCAACAACTCCATGAAGTCGGCGCCCTGCATCATGCTGACGCCGGAGAACTGCGCGATCATGATGGTGTCGGGTCCGATCTGTCGGATTTGGTCCTTCAGTGATTCGGTGAAGCCGCGAATGAGCGACGTCATGCTGACAAGCGACGTAATTCCGATCGCGATGCCAAGAACGGTGAGCGCGGAGCGCATCTTCTGCGTCCGGAGGGTCGCGAACGCCATCGCGACGATCTCGACAAAAAGGCCACTGCGCATGGAGGCTCCGTCTACTCGGCACGACCGAGCGCTTCGATCGGATCGAGCGCGGCCGCACGGGATGCCGGATACAACCCAAAGAAGAGTCCGACGACCGCCGTCATGGAGATCGCCAGCGCGACCGACCACACGTGTACCGATGCCGGGATCGGCGCGAATCGGTCGAGTGCGATCGCCGCGCCGCCACCGAGCGCGGTTCCAGCGATTCCGCCCAGGACCGACAACGTGACCGATTCCGCCAGCATCTGCCAGAGGATGTCCTGCCGCCTGGCGCCGAGCGCCTTGCGGAGGCCAATCTCACGCGTCCGCTCGGAGACCGCCATCAACATGATGTTCATGATGACGATGCCGGCGACCACCAGCGACAGCGCCACGACGCCGATCAACACGGTGAAGATGCCCGTCGTCGCCTGGGTGTAGAGGTCGAGGATGGTGTCGGACGAAAAGATGCCGAAGTTGTCCTTTTCGGCCGCCTTGAGTCGGCGATCGATCCGCAAGGCGACGGTGGCCTCGCCCATGGCGGTGGCGGTTTGGTTCGGGTCGACCGGCTGGACGCGCAGCCCAAGCGACGGGCGGCTGCCGAAGACTCGGCGGAAGGCCCCGAGCGGGATGATCGCGAACTCGTCCATCGACTGCCCGAGGACCGCCCCCTGCTTCTTGCTGACACCGATGACGCGGAAGTGCAACCCCTCGATCTTGATGGTGCGCTCAATCGGGTCCAGCTCGCCGAACAGACGGTCGGCCGTGTCCCATCCGATCACGGCGACATTGCGCCGTCGATCCATCTCGCTACGGCTCATCAGGCGCCCACGCTCCGCGTTGAACGTGGAGAACCGGGTGAACTCGGCCGTCACGCCCTGGATTGACACACTCTCCAGCACGTGCTCGCGATAGCTCACCTCGCCGCTCCGTTGGGCTTCGGCCATGACCGCCGTCACACTCGGCGCGTATCGGCGGACCGCCGCCGCGTCGTCGAGCGTGATGCGCGGGTTTCGTTGCATCCGTTCCATCTCGTCCATGCTCATCACCGGACCCATGCGGTCGATCATGAACGAATCGGCGCCCACCTGCGACAGAATGACGTTGGATACCTCGTCATTGATCCCCTGGATCAACGACACCATCGCGACGATCGACGCCACCGCGACGATGTTCCCGAGCGTGGTCAGGAAGGAGCGAAGCTTGTTGGCCCAGATCGCGCTGAGCGCGACCCGGATCATCTCGGCGATCAGTCCTAGGCGGATCATGTCAGTGGAGTTGCGCAGCTGTCCGCGGCGGCGATCATCGACCGAATCTCAACTGGAACCCGCCGCCGCTGTCCGCGTCGCCGGTGTCGCGCATCTCGCGTTCGTTCGCTTGCACCTGGTCGCCGTCGCTCAGGTTGCGCACGACGTTGAACGGGCCCGTGATGACGAAGTCGCCCTCGTTCAGGCCCGACAACGCCTCGAAATAGCGTTCGCCGGCGATGCCCGTCTCGATCTTCACGAACTGCGCGCGGCCCTGGCGCACGACGAATACCCCCTCGACCTCGTCGCGCCGCCCTGAAGCGGTCTGCGCGGTTGCCGGCGCGGCGAGCACGCCGCCCTCGCCAGCCGGGTCCGCGCGGATGATGTTGCCTGCCGCGTCGAGCTCGACCTCGCGGATCGTCGTCGCCTGAATCGGAACGGCCACGGCGCCGGCGCGTGTGGCGGTCGTGATGTCGGCCGTGCACGTGAAGCCAGGGCGAACGCCGGGCACGTTGTTTTCATCGAGCGTGACGATCACTTCGAAGTTTGTCGCCTGCTGCGAGCCGACGCCACCGGCCTGGGCGTCCTGGATCGGGCTGTTGCCGATCTCCGTGACCTTGCCGACGTAGCTCTCGTCCGGGAGCGCGTCGATGGTGATCACGGCGTGCTGGTCAAACCGGATGGAGGGGATATCTGTCTCGTCCACCTCGAGCTCGGCCTCGAGGATCGAGAAGTCGGCGATCGTCAACAGCACCGTGCCGGCGTTGTTCATCGTCCCGATAACGACCGTCTCGCCCTCCTCGATGTTGCGACGCGTCACGATGCCGTCAATGGGTGACGTGATCGTCACCTGCGTCAGGTCATACCGCGCGCTGTCGAGCTGCGCCCGTTCCTGCCGGATCCGTTGTTCGGCGGTTTCCACCTCCACCTCACGTGCTCGGAGCTCTGATTCGCGGAGCTCGACTTCGGTGACCGCCTGGTCGTAGACCTCGCGTGACACGAGCCGGAGCTCCCAGAGCTCTTGCTGGCGTTCGAGGTTGTCGCGCGCGAGCTCGAGGTTGACCGTCGCGGTCTCGACTGATACGCGCGCCTGTGTTTGCGTCGATTCCGTGGCCCCGAGCGACGCCTCGCCCCGATTCACCGCTGCCTGGAGCGATTCGGGGTCGATCTGCAGCAGGAACTGACCGGCCGTGACCCGGTCGCCCTCGTCTACGGCGAGCCGGGTGACCCGGCCCATCACGCTGGCGCTCATGTCGACGGAGAGCTTCGGCTCGATCGTGCCGGACGCGGAGACGACGGCTTGGAGGTCTCGCCGCGCGATGGCTTCGACGTCTACCTCGGGTGCGTCCGATCGCTCGAAATACAGGTTGACGAGGACGAGCGCCACACCCGTCAGCAGAATCAGACCACCGATGAGGAGCTTGCGCAGACCCCCACTGGATCGGCCGCGTGTTGGCACACTAGGGCTCTCAGGATTCGTCCCGCTCATGTCGTCATCCACTCGATCGCACCTGAATGATCGCGACAGCCACCGCGATGGCCGCATACACGCCGAAGAGCCCCACGGCGATTGGCCCGGTTCGCCGTTCGGTCGCGACCGCGGTTCCGATCGCGAGCACCATCACCCACCAGAGGAAAAAGACGTCGAGCACGCCCAGCATCCGGACGAGAAACGTGTCCGTGTCGAGCATCGGGACGAATGCCGCCAGCGTGGCCGGATTCGACATTGCCTCCCGCACGTAGTTCAGCGGCGCGACGAACGCACCCTGGACGACGAGGATCACGCCGGAATGAACCACCACCGCGAACACCTGCTTGAACGTCGACCGCGCGCCCAACAGCACGTTCGCGACGACGAACAGGATGCCGGGCCAGGACCACGTTGATGAGCGGCACCTGAACGAGGATCCCGGCGAGCGCGAAGTACACCGCGTACTGCGCCACGTCCGCCATCTGGTCGTACTGCTCGTCGGTCATGACGATGCCGAACGACTCCGCCGCCTGCACCTGTTGCTCGAGCATGGCGCGCTCTCCGACCTCGGTGCTTAGCAACGCTGTGTTGACGGTCGCCACGAGACCGAGCGTGAGCACGAGCATCCCGAGCCAGCGTGGGTCTTGCGTCACGTGCTCGAACGTGGCGCGGGGCGACACGATCATGCCGACAAAACGGCTCATCAGGCCAAGACGGGCCGTAGGCGTCGGTTCGTTTACTGCATTCGGCACGTGTCACGCTCTCAACCCTCTATCTTATCCTGATCCTAACTAGGCTTAGACTCACTGCATCCGGTTGATACGAGACAACTTGGGAGAAAGTTCAGAGCCCGCGGGCACCTTGACACCCATCGAGGCGTTGACTAGGATGCGTTGCTTACCAGAGGACCACGGCGTGCTCGGTTTTGTTCCCACAGAGCTCTTCTTCACGAAGGGCGTTGGCAAGCACCGAGAGAAACTCACCTCGTTCGAGCTCGCCCTGCGGTCGGCCGATATCGCGGCCTGCAACCTGGTGCGGGTGTCGAGCATCTTTCCGCCCGGGTGCAAGATCATTCCCCGCCCGGACGGCGTGCGAAAACTCAGTCCGGGTCAGGTAACCTTCGTTGTGATGTCGGAGGCGGCGACCCGCGAGCCGCACCGGCTGATCGCGGCGACGATTGGCGTTGCCATCCCGCGCGATCGCAAGCTGTACGGCTATCTCTCTGAGCATCATAGCTTTGGGGAGAACGAGGAGACCGCCGGCGACTACGCCGAGGACCTCGCGGCCGAGATGCTGGCCACCACGCTCGGTCTCGAATTCGACCCCGACAAGAGCTGGGACGAAAACAAGGAAGTGTGGCGGCTGTCGAACAAGATCGTCCGGACCCAGAACATCACCCAGACCGCGGTTGGCCAGAAGAACGGGCACTGGACCACTGTCATTGCCGCCGCCGTCCTCGTGGGCTAGCAGCCGGGCGTCTGCATATTATGGCGGTTCGATGCACGCTCCGGCATGTCGCGGCGCGTACCGGCGTGTCCTGGCACGCGGCCGTCATCACGCTCACCGCGGCGCTGTTGCCGGGGACCGCCGTCGCGCAGGTCTTCGAGTCGGTCGGCACCAGGGCCCTCGGCATGGCGGGCGCGTTCGTGGGCGTCGCCGACGACGCCACGGCGGTGTATTGGAACCCGGCGGGTCTTGCCACCGGCGGCCTGTTCAGCCTGATTGTCGATGGACAGACCGCCGACACACGAGTCGATCGGAGCCGGTCGGACACGCCGGGCACCGCGGCGTCCGGATGGTTCACTGGGTTGACGACCAACGCGGCGGGGATCTCGTACTACCGCCTGCGCGCCAATCAGATAGACCGCCCCTCCAGCCCTGGAGCCGTGCCCGGTGACGCCCGACAAGATCAAGGAGACGAGACGAGTCTGCGGTCGCTGATCACCCACAACGTCGCCGTGACGACCGTGTCAATGGTCGCGCCCGGTTTCAGCGTGGGAACGACCCTACGGTATGTCTACGGCGCGGCCGGAGTGACTGGCGCCGCCCCCGGTCTGTCGACGGACGCCTTGCTGCTCCAGGCAGACGACCTCGACCGGCAGACAAAGCACGAGTACGACGTCGATCTCGGCATGATGATAGGGTCACCGGCGTTTCGCGTGGGGTTCGTGGCCCGCAACCTGCGGCAGCCGTCGTTTTCGGGGCCAGACGGCGGGAGCGTGCGGCTGAACCGCCATGTGCGGAGCGGCGTGGCGATGCGCCTGCCCATCGGACCGATGCTGGCGGCAGATGTCGATCTGACACGGACGCAGACGGTCGCCGGGGACCGCCGAGCGCTCGCCGTCGGGGGCGAGCACTGGTTCGGGCAGTGGTTTGGCGTTCGGGGCGGGGCGCGGGTCAACCTCGCCCAAGACGAGCGCCAGATGGCCGGCGCGTTCGGCCTGAGTGTCGCGTTGACCGAGGGGTTTTTCCTCGATGCCCAGGTGACACGCGGGCGTGAGTCGACCGAGCGGGGATGGTCGCTGTCGGGCCGCATCGGGCTCTAGCCGGCCTCTCCTTTGACAATAATTGTCAGCGCACTTAAATGGTAGTTTGCCCTTTGTTTTCAGGGCAAAGAGACAGGACCGTCTAGATGCCAGTTCGAATCGGTGAACTGCTTCTCAAGGAGAAGCGGATCAATCCGACCCAACTACAGGAGGCGCTCACCTACCAGAAGAGCAACGGGGGCAAGCTCGGCTTCAACCTCGTCAAGCTCGGCTTCGTCAAAGACGAAGAGATCACGGCGCTGCTCAGCAAGCAATACGGCGTGCCGTCGATCAACCTCGCCCAGTTCGATATCGACGTCGGCGTTGTGAAGCTCATCCCGGCCGAAACCGCGCAGAAGTATCAGATCGTGCCCCTCAGCCGATCCGGTGCGACGCTGACGATCGCGATGACGGACCCGACCAACGTCTTCGCCATGGACGATATCAAGTTCATGACGGGCTACAACGTCGAGCCGGTCGTGGCGTCCGAGACGGCGATGGTCGACGCCATCGGCAAGTACTACGGCGGCGGCGGCGGTCGCGGCGGCGTTGCGATCGCGGCCGCCGGCGGCGAGAGCTCGCTCGAGCTCGCGACACGCGAGCTCGAGGAGATGCCCCAGGTTCAAGACGAGGATATGGAAGTCCTCGAGGACATGGAGGACACCGACGTCGTCACGCTGGAAAAGCAGGGCGGCGAGGCGCCGGTGGTCCGGCTGGTCAATGTCGTGCTGGCGTCCGCCATTCAGAAGGGCGCGAGCGACATCCACATCGAGCCCTACGAGAAGGAGTTCCGCATCCGGTACCGCATCGACGGCATGCTGTACGCCGTGATGGTGCCGCCGATGAAGATGCGGGACGCGATCACCTCGCGGCTCAAGATCATGGCGAAGCTGGACATCGCCGAGAAGCGTCTGCCGCAAGACGGGCGGATCAAGATCCGGTTCAGCGACAACGGGACGCCGAAGGAGATCGATTTCCGCGTGTCGTGTCTGCCGACGCTCTTTGGCGAGAAGATCGTGATGCGGCTCCTCGACAAAGAGAACTTGATGCTCGACATGACGAAGCTCGGCTTCGAGCAGGAGTCGCTCACGCGGTTTGAGGAGAACATTCGCAAGCCGTGGGGGATGGTGCTGGTCACCGGCCCGACCGGCAGCGGGAAGACGAACACGCTGTATTCATCCATCTCGCAGGTGAATGCGCCCGACACCAACATCATCACGGCCGAGGACCCGGTCGAGTTCAACGTGACCGGCGTGAACCAGGTGCAGATCCGCGAGGGGATCGGCTTGAACTTCGCTGCTGCCCTGCGGTCGTTTCTCCGGCAGGATCCCGACGTCATCCTCGTCGGTGAGATCCGCGACTTCGAAACGGCAGAGATCGCGGTCAAGGCGGCGCTCACTGGCCACCTCGTGCTCTCCACCCTCCATACCAACGACGCGCCGAGCACGATCAACCGGCTCATGAACATGGGCATCGAGCCGTTTCTCGTCGCGAGCTCGGTCAACCTGATCTGCGCCCAGCGGTTGGTGCGTCGCGTCTGCGCGAACTGCAAGGAACCCCAGGAAATGGCGCCACCCGCGCTCGTCAACATCGGGTTCACGGAGGAGCTGGCCGGTACCGTCGTGCCGCAGAAGGGCAAGGGGTGCGAGAAGTGCAACAAGACCGGGTACAAGGGACGCGTCGGCTTGTATGAGGTCATGGAAGTCACTGAATCGCTCCGCGAGCTCATTCTGGTTGGCGCGTCGTCGCTCGAGCTTAGGCGGAAGGCGACGGAAGAAGGCATGTTGACGCTCCGCCAGAGCGGGTTGCGCAAGATCGAGGCCGGCGTCACGACGGTCGAGGAAGTGACCCGCGAAACCGTGAAGTGAGCAGGGAGCCACTATGTCGACGACTCTTCCTGACCTCCTGAAGCGCACGGTCGAGCGCGAAGGGTCCGATCTGCATCTGACGACCAACTCGCCGCCGCAGATCCGGATCCATGGCGAGCTGCAGCGGCAAGAGGATCTGGAGCCACTGTCAGCCGCGGCGACGAAGCAGCTCGTCTATAGCGTGCTCACGGACGCCCAGAAGAAGCGGTTCGAGGAGTCGATGGAGCTCGACTTCTCGTTCGGGATCCGCGGCGTCGCGCGGTTCCGGTGCAACGTGTTCAACCAGCGCGGCGCCGTCGCGGCCGTCTATCGGCTGATCCCGGAGGAAATCAAGGGATTTGGCGATCTCGGCCTGCCGCCGGTCGTTGGCAAGTTCGCCGAGATGCCGCGCGGGCTCATCTTGGTGACGGGACCGACCGGCAGCGGCAAGAGCACCACGCTGGCCGCGATGGTCGACAAGATCAACACGGAACGCAAGGCTCACATCCTGACGATCGAGGACCCCATCGAATACGTGCATCAGCACAAGAGTTGTGTCGTCAACCAGCGGGAGGTCCACAGCGATACGGCGAGCTTTGCCCCGGCGCTACGCGCGGCATTGCGGGAGGACCCGGACGTCGTGCTCGTCGGCGAGATGCGCGATCTCGAAACCATCGAATCGGCGCTGCGAATCGCCGAGACGGGCCATCTGACACTGGCCACGCTACACACGAACTCGGCCGTCCAGACGATCAACCGCATCATCGACGTGTTTCCATCCCACCAGCAAGGGCAGATACGGACACAGCTCTCGTTGGTGTTGGAAGGCGTCTTGTGTCAAACATTGGTGGTGAAAGCGAACGGTCAGGGGCGGGTGTGCGCGCTGGAAATCATGGTGCCGACGCCGGCCATTCGTAACCTGATTCGGGACGACAAGCTCCACCAGGTGTATTCGGCGATGCAGGCCGGGCAAGAGAAGGTCGGGATGCAGACCATGAACCAGTCGCTGGCGACGTTGTGCATCCGCCGTCTCATCACGCTCAGCGAGGCGCTGGGGCACTCGTCGAATCGTGAAGAGCTCCAGGATCTGGTGGGCCGGGGCGCCGGCGTCGTTGCGGGCGCCGGGATGGGGCGTCCGGGCGCGCGCCCAGGGGCGGAGCGGCGACCCGGGGTCGTGCCGCGCCGCTAGCTGTCTTGACTGCTCGGGATGTGTGCGAATGAGTCGAGTTCAGCCGAAGACAGCAGCCAGCGCGGGCGCTTGGGGCGCAGCCCCATCTAGCTAGACACGAGAGGATGTAACTCATGAGCACGACATTCGCCTTTACGGGGCGCACGCGGCAGGGCCAACCGGTGAGCGGCGAGCGGGTGGCCGAAACGGCCGACGCAGCGGTGGCGGCGCTTCGTCGCGAGCAGATTCTCGTGACGAAGATCGACGCCGTCAAGCGGAGGGCGGCCGCAGCGAAGAAGGCCGCCAAGGGCGGCAAGGCGGTACCGGCCAAGAACCTGGCGATCTTCACGCGCCAGTTCTCGGTGATGATCGACGCCGGCCTGCCGCTGGTGCAGTGCCTCGAGATCCTTGGGAAGCAGGAGGAGGACAAGAACTTCGCGGCGACCATCCTCGCGGTCCGCGCCGATGTGGAGGGCGGCTCCGGGCTCGCCGACGCCATGGCCAAACACTCGCGTGCATTCGATCCGCTCTTCACGAACATGATCGCCGCCGGCGAAGCCGGCGGCATCCTCGACACCATCCTGAAGCGGCTGGCAACCTACATCGAGAAGAACGTCAAGCTGAAGGGGCAGGTCCAGTCGGCGATGGTCTATCCGATCGCCGTTGTGGTCATTGCCACTGTCGTCGTCGGGGCGATCCTGTGGAAGGTCATCCCGACCTTCGCGTCGCTGTTCGAGGGGCTCGGCGCCGTCCTGCCGCTCCCGACGCGTGTCGTCATCGCGATGAGCAACTCGCTCATCACCTTTCTGCCCTTTATCATCCTCGGCTTGGTCGGTGGGGCGTTTCTGTTCAGGCAGTACTACTCGACGGAGAGCGGCCGCCATGTCATCGACGGCCTGGCGCTCAAGGCACCCGTCCTCGGCGGCATCCTTCGCAAGATTGCCGTGGCCAGGTTCTGCCGCACGCTGAGCACGCTCCTGAGCTCTGGGGTTCCCATCCTCGAAGGGCTCAGTATCACCGCGAAGACCGCCGGCAACGCGGTTGTCGAGGACGCGGTGCTGACGACCCGGGCCGCGATCGAGCGCGGCGAGTCAATCTCGACCCCGTTGCGCGAGACCGAGGTATTCCCGGCGATGGTCACGCAGATGATCAACGTTGGTGAGGCGACCGGTGCTCTCGACACCATGCTCGCGAAAATCGCCGACTTCTACGAGGAGGAGGTGGACACGGCGGTCGCCGGGATGCTCACGCTCCTGGAGCCGATCATGATTGCGTTCCTCGGTGTCGTCGTCGGTGGCATCGTCATCGCGATGTATATGCCGATCTTCGATCTGATCAGCAGGCTAGCCGGATGATAGGCGCCGCCGCATCGGACATTCCGCTGCGGTCCAGGCTCCTGTGGCTGATCGGTCTCAGGGTCGTGATGGTCACGGTCCTGTTGGGCTCGGGCGTGTTGACACAGGTTCGCACGCCCGGGGCCTGGCCCATCAACCCGTTCTTCTTCGTTCTCGGCCTGACATACGCCCTCACCGTCGTCTACGCGGTGACGCTGCGGTTCGTCGAACGACAGCGGTGGCTGGTCGATCTACAGCTAGGGCTGGACGCCTTTATCATTTCGGCGCTCGTGCTCATGACGGGAGGGGTGCAGAGCTATTTCCAGACCCTGTACGCGCTCCCCATCGTCGGCGCCAGCATTCTCCAATACCGACGTGGCGGACTGCTGGTCGGCGTGCTCAGCACCGTGATGTACGGCGGGCTGGTGCTCGCGCAGTATTCCTGGACCTTCGGATTCGTCGATGTGGCCTGGCTGCCGGTCACGGCGCTGCCGCCGGTGCAAAACGCGCTCTTTACCGTGGGGCTCGATGCCGTCGGGTTTATGGGCGTCGCATTCCTGAGCGGCTATCTCGCCGAGCGGTTGCGGCGGGCGGATGCGCGGCTTGCCCACGCCTCGACACAGATCGCCGATCTGCAGGCGTTCAATCAGCACGTCATCGAGAGCCTCACGAGTGGACTGGCCACCACCGGTCCCGACGGGCGGGTGCTGACCTTCAATCCGACCGCGCAGGCGATCACGGGTCGGGCCGGATCGGAGGCCGTGGGTCAGCTCGTGTACGAGCTGCTGCAACTGCCGCCGGCATTCGTGGATGCCGTACGGTCCCGATCGGAGCACAGCTACAGGACCGAGGTGACGTACACCACCCCGGCGGGGAGGCAAATCGACATCGGCTTGAGCGCCTCTCCGCTCAACGTGCCCGGTGGCCAGGGGGGGCTCCTCTTCGTGTTCCAGGACGTGACCGAGACGCGACGGATGGAGCGAGTGGCGCGGTTACAGCAGCGACTAGCGGCAGTCGGCGAGATGGCGGCCGGAATCGCTCATGAGATTCGGAATCCGTTGGCCTCGATGTCGGGGTCCATCCAGATACTGCGCCACGATCTGCCCTTGAACAGCGAGCAGGCGCAGCTCATGGACATCGTGTTGCGGGAGTCCGATCGCCTCAACGAGACGATCAAGACGTTTCTCGCCTATGCCCGACCGCAGAGATTCGCGACGAAACAGCTCGACTTGCGCCGGGTCATCAATGACGCCGCGCTGCTGCTGCGGCACGGCTCGGAGGCCGGTGAGCAGCATCAGGTGGACGTTTCAGCGCCGCAGGATCCGGTGTGGTACGAAGCGGACGAGAACCAGATCCGCCAGATCGTCTGGAACCTGGTGACGAACGGGCTCCGCGCGATGCCCGAAGGGGGGCGTCTGGTGCTCTCGGTGGCCACCGCTGGTGACGGCGAGGTGGTGTTGAGCGTGTCCGACGAAGGCGTCGGGATTCCGGCGGACGAGCTCGACCGGGTGCTGCAGCCCTTCCACGCCAGCTTTGGCAAGGGCACGGGTCTGGGTCTCGCCATCGTCCATCGGATCGTGAGCGATTACGACGGCGAGCTCCAGATCACCTCGAAGGAGGGCAGCGGCACGACCGTCGCGATTCGCCTCCCCACGCGGCCGTCCGGTGCCCCGACGCCGGAGCGCGGGGCCGCGACTGTTGCCTCGCCGGGCACGTGAGAGCCGGATGACGACCCCCACACCAAGCGTCGCGCCGTCTCGCACCGCGAGAATCCTCGTCGTCGATGACGAGCAGTCGATGCGCGAGCTGCTGGAGATCGCGCTGAAGCGGGAGGGATATGAGGTGCTGGTCGCCGACGGGGGCCGGTCGGCCGTTGATGTGCTGAAGCGGGAGGCCGTGGACCTGCTCGTGTCGGACGTCAAGATGCCCGACATGAACGGGGTCGAGGTGCTCAAGGCCGCGAAGCAGATCGACAGCGAGATCGTCGGCATCATGATCACGGCCTACGCGTCCACTGACTCGGCGGTCAAGGCGCTCAACATGGGTGCCCATGACTACCTCAGCAAACCGTTCAACGTGGACGAGCTCAAGAAGGTCGTACGCAACGCGATCGAGCACCGCCAGCTCCGTGAAGAAAACGCCGCGCTGAAACGGACGCTCCGCACGTCGAGCAGCTTCTCGAACATCATCGGGCAGAGCGATCCCATGACGGAGGTGTTCCATCTCGTCGACCGCGTTGCGCCGACGAATAGCACCGTGCTCATCACGGGGGAATCGGGAACCGGGAAGGAGCTGGTCGCGCGCGCCATTCACGTCAACTCTCTGCGACAGAATCGTCCGTTTGTCGCGGTCAACTGTGGGGCGCTCCCGGAGACCCTGCTGGAGTCAGAGCTCTTCGGACATATGCGCGGTGCGTTTACCGGTGCGGACAGCAACAAGAAAGGGCTCGTCGAAGTGGCCGATCGCGGGACGATCTTTCTCGATGAGATCGGCGAGATGAGCCTCATGATGCAGGTCAAACTGCTCCGCGTCCTCCAGGAACGGACGTTCCGGCGGGTTGGGGGGACGTCGGAGGTGGATGCGGATATTCGTGTGATCGCGGCCACGAACCGCGATCTGGGTAGTCTGGTCTCGAGCGGGCAGTTTCGGGAAGACCTCTTCTACCGGATCAACGTGATTTCAGTGCACCTCCCGCCGCTGCGCGAGCGCGTCGAGGACATCCCGCTCCTTGCGGAGACGTTCGTGCAGAAATTCGCCAAGCAAATGGCCAAGCCAGTGCAGGGTCTGTCGAGCGGGGCCCAGTGGGCCCTGCGGGCCTACGCATGGCCCGGCAACGTGCGGGAGCTCGAAAACGTCCTGGAGCGTGCCGTGGCCCTCGAGCCGACGGAGACCATCCAGGCCGACAGCCTGCAACTGCAGGCTGCGCATGCGCGTGCCGCCCCAGACGAGACGCCGCCAGACGGGGCCGATGGCCACGGGCCGGAGATCCCGGACGGCGGCTTCGACCTCGAGCAGCACGTCAAGCAAATTGAGCGCGACTATATTGCCCAGGCGCTCGAGCGCGCCGGTGGCGTCAAGATGAAGGCCGCCGATCTCCTCGGAATGAGCTTCCGCTCGTTTCGCTACTACGTGAAGAAGTACAACCTGGGGTAAGGGTTCCCCCCAGGACTTGGGCTGGCGCCGGGGGGCGGCGACCTGCGGCTCGGGGCTCGCCCGCTTCCGGTCCTCAGTCGGCCTGCCGGCGTGAGGGTCAACATGCACGTGGTCGGGGTCCCTGACACTTATTGGCCGTGCGGACCTGACAATTAGTGTCAGTAGTCGTGCGTCCAGCAAAGGCTGGCGCGTTCAGCGGGAGACAGTCCCGCCGGAGCAAGAGCCAGGAGCTCCGTAGCCTGGATGGCAGGGAGGAGGGAAACCGAGGCTCTGAAGCCCATCGACGACCCACCCATGGGGTGGCAGCGAGTCATCGGGCCGTAACGAATGTGAACGCAGAGGTGGCCCCGAAAGTCATGGCCCCGGAGGCCGAGCCCCCGACTATTGGGCGAAGGCAGCATCACGTGTCGCACACTGGCTGACGCGGCACGTGGCTCCGGCGGGGTGGGAGCGACGGCACGATGACAAGGACGCGTCGAGCAACTGGAGAAGCCCTCCTCGTCCTGTCGCGAAATCGGCAGAGCTAGGTAGGTCGTATAACCGGCAGCCCGGGAAGTCGACCGAAGACGAGAGGGTGGCGGAGGGGCTTGTAGTAGCACAGAAGCGGGGTAATGCCCGTGGAGCGAAGGAGCCCTGCTGTCTCGGCAGCACCTCCGGCAACATGGAAGGCAGGGGCGAGATGACGAAGGCGCCCATCACGCTGCAAGACCTGAGACGGAGGATATACGTCAAGGCGAAGGCTGAACCGTCTTGGCGGTTCTGGGGCCTGTACGCCCACGTCTGCAAAACCGACACGCTCCACGCGGCCTACTCACTGGCCAAAGCGAACAAGGGGGCCCCTGGCAGTGACGGGGTCACCTTCGCGGCCATCGAGGCGGACGGGGTGGCAGGGTTTGTTGAGCAGTTGCGGGCCGAACTGGTTACCCGCACGTATCGTCCCATGCGCAATCGACGGAAGGCGATACCGAAGGACGGCGGCAAGAAGGTCCGCGTGCTGTCGATACCGGCCATCCGCGACCGCGTGGTCCAGGGAGCCCTCAAGCTCATCCTGGAACCTATCTTCGAGGCAGATTTCCAACCGGGTTCGTTCGGCTATCGGCCCCAGCGGACGGCGCATGCAGCGGTGCAGCGAGTCGCCCAAGGCATCGTGCAATACAAGACCCGCGTCATCGACGTGGACCTTGCCGCCTACTTCGACAATGTGCGGCACCACCTGCTCTTGGCGAAGGTGGCTCGACGGGTCAACGACGCGGACGTGCTGGGCTTGGTGAAGCTGATGCTGAAGGCGTCGGGCAAGAAGGGCGTTCCCCAAGGCGGGGTGATTTCACCCTTGCTCAGCAACCTCTACCTCAACGAGGTGGACCGGATGCTCGAGCGCGCCAAGGAGGTCACGCGGAACGGGAAGTACACATACCTCGAGTATGCGCGCTTCGCCGATGATCTCGTGATCTTGGTGGATGCCTACCGCCGGCATGACTGGTTGCTCACGGCCGTGGACCGACGCCTCCGGGAGGAATTCGCCAACCTCCAGGTCACGATCAACGAGGAGAAGAGTCAGACCATCGACTTGGCCCGTGGGGACAGCTTCGGATTCCTCGGCTTCGCGTTCCGTCGGGTTCGCAGCCGTACTGGCACGTGGCGAGCGCATTACACGCCGCGGGTGAAAGCCCGTACAGCGCTCCTGCGTAAGCTGAAGGACATCTTCCGACGCCATCGGTCCCAGCCCATCGACCGTGTGGTGACTCTCATCAACCCGGTTCTACGGGGATGGGTCACCTACTTCGCCGTCGGGCACTCGAGCCGGTGCTTCTCGTTTGTGAAAAGCTGGGTGGAGAAGAAGGTTCGGCGTCATTTGATGCGTGCCCGGAACCGCCAGGGTTTTGGGTGGCACCGGTGGAGTCGGCGGTGGGTGTATGACGTGCTCGGTCTGTTCAACGCGTACCGAGTCCGTCGTGTGGTCCCCCCGCTGACAGCGGGTGCCACTCGATAGGTCCCATAGCCCTTGACGGGAAGCCGGCAGGTAAGCGGAGTGCGGGAAATCCGCACGCTCCGTTTGACGAGGCGGGGCCTGGAAACGGAGCCACGGATGACCCTATGCGGGCACGAAGGGGGAAACCCCGGACACAGCCAAGGGGAGTCCTACGGGCCACCGCGCCAGGCCTCGACCCTACCTCTCGTGTCACACGGATCATGGCGCGCCCCATGTTCGTGGTGGTGGTGACGTGCCGGGGGGCGAGCGCCTCGAGCACCGGGTAAAACGGCCGCAACACCCAGTACACCACGCGCATCCAGGTCGCCTGCGGTGTCACGCCTTTGAGCGGATGGATATACCCCGGTCTAAACATGTACGCCCCCGCGAAGGGCAGCGCCTGCAAGGCGTTCTCTGTCTGGCCTTTCACCCTGGCCCACATCGTACGACTCCGCTCGGTGCTATCTGTGCCCTCGCCGGAGACGTAGCAGAAGACGAGCTGAGGATTCTGGCGCCCGAGCGCCTCACCCGCTGCCAGCGGGAAGTCGTACGTGATGCGGCGATAGGTGGCCTCGTTCATCCCCACCGACGAGACCCCGAGGCAGAAGAAGCAAGCGTTATACCCGGCCAGCCTCTCGGCGATCCCGGAGTAGTCAGTGAAATCGTCGTGGACGATCTCAACGAGTTTCTCGTGCAGCCTCGTGGTGGCACGACGACCGATCGACAGCACGCGGCTCACGCCAGGATCCTCGAGGCACTCCAGGAGGACCGCTTGGCCCACCATCCCCGTCGCGCCGAACAGAATGACTCTCACGCGTCGTCCAGGAGTTGCTGGCTTAGCCGGAGGCCGCTGTCTCAGGGATGTTCATGCGGCGGAGGGTCACGAGCCCCAAATGTCAGCTGCCGTGTTGGCAATAAGCTGGAGCTTCGCCATCTCGTCCTTCTCGGTGAGGTCGTTCCCCAGGACCGAGGTTGCGAATCCGCACTGTGGACCGATCGCCAGACGCTCGAGGTCGACATGCTGGGCCGCTTCGCGGACACGTGCCTTCAGGACGTCCGAGGGCTCGAGCTGAGGACTTTTCGTCGTCACCACTCCCAACACGACGACCTTGTCGTCGGGGACGTGACGCAGCGGCTGGAAATCGCCGGAACGCTCATCGTCGTACTCCAACAGCAGGCGCGTGGCCTTGATGCCCTGGAAGATGCGCTTCGCGATGAACTCGTAACTTCCCGACACCAGCCAGCGGCTTGCCTGGTTCCCACGGCACAGATGAAACCCGAACGTGACCCCGGGGATGGAGTCCATCAGGGCGTTGTCGAGCTCGATGCCGCGCGTGAGCCACTCGTCGACCGTCCACCCCTGGCTCTCGTAGAATCCCCGCGCCTTCGGGTCAATGAGCAGCGGATAGTGTGGCGCGTCCAGCTGGATGTACTCGCAGCCGAGGCGCACGAGCTCCTCGACGTCCTCCCGAAGGAGTTCCGTCACCGCCTGTAGGAAATCCGGAAGCGTTGGATAGGCATCACGCGACTGTGTCGGCGACCAGAAGCTGGACAAGAGACTCGGACTCGGGAGGGTGACTTTGGCGCGACGTTTGGTGCGGGCCCGCAGATAGGTAAACTCCTCGGCTGACAGGTGGCGCATGCGCCGGAGTGGCGCCACCACCCCAAGGCCGGCTGGGCGTGGGCGATGCCATGCCTCGAGGCCGTCGCCGTACCAGTCACCCCACAAGAAGGCCTCCAAGTCCCATTCCCCGAAGCCACTGACCGACTCCAGGATCTGGCTCTGGAAGGAGAGCCGCCGCAGCTCACCATCGGTGACGATCTCGCAGCCTGCCTGCTCCTGGAGAGTCACGACGTGGTCAACTGCGCGGTCCTCGGCGGCTTTGAACTCTGCGGACCCGATCGTCCCTTCCGCGAAGGCCTCCCTGGCGTGCAACAGTGCGGCAGGCCTAAGCAGGCTACCGACATGGTCTGTGTGGATATCGCTCATGGACGGCCCTCGAGCCGCGACCGGTTTCTCAGCGGCCCACGGGCGATCCGCTCCTTGAGCGTCTCCCACTCGTAGTGGGCCATCACGAGGTAGAGCTGGCCGTCGGCGGTCTCGTTGATCTCGTAGATCGTGCAGATGTTCGGGTGGTCAAGCGCCGACGCGGCCTTCGCTTCTTGCTGGAAGCGCTGCTTGGCGGTGGCGTCGCGGGTCAGATCAGGCGGCAGGACTTTGATGGCGACCTGCCGCTTGAGGCGCGGGTCCTGGGCGAGGTAGACGACGCCCATCCCGCCCTGGCCGAGTTGGGAGCGGATCTCATAGGGGCCGAGCTGGGCGCCGGGGGTAAGCGACATCGGTAACGGGGGTCATTGTAGTTCGCTCGTGGCCGTCAGTTCGGAGCCGGTCGTGCGACTGGGCGAGTCGGCGTGGGCCCAAAACTGGCCTTCCTAAGCATCCGGATGCTTTCTCCGGCACAGCCAGCAGCGGCGATGGACTTTCCCTTGGGCCGCCCCGAGTCAGGCACCCTCCGGCAAAGGAGCTACGCCGGCGTTTGGCCCGGCGGGCTAGCCGAATCTACGCCGCGAGCCGCACCGCACCTTCGAACGCTAGGCCAATGGAGACCGGGGGAGGTGGGTTACCCGAGGTATCGAATCCCCGTACCGCTACCACTTTTTCAGCTAACAGAACGCGGCTCAGTACCCAGCGGGTTACGCAAGGTAGCCAATCCCCTCGCCGCTACCACACGTCAACGCGATCTCCGCTCATCGATCGGTCGACGGCTCACTCACCGTCATGTGCGTGGCGCGCCAGGCGCGCACCGGTGAGCCACACGCCGTCGATTTCCGCGAGTGCCGCGACGTCCTCGGTCGGATTGCCTCTGACCAAGAGCAGATCGGCGCGCTGACCGACCGCGATCTGACCGAAGCGAGCGTCCGGGTCCAGAAACGCCGCTGGTGCACTCGTCGCCGCGCGAAGGGCGTCGATCGGCCCCATGCCGAGCCGCACGAGACGGCGGAGCTCCCGGTGGAGCGATGCTCCCGGAAACACCCCGTGGACGCCCGAATCGGTCCCGACGAAAAACCGGGCTCCGGCCGCGAGCAGCGTTCGGATGTTGGCGGCGGCGTCTCCCGCGATCTCTGCGTATCGACGATCGAACTCCTCCGAGAACCCGGCCAGATCCCAGCGAGGATCCTCTATCCACTGGTCGAGGAGCTCGGCCGGATACATCGACCGCTCGAGCGGGATCGGACCCTCGGTCGCGATGTCGTGGCTCGCGGATACCAGCCGGGCCGTGGTCACGATCGGCACGTCGGCCGCGACGATGCGTGCGGCTTGCTTCGGTGTCAGGCGCCCACGCTGCGGCGCGTGCACGAGGAGCGACGCGCCCGCGTCCAACGCCGCCTGCGCGTCCGCCGGCGTCGTAGCATGCACGATGGCCCGGACGCCGCGGACCTTGGTCGCGGCAACCGCCGCTTCGAGCGCCGCGAGTGACAGGTGCGGCGACCCGGGCGGAAGGTCGTCGTAGATAATCTGGTTCCTCACACAAATGTGTGCACGATTCAGCCCCCAGCAGGTCAGCCACGCCGTGGAAAGAGGCTGCGGATGTGTTCGTGCCCGCGAATCAGCGGTGAAGTCGTCTATCGCTCAGTCGACGGCCGCCTGCGCGGGCCCCGCTTTTGGTGGGGGGCCTGCTCGACGGCAGCCGGTCCCACCTCAAGGTGCTGAGGCGCTGGCATTTACAGGGCGACGAACCATGAACACTCGTGGAACGCGGCCTGGACTTTCGCCGACGTTTTACCGCTGGGCCGAACCCTCGCTGACTGTTCAGCCCCTTGGCACTGGCAGGCCCCTCGCGATTTCCGCCGTGTACCGTGGGCCGGACTTTCCGAGAGCCTGCAGTTCCTCTCCAGATACAGACGGTGTTCTCCAGCCACGTAAGTCGATGACAATGCTTGACTTATTAGCCATGGAACCGGCCAAAGCTGCACCGATCCCTGAGAGGAACCGATAATCTTGAAGAAATCCGGAGCGCGCGCATCGATGACCTCGTCGACGCACGCGCGCGCCTCGGCGGCGTTCGCGGCGGTGGGCAGGTCACGGATCGCAAACCAGCGGATCGGCCAGGGGAGCATCGCGCGAAGCAGCGAGGTTGGATGACCACCCGGCGCCGTCAGCCCGCTCCCGGCCGTGTAGAGGTGCGGGAGCACAGCGGCTCCGCGACTGGCCTCCCGCAGGGGCGCCAGGTCGACGGGACTGGCGGTGACGAGCAGCGTCGTGACGCCGGCGTAGAGAAACGCTCTCGCGATCGCCGCCTCATCGGGCGGCGAGCCGCGCTTCTCGCCGGCGGACATCAGGTGCG
This sequence comes from Vicinamibacterales bacterium, assembly GCA_965197395.1. Classification (GTDB taxonomy): domain Bacteria; phylum Acidobacteriota; class Vicinamibacteria; order Vicinamibacterales; family UBA8438; genus CAZYFH01. The sequence continues at coordinate 156,690 of OZ240205.1, read as the reverse complement.
TATGGCTATCGATCAAGCCGGGCAGGAGCGTGCGTCCCGTGCCGTCGACGACGACGCCCCCGCGCGCCGCGTCGACCTTCCCGGTCTCCTCGACCGCCGTAATCGCGCCACCTTCGATCAGCACGTCCCGATGGTGGTGCACGTCGACCCCGTCGAATACCGTCACGTCGCGAAAGAGCGTGGGCTCGGGCTGGTCAGCCTCACGCGTGACCGAGGCAAAGCCCGGCGGGCCGCACGCGGCGAGACCGACGGTGATGACGATGGCACCGAGCATCCGCGTGGTTGACGTCATGGCTGTCCTTCTCGGTCGAACTTGACACACTGTCAAGTTGTTGAGAGCGCACGATACTGGTAAGTTGACACAGTGTCAAGATCGGAAGACACCCGGACCCGGATTCTCGAGGCGACACAGACCGCGCTCGCTGCGCCGCCGCACACGGTCAGCGTCAAGCGGGTCGCCGAGCTCGCGGGTGTCTCGCGCCAGGCGCTGTACCTCCACTTCGCCAGCCGAGCTGATCTGTTGATCGCCGCGGCTCGGTACATCGACGAGTCGCTCGACCTCGACGCCCACACGGCGCCGCTCCGTCAGGCACAGTCGGCGGAGGAGCGCGTGCGGCGCTACGCGGAATTCCTGTCCCGATACAACCCGCTGATTTATCCAGTGGTGCGCGCCGCCGACAACATGCGGGTTGGGGACGACGAGATCGCCGCGGCCTGGAGCGATCGGCTGGCGAATCGGCGTCGCGGGGCCTATCAGACGGCCCGTCAGCTTGCGGCCTGGCGCCGTCTGCGGCCCGTGTGGACGCCACGGACGGCGGCCGACTGGCTCACGGTACAGGCGTCGGTCAAGGTCTGGGAGGAACTGGTCGTTGACCTCGGGTATTCACCGCGGCGTTTCGTCGCCATCATGACGCGGGCTATTTCGGAGGCCTTGCTGACTCCGCGACCGTGAAATGGCGCCCGCTCATGCGCCGACCGGCCAGTGCTCGACCTCCACCTCCTTCATCGGGAAGTGCAGGGGGTTGCCGGTCACGAGGCGGGCCGCCACAGAGCGCGCCGCGGCGGCGATGAGACAGTCGGCTTGCGACAACGTTGTTCCCCGCGACGCGAAGCGTCGACGCCACGCACCGGCCCTCTGCCCCTCTGACCGTCCCAGCTGCACGATCCGGAGACCGTCGAAGAGCTGCCGCGCGGCGTCCGCTTCAGAAGGCCGGAGTCCACGAATGACCTCCTCGACGTTGACTGCGGTCGTGCACGGGACATCGCCACGGTCGCGCAGCCCGCTGACTCTGGCGACCGCCGGACGGCCGCGAAGATAGTCGATGAGGACGGTACTATCGAGCAGAACGATCATGCGTCACCCGACACGATCGGGATCGCCGAACCGTTGCCGACGGATCCAACCTGCCGGGTCGTCGTCCCAGTCGTGGCCGCTGTCTCGGATGACCCCCGCGGACTGACCGATCAGCGACCAGCGATGGTGCTGGTCGACCGCGGCGCGGATCGCGTCCCGGACGAAGGCGCTGCGTTGGCGCGGCCCCGAGATCTCGTCGACTCGCGCGATGAGCGCGGCATCGAGCTCTATGTGCATACGCATGTGCATACTTTAGCACAGTGGTTGGCTCGCGGGCAGATCCGCACCGGCTACGGCGGCGCGCCGGGCACCGCAGCCCAGTCTTCGAGACCCGGGCGGCGCCGTTCCCGGGCTCGCGCGCGAGGATCTCACGGAACTCTCCGGCGGCAGCCTTCGTGTCGCCGGATTGGAGCAGCGACACGGCCAGATTGTGCCGGGCGGCGAGGTTGGCAGGGCGGCTTCGACCGCCGCGCGGTAGTCGTCGAGCGCGTTGCGCCCGTCGTCCACTCGCTCGAGGCTGGCGACGATGGGATCGTCGAGTCTGATCGGCCCTTCGCCACCGTCTCTCAGGTGGCGCCGTGACTGCTTGCGCATTCCCTCACCCACCGGTAGGATCCGACCCGCTCTCGTCATTTCTGTAGAGTCGATGACTTCAAGCGAGTTTCACGGGCACGCCGGACTGGGTCGGATTGATGACCCTGCGGGCGGTGCACCGCGTCGACGAGATGTCCTCGTCGCACGACGGAACACTACCATCCAGAAGCACATCCTGGCCGCGGAGAAGGCACTGGCGCGGGGTGCTCCGGGCGTCGCGCTGAGCGCTGCCGAGCAAGCCGGCCTTCTCGATCCCGACGACCCTCGGCTCCTGGCGATCTTGGAGACAGCGCAGTCCTCGCCTGGAGGCCGCAGAGAACCGTCACGTCCGCCCGGGGGGTTCGTGGGACCGGCCTCCTGGTCGAACGGCACGCCGTTCGCCGGTACACCCCGCCGCACGGGGAGCGCGCTATCGGTTGCCGTGTCCATCGCCGGCCATGTCGTCATCGTGGCCGCGGCGGTGATCGCGCTGATACGCGTGGTGCCGGCCGTGGAAGTGACCCCGATGATGCTGCTGGAGCTCCCGGCCGCGATGGCGGGCGCTGCCGTCCCTCCCGACGCCCTCGAGCCGGACGAGCCCGAGGAGACGGTCGAGGAGGAACCCGAACCGACGCCCATCACGGCCACCACCCCGTTATCGCAAATCCCGTTTGACGTCGAGCCCGTCCGGCGGCGCGCGGTCACCTCGAGCGTATCGCTTCGCCGCACCCGGTCATCAGGCCGTCGTGGATTGCCCGGAGCGTCGGGCCGCGCGAGCAGCCTGGTGTCCGGGCGAGGCCCCTGGCAGGAAGTCGAGGCCGATCGGCTGCCTCTCCTCATCAGGGCGGTGGCACCGCTCTACCCACGGGCGGCGTTCGACCAGAGCTTTGAGGGCATCGTCGTCGTCATCGTGCAGGTCGTTCTCAACAGCGAGGGCGTGGTCGAGCGAACAAGCATCGTCGAGGGCTTGCCGTTGCTGAATCAGGCGGCCCGGGACGCCGTCCAGCAATGGGAATATCGCCCCGCAAGGCGCAACGGGTTCTGGGTGCCTTCGATCTTCACGGTCTCCATCACGTTCGACTTCAGGTAGTCGCCGTGGGAAAGCGCTTGATCGCGTCGATAGCCGGGGCTACCGCGATCGTGGCGGTGCTCTGGCTGAGCGTCTCCGCCCAGCAGCGGTCGCGGCAGGCGGTCATCTTCGACATGGTCCGGCTGAGCGCGGTCGTGACCGATCCGGCGAACCTCTACGTGGCCGGGCTCGACCCCGCAGATTTTCAGGTGCTGGAAGACGGCGTCGAGCAGCAGATTCAGATCTTCAATGCACCCGACAGTCCAATCACGTTCGCCGTGCTGGTCGACGGGTCGGTATCGATGCAAACTCGCCTCCCCACGGTTCGTCTGGCGGTCCGGGAGCTCCTGCGCACCCTCGGGCCGGATGACTTCGTCCAGATCGTCCAGTTCAACGATCGCGTGTCGGTCCTCGAGGACTTCAGCGACCGCCGCGATGCGCTCGAAGCCGCGATTGACAGCTTCTCGAGTGCCGGTGGTACTGCTGTCCTGAACGCCGCCTATCGCGCACTCCGCGAGATCGAAGCGCAGGCCCGTCAGGAACGAGATGAATCGCGGCGCCGCGCCATCGTGTTGTTGTCCGATGGGGTCGACTCGACCTCGTTCGTCGACGAGGATGTCGTCTTGTCCGAAGCGCGTCGCAGTCGAGCGAGCGTCTACTCGGTTGGCCTCGGTCAGAATCTCAGTGTACGGCTTGCCGCCGGGGCCCAGGCGGCGAGGGGCGCGGCGCTGCTTGGGGCGCTGAGCCGTGCGACGGGTGGCCGCGTCATCCAGCCGGAGTCGTTCGACGATCTCCAGTCGGCGTTCTCGGAGGTGGCCGAGGAGCTACGCCACCAGTACGGCTTCGCGTATGTGTCGGACAACGTGACTCGGGACGGCAGATGGCGGCGGATCGAAGTGAACGTGCGTGATCGGCCCGAGCTGCAGATCCGGCACCGCGAGGGCTACTACGCGGGGCTTTAATAGACGGGGCTTCGCCCCGAGCCCCCGCGGGCGCTCCGCGGGGACCCCGAGAGCCCCACTCCGCGCCCGCGCGGCGCGCTGTGCGCGCCGTGGCCGCCCTCGGCGCAGAACGGCCTCACGAGACGGGGCTTCGCCCCGAGCCCCCGCGGGCGCGCCGCGGCCGGCGCTACTGATGCCGGCCTGCGAGACGGGGCTCCATCATCATCCGCCCACCCGCCAGGTCAGCCTCGCGGCCTCCTCCAGGGTCATGCCGCTGACATCCGTGATTCCCGGCCGCAACAGGATCTCGAATTGCCGCCCGCGTTCGAGCGCGGTGCCTGGATCGACGTGAAGCGTGCGCCGCTCCTCCGAGTACTCGACGCTCACGGTCGTGAAGCCCGCGTCGCTGGACGCATCCGCATAGCGCAAGACGACGTTGCCTTCGAACGTGGCCGGATCAATCGGCTTCGTGAACTGAATCACGAACTGGCTGTCCGGTTGGGCTCCCTCGAACGCAATCGGTAGCGTGAACTGGACGTCGGGTGGCAGCGTGCCCCAGCCTAGGGGGCCCGGGGACGCGGCCGTTTGGGACGATAGAGGCTCGGCCGGCGCCACGTTCGACGCGAGCAGGTAATACGTCCCGTCATCCTCGCGCAGGCGACCGCGCACACGCATCCATGTGGACGTGTCGCGCTTGTTCCGTAGGTCGAGACCCCATCCGTCGCCTTCGGGTCTCAAGCCGGTGATCCAGATGGCAGCGTCGCCATCCCGGAGGACCCAATCATAGACGCCCCCGCTCGATCGCGTGCGCGGCGGTAGGTCGCCGAAAAGATTGCTCCCGCGAAACTGACCGATCACGTCGACCGGCTCATCGGTCGGGACCGCCGTCATGGCGAACAGGTCCGACAGCGTGCGTGACTCGCGGTTCGTGGAGGCCAACACCTCGGACGATGCGCTCCAGAACGAGATCGAGTACATCGGGGACGGGTCGTTTCCCTCTGTCGCGGCGGCGGGTCGACGTCGAAACACGCCGGTGACGGTGAGCGCGGCGCCGTCCAGGGTCGCGACGTTCGCGTCAATCAACGCCCGGCTCTCTGGGGTCGGGGTCAGGTCAATTACCGCGTCCTGCGCGACCAGCGAATACGTCCGCGTGGTTGCGGTGACCGCCGTGGCGAATCGTCCGCGCGTCATCACCGCACGGCCGTCGTACGCGGACGGTATGTCGAGGAGCTCGGCTGCGTCGATATCCACAGGCGTCCCGTAGTAGGACCACGTACTCGCCGGCGGTCGACCCAGGGCGGTGAGGAGCTCTCGCACCGCCAGGCGGGTCGCGACCGTCTCCTCGCCCGGGAGATCCAGGTGGCTGCGGCCGTCCGAGCCGCGTTCGAACCAGCCGCCGTACGGCTCGGGGATGAACACCAGTCGCGTCACATCGCCGGAGCTCAGGTGGACGACGAATCCGCCCTCTCTGGCGGCGCCCACGGACTCGATGTCATCGAAGGGTATCTGGAGCGCCGTCGGGCACCCCGTTCCGGGGTCTGAGGGGTTCCACGCGAACAGCCTTCGCGACCCGTCCACCTGCATCTCACCAGGGCACTGCTCCTCCGGTCGCGCGAGCGCGAGCTGCAGACGGAGACGATCAGCGCTGCTCGAGAGCCAGACCGACGGGTCAATTGGCGCGTCACGGTTCTCGGGCGGAACATCGCTGGCGTCCGCCACGGCGACGGCCGCGGGCCGCGGCGCCGCCGTCGGTCGCGCGGCACCACCGCTCCCGGCGGCCTCCCAGAGACGAATCACACGCCTCGGAAACTGGGCCGACGTTGGCACGAACTGCGGGTCCTGCTGGCGCGCGTCGTGGAAGCGCGCGGTCGCGTCCGCCTCATCGGCGGTATACAGGAGTGCCCACCCGAGATACAGATAGGCGCGGGCCAGCTCCGAACGGCTATCGGACTCGCCATCCAAGAGGAACGTCACGGCGTCCAGGATCTCGGCAGCGGCCTCGAAATCGCCTTCCTCGATGAACTGGACACCGACAGCGAGCCCGTCCGTCGGTTGGCTCGGTTGACCGAGGGACACGGCGCCGCCGCAGACGGTCAACACGAGCGCGCAGAGCGCACTGGTCGCACGCATGGGTTCTCCTACTGACTCAACGGCAGCCCTTCGTCCTCGAGGTCGACCTCCAGTGTCGCGGGCGCGTCGCCGGCGATGTTGACCATTCGCCGGAACTGATACCCCTCGGACTCCAGGCGGATCTGGTGGCGGCCCGCGGGGAGCCTGAGCACCCCCTGGGCGCCTGTGCCCACTGCGACGCCGTTGAACAGGATCGTGGCGGCCGGCTCGACGCGCAAGGTGAGCATGCCGCAGGCGGAGCCTTCGTTGCACAACCGCGCGACGACGGTCGGGGCGGACGCCTGAGCTGCAGCCGATCCGTCGCGTCGGGCAACCTCGACCGGTGCGGGACGGGTTGGTGCGGCGTTCGTGGGTGCCGGCGGCACGGGAACGGCCGTGGTCGCCGAGTCTGGCTCTCCCTCGGGCGCGACGTCAGTGGCGTCCGCGTCGGTTGGGCCTTCGGTATTGGCCTCCCCAAGGCCCAGGTCGGCGCGCACCTGGCCCTGCACCGTGGCGAACGACTGATTCGCCTCTCGGGCCCGCGCGGTCAACGCCTCAATCGTCTCCCGCCGCTCCGCTTCCAGAGCCGCCGCTGCGTCCGAGACGCCGGACGCCGCGGCGGCGTTCTCCGGATCCACGCGGAGCGCCTCCGAGTACAACGCCACGGCCTGCTGGTAGCGCCCCGCGTCCATCGCCCCCTCAGCGCCCTCCAGCGTCGGGCGCACCGCCGCGGACGGGTCCGGCGAGCGGAGCAGCGTGAGGGCGGCGGTCGCGACGAACAGGGTACCGACTGCGGCACTGGCCGCGACTCGCCACACGGTCCGCGCCTGGCCAGCCGCGCGCAGCCGCTTGCGGACCTCGTCGCGGAGCTGGACGGCGGCGTCCGAGTCCGGCATGACCTCAATGGCCTGATCGACGAGTTGCGCCGCCGACTCCAGCGATCGATCCTTCACCTGTCGCCGCGCGTCGCGCAGGAGCGCATCACCCCATGCGGGGCGCGCTGCATCCATGCGCTCCCAGAGCGCGAGCACGCGGCTGTCGTCTGGATTGAGCAGGGTCGCCTGGTCGAGTGCGTCCTGCGCTCGCTCGTACTCCTTTGTCCCCTCGAGCGCACGGGTCGCGGTTGCGAGGAAGCCGGCGAGCTTTTCCTCGCGCCGCTGGCGTAGGTCGTCGCGATCGATCTTTCGTCCTTGTGGGGATGACGGTGACGAGCTCATCTATCGACTCAAATGTGCGGTTCCCGCGGGAGCGGCCGCGTGGGGTCCGGCGAAGCCCCGACAGAGTTTAGACGACGTCGACCGGCAGATCTACACTCGGGTCTGCCCCCCGGGGCACTGTGATCGTCAGCCGACCCGGCAGGGGAGGGGTGGCAGCGACTACCCGTGGGGAGCGGTCACTCCGCCCAGACCAGGACGCGGCCGTCGCGCGGCGCGTCGTAGTCGATGATCAGGCCGGGGCCGTGCCGGTCGAGGTCGGCGACGGTGAGGTCGAGGTCGCGCAGCGCGGCCTCGTCGTCGAGATCGTTGAAGTTGAGGTCGACGGCGTCTTCGTCCCCCAGCCGCAGCAGCCAGAACGGAATGCTGAGGCTGACCAGTCGCTCGTCGCTGGTCTCCCACGCCATGACGCGGAGCGTCCGGGGCTTCGCGTCCGCGCTCGAGGGGCGACGGTTCACCGACCATTCGTGATCGGCAAGGCTCAACAGCGGCGTCTGTCCGGCGAATCGCGCCCGAGCTTCATCGAAGCTCCGATCGGCATCGGCGGCGGACGCGTCATCGATGTCGACGTGCTGGAAAAACACGTAGACACCTGCACCGCCGACCGCAAGCACACACACCCCGACAAACGCCACGATGCCGATCGTCACGCCGACCCAGGTTTTCATGGCCACTGTCGATTCTGACGAGCCCGCAGTCGGCGAAGTTCCCGCGGCGCGGGACTATCACCGCGGGCTCAGGGACCGGCATACGGGTGGTCTCGGAGCGCTTTGGCCGCGGTTACGCAAGCCCGGTCCCGGGCGTCATCGCACAGCCTACGGCTGCGGTCGTACGCCTCGCGCGCACCGGCGCGGTCCCCGCCGAGGTCTGCGATCTTGCCAAGTTCGAGGTGGGCCCGTCCCGTCACCCAACGCCGGCTTTCTGCGTCAACAGCCGCGCGGAGGTCCGTGGCGGCTTCGGCCGGCCGCCCGACCGCGACGCGCGCTGTCCCACGTTTCAGTCGCCAGACCGCCTGTTCGCCGAACATCCGATCTCGGTCATCGGCTTCGAGCTTTCGAAAGCCCGGGACCAGCGTCAACTCGGCCATGAGCGGTCGGTCATCGCGAAGCCACGTCGCCGCCGACTCGAGCCAGACGAGCCGGTTGCGCGGGTAGCGGCGCTTCAGGTCGGCTATCACGCGCTGCGCGCGGGCGTAATTCCTTTCCCGGTTGTAGAGGAGCACGAGCGCGAACTTGGCCTCGGCCTGCGCCTCGCTCGGGTACGCCGCCGCCTCTTCCAGCAGGCGAATGGCCTCCGGCTTGCCGCCGTCGAAGCCGACCAGATACGCCATCATGCGGAAGGCGCGCGGAAGCAAGGAGACGATATAGCGATAGACCCCGAGCGTGAGTTGGGCGTCCTTCCGGCTCGGGTCGAGCTCCAGCACTGTTTCGTGCGCCTCGTACGCGCGCTTCGCATCACGCAGCGCCCGTAGCGGTTCTCCCTCTATCGATGCGCGGTAGGACGCCGCGAGCGCGACCGACGCGCCAAGCTCGTAGTGCGCGTTGGCATCGTCAGGCGCGCGCCGCACATAGTCCTCCGACAGTTCCACGGCGCGCGCAAGGTGGGTGTGGAACAGCTCGTCGAGCTCCGGCGGTGGCTTCTCGAGCCTGCCGCCCGGACGGGTGACGGATCCCGTCATGTAGTTGTCGACGAGGATCCCCCCGCGGAGGTACAGGATCCGCAGCCAGGCGATCGCCGCGGTGCCCCGATAAGGGGCTGGGTCGTCCGGACGCTCGGCGATCGCCTGACGAAGCTTCGCGACGGCGGGCTCGTGGTCGAGGTTGTACGCGAGATCGAATCCCTCCGCGACGAGGGGATCCATGGCCTGTTGCGCTCCTAGCGGCGCCGTGAGGAGCGCGAACGCGAGCAACCCAGGCACGACGCGTCGCGTCATCGGGGGCTCATCATAGACCGAGATCGGAGTCCGGGGGCGGGGTCCGGAGTGCCGAGGTCCCGGGTCCCAGGTTGCGGCGTTGCGACCGCCGCGAGTCGCGCCGGTGTAGGCTGAGGCGCCAACCGAAGGACGTAGGTGGGCCCTCCCCACATGATCCGTCGTATCAAGACCATCGACGCCCACGCCGCCGGTGAGCCGCTGCGGCTCATCGTCGATGGGTTCCCCACGCCGCCCGGAGCCACGATGCAGGAGAAGCAGGCGTGGGTGCGTCGGCGCCGGGACCGAGTGCGCCGAGCCTTGATGCGGGAGCCGAGGGGGCACGCCGACATGTACGGCGCCGTGCTGACCGAACCGGTGAGCCCCACCGCGCAGGCGGGCATCCTCTTCATGCACAACGCCGGATACAGCTCGATGTGCGGCCACGGCATCATCGCGATCGTGACCGTTGCCCTCGAACACGGCATGATGCACCCGTCGGACGCGGCCGGCGACCTTGTCTTTGACACGCCGGCCGGCACGGTGCGGGCACGCGCCACCGTGCGCACCGTCGCGGCGAGGGACCGACGTCGCAGCGGGCAACGACTCCGCGTCGACCGCGTGTCCTACAGCGGCATCCCATCCTTCGTGCTGACTCCAGGTCTGTCCATCGACGTCGGGACCCGGGCCCTCAAGGTGGACGTCGCCTTCGGCGGAGCCTTCTATGCGATCCTCGACGCCGAGGCGGCGGGTATTCCGATTCGAGGCGAGCGGTTGCCGGATCTGCGGGCGCTGGCGTCGCAGATCCGGAAATCGGTCGAGCGGGCGGTAACGGTCGTGCACCCGGTCGATGGCGGCCTGACTGGTGTGTATGGAACGATGTTCACGGGGGTTCCGGACCGCGAGGGCGCTGATCTGCGAAACGTGACTGTGTTTCGAGATGGGCAAGTCGATCGGTCGCCCTGTGGCACCGGTACGTCAGCTGTGATGGCCGTACTCGACGCGATGGGTCTGTTGTCCGACGAGCGCCCGTTCGTGAACGAGAGCATCATCGGCACACAGTTCAGTGGGACCGTGGATGCGCGCACCACGGTCGGCGAGTACGCCGCGGTGATTCCGCGGATCGAGGGCAGCGCGTGGATCACCGGTGAGCACGTGTTCGCGATCGATGACGACGACGCCCTGAAGGACGGGTTCCTGATCTGAGGCGCGCTGGCCAGCGGCGCCCTCTTGACCGACCAAATTTGTCGGGGATAGACTGGACTGCCTAAAACTGAGAATCGATCTCATTATCGCGAGCCGCTGCCATGCTCCAATCCTTTGTCATCACGCTGCGCGAAGGTCTCGAGGCGTTCCTCATCATCGCCATCAGCTTGGCGTATCTCCGCAAGAGCGGGAACGACCGTCTCGTCCCGGCCGTGCACTGGGGCATCGGCGTGTCGATCGTGCTCAGCGTGATCGCGGGCGTGGCCTTCGCTCGAGCGGCGAATCAGGCGCTGTGGGAAGGCGTGCTTGCGATGGTGGCGGCAATCATGGTGGCGTCGCTGACCGTGCACATGTGGCGTGCCGGGCGGCGCATGAAGGCGGACATCGAGGGCAAGCTACGTGCATCGACGCTTCGGGCGGGCACCGGCGCCTTCCTCGGCGTGTTTGGCTTCACGCTGCTCATGATCACGCGCGAGGGCATGGAAACGGCGCTCATGATGAACGCGCTGCTGTTCCAGGTGAGATCCGCGGCGCTCATCGGTGGGGCGGTCGCCGGCATCCTGTGTGCCGCAGGTGTCGCGCTGCTCTGGGCGCGGTACGGCCACCGTGTCAACCTGGGGCAGTTCTTCCAGGTCACGGCCATCTTCCTGCTCGTGTTCGTCATCCAGCTGTTCGTCTACGGTTTCCACGAGCTGACCGAGGCCAACATCTTCCCCTATAGCGAGACGCTGCATTGGGCGACTGAACCGTATGGCCCGGACGGCCGCTACGGCCGGTACTTTACCTATCTGCTCGTGGCGCTCCCGCTGGGCTGGCTGGCGTATTCCTCGCTCGGCGCCCGGCGCGAAGGGCCACCGCGCGCCGCTTGAGACCGGGTCAATAGCCGACCGCCGACCCATCCTTGCGCGGATCGGATCCGCCCAACAGCACGCCGCGCTTCGCGTCGATCTGCACTCCCTGGAACCCGCCAAAGCCGCCCGGCTCGTCGATGAGCCGGTGGCCCCGCGTCGTGAGTCCGTCCCGCGTGGCGGGCGCGATGCCCGACTCCAGTGCCACGCCGTCGCCTGTCCAGCGCGCGCGCGCCGCTTCGCCCGCCTCCTGCACGTTCATGCCGAACGCGAGAATGTTGGCGAGCACCTGCGCGTGGCCCTGCGCCTGCATGTCACCGCCCATGACGCCGAACGCGAGCGCCGGCCGCCCGTCCTCGAGCACCATGGCGGGAATCAACGTGTGGAACGGACGCTTGGCCGGTCCCAGGCAATTCGGATGCGACGGGTCGGTCGAGAAGAGGCTGGCGCGATTCTGCAGGACGATGCCCGTGTCGCCGGCCACGACACCCGACCCGAACGCCCCGAACAGCGATTGGATGAGCGAGACGACCTGGCCGTGCCGGTCTGCAGTCGCGAGATAGACGGTGTCGCCTGTTCCGACGCGTGGGGGCGGTGCCGCGGCGGCGCGTCGCCACGGAGCGTATCCGGCCGCCGAGCGCTTCGGGTCGATCTCCGTCCGGCGGGTCGCTGCGTAGCCTGCCGAAGCCAGGTGCTCGACAACGTCCACCGGTACGGCGGCCGGGTCGGCGATGTGGGCCGCGCGATCCGCAAAGGCGATACGAATCGCCTCGATGAGCAGGTGGATATAGGCAGGGGAGTTGTGTCCGAGCGCCGGCAGGTCGTCGTTGTCGATGAGATTCAGGATTTCGAGCGCCGTGAGCCCCTGTGTATTGGGCGGCAGCTCGAGCACCTCGCGCCCGAGGAACGTCGTCCGCAGGGGTGTGACCCAGTCGGATCGGTGCTCGGCCAGGTCGCGGGCCCCGAGCCAGCCACCGCGCCGCTCGGCGTCGGCGGCCACCCGTTCGGCCACTGCCCCTCGATACATGGTCTCGGCTCCGTCGCGGGCGAGAGCCTCCAGTGTTGCCGCAAGTCGTGGGTTGGCGAAGACCTCGCCCGCGCTCGGTGCGCGGCCCTGCGGGAGAAAGGTCGCCGCGGCGTGCGCGTCGGTGGCGAGGAGGGAGTCGACCGCGCGCCATTGGCCGGCGACGACCTCGCTGACCGCAAACCCGCTGTGCGCATAGTCGATGGCCGGGGCGAGCGCACGGGCGAGCGTGATGGTGCCGTGCCGTGCCAGGAGCTGATCCCAACCGTCGACGGCGCCGGGCACGCTCACCGAGAAGATGCCGGCAACCGGCATCCGCGGGCTCTCGGTGAAGCGAGCACGAAGTGCTGCGATCGTGGCTCGGCGGGGCGCGCGGCCGCTCGCGTTGAGCGCGTGCACGGTGCGGCCGTCGTGAACCAGCGCAAACAGGTCCGCCGATGCCGGTCATCGTCGGTTCGACGACCGCAAGGGGCGCGGCCGCGGTGACGGCGGCGTCCACCGCGTTTCCACCCTCCATCAGCACCTGGAGGCCCGCCGCAGAGGCGAGCGGCTGGGACGTCGCGACGATGCCGTTACAGGCCAGCACGACGGACCGCGAGGCGCGCGGGCGCGCGGTCGGTCGGTCGCCGGGAAGCCACATTAGCGCGGTCTCTGGGAGACGCCGGCCGCGGCGACCGTGAAGGTCTCGAGCTGCCGCCCATGCTCGTCGAGAATCGTATGTTGCCAGCGGTCACGCAGCAGGTCGTAGACCGCGCGCTGGTACCACTCCATCGCGGCGAGTCCCGCGGTAAAGGCGGACGCGAACGCGGCGCCCTCCGAGCGGAGTCCCGCGATCATGTTCGAGAGGTTGTGAATCTTGTCGGCGGAGGCGACGGCGAGCGACCCGTCCCGCGACGTTACACGGAGCTGTTCGATGTAGGTCAGCTTGCGCTCGCGCCAGGGCGCCGGTCTTGGTGGCTCCGAGACATCTTCGACCATCGCGAGCACATGTTCACCGAACCTGGTGCGGATGACGGACGGCGCGAGCTCGGTGTCCTCGAGCGTGTCGTGGAGCAGGGCGGCGATGAGGGTGTCCTCGTCGAACCCGTAGTCAAGGACGATCATCGCCACGGATGCGGCATGAGCGGCTTCGTACCCACCGCCCGCCTTTCGATGACGGAGGCCATGGGCTTCGAGCATCGTCGTCAGCGCGAGCTGGACGCGTTCGGAGTACATGTCCAGGCGTCGGTGTCAGGGCGACGCCGGGCTACCGACTCACCGGATCGTTCGTCGTGGGATCGGACGGCGCGATGTAGCTGCGACGGGCCCGAGCCCGCATCCCGCGCGGCTTGAGTCGCACCTCGAGCTCATGCAGCTTGCCGTCGCGATTCTGCGGTGTAAACCCGAGCACGTACTGACTGTGCAGCTCCTGGGCGACCCGCGTGAATGTCGGTCCCAGCGCCGCGGTCTCTTCGAGCTCGAAGTAGCCGCCACCGGTCTCCTCGGCAAACTTCTTCAGGTTGCCATCGGGCCGGCTGCGAACCTGGCGGCGCCCGTTGAAATAGTCACTCTCGAGACCGATCGCGTAGATCATCACGTCCTCGGCGACGGCTCGATTCATGACGTCGCGTGACCCGGCGTCGCTGGCCGTATCGTCGCCATCGGTGAACACGAGGACGACCCGTCGGCCATCGACGGCTTGCAGGGCGTCGAGCCCAGCGATCACTCCGTCAAACAGACGCGTCGGGTTGCCGAAATCGAGCAGCTGCAAGGAGTCGATGAGCTCGTCGCGGTCGCCGGTGAACCCCGCAGGCTCGACCTGCACCTTGTCGTTAAACGCGCCGACTCGGCCTCGGTCGTCCGGAAGCATTCGGATCAGGAACTGCTCGGCTCCCGCTTTCAGGAGGTCGAGACTCGGGGTCATGCTGGCGCTGGTGTCGAGCATTACGACGACGGTGATTGGCCGTACCTCGTTCTCGAACAGCACCAGGTCCTGGGGCTGATCGTCGTCGAAGATGGCGAAGTCCTCGCGAGTCAGGCCGGGTACGAGCCGGCCCTTGCCATCGGTCACCGTCACGTACAGATCGACGAGCTCGGTGCCACTCCGGAACAAGGGCTGCTGCTGCTGAGCGAGCCCGGCCGACGTGAAGATAGCCGCGGCCGCCAGGACGGCTGCGACGGTCATCCGCGTGTGCATGGATCGAGCTTACCCCACAACGGCGTCACCATGGCGCACCCGCCGGGTGTGCCGGTTGATCGTCGGCGAGGACTCGGGGTACGGTTTGAGAGGTAGCCTCCAGCATGCGCACGATACGACGCCAGCTTGCCGTGACCGCCCTGCTCGTGAGTCTCGTTCAAGCGTTCACGCTGGCGGTAGGCCCCGCCGCGCTCTGTTGCCGGCTGGTCTCGGACGTCGACGAATCAGCGGCGGGCGCAGGCCCATCCTGCCATCTCGAGGACCCGTCATCGACCCGTTACGCAGACCCACCCGCGCGGTCCGCGCGCGCAGTGCCCGCGGCCGCCGACGGGATGGAGGGCGAGACCTGCGAGATGCGCGGGAGCTGCACGCCCGATGACGACATGCTGTCGTTTCTGCTCCTCACGGGGGAGCTGTCGCCCGTGCCCGCCCATGACGCCGTGCTCCGCCTGGTCGCGGATCTGATCGGGAGCGCGGATGATCCCAGACCGGCTGACGCCGCTCCACCGTCGCCACCGCCCCGCCTCTAGCGCCTCGCCCGCTCTCGACGACGTCCCCATCCGTTCGAATCACGGCGTGATTGGCGCACGTTGTGCGAGCCATCGCTTGGGGGCCAACGATCTCGATCTTCGATGGAAGGTGCGGAATGGTGCGGTGGATTGTCTGTTGTCTTTGCGGGGGCCTGATGTTCGGCGGGACGGCGGCGGCCCAGGAGGCGGCCATCGACGGGGTGGTCGTTGCAGTCGATGACGGCACCGCGCTCGACCTGGCGCAGGTGGAACTGCGTCAGGGCGACAGCGTTGTTCACGCTGCGACCGTTGACGATCGCGGGCGCTTCAGGTTCGCGTCGGTGGAGCCGGGCGAGTACGAGCTGTCGGCCTCCCGCGCCGGCTACTACACGGTCGCGGAGCGCCTGGTGCTCCGACCGCGCCAGGCGTTGCGGCTGACCATCGAGCTTCAGCCCGAGGGCTTCGTTGGCGAGGAGTTCTCGGTATCGGCCACCGCGCGTGGGCTCGACCCCCAGCGCACCGGGAGCTCGCGCGTCGTGACGACGCGGGCGCTGGACGCCGTGCCGGTGTCGGCGGCTCTCGACGTCCCGACGCTCGCCACACACGCCCTTCCGGGGGCGGTGCTCGGTCACGACAACTTCGTCCACGTCCGTGGCAACGAGATGTCGCTCCACCAGTTCATCAACGGCGTGTCGTTCCTCGACAACGCGCATCAGCACTTCACACCGGGCCTGAGCCCGCAGATTTTTGAAACGGCCAATCTGATGACCGGCGGGTTTCCGGCCGAGTTCGGTAATCGGTTTGGCGGCATCCTCGACGTCGCGACGCGGTCGGGTCGGAGTCTGGGCGGCCGTGGCAGCGCCATGGTCGGCCTGGGGACCGTCGACAGCCGGGATGGCGCGTTCGACTACGGCGGGAGCGCCGGACGCTGGGGCTACTACGTCTACGGCGGGGCGCTCCACTCGGCCCGCTTTCTCAATCCGCCGGAACCCGACGAGCGGCACGCGTCCGGCCGAAGCACGCGGGCGGTGGCGCAGATCGACTACCAAGGAGACGCCGATCTGTTCCGTGTGTTCGTCGCCGGTGGGGACAGCCGCTTTGAGCTCCCGAACACCCACGCGCAGCACGAAGAGGGACGCGACGCCGGACGCGCATTGCAATCGTTCACCGGGATTCTGAGCTGGCAGCGAATCTTGTCGTCACGCTCGCTGTTCTCGGTCTCTGGCTATACCCGAACCGTCACCGACGAGCTGAAGCCGACCAGCGATCCCCATACGACCCTCGCTGACGGGTCGCGCGACACCCGCACCGTCGGCGTGAAGGCGGATTGGAACCAGTCGTTGGGCAGCCACCGTCTCAAAGCCGGCATCGACGCCGGTGTCTACCGGATGCACGAGGCGCTCGAGTTCGATCCCCGCGCACCTGAGGGCGGCGACGGCGGGCACCACGACGACGGGCACGAGGCTGGCGGACATGACAACGGCGGGCACGACGAGCCACATGGCGAGGGCGCCACGGCGCCTCACGGCGCGCTGGCGGCGCTGTCGTTCTTCGGTCGCGAGACGAACCAGCTCGTCGGCGCGTATCTGCAGGACCGTTTTGCGCCGCTGGCACGTCTCACGGTCGACCTCGGCATACGGCTAGACCACCTCGTGCAGGTCGAGTCGTATACCAAGATCAGTCCACGCGTCGGTGTCGCGTTGCACGTCCCGCAGTCCGGTTCCGTGATCCGACTGGCGTATAACCGGTTGTTCACGCCACCGCCGCTCGAATACGCCCTCCTGTCCAGCTTTCTCGGCAATGCGGCTGACGACGCGCACGATCGCACCGGTCACATCAAGCCGTATACCCAGGATCACGTCGAGGTGGGGCTGAGCCAGCAGCTCAACCGCACGGCCGACGTCGTGGCTGATGTCGCGATCTATCGGCACGCGGGAGAGAACGCGTTCGAGTCCTCGGAGATCGCCGATTCTCGTCTGTTCGTGCCGACGAACTTCGCCGAGGCGCGTGCGTATGGCGTGGAGCTGGGACTCGACGTGCGGCCGCAGGCCGTGAGCGGCCTGAGTGGTCGCATCCAGTATGCGCTCGCCAAGGTGGAGTTCATAGGTCCGGTGTCCGGTGGCTTTGCAGCCGGGGACCACGGGGACGGAGAGGTCATCCCGCCGGCGTTCGACCAGAGGCACACGCTGTCCTCTCAGCTGCTCTATCGTCGGCCGTGGCGCGGTTTTCGGGCCGGCACGACCGTGCGATACGGCAGCGGCACGCCGACGGAGCAACATCATGACGGCGGTCCGGCGGTGTTCACGTGGCTCCCAGACCACTGGACGGTCGACCTGAACGCGCGCCTAGCCGTGTGGCGGGACGGCGATCAGAGGGTCGATTTCGAGTTCGACGTCACGAACGTGGGTAACACGATCTACGCCGTCGCGAAGGAGAGCGAGGTCACACCGTTGCAGTACGCGCCACGGCGTGTCGTGGACGCGCGGCTGCGATGGCGCTTCTAGCGCCCGTGCTTCGAGGCAGGCTGACGTCGCGCGCGACGTGGCACCGCACGTCGCGCGGGTGTCGGCCAGCGAAGGACGGTAGAATGGTGTGGACGTCAGCGTAGAAGCGGAGGGACAACGAGATGAAAAAGGTCTGGCTTGCGGGTCTCATGACCATCGTCAGCGTCATCGTTATCGGTGCACCGGCGGCCGCCGCCGTGGCGGATGGCATCCGAGCGCCGTATTTGCACATCCAGCTTGCGCTGGCGAACGATTCGACCGACGGGGTTCCCGAAGCTGCCAGGGCTATTGCGGCGGAGGCCGCGACGATGGGGGACTCGGCGAAGAGAATCGCCGCCGCCGCCGCGGCCGTTGCCGGCGCCTCCACTATCAAGGTCACGCGCGCGGCGTTCGGTCCGCTAAGCGATGCGCTGATCGCGTACGGCGAGGAAGTCGGCTTCGGCGATCTCAGGGTCGCCTACTGCCCGATGGTCCGCAAGTCGTGGGTGCAAGAAGCCGGCGACCTGCGGAACCCGTTCTACGGCTCTGAGATGCTGACCTGCGGTAACTTCACGAAGTAGCCCCGCCCCTGCGTCTCTCCTAGGCGAACGAGCTTTTTCGGTTCCGCGGTCTGCCGATTCCCGCGCGGCGACCCGCGACCCGCGTCGCGCGGACACGTTACTCGCACGCCATTCCCCTGACGTGGGGGTCGGCTCGTCGAGCCTCGTCCCAGGAAAGTCCTTGACAGTTTTTGAATCTGTAAATATAGATATACAGATATTATGCGGACGAGCGGCCTGTTCAAGGTGCTGGGCGACGACGCCAGGCTGCGCCTGCTGAGGCTCCTGGCCGAGGAGCGGCTGAATGTCACTGAGCTGACGGCGATTCTCGGGATCGCGCAGTCAGGCGTTTCGCGCCACCTCGGCTTGTTGCGGGAGGCAGGCCTGATCAAAGAGGAGCGCGAGGGTGGTTTCACGTACTATCGGGCGACCCGCGAGCACGGGGGCGCGCGGTACGGTTCGGTGTGGGATTTCCTCGCCGAGCAGTTCACCGACGCCACGGCCGACGACGTCATCCGCGCGGACGACACGCGTCTCAGAGAAGTTCTCCAACAGCGGCGCGAGCGACGGGATGCACATGGCATCGGCAGCGACGGCGATCCGCGCCAGCTCGTGCCGGGACGAAGTTGGGCCGCCTGGTCGCGCGCGCTCGCGTTGCTGCTGCCGGAGCTGCGGGTCGCCGACCTCGGATGCGGCGAGGGATTTCTCACTCTGGAGGTGGCGCGCTGGGCGAGTCGGGTCGTGGCGGTCGACCGATCGGCGCGCGTGCTCGACCGGGCGCGCGCGGTCGCGCGCCGGAGCAGCGTGTCGAACGTCGAATGGAAACGCGGGGAAATAGAGCAGTTGCCGTTGGACGACGCCACCGTCGACGTGGCGCTGCTGTCCCAGGCGCTGCACCATGCAGAGGTGCCGCTACGGGCGCTGGCCGAGGCATCCAGGGTGCTGGTTGACGGCGGCCGTATGCTCGTCCTGGATCTCGCCGCGCACGAGCAGGAATGGGTGCGAGACCGGCTCGGCGATCGATGGACCGGCTTCACCCCTGGAGCGCTCGAGGCGATGATGCGCGATGCGGGGTTGCGGGACGTCACCGTGCAGCCCGCGCTCCCGGGTGACCCGTTCGCCGTCCTGACCGCGGTCGGCACGAAGCAGACATCATGACCAACGAGACCGCACACACCGGCGTGGCCGATGCGCGGGCGATCATCGAGGACACGCTCGCGCGCCGGATCGTGATCCTCGACGGCGCCATGGCGACGATGATCCAGCGCCGCGGCTTCGAGGAGAGTCATTTTCGGGGCGAGCGGTTCCGTGATCATCAGCGGGACCTCAAGGGCGACAACGACGTACTCGTGCTGACGCAGCCCGCCGCGATTGCGGCGATCCACGAGGCGTTTCTGGCGGCTGGCGCCGACATCATCGAGACCAACACCTTCAATGGCACGGCCACCGCGCAGGCGGATTACGGGTTGGAGCCGGTGGTCTACGAGATCAACGCCGAAGCCGCCCGGATCGCCAAGCGCGTGGCGGCGGCGTGGACCGCGCGCACGCCGGACCGGCCCCGCTTCGTCGCCGGCGCCATGGGGCCGACGAACAAGTCACTGTCGATCTCGCCGGACGTCAACGACGCGACGTTTCGGGCGACGACCTTCGAGGCGCTCCGGGCATCGTATGCGGAGCAGACACGGGGCCTGCTCGACGGCGGCTGCGACCTGCTGATGCTCGAGACCATCATCGACACCCTCAACGCGAAGGCGGCGATCGTCGCCATCCAGGACGTGTTCGACGAGCGGGGCGTCGACCTGCCGCTGATGATTTCGGTCACGATCACCGATCGCAGCGGCCGCACGCTGTCAGGCCAGACGATCGACGCGTTCTGGGTGTCGATTGCCCACGCGCGGCCGTTCTCCGTGGGGCTCAACTGTGCCCTGGGTGCACGCGAGATGCGTCCCTACCTCGCCGAGCTGGCGCGGGTCGCCGACACGTGGATGAGCTGCTACCCGAACGCGGGGCTCCCCAACGCGTTCGGGGAATATGACGAGCAACCCGACGAGACCGGTCGCCTGCTGCGCGAGTTCGCCGATGCCGGCTTCGTCAACTTCTTGGGCGGGTGCTGCGGAACCACACCGGACCACATCGCGGTCGTGGCCGCCGCGGTCGATGGGGTGACGCCGCGCCCGTGGCCCGACCGGTCCGGCCCGCGGTACACCGAGCTCAGCGGCCTCGAACGCCTGACGATCCGTCCGGACAGCAACTTCGTGATGATCGGGGAGCGGACGAACGTGACTGGCTCGCGGCGGTTCGCGCGACTGATCAAGGACGGCGACTACACGGCGGCCACCGAGGTGGCGCTCGATCAGGTGCAAGGCGGCGCGAACGTCGTCGACGTCAACATGGACGAGGGGATGCTCGATTCCGAGCAGGCGATGACCACCTTTCTCCATCTGATCGCGACCGAGCCGGACATCGCACGCGTCCCGGTGATGATTGACAGCTCGAAGTGGTCGGTCATCGAGGCGGGGCTGAAGTGCGTCCAGGGCAAGGGCATCGTCAACTCGATCAGCCTGAAGGAGGGGGAGGCCGACTTTCTCGCCAAGGCGCGCCTCATCGGTCGCTATGGCGCCGCCATGGTCGTGATGGCATTCGACGAGACAGGGCAGGCCGACACTGTCGCGCGCAAGGTGGAGATCTGCCGGCGCGCCTACGCGCTCCTGACCGAGCGGGCCGGCGTCGATCCGCATGACATCATCTTCGACCCGAACATCCTGGCGATCGCGACCGGGCTCGAGGAGCACAACGACTACGCGGTCAACTACATCGAGGCAACGACGGCCATCAAGGCGGCGTGCCCGGGGGCCCTCGTCAGTGGTGGCGTCAGCAACCTGTCGTTCTCGTTTCGGGGGAACGACGTGGTGCGCGAGGCGATGCATTCGGCCTTCCTTCTCCACGCCATCCGCGCTGGGATGGATATGGGGATCGTCAATGCGGGCCAGCTCGTCGTATACGAGGACATCCGGCCTGACCTGCTGCAACACGTCGAGGACGTCATTTTCAACCGTCGCGCGGACGCGACCGAGCGGATGGTGCGGTTCGCCGGTGGGGTGACGGGCGCGGGTCAGAAACGGGAGGTCGACTTGGCCTGGCGCGATGCCGGGGTCGACGCCCGACTGTCGCACGCGCTGGTGCACGGGATCGTCGAGTTCATCGAGGCCGACGTCGAGGAGGCGCGCCAACAGCACACCAGGCCGCTCGACGTGATTGAGGGGCCGTTGATGGACGGGATGAAGATCGTCGGCGATCTGTTCGGGGCCGGGAAGATGTTCCTGCCGCAGGTGGTCAAGAGCGCCCGCGCCATGAAGAAGGCAGTGGCGTATCTGCAGCCGTTCATGGAGGCCGAGCAGGGGGGCGGGCGATCGAGCCAGGGCACAATCGTGCTGGCGACGGTCAAGGGCGACGTGCACGACATCGGCAAGAACATCGTCGGCGTGGTGTTGCGCTGCAACAACTACGACGTAATCGACCTGGGCGTGATGGTGCCATGCGACAAGATTCTTCGAACAGCCGTGGATGAAGAGGCCGATCTCGTCGGGTTGAGCGGGCTCATCACTCCATCACTCGACGAGATGGTGTTTGTCGCCAAGGAAATGGCGCACCGTGGGATGACACTGCCGCTGCTGATCGGCGGGGCGACGACGAGCCGGCAGCACACGGCCGTGAAAATCGCTCCGGCGTTCGCGGAGCCGACGGTGCACGTCGTCGATGCGTCGCGCGTCGTGGACGTGGTCGCCCGGCTGCTCAACTCGACCCAGAAGCCGGTCCTCGACGCGTCGAACCGCAAGGACCAGGCCGTCTTGCGCGAGCAATACGCCACGCGCCGTGACCGCCCGCTGCTGGCGTACGACGCCGCGGCGGCCAACGGGTTCCGATCGGACTGGTCCGCGGTGGATCGCCCGGAGCCGGCGTTTGCCGGCCGGCGCCAGGTGTCGGTGTCGCTGGACGAGCTGACGCCGTTCATCGATTGGACGTTCTTCTTCGCGGCATGGGAGCTGAAGGGCCGTTTTCCCGCCATTCTCGACCACCCGCAGCAGGGTCAGGCGGCACGGGAGCTCTACGACCATGCCAAGACGCTGCTCCGGGAGATAGCCACTGGCGGCACCGTCACAGCACGTGGTGTCTACGGGTTTTGGCCGGCCGTCTCGGACGGCGACGACGTGGTGCTGTTCGAGCCGGGTTCGCGACCGTCCGGCGCCGAGCCATCGGCGGAGCTTCTACGCTTCAACATGCTCCGGCAGCAGGAGGCGTTCGACGGAGACCGGCCGCATCGCTCGCTCGCCGACTTCGTCGCGCCGGCCGGCATGGATCGGACCGACCACGTCGGCGCGTTCGCGGTCACGGCCGGCATCGGCGTCGACGATCTCGCGGTCGGCTTCGAACGGCAACACGACGATTACCGCGCCATCATGGTCAAAGCGCTGGCCGACCGGCTCGCCGAGGCGTTCGCCGAGTATCTCCACGCTCGGGTACGCCGCGAGTGGGGTTACGAGTCGTCCGTCGCCTCCAACGACGACCTCATCGCGGAGCGGTATCGAGGCATCCGGCCGGCGTTCGGGTACCCGGCGTGTCCCGACCACAGCGAGAAGTTCAAGCTGTTCGAGCTGCTGGGCGCTGGCGACGCCGGGATGGCGCTGACTGAGAGCGCCGCAATGACTCCGGCCGCCAGCGTCAGCGGGCTCTACTTCTCGCATCCCGAGGCGAGCTACTTCACCGTTGGCCGCATCGGGGCGGACCAGGTCGCCGCCTACGCGTCGCGGAAGCGGGTTTCGATCCCGGAGGTCGAGCGCTGGCTCACGGGCAACCTTGCCTACGAGCCGGCTGGCGCGCGCGTCTGATCCAACTGCCCCATCATCGTCATGCACGAGCTGTCGGTCCTCCGCGACCTGGCGATCATCGTTGGTCTGGCGATCCCGGTCGTCGCGCTCGCGCATCGGTTGCGTCTGCCGCCGCTCGTCGGATTCCTGCTCGTTGGTGTCTTCATCGGTCCCCACGGCGTCCGGTTGATTCCGGACCCGGAAGCCGTGTCCGCACTGTCTGAGATCGGTGTCGTCCTGCTGCTGTTCGCAATCGGCCTCGAGTTGTCCCTGTCGGACGTGCTGCGGTGGGGCCGGTCGGTCCTGGTCATGGGCGGCGCACAGGTGACCGGCATGATGGCGCTGGCGCTGCTGCTCGGCGCGGTCATGGGCGCGCCGCTCGGACGGACGGTGTTCTACGGTGTCCTGGCTGCGATGTCGTCGACCGCGGTGGTGACCAAGGCCTACGCCGATCGCGGCGAGCTGGACACACCGCAGGGGCGCCACGTCGTCTCGATATTGCTGTTCCAGGATCTCTGCATCGTCCCCCTCATGTTGCTCGTGCCGCTGCTGGCCGGCCAGGCGGGGGCGAACGCCGCCGACGTGTGGGTACGCCTGCTGGTCAGCCTCGGGGTGATGGCGGCACTCATCGTCGGCGGGCGGTCCGTCGTGCGCTGGACGCTCGACCGGATCGTGCTGCTGCGCGACCGGGAGCTGTTCACCTTGTGCGTGGCGTTTTTCGCCATCGGGACCGCGCTGGTGAGCGCGGCTGCCGGGTTTTCGCTAGCCATCGGCGCCTTTCTCGCAGGGCTGATCATCTCCGAGTCCGAGTATGGACTACAGGCGCTGTCCGACGTCCTGCCGTTTCGTGCGGTGTTCAGCGGGGTGTTCTTCACCTCGATCGGTATGCTGCTCGATGTCCCGCTCGCGTTGAGCCAGCCGCTGGTCCTCGGTGGAGCCACGATCGCGCTGATTGGCGTCAAGGGCGTCGTGGCCGCCGGCGCGGTGTTGCTGCGGGGACGCGGACTCGAGACCAGCCTCATCAGCGGGCTGAGCCTGGCGCAGGTCGGCGAGTTCTCGTTCGTGCTGGCGGCGGTCGGGCTGCCGTTGGGTCTGTTCGCGGGCGACGACTACCAGGCCTTTCTGTCCGTGGCGGCCCTGTCGATGATGGCGACGCCGTTTCTCATCGAGCGCGCTCGTCCCATCGCGGAAGCCGTTGGCAAGCGCCTGCGCGGGACGGCGTGGCGAGACCACGACACCGAGGCCGAACGGGGCGGTGCGGCGGAGGCGGGCGATCTCGTCGACCACGCGGTGGTCATCGGCTACGGCATCGCGGGCCGGTATCTGGCCCGCATGCTCCAGGCGGCCGGTATTACGTGCGTCGTGATCGACCAGAACGCGGAGCTCGTGCGTCTGGCGCGGGTGGATGGTCTCACGGCCGTATACGGCGATGGCACGCGCCACGCGATGCTCGAGCGCGTGTCGTGCACGCGCGCCCGCTTCATCGCGTTCGCCATCTCCTCTCCCGTTGAAGAGAGGCGTGGCGTCGCCGTCGCGCGCGAGGTGAATCCGTCAGCGGCGATCATCGTACGCACGCGGTATGTGCGCGCCATCGACGATCTGATGCGACTCGGCGCAACCGAGGTCGTCGTCGAGGAGTTCGAGGCCTCGCTCGAGCTGTTCGCGCACGCGCTCGAGAGCTACGAGATCCCTCCGAGCCGCATCGCGCACGAGCTTGGGGCCGTGCGCAGCGAGCACTATGGCCTGCTCCGGGGCACGGCGGCGCCGAACCTGACCCTCGACGCCCTCAAGCATCTCGGCATTCACGACGCGCTGGAGCTCGTGGAGGTGGAAGAGGGCGCGCAGGCGGTGGGTGAGAACGCGCGAACCCTGAACCTGCGACAGGTGACCGGCGCCATCCAGGTGGCGGTCGTGCGCGGCGGCAAGCCGATCTATCGACGCGACCAAGGATTCGTGTATCAGTCGGGCGACACCGCGGTGCTGGTTGGCGATCGTGAGGCGCTCGACCGTGCCGGCGCGCTATATCGGGCATCGTAGGCCCCGGTCGCGCCGGTCGTGCACATCCCTCCAGAAACCGCTACGCCTCGGGTTGCGGTCGGGCGGCTTCAGCGGCGGCGGTGGGACGGTTTCTTCCGGGATGTGCACGCCCGACGCGGCCGCCCCAGAGGGCCTAGGAAGCACCCTTTACAGACTCGTCGCCACCTCGCATGTCCTCCCACGCGTCCAGCGTGCGCGGCCAGTCCCGCTTGAGCAGGCGCGACATCGCGCGGTCTGCGAGGAGCTTGCCGCCGGTCTGACAGGTCGCACAGTAGTTCGCTTCGTTCTTCGCGTACACGATCCGCTGGACGGGCGCGCCGCACACCGGGCAAGGCTTCCCGTAGCGACCATGCACCGCCATGTCGTCTCGAAAGGCGGTCACTTTTTCCGGGAATCGATCGCCGACTTCCGTTCGAAGGCGGTCGATCCAGAGCCGGAGCGTTGCTTGGGTCGCGTCGTGGAGCCGCGCGATCTCATCCGTGGTCAACTGGCTGGTGAGTCTGAGTGGCGACAGCCGCGCCGCGTGCAGGATCTCGTCCGAGTAGGCGTTGCCGATGCCGGAGAAGAGACGGGGATCAGTCAGGCTCCGCTTGACCGTGTGGTTCTCCCGCGCGAGCGCGGCGGCGAACGCCGCGCGGTCCGAACCGAGCATCTCGAGCCCGCCACGGTCGTGCGCCCGGAGGGCAGTGGCGCCCCGGACCACGTGGAGCGAGGCACGTTTGTGTGACCCCGCCTCGGTCAGTAGCAAGGTCCCGGTCGGAAAATCGAATGCCGCCAGCCCGAGCTTCTTCGGAATCGCCGTGTCGCGTTCTCGCCAGCGCAGCCGGCCCGCGATCATGAGATGCACGACGAGGAACAGGTCATCCGTCAGGTCGAAAACGATGCGCTTGCCGAGGCGCCGGACGGACCGGACGGTCTTGTCGTGTGCCTCGTCGATGGCCGGTGTCACCGACCGCAGCACGAACGGGCGGAGCAGGCGAATGCGTTCCAGGTCCTGCCCCACGACGCGCGGTTCGAGGCACGATACATAGACCGCGACATCGGGAAGCTCGGGCACGACGCCAGTGTATGATGACAGTCGCCCCCGCGATGGAGTATCACGTCCGCCAGTACAGTCTCCAACAAGGCGCGCTGGAGATCGAGTATATCGAGGAGTACTTCGGCGAGTTCCGGCGCAAGAAAACCGCCAGCGAGGTCATCGGGCGGCTCGGGAGTCGCGACCATCAGATCCTCATGGCCGAGGCGCCCCTGCCTCACGATCCCGGGACGGTGGTGCCAGTCTCGTACAAGGTGTCCCACGAGTTGCGTGTGAACGAGAAGGACACCAAGCTCGCCGACCTCGTCGATCGGCTGGGCGCATCCGTGGAGTTCCGCGATCGCAAGGTGCTCTATAGCTGGATTGGCGGGACCCGCCGCGACTGGCGTGGGAAGGGCTTCTTTCGCGCCCTGACCGAGGAGCAGGAGGCGTGGGCCCACGACAACGGCTTCGACGAGATCATCGTCAAGACCAAGAATCGCCTCTACGGCATGCGCGGCACGCTCGATCACCTCGAGTTCAACGTCGTGAA
The DNA here is from genome assembly GCA_965197395.1 of Vicinamibacterales bacterium. Classification (GTDB taxonomy): domain Bacteria; phylum Acidobacteriota; class Vicinamibacteria; order Vicinamibacterales; family UBA8438; genus CAZYFH01. The sequence continues at coordinate 130,245 of OZ240205.1, read as the reverse complement.
GTTCGAGCCGAACCACGAGGACAATCGGGAGTCGAAGGTCTACCTGAGCAAGAAGCTCGGCCTCGAGGTGCTCGATCGCCACCGGAGCAAGCGCTCCGTCGTCCGCGCGCCCGGCTAGCGTGTCGGCGCCGTGCCCGTCATCCCCATCGACACGCCAGACGACCCCAGGCTCGCCGACTTCAGCGCGGTTCCCGACCCGACGCTGTTGCGCGAACGCCATCAGTTCGTGGCCGAGGGCCGCTTCGCCATCGAGACACTGCTCCGTGCGCGCCGGTTTTCCGTTCGCGCGCTGCTGCTGACCCAGAGCACGCATCGTGCGCTCGCCGGCGAGCTCGCGGCCGCCCAGACGGCGGACATTGACGTCTACGTGGCGTCGGCCGCGCACTTCAAGATCGGCGGGTACGACTTCCATCGCGGGTATCTGGCGTTGGCCGACCGGCCAGACGCCATCACGCCAAGCGCGCTGATCGCCGAGGCGGCGCCGGGGCGACCCCTGCTCGCCCTCGAGCGCATCGGCAACCCCGACAACATCGGCGGTATCTTTCGCAACGCCGCCGCGTTCGGCGCTGCCGGCGTACTCCTCAGTCCCGGCTGCGCCGATCCGTTCTACCGGAAGGCCGTCCGGACATCGACTGGCGCGACGCTGCGGGTGCCGTTCGCCACATCGGCGGAGTGGCCCGGCGACGTTCGCCGATTGCGTGCGGGCGGCTACACCATCGTGGCGCTCACCCCAGAGCAACAGGCGACCGCGCTGTCTGAGGTCGTCGAGTCAGGATGCCTGCGCGCGCCTGTGGCGTTGCTACTAGGCGCCGAGGGTGACGGGCTCAGCGCTGGCGCCGTGGCCGAGGCGGACCTGCGCGTGCGGATCACGATCGACCCGTCGGTCGACTCCCTCAACGTAGCGACCGCGTCGGGCATCGCGCTGCATCAGCTCGCGGGCGTCTGAACGCATGCCCGCAGTCCGTAGCGCCATACTGTCGCTCGCGCGACCGCACGACCCGTAGGTCCTCACAACTAAAGCCCCCGGCTTTGCCGGGGGACATCCAGGATCCGCGCACGAGTCGTCGCGCCGCGATCCTCGAGGAATTCCAGACCAGCGACCGCGTCCGCGAGCGTTCGACCGTGGCGTGCGCGAGCTGGCGGCCTCCCGCGGCCGGTCGTAAGGGTCCGCCATCTGAGGCGGAATCGAACGGCCGGCGTGCGCCTGCCCACAAGAAGTTCCCCCGTGTTCCGTTAAGGAACACAGCGAGCGTTCGTCCAGATCCTCTTCCCATCCCTTTGCCGCTTCACACGTTGCAGTCTGGCCAGTAGGCATCGGCCTTGTTCTCCGGCCGTCACTGTGTGGCATCGTTCTTGCTCTGAGTCTAGCGGCGCCTCTATCGCACAAGCACGCGGGACGTCTGTGGTGTCTGGTGCCGGGGAGTGACGATGAACACGGAGACGATACGCGTGGCGCGGCATCGCCGCCCGTCCAAGTCGAAGACGGCAGGCCGCACAGCGCTCAAGGGACACGGTCACGAAGAGATGTTTCGGAATCTCGCTCGCCGGACGACGGACCCGGTCGTGCGGCTCGGCACACACGGCATTATCGAGAACGTCGCGGGCCCTGTGGCAAACGTGATCGGGGTGTCCAAGACGCAGTGCAGGGGTACGGCGCTGGTCGAACACGTGCACCCGGCCGATCGGGACGACGTCGAGGCGATCCTCACAGGGCTTGCGCGTAGGTCGGTCTGCGGGCGCACGGTGGACTTCCGCCTGCGATCGGATCCGTCGCGCTGGTGCGAGCTGGAAGCGTTCGGTAACAGGCGCCAAAGCGATCGCTCCGGGGCCGTCGTGATCCGTCTCCGCGACGTCACGGAACGCCGTCTCGTGCAGGCGGCGCTCCGTGAGAGCGACGACATGCTGCGCGCCCTCGCCGACGCGGCGCCAGTCGCCATCATCGTGGAGGACCTCGAGGGGCACGTCATCATGTGGAGCACCGCCGCGGAGCAGATGTTCGGTTGGGGAGCCGACGAGGTCCTGCATACGCCGAACCCTCTGATTTCCGAAGCATCCACCGAGCAAGATCTCAATCTCAGGCGACGGGTACGCGATGGACAGACATTCACGGGACTCGAGGTGCGCCGGCGCAAGAAGGACGGGTCCTTGCTCAAGGCATCGCTCTCCATCGCACCGTTGCCGGCTACCGACGGCCGCCCGCGTGGCGTCATCGAGATTCTGAGCGACGTGACCGAGCGAAGCGAGTTTGAACACCAGCTCCGCCAGGCGCAAAAGATGGAAGCGGTCGGCCGCCTCGCGGGCGGCATCGCCCACGAGCGCGTCGACCTCACCGAGGGGCTGCCGCGAGCCACGCGCGGCCAGCGCGATATCGTCAACCTGGTGAAGCTGTCGTCGCAATCGCCCCCGATCGTCGTGCGGGACACCGTCATCGTCGGCTCGTCGATCAACGACCGTGTGTTGACGAAGGAGATGCCACCGGGGTGGGCGCGAGCCTTCGATGTGCGGACCGGCCGTCACAAATGGGACTTCCATACCGTGCCGCAGAGCGCCGACGAGTTCGGCTCCGACACCTGGCTCGACGACGCGTGGCGTTACTCGGGCAACACGAACATCTGGTCGATCATGAGCGGCGACGAGGAGCTGGGTTTCGTCTACCTGCCCGTCGGCACACCGACCAACGACTACTACGGCGGGCATCGACTCGGGGACAACCTCTTTGCCGAGAGCCTGGTGGCGGTCGACGTCGAGACCGGCCAGCGCCAGTGGCACTTTCAGATGGTGCACCACGGGCTGTGGGACTACGACAACCCGGCGGCGCCGAACCTGCTCGACATCACGGTTGATGGACGTTCGGTGAGGGCCGTCGCGCAGGTTACCAAGCAGGGGTTCGTCTATGCCTTCGACCGGGTCACCGGAGAGCCGATCTGGCCGATCGAGGAGCGGCCGGTGGCGACCGACACCGATCTGGTGGGCGAGGTGGTGTCGCCGACCCAGCCGTTTCCGACGCGCCCTGAGCCGTTTGAGTATCAGGGGACGTCGATCGACGACCTGGTCGATTTCACGCCGGAAATCCGGCAGATGGCCATCGACGCGGTCGCGGGCTTCCGGCTGGGCCCGCTCTACACGCCCCAGATGTTGGCCGGCACGGTGATGCGCCCCTCCGTCGGCGGCGGCGCGAACTGGTCGGGCGCGGCCGTCGATCCGGAGACGGGCTATCTCTACGTCCCGTCGGCCAACCGGCACTCGACCATTCGACTGACCGAGCCGGAGCCCGACGAGCCCGCCACCATTCGCTACGTGCGGCGGTCGCTATCCGCCGGTCCCGTCATGCCGCGGGGACTCCCGCTCTGGAAGCCGCCCTATACGCGGATGACCGCGATCGACATGACCACCGGCGAGCACGCATGGATGACCCCGACGGGGGACGGCGACCGGATACGCAACCACCCGATGCTGCGCGACCTCGATCTTCCTCCGGTCGGGGGTGACGCGGGCAGTAGCGGGCCGCTGCTGACGAAGACGCTGCTCATCCACGCGCTGGCCGCTGGAGGGACGGACGGCGGACCGCGTCTGGTGGCGTACGACAAGGCCACCGGCGAGGAGCGCGCCTCGCTCGATCTACCGGGGGGCGCGCTGGGCGCGCCGATGACCTACCTGCTCGACGACCGGCAATTCCTCGCGATCACGGTGGGGGGCGAGGTGCCGGGGCTTGTCGCATTCAGCTTGCCGGAGTGAAGGGCGTCGTTACCGAGGAGAACCGCGGCTTCGGCATCGCGGCGCCCGTCAGCGCGAGGCAAACCTGCGGGCATGCTCGACAACCCTCAGTGCCACGGTTCGTAGCTCTCGGTGTGGCCGTTCCGGCTGTTGCTGACCGTGAAGCTCCCATCGCTCCGGGCGGACAACTTGGTCCAGTGCGCGGGGCCCATGTGGACGGGTGGAGTCTCCGCCGGAGCTCCATCGCCACCGTCATCGAGGTTCGCGATGAATCGCTCCGGGCGGTTGTGTGAGTCACCGCCGTCTACGGAGTAGTGGTTCTGCCACAGGTGCTCGAGGCTCGCCGTCGCACGGAGGATCTCGAACGTCTGCACGGCGCCGCCTTTCCGCGGCCCGTTGTTCATCAGGGCAGCCCGGGGCATGAGCGCACGCACGAGTGCCTCGGAGCCCGACGTGTCCGAGCCGTGGTGCGAGACCAGATAGGCGTCGACCCTGCCGACCTTGTTGTTGGGACACATCAGGTCGTGTTCCTTGTTCCACGTCAGGTCGCCCATGATCACGGTGCGGAATCGCCCAAAGCCGATAGACGCGCTCACCGATAGCTGGTCGTCCGCGTCGCCGAACCGACTGGTGATGTCGTCGCCGTGAAATGCGAAGCCGTCGCAGAACGGGTTCGGCTGACCCGCACCTGCGAGCGGCGCCGCAAGGACGTCGCCGCCAGAGGCGATGATTCGCACGTCGAGTCCAGCGATCGGCACGACGTCTCCGGGCCTGACCGCGAGGTGCGTCCCCGTCGCGCGGAGAGTGGCGTAGGCGTCGAACGCGTCGCGACCTGCACCACTGAGTCCGGTGCCCGCGCCGCGGTCCACGAAGTGGCGAATCGGAAGCCGCTCAGCCAGCTGCACCGCCCCGCCCATGTGATCGCGATGGAAGTGCGTCACGATCAGGTAGTCAATCTGGCTGACGCCGGCGTCAGCGGCCGCCGAGGCGATGCGGTCGGCGTCGCGTCCCTCAAAGTCCGGCCATCCGGCATCGACGAGCATCGATTCGCCCGACGGTGACACGAACAAAGTGGCCTCACCGCCCTCGACATCAATGACGTAGATATCGAGCCTCGCGGCCGCGTCGCGCTGGGCATCCGTCGGCGCACACCCGAGGGCGAGACAGAGCAGCAATACCGGTGGCACCCGCATTCTTCGCCTCCTAACCTTGGTGAGCGGCGTGGCCGAACGACCGAGACACTATATGTCAGCCGAATTTACAGAACTATTACATTGATTTCGTCGATTTGGCGGCCGATGACTGGTAGCGTGACCGGAGGATGACGCACGTGGCGCAGACGCCTGAGAACGTTGGCGGTACGGAAGAGTTCGGGTCCCGCGACAGCATCAACTGGATGACGCTGGTGACGATGGTGGCCTTTCACATACTCGCCGTCGCCGCCGTCTTCTACACGACGTGGCAAGCCGTGGCCGTAACATTGGCCCTGCACTGGGTGTGTATCGGCTGGGGCATCGGTATGGGGTATCATCGGCTCCACACGCACCGCTCGTATGTGGTACCCAAGCCGCTCGAGTACTTTCTTGCGGTGTGCGGAACACTGACGCTCCAGGGCGGCCCCATCTTCTGGACGGCGGTCCACCGCGTGCATCATCAGAAGTCCGATCACACCGGCGACCCGCACACCCCGCGCGACGGCCGGTGGTGGTCGCACATGCTCTGGACGCTGTTCGGCCGCTCACTGCATTCGGACACGGCCCTCATGGGTCGGTATGCGCCAGACCTGATGAAGGACCGGTTCTATCGCGTGCTCAGCGGTTGGCACTGGGTGCCGCTCGTCGTGCTTGGCCTGGCGCTTCTCGTCGCCGGCGGGCTGCCGTGGCTGCTCTGGGGTGTGTTCCTCCGTGTCGTGTTCGGTTTGCACTCGACGTGGCTCGTGAACTCCGCGACACACCTGTGGGGCCGGCGACGGTTCGAGACGACCGACGATTCCAGAAACTCGTGGTGGGTCGCGCTCGTCACCTTCGGCGAGGGCTGGCACAACAATCATCACGCGCATCCGACATCGGCCCGGCACGGGCTCGTCTGGCAGGAGCTCGACCTGACCTGGCTTCAGATTCGGTTGCTCGAGAAGCTCGGGCTCGCGTGGAACGTCCGGGTGCCCGCCGCCAACCGGTTAACCGCCCCGATGCCCATCGCCGCCGACGGTCTCTGACGACCCAAGCGTCCGTCCGAATTCCGGTCCCGGGCGCCGTGCATCCCTATTCTCTTGCCGTGCGTGGGGCTGGCGCGCTTCGCGTCCAGCGTCGTCTCGAGGCCGCACGCGACTCCACGATCGGCGGCCAGAAGGGTATTCTAGGAGCGATGATCCTGAGCGGGACGCGCAAGCGCTCGGTCGTCCTGGCCGCCGTGCTCGGGGCGGTTCTCATCGCCGTCGCGATCGCGCTGAACATCAGCTGGATCGTCGTGAACTGGCGGACTGGGCTGCTCCTGCTCGTCGGGATCGTGAGCTTTGCGGTGCTGATCGCCGGCCTCGCGCTCACCACCGCCTTCCTCATTCGCGAGATCCGCCGCAGCGATCAGCACGATGCCTTTATCCATGCGGTCACCCACGAGCTGAAGACCCCCCTCGCCTCCATTAAGCTGCATCTGCAAACTCTCCGCCATCGCGACCTGGTCCGCGACCAGCAGCACGAGTTCATCGACATCATGCTCGACGACTCGGAGCGGCTCCAGGCGCGTATCGACCAGATCCTGCTCGCAGGCAAGACGCGCGCGGCGCGGCGGATCATCGACCCGACCGACGTCGATGTCCCCGATGTCGTGCGGGAGTGCGTGACGCTCGCCGGCCAGCAGCATCATCTGCACGACGGCCAGTTGCAGCTGTCCGATCGGCTGATGCGACGGGACGAGGTCGTCATTCTGGGCGATCGCGACGAGCTGAAGGCCGCGGTGACCAACCTGATCGACAACGCCGTGAAGTACTCGGGTGAAACGGTACGGGTCGGTGTGGAGCTGGCGCTGGGTGCTCGCAATGTCGCGATCAGGGTGAGGGACCAGGGCACCGGCATCACGACCGAGGAGTTGAAGCACATCTTCAGGCGCTTCTACCGCATTCCTAGCGCGCTAACCTCGCGCGTTCGGGGCACCGGGCTCGGTCTCACCATCGTCCACGCGGTGGCGCGCCGACATGGCGGCCGCGCGTACGCGGTGAGCGAGGGGCTCGGGAAGGGGAGCACGTTCACGCTCGAGCTGCCGCTGAAGCAGCCATGACGCGCGTTCTGATCGTCGAGGACGAAGAGCACCTCGCGGCCGGTTTGAAGTTCAACCTGGACGCAGAGGGCTACGACGTTCAGGTGGAGGACAACGGTCGGGCGGCGCTCGACCGGTTGAGCGACGCCGACGCCTTCGACCTCGTCCTGCTCGACATCATGTTGCCGGGTCTGGATGGGTTCGATGTGGTCCGGCGCCTCCGTGACGCCGGCAACTTCGTCCCTGTCATGATCCTGACGGCGCGCGGGCAGACCGATGACGTGCTGCAAGGGTTCGAAGTCGGTGCCGATGACTACCTGCCGAAGCCGTTCGACCTCACCGTGTTGCTCGCCCGCATCCAGGGACTGCTGCGGCGCAAGGAAGGGCTCGGGCGCCGCGTAAACGGCGGTAGAGCGGACGAGCACGACGAGTATCGGTTCGCCGGTGGGCGCATCGACTTCTCGCGACAGCTCGTCGAACGGAATGGCCGCGCGCAGGTCTTGACCCTGATGGAGACCGCATTGCTACGTCACCTGGTCCGCCATGAAGGGACGGCGGTCACGCGCAACGTGCTGCTCGAAGAGGTGTGGGGCGTGCGACAGGACACGGACACGCGCACCGTCGACAATTTCATCGCGCGCTTGCGGCGGCGGCTCGAGGACGAGCCGTCGAAACCGCGGCACCTGCAGACCGTGCGCGGCGTCGGCTACCGGTTCGTTGCGGACCCTCCTTAGACGGGGCTTCGCCCCGAACCCCGCGGGCTCCGCGGGGACCCCGAGAGCCCCACTCCGCGCCCGCGAGGCGCGCCGTGCGCGCCTTGGCTGTTCACCGCGAGCTAGGCCAGGACGGCGTCGACGACCTTTCCGTGCACGTCGGTCAGGCGGAAATCCCGTCCCTGGTACTGGAACGTCAGCTTCGTGTGGTCGATGCCGAGCAGGTGCAGCATGGTGGCGTGCAGATCGTGGATGTGCACCGGGTCCCTGGCGATGTTGTATGAGAAGTCGTCCGACTCGCCGTAGCTGATGCCCGGCTTGACGCCGCCGCCGGCCATCCAAATCGTGAAACAGCGTGGATGGTGGTCGCGCCCGTAGGTCTCTTCCGTGAAGACCCCCTGGCAGTAGGCACTGCGGCCGAACTCGCCGCCCCAGAGGACCAGCGTGTCGTCGAGCATGCCGCGGCGCTTCAGGTCTTGCACCAGCGCGGCTTGAGCCTGGTCGACGTCCTTGGCTTGTCGCTCGATCCCCAGCGGGAGTCGCGTGTGCTGATCCCATCCCCGGTGGAAGAGCTGGATGAATCGCACGTCGCGCTCGGCCAGACGCCTGGCGAGCAGGCAGTTGCGCGCAAACGTCCCCGGCTTTCGTGAATCCTCACCGTAGAGCTCGAAGATGCTGTCCGGCTCGTCCGACAGGTCCGCCAGCTCGGGCACGGAGCTCTGCATCCGATACGCCATCTCGTACTGTGCGATACGCGTGCCGGTCTCCGGATCCCCGAACTCCTCTTCCTTCTGCCGGTTGAGCCTCTCGAGATCGTCCAGAAAGCGACGCCGTGTGCCCTGGTCGACGCCCGGCGGGTTCGAGAGATACAGCACTGGATCGCCGGTGGCGAGAAACTTGACGCCCTGATAGCGCGTCGGGAGGAAGCCGCTGCCCCACAGCCGGTCGTAGAGCGGCTGGCCCGCCTGCGCCGACCCCTTCGAGATCATCGCGACGAACGTCGGCAGGTCGGCGTTCATCGTGCCGAGACCGTAGGACAGCCAGGCGCCGATGCTCGGTCGTCCCGCGAGCTGCGCGCCGGTCTGGAAGAACGTGATCCCCGGGTCGTGGTTGATCGCCTCGGTGTGCATCGACTTGATGAAGCAGAGGTCGTCGACGATCTTGGCGGTGTGCGGCATCAAGTCGCTGACCCAGGCCCGCGATTCGCCATGCTGGCTGAACGGGAACTTCGACGGGACGAGCGGAAAGCTCGTTTGCGATGCCGTCATCGTGGTGACGCGCTGATTGCCACGCACCGACGGCGGCAGATCGTCGCCCACCATCTCCGCGAGCCGTGGCTTGTAGTCCCACAGCTCGTGCTGTGACGGCGCGCCGGATTGGAACAGGTAGATGATGCGCTTCGCCTTCGGCGCGAAGTGCGGTAGCCCCGGCAGTCCCCCGGTCGTCGCGCCGGCGATCCCGGGCGCCTGCGCCGAGAGATCGGCGTTGAAGAGCGTGGCCAGTGCGGCCGCGCCGATGCCAGAACCTGACAGCTCGAGAAAGCGCCGGCGACTGAGGAGACGCTCGAGATGTTGAAGCGGATCCATCGTTGCTATTCCTTTGTGATCGTCCCGTCGAGGTTCAGAATCAGGCTGGCGGCCATGGTGTAGGAGGCGAGCTCCGCGACATCCAGCGTCTCATCGCGTGGCGATTCGCCCATGCTGATCAGCTCCAACGCGGCGGCGCGGTCGCCCCGGTAGTGCTCCATGTGGCGCTGGAAGCCGTCGACGAGCACGGCGTGCGCCTCGGGTCGTGGGCCGTGCGCCGTTGCCGCGCGGTAGCCGTAGGCAAGGCGCTCCTCTGGCGTTGTGCCACCCTCGGCCATCATCCGCTCGGCCAGCCTGCGCGCCGCCTCGACATACGTGACGTCGTTCATCAGGTTCAGCGCTTGGAGCGGCGTGTTCGTCCGTCCCGTTCGCACGATGCACGTCTCCCGTGTCGACGCGTCGAACGTCATCATCGTCGGCGGACCGAGTGTCCGCTTCCAGAAGGTGTACAGGCTCCGGCGGTAGAGGTCGTCGCCCTCGGCCTCGACGTAATCGCCGTAGCCCCCCTCAACCATGTCGGCCCACAGGCCGTCCGGCTGATAGGGCTTGACCGACGGTCCCCCCAGCTTCTCGACGAGCAGTCCGGCCACCGCCAGCGCCTGGTCGCGGATCATCTGTGGCTGTAGACGCAGACGCGGCCCGCGCGCGAGGCGGCGGTTTTCGGGGTCGACTTCGAACACATCCGGCGTGACATGCGACGCCTGCCGATAGGTCGCGCTGGTCACGATCATGCGCTGGAGCGCCTTGACGTCCCAGCCGGAGTCGATGAACGACGTCGCCAGCCAGTCGAGCAGCTCTGGATGACTCGGGCGTTCGCCCTGGGTGCCGAAGTTCTCGACCGTCTTGACGATGCCGGTACCGAAGTACATCTGCCAGAAGCGATTCGCCGTGACACGTGCCGTCAGCGGATGGTTCGGATCGACGAGCCACCGGGCGAGACTCAGGCGGTTCGCCTCCACTCCGGCGGACAGCGGCGGCAGCACCGCCGGCACACCCGGGCTCACCGGGTCGCCCGGGTTGTCGTAGGCGCCACGAATGAGCTGGAACGTAGGTCGGCGTTCCTTGAGCTCTTCCATCACCATGACGGTCGAAAAGCTGTCCCAAAGTGCCTTGCGCTCGCGCTCGAGCGCGATGACTTGACGCCAGGCCTCGTGGATCTCCAGCGGGGCGTATTGGTCGAGGAAAGCAAGACGCACCTTGTCTGCCTGCGCGTCCGACCTCCGGTCCGCGGCGATGTCCGCGATGTCGCTGAGCGACTCAGCGGTGCCGATGACCGCCGCTTCGTCGGGCGTCAAGACGGCCGCGTAGATGCGCACATCGTCGATGTGCCCCTGAAAGCGCGGCTTGTCGGAGCCACTGGCCCCGATGCGCAGTGGCCACCGCAGCCGGAGGCGGTTGCCGACCAGGTCGTTCAAGCCCGTCAGCGTCTGCGATGCTCCGTCGAGATACACGTGGATTCCGTCCGGCGTCTTCGACCCGTCGTAGGTGGCCACGACGTGCTGCCAGGCATTGAGGCGAATGTCCTCGACGGTTTCGGCGGCCACGCCGTCGTCCAGCACTCGGGTCGACATGTTGAAGCGGAGCTTGCCGTCCTCGAGATAGAGGCCCCAGCCGACCTCGCCCTGGTCACCGCCCGTTGCTCGCGACACGATCACGCCGTCCTTGGCCGTGGGGTAAATCCAGGCGGCGAGTGTCCACTCGTCGTCGTAGGAGACGTCCGGGTGGTTGCCCGCGTTGATGAAGCGTTGTCCGTCGAAGCTGGCGGCGGCACCGACCTTGCCGTCGACGAAATGCGGGCGGCCATCCTCGAGCATGACCTTCACCGGCTCGGCGGCCAGCACGACGCCGGCGAGGTTGCCATCGAGCGGGTGATGCACCAGCAGGTTGTCGCTCAGCACCCAGTCGATCGGCAGCGATGCGTCCAGCGTGGCTTCCCAGGCGGCCTGAGCGTCGGCGGCGTCATCCTGCAATGCGCGGAACGCCTCACGCGCGACACGCAGTTTCCCGTCGAGCTCAGCCAGCTCGGTGTCCTGCGCATCGGTCGGCGCCGTGATCAACGGCGGCGAGTTGACGTACTTGAACCCCTTGCCGCGGTCGGGCACGTTGTTGAAGTTGGCGAGGAACTCGTAGAACTCCCTCTGGGTCAGCGGGTCGAACTTGTGGTCGTGACAGCGCGCGCACCCGAGCGTCAGCCCCAGCCACACCGTCGACGTCGTCTGCACGCGGTCGACGCCGTACTCAACGAGGAACTCCTCCGGCACGATGCCGCCTTCGCTGTTCTGGCTGTGATTGCGGTTGAACGCGGTCGCGATCCGCTGGTCGCGCGTCGCGTTCGGTAGCATGTCGCCGGCGATCTGCTCGATCGTGAACTGGTCGAACGGCATGTTGTCGTTGTACGCGTCGATGACCCAGTCACGCCAGCGCCACATCGACCGCTCACCGTCGGTCTGGTAGCCGTTGGTGTCGGCGTAGCGCGCGGCATCCAGCCATTCGGTGGCCATCCGCTCCCCGTAACGCTGGGACCCGAGCAGGCGGTCGACGGCGTTTTCGTACGCGTCGGGGGAGTCGTCGTTGAGGAACGCGCCGACGTCGCCCGCCGTCGGCGGCAGCCCGGTCAGATCGAGCGTCACGCGGCGCAGTAGCGTGGCGCGGTCGGCTTCCGCCGACGGGGTCAGCCCGTCCCGCTCGAGCTGGGCGAGGACGAACGCATCGATCGGGTTGCGTATCCAGTCGCGGTCGGCCACAGGTGGCTGCGACGGTCGCTGGGGTGGGACGAACGCCCAGTGCGATGCCCACGTGCTTCCCTGATCGATCCACAGGCGGATCGTCTCGATCTCGTCATCGGAGAGCGGATCGCCGCCCCGGGGCATCCGGTCGCGCGCGTCGTCGGCCGTGATCCGATGGAACAACGCGCTCCCGGCCGCGTCACCCGCCACGATGACCGGACCGCCGAACTGGCCGCGGTCCGCGAACGGGCCGGTCTGCACGTCGAGCCGGAGACCACGCTGTCGTCCCTGCGCGTCTGGCCCGTGACACGAGAAGCAGTTCGCCGAGAGGATCGGGCGCACCTCGCGGTCGAAGTCGACGACGCGCGCGGTGATTGCCGTGGCCCCGATGTCCGTTGCCGCGAGGTCGCCCTCCCACACGGCGCCCGCATCGATCCATCGCCGCACGAGGTCGATCTGGCCGTCAGTCAGGGAGCGTCCTGAAGACACCGGCGGCATGCGTCCGAGAGCATCGCCGGTCGTCAGCCGTTGAAACAGGGGGCTGGCTTCGGCGTCGCCGGGCACGACCACCGTTTCGATGAACGCACTCGTGTCGAAGCGGAGGTCGGCTTGCCTGGTGTTTTTGTTCGGACCGTGGCAGCTGAGGCAGGCCTCGGCCAGCACCGGCCGGACATCGTGGCCGCCGTCCGCGGGTTGAGCGGCGCCTCGCGCGGATGCGATGCCGGTATCCCGCGTGACCTGTCCGCTCAATACGACCACGAGGACAGCCAGGGGTAGCGCCGAGGCCCGAGGGATGGTTGTCATATGCGTCCTTAGTACGCCATCGCGTAGCAGTCCCGACGCGGGTCACCCGCCGCCAGTCGGTTGCCGGTCGCCGGGTCGATCATCACCACCGTCGCGCAGCCGGACACGCCGAAGGCCGGAACCTCGGTGACCTCGTGCCCGCGGCTGCGCAGCTCGCGGAACACCTCTGGCGAGACGGTCGATTCGACGTCCATCTGATTGAAGCCCGCGGCGTGTGGCCAGAACGAACCGTGCAGGTGCCGCGTGCGGACCCGCGGCCAGGCGATCGCGTCGTGCAGATTCGGGTACCAGTCCGTCCAGAACTCGACGATGTTGAGAAAGGCCTGCAGGATGGTCTGATCCTGGTTGTCGCCGCCGGGTGTGCCGATCGCCATGAGCGGCTCGCCGCCTCGAAGCACGATGCTCGGGGTCAGCGTGTAGCGCGGGCGTGCCCGCGGTCGGATCTGATTGGCGCGATCCGCGTCGAGCCAGAACTGCTCGCCGCGGGTGCTGAGCCCGATGCCGGTGTCGCCGAGGATGACCCCACCGCCAATCCAGCCGCCGCTCGGCGTGCTATCGAAGACATTGCCGGCCGCGTCGATGACAGCGATGTGCGTCGTGTCCTTCAAGCCGCCAGCCGACGGCACGAACGAACCCGGCGCATCCTCTGTGGCCGGGGCGTCCTCGAGGTCGGCGACCCAGAACGGCCAGTCGTGCACCTCGGGATCGTGGGGCAGCGGGTTGCCGGCCGTGAACGCCAGCGACGCGCGCGAGGGATCGATCGTCGCGGCGCGTGCCGCGCCGTAGGCCTTCGACAGGAGCCCGGTGGCCGGCACATCCACGAAGTCGGGGTCGGCGTAGTAGGTGTCGCGGTCCGCGTACGCCAGTTTCATCGCCTCGATGAGGGTGTGCAGATAGTCCGGGCTGTTGCGCCCCATTGATCGGAGGTCGAAGGTTTCCAGGATGTTGAGTGTCTGGAGCAGGACGGGCCCCTGACTGCCAAAGCCCTGCTTGTACACCGTGTACCCGCGATAGTCGGTCTTGGTGGGCTCCTCGATCTTGGCAAAGAACTCGGCGAAGTCCGTCGCGTCGAACGGTGCGTCGTGCCCCTGGAGAAAAGCCACCATCTCGGCGGCAATGTCGCCCTTGTAGAAACGGTCACGCGCCGCGGCGATGCCCTCGGCGCGTCCTCGGTGTGCCGCCTCCCGCTCGGCGTCGACCATTTTTTCGAGCGTCGCCGCAAGCGCCGGCAACCTGATGTTCTCGCCCGCGGTGTAGAGCGTGCCGTCGGACTTGAGCCAAAAGCGTTCGTTGTCGGGCCACGCCTCGATGAACTCCAGGTTGGCCTCGATGGCCCGCGCGGTCAGCGGCCGCAGGGGAAACCCGTGTTTCGCGTAGTCGATGGCGCGCAACGAGATCTGTGCGAAGCTCATCGTGCCCCACCGTTCGAGGACCGTCAGCGCGCCGTGGAGTGCACCCGGCACGACGGCCGGGTCGAGCCCTTCGCCGAACAGGTCCCGGTTCCGTGTGCGGTACCACTCGAGCGTGGCGCGCTTCGGCGCCCATCCCTGGCCAACGATGGACGTGACCCGTCGCTCCGCCTGCGGATACACGAGGATCAGCGCCTCGCCGCCCAGACCGTAGAGATCCTGCTCGACGACGCCACCGACGAGCAACGCCGTCACGCCGGCATCGAACGCGTTGCCGCCGAGGAGCAGTGTTTCGAGGGCAGCGGCCGACGTCAACGGATGACCGGTCGACACGGCAGCCGTGCGACCGGAGACCGGCGGCCGCTGGGCGCCCAGCGGCGCGGTCATCAGCGCGCCGATCACGCCCACGCCGGCGACGGCCAACGCACAACGGCGTCGATGGCCCTCAGACCTGCGAGCACCGGCACGTGCATGACGCGGTCGATGGGGTGTCATTGTGTTGCCTCGGGGTGGAACACCCGATTATACGCGCGCGCGAGCGCGCCGACGCCCTTGCACCGCGCGATACCGGAAACAGCCGACGAGATGGTCATTCACCATGCCCGTGGCCTGCATATGCGCGTAACAGATGGTCGACCCGACAAACTTGAACCCGCGCCGCTTGAGGTCCGCACTCAGTGTCCGGCGTCAATCATTCTTTCCGGTCGACGACAATTAGAATTCCCGGTTGTTAATCCGTCAGCCTCTCTCGGTCAAGGCTGAGAAGTTGCTCCCTGCGGTGGGGCCCTGGCGGACGGAGCGGACCCGTAAGAAAAGATGCGAAGCCTCCTTGGTCCGCTCCCGGAGGCAGGGCCCCACCGCGGCGCCGCGGCGCCGGGGAGCACCCTCGATCCTCCCGAGCAGGGGGGTGCTGGGGTATGGCCCGGCTCGAGCAATCGTCTCCTGGGGCATCCTCGCGGGTCGCGTTGCCCGCCCGGCCTCCAGATCATGGGTTCGGCCTCGTCGCGGCCGCGGTGGCGGCCTTGCCCTTGGTTTTCTTGGAGTGCTCGAGTCGATAGCTCGGGACGTTCAGTTCCAGAATGATGCTGTGATGGACGAGCCGGTCGATGGCCGCGGCGGTGGTCATGGGGTCCTTGAAGATCTGCTCCCATTTCGAGAACGGCAGATTGCTCGTGAGCATGACGCTCCCGCGCTCGTAGCGGTCTGCCAACAACGTGAACAGCACCTCCATCTCCTCGCGCTCCTGCTGGACGTAGCCGAGGTCATCGATGATGAGCGGCCGGAACTTGCTGAGCCGTTTCAGGAGCCGGGCTAACCGCAACTCGCGCTTGGCCACCAAGAGCTCCTGGACCAAGAGGCTGCAGGTGGCAAAGAGCACCCGATGCCCCCGGTGGATGAGTTCCTGGCCGAGGGCGCACAAGAGGTGCGTCTTCCCGCTCCCCGGATTGCCGAAGGCGAGGACGTTCTCATGGCGGTCGATGAACGCCCCGTCGCGCAGCGTGTTGAGTTGCACATCGATCTTGCGGGGTAACCGCTTGCGGTTAAACGCGTCCCAGCTCTTCTCCGGGGGGAGCCGGGACTCGCGGAGATAGCGCGCCACGCGGTTCTGCCGCCGCGCGTCGACCTCCAGCGCCACCACCCCGTGCAGATACTGCTCATAGGTCCACGAGTCGTGGGTGGCCACCGTCGCCTGCTCGCCGTAGCACTGCCGCATCGTGGGCAGATGCAGTTCCTTCAGATGCTGCTCTAGCTCGCCCGTCGGATTCACTACCATGGCACCTCCTCCACCGCCTCCAAGAGGTGGTCATAGGCGGTGAGCGCGACCGCCGGGATCTCCACGTCGACCACCGGCGGGGTGTTCGGCGCGAGGTGGGCGTCCACGGCCGCGACGGTGGGCACGGCGCCGGCGCGGAGCAGGTGGCCCAAGGCGGCGTCCACAGCCGCTTCACTCTCCTGGGCGGCCAGGTGGAGGATCTGCAGATAGGTCTGGCTGGCCCGCGCGCCCGTGGCGGTCTGGCGCAGCGCATCGTAGGCCAGGCGGAACTGCGTCGTGGGAAACAGCTCGTCGCGGTACCGGTAGTGCTCGAAGGCGCCCGGCTTCCGCACCAGCCAATCGATGATGTGCCGGTATTGGATCCGGTGCTTGCCCGACCCGCGGAGGCGCGGCACCGTCTCGACGTGGCGTTGCGCGTACCACACCTGGAGCTCATCGGCGCACACGCGCACCTGGACGCGCTCGCCGATCAAGCGGCTGTCCACAGAGTAGCGATTCCCCGCGACTCGGATCAGGCTGCCGCCGGTGACGCGTACGTCCACCCGTTTCCACGCGTCCTGCCGGCCGAGCGGCAAGTGCCGCAGCTGCGGCCGTTCCAGCTGGAGGCGCGTGCGGCGCCCGGCATTGAGGGTCTCGAACATCTGCCCGAGAAACGTCTCGTACGTCGCACGTGTGGCGAAGTCCCGGCTGCCGCGCAGCAGCAGCGCTTGGTCGACCGCCTCCTTGATCCGGTGATGCCGCTGCTCGATGTCGCCGTTCTCATGGGGCTTCGATGCCTGGATCCGCTGCCCGTCCATCCGATAGTGCGCCAGCAGCGCGCGATACCGCCGGGTGAACACCGCGGGGTGAATCTCCTGGTGCACCGCGGCGCTCAGGCGATCCGTCCGATGCGCGTGCGGGGCACCGCCGAGCTTCCACAGGGCCGTTTGCAGGCCTGCACTCAGGCTCTCGAAGCTCTCGGTGAAGCACACCGTCCCCCACTCCCAGTTCGAATACGGCAACACAAAGTGGTACAGCAAGTGATCGAACGGCTGGCCCTGGATCCGGATCTCCAGGCCGGTCATGTAGGTGAAATCCGATTGCCCCAGGGCGCCCGGCTCATACCGCTGCTCGAAGAACACCTCCTTCGGGCGCCCCGCCAGCGCGCGCCAGCGCTTGATGCGGCGCTGCAACGTGCGGAGCTGGCCGTCCTGAAAGCGCCCCGGCTGACGCCGTTGCAGGTCCGCAAACAGCGTCTTGGCCTGCAGCGCCGGCGTCGCTTCCAGCTTCGCCCGTACCTCGTCCCACACACCCGCGAACGGATCCGGCCGCGTCCGCCAGTCGTGCGGCTGCCGCACCTCACTGGGCAGCGTCCCCAACCGGCGGTACTTCCGGGCCGTCCGCTCGTCCATCCCCGCCTTCGCGGCCGCCGTCGACAGCGTGGCCTCCTGATGCAGTAACGTCATCAGCTTCCTCACCTGACGGTTTGTAACCAAGCCAAACTCCTTTCGTTGCCAGAGTTTGGACTGGTGCCGACCGTCGACACACCGGCATTTCTAATTGTCGCCAGGCGGGAATTCTAATTGTCGCTGATCACTCGGGGCGCACCTCGATGCGACGGTGCGGTCGAGGCGGGTGTCGCGGGACGTGTACACCTCGCCCACGCCCGCACGAAGGCCGGGCCTGGGTTCCGTTGGGGGGGCCGAGCGTGGCGCCGGAGGTCACTTCGACTCCACCTCGACGCTCTTCTCTGTGAGCACAGCCGCTTGGGTCCACAGGCAGTAGCCGCAGCTCCACATGGTGCATGACGACGCTCACCGCTGCTGCACGTCGACCGGCAGCCGGCTGAGCTCCTCGTCGACCTGGCGAAACCACCATTGCTGGCGCGCGCGGCGATAGGCGAACGATGTTTGACGATCGAAGTCGTGGGTGCGCAGCTTCACCTGCTCGAACGCCGCCCGCAGCTCGGCATCGAGCCGCCGCTGCACCTCGTCGATTGCTTCGTCCTGGGTGAGCGCCACCGCCTCCACGCGTTCCTGAACGCGCGCCGCTTGCCGGTTCAGACGGCGTGCCGCGATCTCGAATAGCGCGAAGTGAATCTGCTCGTGCTCGAGGATGTACTCGTGGGGAAGGCCAATGTGGTGGGGATTCCACCAGGAGCAATCGCGATCCATGGAGGCCGTAAACGCCAGGTTGTGGACGCGCGCCCGTACCCGACCCAGTTGGGCATCGTTGCCCTCGGAAGTCGCACGAATGAACAGGTCGGGGTGCGTCGTCAGGTCCACGCAGGTCAGAGCGCCGAGCCGGCCATGCGTGTCGGCCACCTCGTCGGGCCGCTTTGCGGCGCGAAAGTCATCGCGCGTCAGGGCTCTGTAGGGAATACGGGCGCCACTCTCGACCAATGGAGGATCGAAGACACGCCGTTGGGTCTGCGCCAGCGCGTCGGTCGCCAGCGCCGATACCACTGCGACGGCACAGATCGCCACAAGCACCAACGAAAGGGCTATTCTGACCCTCGACCCAATTCGTTGCTCCCTAATGGAAGCAGCAGGCTCTCTCCATCTTCGCCCTCTCTCAGCCATCTCTGGACACTCGTCTCGCCCTCTTGGGCGCGAGACGCGCTAGATCAGCCAGATTCGACACGTGTTGACCTTGTGACAGGGTGGCACGAACACATGCCCATCGATTTACAAATCCGTGCTTCTACCACGGGCTGCTGGGGCGCCCCGTCCACATACAGAGCCACTTCTGGCACCCAAATCGGGGGACCTTCCGGCGGGACGGCCGAACCACGGTACACACGCCCCGCCAGCTGCGCGACTGCCCGACGTATGCGGCGCTTCCGGCAGCTCTATTCCGCTGCTTCGAAGGCGATGATGAAGTCTGCCTCGGTCCGGAACGTCTTGGCCTGTTGATACTCGGCCGAGTTCCACAAGTCTAGGAGCGCCTTCATGGAACGGAACTGCTCGACGGCGACCCTTCCCTCATACGGCCAGGTGCCTTCCAGAACGTGCAACGTGCTCCCTGGTATGCCGGCGCCCAGCATCTTCATGCCGGCCTGACGCGCCAACGGACGCGCCATCTCGCCATACTTCGCGAGGCGCTCGGCTGGCGCCCGAACCGGGTTGACCGCCGCGATCAGATAGGCGGCCTTCTCGCCCGGAGTCGCTTGCGCGTGCGCGACCCCGTCGTTCCAGCGCGCGGACAAATGACCGAGAGCAAAAACCGCGACGAGAGTGATCGAGTACACGAGTCTGTTCTTCATTGATCTCTCCATGGCTGAGTGGCTGAGCGTCGGCCGAGGTGCGTCCTCAGCTTCCCGGCTCGCTCCGTCGACTGAGTGTCTCGTGAGGTTCAGCCTCGCTGCGTGTAGCGCCGTGGTTCAGCGGCGTAAGCCGACAGCTTACGCGACAGCATACACATAAACCGCTCGACCGGACAGCTCACCCGCGGGGCGATACGGCCAAGGGCTCGGGCGACGAAAGCGTTCCCACGCCGACAGGAGTGTACCGACGAAGGCTGGTTCCCGTCGGCGGCGGCGCCTGACGGAACGCCAGCACGCTCGGCCCATTCCGGGGCACCGCGTAGTAGCGGGTATGCCCCAACCCGGAGAGCCATGGAGGCGCGAACGGTCGGAGAACTAGTACTTAATGACATAAATAAGCGTTACTATGATAGGCTGTCGCATGCCGCGACCGCCCACGCCGATCACGTTGACTGCGGAGGAACGGAAGACCTTGCAAGCATGGCAGCGCGCTGGGTCGACTGAGCGGCGGTTGGTTGAACGAGCACGGATCATCTTGCGGGCGGCCAAAGGCGAGGGCACCGATGCGATCGCCGCGGCGCTCGACACACGGCCCGCCCGGGTCTCGAAGTGGCGGCGGCGGTTTGCGCGTCAGCGGTTGCCTGGCTTGGTGGACGCGCCCCGACCTGGACCATCGCGGCGCTACGATGACCGCACGGAGCGGCGCATTTTGGCCGGGTTGGACCAGCCGCCGCCTGAGGGGCACGCGACCTGGACCGGCAGCCTGCTGGCGGAAGCCCTGGGCGACGTGAGCCCGCAACAGGTGTGGCGTGTGCTGCGGCGGCACGGTATCTCGTTGCGACGGCGGCGCAGTTGGTGCATCAGCACGGACGCCGAGTTTGCGCCCAAGGCCGCGGATGTCGTCGGCCTGTATCTCCATCCCCCAGAGAATGCCGTGGTCCTGGCCGTTGACGAAAAACCGCAGATTCAGGCGCTGGAGCGGGCGCAAGGGTGGCTCCGGTTGCCGTCCGGAGCCGCGGTGACGGGCTTCGCGCACGGCTACACGCGGCATGGCACGACGACGCTGTTCGCCGCCTTGGAGGTCGCGACCGGCTTCATCACGGCTCGACATTACTGGCGCCGTCGGCGGCGCGAGTTCTTGGACTTCATGAACACCCTGGTCGACCTCTACGCTGGTTGGGAGCTGCACGTCATTCTCGACAATCTCCATACGCACAAGCCCAAGCATGACCGCTGGCTCCGCCGCCATCCCAACGTGCACTTCCACTTCATCCCGACGTACAGCTCGTGGCTGAATCAGGTCGAGGTGTGGTTCAGCATCCTGACTCGTCGGGCGCTTGCAGGGGCCAGCTTTACCTCCCCTCAGCAGCTGCGGGCCGCTATTGACGCGTTCGTGAAGGTCTACAATCCCAAGGCGACACCGTTCGAGTGGACGAAGGAAGTCGTGCATCCGACGCGCCCGTCTCATAATTACGCTCATTTACGAGACTAAGTACTAGCCGGAACGTCAGAAACCCTTGTTTCTGCGACGACCGCTGAACGAGGCGAAGACGGACCCGCCACCTCAATACTCACGGCCTCTGCAGGGCGCAACGGGTGGGTTTCTGACGCAGGCTGCAGACTGGTCAGATGGACGCCAGCGGGACGAGGCGATTGAGACACTCCTCTTTGATGGACCGCACAAACCGCTCGGCATACGCGTTGAGATTCGGACTCTTCGGCGGCAGCCGGATCGGCCGGACACCGCCGCTCGTCAGAATCTCGCCAAAGACCCGAGTGTAGAGGGGATCGCGGTCGTGAATCAGCTTCTGGGCGGTCCGCAGAAAGCCGTCGACCGGGTCGGTCAGATCCGCGTGTAGCCCCACCGCGGGTTCTCGACCGCCATCCGTACCACGAGGTTGGCGACCTCCCGTGGCGTCAACGGCCGGCCTCGCCGTCGACGGGCGCTGCCGTCGTACTGCTGAGCGATCAGTCTCCGGTACCAGCGGAGAATCGTGTCAGGCGTGACGATGCCGGCCACCTGAGTCAAGACTCGTCGTCCGAGCTTCTTGCCGCGCACCGCGAGGCGCCGGCGCTGGGCGTCGGTCAGCCGAAGCGGTCGGGTGACGTGCGCCTCTTGACCACGTGGTCGGTGCTCGGGGGCTACGGGCGAGACGTGTGTCTACTTCGTTAAGTTGACAACGCCCGACGGACCGCTTACGGCGCGAAAGGCTCGACGTGAACGATCCGGGCCTGGTGGTTCATTCCTACCCACGCGCTCGAGAGCCCTCCCGTCTCGGACCGCTGCACGTGGATGTGCCGAAGGTTCGCTTCTCCCGGGAGCAGATAGACGTCCCACTCTTCCGTCTCGACGTTGAGGCGCGCCACACGATCCGCGGAGATCGAGGAGACCCAGGTGTACCGCGTATCGTCGTGCTCGGCCATGTACGGCTGGAACCAGCGCAGCGGCACCGGATAAAGCTTGATCTCCTCCCCGGCCCGTAGCCGCGTGTCGAGCACGCCAACGAATCCTCCGTCGAAGCCGCCCCACCACAGCCGGTCCTGCTGGTCCACCACGCCTCGCCGCATCCCGGAGCCGAGGCTTCCCTCTCCCCCGCGCGGCTGCTCGGGGATCGGGTAGAGCGTCGCCTCGAGGGTCTCCGCATCGACCCGCCAGATCGCGGTGCTCCCTCGACCCCCGCCGTACACGTTGTTCCCGGAGTCGATCGCGATGTCGTACGCTCCGAGACCCTGCGCGGATTCGACGATCTCGCGCGTGATCTCACCGTTGCCGTGGAACTTCACCCGCGAGAGCGGGGCTCCTCCGCCGCCGTTCCACGCCCACCCGTCCACGTGAGAGGACTTGGCGAGCGTCATCGCAAACGGCGGCAAGCTGTACAGGTCGAAGGTCTCCGCCCTTGAGTCGAACACGGCGGGGCCTCGCTGGTTCTGTGTGCCGAGATAGAACTTGCCGTTTCCATCGTGCATCATGGTGCGATTGCCGATCGGAGTGAACGAACCCTCCTCACTGATGTACGGGTACCGGTACTCCTTAGTTTCCCCCGTCTCGGGGTTCAGCTTTCCGATCACGTTGTCGTTGAAGTCGTTGTAGTAGATCCAGCCATCCGGGCCGATCTGGGCGTCATGGGGCTTCGCGAGGGGCCGCGGCAGGTCGTACATGGTAATGACCACCTGGGTCTCCGTCCCCCGCGGCCGCGGAAACGTCTTCAACGGGTATTTCCACACGCCGCTGCTCAAATTGATCGCCGCGACCGCCTCGGCGGTCTGGCGTTCGGAGCTCGAAGGCTCTCTCGCCATAACTCCACCGTTCCTGCCCCAGTCGGGGACGAGGCTTGCCGGGATCTGGAAGCTCAACGGGGTGCTACCGCTGCTATAGATCATCCGTTGCACGACCGAAAGCAGTGGCTCCTCATTGTACGTAGACATCGCCACCTTAGTCTGGCTGTGGCAACGGGCACAGTTCCGCAGCGTGTAGAACTTCGTCTCCTCGGAAAGGGGATAGCTGTGCAGCCACTCCGCGCTGGAGAGCTGGAGCGCGTTCTCCAGGATCTGCGCGTCTTCCAGAACGAGATTCACCTGGGCCGTGCGCCGGGGCACCACGTCGACGACCCTCTGGTGGTCGGGGAGCACATATCCCCCCGCACGGATCGTCAGCGCGTATCGGCCGGGGGCCAGTCGGTCACGTGGGAAGCTGTACGCTCCATCGGCATCCATCGGCATTGCTCACGACCGTGACGGTGACGTTGGACCCGTCGCGCTTGGCGCTGACGAGCACTCCTTCCAGGCCCTCGGTGGCCGAGCTCACCTCCCCCCGCAGGGCGGAAGCCTGAGACTGCGCCGCCACGGGGCTCCACTCCAGCGTCAGCGCGAGCAACACCGCTCCAGCGGCCATGCTGATGGAAACTCTTCGCCTCGTCATATCGACCTCCCGTGAGTTCGGGCCTGGATCAAGCGCAGGAAGGCCAGCGGGCTACGTCTGGTGGACCGCATCAGATTCGAACCGACGACCTCCGCGTTGCGAACGCTTCCAAGAAGAAAGGGTAACCCACTGACTCATCACAAGAAACCGCCCCGCGCGAGTGCCGAATGTTGGCCGCTCAAGAACCGCACCCGTACTCGACAACGGGATAGGTGATTGGGCCGGGGCTCGGGAAGCACAGCCCGCCAACGAGTCCCCCGACGGCACAGGGGACCTCGAAGGCGGTGTTCCTTCTCGCGGGACCTGTGACTATCTCGAGCCCTGCGCGGCCGCGGCTGCCGCGGCTTCGTCGTCCCGCGCGCCGCGGAGGATGTTCAGCAACCCGTAGTTGCCCTCGTGGCACGCGTACTCGAAGATCGGCACGTCGGACTTGCGCAACGGAATCGCGGCCGTGAACGGCCGGGTGAACGTCGCGGGGTCTGTAACGGTGTACTCGTAGCGCATCGTGTCGGCGTTCACTCGCGTGAGGCGCTCAGTAAGCCGAAGGGTCTTACCGGATCCCATGGCGGTCGAAACCGTCGGACTGAAGCTCTCCCTCTTGGCGCTGAAGTTTGCGCTTTCGATGATGAGCGTGTCACCATCCCAGTGGCCCCGGGCGTCGCCATTCCACTGCTCAAGATCCCCAGGCAGGTGCGGGCGCCCGTCAAGAGGGATGATGCGTGGGTCGTGCACCATCTCGTTGAGGATGACGACGTGATCGGGTGTCTGGAACACCTGGATATTCTGGTTGTAGCCACCAGGCAGCAGCGGCGGTCCGTGGGCGAACCCCAGGATGCACCGCTCGGCCAACCCGCGGTCCTCGGGACCGTCGACCCCGCTCCCGCCCGCTCGGTACCGAATGGGACGGGGACTCGGCAAGTCCTCACCCAGCGAGCCGAGCTGGTGCTGCGCGCCCGGCGTCAAGGACGGAAGTTTTCCATCCGGCGGATCCTCGATCAGCGACGTCCGCGTGTTGTCGGCGAAGCTGGGCGTGTCGACCCAGAAACGGTTGTAGCCGCCCGTGCTGCCCGGCTCGGGGACGCGATCGACCGCATTCTCGAGGGCCCGTGCCTCCCGCGCGGCCGATTCCTCCGCCGTCAGCGTCTCCTTCGCGGCGAACTCCTCTGGACGCTCCAGGGGGGTGATCGTGCGGAAGTCCCACACACCCCCGAGGTCCGGCGCGCCCCACGGTGTCCGAGGGGCCGTCGACGCCTCCCCGGACTGGCCGGCGGCCGGCACTGCCGACAGCGAGATGACCGCGATCACGGTCAAGAACGCAGCAAGACGTCGATGGTTCATCCCAACCTCCTCACTGGCGCTGGGGCGCCTGTAGAGCAACCCTCATCCCCAATGGCCACTACGACAAGGACCCGCGCGGATTTGTGCAACAGGCGATATTAGACGGATCCTGTTAACGGAAGATCGGCTTTCCGCGACGGTGGTGTTGTTGCTGCCTGTGGTGCTTGTACCGCACCCGGTTCCTTGGACACGATTTACGCTACGCGGCCGAGCGTAGCTCGTACGCCTCGCGCGCTTCGATCGGCGTCTGATAGTCAAGCTTCTCGAGGCGCCAACGCGTCCAGCGCCGCGACCTCACGTGTAACAACAACGACGTCACCGAATATTGGGAGTGGTCTGCTGAAGGCGTAACTGGTTACCGGGTCGGACCCTCCATACCGAACATTCTTGACTTGTACAATTTGGCGGCATCTGGCATAACCTCGATGTGCCGGATCGGTCTGACGCGCCTCGGGACAGCGAACGCGACATTGCACGGTTGCGGCGCGAGCTTGACCGGTCGGAAGCAGAACGCGTCCGAGTGGAGCGCGACCGCGACCGGCTGCGCCGTGAGAACGAGCGGCTGAAGTACGAACTCGACCTGGCTCGTCGGGCGGGCACACGGCAGGCGGCACCGTTCTCGAAAGGCGCGCCCACGCCACAGCCACGGCGCAGCGGGCGCCGAGCAGGGCCGCGCCACGGCCGCCACCGGCACCGGCCCCCGCCGGGGCGCGTCGACGAGGTCATCGCGGTCCCGGTGCCGACCACGTGTCCGCACTGTGCCGGTGCCGTGTCGCCGACGCGCGTATCGGCGCAGTATCAGGAAGACCTGCGGGTGGTGGTGCCGCGCGTGCGCCGCTTCGACGTGGGGATCGGTCACTGCGCGGCGTGTGGCCGGCGCGTGCAAGGGCGCCACTCGTTGCAGACGTCGGATGCCCTGGGCGCCGCCGCCGTGCAGCTCGGGCCGCAGGCCCTCGCCTTGATCGTCGTCCTCAACAAGCAGCTGGGGCTGTCGCATGGC
The DNA here is from genome assembly GCA_965197395.1 of Vicinamibacterales bacterium. Taxonomy (GTDB): domain Bacteria; phylum Acidobacteriota; class Vicinamibacteria; order Vicinamibacterales; family UBA8438; genus CAZYFH01. Next base: position 104,766 of record OZ240205.1, on the reverse strand, counting down.
AAGGTCGTCCGGCTCCTGCGCGATCGCTTCGGCTTGGCGGTCACCGCCAGCACGGTGACGCGCGCCTTGCATCGCGCGGCGCGTCAGGCCCAGCCGACCTATGCGGCCCTCTGCGAGGTCATTCGCGGGAGCCCCGTCGTCGCCCCCGACGAAACCAGCTGGAAGGTCAATGGGCAGTTGGAGTGGTTGTGGGCCTTCGCGACGCCTGAGACGACGGTGTATCAGATTCAACCCGGGCGAGGGTTCCCGCAGGCAGCGGCGGTGCTCGGCGCCGACTACGACGGCGTGCTGGTCCGCGACGGCTGGGCGCCGTATCGGCAGTTCACGCAGGCGGGGCATCAAACCTGCGTCGCTCATCTCTTGCGGCGCTGTCGCGACTTGCTGAAGGACCACCCGCGCGCCCCGTTTGCCGCGCGCGTCAAAGGGCTCTTGCAACAGGCGCTGGGCATCCGCGACCGGCGCACCGCGGGGACCATGTCGGCGCACGGCGCCGCTGTGGCCCGAGGCCACGTGCTCAACCAGCTGCTCACGGCCCTGGACGAGCCCGGCACGCTTCCCGCCATGCAGCGCTTGGCCGCGCATCTCTGCACCGAACTGCCCGCCCTCTTCAGCTTTCTCTTCGACCCCACGGTCGAGGCGACGAACTGGCGCGCCGAACAGGCGCTGCGACCGGCCGTCGTGAACCGCAAGGTCTGTGGCGGCAACCGCTCGGCCCGCGGCGCGGACACCCAACACGTCCTCATGAGCGTGCTGCGTACCGCTCAGCAGCGCAACTTGGATGCGGCCACCGTCCTCGTCGAGCTGCTTCATGCCCCACAACCCACCATCTCACCGGCCCTCGCTCACCCCACGAGCGGGTCACCCCGGTAACGAGTTACCTGAAGGCTTACTTCCCGGTTGACTTCACCAACGACGCATACAAGCTCGGGGTGAACTACATCGTGTACGGAATGACGCACTGAGGTGATAGCCGCCCTCGAGATCTACAACATCATTGAAGGGCGGGTCACCCGTCTTGGAAGCGAAGAGATTTCGCGGCCCACGAAGGAGATCGGTGTATCACGGAGGAGATCCGTGTATAAGAAGGGTGCTGATCCGGTCGGACGAGAACGCGGAATGGTCTTGAATAGTGTCGTCGCCGTCACCTGCGCGGCGCTGATGGTGGCAGCGCTGGTCGTCGTCGGCGCTCAGAGACAGGGATTCCAAGGACGGCTGTCCCCACTACCGGTGGATGCCCGCACGGCCGGCACCATCACGGGCGAGGGTGTGGTCCGTGCGGAACTGAACGGGACGGAGCTTACGATCCGGGGGGCGTTCGAAGGCATGAGTTCGGCCGCGATCGGCGCCCACGTGCATCGGGCCCAGCCCGGCACGCCCGGGCCGGTCGCGTTCGCGATCGACGTACCCACCGTCGCCGAGGGAGAGTTCGAGGACACCGTGACCCTCGACGAACGTGAGCTCCGCGAGCTGCGTGGCGGCTTCTACTATCTCCAGATTCACACCGAGAACAATCCCGGCGGGGAGCTTCGTGGCTGGCTGTGGCCGCAGGAGTGAGGATGATGCAGATAGGACGCACGTGGGCGGCTTTCGTCGTGGCGCTGGCAGCGGTCGGAGCCGGCGGGCTCGGTGCCCCGGCCCAGGACTTCGCCGGCTACACCGAGGATCAAGCGCGCGCTGGCCAACTCGTTTACGAGAGTCTCTGCGCGTCGTGTCACATGGCCAACCTCCAGGGAGACTTCGAGGCGCCGGAGCTGGCGGGCCCGAACTTCCTGAACAGCTGGGGCGGTCGTGAGGTGAACGAGCTCTTCGACTACATGCAGGCGACGATGCCGCCGGCCGGGAGCAAGCCGAGCGATGGGAGCTTTACGAACATCATCGCCTACATCCTGGAGCGCAACGGCCAGGAGGCCGGGAGCGCGCGACTCGTGGCCACCGCCACCACGATGGTCCCCACGCGGGACGTCGTGGCGGGCCGCGCACCCGCCGCGGCACCGGCCACCGCCGCGCGTGGGGCCGAGTCGCCGAGACAGCCGGGCGGGTTTGGCGCACCCCGGCCGCCGCTTCCAGCCCTCCAGTGGAACGGTGTCGTCGCGGACTATCGGCCAGTGACCGCCGAGATGCTGCTCGACCCGCCGCCCGGTGATTGGCTGATGTTCCGACGGACCTACGACGGCCAGGGTCACAGCCCGCTTGATCAGATCACGACCGATAACGTCGGTGACCTCCAACTAGCGTGGGTGTGGTCGATGGCCGAAGGCTCGAATCAGCCAACGCCGCTCGTTCACGACGGCATCATGTATCTCACCAACCCTGGCAACATCATCCAGGCGCTCGACGCCGGGACCGGTGACGTCATCTGGCAATACGCGCGCAAGTTTCCGGAAAGTTTCGGCCGAAGCGGTAGCCGGTTGCGCAACATCTCGATCTACCAGGACGAGCTGTTCGTTGCCACCGCGGACGCCGCGTTGGTCGCGCTCGACGCGCGGAGTGGCGAGATCGTCTGGGAGCATCAGATCGCGGACCCCGAGCAGGGCTACACCAGCTCGAGTGGGCCGATGGTCATGGGCGGGGTCGTGGTCAACGGCATCAACGGCTGCTCGCGTTTCCAGGAAGACAGCTGCTTCATCACAGGGCACGATCCCGACACCGGCGAAGAGCTCTGGCGAACGCTCACCATCGCCCAACCGGGGGAGCCGGGCGGGGACTCCTGGGGTGACCTGCCGCTCGTCCTCCGTGGGGGCGGCGACTCGTGGACTGCCGGCAGCTACGACCCAGAGCTCGATCTGATCTACTGGCCGACGGCGCAGGCCAAGCCGTGGGTGCCCGCCAGCCGGAGCCTCACGGTGTACGACGACGTGCTTTACACCAACGCCACGCTGGCGCTACGGCGGAGCACCGGTGAGATCGACTGGTACTTCCAGCACGTGCCAGGTGAGGCGCTCGACCTAGATGAGGCGTTCGAGAAGGTGCTGATCGATGTCGGTGGCCGCAAGACCCTCTTCACCATCGGCAAGCACGGCATTCTCTGGAAGCTCGACCGTGAGACGGGGGAGTTCCTCGGCCACACCGAGACGGTCTTCCAGAACATCTTCACCTCGATCGACCCAGACACCGGTCGGGTCACCTATCGCCAAGACATCGCCGACGCTGGCATCGGCGACTGGGTCGAGGTCTGCCCCAGCACCGCCGGGGGTAAGAACTGGCACTCGACCTCGTTCAGCCCGCAGGCCAACGCGCTCGTGATCCCGTTGAGCCAAACCTGTCTCGCCATCGCGGGGCGTGAGGTCGTGTTCGAGCCAGGGTCAGGCGGTTCGGCAGCCGACAGGAAATGGTTCGAAATGCCCGGCTCCAACGGCAACCTCGGCAAACTGGCGGCGTACGACGTCGAGACCCTGGAGGAGCTGTGGTCGGTCGAACAGCGGGCGTCATTCCACACTGCGGCCCTGACGACCGGGGGCGGCCTCGCCTTCGCGGGTGATCTCGACCGGTGGTTCCGGGCGTACGACGTCCGGACCGGCGAGGTGCTCTGGGAACGGCGGCTCGGCACATCGGTTCAGGGGTTCCCGGTCAGCTTCAGCGTCGACGGCGAGCAGTACGTGGCGGTATCGACCGGGCTCGGCGGCGGCAGCCCCCGCAACGTCCCGAACCTGCTGGCGCCGGACGTGCGCTATCCGCGCACCGGGAACGCGCTCTACGTGTTCAAGCTGCGCGACCGGTAGGTCTAGCTTCTTGATGCTCTTCGGAGCTGTAGCTACTCCATAGAACACGGTAGTACCGTGCCTGGTAAACCGTTGTGCGCCGGCACCGGCACGCGTTGAGGCGAACCGTTCGGCGTCCGGCGAGACGTGCCCGTCCATCGTGACGGCCGCATGATCAGCGCGTGCTGACCGCCCCGACCGACCACGAGGCCCGCCGGCCCGTGCGTGCGGAGGTGGTTGCCGGGCGGACCGGAACGCAGTGATGCACGGGTAGACGGGCAGAACCGCGTAAGGTCCAAGAACTCGAACGACCGATAGCCTCCTGTCGTCCAACGGCTCGGGTCTGGCACTAACCGTCGGTGAGACGGGGCGGCGAGCCGTGCCTTTGCTACGCTCGGCCAGGCATTGTCAACTTCAGGCCACTGCTGGCAGAGTACCGGGATGAGCAGCCCCGCACCGAGCTACCACGGCTATCGATTCCCCGCCGAGATCATCGCGCACGCCGTCTGGCTGTAGTTTCGCTTCAGTCTCAGCTTTCGTGATGTGGAGGACCTCCTGGCTCAGCGGGGCATCACGGTCACCTATGAGACGATTCGACGATGGTGTCGCACGTTCGGCCGCGCGTATGCGCGCCGGCTCCGGCACCGACGCGGGCGCCTCGGAGACATGTGGCACCTCGATGAGCTGTTCGTCACGCTGAACGGTCGTCAGCAGTACTTATGGCGGGCGGTCGACGAGGACGGCGACGTTCTCGACATCCTGGTGCAATCGCGGCGGAACCGGCGTGCCGCCGAGCGGTTTTTCAGGACGTTGCTGAAACGCCAAGGCCGTGTGCCCCGCCGGCTGATCACCGACAAGCTCCGCAGTTACCCGGCCGCGTACCGCACCGTGATGCCGTCGGTGGTCCACTGTACGGATCAGTATGCGAACAACCGCGCTGAGGTGTCGCATCAGGCGACGCGACAGCTTGAGCGCCAGATGCGACGCTTCAAGTCGGCCGCCCACCTCCAACAATTCGCTGCCGTCCACGGCGTCGTCCTGAACCTCTTCCGGGTCGGTCGCCATTTGCTGCGGGCGACGCATCACCGTGTGCTGCGAACACGGGCCTTCGTCGAATGGGAGGCGGTGACGTGCGCCTACTGAACAGACGGGCAGGGCTGGCTTCGCCACGGAGAATCGCGCCACGGCCGTTAAGTTGACACCGCCAGTGGAATGACAGAGGAGGATCCGGCCAAGAAGTCGCCGTGCGAGCCAGGTACTTGGCCGCCACCCTTGCCGCGATCTGGCACCCCTTGGACGTTCCCTCACCATAGCGTCCGCTGGCACACGCCGTGCACTTGCGAAGGAGACGTGACCGAGTCCGCTGTATCACAGATGGCAACGCTGCCGGCCGATACGGGAGCTCGACACGAATGATGTCGCTTGATCACAGGCTGCGCGACAGCAAGGACCTTCCTGGCAGGGGCAACACTGAGTTGCGTCAGCACCCACGCGTGAGCGGACCGCTGCAAGCGAGCTGGCATCAAGGACACGTCCGATGCCACGCGCAATTGGCGAACCTCAGCGTCGGTGGCTGTCTGGTGGAGTCGCTGACTATCACTCCGCCTCCCTGTGGGCGCTTTCGTCTGCACGTGCACCTTCCACGAGTCGGAGAGACGTGGCTCAGCGGTGAAACGGTCCACGCACGCCGTGGGTACGGGTTTGGGGTGCGGTTCGTCGATCTGACCGATGAGCACCGCGACGCGTTGACGCAGGCGGTGCTTCAGTTGATGGTCGTCGGTGCGCCCGCGAGAGCACCGCAGCTCGCTGGCCACGCCGAATAGCGTTGACACCGCTCCCGCCCCCGCACGTCCGGGCACACGTTCGCCCTCGCTCAGATCCCCTAACGACGTCAGTGACCGCTGGAGGGCTCCAGCGCCTCAGCGATCTGCTTGGCAATGGGCAGCGCCTCGTCCAGCGGGATCGGCCCCTTGGCGATCCGGTCGGCGAGGGTCGGGCCTTCAACCAACTCCAGCACGAGCGCCTGCGTGTCGTCGCTCTTCTCAATGCCGTGGATCTGCGCGATGTTCGGGTGGTTGAGGCTCGCCAGCACCTGCGCTTCCCGCTGGAACCGGGCGAGGCGATCCGGGTCCGCGGCGAAGGCCTCGGGCAGGATCTTGAGCGCGACGTCGCGGCCGAGTTGGGTGTCGGTGGCGCGATAGACCTGGCCCATACCCCCCTCGCCGATGAGGGCGGTCACATCGTAGTGGGCGAGGCGGGAGCCGACGGTCAGGGCCATCGATACTTTCTATCGACGTTGCAGGCGCGGCATCCGTCTTACGCTCAGTTCGGCAAGGCGAACACGAAGATGTTGTTCCCGGCGCTCGGGCGGAGCTCAGGCGTAAAGCGGACGTGGCCCGACGCGGTGCCTGTGCTCACCGCAACGTACTGTCGGCCGTCGACGCCATACGTGATCGGAAAGCCGGTGACTGGAGAGCCCAAGTTGATCTCCCACAGCACCCCTCCTGTGTCCTGATCCAAGGCCCTAAACCGACCGTTGACGTCACCCCCGAACACAATGCCGCCCCCGGTGGCGACGAGCGACATGTTGGCAGCCCGCTGCTCGTATTTCCAGGTGATCTCACCCGTCTCTGCGGAAATCGCCTGGACGGTGCCGGCCTGGTCTGTGCCCGGAGCAATCTGGTTGCGCCACGTGAGCGCGTAGACGCTCGCGGCGCCGCCCTCCGTCGTCGCCAGCATCGGCGCGCACGTATTATGCAACGGGAAATACATCGTGTTTGTCAGGGGACTATAGGCGCCGGCCTGCCAGTGCTTGCCGCCTAGCACGTGCGGGCAGGCCAGGACCTCCTGACCTTCACGGCCGAAGACGACCTCCGCGTTTTCGGTCACCGCCCCCGTGGCTCCGTCGATGTGGCTGATCACGTTCTGGGTGACCGTCGGCGTTGCCCAGAGGAACTCCCCCGTTTCACGGTCCAGCGTATAGACCACGCCGGTCTTGCCCGGAATCCCAGTCAGGACCTTCCGTACCGCACCGCGCTGGAGCCGCGGGTTGATCCAACTCACCGCCGCCGGATTCGGTGCCACGGCCGTGTCGACCAGCAAGCGTTCGAAGGGGTGGTCGAGATCCCAGTGGTCATTCAGATGCTGGTAGTACCACTCGATGTCCCCGGTATCGGCGTCGAGCGCGAGCGTCGAATTGTGATAGAGGTGCTGATTATCGGCGCCGCCGAGCAGGAACTTCGGCGCCGGTGACGTGACCGACGTCCCGATGTAGATGAGGTTCAGCTCAGGGTCGTAGCTCGGCGGCATCCAGGTACCGACGTGCTTCCGGTCTTCGAACGGCACGCCGCCCCATGTCTCGTCGCCCGGCTCGCCCGGCGCTGGAATCGTACGGCGCCGCCACAGCTCCGCGCCGGTCGTCGCATCGTGCGCCGTGATGACGCAGGCGTCCGGCCCGCCCTTCGGCACGCAGCTCCGACCTGAAATCACTTTGCCGTTGGCGATGATCGGACCGGCGCCCTGCAGGGCCGGGTTGACCTTGTAGTCGAGGACCTCGGTCTCCCAGACGAGCCGCCCGGTCGCCGCGTCGAGCGCGAAGACGTGGTCGTCGACGCTCGTGTCGATGATGGAGGTCCCGTAAATGGCGACGTTGCGGTTGTTCTGCGACAGCGCCCCGAACGCGCCGACGAGGTAGTCGTCGACATCCTCTGGAACCTCCCGGCGGTGCTCCCAGATGAGATCGCCCGTCACGGCGTCGATCGCCTGGATGACGTCGTTCGGGTTCGGCATGTACATGACGCCGTCGTAGACCAGCGGGGTGCCCTGTTGGCGGCCGGCGGTCATCCCCCGCGACCAGACCATGCGGAGATCGCCGACGTTGTCCCGGTCGACCTGGTCCAACGGGCTGTAGCCCCACCCGTCGAGCGTGCGGCGCCACATCAGCCAATCGCCGGGTTCGGGGTCTTGCAGCATAGCGTCCGTGACCGGCCTGAAGTCGCGGTCTTGGGCGCCTGCCAGCGTACCCGCGAGGCTGACGAGCAGGTACACGGCGAACGCGCGACGATGCCACTTCGTGCTCATAGCAACTCCTTCTCGACTTCGGGGTTGGGGAATGGCAGCCCGATTATGCCACCGGCCGGGGCGGATAAAGTGCAGAATGTCCGTGGAGATAGCTCCGCGAACCGTCAGATCTTCAGCGGAACGACAGGGAACTGATCCGTGTTTCGCTTGCCGCTGCCGACTACTGAGGGTCAGGGCAGGGCCAGCGCGACCCACTCGCTCGGCAAGTCGTCCCATCCCACGGCGACGACGATGTACTGTTTGCCGTCGACCATGTAGGTCATCGGCGCCCCGCTGGTGCCGCCCGGAAGCTCGATCTCCCTGATGATCTCGCCGGTCGCCTTGTCGTAGGCGCGGAACATCTTGCCGCCGGGCCCACCCCAGAACTGCGTCAGCGCGGCGAGTCCGTCGTTGGGTCCCTCTCCGGCGAACAGCAGCGTCGGCGTGACGAGCACCGACGCGCGGCCTGGCTGGCCGAGCCAGGGCAGGTCGAGATCCCTGAGCGTGGGATGGTCTCGAGGACCTTCCCCATTCGGTACCTGCCAGATGATCTCGCCCTCGTTCAGATCGATGGCGGAGATACGCCCGTAGGGCGGCTTGAAGAGGGGCAGGCCCTGCGGACCGATAACCGGCACGTACCCGGTGCGTGCATAGCGGATATCCGAACGCGGATGAAACGACCGCGTGAGCCCGATGGCATTGTGCATGTAGAACGACGTGACGTAGAGCATGCCGGTTTCCGGATCGACGCCTGCTCCCTGCCAGTTGGCGCCGCCGGCGGTGCCGGGGCTGAGAATGGTGCCCTTCTTTCCATCGGGATCGTCGGGGTCGACCAGGATCGGCGCCGTGAACATCGGCCCCCATTGGTAGTCGCGGCTGAGGATCTCTTCCGCTTCGGCTCTCAACTCGGGTGTGAAGTCGATCAGGTCGTCGAGCGTGACGCCTTGCATATCGAACGGTGGTGGCTTGGTCGGGAATGGCTGGGTCGGCGAGAGCTCTTCACCCGGCACGGCGGAGGCCGGTACCGGGCGCTCCTCGATCGGCCACACCGGCTCCCCGGTTGCCCGGTCGAAGACGTACGTGAAGGCTTGCTTGCTCACGATCGCAACCGCCTCGATCGGACGGCCGTCGACGACGATGTCGACGAGGATGGCCGAGGCGGGAAAGTCGTAATCCCACACCCCGTGATGAATGGCCTGGAAGTGCCAGATGCGCTCGCCCGTCCGGGCGTCGACGCAGACCAGGCTCTCGGCGAACAGGTTGTCGCCGGGCCGGTGTCCGCCGTAGTAGTCACTCCCCGGCGTGGAGGGCGGGAGGTAGACGTAGCCAAGCTCCGGGTCCGCCGTGGGGTGTGCCCAGAGATTCGTGTTTCCCGTGTAGGCCCACGACGGCTGGTCGCTGTCGGGGTCGACGCCCCAGGTGTCGACCCCGAACTGGTCCTCGAGGGGAATCGTGTGGAACGTCCAGAGCAGCTCACCCGTTCGGACGTCGAAGCTCCGGACGTCGCCGCGAGGCGGGTCCGCTGTCGGGGGGCATCGGGGAAGACCGGGACGTCGTCGTTCCACACCACCTCGCCCGTGGTCGGATCCAGCGCGGCCACCGTCCCGAACCCGGTACTCACATAGAGCAGACCCCCGGCCATGAGCGGAGTGTTCTGCGAGTTGGTCGTCCCGACCGACAGGTCTCCGTCACGGATCACATCGGGGATGACCGGCTGCCGCCACACGATCTCGAGCTCGCCCACGTTGGAGGCATCGATCTGGTCGAGCGGCGAGTACTTCGTCCCGCGCACGTCGTGCGCGTAACTCGGCCATTCGACGGTCTGACTCTGGACAGGTGGCGACGTGAACCCAATGACGATCGTGCCGATCGCCGCGACAGGAGCCGTAAATCTGGTGCGCATCGTGGGCCGATTATCACCACACGATGCGTCCCGGGCGCAAGGCAGTAGGAACGGGTCGTTCCGAGGACTGGCCCTACGCGGGCAACCGGAACGCGATGAGCTCGGCGGGCAGCCCGCCGCCGCTCATCGCCACGACGATGTACTGACGGCCCTCGTGCACGCGGCGTAAATCGTGGCGTTCGGCATGTCGTAAGGCAAGATGGGCGGCGGCTCCGCGATCAGGCCCAGAAACAGGGGCGGTTCAGGACCAAACGAAGGCGAAGCACCGTTTCGGGTAAACGGTTTCAGTCACGGAACACAGGGCCCGATCCATGACCGCTCTTCGCATGCGACGCACAATGGACGACACGTCGCTCAGGCGTCGGTAGCAGATCGCGCGCGTCGCAGAGGCGATCGCGGCACCGGCGACGCGTCCCAGACGCGATCGCGTGGTCACGACCACCCCAAGTAAAGGCCGACCGTCGTCTTGTCCTTGCGCTCAGCTGGATCGATCAGCGTGTCGATCGCCACGCCGCCGTTGGCGACGCTCGACCGACGCGGAGCGACGCGCGAAAGGCGCGTCACAGCGGCATTCAGGACGTCGGGTAAAGGCGATCGCGCGATGATTTCGCCGATCAGCGACAGTCGTTGGGGTCCAGTCGGCGATCACGGGCGGCCGCGTCTAAGCGACGTGTCGTCGACCGCGCGTCGTCATCGATGGCAAGTGACAGATCGGCCGATGTGGCCCCGTGTCCGACACCGTTTACCCGAAACGGTTTCCCGCCCCCGTTTGGTCCCGGAACGCCCCTGTTTCTGAGCCTGATCGCGGAAGCCGAGGCCACCGTTTCCTCGGATCGCGGCGCCCGGGCGTTGCGCCACGAAGGTGGATGGCCCACTACGAGGGGGAGACGCTCAAGGAGCGGATCGCCCGCGGGCCAAGGTCGCGGAGGTGCTGCCGGTCTTGTATCTGCGGGGGCTGTCGACGGGGGACTTCCGCGAGGCCCTGCCGGTGTTGCTCGGCGACGACGCGGCGGGGTTGAGCGCGACCAACATCGCCCGGCTGACCGCGGTGTGGGAGGCGGAGTATCGGCAATTCCGGCAGCGCGACCTGGCCGATCGGGACTATGTGTATGTGTGGGTCGACGGGATTCACTTCAACATCCGGCTCGAGGACGACCGGCTCTGCACGCTGGTCGTGATCGGCGCCCGGCCGGACGGGACGAAAGAGCTCGTCGCGCTTGAGGACGGTTATCGCGAGAGTACGGAGAGCTGGGCGGAGGTCCTGCACGATCTGCAGCGGCGCGGGCTGCGGGCGCCCGCGGTCGCCGTTGGTGACGGCGCCCTGGGGTTCTGGGCGGCCGTCCGAGATGTGTGGCCGGAGACGGCGGCGCAACGCGACTGGTTCCACAAGCTCGGGAATGTGCTCGACAAGCTCCCGAAGCGGCTCCGGTCGAAGGCCAAGCGAGCGCTGCACGACATCCTGGCGGCGGAGACGCGCGAGCAGGCCGAGGAACAGCTCGACACCTTCGTGACGGCGTACGAGGCGAAGTATCCAAAGGCGACTACCTGCTTGACCGCCGACCGGGAGGCGCTGCTGACGTTCTTTGCCTTCCCAGCGGAGCACTGGATCCACCTCCGCACGACGAACGTGATCGAATCGCCGTTCGCCACGGTCCGATTGAGGCAACGGGTCACCAAGGGGGCCGGCTCCCGTCCCAAGGGGCTGCTGATGGCGTATAAGCTGCTCGACATGGCCCAGCGTCGATGGCGGCGACTCAATGGCGCCCACCTCCTGCCACTGGTGCGGGCTGGGGTGGTCTTCGTCGACGGCGTGCAGACGGAACGAAACACCGAGGAGGATCGGAAGGAAGCCGCCTGATCACGCTGATCGCCGATCCACAACTCTTGACAATATCTCCGGGCTCCTGCCCGCTCGTTGCAACCCATCTCCCATCAGAGGCCGTGATCAGGCCCCGCCGGTGGCATAATCAGCCCCGAAAAGGGGCCATGCGCTGGACTGCGTCGGCATGCGGCTCGGCGTGCCCAGCGTCACTACGCCAGTAGGAGATCAGCGCATGCCAGACTTCTTCTTCGCGTTGCGCGTTCGTATTGACATCAACCGATACCCGTCAGGCGAAGCACTGCTCGATCGATGGCTCGATGAAGCAGAGGCTGCTGAAGGCGCGGAGCAGGCTGGGACGCTCCAAGCGGCGTGGAAAGACACCAGTGAGCCGGTTGTGTACCCCATCCTACGCATCGAGGCCGACGATGCACTACAGGCCCACGCTGCAGTGATGGAGGGGATGAAGGGCTTCCCGATGGGGCAAGACAACGCGCTCATCCTTGAACATATTGCGCAGGTTCGCCCATATGCCGAGTGGCGGGAGTTCCTGCGGAGGCGTAAGCAGTAGCTCTCGCCGACGCTGATAAACAGACTGATGGCGCTACCGGTCGGCTCCCGCCTCGGCCATTACGCCGTCACCGCCCTCATCGGCGAAGGCGGCATGGGCCCAGGTCTATCGCGCCACCGACACCGAACTCGGCCGCGACGTTGCGCTGCGGATTCTCCCCGATGCCTCCGCCGCTGACCCGGGTCGGCGCGCTCGGTTTCAACGGGAAGCGTAGTTCCTCGCCAGCCTGAACGACCCGAACGTCGCGCAGACCTACGGCATCGAGGAGACGCGGGCGCTGGTGATGCCCAGCAAAGGAGGTACTATCGTGCCAGACCGGGGCGCGACAGAAAGAAAGGCTGTGAGCGACAAGGCTGTCCGCGGTGCGACAGGGTACTGGGTCCTTTGGGGGGTGCTGTGCGTCTTGCTCTTCTTCGTTCCCGGTTGTGGTGGTGACGGGGCCATCGACCGGCCTGGCCGGGCAAGAACCGGTGAGGCGCTTCTCCTCGCTCTGTCAGTCTTCGGTACAGGCGAGGATGGATCGCCGATGCCGTTACCGGCGAGGATGACCTTTCTCACACCAGATGGCGATACGTGGAGTCATCGGTTCATCGAAGACTCGGACAGCAACGTCTTCCACAAGGCCATGGTCTACGAGAGCGCGGCGACAGGAGGAGTGCTCACGCTCGGGGGGAGCGCCGCTGTTGTGAAGTTGTGGTCACCCGATGGCAGCAGTTCCACCTTGTGGGAAGCGGACTTTGGCGGGGACTTCAGTCGGATGCGGGATGCCGAAGTCGGCGACATTTACGGCGATGGTACCGCAGCGATTGCCGTGGCGACGCACGATCAAGGCGTGGTGGCTGTCCTGAGGTCCGATGGAGCAGGCCGGTTTTCTGTGGATGAGCTGGATGCGGAACCAGACACGATCGTGCACGAGATCGAGATCGGTGATCTGGACGGCGACAGGACCATCGAAGTCTATGCCACGCCGACAGCGCCGAATCGGGTCGACGGCACACCGCAGCCCGGGTCGGTTGTGCGCTATGTTCCCGCCACGAGAGAAGGACGGGTTGAGGTGGCGGATCTCGGATCGCGTCATGCGAAGGAGATCCTGGTGACAGATATCGACGGCGACGGACGCGACGAGCTCTATGTTGCTGTAGAAGCGGTGTCCGGTGGGGACGTCGAGATCCGCCGCTACGACGCGGACACTGATCCGGCAGCGCGCAACGTGATCGCGACACTCGACGCCCAGCTCTGCCGCTTTCTCACGGCTGGCGACGTCGATGGCGATGGCGAGCTGGAGATCGTCGCGGCGACCCACAGAGCCGGCCTGTGGCTTCTGCAGCCCGATGGAGACGCGTGGGACACGACGCTGATCGCGTCGGACTCGTCGAGCTTTGAGCACGCCACCATCCTCCTGGACCTGGACACGGACGGACGCGACGAGCTGTATGTCGCCAGCGATGATCAAGGAGAGGTGCGCCGCTACACGTGGGACGGTGGGGAGTGGACGCGGGACACCATCTGGGAACACGCTGATGGTCTTCCCCGCTTCACTTGGAACATCATGCCGGCGCCGCTTGCGTTGTTGCCGGAAGGATCCGAACCGTAAGTGCCCGGAGGCGACGATGACGGACCACGACTGTCGTTCGAATTTCCTCTGTACGCTCGTCGTGTTCGCCGTTTTCGTGATGGCGATCGGTGTCGCAGGTTGTGTCGGGGCTGAGGAGTCTCCAGAGCCGACGATCACCGACGCAGCGGAAACGGAGGCTGAGCCGGATGGGATCCCGGAACCGATCGACCACGGGCCACGCGGTCTCACGATGTCGACCCCCCAGGCTGCGCCGGGCTATGTGGTCTTCAACCCCCTCTTGTCGCTGACAACCTACATGGTCGACCTCGAGGGGAACGTCGTGCACTCGTGGGATAGCGAGTACCAGAGCGGAGGTGGAGCCTACTTGCTGGACAACGGGCATCTGCTCCGCGGCGGCCAGCAGCCGGACCCGCCGGTGTTCAGCGGAGGTGGCCAGGCCGGGCGGATTCAAGAGTTGACCTGGGACGGCGAGCTCGTGTGGGACTTTGCATACTCCGATGAGACGCACCTGTTGCACCACGACATGGCCGTGATCCCGAACGGGAACATCCTTGCCATTGCGTGGGAAGCAAAGACAGCGGAGGAAGCGGTCGCGGCGGGGCGGCGGCCCGAACTGACTCCAGAAGCGGGACTGTGGCCGGACATGATCGTAGAGTTCGAGCCACAACCACCCGACGGGGCACGGGTCGTATGGGAGTGGCACATGTGGGATCACACGATCCAGAACGTCGACCCCGAGCTTGCCAACTACGGCGACCCCGCGGAGTATCCGGAGCGGATTGACATCAACGGCGACCAGGACACGCCTCAAATCTCGACGGCGGAGCTGGCACGTCTCCAGGCGCTCGGTTATGTGCCGGAGGACACGGCACCGGAGGATCTCCAGTCCGACTTCATGCACACGAACGCAATCGCCTACAACCCCATCCTCGACCAGATCGCGGTGAGCGTGCTCCGGTACAACGAGATTTGGATCATTGATCACAGCACGACGCCTACGGAAGCCGCGGGTCGTGAGGGCGGCCGCTGGGGGCGTGGAGGAGATCTCCTCTACCGCTGGGGCAACCCTCGGGCATACGGTCGCGGCGACAAGGACGACCAACGGTTGTTTGGGCAGCACGACGTCCGCTGGGTACCGGAGGGACTGCCGGGAGGTGGGCGGCTTACGCTGTTCAACAACCGGATGCCGAGCGTGGAGGGGGACCACTCGGCGGTGTTCGAGCTGGTGCCTCCGACCGACGCCGCAGGTCGCTACATCGTGCCGGACAACGACGACCCGGTCGGACCTCAGGAGCCAGCGTGGACCTACATGGCGCCGGACAAGGTCTCGTTCCACAGTTTCTTCATCTCGGGCGCCCACCGCCTCCGGAACGGCCATACGTTCATCACTGAGGGCGCAACTGGGCGTTTCTTCGAGGTGACACCGGAGGGCCAGATCGTGTGGGAGTACAGGACGCCGTATTCGGGCACGGTGACCTCAAGCCCCGTCGCGCGGCGCGCCCCCTACGGAGTGTTTCGGGCGACCAAACTCTTACCGGACCACCCTGGATTGACTGGCCGCGACCTGCAGCCTTTTGAGCCGCAGCCCCCCCCGGTGCTACCGCCCGAGGTGCCTCTTGAGCGGCCGGCGGACGAGGGGTCCTGAGAAGACTGCGGACACCGCCTTGTTGCCCGGCGGACCATCCCGTGGGGTTCGAGGATTACCTCGGCCGGTGGCATAATCACGAGGTTCACGACACCACCGATGGTCCTCGGAGCTGACTCCACGGACATTCTGCACTTTCCCGCGCGAGTTGTCGTCACCCCCGGGGCGAAACACCTCTCGTCAGGTGACTCCCGTCTCCCTGACGGAGTTGAGCGGTCTGAGCGAACGGCCGATGATTCCCCCGCATGACGACCACGCCCCGCCGGCAGCGGCGCTATGACCACCGGCTTCGGGATCTCGTCCACCGCACCGGAGACGTGACCAGCGCCACGGATCTCGGCGTCCCTCGCTCGACGGCCCGTGGGTGGCTCGGTGCGACGCCGCGGGGCGTGGTCTGTCTGGACGTAGCGGACCTCACTCAGGCGGAACTCCGACAGGAGATCCTGAAGCTCCGGCAACGCGTTCAGAGGCTCGCGGTGCTGCTCCGGCTCGTGCTGGCTGTGCTGCACGCCTCCGGGTTCGAGTTGTCGCGCGAGCGGCTGCCCGACAGCCGAGCTCCGGGTAATCGAGGACATGGTGACGTCGCCCGAGTACCGGCACGTCCCGACCGGCACGCTTGCCGTGCTGGCCCAGCGGCTCGGCGCGGTCTGGGCGTCCCCCTCGACGTGGTACCGCCTCGTGCGGACGTGCGGGTGGCGTCGGCCACGACTCCGAGTCCACCCGGCGAAGCCGAAAGTGGGCCTGCGCACGACGCGCGCCGACGAGATGTGGCACATCGACACCACCGTCATCCGCCTGCTCGATGGCACCCGTGCCTATCTGCACGCCATGATCGACAACTTCTCGCGACGGATCTTGGCGTGGCGGGTCGCTGCGACGTGCGCGCCGGCCAACCGCGTGGCCGTGCTACTCGACGCCGGTCGGGGCGCGACGCCTTCAGACACCGCCCCGGTCGTGTTGGCGGACGCTGGCGTCGAGAACGTGAACGCCCAGGTCGACGAGCTCATCAACGCCGGGGTCCTGCGCCGTCTGCTAGCCTTCACGGAGCTGAAGTTCTCGAACTCCATGATCGAAGCGTGGTGGCGCTCCCTGAAACATCAGTGGCTCTTCCTCCACTCGCTCGACAGCGTCACCACCGTCCGTCGCCTCGTAGAGTTCTACGTCCACGAACACAACCGCGTGCTGCCGCATTCGGCGTTTCGTGGACAGACGCCTGACGAGATGTACCTCGGCACGGGAGACGCGGTGCCCGCGGTCGTCACGCGCGGTCGCCGCACGCCGGGCACGCGTTGAGGCGAACCGTTCGGCGTCCTGCGAGACGTGCCCGTCCATCGTGACGGCCGCATGACCAGCGCGTGCTGACCGCCCCGACCGACCACGAGGCCCGCCGGCCCGTGCGTGTGGAGGTGGTTGCCGGACGGACCGGAACGCAGTGATGCACGGGTAGACGGGCAGAACCGTGTCCCGGGGCAGAGTCGCTCCTTACCTGAGCGGCCCCTTGCCGTGACTGGCGAGAACTCGCGCGCCAAAGTCCAGAAGGTCCGTGGAAATAGCTTCGCGAGCGGCCACGCCGCGTTCCTTCAGCGTCCGGCGCCAGACTAGCGGTTCGAGGCTTCCGTTGCCGTTCGAGGCAGTCGGGCACGGAGTCCGACGGGCCGAAAGTAGCGAATACTGCTTCTCTTCGCTTATGATGGGCGTGGTGGAAAGCGCGCCGTTCCGGATGAGGAGAGACTTGCCATGATCATCAAGAAGATGTCCCTGCCGCGCCGGACGTTCCTGCGGGGTGTGGGCGCGACCGTGGCGCTGCCGTTGCTGGATGCCATGGTGCCGGCCCTGTCCGCCGTCAGTCGGACGGTGGCGACCCCGGTGCGGCGGCTCGCGTGCATCTACATCCCCAACGGGGCGTACCACGCGCAGTGGAATCCCGAGGGGACGGGCGCGGACTTCACGTTTTCGAAGACGCTGCAGCCGCTCGAGCCGTTTCGGGACCGCGTGGTCGTTGTGACCAACCTGGCCCACCGCAACCTCGAGTCGCAGGGTGACGGCGGCGGGGACCACTCGCGGGCCAGCGCCGGGTGGTTGAGTGGCGTGCATGCGAAGCGGACGGAAGGGCCGGACGTCGAGGTGGGCACCACGGTCGATCAGATCGCCGCGCGGGAGATCGGCCAGGAGACGCCGCTCGCGTCGCTGGAGATCGGCCTCGACAAGTCCGACATCCTGGGGCATTGCGACGGCGGGTACAGCTGCGCCTACATGAACAACATCTCGTGGCGGAGCCCGACGACGCCCAACCCGACGGAGCGCAACCCGCGCGCGGTTTTCGAGCGCCTGTTTGGCGACGGCGACAGCGCGGCGGAGCGGCTATCGGAGATGCAGATGGACCGCAGCCTCCTGGACTCGGTGACGGCGGATGTGGGGCAGCTCCAGAAGGAGCTAGGAGCGAGCGACCGGCGCCGGGTCGACGAGTATCTGGACGCGATTCGCGAGACCGAGCGGCGGATCCAGAAGACCGAGGAGTACAACAGCACGCAGGAGCTTGCCGTGCCGGAACGGCCCATCGGCATTCCGGAGGACTTCGCGACCCATGCGAAGCTGATGATCGACCTGCAGGTGCTGGCCTATCAGGCGGATCTCACGCGCGTCACCACATTCGCCTTCGGCCACGAGGCGAGCTATCGGACGTTCCCGGAGATCGGGGTGAGCGATCCGCATCACTCGCTGTCGCACCATGGGCACAACGACGAGAAACTCGCCAAGCTCGGCAAGGTGAACCACTATCACGTGGAGACGCTGGCCTATTACCTGGGCAAGCTGCAGGCGTCGCCGGAGGGTGACGGCAACTTGCTGGACCATTCGCTGCTCCTGTATGGCAGCGGCATGAGCGACGGCAACATGCACAACCACTCGCCGCTGCCGATTGTGGTGGCTGGTGGGGCCGCGGGGCGGTGCAAGGGCGGCCGGCACCTGGCCTGTCCGCCGGAAACCCCCATGACCAACCTGCTGTTGAGCATGCTCGACATGATGGGTGTGCGCGAGGACCGTCTCGGGGACAGCACCGGCCGGCTGACCGACCTGTAACACCAACATGTCTCGCGGAGCCCGCTCCGCCTGCGCGGCTGCGGTCGTGCTGCTGTGCGGGAGTCCGCCGGCGTACGCGCAGCTCGACACGCCGTGGCTCGTCAACCGGTGGGGTACCTGCTGCACTGGGGACGGCCGGTTCTTCAATCCCCGGGGCGTGGCGGTCGACGCTGAGGGCAACCTCTACGTTGCCGACACCTTCAACTACCGCATCCAGAAATTCGATCGGACTGGTGCCTTCCTGACGAAGTGGGGTGCGGACGGCACCACGGGAGACGGCGAGTTCTCGTACCCGTCCGGCGTGGCGGTCGATGCGGCCGGTCACGTCTACGTGGCCGACACCTTCAACGATCGCATCCAGAAATTCGACGGCGACGGCGCCTTTCTGCGGAAGTGGGGCAGCAGCGGCAGCGGGGAGGCAGAGTTCCAGCGCCCGCAGGGCGTGACGGTCGATGCGGCCGGCAACCTCTACGTCGCTGATACGTTCAACGACCGGATTCAAAAGTTCACCGGCGAGGGCGTTTTCGTGACGAGCTGGGGGACCAGCGGCAGTGCCGAGGGCGAGTTCAGGAGTCCGCACGGTGTCGCGGCGGATGCCGGCGGCCATATCTACGTCGCCGACCAGAACGACCGCATCCAGAAGTTCACAACTGACGGGGCGTTCGTGACGACCTGGGGCACGACCGGTGCGGGCAAGGGCCAGTTCCAGAGCCCGCAGGGTGTGGCCACGGACGCCGCCGGGAACGTCTACGTCGCGGACACGTTCAACGATCGTGTCCAAAAGTTCGACAGCTCAGGGGTGTTTCTGACGACGTGGGGCACGACCGGAACCAGCAGCGCCCAGTTCCTCAGCCCGCAGGGCCTGGCCGTTGACGCGGACGGCAACCTCTACGTGGCCGACCAGAAGAGCAACAACCGCATCCAGAAGTTCACGCCGTCGCTGGAGGGTCTTGTTGCCGGGTTGTTGCGGAGTGTGGCCAGCGTCGATTGGGAGGCCGGCCTCGACGCGGCGCTCGAGGCCACGCGCGCGGCCGCCCAAGACGAAGCTGAGGTTGAAACCGACGAGGCCGACGCCGCGGACGCGGTGGCGCCGTCCACTCGAAGAGCCGCCAAGCGCCAACGACGAGGCCATTCGCACACTCGAGGCGTTCATCGACACCGTCGAGGCGCGGCGGGGCACGCGGTTCGCGAACGCGCAAGCGGATTTCTTGATCGCGGCCGCGCAAGAGATGATCGTCTCGCTGGGCGGCGAGGTCGAGGACGACGAGGGCAGCTAGCCCGCTCCGCACGCCGGGCAGGCTCCGCCCAGCCTCGCTCGCTCCCGCGCCCGGGCTGTGGCAAGGTCCTGCGCGATTCGGTCTGCTCCCGTCGACCCCTCGCGAAAGGTCGGCCCGGAGCTGGCGTTCCTGCGCGCGCTGCTGCGGCTTCGGGTCGAGTTCATGATCGTCGGTCTGTCGGCGGCAGCGCTGCAGGGTGCACCGGCCGTCACGCAAGACATCGACCTCTGGTTCAAAGACCTCGCTGACCCCAAGCTGAAAACAGCACTTGATCGCGTGGGCGGTGTCTACCTGGCGCCGACCGCCTCCACGCCGCCGATGCTGGCGGGGCGAAGCGTGGCGCTGTTCGATGTCGTCGTCACGATGGACGGACTCGAGGACTTCGACGAGGAGTTCGCTATGTCGCTGGAGGTTGCGATCGGTGGTGCGAAGGTCAGAGTCCTGTCACTGGAGCGGATCATCGTCAGTAAGAAAGCCGCGAACGGCGACAAGGACCGCCTGCTCCTGCCGGTGCTCGAAGCGGCGGCCGCGGTGCACCGAGACATATAGCGGCCCAAGCGACGGTAAAACGCGATGCACGCCCGGCCGCCCGTTACCTCTAGCGCGCGCCCTGATCGGTATTCCGTTCCGGCGCGTCGGGGCCCATCAGCTCGCGCAGGAGCGCCGCGGTCTCGTCGTGAGCGCGGAAGCCGGTTCCCCGTCGAAAGCCGTCGGCGATGGTCACCGGCAGCAGATCTTTGTCGTCCTTGGCCCACAGATCGGCCCCGCGGTCGACGAGATAGCGGACGATGCTGTTCGCGCCTCGGTACGCCGCGCCGTGGAGCGCGGTCTCGTCTCGGGCGTTGGTGGCCGTGACGTCCTCCCCCAGCCCCACCAGGATCTCGACCGCCTCCAGCGCCTCGTCCTCAGTCGCATGGACCTGTCCTTCGATGAAGCCCAAACCCGCGGCGACGAAGAGCGGCGGCGTGTCGTCGCTGTTCCCGAGCGTCTGGTCGGCCCCGTGCTCGAGGAACAGGCGCATCAGCGTGATATCCGCGGCCTTGACTGCCAGGAAGAACGGCGTCGCGCCGACGAGGCTCATGCCGTTGCCGTCGTACGTGCCCTTTGTGGGCGGCCGCGCCGTCATGCGCGCGTTGACGTCGGCGCCATGAGCGAGCAGCACCTTGGCCAGACTCAGGGTGTCCAACGCACCGGTGGGCGTCGGGCAGGGCATGGCCGTGAGCTCGCAGTTGCGGGCGCGGACCAGCCCGTGCAACGCCGTGCCCCGCGGGCCGTCGAGGTTGGGGTCCGCGCCCTGCTCGACGAGCCAGGCGGCCAGTTCGTAGTGGGCGTTGCGGATGGCGGTGGCGAGCGCGCTCGACCCGAGCCGGGGCGGCGCCGGTCCGTCACCTACTTTCGGATCCCGCGGCCCACGTGGGATGGCGTCCTCCGCGGCTTCGTTGATGTTTGCACCGCCCGTGAGCAACGCCTGCACCGTGGCGAGGTCGCCTTCCCGGGCCGCAAACACCAGCGGAGTCATGCCGGCTTCCGAGCGCGCGGCAACGTCGGCGCCGCCTTCGATGAGCATCCGGGCCGCAGCGGCGTTCATTCCCGCCGCCGCCCACATGAGGGCCGTCTGCCGGCGGACGCTCTCCCGCGCATTCGGGTTCGCCCCGGCGGCGAGGAGTCGCGTGACGACGTCCGCGTCGCCGGCTCGCGCCGCGGTCATCAGCGGTGTCTGACCATACGGCGTCGCGGCGTTCGGGTTTGCGCCTGCATCGAGCAGCGCTGTCACGATGGCGACGTTGCCGTTGGTGGACGCCACCGAGAGGGGGCTGACCCCGTAACGGTTCGTCGCGTTCGGGTTCGCGCCAGCCTCCAGGAGGAGCGTTGTGAGGTCGGCGTGGTCCCGGTGGACGGCCCAGTGAAGCGCCGTCGTGCCGTCGGGCTGCGCCTCGTTCACCGCGACGCCCTCCTGAACGAGGGTACGCGCGGTGTCGTCGTCTCCGTCCTCGACCGCGTCGACGAGGCGATGGTCGGCGCCGGCGGCGGCGAGGCTGGTTGCAAGCAGGACGGGCAGGGTCCAGGACAGAAGGAGCGTCGGCGTCAACCGCTGTCCGCGCAGGTGCATGAGGCTCATGTGGATCATGTGGATGGTCTCCAGAGACCGAATCAGCGTGTCCCCGACAGAACAGATTGCATTATACGCGACCGGGTCGCACGGAGGTGACGGGTCGGTCTATGGATCCCGCGCCTCAGCGGGTCACCGAGCTGGCGCGGCCCTATGCGGGCCTGAAGGCCCGCGCTACGTAAGCTCGGCGCCAGCAGAGGTGAGCGCCGGGATCACGGGTCGACGACTATGAACTTCTGGATGCGGCGACCTTCCTGCTCGGCCACGTAGACGTTGCCGCCCGAATCGATAGCGATGCCATGAGGTAGCGTGAACTGCCCCGGATACCGCCCGGGTCCGCCACCGAAGCTCGACAGGCGTTGCCCGGTCCGGCGGTCCACCACATCGACCATCACGCTGTTCTGGTTCACGACGAACAGGAGTCGTTGATCCGGGTCGCGCAAAAACGCGAGCACAACCGCGGTTCCACGCGAGTCACTCGGGCGGCCCTCGGGGGAGCTTACGGGTCGCCACCCAACGTCGATGTTGCGGATGAACGTGCCCATCCGGTCGAACACCTGGAGGCGATCCGCCCGCCGGTCGCAGACGTACACCAGGCCGTCGTCGGCGACCCGCAGACAGTGCGGCAGCGGGGTCAGGTCGAGTTCCGCCTCGGACCGGTGGAGCCGCCATAGGTCGAGCACGCCGGGGGCATCACCCTGTCATGGGAGTTGCCATCAGCACGCGCGTGCGCATCCCGTACAAGCCCCGCCAGTGGGCGCAGCGGTTTCACGCCGCGCTGGCGCGCTGGTCGTGCCTGGTCCTGCATCGTCGAGCCGGGAAGACGACCGCCATCATCAACCACCACCAGCGCGCCGCCACCGACGATGGCTGGGAGCGCAAGCGCCTCCGCCACCTGAAGCCCGACGTCACCGACGCGCAGCTGACGGAGCTCCTGCGGGGCCGGTTCTATGCGCACGTCCTGCCGACGTACCGCCAGGCCAAGCTCACCACGTGGGATATGGCGAAGTACTTCGCGCAGCCCATCCCCGGCGTCCGGTTCAACGAGGCGGAGCTGCGGATCGACTACCCGAACGGGAGCAAGCTGCAGCTCTTCGGGGCAGACAAGCCCGACCGGCTGCGCGGCCCCGCATTCTCCGGCGTTTCGTTCGACGAGTACGGGATGCACCCGCCCAACGTCTTCTCGGAGGTCATCTCGAAGGCCCTGGCCGACCATCTGGGCTACGGCATCTTCGCTGGGACCATCAAGGGCCGGAACCAGCTCTATCGCACGCACGAGGCGCTGAAGGACGACCCGGCGGCGTTCACGGTCTGGCAGGACATCGACGAGTCCCTCGCCACGGAACACGACGCCGCGACGCTGATGCTCAGCCAGGCGATGGAGGACGACCGGGCGCTGATCGCCAAGAGCCTGATGACCCAGGAGGAGTTCGACCAGGAGTGGTTCCTCTCGACGGACGCCGCCATCCGGGGCGCCTACTACACGGCGCAACTCGCCGCGGCCCGCACCGACGGACGCATCACGCGGGTACCTCATGACCCCGCCTTGCCCGTCGACACCGACTGGGACTTGGGCATCGGGGACGCCACGGCCATCTGGTTCAGCCAGTCGCTGCGCACCGGCGAGGTGCGGGTGATCGACTACTACGAGCACAGCGGCGAGGGGTTACCGCACTACGTGCAAGTGCTCAGAGACAAGGGCTACGTCTACGGCCAGCACTGGGCACCGCACGACATCCAGGTGCGGGAGCTCGGGACGGGGAAGAGCCGGCTGGAGACGGCGAAGAACCACGGCATCGCGTTTCAGATTGTGCCGAACATCGGGCTCAACGACGGCATTCACGCGGTGCGGTTGCTGTTGCCGCGCTGTTGGATCGACGAGGCGAAGTGCCGCGTGGGGCTCGAGGCGCTGACGTTCTATCGCAAGGTCTACAACGAGCGGGTGCAGGCGTTCACGGAGCGGCCGGAGCATTCGTGGGCGTCCCATGGGGCGGATGCGTTTCGGATGCTGGCGGTGCGCCACAAGCCGCCCAAGAAGAAGCGCGAGCGGAGACGGCGCCCGTTCGAGGCGCGGCCGCGGACCCGGCACTCGGCGCTCGGGTGGATGGCGTAGGAAGGGAACGGCCAATGGACGGCCAATGGACAGACGACGAAGCGATCACCACGACGTGGCCGTGGCGATGGACGGCACGCTCCTCCGTGAGCTCGTCGGTTGTCAAAAGGCAAAGGCCACAACATCTACTAGCCGGCTAGTAGCTTCAACGTGCGCGGCCACGTACGCGTAGGCTTCTGCCCTGGTCCCACCGACGGCAGCTGGTCCACGTCGCCGACCGCCAGCAGAGCCGCGCGGTTCGGCAACGCCTGCAGCAAGGACGCCATCAGCGGCACGTCCACCATCGATGTGGTGGAGAAGACGGATCGCCTGTACCGCAACGCGCGTGATTGGGTCACGCTGGACGAGCTCGGCGTGGAGATCCACTTCATCAAGGAGAATGTCGTCTACTCGCCGCGGCCACGCTCGTCCGAGAAGTTCGTCCACGGTCTCAAGGTCTTGATGGCTAAGAACTTCATCGACAATCTGTCGGAGGAAACCCGCAAAGGCCAGCAGCAAAAAGCCGCGCAGGGGCTCTGGCCGTCCTGTGCGCCGCTGGGCTATCGCAACGTCACTGGGCCAGACGGCCGGCGCGTCATCGAACCCGACCCAGACCGCGCCCCCCTCGTCACCCGCCTGTTCGAAGCCTACGCCACCGGGCGCTACTCGCTGACGGCGTTGACGGCCCTCGCCAACGCTGAGGGGCTCCGGTCACGGAACGGGCGGCGGCTCGCCAAGGCGACGATCCACCACATGCTGCAGACGCTGACGTATACGGGGGCGTTCGAATGGGCCGGCACCCGGTACCGCGGGACCCACACGCCGCTGGTGAGTCTGGACCTCTGGCACCGCGTGCAGGACCGCTTGCACGGGAACGGTCGAGCCCGGACGCGCCGCAGCAAGCACGACTTCGCGTTTTCGCGCCTCATCCGATGTGGCCATTGCCGGTGCGCGCTGGTCGGCGAGATTCACAAGGGTCGCTATGTGTATTACCGCTGCAGCGGCCACCGCGGCCGGTGTCCCAAACGCTATGTGCGCGAGGAGCACTTGGCAGCGGTCTTCACCGACCTGCTCCGAACCTTGTCGTTCAACAACGACATCATGGATTGGGTCGCCGAGGCCGTGCGACGGACCCAGGCCGGCACGCAGGCGGCGGCCGCGGCGGCGCGGCGGCGCCTGGAGGCCGAGCAGGCGACGCTCGAGCGCCGGCTCGAGGCGATGTATGTGGACACGCTCGACGGGCGCGTGACGGCCGCGTTCTTCGACCGCAAGGCCGACGAGTGGCGGCAGGGGCTGGATCGTGTGCGCGTCGCCCTCGATGAACACCGCACGAGCGGTCACCACTACCTGGCGGACGGGCCGCGGCTCCTGGATCTCGCCCGCCGCGCCGCGGACCGGTTCGAAACGCAGCCACCGCGCGAGAAACGGCGCCTCCTCGATTTCCTGCTTTCGAACTGCAGCTGGAAAGACCGCACGCTACAGGCAGAATTCCGCCAACCCTTTGACCTGCTGGCGATTGCGGCGACGGCGGAGCGGAAAAGCGATGGCGGCGAAGGCGGTGGCGAGGCCGTTCGAAAAATTGGGTCTATCCGGGTTTCCCAACGCCATTTTGGGGCCTTTCGGGGTTTTTCGTGGGTGATTTGATTGGAAAGGCCCTGTGGGAGCTCGTGGAAAACGCACAGCGTTTTCCAAGGCACGGTGGGCGCGTTCTGTGCGTCCACGGCGCCGTCAGCTTCCACAGGGCCCGTCCGTGCGCGACAAGATGGCTCCCAGGGAGGGGGCCCATGCGTGATGTCGAACTGGACCGCTGCGTCCTCGGACTGCAGTCGACCGGCGAACAACTATGTTCGCGTCAACACCGTCGACCTGTACACGCCGAACGCTCGATTTACCCCGGAAAGACTGGGATATCAGGTGCTTACGCTATTTGGGAAACTCGGATATAGCCGAAAAATTGGCTCCCCTTCTTGGACTCATTTCGAACTCTGTGCCTCGCTCCCCCGCCTGACGTCGTCCGGTTGTTCCAGCAATTAGAAGGATTTCCAGCTCCGGGCTCGAGGTTTGCCTGACGGGGTGCGTCATGAAAGCGACGAAACGCGACGGCCCCGCCCCGCCTGATCAGGCCAAGACCATCCGCGGTAGAGCGGACAACAAGCCCCGCGAGCTTCTGACGCAGGTCAGCACCGCGTTGGCCGGCCGGCTGACCCTATCCGGATATCGCACCATCATGGCGACGCCGCGCTGGTACTTCGTTGAGAAGGCCATGGTGATCACGCGGTCCTACGGGCAGGGGCTGGAGGCCGGGCTCCGGCTGCTGGAGTTTACCCACGCGCACCGCGACGTGCTGAGCGCCGCAGAATTCGAACGCAACGAGACGCATCTCTATCTGTTTCTGCTGGACCTGCTGGACCGTGCGGATCACTGGCACGAGTACCTGAGCGCGTGGACGCAGATTCGGCGACACGTCCGATACACCCTCACCTACTGGCCCCGCACCCCCGCGCACGCGGCGCGCGCCACGCCGTATGTAGTCCAGCGACTGGCGGGGGGCGACTTGCGGCTGCATTTTCTCTGGTGGACCGATCACCGCAAGGCCGTGATCACGCGCAAACTCGACGCCCAGCGGCGCGGCCGGCGGCTGGGGAATCTGCGCCACCATCCCCAGGCCGACCTCTCAGACGCCGAACTGCGCCGCCGCCTCGCCTGGGTCGCGCGCCTGGCACGTGCAGCGGCGGGGGGGGACCCGACGACGGGCGCCGCGGCCGACACCCCGCCTGCCCCAGCGGCGGGCGCGACGGCCACGGCACGCGCGTCGGCGATCGAGGTGACGTTGACGATGGACGGTGACCAATTGAGGCGCGAGCTTCACCGGCACGCAGCAGCGCGTCGACCCGGCCAGACGCCCGACGCATCGTCCGTGGGGGCACGCCAGCAGGCGGGGTGATCGTGATGGTGCGATCGCGCGTCCCACGGGGACTGGATGGCCCCAAGACCCCCGCACCGTCCAAGGAGGTTGCCATGACACACGACCGCCGTTCACCAAGACCGCGCGCACGATCGCCACGCGCGCGTGATCGCCACGACAAGCCTGGGGCCTCCACCTCGACGGCGGGGCGGCACGCGGCTGGCACCTTCGCGCCTGGGAACACCGCGGCGCTGACCCACGGGACGCGGTCGCGCCACGTACGGGCGGCCGCCCTCCCCGCGCAAGCCGCGGTGCAGGCGACGCTCGCCGCCCGGCGCACGGCCATCGTGGCAGATCTTGGGGGCGACGCCGGGCTCAGCCAACTCCAGCAGGACCTGGTCGATCGGTATCTCGAACTCGACACCGTCGCAACCTGGCTGGGGGGACATCTCGTCGCGGAGGGCCCGCTGACCGCAAGAGGCCGCACCCGCGCGGCGCTGGCCCCCTATGTCACCGTCGTCGATCGGGTGCAGCGCGTGGCCACCGCGCTCGACCTCGCCCGCCGTCCGAGAGCCGTGTCCCTGGACGCCTACGTCGGGACGCACTACCCCACCACCCGTCACGGTCTCCACGGGGAGACCGAGGAGGCCGCCGATGGCGAGACGCAGGAATCCTCGTAAGCGCGGCGTGACCCGCGGACGCGCGTCGGCCACCGTCGCCTCGACCCGGCTGACGGTGCTCGATGCGATGCAGGATCTGGAGCTCTTCGGGCCGCTGGTCGGCGGCGACTCGTGGGCGTCCTGGCGGCGCTGCGCCGCAGCGATCTTCGGGCTGACGACCGGGATGACCGCCACCGACCGCCGGTTCATCGAGCGCTGCCTGGGACGGCGCCCACCCCCGCGCCCGGCGCGGGAAGCGTGGCTCATCATCGGCCGGCGCGGCGGCAAGTCTCGGTTCGCGGCCCTCGTCGCGGTGTTCCTCGCCTGCGTCCGCGACTACACGTCGGTGCTCGCGCTCGGCGAACGCGGCGTGCTGATGGTCATCGCCAGTGACCGGCGGCAAGCCCAGGTGGTGCACGGCTACATCGCCGCCCTCTTGCACGCGGTCCCGATGCTCACGCAGTACATCGTCCACGAGACGAAGGACGCCATTCACCTCACCAACGGAGTCGATCGAGTCGTCGCGTGGCAGCTGATCGAGTTCGATCATGTCGTCTCGCTGGACACCTCGCGGGCGGCCGAAACTGGCGGCGGCCTTCTGCTGCCTTTCAACACCGGGCTGGAATACGTCACGTTGGCCCCGAGCGCGTCCCTGCACCTCGGTGCGCTGCGATCATGGGGCGCGACCGCGCCGGGCGCCCGGCTGGAGATCCGTGTCGGAACCGACGATGCCCCCGATGCGGCGCGCTTCGAGATCGCCCCGCGTCTGTGGGGCCAGCCCGAAACCGTTCGCTTGCCCGAGGCGGTGTCCGATCAGCCCGTCAGCGTGTCGTTCCTAGCGAGGTCCGACGACGCGGCTCCGATCGCCGGGGGGCTGACGATCGAGCATCCGGTGCTGGTCTCGGCGCGTCGGCCCGACACGACACCCGCCGAGGCGACCGACGGTGTGACCGACGATCAAATGCCCTCGTCGAGCGGGGCGGCGGCACCCAACGTGCTGATCTACATGATCGACACGCTGCGAGCCGACCGCCTCGGCGTCTATGGGTACGACCAGCCGACCTCCCCAAACCTGGATGCGTTGGCGAAGGACAGCATCGTCTTCCGCCACGCGCTCGCGCAATCGTCGTGGACGCGGCCGTCGGTGGCATCGGTCTTCACCGGGCTGCATCCACGCTCGCACGGCGTCAACGACCGGACCGATGCGCTCTCACCCACGGCAACGACGCTGGCCGCCGTGCTGGGATCGGCCGGGTATCAGACGGCGGCCGTCGTCACCAACGGCAACGTCTCGGCGCCCTTCGGGTTCCACCTCGGATTCGAAGCGTTCGTCTATCTCGGCGAGGGCACGGGCCGAGAGATCCACGCGCAATCGGACGTGGTGAACGATCGGGTCTTCGCGTGGCTCGAGGGGCGCGACGCCGATCGCCCGTTCTTCCTGTATGTCCATACGAGCGATCCGCACGACCCCTACGCGCCACGAGCCCCGTTCCGTGATCGCTTCATGCCGTCGCCACGCTTTCCGGATCGGATCGCGATCCGGTCGATGCACGAGCGGCCACTGGAGGCCCAACAGGCTCCCGACGTCGCGCGCGAGCTGGGCGCGCTGTACGACGCGGAGATCGCGTTCAACGACCACCATCTCGGACGACTGCTCGATCACCTCAAGGCGGAGAATCTATACGACTCGACGATTGTGCTCGTGGTCTCCGACCACGGGGAGGAGTTCTACGAGCACGAGTACTGGGGCCACGGGATCACGCTCTACGAGGAGCAGCTCCGTGTGCCGTTCGTGCTCAAGCTGCCGCACCAGATGTCGGCCGGGCAGGTGGCGGACGGCGGTTGCCCAGCACGTCGATGTCATGCCCACCATTCTCGACCTCATCGGGGCGCCACCCGTTACCGCCGCGCAGGGTCGGAGTCTCAGGCCGGTCCTTGAGGGCACACCATCCACGCCAAACCAACCGGCCACTGCCTATGTCAACAAGGACGGACTCGAGATTGAGAGCTTTGTGTTCGGAGAGTACAAAGTGATCAAAAGTCGACGGCCGGAGGCGCAGCGCTGGACCCACGAGGTGTACGATCTGGGAACCGACCCAAGCGAGCGGACCAACCTCACCGACGGGCGCCTGATCCTGAGTGCATATCTGCTGGGCGAGCTGGACGACGCGGTGCGTCGTTTCCCATCTGTGCTGGCCGCTGACGACGCGCTCGTTGATGAAGAGTTGGCGGGGCGGCTCCGTCGACTCGGATACATCCGGTAGCGGGCACATGACCAGGACCCGAGCGTTCGCTGGCAACCCCATTCGACTTTACGGCGCACTCGTGGCGCTCGTGCTCGCCGCGGGCAGTGCGGCAGCGCAGGAGGACTCGCCCGGTCTCGGGCCGCCGCCGGTCTACGTGCAGCTGCGCGAGGCAGGGCCGGAGGCGGTCGGGCACGTTCGCGACGGCCGGTTGCGCATCGACCGCTTCGAGCTCGAGCTGACCGACGGTGACCTCTATGTCGTGCCGGTCGGTGACCACACGCCGCTCGCGATCTATCTGGGCCGCGGACGCGTCCGCGCGTACCCGCCCGACGGGGTCGAGCACCAGCAGATCGCGAAGATCCTCGATGAGGATCTGCTCGACGAGGAGTTCGACCGGTGGGTCTTCTGGTTTACCGACGACCTCGACGATCGGTTGCGGGCGCTGGCTGACGGCACGCCGGGACGTGAGATCGGGAAGGCGGCCGACCTGCTCGAGGATCGCCGCGAGGCGCTGCTCGAGCATCAGCTGATCAACCCAGACAGCCGCGTGCTGACCGCGTTGTGGCGCGATGACGTGGCACCGCCGCTACCCGCCGACACGCGACCCTACTTCTACGGCGAGATCCACGGCCGCGACCGCGATTGGTTTGCGATCGAGATCGAGCCACGCGAGATCGAGGAAGTCCGTGTGGCGCGGTACTACCGCCGGCAACGGCTGACCGATGTCTGGATGGGCACGCATGCGCTGTCGGACTTCGACCCATTGGCCACCGAACGGGCCTTCGCAGGCTTCCCGCGTGACCCCGAGGTGGAGGGCCCTGCTGACGCCGATGGCGACGATGACTGGGACTTTCGCGACTTCGGGCTTCCGCTCCGTCCGCGCCAACCCGACCGTGAGGGGTGGGCGCCACGCGTCGCCATCCCACGCACCGACGTCGATCTCGCGCTCGAGGGCAACGGTGACGCCACGGCGAGCGTGGCGCTCCTGATCGATCCGCTAGCGCCAATCGGCCTGTATTCGGGGCGGGTCGGCAAGCCGGCACACCGGCGTCGTGGGACGCTGGGTCGGAGAACGGGCCTTATGTTAAGTGAAGGGCACCCGTCTAATAGCTCCTATCGTCCTATCGTCCTGCTGGGCCTCACGACAATTGACGTCAACGCGTTGCTGAGCGAGCCGTCTCGTGACCAGGGTGGCGCGTGGACCTAACCGATGACGAAGTTGCGACCATCGGGATTGAAGTCGACGCGGAAGGCGGCACGGACGAACCTCTCGAAGTTGAAGAACGACCCACCGCGCAACACACCGACAACGGGGCTCTCGTGGTGAACTTCGACCGTGCCACCGTCGTGATCGCACTTCCCAGCGAAGGCGTGGGCATCCGGCGTATCGCTACATGAACGATCGTGACAATGACGGCATTGTGTGTGAGTAGGGATGCGCACTGCATGCATCACTGATGCCTAGACGGATGGCCGTGAACATCCTATGTGGGCCCCAGCCTAGCCTGAGAGCCCGTGGTGAAAGTCCCGCTGCATTCGACCGGCGATGCATCCTGGTAGCGGCGTTGCATCTCGGTCACATACGCCCGGTGTTCTTCCTCGTCGCGCCTTGCCAACCAGGCGCCTCATCGGTCTCGGTGCGACGCGCGACCTTCACCACGGGCTGCTGACGTAGACTTGGCGTTGCGCTGATCTCCGCGAGCCCCGCTCCGCGCCCGCGAGGCGCGCCGTGCGCCTCGACGCTCTCGGTGCAACGGGCGACTTTCACCACGGGCTGCTAACCTTGAGCGTGCCGATCCGGGAGGGAACCATGGGCCACATGCATCGCACCGTCGGGATCGCGGTGTGCGCCGCCGTTGTCGCGATCCCGGCGTGCTCCTCCGAGCGGCCGTCCCCGGCCCCGATTGCCGACACGTCCCCGGCGGCTGCGTCCCGCACCGTAGAGGTGGCCGCGACGGTGGCGTTCACCGAGGGTCCCACCGTCGACGAGGACGGCACCGTCTACTTCACCGACCTCAACAACAACCGGATCATGCGACTGTCGCCGGACGGCGCGCTGGAGACGTTTCGCCAACCGAGCAATCGCGCGAACGGCCTGATCTTCGACAGCGAGTGGCGGCTCCTCGCGTGCGAGGGCGGAGATGGCGTGACGGCGCTGCCGCGGGTGACACGCACGGATGTCGAGACCGGCGAGGTGACGGTGCTCGCCGACAGCTACGAGGGAAAGCAGTTCCACCGGCCGAACGACTTGACGGTTGACGGTCGGGGACGCGTCTATTTCACGGATCGCCCGGAGCCGAACCCCACACCGGAGCAGACGGGCGTGCACGGCGTGTATCGGATCGATCCCGACGGTGCGATCGAGAGAATCCTGACCGAGCCTGAGATCGAACGCCCCAATGGCGTCGTGATCTCGCCCGACGATGGCACGCTCTATGTGATTGAGACCAGCCAGCGCGCGGGCGGCGCGCGGATGATCCGTGCCTATGACCTCAGCGACGCGGGCACGGTCAGCAACATGCGCGTGTTTCACGATTTCTACCCAGGTCGGAGTGGCGACGGGATGACCATCGACAGCCAAGGTAATTTGTATGTGGCCGCCGGGCTCAATCGACTTCGGGGCACAAGCGAAACGCTCGACACCGTCGCCGGCGTGCACGTGTTCTCGCCGGCCGGGGATCTCCTCGAGCACATCCCCATCCTCGAGGACACGATTACGAACGCGGCGTTCGGCGGCCTGGACCTCCGCACGCTGTATGTGACGGCGGGCAAGACACTGTTCTCCGTGAGGACCGACATCGAGGGGACTCGGCGTTAGCATCTGAAGGAGTCGATGACATGCAGACCAGTCGACGCGGTTTCGTCAGGCAATTGGCGGCGGCCACCGGCGGGTTGGCCATTGGCGCGCCCGTGATGCGCGCGGCCGCGCAGAGTCAGTTCCTGTCGGCCGTCACACTCGGCGACTTCGAGCTGTATTACGAAGTGCACGGCGAGGGCCCGCCCGTCGTCTTCGCGCACGGCGCCGGCGGCACGCACCTGAGCTGGTGGCAGCAGGTTCCCGAGCTGTCTCAGCACTTCCAGTGCATCACGTTCGACCACCGGGGATTCGGCTACTCCCGCGATGTCGAACGCGGCCCCGGCCGCGCGGCGTTCGTGCAGGATCTCGCGGGTCTCATCGATCATCTGGGTCTCGACCGCGTGTCGCTGGTGGGCCAGTCGATGGGGGGATGGACCACGTTGGGGTACGCGTCGGCGCACCCGGATCGTGTTGACGCCCTCGTCCTCTGCGACACCCCGGGTGGCTATAGCGATCCGGAGGTGGCGGCGCTCATGGCGCGCCGTCCGGCCGAGCGCGGGGCGTTTGCGGCATCGTTCGGCGCCCGGGAACCCGAGTTGGCGTTTCTCTATCGCGAAATCCAGCGGTCGACGCTCGACCGGACACCGGCCGGTGGGCCGGCCGCCACCGCCGGCCTGCTGCAGGCCCCAACGGATATCGGCCCGGTCGTGGCGCACGAGATCCCGACGCTCTTCGTCGTCGGCACGGAGGACTCAATTTTTCCGCCGGCTGCGCTCGAGGCAATGCACCGCAAGATGCCGGCCTCGCGGTTCGTCGAAGTGCCGGGCGCCGGGCACTCCGTCTATTTCGAGAAGCCGGATGAGTTCAATCGCATCGTGCTGGAGTTCCTCCAGCACCACGTGTAGGCACGAGGTCCACACATGCCAGCCAAACAACGCAGTGTCGAGACGTGGGTCATCCTGGGGGCTTTCGTTGCCGGCACCACGCTCGGCGTGGCGGCCCAAGGCACCGAAAACGGGGAGTGGCGGAGTTACGGCGGGGACATCGCGAACACCCGCTATTCGCCACTCGATCAGATCACGGCCGACAACTTCGATGACCTCGAAGTGGCCTGGCGGGTCAAGACGGCGAACTTCGGGCCGAATCCCGAGTACAACCTCGAGTCGACCCCGTTGATGGTCGATGGCGTCGTGTACTCGACCGCGGGGTCACGTCGCGCGGTCATCGCCGTGGACGCCGGCACCGGCGAGCTGCTCTGGATGCATCGTCTCGACGAGGGCGAACGCGGTGCCGCCGCGCCGCGCCGGCTCTCGGGTCGGGGCCTCGCATACCGGGACAACGGGGCCGGCGGGGAGATCTTCTACGTCACGCCCGGGTATCGATTGGTCGGGCTCGACGCCCACACCGGCGACCGCCTGGCCACGTTCGGCGAGAACGGCATCGTCGATCTCAAGCAGAACTTCGACCAGGACATCGATCTCGTGACCGGTGAGGCGGGGTTGCATGCCGCGCCGCTCGTGGCCGGCGACACCATCGTCGTCGGCGCCGCGCATTTGCCTGGAGGCGCGCCGAAGTCGATGCGCAACGTGAAGGGCTATATCCGTGGCTACGACGCGCGGACCGGCACGCGCAAGTGGATCTTTCACACCATTCCCGGCGGCGACGAGTTCGGTAACGACACGTGGCTCAATGAATCGTGGCGCTACACGGGGAATGCCGGGGTGTGGGGCCAGATTAGCGCCGACCTCGAGCTCGGCATCGCGTATCTACCGACGGAGATGCCGACCAACGACTACTACGGCGGCCATCGCCATGGCGACAACCTGTTTTCGGACAGCCTCGTTGCGGTCGATCTCGAGACGGGCGAGCGGCTGTGGCACTTTCAGTTCATCCACCACGACGTGTGGGACTGGGACCTCCCCTGTGCGCCGATCCTCGCCGACGTCGTCATCGACGGTGTGGAGCGCAAGATCGTCGCGCAGCCGAGCAAGCAGGCCTGGCTGTACGTGCTCGACCGGGTCACGGGCGAGCCGATCTGGCCCATCGAGGAGCGCCCGGTCGAGGCGTCGGCGGTGCCCGGCGAGCAGTTGTCGCCGACGCAGCCCTTTCCGACGAAGCCGCCGGCGTACGACCGTCAGGGGGTGAGCCTCGACGACCTGATCGATTTCACGCCCGAGCTCCGGCGACGTGCCGAGGAGATCGCGGCACGTCATCGCCTCGGTCCGATCTTCACGCCGATCACGGTGTCGGATGCAGACGGCGTCATCGCGACCCTGATGCTGCCGTCCGCCGGCGGCGGGACGAATTGGCCAGGTGGGTCGATCGACCCGGAGACAGGGATCGCCTACCTGTACTCGTTCACAAACGTGACGGCCCTGGGCCTCATCAACGATCCCGAGCGGTCAGACATGAACTTCATTCGCGGACGGGCCCGCGATATTCCCGCGGTGGACGCGGCGCTCAACGTCGACGGGATCCCGATCATCAAGCCGCCGTGGGGGCGTATCACCGCGATCGATTTGTCGCAGGGCGACATCCTCTGGCAGATCGCCCACGGCGCAACGGCTGACAACATTCGCAATCACCCGCTGCTCGCGGGCGTCGATGTTCCGCGGACCGGGCGCGTGGGGCGCGTCGGCACGCTCATCACGAAGACGCTCGTGATCGCGGGTGAGCCGGGCACCTTCACGACGGCGTCGGGCGAGGAGGGCGCGATGCTGCGCGCCTACGACAAGGCGAGCGGCACGGAGCGGGGCGCGGTCTTCATGCCGGCGGGGGTCTCAGGATCCCCAATGACCTACCTCCACGACGGCCAGCAGTACATCGTCACGGCGATCAGCGGCGGCGGGTTCCCTGGCGAGCTGATCGCGTATCGGTTGCCCCAGGACTAACCCAGGTGGGGCTTGGGGCGAAGCCCCATCTAAGAACCAATGCGGTAGAGGTGGCTCCCGGTGCGAATAAAGATCGCGCCGTTGGCCACGGCCATGGAGGCGAGCGTCGATCCATCGAGCTCATTGGTCGCGAGGAGGCGAAAGTCGGTCCCCGGTGCAATGACTCGCGTCACGCCGTCTTCATTCTGGAAGTAGATCCGTCCATCGGCGAAGACCGGCGAGGCCGAGTGGTTGCCTCCGAGTCGCTCTTGCCAGTGGATGTCGCCGGTCGCGGCGTCCACACACGTGGCGATGCCGAAATCGGTGACGATATAGAGTTCGTCGCCGACGAGTAGTGGCGACGGAGTCAGCGGCGCCCCGCGCTGCAGCCGCCACGCCACGTGGGACCGTGTAATGTCGCCCCGACCGTCCGCGCGAACGGCCATGAGCGTCGGCGTCTGAAAGCCCGTCGTGATGAAGACGAGCCCGTGTCCGTACACGGGTCGCGGCACGTTTGAGAAACCGTTCGGGTAGCCGACCCGCCAGATCTCTTCGCCAGACGCCGGATCATGCGCTGTGGTGCGAAACGCCGCGACGCTGACGATCTGGTCGTCGTCGCCCACCCGAATGACCAGCGGTGTCGTGTAGGCCTGGGAGACCGGGTCGGGTCGCGACGATCGCCAGCGTTCCTGGCCGGTCCGCGTATCGAGCGCGACCACGTATGCCGTGTCGTATCCGTCGATATTGAGGATGAGACGGTCGTCGTAGACGACCGGCGACCCGCCGTTGCCATGTTGCGAGATATACGGGAATTCGGTCTGCCAGACCGGTTCTCCGCGTGTCGTGAGCGCCGCGGTCCCGTACGCGCCGAAGTGGACGTAGATGCGCTCGCCTGCGGGGTCGATGACCGGTGTCGGCGACGCAAGGCTGTTCTTGGGATTCTGCGCGCGGGTATCGTCGACACGGAACACTTCCGTGTTGATGACCTCGCGACCGGTGTCGGCGTCGAACGCGAGCAGTCGGAGGGATCCGCCGCCGTCGGCGTCGACCGAGGTCGTGAGCCAGACCCGGCCGTCCGCCACCACCGGCGACGACCAGCCCAGTCCTGGCACCGGTGTCTTCCAGACGACGTTGTCGGTTTCGCTCCAGTCAAGGGCCAGGCCGGCCTCCGACGAATGCCCTTGCCCGGTGGGGCCACGGAACTCCGGCCAATCGTCGGCCGCGACCGACGCGCCCATCGACGCGAACACCCACACGACGGCGGCGACGCCGAAACGACATGCACCCATCGAGGTCATTGTATCCGGTGGACCGTCCCTCGCCGCCGCGGCACTACGATCGCCCGACCCGCTGCCAAACGATGAGCCAACCGACAACGAATACCGCGATGCCGGCGCCGAAGATCCGCGGGCTCGGCCCCATCGGGCCCGCGATCAGGATCGCCTCGAGCAGGAGCCCCATCCCCAGGAGCTGGAGCCCGCGTCCGATGTAGTAGAGCGCGCCGGGCACATCGGATGGCGATGCTATGGTCGGGTCCCTTTCTTCTGTTTGAGTGTCCGCCACGCGTCGAGCCGACGGGCGATGTCCTTCTCGTGGCCACGCGTGGTCGGCTCATAGTAGATCCGGCCGGCCAGGGACGGCGGCAGGCAGTCCATGGCCGCCACGCCGTTGGCGTCGTCGTGCGCATAGCGGTAGCCCTTGCCGTAGTCGAACTCCTTCATGAGCGTGGTCGGGGCGTTGCGCAGGTGCAGCGGGACCGGCTCGGCGATCCGCGCGTGCGCGTCCTCCGCCGCCTGTTGATACGCCGTATAGACCGCGTTGCTCTTCGGCGCGGTCGCGAGAAACACCACGGCCTGCGCCAGCGCAGCGTTGCCCTCGGGCATGCCGATGAAATGCACGGCGTCCTTGGCGGCCACCGCCAGGGCCAGTGCGGTCGGATCGGCGTTGCCCACATCCTCTGACGCGAACCTGATGAGCCGGCGCGCGATGTACATCGGGTCTTCGCCGGCTTCGAGCATGCGCGCGAGCCAGTAGATGCCCGCGTCGGGGTCGCTGTTGCGCAGTGATTTGTGGAGCGCCGAGATCAGGTTGAAATGCTCCTCTCCCGACTTGTCGTAGAGCAGCGCGCGCCGCTGGATGACGTGGCCGAGCAGGTCGCGGTCGATGCGACGTGGCGTCCGAGCCGGCTGAAGGGTGCCCGATGTCGTCGCGTCCGCGGTGGCATCCACGCCCGCGGTGTCGGCCCTCGGTTCCGAGGGCGTCGGCCCGCCCGCCATGGTCGCGGCGAGCTCCAGGAGGTTGAGTGCCACCCGCGCATCGCCGTTGGCGTGCTGGGCCATGGCAGCGACGGCATCATCGGTCGTCTGGAGTCCCGCGCCGCCGAGACCACGCTCCGCATCGGCGAGCGCACGGCGCAGGAGCCGTGTCGTCTCCTCGACCGTCAGCGGTCGCAGCAGAAACACCTTCGAGCGCGACAGGAGGGCCGCGTTGACCTCGAAGGACGGGTTCTCGGTCGTCGCACCGATCAGCACGATGTCGCCGGACTCGACGCGCGGCAAGAACGCGTCCTGCTGCGCCTTGTTGAAGCGATGGATCTCGTCGATGAACAGGATGGTGCGTCTACCCAGATGACGGCGCGCCTCCTCGGCTTCGGCCATCACCGCCTTGATGTCCTTGATGCCAGAGAGAACGGCGCTGAACGCCACGAAGTGTGCGCGCGTGACCGTCGCGACCACACGCGCCAGTGTCGTCTTGCCGGTGCCGGGTGGTCCCCAGAGGATGACGGATTGCAGCGCGTCTCGCTCGATGGCCTCGCGCAGCGGGCGACCCCGGCCCAGCAGATCGTCCTGACCGACGATCTCATCGAACGTGCGCGGTCGCATGCGCTCGGCGAGCGGCGCGGCGGACGGCGCCGCCGTCGGGCCGCTCGGTTCAAACAGCTCGCCGGGCTTCATCGGTGGGTCAGCTGCCGTCGCGCCTCGTACAGCAGAACGGCGGCGGCGACCGCGACGTTGAGCGAGTCGACCGACGGCGCCATGGGCACCGACACCGTGTCGTCCGCAAGGCTGGCCAGCTCACCGTGGAGTCCGCCGCCCTCCGTGCCGACCAGCACGAATCGTCGGCCACTGAAGTCGGCGTCGTAGAGCACGCGTCCAGTGCGCGGCACGGCGGCCAAGACCGTGAATCCGGCTTCTCGGGCGCACCGGATAGCCGCCGCGGCATTCCCCGTCTGGGCCACGGGCAGGCGGAACGTGCTTCCCATGGCCCCACGCAGGGCCTTCCATCCAAACGGATCGGCCGAACCCTCGGTCACGGCAACACCCGCGGCGCCGGCCGCGGCGGCCGTGCGAATGATGGCGCCGAGGTTGCCAGGATCCTGCACACCGATGGGCGCCAGGACCATGCCGATGCCGCCGTCGACGCCGTCCTTGACACCCATGAGGACCTGGTCCAACGTCGCGGGATCATGATCCCCGAGGGCCACGGCGCCGGACGACTCGCGCACGGGACTGACGGCGTCCATCACCCCATCCGAACCCGCCACCACCTCGACGCCATCGGATTCGAGATCGCGCGCAAGCCCGGACAGGGCGTCGTCGCCGCGATCGAGCGCCGCCCGTGACACGAACGCCGTGACGAGCGGCACGCGCGCGTCGCGGGCATCGCGAATGAGCCGGACGCCATCGAGCAGGAGTTCGCGACGGCCCGCCTCGCGCGCACGTGCTGCTCCCCGAAAGCGACGGACGAGCGCGTTTTGACGGCTGCGAACGGTCTTCACCGCAGGGGCCGAGCATAGCAGATGTGCTACGCTACCAGGTCGCGCCGATCACCCCACCGATGAAATCGAAGTTCATGAAGCGGTTCGAGGATGAGATCCGGACCCTCGACCGCGAGCTGAAGCAGGAGCTCCCGAAGGAGATCCAGCTCGCGCGAGAGCTCGGCGATCTTCGTGAGAATGCGGAGTACCAGGCCGCGAAGGAGCGCCAGCGATTCGTCGAGGCGCGGATCAGCATGCTCCGGACGCGGGTCTCCGAGATCTCGCTCATGAACCTGGACAAGCTGCCTCACGACCGGGCCGCGCTTGGGTCGACGCTGCGGCTGCGCGAGCCCGAGGGTGGGGAAGTGGTCTATCAGCTGGTCATGCCGGAGGATGCGGATCCCAGGAAGGGGTGGATTTCGACCGCCTCTCCGATTGGGCGCGCGTTGGTCGGCAAGGAGGTCGGCGACGATGTGACGGTGCCGACGCCGAGTGGTGTGCGCGCGTTCGAGATCATCGAGCTGACCACGATTCACGACACCTAGTGTCCTGTAACCGTAATTCGCAACATAATTCCCGGGCGGGGCATCCCGCCTGGCGGCGGTCCGCCTCGGTCACATAGGCCCACTATGCTCCCTCGTTGCACCTTGCCAGCCGGGCGCCGCGCGCCAGGACTTATGCAGCGAATTACGGTTACAGGACACTAGCCCGCGAATCGCTCGCCCAGCCACCGTGGAGTCACCGCCCCGCTACACCCCGCAGCTGAGAACCGCACTCGTGCTGACCGGCACCGGGACCGCCGGGGCATACCACGCCGGCGTGTTACGGGCGCTGCACGAGGCGGGCGTCAAGATCGACCTCGTCGCCGGTCGCGGCATCGGGGTCATCGGGGCGATGTTTGGCGCCGTCGACGGTGGCGCTCGCCTGTGGGCTGCCGACGGTCTGTGGCGCGCGCCCGGGGTCGGCCGGCTCTACCGTTGGCGGGCCGCACTGCGCGCCGCGAGCGCGGCGCTGGCGGTGGCGCTGGCCGCCGTCGCGTTCCCGCTGGTCGTGCTGGTTTTCGCGGTGATCACCCTGTCCGTCGGCTACCTGTTGCGCGTTGTGGGGATAGACGCCGGACAGACCGTGGCCGGTGTCTACACGCGCTGGCTCGAAGCCGCGTTCGCCCCCAGCGCGCTCCCCGTTCACCTGCCGCGGTTCGTGTTCGTCGCGGTGCTGGTGTTTCTCGCGGTCCTCGCCCTCGGGGCTATCGTGAGCACGGTGCGCTCACGTGCGCGACGCCGATCGCGGGGCGCGCTCTGGTGGCGCCTAGTGGGGACCCCGCTGGACGTCTCCGGCGCGTTCACGTGGTTCAGCGGCGGCCTGTGGCGGATCATGCGCGGCGCCGCGCGCATCGCGACGCCGTCGCCCGACGACCTCGGTGACCGCTACGCGGAGCTGCTGGCGGAGAACCTCGGGCAGCCCGGGTTTCGGGAACTGATCATGTCGGCCCACGACCTCGACGCACGGCGCGACATCACGTTTGCGTTGCTCGCCGAGCCCCACCGGCGCGGGTTCCTCACGACGCATCTCGGGGACGGCACGACACGTCAGCTCGATACGGTGGATCTCACCGGCGCGGCACGCCGCCACGCCACCGATGCGCTCGCCGCCGCGCTGAGCTTGCCGGTGGCGACCGAGCCGCATCTGATGACGTTTTCACCCAACAGCGCGTGGAAGGGCGAAACGCATCGCGTCTGCGACCGTCCGGATGCGACGACGCGCCTGTTGGAGGAAGTCGCCAACGCCGGAGCGGAGCAGGTCATCGTCGTGTCGGCACTCCCGCGGGCGCCGGGTCCCCACACCCTGAGCGCGGGCAGACGAGACATCCGCGGGCGGGCTGGTGAGCATCTCGCGGCGATCGAGACCGCGGCGCTCAGAGATGCCATCGCGAGTCGCACGGCGTTGTTCCAGGCGGTCTTCGAGGTCCGGCCAACGCACAATCCGCTCGGGCCGTTCGACTTCGAAGGGTGTTACGACGAGCGCTCGGATCGCCGGCAAACGCTGGGCGAACTGATCGACCGTGGCTACGAGGACGGGTTTCGGCAGTTCGTCGGCGCGGTCGTGGGCGCAAGTGGCGAGCGACTCGAGCACGTCCCACCACCCGAGCGGGGAGCCGACGGGCCGGCGCCGCCGCGCGAGCGGGGAGCCGGGCCGGCGCCGCCGCGCGAGCGGGGAGCCGACGGGCCGGCGCCGCCGCGCGAGCGGGGAGCCGACGGGCCGGCGCCGCCGCGCGAGCGGGGAGCCCACGGCCCGGTGACACCCGGCGGGTCCATCTCGGAGCGATTGGCTGCGCATGGGGACGAGGACTGATTGAACGGGGCTGCGACGCGTGACACGGGTCGGACGTCGCTACCGGCCCGACATCTGTCGCATCTCGGACTTTCGCCGCTCACTACCGGAGGCCTCGCGGAGAAACTGGGACGCGAGCTCGCCCAGTAGCGCGGAGATCTCGGGACCCTCGACACGGCCGAACCTCTGGGTGAACGCGTCGAGTGGCACGATCGCCTTTGCCATGGCGCGGTGGCCGCCCGCGCTCCCGATGTCGTTGAACCATTTCTTGACGAACTCGCCAGCGTTGCGCGAATAGCCTAGGTTGCGCACCGAGACGACCAGGCCGTCGTTGACCACTCCGGACACGATGGACCACTTGACGTCTTCGACCTGGAGCAGATAGTCGGCGACGTAGGGGATCAGGTCCTCGCGTGGTGACTGCCCGAGATGGGCGGCAAAGACCTGATCCTGATGGTGACCGGTCTGGACCGCCCGCGCGACGTATTGGAGCCGTTCGAGCGTAATCTCCGAGCCCTCCATCTTGCGCACGAGCGCCGGGTCGGCCAGCGGGTAGAGAAACGTGAACGCTTCCAGGTCGGTCCGATTCGTATGCCGCGAGAGGAACAACGTATCGGACTTGATCGCGTAGAGCATCGCGGTCGCGATGCGCTCGGAGATGTTGTCGTCGACCGCTCGCAGGTGCTCGGTGAGGATGGTCGCGGTCGAGCCGTAGTCCGCACGGATGTCCTTGAACGTGGTGGTGTAGCCGGTGCGTTCGGGGTGATGGTCGACCACCAGGTCGACTCGGTGCAGTAGACCGCCGAAATAGTGGGGCTGCACGTCAACCGTGGCGATGCGCTCGAACTCCGCGAGGGACTCCGCGGTGACGGCTTCGACGCGAATGTCGAGGAGATTCGCCATTCGCAGGTTCTCTGGACGGGTGACGCCGTGGAAGGCGCCGAGAATCGCGGTCGTCTTCGTGCGATGGAGCAGGTTGCGTAGCGCCAGACCGCTCGCCAGGGCGTCGGGGTCCGGATCGTTGTGGAGGAGAATCAGCACGCGGTCGGCGTCTGCGAAGTAGCGTTGATACTGCTGGACCCGGGCCCGGGTCAGCGAGCGACCCAGCGAGGCGAGCAGGGAACCCTGGAGGAGCTCGCCGAGACTGAGTCCCGTGACCTCCGGGAAGGCGCTGGCCCAGTCCTCGGCGCGCTTCGAGGGTCGTTCGCCGACGGCGAGCACGTACACGAGGTTCGCCCCAGCGTCGGTGACCGCCTGCAGCACCCGCCGCACGCTGCGTCGCCCGTTATCCTCGATGATGATGCAGGTGGCGGGGGTGACGTCGGCCTTCAGATAGGTCTCGAGACGCCGCGGGTCGGCGACCCGCGCCGCGACGCCCGCGTCGTGGAGGCGGCGGGCCAGCGCGCGGTCCTCGACGATGAATTCGACGTCGAGCGTCGGGACGAGCGCCCGGTGGAGGGTCTTGGCGACCAGGTCGTCCTGGCAGACCGCCACGCACCTCATAAGAACCTCTAATTATACGACGTGGGGCCAGGTCACGACGCCTAAACCGGTCGACCGCCGAATGAATCGCGTCGAGCACGCAGGCTTGTGCGATATCATCGACGGCTGATGGTGCGCATCTGTTGCGGCGCGCTCGTCGTTCTCCTCTTCCCCCTGACACTATCGGCTCAAGCCCCCCTGTTTAGCAGCGGAATCGATCTGGTGCACCTGGGTGTCACGGTCGTGGACCGCGACGGGAGGCTGATCACCGATCTCGAGGCGGACGACTTCGAGCTGCTCGAAGACGGACACCGCCAGGAGGTCCGCTATTTCTCTCGTAGCCTGGCGGGCGACGCCGACACCATGCCGCTGCACCTCGGGGTGCTCTTCGACGCGAGCAGCAGCATGGAGCGCGATGGCCGGTTCGTCAAAACGGCCGTGATCAAGTTTCTCAACACGATCACCTACGCCGCCGACATGACGCTCGTCGATTTCGATAGCGAGGTGCGGGTGGGACGATACGGGCAGCGGGATTTCCCGCGTCTGGTCGAGCGTATCCGCAACCGCGAGGCCACCGGATACACGGCGCTGTATGACGCGCTCGGTGTGTACCTCGACGGGGCGTTCGCCCAGGATGGCCGCAAGGTGTTGCTGCTGTATACCGACGGCGAGGATACACGCAGCCTGATGCCGTTCGGCGAAACCCACGATCTCGTGCGTGCCTCCGACGTGACAATCTATGCCATCGGATTGCAGAAGAACCTTCGGGCGAGCGTCCGGCGCTTCCAGCGCATGCGGCTCGACCAGCTGACCAGCGTCACGGGCGGTCGGAGCTACTACCCTGAATCAGTCGACGCGCTCAACGCCATCTATGAGGAGATCGCGAGCGAGCTCGCCGCGCGCTATTCGCTCGGCTTCGTGTCGACCAACGATCGGTCAGACGGCACCTGGCGCAAGGTCGAAGTGCGGCTGACAGGGTCGCGTCCGGACCTGCGGCGCGCGAAGGTAAGAACCCGCGACGGCTACTACGCCTTGTACAAGGAAGCCGAAGCCCGCGATCGGTAGCGCCAGCGGCCCTCGCGCCGAGCCTCACCATGCCGTCCACCTACGACCGCTTCACCCTGGAAAGCGATTTCGAGCTCCGTGGCGATCAGGAGCGTGCGATTACCGAGCTGACCGAGGGGCTGGACCGCGGCGATCTGCACCAGGTGCTTCTAGGAGTGACCGGCTCCGGGAAGACCTTCACAATGGCGCAGGTCATCGCCGCCGTGAATCGCCCGACGCTGGTGATGGTTCACAACAAGACCCTGGCGGCGCAGCTTTACCAGGAGT
Organism: Vicinamibacterales bacterium; assembly: GCA_965197395.1. GTDB lineage: Bacteria > Acidobacteriota > Vicinamibacteria > Vicinamibacterales > UBA8438 > CAZYFH01. Next base: position 60,559 of record OZ240205.1, on the reverse strand, counting down.
TCAGACGGTTCTTCCCCGACAACGCTGTCGAGTACTTCGTCAGCTACTACGACTACTACCAGCCGGAAGCCTATGTGCCGGCCACGGACTCGTATATCGAGAAAGAAGCCACGATCAACGAGGAGATCGACCGCATGCGGCTGTCCGCGACGCGCGCCCTGTTCGAGCGGCGCGACGTCGTGATCGTGGCGAGCGTGTCGTGCATCTACGGTCTGGGATCCCCCGAGGCGTACTACGGCATGCTGTTGCCGCTTGAGCGCAACCAGCGTATCGCGCGCGAGCAGATCTTGCGCAAGCTCGTCGAGATCCAGTACGAGCGCAACGACCACGAGTTCACGCGGGGGGTCTTCCGCGTCCGGGGCGACATCATCGAGGTGTATCCCTCCTACGAGGAGCGTGCGCTGCGGATCGAGTTGTTCGGAGACGAAGTGGAGGAGCTGGTGAGCTTCGACCCGATCACCGGCGAGGCTCTCCGGCGCCACGACAAGGTGGCGGTCTATCCGAAGTCGCACTTCGTCACGCCGCGGGAGCGCACCCTGCAGGCGGTGGAGACGATCAAGGCAGAGCTCGCCGAGCATCGCGGCCGGCTCGAGAAGACCGGCCAGTTGCTCGAGGCCCAACGGCTGCACCAGCGCACGATGTTTGATCTCGAGATGATCAAGGAAATCGGCTATTGCCACGGCATCGAGAACTACTCGCGTCACCTTTCCGGACGCACCGCCGGCGATCCGCCGCCGACGCTCCTGGACTACCTGCCCGAGGATGCGCTGACCGTCATCGATGAGAGCCACCAAACCGTGCCCCAGATCCGGGGTATGTATCACGGCGATCGGTCGCGCAAGGAAGTGCTCGTCGAGTTTGGGTTCCGGCTGCCGTCGGCCCTCGACAACCGCCCGCTGAACTTCGAGGAATGGCAAGGGCGGGTCGGTCAGGTCGTGTTCGTCTCCGCCACCCCGGGTCCGTACGAGCTCGAACGCAGCGCCGGTGTGGTCGTGGAGCAGATCATCCGGCCGACCGGACTCGTCGACCCGGAGGTCGAGGTCCGACCGGTCAAGGGCCAGGTCGACGACCTGCTGCACGAGATTCGTCAGCGCGCCGAGCGGCGCGAGCGGGTGCTCGTCACGACGCTGACAAAACGCATGGCGGAGGACCTCACTCAGTTCTATCACGAGCTCGGCGTGCGCGTCCGATACCTGCACTCGGACATCGACACACTCGAGCGTACGGAGATTCTGCGCGATCTGCGGCGCGGGGCGTTCGACGTCCTCGTTGGCATCAATCTCCTCCGCGAAGGGCTCGATCTGCCCGAGGTGTCGCTCGTGGCCATTCTCGATGCCGACAAGGAGGGATTCCTCCGTTCGGCTGGGTCGCTGATCCAGACGTCAGGGCGGGCGGCGCGCAACGTCCACGGTCGGGTGATCATGTACGCCGACACGCGGACCGTGTCGATGCGGACTGCGCTCGAGGAAATGTCACGCCGCCGCGAACGGCAGGAGGCGTACAACCGTGCGCACAACATTACGCCGTCATCCATCGTGAAGGGGATCGATGAGGTGTTGTCGAGCGTCTACGAGCGCGACTACGTCACCGTGCCCGTGGTCGCCGAGCGGCACCCCACCTTCCGCACACACGCTGAGTTGGACCAACACATCGCGGCGAAGCAGGAGGAGATGCGGGCGGCGGCCGCCAATCTCGAGTTCGAGCGGGCCGCGGCGGTGCGAGACGAGATTCGCGAGCTGCGCAAGCGAGAGATCGGCGCCGCTCGACCCGCTGATGTGAGATGATGAGGTCAAACGAGGAGTCGTTCATGTCGAGAGAACACGACGGATCCGCCGGGATTGTCTTCATGGCGTTCGTGATGGGCGCGGTGGCGGGTGCCGCCACGGCGCTGCTGTGGGCGCCGTCGACGGGTGAGGAAACCCGACGCCTGCTCAACGACAAGGCGCGCGAAGGGCGTGAGCGAGCCGGCGTGGCGGCCCAGCGCGGACGAGAGTTTGTTTCAAAGCAGCGCGAGCACCTGTCGACTGCGGTTGATCGGGGCCGCGAGGCGTATGAACGCGCCCGCGATACCCCAGGAAAGGCGGCCGAGGAGCACGGGTAAGCGTCATGAACGCCCCGACGCTCCTCCTGGGCGCAATCGCGCTGGCCACCATGGTGATGGCCTTCGTCCAGGTGGGCATGATCATCTACGGGGCGCGGATGGCCCGGCGGGTCAATCGACTTGTCGATGTCGTTGAGCGCGAGATCCAGCCGGTGGTTCAGCGCGTCAATACGATGAGCGAAGACGCCGCGCGCGCGTCATCGTTGGCCGTTGCGCAGGTCGAGCGCGTGGACCGGGTGTGCGCGAGGTTGACGGCGCGTGTGGATGAGGTGATGGACGCGGTGCAGGAGGCGGTCGTGGAGCCGGTGCGCCACGGGGCCGCCCTGGTCCAGGCGCTCCGCGTCGGCGTGGCGGCCATGCGACGCCAAGACGACCCACCTCCAGCCTCGGACGCCCCGGCCGCCCCTGCCACCGAAGCCGACGAAGCCTCGAGCGTCGGCCAGCGGCGCTGACCGCTCGCCGGTGTCAGGCTCAGCCCCGAGGGGGTTGTCGTTGACCTTGGTTCCGCGGCGATGGTAGAACGAGGGCATCCGCCAGCCGTCCATCGGTCGAGACGGACCGTGGCCCGGCGGGAAGGGGGACTACGTCATGCGGAGCAGTGACCAGCGGCAATCGATCGTCGCAGTGCTCGTCGTCGCGTTTGTGGCAGTTTCGACGGCGCACGCCCAGGCCCAGGGCACGATGTCGGCTGCTCTGGCGGCAGAGCTCGCCGAGCTCATGGGCGCGGCGCAGCTCGAAGCGGTGGCCGCGAAGGACACCGAGGGCGACGACCGCTTCGTGGCGGCGCTGGCGTTTCCGGGGCAGCTCCTCGTCGTCTCGGCGCGTTATGAAGTGCCGATCTATGTTCGGGAGAAGATCAGTAACGGGCAGTACCGCGACGTCTACATCGACCTGAACTCGGCATCGATCGCCGACACGAAGATCCTCATTACCGACGCCGGTGCGGACGGCTTGGCGGGCAGCGGCGGTGCGGTCGACATGTACGACACGGGCGCGCGCGTCCTCCGGTTCGATGGTGACCCGGGCGGCCAGCAGCTGTCGCAGGATGATTACGACCAGGCGTTCTCGGACGCCGACACGCAGTATTCGCGTATGCTGAAAGTGCTCATCGCGCAGGCTCGCTGATTCCACCTATCACGCGGTTCGGCTCCCCGCCCCACGTTCGGGTTGCTCTCCGAGGCGCCGAGCGGTACACTGTGCCACTCTCAAACGTGGGCGCTTGGCTCAGTGGTAGAGCATCGCCTTCACACGGCGGGGGTCGGTGGTTCGAATCCACCAGCGCCCACCATTTCTTTCCTCCGCCCCGCGTTCGGGAGACTGCATCGGTTACCGGTTTGGGTATATTGCGCGTCGTGGGGGCGCGCGTCGCGGTCATTAGTCTCTGCCTCACCACAGTCCTGTCGGCACAAGCGACCGAGAGCGACCCCGCCGACACGCTCCGGGTCTTTCTCGACTGTGGCCGGTGCGACGACGAGTACTTTCGCACCGAGATCACATTCGTGAACTATGTCCGCGATCGGCGCGACGCGGATGTCCACGTGCTGGTCACCACCGAGGGGTCCGGCGGTGGAGGACGGGTCTTCACGTTGAGCTTCATCGGGCTGGAGTCGTTCGCCGGGATCGACGACGTCCTGGAATATGTCAGCGCGCAGACCGACACCGATGACGAGGAGCGTGAGGGCCTGGCCCAGATCTTTCGACTCGGCTTGCTCCGGTATGTCGCGCGGACGCCGCTTGCCGGCCAGGTCGCGATCGGACAGGCTGGCGCCCGGCAGCGACCGGCCATGGCGACGCCGGCCGACGACCCGTGGAACTTCTGGGTCTATCGCACCCGCGTGAGGGCGCGTGTCAGCGGCGAGGAATCACTGACGTCGCAATCGTATAGCGGCTCGTTTTCGGCGAACCGGACAACCGACGCATGGAAGATCCGGTTGGGCGTCAACGCGAACTACAACGAAACCGAGTTCCAGTTGACGGATGGCGCGTTCACGAACATCTCGCGCAACTATGCAGCCGACGGCCGCGTCGTCAAGACCGTCGGCGACCACATGGGCCTGGCGTTCGGGGGTTCGTTGGTCCGGTCGACCTTTCGCAACCAGGATCTTTCAGGACGAGTGGCGCCGGCCGTGCAGTACAATTTCTTCTCCTACGACGAGTCGACACGGCGCGAGTTTACGCTCACGTATGCGGTCGGTCTCAACGCGTTCAGTTACGAGGAAGAGACCATCTTCGGCGAGTTCTCGGAGGTCCGTCCGGATCACAACGTCAACGTCTCGCTCGACTACAACGAGCCGTGGGGCGAGGCGGGGGTCACTGTCGAGTACGCGCAGTTCCTCGACGACCCGAGCAAGTACCGCGGCATGGTGTTCGGCGACGTCGAGCTCCGGATAGCGCGCGGCTTGTTCTTCAACATCAACGGCCGGACGTCGCTGATCCGAGACCAGATCTACCTGCCCAAAGCGGACCTGAGCAACGAGGAGATTTTGGTGCAGCGCCGGCAGCTGGCCACCGACTACGATTTCCGCCTCTCGGTCGGTCTCACCTTTACCGGTTCCTCTCACGAATGTATGCAAGGAGAGTAAGTCCTCTCAGCGTTTAAACTGTGTAGAATCAGCCACTTGCGAGAGTCAGCAATGACCCGGTATCTAAGACGTGGATGCGGGGGCCTGGACCGCCGGCTGCACTTGAGGGCGCGTGGTACCAGGCCGCCAGCTTTCGAGGCGGTGGAGGGAAGCTCCGGGCGCGCGATGGCCATCGGGGCGAGTCAGCCGCGAGTTTCACCTGGCTGCATGATCGTCACGGCGTAAACATCTTCGTATCAGCATCTTACGTCGGAACAGGCTGCCGCCGAGCAGGCCCCCCACCAAAAGCGGGGCCCGCGCAGGCGGCGGTCGATTCAGCTATGGAAGCCCCTGAATCCGGCTGGTTTCTGGCCTATTCCTCATCTTGAGGCCGACGCGTGATCGGCGAGATCATTCCAGAATCGTGCATACATTTGTGTGAGGAACCCCTTTACCTTCGGTTCGATCTACAACAACGTCGTCAACTCGCGCTTCGGCGGGTCGAGCGGCGGGTTTGTCCGCTCGTTTTGAGATGGGGCTTGAGCTTGCCTGGGTTGGGTGGACACCCCACAAGGCGCGAGAATGCGCCGGGAGGTGTTCATGGCCCAACGGAGACGACGACGATTCACGGTGGAGTTCAAACAGGAAGCGGTCCGGCTGTGCAAGCAGGGTGACCGCAGCATCGGCCAGGTGGCACGGGAGTTGGACCTGACCGAGTCGGCGTTGCGGCGATGGGTGCAGCAGTACGAGATCGACCACGGCCACAATCCGACCGGCGCGCTGACCACCGAGGAACTCGAGGAACTCCGAACGCTGCGCCGCGAAGTGCGCGTCCTGCGAGAGGAGCGAACGATCTTAAAAAAGGCGGCGGCCTTCTTCGCGAAGGAACAGGCGTGAGGTTCGCGTTTGTTCATGCGGAGAAGGCCACCCATGCGGTGCGGTCTCTCTGTCGGGTGCTCCAGGTCACCCGCAGTGGCTACTACGCATGGGCGAAGCGCCCGCCGAGCCGACGGCACCGTGAAGACGTCCAGCTGACAGCCCGGATCCGGGCGATCCATGCCGCGAGTCGGGGGACCTACGGAAGCCCGCGGATCTACGAGCAGCTCAGGCAGGACGGGTTCACCGTTGGCCGGGAGCGAGTCGCCAGACTGCTGCGGGCCATGGGCCTGATCGGCCTGCCCTGCAAGCGGTTCCGGCGTACCACGGACAGTGCCCACCAACATCCGGTTGCGCCCAACGTGCTCGCCCGTGACTTCGACGCCGCACAGCCGAACGAGCGCTGGAGCACCGACATCACCTACCTCTGGACGTGGGAGGGGTGGCTGTATCTTGCCGTCGTGCTCGACCTGTTCTCGCGGCGCGTGGTGGGGTGGGCCATCCAGCCGCACCTGCGGGCGGAGCTGGCGCTCGAGGCGTTGCACATGGCGCTGGGGAGGCGCGTCCCAGCGGCCGGCCTCGTCCATCATTCGGACCGAGGGTGCCAGTATGCCGCCGACGCGTACCAGCGCGTCCTGCACGACCACCAGATCGTCTGCTCGATGAGTCGGAAGGGCGACTGCTGGGATAACGCCGTCACCGAGAGCTTCTTCGGGACGCTCAAGACCGAGCTCATCCACCGCCAGCCGTGGTCGACGCGACGCAGGACCAAGGGCGCCGTCGCGGAGTACATCGAGGGCTTCTATAATCCCCACCGCCTGCACTCGTCCCTGGGATACGTCAGCCCCAACACCTTTGAAAGGAGGCATGCTCGACAGGTGCAGTGTGCAGCATAATCAACCTGTCCACTTTTCCCAGGCATGAATCGCCCCGGGTTTCCCGGAGGCTCCATATCTTGGGAGGATGGAGTCCATGGGAAGACCGAGGAAGTACTCACCAGAAGTACGGGACCGCGCCGTGCGGCTCGTGTTTGAGCACGAAGACCAGCACGACTCGCAGTGGGCCGCGATCCGATCCGTGGCCGAGAAGATCGGCTGCACGTCGGAGACGCTGCGGCATTGGGTGCGCCAAGCCGAGCGGGATCAGGGACGCCGTCCGGGGCTGACGACGGACGAGCGGGCCGTGCTGAAGGAGCAGGCGCGTGAGATCCGCGAGCTCCGGCGGGCGAATGAGATCCTGCGGAAAGCGTCAGCGTATTTCGCACAGGCGGAGCTCGACCGCCGACCGAGGTAATGGTGACCTTCATTGATGCGCAGCGGGAAACGTACGGGGTCGAGCCGATCAGCGCCGTGGTGCCGATTGCTCCGTCGACGTATTACGCGCACAAAGCGTGGCAGGCCAATCCCCGGTTGCGATCGGGGCGCGCGCAGCGCGATGCGTGGTTGAAGGATCAGATCCGTCGCGTGCGCGACGAGAACTTCGCGGTCTACGGCGCGTACAAAGTCTGGCGCCAGTTGAACCGTGAGGGGATCGCCGTGGCCCGGTGCACCGTCGAACGCCTGATGCGGGAGCTGGGCCTGCGGGGCGCCGTTCGGGGCCGGGCGTTCACCACGACGACCTGTCCTGATTGCGTATTCCGGAGGATCTTGAACACCGATTCCGGGCGAACGTGAACACGGTTTCCGGGAAGTTGAACACCGATTCCGGGCATCGTGAACACCGATTCCGGTGATTGTGAACGCTCGTCGGTAGCGAGGTGAGGCACGCTGCGTCTCCCGAAAGGAGGACGCCGCGATGCCAGTACCGAGGCTATCGATGAGGAAAATCCGCGAGGTTCTACGACTCAAGCACGACCGGGGCCTGAGCCACCGGGCGGTGGCGCACGCCTGCGCGATCGGCGTCGGCACGGTCACGCTCTATCTGCAGCGGGCGACCGCCTGCGGGGTGGGCTGGCCAGTGCCGGCCGAGCTGGACGATACGGCGCTCGAGGCCCGGTTGTTTCCGCGGGCCGCGCCGATGCGGGACCGGATCCGGCCCGATTGCGCGGAGATCCACCGTGAGCTCAAGCGCGTCGGGGTCACGCTGCAGCTCCTGTGGCAGGAGTATGCCCAGGTCCATCCCGACGGCTACCGCTACAGCCAGTTTTGCGAGATCTACCGGCGCTGGGCTCGGCGCCTCCGGCCGTCGATGCGTCAGGTGCATCGGGCCGGCGAGAAGACCTTCATCGACTTCTCGGGTAAACGGCCCACGGTCGTTGATCGGCGCACCGGCGAGGAACGGCCGGTCGAGCTCTTCGTCGCTGTCCTCGGGGCGAGCAGCTACACCTACGCCGAGGCGACCGCCAGCCAGCAGCTGCCGGACTGGGTCGGGGCGCACACCCGCATGGTCGCGTACTTCGGCGGCGCGACGGGCCTCTGGGTCCCGGACCAGCTGAAGAGCGCCATCACGCGGTCCTGCCGCTATGAGCCCGGCGTCAATCGCACCTACGAGGAGCTCGCCGCGCACTACGGCGCCGTCGTGGTCCCCGCCCGCCCCTACAAGGCCCGCGACAAGGCCAAGGCGGAGGCGGCCGTCCTGGTTGCCCAGCGGTGGATTCTCGCCCGCCTCCGGCACGAGACGTTCTTCAGCCTGGCCGCGCTGAACGTGGCCATCCGCGCCCTGCTCGACGAGCTCAACGACCGCCCGTTGCAGAAGCTGGGGGTCAGCCGCCGCACGCTCTATGCGCGGCTTGACCGCCCGGCACTCCAGCCCCTCCCCGCCACTCGCTACGTCGTGGCGCAGTGGAAGCCTTGCCGCGTCAACATCGATTACCACGTCGAGGTCGCACGGCACCCCTACAGCGTCCCGTACCAACTCATCCACGAGCTGGTCGAGGCGCGGTACACCACCACGACCGTCGAGCTGTTCTACAAGGGTCGGCCGCTGACGTCGCATCGTCGGCGCTATGACGGGCAGCCCTCCACCAAGCCGGAGCACATGCCCAGGGCCCACCGGGCGCATGCCGAGTGGACCCCGTCGCGGCTCATCCGCTGGGCTGAGCAGACCGGCCCCGCCACGGGGCGGCTCGTTGCCGAGATCCTGCAGCGCCGCCCGCACCCTGAGCAGGGCTATCGCGCCTGTCTGGGGATCATGCGCCTGGGCCGGACGTACGGCGACGCACGGCTCGAGGCCGCCAGCGCGCGCGCCGTCGCCCTCGGCTCGTACCGCTATCGCACCATCAAGAACATCCTCGCCTCGGCCCAGGACCGCCTGCCCCTGGAGGCCCCGCCGGAGGCGACCCCGACGCCCACGCACGCCAACATCCGCGGCGCCGCCTACTATGCGCCGCCCACCCCCGAGGAAGACCGATGCTGATTGAACAGACGCTCGAGAAACTGCACGCCATGAAGCTCAGCGCCATGGCCGAGGCCGTCCAGCAGCCGCTCCACAGCGATGACGCCGCCACGCTCAGCTTTGAGGACCGCCTCGGGCTGCTGGTCGACGCCGAGTGGACCGCCCGCGAGCAACGGAAGCTCCAGCGACGGCTGCACACGGCCAAGCTCCGCTATGCCACCGCCGCGCTTGAGGCGGTCGACTTCACCCACCCCCGCCGACTCCACCGCCAGCAGGTCCTCACGCTGGGCAGCTGCGCCTGGATCGCCGAGCGCCACAACCTACTGATCACCGGGCCGACCGGCATCGGCAAGAGCTTCCTCGCCTGTGCCTTCATCGAGCGGGCGTGTCGGCGCGGCTTCACGGCGCGCTACGTCCGCATGCCGCGCGTGCTGCACGAGGTGGCGGTCGGCCGGGGGGATGGGTCCTACACGCGGCTGCTGGCGCGCCTCGCCAAGCTCGATCTGCTCGCGATCGACGACTGGCTGCTCGCGCCGCTGCGCGACGCCGAGCGGCGCGACCTCACCGAGATCATCGAAGACCGGGCCGAACGGGCCTCCACCCTCATCGCCAGCCAGCTCCCCGTGACCGACTGGCATGCCGGGATCGGGGACCCGAACCAAGCCGACGCGATCTGCGACCGGCTGCTCCACGATGCGCACCGCCTCGAGCTGAAGGGTTCCTCGATGCGGCGCACGAACGCGTCCCCGACGCCACCGCCGCAGGCCACGCCGTGATCAGCACCCGGCCGACCGGCGGCTGCCACGGGGGGTAGACAGGTAGGGCGAGGTCGAGCAATCGCCTCTCAGGGCATCCTCGTCGGTCGTTTCGAGGCCGAGGCCTATGGATCCTGCCAGCGGTATGGAAAACGCGTTCGGGCGCCCAGGAGGACAGCGGCGCCAGGGCACGCGTTTCCCACACCGCTTTGGACGGCGCACACGGCGCGCCGCCCACAGGCTCCACAGGGTCATCATCTGCATGCACAAACACGACAACGCGAGTAGGATATCCAAGACCCGTGACGACCACGATGGAAGGAGACTGACCGACACACGTCGCTTCGCTCCGACGAGCGTTCACCTTCGTCGGAATCGGCGTTCACGATCCTCGGAATCCGTGTTCAACTTCAGCGGAATACGCACTGACCCCACCCCGCGGCCGGCCGACCTGGTCAACCGCACGTTTGTGGCCACGCGCCCCAACGCACTCTGGGTGGCGGACCTCACCTTCGTGGCGACCTGGCGCGGCTTCGTCTACGTGGCGTTCGTCATCGATGTCTTTGCCCGGTGCATCGTAGGCTGGCGCGTCTCCAGCTCCTTGCGCACCGACCTCGCCCTTGATGCGTTGGAGCAAGCCCTGTATGCGCGGCCGGCACCTGACGGGTTAGTGCACCACAGCGATCGGGGTGGTCAGTATCTCTCCATTCGCTACACGGACCGGCTGGCCGAGTCGGGCATCGAGCCGTCCGTGGGGAGCGTGGGTGACTCGTACGACAACGCCCTCGCTGAGTCGGTGATCGGGCTGTACAAGACCGAAGTGATTCGTCGGCGCGGCCCGTGGCGGCATCTCGAGGCCGTGGAGTTTGCGACGCTCGAATGGGTGGACTGGTTCAACAACCGGCGGCTCTTGACGTCGATCGGCGACGTGCCACCGGCCGAGTACGAACAGCAGTACTATCGGGCACAAGAAGCGCCAGCCACAATGGCCGGAGTCAACTAATGAGCTCTCCGGAGAACCCGGGGCGATTCACAGCATTCAACCTGGCGTACCCGTACTCGAGAGTCGGCCCGACACCACTCTCGGTGGCGGGTGGACGGCGTTGCAGATCGGTCATCGGTAAGCTCGCTGTGTGGTGTCTGCTGCGCTGGGGCTGTTCGCCTGTGCTGGATCCGCGACCGCAGGGGTCAGGCAACCACGGACCGAGTCGGCTCTACCTGCCGGCGTGCGGAGGCCGCGTCACGACGCGCGGCTTCGGCGTCTCTTTGGAAAAGGCGCTCGATGTCAGTTCTCAGATCGTCGAGGTCGGTCTCGTCGGCGTCCTCTGTCCGGACGCGGTCGACCTCGGCCTCCGCGGCGGCCTGGGCCTCGTGGATCGCCTCGGCTCGCTGGCGGGTGATCTCGGCGGCCAGGACCTGCGCCGCGGCGGCTCGTGCCTGGTCAAGTTTCGTCGCGAGGGTCTGGTCGGCATCCTTCTGGAGGCGGGCCACCTCGGCGGCCTGGACCCGCGCCGCTTCGGCTCGTGCCTGGTCAAGTTTCGCCGCCAGCGTGTGCTGCGCTTCCTTCCGGACCCGGGCGATCTCGGCCTTGGCGTGGCGCATCGCCTCGGCTCGTGTCTGGTCGAGCGCCGTCGCGAGCGTGTGCTGCGCCTCCTTCCGGACCCCCGCGATCTCGGCCTCCGCGGCGGCCTGGGCCTCGTGGATCGCCTCGGCTCGCTGGCGGGTGATCTCGGCGGCCGGGACCTGCGCCGCTTCGGCTCGTGCCTGGTCAAGTTTCGCCGCCAGCGTGTGCTGCGCTTCCTTCCGGACCCGGGCGATCTCGGCCTTGGCGTGGCGCATCGCCTCGGCTCGTGTCTGGTCGAGCGCCGTCGCGAGCGTGTGCTGCGCCTCCTTCCGGACCCCCGCGATCTCGGCCTTCGCGGCGGCCTGGGCCTCGTGGATCGCCTCGGCTCGCTGGCGGGTGATCTCGGCGGCCAGGACCTGCGCCGCGGCGGCTCGTGCCTGGTCAAGTTTCGTCGCGAGGGTCTGGTCGGCATCCTTCTGGAGGCGGGCCACCTCGGCGGCCTGGACCCGCGCCGCCTCGACTCGCCCCTCGTCAAGTTTCGCCGCCAGCGTGTGCTGCGCTTCCTTCCGGACCCGGGCGATCTCGGCCTTGGCGTGGCGCATCGCCTCGGCTCGTGTCTGGTCGAGCGCCGTCGCGAGCGTGTGCTGCGCCTCCTTCCGGACCCCCGCGATCTCGGCCTTCGCGGCGGCCTGGGCCTCGTGGATCGCCTCGGCTCGCGTCTTGTTCAATTCGGCCACCAGGATCTGGTCAGCGTCCGCGCGCACCCCTGCGACCGCGGCCGCACCCGACCGCTTCGGCTCTTCGCTCGCGCGCGCCAGATCGGCCACGGTCGTGCACATGATCGGGAAGAAGTTCGAGTTCGGCTCTTCGCACGCGACGAGCTGATCAAAGCGCCAACACGATGAGATGGCCGGGGACACGCGCACGCGCCAACTCAAAAAAATGGCTATATCCGAGTTTCCCAAATAGCGTAAGCACCTGATATCCCAGTCTTTCCGGGGTAAATCGAGCGTTCGGCGTGTACAGGTCGACGGTGTTGACGCGAACATAGTTGTTCGCCGGTCGACTGCAGTCCGAGGACGCAGCGGTCCAGTTCGACATCACGCATGGGCCCCCTCCCTGGGAGCCATCTTGTCGCGCACGGACGGGCCCTGTGGAAGCTGACGGCGCCGTGGACGCACAGAACGCGCCCACCGTGCCTTGGAAAACGCTGTGCGTTTTCCACGAGCTCCCACAGGGCCTTTCCAATCAAATCACCCACGAAAAACCCCGAAAGGCCCCAAAATGGCGTTGGGAAACCCGGATAGACCCAAAAAAATACCCCTCGAGCCGCGCACCGCGCCCCTCGGGGCGCCGTAAACGGCAGCGGGTGCACCGAGTTATGACAGACCGCAAGACGAGCCCCACCGCGCCCGAGACCGGGCTCGGACCCGAAGGCGCCGGGTAACATAAGGGCCAACCGCCGCTGTCGAACTTTCAGTATCGCCCGCCGCCCGACGCTCCGCGCGACGCGCAGGGTCGTCTCATCGGCAAAGACGCCCTCGCGCTGCAGCGCGACGTCGGTCGACTTCATGGCGCGCTTCGAGGAGTGTCGCGCGCCGAGCTGGGCCGAGCCAGTCTTCCCGACGTAACGACCGGTACCGTCGCGCTTTCGCGCCATCGCGCGCGTCGGCGCCTGCACGAGCAGCACCTCGGGATCCGACCCGTCGTGGTCGCGCTTCCACGCGTCGTACAGCACGCCGCGCCGCGCGTACGGCGACGACGCGACGCACAGCAGCGCGTGCGGCACGCGCGCCAGCCCCGGGCGCATCGAGCGCAGCAGCTCGAGGTCGGGGTTCGCCGACCGTTCATCGCGCAGGAACGCCGCCTCCTCGATAATCACCAGCGCATACGACCGCGAGCGCGGCGACGCAATTGACGCAGCAAGCACTTCGATGATCACGCCATTCGTGAGATCGATCGACCTGGCGCGCGGGACAGCTACGAGCTTCGACAGCTCCGGGTCCGCATCGAAGAGTCCCTTGACATACGGATACGTGACGGTCGCCTGCCTCATATCCGGCGCGAACACCCCGATGTAGATGTTCTCGCCCGGCACACGCTTGTACTCGCGCGCCGCGAAGCACGCCGCGAGCAGCGCAACGATGCGGCTCTTGCCCGAGCCGCGGCCGGCGATCGCGTAAAACTCGCGGACCGTCGGGACCAGCTTCGCGAGCACCTCGCGCCAGCCGGTCCACGAGTCGGCGCGAAACTCCTCGAAGCGGCGCGCCGCTGAGCCGTTCAGAGCCAAAGATCTCGGTCTATTCGTTGAAGGGCAGATTCGAGGTCACCAGCGTCGACGCTTGCTCGTAGCGCTGGGAGAAGATCTCGAACAGCAGCTCGGCGCCGGTCTTCGACAACGGCACGTAGCCGAGCTCGTCCACGATCAACAAATCCTGCTTGGCCAAAAGTTTCTGGAAGCGGAGCAGGCGCTTGTCGTCCCGAGCTTCGAGCAGCTCGTGCACCAGCGCGGCGGCGGTGGTGAACCGCACCCGATAGCCTTTCTGACAGGCGGCCAACCCCAATGCCAGCGCCAGATGCGTCTTGCCTGTGCCGGAGTTGCCCAACGCTAAGACGTTTTCTCGCCGGTCGAGATACTCCGCGCGGGTCAGCTCGCGCACGAGCCGTTTGTTCAACGACGGGATCGCGCGGAACGCGCAGGTCTCGAGACTCTTCACGACCGGGAACTTGGCGGCCTTGATGCGGCGCTCGATGGCGCGCTGCTCGCGGTCGAGTAGCTCCAGCTCGCAGAGGCGGAACAGGTAGCGTGGACAGTCCAGCCCTTCCTGCGCGCAGTGCCGCGCCACCTTGTCGTACTCGCGCAGGAAGGTCGGCAGTCGGAGGGCCTTGAGATGGGCGTCGAGCAGCAGGGTCGACTGTGCCATCACTCGGCACCCACCCCCAGCAGCGTCAGGTAGTCGGCCGCCACGGTCGTCGTCACCCGCGGGGCCGGGAGATGCGGATACTGCGCCAGGTCGAGGCGGGGCGGCCGGTGGTCGAGGCGGCAGAGTACGAGATGCTTGACGGCGTCGAACCCGATCGCGCCCAGTCGCAGGGCGTCCTGGATGGCGCCGCGGACGTGGGCCAGCCGAAAGTCCTCGAGGAGCCGCAAGACCTGCACATACTCGCGGGTCCCGGCTTTGCCCAGCCGGGTCTCCAAGAGCCGCCGCAGCCGGAGAAACTCGTCTGGCAGCGCCCACCCGGTCAGCGGCGCCGCTTGATCGAGCGCGCCCGTCGTGCGCTCCAACAAGGCCAAGTAGTGCAGCGGATCGACGATCACCTCCTCACGCCAGTAGCTGCGCCGATGGCGGGCGATCTCCTCACTGCCGCACACGACCACGATGGCGTCCACGTAGCCCTTCACCACCACCTCGCGGTGGCCGTAAACGGTCGGCACCGAGTAGTCGTTGCGGCGGTAGCGCACCAGCGACAACGACGTGACCCGCGTCGGGCGCGTGTCGCAGGCTTCATACGGGACCGGCGGCAACGGCAACAACGCAGCGCGGTCGCGCGCGAAGCGCTCCCCGATCGTCTCGGTGTGCCGCCGTAACCGCTGCCCGCGCCGCGCGCGGCACTGGCGCTCCAAGTCAGCGTTCAACGCGTCCCAACTAGCGACGCGCGGGACCAGCACGAAGAAGTTGAGGCGGGCGTAGCCGACCAGCCCTTCCACCTTGCCTTTGTCGTTGCCCTTCCCCGGCCGTCCGAAGCGATCGTCGAACAAGTAGTGCGAGTGGAGCTCGCTGAATCTCTGCGTTCGCTGCCGCGTGCCGTCCCCGAGAATCTTCGCCACCGCCAGCGTGGTGTTGTCGTAGTTTTGTGCCCACTCGCGTTAGGTCATCGATCCGTTTGTCGATGCGACAGTCGAGCTGCCAGTCTCGAATAGTCTGACGGATCGCCGTGGCGGCCTGATGGCTGATGCCCGGACTGAAGTTGACAAACGTCTTCCCCCAGCGATTCATCGACCGCCTCGGCCGGAACGAGTAGCCGAGAAAGTCGACCTGATGGTTGGGGTGCAGTCCGCGGCGGACGTTGTCCCTGCAGTACACGATCTGTGTCTTGCGTGGGTGCAACGTCAGCCCACACGCAGCGAGCCGCCGCTTGAGATCCGCCTGCAACCGTCGAGCTTGAGACTCGCTGCGACAGTGACACACGGCGTCGTCGGCATAGCGTTCGAACGGAATGTCGGGATGGTGCTGGGCCATCCACCGATCGAACGCGTAGTGCAAGAAGAGATTCGCCAACAGCGGTGAAATCACTGACCCCTGTGGCGTGCCCTTCGTCCGAGGCTCCAGGGTGCCGTCTTCCAGCTGCACCGAGGCGGTCAGCCACCGCTCGATGTACAACAGCACCCACGTGCAGTCGGTGTGCTTTCGCACCGCCCGGAGCAGCAGGTCGTGCGGAATGGTGTCGAAGAAGGCCTGGATGTCGAGATCGAGCACCCAGTCGTAGCGCCAGCATCGCTGCCGGGCCACGCCCACGGCCTCGAGGGCCGACTTGCCAGGCCGATACCCATAGGAGTCTGGATGGAAATGCCTTTCCAGTTCCGGTTCCAGGGCCATCTTCACCACGCCTTGCGCAATACGATCCGCGACTGTTGGTATTCCCAACGGCCGTGAGCCGCCATGGCGCTTCTTGATCGCCACACGTTTTACTGGCGGAGGAAAGTAGCTGCCCGATGACAGTCGATTCCAGAGCTTGAACAGGCGGTTCTTCACATCCTGGCCAAACGCGTCGATCGACTGGTCGTCAACGCCGGCTGCTCCTCGGTTCGCCTTCACCCGTTGGTACGCCTCCCAAACGAGACGTTTGGGAATATCGAACGACTTTGCTTTACCCAAAGGCTCCTCCCGCCGCGCGGTTGACCTTTCGATAACGCTGGACGGTGTTGCGCCTTCGCTCCAGCACCATTACAGCGCCTTCGTCACTACTACGCGCAACTCCGCCCCTGTGCCCCGCATCGGTACGCTCGTCTCGTGGGGCGTCCACTTGAACTTCTCCCTTTGCATCGGGGCGACAGGTTCCCACGTTCCACACAAGAGCCTGAACCACGGTCACGCCACCTTCATGCCGGACGCCATCTGGGCAGTAAGCACGGTGTCCCCCAGACTCCTCCCGGGCTAACGAATCCCACCCGGTTTTGACGCCATCTGTGTATTTTTCGACACGTCATCAGTGGTTCGCTTGCGCTCGTCTCCGTGGCCCTCACCTGACCGGATCAAGTCCGGCCTTTTCCTCAACGCTCACCACCATCGCTCTTGACGACAGCAGCTTGAGGCGGTTTGAAGCCTGCTCCTGCAAGCCGGCTTCGAGGGGCCTACCCTCATCTCCTGTGCAGCATGGCTGCTCAGGAAGTAGCTAACTCATAACCCCTCCTTCGCGCCTTCGTGGCGCACGCTCATCGAGATACCACGTGTCCCCGAGGCGCCCGCGCCGGTGCCGGAGCCGGCGGGCATACGCGCGGCCGAACGTGCGACACCACCGTCGGATCGTCTCATAGGTGACCGTGATGCCCCGCTGGGCCAAAAGGTCTTCCACATCTCGAAAACTGAGGCTGAATCGAAAGTACAGCCAGACGGCGTGGGCGATGATGTCGGGCGGGAAGCGATAGCCGTGGTAGCTGGGTGCAGAGCTGTTCATGCCGTCACTCTGCTACCCGCGACCCCAACGTGACAATGCCCGGCCCTGTGGCCCGCAGGCGTGGCCCGCGGGAACGAGGTCCATCGTCCGGCCGCACGAGCGACGGTCGATAAATGGTCCCCGAGGGCGAGGGCCGCGCGCCGCCGGCACGCGGCCCCACAGGACGACCGGGCTGCTTGAGGCTGCCCGGGAGGGGAATGTCGACCAGCCAGCCCGTCAGAACGCGAGCGCGTTCTGCTGGGACCAAGTTGGCTCCTCAGGCTGGACTCGAACCAGCAACCCTCCGGTTAACAGAAGACCCCGCCCACTGATTCACACATCGATGGAGAGCGACCAAGTGCTACGACTTGAAGCACTTCGGTCCGCAGCTGATCGCACCAACCCACCCGCCAACGGGAGCGCCAGATGCGGCGGTTCAAGTCGGCCGCGCACCTACAACGCTCGCCGCGGTGCACGGCGTCGTGCAGAACCTCTTTCGCGTCGGCCGGCACCTGCTGCGGGCCGTGCACCATCGCCTGCTCTGGACGCACGCGTTGACGGAATGGGACGTGGTGACGTGTGCCTGCTGAACGATCGGTGGATCGGCTTCGCGCAGGAGTCTCAAGCCGCGGACGTCAAGTTGGCAGTGCCTCCAGTGTCAATCGAATGTCCACAGCGTCAACGATGAGGCATCCTTGACGAACACCCGATTGCCGGAAATCGTCGGGTGCGCCCATGTCGCGGTCTCCGCAACGGTGTAACGCCTCACCTCTTCGAAGCCGGTCCGACTCGCCCGTCCCAGGATGAGCTCGGCATCGTCCTCCAGCACGAACAGCATCTCACCAGCCTTCACGATCGCCGCATTCTCGGCCTGCCGTCCCGCGCTGGTCCAGACGGTCTCACCCGTGACGACGTCCAGCAGGAAGTACTGCCCGCTCGCTCGCTGCGACAACCCGAACAACATCCCATCGATCAGGACGCCGTTGGTCGTAAAGAGCGAGATTTCTCGGTTCTCCCACACGGGTTCGGTCGTCCACGCGTTGCGGTCTCTGACGACCCGGAACGCCGAGGTGGGTTCCTGAAAGCCGGCAACGATGACCGTGCCCTCCGCGAGGATGGGGTCGATGGCGTTCTGCTCGTATTGCGTGCGAAAGCTCCGCTGCCACAGGAGTGCCCCGGAAGACGCCGAGACGCCAATGACGTGCCCCTGACTCAACGTAATTACCTGGCGGGTCTCGTTCAGGTCGGCCGCGAGTGGAGACGCGTAGGACGGCCCGTCCTCCGCCCAGGCCCACCGAACCGCCCCCGTGTTGGCATCGAACGCCGTCAACGCCCCTTGGTCCTGGCCGCCGACGTGGACGATCACAAGGCCCTGATCGACGAGGGGGGAGACCGCCGTGCCATACGGCGGCGCAACCGTGGCTTTAGATATCTGCCAGATCTGGGTGCCAGTCTCGGCATCGAAGGCTGTGACGACCCCGCCAAGGCCCAGGGTGTAGAGCTTCCCGTCGGCAAACGTCGGCGTCGCCCTCGGTCCCGGACCAGTCGGCTCGACGGCGGGATCGTACGAGAATGGCGCTGGATAGCTAGAATGCCACAGTTCGCCTCCCGTGTCGGCATCGAGCGCCCTCAGCACCTCGCGTTCACCCTGACGGGTAAACACGTACAACCGCTCGCCCACCAGCACGGGCGTGGCATAGCCATCGCCGACGTCGACCCTCCACCGACGTGTCAGGCGTTCCGGCCACGAGGCTGGTGCTATGAAGGTCGCAAGGGTTCCGTCCCGGTTCGGCCCGCGCCACTGCGGCCAGTCCGGGCCCGGATGTGGCGGTGCTTCGAGGGAGGGCGTACCGCAAGCACTGCAGGCAAGAGCGACCACAAACAGGGCGGCAAGGCTCCTCTCAGCGGAGCCACACGCCGACGCAGTGCAAAGCATCGCCTCTCCTGGCAGGGGTGTCCGCGATTCCCGATTGATTGATGGGACGTGTAGACGACCCAGCGACCATCGGGCGACGGCTGACTCGCGCACCGTAGCGCTTAGATTTCAAGCTGATTCAAGGTGTTCTTCAGAACCAGTACGGCCGGCCCCGTTTCAGCCAGTTCGTTATAGAGTTCTGGATAGGCGGACATGCCCACGGGCAAGTAGCTTCCACCAAGCGTCGACGTCGACGTCATCGTCACCGTCGATGTCCCCGATATCCATGGTCATCCAGCGACCGTCCATGACGTCTTTACTCGTGAACGCTGCGAACTCGAGCTCGCCCTGAGATAGAAATAGGTCTCCTCGAAGCGCGTGCCGCGAACCCTGTTGAGATAGATTCTCAAACCATGGTAGTTCTTCAGCGTGTCATCTAGATTGGCTTTTCGCGCTCGCGCGGGGCTCTTTCTATTCTTCGCCCGGCTCCAACCGGATCAGCACGCTGTCCGCACCCTCGTCTGTGGTGACCCAGATGTATCCGTCCGGCCCCTGCTCCACGACCCGGATCCGCTGATGAAGGTCGAACAACAGCATCTCGCTGCGCAGGTGCCCCCCATTGTCGTTGACGACAATCCGCAACAGGTGACCGGTGCGGGGCGCCTCGCCGAGCCGCATGGAGCCGATGAAGATATTGCCCCGCCACGCCGGAAACTCGTCGCCCGCGTAGAAGATCAGGTTGCCCGGCGCGATTGACGGCACAAAGGAGATGTGCGGCGGCGTCGTGCCTTCCGCATGGGCCCCCCCCGCGACCTTCTCGCCCCCGTAATAGCGACCGGCGTTTTGTATGGGCCAGCCGTAGTTCTGGCCGCTGCGCAAAATATTGACCTCGTCCCCGCCATTGGGACCATGCTCGGAGACCCACAATTCGCCCGTCTCGGGATGGACGGCCAGGCCGAGGTTGACCCGGTGGCCGAGGGTGAAGATCTCTGGGTTGTATCCTGCCTGTCCGACAAACGGATTGTCGGCTGGCACGCTGCCATCGTCGTTGAGCCGCAGGGTCTTACCCGCATAGTCGTCCCCACGCTGGGCGCGAAGGAGGGAGTCGTCCGTGCCGAGCCCGGGCGCGCCGATTGTGGCGTGGAGCTTGCCGTCGGGCGCGAACATCAGACGGCTGTAGAGCGTATCGACGTCGTCAGAGACGAAGATCTCCTCTCCGTCGACAATCGCCTTGCCGTTCCAGCGACCGCGGAAGATCGTATTGCTGCCGAGCGTTCCGTATGCGGGCCTATGGTAGGCCAAATAGACAAAGCCGTTTGAAGCGAAATTCGGGTGGAGGGCGACGTCCATAAAGCCCGTCGCCGTGCCCAGCACCGCGACCTCGGGCACCCCTGCCACCGGTTCCGGATCGAGCGCGCCGTCCCGGACGATCCGCATTGTGCCAGCGCGCTCGACAACGAGAATATCGCCATCCGGCAGAAACTCGATCGCCCGGGGGCTATTGAGCCCCCGCACGACCACCACCGCACGCAGATTGCGCAGCTCCCAGGATTCGAACTCGAACGGCCCCTCGCCAAGCTCGGGGGCCGGCCACGCCCGGGCCCGGGGGACGCTGGAGGAGTCGCGCGGGTCGCGCACGCGGCGCGTTGGGTAGGAGAAGTTCGCCGCGGCCAGGTCGGCGCCAGACGCTCGGTCGCTGACGCCGGCCGCCAGCTCGGCGCGCCGCTCAGGGCTCGCTGTCACGAACGCCGCAACCTGACCGCGTTGCTCTTCCGTCAGGCCCGCACCCTGTAAAGCCATGAGCCCCTCGCGCCCTAGCGCGCTCAACACACGGTCCCTGCCGAGGGCTTGCAGCCGATCGACTTGGGGCGCCGTTTCGTCCCCGCCGTCGTGACAGACGGCACAGGACCTCTGATAGACGCCAAGTCCTGCAGCCTCCGGACCCAGTGCCGCAGGCGATGTCTGCAGCTCGTTTTGCGCGGCCGCAGTGGACGCGATCAGCGTCAGACCAGCCGCCGAGAGGATGGCGCTTGGACGATGCATGGATGTTCCCTCCCCAAAGCGGTCAACCGCAACGGAACGCGCTGGCAAGTGATACCGCGTTTTCGAAAGAACGAAACATTCGCTGTCACTGGGATCGGCGAACGTCAGGCGCCGCAGGTATAATCCGGTTCAGCCCATCTGCCAAGGCCGAGATCCGGTCGCATTCCTTGACCCGCAGATTGGCGATACCGGTGAAGCGCACCGGCGTCTCATTATAGGCGGCCAGTACCCGCCCAGCCCCCTTTTTCGGGTGCAGGCGGCCTCGCGGCGACGGTCCTACAGATAGAGAGAGCAGACGATGAGACATGCACTAGTCAAAACTCTAGCCTACGTTGGCATCGCTTTGCTGATTGGCCTACCCGACGCCGTTCTGGCACAAGAGGGCCCGCGGCTCAACAAAGTGATCGAGCTGTTTGAGAACGACCAGCCCGCGTTCGGAATCTTGTCTTTTGACTATTCCCTGAATAATGCCCGGGCGATGGCAAGCTCCGGTCTCGATTTCGTGTTCATCGAGATGGAGCATGCGCCGTTCGACGTCGAGCGGTTGCGTTTGTTCTTGCTTGGCATGACTAATAAGCGATCTATCAATGAAAAGGGGAACCTACAGCCTGACGTTGTGCCGTTCGTGCGCATCCCTGCCGCAGGTGGGGCGGAAGAGCTGATCTCACAGGCCAAGCAGGTGTTGGATGTCGGCGTGTTCGGCATTTTTTTTCCAGCTATACATACGCGGGAAGATGCCGAGCTGGCGGTGAGAGCGACTCGCTACCCGCAATACAATGACGCGCCGGACTATGAACCGAAGGGCCTGCGCGGTCGCAATCCATCCAACGCCCAGTGGTACTGGGGAATTCGTGACTATCATGTGAAGGCGGATGTCTGGCCACTGGACCCTCAGGGCGAACTGCTGTCAATGATGTTCATTGAATCCGCTGAAGGAGTGGAGAACGTCGATGAAATTGTGACAGTTCCCGGATTGGGTGCCATATTCATTGGCCCTTCCGACCTGAGCACATCGATGGGCTACACCAGTCCGGCGGCTCCCGAAGTTGAAGCGGCTATCCAGACGGTGCTGCGGGCGTGTCTCGACAACGACGTTCCTTGCGCGATCACCACCGGCGCAGGTTCCGTGCAGCAGCGCATCAACGAAGGCTTCCGCTTCGTCACGGTCGGCGCAGATGGAGGTCTCAATGCCGGAGCGAGCAATGCGCTGCGACTAGGAAGGGAGGCCGCCGGTCGCGACTAGGAGCCCGTGGTGGAAGTCCGCGTTGCACCGAGACCGGCGAGGCGCATCCGCCCGACGAAAAAAGGGGACGGGAGCCGATGCCCCGTCCCCCGGAGTATCTCGCGCCGCGCCGCGCTCAATCGTTCGTGCTGCCCTTCGGTTTCTCCACGTCGACGCCGTACTCGAAGAACGGGTTGAACATCTCGTCCCAGCTCTGCTCGGCCCAGTAGACCTCTTTGTCCGGCGAGGGGTTGTAGCGGTTCTTGACGGAGTTGTCGTAGTAGCCGACGGTGACGAGCTTTGACCCGCCGGGGAACACCATCGGCTCGACCAGCTCGTAGAAGGTCTGCCAGTTGAAGTCGTAGCGCGGCACCGTCAGCAGCGTCTGCTCGGTGCCGTCGGGACGGACCAGCGTGTAGGTGAACCGCTTGCCTCGCAGATGCGCGTGGGGCGACAGCGAGAAGATCGTCGTGTCTTCGGAGAACATCTTCATGGTGACGATCTTCCAGTCGTCGGCAAACGGTGGGATGTTCGGCACCACCGGACGGCGCTGGCCGGCCTCGGCCACCACCTCACTGTCCTCGACGATCGAGACACCGTCGCTCGCGACGATTTCGTTGACGTCGGTGTCGACCGGCTCGTCGTGGAACCAGAGGCCGAGCTCCGACCGGTCGGTCTCCGGCTTCCCGGTCGGCTGGTAGTGCTGGTTCAGCACGAAGTACCACTTCGGCGGCAGCACTCGTCCGGCGCCCTTCGGATACCGCTTGTACCCCTTGCCGGGCGCGTAGCCGGTCAGCTTGACCGACCGCTGGGCGAACTCGAAGGAGGCGTTGCGATCGACCTCGATCGAGGCGTCGCGCACCGCCAGCCCCTTGTCGTTAAGCCGCGTGCCGGGCGGTAGCCCCGAGCGGATATAGGCCACCGTGTGATGGGTGGCGACTCGATTCCCCGGCTTCGACTCGAGCGCCTGGGCGTACTTCGGCTCGTCCCACGGCACCGGGATGTAGTAGTTGGTCATCGGGAGCTCCCCGGACGCCGGAATTTCCTCGGCGACCGGCATGCGGATGATGGCATCCGGCTCACCGAGGTCGCGAATCTGCCAGCCGACCGGGATCGGCGGCAGCTCGGGCAGGTCAGCCGGGTTACCTTCCGGCGCTCCGCCGTCCGCCCACGCGGCGATGGTGTCCACGTCCGCCTGGCTCAGGCGTCGGTCGTTCTTGAAGGCGAGCGATCCCTCGGGGTCGGCGTGCCACGGCGGCATCTCCCGGCTGACGACCTTGTCCTTGATCGCCCGCGCCCAGGGACGGGCCGCCCGATACGAGGTGAGCGCCATCGGCGCGACCTCGCCCTCGCGGTGGCAGACAACGCAGTTGCCGAACAGGATCGGCGCGACGTCCTTGGTGAACGTTGGCGCCTCCGCCGCAGCGGCGGACGTGCTGAACGCCAGACCACCGAAGCCAACGACCACGACGGCGGCGCACACAAGACTCGACCGCATCACTCCCCCCTTTCCCGCTCGACACCCGCGCGTCTGGCGCAGCCTCGACCGGACGACACCACGTGTTGTCGGATCCTATCAAAGCCGGCCTATGATCGGCCAGTTCCGGAAGTTGACCGGTCGCCGCGTCGCCGAGATGCGCTGCCCGCGCCGATCCTTAGTGGCCCTGTCAGTCGGGCGCCCACGCACGGTTGTATTGCCGGACACCGTGCCCATCGATGGTGACGAAGCGTGAGGTGCTGCTCCCGTCCAACCGCTTCGCCAGTGCGTTGAGCGGATCCGGGTCCGTAGGCCCCCAGCGGCCGCTGTCCAGACGGCGTTCCAGTGTGTCGAGCGCCGCCGCGCTTTCCGCGACCGTGAACCCGCAGTGCGTGCCCGAACGGGTGAACGCCGTGCGGTACAGCGCGTCCTTGCCGTTAGCGCGGATGAGGTCGTCATAGCCCTGGACCAGGCTCACCGGCAGCACCGAATCTCCGACGTCGTGGATTCGCAGCACCGGGACCTGCGGATCTCCCCGGAGGTTGCGTCCCGGTGCACTCCAGTACTCGAGGGCGCGGTCATCGGCCGCGACGCGGGGGAACGCGTTGATCCGCTCGAGATCGGTCTCGAGATCCAGGTCGGCTGCCTCATAGAGCTGGCGAACCGCGCGCCGGTGAAACTCGTTGCCGCTGTCGAAAAACTCCCGGTAGTCGACATCGGTGTTCCACGACGGCTGCGTCAACCATGGGCCCGCCGCACTCTCGAACATGAACCTGGACAACCCCCCGACATTGTCGCTATACCGATAGAGCGTCTGGTACATGCTCCGCTGCAATGCCGTGACGTCGTCACGGTCGGCAATCCCAACCGATGGCTCGATCCAGTCCGGCCACTGTCCGATCGTGGCGGCCAGTGCGAGTCGGGCCCGGCCTTGGGGAGTCTCCTGCGCGGCGTTGATCGCCTGGCGCCAGGCGAACACGAGCGGTGCGTAGGCGGGCCGGAGGCCCGGCTCGCGCGGGTGATCGACGATTCGCAGGTCAGGGGCGACCAACGCCTTCAGGACGAACCATCCGTCGAGCATCGTGTTCATGAACCACACCGGCGAATACGCCCCCAGGGCGACCGCGCCGTCGATGCGGTCGGCGAATTGCTCCGCCACGGCGAGCGAGACGAAGCCGCCTCCGGAGCATCCGTACTGGATGACGCGATCCGGATCGCGGAAGCGCTCCTCGAACAGATCGAGCACCGTATTGAGATGCGCAATCTCGCGTGCGGGATCATAGTTGCCGACCCATCGGCGCTCGTGCCTGGCCGTTCCCGACACGGCGTAGCCGCGGATGAGCATGTCGAGATACTTGGGAGCGTTGGGCCGCCCGGCATAGTCCAGATCCCTGATGAGGGTTCCGTTCCAGTTGGATGGCACCCGCATCACGTACCGGGTGCCGTCGGCGAGCGTGCCTCGCTCCTCGGTGTATGTGACCTGGGCGGCGGTCTGGTCGGGTACGGCGGCCAGCCCCACGAGGATGGCCATCACCGCCCCCATCCGCCAGATACGAAGGTGTCTGGCACGCCACGGGTCAGGTTTGCCCGCCGATGTGCTCATGCTCATTGGATCCCCTTGGCCCAGGTGTCGTGAAACCCCGATCGTGTGCAGGCGTCGCGCTTCGGGTCGCAGCAGGCCCTGACGCCGTGCCGACTCTTCGTGACCGTCACCCGGCTGTCAGCGCCGTGCAGGCCATTCTACCTCTGGGCCGGGCAGGCGAGTCCAGGCCGGGGGCCCAAACCCTTGGCCCGGACGGCGACCCGTGGTCACTCCTCCGGCAGGGCGAACACGAAGAGCGTGTTGCCTGCACTCGGGCGGAGCTCAGGTGTGTAGCTGTTGAAGTTCGCCGTGCCGGTGCTCACCGCCACGTACTGCCGACCGCCGACGGCGTACGTGATCGGAAAGCCGGTGACCGACGAGCCGAGGTTGATCTCCCACAGCACCTCCCCCGTCTCATGGTCCAGGGCCCGGAACCGCCCGTTCACATCGCCGCCGAACACCAGCCCGCCCCCGGTCGCGACGAGTGACATGGTGCCGGCTCGCTGCTCATAGGTCCAGGTGATCTCACCCGTTTCTGCGGAGATCGCCTGGACGGTCCCGGCCTGGTCGGTCCCCGGAGCAATCTGGCTGCGCCACGTGAGCGCGTAGAACGCGCTGGTGTCCAAATTCGTCGCCAGCATCCGCGCGCAGGTATTGCGCAACGGGTAGTACATCGTGTTCGTCAGGGGGCTATAGGCGCCCGCCTGCCAGTCCTTGCCGCCGAGGGGGTCCGGGCACGCCATGACCTCCTGACCTTCGTTGCTGAAGACGACCTCCGCGTTCTCCGTCACCTCCCCGGTGGCGCCGTCGATGTGGTTGATCACGTTCTGGGTGATCGTCGGCGTCGCCCACAAGAACTCCCCGGTCTCCCGGTCGAGGGTATAGACCACACCGGTCTTGCCCGGAATCCCGGTGATGACCCTTCGCCTCTCGCCCGGTCGCAGCCGCGGGTTGATCCAGCTCACGTCGGCCGCGTTCGGCGCGACCGCCGTGTCGACCAGCAAGCGCTCGAAGGGGTGGTCGAGGTCCCAGTGGTCGTTGAGATGCTGGTAGTACCAGGCGATCTCGCCGGTGTCGGCGTCGAGCGCGAGCGTCGAGTTGTGATACAGGTGCTGGTTGTCGACGCCGCCGAGCATGAACTTCGGCGCCGGCGACGTGACCGACGTCCCGATATAGATGAGGTTCAGCTCCGGGTCGAAGCTCGGCACCATCCAGGCGCCGACGTGCTTGCGCTCCTCAAAGGGGACGTCGCCCCACGTCTCGTCGCCCGGTTCGCCCGGTGCGGGAATCGTGCGCCGGCGCCAGAGCTCCCGGCCGGTGTCCGCATCGTGGGCGGTGATGACACAGGCGTCCGGTCCGCCCCGCGGCATACAGCTGCGCCCGGAGATCACCTTGCCATTGGCGATGATCGGGCCGGCACCCTGCAGCGCGGGGTTCACCTTGTAGTCGAGGATCTCGGTCTCCCAGGCCAGTTGGCCCGTCGTCGCGTCGAGGGCGAAGACGTGGTCGTCGACGCTGGTGTCGATGATCAGGTTGCCGTAGATGGCGATGTTCCGGTTGTTCTCGGACAGACCGGCGATGATGTACTCCGTGAGGTCATCCGGGACCTCCCGACGGTGCTCCCACTTCAGATCGCCGCTGGCGGCATCGATCGCCTGGATGACGTCGTTCGGGTTCGGCATGTACATGACGCCGCCGTACACCAGCGGGGTGCCCGTCTGGCGGCCCGTCGTCAAGCCGCGCGACCAGACCATGCGGAGCGCGCCCACGTTGTCGCGGTCGATCTCATCCAACGGGCTGTAGCCCCACCCGTCGAGCGTGCGGCGCCACATCAGCCAGTCGGCCGGTGCGGGACTCTGCAGCATCGCGTCCGTGACGGGGACGAAGTCGGTCGACGACTGGGCGGTGGCGGTCGCGGGACTCGACACCAGCGCCAGGACCGCGATGCCGATGGTCAGAGCGCCGCGGGCAGCACGATGCGGATCGGGCATGTCAAAGCTCCTCGCTCTACTTGCGGTCCAGTCCCGTCCAATGACGGAGCGATACGGGATTCTATCTCGCGAAGCGCTGGTCGCGATGAAATATCGCTCCCTGGCCATCCGTCCTTGCGCGATGTTGCGTCGAGGGTCCATGATGAGCGTATCGAGGGGCGAGGAGCAGGAGGGATCTGATGAGCTATCGATGTCTCGCTACGGCGTTCAGCGTGATCGCGGTGATCGCGACGTCTCCAGTGTTTGCCGCCGGCCAATCCACGGACTCCGCAGCGCCGCCCCGGACGGCATGGGGGCACCCGGACCTGCAAGGCGTTTGGGATTTCCGTACGATTACGCCCTTGCAGCGGCCCGAGGAACTGGCGGACAAAGAGTTTCTGACCGCTGAGGAAGCGGCGAACCTCGAAGAGGAGAGAATCGAACGAAACCGCAGTGCGAACGCTCCCAGTGCTGTCCGTACCGAGCCGCTGCCGGTTGGGGGAGTCGGTCGCCCAGGACAAGGATATGTCGGGAGCTACAACAACTACTGGCTGGACCAGGGGACCAACACGGTCGGCAGCATGCGAACGTCGCTGATCGTGGATCCGCCGAACGGACGCATGCCTCCGTTGACGCCGGCGGCGGAGCAGAGGGCGGAGGCGCGGCGCGCGTATCTCAGTGAACACCGCGCCGATTCGTGGGACGACCTCACCATGGGGGACCGTTGTCTGTTCACGACCGGCCTCCCTATTATCCCTAACGCGTACAACAACAACATTCACGTCTTCCAGACGCCTGACCAAGTGGTGATGCTCATCGAGATGACGCACACCCGGCGCGTTGTCCTTCTGGACGGGCGTCCCCATGGAAAGATCCGGCAGTGGATGGGGGAGTCGCGCGGCCATTGGGAGGGCGAGACCTTGGTCGTCGAGACGAAGAACTTCGGCCTTCAGAAGGGTCTCGACCTTGGAGCAGGCACCCCCATCCGAGGAACCAGCCCGAACGCACAGCTCGTCGAACGATTCACACGCGTCGATGCCGACACCGTTCAGTACCAATTCACTGTGAAAGATCCCGAGACGTATACACGCCCCTAGACAGCCGTGGTCCCCCTATCACGGACACAGGCTCCGATGTTCGAGTACGCGTGTCACGAGGGGAATTACTCCCTGCCGCTGATCCTCTCTGGAGCACGGGCGGAAGAAAAGGCCGCCGCACAAGCCGCGAAGACGGGTTCGAGGTAACGAGGCTCCGCATCACCGGGGTGCCGGCGGATCGAGCAGCCCGGGCGCCACCGGAGGGCCGGGCCGGTGGTCCGGGTCGTCGTTCCGCCACGGCGTGCACCTCGAGGTCGTTCCGGCCGATCACGACCGTCGCTGCATGCCGAACCGGAGTCAGCGGCGAGCGCGTCGCGGAGGACGTTCAGGACGACGTCGCGGTTGAGCGGGGAGTCGTGCGCGCGGTCCCTATCCCATGCCGCTGCTTTTCTTTGCTCTCGCCTGAGCCCGCGCTGCCCATGCGCGAACGGGCGCCGGCCGTCGGTGAACGGCCGGCGCCGTCTCGCAGATCGCGAGCGACGGCCCGGCGATCGGGCCCTCGTCGAGCGGTCACGCGACCATCACCACTCGATCTCTATGCCGAGGCGGGCGAACCGGGGGCGCATGATCCGGCTGGGTCGCTGCCAGACCGGCCCGTACGTGTTGTTCCAGCGGAGGATCGTGGAGACGTTGAAGATGTTGTAGATGTCGATGAGCGGAAGAATCGACGTCCCCCCGACGTTGAACTGTCGTGAAAAACGCACATCGAGGTTCGTCTGACGCGGGAGGAACAGGGTCTCCGGCGCGATCAGATTGACGGTGATCCGTTGCCCCCCCGTGAGCCGCGAACCATCCGGCAGCGTCGTGACGTTGAAGTTCGCGATCTGCTCCGGACCGGGCATCCCCTGCAGGAAGCCGCTGACCATCACGCCGCCCGGCAGTGGATAGGCCCCGTGGACTTTGTAAAACGACTGGTACGCCCGGGGAAAGTCGCAGTGCCGCAGGTCGTTGGGGTTGTCGACCTCACAGGTGTCGAGCTGGGTCTTCTCCGTCGTGACGCTCCCCCCGAAGAAGGCGCCGTTCGGCAGCCGGCCGTCAACGATCAGCTCGAAGCCGGTGTAGCGCCGGTCGTTGACATCCGAATTGCCGAGCAACCTGTCCGTGCCGATGCCGAAATGGCTCGGGTTCAGGTTGTACGCGGTGATGAGCTCGCCGCCGCCGTTGGGCAGCCGCGGATCCGTCGGCCCCATGAAGGTGAACGGTGTGTAGTTTTCGGGACCCAGCAGCCGGTTGTCCTGCCAGAACAGTTTGTTGAAGTCGCGGCGATACCACCCGCCGGTCACCGAGAGCCCCGGCACCAGCTCGTGCTGCAGCGACACGCTGTACTCCCAGTGGCCGTCCCGCTGGAAATCCGGATCCAGGGTCGCGAGGTCGGTGACCAGGCCGAAGTCCGCGCCTTGCGGGGAGGGGCCGATTTCCTCGAACTGGATCCGGTTCCCGGCGTTTCGGTCGATGATGTCCCGGTTCCCGTCCAGATCGGTCCAGGAGCGGGTCTCGCTGCGGGGGAAGATGCTGTCGCAGCAGAGCGGACTGAGCTCGAACGAGGTCAGGACATTCTCCGCCGAGATGTATTGGTTCACATTGCCCTTGAGGGCGGTCCGGCCGTCCCCGAACAGGTCGTACGCCACGCCGAACCGCACCGTGCCATCCATCCAATCCGCCCCTGTGATGGCCGGGATGTTACGCTCCCCCACCCAGACGCCCGCCGGGGCCGTTACCGCCGGCAGGCCGCCACGGAACCAGTCGTACCGGGCCCCCAGATTCAACGTCAACCGGTCGATCGTCCACTGATCCTGCGCGAAGATCCCGACGTCGCGCTGGATCTGAACTTCGTAGTTCCCCAACGGGGCGGCGGTCACGTGGACCAGGAGCGGGTTGCCTCCCAAGAAGTACAATCCTCGCGTGTCGGCATAGAACACGGTGTCCTGATTGACGCTGCCCCATGTGATGTCGGCGCCCGTCTTGAAGTTGTGGGAGCCGGTCACATACGAGGTCGAGGCCTTGGTCGCCCACCGCAGATCGCCCTGCGTGCCACGGGTGCCCGTGGACCCGCTCCTCTGGCCCGTCGCGAAGTCCATTTCCGGAATCAGCTCATACATCCCGGCCTCCGCCGGCGGCTCGTGGCGCCAGCGGACGTACAGTTCGGACACCCCGGCCTCGACCAGCCAGCGGTTCGACAGCGACCCTGTATACCGTATTTGCGCGTTGTGGCCCACCGGCACGGCGGGGGCGCTGGACGACTCCGGCGGCGTGGTTTGCGAGGCGCCGAACGGATAGTCGGTGGCGTTTCTCTCGAAGCTGATCCGCCACTTGTTGCGCGGGGTCACCTGGTTGGTCAAGCGGAGCAGCCCGGTGATGAATGACCGTTGTCTAAAGGCTTGCTCGCCCGCATGGCCAAGGGTGATGTCGTGCCCGAGCCGGTTCACCGACCCCGCCGGCTTGAAGAACTGGTCCGCCACGAATGACTTGACGAGCTGGGTGCGCTGGGACGCGAAAAACCAGAGCTTGTCCTCCACGATCGGTCCCCCGAAGGCCGGGTTGAAGTCGAGGTCATACGCCAGCCGGTCGGTGACTTGGATCAGCTCCTCGAGCTCGGGCGTGCGGTTGTCGCCCTGTAGGTTCTCATTGCCCCAATAGGTGAACGCGGTTCCGGAGTAGGTGTTGCCCCCCTCCTTCGGAATGGCGTTCTGGACCAGGCCGCCCACCTGCACCTCCGCCGGGGAGCCGCCGGTCTCAAACGTCAGCTCGGACGTCGCCGCGTCGTTCAGGCGCCACCCGTTTCTGATGTCCCACATGACGTTGGTCGTGCGCATCCCGTCGGTGAACGTCAGCGCGTCGAGGCTGTCGGAGCCATGGTGGCTCACCCTGTACGTGCCTTCCCCCATCCCCGTGTTTTTTATGCCGGGGATCAGCAGGGACCGCGCTTCGAAGCTCCGCCCCTGCGGGAGCATGTCCATCATCTGGCGCGTGATGACGGCCTGGCGGCGGACCTGCTGCACGTCGACGACCGGCGACTCGCCCGTCACCGTCACCGTCTCCTCGACCGCCCCGACCTGCAGCTGGGCGTTGATCTGCACGGCGCTGTCGCCCACCAGCAGCACGTCCTCGCGGATCACCGTGCTGAACCCCGGCAGCGTGAACGTCACCGTGTAGGTGCCCGGCCGCAGGTTGATGATCGTGTAGCGGCCGGCGCCGTCGGTGAAGGCGCTGAGCACGCCCTCGATCATGACCGGGCTCGCCGCCTCGACGGTCGCGCCGGGCAGGATGCCGCCCGTCGTGTCCTCGACCAAGCCCGATATCGATCCCCCCGCCTGCGCGGCGGCGGTTGCCGGAAACAGTAAGAGTCCGAGAAGTGTGGCGACAGCGAGTGGACGCATTTTGCCCTCCTCCAATTGGCGATGGGACGAATAGCAAACCACTAGTGCCTGGTGGAGGAACAGCAAGCCACGTGCCGTTTAAGCCCACGTTGTAGTTAGCTCATTATGTCCATTGTTGACCCTTTTAGTACTCAAGATGACGTTAACATAGACTCGAGGGTCCGTGGAGCGTGCGTGGCAGGGGCAGCGGTGTCGCACGAGGCGAGGGGGGCGCGTTCGTCGCCGGGTCGGCTCCTTTAGCCTGTGCCCACGCTGCCTCTGCGCGGACGGGGGCCGGCCCTCGGGAAAGGCCGGCCCCGTCTCACAGATCGGAATCGACGGCCCGGAGATCGGGCCGTCGTCGAGCGGTCACGCGACCATCACCACTCGATCTCCATGCCGATACGGGCGAACCGGGGTCGCATGATCCGGTTGGGTCGCTGCCAGACCGACCCGTACGTGGTGTTCCAGCCGAGGATCGTGTTGGCGTTGAAGATGTTGTAGATGTCGATGAGCGGAAGAATCGACGTCCCCCCGACGTTGAACTGTCGTGAAAAACGCACATCGAGGTTCGTCTGACGCGGGAGGAACAGGGTCTCCGGCGCGAGCAGGTCGAGGGTGATCCGTTGCCCCCCCGTGAGCCGCGAACCATCCGGCAGCGTCGTGACGTTGAAGTTCGCGGTCTGCTCCGGCCCGGGCATCCCCTGCAGGAATGCGCTGACCATCACATTTCCCGGTAGTGGATAGGCCCCGTGGACTTTGTACAACGTCTGGAACGCCCGGGGAAAGTCGCAGTGCCGCAGCTGGTTGGGGTTGTCGACCTGACAGGTGTCTCTCTGGGTCTTCTCCGTCGTGACGCTCCCCCCGAAGAAGGCGCCGTTCGGCAGCCGGCCGTCAACGATCACCTCGTAGCCGGTGTAGCGAATGTCGTTGACATCCGTATTGCCGAGCAACCTGTCCGTGCCGATGCCGAAATGGCTCGGGTTCAGGTTGTACGCGGTGATGAGCTCGCCGCCGCCGTTGGGCAGCCGCGGATCCACCGGCCCCGTGAAGGTGAACGGCGTGTAGTTTTCGGGACCCAGCAGCCGGTTGTCCTGCCAGAACAGGTTGTTGAAGTTGCGGTTATACCACCCGCCGGTCACCGAGAGCCCCGGCACCAGCTCGTGCTGCACCGACACGCTGTACTCCCAGTGGCCGTCCCGCTGGAGATTCGGATCCAGGGTCGCGAGGTCGGTGACCAGGCCGAAGTCCGCGCCTTGCGGGGAGGGGCCGACCTCCTCGAACTGGATCCGGTTCCCGTCGTTTCGGTCGATGATGCTCCGGTTCCCGTCCAGATCGGTCCAGGCGCGGGTCTCGCTGCGGGGGTAGATGACGTCGCAGCAGAGCGGGCTGATCTCGAACGAGGTCAGGACATTCTCCGCCGAGATGTATTGGTTCACATTGCCCTTGAGGGCGGTCCGGCCGTCCCCGAACAGGTCGTACGCCACGCCGAACCGCACCGTGCCATCCATCCAATCCGCCCCTGTGATGGCCGGGATGTTACGCTCCGGCACCCAGGTGCCCGCCGGGGCGTGTGCCGCCGGCAGGCCGCCACGGAACCAGTCGTACCGGGCCCCCAGATTCAACGTCAATCGGTCGATCGTCCACTGATCCTGCACGAAGAGCCCGACGTCGCGCTGGATCTGGACTTCGTAGTTCCCCAACGGGGAGGCGGTCACGTGGACCAGGAACGGGTTGCCCGCCAAGAAAAACAGCCCGCGCGTGTCGGCATAGTACACGGTGTCCTGATTGATGCTGCCCCAGGTGATGTCGGCGCCCGTCTTGAAGTTGTGGGAGCCGGTCACATACGAGGTCGAGGCCTTGGTCGCCCACCGCAGATCGCCCTGCGTGCCACGGATGCCCGTGGACCCGCCCGCCTGGCCCGTCGCGAGGTCTCTTGTCGGAATCAGCTCATACATCCCTACCTGCGGCTCGTGGCGCCAGCGGACGTACAGTTCGGACACCCCGGCCTCGACCAGCCAGCGGTTCGACAGCGACGATGTCCACCGTATTTGCGAGTTGTGGCCCAGCGGCACGGGGGGGTGACTCGTCGTCTCCGGCGGAACGGTCGCCGAGGGGTTGAAGAACGGATAGCCGCGGATGTTACGCTCGAAGTTGACCCGCCACTTGTTGCGCGGGGTCAGCTGGTGGGTCAAGCGGAGCAGCCCGGTGTAGTTGTATTCCTTCCGAAAGGCTTGCTCGCCCGCATGGCCGAAGGTGATGTCGTGCCCGAGGCTGTTTACCGACCCCGCGGGCTTGAAGAACTGGTCCGCGACGTAGTTATTGTTCAGCTGGGTGCGGTGGGACGCGAAGAACCACAGCTTGTCCCGCACGATCGGTCCCCCGAACGCCGGGTTGAAGTCGAAGTCATACCGCAGCCGGTTGGTGCCCCTGATCAGCTCCAAGAGCTCGGGCGTGCGGTTGTCGCCCTGAAAGCGCTCAGTGCCATAGTAGGTGAACATGGTGCCGGAGAAGGTGTTGCCCCCCTCCTTTGGAATGGCATTCTGGACCAGGCCGCCCACCTGCACCTCCGCCGGGGAGCCGCCGGTCTCAAACGTCAGCTCGGACGTCGCCGCGTCGTTCAGGCGCCACCCGTTTCTGATGTCCCACATGATGTTGCTCGTGCGCATCCCGTCGGTGAACGTCAGCGCGTCGGTCGTGTCGGAGCCATGGATGGACACCCTGTACCCGCCTTCCCCCATCCCCGTGTTGCGCACGCCGGGGATCAGCAGGGTCCGCGCCTCGAAGCTCCGCCCCTGCGGGAGCATGTCCATCATCTGGCGCGTGATGACGGCCTGGCGGCGCACCTGCTGCACGTCGACGACCGGCGACTCGCCCGTCACCGTCACCGTCTCCTCGACCGCCCCGACCTGCAGCTGGGCGTTGATCTGCACGGAGCTGTCGCCCACCAGCAGCACGTCCTCGCGGACCACCGTGCTGAACCCCGGCAGCGTGAACGTCAACGTGTAGGTGCCCGGCCGCAGGTTGATGATCGTGTAGCGGCCGGCGCCGTCGGTGAAGGCCGTGAGCGTGCCCTCGATCATGACCGGGCTCGCCGCCTCGACGGTCGCGCCGGGCAGGATGCCGCCCGTCGTGTCCTCGACCAGGCCGGATAACGTCCCCCCAGCCTGCGCGCTGGCGGTTGCCGGAAACAGTAGGAGTCCGAGAAGTGTGGCGACAGCGAGTGGACGCATTTGCTCTCCTCTAATTGGCGTCATACGGAACGCTATGTGACATTCGGAACGCTATGTGCCATTAGGCAAACCACACGCCGTAAAGCCCATGGCGTATTTTTCTCATTATGTCCATTGTTGACTCTTATAGTACTCAAAATGACGCCCACATACGACTCGAGACTTGCGATACACCAACAGCATGGATCCATCATTATGGATCGTTGCTCGCCGGTGTGGTTCCGACATCCTTGCACTCGGTTGCGTCCGGGTGCATCATGGGCGCTACTCGGATTAGCGCCAGAAGAGCCGAGGAGGAGGACCAGATGAGCGGTCGATATCTTGCTGCGGCGTTCACAGTGACCGCGGTCGTGTCGCTGTCAGGCATTCCTGTCGCGGCCCAGACTGCTCCCCGGACGCCGTGGGGAGCGCCGGACCTGGGAGGCGTGTGGGATTTCCGGACCATCACGCCGCTCGAGCGTCCGGACGAATTCGCCGGCCAAGATGTGCTGACGGCGGAAGAGTCGGCCGCGCGCGAGGCACTCGCGATCGAGCGGAATCTTGATCGCCCCCCTCCACCTGGAAGCACCGGCGGCTACAACCGGTTCTGGGTCGACACACCGAGCTTCGTCGACAATACGCGGACATCGCTTATCGAGGACCCGCCGGACGGGAAACTCCCGTCGCTCGTGCCCGGCGCCTCGGAGCAGCGTGGTACACCGGAGCCCGATCCGTCGGCGATCCGTCCCATTCGCTATCGCGTGGGCGGGAGTGGCGTCGACGGTCCGGAAGACAGAGGTCTGGCCGAGCGGTGCATCCTTGGATTCGCAAACGGGCCACCGTTGTTGCCCGGAGGTATCACCGGTGGGTATAACCAGAACATCCAGCTGTTTCAGACCCCCGACCACGTGGTCATCTTCAACGAGATGGTTCACGACGCGCGCATCGTGCCGCTCGACGGACGAGCGCACCTGCCCGAACGAGTGCGGCAGTGGAACGGCGACGCGCGCGGCCACTGGGAGGGCGACACCCTTGTCATCGAGAGCGCGAACTTCAGCGACAAGCGGGAGAGCTTCAGTCCGACCGTGGGGAACGCGGTGGGCAGCGGCGCCATGCTGCATCTGACGGAGCGCCTGACGCGGGTGAGTGGCGACACACTGCGGTACGAGTACACGGTCCGGGACCCAGCGACGTTCAGCCAGCCATTCACGGCGGCTATTCCGCTGCGGTTATCCGAAGGTCCCGTCTTCGAGTACGCGTGTCACGAGGGGAACTACGGCCTGCGGAACATCCTGGCCGGGGCGCGGGCAGACGAAAGGGCCGCTGCAGAAGGGGCACGCTAGTTCAAACGCGCACTCACCGTGGGGCAATTCTCGAAGCAGTTCACGGCCGACCTCGGTAAAACGGGGCCGGCTTTTCTTTCTGTTCGGCTGAATAACCATCTCCATCGAGCCGCCGAGCATGACCGACAGTGTTTTTCGACCCTGGACATCAGATGAGGCCGACAGTCCTACGCATAGAGGTCTTCACGGGACGCGCCTGACAGTCCGGGTCTATCCGGGTTTCCCATTTTGGGGCCTTTCGGGGTTTTTCGTGGGTGATTTGATTGGAAAGGCCCTGTGGGAGCTCGTGGAAAACGCACAGCGTTTTCCAAGGCACGGTGGGCGCGTTCTGTGCGTCCACGGCGCCGTCAGCTTCCACAGGGCCCGTCCGTGCGCGACAAGATGGCTCCCAGGGAGGGGGCCCATGCGTGATGTCGAACTGGACCGCTGCGTCCTCGGACTGCAGTCGACCGGCGAACAACTATGTTCGCGTCAACACCGTCGACCTGCAGGTCTTCACGGGACGCGCCTGACAGTACCCTCAGTGTGAGAAACCCGGAAACGACACGGGAGAATCTCCACTTGACGGGACACCAACGGCCTGTGGTAACGTGCGCGTCATGTTACGGTTATGGGCATTTCTGATGCTTGCCATGGCGGCGCCCGTGGCGGCGCAGTCGATGCCGCCGGCCACCTATGCGAGCGGCGAGACCCTGAAGGCGACGATACGCGACCAGCTGCCAGCGGCCATGGTGGGCGCGCAGGTCGAGAACACCGAGGACATTCACATGTACCTGCTGCACCGGACCGTGCCGCAGGGCGCCAACCTGCACGCGACCAGCTGGGAGATTCATCACATCGTCGATGGGCGCGGCACGATCGTAACCGGCGGCCGTCTGGTCAGGCCGGCGGGCGCGAGCAACGCGAGGAGTCCTGCGACCATCGAAGGCGGTGAGAGTCGCCAGGTGAGCCAGGGCGATGTGGTCGTGATCCCGCCGGGCACCCCGCACTGGTACCCCGAGATCGAGGGATCCGTGACCTATCTTGAGATCCGCTACCGCGTCGAGTAGGGACGATAGAGACTATTAGACGGGGGCTTTGGCTAACGGAAGATCTGTTCTTCGACCCTTGGCCAGACAGTAGCCGGAGTTCGCGTGGGAGGCACGCCGATGCATTCGAAGATCACGGTCCTCATCGCCGCCGTCGCGGTCATCGCCGCCGCGCTCCTGCTGTCCGGCGCCGGTGTGCGCGGCGCGGATCTCGCCGACCTGCCACGGGCTGCGCCCGAAGAGGTCGGCATGTCGTCCGAGCGGCTCCGCCGGGTCAGCGCGCTGATGCAGCGCTACATCGATGACGACCGCGTGGCCGGCACGGTCACGCTGATCGCGCGCCATGGCAAGGTCGCCCACCTGGAGGCCCAGGGTTGGCGTGACAAAGCTGCCGGGCAGCGGATGCCCGAGGACGCGATCTTCAGGCTCATGTCGATGACGAAGCCGATCGTTTCGGTGGCACTCATGATGCTGTACGAGGAAGGGCATTTCCTACTTGACGATCCGATCTCGAAATGGCTACCCGCATACGCGGACAAGGACGTGTTGCTGGAAGGACCCGTCCGCACTTCCCGCGTGGCGGCCGCGGGACCCGTCACCGTGCGTCACGTGCTGACTCACACGTCCGGACTCCAGTTTGCCACGTGGCCGAACTGGGCTGGTCCGGGCGAGGAGACCGAGGATGGCGTGGAGCGCCCCGACACTCTCGCCGACGCCATCGACAACTCCGGTGAAGTCCCGCTCGCATTCCATCCGGGAGAGGAGTGGCAATACGGGGCTTCGACCGACTACGTCGCGATCCTCGTCGAGAAAATCTCCGGGATGAGCGTGCGCGACTTCTTGAGGCAACGGCTCTTTGAGCCGCTCGGCATGGACGATACCTACTACAACGTGCCTCGTTCGAAAGTCGACCGCGTGGCGGCGGCTTACCGCCCGGCCGGACCAGACAACAGGATCGAGCTGTTCATGGCGCCGCGATATCACGAGCCGCGCACCTACTTCGGCGGTGTGGCAGGGCTTCACTCCACCGCACCCGACTACTTTCTCTTCCATCAGATGATGCTGAACGGCGGAGAGCTGAACGGCGTGCGGATCTTGAGTCCACGCACGGTCAACCTGATGATCAGCAATCACGTCGGCGACAAGCCCGTCTACGTCCGAGGCCCCGGCTTCGGCTTCGGCCTCGGCTACGGCATCCTCCTCGACCCCGGCACGGCGACCCATCACCTCTCTCCCGGCAGCTTCATGTGGGGCGGCGCCTGGGGCACGCTGTCGTGGGTCGATCCCGTCGAAGACATGGTGGGGGTCTTCATGATGCAGACCACGTCGTACCGTCACCTCAACGTGCGAGAGGACCTCGCCACGGTCGCGTCGCAGGCCATCGTCGAGAGCCACCGGCATCACGCGCCGACGGTCCTCGGGTACGCGTCGCGGCAGTGACCGCGCCGCGGGCTACTCGCAGTCTGGGGCCAGATGCTGAAAGGAGGTGACGTTGAGACGCCACTCGTCGTCGTAGCGCAACTTCAGGCCCTTGACCTGAACCTTGTGCCCGACGTGGGGCTCGACGCCGAATTCGCCGACCCCCAGAAGCCGGTATGTGAGCGAGCCGAGCGCCTCAGCGCCAGAGCGGTCGAGCTCGTCCCGGCTGGTGAACGCCGCCTCGGCCTGCGTGCCCGCGGTGGCCTTCTCGAGCATCCACGGCAGGTCACCGGTGTCCTGTCGCAGACAGCCGACCACGGTCACGAGCTGGATATCGTCTTGCGCGATACTGCCGAGCATGCCCACCGTCGCCAAGGCGACGACGACGAGGCCAGGACCGGCCGCCCAGGGTGCCTTCAGTGCAACCATGTCGTCAGGTTCCGCAGACCTTTTATCATGCCCGCGCCATCTGATACAACGCGGGTCGGACACGCGAGGGACAACGCCCCGCGCACGCGAGACGAAGGCTCGTCAGGTGTTGGTCGACCGGGCTGTTAGCTCCTTGACGCGGTTTCGACCCGGCTCATAGAATGAATCCGCTTTTCTTGCGCGGACGCCGTCGAGAACGCCTCCGCCGCGTCCTGCGGACCGCCCAGCGGGAGACACCCATGCGAACCAGGTTGCTCGTCTTCGTGGCCATGCTGGCGCTTGGCGCCGCGGGCGCAGGGGCCGTGGCGCAGCGGGACGGCCGCGAGCCTCGTGCCACCCAGGGGCCCACCAGCGGCGACGAAATGATGCCGCCATTCGATCCGCGGTACTTCCTCGGGGAGTGGGAGATCGAGTGGAATCCGCCCGAGACGGGGCTCGTCTCGCCCGGCAAGTGGACCGGCACCGAGACCGTCACCCACGTCAACAGCCGCTATCTCAAGATCGCAATCGCGATGGAGAACGAGGACGGGGCGACGATGCGCGGTGACGGCATCATGTTCTACGAGTTCGGGCTCAACGGCCAGAGCATCGCTCGATTCGTAAGCTACGATGCCGGCTTCTCGATCCTCCAGCACGGCCCGCTCGGGGGTGACCTCGGTGGCTACTACAGCACGTTCTGGGAAGCGCCCGAGATCACGCATGACGACCACACGTTCGTGCTGAAAGGGCGGGGCTACTTTGTTTCACCAGCGGCGTATCGGATCGACCAGCAGATTTCGATCGACGACGAGGACTTCGTCAACTTCGGGATCATGTGGCTGACCAAGAACATCGAGACACCGGCCGGGCCGCCGTAGGCCGTCGACGTCCCCGCGCGACCTCCGGGTTCGAGTCGCGCGCGGCGCCAATCGAGCAGTGCGTGGTGCGCTATCTGTCGCACCAGCCGTACCGGATGCCGAACTGAGGAGTGAGAAGATGGGTGATGCAACGGGTGCACGCGGACGAGCGGACGGCGGCAAGCGGCGGTGGATCACGCGGTGTGTCGCGGTCCTGAACGCGGGGGTCATGGTCACAGGGGTCATCGCTGCGGACGCCGCGGCGCAGACGCGACCCCGCGTGCGTGGGGAGGTGACCGACGAGTGGGGGAACGCCCTCGAGGGCGTTCGCGTTTCCGGGCGGTGGGTCATGGACGCCGACACCGGACTCGCGATCGAAGACGCCGAGCCCCGGGAAACGACGACCAACGACGACGGGCGCTTCAACCTCGCCAACTTGGCGGGCGGCGACTGGGTGTTCGAGTTTCGGGGCGAGGGCTACGTGCCGATTGGCGTGGCGATGCAACTCGCGCAAGCCGACGCGTTTTTTGCGCAGCCTCCGCTCGAGATCGAGCTGGCGGCGGCCCCGCCGGGGAGCCGCATTCGCAATGACACCGAATTCGGCACCGACGACGGCAGCCTCACGCTCAGGCTCAAGGCCGACGGCCAGTTCGAGTTCAGCGACGCCGAGGGCGAAGGGGAAGGCACCTACGGCATCGTGGAGCTGGAGGGGGCGCTGACCGTGCGCGATTACGATGGCGACGACGACAAGTTCAGCATCACGGAGCCGGTCGTCGTCACGTTCGCCAACGAGTTGTTCAATTCCCTGACCTGGGGTGAGGCGACCCTGAGCGAGAAGTAACCCGCCCGATGGTCTCTCCCCGGAGCCGGCCAAACAGTGGTTGCTAGGCTGCTAGAGGCCGCCCTCGAGTCACCCGCCGCGGGCGGTCGTATCGGGCTCCAGCGCGCCTCATCGAAGGGAGTCGGACATGTGTATGTCCCGCGTCGCAACGGTCGGCGTCATGGCTGGCGTGGTGTTGCTGTCGTGGGGGCAGGCGGCTCACGCACAGCTCGATACACCATGGTTCGTCAACACATGGGACAGGTGTTGCGACGGCGACGGCCGACTCTTGAACCCACGCGGTGTGGCGGCAGATACGGCCGGCAACGTCTACGTCGCGGATACCTTCAACCACCGCATCCAGAAGTTTGACGGCACCGGGGCCTTTCTCACGACCTGGGGAACCAACGGCGCCGCGGACGGCGAGTTCGCTTTTCCGTTTGGGGTAACGGCGGATGGCGCCGGCAACGTCTATGTCGCGGACACCTTCAACCATCGCATCCAGAAGTTCGACACCGACGGAGTCTTCCTAGCGACCTGGGGCACGGGCGGCAACGGGAATGGCCAATTCCGGAGCCCGCAGGGTGTGGCGGCGGATGCCGCCGGCAACGTCTACGTCGCGGACACGGTCAACAACCGCATCCAGAAGTTCGACAGCACCGGCGCCTTTCTCATGACCTGGGGTACCAGCGGCAGCGCGGACGCCCAATTCCACAGTCCCCAGAGTGTGGCGGCGGATGCCGCCGGCAACGTCTACGTCGCGGACCACAACCACCGCATCCAGAAATTCGACAGCGACGGGATCTTTCTGATGACCTGGGGCACAATCGGCAGCGGGGA
Organism: Vicinamibacterales bacterium; assembly: GCA_965197395.1. GTDB lineage: Bacteria > Acidobacteriota > Vicinamibacteria > Vicinamibacterales > UBA8438 > CAZYFH01. The sequence goes on along the minus strand of OZ240205.1, from coordinate 19,125 downwards.
TGGCGAGTTCACGTTTCCATTCGGCGTGGCGGCGGATGCCGCCGGGAACATCTACGTAACGGACACCGCCAACGACCGCATCCAGAAGTTCGACAGCGGCGGGACCTTCTTGACGACCTGGGGCACGAACGGCACAGGGGAGGCCCAGTTCCAAAGCCCACAAGGGGTGGCGGCGGATGCCGCTGGCAACATCTACGTCTCCGACCAGAAGAGCAACAACCGCATCCAGAAATTCGCGCCGTCGCTCGAAGACCTCATGACCGATCTCATTCAGTACGTGAACAGCGTCGAGTTGCAGGTCGGCATCGTCGACAACCTCGCCGCCCCCGTCGCCGATGACACGGCCGACGACGTCGAGACCGAGCAAGCTGACGTCGATGCCGGGGCTCCCGACGACACGAACCAGCAAGACAACGCCGAAGCCATCGGTGCGCTCTCCGCCTTCATCAGCACGGTCGAGACACAGCGGGGAACTCGGCTGGCCGACGCGCAGACCGACTTTCTCGTCGCGGCCGCGCGTGTGATGATCTCCTCCCTGGGCGGAGAGGTCGAGGGCGACGATTCCGAGTAGACGCCGCGCGGTGATGCAGTGCCTGGGCGGTCGACCCGGGGGCGACGGTCCGGGGCTCCGAAAGAGCGGAAACTCGAAGGTTAAAGGGTTCCTCACACAAATGTATGCACGGTTTTGGGTAGTGGAAGGTCCGCCATGCAGTGGTAGAGGTTCCGGATGTAGGTCGTGGCGGTCCTGAAGCCGTAGGCCCTGTGAATGATGAGCTTCGCTTTGTTGTTCAACCCTTCGACGGTGCCGTTGTCGATGGGCAGCCGGAAGTAGTTGAGGATGTCGTCCTCGTGGCGGCGGAGCAGCCACGCGAAGTCGCGCATCGGCGGGAGGCGTGAGTGCGTCGCCCACCAGAACCACCGCTTCAGGTAGCGCTTCGCCCACCCCGCGCGGCGGTAGCTCCAGAAGTGCGCGAAGAACTCTTTGAGGAGATAGGCGCGGTTGATCTTCAGATTGAGGTGTTCGAGCTCGCCCAGGCGCCGGTGCTGCGTCTCGGTGAGATTCCAGGGGTTCTTCAACCAGATGAACCGGGTCTTGTGCATCAGCGCTTTGTGTGCCGGGCCTTTCTCGCGAATCTCGTCGCGGCGGACCTGATCGACGGCCGCCATGAGATGACTGACGATGTGGAATTTGTCGAACACCAGCACCGCGTGGGGCGCCCGGACCCGGATCACGTCGATGTAGGGCTGCCACATATCGCAGCAGATGCCGGCGAGCGCCACAGTGCGCTCGGGGCCAAGGAACGCAAAGAACGCCTCGAGGGTCGCCTGGCTGCGTCCCTCGCCGCTCCAGAGCAGCCGCTTCCGGGCCAGGTCGTACACGTTGGTGACGTAGACGTGCCCCTTCTTCCGCGAGATTTCGTCGATGCCGATATGGGTCACGCCGGTGAGGTCGCGGTGCGCCAACCCGTAGGCCACGGCCGCCTCGACCGCTCGCTCCACCGTGCCCCATGCGCACCCGAACAGCGTGGCCACCTGCTGCCACGGCAACACCCGCGTCCAGGTCGCGATCGTCACCAGCAACGCACGCGTGAACCGCTGCCGGCCCACCGCCCAGGGCAGCGCTTCCACATGCACGCCCCGGCACCGCACACACTGGACCCGTCGCGGCGCGTAGACGAGCGTCACGGGAATTCCCCACAGCGGGACATGGCGAAAGCGTCGGACCCACCGGGTGTCCCGATAGCTGCCCCGCTGCTCGCACTGACCACAACGCGGCGCATACCGCCCGTCGGGGGCCAACTCCGCTGCCAATCCGCCGACGTCGCCCGTGACCCGCAGCACCCGAAACCCTTGCAATTCCACCGTTGCCTTCACCAGACTTTCCACGAGCATGAGTCTCCTCTCAGATACCCAGGTAGCGTTGCAACTCCTAAGTACCTGATGAGACTCATGTTCTTCAAACCGCAGCCCTACTCAGCCCGCATACATTCGTGCGACGAACCGGTTAAAGGAGTCTGCCCGAAATACGGTGGTTGCTCCCCCGGGAATGGCGCTGCTATAGTTGCGGAGCCTGTCGAAGGCACGTAGGTGGCGGCGTGTTTGTGCTCAGGCGCACAAGGTTGCGCTAGGGGGCTGAATGCACAAGGGTGAGGCTGTCCTCGCCGCCGGGTTGATGGTCGTGGCGTCTGCGGCCTTGGGGGGCCTTCAGGCGGCCGGCGCGCCGCAGCAGCAACCCATCGCAGCGTCTCACGCCAACGCTGCGCCGTCCCGCGCCCTGCTCGATCGCTACTGCGTCACTTGCCACAATGAGCGGCTCCGGACCGCCGGCCTGGCGCTCGATCGGCTGGACGTGGCGAACGTGGCCGAGGACGCCGAGGTATGGGAGAAGGTCGTCCGCAAGCTCCGCGCGGGCGCCATGCCCCCGGCGCCGCGGCCGCGGCCCGACGAGGCGATGACGGCCGAGTTCCTCGCCGGGCTCGAAGGCGCGCTCGATGTCGCCTGGGCGGCGCGGAGCGATCTCCCGCGGACGGCGGCCTACCATCGTCTCAACCGCGCGGAGTACGCCAACGTCATCCGCGACTTGCTCGCGATCGAAGTTGACGTCGCCACGCTGCTCCCACCCGACGATGCCAGCTATGGGTTCGACAATATCGCCGACGTGTTGAGCGTGTCCCCGCTGCTGATGGAACGCTACCTGTCGGCGGCGCGGCAGATCAGCCGCCTGGCGGTCGGACCGTCCACGTTGCGCCCGGCCATCGCGACCTATCTCGCCCGTCTGGATCTCACGCAGGACGACCACGTCGACGGACTGCCCCTGGGCACCCAGGGCGGTATGGCCGTGCGCCACCAGTTTCCGCTCGATGGCGATTACATCATCCGGCTTCGCCTCCGGCGGTCGGTCATCGAGACGGTCCGCAGCATGGCCGAGCCGTACCAGATCGAAGTGAGCGTGGACGGCGAGCGCGTGCGCCTCTTTACCGTCGGGGGGCAGCAGCCTTGCGGTCGGCAAGGTGGTATCAACATCCCGTGCGCCACCGGGAAGAACCAGAACCAGACCCAGCTGCGCGGCGACGAGACGGCGCAGCGGGCCGCGCGGGCGGTGCGGTTGGCGTACGCGATGGACGCTGACGCAGGCCTGGAGGTCCGCCTACCAGTCAAGGCGGGGCCCCGCGAGGTCGCGGTGGCGTTTCTCCGGAAGAGCGCCGCCCAACACGACGGGATCCGCCAACCCTTCTTGCGAAGCTATATCGATCCGATCGCGGAAGGGTGGCGGCCGCCGCACCTGCGCAGTCTCGCCATCGACGGCCCCTACGACCCGACCGGGCCGGGCGAGACGCCGAGCCGAAGCCGCATCTTCGCGTGCCGCCCGGCCCAGGCCGAGGAGGAAGCGGCGTGCGCGCGCCAGATCGTCGCCACCCTGGCGCGCCGGGCGTATCGACGACCGGTGACCGACGCGGATCTGTCGGCGCCGCTCGAGTTCTACGAGGCGGGGCGCGCCGAGGGCACCTTTGACGACGGCATCCGACGCGCGCTGCAGCGGGTGCTCGTGGACCCCGAGTTCCTCTTCCGCCTCGAAACCGACCTGCCGGGCAGCGCGCCGGGCACCCCCCACCCGGTGAGCGACCTGGAGCTGGCGTCGCGGCTGTCGTTCTTCCTCTGGAGCAGCATTCCCGATGACGAGCTGCTGGAGGCGGCCGAGCGCAGACAGCTCGCAGATCCGGTCGTCCTCGAAGCGCAGGCGCGGCGGATGCTGCGCGATCCGCGGTCGCACGCCCTCGTCACCAACTTCGGCGGGCAGTGGCTGTACTTGCGCAACGTGGCGTCCGCGGCCCCCGACCCGATCCAATTCCCCGACTTTGACGAGAACCTGCGGACCGCGATGCGGACCGAAACGGAGCTGTTCTTCGACCGCGTGATCCGCGAGGACCGGAGCGTGCTCGAGTTCCTGACCTCGAACACCACGTTCCTCAACGAGCGTCTCGCCCGGCACTACGACATCCCCCATGTGTTCGGCAGCCACTTCAGACCGGTCACGCTCGCGGACGGGCCGCGCGGCGGGGTGCTGGGCCATGCCAGCCTGTTGACGGCGACGTCCTATGCCAACCGGACCTCGCCGGTGCTGCGCGGCAAGTGGATCCTCGAGAACCTCATCGGCGCGCCGCCCCAGCCGGCCCCGCCGGACGTGCCGGCATTGGAAGAGACGGACACCGACGGCGAGCCGCGGTCGATGCGGGAAGCGATGGAGCGCCACCGGCAGAATCCGGCCTGCGCTGGCTGCCACCGCCCGATGGATCCGCTCGGCTTCGCCCTCGAGAACTTCGACGCGGTCGGCCGGTGGCGGGTGCTCAGCGAGGCCAACACGCCGATTGACGCCTCCGGCGCGCTGCCCAACGGCACCAGGTTCGAGGGCTCGGAGGGGCTCCGGAACGCCTTGGTGAGTCGCCCGGACGGGTTCCTCACGACCTTGACCGAAAAGTTGCTGACCTATGCCTTGGGCCGCGGCGTCGAATCCGCCGATGCGCCTGCGGTTCGGCAAATCACCAACCGTGCCGCCCAGAACGACTACCGTTTCTCGTCGATCGTCGTGGGCGTCGTCCAGAGCCGTCCATTTCGGATGCGGAGATCACAATCATGATCATCACGAAGAAGTCACTCCCTCGCCGGACGTTTCTGCGTGGCATGGGCGCCACCGTGGCGCTGCCGTTGTTGGATGCGATGGTGCCGGCCGCATCGGCCATGACACGCACGGCCGCCAACCCGGTGCGGCGGCTCACCTGCATCTACATCCCCAACGGGGCGTACCACGGGGCGTGGAGACCCGACGGCGCGGGGACCGACTTCACGTTCTCGCCGACGCTCGAACCGCTCGCGCCGTTTCGCGACCGCGTGGTCGTCGTGAGCAATCTGGCCCACCGCCAGTTGGCGTCGCTCGGTGACGGGGGCGGGGACCATTCGCGAGCGAGCGCCGGTTGGCTGAGCGGCGTGCATGCGAAACGAACCGAGGGCGCCGACCTCCATGTGGGGACGACCGCCGATCAAATCGCCGCGCGGGAAATCGGCCGGACCACGCCGCTGGCGTCGCTCGAAATCGCGCTCGATGCGACGGAGATTCTCGGCCACTGCGACGTGGGCTATAGCTGCGCGTACATGAACAACATCTCGTGGCGGAGCCCCACGACGCCCAACCCCGCGGAGCGCAACCCGCGGGCCGTCTTCGAGCGGTTGTTTGGCGACGGTGACAGCGCCGCCGAGCGTGTGCGCGAGATGCGGATGGATCGGAGCCTGCTCGATTCGATCACGGAGAAAGCGGGCGACCTGAAGGGGGCCCTGGGCGCGCACGACCGTCGTCGCGTGACCGAGTATCTGGACGCGATTCGCGAAACCGAGCGCCGCATCCAGATGACCGAGCAGTACAACAGCACGCAGGAGCTCGCGGTTCCCGACCGTCCGATCGGCATTCCCGAGGACTTCGAAACGCACGCGAAGCTGATGATCGACCTGCAGGTCCTGGCCTACCAGGCCGACCTGACGCGGGTCATCACGTTCGCCTTCGGCCATGAAGCCAGCTACCGGACGTTCCCGGCCATCGGGGTGAATGACCCGCATCACTCGCTGTCGCACCACCAGCACAAGGACGAGAAGCTCGAGAAGCTCGCGAAGGTCAACCGCTACCACGTCGAGACGCTGGCCTACTACCTGGAGAGGCTGCAGGCCTCGCCGGATGGTGACGGCACGCTGCTCGACCACGCGCTGCTCCTCTATGGCAGCGGGATGAGCGACGGCAACCTGCACAATCACTCGCCGCTCCCCTGCGTCGTGGCCGGCGGGGCCGCCGGCCGGTGCAAGGGTGGTCGGCATCTGGACTGCCCGTCGCAGACGCCGATGGCGAACCTGCTGTTGAGCATGCTCGACATGGTGGGGGTCCCGACCGAGCAGCTCGGGGACAGCACCGGCCCGCTGACCTCGCTGTAAGTTCCAAGGGTGTCGGGCGGCTGGAGATCGAGTGGGTAGTGGTCGCGTCACCGGTGCTCCTGCGGAGAGTCAACCTATGGATCTGAGGCGCGTGGGCGGATGGGGGATGGGGGCCGTGCTGCTGACGGCCGGGCTCGCTGCGGCCGGCGCGGATGCACGGCTCGCCGACGCAGTCGAGCGGCGGGACGACGCCGCGGCGCAAGCGCTCGTGCGGGACGGGGCCGACGTGAACGTGCCGCAGGCCGACGGCACGACTGCGCTCCACTGGGCCGTCCGCCGGGATCACGTCGACCTGGTGGATCTGCTGTTGACGGCGGGGGCCGACGCCAACGCGGCGAATCGCTACACGGTGACGCCGCTGGCGCTGGCGGCCACCAATGGGAACGCCGCCATCGTCGGAAAGCTGCTCGACGCTGGCGCCGCGGTCAACGCCGCCACGCCGTACGGGGAGACGCCGCTGATGACGGCGGCCCGCACCGGCAATCCGGAGGTCGTGGCGCGGCTGGTGGCTGCCGGGGCGGATGTCAACGCGAGGGAGGGCTGGCACGAGCAGACGGCGCTTATGTGGGCCGCCGCGGAGGGGAACGCGACGGCGGCCGAGGCGTTGATCGAGGCGGGCGCCGACGTGGCGGCGCGGTCGGAAGCAGAGATGACCGCGCTGCTGTTCGCGGCGCGGTCCAGTGACATCGACACCGTGCGGGTGCTGCTCGCCGGCGGCGCGGATATCAATGAAGCCGCTGCGGACGTCATCCCGCGGCGACCGCCAAACGCGGACGCCGAGACGGCGGCCGCCGAGCCAGAGCCACCCCGGTTGGGGTCGACCGCGCTGGCCACTGCCATCAGAAACTCGCATTACGATCTCGCGGCCTGGCTCGTCGCCGAAGGCGCCGATCTGAACCGCGACGGGCCGCGGGGAACAGCGTTGCACGGGTTGGTGCGCGCCCGTAACTGCGAGCGTACGGGGATGCCGTGCCCGCCGGCGCAGACCGGCCTGCTGGACAGCCTGGGCCTGGCCGAGGTGCTGCTGGACCACGGCGCCGATGTGAACGCCCGCCTGACAGCGCGGCCCCCCACGAAGGGCACGTACGACGGCAACCGCATGAGCCTCGTCGGCGCGACGCCGGTCTTCCTGGCCGTCAAGGCCGCCGATACGGCCATGTTGCGCCTCCTGCTCGACCACGGGGCCGATCCGTCGATCGCGAACGAGAACAACACGACGCCGCTGATGGTGGCGTCGGGCATCGGGTTCATCGAAGGTCAGGTGCGCGGATCCAAGGCGGAGGCGCTCGCGGCGGTCGAGATGCTCGTGGAGCGCGGGCAGTCGGTCATCACCACGAACGACAACGATGAGACCGCGCTACACGGCGCCGCCTACCGGGGCGCAAGCGACATCGTCCTCTTCCTGGTCGAGCGCGGCGCCAAGCTCGACGCGAAGGACGACGAGGACCTGATGCCCGTGCAGGTCGCCGACGGGTTCCGGCGCGGCGGCAGGTTCCGTACCCCGCACGAAGACACGGCGGCGCTGCTGCGCGAGCTGATGGGTCCCGACGCGCCGGAGCGGAAGATCGACCAAGGGGTGCGCTGACGCGCACGCCCGTGACGCCGAACGCTCAGGGCCGGTCGCGCCCCTTCTGACCGCGTGCCCGAGACCCGCCTAGTATTTCGATCGTCTCGAGCGTGACTTCCAGATCCTGATCGACGCCGGCCGTGTGCCGCCGGACGCGACGCAGCGCAAACGACACGGCTAATATCGGCTAACGTCAACAGGAGGCATCGTCCATGACGATCGGGAGAGTGGGGCTCACCGCCCTGGGCACGACCCGTTTCCTACTCTCGGCGGCGATCCTGTCAGCCGGCCTTGCGAGACCGGTGGCTGCGCAGGTCAGCCAGGAGCTGGTTCGGTCCTACCTGTGGCCCGCGTCGGACGAGGAGCTCACGCGCGCGGCCGGGCTGCTCGAGGATGAGGCTCCATCGCTCTCGGGCCTCGACCGCCAGGCCATGAGCCGCCTCGAGGGGTGGATGCGCGCAGGCCCGGAGCTCGAGGCCGCTGCCGGAGTCGGCGACATGGTGCACCGGCTGCTGGTCGCGGCGCCCGGCCGCAGGGAGGTTCCCACGCTCGTTCGACTCCCGAGCGTCTATACGCCAGACCGGCGCTGGCCGTTGATGCTCGCGCTGCACGGGGGACCGCCCGCCAGCGTCGAGGACGCCTTGGGGGGCGCGGTCGACATGCTCCAGCTGTGGGCGGGCCCCGCAGAGGCGGCCGGATGGATCGTCGCCTCGCCCGCGATGGTCGACGTCGTCTTCCACGACGGCCAAACCCAGGAGCGCGTTCCCTACGAGATCTTTCAGCCCGAGGAGGCCAGAGCGGTCATCGACGCGGTGCGGGCCCACTTCAGCGTGGACCCGGACCGTATCGTCTCGACCGGCATCTCGCTCGGCGCGGGTTTCTCGATCGCCCATGCGGCCGCCCGCCCCGACTGGTTCAGCGCCATCGTGCCCGTGTCGACCGAAGGCGAGTCGCGTGAGTGGCTGCTCCGGAACCTCGCGCCGGTGCCCACCTACGTGCTCAACGGCGCGCAGGACCGCAACATCCGTGGCGTCGGTGGCCCGCGGGCGCTTGATGCGATCATGACCCGCCTCGGCTACGACCTCGTGTTCCATGAGTTTGCCGACCGTGCCCACGAGAGCTTTCAGGAGCACTACCCGGGGGTGCTCGATTGGCTGGAGGAGCGACCGCGAGAAACCACACCGCCCGAGGTCCTTCGCGTCCCCCACGCCGGCATCGTGCCGACGAGCCGCAGGGTCCATTGGATCGAAGCCGACACCCGGCAGGCGCTCCTCAGGGCGCGGGTCACCGGTCCTGGCGAGATCGATGTCACGGTGCGCTGGGCCAGATCAGTGACCGTGCTGCTCAACGACGAGCTGGTGGATCTCGATGGCCCGGTGACGATCCGCGTGAACGACCAGGTGGTCTTCTCGGGCCGAGTCGAGCGCTCCGCGCAGGTCGCGCTCGAGGAGGCGAAGCGATGGAACGACGAAGGCCGCACCTACGCGGCGCGCCTCAGATTGCCGGTGCCGAACACCCCGGCGTCGATCGCCGTGGCCACCAAGCTCGCCGAGAAATTGGAGCCACGGCATCCCGAGGGCACGCTGTCCTTCTGGGAAACCCACGCGGTGCGGTCGCTGGAGGAGCGATTCCCGACGCTCGGCTTCGATGCGGTGGAGGCGGCCCTACCCGCCGACATCCCGGCGGCTCCCGAGCAGGTCGCCCTCCGCGTCACCGACGTGGAACCGGACGGCGCGGCGACGGCCGCGGGGCTGAGAGCCGGTGACGTCCTCGTGAGCTTCGGGCACGAGATCTTCTTCGCGGACCGCGGCGGCGCCGCGGGGCTGTACCACTGGCTGTTACGCGAGCTGCGGTCGACGCCCGCGACGTATCAGCTCAGCGTGTTCCGGGAGGGTCGGCTGCTCTCGCTGAAGGCGCAGTACCAGCTGGGACCGTACCGGCCGCCAGGAGCGTGAGGGATTCGCCGGACGTGCGCCGCCGCGGGCCGACCCCGCTCTGGTTGTTCTTCGCGCCCTTTCTCCTTCGGATCACACTACTCGGGCAGAGCAAACGCGATCAGGCCGGGCGGCCGCCCGCCGATCGTCAGCGCGATGTACTGCGTGCCGCCCACCATATATGTCATCGGCGTTCCGATCGCGCCGCTCGGCAGATCGACCGAGCCCAACTCTTCGCCCGTCGCCTTGTCGCGGGCCACGAGCCGCGGGCCATCGGCGCTGCCGCCGGCCGACAGCGCGCTGATCAGCAAGGTCTTGGTCAACAGCGGTCCGCCTCGGCCATCGCCCCCCAGTGGCGGGAGGTCGAGATCCCGAAGCATCGTGTGATTGCGGATGCGATCCCCGTTCCCCAGCGGCTGCATCCAGGCGTGCTCGCCGCGGTTCATGTCGATCGCCGTCATCCGCGAGTAGGGCGGCTTGAGCAGCGGCAGGCCCCGGGGCATCACCGGGCCGCCACCGCGGGACCGTCGCCCGGCCGCCGCCAACCGGTCCGCCTCCGGCGCGCCATGGGTATAGCGCAGGTTGCCTCCGATCGCCGGGTCCGGCGTGTAGTACTGAATCACGCCGGCGTTGTTGTTCGAGGGGACGTACAGGAAGCCTGTCTCGGGATCGACCGCCGCCCCTGTCCAGCTGGCGGCACCGCCGCCGGTCGGGCGGAACAATGTCCCACGTGTGCCACCGTCCTCCGCCAGAGTCGGCGGCGTGAACAGCTCGCCCATCCGGAAGTCCTTGACCGCCTCGAGCGCCATCTCGCGGATCTCCGGCGTGAAGTCGACCAGGTCGTCGATCGTCACCCCCTGATACTCGAACGCCGGCGGCTTGGTCGGAAACGGTTGCGTGGGCGCCGGGACATCTCCCGGGATCGTCGGCTCGGTCGGCACCGACCGCTCCTCGATCGGCCATATCGGTTCGCCCGTGACCCGATCGAACGTGTAGACGAAGCCCTGCTTGCTCACCTGCGCGATCGCCTTCACCCGCCGCCCGTCGACGGTGAGGTCGATCAGGTTCGGCGCGGCCGGGAAATCGTAGTCCCACAGCCCATGGTGCACGGCCTGGAAGTGCCAGACCCGCTGGCCGGTCTCGATATCGACCGCGACCAGGCTCTCGGCGAACAGGTTGTCCCCGAGCCGATGGCCCCCGTAGTAGTCGTTGGTCGCGGTCCCAGTCGGCAGATACACGTAGCCGAGCTCGTCGTCGCCGCTGAGCATCGTCCACACGTTGGCGTTGCCCGAATACCGCCATGATTCGTCGAGCCAGGTGTCGGCCCCGTACTCGTCGCCGCTGGCCGGCACGGTGTGAAAATCCCACTTGTGCTCGCCGGTCCGGACGTCCCAGGCGCGCACCCATCCCGGGACCGCCTCCATCGTGATCCGCCGGTCGGCAATCGACGAGCCGTGAATAACCGTGTCGCGCACGACGATCGGTGGCGACTGGATCGAGAAGAGCATCGCGTTCAGGTAGTCGCGCTCCTCCCGAACCGCGCGCGGGAGACCGGTCATCGCGTCGATGAACCCGTTCTGGCCGAAGTGCTCACACGGCCGCCCGGTCCGGGCGTGGACGCAGACCAGACGACCGTTCCCGGTCCCCCAGAAGATCCGTTCGTCCCCGGCGCCGTCGGTCCAGTAGGCGACCCCGCGCTCTCGCCAGGTTACGGTCATCGAGGTGGTGCCTTCCTCGTAGCTCTTGGGGTTGAAGATCCAGCGCGTCTCCCCGGTCGTCGCGTCGAGCGCCACGCCTTGGGAGAGCGGCGTATTGAAGTAGAGCGTCTCGCCCACCATCAGCGGTGTCGCCTGCAGGTTGGATCGGTTGGGCGTGTTGTTCCGTCGGTACAGGTTCGGGGTGTCGGCCGTGAGCTGACCGATGATTGTGTCGTAGTCGGCCCACCACTCACCGCCGTCCGGCATGGTCATACTGAGGAAGTCATCGACCGTCGACCAGCGCCAGGCAACCTCGAGTTGCTCGAAATTGTCCCGCGTGATCTGATCGAGTGGCGAGTACTTCGTGCCGCCGACGTCCCCGCCGTAGCTCCGCCACTCACCGTCGGACGCCCCGTGCTGCGCCGCAGCCGGCGTCAGGCCGACCAGGAGGAGACCGCAGCCGACCATCCAAACGAGACCACCAGTGATTCGTCGGCTCATCGCGCGTCTCCCCGCAGCTACGGATCGATCAAGGATGTGGCCCGGATCTTCCGTTAACCAAGGACCCGTCCAACATCGTCTATCGTCTCACGGGCCGCGAGACTCACGCCTCCGCGCTCACGATCGTCACCAGCATCGTGACCGGGGTGTCACCCTCGTTTCTCCAAGAATGTTGTGTGCCACGTTCGACGACGAAGTCACCCGCCTTCAGCCGAACCTCCTCGCGGTCGACCATGTAGACGAGCTCGCCGGCCAGCACGAGGACGTAGCCTACACCCCGTGTCTGGTGGAATCCGATCCGATTCTGGAGCGTTGGCATCGGGTCAGGCGACTTTTCCATTGTCGCGATGTAGAAGGAACTGGCCCCGGTGGCGCGGAAGGCCGGTGCCGGCTCCCCGGCCGGACCCGCGCCGAGCAGCTGGTCCCCGCTTGTCCTCCAGAGCTCGTTAATGCCAACCTCCGCGTCGCTCGCAATGAACGACTTCCCCTGGCTGTCGCGGGCCGACACCACCCGGCGCATCCGCCCAGTCGTCAGCGCCTGCTGGAGACCTGTCGGTAGCTGCGCGGCACCTGCCTGGGTGGCACCGCCGAAGCCAAGGAGCCCGGCGGCTAGCGCCGCGCTGCCAGCTGCCGAGCGTTCGAGCATGGCTCGGCGTCCGAGCCCCTTCGTCGGTCGATCGACCCGCGTCTGTGTGGACATTCGCGATTCTCCTCGCTCCGCTCAACGCGCCGCCGAGCCGGCGTCCCCGCTCAACGTGCGGAGCAGATCTGCGCCCTTCTTGCGCGATTCCTGGTAGCTGCCTCCGCGCTCCGCGACAGTCAACGGCGTCTGGCCCTCTTCGTCCTCTGCGTCGACGTTGCCGCCCTTGTCCGCCAGGAACTGAATGATTGTGCTCTCTCCCACGCCAGCGGCCCCGTGCAGGGCAGTTTTCCCGCGGTCGTTGGCTGCATTGACGTCGGCGCCCAGTTCCACCGCCACTTTGACGGCTTCCAGAAACTGGCTCTCGCTAATGGTGCGCACGCGCGCGGCAATGTTCTGACTGAGTCCCGTCGCCGCCATCAGCGGCGTGGTGTTATCCGCCGCCCCGAGGTTCGGATCGGCGCCGCCGGCCGCCAACGCTTGCATGATGTCGACCTCGGCGGCTCTGGCGGCGAGCCAGAACGGCGTTGCGCCGACGTCCCCATCGCGGGAGAGGATTTCGCCGCGACCATGAGGCGGCTCTTTCACAAGTCGAGCATTCGGGTTTGCTCCGCGCGCCAGGAGCGCTTTCACCAATTGCAGCCTGCCTGTTTCGACCGCGGCATGCAAGGCTGTCAATCCTCTGCTGTCGGCCATGTTCGGGTCGGCGCCGTTCTCCAGCAGGAACAACGCGACCGCCTCGTGTCCGCTGGGACGCGGCACAACTTTGAAGCCGCTGATCGTGATTGCCTCGACGCTGGCGCTCGCCACCACGAGCGGAGGGCTGCTGCCATCCGCTGTCGCTGGTCTGCCCCCAGGCACACGCGGTTGAGACGCCGTCGCGGTCTCATTCGGGTTCGCTCCCGCGGCCAACAGGACTTGGGCAGAGGCCAGATCGCCCTGCCGGGCCGCAAAGAGCAGCGGCGTGAACCCACCCGTCGAACGGGCGTGGACGTCTGCCCCGTGCTCGAGCAGCGTCCGCGCAACGTCCGGATGTCGGTTCTCCACCGCCCACATCAGCGCGGTCTGCCCCTCGGTTTCTCTCGCGTTGACGTTTGCGCCGTGGGCCAACAGCGCTCTCACCACCCCCGGATTCCCCGAGCGGGCCGCCGTCATGAGCGCAGTCTCGCCGGTCAAGAGCGGGGCATTCGGAGCAGCCCCGGCCGCCAGCAGCCTCTCGACCATGGCCGCGTTCGCGTTGGAGCAGGCGAGCGATAGCGGACGGACGCCCCAGTCGTTCGCGGCGTTCACGTTGGCGCCCGCGCGGAGCAGGAGATCCGCCGTTTCCAGATCATCCCAGTGCGCCGCCCAGTGAAGCGCCGTCGCGCCATCGGGCTGAGGCGTGTTCACGTCGACCTGCTGTTTCAGCAGGGCACGCACTGCCTCCCCGTTCCGCGTCTCGACCGCCTCCACGAGCCTGAGGTCGTCGCCCGCTGCAGCAACGCTCGCGACCCCCAAGATCGGCGCCAGCCACCAACCACGCAGCCCTGTACTAATGATGCGCATCCGCACGTCTCCCTCGCTCCTCTCGCCGCAGTTCGATGAAAGGTCCCTCCGCTACGCCCACGCGGTCGCGGACTTAGACCAACGGTAGAGGCGATCAGACACCGGAAAGATGTTCCACCTTGCCGGTACTGTCGCCCATGGCCTCCGTGGGAACTCCCAGTTTATCCAGCAGGGTCAAGTACAGATTCGTTACCGGCGTTTCATGTGGATATCGGATGTGACGCCCTGCCTTGAGGCTGCCTGCGCCTCCACCAGCCAATAGAAGGGGGAGGTTGTGGTGGTCATGCCGACTGCCGTCGCTCATACCGCAGCCATACAGGATCATCACATGATCCAGCAGCGAGCCGTCGCCATCGGGCGTCGCTGCAAGTTTCTCCAGGTAGTAGGCGAGTGTCTTGACGTGATAGGCGTCGACCTTGGCGAGCTTCTGCATTTTGTCCGGATTTCGGCCGTGGTGCGACAGCGGGTGATGCGGCTCGACGACCCCGATCTCGGGGTAGGACCGAGCGCCGGTCTCGTGGCCGACCATGAAGGTGATGATGCGGGTCAGGTCCGCCTGATACGCGAGGAGCTGCAGGTCGAACATCAGCTTCGCGTGCTCGGTAAACGTGGGCGGAATGCCCCCTGGCCGCTCGACCGCCGGCAACTCCCTAGCGCTCTGTTCCTCGGCTTTTTGCGTGCGCCGCTCCACATCGCGAATCGCTTCCAGATACGCGTCGATCTTGGTTCGGTCGTGGGGTCCGAGCGTCCTCTTGAGGTGAGCCACCTTCTGGGTCACCACATCGAGGACACTTCGGTCCTCCGCAATGCGGGCCAGCCGCGCCGCCACGTCCGTGCTGTCGGTACCGCCAAAGAGGCGTTCGAAGACCGCGCGCGGGTCGTTCTCCATCGGTAGCGGCGTTGTGGGAGTCCGCCACGAGATCGTGTTGGCGTATGCGCAGCTATAGCCGGGGTCGCAGGCGCCCACGACATCCTTGGGCTCCAGCGCGAGTTCGAGCGACGCCAGTTGGGTATGCTCACCTAGCGCCCGTGCCGCGATTTGGTCCATCGTCACGCCCGCCTGAGGAGGTTCGGCACCCTCCGTCCTCTTCGGGTGAGCGCCCGATAGGAAGGCACCGGACGCGCGCGCGTGATCTCCGGCGCCTTCGCCCTGCCGGGGGTCTGCTTCCTTATTGCAGAGCCCGCTCAGCACAAGCGTGCGATCCCGAAAGGGGGCCAGCGCCTCTAGAGTCTGCTTGAGCTCGAACGCGGCGCCCTCGGGGCCAGGATCCCAGGCGTCTATCAAGATCCCGTTCGGCACGTACACCACGCCCAGGCGGCAGACCGGTCTCGCCGGACTGTTGCGAAGGGCGGCAAAGGCCGGGACCATCCCGTCCAGCAAGGGCAACGCCAAGCTCGCGCCAATGCCGCGAAGAAACGTGCGACGAGGTAGGTGCTTTTGGGTGACGATCATGATTCTGATGAGCTCCTCATCTGAAAAGGCGTGCTCTTGACGATACCGAGAATAACTGCCGACCAGCGGTAATCACTGGACGCGGCCTCGCGTGCGATCTTGCGGACGGCTGGCGCATCGTAGTACTCGAGCCCTCGACCGAGAGCATAGGTGAGCAGCTTTCGAGTGATCGTCGCAACCAGTTCTTCGCGACGGTTCAGCAACGTCGTCCGGAGGCCAGCCGGACCCTGAAACGTGGTGCCGTCCGGCAGGACCCCTGACGCATCGATCGGGTTGTTCCCCCCGTCGGTGCTGCGCCACCGGCCGATGGCGTCGTAGTTTTCCAAGGCGAAGCCCAGCGGGTCCATCGCCGCATGGCAACTCGCACACACGGGATTTGTCCGATGTTGTTCCGTACGCTCGCGTACCGAGAGCGACGTACCACCCTCACCGCTGTTTTCCTCCAGAGCGGGCACGTTCGGGGGCGGCGGTGGCGGTGGCGCGCCTAGGAGGTTTTCGAGCACCCATTTACCGCGCACCGTTGGGGAGGTCCGGTGAGTATATGACGTCACCGTCAGGAGACTGCCCTGCCCTAACAGGCCGCCACGCGTGTTATCGCTGAAGGTCACGCGCCGAAAGTGGCTCCCGTATACATTCGGTATCCCGTAGTGCCGGGCCAGCCGCTCGTTGACCCACGAGTAGTTCGCCGCCAACAAGTCAACGAGGCTACGATCCTCGCGCAGCTGACTCTCTATGAACAGCTCTGTCTCACGCTGAAAGGCTTCACGCAGATTACCGTCGAAGTCGGGAAACAAGTCCGGGTTCGGCGTGTGTCCACGAATGTTGCGCAGCCACAGCCACTGTCCGACGAAGTTGTCCCCCAGCGCCTTCGAGCGGGCATCCCGCAGCATGCGGCGCACCTGTTGTTCCAAGACCGTCGAATCTTCGAGCTGTCCTCGAGCGGCAAGGTCGAGGAGCTCGTCGTCAGGGATACTGCTCCAAAGGAAAAACGACAACCGGGAGGCGAGTTCGACCCCGCTCAGACGATACGGAGTCGCTGGTGCCACGTTCACCGGATCGCGTTCGACGCGGTACAGAAAATCCGGGTCAACCAGTATGGCTCGAAGGGCGAGCTCGATTCCCGATTCGAAGCTTCCCTTGCCTCGGCCAACCGTGTAAATGCTGAGCAGCGTCCGGACGTCGTGATCCGTCACGGGCCGGCGATACGCTCGCCTGGCAAGCGTGGAGAGAATCTTTGTGGCGCAGGACTCTTCGTTCTCGCCACTGTTCGGGTAGCACACGAAAATCTGGCGGCGGCCGGGCGTTTCCCCTGACGCCGTGACGCCATAGGGCCCACTGATTTGGACGCTGTCAACGCCCATCTCACCTTCCCGATGGGAATAATATGGGTAGCTGTAAACACCCAGCCGCGGCTCCAGCACCCCTTCTGGCGCGGAGCTTGTCTTGAGGAACGAGACCCCCAGCTGTCTGGTACCCGCCTTCACGGGAGCGCGGACTTCCAAGCCGGCATCCGCCGTCTGCTCGTAGTGCGAACCGGGCCGCAGAAGCGTCCACGGGGCAAGCGGCCCCTCACCACCAATCGTGAATACCTTGATCCTCTTGCGATCCAGGCGGACCTCGACCTGATTCGGTTCGTCGAGACCGCGGATCTGGTTGGTATGGGTCCTTTGCATCTTGATTCTGAAAACGTACTCGCCGTCGGCCGGGAAATAATGGCGGACGGCAATGCCGCCCCGCGACCCGAACGGGAGCTGCTCGCTCATGCGGTCGCTCTGCAAGACCCCCAGGGGAACCGTGTACGTCTGGCTAACCGGACGGATGGAAGCATCTCCGATCGCGAGGCGACTGATCTTGCCGGCGGCCAACATGTAGCGTTCCAGCAGCGCCGGAGAGACCGAGAGCACCTCCGCAATGTTGTCAAAGCCGTAGCCCGAATCGTCCGGGGGCAGCCATCCGGCATCAACGTCAATCCCCAACAGATCGCGGATCGCGTTGCTGTATTCGGCCCGGTTGAGGCGATGGACTGCCGCCTTCCTGCCGGGATTGGGGTTGGCCACAGCCGCGCGGTCGAGCGCCGCCTCCAGCCATGAGGCGATGGAGTCGTAAGCGGCCTTGTCCGGCCGCGGCATTCCGGCCGGCGGCATCGTGCCGCTGCGAAGCCTGTCCACCACTTTTTCCCAGACCTGTGGGCTTGTGCCAGCGGCGGCCACGTCGATCCTGTCCAGCATGAGCCCGGTTTCCTGCCCTGTTTCCGATCGCTGGTTGTGGCAGGTGACACAGTACCGATCGAGGAAAGCGCGCTGCGGCGACACGGCCGCCGGTATGAGGCCCGAAGCCTGGTGACGTACTGGTGGTCGGCTTGCGGACGTCTGGCGGACGTGCCATTCACTCGCCTGCAGCGAAGCTCCCAGAGTCAACCCGATGCCGATGCAGCCGATGGTCGCCCTGAACATTGTCGTCAACCTCGGGGCTCAATAATCCACCCCCAGCAGCGCCGATCGAAAACTGGGGCGCTTGGCAAAGCCTCTAGAAGAGCTGGCCGCTGAACTTGACCAACTCGTGGTCTACAATCTCACTATATGACCGTCATATCAAGTCGTGTTGTGGGTGAGCGTCAGCATCGAGTGGTGAGTATTTCGTGCCCCCGAGGTCCCCGGCGTAGGTGGGCCACTCGCCGTCTGTCGCCCCGTCCTGGGCGTGAGCAGCGCAGGGACGAGGCACAGCACGCCCGCGACCACGAGGCACGCGAGACGCGGACTCGAAGCCACCGTCGGCTTGAGTTCCACGGTCTCGCCGAGACGGCGGCGGCGAGAGTACCATGATCCGAGCACGTCACCTGCTGGTGGCGCTGAGCCTGTGCGGGCTGTGGGGGTGCAGCGAACCACGAAACCCCGAACCGCCTGCCGCAGCCGACCCGGCGCAGACCAATACGAGACCCGTCGCCGCGACGCAACACGGTCGGGTACGGGGCGCCCTCGACGACGACATCCTAGTCTTCAAGGGTATGCGCTACGGCGCCGACACCGCAACCACACGTTTTCAGGCTCCGCGTGCGCCGCAACCCTGGGACGGCGTCGCCGACGCGCTGGAGTACGGCAACTCGGCGCGGCAGACCCTCGGCGTCAGCCCCCCCCTATACGCATCCTGGGCCCGTGGTCCGACGCCGCAGCTCAGCGAGGACTGTCTGTTCCTGAACGTGTGGACACCCGCGCTGGACGACGGCGGCAAACGCCCGGTGATGGTCTGGCTGCACGGCGGCGGTTTCTCCTCGGGTTCCGGCTCCAGCATCGAATACGACGGCACCCGCCTGGCCCGGCGCGGCGACGTGGTGGTGGTCACGGTCAATCACCGGTTGAACATCTTCGGTCATCTGTATCTGGCGGAGCTCGGCGAACGCTTTGCCGACTCGGGCAATGCCGGCATCCTGGATCTGGTGCTGGCACTGGAGTGGGTCCGAGACAATATCGCCGCCTTCGGGGGCGATCCGGACAACGTGCTCATTTTCGGGGAGTCCGGTGGCGGCGCCAAGGTCAGCGTGCTCATGGCCATGGATCAGGCCAAGGGACTGTTCCATCGAGCCGTCGTGCAGAGCGGCGCGCGGCTGGCCAACATGAGCGCGGAAAAGGCCGCCGAGGGGGCCGCTGCGGTGGTGGACCAACTGGGTCTGCATGCGGACAACGTCGGCGACATCACCACGCTGCCGCCGGACCGCATCGAGGCGGCCGCCAACGCTGTCGTGGATGCGGGTGGCACCGCCACGTGGTCCGGGCCCGTGTACGACGGCCACAACTTCACCCGGCAGCCCTTCGAACCAG